>NZ_AP029250.1:0-5422500 GCF_055386385.1 Afipia dichlorophenoxyacetatis | reverse complement strand
CGGGAAGCGAAAATCCGCGTAGCCGAGCACGCACACGATGCCGATCTGGACGATGTCGAGCGGTCGCGTCAGAACGTCAGGGTGGGCTTCGAAGCGCTGCAGCCCGTGCCAGGCGCGGTCCCACTGATCGTCGATCCAGGTCTGCCAGCGGAGTTGTTCGGGACGGAGCATCTTTTCGTAACGGCAAAGCAGCATCGCATCGAGCATGCCCTGGGTGATGCAATGGTCGGTTTTCACCTGCCATTTCTCCGCGCCGGTCGCGGGGATCAGTTTCCCGCCGCCAGCCAGCTCGTCGAGATATTCAACGATCACATATGAATCCACGATGGTGCTGCCGTCATCGAGAATGAGCGCAGGCAGCTTTCGCAGCGGATTGATCTTTTGGGAATAGTCTTCGTTGTACGTGCCGGGGCTCGCCGTGGTTGGCACGAATTCGATCTTGTCGATCAGGCCGAGTTCGATGGCGGCGATACGAACTTTGCGCGCGAACGGTGATGCAGCAGCAAACGTGAGTTTCATACCTGTCTTTCGGAAGAAATCGGGAGACAACAAAAAACGGCTCCGGCGGAGATACCGGAGCCATTAAGACATATCAGGCGGCAATGACTTCCTGACGCTGTGCGCCAAGTCCTTCGATGCCGAGCGTAACGACGTCGCCAACATTGAGGAATTTCGGCGGCTTCATGCCAAGGCCGACGCCGGGAGGCGTTCCCGTGGTGATGATGTCGCCGGGCAACAAGGTGGTGACCCCCGACAGATACGAGATGATCTTCGGTACGTTGAAGATCATGGTCTCGGTCGATCCAGTCTGGCAACGCTGGCCGTTGACGTCGAGCCACATGCTGAGCTTGTGCGGGTTGGAAATTTCATCCGCCGTCACAAGCCACGGGCCGACCGGGCCGAAGGTGTCGTGCGACTTGCCCTTGGTCCACTGGCCGCCGCGCTCGATCTGGAAGAGGCGCTCCGAGACGTCGTTGCAGATGGCGTAACCAGCGACGTGCTTCATCGCGTCCGCTTCGCTGACGTACTTGGCACGGCTACCAATGATAATGGCGAGCTCGACTTCCCAGTCGAGCTTGGTCGAGCCGCGCGGCTTTTCGATCGCGTCGTTGGGGCCGCAGATACACGTGTTGGCCTTCATGAAGACCACCGGCTCGGACGGGATCGGCATGCCGGATTCGGCTGCATGGTCGGCGTAGTTCAGGCCGATGGCGAGAAACTTGGAAAAGCCGGTCACCGGCGCGCCGTATCGCGGCGAGCCCTCCACGAGCGGCAGCGAGGTGGGATCGAGGGCGGCCAATTTGGCCAATCCGGCCGGAGACAGCACGTCGCCCGTGATGTCTTTCACATGGGCCGACAGGTCGCGAATGCGCCCCGAATTGTCGAGCAATCCAGGCTTTTCCGCGCCGACAGCGCCGTAACGAACCAACTTCATAAGGTATCCTCTCCTTGCTTTATTGTTGCGTGTTTCATGCGGGATGGCGCGAAGGAATTCAACTGCTGAAGGCCATTGTGCAGCGCGCTCATTTCGAATTGTGAGGGTCAAGTGACCATTCTAAAGGCATCGCCGTCACGGACGATCCGTCCGGGATCGAAATGCCCGCCGAAAACCAGTGTCCGTGTGTCTGCAAAGCGCGAGAACAATTCTAGCCGCGTTTTGGCGGACTGGATGGGGTCGTAATCGGCGGTGGATGACCATTCCAGATGCGCCATCTGACAGGGGTGGTGTGCCACATCTCCGGTCAGGAGCGCTTCCTCGCCTTCGGACTGGATCAGGATGCTCATATGCCCGGGGCTGTGGCCGGGGGTCGGGATCAAGGAAATCTCATCGCTGATGCGTTCACTGCTGGCGACGAGATCGGCGAGCCCGCGCGTCACGATCGGCTGGACCGAATCTTCGAATACAGCCTTGTGCTCGTCCCTGTCGTGACTGTGCGCGGCCCAGTAATCGTATTCGTCCTTGCCGAAGATGTAGCGGGCGTTGGCAAACGTTGGCACCCATTGGCCGTCCACGAGCTTCGTATTCCAGCCCACATGATCGACGTGAAGATGCGTGCACAGCACGGTGTCGATGGATTCTGCCGGATAGCCTGCGGAAGCGAGATCATCAAGGAACGGTTTGTCGAGATCGTTCCAGACCGGCACCGAACGGCCTTGCTTGTTGTTGCCGATGCACGTGTCGACGATGATCTTGCGCGTCGGCGTTTCGACGATCCACGATTGGACGTTGAGCTTGAGACGGCCCTCGGCTGACGCGTAGATTGGAACCAGCCACGGCAGCTTCTGAATTTCTTCGCTGGTTGCCTGCGGGAGAATGAAGCGTGTTCCGCCGGTTGAAGCAATTTCGATAATTTTTGTGAGTTTGACCTGGCCCACGGTCCAAGACATCAAGTCTGCTCCCGATCGATTGCGGAATCGAATGAACTGCAGGCCGAAGCGGCGCGAGCGCAATATCTCCTCGGCGAGCCCCTCCTCGTGGAGTGGATTTGACATTCGCTACCCTGTTGGCCGTAGACCGGCAAAGCGAATGTCAAATCCAAAACTCCACTAGCAATTCGTATTTAGTAGTGGTCCTTTGATTCTAACGTTCGCAAAGTGCCTGCCTCAAACGGGATGCGAACGTTAGAATCGGACCACCACGCGATTTGCTTGCGGAAGGGCTCGACGAAGTTGGTCTGCCATATGAAGCGGACCGGACGACGCCGGTCCACCAAGTTTTTTTTACATCGTGCCGGGATAGGCGCCGCCATCGAGCAGAATGTTCTGTCCGGTGATGAAGCCTGCCTTGGCACCGCACAGGAATGCGCAGGCAAGGCCAAACTCTTCCGGATCGCCAAAACGGCCGGCAGGGTTGGCCTTCATGCGTTGCTTCAGCACTTCATCCGGCGAAATGCCTTGCGCCTTCGCAGCAGCTTCAAGCATCGGACCACGCACGCGATCGGTGTCGAATGGACCCGGCAGCAGGCCGTTGATAGTCACGTTGTTAATCACCGTCTTGCGCGCAATGCCTGCGACGAAGCCGGTGAGGCCGCTGCGCGCGCCGTTCGACAATCCGAGGATGTCGATCGGTGCCTTCACGGCTGCCGACGTGATGTTGACGATGCGGCCGAACTTGCGGGCCATCATGCCGTCCACGGTCGCCTTGATGAGCTCGATCGGCGTCAGCATGTTGGCATCGATGGCCTTGATCCAGGCGTCACGATTCCAATCGCGGAAGTCTCCCGGGGGAGGGCCACCGGCGTTGTTGATCAGAATATCCGGATCGGGACAGGCCTTCAGTGCCGCCTCGCGGCCGGCAGGGGTGGTGATGTCGCCGACGACCTCGGTCACGGTGACGTTTGGGCTTGCCTTTCGGATGTCCGCAGCGGTCTTGGCCAGTGCCTCAGCGCCGCGTGCGGTGATCGTCACATGCACGCCTTCGTTGGCCAGCGCGATGGCGCAGGCGCGTCCCAGTCCCTTGCTCGCTGCGCACACGATGGCGCGTCGTCCTGAAATCCCGAGATCCACGCTTTCACTCCCTGTTTGATTTGGTGTTGGGTCAATGATCGGATGTTTGCCGCGTTACCATATGGCATTGAAAGCGATCAGGAAATACGGGTGCGTCATGCCAGATCTGCCGCATGTGACAGCGGCCGGGAGCGTGTCACAAAATTATGAAAAAGAATGGCCTTAGGCCCTTTCCAAAGCGCGGTGTGGTTGATACATACGCCTCGCACCGAACGATCTGCATCGCGGATCTCGGGAGTTTTCTCTGGACCCTCCGGACAGGACTAATCGACGCCTAAAGCGTTGAGGATTTGTTGTCTGATCAGGATTTAGTTAAAGCGTGCAAAGGTTTATCGCGGGGTGGAGCAGCCCGGTAGCTCGTCAGGCTCATAACCTGAAGGTCATAGGTTCAAATCCTATCCCCGCAACCAAATAAGCTGATGATTTGTCAGTCTTATTGAAAAGCCGCCCGCAGGGGCGGCTTTTTTATTTGAGCTTCGCCGTGCAGCTCTATCCTCGGCGCGAGCAGATGACCCCGACATCAGCGCGAAGAATAAGACGGAATCGCAGACGGACGAAGCACCGGGGATTCATCCTCTTTCCAACTCAGCGCGAAAATGCCTCTTGACGAATAATGCCAATCGCAGATTGCTCCCGTAGGTTGTGCCGACGCACGAACATTGGGGCAGATTCATGCAAAAGAAATTGCTGTATGCGGTTGGATTCTTGGCGCTTTGGAGCGGGCCCATATTAGCCGACGAGGCCTACGACAAGTGCCTGAAAGACCCAAACGGCAACAACAGGATTTGGTCAGAGTGCGGAGCGGTTTTGCTTAAACAAGAAGAGGCCAGAATGGCTGAAGCTTGGAAAAAGGCGTTTGCGCTCGCGAAGCTCGATAGCGACAAAAAGCTATTGCTGGTGGAGCAAAGAGCATGGATCGCCTTTAAGGATAAATCTTGCAATCTCTATCTCGAGGACCATGGCACTCAAGGCGTTGCTGTTGATTTTCCTATGTGCAGAGCGGAAGTGCTTGTTGCCCGCAGGAAACAGCTTGAGAGTATCGCGGTGGACTTAAAAGGCCCAGAAAAGCAGTAGTTCTCAGTTGCGCTGAAAGTTTTAATTCGGAGCAAAAAGGTAGACGAATGTAAGCCGCCCACCGGGGCGGCTTTTTCTTTTCAGCGAAGCAGTGCGCGATTAATTGCTCCCCCCGAATGCAGGTTCATACGGTGTTGAGAACCGCGCTTGTCGTTTGCCGCCGACGATATAGCCGATCCGCAGCACCCGCATTTCACGAGGCCCGAAAGCAAGTTTTGGGGGCGCGTGACTTGGTGCTTGTGTTGCACTCCGCCACGGTCCTTTTTCCGAGCCTGCACGCGGGCCCAGGTATCGGCATCGATGATCCGCAAATGCTCTGCTTCTGCGGTCATCCAATGCTCGCGTGCATTCTCGCGGTTCACGCGCTTGCCGGTCTCGGGATCTTTGATGAAGCTTGGCGGTTCCAGACGATGCGGCCCGCGTAAAGTTCGTTTTGCAGAATGCCGTTCACGCGCTTGCGGCTGCCGGCAATTGTCGATGCATTCCAGACGCCGCCATGAGGTCCCGGCAAATCTTGTTTGTTCAGCGCGGCAGCAATGTCGCGTGGTGAGCGTCGGCAATCAACCGAAGACGTGACCTAACTAGGCAACGATTGCCGCAACGGCGGTCGTCGCCAAAGTCGCGAGCCGAATGTCAAGCTCACAAGACTGCCGGCAAACGCGACCGCGAGCGCCAAATCTCTTCGGCTATCTGCATGATGGGATGATCCGAAGCTAGCGATTAATCAACCGGCGACATTTGGCTTTCGAAGTGTCGGGTAGATGTCGTACCGTCGACCTGTAGCGCTCTGATGTGGCTAACAGCAGGTTAACGCGCGAGATGGTGCGGCTCTATGCCGAACAAGCAACCGGTAAGCCGTGTACTTCAGTATCCCAGCTTCGGATTGCGCGACTTTTTTTGAATAGAGTCTTCGATGACAATGACCGCAAACAACCCCGTTAACCGAACCGCGTACCTCGATCTGCTGCGCGCCGTCGCAATCGTGCTGGTGGTCAATTCGCATTTGGATGAGCTCTATCCAATTCACCAACTGGGCACCGGCGGCACATTTGGCAATGAGCTATTCTTCTTCATTTCGGGGTACGGGCTGTATTTAAGTTATCAGGCGAGCAAGGAGCCGATTGGAGGCTGGTTCATCCGACGACTACATCGCGTGTACGAGCCCCTCTTTATCGTCGCGACTTTCCTTGTGCTGGTTGGCGACGCTCCCATGCGCTCCTTCGCCGACTTTTTTTGGCTGTACGTGATACCGCTGCAGTTCTGGTTTCTTCCGACAATCGTCGGCTATTACGTTCCGATCTACTTCGTCATGTCGAACATGGAGACGAAAAAGGCCTTCGCGTATCTCTTCGCCGCATTGGCGGTTGCATATATTCTTCTATTTTCAATCTTTGCTGAAAAGACAAGCTGGCTCACCGAGCACTACGATGTGCAGACGGAAGTAACCCTTCCACTCCGCATCATATTCTACTTTGGCACCATGGTAATGGGCGTCTATGCAGCCCGGTTTCATGCCAATACCAAGGGCAAGATCACCGATCTGCTTTGGCTGCTGGTCTCTATCGCCTGCTTTTATCTCTTCGTCGGCAGTCTTGGGCGGCTCATCCCATTCGAGGTGCAGATCCTGGATCGGATTCCAGCGCTTGCGTTCCTTGTTTTCGCTTTCCGGTTTGCACGCTACCCTTGGCTAGAGCAGTTTGTCGCCAACTATCTGAGTGCTCCTGTTACGCTCCTGGCTGGAGTCGCACTTCAGATTTATCTGACACACGATTTCATCCTTCGCCAGGACGCGCTTCATAGAATTCCATTTCCCATCAACCTATTGGTTTTCTGTGTGGCCACGTTGGCGCTGTCGATTCTGTTTGAAAAGGTAAGCCTGCGGCCGCGAAAAAAACGGCAGCGACTTCAGGAGTCATCACAGGACGTGGCAAACATGAACGCGACCGTGAGTCCCAGCACAGGACAAGGCCAGACCTCCTAGTGTCCGGCCTTTGAGAATTACCAATTGGGTTAATTGAGCGTTAACTTGCCTGTCGTATCCCGTTGCGGGTTGAGGTGGGGCTCGGTTGAGGCGCTCATGTCGGCCCACAGCGTTGCTGTCGATGGATGTACTATCTCCGTGTTGAGTGCGCTAACCCGACGGGGAAGTTACCCTGGTCCATGGGCAGAGGCGGTCGGCATATCCGCCGCGAGAGCATGAGAGCGTAGATGACAGACGGCACTGCCTCGATTTCGCGCCCAACGCCGGTCGAAACGGTCAGACTCGTTTTGCCCTTTGCCGGCAGACACATCCAAGCGATGCTCGCTGTCTATATCATCCTTCTCTTTGTAATTTCAGCAACTGTGCTTGATACTATCGGGTACGATTATTCGGCGATTGAAGGATCGCCACTCAGCAAGATACATCCATCGACCTATCTTCTCGTCATTATATTCTTTGCTTTCGTCGTGTCGTATCCCCGCAAGCTCGATCTTGCTCGCTACTATGTTGCGACAAAACTCGGCGCGATCTTTTTTTTCTGCGCGACGACATTCGCCCTTGTCAACATCGTCGTGGGTGAACGAAGCGGTTTCGGAATGTATGTCGACACCGACCTGCCTCTCTTTCTTTGCTGCATGTTGCTGCCATTTGTCCCGCCGGAACGCATGATCACGCTTGAGCGGTTTATCCATTGGTTTTTTGCAGCGAATGCGGTTCTCGCCATTTTTGAACTTATGTCGGGGATCAAGGCGTTCCCGCTCACGACCTTTTCGCCGGATGGAACGACGTCCATCGAGACACGCTCGGTCGCGCTTCTTGGCCATCCGTTGCACGCTGCAGCGATAACAAGCGCGTATATCGTGAGCTTGCTGGTCGGCGGCGGCAGGTTGTTGCAGCCAGGATGGCGGTCACCGATGATAGGATTGCAGACGATGGCCATGGTTGCGTATGGCGGGCGTACAGCCTTGCTGACAACCCTCACAATCCTCGCTCTTGCTGTCCTATGGCAACTTATGAGATTTGCCGGTGGCCGAAAATTTTCCCGCGGTACAGTAACGGCCGCTGTTGCGGTTATTCCGCTCGGAATAGGGGTCGTCTTAGCTTTGGCGTCCGAAGGCTTCTTTGATCAACTGCTTGAACGGTTCTCCGACGATGGTGGCAGCGCTCGCAGCCGCGTGGTGATGCTGCCGCTATGGAATTCGTTCAGCGGAAGCGATCTTTTGTGGGGCCCAGATCCGGACTACATCAGATCGCAGATGTACTCTTTCGGATTGGAGTGGGGTATCGAGAACCCTTTGGTCCACATCAGCATCTATCAAGGAGTGGTCGTCGCGGCTCTCATCATGCTGGGGCTGCTGCTCATGTTCGCAGAGTTGGTCAAGCGCCTCGAGCCGCAAGTCATATTTCCGATGATACTCTACCTTCTGCTCGTCAACTCGTTCGGATCGTTCGCTGGACGATTCCTCAATCTGACGATGTTCCTGATCGTCATTTCCGCACTGTTTCGGCGACAGAACGTTTCAAGCTACCACGTCGTCTAAACGATAAGAACGCGGTGCGGGGGGCGCGTCCGCTACCTCTTGTCGAAGAGATAGGCTGCTTGCTACGGGCAGTGCGCTGTTGCGGCAATGCCTTTCCATTCCAACGTACCTCTTACGGTGGTGGATTTGGAAGCATAGGCGAGCGCAAGATGTCGCTGCCGTTAACAACGTGCTCTTGATAGGGGACGAAGGCTGTCAACAGTTTCGGGCTTGGGGCAGTGTTGGCTCTTAGGCGACCTCGCGTTAGTTGAAGCCGAGGTTGGCTATTGAGAGCAAAGCAGACCGAGAAGAGCGTAAGCGTTTATAAGGAAATGACGATTGGAGTAATTCTGTAGGGGCGTCTGCTCTGGGTCCCCGCAACCAGATAAGCTGATGATTTTGTCAGTCTTATTGAAAAGCCGCCCGTCGGGGGCGGCTTTTTTCTTGAGCGGTACAATGCGCGACTAGTTGCTCTTCCGGAACGCTGTCAGCGCAGCGAACGCTGCATCAAGGGAACAACATCCGCGTCGGGCTTTACCGAGGTTTGGGCGTGGGTGAAACGACCGGAGAGGATGGGGCGGTCGCGGACGTAGCCTGGCCTTTGCATTCCCATTCAGACAAGAGAACATAGACGTTTCGGCTTACGACGCCGCGGCGTGTACCGATCAAATCGCCAAATGCGTAGACGCCGGTCGAGTTGGACACTGTCTTTTTTACGGCAAGCGACCAGGCTGTCCCGATGACATTGTCACCCTGCCAATCCGGATGAATGTCGTTCGGCGAGGGCTTACTCAGTATGCGTGCGGTATTGTCCTTCGGAGAGCAGTAGGCCGGTGCTGCATCTACGGGAGCTCCGCTCATGCACGTCATAGCAAAGCCGGCAATGCAGGTCAGAAAGACTCTCATCGGGTAATCCCACCAATGCTGATCGCCGCTTGAACGTATTGAAAAGCTGCCCGTTGGGGCGGCTTTTCTTTCAACAAAGCAGCGTACGATTAGTTGCTCTTCCCGAAAGCAGGTTCATCCGGTGTTGAGAACCGCTTTTGTCGTTTCCGCCGACGAAATCTCCAATCATGATTGGTAGAGGAGTACTTGACTCACCGCCGAGCCCAATTCACTGTGGCCGTGGTAGTGCCCGTGAGGGCTATTAAGGGAATTCGGTGCGTCCTCTCTGGACAATGCCGGAGCTGCCCCCGCAACTGTAAGCGGCGAGCCGACGACCATTTAATACCACTGGGATTGGATAATCCTGGGAAGGTGGTCAGAGGCCGCGACCCGCGAGCCAGGAGACCTGCTACCAGCCGTGGTCATGCGCGAATGCGTCGGGCGGGGTGCTCCGAGGTATTGGTTACTCCGTTGGTGTCTGCCGCATTGGGGCGAAAGGCAGAAGGCCGCGGGAAACGTGCGTGACGGTCCAATTGTTCCCCGTCGGGCACAACCGTGTTCAATTCCCAGCTATCTTTTGCGCAGCTCTTTCGCTGCGCGCATTCGCACAAACTGACCTCATCCAGACAGCGTTGGCATATCAGTCCGGCGCTGCCGCTCGGAGTCCTGCTGGCTTCTACGTTAGGGCCGGCATCAGCGCAAAGCCCGCAGGCCATTGGGCCGATTGAGGTCCAAGCACCAACGCTGCCGAATACCGCAACGCGTCCCGGCAAGAAGACAGACGCTGCGGCGAAGAGGTCCAAGCGCGCGGCGCCGCAGGCCGATACGCGAGCAGTTGCTAATCCGGAAAGCTCGCCAACGCCGCTCAATTCCAATGCCGTCGCAGCGAGCGCAAGCCGGCTTGGATTGACGGTGCATGACACTCCCGCGAGCGTGGATGTCGTGAGCCGGCAACAGATGCAGGAACAGGGCTATCGCACGACAACCGAGGCCGCTCAAGGTGCGGTCGGTGTTCTGTCGGGTGACGCAGCCGGTGCGCCCGGCGGCTTCTCCATGCGTGGTTTTTCCTATGGCGAGATAACGGTTCTTTACAACGGAATTTGGATCGGCCCGCAGAGCATCACTTCTCGCGTGATGGACACAGCCAGTCTCGATCAAGTCGAATTCCTCAGAGGGCCGTCCTCGATCATGTCAGGGCTCGCCGCGATCGGCGGAGCCGTAAACTATGTGAGCAACCAGCCAACCTCGGGGCCGATCAAAAGCCAGCTTGATGGCTCGATCGACTCGCTCGGTACCTATCGAACGCATTACGGCTCTGGCGGTAGTACGACCGTGCCGGGGCTTGACTATCGCTTCGACGTCAGTTCGTCGAAGATCAACAGCTTCGTCCAAGGCGACTATCAGCAGCTCAACAATGTTTCTGGCCAGCTGAATTATCAGGTGAACGATTCATTCAAGGTCTTTGGTGCTGTTGAGTACCGCCGCGATGACGGTCATGCCTATTGGGGAACACCGCTGACGACGACGGCTTTTTCGGGGGCGTATTCAACCCACGGAGTCGTAGCAGGATCAGCGATCAATACGTTCGACGGAACGGTCCTTGGTCCCGTCACCATCGACAAGCGTACGACAACGACGAATTACAATGTGGCCGATAATTCCGTTGGAGCGCACGAGGTTTTCGTGCGCGGCGGCTTCGAATGGAATATCACCGACAACGTCACCATCAAGAATCAGGCCTACGAATACAGCGCCAAGCGCTACTGGTATGACAGCGAGACCTACGCCTTCAATACCACGAACTCGGTGATTGACCGTGATCGCTTCTTTGTAACGCACAAGCAGCAGGTCATCGGCGACAATACCGATCTCGTTTGGAACACATCGTTCTTCGGTATGGAGAACCGGCTCGCAACCCAGCTCTCGGTCAGCCGCAACGACATCCAATTCGCGCAGGAAGGAAATCCGGACACCTACCCGGCCGACTCGGTGACGGTGCTCAATCCCGATCCGGGCCTCTATGGCGTGCCCCAACCCAACATCCGAAATAGCCGTCTCGACGATGCCGCGATCTCGATCGAAGATCGGCTTAAACTCACGCCAATGCTCGCATTGATCGGCGGCATTCGTGTGGAAGACCTGACGTTGTCGCGCAACGGCATCAACTTCGATGGCACTGTCCCTGCGGGCCAGCCATTCACCAAAACCTGGAATCCCGTGTCCTATCGGGCGGCGGCGACGTTAGAGCCTGTGAAGGGGATGCTCTTCTACGGTATGTACGCGACGGCTTACGATCCTGCCGCGGCCGGCATTTTTTCCGTGACACCGGGCACATCGCTGGAGCTGACGAGCGCCCACATCTATGAGGCCGGAGTCAAAGTGATTTCAGACAACAAGCGCGCCGAGGCCACGTTCGCCGCCTATGATATGGTGCGCAACAATGTCTATGTGGCCCTCACGAATGCGGTCTCGACCCTTGCCGGCCAGGTCCACACCCAAGGCGTCGAGCTTGCGGCAGCGATACGTCCCACCGACAACCTGAAGCTCTGGGCGAATGTCGCCCTCATACAAGCGCGATATGACCAGTTCGATGCTTGGACGGGTAACACGCCATCGAACGTCGCACCGGTCATCGTCAATGCCGGTATCTCCTATCGCTTCAATGAGTGGCGCTGGCCAGTTGAATTCGGTGGCAGCATTCGCCATGTCGGTCAGCGCTATCTCGCCGAGGACAATCTCACGGCGATGTTGGCGTACACGACGGGCGATCTTTTTGCTTTCGTCGATATCCCCGGCAAGGATTTGTCGTGGGAAGGTCTGGAGAAGATGCGGGTGAGCTTCCGCGTCCGCAACGTGACGAATGCTCTCTATGCGGCATGGTCAGACCCGGGCTACCCGGATCAGGTCTATCTGGGTGCGCCACGAACGTTCGAGCTCTCTGCCTCGGCGAAGTGGTAAGCGGCCATTATGCGCATCCGGGCAACAACGCTGCATGGTTGGTGGGGTGTAGCATTTTGCCTGCTTTTTGCGATGTGGTTTGCGTCCGGGATCGTCATGCATTTCGTGCCATTTCCGGAGCGTTCCGAGCGGCCCATGCCAGCTCGTCTGGACATGTCCCGCGCAAACACTGAGCAGATCGACTATGACCAGTGGACGGTCGCAAGCGCTTTCGATCCCGATCGTCCACTCACACGCGTCGTATTGAATGATGAGGCGGGCACATACCTCTACATGTCCTCGAAGTCGGGTCGGATGGTTCTTGCCACCACGCGAAGTGAGCGCGCGCTGAACTATGTCGGCAGCATCCCGCATTGGCTCTACGTGACGGAGTTGCGCCGTCACCATCGCGTCTGGAGCGAACTGATGTGGTGGCTGTCACTGCTGGCGACCATCGGTACCATGCTTGGGGTGTTTGTTGGGGTTGCGCGACTCCGCTCCGGGCCAGTCAGAGGCGGCCTGCGGCGATGGCATCACATTTCAGGACTCGTCATCTCCCCGGTCGTTCTGGCCTGGATTTTTTCCGGCTTCTTGTCGATGGATGATGGCTGGCTTGTGCCGGGCAGCGATAGCCTTTTCCGGACGCTTCATACGCTCGATTTCAATCCGCTTGCGTCACACCCGGCGTTGCGGGCTGCCACAATCGTGGGGCTCTGCACATGCGGCTTTGCCTTTAGCCTGAGCGGCGCGGGGTTGGCATGGCGGCTCTTGTGCAACCGTGGGCATCAACAATGAAATTCCCTCTTACGCACCCCGCCGGTTGAGACCATGCTCAGACATCTGAAACTCGCCATCGATGATGCGTCGACTGCCTCGCGCAGCAGGATCATCTCACTCTACGTCTTCCTGCTGGCGATCAACGGCTTGGCCTGGACCTGGGCCATCCTGGCGCTGTCTGACAGACCAACGCTGCTCGGGACAGCTTTGTTGGCCTATGTGCTCGGCCTTCGGCATGCTGTAGATGCGGATCATATCGCAACGATCGACAATGTCGTTCGCAAGCTGATGCAGGATGGCAAGCATCCTCTGGCCGCGGGACTATTTTTTGCATTTGGCCATTCTTTGTCCATTGCACTGGCAGTTGCTGTGATTGCTGCGGCGGCATTTGCGTTGCAAAGCCGTTTTCAGGAGTTCAAAGCGCTTGGCAGCATCATCGGCACGGGTGCATCGGCCTTCTTCTTGCTCTCCATTGCCTTGATCAATCTCGTAATTCTTCGGGACGTGTGGCGGAACTTTCAGCGCGCCCGGCGCGGCGAGAAGGTCAGTGAGCATGAGTTGGATCTGTTGCTATCCGGCCGAGGCTTTTTGTCCCGAATCTTTCGCCCCTTGTTCCGCATGGTGACGGCGAGCTGGCAGATGTTTGCGATCGGCCTGTTGTTTGGCCTCGGCTTCGACACGGCGACAGAGATCAGCCTTTTCACCGTGGCGGCGGGTCAAGCTTCGGGCGGGCTGAGTTTCAGCAACGTGATGATATTTCCAGCTCTCTTTACAGCCGGAATGATGCTCGTCGATACGACTGATAGCGTATTGATGGTCGGCGCGTACGGCTGGGCCTTCCTCAATCCCATGCGCAAGATCTGGTACAACCTCACGATCACAGCCATTTCAGTCGTGGTGGCGTTGCTGATTGGTGGCATCGAGGCACTTGGGCTACTGGCCGATAAGTTGTCGCTTGAAGGAGGCTTCTGGAGCTCAATCAGCGATCTCAACGAGAGTCTGGCGAACTTCGGTTATCTCGTGGTTGGCATCTTCCTGGTGAGTTGGGCTTTGTCGTTTGCCATCTATCATTGGCAGGGCTTCGATAGGCAAGCCGAGCTGTGATGGCCTAACGACTGCCAGACGAGCTGTACCGATCATGCGGGCGACATCTGCAGGAAAGTATTGTTTAAAGCCGCCCGTCGGGGCGGCTTTTCTTTGGGCAAAGCAGCGTACGATTAGTTGCTCTTCCCGAATGAAGGCTCGTCCGGCTTGTTCATCACCGTCGTGCTCGGCCCGTATCCGGTGATTTGGATGACCGCGCCCTCTTCGCGTGTGCCGTCCCAATGCACCTTTCCTGCCGGGTGCATCATGTAGGCACCAGCCTTAAGAGGCACGGCTTTCGCGGGTTCGAAATCATCCCCCGTGCCGGTGTACCAAGACCCTGAGATCACCACGACATGGCGATCCTCGGCATGCTTGTGCGGCTTGCTCATGATCCCCGGTGGCCACTTGATGCGGATGACGTAAATTCCCGGCTTCGATGGATCGCCGTACATGGTGGCGACTTCGACGCCGACGCCAAATGGATTTTTGAATTGCTCTTCGCCCGGTGAAATGCGCACGAAGCCCATTTCGTCGGTTGCAGCCAATGCGGCGATATTCGGAAACATCAGCGCCGTGACGCTGACGGCCGCTAACGCGGCAAGTCTGGCTTTCATTATTTCTCTCCCATGCGTTTTATTATGCTGGGAGGCTAGCCGGACGGCGCGACGTGCACAACGGAAGAGCGCTGCGTCTTTCACGCGTTGATAGTTTGCAGTGCCGTCACCAAGGTAGGCCGCAAAGATCGATGGTACCTTCGCGCAGCAGCCGGCGAATCTTGAAAACGTAAGGGATGAACACATCGCGACTGATGAACTGGTCGAAGCGCGCCCGCGTCCCGGACTGTTCGGCGTAGACGTCGCCGTTGAAGGTCTGCCACCCGAGGTTTTCATAAAATGCACTGTTGTGCGGCTCGCAGAACAGCATGCCGAAATCGATCGCGCCTTCGTCGTGCATGGTGCGGATCGCAGCGTTCAGCGCCAGGGTCGCATAGCCGCGGCCGCGGTGGTCCGGATGGGTGATGACGCCGCCGATCCCGCCGATGTTCACCTTGCGGCCATTCCACGTGCCCGTGCGGCGAACAATTCCGACGTGGCACAGCACGTCACCTTCGGTCTCGATGAAGACGCGTAAATCCGCATGCGCAAATTGCAGATGTCCCCAGGGCAGGGTTTTGAGGGTGTCGGCTGGCCACACTGTTTCAAACAGAGGCTTGGCATAAGGCCATGAGGCTGCGCCGGTTGCGATATCGATCTCAATCATGTCGCGGCTCCCCCCGCATCGTGCACATCAGCGTTGTGCCGGGTCGGATGGCCAACAGGTGATTCCGATGCCATGATGCGGGTCATATTTAGGAGATTGTTCCAAATGCGGGCGGCACAACTCAGCACTTATCAGAAGTGGTCCATTTTAGTCGGCGCGTCGGTGATGTTGAGCCTGTCGATGGGTATGCGACAGAGCTTCGGGCTTTTCCAGCCCTCGATCCTGCATGATACCCAGATTACCAGCGCGGATTTCTCGCTCGCGACCGCAATCCAGAACATCGTGTGGGGGCTGACGCAGCCGTTCGTTGGCATCTTCGCGGATCGATATGGCTCGCGTTACGTGATGCTCGCCGGGGTGCTGATCTACGCGCTTGGGCTGGTTACGATGATCTTCGCGACCACAGCGGCGGCACTGACGTTCGGTATCGGCATCTGTGTCGGCATCGCGCTGTCCTGTACGGCGTCGAGCATGAGTATGACGGTGGGCTCGCGTACGGTTGCTGCCGCCAAGCGCAGCGTGACCATGGGCGCAATGTCCGCCGCGGGTTCGCTCGGTCTTGTAATCGCGTCGCCGCTCGCGCAGACGCTGATTTCCACCGCAGGCTGGAAGACTGCGCTGGTGGGCTTCCTGGGCTTGGCTGCAGTGATGCTGCCGGCAGCCTTCAGCGCAGGCAAGGCCGACAAGATCGAGATCGACAAGGCTGACGACCTCAACCAGTCGCTCGGCACTGTGGTGCAGTCGGCGCTCAGCCATTCGGGCTACGTCGTCATGGCGCTCGCATTCTTCGTGTGCGGCTTGCAGCTGGTCTTCATCACCACGCATCTCCCGAATTATCTGGCCATCTGCGGTCTCGATCCCTCGCTCGGCGCATCGGCGCTGGCGCTGATCGGACTGTTCAACGTGTTTGGCTCTTACGCTTTCGGCTGGTTGGGTGGACGCTATCCGAAGCAATTGCTGTTGGGTGGCATCTACATCGTCCGCTCGCTGACCGTGGCCCTCTACTTCACATTCCCTGCCACAGCGACATCGACGCTGGTGTTCGCAGCCGTAATGGGCTCGCTCTGGCTCGGTGTGGTGCCGCTGGTGAATGGTCTCGTTGCCCAATTGTTCGGACTGCGCTTCATGGCCACCCTCACGGGCATCGCCTTCCTGAGCCATCAGGTGGGATCGTTCATCGGTGCATGGGGCGGTGGCCTGATCTACGACCACCTTGGCAGTTATGACGTGGCCTGGAAGGGGGCGGTCGTCATCGGGCTGATCGCGGGCTCATTCCAGATGCTGATGAATACCCGTCCGCCCAAGGCGAAAGAGGACATCGGCGCGGCATTGCCCACTGCGGCATGACGTTGCGCGGCGGTCGCAGCCGGTCCATATCTCTGTCTGCCCGGCATGAAACCATCTATAGTGCCGGGCGTTGACCATTCCGTCTCCCATCATTGTGGATGTTTACACATGAGCTTCACACTCCCGAACCTGCCTTACGCTTACGATGCGCTCCAGCCGTATATGTCCAAGGAGACGCTCGAATATCATCACGACAAGCATCACCAAGCTTACGTGACCAACGGCAACAACCTGCTGAAGGGCACCGAGTTCGAGGGCAAGTCTCTCGAAGAGATCGTGAAGGGCTCGTTTGGCAAGAATGCCCCGCTCTTCAACAACGCTGGCCAGCACTACAACCACATCCACTTCTGGAGCTGGATGAAGCCGAATGGCGGCGGCGACAAGCTGCCGGGCAAGCTGGCCAAGAAGATCGACGAAGATCTCGGCGGTCTCGAGAAGTTCAAGGCTGACTTTGCAGCCGCCGGTGCCGGTCAGTTCGGTTCGGGCTGGGCCTGGCTCTCCGTGAAGAACGGCAAGCTCGAAATCTCAAAAACGCCGAACGGCGAAAATCCGCTGGTTCACGGTGCAACGCCGATCCTCGGCGTCGACGTGTGGGAGCACTCCTACTACATCGATTATCGCAACCGCCGCCCCGACTATCTCAAGGCGTTCGTCGATCACCTCGTGAACTGGGAATACGTCGAAGAGCTGTTCTCGAAGGCAGTGTAAGAATTTTGCCAGCTCGTTCTGTTTGGGGCCGCAGCGATGCGGCCCCTTTTGTTTTTTTGCCTGGCGCCCGCAGGGCGGCTTCTGACGGTCGCGACCGGCGCTTTGCGACCTTCAGCCAGAAATGACGGTTTTTTGAGCATTTCGGAACCTCTTGTGAAAGGGGTGACCAGCCTTTACGTTATAATATAACACAAGGCTCCTTCGCCGTTTCGGTTCCGGTTTTTGCAAAATGGCTCATTCTCACTCGCATGATCACTCCCACGGCCATTCGCATGGCCATGGAGGCCACAGCCACGGCCCCACATCGCCTCATCCGGCGCAGGCGGCTCCTTGGTCGATTCTGCGGATGACGCTCCTGGCCCGGCTTTCGGCCGCTGTGGCCATCAGTGCGGGGCTTTGGGTCATCGTGCTGTTGGCAATGAGGTGACCATGACTGCTCAGCTCCAATTCCGGGATGTGACGCTGGGATATGATCGGCACCCGGCTGTGCACCATCTCAACGGTGAAGTGGCCCCGGGAGCCCTGGTCGCGGTGGTCGGCCCGAACGGGGCAGGCAAGTCCACGTTGTTTCGCGGCATTGTCGGCATCCTGAAGCCGCTTGCGGGTACAATCGGCCTCGGTGGTCTCCATACCCGTGATATCGCCTATCTTCCGCAGAGTGCCGACATCGACCGTAGCTTTCCGATTTCCGTGTTCGATCTGGTCGGAACGGGCCTCTGGCGTAACAAGGGAATATTTGGCGGGCTCGGCAAGCACGAGCAGAAGCAAATCAGGGAGGCGCTCGCGGCCGTCGGCCTGAGCGGCTTCGAGAACCGCGCCATTGGCACGTTGTCCGGCGGCCAGATGCAGCGCATGTTGTTTGCTCGCGTGCTCTTGCAGGATGCGCGCGTTATTGTCCTCGATGAACCCTTCAATGCCATCGATGCCAAGACGATAGCCGATCTGATTACGTTGGTCCGGCATTGGCACGCCGAGAAGCGCACCGTGCTGGCCGCACTGCACGACATGGAACTCGTCCGCACGAATTTCCCGGAGACCCTTTTGTTGGCCCGCTCGGCTGTGGCATGGGGACCGACGACGGAAGTGCTGACGGCGGACAATCTGCTATCGGCGCGCCACATGTGCGAGGCTTTCGACGATGCCGCGGCGCCGTGCATCGACGCCGTAAAGTCGCAGGCGGCTTGAGCATGTATGACGCGCTGATCGCACCGTTCACGGAATTTGAATTCATGCGCCGTGCACTGGCAGGCGTGATCGCGCTGGCGCTGGGCGGCGCACCGATCGGTGTCTTCCTGATGTTGCGGCGGATGAGTCTGGTCGGCGATGCGATGGCGCATGCGATCCTGCCGGGCGCGGCCATCGGCTTTCTGCTGTCGGGCCTCAATCTGTTTGCGATGACCTTCGGCGGTCTGGTGGCGGGCTTTGCCGTTGCCATTCTCGCAGGTGTTGTCGCGCGGGTGACTGAGCTCAAGGAAGACGCATCGTTGGCGGCCTTCTATCTGGTCTCGCTCGCGCTCGGCGTTACCATCGTGTCCATCAAAGGCACGAATATCGACCTGCTGCATGTCCTGTTCGGCAACATCCTGGCCATGGACGATCAGACATTGCTGGTGATCGCATTTAACGCCACCGCCTCATTGCTTGTGCTTGCGGTGATTTACCGGCCGTTGGTGATTGAATGCGTCGATCCGGTGTTCCTGCGCACCGTGAGCAGCGCCGGCGCGCCTGCACATCTCGCGTTTCTCGCGCTCGTTGTGATCAACTTAGTGAACGGCTTTCACGCGCTCGGCACACTGCTGGCGGTCGGCCTGATGATCTTGCCTGCAGGCATCGCGCGGTTCTGGTCGCGCGATATCACCGGCATGATCGGAATCGCGGTCGCGAGTGCCGCAATCTCGGGCTATGCAGGATTGCTGCTGTCGTTTCACACCAAGGTGCCGTCCGGGCCTGCGATTATTCTGGTGACCGCGGGGCTCTATGTTGTGTCGGTGCTGTTTGGCAGCGTGAGCGGACTGGTCCGTCAGCTGTTTCCCGGCCGGCATCTCGAAGCATAAGGAAGATCGCGATGCGACGTGTGTTGTCCCGCTTGGCGGTCTGCGCCGTGGCGATGCTGGCGATGTTCTCGCCGGTTCGCGCGCAGGAGCAGGTCAATGTCGTCGCGACGTTCTCGATCCTCGGCGATTTTGCAAAGAACGTCGGTGGGGATCGCGTCAACGTCACGGCTTTGGTGGGCCCGGACAGCGATACGCATGTCTATACGCCGACGCCCGCCGATGCGAAAAAGATCGCTGACGCCAAGCTCGTGATCGTCAATGGCTTGGGCCTCGAGGGTTGGCTGCCGCGGCTGGTGAAATCATCGGGCAGTAAGGCGGTCACGGTGGTGGCTACGAAAGGGATCGCGCCCCGCAAGGTTGATCCAAGCGAGGTGCTGAGTGAGGAACATGAGGCGGGCTCTGCGGATCCTCATGCGTGGCAGTCAGTGCCGAATGCGAAGGTCTATGTCGCCAACATCCGCGATGCGCTGGTTGCGGTCGATCCGCCGGGAGCAGACGCTTACAAGGCAAATGCAGCAGCCTATCTGGACAAGCTCGACACCCTTGATCGCGACGTGCGTGACGCAATGGCGAAAATCCCGGCGGAACGCCGCAGTGTGATTTCGACCCACGATGCCTTCGGGTATTTCGCGGCGGCGTACGGGGTCAAATTCATTGCTCCGCAGGGCGTCTCGACGGAATCCGAGCCCAGCGCCCGCGACATCGCCTCGATCATTTCGCAGATCAAAAAGCAAAAAATCCCGGCGGTATTTCTCGAAAATGTCACCGATCCGCGGTTGATGCGCCGGATCGCGGCTGAAACCGGCGCTGCCGTCGGTGGGACGCTCTATTCAGACAGCCTGACGGAGGAAAAGGGGCCAGCCCCCACTTACATTGATATGGTCCGGCACAATATAAAGGCACTGACCAGCGCGCTTTCGAACTAGGGCAGGGGCCACCCCGCCGCCGGGCGCGCCTTTGAGATGCCTGGAGTTTTCATGTCCGAAGTCGCTTCCAACAAAATCCCCGTGACAGTGCTGACCGGCTATCTCGGCGCCGGCAAGACCACTCTGCTGAACCGCATCCTGTCGGAAAACCACGGCAAGAAGTACGCGGTGATCGTCAACGAATTCGGCGAGATCGGCATCGATAACGACCTGATCATCGGCGCCGACGAAGAAGTGTTCGAGATGAACAACGGGTGCGTGTGCTGCACCGTACGCGGCGACCTGGTCCGCATCATCGACGGCTTGATGAAGCGCAAGGGCAAGTTCGATGCGATCATCCTTGAGACCACCGGCTTGGCTGACCCGGCTCCTGTCGCGCAGACGTTCTTTGTCGATGAAGACGTCCGCGACAAGACCGCGCTCGACGCGGTGGTCACCGTCGCTGACGCCAAGTGGCTCAGCGATCGGCTGAAGGATGCGCCGGAAGCCAAGAACCAGATCGCGTTTGCGGACGTTATCGTGCTCAACAAGACCGACCTTGTCAGCAAGCCGGAGCTTGCCGAAGTCGAGGCACGGATTCGCGGCATCAATCCTTATGCCAAGCTGCACCGGACCGAGCGCTGCCAGGTCAAGCTGACGGATGTGCTGGAGCGCGGCGCGTTCGATCTCGATCGCATTCTGGAAATTGAACCTGAGTTCCTGGATGACGGCGGTCATGACCACGATCATGATCACCACCATCACGATCACGACCATGGTCATCATCACCATGATCACGGTCACTCCCACGGTGGCCTGAAGCACTATCACGACGAGGACATGCAGTCGTTGTCGCTTCGCACCGACAAGCCGATCGATCCCACCAAGTTCATGCCGTGGCTTCAGGACCTCGTTGCCAGGGACGGCGAAAAGATCCTGCGCTCCAAGGGCATCCTGTCGTTCACGGGCGATGATGACCGCTACGTCTTTCAGGGCGTGCACATGATGCTGGAAGGCGATCATCAGCGGAAGTGGAAGGACGGCGAGCCGCGTGAAAGCCGCCTCGTCTTCATCGGCAGGGAATTGCCGGAACAGGCCATTCGCGAAGGTTTCGAGAAAACCATCGCATAGTTAGCCGACGCCCCAAAGAGAGCGTATCCATGCGCTCTGCGGTATCCGATTTTCTTTCTCTCATTGGCAGGACGGTGGTGCACCAACGTCCCAGCCATGAGGCCATAGAGTAGTGAACGATGTCTTTGAACGATCCTGCATCCATTGTCTCCGTGACTGACCGCGTGACCAAGGTTGCGCTGAATGCGCCTGCAACCGCGGTCCATTTCCTTGGCGATGTCGCGGTATTCGTTGGCGCTGAAGAGAGCGTGTCGCTCGCAAACGGTGAGGGCGAGACGACCTCGGTTGCGATTCATGGCGGAGGCATTTTGTGTTCCGCCGCGGACGGCAAGCGCGTGATTGCCGGTGGTGATGATGGCAAGCTTGTTGCTGTCGATGCCAAATCGCAGGTCGAGACGCTGGCCACGGATGCCAAGCGCCGCTGGATCGATAACGTCGCCATTCATCCCGATGGCGCAGTTGCGTGGTCGGCAGGCAAGACAGCCTTCGTGCGCCCTCCAAAAGGTGATGAAAAGACGTTCGATATGCCGTCCACTGTCGGCGGACTGGCATTTGCCCCGAAAGGATTGCGGCTCGGCGTCGCGCATTACAACGGTGTGACTCTCTGGTTTCCTAACATGACCGGGAAGCCGGAATTCCTGGAATGGAAGGGCTCTCACCTCGGAATCACCTTCAGTGCGGACAACCGCTTTCTGGTAACAACGATGCACGAGGCTGCGCTGCATGGCTGGCGGCTGGCCGATTCGCGGCACATGCGCATGACGGGATATCCGTCACGCGTGCGTTCGATGTCCTGGAGCGTGGGTGGGAAATTCCTTGCGACATCCGGCTCGGACAGCGTGATCCTGTGGCCGTTCGCAAGCAAGGACGGGCCGATGGGCAAGGAGCCGGCGATGCTTGCGCCGCTGCAGGCCAAGGCGACTGTCGTCGCATGCCATCCCAAGGATGAAATTTTCGCGGTTGGTTATAGCGACGGGACCATCCTGATGGTCCGGATTGAGGACGGTGCGGAAATCCTCGTGCGCAGAAATGGCGGTGAGGCGGTCTCTGCGCTGTCATGGAATGCAAGGGGATCATTGCTTGCTTTTGCAACTGAAGACGGCGACGCTGGCTTGCTTCCACTGTAGCTAGTGTGGCGGTTCAGAAGTCCGCATTGTTCGCGCGGCGAGTCTGGGAATGCGGACTTCTGAACCAAAGCCACACTAGATCAATAACTTGCTAGTGTCCCTTCGATTCCGAAGTTCGCAAACGAAGGTGCAGCGGAATAATGCGAACTTCGGAATCGGGACACTAGAGTCAGCCTTCATGCGTTTCCTCGCGACTTTTCAGACCCTCGATTTTCTCGATACCCTTGCCAGTCTGATGGTGGCTTTTGTGCTCGGCACGCTGATTGGTGCCGAGCGTCAATATCGCCTTCGCACCGCGGGCCTTCGCACCAATGTGCTGGTAGCCGTCAGCGCCGCAGCCTTCGTCGATCTTGCCATGCATCTGGCGGCCGCCGAAGGAGCGGTGCGCGTCATCGCCTATGTGGTCTCCGGCATCGGCTTTCTCGGCGCCGGCGTGATCATGAAAGAAGGCTTGAACGTTCGCGGCCTGAACACGGCTGCGACGTTGTGGGGATCGGCTGCGGTGGGCAGCTGCGCCGGCGCGGACATGCTCGCGCAGGCCATTGCGCTCACCATATTTGTGCTCGCTGCCAACACGCTGCTGCGTCCATTGGTCAATGCCATCAACCGAAGGCCGCTGGATGAGCGATCATCGGAAGCGACTTATGAACTGCTGGTGACAACGAGCGCTGGGTCGATGAGTGACACGCGCGAGCTTTTGGTCGCAAAATTAGAAGCGGCAAAATATCCGGTCAGCGACGTCAACGTGGTCGATCGTGCTGACGATGTCGTGGAGATTATAGCGACCCTCGTCAGTACCGCGGTGGAGCCGAAAGAGCTCGATGCCGTCGTGGCCGATCTCGCGCGCCAGCCTGGCGTTCGCCATGCGACATGGGACGTCAGCACCAAGGATTAACGATATCGGCGCGCCCGTGAGCTGAGATTTGGTTCCGAAAATTCTTTCACAATCGATTGAGTGATGATGCAACACCTTCGCCTCGTCTCGGAACTTAGGCCCTAGCGCATCGTTGGCCCTGTCCATAACGACGGGTGCTGACATGACTACGAATGAGACGAGAAAGGCGAATCGCAGAGACTTTGTACTTGCGGCCATCATGGTTGCCGGCGGTCTGGTGGTGTCCGGCACTTCTGTGATGCAACTGGCAGCGCGTGATCAGTTCCAGCTTGCGCAAACCACACAGCCGCCTTCGGACACACCATCGGTGCCGGCCGGTAAGGACAATGGTCCGGCAGAGTCGAAGCCGGGTGGCACGCGGCCGACGACACCTGCACCGGAGCCCGCGCGTCCTGATGCGGACGCGCAGAAGGCTGGTGCAAAGCCTGCACTGCCGCCGGCTCCGGCAGAGAAGATGGGCGAGCCGGTCAGGAAATAGCGTTGAGCGGGATGATCAAAAGAAAAAGGCCAAGCAGATGCTTGGCCTTTCGTGTTTCTATTTGCTGACGCAGTTTACTTCACCAAAATATTCCGGAACTGCCACGGATCGTTGGTGTCGATATCTTCCGGGAACAATGTCTGACGATCGGTGAGCGGCGTCCAGTCGGTGTAGTAGCCCTTCACCGGTCCAAGATACGGCAGCTGAACTTGAAGGCAGCGACGGAAGTCCATTTCGTCGGCCTCAACGATGCCGGCGGTCGGATTTTCCAGCGCCCAGACCATACCAGCGAGCACGGCCGACGAGACCTGCATGCCTGTGGCGTTCTGATAAGGAGCCAGGCGGCGCGTCTCTTCGATCGAGAGCTGCGAGCCGTACCAGTAGGCGTTCTTGCCATGGCCATAGAGCAGCACGCCGAGCTCGTCGATACCGTCCACGATCTCATGCTCATCGAGAATCATCCACGATGGCTGCATCTTGCCTTCCGCGCCGAACATTTCGTGCAGCGAGAGCACGGCGTCATCGGCAGGATGGTAGGCGTAGTGACAGGTCGGGCGGTACACGACCTTGTCGCCTTCGCGCAGCGAGTAGTAGTCGGCGATCGAAATCGACTCGTTGTGAGTGACAAGGAAGCCGTACTGCGGGCCAGGTGTCGGGCACCACGAGCGAATACGCGTGTTGGCGCCCGGTTGCAGCAGATAGATCGCGGCTCCGCAACCTTCCTTATGCGTGCGACCCGTGTCCGGCATCCACTTCTCGTGAGTGCCCCAGCCGAGTTCGGCAGGCTGCAAGCCTTCCGAGACAAAGCCTTCGACAGACCACGTGTTGACGAACTTATTCCGTGGCTTCGGATTCTTGGAGCGCTGGGTGTCGCGTTCGGCGATGTGGATACCCTTCACACCGACAGCCTGAGCCAGCTTGCCCCATTCCTCGCGCGTCTTCGGCTCAGTGATGTTGAGCTTGAGATCGCCGGCGAGATTGAGCAGCGCCTGCTTGACGAACCACGACACCATGCCTGGGTTGGCCCCGCAGGTGGAGACAGCGGTCGTGCCACCGGGATTCTTGCGCTTCGCGGCGAGAAGCGTCTCACGCAGTCTGTAGTTGGAACGCTCTTCCGGTCCCATGCTTTTGTCGAAGTAAAAGCCCGTCCATGGCTCAACCACGGTGTCGATATAGAGCGCGCCGATTTCACGGCACAGCTCCATGATCTCGACGGACGAGGTGTCCACCGAGAGGTTGACGCAGAAGCCCTGGCCGCCACCCTGGGTCAGGAGCGGAGGCAGCAGTTCGCGGTAGTTGTCTTTGGTAACCGCCTGCTTGAGAAACTTCACGCCATGCTGCTTCGCCAGCTCGCCGTCGGCATGCGGGTCGATGATGACGAAGCGCGACTTGTCGTACTCGAAATGCTTCTCGATCAGCGGCAACGTGCCTTTACCGATCGAGCCGAAACCGATCATGACGATGGGGCCGGTGATTTTCGCGTGGATCTGCGAGGCAGACGGGCTCATGGTTTACGGTCTCCGGGAATATGGCCGCGAGAGTGCGGCGAGAGGCAGGTCTTCTGCGGTCAGGTGTTCGGTGGTCAGGCGCTGCGGCGCTTGGCCGTGACTTCGATTTCGATCTTCATCTCGGGCTTGTAGAGACCTGCGACGGCAAGGATCGTGGCTGCTGGACGGATCTCTCCGAGATGCTCACCGCACACCGCGAACACGGCATCCGCGTCCTTGGGGTCGGTGATGTAGTAGGTGGCACGCACGATATCGGCCATGGCGAACCCGGCTTCCTTCAGCGCGCCTTCGATGGTTTTGAAGCAGTTACGTGTCTGGCTCGTGACATCTTCCGGCAGGGTCATGGTGCTGTAGTCGTAGCCGGTGGTGCCGGAGACGAATACGAAATCGCCGTCGACGACAGCGCGGCTGTAACCTGCTGTTTTCTCGAAAGGCGAACCGGTGGAAATCAGGCGGCGGGACATGTGTTTACCTCGTGGGAAATGAAAAGCGGCATTGCGGGGCTTATTAGAGCCACGCAATGCCGCGTCTTGGGTGTCAAATCAAGCTGCGTGAGTGACCAGCCGGCGGGCCCTGCCAGTCAGCCGCGTGCGCTGACGGCGTGCCGCCATGCCGGTGGGAACAATCATGCCCCATGCGTCGTCGAGCGCACCCGCGCGCAGTTCCAGCCCGAGCAGGCGATCGCGCTCGAATGGGCCGGGCAGCGACAGCTCACCGGTTTTGAGCGGCGAGAAGCCGAAGCGGGCATAGTAGGGCGCGTCGCCGAGCAGGATCACGGCGCCGTGGCCGCGCGCCTTCGCGACCTCAAGGGCGTGTTCCATCAGGGCTGCGCCGACACCGAGGCTGCGGTAGGACGCATCCACGGCTAGCGGGCCAAGCATCAGCGCCGGGACGCCGCCCGCGCTGACGTGCCACAACCGCACGGTGCCGACCAGCCGGCCCTGGCGCACGACCGACAGGGCAAGGCCTTCGGCGGGCGCGCGTCCGTCACGCAGGCGCTGACAGGTGCGCGTATGGCGGTTTGCGCCAAAGCAGGCATCCAGCAGCACTTCACGCGCAACGACGTCCGAGGCTCGTTCCGCACGGATCGCGAACGGAGCGGCATCGGTGGTGAGGGCAACAGGGGTCGTCTTCCGAAAAGCAGTCATGGCACGTCAGTCCCCACTCCGGCCGCAGCGCGCGGCGGAGTGTTGTCAGCAAAAATCGCATGTGACGGGATGGAAGCCGGCGCACCGGCTTCCGGTTAGTTGATCTCCGAAGGAGCCCTCGGCGCTAGCCCGAGGATGATCCTCAGATGTGGTAGGTCTTCAGCGGCGGGATGCCGTTGAATGCCACCGCCGAGTAGGTCGAGGTATACGCCCCCGTGCCTTCGATCAGCAGCTTGTCGCCGATCTCGAGTGTAACGGGCAGCGGATATGGCGCCTTCTCGTACAGCACGTCGGCCGAGTCGCAGGTCGGACCGGCGAGAATGCACGGCGCCATGTCCGCGCCGTCATGCGGCGTGCGGATGGCGTAGCGGATCGACTCGTCCATCGTCTCGGCGAGGCCGCCGAACTTGCCGATGTCGAGATAGACCCAGCGATTCTCGTCGTCGTCGCTCTTCTTCGAGATGAGGACAACTTCGGTCTCGATGATGCCTGCGTTGCCGACCATACCGCGGCCCGGCTCGATGATGGTTTCCGGGATCTGGTTGCCGAAGTGCTTGCGAAGCGCACGGAAGATCGACCGGCCGTACTGCAGAACCGGAGGAACGTCCTTGAGGTACTTCGTCGGGAAGCCACCGCCCATGTTGACCATGGAGAGGTTGATTCCACGCTCGGCACAGTCACGGAACACCGTCGAAGCCATCGCCAGCGCGCGGTCCCACGCCTTCACCTTGCGTTGCTGCGAGCCGACGTGGAACGAAATGCCACATGGCTCCAGGCCCAGACGCTTGGCGAGGTCGAGCACGTCGACAGCCATCTCCGGATCGCAACCGAACTTGCGCGACAGCGGCCACTCGGCGCCTGCGCAATCGTAAAGAATGCGGCAGAACACCTTCGCGCCTGGGGCGGCGCGGGCGATCTTCTCGACTTCGGCGGCGCAATCCACCGCGAACAGGCGGATGCCGAGCGCGAAGGCGCGCGCGATATCGCGCTCCTTCTTGATCGTGTTGCCGTAGGAGATGCGGTCAGGCGTTGCACCGGCGGCCAACGCCATTTCGATCTCGGCGACAGTCGCGGTGTCGAAGCATGAACCGAGCGAAGCCAGCAGCGACAGAACTTCCGGCGCTGGATTGGCCTTCACCGCGTAGAACACGCGGGAGTCAGGCAGCGCCTTCGCGAAGGTCTGATAATTGTCGCGCACGATTTCGAGGTCGACGACGAGGCACGGCTCGGTGTCGAGACCCTGGTTGCGGCGGGCGCGCAGGAATTCCTGGATACGTTCGGTCATAGCACTCTCCCCAAACGGCCCTGCGACGGACCGTCCAAAAAAATGACGCCGGATATGAGCGCTTAAGCCATGACGCGCGATGGAGGCGCGGCAATAGCCAACACTCAGACCAGACTGTGCTGCCGTGGATTGGTTGGGAAAGCTCCCGCCCGCACACCTGGCAATGAAGGACAAGCCTCTTCGGTATTCGCGCCAGCTGATGGAAAGCCAGCAGAGACCAAAAAAGCCCGATCCGTCGTTGCTTTAAGTCGCGTCCCCCGTTGAGAGCGAGGTGCGCCGGTTCGCCTCCGGCTGTCAGTCACGGTTGCAAGGAGGGAAGTCACCTTCAACGGCATCCCTTGAGAGAGATGCTGGCCTCTTGATCAGAGATCGTGAGACCCTCGGTTCTTCGTCCCCTTGGCGGCTGTCCGGCCTCTTGTCCGGATACCTACCGACTGACACACGACCACAGGCACGTGCGAAATTGGGCAAGGGTGCAAATATGAGTTTTGACTCGGTGGTGCAAGACTTTTTTTGCCACCGCGCGAAGATTCTCAGCGGCGCGATGGAAAAGTCGGGCGAGCATGAACAGACGTTGAGGAAGATGAATGCGCGTTAAGTTTTCTCGCGCAAAAATCTGTCAGACGCGACGCGTGAACGGCTCGACGCGCTGTGCGCCGCGCACGAAGCCCACCATGATTACGACGCCAATCACGAACAGCACGATTTGAACGATGTGAGCGGCGGTGTCGCTGAGGCCGAACAAGATCGCGAGAGCCCAGCCGCCGGCGAAGGCGGCGCCAAATACCTCGGCGCCGATCAGGATGGCCGCGCTGATCACGGTGATGACGCTGGGCCAGGCGATTGTGCGGGCGTTGGCTTCGAGCTTTTGGGCGTTCATGTCTTAAGGATCCAGTTTGAGGCCGCAATCTCTGCGAAATTGGGCGTCTGATCAAGCCCAGATGGGCGCAAAAAAGCCCCACCGGATGGTATAGAGAGAACATCAGAAATCGCTGCAAATAAGGCTGCTCATGTCAGACGTGTCTCAATCGGCCCCTGGTACCGCCAATCCGCTGCTGTCAGCCTGGAAAACCCCGTTCGAGACGCCGCCTTTTGACCAAATTCTGCCGGAGCACTTTCTCCCAGCCTTCGACAAGGCCTTCGCCGATCACACCGCCGAGATCGAGGCGATCAAGAACGACCCGGCCGACCCCACCTTCGACAACACCATCGCGGCGCTGGAGCGCTCGGGCAAGCTGCTCTCCAAGGTGTCTGCCGTGTTCTACGACTTGGTTGGCGCGCATTCGAACCCGGAGCTGCTCAAGATCGATTCCGAGGTGGCGCTGAAGCAGGCGCGGCACTGGAATCCGATCACGATGGATGCGGCGCTGTTCGCCCGCGTGAGCAAGCTGCGTGACAAGGCGGCGACGCTGAAGCTGACGCCTGAGCAGACGCGGCTGCTGGAGCGGACCTGGACCAATTTTCACCGGGCCGGCGCGGGCCTCGACGAGACCGCCAAAAAGCAGATGGCGGACATCAACGAACAATTGGCTCAACTCTCCACGACCTTCAGCCACCATCTTCTCGGTGATGAGCAGGATTGGATGATGGAGCTCGGCGAAGACGACCTCGCAGGTCTGCCGGAGAGCTTCGTTGCCGCGGCTAAGGCTGCGGCGGAGGATCGTGGCATGGCGGGCAAGATGGTGGTGACGCTGTCCCGCTCCTCGGCGGAACCGTTCCTGAAGGAGTCCGCCCGCCGCGACCTGCGGGAGAAGGTGTTCAAGGCGTTCACCGCGCGCGGCGACAATGGAAACGCCAACGACAACAGCGCGACGATCCTCGACGTGCTTAGGCTGCGCGAGGAGCGCGCCAAGCTGCTCGGCTACGAGAGCTTCGCGGCCTACCGGCTGGAGGATTCCATGGCCAAGACGCCGGGGGCGGTGCGCGGCCTGCTGGAGCGGGTTTGGAAGCCGGCCCGCGCCCGCGCGATGGCGGATCGGGATGCGTTGCAGGGGCTCATCACTGAGGAGGGCGGCAATTTCAAACTCGCCGCCTGGGATTGGCGGTACTATGCCGAGAAGCTGCGTCAGCGGCGGGCCAATTTCGACGACGCCGCGATCAAGCCGTATCTCGCGCTCGACAATATGATCGCCGCCGCCTTCGATGTTGCACACCGGCTGTTCGGGCTGAGCTTCAACGAGCGCAAGGACGTTCCGGTCTGGCATTCGGATGTGCGGGTCTGGGAGGTCAAGGACGCCGCAGGCAACCACAAGGCGCTGTTCTACGGCGACTACTTCGCGCGTCCCTCCAAGCGCTCCGGCGCATGGATGACGTCGCTGCGCGATCAGCAGAAGCTCGACGGCGATATCTACCCGCTCATCATCAACGTGATGAACTTCTCCAAGGGCGCGAACGGCGAGCCCGCGTTGCTGTCACCGGACGACGCGCGCACGCTGTTCCATGAACTCGGGCACGGTCTGCACGGCATACTATCGAACGTCACCTATCCATCACTGTCGGGCACCAGCGTGTTCACGGATTTCGTCGAACTGCCCTCGCAGCTCTACGAGCATTGGCAGGAGCGGCCCGAGGTGCTGCAGAAATTCGGCACGCACTACAAAACCGGCGAACCGTTGCCCGACGATCTGCTCAAGCGCTTCATCGCTGCACGCAAGTTCAACCAGAGCTTTGCGACTGTCGAGTTCGTATCATCCGCACTTGTCGATCTGGAATTTCATTCTCAGCCCGCAGCTTCGATCACGGATGTGCGAGCTTTCGAGAAGCGCGAGCTTGAGAAGATCGGCATGCCTGCGGAGATCGCCATGCGCCACAGGCCGCAGCAATTCGGTCACATTTTCTCCGGCGATCACTACGCCTCCGGCTATTACAGCTATATGTGGTCCGAAGTGATGGATGCGGACGCGTTCGGTGCGTTCGAAGAGGCCGGCGACATCTTCGATCCGGCTGTCGCCAAGCGGCTTCATGATGACATTTATTCGTCAGGCGGATCACGCGATCCTGAAGAGGCTTACATCGCTTTCCGTGGCAGAAAGCCGGAGCCCGATGCGCTGCTGCGCGGTCGCGGCCTGCTCGACGAACCCGAGGCAGCTTGAGATGACCACTGTGCGCCGGCTGATCCAGCTTCTATTCGTTGTTGCGGCGACGGCATTTGGCGTGGAGGCTGCGGAAGCCCATCCTCACGTCTGGATCACCGCCAAAAGCGAACTGATTTACGGTCCCGATGGTTCGGCCACCGGTGTGCGTCATGCATGGACCTTCGACGACATGTTCTCGACCTACGCGCTGCAAGGGATCGAGAGCAAGACAAAGGGCGCCTATACGCGGGAAGAACTCGCGCCGCTGGCTCAGACCAACGTCGAGTCGCTGAAGGAGTACGCCTACTTCACGTACGCCAAGGTCGGGCCAAAGGGCAGTCAGAAGAAAGAGAAGTTCGGCGATCCGGTCGACTACTACCTCGAATACAAAGATGCAGCGCTGACGCTGCATTTCACCTTGCCGTTCAAGACGCCGTTCAAGGCGAATGCGCTCGCGCTCGAGGTGTTTGATCCATCCTATTTCATCGACTTCACCCTGAACGACAAAGATCCGGTCAAGTTGGTCGGCGCGCCGGCGAACTGCAAGCTGAGCATCGATCGTCCGACCGACGGCAGCGCGCAGGCGCAAACGATGAATGAGCAGACCTTCCTGAACGGCGACAACTCGAATTATGGCGCGATGTTCGCCAATAGGATCATGGTGGATTGTCCCTGATGAGTGCCTCTCGTTGGACGCCCGCGCGCATTGCGGCTTTGGGCTTGGGTGTTGTCGTTGCGGTGATGGTGATTGATTGTGTGATGCATATTGCGTCCGCGCAGAATCCGTTCGGTGCGCCGAAAGGTGGGGCTGTTCCGGATTCGCAGGTGGGCGGCATCATCGGCTGGCTGCTTGCCAAGCAGTCCGAGTTCTATCGCCAGATGTCGTCGACCATTCGTGCGGCAAAATCCGACGGCACCGCGGTATTCACGCTGCTCGGCATCTCGTTTGCGTATGGCATCTTTCACGCCGCGGGTCCTGGTCACGGCAAGGCGGTGATCTCGTCCTATCTCGTGGCCAACGAGGAAACAGCGCGCCGCGGGATCGTGCTGTCGTTTGCGTCGGCTTTGATGCAGGCGCTGGTCGCGGTGGCGATTGTCGGCGTCGGTGCCTTGCTGCTCAACGCCACGGCGAAAAGCATGTGTGGTGCGGAACGTGTCATAGAGATTGCGAGCTATGGCTTGATCGCGGCGTTCGGCGCACGGCTCGTTTGGAGCAAGGGTGGCGGCTTCATCCGGGCGCTGCGCTCGTTGCGTGGCGCGTCGATGCCTCAGCTTGTTCCGGCTATGGCGGGGCACGGTCATGACCACGCGCATCACGATCATGATCATGATCATGGGCATTCGCATGCGCGGGCCGCCCATGCTCACGACGACCACGTGCATCATGATCATGGGCATCACCACGGACATGATCATCATCACGAGCATGACCATCACCATCATGATCACAGCCACGACCACGCCGGTCATGTTCATGACGAGCATTGCGGTCACTCCCATGGTCCGGAGCCAAGTGAACTTGCCGGCCCAGGCGGCTGGTCGCGCGGCCTGAGCGCGATCCTCACGGTTGGTATCCGGCCGTGCTCTGGCGCCATCTTGGTTCTCGTGTTTGCATTGGCGCAGGGCATGTTCTGGGCCGGCGTTGCCGCCACCTTTGTGATGGGACTTGGAACCGCGATCACGGTTTCGGCCATCGCGCTCGTTGCGGTTTCCGCCAAGGGGATCGCGGCGCGTATGGCGGCGGGCCGGGACGGCGGCGGGGCGATTTTCCTGCGCGGGGTCGAGTTCGCCGCAGCCGGGCTTGTTCTGCTGTTCGGTGTCGGCCTTTTGCTGGGCTACATTGCCGCGGAGCGCGCCACCTGCTTCTGATCGCGCAGTGTCCTTTTGTCTCCGAATAACCGTGCGGACGTGCGGCAAATTGGTCGGTTATTCGAAGACAGGACGCTAGCTTGACATCGGTGCCTCAAAGCGCGATGCCACAGCCATCATGACAACGGTCATTCCACTCGACACGCGACGTCCAGCAACCGAAGCAGCGCAGGTGCGCGTCGGCGTGCTGCTGGTCAATCTCGGCACGCCCGATACGGCCGATGCCCAGGGCGTGCGGGTGTATCTGCGCGAATTTCTGTCGGACCCGCGGGTGATCGAAAACCAGGGTCTGCTCTGGCAGTTGATCCTCAATGGTGTCGTCCTGCGCGTTCGCCCTGCGCGCAAGGCAAAGGATTATCTGAAGATCTGGAACACCGAAAAGAACGAGTCCCCGCTGAAGACCATCACGCGTGCGCAGTCGGATAAGCTTGCCGCATCGATTGCCGATCACAAGCATGTCGTCGTCGACTGGGGCATGCGCTACGGCAATCCGTCGATCAAATCGCGTCTCGAAGCGTTGATGGCGCAAGGCTGCGATCGCATTCTGGTGATGCCGATGTATCCGCAGTACTCGGCGTCCACCTCGGCGACGGTGGTGGACAAGGTTGCCGCCGCGCTCAAGGACATGCGAGCGCAGCCGACCATCCGCTTCACGCCGCCTTACTACGATGAGCCGGACTACATCGATGCGCTTGCGATCTCGATCGAGAAGCATCTGACGAGGCTGTCTTACAAGCCTGACACCATCATCGCGTCGTTCCACGGTATGCCACAGTCCTACATCGCGAAGGGTGATCCCTACCAAGCGCAGTGCGTCGCGACGGTCGAGGCACTCCGCAAGCGCATGGGCCTGGATGAAAAGGGCCTGATGCTGACCTTCCAATCGCGTTTCGGCTATCAGGAGTGGCTGCAGCCCTACACGGACAAGACGGTCGAGCGGCTTGCCAAGGAAGGCGTCAATCGGGTCGTGGTCGTCACCCCGGGCTTCTCGGCGGATTGCATTGAGACGCTGGAAGAAATCGTCCAGGAAAATGCCGAGATTTTCCATAAAGCCGGCGGCCAGGAGTTTTCCGCCGTTCCCTGTCTCAATGACAGCGACGAAGGCATGGACATGATCCGCCAGCTTGTGCTGCGGGAGCTGCAGGGCTGGGTCTGAGCGAAGCCTTATGGCCGCACCGTCGGCCGCGATTGCCCTTATTTTCGAACCCTTTCGATCTCCCGGCAGACCAAGGACAGAGCAGCGGTCATACGTCCGTGCTAAGATCGCCGTGACGAGTCGTATTGCCGTCATGGCTTGCCGCCCTTTGGGAGTTGTTCATGTCCGGTTTTGATATTTTCGCGATCGCACTGGTGTTGCTTGTCATTTTCACACTATTCGCTGGTGTGAAGACAGTGTCGCAAGGCTACGACTGGACCATTGAACGGTTCGGAAAATACACCCGCACGCTGGAGCCGGGCCTCAATATTATCGTCCCGTTTTTTGATCGTGTCGGCCGCAAGGTGAACATGATGGAGCAGGTGATCGACATTCCCGAGCAGGAGGTCATCACCAAGGACAACGCGACGGTGACGGTCGACGGTGTCGCGTTCTATCAAGTGTTCGATGCCGCAAAGGCGAGCTACGAGGTCTCAAACCTCAATCAGGCGATCGTCACCCTGACCATGACCAACATCCGTTCGGTGATGGGGTCGATGGATCTCGATCAGGTGCTCTCGCATCGTGACGAGATCAACGAGCGCTTGTTACGCGTGGTCGATGCCGCGGTGTCGCCATGGGGCCTCAAGGTCAACCGCATCGAGATCAAGGACATTGTGCCTCCGGCTGATCTGGTCGAGGCCATGGGCCGGCAGATGAAGGCCGAGCGCGTCAAGCGCGCGGATATTCTTCAAGCCGAAGGCCAGCGGCAGTCCGAAATCCTGCGCGCGGAAGGCGCCAAGCAGTCGCAGATCCTGCAAGCCGAAGGTCGCCGCGAAGCCGCATTCCGCGACGCTGAGGCGCGTGAGCGCTCGGCCGAAGCGGAAGCCAAAGCCACGCAGATGGTCAGTGACGCGATCGCCAGCGGCAATGTCGCCTCGCTGAACTACTTCATCGCCGACAAATACATCAAGGCGTTCGGCCAGCTGGCGGATTCGCCGAACCAGAAGATTATCATGCTGCCGATGGAAGCCACAGGCATCCTGTCATCGCTTGGCGGCATCGCTGAGATCGCCAAGGCGACATTTGGTGACGGCGGTGGTACCGCCGCCGCTCCCCGCCGTCCGTCGACCGTGCCGAACACAACGCCGACCAAGCCGGCCTGAGAGAGACCAATGCCATGATGGACCTGCTGACACAGTTAGGGACGTGGAATTGGCTGATCCTAGGTGTCCTGTTGATGGCCGTCGAGACCTTCGCGCCTGGCGTGTTCATGTTGTGGCTTGGGCTGGCGGCGCTGATCGTCGGGCTGCTGTCATTCGGTGTCGTATGGTCATGGCAGGTTCAGGTCATCGCGTTCGCGGCACTCGCCATTGCCATGGTGCCGCTATGGCGGCACTTCGCGCGACAACACGAGAAGCCGACCGACGCACCATTCCTCAATCGGCGGGCGGAAGGCTTGGTCGGTCGTGTCTTTACGCTTGATAAGCCGATTGTCGACGGTGTCGGAGCAGTGCGGGTGGATGACACCATCTGGCGCGTCGCCGGGCCGGATGCGCCCTCCGGCAGCCGAGTGAAGGTGACTCAGGCGGACGGTGCGAGCCTGACAGTCGAGCTGGTGTAGAGCGCTCTTAACTTTAGGCGACACCCGCACGGAGGATGTCGTGCAGATGCACGATGCCGACCGGCGTTTTTCCTTCGGTCACAATCAGCGCCGTGATCTTTGACGAGTTGAGGATTTCCAGGGCTTCGCTTGCCAGCAGGTCGGGCCTGATCGTCTTCGGATTCTTCGTCATCACCTCGTCGACGCTGGCCGTCATGAGATCGGGCCGCATGTGACGGCGCAGGTCGCCGTCAGTGACGATGCCGACGATGTCGCCGCGCGCATCGACGATGCCGACGCAGCCAAATCCCTTCGAGGTCATTTCCACCAACGCCTCGGACATCTTGGTGCCGAGCGGCTTCAGCGGCACGACGGTATCCTTGTGCATCAGGTCGCGCACGAATTTCAGCATCGCGCCGAGCTTGCCGGACGGATGCAACGTGCTGAAGTCGAGTGCGGTGAAGCCGCGGCTCTCCAGCAGCGCCACCATCAACGCGTCGCCAAGCGCGAGCTGCATCAGCGACGACGTGGTCGGCGCGAGATTGTGCGGGCAGGCTTCGCGCGCCTTCGGCAGCGTCAGCGCGATGTCGGCCGCCGCGCCGAGCGTCGATGTCGCCTCAGATGTCACGGCGATCAGGCCGATGCGGAAGCGGCGCGAATAGGTGATGAGGTTCTTCAGTTCAGCGGTCTCGCCGGACCACGACAGCGCCATGATGACGTCATCGGTGGTGATCATCCCGAGATCGCCGTGGCTCGCTTCCGCCGCGTGAACGAAGAACGCCGGTGTGCCGGTGGAGGCAAATGAGGCGGCCATCTTCTTGCCGATGTGGCCGGACTTGCCGAGCCCCGTCACGATCAGGCGGCCCTTGGCGTTGCGGATCAGGTCGACCGCCGCCGTAAAAGGCGCGCCGAGATCGGCTTCGAGCGCGGCGGCGAGGGCGGCGACCCCGCTCGCTTCTGCCTCAAGAGTGCGAAGGGCAGATGTGGTCGCGGCCGACGTAGAAGGGGTCACGGAAGCTGCTGCCCGCGGTTTTGAAGTAGCCATGATACGTTCCAGAGGAGGGGGCGCCACGGGCGCCGCGTTGGGCGTTGCTTAGCACGCCGCAGCCTCCAATGCGACGCACCTCCACCTCTCAACTCCTCATTAACCATACTTGTTTTAACTCTGTTAACGGCGTTTGCGGGCGCCGGCGGCGGCATACCTCGCCGCAATCCAATGAATTTGTTGCGTTTTTGGAAGTGGGCCTCGGCCGTTCCGGGGCTGGAGAGGTTTTGGAAGTGCCAGGTTGGCAGCAACCGTTGGGGTTGGGGGACCATTGCTGGCGCGCGCCCGAGTGGCGCGTGCTTCCGGCCTGCCGCGCGTTGGGCCTCTCAATCCTTTTGATGGCTGCCGCTCCTGTTGTCGCGCACGCACAGACGCTGACCTCGAACATGATGAGCCCCGTGCAGGGTGGTTTTGCCCCGCCGGAACTGTCGCCTTTGCGGCGAACGGGCGAAGTTGACGACGACCAGGATCAGCGTCGCCGCTCCGCGCCGGCGTCGTCACGCATCGGGGCGATCCCGACCTACGACATTCCGCCCGCATCCGGCGCATCCGACATGGGTTTCGATTCCCTCAACCGCACGCGGAAGAAGCCGAAGCTCTATCCCGGCGCGCCGAAGCCGAAATATGTCGGCCCTGGCAATCCTCCGGCATCGACCACGCCCAATCGCAACGCGAAAGTGACTGCGCCGGTGTCGCCGTCCGTCGCGGGTAACGTGCCCGGACAGCCGCAGCGCCGCCCCTTGAAGGTCGACGACGATCCGTTCGCCAATGTTGGCTTCCACACCGGCAGCTTCCTGAGCAAGGCGGCTGTTGAAGTCTGGGGCGGTTACAACACCAATCCCGGCCGCATCGACACGCCCAAGGGCTCGGGGTTCTACACCGTGGCGCCTGAGCTGCTGATCGCGTCGGACTGGGAGCGGCATTCGCTGATCGCCGATCTACGCGGCTCCTTCACCGGCTATGGCTCGACCTTCCCGCCGCCCGCCAGCGGCGGACCTTCGCCGGTGCCAACCAACCTCGATACGCCGAGTTTCGATGGCAAGATCGATGGCCGCATCGATGTCCAGCGCGACACCCGCATCAACACGCAATTGCGTATGCGGGTCTTCACTGACAATCCAGGTTCGCCGAACATCCAGGTCGGGCTTGCGAAATATCCGTTGGCGACGGACGTCGGCGTGACTGCAGGTGTCGAGCACGATTTCAATCGTCTGCAGGTCAATGTCGCGGGACTTGCGGATCGCACCACCTATCAGCAGTCGTTGCTCACTGATGGCACGTCGACCACCAACGACGACCGCAACTTCAACCAGTTCGGCACTCTCGCGCGCGTCAGCTACGATCTGATGCCTGGTTTGAAGCCGTTTGGTGAGGTTGAGGCCGACACGCGCGTGCACGACACAAAGTTCGATCGGTCCGGCTTCCAGCGCGATTCAAACGGCGGTTACGTCAAGGCGGGTACAACATTTGAATTCTCGCGGCTGCTGACCGGTGAAGCCGCCATCGGCTATTCGATGCGCACCTATCAGGATCCTCGCCTCAACGACCTGAGTGGATTGCTGACGAGTGCTTCGCTGGTGTGGACGGCGACCGGTCTAACAACCGTGACGCTTGCCGCGACATCGTCCATTGATGAAACCACGCTGCCCGGCGTCTCCGGCTCACTCTCTCATGACTATTCGTTGCAGGTGGACCACGCCTTCCGCCGCTGGCTGATCGGCACGGCCAAAGCTGGCACTGGCACCACCGATTATGACGGCGCGCGCTTCGACCGCCGCTACTTTGTCGAAGGCGATCTGATCTACAAGCTGTCCCGCACATTCCAGATCAAGGCGCAGGTGCGCCAGGACTGGCTGAAAAGCTCGATCGCCGATGCAAGCTCAACGGCGACGGTGGTGATGCTGGGCGTGCGCGTGCAGCGGTAGGGTATTGCTTTCACCCCAACTCAAACGAAATCTTGTAGCAGTATCCCGTCTCCGCAAACGTCGGCTCGAGCACGGCGTTCATCTGCTTGAGCGTGACGTTGATCAACTTGGAGCCGAAGTTGAATTTGCTCGGGGCTGAGACTTTCGGCCCGTCGCGTTCGCACCAGGCGATGGCGAGCTTGTCGCCTTCGATCGACCAGTCGATGGTGATGTGGCCACTCGGTTCGGACAGTGCGCCGTATTTCACCGCGTTGGTCGTCATTTCGTGAAACACGATGCGCAGGCTGCGGGCTTCGCGTCCGTTCAGCCGTACATTCGGGCCGGTCAGTACGACGCGATCTTTTCCGTAGGGCTCATAGACCGTCGCTGTCAGCAGGTCGCGCAGCAACATTGCGTTGTCCGCCGGATCATGAAGCAGGTCGCGATTGTCGGCCGCGATGCGCATGCGATTGATCAGCGTGTCGGCGTCATCCTTGTCCTGCACCGTCTGCTGCACAAGCGACGTCATCACGGCGAGCATGTTCTTGCCGCGATGTTCGATCTCATGCACCAGCAGTTCGCGCTGCTGATCCCGGTCCTGCAAATCGAACACGGTGCGCCGGTGCCTGACCGCGAGCCACACCACCAGCAGGCTCGATAGCCCGAACAAGACGAAGTTCGCGAGGTTCACCGGTGTGAGCGGGCCGAACGCGTATGCCGGTGGAATGAAGGCCCACCACACGGCAATAATGGACAAAGGGATTGTCAGCAGGCCGGCCGTGCGACCGCCAATGAGCGCACAAATCAGGACCGCGGGGAAGAAGCTCGCGAAATAGAGCGTCGATCCGATGAAGCCCAGCAAAACGCGCGCGACCGCAGCGACCGCGACACATGTGAGTGCCAACGCCAGTGAGCCTACAAAACCGGGTTCGACCCGCCGATATAGAAAACGCCAGCTCTTCACGACGACCTGCCCTGCGCGGAGCTTTCCACAAAATTGGAACGCGGGCCACAGAAACATGGAACAATGCAGGCGCATTGAACCGGCGAGAAATGAGAGAGGCGGAGTGAGTAGTTCGGCATGTAGCGATCAATCGTCGCGCATGACGAATTTATGTCCGCAATCGGACAGTCGCCCGTCGCATCGACGACAGGCGATCAACCTGTTGGTGGTTTAAGACCTCAGCCGTTCAGACATTGCAGGAAGGTCAGAAATACTTCTTCATTTCCGCGCGCAGATCGTCACGCAGATCGTCGCGGTCCATTGCATAGGCAATGTTGGCGGCGAGGAAGCCGGACTTCGAGCCGCAGTCATAGCTCTTGCCCTTGAACTTGAAGCCGTAGAACGGCTGCGACTTGGCGAGCCCGAGCATGGCGTCGGTGAGCTGAATTTCGCCGCCCGCGCCACGCTCCTGCGTCTCCAGCACATTGAAGATTTCCGGCTGCAGAATATAGCGGCCGGTGATCGAGAGATTCGACGGCGCGACTTCCTTCTTCGGCTTTTCCACCATCCCGGCCAGTTCGAACAGATCGCCTTTGGTTTTGCCGACGCCGACCACGCCGTACATGTGGACCTGGTCCATCGGCACTTCTTCCACGGCCACAATGTTGGCCTTCTGGGCGCCGGCTGCATTCGCGGCGTCGATCATCTGCTTCAAGCCGCTCGGCTTGTGCTTCACCAACACGTCCGGCAGCAGTACGGCGAACGGTTCGTTGCCGACGATATCGCGCGCGCACCACACCGCGTGGCCGAGGCCGAGCGGCGCCTGCTGGCGGGTGAATGACGTCGAGCCAGCTTCCGGCTGGTCGCGCTCGAGGATGTCCATTTCCTTGAGCTTGTTGCGTTCCTTCAGCGTGTCCTCAAGCTCGTAAGGGCGGTCGAAGTGATCTTCGATGACGCCCTTGTTGCGACCGGTCACGAAAACGAGATGTTCGATGCCGGCTTCCAGTGCCTCGTCCACCACGTGCTGAATCAGCGGGCGGTCGACGACCGTGAGCATTTCCTTGGGCATGGCCTTGGTGGCAGGCAGGAAGCGAGTGCCGAGACCGGCGACCGGGAAGACAGCTTTGCGGATTTTCATGAGGCTCTTTTGTGTGGCGTGAGAGAGGACAAAGGGCGGGTATCCAAAATGGTTAACGTTCTAAAATTTCGGGGCTGAGTATGTTCCGTTGGTAGCGTGTTTGACAGGTAGAACAAAGGCGCAAAGCGGCGGATGTGTGATCATGGTTTCCGCGATCGCTGAGCGACCGGGCGCAGGAATTCGACTGGTTTCGCGTCTGAAATCAGAGGCGCACCACCCATGCTGTTTGGTTGTCTGGCGCGGTGCGCGTGCTGTGCCTAATCTGTTGCCGCACCCCGCCTCTGGCTCCGCGCAGGAGCCGCAACCGCTTGCATCATTCAGGAGCAATGAATGGAATACCGACGTCTCGGCGCCTCAGGCCTCACCGTCCCCGCACTGTCATTCGGCACAGGCACCTTCGGCGGCGTAGGACGCTTGGCCGGCTGGGGAAATACCGACGCGACCGAAGCCCGCCGGCTGCTCGACATCTGCTTCGACGCAGGCGTGTCGATGTTCGATACTGCGGACGTCTATTCGCGCGGTGAATCCGAGCGCGTGCTGGGCGAAGCGCTGAAGGGCCGGCGTGACAAGGCCCTGATTTCGACCAAGGCCACATTCCGGTTCAGCGATACGCCGAACGATGTCGGCTCATCACGCTATCATTTGATCTCTGCGGTGGAGGGTTCGCTCAAACGACTGGGCACGGACTATATCGATCTGTTCCAACTTCACGGCTTCGATGCGATGACGCCACCTGACGAAGTGCTGTCGACCCTCGACATGCTCGTGCGGGCGGGCAAGATCCGCTACGTCGGTGCCTCGAATTTCTCCGGCTGGCACCTGATGAAATCCCTCGCCGTTGCGGACAAATATGGATACCCGCGCTACGTCGCCAACCAGACTTACTATTCGCTGGTCGGACGCGATTACGAGTGGGAGCTGATGCCGCTCGGACAGGATCAAGGCATCGGTGCGGTGGTGTGGTCGCCATTGGGGTGGGGCCGCCTCACCGGCAAGATCAGGCGCGGACAGCCGCGGCCGGAGGTCAGCCGGCTTCCGAGCACGGCGGAGATGGGTCCGCCGGTGCCTGACGAGTACGTGTACCGCGTGGTCGATGCGCTCGACGAAATTGCCAAGGAGACCGGCAAGACCGTGCCGCAGATCGCCCTCAACTGGGTGCTGCACCGGCCGACGGTGTCGACTGTGATCGTCGGTGCACGCACCGAGGAGCAGCTGAAGCAGAACCTCGGCGCCATCGGCTGGACTTTGACCAAGGAGCAGGTCGCAAGGCTGGATGAAGCCAGCAAGGTGACGCTGCCATATCCTTATTGGCATCAGCGGAGCACGTCGATGGAGCGCAATCCGCCCCCTGTCTGACGGTCCCCATGTGACAGCACGGTAAAGAGGCCGCGACGATTTTGCGGTCGCCCCTGTCATTGATTGGACGCGAAAAAGTGCACACTTGTTAAGACGGTGGAAACCCCGTCTGGGCCTTCTAGTCGCCGGGGTATTTTCCGGGGATATAGGCCGACATGCGGGTTTCGGAAATAATCGGCAGAACACTGTCTGCGGGTGCAACAATGCTGGCGCTGGGCGTGCTGGCGGTGTCGGTATCCGCATGCATGATGGCCGGCGGTGGTCCTGCGCCGTCCAATGGCGATGTCACCGGCTCGATCACGCAGCCGAATGGTCCTGCGCGGCAGACTGGGCAGCCGCGCCGTATGGCGCAGGCGGGGTCCGCAAAGGAATGGAGCGGCGAGGACGGCGCCTCTGGCCATCCGGATATGACCGCCGATGCCATCCGGCAGGCGGCGGCGAATTTCGATCAATGTGTCGCAGGGCTCTGGCCGGACGCGGCACGCCGCGGCATCTCGCAGGAGAGCTTCCAGCAATTTACGGCGGACCTTTCACCGGACCTGCGCATCATGGATCTGGTGGATTCCCAGCCGGAATTCACCAAGGCGGTGTGGGATTATCTTGACGTTCTGGTCAATGACACGCGTCTCGCCCGCGGCCGCGAGATGCTCACAAAGTACAAAGCCACATTCGACGCGGTCGAACAGACCTACGGGGTCGATCGCTACATCGTGGCGGCGATCTGGGGCATTGAATCGAATTATTCGACGCAGGGCGGCGACCGCAGCGTGCTGAATTCGACTGCGACGCTCGCCTGCGTCGGCCGGCGTCAGGCCTATTTCCGGGAAGAGTTTCTCGACGCGCTGGAAATTCTCCATCACGGCGATCTAACGCCAGCGCAATTGCGCGGCTCGTGGGCAGGCGCGTTCGGCGCGACGCAGTTCATGCCATCGGCATTCAAGCGTTTCGCGGTGGACTTCGACCGCGACGGTAAGCGCAACATCGTTGATGACGTGCCGGATATTCTGGCTTCGACATCGAACATGTTCAGGAAGAACGGCTGGGTGCCGGGTCAGACATGGGGCTACGAGGTCGAAGTGCCTCCGGGCTTCAATTACATGTTCGCAGATCGCTCAAAGGTCATGACGATTGCGCAGTGGGAGCACCTCGGCATTCGCCGCGCTGGCGGCAAGGGATTCCCGCACACCAACGACAAGGCATTTTTGCTGGCGCCCGCGGGGGCTGAAGGTCCTGGCTTCCTGATGCTCGGTAACTTCCGCGCCATCACCAAGTATAATCCGGCGGAAGCCTATGCGCTGGCCATCGGTCACTTCGCCGACCGGCTGCGCGGCGGCGGCCCGCTGGTGCAGGCATGGCCGCGCCAGGAGCGCGTGCTGTCACGCGCGGAGCGACTTGAGTTGCAGGATTTGCTGGCGCAGCGTGGCTTTTATCGCGGTGAACCCGACGGCAATCTCGGCGGCCAGACCCGCCAGGCCTTGCGTAATTTTCAGGCCTCCATCGGCGCACCGGCGGATGGCTTCGCGTCAGCCGGCGTTCTGGACAGGCTGCGGCAGCGCTGACGGTTAGCGCAAACGTTTTTGCGCCGTTTGGAACGGATTCAGGCGGAGGCCGGGAACAACCCCGGCCATGTCGTCGAAAGCCCTTGACGAAGACCTGGGCGGCACCGTTTATGACGCCCGATTTCGCCCCCTTCGGGCCTGAATCTGCTATTATTTTGGTGTGACGGTTTTCTCCACCCTGTGAGACAGATGTCGAAACGGAAGCCTTTCCTGCGCTTGTTCCCTGAACGCGGTCCGCTCATCGTATTAGCGGTCGCGGGAGCGATGATGTTCGGCATCGTCGCGCCGGCCTCCGCGCAGTTTTTCGATTTCGGCTTCGGTGGTTTCGGTCGCCGTCCAGCGCCGCAACATCCACAGCAGCAACAACGCGGCGGTGGGGGAGGGTTTTTCTCCTCGCCGTTCGGCGATGTGTTTGGTCCCCGCTCGTCAGAGCAACAGCAGGCTCCACGCCCGCAGGATTTTTCGCGCGCGCCACCACCTGCAAAGCGGGAAGCGCCGGCGGATCGCAACGTTCTGGTGCTCGGCGACGCCATGGCCGACTGGCTGGCCTATGGTCTCGAGGATGCATTGTCGGAAACGCCAGAACTCGGCGTGATCCGCAAACACAAGACCGTATCCGGTCTGATCAAATATCAGCCTAAGGGCGATCCAGCCGACTGGGCTGCGGCAGCCAAGGGCATTCTCGCCACAGAGAAGCCGGATGTGATCGTCGTCATGCTCGGCCTTCATGACCGCATTCCGATCCGCGAACCGGAAAAGAAGGCTGACGCCAAGGGCGCTGACAAAGCCGACAACAAGGGCGCGAAGAAGCCCGGCGACAAGGCAGCCGACACCAACACCGATGGCAAGCCTGCAGACAACAAGACGACGGAGAACAAGCCCGCGGACACTAAACCAGCTGACTCCAAGCCTGCTGACAACGAAGTTGCACCCGACGATGACGATCAACCGAGCATCATCGCGTCGGAGAAGGCCGGGCGTTCGGGAGGCGGTTCCTATGAATTCCGTGACGACCGCTGGGTCGAACTCTATTCGAAGAAGATCGAGGAGATGATCGCGGTCCTGAAAACCAAAGGCGTGCCGATACTGTGGGTGGGCCTGCCTGCGGTGCGCGGCCCCAAGGCTACGTCGGACATGCTGTTCCTCGATGCCCTTTATCGCGATGCGGCCGGCAAGGCCGGGATCACTTATGTCGATGTGTGGGATGGCTTCGTCGACGATGTGGGACGTTTCGCACAGCAGGGACCGGACTTCGAAGGTCAGATCCGCCGGCTGCGCGCTTCAGACGGCGTGTTCTTCACCAAGGCCGGTGCGCGCAAGCTTGCGCACTACACGGAGCGCGAAATTCGCCGCGTGCTGGGATCGCGTGCTGCGCCGGTTGAACTGCCGACAGAGCCGGAAGCGAATGTCAGTCCTAGTGTTACTCCGGATGCTGCCGGACGGCAGCGTCCGCTGGTCGGCCCGATTGTGCCGTTGGTGGCATCATCGGTCGGTGGTGATGAATTGCTGGGTGGTGCGGGAGCTCGCCCCACATCGGTTGATCAGCTCGCGGCAAAGACCATGGTGAAAGGCGAACCGCTCAGTGCGCCCGCCGGTCGCGCGGATGATTTTTCCTGGCCGCGGCGCGAAGTCGGATCATTGAGCGCCCCTGCGGGAGATCCGGCTGTCGCCGCTGCACCATCGGACGGCACCGCAGCCGCTGCACAAAAGCCAAAGGCGACGAAGAAGCCCGCGTCGCAACCGGTCGCGCAAGGTTTTGTGGATGCAGGTGGACAAGCACAGGCTGGTTCGCCGCGCCAACAACGCGTGTCGCGCGATGCGCCTCGTCCCCAGCAGAGTGGAATATCTTCTTTCTTCCCGTGGTTTTCGCGCTGAGTGTTTCTGTGAGCGGACTTCTTGTTCCGTTCCATCAATGAAATTCTGCGCGGTTCCAACATCATTTTTCCGGAACGGTCCCGGCAACGGGCCGTTGGTCATCCTCTGAATTCGTACTGGAGGATGACATGAGAATTCGTACAGCAGTGACCGTTGCCGTCCTTGCCTTGTCGCCGAGTTTGGCGTTTGCGCAAGCGGCCACCATTGAAGGCGCGAACAACGGTGCGGCCACCGGTGGCGCAGTCGGCGGCCCGGTCGGTGCAGCGGTTGGTGGTACGGTGGGCGCGGCAGTTGGTGCGGCCGTGGATATTCCAACGGCCGTGATTTCGTCGGTCACAGGCGCGCCTGCGCGTTCAGTGGTCGTACGTGAGCGCGTCGTAGTGGGTGAGCCGCTGCCGACTTACGTCGAACTTCAACCCGTCCCTCGCCATGCAGAATACAGCTATGCGGTGGTGAACAATCAGCGCGTGATCGTTGAGCCGCGCACCCGCCGCGTCATTCGCGTGATCGAGTAATCCGACTCGCTAATGCGGAGAAAAGGCCCCGTCACCGGACGGGGCCTTTTTCTTTGGGGGCGATAAAATCTCGCCATTCGCAAAAGCATTTGAGCTTCTGCGCGCAGTGAGACGACGGCGCTGCGCGGATCTGCCAAAGGAACCGCGCAGATGAAAAGAACGTTCAATGAGCCGTCTTCCACCTTCTCTCGCCATCGCGATCTGGTTCACCGGATCGATCTGGTTTGTTGCGATCCTGGTCTATGTGTTCGGCGTCGACCGACACGTGCTCTATGCCACCGCTTTGTTCGGGTTGGTGGCCGCTGTTCTTGAATGGCGAGCGTCGCGTAAGTCGTGAATCAAAAAGCCCCGCACGATGGCGGGGCTTTTCGTTTTGTCTGTCACCGGAGATCAGCGGGGCAGGGTGGTTGATCCCATCAGGTACTGATCAATCGATGCTGCGCACTGCCGGCCTTCGCGGATTGCCCAGACGACAAGCGACTGGCCGCGGCGCATGTCGCCCGACGAAAACACCTTCGGAATCGAGGTCTGGTAGTCGTTGGTCGAGGCGCGCACATTGCCGCGCGGATCGAGCTCGATGCCGAGCTTCTTGAGCAGGCCTTCGTGAACGGGATGCACGAAACCCATGGCCAGCAGCACGAGCTCAGTCTTCAGTTCAAACTCTGTACCTGGCACCGGCTGGAATTTCTCGTCCACGTGCACGCAGTGCATTTTCGTCACTTTGCCGTTCTCGCCGGAGAACTTTTGGGTCAGCACGGCGTATTCACGCTTCGCGCCTTCCGCCTGGCTCGACGAGATGCGCATCTTCAGCGGCCAGTTCGGCCAGCTCAGGCCCTTGTTTTCGCGCTCGGGCGGAGCCGGCATGATTTCAAGCTGAGTGACCGACAACGCGCCCTGACGGATCGAAGTGCCGATGCAGTCTGAACCCGTATCACCGCCGCCGATCACGACCACATCCTTGCCCTTGGCGAGGATCTCGCGGGTGCCGTTCAGAGGCTCGTTGCTCACGCGGCGGTTCTGCTGCGGCAGGAAATCCATCGCGTAGTGGATGCCGTCGAGATCGCGGCCCGCGATCGGCAGATCGCGCGGCGCTTCCGCACCGCCGGTCAACGCCACGGCATCGAAATTCTTCAGGAGATCCTGCGGATCGGTCGCGCCCGCATAAGCACCACCCACCACGGTGTTGTAGTGGAAGACCACGCCTTCGGCCTCCATCTGCGCCACGCGGCGGTCGATGATGCCCTTTTCCATCTTGAAGTCCGGAATGCCGTAGCGGAGCAAGCCGCCGGCCTTGGCGAACTTCTCGAACACGTGCACTTCGTGGCCAGCGCGTGCGAGTTGCTGTGCAGCGGCGAGGCCTGCGGGACCGGAGCCAACCACGGCGACCTTTTTGCCGGTCTTCTGCGCGGCGATCTCCGGCTTGAGCCAGCCGTTGTCCCAGGCGCGATCGACGATGGCGCATTCGATGGTTTTGATCGTGACCGGATTGTCGTTGATGTTCAGCGTACAGGACGCTTCGCACGGCGCCGGGCAGATGCGGCCGGTAAACTCCGGGAAGTTGTTGGTCGAATGCAGATTGCGCGACGCTTCTTCCCAGTTGCCGGTGTAGACGAGGTCGTTCCAGTCCGGAATCTGGTTGTTGACCGGGCAGCCTGGCGTACCGGGCTGAACCGAGCCGGTGCCATGGCAATACGGAATGCCGCAATTCATGCAGCGCGCGGCTTGATCGCGAACGTCCTTCTCGCTCAGCGGGATGACGAATTCGTTGAAATGCTTCACCCGCTCCGCGACCGGCGTGTATTGGCGGTCGCTGCGCTCGATCTCGAGAAAACCTGTAACCTTACCCATTAAACCCGAAGCCCCGACAAGGAGAATTCAAAAACCGATTTGCTCATGCGCCGATTGCGATTTTCGGCTCTTCCGGCTCGCGCGATTTCATCTCTTTCAGCGCGCGACGGTATTCGACCGGCATGACCTTGCGGAACATCGGCAGATACGTCTTCCAGTTCGCGAGAATGTGCTGCGCCCGCGCCGAGCCGGTGAGCTTGGCGTGACGTGAGATCAGAACATGGAGGCGCTCGACGTCGGCGCCGAGCAGGTTCGCAAACACGTCGACACGGCCATGAGCTTCGAGGTCGCCGCTCTGGTGGAACGCGTTCTCGTTGATGAGCTCTTCGGACAGGACCGGTTCGAGGTCGACCATCGCCAGGTTGCAGCGCTTTTCGAACGTGCCGTCCTCGTCGATGACATAGGCGACGCCGCCCGACATGCCGGCAGCGAAGTTGCGGCCAGTACGGCCGAGCACCACGACGATGCCGCCGGTCATGTATTCGCAGCAATGATCGCCTGCACCTTCGACAACGGCAACCGCACCGGAGTTGCGTACGGCGAAACGCTCACCCGCAACACCTTGCAGATAGGCTTCACCCTCGATCGCGCCGTAGAGAACGGTGTTGCCGACGATGATGGATTCCTCAGGCACGATGCCCGAGATCCGCGGCGGCCGCACGATGATGCGTCCGCCGGAGAGGCCCTTGCCGACATAGTCGTTGCCTTCGCCTTCGAGGTCGAAGGTGACGCCACGCGCCAGCCAAGCACCAAACGCCTGACCTGCGGTGCCCTTGAGGCTGACATGAATGGTGTCGAGCGGCAGACCTTCGTGACCGTAGGCCTTCGCCACTGCGCCGGACAGCATCGCGCCTGCGCTGCGGTCGGTGTTGTGGATCTCGGCAGAGATCTTCACCGGTGCGCCGCGGTCGATGGCCGCACGAGCTTCCTTGATGAGGGTACGGTCGAGCACGTTGTCCAGGTGATGATCCTGGGATTCCGCGTGGTAGATCTTCTGCCCGGGCAGCGCCTGCTGCTTGTAGAACAGCTTCGAGAAGTCGAGGCCCTTTGCCTTCCAGTGTGCCACCAGGCGGGTCTGGTCGAGCATCTGGCTCTGGCCGACCATCTCCTGGAAGGTGCGGAAGCCGAGGGAAGCCATGATCTCGCGCACTTCTTCGGCAACGAAGAAGAAGTAATTGATCACGTGCTCAGGCTGGCCGGTGAAGCGCTTGCGCAGCACAGGATCCTGTGTCGCAACGCCGACCGGGCAAGTGTTGAGATGACACTTGCGCATCATGATGCAGCCGGCCGCAATCAGCGGAGCGGTGGCAAAGCCCATTTCATCCGCGCCGAGCAGGGCGCCGATCACGACGTCGCGTCCGGTACGGAAACCGCCGTCGACCTGCACCACGATGCGGCTGCGCAGACGTTCGCGCACCAGCGTCTGGTGGGTTTCGGCGATACCGAGCTCCCACGGAGAGCCGGCGTGCTTGATCGAGGTGAGAGGCGAAGCGCCGGTGCCGCCCTCGAAGCCCGAAATGGTGACGTGGTCGGCGCGTGCCTTGGCAACGCCGGCGGCAACCGTGCCGACGCCGATTTCCGAGACGAGCTTTACCGACACCTGACCGTCCGGATTGACGTTCTTGAGGTCGTAGATGAGCTGCGCGAGGTCTTCGATCGAGTAGATGTCATGGTGCGGCGGCGGCGAGATCAGGCCGACGCCCGGGGTCGAGTGACGCACCTTGGCGATGGTCGCGTCGACCTTGTGGCCGGGCAACTGACCGCCTTCGCCGGGCTTCGCACCCTGGGCCATCTTGATCTGCATCATGTCGGAGTTGACGAGGTATTCCGTCGTCACGCCGAAACGGCCCGAAGCCACCTGCTTGATCGCCGAACGCAGCGAGTCGCCGTTCGGAAGCGGCTTGAAGCGGTCTGATTCCTCGCCGCCTTCGCCGGTGTTGGACTTGCCGCCGATGCGGTTCATGGCGACCGCAAGCGTGGTGTGCGCTTCACGCGAAATGGAGCCGAACGACATCGCGCCGGTGGCGAAGCGCTTGACGATGTCCTTCGCCGGCTCGACTTCATCGAGCGGCACCGGCTTGCGCTTGTCGTCCTCGGCAGTCTTGATGCGGAACAGGCCACGCAGCGTCAGCAAGCGCTCGGATTGCTCGTTCAGAACCTTTGCGAATGCGCGATAGCGCTCCTGCGAGTTGCCGCGCACGGCATGCTGAAGCAGCGAGACGGTTTCTGCGTTCCATGCGTGCTCTTCGCCACGGGAGCGGAAAGCGTATTCGCCGCCGACATCGAGAGCAGTCTTGAAGACCTGCTCGTCGCCAAAGGCTTCGCTGTGTCGGCGCGCGGTTTCTTCGGCGATCTCGGCGAGGCCGACACCTTCGATGCGCGTATGCGTACCCGCGAAATACTTGGCGACGAAATCCGCCTTCAGGCCGACGGCGTCGAAAATCTGCGCGCCGCAATAGGACTGATAGGTGGAGATGCCCATCTTCGACATGACCTTGAGCAGGCCCTTGCCGATCGACTTGATGTAGCGCTTGACGATTTCCTTGTCGTCGAGCTTGGCCGGCAGTTGGTCCTTCATCGCGATGGCGGACTCGAACGCCAGATACGGGTTGATCGCCTCAGCGCCATAGCCCGCGAGACAGGCGAAGTGATGCACTTCGCGCGGCTCACCGGACTCGACCACGAGACCGACGGAGGTGCGCAGACCGACGCGGATCAGGTGATGGTGCACGGCGGCGCAGGCCAGCAGCGCCGGAATTGGAATGCGATCGGAGCCGGCAGCGCGGTCCGACAGGATGATGATGTTGACGCCCTCACGCACGGCTGCTTCGGCGCGTCCGCACAGCTCATCGAGCACCTGCTCCATACCCGAGGCTCCGAGGCCCGCGTGGAAGGTGGTGTCGAGCGCGCGCGACTTGAAGTGATTGTCACCCACTTCCGAAATCGAGCGGATCTTCTCCAGATCTGCGTCGGTCAGGATCGGCTGGCGCACTTCGAGGCGCTTGGTCTTCGACAGGCCTTCAAGGTCGAACAGGTTCGGGCGCGGACCGATGATGGAGACGAGGCTCATCACCAGTTCTTCGCGGATCGGATCGATCGGCGGGTTCGTCACCTGTGCGAAGTTCTGCTTGAAGTAAGTAAACAGCGACTTCGGCTTGTTCGACAGCGCTGACAGCGGCGTGTCGGTGCCCATGGAGCCCGCGGCTTCTTCACCGGTGGCCGCCATCGGCGTCATCAGGATGTTCAGATCTTCCTGGCTGTAGCCAAACGTCTGTTGACGTTCGAGCAGCGACAAGTTGGAACGCGCAGCCTTGGCCGGCGATTCAGCCATGTCTTCGAGCACGATCTGCGTGCGGTCGAGCCATTCGCGATAAGGATGGCTCTTAGACAATTCAGCCTTGATCTCGTCGTCGGGGATGAGGCGGCCCTGCTGAAGATCGACCAACAACATCTTGCCGGGCTGCAGGCGCCACTTGGTGACGATCTGGTCTTCCGGAATCGTCAGCACGCCCATTTCGGACGCCATGACGATGCGGTCATCTTTGGTGACGAGATAACGCGCAGGACGCAGGCCATTGCGATCGAGCGTCGCGCCAATCTGCCGGCCGTCAGTGAAGGCAATCGCCGCCGGGCCGTCCCATGGCTCCATCAGGGCCGCATGATATTCATAGAACGAGCGCCGCTTCTCATCCATCAGCGGGTTGCCGGCCCATGCTTCCGGAATCATCATCATCACGGCGTGAGACAGCGAGTAACCGCCCTGCACCAGGAATTCGAGCGCGTTGTCGAAGCAGGCCGTGTCGGACTGCCCTTCATAGGAAATCGGCCAGAGCTTGGTGATGTCTTCGCCGTAGAGCTCCGAGCTCACCGATGCCTGACGTGCGGCCATCCAGTTGACGTTGCCGCGCAGCGTGTTGATCTCGCCGTTGTGCGCAATCATGCGATAGGGATGCGCCAGCGACCACGCCGGGAACGTGTTGGTGGAGAAGCGCTGGTGAACCAGCGCCAGCGCGGATTCGAAATCCGCTTCATGCAGGTCGGGATAGTACTTGCCGAGCTGGTCCGCGAGGAACATGCCCTTGTAGACGACAGTCCGGCACGACAGCGACATCGGATAGTAGCCCGCAAGCGAACGCTCGCGACGCTGATAGATCGCGTTCGAGATCGCCTTGCGCAGGATGTAGAGATGACGTTCGAAATCGTCTTCCGACTTGGTGTTCGGGCCACGGCCGATGAACACCTGCATTACGTTCGGCTCGGTCGGCTTGACCGTTTCACCAAGCGATGAGTTGTCGGTCGGCACTTCGCGCCAGCCGATCAGCGTCAGATGCTCTTTCTTGATCTGATCCGCGATGATGCCCTGGATGACTTCACGCCATGGCTTTTCGCGCGGCATGAAGAGCGATCCCACGGCGTAGTCGCCGGGCTTCGGCAGCGTAAAGCCGAGATCCTTGGCCTTGCGCGCGAAGAAAGCGTGCGGAATCTGCACGAGAATGCCTGCGCCGTCGCCGGCGCGTGGATCGGCGCCCACAGCGCCGCGATGCTCGAGGTTGCAAAGAATGCTGATGGCATCGCTGATGATCTGATGCGATTTCTTGCCCTTGATGTTGGCGATGAAGCCGACACCGCAAGAATCTTTTTCCAGTGCGGGATCGTACAGACCTTCGGCTGCCGGGCGCCAAGTATGTTCGCGCGGTTTCAAGGCCTGGTCCGCCATGGGCGCATCCACCTTGATGTCGTCACGTTCAAACTCTGACCCGCTCATTCTTATCCCCACGCTTCCTTAGAAGCTGTCTATTTAAACCCATTTTGGCCGCAGCTTCGACGCTTGCGGCACCCTGAAGGCCACCGCTCGCATCTGACGAGCCTTGCTTTCGAAAGTGCAGCTCGCTAGTGCCGTTTCCGGCTCACACGCGGCCTGCTTCAGGTCAGTCTTGCGAAAGATTCGCAAAAACTGTGCCGGGTCTCCCCGGAAAATTGGGACAGTGATACTGTCCTAACCACGAGATTGCCAAACTTTTTACTATCACACAAGCGCGCGTGAGTCCCCGCCAGGATAGGTCAACGCAGACATCTTCCCCATCCGCTTGCCTCGCGAATGAGATAAAGCCGCCGCTGTGCGGCCCAAGCTCCGCCCAAATCCGACACGACATTCGTCACCGACCTGACGGTCTGGAACGGTTCTTGGGGGGCACTAAGGGAGCGTTATGTAATGGCGTTGTTCTCGGGGAAAAGGCTGGTTTGGCAGGCTTTCGCCGTCGGCGTGGTGGCTTCCGTGTCTTTCGCTGCACAGCCTGCGTTGGCTGTGGATGATCTCCCGGTGGTGGAGGATGTCCGCGGGCCTGCGCCGCCACCGATAGAGGATGAAGTCGCGCCGCCACCGCCGCGATATTACGCACCGGCGCCTCGTGCGCAGGGGCCCTATGCGCCGGACGTGTACGAACGGGATTCCGACGCGGCGCTGCCTCCGATCCGAGTGGAGCGGGGTGCGCCGTATCCTCGGCCTGTATTGCCGCCCTATCAGGTTGTGAGCGTCGTTCGCTCTTCAGGCTATATGCCGCTTGGTCCGGTCGCCCGGCGAGGCTGGGTTTACACCATGGCTGCGGCCGGTCCCCGAGGGATTGAGGGCAGGCTGGTGATCGATGCCCGGACTGGCCGGATCATGCGCTTCGTTCCGGCTCTCGCTGTGGGTGATAGTCTCGCTTACGGACCCCCTCCGGGGCCGCCGCTTTATCAGCAGGATTTCCGCCGTGCGCCGCGCCCACCGGCGCCGGTTCCGCGTGTTGCCAAGGGTGGCGCCGCCCCGAAGGTTGCGAGCCAGACGCCATCGGCTGGTCCGGTTCCTGCCGCCAACCCGGCTGCTTCATCCGAGACGCCAAAAGCTGTGGCAACACCGGCGGAGCATTCTGCCGCTGGAGCGCCGGCGGCCGAGCGGTCCCCAGCACCAGCTCCGTTGGACAAGACCGCGGAGGTAAAGCCGGCAGCCACAGTCAGTGCCATTGCCTCGCCACCTGCTGCGCCAGCAACGGCTTCAACACTGAAGCTCTGGCCCACGCAGGCGTTGCCTCCGGTACAACCCTTGGATTGATTTTTCCGCTCTGGGACGGGGAAGACAGGTGCGGCGCGTCGTCCTCACTTCGGTGAGGGCGACGTTGTCGTCAGAGGCAGCTGTTCCGGACAATCCACCAGCGTCGCGTTGCGGACGTAGCGGATATAATTGAATTTGGCGCCGCGGCTGGTGCCGAACTCCGGACTGTAGTTGAAGTCATAGCGGCAGCCGGCCTTCAAGCCCGCATAGATCTCATTGCGCACGATCCTGTAATCGGCCGCAGGCTCGGTTCTCAACCGTACTTCGCTCGCCGTCTGAGCCGCGCCGTTGTCCGGGCCGAGATACGTGACGCGATGGGTGTAGCCGACGATCCAGGTGACCATGATGAGGCTCACGATCAGCGCAGCAACGATTGCGAGATAACCAATCTCCTCGCGATGCTTGGCTGCAGGTGAATAGGAATCGCTCATGGTGGTTTTGTCGGCGGGCATCGAGCCGCGGTTCGATAACGCGCGGCGCAGAAAAAAGCGCCCCGGGGGATCGGGGCGCTTCGTAGTTTGCAGGAGGTTATGAGCTGGTAACTTAGGCCGCAGCCTTCTCAGTCACCTGAGAGCCAGCAGAAGCCGATGTGGTGATCGGAATCTGGCGAGGCTTGGCGGCTTCCGGAATCTCGCGGACGAGATCGACATGGAGCAGGCCGTTCTCAAGCGAGGCGTTCTTGACCTGCACGAAGTCGGCAAGCTGGAACTGACGCTCGAAAGCACGCGACGCGATGCCGCGATAGAGCACCTCGGCGTGGCCTTTGGTGTTCTCGTTCGCAACCTTCTCGCCCTTGATTGTCAGCGTATTTTCCTTCGCGACAATCGAGATTTCGTTCTGGGAGAAGCCGGATACTGCAACGGTAATTCGGAAGTCGTTCTCGCCGGTGCGCTCAATGTTGTAGGGCGGATAGCCCGGCGCGCCATCGCCGTTCACTTGATCGAGCAGCGAAAACAGGCGGTCGAAACCAACGGTGGAACGATGAAACGGAGTGAGATCGAAAGTACGCATGGTGTAGTCCTCCTAATGAGCGACTAGCGCGTTTTCAGGCGTGACGCTTCGTCCAAGAAACTTGGCCAAGAAACCGTCGCACATGCACAACGCGCCACTCTTTGATTTAAAGAGCAGACAACCCGCCATTGGGCCGGGTTTTCGTTCTGCGTGCAGCCTAGAGAGGCCTGCACGAAACTGATATGGGAGGGGGTTCCGGGTGTTCAAGAGGGATTCGGCCTCTCTTTTTTGTTCCCCGTCTCCTGCCGGTTTTTCCGATTTATTTGCACTGTTGGTCCCGCCCATGACGCTCGTTTCCACGCCGTCCAATCCCGTGCCCGACAATGTCGTGAGCGGCACCATCAAGACGCCGGATGGCGCCGAATTGCGATTTGCGCGCTGGCAGCCACCTGCCAACCGCAAAGGCACGGTCTGCGTCTTCACCGGCCGCGCCGAAAGCATTGAGAAATATTTCGAGACGGTGCGGGACCTGCGTGAGCGAGGCTTCGCCGTTGCGATGATCGACTGGCGCGGGCAGGGCCATTCGTCGCGGCAACTGCGCGATCCGCGGAAGGGCTATGTGCGCCGATTTTCCGATTTTGAAATCGACGTCGAGACTTTCGTGCAGCAGATCATGCTGCCGGATTGCCCGCCACCTTATTTCGCGCTGGCGCACTCGATGGGCGGCGCGGTGCTGTTGCGCGTGGCACGGTCCGGCAAGCGCTGGTTCGATCGTATTGTCCTCACAGCGCCGATGATCGATCTGCCCGGTCTCAGCATGAAGGTACCGACACGAATGCTGGTGCGTGGACTGCGTTGGCTCGGCATGGGTGGCACCTATGTGCCCGGTGGCAACGGCAAGCTGATGGGAACGAACGGCTTTGTCGGCAATCCTCTGACATCCGATCCAGTCCGCTACGCGCGCAATATCGCGATCCTGGAGGAGGACCCCACGCTCGGTATCGCATCTCCCACAGTGGCGTGGGCGGACACCGCATTCAAGGCGATGATGGACTTCCGCGCGCTGGACTATCCCTCCCGCATTCGTCAGCCGATTTTGATGCTTGCCGCCAGCAACGATACGGTCGTGTCCACCGCGGCGATCGAGGAGTTCGCCTATCACCTGCGCGCCGGATCGCACCTCGTCATTGCCGGCTCCAAACACGAAATCCTGCAGGAGCAGGATCGTTATCGCCAGCAGTTCTGGGCCGCGTTCGATGCGTTCGTTCCAGGCACGCCGTTATTCGGCTAGCTATCAAAGTGCCTTGGTCATATAGACGCGTTTCAGACCCTTCTCTTCGCCGCGATGGGTCTCGACGAATCCAAGGTATTTGTAGCGCGCCTGGTTTTCCGTCATCAGTTCGTGGGTGAACAGGCGAATGGAATCGTAGCCTGCGGCCCGTGCCTCGTCTTCAGCGAAAGCGATAAGTCGGTTGCCGTATCCCTTGCCCTGCGCCTCGGGGCGGACGGCGACGTTGTCGAGCAGCATCGTCCTGTCTTCAGGAATAAGCACGATGAGACCCTCGATCTCCCCGCCCTCTTCAAGAACGTACACACTGCCCTCGGCGACCAGTTCGTCGTAGTCGTCGAGCATAGGACCCGGCTCGCGCCCGATGCGCGGCAAATAGACCACGTAGGCCGCATGAACGATGGCTGCTACAACGGCGGCCTCTTGAGCGCGGGCGAGACGAATCATGACGGGTACCTGCTTGCTAGTGGTCCGATTCTAACGTTCGCATCCTATCTCGGTAGGCACTTTAGCGAACGTTAGAATCGAAAGACCACTCGTAAAGATAAGATTCTAGCGGAGCTTGGGATTTGACTTCGCATAACGAATTTGCGGCAAGCAGTGTAGCGAACGTCAAATCTGCTCCACTCGTATGTAATGTGCAGCTTACCGCATCAGGGCGCAGGTGAAAGATGTTCGGTATTCATGATCTCTGGCTGTTCGTTCTCTCCGGCGTCCTGCTGAATGTCACGCCAGGCCCTGACACGGCTTATATCGTCGGCCGCAGCGTTCAGCTCGGCTGGCGTGGTGGCATCGCTGCGGCGCTCGGCATTTGTTGCGGTTGCCTCGTGCATGTTTTCGCAGCTGCCATCGGTTTGTCCGCACTTTTGGCCGCCTCATCCGCAGCCTTTACGGTGGTGAAGCTGGTCGGTGCCATTTATCTCTGCTGGATGGGCGTCCGGATGTTGCTTAGCACCGGAGCAGCAGATGAGGTGTCGGATCGCGAAGGGCCCGTCAGTCTGCGGACCGTGTTCTGGCAGGGCACGCTGACCAATGCGCTGAATCCGAAAGTGGCGCTGTTCTTCCTGGCGTTTCTGCCGCAGTTCGTCGCCGCCGATTCACCTCACAAGGCGGTCGCTTTTGCGGTCCTGGGGATCATTTTCAACATCAACGGCACGCTCTGGAATGCCGCCGTCGCTGTGGCGGCAGCAAAAGCCGCGCATCGCGCAAGAAGGGCCAAGCGAGCGGTCGCCTGGGTCAACCGCTCGCTTGGCGCACTGTTCGTCTATCTCGGTGTTCGCGTGGCGATGATCGAGGTGCGCTAGAGCTCTAGTTGGCTTTGGCAGGCGCGGCCGGTTCGGCAGCAGCCTGCGACGCACGGCCGACGCTAACGCTCAGGATGCCCTGGCCCCAAATGCGCTTCGCGACGCGCTTGGTATCATCCAGCGTTACGGCATCGATGATCGCATTGCGTTTTTCGATGTAATCGATGCCGAGGTTATCGAGCTGGTACTGCACGAGCACGCTTGCGATCTTTGACGACGTGTCGAGCGCCAGCATCTGCGATCCCTTGAGATAGGATTTCGCCTCGTCCAGTTCCTGCTGCGTCGGGCCGTCACGGCCCATCTGCGCGATCTCACTCGTGATGGTATCGAGTGTCTCGGTGGCCTTGTCTGCGCGGGTGGCCGTCGTGCCGGCAAAGATCGACGACTTGTTCATCCAGATCAAGGATTGCGACACGGAGTAAGCAAGGCCGCGTTTCTCGCGCACTTCCTTGTAAAGCCGCGACGAAAAAGAGCCGCCACCCAGGATGTGGTTCACAATATAGGCGGCCATGAAGTCCGGATCGTTACGCGCGATGCCGGGACCTCCAAAATTGATGGAGCTCTGCGGCACGTCCAGCACGACGGATGCATGCTTCGGCGGCTTTGTCGCATCAGTTACGGGGACTGGCCTCAGGTTGGCTTTGGCGGGCAGCGCTCCGAATGTCTTATCGAGCAACTTGCCGAGGGTGTCAGCATCGATGTCGCCAACGACAGCAACCTTCAGCGTGTCTTTCGCCAATACGCGCTGCGCAAAATTCTTGAGGTCAGCAGCCTGAATGGCTGAGAGACTCTCCACCGAGCCATTTGGCCGCCATGCATAGGGATGCGTGCCAAAGGCTTCTTCCCAGAAGCGATGACCCGCGATGGCAACGGGATTCGTGGTCTCGCGGCGCGCGTTCGAGATCATCTGCGAGCGAACGCGTTCCAACGGCTCGGCATCGAACCGCGGAGAGGTGAGCGCCAATCGCAGTAAGTCAAAGGCTTCGCCGCTGTCTTCCTTGAGCATGCGCATGGACCCGCGGAAATAGTCGCGAGTCACCGAAAAGTTCATCGTGATGGCGCGCCGCTCAAGCCGCTCGTGGAAGACCTTGGTGTCGAGATCGCCGGCGCCTTCGTCAAGCATGTTGGCAGTGAAACTGCCGATGCCCTGTTTGTCGGCGGTGTCCTGCGTCGATCCGCCAGTGAAGGCGTATTCCATCGCCACCAGCGGCACGGTGGCGTCCTGCACGAACCATGCTTCGATGCCGCCCGGCGAGACCAGTCGCTGGATTTTCGTCGCGGCGGACGCAGGTTGGGGAGCCGTGAAAAGCGATGTTGCGGCGAGTACAAGTGCAGCTGCGATGCGGGGCAGGTCCCGGCGTGTGGTGATCACGAACGCTTCTCCTCACGCTTGGCCGCTGTCGCAGAGGTATCCTTGATCAGGTAACCGGTGACCGAACGTTTCTTTTCGAGCCAGGTCTGCGCTGCGTCACGGACCTGCTCGGCGGTGACGGCGCGTACGCGATCCGGCCAGCTTCTAATATCGTCGACGCTGAGACCGACGGTCACGGCTGCGCCGTACCAGCGCGCCAGCGTGGTCTGGCTGTCCTGCGCGTAGATCGCTTCAGCGATCATCTGCGTTTTCACGCGTTCAAGATCGGCAGCGGGCACCGGATTTTTCGCCAGTTCGGCGATAACCTCGTCGATGCCTTGCTCAAGCTGCGAAAATTCCACGCCGGGCTTCGGTGACGCGGAGATGCCGAATTGCGAGGGGTCGATTGCAGTGCCTTGATACCAGGCACCCGCACTCACCGCGAGCGGCTTGTCCACCACCAGCGCACGGTAAAGATATGCATTGCTGCCGCTGCCCATCAATTGCGCAAGGACTTCCAGTGCAGCGCTCTCAGTGGGCGCAGCCGATACGGCGGACGGGACCAGATAGTAGCGCCTCATAGTGGGCTGTTCGACGCGCGGATCGGCGAGTGTCACGGTGCGCGGGGCGGCGGGGGCCGGCTCCTGTGGACGGACGCGCTGCGCAGGGATGGATGGCTGCGGCGGCACCTTGCCGTAGGTGGCCTCGATGACTGGCCGGATATCGTCTGCTTCGACGTCTCCAGCAATCACCAGCGTGGCGTTGTTGGGCGCGTAGAAACGTTTGTAGAATTCTAATGCGTCTTCGCGATTGAGCTTCTCGATTTCTCCACGCCATCCAATGACCGGGCGGCCATAGGGATGGTTGAGATACAGCGCCGCCATGATCTGTTCGGTCAGCCGCGCATCGGGATTGTTGGCGACGCGCATGTTGTACTCCTCCAGCACAACATCACGTTCAGGCAGGACGTTTTCGTCCTTCAGGACCAGGCCGGTCATCCGATCCGCCTCGAATGTCATCATGGTGGCGAGCTGATCGCGGGGCACGCGCTGGAAATAGGCCGTGTAATCCGTGGACGTGAAGGCGTTCTCATTGCCGCCGATCCGCGAAATGACGCCTGAGAATTCGCCGGCGGGATGAGCCTCGGTCCCCTTGAACATCAGGTGTTCGAGGAAGTGCGCCAGTCCGGATTTGCCAGGCGTCTCGTCAGCGGACCCGACCTTGTACCAGATCATCTGCGTCACCACCGGCGTCCGGTGATCCGGAATGACAATGACGTTCAACCCGTTATCGAGCGTGAACGTCGCGGGGCGGGTGCCTGTTTGCGCTGTGACGGACTGCGCAGCCACAGGGGACAACAAAAGACCGACCGCTGCAGCGGCTCGGACGAGGAAACGGCGAGAGGATGTCATATCTTGTTCCCGGGCTGCGGACACACCGCTGGGACAAGCTCAGGGCTGCAAGAGGCGGCATTACAGGGCCCTGAAACGATCTCATTCAGCTGGATCGTGGTCATTCAGTCACAGCAACCAGCTGGAGACGATCGGAATTAATCCCAGGTCTTCTCGCACCTTCCGGAGCTGGGGTCACATGTCTCTTTCGGAGCCTTTTGCTTACCGTCTCCCACACCGTAGGCGTAGTTTGGCGACGGTGTCTGATAGCCTACCGGCGGCTGGGTCAGCTCATCGCGATCGGGTTCTTTATCGAATTTCGCAGCTTCCTGCTTCTTGCTGGAGAACGGATTCGAAAATATCCCGCCAACGTAACCAAGGTCAGATGGCATCATCATGAACGGCTTGTCCGAGCCGTTGCTTCCCGGGCTGGTGCTGTCGGGGGTCCGGCTGCTGCCTTGCGAAGCTTTCGACGCGAGTTCACTCGGCATCAATGGCATGCGAGCTTCTTCGGGGCTGACAGCCTTCTGTTTACGCGCTTCCTTCGCGGCTTTGCGTTCCCTCTCGTCCGGATCCTTCGGCCAGTTCGGAGCGAGCTTCGGCTTGCCCGTTTCCGGCTTCGGCAGATCAACCTTTGAAGGAACCACCAGCGGCGAACGTTCGCGGTAGTCAATTCCGGCGTCTTCCATCCGCTTCGCGCCCAGACCGCTCATGATGTTGTCCATGAACTTCTGTTCGAAGGTCCGGCTATCTTCGTCCTCGTCGTCCTGTGCGCGGACGGGTCCTGCGCTCAGCACCAGACCCACGCCCAACAGGACCGCGGCCAGCCGGATTGCACCGGCCCACATTTTGGGGCGGAGAAGGAGAGAAATTCCTGATGACATCGCACCTGAACCGTTGCTGTCGGTCTCACGCATTGCGTTCATCCTGATCCGTTGTCTCGTATGGCTGCCAGACACTGCCATGAGGCACGCCTGTGTTGTCTAGCACGCCCTATCCGTTGTTATGAGGGCCTTTTTGCGGCGCTGGGGCTCACAAATGAGTCATACAGGAGGGCCGCGACCCCGGCAACGATGGCGGCATCGGCAAGGTTAAACACGTACCAGTTGTAGGTTTTTCCACCGATTTCGATGTGGAAAAGGGCAAAATCGACCACAGCGCCGTAGGCCAGCCGGTCGATTCCATTGCCGATTGCCCCTCCAATAATGAGCCCCAGGCCGATCACCGCGAGACGGGTGCCGGAGCGCGCCATCCAAATTGCCAGCACGATCACTGCCACGACCTTGATCGCAAGCAGAATAGCCTGACCGACGGGGCCTGAGTCCTGGAACCAGCCGTAGCTGATGCCCGTATTCCAGGCGAGCACGAGATCGAAAAACGAGGTCACCGTCACGGCCCCCCGGCGGCCGAGCTCAAACACGTTGAGCAGCCATAGCTTCGACGCCTGATCAAGGATCAGCGTAGCAATGGCTGCGATGAGCCCGGATCGGAAGAAGGGAGACATCAAACGCCTCAAATTCACGACAGGAGATCGTCCGCCGTCATGCCCGGCCTGGTTCTACGGTTTTTTTCCGTCGCGGCGGCCCGCGACGGGTCGGGCTTGAAGTGTCAGACGAGTCCCAATGCCTTCCGCTCACGCAGGGCTTGGGCATCACGCGGTGTCACGTCGGGATATTCCGGATCGTCGCCGACCGTTGGCAGGATTTTCCACGAGCGGGCGCATTTGGTGCCGACAGCCTTTTCAACCACCACCGCGACACCCGGGACGTCGTTCAATCTGAACGCACCTGCAGGCGCTTCATCGGTCGACACCATCGCGTTGGAGGTGATGCCCACTTCAGCGAGATCCACATCGAATAGCGTCGCAAAGACTGCCTTGTCCGACACGTACACCAGCGGCGAGGCTTCTAAGGACGAGCCGATCCGTTTGGCGGCGCGCTCGATCTCAAGGGCTCCCGTCACCACGCGGCGGACGTCGCGGATGGTTTCCCATTTCTTCGCGAGCGCATCGTTGCGCCAGGCGGCGAGAACATGCTGGAACAACTCAAGATGCACCGATTTGGCGGACTGGCCATAGCGCGACATCCAGGTTTCTTCCGTCGTGAAACTTAGAATGGGCGCGAGCCATGTGACGATGGCGCGGAATAGATAATCGATCACCGTCAGGGCTGACTTGCGTGCAATCGATGACGGCGGATCGCAATACAGCGTGTCCTTGCGGATGTCGAAGTAGAACGCCGACAATTCGGTGTTCATAAATGCAGAAAGCGTTGCGACCACGGTCTTATAGTCGAAATCGGCGTAGGCTTGCCGAACCACCTCATCGACCTCCGACAGACGATGCAGCATGAGCCGCTCGAGCTCCGGCATGTCGTCGGCCTTGATCCGATCTTCATCGCTGAAATGCGCGAGGCTGCCCAGCATCCAGCGGAGGGTGTTGCGCAGCTTGCGATAAGTCTCGATCGTGTTCTTGAGGATCTCCGGTCCGATGCGCTGGTCGTCGGCATAGTCGGTAGCGCACACCCACAGGCGCAGGATGTCGGCGCCGGAGTCCTTGATGACCTTCTGCGGCTCGATGGTGTTGCCGAGAGACTTTGACATCTTGCGGCCATGCTCATCGAGCGTGAAGCCATGGGTCAGCACCACATCGTAGGGCGCGCGGCCACGCGTACCGCAGCTCTCAAGCAGTGAGGAGTGAAACCAGCCACGATGCTGGTCGCTGCCTTCGAGATACATCACTGTGTCCTGGCCGCCATCGACCTTGCGCTTCAGGCCGGCGAACCCAGGGAAATGAACCGGATCTTCCAGCACGAACGCATGCGTAGAACCTGAATCGAACCAGACGTCGAGAATGTCGTCGACCTTCTTCCATTCCTCGTTGGCATGGGAGCCGAGGAAACGTTCGCGCGCGCCTTCCGCGTACCATGCGTCGGCACCTTCCTGTTCGAAAGCATCGGCGATGCGCTTGTTGACGGCCTCGTCCTGCAGGATTTCTGCCGAGCCGTCGCCTTTTTCACGGACGAACACGGTGATCGGCACGCCCCAAGCGCGCTGGCGCGACACCACCCAGTCCGGACGGCCGGAGATCATGCCGGTGATACGATTCTGGCCTTGCTCGGGCACCCAGCGCGTGACGGAAATCGCCTGCAATGCACGGGCGCGCAGCGTGTCGTCGGATTTCGCCTTGCCGGCAACTGCAATGTCCTTGTCCATCGCGATGAACCATTGCGGCGTGTTGCGGAAGATCACCGGCTTCTTCGAGCGCCACGAATGCGGATATTGGTGTTTGAGACGGCCACGCGCGAGCAGCATGCCGCGCTCGACCAGCGCCTTGATGACGCTTTCGTTGGCGTCGCCTTTCTCGCCTTTGTCGTTGATGACACGCTTGCCTGTGAAGCCCGGTGCCTGTTCGGTCAGCGCGCCGTTGGCGTCGACTGTGTAGGGGATTGTGACGTTAATCCCACGTGCGTCGAGCTCGCGTGCATTCGCCGTCCAGATATCGAAGTCTTCACGTCCGTGGCCCGGCGCCGTGTGCACGAAGCCGGTGCCGGTGTCGTCGGTGACATGATCGCCAGCAAGCAGCGGTACGGTAAACTCGTAACCGCCATCGAGACCCTTTAATGGGTGCACGCACTCAACTGCGTCGAGGATGTCGGCGGAAACATCACTGACCTTCTCGAAGGCCGTGACGCGTGCCTGCTTGAACACGTCCTCAGCAAGCTTGTCCGCGAGAATGAGAAGATCGCCGGTTTTCGCCCAATTGTCGGCTGGCGCATCGGTGACCTTGTACAGACCGTAGGAAATCTTGCGCGAGAAGCTGATGGCGCGGTTGCCGGGCAGCGTCCACGGCGTGGTCGTCCAGATGACGACCGATGCATTGGCGAGCCGGCCAAAGGCAGCCGCGACCGGAAACTTCACCCAAACCGTGTCCGAGGTGTAATCCTCGTATTCGACTTCCGCTTCGGCCAGCGCAGTCTTTTCCACGACACTCCACATCACGGGCTTGGAGCCGCGATACAGCGTGCCATTGGCTGCGAACTTCATCAGTTCGCGAGCGATCTGCGCTTCGGCAAAATAGTTCATCGTTGTGTAGGGGTGGGCCCAGTCGCCAATCACCCCGAGCCGCTTGAACTCTTCGCGCTGGATGTCGATCCACTTCTGCGCGAAGGCGCGGCACTCGCGGCGGAACTCGATGATGGGAACCGCATCCTTGTTCTTGCCCTTGGAGCGGTATTCTTCCTCGATCTTCCATTCGATCGGCAGGCCGTGGCAGTCCCAGCCGGGCACATAATTAGAGTCATGCCCCAGCATCTGCTGGCTCTTGGTCACCACGTCTTTCAGGATCTTGTTGAGCGCGTGACCGATGTGAATGTTGCCGTTGGCATAGGGCGGGCCGTCGTGCAGCACGAATTTTGGGCGCGACTTCGCGGTCTCGCGGAGCTGCTTGTAAAGGTCGATCTCGTTCCATCGCGCCAGAATTTCCGGTTCGCGCTGGGGCAGGCCCGCGCGCATCGGGAAGTCCGTCTGCGGCAGATAGAGGGTTTTGGAGTAATCGGCGGCGTCGGATTTGGGCTTTTCGGTCATGGCGGGGTGAATAGCGCGTTTTGGCGGGAAGTGGAAACCCGGTTCGGGTAAAATGCCGGGGTTGGGCGATGGTTTTAGCTGCCGGGGCCTATGGGGCGGGCGGGGTTTCCCGCCACCGTCTGGTTGGCCGCGATGTCGCGGGTCACCACACTTCCGGCGCCGATCACGGCTCCGTCACCGATGGTGACACCTGGGAGAATGATACTGCCACCACCGATCCAGACATCGCTGCCGATCCGCACCGGACGCCCGAATTCGAGACCAGCTCGCCGTGTCTTGGCGTCCCTTGGATGGTCGGCGGCATAAATCTGGACAGCCGGGCCGATCTGCGTGCGGTCGCCGATGGTCACTTCGACCACGTCGAGGATCACGCAGTTGAAATTCAGAAAAACACCATCCCCAAGACGGATGTTGGTACCATAGTCGCAGAAGAACGGCGGCCGGATCACGACATTTGCGCCTATAGCGGCCAGACGTTCGGCGAGGATCATCCGCATCACATCAGGAGCTGATCCCGCCGCCGAATTATAACGCGCCAGCCACTTAGCCGTAATCGCCTGATCCGAAACGATCTCGGGGGCGTCAGGGCGATATAATTCGCCTGCAAGCATCTTCTGTTTTTCGGTCTTGCTCAGCCGATCTCTCCGAGATTGGGAAAAGCATCCGGTTCCGCCGCCAGAGCAGCGCGGGCCTTAACGCTGTCATCGTCCATCTGGCGGATGAGCGGTTCGATACCGTCGAACTTCAGCTCGTCGCGAATGTAGGAGATGAACGCAACGTCGAGTCGCTTGCCGTAAAGATCACCCTTGAAGTCGAACAAAAAGATTTCGAGCAGCGGCGCACCATTGTCGAATGTCGGACGCCGGCCAAAACTTGCCACCCCATCGAAGCGCTGCGATCCAAGGCCGACGCGAACGGCATAGATGCCATGTTGGAGCCCGCAATTCTTGTCGAGGCGAATGTTGGCGGTCGGATAGCCGAGATCGCGTCCGCGCTTTTCGCCATGAATGACTTCGCCGGTGATAAACCATGGCTCGCCCAGCATTGCAGTCGCGTCGTCGATCTGTCCTTCGGCCAACGCCATGCGAATAGCGCTTGATGAGACCGGACGATCGAGAATATCGATATGTGGCTGGATGTGGACTTCGATCCCCAAGCGCGGGGCCTCGCTGGCGAGCAACGAGGGCGAACCGCTGCGGCCCTTGCCGAAATGGAAATCGTATCCGACCGATATGCCGCTCACTCCGAGACGGCCAATGAGATCGTGATTAATAAAGTCTTGCGCCGTGGTGCCGGCGCGCGCGGCATCGAACGTCATAACGATGGCGCCATCGAGACCGGTCTTTGCCAGCAGCCGCAACTTGGCGGTCTCGTCCGTCAGCCAGAATTGCGGTGTGTGCGGGCTGAAAAAATGCCGCGGATGAGGCTCAAACGTAACTGCGAAAGCGGGCTTTTTTAGCTTGCGCGCCATGTCAACCGCGGCCGCAATCACAGCGCGGTGACCGAGGTGCACGCCATCGAAATTGCCAAGCGCAACAACGCTGCCTTTCACAATCTCGCTTGTGGGCGTGGTGTCGCGAATGATTTTGAATGTCGTCGTTTGCATATTGGAAAGGATGTTTTGAAGCACGATTGGCGGAGACCGTGACCCGGTGGTGCAGTTGGTGTCAAGAGATGGCTCAACTTGGTGCAACTTACTGGATTTCTGACAGAGCCGATTAACTGGCTGTTTAAGCCCGGCTGCTACGGTCCAGCAATCAAGACGGGTCGGCAGAAGCCGATTTGTGACGTGTTCAAGACGCAAGCCGGTTGCTGCGTTTGAGGGAGAAAAACAGCGATGGCCATGGATTTATCGATGTCGGTTCTGGTGGTCGATGACTACAACACCATGATCCGCATCATCCGCAATCTGCTCAAGCAGCTCGGTTTCGAGCATATCGACGACGCCAGCGATGGTTCGGCGGCGCTCGCCAAGATGCGCACCAAGAAGTATGGCCTGGTGATCTCCGACTGGAACATGGAGCCGATGACCGGTTACGACCTGCTCAAGGAAGTTCGCGGCGACCCCAATCTCGCCACCACGCCTTTCATCATGATCACGGCGGAGTCCAAGACCGAGAACGTGATCGCGGCCAAGAAAGCCGGCGTGAACAATTACATCGTGAAGCCGTTCAATGCGGCGACACTGAAGACCAAGATCGAAGCCGTGTTCCCGGACAATGTTCCGGCGTAACCGCTCCCAGAGACGCCTCCAAGCGTTGCACTTTGCTCAAGGTGCCTGATGCCCGGCCTCGTGCCGGGCATTTTTTTGGGTGTCTTGGTGGTAACCGAGGGGACAGGATTTCCGCTCAGGGATTTACCATTGCAAATCCCGCGTCAGAGCGCGCGGTGGTGTGACCTCGCCGAACAGTCGCTTGATTGCGAATTCGTCGATCTCCTTGAGATCGGCGAAATCGGCCGAATGAATCCCGCGCGTGACGAAGAGGCAGTCGAGTCCCATCGCGTTCGCACCGGTCAAGTCGGTGCGTACCGAGTCGCCGATGGCGAGGACGCGATCAAGAGGGGTTGTTGTCCCGCGCTTCGTCGCCGCGAGTTCGAGCGCACGGTCATAGATCGGACGGTGCGGCTTACCATAGAACAGCACGTCGCCGCCAAGTTCACGATAAAGCTCCGCGATGGCGCCCGCGCAGTAGATCAGTCTGTCGCCGCGTTCGACGATAATGTCGGGATTGGCGCAGATGAAGGTCAGGTTTCGCGCGCGCGCCTGGATCATCATGTCCCGGTAATCTTCGGCGGTTTCGACCTCGTCGTTGAACGGTCCGGTGCAGACGATGTAGTCAGCCTCCTCAAGGGAAGAGAAGGTGACATCGAGCTCCCGGAAGATGGGGTTGTCGCGGTCAGGGCCGATCTGAAACACCGACTTGTTCAGGTGAGATGCAACGTAATTCCGCGCCAGATCGCCGGACGACACGATGGCATCGTAAGTGTCGTCGGAGATGTTCATCTTCCGCAACTGGCGCTGCACAGAATCTGCAGGCCGCGGGGCGTTGGTGATCATGATCACCGTACCGCCCTGTTTGCGAAAGGTCTCCAGCGTCTTGCAGGGGCCAGGAAAACCCTTCAGCCCATCATGAATCACGCCCCAGATGTCGCTGAGGATGACGTCGGTGTTGGCGGTGAGTTCTTGCAGATGGTCAACGAAACGCAACGTGCTGACGGAAGGTGCAGTCATGTAATCCAATCAAGTGAGGGCAGAGGCGCGGCGCACCAGCGCGGCGTTGCCGGTCACACGAGGATGGTCTGCTGCGACCGGCTCACTGGCCTTTTCCGTACCAGCCTTCTCGTTCTTTGGCGAGGATGATTGCGTGGTCTCCGTGGCGACGTCCGGAGCGGTTCCCTCCGGACGCAGCGGGCGCGGCAGCGAGAACAGGAAGCCCTGGCCGAAACGAACGTCGTAGTCGAGCAGGTCAACGACCGAACGCTCAGCCTCAATTCGCTCCGCGACGAGATCGATGCCAAAACGGCCAAGCAGATTGGACAGATCGGCCGCGTGAATATCTGCGGATGACAATTGCTTCTGATCGAGCAACAGGTTGGCCGGAACCTTCATGAAGCGCACGCCGCGGTCGGCAAGGTCACGGCCATCGATTCGGAGGTCGGTGACGTTGTCGATGGAGAAGCCATAACCAAGGCGCTTCAGCGTTGCCAGGTGTTCGCTTTCCAGCGGTCCAAGATGGCGGAAGGTGTTCTGCTTGAACTCAAGAATGAGGAACGGCGCAAGCGCGCGATTGGCATCGAGGAAGTCGCGGCACTGATTGAAGGCGGATGTGTTGCTCAGGGTCGCGGCGGACAGGTTGCAGAAGATGCCAACATCCTTGTTGCGGACCATGAGCCGTCGCAGCACCTGCACGCAACGCAGCATCACGAGGTTATCGATCTGCCCCATAAGGCCGGCAGCTTCCGCGGTGCCAATGAAATCGCCCGCGGTGAGGACCTGTTCCTTGTCGTCGCGCAGGCGCGACATGGCCTCGTAGAAGCGAATCTTGCGCTGAGGCAGCGTCACCATCGGCTGGAGATAGATATCGAGACGGTTGGCCTCGATCGCACTTTTGACCGCCACCAGCATCTGGGCATTGTTGACATTGGCTGGTGCCGGCGGTGTGCTCGCCGGCTTGGACGGTTCGACGGGCTTGGATGTCTCGGTCGGTCTGGTGATCTCGGCGCGTGGAGTGTCCGATGCCGACGTCGGTGAGGAGAAGCTCCTGGCCGCATTCGAGGGCGGCACATTCGCCAGAATATCTTCATGAGCTGCGATGGAGCTTGCCAGCTCATTCATCAATGCAGCGAGCTCGCCGATCTCGTTAGAGACCGTGTTGATGCGTTCCTGACCGCTCGTGTCCGCTGCGATGAGACGGCTTTCCATCGCGGTTATGCGACGACCAACCTCGCCGACCTGACGGGCAAGATCAGCCGTGCCGCGGGACAGGTCCGCGATCTGGCCGCCGACATCGCTGCGGTCGCGCAACCGCATCGAGACAGCATTGTAGAGGATCAGGAATGTGAGGGCGGCGAGCGCCACAACGGCTGATTCGGTGACGTTGAGGCCAGCGACCCCGTAGAGCAACATGCCAAACGAAGCAGCGATCAACACCATGCAGATGGCGATGAAAATCGTCGAAATGCGAATCATGATGTGCGCCTGAACCTCGTACATCATATGTTTACCACTAGTTGGATTCGACGCGAAATTTTATTTGCCCGGTGCGGGAACGAATTCGGTTCCAGTCGTTGAGGTTTTGCGGGTTAACGCCGATCGTGTTCCAATCATCCACATCTTTGTTTGTTGCCAACAATGCAAAATGCCCAGCTTTGCAGCTGGGCATTTCGTATTTGAGGCGCTTCTGATGGGTTTTTATGCGACCGCGCGAATCACCTTGGCGACTTTGTCCATGATCTCGCCGATTTGGCTCTCGGAGACGATCAGCGGCGGTGTGAGCGCGATGGTGTCGCCAGCGATGCGGATCATCAGGTCGTGGTCATGGAAGGCGCTTTCGAGTGCTTCATAGCCCCGCAGTCCCGGCGCATCCTTCTTCGGTGCCAGATCGATGCCTGCAGTGATGCCGACCGTGCGGATATCGACGACGTTCGGTTCTTTCCGCAGCTCCATCACGGCGTCAGCCCACTTCGGCTCCATTGCCCTCGCACGCTCGAACAGTCCCTCGTCGCGATAGATATCGAGCGTTGCAAGGCCTGCCGCGCAGGCCAAGGGGTGTGCAGAATAGGTGTAGCCATGGAAGAGCTCGACCGCGTGATCGGGGCCCTTCATGAAAGAGTCATAAATGGTGTCGCGGATCAACACGCCACCCATCGGCACAGCACCGTTGGTAATGCCCTTCGCGAATGTGATCATGTCCGGCAACACGCCGTACCGTTCAGCAGCGAAAGCGTAGCCGAGACGGCCATAGCCCGTGATGACCTCGTCGAAGATCAACAGGATGCCATGCTTGTCGCAGATCTCGCGGAGCCGCTTGAGGTAGCCCTTCGGTGTGGGCAGCACGCCGGTCGAGCCGGCCATCGGTTCGACGATGACGGAGGCGACGGTGTTGGCGCCATGGAGGCCGACAATGCGCTCCAGCTCATCGGCGAGGTGAGCGCCATATTCCGGCTCGCCCTTGCTGAAAGCCTGCTTCTCGCGGTCATAGGTGGTCGGCAGGTGATCGACGCCGGTGAGCAGCGAGCCGAACATCTTGCGGTTGTTGACCATGCCGCCGACGGAGATGCCGCCGAAGCCCACGCCATGATAGCCGCGCTCGCGGCCAATCAGCCGGGTCCGACCTGCGTCGCCGCGGCCATTGTGATAGGCCAGCGCAATCTTCAGCGCTGTATCGACGGCCTCCGAGCCTGAGTTGCAGAAGAAAACGTGCTCAAGGCCTTTCGGCGCGATACCGGCGATGCGGCTCGCCAGTTCGAACGCCTGCGGATGGCCGAACTGGAAGGGCGGCGCGTAGTCGAGGTTCGCAGCCTGCTTTGCGATCGCCTCTGTGATTGGGGCGCGGCCATGGCCCACGTTGGAGCACCACATGCCCGCGGTGCCGTCGAGGATGCTACGACCGTCGGTGGTGAAATAGTGCATATCCTTCGCACCGGCGAGCATGCGCGGCTTGCGCTTGAAGGAGCGGTTCGAGGTGAACGGCATCCAAAATGCGTCAAGATCGTTGGGTGTCGCGACAGTCGGGCGGGGGTGCTGAATATTCACGAGGTCTTCCTTCCGAAGAACTTTTGGGTGGCCACGGCGCGGACCGTAGCAGCTTCTTTCGAGGATCGAAACGCGTTGATGCATCACATCGGGCCAGATCAAAATGCAAAAACAGCATAGAAGTTCTGCGCAACTATAAGTTGAATATAGGGCGTCCTAGGAAATCAGCGGTCCAACGCTGATCTCATGGAGAGACTCCAGAGAAATACCGGGATGCTTGCCGCTCCGGCACACGGCTGATAACCCGATATCAATTTTCAGGGTCGGCGCAGGGCGCCGCAATCATCGAGCACCATGTCCGAAAACAAAGCCAAAAAGCCGCAAAAATTGAAAGCTCGCCTGCCGCGCGGGCTGGTGGACCGCACCCCGGCCGAAATCGCTGCCACGCGGCAGATGGTGGAGAAAATCCGCGAGGTCTATGAGCGCTATGGCTTCGAGCCGGTGGAAACGCCGGCCATGGAATACACCGATGCTCTGGGCAAATTCCTGCCAGACCAGGATCGGCCCAATGAGGGGGTATTCTCGTTTCAGGATGACGACGAGCAGTGGATATCACTGCGTTACGATCTGACCGCGCCGCTGGCGCGTTATGTTGCCGAGAATTTCGATACGCTGCCGAAGCCCTATCGCAGCTATCGTCATGGCTACGTCTATCGCAACGAGAAGCCGGGTCCGGGCCGCTTCCGTCAGTTCATGCAGTTCGATGCCGACACGGTGGGCAGTGCGTCGCCTGCGGCCGATGCCGAGATGTGCATGATGGCGGCCGACACCATGGAGGCACTGGGGATTCCGCGTGGCTCCTATGTGGTGAAGGTCAATAACCGCAAGGTGCTTGACGGCGTGATGGAGAGCATCGGCCTTGGCGGAACTGATAATGCCGGGAAGCGTCTCACGGTCCTTCGGGCCATCGACAAGCTCGATCGCCTGGGTGTCGAAGGGGTGGAGCTGCTGCTTGGCGAAGGCCGCAAGGACGAGAGCGGTGACTTTACGAAAGGTGCGGGCCTGAGCGCGGAGCAGAGTGCGATTGTGCTCGAAAGCCTCAATGCGGACAGCGCCCAGGCGGAGTTCGCCGAGTCCGAGGCTGATCGCTCGCCCGCCTCGCTCCTGTTCCAGAGTGAAGCCTATCGTCAGGGACGCACCGAACTCGACGAGATCGCAAAATTCATCACAGCGGCCGGGTATCATGCCGACCGGATCAAGATTGATCCGTCCGTCGTCCGCGGCCTCGAATACTACACTGGTCCGGTCTACGAGGTTGAGCTGCTGCTCGAGACAAAAGACGAGAAGGGCCGCCCCGTGCGTTTCGGCTCGGTGGGCGGCGGTGGCCGCTATGATGGGCTCGTTTCACGTTTCCGTGGTGAGCCGGTGCCGGCGACAGGGTTTTCCATCGGCGTATCACGTCTGCAAGCCGCGCTGACGCTGCTGGGGAAGATTGACACGACGCCCGAACATGGTCCGGTCGTCGTGGTGGTCATGGACCGTAACGAGATCGCGCAGTATCAGGCATTCGTTGCGACGCTTCGCAACGCGGGCATCCGTGCTGAACTTTATCTCGGTAATCCGAAAAATAATCTGGGCGTACAGTTCAAGTACGCCGACAGGCGCAATTCCCCTTGCGTCGTCATTCAGGGCGGTGACGAGAAGGCGAAGGGCGAAGTGCAGGTCAAGGATTTGATCCTCGGCGCCGAGATTGCCGGTCTCTCCAGCGACCGCGACGACTATCGCCAGAAGCAGGCCGAGGCGCAATTCGCCGCGAAGGAAAGCGAACTGGTGGATGCAGTACGTAAGGTTCTCGCACGACATAATGTCAGCTGGGCAAAGAATTAGCCGCCCGAAAACCAATGACGTGCCATGCCATTCGATGCGTGGCGCCCATAATCGTGATCTGTTCAGATTTTGCGCGAGGCGCAAATCAAGATCGCGCCAATCTCACGCCGAAGTGAGTTGCGCGCAGGAGAGTTGACAAGTTTCGCGATGACCTGAAGTTTTACGTTCAAGCGGTCACATGAAGTAACCGCATTCAACTGGAGGACATGATGCCCGAGGTAACGATCAATTTGGCAGCCGGCCGTACTGACGAGCAGAAGAAGGGTATGATGCTCGACATCACCCAGGCGCTGGTGAAGAACCTCGGCGTCGATGCCGAAGCTGTCGTCATCCAGATCAACGAAGCAGCGCTCAACAATAAGATGAAAGGTGGCAAAACCTTCATCGAACGACAGAAGAAGTGAGTGCGGACAAAACCAGTCCGGGTGTGCTTGACCACGTTTCGGTCGGTATGACCGGCGAAAAGATCGTCACCGTCACGCATGATATGACGGTGGCGCATTTTCTGTCGACCATGCCGGCCGTCTACGCTACGCCAATCATGATCCTGCATATGGAGATGGCGTCGACAGATATTGTCGCGGCGCACCTGCCGGATGGCTATGTGAGCGTCGGCATGGAAGTGAATGTTCGGCATCTCGCGGCAACGCCGGTTGGGCAGCAAGTGCGTGTCGCTGCGCGCGTCGTTCAGGTCGATCCGAGGAGCGTGCTGTTCGAGGTGGAAGCCTGGGATGGGGACCGCAAGATCGGCGATGGCACCCATCGTCGTGGGGTGGTGAATGTCGCCGCGTTCGAAAAGCGCCTGGGGGCGCGTTAAAAATCCGCAATTTCACGGATATCTGATCGCTTTGATCGGGCGGTAATTGTAGAAACTTCCGATAGTGCGCCGAGGTTGCGCGGCTTGGACGAGGTTTTCTATGCGAAAGTTATTGATCGCTCTCGCTATCACGCTGGTGTCGGTGCCGGCTTATGCCCAGATGGGCGGTGGCGGCAAGCATCGCGGCGGCGGCGGGCAGACGTCGGCTGGTGACGCGGACAAGCAGAAGCGCATGGCGAAGGAAGAAGCCGCGGCCAAGGCCGCGATGAAAACGGTGCCGGACTCGAAAGAGAAGTACGACCCGTGGAAAATTGGGAAATAAAAATCGGGAAGTAGTGCTGGCGGCAGACGGGGTTTAGTCACCATCTTCCCCATCGGCTGCTACTTCTTCGGTAGCATGCCCTTCAGCGCCTGCATGTCCTTGATATTGATCTTGACGCCGCCGGGCATGATCATGTCGCCGGCTTTTTGATCCGCCTTGCAGGCACCGGCCCATTTGGCTTCCATCATCGTGACGGATTCAGCCGGGACACCCGCCGGGGCGTCGGTGTTTTTCGACGACACTTTCACTGTGTAGGCCGAATTGAAGTCGCCATTGATTTCGGTATGCGACACCGACGTCATGCCGTTGACCGCGCAGGTCGCGTCGACAACCATCCCGGTCGCCGTCTTCTGCATGTCCTGTTTGGCGCACATCTCTTTTGCCATCGGGCTGAATGATGTGGCCATGTCCTTGTCGGTTGTGGCGTCGGTGCATTGCTGCACGACCATTGCCGGCATCTGTGGGCCGAGGTTGACCGTGATCTCCCACAAACCCGGCTTGCGGTTCGGCATCTCGAACGGTTCTGCCGTTGTGGACTGTGCGAGCGCGGTCAGAAACATGGCCGAGAGTGCGGCGCTGATCCCGGCGATGCGAATCTGTTTTCGTATCATCACCGGGGTCTCCGGAAACTTAGTAGGCAACGCGCAGCGGATGGCTCAGATGGCCCGGGCGCACCCACACGCATGAAAAGGAAATGTAGCCGCCGTAACGCGCATCCGAACCGGTAAGCTTCACGGCTTTGCCGTACTGAGCGCAGTGATTGACGGCAAGGCCCTTGATGTCCACGCCTTGCTGGTACAGCGAGTAAGAAATGATGCCGCCGGTGTCGTTGCCCTTGAAGGGAGGGACCCTGTCGACCCAGCTGAATAAGTCTGACTGCGCCTGCGCCGTACCAGACACAGTGAGCACGCATGCCGCAGCCAAAATCGCCAATCCAATGGTTCGCATCGTCTTCTCCAATCGCATCTGCCCGAGCACTTTCTGCAAACGGCAGGCATGCCGTCATGCCCCAAATACCGGTTGCGTCATATGACAACAAAACCGGCACCCGGCTTTGCGCAACACGCGCACGGACCATAAGGCCACCGGGCCGACATGGAAAGAACACGAGCGCTGTTCAACAGGGGATGACCGACAAGTGTTGCCGCGCTGCACTTGACCCCATGACGGCTTCGCGGCACTTTCCGCCGCAACAACATTCAGTGGATGCGCCATGCGCCAGTTTTTCTCGACAGTCCGGAAATTTAGCCTCGCCGCCATTCTTGGCGTTGTTGTCGGTTTCATGACACTTAGCCAGCCTGTACAGGCAGCGAATATCTTCGAAAAGGGCTTCTGGCTGTCCGGCCCGCGCTACGATGGCGTGGTGGGCGACTGCTACCAGGCCCTCCAGACGGTCTCCCGGCAGTTTGCGGAAAAAGAGAGCAAGTTCTGGAATTCCAATCTCGAAATCACCGGCTATGCGAATGTGCGCGAGACGGCTTTTCATCCATGGGCGAATGATACCATTCCCCGCCGCTTCTGCTCCGCTAGCGCCATGCTGAATGACGGCCGGGCGCGCCAGGTACACTATTCCGTGATCGAGGATGGTGGTTTCGCCGGGTTCGATTCGGGGGTCGAATGGTGTGTGGTCGGTCTTGACCGCAACTGGGCCTACAACCCGTCCTGCAAGGCCGCTAGGCCATAAGCTAATCCTCTGCATTTTTGACGACACGCAGTCGCCGCGCCATCCATGGTGCGGCGATTTTTTTTGTTCTTGAAATGTTCTTGAAAATTGTTCCGGGGCTGATTAGGCTTGCGACCAAGGCTTACAGGTAGGGGGCGTACAAAAATGACCGGATCAATGGCCGCCAATGCCGCGGATAACGACAGGCGCTGGCTTCCCATACCGCGATTTCTCAGAGCGGCTTTGTCGGCGGTGCTTTGGCCGGTGACCATTGCAGCCCTGGGGCTGGTCCTCGCGGGTGTGGCGGGCGGCGGCGTCGCCCGAGCCCAGGATTATCGCCAGAACGCGCCGGGTGAATTCGATTTTTACGTGTTGTCCCTGTCATGGTCGCCCTCGTTCTGCGAGGCCGCAGGAGAGCAGGGTAATTCCAGCCGCGGTGTTCAAGCCCAGTGCAAAGGGCGGCCCTATTCGTTTGTGGTCCATGGGCTGTGGCCGCAATACGAGCGTGGATTTCCGAATTACTGCCAGAGGCCTGCACCGCGACTGGCGCGCAACTTGATGACGTCGATGCTCGATCTCATGCCCGCGCCTGGGCTGATCTATAACGAATGGGACAAACACGGCACGTGTTCCGGGCTTGGTGCGCGCGCGTATTTCGAAACGATCCGCAAGGCTCGTGCGGCGGTGAAAATTCCAACCGAATATCTGAATCTCTCGGATCCGCTCACGGTCGCTCCTGCCGCGATCGAGGAAGCCTTCATCAAGGTCAATCCCGGCCTTAGCAGTACGGCAATCTCTGTGACCTGTGACAGCCGCCGCCTCAGCGAAGTGCGCATCTGCATGAGCAAGGATCTGCAGTTTCGCGCCTGCGAGGAAATCGATCGACGCGCTTGCAGGCGCGACAATGTGGTGATGCCGCCTGTGCGTGGCGGCTAGGCGCGGCTCCAACTCACTTTGCTTTTGGTGCAGTACCTTGATCCAGTATTTCGCGGTTCGTCCGGAGATACTGGATCAACGTTCTCCGATGCTATCTGTGGGAACGCAAAAGCCTGTCATCTGACGTTACTTTCGCGTGCTGATGTCGTAACTGTTGTGGCATGAATTATCGCCATGCCTTTCACGCCGGAAATTTCGCTGATGTGATCAAGCACATCGTGCTGGTTCGCATTCTGACCTATCTGCACGAGAAGCCTGCCGCGTTTCGCGTGATCGATACCCATGCTGGAGCAGGTCTTTACGATCTCACCAGTGAGGAGGCCGAACGCGGCGGTGAATGGCGAACGGGTATCGCGCGGCTGATGCAGGCGCGATTGACCGATGCCGTGATGGCGCTTGTTGCGCCCTATCTCGATATTGTGCGCGCCTTCAATCCCCAACGTGATCTCACCGCTTACCCTGGCTCGCCGTTGATCGCGCGGGCGTTGCTGCGCCCACAGGATCGTCTCGTCGCCTGCGAACTTGAACCGAAGGCACGAAAGCAGTTGATCCGCGCCTTGCATAACGATCTTCAGGGGCGCGTGGTTGATCTCGATGGCTGGATGGCCTTGCCTGCTTTTGTGCCGCCGAATGAACGGCGCGGGCTGGTGTTGATCGATCCGCCGTTTGAGAGCCGCGATGAATTTACACGGCTGGCTGACGGGTTTGCGGCGGCGCACGGAAAGTGGCCGACCGGTATTTACATGCTGTGGTATCCGATCAAGGAGCGCCGCGCGGTCGAGACGCTCGCCGATCGTGTGGCGAAGATTGCGAATGCGGGGGCAGGAAGCGACGCGAAATGCCTGCGCGTGGAGTTTAGTGTGGCACCGCAAACTGGGGACTCGGGGCTGGTCTCGACCGGACTCTTGATCGTCAATCCGCCATGGACGCTGGCTGCTGAATTGAAGGCGATTCTCCACGAATTGGAAAAGCCGTTGGGACAAGGCGGTGCGGGGCGTTTCCGAGTGGACGCGCTTCGGGGCTGACCGGCATCACCCATTTTGGGTATGCCCGGAGATGCGCGCTTAAAACGGGACAAAAGCGTCGTAGTCAATCTGATACGAACCGTACTATGCTGTTCATGTGATGGCTGGCTTTACGTCCCGCGCCCGCAAATGGGGGCGGCGGAATGACGAGGCTTCGAGCGTACTCCGGTTTTTCCGGGCTGCTCCCAGGCCGATGCCTTCCGGCAGGTGAATGTCCGGTCAGGCTGCTGCGTGTTAGCGCAACGGCGGAGCAATGCGGGGAGGAGTTTCCCGATGGCCATGACGGGGACGGTCAAGTTTTTCAATGCGGAACGTGGTTATGGATTCATCAAGCCGGATGACGGCGGTCGCGATGTGTTTGTGCACATCACGGCAGTCGAGCGTGCCGGACTGAAGAATCTGGCGGAAGGACAGCGCATCACTTTCGAGGTCGAGCCCGATAAAAAGGGTAAGGGACCGAAAGCGGTTGATCTGGTGGTTTCGTCCTAAGCCTGGACTAACGCGGATACGATTCAGTTGATTGTCGCGTCGTCGCGTCGATGCTGACGCATGGCATCCGTTCAATGGCATTCATCCGACATTGTCGCGTTGGAGCACGAATGCTGCGGCTCCAACAGAAATCCCGGGCAAAAGCCCGGGATCGGAAGATCGTGAAATCAAGTTGGCTCGATCAGAACCGATAGTTCACGCCCACACGCAGTGTGTTGAATTCGTAGCCGTTAGACAGGCCGGTGATCGAGAAATTCCTGTCGGACAAGTCCACATAGAGATATTCGATCTTGGCAGACCAACGGTCGGTGAGGGCAACTTCTGCACCGACGCCCACGGTCCAGCCGAGTCCCGTATGGCTCTCCGAGAGGAAATAGTTCTCGCCCTTCAGGCCGCCGAAGGCGAGACCGCCGGTGCCGTAAAGCAGGATGTTGTTGAAGGCATAACCGACGCGGCCGCGCGCGGTGCCGAACCACGGGTTCGAAAACTTCCAGGGAGCGAAGGTGTCGTCCGCACTATTGATCTGAAGGTCGCCTTCGATACCGAAGACCAGTGCGCCCGATTGCCAATTATAGCCGGCCTGAATACCGCCGAGCACGCCTGACGGCTTGGCAGGATTGTTAGTTATGTCACCCCAGCCGTATCCGAGGTTGCCGCCGATATAGGGGCCCATCCAGCTGTTCGAGAGGGGTTGGTTGACGGTGTAAGGCTGCTGGGCATAAGGCCGGTTGCCATAAACGTCCGCTGCCTGTGCAGATGCAGACATGCAAATTGCGGCGAGGATCACTCCGCCAAATGCCGTTTTACTCATAACTCACTTCCCTCACGCACGTGCCCGGAATCGCCGGGTTTCGTTCATCTGCAGGCGCAGCCAGGCTGCCGTGGCGGGTCCGTCATGGTTACGGAATTCCACCTTTTCTGTGTAAAATTTATCGAGAGTTTTACGTTAAGCGCTCGTTAACGCGGGTTGCCGCCCCATTAACGTCCCTAAGAAAGTGTTAAAAGCTGTTCCGTCCCAGCCGGTTCGCGCCGTGTCTTTGCAATCTGTCTTTGACCGGCGTTGGGCATGACATAGGCTTTTCCGTGCACGTCTCGCGCTGGATGAATCCGCTCGCAGTGCATAAATTCCGCTCATGACTCACGATACCTCTGACCCGTCACAGCCGAAGGATCCGGCGTTCCAAGCACACCCGCGGGACCTTTCGTCAGGGAACTTGGGCGGTCAGGACGTTGACCCCGCCACGCTCACTCCCGATTCAACCTCCCCTGATGAGGACGTTGAAGGCAGTCTTCCGGAGCAGATCGACGAATCCGATGAACCCGCGTCGGAGGGCACGCTTGCGGCCGGCCGTGCGGCGATCGAACGCGCGGTGAAACTCGCGCCGACATCTCCCGGCGTCTATCGCATGCTGAATGCTGCGAATGACGTGCTTTATGTGGGCAAAGCCAAGAGCGTCAAAAAGCGGCTGTCATCCTATGCGCGGCCGACCGGTCATCCCGCGCGAATCGCACGAATGATTGCAGCGACCGTCGCTGTAGAAATTATTTCGACCGCGACAGAAACCGAAGCTCTGCTGCTTGAAGCCAATCTGATCAAGCAACTGCGTCCGCGCTTCAACGTGCTGCTGCGGGACGACAAGTCGTTCCCCTATATTCTGATCACGGGGGATCACTGGGCTCCTCAGATTCTCAAGCATCGCGGCGCCCAAACGCGGCCAGGCCGTTACTTCGGGCCGTTCGCATCGGTCGGAGCGGTGAACCGCACCATCACAGCCTTGCAGCGTGCGTTCCTCGTGCGCTCATGCACGGATTCGTTCTTCGAGAGCCGGACGCGGCCGTGCCTGTTGTATCAAATCAAGCGTTGTGCCGGCCCCTGCACAGGCGAGGTCGATTTTCCCGGCTATACGGAACTGGTGCGCGAGGCGAGCGACTTTCTTTCGGGGCGTAGCCGCGCCGTGAAGGAGTTGCTTGCGGCCGAAATGGAAAAGGCGTCGCACGAACTCGAATTCGAACGCGCAGCGCTTTATCGTGATCGTCTTGCTGCGCTGTCGGCGATTCAATCGCAGCAGGGCATCAATCCACGCACCGTGGAAGAGGCTGACGTGTTCGCCATCCATCAGGAAGGTGGATACACCTGCGTCGAAGTCTTCTTCTTCCGCACCGGACAGAATTGGGGCAACCGGGCTTATTTCCCGCGTGCGGACAAATCGTTGTCGCCCGAAGAAGTTTTGGGTTCGTTCCTGTCGCAGTTCTACGATGACAAGCCGCCGCCGAGGCAAATTCTGCTCTCGCATCGTGTCGAGGATCAGGAGCTGCTCGCCGAAGCATTAAGTGTAAAGGCAGGTTTCAAGGTCGAGGTCGCAACACCGCAACGTGGCGAGAAGAAAGAGCTTGTTGCGCATGCATTGACCAATGCGCGCGAGGCACTGGGACGCAAGCTGGCTGACACTGCGACACAAGCGCGGCTGTTGCAGGGGCTCGCTACGACACTCGGTCTGCCGAGCGTGCCGCGTCGTATCGAGGTCTACGACAACAGTCATATTCAAGGCACCAACGCGGTGGGCGCGATGATCGTTGCCGGACCCGATGGCCTGTTGAAAAACCAGTACCGGAAATTCAACATCAAGTCGCAAGGACTGACCCCAGGCGACGATTACGCAATGATGCGTGAGGTGCTGGAGCGCCGGTTCAAGCGGCTGCTCAATGAAGCACCTCAGGGCAACGAATCGAATTCGTCGGAGGACACTGATGATACGGCGCCACGATGGCCTGATCTCGTCATCATTGACGGCGGACAGGGCCAGCTGAATGCGGCACGTGCAATTTTCACAGAATTGAACCTGACCCAGGTCTCCCTGATCGCCGTGGCCAAGGGGCCAGACCGCGATGCGGGGCGCGAGACCTTGTTCATGCCGGATCGGCCATCGATCAAGCTCGAACCTCGCGATCCGGTGCTGTATTTCATCCAGCGGCTGCGCGACGAGGCGCACCGTTTCGTGATCGGATCGCACCGCAAGCTGCGTAAGAAGGACATTCGCGAGGCCGGTTTGCAGGAAATTCCCGGGATCGGGCCGTCCCGCAAGCGAGCCCTGCTTCATCATTTCGGGACCTTAAAGGAGATCGAGCGGGCCTCGCTGGCCGATCTCGGCAAAGTTCCCGGTGTCAGCGCCGAGAGCGCGCGCAAGATTTTCGATTTTTTCCACCCCAACAACGGCTAGAGCCGCGGATTTGAAGTTCTTCCGAGTGAAGCCGCAAGTTCGATGAAGAACTTCAAATCCAAAAGCGGCTCTAGAATCATAGGCTTGCTAGTACCCTTTGCTTTCCGAAGTTCGCAAAGCGGATGCTGCGACGTGTTACGAACTTCGGAAAGCGGGTGCTAGCGGATCATTTTCCGGCAGGAATTTGCGTGTAGATGAATTCTGCATTCCGGCCTGTCCAAAATACCGTTGCGGACTGTTGACGCGGGAGCTTTCGCAGTATTGGTAACACCCATGACCAGTGTCGCCGCCAGAAAGCCAGCGAAACGATCGCTGTCCTTGCCCAATATCCTCACGTACTCCCGGATCGTGGCGGTCCCGGTGGTGATCGGCTGCATGTATGCCCAGTCCATCTTGGGGGCGCCGCTGTGGCTGCGCTGGGTCGCGTTGTTTATTTTCATTGCCGCCGGCGTGACCGACTTCCTTGACGGTTATTATGCGCGGATGTGGGACCAGCAATCGGCGTTTGGCCGGATGCTCGATCCGATTGCGGACAAGCTTCTGGTCGCGTCGTGCCTGCTGATGCTGGCGGCGGATGAAACCATCAGAGGATGGTCATTGTGGGCTGCCATCGTGATTCTCTGCCGCGAGATTCTGGTCTCGGGCCTGCGTGAATATCTTGCAGCGATCCGCGTCAGCGTGCCGGTCTCCCAATTGGCCAAATGGAAAACCACTGTGCAACTTGTGGCCATTGGTTTTCTGATCGCGGGCGAAGCGGGAGAACAGATTCTGCCGCAGACGATCCTGATCGGAATCACACTGTTGTGGATCTCGGCGATCTTCACCATCTATACAGGATGGGATTACCTCCGAGCAGGTATCCATCATCTCACTGAGGAGGACCGATGAAGGTTCTCTATTTCGCGTGGGTGCGTGAGCGCGTCGGCAAGGCCGAAGAGACGATCGATCCACCGGCAAGCGTGCGTACGGTTTCCGACCTGATGCAATGGCTGGTGGCCCGCGGTGAAGAATACGCCAACGCCTTTGCCTCGCCACGTACGATTCGCGCGGCGATCGACCACAGCCACGTGAAGTCTGATGCTGCGATCGCAGGCGCGCGTGAAATCGCGTTCTTTCCGCCGATGACGGGCGGCTGAATTCTCCATGACTTGCCCGGTGACCATCCGCCTTCAGACCGCCGATTTTGACATCGCCGCGGAAACGGCGGCGATGACCAAAGGCCGGACTGATATTGGCGCGGTGGTGAGTTTCTCAGGGATCTGCCGCGGCGGTGAGGGCAGCGACGCCATCGCCGCAATGACCCTTGAGCATTATCCCGGCATGGCCGAGGCCGAGATCGCACGTCACGTGGATGAGGCGAAGGCGCGCTGGCCGTTGACGGGGATCACAGTGATCCACCGCTACGGTCGTGTTGTCCCTGGTGACAACATCGTGCTGGTATTGACTGCGTCCGCGCACCGGCAAGCCGCGTTTCAGGCTGCGGAATTTTTAATGGATTACCTGAAGGCCAATGCCCCGTTCTGGAAATCCGAGGAGCGAGTGGGCGGCAATGCATGGGTCGAGGCGCAGAGCCATGATGATGAAGCGGCGGCGCGCTGGAAGCCGTAAGGCATAAAGATACTGAAGATATTGATGGCAAAAAAATCGAAATCCATTAGCGCGAAGTCGTCTGCCAAGCGCTCTGTCGCTACGAAGAAAGCAGCCAAAAAGCCTCTAAAGGTTGCGAAGCCAGTTAGGGCCGCCCCGGGCGAATTGCTGACATTGCTGGATCTGGTCCGTTACGCCGTGAGCCGTTTCTCGGAGGCGCAAATCGTCTTTGCCCACGGCACCACCGATCCGCTGGCCGAAGCAGCCTTTCTGGTGTGTGAGGCGCTGCATCTTCATCCCGATCAGTTCGAGATGTTTGCCACTGCGCGAGTAACCTCGCATGAAGCCGGCCGAATTCTGGATCTCATCGCGCAGCGCGCCAAGACGCGGAAGCCAGCTGCTTACCTCGTCAACAAGATCTACATGCGTGGCTTGCCGTTCTATGTCGATGAACGGGTGATCGTTCCGCGTTCCTTTATCGGCGAACTGCTGGATTCGCATTTTAGTGGCCAGACCGAAGATGAAGGCGGCTCGTTGATCGACGATCCAGGCTCGGTCGAACGCGTCCTTGATTTGTGCACCGGTTCGGGATGCCTCGCCATTCTCGCAAGCCAGAAGTTCTACAACGCCAGTGTTGATGCGGTGGATCTGTCCAAGGATGCATTGGCGGTGGCTGCACGCAACGTGTCCGATTACGGACTTGAGGACCGGGTCTCGCTCTATCAGGGTGATCTGTTCGAGGCGGTCAGTGATGCGCGCTACGACCTGATCATTACCAATCCGCCTTATGTCGATGAGGAGGGCATGGCGGGCTTGCCGCGTGAATGCCGTCACGAGCCGGCGATGGCATTCGATGGTGGCCTGGATGGTCTCGACATCGTGCGCAGGATCTTGAGCGAGGCTGGCCGGCATCTCACGCCGGACGGCGGCTTGCTGTGCGAGATCGGTCGTGGCCGCGAACTGCTCGACGACGCATTTCCGCAATTGCCATTGCTTTGGCTCGATACGGAAGATTCCGAGGGCGAAGTATTCTGGGTGCCGGCCGAAGCACTCCAATAGGCCGCAATCCATCCCCGAGGTCGGTGTCCATGCACCACCTCGCGACCCGACAATCGTCATGGCCAATCGACTTCTACCGGTGTAACCGGTCAGGATGCTGTTCAATCCCCGCCAGGATGCCCTGTCGCGTGCTGCATGGCTCGGTGAGTTCCGGGCGATGCTGTCGCTCGGCTGGCCACTGGTTCTCACCAACCTCGCGCAGATTGCTTTGACCACCACCGACATCATCATGATCGGCCGGTTGGGATCATCCGCGCTTGCGGCGGCAGCGCTTGGCGTGAATCTTTATTTTGCTCTCCACATTTTTGCCATTGGCCTTGTCACGGCAACATCACCGATGATGGCGGAGGTGTTCGGCCGCAAGCTCCACGTTGTACGTGAGGTGCGCCGCACGTTTCGCCAGGGATTGTGGACGGCGGTGATCATCTCGCTGCCAAGCTGGCTCGTGCTCTGGCACAGCGAAAGAATCCTGCTCTGGTTCGGTCAGGAGCCGCAGCTCGCGGCCGACGCGCAAATATTCGTACGCCATCTGCAGTGGGGATTTCTGCCCTTTCTCGGTTTCATCGTGTTGCGCGCCTTTGTCTCGGCCTTGGAGCATCCGGTTTGGGCACTGATCGTGACCGCCACGGCGATCGCCTTCAACATCGCCGCGAACTGGATACTTGTATTCGGGCATTTTGGTTTTCCGGCGCTCGGGCTGAAGGGATCGGGCATCGCCACCTCGCTCTCGAATACATTTCTGTTTTGCGGGCTTGCGCTGGTGGTGATCCTGAACAGACGGCTACGGCGATATCATCTGTTTGGGCGCTGGTGGCGGCCGGATTGGCTACGCCTTGTGGCGCTGTGGCGGCTTGGCTTGCCGATCGGCGCCACGATTGCATTCGAGGTCACGGTCTTTAACGCTGCTGTCTTTCTGATGGGGCAATTCGGTGCAACAGCGATTGCAGCACATTCCATTGCGATTCAGATCGCATCAGCCTCGTTCATGGTGCCCATGGGCCTTGGACAGGCGGCAACCGTGCGGGTTGGCCGGGCTCACGGCGCGCGGGACCCCGATGCGGTCACACGCGCAGGCTGGACTGCGTTCGCATTGGCCATGGTGTTTATGGCAACGATGAGCGTGGTGATGCTGGCGATCCCCCGCGTGCTGATCAGCGCGTTCATCGATATCGCGGATCCCGCCAATATGGCCGTGGTGAATCTCGCGGTGACATTCCTGTTTTGCGCCGCCATGTTTCAGATCGTGGACGGCGCGCAGGCGGTTGGGGCCGGCATGCTGCGCGGCCTGCAGGACACGCACGTGCCGATGATCTATGCCGCTATCGGGTATTGGGGCGTGGGGATGCCGATGAGCCTCTTCTTCGCATTCAGAATGGGCTTTGAAGGGCTCGGCATCTGGATCGGTCTTGCCACCGGCCTCGCAGTGGTCGCCTGCGTGATGATGGCGCGCTGGATCAGGCGTGATCGTCTTGGGTTAGTAACAGCACGCTGAGGTCTGCTCAGCGTGCTGCGTTGTGTCGAATAGTCGAGCTTACGCCGCGGCCTGCTTGCCCTTCGGCTGCACTTCGGCCGTGTAGTCGTTCATCAGCTGCTCGCTGATTGTGCCGGGCGTGAACTTCCAGTTCGCGATTTCCGAAACCGGAGTGACTTCCGCAGCGGTACCGGTCACGAAGCACTCCGTGAAGCCGTCCATTTCTTCCGGCATGATGCGGCGTTCGATCACTTCGATGCCGCGGCGCTTGGCGAGGTCGATCACTGTTGCGCGGGTGATGCCTGCCAGGAAGCAGTCGGCGATCGGCGTGTGGATCTTGCCATCCTTGATGAAGAAGATATTGGCGCCGGTGCATTCGGCAACGCGGCCCTGCCAATCCAGCATCAGGGCGTCGGCATAGCCGTCGCGCTCCGCCTTGTGCTTGGAGATGGTGCAGATCATGTACAGACCGGCAGCCTTGGCCATGGCCGGGATCGTCTTTGGATCGGGCCGGCGATAGTCGGCGAGACCGATACGGATACCCTTGAGGCGTTCGGCGGGGCTGAAATAGCTCGGCCAGCTCCAGCAGGCGACCGCGAGATGAATGGTGTTGCTCTGAGCCGACACACCCATCATTTCCGAGCCGCGCCAGGCAATTGCGCGAACATAGGAATCCGGCAGATTGTTCTTCTCAATCACCAGCTTCTTGGCCGCGTCGATCTCGGCGACCGAATAGGGGATCTCGAAATCAAGCAACTGGGCCGATTTCTTCAGGCGCTCAGAATGTTCAGTACATTTGAAGATCTCGCCGCCATAGGCGCGCTCGCCCTCGAACACGGAGCTCCCGTAGTGCAGACCATGGGTCAGGACGTGGACATTGGCGTCGGCCCACGGCACCAGCTTGCCGTCATACCAGATGACGCCATCGATTTTGTCGAACGACACTCCCATTATCTTGTCTCCAGATCGGCCGGTCCCCAGAGCCGGCGGTGCGCCCGTTGTTTTACGTGGGCGGTTAAGTCCAGTATGTTTCGTGGAATGTCTATCGACAATCGCACGGCGAGAAAATCCACTTTGAAGCTGGCCAGGACTGGGGTTTCCGGGCTTCCAAGGCGCCGCAGGTGGCGAAATATCCGAATATTTCGTGAAGCTTGAGTTTTTTGTAACATTGAAACCGAAATATGTCAACATGACTGACATAAATTTCAACGCGCCACGCACAGGGCAGCCCCCCGCTGAAGGCGGAGCTTCGGGGGCTACGGCCTCTGCCGACCAGCGCTGGGACATTATTGAGCTGCTATTTTTCGCCTATCGGGACTTTGTCGGGGACGCCGACCACGTCCTGGAGGAGTTCGGCTTCGGCCGGGCTCACCACCGGGTGGTGCACTTTGTGACCCGCTATCCGGGGCTGAAGGTCGCCGATCTGCTGGACGTGCTTCGGATTACCAAGCAGTCGCTGGGCCGGGTCCTCAAGCAGCTTCTGGACGAAGGCTATATCGTTCAAAAGGCTGGCGATGCCGACCGCAGGCAACGTCTTCTTTTCGCCACGGCCAAGGGCGAGGCCCTTGTTGCAAAACTGGCCGGCCTGCAGACCGCCCGTATCAACCGGGCGCTTGAGGGCGTCAGTCCCGCGGCGGCAGACGGAACGCGTCAGTTCCTCCTTGCCATGATTGACCACGACGACCCTGACAAGGTGCTGGACGTGATCCTCAAGAGCAGCCGGCGAGCGGCGAGGGATGCAAAATGATCGATGCGGCGACGACGGAGCGCGTGCGTGTCGAGCCCGCAGATGATGCGCCGCATCTGCTGCTGGTCGACGACGACCGCCGCATCCGCGACCTGTTGTCGCGTTTCCTCGCGGGAGAGGGGTATCGCGTCACCACGGCGAAGAGTGCAGCCGATGCCCGCGCGAAGTTGGTCGGCCTGCATTTCGATCTTCTGATCCTTGATGTGATGATGCCCGGTGAGAGCGGCTTCGATCTCGCACGTTCACTTCGTTCGGATTCCGGGGTGCCGATCATCATGCTCACGGCGCGAAGCGAAGCGGAAAGCCGCATCGAGGGATTGCAGATCGGTGCCGACGACTATGTCGCGAAGCCGTTTGAGCCCCGCGAACTGGTGCTGCGCATCGCCAACATTCTCAAACGCGCTGCTCCAGCGACGACGCCCGCCGTGGAGTCGGTTGCGTTTGGCCCGTACGTTTATCACCTCGATCGGGGTGAACTGCGCGACGGCGAAAACGTGATCCATCTCACCGACCGCGAACGAGACATGCTGCGTATTCTTGCAGCGGCGCCCGGTGAGACCGTGCCGCGTGGTGCGCTGACCGGCGGCGACGGCAATACTAACGAGCGCGCGGTGGACGTGCAGATCAATCGGCTGCGGCGCAAAATCGAGCGCGATCCAGCCAATCCGCTGTTCCTGCAAGCCGTGCGTGGCATCGGCTATCGGCTCGTCGCTTCGCCTTGAGCCGCCCGGATATACTGCCATGAGCACGCTCGATACCGGCCTCACCCTTATTCGCACAGCTTCGCGCGGCGTGTCTCACGCAAGCGGATGGATGGGGCGTTGGTTCAAGGAAATGATGCCGAAGGGGCTCTATGCCCGCGCACTGCTCATCATCATCGTTCCGATGGTGATCCTGCAGTCGGTGGTGGCGTTCGTGTTCATGGAGCGGCACTGGAACACGGTGACGCGGCGCTTGTCCCAAGCCGTCACGCAGGACGTTGCTGCGCTGATCGACATCTACAAGACCTATCCGCAGGACAAGGATCGTACCCAGCTGCGTCGGATCGCACAGCAGCGGCTGGGATTGGTGGTGGATTTCCTGCCGGTCAACGATATGCCGCCACCGGGACCGAAGCCGTTTTTCTCGCTGCTGGATCAGGCGTTGTCTGTGCAGCTCGGCCGTCAGATCGGCCGACCCTTCTGGATCGATACCGTCGGGCGCTCATCGCTGGTGGAGATCCGGATCAAGCTGGACGACTCCGTGATGCGGGTGTTCGCGCAACGCAGCGCGGCCTATGCGTCGAACTCGGAAATCTTCCTGTTCTGGATGGTGGGCACATCGTCGATCCTTCTGATCGTCGCGGTGTTGTTCCTCCGCAATCAGATCAAACCAATTCTTCGTTTGGCAGATGCTGCGGAGAATTTCGGCAAAGGCCGCGAGGCGCCGGACTTCCGTCCGCGCGGCGCGCGAGAAGTTCGCCGTGCGGCGCAAGCCTTTATGGAAATGAAGGCACGTGTGGAACGCAGCATCGAGCAGCGTACCGCGATGCTGGCTGGGGTTTCGCACGACCTGCGCACGATCCTGACCCGCTTCAAGCTCGAGCTTGCGTTGATCGGCAACAGTCCGGAAGTCGACGGCATGCGCAAGGATGTCGACGAAATGAGCGGCATGCTTGAGGCTTATTTGGCCTTCGCGCGCGGAGATGGTGGTGAACAGGCACGGCCGACCGACATGGAGCAGGCGCTGGAGGAATTGCGCAGCGATGCCGAGCGGCAAGGGCACGTCGCCACAGTAACGTTCCACGGGCTGCCGGTGGTGACGGTGAAGCCGGCATCGTTCAAGCGTTGCCTTGCCAATCTGGTGTCGAACGCGGCCCGCCATGCCGACACCATCAACATCACTGGTCATCGCGATCATCGCTATTTGACGGTGACGATCGACGACGATGGTCCGGGCATTCCGCTGAACATGCGTGAGGAAGTGTTCAAACCGTTCCTGCGACTCGACGATGCGCGCAATCAGGACGAGGGCGGCACCGGGCTTGGCCTTGCGATCGCGCGTGATATTGCCCGATCTCATGGCGGTGATATCACACTTGGCGACAGCCCAATGGGCGGCTTGCGCGCAAGCGTACGTGTGCCGGTCTAGGCCCGGTGCTGCCGAGATAAGAATAGCGAATTACTTGGCGAGTTCTTTCGATCGCTTGGTCGCAGCCACAACCGCACGCTTGAGCAACGGCTCGAAACCGTCCGCCCCCATGAGCACCTCGAGCGCAGCGGCGGTGGTGCCGCCGGGCGATGTCACGTTCTTGCGCAGTGTGGCGCTGTCCAAGGAGGAGCGATACAGGAGCTCACCCGAGCCTGCGACTGTTTCGCGCGCAAGCTTCGTGGCGAGAGCCGGTGGCAGTCCCGCTGCAATCCCGGCCCGTTCGAGTTCTTCAGCGAGCAGAAACACATAAGCAGGACCGGAGCCTGACACCGCCGTTACAGCATCCATCAGGGCCTCGTCGTCGACCCACTCGACTGCGCCGATAGCACTCAGCATGGCATCAGTCGTTTTCCGCTGGTCCGGCGAGATGCCTTTTGACGGTACGGCGACCGTGATGCCGCGAGCAACGGCGGCCGGTGTGTTCGGCATGGCGCGGATGACCTTGCCTCCGCAAACGCTTTGGATGGTTGCGATCGTCGTTCCCGCCATGATCGACACCACGAGCGTCGTCGGCGAAATGAATGACTTCAGCTGCGGGCCGGCTTCAGCGAACATCTGCGGCTTTACCGCAAGAACCAGCACGTCCACGGTGCCCATGTCATTGGCGGTGGGGTTGAGGCGAACGCCGTGTGCCGCGAAGCCGCGGGTCTCGTCCGATGGATTGGGTTCGACCATCGCGACTTGCTTGGCATCGAGCCCCTGCGTGAGCCAGCCGGAGAGCATCGCTCCGCCCATCTTTCCCGCACCGGCGAGGAGGACGGTGCCGTGAAAATTTCTCAACTCATTGGCGGATGATGACGTCATGACTCGTGCTCACGTCGCGCCCGGTGAGGGCTGGTTTTCAGTACGGAGATTTGTAGGCCGTCAGGGCGACTGCAACAAGGCGGCATTCGCTTGTTCTGCGTCGATGCACTACTTCGGCGGTGTCTTGCGACCTGCTAGAAGAGCTTCTTGACGAAGAAGCGACGCGATCCGCGCGGGTGATCTTCAACTGTTCCGAAGAGTTCGTAGCCCTGCTTTTTATAGAATGCGAGCGCTTGGAATTCGTAGGTGTCGAGCCAAGCGCCAATGCAGCCGCGTTCGCGGGCAGTGGCTTCTGCACGGAACAGAATGCTGGTGCCGAGATCCTGTCCTCTGAACTGCTCCGGTACGACGAACAGTTCGACGACGAGCCAGTCATAGCTCGTCTTGCCCCATAGTCCGCCGATGGTGTTGCCGTCAGCGTCCTGAACCAGAACAGCCAGCGGCCGGAAGCCCGAGGGGCCGGCGGCTTTGTCGTTGAACGCGACCAAGGCCTGAGTGATGGCATCGCGATCCGCGCTGCTCGGCGAATCCGTGACCACGATCGTTGGGATGCTCACGTGTCCTCTAAAGCGCTACGCTTCGCCGGCTGTATCGAACAGCGCCGCGGCCATGGCTTCGGAGGCCGTCTTCCCGGCCCACATCACAAATTGTAGGGCAGGATAGTAACGCTCGCAGGCGTGCAACGCGCCGTCCAGCATCATCTCGCATTGAGCGGTCGAAGCCAGCATGCCGCCCGGAAGGAGCAATGCCTGCCGGTACATGACCGATCCGGTGGTGGTCCACACATCGAAGTGGCCGATCCACAATTGCTCATTGATCGCTGCGATGAGGCGCTGCGTTTCCGCTCGCCGCATCTCCGGGATCTTCATGTCGAATGTGCAAGCAAGATGCAGCGCATCGATCTCGCTCATCCAGGTGAACGACAATTGATAGTCAGTCCATTGTCCACGGGAGAGGATGGTGACCTCGTCCTGCCCCGAGCGCTCGAATGTCCAGTCATGCGAAGACGCAATGTCTTCGATAACTGTGAGCGGGCTGTTCCGCGAATCCGTTGTGATGTCCAGAAGGGACATACTGCTTTCACCCTGTGTTTTGATGGGATGGAACGCGAAACGAAACGCCAGAAACGCGCGATCACCGTCGCCGCAAGGAAACCGCTTAGCGAAGCACTGACCGAAGTCTGAATCGTGTGCGCCGACGCGTCAACCTTGTGTCAGGATTGATCAGTGATTTGCGGAATCCGCACAATGCCACGCCGAATCCCGTCCACAGGCAATCACCAAGAATTTGTCTGTCATCAACAGGCTGAGCACACCACGCCGCTTCTAATGAGAACAAAACGGAATCGGATTCCCGGGGCGGGAGTCTGGCCGGCTTGAATTCGCGCGATGCGAGTCTGGTCGCAGGCTCTGTACGGTCGGCGACGTACCAAAAGGAGCGATACAAAACATCGGTGGCGCCGACACGCGGATGCCCCGAGCGCGTGAACCCATGCGCGCAAACGTCTGCGTTGCCGCCGAACCGCGCCAACAGATCGATGCTTGGGGAGTTTGTCAGTCGAACAGGCTGGAGACCGACTCTTCGGACGCGGTGCGGCCGATGGCTTCGCCGATCAGGGCGGCGATCGAGATCGTCCTGATGTTCGGGGCCTTGCGCACGGCTTCTGTCGGCTGGATCGAGTCCGTGATCACCAATTCCTTCAGCTTGGAGGAGGTGATACGGGCGACTGCGCCACCGGAAAGAACGCCGTGGGTAATGTAGGCGTAGACGTCCTTCGCACCGTTGGCGAGCAAGGCGTCAGCCGCGTTCACCAGCGTGCCGCCGGAGTCCACGATGTCGTCGATCAGGATGCAGGTGTAGCCGGCCACTTCGCCGATCACGTTCATGACTTCGGATTCACCGGCGCGTTCGCGGCGCTTGTCGATAATAGCCAGCGGCGCGTTGATGCGCTTAGCGAGGCCGCGTGCGCGGACCACGCCGCCGACGTCCGGCGACACCACCATCAGGTTGGTGAGATCAAAACGTTCCTTGATGTCACGCACCATCACCGGCGAACCAAAAAGGTTGTCGGTCGGAATATCGAAGAAGCCCTGGATCTGAGCGGCGTGCAGATCAAGCGTCATGACGCGATCGGCACCGGCGTGGGTGATCAGGTTTGCGACCAGCTTCGCTGAAATCGGCGTGCGGCCACCGGCTTTGCGGTCCTGGCGGGCATAGCCGAAATAAGGGATCACCGCGGTGATGCGGCGCGCGGAGGCGCGGCGCAGTGCGTCTGTGATGATCAGCAGTTCCATCAGGTGGTCATTGGCAGGATACGACGTCGACTGGATGATAAAGACGTCAGAGCCGCGAACGTTTTCCTGAATCTCGACAAACACTTCCATGTCGGCGAAGCGACGCACGCTGGCCTTTGTCATCGGCACGTTCAGCCATGACGAAATGGCCTGCGCCAATTCGGGGTTCGAATTGCCGGCGACGAGTTTGATGGAACCGTTTTTCGCTGAAATGGCAGCTTCTCCTCGTGACATGGGGGAAACGCTCTTCAACATATCAGCTACCTATGGAACTGGATTACCCGCGCTGTCCCGGGCGGCGAGGTGATAACAAGGAGATGACAAGGCTGGCAATACAAAGCCTGCGATTTTCCTGCAAAAACCGCAGCTTCAGGGGTCTGCATCCTTAATGGGCGCTGAAAGCCAGCGCCGTGGTCTCCGCAGCTGGCTCGGTGGGCTCCGAATCCGCCTGTGCGACGGCCGGGCCGGTGGCAGGTGCTGCAGGAGCCGGGATATCTTGGGACGGAGCGGCGGCTCCGGACATCACAGCGCTCAGTCCGCTCAGGCCTGCCTGCGCGATTTTTCGCATCATTTGGTCATCAGCGGCATTCCAAGCGTCCCGCCCAGCCTTTCCGGCGGGCTCCTCGCCGCTCAGACGCAGGGCGCGCTGCTGATCACGATCATACACATCCCAGACCCAGGCGATGGTGGTTTTGCCGCTCTTGCTAACTTGGGCGGATAGATAGCTGCGGACGCGGTACGCGGCACCGGTCTCGCGGGAGACAACGCTAAAGCTGCGACCTGCGGATTCCGTTTCCAGCGCGCGGACCAGGCGATCAAACACCTGCGGTGGTGGGCCATCGACGGACTCGAAGGCGACGGTGGGGCCAAAGCCTGCACTGGCTGGCGCGGACTCTGGTCCAGTCGCCATGCAGCCCGATGTAATGCAAAGCACGGCGAACAGGACGGGGAGGCGAAGGTACCGCAGCAATCCCCAAACCGTCGTACTTGCTACGGAATTCATGCCTGTCGTCGCCCGAGGATCACTTGTCTGCAGGGTCCTGCAGGACGGGCTGAGCGATATCGTTAAAATGCATTAACGTCTAGGGCGTAGGCGTGTCTCTCGTCCTTGCCGTTAATGAATTGGCCTAAAAAAGATTAGAAAAAACAACGGGTTTACGAGTTGTAAACCATCTTTTTTCATAGATGGCAGCCCAAGTCGGAAGACTGCCTCACAGGCTTTTGAGCTCGGCCGAAGGCCCTGGTCAGTCTTCCAGCACAATGGCGTGGATGTTACGCCCGTAGTCCGGCTCCTTGCGGTGAACCGAGCGGCGGTAGCTGAACATCCGTTCGTCGGCGTAGGTGCATACATCGACATCGTCGATCATGAGAATGCCTGCGCGCTCCAGCCGTCGCCTGATGTAGCCGGCGAGGTCGAACATCGAATGGTTTGCGCGCGACGATGGGACAAAGAATGCTCCGTTGTCTGCGTCCGCTTCGCTAAATCGCGCAACGAATTCCGCGCCCACCTCGTAACTTTGTTGCCGGATCAGCGGCCCGATGGCGGCGATGATGCTGTCGCGTGCTGCGCCGAGCCCTTCCATGGCGCTGATGGTCGATTCAAGCACGCCGCCGATCGCGCCCTTCCAGCCGGAATGCGCGGCTCCGACGATACGTGCCTGGGGATCGACGAACAGGATAGGCCCGCAATCGGCGGCCGAAACACCGAGTGCGAGGCCGGGTGTCTTGGTCACCATGGCGTCGGCGTGAGGGCGTGACGCCGTATCCCATGGTTCGGTCGCGATCACGACGTCGGGCGAATGAACCTGGAATGCGGTGAGGAAATGCGTCGGCTCGATCTTGAGTTCTTCGGCCATGCGCCGGCGGTTTTCTGCCACATGCGCCGGGTCGTCTTTGGAGCCAACGCCGCCATTGAGGCTTGCGTAGATGCCGTTCGAAACGCCGCCTTCACGGGTGAAGAATGCATGCCGCAGGCCGGGCACCGCGAGCAGCAAGGACGATCCGAACTTCACGGCTTGAGCCCTCCGTTGAGGGGGGCGCCCATGGCGGGTTCGTGATCGGATAGTGCGGCAAGCACTTCAATCGCAGGATGGGAGATGCCGAGCACCTTGAAGAGCGATCCCATTCCTTCCTTTCCAGAACCAGTAAGACGCTTCAGGGCCGATGAAATGATCGTCGACTGTTCCGACGATGCATTCTTCATCAGGGTCTGCGCCCGGGTTTCGATGCCGAGCCGGTTGAGAAATGCGCCTTGCTCGACCGGTCCATGCGAACGCGCACCGATGTCTTCGGCGGCGCGTGCCAGGGCCTGAAAATCCACATGTGCTGTGACGTCGGCGTCGCCGGGGTGCTGCAGCGGGTTGGCGAACGCATGCTTGGCAACGGCCTGGAACGTGTCGCCCGCGTCACTGCGCGTATGACCGTAGTCAATGATCAGTGCGGCGCCGCCCTGATCGCGGATGCGGCGGGAGATTGTCATGATTTCATTATTGGGGCGCCATTCGAAGATCGCACCATTGGGAGCCGCGCGCACATGCGGTGGCAGCAGAACATCGAAGCGCGGCATCGGGTCTTTCGCCACGCCGTAAGCGAAGATCTCATCATCCACTTCAATGACGCGCTCATGCCATCCGGTCTCTCGCTTCACGGCCTGATGGATCGGCAGCGCATCGAAATACTCGTTCGCGAGAATGATGGCAGGTCCTTCCGGAACCTCTTCGATGTTTCCATACCATTCGACATGGGCCGCCTCGCTGAGCTTGATCCGCTGCCGCTCGCGCAACGTTGGACTGGCCTCGACCAGATGGACGCTGATTGCCTGATGAAACGCGGGAAGGATGCGGATCGCGCGGAGCGCATCTGCCATCATGGTGCCGCGGCCGGGTCCCAACTCGATGAACATGACGTGCTCGGGCATGCCCATGGCGTTCCACACCGATGCCGCCCACAGACCCACCAGTTCACCGAACATCTGACTGACTTCAGGCGCGGTGATGAAATCGCCGTCGCGCCCAAGTGGATCGCGCTTCAGGTAGTAGCCGTGTTGCGGATGCGTCAGGCACATCTGCATGTAGCGCGACACCGGCATTGGGCCGGTCTTCGCGATCTGGTTGCGGATCAAGGTTTCAAGGGGACCATACTCGGGCACGGCGATCTTTCAGTCTCTGTTCAAGCAACCCGCGCTCCCAGTGTCACGCCTTGGTTGCTTCAACACCGGTATTTCGAGGGCCTCGCTTCCATGCGGTGACCATGAATGCGATGCCTGCGATAATCATTGGAATCGACAGTAGCATTCCCATCGTCAATCCGCCCCACAGAAAACCGAGCTGCGGATCGGGTTCGCGGAAGAATTCACCGGTAATACGGAAGATGCCATAGAACATCGCAAACGCCCCGATGATGAAACCAGGGCGTTTCAGCGCACCGGCGCGAATCAACAGCGCAAGGATGATGAACAGCACGATGCCTTCAAGGCCGGCTTCGTAGAGCTGACTTGGGTGGCGCGGCAGCGGTCCGCCATTGGGGAAAACCATCGCCCAGGGCAGGCTCGGGTCGGCGTGGCGGCCCCACAGCTCACTGTTGATGAAATTAGCCAAGCGTCCGAGCAGCAGGCCAATCGGGCCGACTGCACAGGTGACGTCACCCAGCGATAAGACAGAAATGTTACGCTTCCAGCCGAACAGCAGCACAGCGATGACGCAGCCCGTAAAGCCACCGTGGAAAGACATCCCGCCTTTCCAGAGTTCGAAGATTTCCGCCGGATGCTGGACAAAATAAGGAAGATTGTAGAACAGCACGTAGCCGGTGCGGCCACCCAGAATGATCCCGAGTGTCACCCACAAAATGAAATCATCGAAATCAATCATCGTGAACGGCGCCTTGCCGCCCCACAGTTGCTCGCTGCGAATGATTTTGCGCGCGTAGATCCAGCCGAGTACAATGCCGCCGATATAGGCGAGCGCGTACCACCGGATAGCGATCGGCCCGATGGCGATGGCGATGGGGTCGAAGACGGGAAATTGGATGGTCAGCATCATGAACGGGGTGGTTCCGGCAGGGATGACGGGGCTCGGATTGGGGCTTCTTACATCTTGCGTCGCGGCTGCGCTATCACCATTGTCTGAACGGGCCGCACGCGGCAAATCGTCTTTCGGAGTTTGATTATGACGCAGACCACCAACCGGTTTTTTGACGACGTTGCGCGGTTGATGAACGATGCGGCAGGCGCCGCGCAGGGCGTGAAGCGCGAAATGGAGACAGTGGTCCGCACCCAGGCGGAACGCATCCTTCGCGATCTCGATCTCGTCAAGCGTGAGGAATTTGAGGCAGTCAAGGATATGGCTCGCCTGGCGCGTGAAGAAAACGACGCCCTGAAGGCACGCATTGAGGCGCTCGAGAAGAAGCTCGGCCCCGTCGCCGAAACATGACGGCGAGCAAGGTCAAGTCTTCCAAGACTAAGTCATCTGAGGCCAAGTCGTCTCGCGATCTTCCGGTCAAAGCATTTGCGTCGCTGCAGGCGTGGGAGGCTTGGCTCAAAGCGCAGCCTAAGACCTCTCGCGGCCTGTGGCTCAAGCTCGCCAAAAAGTCGGCGAAGGCGGCGAGCGTGTCACGTCAGGAGGCTATCGACGGCGCGCTCTGTCATGGCTGGATCGATGGTCAGCTCGACAAATTCGACGAGGATTGGTGGCTGATCCGCTTCACGCCCCGCAAGCCCAACGGAAAATGGTCGGAAAAGAATCGCGATCGTGCCCTCGCGCTCATGAAAGAAGGGCGCATGACGGCCGCCGGTCTCCACCATATTGAGCAGGCAAAAGCGGATGGCAGGTGGGATGCCGCCTACGCGTCGCAAAGCACGGTGACGATTCCCGAGGATCTCGATGCCGCACTTGCGCAAAACAAGAAAGCCAAGAGCTTCTTTGCGACACTGGACGGCGTCAATCGCTATTCGATCCTGCACCGCGTTCACACTGCAAAGAAAGCGGAGACGCGCGCACGCCGTATCGAAACATTCGTCCTGATGCTGAGCCGCGGCGAAACGATCCACCCTCGAAAGACGAAGTAGCTTCGCTATATTTCGCGGTAGAGCACGCAGATCTGATCAGCGTGCTCATGAACTGGGTAGGGCGGCTCCTTAAACCCCGAACGCGACCGGGCGGAAGGCTTGCAGCAGTGCGGCGTCCAGCTTTCCGTCCATCAATTCCATGACGCCAAACGCCTGATCGGGAGTCATAACAGGCATATCGTCGTGCGGCTCCATCAGCATCGCGTAGGTGTCGACCAGCGTAATGATGCGGACGATATCGCTGATGCGATCGGCAAGAAGGCCGTCAGGGTATCCAGTGCCGTCGAGCATCTCGTGATGACGCAGGACAACGTCGAGCATTTCTCCAGGGAATCCACCCTGCTTCTTCAGGGCGTCGAAACCCAGACGGACATGCTCTGCCATGATGGCATTTTCTTCGTCGGTCAGATCTCCGGATTTTTCGAGAATGATCACGGGAATGAAGGCCTTGCCGACGTCGTGGACGAGGGCCGCGCGTGCAACCCGGCGCTGGTCTTCATCGCGCATGCCGAGATACTGAGAGAACGCGACAGCATAGCCCGTCACCACGAGCGTATGCCGATAGCTTCGCTTGTGATGTTTGCTGACCGCAGCGAGCCAGTCCTTCAGCGAGCTTCGCTTGAGCGCTTCAAGGATCTGCACCTCGGCTTTCATGACGTCGTCAAAGGTCAGCGGCGTGCCGGCCGGGAGCCGCTGGAACATTTTGACCAACACAGCCTGCGCGGCGGCGACGCCCTTGGCGAGAATTTTCGCCGCGCTGGTGTGTTCGTCTTCCGGTGTCTCGGGAAAGGCGTGGCGAATACGGTGCAGAATGCTATCAGGATCGAACGGCCGCTGGATCGTGTCGGTCGCGCCCAGCGCCCATGCCTGGGCGGACCCATGATGCAGCGAATCTGCCAGCACGAAGAGGCGCGGCAAGGCTTGATAGGCCTTACGCGTGAGTTTGGTGCGAACACGTTGAACCGCTTCGACGGATGTCAAATCGATATCGACGATCACACCGGAGAAGTCGCTTGCCGGATGATCGGGAAGGTCGAAGATCGAAATTGTTTCGACGTTGCCAGCATTGCGCAGGATGTCCGCGAGTTCTTCGCTTTGATCCTCGATGTCCGATGCAAGCAGCAGACGTCTCTTTTTTTGAGATCTTTCCGCCAGGGCCATTTCGTCCTCTTCGGGGCGTTCGTAGGTACAGCCCAGAGTGGTACCGAAAAAACTGTTCTCGACCCTTAACGATTATCGTTAAGAAAACACACGGTTTCGTTCACGCAACCGTGGTTTCCCCTCGCTCAACTTTTAATGAAGTTTGAATCGAAGGCGGCCAATTCGCCGTCTGCTTAATGTTGCGTAAATGAGTGCGTACCCGTTAACCATGTCGCGTATAGTTTCAGTTCAATATTTGCGCGCTGCTGCCGCCTTGATGGTAGTGTTTTTTCATGCCGAAGGCATGGCGGCTGAATACTTCAATGGCGGCTGGCCTTCATTCGGTGCGGCTGGTGTCGATATTTTCTTTGTCATCAGCGGCTTCATCATGTGGATCACGACGGCGCCGGAGCGGACAACGCCGTCCTCGTTTATGGTGAACAGGATCGTCCGCATCGTTCCGCTGTATTGGCTGATGACGCTCCTGCTCTACGGTGGTTGGCTGATTTTCCGTGACCCCACCCAATTGCCTCCGGTCAGCAATCTCCTGCAGTCGTTGCTTTTCATTCCGTATGCTTCAGCGCGTACGGGGGATGTTCAGCCGCTGCTGATCACGGGATGGACGTTAAACTACGAGATGTTCTTTTATACGGTGTTCGCTTGTGGATTCCTGCTCGCGCGTCGCTATCGTATGTTGTTCGTCGGTGCGGTGCTGGGCTCACTGGTGGCGTCACGGTATTTGGTCGTGCCATCGAGCCCGATGACAATGACCTATACCAGTCCATTGCTGATCGAGTTCATTATCGGGTGTCTGCTCGGCATCGTGTATGAGCGCGGGGCGTTGCCTCGGCCTGCGATTGCCGTATCTTTGCTCATCGTTGGAAGCGTGCTGCTGCTGAATTCGGGGATGCTTTCAGCCTCCAGTATCGGCGGTGGGCGGTTTGTCCGCTGGGGTTTGCCGGCATTTCTTGTTGTTGTCGGTGTACTCAGTCTTGAGTCCTCGTTGAAGGTATGGCGTTTGCCGGCGCTGCTTGGTGATGCGTCCTATTCGATCTATCTCACTCACAGCGTCGTGCTGTCGACGCTCAAGAGTGCGGTACTGATAGTGGCAGGTACGTTGCCGCCGCTCATGGTGGGCGGATTCATTGTCGCTGGTTGTATCGCAAGTATTGCGGCGGGTGTGCTGGTCTACCGCTTTGTTGAGACTCCGCTCCTCACATGGTCGAAGCAATTCGTCGCAGCAATTCGCAACAGAGTCGGAGCATCAGCGCCGTCCGCAGCGTAAGCGCATTGATGCGACCAATCGCAATGTTCGGCCGATGGCTTCTGAGCAGCTATGCAGCCTGATCTGCACGCCGCCACGCGGGGAACGGATCGGGCAGTTTCGCCCACGTCTCGACGTCCATCGCGCCAATTCTGCCTGAGGAGACCAGGCATGCATCGAGGCGGCGTGTCAGTTCAGCACGATCCATTTCGCGACCGATGAAGACGATTTCCTGCCGACGATCGCCCCATACATCTGACCAGTTCTTTTCGATCGCCGCGCGCCATTCCGGATGATCCGGCCAGCGCTCTTTGGGAATCGCAGCCCACCAGAACCCCATTGCTTCATTGCGCACGATGGCGCCGGCCTGGCTCAATTCGCCGACCCATTGGGGCCGTGTTGCCAACCAAAAATGACCTTTGGCACGGATCACGCCTGGCCAGCTTGATGTGATGAAGGCGTGAAACTTCTGCGGGTCGAAGGGACGACGCGCGCGATAAACGAAATTGCTGACGCCGTATTCTTCCGTCTCGGGGACGTGGTCGGCGAAGCCGTAGAGTTCCTTGAACCAGACCGGATGCTGTTGCGCCTTTTCGAAATCAAAGCGTCCTGTATTCAAGATCCTGTTCAGCGGCACATCCGAGAAATTGGTCTCGATGATTTCAGCTTCGGGATTGAGAGCCTTGAGAATGCTACGTGCGGCTTCGCGCTGCGCAGGCGAGGCGTCATCGATCTTGTTGAGCACAATCGTGTCGGCGAACTCAATTTGGTCGACGAGCAGATCGACCAAGGTGCGCTTGTCCTGGTCGCCGAGGGATTCACCGCGATCCCGCAGAAAATCATGCGAAGCATAATCGCGAAGCAGGTTCACCGTATCGACCACCGTGACCATGGTGTCGAGCTTGGCAACGTCGCCCAGGCTTTCGTCGTTTTCATCCCGGAAGTCAAAGGTTGCTGCGACGGGCAGTGGCTCCGAAATGCCGGTGGATTCGATCAGCAGATAATCAAAGCGCTGATCCTGGGCGAGCCGGCGTACTTCTTTCAGGAGGTCATCGCGCAATGTGCAGCAGATGCAGCCGTTGGTCATCTCGACCAGTGTTTCGTCAGTCCGCGACAGGTTCGCACCACCATCGCGGATGAGATCCGCGTCGATGTTCACCTCGCTCATGTCGTTCACGATCACAGCCACCCGCAGGCCCTGCCGGTTGTTGAGAACATGATTCATGAGGGTGGTCTTCCCCGCTCCGAGGAAGCCGGAGAGGACGGTGACGGGCAGTTTTTTCATGAGAGTCGAACAGCCTTTTCAAAGACAGGCGCCGGGGCGGCATCGGGAGATTTCCATTTATGTTATGTTATAACGTAACTATAAATGGACAGGCAAGGCAAGGCACAAAGGCGTGAGGGATTCTCTGTCGAGAATGGTGGGATAACTTTGCGAGGGCAGTACGGGCGGGGGCGCTAAATCGGGAAACGCATCACCGTGAAGGCTTGTTGAGTTAGCCCGAGCTGCAGTCGTTCAGTGGCCGATCTGCCGAATCTGCCAGGATCGCAACAAACGTTGGGCACTCAACTTCGAGAGTCTCGCAAAATCAGCTTCGAGCCTGTCGATATGTTTGTTCGCCGCGCCGGGTGAGGTCTTGCACGCCAAAATGGCGCGCAGAGTTTCCCAGGAGCAGCCAGCGGCCTTGGAGGGAATCAGGAGACCATCGTCGCGCGGGCTCTCCATGAGCGGCCTGATGATCTCGATCGGTGCCGAGGACAGCGATGCGAGCGCCGCTGTGGTCTCCTCGTATTTCCGCCCCTGGGCGAATTTCAGCAACACTGCTTCGTTCAGTTCACCCCGTTCCTTCAACAGCTCCACAAACCGTTTTGCGGAGACGAAGTCCCGAGGTGTACGGGTTTCCCAATCGACTTCGCTCGCCGCGACTTGCAACGCGCGCCGGACTTCCTCCTGAAGTTCGGACGGGGTTCGCGAAAGCAGCCGTGATCGAACCGCATCGGTCGCGCGCAACAGAAGTTGCTTGAGGACAGGCGACGGTAGATCGAGCCGCAATCCAGTCTTTTCGGCAAGGCTGTCGTCGGTCTCCGAGGCCTTCAGAAGTGCCACAAAACCGCGATCGGACAGTCGAGCCCCTGAATTGACGGCGACGTTGTGGATCACGGCGCGATTTCCACGATCGAGAAGCACATCCGTGATGGCAGGGGCGATGTGGGTGCGTTCGGAAATGGCAAACAGGTGCGCCTGGCTTTTGGTCCTTGCGATTTCGATAAGGTGATCCGTTGCGATACGGCTCGAAACCGACAGCATCGGACCGGCAATGGTGATGTCCTGATGCCCAGCTAACTGGTGCGTGAGGTCGATAGGCGCATTGTCGATAGAGGAGAGGCGGGAGCTTATTTCGACCAGCGCTTTGGTTTCTATTTTGCGGATGAGATGACAGAGGACCTGATCGAAAACGTCGACGTGCTCTTCGTTCAGCCGGTTGGCGTCATATAAAAAGAGATCAGTGACGCGCTGGAGAATGGTGACGCGCCGTTCCGGCGATCCCTTCCGAAGGGTGGTATCCAGCTCCTCAAGCAGGGAGGGTTCGGCATTCTGCACGGCAACGACCCTAGTAAAACCCAACAAAACCGCTTCTGTCGGCACTCCGAGACAAGTGAGAGTTCCGCGTTGAAAACCGGCGGAATGAACCCCGCCTCATGCCATCGAACCTGCAAAATACCGGGCAAGCGTATGGGCCAAATGGAAGTTTTTCCTTAAAGGTTCCTGCAAGGATTTAAGGAGTCTTTGGCTCGTCACGCCGTTTCGGCCGGGCTTCCAGGCTTTCTAAGCCGCTTTTTCAGGCCAAATTGGCCGATAAAATCGGACCATTTCCTTGTGTTTTCGGCCCTTTGACGCTAAGAACCGCCCGTCCGCAGCCCCCGCACCCCTGGAGGCTTGCTGCGGCGAAGAACCGGGCCGCTTTGCGGCCCTTCACTTTTCAAGATTTAAGGAAACTCGACAATGGCGACCGTCAAGGAATTGAAGGCGACCGCGCGTCCGAAGGCCGGCAAGGGGGCCGCCCGCGCAGAACGCCGTGCTGGCCGCGTGCCAGCCGTGATCTATGGTGACAACCAGCCCCCGCTGACTATCTCGCTGGATGACAAGATGCTGCGTCAGAACATCTTCGCAGGTCACTTCCTCACCACGCTTTTCAACATCGATCTCGATGGCAAGAAGCATCGCGTGATTCCGCGCGATTACTCGCTGGATCCGGTAAAAGATTTCCCGCTTCACGTCGATTTCCTGCGCCTGGGCCAGGGTGCAACCATCCGCGTCAGCGTTCCGCTGCACGTGACGGGCACTGAAGTTTCGCCGGGCGTCAAGCGCGGCGGCACGGTCAACATCGTCAACCACACCGTCGAACTGGAAGCGGATGTCGAACACATCCCTCAGTTCATCGAAGTTGACGTCTCGAAGCTCGAAATCAACAACTCGATCCACCTCAGCGATGTCGCGCTGCCAAAGGGCGTGAAGGCGGTTTCGCGTGAAGACCAAACGCTGGTCACCGTTGTGCCTCCGTCAGGTTACGGCGAAGAGGCCAAGGCCGGCGCTGCGGAAGGTGCGGCTGCTGCACCTGCGGCTGGCGCAGCGGCTCCGGCTGCTGGTGCGAAGGCGCCCGCGGCTGCTGCGGCCAAGGCTCCCGCAGCCAAGGCTCCTGCCGACAAGAAGAAGTAAGCGACTGCGAGAACCCGCGCCATGCGCCTGTTCGTCGGACTGGGCAATCCCGGCACGAAGTACCAGGGCAACCGGCACAATATCGGGTTCATGGTTGTCGACGACATTGCGCGGCGTCATGGTTTTGCACCGTGGCGCCGTCGCTTTCAGGGGGAGACCTCCGAAGGCACGCTCGACGGCGAGCGCGTGATCCTGCTCAAACCTTCCACCTATATGAACGAGTCCGGTCGCGCCGTGAGCGAAGCCGCGAATTTCTTCAAGCTTGGGGTTGGTGACATCGTCGTGTTTCATGACGAGATCGAACTGCCGCCTGCCAAGGTGCGGGTGAAGGTTGGCGGCGGCATCGCCGGACACAACGGGCTTCGTTCGATTTCAGCGCATGTCGGCAATGACTATCGTCGTGTACGGCTCGGTGTTGGCCATCCAGGCGTCAAAGAACTCGTGCATGCCCATGTGCTGAACGATTTCGCCAAAGCCGAGCGGCCATGGGTCGAGGCGCTGTGCGACGCCGTCACGGACAATGCGGCGTTGCTGGTCACCAGCAAGGATTCGTCGTTTCAGAACAAGGTGCATCTCGCGATGCAGGCCAAGGGCTTTGCATCGGACAAGGACAACGGCGGCGACAAGTAGGTAGTGCGGTGGGATCTGACGTTCGTATCAGTGCTAACTGCGGATACCTCATACGAACGTCAGATCCAAAACCGCACTAGGTTTATATTTTTGCTAGTGTCCCTTAGGTTCTGACATTCGTAAACGAGCTAGCTGCAAACAAATACGAATGTCAGAACCGGGACACTAGCGCCTTTCAGGTCAGGACAGATCATGGGATTTAAATGCGGTATCGTCGGACTGCCAAATGTCGGCAAGTCCACTCTGTTCAATGCGCTAACTGAAACGGCGGCAGCTCAGGCGGCGAACTATCCATTCTGCACCATCGAGCCGAATGTCGGCGCGGTCGCCGTGCCTGACCCGCGTCTCGATAAGCTCTCGGCGATTGCCAAGTCGGCGCAGATCATTCCGACGCAATTGACCTTCGTGGACATCGCCGGTCTGGTGCGTGGTGCGTCGAAAGGCGAAGGCCTCGGCAATCAGTTCCTGGCCAATATTCGTGAAGTCGATGCGGTGGCCCATGTGGTGCGCTGTTTTGAAGACTCCGACATCACCCACGTCGAAGGCAAGATCGCGCCGCTCGCCGATATCGAGACCATCGAGACGGAGTTGATGCTGGCGGATCTCGACAGCCTCGAGAAACGCGTCGACAACCTGACCAAGAAGGCCAAGGGTAACGACAAGGACGCCAAGGAGCAGCTCGAACTGGTCGAGCGTGCACTGAAGCTGTTGCGGGATGGCAAGCCAACGCGCGGTATGGAACGCAAGCCGGAAGAAGAGCGTAACTTCCGCATGCTCGGCCTGCTGACCTCGAAGCCCGTCCTTTATGTCTGCAACGTCGAGGAAGGCTCCGCCGCTACCGGTAATTCGTTTTCGCAGCAGGTTGCGGAACATGCGAAGAAGGAAGGTGCGGTCGCGGTGGTTATCTCGGCCAAGATCGAATCCGAGATCGCGACGCTGTCACGCGAAGAGCGCGTGGATTTCCTCGATACGCTCGGGTTGGAAGAGGCCGGTCTCGATCGTCTGATCCGCGCGGGTTACGAGCTCCTGCACCTGATCACCTATTTCACGGTCGGCCCGAAGGAAGCGCGGGCCTGGACGATCACCAACGGCACCAAAGCGCCGGCGGCTGCGGGCGTCATTCATACCGATTTCGAAAAGGGCTTCATCCGAGCTGAGACGATCGCTTATGACGACTATGTCACGAATAACGGCGAAGCTGGTGCGCGCGACACTGGCAAGCTGCGGCTGGAAGGCAAGGAATACGTGGTCGCCGACGGCGACGTGATGCACTTCCGATTCAACAATTAAGCCGACGCGGTCGCTGCCAAGTTTTGAAAACTCTTTTTTTCGAAGAGCGCGCAGGCCGGCCTGCGCGCTCTTTTCTTTTGATGGCGCTCAATAATGTTGTTGCCGGTCCTGGCCTTGCTCGCGGATCGCGCCGAGGTGTTCGTTGATCCGGAAAATGATCAGGATCAATTCCGCTGCGATACGTGTGAAAATGATACCGACCGCGACGCTTGCCAGCGCAGACAACAGCAGGATGAAGCCCCCAAACGGGCTAACTGCCATCAGGGTGAGTGCGGAAAAGATGCTGGAAATTCCAAACAGCGCGATCAGCGCGACGACCAGCCAGTAAAATGACTTGATGATGGTGGGGGCGATGAATCGATCCCATTTAAAGAGATCCTGAAAATGAAACATGGGTTATTCTCCAGTTGACCCTAAAGTTAAAGCGACGAGCGATTGCGGATGAGCTGCGAGCCATCGAGCTGTGACGAGCACCTCAATCGCCGAAAACCATTTGTTGCACGCTGCAGAAATGAGCGAAACCGGCATCTGAGAATGTCGAATCGATGCGTAGATACGCTGCATGACTTGAGCTATTGACGAATAACGGCCAAACTCAGCTCTTTCCACAACTTGATCAGTGCAATGAAGCTCACTTTCGAAGATTTTCAACCCGGTCCCTTTGGCACCTTCGGTCCCCACCATGTGTCGCGTGAGGATATCATCGCGTTCGCCACCGAGTTCGATCCGCAGCCGATGCATCTCGACGAGGAGGCGGCCAACCGCTCGTTGTTGAAGGGGCTCGCCGGCTCCGGCTGGCATATGTGCGCGTTGCTGATGCGGATATCCTGGGATGGCTTCATCCAACGGATCGCCTCGAGTGGAGCGCCGGGCGTTGACGAGGTTCGCTGGGTGTCGCCGCTGCGGCCGGGGGATGATTTGACCGTGACCGTGGAGGTTCTTGAGAAGCGTGAGTCCAAGAGTCGCCCCGAACTCGGGTTTGTGACCATCAAGAACGATATGCGCAATGCATCGGGGCAGACACTGATGATCGCGACGATTCCGATCATGGTGTTCAAGCGCGCGGCGCTTGGTGCGAACTGAGGGGACGCGATGCCATACTTTGAAGATGTAAAGATCGGTCATCGCCGCGAGCTTGGATCGTTCACATTTACCGCGGATCTGATCAAGAAATTCGCCGTCCAGTTTGACCCGCAGCCGTTTCATCTCGATGAAGAAGCAGGCCGCAAATCGGTGTTCGGAGGTCTCGCTGCGTCGGGGTGGCATGTCTCGGCGGTCTACATGAAGCTGACTGTTGCCGCGATTCAGCGCGAGGCCGCGGAGGTAATTGCACGCGGCGAAAAGCCGGTTGCATCTGGGCCTTCACCGGGGTTTCGTGACCTGAAATGGTCGAAGCCGGTGCTCGCCGGAGATACGCTGACATACGCCTCGGAAGTGGTGGAGACCCGCGAACTGGAGTCACGGCCGCAGTGGGGCATCGTCAATTTCCATAACACCGGCGTCAATCAGCGTGGCGAATTGGCTTTTTCGTTCGTGGCATCGGTCTTTGTCCCGAGGCGGCCGACGACGTGATGTGTGAGACGAACTTCGGTTTGTCGCACGCTACCGACTCCAGGCGATCGCAAGGACCGCAATCGCCACGACGAGCAGCAGCACGAAGCGCAGCAACAGCTTTCCCAGCGATTGAGGCTGTGGTTTGCCGCCCAGGATCGGATCGGTTTCGTTGGGCCGGATAGTGGTCACAGACATGTCCCCTCACACCCCGCTGGGTGCGAAGCGGGTTGAGCGTTGGTCGCATCCGGGTTGCTTGAGGTTCACGTCCAAATGAAAAATCCGCCGCTTACCTGACCCGGAAAGCGGCGGATTTGATATGTGTGTGGCTGAACGCGAGAGAAATTACTCTTCGCGCGGCAGCTCCGGCGCAGCGCGTTTCCACTGCTGCAGATTGTCGGCGATCATGCGGGTCGACTTCATCGCCGTTTGGCTCAGCTGGGCGTAAGCCGCGAGTTCACGCTGCACGCGCTGGCCTTCATTGTGCATGAGGTTGCGGAGCCCTTCGAGCTCCGAAATCAGGGTTTCGATCTCCTGCAGCGATGCGCCGGCAACGCGCTGGATCAGCGTGTTGACGTTGGTGACCGTTGCCTCAGCAAGGGAATCCAACGGCTCTGTGCTGCTCAGCGGGCTTGCGGGCGTTGATGGCCTGCGGAGATAGGCGATGTCCTTACGGACGAAGTCTCGGATTCCCGCTTCAACATCGGAAACGGCGGCGAGGTTCTTGTCCTCATCCGTCAATTCTGGCTTCTCTGCCTGAATGGTCATCAGCTGTCCCTTTCGCTGGATCATGAGTACGAGCATGCTCGAAAATTGCTGCGCATTTTCGGCACCATGCCTTGGTGAGCGAGCGGTTGTCCCCCGCACGAAAATTACCGTTGCCCATCAGTCCAGCCGATCATGACCGCATCGCGGCCAATATGGGGCAATGAAAGGCTGATTCACCGGCCAGATTGGGAACAGGGTAAATGAACTCTACCAGCTGTGTTTGAAGCCGGCGGTCAGGCTGCTGTTGGGGAGGCCTTCCGGGGTCTGGCTAATGGTCCCCGTGACGCTGACGCCCCCGAAAAGCTGCTGTTCGGCGCCGATCCTGCGCAGCCATTTGTCATCGGTGGTGGAATGGGTCTGCCCGGCAATGAGGCTGGTGCCAGTCCCGGCAAAACTGACCTTGGCGCTCTGGTCGAGCTCGTAAGTTCGCACGGTATGGCCCAGCCCAAAAACGGGGACCAGAGCCTGTTGGGTAACATTGTAGCCGTTCTGTAGGGTGAGCGAATACTGGTCGCTCCATAGCGGCAATGATTTGCTCAGTGTCGTGCCGAATTTGCTCTGGTCCTGGGTCGGATCGGTCCGCGCTTCGATGGCCGTCTTGTCCCAGATGAAGCCAAGACCGGGAGCGGTCATCGCAGCCCAGGCGCTGCCCGATGACTGGGACGATTGATTCTCGATTTTCTGATACAGCGCCTGCCATGACGTCGTCGGCATCTGTGTGGCGACGTTTAAATCTGCGCCGACGCGAGTATCCCAAAACGGTGTAACCGGCTGCTTGATTGCGACCGCTGCGGATCCATCCGGATTATTCGATCGGGTCCAGGACCAGGGATCTGCTGTCGCCGCAGCGGGCTTCTGTTGCTGCTTAAGCTTTGCCTGTTTGCTGGTCACTGCAGCAAAGTCGGCGTTGAGGGCTTCCCAATCGATATCGGCGGGCGCAGCGGTCTCGGAAGAGGTATTTTCCTCAGGGGATGCTTGTTCTTCCTGCTGGGGGGGCGCAATGCCCGCCCAAGGATCTTCCGTCTGCGCGAATGCAAATGCGGGGATACACCACCACGCCGCCAGAGCGATGGCCGGCAGGCGCAGCGACAACGATCGGATGTGCGGAGCGGTCATTCCCAGCGGCATTTCACGTCGTATCGGTACGGTCGCGGTCAGGTCAAATCTCGAACGATACCGGTTAATATCACCTTTCGATGTCACCTAGGACACAGGTCTGACCGTCGCCGGCACAAGTTTCGGTGACGCGCCAAGACCTGTTCCCAAGACTTGTTCCCATGACCTGTTCCAATAGCGTTTGTCGCAATTGTGGCGAGCGCCGTTCAACGTCCGGCAGGGCTCTGGCCGGACGACGCCGTGGCGTCTGAAGTTGGAGCAGGATTACGCGATTTTCGGCAGGTGAATCTGCCGCCCGAGCGACTGTTCGACGAGGTCGAATGTGTCGATAACGGCGCGCAGGCTGGTCAGGCGTCCAGCTCTGAAATGCGTGAATTGCGCCACGCGGACGCTGATGGGGCGGCTGGAGTTGGCCGGTGTCAACGAATACCGCATCAAGGAGGCAGCGGAATCGTCGGCCAGCATGATCGCTTCCCGATCGAAACGGTGAAGACGAACAGCGTCGCCCATTTGGCGAATAGTATCGATGACAGCGTGCTTGCCACGCCGCGCGCCAAAAAATGCAAACATGTCGATCGGACCGTAAATGGCCCAATCGATGTTCTCGTCCAAAACCGCTTCAAGCTGATCAGTTTGGCGTTCGCTGAGCGAGCGATGCAATGCGCGCGCGAAACGCCAGAGACTATGCTCTGTCATTGGTCGACCCCGAATTATCTTTTAGCAAACAGCAAATGGCAAAAAGGGCGTCGTCACTGACGCCGTGCCGGAATGCTGGAATTCCCACCGTTGACAATCCACGTACGTGTTTTGCGGGCGTTGCACAACTGTAGTTATTGCATCGCACAAATGCTGAAAAGCGTAGATGCTGCCTACGCAGCAACCATTCATTCACCATGCGCAAAAAGGAGTCACACTCGTGTGCGGTTCTGAAGTCCGCATCGTTCTTGCGACGAATCCAGAATGCGACTTCAGAACCAAAGCCACACTAGTGGAGTAGACACTCGATCAGCGATGACGCTCCAAGCGAAGTCGTGTGCGTGCCGCCGCGGCGCCCGCCCATATCATGCCGAGAAGCCCTCCGAGCACGGCTCCAATCGGGCCGAACGCGAAAAAGATCATTGTCGCAGCGTAGCCTTCGAAATTACTCGGGTTGAAAATGTTGGCCCACGCGATGCCCGCAAGAAGGCCGAGCACACCGCCGACGGTGAGACCTCCGATACCTCCCAGAATAGCGAAGAATATAATCCGCATGCCGGTGCTGCCTTTCATCCCGTCCACATTCAATTGATCTTAGTTGCGGGGACGACGAAACGCGTTCACAGCTGCCATATCATTTAGACGCGCAGCACGGAAACTTGGTTATCGGATGTAGATGACTGCTGGTCGCCAGCGGCAGACTTAGCGCGGCGAATTTGTCCTTACTTGCCGTCTATCGAGGTCTTCACGCTTTTCGCGAAATCGCCCGTGAGGTCGCGGCCAAGAACCTGCTGAAGAAAATCAAACGAGTCAAAAAGGGATTGGTGACTCAGAACGAGCCCATCTTGCAGCGTATAAAAGTCCGCGATCGCGAATTGCAAAATACGTTGATCGCTGCTCTTTGTGAGCTTCGCTTGAATAAGTGTCGCCGCCCGATCGCCATCCACCACGATGGATTGCAAAGAGTAACGCCGCACTGAATAGCGCTCCTGTTGAATGCGTATCGCTTGCGCGACCCACGCTTTGCCTTCCTTGAGGCCAAGATGCGGGAAGATGTCCACGGGCGCGTGGATGATGGATGTGAAGCCATCGTGGCAACATGCTTCAAGGCGAGGTGCATCGCCTGCATAAAAAGCATCGAGGAAATCGAGTACGCATTGCCTAGACTGTTGTTCAGTCATTCAGGGTCTCCACAGCGGGGCGGTTCCTAAAGGGGAACCCCGCGTGGATCAAGCCGGACGTCGTGCAAAGGTTACCGGAGTCCTTCGGCGATCAAACACTTGTTTGACCTGGCATATGAAAATCGTTTCACATAGCGGCACGACGTTAGGGATAGACGATGCTCCAGTCAGTTACCTGAGGTCGTGCGCGACGCATCACTGAATTCGATGACAGGATGATGAGATTGCCGGTGATCGCCGCAAATTTCGGAGGCAGTGGACTGGCGATGCCGGGCTCGAAGTGAATCACGAGCTTGCAGCCCCCGGGGACATCAGCAAGCTTTCCCTTCAGGCCCGAAACGCCGCCGCTGCCGATGCCGCCAAAGCCCTTGATGCTGAATGAACCGCCATTGATCTTTTCGAGGTCTTTGACCGGTAAACCGTTGCGAATGCGGCTTGGCCCAAGCCACGTCGAAGGTGTGCTGATCACGATTTTGGTCGGCTTCGTGCGCGTCTTGATGTCGTCCCAATAGATCACAACCCGCTTGGTCGGGTCGTCATCAAAAATCACGGTCGCTTTTTGTTTGATGCCTTCTGCGCCTTCAACGACGTCCTTGAAGGTGACATTGCGCTCGCCGAATTCGCTGATCAGCCTTGTGTGGCTTGTATCTTTGGCGAACGGACCGGCGCAGGCGAGCACCGAAGCCGGTGGCGCATCCCGGAGATTGTTGAGCGACGTATCCTGCGCGGGTTTGCTTTTCGCGACCGCCTGTGCGCCGTCTTGTTTCTTTCCGAAGAGTTGTGCGTGCGCATCATATGACGACAGCGCAAACAGCGCGGTCAGGATCAACATCCGCAGTTGCATTGCAAAAATCCCTAAATCAAAAGCACCGTTATTTCTCTTTAGAAGAAATGTGCGAGCTCGCCAAGCTGAGAGCGGATTGGATCGACGCGAATCAAGCCTTATGAAAATTTCCGTGACCAACGGTGACAGTCCTTCACAGGGCACTGGTGTGTCCCGTATCGTTCTGGACAAGGAGGACAGATATCAACGCGCCTCCATTGGGAGGATAAACGTGAAACGTATTGCACATCTCGCTGCGGCTGGTTTTATGATGTCTTTGGCGCCCGCAGTTGCTCATACTTCGTCGCAGCCAGCACACCAATCGTTCAACGAAGGCGATCTCAAGCTGGAGAGCGGCGAGGCGATCAAGGACTTTTCGATGTCCTATGTCACACATGGCACTTTGAACGCAGCGAAAACCAATGCGATCCTGATGGTCACCGCGATTTCCGGCAACCATCATCGGCTTGATTTCATGATCGGTCCGGGGAAGGCACTCGATACGGATAAGTACTTCATTATCTGTACAGACGCGATCGCGAACGGATTCACCACTTCGCCGAGCAATTCGAAGCAACAGCCGCGGATGCAGTTTCCGAAGTTCACCATCCGCGACATGGTGGAATCGCAATATCGGCTGATGAAGGAGAAATTTGGGATTGATCACGTCGTTGCTGTTGTCGGTCCCTCGATGGGCGGCATGCAGACGCTGCAGTGGGGTGTGAGCCATCCCGACTACATGGACTCGCTCGTTGCGATGGTGCCGCTGGCAAAGACCCCGGCCTGGACCGTTGCGGTGCTGGAGGCCACCCGCAAGGCGATTATGACCGATCCGGCCTGGAAGGACGGCAACTATGATGCACCTCCGGAGAACGGCGTCCGCCTGTGGCGCGATATCCTTCAACTGCTAGCGGCGCGCACGCCGGATATGTACAGCGCGCAATTCAAGACCGGCACGGATGTGCTGCCATGGATGGAGCAGCAGGAAACCTCACTGCTGAAAGCATTCGATGCCGATGACTGGATTTATCAGACATGGGCTTACGAACGGCACGATGTCGGTACCACGCCAGGTTTCAATGGTGACACCGCCAAGGCGCTCGCGTCGATCAAGGCGAAAACACTCATCCTGACCGGTACCAAAGACCTGCTCAATCCGGAATTTGAGCCGATCGAAATGGGCAAGAACATTCCGAACGTCACAATGAGGACGATCAGCCCCGGCACGGTGACCGGCCATGCGTCGGCGGGCGGCGCTATTCCGGCCGATGTCGATTTCCTCAATCGAGAAATTGGTGCATTTCTCGGGGGTTCAGCAGGCAACGGCAAGAACCCCGATTAAGGTCAGCGCTCGTTAGTAGACCTTTATACCGGGCGCGACGATGTCGCGTCCGGAGCAGTGGCTATCGTCATCCCTGCAGGGAAGACGATAGCCTGAAGTATTATCTTTTCTTCCAGCCGCCCCGCTTGCCCGGCGCGCCGCCGGTGGAGCGGCCCGAATGTTCCTGACCGCCTTCGCGCATCGACTTCGGTTGAAAGATACGGCTCTCTGTCCCTGGGCCCATTTCATCGAGCGTCGGTTTGCGCGGCTTGGCGCGGCCGGAGCGCTCCGGCTTCACCTCGTGCCAGCTTGCGATGCCCATCTCGTCGAGATCGGGTTTGTGCACGCGCGACTTGCTTTGCTCAGGTGGCAGGTTGGCAGCGTTGCCATACTTCTTCTTGCCGGCGTATGAGCCGGCCTTGCCGGCCACGACCCGTTGCTTTGCGGTTGGGTCGTCCACCACGGCCATTTCGGTCGCGCGCAGGCGCTTGACTTCATCGCGCAGCCGGGCGGCTTCTTCGAAGTTGAGGTCGGCAGCCGCCTCCCGCATGCGCGTCTCAAGATCGGCGAGCACCGCCTCGAAATTGTGGCCAATGGAAATGACATCGTCGGCCATGCCGCCGTCGCCAACTTCCACCAGCACGTGATCACGCTCGTAGACGCTGTTGAGAATATCGCCGATGGATTTCTTCACGCTTTCCGGAGTGATGCCATGGGCCTCATTGTAGGCGACCTGCTTTTCACGGCGGCGATCTGTTTCCGCGATGGCGCGTTCCATCGAGCCGGTCATCTGATCAGCATAGAGAATGACCTTGCCGTCGACATTACGCGCGGCGCGGCCGATGGTCTGGATCAGAGATGTTTCACTGCGCAGAAAGCCTTCTTTGTCGGCGTCGAGAATCGCAACCAGAGCGCACTCCGGAATATCGAGACCTTCGCGTAGCAGGTTGATGCCGACCAATGCGTCGAAAGCGCCGAGACGCAGATCGCGGATGATCTCGATACGCTCGATCGTGTCGATATCGCTGTGCATGTAGCGGACGCGGATGCCCTGCTCATGCAGGTATTCCGTGAGATCTTCCGCCATGCGCTTGGTCAGCACGGTGATCAGCGAGCGATACCCTTTGCGTGCGGTTTCACGCACCTCGCCGACGAGGTCGTCTACCTGCGTACGTGCGGGGCGGATATTGACTGGCGGATCGATCAGGCCGGTCGGTCGAATGACCTGTTCGACGAACACGCCGCCACTCTCGTTCAATTCCCATCCGCCGGGGGTCGCCGAGACGGCAACCGATTGCGGACGCATCATGTCCCATTCCTCGAACCGCAATGGACGGTTGTCCATGCAGGAGGGCAGGCGAAAGCCGTATTCGGCCAGCGTCGCCTTGCGGCGGAAGTCGCCGCGGAACATGCCGCCGATTTGCGGCACAGTCACGTGGCTTTCGTCGGCGAAAACCAGCGCGTTGTCGGGCACATATTCGAACAGGGTCGGAGGCGGCTCGCCCGGTTTGCGGCCGGTAAGGTAGCGCGAATAGTTCTCGATGCCGGCGCAGCTTCCTGTCGCCTCCATCATTTCCAGATCGAAGGTGGTGCGCTGTTCGAGGCGCTGGGCCTCCAGCAGACGGCCCTGCGCGTTGAGTTGATCGAGCCGCCATTTCAGCTCGCTCTTGATGCCTTTGATGGCCTGGATCAGCGTCGGACGCGGCGTCACGTAGTGCGAATTGGCGTAGACCTTGATGAATTCCAGCTCGTCCTGCTTGTGGCCAGTGAGTGGATCGAACTCCTCGATGCTCTCGATGGTGTCGCCGAACATGTTCACGCGCCAGGAGCGGTCTTCATAGTGCGCCGGGAAGATGTCGATGGTATCGCCGCGCACGCGGAAAGTGCCGCGCGTGAAATCCGCTGAAGTTCTCTTGTATTGCAGGGCAACGAGGTCGGCGATGAGCTGGCGCTGGTCGATGCGCTCGCCGCGCTTCATCGCGAACGTCATCGCAGTGTAGGTTTCGACCGAGCCGATACCATAGATGCACGATACCGATGCGACGATAATGACGTCGTCGCGTTCCAGCAACGCGCGCGTGGCCGAGTGGCGCATCCGGTCGATCTGCTCGTTGATCGAGGAGTCCTTCTCGATATACGTGTCGGTACGCGGGACGTAGGCTTCCGGCTGGTAATAGTCGTAATACGAGACGAAATACTCCACCGCGTTGTCGGGGAAGAAGTTCTTGAACTCACCGTATAGCTGCGCGGCCAGCGTCTTGTTCGGCGCGAGAATGATCGCGGGGCGCTGCGTCGCCTCGATCACTTGGGCCATGGTGTAGGTCTTGCCGGAACCGGTGACGCCGAGCAGCACCTGCGTGCGATCATTGCGCTGAATGCCTTCGACCAGTTCCTTGATCGCAGTTGGCTGATCGCCTCTCGGCTGATAGTCCGACTTGATTTCGAAACGTACACCGCCTTCGGATTTTTCCGGGCGCGGCGGGCGATGCGGCGTCCAAACCCTCAGACTGCCGTCATCCTTGCGGAATTCCGGACGGCCGTCGCGGATCAGGTTCTCCAACGCATCGGCGGTCGCCTTGACGCCGAGAGATTCCATTTTGTTCCGCGCCGGGCGAAAAGAGTCGTCGTCCTCGACGTCATAGCCGAGCTGCTTGGCCAGTTCGGGATCAAGGGTCGGAATGGTGGCGCTGGTGCCATAATTTGCCTGCGGCGCTTCGTCGAAGCCTGACTGATGGCCGGCCGGCTGTGGATAGGGCTGCAGCGGTGTCGGACGTGGGCCGGTGTCGTCGCCGACACTCTTAGGTGTCGAAGCACGGGCGCGATGAATAGCGGCCTCACCGCCGGAGCGGCGATCTTTCGAATTCGATGGCGGCGGCTGCAGGCCGGTCGATGATCCAAGCCCGCTTTCGCCACGATTGATCGCAGGATTCAACAGCTCCGCCAGTGCAGGGCCAATCGGCTGCACATCGGGGCGATGGGCTTTGGATTTCGGTGTTTTCGGGGGCTTCTTCGGGGTGCCGGGAGCTTTTGCCATGGCCGGAATATGGGGCGCGAAGCGCGTCCAGAAAAGGGCATTTTCTTCGCCGTTTGCAACGAAGTTTGCGATGAAACCGATTCGCAGCGCCGATAGGATGGAACGCAGCGCGTGCCAAGCTATCGTCCGGGTTAAAGCTCTAGGAGCAAGCACATGACATCGATGCGCACGACCCCTCTGTTGATTGCTGGTCTGATGGTTGCGGTATTCTCGTTGCGGGCGACTGCCCAGCCTCAGGAGGCCGAACCGGCCACCCGCGCCCTGAATGACACGTTTTCAAAAATTCTTCCGTTCGGAGATCGCGCGGATTTTGAGGATGCGAAGCGCGGCTTCATCGCCACCTTGCCGGATGGAGTCATTCCTGGCCCTGGCCCGCGGCCGGCGTGGAACAGCAAACAGTATGATTTTCTGAACAGCGATCAGGTGCCACCAACGGTGAATCCAAGCCTGTGGCGGCAGGCCCAGCTGAATGCCATCAACGGTCTCTTCAAGGTGACGGATCGCGTTTATCAGGTGCGCGGATTGGATATCTCCAATTTGACCATTATCGAGGGCGACAGTGGTCTCATTCTCATTGATCCACTGCTGTCCAACGAAACCGCGAAGGCTGCGCTCGATCTTTATCTGAAGAACCGCCCGGCCAAGCCCGTGGTTGCGGTGATCTATAGTCATAGCCATGTCGATCATTTCGGCGGGGCCAAGGGTGTCATCAGCGAAGACGATGCCAAGCAAGGCAAAGTGAAGGTCGTTGCACCGGATGGCTTCATGGAGCATGCGGTCGCCGAAAACGTGATTGCCGGTCCCGCGATGACGCGCCGCGCGCAATATCAGTTTGGCAATGCGCTGCCGGTTGGCGAAAAGGCGCAGATCGACACCGGGCTCGGCAAAGCGCTCTCGAGCGGCACGGTGTCGCTCATTCCGCCGAACGACCTGATCAAGCAAGCTTACGAGACCCGCAACATCGACGGCGTCGATATCGAATTCCATCTTGTGCCGGAGTCGGAAGCGCCTGCCGAGATGATCATGTACTTCCCGCAGTTCAAGTTGCTGAATACAGCGGAAGATGCCACCCACAATATGCACAATCTCTACACGCTGCGCGGCGCGCAAATCCGCGATGGCCGTCTGTGGTCGAAGTATCTTGGCGAAGCGATTGAGCGTTATGGCGACAAGACCGACGTCGTCATCGCGCAGCACCACTGGCCGGTTTGGGGCAGCGAGCGCATTGTCCCGTTCCTCACAAAGCAGCGAGATCTCTATAAGTTCATTCACGATCAAACAGTGCGGCTGCTTAATCATGGTCTGACGCCGACGGAGATCGCGGAGCAGCTGAAGCTGCCGCCGTCGCTGGCAAGCGAATGGGCGGCGCGCGGCTATTACGGGACGCTGAGTCACAATGCCAAGGCGGTCTACCAATTCTACCTCGGCTGGTACGATGCTAATCCCGCGGACCTCAATCCATTGCCGAGGGCGGAAGAGGCACGCAAGCGCGTGGAGTATATGGGCGGCGCGGATGCGGTGATCCGACGCGCGCGCGATGATTTCAATGCAGGACAATATCGCTGGGTGGCGCGGGTGATGAGCGACGTGGTGTTTGCGGATCCGGCGAACAAGGATGCGCGGGGGCTCGGCGCCGATGCGCTCGAGCAACTCGGCTATCAGAGCGAAGCAGCGACATGGCGCAACGCTTATCTGCTCGGCGCCCAGGAGCTGCGCAATGGAGTCGGAGATCTGAGACCGTCAGTCACGAGCGCGGATTTGCTGAAAGGCGTCTCTATTGACCTTGCCTTTGACTATCTCGGCGTTCGTCTCAATGCCGCCAAGGCGGAAGGCAAGCGCATCGTCATCAATTGGACCTTTACCGATCTGAACCAGATCTACGTGATGAACCTGGAAAATTCGGCGCTCACGCATACGTCCGGCAAGCTGTCGGACAAGGCGGATGCCAGCGTGACGCTGACCCGCGCCGCGCTCGACGCCATCACGCTGAAGCAAAGGACGTTCGCCGGCAGCCTTTTGACAGGCGACATTTCGGTCGGGGGCAATCCACTCAAGCTGCGCGAGTTGTTCGGCATGCTCGATGAGTTCTCGCCGAATTTCGAGATTGTCGAGCCGAAGAAGGCCAGTGTGGAATAGCAATTCTTTGAACTCGGGCCAGCTGCCATGCGACAAAGCCGCAGGAGGGGCGTGCCATGAACAACTGTGTCGCAAGAATGAGCATGAATGGATCGTGTCTGATGGACAGGCAGTCGCGCGTCACGCAGAGTCTGGACGTCTGGCGCTGCGCAGTTCGGTTTGGTCGGGGCGTTTGGCGTGGTTTGGCGGCAACTGCTCTCGTCGCCATGACTATCGTTCCTACACACGCCGCGGATTGGATCGAGTCATCTTATAACCCTGCGGTTGGTAGCCGCTGGACTATCGAAATGGTTGATAGAGCGGCGGAGACAAAGCCGGATGGTGGCGCGTTGAATACGATATTCAACGGACGCGCCGAAATGACCATCGATGAAAAGACCACTGAGGGCTTTCGCATCTCCTACGTTGCTCGGCAGATTTCGGTCGAGGGGAATTCGCCGAATGTCCCGGTGCTGCGCGCTTACTGCAAGATGCTCGAGAATATTTTGATCCGGGCAACGCTCGATGCGACGGGCAAGCCTGTTCGGATTGACAATTTCGACGCGGTAAAGACCGAAATGCACAAAGAGATGGAGCGTTTGCAGAGGTCTGGTGAGAATAGTCCGCGGCAGCTTCTTGCACTCAGCATGATCATGTCGGATCTGGTCTCCATGGACCCTGAGCGTGCCGCGCCATCATTCCTGACGGAATTGGTGACATTGGCCAAATCGCAGAACACAGGCATGAAGGTAGGCGAAGTGCGGCGCAGCACGGATCCGGCTGACAATCCGCTCGGAACCACACTTCGGTCAGAGACCGCATTCTCACTCAGCGAAATCGATGTGGAGAAGCGGACGGCGACTTATCACGAGGTCCGAGCTTTCGATGAAGGATCGGTGAAGGATTTCATTTACGCACACAGTAGGGCAGTCCTGGCGAAATCGGAAGACAAAGTCACTCCCGACCGGATAGAGCGCCTGGTAAAGGCGACGTCGATGTCACTCGATGGTAAAGGCCTTTTTATCGTGGAGAATGGCATGACGCGCGACGTCGAAGAAATGGTTATGACCACGGCGAGTGCTGACGGAAAGGTTTCCAGCAAAGTTAAATCCAAGACGATCAAGATAACTCTTGCCCCATGAATTTGGAGCGTCACCACGAACGTTTGTCTTTATTCCTTTAGATGCGGCTCGATCATCTGGGCGATTTTTTCCGCTGGTGTGCCGGGCGGGAAAAAGCCGAGATATTTTCCGTCGCGATCGACCAGATATATGAACGCGGAGTGGTCGACAGTGTAGTCCGATTTGGTCGGATCGAAATTGACCCGGTTGTAATACACCCGATACGCTTCAGCCGCCTGCGCGATAGCGGAGGTGCTTCCCGTCAAACCGATCAGACGCGGATGAAACAGTGGGACGTATTGCGCCAGATGCTCCACTGTGTCCCGCTCGGGATCGAGTGTAATGAACAGCGGCTGCACGCTCCTGGCTTTTGCGCCCAGCTGATCCATTGCAAGGCCGATGGCTTGAAGATCCGTCGGGCAGACGTCGGGACAGTAAGTGAAGCCGAAATAGATCAGCAAAAGCTTGCCGCGGAAATCGGCATTTGTGCGCGGTTGTCCAGTCTGATCGGTCAGCGCGAACGGGCCCCCAATCGGCTCCCTGTTCCACATCACCGCGTCCATGAGTTCGGCAGCAGACCGTGGTGAGGTCTGCGCCGACGATGGCGTGATGAGGCAACAGCAAAGCAGTGCCGCGGCTGCGAGGACCTTTCGCATAGTCACGCGCTGAAGATCAGCCGGCTGCCGGTCGACGTATTGATGACGCTATCCGGCATTTGCGCCCGCGCCTCGAGCAGGAAGTTCAACCCGCTGCAGTGCATCGGGATAACCACGTCGGGTTCGAGTTTCTTGACCTCTGCGACGATCTGCTTGAGGTAATCAGCCGGTGCGGGGCCGAGATGGAAACCGCCGACGATGGCGTGCACTTTTTGAACACCGGACACTTCTTGTGCCTGCCGGACTGAGTTGACGATGCCGACGTGGCCGCAGGAACTGATGACGACAAGCCCCTTGCCGCGGATATTGAAACAGGTGGCATGCTCGTGCACATGCTCATCTGGCACGATTCTGCCCTGCAGCTCCGCCGCGGTGTAGTGGCTGTAATCGCAGGCAGGACCGTCCTTACCCGGCGTGTAGTCGACGAATGTATTGGGCAGTATCTTCTCGATACTATTGCGCTTGATCTTACCCGTGGTGAAGGCGTGTCCTTCGATGACGGTCGGCGTTTCGCAAAGCACGGTCTGCACTTTTTGTGCAGCGATGTCGCGGCGATCAAGCGTGCCGCCCTCGCCGTATTGACCCGTGGCGGTGCGGCTGACTCGGTGGCAGAAATTATCTTCGCCGCCGGCGTAGAGTCTGATGTCAGCCGGAAGTGTGCCGCGATATTTTTCGAGAAAGCCGATCAGGCCGCCATAGTGGTCGATGTGCCCGTGGCTAACGATCAATGCGTTGAGCGTTCCTGGATCGACATTGAGCAGGCCGATATTGTTGATGATCGCCGGCGATGTGTAGCCGAAATCCAGCAGAAAATTGCGCTGTTCCTGCGCTCGCTGCGATTCCAGGAATAGCGACAGCCCCCATTCGTTGTGAAGGACGTTGCGGGCGTCGGCGCTACGGGCTGGTCCCGGTCCTTCATGGACCACGCCGTTGACGGTGCTTCCGCGCAGAAACTGATCGTGCTGCTGATCGACAAGAACGCGGATGGTGAGTTTGTCGATGGTCGGCACGTCAGTCGGCGCGGCATTCGCGATCCCGACACAGGAAAAGCTGCCAAGGGCTGCGGTGCCTGCAAGAGCTGTGGAGAATTTCAGGAAATCCCGTCGTGCGAACTCCGTCATTGCGGCCTCCTCTGGTCCGGTACGCGGTGCGGAACTCTAGCGGTGGTGCAGGAGAAGTGCGGTTCATTGTTTCTCGAAACGCAATGCGATTCTTCCACCATTGGTCGAATCCGCCGAATGAATTTTGCTTGAGCGGCGCTGGCGCCATTGACTTCTAGGCGCGAAGCCGCAAAGTTCATGCAGACGCTTTTAATTCCGGAAGAGGCTTCGGCTTTCTCCGCCTTGGGTGACACGATGGTAGCACGGAAGCTTTTCGAATTGGTCGGCTCGGATCCCGAGCGTGTATTCAGTCCCTATTGTTGGCGCGCGCGCATGGCATTGGCTCACAAGGGGTTAAAGGCTGAAACGATCCCGTGGCGCTTCACGGAGAAGGCCGTGATCAAGCCGCATAGTTCCGACAAGGTGCCGGTGTTCATCGATGGCGAGACAACCGTCGCCGATTCCTGGGAGATCGCGAACTATCTCGAAGACACCTATCCGGACCGGCCGTCGCTGTTCGGTGGCGAGGGCGGCCGCGCCATGGCGCGGATGCTCAACAGCTGGGGCGACGTTATGGTCGGAAATCTCGCGTCCTTTATGGTGGCCGACGTTCACGAACGCCTGCTGCCCGATGATCAGGCATATTTCCGATCCAGTCGCGAGGCGCGTTTCGGAAAGTCGCTGGAGGATGTTGTGGCGGACCGTGATACGCGGATCGACGCGTTTCGCAAGTATCTCGATCCGCTGCGGCTTACATTGCGCAAACAATCGTTCATAGGCGGAGCCACGCCCAATTACGGCGATTACATTGTGTTCGGACAGTTCCAATGGGCGCGAGTGGTCAGCTCATTTCAGCTGCTGAAGGAAGATGATCCGGTCTATGCTTGGCGCGAGCGGCTGCTCGATGCATTCGACGGCATGGCGCGGAAATCTCCGAGCTACGCAGCATAGCGAGCAGGCTTCCGGATTTTCAATCGGCGTTTCCGCCAAGGCGGAACGCTGACATTTCGCGGAATGCGGGGTATCAGACCTCGCTATCGTGCCGCGCAGCTTCCGCACGCAGGCAATCCCGACACAGGCAATCCTCGCCGCTCACCGGCATCGGCAGCTTCGCTGTTTCATCGGCACACCAGCAGTGTCCTGACAGATCGCAGGTGAACGCAGTTCCGCAGCGCGTGCAACTGAGCGTGCGTAGCTGGATCTGGGTTTCTGACCGATTTGTCATCTAACAAGCCTGAATTGCATCGTATCCTTCACGCGCTATTCATCGACGATGGTGTCTTTGACGATACGCTACGGCATATTGGGTCGGGAGGCCGGCCAGATCAACCGCGAGAATTAGATGGCGCGTGATTCACAAGGAGCTCTCGTTGCTCTGAATCGCTTCGGCTTCGGCGCGCGAGGCGGTGCGGCCAGCGATTTTTCCAGTGCTGCATCGGATCCACGTGGTTTTGTCAGGTCGGAGCTGGACCGCCCAAATGCGGCATTGCTCGATGTTCCCGGTCTGCAATCAACGCCCGATCTGGCGCGAGAGGTTTTTGACTATCAGCAGGATGTCAAACAGCAGCGCGAGATGGCCGCAAAGGCCGCGCAACCTGCTGCCGCCATCACGGATGACAAACCGGAGCCGAAACCAGACCCTGCTCCAGGTACAATGTCCGGGGCGATGTCTCCCGATGCGATGCAGCCTAATCCTCAGCGTAAGGAGCCGAAGCCGCTCAACGTCATCCAGAAAACTTACCGCGCCGAAGCGCTCGCCCGTATTCAGCGCGCCACCATGGCAGAATGCGGGTTCGTCGAGCGGCTGGTGGCGTTCTGGTCGAATCATTTCTGCATTTCAGCCAACAAAGGCGAATTGGCGCGGATATGGGCTGGCGCTTTCGAGCGTGAGGCGATCCGCCCGCATGTGCTGGGTCGTTTTAGCGACATGTTGAAAGCGGTCGAGCAGCATCCGGCGATGCTGTTCTTTCTCGATAATCAGCAATCGATCGGTCCGCAATCTCGTGCGGGACTCAATCGCAAGCGCGGCCTCAATGAAAATCTCGCCCGCGAGATCATGGAATTGCATACGCTTGGTGTGCATGGCGGCTACACGCAAGACGATGTGACATCGCTCGCGAGGATTATCACCGGCTGGACTTTCGCCGGCCGCGAAGGGCGCCTTGGTCCTCCGGGCACATTCGCGTTTAATGCGAATGCACATGAGCCGGGACCACAAAAGCTACTCGGCAAGACTTACGAGGACGCTGGCCTGGCGCAGGGCGAAGCAGCGCTCGCCGACATCGCGCGTCAGCCATCGACGGCGCGATTCATCGCCACAAAGTTCGCCCGGCATTTTGTTGCGGATGATCCGCCGTCGACATTGGTCGCCAAGCTCGAAGGTGTTTTCAGGACATCCGACGGAGATTTGAAGGCGATGAGCCTTACATTGATCGACGCCGACGCTGCGTGGCATGCGCCGATGACCAAGATGCGGATGCCTTATGAATTCCTTGTTGCCACCGGCAGGTTGATGGGCCGCATTCCCGACGATCCGCAGCGTTATCTCGGTGGCCTCAATGTGCTCGGCCAGCCGTTGTGGACACCAGCCGGACCAAACGGTTTCGCCGACACTAATGCGGCGTGGGCCGCGCCGGAAGGGCTCAAGCTCAGGCTGGACATCGCCTCTCAGGTGGCCTCGCGTATTTCGGAGTCCGTTGATCCGCGTGAGTTACTCGATGTTACTGCGGGTGAAGCTGCCTCGTCAGAGACACGTCAGACCATTGAACGCGCGGAATCGCGCCAGCAGGCCTTCGCTCTGCTGCTGATGTCGCCGGAATTCCAGAGGAGATGACCATGCAGGACATCGATATGGATTGCTGCGAAAGCCATACGGTGCGAGGCGTCACGCGGCGCTCGTTGTTAATCGGTGCCGCTGCATTCTCGGCCTGGGCCTACCTGCCGAAATTCGCGCGAGCCAAAGATGGCCGCGATCCGCGCCTTGTGGTCGTGATTTTGCGCGGCGCTCTGGATGGACTGGCCACAGTCGCGCCGATCGGCGATCCGGATTACGCCGATCTGCATGGATCCATCGCGCTGACGCGCGATGGTCCGCATGCTGCCACGATGCTCGATTCATTCTTCGCGCTCCATCCCGCGATGCCGGAATTCGCCCGGATGTATAAGGAGAAGAAGGCCGCCGTCGTGCATGCGGTGGCGACGCCTTATCGCGAGCGGTCGCACTTCGATGGGCAGGATGTGCTCGAAAGCGGCTTCGCTGGGCCGGGAAGAGTGCAGAGCGGATGGCTGAACCGCGCGCTTGAAGCACTGCCGCGTGGTGAGCGTGTGATGAGCGGTCTGGCAGTAGGTCCGACCACACCACTGGTACTCCGTGGGGCTGCTCCAACGGTGGGGTGGGTGCCGCCGACACTGCCGCAGGCTGCAGACGATACGGCCATGCGGCTGATGAACCTTTACAGCCATCGCGATCCGGCACTGGCTGCTGCGCTGTCGCAGGGATTACAGATCGACAAGATTGCAACGGGCGACAGCGGCATGAAGCCGAAGCCCGGGATGAACGGCGTTGGCGCAATGCGATTAGCAGCCAAGGGTGCCGCAAAACTCATGGCCGCCGACGATGGACCACGCATTGCGGCATTGGCGTTCGACGGTTGGGATACCCACGCCAGGGAGGGCGGGCCTGTCGGAAGGCTGGCGCAACTGCTGTCAGGTCTCGATGGTGCGTTCGCTGAGTTTGAAAGCGGTCTCGGCGATCGCTGGCGTGACACGGTGATTGTGGTCGCCACCGAGTTTGGCCGCACCGCGCGGATCAACGGTACGGAAGGAACCGATCATGGCACCGGCACAGTCGCTTTGCTCGCGGGAGGTGCGGTGAATGGCGGCCGCATCATCGCCGACTGGCCGGGGCTGACGGCTGCAAATCTTTATGAGAACCGCGACCTCAAGCCGACGACCGATCTGCGCGGTGTCATCAAGGGCGTGCTGCGCGACCACCTCGGGATTGGGGATCGCGTGCTGGCGCAGACGGTGTTCCCGGATAGTGCAGCGGTGAAGGGGGCGTCGGGATTGATTGTCTAACTTACCATCGTCCCCACCAAAGCGGGGACGATGGTCGATGAATCGTCAGCCCTGAGTGATCGTGTCGATCTCGGCCATGTCTTCAGCGGTCAGCTTCCAGCTGATGGCCTTGGCGTTCTGCTCAACCTGCTCCGGCTGCGAGGCACCGGCAATCACGCTGGAGACTTGCGGGCGCGCCGCGAGCCACGAGAAGGCAAGCTCGATCATCGTTTTGCCGCGCGCGTTCGCGAAGTCCTGCAGCTTGTGTACGATGTCGAAGTTCTTTTCGGTCATGTAACGGTCGCGCAGATAACCGACCTTTCCAAACCGGGAATCAGCGGAGGGGGCTTCGCCGCGCTTGTATTTTCCGACAAGAAGGCTGCTGGCGAGCGGGAAGAATGGCAGCAGGCCGAGATTGTAAGCCTGCGCAGCCGGCAACAGATCTTTTTCGATGTCGCGGACGATCAGGCTGTATTCGTCCTGGCACGACACGAAGGCGTGCGTGTTGATGCCGCGCGCGGTGAACTGCGCTTCGGCGATCCGCCATGCGGGGAAGTTCGAGCAGCCGATGTAGCGCACCTTGCCCTGACGGATCAGGTCCTCGAGCGCCCGCAGTGTTTCCTCAATCGGTGTCAGCGGATCGAAATCATGCTGCTGATAAAGATCGATGTAGTCGGTCTTCAGCCGGCGCAAGCTGTCTTCAACTGCATTCATGATGTAGCGGCGCGAGGCGCCCTGCTTGGTGCCGTCGTCCGCCATTTCTTTCGAGTATTTCGTCGCCAGCACAATGTCCTTGCGTCGGTCACCGAGCACCTGTCCGAGGACGGTTTCCGATCCGCCGCGGCCGGCGTAAATATCGGCTGTGTCAAACAGGGTAATGCCGAGGTCGATGGCCTTGTGAATGATCTTGCGGGACGTTTCCAGATCGGTGCGCTGGCCGAAATTGTTGCAACCAATGCCAACAGCCGAGACACGGAGGCCGGAGCCCCCGAGGTTTCTTATTTCCATGATCTTTCCAGTCAGGTTTGTTCTAGGGCAGGGAGCGACGCAGGCGCCGCCTCTGGAATTGATACTGGCTGCGGCGCAGAGCGCAAGGCACGAGCGGTCATCCGGCGGACGGCCGTCTCCGCGTCGCGGGCGATCTTCTTGCGATCGGCGCTCATGCCGTAAGCAACCGGTTCTCCCCAGCTGACAGTGACGTCCACCGCACCTGCGGCGAGCACGTTCAGCAGATGCGGCACCAGGTCGGCGTCGCCGTACCAAGCCACTTTGTCACGCAGGGCCCGTCCGACCGGGATGCCGCCGAAATTGACATAAGCGATGGAGACGGGCTGTACGATGACGCGATCGTGATCGGAGGCATCGCCGATGGTGTGATGCACCGCGCCGATTAATGCCGAACGAAACGGCAGAATGCGGATGCCGTCGCTGGACGTGCCCTCTGGAAACAGCACAACAGCATCACCGCCCACAAGGCGGTCAGCCATGGTGCGGGTCGCTTCCCCGGTCTTATGGCGGCGGTCGCGCTCAATGAAGACAGTGCGCTGGAGCTTCGCGAGCAAGCCGAACACCGGCCAATCTGCGACCTCGGACTTTGAGACGAACACGACAGGCGCGATGGCGCTGAGGACCGTGATGTCCAGCCACGATGCATGGTTGGACAGGATCAGCAGCGGACCATTCGGTGCGCGTTCACCCACCTGCGTGATGCGCACGCCGATCAGCGCACAACCGATGCGATGAAACAGGTTAGGTACATCACGCTGCAGGCGATTGCCGAGCAGAATGCCCGCAACCTGAAACGGCAACAGAACGAGAAACAGGACGATCAGGAGAAATACGACGGGAACAGTGCGGATCATGGATGGATCATTAAACAGAGTCGCGGCGGAGCTCGCGATGATGAGAGTTATACCGAGTGGAGCGCAGGCTGAGAAAGTGGAAACCCGCTGCTCTCAGCAGCCGTTTTCAGCGTACGCACGAGAGAACTTGAAAAAAATGCGGCCCCGGCCGGTTTTGCGGCACAAAGAGGGGATGTGCGACCGGGGACCGCTTGAGCGTATGATCCGCGACGGGGGAAGCGGACCGAACGCACACGAACGCTAACCCGGGGGCATTACAGACCTGTGACATCTTTATTATGTTACTGGGGCGGCGCGTTGCGTTGGCCCAGCTTCCAAGGACCCCGTTCACTCTTGCTGCCTGCCGGACCACGGTTCAGAACTCTTGCCTGTCTGCTTTCCTGAAAGGTTATCCATGCCCACAGCCGTTTCGCCGTTCGCGCTGCCGATCCTCATGTTGCTGGCGTCAAACATCTTCATGACTTTCGCCTGGTACGGACACCTCAAGTTCAAGTCGTTCTCCCTGCCGCTCGTGATCATGGTGAGCTGGGGAATCGCGTTCTTCGAATACTGGCTCGCCGTGCCGGCCAATCGGTGGGGCAGTTCGGTTTATTCAGCCGCGCAACTGAAGACCATTCAGGAAGTCATCACGCTGCTCGTCTTCGCCGGATTTTCAGTGCTGTACCTGAAAGAACCGCTCGGGTGGAACCACGCTCTCGGCTTTGCTTTCATCGCCTTGGGGGCTTTCTTTATCTTCCATAAATGGTCATAGAGCGGTCTGGAGATACCAACGGAGAACTGAGACGATGACGACGGTGACCAATACTTCTGTAGTCGGCGATAGCGCGGACCGCCGGCGAAGAATCTGGGCCATCTTCGGCAGTTCCTCAGGCAATCTCGTCGAATGGTACGATTTCTACGCCTACGCTTTTACGGCGCTGTATTTCGCGCCGTCGTTTTTTCCGAAGGGCAATCAGACCACGCAGCTTCTGCAGACCGCGGCTGTATTCGCTATCGGCTTCCTGATGCGGCCGATCGGCGGCTATCTGTTCGGTTTCATCGCTGATAAATACGGCCGCAAGACATCGATGCTGATCTCGATATTGATGATGTGCGCCGGCTCGCTCGCCATTGCGCTACTGCCGACCTACGCGGCCATCGGGACCGCAGCGCCTGTTTTGCTGCTTCTTGCCCGCATGGTGCAGGGCTTGTCGGTCGGCGGAGAGTACGGCACCAGTGCGACGTATATGAGCGAAGTCGCGCTGCCCGGGCAGCGGGGCTTCTTCGGATCATTTCAGTATGTAACGCTGATCGGCGGTCAGTTGCTGGCCTCGCTGGTGGTTCTCATCATCCAGATGACCATCACGGATGCCGATCTGCGGGCGTGGGGCTGGCGCATTCCATTTTTCGTCGGCGCTGCCTGTGCGTTGATTGCGCTCTACCTGCGGGTATCACTGACCGAGACGTCTTCCGCCAGCACGCGTGCTCGCAAAGAAGCTGGTTCGCTCAGCGAGATCTTCAGTAAGCATTCCCGCGCGTTTCTCACCGTGCTGGGTTACACGGCCGGCGGTTCGCTGATCTTCTATACGTTCACCACTTACATGCAGAAATATCTCGTCAACACCGCGCACATGAACGACCGTACGGCGAATGTGGTGATGACGGCAGTGCTGTTCACCTACATGATCATGCAGCCGCCCTTCGGCGCGTTGGCGGACAGATGGGGCCGCAAGACATCGATGCTGCTGTTTGGCGGTCTTGCCACGTTGTGCACCGTGCCACTGATGTATGCGATCGGTGGCGTCACAAATCCTTATGCAGCCTATTTCCTGATTATCGCGGCGCTGGCGATCGTTTCGTTCTACACCTCGATCAGCGGCCTGGTGAAATCCGAGATGTTTCCGCCGGAAGTGCGCGCATTGGGCGTCGGACTGTCCTACGCGATCGCCAATGCGATCTTCGGTGGTTCTGCTGAGTATGTCGCGCTGTGGTTCAAGAGCGCCGGAGCGGAAGCCAACTTCTATTGGTACGTCACCGGACTGTGCGCGATTTCATTCATGGCCGCGATGATCATGCCGGACTCGCGGACCCATGGTTACCTGCGCGGTGACGGGACTGAGTGAGCGAATAGGCTCACGGGAGCGACGAGACGCGCGGAGCGTCTATCGTCTTCTCGATCTTAAGACGGCTTGTTGAAGGCACGATCTGGCTGGGCTGGCGCCGCGTCTGCGTCATGATCAGGAATAACGCGACCACGAGGATTGCGAGCGTTAGTGATACTGAGACAATGACGAGCGGCGCCTTCATCCTAACGTCTCCGCGCATGCGCGATCAGGCTTCGTAAAACTGGGTAGCCGCCCGAACCGTTCTGGCTCGGGCAGGTGAAGCCAGTGAAATCGCGCTGGCGAGGCTGATCCCATAGCCGGATCAAAACCCCGGGCGGTCGCGGATATCGTCGTGCGCAGGGAAATAGCGCGGCGCGTCAGCCTGCAATCGGCATGGCCGTTGCGACCTTGATCGTCAGGAGGGTAGCAGCGACGATCAGGCACAATGACAGCGAGGCCACCGCGAGTGATGCCGCGACGGCATTCGACAATTTTGACGATGCAACACGTACGGAACGAAGTCCGAAACCAAATCCTGCAATCTGCGACCGGGCCATGGTCGTAAATCCCTAATCAAAGTGGCGAATCACCACTGGTCGGAATGTGTCAGAAGCCGCTGTCAGGATTGGGGCGGAAGTTACTCGGATGTGGCAAAAATGTGACGAATAGTGGCGAGACGAGGCATTTTGCCCGGAATCCCCGCTATCCCTCCACAGATTGAGGATCACGCTTCGGCGGTCAGGTCGGTTTCGGTCCCGGGTACGGTACCTGGTGCCGGAATTTCCGCCGGTTTCCAGTTCATGGAAACGAACCGGGGCTCTGCTTCCACACGCTTCAGCCAGGCACGCACCGACGGATAGCCGCTCAGATCGAAGTCACACTGGTTGGCGACGTGGGTGTAGCCATACAGGGCGATGTCCGCGACGGTGAGGTGGCCCGCCGCGAAATAGTCGTGGAGCTTGAGGTGATTTTCCATCACCCGCAACGCCGCGTATCCGCGCTCCATCCAGTCTTCCAAGGCGTGTGTCTGCAGATCGCGCCCGCCGCGCACCAGCACCAGCCAGAAATAGGCAGCGCCGACGCTCGGCTCCAGCGCATGCTGCTCGAAGAACATCCATTGCAACGCTTCAGCGCGGTCGATGCGGTCTTCTGGTGCCAGCGATGTTCCAACGGCGACGTACCACAGGATTGCGTTGGATTCGGCCAGATAGCGGCGATCGGCGACCTCCAGCAAAGGGACCTGACCGCTGGGATTTTTCGCCAGGAATTCCGGCGTGCGGCTTTCACCGCGCAAGATGTCGACCTCGATGGCCTTGTAGGGCGCATTCAGCAATGCCAGCGCAAGGCGGACCTTGTAGCTGTTGCCGGAACGCTGCATCGAATAGAGTTTGTACATCGTGAGTTCGCTTGCCCAAGTCTGAATCTGTCAAGTCTGACAATCCCAAGCAGACAATGATGTGCGCGGCGATCCGCTGCAACCCCCGCCATCTGGAAATAGTTGAATTCGGCCGCACCGCACCAATTTTGCAGTAAAATCTACTGCTGAACACCGCGCGCGACTATCACGCCTGTGCGACCGGCTCTGCCGATAGAGACGCCTCGCTCAATGCTCGCCGCAACGTGATCAAGTAAAATGCGCTCATTGCGATAAGTCCTACTGGGACGCTCGTCATTCCAGCGACGGCTCGCGCGATCAGCGGCACAATCCAGACGGCTGCGAGCAATGTGATTTCATAGTTCCTGAAACCACGGTCGAATCCGTGCCGGACAAAAAAGGCAATTGCCACTCCAAGCGTCACGAGATCGTAGTCAAGGACGTGCGGCGAAGCCAACAACGTCGCGATCGCAAGGATTGTAGCCTTTTGCGCATCGTCGATTTTCAGGCGCCATGTCCAAGCCACGGTACAGACGACTAAGACCGAGATCGTCGTTTGCAAGGTATATGCAAGCGAAACGCTACCGCCCACGAGCCGGATTGCCGCGAAGACGCTTTGAAGCTTTTCGAATCCGACATCGCCCTGTTCCAGCAACATCGTGCGGGACATTTCGGTAGACGTGAGGAAACCGAGCCACGCGTCGACGCCAAAGAGAAATGTTGTCATGCCGACAAGCAGAACGACAGTGAGACTCGCGGACAGCACGACGCGCCATTGGGATGCCGCGAGCAGAGCAATGGGTATAACCAGCGCAAATTGCGGCTTGTAGGCAAGCAGACCAAACAAGATGCCCGACAGGACTTGATGTCTCGGCATCGCGATCAGTGCCCCGCCCAGAAGAGCGGATGTGAGAAACCCATTCTGGCCATGTCCGAGATTGACGAACACGGCGGGGAAGGCGAGCGCGATCAAAATCCAGCCATAGCCACTCATGATGTGGCGGTTGCGCTCAACGCGCACGATGGTGCCGATAACGAACAGGTAGAGCAGCAATGTACTGCCCTGCCAGACGGCGAGTGCTATGGAATATGGCAACACAGCCAGCGGCGCCGCGATAAGGAGAAAGATCGGCGGATAGAACCAAGCATAATAGGACGTCTCGGCGCCGAAAATCTGCTGTTCCCGGGCATGGTGGATGGCCATGTCATAGACGTCAGCCGCACGGCCATCGAGCACCAGCGAGCCGGCCGCGTAAAAGCTCGAGAAATCTGTTCCGATAGGCCTGCCGGAGGGATCTATCACTCCATGGGACAGCGCAATCCATGCCACACACGCAATTGTGCATAGTGCCAGCATGATCAGGCTGTAGCTGCGTAACCGCTCGATGGTCAGCCATTCGCCGGTTTTTAGCTGTGTTTTCAGCAGAGGCCAGGACAGAGCCATTCTCGCAATTCTATTTTGGAGCCTGCTCCAATCTAAAACCTCGCTTTTAAGGCTTCCTTTAGCAGGGACAGCGATTTCCAAGCTGTAAATCAAGGTTCTTGCGATGCAGCGGCGCTCCCCTTAGTGTGCGCCCCGCAATGCGAAACGACTCGCAAAATTGCACTATTTCGCCCCCCAACAGGAGACAACCATGCCGTTTCTGTCCGCTGCGCTCGACCGTGTGAAGCCGTCCGCGACCATCGCGGTCACGGATAAAGCACGGCAGCTCAAAGCCGCGGGCCGCAACGTCATTGGCCTCGGTGCCGGAGAGCCCGATTTCGACACCCCCGCCAACATCAAGCTCGCTGCTATCCATGCTATCGAGGCCGGCAAGACCAAGTACACCGCGGTGGACGGTATCCCTGAGCTGAAGGAAGCGATTATTGCCAAGTTCCAGCGGGAGAACGGGCTGGTCTACAAGCCGAACCAGATCACCGTCGGCACCGGTGGCAAGCAGGTGCTTTATAACGCCCTGATGGCGACCATTAATCCGGGCGATGAGGTCATTATCCCGGCACCATATTGGGTCAGCTATCCGGAGATGGTTGCGCTTGCCGGTGGCGAGTCGGTGCCGGTCGTCTGCACGGCCGAATTCGGTTTCAAGCTGCAGCCGGACGCACTGGAACGTGCCATTACGCCGAAGACCAAGTGGATCATTCTGAATTCGCCGTCCAACCCGACCGGAGCGGCCTACACGCGCGCCGAGTTGAAGGCCCTGACGGACGTGCTGGTCAAGCATCCGCATGTCTGGATCATGACCGACGACATGTATGAGCACCTCGTTTACGACGACTTCGATTTCACCACCCCGGCGCAGATTGAGCCCAAACTGTTCGATCGCACGCTGACCGTGAACGGTGTCTCCAAGGCCTATTGCATGACCGGCTGGCGCATTGGCTATGCCGGCGGTCCGCAGCAGCTTATCTCTGCGATGGCGACCATTCAGTCGCAGTCGACGTCGAATCCGTCTTCGATTGCGCAATGGGCGGCGGTCGAGGCGCTGAACGGGCCGCAAGAGTTCATTCCTGCCAACAACGCCGTGTTTAAGGAGCGCCGCGATCTCGTGGTGGCCATGCTGAACCAGGCCACCGGCATTGATTGCCCCCGGCCGGAAGGTGCGTTCTATGTTTACCCGTCCTGCGCGGGCACCATCGGCAAGACCGCACCGTCCGGGAAGAAGCTCACGACCGATGAAGATTTCGTGACTGAACTTCTCGAAACAGAGGGCGTTGCGGTGGTGCAAGGCTCCGCGTTCGGGCTTGGCCCAGCCTTCCGAATCTCTTACGCCACAAAGACGTCGGACCTTGAAGAGGCCTGCAAGCGCATCCAGCGGTTTTGCGGAAACCTGCGATAGGCTTCGCCGCAACACTGACTAAAAAAAGTCTCAGGTCGAGAGAAATTGAGGGAAAGCGCCATGTTTTGGACACGGCGCTTCCCTTCTGTCCGGCCCGTCCAATGAAAACACGACCCAAAACACTACCCGGAGTTTAAATCCCATGCGTCTTTCTAAAGTAGTTGGCGCCGCCGTTGCGGCGCTTATCGCGTCTTTCGCTTCCGCTCAGGCTCAGGAGGGACGCGTTCAGATCGGCGTTCTCGAGTGCCACGGCGGTCAGAACGTCGGTATGGTTGTCGCTTCCGCAACGACCCTTGAGTGCGTCTTCAACGCTAACGGCCGTCGTCCAGAGCCTTATCTTGCGCATGTGACCCGCTTCGGTGTGGACCTCGGCATCACCGCTGAAACCAGCCTCGCCTGGGCCGTGCACGCACCGACCCAGCGTGTTGGCCATGGCGACCTCGCCGGAAGCTACGGTGGCGTCGGCGGTAACGTTTCGTTCGGCGTCGGTGGCGGCGGCAACCTGCTGATCGGCGGCTCGGCGAACTCCTTCGCGCTGCAGCCTCTCAGCCTGCAGGGCCAGACCGGCGTGAACGTCACCGGCGGCGTCGTCGGCCTCAACCTCGAGCCGGTTAGCATTGCGCCTCAGCGTCATGTCCGGCATCATCGCCGCCATCATCATCACCACTAAGTGCAGTGATGGATTGAAAAAGGCCCGCGCGAGCGGGCCTTTTTTTATTGGATTCTCAAGCATGCCGAGCGGTGTTGATTGAACAATCCCGTGCGGTATGACTAGATGCCCCGTCTTTCGTTTTGCGACGGATTCAACTCTTTTAATTGCAAGTTCAGTTCGCGCCATTCAGCCGGAGGTCATCTCATGCGCCGCCTTTCATCCTTTCTGGGTCTTGCTACAGTTGTGCTCGCAGCTTCGATCGGTTCTTCTTTCGCGCAGTCGGGCCGCACACAGGTCGGTGTGCTTGAATGCCGCGGCGGTCCAAATATCGGGATGGTCGTCGGTTCAGTCACCAATCTTGGTTGCGTGTTCAGGGCTCAGGGCCGTCCGGACGATCTCTATACAGCGCAGATCACTAAGCTTGGTCTCGATCTCGGCATTACAGAGCAAACCGTATTGTCCTGGGCCGTCTTTGCACCCACCGTCCAGCTTGGCATGGGCGACTTGTCGGGCAACTACGCCGGCGTCGCGGCCAGCGCTGCGGTCGGTGTTGGTCTCGGAGCCAACGCGATGATCGGCGGTTCGCAAAATTCCTTCGCGCTTCAGCCGTTGAGCGTGCAGGGGCAGACCGGTCTCAGCGTCGCCGGAGGTGTCCAGAGCATGGAATTGCGCCCTGGCCGCATCGGGCGGTAAGTCGTCATCCGATATATTTTTGCGAGGCCCGCCGGAAACGGCGGGCCTTTTGTTTGATCATTTCAGAAACTGGAATTTTTGCCGAGTCATTCATGTTGCGGAGCGGAATGTTTCTCGCTTGCCTTCGTCGCATGGCCCTGAGACGATCCATTTGCCGACCCGCATGAGCGCATTCTGCAAAAGTGGGAACCGGTATGAGTGGAATGCGCGCAACAGTTGAAGTTAAGGCATTTCCGGCGAACCGGAATCCACTTCGCCGGAAGTAGTTCGAGGCGGGCCGAGCTCCAAACAGGAGACGGCAATGGGACAAGACCTGAGAAGTCCCCGCGGTCCCCGGTGCATCGCGCTGGTGGGCCCATTCCAAAGTGGCAAAACGACCCTTCTTGAAGCGATCCTCTCACGCACAGCGGCAATCCAAAAATCAGGCACAGTGGAACAGGGTACCACTGTCGGTGACGCATCGGCTGAAGCTCGCCGCCACCGCATGAGCACCGGCCTGACGGCCGCAACCACGACCTTCATGGGCGATAGCTACACGTTCATCGATTGTCCCGGGTCGGTGGAATTTATGCACGACATGCGCGCGGGGCTTCCCGCCGTTGATGCCGCAGTCGTCGTTTGTGAAGCCGACGAGCGCAAATTGCCGCAGCTGCAGATCGTGCTACGCGAACTTGAAGAGCTTCGCGTTCCTCGTTTCCTGTTTCTGAACAAGATCGACAAGGCGAGCAAGCGCATCCGCGAAACTCTGGCGATATTGCAGCCGGCATCCCGCACGCCGCTTGTGCTGCGCCAAATTCCGATCTGGAAGGGCGACATCATTGCGGGTTTCGTTGATCTCGCGCTGGAGCGCGCCTTCGTGTACCGCGAGCATATGCCGTCCGAGGTCATCGGGCTCGAAGGCGGCGATCTCGACCGCGAGAAGGAAGCGCGGCTGACGATGCTGGAAAAGCTTGCCGATCACGATGACCGGCTGCTCGAACAACTTCTCGAAGATATTCCTCCGCCGCGTGATGCGGTATTTGACGATTTAGCTTCTGAACTTCGCGAAGGGCAGATATGTCCGGTGCTGCTTGGCTGTGCAACACGCGAGAACGGTGTTCTGCGGCTGTTGAAGGCACTCCGTCATGAGGCGCCCGGCATCGCCGCGACGGCAAAACGTCTTGGCATATCCGATGACAAGACCGCGCTGGCCTATGTGATGAAAACCAACCACCTGCAGCATGGTGGCAAGCTGTCACTGGCACGCATTCTGCGTGGACATATCGCCGATGGCGACACGATCCAAGCCTCTGGAGGTGGTGTTTCGCGCATCTCCGGAATATCGACGCCGAATGGCGGCAGTGACGCCAAACGGTCGTCAGCAGCAGCCGGTGACACCGTCGCCCTCGGCAAGCTCGATCCCGTCAAGACAGGGGAGACCCTGACAACGGCAAAGACTGCGCCGGAGGTGCTGTTAAGCGTTGCTCCCAATCCTCCGGTGCTGGCCACGGCGGTCGCGGCAGAAGAGCGCAAGGATGATGTTAAACTAGGTCAGGCGCTAGCCAAACTGAACGAGGAAGATCCGTCTCTCAGCATCGTGCACAATCCGCTGAATCATCAGATGGTGCTGTGGGGGCAGGGCGAGATGCATCTGCGGGTGGCAGTCGAACGTCTGCAGGATCGTTTCGGTGTGACCATCAAACAGCATGCGCCTCCGGTCGGCTATCAGGAGTCGATCCGCAAGACCATCACGCAGCGTGGACGGCACAAGAAACAATCCGGCGGTCATGGCCAGTTTGGCGATGTGGTTCTGGAGGTGAAGCCTCTGCCGCGCGGCAGCGGCACGGCGTTTCACGAGAAGATCGTCGGCGGGGCGGTCCCGAAAAATTATATCGGGGCCGTCGAGGAGGGGGTCGGTGACGGCTTGACGCGTGGGCCGCTGGGATTCCCGGTCATTGATATCGACGTGACGCTGGTGGACGGCTCCTATCATAGCGTCGATTCCTCCGATCAGGCGTTTCGCACCGCTGCGCGCGTCGGAATCAGCGAAGCATTGCCGCAGTGTGCGCCGGTGCTGCTGGAGCCGATCCATATCGTTGAAGTCGTCTGTCCGTCCGATGCCACGGCGAGGATCAATTCAATTCTGTCGGGGCGGCGAGGGCAGATCCTTGGTTTTGATTCCCGGGAAGACTGGCCAGGGTGGGATGTGGTTCGGGCCATGATGCCTGAAGCCGAAATAGGTGACCTTATTGTCGAGTTGCGCTCGGCGACAGCAGGAGCGGGCAGTTTTACCCGTCAGTTCGATCATATGGCGGAGGTGATAGGCCGCGCAGCCGACCAGATCATCGCGGCTAATCGCGCTGCGGCATAAGAAGCCTTTCGAGGCATACAGAGAAACCCGCGCGAGCGGGTTTTTCTTTGTGAATCGCGAGGCCACGCTGAGCGAGGTCTTGCCTGACTATTTGGATATCGGGATTTCCCGACTCGCCCGAATTGTTCAGAATGGCACACAATGGGCGAAGGATCAGGAATGCTGGATTCACGTCGGAATATTGTGCTGGCTTGTATCTTGAGTTGTCTGGCGGGTTTCGTCGACGCGATCGGCTTCATTCATCTTGGGGGACTGTTCGTGTCCTTCATGAGCGGTAACTCGACGCGGCTCGGAGTTTTCATCGAAGAAGGCCGCTGGCACGAGGCAGCAGAAACGGCGGGACTGATTTCGCTGTTCGTTATTGGTGCGGGTGTCGGCAATCTCATTGTACTTGGTTTGAAAGCGCATCGGCAAACCTGCGTGCTGTTGACGGAAGGCGTGCTGCTGGCGCTGGCAGCGGGCGCGTTCAGCTTCGGCTATTCCCAGGTGACCGTTGTTCTCATCGTGTTTGCCATGGGCCTGGAAAACGCGGCCTTTTTCACGAGTGGCGCCGGCGGCATTGGCTTGACGTATATTACGGGGGCGCTTGTCAAAGTTGGTCAGCTCATCGCATTGGCGTTGCGCGGCGGTGATCCCTTTGGTTGGTTGCCAAATCTGCTGCAGTGGTCGTCACTCGTGAGCGGTTCGGTACTTGGCGCCGTTGCTTATCGCTCCTACAACCTGCATGCCATCTGGTTTGGCGCCTTGGTGGCGTTCGCGCTGAGTGCCGGAGTGGCTCTCATGGCACGCAAGGAAGTAGATTCTGTCTAATGCTTTCCGCATAGTCATGCTCTGCATTGACAGCATCAGCAATTGCGTGATTTGAGCAGACATCCACGGAGCCTATGCTGATGAGTCTTGCCCCTGCCGCGTGCTTGATTGGATGGCCGGCCGCACATTCGCGTTCCCCGCTTATTCATAAATTTTGGTTGAAGACATTTGGAATCGATGGCGACTACCGCATCGAGGCGGTTGAGCCGGCGGCTTTTGCCGATTTCATCAAAAACCTTGCTGCTCGTGGATACCGCGGTGCCAACGTGACCATTCCGCATAAGGAGCAGGCACTGGCATTATCTTCTCCCGATGCTCGTGCGCAGGCCGTGGGAGCCGCAAACACGCTCTATTTTGACGGCGGGATGTTGCGGTCGACCAATACCGACGTGGAAGGTTTTATCGGTAATCTCGATGCCAGTGCACCGGGCTGGGATACGGCGGAGGATGTGCTGGTGCTTGGTGCAGGCGGATCGGCACGTGCTGTGATCTTTGGATTGATCGAGCGCGGCATCAAGCGCGTGCACCTTGCCAATCGCACGGCGTCACGTGCGGATGCTCTCGCAAGCCAATTTGGCTCCTCTGTTCATCCGTTGGCTTGGGAGCAGATTGATAGTGTACTGTCGCGCGCGGGGCTGCTGGTGAACACGACCTCTCTTGGCATGAAGGGACAGCCGGCGCTCGACGTGGACATCGCATTGCTTCCCGCGAGCGCGACCGTCGCGGATCTGGTTTACGTTCCCCTTGAGACCGAATTGCTGGTCGCTGCACGCGCGAGCGGCCTCAAGACCGCAGATGGCCTTGGCATGCTGCTCCATCAGGCCGTGCGTGGCTTCGAGCTTTGGTTCGGCAAGCGCCCACAAGTCACGCCGGAATTGCGTGCGCTTGTCGAAGCTGACCTAGTTCGGCAATAGATCTTTGTTTTGACGCGTTTTCTTCACGCGGACTGGTGTCCCGATTCCGAAGTTCGCCTCACCATGCGGCGCGCTTCGTAGCGAACTTTGGATTCGGGACACTAGAATCATATTCAGTCACACATGCGTGAAGGGCGAAATAATGTCGCTCGTAAAGCGTAGATAGAGTTGGGGTTCCTTGGAGATCAAATCATGCCGTTCAACCGTCTTGTTTCGTTCCGAGCCATTGCAGTTTCTGCGCTCGTTCTATCGTCGTCTGTCTATGCAATTGCCCAGCAAGCGCCCACGACGCGGGTTCGCGGCACGATCGAGAGCTTGGATGGGGAAACGCTTCACATTAAATCGCGTGAAGGCACTGAGGTCTCGGTGCAAATGCCGGCAAGCGCGCGTATCGCCGGTGTTGCCAAGATGGCTCTCTCCGACGTCAAGGTCGGCTCTTATATCGGTGTCACCACGGTGCCCGACTCCGATGGCACTCAGAAGGCCGTCGAAGTCCACGTGTTTCCGGAGGACATGCGCGGCACGGGCGAAGGTTCGCGGCCATGGGATCTGAAGCCCAATAGCAGCATGACCAACGGCGCTGTCGACAGCAGAACAGTGGCCGGCAATGACGGGCATACGCTCACTGTGAAATACAAGGATGGCGAGAAGAAAGTGACGATCACGCCGGAAACGCAGGTGGTTACTTACGTTCCGGCGACACGCGCTGACATCAAGCCGGGGACTCCGGTGTTTGCAATCGCAACTAAAAAGCCTGACGGATCGCTCGAAGTTGCACGCCTCAGCGTTGGCCGCGATGGCGTCGCGCCGCCCATGTAAGCGCACAGCGTCATTTCCTGGACAAAAACGAAAAATCCCGCCGCGGATAAACGCGGCGGGATTTTGCTCGAGACTGAACTCGCTCTCAGCTGCGTGGGCTGCTGATGGCGTTCGTGTTCAGGTAATCAGTCAGAACGCGACGGTCGATGTCTTCAATACGGTTGATACCGCACAGACCCATCGTCGTGCTCAACTCCTTGCTGATCACGTCGATGGCTGTAGCCACGCCGTCCTGACCGCCAGCGCCGAGGCCATGAACATAAGCGCGGCCGATCATGCAGGACTTCGCGCCGAGCGCCAGCGCACGCATCACGTCCTGACCGGAACGAATGCCGCCATCGAACAAGATTTCCGTCTGTCCTCCGACCTCCTGAACAATGTCGGGCAGCACCGAGATGGACGATGGCGCGCCGTCAAGCTGACGGCCGCCGTGATTTGAAACCACCATTGCCTGCGCGCCGGTCTTCACGGCTTCCTTGGCGTCGGCGACATCGAGAATGCCCTTGATGATCAGTTTGCCGGGCCAGATGCTGCGAATCCACTCAACGTCCTTCCAGTTCAGCGACTGGTCGAATTGCGATGCGATCCACACAGAGAGCTGATTGACGTTGCTGCCTTTCATCGCGTCTACGAGATTTCCGAAGGTGCGGCGCTTACCGCGCAGCACGCCGGAGACCCACGAAGGCTTGGAAGCAAAGTCTATGAATTTGCTGAGCGTCCACTGCGGCGGCACGGTCATGCCATTATGGATATCGGCGTGGCGCTGGCCGATCACCTGAAGATCGACCGTCAGGACGAGCGCACTGCACTTGGCGGCGATCGCGCGTTCGATCAATGCCTTCACGAAGCCGCGGTCTTTCATGACGTAGAGCTGAAACCAGAATGGCTTGTCGACATTCGCGGCGACGTCCTCGATCGAACAAATCGACATCGTCGACAACGTGTAGGGGATACCCGCTGCGTGTGCTGCACGGCAGGCATGGATTTCGCCATCGCTATGCTGCATCCCGGTCAGGCCAATTGGTGCGAGGATCAGCGGCAGGGCAGCAGGTTCGCCGAGAATGGTGGTGTTCATCGAGCGGGACGAGACATCGACCAGAATGCGCTGACGAAACTTGATCTTTTCCATGTCGGAGCGGTTGGCGCGAAGGGTTTCTTCGGCATAGGAGCCCCGGTCAGCATAGTCGAAGAACGCCTTCGGCACGCGGCGCTTGTGGATTTGCCGCAGATCCTCGATGCAGGTGATATTCTTCATAGAGACGCTTCCTCAGTCATTGCGTTCTTCGTTGCCGCAATCATCTATCATGGTTGAGATGCACGCAAACAATCGCTGTTGGATGGAGGATGTCATGGCCGATCACGACCATGGTCCAGAAGCTGGCAAAAAGGCGGATGCCGAGAAGCGCAGGTTGGACGAGGCTCTGGACGAAGGTCTGGAAGAGACATTTCCCGCCTCCGATCCCGTCAGCGTGACCCAGCCCTCTCCTTCAAAACAGGAAGAAGACCCCAAGCGCAAGGGCTAAACGCCGGAACGCTAGTCCGTATTGAACGTTGTCCTGCAACCCATGCAGGAGAGCACAATGGCTGACGCCGATACCAAGGCCAGGGACGATCAGACCAAGGACAAGGTCTCTAAGGGTCATAAGGAAAAACTGGACGAAGCCCTGAACAAGGGGCTGGAGGAGTCATTTCCAGCTTCGGACCCGGTGAATGTGACCCAGCCGCCTCCGTCGAAGCACGACCAGCACGTCAAACGGAAAGACTAGTCCACAGTATTAAATGTGGGGATTTTACGAAAAAATTATTTGAAATCAATGTATTAAGTCCGATCAGGCTAGGCGACGGCGGTAATGATTCATTATATTTTTTGAAGAAATTCGCCCGCGGGAGGTTTTATACTGAACTCCGCGCTAGATTAGGGGCGCTCGCCAGGACATTGACGTGTTTTAGGGCCTCGGCGAAGCAGGGGACACAATGGCTCGCAAGTATTTCGGCACCGACGGCATTCGTGGCCGCGCCAATAGTTTGATCACACCTGAACTGGCTCTGAAGGTCGGCCAGGCAGCAGGGTTGGTATTTCAGCGCGGTGAGCATCGCCATCGCGTGGTGATTGGCAAGGATACCCGCCTGTCGGGCTATATGATCGAAAATGCTATGGTCGCCGGCTTCACCTCGGTCGGGATGGATGTGTTGCTGCTTGGCCCGATGCCCACGCCGGCCGTCGCTATGCTGACAAAATCGATGAGGGCTGACTTGGGCGTGATGATTTCCGCCTCGCACAATCTCTTTGACGACAACGGCATCAAGTTGTTCGGCCCGGAAGGCTTCAAGCTGTCCGACGAGGTCGAGCATCAGATCGAGCAGCTGATGGATGAAAACATCGATAAGCGGCTTGCTCAAAGCGCCAGCCTCGGCCGGGCCCGCCGTATCGACGGTGTCCATGACCGCTATATCGAGTTTGCCAAGCGTACACTGCCGCGCACTCTGAGCCTCGATGGACTGCGCGTGGTGGTGGATTGCGCCAACGGCGCTGCGTACCGGGTGGTGCCTGAAGCGCTGTGGGAATTGGGCGCCGACGTCGTTTCCATCGGCGTCGAGCCCGATGGTTTCAACATCAACAAGGACTGCGGATCCACGGCGCCTGAGGCGCTGTCGCGGAAAGTCCGCGAAATGCGGGCCGATATCGGGATTGCGCTCGATGGCGACGCGGATCGCGTGATCATCACCGATGAACGCGGCCATCTGGTGGACGGAGACCAGTTGCTCGCCGTCATTGCGCAGAGCTGGAAGGACGACGGTCGCCTCGCCAAGCCGGGCATTGTCGCGACGGTCATGTCCAACCTCGGTCTTGAGCGATATCTCGAGGGGCAGGGACTTTCGTTGCTGCGCACGCCGGTCGGTGACCGCTACGTTCTCGAGCGCATGTTGAAGGATGGCTACAATCTCGGCGGCGAGCCGTCGGGCCATATCATTCTGTCGGACTTCACTACGACCGGCGACGGCTTTGTTGCGGCGTTGCAGGTGCTCTCGGTGGTTCAGAAACTGGGCCGACCGGTCTCGGAAGTGTGTCATCGCTTCGAGGCATTGCCGCAGATCCTCAAGAATGTGCGCTACCGTACAGGCAGGCCGCTCGACAACCCGGCGGTCCAATCCGCGATTCTTGATGCCGAGAAGCGCCTGAATGGCGGTGGTCGCTTACTCGTGCGCTCCTCAGGCACTGAGCCTGTGATCCGCGTGATGGGCGAGGGGGATAACCGTGACCTCGTCGAGGAAGCGGTCGACATGATCGTCTCGGCCCTGGGGCTTGCGGCCGCAGCCTGATCAATCCGGCAAAGCTGCCATGGTCAATTGCGACTGGCGGCTGTGCCGCCGAGTTCGTATTTGAGCGGTATACGATTTCGACTGCCCGGGAAGCTTTTTCGTGAACAAGCCTGTCATTCTTGCCGAGGACACCCTCGTTGCCCCCGTCGTCGTCGACGGGGCAGATGCGCTGAAGCCTGTCTCGGCTGGCCCGGCTTTTGCGATCATCGGCGCGATCGCGGTGTCGCATCTTCTCAATGACCTGATGCAGTCGTTGATCCAGGCGGTCTATCCCATCCTCAAGGAAAACTACGCGCTGGATTTTGGCCAGATCGGATTGATCACGCTGGCCTTCATGTTCACGTCGTCGCTGCTGCAGCCGTTTGTGGGCGCCTACACCGACAAGCATCCGAAGCCGTTCTCGCTTGCGCTCGGCATGTGCTTTACGCTGGCAGGGCTTCTGCTGCTGGGCTTCGCACATCATTATTGGGTCATCTTGTTTTCGGCCGCGCTCGTCGGCACAGGTTCGGCGATTTTCCATCCCGAGGCTTCGCGCATTGCACGCATGGCGTCCGGTGGACGCTTCGGCATGGCACAATCGACATTCCAGGTTGGAGGCAATCTCGGCACGGCGATTGGACCAGTGCTTGCCGCCGCGATTATCGTGCCGCTCGGCCAGCCAGCCATCGCGCTGTTTTCGGTGGCGGCTGCACTTGCCATCGCGATCCTTATCTACATCGGCCGCTGGTACAAGCCGCGCATCGTGCAGCGAAAGGCGTCGCAGGCGGTGCATCATGCTGACGGACCATCACCGTTGCGCACAAAGGTTGCGCTCGTGGTGCTCATGGTGCTGCTGTTTTCCAAGACGTTCTACATGGCGAGCATCGGCAGCTACTACACATTCTACCTGATGGACAAATTCGCCGTCACGACGCAGGCGGCACAGATCTATCTGTTCCTGTTTCTCGGCGCATGTACGGTCGGTGTGTTCTTCGGCGGTCCGCTGGGTGACCGGTTCGGCCGCAAATACGTTATCTGGTTTTCGATCCTCGGCTCTTTGCCCTTCACGTTGGCGTTGCCTCACGCTGGACTGCTCGGAAGCGCGATCTTGAGCATGCTGGTTGGATTCGTCATGTCCTCCGCGGTGCCAGCTGTGATTGTCTATGCGCAAGAATTGATGCCGCATCGGCTCGGCATGATTTCCGGATTGTTCTACGGCATGACGTTCGGCTTCGGTGGTATCGGCGCTGCTGTGCTAGGCGAAGTGGCCGACTTCAAAGGCATCGACTTCGTGTATCAGATTTGTGCGTTCCTGCCGGCGATCGGTTTGCTCGCGGTGTTCCTGCCGCAGGTCAAGCGCAACAAGCTCTGATCTTTCTGTCGCATTTGTAAGCGCACGGCCTACGTGATGAAGCAGGCCGTGCGCTTTTTTCCTTCGCTATAAGCTCCAATCTCAATTCTTAACAATTGCGGTACGTGCTGGCTGTCCGTTAGCGCGTTGTTAACTGCGCGGCTTAAGCCCGATTAAAATTCACGGTTAAGAATTAGGGTTAAGTGCCGCTTAAACATTTGATGCGATCTTCTGTCCATGAGTTTTGTGAGTGAGGCCTTTTGCGTCGTCCTGCCTCACCGGACGAAAGGACCGATCAATGCGTAAGTATCTTCTTGCCGCTGCTGCGGCGTCTGTCATGTCAACGGCTGCCGTCGCCGCCGATATGCCCATCGCTCCGCCGCCGGCCTATGCGCCTCCTCCGATCGAGGACTTCGGTGGTTGGTATTTGCGCGGCGATATCGGCTTCAGCAATCAGAGCGTAAAGCGGTTGGACAACGCGAACTATGCTGGGCTTCTTTCGCTGGACCAGCGCACCGGATTTGATACGGCTGGAATTTATGGAGTTGGTGTCGGTTATCAGTTCAATAACTGGTTCCGCGCGGACGTCACGGGTGAATACCGTGGGAACGCCAACTTTCATGGCCTCGACTTGACGAGCTATTCAGACACCGGCGTTCTTCAACACGGCAGTGATACATACACCGCCAGCAAGTCGGAATGGCTTGTTCTCGCCAACGTTTATGCTGATCTCGGCACGTGGTGGAACGTGACGCCGTTCGTCGGTGCGGGTGTCGGCGCTGCGCGCAACACGATCTCCAATTTCACGGACGTTGGCGTCAATGGGACCACTGCTTTTGGTACGGTGCCTGGTTTGGCTTCTGGCGCTACTGCATCCAAGTGGAATCTCGCTTGGGCGTTGCACGCAGGTATGGCCTACAAAGTTTCGCCGAACATGACGCTGGAATTGGCCTACCGATATGTGAACCTTGGCGATGGCCTCACCGGCGACTTGATCGACAAGGATGGCAACAACTTCACCAACAACCCGATGCACTTTAAAGATATTACCTCGCACGATCTGAGATTTGGCGTGCGTTGGAATCTCGATCCGGCTCCCGTGTATGCGCCGCCGGCACTGCCGCTGATCCGTAAGGGTTGATCGCGTATCATCGACACGAGTTTTTCAACGGCGCGGATTTCCGCGCCGTTTTCTTTTGCGGAATGCGTGACGCGATAACGAATGATTAGGGTTAACACGGCATCATCAAACACAGTTAAGTATTAGTGACGGAGTCCTGTGATGCGTCGGTTCGCGGTGGCGATGATGTTGGCCGGAGTGGTGCAGAGTGCACAGGCTGCGGATATGCCCGACCTCCCAATCTTGCGCGGAAGCCTGATTGATGGTCCGCGAACATACGCCAGGTGGGATGGCTTCTACGTCGGTGCTCAGGGCGCTTACGGTTCGTCTGATCACAATTTCAATGGCGCGACTAAAGACATGCTAGCGCAGCAGCTCGCGCTGACTACGACTGAACAAGTCCTGGGTGTTTCCAGCTGGCCGGTGATCGGCGGCAAGGTTTCCCACCAGAGCAGCGCCTTTGGTGCCTTCGGCGGCTACAACTGGCAATGGGATGATATCGTTCTCGGCATCGACTCAAGCTACATGCATGGCAATTTTGGTGCCAGCGCCTCCGGTAATATGGCTCGCCAAATCACGTCCGACGACGTTCGTTACACTGCGAATGCAACATCGGCAGCCTCAATCAATTTCACCGATGTCCTCACCTTGCGCGGTCGTGTGGGCTATGCGTGGAATGGCTTTTTGCCTTATGCCTTCGGCGGCGTCGCGCTCGGACTCGCTGACACCAACAGGTCAAGCGTTGTCACGAGCGCCGGTACCTATGTCGGCACCGGGACACCGACGGTCGGCAATTTCAATGTCACGTACAGCGACGCCGACAACAAGCATGGCCGGCTGATGGTGGGTTACAACTTCGGACTCGGCACTGAGGTCATGTTGTATGGTGGCCTGTTCGCGCGCGCGGAGTGGGAATACGTTCGCTTCAGCGGCCCGATCGACACCAACATCAACACGGTGCGTGGCGGCCTCGGCTATAGATTCTGACGAACGTCGAATCCGGGATACTCTTTTGCGGCCTCTGTCGTTGACAGGGGCCGTTTTGCCTGTTGGGTTATGGTCTCGACAGGGAGGCCGTCATGAAAATCTATGGTGATTTGAATTCCGGCAATTGCCTGAAGGTAAAGTGGGTCAGCGACTATCTGGCCTTGCCGTATACGTGGGTCGACATCGACACCATGAAGAATGAGAGCCGGACGCAGGAGTTTCTCAAGCGCAATGGCGCAGGACAGGTGCCGGTGATTGAGCTCGACGATGGGCGTTCGCTTGCTCAATCCAATGCCATCATCCGATACCTTGCGCGCGGCAGCGGTCTTATTCCCGCAGACAGTTATGCTGCGGCCAAGATGGACGAGTGGTTGTTCTGGGAGCAGTACAGTCACGAGCCCTACATCGCGGTTTGCCGCGCCCAGATGGTATACCTCGGCAAGTCGCTCGGTGATCTCGATCCGGAGAAGGTGAAGCGAGGCTATGCGGCGTTGGCCTTGATGGAACATCAGCTTCACAAAACGCGATTTCTGATCGGCGACCCGTTCTCGCTTGCTGATGTATCGCTGTTGGCCTACACGCGCGCCGCCCACGAAGGCGGTTTTCACCTCGATGGCTACGCGTCTGTCAGACGCTGGATTGGCGAGGCTGAGTACACGCTCGGACTGAAATGAGACGCCGCATGCCAGACTTGTGATCCGGCATGCGCGAAGTTCCTTGACGAAATTCCGTTCCTTCCCTATCCACGACGGCGGGAAACCTCTCCCCACCGAGAGGCAGCTATCTGGAAGGGTAGATTATGACTGCAGCGAAGCCCGCTTCGCGGCCGAATGTGCCGCATTTTTCGTCCGGTCCCTGCGCCAAGCGCCCAGGCTGGAACCCGCAAAATCTCAAAGACGCAGCCCTTGGACGGTCGCATCGCGCGAAAGTCGGCAAGGCTAAGCTCAAGCTCGCGATCGATCTGACGCGCGAAGTGCTTGAAGTTCCCGCCGACTACAAGATCGGTATTGTTCCTGCATCTGACACTGGCGCCGTCGAGATGGCGCTGTGGTCGCTGCTCGGGCCGCGTCCTGTCACCACCATTGCCTGGGAATCTTTCGGCGAGGGCTGGGTCAGCGACATCGTCAAGGAATTGAAGCTGAAGGACGTCGTCAAGCTCAATGCGGGCTATGGCGAAATCCCGGACCTCAGCAAGGCTGATCCAAACTCCGACATTGTGTTCACCTGGAACGGCACCACGTCCGGTGTGCGCGTGCCGAATGCAAACTGGATTCGCGCTGATCGCGAAGGCCTGACCATTTGTGACGCCACCTCGGCCGCATTCGCGCAGCCGCTCGATTGGCCGAAGCTCGATGTCGTCACCTTCTCCTGGCAGAAGGCGCTGGGTGGTGAAGCCGCACACGGCATGCTCATTCTCTCGCCGCGCGCCGTCGCCCGGCTGGAAAGCTATGTGCCGCCGTGGCCGCTGCCGAAAATCTTCCGCATGACGAAGGGCGGTAAGCTCAACGCCGGAATCTTCGAGGGCGAGACCATCAACACACCGTCGATGCTCTGCGTCGAAGATTATCTGGATGCGCTCAACTGGGCGAAGTCCGTCGGTGGTCTTAAGGCGTTGATCGCACGCGCCGACGCGAACACCAAGGTGCTCGCTGATTGGCAGGCGAAAACGTCATGGGTGGATTTCCTGGCCAAGGACCCTGCAATCCGTTCCAATACGTCGGTGTGCATGAAGGTGGTCGATCCGGCGATTACGTCGCTGCCGGCCGACGCTCAGGCGGATTTCGCAAAGAAGCTCGTCGCTGCTGTCGAAAAGGAAGGCGGCGGTTACGACCTCGGTGCGTATCGTGATGCGCCTCCGGGTCTGCGCATCTGGTGCGGCGCGACTGTGGAAGCCAGTGACGTCGCTGTGTTGACGCAGTGGCTCGACTGGGCTTTCGCCGAGACCAAAGCCTCACTCGCCAAGGCAGCATAACGTCGGCCGCGTTACGCGGAGGCATTCATGATCGCACGCATCTGGCATGGCTGGACCACGCCCGCAAATGCAGATGCTTACGAGCGTCTGCTGCGGACGGAAATTTTTCCCGGCATCCTGGCGCGAAAGATCGTGGGCTTCAGCGACATTCAGCTGTTGCGCCGCGATGACGGCGACGAGGTCGAGTTCATCACCATCATGAATTTCGACTCGCTCGATGCCGTGATCGCGTTCGCAGGTCCCAATTACGAAGAAGGCGTTGTGCCGGCCAAGGCACGTGCCGTGCTCTCACGCTTCGATGCAGTCTCGCAGCACTATGAGATCATTGAAGCGCGCCAGAACTGATACGCAGCCATTCATCGTCTTTCATTGGAGTCTTCCATGACGAAACCCAAGGTTCTCATTTCCGACGCGTTGTCGCCAGCCGCGGTCCAGATCTTCAAGGACCGTGGCGTCGAGGTCGATTTCCAGCCGGATCTCGGCAAGGACAAAGACAAGCTCGCCGAAATTATCGGCAACTATGACGGCCTCGCCATCCGCTCCGCCACCAAGGCCACCGCGAAGATTCTTGAAAAGGCGACCAGGCTGAAGGTCATCGGCCGCGCCGGTATCGGCGTCGACAACGTCGAGATTCCTGCGGCAACGGCCAAGGGCGTCATCGTGATGAACACGCCGTTCGGCAATTCGATCACCACGGCTGAGCATGCCGTCACGCTGATGCTCGCGCTTGCTCGTGAAATTCCTCAGGCCGATGCTTCCACCCAGGCCGGCAAGTGGGAGAAGAACCGCTTCATGGGCGTCGAGATCACGGCGAAGACGCTGGGCGTGATTGGTTGCGGCAACATCGGCGCCATTGTCGCCGACCGTGCGCTGGGCCTGAGGATGAAGGTGATCGCATTCGATCCGTTCCTGTCGCCGGAGCGTGCCAAGGACATCGGTGTCGAGAAGGTCGAGCTTGAAGATCTGTTCAAACGAGCCGATTTCATCACGCTGCACACGCCGCTGACCGACAAGACCAAGAACATCATTGATGCCAATGCGATTGCAAAGATGAAGAAGGGCGTTCGCATCATCAATTGTGCGCGTGGCGGACTGGTGGATGAAACTGCACTCGCGGCAGCGCTCGATTCCGGCCATGTTGCGGGTGCCGCCTTCGACGTGTTCGTTGAAGAACCCGCCAAAACCAACGTGCTGTTCGGCCGTGCCAACGTCATCTGCACGCCGCATCTTGGTGCTTCCACTACGGAAGCACAGGAGAATGTGGCGCTTCAGGTTGCCGAACAGATGTCGGACTATCTGTTGACCGGCGCGATCTCCAATGCCGTGAACTTCCCCTCCATTACGGCCGAAGAAGCTCCGAAGCTGAAGCCCTTCATCGAGCTTGCTGAGAAGCTTGGTTCGTTCGCTGGCCAATTGACCGAAACCGGCATCGCGAAAGTGCAGATCACTTACGAGGGGCATGTTGCCGAGATGAAGATCAAGGCGCTGACGTCGGCTGCGTTGACCGGTCTGCTCCGGCCGATGCTGGGGGATGTCAACGTTGTGTCTGCGCCCGTCGTCGCCAAGGAACGCGGCATGGTCGTCGATGAGGTGACCCGTGCCGCCCAGAGCGATTATGAAAGCCTGATCACAGTGACGGTTACCACTGAACGGCAGGAGCGTTCGGTGTCGGGCACAGTCTATGCGGACGGCGCGCCTCGCTTGGTCGATATCAAGGGCATCCGGATGGATGCCGAGTTCGGCAAGTCGATGATCTACGTCACCAACGAGGACAAGCCGGGCTTTATTGGCAAGTTCGCGTCGCTGTTGGGAGATGCCAAGCTCAACATCGCGACGTTCCACCTTGGCCGCAACAAGCCGGGTGGCGACGCGATTGCGCTGGTTGAGGTTGACGGAATTGTGCCGGCAGATGTTCTGGCCAAGGTCGCGACCCTCCCGCAGGTGAAGCAGGCCAAGGCTCTGACTTTTTAAGGCCCTGACCTTCTGATCGCGGTGCGGACGGTCTGCTGATCGTCTTGCGTGTCCGAGTTCCTAATGAACTAACACAGGCCGGGGCAAAGCTCCGGCCTGTGCTTTTCTATGGGCGATCAAAAAAGCTCATGCGAGTCTTGGGTAACAAAACCTAAAGACAATCTGGTTATTTTGTGACGAAACCGCCATGGCGCGTACGCGCCAATGTCTCCGGAGCGTCACTGTGAAGTTCATCAACAATCTGCCCATCGCCGCCAAGCTCGGCATTCTGGTGGGTGTTACCTTGCTGGGCCTTCTCGCTGCGGGCGCTTTCGCAGCCAATACCATGCAGAGACTGATGCTGGATGCGCGGGTTGAGCAAACCCGTGCGATCGTCGAAACAGCACGCAATCTGGCGCTTGGGTTGCAAAAGCAGGTTGAGGCAGGTCAGTTGACCAAGGATGCGGCGATCGCGGAGTTTGCGCGTCGCGTCCAGACCATGACTTTTGACAACGGTAACGGCTATCTCTTTTCGTACACGATGGATGGTGTGACCGTGGCTGCGCCCGATCCGAAGATGATCGGCACCAACCGCCTCGATAACAAAACCAATGGTCGTGCTCTCGTCCGTGATTTGCGCGACGGCGTTGCCGCCAAGGGCGACGTGACTCTGACATACGAATACGTGAAGCCGGGCGAGAAAGAGCCGATCCGCAAGCTGTCGTATGCGGTTGCGATCCCCAGCTGGAATCTTTTCGTCGGGACAGGTGCTTATCTGGATGACCTCGATGCAAAGCTGATGCCGGTCGTCTGGACGCTCGGTCTTGCTATTCTGATCATTGGTGTGTTCGCAGGTGCTGTCGCTTGGCTGCTCGGCCGCAGCATTACACTTCCACTCGGTCTCCTCGGCGGCCGGATGAAGACGCTGGCTGACGGTCAGCTCGAACAGCCGATCCCCGGCACCGACCGCCGCGATGAAATCGGAAAGATGGCGACCACTGTTCAGGTCTTTAAGGACAATGCCATGCGTATGCGCGAATTGGAGCGGGCCGAAGAGGCGACGCAGCAACGTGTTGCTGCCGAGCGCCGTGCCACGATGGAAAGTCTTGCCAGCGAATTCGAGCGCAGTGTCAACGGCATTGTCCGCTCCGTGTCGGCATCCGCAGCCGGCATGCAGACAACGGCGCAATCCATGACGTCGACCGCAAGCGATGCGAGTGCGCGCGCAGCAACCGTCGGCTCGGCTTCCGAGAAGGCATCCTCCAATGTCAGCACTGTCGCGGCCGCGGCGGAAGAGCTGTCCAGTTCGGTCGCGGAAATTTCGCGGCAGGTCAGTCAGTCGAACGAGATCGCCAGCAAGGCGGTGGGTGACGCCGAGCGCACCAACGCTACGGTACAGGTTTTGTCGGCAGGTGCAGAAAAGATCGGTGAGGTTGTTCAGCTGATCCATAGCATCGCAGCGCAGACGAATCTTCTCGCGCTCAATGCGACGATTGAAGCTGCCCGTGCGGGTGAAGCAGGTCGCGGCTTCGCGGTGGTGGCTTCTGAAGTAAAGGCACTTGCCAACCAGACCGCCAAGGCGACCGAGGAAATTTCCGCTCAGGTGACCGCCATGCAGTCAACAACGAGCGAGGCAGTGCAGGCCATCGGCGGCATTACCCAGACGATCTCGCGGATGAGCGAGATCACGATGAATATCTCAAGCGCTGTGGAAGAGCAGGGCGCAGCGACCCGCGAAATTGCGCGCAACATCCAGTCGGTTGCTGCCGGATCGAACGAGATCAGCGATCACATCGGCGGCGTTAGTTCTGCTGCGGCAGCCGCCGGCTCCGCAGCATCGGACGTGCTCTCAAGCGCGCGGGAACTCGATAATCAGTCTGGAATGCTGCGATCTGCAGTGGATGAATTCCTGGGCAAGGTCCGCGCAGCATAATTTGGTCTCTCCCCGCGAGCGGGGAGAGACACGAGTGTCCTGAATCCGAAGTTCGCCTGCATACTGCAGTGCACCTCGTAGCGAACTTCTGAACCACCACGATAGCTGGCCTATTGTGGCTCAATGCCTGCATCGGTGATCAGCCGCTTCCACACCACGAGCTGATCTTTCACGAAGGCGTCGAACTCTTCCGGCGTGCCAGAGAAGGCTTCCATGCCACGGTTTGCGAGCTCCTTCTTGATATCGGGGCGTTCGACAACCTTGCGGATCTCGGTGTTCAGTTTCGTCACGACCTCTTTCGGCATGTTGGCTGGGCCGAAATAACCCTGCCATGACGTGACGTCGAAGCCCTTTACGCCCGCTTCGTCCATTGTGGGAAGATCGGGCAATAGCGCGGAACGATAATTTGTCGTCACGGCAAGCGCTTTTAGCGCCTTCGCGTTCACATGCGGAAGAGCTGTCGGCACATCGACGAACATCATGCTCACGCGTCCGGCGATGACATCCGTGAGCGCGGGTGGAGAGCTCTTGTAGGGAACGTGAAGAAGATCGATTCCCGCAAGGCGCGCGAACGTTGCGCCGGAGACGATCGCCGAGGAACTGCCACTGGCATATGTGTATTTTCCCGGCTCTTTCTTGGCCAGCGCGATCAGATCAGCAACTGAATTGGCGGGGATCTCGGGATTGATCACCAGCATGAACGGTAAATCGCCGGTCCGTGCGATCGGGGTGAAATCCTTGACCGGATCGTAGGTCATGTTCTTGAGGAGATATGGATTGGCCGAGTGGCTGGTATTCGTGGTGACGAACAGTGTGTAGCCGTCCGGCTCCGAGCGCGCGACGTAACTCGCCGCGATCGATCCGTTGGCGCCGGCCTTGTTGTCGATCACTATTGCTGCATTGAGCGCCACGCCAAGTTCCTTCGAAATCAGACGCGTGGTGGTGTCGGTTCCGCTTCCGGCCGCGAAGGGCAGCACCAGAGTGATAGGATGGCTTGGATACGTCCCGCTTTGCGCCGATGCAGCGTTGGTGCAGAGCGCACTCGTCATCGCGACCACGCATAAGGCCATGATCGACGAATAGATCTTCCTGGCAGCCTTCATTCCATTCCTCCGCCCGAGTTTTTCTGTGGTCATCAGTCATTCGCAAGGAAATGACCGAAGCCATTCGGTTCGTGCATTAGACTGCGCGAAGTCGGAATGAATTGCGAGCGGCTTCAACGGCGTTGCAGTGCATCAAACGACGAGCGTTTGTTAGTTTGGCGCAGCTAACGGGATTGAGCTGCGGTGGATTTCCGGCGAGACGCAATCACGATACCGGCAATCACCATGATGTAGCCGATCAGGTGAAACAGTTCTGGCTTCTCGCCTAAGAAGACGATTGCCATGACGGAGCCGAATACCGGCACCAAATGAAAAAACGGCGCAGCCCGATTAGGGCCGATCAATTCGATACCGCGATTGAAAAACAGGTAGGCGAGCGTCGAGGGGAAGATCACCACGAAGACGATCGTGGACAGTGTCAACGCATCGAAATGCAGCGTGTCGCCGGTGGAAATCTCCCAACCGACGAGCGGCAGCAGCATGAGCGCACCGCAGCCGGTCGTGAAGGCAATCAGCGACAAGGGATTGGTGGCTGGACGTCGCGGCATCAGTGCCGAATAAAGACCGAAAACCGACAACGCTGCCGCGAACATAATGTCGCCGGCGTTGAATTCGATTGCCGCCAGTGTGGCGATGTTGCCGCGTAAAATAATCACCATCACGCCGGCCAGAGAGATCACGATGCCGGTAGCTTGCGCCCAGGACAAGCGAACTCCGAACAGGATCAGAGACCACAGCGCAACGAACAATGGCCCGGATGACTGGATCAGCAACGCATTCAGCGCCTGTGTGTGCTGCAATCCCCAGTAGGACAGGGCGTTGTTGATCGCGAAACCTGTGGCGGACAGCGTCACCAGCAACGGCAGGCTGAGCCGCATCGATGGCCAGTCGCGCCGCAGGTGCGGCCAAGCGAAAGGAATGACGACCAGAAAAGTGCCGGCCCAACGAACGAATGTCAGTGCGAACGGCGGGACATGACCTGCAACGTATCGACCGAGAACAATGTTCCCCGCCCAGAACAACGCCATCAGGCTTAACAGCAGATAAGGCTGGTTGCTTAGCCGCGAGGCGAAAGTTGGCTGGAGCGAAGGCGGATCTGCGGCTGTCATATTGTTCTTGCGATGAAATTACCGTCGAGTTCTGCCGGTTTTCCAGCACGGGACAAGTGACAATACCGGATTGCTAGAATGCGTAATCGCGCAGTGTGCAGCTGCTAGCTCTTGCTCGCCGGCGACTCGGTGCTCTTTGCGGCGGCGCGGCGCGCCGCGATAAACACACCTGCCAGCACCAGCGCGTAACCGACGCCGTGGAAGGGTTGTGGCCGCTCGCCGAGAAAGACGATGGCGAGGATCGATCCGAAAACCGGCATCAGGTGAAAGAACGGCGCGGCGCGATTCGCGCCGATCATTTCCACGCCGCGGTTGAAAAACAAATAGGCCAGTGTCGAGGGGAAGATGGCGACGTAGGCCAAAGCCAATCCGTTATCGAGCGTGACAGCGGGCGTTTTGCCGAAGGCGACTTCGATGGCGACGGCCGGAATGAGGAGCAGCGCTCCAAAGCCGGATGTGAAGCAGAAGAACGCCAGGGGATTTATCTTCGGCCGCTTGGTGCTCAGCACCGAATAGATGCCGAAAATGATCAGTGCCAGTGTGAAGAACAAGTCGCCGGTGTTCAGGTGAATGGAGGCCAGAGCCAAAGGATCGCCGCGCGACAAAATGGTGAGTACGCCTGTGAGCGAGATCGCGATGCCCGCCGCCTGAGACCACGTGATCCGAACCCCGAGCAGGATCAGCGACCACAGCGCAACAAACAGGGGGCCTGATGACTGGATCAGCAGGGCGTTCAGGGCCTGCGTCGACTGCAGTCCGAGATAGGCCAAAGCGTTGTACCCAGCGAGACCTGTCAGGGACAAGAAGGCCAGCAGGGGCCAATTCCTGCTGATGACGGGCCAGTCCGACCGAAGGCCCCGCCAGGCAAACGGTAAGGTGATCAGGCAAGCCAGCCCCCAGCGCAGAAACGACAGCGCCATCGGGGGAAAGCTCGAGGACACGAATCGGCCCAGCACGATGTTGCCAGCCCAGAACAGCGAACAAAGGGAGAGCAGCAGATAAGGCCGCTGCATGAGCCACGGAGCGTCCGTTCGCGGGGCGGGAGCGTTCATGTTTCCGGCGGGATTGGGGCAGGAATTACGGGTCGTTCGATTGCCCGGATTTTATTGGGGATATCAATGATTTGCGTTACATTCGGCGGGGGCGTCAACAGCCGTTCTTGCTTGCGTCCCATGCGCGCATCCGTTATCCGGTGACATGCCTCGCATGCGAGCGGCCCTGGCTGCAAGGCGCCGGGTGCTCCGGCGGATTTGCGGGTTGCAGGAGAACATCTCGAAATGGCCAATGTTGTCGTCGTCGGCGCCCAGTGGGGCGACGAAGGAAAAGGCAAGATCGTCGACTGGTTGTCGGAGCAGGCTGACATCGTCGTTCGCTTCCAGGGCGGTCACAATGCGGGCCACACGCTCGTCATCAATGGTAACACCTACAAGCTGGCGCTGCTTCCGTCCGGCGTGCTGCGGCCGTCGAAGCTGTCGGTGATCGGCAATGGCGTTGTGTTCGACGCCCAGGCGTTTTTGACCGAGCTCGATAAGCTGAAGAGCCAGGGCGTTGCGATCTCGCCGGACAACCTGCGCGTTGCCGAGAATGTGACGTTGATTTTACCGCTGCATCGCGAGCTCGATGCTGTTCGTGAAAATGCCAATAAGGCAACAGCGATCGGCACCACGCAGCGCGGCATTGGCCCGGCCTATGAAGACAAGGTGGGACGTCGCGCGATCAGGCTGATGGACCTCGCCGATCCGCAAACTCTGCCGCACAAGATCGAGCGTCTGCTGACGCACCACAACGCGCTGCGGCGCGGATTGAATTTGCCTGAGGTCAATGCCGGTGAACTGGTCAAGGAGTTGACCGAGATCGCTCCGCGCGTTCTGCCGTTTGCGGATTCGGTCTGGAATCTGCTCGACCACAAGCGGCGCGAGGGCAAGCGCATCCTGTTTGAAGGCGCGCAGGGCGCTTTGCTCGATGTCGATCACGGGACCTATCCTTACGTGACCTCTTCCAACACTGTGGCGGCTCAGGCCGCAACAGGAACGGGCATGGGCCCGGGCGCCGTCGGTTATGTGCTCGGCATCTGCAAAGCCTATACGACCCGGGTCGGACAGGGGCCTTTCCCGACCGAGCTCACGGATGAGATCGGAGAAGAGATCGGCCGTCGAGGCAAGGAATTCGGTGTTAACACCGGCCGCAAGCGCCGTTGCGGATGGTTCGATGCCGTGCTCGTCAGGCAAACGGCGCGCACCAGCGGTATTAATGGACTGGCACTGACCAAGCTCGATATCCTTGATGGTTTCGACGAAATTCAGGTGTGCGTCGGCTACATGCTGGACGGCAAGGAGATCGATCATCTCCCGGCCGGGGAAGGCGCTCAGGCCCGCGTGACCCCGATTTACGAGACCATCGAGGGATGGAAAGAACCGACGGCGAATGCCCGCTCATGGGCAGATCTGCCGGCGCAGGCCATCAAATATGTGCGCCGGGTCGAAGAACTTGTCGGTTGTCCGATCGCTCTGCTTTCCACGAGCCCCGAACGCGAGGATACTATCCTCGTACAGAATCCGTTTGAGGCGTAAGGGTGGTGGCGGAGACTCGGTTTTCCGACACGATCATGTTTTTTAGGTAACAGGATTTTCACCGAATCCTGCAGACTGGACGAGGATGGCTGACTACTACCCGCTGATTGCCCGCGCCATCGCCGGACTGGACCCCAGTGCTCCCGGCGAAAGCCGGCGCGCGCTTTATGAGCGGGCCCGCACGGCGCTGATCGCTCAGCTTCGCAGTGTTGAGCCAGCCTTGAGCGAAGCCGAAATCACCCGTGAGCGGCTCGCGCTCGAAGATGCGGTGCGTCGTGTCGAGGCCGATGCGGCCAAGCGCGCGGTCGCAGAGAGCGCCCGCCCGGAGCAGCCGCGCAGTCGCCCGGAGGCCCCTTCCTCACAACGGGCGCCGGAAACTCCTGCCGAGGCACTTCCGCCCCCACCGCGCCGTGAAGGTGCCCGTCCAGGTGATGCACTAAGAGAAAGCGCGCGTACCCCGCGGCCTCCTGCGCCACCGACTCAGCGGCCATTGCGTCCCGGTCCCGATGGCGCTCCGGAAGCGCGGCCCCCGCGCAATCTGCGAGCCGATCCTTCCCCGCCGCCGCGGCCTCAAGCGCCTCCGCCTGGCCCCCGGCCGCGAGGCGATGAAGGCCGTGCACCGGATTCCCCATCTGATATCCGCGGAGGAGGGGCTCCTTCCGGCCCGCGGATGCGCGATGTCGTCGCCGACGCCGATGATCTCGGTCGCGCCGCTGCACAGGCTAATCGTTCGGCGCGCCGGACCTATTCGAATGTCTCCCCGCCGGCGGATGATCGTGACCCGCATGGCGCAGCGGACGCGCCTTACAGCTACGATGAGTCCGCTGAAGAGGCGGGCCACTACCAGCCGCAGGCTGGCCGTCCACGCGGTCACATTCCCGTCCTCAAAGATGAGGACGAAAAGCCGGCTCGGCGCTTTCCGATCAAGGCTGTTATCGCTGTCCTCGTCCTGCTCGCTCTGATTGGCGGGGGATATCTTTTCTACCAGAAGGTTTATCCGTCGCTGCGGGCGATGCTCAAGCCGACTCCGGTCGCGGAGGCGCCCAAGGATAATGGCGTGCGTCCGAAAATTGCTGATCGCGTCGGTCAACCGGGTTCGACCCAGGTCGCGCCGGTCGCGCAGCGCGTTGTGTTGTACGACGAAGATCCGTCTTCGCCGCAGGGGAGGCAGTACGTCGGCACCGTGGTCTGGCGGACTGAGCCTGTGAAGGGGCAGCCTGGCCAGCCGCCGGATATCGGCGTGCGTGCCGACATCGAAATTCCAGAACGCAAGTTCAAGATGTCGCTGTCGATCCGTCGCAACAATGATGCGTCGCTTCCTGCCAGCCACACGGCTGAGCTGACATTCCAACTGCCGCCTGATTTCGGCGCCACAGTCGCCAACGTCCCCGGTATCCTGATGAAGTCGAACGAACAGGCCCGCGGAACGCCTCTGGCTGGCCTCGCGGTCAAGGTGACCGACGGTTTCTTCCTCGTCGGATTGTCGAATGTCGAGGCTGACAAGGCGCGTAACCTTCAGCTTCTCAAAGAGAGGTCGTGGTTTGACATTCCGTTGGTCTACTCGAACCAGCGCCGATCGATTATCGCCATCGAAAAAGGCGCGCCTGGCGAGCGCGCGTTCAACGAGGCTTTCACCGCTTGGGGTGAGTAAGCGTGATCTGGTTGTCCGGGCGGACCGTGTGCAGAAAAATATTGGGGCTATGACATGAAGATCACGCTTGCTGGCTCGCGCCACTTTGGTGTCGAGACACTGAAAATGTTGCGCGGTCACGGCGTCGATATCGTTCGCGTTGTGGTCGCTGATGGGGAGGACAGGCTTGCCGCTGCCGCACGCGACGCTGGTATCGAGGTCGTTGTCCAGGCGCAGCCGAAAATCATCGTTCCCTCAGAAATTGCACCAGGGACCGATCTTATTGTCACCGCCCATAGCCATGCGCGCGTCAGCCACGACGCGTTAAAAGTCGCGAAGCACGGCGGCATTGGGTATCACCCTTCATTGCTGCCGCGGCACCGCGGCATTGCTGCAGTGGAATGGACCATCAGGGAGGGTGATCCGATCGCAGGTGGGACGATCTATCATTTGTCTGATCGGCTCGATGCCGGTGCCATCGCGATGCAGGACTGGTGCTTTGTCAAAAAAGGTGAAACCGCACGCGAATTGTGGGAACGAGCCCTCGCACCACTCGGGCTCAAGCTGCTCGCACAGGTCATCGATCATGCGAAGGCCAATGGTGCGTTGCCAGCCAAACCACAGGATGAGCAGTTCGCGACGAATGCGCCCAAGCTCGATACCGATGCCGCCCACGCTGCGCCGAAGCGGGCAGCTTCATCGCATTCGTAATCCGCGACACTCGCGAGGACACGATCTGATTTCTCTTTAAGAGGAATGCTGCAGACGCCCCTCGGCGTCGCGCGTCGCCTTTCCCGCGCAAGGAAAGGCGAGAAGAACTTTTACGCTGCGGGAGTCTCGCCCACGCGAACCGCGCGCGAAACCAGCACGCCGGCATCCGTCACGCCGTCAGCAGCTTCTCGTACGATTGTTTGCGCCATCTTCGCCTTGGTCGCAGGCGTACGATTCTCCACCGCGATCTGCTCCACGGCAACGTCCAGAATTTTCCTGAGGGTGGCAACGTAATCGGGATCGAATTTTTCCGGCGAGCGGTTGATCATCTTCGTCTCCTGATTTCGCACGATCCGCCGATGGGCGTTTGACGGTAGGGTCGTGCGGTCTTCCGATATTCCAAAACGAGAGCGCGATCAGAAAAATCGGTTTCGATTTATTCCCGATCGCGCTTGCTCATTGAGCGTGCGGACTATGTCTTCCCATTAGGGCAGATATGAGTCACCTGCGTGAAGCGAAGTGCAGATACGATGATGTGACTGTGGAATTGCTCTATTCACATCTTCTTCAGACATGTGACGAAAGCGAAAGTCTTGGAGAAGATTCATGGAACCGATCTACATCTAGTGATGTCGAATCGACATTTCACCCGTAACGATGCATGACTTCACACAACTGTCAGAAACGGGATCTGGTCGGGAAAGATGCCGTCAAAAAAAGCTGATGCGCGCATCTTTTTCATCCACATCTTTTTCCCATCAAAAATGAATTCGAGGAATTGCCATGGCTGAAGATCCCTCCGTGCCCGTTGATCCAAATTATCTTCCAGTGGAAGGCACGATGGATGCGCCGATCATTTTCTTTGAGATCTGTCCGACCTACGGCAACAACAGCGGCTTGATCAACGTCATGCTGGCAGCCGGACTCATCGAGGCTGCGCCGCATGGGAAGGTGAAGAGCCGAGTCAAAGCGGTAGCACACCTGCGTATGACTGCCGCGGCTGCGGTGAACCTGCGGGACACATTGAACAACGCTCTGCTGATGGGCACCTCGGCAAAAAAGCCGGAAGGCAAGGTGAACTGAATCCAAGGCCGTGCTTGCCGCAGGCCCTCGTCGCCATTTTTCATCAAGAGCTTGCAACGGTCGCTTACGTGAAGTTCGTGTGATTTGAATCACATGAGTTCAGGTGACGCGTGAAACGGCGCCCTATCTGAACTATCGATCCATTCGCGGAAGACGTTAACAGCGAAGCTGCCGGCTGCACTTCAGATATTGCCTCGCGTTTGTCCTGAGTTGTGGCAGTATGCCGGAGCTCAATATGTTTTTTATTTCATTCGAATTGATTGCAAAGGTCCCTCATGATTGCCCGGTGGCGCGCGTCTCATTTTGTCAGAATGCCCGGATTGACGCTGGTTCTTGCTCTGGTGGCGTGGCCGCTCGCGGCTCAATATGTCGCACCGAGCAAGGCGTTTCTGGAGAAGAACGGATTCTATCTTGAGTCTGCTGGCTTTCGAGCGCGGTTTGCCAACGATGAAGCCAGTCGCCGCGCGCTCAACGCGTTGCCGCCGCATCGTTTTGTCGTGCACAAGGCGGGCGGTATGACGCGCTATGTGTATGCCGATCCCGGCCACTGCAATTGCATTTTCAGCGGTGACGCCGACGCCTACAAGAATTACCGGGATATCCTGGCGCAACCATTGCCGGGGGTCGACGACGTCTCGCCGGATTACAAAACGCAAGCCAGTGCGCTTTTGCTGGATGAGCCGGTTTATTTCGGAGCACTCGACAATGATGACGATCTGGCGGCTTACTTCAGGGATTATCTCTGAAAGGGCATTCGACGACGCGCTCGGCGCCCGCTCGCGCATAAGCGTGAACGGCGAGGGTTCAAACTCTCGCAACAAAAAAGCCGGCCTGAGGGGCCGGCTTTTCGATTCACGTGTCGCGGGCGATTAGTACGCTGGCTCCAACTCGCGCTCTTGCTTGGCGATCGCGGTCTTGACCGCAGCCTGCACCTTCTCGAACGCGCGGACCTCGATCTGGCGCACGCGCTCGCGTGACACGCCGAATTCGGCGGCAAGATCTTCCAGCGTCATCGGATCATCAGCCAGACGTCGCGCTTCGAAGATGCGGCGTTCGCGGCTGTTGAGCACGCCCATCGCGCCCACAAGCGCGTTGCGGCGATGATCGAACTCCTCGCTCTCCGCCATGATGGCTTCCTGGTTTGGCGACGTATCCACCAGCCAGTCCTGCCATTCACCCGGTTCGCCGTCGTCGCGGATCGGTGCGTTCAGCGACGCGTCACCACCCAGGCGGCGGTTCATGTCGATGACGTCCTGCTCCGCAACGCCGAGGCGGGTCGCGATCTGCTTCACCTGATCGGGGTGCATATCACCCTCCTCAAGCGCCGAGATCTTGCTCTTCGCCTTACGCAGATTGAAGAACAGCTTCTTCTGGTTCGCGGTGGTGCCCATTTTGACGAGCGACCACGAACGCAGGATGTACTCTTGTATCGACGCCTTGATCCACCACATTGCGTAGGTGGCAAGACGGAAGCCCTTTTCGGGCTCAAAGCGTTTCACCGCCTGCATCAGGCCGACGTTGCCTTCAGAGACGACTTCGGAAATCGGCAGGCCGTAGCCGCGATAGCCCATGGCGATCTTGGCCACGAGTCGCAAGTGGCTGGTGACGAGCTTATGCGCCGCATCGCGATCGTCATGCTCGCGCCAACGCTTGGCCAGCATGTATTCCTCTTGCGGCTCAAGCATCGGGAATTTGCGAATTTCGGCGAGGTAATGAGCAAGGCCGGATTCTCCATTGAGAACCGGAAGCGTGGCGGCACGGGCCATATTGCGCCCTCCATTGTTCAGGCCCCCTAGAGAGGCGGGCCAGGCAGGCCTGCTGCTGTGTCAAAGCCAGCGGCGCTGCAATGTTCCGCTCGGGCCAATCCCGAGCGCAGGTGAAACATACACCAATCGAAGCCGCGAGGGGAAGAACAAAAAGGGGTCACGTTCTTGTGACGCTGGTTAAACATATGTAACCATGCGGCTTTTTGGCGCGCCCGAATTAGCTTGTGCTACGGAGTGCGGCCTCGAGAAGAACCAAATCCTCCGGCAGCGGCGTCTCCCAATGAAGAATTTCTCCAGTCGAGGGATGCTCCAGGACCAGCAAATATGCATGGAGGGCCTGACGCCCCAATGATGTGAGCGCCGCCTGGCTTTGCGGGCCGAGCTGGTGGGCCTTGGTCTTGAAGCCGGCACCGTAGACTTCGTCTCCCATCAGAGGATGGCCGAGATGAGCGAGGTGGACCCGGATCTGGTGAGTGCGGCCGGTCTCAAGCTGGCAGGCAAGCAGGGATGCGACCGGCTTACTGTCTTGTCCTGTGAAACTCTCCAGGATCTCCCAATGGGTGATGGCCTCGCGGCCACCCTGGCGCACCGCCATTTTTTCCCGGTTGTAGGGATGGCGGTCGATGGGCTGGTCGACCGTGCCGCGCTGCCGGCCGGGGGATCCCCACGCAAATGCCATATAGCCGCGGCGCATTTCGCCGGTGCGGCCGTGGTCCGCGAACTGCGCCGACAGCGACTGATGGGCGCGGTCGTTCTTGGCGACCACCATCAGGCCGGTGGTGTCCTTGTCGAGGCGATGCACGATTCCGGGCCGTTTCACGCCGCCGATGCCGGAAAGGCTGGCCCCGCAATGGGCGATCAGCGCGTTCACCAATGTGCCGCTTTCATGCCCCGCGGCGGGGTGGACCACGAGCCCCTTCGGCTTGTTGACGACAATGATGTCGTCATCCTCAAAGACGATATCGAGCGGGATGTCCTCTCCCTCGGGCTCGGCGGCCGCGGCGGGAGGCACGTCGATTGTGATCGTATCCCCGGCATTGACATGATAAGCGGGGTCCCGCACCGGGTTGGGCCCGACGCTCACCTGCCCGGCGAGGATCAGCGCCTTCAGGCGCGAGCGGGAGAGGTCCGGGCTGCGCACCGCCAGCACGCGATCCAGCCGCCGGGATCCTTCATCGCCCTCCACCGTCACTTCATGGCGGTTCGTCTCGTTTTCAAAAGAGTCTTGCATGACTGAAACTGTTGCGCCCGATCCGACCCCTGAGCAAGCTGCCCTGATCGCGCGGGTGCGCCGGATGATGGTGATTGCCGGCCTGACCACTGCGGTCGGCGTCGGCGCGCTGCTGGTTGTCATCGGCTACCGTCTTTTCAAGACCGATGGAAGTGGTTCAACGGCCGACATCACGGCCACTCTGCCGAAGGGGGCGCGGATCGTCTCGACGGCCGCCGCCGGCGACCGGCTGGCGGTAACGATCGATATCCGCGGCGAGACCGAAATCCGCACCTTTGACGCCAAGACCCTGAAGCCGGCCGGCCGGCTTAAATTTGCGAACGAGCCGTAAGGCTCAAATACGCAGACCAGCCGCGAGGCGCCAATACGCGGGCAGGCGGCCAAGCTCCCTTGTTTGGGAACTGGTCCCAAAGCCCGCAGGTAACCAGTCTATCCAAAAACCTGCGGGGAATGCAGGAGATGCAAGTCTCCACCTTGCGGCAGCGGCGTTTCGAGGTTATTCCGTTGCCCTCGCGCTTGCTCCCTTCGTCTAGCGGTTAGGACGCGGCCCTCTCAAGGCTGAAACAGGGGTTCGATTCCCCTAGGGAGCGCCAGTGCGCACGCCGTCGCTGATGGACCGCACACTTCGAGAAGCCGAAGCGCTTACAAGGCGCTCTCCATCCGGGGCTCTAAAGCGGTGCTCCGCGCGACACTCAACGGCGCCCAAATGAGGCCTGCTAGAATACGTGCACGCCAAGGTGCTCGCATGGGGGTACGAGTATAGGTTGCGAGAGTGCGCGCATACCGATAGTTTGTTGAAGGGGAAAGGACATAGCGCGCGGGCTTTTCGGGTCCTTTCGGAAGATATCCGGGCTCGAATGACCATCAAGAAACCGACGTTTGAAGAGTTTGGGGCTTTTTGCAAACAAACGCTCGGCTTCGACATCGACGACAGGTCGCTCCAGACGTGGGTCAACACAAATATCCAGTCTGCCCGCACTCAAGTTGAGCAGCACTCGTTTGTTGCCTTCATTGAACAGCTTGTCATAGACCATCAGGTGACGTCTCACCGACTGCCCATCAATATCGTGAGCCGAGATTTCCAGCTTCACGCTAAGAGCTATCCTTCGATTTTATCGAAGCTCTATCGGATGAACGTCCTGAACAATCGGAGATTTGATCAACCCCCTAAAGGCGGCTGGATCAATCCACGGAACATGTTTGGCAGGATCAATGATCTCGTTCGATCGACACTGGTGTGTCGCCACATCGACGAGCCCGCAAAAATCGCTCAAGAAATTATCAAGAAGGCTACGGCGTTAGGGCTCAAGGCGAATTCGAGAGCTCAAACTAAGGATGAGGGCTACTATGCTCATCACGTTTACATAAGCATTCCCGTGAACCTGGTTGATCAAAGTTGGCAAGAGTTCGCCGAAGCGCTCTTGTTCGAAGTTCAGATCACTACGGAAATGCAGCACATGCTCTATGAGCTAACCCACCGATTTTACGACAAGGAACGAAATGTCGCACCGAAAGACCCTCACTCTTGGAAGTGGGACTATCGTTCTGCGCGTTTTTCAGCCTCTTATCTTAGCCACACGCTTCATATGCTCGAGGGAATGATTTTACAGCTCTATGAAGATACTGAGGAGAAAGCTGTTACAGGGCCCGAAAAGGCCGCAGTTACCTCAGGTGCGACCGAGATTAACGCAGGAGTTGCTGCGCCCGACGTCCAGTCTGCCTCCGAGGTGCTAATCGACGACGGCTTATCAAGCGGTCAATCCGAGCCCTTTTCAACGGAAGCTTCTCAATGAAGAAGACAAGTACATCTCCACCGACACCCACGGTCGAGCATCTACCAACAATATTTCGACGGATAAGAAGTGGAGACTATCGCGTTCCGCCGTTTCAGCGGGACTTTGTCTGGGAAGAGAAGCAAGTTCTTGAGCTTCTCGAAAGCGTCTATCGCGGTTTTCCCATTGGCAGCATCCTGCTTTGGCGCGTCGACCGCGCAGTCTTCAGAAGCGTCAAGAAGTCCATGGTAGGTTTCCCGCTTACCGAAGAGCGCTATCCAGCGAGCTTTGTGCTCGACGGAGTGCAGCGATTGAGCGCCTTGAACGGAGTGTTCAATCGCGAAGAAGTCCCAGAAGACGACAGGTTTGAAATTTACTTTGACTTAGAAGAAGAAACATTCTTGCACGCGCGTGATGTGGCGAGCGCAGAGCGGACTATTCCCCTCCAATCAATCTTCCACCCTCGTGCATTCCTAGAGCAACAGAAAAGTCTAGCAAGTCTTACAGGCAGTGACGTTCTATTGGAGAGGGCGATAAATCTGCTTTCAGTGTTTCAAGAATACATGGTGCCCGTTGTTAGCATAACGGAGAGAAGCCCCACTGAGGTCGTCAGTATTTTCGAGCGGATAAACTCAACCGGTGTGCGCCTTGGGGTCGTCGATTTCATGCGAGCTCTTACGTGGTCAGACGATTTCGATCTATCTGACGAGCTTGAAGCGTTGCAGGCAGAGCTAGAGGAGAAGGGCTTCCGCTTTGAGGATGAGACCCTGCTCAAGGCATTAGGCATTTTTGTTGGCTTGCAACCTCTTCCAAACATATTGATGGAGCTGCGGAACATTTCGGCTAAGCGTCTGCACCACGCAGTACAAACACTTCGGGAAAAATTACATAAATGCGTGCGATTCGTTGCGGCTGAGTGCGGTATGTCAAGCGCCGACGCCTTACCTTACGAAGCTCAATGGCTTTTACTTTTGACATTGGCAAGGGAGAACGTGAACCTCAGCCAGATCAGAACTCGTCTAAGGTATTGGTTCACAACAACCAGCTTCTACGAGGCACTCAAGGGACGTCCTGATCATGCGTTGGTTCGTATGATCGACGAACTTGTAAGTCAGTTGAAGGACGGGGCCGACATCCAGAGCCCGTCCCGTGATCTAAGGCCAATCGAATTGATCACTAAGCGATTCCTTCGTGGAAAGGCTACTAGCGTTGCGTACGTGCAAATGCTCGTTCGAAACGGCTTGTTCAAGGAGCTACCTCTTGCGAGTGTCCCCTACGAGCAGTTTGTGCCTATCGTCGACAGGCCTGCTCTTTCAGAGTTTTTTGGGAGACAAGTTTCGTCCGCGAGGACGATTGCTAACGTCCTTTACGTGCCACCAGAGTTCGTGAGCAGTTGGAGAGCGGGCCCAGAGGACCTTGAGCGCGCCATTGAGCGGTTTCCTCATCTGTTGGACGCTCAATTTATGAGCCCTCGAGTCATTCGGCAGCTCAAGAGGGGCGAAGTCCGTCAAGCCCTGCTGTCGCGCGCGTCTTCAATCCGCATGTCGGTGGACGTTATGCAGGAAATGCCTGACTAGCTAGACTCTCTCGCTAGCTGCAAAAGGCTGAGAGCCCTACTGGGCCGTCGGAGGCTAATTTGTTATTGAGGAGGGGTCACAGCTGGCAGGCTGTCCGTCTAAAGGGCGCGCCACTTCCTCGCTTGTCAGTGGTAATAACCGGTGGTAGCAACCCGGCAGCAGCAGCGTAGATTTGTGCTTGTTATTTCGGGGCTTTCTGAGTCGCCCTTCGTCTCCCCCAGGGAGCGCCAATTCGTTAGAGCTCTGCGAACCTCGCTGGACATTCTAACAAGACCGACGTATCGGCACTGCTATCGATCCTTGCCAGATGACCTGCAGTGATGATCCAGATCGGTCTTTAATTCGACGAATCGTCTGGACACAGGCCATAATTGATCCGGCTGGGAATTGGATGGACAGCGTGGATCATGCATGGCGATGGATAGAGATCTCGACCCGGCCGACTGGGATGCATTCCGTGCCAGCGCTCATCGTGCACTCGATACAATAATCGAGCATCTGCGCTCAGTCCGCGAACGACCGGTATGGCAGGAGGCTCCGGACGACATCCGCGCAGCTTTTCGTACTCCGCTTCCGTCAGCTTCGCGCAATTTTGATGCGGTCCTCACGGATGTCGATCGGCTGATTGTTCCTTACGTCACCGGCAATACTCATCCGCTGTTCATGGGGTGGGTTCACGGAGCTGGCACGCCGGTGGGTATGGTGGCCGAAATGATTGCTGCGGGCCTGAATGCGAATTGCGGTGGACGCAATCATATTGGGCTTGAAGTCGAGCGACAGGTAACCCGCTGGATGGCGGAAGCGCTTGGACTGCCCTTGGATTGCTCCGGTCTTTTCGTCACTGGTTCTTCCATGGCAAACTTCATTGCGGTCTTGGTTGCGCGTACAAAATGCCTCGGCACCTCGGTTCGTCGCAGTGGATTGCAAGCGATCCCGACACGCCTGACTGCCTATGCCTCAAGTGAAGCGCACCAATGCATCAGTCAAGCGATGGAAATCGCCGGGCTAGGTTCGGAGCAGCTTCGTCTGATCGCAACAGATGAAACGCGAGCGATGCGGATCGACGCGCTGGAGACGGCGATCACCGCCGATCGTGCCGCCGGTTTTATGCCTTTTCTGGTCGTGGCTACCGCCGGTAGCGTGAATACGGGTGCGCTCGACCCGATTGCTGCCATTGCCAATATCGCCCAGGCGCAAGACCTTTGGTTGCATATCGACGGCGCCATTGGCGCCGTGGCGGCGCTCTCTGATGAGTTGCGTCCGCTGTTACATGGCATCAATCTGGCTGATTCGGTTGCGCTTGATTTTCACAAATGGATGCATGTGCCTTATGATGCTGGTTTCGTGATGATCCGCGATTCCAAACTCCACCTCGAGACCTTCTCCAGCGAAGCGGCGTATCTTTCTCGCGCGGGCAGCGGGCTTGCCAGGCGGGACATCTGGCCCTGTGATCTCGGTCCTGATCTCTCCCGAGGGTTTCGGGCGCTGAAGACCTGGGTGACATTGCAAACCTTCGGCACAATGCAGCTCGGCGCGGCGATGGCTCAATGTTGTGAAGTCGCCCGCTACCTGGCCGCTCAGCTACAAGCGAGTGGTTTGTTTGTCGTGCACTCGCCGGTGACGCTGAACATCGTTTGCTTCGGGCTCACATCTGACGACGCCGATCAACGGAATCCAAGGCTGGTCGAAGCGTTACACGACAGCGGCGTGGCAGCCCCTTCGCTGACTTATCTCGACGGTCACCCCGTATTGCGCGCAGCCATAGTCAACCATCGCACCACCGTCTCCGACATCGATCGGTTCGTTTCTTCACTAATAGAATTAGCTGCGGAGACGGTTGGAAGCACCTCGGATGTGGCATCAAGACAAAGCGAGTTTTCGACGGCCCGGCAGACCCGCTGATAGCTGCAAGCCTACGAGAGCTTAGCCTAAAGCGCGCTGCCGCAGCATCGTGTCGAAACCGAGCTTGATGGTCTCGACAAAGGGGTTCTTATAGGAAAATCCCGCATTGTCCGCATGCACCAACATCGAGGCATTCACCTCGAAAACGACGACGTTGCCGTCACGATCTAATCCGCAATCAATGCCGAAATAGTCGAGCCCGATGCGCTGGCGGATCGTTCGGAGCACTCGGTAGTTATCGGCCGAAAACGTTGTTTCTGGGCTCGCTAGGAAATCCGCCTCTTCCTGCTGCATCCAGGAATGATCGCTCATGTCCGTTGAGTCGTGATGCACCTTCCAGTTATCTCCGATCGCAAGGTGATAGGGCAGGATATCATCGCCAACGAAGATAAAGCGATATTTGCGGAAAAATCCGTCGGTCGAAACATAATCGATATATTCGATGACATAGTTGTCGCTGTCAGAGTGTTTCGCCATAAAGTCGGTGAGTTCGGGCAGGTTTGCTATCTTTTCGAAATCATCACCGCCATGAGTGCCGGCCGGCCGCGCGAGGACTGGCCACGAAAAAGGCAGGAGTGCTGCAAGCGCATCAGCTGAGTTCTCTGTACCAGCTTTTAGCCGCAAGATTTTTGGCACGCAGCAATTGGGAATTCCTGTCAGAAGCCTTGCAATGGAATCCCTCGTGGTATGCCTGATCTCTTTCGGATGATTGATCACCGGTTTGTTCAGTCGCTCGACGAGGTTCGTCGCGAGTGTAAGTATGGCGTCGGCTTGATCCGCATCGGAAACCAGGTTGACAACGAGTTGGGCGTCTTCAAACGCCGTGACATCGATCGCATGTCCCTCGATCAAGGGCAGAATATCGATATCGTAGGGTGCATTTTTGAAGAGATATTCAACAGGCACATTGCCAGCGAGTGGCGCATAAAGGGCAAGCAAGCGAAACTCTGCCGATGAACTCGACGCTTTCCTTCGGATCAGCGGATGGATCGTTGCGGCCTGCGCATAGGCGGCCTGTGCACCGTCGATATCGTCCATCCTCTGGCGAATCCCTCCGATCCAGTAAAGGCTATCGGAATCGCCCGGATCAATGGTCAGCGCGGCCTGAAAATGTTGAAGTGCTTCCTTTTCCTCGTTGAGCTCGAAGCATGCCTTGCCAAGTTGATGTCGAAGCTTTCCGTCTTGCGGCCGCTCTCCGACGCATTCCAGCAGCAGAGTCTTCGCCATCAGGTATTGCTTCGCTCTCATGAGCGCTTCCGCAAGGTTGACGCGGGAAGGCCAATGCGCGGGATTTAGCTTCAATGCCTCGAGATAAATCTCAATCGCACTGCTCACATTGCCAATTTCAAGTTGAGCGTTGCCGAGATTGCACCAGCAGCCGATCAGGGTTGGCTTCAGGCGCAGAGCGCTCTTGTAGGCTTCCGTTGCGGCGCCGAAACGGCGGTCCGCCAAATAGGCAACGCCGAGTTTGGCATGCAAATCGGCGAGCAGGTCACTCGCGATCTCGATAGAACTGGCGGTTCCGGCGTCAAGGCCGCATTGGTAAGCGAAGATCGCCTGATCGATCTGTCCTTTTGAATAATGCTGCTCTCCAAGCTGCATCTGTCGAATGAGTTGCGTTTCGGTGTCGGGCAATGTGGTGGCAGCTGAAGTGTTCAAGTTCATGGAAGGGCTCTTGCAAGTGAGACAACCTTGTGACCATGAGCCGGTAAACGAGCTGCTTCCGAGTGGGTTCATTTGCCCTGGCAGGCAATCAAAATAACGTCATTTGCTAAAGTTGCGATCAGTGTTTGCAACGCCGGGCAGTTGATTCACGGCAGGCAAAATTTGCCGTATTCAAATTGAAATCGCGCCGTAGGCATTCCGGAAACAGCTTACCTGTTCACCGTCGAGGAGACGGTAGAGGAGACGGTAGAGGAGCGGTGGTGGAGCCGGTGGCGAGCGAGCTCTGAACCATAATGGTACCGGCACAGCGGCCGTGCCTGTAGGCCACGCCAGGCCGCAAGCCCACGCGGAAAAGCCAAACTTGTCATGGAGCCTAAAGAAGCTGCGTTGTCGGCGTTGATACAGCCGATGACTTGCCGGAAATCCGCCGCAGCGCAGACGTCGATCAGGTCCTGCATCAAGAGCTGTCCGATGCCGTCGGAAATCACGAACGCTATTGCCGGATCCCGAAAGATGGCTTGCCTTGGCGCCGAGTCCTGAGCTCCGCACCGACATTGCCGACGACCTTGCGTCGCGGATGGACTTCATGACCCTTTTTCCGGAGAGGACCGCCGTCTCTTGCCGCCACCGTTCGACGAGCACCCCGGTCCACCCGCTCGCTATTGAGGAGTAACTCGAGGTTAACCAAGACCAAAGATACTCCAAAGGCGGGATTTTTACCCACCTCTCCGGAAGTGATTGGTTAAAATTTCGAAGGTCTGCAGACTGTGAGTGGTGTCCTGCGTCATGTCGACAAAGCAAGTTTCAATGGATCAATCCAGCGAACGCGCGCTGGATGGGATCGACTTCAAAGACGTCCTCACAATCCTGTCTCGACAGAAACTTTGGGTTCTCTGTGTCCCTGCGTTGCTCTGCGGTCTGGTGCTCGCCTACGTGCTGATCACCCCGCCCGCATACACAGCCACCGCGCAAGTCTATGTTGATCCTCGCGATCAGAGCACGCCAAAGGACGACCCCCAGCAAAATTCCGTGCCGGGCGATGGCCTGCTCCTCGTCGAGAGCCAGTTGAAGATCATCACCTCGGATGAGGTCCTCAAGCGGGTCATCGACCAAGCCGACCTGCAGAACGATCCGGAATTCAACGGTCAGCGCAATCCGGTCATTTCTCTGGTAAAAGCTGTGCTGGGCTTACAATCAGGTAACGACCGCGAGCTCACCGCGTTGCGCAACCTGCGCCGAAGGACGTCGACCAAGCGGATTGATCGTTCCTTCGTCATCGACATCATGGCTTCCGCGAGTACGCGCGACCGCGCGGCGATGCTCGCCAATGCCGTGGCCAATGCCTATCTGGAGGTTCAGGCTGGAGCGAACGCAAGCTTCAACCGGCGGATTTCGGAATCGATCAATTCGCAACTCGAAAAGCTACGCCTCGAGGTGAGGCGCGGTGAAGAAGCGGTTGCCGCTTATAAAGCAGCAAACGGGCTCGTCGGTTCGCGCAGCAGGCTCGTGACCGAGCAAGAGCTTGATGAAGCCAACACCCAACTCACGATCGCCAAAACCAGACTGACCGATGCGCAGGCAAAAGTGAAACTGGCCGAGTCGGTCGAAAGTGGGGGAATTGGTCTCGACTCATTACCGGAAGCAATCCAGTCGGGAGCAATCGTCCAGTTACGAGCGAAGGCGGCCGATGCGTCTCGCGAGGTCGCGCAGCTGGAACGGATCGCCGGCCCCAGCTACCCCGGTCTGCAGATAGCACGGGCACAACTGCAAGACACGGATCTTGCCATCAAGAACGAACTCAAACGTGTCGCTCAGGCGGTTCGCAACATCGCTGCGACTGAGCGCACCAACGTCCAGAATCTGCAGGCCAAGTTTGATGCGATGAAGGCTCTCTCGCAAGCTAACGAGAAAGCCATCGTTCCGTTGCGCGAATTGGAGCGGAAAGCAGATTCGAGCCGGGCCATCTATGAAACATTTTTGGCCAAGGCGAAAACCGCCGAAGAGCGCCAGGGAATCGACACGACAAACATACGATTGATTTCTCCCGCGACTCCTCCAGAGAGTAAGAGCTGGCCTCCGACGATCCTTATGCTGGCCGCGGCACTCCTCGGTGGGTCCACGCTCGGCGTAGCCTTGGCGTTAGCGGTTGACTATTTCGTCGCTGGCGCCGGCAATGGCCCAGGCACAGATACCTCCGGGGCAAGGCGGAAACGCCCGATTCCACCGCCGATCAATCCCTCAATCGTTCCTGAAGCAGAAACTCAATTTTCTCGGCTTCGCGCGGAGTTGCCGGGGGCGCCTGCCGGGTACACCATCATGCTCGTTCGAACCCAAGCGGATGAAGCGCTTGATCTCGCTGCACTCGAACTGGCGCGAGCGGTTATCGCAGACCGAAAGACAGTGGTCGTGATTGATGCCGATTTGGCTCGCCACAGGGTCAGCTCCATCCTCGGATTTGACGGATGTAAAGGCGTCCGCGAGATCCTGGCTTCGAAAGCGAACATTGGCGACGTCCTCCGCGTGCACAAGCAAACCACGATGCGTGTCGTGCCCGCCGGCATCGAAGCATTCCCGCCGCCCCCCGCTGTCGGGCGAGAGGCGATTGCAACCGCAATCAACCAGGCGCGCGAGCTCGACCGGGTTATCATCGACGGCGGCGAATTGGGGGCCGCATCGTCCAACTACGGACTTTACGCCATGGTCGACGAAGTCGTTTTTATAGCGACAACCCGGAATGCCCGCACGGACGAGACGTCCGTGCTCGCTGATATCCTCCGCCACAATCAGGTTAAGGCCCGGGTGCTCTTCGTTGAGCCGAACGCATCGCTGGCCGCCTGATCGAACATGGTCACGATGGTTTGACGACCATCCGGAGCCGCGACGCCGGCTTTCTCAGTCACCCGCCGACGGAGCACGTCTGTTAGGACAGATACATGGACGGCATTCCTCCGGCTCATCTTGTCGATCCACCGGCCATCATCCGGACCGCAAATGACCTACGCCCGTCTGCGCGCGGCGGATTCCTCCTGCCGTCCGGTTTTCTCAGCACATCGGGAAGCCAGATCGTGGACGAATCCGGCAGGAGCGTCCGCATTGCGTCCATCGGATGGAACGGTACGGACGGTCGGCCAGGTGCGGCGCCGTCCGGTATTTGGCCAGTCAGTTACAAGAAAGTTTTGGATTCTATCGTCGCCGGCGGGTTCAATACGGTCCGAATTCCCTGGACCGATGTCGGTCTCGACGCGCCGCTCGATGGCTACAGCGACAAGCTAGGCTGGATCAACACGACGTTGAATTGGGATCTGGTCGCCGATCGCACTCCGGACTCCAACGGGCACTACAAATACGTCTCAACGATTGAAGCATTTGATGCCATTGTTGCTTACGCAAAGCAGATCGGCCTCAAGGTGATTTTCGATCACCATTCCAACCAGGGAACGGCAGGACAACAAAAGAACGGCCTGTGGTTCGACCTTGGACTGGGATCGAATGGAACGGATGGAGTCCTGAAAGGCCAAGTCACCGCGGTGATGTTCAAGCAGAATTGGATGCGGTTAGCTGCTCGATATTCCGGTGATGCAACGGTCATCGGTTTCGATCTGCACAACGAACCCAATGGAGACGAGGGCCGTATCACATGGGGCGGTGGCGGCCCGACTGACATCAAGGCGATGTGCGAAGATGTCGGCGCGGCGATTCAATCGGTGAATCCCGATGTCCTGATTATTTGCGCCGGGCCTCTGTTCTATTCTCCGCCGCCGGCAGCGTCTGGCTTCGACCCGAAATACGCCGCCCCTGCAGGCAACCTCACCGCTGCCGGCGCTCATCCGGTCAAGTTGCCCGTTGGCAACAAGCTCGTCTACTCCGTGCATGAATACCCGGACGAAGTCTCTGACATTTTAAGGTGGGGCTTGGCCGAAAGCGGCAAGGACTACATCGATCGAATGAATCGCACGTGGGGATACTTAGTCAGGGACAATATCGCGCCGGTCTGGATCGGTGAGATGGGTTCGTCGATGAGGACTCCCGAAAGCCGCAAATGGGCATGGACGCTGATCGATTACATGAACGGCAAATATGAAAACTCTGGTGGTCCAGGGTTTTCGAGTGGCCAGCAGCCGATCAGCGGCAGTTGGTGGGTAATCGGACCATCCGATGATCCACCTTACGGTATTCAATCCGAATGGGGCACGGGAAACTATCGTCCTGAGCAGACAGAGATCACCGATCAAATGCTAATGCGAAAGCGATGAGCGGCAACGCCTAGGTCTCATTCTAACGACGATTATTGTCGCCGCAGGTGTTCGGCAGCGACATCGCGCTGCTGCAGCCATCCTCCGCCGGAAGTTCTTCGGCGTTGGGGTCGCCCGGTGCTGTAGCCCAGGCCAGTTCGACCAGCGTCACGATCCGCCGGCCTGCACCGTCAACCTGGCAAACGATAAGGCCCTGGTCCTCGATATAGGTCAGCAGGTATCGCGCGCGGCGCAGGGAGTGTGTGCCATAGGCGCGGGCAATCGCTGCATCGCTCGGGCAGGGCCAACCCTCCTTCGCTGCGCGGGCAATCATCATGAAGATGCCTTGCATATCCTGAGGCAGGATGGAGGCTCGGATCGAGACGTCCTTCCAAGCGTCATCCGCCACCATTTCAGTGTCGAGCCCTGCGCGGGCGTGTGTCAGCATCCGCTGAAAGTCACCGAGGTCCGGCACGGCTGAACCGAGGCCTTCAATTCGGCAGCGGACTACAAACTCCTGATAGAGGACGCTGATGGCGCGGAATCCCGCGTCGGGCTCCGAGAGGATAGCGCGCAGGATACGGTCCAGCCGTGCACGCCGCTCCGCGAGTTCCTCAGCGCTGAGTAGCTGGTCCACCACCACTTCGGGGCGGATCTCCAGCGCCGCGGACTTCGCCGCCATGAGTTGGTTGAGGAGGTCTGGCGACGGCGGCCGGCGTTGGGGCCGGATATTCTCGGGGGGCGGCTCTGCGAGGATAATGGCGCGTGCGTCCTCCAGTGCCGCTTCGGGGAGTGGCATCAATCGTGGGGTTGCATTGCGGGGCGCGGTATCTGTTGGCCCGATGCGCAGTCCCAGGGGGCGGCGGGAGAGGGCTGGGCCCAGCGCCATGAAATGCCCGCGCTCCAGGTCCCGGAAGGCTTCTGCCTGTCGTCGCTCCATGCCGAGAAGGTCGGCGGCGCGCGCCATGTCGATATCCAGGAAGGTGCGGCCCATCAAGAAATTGGAAGCCTCGGCTGCGACGTTCTTGGCGAGCTTCGCCAGTCGTTGGGTCGCGATGACCCCCGCTAGCCCGCGCTTGCGGCCGCGGCACATCAGGTTCGTCATGGCGCCGAGAGAGAGTTTGCGGGCCTCGTCCGAAACCTCCCCTGCGACAGCCGGCGCGAAGAGCTGTGCTTCGTCCACCACCACCAGCATCGGGTACCAGTGGTCGCGGCCGACTTCGAAAAGTCCGCCAAGGAAGGCCGCAGCGCGCCGCATCTGATTCTCGGCGTCGAGCCCCTCAAGATTAAGCACTGTAGAGACGCGATGAATGCGCGCGCGTTCGCCGGCTGCCTGCAGGGCCCGCTCGGTGTGGTCCTCAGCATCGATCACCAGGTGGCCGAACGAATCGGCCAGCGTTACGAAGTCGCCTTCGGGGTCGATGATGGTCTGCTGTACCCACGGCGCACTCTGTTCCAGCAACCGGCGTAGGAGATGAGATTTACCGGAGCCCGAATTGCCCTGCACCAGCAGGCGGGTCGCTAGCAGTTCCTCGAGATCCAGTGCCGCCGAGCCACCTGCCGTTGTCTGTCCCATCTCGATCGCAACGGTCATGTCTCGACTCAACGCCCCTTTCTGCTAGGAGGGCTTATCAATCCGATCGCAGCCCGTCGAGCGGCCCGAGGCTGTTACCAAAAGGCATTGCGTGGCTTGTACGCCGCCGTTGAAAACTATTTTTTCAACGCGCGTTGGGGTTGGATTGATGGAGCAGGCATGCAAGCCGTTTCACCGCTTGTGGCCAATGCGGCTTACTTGCTCACCGGTCCGGGGGACAGCAAAGGTGATGGAGCTGTCGTGGCGCCGGTGGCGAGCGAGCGCTGAACCATGACGGTATCGGCCCAGCGACCATATCTATAGGCCACCCCAGGCAGCAGGCCCACTCTGGAAAAGCCAAATTTCTCGTGGAGACCAAGGGAAGGCGCATTGTCGGCATCGATATAGCCGATGATTTGCCGGAAGCCCGCCGCAGCACAGACGTCGATCAGTTCTCGCATCAAGATCTGTCCGATGCCTTGGCCGATGTGCTCGTGGTGAACATAGATCGAGTGTTTGACCGTGTAGCGATAGGCTGGCCGCTTACGGAACAGCACGACATAGGCGTAGCCCAGGATATCTCCACCCCTCGTTGCCACGAGATGAGGGAAACGGCGGTTGCGCAGGTTCTTGCGCCGGTCGCGCAAATCATCGGGCTGCGGCGTCTCGGTGTCACTGACGCCTTCTTCGATGCCGTGGCGGATATGGCGACGATAAATCGCCAGCATGGCGTCGACATCGGTATCGCGCGATGGCCGCACAACGATTGGCTGCTCTAGCTCGCTTGGCATCCCTGCTTCCATACGTGCTCCACTATTCGGAAACGACGTATGTATATAGCCGGATGCGGCCGTTGGCGTCGACCTTGCGATAAACGCCCTGGATTTCGACGTCGAAGCCGGGAAACGTGTTGAAGCAGGTTTCGAACATCTTGAGATAGTCGATCATTGGCTGTGCCCGTTCAGTGAGCCGTTCACCTGGCACGATCGTGGCGATTCCAGGCGGATAAACCACGAAAGGTGTTGTCGCGATACGGCCCGCAATTTCATCAATGGGAAGATACTCCACGTCATTGCGCACTAGGCAGCGCGCCGCGGCGTGAGGCGATATGGCGATCTCCGGCAAGTGCTCGGACGCGAACTGTTTCGACTGCAACGTGCTGACATCGGCATCGCGAAAGAAGCGGTGCATGTCCGCGCAAAGATCGCGCAGCCGGATGCCGGCATAGCGTGCCGGTCTGCGCCTGGAGAATTCGGGGATAGCCTCTTCGAGCAGCGCGTTGTCGTCATGCAACTTCTTGAACGCGACAAGGCCGCTGATCAGCGTGCCGGCCTTGCTGGCCTCTACACCCGGCGTTAGCAAAAAGAGCAGCGAATTGAGATCGTTCTTCTCCGGGACAATACGGTTTTCTCGCAGAAACTGCGCCACCACGGGTGCCGGGATGCCATGTTCGGCATAGCCTCCGGTGGCGCGGTCGAAGCCCGGTGTCAGCACCGTGAGCTTGTTCGGATCGGTCATCGCAAAGCCCGCCGCCATGCCTGGGAAACCATGCCAGGTCGTGTCAGGCCCGAGCTGCCAATAGGCCGGGTTTGTGGCGAGCTGATCGGTGCTCACGCTCTCCCAGGCGACGCTGTGCACAGCTCCTTCGCGCGATGCATCAGGAATCCCGACGCGCTCGGGCACGAAGGGTTCGAAGAACCAGCGCCGTTCCGGACGCGTTTCCTTTTCTTCGAATTCGCGGCGGACGGCACGCATCTTCTTGCGCAGTTCGATACCAAGCCTGATCGTGTCGTCCCACAGCACTTCGCCTGAGCGGCCCTTCATCATTTGCGCGCCAACGTCGAGCGAGGCGAACAACGGATAAAACGGCGATGTCGAAGCGTGCTGCATGAAGCTCTCGTTGAAGCGCCGGTGCTCCACCCGCCGCTTCTGACCGCGGATATGGCGGTCTTTCATGTGGATCTGCGAAGCTTGCGAAAAGCTTGCCAGCTGTTTGTGCGTGGACTGGGTCGCGATGATACCCGGAGCATCAGGGCCGAGGTTGGAGAGTCCCATGGCGAAACGGCCAGCATAGAGAGGATGGAATTTCATAAAGCCGGCCCAGGCCTCATCAAACAAGATGTAATCGCAGAGATGGCCGATGCGCTGCAGGATCATTTCGGCATTGTGGATGGTGCCGTCATAAGTGCATTGCTCGATCACGGCGACGCGGAAGGGACGCTCTCGGCGCCAGGCCTCCGGATCCTTAACCAGCGGGTTGACGCGGATGCGCTGGCGCAGCGCCTCCTCATCAAAGTCGTCCCACACCATCGGGCCGATCAGGCCCCAGGGATTCCGCACTGTCGGAACGTAAACTGGAATCCCACCGCTGATCATGAGTGCGCCGTGAAGCGCGGCCTTATGGTTGTTGCGATCGAACAGAACCAGGTCGCCGTCGGTCACCAGCGCCGAAAGCGCAACCTTGTTTGATGTCGAAGTGCCGTTGAGCACGAAATAGGTTTTCTCCGCACCGAAGATCTGTGCGGCCTCTTTCTGCGCCTGCAGCGCGGGACCTTCGTGGGTCAGAAGATCGCCGAGATCGAGAACCGAATTGTCGAGGTCGTCGCGGAACACGGCCTCGCCGAGGTGCTCCATGAAAACCCGTCCGATCGGACTGCGGCTGTAAAACACACCGCCGTTGTGACCTGGGCAGGTCCACAACTGGTTGCCTTCTTCAGCATAATCGACCAACGCTCCGAAGAACGGCGTTTTCAGCGTCTCGGCATATTGCTTCAGGCGGCTGATCAGATTCTTGGCGATAAATGGCGGTGTTTCTTCGGAGAGGAAGACATAGCCATCGATGAAGTCGAGCACCTCGACCGGCAAATCTTCAAATCGCTTGCGGCGGATCAACAAGATAATCGGAAAGTCCAGACCACGGCGGCGCATCAGGTTGATCAGCGCTGCCGTCTTGCCTTCGAGACCTTTCTTGCCCCAATCGACCACCATGCAGCCGATGGCGGCATCGGTCTGAACCGCGATCTCGGCATCCTCCATCTTACGTGCCTTGACGACCTCGAAACCGGAGCGTTCGATCTCGTCGACGATTTGATTGAGCCGGATGCCTTCGAGATCGTCGGCATCAAATGTCGGCATCGCGAAGAGGAAAGTGAAGCGCCTGAAATAGTCCATAAGGTCCTCGCGACGTGTGCATCAAATGTGTTTCAGCACAATCTCTCGCTGCGTTATGTGACAACTCAGTGACCAAAGGTGGATGTAGGTGGATCAGCCAGAAAAAGGACCTTAGGCCAGTGGCTCCCAACAATTGTTGCTGCCGTCATGCGCCATCGCACAACTCGCTTCCAGCCTCGAACGGTCTATGATTCGAAAGGGTGAGGTATTCAGGGGCGTAGCTTTGAAGTGCGAGCGTTACTTCGCGCACGCTGTGATGGCCCCAACGAGTATCCGAAAGGTCCTCGCGACCAAGCACATTGCTCATCTTTCGATGCGCTGGAGAAATTCAAATGTCCAGTTCACGCCCGCGGGGGAAAAGTCCAGCAGGCCGCTGCCGTTGAGAGCGCGAGTGACAATTTGCTCAATCACAACGCGACCGAAGCCTTGCCGTTGCGGAGGCATAACGGGTGGTCCGCCCTTTTCACACCAATGGATTCGGACCTTGTCGTCCGCTTCGTCGATCTGCCACTGGATCAACACCTCGCCATGAGGCCCTGATAACGCACCATGCTTTGAGGCATTGGTCGCCAGCTCGTGCAAAGCCAAGCCCAAATGTTGCACGGCGTCGGGTTTCAGGACCACCGGAGGCCCGGCGGCGTTGATCCTCCCTGCATTGGCTTGGCCGAACGGCCGCATCTGTGCCGCTACAAGATCGTGGAATGTGGCACCCTGCCAACTATCCTTGACGAGCAGATCATGACAATGAGCGAGCGCCTGCAGCCGTTCCGAAAAGCACATTTGATACTGCTTCACGTCGCCCGCGTACCGTGCGGTCTGGTTTGCGACCGCCATGACAACCGCAAGGAGATTCTTGGTGCGATGTGACAGCTCGTCGATGATGAAGCGGATATGCTCTTCGCGGCGTCTCTGCTCGCTGATATCGACGTGCGTTCCAATCCATCGATAAACGGTCGACGTCGCATCGCGCAGTGGAATCGCCCTGGTGAGGAATGGGCGGTACTGCCCGTCCTTTCCGAGCAGTAATAACTCCATCTCCAGTGCCGTTCCGCTTTGGATGGACTGCGTCCAGCGGCGTCTAGCGTCCAGCAGTGAGGCAGGGGTGAGAAGGGACTGCCAGTCATTGGGGGTTGCATTATCGGGCGACACGCCTGTGTAGTCATACCAATGGCTGTTGACCCAGAAGATCCTGCCATCGGCCTCAGCCATCCAAACCAATTGCGGAATGGAATCGGCCAGTGTGTGGAATTGCCGCTCGCTCGCCCGAAGTGCCGCTTCGGCGCGCTTGCGTTCGGTGATCTCTTCAGCTGCGACGTTGACGCCTACGATCTCGTTATGCCGCCCCCTCACTGGGTGCCAGTAAGTGATCCACGAACGGTCTTCGATCTGGTCGGGGCGCTGCCCGGCTACTTCGATCCCGGTCACCGGCTCGCCGGTTGTCATGATGGAGCGGACAATCGCTTCAACCGATTCAGCCAACGCCGGGACGCACTCTCGCACCGTTCGTCCCAAATGCCCTTCAACGGAAATGCCGCATATTTCGGTGAGGCGCTGGTTGATCTGCAGATAGCGGCAGTCGGGAGACAAGAACGCTAATCCGATTGGCGCTGTATCGTAGATAAGCTGCAAGGCAGGCTGCTCGATGAGCGACAGGTCGGGCACAGAGGTCCGCTGGTTTACCTTCGCATCACTCTTTGCCTCGTTCGCCAACAGATGTCCCCTTAGCGATTCAGAGTTCCCGCCCGGCACCTATCGAGACAACCAACCAAGCCTACACCCATTTTCCGATCCCATGCCAATGCCGTTCGAAACCGGAACCCTTCCTAAAAGTGAGGCATCCGCGATGAGGCAAATCCGACCGAGCCGAGCGGGATCCGGCTACGTTCGCGGCCCTTTGAGGTGGCGCCGGAAAAGGGGCGCCACCTCAGGTGGCAACGCCCCGGAAATTAAATCTTTACGCTTTCGGGAACTTTGCAGGCGCGCTTAAGCGCTCCTCAATGCCCGAGAGTGAGACTGGGGGCATGACGGCCATAGTCCCACTGAACACCGATTCCAGTGTTGCCGCGCAACCGCAGCGGTCGAAATCGCTTGCCAAGTCGCGCCTGCGTGGTTGCGTCGACTGGCTCCTTACCGGCTTACATCCCGAGCCCGACGAAGTCCGCCGCGAGCTGCTGCATCAGCGCGCGAGCAAGATAAAGACGCTCGCAGTGGCGATATTTGCCTCCTTGCTCACTGCGACGATCGCCGTCGCACTGACGGGGGCCTCATGGGCCTGTGCGTGGCTGGCTGCAGAACTGGTTCTGGGCAGCATCAGAATTTATCTGATGATAGGGGACGTCGCGAAAGCGAAGGCCGCCCAGCGCACCGGAACGACTATCGCGCCGATCTGGGCAGGGCTGGCCTCGGCTATCCTGATCTCCGCCGGTTGTTATCAATGTGTCGGATCGGGCGTGGTGCCGCTGATCCTGATGGCTGGTATCGGCATCGCCAATCTCGTCGGCGGGATTTCTTCTCGCAACGCCGCCACCCCGCGGTACGGGGCGCTGCTGATTTGCATCCTGACGCTGCCCTTTGCCGTTGCGACGATCCTGTCGCCGCTCCCGTATTTGTTTCTCGTCGGCCTGCAGACGCCGCTCTACACTGCTGGAATGATTTTTCTGCTGCTGGAGAACCACAAGGTCCTGCTCAACCTCCACCGTTCGGAGCATAGCAATCGCCAGATGGCGCATCATGATTTGCTGACTGGTCTTCCCAATCGCGCGCTGAACTTGAAGCTATTCGCCGATCTGCTGGCGAGCCCTGGTCCGGAGGCCGGTCCTGCCAATTCAAAGCTCACCGTGTTCTGTCTTGATCTCGACGGTTTCAAAGCCGTCAACGACGGATTCGGACATGCGACGGGTGATGCTGTTCTTGTCGCGGTGGCCAAGCGTCTGCGTGCCAGCGTCCGCGAGGTTGGCTTTGTATGCCGTCTCGGCGGCGACGAATTTGTCGTTCTGTTGCCTCACGTCACCGACGATGAAGCTATCTCCGTCGCCCGGCGGATTATTTCACGCGTCGCAGAACCGTTTGAATTCGCCCCCGCCGCACAGATCGGCGTCAGCATCGGCATCGCCGCAGCGCCGCGCGACGGAGCCACCGCTGACGAATTGCTGAGCGCGGCCGACCGCGCGATGTATGAGGCCAAGCGCCGTGGTAAGGGCGGCTTCGTCGTCCACGCCCCCAACGTGGAGGTCGTCAGTCTGGTCGCCCTCGGCGGGCGCCCATAGCGTTTTTTTCTCTATCATCTTGGGCGCTTCCGGCCTGGAACGCTCACGCGTTCGTGGACGACATACCTTAAAATGTCTGCCAACTCTGAGGCGGCGGGCGAAAGCTCGGCTCCTGTGAGCAATCGCAATTCGAGCGACGGCAGTTTGGGCAGATTCAATTCGGCGCTGACATCGCGTATTCCCGATGGAAGTCGATGCGCTGTTCGAACCGTGATGCCATGGCCGAAGCGCAACGCCGCCCACACGCCCGGTAGACTGGGCGTCGTCAAAGACAAGCGCCAACGTCGGGCATTGGCTTCCAACGTCTGAATTGCGCTTTGTCGAAACAGGCACGGATGATCGAACAGCACGAGCGGCACGGGTGCGGCGTTTGATGAGTGTGCGACTGCTTTCCCCGCGAGCCAGAACAGCGGCAGGGTCTTCAGGCGTTCCTTGTTTTTGTCTGCACCTGCTTTGACAAACGCGAGCGCCAGATCGAGATGACCGGAGCGAACTTCCTCCTCAAGTGCATAGTTGCGTCCGGCGCGAACCTCGATATGGACGTTCGGCCGCTGACGGGAGAAGTGCGTGATGGCCTCGGGCATCACATCCTCAAAGAAGTCCTGCGGCAATCCCATCCTGATTGAGGCAGTGGTTGCTGTCGCGCCGATGGAGGCCGCGGCTTCATCATGCAAATCGATGATCCGGCGCGCATAAACGAGCAGAGCATCGCCTGCTTCGGTCGGGACAAGACCGCGCCCGTTGCGGCGGAACAGCGCCTTGCCTGCTTGTTCCTCGAGTTTTTTGAGTTGCATGCTGACTGCGGATTGGGAGCGGCCCAGGTGCAAAGCCGCGCGCGCAAAGCTTCCGAGTTCGGTGCCCGTGACCATGGTCCGAAGAGCTTCAATATCAAAGGAATTCGTCATATTCGATTCCGCGAAGTGAATCTTCAATACTATATGATATTCGAAAGACTTCGGCGGAGCTAGGATGCGTGCAGATTTCCGTCGGCCGGGTTGCCAAGCAGATCATCGGCCAACTTATCAAAGGTCATCAGCATGGCATCTGTCGCTCCCATTGGCTTCATTGGTCTTGGATCCATGGGCGAGCCGATGGCGCTCAACCTCGTCAAGGCGGGTACGCCGCTCATTGTCTGGAATCGATCAGTGTCGAAGTGTCAGATTCTGGCCGATGCCGGCGCTTCGGTCGCAGAAATAGCCGCGGACGTCTTCGCCCGGTGTGACATCGTATTCCTGATGTTGGCCGACCATGCCGCGATTGACACCGTCCTTGGGCGAAATAGCGATGCGTTTTCAGATCGGGTCCGTTCTCGTGTGATCGTTAATACGTCGACGGTCTTGCCGAGCTATTCGCAGGCACTCGAAGTCGATATCCGCGCTGCGGGCGGCCGATATGTGGAGGCACCGGTTTCCGGATCGCGCAAGCCGGCCGAGGCCGGCCAGCTCATTGCCATGTTGTCCGGCGATGCTGTCGATGTGGAATCCATCCGTCCTCTGTTTAAGGCGATGTGCCGGGATACCTTCGTCTGCGGTGAAGTCCCGGGTGCATTAAAGATGAAGTTGGCGGTGAACCTCTTCCTCATCACCATGGTCACCGGTTTGGCCGAAGCCACACACTTTGCCGAAAAGCTTGGTTTGGACATGGTCCGTTTCGTCTCGATCCTCGACGCCGGGCCGATGGCGAGCGACGTGTCGCGGATCAAGGCGGCGAAACTCATAAAGAGGGATTTTGCGCGTCAGGCGGGAATAACCGATGTCTTGAAGAACAATACTCTCGTTGCCGTAACAGCGCGAGAATCCAACATCGCATCTCCGCTGCTGGATGTGTGTCATGCGCTGTACGGCGAGACGCAAGCGCTCGGCCTCGGCGATGAGGACATGGCTGCGGTCGTCCAGGCCATCGAGCAACGAACAGCCTCGATCGCATGACCGTTTTTGAGCCGTGGCACCGGATGAGGGTGTGATGCAGATGCGGGTTGCATCGGGCCCATCCACTGCGTCTGCACCGCCAGCTCTCGTCATCCGGCTTATCGCGGTCCAATCCTCAAAATAATCACTGGCCGAGAAGGCGGCTAATGTGCTCCGATGCGGGTGTCGAAGGACGCACGCAGGAGGACGGTGATGTCGGAACGCGAGCAGTCAAGGCCGTTACCGTTCGCCATGAATCGGCGGGACCTGATGATTGGTGCAGCAAGTCTTGCCGGTGCGGGACTTTGGCCGATGCCGGGTAACACCCAGACAAATTTCTACAAATTTCAGCACGGCGATTTCGACGTCACGGTTCTCAGCGACGGCTATCTCGTACTGCCGACGACCATTCACGGCCTTGATGTGCCGCGTGAAGACGTGGAGCGGCTGTTCAAGGACGCCGGTCTTGCTCCAGATCAGGTGAAGCCGGCAACCAATCCGGTCCTGCTTCGCACGGAGTCGGATCTCATTCTCATCGATACAGGCTCAGGCACGAATTTCCAGCCGACGGTCGGCAAACTCATGGACAATCTTGCAGCGGCTAATATCGATCCGAAAAGCATCACCAAGGTCGTTTTCACTCACGCTCATCCGGACCATATTTGGGGCACCATCGGCTTTGGTGACGAGCTGAACTTTCCGAATGCGGCTTATTACGTGTCGGCAGTCGAATGGGACTTCTGGATGGATCTCGCGCTGAAGGCGAAGCTTCCCGAACAGATGCATGCTTTCGTCTCTGGTGCGCAAGCCAACCTCGGAGCGGTGAAAAACACCGTGACGATGGTGAAGCCCGGCAATGACATCGTCACAGGTCTCAGCGTGGTGGACAGCGCGGGCCATACGCCGGGCCATATCTCGCTTCTTGTGGCCGGTGGTGAGGGACTGTTGATCCCCGCCGACGCCATCACAGAACCTGCCGTGTACTTTCCTCATCCCGAGTGGCGGTTCGCCTATGACATGGACAGCAACGTGGCTGTCGCCAATCGAAAGAAGCTGCTGGATGGCGCCGCGACCGACAAAATGAAGATGCTCGGATTCCACTGGCCTCATCCGGGCTTAGGGTTCGCCGAGCGAAAAGGTACGGGATATCGGTATGTGCCGATCACTTGACAGGCCCACGGAGAGGATATCGCGGACAAAAGCCGTGCAGGAAGAAGGAGAACGTCGATGACCCGAGGCAGGCAGATTGCGACAGTCACCTTGGTGGCTGTGACTATACTCGCATCGATGGGCAACAAAGCTGACGCCGCGCGTTGCGGTAATGGCTCGGCTGGCTTCGAAACCTGGAAGAGAGAGTTTTCCGAAGAGGCAAGAGCAAAAGGCGTCAGCGCGGCTGGCATATCTGCCCTGATGCAGACGAACTACGCAACCGCAACGATCAACGCCGATCGTGGGCAGAGGAGCTTTGGTCTGTCACTCGATCAGTTTCTCGCCAAACGTGGCGCTTCAACCATTGTCGCGCGTGGTCGCTCGCTCAAGCAATCTCACGCGGCCCTCTTTGCATCCATTGAACAACGCTACGGCGTTCCGCCCGGGCCGCTTCTCGCGATCTGGGGAATGGAGACTGGCTTTGGCAGTGTACGAGGCAATCAAAACATGCTGTCGTCCGTTGCCACACTCGCCTACGACTGCCGACGGCCTGAATATTTCACCGATCAGCTTTACGCAGCTCTCAAGTTAATCGACCGCGGTACGCTGTCGGCGAGCACGCGAGGCTCCATGCACGGGGAAGTCGGTCAGACGCAGTTTTTGCCGAAGAACATTCTGGCCTATGGCACCGGCAATCTCGACGTTGCGGCCAATGCGCTGACTTCGACCGCGAATTTCCTGAAGGCCCACGGCTGGCGGGCAGGTGCGGGATACCAACCAGGGGAGGCGAACTTCGCGGCTATCCAGGCGTGGAATGCCGCATCAGTTTATCAGCGAGCCCTGGCGCTGATGGGTCGTCAGATCGATGGCGAGCGGGCGTCGGCCGCTCGTTGATCCGCTCTGCTTCGTATCCAGGTTGCCGAGGTGAGAGCCGAAAGACTGTAGTCGCTCACGCCTCGCCCCAATTCCAGGCGAGCAGGAAAGCGTACACGACCATCGAGAGTGCATAGAGCGAAGCGATCCAAGCATAGCGGCAATCTGCGAAAGCGATGCGTTACGCGCAGCGCGGAGGAGCCGCGGATGAGGGGGAGTCCGTAGCGCTATGAGCGACCGCGCCGTTGTATCGATCGACAGCCAGCTAAGATCTCACGCGAGCGAGACGTGGAGCGATGCTCGTTTTTAAAATTAATGCCTGAGGTTATTAGCCGCAGATCTACGGTTCTGATTATCGGAAATCCTTAGCGTGCTGGATCCTGACTTCGGGCTCGCAGTTCGGCGCTTCGCACCAACTCGCGCAATCGGGCAAGTTCGAGAAGGCGTTGGCGGAGGCTTGTGTGAGGATGAGAACCAAACGCGCGGCGGCCAAGAGCCTGACGTCTTTGCGGAGGCAATACACGAATACTATTCGACATCGAACCGCTCCAAATAAAAAGAGCCATACGTCAAACTAACAAAAGAATAATCGCTCATCCATCACCCGAACGGGGTATCCATGAATGGTATTAACTGCAACGGTATTAAAATCAAAAATCTAAAAACGCCGTCGAAGATATTTACTGCTCTTGCTTCGCCGGTCAATCAAGCTAGAGGCAGAAGAGCTCTAAATAGATCTTTTTTACAACAAGCCAATCAACTTTGTGGCGGCCCAACCGAGTCCGATCAGCCAACCGCACAATGCGACAATCGAGGCGGTCGCAAACGCTATCATGAAAAATTTGTGCCCCATGAGACGTTGCCGATTTCAAAGGCGAGTCTGATGAATAACCATGGATTGCGCGAATTATTCCTTATTTTCTGCCGCGTATGTCCGGCTTCCGACATTGCGAGAATGTTTGCGTCCGATCGGCGAGTTCAACAATGAACCGCGACGATGCCCGGTGAACAAGGGTGTGCGATTTTCGAGCGACGCAAGGAAGAAGTTCAGTTCTTTCAGGCGGGCCTCGATCTCGCTTCTCTCTAAGGATCGACGCTTCGCTTGGGGGGAACGTTTTGAGCGCGGTATTCGGCGCTCGCCTCTATCATGAGAAACCACGGCAATCTCCAATCAGATTCCGGCGTCAATGTCTTAAAAATAAAGATACGAAATTTGGCGTCGTTCAGGTTCAAATGACTCGAATAATTATCTCGACGATCTGAATAAGTATAATTCACCCTTTTCTATTCAGCTTGCAACGAAACTGAAGCATCAAGCTTAATAGGAAGGAGCGAGGTTAATTCTGGAACTTTGGAATTACATTCGTACGACAGCGGGCGATTAATAATCCGAATAAATATCTCATTTCCGTTCCGCTGAGCTGTCCTGAGGCTCTGACTGCCCCAAGGCGCGGCTTATCTGCTCCAAGGCGTCCGCATCGGCCTGGTCGCCGCGGGGTGACTGCGTGAGCGGGCCGTCACGAGTCGGTTCTGCGGCGGGCGCGCCGGCTGCGGCGGGAGATACGCGAATCCATTCCTGTGCTCCAACGGTCTGGATCGCCTTCGTCATCTCTTCGCGCGGATGAGTTCCGGCTGTGAGCAATCCCTTGAAATAGATCAGCCACAGATGCTCTTCCTTGGCGTTTTTCAGCGCGGGAAAGCGGGAGACAATGACATCAAAGGCAACAGGGCTGAAATTCTTGATTTGTTGATGGAGAGGTTCGCTCTGCATTTTTTGTGTGAGCGACCATTTGTGAAGCATCCAGATGACGGCGATCTCTGACACGCTCGCCTGGATCGACGAGGCGAGTTCGTCCGGAGAGTGCGGGGGCTCGGACGAAGATGACGTGTCAGCTTCGGGATTGACGGGGAGGTTACGCGTCTGGAGGCTGGTTAAGTTGGACCGATCACCTGGAGCGTTCCGCGGTTCAGGAGAAGTGTCGGCCCGCTCGTTGTCGTCGCTCACTACAGCTACTCGCTACTCCGCGCATTTAATTGCGCCCTTCGAACTCTGCACAGATGTCCAGAATGAGCTAACGATGAGGAATTGGAATGGCGATTGTGCGTCCAGCCCCGCTGAGGTTTCCTAGTTACGTCCCGGCAAAAAGAAAATCTGTGGCAGCCCCGGGGCTGCCACGTACCACCCTAAATTGAGTTGCGACTTAACCTACGTCGTTTACCGGCGCCAAGGTTTGTCGTCCCATAACCACTCGAACCAGTCCCACCAGTCCCGATCGCGATCCTTACCGCCGCCACCCTTGCCGCCACCACCATTTGAATGGGCCACGGCTTCCGAATTTAATGACGTCGACAGCAGCATCGTGATTGCGGGCGGAGTGACGATTGCAAACTTTCCGCAAGAGGCGAGGAACTTTCGTCGATCCTCATTGGCTTCGTCTGAAGGAGGCGTGGAACCTGTCTGCTCGGGTGTCATTCGATCACCTCTAATGTTGGACGCTTTGATTTCATATGTGGCTCTGGTCGAAATAAATATATCGAATTAACTACCATTAAATAATTCAAACTTTCCAGTGTCAATCGACCAAAAGTAACATTTAATTCATAGGCAAGTTGTCTGGGCCGTTATTTAATGTTGTGTGTCGTGGATTTTAACGGTTCCATGGGGCGGCTCGGCTGTTTCGGCGATAGGAATTGGGGGCAGGGAAGTCTTATGAAGAGCATTTCGCCCTTGGATGCGATGGACGTCACAAACGATCCCAAACCCCCATACGCCCTGCGCCCGGTCGAGGGCGTCTCATTTTTTTTGTTGGGGGATCAGAGCGCAATCTTCTCGGAATCCTCCCAGAAAATTTATGCACTCAATCAGATCGCAGCTTACATCTGGTGTCAGCTTGAGGAAGGGGAGGCCGTTGATGCAATTCGCGATGGATTGGTCAAAGCTGGCGTAAATGCAGATCTGGCAGGCATGTATGTCTCGCAAGCCATACGCATGTGGCACAAACTTGGTTTGTTGAAACCGCATTGGCAATTCGATGACGACCCAATCCACTTCGCGCGGTCGTTCAATATTCATATCGCGGGTTTCAGCGCGACGATACGTGTCGCAACTGAACCTCTAGCCAAGTTACTGACGCTGTTCGATCATCAGATCGTGCTTGCCCCCGACGGTCGAGATGTCATCGACGTCATCGAAGCGAATAAATTTGTCCAAGTGTTTCATAACAAGCGTGGCGTCTTTTGCTGCGATCCCGTCGAGCTTGCGCCGACGTTGAAAGCTTACATCACCGAACAGGTGGTCGTGGCGAGCCCTCCCAACGTACTTGTGCATGCGGCGTGCTTGCATCGCAATGGGAAAAGCTTGCTCATCAGCGGACGGCCCGGAGCTGGCAAGACGACTTTATCGATGCGATTGGGAGAAGCCGGATTTGAATACGGTGGCGACGATATTGTGCTGGTCGCGCCCGATGGCACTGCGACGGGAGTGCCTTTTGCTCCGGCAATTAAGCCCGGCGCCTGGCAGATTGTCGGACAGTTCCGCCCCGATCTCAACGAAGCGGTTGTTCATCGGCGTCCAGACGGCAAGCGTGTGCGCTATGTGCTTCCAGAGCGCATCACGCGTGCCCGCGGATCTGTTGTCGGCTGGATTCTTTTTATTCGACGTGGGGACGGCCCGGCGACATTCACTCAGTTAGACCGGATTGAGGTGATGCGCAGACTGATGGAGGGGGCGTATTCTCCTGGAGAGAAGATGACACTACCGATGTGCAATGCTCTGAAGCACGCGATAAACGGCGCGGATTGCTTTGAACTGAGTTATGCCGACTCGGCAGACGCGTGTGATGCAATTGTGCGGTTTTGCAAATGACCAGCCAGCACACGTCGTTCCTTCACCTGTGTCAGTGTCTACTGGGGGAGCTTCCCAACAACGTCGATTGGATGTCGCTGATCAGCCTTGCCAATCAGACTTTAACCACGCCTGCCCTGATAGACATTGTTGAACGACATCCCGGGGATATCCCGGCGGATGTCCATGATTATGTCTGCGAGATATTCGAGCGTAACATTATCCGCAACAATCGGCTTTCCTTGCAACTCGCGGAAGCCTTGGCCGCACTGAACAGAGAGAAAATTACGCCCGTCCTCATGAAGGGAAGCGCAGTGCTCGTTTCATCGAGTCGGAGAACGGGCGCGCGTCTTATCTCCGATCTGGATATCCTGGTCTCACCGGAAGAAGCCAAAGCCGCCTTCGGTTGCCTCAGCAAGCTGGGTTACGGGGTCCACTATGAGGCTCCGGATGGCGCGGCCAAGTGGTATGCCGATCTGGCGCGGCCGGGAGATGTGGGCATGATTGATCTGCATAAAAAGCCTCCTGGTCATGGCTTCTTTTACGGCATCTCGGGAGACATCACGCAGAACTGTCGACTGCTATCGTGGAACGACACTTCGGTTTACATTCCTTCCGCCACCTATCATGCTCTGATGTTGATTATTCACGATCAGTTTCAGGATGCGGACTACTGGGTGGGCAAAATCGATCTGCGGCATCTCCTTGATTTGAGGGATTTGGCGAACGAGTCAGATGGCGTTGACTGGGAACGTCTCGCGCTACTCGTTCCGGGGGACCTTGCGAGAAATGCGATGGAAACCCAGATGGTCGCACTTTCCTCTTTACTTGGGGTAGACGTGCCTCCCCAGCTGCGCGCAAGAGCGATCCCCCAAATTCAACACTGGCGCCGCATGTTACAGATCCGTTTGCCAGCTTTGAGCCGAGCGTTTCTGCTGACTGCGTTGCTCGACTATCGAAATTATCGTGCCGTGCTGGGGGTCTCAGGCGAACTGACGCCAGGTTTCAAATTGACGAGGCGTATCCTGCCTCGGCTCGATACGGTCCGCTTCTTGGTTGGACGATCGCGAGAGCAGCGCGCGGGGAAGATTTAGGTCGCTCTCGTGGCTTCAAGGTCGGTCAAGGACCAGTCTAGCTGTTTGTGGGTATTGAACGTCGGCTGCCCCCCGGCGGCGACCATGCCGGCTGAAATGAATGCGCGCGTCAATCCTACGCTCGGCACAAACGATTTAAATCATGCCAAAAATTTGGTCGTTGACTATCCCAACGAGCGGCCAAGCTTATTCGGTGTTGGCATTATGGATGATTTTGAAGTCATCCATTTTGTGTCCTCGGTCGAGGGCAACAACGAGCCAACGAGGCAACTTGCCACGGCCAGACCAGGTCTCGGACGGAGACGAAGGATTGCGGTATTTAGGTAGCACCCTAGGATATTTTCGTCGCGGCCGATTGCCTGCGCGCGAAGATGCCTTTGAGGGCGCATCGCGAGCGATTTGACTGCGATTGAGCTGGGCAAGGCGTTTTTCCAGCTCCCGCTTTTCTGCGACGATTCTGTCCGTCAGAATCTCTGTGATTTCTTCGTGAAGAAGCCAGAGTTCATTGAACTGCATTTCATCCAGATCTGTATTTCGCATAGGGCTCTCGCGATCGTTGTTTATGTTTCGACTCTCAGTCCCCAAATTCTGGGAAGTACTTTCCCCACCAGTGATTGCCGACTCTTTGATCTGCGACTCAAGAGCAAGTTATTTTAAATCAGATTTGATCCGGGAACATAAATTTAATTTGTCGAATTTCGCGATCCTCCCCAGAAAATTTTTTTTAATAATATTCGAGGCGATAATAATTTAAATAAGGTCGTTGACATGTCAAAAAGTAGGCAATTTGTTGCGTTGCGGGCCGATCAGAGATGAATTCAGAATTTTAAATATTTATATTCTACCGATTGCGCGCTGCCCCCGAGAGTAGTTGCTGTGCAGCATCTTCCAAAAATTAATACTGTGCCTGCGCGTGGTCGCTTGGGATTTGTTATTTGATGATTATTATTTGGAGAGCGATTCTTGAATTGCTTGCTCGGATCTTCTGAGCACGTGCGTGGAATTTGAGGTGATGCTTATACTCTGAAAAGCAGCGCCCAGCTTGATAAACGCCTTTGGGACATGAAGCTCAGAGGATGTTGGCAATCACGCAACGATCTCAATTGTTTACTGAGGGGGATTATCGGGATTGAACGGCTCCCGTCTTATCGGTTGTTTATCTGTTGTAAGGAGCACGTTGAACGGGAACAGCTTATGGCCTACATGTGGGGCTGGAATCAGGAATGCGGGTTTGCGCAGATGAAGAAGATTGATCTGGAAGGTATGTCGATTGACGACCTTTGGAATCTCCATGAGACGGTCAGCAAGATTCTTTCTGTCCGTATCGCATCAGAAAAGCGCGAACTGGAGAAGCGATTAGCGTATCTCAACGGCGGGAAGGACGCGATTACGCAGGGGGCCGAAGTGGCGTCCCGCAATGGTGAAGACAAGCCTCGCCGTAAGTACCCAGCGGTTCTTCCAAAGTATCGTAATCCGTTAATGCCATCCGAAACCTGGTCCGGACGGGGTAAGCAGCCACGTTGGCTGGTCGCGGCACTTAAGTCCGGTCGCAAAATCGATGATTTCAGGATTGGTGCTTCCAGTAGCCCCAAGGGCCGGCGTCGGGCCTGAGTCTCAAATTCAAAAACCTCAAATTCAAGATTCGCAGGAAAGCGTCGGCGCCTCTGAAGCCCTGAGTGGAACGCTTTCCTAGTAGGCGTTGCGGCAGCGCAAGACTTCCGTGACTGTTTGAAGAAGAATTGCGAAATCGAGCCTGAAGCTCCAGTTGTCGATGTACCAGAGGTCGTGTTCGACGCGGCGCTCGATATCCGTCGAGGTTGGCGTCGCTCCCCGGCATCCATTGACTTGAGCCCAACCCGTCAGGCCAGGCTTGACCCGGTGCCGCGATGCATAGTTCCGGACGATTTTGTCGAATTGCGTATCGTGCGCCACGGCATGGGGGCGTGGACCAACCAATGACATGCTGCCTTCCAGGACGTTGAACAGCTGAGGCAGTTCATCGATGCTGGTTCTGCGAAGCCACTTCCCGAGCGGAGTTACCCTGTTATCGATGCGCTGGGCTTGGGCAATGGCGGCTCCATTCTCAAGGACCGTCATTGTTCGGAACTTCAGTATCTGGAAGCATCGCCCGTTGAACCCGCATCGGCGTTGCTTGAATAGAACAGGTCCTGGTGAATCGAGTTTGATCGCAATCGCGACGATCACCAATAAGGGGAGGAATACCAACAAGCCCATTCCCGACATCAAGACGTCAAGGCAGCGCTTCATCGAATATTCAAATGGAGTCAGCGGTCCGCGTTGCATCTCGATGCAGGTCGCGCTGCCGAGCGTGTGAGACGGCTGCTTGAAGATTTCCGATACCGCGCCGACGGGAATAAGATTGACAGGAAACGGCAATATCCGCAGTTCGGTGATAAGGCTGCGCAGTTCCGGCCAATGATTTAAGTCCGCGCCCACAACGATTTCTTCAACCTCGGATCCTCGAACATATGCGATTGCGCTTGAGATGACTTTCTCGCGTCGCCGATTGCCATACTCCGGAGGGGGAAGTGTAAAATGGCGCTCCAAACGGAAGCCCAGGCTGGTCAAAACATGGGGGAGATTGGATTCCGAGGGGCGTCCGTGGTCGGTAATGAGAACGATCTTGCGGCCGGAAAACCGTCTTTTCACCATCCCTTCGGTCAGCAGCCGACGCCATAAAAAGCGTTGCGCAATCAGTGCGCTAAAGCCAAGGCCTGCGAAAAGCAGATTTGCGCCTCGCGAAATTTCGTTGCCTGTTTTCAGCGCGAAGATCGTGCCGGCGAGCAAAAAAAATACGGCTGTCCAGAGAATGCTAATCGCCCGCACCTGAGTGCGTAAAGCCAGCAATTCCGCTGGTTTGTACATCTCCCGGCTTTTCATCAAGGAAATGAAGAGGGCTGCCACGATAGCCGCCGACCCGATGTATTGCAGCATGTCAGCGGGGGCGCCGATGTAGAGATGATAGCCGATGCCCGCGATAATGCTCGTGGACAGGATAATGGCCGCGTCGGTCAAGACCGTGATGATTTCAACGGAATCATAGGTGATTGGCCATTTCCGCGCCGGTGGCGGCTCCCGCAACCCGGTGACGGCGACGCTCCGCGCTATCTCAATGTCACGTTTGATGAAATTCATTGCGGGCCTGTGATGCGCCGAACCCCTATTTAATATTTTAAATATGCCTGGATATTTAAATTTAGCAAGTTTTTAATAATTAAATGGAGAGACATTTTAAATGCACCGGGCGTTGATCTCTCGTTAACAAATTCGCCAATAGAATGAGCATGTTGCGATTTGCCTGGAGCTGGCGCCCTGTTTTATTCAGCGATCGGTCACGGTCTTATAGGAATAGCGATAGGCGGGATTTTCCCAATCCAGGCTTTGCTCGGATTGATGGCTCTCGCTGTGCTTGAAAGCTTTGTCGCAGGGGCTCTGTTTGGACTGTCGACAGGTCTATGGTCGCTGATGAATCTGCTGGCAATCCAGGTCGGGTATCTCGGGGGGATTTACGGTCGCAGCCTTCTTGAGAGGGCTGGTCTTGCCGAGCCCGGTACGCGTATCAATCACGTCTGACGGGACAGGGTCGTCCGGGAAGCCAAATCTTACTGCAGGCCGGCGCGCATCGCTGCAAGATAGGTCGGATCAATCTCCGTGATAAGGCGCTCCACCATGGCTTTGCTTGCGGGCGGAGCTGCTCTGTAAGCCGCAATCAGCGCGGGCTTCAGGGAGGGCATCTTGGTAACAACAAGGCGTATGTCTCGTTTGGCGAGATCCTGAATTTCAGGATCCCTCAGGTTATTCGGCTGAAGCGAGGTCTGAAGACGAAGCGGGAAAAGCGCGAGGTCATTGGGCGCGGTATAATACGACATCTTAAGCAAAGCGGCCGGTTGAAGACCTTGCCAATGGTATCGATCAGCCATGGCGGCAAGCATCAGCCAGGCGTCCCCGCGATGCGGGGCGTATCGGATCGCATTTTCCAGATCCATGCGCGTGTCGTTAGCGGCCCCACCGCCGCTTTCTGGAACCGCTGGCGGCTCCTTCCATAGCAGGTCAGAATGTGTGAATGCGCTTTCTGCCCATAGGTCTCCGCGAATGCGTGCGACCAAAGCAGCTCGTTTCGCGTTCTGTTGATCAGCGGGATCTCCGCGAGAAAGGCTTGTCTGCCGATCTGCCAGGAGTTGAACCCGGGAAGGCCGATAATATTCAGCAACGATAATCCATACCGACAGTGAAGCGAGGACGATGCTGAATGCCACCAATCCCAAGCGGAACCACGTCTGTGTGAGTGGGGATTGGCCTGCGGCGTACCTTGTCTGCTCGATCGAAAGTGCAGCCTGTTGCACCGGGATATCGTTTCCATCTGCATTGCCTGAGCGCTTGCTTTGAGCGAACGCCATGCCCAGCACTGATGCGGTGAGAAGGGCTGCCGCGAGACCAACGAGGCCTGCATTTGCGAACGTAGCAATCAGCATTGCGATAATGCAGCCCGCACCGCACCCGGCGTAGTAATAATCACGACCGCGCAGCAGGGCTTTCCTAAACAAAACATACGCCGCGAATACGGCCAGGATGATCAGTCCGTAGAGGAATGGCCGTCCCATCTCTACAGCGACCAACGTGGCTGTCGTCGGCGCGGGGATCGACTGCGAGCTATCGATATCGCGATAAATCGGTAAAAGCGCTTCAAAGGTTCCGGCACCTGTTCCACTCAATCCAGCATCTGTCAGGATGCGATCCGCGGTCGCGAGAATTGGTACCGGCTGACTCGAGAACCAGAGCGTGGGATCGACGTTGTGGTTGATGGGAGTGGCGGAGAAAAAGCCGATCAGCCCCACCATTGCAACCGCAGCGAGGCCGCACTGGCCCCACAAGCCCAAGCGCCACTTTCGAATGGCCATGACACTCATCAGGACGGCAAGCCCACAGGCGGCTGCAAACAACATCATGCCGTCGGCATCGATCACGAGGGCCAACAGGCAGATGACGAGGCCAATCACGGAAACGATGGTCGCGTAATTCGTCGGATGGGGAGCCGTCTCGCGGCTCGTCGGGAGTGTTCGAGTTCGTTCGGAAATGTGAATGAGGCTTGTCGTCGAAAGTATTGCACCGATCACCGCGACGTTCATTGCCTGCGACCGCAGGGAGGAAAGATCCCAGAGAGCTGCGTGGAAATAGCCCAGATCCACACATAGCAGTCCTGTGGCGATCACAACTGCGGATGCGGTGAGCAGAAGAAGGGTGATTTCCGCCCGGCGGCGATCAAGAGCGATGGCAGTTGAAATGATCGCAACGGATAGCGCAAAAAAGTACTGCGCAAGACTTAGCAAGGTTGTGCCGATGTCCAGACTGATTGCGCCCACAAGCGGTTTATCGAGGGCGGCGGATGCGCTTGCCCAGGCGGAGTGAGCAAGCGACCGGCTGGGAATGGGCATAATCTGAACGAGCATCCAGAAGCCGGGGATAAGAAGCAGAAGGGCTATGGGTTCCGCCAGCTGAGCGAGCCGCCGAAAGTCTCCGGCATGGAAGGTGAGCGCGATGAGGGCTATTGCAGTGGCAGCGTTTGCGAGGATCAGCCCATAGACAAACACGCTGTCAATGATCGTGAGCACCGGCGTGATCACGATCAAAGAAACGAAAATTATGAAGACTGCGGTCACCGGGCATTCCCACCGTAATGGCAGTGGTCAAAATCGCGGTCTCGATCTGTCTGTTATCACTATTTAGAAAATGGATGACTTTCAATCGAGAGACAAGCAAGCGAAGAGTGCCGGAAATTCGCGCAGACCTCAGGGAGTTGGCGCTGCCGAAATGGGGGTCGGCGTATTGATAATTGCCGCCGTGCCTCCCTTGGCGACGGCGCTCAAGGTGTAAGCGTTGGTCGCATAAATAATCGGGTCGTTGACGGTCGCCATAATCGTTCGCAGGAAGTTCAGGAACTTCGTGGTCTCAACCGAAGCTGCGTTCGAGATATAGATCACGTCCTTGTTCCGGATTTCGAATGTCTGCGCCAGGAAGTAGCCCGACGGATCCCTGAAATTCACGTGGTAAATGACCGGAACAATCGGTCCTTGGAACTTCGAACAGTCGACGCCAAGCCGTTCTGCCACTTCACGCGGTTCGCCGCGATAAAGGAATACGGAAGCGGGATCGGCGAGGGAATCGTTAAGCCCGCCGTGTTTTCCGACGGCTTCGGCAAGCGAAATCCGCCATGAATCGAATTTGTATTGCCCCTGCGTACCGGCAGCGCCGAATGCCACAAAGGTCTGGGGCTGGCTGTAGAGATAAATCGTATCGTTCGGGATGACGAAAATATTGTTCGATGGCTCGTAGACCAAAGCGCCAAACGGAACGCTTGCGCGATGTCCCCCGCGCTCCATGGTCACCCAGACGTCGTAACCTTGTGAGTTTGGACCGCCCGCACGCGTGATCGCATCCAGAATTCGTTCTCCGGACGGGGCGGCGGGAAATCGGCCAGCCGTGCGGACATCACCCAAGACGCTAATAAGCGAGGCTTTTTGATCGACCAGCGAAACCACTGCCTGAGGTTCGATGGCTCGATTTTTGAGGGCGTTTACGATCGATTGTTGAATCTCGACAGGAGTGCGACCTTTCGCGGCAATCGCGCCCGCATATGGGACAGTGATATTCCCATTGTTGTCGACCGCCTGGTTGGGAATGGTCACAAAGTTTCCGGGGCGCACGCCAGCCTCGGCTGGAATGAACAGTCCCCCCGCCGCAGCTTCGAAGATCGTCACGCTGACTGTATCGCCAAGGCCGAAGCGGAATGCCTTGGGCGGTGTTCGATTTGCGAATGCGGTTGAAAGCCTTGGCGTATATTGCCCCAGGATCCGGACTGCTTCGGGGGTTAACTTAACGAGCCCATACGGAATGCTGTCAGGCTCCGTGGGCTTGTTCATCAGAACGTCCATGCTCTGCGGGCCGCTGGTCGGCATAATCGTACAGCCGCCGCATAGAGCTGCAGCGACGAGCAGACTGGCCGTTACCTTGTGATGCACCGCGCGGAACAGAATTAAATCCCCAAATCTAAGTCCCAAGCCCTCAGCAGGTTCGCACTATGTTGCGATTCAGGCTAGTGCTCTTCGGAGCGCCGCTTAAGACAGGTCCCCCTTGTGACTTGCTTGCAACATCGCAAGTGCGGCGCAGCACGATTGCCCGGTAGAATAATACTTCGGCCTAGGTCATGTCAGGACGTATAGCCGTACCGGGTATAGTGCTTATTGCTGTAATAATCGTTATGATAATTGTCATAGCGTTTAATTGCCTGCATGTCGGTCTTGGTGAGGACAGCGCCAATCAAGGCCTCATGCAGATTGGGCGCGGTGTGAAGCGCGTGCTGGACGACATCTATTTTCGTGCCACCCCATTCAATTGCCAAGACAAAACAATCAATTAATGGCGCCGTCGCGCGGACGTCGATAATGGGCGCGAGAGGCGGAAGGTCGACGACGACATAGTCGTAGGCTGTGCGCAAGCCATCGAAAAGTTTCTTGGTCGGTGCGGCGGACAAGATCTCGCTGGTGTGCACGATCGGCTTCTTTTTAACGGTCGGCAGGAAGGTGAGATTGGTCTTTGGATCCCTCCAGACTGCCTCGTCGAGCGCGCATCGGCCGGAGATAACCTCGATGAGGCCGGCACCAGCGACGGGGGCAAGGCTGCGGGAAAGCGACGGATTTCTGAGATCGCAATCGACAAGGATGACACGCGCTCCGGCGTGAGCCATCAGTTGTGCGAGTGCCGCCGCGACGGTCGATTTCCCTTCATTGGGAAGCGAGGACGTAATCCCGACCACCTTGTTCGACGCATTGCTCGCATTCAGATCAACGGCCAATTTGATCGAACGGATCGACTCGGCGAAACGGGATAGCGGCATTTCGGTTGCCGCCCAGAAAACCCCGGAGCGGCGCACGATCGTTCGTTGCTCGAATGCCTTGTCCGATTGCTGTTCACGCGTCAGCTGCTTCGGTTTTGGCTCTTTCAAGAGTGGAACCAGGGAGATGCACGGCAGGTGCAAGGTGCTCTCGACCTGAGCCGCCGTACGGAACACCCGATCCATGATATCCCGAAGGAACCCAAGTGCCGTACCGAGCGCCAAGCCGCCAAAAAGCCCAAGGGCGAGGATGAGCTTCGACTTCGGCTTGCTTTTGCTGAGCGGAGGGGAAGCCGCTGAGATCACCCGTGCTTCCGTAATAGGAAACGACTCCTGCTGCACGGCGCCCATATAGCGCTGAAGAAAACTCTCATAGAGGCTTCGATAGCTTTTCGCGCTGGTTTCGAGCTCGCGCATCGTCGATTCAGCGGAATTCGTCGTTCGCGACTGGGAGACCGCGTCCGCAAGTTGCTTTTCGATTTCGCTCTGGCGCTGCTTGGCGACTTCGTAGTCACTCCTGGCGGTCTCGGAGAGCCGGCGTACTTCTTCGATAATGGATTTGCGGATATCCCGCATTCTTGTCCGGAGATTCACCACAGCAAGGTGATCTCGCCCGAAGCGAGACGACCATTCGGCTTCACGCCTCGAATACTCAAGATATTGCTGACGCAAGGTGGTGATGATTGTGCTGGTCAACGTGTCGGAAACGGATGCGTCGAGGCTGGCACTTGTGCTGTCCACGTCGGAATCGGTCATCCGAAGCGTTGTCTGAAACCTGTTCAGCCGGGCCAGCGCATCTGAGGTCTGAGCACGCGCAGCCACAAGTCGGCTGTTTAATTCAGTGACTTGCTGCTCGTCCATGAGCTTGCCGCCGGCAGCAATAATATTATTTTGCGATTTGAATGCATTGACGGCTTGTTCGGCCGTCAAGGCCTGCTGCCCCAGCTCACGCAGGCGTGCTTGCAGCCACGCGGTTGCCTGCCGATTGGCGTCAAATTTGGCGTTAAGTTGATCGGCAATATACGTGTTGGCGACAGCGTTTGCGATCTGTGCGGCCCGTTCTGGGCTGCTGGAACTGTAGCTGACTTCAATAACCGAGCTGAAGCCGACGCGCTCGGCTTTGAGCCTCGCCTCGAAAGCGTCAATCAACCCATCGTCGGGACCTTCGTCCGGACGGACTTCGCGCTTGGGAGCCGGCTTTGGAGAAACAAATATGCCCCTGATGCGCGCGAATAGTTTTGGCACAGGCTGGGCCGATGCGTCGAAGTCGGGATCGTCCGCCAGTTTGAGCTGGTTGATGACCGCATTGGCGATCGCCTTGGATTTGAGAATCTGAAGTTGGTTCTCAAACTGGGCTCGATCGAGTGGGGAATCCGCGAGAATGGATTGCTGTTGGAAGTACTCGGTCTTCGGGTTGGCAAACAGGACCTTCGCTTGAGCGGTGTAGGTCGGAGGCGTCATCCGCAGGTAGATGATACTCGCCGCGACGGTGAGCGCTGCCACGAACAAAATGAGCAGATACTGCCGCCTTAGAAAGCCGAATGCGAAATTGACGAGGTCGCGAAGGCTTCCTTGTTCGCCTTGATCCCACGCAGCCTCATTTCCCGCCAGCGAGCGCGATCGGTCAGTTTGAAGCATATGAAGCATTTAAATGGTCCATTCACATGGCGGGTTCGGAGATCGCGAAAATGCCTTTAGATGACGCCTTTACCATTAATGTCATTATCTAGCCGAAGTATTGCATTTAATTTATTTATATCCAATAATTCAAATAATGCTTCCAGAATTTAATTGCTTTACGATTAATTGAGGTCGAATCTTGCCGGGTTTCGCGTTCCTTGGTCAGAAAGTCATCGTCGTCATGGTTCTGCGCGCGCTGTCGCAAGGGGGCGTCCCATGCAGCTAGACATCCAGACTCTCCCAATTCCAGGTGTGAAATTGATCCGAACGTCTCGAATAGCTGATGTTCGCGGCTATTTCTGCGAGACGTATGTCCGTCGAGCATTTTTCGAGCACGATCTCGATTATGATTTTGTGCAGGATAATCAGTCGAGTTCTGCGCAAGTCGGAACCATTCGGGGCCTCCATTTTCAGCGTCCGCCTTTTGCCCAGGCAAAGCTTGTCCGCGTGCTGAGCGGCAGAATCCTCGATGTGGTTGTCGATCTTCGTCGCTCGTCCCCGACCTATGGTCAGCATGTCGCAGTCGAACTGAGTGACTCCGACGATGAACAGCTTCTGGTCCCGGTGGGCTTTGCGCACGGCTTCTGTACGTTAGAGCCGAAAACGGTCGTTCTCTACAAAGTCGATGAGGTCTATTCGGCGACCCATGACCGTGGCCTCAATTGGGCCGATCCCAAACTCGCAATTAAATGGCCGGTGACGGCGGAAAACGCGGTTCTCTCGGACAAGGACCGCAAATTGCCAATGCTTGATGAACTGACGCCTGTCTTTGACTAGAATGGTGGAGCGTTCGCGTGCGTGTCTTGGTGACAGGCGGAGCAGGATTTATCGGATCGGCCGTTTGCCGGCTGCTCGTGAGCCGGTACGGTATTTCGGTCGTCAATCTCGATAAGCTGACCTACGCTGCGAATCCGTACTCTCTTGATTCCATTGCTGGGGATCGGCGTTACACATTCGAGCGCGCGGATGTGTGCGACCGTTCCGCGCTAGATGCGATCTTTGCGAAGCACCGCCCGACCGCGGTGATTCACCTTGCCGCGGAAAGTCACGTTGATCGCTCGATCACGGGCGCCGCCGCGTTCATCGATACGAATTTCGTCGGAACTTATCAGCTCCTCGAAGCCGCAAGACATTATTATGCGGGGTTAGTGCCGGATCGCCGCGCAGAATTCCGACTTGTGCATGTTTCGACAGATGAGGTCTATGGCTCGCTCGGCGCTGAAGGCCGCTTCTGCGAGGACACACCATACCGACCGAGCTCTCCATATTCCGCCAGTAAGGCTGCCTCGGACCACCTCGCGCATGCCTGGTTCAAGACTTACGGCTTGCCTGTCATCGTTTCCAACTGCTCCAACAATTATGGACCTTATCAATTCCCAGAAAAGCTTATTCCCCTGATCATTCTCAATGCGATCGAAGGAAAGCCACTACCGGTCTATGGAGAGGGCACCAATGTTCGCGATTGGCTCTACGTCGAAGACCACGCGGAAGGGCTGATCACACTTCTCTCGAATGGACGGCTAGGCGAGAAATATAATTTCGGTGGCGACAGTGAACGGACCAATCTCGAAGTGGTCGAACGGATCTGCTCCACGCTCGATGAAGTGAGTCCCGGCCCGCAGCCAAGGCGGTCACTCATCAAATTTGTTGCTGATCGGCCAGGGCACGATCTGCGTTACGCGATCGATGCATCCAAAGCTCACCGCGAATTGGGCTGGCGGCCCCGCCAGACATTCGATGATGGGATCGAGAAGACAGTGCACTGGTACCTTGAGAACAACGCATGGTGGGGGCCGTCACGTCAGACGGTCTACAAGGGGGAGCGTCTTGGCCTTGCCGCAGCATCGCTCTGAGAGTTCGTGGACTGACAGGCCAATTTTGGTTGCCGGCAAAAACGGGCAACTGGCGCGTTGTCTGCTCGAAGTAGCGAATAAAGAAGGTTTGCCGTTGGTTGCGTTTGGCCGTCCTGAGTTCGATTTGGGCGGGGATGCAGATGTTGAGCGGGTTATCGCCACGATGGCACCGGCGGCCATTATTAACGCTGCTGCATACACAATGGTGGATCAGGCCGAAGCGGAGCCGGACGTGGCGCGCGCCATCAATCGTGATGGCGCCGCCCGGCTTGCTGCTGCGGCCCAGTCGAGAAATATCCCGTTTGTGCATATCTCGACGGACTATGTCTTCGATGGCACCAAACCATCGCCATACAACGAAGAGGATCAGCCGGCGCCTTTGAATGTTTATGGGCGTTCAAAATATGAGGGTGAGGTTGCTGTCTTCGCGGCGAATCCGCATGCTGTGGTGATCAGGACGTCCTGGGTCTACAGTCCATACGGCCACAACTTTGTTCGCACCATGCTGCGATTGGCGGCGCCGCAACTGCCTATCCGTGTTGTGAATGATCAGCGAGGCACGCCAACTTCTGCATCGGATCTGGCGGCCGCCGTTCTGAAGATCGTCCGGCAGCTTCGCACGGATTGTTCGGGCGACAAGTCGGGGATCTATCATCTGGCCGGACAAGGCGAGACTACCTGGTGTGAATTTGCCGGAACGATTTTTGCGAGCCTTGCGCGTCGTGGCTATCGGGTGCCGAAAGTCGGAGCAATCACAACCGAGGATTATCCGACGCCGGCCAGTCGTCCCAGGAATTCGTGTCTCGATTCATCCAAGGCTCATCGCATGTTTCGCGTTCAACTCGCTCCTTGGCAGGAGTCGGTCGAAAGATGCCTTGATCGCATCGCAGCCCCAGTGGAATCCCCGGCATGCTGAAAGGAATCGTTCTTGCGGGCGGTAGCGGGACAAGGCTTTATCCAATCACGCGGGGCGTGAGCAAACAGCTATTGCCTGTCTATGACAAGCCGATGATCTATTATCCGCTGTCGACCCTTATGCTCGCGGGCATCCGGGACATTCTCGTCATCACGACGCCGGAAGATCATCATCAATTCGAACGTCTGCTCGGCGATGGCAGCCAATGGGGTATCCATCTTCGTTATGCAGAGCAGCCAAAGCCTGCTGGACTGGCAGAGGCTTTTATCATCGGCGCGGATTTCATCGGAGACGACCGTGTCGCCATGGTGCTTGGCGACAATATCTTCTTTGGTCATGGGTTGCCGGATCTCTTGAAGGCAGCTGTTCGGCGGCAAGCGGGAGCAACTGTATTTGCCTATCACGTTCGAGATCCAGCCCGCTATGGCGTGGTGACGTTCAACGGCGACGACCGGCCCATCAGCATTGAGGAGAAGCCGCTGCAGCCGCGTTCGAATTGGGCGGTCACCGGTCTGTATTTTTTCGACAACGAAGTCGTCCGCTATGCCAGGGAAGTAAAGCCGTCCGCACGGGGCGAGCTCGAGATTACGGACCTTCAGCTGCGATACCTTTCGACCGGTACTCTTCATGTTGAAAGGATGGGACGCGGATTTGCCTGGCTCGACACGGGTACGTTCGAATCGCTGATCGATGCCGCAAGCTTTGTTCAAACGCTGGAGACCAGGCAGGGGATGAAGGTCGCCTGTCTGGAAGAGATTGCGTTTCGACAAGGATTTATCGATCGCGGCCAGGTGTTGAGCCTTGCGAAGTCACTCGAGAAGAGCGGCTATGGCAGCTACCTGTTCGGTATTGTCGAAACATACAGATGCGGTGATGCGCGATGAACATCAGTCCGGACTTCGACGCACAACGCTGTCGCGCGCATCGTAATTCGCCGCTGATCGACTACACTTTGAGCGGACTTCGGCAGTGCTGGATGCCCGACCATGGCCGCTGGTCGCATATCTATCATCTTGATGGCCGGCCTCAGCCGAATGAATCCGTGCCGCACAGTGATGTGTTTTACACCCTCAATGTTCTGCTTGGGTTGTCGAGGGTGAAGCATGTTCCAAAGGAGTTCGATCGGACAGCGATTTTTCAACAGAACGTTCGACAACTGCCAAGCCTACCAGTCAGAGACTATGCTTATGGAATGGCGCTGTGGACGGCGGCGGAATCCGGATTTGAAATCCCGGCCGATATTGTCGATCATATTGATCGCCTGCTCTCGGAGAGGGACAATTGGCGACGATTTAAGGCCCAAGACCTTGGGATGCTCCTGACCGGGGTCGTCGCGCAACTCAGAGCGGGTGAAGAGCGCTGGCGCAAGTTTGCCCAGCCATTGTTTTCTTTTCTCATCGACCGATACCACAGCAAATCAGGATTATTTTTCGATGCTGCGATCGGCTATCGGCGGCGATTTGCATCCTTCGCGACGCAAACGTATCTGACAATCGCGTGCTTTCACTATGGTGAGCTGACTGGAGACGGCACTGCTATCGGCATGGCGCGTGACTGCGTTCGCAAGCTGATCAAATTGCAGGGGCCGGAAGGCGAGTGGCCCTGGTTTTTTGATGCAAGGCAGGGCCAGGTCCTCGATTTCTACGAAGTCTATTCGGTTCATCAATATGGAATGGCGCCTGCATTTCTTGAATGCGCCGAGCGGAACGATATTCCTTCGGCCAGAGAAGCCTTGATCAAAGGTTTCAAATGGGTCCTGGGAAACAATCAATTACAGCGGTCGATGCTGGTGCCCGAGCTGCAGCTATCCATTCGCTCTCAAGTTCGAAACGGAGAGCTGCATACGAATAAACTGCGGATGATACGCGCCGTGCAGCATGCCTATTTACCTCGGGCTACGCGCCTAATAGATCCTGCAAACGTGATTCTACGAATGGAATGCCGTAGTTACGAGTTGGGATGGATTCTTTGGTCGTTTGGCCAGCGCTCGGACTTGGCTGAGCTGACTCACGCGCAGGAATTCATCAAGGCACTATCCAGCACGGCTTAATCGCATTGTTGTTCGTGCGAACGGGCGACTAAACCCCGGCCTCGCGGTTCCAGATCACAGTCTTGCTCTCGCGTAGCAGGCTGAGCATCTTCCGTGCCCGATGAGTGCGGATGGCGACGAGAACCAGGATCGCCTTACAGCGAGCTGTTATGCCCTCAATTCGATCGCTTGCGATGACTTTTGTAAAGTCGATCACTGGAGAGCCCAACACGGCCAGCGCGCGGGCGGCCCAGCGAAATTTCCAGCCGGGCTTTCCCTGAGCCATATTTAAGTAGTGTTGAAGCTGCCGGTCCCATTTCACGCAGAGCTCCTGGAGCGAGCGCCGGGCCGGGTGATAGACGATCATCTCCGGTACGTAACGAAATTGGAGGCCGGCGCTTAATGCGCGCCGCCCCCAGTCCATATCTTCCGCGACATGAATTCCCGCAAATGGCCCGACCTTGTTAAAGTCGGAGCGGCGGACCGCCAGATTCCCGGTTCCGGAAAACCCGTGTTGCTCAATATAAAGTTTGAAGCGATAGGCGAAGACCCCCTCATACGCCTCGATCGCCGTGTAATTCTTGTCCTCTCGCCAAATTCTAACGTCGCCTCCGAGAATTGTTCGATCCGGATATGTTCGAAAGGCCTTCAGTGCGCTGAGAAGCCAATCTGGATGTGAGCGGCAATCCGCATCAATGAATGCAAGGAATTCGCCGGATGCTTCCTGAACGCCGGCGTTGCGCGCTGGGCCGGGGCCGGGCTGAAGTTCGCTCAACAAACGCACTCCAAGGTGCCGAGCGATAACGTCGTGTGGCGGCGAAGCCGAACCATTGTCGACCACGATAACCTCGAAGCGTGTTCGATCGAGCCGTTGTGCATCAAGGCTCGCCAGACAGGTTTCGAGTTCGCAGCTCTGATTCAGATGCGGAATGATGACTGTAAATAACGGTTGATCCAATTCCATGCGGGTTCCCGTCTCCGGCTCGTTGCGCATTAACGCTACTTCACGAGAAATCATTATTTTCGATTTTATATATCAAATTAAATCCGGATTTCTTGTAATTAAATAATTAAAGGTATAGCGTGTTTTTGCAATGCGGTTAATTTCAATAAATTTATCTGAACCGATTGATTTTTCAAACGTTTTTATTTTACTCGTTTTTGGGGTGAAAAATGCGGGAGAATCTTTTGGGGTGCCCAATTGATATTCTGACGATGGCCGAAACCGTCGATCTCGCCCGCGACGCGATGCGCAACCGTATCAGGTTGCAGCATGTCGCGCTGAACGTCGCGAAGCTTGTGAACGCGCGATGGGATCCAGTGCTTTCAACCGATGTTGCCAGTAGCGATGTGGTCGGCATTGACGGGATGGGAATCGTAATGGCGGCGCGGCTTGTCGGATTGCCCGTCAAGGAACGCGTTTCCGGCGTGGACCTGCTGAACGAACTTCTCGCCGTCTGTGCGAAAGAAGGGTTCAGGCCGTACTTTCTCGGCGCCACGCGCGAAGTATTGCAGGAATCCGCAGCGAGGGTTCGCGAACGATATCCAACCCTTCAATTTGCCGGATTGAGAGACGGCTACTTTTCATTGGAGCAGGAGCCTGAGATCGTCAGCACGATTCGAGAGAGTGAAGCGGACTGTCTATTCATCGGGATGCCGACGCCTCGCAAGGAAAGATTTCTCGCGTCGCACCGGGACGAGTTGAACGTTCCCTTTATCATGGGCGTCGGAGGCTCCTTCGACATCTTATCTGGAAAAGTCCAGCGCGCTCCAGCGCGTATGCAGGCCTTCGGTCTTGAATGGCTCTATCGCGTCTATCAGGAGCCGCGGCGAATGTGGTGGCGCTACGCGAAAACCAACACGGTATTCGCCGGCATTCTGGCTCGAGCCGTTGTTGAACACGGTCTGCATGGGTTTGCGAAGCAGCGTAGTGCGGCGCCAGTCAATTCTACCCGGTTAAGGGGGTAGGGCGTGCGGATGCAGGTTTTCTCTTTATCGGAAGTCGGTCGGGCAGAAATCAATCGATCGCCGGTGAGTCATCGCCTCATCGCGGAGGCGCAGGCGGCGAGTGACGTTGGTACGGCGTCGGAGTCCGTCGCAGGGGGACATCTCGATGTCTGAGTTTGAAAAAGTCGCCGTCATTGGTCTCGGCTACATCGGTTTGCCGACCGCAGCACTAATTGCGAGCCGCGGGTTCAAGGTTGTCGGCATCGATACCAATCCCGATATCGTCAAGACGGTCGCATCCGGTTCCATCCATATTATTGAGCCGGATCTCGATGGTCTTGTTCAGAAGGTCGTCTCAAACGGATCGCTGACGACAACAACTGAGCCGGTACCGGCGGACGTCTTCATGATCGCGGTGCCAACCCCGATTGATGAAGACAATCATCCCGACCTGTCCTGCGTGATGGCAGCCGTCGATCGCATTACCGATCTTCTTGTGCCAGGCAATCTTTTGATTCTCGAATCGACTTCGCCGGTTGGGACAACCGAAAAGATCGCCAAGAAGATTAGGGAGAAGCGCCCGGATCTCAGTGTTGGTTCGTCGAATGGCGGTGCTTCGATTTCTGTCGCGTATTGTCCTGAGCGCGTTCTTCCAGGGCGAATCCTTTCGGAACTCGTGAACAACGATCGTTGCATCGGCGGCATCACCACGATGTGCGCAAGGCGCGCCCAACGCTTCTACAAGATGTTTGTTAGAGGCGCGTGTATAGCAACGACAGCGCGCACGGCCGAACTGGTCAAGCTGACGGAAAATGCCTACCGAGACACCAACATTGCTTTTGCCAACGAGCTATCGCTCATTTGCGATCGTCACGACATCAATGTTTGGGAAGTCATCGATCTTGCCAATCGGCATCCCAGGGTAAACGTTCTGCGGCCGGGGCCGGGTGTCGGTGGGCACTGCATCGCGGTTGACCCATGGTTCATCATCGATTCCGCACCGGATCTGGCTCGGGTGATGAGGACCAGCAGAGAAGTTAACAATCGCAAGACAGAAACAATCGTCGAACGTGCCATGGCGCTGATCGAGGATCATCCCTACGCGAATGTCGCCTGCTGTGGGTTGGCTTTCAAAGCGAATGTCGATGATCTGCGCGAAAGCCCGGCTTTGGAGATCGCGCTGCATCTCGCAGAAAAGTACGGTTCACGCATCAAGATCGTAGAACCCAATATCCGTCGTCTTCCTTCGGAGCTCGCAAAACACGGCGCGGAAATGATGAGCGTCGATGAAGCTTTGCGCTCCTGTGAAATAGCTCTCCTTCTGGTCGACCACGATGAGTTCAAGATGACTCCGATCGCTGAGCGTCGTCATCTCGATGTGATCGACACCCGCGGTATCTGGCAGGACATGCCGATCAGGACGTGACGTTCGTAACGCGAAATTTTCATTCGTATTTAGACCCGAGTATGTGAGTATTCAGATGAAAAACGGATTGATAGGCGTTGGAGTTATCGGATACGGCTACTGGGGTCCGAACCTCGTGCGCAATTTTATGAATAGCGACGTCGCTCGTGTTGTAGCCGTCAGCGATCTTGACCCGGCCAAGCTGACCGCCAGCAAGCGCTTTTATCCTGGGTTGGAAACAACCACCGATTTCCGGAATTTGCTGAAGAATCCGGCTATCGACGCAGTGGCGATAGCGACGCCGGTTCACACGCACTACGAACTCGCACTCGCCGCGCTACAGGCGGGAAAGCACGTTTTCGTGGAAAAGCCGCTGGCGGAAACGTCGGAACAGGTGCTTCACCTCATCGAGGAAGCGGACCGACGGAAGCTCACGCTGATGGTCGACCACACTTTCCTTTATACGCCGGCAGTCCAGAAGATTCGTCAGCTCGTCGATGAGGGGGCTCTGGGTGACATTTACTACTACAACGGCATCCGGGCGAGCCTGGGCTTGTTCCAGAGCGATGTGAATGTCATTTGGGACCTTGCCGTTCACGACATCTCCATCATCCAGCACATTTTCAATCAGCGGCCAGTGGCTGTCTCCGCGACGGGCACATGCCATGTGGCTGGAACACCGGAAAATATGGCCCATATCGCGCTGTTCTTTCAGAACAATTGCGTTGCACACATCAGTGTCAACTGGCTTTCCCCCGTCAAAATCCGGCAGACTCTGGTGGGCGGCAGCCGTAAGATGATCGTGTATGACGATCTCGAACCAACCGAGAAGATCAAGGTTTACGACAAGGGAATTACCGTCAATGGATCGGCGGAAAAAGCCCGCCAGCTGCGGATCGGATATCGCGCAGGGGACATGTGGGCTCCGCATCTTGCCGCGAAGGAGGCTTTGCAAACCGAGGCGGAGCACTTCATCGATTGCCTGAGCAATGGGAAGACGCCGGTTTCGAGCGGGACGAGCGGACTTCGCGTCATCGAAGTATTGGAAGCCGCTTCCCGATCGATTGCCGCACAGGGCAAGCCCGTTCGGCTGAAGCCGAGCGTTAGGTTGAAAGAGGCCGCGCTATGATTTTTGAAGAGGTAAATGAGATTCTTCCTCGCAAAAGCAAGGCCGGTTCGCGGATGGTGAAGGCGATCCACGGTGCCCGGGAGATTGAGCAGGATCCGCAATTCGAGCTGGATATGGCGGCCCATCTGCGGGAACAGCTCGACCGCGAGCAACTGCACGAAGCGTTCACGCGCCATGCTACCGGAGCAAGTTATATCGACGAATTAATGCGTCGGGTTTGCTTGCGCGCACTCGTCAGGAAGCTCGGCACGGGCGCGAATATTCGTCGAGGCGTTACCGTCATCCATCCTGAGACCTTTGAGATTGGCGATGGGGTGTTCATCGGAGAGCAGACCATCATTCAGGGGCGGTTTGACGGACGTCTTGTCGTTGGCAAAGGAGTCTGGATTGGTCCGCAAAGTTATTTCGACGCGCGTGATCTTGTTCTTGAGGATTATGTGGGATGGGGCTCCGGCGCGAAGGTGCTTGGCTCCGAGCACACCGGCGTTCCGGTCGATATTCCGTTTATCCAGACGGACCTCAAGATTGCCCCTGTTCGAATCTGCGAATGGGCCGATGTCGGTGTGAACTCAGTCATCTTGCCAGGAATTACCGTTGGCCGTGGTGCGATCGTCGGAGCGGGCGCGGTCGTCACGAGGGATGTTCCAGAATTTTCCACGGTCGCCGGCGTGCCGGCGAGGGTCATCGGCCGACGCAAGAAGCAGGACGTGGAAAGGATCCAGGCCACGAGCCGATCATAATGAGTGCGGTGCATCGTTCGATCTTCTTTTCGGCCGCAGAACGCTACGGGGGCTTTGCTCTCTCCGTAATCTCTACCGCCGTGATGGCGCGACTTCTGACGCCGGAGGAATTCGGCATATTTGCTGTGATCAGCGCAATTGTTGTCGTGATTATAGCGTTCTTCCAAGAGTTCGGCGGCGCGAACTATCTGATCCAGAAGACGTCGCTTTCGGTGCGTAATATCCGTACAGCGTTCACGATCACATTCTGCATTTGCTTCATGATCGGAGTGGCGCTCTTCGCGACAGCCAATGAATTTGCAGTCCTCTTTCGACAGGAGGCATTGAAAGGCGGAATTGAAGTCATCGCTCTCAATTTTGCGCTGACGCCCATTTCAGTAACGGTGTCGGCTCTCTTCCGGCGGAATATGGAATTCGGCAAGCTTGCCGTGTGTAATCTGGTCGCCAATGTCATTGCTGCCGCTGTATCTATTGCTCTTGCGGTCGTCGGATACAGTTACCTGGCGCCGATCTGGGGACTGGTTTCCGGAAACATTGCGTTGTCAATTTTCTTGGTTGTTGCGTGGGGCGATCTGACGATCTTTCGCCCCTCGCTGTCTGGGTACAGGAATGTCATGAGCTTCGGCCTGTATTCCAGCGGCGTCACCGTCATCAATGTGTTTTACAATCTGGCGCCGCAGTTCTTTCTGGCCCGTATCTTGGATTTTGCGGCTGTTGGACTTTACAGCCGTGCCGTTGGTGCCACGCAGGTTTTTGATAAATTAGTGGGGCAGGTGCTTGGCCCGGTCATCATGCCGGCCATCTTCACCCAGATCAAAGCCGGTGGCGATCTGAAGCGGATTTATCTGGACGCGCTCTCGCTGCTTTCTGCGGTTCACTGGCCATTTCTTTCATTTGTCGCGGTGATGGCTTATCCGATTATCCTGATATGGCTTGGTGCAACCTGGTTGGATGTTGTCCCGCTTGTGCGGTTGCTGTGTGCAGCAAGCCTTTTCCTGTTCGCGGCGTGTCTGACATACCCGGTTCTTGTAGCCGCTGGTTCCGTGCGCGACGCAATGATTTCCTCGGCAATTTCTCTTCCGCCGTCGCTGTTGTTAGTTTTTGCGGCCTCGTTCTTCGGCGTCAAAGCCGTCGCTGCAACGGCGTTGCTGACGCTTCCATTTCAAGCGGCTGTGGCGATTTTGTTCATTAAGCGACGTCTGAATTTTTCCCTGTCGGATCTGCTTCGGGCTACATGGAAAAGCGGTGTCATCACTCTCGTTAGCATGGTTGGGCCGCTGTTATTCGCCGCTATGATTCATGTCGGTTTGCTTGGACCGGTCGTTGGCTTCGTGCTGGCCTGTCTTTCTGCTGGGGCAGGATGGTGTGCAACGTTGGTGTTAACGGACCATCCGCTGTTGCCACATCTGCAGTTCGCCGCGAAAGGTTTATCTGCACGCTTTCCGCCGTTCGCCGGCATGACCAAGGTTAAACCAGCGGGCTCAGCCTCCGATGCGCGATAGTAGATTGATTATGGGCTGCGGTCCGACATCACTCAGTGGCACGGTGCCACCTACGGAATCATTCGTTCTTGGGAGAAATTGAATGCCGATCGGAAAAGATGTTCAGCTTGGTCGTGACGTGAAGATCTTCCATTCTGATCTCGTAAATCTCTATGGCTGCTCCGTTGGTGATGAAACCAAGATCGGCACGTTCGTGGAGATTCAGGGCGGCGCGAAAATCGGCAGTCGCTGTAAAATTTCATCGCACAGCTTCATCTGCGAAGGAGTCACGATCGAGGACGAGGTCTTCGTCGGTCATGGTGTGATGTTCACCAACGATAGGTTCCCGCAAGCGACGAACCCGGATGGCCAACTGCAAGGACCTGCTGACTGGAAGGTGGAGCTCACCCGAGTGTGTCGTCGGGCTTCCATCGGATCGAATGCGACAATCCTCTGCGGAATCACCATTGGAGAGGGGGCGACCGTCGGGGCGGGATCGGTTGTCACTCGAGATGTGCCGCCAAATGCGGTCGTCGCGGGCGTGCCGGCTCGAATTGTCACCGGAAAGAAGAGGCTTCACGTGACCGCGTAACAGAAACCGCGCTTTTCAAGGAAGTTTGCGTGTTTGCCGTCGTTGTCTAATTTAATCATGATGGAAATTAAATATATCTCGATTTATTAATTGGTTGCGGTATTATTTTCACCAACTTATATTTATACCAATATTTAATATCGGTGATTGATTTATAGTCGCGTCCTCAGTCCCAGATTCACAGACAGTCGTGGCGCGGCAGTTGTTCCTTGTGGAACGTCGGTGATGCAGGGGGAATGGCCTTTGATTCCGTTTCTCGATTTGAAGGCCCAATACAGGCAAATCAAGCCGGAGATCGACGTGGCGGTGGAGCGCGCGATCGAAAGCGGGCAGTTTGTGCTGGGTCCTGAAGTTTCAGCTTTCGAAGAGCGCTTCGCCTCATATAGCAACGCAAAGCATTGCAAGGCGGTCAATAGCGGAACATCGGCACTTCATCTCGCGCTTCTTGCCGCGGGGGTTGGCCCAGGTGACGAAGTCATAACGGTTTCGATGACGTTCGTTGCGACGACTGCAGCTATTCTCTATTGCGGAGCGACGCCTGTCTTTGTGGACATCGATCCTCATACCTGGACGATGGATCCCAAACTAATTGAAGCGGCGATCACGCCGCGGACGAAGGCAATTGTTCCTGTTCATCTGCATGGCCTGATGGCCGACATGGATGCGATCATGACGATCGCCCGCCGGCATCGGCTGATTGTGATTGAAGATGCAGCGCAAGCGCATGGCGCGGAGTACAAGGGCCGTCGAGCCGGTTCGATCGGCGATGCAGGTTGCTTCAGCTTCTATCCCGGCAAGAATCTCGGCGCCTATGGCGAGGGCGGCGCTGTGGTCTGTAATGATGCTGGAATCGATCAACGAATTGCGTTGTTGAGAGACTGGGGACAGGCCTCGAAATACAACCATGTCGTGGCGGGATACAATTATCGCATGGATGGAATCCAGGGTGCGATACTGAACGTCAAGATGAAGTACATCGAGGAATGGACCGAAGCGCGAAGAGCTGTCGCATCCCAATACGATCGACTATTGGCCGGCCACCCTTACAGACGACCTGCTCCCCCGACCTATAGTCGCCATGTCTATCATGTTTACGCGATTGAAGTGGCTGAGCGTGACGAGGCGCAGGCCAAGTTGCAGGCCGCAGGCATCAGCACCGGCATTCATTATCCTGTACCTGTCCATCTTCAAAGGGCTTATGCCGGACTTGGATACAAGGCGGGCGACCTGCCTGTGACAGAGCTCTTGGCTGGCAGATTTCTTTCGTTGCCAATTTATGCCGAGCTACAGCCCGATCAGATCTCGACAGTGGTCTCGGAATTGGAGAAGGCGGTTCTTACTCAAGCTGCGTAGTCGATGTTCCATTCAAGCGAGCAATTTTAGACCAAGCTACGGATTGTTCGGACAAAGAGAGGTCGCGTTGTGGCTGATTTAAAGGGCAAACGGATACTGGTAACAGGCGGAGCCGGCTTTATCGGTTCGCACATCGTAGATTTGCTATGCAATGAGGGCTGTATCGAGATCATTGCTCTCGACAACATGGTTCGTGGTCGCCCCGAGAATCTGGAGCGTGCGCTGGGGCGTGGGCCGGTCCGACTCGTGCATGGTGATATCCGAGATGATCGGCTGATGACAGCTCTCGTCAAATCCGCTGACATTGTTTTCCATCAAGCCGCTTTGCGGATCACGCATTGCGCGGCGGAGCCGCGCCTTGCGATGGAAGTGATGGTGCAGTCGACGTTCGATTTGCTCGAACTTTGCGTGAAGCATGACATCGAAAAGGTGATCGCGGCTTCGTCTGCCTCCGTTTATGGGATGGCGGATCGATTCCCGACGACGGAAGACCAAAATCCCTACGACAATCGCACGCTGTACGGCGCTGCAAAGGCTTTCAATGAAGGCCTTTTCCGATCGTTTAACGATATGCATAGTCTCGATTACGTTGCGTTCCGGTATTTCAACGTCTACGGCGATCGCATGGACATTCATGGCCGCTATACGGAAGTTCTGATCCGTTGGATGGAACGCCTTGAAGCCGGACTGCCCCCCATCATTTTTGGCAATGGCCGGCAGACCATGGATTTCGTGCATGCGAGAGACGTTGCGCGGGCCAATATCCTTGGAGCCAAGGCGAAAGTCAGCGACGAGGTTTTCAACGTTGCGAGCGGAACGGAAACGAGTCTGGCGGAATTGGCGCGAGCTCTGACCGAGGTCATGGGCAAGAAGGAACTCGAGCCGGAATTTGCACCGGAGCGTTCCGTCAATCCAGTTCCGCGCCGTCTGGCGTCCACCGATAAAGCAGAACGTATGCTCGGCTTCCGCGCGACGATCCCGCTGCATAAGGGGCTCGCCGAATTGGTTGATTGGTGGCGGGCCGAACGCGACACTTTGGCACTGCCGAGTAAGCAGCAGGCATTAGGATCATGATCCCCATCGCATTGCCGCTTCTTGATGAGAGTGAAGCCGACGCAGCGCGAGAGGCTGTACTGTCGGGTTGGGTCTCCCAGGGGCCGCAAGTCGCTGCCTTCGAGCGTGAATTTGCGGCCATGGTCGATGCGCCGTTTGCCTGTGCGGTGTCCAACTGTACAACAGCCCTGCACCTTGCTTTGGTCGCGGCGAATGTTGGCGCAGGTGACGAGGTGATCACCACGAGTCACTCATTTATCGCTACGGCGAATTGCATCAGATATTGCGGTGCGACGCCGGTCTTCGTGGACATCGATCCAGAAACCTACAATATCGATCCGGTCCGGGTAGCTGAAGCTATTACGCCGCGTACGCGCGCCATTTTGGCGGTCCATCAAATGGGCATGCCATGTGATCTAGGCGCACTGACTGCTTTGGCCAAGAAGCACGATCTTATTCTGATTGAAGATGCCGCCTGTGCCGCAGGCAGTGAGATTCGAATTACCGAGCAATGGGATCGAATTGGCAAGCCTCACGGTGATATTGCCTGCTTTTCCTTTCACCCCCGAAAGGTGATCACGACTGGTGAGGGAGGCATGCTGACGACCTCCAACGCGGAGTTCGACGGTAAGTTCAGGCTCCTACGGCAGCATGGTATGAGCGTTCCTGACACGGTTCGGCACGGCTCGCCGCAGGTGATTTTCGAGGATTATCTTGTGGTCGGCTACAATTATCGGATGACCGACATGCAGGCGGCTGTCGGCCGCAAGCAGCTGGCGAAGTTATCCGATATCGTTACGCGTCGCCGCGCACTGGCCGCAGGGTACACCGAACTTCTTGGCAATATTGAGGGGTTGAGTCTGCCGCTCGAGCCCGAATGGGCCCGCTCTAACTGGCAAAGTTACTGCGTGCGTCTGCCGAGCAGGGTCGACCAGAAAACGGTGATGCAGAATCTCCTGGATCAAGGTATCGCAACGCGACGTGGGATTATGTGTTCTCACCGCGAGGGGCCGTACGCCAACGACAGGCAGCGTCATGATCTGCGTCAATCCGAAATTGCCCAAGATCACGCGATCCTTCTGCCGATTTATGCACAAATGATCGAGGAGGATGCTGCACGTGTGGCGGCTGCTTTGCGTGCGGAGGTCATGCGGTGATTCCCGTAAAACTTCGGGGAGAGGAGAGTTCTATCACGAGAGGCTCCGAGGTCCGAGATTGTCGAATTCTGGTCGCGCTCGCCAGCTACGGGACCGCGAACAACCGATATTTAGAAAAGGTCATTGATGAATACAGATCGATGCCTTTCGATATCGATATCGTTATTCTTTCCAACATCGAAAAGAGGCCGGCCGCAGACATCGAATGTCTCGTCGGACTTCCGAACAAGAATCCATGGTCGCTCCCGTTTTCGCACAAGAAGTTGTTTGCTGAACGCCTGAATGATTATGACCTCTTCATCTATTCAGAGGACGATATCCTAATAACAGAGCGGAATATTCGAGCATTCTTGGAAGTCTCTGCCGTACTGGCGGAAGACGAGATTGCGGGCTTTCTGCTCGTAGAAAAGGATCTGGACGGCGGGCTGAATTATCCTCAGATGCACGGCCACTTCCACTGGGATTGCACATCGGTCAGGGTAAGAGGGAATTATTGCCTTGCCCATTTTACCAACGAGCATGCGGCTTCCTATCTGCTTACTCAGCAACAGCTCGCAAAGGCGATCGAGTCAGGTGGCTTTTTAGTTGAACCACACGAGGGGAAGTACGACCTTCTTTGTACTGCCGCCACTGACCCATACACGCAGTGCGGCTTTAAGAAACTCATTCCGGTTTCTGAGATCGAAGATTTCGCGGCTCACCACCTGCCCAATAAATATATCGGCAAGCTGGGTGTAGACGGTCCCGAATTGAATTCTCAGATCGCAGCGCTGTTGCGAATTGTTCATGACGAACGCGCGCCTGTTCCGTTGCTCAATGCTGGCACCCGCCTTTGGCACAGCATGTATTCAAAAGACTACTACGAGCCCGTCAGGGACGAGGTGCTGTCGGCCGTTCCAGAGGGCGCCAAAAGAATCCTTTCAATAGGTTGTGCTTCAGCTGCAAATGAGCGCCGCTTGGTCAAGAGTGGGAGGCGTGTCGCAGCAGTTCCTCTCGACCCGGTCATCAGCAGCAGTACGTCAAGAACGGGTGTGGAAATAGTAGAAGGCGATCTGCGGACAGCTAGAGCTAGTATCGAAAACGAGCGTTTTGATTGCTTGTTATATTTGGATATTCTGCAATTCGTTCGCGATCCGGTTGAGTTGTTGAGTTTGTTCGTCGATCTTCTGTCGCCGAACGGAAGGATTATCATCAGCGCGCCGAACCTGCCCTCTTATAGATACTTATGGCAGAGTGTTAAGAACGACAGAAAGCTCCGCAGGTGGGGGCGCTACGAGGCCACGGGAGTTCATAATACATCGATCGGAAGAGTTCGAAAATGGTGCGCGTCATGCGGATTGACCGTTGAGAAGATCTTTAGAGTCATCCCTGACAAGGGCCGTAAAAGCATTGGTGGTCTCGGGCGCTCGCTTCTGGTTTCGGATTTCGTAATTGTTGCCAAAAGGGCATGAGTTGATCTGGCAAGAGATTGTAGCGCCCAAAAGATTACCCGGTGCTTTGAGAGTGGCGGGCTCTTAATCGGGACTTCGCGTTCAGCGGAACAGTGAATGTGTTGAGGTTCGGAAATGCAAGACAAAGCGAGCCATTCATTAGGAGAGGCGGCGCAAGCACGTTATTACCAACACTCGCGTCGGGAAATACGCTCGCTATTGCCGAAGACGGCATCTCGAATACTCGATATCGGCGCCGGTGGCGGGTATACACTGAGGTGGCTTAAAACCATCTATCCGAATGCAACGACGACCGGCATCGAATTAAATGTGAACCTTAGGAGTCAGCTGGAGCTGAATGCCGACGAGGTTATCTTTGGAAATATAGATGAGTGCATGCCGCAGCTTGAAACGTTCGATCTCATCCTGCTGTTGGATGTACTTGAGCATGTTCCAGACTCGACAAGCACTCTTCAGAGAATAAGTCGCCTTCTTTCAGTCAACGGGCGTGTTATCGTTTCTGTCCCGAACGTGGCTCATCTGAGTGTGACGCTTCCCTTGCTCTTTGGGCGCAAGTTTACCTATCGTGACTCAGGCATCATGGATCGTACACATCTGAGATTCTTCGTCGAAGATACAGCTGTTAAGCTTCTCAACGATGCCAACTTAATAGTTATAGATGGCTTGATCTCAGGAGTCGAAGGGTCGAAATCGCAGTTGCTGGATACGCTGTCATTCGGCTTACTGCGCCATCATCTTACCAAGCAATACATCATGCTCGGTGAGGCCAACGGCGGCAATCTTGTGCAGCCCAGAGTTAACTGGAAGGTCATCGATCGATCTGCCTTCAGTCAAACAAGTTGACGAAACTCGCTGAGTAGCGGGTATGGTCGGTCGCGGCTTAAAAGCCATGCCATCGATGTAAAAAATCTATCGGAGCTCAAATTGAGTTGGCAAGATCTCGTAAGCCGGAATTCGAAGCTGCACTCGCTCTCATTGCTGAGCTGGTCTTTACATCATAACCTTGGTCGACGGGATGTCAGGGCTGATAGCCTGTCATCGACTGTTCGCGAAGCGACGCTCGAACACCAACGCAAAGTCCCCAGTAAATCCAGATGTAGTGCCAATAGTGAACCGTCAAACCGGTCAACATTATGATCAAAAGAACTCTGGTAAAGCCCGGCCGCAGTTCGTCCATCTGAGTGGTGTTGCGCCTCAGATTTCGGGGGGCTCCTGATGGCAGAATCGCTGTGATGTTGGTGAGAATTATCAGGACGACCAAGGGAACACCAAATCGAAGCGCCAACGTCAACCAAACGCAATCGACGGTATAGTCGAGTATATAGTCATCAAGGGAATTGAACGCGTAGCCAGTCCATGGCTCTTCGGCAATCTTTGGTAACGCGGTATCCCAAATTAGCAATCGGAAATATCCTGACTCTGGATCTAAGGTCAGGTGAGAAATGATCCACCCGATCGGATGGTTCGTCACAACGAAGATCACAAGGAGGACTGCCGAAATTGCAATCCAGAACGCGCTCCATCGCCAAGGAAACTGTTTCATAAGCTTGTCGTAGGCAAAGGTGGCTATCGCGAGAAGAAAAAATAGCATTGGGGCTGATGATAGCGACAGGAAGCATCCGAAGAGGCATAGGCCAACCCACAAAATTCGCTTTGAAGCCGTTTCTGTAGACAAGAAGATAATGCCGGTGATCGAGCAAAACGTGCCGAACAAGATGGGATGATCGAATGTTGATGCCGCTCGCACCATGCCCATTCTGAAGTCGACTCCCAGCAAAGATGCGCTACCGGAAAGCTGGGCCAGCGTGTTGTAAGTGACCAATCGTCCAGATAGATTGTCAGCAAGCGCTAGAGAAATGGCTACGAGAGCAACAATCTTGAGCACTTTGGTCATTGAAGTGAGTGCGGCGTATCCAAAAAGCAGGCCCCGGGCAACGAAATAGCCTCCTGCATACTCGATACTTTCCGCGGCCGCAGACGATATGTCGTCCCCGTCGCCTGTGTATGCAGCCGTCCCGATCATCCAGGCCGCCGCCATGCAAACAAGATAATCTGACAGTATTAAACGGCGGTTTGCTCTGGTCAGCTTGATAAGCGCGGGTATCAGTAGCAGCAGTATCCCTATTCGGCCAACTGTGAGCTTCGGGCCCAACATATTGATCGTAACCACTCCACCCGGGAACAGCGCTCCACCGAACACAAGCCATGCCGCTAAACGACCGGAGCGCGAAGGAGCACGGCGAGAAGTGCGCCAATCTGCGCCGGGTTGGTAGTTGAGTCCTTGTTGCGCGATGACGTTCGTCATTGTGTTCTCTGACTTTTGTTATTTGACAGCGGCTTTTTCAAATAACTCTGCGTATCGTTCGATGCATGTTTCCACGCTAAAGCGTTGCTTCGCATCTTTCATTAATGTGGCGCGAGCCGCTGCCCATTGTTCTCGATCTTCGATGACTGAACGCATGGCCTGGACCAGAGCATCTTTGTTTCTCTGTGGCCGAAAGCGCTCTCTCGCAGAGCTCTCCCAGCTGACTGTCTCCGGATCGCCGGCGGGGTTGGGTACTACGTAGCCGCGCTCCCCATTTGTGCCAATTTGTTCGCGGGCGCCGCCGACATCGCTCATCACGACAGGCAATCCAGCACAAAGCGCTTCCATGGATGATAGAGGCCAACCTTCGAAAAAGGAATTGAGGACGAAACAGTCGGCTGCGGCGAACAAGGGGGATGGATTGGAAAGATTATCACGCAGGTGAATTCTTTGTCGTTCCTGCAACTGACTGCGGAGGAAATACACCTGTTCGATATATGCAGGGTCATCCATGCGACCCGCTATGACCAAATGAGCCTGTGGAAACTCGCGTGCTATCTCCGTAAAAGCAGCGATCAGGCCGTAGGCATTTTTTTGCAATACATGCCGTGCAAGCGAAATAAAGAGAAACTCCTGATCGAGGCCGAGCCAAGCTCTTGCTTTCATCCGATCGACGGTAGGACGGTGAGTATCGTTGTAGCCATTAGGAATGGTGAAGATGGCGTCCGCGTCGAATTCCGGATTGCCTCGCAGGTACTGCCGCCTCACCATTTCGCTCACAGCGATAAAGAACTTGATATTGCGGCTTCTGGGACCTTCCTTCCCCCAATCAGTCCCTATTGGAGTGGGGACGGCATGAAGCGTCTCAATGACGGGAATGTTCAGTGCCTGGGCCGCTTCGACAATCCAGTCGGGGGGAGCGTGTGCACTGATGACGTCGGGGCGATGAGCGGCAAGCCATCGACAACTATCTTCCGGGGATTCGTCGATCACTGGTATCCCTTCCTCCCGTAAAGCTTTTACAAGACGGCCGCTGCCGGCAGTAGAATCCGTCAACATCACGAGCGTATCGATGTCTTTGCTGGGTAGCCGGCGCGCCAGGAATGCGACGAACTCATCGATACCGCCTGCATCCAGCACGCTTGTCAGAATCAGGCAGCGTAGACGGGTTTTGGACTGGCTTACGCTGGTGGGGGTGGCCTGTTGCCCGATGGGCACTGTCGCCATCTGTTGATCGTCTATGCTTGGCATCTCCACGAAGGGAGTCTCTTGACGAACGATGAGCGGATGGGACCAGTCGTCAATTCGGGCGTTATTGCTTCGAAACCCGGAAAGCAATGTACGGGCGACTTTTCTCACGGCGTGTGGAATCGGCCAACGGCGACGCTGTGCCCACATGGCAAATAGCGCGAGACCAGACGGTCGCATTTTTGAGATTTCATTCACGTCTGTCGGATCCAATTTTCACCCAAAGGATGTCCTGGTTTTCAAGATTCCAACTGCGAAAAACCATCTGCAAGAGTAATCCGCGTCACGGCCTGCAGCTCGGACTTAAGAAAATGCGCCCCTTCTAGCGGCTCCCGTAGAAATAAAATAATTGTAAAGGCTCAGTTTTGTCCATTAGATTTAAATCTGCCGGCAATGAGCGTATCTTTGCTAAGTCGTTGAATTTAGTGATATTTTGTGGCGTTGAGATAATTCTTCTGGAAATTAATCTATATTTCTATTTTAAATAGTTAATTGTTGGGGCGTGTTTAAGAATAATGTATCAGATCTACCGCTGTCTCGGTCTTGCACACGCCGCAGTCGGTAAATCCTCTCTATTGATTTATAGGAGCGTCCGTTGAGTTCGGTGGATGTCATCATTCCCTGTTATCGATACGGTCACTTTCTCCGCGAATGTGTTGAAAGCGTTCTGACGCAGTCTGGGCCAACAGTTCGGATATTGATTATCGACGACGCGTCACCGGACGACACAGCCGAAATAGCGGAGGATCTCGCTTGCCGCGACGAGCGCGTTCGTTTCCTCAAGCACGTTTCGAATATGGGGCATATCGCTACCTACAACGAAGGAATTGCGTGGGCTTCCGCGGACTATATGGTTCTGCTGTCGGCGGACGATTACCTGCTGCCAGATGCGCTTCGACGGTCTGCCGAACTCATGGATCGCTACCCTTCCGTTGGATTTACTTTTGGGAGGGCCATTCCACTCGATCATGGTGAGGAAATAAAGCCATCAGCCGATCTTGGTGCGACCGTTGGCACCCGTATATTTACGGGCCTTGATTTTATTGAGCTTAGCGGCGCTCGAAATGTCGTCCTCGCACCGAGCGTAATGGTTAGAACCGCCCTGCAGAAAAAATTAGGCGGCTATGCGCCGGAGTTGACCCATAGCGGCGATATGGAGATGTGGTTGCGATTTGCCGCGCATGGTTGCGTTGGCTTTCTGGATACGGACCTCGCAGTCTACCGCCGCCATGCGACCAATATGTCACGAGGTTATTCGCCAGAACAAGATCTCCGTCAGCGTAAGGCGGCGTTCGATCATTTTTTTAGTCGCTGCAGTGAGGTGCTTGAAGATGCTCCGACGCTTCGTCGATCGCTGTTGCTGCGGTTGGCTTGCGATGCAGTCGGGTGTGCAAGCCGCGCATTCAATGAAGATAATATGGACCTCTCCCGCCGACTCTCGGAACATGCGGTTGAGTTAGATCCACGCGTGAAGCAATCGCTTGCATGGTTTTTTCTCAATTGTAAGTGGCGCTTGGGCTTCCGCGTATGGCGGCTTCTGAAGCCCGCGGCAGATTACGTGAAGTCCATGGCCTCCGTGTTTTCAAGACTGTTGAGGCGAACGGAGCAGGTTCAGCAAACCTGAGCTGGTCGAGAGCATCTACGATTGTAGGTCGCAAACGGATCCAGGTATCCGTTGTTTCGATGCGATGGTCTATTTTGAATATGATGATGTCCTTTCACGCATTCAGGACGCTCATCGTGTTTTGAGATCAGATGCGATTGAACGTCCAGCGTTGCAGCTGGCCCGGGCCCAAGATGTGCGCCTTATCTGCCGACAATGGAACGGTGGATGCTATTTTCATTCGTCAGGTACCAGGTAAAGGTTACAGGTGGTCTTGTCAGCCCGGGACTGAAATGCCCGTCGCTGTAGATGTAAGGCCGGTAGCCAAACTCGCGAACAAACTCGGTGAAGGCTGGCGTCGGGAAGGCGCACATGAGGGCCGGCCGGTGCTCTTTCATGGTATGCCGCGTTCCTTTAACGATCTCGAGTTCAGCGCCTTGAGCGTGAAGTTTAATGAGCTGAGGCGACAATTCATATGAATCGAGAGTCCTACACTCCGCGGGATATTCTCTTAGGGTCAGTTTGCTTTTATCATAATGATACATTCGGCCCGGGTCGCTCAGCCAGGACGTCGCCTGCTCGCGATCGGTCGATGCCATCCCGTCGCAATCCCACGAACCATATTTGGGAATGAAAAAAGTAATGACGCCCGGACAGGCGCCGAGCGCGCATCCGTGCACTGTAACTGTTTGGTCATTCCGATAACGCATCGACAAGCGTTGCGCCGCCATTGGCTCTGGTTCAAACGCGACGATCTTGACCCGTGGTTCGAGCCTCTTGAAGGCAGCAATGCTTTGTCCGCGATTGGCTCCGACGTCGACGATCAGGCCGTCACTTAATGGCAGCTTCCCAGCTCCCTTGTATTCCGGTTTGGAGAAATATGACGCCGCATAATCCTTGGCTGCAAACCTAGCAGCGGCGACCCCCGGAACATTCGCGTAAAAGAAACGTGCCAAAGCCTTTGGATTCATGCTGTCGGGTCGCCTTCATTCGCTATTTAATTAATCGCCATTTTGACATTTAAAATGTACAAAAATGTTATTGCAATATATATTCAACGCATTGAGCAATAATGAATTTGTTAATGGCGCCGAACGGTGACAGTCAAAGGTAAAATTCGCGCATGGGGCAGAATTCGCTAACCGGCGACGGGAAACGGGCGCTTATCGATAGCACCGCAGAAGTTGCGGTTGTGATCGTCGGCTTTCGCAATCCAGCGGATATCGTAGATTGTCTGACCGCCATTTCATCCGCTTCGCTCGCGCCAAATTTCGATGTTTTCATCTGCGAGAACGGAGGTCCGCCGTTCTATCGGCGCCTTGTTGAGGAACTTGCGGGAAGCGAAGCGCTATGCACCGTCGTAGGAGACCTTCCTGCACCAAGCCTCTCGACGACCCGGTTTGTTGAAGTGATGCGTTTTCGCTTTCGCAACAGGCCCTCGAATATCTGGGTTGGATGTGCCGCCGATAACCTAGGTTACGCAGGCGGCATCAATGCTTGGACCCAGCCGCTTCTGAAAGCCCTCGATTGGAAAGGTCTTTGGATTTTAAATCCCGATACTGTGCCGAGAGAGGACGCGCTTGCGGCTCTTGTCGAGCGAGCAGAAGTCGGGGGAAAGGGGATGGTCGGTAGCACTATCCTCGATCTCGAAGAGCCTGTCCGTGTTCGCTTTCGTGGTGGGCTGCATTGGCAGAGACTGGCGTCAAGGGGCGTCTCAATCGGACTCAACGAGCGTCTTGATGCGCCTCATGACCTCTCAGAGATTGAAGACGCAATGGATAGTCCGTCGGGGGCATCGATGTATGTAACGAGACGTTGCATCGAAACAATCGGTCTCATGGATGAAAGTTACTTCCTTTTCTTTGAGGACCTCGATTGGGGGGTGCGTGCCAAGCCGACAGGCCTTGGTTATGCGAGTAAATCTATCGTCGCACATAAGCGAGGAACGGCAACTGGGTCGGCGAGAGGTCTTGCCGCCATGCCAAAATTGTCGGTTTATCTTCAGCAGCGAAACGGCATCCATTTCGTGCGCAAGCATTTTCCGTGGTCTCTTCCATTACGAATCGTAACTTCGTGTTTGTACGCAGCCAGGTTTTTGCGATCTGGTGCGACATCGAATTTTATCGCTGCGCTCGAGGGGATATTTGCCGGCTTGCGGGGAGAGGTCGGTAGGCCGAGCTGGCATCACGAGGCATCCTAAAATGCGTGAAGCGCTTCGACCAAGTCTGGCCGAGCATCAAAAGCGTGGCTGGCCTCTCTTTCTTTTATTAGTGTTTTCTTTGCCAATGAATGGAGCTTGGGCGCAGGGCGAAAAGGAAGTAGGGGTTGTCGCGCATCCCACTTCCCAAACGGCTTGGCCTGACGAAGGTAATTCCGGGGTACCTGCAGGAACAACGCTGAAGCCTTCTGGTAGCATCGTTATTACCGAGGCGGGCGCAGTTGTCTCCGGTCTGGATATTCGTGGGACCGTCGATATCAACGCCTCAAACGTCAAGCTAATGAACTCGCGTATCAGGGGCGCGCGATTCGATATCGTGCGAATCAAGCGCGGTGCCGAGAATGTCGTCGTTCAGGATTGTGAAATAGATGGGGTTGGAACGGACAACGACGGCTCAAATGGCATAAGAGGCGCGGGCACATTCCTGCGTAATAATATCTATCACGTGGAGAATGGAATTACGCTTGATGGAAGCGCAACAATTGAAGGCAATTACATCCACGATCTTCTAGCGTCCGGATCCCCTCACTATGATGGAATTCAAATCGATGGCGGTATTTCGGACGTAACCATCCGACGCAACACAGTCATCAATCCATATACGCAGACTTCGGCTGTGATGATCGATAACTATTTTGGGCCGATTTCCAATATTACGGTTGAGCAGAACCGGCTCATTGGAGGCGGTTACTCGGTGTACTCCGATGGTCAATTTAACGGTGGAACGATCTCGGGCGTTTCATTCGTCGAGAATCGATTGGGCAAAGGCCATTGGGGATACAGATCTGTCGTGAAGAACACCCCTGTCTGGCGTGGGAATGTTGATGATGTAACCGGGCGGGATTTGACGTACGCGAAGTAAGGCGGACTCGTTTGGACTATTTTGAACTCGCAGCCGAAAGTTGCCGCGAGACATTGTCAGGTGACGCACGGCCAAGCAGAAGAGAGGTCTGTCGTTGCTCCGAAGGCTTTTTACAGCCTCGCTGGGTATGCGATTAGCTGCTTTCCGGTTCGAAGCAGAAATATTCTCATTTAAAAACATATGATTATGCGGATGTACCTGCCCGCGACCGCTGGCGGCAACGCCGGATGCGTTTGGTGCAGTTATTTGAAGCGTTATTTCGTTTCGATGATATTTTAAGGTGATTCGGGGCGGGCATTTATCAACAAGTAAAATCCAGGATTATTTTCCGATTGGGCGGCGTTTTGTCCCTTTTTTGGAGAAGAGGGACGGCGCGCCCAGATTACGACGAATTCCAAGTTGCATTGTGCGGCCTAGAACTCTCCAACGTGTGATTGTAGTGCGTCATTGGGAATAAATGACTGAATAAGGGATATATTGAAAAGCCCGCCTCTGAATAATTGCGTTGCGTGTGATCAAATCGCTACAAGCTTGTCGTCTTGTGTTGCGTTTAAATCGTCGAATCGCGAATGAATTCAACGAGATCAGCTTATTAAATCCCCTCTGTGCTGTAAGTTTGATTAACAAATCGAGAATCACCTTCGACGAGCCGCTAAGTCGTCCAAAAAAAGCCGCTCGCACTCGACCAATACGACACCGGTGAGCTGCTCGACCAATTGCATCACAGAATATTGGTTGGGTCGTAAATACCGTCGAACTTGAAGGAGAGTTACATTGGCTACAACAACTGGATTTCCCGACGCGACAAGCACGGGTGTACCTGCGGGCGTGACATTAACCCCGTCGGGCGACGTCGTTGTGAATAAGGCGGGGGCGGTTATTTCCGGGCTCGATATCAAGGGCACCGTCTACATCAACGCCCCAAACGTGACGCTGGAAAACTGTAAGATCACTTCGCCTGCATTCTACGTCGTTAGAGTTTCGCCAGGAGTAACTGGCGCGGTTGTTCAGAACTGTGAAATCAACGGTGTCGGCACCGGTAACGACGGCTCTTGCGGTATCGCAGGGCAAGGTACGTTTATCGGGAACAACATTTACAATGTCGAGAACGGCATTGCCCTGTCCTCGGGCAACAGCGTGATTCAAGACAATTATATCCACGACTTGAAAGCGTCGGGGTCGCCGCACTACGACGGTATTCAGATCGACGGCGGGATTTCCAACGTTACAATCTCGCATAACACTGTCGTCAATCCGCATACGCAAACAGCGGCGATTATGATCGACAACTACTTCGGGCCGATCTCGAATATCAAGGTCGACGGTAATCTGCTGGTGGGTGGCGGATACACAGTATACTCGGACGCCCAATTTTCCGGCGGCTCAATTACTGGTGTCTCGATCACAAATAACCACATCGGCGGCGGTTATTGGGGACCCGTGAACTTCAACCAGTCTTCTCCGGTTTATACCGGGAACGCAAACGATGGCGACACGATTGCGAAGGGATTGGTTACAAGCGGTGGGAACACGAATCCGTCAAACCCGACGACACCTACCCAGCCGACGACACCTGACGCTCCCAAGATTGATGCTTTCTCCAACGACAGCGGTGTCGCGGGCGATGGCATTACCAACGACAATACAGTGACGCTGACCGGTAAGGCCGCTGCCAACAGCACCATCAAGGTGTTCGATGGCACGACTCAGATCGGAACGGCCACCACCAACAGCAGTGGCGCATGGTCTTACACCACTGCTGCGCTGAAGGATGGTAGCCACAGCCTGACCGCGAAGGCGACCAGCGCATCCGGCGCCACCAGTGCTGCGTCTTCGGCATTGAATCTGAAGATCGACACCACGGCACCAACGGCTCCGACGATGGCGACGTCCGCTTCCACTGCGGCCAAGGCCGCTACGGCGGCGGCAACCACACCGAACACCGTCACTTTGACCGGTACGGCGGAGGCCAACAGCACCATTAAGGTGTTTGACGGCTCGACCCAGATCGGCACCGCGACGGCAAACGGTAGCGGCTCCTGGACCTACACCAGCGGTGCACTGGCAAGCGGCAATCATAGCCTGACATCAAAGGCGATGGATGCGGCGGGCAATACCGGCACCGCCTCGCAGGCTGTAACCGTCAACATTCCGTCGACGCCGACTAACCCGACCAACCCCACCAATCCAAGCAATCCGGGTACACCGAGCGCTGCGCCGAAGATTGCGTCGTTCTCGAACGACACGGGCAAAGTTGGAGATGGTATCACCAGCGACAACACGCTGACTCTGACGGGCACTGCGGCTGCTAACGCCAAAGTAGCTGTGTTCGACGGAGCCAACCAGATTGGAACGGCCACTGCAAACAGCAGCGGTGCGTGGAGCTACACGACTGCCGCTCTGGCAGACGGGTCTCACAATCTCACGGCAAAAGTAGGCACCAGCGCTTCCGCAGCTACGTCGGTGAAGATCGACACGCATGCGCCTGATGCGCCGACGATCGCTTCGTTCTCGTCAGATGGGAAGGCTGTCACCGGTGGTGCGGTCAATGCCGATCACGTCACGCTGACCGGAACGGCCGAAGCCAACAGCGTGGTGAAGGTGTTTGACGGTACCAAGCAGATCGGAACCGCGACGACCAATGACAAGGGAGCGTGGACCTACGCTGCGGACAATCTCGCGGATGGGAAGCACAGCTTGACGTCGACGGCCACTGATGCTGCCGGCAACATCAGCAAAGCGTCTGCGGCGGTTAACCTTAACGTCGATTCGCACAATGATGGCCATACCGCGGATTCCGCGTTTACCGGTCTCTACCAGAAATGGAATGACACGGTGACGTTCAAGGGAACGGCCGATCCTTACAGCCAGATCACGATCTTCGATAATGGCAAGGGATCTGTCGGGACCGTGAAGGCGGCCGCCGATGGAACGTGGAGTCTGACCACCAAATCCGCTGTTTCGGATGCGGTCCATAACTTCACGACGAAGGTCGTGGACAGCAGTGGTCAGAGCAGCATGGCTGCCGGCAGTGCCATTCTCGGCACCAACGGTGGCGATACGCTGAAGGGGACGTCAGGCAACGATTTGTTCAGCGGCAACGGAGGTCGTGACACCTTCGTGTTCGCGGCGAACTTCGGCAAGGATGTCATCAAGGACTTCCAGGAAGCCGGTCGTAGTCACGATGTGGTGCAGTTCAGCAAGAGCGTCTTCGACAGTTTCGCGGACGTTCTGTCTCACGCATCGCAAAGCGGTCACGACGTGGTCATCAACGCGGGGAGCGGTAACACGCTGACGTTGAAGGACACGAAGCTAGCTTCGTTGGACAAGTACGACTTCCACTTCGCGTAATTACGGAGTCGAGTCGTCACGTCCGACTATGAGAGTGACCCAAGAGCGGTGTGATAGCCGCTCTTGGGAATAAATAATTGGTTAGATAACTCGTGGGGCACCTACGATGGTCGAGTCTGGTCGACGGGGGGTAATTCCTCCGCACAATGGAATGCAATCTGCAAAAACGGCTGCACCCGAGGCCAGTCCGAAATGGGCGCCACAGGCCACTGCAGCCGCGGCTGCCATACAGCGCTTTGCACGGTCACAGGGATTCACAAGGACATCCCGCGAGGTTTTCAGGGCGTATGAACGCGCGAAATCTTTTTCGTCCCGTTCACGTCAGGAATTGCGGACGGCGGTTGAACGCGTCAGGCCGCTTATTTTCTCCGCTCAACCGCGGCGCTCGGTTGTCGCGTTTCATCAACAGAGGTCGGAGGTCATCAATTTTCTGGCCTCGTGCCGACAGGCGTTTTGGGGCCTCGCCGTTTTTAGCGGTCTCAGCAACCTGTTGATGCTGACCGGCTCGTTCTTCATGCTGCAGGTCTACGACCGCGTATTGCCCAGCAGGAGTGTGCCGACGCTGATCGCATTGCTGGCGCTGGCTATTATTCTGTACGTCTTTCAAGGCGCACTCGATCTGGTCCGCACCCGTATCAGCGGCCGCATCGGCCGCTTTCTCGAGGAAACGCTTGGTCACAGAGTCTTTGACGCTGTCGTCCGTATGCCATTGAAAACGCGCGGGGACGGCGATGGTTTGCAGCCGCTGCGCGATATCGATCAAGTCCGTAGTTTTCTTGCCAGCGGCGGTCCGTCCGCGCTGTTCGATTTGCCGTGGATTCCACTTTATCTCGGCATCTGCTTCTATTTCCATTTCTGGATCGGGACGGTCGCCTTGGCGGGTGCCATCGTGCTGGTCGGCTTTACGGTCCTGACTGAGATTCGTACGCGGGCTGCCACCAAGGCATCAGCAATATTTGCGATGTCCCGCAACGCCCTTGCCGTTGAGGGGCGGCGCAACGCTGAAGTGTTGCGGGCCATGGGAATGAAGCACCGGGCTGCGGCCCGCTGGCTCGAAGTGAACAAGAATTACATGGCGGCAAACGAGGCAGCCAACGATGTGGCAAGCGGCATTGGTGGAATGTCGAAGGTTTTCCGCATGGTTCTGCAGTCCGGCGTTCTTGCTGTTGGCGCTTATCTGGTCGTCCATGGAGAGTCGACAGCAGGCATCATCATCGCCAGCTCGATTCTGACGTCGCGCGCACTGGCCCCTGTTGAGTTGGCGATCGCCAATTGGAAGGGTTTTGTGTCTGCGCGTCAGTCTGCTCAGCGCCTGGATCAGCTGCTGACGCTGCTTCCGAAGGAAGGCGAGCCGATGGAACTCCCGCCGCCGGAGCAGTCATTGACCGTTGACCGGATTCATGTTGCGCCCCCGGGGGCTGAGCGGCCGGTGCTTCATAACGTCTCGTTTTCGCTGATCAGCGGTCAGGGCCTGGGAATCATTGGGCCGAGCGGATCCGGAAAATCATCCCTCGCGCGTGCGCTTGTCGGGGTGTGGCCGCAGGTACATGGCAAGATCAGGATTGATGGCGCCACGTTCGATCAGTGGTCACCTGAGGGACTTGGCCGCCATCTCGGATATTTGCCGCAGGACGTCGAGTTGTTCGATGGAAGCGTCGCAGTGAATATCGCCCGCTTTGATCCGAAGGCGACACCGGCAGCGGTTTTGGATGCTGCCCGCGCAGCCGGGGCGCATGAACTGATTTTGTCCTTCCCTGATGGGTACGGCACGAAGATCGGTGAGGGGGGCATGGCACTCTCCGCCGGACAACGTCAGCGCATTGCGCTCGCAAGGGCGTTCTATGGCAATCCGTTCCTGGTGGTGCTCGACGAGCCGAGTTCAAATCTCGACTCGGAAGGCGAAGCGGCGCTGACCAAGGCCATCCTCAACGTCCGTAATCGTGGGGGCATCGTGATCGTTGTCACGCATCGGCCTAAGTCTCTCGATGGCGTCGACCACGTTCTGGTAATTGCCGACGGTACATCGCAGGCGTTCGGTGAGAAGGAAGAAGTTCTAAACAAAGTTCTGCGGCCTACGCCTGTGCCACTCCGAATGGCGGCGGATCGTGGGAGGGCTCGATGAACCACCAGATGATCGTGTCTGCAAGCCACAAGGTGGTCGATTCAGCCCAGCATTCCATCCAGCGCTATCTGATCGTCGGCGTCGTCCTTGTGATGATGGTGACGTTCGGAATCGGCGGATGGGCCGCGACCACCGAGCTGTCGGGCGCAGTCATTGCGCAAGGTACCCTTGTGGTCGATTCCAGCGTCAAGAAGGTGCAGCACCCCACGGGAGGTGTTGTGGGTGAACTGCGGGTCCGCGATGGCGACCGCGTCCGCGCCGGGGACATTCTGGTGCGCCTCGATGAAACGCAAACCAAGGCGGCTGCATCGATCATCACCAAGAACGTCGATGAATTCATGGCGCGTCAGGCTCGCCTTGAAACCGAGCGCGACGGGCTCGACGAAGTGGTTTTCCCTGCCTCGCTGCTGGAACGAGCCCGTCAGCCGAGCTCGGATGCGGCGCACGCAGTCTCGTCCGAACGCAGTCTGTTTGAATTGCGTCGGCAGGCGCGCCAAGGGCAAAAATCACAGCTGAAGGAGCGTAGTGCGCAGCTGGAAGACGAGATCAAAGGCTATCTCGGACAGGTTGAAGCGAAGAAGAAAGAAGTCGACTTCATCCAGCAGGAATTGGAAGGCGTGCGGACCCTCCGGGAAAAAAATCTGGTTCCGATCACCCGTCTCACAGCTCTGGAGCGTGATGCAGCTCGTATCGAGGGCGAGCGTAGTCAGCTGAGTGGTATGATTGCGCAGTCAAAGGGAAAGATGGCCGAAATCGCACTTCAGATCATTCAGGTCGAGCAGGATCTGCGGAGCGAGGTGGGTAAGGATCTCGTCGAAGTGCGGTCAAAGTTGGCCGAACTTGCCGAACGCAAGATCGCTGCCGTCGATCAATTGAATCGCGTCGATATCCGCGCACCGCAAAATGGGCGTGTGCATCAGCTTTCCGTACATACGATCGGCGGCGTGATCGGGCCAGGTGAGCAGATCATGCTGATCGTTCCAGATGCTGACGCGCTTGCTGTCGAGGTCAAGATTGCCCCTCAGGACATCGACCACGTTCATCTCGGGCAATCAGCTATCCTGAAATTTGCAGCTTTTAATCAGCGCACGACGCCGGAGATCAAGGGAGATGTAAGTCTCGTTTCCGCGGATCTCACGCAGGATCAGCGGACAGGCACCAGCTACTACGTCGCCCGCATTCTGCTCAAGGCGGATGAAGTCGAGCGTCTGGGGGGCGCGAAGCTCCTGCCAGGTATGCCCGTTGACGCATTCATCCAGACAGGTGGCCGAACGGCATTGTCTTACTTGATGAAGCCTTTGCGGGATCAAGCATCGAGAGCGTTTAAGGAGAACTAGCCAAGTTTTGGCTTACGAGGATCAAGACGCGTGAGGGAGTCTTTGTCATAGAAAGACAGGGACTCCCTCAGCTGTTTGGCGTGAATGGCTGCTGCGAGATGAGGGCCCTGGATCCTGAGTTGCGCTGCCATCGCTCTCACGTGGATGCTGGCAAGCGTTGAATCTTTCATAGCTGCTGCTTGTGTTGATTCAGGCAGGCCATTGTGTCCGTCCTCTGACAACCCGAGATGAGGCAAGCCACGCAGCCATTCCTGCACATCGACAAGGGTGGCGATCTCTGCACCGTCAATTGTCAAGCAGGTCAGCCGCCCTGTTGCGAAGGCGCCGGTATCGATATTGATGCGATTGGCTCGAATATCGGGTTCGCGGACGGGTGTATGTCCGTGAACCACGATCTTCTCGAATTCCTTGTCCCAAAGCAGAAAGTCGTCGCGAATCCAGAGCAGATCATCCTCGTTCTGGTCTTCGATCGAAACGAGTGGCCGCAGTCCCGCGTGAACAAAGACGAAGTCGCCACAAACGAAAGTCGGCTGAAGCGTTTCGAAAAATTGGCGATGCGCTGGGGTCAGCGCGCCGCTCAAGCTGCGAGCCAGTTGCGCGCGCTCATATGGCGCGGGATTGATCGGAGGCTTTATTCCGAAGGAAATCAGAGTCTCGAGGCCGCCGCACTGCCGCCAGTCATCCAGAATTTCTGAGTTGTCCAGGAACTTGAGAAGAAATGCCTCGTGATTGCCCTTGAGAAAGACGGTCTCGAAGGGGAGGTCGTTGTTGGTGAGAAGGTCAAGCACGGTCTTTGAGGACGGTCCGCGATCGATATAGTCGCCAAGGAAAACGACAACGGGCCGAGAAATCGGGTGAAGCGCAATATCGATCTCGATCTGGGACAGCATCGGAGCCAGAAGATCGGCGCGGCCGTGAATATCTCCAACGGCATAGATACGCACACCCTCGGGCACGCGCGAGGCGCGACGGTCGTTTCGTGAAAGTAATTTCCAAACCATCTGGTCCGCGCTGTTAATGCCGGTCTGAAGATTCCGACGGTTCCGCCCGCATAACCCGCACCGGCAGTCTGCCGAGTGCCACGGCTTGAAACCTACAGCGGATGCTCCTTTTGGAGCGTTAACGCGGGCTTAAGTTTTGGACCTTGCTTTGGCCGCGAGCCGACATTTAAAATCGCTGAATACCGGGGATTTTCATTTATTGACCAGGGTGGCGATGTGAACGTCTATCGCAGACTTGCTGCCGTCGCGGCCTGGCTAAGTCTCATCTTCATCGCTTTTGCAACGTTGTCTCCGATTGGAGCTCGTCCTCATGTTGCAGGCGTTGGTTTTGAGCATATCGCGGCATTTGCGGTCACCGGGGTGCTGTTTGCGCTGGCTTACCCTCGCCATTCGGTCATCGTCGGAATGCTCGTTTTAGGGAGTGCGGTTGTGCTCGAGCTATCCCAGCTTCTTACGCCTGACCGTCATGCCCGATTTTCTGATCTTCTGATTAAACTCGCCGGCGGCTCGCTCGGCATTGTCGCGGCACGGTTCTGGGACAGGTCTCCCAATTAGGCCCCTTGTGTCGGCGGCTATCTTGTTGATTTTCTGATATATTTCTTTTCGTTCGGCTGGATTGTCTAGATTCCATCCAATTAAATATATCGAAATTAAATTTCTTGAATCAGATAATAATAGCCAATTAAATGGCTGCCGGTCGACATTGCAGGCAAGGTTGAGGCCATGACGGGACGCGGCACGGTGTTGGTAACGGGTGGTGCCGGCTATATCGGCTCTCATTGCTGCAAGGCCTTGTCTGAAGCCGGATATCTGCCGGTCTGTTTCGACAATCTCTCCACCGGTCACAGGCGTTTCGTGCAATGGGGGCCGCTGCTGGAGGGGGACGTCCAGGATCAAGAGCGGCTGGAGACGGTTTTCCGGTCGCACGACTTCGCTGCTGTTATGCATTTTGCAGCAGTGAGCGCGGTCGGTGAATCCGTGGTTGATCCGCAGAAGTACTATTCGAATAACGTGGGTGGCACGCTTTCGTTGTTACGGGCGATGCGGGAGGCGAATTGTCCTCACCTGATCTTTTCCAGCACTGGCGCCGTCTATGGCAACGCCGGCGCTGATCCGATTTCCGAGACTGATCCGAAACAGCCCGTCAATCCTTACGGCAAATCCAAGCTGATGATCGAGGAAATCCTGTCCGACCATCGCAATGCTTATCGGCTCAATTCGATTTGTTTCCGTTATTTCAATGCCAGCGGTGCAGATGCCTCGGGAGCCACCGGCGAGCAACGCGATCCCGAGACACATTTAATCCCCAGAGCCATGATGGCGCTGCAAGGACATCTGGACGACTTCAGTATTTTTGGTGACGACTACGACACATTCGATGGGACAGCGGTCAGAGACTACATTCATGTTACTGATCTCGCGGCCGCTCATGTACAAGCGGTGGACATGCTCACGGCCGGTCATCAAGGCGGAATCTATAATTTGGGGACCGGCGTCGGTTATTCGGTCAAACAGATTCTCGCAGCGATTTTTTCCGAAACAGGGCACACGATGCCGCTGATCTACCGTCCGCGTCGCGCGGGTGATCCGCCGATGCTTGTCGCGGACCCGACGTCTGCTCGGCAGGTCATGCAATTCAAGCCCGCTCATTCCGATCTCAAGACGATTATTCGTACAGCGTGGAAGTGGCACGAGAAGACCCACGCATTTAAAGGCCCAAGCGAAGACGTGCGCTGGTCTTCCGCTCGGGAGCGGACGGTTGCATAACGCCGTCCCGGTGCAATCGCTGGGCTTGTGATAACGGCGACCACTATCTGGTTGGGATAACACCGCTTTAGGTTGCCAGAACCAGGAATTCCAAGCGCGCAGTCCAGAAATATTCTTGAACGGTACGCGCTGCTCGATTGAGCGGAAGACTAATTCTCCTACACTATCAGATGTTTATGCCTGTTCGTATCTATCTGCAACGGTACTCGATCCAAGACAAACTTTCGCCGTGCACAGCAGCTGAATGGTGTCATACAGGGGTTGAAGAATCGATTCCTTGTAGCCCATATGCCCCTCCCTTGGCGGCCGGGTTTGTGAGTCGCGGTTTGAGAAGTAGGTGCGGGCGTGGCAAAAACCATTCACCAGAAAATCGCTGAAGAGCTCGGCGTTCGTGAAGAGCAGATCGATGCCACTGTGGCACTGCTCGACGGGGGAGCGACAGTTCCGTTCATCGCACGCTACCGCAAGGAAGCAACCGGTGGGCTCGACGATGCCCAGTTGCGCATGCTGGAAGAGCGTCTGACTTACCTGCGCGAGCTCGAAGATCGGCGTACGGTCATTCTGAACTCGATCCGCGAGCAGGGTAAGCTTGATGCGGCTCTAGAGGCCTCGATCATGGCGGCGGACAGCAAGGGCCGCCTTGAAGATATTTACCTGCCTTATAAACCGAAGCGTCGCACCAAGGCCGAGATTGCGAAGGAAGCAGGACTTGAGCCTTTGGCCGACATGCTGCTGTCTAAGCCGGACAGCGATCCACAGGCCGCGGCAGCGTCCTTCGTCAATGCTGAGAAGCAGGTGGCAGATGCCGCTGCTGCGCTTGAAGGTGCGCGCGCAATTCTCGTGGAACGCTTTGCGGAAGACGCCGACCTGATTGGTGCGCTTCGCGAGCAACTGTGGTCGAACGGCGTGGTGACCTCGCGTATCCGCGACGGCAAGCAGGAGGCCGGCGCGAAGTTCAGCGACTATTTTGAATTCAACGAGCCGCTGGTGAAACTGCCTTCGCACCGCATTCTCGCGCTGTTCCGCGGCGAGAAGGAAGAGGTGCTTGATCTGCATATCGAGCCGGAAGCGTCCGCCGCTCCTTCGACGAGCGCCAACTCGTATGAGCTTCGTATCGCCCAGCGTTTCGCGATCGCTGATCGTGGACGGCCCGCGGACCGCTGGCTGGTTGATACCGTGCGCTGGGCATGGCGCACCAAGATTCAGATTCATCTCAATATCGACATGCGCTTGAAGCTGTGGACGGCCGCGGAAGAAGAAGGCGTGCGTGTGTTCGCATCGAACCTGCGCGACTTGCTACTCGCGGCTCCGGCCGGCACACGTGCGACGATGGGGCTTGATCCGGGCTATCGCACGGGCGTCAAGGTGGCGGTCGTGGATGCAACCGGCAAGGTCGTGGCGACCACAGCGATCTTCCCGCATGAGCCGCAGCGGCGTTGGGACGAGGCGCTCGCGATCCTCGGCAAGCTGGCCAACCAGCACAAGGTTGAGCTGATTGCGATCGGCAACGGCACTGCGTCCCGTGAAACCGACAAGCTGGCCACTGAACTGGTCAAGCTGCTGCCGGATCTCAAGATGTCGAAAATCGTGGTGTCGGAAGCGGGCGCGTCGGTCTATTCGGCCTCTGCCTTCGCGTCCGAAGAGTTGCCCGAGCTCGATGTGACCTTGCGCGGAGCGGTGTCGATTGCGCGCAGGCTTCAGGATCCGCTGGCGGAGCTCGTGAAGATCGATCCGAAATCGATTGGCGTTGGGCAGTATCAGCACGATCTCGGCGAGGCGAAGCTGTCGCGTTCGCTTGATGCGGTGGTCGAAGATTGCGTGAACGCGGTCGGTGTCGACGCCAATACGGCGTCCGCGCCGCTGCTGGCGCGCGTGTCCGGAATTGGTCCGGGGCTGGCGCAAAGCATCGTTCAACATCGCGATGCGAATGGTCCTTTCCGCTCGCGCAAAGCGCTGAAGGATGTCCCGCGTCTGGGGCCAAAGGCTTTCGAACAGTGCGCGGGCTTCCTGCGGATTCCGAATGGCGATGATCCGTTGGATGCGTCGGGCGTGCATCCGGAAGCCTATCCGGTGGTGCGCCGAATTCTCGAAGCCACCAAGAGCGACATCAAGGCGGTGATCGGCAACGCCAACGCGTTGCGGCAGTTGAAGCCTCAGTCGTTCGTCGACGAGACATTCGGCTTGCCGACGGTCACCGATATTCTGCGCGAACTGGAGAAGCCAGGGCGCGATCCGCGTCCGGCCTTCAAGGCGGCGGTTTTCAAGGAAGGTGTTGAGACCCTCAACGACCTGCAGCCCGGTATGATACTCGAGGGGGCGGTGACCAACGTCGCTGCTTTCGGTGCCTTCGTGGATATCGGTGTCCACCAGGATGGTCTGGTGCACGTATCAGCCTTGTCGCACTCGTTCGTCAAAGATCCCCGCGAGGTTGTGAAGCCGGGCGACATCGTGCGGGTTAAGGTTCTCGAGGTCGACAAGCCGCGCAAGCGCATTTCGCTGACGCTGCGTCTTGACGACGAAGTGGGCAGTAAGTCGGATCGCATGGCTGGAGGCGGAGCACGCGCTGACAACAATCAGCGGATGTCGTCGCCACGGCGTAACGAGCCGCGGACAAGTTCACGTCCGGATAATAATTCAGGCGGGGGCGGTGCGCTCGCCGAAGCCATGCGCCGCGCGGCAGAGAAAAACGGCGGCAAAACCAAGTCGCGATAGCAGGCAATTCGCCTATTCAAAGCCCGCGAAAGCAGCAGCTTCCGCGGGCTTTTTATTGATTGCGGATGCTATTCTGCCGCGTCGCGCAGTGCTTCGGGAAGCTGGGCATGTGTCGTCTGGCCACTTCCGAACAACACATAGAGCGCCGGCAACACCACGAGCGTCAGCAACGTGGCACTGATCAACCCGCCGATGACGACCGTTGCGATTGGCCGTTGCACCTCTGCTCCGGTTCCGGTCGCCAGTGCCATGGGCAGGAAACCCAGCGAAGCAACAAGGGCCGTCATGGCCACGGGACGCAGCCTGACGAGAGTGCCTTCGTAAATTGCGTCCACGCGATCGACGCCCTGCGCGATCAGTTGCTTGATGTATGTGAGCATCACAAGGCCGTTGAGCACAGCGATGCCTGAAAGGGCGATGAAGCCCACGGCCGCCGAGATCGAGAATGGCGACCCGCGCAGCCAGAGCGCCAATACGCCTCCGGTCAAGGCCAACGGCACCGCGCTGAACACCAGCAACGCGTCTCGTGCCGAACCCAGCGCGCCCATCAGCAGGAAGAAAATCAGCGCAAAGCAGATGGGCACGACAACCAGCAGTCTCTCCTGCGCCATGGCCAAATTCTCGAATTGTCCGCCCCACGACATCCAGTAGCCGGGCGGCAGGACGACTTGTGTCTCGATCCTGGCACGCGCGTCGCTGACAACAGACGCAATGTCCCGATCTCGCACGTTGGCCGTCACCACGACGCGGCGCTTGCCATTTTCGCGGCTGATTTGGTTTGGGCCTTCACGGAATTTGAAGGACGCCAGTTGACCCAGCGGAACAGTCAAAGGCGTTGTCCCTGCGGTCGGCAATGACACGGGTAGATTTCTCAGAGCATCAAGATCATTCCGGATGATTTCGGGCAATCGCACCACGATCTCGAAATGCCGATCGCCCTCATAGACAACACCAGCCTCGCGCCCTCCGATCGCAGTCCCGATCACGTCCTGAACGGCTGCGAGACTTAGTCCTCGCCGGGCGGCCTCAGTCTTGTCGACGTTGATCTCAAGCGTTGCGAGGCCGCTGGCCTGCTCCACCTTGATGTCGGCAGCTCCCTTTGTCGCACGAAGGATGGTCGCGACCTGATTGGCCGCGCGCAGCAGCGCATCAAAGTCGTCGCCAAATATTTTAATCGCGAGATCGCCACGCACGCCCGCGAGCAATTCATTGAACCGCATCTGGATCGGCTGGGTGAACTCGTAATTGTTACCCGGCAGTTCCTCGACCGCTTGCTCCATCTGTCGAAGCAGGTCCTCTTTGCTGAGATTTGGATCAGGCCATTGGCCCTGCGGTTTCAGGATCACGAAGGTATCGGATGCATTGGGTGGCATCGGATCAGACGCTACCTCCGCCGTGCCAGTCTTCGAAAACACGAAATCGACCTGTGGCAGCGCACTGATCGCGTTCTCGACCTTGAGCTGCATGGCTTGCGATTGGGCAAGGCTTGTGCTGGGGATGCGCAGCGCGTGCATCGCGATATTCTTCTCATCAAGGGTTGGGATGAATTCCTGTCCGAGCTGAGAAAACAGCGCCAGCGCAGTGACAAATAATGCAAGCGCGCCGGCAAGAATCTGCTTCGGATATTTTAGGGCGTGAGCAAGCACGGGCGCATATCCCGATTTGAGGCGCCGCACGGCGATGTTGTCTGTCTCTTGCACGCGTCCCGTCACGAAGACGGCGATCAAAGCCGGGACCAGCGTCAGCGACAGGATGAACGCCGCGAGAAGGGCGAGAATGACGGTCAGTGCCATCGGCTCGAACATCTTGCCCTCGACCCCGCTGAAGGTGAGGAGCGGCACGTAGACGAGAACGATAATCGCCTGACCGTAGACACTCGGTGCGATCATTTCTTCAGCGGCTTCACGAACGGTGGTCAGTCGCTCAGAGAGCGAAAGCGGCCGCCCTAGAGCTGTCTGCCGTTCGGCGAGATGGCGCAGCGCGTTTTCGGTGATGATCACGGCGCCATCGACGATCAGGCCGAAATCGAGCGCTCCTAAACTCATCAGGTTGGCGCTAATCCGGCTTTGCAGCATACCAGCTGCCGTCATCAGCATCGCAACTGGAATGACCAGAGCGGCAATAAAGGCGGCGCGAATATTGCCAAGCAGCAGGAATAGCACGGCGATCACGAGCAATGCTCCTTCGCCGAGGTTTTTGGCAACGGTATGAATGGTGGCGTCAACTAGCTGCGTGCGGTTGAGCACGGTTTTCACCTGGATGTCCGCAGGCAACGTCCGGCGAATCTCCTGTATCCTGGCATCAACGGCGGCAGCCACGGTGCGGCTGTTGTTGCCGATCAGCATCAGCGCGGTGCCGATGACGACTTCGCGGCCGCCCTCGCTCGCGCTGCCCGTTCTGATCTCGCCGCCAATGGTCACGTCAGCAATGTCGCGGACACGAACCGGTATCGCGCCTCGCGTACTGACCGGAACGTCAAGAATATCGGCGATAGTCTCTAAGCGGCCACCCGTGCGAACCACAACGCCTTCGCCGTTCCGTTCGACAGTGCTTGCGCCGCGGCTAACGTTGTTGGCTTCAATCGCACGAGCGACATCCCCAAACGACAAGCCGAGGGAAATCAGTTTGGCTGGATCCGGCTGAACGTGGAATTGCTTGACGTAACCGCCGATGGAATCAACGCCCGCAACTCCCGGAACACTCTTGATTTGCGGACGGATGATCCAATCCTGCACGGTGCGTAGATAGGCCTGACGTTCGATATCTGACCGCAATACATCGCCTTCGGGTGTGCGGTACGTTCCGTCCGGCTGCCAGCCCGATTTGCCGATGGTTGATGGAACGCCAGTTGCTGGTGGCTTAAAGGCGACCGACCACATGTAAATTTCACCAAGGCCGGTCGAAACGGGCCCCAATCTTGGTTCTGCGCCGGGCGGAAGCGTGGTGCGCAATTCGGCCAACCGCTCGCTGATCTGCTGACGGGCGAAGTAGATGTTCGTCCGCTCGCTGAAGATGGCCGTGACCTGGGAGAAGCCATTGCGTGAGATCGAGCGCGTGCTTTCAAGTCCCGCGATGCCCGCAATCGCGGTTTCGATACGGAACGTGACCTGCTTCTCGATTTCGACAGGTGAGAGCGCAAAGGCTGTCGTGTTGATTTGAACCTGCTTGTTGGTGATGTCGGGCACGGCGTCGATCGGAAGCCGCATCAGCGACCAGGCGCCAACAGCAACCAACACGGCACTGAGCAGAACGACTGTCCATCGGCGCTCAATTGAAAAGTCGAGAATGCGGCTGATCATAGCCAGCCCCTAATGCTGATGCTGGGCGTCGCTCTTGCCGAGCTCTGCCTTGAGGATGAACGTATTGGTTGTCGCGATCTGTTCGCCGGCTGACAGTCCGGACGTCACTTCAACCGATTGATGGTCGTCCCGACCGGTCGTGATCCGGCGGGGCTCGAAGCCATCGGGCGTTCGTACAAAGACAACGACCTCATCCTTGATGGTTTGAAGGGCTGTCTTGGGTACGGTGATGGCGGACGACGTGGTACGCAGTGGAATTTCCGCCGTCACGAAAGAGCCGGGACGCAATCCATGGGATGCGTTGTCGACGGACGCCACGACGCGAGCAAGGCGCGTATCCTTGTCAAGCAATGGACTAACGAACATGACCGTCGCGGGGATCGGCTCAACTTGATTGCCGAGCGTCAGGGGAATGGATTGGCCTTCGCTGATGGCGTTGAGGTCGCTGGTTGGGACGGCGAGTTCGGCCCAGACGACCCTGAGGTCCACGATGACGAATAGCTCACTTTCCTGCCCCTCGCGCCCGACAAGCGATCCGAGATCAACCCGGCGTTCTGCAACACGCCCAGAGATCGGCGCCCGAAGCTCCTGCCGCCGCAGCGTTGCCACGGGCTGTTGAGGAAGCGATGCGATCTGATCCTCAGTGAGGCCGAGTGCAAACAGCTTCTGCCGCGCCACTTCGAGTTTGATCCGGACGTCTTCGAACGCAGTACGGGCGCGGAGGTAATCGTTCTCGCTCAGTACCTTGGAATCGAACAGGCTCTTCGACCTTGTGAACAACGTCTCCTGGAGATCGGATGCCAATCGTGCTGCGAGGTATCCGCTTTTGGCATCTGCCACTTCGCGGCTTTCGATCACTGCGACGATCTCGCCTTCCTGCACCGGGTCGCCGAGGCGCTTGCGCAGTTCGGCAACGGTGCCAAGCAACCTGACCGAGACTCTGGCGATGTGATCGCCGCTCGGCACAATCGCGCCTGATACGGTGATGCGTTTGCTTAATGCGCTGAGAGCGACGTCCTGAACGGAGAAATTTCCGGCTTCGACCTGACGGTCGCTCAGTTGGACATGTGCATCATGATGCTCGGTTTCCGATCCAGCGCTTTTGGATGAAGCTGTCGCATCGTGGCTGAACGCCAACGGCGAAGAGAGCATGACAGCGCACAATACGGTGCAAGCTGCATGTAAACCAATCCTGTTCATTGGAAATATCCCGCATCGAGCCGCGATGGCCCGTGCTTTCGCTCGTCAAACTAAAACGCGTGAAGCTGTCACGCAGCTCTGTGAGGCTACGGACAGCAGCAGGCCACGAGGGGCCGCTGATGATCAGGCGCGTGGTGGTTTGAAAAGCGGCAGGCCGGCGAGAGATGCCGGGCTTTGATCGCAGCCGATGGCGAATGCCCGGTAGCCGAGATCCGTGGGGATGAGCGTAACGGCCGATGGTTGCGCTGCGACGTGGCTTAGACAGTGGCCGCTGTGCGCGGGCAGTTGCTGCTCGGCAGGACCATCGTGGGATGTGGTGGTGTCGAGACTTGAAGCAATCGTGGTGGAGCCGGAATCGGCAAATGCGAGATCGCAATTGGCACAATGAAAGAGTGACAGCAGCAGTCCCAGCACGAGCGTGGCGACGAGCGGCAGTCTGCGCCGCCGGTCCGCGTAACCAGTGCTGTTGATGGGTTCTTGCGTCATGTCGCTTTTAGTGAGGGCCGGTCATCCGGCATTTTCAAGGCTCTGTCGTCCCTTACCAGACTGTTGGCGGGCTCGCCAACCAATGACAGGGCGGGGAGGGCAATACGTCACGGGGTGAACATTATAACAGTGAGCGGGAGCACGCGGCGTGAACATGTCCGCACGCACGTGTGATGGTTATGAAACAGTAACGATTTCTCAAGCAATCGTAGTTACCAAATGGTCAAACTCCCTTTGGAACCCGTGCCATGACCGACCACAACACCGACGGCGAGATCAGCGCTCACAACAACGATGCGAATGAAGCATCGTTGGTTCCAGATTCGACGGACATGGTTTTGCATCCCTCAAAGGACAACGCCGAAAAGCCCTCCAGTGACCATGGGGCTGATACAGTTCACCCTCCAAAAAACATCGTGCTGCAGCGGCTGACGCCGAACAGTTCATGGGAAGATTTCGTCCTTCACGAAAACGAGCGCGAGAAGACATTCGACGCGGAACCTGCGGCGGCGCCCGCAGCGCCGGTGCGTCGCTCGCTTTCGATGGCGGCAGTCGTGGCCATCGCGGCGTCGGTCGGTGCAGTCGGTGGTGCCCTGGCGACCGTGGGCGTCGGCCAGCTTATGAAGGACGACCAGAAGCAGGTGGCCGTCGCAAGCGTCACTGTCGAACAGGCCAAAACATTCGAAAACGCGATCGCCAAGCTCAACGCTGATATATCGGCGCTGAAGTCCGGCAATTCCGGCAACAGCGCGCAGGCGGGAAAGCTCACTGATCGCGTTGAAAAGCTCAACGACCGTATCGACCGTGTCGAGAAGGCGCAGGCCGAACCAGCCGCGAAACTGGCAAAACTGACCGAGACTGTCGAAAAGCTCCGTGCGGCCGAAGCCACGGCCTCTGTGGCGCCAGCGCCGGCCCCGGCGCCTGCTGCTGCCCAGCCGAACCGGCTTCCGGTCGTCGATGGCTGGGTGTTACGCCAGGTTCTGGATGGCGCTGCAACTGTGGAAGGGCGCCAGGGCATTTTCGAAGTCATCCCAGGCGATCCGCTCCCGGGCGTCGGCCGGGTGGATGCGATCCGCCGCCAGGATGGCCGCTGGGTTGTCGTGACCAGCCGTGGGCTGATCGTCGCACGCTGATCTTTTCGCGCGGAACCGCGCGATCTAATGCTAAAATTTGAGCGTTCTGTTGAACGGACCAGCATGATCTCGCTGGCATGATGCAATCTCTGATGAAGAGGATTGAGCATGCCCGTTGATCGACTGAAACCGCGTCGCAATGTTGTTAACTTTTTCGCTCACGAGGTCACCGAGACCTCTAGCGACTTCCCGCGCGCGGCCAACGACAACCCCTGTCCGTATTGCGGTGGCGTGCTGGAACCAGGCGACAAGGCGTCTGATTGCTCGGGATCCGGCGCCTGGCCGATGATTCCGTTTCCAAAAGGCTGGGAGGCGTCCTGCTGACGTCAGTGCGCCGCTGCCGACCGCCTGCCCATGAGGTAGAGAAGAAGTCCCAGCATCGTTAACGATGCCTGGACGACGCCGACCGCTAGTGTCGGGCTGGCAATGGAAGCCGCCATCATGGTGCCAACCGCGGCTCCTGCCATCTGCAAAAATCCGAGAAGCGCGGATGCTAGACCCGCCCTGTCGCCAAAAGGCTGCAGGCTGGTTGCGGTTGCTAGTGGGCTCACCATTCCAAAGCCTGCCAGAAACACGGCGACCGGTAAGAGATAGCTCCAGACGGAGTGATCGATCCAGTGGGCCGCCAGGAGGGCGATCCCGCCCGCCGTTGCAATGACAATCCCGACGAGCGTCGCTCGCGAGTGCCCGATCTTGATCGCGAGACGGGGGGCCGACATGCCGGCCGCGAACACCACGAACACCGAGCCGGCGAAGAACAGGCCGAGCTGAATCGGCGACAGCCCCAGACCGTCGATCAGCACGCGCGGCGTTCCTGAAAACATCGCAAATATTGCGCCCATGAGAAGTCCGATGGTGCCCGCTGGGGCGATAAAGCGAGCATCCGCTAACAGGTCGGCGTAACCTTTGAGAATGACGATCGGCTGTATCGAGACGTTGCCATCCGGGCGGTGGGTCTCGCCGACATATCGCCAATAGGAGAGAGCGACGATCGCTCCGAAGATTCCAACAGCGAAGAATGCAGACCGCCATCCGAATGTCGATTCAAGCAGGCCGCCGATCAGCGGAGAGAATCCGGGAGCGGCCGACATCGCCACCATGATGAAGGCCAGTGCACGCGTCAGCTCTTCTCCACTCAACAGGTCGCGTGCAATGGCACGCGACAGAACAGACGCGGCGCATGCGCCAAATCCCTGAATGACCCGGCCGATCAACAGCATGGGCAGGTCGGCGGCGAATTCGCACCAGACACTGCCTGCAACAAAGATCAGCAGCCCGATAACGACCGGCTTCCACCGGCCGTAGCGGTCGGACAATGGACCGACAAGCAACTGTCCGGCGGCGAATACGGCAAGGTAGATACTGATCGCAGAGGCGACATCGGCGGTGGAGACATGCAGGCTTTTCGCCATCGACGGCAGCGACGGCAGCAAGATGCTTGTTGCGAACGATCCGACCGATGCAAGCGCTGCAAGGACGACAATCCGTGTTGAGATTGCCGGGGTCTGCTGCGCGCGTGTTTCGTCCTGCCTCAGATTCTGGATCGTCATTTCAAAGGTCCCTGGATGAGAGCGCTTTTATATGATGAATATCATTCAATCAATGATTGTTATCGCGACGCGACGCCGCGACGCAGCATTCGACCTTGAACCCCATGGGGCATACCCACCATTTAGGGGGTGTGTTCCATGCTCTGAGGGTGGGAGGCGGCTTTGAGTTATTTCAAAACGGCGATTTTGCTCGCAGGTCTGACCGCCCTGTTCATGGGCGTTGGCTATCTCATCGGTGGCTCAAGCGGCGCCATGATCGCATTGGTCATCGCGGCGGCGACGAACCTGTTTGCGTACTGGAATTCAGACCGGATGGTGCTGTCAATGTATGGCGCGCAGGAGGTCGATGAACGTTCGGCCCCGGAACTCGTGCATCTGGTGGCTGAACTCGCCGCGCGCGCGAACGTGCCGATGCCGAAAGTGTATCTGATGGACAATCCGCAGCCGAACGCCTTCGCGACGGGGCGGAATCCGCAGAACGCCGCGGTGGCCGCGACGACTGGCCTCGTGCAGATGCTGAGTCGTGAGGAACTGGCCGGCGTGATCGCGCACGAACTCGCTCACATCAAAAATCACGACACGCTGATCATGACGCTCACCGCGACGATCGCCGGTGCCATTTCCATGATCACGCAGTTCGGAATGTTCTTTGGCGGTCATCGCGGTAACAACGGTCCAGGCATCATCGGCTCATTGGCCATGATGATTCTGGCGCCATTGGCGGCGATGATCGTGCAGATGGCGATCAGTCGGACGCGGGAATATTCGGCGGACAATCTGGGTGCACGGATTTGCGGTCAGCCGATGTGGCTGGCGTCAGCGCTGGTCAAAATCGACAATGCCGCACATCAAATCCCGAACATGGAGGCCGAACGCAGCCCCGCGACGGCGCACATGTTCATTATCAATCCGCTGTCAGGGCACGGGGTAGACAACCTGTTCTCCACCCATCCTTCAACGGAAAATCGTGTCCGGGAGTTGCAGCGCCTTGCGAGTGAGTTCGGATCGCGTGGCGACTTCACGAGCGCTGAGCCCCATGCCGCCGGCAACAGGCCGCGTGGTCCCTGGGGGTAATTTGGTGCGACGCGTGCGTTCAGCACGCGTCGCTTGATCCAGCTCTGGGCTAATTGCTCTTCTGAAGTGCCGCTGTCTGCTTGGCGAGCGCCTTGTCGAAATCCTGTTCGAGCGTTGCCACATAGGTCGCAAGTTCGCCGGGCTTGACGAACGGGTTCGGCGCGCCGTCCTTCATTTGCGCTCGCTTCTCCTGCATACCGTAGACTTCCGGATGCGGCCCGAGCAGCACGTCGATCTTCATCCCTTTGACTTTTGCGTATGTCGATCGGTAATCCTCGACAATGCCGGGGTGGGTCGGATGGCCGACCAGCTTGTTCAACGCAACCGTTCCGCTACAGAAAAACAGCACATCGCGGTCCTGACCGCCGTCCTTCACGGTCATCTCCCAGCTCGTGCAGCCAGGAGAGTGGCCGGGCGTGGCGTGCGCGGTCAGTGTTGTGTCGCCGAGGGTGACCTTGTCGCGTTCCTTGACAGCGCGATCGACCTTCACAGCCGGAAACCCGAGGTCGGTGTTCTTCTCATCGCCTGGATAGTATCCGCCTTCGAGCAGCGGTTTGTCGCGTTCGCCCGCAACGAGCTGAGCGCCGGTTTCCTTCTTGATCTCGGCAAAGCCGCCGGTGTGGTCGAAGTGCGCGTGCGTGTTCAGGATGTACTTGATGTCGCTGAGCTTGAATCCGAGCTTGGCGATATTGTCCTTGATCATGCCGGTGGATTCCGGGAGCGCCGTATCCATGAGGATCAGACCGTCCGAGGTCTTGATGATGTAGACGGCAATGCCGTCGGTGCCGACGTAGTAGATGTTTCCGATCATGTGGAACGGGTCAAAGGGCGTGGTCCACTTTTTGGTGACCTGCGCCAGAAAATCCTTGACCGTTTGCGCCTGCGCGCCGGTTGCGAATAGCGTTAGAGCGCACAGCGCGGCTGCGAGCGTTCTCATAGGTGCCTCCCGAATTTCGATTCTTATCGTTGCAATCAAACAGACGAATTGAAGCGCGATTCAGGCGACAAGCTCAAGCCCCATCCCAAGTATGAGCATCACGGACGCGCGACATCGTCTCGATCTACGATATAAAGTTAGATCAATGATCTGAGGAGGCGCATGGACGCGCAGTCCAACGTCTGCTCCCACCGCCCTGGTGTGGCCGGAATAGAACCGGCGACCTTGTCGCCGCCGGTCTACTTCTTCAAACATGGATACAGACGCTCAAGACGGACGATCGAGCCCGGTAATGTGCTGAGAGTTTGAATGATTAAAGTTTGAGATTTTCCGCAGACGTTTTTCCGCGATTGGCGATCTCTTCGTACTCAACCGCCTGCCCTTCATTCAGCGTAGAACGCCCTGCCTTCTCGACCGCGGAAATATGAACAAACACATCTTTGCCGCCGCTGCTTGGCTGAATAAATCCATAGCCCTTCGTCGGGTTGAACCATTTCACAGTGCCTTTAGCCATTAATTGGTCTCCAGAAATAAGAAACGTTATAATCGGTCGGTTCCGCAGATGGCGTATCCAACGCAGGCTAGGCTACGCGGTATATTTGCACCTTGGTAGTCCAAATCACGCGATTTAATTGCGCGGATTGCCGCGCTTAGATTGCCGCAACTGCGAAATCCGGGATCAAACCGGATAATGTCGCGGCCTTTTCGATCGCATAAATAGCCATCGGTTCAACTCGCCCGCGGATAGGGGCCTCGGCCCTCGGCAAGGCATTCGTGGGCAGCTTCGCGGTCTTGACCAGCTCTTCCGAGAGGACAACCTCACAGGCCAACCCTTTGGTCATGTCCTGCAAGCGCGAGGCGACATTGACGGCATCGCCGATGGCCGTGAACACCGTGTGATTATGGGAGCCGATATCTCCGACAATCACCTCGCCACCGTGAATACCGATCCCGAACCGAAGAGGATCCGGGACATCTTTGCCGACGATTTCATTGAGTTCGTCGATGCGCGCCGCAATACGGGCCGCTGCCGCGATTGCTTGCCGGGCTGCCACTTGCGGGGTGGTCGTGAGGCCGAACAGCGCGAGCATTCCATCGCCAATATATTGGTTCGGCTGGCCGCCACTTTCGACAACAGCTTGGGTGACCGCGGACAGGAAACGGTTGATGAGGAAGACCGTATCGAACGGCAGGAGCTCTTCGGCAATCTTGGTTGATCCGCGCAGATCTACGAACATGCTGACCAGATACTGTTCCTTGCCGGTGTTCGTCGGCTTTGTATGATCTGAGGAGAGGGCACCTCCTCGGGCCGGATATATTCTGACGAACGTTATGTCGGATTTCGGACGTAGCTGGCAGGCCAGCCGAACGGCGGGGTCGCCGTCGGCGCCGATGCGTTCAAGTACGAAGGCTTCGCGGTTCGAGGGAGCCGGCAGACGACTGCAGTCACCGATCACCCGTATCCGGCAGGTTGAGCAGCGCGCACGGCCGCCGCAGATACTTGAATGGGGGACACCAAAGCGCGTGCTGGCCTCCAGCACGGTCAGGCCGACCGGCACTCGGACGACCTTGCCATTGTCGTAGGAGAGCTTGATCAGACCGCTGCGGCGCTCGCTTAGAGTTCGGATGCCGCGGGCGAGGAGGACCAGACCGATCAAGCCAAGATACCCGTACACCGCGTAGAACGTCATGTTATCCAGAGCCGCCTGATCAGCGCCGCTCCCGACCTTGTCGCGTGAGAGATTGTCAGACCGCCATTCCGGGGATGTGCTGGCCCGCTCCACCGCGCGGCCGCCCTGATACACCCCGAGCAATGCGAGTGTGGGAATGATGACTGCCGCCGCAAAAAGAAGAGGTGCGATTGTCTTGAAGTAGGGCTTTATTCGCAGCCAGAAATAGAACCCGATACATGCGTGGATCCACGAAACGATGAGGGCCGTGAGGATTGTCCATAGTAGGTGTGGCCGCGCGATCCAGAACGCGAACAGGACCTGGGGGTAATCCTTGTCGATGCCCTTGAGGGGCGCCGCGAGGCGCACGCCGATCAGATGTCCCAGGATCAGCAGGGGGATACTGAGACCGAAAATCAGCTGGGTTGCTTCAATGGTTGTCCAGCGGAATTGTCGCCGCACGTAGAGCGCCCAGATTCCGAGGCCCATGTGGGTCAGCGCTGCGCCATAAAATACAATCAGCACCGGCCAGCTCTGCCAGAACAACATCTGGTAGACGAGCATGTCTTCCATCGCGTTGAGCGAGATATTGCCGAGCGCGTGATTCGTGAAATGGGTGATCAGATAGACGAAGAGAATGAGGCCCGTGGCAAACCGGACCTGCCGCAGGCCGATGCCGCGCGCGAACTTGGTCAACGAGAAAGCGGCATCAGACATCGTGCTGGATGGTCCCTGAAATCAGCCTGATATTGCGTGATGAGGCGATCGGACGACATCCTCTGACGACGCAGCCGGAGTTTAGCGAATGCGAGGTACCGGCGCCATGGGCGGCTGCTCTGCGAACGGTTCTGATCGGTCAAAGCAAATCCCCGGTCATGGCGATGACCGGGGATTGGAGGTTCGTGCAGAGACGATGGATCAATAGCAGACGTTGATGGTGCGCAATCGGATGCCTCGGGCGGTGCGGACGCGGCGGGTCACGTAACAGCCGTCATCGACGTATTGGGGTCCTGCATAGACGGGGCTGAAGCCAAATCCTACGCCATAATAGTGGCCCCAACCGTGCCCCCAGTGGCCACCATGCCAACCGTGAGCGGAGGCTGCGGTCGGGGACAGGGCCGCCGCCCCAAGTGCGGCGGCAGCGGCAAGGGCGAGAGTGAGTTTGCGAAGCATGGTATTCTCCTGAACGGGCGCTGACCGCGCTGATGCCGATATCCACCACCGCAAATTGGTCGTGTTCCGTCCGGCGTAGGTTCACGCCTGTCGGCAGCCCTTTGGAGCACTTTGTCGAAGGGCGGGTCGTCAGGAGATTCAGGATTTTGGTTCGTCGTCGCCAGCGCGACGGAGCAGGTCCTTCGCGAGATCCGACAGCATCGGGCGGGGCAACACCGCAAATGGCAGCGGACGCGTCACCTCCACGGCGGCGAGGCCAAGCCGCGCCGTGAGCAGTCCATTGAGCAGGCCCTCGCCGAGCCGCGCGGAGAGTTTGGCGGCAATGCCATGGCCCAGCACCTGCTGGATCAGGCTGTCGCTGGCTGCCATACCGCCTGTGACCGCAAGGTGCGCAACCACGTGCCGCATCAGGCGAATGAGGCCCAGTGTGCCGGGCCGGCCGCCATAGAGCCTTGCGAGCTGACGGACGAGACGCAGCGCTGCAGCCAGCACGAACAAGACGTCGATGATCGCTCCGGGGCTGACCGCCGTGACGATGGAGACCCGCTGCGCCGCACTTGAAATGAGGCGGCGTGCCTCTTGATCGAGCGGTGTCATCAACTCGCGTTCGGCGAGCCGGATCATGTCCGCGCCGTCGATGATGTCGCGGCCGTGTTCCTCGAGCGCAACACGAGCCCGGGCAAGCCGCGGATTGTCATGGGCGACTTTGAGCAGGTCGCGCACGATCGCGTCGCTTTCCCTTCGGTCGTCGTTCAACAGGACGGCATTTGCGCGTGCGTGAAGCTTCTCGATCGTTTCAAGCCGGGCAAGGCTTAGCGTTTCGCGGGTAATGATGGCGACCAGCGCCACCACGGCCAGAATGGCGAAGGTCAGCCCAATATAGCCAAGGCTGAGGCTGCGGTTGAACAGGTCCTCTACGAGGTTGGTAATACCAAGACCAAGGCCGAGCAGAACCAACACGCCGAGCGCCACCCAGAACACTTTGGCCCAGCCGAATCCCTTACGGACCGGGACGAACGGTTCTTCGACCGGGACTGGAAGCAAGGCGGGATCGGCGTCAGGGGTGATACGAATCTTGCCACGCAGCGGGCGCGCGGTCTCGTTCTCCTCGTCCAGCACGATCACACGCGGGTCGTCCAGCTTGAAAGCTGTTGGTTTGCGGTGATGGGGACGGTCGCTCATTGCAGCTTGTCTCCGATCAGGAACTGAAGCGCGCGGTCCAGACGAATATGGGGTAGCGCCGGCTCTTCGCTACCACTCCGGCTGAGCAATGGCGGACGAAATCGCAAGAAGCGGAAGTCCGCGTGCTCGGATGTAGCTGTCGTCAGTCCGCGAAATGGAGCTTTGCCGGTAAAGAGCTCATCGAGGTTGTTCGGAAGGTCACCCGGAAACGTTGCAGCTTCTGTCTCTCCATCGAAAATCTCGCCATTTGCAGTTTCACCGGCCTCTGGTGTCCCCAGAATCGAAGGCAGTTTCTCGCGACCTTGCTGCACGACCGCTTCACGGGTGGCTCGCACTGCCGCCAGCGCAATCACATCCACGGCGGCACCAGCGAATTCCGCCCTTGAGGCCGCGCGCTCCACCATGCGCTTCAAAATTGCTTCTAGCCGGTCATGGCTTGAGCGGTGCAGGTGATCGGCTTTGGTTGCAGCGAACAAAATCCGGTCGATACGCGGGCGAAACAGCGTACTGACGAAGGTGCTCCGGCCAATATTGAAGCAATCAAGAATGCCGGAAAGCGCGCCCTCAAGATCCTTCAATGCTTCAGGGCCTGCATTGAATGCGGCAAGGGCGTCCACCAGAACGATCTGACGATCAAGGCGTGTAAAGTGATCGCGGAAGAACGGACGAACCACGACGTCTTTGTAGGCTTCGTAGCGTCGCCGCATCATTGCCCATAGCGAGCCGTTTGGCGCTGAACCATCCTGCGGCACGTCAAGCGGGGAAAAGGTCAGCGCCGGCGAGCCCGCGAGACTGCCCGGCATCAGAAAGCGACCCGGGGGCAGAAGGCTCATGGCGAAGCGTTCATCGCGGCAGGCGCGGAGGTATTCGGTGAAGAGTTTGGCAGTGGTCAGTGTCGCCTGTTCATCCTCACGGTCGTTTGGATCAAGGCGTGCAAGATGCGCGTGCCATTCTCTGGCCAGTCGGGCACGCGGCTCACGCCGGGATAGCGCCATACTTTCCGCGGACCATTGCTCATAACTCCTCTTGAGCAATGGAAGGTCGAGCAGCCACTCGCCGGGATAATCGACCAGATCGAGCGTCAGGCTGCGGGTCGCCGCATTCTGACGCTGATAATCGATGACGAGGCGCAGCTCACTGATATCGACCGTCGAGTTCGGCCAATGGCGCTCGTCGATCAGCGTACGAACGTGATTTTCGTAGGCAAAGCGCGGGACCGCGTCATCGGGCTGCGGTTCGAGCCGGGCGCGAGCGATGCGGCCGGTCGCGAGGGATTCAAAGACAGGAAACCGGCCGCCGCGCAGCAGGCCATGGACCAGAGCCGTGATGAAAACAGTCTTTCCAGCCCGTGACAGACCTGTGACGCCGAGCCGAACCGTCGGATTCAACAAATTCTCGCCATACTCGATCAGAGATCGCAGCGAGAGGCGGGTTTCCTCGACAATGTCCGAAAAGCTGGGGGCCATATTTCCATCAAGACTTTATCGGACTGAGAAGCAATCGCAGCAGCAATAATCAAGTAACGGCTCCTTGAATCTGGAGGCTGTCAAACAGAAATCAAGTTTCAGCTTTATGGTGACGTTTGGCTAGTGTGGCTGAACCTAAACCACATTAGAATCATAAAGTTACTGGGGTCCTCCCGAATCCAAAGTTCGCTACGAAGCGTGCTGCACGATGAGGCGAACTTTGGATTCGGGGCACTAGCTACTTTTCAGAAGTCATTGACCCTTTTGAGCTAGGTCTCTTGCTCAATGTCGGTCCTGTCAGGTTGTACGGATGGCGATTTTCAGATTGAAGCAGTTTAATTCGGACAAGCGTAGCATCGGCGGTGGCGTGATCCGTTGGGATTACGACCGCGCTGAATTGATTGCAGACGGTGTGGTGCACGTGTTGGGCGCCGTTCTTGGCCTGATCGCCGCGACTGTCCTCGTTGTTCTTGCCGGCCTCTATGCCACGACGCCCGAGATCATTTCTGTTTCGATCTATGTGACCGGATTGGTGGCGATGCTGGTGCTATCCGCCACCTACAATCTGTGGCCGGTCTCACCCGTTAAATGGGTGCTGCGGCGCTTCGACCACTCTGCGATCTACGTTCTGATCGCTGCGACCTATACGCCGTTTCTCACCGAAATGAATGACCGCGTTATCGCGATCGCCTTGATGATCGGCGTATGGTCCGTTGCCGTTACCGGCATCGCCATCAAGATCTTTTTCCCGGGCCGGTTCGATCGCCTCGCGGTGGGGCTTTATCTCGCACTCGGCTGGAGCGGCGTGATTGCCTACGATAGCGTTGTGGCTTCACTGCCGACTTCGACGCTCTGGTTTATTGCAGCCGGCGGATTGCTGTATTCGCTCGGCGTGATTTTCCACGTCTGGGAGCGGCTGCGTTTCCAGAACGCAATCTGGCATTCGTTCGTGCTGCTGGCCGCAGCTTGCCACTATACCGCCGTTCTGGACATGATTCTGCTCGGTGCCTAGAGCGAACCTTTGAACCACCACACCAGATCGATTGATCTCGCTGTCTTTCCGACTTAAAACTTTCGTATGAAAGTTTCAGGAAAAGTCGTTGTTGTCACCGGCGGCGCCAATGGCATCGGTCAGGCGCTGTGCGAAATCTTCCATCGCGAAGGCGCATCAAAAGTCGTTGTTGCCGATCTTGACGGTGCGCGCGCGCAAGTCGTCGCCGACTCCATTGGCGGCGCCGCGTTTTCCTGCGATGTCGGTAAGGAAAGCGATATTCGCGAGTTGATCGAGACAACCGAGCAGCAGTTTGGTCCGATCGAATTGTTCTGCTCGAATGCAGGCATTGGTGCGGGATTTGATCCGCTCTCGGAAAATGCTGGTGGGACCTCGGATGAGCCGTGGGCGAGAAGCTGGGCGATCCATGTCATGGCGCATGTGTATGCGGCGCGCCACCTGATCCCGCGCATGAAGGCGCGCGGCGGCGGGTATTTCCTCAATACGATTTCAGCGGCAGGGCTTCTCTCTCAGGTCGGCAGTGCGGCTTACTCGACCACCAAGCATGCGGCGGTTGGCTTTGCGGAGAACCTCGCGATTTCCCATAAGGCGCACAACATCCGTGTCTCAATTCTTTGCCCCCAGGGCGTAGAAACCAACATGTTGCGCGATCTGCCAAAAGGCCCGCAATCGGGGGACGGCGATCTCATGCCGGAAGATGTTGCAGTGGCCGCGTTGCAGGGGATCGATCGCGAGGCATTCCTGATCCTGCCGCATCCGCAAGTGATCGATTACATGCGGAAGAAGACCGATAACTACGATCGCTGGATCGGCGGCATGGCAAAGCTTCAGGCTGCGGCCCGCGAGGGACACGGCAAGAAGTAGCGCAGAGCTACCAGCTTGCCGTCGCCTTCATGGTCGGAACGTTGTCCGCATTCGCGGTCCACACAGCCATTTCATTCGCGCCATCATCGGCATTGACGCTGAATTCGGCGCCATCGAACAGAGGCTGTACGCCGCGATATGAAAATGTCTTCGGCGCGTTGCCGCCATGCAGCTTGGCTGCGAACTCCACCAGCAATGCTGCCTGGAGCGGGCCGTGGAAGATGAGCCCCGGATAGCCCTCGACCTTGGTCACGTAATCACGGTCGTAGTGGATCCGATGGCCGTTGAACGTCAGTGCTGAATAGCGAAACAGCAGGACGGGATCGGCCATGTGCGTTTCGCGATGCTTCGCCGTGGGGCCGGGAGAGGGCGCCGCTGGTGCTTTCTGTGCTCCGGCGGGTGTTACATCGCGATAGACGATGTCCTGTCGTTCGCGGATTGCGACGCCGCGACGCGTCGTGATCGTATGGTCGACGGTGACGAAACACAGCGCGCCAGTGCTACCGGTCTTCAAGGTCACGTCAGCGATGCGCGACGAACGTGTCACGTCATCTCCCACGCGCAACGCATCGAGAAATTCCAACTGTCCGCCGGCCCACATCCGCCGCGGCAATGGAACAGGAGGCAGGAAGCCGCCGCGGGCGGGATGTCCATCCGGTCCGAGTTCGTTCATCGGCGCCACCGGCTGAGCCAGGCACCAATGGGTCGTGAATGGCGCGGCTTCGCCTTCTACTGGGTTGCCGATATCCATGAACAATGTTGCGCGCAGTGCTTTGACGAGCTGCGCCGTCACGATGTCGGAGGCCTTCTGGGTCCGGCCGATCCATTGCCGTAGATGTTCGATATCCAGCTTGTCGCTCATGATTTCTTTCCGCCTGCAATTTCATCAGTCGCGTTGCCGACTGGAGGCACAGCGCCGTAGGGGCGTGTTTCGCCCATGACGATCGCCGCCGGCGCCGGATATGAAACCGGGCCATTCGGCGTATCCACTTCGATGCGCCGCAGATGCGGATGCACCGAGAGATCGCTCATGGTGTTGACTTCAGCGAAGGCGATATCGGCATCCGTCAGCCGCTTGAGAAGCTCGTCGCGTGTCATGGAAGCGAACACATCGCCGACCGTCTTGTCGGTCAGCGCGCGGTTGCGAACGCGTTCAACGCCGTTGGCAAAACGCGGATCATTCGGCAAATCCGGCATCGACATGACATCGGCGGTGAGCTTTTTCCATTCCCGCTCGCTCTGAATCGAGATCAGAATGTCGCGGCCGTCCTTGGAGCGGAACACGCCGTAGGGGGCGATTGAGGTATGGGCGAGCCCCATACGTTTGGGCGTGTTGCCGTTTTCCGCGTTCAAGAGCGGCACCGTCAGCCAGTCCGCCATCACGTCGAACATGGAGATGCGGATGTCAGCACCTTGGCCGGTGTGAGAGCGCGCGATCAGGGCTTCGAGGATCGCAGCGTGGGCTGTCGCGCCCGTCGCGATATCGACGATAGACAAGCCAACGCGCGCCGGAGTTTCCGGACCGCCGGTGATCGATGCCAGTCCGCTCTCGGCCTGGATCAGAAGGTCGTACGCCTTGCGCTCCGCGTAGGGGCCGTCATCGCCGTAGCCGCTGATCGTGCAGCAGACCAGTGCCGGATAATCCTTGCGTAGCCGCTCGCGGGTGAAGCCGAGGCGATCCATCGATCCCGGCTTGAGATTCTGCACCACTACATCGGCGCCGGCGATCAGCTTCTCGAGCGTCTTGCGGCCTTCGTCGCTTGCAAGATCAATGACGACCGATTTCTTTCCGCGGTTGAGCCAGACGAAATAACTGCTCTGGCCTTTGGCGGCGGCATCGTAGCCACGTGCGAAATCGCCTTCCGGTCGTTCGACCTTGAAGACTGTGGCGCCCGCATCCGCAAGACGCGATGTGCAGAACGGAGCTGCGACCGCCTGTTCGACGGCAATAACGGTCAATCCTTCAAGCGGCAACATGGACGGTCTCAATAGGAGCGCGGCATGCCCAGGACATGCTCGGCCAGGAACGACAGAATGAGGTTGGTGGAAATCGGTGCAACGGAATAAAGCCGAGTTTCGCGGAACTTCCGCTCGATGTCGTATTCTTCCGCGAAGCCAAAACCGCCGTGGGTCTGAACGCAGGCATTAGCGGCTTCCCAGGACGCATCGGCAGCCAGCATCTTCGCCATGTTGGCTTCCGCGCCGCAATCCTTGCCGGCCTCATAGAGCCGTGTCGCTTCCCGCACCATCAATTCGGCGGCGCGCATGTTGGCGTAGGCCTTGGCGATTGGAAACTGGATGCCTTGGTTCTGCCCGATCGGGCGGCCGAACACCGAGCGCTCCTTAGCGTAGGTGCTGGCCTTGTTGATGAACCACTTGGCATCGCCGACGCATTCGCTGGCGATCAGAATGCGCTCGGCGTTCATGCCGGAGAGAATGTAGCGGAAGCCCTTGCCTTCTTCGCCGATCAGGTTTTCGGCAGGCACACGCAGATTGTCGAAGAACACTTCCGTCGTGGAGTGGTTCATCATGGTACGGATCGGCCGGATCGAAAGCCCGCCGGCCTTCTTGGCTTCCTGCATATCGACCAGGAAGACTGAGAGACCATCGGTGCGCTTCGCGGCCTGGTCTTTCGGCGTGGTACGCGCCAGCAGGATCATCAGGTCGGAATATTCCGCGCGGCTGGTCCAGATCTTTTGGCCGTTGACGATGTAGTCGCCATTGCCTTCGCGTTTGGCGAAAGTTTTCAGTGAAGACGTGTCGGTGCCGCTGGTTGGTTCGGTCACGCCGAAGGCCTGCAGGCGCAGCTCGCCGCTGGCGATGCGTGGCAGCCACTTCGCGCGCTGGGCATCACTGCCGTGTCGTAGCAGTACGCCCATGGTGTACATCTGTGCGTGACAGGCGCCGCCGTTGCACCCGGATAGCTGGATCTCTTCCATGATCGCGGCCGCTGCCGAAAGCTTCAGTCCGGCACCGCCGTATTCCTCAGGAATGAGGACAGAGAGATAGCCGGCGTCGATCAGTGCTTTGACGAATTCCTGCGGATACGCCATGTCGCGATCGAGCTTGCGCCAGTATTCGCCGGGAAACTGCGCGCAGAGCTTTGCAACGGATTCTCGGATGTCGGAAAAATCGTTAGGTTCTATCTGGGTCATGAGAATGGTTTTGGCAGATCGACGGCCCGCATGGTAGCCGTGCCGAACGCACATCTGCGTTCTGAATTTTCATTCTTGGTGAAGATCTCGATCGTCGCCACTCCGATGGTGCCGCCGACCTGGATGGCTTCGGCCCTGGCGATGATTTCATCGCCGTCGGCAGAGGCCAGGAAGTTGACCTTGAACTCGACAGTGACGCCGATCTTCCCTTGGGGAAGCTTGCTCGTCACGGCAATGCCGGCAGCCTGATCCGCGAGTGCGGCGATGACGCCGCCGTGGAAGTGCCCGGCGAATTGCAGCAGATCGTCCCGGCGGGGGAGGGCGAGTTCGACCTTGCCCGGTTCAAGATGAACCACACGAACGCCCGCTGCCTTTGTAAATCCGTGATTGGTAACTTTCTCCGCCAGCTCTGGCGGATTTAATGTGCTCACATTCAGGTCCTGGTCTTACGCATTGATGCGAACGGGGAGGGTCTCGTAACCCTTCACGAAGCTCGAATACACGCGCTTCGGTTCGCCGACAACCTCGATATTGTCGAAGCGTTTCAGGATTTCTTCCCAGACGATTTTGAGCTGGAGCTCGGCGAGCCGCATGCCGACGCAGCGGTGAATCCCGAAGCCAAACGCCATATGCGTCCGTGGCCGTGCACGGTCGATGATGAAGCTGTCTGCGTTCTCGATGACCTCGCTGTCGCGATTGCCCGAGACATACCACATCACGACGCGGTCGCCTTTCTTGATTAGCTTTCCGCCGAGTTCGGTATCTTGCAGCGCCGTCCGTCGCATATGAGCCAGCGGCGTCTGCCAACGGATGACTTCCGGGACGAAACTGTCGATCAACGCGGGATTGGCGCGCAGTTTATCGTATTCATCTGGATTTTCATTCAGGGCAAGCACGGAGCCCGTCATCGAATTGCGCGTGGTGTCGTTGCCACCGACGATCAGGAGAATGAGATTGCCGAGCAGGTTGTCGCGATCCATATGCCGGGTCGCATCGCTATGCGCCATCATTGAAATCAGGTCGCTGCGCGGCTCGACATTGACGCGTTCATTCCACAGCCGGGTGAAGTAATCGCTGCATTCACCGAGTTCGGCGAGTCGCTGTTCCTCGCTGTCATAGATCATGCTTTTTGGCAGCGCTGTTGCGATGTCAGACCACCGCGTCAACTTGCGCCGATCTTCCCAGGGGAAGTCGAACAGCGTGGCAAGCATCTGTGTCGTCAGTTCGATCGAGACGCGCTCGACCCAATTGAACGTCTCGTTGCGCGGGAGATGGTCGAGCACCTCCGCAGAACGCTCGCGAATGAGGACAGCCAGCTTGTCGAGATGGGTCGGCGTGAACATCGGCGAGACGGTTTTGCGCTGGGGGCCGTGTTTGGGCTCATCCATCGCGATAAAGCTGGGCCATTGATATCGCTCGTCCACGTCGCGCAGCATGATTCCACCAAGACGGACATCCGACGAGAAGATCGCGGCATTGGTATCGACATGCATGATGTCGTTGTACTTGGTCACCGACCAATAATTGCCGACCGGACTGGTGGAGCAGAAGTGAACTGGCTCCTCGCGACGCAGGCGCTCGAAGTAGGGCCAAAGCGTATCTGACCGGAACAGCTCGGGGTGCCCGGGATGAAATTCGGACAAGGGTGTTGCGTAGGCTTTTTCCCGGGCGGCCTGCAGACGCTGGTCGCGGGCAAGTCTCATGGTTCCGTGCATCGGCGCCCTCTCCATAGGATTTTAATCCGCGACCTCTCTATCCGGAATTACAGCGCTTGGCGGGGGCGAGAGCAAGGCGCCCGGAAAGCTCAAAAAGAAACCGGTTCCCCAGATGGAACCCATGAACAAACCGTTCACGTCAATTCAACTTAAACGAATTCTATTCATAGTTTTGTTCGCAGAGCGGATTCTGACGGGGCACAGAAGATGCAATTTCTTAAATCATCTCAGGAAGTTAGTGCAAAACTAGACGCGTTGGATAAATCGCAGGCCGTCATCGAGTTTAACACCGACGGCACGATCATCACGGCCAATTCGAATTTCCTCAACGCCATGGGGTATCGGCTGGAGGAAATCCGGGACAAGCATCACAGCATGTTCGTTACGCCCGAGTTGCGGGAAAGTGCGGAGTACCGTGAATTCTGGGACGCTCTTCGCCGGGGCGAGTATCAGGCGAGAGAATATATGCGGATGGCCAAGGGAGGGCGGCTGGTCTGGATCCAGGCGTCCTACAATCCGCTTCTGAATCGCAGCGGCAAGCCTTTCAAGGTGGTAAAATTTGCCACCGACATCACGCAGCAAAAGCTGAAAAATGCCGATTACGAGGGCCAGATCAATGCGATTCACAAATCGCAGGCGGTGATCGAGTTCAATCTCGACGGAACGGTGATCACAGCCAATGACAATTTTCTAAAGACTCTCGGATACAGGCTGGACGAAATTCAGGGCAAGCATCACCGCCTGTTCGTTGAACCGGCCTATCGTGACAGCGCGGAATATCGCGAGTTTTGGGATTCGCTTCGCCGCGGCACTTATCAATCGGCTGAATACAAACGTGTCGCTAAGGGCGGAAAGCCAGTCTGGATTCAGGCGTCCTACAACCCGATCCTCGGGGCGGACGGCAAGCTCGCCAAAGTGGTGAAGTTCGCCACCGATACGACCGCGCAGGTTGAAGAGCGAATCCGGCGAGGAGAAGTACAAAAGTCGATCGATATGGATCTCGCCCAGATCACCAACGCCATGACCTCGACATCGGAGCGGGTGACGTCGGCGGCCAGCGCTTCGACGCAAACATCATCCAACATGCAGGCGGTGGCATCGGGTACGGAAGAACTGGCGGCATCGGTGGGAGAAATCAGCCGTCAGGCGGCGGATGCTCTCAGCATCTCAAAGCAGGCGGTGCAGCAGGCCAATGAAACCAATGCCATCGTCTCGGGGCTTGCAGCCGCAGCCCAGAAGATCGGCGACGTAGTCAAACTCATCAACAGCATTGCAGATCAGACCAATCTGCTGGCGCTGAACGCTACGATCGAGGCGGCGCGGGCAGGAGAAGCGGGAAGGGGGTTCGCCGTGGTCGCTGCCGAGGTCAAGAGCCTCGCTACCCAGACCGCGAAGGCGACCGATGAAATCAGTGGTCAGGTCGCCGAAGTCCAGGGGACCACGGCGAGTGCGGTCAATGTGATCGAAACGATCACCCAGACCATCTCCCGCGTTAATGAAATTTCCGCGGCGATTGCGGCCTCGGTCGAGGAGCAGGCGTCGGTCACCCAAAGCATCTCGTCGAACATGCAGGTGGCGGCGAAGGGCGTCAACGACATCAACGCCAACATCAATGACATCGCCCGGGCTGCAAAGTCAGTCGATGAATCGACCCGCAAGGTCAGGCAAGCCTCACGCGCGCTGGCTTAGTCTCCGAATAGCCAGCGTCCCTGTCGGGTATCGAATGCTTTTATTGCGCGAGGTCGCACGCGGCCTCGCGCATTCCACCTCTTCTCCCCGTCGTCGGCGCGTGGCATTGTCGCGCCAAACAACGGTTAGCCAAAACCCGCCCGGGGAGAGAGACATGATTTCAAACGCGCACAGTGTTTTCAATTTCGACCTTGGGGAGACCGCCGACGCGATTCGCGAGACGGTCCGCGATTTCTCATCCAACGAAATTGCGCCACGCGCCGATGAAATTGACAAAAGCAACAAGTTCCCGCGCGATCTGTGGCCCAAGCTTGGCGCTCTCGGCTTGCACGGCATTACCGTCGAGGAGGAGTACGGCGGCTCCGGGCTCGGATATCTCGAACACTGCGTTGCACTGGAAGAAATTTCCCGAGCTTCGGCGTCGGTCGGCTTGTCCTACGGCGCGCACTCAAATCTCTGCGTCAATCAAATCCGCCGCAACGGCAACGAAGCGCAGAAACGGAAATATCTTCCGAAACTGATCTCCGGCGAACATGTCGGTGCGCTGGCGATGTCCGAACCCGGCGCGGGATCGGATGTGGTGTCGATGAAAACGCGCGCCGACAAAAAGGGAGATCGCTACATCATCAACGGCAGCAAGATGTGGATCACCAACGGTCCCACTGCGGAGACGCTGGTGGTTTATGCCAAGACCGATCCGGCCGCAGGTCCACGCGGGATGACCGCATTCATCATTGAAAAGGGCATGAAGGGTTTTTCAACGGCGCAGAAGCTGGACAAGCTCGGCATGCGCGGTTCGGACACTGCGGAACTGGTGTTTGAGGATTGCGAAGTCCCCGAAGAAAACGTGCTTGGTCAGGTCGGGCGTGGTGTCAACGTTCTGATGTCCGGTCTCGACTACGAGCGCACGGTGCTGGCGGCAGGTCCGCTTGGCATCATGCAAGCATGCCTCGATGTGGTGATGCCTTATATTCATGAGCGCAAGCAGTTTGGTCAGCCGATCGGCAGCTTCCAGCTCGTGCAGGGCAAAGTTGCGGACATGTATGTCGCGATGAACGCATCACGGGCTTACGTGTATGCTGTGGCTAAGGCCTGCGATCGCGGCGAGACGACGCGCGAGGATGCGGCCGGTGCCATTCTTTATGCGGCGGAGCGTGCCACGCAATGTGCACTGGATGCGATCCAGTTGCTCGGTGGCAATGGTTATATCAATGACTATCCGACGGGGCGGTTGCTCCGCGATGCGAAGCTTTATGAAATTGGCGCCGGCACCAGCGAAATCCGCCGCATGCTGATCGGTCGGGAGCTTTTCGATAAGTCATCATAGTGTTTGGACCACCCGGCTCATCGAAGGTTGCCTTCGATGAGCGTTGGTCTGTTTTGCGCGGCTAGTCCTGATGAAGGGGAATGCGAGCTTCGAAAAGCAGTCTCACGGATCTGGATAGGCTACTGCGGCGGCAGGTGATTGGTCTTGGCGACCCATGCCCGTACATCCGGCAGAATATCCGGCAGGATCGCGCGTGCTTCATCGACGGTCATCCCGGCTCTGATGCGCGGATCATACAGAATATTCAAAATGTACTGGTCGTAGATATCGAAAAAGCCCATCGACACGTCGTCATTGAACATCGTCCATGGGACGGAGTCGGTATCGTTGATCGGCCCCAGTGATTGCAGCAATTCTTCGTAAGCGCAGTCGAGAAAGACAAAGTCGCTGCTATCCACGGTCAGAATGACATCGGAGCGCTGAATTTCGTATTCGTCGTTCTTGCGGAAGCCTGACAAGCATTGAGGATCGAGAGACTCCTTAATCTCTTTTGCCTTTTCTGCACCGTAAAATGACGTGATCGTTTTCTGCAAATCGCGGTCGCGCACCAGTGTGACGATGGTGTTGGCGTCATCGCGCTTGGTGGTGATCGCGATGTCCAGGTGCTGCACGCGCTTGGCGATATCGTTGACCACCTTGCCGATCTGCGCGCGCCGGTCGATGCGGCTGGAACCGTCGATGAAGACGCGAACCGGCATATGATATTTGCGAATCCTGTCGACGCGGCCAGCGAGATGGTATTCCGCTCCGAAAGCGGTCTTCATGAAGCCGTCGATGATCTGGCTGTCGGTAAAAACCTTTTTGTCGTTGTGCTGCTTCGCGGCAATGCTCTCCGCGTAAGCGGGCGGCAAAAGGGTGGTGGCAAGCACGACACCACACAACGCGGTGAGGCCGAACGCCATTCGTCGCAGTTCTGGAAAGATTTGCATTGTGGGTTGAGGTAGCCGCAACCCGTGACTGCGTGCAAGAGCGGTCGTTGCATGCCTGAAAATAAAAAAGGCCGGCACCAAGGCCGGCCCTTCCGTTGTTCCGTGTGATCAGTTCTTGACGATAACGGTCGCTCCGACCTGAACGCGATTATAGAGATCGATCACGTCCTCATTGACCATGCGGAAGCAGCCTGAGGAAACCGCTTGTCCAATGGTCTCAGGTTCGTTCGAGCCGTGAATGCGATAAAGCGTTGAGCCGAGATACATGGCCCGCGCGCCGAGCGGATTGTCGGGACCGCCGACCATATGTCGCGGCAGGTCTGGACGGCGGCGCAGCATCTGTGACGGCGGGGTCCAGCTCGGCCATTCCTTCTTGGCCGAAATCCTGTGCACGCCACCCCAGCGGAAGCCATCGCGGCCAACACCGATACCGTAACGCAGCGCCTGACTGCTGTTCTGGATCAGGTAAAGCCGCCGTTCCCTAGTGTTTACGATGATCGTGCCAGGGGCATAGTTGTTGGGAAAATCCACGGTTGTGCGGGGAATGGGGCCGGTACCGCTACGGACGCCGCCGCCGAAAAGCTGAAAGAGTGGGTTGATTTCCGGGTCCGCCATGGCCACCCCGGTGCCGGCGATCAGGGTCACGGCAGTTACGACAACAGTGAAAAAGCGCGTCATCAGAATCCTCATAAAAAGCCGCCCGACAGTGCCGGAAATATCAGCAAAAGGATCATAGCATCGGCATGTGACGATTGGCGCGAATATGCCAGACAGGCCACAAATCGGGCCGCTTCGCAAGCCACGGCCACGTGATGGCACGATTTCCAGAAACGGCGTTGCGGAAAAACCCCTTCCCGCACGAATATGCATGACATCTGTGACGAATCGGGCCGGTCATCCTTTGACGGGTGGTCCTAAGAATGATTGATCTGGCGGGTTACGAAATCGCGAAGGGCGAATGGGAGTGAGATGATGAATGGTGCGGAAAGTCTGGTGCGAACACTGGTCGCAGGGGATGTGAACGTCTGTTTCACCAATCCTGGAACCTCGGAAATGCATTTTGTCGCAGCGCTCGACCGAGTGGACGGGATGCGTTGCGTGCTTGGCCTTTTCGAGGGAATCGTGACCGGTGCGGCGGACGGATATTACCGCATGCTCGGGAAACCGGCATCGACGCTGCTTCATCTCGGACCCGGCCTCGCCAATGGTCTCGCCAATCTGCACAATGCCAAGAAGGCCCATTCCGGCATCGTCAACATCGTCGGACAGCACGCGACCTATCATATCGAGTACAACGCTCCGCTGACCTCTGACATCGAGGGGATCGCTCGCCCGATGTCGGCCTGGGTGCGGACCTCCCCGGATGCGAAATCCGTTGCGCGAGATGGGGCGGCCGCGATTGCCGCTGCCAATGGGGCGCCAGGGCAGATCGCGACGCTCATTCTGCCGGCCGACACGGCATGGAACGAGGCCGACGGTATTGCTCAGGTGCCTGAAAATTCTCAGCGTGCGAGCTATTCAGCTCAGGCCGTGAAGGAAGCTGCCGGTGTTCTCCGTAACGGTGAGCAAACCCTGTTGCTGCTGACCGGCAAGGGTTTGACTGAAGAAGGATTGAAGCTTGCCTCGCAGATTGCCGGCAAGACCGGATGCAAAGTGATGGGCCAGACCTACAATCCGCGCATGGCGCGCGGTCGTGGCCGTTTCTCGATCGATCGCATCCCCTATGTGATCGAACAAGCGGTTCCGATCCTGAAGAATTTCCGTCACATCATTCTGGTGGAGACTTCCGATCCGGTTGCATTCTTTGCCTATCCGAACAAGCCGAGCCTGCTGAAGCCGGAGGGCTGCGAAGTTCATCGCATGTGTGAAGCCGGCGAAAACTCCGTCGCAGCGCTGCATGCGCTGGCTGATGCTGTTGGCGCCAAGGCTTCAGATATCGTGCCGCAAAAGCTCATGGAACTTGCCAAGCCGACCGGTGCACTTAATCACGCATCCATTGCGCAGGCGATAGCCATGGCGATTCCTGAAAATGCAATTGTCGTCGATGAATCGATCACCACAGGGCGTGGATTTTTCCCACCGACGGCGGCTGCAGCACCGCATGACTGGCTGCAGAACATGGGCGGATCGATCGGGTTCTCGACGCCGGTCGCAACCGGCGCTGCGGTGGCATGTCCTGACCGCAAAGTGATCTGCATGGTTGGCGACGGCAGTGCCATGTACACATTGCAATCACTGTGGACCCAGGCCCGCGAGGGGCTGGACGTGACCACCATCGTTTTTTCCAATCGTTCTTATCAAATCCTGAAGGGCGAGTTTGCCGGCGTGGATGCCGGAGAGCCCGGTCAGAAGGCGCTTGCGATGCTCAATCTGGATAATCCTGCCCTCGACTGGGTGTCTCTTGCGAAGGGCATGGGCGTATCCGGCCGCTCGGTCACGACGGCGGATGAGTTCAACCTGGCCCTCGCTGAAGCGACGAAAGAGAAGGGCCCGCGCCTGATCGAAGTCGTCATGTAATCTGTGCGATCAACGAGCCAGCGGGCGTCTATGGACGTCGACGACGGACGAATCGTCCGCTGGTTTCTCGATGACGTCCGGGGGGGGCGTGGGTAACCCCCACGTGCTCTCCGTTCCTCCGGGACTACGACACGTTAAATTAAACCTTCCGCAGTCTCTTATATCTAGATTGCCTATGACCTTTGAAGGCGTTGGCGCTGCAGGGGCATCCTATGCAAGGACTGCGCAATGAATTTATTTAGTCGATTTTTGCGAGATGAGACCGCTGCAACCGCGATCGAGTATGCATTGATCGCGTGCGGTATTGCCTTTGTCATCATCAGCGCGGTCAACGGTCTTGGAACTTCAATTAAAGGCAAATACACGTCAGTCCAAAGCGCGCTGGACGCCCAGAAGTAATGTTTTCGTCATTGACGCTCATTGGCTTCCCATAAGTCCGGGGCGGAAGCGTCGAGCATTCTATGAATTTGATCAGGCGGTGAGTTTTTCCGCCGGCCATTGCGCCAGAAAACGTTCGAATTGGTCGATCGCAAGCGGTCGCGAATAAAGGAAGCCCTGAGCTTCGTGGCAGCCCTTTGTCTGCAGGAATTTCTCCTGGGCAGCCGTTTCAACACCTTCGGCGGTAACCGATAATCCCAGATTCCGAGCCATCACGATGATCGAACTCGCCACAGCGGTGCTTTCGGCGGATGGATCCTTGTCGATCGTTTGAACAAAGGCGCGATCAATTTTAAGACGCGTCAAGGGATAGCGCGTCAAGCAGCTCAGTGATGCATAGCCTGTTCCGAAGTCGTCGAATGCAAGGCCGACACCTTTTGCTCTCAGCGACTGCAGCGATGTGATTCTGGAATCGTCATTGTTGAGGGCGATATTTTCCGTGACTTCGATTTCGAGCAGCTCTGGAGGTAGCCCGCTATATCTCAAAGCGGTGTCGACCTGAGTGGATAGAATTTCATCGTGGAATTGGGCTGGAAACAGATTCACCGCCATTCTTACAGGCTTGAGGCCTTTGGCAATCCAGGACGCTCCCGTCTCGCAAGCTGTCCGCAAAATCCAGTTGCCGACTTCCAGGGCCGCCGGGCTTTGAACAAGCGCATCAATAAAGGCTGCAGGTGCCAACAGCCCTCGTTGCGGATGCTGCCATCGCAGCAGAGCCTCGGCACCGACGATCGCGCCGTCGCTGAGCCGGAATTGAGGTTGAAAGTGCAGCACGAATTCCCGATTGGCAAAAGCGCGCCGCAGTTCACCTTCCATTTCATGTTTTGCTTGTGCCTTTGCCCGCATCGCGCGTGCGAAAAGCCGATACTTGCGTCCGCCGGCGGCTTTTGCGTCGTAGAGCGCAAGATCCGCGTTTCCGATCAATTCTTCGGCGTTTGAACCGTCCGCTGGAGCGATCGCAATGCCGGCACTTGCTCCGATGTAAATCGCGTGGCCGTCGATTTCAAAGCGGGATTCCATCGCCTTCAAGACGCTGTCGACGATGCTGGAGAATCCAAGAAGGTCGCGAGAATCTCGATCGATCAAGACAAATTCGTCGCCTCCCAGGCGATATGCCCGACCGTTTTCAGGGGTGAGTGTCTCGATACGCTGACCGACCTGGGTCAGCAGCTTGTCGCCGATGGAATGACCCAGTGTATCGTTGACGTTCTTGAAACCATCCAGATCGAACATCGCGATGCATATCGCAGGTGCCTTGTCGCTACCAAGTTTGCTCAGGTCCTCCAGCAGACTATTGCGATTGGGAAGACCTGTGAGCTGATCGAAGTGAGCCAATGCAGCGAGCATTTTCTCGGCTTCGTTTTGTTCAGTCATGTCGCGGCCAATGATGAAAAAGCGCTGGGCACGTTCGGACCAGACACCAGCCAGTGCAACGGCAATCGTATGTCCATTTTTGTGGACGAACTCAGATGGAAAATTGCGAATGGCTTTGCCTTGAGCGCAGAGCTCCAGCTCGCTTTTGAGAGGCGACACCTTGGCCGGCGAGATGAAATCTCCGCCATAACGTCCGATCATTTCCTCAGGCTTGTAACCTAGCATCGATGCGCAACTCGGGCTGATGCGGGTAATGATGCGGTCGCGATCGGTGACGACAATGAGATCGACGGACGTATCGAAAAGGCGCCGATGCTCTTCCGTTTCGCGTGCGAGCGCGTCCGATGTTTCGCGCACGTCGCTCTCGGCCTTGAGACGTTCGCGCATAGCCAGCGGCAGCCACCGGAGCAACAACAGGCCAAGCACGACCGACGCGGCAATCACGTTCATCAGTTTTGGAATAATCAGAAAGCCGGGCTTTCCGAGCACCGGGACAATCGATGCAGAAAAGAGTCCGTACTGCGCTCCGAAATAGAGGCCGAAATAGAGATTTTCGGTAATGTTGCGGACGGTGTCGATGCTGACGACAATGAGAAGCAGTCGGGTGGTCCCGAACGTCTGCGGATTTCTATAGTAGGCGACGGCGACAGTGCCAAGCACGGCAAGCCATATCGAAATAATCACCCAGTAGATCAGCGCGGCTGCGAGACTCATGCAAGGATCCGTACGTTCTGGCGGGCCTGTGCTGCACACCAAAAAGTTGGCAGGCCGACTTCGAGCGTACTGAGGGTAGGTAAATTGAAGGATGATACGGACGCGAAGTTCCCGACGAACTTAACGGGGCCTTAAGATAATTGCTGCGCGTGAAGATAAATTCGCGCGATCGACGCGTTTGGATATCCTCCGACAGGGATCTTCGTGAGGTTCGACGCGATGAAGATCTATCTGGGGAACGTTGTGTAGGCGATGTCTCCAGACACTCAGAACAATGCGCGTTACCGCGATGTCCTGGATCGATCCGAACTTGTCTCACCTGAGCGAAGGGCTTTCTGAGCGAACGTCATGCGGATAGGCGTGGAAGGTTGGGCCCGACCAGGACAGCGTCCCGCATCACCAAGACGGGCCGGGCCTCAACCGCATGGATCACATGCGGCGCCCTGCAAACGCAATTGAGTTGCGGGCGTTCCAAAAAACTTACCTGCGCTCATTGACCGGTCCGCAAGTTCCCGGTGTGAGAGAACGCGGGGACTGTTTCGCGCCATCGCCACGGCGCTGGATAGCGTGCGGGAATTGACCAACGCTCAAGAACCGGTCGAGCAGCTTCTTCGCATCCAACATTCGTTGCTGTGACTCGTGTCATCGAGCCGAGCTAGTCACCGAATGTGAGCGAGGAAGGGCGTGCTGCCGTGACCAAGTGAGACACGTATCGGGGATAAGGAATGGTGGGCGCACAAGGGATCGAACCTTGGACCTCTCCCGTGTGAAGGGAACGCTCTCCCGCTGAGCTATGCGCCCGAAGTGACCGAACGGCCTTTCGAACCGCGATTTACGGAACCGCAGGCCGGGGTGTCAAGCGTGGGCGAGGCACTGAGACCAGAATTTCCGATATATCGCTGGATGAGAGGTTAGCCGGGTTGGCGCGCGCGCGAGGCATGCGCTTGAAGAGCCCGGATGCGCTCCGCGAGGGTCCCGCGCGCCTCTGCGGCAGCCCCATTGACGCCTGTATCGTTCGCGGCGGCTCCTCTGACGATGGCGCTGATGGCTGGCTTATCCGGTTCAGAGGCGAGAATGGCCTCAATCGGAGAATTGGGGCCCTCAAGCGTCACCGCAAGCTTGGCGACTTCCGCGGCAATGTCGTTGATCCGCTCCCGAAGCAGGGCATTTTCTGTGCGTTCGGTCGACCACGCAGCTTCCGCCTGCTGATGGACGAGGTTGAGCTCACGTTGTGCCTTGGCGCGTTCGTCGCGGGCGACGCCGAGCTGTTCTTCGATTGCAGCCTTCTCGGCTTTCAGTTTCTCGAGAACCGATGACTGACCGGTTCCAGAGGCGGAAGTGATCTCCTCGCGCAACAGCCCTTCGGTTTTTTTCGCACCTTCAACCTGCTGGCGCAGCAAGTTGTTCTCGTATTCACGCTCCGCGAGGATCTTGCCCTGCAGCGCAAACCGGCTCTCGAGATCGGTCACCCGTCCGGACAGTAAGTCGGCTTCCTTGGACTGGACCAGCAGTTGGCGATCGAGATCGCTCACGCGTGCACTGAGATTCTCGACCTTGCCGCGCGCCTCCGCCAATTCGCGTGTAGCGGTGTCGGCGTCGCCACGCTGGGCTGCCAGCCGCTGCTGGGTTTCGGTGTAGTCCCGCTCGGCGCCTTTGACGCGATTTTGCAACTCATCGACCTGTCCGCGGACGGCAGACAGTTCGGTCTGCCGGTTCTCTGCCGTCACTGAGCGTTCGGACAATTCGCTGGTCAGCTTGCCAAGTTCAGCGCGCTTGTCAGCCAGTTCCTGTTCGGCCGCGCGCAGCGCCTGGGTCTTGGATGTGAATTCTTCTTCCGTGGCCCGCTGTTCGTTCTTCAGCGCCTTCTCACGTGCCTCCAGCGCAAAGATCGTGGCGTTCTTGTCGCCAAGTTCGATCTTCAGCCGGTTGATCGCATCCGACTTCTTGCCCAACTCGGCCAGTTGGCTGCTCGTCTTATTTTTGAGCTGCTCGACGCTCATTTCGAGGCGTCGTGCGGACATCGCGAACTCGGCGCGCAATTGGTCTTTGTCGGCCTGAATTTCGGCCATGGAGAGCGGGGTGGCGGCTTCGAGGCGCTTGGTGGTCAATCGCACCGCGCGATTGTGTACCAGCGGAACGATCATCAGACCGAACAGCATCGACACCAGAAAACCGATCGCCAAATACATGATCGGTTCGACCATGGCGTTACCCCTGCATCAGAATTTACGTGTTTTTTACCATGCCATGGAGGCAGGGGAAAAAGCTAGCGGAACAATACTTTAACGTGAATCCGTGGCTTTGCCGCAACGGCGCTGTCTTAAAATCCAATCGTGACGTGCAAGATCAGAACGGATTCCAGGTCGCCCGCGGAGTAAACTTCAAATAACCGATATTGGCGCCGAGACGCAGGCCGACACCGGAGCGGATCGGAACCAGTACGATGCCGTTGGCTGTCAGTGCCGTCATGCCGAACCCGCCGATGATGTAGGCCGAGCCATCAATGCCGGCGAAGCGCTGGTAGATCGCATCGGTCGCGGGCAGGTTATAGACCAGCACCATGGTTCGGGCGCCGTCGCCGCCCCAGTCGAATCCAACCGACGGACCCTGCCAGTACACTCGCAAATCGCCCGCGTTCTTGGTGTAAAGGGTGCCCTCGCCATAACGAAGTCCCGCGACAAAGGCGCCGCTGCCTTCTTCGCCGAGGACATAGCCGTTTGGCAGCCCCCACTGGCTCACCGCGCGCTCAATGACCGAAGCCAGTCCCCGCGAGACATTGCCAAAGAACCGGTGTCCCGCTCCAACCAGTTCGTCGGGGCTGAAGGTACCGCCACCTGAGCGTTGCTGGGCTGCTGCCGGCACTGTCAGGGAAATCGTCGCCGCAAAGATCAAAGCCAGAATGCGCGAACCGAAGCTCATGAAAGACCCCTTAAAGACCCCTTGGGCTAGCGCGTGAGCCACCGAAGTGAGAGCGCGCTCGAAACGGCGAGGTCATACGTCCATCGCTTAACGCCTTGCTGACCGATATCGGCTTAAGCTGCGGTCCCACGTCCCCGACTCGATTGGTTATCAGCATCAACTATGACGTTACAGCGGCAAGAAAATAAAGGGTTACGCCTCAGATTTGCCTCGCTCGCGGCTTTTGCGTGGGCTGTAATGCTCGTGGGATCGTGCCCGGCGCTATTGGCCGCGGAGACCGAGCAGGTGGTCGTGAACCGCCATTCGGGCCTGGCCATCGATGGCTTCGATCCGGTCGCCTATTTCACCGATGCCAAGGCAGCCAAAGGGGAGCCGGACGTCGAGGTCTCTGAAAATGGGGCGATCTGGCGCTTTCGCAACGAAGCCAACCGCGCAGCGTTTGTCGCGCGTCCGGATATCTACGGACCGCAATTCGGCGGGTATGATCCGGTCGACGTCGCAAGAGGCAAGGCCGTTGCAGGCCGAGCCCAGCTTTGGATGGTTTCGAGGGGGCGCCTCTATCTCTTCAGCCGCGAGGAAAGCCTAGCAGCTTTCGCCGCCAATCCTGAGAATACGCTCAAGCTCGCCACTGGTGAGTGGCCCGCTTTGCGAGCGACGTTGTCGGACTATTGATCCGCTATCGCCGGATCACCCCATGCGATGAATTCCGGGACCAGAAATCCCTCACGCGCTTCGCCGAACCGGAGTGCGGCGCCTTTGCTGTCCGTGACCTTTCCGCCAGCCGCCGTCACCACGGCGTGACCGGCTGCGACATCCCATTCTGACGTGGGAGCGAGGCGCGGGTAGATATCGGCGCCGCCCTCGGCAACCCGACAAAACTTCACCGCCGAGCCGAGGATTTGCCGGACCGCGCCGGGCCGCTCCGCAATAAAGGCCTCGGTTCGTTTATCGCCATGAGACCGGCTAACGGTCACGATCCACGGGGCAGCCTGTCCGGGATGGGGACGGGTTCGAATGGACTCGGCCGTGCTCGTTTCGCCGTCCTTTGTGACCCTAAGCCGTTCTGCACCGCGGCCGACCAGTCCCCGCCAGATCAATCCCAAGGCGGGCGCACCGACGATGCCGAGGAGGGGCTCGCCCCGAGTGACCAGCGCAAGGTTGACTGTGAATTCCTCGCGGCCGGCGACGAATTCCTGGGTTCCATCCAGGGGGTCGATGAGGAAGAAACTGTCCCTGTAGGGGCGCCGGGCGAGATGGGTCCGCTCTTCCGACAGGGTCGGCACCTGAGGGATAAGCTTTGCCAGTCCCTCTGCGATCACGCCGTCGGCGGCCATATCTGCTTCTGTGACAGAAGATCCGTCAGACTTGCCTTCGATTTGCATGCTAGCCCGGCTGACGGCGAGGATGGCCGCACCGGCTTTGGCGACGATGTCCGTCAGCGGCTCCATCAGTGCTGCTGCGCCATCGGCATCGATCGCCGGCCCGGCTATGGAAATCTCCGTCATTGGTAGGTCTTTCGCTCCCACATTTGCATGTCCAGCCTGCTGTTCTCTCGCCTCTGCCTCGGTGGCAGCAACCGCGGCGGCAGTGTATCAAACATAAAGCATGAGTGATTCGCCGTGTCAGCATCACGGGAATCCACCAGTATCCGCTTCGCGTGTCCTGATCGCAGGACGTTGCAGAAAAGGCCTAGGAAAAGCATGTCTGACACACCAACTCCCGGTCCCGCCCCAGACGCAATTGAACTTGCAGCGCTGATGTGCTCGCGCGTCTGCCATGACCTCATCAATCCGATCGGCGCGATCGTCAACGGGTTAGAGGTGTTCGACAGCAGTAACAAAGAAGACGATCGCGAATTCGCGCTCGATCTGATCCGCAAGAGCGCGAAATCGACGTCGGCACGACTACAGTTCTGCCGCATTGCCTACGGGGCAGCGGGATCAGCCGGTTCACAGATCGACCTCGGCGAAGCTCAGAAGATCTCACGCGGCCATCTCGAGGATGAGAAAACCAAGATAACCTGGAATCTGCCGCATGTGCTGATGGCGAAGAATCGCGTCAAGTTGCTGCTGAACATGCTGGTGATTGCGCAGCAAGCTATCCCACGCGGCGGCGAGCTCATCATCGATCCGGTCGGCGAAGGTGAGACGATGGGATTTCGTATTCGCGCAGCCGGGACATACGCACGCGAGCCTCAGAACATCGGTGAACAACTGAAGCTCGACAACGCAGGTTCAGTCACCGCGCATGGGGTTCAGCCTTATTACACAGCGCTGCTCGCGCAGTCCTGTGGATTCAAGGTCACCTTGACGCCCGAGACCGAAGCGGTGGTTGTCGCGACATCCTGATCGCATCTTCATCAATTTTTAATCAACGGCGGTTGGAGGTGCTCCGCCGCCGACAAATCGCCTTTAGTGCTTTGTTGAGCGCGTTCTTTTTCATTTACTCAACCAATATTAAACGCTTTGCATCGAAACTGGCCTGAATCCACGGGGCGTATTGTGCGTACCCTTTTGTGTGAAGGCTTGCGTTCATGGACGATTTGTTGCGGGAATTTTTGACTGAGACCAACGAGAGTCTCGACACCGTCGATAATCAGTTGGTGCGTTTTGAGCAGGACCCGAACAACGCGAAGATCCTCGATAATATCTTCCGTCTGGTTCACACAATCAAAGGGACTTGCGGTTTTCTAGGATTGCCGAGACTGGAAGCGTTGGCGCACGCCGCCGAAACGCTGATGGGAAAATTCCGCGACGGCATGCCGGTGACCGGCGAAGCCGTGACGCTGATCCTGACGACGATCGATCGAATCAAAGACATTCTTGGCCAGCTTGAAGCGACCGAAGCGGAGCCCGAGGGTTCCGATCGCGATCTGATCGACGCGCTTGAACGCATGGTCGAACAAGGCGAGCATGCCGCCGCTGCGCCGGCCGCCGCTGCTCCTGCTCCCGTCGCCGCCGCACCGGCTGAGACGGAAGGAACGCTGATCGTTCAGACGCTGGAGCGCGAACTGCGTCCTGGCGAAGTATCGCTCGACGAACTGGAGCGCGCGTTCCGGGAAACTGAAACCGAAGTCGCCTCGCCGTCTATTGCACCTGCGCCAGCGCCTGCACCCGCGCCCGCGCCTGTTCAGGCCGAAGCCCCGAAGAAGCCAGCAGCTGCCAAACCTGCACCAAAGAAATCAGGTGGCGAAGCGGCGGAAGGTGGCGACAGCGACAAGGTTGCCAACCAGTCGATCCGCGTGAACGTCGATACGCTCGAGCATCTGATGACGATGGTGTCCGAGCTTGTGCTGACCCGCAACCAGCTGCTTGAAATCAGCCGGCGCAACGAAGACTCCGAATTCAAGGTCCCGCTGCAGCGTCTCTCCAACGTCACGGCCGAGCTGCAGGAAGGCGTCATGAAGACGCGCATGCAGCCGATCGGCAATGCGTGGCAGAAGCTGCCGCGTATCGTGCGCGATCTGTCGAGCGAACTCGGCAAGCAGATCGAGCTCGAAATGCACGGTGCCGACACCGAACTCGACCGCCAGGTTCTCGATCTGATCAAGGATCCGCTGACGCACATGGTGCGCAACTCCGCGGATCACGGCCTGGAATCGACCGCTGACCGTGTTGCCGCCGGCAAGCCGGAACAAGGCACGATTCGCGTATCTGCCTATCACGAAGGCGGCCACATCATCATCTGCATCGCGGACAATGGCCGCGGCCTGAACACCGAGCGCATCAAGGCGAAGGCGGTCTCCAACGGTCTGGCCACCGAGGCCGAGATCGAAAAGATGACCGAGGCCCAGATCCACAAGTTTATCTTTGCACCGGGCTTCTCGACGGCAGCTGCGATCACGAGCGTATCCGGCCGCGGTGTCGGTATGGACGTCGTTCGCACCAACATCGATCAGATCGGCGGCACAATCGACGTCAAGTCCGTGCCGGGCGAAGGTTCGAGCTTCACCATCAAGATCCCGCTGACGCTGGCGATCGTATCGGCACTGATCGTGGAAGCAGCCGGCGACCGCTTCGCGATTCCTCAGCTCTCGGTGGTCGAACTCGTTCGTGCGCGCGCGAACTCCGATCATCGCATTGAACGCATTAAGGACACGCCGGTTCTGCGCCTGCGCAACAAGCTGCTTCCGCTGATGCATCTGAAGAAGCTGCTGAGGATCGATGACGGTGCGTCGAGCGATCCGGAAAACGGCTTCATCGTGGTCACCCAGGTCGGTAGCCAGACCTTCGGCATCGTCGTTGACGGCGTGTTCCATACCGAAGAAATCGTGGTCAAGCCGATGTCCACCAAGCTTCGTCACATCGGTATGTTCTCCGGCAACACCATCCTTGGTGACGGCGCGGTGATCATGATCATCGACCCGAACGGCATTGCCCAGTCGCTCGGCACATCGGTTGCCTCACAAAGCGAAATCAACGACGAGAATGCTGCGACACGTTCCAACGCGGATGGCCAGCTCACCTCGCTGCTCGTGTTCCGGGCAGGGTCCTCGCAGCCCAAGGCAGTGCCATTGGCGCTCGTGACGCGGCTTGAAGAGATCGCCATCGACAAGATCGAGTTCTCGAACGGCCGCCACATGGTTCAGTACCGTGAGCAGCTCATGCCGCTGGTTCGGATTGAGGATGTCTCGATCCGCGAAAGCGGGGTCCAGCCGATCCTCGTTTTCGCAGATGACGGACGTTCGATGGGACTCGTCGTCGACGAGATCATCGACATCGTCGAAGAGCACCTGAGCATCGAAGTCGCCAGCACGCAGGACGGAATCCTTGGCTCCGCGGTGGTGAAGGGGCAGGCGACCGAAGTGATCGATGTCGGCCACTTCCTGCCGATGGCTTTCGCCGATTGGTTCGCACGCAAGGAAATGCGTCCGTCAACGACCGCGCAGACCGTTCTGCTGGTCGACGACTCCGCGTTCTTCCGCAACATGCTAGCGCCGGTGCTGAAGGCCGCAGGCTATCGTGTTTCCGTCGCACAGAGCGGACAGGAAGGTCTCAACGTGCTGCGCACGGGTCAGCACTTCGACGCCATCCTGACTGATATCGAAATGCCGGAAATGAATGGCTTCGAATTTGCCGAGGCGATCCGGTCCGATCGCCGCATGGAAACGATGCCGATCATCGCGCTGTCGTCGCTGATTTCGCCCGCCGCGATTGAGCGAGGCCGGCAGGCCGGTTTCCACGACTACGTGGCGAAATTCGACCGCCCTGGCTTGATTGCCGCTTTGAAGGAACAGACCGCTGAAGTGAAGCAGGCGGCGTAAGGGATATGACGATGAATGAATCAGTTAACGGCCCGGACGCTGGCATCACCGAATTCGTCACCGCCATGATCGGAGGGCAGTTGTTCGGTCTGCCGATCTCCCGTGTGCAAGACGTGTTTATGCCCGATCGGTTGACACGTGTGCCTTTGGCTTCCGACGATGTCGCTGGCGTTCTCAATCTGCGCGGCCGCATTGTCACTGCAATTGATATGCGCGCACGGCTCGGTTTGCCGAAGCATGACAATGGCCGGCCGCCAATGGCGGTGGGTGTCGATATGCGCGGAGAGTCCTATGGACTTCTGATCGATAACATTGGTGAGGTTCTCAAGCTGCCGAATGACAGCCGCGAAGTGAACCCGGTCAATCTCGATCCGCGCATGGCCAAAATGGCCGGTGGTGTTCATCGGCTGGACGGACAATTGATGGTCGTTCTGGATGTCGATCGCGTGTTGGAAATCGCGCCCGACATGATGGCGGCCTAATACCGCCGGGAACAGGCGGGATAACAAAATCTGAAGGAAACGGCCCAAACCGGGACCGCAGAGATAGAGGCTACGATGAAAACATGTTTGATCGTTGACGATTCAAGCGTCATCCGAAAGGTTGCCCGACGCATTCTGGAAGGCCTCGATTTCCAGATCGTGGAAGCGGAAGACGGCGAGAAGGCCGTCGAAGTCTGCAAGCACGGAATGCCGGACGCCGTTCTTCTCGACTGGAACATGCCGGTCATGGATGGCTATGAATTTCTGCGCAATCTTCGCCTGATGCCCGGCGGCGACAAGCCTAAGGTTGTGTTCTGCACAACCGAGAATGACGTCGCGCATATCGCGCGGGCACTGCACGCCGGCGCCAATGAATACATCATGAAGCCGTTCGATAAGGACATCGTCACGGCGAAGTTTCATGAGGTTGGCCTGATCTAAGATCTAAAGCGCCGGATATTCCGGCGTTTCACTCCGTTCAAGTCTTACACGCCGTGTTGCTACAAGAGCAGATAAAAAAAATGAGTGTTGCAGTCGCGGCGTCCCCCGGGTTGACCACACAACGGTACGAACCGTTACGTGTGATGGTCGTCGATGATTCTGCCGTCATCCGCGGATTGATTTCCCGCTGGATCGAGGCAGAAGCAGACATGAAGGTTGCCGCCTCGATCCGCACCGGGCTTGATGCGGTTAATCAGCTCGAACGCGTTGCGCCCGATGTGGTGGTGCTCGATATCGAGATGCCGGACATGGACGGCATCACGGCGCTGCCCCTATTACTGACGAAGAAGCGCGATCTCATCATCATCATGGCGTCCACGTTGACGCGCCGGAACGCGGAGGTTAGCCTCAAAGCGCTGTCGCTCGGAGCCGCTGACTACATTCCGAAACCAGAAAGCACCCGCGAGATTGCTGCCGCTGACGTTTTCAAGCGGGACCTGATCGAAAAGATCCGTCACCTCGGTGCGCGTGTGCGTCGCCCGGCGACTGTTCCGTCTCCGTCACTCTCTCCATCGGCACAGCCGGTAAAGGCGCCGCTATCACGGACGCCACCTGCGCCAGTTGTAACTGCTGCGCCGTCAAAGGTGACGACCCGCCCGTTTAGTTCGGCAACCCCACGTGTGCTGTTGATTGGATCGTCAACCGGCGGTCCTCAGGCGCTCATGACACTAATTGCCGGAATTGGTTCAGTGATCGATCGTTATCCTGTGCTGATCACTCAGCACATGCCGCCAACGTTCACGACGATTCTTGCGGAGCATCTTGCCCGGACAAGCGGCCGTCCCGCGCATGAGGCTGTTGATGGCGAGGCGATCAAGCCGGGACAGATTTATCTTGCTCCGGGCGGACGTCACATGCGGGTCGCGCGTTCCAACGGCAATCCCGTGATTGCGTTGACCGATGGGCCGCAAATCAATTTTTGCAAGCCGGCTGTGGATCCGCTGTTTTCGTCAGCTATCGACGTCTGGCAGAACGGCATTCTCGCTGTGATTTTGACCGGCATGGGCTCGGACGGTTGCGGCGGCAGCAAGGAAGTCGTCGCGGCGGGCGGCAACGTCATTGCACAGGACGAAGCCACCAGCGTGGTCTGGGGCATGCCTGGCGCCGTTGCTCACGCGGGAGTTTGCGCTGCTATTCTGCCGATTGACCAGATTGCACCAAAATTGGTTCGTTTGTTTTCAGGAGTTCGCGGGTGACGCCTCAAGATTATGACTACCTGCGGAAGATACTGAAGGATCGTTCCGGGCTGCTGTTGTCTGCGGACAAGCAATATCTCATTGAAAGCCGGCTGCTTCCACTTGCTCGCAAGGCGGGTCTTTCGGGGATCAGCGATCTTGTTCAGAAGATCAAGAACGGCTCCGAGGCGATTACGGTCGATGTGGTCGAGGCAATGACCACGAATGAGACCTTCTTCTTTCGCGACAAGGTTCCGTTCGACCATGTTAAGGATACGGTTCTGAACGAGTTGCTGGCCGCACGAGCCAGCCGTCGCAGCTTGCGCATCTGGTGCGCTGCTGCGTCCACCGGCCAGGAGCCTTATTCGCTTGCGATGATCGTGAAGGAGATGAGCGCGGCTCTCAGCGGCTGGCGCGTCGAGATCGTTGCAACAGATTTGTCGCAAGAGGTCCTGGAGAAGTCCAAGTCGGGAATCTACAGCCAGTTCGAAGTCCAGCGCGGCCTGCCGATCCAGCTACTGGTCAAGTATTTCAAGCAGGTCGGCGATCTGTGGCAGCTCAATCCCGATATCCGCGCCATGGTTCAGTATCGCCAACTCAATCTGCTGCAGGACTTCTCCCATCTGGGCCGTTTCGACATCATCTTCTGTCGCAATGTGCTGATCTATTTTGATCAGGCGACAAAGATCGATATCTTCAATCGGATGCTCAAAGCCCATGAGCCGGACGGCTACCTTTTCCTCGGCGCCGCGGAAACGGTTGTGGGTCTCACCGACGTTTATCGGCCGTGTCCGCAGCGTCGCGGCGTTTATCTGCCGAATGCAGCAGCGCGTCCGGCTTCGGTATCAACGCCTGCGATGGCGGTCGGCAGATAAGCGGACAATTTTCTGCATAAGCGATGCTTAAACGATCGCGTGGGGCAGGAAACGTGAGCTGTTACCGGTAATCGGGTTTTCGTCCTCGCGGATTGATAACCCGTGCGGCGTGCCGTCCACGATCCAGCTTCCGAGCACAGGATAGTTGCCCGAGAAGTTTCCGAGCTGCGTCAGCTGCTGGCGAATGAAGCCCTCGGACCCGTAGGGACCGGTCTGTTCCTCCAAAACGCTCCCCGACGTGATGATGGATATATTTGCCCCTTCGCGTGAATATAGGGGTTTCCGGACATAGCTGGTCCCAAGTTCGGCTGCAGCCGGATCATCGTCGAAATAAGCCGGCAGCAGATTCGGATGCCGCGGAAACATTGACCATAGCAGCGGCAGGATCCCCTTGTTGGAGAGGATGGCCTTCCATGGTGGTTCAATCCATCGGGTGGATGCGCCTTTGAGCTTTGCGCCAAAGGCTTCACGCATCATCCATTCCCACGGGTAAAGCTTGAATGCGAATTCGATGGTGCAGTCGTCCATATCGACGAACTGACCGTCGTCCCGCGCGCCGATACTCTCAATATCAATCAGGGTCGTCGAAAGGCCGGCCTGGCGCGCGACGTCTTCCAGGTAAGCAACGGTGCCGGCGTCTTCTTCACTGTCCATCACGGCTGTGAGATGCAGATGGCGATCTTTTCCGATTTTTTTCCAGGCATCGATCAGGCTCTCATGCAGTGAGTTATATTGATCGGAGCGCGCTGGAACGATCCGCCGTTCGATGGCCTGTTCGAGCCACGTCCATTGAAAGACCGCTGCCTCGAACAGCGACGTTGGCGTATCGGCATTATATTCCAGCAGCTTCGCCGGTCCTTTTCCATCGAAAGCCAGATCAAATCGGCCATAGAGGCTTGGGTCACCGCGTTTCCAGCTTGCCGCGATATAGGTCCAGAACGGTTCCGGGATTTTGAGGAGCCGGAGATAGCGATCATCGCTGACGGCGCGGCTGACGAGCTCGCGGCACATGGACTCGATTTCAGCACTTGGCGCTTCAATGTCGCCTTCGATCTCATCGAGCGAGAAGGCATAATAGGCGCTTTCGTCCCAATAGCGTTCGCCATCGATCGTGTGGAAATGAAAGCCCATCGCTGCTGCGGTGGATTGCCAGTCGTCACGTTCAGGGCAGGAAATGCGTTGCATGGCTGGTTAGCCGCCACTCGAGAAATGCGACGTGAACGCGTGGGCAAACGAACCGAAGCCCCCGCGCGTGACGTGACTGCCGCTGTCGGTGGAACTACTGGAGGTACTTCTGGTGCTGGTTGATCTGATGGACGACGATGAATCGCTGTCGAACAAATGGTTGGCCCACAGTGATCTGGAATGGTAGCTGCCTCCGGATGACGACGATGAACTGCTGCTGCGTGGTTTGCACTCGACCGGGGGCGTCGCGCCCGGCGCGACAATCGCAGGTCGTTCGGTCGTGCAGCTCTCGCTCGGCATGACAGTATAGGCCGTCCCGCCGACGGCCGTCGTTCCCATCAGAAGGAGCGCAACCTGACTCGAGCGTTTCATCGTAAAGACTTTCAGTACGTCATGGAGGCGGCGTTCAACGCGCCAGCGGCGAGGGAAGCTGCGCCGAGCCAGATGGCGGGGGCCAGTTCACCGGTGGCAATCCGGTTCGACAGGTTGGGGACTGGGATGCGGACGACGAAGTAGACGATGATCTGAACGATCAGGGCGATGACGCTCCAGATCATGCAATCAAACACATTGGCGGAATGGATGATGGCGCTGACCAGCGGCAGGACGAAGCCAAGCAGGCTAAATCCCAGCGAAATCGCTGCGCCGGGGACATTTTCCCGGATGAGCTTGAATTCGTCGTGGGGCGTGATTCGCGTATAGACGAAGAGGAAAAGGCTGATGGCCACAAGGCCGGTACAAAAATAGACAATAAAGGCCGGCAAGCCGGCGAGCGATTGCAAAATCATCCCATGCCCCTGACTAAAGACTTCCTGCAGCTTGGTGGTACTCACCAAGCATCAGTCTAGGCAACCGCGAACTGGGTTCGACCCCCCAAAACAAAAACCCCGCCATTTGCGGCGGGGTTCAGTCCGGGAGGAAAGGCCGTACAGGCCCCGATACAACCCGCTATTAGGCTGGAATGCGAACGTCGTCTTCGTGCGGTTCGCGTAAAACGTAGCCGCGGCCCCAGACCGTCTCGATGAAGTTGCGGCCTTCCGAAGCGTTCGCGAGTTTCTTGCGCAGCTTGCAGATGAAGACGTCGATGATCTTCAGTTCAGGCTCGTCCATGCCACCGTAGAGATGGTTGAGGAACATTTCCTTGGTCAGGGTGGTGCCCTTGCGGAGCGAGAGCAGCTCCAGCATCTGGTATTCCTTGCCCGTCAGATGGACGCGCTGGCCACCAACTTCGACGGTCTTGGTATCGAGATTGACCACCAGATCGCCGGTCTGGATGACCGACTGTGCGTGACCCTTGGAGCGACGGACGATCGCATGGATACGGGCGATCAGTTCGTCCTTGTGGAAGGGTTTGGTCATGTAGTCGTCGGCGCCGACGCCGAGACCCTTGACCTTGTCCTCGATGCCGGCAAGGCCGGAGAGGATCAGAATCGGTGTCTTGATCTTCGAGACACGAAGCTGCTTCAGAACGTCATATCCGGACATGTCCGGCAAGTTCAGATCGAGCAAAATGATGTCGTAATCATAAAGCTTGCCGAGATCGACGCCTTCTTCTCCGAGATCCGTCGTATAGACGTTAAAACTCTCGGATTTGAGCATCAACTCGATCGACTGCGCAGTGGCGCTGTCATCTTCAATCAGCAATACGCGCATGCCAGTCCCCTATAGTCCGCCGCTTTTGGGCGTCAGGCCGGCCGCTAGTCGCGGCACTGGAAAAACGCCTTTGAACAACTGATTCGGATCCTGACTGCATATGGTTAACAAATGCTGATTCGTCTCTGCAAGCTCATTCGTGCAATTTTCGTCGAATCGCACTAAGATGTTGCGCGTAAGCAGCTTTTTGTACCCCTGCAGTTCAAGCTCCACATTAAGAGACGGACTTAACCGACTCCTGCGACTCACTCCTTTTTACAAAGGCCGAGCGCGCTCAGTCACCAAAGACAGTGACGCAATGATTAACGATGCGGGTAAACACAGGGTTAAGGGCAAGCTTCGGAATCGTCGAAACTTAAGGTTTTCGCAATGAAAGCTCTCGCCGAGCAGATCTCCGACATCGATGGCGTCAATATTTATGGCCGCGTTGTGGGTGTACGTGGGTTGATGGTGGAGATCGCGGGGCCGATCCACGCCATGTCGGTCGGTGCACGCATTGTTATTGAGACGGGGAGCAACCGTTTCATCCCCTGCGAGGTGATTGGCTTCAGCGGCAACAATGCCGTCGTCATGCCGTTCGCGGGGCTTGATGGTGTGCGCCGCGGGTGCCGCGCGGTCATTGCCAATGCAGCTAATCAAGTGCGCCCCTCGGCGTCATGGCTTGGCCGTGTCATTAATGCGATGGGTGAACCGATCGATGGCAAGGGGCCGTTGGCGCATGGGGCATCTCCGGTGCCTTACCGTAACGCGCCGCCTCCGGCCCACTCGCGAAAGCGGGTTGGTCCGCCACTCGATCTTGGGGTACGGGCACTCAACTCATTTCTCACGTGCTGCCGCGGTCAGCGCATGGGCATCTTCGCAGGCTCCGGCGTCGGTAAATCCGTCCTGTTGTCGATGCTCGCTCGCAACGTCGACGCTGATATTTCGGTGATCGGGCTGGTCGGCGAACGTGGTCGCGAGGTGCAAGAATTTCTCCAGGATGATCTCGGCGAAGAGGGCTTGGCGCGTTCCGTCGTGGTGGTCGCAACGTCGGACGAGCCGGCCTTGATGCGACGTCAGGCGGCGTATCTGACGCTGGCCATCGCCGAATACTTCCGTGATGAAGACAAGGATGTGCTGTGCCTGATGGACTCGGTGACACGTTTTGCGATGGCGCAGCGAGAAATCGGCCTCTCCGCAGGTGAGCCGCCAACCGCCAAAGGCTATACTCCGACCGTATTCACTGAACTCCCCAAGCTGCTTGAACGGGCGGGGCCCGGACTGGGAGAGGGCACTATCACCGGCATTTTCACGGTGCTGGTCGATGGCGACGATCACAACGAACCGGTGGCGGACGCGGTCCGCGGTATTCTTGATGGGCACATCGTGATGGAGCGATCCATCGCCGAGCGAGGCCGCTATCCGGCGATCAACGTCCTGAAATCGGTTTCCCGAACCATGCCGAAGTCCGCCGATCCGCAGTATCTGCCGGTCATCAAGCGGGCGCGGCAGACCATGGCGACCTACGCCGATATGGAGGAATTGATTCGGCTAGGAGCGTATCGGGCCGGCTCCAGCCCTGAAGTGGATGAGGCGATCAAGCTGCACGAACCCCTCGAGGACTTTCTGCGGCAGGCCAAGGACGAGGCCACCGGTTTAACGCAGGGATATCAGCAATTAGAGCAAATCCTGCAAATCTTGGAAACGGAACGCTAACTTTGTCGCGCCATGATCCGCGTCACCTGTGTTTGACCGGAGGGGCCCTGGGGGGAGCCGGTCGTGTCCCGCTTCCAGCTTGGGACTTCTGGGGAGTATGAGTCGATGAAGTCACGTGAAACGCTGATCCGCCTGAAGAAATTTCAGGTCGACGAAAAGCGCCGGAGGGTCGCACAGATCGAGGGAATGATCGCGGACTTCGAGCGTATGTCGTCCGATCTGGAGCGCGAAATCCAGCACGAACAGGAACGCGCCGGTATCAACGACCCGTCGCATTTCGCCTATCCGACCTATGCCAAGGCGGCCATCCAGCGCCGTGAGAATTTGGTCCGGTCGGCAGATGAGCTGCGGGTCCAGCTCGAAGATGCCAAGGCCATTCTCGGCGAGGCCTTCGAGGAGCTGAAGAAGGTCGAACTGCTCGATGAGCGGGATCAGGCGCGTGAACGTGCCGAGGAAAACGCCCGCGAACAGGCCGATCTCGACAGCATCGGGTTGATGCGCGCCCGCATCGGAGCGATGGCCTAAACCGTCCCGTCGGGGGCTTCTTACCTCGGCTGATTGTACCATTGCTGTGTCTGCCGTCGGGCAGGACGCAGATTTTGAGCTTGTTTGTCAGGAACATGAGGCCCGAGCCGGTGATGGCTCGGGCCTTCTTTCTTGCGGATATCTTTGGGGTTTACGGTCCTCGCTGGTCAGATGTGATACGAAAGGAAGGAATCTGGTACCCGATCCTGCAAGCGGCGACCGATGGATCTGGATTGAGGACATTGAATGCAAACGCCGGCTGAGCTTTCCTCGCTGCTCGCGTCTGTCGCAAGACGTGATGAGGCCGCCTTTGAGCGCCTGTACGAAGCAACATCAGCGAAACTCTATGGGGTCGTCCTTCGTATCTTGAAACGTCAAGATCTTGCGGAAGAGGTGATCCAGGACGCCTACGTCAAGATCTGGAACAGCGCGGGACAGTTCAATCCCGGCTTGTCATCTCCAATCACCTGGATGGCTTCAATAGCGCGCAACCGGGCGATCGATGTCGTTCGCAAGCGGAGCGAGATTTCGATCGAAGAAGAGCCTAGTGCGATGGATGTGGCCGCCGACACACCTGATCCGCTTGCCCGGAAAGACATGACTGAAGAGCTGCAGCGGATTATGGACTGCATCGGCCAGCTTGAGCCGCAACGCCAGAGGCTGGTGCTGCTTGCTTACTACAACGGCTGGAGTCGCGAGCAGCTCTCGAAGAAGTTCGACACGCCCTTGAACACCATCAAGACATGGCTGCGTCGTAGCATGGTGGAGATTCGCGAATGCCTCGGGTTGGCATGACGGTGGTCAAGCATGAACTATAGCGAAGACCATATCGCGCTCGCCGCGGAATACGCTCTTGGTACTCTCGATGCCGACGAGCGCGCGCTCGTTGAAACCATGATGATCGTCGATCACGGTTTCATGGAAGTGGTTGATGCGTGGGATCGCAAACTGGCGCCATTGCACCAGATGGTCTCCCCGGTCGAGCCACCACCGCATCTCTGGGACAACATTAAATCCGTCGTCGCGGAGATTAATCGATCGACTCCGATGCCTCCAGAGCCGGCACAACCGCCGGCGCAAGAGATCACTTCTGAGACGCCGGCTGTGGTCGCGCCTGAACCTGTTGCCGAGCAACCGAGCGAAGCGGCTGTCGTCGCAGAGCATCCGGTTGAGGCGAGCGCTGTTGCTGCGGCGCCCGAAGAAACAAGCGCCACAGTGAAAGAGCTCGAGGCGATGACGGCTGGCACGCCTCCGGAAATCGTGCCGGAGCCGGTGGCTGCACCGCATGTCAGCGAGCAGAGAAGTAATGTGGTCGAGTTGGCCGATCGCAGGCGAGGCGGATTTGCGTTCGGCATGATCATGAGCGCGGTGGCGGCGGGGCTCGCAGGCGTGATCGCGCTGCAGGCTTATCGGCCTGACCTGCTCCCCGGGGGACTTCGTGTGAAGCCGAAGGTGCAGATCGTGGAGGTTCCGGCTCCTCCTGCTCCGCAAGCTGCGCAGTTGGTTGCGTTGTTGCAGCAGAACGGATCAGCGCCGGCATTCATTCTGACCGTCGATACGAAGACGAACACTTTTACAGTGCGGAAAGTGGGCGCGACGCCACAGCCGGGCAAGAGTTACGAACTTTGGCTTGTCTCGGACAGGCTGCAGCGACCATGGTCGCTTGGTGTGATTGGCGGCAGCGATTTCACGATCCGCCCCTCGGCCACGTCTTATGACACCGATATGATCAGTAAGGCGACTTTTGCTGTTACGCTGGAGCCGGAAGGTGGTTCGCCCGCAGGCATTCCCACGGGCCCGATTGTTTACAGCGGCAAGCTGATCGAGAGCGTGCCTTCGTTGCCCGCGCGCTAATCACGATTTCATAAGGCAACAAAAAACGCCCGTGGGGAGCGGGCGTTTTCTGGTCTCAGACTTGGGGTCTTCTGAGCATCCATAAGGCGACTTCGGGGGGCGGGGAAGAGAGCCTTATGAATTCGTAAAACTCGTTAGCGGATCACCTGCTGATCTGAACTCGTTATGACAACGGCTTTGGTCGCCTTGATTGCTGGACCATTCGCGCGAGCGGTTTGCGTCAGACCATCATCGGACGTCAGGCGGGCGGAGATGCCCAACCCTGCGACACCGATTGCAGCGACAAGAGCGACGACGACGATCTTGAGATGCGTCATCCGATCCGCGCTATAAAACGAATGGTTCATCGAAAGCCTCCCGCCACCTTGTGCAGTTGAACTTTTGTCCCGCTCGCCTGCTTTCAGGTTCAACGTCGTTCTCGTGCATACAAACGTAAGTGGCAGGGATTTGTTTCCAAGCCGGCTTCACAAACGAGTGAAATCTCTTGAACTGGGGAGAGATTTTTAAACCAATGAAAATTTATATAATGAATTCAAATAATTGCGCCCCGGCCGAGTTCGGTCGGGGCGCGATTTTATTTGCAGAAATCAATGAAAGGCTTGTCTGTGACGAATATGTCGCAGGCTCGAAGGGTCTTTTTGCCGCCTTTTCAGATGCTGCCGACCGTCTTCAGGCGGGCGCGGGGGTGAATTTCCGCCTGTGACAGCACCGTTGTCTGGGACCTGAACCGTTCCACCAGCGACCGGACGAACGGCCGGATGGCAGCTGAGGTGACGAGCACGGGGGCTTCGCCTTCGCGTGCCGCTTGCTCGAATTTGTCGCGTACAGCGGTCATGAACTCCGAGAGTTTGGATGGCTGCATGGCGAGGCTGCGATCGTCGCCCGTGCCGACCAACGATTCCGCGAAAGCCTGTTCCCACTTCGCACTGAGCGCGAGCAGCGGCAAATAGCCGTTGATCGACGTGTTCTGCGCGCAGATTTGCCGTGCCAGCCTTGCGCGGACGTGTTCGACAATGGTTGCAGGATTGCGCGAGAAGGCCAATGCATCGGCGATGCCTTCGAGAATTGTCGAGAGATCGCGGATCGAGATGCGTTCCGCCAGGAGAAGCTGGAGCACACGCTGGATTCCGGACACGTTGATCTGAGTAGGAACGATGTCCTTGATAAGTTCGCCCTGTTCCTTCGGCAGATCCTTGAGCAGTTTTTGAACTTCGCCGTAGGACAGAAGATCCGACATATTGTTCTTGAGCAGCTCGGTGAGGTGCGTGGATAGCACCGTCGCCGAATCCACAACCGTGTAGCCTTTGAGGGAAGCTTCTTCCTTGAGGGAAGCTTCGACCCACGTTGCCGGCAGGCCGAAAGTCGGCTCGGTTGTGTGTGTCCCGGGGACGCTAACCTGATTGCCGGCGGGATCCATGACCATGAACTGGTTCGCCCAGATACGTCCGGTGCCGGCGTCGACTTCCTTGATCTTGATGACGTAGGTGTTTGCTTCGAGCTGGACGTTGTCGAGAATTCGCACGGCCGGCATCACAAAGCCCATTTCAATAGCGAGCGACCGGCGCAGCGCCTTGATTTGCTCAGTCAACCGGTCGGTGCCGTCGGGTCCGTTGACCAGCGGCAACAACGCATAACCCAGCTCGATCTTCAGATCGTCGATCTTGAGCGCGCTCGAGATTGGCTCTTCGGCGGTTGCGGCGGCCGCTGCGGCAGCTACGGCAGGCTCGTTTGCGACCCGGGCTTCCTCGACCTTGGCTGCGCCCTTGCGCTTCTGTGCGGTCCACGCCAAGTAGCCCGCGCCGCCACCCAGAGCAAGGAATGGCAACATCGGAATGCCGGGCAGCAGGGAGAGCACGAGCATCACGCCCGATGCCATGCCGAGCGCCTGAGGGTATCCCGACAGCTGATTCATCATGGCCTTGTCGGCGGCGCCGCTGACGCCGGCCTTGGAAACCAGAAGGCCGGCCGCGGTCGAAACAATCAGTGCCGGCACCTGCGTGACGAGGCCGTCGCCGACCGTCAACAGGGTGTAAGTGCGGGCGGCGTCCGCGAAGCCCATACCCTGCTGGGCCACGCCGATGATGATGCCGCCTATCACGTTGATGAACACCACGAGCAAGCCGGCGATCGCGTCACCGCGGACGAACTTGGACGCACCGTCCATGGCGCCGAAGAAGCCGCTTTCGTCCTCCAGCTCCTTGCGGCGCTGCTTGGCGGTCTTTTCGTCAATCAGGCCGGCCGACAGGTCGGCGTCGATCGCCATCTGCTTGCCCGGCATGGAGTCGAGGTGGAAGCGGGCTGCCACTTCGGCGATACGGCCCGAACCCTTGGTGATGACGACGAAGTTGACGATGACGAGGATCGTGAAGACGATAATTCCGATGACGAAATTGCCGCCCATCACGAAGTTGCCGAATGCCTCGATCACGTGGCCGGCGGCAGCGGTTCCTTCATGGCCGTGCGACAGGATCAGGCGCGTCGAGGCCATGTTGAGCGACAGCCGCAACATGGTCGAGATGAGCAGGACCGTCGGAAACGCAGAAAATTCCAGCGGCGCTTGAATGAACAAGGCTGTCATCAGGATCAGGATCGAGAGCGTGATCGAGATCGCCAGGAAGAGATCCAGCACCACCGGCGGCAGCGGCAGGATGAGCACCACAAGGATGGTGAGAACACCGAACGCCAGCGCGAGATCGCCGCGCTTGAGCATGGTGCCGATGTCGGAAATTTTGGGAAATCCGGACCCTGTCGTCGTGCCTTGGCCAGCTGTCAGATCAACCATTGTCGCAGAGTCCCCTCGTGCATGTCGTTCGTGAGCCCCAAAGGCTTGAGCGGCGGCCAAGGGACCACCGTTCCGAAGGTGAGGCACCGCACTGGCATCCACGGGCATCTCCCGTTTTGACAACCGACGACACTCGACTTCACTCGGCAAAATTTGCCCAGCTTATGGTTAGCAAATGGTTAATAGGCGTGCGCTGCGAGATGAAATCGGCTTTCGCGAGAACAGCTTTCTCGCATAACGGCCATCCGGAGAATAACTTGACCGGGGAGGCTGGGCCGGAGAAGTTGCGCCCGTGGCTATTTCCATCGATTCTGGACCTCACCCCGTGACATTCACCCCTGACTCGCGTGCAGCGTGGGTGCGGCTGGCCATTGCCCTGATCATCGGCTCGCTCGGCAGTGTGGGTATGTGGTCTGTGGTGGTGGTCATCCCGACGGTGCAAGCCGAATTCGGAGCGACCCGGGCTGCGGCTTCACTGGCGTTCACCTGCGCCATGATGGGTTTCGGCGTCGGCGGTGTGCTGATGGGCAAGCTCTCCGACAAATTCGGCATCGTTCCCGCAATCATGATCGGCATCGCCGCGCTGGGATTGGGCTATGTCGGTGCGGGTTATGCCGGCGCCCTGTGGCAGTTCAACCTCATGCATTTTGCCATCGGGCTGGGCGCGGCCGCCACGTTTGGACCGCTGATGGCGGAAGCGTCTCATTGGTTCGAGCGTTACAGAGGCCTTGCTGTGACCATCGCGGCTAGCGGAAACTACATCGCCGGGACCTTCTGGCCAACGATCGTGGAGCGAGGCACCGCTCACGCTGGTTGGCGCGTCACTCACATCGCGATCGGCATCGGATGTGCGATTGTCATGGCGATTGTCACGCTTTTGCTCCGCTGGAAAATTGGAAAAGAAACTGTGCGCACCCACGCGAACGCCGCTGCTCCGCGTGTTGACCTGCGCATGAGCACCAACGCTCTAACCGCGCTACTCGGGATTGCTTCTATCGGGTGTTGCGTCGCCATGGCGATGCCGCAGGTGCACATCGTCGCATACTGCGGTGATCTTGGTTACGGGGTCGCGCGCGGCGCGGAAATGCTGTCGCTGATGTTGGCTTTCGGAATTATCAGCAGGATCGGATCGGGTTTCCTGGCGGATCGCATCGGCGGTTTGCGGACGCTGCTGGTCGGCTCAATCGCTCAGGGCGTCGCCCTGCTGTTCTATCTGTTCTTCGACAGCCTGACGTCACTCTATGTTATCTCTGCGATGTTCGGCTTGTTCCAGGGCGGCATCGTGCCGAGCTACGCCATCATTGTGCGGGAAGCGATGCCGGCGCGTGAAGCTGCGACCCGTGTGGGAATCGTCATTTTCGCGTCCGTGATCGGTATGTCGTTTGGCGGGTGGGTGTCAGGATTGATCTTCGACGCAACTGGATCCTACGCCGCGGCGTTCCTGAACGGTCTCGGCTGGAACGCCCTCAACATTACTATCGTGGTTATGCTCCTGTGGCGGGCGCGCCAGCGTATGGCGTTCGCATAACTGTTAGACGTTGACCGCTGGGGCGGGCTCCCGTAACGGGACAAGCGAGCCTTGGGCTGCCCGGGACAAACCATGATGCATGATCAATTTGAAACGGACCTGCGCGAACTTGCTGGGCGAGGGCGGCTGCGCTCGTTACGCGAGCGTTTGGGGATCGATTTCACGTCAAACGATTATCTGGGGCTCGCGGAATCCGATGAGCTAAGACAGGCAGCTGTTGATGCGATCGCACGCGGTGTGCCGATCGGATCTGGCGGTTCGCGGCTGCTGCGAGGCAACCACGCCGAGCACGAGGCACTGGAGAGCGAAGCTGCGGCGTACTTCGGCGCTGAAACTGCACTTTATTTCGGCGGCGGTTACGTTGCGAATTTTGCGATCTTCTCAACACTGCCGCAACGCGGAGATCTCGTCGTTCACGATGAGCTTGTCCATGCAAGTGTGCATGAGGGAATGCGGCGTGGCCGCGCTGACTATGTCAGTGCGCCCCATAACGATGCCGATGGGTTCAATGACGCCATCAGGCGTTGGCGAACTGCGGGTGGCAAGGGCAGGCCATGGATGTCGGTCGAGAGCCTCTATAGCATGGACGGCGACGGACCGAACCTGAACGACTTGCTAGCGGTGGCAGATCGGCACGAGGCGATGTTCGTGATCGATGAGGCGCACGCAACCGGCGTGTTGGGGCCGGATGGTCGAGGCCTCGCAGCGACGTTTGAAGGGCGCGAGAATGTTCTGACCTTGCACACCTGCGGAAAGGCTTTGGGAACGGTCGGTGGTTTCATCGTCGGCCCGAAGACCATTCGCGATTTTCTTGTCAATCGTTCGCGTCCGTTTATCTTTGCAACGGCTCCTTCTCCGTTGATTGCTGCTGTGACGCGTGCGTCGCTCCAAATATCCCGGACCGATTCCTCGCGACGTGAGCGATTGGCCCGCCTGGTTGAATTTGCAGGAAGCGAGCTGCGCCGGCGCTGCAATATCGAGCCGTCAGGTTCTCATATTCTCCCCGTCGTGGTTGGCGCCGATCAGGCAGCCGTCGCACTCGCGGCAGCCTTGCAGCGTCGAGGTTTTGACATCCGCGCGATACGTCCTCCGACGGTTGCAGAAGGGACTGCGCGTCTGCGGATTGCTCTGACGTTGAATGTGAATGAGGCCGTTGTTGCGGATCTTTTTGCTGCATTGTCAGATGAAATGCGGGCAGTGGCATGAACCAACACATCGTTGTCACCGGCACTGACACCGGCATTGGCAAAACGGTTTTCTCGGCTGCACTCACGGGTGCGCTCAATGCATTTTATTGGAAGCCGATTCAATCAGGTCTAGAGGAAGAGACTGACACGCAAGCTGTATTGCGGCTGTCTGGAATTCCGTCCAATCATATTCTGCCCGAGCTCTACCGGCTGAAGACTCCAGCGTCTCCGCATCTCGCCGCTGAAATTGACAGTGTCGCCATTGATTCGGCGAGGCTCGTGTTGCCGGCTGTGTCCGGCACCGTGGTGGTGGAAGGCGCGGGCGGTCTGATGGTGCCGCTGACGCGTGAGACGACCTACATCGATCAGATGGCACGATGGGGAGCTCCCGTGGTGCTCTGTGCTCGCACCGCGCTTGGCACGATCAATCACACCTTGCTGTCTGTCGAGGCATTGCGTCGCCGCGAGATCCCGCTTCTCGGCGTTGCCTTCATCGGCGAGGAAAATCCGGACACAGAGCGAACGATCGCGGAGATGGGACGTGTGAAGCGGCTCGGCCGTCTTCCTTCGCTGGCGGTGCTGACGCGCGATACCCTGCGGGAAGCTTTCGCTGAGAACTTCGCTGTCGAGGATTTTCTAAACGGAGCTGCGGGATGACGTCAAAGTCGCCGGTCTGGCATCCGTTCACGCAGCATGCTGTGTTTCCAGACGCCGTGATGATCTCGCGAGGTGAGGGGGCCTGGCTTGAGACGGCAGATGGCCGCAGGATTTTCGATGCGATTTCATCGTGGTGGGTTGTGACCCATGGTCATCGTCACCCTCATATCGTGAAGGCCATCAAGGATCAGGCGGATCGTCTCGATCAAATTATTTTTGCCGGTTTCACCCACGAGCCGGCGGAGCAGCTTGCCCAACGGCTCGTTGCGATCACGCCGCCGCAGCTTGAATATGTTTTCTTCTCCGATAGCGGATCCACGTCTGTCGAAGTCGCGCTGAAGATGGCTCTCGGTTTCTGGCGACACAGCGGCGAAAAACGCAGCCGCATTCTGGCATTGGAAGGCGCCTATCATGGCGACACCATCGGCGGAATGTCTGTTGGTGAGCGTGGCGTTTTCAATGCACCCTATGATCCTCTGCTGTTTGATGTCGAGCGCATCCCGTTTCCGCAGCAGGGACGCGAAGATACTACGTTTGACGCGTTGAAGACGGCCTGCAGCAGCGGCGGGATTGCGGCGCTGATCGTCGAGCCCTTGGTGCTGGGTGCTGGTGGGATGTTGATCTATCCGCCGTCGGTCCTCGCGGAGATGAAGCGCATATGCGAAGCGCACGGCGTTCTGTTCATTGCCGACGAAGTTATGACGGGATGGGGGCGGACGGGGACTTTGTTTGCCTGCGAGCAAGCAGGCGTCGTGCCGGATATCGCATGCTATTCCAAAGGTCTCACGGGAGGATCGGTGCCGCTCGCGGTCACGCTTTGCCGCGGCGATATCTTTGACGCGCATTACTCCACGGATCGAACTCGAACTTTTTTCCATTCAAGCTCCTACACAGCCAATCCGATTGCTTGCGCGGCAGCGCTCGCAAATCTCGAGGTCTGGGAGCGTGAGCCGGTGATGGACCGGATCGCTCAAATCTCCGCGACGCATATGAGACGACTTGATGGATTCCGCGACAATCCGCGCTTTGCGAACGTCCGTCAGATCGGAACCATTGCCGCCCTTGATATCGTTGCTGGGGATGCCGGTTACATGGCCGACATCGGCCCTCGACTCTATCGAGGCTTTCTCGATCGCGGTTTATTGGTTCGGCCGCTTGGCAATACCATCTACATCATGCCGCCTTATTGTTCGACGGCTGCCGAACTCGATCGGGTTTACGACGCCATCGGCGAGTTGGCGAACGAGATCGCCTGATCACCCGGGCGATGAACAAATTGCCCTCGATTCCCCAGAGGCCGATTGCTCAGCGGCGGCGGTCATTGTATGGGGTGAATGCACCGTTGCCCGTTAGGGTCGGCGGGGCCTGTAGCTCAATGGTTAGAGCCGACCGCTCATAACGGTCTGGTTGCAGGTTCGAGTCCTGCCGGGCCCACCAATAAAATCAGGCATAACTTACTTTTTCTTCTTCGCGAATTTCACTACCGCACCAGTTACCGCACCAGATACGTCCTTCTTACGTTCTCGCTTCGCCGGGCGCTGGGCAATTTTTTCCACCGCATCCGCCATGTGATCCGGGTGATGGTGACCGTAAACGTTGAGCAATACCTCCAGCGACATGCCGAGATAGCCGGCGGCCTGCCAAGGTTCTGTTCCTGCTTGCATGAGCCAGGTCGCTGCCGTGTGGCGTAGCGTGTGCGGCGAGACATTGCCTTCCGCTATCGAGATCTTGGCGAGACGCACCGCTGTTTTGAATGCGGTCTTTACCGAAGAAACTGGCTTGCCGTTGAATTCGACGAAGTGCTTTGCATCCGGTTCGATACGATGCCAGCGCCGAAGGTGAGCGAGTAGGCGAGGAGGCAGCGGCACGGTGGGCTGACGTTTGTTCGTCCTCGCGGCTCCCTGCTGGCGCCGATAATAGCGACCGCGCTCCAGGTCGATGTATGAGCGTCCTATCGCCGGGATCGGAGAAGCCGATGCGATGGGGCTCGCGCGCGTGCCCGTATAGGCGCCGATCAGAATAAAGCGTGCCAAGTGACGGAGTGGCCGCTTGTCCGTCGCGATCTTCTGCCCCTTCATGGGACCACGATGGACGGTTTGAATTTCGCGATGCCGCCAGCAAGTCCAGATGAGAGCCGCGACCTCGTCTCGCGTAAGCCAACGGTCGCGCGCCTCGCCCTTCGGAGGAAGCGTCACCTTCACCACGCCGCGGTGGTAGCCCTCGGCAGAGTGATGACCGATAGCCGAGCGCAGGTCTTCAAGGTCGCGCCGCGCCCCACCCCGATTCCCACGTTTGGTTCTGTAAGATCGGCATTCGTCGCCATCAACGTCGGAGAGCATCTTCGCGCCCCAGTAATCATTCAAGCGGCCGATGCGCGCCTTGAACTTCCGAATTGCGGCAATGTCGTCTTCAGTTTCTTCAGTGACCTTGAAGCGATCGCGGAGAGTTTCTAACGTCGCGTCCAGATAGATCGCGAGCACATCCCCAACCGGGATGATTTCTATGTCCTGGGCCTTGCGTTTTGGCTTGTGTTTTGAGGCGATGTAGTTGCTGAGAGCTTGCTCTGCTTCTGCAATCTCATTCTCAGCGCAACCTGTGAAGACATCCCGAGCGCCGTCCCGGATGATCCAGGTGGATCGGTGAGTGATGCTTCCTGATTTGTCGCGTCGTTCGCCCTTGAGGTGAAGTCTGGCGCCTTTGCTTTTACGCGGCATCGTTCCCGCATCTCCTCAATTGCCGCCAAAGTAACGAAGTGCTTGCCGGCGATAACTTCCACGTCGAGCCGTTCGCGGGCGATCTCGCGCCGCAGTCCGGCGACCGTCATTCCCCCCTTAGGAAACGCGATCTTGACGGCCTCGGCAAGCCTGAGGGGAGCGCTTCGATCGATTTTATCGCCGTCTTGCATGGGATCTCTGCTGATGGATAGACGCGGCGACAATGGGTTGGACGCCGCGTCTAGATGTGATGCGGTTTATTTTTCTCTCTGCTGATGAGCTTTTCGCGTCTCTCGAACTTGCTGCTCAAGCCTGGCCAAGGCCATGATGGTGGGCTTCAATTCGCTAGGCGCGGCCGCATATTTTACGCCGTGGATTTGGAGGCGTGGCAGCATGGCGGCTGTTACCAAATCCCAATTTGATGGATCGGTGTTCAACTGGTCACCTTTGCATTTTAAATACATTCCGTCCGGAATCGGGCCGTGCGTCTGCTCCCAAAGCAAGCGGTGTTTTAGAACGAAGATTCGCGAGAGCTTCCCCGGCTTCTCGTTCTTAACACACACTTCGATGAAACCTGCGGTGACGCGCTCCCGACCGATCGCGCACTTCTGAAGACATGACCGACCGTTATGCCAGCCTCTGGACTTACATAAGTGCTTTAACTGCTCGATGCTGATGTCTGCGCGACCGAACTCCTTACTGAATTTCTCATGAAGTTCGCGTCGAGGGATTTTGCTGTGACGCTTGATGAAGGAGAGTTCCTGTTCGTTTAAGGGGAGAGGTTTCATTGCTTGCGCCCCTCGATCATAGGAGCCGCTGTGCCGCTTGGACCGCCAAGTTGTGGAAGATAAGGCCTTGGATCATTGCCGGCATGATCAGCGACAATTTTCGCAGCCTGCACTTGGAGAGCAGTACGACGCAGGATCTGGTCAGCAACCGCGACGATGGCATTGCCACGCTTGCATTCGAGCTCGACCTCATCGGGTGTCTTGCTTTCGTCTGCAAGTCGCTCGATCTGGGCGAACAGATGATCGTTTAAGTCTGAAATCCTATTCTTCATGACCTTGCTCCAATAAGCGTTGAACGCGGTGAAGTCCGCGTCGCCGCTTCGAAGCTGATTCGCCCGACTGAAATGCGCTGTTTTGTTGTCATTTCGATATCCGAACGAGGGGGCTAGACGGACTGTCGTATGGCTAGTGATGCGAGGTGGTCTGCTCGCTCGTTGCCGCGATGTCCGTTGTGCCCTTTGACCCAGCGCCATGTTATGGACCTTCCATCAGCGAGTGCGTCTAGCGTCCGCCAAAGGTCCACATTTGGGACCGGCTTTTTCCCGTTGCGCATTTTTCGCTTACGGCCAGCCGACCAGATGGTCATTCCATTGATGACGTACTGGCTGTCGCTGAGCAGGGTGACCTGACAGGCGAGTGGGAGAACCGTAAGTGCTACGATTGCCGCAGTCATTTCCATGCGGTTGTTGGTGGTGGACGGATCACCACCACAGAGTTCAACCAAAGTCTGGCCATTCGCCTCGATAGATACACCCCAGCCACCACGACCAGGGTTAGGTTCGCAGGCGCCGTCCGTGTGCACAACGCAGGACCGTACATCGAGTAGCTCGGCAGCAGCCTGATCGATGTTCAGAAGAGGTTGCGGCGGTCGGTTGGACGGGCGTCCGATTCGTCGCTTAGTTTTCTCAGCGAGACGCGGAGCCGTCTCGGCAAGCCGCGCTTCCGGATCATCATACCAAGCCGTGTAGACACGGCGAGGGCGCTGCCAGTTCAGCCGACCCATGTTAGTTCTCCAGGAGTTTGAAGGGGTCTGGCGTCAGGAAGTAATCAGCGCAGTATTCCTTACCCGGAACGTTTGTGATCGCGGCTAACGCTTGGCTGGCGGACGTGAGCAGTCGACGAATGTCGTGACGGAGCTTGTCGACTCCCTCGGGGATATCGATCAGTCCATCGCTTTCTGGGAACCACTCGCGGTTATTGATGGCGAGTTCAACGAGGCCCATGGCGACGGAAATCTGAAACAGCGCTCCTCGTGGGCTCGAGGCGCGTTCGAATGATGCCGCCTTCATCAGCATATCTGCTTGATCGCTCAGGAGGCGAACGCTCGCATCTTTTCGTTGGGGCGAGTACTTCGGGTTCTCCTCGATTGGAGTTACCTTGTCGATCGCCTGTCGAAATTCATCGGCGATCGTTGAAGCATAGCATTCCGTCTGAGGTGCTTTAATTGCCGGGATAGAACTCGGAAGAGAGCAGAGATCGCCCACAATGGACCACATCATGCGCTCGGTGAACGAGTACTGTGAGGTGTGATTCATGTTGGTAAGGTAATCCTCTTCCTCAGCGAACTCCTTGATGACAGAGAACTTGGCGACGATATCCGCTAACGATGCTGCTGGATGATTGATGATCGCATTGATCATCGACACCCTGCCTCTTTCCGCAATTTCAAACTGGAATGCTGCGTCGCCGGTGTTGCCAGCTTCTTCCGCTGCCTTATACGCCGTCTTGCTAGCTTTTCGTTTCTTGGCGCAAAGCGAGACAAGGCTTGCCAGATCCTGTGACGCGTAACTCTCGGGTTGAGCAGCCTTACTCTTGGAGGAGGGCGATGGTTTGCGCGTTGAGCGCTGCCGCTTCTGAGCGTCCTTCCCCGCCGCCGGGGCAGCATTCACTGGTTGCGATATCGCTAGCATAGGTACCTCCGAAAACCGGACGCGCCGGTACGCTCCGCAAAGAGCGGAAATCAGTTTTCAAGGAATAATCTTGAGGATGTTGTCGGCGAGGTTGAGCGCGAGCCGCTCAAGCTCCGTGCGCGGCTCGGAATCCGAACCTTCCGCGATGAGGGCTTTGGCTTTTGCCGCTAAGCCTATCGGGCTGTCGGCAGGCGTCTGCTCGATGAGAGCAATAACAGTCTCGTGCCGGTCAAACCAGCCAGCGAGCCGCTTATCCCATTCCTCCGCCACGTCGAGGATGACCATGATCTCTTTGAGATCAGAGGCCGCTTTGATGAGAATTTGGTCGTTGGAATTGAGTGGGGTGTGCAACGTCGACCTCCATGCTTGGAGGGATAATGCGCCAGCGCATAATATGTGTCAATGCATATTCATTGTCGAAACCGTATTCCCAGCACAGGCCGCGCCGATTCGACCAAGTCCGTAAGCCAAGGAAGGCGTTGTCCGAGGAAATAATATTTTCGGTTAGGGGCTGGCATAAGCCGCCCCAGCCTTACGGTCTTATTCTTGAAAAACACCAAGAGAGGTTCTTTACCCTCGAATTTGTCGGGGGCGGCTGCAGCATCGTGGAAGTAGATCACCGATCGTACCGGCACTAACGGCAAAAGCTCGCCGGTATTAACCAAAATAGCCTTTGTTTGAGGGGTTGAACGGGCAGGGGCCTCGATTTCTTCGGCCTTTTCCAGCTCTTTGGCTGTCTTCATTGTAACCAGATCATCATCTTCAAGCGTGCCAACGATTTTGACGAAAGGAAGAATTTTCTTCATTTCTTCGAGGGCGGCCTTCCGGACGACTTCATTCATAAACCTAAATTCAAGACCTCGCACATCAGCGTAGGTCGCGAGAAGGGCCACATTTTCAAAAGACGGCGAGGCTCCGCTCTCCCAGCGCGAGACAGTGCCCTGTTCTACTCCTAACTGTGAGGCGAATTCGGTCTGGTTTAAGCCAGCGGCAATTCGAAGACGGCGAACATGCGCGCCAAAGGTCTCACCATCCACCATGGATGCCCCTCATCTATTATTGGATTTATACTGATGCACATCCGGATGAAGCTTGCAAAATTATGTTTTCGCGCATAATTTGAGGCAATGCAGCCAATCGAATTCGTCCGTCGCTCGATTTTCAAGCTCACGCAGTCAGACTTCGCCGCTATTTGCGATGTACGGCAAAGCACGGTTTCTCGGTGGGAGACCGGCTCTACGTTTCCTGACATTCAGCAGCTGGGAAAAATCCGAGAAGAGGCGCGTCGGAGAAACATCAATCTTCCGGACAACGTTTTTTTTGATGCTCCCTCAATGGAGGGTAAGCCCATTGAGCCGACGGATTTGCACAAATCGATCTCCGAACATTCTCAGCGCATCAACCTCGGCTCGAAAGAAGTCCCTGATCGCCCGCTGCCTTCGGACAGCGTCGGCGCCGAATGATGCCCGCGTCCGCACGGAGTGTGGACGCTTTTGTTTTCCGTTTTTCATGACTGCTCCAATGGGTGACTGAACCGATGAGCAAAGCCTACGCATTGACAGGGCGAACCAGCAAATCTGGACCAACCCGAAATGGATACGGATTATCCGAAACAGATACGTTTTCGTGGATTCACGGTGCTCTGACCGACTTCTTCAGCAGCCTCAAACCTCAGAAAACATGGTCACTTATTTCTGACGTGCTCGGCCTCAAGGAGCATGCCGCCAAACACCGCGCGGCCAACCATCGGGACTATTCGATTGAGGAACTCATGGTGCTGCTCCACAGCGAGAGTGGTGATGAGATCCTCGAAATGCTGATGGCCGACGCGGAGCCCGACTGGTGGCGGGCTCTCAAGGTCAATCTCAACCTCTCAAGAGCCGTCGCCGCGCAAGCGCAATGGCAGCAGACCATCTTGTCGCTAGATACCGCGCCGCTCGACCAGTCATCCCGTCGCAAGATCAAGAAGGTGGTCAATGCCGACCGAGCTTTCAACAAAGCCCGCGCAGAAAAGGAACTTGCCGCGGGGCTTCTTCATCAAAACAATGATCGCGCTGTGGCTGGCACCCTGGCTCAAGCCCCGGGGAAAGCCTCAGGCGGAACGAACCGGGGAGGCCGGCGGGGATGACCGCGAAGATCATTCCATTTCCGGTTAGTGAGACTGCAGCACTTTCACCGACCGCCCGAGCGATCTACCGCGACATCTGTCGGCTCTATAACGGAACAAACAACGGCTCCATCAATCACTCCATCGCAGATGGCATGAGATGTACCGGAGCGTATCGGCACAAGGTCGTCGAGGCCCGTCAGGAATTGGTCGATGCGCGGCTTTTAGAGCGCCGTAGAGAGGGCGATAGCTCTGGCCCTACGGAATGGATCATCTGCAAGTATCCAGCGCATGACGTAGGCTTCCAGCCCGATGGTGCAGCATGAGCGGGGGCCGTCGGTCTAATCGCCGCACAAAGATCAGCGGTCAATTTACGCCGCGTCCCATCGAGATGCTGGAATCTCCAGCATACCGAGCACTGAGCCTTTCAGCGCATCGAGTGTTCAGTCGCGTCGAAGTAGAACTAGCGCACCATGGTGGCGCTGATAATGGTGCTCTCCCGGTTACGTTCGATGATTTCGAGCGCTACGGAATTCATCGTCACGCTATTAAATCGGCCATCAATGAATGCGTGGAGCTGGGATTCCTTGAAATCACCGTCCCGGGTCGCTCCGGAAACGGAGAACACCGATCCCCGAACCTCTTCCGTCTGACATATCGGCCAACGAACCGGGACGCCGAGACGAACGAATGGCGGCGGATCGAGACGATAGAAGAGGCGGAAGGTCGCGCCAAACTCGCTCGATCACTTTCCTCAAAAACAAAACGCCAGTGGCGGAAAACGCCAGATTTCAGTGGCGGAAAACGCACTGAAAGTGAGGTGTTACCAGTGGTGGATTCCGCCACTACGGGCCTAGTTCGGATTCCGCCACTACTATCTATATCTCGGGGTGGAGACACACAGAAGGGAGACAGCCCGACGAGGGAAGCGCAGGTTGACCCGCACGCTCCAACTGATCGAGCACGAGGAGTTGCCTGATGGGACAAGCTGGAGTTTTAGCTTTCCCCAGAGTCGGGGCTTTCGACTTCCAACAGCCAGCGAGCGATGCGTCGCTTGCCTTCGCGATGTTCTGTTTCGCCGCTCCAATCCAATTTTGGATGCTGGCGCTTAAGCTCCTTGAGCGCACTGTCAAACCTTGTCTGCACTTCGATTTGGACCGGTTTCTGCTCGAGGTAGCCTTCCCAGTTCGTTTTAAATTCGTGGTGTGGCTCGGTTTCAATCACCTCAATAGCGACGCCCTGAGGCGGTCGAACGGAAGTCAGGAAGGTGGTCAGCAAATCAATCGGCTTCATTAAAGTCTCCATTGAAGGCATCTGGGATCTGATGAGAATGGCCTGAAAAGGGATCTGGAACTAGCAAAGCATGAGCGAGAAAAAAAATGCCAGACAATGAAAGCGAAAAATCGGCAGCCGATAATGAGGCAAGCCCAACGATCACTGTCACTGACCTGATCGCACGATCCTTCCACCTCGCTCGCTCAAAATATCTATCGGAAAACCGGGCATGGATTGACCTAGCTGGCGCCCTCGCGGGCCGCTCGGGAATTCTACCGCTGTTGATGGGAGTTCAGCGTGTCGGTGAGCTTGATCTGGTAATGCGCGCTATGGAGGATGAGTTTCTCGCACGCGCAGCTCAAGATCCATTCGCGTCAAACTATCAGCTGGTGTTTGCTGAGACTTGGGTTGTGGCTTGCTACGAGGCGCTGCGGGCTTTTAAGCAACGGGATGAGGAGCGGGAAAAGCTTGCCAAGAAGGATGGAATCCAGCCTGAAACTGACGCGCTATCGAATACCGCCGATTTCAAAGTAGTATTCCGACAGTTTGAATTGCTGCGAATGCCGATCGCAAAATACGAAGTCGCGAGTGAGCGCAAGATGGACGGCGAATCTATTTTGATGCGCACCGTGGGCGAAGGGCCGCATCGCGAATTCCTCTACACCAGAAGCGATCCTGCGAGATTCCACATCATGCCGACAGTTATCGGGCCCAATGGAAGGATCGGATGGTATGCAACCGATCATTTGAACAAGCAGCAGCAGACGGTCTGGATTGAGAGGCGGGTATTATCCGACAAGGTTCTGGGGCTCGTTCAAATAATAGAACCTGCGGGGCTCCGAGAGGCGCGACTGAAGGCGGAGGGAGCTGCACAGCCCTCGAATAAGGAAGCTTAAATATGACGGAATGGTCGGCAGAAATCGTCAGGGCGCGGTTTGTCGAGGCGATGGATACTGAGCGCAGAATGCCGGGCGAACGACGCGTCAAGAGCAGCGGTTACTGGCCGGCCTATGAGCACACGTTCAAGGACATGAACGGGTGGGGCACCAAACGGCTTGAAGAAGAGCGGAAAATGCGATTCCGGCGCATCCCGCCAACATCGGCGGCGATCAGCCGCCATGATGAGGTCATGCGATGGACCGCCGAAATCATCAAGGACGAAACTGATCGTCGTATGGTGTGGGCTTGGTCATGCTGTCAGATAACAGGGGCCTCTTTCGCCGCTCTTTGCCGAAGTTCGGGATGGTCGAAAGCAACAGCGTATCGTCGCATTCAAGCGATGATGGACCATACGGCGGCTGTTCTTTGCAAGAAACGCACTTTGTTGCGCCTTCCCGACGAATATTGGCTGAGACAACAACAGCCTATTCAGCTACAGATTACTGGCACAATCAAAATCCCTGACGACGAGCCCAGCAAGTCGCCAACGTCGCAGATCATCGGCGACAGGTCTCGGCATTTACTGACGTCGCCGCAGGCCATCGATGCCTTCGAGAAGCATCTAGCTGCGCTGAATCAGTCAAGGCGCAAAAGGCGGGCCGCCTAGTGCGCTGGAGGCGGTTCACCATCCTCTTACGTTCGAAGTGGCCAACCCGTGGTCATTCCGAAGGGGCCGTTTCGGAACTGGCCCGTCGGACCGGGTGGGTCGATGAAAGACAATCGCGCGGCGGTCGGAAAATAGAAGTGTCCAGTCGTCGAGAGAGTGTTGGCTTGGCCCACATGGTCAGCCAGATCTCCTTGATAACTTTCAAAATGGGTTAACTGCTGTCTTAGGTCGTGGCATCCTCCTGCTTTTGAGGGGGAATCATGGACCTTTCCAACCCGAAAACCTGGACGGATGGCTTGAGGGTTGTCGTTGACGCACCTCACGTCGTGGTTCCTCTTTTGTTGGCGGTGGCCTTCGGAGGTTGGTGGTTTCGCGGCCATCTTCAGGATAGCCAAATCGGTACTCTCAAACAGGAACTGGCGTTAGCAGACAGGCAACTTTCCGACTACAGAGATAAATTAGCAGGAGCTTCACCCGATCAAGTCAAGGCTCGCTTAGTAGAGTTAGAGGCAAAATTGACCGAGCGGGTAGTGCGTCTCGAGGGGCGCCGCTTATCGCCCGAGCAGTGCGCGAAGATAGTGGCCTCGGTAAAAGATACTTCGGCAGGCAGGCAGTACTTTGTTCGCGTACCAGCTGAGATCGCTGCCGATTGCGAGCAATATGCTGAGGACTTCCGGTTAGTACTTGCTGATGCCGGATGGACAGCTCAAACGGGCAGCGTTTTTGGAGTAGGTCGTAAGCCACCATCTGGCATTGCCATTATTTTTCCGGACCTGAATAGGCCTCCGTTGGAAGCTTTAATCCTGATGAAGGCGTTGAAAGCCGCTGATATACAGTTCGACGCGCAGCAAGGCAGTCCTAACGCAACTGCGGTCGAGGTGCTAATCACCACAGCAACCAAACGATTAGTGTCGGTGCCCCCATTAATTACCTAGGCTTTTCAAAGCAACGCCGACCATCAGATGCAGATAAGTGGACAGCGACGATGCATCTGACCTCGATCATATCGAGGGCGCGATTTCCCCGCAGAGGGAATGGGACGCGCGGAGCGTCTTCAAATCAAAGCATGAGAAACGGTTTTGCTTATCTCATGCGCTTGGCCTTGGTGAAACGTGTAAAGCAGCACAAGGGCAGCTATCAAAACTCCACCGAGAAGCCAGCCAAAGTTGATCGATTGTTTTTTGGTCATGCGCTGACTGCTGGGGCCTTCCTGCGCATCTCTAATTGCTTTCTGTGCTTCTTGCCTGGTGGCGTATTTCAGTATCCGGCTTTCACCAGAGCAGACGACAAACTCGCGACCGGCTCGTTTGATCTTATATCGCTGCATTTTAACTCCCCGCTCGGGCGGACAATGCAACCGATCGTTGTCCGTTCCTAGGCGTGAAGAGTGTTATCCGCGTTGTAGCTCTAGCGTCCTTTCACAACCGTTAAAGCGATCGGCTGATAGATATGGAATCCCCGGGCAATCAATCACATAACGTGATCGTGCTGTCATTCGGTCGGACGTACACTGATGGTGGCAAGGCGCGTATTCGTGCGCGGCGTGAGGTCTCTGGCCTGACTCGCACACGGATCATTCCCGATGATGTGGAGACGGTGACGGTCGACCTCGTCATGGACCATGCCGATCCCGAGCAGCCATTCACTGCAGCCTGATGGGCGCGCGTGATCGTGACGCCAAGCGCAGAGAAGAGAACCCCTATCGCAAATGGTACGACCTGCGCATATGGCGCGGTCCTGCCGGCTTGAGGCCACAGCAGCTTGCACGTCAGCCCTTGTGTGAGCGCTGCCTGAGCCAAGGCAAGACAACACCAGCCACCACGGTCAACCATCGCAAGCCACATAAAGGCGATTGGTCCTTGTTCATTGATCCTCTCAATCATGAGAGCACCTGCAAGGATCATCACGACAGCACGATCAAGGCTGAAGAGAACCGAGGCTATACTATCGGCACGGACATCAACGGCAGGCCGATTGACCCTCATCACCCATGGAATGCGCGACGTTAGGCAAAGGGAAAAGGCCAGTCTTTCGACTGGCCTCTGGAGGTCGCACTATGAGCAAATTCAATCAGTACTCAAATTACGCTACGTTAGAACGATCCAATTTAATCAGCGCGTAGCCTCTTAGTCCAGTAGATCCATCATCACGATTGATGTGTGACATCTTTGGGCAGGATGATTTTACCCCTCTGCCCCGGGGGGTGGGTCAAAAGTTCAGGTTCTGGGAGGCGCCTACCGCGCTGGGAGTTGCCTTCGCACCGAAAAGAAATTTCAGAGGGGAGGGTATCGGCCCTCTGACGCATGACAAATTCACCATTCCCTATGATTGAAGGCGGTGACGGCACTCCACCCGAGCCAGATTGGCGCTCACTTTACGCGGTCGAAGATGACATCGCGCTGGCGCAACAGCAGTGGGGTGAGGTGATCCGGGAAATGCGAGAGGCCGGGACACTGACGGCATCGAACGGCCATTCCATCCGCCGGCTGATTGAGTTTCGCGTCCAGTATGAGCGCATGGCGCGCCACGTTGCCGAACACGGGCCGGTGATCAAGGCCAAGCGCAGCAAGGTTCCCCAATACAATCCACACTGGATCGTGATGCGCCAGGCCGACGAGAACATCCGGGTCGCAGAGGCAGAGCTGGGCATCTCGCCAGTTCGCCGCGGCAAGGCGACAAAGGTGGTACGTGGTAAGAAAGCCCCGCGCGCCGCGGATAATTTCCTCAAGGCAGTACCCAAGTGATCCGGTCACCGCGTTCGCGCGGGATCTGGTCGACGGCAGAATCGTAGCGGGAGACCTGCAGCGTTTCGCTGGCGAGCGGCACCTTCGCGACATCGTCGACGGCGAGAAGCGAGGAATTTTCTGGCGGTACGAAGAGAAGGCGGCGCGCGCTGTCCAATTCTTCCCGTCGGTTCTGGCGATCACGGCTGGCCCGCGGACTGGTCAGCCATTCGATCTCCTGCCGTGGCATCTGTTCAGCGTCGGATCGTTGTTCGGATGGCTCACAGCCTCAGGCAGGCTGCGGTTTCGTAACGGGTGGTTCGAGACAGGGAAGGGTCAGGCGAAGTCGCCCGTGATGGGCGGAATCGGAATTTACATGATGGGTTACTACGGCGTGCCGCGCGCCGAGGTGTATTCCATCGGACAGGACAAGGCGACGGCGAACGTTCTATTCAAGGATGCCGTTGCGATGTGCCGGGCGAACATCCCGGGCGCCGAAGAGGACGAGACGGACACTCTTGAAAGCCGCGGCGAGGTGGTCATTCGCGGTGAGGGCGACAACGCCTGGAAGATCGAACATCCGGATACGCAGTCTAAGTTTCAGGCGCTGGCGAACGGGGAGGCAATCTCAGGACCTCGCCCCGTCGCAGTGCTCGCGGACGAAATTCACGAGTTCAAGACCATCTACTCGATCGAGACATGGAAGCGCGCTATCGCCAAGATGGCCGGTGACGCGCTGATGCTTCTCGGAACCAATACGCCGGCATCGACGCAGCTTGTCGGGACCGAGCTCTCGGACTTCTATCAGGCGGTGCTCCGCGGGAAGGTCACCGACGACGAGGCATTCGCGTTTATCGCGCGCGTAGACAAAAAGGACCACGACAAGGTTTTCGACGACGAGGCCTGCTGGAAGAAAGCACTACCGGCGCTCGGCATCACCTTTCCCGTCGAGAACATCCGCGGCGAGGTGAACACCGCAAAGCAACTGGCATCGACGGCTCTATCGGTCAAACGGCTTTACTTCGGCATCCCGACCGGCGTCGAAGCGTTCTGGATGGATGACGAACAAGCCTGGATGAGCGTTCAGGGCAAGGTCGACCCTTCAAAGCTCAAAGGGCGCAAGTGTTGGCTCTCGCTGGATCTCTCGAAGAAGAACGATCTGACGTCTTTGTCCGCGGCCTGGGAAGCCGATCCAGAGAACGAAGACCCGGTGTTGCGGCCGATACAGGTGAAAACTTGGTACTGGACGACAAAGAACGGCCTTGTCGATCGAGCGCGCCGCGATCTGGCTTCATATGTCGAATGGGCGGACAGCCCGGACATCGATTTCACCGCTCTGAACGGCTCAACGATCGATAAGACCTTCGCGGCCAAGCAAGTCGACGCATTGACTGCAGAGCACGAGGTTCAATTCCTCGCCTTCGACCCCGCCGGCATGGCGGACTTCATGACGGCCTGCGAAGAGATAGGGCTGGCGGTTTGGAAGTTCGAGGGCAAGGACAAGCCGCAGGGTGAAGGCCTTAAGCTCGTTTCCCATGCGCAAGGCAAGAAGCGCATGTTTGAGGACCGGCAGTTAACGATGCCGACGTCGATCGAGAAGCTCGAGGACGTCATTCTTGAAAAGCAGATCGTCATCGACAGTTCACCGGTCACCACCATGTGCGCCGGTAACGCGAAGGTCGACAGCGACGGTCAGGATAACCGCTGTTTCGACAAGAAGCGATCGCGCGGCCGTATCGACGGGATCGTTACCATCGCGATGGTTGTCGGCGCCGCATTCATGACGGAAGACAAGGGGCCTGACTATGACGAGTGGCTTCGGGACGCCTTGGCGAGTAGTCGCTAAATGAGTTTCTTTTCTCGGTTGTGGAGGAAACCTGCACTCAAAGTGCAGGACCCGGAGAACTCTCGTCGCGGAAAGGGTGACACCTTTACGGGCTATGACGTGGGCCCAGACTCGGCCATGCGTATGTCGGCGTGGTGGTCCGGTGTCCGGTTATATGGCGAAACCATCGGGGCTTTGCCGTGCGCTGTTTACGAGAGGCAAACGGATGGTAGCAAAAAGCCGACAACCGACCATTGGCTTTATGACATCGTCCACGAAAGCCCGAACCAAGACCAGACCGCTCCCGAATTTTGGGAAGGCCAGGTTGTTGACCTCTGCATTCACGGCAATGCCTATTCCCTCAAGGACAAGCGAAGCGACGGATCAATCATCTCGCTGACGCCGATCCCGGCCGATCCCGGTGTCATGAATCGTCGTCGCGATCAGTTTGGCGTAATCCGATATTCGTTCACGCTCCGGGGCAAGCGTTATACGGACCTCACGGAAGACGATGTCTTCCACATCCGCGGCTTTGGTGATGACGGCGAGGGCGGTGGTCTGTCAACGCTCTCTTATGCTCGGCAGAGCTTGGGATTTTCGGAGGCGATAGCGGCATCCGCCGGCACGTATTTCCGAAATGGAATGAAAAATTCCATTTTCTTTACTCAGCCTCCTGGCGGGAAGGCGATGACACCGGACCAACGGAAGGATTTCCGTTCCGCGTTCATCGATCCCTATCTCGGCGGTGAAGGTCTAAACGCCGGTCTCCTTGAGCACGGATTCGACGTCAAATCAGTGAGCTTGCCGCCAAAGGATGCTGAAATGCTCCTGACGTGGCGCTTCAGCATCGAGGATCTTTGCCGGTGGCTTCGTATCCCGCCGGTTCTTGTCGGCCACGCCGCGCAAGGTCAAACGATGTGGGGATCCGGTATCGAGCAAATCATGCTCGGCTGGTACGTCCTCGGCCTTCGCCCGTATCTCACGCGCATCGAGCAGGCGATCAAAAAGCGTCTGCTGCCTCGGCAGTTACTGGGCAAGGTTTACGCTGAGTTTCTGTTCGAGGGTCTGTTCCGAGCCGACAGCGTTGGACGGGCTGCGTTGCTCGCTTCGCTTGGCCAGAATGGATACATGACGCGCAACGAAGGACGCGCCATGGACAACAAGCCACCGATGCCAGGTGGCGACGTTCTGACAGTTCAGTCGAATCTCGTTCCTCTCGATCAACTCGGAAAAGCTACGGGTTCTCCGGAGCAGCAGCTTCGATCCGCGCTGATGAGCATGCTGTTCGGTGGTGACGTCGAGTCGATCATCGAGGCGAAGATGAAATCTATGATCGGTCACAACGGTGGCCCTCGTTTGAATGAGGACGAAGCGGCATGAAGACGAAATCATTCGCCTTTCAGGTCAAAGCGGCTGACGACGAAGGCCAAATCGAGGGCTACGTATCGGTGTTCGGCGTGCGAGACAGCTACAACGAAGTGGTAATGCCGGGCGCCTTCGCCGATAGCCTGTCCAAGCACAAGCGCGAAGGCACCAAGCCGCTCATGTTGTGGCAGCATAACCCGGACGAGCCGATCGGCGTTTGGAACGAGCTCAGCGACGATGGCAAGGGCCTGAACGGAAAGGGTCAGCTTCTAAAGGGCGTGAAGCGCGCCGATGAGGCTTTGATCATGCTCAAGGCCGGCGCGATCCAGGGTATGTCGATCGGCTACCGTGAAGTAGACGTGACGCCAGCGGACGCGACCAACCCACGCAAGCTCCTGAAGCTGGATTTGCTCGAAGCTTCCATCGTGTCGTTCCCAGCCAATCGGCGCGCGCGCGTCGACAGTGTGAAGTCTGAAGGCCGGTTCGCAGATTTTGCGCAGCGCCTGCGCGATGGCGATCCGCCATCAATCAAAGAATTTGAGGACATCCTGCGCGAGGCAGGCGTCCCGAAAGCCATGGCCGTGCAGATCGCCTCTGTCGGTTATGCGAAAGCCGTTCGGAGTGATTCCGAAGGTTCAGAGGCGATCGTCAAGTCAATGGGCGATGCGATCGCATCGCTCAAAGCCATCACTTCCAAATCCTGAAGGATCATTCAATGAAACGTTTTGCTCCATGGGCGGGCTTTGCCGTCCTCGTGGCGATTGCCGTTGTCGCGGTGCTCGCCTTTGATGTGTCGTTCGCATCGGCGCATGCTCACAATCTTAGCATGTATGCGGCTGAGGGTGCCGCCGGCATGGCTGTACTCGAGAAGCAGATCACCGACCTCGCCACCCAGCTTAAAACGGCTGCGGATGAGGTGAAAAAGTCGGCCGAAACGACCCAGACCGAGGTCAAAAATCTCGGCAAGGTCACCGAAGAGACGAAGAAGTCGGCCGATGAAGCCCTGATCAAGCACAACGAACTGAGTGCGCAGGTCAAGGAAATCGAGCAGAAGATGACCACACTTCGCATGGGTGGTGGTCCGGAGCGTAAGAAGTCTATCGGCGAGCAGTTCACCGATAACGACGACGTCAAGTCGTTCCTTAAGTCCAAGCCAAGCCGCGGCGGTGTCTCGGTGAAGCTGAAGGCCATCATTTCTGCCTTGACGACAGATGCCGACGGCTCAGCCGGCGACTTGATCGTTCCTCAGCGTCAACCGGGCATCATTGCGCCGCCTCAGCGCCGCATGACGATCCGCGATCTCCTGACGCCGGGCCGGACCTCCTCGAATGCTATCCAGTACGTGAAGGAAACCGGTTTCACCAATGCCGCGGCGACGGTGTCGGAAACAGCAGGCGACACGAAGCCTCAGTCCGGCATCAAGTTCGACATCATGACGAGCGTGGTCTCGACCATTGCTCACTGGGTGATCGCAACGAAGCAGATCCTCGACGACGTTCCGCAGCTGCAGTCCTATATCGACGGACGCCTGCGCTACGGTCTGCAGTATGTCGAAGAGGGGCAGCTTTTGAACGGCCCGGGCACCGGTACTGATCTGAATGGTATCTATACCCAGGCTTCGAGTTATGTCGCTCCAATCATTCCGACTTCGGCCGGAAACCTGACTAAGATTGACGTCATTCGGCTTTCGATCCTGCAGGGATTTTTGGCCGAACTGCCGTCAAACGGCATCGTGCTGAATCCGGCGGATTGGGCCGATATCGAACTAACCAAGACGGAAGAGGGCGCTTATCTCTTTGCCAATCCACAGGGCGGAAGCGATCCGCGTTTGTGGCGTTTGCCTGTCGTGGAAACCCAGGCGATGGCGCTGGACCGCTTCCTTACCGGCGCGTTCAATCTTGGTGCGCAGATCTTCGATCGTGAAGACGCGAACGTCGAACTCAGCACTGAAGATAGCGACAACTTCCGCAAGAACCTTGTCACTATCCGCGCGGAAGAGCGCCTTGCTCTCGCTGTCTATCGGCCTGAGGCCTTCGTGAAGGGCACCTTCACCGCGGCGCTCGGCTCTTGAGCAGCGAAGCAAATAGCGAAAACGAAAGCCCGTCGGGAAACCGGCGGGCTTTTTCGTTCATAGGGTAGGGCAGACAATTTCATCGGAGCAAGACAATGAAGCTCAAGGCACTCGACCAATTCCACATCAGCTCCGTCAGCGCTGACACGCTGAAGCCAGGGCAAGAGTTTCACGTCAGCGACTCGTTCGGCCATGAGCTTCTGAAGAAGCACGCCGGCAAGTTCGAGCGCCTCGACGTTCCAGAGGCTGAGGAGGCCGTCGTGACAGAAGGCGATGAAAACCAGAAATCGGAGCCTGCTCCGCAAAACAAGGCCGAGGACGCGCCAGCGAACAAGGCTGACAACGGAAAGAAAGGCAAGGGCGACAAGTAAGTCGTCAGCCTCAACCCTCACAGGCGCGTCGCGCCAATCAGGAGAATGACAATGCGTCGTTTTAAAGTGCCTTTGACCACTGACGGGAGCGGAAACGCGACTGCCTTTTCGCCGCGCATCGCCGGCAAGATCCATAGCGTTCAGTACGTGAAGGACGGGACCAACGCCTTCACGGATGGTGTTGACTTCACCCTTACGGCCGAGGCCACAGGCGAAAGCATCTGGGCGGAGTCCAACGTCAACGCATCCGCTGTGCGTTATCCACGCGCTCCGACGCATTCGCAGTCCGGCGCCGCGCTCTTGTACGCAGCCAGCGGGACCGCCGTCAGCGATAAAATCGCGCTCGCAAGCGATCGTGTGAAGGTCGTGGTTGCGCAGGGCGGTGCGGCCAAGAACGGCGCTATCCACATCCTGGTTGACTGATGCCCCTTATCCTGGTCACGGCGCCGGCCGAGGAGCCTTTGAACGCGACTGAGGTGAAATCTCGCCTCAGCATCGGTTCAGAGGTGTCTGATGATGTCATTGAGGCTTTCATCACGGCCGCGTGCCAGACTTTGGACGGTCGTGATGGGCGGCTTCAGCGCTGCCTGATGCAGCAATCATGGAAACTGACGATCGACGGCCGTTTCCCGTGCGAACCGATCAGTATCCCGCTGCCGCCACTGATCAGCGTCGACAGCGTTCGATATGTCGACACAAACGGCGCATGGCAAACGGTCCCAGAAGAGAATTACCGAACAATCGAGGGCTACAGGGCCGAGCTTGTTCCGGCGCATGGCTTTTCATGGCCGTCGACGCGCTGCCAACTTGGGGCCGTCGAAATCGAGTTTACTGCAGGCTATGGCGACGATCCGGAGGATGTTCCCGAACCTATCCGGCAGGCCATCACCCTTATGGTCAGTAACCTGCGCTCTTTGTCGGCACGCAATCTGTTCCTCAGTCAGGACACCGTCGACGGCGTTGGATCGAAATATTACGTCGTTGGCGGTAATGCAGCGGCTGCGATCGACGCCACTGTCGACGCCTTGCTCGGGTCATATCGAGTGTTCGCATGAACGCGGCAGAGGCTCTCGAACAACACCGGTCGTTCTTGGCCGAGATCGGCGAGGACATCATCATTCGCCGCTGGAGTGGTACAGGGCCCGGTCGAACAAAGGTTCAGGCACAGGTTCGCGCGCGGGTTTCGGGATACACGCCTTCCCAGATCATCGGAGCCGTGGCGCAAGGCGATATCAACGTGATCGCGCTTAACGATCCTGATGCCGAGGTACCGGCTGGGATGGTGCCGCTTAGCTCGCTGTTTCCGTTGAGCGTCGACGATAAACTCGTCATCCGTGGCGAGGAGAAGTCGATTAAGGGCATCAATGATAATACCCGCCGCGTTGCTGGCGTTCTGATAGCCCTCGATATTCACGCGAAGGGCTGACGGTGGCCGATCAGTTTCTCGTGGCGACGCAGACGGCGCTTGCTACCGTTCAAAAGCAAATGTTTCTCGCTGCCGAGAAGAAAAATCAGGAAATCGTTCAGGCCTACCGACCGTCGTCGGTTGTCAGGACCATCGACGGGGTGATCGCCGCCACAGACCTTGCGTATACGGTCTATCAAGTTGCGGTCCTTGCGGAGAACGCTCGCCGTCAGGCCAGCGTGATCCGATATCGATACTCCTATCTGGATGACGTCGTCGCGTTTGCCTTGAAGACGCTGAAGGAAAAGTCGCCCGTTGGTAGCGGAAGTGATCCGCATCCGGGTCTCTATCGTGACAGCCACATGGTGTTCGTTGATGGCCAAGCGGTGACGAGCGTGACAGGCCTCCGCGCAGGGCAGGTCGTGCACATCAGCAATCCTGTCCCATACGCTCGAAAGATCGAGGACGGGTTCACCGTGCCGGGATACACCTACGATGAAGCGGCCCAGATTGTCCAAGGTCGCTATGGAAACACGGCAAGTATCTCATTTCTCTACATGCCGGTCCGGTTCGGATCGATAGAGGCTTACGCAAATTCGCCGGCAGGCCAAGCAGCTGGGACGCGACGCGGCGGCAGTCCGGCTCTGCGTCCAGAATGGTTGACGCGTCAACCGGCTTTACAGATCACGGCGCGATAGCACATGGCAGATTATGCAGGAGCCGTTTCCGCGATTCGCGCGCGGTTCATCTCGTTTTGGATTGACGACGACGGGAATCGCAAGACGCCTATCGCCTTTCCGAACGAGCCAAAGAGCGATGCCAATGGGCACGCAATCAATCCGTGGCCACCTCATGACGAGGTGAATGGCGAGCGCGTGCCAGTGCCGTGGGTCTATTTCGAAGTTCTCGGAAACGACAGCAGCCTGCGCGGAGCCGGCACGCCTGGCGACAATATCTGGCTCTATCGCGGCGGAATTTACGTCCATGTGTTCGTGCCCGAGGGGTACGGCACCGAAGACGCGCAGCGGTTGGCCTTTGAAGCGGGCGAGATCTTCCGAGCCAAGACCTTTTACGAGGACGGGCAGGGATCGAAGGTCGTTTCGATGTCGCCGCGCAGCGACGGCGGCGCATCGGACGCTGACAACGGAAACTGGTTTCGCGTCACCTGCTACGTCCCGTTTGAATTTTTTTACCGCGGCTGAGCCCGCATAGGAGCAACGCAGATGGGTTATCAGACGAATTTTAATGCGTATGTCGCTCGCAAGCGTCAGACCGCGCTCGGCGAGACAGTCACCAACGCCGACGCAAAAATCATTCGCACAACCGGCGGCAATGGCGCCCAGCTGACGAAGGCGTCGACGTCATCCGCTGAGATCCGGAAGGATGGCCTCAGCACGCGCGGCCGACATGGCACGCAGAAGACAGCGAACGACTACAGCACCGAGCTTTCGCTTGGCTCTCACGACGACATCCTTCAAGCGTTGATGCGCGGTCCGTGGGATTCTGCGGCGCTATCGGTATCGAACACGGAAATGACTTCCGTCGCCATCGGGGCTAACTCGATTGTGGCCGGGGGCGGATCCTGGCTCGATGAAGGTTTCCGGGTCGGCGACGTCATTCGAGCAACGAACCTGGCTGACCAGGAGAATAACGGTCGGAACATTCGCCTCACAGGTGTGACTGACGACACACTCACCACGGCCGACACGCTGACCGTGAACGCGACGCCGGACACAGCTTTTTCCATTGTCCGGCCCGGGAAGCGGCTGATCAATCCGGCAGTCCTCACGCCGTACTATGACACGATCGAGGAACACGAGCGGGATATCGACGGCTCGATCATTCTCCGCGATTTCGTCTGGGGCAACGGCAAGTTTTCGATGGGCCCGAACGGGATCATCATGTTCGATCCCGGCGGTGTCGGGACCGGGCGCGTCGATATCAAGAAGGGTGCGGAAGCACCTTTCTTCCTCAATCCGGTAGCCACCAACACTGAGCCGATGGCGGTTGTCGATGCGACCATCCGCTTCGGTGGTCAGGACCTGGTTGAACTGACGTCATGGGATCTGACCCTCGATATCCAGCCACAGGCGCCGGACGTGTTCGGCTCGGGAGCGATCAAATACGCGCCGGACGTCTTTACCGGTTCGCTTCAGGTAAGCATGAACCTGACGATGCTGCGCAAGGATCTCAACATCTTCGAGGACTTCGCAGACGAGACCCAATATTCGCTTCATGTCCTCGCCGTCGACAATACGGTCGAACCGCGAGACTTCATCTCGATCACCGTCCCGAACTTCACGCTCGGCGGCGTCAACACCTCCGCGCTGTCCAAGCAAGGCGGTGGCCGCACTCAAACGATCGCCGTGCCGGCCGCGCTGGTCGGTGTCGACACTTCGGCGTCAGGCGACAATTCCATGATCAAGTTCCAGACCACGGCCGCCTGATCGGCCTATTTAACTCGAAGGACAAGCAATGACTGACGCGATGGTTGCAGATCTCGACGGCGATCTTCCTGGCGATACCGCTGAGCTCAAGATGATGAAACCGGGCACAGGCTCGCCGAATGGCTGGGTTTTGACGATGGCCGGCCCCGCGCATCCGAAGACACTCGCCTTCAAGGAGCGCATGCGGCGCGAGCAGCTCCACAAGCAAGCCGCCATTGAACAAGCCCAGGTCAATGGCCGGAAATACAAGGCCGAGGAACGTTCGCCAGCCGAAGCCGATGCAGAGACGTTCCAGTGGGTGGTCTCACGCATCGTGACATGGACTCCCGTAAAGATCGGCGGCGAAACAATCTCGTTCTCAGACGACGCCGCCGTATCGCTGCTTAGTCGACCGACGATGTCAGCGTATCTGCAGCAGATCGTCGACTATCTCGGCGCTGAACGGGCTTTTATGCCGGCCTCCGCGAAGACCTGAGGGCATTCGCGGAGCGGACGTTTGCTCTCGACAAGCTCGATGAGAACCGAGTCTCCTATCGCGAGATCTTGCGCGGACTCGTCGAGCGCACCAGAAACGCGGAACGGCGCGCGAAATACCAGGCCGAACTGTACTGCCCGCCGTTTCCCGAAGCGCTTTCTTACCTCTGGTTGACTTTCCAGCGCCTCGCCAATCGTCGGACCTCGAACGGTTTCGGGATCAATCCAATATCGTGGGCAGATATCGAGGCTTTCATGCGGCTGACGAGAAGCCGTCTGTCGCCTTGGGAAATCGAAACCATCGAGATGCTCGATAACCTCTATCGAGTTGAACAAGCAAGATCGGCCACGGATCCCGCAGATGAATGAAGCTCCAGTCATCACAGAGCTGGTCGTTACTTCGGACAATACCGGTGCGGTGGATTTCACCCGTGCGATGGCCGCTGCTCAGGTGGCTGCAGCCGCAGCTATTGCGGCAAACGACAATTTGGCCACAAGCATGCGGTCCGCGAACGACAACGCGCGGGACGCAGCAGAACAGAACAGTCACGTCACCGTAGGGCTGAAGCAACTTGCAGAGGGCGCGCTCGAAGCTGCCGAGGCATGGGCCAAGAAGGTCGCGATCGGCGTCGCGGTGGTCAGCGTCCTGGGTGCTGTGGCTCGGGTGCTCTTTCCTCTCTATGTCACCTACAAGCTGATCAAGGAGGCGATCGACCTCGTCACCGATGCTTGGACGTTGAGCGGGCAAAAACTCGCCGAATATGTCGCGCTTGCCGATAAGGCGAGCAAATCGGACCTGTCGACGGACTTTTTCCAGCGCATCAGCAAGGCCGCGGCTGACGCCAAGCTGCCGGTTGACGACCTTCAGGCTGCGCTCAAAAAGCTTTCGGATGTTTCCGCTGATAAGCTAGGCGGTAGCGACGGTCAGAACCGGCTCGATGCCCTGACCAAAGCCGGAAACTTTCAGGGCAATACGGGCGTGGCGCAGTTTGCCGGCGCCAATACGACCGAAGAGAAATTTCGCGCCATCGTCAGCCTGATCGACCAGGCAATGCAGAACGGCGAAAGACTCGCCGCGCTTGATGTGTCCAAGACGTTCCTGGGCGACGCGGCGACGGCGGCTCTCGCGAAGGATCAGGACTATCTGAACAAGATGCTGGCATCGGCGGATGCCATCAAGTCGACCGAGCTGATTTCGCAGGCTGACATCGGCAACGCGCTTGTGCTTCAGAACCGCCTCGACGCAGCGGAGAAGATCCTTTCGGAGCGATGGCATCCGATCCAGAACATTTTGGTCGGCCTCGGCCTCAAGATGAGGGAAGGCTGGGTCAATATCGTCGAAGCGATCGCCACGGCGTTCGACTGGCTGAACAAGTTTGTCGACAAGCTCGCGAACATTCCGAGTTCACTGATCGATAAGTTCGTCAATCTGACCACAACGCCAGAGAGCCGGGCGGCTGCGGCTGCAAGCTATGGCGTCGTTACCGACAAGAACGATCCGCAGTGGCAGATGGACGTTGCACGCCAGCAGCTGGCTGCGCAGATGAACAATCCCGCCAATCTCATGCGGGCGCGTGACGAAACCAATGCCGTCCAGAATGCGGTATTCAAGGACAGGTCCGGCGATCCTGACAAAAAGGCCGTCGAAGAAACGATATCGGCCTACGATCGGGCCGAAGAATCCCTTCTGAAATATATCGAAGTAACGAAGGCCTCGGCCTCGGCGGTCGGGCAGAGTGCGGCTGAACAGGAACGCGCCCGTGCCATCGCGCAGCTGACTGCGGCGGGGTTAAAGGACGGGTTAACCCCGGCCGCAGCGGCCGCACAAGCACAGATGAGCGGACTGGGGGACAAGGCCGCGGCAGCTGCGGACGCGCTTGCAAGAGCGAAGGTCGCGTCAGGCATCAAATTTGATCGTGATACGTCGCTCCTATCGTCAGAAGACGTCCAGATCGCGCAACAGCTGAAGTCCATCTACGGAAATGATGTTCCGGCGGCTCTCGGCAGCAGTGAGGCAGCGGCGATCCGCTTCAACGATGCGATGAAGGGCGTGGGCTCGGCGATGGAGAACAATCTCGTCACCGGTCTCGCTGACGCCACCGACCATACGAAATCGTGGGGCCAAGCGATGAGCGACACGAAAAACGTCATCATCCGCGCGCTCGAGGAGATGTTGATTAAGATGACGATCGTCACGCCGGTCATGCGCGCGCTGCAGGCCGCGATGAGTTCATTCGGCGTCGGCGGAGGTATCGAAAGCAGCCTTATGTCGATGTTCGGCTTCAATCCCGGGAACGCCTTGCCTTCGACAGCGCTCGTGGGTGGCGGCTACAGCTCACCGATCGGACCGACCATCGGGGCTAACGCTTCGGGCACCGATAACTGGCGCGGCGGTCTCACACGCGTGAACGAGCAGGGCGGAGAAATTCTCGACTTGCCCGAGGGCACGCGGATCATCCCGGCCGATGTCTCGATGGCGATGGCACGGGGTGGCGGTCAGGCGCCGGTCACGAACGTCTATATTCAGGGTGCGTCCTCTCAGCCAACGGTTACGCAGAAGGACAACGGCAGTGGTGGGCGAGACATCACGATCGACTTCGCGAACGCTGTCGTAGAGGCCGCGAGCGCGAATGTCATGAGCGGAGGCAAACTGGCCGACGCCATCGCCAGCAAGTCGAAAGCGTTCGGAGCTCGATAATGCCCCTGCCAACATGGCCCGATGGCGTGCCTTTCGCGCCGATGGTCGACGGCTTTCAGCCGATCTCTCGCGTCCTGGCGCCGATCGTCACTGACATGGAAGGCGGCAATCAACGCCAGCGCGCGCGGCCGGGCGACAACGTCGGAACGCTCGGGCAGACCATCATTATGTACGCCGCTCAGTTCGAAGTCTTTACCGCGTGGTGGAAAGAGACCTTGAGCCTCGGGACGGCTCGCTTCACTGCGCCGGTCTGGTTGGGAACAGACTTTGCAACGAAAGTCTGCCAGTTCATGGCCGATGGCCGCCCGACGGATTCCTTCTATGTGCCGGGCGCCGTGAAAGTTGCCATGAAGCTGCGCGTGTACGATGTCTAGCCAGTCCGAAGCGGCACTTCTAACCCTCTCGTCTGGGCAAACCGCTTCAGCTTCCTTTTTGCCCATTTGAGTAATGAGTTCAGACCATATATATTGAAGATCATGAGTACCATGACCGCCTTGGCAGCGCAGATTGATTTTGCATTGATGTTAATTCCGCCTCCGAAGGCGGATTTAGCGTTTGCGGTTGTAAGCGGTGACTTGAAGTCTTTGGAAAAGCGGGTCGGCAGCTTCGAACAGGAAGCTCTCGAGTGGCGCATTGGCCTTGTCGCTGGCCTTAGAAAGGTCTTAAGCCAAGCGGACGCCGGCATTAAGGACATCCAGGAAGAAGAAAAACTGGATGTGGTTAGAAGATTATTCTTTCCACTTAATGATCTGTTCGAAGGGATGATCAGGGACTTCAGCACCCCGATGCACGTTGAGCCCGAGTTCGCGACGAAGATCGAAGAAATTTCGAAGCTTTCGTCTTCTGCTGGAAAATTCGTTCGGAAACTAATGCGACGCGTCGAAAAAATCCGCGTTGCTCAATACAACGCCTGCATCGATGTTTACTATGCGCTCCTTGCCTTTCAATCCGAGTTTGATCGTGAGAGCACAGGGCCCTCATTTACCGATGGTAACTCCGCAGAAGAGTTTCTTCGAAAGCAGTTTGTGTAGCTATCATGGAGGTGACTTTTACAGGTCTCTTCCTGCGGACCCTGAAACGCTTGTCTCGGGCTGACGCCGAAGACACGACGCAGGCCGTAAAAAACTTCATCAACAATCCGAACTCCAAATCTCTTAATTTTGAAAAAGTGCGAAGTCGTGCTGGTTACTTCACGATACGAGCGAACTTCAAAACTCGCGTCCTGCTTAAACAAAGAGCGCAAGACAAATATGACGCCGTAGCTGTCGGCAATCATGATTATGTCTACGAGAGTTACTTCCGCTGAATTTTGTTGATTGTCTCATCCGAAACCGAGCGAGCAATCGCTCGGATGAAAGTGAGTTGTCCGTGGGACATTGTGATAAGCACCCAGCGGTCGAAGCGCGAGCTTGCGCTTCCTGACCATGCCGACATTTACTGAAGCCTGGGAAGAGGCACAGGCGTCGTGCCCGCCAAGCGTGAAGCAATACGACACGCTGGAAATCTGGCATCCGTCGTTTGACGTTCCGGTGCGGATCGTCGCCAACGTTGGCGACGACATGAACTTCTCGATCGAGGCCGGTGCGCCGTTTGATGCCGGTCAGTCCGTTCTCTTCACGGCTTGTCCGCTTGCTGTTGGCTGGCCGGAGGTTCGTCAAGGGCAAGTGCCTCAGTCAAAGGTGTCGATCGACAACGTCAACCGGTTTCTGATGCCGAAGATCCGTGAAGCGCTGCAGGTCCGCGCGTACATCACAATCCTCTATCGACAGTACCTGTCGAGTGACCTGACGTCTCCAGCTTATGGTCCGGTCGCCTTCCTCCTGAAGGAAGTGCAAGCGGTGGCGGCGACCATTACGGGGAACGTAGTGGTGTCGATGCTGACATCGAAGCGCTTTCCGAAGCAGGACAAGAACTACACCACAAACCAGTTTTCGAGCCTGTTGCCCGGATGACGCGATCGGAGTTTCTGTCGCCGCTGATTGGCCAGCCCTGGTCGTGGAAGGGTGGTAATTGCTGGGACTTCGCGGGTCATGTGCAGCGCGAGCTGTTTGACCTCGTGCTCCCTCACATCGAGGTCCCGGACGAGCGGTCATGGAAGTGGATGGTGCGAACGGTCAGCAACCATCCGGAGCACGTGAATTGGCAGCTCGTGCCGGACGGTCCGCACGGCCTGGTCACGGCCGGTAATGGCGCGTTGTGCTTGATGGGGCGTTTTCAGGGTCCTGGCCATGTGGGTGTTTGGCTGAGGCCTGAAGGCAGAGTCCTTCACTGCGATCAAAAGCGGGGCGTGTGTTTCGAGACACCTCTCGCGCTTAGGCAGATCGGCTGGAAGCAGCTTCTATTTTACGAACGGAAATCATGCGCGCACCATTGACACATCTGCAGCCCGTGGCGCCGCCCCTGCGGTCACGCGATCGCCGGAAGCGGAACAATCAGCGCCGGCCGGTGACGCATATTGCTCTGCCTGGATACGAGATCGCGCGCGCGGTGCCAAAGCCGCGTGAGACGGTGGCTGCATTCCTTAGCCGGCACGGTTGGGCAGTAAGAGACGCTCGATACGGATGGCAGTTTCGCAACGGCCTGCCGACCATTCTCGAAATCAATGGTCAACCTGTTCTGCGTCGCGACTGGCGCAAGACACGCATCGCGGCGAACGACAATGTCCGCTTTATCTCTAAGCCTCTAGGTGGCGGACAGAACAGCGGCGGCAAACAGGTTCTCGGCCTGGTGGCGCTGGTTGCGGTCTCCGCTTTCGCCATGTGGGCGGGCCCGGCATTGGCCGGGGCATTTGGTCTCACCGGCGCCGCGGCGACGATCGTCGGCGGCATCGCCACGGCAGGAATTGCGCTCGGCGGTTCGCTGCTGATCAATTCGTTGACGGCTCCGAAGCTGGGCGCAACGAACGCACCGGATGCAACCGTCAGCCAAATCTATTCGGCACTGGCGCAGGGCAATGCCGCCAAGCTTGGTCAGCCGTTGCCCGTCCCTTACGGCCGCGAAAAGGTATTCCCCGACTTCGCCGCGACGCCCTGGGCTGAATTCGTGGGGAACGACCAATATCAGAACATCCTGCTCAGCGTCGGCATGGGCGATTTCTCCTACGAAGAGATGTTCGTCGACGATACACCTTGCTGGAATCCGACCGATGGTGTCTCGCCGACGTTCTCCAGCCTGCAGGTGGCATTTTACGGGCCTGGCGAGGACGTCACTCTTTTCCCGATCAACGTCTCGCAGGCTGCCGAGGTCACCGGGCAGAGCTTGCCTGACCCTAACGTCACTCAGTGGATTGGTCCCTTTGTCGCCAATCCGGCCGGCACTCAGGCGCAGTCGATCGCTGTCGATTTCGTTTTCCCGGCGGGGTGCTTCACCGTCAACCAGGACACGGGTGAACTTGGGGCGTCGACCGTTGGCCTGGTGGCGGAGTATCGGCCAATTAATGACGCCGGCGCGCCCCTCGGCGATTTCTCGACGCTGTTCTCGACCGCACGGACCTATAACAGCCGGTCACCGATCCGAGACAGCGTTAAAGTCGACGTCGGCAATGGTCGCTACGAGGTTCGTTTCCAACGCACTAGTGCCCCGCTCGGGGGCAATTCCGGAACAAACGAGGTGGTGTGGGCCGGGTTGCGCTCATTCTTGAAGGGCAACAATTCGTTTCCCGACGTCAGCACCATCGCGATCAGGATCAAGGCGACTGAAACAACGCAGGGCTCATTTCGCTTTGGCGTGCTCCGCACACGGATCTTACCGGTTTGGGACAGTGAGACGGCTGCTTTTGTGAACCAGCCATCGCGCAACCCGATCTGGGCGTTCTATGACATGGCGACCAATGCCCAATATGGCGCCGGCGTCACGTTGCCGAAGGTCGATTTCAACACGATCGTAAGTCTGGCTGAGCAGTCAGAGGCGCGCGGGGATCATTTCGACTACACATTCAATGCGGCCGTGGCGCCGGCCGAGGCCTTCGACAAGGCCTTGATGGTGGCGCGCTGCAAACATTGTTGGCTGGGTGACGTGCTGTCCGCCGTTCGCGATGAATGGCGGGACGTGCCGACGATGCTTTTGACCGATCGGGAGATCGTGCGCGGGACAACGCAGATCTCCATGACCATGCTCGGCGAAGATGATCCTGACGCAGTCGTGCTCGAATATATCGACGAGGACACCTGGCGTCCGGCGCAGGTCCAGTATCCGCCGAATAGCGGAACGTTCACCTCGGCCAATGCGACGCCGATCCAGATCGACGGCATCGTCAATCGCGACCATGCGTTTCGCGAAGCCGCGTTCTATTACCGATCGGCGCTGTATCGGCGTGAAAATGTGCAGATCGGCACGGAATATGAAGGCCGCGCCCTAACGTTCGGCTCAACGGTCCGCCTCCAGTCGGAACTCCCGCAGGATTATGGGCAGGCCGGGGCTGTGCTGGCGAGGAGCGGTATTGAGCTGACACTTGATCCTGTGCCCGTGTGGGTTGATGACGGCCAGCAATATATGCGCGTGCGTCGTGCGAATGGAAAGTTCATTGGACCGTTTAAGGTCGGGAAGGGCGACGACGATAGCATCGCCGTAATCGATGCCGAGGATCTGGTGAACGTCGAAAGCACACAAGGCGTCACCCTCGACCAGGCGCTGGCACGGGAGGACGGCGGCGAGTATCCGTCATTCGAGCTCGGCATCGGAGAAGACCAGTCCCGCGTTTGTCTGCTGCTCACTGGTCAGCCGAATGGTGACAATTGCACCTTGAACTTCGTTGTCGACGATCCTCGCGTTCACGACGAGACGGACCTCGGAACGCCGCCTGCGCTGCCGACGCCGCAATTCCCGGCGGACTCGCGGGCGCCTGATGTCGTGTTCCTCAATGCGAACTTTAGGCAAGGCGTGGCTGAGCCTATCCTGGACGCTTCTTGGAATCCGGCTCCGGGCGCGCGCTACTACACGGCTGAAGTGTCCTATGACACTGGCGCGTCCTGGACCGAGATTTACGAAAACAGCGCCAACAAGTTCTCGTCCGTTGTCGATCGAGCGAACCTACGCTTGCGCGTGCAGGCAACAGCGCAGCGGAGTGGTGCGTTCGCCTTCAAGGATGTCGAGGCTCCGACCATCACCATCGCACCGGATACGGTCGACAAGGAAAGTCTCAAGCAGGGCATTAAGGACTACGTCGCCAATAAGGTGCCCGGCGATCTCAAGGGCATCAGCTTCATCAATCAGCGGATCGCCGCATCTGCAGCTGAGCAAGACGCCGCGAACGAGCTGGCGAACCGGGTTGTCCGGACGCTGATTTCATCGCAAGGCGTCACCATCTCCGAAACCGCACAGATCGCGCTGGGGATCGACGGCAAGCTGACGGGCGCCGTCTTCAACACGATCGACAACAATGGTTTCGTCACCGGGACGATCCAGTACAACAACGGCGAGACGGGTGACTTCGTGGTGGTCGCTACGAACTTCTTCGTCGCTGCGCCTGGCATCAACGGCGGCGAGCCGGTCCCTGTTTTCACGATCGGCACTTCGGGCGGCGTCGCGAACATCGTTTTCCGCGGCGACATGATCGCTGACGGCGGCATCAAGGCCAATAATATCGAGATCGATTCCGTCGAAGCTCTGACCGCTAACCTTGGCACGGTAACCGCCGGCACGATCCGCAGTTCTGACGGCATGATCGAGTGGCAGCTCAATTCGGGCGGCGCTCTCATTGGGTATCAAAACGTCTGATGGCACTGGTCGGTCGCATTCTCCTAGGTCCATACGGGGACGGAAGGCGCGGGCTTAAGTCATCGCTTTATCCGTTTGATGTTCGGAACACCGCCGACGACAACGACAACTCCCGTCGCAGCTTCGACTCGAACTGGCTCAATCTGCTGAAGTTGAAAAAGATCGGAGTGGCGATGGCCGATTCCGTTCAATTTCAGACGCACGTGCCGCAGGGAGCAGGGCAGGAGTCGTGGACTAGCGGATGGAATTGGGTACCGGCGCAGGTGGCCACCGGGCTCAATTACATGCCGATATGGGAGGAGCGGCGTTACGACTCGGGCAACAAGATTATTTACGACGACAAGCTGGTGCAGCTTGGCAGTGGCTCATCCTTTTCGGGGTCTCGTTCGTACTTCGCGACGACCGTTCCGAATACAATCATCGTCGAGCCCTACTTACTTGAGGTTTCAGCTCCGTTTAATCAGAATTTAGGGTCTGGCGGTTTTCCGGCATTTCCGCCGAAACCGGTTTCGCCGCTCTGCCTCTATATGATCTGGGCCTATCCGCTCGGGACGCCGTCGTGACCAAGATCCCGCAGATCATCTTCGGGCCGCGAGGATCTGAATTTGGTGTGTTCGTGTCTCCGTTGGGTGTCGATGCCCGAACCGCTTCCGCCGATCAGCTGCTGCTAAATCTCTCCGGTGCACTCCCTCAAATCGCACTCCGAGGGGTGGCCGCGCCGCCGTTTCCGCAAACTGTTGTCCACGGGCTGCCATATGCGGCGCTCGTTTTTCCGAACCTGATATCGACTGGCCTGCTCGGCGGAGGATTCGGTTACGTGCGACCGTTCGATAATACATGGGGCCCGTGGACGAACTCGCAGATCACCTCACAGGTGGGGCAGATCGTCATTCAGCAGTCTGGAAGCGGGCCCGCCTTGAGTGAACATTTCATGGTTATCAATCGGCCGCTGCCATCGTGACAAAGGTCAAGACGTTCTCGTTCAATGACCCGCCTGGTACGTTGCTGCTATTCGCGCCGGACGGCAGTGTCGTAATGGACAGCCGTTACGAAACGCAGCGCATCCACAAGACAGGTGTTGTGGATCTCGTCGGCAGAACAAGCCAGATCGATGAAAACGGCGGCGCGATCAACCTGCCGGCCACAGTCAATATTCCGTACAACAGGGCGTTCTCCAAGTCCCCGTATGTCTTGAGCGCCGCGCGCAAGTTGTTCGTGGATGCCGCCGGCGTTCCCGACGACATGAACGTCAAGATCGCGCCGCCTCGGCTCACCTATTTTGTTGGCGCGGGCAATATCGTCGCAGATTACTTGCGAGGGACATACAGCAACGCTGGAACGTCCTCTGTCTTTCTCGGCAATGTCTATGGCACGGCGACCGTTGGCTCCCGCGTGTGGACCGGCGATGTCCGCATTTGGTACGCGATCTTTGAGAATCCGGTGGACGGTTCATGACCAGAGGAAATGTTTTCAGCATCTTTGATCGCGACACCGGTCAGATCACGCAAAGCTGCAAGGTTTATGACCACGAGGGCCACGACAAGATCCTGATGGATCGCGGCGATCAGTTCGTTCAACACAACGCGCAGCGCTATGCGAACCTTGATCTTCACTGGGTCCAGAAAGTTGATGGCGCCTTCACGGTTGGCCATCGGCCGATCTTGCCGATCCAGATCGACCGGCCGCGTGTGAAGGCCGGTGGGAACGATCTTGTCCGGATCTCGGGCATCCCGAAAGAGTGTGAGCTCGAGGTGACCGCGAGCCTCGCTGGTCAGCAGATCGTGCTGACGCCGCGGCAGCAATATGACGGGCCTGGCCTGTGGCTGCCGGCGCCGACGCCGGGGCTCTATCGAGTCACCCTGCGGAAGTGGCCGTATCGGGACTGGGTGCAACAATATGAAGGTGTCGAGGGATGAAGCTCACGTTCGACCCGATGGCGATCCTTCGCGCGAACGCTGTGACGGCCGTCAACAAGGCTTTCAACGATGACATGCTCCGCAACGCTCACCGCGACCAGGCGCACGCTGCCAAGCGATCGACCGCGGCGGCCGTGAAGGCGGGGCGGGTGTTGGGTGACGACGATCCGTTAGCGGCGGAGGCAAAGCTTCGCTCAATGACCGTCGATCAATTCGCCGATGTGATCTTGAGCAAGCCGGACTCGTCGGGCCAGCGCGAATTAGAGCGGCAACGTCATTTATTGGCGGTCGATGCTGCCAAGACCCCGGCGGATATCGAGCTGATCCAAGCGGCCTTAGCTGTCACCACTCAAAGCTAATAGGACATTCAAATGGTTGATGTGCTTGGCGGCATCTACGATGCCGGCACGGTATCGGTCACGGCTGGAAGCGACGTCGTCACCGGGACGGGAACGTTCTGGCTCGCCGTTGCCGAGCAGCTTGACGAGATCTGGATCGATGACCGCAGCGCTCTCGTCAAAGGGGTCATTGACGACGGTCAATTGAAGCTCGCGCTGCCCTGGACTGGCGCTGACCAGGCCAGCGCCGCCTATGTGCTCAACCTGCGTTCGCCGCTGCGCTATGACCCTGCCATCACCCAGGCCAAGGTCCGTGACCTGATCGCCTTTTACACCTTGGGCGGTGTGCGCGGAACGCGGACAGTTGTCAACGCGACGGATGCGATCGGCGTCGACGATCGTGAGAACGTCATCAGGTACAACCGCGCGACGGCGGTGGCAGCAACTCTCGCGGCGGCGGGTGCGAATGGTCAGTTCGTCGATGGCTGGGCTGTCTGGATCAAGAACATCGGGGCCGGCACGGTGTCGATCACGTCACCCTCGCTGATTGATGGGAGCGCCGATCCGTATGAAGTACGTTCTAATGCCGCCATCCGGCTCTGGGCGAACGACCAGGGCAGTTATGACGTCATCTTCTATTCGGCTGTCGGCGAGAAGGGTGATCCCGGTGAGGATGGTGCGGGCTTTCTGTCGGGCACGGGCGCGCCTGCTCCAGGTCTCGGAAAAGATGGCGATCAGTACCTCGAGAACGTGAGTGGCGACGTCTACAAGAAAGCGGCGGGCGTTTGGTCGGTCGAGACCAATCTCAAAGGACCGCAGGGCGACCATGGCGAAGCTTTTGCACCTCAAGAAATCGTTGCAAACCTCGCGGGCCGAGCGACCTTCGACGGTGCGGCCAAGGGCACGTCGGTGCTGGTGGAATCGGACTCGTCCCACGGAAATACTCCAACGCTGTACTTCAAGCTTTCCAACACCAGTGCTGATTGGTCGGGCGGTTTTGCGTTCGTTCCGGGAGGCAGCGCGCTTCAGGCAGGGAATAATCTGTCCGATCTCGCGAACGCGGCGACTGCGAGAGCGAACCTTGGCGCGACATCCATTGGTGATGCATTGTTTACGGCAGGTAACGAGGCGGCTGCTCGATCCGCGATGTTCCAGGGAAAGACGCCGTGGGATAGCGGGAACGTCCTGCTGTCGACAGGGATCTTAACGCTGCCGAACGGTCTCATCTTTCAATGGGGAACGACTGCAGGCGCGGGCGCAAAGACCTTTGCAACTGCTTTTCCGAACAACTGCTTCAACCTGCAATTGATGCTGAGTGGCAGTGACACCGGCGTCATTTACTCCGCCTCTCAGTCAGGTCTGAGCAAGACAGGTTTTACGCTAGCTCCTCGGTTCTACACATCGGGGGGTGCGGGCAACACAGGTGAAACCGTCTACTTCTTCGCGATAGGAAACTGACATCATGGAAATCTGGGCATCGTTCAACGCAGATGGTTTCCCCACGGCGTTCTATATCGAGGACCTGTTTCCTCAGCAGCCAGAGAGAACCGTCGAAATTACATACGAGCAGTGGCGTGAACTGGTCGAGAATCAGGGCTATCGCAAGTTCACCGACGGGCAGGTCGTTCCTTACGATCCCCCGCCGGCGCCGCTGCCGGTTCCTGGATCGATATCTGATCGTCAATTCTTCCAGGAGCTCGCGATCGAGGGGCGCATCACCAATCAAGAAGCGCTCGATGCGGTGAAAACCGGAGCTATCCCGTCCGCGCTACAGACATTCGTCGATGGGCTTGAGCCCGCTGATAAATTCAATGCAGAGATGTTGCTCTCGGGTGCGACGGTGTTCGAGCGCGACCATCCTCTGACGATCGCGATCGGCACGGCGCAGCAAATGTCCGCAGCGCAGATCGACGATTTCTTCCGGGCAGCTGGCGCCCTCTAACAGCCAGCCTTTCACAATCGGAGAAGACTATGACACTTGCCACTCTCGTGGCCGGATTGCCCTTACGCATGGGTGCATCTGGCGATCCCGTTCGATTAGCTCAGCTTGCCATGAAGGCGGCCGGGTATCCGCTGACCGGCACCGGTTATTTCGGTCAGGCGACGGATACGGCCGTCGAGGAGGTCCAGCGGAAGGCCGGTCTCCCGGTCACCGGTGTGATCGACCTCGCGACCGCAAAGGTGCTTGATGCCTTGGCGCCGAAAGCGGTCACAGATGCTCCGCCACTCTGGTTGACGGTGGCTCTAAATCAGATTGGCCTCAAGGAAGGACCTGGCGCCAAGGATAACCCGGAGCTAGTCGCTGACATCAAATCGGTAGCTTCAGATTATCAGCACGATTCGACGCCTTGGTGCGCTGGCTTTGTCTCGTTCTGTCTCGCCAAGGCGGGTGAGAAACCCTCGAGCGTGCCGCTTTGGGCGCTATCCTACAGTGACACGAAACGCGAGCCGGTGGTTAAGCTTGCCGGTCCGGCGCTCGGTGCAATCGCAGTGAAGACCCGCAACGGCGGTGGGCATGTGACGTTTGTCGCCGGCCGCACGCGCGGTGGCACGCTGGCCTGCTGCGGCGGCAACCAGAACGACGAGGTGAACGTCTCGCCTTATCGCGAGGATGCGTTTGTCGGCTTCTACTGGCCGAAGGGTGCGTCGTTGCCGGCGAACATCGGCGTCAAGCATCTGCCGATCGTGACCAGCGCCGGGAATCCGGTGTCGAGCGAGGCTTGAGTTAGCGGGAGGCCGGAGGAGCGATACCGACAATTAAGTCAGGGAAGAAGTACACCAGTATAGCGATCATCACGATACCCAGCAGCATTGCGACAGCCACGGCGAGAGCAATGCTGAGAACGATATTTAGCTTCCTCATTCCTAGACCATGGGCTCATCGCTACGGCATGAAGCGATCGACGGACGACTGCATCGAGCCGAAATCGAAATAGTATCCGATGAGAGTCAGGATGATCAAACCGGAAAATCCGGCGATACTGCCAAAGATTAAGCCGTCGACTAAAACTCTGTTACGCGCCTGCATGAATGTCTCCAGAAGTTTCGGAGAGCGGACGCGCAACTGTTCTTGATGTTCCTACGTGCCGTTAATGGCTTAGCCAAACAGAAGGTGGGCCATTGGCCTCGAGTGCCTAATGGCGACGTAGAAGACGAGGCACAGAATGGTGAACGCGAAGATTGAATAAGTAAGCCCTTCAATCGTAGCGATTACTCGGCGCGCTTCACTGTTTTCATTTTCTCCGAGGACCTGGCCAACGCCGAACTCTTCTCGCATCCCGATCTCCTTCAGCCTCCGCTTAAACGCGGAGAGCTGAACAACGTTCCCGAGTGCAAGCGGGTTCCTTGCGCAATCAACATCAAAGGTGAACTATGAACCGTCCTGTTAAGGCGGCGCTTTGCGCTGTCCTCTTCACTGCTGCCTTCATCTCGTCCGCTATGGCCGATACCACCATCGCGGTGGGTGACATCTGGTCCGGCGTCGTGCCGTATATCATCGCCACGATCGGCGCCGTCATCACCTTCCTCGTGGGCTGGGTGCTGAACCTGCTCAAGACCAAGCTTGGCGTCTCGATCGACGACAGCATGCGCGCCAGCTTGCAGACTGCTGCGACCAACGCGGCCGGCCTCGTGCTCAACCAACTCGGCAACCAGCTTTCCGGAACTAAGATCGATGTCGGCAATCAGTTCGTTGCTGATGCCGTCAACTACGTTCTCAAGGCGGCGCCAGACGCGGTCGCTCACTTCGGCCTGACGCCGGATGCGATCGCTCAGAAGATCCTCGCTCTGTTGCCGCAGGTGGCGAACACCACCACGACGGCGACTGCACCGAGCGCGTAACGTGGGCGCGACGATCACGGCATGGCTGGCCTCGCAAGGGGCCAGTCTACTCCTCGGGTGGCTGTCTCAATTCCTGCTGAGCGCGTGGGATAAATACACGGCCAACAAGAACACCTCCGATCTGGCGACAGCAACCGCGACGATCGACAGCCAGCAAGCCACCATCGACGCGCAGCAGGCCGAGCTACAGGCCCAGGCCGATGCTCCACAGTCCGCCGCGGACGCAATCAAGCGGCTGAAAGAAGGCTCAGCATGACAGCGATCACATGCACCGGCTTCGCGCTCGGGTTCGCCATGCTGACTTGCGAAATCCCGCCGACGACACCGCCGGCGGTTTGCCCTCCCGTCCGCACATGGACGCAGGAGTTTCAAAATCAGATCGCGGCTGAAATCGAGGCCGCGCCCAACAGTGCCCTAGCTCAAGTGGCCGTTCAATCGATCGGTGATCGCGACGTTGCGCGAGCATGCGCAGCTGCGAAGCGTAAAAAGAAACCTTCAAGATAGGATTGGGCTGATGGACCCGGTTTGGAATGTCGTCACTGTGGCGACGGTTACGCTCGCCTTCAACGTCGTCATGCGTGCGTTCGGCGGGGGGTGGGGATTATCTGGACGTCTCACGAAAATCGAAACGGGAATGACGGCCATGCAAACTGAGATCACAAAGCTGGTCGATGTTCTGAAGGAAGTGGCAAATATGAACGGCTCGATCCGGGTGGCCGAGCAACGCCAGATTGATACCGATCGCCGCGTCACCGCGCTGGAGGACGACTTTCGGGAATTGCGCAAGGGTAACGGCTGGATTACTGCGCAGCGGGCGAGCGTTGAAGGCCAGTATTAGCCGAGTCTAGGCGAACAGCACGAGAGCAAGCAGAACGACAGGAAGCGCTCCCAGAAGCGTCACAGACACTTTGAATAGCAGATCGTCGAACATCCTTTCAGTACAGCAGTCCCAGCGGTGGGGCGCTATACCTCAATCGAGCTATCTGATCGTTCGCGTGCTCTGCGCTCACGCTTCAAGACTCGATCATCAGGGAAAGGCGCGCCTAACTGTTTCGCCCTGGCTTTGACACTTACGGTTGACCGTCGCAGTGCGACGGCTGCTCGCATCGCGGAAATTCCGCTTCTGGACATTTCTAGCAATCGACGTTCGTCGTCCGGCATCCACGTTCGACTGGTAACGTGCTTCATAGCTCTCACCTAAACGTCGGACAAAGCCCAATGTTTAAATGAGCCCGGTCGGCGGAGTCCTTCATCACAGGGGTCCGACCGGGCCGATGTCGCCGCTTTCAGGTTTCAGCGACGGCCTCAAAACGCTCTTCCAGTCAAAATAGTTCCCCAAAAAATCCAGGTAGCACGTCGTGCCAGCCGGGCATTTTGCCGCCATCCCGTGACCGTGCGTGGAACGACGGCGGGCACGCCAGCCTACATTCAGCCAATAGGAATCTCAAATGATCAGACTGCTTCTTGCGGCGCACTTATGCGCGTGCCCTGGCCAGGTCGGAAAAAGAAGGCCCGACCGCTCAATCAACAATGCGGGCCGGGCCGAAGTTGAGCGCCACCCTATGCGAGTAGGGGTTGGCGGAACCTGAATATCAAAAGATACGCGCCCTAACAAGGAGGCCAGTAAGGGTTGTGACGACCTGACCGGCCAGTGTGTCCGCTGGCTGTTCCAACAGCGGATTCCCACGACTACTAAACCAACAGGAAAATCGAATGTTCCGCATCACACTTGCGGTCGCACTTCCGTGCGCGCCGTCGCTTGCCCATGCTGAAACCTGCATCGCATCTCAGTATGGTGTTGGGGACGGATATCACGGTCGCCGCACGGCTTCCGGTGCGATCTTCAACACATACGCCAACAGCCCTTACACCGTCGCACACAAGACGCGACCGCTAGGCTCATTCGTCACGATTACGAACCACGCGAACGGTCGATCGATCAGCGCCAAGGTCACGGATCGCGGGCCATTCGTGCGCGGTCGTTGCGTTGATCTAGGTCGGGCAGGCGCGAATGCCCTCGGCATGGGCGGGACAGCCCGGGTGTTGGTCGAATGAATCCGGTTGCTCAACTTGTTTTATCGCTGATTGCCAGTGGCGTTATCGCTTACGGCATCGAGTGGTTGATTTGGCGTCGCTACTGAAAGACGCCGCACCAAAGAAAAAGCCCGCCCTCGTTTTACCGAGAGCGGGCTTTTCGCGCTTCTGGGGGATCAAAAACGCGCGTTGATTCCGAAGCGGACCAAGTTGATTTGCATCTTCGCGTCGAGGCTTGCCGTGATGTTTGGGATCGACTGAGTGTCGAGCGCATAGGAACCTGAGCCGAGATCCGCATAGAGATATTCGACGCGCGCCGTCCAATCTCGGGCGAATGCCCACTCAGCACCGGCGCCGACGGTGTATCCGACATGCCATGACGAGTTCGTAGCGCCAAGCTCCTGGCCTGCCGGCGGCTGGATCGTCAGCTTCGCCGATGCGGCGGCATACATCACGCCGGCCGTTCCGTAGACCATCAACTGATCGAAGGCGACGCCAGCGCGTGCACGCGTCGTTCCGAATGCGTCGAGGGTGTACTTCTCGGTGACGGTAACGCCGAGAGCGGAAGCGGTGTCGACGTGACTGATCGCGGCGCCTTGAAAGTCCGTTTCAACGCCGACGACGAAATTCCCCATCTGCAGGTCGTAGCCAAGCTGGGCGCCAGCGAACCCGCCGGACATCTTCGCCGTAGCGTCGGGCAGGAGAGCAGTTACGCCGCCACCGGTGATCGAGCCCTTCGAGGTGAGCACGTCACCCCAGCCGTACCCACCGTTGATGCCGATATGAACACCAGTCCAATTTGTGACGGTGGGAGCAGCGCGCGGCAAATCAGCAGCAACCGCCGGCGTTATGGCCAGAACGCACGCGCTCAAGGCCAAGCAAAACTTCCTCATGAATTACCCCAGCTTTTTATGAGTCTGTCGAAGGCGACACTAGGGAAATTACAGCGTACCTGAGGTTTTGACAAATAGACCTGAGGTATATAGTAAGATTGGCGGGCTCAATATACCTGGGGGCTGTTTTGATTGCTGTGGCGACTGCTGCCGACTACCTCTTAGAAATGATTACGCCAGGCCAGATTCGAGCTGCACGCGCGCTGATCGGCTGGAAGCAGAGCGATCTGGCCGAGCGGACAGGGCTCGCATTGATCACGATCAAGAACATCGAGCGAGGCGGCGGTGATCCGAAGTCGAGCACTATCAACGCGGTTCAAGCCGCCTTCGCAAAGGCCGGGGTCCTTTTTATTGAAGAAGGCGACACGCGGCCCGGTGGAGCAGGTGTTCGGCTGAAATAGGGGCTTTTTGTCGCGTGGCTTATCCACGGCCAAAGGCGCAGGGTCGCTGTTTCCTACTTGTCTTATTTCATGACGTAAGCCGCGCTCCTTAACCGGGGCGCGGTTTTTTCAATGCATGGCTTTCTTGGCGAACGCGCGAGCCTTCCGAAGCAGAACTAGGCTCTCTTGCGCACTCTCAAGAAACTCATCGGCTGGGAGGTCAGGTGACCGGTAACCGTCCCTGATCATTTCACGCAACCGAAGGCAATGTCGTAGGGTTTCGCGCCGCCGGACCGCGATGGACTGCAGCGGCGGCAGAGAGTGAAGCCACTTGATGTGAGCAAGTGTCTTTTTGGTATACCGACTAGCGATATCTCTTTCGCGTGATGCCATCAGTTCCTCCGCGTAGGCGGACCGAACGTCTCAATCATTTCAATCTTCCCGCCATGGACGTGTTCCATCACTTTGTCCAGCCGGCGCATGTCGAAGAACTTCTGGCAGACGGGGCATTCCATGAAGTGCTCCATATCAGCCTTCGGCTCGCAACCCGTCGGAATGCCGTCGCTCGGTTTGTCATAAGCCTTCATCATGATTGAAATCCAGGCTATCCGTCTTCCCGATCCTTCCGGTCTTCCTCCTTTTTAGGCGCGTTGTCGGTCTTGTGTGCCGTCTGGGCGCGGTCCTTATCAGCAGGCTGCTCTTGAGCTTTCTCGTCCAGCGTGATGCCTTGCTTGTCTTTGTTCATGAGAAAATCTCCATCCCGATCAACCGGCATCTTGTTTTTGTGTTCCTGTTCGGTCTTTGGCTTTCACCGCAGCTATCGCATCGCTCGGTTTGTCGTCGGTCATGTTGCCAGCCGCTTCCGGATCTTGAGGACCTTTTTTTCGCGCTTCAGTGTACCATCGGGCTTCCCGTGGATGAGCTGGATCATGCCGATCTGAGCATGGAGGATGGGGCCGGTTTTGGTCGCGGCCATCAGTAGCGCTTCGATGGCCGCCTCTACAGCCGGCGTGCGGTGCTGATCTGCTGGCAGGCTTAGGATGTAGTTGCGTGCGTCCGTCAGCGTCCGCAACTCGCTGCCGTCCTTGAGCCTCACAGGCCGGTCAAATTCCTTGTTCCAAGCCAATCAACACCCCCCAAACGCAGTTCAAACAGGGTGCTGATAAAATGGGGATTCAGACGAGGTTTTGCGAGTCAGGGCGCGGTATCGCTCGGGAATATCCGGCCGCCGCCATCCATGGTCCACCAGCCATGCTCTGTGCCATAAGAAATGCCGGCAGACCATTCTGCTACCGATGCGCCTGATCTCTGGATGAACTCAGCGTTTGTGATTCCTGCGTAGGTGTGTTTCACCGCGGGGTCGTTCTTCGCCGCAATGAACGCGCGGACAATCCGCAGCAATTCCAACGCAGCAGCTTCCGGCTTCGCGAACGGTCGTTCTTCTTTGTATTTCATGCCGGGAGTTCGACCCGATTCCGGCGAGGGACGTCAAGTCTGCTGTCCTCTTAGCTTCATCGTCAGTTGCTCACCCTTGATGCACTGCTCAAGCACCCAATGCCGGAATCCTATGTCTCTGGCGAAGCGCCGGATGAACTGCTCGTCGCTGCTCGACCATTGTATGAGCCCATCATCATCGACGGCCAACCAAGGATTGCCCTTATCCGGGTTGGGGATAACTTTGTAGACGGCGTTAGGCGGCTTCAAGTTCTCCGTCCTTTTTCGTCGCGCCACGGGCAACGATCATAAGCTGTTCGTCCGGGAGAGGGCGTTGTAGATCTTTGGCTTCATCAAAGGGCGCGCGCATCCACACGTCGCATTCTTCCTGGGTGGTTAGAATGACCGGCATGGCCTTAGCGTGAACCGGCGCGACGATCGCGTTCGGCTCGGTGGTCAGGAAGCCATAGACTTGGTGATCGCCCTCGATCGGATTGGCCTTCGTGCCGCGTGTTCCGGTCCATGGAGTCCAGATGCCAGCGAAAGCCGCGAGCGGACGTTCCTCATTCAGCGCAAACCACACCACATCCTTTTTGCCAGCCATCGGATGCGGTGATCCGTCGGCGTTTTTAATGGATTTAGGGTTCGCGACATCGTTGTATTCGGAGAAGCTCGTGAAGGGCACTAGGCAACGGCTTTCCGGCTTCAGCCAGCGGCGCCAGTGAGGCGAATTGGTGTTTCTGATGTTCGTGATCGGCGGCCCGCCAAACTGCGGCGGCGAGGGCATGCCCCAGCGCATCTTGACCAGCTCGCGCTCAGCGTCGTTGTAGCGAACGACCGGAGCCTCGTTGTCCGGGAAGATCGCAGGCATAGAGGCAAGATTGCCGACGGAATGGTTCAGTGCACCAAACAGCCTGCGGATCGCATCCACGTTTTTCGTCATTGAATAGAGATTGCACATTTCGGCTTGCTCGTTTCAGCGGGAAGAGTGGAGTTTGTGATCGGTGGGATGGTCTGGGCGGACGTCGGCCCCGCGGTGGCCGCAGGACCGACAGATAAACTTGGGCTCAATGTCGGACAACCGTACATCATCCAGCCATTGAGATGCGTCCATTTTGACAAGATGGCTGCAGTGGTAATCGGCGCAATAGACAAGGATGCCGGTAACATTCATCCCGCGCATTTCCCCGAAGGTGATCTTCATTCTGTGTCACTTTCAACCCTCAACCACAGGATATGCGCCCGCTGACGGCGCCCGCGCGTCTCAGTGCATGTCTCGCAAAATAGGGCCGCTTCCATCAGGTGAGCATGACTGTCGAGCGGCCGACGTACCTTGCGAAGGTCAACATCACGCTCCGCCGAGCACCGATTGCATTTGACCCGGAGCAGGGGAAAGCCGCCGTTCATGGCTTGAGCGATCGTCGGGGAATTCGTAGCGGGGCCGCCGCAAAACATGATGGCGTTCCAGGCTTCGCATTTCAGTTTGTCGGCAAGCTGAAGCTGCTCTTGTGCATCCTTCAGCATCCTTTCCCCGACCGTCCGCGCTTCGACCTCTCGCTGGCTCAGAACCGCATACGACCGGCGCGCCTTATCAAGCTCCCGCTTCTGATGCTTCCGGTCGCCGCCCGAGAGCGGAATGTAGATTACGCGCGGTGACATGGTCGCGGCCGATCATCATGCCTTGGCTTTCTCTATCTCATCCATAGTCTCTCTAAACACCTCGCGAAGCTTCTTCGGCGCGAAGGCCTCAAGATGGCCGTTCACCATGTCTGGCGTCACCATGGTCCAACCCGGACAGTCGTGGGTCCAACATCCGCACGGAAGCGCAATGAGGGTTTTACCTTTGTCTTCGATGATGCCGAGCGCGTAGGCCCATTCGTCAGAGAGGCAATTTTCCTTGGCGTAAGATCGGACGTATTCCTCGCGGGTCATGGCGGTCGATCCTTCTTTTTGCCCTGGATTTCCTCTAATAAAGCACGGAACAAATAGAGAACAAAAGCCCCTAGAATTAGTAGCTGTTGGGGAAGGCGATACTCCAATTTGTAAATTGCAGGTCCAGGACGTCTTATGCGTCAGAGAGGAGATCTGACCATGGAAAGAGATGCTGTCATTGAAGCCATTCGCGTGCTCAACCCGCATTTGGATGGAATCGAGGGGCTGTCGGAGCTCGAACTAACTGCCGTATTGGCGGAGGAGCAGAGGCGGGCGCTTGTACCAGCCGACGAGGACGTCCCCGACGGAGGATTTCAGCCCTGACGAAGCGGCGGTGTGCGAATGACCAAACACCTCGAACGACGCGGCATGTTGACGGCGATAGCGATGGCGGTGCTCCTAGTGATCGCCATTGCAATGACACTGATTTATCCCTGACTCAAACTGGCCACGAATCATCAGCAGCGTTTGACATGCATTACACCCGCTAACGACGGAGTGAAGGCATGGGCCGCAAGCGCCTTACCGAAATCAATCTAGCAAAAACGCACTGCCCAAAGGGACATCCGTATTCGGGGGAAAATCTCTACATAACGCCGAAAGGCGCTCGAGATTGCCGGGCATGTAGGAGGGCTAGCTCCGCTGCGCGTAAACTTAGAGGGCCGACGGCCAATCCTCGGCCGAAGAAGTCTCATTGTCCAAAAGGGCATCCATATTCGGGGGCAAATCTACGAATTGGACCTCGCGATGAAAGATTTTGTCGTGCTTGTGCTAGAACCAAGGCCAATACGATTTCCGCATCAACAGCCTTCCTAGTGGAAGAAGCGCTTTTGGCCGGGCGCAGCATGAACGACATTCTGGGAAAGAAGTTAAGTTCAGAGTACCCGAAGATAGCTTCCAGCGCTTCAATTCGGAGATTTCGTCGAGGGCACCCTGACATCGATAAACGGTGGAAGCGTATAATCCGAAAAAACCTTAAGAACATCGATTATACGCCATCAATCAATGCGACGCAGTTGTCCAAGCGTGGTCCTACGGCCGAAGAGATTTTGGCGGAAATTCAATTGCTCCTTCCCCGTCACTTGTCTCGCGACATGAAAGACGATGTCACTGCGACCGTGATGCTGGACGTTATGGAGGGAAACCTGAAGGTTGCCGATATCCGGGCAAAGATAAAGAAATACGTGAACCGCGATTTTCAAAATAGCCACGATAAGTGGGGGCCTGAGTCGTTGGACACGCCAATGTTTGATGACGGAAGCGCAACGCGCGGAGATACCGTCACCCACGGTCTTTGGGACAGCTACAACGAATTAGATGATCTAAATTGACGCACCAGTTTCGCACCAGAAACGATCTGAAATGGCGCTAACAAACAGTCGCGAAGCGGGATGAAAACCAAGCAAAATCAATGGAGCGCACTTTTATCCTGCCGCTCATAACGGTCTGGTTGCAGGTTCGAGTCCTGCCGGGCCCACCAACGATTTCAATGGCTTGTGAGGTGGTGGCGGCGGAAGTGTCCCGCTTCGCCAACGATACCGCCAACGAAACGCCCGCTGGCCGATAGCCGATAGATCTTGCCGCCTGTTGAAGGTGACTTGGGTGATGATGCCCATAAACTCGATCAAGCATCTCAACCGACATGCCAAGAAAGCCAGCAGCTTCCCATTTATCGACGCCGGCCTGCATCAACCACGTCGCGGCTGTATGCCGTAAAGTATGTGGTGTCACGCCATCGGCGAGGCCGGCTTGCGCGGCAGCACTGTTGAACGCCGTCTTGACCGACGATGTGATTGGCTCGCCGTTCCACTCCACGACAAAATCGCGAACGATGCGCTTGTCGCGCCAGCGACGTAAATGAGCGAGTAGGCGAGGGGGGATTGGTACTGGGGGCTGTCGCTTCTTCGTTTCTCGACGGCCTTCGGCAAGTCGGTAGAAGATGCCGTTGTCGAGATCGACGAACGATCTACCTTCGCCGCGCGTGATCGATGCAGTCGTTACGGCGTTGGAACGCGTGCCAGTATAAAGCGCCATCAAAATGAATCGCGCCAGATGCCGAAGGGGTCGGCGATCTGTCTCAATCTGCGTGCCCTTGTTGGGACCACGATGGATCGTCTGATACTCACGAGCGCGCCAGCATATGCGCAGTAGGCGAGCCGCCTCGTCGCGGGTTAGCCAGCGGTCGCGTGGCTTCCCTTTTGGAGGAAGCACAACGCGAACGATACCGCGATGATAGCCTTCTTTGGCATGATGATTGACGGCGGCGCGAAGGTCTTCAAGATCTCGGCTAAAGAGGTTGAAAAAAAGCTGGCAGGTGTTCGCGCGCGTTGGCTCAAGCAACTGCTTGATTGGCCTCTTGAGGACGGGCCGTTGGCCGGTCGCTTGACGAAGCCCGAAGTTGCGGCCCTGGTAGAAGCCGCGGAGCAGGGCAAGCTGTTCTGCTGAATTTGTAGCGCCTCAACGGCCTGAGGCGTGCATCTCTCCAACTTTCTTTATTAGAGCTTGGGCAATGATCTCCGCATCTCTCATTTCGCAGGTCGGCTCCAAGAGAGAGACATCCGTTTCCCGACGATGACGGAGATGCGGCGCTCATCGCCGAGCTTGCGACGTTGCGTATCGCTGCCACCGAGGCGGCTAAAAAACCAGTTGCGGCGACTGCAAGCGGACATTCGTGCGTGACGCCCCGATGGTTCCGGAGCTCCCACGCTCGACGAACTGATAAGAAATAGTAGATGTGGAGTCAGTCCGCCGACTTATAAAGAAATAGTACAAATGGAGTCAGTTGGCGCACTGATAAGCAAATATGTAAAAGCTATCCAGTTGGCGCCATTGATAAGGCTTTTGCAAATCCGAGTCAGTCGATGCCGTTGTCCTGACAACGCGTATAGAACATTTGCGTTATGCGGAGACTAGCATCTAATCGCCCGCAATTGCGCGCCGCAGACGCTGATGTTTATAATGAGCTGCTTCAGCAGAGACGGAAATAACTCCAGAGGCTTTTTCAGTTCGAGCGATTGTTTCTTGGCTATTGCAGTTGGATGCTGTCTGTGAATGAAAACAATGCTCTTGAACGGCCTCCTGCAAAATCTCCGGCGACACCTTCCCACGATCGCGCGGATCAAGGTATACGCGGTACTCTTGCACTCAAAGATTTGGTCGGGCCAACGTGTATGAAGACTCTCTATTGGGGAGTCTTCGTTCCTTTGCTGTTCGCGTATCTAGGCTCATCGAACGCGTTGGCCCCGAATATCGAACAGTCGCAATGGCTGGTCACTAGAGTAGCTCCGATCTGGCCTGCCTTACTCCCTCAATATGAATTGGTACTGAAAATTCGCGGGCCCAGGAGACGCCGCTAGCTTTGGATTCATGTGCGCCGCGCTGTGGACGTGGCCTGTCATTATCCTGATAGCTTTGGTTCGGAAGAACGCACGTCTAAGCGCGCCCATTCGCCCGATCTCACCGGCTGAGATCGGAAGTTTTATCGTAATGGCCCCGGCCGGCTTTTTGTTGCTAGTGCTCGATACGACCGCAACCACGAGTCCGTTGGCTAGATTTCGCGTTGACCAATGGGGTTTTTTCTATCTGAGACAATGGTTCCTGTTCTCCGCTACGGCCGTCGTTGTGGCAACTCTCGTTTATATGGTCGGACGCATCATTCTGGATCGCACTCGGCGTCGAGCTGCTTGATCTCTGGTTCTTGGAGTTACGATTCTTGAAGTTTGAATTTTTGGTGGAGGCGATCGATGGGTCGACAAAGTATATCAGCATATCGGCGCCTCGTGGGGACCTTCAATCGATCTGTCAGTCCGCCAACTGATAAAGAAAGAGCACAACTGGAGTCAGTTGTCCGACTGATGTGCACTGATGTCTGGCGAGTTCGAACGGGCGGCTGAGTTCGCGACCGAGCGCTGACGCGCTGAGGCTCAGATCGCCCACATGGCGCGGCATGATGGGTTTACTGGCCCGGACAATCGGACGGAGTTCGCAACCGGCTTGAAACCGCGGCGCTCCTGGCGACGCGGGATCAGTCGTACGTGGTGCTATTTCTCGATTTGGACCACTTCAAGAACGTCAACGACGCGCGGGGCCATCCGGTCGGCGATGCGCTGCCGCAAGCCGTCACGTCGCGCATTCGCGTTGTTGTCGTGAAACAGACGTCATCGCCGGGCTGGGAGGTGACGAATTCGCATTCATACAAATGCTCAACGGCGGCTCGTCCGAAGCAGATGCGCTGTCTGAACGCATTATCGTGATGTCCGCCGCGGTCATTAAACATCGTCGGCAGTCGAATTTATATGTAGTCCAGCTCCATTGTCGCTGCTGCTGGGTATCTTCCTCCCATCGCCCCAGATGGGCTCGACAGAGAGAGAGTTTGGTCCCGGTCCGGTTCCTTCATGTATCTCGATTCGAACCCGTACGGAGCGAGAAGCGATCGAACTCAAGCGGATAACAGTTCGCTTGTTCGTAAGCCGCGAAGAGATCCGGTAGCAGCGCGGCATTTCGCTCTTGGATGTTTCTGATGTGGGGAGCCAACTCATCGCGCGCACGCTCCGCTCGAATTTTGAGATCCTGGAGAACTGAGGACGTCAGTCGTCCGCCGTCGACAACGATGACGCCGTCGACCATAACCATGCTGACCGATCTTCCAGTCTCACCGTAAACGATTTGCCTTATCGCGCTATTGAGCGGTCTGTAATTTGGCTGTGAAGAATCGATCGCGACAAGATCGGCTCGGTAACCCGGTCGGATGAGACCAATCTTATCCCCCAATCCGATTGCCCGTGCTGCGCCGATAGTGGCCGCTTTGAAAGACTCTTTGGCGGCGGATGTTTGATCGTGGCCCGAATACATGCCCCACATGAGAGCGAAAACTTTCATGGCTTCGAAAAGGTTCTGGGAGTCGTTGCCACTACAGTTGTCGCAGCCAAGGCCGATCGTTACCCCAGAGGTGGCGTATCTGGTTATCGGTGCAAAACCGTTTAGTAATTTTAGATTGCTGATTGGGTTGCACGCCAGACTCGCTTTGGCTTTTCCAAGTCGCGCGATCTCCGATTCCGTGATCCATACGCCATGGGCAATAGTAAGCCGCTCGTTGAGTAATCCGTTGCGGTCCAAGTGCTCGATCAACGAACCTTGCGGATACTTCAATCGTGCCAGAACGGCCTGCGATCGTGCTTCGTAAGTATGAGTGAAGACGTGAAGCTTATTAGCGGTAGAGAGTTGAGCGATCCGCGTGAGCATTTCGGCAGAGCATCGCTGGGGAGCCGAAGGGCCCAATCCCCAGCTCACGAGATTCGAACTCCTTTCGAGCGCGTGTTCCACAAATCGAAGCTGCGCCATTGAATCTGGTGCGGCAGGTAAACATCGAAGCGTTCGATCAGGAAGTGAATCCCAAAATGCTACGCAGTCACAACCAGCACGATCAGATATCTGAACCGCTAGAACAGCCCGCATCTTCGCCGCTTCATAGGCTTGTTGAAGCTGCTCGACGTGCCCCTGATCGTTGCCTGAAAATGAAACCATATCCTGAGTAGTCGTGATGCCATTCAACAGGCATTCCGCAGCGCCAAGCAGGGTGCGCGTCTCAATGATTTCACGCGAGAAGTGTGGAAACTGGCCCGGACCGCTGTAGAGCATCCACGCGTCCAACGGCAGCTGTTCGAACATCCCCCTCAGCAAGGTATCGTGCGAATGATAGTGAGTGTTCACTAGGCCAGGAATGAGCAGCTGATCCGTCGCATCAATGACATGGATGTCGTCGCCGGTCGCGGTACTTGCGGAAGGACCCACGGAGCAGATTGCTCCTTGATCAACCAGAATATCGAGTTGAGGGGGTTGGTCCAAGTCTTCATCGAGATCGAGTAGGCGCCCACCCTTGATCAGGGTTTTTCTCGTTGCGTTCAGCATTCTCGCATTTTCTTTCGTCGGACCACTGCCTAGTGGGAAGAGATCGTTAAATCGATCTTCAGCGGTCCATCAATTTTGTAACCTTGCCGACGTTGGCTATTCCGTGGTTTCTGACTTCTTGCTCAACTTCATCTGGCTGTCCGCCGATTAAGACATCGACGATGCGTTGATGCTCGAAACCTGGGATCTCCAATTCCTGATTCGCGGCGTGGTGTTCGCGGAAGTACGGCCGGAGCATCAGTCGCATCTTCTTTGTCTGCCGGGTTAGCAGTGGCCGACCACTGAGCGACGTAATGTAATTGTGAAACGCGTCATGGTGCACGATCCATTGACTGAGATCGTCAGCAGAGCGGTCCATTCTGCTTTGAAGATGACGAATCTCTTCGAGCTCCCGCTGAGTAACATTCGAAATTGCCAAGCGAGCACCTAAGCCTTCGAGTACCGCTCGCATCTCTACGAGTTGGATCACTTCGTCTTTGGAGTACTCAGCCACGGTCGCGCCCCGATTGGCATAGATTGTAATTGCTCCGTCGCCTTCGAGCCTCCGCAGTGCGTCTCGCACGGGCATTCGGCTGATGCCTAGTCGCTCCGCGACTGCTTCAGTTGGGATGCGCATCCCAGGAGCGAGCTCCCCAGAGAGAATACTCTCTAGGATGAAGTTATAGGCCTGCTCCAAGGGCGAGAGCGTTCGTTCGCTTGCCCAATTTGCGGAGACGTCAACGGACGTCGGCTTGGCAGGATTCACCGGTAGCATCTCCCAGTGATTAGTACTTGGTGTGTCTTAGCTTTTGTCATTGCACCTCCCAAGGCGACCTTGCCACATTGCACGATTTTTGCACCGCAGTTCGCTGGCCGCTCTAGGCGGGACGCGCCAAAATCCACCGATCTGATGAAATGTTGTGCATCAAAGCCGGCAATTGGACCCAAATTTCATCTTGCTGTATCATTGGATACAAGAATAATATCATCCAAGTATCCACCGAGCAATGGGCATGGCCTGCGGCCCAATGGATTTGTGGGGTCTGGCTGAGACAAAACGGGGGAAGGTAATGGCGAATATCGATGAGGCGGGGATTTTACCGGTGAGCGAGCCGGACTCGATTTTTCAATTTTATCGGGACATGAACGGGCAGGGCCGCAGAACCTTCTGGGCCTGCACCGCTGGTTGGACGCTCGACGGCATGGACTTCATGCTGTTCCCGTTGGCGATAGGCACGCTGGTTACCGCTTTCGGCACGGATCCGAAAGCGCTGGGTGGAATCGTGTCATTGACCGTGCTTTGCAGCGCGGTAGGTGGCTGGCTAGCGGGGTTTCTGTCAGACCGGATCGGCCGTGTTCGGACTATGCAGCTCACAATCCTGATATTTTCGATCGGAAGTCTCGCTTCTGCGCTCGCCCAAAACGTCGATCAGCTTACAATTGCTCGAGCATGCCTCGGCGTCGGCTTTGGCGGTGAGGCTGCTGTAGCGGCTGTCACGTTGTCTGAAGTTGTTGCAAGTAAATCCCGTGGCCGAGCTATGGGCTTCTACCAATCCAGCTACGCAGTTGGATGGGGTCTTGCGCTCATCGTACAGGCCATTTGCTTCGCCACTTTGACCCCAGAGTATGCATGGCGGGTCATGTTTTTCGTCGGAGCGGCTCCAGCTCTTCTGATTTTCTTCATCCGGAGAAACGTCAAGGAGCCTCAAGTCGCGATTTTGGCGCGAAGCAAGGAGCCGGCCGTCTCGTTCTTTCGTATTTTCGATGCAGCGAACATTCGCGCCACGCTCACTGGTTCTTTTCTGACGATTGGCGCGCAGGGGGGATTTTACGCCCTGATGACCTGGGTGCCGCAATTCCTGCGGAGTGAACGGAAGATCTCCATCTTGGCTTCGACCCCTTACCTGATGACCCTAATCGGGGGCTGCTTCATAGGATATATCGCGGGCGGCTGGCTTTCCGACAAGTTTGGCCGACGGCATGTCTTTCTATTCTTCTCCGCAGCCGCAGCCGCTTCTGTATACATCTATACCCACCTTCCGTTGACTGACGCGGAAATGTTGCTGCTCGGATTTCCGCTCGGCTTCTTCGCGGTTGGATACTACTCAGCTCTTATGGCCTGCTTGAATGAAATGTTTGTCACTCGGGTTCGGGGAGCTGGTGTTGGTTTTACATACAATGCGGGTCGTGCAGTTGGCGGATTGTTTCCTTATCTCGTTGGTGCGCTAGCCGCGACGACCACATTGTCGAGTGCGATCAGTGTCTTTGCGCTAACGTCCTACGGCTTGGTGTTTTTGGTGGCGCTCCTTCTGTTGCGTGAAACCAAAGGGTCCGATCTTTCAATCTAAAGAGCCGAGACCAATTGAATCCGCAGCTTAGGCTGCGGATTCTTCTTTTTTGGGGTGTGCAATGATGAGCGAATCCAAGGAAGCAAACGCCCCCCCATTCATCGGAAGGCCTATGCCGCGAGAGGCTACCCGCAGATTGGTGGCGGGGCGCGGTCGCTACGTTGATGATATTTCGCAAAGTGGGGAACTACATGCGGCATTCCTGCGCAGCCCACGCCCGCATGCATCATTCAAGATTACCGACATCGCTGATGCGCAACTGTCAGCCGGGGTCGTCGCCGTATTGACGTGTGACGAAATTGAAAAGGCCATCGATCCCTGGCAGTGCGTTCTCTCAAACGCCCCCAATCTGTTCTCCCCCGAGCAACGGGCTCTCGCGCGCGACTATGTCGTTTTTCAAGGCGAGCCGATCGCAATGGTGCTCGCCAAGAGCCGCGCACAAGCCGAAGACGCACTCGAACTGATCGCCATCGAATTTGAGGATCTTCCGGCCGTAACTTCGCTTGAAGAGGCGTTGTCTGGAGCTGCGCGCGTTCATGCGAATGCACAATCCAATCTGGCCTTCGAATTCAAGCAATCAACCGCTGGATTAGATGTGGCGTTCGAGCAAGCTGCACAAGTCGTGAGCCGTCGTTTGACGTTCAACCGCAAGACGGGTGTTCCGCTGGAGCCAAGAGCCATTCTTGCTTCATACGACAAGATCGAAGAGGCAATGACGGTCTTTGCCTCCCATCAGATGCCTCATCAGCTTCAGCTCATCATCGCTCGGCTTCTCAGGATGCAGATTACCGACGTCCGGGTTGTCTGTCCGGATGTCGGCGGCGGCTTCGGCGTGAAAATGCATATCTATCCCGAGGAAATGGCCGTATGCGCGGCCTCTAAGCTCATCGGAAAGCCGGTCAAATATATCGCGGATCGCATCGAAAGCATGCTCTCCGACATCCACGCCAGAGAACACATCGTCGAAGCAAGTCTCGCGCTCGATGCAAATGGTCGCGTCACCGCTATGAAGGTCGACGACATCCAGGGGCTTGGCGCTTATTCTGTTTATCCGCGATCGAGTACGGCGGAGGGGATGAGCGCGCTTCGCGCCATGGGAGGACCGTACAAGATCGAGCAATACGGTGCTTGCTTGAGGTCGCTTCTGCAGAACAAGGTGATGACCGGTCAATATCGGTCGGTGGGGCATCCGATTGCGGTCGCGATCACAGAATCTCTCGTCGAAGAAGCGGCGAAAGTTCGCGGTGAAGATCCAATCGAATTTCGGAGACGCAACTTCGTTGCTGACAGCGAGATGCCGTGGATGAGCCCGACCGGGGCGCGAATGCTCGACCTGTCACACGAAAAGTGTCTCGATAAGCTCCTTGCGCTTTGCAACTACACGAACTTGAAGCAGTCGATCGCAACGTGGCGAGAGGAGGGTCGGCTGGTTGGATTCGGCCTGGCGAGTTTTGTCGAATTTACAGCGACGGGCCCGGAAGGCTACGGCCGTTCGAATGTGCCGGTATCTTCACTCGACACGGTTGTTGTCTCGATGGACCCTTCAGGTACCGTGACCGCGCAGTGTTCGGCGGCGGAGATCGGGCAAGGGATTCAACAAGGCATTGCACAGGTGCTTGCAGATGCACTCGGCCTTCCGATCGGTCGCATCAGGGTCAAGCTTGGAGACACGCAATCTGCGCCGCATGGTGGAGGCGCGTGGTCGTCCCGCGGAGCCGCGATCACAGGAGAGGTCGCCTGGCGCGCGGGCCGCAAGCTCAAATCTGAACTCCTCACCGCAGCGGGCGCGTTGCTTCAGGCTCACCCGGATCAGCTCGATCTATCGAACGGCGAGATCGTCGAGAAGGAAACCGGACATGTTCGGATGCAGGTATCCGATCTTGCCGACGCGATTCAATTTCGCCCCTACGATTTTCCGAAGGACGTTCGTCCACAACTTACGGTCTCCGATATGGGTGGCCGCGATGGCGATACCTTTCTCCCGACCAATGGCGTCCAGGCGGCGCTCGTTGAGATCGATAAGATGAGCGGCAAGGTGGCCGTCCTCAAACATTGGGTCGTCGAGGACTGCGGCCGCGTGATCAATCCGCTGCTTGTTGATGAGCAGATCCGAGGAGGGGTTGTGCAGGGTATCGGAGAGGCGCTTTACGAACACTGCCGATACACCGAAGACGGACAGTATGCGAGCGGCACGCTTGCTGACTACCTCCTTCCGATGGCAGCTGATACGCCGGACATCGTCATCGCGCACGTTGAGACGCCGTATTCCGGATCGATCCTTGGTGCCAAGGGAGCGGGGGAGGCCGGCACTTGCGCGTCGACAGCCGCGATACTCAATGCAGTGAACAATGTGCTCGATCAGTTTGGCGGCCGCGTCGACACTCTTCCTATTTCCCCCGTCGCGATATTGGGTGCCTTAGGAGCATTCGAGGAAGGCGCCGTTTCATGAAGCCTGCTAAGTTTGCTTATGCCAAGCCGACAACTCTCGGCGAGGTGTTGACGCTTCTCCACGACCATGGCGATGACGCAGCTGTCTTGAGCGGGGGGCAAACCCTCGTGCCGATGCTGAATCTCCGTGTGGCCTCGCCACAGCTGTTGATCGATATCAATGCTGTCCCGGACCTGAATGCGGTCACTGTCAAAGACACGACCCTCAGCATTGGATCACGTGCGCGTCACAATAAGGTTCTGCGATCTGAGCTGGTTCAGCAAAATGTTCCGGTGTTAACTCAGGCTCTCCGCCACGTCGCGCACGAGGCTGTTCGCAACCGGGGCACGCTCGGCGGAAGTCTGGCCCTGGCAGACCCGGCTGCCGAGATGCCGGCCTGCATGGTATGTCTCGATGCCGACATCGTTCTTTGCTCGAACGACGGCACGCGGTCAGTGTCGGCCACCGACTTCTTTCAGGGAATTTACGATACGGATCGACAGCCGAACGAGTTGATTGTGCGCGTCGACATTCCAATTCCTGACGTATCCTGGCGCTTTACCTTTCACGAGATTGCGCGGCGGCATGGCGATTTCGCGATGGCGGGCCTTGTTTTCGGCATTCGATGCTTGGAGGGAGTGGTGACGGACTGCCGTGTCGTTTTCATGGGAATCGAATCCTTTCCCAGACGTATCGCAACGGTGGAGTCCGCGATCGTGGGGACCAAGCTCTCCAACACTGCTGCGATCGATCAGGCTGTCGCTCTCCTTTCCACGGTGCTCGACTGCGCAGACAGTGAAGAATATCCCGCCACATATCGGCTGTACCTTGCAAAGCAGCTTCTTACTCATTGCGCCGCCAAAGCGTTCAGCGAGGTCACACATGGATAAAGTCGAGGCGGAGGATACTGTTACGATTTCGGTCCGCGTCAATGGCGAGCCGAGGTCGGCATCAACCACCACCCGCCAGTCGCTGGTTGACTTCTTGCGCCACGGATTGGCGCTTACCGGAAGCCACATTGGATGCGAGCACGGTGTCTGTGGAGCTTGCAACATCATCGTCGATGATAGCGTGGTTCGCGGATGTCTCATGCTGGCCATTCAAGCGGATGGCGCGGACATAACGACAATCGACGCTGCAAGCCCTGGTCCCGAAGTCGCTGCTCTTCAGAAGGCCTTCTTCGAGCGCGCCGCGTTGCAGTGCGGCTTCTGTACTCCTGGCATGATCATGCAAGCCTCGGAGTTCTTGCGGCGCAATGAGACACCGACCCGCGAAGAGATCCGTGAGGTTCTTTCGGGCAATTACTGTCGTTGCACGGGCTATCAAGCGATTGTCGATGCCGTTCAAGCCGCCTCCAGAGCCCTCAGCGGGACCAAGCGTTAACAATCCGCGGACGTTCGCTGGTTTGTCGAACGTTGAGCATAACAAAACTGGAGGAAGGCAATGGCATTCAACATGGACGGTGAGATGGAGCTTCCTGCCGGCAGGGAGGACGGCGAAAAAGTAAGCGGATCAGTTTTTCCAGACATTTCAGGATCAGTTGCAGAACGCCAGAGTAACGCCAGCGCAACCGAAAAGTCATAATTGCGACATGTCTCAAAAATGATTTGATGAAAGTCTCGCGTTTGATAATCTAGTCGTTTCTTTCTTGTGAGAGGCTCGAATGGGTGAATTGCATGACTGGCTCCGTCACCAGCATCCGGGGTTAAGAACTTACCGGACCCTTAACGAGAAGCTGTTGCAGGCAGCGAATGACGATCCGACCCATCGCGCAATCTATCGATTACTGTCCAACCTGGCGTCGGGATATGCAGCGACGTTTGATGAAGAACCATTGCCGATTGAGTTCGCTGAGCGCGCTTACCAAAGGCTGCTTACGTTAGTGGCCGAGGCAGAACGTTCACTCGGATCACCGATCGAAACTCAATTGGCGGTCTTGAATGAAATCGCCGCTGCAGAACTTTACTAAAGGAGGCGCATTCACATCAGCGTCACTGACGTCGAGCAAACTATTATCGCTTGTCGCGCGTCTATTCCGTGATATCCTGATTGTTTCTTTTCTCGGAATGAGGAGGGACTGTACCGTGTCTGAACTTCACGATTGGCTCGCTGCACAGCATCCGGGCTTGCGGACCTACAAAGCTTTCAAAGAGCGGACCAACGCCATGGCCGGGTCCGATCGAGAGCACCGAGCTTTCTACAAGCTCCTATCGACGATGGTCGATCCCTTCATCGATACTTACAACGGCGAGGCTCTTCCCACCGAACTGGCTGAGGTAACATTTCGTCGACTGCTAAGGGTCGTCGAGGATGCCGAGACAAAGATCGCTCTCTCTCCTGATATCAGAATGAATGCGCTGAATGAAATAGCTTCGGTCGAATTGGTTTAGGCTATCCACGCAAAAACCAGGCAGAGGTGCCGAAAACTGTTCGTCCCGCACAGCTTTTCGGATAGCTTCGTCTCAAATCTGAGACGGAGCTGAATATGGATGCTCGCTATATCGAAATCGGCGAGCGGCTTCGGGCCTACCGTTTGGGAAAGGGCCTGAATGCCGATCAAATCGCGGAAAAGCTCGGCATTTCACGGGCTGCTGTCTATCGCGTAGAAGCCGGAGACGTCGTCAAGATCGAGACTCTCGATCGTTTGGCGGCGGTACTCGAGACTTCGGTGGCTTCGCTTTTGGGCGTCGGCGTAGAGTACTATTCCAACGCGGTTAGCTATTTTGAACGGATGAGGCAAATCGAGCAGAAGTCCGAGCAGGTGATCGCTCACTTTCCGCCGATGTCGTATCTCCTGACTTCCCAAGATTATTCCAAGCACCTCAAGCAGACTCTGATCGAGGCGGCGCCGGCGCCGGAGAAGGCGTCAAAGAAATATATCGCGGAGATCGATCAGATCATTGGGATCCTCGACGATCGAAAGAGCGGCAGGCAAAAACGCCACCTGAGCGTAGTCAACCTTGTGAACTTGCCCGAAATTGAAAGGTGGCTGAAACTCGGGGTCGTCGGCCGCTTCAATCTCCCGGCGGAAGAAGTAGCAAAGCGACGTGTGGCTGCTCGTCGCGAGGTCGAGCATCTGATCTCGCTCATCGAAAGCGACCCTATGGGAGTTCAGATCGGCCTTATCGAGGAAGCTCTTCCCAACGTTACGTTCCAATTATTTCGAACGTCGGAGCGAACACTCCTCGGCCTTAGTCCGTTTAGGCTCGGTGGCGAGCTGCCAAACATCCGGACCGGTTTTGCGATGCTAACGAGCGACGAAGAGCCGGTGCGTTTGTACGAGAGGCTGGTGACTGACCTCTGGCGGAGTGCACACAAGGGAAGCGAAGCAGCCAGTGTCTTGCGCGCCGTCCTAAGTCGTTCTGGTGTTGGTCTCCGTGCAGTACGACGGGCGTCCTAAGAGGGGCGACGTCCCGGCTTTGCGCTCACTCTGGACGGAGCTGTCATCGTCTCGATTCGCAAATAGGCTTCGAGCTGTTCGCGTGTGAGTAATTTCTCCCCGAGAACGACGTCAGCCACTTTTCGCTTCTCCGCCAGGGCTTTTTTCGCAACCTTCGACGCGACGTCGTAACCAAGGATCGGGCCGAGCGCGGTCACAAGACCGACGGATTGCTCAACGAGCGCTTGGCAACGCTCGTGGTCAACTTCGATCCCAACGACGCATTTCGTCGTCAATGTGGTAATGGCCGCAGTGAGCAGGCGGAGACTCGAAAGCAGACAGTACGCAATCGTCGGTTCGAACGCGTTGAGTTGCAGTTGGCCTCCCTCGGCGCACATGGTCACCGTCAGATCGTGGCCGATGACGATGAACGCAACCTGGTTGACAACCTCTGGAATGACGGGGTTCACCTTTCCAGGCATGATCGACGAACCCGCCTGGACCGGCGGCAGCTTGATCTCAGCAAAGCCGGCGCGCGGGCCGCTCGACAGCAGTCGAAGATCATTGCAGATCTTGGACAACTTCACGGCAATCCTCTTCAAGACCCCGGAGAACAGCACGAATGCGCCCATATCGGAGGTGGCTTCGATAAGATTGGAGGCGGGGACCAACGGCCGGTGCGCTATCCTTGAAAGCTCCTCGACAGCAAGTGCCGCATATCGCGGATCGGCATTGATGCCTGTGCCAATTGCTGTCGCGCCCAGATTGACTTCGTAGAACAAGCGCACCACGTCGTTGAGGCGTCCAACGTCTTCTTTAATCGTCGCGAAGAAGGCATCAAACTCCTGGCCAACGGTCATCGGTACCGCGTCTTGAAGCTGCGTGCGCCCAATCTTAACAACGTCCGCGGTCTCAACTGCCTTGGCCTTGAAAGCGTAAGCCAGCTCATCCAAGGCTGCAATCAGTGGATCTGTTGCAAGAATGATCGCCAAACGCACAGCGGTCGGATAGGCGTCATTGGTGGATTGCGACATATTGACGTCGTCATTCGGATGAAGCGACGAGTAGTCCCCTCGCTTTTCGCCGAGGATTTCCAACGTGCCGGCTCCTCCTTGGACGGCGTCCACGACAAACTGATCGAGATATTTTTCATCTGATACGATCAGCTTGCAGGCCTCTTCGATCGCATTCGCTTTTGTTTTCGAGAGATGGTGAGTCGACAGTTCGCACGTGCCGCCGCTTGCTTCACATAGACCAGAGCGCGGACGAGTTCGCCAAAGCGTCCGACAGTTATTCCTGTAATCGGGAAGTTCTCAATTGCGCGAAGTGAGTGGATTCCCCAGTAGACGTCCGAGGGAATATCCATCTCGCCGAGAAGATCTCGCTCGCTTCTCGTGGGAACACGTTCCCGTTCGATGGTTATGGTCGCGGGAACCTTAATTGGCTCGCTAGAGGAGGGCGGCACGGTTGGTTCGGTCACCATAGCGGTCCTCAAATGTTCGAGCTGCTGCCCCCTTCTCTTTTACCATCGGTTGCTGGCGCTGACACGGCCCCCGTGCCTGGCCGACCAGACCACGGGGTCAGCGAGAAAACGCTCGATCTCCGCCCGTTCGTGCTCGTGAAGAGTGCCAGAATCCGCTCGAAGCAGATCGTTCCATCCTGCGAGGGCGTGCAGGTTCAGTCCGGCCTCGGCCAGTCGATCTCTCGCACCAGGGAATGCATCATGAAAGAAAACACTCAAGACATGTTCGAGGTGAGCCCCGGCGGCGCGCAGCCCGCGGGCGAAGTTAAGCTTGCTGGATCCATCGGTCGTGATGTCATCCACGAGAAGCACGCGTAGACCATCGACGGACCCGCCCTCGACTTGAGCGTCTCTTCCAATGCCTAGCGGGCGCTTTCGCACGTACCGGAGATCGAAGCCGTTTCGGTCAGCCAAGGATACCGAGAGCGGAATTCCCGCAGTCTCGGCTCCTACGACGGCATCAAACGCGTTAGCAGGAAAGTGAGCAATGAGATAATCACTGACCAAGGTCACCAGTTGATTGCGCATGTCGTGCTCACCAAACAGCAAGCGGACGTCGATATACACCGGGCTGGCCCATCCACCAGCCAGCATATATGGCTGCGAAAGATTGCAGTGAATTGCTCCCGCCTTGAACAGAAGCTCGCTGACGCGGCGACCGACTTCTTCTGCTGTCATGGAGAAATCCTGCTGATCGACCAAGGCAAATTTTCACCGCCGCGAAAGACCATGATTTCTTCGTTCTCGATGCCCACCTCGGCGATGACTCTGCCCGGTTTGCGCTCCAGGGTGATTGTCCCTGTGTTTGGCGGAATTCCGTGGAAGAGGGCGCCATTTAGCGACGCGAAGGCCTCGAACCGGTCGAGTGCCTCTTCTTCATCGAAGACCTGGACGTAGGTTTGGAGGGCAGTTGCGCCACTAAAGATGCCCGCAGCGCAACAGGTTGCTTCCTTGCGGCTTCTAAAATGCGGTGCTGTATCGGTGCCAATGAAGAAGCATCGATCGCCCGACGTCGCAGCTCGTCGAAGCGCCAGACGATGCCGTTCATGCTTCGCGACGGGAAGGCAATACAGGTGAGGGCGAAGTCCCCCTTGGAACAGAGATGTGCGATTAATGACAAGATGATGCGGTGTGATGGTCGCCGCCATACGCGTGGCGTTGGCCCGAACCACGTCTACCGCTTCGGTCGTTGTCGCGTGTTCAAGAACGATGCGCAATCCTTGATGCCGCGCCATCAACGGCAGGAGATCCCGCTCGATGAATGTTGCTTCTCGGTCAAAGATGTCGACTTGCGGATCGATTGTTTCGCCATGGATCAGGACCGGCATACCGATCCTCTCCATTCGTTCCAGGACGGCAGAAATGCGCTTCAGTGACGTCACCCCATGGCTCGAATTCGTTGTAGCGCCTGCGGGGTAAAGCTTTGCCGCTATCCAGATCCGTTCTGCAAAGCCCCGCTCAATGTCGTCGGAAGAGGTTTCGTCCGTGAGATAGCAGGTCATGAAGGGCGTGAAGTCGTTGCCTCCTGGACGCGCGGCTAGGACGCGATCTCTGTAAGCTGCAGCCTCTTTCGGGGTTGTGACCGGCGGAATCAAGTTAGGCATGACAATGCCGCGGGCAAACTGTGCTGTCGTGAAGGGAAGGACAGCTTTCAGGGTTTCGCCATCCCTGAGATGAATGTGCCAGTCATCGGGACGACGGATGGTTATTGTGCAATTCGATGCGCGCGAAGCTGCAGATACAGTATCGAAAAGTCGATGAAGGCTCATTGCGCCGCCTCCTCTATGGCGGACCTCATCAGGGAAACCGCTGCCAAAAAGTCTGCCATTTCCATTTTTTCGTTTGGGTTGTGCGAGCCATTCTCGTTCCGGACGAAAATCATCGCACTCGGTACTCCCGCGCTCGCAAATACCGCAGCATCGTGACCAGCTCCGCTCGCCATTTCTTCGTTAGAAAGCTGAAGACGGTCTGCTGACGTCTTCAGGCGCTTGATCCAATCCTGATCCATGGCAGCCGGGGCGGAATCGATGCGCCGATCTAGCCGAAATTCGACGCCGCGTTCCTCGGATATCATCGCGCATTCGGAGAGGAAGAGATCGTAAAACGCTTCGAGCGTTTCCTTGTGTTGACTGCGAATATCCAGGCTAAAGCGCACAGTTCCCGGAATGCGGGCGATCGCGTGCTCCCGAGCATCGGTTTCGACAATCCCGGATGTAACGACGATGTCGCGCCCCCTTTCCAGGAGGGTTCGCCAGTGGCGGTCAAGATGAGTCACAAGCTCAGCAGTGGCGAACACGGCGTCGTGCCGTAACCATCGAGGCACGGCACCCGAATGGCCGGCCTCGCCGATGCAGGTAATCGCACGATGCCTGATGTTGCCGCGAATGCCAGTTACGATTCCAACGGGTAGATTTCTCGCCAGCAGAACTGGGCCTTGTTCGATGTGAAGCTCAATCCAGGCAGCGATTTCTGAAGGATCAACAAGCATCTCTTGTCTGGATACTCGCGCGATATCCACTCCGACATCGGCCATGCATTCGGATAGGGTCCGTCCGCCAGAATCCTGAGTGGTTAGATCAGCCTCTCGCAGCTTACCGAAGAGGGCGCTGGATCCCATATAGGCTCTGCCAAAACGGGCGCTTTCTTCTCCGCGTAGCGCAAACAACTTCACGGTGCGGCGAGGTCGAACGTTTCTTCTCTTGAGGTCCGCTAGAATTGCGAGGCCTGCGATTACACCCGCAGCTCCATCGAAATTTCCGCCTTGTGGAACCGAATCGAGGTGGGAACCGCAGGCGATGTACGGAAGATTCGGAGCCTGTCCATGAAGCGTTACAACGAGGTTTGCGGCGGCATCGCGTTCGGTTGCCAGCCCGAAATGCCGCGCTCTATTTTCCACAATGTCCAGCGCAAGGGATTCTCGGGCCCCGTAACTGTCCCTTGATATGCCAATGCCATCCGATGTTCGCCGACGGAGTTCGTCGAAAATATCATTGGCAAGTTCAGCATCAGCCGACACGACCTCTGGATCGCACGTGTTTACAATCATACCGGATCCACCCACGCGAGGTCAGCCTCGTCGGCTTCTTCGATGAGAACCCTGCCTGTAAGCTCCGATACTCTCGGAATATCGCGATGGAGGCAAAAGGCTGAAAGGTCGTCGATTATCGTCATCATCGCGGAAGGGTGGATAAATGTGGCCGTACCGACTTGCACCGCGGTCGCGCCGGCCAGCATGTACTCTACGACGTCATCTGCAGTGGATATCCCACCACACCCGATGACCGGGATTTTGACCGCCCGAGAACATTGAAAAACCTGGCGAAGGACAATCGGTTTGATGGCGGGCCCGGACAAACCGCCCATGATATTGCCGAGTGCCGGCTTAAATGTTTTCAGGTCTATCGCCATGCTGAGAATGGTATTGGCCACAACAACAGCATCCGCGCCGGCATCCTCAGCAGCTTTTGCCACTTCGGCGATGTCGCCGGTATTCGGCGTTAGCTTGACCCAAAGCGGAAGATTGGTCGCGTCACGCAGCAACCGCGTCACCGTCGAGGTTGAAGCCGCTCGCATGGCAAACGCCTTGCCATCTTCTTCGATGTTGGGACACGATATATTCGCTTCGATCGCGGCGACGCCGGGCAGCGAAAGCTCCTCGGCCAAACTGGCAAAGCCTTCAGCGGTTGGCGCCGAAATGCTCACTACAAGCGGTGTATCAAAGCCGGCGTAGTAGGGAATGACGTCTCGGATGAACTGAGTCACACCTTTCGATGGGATGCCGATCGCATTGATCAGACTTCCCGGCCGTTCGACGACCCGAGGCAAAGGATTCCCAGACCTGGGTTCTCGCGTGATCGTTTTTGTTACAATTGCTCCCAAGCGGTCGAAGTCCATCACTTTAGACAGCCCTTCCGCGAAGGTGCCTGATGCCGGCATGATCGGATTTCGCAAATGGAGGCCACCAACCTTCGCACTCAGGTCTGGCTGCGGAACAATGCTCACGGCAGCGCCTCCAAGATATTGAAGATCGGCCCATCCCAGCAGACCCGGCGATTGACCAGCTTTCCGGAGACATTGAAATCTCGGACACAGCAGTAACAAAGCCCAATTCCGCAGGCCATTTGCTGCTCCATCGCGATCTGACCGTTTAGATTAAATTCGACCGCAAGCCGCTGTTGAACCCGCAACAGCCGGTTTGATCCGCACGTGTAGAATGCGTCGCATGCGCCATCGGTGATGAGCGCGCGAAGTATCCGTTCCACGTTCGCTGGACCGCTCGTCGCCTCAAAATCTGTGACGGTGATGACCTCTGCGCCTTGCTCCTGAAAGCGTCTCACCGAAACGAGCAGGTCTGGCGTCCTCGCGCTTAGGATCGCCGTCACGCGAATGCCCTTCGCGCGCGCCGCCTCGGCCAGTGGAGCTAACGTTGCCAAGCCGGCACCACGACCGATCGCGACTATGCTGCGAAACCGAGGGTCGAGCGTGAAGCCCTGGCCTAGAGGCCCCATGATATCGAGTTCGTTACCGGGCTTGAGAGTTTTCAGCCCGCGCGTGCCGGCACCTGTCACCTTGTAGAGAAACTGCACCTGACGGCGCGCGACGTCGGCTCCATAAACGCTCATGGGACGCCGCAGGAATGGCTGCTCGGCCGAAGGGTGAGGGCAAAGCAATTGGAAGAATTGCCCAGGCGTGGCTCTGGCCGCCTCCTCACCACAGCTCACAATCAACAGCCGATATTCGGAGTTCACATCTTCGTTGGAAACCACCGCACATGGCTCTGCCACTACAGTAGGGCTCCATTTTGTTGGAGCGATTTGATCGGTCTCAGGAGCGAGCGGTCCCATCGGCGCCTTGAACAAAAGAGCGGCGCAATCCTGAAGGATTGGCCGCGAACCATCTGTCGAAGGCGGAAACCATAATGTGCATATTTCCAAACTTCAAGATAAATCTATTTTTTGAGACGGATAACGATCCATGGAGTTACCGCCACGGCCGTGCGGTTCGGGAAAGCGGCCCCCTCGCTCATCTATGCTTGCAGAAACTGCGATGATGCCATCAACATTCCTCATCACGGATGTGAGGGGGTTTCAATTGATCGAGAAGCCCCGCCCTCCAGCTGGGGGCATCACTCACTCTACATAAACTGCAGACCCAGGGGTTGATCCCGTTGATGCGCATTTAGAGAAGATCGCACATCTTCATCTTGATGCTGGCGTGGATGTGTAGGTCAGTAATGTAGATGCCACGCGCGGCGATATGCGCTTCAAGGCATCTTTCTGCTTTTTCAGTTTCATGCTCAGCGCGGCCTGTGCCGATGAGCCTACCTCGGTCGAGAATGATCAACCACTCTATGCGCTCGCCGCTGTTACCACGGGCTGGACGTAACCAGAGTCTTGCTCCTTGCCGACACGCAGCTGGCAACGACGATGCTTAAAAGAGCTTAGACGTTCTCAATGTATGATGAAATTCCTGACGCGATTCTCGATCAGCCGAACCAAACTAAGTGCTGTCAATTCTGACGACTTCGGATTGGTTGCCAGTGGTTTGTTTTCCAGGGTTATCTCCATCTGACCGAACGCACCACGGGCAACGATCCTGTGACCGTTCGTCGATGTGGAGGGATCCGCGATCATTTCGACGCGGGTACGGTCCAGGCCGATACCCGCCAGCGACGTGACGACTGTCGCGTTGGCGTTCTGCGGATAGGTCGCAGACGCCTGCCGCGCGTTCCCCGAAAAAAAGACAGTGCGTTTCGTCAGGCGGTCTAGATTGATCAGTTGCTCGGTTGCCGTTCCCCTCCAGGCATCGGGCGGCTTTATGATCTGATGCACGACATCATCCAGGCCAAGAATCGCGGCGCTTGTCAGCGCATCCATGCCGCCGATCGCCCCTGAGGGCAACTCGATTTTGCTGCCGTGACGTTCCGCCAAATCGGAAAGCGATGTAAGTATGCCGTCGTCGCTGAATGCACTGGTCGATGCAAAAATGACCGCAGGTGCGGCGACGAGCGCGGCAGGACCCCATTGCGAGATCGCGGCACGGCCCGCGGCCTCGATCACCAGATCGGGTTTGAGTGCGATCAGGTCGTCTGGAGCTGATAGCAATGCTGCGCTGTCGGGCCATGCGGCGCGTGCGCCGGAAAATTTGCCGGTCGCGACGGCAACGATGTCAACCGGAGACTCGCGTTCCCTCAGGAGTTCGCCGACTCTTGAGTTGATGGCGCCCCAGCCGATGAACGCTAGTCGAGGGAGTGAGGGCATAGAGGTGCTCACCGCGTGGTCGATCAGGATTGAAACAGCGCAGCCATTTTTCAGGAATCAGATCGTGGGGCGACCACATCGGAGATCGTAAAGCCGGCTATACGCTTGTAGTTTTCAGACAGCTTTCGAAGCTCGTCCTGGCTGATGTAGTCGTCCAGATTCTCAAACGGTTTATCGCCGACCAGCTTCTCGACTGTGGTGTTGATAAAATCCGGCGGAGATTCGCGGTTCGTGCGAACGACGTTGGCGGCGGGTACGACCCGCGCGGCTTCGTAATCCTTGAAAGCCTGCATCGGGTCGGAGTATTTGAGCAACGCGTCGGCGAGCGTGCGTGCGTCAATCAGCGACTGTGCAGCGCCATTGGAGCCGCGCGGATACATCGGATGAGCGGCATCGCCGGCGAGCGTTACACGACTGAAGGTCCAGACGTCGATCGGCTCCTTGTCAACCATTGGATATTCCAGGATCTGCTCCGAGTCGCGGATCATTTGTGGAATGTCGAGCCAGTCGAAATTCCAGTTCGCATAGACCGGCAGGAAGTCTGCGAGATTGCCCGGCTGATTCCAATCGTTTTGCTCGAATGTGTCACGTTTGATATCGGCCATCCAATTGATGAGCTGATTGCCTTGGTCGTCCACATTATCGATAATCGGATAGATCACTATCTTTCCGGTGCGTATCGAGCCGATGCGCATATAAGTGTGACCTCCCAGGATGGGCTTTCGCCGCGTGACCCCGCGCCAGCTATTGATTCCTCCAAATGCGAGCGTCTCGTTTGGGTAATACTGCTTTCGGATCGCGGAATTGATGCCATCGCAAGCAACCGCCACATCGGCGCGTACGCTCTCGAGTTGGTGCCGGGTTGAAGTTTCTCTGAAGTGGATGGTTACGCCGTTCTCGTCCTGCTCAACGCTCACGGCCTCGCGGTTTACCTGGAGCGCATCGGCGCCGAGCCTGTCCCGCACAGCCTTGGCAAGAATCACGTGCAATCGGCCTCTGTGAATCCCGATCTCAGGAACGTCGTAGCCTGCGTACTTTCCGCGCGGTTCCTTGTAGATCAGTTGTCCGAAGCGGTTGAAGAAGGCGCTCTCGTGATTTTCGATGCCAGCGGCGAAGAGTTCATCGCCCAATCCCAGCGCGGTCATTTCGCGCATCGCATGCGGCAGCAGCGTGATGCCTACGCCCAGAGGTTTGATTTCCGCCACGCGCTCATAGACGCGGCAGCTAAGACCCCGGCGATGCAGATTGAGGGCGAGTGCGAGACCACAGATTCCGCCGCCCAAAATTGCGATTTTTTCTTGATTAGCCATGGTATTCAGCCTCTGAGGAATGGACCGGTGTTCTTGTTTCGATATTGTCGTGAACGCCTGTTTCAAGGCAATCTTCGGGTCTCTGGGAAAGCGCATCATCTTCCCTCGTGAAACAGCCCGATAAGCGGAAAAAATTGAAGAGGAAAGGCTGGGTCAAGGATGGCGTCGGAGCTTGAGGTTTTCGTTCTGGTTGCCGAAAGTGGTGGCTTTGCTGGTGCGGCTCGGCGGCTGCGCCTGACGCCTTCGGCGATCAGCCGGCGGGTCGCGCTGCTGGAAGACAGACTCGGCGTTCAGTTGCTCTCCAGGACAACTCGGAAGGTCGAGCTGACCGCCGCCGGAGAAGCGTATTTTCAGCGTATCAAGCCGTTGCTGTCGGCGATTGCCGTGGCGGCCGATGACCTTGGGCAATTCTCGCCGGTTCCGGTCGGCCAGCTTGTGGTCGGAGCGCCGGCCGCGCTTCTGGAAAGGAAGCTGGTCGGTTTCGTCACGGAATATCTGCAGGCCAATCCCCAGATGCGGATTGAGCTCATACCGTCCGAACTCGGCTCCAATGTCGACTACGACTTTACTGTTCAATCGCTGCCCTCGTCGGACAAGAATAAGGTTTCGATGAGGCTTGCCGCCAATCCATGGACGGTATGCGCGGCGCCGAGCTATATCGCGAAACATGGAGCACCCGAGCATCCGCAAGATCTCCAGTCGCACAACTGTCTCATCATTGGAACGCATCCGCACTGGCAATTCATCGTCGACGACAAGGAGCTCAATCTCGTTCCTCCATCCCGCTTCATCAGTTTCGGCAGCGCCGTCTACAGGGGGGCGATCGATGGTTTCGGTATCGCCCGGCTCGCGGCATTCCTGGTCAACGACGATCTCAAAAGCGGGCGCTTGGTCAAATTGCTTGGTCAATACTCCGATAAAAAGGCGCGCGATCTCTATCTGATCGCTGACGCCGATAAAATCGGATTTGCCAAGTACGCGGGCTTCGCCGAATTCATCAAATTGAAATTCGCGGGCGGCTTCTGACGATTGATCGCTTGTGACCTCGTGCATTATGCGGCCCTCATGAGGAGTGGCTACCCCGGTTAGCTCGCGGAGCGCTTCCGCTCCGTATTAGGGGACGTTTGCAGATCGAGACTCCCAAGAAAGTCATCGAGCAAGGTATTGTAGTCGCTGCTGCGGGTTTCGGGGAGAAAGTGGCCGCCGTGGTCAAGAACGACGTATTTGGAGCCCGGAATGCGTCGAGCCACTTCGTCCGACATGTAACGCGGGATGAGACAGTCATCGTGCGCCGCAACAACAACGGTAGGCGCCTTGATTCGATCCATCAAGGGAGTCTGGTCTGTCTCCAGAATCGCATTGATACGGGCGATGGTAATATCAACATCGACGGCGCCACCATTCTCGAATGCGTTGTCGTGCGCCTCGGCATAGTCGGGTGGATAGCGGAAGAAGATGCCGGCCTTGTGAAATAAGTCGGTCGCACCGATTTCAAGCAGGGACCTCCGGAACTCGAACACGCGGCGAAAATAGTTGCCCGGCTTGCACCATGTTGACGAGAGCAGAAGTCCGGACACGCGATCCGGAGTCCACGCCGCCAATGTCTGGGCGATGGCTCCTCCCGTTGAATGGCCGACCAGAACGGCTGCATCGATCCCGGCGGCGTCTATCACGATCTGAACATCCTCGGTCATCTGATCGAGTGAATATTTCTGCCGACTGCGTACGCTGGCGCCGGCGCCGCGCTGATCGACCGTAATTACCCTGAACCGCTCTCTGAAGAATTCGGTCTGCTTGCTCCAGAACGAACCCACGCCGCCGAAGCCCGGTATGAAAATGATCGGGTGACCGTGTCCGACATCTTCATAATACAAGGCGTCATTGGGACCAGCATATGGCATTCTACTTCCGATCTCGCGCGTGCATCGATATCGAACACGCGTAATACAAGTTCAGGCGGTCGATAAGCGCCAAAAAAATCACGAATGCTCGTGACTGAACGCTATAGCGAGATTGATTGCGTGTTGAGCGGAATGCTCGACGATTGAGCGGAAGAAGCTTACGGAAACGGCAGTTCTTCTGCTCCGACGATGAATTTTTCGCATTCATCTTCGTGAGTTTTTTCTAGGTTGCACCTCGTGGTTCGCTTCCGGATAGTTTTAAATATGCGCTGACGACCGAGTCAGGCGGGAATGAGGAACAGAGGAGCTCTGCTCATGCGTGTTCGACTGTCCGCTCTGGTGAGCGCTGCGATCGTCGTTGCGGCTTCATTGGGAACGGCGGCACCTGCCGCCGCGGAAAGCGTCCTCAAGGTTGGTTTGCTTGCGCCGCTCTCGGGTCCGTTCGCCGCTCTCGGCGATAGCCTTGATCGAGGCGCCCGACTCTACGAGAAGGTGCACGGAAAGGAAGTGCCTTCTGTACAGGTCATTCGGCGCGACGACGCCGGCGTGCCGGACAACACACGGCGCATCGCGCAGGAGCTTATCGTCCGCGACGGCGTCAAGATCATTACAGGTATTGCGCTCTCCCCGCAGGGGTTCGCCCTGGCAAAGATTGCAACGGAAGCCAAGGTTCCCGTGGCCTTGATGAACGCAACGACCTCCAGCCTGACGAGATCGTCTCCTTATTTCGTTCGCTTTTCCTATACCCAGTGGCAGACGGCTTACCCGATGGGAGTCTGGGCCGCCAAGAACAGCATCAAAACCGCTGCGATTCTTGTCGCCGACTACGCGGCCGGTATCGACTCAGAGGCTGCCTTCAAGAAAGGTTTCGAGGAGAACGGCGGCAAGGTTGTCGGTGCGGTTCGAGCCCCGATGGTTACAACGGACTATCTTCCATTCATGGAGCGCCTCAAGACGGAGAAGCCTGAAGCCGTCTTCATCTTTGTTAACAACGGACGCATGCCATCGGCTGCAAAGGCGTTCAATGACGCCGGTTTGCGGGACGCAGGCGTTAAGCTGATTGGCCCCGGTGATAATGCACTGGATGACGAGTTACCGCATATGCCTCCCGATGTTGTCGGCTTCATCAGCGCTGCGACATACGCGGCTGCCAACAAGGATGCCGGCAATGTCGAGTTCGTGAAGGCCTGGAAGGCCGAGTACGGCGAGAATTCGCTGCCGAACGTCACGGCCGTATCCGGGTGGGATACGATGTCGGCGATCTATACGGCCGTCAAAGAACTCGGACCGAGCGCAGATGGCCCGTCGCTCCTGAAATGGCTCTCCAACTGGAAAGCCACGAGCAGCCCGCGAGGCAATGTTTCGATCGATCCGCAGACCCGCGATATTGTCCAGCCGATCAAGATGAACAAGGTTGAGATGGTGAATGGCAAGCCAGCGAATGTGACTTTTGAAGAAGAGGCCCCGTCGAAAGATCCCTGGAAAACTTTTAACCCCGAATGATGCGCTATCGGCTGTTGGATCATCGGGCGCTTCCCGCTACTGGAGCTTGCTGACACGTGTCAGACATTCTGCTCAGCATCCTCTTTACGGGAACCGCTTATGCGATGGTTCTCTATATCATCTCCGTCGGTCTATCGATCACGATGGGGCTCTTGGGAATCGCCAACCTCGCACATGGGGCATTCGCGATGGCGGGAGGTTATCTTCTCATTACTTTTCTTAATCGCTTCGCTGTTCCCTTTACCCTGGCTCTTATCCTGACTGCGGCGATCGTGGCGGCGGCGAGCGTCGTTCTGGAACGGGTTCTGTATGCCAAGGTCTACAGGGCGGGCGAATTCGATCAGGTCCTGCTGAGCATGGGGCTCATCTTCGTCGCGTCCGCAGTCGCACACTACATCTACGGCCCGATACCGCAGACCGTGGCTGTCCCGGCGGCTCTCACCGGAAAACTCGACCTCGGTCTGCGAGCCTTCCCGTTGTACCGGGTCTTTCTCATTGCGATGGGGATCGTGATTTTCGTCACCTTGCTGCTCGTCATCGAGCGAACCAGTACAGGCATGCGCATACGGGCGACGGTAGACAATCGTGCGATGGCCGAGGCAGTCGGCATCGATACCAAAAAACTGTTCTCCGTCGTCTTCGCCGCGGGAAGTGCGCTGGCGGCGATCGGCGGCGGTCTCGGCGGCGATATGATTGCGATCACGCCAGGTTATCCGCTGGAGAATCTCGCCTACTTTCTCATTGTCGTATCGATCGGCGGATTGGGCACCGTGAGTGGTCCGTTTGTTGCGGCGCTGTTGCTCGGGATCGGCGACAGCGCATGCAAGATCATTGCGCCGCAATTCGGCGCTTTCTTCATCTATCTCTCGCTTTTCGGCTTTCTGCTGCTGCGTCCCGGCGGATTGCTCAATCGCGTACAGGATCACTGATATGGATCCGCGCAAGGAGCAGGCCACCGCGTTTGTGGTGCGGTCGCACCCCTTCAAACTTTGGGAAGCAACACCTTGGCTCGCCTTCGCTGCCGTCTGGCTTGTATTCCCGACCTACCTGCCTTTCGCGTCGCAGGTGATCGTGATGATTCTGTTTACGCTCTCCTACGACATCGTGGTGGGCTACGCCGGCATTATCATTCTAGGCCATACCGCCTTCTTCGGAGTGGGGGCCTATATGGCCGGCCTGCTCGCCGTGAACGGATGGCCGGAACCGATCAGTGGATTGATTTGCGCCGGCCTTGCCGCAGCGATTGCCGGCTTGTTATCCGGCATCGTGATATTGCGCACGCGAGGGCTTACGCTTCTGATGCTCGGCCTCGCCTTGACTTTGCTGTTCGGAGAGCTTGCCAACCGTTTTGCGAATATCACGGGCGGGCATGACGGTCTTCAGGGCATTGAGATCTCGCCGCTCTTCGGGATGTTCGGGTTCGATATCTTCGGGCACGTTGCCGCTGTCTACTGCATTTCCGTCCTGTTCCTGTCGTGGCTCTTTGTGCGCACGTTGGTTGGTTCGCCGTTCGGAAGGTCGCTGGTCGGTATTCGTCTCAATCCGGTGAGAATGCAGGCGATCGGCGTGCCTGTGATGAGACGGAAGTTGATCGCGTTCACCATAAGCGCGGCGCTGGCCGGAGTCGCAGGCGGGCTCTCGGCCCAGGTGTCGCAGTTTGTCTCCCTTTCGGTTTTTGGGTTGGAGATGGCCGGCGCCGTCTTGATCATGCTTGTTGTAGGCGGCCGTGGCCGTCTCTACGGCGCATTCGTTGGTGCTTCGTCCTACATGATCGTCCAGGATGCGCTGGCCAAGGATGATCCCGTCTTCTGGCTGTTCTGGATCGGCCTGATGCTGATCGCGATCGTGCTATTTGCACCTGGCGGGTTGATTGGTCTGATTGAAAAGGCCGCTGCCTTGCGCAGGGCAAAGCCAGAGCCAGCTTCGCCGGAGCAATCTCCGGCCGATGTTGAGTGCAGGGCAAGCCAATGACGGAGACGCTTGCACTACGGACCAGGGAACTCACCAAGGTTTTCAACGAGACGACGGTCGTCTCGGGCGTTGACTTCGAGATGAAGGTTGGCTCGCGGCAGGCACTGATCGGGCCGAACGGCGCGGGCAAGACGACATTCATCAATCTTCTCACCGGGAATCTTCCGCCCACCAAGGGCGAGATCTGGATCAATGAGCACGACGTCACCGGGCTTTCCGCGGATCGCAGGGTAAAATCCGGTCTGGCCCGAACTTTCCAGATCAATTCGCTGTTCCGCGAACTGAGTGTCATCGAGCATGTCCAGCTGGCCGTCGCAGAGCGCATGGGTGGCGGAGCCAGAATGATCGGCGGCCGTAGCTTCAAGAAGGCGACCGCTGAAATCGCCTACGACATCCTGGAGAGCCTCAAGCTCGAAAGCGCGGCGACATCTTCCATCGCGCAGCTTTCTTACGGCCGCCAGCGCCTGGTCGAGATTGCGATTGCCCTTGCTCTGCAGCCATCAGTCCTCCTGCTGGACGAGCCTGCCGCCGGTGTTGCCCCGGCCGATTCCTATGCGGTTTTTGAACTGATCGAGCGGCTGCCTGCAAATGTCTCGGTTCTCTTCATCGAGCACGACATGAAACTCGTTGCGCGATTTGCTCGAAAGATCAGTGTTCTTGTGGCGGGGCAAATCGTCATCGAAGGGACGCCTCAGGAGATCGCATCGAACAGTTTTGTCCGCGACATCTATCTGGGTCATCGTCACAATGGCTGAAACGAAGGGTGAAAATCGGCCGATAGCCTTGGCTTGTGAGCATGTGAGCTCCGGATGGGGGGCGACACAAGTCATCAACGATATTTCGTTCGAACTCCCGATGGGCGAGACGCTTGCCGTGCTTGGACGAAACGGCGTCGGCAAAACAACACTGATTTCGACGGTCGCGGGACGTGCGGACATCAAGGGCGGCGTTATCAGGCTTGGAAGCGAGCCGATTCAGAACTTGCCGAGATACACCCGTGCTGTTCGCGGCATCGGCCTGGTGCCGCAGGAGCGCGAGATATTTCCCTCCCTCAGCGTCGAGGAAAATCTGGTAGTTGCCGCTCGTAGTCGCGAGCGCGCTGCAGAGGAATGGACGCTGGCAAGGGTGTTCGATCTGTTTCCGCGTCTGCAGGAGCGGCGCAACATCGGAGGTACGAAACTGTCCGGCGGCGAACAGCAAATGCTCAGCATTGGACGCGCTCTTATGGGCAATCCTTCCGTGCTCCTGATGGATGAGCCAATGGAAGGTCTTGCGCCTGTCATCGTTGATCTAATCGTCGCGGCAATGAAGCGTATCCGCGCGGAATCGGGCGTCGCGATCCTTCTGGTCGAGCAGCACGTCGACATTGCGCTCGAGTTCACGCATCGGTTGCTGGTTCTGGATCGCGGGTCGGTCATCTTCGATGGAGCCGACGGCGCTCGTCCCATCAATCGAAATTCCATCGAAAGCTTGGTCGGCGTCGATGCTCTGATATAGGCCCGCCACAAGATGGGCTATTCGGAGATTTCGGTACGTTTGGTGTGATTGCGAGGCGGTAACGTGAACGGCCGTGAAGGCGACAGGACACCGATGGCGGACGAACAGGCGCGCGTCGTGGCGATTTTCAGCGAAGCGGTCGCTGACGAGCAACTGCTTCGGAAGATGTTGCTGGAAGCAGATATCGTGCCGCAGGCGCTGGTTCATGCCCAATTGACCGGCGACGACTCTTTACTGGAAAAGGCAGCTCCTTTTATCGAAGGAGGCTGGAGCCACCTGGAACGGATTCCTGAAGGCCTTCGTCAGGAGATTCGCGAAGCGCTAGTCGGCGCCATGAGGATGGCGGGCACCGGAGCGATCGAGAACGTCGCATTTACGCGGCAAAGACTGTGCCAGCTGCTTAGCTATGGCGTCAACGACCTTGTGTCCGACGACTACGGATCCATGTTTGTGGAAGAGGCGGCGCCTTTGTTGGGCAAGATGCGAACCGCTGAGTGGCGCAGAATTCCTCCGGCTGACAAAGTACAGGCGTTCTCGGTTATCATTGCCGGTGCCGGCGCGTCGGGTCTGTGTATGGCCGTCATGCTGAAGCAAGCGGGGATTCCATTTACGATTCTTGAAAGAAACGACGAAGTCGGCGGAGCCTGGTATGAAAATCAATATCCGGGCGCTGGTGTCGATATTCCAAACCACGTCTATTCATTCTCGTTCGAACCCAAACCCCAGTGGAACAGGGTGTTCGGGCTCCGTGACGAGCTTTTGGAGTACCTCAAAGGCATCGTCGAGAAATACGAACTTCGCGACCACATCAGATTCGACAGCGAGGCCGTCGCGGCTTCGTTTGATTCCGACCGCCGATGCTGGGACGTGACGATCAAAAATAAATCGGGAGGGACCGAGGTCCTGACGGCAAAGATCTTCGTGCCGAGCGTGGGCTCGCTTAACCGCCCGGCATTACCGAAGGTAAGTGGTCTTGAGAGCTTCAAGGGACCGATATTCCACACTGCCCGCTGGGATCACAACGTCGATCTCAAAGGCAGGCGCGTGGCGATTGTGGGGACGGGAGCGAGCAGCGTTCAGGTGGGGCCGACAATTGCTCCGGCTGTCGAGAAGCTGGTGATCTTCCAGAGGTCGCCTGGCTGGGTCGGTCTTAACCAGAGCTATCACACGGTCTTCTCGCCGGGGATGCAATGGGCCAATAGGCATATTCCCTATTTTTACATGTGGTATCGCTTTCTGCTGTTCTGGGCGAGCGGAGATACCAATCATGCGGTTGTCCAGCGCGATCCGAACTGGGACAAGCCGGACGTATCGTTGAACGCGCGCAACCATACAATCCGCGAGAACATGATCCGCTACATGCAGGCGGAATTGAAAGACCGGCAAGATCTGCTGGCAAAGATCATCCCGAACTATCCCCCCTGGGGGAAGCGGATGCTGCGGGACAACGGCTGGTTCAAGATGCTGCTGCGGGACAATGTTGAATTGGTCAATGCCGGTGTTGGCCGGATTGAGCCGGACGCGGTTATTGATGCCAACGGTGACAAACATCCGCTCGACGTCATCATTCTGGCCACGGGTTTCAAGCCGACGGAAGTGCTCGCTCCGATGGTTATCATCGGACGGACGGAAAGATCGATCAATGACGTTTGGAAAGATGAAGGCGCGCGCGCCTTCATGGGCATGACCGTGCCGGAATTTCCGAACATGTTCATCTTGGGTGGCCCGAATACGGGCCTCTCCCACGGTGGTGGCATCTTCTTCTACATCGAACTTCAGGTGCGTTACATCATGCAGTGTTTGCGCGAGATGATAGAGCGAAACATGGGCACCATGGAAATTCGTCAGGAACTCCATGACGAGTACAATCGTCGCGTCGATGAAATGCACGCGCGCATGGTCTGGACCCATCCGAACGTCAGCAATTGGTACAAGGACGAACGCGGCCGCGTCGTCGGCCTTGCTCCGTGGAGGATCGTGGATTTCTGGAAAATGACGTCGTCATTGAATCCCGATGATTTCGTTTTCACGGTCGCCTGATCGGCGTGGCCTGCATCCAGGAGTTCTCTGATCGGGAATTGTAAAGCACGAATATCGATCTGTTGTGTCCGCTCTATTGTCCGAAGGCTCAGTCAACCACAAGGAAAGTCTCATCATGCAAGTTCTTAATCACAACGACCAGCCAACCGAAAAATGGCGTGATGGCGTCATAACGCGCATGCGGATGTCGTTTTTGCTGGGAGGGCACCAGTTGTGCATCTTTGACCAGTTCTGCGCCCCCGGACTTGGCGCCCCGATACATATTCATGCTGTCGAGGAGGTTCTCGAAGTGATCGACGGCAGGGCCGAAATCTATCTGAATGGCGAAACCGCGGTCGTAAGTGCAAATCAGTCGGTCCTGATTCCTGCCGGAATGAAGCACGGGTTCAAGAATGTGGAGACGAAGATCCTGCATGTGCGCGCGACACTCGCAGCGCCGATCTTCGAAGCGTCCTACGAAAACAGGAACGAAATATCGCGACGCTGGAGCCCGGGTGAGGACTGAGAGAAGATGAAACCGCGCTCAATGACTGACCTGGCCTATGCGCCCGCGTCCGAACTCCTTCGCCTGATGGATCGTCACGAACTGACGTCCCGGGAACTGCTTGAGCTGTATCTGGGCCGTATCGAAAAATACAATGGGGACGTCAACGCCGTCGTCTACCTCGACACTGAGGCTGCCCGAAAGAGGGCAGATATAGCCGACAAAGCGCGTGCGGAGGGACAAAGCTGGGGCGTACTGCATGGTCTGCCGATGACCGTGAAGGATGTGCACAATGTAGCGGGTTGGCCGACAACGTACGGTGATCCCGGAGACGCTAATTGGCGCCCCGAGAAGAACAGTTCGTTGGTCGACAGGCTCATCGGTGCCGGCGCGATTATATTCGGAAAAACCAATATTCCGCTACACTCCGCGGACTTCCAGTCTTTCAACGAGGTCTATGGTTCGACCCGAAATCCCTGGGACCTTGCTCGATCACCGGGAGGATCGTCCGGAGGATCTGCAGCGGCGCTCGCATCGGGTTTCACCCCCGTTGAACTCGGCACGGATATTGCGGGATCTATCCGCTTTCCTGCTCATTTTTGTGGTGTTTTCGGCCACAAGCCGACCCACGGAATTCTCTCCGATGAGGGCAATCTCCGGCGCGGTACGTGGTTAGCGAGTGATCTTGCCACTGCCGGGCCACTCACACGATCGGCGGCGGATCTTGAACTCTTGCTCGATGTATTGGCCGGGCCGGATGGAGCGCCGGCAAAGGCCTGGCAACTGAACTTGCCGGGACCGCGTGCAGTGCGGTTGAGTGATTTTCGAATTGGCGCGATCGAGAATTCATCCGTCGCGCCAATCGACATCGCTTATGGTGAGGTCATCTCCCAATTCATCCAGAGCCTTGAACAGGCCGGAGCGTCAGTCCAAAGGGACGCACATCCGTCATTCGACCATGCGGAGGCTCATGACGCTTACCTCAAGTTGCTTCGCGGAACGGGAGCAGGGCGTATGAGCGCAGCAGAATTTAACAACGTGGTGGAGATTGCGGCAGGGCTTTCGGACTCCGATCGGTCCTATCGCGCTAAGCTTCGCCGGGCTCAAACACAATCCCACAGAAGTTACATTGGAGCAGAGGAGATCCGTGCACGGCTGAATGCGGAATGGACTCGCTTCTTCTGCGATTTTGACATCTTGCTGTGTCCGGTCACGTTGTCCGCCGCGTATCCGGTGGACGAAACGACAATTCGTGAAGACCGGAAGATAAATGTGTCTGGCGAACAGGTTGACTACAACGATCAGCTTTTCTGGGCAGGTTACAGCACGATGCCATCCTTGCCCGTGACGACAATCCCGGTCGGATCGTTATCAAGTGGTTTGCCTGTGGGAATCAATATCGTTGGGCCGTATCTGGAGGACAAAACAACCCTGGCGTTTGCAAAGGAAGCCAGCAGGTACGTGAAATTTGTTCCTCCACCCGGGTTCGGCTAAAAGAAAAACACGTGTTGATCTTTGGCTCCCCCGGGAGTTGCGGGGGGACAATCGAGGGTAATCTGACATCGCATTTCGCTGCTGAGCAGCGACTACACGAACAATCCTGCGACTGATGGGAATGGTCACAAATGTAGTCAGTGTTCTAACTGATAAGAAAATAGCCAAAACGGAGTCAGTCAGCCGACTGATAAGCAAAGGCACGAAATGGAGTCAGTCCGCAGGCTGATAAAGAAAGAGCACAAAGCTTATCAGTTGTTCGCTTGAAAGCTGACGCGTATTCAGCCTCGGAAATCAGGGTCAAGCGTCCTCAAGCAGTGGCATATCAAGGCTTGGTAGCTCAGGCAGTGATTTTTCCGCAAAAGCTTGTAGGTTCAACGTCTGCTTTTGACCCAAAGCGGACATTGCGAGTTGCTCGACCTTGAGGCGAGTTGTGCCAACCAATAGTGGTTACAGATAAGCGGTATAGAAGCTGATGCAGACTAGGATGGATGCAAAAAGGGCCGATGACGCCGGCCTTCTCCGAGAATGCTGTCGCGCCATTGATCGCGTTGGTGCGCGACAGTGTTCCCGATGGCAAACTTTCAACACGCGCAAAGTCGCCGCCAGCCGTCGCCGTGTCGGCGCATAATGAGGCGCCTCTAAATTGGATCGGAGATCATGGGCGAAAAGCTAAAATGTCCCTCGAGATATTGTGCGGTTCGGCTTCCGCTGGCGGACGACATCTTGGAGGGAGGGCCGGCCCACACGATCTTTCCGCCCTCGTCGCCGGCGCCTGGACCGATGTCAATCACCCAGTCGCTTTGCGCCACCATGCTCATATCGTGCTCGACGACGAGGACTGTGTTTCCGGAATCTACCAGCCCATTAAGCTGGCCATTCAACTTTTCCACATCAGAGGGATGTAGGCCGGTCGTGGGCTCATCTAAGACATAAAGCGTGTGGCCGCGCTGGGCGCGCTGCAGCTCGGTAGCGAGCTTGATACGTTGTGCTTCGCCGCCCGATAATTCTGTCGCGGCTTGCCCGAGGCGAATGTACCCCAGGCCGACTTCCCGGATCACACCCAGAGATCGCCGCAAGGCCTCGTCGTCAGCAAAAAATTCAAAGGCCTCATCGACCCGCATCGCCAGAACGTCGGCGATTGATTGATCGCGAATTTTGATTTCCAGCGTTTTGGCATTGTACCGAGCACCCTTGCAGGTTGGACACGGCGCATAGACACTTGGCAGAAACAATAACTCAACGCAGACAAAACCTTCGCCGCGGCAGGTTTCACAGCGTCCCTTGGCGACGTTAAACGAGAAACGGCCAGCATCGTAGCGGCGACTGCGCGCCAGGCGCGTGTTTGCGAAAAGTTTGCGGACGTGATCGAACAGACCGGTATACGTCGCAAGATTAGAACGCGGTGTGCGCCCGATTGGCTTTTGATCGACGACCACCAATCTTTGAATGATATTTAGCCCCGCGACGATCATCCCGCCCAATGTCGGTACCTTAGCATCGAGGTGTGCATCCTCGTCGTCCGCGTTATTCACGTGCTGCCCTAATCCAGCCGCCACCGCCTCCACAAGAAACTGGCTGACCAGACTGGATTTGCCGGAGCCGGAAATGCCGGTGACGCTGGTAAAAACGCCCAGCGGAATGTCGGCGTCAAGGTGGTCGAGATTATTACGCGTGACACCACGGAGCCGCAGCCACGATTGCGGTGTGCGTGGCGACCGGCCCGCTGAGGCATTGGATCCGTTCAGATACCTTCGTGTCTGGGATGCCTCGACGTCCGCAAGCCCTTCCAGTGGGCCGCTGTAGAGTATCTCGCCACCTTGCTCGCCGGCTTTCGGGCCGACGTCCACGATCCAGTCGGCGTGTCGGATCACATCAAGCTCATGCTCGACGACGAACAGAGAATTGCCCGACGCTTTCAAGCGATCGAGCGCGGTCAGGAGCGCTTCCGTATCCGCGGGATGTAAACCAGCGGAAGGCTCGTCGAGAACGTATACCACGCCGAACAAATTGGAGTGGACCTGGGTTGCCAGACGCAATCGCTGCAATTCGCCAGGCGACAGTGTTGGCGTGCTACGTTCCGGCGCCAGGTAACCAAGGCCTAAATCCATCAACACCGCGAGCCGCGCGACCATGTCCTCGGCAATACGCTGGATGACGATTGCCCTTTCTGATTTTGCATCGGCTTGTTTTAGATGGGGAAGGAGCAACGTGTGCAGACGCTTCACTGGCAGCCGCGACAGCTCGGCAATGTCCAGGCCTGCGAACTTTACCGACAACGCCTCGGGCTTCAGCCGCTTTCCGTGACAGACAGGGCAATCGCGACTCAAAATATACTGCGCGACGCGTCGCTTCATCATCGCACTTTCGGTCGTGGCGAAGGTTTGCAGCACATACTTCCGCGCACTCGTGAATGTGCCTTGATAGCTCGGTTCTTCCTTGCGCCGCAGTGCGCGCTTTACCTCAGCTGCGGTGTAGCCCGCGTAGACCGGTACCGTCGGCTGTTCGTCCGTAAATAAGATCCAGTTGCGATCCTTCTTTGAAAGCTGACGCCAAGGCTTATCGACGTCGTAGCCAAGAGTGACCAGGATGTCGCGCAGGTTCTGACCTTGCCAAGCGGTTGGCCACGCCGCGACTGCGCGCTCGCGGATGGTGCGGCTATCATCCGGCACCATTGAGGTCTCGGTGACGTCATGAACACGACCGATTCCGTGACAATTCGGGCAGGCTCCTTCGGGAGTATTGGGTGAAAAGGATTCCGCGTAGAGTAGAGGCTGATGCTTCGGATAGTCACCGGCGCGCGAATAGAGCATGCGCAATAAATTCGAAAGGGTAGTGACGCTCCCGACAGAAGAGCGAGTGGTTGGTGATCCGCGCTGCTGCTGCAAGGCGACCGCCGGCGGAAGACCGGTGATCTCGTCGACTTCAGGCACTTGCATTTGGTGAAATAGACGACGCGCGTAGGGCGACACGGATTCGAGATAGCGCCGCTGAGCCTCGGCATACAGCGTGCCGAATGCGAGGGAAGACTTTCCCGATCCCGAAACCCCGGTGAAGACCACGAGTGCGTCGCGCGGAATTTCCAGATCGATATTCTTGAGGTTGTGCTCGCGACCACCGCGTACGCGGACGAAGCCACGCCGAGCCTCTTCCGCGGCATTTAGAGAACGAGGTTTGTTGGCTTCTAACATTTACACCAGCCGGCTACGGGAAACGCATGACCGCCGAGCGGAGTTCCGAAGAGAATGGCATCAAGTCCGCGCAACAGTCCGCCCCGCGGGCGGACCTCCCCGCGCCGCGGTGGCCGATCAGGCATCATGAGCCGGTCCCCGGAAGCTGGCGCCGAGGACGTCGATCCTTGCGATCGCCGATGGGGCTATGATAGCGGTGCCAGGGGCTTTATCCGACATCAGCGCAGCCGTCTCGAAAGATGGTTAATTGCGTCCGGCGTTCGCGCCGGGTTTCGGCGGGCTATCCAATTTATCCGGTCGACATCAGCTTGGTCATGTTGTGCGGATCGATCACGAACTTCTTGGGAGATCCGTCATGGAAGATTTGATATGCTTCGACGGCCCGCTCCAGCGGGATAACCTCGGTATTTAGAAGCGGCGTCAGGTAAGGCATCCTGTCCCACAGGATGGCCATCATCAGATCGCGGTTGTAGTGCATGACGGGACATTGACCGGCCGTGAATGTCGGCGATTTTACCCAGGCTGCAGGAAAGCCCAGGGCCATCAAGCCTTTCTTGTTAAGTTCTGTGGGAGCACCGGGATCCAGGTTAGTGTAGACGCCGGGGATGCCCATGGCCCCGGCAGGCTTGATTACCTCCATCAACGTATTGATGACGGCTTCCTCCACGTTCTTTGAACTGGCGTCCGGCCCATAGCCGTGGCACTCGAGGCCCACACAATCCACAGCCGCGTCGACCCAGCGAGAGCCCGTGCCGAGAAGTTTTTCAATCTGATCGGCAACAGGGGTAGTGCTGGACGGATCTACGACTTCGTAGCCGGCTTTTTTCACCAAATCGCGCCTGGCCTTGTTGTGGTCGCCGACGATAATGCAAGACGCTCCAAGAAGCTGCGCGCTCGCAGCGGCGCAGCGACCGACCGGCCCGGCCCCGGCAATGTACACGGTAGAACCCGTTCCAACCCGCGCCTCGACACAGCCATGATACCCGGTGGGCAGAATATCGGAGAGCAGGGTGAGGTCCCTAATCTTTTCCATTGCCTGTTCCTTGTCGGGAAATTTCAGCAGCTGGAAGTCCGCCCACGGTACCAGCATATATTCGGCTTGGCCGCCCTGCCAGCCGCCAAGATTGAAACCGTAAGCGCCGCAAAATCCGAGCTCCTCATTAGCGTTGAGGCATACGTCCGTGTGGCGTTCCTTGCAGTTTCGGCATGTGCCGCAAGCAACGTTGAAGGGTACGGAGCAGAAATCGCCCACCTTAATGTGCTCGACATGCGACCCTACCTCAACCACCTCGCCTGTGTTCTCATGGCCCATCTGCATTCCCTTCGGGGCCGCGAAGCGGCCGTTATAGATATGCAGGTCGCTGCCACAGATGTTTGTCGTGATGATCTTGAGGATCACAGCGTGCTCAATCTTCCTTCCCTTCGGGTCCTGAAGCTTCGGGTATCCTTTGTCCTGGAGCTCCATCTTGTGTGGCCCCAAGAATGTGATGGCGCGATTTCTTGCTGCCATAGGTAATCTCCTTGGTTCAAGGTGGTGGGTTTTGGCGCTGAAACATTCATCGATGCCCAATGCGGCGATGGAGAATAGGCTGAGAAGGCATCGGCAAGCCTTGATAGCCGTCAACGTTGGTGCGACGTCTGACGCTGATGACTGTTGAGAGTTGCGCATTCGATCGTCGCGCTTTGGCCCAGAACAGTGATCGCCGATCTCCACCTCTCAAAAAGCCGAATGGTTGATCGAATGGGGTAGTGGACGAGGGTGATGGCCGCATTTGTGCTGAGTTTTCGCAATGCCGGCGCGAAGGAACGCTGTCATGCAGCTCGGGACAATGAGTATCGCCCTTGTGGTCCTTGCGGGTTCGCCGGTGCTTGCCAGTTCTGGATCTGCACGGCGCGATATAATTTTCAGGACCTCACCGCCAACAAGAATGGCGACTTTGTCCAACTTCCGAGCGATATCGGTTGGCCCTCGCTGACCGAGTCCTCTGATGTGCACGCGGTAACAGGCTTCGCTGCTATCGGTGCTTTTCTCCCCGGCGGCGAGGCTCAATTTTGTGCCACCTCGCCGCGGTCGTACGCGGCAGCGCCCGGATGATCGTGATCGTGGGCCGAACGCGCAAGCGCGCGAAGGGTACCGACACCTTCGTTACGGAGCCCCGCTTTGTCCCAAGATCACGGTTCTCTGACGATGCTGGTTTGACCGTCAAATCATCGGCAGCCCGCGGCGACGCGGACCACGCGGAAAGGCGGCATCGATCCGCGCGATCTCGGCCTGCGACAACTGTATATCGGACGCGCCGGCATTTTCTTCGACATGCTCGACGCTGGAAGCTTTGGGGGTCGCGAAGACCGAAGGCCGTCGCGTCAGAAATGCAAGCGCGATCTGGCGCGTGGTCGCATCATGCTCCTTCGCGATATCCGCAAGCAGGCGGCCGCCCGGTGTGTGATTGCTTGGAAAATCGCCGTGCCCGAATGGACTATACGCTGTGACGGCGAGACGGTGCTGCTCGCACCAGGGTAACACGGCATGTTCGATCGCGCGTTCCTGCAAATGATAGAGCACCTGATTGCAGACAATGCTCGATTCGTCGGCAATCCCCCATGCCTCTTCAAGATCCGGCACGTCGAAGTTGCTCACGCCATAGGAGAGGATTTTGCCCTCCTCACGAAGCCCCTGGAAAGCCGCAAACGTGTCCTCCAGCGGATGCGGCCCGCGCCAGTGCAGCAGGTAGCAATCCAGCCAGTCGGTCTTGAGGTGGGTGAGCGATCTCTCGCAAGCGATCTTCGTCCCCAGTCGGGAGGCATTCTGTGGCAGCACCTTGGAGACCAGGAATACCTCATCGCGCCGGCCCGCAATGGCGTCGCCGACCAGTTCCTCGGCGGCGCCGGCGCCATACATCTCCGCGGTGTCGATGTGATTCATTCCGAGATCAATGCCTCGTCGCAAGGCGGCGATCGCGGAGGCGGGCTCGCCTTCCTCGATGTACCAGGTCCCCTGGCCGATGATGCTGACCTCGCGCTGCAGCGGACCGAACCGCCGCTTTCGGACGCTGGTCCGCGGACTGCGCTTGGCATTATGCGGCATGACGTTGCCGACGTGCACCGCTGAACAGCTTGATCGTTTCCCGGTTGAATGCCGGGATATCATCGGGACTACGGCTCGTGACCAAGCCCCTGTCCACGACTGCTTCCTGGTCCACCCAGTCCGCGCCGGCGTTCTTGAGGTCGGTTTTGAGCGAGGGCCATGAGGTCATGTGTCGGCCGCGCGCCGCGCCGGTCTCGATCACGGTCCAGGGACCATGGCAGATCGCTGCAACCGGTTTTCCGGCATCGAAGAACGCCTTCGCAAAGGCAACTGCATTTGGCTCAATGCGAAGCGAGTCCGGGTTGATAACGCCGCCCGGCAACAGCAGCGCGTCGAAATCTTCCGGCTTGGCCTGATCGAGCTCCACATCGACCGGCAACTCTATGCTCCAGTCCGTGAAATTCCACGCCCGTACGCGTTGATGTTTGGGCGATACGATCTTGGTCGTGGCGCCGGCTTCGTCCAGAGCTTTGCGTGGCTCGGTGAGTTCGACCTGCTCGAAGCCGTCGGTGACCAGGATGGCCACATTGAGTCCTTTAAGGGTGTCTTCTGCCATGATCTAGCTCCTTTCTGATCCTGGTTAAGTGAGCGCCTCTTCCCGGTGTAGTGAGCGCAAATTTGCGGGTGCAGTGGCGCAAGCTCCCGCGATCGCGAGCAAGTGTCGCGGCTCACCGCCAGCGCTGGTCGACACAGGCCTTCGGTTGTTCGCCGCGATCCTGTGCCAGAGATGGATAGTCTGTGTATCCCTTCTCGCCGCCGCCGTAATACGTCGTAGGATCGTCGGCATTGAAGGGCGCGCCGACGCGCAACCGCTCGGGTAGATCGGGATTGGCGATGAACTTGCGGCCGAAAGCGATCAAGTCTGCCTTGCCTTCGCGAAGCCACTGCGCCGCGGTGTCGGGCTGGAAGCCGCCCGCCACCATCAGGGTTCCCTTGAATTTCTTCCGGATCGTCTCGACCATGGCGAGCGCCCGCGGATCCGGAGCTTTGCCACTTTGCATCTGTTCCAGCGCCGGATTGACGATATGTAGATAGGCAAAGCGGTAGTCGCTGAGGCGCTCGGCGATATAGCCAAAGGTCGCTTCCGGTTGGTCGTCGTGGATGTCGTTCATCTTGCCCATCGGCGACAGCCGTACGCCGATGCGATCGGGCCCCCAGATCCTTATCAAGGCCTCGGCGACCTCGAACAATAATCGCGTCCTGTTCTCGACCGGGCCGCCATAGGTGTCGGTGCGCCGGTTGGTGCTGGTCTCGATGAACTGATCAAGCAGATAGCCGTTGGCGGCGTGGATCTCGACGCCATCGAAATCGGCGGCCCGGGCGTTTATCGCCGCCCGTTCATATTGCGCCACAATGTAGGGCATCTCTTCAATGTTGAGCGCGCGCGGCCGTACGAACGGCACGAGCTCGCCTTCGCCGCGCTCGTTCTCGATGAAGGCTTTGCCCTCTGGAATAATGGCGGAGGGAGCGACGGGGAGCATATTGTCGGGCTGCAGGGCAGGGTGCGAGATGCGCCCGACGTGCCAAAGCTGATTGAAGATCAATCCGTCCGCCTGATGCACGGCTTGGGTGACCCGATGCCATGCCTCGAACTGTTCACGGCTGTAGATGCCCGGCGTCCAGGCGTAACCCTGGCCCTGCATCGAAACCTGCGTCGCTTCGCTCACGATCAACGCTGCTGATGCGCGCTGAGCGTAGTAGCAGGCGGCAAGGGAGCTTGGCACGTTGCCCGGCTGGCGTGCGCGCGAGCGCGTTAGCGGCGCCATGACGATGCGATGCCGCAGGTTGAAGGGCCCAAGTCGGTACGGCACGAAAAGCACGTCCGTATTCGGCGCCTGAGCGGCACGGGGGGTCCGCGCAATCGTGGTTGCGTCGTTCATATTCGCTCCTGCAAAGAGAGGCGTTGGCCCCTGGATCATCCATGTGAAAATATTAGGAGAGAAGCGATCCGCCTCAATTGACTGCCGTCAATGCGGAGCACGATTAGAATTTCCCTAATGGGCCGGCGGTTGTAAGGTTCGTTTGTGAGGGCGATCGTGACAGAAGATGTGACCAAATTGAACGCGACCGACACCATCACCCTGACTGAGGGCTATGACGCGATGCGGATCTTTCTCGAAACGATTTCGCTGCGGCTTGGCAAGACCGACGAGGAGATCGATCTCATCGTGGCGGGCTTGAAATGGGCAGACGGTGCGCCCGTCGATCCGGCGATGTGGCAGGACTGGCTGGCGGCGGTGCGAATTACATGCAGCGGGCGGGGCGGTGAGACCGAACCGCCGACAGGTCGCTATTCGGGGCGCAACCTTTTCTGATCGTCTTTCGAAAAAGCGTGGCGATGGGCTCTTCCGAACTGCAGGCGAAGCCGTGTTTCCGTCAAACCCTCGCTGGTGATCCCGTAGAAGACCGGCAATGCCAGGAAGATCAGCATGGCCAGTTTCGGGGTCGATAGCCAGCCGGCCAGGCCCGCTACGGCGTACAAGATAACGCCGAGCGCGGCGCGGACGCGTTCCTTTGGAAAAAAGTCCGGATCGACATCCTCCTCCACGAGGTATGGATGTACGCTCAGAACGTGAAACACGACGAGCCACGCCAGGCACATCGACCCGGCAATGCCTGCATAGAGGGTCACTGCCACCCTGGCATCGAATTCGTTGCCGCTCTGGATGGCTGCGGACAGGATCGCCGTCGGAAACGGAATCAGCGCCGACGTCAATAGGAGGAAGAGGTTAGCCAGATGAAGACTGCGGTCGCAGTAGCGGACCCTTGCGAATATCGCGCGATGATTGAGCCAGATAACCCCGGCGTAGCAAAATGACGCAAGGAACGCGATATAGCTGGTCCATTGCGCGGTCAGCTTCTCCATCAGCTGGCCCGACGCATATTCCGGCCGTACGATTTCCGCCACCAGCAGCGTGATAGTAATCGAGAGCACACTGTCGCTGAACGTCTCCAGCCGATCGGTTTCTGACAAGCGGACGTGCGGCCATGGCGAATCCTGTTGGGGCTTGGCGGCCCGGCGGGTTTCCTGTTTGGTGGTGCTCATTGGATCTACAGGCGAGGCAAATTCGCTTGATTGCCATGACGGGCGTCAATTTGACTGTTCATGATTGGCCGGGAACAGCCGTATCACCCCTGCGCAAATTGATGCGGGACTGGGGCTGCTGGAATGGGGGCATGTCCTGATCGGATTTGCCGCCGCTTGCGTCTTCGCCTGGGCGCTGGAATTACGGTTGTAATTGATAGTCATCAAGGCCGCGGGGCGGCGACTCCGTCAATATTTTCGATAGGCCGGATCTCTGCGGCGGTAGGCGCGGTCGAACAACTTCTCGTCGATCTCGATGCGGTTGTTCCCGGTCTCGTCAGCGACGTCGATGGCAGCGTAATATTTTCAGCTTCCGACGATGCCGAGACCTACAGTGTTGTCGACGAAGTTGCGCGGCGCGCGCTGTCTATCGGGCGAGGGTGCTGGGCACGGCGGGAGGAATTGCCGGACCGCGCGTCCCTGACAGCCATCTTCCGCTACGACTTTGGCTTGATCCGGTCGTGACAACAGCATTTCTTTCGGCACGGGGTACGCGGGCCGCAGAACATACTTGCTAACGGGACGAAGCTTGATCGCATCGGGGTGTGTGCCCGCGATCTTTTGGCCCGCGAGATTGTCTGAAAATTGGAGATGCCGGTGATTCCCTTCTCGGTCCTGGACTTGTCGCCGATTGATCAGGGCAGCGATGCTGCCCAGGCCTTCCGCAATTCGCTCGATCTGGCGCAACACGCCGAACGCTGGAATTACAAGCGGTTCTGGCTTGCTGAGCATCACAATATGCCCGGCATCGCCAGCGCCGCGACCGCGGTGGTGATTGGCTTTATTGCCGGCGGCACCAGGACCATTCGCGTTGGATCGGGCGGCGTGATGTTGCCAAACCATGCGCCGCTGGTCATTGCAGAGCAATTCGGCACGCTGGAATCGCTTTACCGGGGCCGCATCGATCTCGGGCTCGGCCGCGCACCCGGCACCGATCAGCATACCGCGCGCGCATTACGCCGGGATCTGGCCACGACCGCTGAGAATTTTCCCCATGATGTCATGGAATTGCAGGCCCTGCTGGGACCGCTGCAACCCGACCAGATGGTGCGGGCTGTGCCAGGTGCGGGATTGCGGGTCCCGATCTGGCTGCTGGGATCGAGCACCTTCAGTGCGCAGCTCGCTGCGATGCTCGGTTTGCCGTTTGCGTTCGCGTCGCATTTTGCCCCTTCGGAGCTGATGCGGGCGCTTGATGTGTATCGCGCCCGCTTCCAGCCGTCGAAACAGCTTTCCGAGCCTTACGCGATGGTTGGCGTCAATGTCTTCGCTGCCGATACCGATGCCGAGGCCCGGCGCCTCATCACATCGCTGCAACAACAGTTCGTTAGTCTGCGGCGCGGCACGCCCGGACCCTTGCCGCCGCCGGTCGACAACATGGATGAACTCTGGTCCCCGATGGAGCGGACGGGTGTCGAGGAGGCGCTGGCCTATTCCGTGGTGGGGGCTCCCGACGCCGTCGAGCGGGGGCTTGAAGCATTCATCGCCGAGACCGGTGCAAACGAATTGATGTTGACGGCGCAAATTTACGACCACACGGCGAGGCTCCGCTCTTTCGAAATCGCGGCCGAAATACACCGCCGTATAGAGGTCCGTCAGCCTAAATCCTTGCTGCGATCGGATGCTTCCATCGCCTGAATATCCCTGACCAGGCAGCGCAGAAATCCGCCTTGAGGTCCACGATCAGCCGCGCCCGCGCCAGATCGGCTTTTGAAAATTGAAATGTCTTTTTGCTGGCTACCGGTACCAGCCACTCCGCTTTGATCCAGGCATTCAATGTCCGGCTATCGACGTGCGATCGACCGACGAAGTCCTAGATTTCCATCATCACACTCCATCGTTTGCCGCGGACTGTATTCCACCGGCTTGCCGCCGCGCGGCGAATGCTTCGAGTTTCGGATCCGGCTTTTCCGGAAGTGTCATGCCAGCAACTGCATCCGTGTTTAGCACGTGCCTTGGCTTATCAACGGGTTGCCGGGCGCAGGCGGGATTTTCGGCAAGATCCGCTGGCGGAATCGACTGGTAGTGCAACGCCGTTGCAGCTCATCGAACCGGGCGCTGACATCGATGTCCGGGCGGTCGAATCCTGCAACCAGCAGATCATCGGCAGCATCGATGAGGGCCTTCCGTGAATGAAAGACGCTCGTCACCTCGCATGCACATCCGGTCTATCTTCTGACGACCCAAGACCATGCAGCAGATTACTATCGGCGGATACTTTCGGCGCAGCCCCATGGTTTGAAGCGCCTCGATTCCGCTGCCGCGATTATGCACTGCCATTGCAAACAGGAAATTCTCAATAGCTCGGGTCCCGCGGGCCACTGGTATGGTGTTATTGTTCGCGCGGTTCGACGCTGCACAATCCGTTCCGACGGTCGGCGACAGATCCTCGATTTGATGCTACCGCAGGACGTGTTCTTCGTCTCCGACAGCAAGAGGGACGAGACGATCGAAGCGGCAGTCGAGGAGACCGTGCTGGCAAGCTATCCCGGTGCACCGATCGAACAGATGGCAGAACGCGACCCGATGTTCGCGCGCGAGCTCCGCGCGCTGGCGCTTGAGTCTCTGACGCGTTCCCAGAACCAACTCCAGATCGTCGGGGGCACCACTGCGCTCGAGAAGGTCGGCTCTTTTCTGCTTTCGCTCGATGGACGCGGGTCCGAAAGGAGGGGACAAGTGGAATTGCCGGTGTCCCGCTATGACATCGCCGATTATCTCGCCGTCTCGGTCGAGACCGTGTGCCGAGTCATTACCGATTTGCAGCATCGCGGCGTTATTGCCTTGGCAGGCCCGCGAACGGTCAAGATTTTGAACCGGGGCGTCCTGGAAGACCTTTTCGGCGAACGCGCTAAAGTGGCGTGAGCCGATCATGGCGGGTTGCGCCCCTATCGTTTGTCGCTGGCTGCTGAGACGTTCAGCCTCGCCAGCATGCCGACGCGGATAGCCTCGGCGAGTTGCCGCACGCCAAGCCGCTCCATCATGCGGGCCCGGTGAACCTCAACCGTGCGCACGCTGATCCCGAGATGGTACGCGATCAACTTGTTGGGGCGGCCGGACAACAGTTGGTCAAGAACTTCCAGGCCGCGTGGACTGAGGGTTGCGATCCGCCGGACGGCCTCGCCGATTTCGCGGTCGCGATCGAGTTGGGTTTCTCGGTTGTACGCCGCCTCGATTGATCGAACCGCCGTAAGCGGCTGGCTTAGTTCGGGCGCAAGGGCGGCGGCCACCTGACTAGCGGCCGTGAGGCGGGCTGCCCGCGACAGTTCATTCTGCAACCTCTGCAAGCGCAAATTGGCCTGCGAGCGTTCAAGTCTCTCCGCGACGAGACCTTCGTTGGCGTGTGCCAATTCAAATGTTTGTTCTGCAACACGGCGTTCCAGACTCTCATTCAAGTTACGCAGCGCGGCCTCCGAATCCTTATGTTCGGTGAGATCGCGGCTCACGGTTGCAACGTTCATCGGCTGTCCGGTGCGCGGATCATCGATCCTGAAGCAATCGACCAGGAAGGGTATCGGTATTCCAGATCCAAAATGCCTGAGGTCGAACTCTCCCTTCCACCGCCCCGTGCGAAGCACCAGGGGCCAGATCTCGCGCTGAACCATGGTACGGTCCTGGGGCGAAATGAAATCGAGCACGCGAAGCCGCAAGGCATGGGCGACGGTGTCAAGTCCAACCAATTCAAGACCTGCCGGATTAATATATTGAATCTGACCGTTGAGAGACGCGATGCCAATGAAATCGGTTGTCCGCTGCACGATCGCCGTGAACCCTCGTTTCTCGGCATCTCCCAGCCACTGGCGAAAGGCGATCGCCGTCTGATTGGCCCCGGTATTCAGCAGCAGCTTTTCGGTTCTGGTTGGAAAGGTGGCGCGAAAACAGCCTGCGGCAAGTGTGGCATAGCCACCGAACCCGATTGGGGCGGTCGCCACGTGCAGATTTCCGCCGCTCGATGCGTCGCCAAAGACAAATTCCTGTCCGCTGCCGAGCAGCGCACTGTTCCGCTGCAGCATTGTGCGCACATGCTTGAGGCTTTCGTTCGTCAGCTTGTTGCGCGCTAGTTCGCTGATCAGCTGATTGCCCTCGCCGCGAAGTGCTATGAAAACAAAATCGGCGTCCAGTATTGAGATCAGTGCAGCGACGATGCTGCCGCCGATCTGGCGCGTGTCATAATTCTGCCACCCTGCCGGGAGTGCTGAGAGCGCGACCAGATCGCGGATGCAACGTCGCAACTCATTGGAGTTTGTGGGCGGCTCCCTCCACGGCATTGCTTGCGCCTCGAGTTAGTTTTGGGCTGCCCGAAAGAATTGGATACCTATATTGGGATGTTGGCAACGCCAAACTGGCTTTGGTCGCAACGGAGTGTTCGCGCCAAAAATCGGCTACTGCTGAGAGGCGCAATTTGAAGGTGAGCATGTAATGCAGGGTCGATCAGAGATGCGGCGGTCTTTGGCGTCGGCGATATCGCGGTCGCGATTGTGATGGGTCTCTCGCAAACGCCACCTCGATCGATCCGCGCAAGGCATGATCGCTGTAAGTCTTCTCAAGGAAGTCGGTTACACCCGGCTTTTATCCGCGAACGGCCGTTTGGATATCCTCGCGGTGCTAGATCCGAGTGAGGACGATGACATGGAAGCCGGTCCCGTCGCCAATTAGATCTGATATTCCCGGCGCAGCGCGTTGCGCGGCGTCCGAGGCAGGCAATTCAGTGTAATCTCCGTTTTGGCGCCGGCGTCTCGAACTGCGCGATCTCAGCGGTCTGCGGCGCCTTGCCGTTGAAAGTCAGCAGGTTGCCTTCGACCGAAATCACGACGCGATCGCCGTCCTTGACGTCGCCGGCGAGGATCATTTCTGCCAGCGGATCCTGCAGATTGCGCTGGATCACCCGCTTCAGCGGCCTGGCGCCATAGGCGGGATCCCAGCCTTTGGCGGCGAGCCAGTCGCGCGCCGCGCCATCGAGCGTGAGCGTGATCTTGCGCTCTTCCAGCAGCTTCTGCAGCCGGGAGAACTGGATCTCGACGATCCGGCCCATCTCGCTCTTCTGCAGGCGGTGGAACAGGATGATCTCGTCGACGCGGTTCAGGAACTCGGGACGGAAGTGTGCGCGCACCGTGCCCATCACCTGCTCGCGCACCGCCGAAGTGTCCTCGCCCTCCGGCTGATTGACTAGGAATTCAGAGCCGAGATTCGAGGTCATGATGATCAACGTGTTGCGGAAATCGACGGTGCGGCCTTGACCGTCGGTCAGCCGGCCGTCGTCGAGCACCTGCAGCAGCACGTTGAAGACGTCGGGATGGGCCTTTTCGATCTCGTCGAACAGCACCACCTGATACGGACGACGCCGCACCGCCTCGGTCAGTGCCCCACCCTCGTCATAACCGACATAGCCCGGAGGGGCACCGATCAGCCGCGCGACCGAATGCTTTTCCATGTATTCGGACATATCCATGCGAACGAGCGCAGTCTCGTCGTCGAACAGATATTCGGCGAGCGCCTTCGTCAGCTCGGTCTTGCCGACGCCAGTCGGGCCAAGGAACATGAACGAGCCCATCGGGCGGTTCGGGTCTTGCAAGCCCGCGCGCGAACGGCGTACCGCGGTTGCCACCGCATGCACGGCTTCGGCCTGGCCGACGACGCGTCGGCTTAAGCTGTCTTCCATGCGAAGCAGCTTGTCCTTCTCGCCTTCCAGCATCTTGTCGATGGGGACGCCGGTCCAGCGCGATACTACCTGTGCGATGTGATTGGCGGTGACCGCCTCCTCCATCATCTCGCCGGCGTTTTCCTTGGCCTCGATCTCGGAAAGCTTCTTCTCAAGCTCAGGAATCCGGCCATAGGCCAGCTCGCCCGCGCGCTGGTACTCGCCGCGGCGTTGCGCGTTGGCGAGTTCGATACGCAAGGCGTCGAGTTCGCTCTTCAGCTTCTGCGCGCTCGATAGCTTGCTCTTCTCGGCGCTCCAGCGCGCTGTCAGAGCCGCTGACTTTTCTTCGAGATCGGCGAGTTCCTTCTCCAGCGCCTGCAGGCGGCTTTTCGAGCCCGCGTCGCTTTCCTTTTTCAACGCTTCTTGCTCGATCTTCAGCCGGATGATTTCCCGATCCAGCGAATCCAGCTCTTCCGGCTTGGAATCGACCTGCATCTTCAGCCGCGCGGCGGCCTCGTCCATCAGGTCGATCGCCTTGTCCGGCAGGAACCGGTCGGTGATATAGCGGTTCGACAGCGTGGTTGCCGCGACCAGCGCGGAATCGGTGATGCGCACGCCGTGATGAAGCTCATATTTGTCCTTCAGGCCGCGCAGAATCGAGATGGTGTCCTCCACCGTCGGCTCGGAGACGAAGATCGGCTGGAACCGGCGCGCCAACGCGGCGTCTTTTTCGACGTGCTTGCGATACTCGTCGAGCGTGGTCGCACCGATGCAATGCAATTCGCCCCGCGCCAGCGCGGGCTTGAGCAGATTGGACGCATCCATCGCGCCGTCACCCTTGCCAGCGCCGATCAACGTGTGCATCTCGTCGATGAACAGGATGATGCCGCCCTCGGCCGAAGTGACTTCCTGCAGCACGGCTTTCAGCCGCTCCTCGAATTCGCCGCGATATTTCGCGCCCGCGATCAGCGAGCCCATATCCAGCGATAGCAGTTTCTTGTCCTGTAGGCTCTCTGGCACGTCGCCATTGAGTATCCGCAACGCCAGGCCTTCGACGATCGCGGTTTTGCCGACGCCGGGCTCACCGATCAGGACGGGATTGTTCTTGGTGCGGCGGGACAGCACCTGGATAGTGCGGCGGATTTCCTCGTCGCGTCCGATCACCGGATCAAGCTTGCCGTCGCGCGCCGCCTGGGTCAGGTCGCGCGCATATTTCTTCAGCGCGTCATAGGCATTTTCGGCCGTCGCCGAGTCCGCTGTACGGCCCTTGCGCAGCGCCTCGATCGCCGCATTCAGATTTTGCGGCGTGACGCCGCCCTTGCTGAGGATTGTGGCCGCCTCGCTGCCTTTCTCAAGCGCTAGGCCCAGCAGCAACCGCTCCACCGTGACAAAACTGTCGCCGGCCTTCTCGGCGGCTTTTTCCGCAGCGTCGAACGCCCGCGCCAGCTCGGGCGCTAGATAGACTTGGCCGGCACCGCCTCCCGACACTTTCGGCAGCTTGTTGAGCGCGTCCTCGGTGGCTTTGAGTATCGCACGCGAATTGCCCCCGGCGCGGTCAATCAGACCGCCGGCAAGACCCTCGCTGTCGTCCAACAGGACTTTAAGCATATGCAGTGGCGAGAATTGCTGATGGCCATCGCGCATTGCCAGCGATTGCGCCGACTGGATAAAGCCGCGCGCACGCTCGGTGTATTTCTCAATATTCATGAATCATTCCCTCAGCCTGCCGCTCCGCCCGGGCGCGATCAGCAAAAGTAGAAACCGGTTTTGCGTCCGATCGCGCTCCAAATTTAAAGGAGCGCATGATCTGGTTGCTTACCGCCTACACTTGAGCGGCCTCGTGCGCGAGGCACGGATAGACCATCTTCATTGGGTTTCCTCGAGGCCGCATTGACAATCCTCAATCGGCGAGGCGGCTTTCGTCGCCGACGCTGGCGCGGGCTTGGGGGTTCCAGGAACGGAAGAGGCAGTTGCCGGGGAAACTCATAAGACGCCGGATGTCCTCCATCCAGCCAGTGCAGATCACCAACAGCTATCGCTATCCCGTCAAAGCCTCTCCTCGCAACCGCCGCGGAGTGTCGCGCTGGCAGGCAACTCATCGAGTTCGACGACCGCATCTCGGTGTGGACCCGTAGCACTGATCAGATCGATGAAGTCAGCCTAACACTTGAACTCCTTCAGCTTTGCGCGGCATCAAAGCCTTGCTGGAGGGTTGCGGCGCACCTCAAGGCGAGGAGGTCGAGCGCATCTAATTATCGCGCGCAAACCGGTGGTGCGGATCTCAAGCATATGGGTGTCGTGTCGGAACTAAGGGCTGTTATTCTTGTCACGGTGGTGAGAACACCACTGAGGGAAGATAAGCGAGTACCAATCTAAACTGATAAACAGGTCCCCGTTGCGCCATTTCGGATAACCAGATCGAAAGCATGTGGCTTCCGATCGATCACAGAATTGATCGACACGACGACGCCAAGAGGCCGCCTTGTCCTTCATCGCGCGGGCGCTCTGACAGAGTTCGAGCGTAGCATCATTGGGAAAGAACAATTGCGGACTAGCGGCAGCGAAAGCTAGGCGGCGGGGTGGCCCTTCCTCAAGCTATGTCAGATCGGGACATCACTGTTGCCAAAGCGCTGATCCGTGATGGCAACCGTACAATCAAAGAGATAGCCGATCGGATCGGCGTTTCGGATGCGACTCTTTACAAATATATCCCTCATCTTCGTAATGCGGCTTAAAGAGCAAATGAGCGCTATGTTTGACGAATCAGATTTGGTTCGTTGAACAGTCTTGCGTATTCGCTTAAAGCCCTTTGCAGACAAACCAGGTGCCTTCCCAATACGCATCACTGCCCGAGTTAGCCCTGTCGCTCCATTGCAGTGGAAAGCAGCTTGAGAAAGTAACTCAACCAGCGAGTATCGCGCTCGAAGCTCCCTGTAAGCGCCATTACTTTGTCGCGATAATCGGTGTCAGCTATATCGGAATAACCAACGCAAGCTCGACGGGCCTTGCCACCTGTCTTCGTTGGGCGGCAACACCGTTAGCACAATTTAAAAAAAATCTTGACGGCCGTATCAAATGATCCCGCTGTTTAGTGCAGCTTTCTCAGACCTGTGTTCGACTAGCGCCTGATCGAGAAATGTCGACCGAGGAAGGATATGCTGACTGATCGGGCGTGATAAATGCGCGAAACGACGATGCATTCGCGCCAGCTTTGAGCAATAGGCGAAAAGAGTAGTTCGAAGCGATCTGGTAACGCAAACGGATCATCCACCTTCAGCTCGGCTGCGTGCTCAGACGCAGACGTTATTGCACACTGAATTAGAGACGAGCCTGGCACGCGAACCCAGGCCGAGATCAGCGATTCTGTGCAGCGGAAATATTCTTGCATTTGACACCGCGCTCTCTCGTGTCCACGGTCGGCCTTCAACTGCGGCAGCAAACTAGTTTGATTAAGCGGTACGAATTCGTTCCAAGCGCTGGGTGGCTAGGTCAGCGGGTGCAGGCCGCCCGAAGAAGTAGCCTTGCGCCGAGTCGCAACTGATCGCTCTGAGGAACTCTGCTTGCGTTTGCGTTTCCACGCCTTCCGCAACGACGCTCATCGAGAGATTGTGCGCCAAACCGACCATGGCATTGACAATCACTGTGGTGTTGTGCCCCTGACCGAGCTGATCAATAAAGGATCGATCGATCTTAATCGTATCTACTGGAAAATCGCGCAAGTGCGTAAGCGAAGCATATCCAGTTCCAAAATCGTCGAAGGCGATACGGACGCCACCTTGCTTCAAAATTTTGCACGCGTGCAGGACGGCGTCCGTCCCTGTCGACAAGAACACACCCTCAGTGACCTCTACTTCGATCATAGCCGGGTTTAGGTCGCTCTCCGCAATTGCATTCAAGAGGCGGTGTCCCAGCCGGGGATCACGAAACTGGCTCGCTGAGAGATTTACAGCGACGCTGGCGAATGGGACGCTCGCTTTCATCCACCGCCGAGCCTGGTCGATAGCCGATGCAATTACATGATTCCCGATATCTATTGACATTGATGGATCATGAAGTGCCGCCGCGAAGGACTCCGGAGTTAAGATCCGACCGTTCGGCTTCTTCCATCGCAGCAAAGCCTCGAAACCTTTATGTACTTGATCGCCAAGAGCTATCTTCGGCTGGTAATACAGCTCAAACTCGCCAGCGGCCAACGCGTCACACACGTCTCTTAGTACCGCGAGTTTTTCATGACAGTTTGCGAGAAAAGCACGGCGAAAGGTGCGATAACAATTTTTGCCCGCTCGCTTGGCTTCGTCCAGTGCCAGTGATGCGTCGCGAATGAATTCATCTGGATTGAAGCGTTGTCCGTCGCAGCGGATGGCGACGCCTATTGAAGCGGTGAGGCGATGCGTAAGTCGCTTGTAGCGTAACGGTTTGCAAATCGCTTCCTTGATGCGCTCGAGAACGAAGCAGACCGACCGATGAGTGTGCCCCTGAAGAAGGATAGCGAATTCATCTTCGCCCATTCTTGCCAGAAAGCCGATTTCGCCCGCCGCAGACACGAGATGCCGAGCGACCTGTTGCAAGCACACGTCCCCCGCATCGTGACCATGCGTATTATTCACGTCGCGAAAGTCGTCGATATCTAGCAGGATAAGCGCGGACGACTGACCCAGGGCTTCCGCAAAGCGGGCGCTGTCCTGCAGCTTCTCGCGCAGTTCCAACCTACCGGGAAGGCCAGTCAGTCTGTCGACGCCCACACCGAAAACTTGAGAAGTGCGCTTCGTCAACTTATCCGGGCCATTGAAGAGTTCCGGCGTGAGGGTTGGAGCAATGCAGGAAACCGACATCGCTTCGTCCGCCCCGACCATTTGCGGAGCGTCAGGCAGCAACTGGCACCGTGCCCGCACTTGACTCCGTTCGTCTTGACTTGGTCCCTTGATCATTGCAATTCCATCTCCACAGTGTTCAGGCTGTACCCCAGCTTCCGGGGCTGTTCGAACGGCCTCACTTCGGGCGCGGACACGGATTATAAAGAGCGGCCGCGATGTCGGTCGGCTGCTTTGGCGCTGGTAATCGGCCAGTTGATGGTTAAGGAAAACCTGCGTGAAAACTGTGTTCTCGACGAAGCTAGTGCACCCGCGCGATAAGTTCGACTTCTGGCACAGCGTCGCCTGCAAAAATATCGTAGATCACGATTCTCGGCCGGCGAACCGGCTGAGCTTCGAGGCAGAAATCAACACCGGATCTTTTGGGCGATTCGAACTCATACTCTTTCACAATTCCTCGATGCGGGTGTCGCACACCACGCGTCATGTCAGCCACACAAGGTCGGACCATCTTTTCGTTTGTCGACAGACCTCGGGTTCGATTCTTCTTGAGCAGGATACTCGCGAAATCCTACTCGAAGCTGGCGATGTCACCCTCCTGGACCCCTTGCGGCCTTACGATGGAAGATTCTCGGAGTCTTCGACGACGCTCGTGGTCAAGGTCCCGCGCCGCGATTTGGAAGCGCGGATCGGAAAGATCCGAAATATGACGGCGCGGTTGATAAAGCCCATCAGGCTTGAGGATAGTCTTACATCTTCGCTTTCGGCCAAATTGCCTTCGCTTGCCGGAAAAATGAACCCGATAAGCGAAGAGATGGTGGGAAGCCATGCGCTGGACTTGGTGGCCGTATCGCTCGCGATGACAATGGATGATCGGCAACCGCGCGTTTCCTCTGGCAAAGCGCTTATTCTACTTAACATTCAGTCGGTGATCGAAGCCAGGCTAAGCGATCCGACACTTGACGCCCAGACGGTGGCAGGTGCCGCAGGAGTTAGCGTTCGATACGCCAACGACATTCTCGCTGATCACGATACATCCATCATGCGTCTAATACAGGCAAGGCGACTTACCCGCTGCCGGTCTGCGCTCGAAGATCCAAATCAATCACATCGAACTGTTAGCGAAATTGCTTACGGCTGGGGATTTTTCGACATGACCCATTTCGCACGGCGGTTTAAGAAAGCTTATGGAATCTTGCCGAGCGAGTGTCAGGCGCTCGCAAAGCAGGCAAAAGGACGAGAGGAATTTTAATGATTTCTCGCGCCAAAGGGTGAGTGGCGCTTAGTGAAATCGAATTGATCTCAACCCGTAGATGGCGGTCACCGCGAATGCACCGATGTGCGCCCGGCAGCGGAGCCTTGACGTTGATTGCGCGCTTGTTGACGATGGTTGTCGCACTGTGGTCGAAGTTATGACGCTATCCGCGTCCTCGGGAACCGTTTGGCGCCGCCATTGTAGGCCCGTAAACCAGATCGCATTTTGTTCAGTAGCGTGAAATAGCGGGCGGGGCGTCAGTCGAGCCGACAACGTGGCAGAACCTGCCTGACAGCCGTTCAAATGGCGGTATCGGCTGGGTCCTGAAGATCGCTGCAAGCCGATGATCACATTACGGCCTCAACGCCGGGGCTCGGGAAGCTCGCCGTCGCGCGCGGCGAGATCTTGCGGTCTGGAAGGCGAAGGCGGCGGGAGTTTTTCGCGTGGGTGCACAGCCGTCCCTAGCAGCGTCATAAGCGAAGATATATTCGCTTTCCTTTCTTGCTGCGCTGTCGTCGGGGCCCCGACCGGCCGCGTTCGGTCAATTGCAACTGCTTGGGTTGACTGCCGTCAATGTTGATCGCTTCACGATCATCGATAGTGCGCATGAGGATGGGGTCTTCTATCGGAGCCTTTCAATGATCAAGGACATTATCGTCAATCTCGAGCATCAGGTCGCGCGCGATCTGGCCCGCGATTTTGCCATTTCAATTGCGGAGATGTGCGATACCCACATTGCCGGCGTTGCCTTCGCCTATAGCCCTGATTTTCCGGACTACACGATGATGGTGCTTCCGTCCGACATCCTGGAGCAGATGGTCGCAGAGAGCGAAAAGTCCGCACGCGCTGCAATCGAGCGCTTCGATGAGGCAGCCAGACGCAGCCTGATTTCAGCAGAACGCCGACTGCTGAGAACGATTGGAGCGGAGGCGCCCGCGATGCTTTCAATTCTCGCCCGGCGCTTCGATCTCAGCGTGTTCATGCAGTCCGAGCCTGGCCGCGTGGACAACGACGACATGATTGAGACGGCCCTGTTCCAGTCAGGCCGTCCGCTCATTGTGGTCCCCTATATCCAGAGAGACGGGTTGAATCTCGATCGCGTGGTGTGCTGCTGGGATGGCAGCCGCGCGGCAGCGCGCGCTTTCAACGATGCACTTCCGCTGCTTGCCAAGGCAACGTCAGTTCATCTTTTGATCGTGCTTAATGAGAAGACCAACACAGAGAACAAGGAAGTCAGGGGCGTCGAAATAGCAACGCACCTCGCGCGCCATGACGTGAAGGTCCAGATTGAAACCGTTCCGGCCCCTGACATCGACGTTACCAATTCCATCCTCTCCTACGTAGCTGACAATTCCGGGACGCTGGTCGTGATGGGCGGTTACGGTCACGCGAAGCTGCGCGAGGTCATTCTGGGTGGTGTTACCCGCGAAATGCTGAAGTCGATGACGGTGCCGGTGTTCATGTCGCATTGATAGGGCGAACCAACTGCGCCAGGAGTAAGATTGATGCGGCCCGGGCTTTACGCATTTGCCGTCGCCGCCGCCTTCCTCGGCGCCACGATTTACGTCGGCCTTGTCGAGCAACCGGCGCGGCTCAATCTGAATAGCCGTGCGATGATTGAGGAGTGGAGGCTGAGCAACAGGCGCGGAACGCTGGTGCTGTCGGTCCTTGCTGTCCTCTCAGCCGCGATTGCCTACGTCCAGTTCAGGCTGAATGGCGATGTCCGCTGGATAATCGGTGGCATCACGATTCTGGCAACCTGGCCATATGCCTATCTGGTGATGATGCCGTTGAACAGCTGGCTTTTTGCCGTTCAACTCGGAAGGCCGGTCTCGCCGCTGCGCAAGCTGATGCGGGACTGGGGATTCCTGGAATGGGGGCATTCTCTGATCGGATTTGCGGCCTGTTGCGCCTTCGCTTGGGCACTAGAGTTGCCGCCCTAATTGATGGCCCATCAATGCCAATGCCTTTGTGCTTCGGCCGAGCTTAAAGGCGCAGATCAAGGGGGAAGCTTGCGTTCCCTATCCTTGCCACATTTTCCCTGCTGTCGACGAAGTCGCGCGGCAGGCGCTCTCTAGGGCGGCAGGGTGGTGGGCCAAGCAGCAAGAACTAACCAAGGGTTCCGCTCATCGCCATGGTCCGCTACGAAATCCAGCGACGCACCGTCGGCGACCCTCAGGTGCCACCCCTGGTCCGGCCGGAAACTTCCATCGCATGAATATCTCGGACGAGGCAGCGCAGCCCGTGGAGTTGGTCGAGCAGGTGCAGGATGATCGCGATACCCTCGTGGTTGACACCGAAATCGACCTCAAGATCGCGGATCAGCTGCGCACGTGCGAGATCGGCGTCGGAGAACTGAAACACGCTTCCGCTCTCCAGCGGCGCCAGCCATTCCTCTTCGATACAGGCGCTTAATGTCGCGACATCGAGATGCGATCGGCTGACGAATTCTTGGATATCCATCGTCACACTCCCATGGATTGCCGCGGGCTATCCGTCACGGGTCGCCACTGCGCGACAAACTTCTCAAGTTCCGAATCCGGCTTTGGCGGGAGCAACAGCTTCAACGTGACGTACTGATCACCCTTGCTGCCGTCGAGACGCGGCACGCCGCGTCCTTTCAGCCGGAGAATGCGACCAGTGTTCGACCATTTCGGCACTGTCGCCGTGACCGTTCCGCCCCGCGTGGGCACCTTGACCTTAGCGCCCAGTACCGCCTCCTTCAGTGAAATAGGCAAGTCAAGATAGATATCGTCGCCTTTGCGGGTGAAGTAGGGATGCGGCAGGACACTGATCTCAATCAGCGCATCGCCCGGCGGGCCGTCGCCGGCTCCCGGGCGGCCTTTGCCTCTCAGCCGCAGAATCTGACCGTCCCGCGTGCCGGGCGGAATGTTGACGTCCAGTGTGCTGCCGTCGGGGAGAACAAGGGATTGCTTGCCGCCGTTGATTGCATCAAGGAACGAGAGATCGATGTGGTATCGAACATCCTGTCCCCGCCGGCGGCGACCGACGCGACCGTCGCGGCCAAAAATCTCCGAGATGATGTCCTCGGCACCAGCATAGTCGCCGAAGTCGGCAAAGCCTGAGTTGCTGGTGTAGGCCGAGTAACCGCCTTGATCGGCAAAATCCCTGTAGTACTGCCGGCGTGGCCGCTCTGTTCCTGAAGCATCGATCTCGTCGCGGTCGAAGCGGGCCCGCTTTTCGGGATCTTTCAGGAGATCATAGGCTGCCGAAATCTCCTTGAATTTTTCTTCGGCCGTCTTGTTGCCGGGGTTGAGATCTGGGTGCAGCTTTTTTGCCAGTCGACGATAGGCCTTCTGGATTTCGTCCTGCGTAGCTTCCTTTTTTACACCGAGTGTCGTGTAAGGATCGGCGGCCAATGCACACTCCTGTTTGCGCCTCGGCAACGCCGAGCGAATGCGCCATCATTGTTGCGCCGCTTGCGATGGTGGTTCTTGCGATTTCGCTACCACGACCCGCGCGGGCCGCAGCAGGCGGTCGTGAAGCATGTAACCGTTCTCGAGGACCTCGGTGACACTACCGGGGGGCCGTTCGCTGGTGGACGCTTCCATCACCGCTTCATGCTTTCTGGGATCGAACGGCTCGTTAAGGGCCTTTATCTCCTCGACGCCAAAACGATTTAGGATCTGCATCAGTATGCCGTTCGTTGCCGCGACCCCCTCCAGCAATCCTTCCGTGTTGCTCGACCGCGCATTGGCTTCGCCGGCGGCGATGGCGCGGCGTAGATTGTCGACGACCTGCAGCAGTTCGCGGGCGAAGTTCATGATGGCATATTGCCCGGCATCCTGAGCGCGACGCTCGCCCAGACGCCGCGTGTTCTCAGTCTCGGCCAGGGCACGCATCAGCCGCTCGCGCAAGGACGCGATTTCTGATGTCGGATCGTTGTCTTTCCCTTCGCCGAGGGGTGAAGAGTCAATATCGCCATCCGAGATCTTTGTTGCCATGCCAAATCTCCTGGTGTCACTGCTACTTCACGGCCAGAAGCAGGGGTTTAAGTCGCTCTGCCGTCGCGAGGATCAACCTCCTCGAATTCGGCGTCGACCACATCTTCGCCGGAAGAACCACTGCCCGACGATCCCGGCTGCCCGCCTTGCTCTTGCGAGGCGCGACTGATGGCGTTTCCAATTTCGGCTGCTTGCTGCTGCAAGCGTTCCGCTGCCTGACGGATTGCCTGAACGTTATCTGCGGTGAGGGCTTGCCTCGCGTCGGCAATGGCCTGCTCGATCTGCTTCTTGAGGTCGGCCGGAATCTTCCCCTCCGACTCCTTCAGCGCCTTATCGGTGCTGTAGATCACGGCATCCGCCTGATTGCGGGCTTCGACAAGTTCCTTCCGTCGCTTGTCTTCCTCCGCATGAGCTTCGGCCTCCCTGACCATCTTCTGGATATCAGCCTCACTCAATCCGCCAGAGGCCTGGATTCGAATGCTCTGTTCTTTTCCGCTCGCCTTGTCCTTGGCAGAGACGTTGACGATCCCATTGGCGTCGATATCGAAGGTGACCTCGATTTGCGGAACGCCGCGAGGCGCCGGCGGAATCCCGACCAGGTCGAACTGACCGAGCATCTTGTTGTCGGCTGCCATTTCCCGCTCGCCTTGAAAGACGCGGATAGTGACCGCGGTCTGATTGTCTTCTGCTGTCGAAAACACCTGACTCTTTTTGGTAGGTATGGTGGTGTTGCGATCGATCAGCTTTGTCATGACGCCGCCGAGAGTCTCGATTCCGAGCGACAACGGGGTGACATCGAGCAACAAGACGTCCTTGACGTCTCCCTGCAGCACGCCGGCCTGGATCGCTGCGCCGATTGCTACCACTTCGTCGGGATTGACGCCCTTGTGGGGCTCGCGCCCGAATAATTTTTGCACGGTTTCCTGGACCTTCGGCATGCGCGTCTGGCCGCCGACCAATACGACCTCATTGATATCGGAGGCCTGCAGGTTTGCATCCTTCAGTGCCGCCTTGCAGGGTCCAATCGTACGCTCGATCAAATCATCGACGAGGGCTTCCAGCTTGGCGCGCGACAGTTTGATGTTGAGGTGCTTTGGCCCGTTCTGGTCCGCCGTTATGAACGGTAGATTGACGTCAGTTTGAGACGCACTTGAAAGCTCGATCTTGGCTTTCTCGGCAGCATCCTTGAGTCGCTGCAGCGCCAGGCGATCCTTGCGCAGGTCGATACCTTGCTCCTTGCGGAATTCATCGGCCAGATAATCCATGATCCGCTTGTCGAAATCCTCGCCGCCGAGGAATGTATCGCCGTTGGTTGCCTTGACTTCGAACACGCCATCGCCGATCTCGAGAATCGAGATATCAAACGTGCCTCCGCCGAGATCGTAAACCGCGACCTTGCCGCTGCCTTTCTTGTCGAGTCCGTATGCCAACGCAGCCGCGGTGGGTTCGTTGATGATGCGTAGAACCTCAAGCCCCGCAATGCGGCCTGCGTCCTTGGTTGCTTGGCGCTGGGCATCGTTGAAATAGGCCGGCACGGTGATCACAGCCTGCGTTACCTTGCTGCCGAGATTGGCTTCCGCGGTTTCCTTCATCTTAGTGAGAATGAAGGCGCTGACCTGGCTCGGACTGTAATTCTTGCCTTTGATCTCGACCCACGCGTCCCCGTTGTCGCCGCGCACGATATGGTAAGGAACCATCGTTTTGTCTTTTTCGGTGATCGGGTCGTCATAACGCCGGCCGATTAACCGCTTGATGGCGTAAACCGTATTCTCCGGATTGGTAATACTCTGCCGCTTGGCCGGCTGTCCGACCAGGACTTCACCATCATCGGTGAAGGCGACCATGGACGGCGTGGTGCGAGCGCCCTCGGCATTTTCGATTACTCTGGCCTTGCTTCCTTCCATCACGGCAACGCAAGAATTCGTTGTTCCAAGATCAATACCAATTGCTTTCGCCATGATCAGACTCCTTGACTTGAGGTGTATCGGGCGCGTCGCACTGCTTGCCCGTCGGAGCGCGCTGCAATGGGCTGTCTTCGGTGGCGCGCGGGACACGTGGGCCAGGCCTGGAGGAGAAGGCCGCCTACGTGTCCGTCACGCTCGGGCATCTCAAGCAGCTTTTTTCTCCGACCCGGAAGGTTCCTTGACCTCGATCTTCTTCGGCTCGGGTTTGGCCGGCTTTGGAATGGTGAGCTTCAGAACTCCGTTGGCCATCGTTGCCTGGACGCTTGACGGGTCGATGCCCGGAGGCATCTGCAGCACGCGCATGAACACACCATAGGTGCGCTCGCTGTGCTGGACATTTTTGTCCTTCTGGTTTTCTTCGACCTTCTTCTCGCCGCGGATGGTAAGCATGTCATCCTCGATCGATATCTCGACATCCTTTCGCTCAAGCCCCGGCATCTCTGCTGTGACTTCGATGGCCTTGTCGGTCTCGGAGATTTCGATGTTGGGAAGAATCGATTTCGTGACGTCGGCCGGCACCATTCCTTGCGCGAAGTCGCTGAAAAGCCGATCGATCTCCCGATGCAAACCGAAAAGTCCGAAATCCGGCCGCACTAGTGCGCCGGCGTCGCGGGATGGAACGAGTGACCTCAACATCATGGCATTCTCTCCTCTGGTTCGATGGGATGATTGAGTAGACATGAAGAGCGGACGGCCTTCCTACGGGCTGACTACTATCCGATCATCGACGAAGGTAATGCCCGGCGCAGACCATGCGACACGTTCAGCTTCCTGGCGTTCAATCCATGAGCGAACGGTGCCTTTTAAGATCACCTCGCTGCCGTGGGTTTCGATCGTGATGCGATTGGCATCAACCTCGGCATTCCGCTTGAACGCGTCCAGGATCTTACGTTGAATATCGGCGGCCTCGACCTTGGGCTTCACCGAGATGGTGTTGGTCACGCCTTTAACCCCTCTTACGCGTCGCGCGGCATTTTCGGCGGTGGTTCGCTGATATTGCCATTCCACTTCGCCTTCGAGAGTCAACCAGCCGTCCTTGACAATGACCTTAATGCTGTCGTGCGAAATTGGTAGTTGCTCCTTCAGATTAGCAATCACATCGCGCGCGATGTCCGGATCGGGCCGTTGATCGATCGACGGTAGCCGGACCACGATGTCATTCGCGATGGCGCGCACACCCGCGACGCGCTTCGCCGCGGACTCGGCTTCCAGCCGGTCACTGTAACTCTTGGTGAACCCGGCCAATGTGACGACGCCATCCTTCACTGTTATGGCGATATCCTCTGCATCAAGGTCGGGATCCCACTTTAACTCTTCGCGAACGTCGTGCTCTATTTCACTGTCGGATTTCATGCTCGGCTCCTGGTCTGTACAAAAGTGCATTCGTGAAGTTGGTTCTCATTCTACCGATCATGCCAATTCTAAGGGGCGATGCATGTCTGGCCATGACGCTCATCAACTTCCGCCGCAGCTTTCTGGGTCGTGGCCCACGCTCGAGGCACGAGCCCGCTGGTCGAAAGTCGGCCCCAGTCGCTCCTGTCGAGGGTTGTTTAGGGGTGCCCTAGCCGTTCGTCGCCAAGCCATGGATCGGGGCGCAGCGAATGGAGCGGCAGATCCTCCGTCCGCTTTGTCAGTTCGATCTCATGGATGTGAACGGCTTGGCCGCCGTGCCGAATCAGGATTTCTTGCGCTTGCGCTTCCTGCTCCGGCGACCGAACCCGCACCCAGATCAACAGGCCCTGATATTCGGAAGCAGGCTCCAGGCCCCGCACGCGATCGCGGTGAAAGCGGCGATTCACGATTGGCAACGTAACGCCACCTGCAACCAGTCCACACAGAACCGAGACAGCACCAACCGAAAGAGGACTCATATCTTGAGCGACGAGAAGAAACGCCATGCCAGTAGCGACCACGCAACCGACAACGCTGGCGATGACCATCTTCGTTACCCGCACGTCGTCTTCTTCCAGGAAGGGTTGGCGTGGGGTCAGCGGAATATCTGCAAGGTCTGCCGGAGGAACCGGCACATAGTTCATGCGGCGGTCCACCTCGTCGACCGAGGCGCTGACATCGAGATCTGCACGATCTATTCCGGCAACCAGAAGATCCTCCGCGGCTGCGGCGAGCGCCTTCCGTGAATGGAAGACGCCCGTGACCTCGCGCGTGCGCATCCGGTCAAGGATATCGTCTGACGACGTCTGCATACGACATTTCCGAACAGCGGTTTCGATTATGCCGGATAGTTAAACTCCGACAGTTTCTTCAATTCGTCCTTCGACGCGCCCGGAAGAGTGATCTTTTGACCGTGCTCATCGATGACGAGGCTCTCATAGGGCACCACGACGAGGCGTCCACCCAGGCCTAGAAAGCCGCCGACCTGCAACACAGCAAAGCTGAGCTGCTTTTTGTCCTTGTCCGCAATGATGTCATCCAGCGTTCCGATCTTCTCATTCTTATCGTTGATGACGGAGCTGCCGATCAACTTGCTCATCCGGTAGCCCTTCGCCACCACCGAAAGATCCACTTTGACGAGGGCGACGCCCGCCTGTGGTGACGCCGGACCAGTGGCAAGGACGATCGCAAGCGCAGTCCAGATCATCCAGCCGGACGAGCGTCGCATTGTCGCTCGTCCGAGGCCCTTTGCCAGGGCCCTTGTTCCTGCACCGGCTTGCGGTAGCGTATAGAATCCTGGGAAGGCCGCCATGGCTCTCTCCTGAGGTGTTAATCGGAGTTTCGAGGATTATCCCCAGCGCTCGAAGCAGCACTGACCGTTGTCAATTCGCCAGAGTTTTTTCAGCCGAAGAATTGGTGGATGATGCTCAGCCTCTTCTGCAGGCGCATCACGCGCTGATATCGGCAGCGTGCCCCACGTGAGGGGCATAATGCTCCCGCCGTCGAGCCGTGATGAAGAATCTCGTGGTGTCGTGGACGTCAGCAAGCGTGATCGGTCAACGCCGGTCAGGGAAGCTGATCATTGTGCGTGATCGACGTTTTTACTATTCAATCGGCCCCAATCTTGTGCGGCCATCAAGGCAATCGCCGACGATACCGCGCTCGCAAGCTGTACCGTCTCGCGGGTTGGAAACGGTGAGCCGTGCGTGCTTGCTTATCTGATATAGCGGGGTGTCAGCATCTTTGCAGGCAAGCGGACGATCAAAATTGTGAACCGTAGTCCGCGGGAAATAGAATCGCTTCGTCGATTTCAATTGGTTGGGATCCTGACGTTTCGCTTAACCGCTGAGAGAATCTCGTGCCGTGCAATCGCCGTGGGTGAAATATTTCTGGCAGGCGAATTTGGGCCGCGCCTCCTAGCGATAGGCATTAGGAGGCGTGTACGGATAGGATGATTTTTCCAACCACTTTCCCCTCGGAAAGTCGCTCGTGCGCTTTATGTGCGTGAGCGAGGGAATAGCATTCCGCGATAACAACCTTGAGCTTGGCAGCCTGCACTGCCGCATTGAGACGTTCAAACTCGCGAACGCCGGAGATGCCGTCGTAGCGGATCCATTCCATACCCCGGCGTTTCTTCGGCGCGGGCTCGATGCCATTCGGATGCGCCAGCCGGCCACCGGGCCGAAGCACATTGATGCATTTTTCTAGCGCGTCGCCGCCGGCGAGCGCCAGTATGGCATCGACGCCGTCGGGAGCGAAGCGTCGCGCCTTGTCGTCGATATCGCCCCGCTTGCCGTCGACAGTCACATGGGCACCCATCTCCCGCACCAATTCTACGCCTTCCAAGCCGGATGCCGTTGCGAACACTCGGGCGCCGCGAAATCTTGCAAATTGCACTGCAAGCGTCCCGACACCGCCCGAAGCACCGTGAATGATGATGGTTTCGCCCCTTTTTAGCTTCAGTGCGTCGTCTATCCCTTGGAGTGCCGTCAGTCCCGTGATCGGGATCGCGCCGGCGTGTCGCAAGTCAAGCCGCTTTGGGATTGGCGCGACCTTGTCGGCGGGCACGACGACATATTCAGCGTAGAAGCCGCCTTTCGGGTTTTCCCAATTGTAGGAATAAACGTTGTCGCCGACTTTCAGCCGCCGCACCCGCGATCCGATAGCGACGACAACGCCAGAGCCGTCGTAGCCGAGCACCAGCGGAAAATGCGGCTTGCGGGGCTTGTAATACCCATCGCGGACGTCGGCGTCCCACGGGCCGATGCCGGCAGTGTCGACGGCGATCATGACTTCACCTGCATCCAACGGCGGCACTGGTAAAGCATGACCGGTGATCACCTCCGGCCCGCCGAATCGGTCGATGGCTGCGGCGAACATGGTGCGGGGGACATGCATCATGCGGTGCTGGGGAAGCGAGGCATTGCGGGTACGATCGAGCATGATGGCTATCTCGTTGCGTGGTATCCGCCTGCATGGACGAGATTGCCGGCCGCGACGATGACGTCGGTCAATTTCGTAGAGCAAATGCGAGAGCCGCCGGACGATCTCCTCGATACGCAGGACGTGCGAGCGATCGGCAGCATATTATCTCTTCGAGCGCCAGCGCCGGGTTCCCATCGGTGCAATCCAAAGCCTGCCGGCTGAAACGATACCCTCGCTTATAGCTTTGGGGGATGCTGTGGCGCCCTTTCGTTCTAAAGGCGTCAGAAGTTGACGTCAGTCAAGGCGGGTATCTGTTCCGCATCCTAGCATTCAGCGGGTCTACGGTAGAAGGATCGAGCAGTGGATGTTGGTTTAGCAGACTAGGCAAACCTGCGGACGCCAATGATGCTGAACCTGCATAAGAGGGATCATCGCATCACTATCTATGATCGCACGGGCGCTAAGCGGAAGCACAGCATTGAATGGCGCAAAGGTGGTGGGGCGGTGTCGCCAGGCAATGGTGATGCCGTCCGAGTTGGGCGGCGCCCCGCGCGAAGGGCAGGCAGACTACAATCCAGTCCTGAATAGGTAAGAGACGACAATTTAGCTTGTGTTCCAATTGCAGGGCATCTCGCGAAGCTAAGATTCTCGCAAGAGAAGGAGGTAGAGACGTGATTGCACGCACCGTTAAACGCCATGCCGACCGACGGGAGCCAACAGCGCAAGCTTCCCAGAAAATCCAATTTACCCAACCGACTTCATATGACGGATTCGACTTGCTGCCGCTTGGAGGCGAGTGGAAGCGTGGCAAATCCCAGAGCAGGTTGGTTGATAAGAATCCATATAACGGCAAGATTCTTCTTGAGATCGCACATGCCGATCGAAGCGACCTTGACGCTGCCTATGCGGCGGCCACCAAGGCGCAAGCGGCGTGGGCCGCATCGGCGCCGGCCTTGCGAGAGATTGTGCTGTTGCGGGCAGCGGAGGTCATGACCGCACGGCGAGCAGAGATCGTCGACTGGCTGATCAAGGAATCAGGCAGTACGCGGCTCAAGGCAAACCTTGAATGGGAAATCACCCACGCGGTCATGCTATGGGCGGCTTCGGTACCGCGTGCGGTCGAAAGCCAAATCATTCAGTCTGACATTGCCGGAAAGGAAAATCAGGTTCGGCGTAAGCCAGTCGGCGTGGTCGGTGTCATCAGCCCCTGGAACTGGCCACTTCATCTGAGCAATAGGACTGTTGCCCCGGCGTTGGCGGTCGGAAACGCTGTGGTGGTGAAGCCGGCAACCGACACGCCCGTAACCGGTGGACTTTTGCTCGCCAAAATCTTTGAGGAAGCCGGCCTGCCGCCCGGTCTACTTAGCGTCGTGGTCGCCAGCGGCAGCGAAATCGGCGAAGCATTTGTGAGCCATCCGACTCCACGCGTGATTTCGTTTACGGGCTCGACACCGGTCGGCCGCTTCATCGCCGAACGCGCGGCCAAGGCGCCGATCATCAAGCGAGTCGACCTCGAGCTCGGTGGCAATGCACCATTCGTTGTACTTGATGATGCGGACTTGGACCAGGCGGTGGAAGCTGCTGTCTTTGGCAAGTTCTTGCACCAAGGACAGATTTGCATCGCCATCAATCGCATCATCGTCGACAGCGCAGTGTATCACCTCTTCGTAGATCGCTTTGTCGAGCGGGTAAGGACAATCAAGGCCGGCGATCCCGACGATGGCGAAACGATGGTCGGGCCTATCATCAATGACGCGCAATTGAATAAGATCACAGACCGTATTCGGCGCGCGCACGAAGCGGGCGCCAAGCAACTACTTGGAGACGAACCGCAAGGATTGGTGCTTCCACCTCACGTTTTCGTAAATGTCTCCGGTGAGATGGAACTCGCGAAAGAGGAAATCTTCGGTCCGGTGGCGCCGATTCTCCGCGTCGATGGAGCCGAACAGGCCTTGGCTGTCGCCAACGACACGAGCTTCGGGTTGTCGGGTGCCGTGTTCACGCGCGATCTCGATCGCGGCGCGCACTTTGCCCAGCGGATGCAGGTAGGCATGGCCCATCTCAATGACCATCCCGTAATCGACGTTCCGACTTGTCCATTCGGCGGCGAGAAGAACTCGGGAATAGGCAGATTTAACGGGCGATGGGCGATAGAGGCTTTCACAACCGATCAATGGTTGACCATCCAGCATGCGCCCAGAGGTTTGCCCTGGAATGCCAAGGCCGTGCAGGGGCCGTGGTCGTAAAGGCCGGGTTCCACGCGTGCAAGGAAACGACGCCAAAGACGCAGGCGCCTTTGATACCTCTCAAAGCATGGCAGCCTGGTTTAGATTTCGCAATCCGGTCGAGCAAACCGACAGAAGCTCCTAAGAGGTTCGACATTTGCTGCTCCTGAGCGCCATTCCCTCGGAAAGAAAAATCCGGACGGCCCTTTTGATCAGTTCAAGCGGGACGCTTCACCGATGAGGCGGCTCGGCAGTGATCACTTGTCGTTTTGCGTCTTGACGGGTGTCAATTTCGCCCGGAGCGCATTCCAATATGCTATTCTGATCGAGAGGCGAGCATGGCGATACTCTGCCGACATCTGGCGACAATCCGCGACGTTGTTCCGAGCGCCCTCGGCTGTGAGGAATGCCTGAAGATGGGTTCTCCATGGGTGCATCTGCGCGTCTGTAGGAGATGCGGGCATGTTGGCTGCTGCGATGAATCGCCCAATCGGCATGCGACCAAACATTTTCGCGCGACCGGCCATCCAATCATCGAAGGCTATGATCCGCCGGAGGGATGGGGCTGGTGCTACGTCGACGAGATTATGTTCGATCTTTCGGACCGGCCGACGCCGCACCTCGGACCGATTCCGCGATACTATTAAGGCCCGGCGCCGAACGCGACGCAGCCACCGCTCTTACCTTGCGAGATTTTCACCATTTCACACTCGCACGAAATCCGCGTAAGACTGCCGAACAGCGTCCGTTGGCGACCATTTCGATTAGTCACTCGACCCAGCCGACGAAAACATCTGCGGCAGCTGCCCGATCCGGTCAACCGATCGCAATAGCTGATGGTCGGAATATCGAGCCGAGCGAGCCGGCGAGCTGCGGATTTGTGCGGCTTGGTGCAACGGATCGTCTTGCCGCTTGGCGCGTTGACCGGAACACGCGCAGGTAAGGAGCAGCCGATGCCCGAACTAGCCGTTTCGCGCGAAAAGGTCAGCTTTCTGATTGAAAAAGCGCAAGAGTTTGATGTCAAGGATTTACCGGCCGATGAGGAGACCGGATCGAATCCTTCTGACGATGCTGAAGTCGACATATTGCAAGACGATGGCAGCGACTCTGTCGCTGATGAGATGTCGAGCTTCATCAGGGCCATGAACGAGGACGAACAGATCGACCTCGTCGCGCTGATGTGGCTCGGACGGGGCGATGGCGCGGTCGATGAGTGGGAGGACCTGCGTAGCCGGGCAGCTGAACGACGGAACGGATACCGCCACCCGCGTAGAGAAACCGTGCGTTACCTGCTCGGCGAGCCGCTGTTGGGCGATTTCCTGGCCGAGGGTCTCGACAAGTTCGGAATATCTTGGGTCGATGAGGTGCCCACGCCCTGATCGACGATGAGCGCCTTCCTGAGCACGTCTGCATACGTTTCCCAGCGGAGGTTTCGATTATGCCGGATAGTTAAACTCCGTTCTTCAATTCGTCCTTCGACGCGCCGGACTTTTGTTAGCGAAGGATCGATGATGCTCAGTCTCTTCTGCAGGCGCATCACGCGCCGGTATCGGCGGCCGGGTGGGCGCGAGGACTGACCGCGATCGATGAGCAACACTTGCACGTAATGACACCTTGCCGGTCAAGGACGAACAGCGCCCGTTGGATACATCTTCACCCCTCCTTGAGAAGTCTAAGCAGCGGGAAGTGTATTTGACGGTCACTGGTAAAAACGGGATGGCACCACACCCGGTCGACCAACGGTGCGTATTGAGTTGCGGTCATTCAACTATCGCGGAGACGTCGTTGATCTTCAAGTCGAGGCCCTCCGAGACAGCTGCATTACGTACTTTTACGGTACGTGACTCGTCAGATTTCTTTGAACATTCTTGCCCAGCGACCGTTCACCTTTTTGGGGATTGCGTCCATCGAACAGGGTGAGATAATGAAAACAAGGGCACATGCGGCAGAGTACTATCGGCGAATGCTTTTGGCGCAACCGCATGCGCTGAAGCGTCTTGATATGTTTGCCAAGTTTATGATCTGCGGACGGGGCCAGGAAATTCCCAATGATCCGGGGCCTGCTGGGCATTGGTACTACGTTATTACTGGCGCGGTCCGGCGTTGTGCCGTGCGATCGGACGGGCGGCGGCAGATCTTGGACTTGATGCTGCCGCGCGATTTCTTCTTTGTTTCGGGCAGTCAAAATGAAGCGACGATCGAGGCGATCGCCGACGAGACCGCGCTCGCAAGCTATCCCGGCCCGCGGGTTGATCTGCTGGCCGAGCGTGAAGTTGGATTTGGCCGGGAACTGCGGGAGGTCGCGTTCCAATCTCTCCTGCGATCAGAAACTCAACTGCTGATCGTGGGCCGGGTCACCGCACAGGAGAAGGTCGGCTCCTTTTTGCTGTGGCTGGACGGACGCGCCTCGGACAAAGGCGGGCAGGTCGTATTGCCGGTCTCGCGCTACGACATCGCCGACTATCTCGCAATTTCGGTGGAAACAGTTTGCCGTGCGCTCACTGACCTGAAACAGCGGGGCGTCATCACCTTCGCTGGCAAGCGGACGATCAAAATCCTGAACCGTAATGCACTGGAAGACCGCGTGAGCGAAAGCTCGATGGCGGTGGCAGCCTGAGCTCCGAACCTGTGTCTTCTCCAAATACCGCAATTTTCTGCGGATCAGCCAGTCACAAGCCTCGCCATGACGCCGAGCCGGATGGCTTCTGAAAGCTGGCGTACTCCAAGCCGATCCATCATGCGCGCGCGATGTACCTCAACGGTGCGTACACTGAGGCCGAGTTCGTAGGCAATTACCTTGTTGGGACGACCGGACATCAACCCGTCAAAAACGTCCCGCTCGCGTGCGCTGAGGCTTGCTACCCGCCGGACCGCATCGGCGGCATCGCGATTGCGCGCGATCCGGTGTTCTTGATTGAGTGTCGCCTCGATCGCCCCAAGCAACGCATGATCGCTGCATGGTTTTTCTAAGAAGTCGCTGGCGCCAGCCTTCATCGCTCGGACTGCCGTTTGGACGTCACCTTGGGCGGTGACGATAATGACCGGCAGGTCACCCCGCATCCGGGCCAATTGCGCCTGGACTTGCAGCCCGTCCCAGCCTGGCAGACGGACGTCCAGCAGCACGCATCCCCGTTTGAACCGCGTGGCGGCTGCCAAAAAATCGTCGGCTCGCTCGAAGGTAACCGGTTCGAAATTGGCTGAACCCAATAAGCGTTCTAGTGAACGAAGCACGGCTTCGTCGTCATCCAGAACGTAGACGGTTCGTTCAACTAACATCGCCCCCACCACCATCGGTCGGAAGGGTGAAGCGGAAGCAGCTGCCGCCGCTTGCTTTTGACTCTGCCGACAACTGTCCGCCATGCGTCTCGATAATCGAGCGTGAAATGGATAGGCCAAGTCCCATCCCATTGTGCTTGCTTGAAACGAACGGCTGGAAAAGCCGGCAGGCCATATCTTCGCTAATTCCGGGGCCGACGTCAGCGACTGTAACCTCGATCATCCTATCGCCTATCAGTTTTGTCGCTATAGTGATTTCGTGCTGTTCCTGATCTGCCATCGATTCAAGCGCATTGCGAATGAGATTGATCAGGACCTGTTGGATTTGAACCCGATTTACAAATGCGTGCGTAGCTCTAGCGTCTAATACAATCCTGAGGGTTGCCGCGAGCGGAGCGACACTGCTCAACGCAAGGGCGACGGCTTCCTCAATTATCGAGGACAAGACTTCTATTCGTCGTTCCTTCTCATCTGGTCTGACAAACTGGCGGAGCCCCCGGATGATTTCGCTTGCTCGGAGCGCCTCGGCAGCCGCTTCTCTGGCAACGTCTCGTGCTATCGCGAGGCTGGCGCGGTCCTTACGAGCCAAGAGCCGTTGTGTCGCATTCATCGAGTTGATGATGGATGTGAGCGGCTGTGTGAGTTCGTGGGCAATCGATGCAGCCATCTGGGCTGCTGTGACGTGCGCGCTATGAAAAAGCGCATCGTGCAATTCCCGGAAGCGGAAATCGGATTGCTCGCGTCCGACGTTTTCCGTCACGAGTTTTTTCTTTACCTTGGTCAGTTCGATTATTCGCTGCTCCATGCGTCGTTCGAGAGTTTCGTTAGGGTGATGCAGTTCTGCCTCGGCAAGCTTCTGCGAGCTAAGACCGCGGCCAACGGTTGCGACACTCATCGGTTGTTCGGTTCGCGGATCGTCGATCCTGAAGCAATCCAAAAGGAAGGGGACGGCAATTCCGGATCCGAAGTGGATAAGATCGAGTGCTCCTTTCCATCGGCCCGTACGCAGCACCAGGGGCCAAATCTTTTTCCGCACGACCTGCCGGCTTTCCCGCGATACGAGGTCGAGCATGCGAAATCGCAGTGCATCGTCGAGCGTGGCAAGACCCATTGATTGCAGGCCAGCCGGGTTCACGTATTGAATATTACCGCTCAACGAAGCAATGCCTATAAAATCGGTCGATTGCCGCGCCAACGTGACGAATCGTCTCTTATCCACGTCGTCTAACCAATGCTGGAAAGCGACTGCCGCCTGATTTGCCCCGGTAGTTAGCAGCAGCCGTTCCGTTTTGGTTGGAAACTCTTCGCGAAAGGAGCCGGCAGCGATCACGGCATTCTCCCGCAGCCCGACTGGTGCGATTGCTACGTGCAGGTTATGGCCGCTAGATCCGTTGGCGACGGTAAACCCTTGATTGTCGCTAAATATCGCTGATTCACGTTTTAGCATGGTCCTTACATAATCCAGACTTGCAGAGCCTAAGTCAGGATCGCTGCGAAGCAACTCAGTGGGTTGGTTGTCTTGGTTCGGGAGGATAACGAGGACAAAGTCAGCAGCAAGCATCGTGAATAATGCGCCGGCGATGTTGTCCGCGATCCGCCGCAAATCGTAGTTTCGCAACGCCTTGGGAAGCGTCAAAAGGGCGATAACGTCGCGCATACATCGCCGCAACTCGTCAGGATCTGAAAGGGGATCGGTCCACGGCATTACTCGTGCCTTGCGTTACTTCGCAATGACCCGAACAAATTTGATACCTATCTTCAGAGGTCAGCAACCCTAAATCATAAGCAATTGCGCTGCCCCCGAGTACAACCAGGTAGAGAAGGTTCAAGCGGAAACGATCAGAGGCTGCCGACCGCTTGAAAAGAGAATCGTCGAAACATTGGGTCAGTCAGCGATTCTTGTTTTGGGCAAGATTGGGTTTTTCTGTCGGCGCGGGACGCCAACACGGGTTACTTGCCGGAACCGTTTCGACTAGCTCAGGAAGAGTTCATCATCGATCGCAGTGGTTTCCATTTCGCGGAACCGGCGCTTCGCTGCGACCTCGCTATGGGTCACTCACGCAGGCGTGCCCACGACCGTGGGACTAGCTCCTCGGTGCTGCCGCGACCGAAGTCGGAACGAGAATATGACCAGCGCGATGCCAAAGGCGAGGGCATATGCGCCCATCCACCAGGTCAAGACGATAGCTCCTATCAAGGGCGTGAAGAAAAGCAGCGCACCATATGCCAGCGACAGCACCCCGCCCAAGACCAGCCACCAGCGGCCATGTTCCAGGTTCAGGCGGAAAGCCGCAGCGGTCATCAACACGCCGGTGACGATGGCCCATGAGGCAACCAGCAGGACGAACGCAAGCACGGTAAGGGCCGGCCAGAGGACTGCTCCGACACCCACCGCCACATTAACTAGCCCTTCCAAGATCACCAGTCCCCACCGATCACCGTAACGCATTGCGCGGACGGCCGAAATGATCCCGGCAACCCCATCGACCAGCATGTAGGCGGAGAATAAAAGGACCAGCGATAACATTGTTGGCCCGGGAAAGATCAGTGCCAAGCATCCGAAGATGATGCCTAAAACGCCCCGTAACAGGAACAGCCACCAGTTCGGAGCGAGCGCTGCTGTCGCAACATCAGTCCGCGCGTCCGAGGGGCTGCTGAGTGTGGTGTTCACCATGACATGCTCTCTCAACCTGACTTTACGTACGATCAGATTAAGCCCGAGCGGGACGGTGGACGCATTGACGGCTGTCAAAAAAAGTGTCCACTTGGTGGGCCTAGGACGGCGGCCACGAAGACTATTCCTGAGGACCTTGTGTGCACGAGATCGTCGCAGTCTTGGCGCCCAGCTTTTTCACAGATCGGCTCGATGTAAATTGGCGGCGTGGGCTGACTCCGAGCGTCCAGCTTGTCTCCTAGCTGGAGGAGGCGCGCCTGGGGTAACGCCAGGCGTTCCTTGATGATGTTGGTAGTCGGCTGGCGATCCCGCTGTGATGCAGGTTCCACGTACACGTCAATTCCATGGCAAGGAAAGTCCGTCGGGGAGTTCTTGTAGAAGCGTGAGATCGCGGCGCGTCGTATTGGAGGCTTAGATGACGATCAAACAGGAGTTGAGGGAGACGAGGGAGCAATTCAGGCTGCTGTCGCTCTACCAGCGCTTCGAGCACATCGTCGTCATGTTCCTAACGGGGTTGATCGCTGTCATCGTCGTCGCCGCATTGTGGACGCTGACGCTGAAGATCTTGTTCGGCCTGGTTTTGGCCGGAGGTCTCGACCCATCCGACTACTCGGCGTTCCAGGCCGTATTCGGCATGATCCTTACAGTGGTCATCGCTCTAGAGTTCAAGAAATCCCTCTTGGTTGTGGCTGAACGCCGTGACACTGTCATCCAGATCCGCTCAGTCGTGATGATCGCGCTATTGGCGATCTGCAGGAAGGTCATCATCCTGGACCTCACCGAAACCGATGCGCTACACATCCTGGCGTTGGCAGCCGCGATCTTCGCCCTCGGCATTGTCTATTGCTTGATAGGCGGCCGCGATTCGGAGGACGAACAGGCGGCCTGAGGGGTACTAAGAACTATCGTTCACCGACGAAAACCGGCAGTTTTTGAAGCACATTGCGGCTGGCGCCTGGCAACACAACATAGCCGGAGGGATCGTCGAGTTTAAGGCTCCGAAAAGGAATAGCGACATGTTGGCCGCCAAGTCCGGTGAAATCACCGACAGCAAGGACGGCATAGATGTTGCCGTCTTTGCCAAAGATGAAATCATTGATCCTTCCAATCGTCTCTTTCTTGTCGTTGACGACGGTTTTTAGCTTTATGGCTTCGGCACGGTAACCCCGCGCAACCTCGTTCGTCTCAAGTGGCGTCAGCCCGATTTCCTGTCCATTGGCGCGGTCCATCCACGGAGCGACAGCGACGATCGTCAAGAAGACCGTCGTTGGCCACGAGAAGCGGGGTCTGATCATTTACATCACCTCCGTTGCGCCCACGGAAACGCGCCATGCCAAGCCCGGCGTGTCGCCGGTCTCATCCGCCGAGATCAATTTAGCTACTGGTCGTCACCGTGGAGGCCGGTCCGGAGTACTTGTCGACGATCCGGCGGTATTCGATCCCGTGGTACTTGAATCCGTCATGGTGTTATCCATGACAATCTGGGTGACCAGCTTGTTGTCGGGATCGATCAGCACGATCCGGTCCGGCAGCTTCACGAAAAGCAAGTTCTTTGTCTCGGGAATTTGATTGGTAACGGTGCTTGGCATCGACTGTGCTGACATGGAATCGGGAAGTTTGTTGCCAACCTGGGGTTGCTCGCCGGATGGTGCAGACTGTGAAGGCGAGGACGCCAGCCCCTGACTGACGGCCTGTTGCTGATTTACCGTTAACTGGTCGCCGGGTGCGCGCTGGGCGACGGCGAAGCTGACGCTACCAAGGATCGCAACGGCGATCGCGCCTCCTCGAACGAGCTGATGCATGATTGTCTCCCGATAAATTGTGGATTCGGATTCCCTTGGCGGTTGGATGACACGACACTCGAGCCGCAGGGTTATCCGGGCATCAATACAGATGGCAAAGCAGCAGCACGTTGACTGCCGTCAAGATCGGGCGAGATTAGCTTGACCTGACCGGTTGATTTGGTCGCCGCGCGACAGTCTCAGGCCGTGTCAGGGAACCGAAATCCGTACTGGGCGCGTCGATCTTCGCCCTTCCCGATACGCGCCGCTCAACGGACAGATCTCCACACGGCGGTGCGGATAGAGTGCAAAGTTGATGCCGATCAAGGTCGCCTTACGGTCGGGGCATCATGCTTCGAGGTCAACGCGGTACGGAGAAAATATGGACAAGAGCCTGCATATCGTTTGTCCGCACTGCGATGCGGTCAATCGCGTGCCGCGAGCGCGGCTTCGCGATGGCGCCAAGTGTGGAGTTTGCCATCGCCCGCTCTATGAAGGCCAGCCGGTCGCGCTGGATAGCGCGGTGCGCTTCGACAAGCATGCGAAGTACAGCGATGTGCCGTTGTTGGTCGATTTCTGGGCCGCCTGGTGCGGACCGTGCAAAGCGATGGCACCGATGTTCGAAAAGGCCACGCTGCAGCTCGAACCCGAGATGCGGCTTGTCAAGGTGAACGGTGACGCTGCGCCGGAATTGCTACAGCGCTTTGGCATACAAGCGATACCGACGCTGATGCTTGTTCATCACGGCAGGGAAATCGCCCGTCAGTCGGGAGCCATGCCGCTGCCTCGCCTGCTGGCGTGGGCTCGACAACACGCCGATGGCGTCAAGGCCTGACCCGACTTGGCTGAGCCTTCAGTTCACGAACCGAACAATCTGGCGAGCCATCCCTTCGCAAAATTGGTGGAGCTCCGTCTCCCGTCAGGGAGATGGATGACGAGCCTGGTTTCCAACTCCCGCGCAATTGGTCGCGCCGCAAGTTCGGCGTCTTCCCTGGTTGGATAGTGACCGAGCTCGTGCCCATTGTCGTCACGAACGATCCAGTCGTCGAAATTGTCGTCCGGAACAACGTGAATAGCAGTAACAGCCATCGACCGGTCTCCCAGCGTAGGCGATGATTTCGATGAATGGACGACGGCGCCCTGATGGAAATCAATTTCACGTCGATACCGCGTCAGCCGAGAAAATCGCGCGAAACTGACGACCATCAAGGGCAGTCTGGCCGGCGCGCGACAACATGGGTTGAGGGAGACGCCGCCCATGATCGCTGCCGTGCAATCGAACCCGCCGCCTACCAGCCATGTCATGAGCGTGGCCAAATTCGAACGATTCTTCCGGATCGTCGCCGGCCTCGACGTCGACAAACAGGACCTCAAGCGCTACAGCGACTTCATCAACCAAGTACTCTACGGCCTCCTGTTGCGGGGCCGGGCGGCCACCAAGGCGAACGGCCGAGTTATCATGGAGCCGTTCGACCTGCCGATCACCAAAGGCATGCAGGAATGCCTCCATGAATTTGAGAAGCTGGACGAAGAGATCGAGCTGCGGCCGATCCTCGACCACCTTGCCGCGCGGCCGCCCCTTGACATCGCTTACGGCGAAGATGTCGAGGATCACCTGCCCGAGATCGCGGGAGGTCTGAGCGTCGCGCTTGCTCGCGCCTTCAAGATCATCGATCCCAATCTGAAGAATCCGTCGAGCGAGCACTGGCAGAAGTGCTTTCGCTTGTTTGATCTGCTGCTGTAACCCCACGGGGCCAAGGGCAAAAATATCGCGGCGCCTTCGTCTAGCGAGGAAAGAGCGATGATCAGGGACGTTACGGTATGGCTGGGACGACGGCGCCTCCGACAAAACCCATCTCGAGGCCCTCGGGGGACTTGGCCAACCGGCTGCAGAGCCGGGTGGCGGTCGGACTGAATCTCAACGTGTCGAAAGTGACCTAACTGGCGGCGTCACCTAGAGCCTCATGCATGAAGCGCCGACTCTGCTCCTGATGACCCACTAGGACGCTCATTATCCTCCAACAGCGAGCTTCTCATGTCGACGATCGATAGCCGCCGCGAACAAATGTTCCCAAGGCTTGTGCCCCATGAAATCGATCGTCTTCGCCGCTTCGGTACAGTCAAGAACTACCGTGCCGGCGAAGCGCTGTTTGTAACGGGAGACGTCGCGCCCGGCATGTATGTGCTGATCAAGGGCTCAGTGCGCGTCGTCAGGCGCGATCCGCTCGGCCATCGCGCCCCGATCGTGGAGCAGGAACCCGGCGAATTCGTCGCTGAAGTCGGACAATTGTCAGGCCAACCTGCCTTCGTCGACGTTCACGCTATCGACGATGTCCAGGCGCTCTTGATCCCACCGGAGAAGCTGCGGGCCTTGATGATCGAAGAACCCGAACTCGGCGAACGAATCATGCAAGCCCTGATCCTCCGACGCGTCGCACTAATCGAGGCCGGCACGGGCGGCCCGGTCCTGATCGGTCCTGAATCCAATCCTGATGTCGTGCGCCTGCAAGGTTTCCTCGCCCGCAATGCGTATCCGCATCAATTGCTCGATCCGGGAAAAGACCCCGACGCTGCGAAGCTTGTCCTGCAGTACGCTCCAAATCCGGCAGACCTGCCGCTTGCCGTGTGTCCGAAAGGCATGATCCTGAAAAATCCGAGCGAGGAAGAACTGGCACGCGCGCTTGGAATGGTGCCAATCGATGATGAGAGCCGAACCTATGACGTTGCGGTCGTTGGCGCGGGCCCGGCTGGCCTTTCGACGGCGGTCTATGCCGCATCAGAAGGTCTGTCGGTAGTCGTGTTCGACGCCCGCGCCTTCGGTGGGCAGGCTGGCGCCAGCGCGAGGATCGAGAACTACCTGGGTTTCCCCGCAGGTATTTCCGGCCAGGCGCTTACCGCCCGCGCCTTTGTTCAGGCGCAGAAATTCGGTGCGCGAATGATGATACCGGTAGGCGTATCACGGCTCGATTTGAATGACTCGCCGATCACGCTGCTTCTGGAGGATAGCCGCCGCGTGAAGGCTTCAACTGTAGTCGTTGCGACCGGGGCCCGCTACCGGCGCCTGGAAGTGCCGAACCTGCAGACTTTCGAGGGGCGCGGTGTCTGGTATTGGGCTTCGCCGATCGAGGCGCGCTTGTGTCGAGACGAGGAGGTTGTTCTGGTCGGAGGCGGCAATTCGGCCGGCCAGGCCGCTGTGTTCCTGCGCAACTTCGCAAAAAAAATCTGGATGCTCGTGCGTGGGCCGGGTCTCGACCAAACTATGTCGCGCTACCTAATCGACCGCATTGCAAGCATCGACGGTATCGAAATCCTTACCCACACCGAGGTGGTCGCACTTTATGGCAGCCGAGAAGGCCAGTTGGAACGTGTACGCTGGCGCAACAATTTGACCGGCGAGGAAATCGAAAGAGCGATCCGTCACGTATTTCTGTTCATCGGCGCGGACCCCGCGACGGCTTGGCTCAAGGGAAGCGGGATCGCGTTGGACAACAAGAATTTCATCACGACAGGATCGGACAATCCTCCCAGCAGCGGCCGGTCGAACGCCGGGTCCGGTCGTCCATTGGCGCTGGAAACCAGCGTGCGCGGTGTATTCGCCGCCGGCGACGTACGGTCCGGGTCAGTCAAGCGCGTGGGCGCTGCGATCGGCGAGGGCGCCGTTGTCGGAGCGGAGCTGCACACGGCGCTTGCGACCGTCCAGGCAGCAACGGTGCGCGAGCGAACATTGCACAGCCCATCACTAACGAGACCGTAAACTTCCTTTCACTGCCATCGCAGACGCGGTGAACTACGTCCTGAAAAATGCACGTGATGCTGTCGCGCACTTCCGTCTGACGTCGGATGCCGGCGCGTCACGGCTCTTGAAGAAGACTTCCGCGAGTTACGGAAAGGTAACGGCTGGATCACATCAGCGCGCCAGCTCGAAGGCCAATATCCAGGAGCCGGCTGACGTTCGCCGTTGCAACCGCAGCAGGCCCCAAACCGACTGGCTCGAGGCCGCCAGTCGGCCAAGCGTGCCACTGACCTCGGCTTCGGGCTCAGTCAGGTGTCACGTTCCTGGTCGGGCAAAAAATCCCAGCTGGCTCATGTCAGACCAACCGGGCGAAGTTTACCGCCTCTCCAGTTCCAGAGAGCGGATAAAAGAATTGAAGGAGCCCGACCGGTTTGTGCTTTGGGGGTGTAGTCCGATCGGACTCCTACCGTTGCGCCGGGACGGGCAACGATCTGCTCTGCCGCTAAACGGAAAGCTTCCAACCGTTTGAAAAAAATCCCGGCCAGTTCATCACGCTGACCGGGACTAAGTTTTCGCCGCCCGTATGGCAAAGCGGCGAGCTGCCTCGACCCCGTAACCATTAGGAAAATTGAATGTTCCGCATCATCTTCGCGGGCGCACTTCTGTGCGCGCCGTCGCTTGCCTCTGCCCTCGCCCGGAGTGTGCTGCTTAGTCGGTCTCTTTGTGCATAAAGTCTGATATGTCGAGCTTTCTTTACCGTTGCCCGAACACTGGTCTCAACGTCCAACAGCGTTTTGACGATGAGGCCGGGCCGGAAGCTGACAAAACCCACCGGGTGGTCAATTGCCCGGCCTGCGCGGAGATCCATTTCATAAACGTTTCGACGAAAAAGGTGCTTGGGGATCGAGGCGAACAGATATCAACGGCTCCGCCGTCATCATGCCCGACCGTTCCTCCTCCCATGGCGTTCGCCTCACGTCGGCTCGTAAAATCCTGATGCCTGTCGTTCTCGAGATCGACGTTCTCGCTTCAAAAGACGCTCATCAGGAAACGGGGAGCCTAAGCTTTTTGCCTTAGCTTTAACGCAGGAGATCGAGCGGCGCAGTACCACAGCGGCGCGCGCCGCGGAGATGCCACTTTTAGACATCTCTTGAAGTCGGCGAATATCGTCGGGCATCCAGGTTCGGCTAGTCACATGCTTCATGGACCGGACCTCTCAGAAACGAGCTGCTCTCAACATCGGTTGGAAAGCGAGCCGGTGGCCGGCTCCTGTCCGATGTTCGACTGAGCGCAATCGAGCGCGCTCGGTCTGGAGCGTGGCGTTAGGGCGATCTATTCGGCATTCCTGTTGCCTACACCGGGGCGGCTTCCGCTTCTTCCATGTCTCAACATCCTGTTCGAGTTTGGCAGCCCACCGCCGTTCAAGATTGTCGACGACATGCTGTGGAAGATTCATCACTGCCTCCCTCACGCTGCCATTGCCCGTGACGTTGAGCCGATACGCTGGGCCTTGCCACCTGGCGGAAGCGGGGGGCCGCCGTCCAAGTCACGGAGTGCTTTCAGGATTTCGCCGATTGTAACGGGGGCGCTTAAGCCAGAAGGTGCCCGCAAGCCGGGACACGATGCCACCGCTACCGCGTCAGATGCCCAGGATGCCAATATGGCGCGCTTCTCGCCAAGGGTGAGATCGGTGCAATTCACCACGTCTCTCGGATGGCGAAAGACCTTGTCCGGATGCAGGAGGGCATTGAAGTCAAAGATGTTGTGGTCTGGGCGAAGTCCAGCATGTGCGGTCGTCTGCCGCATGGGTGCCTCCATTGTTGACGAATGAGTGTCTAACCGAGTTTAAGAGGCTGCCGCAGCGTGACGGCAGCCCGCTATATTAAGCCGCCTTCGCCTCGATCTGTTCGGGCGACTTTGGCAGGACGCTATTGATGGCAATCTGCCGTGGCTTCATCGCTTCCGGCACTTCGCGGGCCAGTTCGATTACAAGAAGCCCGTCCTCAAAGCGAGCCGACTTCACCTCGACGTGGTCGGCAAGCGTGAACTGGCGCTTGAACGGGCGAGTTGAAATGCCGCGGAAGAGGTAGATTTTATCACCGTCCTTTTCGGCCTTGCGACCTTCGAGGGTCAGCACGTTCTGCTCGACGGTGAGCGAGATCTCATCTGGGCTGAAGCCAGCCAGTGCCACCGAAATCTGGAAGCGGTTCTCGTCCAGACGTTCGATATTGTAATGGGGGTAATTGTCTTCCGTGGTCCGCTGGACCTCGTCGAAGACATCAAACAGTCGGTCAAACCCGATCGTCGACCGCCACAGAGGGCTCCAATCATACCTCATAGCCAAATCCTCCTTAGAGCAAGTTGGGTACGAGCGGCGCCGGCCACCCGCCGGCGTCCGTCTCATTGCTGGGCCCTGATCGAGGCACCCAGATCGCCTTCCGGCGACGGCAAAAAAATCGGGAGACCCAAAAAAAGTTTCAAGGGTAAACAGAATTTTTTTTGGTTGAGCTTTGCGCGCTGCCAACGTGGTTTTGCCCTCGGCAAATCTTTGCCAGGATGAGGCCAAGGGGAGAGCACACTGAAAATGCGACAAGCGAGTCCCTTGATCGCGAAAACTCATTTTACTATTTTCGCGATCGGGCGGCGCCCGAAACCAAACAGATGAAGGACCTAACGACCGTCTAGGGTGATGATGATTGACGACAAACTCGCCCATATCCGTCAACGGTTAACAATATCCGCCGCTACCGCCGCTTGCTTGAGACCCAACTTACTGAGACAGAGCGGCTTTTGGTAGAGAGACGCTTTCCGAAGAGAGAGCCACGCTTCAGAACCTCCAGGCTGAAACTTTACCTATGGCATTCCGGATGCCCGAGCCGTTCCGGTGCCTCCGTCAGCTCAACGATGAGGTGACGCATGGTGAATCACATCTTGGACTTTCTCATTCAGGGATACGAGAAGGTCATCGGCCATTATAAATTTTTACTCTCTTCGAACGGACTAAACCAGTCCGGAAGAGAATTCCTGCAAGAGCGTTTGAAGAAAGAAGAAGCCGCCTACGCCTGATTGAGACCGGCGACGCCGCGTAGGAAGGGTTTCTGTGAGTGCCTCGGGCGAGGAAAGGCGAGCGTGTCCTAATGGACCTCATGCCTTGCTACGGCGGGACAACGGCGCCCAACTTGCTATTGATGTCCGCTTCCAACCATGGCTCGCTTCTTGGTTAAATCAGACTTCACCGGAATGACCGCTTTTGGCCCAAAGCGGACATTGGCCCCACATCTCAAGTGGGCAGTGAACGTCGCTGATGCGAAATATTCGAAATGGTGTCAGTCATCTAGCTGATGAGGAAAAGATAGAAGTCAGTGGCCGACCGACAAGCAAGCTCTGAAAATGGAGTTAGTTCGCTAACTGATAGGCAAATAACAAAATGGAGTCAGTCAGCAGACTAATAAACAAATTCGCGAAATGGAGTCAGTCCGCAGACTGATAAGCAATGATGCAAAAGCTTATCAGTTGTGCGCTTGAAAGCCGACGCGTATTCAGCCTCGGACATTAGGGGGCAAGCGCCCTCAAGCGGTGGCATATCAAGGCTTGGTATCTCAGGCAGTGATTTTCCGGCAAAAGCTTATGAGTTAAACGTCTGCTTTTGACCCAAAGCGGACATTCGAAAAAGGACAGCACGCCCCTTGGCATCTGCAAATTAGCAAGAGCGCGGATTTCACTCCTCCATCTGCTTCGTCTGAGCTAACGGCTCGGGTTACGGTTTGCGCTCGCTCTCGGGGATATAAGTTGCGCCATAGTATTGGTAGCGACGCGAGACTTCTGCGAGTTCGTCCGCTGTGAGCATGATGGGCGGTCCGATCTGCGTAGTTAGAATATATTGACGCGCCAACATCTCGAGCTTGAGCGCCGTTTTTGCCGCGGCCTCTACGCTTGATCCCAAGCAGATCATGCCGTGATTTGCCAACAGGCAGGCGCTACGCTCCTTGAGCGCTTGTCCGGCGTGCTGCGCAAGCTCGCGCGAACCGAAAGGAGCGTAAGGCGTGCATGGGACATCGCTGCCACCGAAAGACGCGATCATATAGTGGAAAGGCGGCAGCGGACGCCGGTGGCAAGAAAGAGCAGTGCATGCGTCGCCGTGGGTGTGCACCACGGCCTTGGCATCCGGGCGCTGCAGATAAATCTCCGCGTGCATGGCCCATTCGCTCGAGGGAACGCCGGGACCCGTTGCTCGGCCGTCAAAGCCGATCAGCACGAGGTCGTCCGCATGCAGGTCGGCATTAGCCCCAGTCGGCGTGATCAGAATGTTGTCACCGTGCCTCGCGCTGATATTGCCTGAACTCAACTGCAACAGATTCGCCGCGGCGAGGCGTCGATAGGTCGTCACGATCTCGTCGCGAAGGGGGGAGGTTATCATTCATCATGCTCCAATTATCGCCGCTTCGAAGTCCCTCACACGAGGGATGCACGTGAAGGCGTGCGGATAAAGAAAGTCGAGTCGTGGTCCGGAGGCCTGGTCAGCTTCGACCCCGCATGGCCTCGAGCGTGGGCAGGAACATATCGACGGGACCGAGCTTGCCCGACTTGAGGCACAGTGCAATCGGGTTTTCCTGTTCGCTCACCGCGCGTCCGACGCCGGCCGCCTCATAGCGTCCGACCTGCATCGACTCGACGCCAAGATGGTCGAGAATGGCACCGGATGTTTCACCCCCTGCGACGAGAAAACGACGCACGCCGGCGCGGCGAAGTTGCGACGCCAGACGCCCGAGAAGATCTTCGATAGTCGCGGCCGCTCCAGCAATGCCCAACTTGTCCTGGACGTTTTTGACGTCGGCCGGAAGAGCCGAACTGGCGATCGCCACCGGCCCGTCGGCCAATCGTGCCTGGACCTGCGCGAAAAGTTCGGGGACAAGGTCGCGCTGCGCGGCTTCGAAAGGATCGATTCTAATAACGGGACGGTGATGCTCGAAGGCGACAAGCTGCTCCAGCGTGCGGTCCGCGCAGCTTCCCGCGAGAACAACCGCCGGCCCATCGATCGGAGGCAGGCTCGGCGGTTCGCGATCGAGCGGGATCAGGCCTTGGCGCTGCCATATCGGCGGATAAAAGCCGGCGATTGTCGAATTCCCGGTCATGAAGCGCCACTCCGCCGTCAGTTCGGCAAGTGCGGCCAGATCGTCATTCGAGATGGCGTCAGCAATTGCGTAGCCGACACCGTCATGGCGGAGCGCATTGACATGGGCTCTGGCAGCAGCCGGCCCGCGATGCAAAATCTGGAGTGGCAGATGGCCGATCGCAACAGCGGTTTGGGCCTGCAGAACGCGGACGAGATTGGGATCGGTCATCGGCGTCAACGGGTCGAAGCGTTTCGGCGATTCCGAGACGAGCCGGTCTTGGACAAAAAGATGACCTTGGAAGACGTAGCGCTCTGCTTCCGGAAACGAGGGCACGAATAAGGTAAAATCGACGCCGAGCTCGCGCGCAATGAGGTCGGCGCAGGGCCCGATATTTCCTTTCGCGGTCGAGTCGAAGGTGGCGCAATATTTGAAGAAGATTTGCGCGGCGTTCGCGCGCATCGCCGCGCGAAGACCGCTTTCCGTCATTCGCAAGGCGTCCTGGGGCGCGCAAGTACGCGTCTTCTGGGCGATAACGACGGCTTCGCGACCCGACTGAACGCGGTCGGGATTGGTGACGAAGCTACAATCGACCCCTTGACCAGCCAGAACGGCGGCCAGTTCCATGCCGCCAGTGACATCGTCGGCCAGCCCCGCGAAAATCATAGGCAGCCTTCCCAAAACCAGTTTAGATCATCGAACGCATATTATATATTATATATCAGATCGCAAGTTGCGCAGGCTGGATCCTAAAGCGATCAAGACACAGGCGACGGGACCCGCAGTGACCGGTAACGGATGTATCGCGCTCGCCAGTAGAATCGTCCCCGACGGTACGCAGGGCATTGGACGGGAGCGTCCGCCGTGTTCGCAAACGGTCTGCAGGGCGGCGGCGTTGTGTACGGGACGACGGAAACCGTCTGAAAATCTCGGCTCGGATATCGACACCGAAGCCGTCGAACGCCTTTCAGTCGCAGCTCTGCTGCCCGAAGCCGAACACCTGCGCGTGCATGCCGACGGGCAGATCAATCCGGCCGCGACACATCCGCATCATCATGGGCATGCCAATCGCGTCGAAAGGATCCACCCGCGGTCTTGAATTTCAAGGAGGCGTACGAGTCTCAGCCGCACTCAGCCCGCAGAGGCAGTGCCAGCTTCGATCTCGCGGAGGTGGCGCAGGAGGTTGGTGCCGCCTTCAATGAGATCGTCCTGAATCGCCTTTTTTACTCGCGCGGGGTCGCGGGCTTCGAGGCCCGCGATGACATTGAGGTGTTGGTGCGGGCCGGGATAGGTCGGCGGCGCATGAGGGTAGGCCATGCTCAAAACCGGGCCGTTTCGCAGCCATATGGTTTCAATCAACGCCAGCAGCTCCGGCTTCTCTGCAGCTCGATAGAGGGTGTAGTGAAACTTCCAATTCACTCGAACCGCTTCGCTCCACTGTTCGTTCCGTTCAGCCGCGTAGAGCTGTTCGTTGAGAGTTTTCAGTTCTGCGATCTCGTCCGCGCTCATCCGCGTAGCGGCGCTTTCGGCAGCCGCCCCTTCGAGCAACAGGCGAATGGCACGCAGTTCCTCGTACTGGTCGGCCGTCAGTCGTGCGACTTCGACCGAGCGCGCCGCCTTCATGGTCAGCGCTCTCTCCCTTACGAGCTGCATCAATGCTTCTCGGACTGGAGTTTCAGAAACGCCCAATGATTTCGCGAGTTCGGAAATCTTAAATCGGTGACCCGGCCGAAAACGACCCTCCATCAATGACAAGCGGAGTTCGCTGTAGACCCTCGCGGTAAGATTATCTCGCCCGATTTCCGCGAAGCCGTCATTTCCCTGCTGTGTCACATGCTTTTCCGATGATTCGAGTGCCGGTGAGAGACAGAAAACCAGGCCGTCGCAGATCGCAATATTGACCCTCTATAATATATGATATATTATCTTGGTGTTGATGGTACGACCCTGGGTGGAATTTCGATGGAAGGCAATTCGCGCGGTCTCGAAAGCGCCGACGAAGTTCTACGCCGACGCGCCGAGCGCGTCGTTCCGGGCGGAATGTGGGGCCACATGAACGTGGCGAGGCTACCCGCAGGCTATCCGCAGTATTTTCGCAGCGCTCGTGGTTGCCGTCTGACCGACGTCGATGGTCGCAGCTACATCGATCTAATGTGCGCCTATGGGCCTATCATTCTCGGCTACGGCGATGAGGACGTCGAAGCAGCGACTGCTGTGCAACGCCGGCTCGGCGACGTCATGACCGGGCCGTCGGAAATCCAGGTCGAGTTGGCGGAGCTTTTCGTAGCGACAGTGCCTCATGCCGATTGGGCTATGTTCGCCAAGAACGGAACGGACGCAACTACGTCCTGCGTAACTATCGCGAGAGCGTTATCGGGAAAGCGCAAGATCCTGGTAGCGCGGGGCTCGTACCACGGCGCCGTCCCTTGGTGCTCGCCCTCGCTGGAGGGCGTCACCATGGAGGACCGCGCTCACATCGCCTACTTCGACTATAATGATGCGGGAAGTCTCGAGCGGGCCGCTGACGAAGCTGGCAAAGATCTTGCGGCAATCCTGGTGACGGCGTTCAAGCACGACACCCGGAAAGACCAGGAACTACCCGATCCAATCTTCGCCAGGACCGCTCGAAGGATTTGCGATGCCGCAGGCGCCGCACTCATTCTCGATGACGTCCGCGCCGGTTTCCGCATCGACCTCGGCGGAAGCTGGGAGCCGCTTGGTGTTCGCCCCGATCTCAGTGCGTGGAGTAAGGCGGTTGCCAATGGTCACGCGCTTGCAGTTGTTGCAGGGGTGGACCGCTATCGGCAAGCAGCCGCCCGCGTCTACCTCACAGGCTCATTTTGGTGCGGAGCAGTCGCCATGGCAGCAGCGGTCGCCACCATCCGCAAGTTGTCGACCACGAATGCGATCGCCAAAATGGCCGCGATGGGGCAGCGGCTGCGCGATGGACTGACGGTCCAGTCGCAGATGTACGGCTTTTCGCTGCGGCAGACCGGTCCGGCGCAAATGCCGCAGATCCTATTTGATGGCGATGCGGACTTCGCGCTGGGTAATCGCTTCGTAGCCGAGGCGATGAAGCGCGGAGTCTATATGCATCCCTGGCACAACATGTTTCTGTCAGCTGCCCACACCGAGACCGACATCGACGATGTCCTCGAAGCGACCGACGGCGCGTTTCGGGCCATGCGCAAGACGGCCTGATCTATGACACCAGCAACCGGCAGCGATCGGCAGCCAGCGCCGCGCACGCGCGATGTTGCCGAATTGGCGGCGATCGCGCGGCGTCTGCGTCGGCGCGTCATCTCTCTGGTCGCACCCTCCGGGCAGGGCTACGTCCAGCAGGGACTTGGTGCCGCCGACCTCTTCGCGATCCTGTATTTCTCCGAGCTGCGAATCGATCCGGCGGATCCGCGATGGCCGGACCGCGACCGCTTCCTGCTGTCGACGGCGCACAACACGGCGATATTCTACGGCACGCTGGTCGAGCGGGGCTGCCTGCCGGAGGAGGGCCTTGCATCTTATTGCCACGACGGCTCCGCATTCGAGATCAATGCGTCCGAACGGCTTGGCCCGGTCATCGAGGCCACCTGCGGTTCGTTGGGACAGGGGCTGTCCGTTGGTGTCGGAATGGCGCTTGCCAATCGACGCCATCGCCGGTCGAGCCGCGTTCACGTCTTGATCGGTGACGGAGAGCTTCAGGAAGGGCAAGTGTGGGAAGCGGCTCTCGCCGCGGGCAGCCACGGCCTTTCCAATCTGTGCGTGACGATCGACTGGAACGCCATGCAGGTCGGAGGTCACATCGATGGTGTCGTCAAGATGGAGCCTGTTGTGGCGAAATGGGAAAGCTTCGGCTTCCATGTGGTTGACGTCGATGGTCACGACATCTCGGCCCTGCTCTCTGCCTACGATGTGGCGCGGGAGCCGCGAGAGCGACCAACCTGTATCGTCGCGAGAACGCTGGTTGGCAAAGGCGTAGCCAACCTGGAAGGCATCATGTCGCACAATCTCAAGCTGCCGCCGGAAACGGCACGGCAGGCGCTTATTGAACTCGGCGAAGCCTCCTTATGACGAACACCAATAGCCGCGGGGCAGACCTCACCGTAAGCGACTTCATCACCCGCGGCATAGCTCCGGTCCCGCGTCTTTATGGTGAGGCGCTGGTCGGTGCTGCTATCGATGATCCGCGAATCGTATGCCTGTGTGCCGACCTGCCGGGCTCGACCGAAACGGATCTGTTCCGCGATCGGCTTCCCGATCGCTTCTTCGATGCTGGCATTGCAGAAGCGAACATGATCGGCATGGCCGCGGGCATGGCCCGTTGCGGCGACATTCCCTTCGTTCATTCATTCGGTGTGTTCGTTTCGCGGCGGTGCTTCGACCAGATCGCTAATCAGATCGCCTATCCCCGTTTGCCGGTGAAGATCGCCGGCTTCCTGCCGGGCCTCACGACGATGCTCGGCGTTTCGCATCAGGCCATCGACGACGTCGCGATGCTCAGGGCGTTGCCGAACATGACGATCATCGAGCCGGCCGGGCCGGAACAGCTCGCGGGCGCCGTCGCAGCAGCTCTGGCCGTCGATGGCCCGGTTTATCTTCGCCTGAAGCGGCCGGACGACGTCGTCACCAATCTGACGTCGCGACCCATCCCGACCGATGAGCCGGGCGAGTTGCTGCGTGACGGCAGCGATGGCACCATTTTTGCGAGCGGCATTCTTGTCGACGAAGCACTCAAGGCGTCGTTGTTGCTCGCGCAACAGGATCGCAGCGTCGCGGTCGTCGCCGTCACGCGGCTAAAGCCCCTCGATGCCCGGTTTGTCTTGCGCCACTGCAAGCCGGGAAACGTCATCGTGACCGCGGAAAATCATTCGACGATCGGTGGACTGGGCTCGGCGATTGCCGAGATCCTGCTCGAGGCCGGCGTGTCAGTCGGCTTCGCGCGCGTGGGTGTGAAAGACACCTTCGCTGAAGGTGGGTCGACGCCCTATCTTCAGGCGAAGTATGGATTGCTCGCCGCCGACATCGTTGCGGCGTACGGTCACGCCGCCTCTCGCCGCACGGCTTGAATCGCTTAGGCGGTTACACGGCTGTTAAATTGACCGCTGGCGATTTTCACGAAGTGCATGTGTCGCCTTCTGATCCAGCAACATCGTCTCGGCGTCGATGACAACGCGATAGATGTCCCGTGCCGCCTCCAGGCTGACGACGTCATCCTGCACATCACGCAACACGCTCTCGGGATCGCGTTCCCAAGCCGGACCAAAACCACCGCCGCCAGGCGACGAAATCCGCAATGTCAACGGCGGAAGCCGTTGTACGTCGTATTGAGGCGGCGATAGGAAGCCCGCGTCGCCGAGTTTAACCATGAGGCTGCCGGCGGCACCGTCGGCGCCCCCTGCAACGCCAAGGCCAGTTGGTTTACGGGCGCCTTCGCCCCGGAAGGAATGCTCGGCCGGAATCTTGACGTTGACGACATAGTCTACGCCAGTGCCGCCGCGTCGCGTGCCTGGGCCGCCACCATCGCGGCGGAATTCGACCTTGTCGATCTGAACAGGAAAGAGGCGTTCCCAGCTCTCGACGTTTGGCAGCATGGTGCCGCCGAGTGTCGTCATCTGGCCCATGGTGTTGAAGCCGTCGCGCTCGCAGACGGCGCCTGCCGCGGGAGAGCCATTCCAGTGGTAGAGAATGAACGGCTCGCCATTTTCTCCCGGCGCGGACGTCGATGCATTGACGTTCTTGCCCCAACTCCCGCACCCGCGATTTGGATCAGCCAGCGCAAGCGCCCGCCAACACGCATTGATGATGTCCTGTGCGGGGAATACCGTGCACATCGTCATAGGAGCCGGCGGAAGCGCGTTCACCACTGTACCCTTAGGAGCGATGATCTCGACGGACCTGTATGTCCCCTCGTTGCGGGGTATCTCGTAGTCGAAGAACGTGGACAACGCGAGATAGACCGCAGAGCAAGTATTCTGATACGAGCTGTTCTTGAATCCCAATATCTGCGGATCGGTCCCGGTAAAGTCGAATACAAGTCCGTCAGACTTCACCGAGAGCACCAACCGGACGGCGACATCCCGTGTTTCGAAGCAGTCATTGTCGCTGACGTCTTCCGCGGAATAGTTTCCAGCCGGCAGAGTCGCAATCGCTGCCCGCATCCGCCTTTCGCCATAATCGAGCGCCGCATCGAAATATTCACGGCAGCGCGTGACTCCAAGATTGGAAGCGATGCCGGCGAGACGCTCGGCGCCAATGCGAGTTGAGCCGATCATCGCCTTGAGATCGCCGTCCATAAGTTCCGGGCAGCGAGTGTTCAGAAGGAGGAGCCTCCAGAGGTCGTCGTTGACGTGGCCGCGGTCGACCAGCCTCATGACGGGAATGCGCAATCCCTCGTGGAATATTTCGGTCGCCTTGGGATTGTAGGTTCCTGCTGCACCGCCGCCGATATCCGACTGGTGACCGCGGTTGCATACGAATCCGATGCGGGTCCCTTCGAAGAAAACGGGACGGATGATCGTATAGTCGGGAAGATGATTGCCGCCCGCAACGTAGGGATCGTTGAGAATATAAACGTCGTCGGGGGCAATCGTCTCGCCGTAACGTTCGATCACAGCTCGTATTGCGTAGCCACCGCCGCCGGTATGAATCGGAATACCGTCTGCCTGTGCGATGACCCGACCGTTCCGGTCGCCAAGAAAGCAGGAGAAGTCGTGGCTGACGCTGAAGATGGCGCTTCGTGCGGTCCGCATCATCACCCAGCCCATCTGCTGAGAAATGTGGTCGAGTTGTTTCTGGATCAGCGTGAGTTGAATGGCATCGATCGTCATGCGTTTGGTGCCTTATCCGCAAATTCAATCACGAAGTTATTGGCGTCGTCGACCCTGAGACGGTCACCATGGTCGATGAGGATCGTGGTCGTGGCTTCTTCGATCAGGGCAGGCCCCTCGATCGTATGACCGATGCGAAGATCGGGGCCTGAGAAGACTTCAATCTGCTCCGGCGGTGAATGGCGCCGCAGCAAGACGGGACGCCTTTTGGCGGCCGGCAGGGGTTCTTTGCTCGGCGCGTGTCTGAGGATCGGGAGGCGCGGCGCCTTACCGATCGCGACGACGCGAATGTTGACAATTTCGACGATGGAATCGGGCTGGCGGTGACCATAGAGGCGTTCATACGCATTCTCGAAGATGGTGCGGGCCGCACTGTCGCTCGCATCTTTCGGCAACTCGATCGAAAGAGGCCATTGCTGCCCGGGATGACGCAAGTCGAGTTCTCGGCGCAAGTCCTGCTCATCGGGGCCGAAGCCTTCCTCGCGTAGCACCGAGCGGCCCGTCGACTCGAGCTCCTCGAAGATCGCGTCCAAGGTGGCGAGCGATCCTGCCACCAGACGGGTCGACGTCGACCGAGAGAAGTCATGGCGAACGTCAGAGTTGAGCATTCCGAGTGCGCAAAACACACCGGCGATGCGTGGAATGTAGACGCCGCGACAGCCAAGCTTGCGCCCAACCGATGCCCCATGCATCGGGCCGGCGCCCCCGACCGCGACCAGCATGAAGCGGGCGGGATCGTGGCCTCGTTCGGTGCTGATCTTCTCGACTGCGTGGAGGAGGTGCTGCTCCATGATTTCCAACATCCCGATCGAGGCATCCTCGATGCTCATGCCGAGGCGTTCGGAGAGATGAGTCCTGACAGCGTTTCTGGCCTTCTCCAGATCAAGAGACACGACGCCGCCCGCATAGGGGCCGGGTTTGAGCCGCCCGAGGATCAGTTGCGCGTCCGTGATGGTGGGGCGGTCTCCGCCCTTGCTATAACAGGCCGGCCCGGGCCGGGCCCCCGCGCCTTCGGGGCCTGTTACCAGCAGGCCGCCGTCATCAACCTTGGCGATGGTGCCGCCGCCTGCGCTGACTGTGTGAATGTCGACCGAAGGTGTCATGACGTGGTAGTCCGCCACTTCGATCTGGTCGGCCATCTCGACACGGCCATCGCGCATTAGAATAACGTCACAGCTCGTGCCGCCGATTTCCATCGTCACCATGTCTGGCGCATCGCCGTGAGCAGCCGAGAAGAGGTTGAGTGCGCCGACGCCAGCGGCGGGACCGGACAGGACGAGTGCCACGGGACGGGCCCGGACCTGGTCGACGGTCAGCATTCCGCCGTTGCTCTGCATCAGCAGCAAGCGGCTCGCAAGGCCGCCCGCCTCGAGGAGTTCAGCCAGTTCGGTCAGATAGGGGACGATGCGTGGTGCGACGGCCGCGTCTACCACCGCGGTCGATGTGCGCTCATATTCTCCAAGCAGCGGCGCGATTTCGGCACCTCGCGAGATCCAGACGCCGGGCCAGCATTCGGCAGCGATGGCTGCGATTTCGTCTTCGTGAGCCGGATTGGTGAAGCTATTGATGAGAGAGATCGCGAGTGCCTCGACATCCATCTTGCGCAGCGCAAGAATCGCGTCCCGCGCGCCGTCGCGATCGAGAGATTCCGTGATCGTGCCGTCGGTGGAAATGCGACCTTTGACGCCCAGACGTCGGCTGCGCGGAACGAGGACACTGGGGTAGGGCGTGCGATGGTCCCAAGGATTACCGCGAAGTCCGCGCCGGATCTCGAGCGTGTCGCGGAAGCCGAATGTCGTGATGAGACCGACCTTGGCTCCCTTTCCCTCCAGCAACGTGTTTGTCGCGATCGTCGAACCGTGGATAAACTGTTCGCATCCCTGAAGCAGAGCTGCGAATGACATCCCGACACGCTCTGCCGCGAGCCTGACTGCACCGATTACTCCTTCAGCTGGATCGCTTGGAACGGTGGGCGATTTGACTGGGATTACCACCCCATCTGCGTCGGCAATCACAAGGTCAGTAAACGTTCCGCCGGTATCGACGGCAATTCGCCAAGGGGCTCGCATCAGGCCTCACATGTAAGAGGCTGGCCGCACGATGGGTAAGCCTCCGGCTGTCGACAATGTCGATCAGTCCCTGGGGTTGGGGCTATTCAACATCCGCGCACCGGACGATAGATAGCGCGGTGCGGCAATTTCATATATCATATATTATATTATTGACAATCTGTCTCTCCCTACATCATATATTATAGCCGGCCGACAGAGGACGTAAGTATGAACAAGATTTATGCTGTTCTAGGCAGTGCCTCATTGTTACTCAATGCGACCGCGGCGCTCGCGCAAGAGCCCCTCAAGGTTGCCCTTATTGAGATGCTATCGGGCCCCAACGCCGCGACCGGCTCCGTTTATGTCTCTGCCGCGAAGTACGAGATCGAAAAGCTGAACGAAGCCGGCGGTTACAACGGTAAGCCGATCGTGCTTCTGACCTACGACAACCAAGGAACGCCGGCGGGTGCCTCCGAGAAGGTGACGGCGGCATTGAACGATGGGGCCCGGGTGATCGTCCAGGGGGTGTCGTTTGCGATCTCGGGGCAGATCACGGATGACGTGCGCCGCTACAATCTGCGAAACCCGAACGATCCGGCAATCTTCCTGAACGCGGGATCGGAAGCGCTCCCCATGACGGGAGAGAAGTGTCACTTCTACCATTTCAAGTTCGCAGCCGATGCTCCGTCCCGCGTTCGTGCGCTCGCCCAAGTTTTCAAAGGCAAGTCGATCGGCAAGAAGGCGTTTATCGTGAACCAGAACGTCCTGTTCGGTCACGAGATGGAGGAGGCATCGCGTCGTCTATCGGAAGAGGGCGGGATGACAGTCGTCGATACCGTCCAGCACGAGCCGAACAAGCTGCAGGACTTCTCTCCTGTGGTCGCGCGAATTGCGGCGTCTGGAGCCGATACGGTTATCGTCGGTAGTTGGGGAAATGATGTCCTTCTGCTGATGAAGGCGGCCGCGGAAGCCAAGCTCAAGGTCAAGTTCGTCGGAATGTTCTTCGACTTCCCTGGCAACATCCGCAGCGCCGGCGACGTTGCAGAGGGCACTCTGAACATCGAATTCTTTAATCCGGAAAACGGTGGCGAGGCCGGCATGGCTTATGGCCGCGACTTCCTCGCGAAGACGGGCGGATGGCCCTATGCACCGCAGGATCGCGTTGTATACACGCTTGCGTTCTTTGGCGAGGCGCTGAAGGCGACACCGCCGAAAGACGGCAAGATCAGCATCAAGGATATCGCCCTTGGGCTGGAGAATGTGCACTACAACGCTCCGCATGGTCCGATGAGCATGCGCAAGGAAGATCATCAGGCTTACATTCCAATCGCGATCTCGGAAGTCTCGCGCAATGCGGCGATGAAGCTCGAAGGAACTCCATTCGGTCTGCTTCCGGTGGCAAATGTCTCTGGCGAGAATTCGATCGCGCCGGTCCAGGCTTCCTGCAAAATGAAGCGTCCGGACTGACGGGAGGACGAATGGAGTTCGTCGTCAGCTCGCTTCTGAACGGTCTCATCTATGGCCTGCTGCTCTTCATGGTGTCGGCAGGCCTGACCCTCATCTTCGGAATGATGGGGGTGCTCAATTTCGCGCACGGCTCGTTCTACATGCTCGGCGCCTATATGGGCTACTTCCTTTCCTCGAGGATAGGTTTCATTCCGGCCCTGTTCGGGGCGGGACTCATCGTCGGTATAGTTGGAATGCTCTGCGAGCGCTTCCTGCTTCAACCCGTACATCGCGAAGGTCATGCCCACGAATTGCTCGTGACCTTCGGACTGCTCTTCGTCTTCGACGAGATCGTCAAGATCGTGTTCGGTCAGTTTGCGATGAATTATGCCGTGCCCGCCGATCTGAACTTCGAAGTTTTCCGTCTTGGAAACTTTGGATATTCGTTCTACCGCCTGTTCATCGGTATCGTGGCCGCAGCGCTGTTCTCGGGACTCTATGTCCTGGTGCGTTACACGCGTGCCGGGCTCATCGTCCGTGCGGCCGTCCAGCGGCCACTGATGGTGCAAGTCCTCGGGCACAATGTGCCTTTGGTTTTTATGATCGTGTTCGCATGCGGCGCGGCGATGGCCGGGATCGCGGGTGCAATTGCCGGCGCCTTGCTGACGACCAGTCCCACCATGGCACGCGACATCGGCACGCTCGTTTTCGTGATCGTCGTGATCGGCGGTCTCGGATCCGTCAGCGGAGCGCTCGTTGCTTCTCTTCTGATCGGCGTTTTCAGCACGTTCGCGATCGGCCTTGATTGGACGATCGCCGACGGGCTTGCGTGGTTTGGCCTGCGATCCGTTGCCCAGCAGATTGGCGGTCTTTTGGTCACGCCGCTGTCGACGATGGCCGGCGTTCTACCGTTCGTATTGATGCTCGTGGTTCTACTCGTCCGGCCAGCCGGTCTCCTGGGAAATCGGGCATGAGCATGGTCGTGGGAGATGAACCGTCGGTTGCACCAGTCGGCTTCAGACGTCGCGGCTGGCTTTGGCTGGCGGGTCTCGTCGCCGTTGTTGCCTTGGTCGCACTGCCGGGTTGCCTCAGCCCAAAGGGCGTTCACTACGCGATCAGGCTGCTCATCGCTGCTCTGTATGCGATGGCCTTCAATGTCCTCTGGTCGCAGGCGCGGCTTCTGTCGTTTGGACAGGCGGCGCCTTTCGGCATCGGGGCATTCAGCGTTCTGCATCTGATGCGGCTGCTGGAGGATGCGCAGCTGTCCTTCCCGACTCCCCTTCTGCCGGTGGCCGGCATTCTAGCCGGAATTGTCGTCGGGGTGCTGGTTGGCTTCTTCGCCACCATCCGCACCGGAACATATTTCTCGATGATCACCCTGGCGATGACGGAGCTTCTGGGCGTACTCGCGCGGCGCTGGAATAGCGCATTTGGAGGCGAGACAGGGCTGTCCTCCATGCGTATGCCTTGGGCTGGACTATCGTTTGGGAATTTTTACGAAGTCTACTACGTCGTCCTTTTCTGGTGTCTGCTGGGGTTGGGGGTCCTCTGGTTTCTCAAGCTGACGCCATTCGGGAATATTGCGGCAGCAGTCGGCAACAATGAGCGCCGATTGGAATTCCTCGGCTTCAACACGCGAATTTTGAAGACCCAGATCGTGACAGTGTCGTTCGCGGTCGCAGGCCTCGCAGGCGGATTGCTGGCGTTTACCACTGAGAACGCCAGCTATGAGCTCTTCTCCGGATACACGTCCGCCGAGCCCATCATCCAGAGTTTCTTTGGCGGGGTGGGGACGTTCTTAGGGCCGGCACTGGGCGCTGCGATACTAGCCCTTTTCGGACTTGTATTGTCCGACGTGACCCGAATTTGGCTGCTGTATCAGGGAATCCTGTTCATTCTGGTCATCATCCTGCTGCCGATCGGCGTCGGCGGTGCGATCGCAGCTCTGTCCTCTGGCCGGGTGCCGTGGGCGAAAATGGGACCTTGGCTCGCGGCCGTTGGTTGTGGGCTGCTGCTGTTGTTCGCGGGGACCACGCTGATCAGCGAACTCGCTTATCGATTCTTTCAAGTGTCGAATGTGAAAGAGACGCTGGATATCTTCGGCCTCTCCATTGCCGTAACGTCAATTTCAGCATGGATCTTCGGTATTGTCGCCGCTTCGATCGGCTTGATCATCGTCCTCAAGGGTGAGCGCAGGATGCGTGAATTCTGGGCGAGTGCGCGGCCAATGCCATGACGAAGACGGTGTTGCAGACGTCAGAGCTCAAGAAGGCCTTTGGTCCGATCGAAATCATTCGCGGGGTTGATCTCAAGGTATGTGAAGGCGAGCGCCACGCCTTGATCGGTCCGAACGGAGCGGGAAAGTCGACGATGTTCGAACTCCTTTCCGCGTCCATCGCACCCACCTCTGGGGATATCCTGCTGTTCGGGCAATCGATCCTCGGGCTTTCTCCGGCGAATGTGAACCGGCGGGGCCTGGGCAGATCCTTTCAGATCACGAGCGTATTCCCCGGGATGACGGTTGCGGAAAACCTCCGCCTGGGCGTGTTTGCCCGACGGGGCATACGGTTCGACGCCATGCACCTTTCGTCTCGCCTGTCGGACGTCAATGAGGAAGTTGAAAAGCTCATGACGACGGTCCGTCTCCAAGACAGGCGAAACACAAACGCGAGCGACTTGCCCTATTCCGAGCAGCGCGCGCTCGAACTTGCGCTGACTCTGACAACGGATCCACAATTACTGCTGCTTGATGAACCGACGGCCGGCATGTCCAGACAGGAGGCCGAACATACGGTGGAGCTCATCCAGCGGGTGACGGACGGGCGAACTCTGCTGATTGTCGAGCACGACATGGAGGTTGTTTTCACACTCTGCAACCGGATCTCGGTTCTCGTGTACGGTCAAGTAATTGCGACCGGGGAGCCCCAGGCGATTCGCAAGAACGCGGATGTCCAGACCGCTTATCTCGGAATTGATGCGCAATGAAGCTGAGCGTCGACAACGTCTGGGCCGGCTACGGTGGTTCGCAGATTCTTCGCGAAATGAGCTTTGACGTTTGCTCGGGCGAAATTGTCACTATCTTCGGCCGAAATGGTTCGGGCCGATCCACCGCATTGAAGGCGATAGCAGGAGTCATTACGCCGAAGCAGGGATCAATCCGGCTTGATGATCGCGAACTCGTCGGCCTGCGCCCGGATTCGATCGCGAAAGCGGGCGTCGCCTACGTGCCCGAGGATCGTCAGGTATTTGCGAGTCTTACGGTCGAGGAGAACTTGCGCCTGGGCGAAAGTCGGAGGAAAGGCTTCTGGTCCATCGAGCGTGTATGGAAACTGTTTCCCCGCCTTCTAGAGCGCAAATCCGTCAATGCGGGTTTTCTTTCGGGCGGCGAGCAACAGATGCTAACGATTTGTCGATCGCTCGTGGGCAATCCGAATGCCATCCTGATCGATGAGCCGACCGAAGGGCTCGCGCCCAAGGTTGTGGCGCAGGTGATGGACCTGATCTCCATTATAAGAAGGGAAGGGGCCGCCGTCGTACTCGTCGAGCAGAAGACGAGCTTCGCCTCATCGATCAGTGACCGCGCGTATGTGGTTGGCCATGGTCACATGGTGTTCGTAGGTTCTCCCGCGGACCTTCAACGGGACGAACAAGTTCGACGGACATGGCTCGAGGTCTAGGATGAGAGACGGCTGTTGAGACAGGTCGCTAACGACCGATCGCGAGAACTGCGTCACGCGTTCGCAATGCCATGAAATTAGGTCGCTGAAGAGTAGCGCGGGCTCTAGAGAGGATTGCGGCGTGTGTGAGCCGGAATGCCCGGCCGATGCCATCAAGCCAGATACGGCACCTGACGCAGCAAAATGGTTGCCGCTCAACGCCAAGTTTTCTGCCATCTGGCCGAATATTTCTGACTCGAAAGACCCGCCTGCCGATGCGGAAGCCTTCGAGGGCATGGAAGGAAAGTACGAGAAGTTTTTCAACGAAACGGCGGGGGCTGGCTCTTAGACCGAGGGCAATTTCGATTGGCGTATCCATCACTAATTTCGATTATCTTCTTCCAAGCTAATCCATAATAGTGGCAGCATCGGTGGATGGCGCGTGAGCAGGCGATCGCAGCTGCTGCCGAGCGAAAATGATGTGAAGTGAAGTCACAACTTGACCTTGTGCCCTTCTGTTCTCTGGGGCTTATCCCAGGGCAGCAATGGCATCGATTGCGATCGCTGCCCCGAGAGCAATTTCAGTCACACCGACGCCAATCGAGCATGGAGGATCCTTGACGAAGACTTCGCGACGGATGCGATCGAACGTCGGCCAATCTCTCTGCCGGTTGGTGAAGTACATGGTTATCTTCACGACGTTGGACATATTCCCACCATGCGCTTGAAGAATTAGCGCCATATCCTCGAATATCTGACGGATCTGACGTTCAACTGTCTCGTGAATGTGACCGTTCGAGCGATCTTTACCGGCTAGGCCGCTCGTAAAGACCAAATCTCCCACTCGAATTCCTGCAGAATACCAGCCTTCGAGGCTGTGCTTGAGTTCGGGTATTTGCGCGATGTGTTTTTCCAAGCGACCGCTCCTATCAATGCATCTTGCGAGCGCTGAATAGCAGCGTGGCCTCGGTATCAGATCAAGGCGTTTCTTTTAGCTGTTCTTGCCGTGAAAACGTCCAACGAACACGGACGGAAATTTTCTGACATTCTCGCTCGTCGGAGAACTACGTGTTCCCTTGCGGTGGGTGTAGCGCCAAGACGCGCTCCGACATCATGCAATCGGTAGAGTCTACTTCGTGAGACCGCTGAATTGTAGAAGCGCGCGGTCAGAAAACGGCTCAGCACCCATTGGCATAGATGTTGCCTAGCTGTCAGAAGTTGGATCGGAGACCTATGATGTTTCGCATCGTGTCTGCAGCTATTGTGACTTGTGCCGCCTTGTTGATCGAAAATCCAGCCGCGGCTGACATCCGCGTTGGATGGCAAACAGGCGTCGTCAACACCGTACTCACATATGCGGTGGAGGCGGGCAAATTTAGCGAACAGGGACTGAAGGTCGAAATGAAGCCGTTCGCTGCGGGGCCAGCCATGCTGCCCGCGCTTGCAGCTGGAGAAATCGATCTCGGTTGGATGGGCGAATTTCCGGCCACGACAGGTTTTGCGAATGACTTGCCCATTCAAATCGTGCTCGTCCAAAGCATGCTGCCAACGGACGTTCGTCTGGTCGCAACGCCTCAAAGCAAAATCAGTGACCTTAAGGACCTGAAAGGAAAGAAAATCGGCGTCACGCTCGGCTCCACGAGCCATAACCATGTTCTCCTCGCCCTCACCGCTGCTGGACTGACTGAGAAGGACGTAACGCTGGTCAATCTGGCGCCTGCAGCCATGGTGCCGGCATATACGGCAGGTCAGATCGATGCCGCCTTCACATGGGAGCCGGGAAGCGGAGAGATGGAGAAACTGGGAGGAGTCCGGCTCGCCACGACCCGCAGCCTCGGCTCAATGACCGGGCTATTTGGCGTCGCCAACAAGTCCTATCTATCGACGCATTCCGAAGATTTTCAGAAGTTTTTACGAGGTTGGTCTTCGGCACTTTCTGACTATGCCAAGAATCCGGATGCGGTTCTCGCATTTGAAGCGAAGCGTCTCAATCAGCCGGTTAATGATCTCTCCAAACTCATCGAGAGACAGGGCGCTTCTTTCCCTCCGGTCGAGAAGCAATTGACGCCCGACTACCTGGGATCGGCTGGAAATCCGACCGACTCAAAGGTTCTTGCTCACGTAGAGGGAATTGGGCGCTTCCTTCACGGGATTCAGCGTATCAACAGTCTTCCGCCGAGCTTCTCACCCTTGATAAATCCCGAACCTGTTCAGATGTTCATTAAGAGCCAAGCCAAGTGATCGACCAATTCAAGCGCATCAGCTTCTCGTCGTTGCGGAAGTTATATGCCGACGACATTTCTTCAATCGAGTCGGTATTTGCAGAGTTGAGCGCTGTGCTTGCTCAAGAAGCGACGCAATCAGTCTGGATCTATCGTGTCGCCCCGGAACAGGTTGCCGCCTCAGTACGCCAGCTTCTTGAACAAAAGCGAGCGGGCGCTGAGTTGCCGCTGTTTGGAATCCCGTTTGCGGTGAAGGACAATATTGACGTGGCGGGAATGCCGACGACGGCTGGCTGCCGCGAGTTTTCCTATAATCCCGCAACGTCCTCGCCCCTTGTTGATCGAGCGACGAAACTGGGGGCGATTTGTCTTGGGAAAACCAACATGGACCAGTTTGCTACTGGGCTGACGGGGACTCGTTCACCGTTCGGGATCTGCGCATCGGCCTACGATCCTGCATTCATAGGCGGCGGTTCGAGTTCTGGTTCGGCAGTGGCCGTTGCCAAGGGAATGGTTGCCTTTGCATTTGGCACTGACTCCGGCGGGTCAGGGCGAATACCTGCGGGATACAACAATGTGGTCGGTGTGAAGCCGACAATTGGCGCGTTGTCACTGAACGGCGTGGTACCCAATTCTCGCTCATTCGATTGCCCGTCCATATTTGCCAATGATGTCGATGACGCGATCGAGGTCTTAGATCTGGTGTCGCCCTACGATGAGTGTGATCCGTTTTCGAAAAAACCTTTGTGGCCAGCTCTGGACGATGAACTCAACATGGCCAATGCACGGCTTGCGGTGCCGCGCCTGGATGAATGTGAATGGTATGGGGATAAAAACTCCGCCGGCGCCTTCGTTTCTGGTCTGGATCGAATCCAACGATCGGGCGGCATTGTGAGAGAGATTGACTATTCTCTCTTTCAAGAGGCTGGCCAGTTGATGCTCAATGGTCCTTGGGTGGCTGAACGGATTGCTGGAATACGCAACTTCTTTGAACAAAAGCCGGACACGCTTTTGCCCGTTGTGCGTACAATGTTCGAGCGTGGGCATCTCTGGTCGGCGGTGGATGTATTCGAAGCTTCTTACCGGTTGCAGTCCCTGCGCCACGAAGTCGCGAAGAGTTTTGATGGCGTGGATGCATTGATCGTCCCCACAGCTCCGCGCCCCTACAGGATAGCCGAGGTATTGGCTTCTCCGATCGAGAAGAATATCGAAGTCGGTCATTATTCCTACTTCGTCAATCTCCTGGATTTGTGTGCAGTTACGGTGCCAAACGGCTTCTTGCCCAATGGCCTGCCAACCAGCCTTACATTCGTTGCACCTGCCTGGAGAGATAAGACAATCTGGGCTCTCGCGCGTCAGTTCATGGCCAAAGAAATCGATGGAGATGAAGCGGTGTCGTGAGAGGATTGAAGTCCCGCACCGGCTCGATGGAGCGAGACCTGTGATCCGGCTTGCTCCCCCTCAGATTTTAGCTGTAGAATCTTGTCATGCCCGAGATTGGAGACAAGACTGCAGGTATCCGGCTAACTGTTGTCGATGACCAAACAACCAATCATGCAAGCCTGATCGGCCGCCTTCCTCCTGAGGCCCGGGAGCGAGTGGAAAGTTATGGAACAAAGCGTTCATACAACCGCGGCGAGTTCATACTGCGACAGGGTCAACTGCACGACGGCATCGTCATTATTGAGACCGGATTGGTCCGCAGCTTCTACACGGCGCCGTCGGGTAAGGAAATCACCCTCGCCTATTGGCTGCCGGGGAATTTCGTTGGTGGGCCGGAAATATTCGGTGGGGGCCTGCATGTTTGGCGGCGACAGCAGCAAAAAAGAGCCTGGTAACCCACCTTCCCGGAAGCGGCTTGCGAGAACTTGCGCGCAACGTTCCAGATCTCGCTTTGGAACTCATAGATGCCTTAGTCTTCAAGGCGCGCTGCTACTCATCGTTGGCCCAGATGCTCGGGACCAGGTCACTCGCACAGCGGCTTGGGCAGGTTCTCCTTCATATGGCCAATAACTATGGCCTCGATGAGCGAGATGAGAATGGCGGCGTTGCAGTTGCGGCAGCGTTTACGCATGCGGAGATTGCGAAGCTCATCGGTGCGACCCGGCAGTGGGTTACAATCAGCCTCAATCGAATGCAGCAGGAGGGGATCCTGCGTCAGAATCGTGGGATGCTCGTAATCCAAAGAATGGACCTTTTGTCGGATGCGGCGATAGCCGACGACGAATAATACGCCTTCCTGAGGCACCATTCGCTCAAGCCCATAACATCTCGGCCCTGCAGGAAATTATCGGACAGAGGCCGATGAGCCTCCTCACAGGACCTTATTCCCCGAATTTTCAGTGATTTTTCGCCTCGTGCCGGCTGGAGCTCGCTTCAAGGTGAGCGTGGCACACACCTTGCTACGAAGAGGGGATTGTTACGAGAGGTGAGGATGAAAGCTGCGATGGACACGATGGAGCGAGCGAGCCTGACCGCGATCGAGGAGCGCGTGCTCCGCAACATCACCGAAGAGGCCTGGCTGAACTTGACATGCGAATTGGTGCCGGCCGGGCAGCCGGACGCAGAGAACCCTCTCGATCCGGATGAGCCGGCCGGACGCGAGGAAGGTGCTGCCCTTTTCATTGGGGAGAAGCTTCAGCAAATGGGGCTCAGCGTTACCTATCCCACGAAACGTGAGGGGCGTCCTAACGTGATCGGCGTGCTTGATGCCAGCCTCGATGGACCATCACTCATACTCAATGACCATCTCGACACCTACCCCGCTGGCGACTGGAACTCGTGGACAATGACGGGTGGGCATCCATTCCGTCCGACGCGTCACAGCGACAAACTCTACGCGCGTGGAACGTCCGATACGAGGGGCAATCTCGCCTGTACGTTGCTGGCAGTAAAAGCGATCCGCGACGCGGGCATCACCCTGAAAGGCAATCTAAAGTGCGTCTACACTGCTGACGAAGAAAAGAATGGTCCCGACGGATCCATCTTTCTGCTCGATGAATTGGGCCTGAAGGCTGACTACACCATCGTTTGCGAGCCCACAGGCTGGACGAAGCCGGATGGCAGTTGGGGCATGGCAATTGCCATTGCGAACGGCGGCAATTTTCTCGTCGAAATCCAGACGTTCGGCACAATGACGCATCTATGGAGGCCGGATACTGGAGTGAATGCTGTCGCCAAGATGGCCCGCCTCCTCACCGCCTTCGAGACCATGACTTTCACCCACACTCCGGCGAAGCTCGTTGGAGGCACGCCTCCAATGGTAGCTCTCATCCGGGTTCAAGGCGGGGAGAAGCGTGAGATGCAATTCACGCCCGACAAGGCGCGTGCGGTCCTGGCAATCGTCGGAATTCTTCCAGGAATGACGGTGCAAAGCGTCATGGACGACATCAATGCCGTCATCGAAAAAGAAGCGCGGCAAGACCCGACGCTGAAAGCCACGGCACGACCATATCCGGGCGCCATGTTCGTCGACGGCACACTTGAGCAAGATGAGGCCGCAAATCCAACAGCCGCTCTTACTCACGCTTATAGCCGCCTGCTCGGCGAAAAACCCGCCACCTATCGAAAGAACGCTTTTAACGACACGATTCGCTTTGCAGAGCGCGGTCTTGCAGCGATCACGTTCGGCCCGGGGGAAGATGGCTGGCCCCCGATCAACGAATACATCCACATCCCGAAGGCTGTTGCGGCAACCAAGATATTGGCACTCACAATTCTGGAGCTTCTTGGCTCCGCCGATAACGTTACATCCAGCGCCGAGGAATCATCGCATGCTTAACATGACACGCCGAGCCCTGTTCGCTCTTTCTTTATTGACGATTTCGACTGCGTCTGCGCAGGAGATGAAACCAATTCGCATTGGCTTCCAGACTGGGGAGATCAATGTCATCCTTTCGTACGCGTTGGGAGCTGGCTTATTCAAGGCCGGCGGCCTAGACGTGAAAGTGATGCAGTTTCCCGCCGGTCCGGCGATGCTTCCTGCATTAGCAGCCGGAGAACTCGATCTCGCATGGATGGGCGAATTTCCTGCCGTTACAGGATACGCCAACGGCCTCCCGCTTCAGATTCTATTCATGGAGCGCATTGATGCCACTAACGTAAGGCTTGCAGCTAAACCGGAAATCAAGACTCTCGCCGATTTAAAGGGCAAACGGATCGGCGTAGCAATCGGCTCCACCAGCCACTATCACCTCCTGAGAGCGCTTTCGAAGGCAAATCTAAAAGCGTCGGACGTGACATTGGTCAATCTGACGCCGGCCAACATGCCCCCGGCGTTTGTGGCGGGACAAATCGATGCAGCATTTGTGTGGGAGCCGAACGTAAGTGCGATTGAACGCGCAGGCGCGGCTCCGATCGCCACCACGAAAAGCCTGGGAATGATCACGGGCGGCGTCTGGGTGACACGCAAGCCTTTCACGGACGCTAACCCGGAAACTGTTCAGACGTTCCTGAAGGTCTGGGAGCGCGCGCAGAACGACTACAAGGCTCATCCCGCAGAGGTTCGTGCATTCGAAGCGAAGCGTGTCGATATGACGGCCGAGCAATTCGACAAGCTGGTCGAGGGTCAGAACGTGGCTCATCCCACGTTCCAGGAAATCCTGACAAGCGATTTCATGGGACCGCCTGGCCACGAAGCCGACTCTCGACTTGGAAAACATCTTCAGGGCATCGCCGCGTTTCTCGTTGATGAAAAACGCATTCAGGCGGTCCCGACGGATTGGGCTGGACTGCTTTATACCAAGCCGATTCAAAACTACCTATCGGCCCGGAAATCAACCTTATGAGCGTCGTAACCTTGCCTCTGCAAGTGAAAGGTGACGAGCGAGCGAGGAAGGCTGATGCGATGATGGACTCCAAAATGAAGCCGATGCTCAAGTTCGAGGGCGTCGGCTTCGAATATGATGGCCGGGCAATCATGCGAGATGTGTCCTTCGCGGTCGCCAAAGGCGAGATGGTCGCGCTTCTAGGGCCATCAGGGTGCGGAAAGACAACGATCCTGAACATCGTAGCCGGCTTTCTCACCCCAACGAAAGGCGTCGCTTTCGTGAATGACAAGGAAATCGCAGGGCCGGGACCTGACAGGGGGGTTGTATTTCAGGCCGCCGCTCTCTTCGACTGGATGACCGTGGCGGACAACATCTCATTCAGTCTTCGATGTTCGGGGCGACCAAAGGCAGAACGCCGTAAGGTCGCTGTAGAGATGGCGCAACTGGTCGGCCTTTCCGGGTTCGAAGATGCCTACCCGTATCAGTTGTCTGGGGGAATGAGACAGCGGGTTGGCTTGGCCAGAGTATTGGCTGCGAAGCCAAAAGTCATGCTCATGGATGAGCCGTTCTCCGCCTTGGATGTGCAGACGCGGGAAGTGCTTCAGGAGGAGGTTATCCGCATATGCGAACAGACCGGATGCACGATCTTGTTTGTCACGCACAGCATCGATGAAGCTGTATTCCTGGGAGACAGAATATTTCTCCTTCGAGATTTAAGCGACGGATCATTCGATGAGTTCGGAGTGAATTTGCCGTCGCCGAGATCGAATGGCGAGAATCGATTGCATCCCGAGTTCTTGCGTCTACGCGAGCTCATTTACCGGAAGATGCGACACTGAATGCAAGGGGGCCGAAATGGATTCGAAATCGAAAGCCAACAAGCAGTACGGCGCTCTAGCAATACTGGCGCCGCTTGTCATTCTGGGGTTATGGGCTCTGGTAACGATGAATGGCGCAGTCTCGCCGACCATCCTGCCATCACCGATGGCCGTAGCCGGCACGTTCGTTGATATTCTGCAGCGGGGGTATTCCGGAACGAGCATTTGGGTTCATGTTGGGACGAGTCTGTGGCGTGTAGGGGTTGCGTTCGCGATCGGATCAGTGTTGGGCATCGCGCTAGGCTTGCTACGCGGTCGATTGCCTGCAGTCGATGCTCTGTTCCTCGTACCGTCAGAACTCGTGCGCCCCATTCCGCCTTTGGGTCTGATTCCCTTGTTCATCCTTTGGTTCGGAATCGGTGAGCTTTCGAAAATTCTCCTGATCCTTCTATCTGTGTTCCTGATCATGATGGTGAATGCTCAAGCCGGATCGCGGTCTTGCGCTCTCGATGCCCTAAGGGCCGCCCAGTCGATGGGCGCGGGAAGGTGGCAAACATTTCGCTTTGTTGTTTTGCCGTCGGCGCTGCCTCAGATCATGACCGGCTTGAGAATCTCGATGGGATCAGCGCTTACAATCCTGGTGGCATCCGAGTTGCTCGGAGGCGATCGAGGGCTCGGATTCGTCATCCTCGATGCGAGCAGCTTCTTTCGTACGACCTACGTGTTCTCAGGGATCATTCTCATCGGGGCGATCGGACTGATCAGTGATCGAATCATCGCGTGGCTCGCGCGGCGTATCGTGCACTGGGAAGGAAAGCGTTGAGTTGCACGACATTCTCCGCATTGCCGTCCTGTTCCCTCGTGGCCTCGCAGGTCGAAATGAGCCTCCCAGTGGTCCTCTTGATTGCTGTCGCCGGGCTTATTGCGGGCTTCGTGCGGGGCTACTCCGGATTCGGGTTCGGGCTGGCGGCAATTCCAATTCTGACGATCGCACTACTTCCTCAGGTCGCGGTACCGGCTATTCTGCTGCTGGAGCTCCTTCTCGCACTGGTCACGGTCAGGGGAGTGCGAGGCCAAGTGGCCTATCCGACGTTACGCTGGATGGTCGGGGGGACGCTCCTCGGAACCCCAATTGGGGTGGTCACGCTGATCAACGTCTCTCCCGACGCGATGCGTATTGCGATCGGCCTTACCGTTATCATCGCAGTTATCGTGCTTTGGCAACGCAGCAGCGCCACTGCGGCTGCTCCGCGAACGACGTCGTTGCTCGCTGCCGGCTTCGTTTCAGGTCTGTTAAATGGAGGAACCGCGATGAGCGGTCCTCCGGCCATTATCATTCTGCTCAGCAATGGCGCTTCAACCCAAGTTGCACGCGCAACGATCATGAGCTTCGTCGCGATGAGCGGTCTCCTCGGCGTTACAATCTCTTGTCTCAACGGCCTCTACACCTTGCGGGTGTTCCTAACCGCACTTGTCATGATCCCCTGTTCGATCATCGGAGCAAGCGTCGGAGATGCAGCGTTCCGAGGTTCGCCCGATGCGCATTACAGGCGTATCAGCCTCTTGATCCTTCTCACCGTTGCTCTGGCTGCCATCGTCGCAGCGGGGTGGCATTTGTCTCACTCCACTTCAATACGAGAACATCATGTTGAATCCGGCGTTACACGATCGCGGTTTTGAATTTACTCGAGGAGCATTGCGAGGAGGTGCAAGCGCCAAAACCATAGTGATGGAAAGCTACCGCCGCGCGGCTGCCGCAAGTGAAGATGGCATATTTACGTGCCTTGTGCCGGAAGAGCGAGTTATGAGGCGCGTCGATGAGTTGCAGAAGCGCGTTGATGGCGGGGAGATTCTACCACTCTTTGGGCTGACGTTCTCCGTCAAAGACAATTTGCACGTGGCCGGCATGGCGACAACGAGCAATTGCCCTGGCTTATCGATTTCTCCAGATGAGAGTGCCGAGGCGATACGACGCGTGGAGTCTGCGGGTGCAGTACTCATCGGCAAAAACACGATGGACCAATTCGCTGCGGGCTTGAACGGCACACGCACGCCTGGAGCGTTGTGTCGAAATGCGGTTGATCCAGACTATATCGCCGGGGGCTCAAGCTCCGGTTCGGCCGTCGCGGTAGCGCGTCACATTGTCTCTTTCTCGCTAGGAAGCGATACAGGCGGGTCCGGCCGGGTGCCAGCCGCGTGCAATGGTATCATCGGCCTGAAGCCATCGCTCGGAATCGTCAGCACAAGTGGAATTGTCTACAATAGCCGTTTCTTTGACTGCATACCCGTCTTCGCGCAACGCGTGAAAGATGCTTTCGAGATACTCTCTGTCATGGCCGGCTATGATGCCACCGATCCGTTTAGCAATCCGAGTGCGGATCACGTCGAACTGTTCGATGTCGCGATAACTGAAAAGCGCCTGGCAATACCCCGTTCTAATCAAATGGAATTTTTCGGCGATGACGAGTCAAAACGCACATACGAAGCAAACTTGCAGGCCCTGAATTCTCGTGGCTACAGTTTGACCGAGATCGACTATGAGCCGTTTAAGCAAGCTGGGCAGTTGGTCTTCCAATCTGCCATGGTTGCGGAGCGACTTTGCGATTACGGCGATGTCATCGCGAAGAGACCAGAAACTATTCACCCGGCGGTATGGGCATCGATTGAACCTGGACTGTCTTGGAGTGCAAAAGACGCCTTCAAAGCCATTTACGAAATGAAAGCACTCCAGCGGCAGGTATCGATGACTTTACAGGGTTTTTGCGCCTTTGTTGTTCCGACCGTGCCCACGATATTCACCATCGATCAGTTGCTTGCAGAGCCGATGTCGCGAAACTCGGCAATGGGTACTTATACTTACTTCGCCAACCCATTAGCTTTCTGTGCGGTTTCGGTTCCCGGCATGCGCCGCGAAGACGGATTGCTGTCGGCGATTTGCTTCAACGCGCCCGCGGAACGGGATGGTGTCCTTCGGACGATAGCCCTGGAGTTCGAAGGAGCGATCAGCGCTTGAGGGCTTCCAACGTTTGACATGATGACAGCTCAAGCAGCTGGGTTGCACTCGATTGATCTCGGCCCGAGTATCATCAAGCGGAGCAACTGGCGGCGGCATTATGAGAACGCTGCATGGAACGCGGAATTGCCCTGTTGTATTGAGGGTAATGTGTAACGACTACGAACACGGCGTCGGTCGCCGCAATGCAGTAGCTTCTTGGCTCAGCGTAACTACAGGACGAGGATCCTTCTCACTGCGGAACAGCGGTGAACGATCAAATTGCTCGAACAGGCCATAGCTCCCACGCCCGAGTTGCCCTCGAGATAAGCGGATGCCTTTGCAAAAAGCACACATTGCCCATCATATGAGTTTGACGATGGGAGAACTCAGCACATTATTCACAGAGGTTTTATTTTTAGACACATAGTATGGGAGGCGAGTCATGAAGAGCTTGCTTGCGCTGATCGTAAGTTTCGCGACGATGACGTCGGTCTACGCCCAGACCAGCAACTGGCCAAGCCGACCCATAACGTTTGTGGTCCCCTATGCCGCTGGAGGTTACACCGACGTTGTAGGTCGTATCGCCGCCACCTATCTTGAGAAAGAGCTCGGCCAACCCATTGTCGTCGAGTCCCGCCCAGGAGGGGGCGGCATTATTGGCGTTCAGTACGTGGCGAACTCGGCACCTGATGGATACACGTTTTGTGTCTGCAGTGTCGGGGCCATATCGATTGTGCCCTTCATTCAGAAGGTGAGCTACGATCCGCTCAAGGACCTCATTCCCATCGCGATCGTTAGCACGGTACCTCAAGTCGTCATCGTCAGGAAGGATCTGCCAGTGAAATCCCTTGCAGATCTGGTCGAGCATGCGAAGGCCAACGCCGGAAAGCTCAACTATGGATCGAGTGGTATCGCAGGTCTGACGCATTATTCAGTGCGCCTCTTCGAGGCGCGCACAGGGATGCGGGCTCAACACATTCCATTCAAAGGTGGCTCTCAATCAATTCTTGCCGTTGTGTCTGGCGAGATCGACTTCGCTTTCGCGAACATGACGGAAGCCTTGCCACAGATGGAAGCAGGGACGGTGAGGGGAATAGCAGTGACGTCGAAGGAGCGTGTCCCGTTTTTGCCGAACGTGCCGACCGTTCACGAGACGCTGCTGCGCGATTATGTGGTTGAGAGTTGGAATGGAATCATGGCCCCCGCAGGAACGCCTGAAGCGATTGTAAAACGCCTCGCTCAGCTTCTCCAGAAAATGGCGGAGGATCCCGCTGTAGCGGAAGCGATGCGAAAAATCGGAAGTGAAGCTGTAAAGGGAAACCCCGAGGAGTTCGCTGCGCAGATTAGGGCAGAAGCTGAACAATGGGGCCCCCTGCTCAAAGAGATATTCGAAAAGAACGGTTGACAAAATTCCGCCGACATCAGCCCCGCGAACGTATTAGCTCACAGGGGCGTGCTTCAATATTCGTTCTCGAACGGAATATCGAGAACTTTGCGACCCACTTTGTCGTCTGCGGCGGGAATAGATTAACGCAGCCCACGAGCTTGGATTTTGTTTGAGATGGCGCTCGCCGCTAACTGGGCTTTGGAGGAGTGCGTGGCCTAGACTGACGTTTCGCGTCTGGTGTCAGGTAGGGCATGTCGCATGAGACGATGCGGTCCGGCCGGATGGCAGTCCTCGATCCAGAGGGAAAGGTCGTCGGAATCGAAAATATCTATGTGGCGGATTCATCAACAGCGAACACAAACATTCCGACGATTATGTTCGCGAAGAAGCTCCGCGACGCAATATGCGAAATTAAAAGCCGAGGCTGCATAACCAACCCTGCGACACATATCATCTTATATGATGAGTGATTGACATATTTTACGTTTGGAGTTGAAGTCTGCAACATTCGGAGCGGACATCCCGCTAGAGGAAGTGACATGGAAACAGCCGAGAAGATCTCCGTGGCCGAAGGATATCTTTCAGCGTTGAGCGCGGCGGGGATTCGTTTCGTCTTTGCCAACTCCGGGTCCGACTTTCCTCCGATCATCGAGGGAATGGTTCGCATGCAGCGCGTCGGTAAGAGCGTGCCGCAATTTATTACCGTCCCTCACGAAAACGTCGCCCTCTGCATGGCGCAAGGCTATTCGAAGATTTCAGGGGAGGCCTCGTGCGTCATGGTCCACGTCAACGTGGGCACCGCGAATACAGTGTGCGCAATGATGAATGCCGCGCGCGACAATGTCCCTGTGATTTTAGCCGCGGGACGCACACCGTTAACCGAGGAGGGCCACGTCGGCTCGCGCGATCGTGTGATCCATTGGATGCAGGAGAATTTCGACCAGGCTGCGATAGTTCGAGAGTCGGTCAAGTGGGAGTACGAGCTGCGCCACGGGCAGCCGGTTGGTTCTATTGTGCAACGCGCGGTCGATATTGCAATGAGCGAACCGCGCGGACCAGTTTATCTAACACTGCCGCGAGAAACGTTGATTGATGAAATGTCTATCGAGCAGCCGTCATTTCGCGCGTCCGCACGCGGCGCCATAGCTGCTGCACCTTCCATGCAGGGGCTTGAGCAAGCGGCCGACTTGATTGCAAACGCGCAGATGCCGCTGATTGTCGCCGGCCGTGCCTCTACAACATCTAGAAGCTTTGAGGCGCTTGCAAGGCTCGCCCAAAACGCGGCAATTCCCGTCACGAGTGCTGCTCATGCGAATATTGCCTCGGACCACCCTATGAATCTTGGGCCAATTACGAGCAAGCTGCTAGAAGCGGCAGATGTAATCGTGGTGCTTGAGTCCCCAGTTCCGTGGATGCCGCACCATATGCAACCGAGCAACAGTGCAAAGATCATTCATATTGCTCACGATCCGCTCTATCGGACTTATCCTGTTCGAGGCTTTCCGATTGATCTCGCGATCGCAGGAGATCCTGGTCTTGCCGCTGAGTTGCTCGACGAATTGCTCGAATCGCGCCTCCGGAGTAAGTCGGCAATTGTCGACGCGCGTAGGAAGTCGGTGTCAGCCCTGCATGCGGAAATCGTCGAAGGCCGCAAGGCCATGATCGCAAGCTTGCGCAATAAGGCACCGATTAGCCCAGCTCTCGTCGCCGACGCACTCAATCAAGTGCGTGATAAGAGCGCGATCGTCGTCGACGAAATGGGTTCAGGTTATCACTATCTGGACATGTGCCGGCATGATGGCTTCATCACCGGAAGCTCAGGTGGACTCGGCATGGGCTTGGGGCAGGCGATCGGTGCCAAGCTCGCTGACCGCAGCAGGCAAGTGATCTCAACGATAGGCGATGGCTCCTATATGTTCGGTGTTCCGCTTTCCGCTCACTATGTTGAGCGCGCCGAAAAGCTGCCGACTCTGACAATCGTGCTTAACAACTCGCAATGGGATGCCGTAGCGCGGGGTGTTACAGCCATCTACCCGCACGGTGAGGCCGCGCGGCAAAACGAGATTCCACTCGTTTCGCTTGCGCCATCCCCTGATTTTGAGATGGTCACGCAGAGCTGCGGCGGATATGGGGCGCGGGTTGAGAACCCCGCAGACCTCGTGCCGGCGATCGAGAAGGCATTGCAGGCAAACGCGGACGGTCGGCAAGCGACATTGAATGTTATCACCGGTCTGAGACTATGACCTAAATCTTGAAAAGACGGCCCTGCACCCGCTCCGAGCGTTCTGTCGGTTGGATGTCTCGCATAAACCACCGGGCTCGACACGTCGTTTGACGGAGTGATCGAGCTCGGCATGGTCACGTTCAGCTACCTTCCCGGGCGGTGAAATCGTTCGCGTCATTGATGCGATCAGCTCACTAAACGAGCCAACCAAGGCTATTCCGCCTCAAGCAACGAAATTGCACGGCATCACTGATGAAATGGTCGCCGGCCACAAGAGGTTCGTGAAAGTTCGCTGACAGCAAAAGGTCCCGTAAGGGGTCAAACAACTGCCCAAAGAAAAAGCACTTGCAAATAATATCCCTACATTGGAAACATAGGTTCAATTAGCGGTCTGAGACCTCCGAGGACTATTGTCCACTTATGTCGTGTACACCTTTTGGAACGGTGCTTCGTAAAAGTCGACAACGAGCTCGCGCACGAGCCTCGACCGCGTTTCAATGTCAGCCGACAGGTCGTACGCCGAATGGCAAAACTGCAAAACCTTGCTTTGGACCGTAATCGAACGCCGATGTACCTTCAGGTGGCGGCCGTGATGCGGCACCGCATCGGGTCTGGCTATTGGAAAGAAGGCGATCAAATATCGACAGCGGTCGAACTGATGAGCGAGTTCGGCGTTGCGAGAGTGACGATCCAGCAGGCGGTCAGAGTTCTCCAGGAAGAAGGCCTGCTCTCTGCCTTTCCGGGACGAGGCACATTCGTTTCCGGACGTCCAAAGCCGAAATACCGGATTGAGCAAGCGGCCGATCTCAAGTCGCTCGCGGAAGCGATCAAAAACAACGTCGTGAAGGTGGCCAGCGTCGAGGAAAAGTGCGGCCCGCCGCCTTTGAACGACAAGGATGTGATCCTCGCCTCGAGCTATGCGCATATTCGGAGCGTCCAGTACAATGGCGACGATCCGTTTTCGGTGGGGACTGTTTACGTCGTCACCGAGATATTCGAGCGGGAAAAGAAGCGCTTCGTCAAGCAGCCGGCGCTGCCGCTGCTGCTCAGCATGAAGCGTGTCAAAGTCGTTCAGGCTTTTCAGGACATCACAATAGGCGTGGCAGGATTGGAAACTGCCAAGCAGCTGCACATCGGGCTCGGCGAACCTACGGCCGAAAGCCATCTGGTTCTGTTGGACGCCTCCGGCGTCGCGATCTTCATCGCTCACTTCCATTATTCTCGCGATCACTTCGCGATGCGTCGCATCCTGCCCACGGACTGATCACCCACAAGCGACAAGTGTCGCATGCGTTCGGTCTCATCAGCTTCATGAGCTAGTGCCCGACGCCGCTCGATCGGCATTTCCCTCATCCTTCGCGCTCCCCGATGGCCCGCGTATTGCAGTGCGGGATGTACGGCTGCAACCGCGGCCCTTTCAAATGCCCACAATTCGTGCGCGTCATGATGACATTTTAATAGTGCCAAGTGGCCAAAAGGCCCTATGATCCTATTAATAGGCTGATAGGTCATGAGGGGCCGGCGGATGGACGAGTTGGTTCGGCAAGGGCAGGAGGCCCTGCTGCAAATCCGAAATGTAAGGAAGCAGTTTCAGCAGACCGAGGCGATCCGAGATGTCACGATCGACGTGGCGAACGGCGAGTTCCTGAGCCTCCTCGGGCCCAGTGGCTGCGGCAAGAGCACATTATTGATGATGATTGCCGGCCTCGAACAGCCCACCAGCGGATCAATAACGATTGGCGGAACACCGGTGGTCGGGCCGAGGTCCGATATCGCGGTGGTGTTTCAGCAGCCTGTTTTGCTTCCGTGGCGAACAATCCTCGACAACGTTCTTTTCCCCGTGGAAGTGCTTCGGCTGCCGCGGAAGGATTTCGAAGACCGCGCAATGGAATTGTTGGCGATGGCGAAGATCGCCGAATTCGCCAAGCATCTTCCGCACCAGTTGTCCGGAGGGATGAGGCAGCGGGCGTCAATTTGCCGTGCACTCATCCGCGCCCCCTCGATCTTGTTGATGGACGAGCCGTTCAGCGCGCTGGATGCCATTACGCGTGACGAGATCGGAGTCGAGTTGCTCCGTATCTGGCAAGCCAACAAGAAGACAGTCATTTTTGTGACGCACAGCATTCGAGAGGCGGCGTTTCTCTCGGATCGCGTTTTGGTCATGGGTCGACGACCTTCGACCGTAGCTGCCGAATTCAAGATCGAGCTATCAAGGCCGCGGACCATTCCGATGATGGAGGAAGAGGCTTTCAACCACCATTCACGAGAACTGCGTAAAGCCATCGAGGCCAGCCATGCTCACTAAGGAAAAATCCCGGGTCGGGGATATCGTCTGGCCATCGCTTATTACGCTTGGTCTGCTTTTACTGTGGGAGATTCTCGTTCGCGCGCTCGGCGTCCGAAGCATTTTGCTCCCGGCGCCTTCTGAAATTGTGGTGACGATGATCCATCAGAAGGATCTCATCCTCAAGCATCTGTGGCCGTCGCTGTACATGACCATCGCAGGATTCGTGCTTTCAGTCGTGGGCGGGATGCTCGTGGCGGTCCTGATCACATATTCGGAAGTGCTACGAAAGGGCTTGTACCCGGTGATCGTGGTGTCCCAAGTGATCCCCAAAATCGCGATCGCGCCGCTTTTCATCGTCTGGTTCGGAACGGGCGCAACGTCCAGTCTGCTGCTTGCAGTGTTGATTGCGTTTTTTCCGATGGTGATCAATTCAGCGATGGGATTTTCGTCGATTGATCCGGACATTCACCGCATGGCTCGGACCTTTATGGCGTCCCGCTGGCAGATCTTCTGGAAAATCCGCATGCCCCACGCACTGCCTTACATGTTCGGGGGCATGAAGATCTCGATCACGCTGGCAATCATCGGCGTCATCGTCTCAGAGTTCGTCGCTTCGCAGGAAGGCATCGGATATCTGATCAAAATGGCAGGTGGTCTCCTCGACACGCCATTGATGATGGCCGCGATCACGGCGCTCAGCGCCAGCGGTCTTGCTCTGTACGGTTTGATCGCGCTCGCCGAGCGCTATGCCGTGTTCTGGAATGCGGCCAAAGACAACGCGAAGTGAACCTATTCGTCAAACAGGGGTCTGCGATGAAGCGACGGTCTTTTCTTAAACTTGCGGGCGTCACGACGTTGGGCGGCGCCGTGTCTTTGTCGTGTCCGCATCTGGTGCGTGCCGCGACTCCGGTGAAGCTGACATTGCCATGGCTGCCGCTCGGCACGTTCAGCTACACGTTCGTGGCCAAAAAGCTTGGCTTCTGGGAGAAGCGGGGCCTGGACGTCAGCATCGACAGCGGATTCGGCTCCGCAAAGGTCTGCGTGCCCGTCGACCAGGGGCAATACGATTTCGGAATTATCGACCTCGCCGTGGCGATGAACTGCGTCGGCCGCGGGCTCGATCTTGTGGCGGTGGCTGCGTTGTGGCCGAAGTCGCCAATCGGTATTTTCTCTTTGAAGGAAAACAATATCGCAACGCCCAAAGACCTAGAGGGCAAAACGATTGCCTTCGATGTGGGCAGCGGTGACTTCCAGCTTTGGCCTGCGTTCGTCAAGGCGACGGGCATCGATGATGCGAAGGTCAATAAAGTCACGCTCGAGCCGGCGTCGCTCATTAAATATCTCATCGAGCGACAAGTGAAGGCCGAAGGGAATTTCTTCGGCAGCATTGCGCCCTCGCTATGGTCCCAGGGACTGGAAATCAACAGTCTCATGTACGAGGACTACGGTATCAAGATGTTGAGCAATGTCGTCGCCTGTAAGCGGGCGACGATCGAGAAGCGGCCTGACCTGTGTCGTGCGTTTGTCGAAGGCATAATGGATGGATTGAAGTACGTCTATCTCAATCCCGACGAGGCGCTGAAGATTCATCTCGATAGCGTCGCTGAGTTCAAGAACGCGAACGCGTCAAACCAGAAGGTCATTGAATACGGCCAGGCTGTTTCCACCTCGCTGGGGATGGTCCCCGGCTTCCGCGACAACGGACTTGGCTTCATGGATCCGGGCCTAGTGGCGCAAACCGCGAAGACGGTGGAGACCTACATGGGCGGAGCGAGGCTGCCCTCAGTCGACAAGCTGTTCACCAATGACTTCATCGGGACCGCAAAGCTGTCAGCCGAAGAGTGGCAGGCTGTCGAAGCGCGGTCCGGGAAGTATGCGCCGTCGAGCAAGAAATCCTAAGCTGGAGTTACGGAATAATGTCACGACTTAAGTTGACGATGGCTGGCGGCCGCTACGATCGCACGCGTTCTCTGATCGATGGATCGACCAAGCCGGAAGGCATCGATCTTGAATATATGGAGATGCCGATCGAGGAGGTGTTCTGGCGATTGCTTCGTTATTCCGAGTTCGATGTTTCCGAATGTTCGCTGGCTTACTATCTCATCTCGAAGTGCCAGGGCGGTCCGGAGTATGTCGCAATCCCTGTGTTTCCGTCCCGCTGCTTTCGCCATGGCTTCATTTTCGTCAATCGAAAGTCCGGTATCGAACGGCCGCAGGATTTGAAGGGCAAGACAATCGGGATCCCCGAGTACTCGATGACCGCGATGCTGTGGTTGCGGGGCCTTTTCGAGCACGAATATGGCGTGAAGCCGCAAGATATCAAATGGCGGGTCGGTGGCATTGAAGAGCCAGACCGGGCAGACCGTATGGATGTTCGGATGAAGGCCGATGTGGATATCCAGCTGATACCAAAGACCGCTTCTTTGAATGGGATGCTCGAAGCGGGCGAGATCGATGTCCTGATTTCACCCCGCGTTCCGAGTGCATACCGAAAAAAGAACCCCGATATCGTCCGGCTCTTTCCGGATTACAAGAACGATGAACGGGCTTACTACCAGAAAGCGGGATTCCTGCCGATCATGCACACCGTCGTGATCCGGAAGTCCCTGTACGAGCGGGAGCCGTGGATTGCGCAGAGCCTGTTCAAGGCATTTCGCGAGAGCGGACAGCGCTGCGAGGAAGTGATGCTTGACGTCAATGCCTTGCCATATTGTTTGCCCTGGTATCTTCCGGCTCTTGAAGAGACGATAGATACGTTTGGAGACAATTTCTGGCCGGAAGGGTTCGACGCCAACTGGAAAAACGTCGAGACGCTGATGACATTTGCCAAAGAGCAGGGTCTCATCGATCGCTTGTTCAAGCCGGAAGAACTCTTCGCGCCGAACACGCTCAAGGAATTCAAAATCTAGAATCCTGTCGACGGAAAGAAGATCGTTGCCGCAATCCAAAGCGCGGAGCTTGTCATGGAATCAACATCCGCAACATCCGGTTATGGTGTTGGAAAACGGGTTCGGCGCAAGGAAGACGATCGCTTCCTGAGAGGACGCGGACAGTATGTCGGTGACTTGCGGTTCGACAATATGCACGAAGTTGCGTTTGTTCGGAGCCCCGTTGCACACGCGAAGCTGACGAAGATCGACATCCCGGAGGAATACCGGGATGTCGTCTTTACCTGGGCGGACATGGAGGGAGTCAAGCCGATCCTGTCGGCGCCGCCTGAAAAGAGCTTTAAGCGATCCGAGCAAACGATCCTTGCGTCCGGAAAGGTGCGGTATGTCGGCGAGCTCGTCGCGATGTGCGTTGCTAGAACGCGGGCTGAAGCCGAGGACATCGCGCAACGGATCGGCCTTGAATTCGAAGAGCTTCCAGCTGTCGTCGATATGATCGAGGCTTGCAAGCCGAACGCGCCTCTCGTTCATGAAGAATGGGACAGCAACAAGATCGTCGAGTTCGTGAAAGACGGTGCGATCGAAGAGGTCGCCAAAAAGGCTGCCGTTAAAGTTCAAAAACATATCCGGACGTCGCGGCATTGCATGTTTCCCATGGAGGGAAGGGGCGTCATCGCCTATGAGGACACGCGTTTGCGCTACCTGACGGTGATCAGCTCGACGCAATTCCCGCACTGTGTCCAAACCGGCCTCTGCGAGGCACTGGGAATCTCGGATGGTGATGTGCGGGTCATCTCGCCGGATGTCGGCGGCGGATTCGGCTATAAGGGCGTGCTGAGCTGCGAAGAAGTTGCACTGGCATGGCTCGCGCGGCGCTTGAAGTTTCCGGTGCGCTGGCTCGAGGATTGTCGCGAACATCTGGTCGCGAATTCCAACTGCCGCGAGCATGACTACGACATCACCTGCTACGCTACGGAAGACGGTAAGCTCCTCGGCATCGATTGCGTGGCGCACGTCGATTCGGGCGCATATTCGGCCTACCCGGTTTCATCGTCGGTGGAAGCTGCACAAGTCGCGAATCTCCTTCCCGGGCCGTACATGGTGCCGGTTTATCGATGTCGATCAACCGCTGTGTCGACGAATAAGTGCCCCATCCTGCCGTATCGCGGCGTTGCGCGGCCAGGCGTATGTCTTGCGCTCGAAGCATGTATGGACCTGATCGCGCATGAAGTTGGAATCGAGCCCTACGAAGTGCGGCTGCGAAACCTGGTGCCAGCTGAACTGATGGGCGACTTCGAAGAGACCGGCAAGCGATTTGATAGCGGAAACCATGCCGATTGCCTCATGCGCGCAGTCAGTCTGGCAAAGGTCGAGGATGTTCGAGCGCGCCAACGAAGCCCGGAGGCTGACGGCCGGCTAATTGGTGTCGGTCTTTCGTTCTACGTCGAGCAAGGCGCGATGGGCACATCGGTCATGGCGGCTTGGGGGCGGCCGATCGTGCCTGGATACGAGCAAGCCAATATCAAGGTTACGGTCGACGGCGATATCGAGATTCGCGTTGGCACACATTCCCACGGCCAGGCGCACGAGACGGTATTCGCGCAGATCGCGCACGAAGTGCTGGGTGTCGCGTTTGATCGCATCAAGGTCATTCAGGGCGACACGGCCAATACGCCGTATTCGACAGCGACCTGGGGGTCGCGCGCGGCCGTCATGGGCGGCGGCGCTGTCGCGGCAGCGAGCCGCAAGATCGCGACACGCATTCTTGCCATCGGGGCCTGGCTGCTTCAGTCGCGCCTGGACGATGTCCGGATGGAGGGCGGGCGGGTCGTGGGCGATAATAACAGTATCAGCCTGCGTGACATCGCCCGGTGCTGGTACCTACAACCTCAGCACTTGCCGCCCGATGTGGAGCGCGGGGGCCTGGAGGTCACAGAAGGCTATAAGCCCAAAAGCGATTTCGGCACCTTCAGCTACGCCACGCATGTAGCGACTGTCGCAGTCGATCCAGAAACCGGCCTGACGGACATTCTGGATTATGTCGTGGTCGAGGATGGCGGCACCATGATCAATCCCATGGTGGTCGATGGTCAAATCACCGGCGGGACAGCGCAAGGAATCGGGTCGACGCTTTATGAGGCAACGCCGTTCGACAGCCAAGGACAGCCGTTGGCTTCGACCCTGATCGATTACATCTTGCCCGGAGCCACTGAAGTCCCGAACGTCCGGATCGAGCACATGGAGATTGCGTCCCCGAACACAGAGTTTGGCATCAAGGGGATCGGGGAGGGCGGAGCCGTCGGTCCGCCGGCAGCGATTGTTTGCGCCATCAACGATGCGCTGCGTGCCAAAGGAGCTGAGATCTATCGGTTGCCGGTCACGCCGGAGAGAATTCTGGACGCTCTCCAGCGTGCTGCGGACACCACTGCGCCCGGATCGCGGATATGAAGCCGGTCGCGTTCGATATTGTCCGTGCGAGGACAGTCGGCGAGGCCGTGCAGTTGCTCGCGGATCCAGCCGCCGGTGTGCGTATCGTTGCCGGGTCGCAGTCGCTTGGTCCAATGTTGAACCTGCGTCTCGTGCAGCCGAACGTGCTCTGCGACATCACGGGGATTGAAGAGCTGACCTCCTTCAGGGAGGAAAAGGACACGCTATTTGTTGGCGCGAGCGTGACGACCGGTTCGATCGAAGATGGTCGGCTTCCCTACGAAGGTTACCGGATGCTTCCGGGTGTCGCCGCCGGAATCGCCTATCGAGCGGTTCGCAATCGCGGAACGATCGGCGGCAGCGTCTGCCATGCGGATCCTGCCGCGGACTGGCCGTCGGCACTTTGTGGCCTGGGCGCGTCGTGTGTGATCGTCGGGGCAGACGGCAAGCGCCGTACGCTGCCGATATCGGACTTTATCACCGGAGCGTTCGAGAATGCTTTCAATTTCGGCGAGCTGCTACTGGGGATACAAATCCCTCGATCATCGGCACAAGCCAAGTGGGGTTATCAAAAGCTCTGCCGCAAGGCCGGCGAGTTTGCGAGCGCCATCGCAGTCGTAAACGTCGACCCGGCCGTCGACCGGTTCAGGCTGGTGTTCGGTGCGATAGAGGGGCGCCACCTCGTTATCCCGGACTTCCGCTCCCTTTGCGCCGCACAAAGCGTCATTCCGTCGAGTGATGCTGTGCGCGAGGTGCTCGAAAAATCGGGGCTTTCTTCGGGGCACATCTCGCAGCAGCTTGCAATGATGCAGCGTGCGTTTTTACAGGCTGATGGTCTATGCCAGAGTTGAATGTAGAGCTTGTCGTCAATGGAACATTGGTGCGCGAACAAGTTTCGCCGCGAACTCACTTGGCGGATCTGCTGCGAGAGAAGCTCCGATTGACGGGAACGCACCTGCGTTGTGAGCAAGGCGTCTGCGGAGCTTGCACGGTTCTTGTCGACGGTGAACCGATCCGGTCCTGCATTACATATAGCGGGTTGTGTAGTGGCTCCGAGGTCACCACGATCGAGGGATTGGAGAGCGATCCGATTATCGTCAAGCTGCGCGAAGCATTCTCACAGGAGCACGGATTGCAGTGCGGGTTCTGTACCCCGGGGATGCTGGTCACGGCGCGCGACATTCTGTTGCGCTGCTGCGATGCCGACGAGCATCGCATCCGACTGGAGCTCAGTGGGAATCTCTGCCGCTGTACAGGATATGCCGGCATCGTAAGGGCGATCCAATCGGTTCAAGCCGTCCTCGAGACCGCTCCTGAGGAGCGTCCCGCCCGCCAGAGGCCGCTTGCGCCGGTTGGCTCAACTGTCGCGCGAGCGACACCACAGCTATCGACACGCTCCGCTGAAAAGATTGTGCATCAGAAGGATAAGATCCCTGAAGCTCCGATTTCATTCGGCTTAGGCGGTAAAACGCCGAACATCCGCATGTCTCAGTCGTTTGTGGTCCGCAAATCAATCGATGAGGTGTGGGCCGCATTTGAGGACGTGCCGGGCGTCGCGGCATGCTTGCCGGGAGCCCGTCTGAGTTCGGATGTGACGGATGATATCGTTGAGGGGAGCTTTTCCGCGAAGCTCGGTCCCATCACCGCTCAGTTCTCAGGCAAGGCTAAAATCAGTCGTGACGAGAGCGGCTACAGCGGGGTCATTCTTGGCGGAGGCCAGGATCCCAAGGCGGGCTCGCGTGCGGCGGGCGAGGTCGATTATAAGCTCGTCGCCCATGGAAACGATGAGACCACGGTTCAGCTCGAAATTCGTGCGCTGATCGCCGGGCCACTCGCGCAATTTGGCCGAAGCGGCATCGTTGATGATCTTGCGAAGCGCATTGTCAAGGCGTTTGCAGAAAACCTCGAACGCAAATTGAGCGGGGCGTCAGCAGATCAACTGCAGGCGTCACTCAATGCCGGCTCGCTCGTGATGGACGTTGTGAGCGGCAGGATCAAGCAATCTCTCGCTTCGGTCCGTCGGTTTATCACCCGAAGCTGAACCTCGAATGCCTTCAAAAGCGACCGCGTTGCACCAAAGTTTGTGCGGCGTTGATCGCGATTTGAGCACCCGGAATCCCCTTGCATGCCCTAATAATCCAATGTCCTATATTTAGGATATTAGGTGATTACGGAGTTGCAAAAAGGGGGATTTATGCGGAAGGGGCTATATGTTGTTGTTGCGTCGCTGGTGCTTGCAAGTTCAGGGCTTGTTCAAGCGGCGGACTTTCCAACGAAGGCCGTTGCGCCGGTCGTGGACGCGCCGTTCTTTTCAGTGAACGACAATCGGTTGACCTTCGGATACATACCGAGAGGAACAGATCCAGGTATGCCGGGAACGACCGAGAAGAAGGTGATCGCGTTTACGCATTTCGACGTCTGGGAATACGGCACGAACTTCTTGAACTTGATCTATTACAAGTCCGATCATCAGGATCCTGCTTCACCCTGTCCAGTGAATGGCTCGAAGGGCTGTGATGGTGCCACCGAAATATTCGGCCAGGTGCGCAGTACTTTCGGCTTCAACCAGATCTTCAAGACGAACGCGTTTTCCTGGGGGCCGCTGACCAACGTTTCGCTGCAAGTTGGTGCCGATGGCGAGACGGAAAATGCCTATTTCGCGCCGTCGCGGACGGTGGGAGTTGCTGGTCTGCAATTCGCCTTCAGGCTTCCGTACAAGGGCTATTTCAACGTGTCGCCGATGTACTACAAGGAGGTCAACCACAACGCGTTTCTTTTCAACAATGGTCTCACCAGTGGGCATCTCGACTTCGACGCCACGTGGACGGTTGAGACCAACTACTACATGGATCTTGGCTTCTTGCCGGAGTGGTTACCACTCGCCATCAGCGGCCGTGCAGCGTGGATCGGCACAAAGGGGCTGGGCACAAATCAGATCATCCCGAACAACGTGCCGCGCGCCATGGAATTTAACAGCGAGCCCATACGCCTGACGCTCGACGCCAGCCGCATGATCTGGGGCGAGAAGCGATCGCACTTTTTGGATGTGTGGGTGGCGTATCGCTATTGGCAGAATAAATACGGTCTCGATCACGCACGGAGCCCGACTTGCTTGGGCGCAAACATCAATAGCTGCACCGAGAACAGCGTATTCACCGGTGTAACGGTGAAGTTCTGACATTCGTCTTGGGGGTCTGCGTTCCTTAATGCAGACCCTTTGCTCCCATCTGCGGTCATCGACCGTGCGGCACTGTGGGGCGGCGGAAATTACGGCTCAATCCGACGCATCTGCTCCGCCGAATACACGCCTGACGGCGTCAAGCCGAAGCTCCAACCGTTCGCCTGCATAGAATTACTGAAGCTTGCGCGATCGTATATGGGCGAGCGCCATTCGGATCGCGCGTAGTGTCAGAAAGGAGGACAGGCGGCGGTCCAGCTGGACGCGGCCCTGATAATGGATTGAAGATCACGAAGCGCGGTCCGGATAAAAAGGACTGACCATCGACCATCGACCATCGACCATCGATCGTCGGTCTGGCGTCGCGTATAGTGGCAAAGTCCGTTCATGACCCAAAGCGACCTTGTACTCCGTACTCCGTTGAACGGAGGAATTCCGTTTTACCCGCCAATGTTTCGCCAATGAAACGATCGCTTAAATCGCTTTTAAACGTCGCCGGACACAGGCTAAGTATTTGATTTATCGCGATCGTGAAGGTTGCTTGGCTCGCTCATAACGGTCTGGTTGCAGGTTCGAGTCCTGCCGGGCCCACCAATCATTTCAATGTTTTTGCGAGGTGTTAGCGGCGGAAGTGTCCCGCTTCGCCAATGATACCGCCAACGAAACGCCCGCTGGCCGATAGCCGATCGATCTTGCCGCTTGTTGAAGGTGCCTTGGGTGATGATCCCCATAGACTCGATCAAGCATCTCAACCGACATGTCAAGAAAGCCGGCTGCTTCCCATTTATCGACGAGGGCCTGCATCAACTATGTCGCGGCTGCATGCTGTAAAATATGAGGTGTCACGCGATCGGCGACGCCGGCTTGCGTGGCGGCACTGTTGAACGCGGTCTTGACCGACGACGTGATTGGCTCGCCACTCCACTCAACGACATGTTGCTGAACGATGCCTTTGCGGCGCCATCGTCGTAAATGAGCCAGCAGCTTGCGGCGGCCTCAAACTTCATTCAGCCGCTTAAGCCGAGCGAAAGCCAGCAAAGCACGCTCGCTCTGGTCGAGCTTACAATCATCAACGTAGATCGAGATTATCTGGTGTCCCACTACGGGCTTGCGTCGATTGTTTATCTTATATAAGATACAACAATTCAGAAAAAGAGGACGCCTATGGTAGTTTTAGATGGTGCATCGGCTAACAAAGCCGACATTCCGCACGTATTGGCTCACAGCCCGAAGGACAATGTTGCGGTGGTAGTGGTGGAAGGCCTGAAGGCCGGCACCAAAGTGCTGGGAGTTGTCACCGAAGACAATTCCAGCTTTACGGTCGAGGTAAAGGACGACGTACCGATCGGCCATAAGGTCGCGCTCGTCGAGCTGCCCGAAGGCACGACGGTGATCAAATACGGTCAGGACGTGGGCAAAATGGTAGCTGCGGCGGCGAAGGGTCGTCACGTTCATACGCACAACATGAAGACGAAGCGTTGGTGAGGAAGAACCATGACCGGATTGACAATCATGAATGAACAATCGTCGCCGTTCGTTGGCGGAGCTCCCGACCAGCTCATGACCCCCGCGCTATCGAGTGAGCGCGCATCAGCCAACTTCAAGGGCTCGACTTTCCTGGGCTGGCGTCGTGAGAATGGCCGCGTTGGTGTCCGCAACCACGTCCTCATTCTTCCGCTCGACGATCTCTCCAACGCCGCGTGCGAGGCTGTCGCGAATAACGTCAAGGGCACTATGGCGATTCCTCACGCCTACGGTCGCTTGCAGTTTGGCGCGGATCTCGATCTCCACTTCCGCACCTTGATCGGCATCGGCTCGAATCCGAATGTGGCCGCAGTGGTCGTGATCGGCATTGAGGACGGCTGGACCGGGCGCGTGGTCGACGGCATCGCAAAAACCGGCAAGCCGGTGGTCGGCTTCGGCATTGAAGGTCACGGCGACATCGCCACGATTTCGCGCGCGAGCTATCAGGCCAAGCGTTTCGTGCAGTGGTCCTCCGAACTCTCGCGCGAAGAGTGTCCGATCTCCGATCTCTGGGTGTCGACCAAGTGCGGCGAGTCCGATACCACGACGGGTCTGTCGTCCTGCCCGACGGTGGGCAACATGTACGACAAACTGATTCCGCTCGGAATTTACGGCGTGTTCGGCGAGACGTCGGAGATCACGGGCGCGGAGCATCTCTGCAAGGAGCGTGCTGCGACTCCTGAGATTGCGGAGAAGTGGTACAAGATGTGGAAGGCCTATCAGGATGATGTCATCGAGGCGCACAAGACCGATGACCTCTCCGATTCGCAGCCGACCAAGGGCAACATCGCGGGCGGCCTGACAACGATCGAAGAGAAAGCGCTCGGCAATCTCGAGAAGATCGGGCGGACGTGCCGCTATATCGACGCGCTCGATGCGGCCGAAGCGCCGGCGAAGGGAGCGGGGCTCTATTACATGGATACGTCTTCCGCTGCCGCGGAATGCGTAACATTGATGGCGGCCGGCGGTTTCGTCGTCCATACGTTTCCCACCGGCCAGGGCAACGTGATCGGCAACCCTATCGTTCCGGTCATCAAGATCAGCGGCAATCCGAAGACGCTTCGGACCATGGGCGAGCATATCGATGTGGACGTCACGGGCGTGCTTCGGCGCGACATGACGCTCGACCATGCGGGAGACGCATTGATCGACATGATCGTGCGAACTGCCAACGGTCGCCTAACAGCGGCAGAATCGCTTGGTCATCGTGAATTCTCGATGACCAAGCTCTACCGAAGCGCTTGAACCAGAAGGGCGGGACTTGTCCCGCCCTTTCCACATCGATGGCCGCGAATACGCCGGACCGGCAGGGCGATGGACGTGCGTCCCGGATCGCGAGCCGCATCTCGGGACAAGGGTCTCGGCGATGAGTTGTTGTTCACTCGCCAGACCGGTGGACGTAGCGATCGATAACGCTAAGCGCTCGGTTCCTGCCGTGCCAATGCGGCGCGTCACGGCGTTCAATCCGAACAGCCACTGAAGATACTGAACGGGGGACTTCAGCGGCATCAGCACGCTCGTTTGGTTGCGGGGTATGCCGATATCTTATATCTAATAAATATTCAAAAAGGGGATAGGGTCAACGGCGTGCCGAATAAGGAATCATCATCGGACGAACGGGCCGAATACCAGCCTCTTTATGCGCAGGTGAAATCCTTATTGCTCAAGCGCATCGGATCGGGGGGCTGGAAGCCTGGTGAAATGCTCCCTAATGAATACGAACTTGCCGCCGAGTATCGGGTCAGTCAAGGGACCGTGCGCAAGGCCTTGATGGCGCTGGAGACGGACAAGATGCTGGTTCGCCGGCAAGGTGTGGGGACTTTCGTCGCCAGACATTCCCGCGATCGGGCGCTCTTTCAATTCTTCCGCTTGTTCGATCTCGACGATCATCGGCTGACACCAACCAGCAAGGTACTCACCCAGCGCACGATCCGCGCCAAGAGTGACCAGGCGGCCAGCTTGGGTGTCGATCCAGGCGCCGCACTCCATTCCATCGTTCGGGTTCGATACCTTGATGGATCGCCGGCGATTTTCGAACGAATTTTTGTGCCCACCCATCTCATGCCGGATCTCGCTGTGGTGGAAGGCGATGAGATGCAAGACGAAATGTACGTGATCTATCAGGAGCGCTTCGGGATCAGCATTGCGCGCGTCGCCGAGCGGCTCGCTGCCATCGCGGCAACCGCCAACGAGGCCCGCCATCTCGAGCTCGAGCCCGGCGCCCCGCTACTGGAGATCTCCCGCGTAGCATTCGATGTGAGCGGAAGGGCCGTTGAATTGCGGGTAAGCCGGTGCGACACCACGCGAACGCGCTACGCCGCCGATATTCAATGACAGGCAGCGGCCTGCGCCGGTTTAGCTGAGCGACGATGTCTTTACTCCTTTTTCGCGGCGATGCGCCGAATTAAGCTTGGCGGTGGATTTCCTCGACACCAATTCGATCGGCAGATTGATCGTATCGCGCTCTCTTTTTCCCGCAATCTGTTCGAGCAGGGACTTGGCTGCAGTCTCTCCGATCCGGCCGACTGGAAGATGCACGCTTGTTAGCGGCGGAAAGATGTGACCAGACATTTCAATATCGTCGATCCCGACGACTGATAACGCTGCGGGAACGGCGATATTTCGAGACTGAGCTTCAATGATGCAGCCGATCGCCAGGATGTCTACTCCGCCAATGACCGCGCTTGGTGGATCATCGAGTGCCAGCATCCGCGCGCAGCCTGTGCGCCCGCCTGCAAGTGTCAACGGTTGTTCAGTCACTCGAGAGTCCGGGAGGTCTAGCCCCGCTTTACGCAACGCTCTCTTCATCCCGGCAAGCCGCGCAGCTTGTCGATCATTGAATTGACGGGCGCCAATCACCGCGCCGATCCGCTTGTGCCCGAGATCGATAAGATGCTGTGCCGCGATCTGACCAGCCCTCTCGTTGTCGACCATCACTGAGTTAAACCGATCCGTGCTGCACCATGTGACAGTAATCGGAACGCCAGATGTGCAGAGCAAATCCCAGGTCGATTCCGCGCGTTGCGCGCCGACGAGCATGAGGCCGTCAACCCCTCTGGTCAGGAGCGTGCGGATGGCTTCGGCTTCAGCTGCAGAATTATAGTCGTGTGATGCGATCAATAACTGGTAGCCCTGACGAGACAGCGCCGTCTGCATCGATTGCAGAGCGTGCGAGAAGACTGCGCTATCGAGCGTTGGGACGACAGCGCCGATCGCCATCGACTTGCCGGACGCGAGCGCGCGCGCTGCACCGTCGGGAACATATCCCAATTGCGCCGCGCTCGCGCGAATACGTGCAAGGGTCTCGGGACTGACCAATTCAGGCCGCGCTATCGCACGCGAGACGGTCGCGGCAGACACGCCCGCATGATGCGCCACGTCCTGCAATTTGACCTTCCGAGTTGTTTCCATCGCGTGCTTCCAGCCTAATGAAAGAATTTTCATACACGTTTAGCGCGATAGGACCAATAATGATAGATAAAACACGATTGACAAACCCAGGAAGCCCGCTCCTAATGAAAGCGATTACATAAAAAGAAGGTCGAAGAATGGGGGCACGGCGCGCGTGGATTGGGTTGGCAACACTGGTTGCGCTTGTAACGCTTTGGGTTGCGCTGAGCGTGACGGGACTGGTATCCGCAGCACGCTTTCCGTCGCCAAAGGACTTCTGGCTTTCGCTCAGTCAGATCACCTTGAAGGGTTATGCCGGCGGCCTTCTGGTGACGCACGCGCTTCATAGTCTGCTTCTGATCGCTCTTGGGTTTTGCGCAGCGACGGTAACGGGCGTGCCACTCGGCCTGTGGATGGGCTGGAGTCGCCGCGCCGAGGCTGCGATCAATCCCATCTTTCTCATCGTGAGGCCGATTCCGCCGCTTGCCTGGATCCCGCTCGCCATTCTGTGGCTCGGGCTAGGTGATGCCGCCAAGGTCTTGGTGATCTGGTTCGCCGCATTCGTGCCCTCCGTCATCAATACTTTTACGGGTGTTCGCACGATCGATCGTTCGATCATCGAGGCCGCACGCATGCTCGGTACGCCGTCACGCCGCTTCATCGTGGAGGTGCTGTTTCCCGCCGCCGCGCCGATGATCTTCACGGGCTTGCGGCTCTCGCTGCAGGCGGCTTGGACGACGCTGGTCGCTGCTGAACTGGTCGGCGCATTGGTCGGGCTCGGCTTCGTGCTGAACATGGCCCAGCAGGACATCTATCCCGGCATGATCATGGTCGGGATGGTCGCCGTCGGTGTACTCGGCTTCGCGACGACGTTCTTGCTTGCACGGGTCGAGCGGGCCGCGCTGGGTTGGAATGTCGCTGCGGGAGGCGGGCACTAATGGATCAGCCTCTTTCAGCGAAGGAAACGATACTCTGGGGTCTCGCCGGCCTGGTGATCTTTTGCGGGATCTGGGTGCTGCTGTCGGCCTCGGGCATTGTGCCGCAACAATTCCTGCCGGCGCCCTGGAGTGTTCTGTCGCGCTTTGCACAACTGCTCGTCACTCCATTTGCAGGCGCAAGCTTGCCGCAACATCTCATGGCCAGCGCTCAGCGCTATCTCTACGGGCTGGCTTTGGCAGCCGCGATCGGCATTCCGCTCGGATTACTGATGGGTTGGTTCCGACTGCTTGACGACATCGTATCGCCAATCTTCGAGAGCCTCCGCTTCATCGCGCCAATCGCTTGGGTGCCATTTGCGGCGCTGTGGTTTGGTACCGGCATCGGTGGCCCTGTCATGATCATCTTCGCCGGTGCCTTTCCGCCCTGTCTCATCAATGCATATCGCGGCGCGCGCTTTATCGACCCGCGATTGATCGAGGCGTCGAGGATGCTGGGCACCGGGCACCTGCGCACGATCGTGGAAATTCTGTTGCCGGCATCCGTCCCGTCCATCGTCGCCGGCCTACGCGTTGCAGCCGGACTCGGATGGCAGTCTCTGGTCGGTGCCGAACTCATCGTTGCCGCCAATGGCGTGGGATTCATGATGGTTCAGGCTCAGGCGAACGTCTCAACGACGACGGTGATGAGCGGGATGATCGCGATCGGCGTGGCGGGCATGCTGATCGATGTCCTGCTCCGCCAAGGTGAAGCAATGATCCGCCGGCGACGCGGTCTGGCGTAGGAAATTTCATAATGGGTGCAATTCGATTTGACCGGGTGAACAAGTTCTTCGGGCCAAAGAAAGCCGGTCTGAAGGTGTTGGAAGACATTAACCTCGACATCGCCGAGAAGGAGTTTGTCGCGATCGTTGGCCCGTCCGGCTGCGGCAAGACGACATGCCTTCGCATCGTCGCTGGCTTCGAAAAGCCGAGCACCGGAACGGTCGTCGTCAACAACCGCCAGGTTACCGAACCCGGTCCGGATCGTGCGGTCGTATTCCAGCATTTTGCGCTGTTTCCTTGGAAGACCGTGCGGCAGAACATCGATCTCGGGCTTCGCAATAAGGGCCTGTCCCGCGAGGAGCGCGAGGAACTCATTGCCGGCGCGCTCGAGCTCATGGGGCTCGAAAGCCACGCGGACGCGTTTCCGCACCAGCTTTCTGGCGGCATGCAACAGCGCGTGGCGATCGCGCGCGCCTATGTTCTGAAGCCGGAAGTGCTGTTGATGGACGAACCGTTCGGCGCGCTGGACGCGCAAACCCGGGTCGTCATGCAGGAGGAACTCGTCCGGCTCGCTCGCATCAATCCCCGCACGGTCCTTTTCATCACACATTCGGTGGAGGAAGCCGTCTATTTGGCAGATCGGGTAGTGATCATGACGCGCCGTCCGGGGCGCATCAAGGAGTCGATCGACATCAAGTCAATTCGCGAAGCCGAGAACTGGAGCCGGTTCTCGAAAATTGAAGACGTCATGGACCAGGAGTCGTTCGTACGTCTGCGAACTCAGATTTGGAAATCACTGCGCGAGGAGAAGCACGAAAGCCGCGGCGCAGATACATCAACACACAAAAATTAAACAACGGGAGGAGATGACATGATTCGACAGGTGATCAAGTTTGCTCTGGCAGCCACATTGTTGGCTGCTCCGCTCGGCGCCAAAGCACAAACGGCGATCGGCGTGAGCTACCAGCCGTCACTCTATTGGGGGTTACCATTCCACTATGCCACGGTGAAGGGATGGTGGAAGGAAGTCGGGCTCAACCCGAATTTCTCGACCTTTCCTGCCGGCGCTCCGCAAATTGCAGCCTCCGCCGCAAAGTCGTGGGATGTGGGAGGCACCGGCTCCGTGCCAGCCGTGCTCGGCGCGGTCCGCTTCAATGTTCTGACCATCGGGATCACCAACGACGAATCCAAGGCAAACGCCATGATGGTTCGTGGTGACAAATTCGAGGCCGTCAAAGCCGACCCGAAACTTTTGAAGGGGCAACGCCTCCTTCTGACCACCAACTCCACGGCGGACTATGCCGCCCGCAAGTGTCTGACCAAGTTCGGACTGGTGCAGAGCGACATGCAGTTCGTCAATCTTGGACAGGCGCAGATCGTCACGGCGATCACGTCAAACAACGGTGATTTTGCCGGCGTCTGGGCTCCCAACACCTACACGCTCGAAGAACGCGCTAACGCGAAGTACTTATGCTCGGGTGCCGACGCCGACGCCGTCGTTCCTGGCGCTCTGATCGTGCGCGCGGACTATGCGAAGGAAAATCCGGACGCGGTTGCCAAGTTTCTGGCCGTCTATCTTCGCGGCTGGGCGTGGGCGAAAGCCAATCCCGCAGAGGCACGCGCGTTGGCGCTGGAGTTCTACAAACAGGGCGGGCTCGAGATCAGCGCGAAGGCGATGGACGAAGAGTTTGCGCTGCGGCCGACATTCTCGCTCGACGAACAACTCAAGTTGATGTCGCGGGCGAACGGTGCCTCGACGATGGACAAATGGTTTTCCCAGATCTCCAAATATCTGGTCGAGGTCGGCACGGTTCCATCGGACCCCGAGGCAAAATCTTACATCACGGATGAATTCATGCAGCGTGTGGCGGCGGACCCCAAGCTACGCGCCTTCGCTACTGAATTCGTCAAGAAGTAATCACCCAGGACGATCCGGCGATTCATCGGACCGCCGGACGTCTTGAACCACAACGAGAAGGTAGTTTGTATGTCCGTCGTTTATATCAAGAAGGCAGCCAAGACTCCCGAAACGGAGACCGAAACTGCACGTGCCGTCGTTCACGACATGCTTGCAGCGATCGAAGCGGGGGGCGAACAAGCCGTCCGTGATTATGCGCTCAAGCTCGACAAATGGTCGGGTCCGATCGTTCAGACTGCGGAAGAGATCGAGCGCCGGACGCGGGATATCCCGCAGCAGGTGAAGGACGATATCGAATTCGCCGCGGCCCAGGTGCGTCGCTTTGCCGAGGCGCAGCGCGATTCGGTTCAGGACTTCTCGCTGGAGATTTCGCCGGGCCTGCAGCTCGGCCAGAAGCTGGTGCCGATCAACACGGCGGGTTGCTACGTGCCGACCGGCCGCTACGCCCATATCGCCTCCGCTTACATGTCTATCGCGACCGCCAAGGCTGCGGGAGTTCGGAACGTCATCACCTGTTCGGCGCCTTATAAGGGCGAGGGAATACACCCTTATGTGCTTTACGCCATGCAGGTGGCGGGTGCCGACGTCATCATGTGTCTGGGTGGTGTCCAGGCCATTGCCTCGATGGCCTATGGCCTCTTCACCGGCAGCAAGGCGGATGTGATCGTCGGACCGGGCAACAAATTCGTCGCGGAAGCAAAACGGACTCTGTTCGGCAAGGTTGGCATCGACGTCTTTGCCGGCCCGTCGGAAGTGGCCGTTCTGGCCGACGAGCATGCCGATCCTCTCATCGTTGCGACCGATCTGGTTGGGCAGGCCGAACATGGTCATGAAAGCCCGGCCTGGCTGATCACATCGTCGCGCCGTATCGCAGATGAGGTGTCCCGGATCGTGCCCGAATTGATCGAGAAGTTGCCACCCACGGCGCGCGACGCCGCAAGCGCAGCGTGGCGTGATTATGGCGAAGTCGTCCTCTGCGATACCCGCGAAGAGATGGTCGAAATTTCGGACACCTATGCCTGCGAGCATCTCGAGGTCCACTGCACAGATCTCGACTGGTGGCATGCCCACCTGACGAATTACGGGTCGCTCTTTCTTGGCGAGGAGACCAACGTCGCCTTTGGCGACAAGGTGTCGGGACCGAACCACATCCTGCCGACCAAGTTTGCGGCCCGCTATTCGGCTGGTCTTTCCGTGCACAAGTTCCTGAAACCACTGACATGGCAGCGGATGACGCGAAGCGCTTGCGAAGGGATCGCTCCGATCTCCGCGCGCATCTCGCGCTTGGAAGGCATGGAGGCTCACGCGCGAACGAGCGATGTCCGGATGGCAAAATATGCGCCTGGATCGAATGCGGATCTTGGTGCACAGATCGCTTCGTAATGTCGTTCCGGCTTGGCTATCTGTTCGATCTCACCGGACGAACCGCGCTCGTGACCGGCGGCAACAGCGGTATTGGCTTGGCAATGGCCCGCGCATTGGGTCTTGCCGGCGCCGAGATCGTGTTGGTGGCGCGACGAATGGTCGAGCTCGAGCAGGCGCAAGATGAGTTATCGAACGAAGGCGTGTCGGCCTGCGTCATCGCGGCTGACCTCGCCTCGTCTGAGGCAGGAGCCATGCTGGCGCTGGCTGCAAACAAACTTGGTGCGACGGTGGACGTTATCGTCAATGCCGCCGGCGTTAATCTCAGGGAGCCTTTTCTCGACGTCAGCGTGGCGGCGTTCGACCTGCATATGGCCTTGCACCTGCGTGCGCCGTTCCTGCTGACCCAGGCCTTCGCGCCGGGCATGGCGGCGCGAGGATGGGGGCGGATCGTGAATATCGCCTCAATGCAGAGCTGGCGCGCCTTCCCGAACTCCGCCCCCTACGGAGCGGCGAAGGGCGGCGTGTTGCAACTGACGCGCGCGATCGCGGAAGAGTGGTCGGCACAGGGGGTCACATGCAATGCGATTGCACCCGGATTCTTCCCGACCTCGTTGACAGCATCGGTATTTAGCGACGCCGAGCGCGCGAAACGGCTTGCCGCGCAGACCGCAATCGGCCGCAATGGGGAGCTGAACGATCTGATCGGTGCGACCGTCTTTCTTGCATCCGATGCATCGGCTTACATCACCGGACAGTGCCTTGCCGTAGATGGCGGATTCACCGCAAAATGAGGAGAGCCGCGATGCGAGCGCTCGTTTATACCGGACCGCATTCACTGGATATGCGCGAAGAGGCGTTTCCGACACCTCTTGGCGATGAAGTTGTGGTCCAGGTTGAGGCTGTCGGCATTTGCGGCTCCGACATGCACGCTTTTCACGGTCACGACTCGCGCCGGCCGGCTCCGCTCGTTCTCGGTCATGAGGCGGCGGGGCGCATCGCGACCGGACCGCGTACAGGCGAGCGCGTGACCATCAATCCACTCGTCGTCGATCCGGGCTGCCCTTATGCCATCGAGGGGCGATGGCATCTGTCGCCCACACGCCAGATCCTTTCGATGCCGCCGCGCCCGGGTGCTTTTGCCGAATATGTAAGAGTGCCTGAACGCAATCTCGAACCGATCCCGGATACGCTTGCCATCGAGGATGCTGCGCTCGCGGAGCCGATCGCGGTGTCTTGGCATGCGGTTCGTCTCGGAATGGAGAAGCTGCATCTTCCGATGGCTGCAGCGCGCGTCGTCGTTCTCGGAGGCGGCGCGATCGGACTGGCGGCAGCTTTGGTGGCGCGGCATTTCGGAGTCGTCGAACTGCGCGTGGGAGAGACCAATTCGCTTCGTCGTGCCTCCCTGCAGCGTTCGGAACACATCGAGACCTACATACCGGGCAGCGCATCCGAACCCGCCGAAAACAGCGTCGATCTGGTGATCGATGCGGTAGGCGCCGAGGGCACACGAGCGGCCGCCTGCCGGATGGTGAGGCCGGGCGGCGTGATCGTTCATATCGGTCTACTGCCGGGTGTCGATGGCCTCGACATTCGAAAGGTGACGCTGCAGGAGATCACCTTCATCGGCTCGTATTGTTATACGCCGATCGATTTCAGGCAGACGGTTAGCGCGATTGCTGGCGGCAGGCTCGGCAAGCTCAAATGGTATGAGGAGCGTCCGCTGGCCGAAGGGGCGCGTGCCTTCGCGGACATCGATGCAGGTTCAGTTGCGGCAGCGAAAGTTATTCTGCGTCCTTAGAGATTTTCATCCAGAAACCTCCGAATTCCTTGTCGAGCATCGCCGGCCACGCGTGGCGCGACGAAATCACGGCTGTTGCCGGGCTCTGATGCACGGCGTTGAGACTGACCCGGTTGCTTTCCCCTATCTATTATCTTATATAAGATCCATAACCGTCGTGAAGAATAAGATCGTCGGAGGAAATCGGTATGGAAAATCAAGGTGCTGCGCGCGCCGTAGTGGGCGGCCTTCGTTATGGGCTTGGGCAGGTTGATCGGTAATCCGGCTGTTCCCGCAGTCGAGATCGGCCGAGGGGCGCGGACGTCGCAAGCTTTGAGTATCGTCCACGAGAGAACCGGCGTTCTCGGCGTGAACGGCTCTCGTGGTTATGAGTATTGCTCGTTCGGCGGACCGCATCGCTCGGTCTCCGTAGCATCTGATCAGTAAATGCTGCCGTGGCGGACGTCGATGGAGAGCGCCGCAATCGCTGCTCGCTATCCTTTCCATTCATCACCACAGCAAGAGCCGACGACAGCGAACCGGCAAAGACGTTGGTAAGTCGTCCCACGGAGGATAATCGTGCCTGATATCGTGATCAGCGAATTCATGGATGGAGCGGCAGTCCGCGAAGGCTTGGCGGGGTTCGACGTCGTCTACGATCCGACGCTGGTCGATCGCCCGAGCGAACTCATCAGATTGGTTGAGAGTGCGCGCGCATTGATCGTACGTAATCGAACCCAGGTTCGCGGTCCGTTACTCGAGGCCGCTGCGCGGCTACGCGTAGTCGGCAGATTGGGCGTAGGTCTGGATAACATCGACCTCCTGGCGTGCGAACGACGACAAATCTCTGTCTATCCGGCAACGGGCGCGAACGATCGATCGGTTGCCGAACATGTGATCTGTACGGCAATGATGCTATTGCGCGGTGCCTATGCATCAACATCACGCGTCGCTGCAGGCGAGTGGCCCCGCGAAGCGCTCATCGGTCGTGAAGTGGGCGGTAAAGTGTTGGGTCTGGTCGGCTTCGGATCCATCGCCAAGCAAACCGCCATGCTGGCGCAGGCGATGGGCATGCACGTCATCGCCTATGACCCCTACACAGACGATCTGCAATTCTCGATGGCAAATGTGGAGAAGCGACAGCTCTCAGCACTTTTGGCTGAAGCCGATGTCGTTAGCCTCCACGTTCCGCTCACAAAGGAAACTACAAATCTCATCGACGGCGCTGCGCTGCAATTGATGAAGCCCAATGGGATATTGATCAATGCCTCAAGAGGCGGGGTCGTGGATGAAGCTGCCGTGGTCCAGGCGCTCATTGCTAGCAAACTCGGTGGAGCCGCGCTCGATGTCTTCGCGAAAGAACCACTCGAACTGGGAGGCATCTCGGAAAACGTGCCAAACTTGATCCTCACGCCGCATATAGCAGGCGTCACGGACGAGTCGAACGTGAGAGTATCGTGGGTAACCGTAACGAATGTGAAGAAGGCGCTGAATGCATGAGTGTACTTTCTGTGGCGGACGCAATCGACCTGGTGGCGGCGATATTCGGCAAATCCGGCTGCAGTTCTGATAACGCGCGTTCCGTGGCGCGCGCTTTGGTCGCCGCGGAAGCGGATGGTCTTCGCGGTCATGGGTTCTCGCGTATCCCCACTTACCTGGAGATGGTCAAATCCGGGAAAATAGACGGCAAAGCAACGCCTCGCGAAACATGCCCGCGCCCTGGCGTCCTGGCAATCGATGCCGCTTGCGGCTTTGCGTACCCGGCAATCGATCTGGCTCTCACGGAGTTGCCGAACATTGCATCGACACAGGGGATCGGCATTGCAGCAATCAGCCGCTCGAACCATTGCGGGGCGGCGGGCCTGCCATGTGAAGCACTGGCCCGTCAGGGGTTAGTGAGCTTGCTGTTCGCCAATACGCCAAGCGCCATGGCGCCATGGGGCGGCCGAACACCCGTCTTCGGAACAAATCCGATCGCATTCGCGACGCCAACGCGGGGAGAGCATCCTGTCGTGGTGGATCTTGCGCTGTCGAAGGTCGCACGCGGCCCGATCGCTGCCGCAAAGCAACGTGGCGAATCTATTCCGGAAGGCTGGGCATTGGATACGGATGGAAATCCAACGACCGACCCAGCCGCGGCGCTGGCAGGAACCATGATCCCGCTCGGCGATGCGAAAGGCGCGGCGCTCGCTTTCATGGTTGAGTTACTCGCTGCGTGTCTGACGGGCTCCAACCTCGCGTTCGAAGCATCCTCGTTTCTCGATGGTGAGGGCGGTCCACCGAAGACGGGGCAGTTGATCCTTGCGATCGATCCTGCGGCGTTCGGTCACCAAATATTCCTCGATCGGGTCGCGGCGCTTGTCGGTGCGATCGAGTCACAGGATGGCGCGCGATTGCCAGGCTCTCGGCGACTCGCCAGCCGCTCGCGCGCTGCGCGCGAAGGTCTCGCTATCCCCCCTGAGATCAAGGCTCTCGCCGACAACTAAGTACCAAACACAAAAATCAGAAGTAACAAGAGGAAACCGTGGCGGTGAAGGCATTCAAAGCCATCGGACACATTTATGTCCAGGTCGTCATTGGCATTATCGCCGGCCTCGCACTTGGTGTGCATGCTGTGCTGCAGGGCAAGGTGCCGTTTGTCGACGAGGAGATCGCAGCCCCAACCTACGTCACGTCGCAGCCGTTGCCGGATTCGTCGGCGAGCGTACAAGCCTGATTGCTTGCCGCATCGGAGCCTGATCTCTGCAATCGCTCGAAAAGACGACGTCTTCATTGCGCAGGAGCGTAGGCCCATAAAACGAATTGAAGCCGCAGCTCCTGCGGCTTTCCGTTTGAATTCATGTCGGCAGGGTGTTGCCGGGAGTAGATCTACTTCAGGGTAGGCGTACTTGTGTGGCGCAGGCTTCTGTATGGCGGGAAGTTGAACCTGTTTTAGCCAGCAAGGACGAATCTAACGCGATAATCGCTCCGGCCTCCGCCGGGGCGATCTCATGATGAGTGCGACGTTATCGATCACCCGCGCTGACCGATTGGAAGCGAACCACAATCTAGCGGGCACTGGCCGCTGCTACGCCTGCGTCCTTCAAGAAGGTATTCCAGCGATCGACCTCGAATTCAAACCGAGCTTTGTGCGCTGTGACCGTCCACTCGGACGACGGAAATGTAGTCGTACCGGCCGCCGTAAAGCGTTCTACGACCATCGGGTCGGAGAGTGCCTTGCGCAGGGCGTCATTCAGTTTTGCTGCGATTTCAGGCGGAAGCCCGGCTGGAGCATAAAGACCGTGCCAGATCGTCATATCAAATTCCGGCAGGCCCGCGTCGCGAGCGGTGACGACATCTTTGATGACATCCAGGGGCTTATCGGATGACACGATGTATCCTTTGATGCCCCCGCCAATAATTTGCGGTATGGAAGTCGTCGATTGATCGCACAGGACGTCTACCTGACCTGAGAGCAGATCGTTCATCGCTGGTCCGGTGCCGCTATAGGGGACATAGACCGGCTTGATGTTGAGTGTTTTGCTGAGCATGACCGCACAGAGATGCGCGTTGGAGCCGTTACCTGCGTGCGCCATCGTGAGCTTGGGACCCTGCGCCTTCATATACGCGATGAGTTCTGGTGCAGTCTTGGCCTCGAGCGTCTTTCGTCCGAGCAGCACCATGGGCCCCGTATTGACAAGTCCGAGCGGAGAAAACGCAGTCCGCGTGTCATAGGTAAGGTTGCTATAGAGGCTTGGCGCGGCGGTGAGCGCCAGATGATGGATCATGATCGTGTAACCATCGGGCGCGGCTCGTGCGACCCGGGCAGCCGCCACTGTTCCGCCCGCTCCCACTACGTTTTCAATGATGACCTGTTGGCCCAAGCTCTGGCTCATCGGTTGCGCAATGAGACGCGCGATGACGTCAGATGGCCCTCCAGCCGAAAAAGGCACGACGAGCGTAATCAACTTATTAGGAAAGGACTGCGCGTGAGCACTCCCAGACAGCATCAGCATCAGCGCCGCAGTAAGCTGCAATGACCGGAACATCATGCCTCCCAACATTTATAGGTTTTTTCATTCAATATCATATCTCATATCTTATACAAGAGTAGTGCTATGCACGTGCTATTCAAGGCTGCGGCTAATGAGTGAGATGACGAGGCAGTGTTAGCGCAGGGAATGACCGAGGCGGCGAGGCCTATACGCCGCCGTGGAAGTTCCCAATCAAACCCACCTATCTACTTTCAATAATGCTGCGATGCCTACATACGCCGTGTTGCATCGCAACTGATTGGTCCAGGGACGTGGGCAACTTGGGCTCGTAATTAAAGAAGCTAGCGCTACGGCGTGCGCCGCACACAACTCTTTGAGAAGCTCGCGATTCTTTTTCCACACTGCAACATTCCTGTACTACCCGGGCGGTGAAGGAGGCCTCTACCCTCGATTTATTCTAATTAGAAATCGTTCGGGAGTAGCCGGAGATGAATGGTCGATGTGTCATCCGGGCGGTAGCTCTGATGATTGCCCTGCAGTCTTTCGGGACGAACGCCGTTCTCGCCCAGATGGATATTCCATCGCCTGCGAAGCCCACCGGGGCTGAATTCTTCAAACGCCAGTGTGCCACCTGTCACACCACCAACTCCGCGGATGTTCAAAGACAGGGGCCCACCCTTGCAGGTATCTCGGGCCGTAAGGCCGGCACTGTTGCCGGATTTAATTACTCGCCAGCATTGGCGAAAGCGGACTTCGCCTGGACCGACGACAAGCTTGATGCCTGGCTGATCAACCCGCAGGCGGTCGTGCCCGGTGCCATCATGCCGTACCGCCAGGCAGCCGCCGACATCCGTGCGGCAATCATCGGCTATCTGAAGGAACTGCATTGAATGGCCAAACCCGTTCACTCCATGATCCGCGTCCTGGACGAAGCAAAGGCGCTTGATTTCTATCAGCGTGCGTTCGGGCTTAGCCTCGCCGAGCGTCTGGTTTTTTCGGATTTCGCGTTGATCTATTTAAACCACCCATCATCGCCATTCGAACTCGAACTCACTGTGAACTTTGACCGCAAGGAGCCTTATTCGCTTGGAGACGGATACGGCCATCTTGCTGTCGTTGTGGACGACATCGACGCCGAACATGCTCGTTTCAGCCGTGAACAACTTTCTCCCGGACCACTGCGCGACTTCAAGCACGACGGCACTACGCTCGCGCGCTTTTTCTTCGTCTCAGATCCTGATGGCTACAAGATCGAAGTGATCCAGAAGGGCGGCCGCTTCGAATAACGCAAAGCTCTGGCAATCAAAAAGTGGAGGATCCCCCATGAGAGAAGTCGATCGTCGAAGCAAATATAACCGCCGCGTCTTCCTGCAAGGCGCGGCAACCACCGTGCCTGTCGTGGCGATCGCTGCCAGCGTCGGAATGAGCATTGAGGATGCCTGGGCCGAAAATGCAAAGGCTCTCGCTCCCGCAACATTGAAGACCTTGGTCAAGATGGCCCGCGATATTTATCCGCACGATTTTCTGGTCGACAGCTACTACATCACGGCCATCGGCCCATGGGATGGAAAGGCGAAAAAGGACCCCGCCATCAAGAAGCTACTCGAAGATGGGGTGAAGGATCTCAATCAGAGTGCGCAGGCCAAACATCAACGTCCCTATACCGATGTTGGCTGGGAAGAAGATCGAGTGGCGCTGCTTCGCGGAATTGAAGCGAGCGATTTCTTCAAGAAGATCCGCGGTGATCTTGTCGTCTCTCTCTACAACCAGCCGGAGGTCTGGCCGAAATTCGGATACGAAGGATCCTCGGCCGAGCACGGCGGATACATTCATCGCGGCTTCGACGACATCAACTGGCTGCCGAAGGCCTGAGGGAGAACGATCATGGCCAAATTTGATTTGAACGACACGGGGCTCGTGGTTATCGTAGGCTCAGGTGCCGGTGGGGGAACGCTCGGCAACGAACTCGCCCAAAAAGGCATCAAGGTTGTCATTCTGGAGGCCGGTGGACGTCACGAAATTCAGGATTTCATCAATGACGAATGGGCTAGCTTTGCCCAATTGAGCTGGCACGATATGCGGACGGCTTCGGGGAGCTGGCAGGTAGCGAAGGATTTTCCGAATCTTCCCGCATGGATCGTCAAATCAGTTGGTGGATCAACCGTTCATTGGGCCGGCGCATCGCTCCGTTTTGAAGAGCATGAGTTCAAGACCAAGACTGTCTACGGCGATATGAAGGGCGCCAATTTGTTGGATTGGCCGATTACGCTGGCGGAGATGGAGCCTTGGTACGCCAAGGCGGAAGACAAGATGGGCGTGACGCGTACCAACGGCATCCCGGGTCTGCCACCGAATAACAACTTCAAGGTTTTGGCCGCGGGTGCCAAACAGATTGGTTACAAGGAAGTCCACACCGGGCGAATGGCGATAAACAGCCAGCCGCGCGATGGCCGCGGCTCCTGTCAGCAGATCGGGTTCTGCTTCCAGGGTTGCAAGTCAGGTGCGAAGTGGTCGACGCTCTACACCGAGATTCCGAAGGGCGAGACGACCGGCAATCTTGAAGTGCGGCCGAACTGCATGGTTATGCAAATCGAGCACGATGCTGCTGGGAAAGTGGCGGGTGTGGTTTATATCGACGCTGACGGCAAGACACAGCGGCAAAAGGCACGGGTCGTCGCGGTTGCCGGAAATTCTATCGAAAGTCCGCGGTTGCTTCTGAACAGCGTATCCAACAAATTCCCTGATGGATTGGCGAACAGCTCCGGACAAGTTGGCCGCAACTACATGCGGCATATGACTGGCAGCGTCTACGGCGTATTCGACAAACCGGTTCATATGTATCGCGGCACGACGATGGCCGGCATTATCCGAGACGAGGCGGCCCACAATCCGAAGCGGGGGTTCAGCGGCGGCTATGAGCTGGAGACTCTCTCCCTCGGCATTCCGTTCATGGCGGCGTTCTTAAATCCGGGAGGATGGGGTCGCGGGTTCACCAGCGCACTCGACCAGTACGCCAACATGGCCGGCATGTGGATCGTTGGCGAGGATATGCCGCAGGAGTCTAATCGTGTTACTTTGAACTCCAAGATCAGGGACAAGAACGAGATGCCGGTGGCGGATGTTTATTACGACGATCACCCCAACGACATTGCCATGAGAAATCATGCTTTTTCTCAAGGTGCAGCAATCTATGAGGCCGTCGGGGCAACGCGAACGTTCCCGACGCCGCCATATCCCAGCACACACAATCTCGGTACCAACCGAATGAGCGAAAAGCCGCGCGACGGCGTGGTGAACAAGTTCGGCCAGACACATGATATCAAGAATTTGTTTGTGTCTGACGGCAGCCAGTTCACCACTAGCGCTGCATGCAACCCGACATTGACCATTGTGGCGCTCGCCATCAGGCAGGCCGACCACATCGCTGGTGCAATGCAGCGCAACGATATCTGATCGTTTCAGCCGCTCGAAACAGAAAACCCGGCTCATTGGAGCCGGGTTTTCTCGTCTGTGGCAGTTCGCCGGCGTGGATATAGTGAGACAAAGATCGCTCTCAGAAATGAGCAGGAAATCGATTGTGCCCAAAATGTAGGATGTCTACTGTTCGACTTAAGGGACCTAAAGTCCGACTGACGGACACAACAAAAATATCTTTGTTGAACAAAGATTGGAGGAAACATGTGCAAGCTGTTTTCGGGACTCGATCCGAAAAGCTACACCTTTCAGATTCGATCGGTGCGCTTGGGGGGGCATGCGACTTCAATTCGTCTGGAAGTGATGTTCTGGCACGTCTTGGAAAAGCTCGCTGCGGAAGAGGGTACAACCCTCGGCCGGTTCCTCACAAAACTCCATGACGAGGTGCTAAGGTTCCACGGCGAAGCCAATAACTTCACGTCTTTGCTTCGATGTGCATGTCTTGTCTATGTCGAGAATATTAGGGACGCGGCAGATTCGAAGGTCGAGGTTCTTCATAGACAGCGCACGGGCGGTGCGGGAAGTGAATCACGCGATGTCTCTGTCGCTCGCCCGCGCGCGCTGATCTTGGGTTAAACGCAAAGAATGCCGATATAAACATGCGCGCAGCTGCGCATACTCAATATCAGAAATCTGAGGGACGCTGCGCCCGAATCTGGATTCGCGGACCGATAAGAAAATACTCGAAATGGAGTCAGTCAGCAGACTGATAAGCAAATTCGCGGAAGTTATCCAGTTCGCTGATTCATAAGCCTTCTCTGAAAATGGAGTCATTTCGCTAACTGATAAGCAAAGAGCAAAAAAGTTTATAAGTTGGGGAGCGTTGGCTGACGATCTAACATGCAAAAAGCGAGTGGTGATGTTGACGAGTCACGAAGGCATGGCACTGACCACTGCCGTCTCGAAACTTCGATCTCGGCCCGAGAGCGCAAAATACTGGCGCTCACAAGGATTGCTCCAAACAAAAACCTTCCAAGCTTGCCCGCCGACAGGAGTTAGCCCCGCCCGGTTCGCCAGCATCGCGAGAGAGCGCGTCGAGCAACAGCAGAGGCAGAGCTACGCCTATGCCGAACGGAGCATGGTGAGCGAAACCTGATCGAGATTTTGACCTTGAGCGGTCATGATGGACGCCGCACCCAATGGTGGGTGGGCTTGGCGTCGACGTTGCGAAGCTCCCAATCGCAGCGCCGGACGTAAACAGTGTACCTCAGCTTCTCGAAATTCTTTTTCCCTTGTGTGCGTATCGTGTTCGTCGATATCGGCCGGGCAGTTCACCCTGGACCATGAAGTCCGAGTCGGGTCAGGATGCGTGCTCGGAGATACCTCTCGCCACGCTCGACTGGGGCACCGGAGTCCATCGATCAGACGGTCCGTTGCGCTCGACGCCAGCGTGGCACCTCGACCGTGGGTGCTCGTCTCGACGAGGGGCATGACGGCAATGGTCAATGTCCGGTGCAACCCGCAAGGACTTTGCCGGCTCAGCCGCCTACATTCGCCGACGGTTCCCGTTCAAAGCTTCAGCGGTCGGCGTTGCCCCGGTGTGAGCCGCGACGCCGGCCGATTCCATCGAAATCTCGACCGAGAACATGTAACCGCGTCCGGAAACCAGCTTGATCATTTGGCGCCGATGTCGCTTAGCGCGGCGCGCAGCTCTCGGATGTACTGGAACAGGCTGTCGTCGGCAACGTTCACGTTCGGCCAGATCGCCCTCCAGCAGGTCCCCTTGTTGAGAACGCGGCCGGCGTAGACAACGGGCAGGTGGAGCATCTCGAAGCCCTTTGGCCGAAGCCTGATTGCACCGCCATCAGCTCCGCGTAGCTCTGCATACGGCGGATCAAGTTCGAAGCCCGCAAAACGAGAGACGCCGACCAACTCAGTTCCCCCAACTCCGCGCAAAGGCTATCGAAATCGCCCGGCAAAAGCCGGGCTGTCTCACCGTATCAGAAAAAATCAGAAAGTATCAGAAAGTCGGCGATCCCCGATCAGGACTTTCCGGCGTGCTCGTGAGAAATGAGTGCGGCAAAGACAGCTCCGTCCTTTCGCGTCTGACTAATCTCGGTGCGTGCCGCGCGATTTGTACAGCCCCGCGGTTCTCTCTCGCTCATGAATTTTTCGAACGCATTTTTGCGTGAGGAATGGCTGATGCCAAAAACGACGATCGCGACCGATCGTTTGGGAATGCTTTCACGCTTCGACCCCGGTCGATGGAGGGGAGGAGGCATGGAATCTTTTGCAATTCACGGTTACGAACTTTCAGCTGGGTTGTTCCCACGGCCATGGTGATGACGGCCAACGATATCCTGTCGCATCCGGCGCTGGAGAGCTGCGTTCGCGGCCAGGCTCAAGAGCTACTGTCGATACAGGAGGCTAGCCCGCGAACCTCGTCACCATTCGCGACCCAGCAGCGCTGGCTGATGAGCCAGGCGATGCTAGCGGCTTATTTTCGCAACGAAGCGCAGCAGGCCGATGCCGGGATCCTGCCCGCACGACTGGTAGATGCGATCGAGGCTCATGCGCTCGCCAGCCGCAACACCGCGTCGGCCTTCGTCAACGAGATGCTGAAATACGGCGTTGTACGCTATGTCACGGGGAGCGAGGGCCGGCGCTATCGGCCAATCGAGCCGTCGCCTATGGCGCTTGCAGTGTTGTCGCATTGGTTGGGGGCGCATCTGACCGCGCTGGACGGGCTCGATAGCGGCAACAGGTCGGTGGAACTGCGTGAGCAACCAGCTTTGCTTGGCGCAATTCAGCCGCTTATCGCCGATGGCCTGCTAACGTCGCGCGCGGTTCGAGAGCCGAGCGGAACCTTCTCGCTGTTCACCCGGATCGACGACGGCGGCATCGTAATGGATCGCCTGATCGTTGGGTGTCAGCAGGATTGTATCGCTCTTGAACGCATTCCGACCAACGTGATGTCGGTTTCATGGTTGGTGCGTGGGCTCAATCTGTCGCGGAGCCAGCTCGCCCGCAAATTCGCCGCTGCCGAGGCGATGGGCAGTCTTGGCTGGTCCGGCTTCCCGGGCAAATCCGCGTTGTGGGTATCGGCGGAATTTTGGCGCGAATATCACGCCGCGCAAGCAGTGAAGCTCGCCATCATCGACGCTGCTTTCGAAGCCTGTCGTCTGTACGGCGTAAGCGATCAGGCGCGCGGCATGGCCGCATCCGCATGACGCCGGTCATCGCGAAATTAGCGTCGGCCGAAGCCCGTGCCACTTCTCACCGCGTTGAGCGAAGCCGCGACGCCAGGCAATTAGCCAGCTGGAAGCAGTTTGGATGTCCTCCGAGCAAGCGACTGTCGGAGGTTCGAAAGGACGACGCGATCGGGCAGGGCGATTGGATATGCAATCGCAGTTGCGGCAAGATCAGCCGTGCCAGAATTGATAATCAAGTCCAAAACGAATCTGGTCGAACCGCTCGCTTCGCGACCAGCTGAAGGTCTGGGTGCTGCCCGCAAATCCGGCCGTCGATACCGAACTGGTGACGTCGCCGAGATCGACATGGAGCCATTCGGCGCGCGCAAACCAATTGCCGTCGATATTCCATTCGCCGCCCAGTCCGGCCACCCATCCAGACCGCGTCACCGAACTGGTCAGCGTTCCCGTGGCCGCCAGAGGCGACACGCCGCAGCCGCCGACAAGGCAGCTCTGTGTTGCCGTTGTCTCAACGCGTCCCCAAGCGGCGCCGCCAGTGACATAGAACAGGAATTTGTTCATGGCGATGGTGCCAAATCGGCCGCGCACTGTCGAAAGCCAATCGGTCTTGCTGCTCAGCGAATTGGTGCCGAAGCCGGTATCGCCGCAGACACCCGGCACAATGGTCCCCCGACAGAAGGCATATTTGGGATTGGTGAAATCGCCATCGGCTTCAATGCCGACAAGCCAGCGCGGGTCGAATTGCCAATTGTAGCCTACTTGACCGCCTGCGAGAAACCCGTTCGCGTTAATCCGATTGCCTGCCGGAAACGCGAGACCAGTGAGCGTATCCGTAAAATTCGACGTTCCCGAATTCGAATTGGCGACGCCACCAATATTGCCGCCGATATAAAAGCCGGTCCAGCTCAGCACTGGCGATGCCGCGACCACTGGCGCCTTGACGGCCATATCAGCCGCAAACGCCGGCGTCGCGACGAGAGCCGCAAGTCCAACAACACTAAGCGCGACTTTATTCAATGCCCCCTCCGGAAAAAAAACGCTTCGTCAGCAACGTACGAACGATAGCAATTAATAGTTGATCCTAGCATCCGAAAATAGCGCACTCCACTACTACGTGGAAGTTGATGGCTTCGTCGGCATTTCAGTAAATCAATTCGGACGATTGATCCACATCACGCGGCGTCAGCAGGACGTCGATGAGTGCGAAGCGTTATTGTGGACGTGCAATCTCCACTTCGGGAAGCCCCACCATCTGCTCATTTTTGGGGTTCGGCCTCTTGGAGAGTTGTTTGCCCCTGAGATGGGGACTGACCGCCTTGCGCTCGAGACTGACGTCAACGATACGTGCTTCAGCCGACGGTAACCGGGAGGGTGGACGGTGAAGGCGAAAGACAAACGCACAGGCAAATCGTCGGACGGTGCGACGGCGAAATTCCGTCCCCTAAGCGCGGACGACCTCGACGGCATCGTTGGCGGAAACATCACGCCGCCTCCCGGCCAATTCAATTCGATCGCGGGCTTCGATACATCCCACCTCAATCTCGATGCCAACTCGATGATCGCTGGCGTCTCTTCCCAGGAGATCGCGCAGGCCGTCGTCAATCACCAGACGACCGAAACGCAGGCCATGCAATTGATCGAGGCAGTGGCAGCCTACGATCACACTCACGTCACCCAAGGACTTGCTACCTTTGCCGGCGCGATCACGCAGACTTCGGGCCACAGCAATGATGGGTATGTGGTCGGTGTCGAGATCGGTCATCAGATCGCTGCCGGGCAAGTGAATGCTACGGAGGCAATATCGGACATCGCCGGCGCGGTTACCGCGGGGCAGTCGACCGGCCATGTGGCGGTCACGATGCTCGCGGGTATGAGCGGACCGGTTTCCGCGACTATTCAAGCCGCGGCGGGAACGGAAATCGCGGCGCTGGTGACCGCAGGCAGCCTCAACGCCACCCAGGCCGTAACCGACGTCGTCAACGCGCATGGTGTGGCCGGTGCGCTGACCCTCGATCAAGCGATCGATGTCCTGAACGATGCAGCCGTCACACCAGCCATGCACGACGCCGTGGCGAGCGAGTACAACAGCCTGATGGCGGGCAATCAGACCACGGGCAATCACATCACCGCCGATATCGGTGCCCCGGCTGCGCAATCCTATTCGGGAATCAGCAGTGATCCGACGGCCGATATGAATTTGGTCATGGTCTCGAAAATCCTGACCATGGATGCTGTCATTGGTGGTGATTTAGGCGCTCTCGCCGGTCTCCAGCAGTGGATCACCACGATGGAGAACGCCGTTGCCAACGGCAACGAGTCCGTCCTCGACGATGCGGTGGCCAATAGTGTGCTGTCGTTAGTGAACGCCGGCGGTCTCACGCTGACGACGGCCGTTGCGGATTTGGCGCAAGAGATCAACAGTCACGCCATCACCGGAGATCAGGGTTTCGCGCTGCTGAATTCGCTGCTGAACCTCGCGCCGAGCTATCAAAACCTTGCGAGCCACGTCGGTAGTCAGCTCTCGGTCGAGGCTGCGCTGGATCAATTGGCGCCGGCGATCGCGCAGACGGGAAGCCTGTCGGACGTCGTTTCCGAAGTGAATTCCGGCAGGCTGACCGTGAATGAGGCCATTGCCGCATTGGGCGGCCTCGCTGCCGGCTCCGCGGCCGCTCAGATTACGGCCGGTGCCGACATCGCCGGATTCATCCAGGCCGGCTATATCGCCACCAATGCGGCCATTGCCGACATCGTCAGCATCAATTTGCCCGCTGCGGAGACGTTCAATTTCCTGCTCGGCATGGCGACCAACGGCGGTGCAATGATCGCGAGCGCCGCGATTGCGGAAATGCCGAGCGTAAGCTCACCGTCGCAGGCCGTCGCTGCCATCAATTCCGCGATTACCCTGACTGCGATCACGCCGACACAGGCGCTCGGTATCCTGGTCGATCTCGCCGGTTCGGCCGGGATGCAAGGGGCCGTTGGCGGCGAAATCGGCTCCCTGATCTCGAACAACCAACTGACCACGTCGCAGGTCACGACCGCTATCGGCAGCGGGGTGACCTCGTCGACTCTCACTGCGACGGAAGCCGTGACTTTGCTGGCGGACATCGCGGCGTCGGCTTCCACGGCCGTGCAAACCGCCATCACGGCGGAAATTACATCCTTTGTCACGGCCGGCGATCTGACCGCCGATCAAGTGGTCACGGCGCTGACCGGTCTCGTCGCCAGTGGCGGCGCTGCGATGCCGTCATTCGTGTTGACTGAGATCGGCGCGCTCGTCGCGGCGAACGCGATCACAACCGTGCAGGCGTTCGCTGATATTGCAGCCGCGGGCGCGGCTCATGTTCTCAACGCCGGTCAGACGATTACCCTGCTGGCGTCGTTGGCCTCCAACTCGGCGCCTCTGCAATTCACGTTAGGATCCGATATCGCCACGATGATCGCATCGGGCGCGGTGACCGCGAACGCAGCTATCGCCGACATTGCCGGCCTCAACCTCTCGGCGTCGGAAATTTTCAACGTCCTGCTCGGCCTGGCAGCCAACGGCGACACAGCGACCGCAAGCGCCGCCACCGCGGGAATGGCGAGCCTAGTGTCGCCGACGCAGCTGGTCGGCGACATCGATGCCGCCATTGCCGCATTTACGATCACTACCGCTCAGGGGCTAAGCCTGCTGATCGACCTCGCCAGCAGTGCGAGTATGGTATCGGCGGTCGCCGTCGAAATCGATTCGCTGATCGCGAGCAATCAGATCACCGCCAGTGCAGCGATGAGCGCCATCGGCACAGCGGTGACGTCGTCTGTCCTCACGGCGCCGGAAGCCGTGACCTTGCTGGCCAATGTCGCGGTCCCCGCTTCCACGGCCGTGCAAAACGCTGTTATCGCAGAAATTACATCGCTATTGGCGGGCGGGGCGGTCACGGCAGATCAGGTGGTCGGCACGCTGGCCAGTCTCTTTGCCGGCGGCACAACAGCGATGCAGGCTTTCGTGGTCGCCGAGATCAACGCGCTCATTACCGCGGGCAAGATCACGGCCACGCAGGCAGTCAATGATATTACCGCCGCCGAAAGCGCGCATGTCTTGACTGCTGACCAAGCCGTCATCTTGCTGAACATGCTGGCGCAGTCGTCCGGCTCGGCGGTAGTACAGGCCGCCTCCGGCGCGGGGACTGCGGCGCTGATCAGCTCCGGCGCAATATCGGCGACCGATGCGGCCGCCGATATTTACAGCGCCACCACCACGACCAGCGTCGCGGCTATCGAGCTCGCGATTTTGGAGTTGATGAATGTCGCTGCGAGCGGCAACGCATCGGTGCGGGCTGCGATCAATGCCGACATTGCGGGCCTGATTTCATCGACCTTCACGGCGGACACGGCTGTAACTTTCCTCGCCGGTTTGGCGGCGAACAACAGCGCGGTACTCGATAACGCTGTTGCCGGGACGATTCTGTCGCTGGTCAGCAGTGGCGAGCTTTCGATCACCTCGGCCACCGCCGACATCGCGCTGGCAGTCAGCACTCAGGCCATCAGCGGCGCCCAGGCCGTGTCGCTGCTCGCGTCGATGCTGGGCGCCGCCGGGACCAATGCCACCAATCAGGCGGCGATCATCACCGCGCTCGGTCAACTGGTTTCCGGTTCGCTCACCATGCCGGCCGTTATGGCGGATATCGCCACGGCCGCGAGCGCGGGTCAGTTGACCGCAGCCCAGGCCATCTCGGCGTTTGTTAGCTTGATCGCTGGCGGATCCGTCACCGTGCAGGTCGCCGCAGGCGTCGAGATCGCTGTGCTGATTCAATCTGGAGCCATCACGGCCAGCGCCGCTATTGCGGACATCGGCGGTCTCGCCTCGGCCGAGACCTTCAATATTCTGATCGGCATGGCTGTCAGCGGCAACGCCGCGACGACGAGTGCGGCTGTCGCGGACATCGTCAGCCTGATGTCGCCGGGCCAGGGACGTCTCGACATTATCTCGGTGTTGAACGCGTCCGCCATCACCGCGCCGCAGGCGCTTGTCGTTTTGGTCGACCTCGCCGCCACAGCCTCCTGGCAATCGACGATGTCGCAGGAAATACAGACGTTGCTCAACGGCAATCAAGTGACGGCGACGCAAGTGACGACCACGGTCGGAAGTGCTGTGACGGCCTCCCTCCTCACCGCATCCGCGGCCGTGAGCCTGCTGACCAATATCGGTTCGTTAGGATCGACGAGCACGCAGAACGCGGTGTCGGCGGAGATCGTCGGGTTGGTCACGGCCGGGAACATCACCGCCGCGCAGGCGATCGCGGGGCTGACCAGTGTCTTCACCGTGTCTGGTGGCAGCACAGGCGGCAGCGTGGCGTCGATCACGACGACCTTCGTGTCGCATGTCATCGGTGCGCTCGTCGCGGCCGGGCAGATTACCAATACGGCCGCGGTCAACGACATCGTGGGACTGATCTCGCACAACTTCGCGCCAGCAACGGCGGTGGTCGTGCTCGCCGGCTTTGCGGCCAACGACAGCCTGACGCTCGACAATGCGGTGGCTGCCGCCATCGTGTCCCTGCTGGACGCCCAGACGTTCAACATGCAGCAGGCCGCCGGTGGCGTGACCACTGCCGTGGGCAACGGGGGAATCACCGCCGCCCAAGGCATTACGTTGCTGGCGGCGATGCTCGGCATCACCGGCAATGTGAATCCGAATTTGCCGACCGGCCCGACCGGAATCTATCAGGCGCTCGAGACTCTGGTGCCAAATCAGATCACTGCAACGGCGGCCGTAGCGGCCATCGCAGGGGCGTTCGGCAACGGTCAGCTGACAGCGGCGGAAGCGATCACGGCCTTCGCCTATGTGGCGACTTCCATGACGTCTGAAATCGCCGCGGGCCAGGATATCGCCGCGATGATCCAGGCTGGCGCGATCACCGCCGGCGCCGCCATTGCTGAAGTCGGCGGCCTGGCCCCGGGCACAATCGGCAGCGACAAGGCTTTCTATATCCTCGCCGGCGTGGCTCTCGCTGGCAGCAGCGCGACCGCGAGCGCAGCGGCGGTGGAAATGGCCAGCCTCGGGGTGCCGACGCAGGCAACCCAATACATCGACACGGCTGTCACCAGCTCTGCCATCACGGTCCCGCAGGCGGTCAGCATCCTGCTCGACCTCGCTGCCGTCTCCGGAATGCAATCGGCGGTCGGTAGCGAACTCGGCTCGTTGATCTCGAACAATCAGATCACGGCGGCGCAGGTGATGACCGGTATCGGCAATGCGGTGACGTCGTCAGTCCTGGCGGCGACGCAAGCCGTGGACGTGCTGGCGGAGCTCGCGGCGCGGGCGTCATTGGCGGTGCAAGCCGCCGCCGCTGCGGAAATCACTGCGCTGGTGAGCGGTGGTCACATCACCGGTGATCAGGCCACCACGGCGCTTCTCGATCTCCTCACGGGCGGCACGGCGGCGATGCAAGTATTTGTGCTGACCGCCATCAATGCGCTCGTCGCTGCAGGCGGCATCACGGCCACGCAGGCGGTGACCGATATTGCCGCCGCCGGCAATGCCAATGCTCTGACATCGGATCAGACGATCGCGTTGCTGACCTACCTGGCCGAGTCCGGGTCCGCGACAGTGCTCGCCGCCGTCGGCGCCGACATCGCGGCGATGGTCACGGCCGGCACGCTGACCGCCACCCAGGCGGTCGCCGACATCTTCGGCACGACCGACACTATTACGCCGACCAGCGTCCTGCCGGTCATCCCAGTCATGATGTTCGCCGCGGCAAGCGGCAATGCGGACTTGCAGAACGCCGTCATTGCGCAGCTGGCGACGCTGGTCGCTCCGTCCTACTCGGCAAGCAGCCTCGATTCGGACGTCGTCTCGGCACTGGATGGGGCTGCTGCCGTCGGCAATGTCCCGAGCATCGTGCATATGATGCGCGATTTCGGCGTCATCAACGTTTCGGCGGCCGAGGTAAATGCCGATATCGTCAACGCCATTGCAAGCGGCGCGCTGACGGTCAGCCAGGCTATCGCGGTCCAGCAGGCTCTCGCCGCCCAGCTGGGCTCCGCGTGGCCCAATACTCCGATCACGCAATCTCAAATGTCCACGGCGCTCGGGGCGCTCGCCGCATACAACAACCCGGTGCTCGATACCGTTGTCGCCAACGCGATCTGGTCATTGGTCAACGGCGGTCAGATCTCGTCGATCTTTGTCGCGCTGAACCCCGCCGTCACGAACAACGCTGCGCTCGATACCGCACAGCAGGCCACACTGCTGCTGGCGCTTGCGGCCGCCGCGCCCAGCGGGGCGAACAGCACCGCGGACCTTTACGCCATTGGTGATCTCTTTTCCGTTCTGACGGCAACCGAGGGGCTCTCGATCACACAAGCGGTGGCTGAGATCAATGCTGCGGTCAACTCCCACCAATTGACCGGCGATCAGGCGGTTCCGCTGCTGGTCAGTGCGGGATCCTTCAGTGTCGGCGCCCAGGTCGTGACCGGCGGCCAGATCGATGCGCTGATCGAGGCCGGCGCTGTCAGCCTGTCCGATGCCATCTCGATCGTCGCCGCTCTTGGCGTTCCCGACGCGTCGTTCGGCGTGCTGATCGGCATGCTGCTCAACGGCAATAGTGCAAGCGTCAGCGCGGTCGCGCAGGAAATGCTGAGCCTCAGCCAGGCCGCGTTCCCCGCGGCGGCCATCAACGACATCAACACTGCGATCTACGCGGGTGCGATCACTGCGGACCAGACGATGATGGTCCTGACCGCGTTCGCCGCGGCGGGCGGCACGTCGACCCAGATTTCGGTCGGCGGAGAGATCGCCGCGCTGATCAGCAACAGCACCATCACGCTGGCCCAGGCGATCGCCGACATCGGCGCTTCCGTTACGTCGAACGTCCTGAACGGGGCGGAGGCAGCCAACATCCTGCTGGGCCTTGCAAGCCAGAGCAATGTGACGGCGCAAATCGCCGTCGGCAGCGAATTCGCCACGCTGGTCGCAGCGGGCGCGCTGACGGACAATGCCGCCATGGCTGACATTGCCGGCGCGGTTCCATCGGCCATCACCGCCAGTCAGTCCCTTAACATCCAGATCGGGATGGCATTGAGCGGCGACGCTTCGCTGCAGACCTTCCTGACACCCGATCAGGTCATGAGCGACATCAGCGCGGCGCTGAGCGCGTCGTCGATCACGCCGGATCAGGCGCTCGACTTGCTGACGCAACTCGCAGGCGGTGGGAACAGCACCATGCAGTCGGCGGTGATCGGCGAGATCAATGCGTTGATTGCGAACGCCACGATCACGACGTCGCAGGCGATGACCGACATTGCCGCCGCGGTCGGCCACGCATCCTTGACCGGCGATCAGGCTGTTGCATTGCTCGCTGGCATTGCCGCGCAAGGCGCACCCGCCGTGCAATTTGCAGTCGGTGGATCGATCGTTGCGCTGATCGCGGCCGGCGAGCTTGCGGCCTCCAGTGCCACGACCGACATCGCCAATGCAGTCACCGCGTCGAGCATTACGTCCGATCAGGCCTTCGCGATCCTGCTCGGCATGGCGGTCGGCGCCAATGCCGCCACCACGACGGCGGCGACGCACGAGATGGAGAGCGTCGTCACGCCGGCGCAGATCATCACCGACATCAGCAACGCGGTGACAGCGTCCTTGATCACCGCGAGCCAGGGCCTGGGCGTGCTGGCCGCGCTGGCGGCGACCGGGTCAACCGCGATGCAGCTCGCGGCCGTGACCGAAATCAACAACCTGATCGGCGGGCTCAGCGTCACGCAGGCCATGACCGAACTGCTCGCGATCGCCGCCAATGGCTCGACCGTGCAAGGCGTCGTGGCGAACGAAATCAGTACCCTGATTTCCGGCAACCTGCTCACCGCCACCCAGGCGGTTGCCGACATTGGCGCCGCGGTGCCGTCGGTGCTGACGGCCGATGCTGCCGTCATGCTGCTGATCAATCTCGCCACCTCGGCGCCGACAGCCGTGCAAACCGCTGTCAGCACGGAAATTGCCTCGCTGATCGCCGGTGGCCAGATCACCGTCGACAAAGCTGTCATCGACTTGGTCGGTGTGGCGGCGGCAGGTTCAGCCGCAGTGCAGGCTACCGTCGTCACTGAAATCAATGCGATGATTACTGCTAACCAGATCACTGCGACGCGAGCGATCAGCGATTTCGGCGCCGCGATCGGCGTCGGCGCTCTGGGCGTGGATCAGGCGATCACGCTGCTGACAAACCTGGTAGCGTCGGCGTCCGAAGCGGTATTGCAGCAGGCCGGATTCGCCATTGCGACGTTTGTTTCCAGCGGTCTGACCACCGCCACGCAGGCCGTGAACGATATTACAGATGCGATGTCACAGGGCGTGACCGCCGATCAGGCCATCGCCGTGCTGGTCAATGCCGCCGCCGGCGGCAATACAACCCTGTCCAGCGCGGCTCTCGCCGAAATCGCCACGCTCGGCCGGCAGCCGAGTGATGCGGTGTGGGACCTTCTCCCACAGATAGCCTTCCTTCACCAGGATGGACTCACTCAGACCCAATTTACGCAAGAGCTTGATCAGATCGCGCAGCAGATCGGTCAATTCATCAGCGGCTTCAGCCCAATCGTGCCCGCGACGGTAGCCGATGCGGATCTGCGGTTGGCGATCAACGCTGGCCTCATGTCCATGAGCGACTACCTCACGATCTCGGCGTATCTGGATGCCAATTACGGCAGCGCATGGGACCCCGTCCTGACGGCTGGAATCGTGGCGCCTACCCAGGGCGCGGATGCCATCGCAACTCTGGCCTCGCTGCTGCCCGGCGCCAATAACGCTGTGGTGACCGCGATCACAAATGCCGTTCTGCTGATCGTCAACAATCATCAGGTCACCTTCCAGAGCGCGGTCGATAACATCGCTGCGCAGCCGTCGGATCAGGCCGTCATGGCTCTGACTGCGATGGCGGCGGGTGGCCAGTTCGGGCCGACGGCCCTCGGTCAACCGGCCACCATCGGCGTCGCCACGACCAACGGAATTTGGTCGATTATCGAAAGCGGCCACGTTTCCGCAGCTAACGCCATGTCGGACATTGTCACCAGCATGGAGGCCGGGCTGATCTCGGCAGATCAAGCCGCCTATGTGATGATTTATGTCGCGAAGCAGGCCGATGCCGCGACGCAGGTAGCCGTCGGCGCCGGATTGGTCGCGCTGATCGGACAGGCGCCGCAGGTTATGTCCGACCTGGAGAATGGCACGGTACAGACGTTTGCGGAATTGACGGCCGACCAGGTTGTTGCGGTGTTTGCGGGCGCGATCAGCGCGCCGGGCACGAGCGCCACCATTCAGGCTTCGCTGGCGAACGAGATCGCAGCCTTGACTCCCTTTACGTTGAGCGGACCGCAAGTCGTGACCGACATCGACAATCTTGTCGCCGGCGGCGCATTGACGGCGGCGCATGCCGCGATTGTCTTCTATCAGCTCGGCGCCAATATCAACGGCGCGTTAAACGGAGAGATTTCGTCGCTGCAGACGGCGCTCAATGGCGCGCTTTCGTCGCTTGGCCCAGCCGCGACGGGCGGCATCGCCACACTCATCTCCGAACATATCATCACTGCGGATCACGGCGTCGCCCTGATGCTGAGCCTTGTCGGCAACGGTACCGGCGCGAACAGCCTGGTCGCGAGCGAGATCGCAACCTTGGTGGGCGATAGCGCCATCACCGCGGCGCAAGTGATGACCGATATCGGCGATACCGTCGGCGCCAGTGCCACTGCCGATCAAGCGGTGACGTTGCTGACGATCTTGTCGATCCAGGGCAATGCGACCCTGCAATCCGCGGCCGATGCGGAGATTCTCTCGCTTATCGCTAGCAATCAAATCACCGCTGCGCAGGCGATGGCCGATATTGGCAATACCATCGCTGCCGGCACGCTGACGGGCGATCAGGCACTTGCGCTCTTGGCGACGCTCGCCGGCGCCGGCACCGCCGCGGTTCAGGCCGCGGTCGGCGGCGAAATCGCGAGCCTGATCGGCGCCAACCATATCACGGCGAGCCAGGCCAATACCGACCTCGCCAACGCGATCACCGCGCAGCTGCTGACGGCCGATCAGGCCGTTGCTGTGCTGGCGAGCGAAGCTGTCGTCGGTGGCGCCGCGGTGCAAGGCGCAGTCGTCAGCGAGCTTTCGGCAATGGTCAGCGGCAACCAGATCACCGCCGCCCAGGTGAGCGCGGACGTTGCGGACGCGATCGGCGCCGGAATCACCGCCGATCAAGCGATCGCGTTGTTGGCCGGCATCTCGATACAGGGCAGCGTCGCACTGCAAGCAGCCGCTTCGGCGGAAATTCTCTCGCTCATTGCCGGCGGTCAAGTTTCTGCCGCACAGGCGATGGCCGATATCGGCAACACCATCATCGCCGGTACGCTGACCGGAGACCAGGCCATTGGCCTGTTTGCGATCTTTGCAAATTCCGGCACCGCCGCCGAGCAGGCTACGATCGGGGCAGAACTGGCGACGCTGATCGCCGCGAACACGATCACAGCCACACAGGTCATTGCCGATATCACGGCGGCGATCACGGCCGACACATTGACTGTTGATCATGCGATCGCAGTGCTCGCCAATCTGGCCGTTGCCGGCGGCTCCACTGTACTCGGCGCCGTCATCACCGAAATCGCGGCTCTGATCAGCGCCGGCAAAATTTCCGCAAGCGCTGCCGCAACCGATATCGGCGGCGCGATCGGCGCGGGCCTCACGGTCGACCAGGCAGTCGCGCTGCTGGCCAATGTCGCGGCCGGTGGCGGGACGGCGCTGCAAGCGGCCGCTATCACGGAAATTCTCGCACTGGTCCAGAACAGCCAGATTGCGACCGCGCAGGCGCTCAGCGACATCGGGAATACCATCGCGGCCGGTACGCTCACCGGCGATCAGGTTGTCGGGTTGCTGGCGGCTATCGCCAGCGCCGGCACCGCGGCGGAACAGCAGGCGGTCGGCACCGAAATCGCAGCGCTAATCGCGGCGAACCGGATCACGGCGACCCAGGCCATGACTGATCTCGACAACGCGATCGCGGCGAACACGGTCACTGCCGACATTGGTCTGACGGTGCTGGTCGGTGTGTGGCTTTCTGGCGGAAGCGCTGTGCCAGCCGTCGTCGTCAGCGAAATGCTTGCGCTGGTGACTGAGAACCGGCTGACATCAGCGCAGGCCCTGGCCGATATCGGCGGCATGATCGGAGGCGCGCTCACTGCCCACCAGGGCATCGGCCTGTTCGCGAGCCTGTGGCTGCAAGGCAATACGACGGTCCAAGGCACTGTCGCGCAAGAGCTGGTTACGCTGATCGCCGCGGGCACGATCTCTGCCGAGGAGTTCGGCGCCGCGATCACTGCGGGGACGCTGACGGCCGATCAGGCCATTGCACTGATGGCCGTGGTGGCGAGCGACGGCGCCACGCAGATTCAGGTCGACATCGGCAGCGGCATTGCATCTCTCATCGCCAGCAACCTGATCAGCGTCACCGCTGCCATCAGCGACATCAACCACGCGATCACCGGCGGCGTGCTCACGCCGGACCAAGGTATCGCGGTCCTGGCCGGTTTGGCGGCGAACGGCAGCACAGCGGCGCAAACAGCGGTCGCCGCCGAGATCGAAGTCCTGATGGATCCGATCATTTCGGCGAGCCAGGCGGTCGCCGATATCGCGAATGCCATCGGCAATGGCATCACGGCCGATCAGGCAGTGGCGATGCTTGCCGTACTGTGGACCGAGGACGATGCGACACTGCAAAACGCCGTCGTCGGCGAAATTTTCGCGCTGATTGCCGGAGGTCAGATCACGGCCGCGCAGGCGATGACTGATATCGGCAACACTGTCCCAGCCGGCACGCTGACCAATACGCAGGTCACCACGCTGTTCAGCGCTCTCTCGAGCGCCGGAACGACGGATGTGCAGACAGCGGTGGCCAACGAGGTTGCGAGCCTGCAAGGTGTCAGCGGCATCGATGCGCAGGTCACGGATCATGCCCTGAGCCCGGCCGCTGCCGTTCCTGCTCTGATCAATTTGTTCGCCGGCAATGCGTCGTTGCAGTCGGCGGTAACGACCGAACTTCTCAAGCTGGCCGGAGAGGCGCTCAGCATTATCCCGCTGATCGCCTCCGATATCGGCGCATTGATCGGACCCAGCTTCAGCGCGGACCAGGCGATTAACCTGCTCATCAGTGTGGGGTCGCAAGGCAATGCCGCCCTGCAGGCCGCAAGCGGCGCGGAGATCGCCTCGTTAATCACCGGCAATCAGGCCGGCATCGCGCAGGTGATGATGGATATTCTGAACGCAGTCGATTCGCAGTGGGCGGCGAACCTCGATCCGCGGGCACGCACCGGAGCCGAGATCCAGGTCATATCGACGGATCAGGCGGTTGCGCTGCTGGCCGTGATTGCGTCGAATTCGGGGACAGCCGTCCAGGTCGCGGCTGGCAACGCGATCTTCGCGTTCACGCAAATGAATTGGATCACGGCCGCGCAAGCGGTCAGCGACATCATCGCCGCGGTCACGTCCGGTACGCTTGGCGCAGGCCCGGCGGTGGTCATACTGACAGCGGCTGCCGAATTCGCGGCCAACATCGTTCAATCCGGCTTCTATGCGATCTATGGCAACGACTTGCCCGCCAATTATGTCGCTCCGGGCCAGTCGGTATTCCTGGGCGGTATCACCACGCTGATCGCCAACAACGAGTTGAGCGCAGCGGCGGCCATGGCCGATGTCGCAAGCACGGCCGGTGTTGCGGGCCTCGGCTTCGTCGATCAGGCGACCCAATATTGGGTTTATCCGACTCAGTTCGGCGCCACCACGACCACCCAGTACCAAGGGCCCACTTACCTCTATACTTACACCATTGATAACGTGGCGCTGAACGCCACCAACGCACCCGCCAACGCCAGCCAGGTGCTTTCGATGCTGGTCGGCTTGGCCGAGATCGGGACTGCCGCAGTGCAGGCGGCGGTCGGCACTGAGATCGCCACGCTGATCGGACAAAATCAGATCACCGCCACACAAGCCGCGGCAGCTGTCGGCAGCGCGATCGGCAACGGCATGACCGCCGACCAGGTCATGTCGCTGCTGGCGGGGATCGCGGCAATCGGTAGTTCAGCCGCGACCGTGGTGGGAGGCGAAATCCTCTCGCTGGTGACGGCCGGCAAGATCACGACCGCACAGGCGATGACAGACCTCGACCACGCCGTCACCACATCGGCGTTGCCGGCTGCCGATGGACTTGTGGTGCTGAATAGCGTTGCGGCCGGAGGCAATACCAGCGAGCAAATCGCGGTGATCGGTGAGGTCGGTACGCTGCTCACCGAAAGCCGGATCACGTTCACGCAGGCGATGTCGTTGTTTACGACCATCGCCGGCGAAGGCACGAGCGCCGTGCAGACGGCGGTGGTCAGCGAGATCGCAACGCTGATCTCGGGCAATCAGCTCACCGTGACGCAGGCAATCAACGGCATCGGCAATGCCATCGGCTCAGGCCTCAGCGGCGATCAGGCAGCCAGCATGCTGGTGTCGATCGCGGGGCAAGACACCGCAGCCCAGAACGCGGTCACGGCCGAATTCGACACCCTCGTCAACGGCAATCAGGTCACGCCCAGCCAGGTGACGAACGCGATCCTCAATTCGTTTGGCGCAGCGACGGTGTCGCCCGCGCAGGCACTTGCGATGCTGATTGGCGTTGCCGAAGGCGGCAATGCCGCACTCGCGCTCGCTGTCGGCGCCGCGATGGATCCGTGGATCGGCACCTCTTCCAACCCGAACAACAATTATCTCAGTCTCAACGGCGCCGCCGCAGTCGCCGCGGCCGTCAACTCGCATGCCTTGACTGCCAATCAGGCCGTTGCCGTGCTCGTCGGCATGGAGATGGGCATCTTTGCCTACGAAGTGCGAGTCGGCGGCTCAGTTGGGCTGTTCACGCCGCTGGTCGTCAACGACCTCGTCGCCGCCAACGTCATCACAGGCCAACAGGCGGCATCGGCGCTGTTGCTGCTCTGGGCGCAGAACGATCCGTCACAGCAACTGCAAGCAACTGTGGTCGCAGAACTGGCCGCGCTGATGGCGGGCACCGGGTCAGGCGCCTTGATCACGCCGGCGGCGCTGATGGCGGACATCACGGCGTCCATCACGTCGAATGCGCTGTCCAGCTCTCAGGCCATAATCCTGCTCGGTACTCTGCTGTCCCTGGCGCCATCGGCTGCTCTGCCCGCCTTCATGAATGAGGTCGGATCGCTGGCCAATCAGTTCGGTGCCGGCCAGATCATCTCCGAAATCCAGGCGACGCTCGGCTCGAGCCAGGCTCTGACCATCCTCTCGGTGCTTGGAGGATCAGCCTATAATGCGAGCCATAATCTGCCGGGGTACATGGCCGAGCTGATGTACGGCGTCGCCACCGGCAGCGCCGCCAACACCATGCTGCTCGGCGCCGCACTGGCGTCGATGATCGAACAGCAGCAGCTTTCGGCTTCCACTCTCAATATCACGCCGCTGATCACGAGCGGCGCCCTGACTCAGGCCGAGGGCATCGACCTGCTTGCGGCGACCATCGCCAACCTCCCAGCGACGGCGCTCCTGTCCAGCGGCATCGCCGGAGAGCCCGGGGTCAACGCGATCGACCACCTCAGCAATTACATTGTTAGGCTTGCAGGGGCCGCAGCAATCGGCGAGATCGACGCCTTCGTCGGCACGTCGTCGGCGACGATGAGCGCCTGCGGCGCGCTCGCGGGGGTGTTCGCCGATCTGCTTACGACGCTGAATGGCCAGGGACAGCCTCTCGCCACCGTCGCGCAGATTGTCGCGCAGGTGAGCAGCGACGTCAGCAGCAACGTGCTCGCGGCCGACCAGGCGACATGGTTGCTTTCGAGCCTCGCCGCTCACGTGACCAGTCCGCTGATCGGCGCCGAAATCGCGACACTGGTGAGTAGCGGCCGTATGACCGCGGCGCAGGCGATCAGCGATATCGATGCCGCCGTGACAGGCAATCTGTTGTCTGCCAGCCAGGCGATCGCGGTCCTCGGCGGCGTTGCGGCGAACGCGCATGGCAACACCACGCTGCTTGCCGCTATTGCCAATGAAATTGCGAGCCTCGATGCTGCCGTCATCGGCACCACACAATTCCAGGCCGCCGTGCTATACGCCGCCGGAGAGTTCGTCGCGCTGGCGAGCGGTCAGAAGACTGCCGCACAGGTGATTTCGGATCTTGAAACCTATGCTCCGAGCAGCGTTCCGGCAGACGTGTTGCTGAGCGTCGCGCTGATCGAGAGCCAGGGCGCCGGTTTGACGACGGCCGCCAATGCTCTGGCGAGCGAGATCGGCAACCGCATCAACAGCGATGCCGCGGAGAGCGGCCTCGCCCTGCTGGTCTCGGAGGGCGTTTTCTCCCTGACGGTTGCTGAACAGATCATTACGCAGGCATTGACCGCCGCCTGGCCCAACCTGCCGACGCAGATCCTCAATCTGTCAAGCGTGCCGGCGACCGGCCCCTATACGGCAAGCGTCACCGGCGGCATTACCGCGCCGATGACCTTGCAGCAGGCGCTCGTTCCCGCGATGGATCTGCTGAATCAGGATCTCATCGCCTATACGGATGCCCCCGCCGTCATCAACGGGACAATGTCTGCCGCAACGGCGATCGCCAATGTCGAAGCCTACAGCGGCTCCTTCCCCTATGTGGTCGACGTGGCGCTCATGCATCTGTCGACACTTGTGAACGCTGGAGTCGGCGCGCCGCCGAATCTGACGCTTCTGCAGCAACTCGGCGGTTACACCCCGACAGACCTTCAGGCCGTGCAAAACGCCTACAATATCCTGGTGGGGGCCAACACCACGATCATGCAGGCGCTGGGTAATCGGATCGGAACCGGCGTCACCGAAACCGGCCTGGTCGGGGCGGTCGTTGGCGGATACCTGCCGTACACCCTGGCAATGTCGCTCCTGAGCAGCGAGCTGACGGCCGCGTTGGTGAATGCCTCGACGACCGAAAACAGCACGCTGCACAGCGTGGCATATGCCTGGATCGATATCGTCGCCAACAACATCGCCAACAGCACTGCAACCACGACCGAGGCCATCCCGACCAGCGCAGGCACCCAAACCGTCACCGTCCCCGGGGTCCTCTCGATCTACAACGCCGCGCTGGCGGTTCAGAACCAGATCGAAAGCGGCGGGCTCGCGACCATCCAGTCGTTGCTGACCGGGCTTGGCACCATCGCGGCCGTCGAGACCAATGCGGCCAACTACTCCGTCGAGACCGATCTCAGTGTTCACCTCGGGCAGATGTGGGTGGCCGATACATTGCCCACCAATGCGACCTTCACGGACGTGACCCAGGCGGCGGGTGCGGCGTCGGCCTGGTACCAGGCCGCCTGGACCGCGGCGTGGACCAACTATCCGCTGGCGCACATCATCGGCGGGGAGATCGCCGGCAATCCGACCAGCGCGCAAGGGTACATGGATCTGCTGTCGAATCTGCTGGTGGCCGGCCTGCCGGTCGGGCAGTCGGCGCTGTTGAATGCCCTGGGGCTCGGCACAAACGTGCAGTCCATGCAGAGTGCGCTGATCAATGAAATCTTCGGCACCACGGGCAATGTTGTCGATCCCGAGGATATGGCCAACGGCTTCGGCGAAGTGCTCAAGGACGCCTGGGAAAAGATCAGCTTCGGCTACGGCAAGGGCCTGACCGGAAGCGGCGCCGGCGAGGCGGGCGAATTCGAGTTGACGCTCTCGGATGGCGCGCTTGTCGAATTCAGCCCGGCCATGGAATTCACGATGGTTCAGCTGGCCTCGAACGGCATGGTCTCGCTGATGACCATGAACACAGTGTCGAGCTTCCTCAGCTCCAATCCGGGCATCGCCGGTATCTCGGGGCCCGTTGTGGGTGCGCTGAAGCTGCTCGCCAACAGCTGCAACCTGGTCACCAATCTGTTGAACACCACGGCACTCACCTACATTCAGCAGGTCTATACCATCGGAGCGGACGCGGTGGCTGTGTTCGGCGATATCGCCAACAACAGAAGCATTGCATCCGATGGGGCCGCGCTGGGTGAGGCGCTGTTCCAATATTCGGTGGGCTTCCAGTTCCCGGCTGTCCAGAACGTTGCTCAGGATGTCGGCGCCGCGTTCGTGGATCTGTTCACCGGGCATCCGCTCAGCCTGGCGAGCGACGTGCTGGCGCTCGGTGCAGACTCCATCCAGTTGATCCTGAGCAATCCCTACCTGCAGGCCGCAGCCGCCGTGCTCAACACCTACGCCACGCAAGTGGAAGACGATCTCGGTCTGAACAAGGTCGCCGACGCATTCGTGAGCCTGGCGGACTGGCTGGCCCAGGGCATTGCTCTGCCCCCAGGCACCACCGTGCAGCCGCTGGGGCTCAACTCGTCTACCTTCTATGACGCGCTTCAGTCGGACTTCAGCTGGCTGTGAGACCGTTGGATCAAACGTCAGGTTCAGGACCGGGGGACGCCATGTCCGATCAGATCGAAGTGCCAGCGACCGACAAGGTCGCAGATCCTAAAGCCGCGGAAGCTTTGAGCACGGCGTTGGGTCTCTCCCTCCAGCAACTGGCGGGCGCCAACGACGCGCAGCAGATCGCGATCATGGCGTTGACCGCGATCGTCGCGCTCTCGCCGGGCACGGCCACCATCGACCTAGAAAAGCTCGGTGCGGTCCTCGCGATCCTGACCAAAGGTCAGCCGAACGGCGATGCGTATCGAAAGCGCATCGCTCAGTACGTCTCACTCATGGTCAATATTGCGCGCAAACTGCCTGGAGCAATCGAAGAGGCCAAGAAGAAGGCCGGCGAGGCTTCGGCGGGCGCTGCAGAAAGTCCACAAAAGCCCAACTGACGGCACGTGTCGGGGCCACGAACGGAGGCTTAACCCGTTGCCGTCGCTGCAGCGGAATTCATACTCAGCGACAAAAAGCTGCGGCGCCGGTCAGGATGGGCAGCCGGGCATAGCGAACAAGCATGGCGAACGAGCATGACGAACGAGGGCATTTTTCGCGAAACGGCACTTGAGAGGTTGTCGGCGCCGGAGCGGCTCGACCAAGGACTCCGCATTGTCGGACGTCCGACCTGGGTGGCGCTGCTCGCGCTGGCAGTCCTTGTGGTCGGTGGCCTGATCTGGAGTGTGGTCCTGAGGGTGCCGGTCACCGTACCGGGGCAGGGCATCCTGTTGTCGCCGGGCGGCTTGCTCGATGTCACCGCCGATAATCCGGGGCGTCTGTTGAGCTTCAGCGTCGCGGTCGGTGACAAAGTCAAGGCCGGCACGGCGGTGGCGCGGCTCGATCAACCCGAGATCCGGGAGGATTTGATCAACGCGGAAGCCGAATACCGCGACGTGGTCGAGGAGCGCGCCCAGATCATGAAATTCCAGGAGCGCCGCGCGCCGACGCTGGCTGCCTCGATCGCGCAACGTCGGCAGGGTTACCAGGACGATATTGCCTTCTTTGAAAAGCAGCTCGGCTGGCTCGATGATATTGCCAAGGGCGACGAAGTCCTGATGAACAAGCAGATCATCACCCGCAAGAGTGTGCTCGGGACCCGCGTTGAGATCGGCCGGGCAGAAGCTCAGCGGGCGCAAGCCCAGGACGGCATTCGCAATCTCGATTTCGAAGCCGCCAAGGCGCAAACCGACGACGAACACGAGCGGCTCAATGCCGAGCTGAAAGTTGCCGCCGCCCAGCGCAAGATTCGCACGGTGCGCGAGAAGCTCGATCGGCAGAGCGTTGTGCTCAGTGCCTACGATGGCACCGTCGTCGAGCTCAAGGTCAATCCCGGCGAGATCGTCGACCGCAATGCGGCGTTATTCTCGCTGATTCCGGACAAGGTTGCAGAAGCGTCTGCGACCGATCCGAAAACTTCAGTCGGACCGCTGTTCGCCGTGGTTTATGTGCCGTCTAACGACGGCAAGAAGGTTCGTCCGGGCATGAATGTGCGCCTATCGCCCTCGACCGTCCGGCGTGAGGAATACGGCTTTATCGAAGGCCGTGTCCGCACCGTTGCCGAGGTGCCCGCGACCGCGGAAGGCATGTACCGGACGCTGAAGAACCGACAATTAGCGCAAGCGCTGGCCAAGGAAGGCGCCCCTTACGAGGTCGTCGTGGATCTGTTCGCTGACCGGGATGCGGCGAGTGGCTATCGCTGGTCGTCCTCGCGCGGGCCCGATCTCAGCATCAATGCCGGCACACTGGTCGGCTCCGATATCGAGACGATGTCGCTGCCGGTTTTGAGCCTGGTAATCCCGCCGTTGCGGCAGGTCCTGGGAAGCGGTTCGTGAAGGCGTTGCTTGCGCTGAAAGCCAAAGCTACCGAGGCGGCGGCGCGCGCAGCGCCGCTGTTTGCTGGCATGTGGTCAAAGCTGCACGCACGCATCGCTGATGCTTCAGTGCACAGAACGCCCACGATCCTTCAATATGAGGCGGCGGAATGCGGCGTCGCCTGTCTCGCCATTGTGCTCGCCTATTACGGCCGATGGGTGCCGATCGAAGAGTTGCGTGAGGTCGCGGGTGTCAATCGCGACGGGACCAATGCAAAAAATCTGCTGCTCACCGCCGAGCGCTATGGACTGGAGGGCGGCGGCTACACGGTCGGTCCGGACGATCTGACTGACGGGGTACTTCCATGCGTCGTGTTTTGGGAGTTCAACCATTTTGTCGTCGTGGAGCGACGTACCAGAGAGAAAGTCTGGATCAACGATCCGGCGAGGGGGCCCTGCATTCTCACGACGCAGGATTTCGACAAGGCGTTCACCGGGGTGATACTTGCGCTGAAGCCGGGTCCGGATTTTGCTCCGGGGGGGGAAGCGCCTGACCTGGTGCGCAACATCCGCCAGATGCTGCCTGGTTTCGAAGCGCCAATCGCGGCCGCAGTGCTCGGTGGCTTCCTGCTGGTCGTGCCGGGATTGGTCATCCCAGGCCTGCAGCGCGCGTTCGTCGATTACTACATGATCGCGGGACTTTCGGACTGGCTGTGGTGGCTGGTTGGTGGCGTCGCGGCGATTGCGGTGGGAAAGGGGCTGCTGACGTTCCTGCAGCAGCGCACGTTGGCGCGTTTTCAGGTCAAGCTCGGCGTTGCCACCAGCGGCCGCATGCTGTGGCACATCCTTCGTTTGCCGATGGCTTTCTTTGCGCAGCGTAATAGCGGTGAAATCACCAATCGCCTCATGGTCAGCGATCGCCTGACCGGTCTGCTCTCGGGCAGTATCGCAGTCACGTTTATCGGCCTGCTGTCGATCGCGATTTACGCTGTGGTCGTGCTGGCCTACAACCTGCCTCTCGCGTTAGTGGTGATCGCGTTCGCGTTTCTCAACCTTGCGCTATTGGTCTGGTTGTCGCGACGGCTTTCAGATGCAAATCGGCGGATGCTGCAGGACGAAGCCCGCATGCAATCCACCATGATCCAGGGGTTCGCCAATCTCGATACCTACCGCGCCAGCGGCGCCGAAAACCTGTTCTTCCGGCGCTGGGCTGGCGCGCACGCCAAGGTCGTCAGCGCCGAGCAGGCCATGGCGTTCTACCAGCGGCTATTGGCCGGCTTGCCGATCCTGCTCGGGACGATTGCTGGCGCGTGCGTTGTGTTCATCGGCGGCGTCGGCGTGATGGAGGGCACCGTCAGCATCGGTATGCTGGTCGCATTCCAAACCCTGATGGCTAATTTCAACGCTCCCGTCGCGAGTGTGATGGGGCTGACCGCCCAACTCCAGCAGGCGCGCGGCCATATCGACCGGCTCGGTGACGTGACCAGACAGCGCGTCGATCCCGTTCTCGACACCGCCGAGGAGCCAACGACCATCCCCGCGCTGCATGGGGCGATCGACGTCGAGGGCCTGGCATTCGGCTATACGACGGTGACGGCGTCTTTTCTGCGTAACATTACGCTGAAAGTGCCGGCTGGCGGTCGTGTTGCCGTTACCGGCGTCACCGGCAGCGGAAAATCCACGCTCGCACGGCTCATGGTCGGCTTGATGACGCCGCGCGAAGGCGTCATCCGTATCGACGGCATCGATCTTGCTCGTTTGTCCGCGCCGCTGTTGCGCTCGGCCGTAGCCTATGTGGACCAGACCACGACGCTGTTTGCCGGCACCGTGCGCGAAAATCTGACCATGTGGGACCTGACCATCAGCGAGGATCGCATGGTGGCCGCTGCCAGGGACGCGATGGTGCACGAGGTGATTGCATCGCGTCCGATGGCTTATGAAACCCGCGTGGATGACAACGGTCGCAATTTTAGTGCGGGCGAGCGCCAGCGCCTCGCCATTGCCCGGGCGCTCGCGGTCGATCCGGTCCTGATCGTGTTCGACGAAGCGATGAGCGGGCTCGATTCCATTGCTGAGCAGGGGATCATCGACAATATCCGCCGCCGCGGCTGCACCTGCATTCTGATCTCGCACCGTATTTCGACCTTGCGCGATTGCGACGAAATTATCGTTCTGGACGAGGGCAGCATCGTCGAACGCGGCCGCCACGCCACGCTGATGGCTGCGCGTCGCCATTATCACAAGCAGGTTGAGGCATAATGGCCACCCGCCCGCCCTTCCTGAGCCTGGCCTCGAGTGCAGGAATGTTGGCCGCGCCATTTGCGACCGCGCCCAGCATCACCCTTGAGCCAGGCGAAATCCTGGTGCTGAGCCAAGCCGAGCAGGGACACATTATCGCGGCTGGGCGGGTCGAGATTTATGCCTCGGTCAAAAGCGGTGACGAACTGTCAGGACGCATGTTTCTATTCGAACTCGGCTCCGGCGAGTACATTGCTCCGATCGGCGGAGCTGCCGATGATTTGCTCTTGACCGCGGTCGCGGTCGAGCAGAGCGCGCTGGCTGCCATTCGCAGCGATACGCTAGCGGTTCAAGCCAATGGGTCCGAGCAACAGCAAATGACTGTAGCGAGCTCCCTTGACGGTTGGCTCAGTCATTTGGGCGGTGCCGTCAGCCGCCTGGCCGGCCCGGTGCCGCTCGACATCGTCACGTTCGCTCCCGGCGAACAGGCCGATGCAGCCAGCGAAGCGGCCTTGATGAGCCGTGGCGGTGTGGTGTGGTTGACGGCCCTCGATGCCGGCCTGTCTTGTTGCGGTGGGGCCCCGATCGTCGCGATGAACCGCCGACAAGTTGCCGCAGTAGCTGCAGGCATTTGGCTCTCGCCAGCGCGGCCCTGTGAGGTTTACGCGGTCGCGACGGCCGATATTCTTCGCTTGTCGGAATGGCAGCGACTGCTGGAAGCGACCCAAACGACCCTGTTTTCGCTGATCAGGCGAGCGCACGATATCCGGCAAGGCACGCTGCGGCAGGCGGTCGAAGGTCGGATCGTGCGGACCACGCGCACTGTCAACAGCGCCTTCACCCGTTTCGACGCGGTGCTGGGCAAGATCGCACCGCAAGCAACTGCTCAACCTGTCGGAGATGAGCCGTTCGTAGCCCCGTTCGTCACCGTCGCCTCAAAGCTCGGACTGGATTTCACAAATCGTCAGCGTGAATTGCTGTCGCGGGCTCGAAACGTTGACGAAGCGGCTCGCGCGGTGCGTTTACGCAATCGTCTGGTCGCGTTGACCAGCGATTGGCTGGAGCACGATCTCGGCCCGCTGATTGGATTCCTTGACGAGGACCGGCGCCCGGTCGCCCTGATTCCGACTGATGCGAAGCGCTGGGTGATGATCGAGGCGGAGCATGCCAAGCCGAGGCCAATCGATGCGGCCCTTGCCGCGCGGCTGGCCCCACAAGCGCATATGCTTTATCCGCCGTTTCCCGATCGGCCGATCGGATTTCGACAGTTCATCGGCTTCGGCTGGCTGCACAATCGGTGGGATGCCGCGTTGGCGACAGCCATGGCGCTCGCCTCGGCCCTACTGGGGCTGGCGACGCCGATGGCGATGCAGCTCGCCTTCGATCGCTTCATTCCCGGCCATCAGACACTATCGCTGTTTACCCTCGCCATCGGCCTGGTGCTGGCTGCATTTATAGCTGCCGCATTTCGGTTCGCTTTTGACATTGCCAGCGTTCGGCTCGACGGCCGCGGAGCGGGCGCATCGCAGGCCGCCGTCATGGACCGGCTGCTGCGGCTTCCCGACAGTGCGCTACGCTTCAGTCCAGGCAACATCGCAAGCCGTTTCGTCTCGGCGGACCAACTGCGCCGGGGGTTCTATTCGCTCGCGCTCGGCTCAATCTCGGCACTGTTCTTTTTCATCAGTAACGTTGCCCTGATGTTCTATTACTCTCCCGCGGCGGCGGGAGCGGCCATCGGGCTGTTTGTGCTGATTACGGCGATCGCCGCCTTCTGCGGCTATCATCAATTGGATGCGCTGCAGCGCGGAGAGGAGATCCGATCCGATATCTACGGCATCGTTTTCCAGCTGGTCCAGGGCATCACCGCTCTTCGCGCCACCGGATCCGAGCAACGCGGCTTCGCGCGCTGGGCCATGGACTTTGCGGAGCTGCGCTCCCGCATGTATCGGGCGCGGACATTCAACACGATTTTTGAGACCGCGCTGGTCGCCTTCGAGCTGTTAGCGCTCGCGGTCATTCTGCTGATATTAGCCCAGCTGCCGCGCGATGCATTTTCGACCGGCGCATTCATTTCATTCATTGCGGCCTATGGTGCGTATATGGGGGCTTCGCTGCAACTGGCGCGCAGCGTCGTCGCCGCGTGGAATTCGCAACCCTCGTGGGGACGCATCGCTCCTTTGCTGCGTGTCACTCCAGACGTCGCCGGATCAAAGCGGGATCCGGGCACGTTGACCGGCCAGATCGATGTGACCAACGTCTATTTCCGATATAGCGCCGATGCGCCTTTTGCCCTTCAAGGTGTATCGCTGTCGCTTGCTCCCGGCGAGCACGTCGCGCTGGTCGGCCCCTCGGGCTCGGGCAAGTCGACTTTGATGCGGCTTCTGCTGGGCTTCGAAATGCCGGCGAGCGGCACGGTCCAATACGATCAGCAGGATTTGCGTTATCTCGATCTTGAAATGGTGCGGCGGCAGATCGGCGTCGTTCTTCAGAATGCCGCGCTGTTTCCCGGCACGCTCTATGAAAACATCATGGGCACGCATGAGGGTACCCTGAGCCAGGCGTGGGAGGCCGCGCGACAGGCTAATATCGAGCAGGACATCAAGGCCATGCCAATGGGCATGCATACGATCGTGACCGAAGCGGCAGCTGCTTTCTCCGGTGGCCAGATCCAGCGTTTTGCGGTCGCCCGTGCGCTCGTCGGCAAGCCGCGCATTTTGTTGCTCGACGAGGCTATGAGTGCAGTCGATAACGTGACGCAGGCCCGCCTGACTGAAAGCCTGCACCAGCTGGCGGTGACCCGGCTTGTGATCGCGCATCGTCTCAACACGGTGAAGAGCGCTGACCGCATCGTCGTTCTCGACCGCGGCAAAGTGGTGCAGACCGGCCGTTACGATGAGCTCATGGCGGTCAAGGGCTTGTTCGCCGACCTGGTCGCGCGGCAGCTCGTTTGAAATTCAATGCGCCTTTTCCAGCTTCACAAGTTCTCCCGGCAACGCCAAAAAAGGCGCAACTGCGCGAACGCATCAAGCAGCTTTTAAGAGGAAATTTCGAGCCTGACAGGGCAACGTGTGAAGATCGGCTATCTCTTCAGAAGTATCGCGTGGCGCAACCTCGCCGCCAATGTTTCGCCAATGAAACGACCGCTACAGATAGACATGAACAGGTTCGGATAGCAGCTAACTCTTTGATTTATCTCGATCGTCTTGGCTGCTAGGCTCGCTCATAACGGTCTGGTTGCAGGTTCGAATCCTGCCGGGCCCACCAACGATTTCAACGGCTTGTTGAGGTCGTGCACGAGGCGCTTAGGGCGCTGGTGTCGCCAGCGACAACTCCTCGACGCTGGGCAACCTGATCGGCGAACTTGTTACTTCAGGCACATCGGCGCGGGCGTCAGCGGTGTCACCGTGCTGAGCGGGCGGCCCGCCGCGACATCCGAAGGCGAGTTCTCCGATGTGACGCGCAGCTACGTCGGCAAGGGCGTGCTGCGTTACAACTCATCGGCGTTATGATGAGCTTTGACCTGTGCGGGCTTCACTCCGGCTCGCTGCCGAATTAGACATCGACGCTCTTAAAAGCAGGCCACGACCGGCCATCTTCAAGCAGCTCCCAGCTCACAACAACTGCCATACCTTGCTGCAATTCTTCTTTGCCGACATACCAGCTTAGAAAACGAAAACCTTCGTCCATATCGACGAGTGTCGGTCGATGAAAGACACCGTTGTCTGTAGGTGCACCATTCTGAATGATCCAGGAATGGACACGGCCTCTGCCAATAGCTTCACGCCAACCCAGGTTTCGTGAACCGGTGTACTGGCTGACCGGTCGCGGCGGATGTTGGAAGCGACATGTATCAAAGCAGTATTGCACGAAAAGCTTGCGCTCGCGCGCACCGCTCCAAAAGGGAGTCGTGTCGATATAGCCTACGAACGCGGCTTCGGGCCGAAGAAGTTCAGGAGACGCCATCCTACGATTCCAAAACCATGACAGAACTTGTCAACCAGTTTCCTGCGTAAGGTATTGCCCCTATACCTGTAACCACAGCGTTGCTAGGCGAAGGTATTTGACGCGCACCTGCCTCGCCAAATAGCTGACGAATAGCTTCGACCAGGATCAACCCGCCTGCCGAAAGACCCGGCTGGCCGGCTGAGAGTTGGCCGCCACCTGTATTGAGCGGCAAATCGCCCTTTGCGGAAAAATCGGTCGCAAGAACATAATTGGATCCGCTGCCGCGATCGCAAAACCCGAGCTGCTCGAGCTGAAGGAGCACCGCAATTGTAAAATCATCATAAGCCTGAAGCATGGAAACCTTATTGGGAGTGAGTCCCGCGCGTTGTAATGCCTTCGGGCCTGCCACCGAAAATCCCGTATCGAGGACGTCTGGCATCGCCTCTGCTGACCGATGGCCTGTCCGTTCAGAATAGCTCGCGATCCGCACCATCTTTCTACTGAAAGTCCGCGCGCGCCGTTCGGTCGTGAGCATGATCGCGTTGCCACCATCGCAAAACATAACGCTGTCAAGCATGCGCAATGGATCAGCAACCAGACGCCCTTCAAGATACTCACGTTCGGTAAGAGGGCGCCTCAGCTTGGGCAGTGCATTATCGTTAAGAAGTGCCCCCTCGCGCAGTGCAATTGCAATTTTCCCGAGGGCGCGTGGATCAAGCTCGTATCGCGTTTCATAGGCGCGCAACAAAAGACCAAACGCATCCGGAGGACGCCGGATTCCGGCCAGGTCCAGAAACTGGGTACGGTAACTGGCAAATTTCAAGTTGAGCGCGCTGCTTGGTGCATCAGCACTGAGTACGACGGCTATCTCACACTGGCCGCCCCGCAATGCAGCTGCTGCAGCCGCAACGCCACTGAGAACTGATGAGCCACCGATGTTTGTCGTTTGGAACCAATCAAGCGACAGGCCAAGTACCTCGGCAAGGTCGGATGTGTGAAAAAGATGCTGGCCCTCGCTTAATGAGGCGGTGGTGCAAAAGCCATCGATCGCGTCCTTCTCTACGCCCGTGGATTGAAGGAGATCGGAAAAGACTTCGCCGGCCAAGTCATACACGCTTCGCAATGAGCGAAACGAATTTCTCAACTCCGAATATCCGACGATAACGATGTCATCTGCGGCCATAGGTGATGCCAGCCTACTTGGAGGCGCGCAGAGCTATGCGAGAGACTTTGCCAGTCAAACCGAGCGGCAACGCGTCAATCCAGTGGAAAACTTTAGGCACTTTGTACCCGGCCAAGTGACGGTGTTGGCGCAGAAACTGACTAAGCTCGTCAGCTTCGGGTCGCTCACCGCGCACGACCATATAAGCCTCGATACGCTGTCCCAACTGGACGTCGGGTTGACCCACGACGGCGCATTGCGCAACAGCTGGATGTGTAAGCAACGCATGCTCGATTTCTTCGCTGTGAACCTTCATACCGCCGGTATTGATGACGTTATCGAGGCGGCCCAATACATAAAGATGCCCATCAGCATCCAACCGGCCGAGATCACCGCTGCGCCACCATCCGTCGATGAACTTCTTACGGGTCATCTCAGGATCCTTCCAATAACCAACAGCAGTCGCTGGGCTTGACAGGAGGATCTCGCCGCTCTCACCCACCGGAAGCTCGTCGTCGAATTCGCCACCGGGCGAGACAATCTTGATGTCAATGCCTACCAAAGGCCGACCGCTTGAACCGATTTTACCGCGCTCCGCCAGCTCCTCAGGCGTTACGGAAAAACAAGTACTGATGAAGGATTCCCCGGCTGCGTAGAAACACCGAATTGTCTTGCATACCCGGCCGTACATTTGACGGACATCTGTTTCCGAAGGCGCTTCGCCCGAAACGGCCGCAAGCTCCAGTGACGACAAGTCGTATTTTTCCGGTCCGGCCTCAAACAGCATTCGCAAAATTGTGGGAACTGACGGTGCGAAAGTAATACGCTCGCGCTGACAAGCCTCCAGGAAGTCCGAAGCCACGAAAAGTTTGCCAAAGCAAGCTTTGGCAGAGGCGGCAATGAAAGGAAGAAGGATCAACGTCCAAGCCGCAAAGGACGGGTTGATGTAAAGCAGGATCGAGCTCTTCGCGGTTATTAAAGCCAAAGCGGTTTGTCCGCTCTTGGAGCCTTCCAGCAACGTTTCTTGCGTGTGCATCACGCCTTTGGGACTGCCGGTACTTCCCGACGAGAGAACAATCGCTGCAATGTCGCTCGGTTTCGGACGTTTCGCCGCAACGTCGAACGGCGAGCACGTTGCAATTATCTGGCTGTAATCGGTGTTAGCCCTTCCGCGCACACCAAGGCTGATGAGCTGAATAGGTTTGCCAAGAGCGGCGACGGCAGCGAGTGCTTCGGTTTCTAATTCAGGATCATAGACAAGTACTTTAGCATCGAGCCAACCCAGCACTTCCCCGAGACGTTTTGAGGTCTCACGAACATGCAGGTTGCATGCAATCCGGCCACTCAAAGGTGCCGCAAGCCACGCTACGGCGTGACGCGCAGAGCTGCGGCACAAAAACGGAATGACCTCACCCGGTGCGACGCCAAGCTCAGAAAAGCCTTGCGCCAATCGTAGTGCCTCATCCAGCACCTCGAATCCCGAAATGCGATGATCGTTATCGACAAACATCTCATCTTTGCCGCGCCACTGCGTGGCTCGAATGAAGAGGTCGCTGACGGTTTCGATAAAGGGAGTGCGCAGCATTGACGAATACCTGTTTCCCACCTGAAGAGCTGCTCGTTACCTTATCCAGGTGCAGCAAAATGCAGACAACCAATCGCGGGATCGATCGGCGCTCTGCATAAGCGCCGATCGAGTCCGCAAGAAGTTGCTTCCCGGCTGCCGTCTCTCGTTGAATGAAGATCGGTCAGCATTTTTATGTTGCAGAAATCGTGCAAACGGTCGACAAACCTGTCCAATACCTTTTCCAGGAGCCGCCGATACAGAAAGAGTATGGCGGATGGACGATTTTATTCCGCAGCGACGCGTTGCTTCGATGATAGCCCGAGGATCTTCCCAAATGCAGAGAGGAGGTCATCGGTTGCTGATTTCGACAACGTCTTCGAACGCCAGCCAACGATTAAATCCGGTCGCACCAAGAGGGCTCCATCTTCCTCAATCTCGCGCAAGTGCGAAAAGTCGCCGTAGATATCCTCGTAGTCGCGACCTGGTCCGATAATTACGACATCAAGGTCAATCCCGTAAGCTTCTCGCACCTGGTAAGCTGCGGCTTCCCAAGCCTCCCCCCCAATTCCGGTCAGCAATGTAAAGCGGCCCTTGCCGCAAAGGTCGAGTGTTGAGATGCGATGGCCAGCTTTTGTAACCAGCCAAGCATGTGGCACCGGGGCACCGGGACGGCTCGAGTGTTCGTGATAAAGTTCGGGATCACGTTTGAATTCCGGATTGGGCGTGCCATCGGAAACAATGGCAGCTGAAGCGTAACGCTGGTTCATTTCAACGCCATGTGCATTGTAAACGTAATGCGTGTTGTCGATCGCGTTGATGAGTGCGGCGCGTTGTTCCGCCGCCTTTGGCGTCGTCGCCTTACGCGCCGCCATGTTAGAGACCATTTCCTGCGGCGACTTGGCGTCGAGAAGACCGAGCGCCTTGAAGATCGGCGGAAAATCGCCGAGGCTTTTGTTGGCTCGTTTCACGGTCTGCTTGGCAACCGGCGTTCGCTCTGGATCGTATGTCGAAAGCAGACTTGGGGCAGCCTTACCCTTAAGGACAAGCGCGAGTTTCCATGCGAGATTGTACGCATCCTGGATGGATACGTTTGAGCCGAGACCGTTGGTCGGTGGGTGGCGATGAATGGCATCGCCCATGCAAAAGACACGCCCTTTCGAAATGGAAGTTGCGAACATATCGTTTACGGTCCAAAGCGAAGTGGCTTCGATCTTAACCGGGACCGAGTTATCGCCGATCATGTTGTGAACGATTTCCTTGGCGAATGCCTCAGTCATTTCGGGGGGGCCCTGTTCAATATCGTAGCCCCAAATCGCCAACCATTTATTCCAAGGGCGGACCATGCGGACAACGCCAATGCCAAGGCCTCCTGTGCTGGAGCCTGGCTGTATAACCCAATACAGAACGCTGGGACGATGCGCAGCAAAGCGCGAAAGGTCCGCTTCGAAATGAACGTTGATCGATCCGGACACACCCATTTTACCTTCCAATGGAAGGCCCGCGTCGGCGAGTACTTTTGAATTCGCGCCGTCGGCTCCGATCAAGTATTTGCAGCGAATGTTGTAGGTCTCACCAGTTAATCGATCTCGTACGCTGACAGTGACACCTTTGGCGTCCTGCTCGTGATCCAAATATTCGGTGTCAAAACGAACCTTGGTGCCGCGCTTCGCCGCAGCATTGATAAAAATGGGCTCGAGAAGATGTTGCGGCAGGTCGCACATCTTTGTCGGACTGGCGAGTTCGAAGTCGGTCCGGCGCGCAGGATGGTTGCCCCAAGTTTTGATGCGACCGAGCTCTTCCCCAGCAAGGCTCGTGCAATAGGTGTTTTCGCCCATCAACTCTTGGGGCGATGCGGCTTGCAACGCTTCTGCTTCCAGACCCATGTCACGGATGATTTCCATCGTGCGCTGATTGGTGATGTGTGCGCGTGGAGTTGGTGCGGTCCAGCCGAACTTGTTGATGACAAGAGCGCGCACGCCGTAGGTGCCGAGCAAGGCGGCCGACGCAGCGCCAGCGGGTCCTGTTCCAACGATCAGAACATCGATCTCAAGCGCCATTTTATTGCTATCCATGGTTTCCATCCGAATACTTTTTAGTTGCCTAAGCAGGCAGCTCTGGCTGCCTGCTGGTTAGAAAGTGAATTTCAAACGCGCTCCAAAACTAATCTACATAGGAGCAATGGTCCGGACGAACGCCTGACCACGCATTGGCGATCAGTCGACGTAAGAGTGCCGGTTCGATTGGCCGAGGATTGGCGTAGGGATTTGCCAAAGCAATTTCCACCGCACGATCGATGCCATCTTCAGGCATGCCAAGGTCTTTGAGAGCCGTCGGAGCGCTCGCTGATTGCGTTAAATCAAAGACACGTCCAGCCACGCCTTCGCCTCCCAAGGCACGCTTTAGTGCTGCGATGGCATCACGCGTTGCCGGTGCGTTATATGCGATCGCGTGGGGGAGGATGATGGCATGCGTCTCAGCGTGGGGAAGACTGAACGATCCGCCGAGCACGTGGCAAAGCTTATGGTGGAGAGCCAGGTTGCTGGTGCCAAGACACACTGCACATAGCCACGCTCCGTAAAGTATATCGCTTCGGGCCTCTATATCTTTCGAATTTTTAGCAATGATCGGTAGCCCTCGGTAGAGGGCCGCAATGCCTGCTTCAGCCATCATGGACAAGACTGGATTTGTGTTCGTTGCATAGAGGGCTTCAACCGCATGAGCCATTGCGTTGACTGCGCTGACCACCGACATCTTTGCAGGCAAGCTGAGGGTTAGATCGACGTCGTAGATTACCGTTTCGGGCAAAACCTTTGCTGTCCGTTGCGTTGTCTTTATGCCGTTCTCGGTCTGGCCAAGGATAGGAGTCATCTCAGATCCAGCATAAGTGGTCGGGATCACGAGCTGCGGCAGATCGGTGTGTAGAGCAATGGCCTTGCCAAGGCCGATCGTGGAACCGCCGCCAATAGCGACGATGCCGTCGATTTTCATTTGCTGAACGATCTGCAACGCTTGATGCGTCACCTCCAAAGGTGTGTGCATCACAGCGCCATTGAACGTTGCACCATGAGCGCCGCGCAGTTGTTGCGAGATCCTCTCAGCTTCGGCTGATTGTTCAGCCGTAGAAAGGATGATCACTCGCTTGGCGCCGAGCCGTTCAATTTCAGCGCTTACTTGGCCAACTGTCCCGCGACCAAAAATTACGCGTGAGGGCAGGCTCTCATAAATAAAAGGGATCATCGGTGGGTTCCTCGCAATCATCAAGATTGCCCGGAGCCCTTGCATCGTCAAATACTAACGATGCGTCGTGTCGATACCTAATCCGTATGTCTTCAACGTGGGATCGTATCGAGGAATGCGTTAACGACAGCTGTGCGTCCTTCTTTCAGAAAGACGCAGCTCACCGGGGAAACAGCAGTTGGATCATCGATCAACGCCGATTCAAGTTCCGGCCAATTCAATTTTGCGACGGCTTCTGGGATGACACAGATTGCATCGCTTATCATTGTCATTGCAATAGCCGCGAAGACGTCTTCCGCTGCTTCGATTTTCGATGGACGCACGCCCACGCGACCGAGCATTTCTAAGACCTGGTCGCCAAAACTTGGGCGCCCGCCTCGGGGAAATATAACGATCGGTTTTCCTTCAAGCTCAGCTAGAGTAAAGGAGCCCGTAGATGGTTTGGGCAAAATTCCAATACGTGCCACGGCGAAGAGGCGCTCGACGCTTACGCAAACCGTCTCAAGATCGAACTCACTTAAATAATAGCGAGCGAAACCGACGCCAAGGCGGCCATCGCGAATCTGATCAAATTGTTCGCGCTTCGTTGTGCGCCGGAGTTGCACCGAGACATGTGGTTGGACTTCCTGGAAACGACGGATCGCGTGGGGCACAGCCGAGTGAATGGTCGCTCCATAGTAGCCGACCTCGAGGTGTCCAATCTCACCACGATCCGCAGCTCGACACTTATCCGACGCCACCTCAGCGAAATGCACTAAACGATGCACATCGGTAAGGAAGGCGCTACCGGCAGCCGTCAGCTGTACGCCTTTTGACGAGCGATGGAATAGTTTCGCGCCCAGTTCGTCCTCAAGCTGGCGAATCTGCCGCGTTAAAGGCGGCTGCGAAATGTTCAGGCGCCGGGATGCTGCTGTTAGGTTTCCCTCCTCGGCGACCGCGATAAAGTAGTTGAGCTGTCGAAATTCCATCAAAAGCTCCATACGGTTTGAGTATCGTTCACGCATCTATATGGTATTTTTCTTTTGATATCGACCCTCCTATCAATTTGTTATGAAAACATTGAGTTCCACTTCGTCAGCACACCCCATCAATCGCCGCGCCTCTGTGGGCGCCGATAGCAAAGAGTATGAGATTGACCGGGTCGAAACGGTAATTGTCGATCTGCCGATGCGTCGGTCGCATTTCCACGCCAGTGGCACCCATGCCGGCCAAAGTCTGGTCATCGTGACTATTGGTACAAAGGGAGGGGCGGTTGGCATAGGCGAGGGGGGCACTCCTGGTGGAACGGCTTTTTGGGGCGGTGAGTCCGTCGAGACCATCAAGCTGATGATCGATCGCTACCTCGGCCCCGCTATCATGGGCCGCAACGTTTTCGCGTATGAAACTCTATTGACGGCGATGGATCGCGCCGCGAGCCATAATCAATTCGCAAAAGCGGCAGTCGACGTCGCTCTCCATGACTTGGTGGGCCGTCTCCTCGATATTCCAGTGGCGTTCCTCTATGGCGGTCGCGTACGTGAAAGCATACCGGTGCTTTGGGCGCTGGCGGCTGCGACGTTCGAGGCGGATGTTGAGGATGCAGGACGTCAGCTTGAACAGCGATATCATCGCTTCTTCAAGATCAAGATTGGAAAAGGTGATCCGAGTGCAGAAGCGCAACGAGCCATAAAGACGGCTGAAGCCATTCGAAAAATTTCCAATGAGGCGACTTTCAGCGTCGATCTCAATCAGGCGTGGGATGAGCCGACTGCGGTCACGCTATTGCCTCGATTCCAGGACGCAGGCTTTTCGCTCATTGAGCAACCCGTATCCCACTGGAATGTCGCCGCCATGTCCCGTCTCGTCGCGCGGCTCGACATGCCAATCCTTTCCGACGAAAGCCTTTGGGATTTTCACGATGTATTCGACGCGGCTGCGCGTCGTTCGACAGATGTTTACGCCGTTAAAGTTGCTAAGGGCGGCGGCATTCGGCGGGCTTACAAGGGAGCCGCAGTTGCGGAGGCTGCCGGTTTACCGCTTTACGGTGGGATGGCACTGGAAAGCTCGCTCGGTACTGCCGCTGGGTTGCAACTCTTCAGCGCTTTGGCGGAGTTGCCTTGGGGTTGCGAGTTGATCGGTCCGCGGCTCTTGGCGGAAGATCTCACCACTGAACCCACGGTCTATCGCAATTTCGAGGTTGTCGTTCCCGATGGTCCTGGCCTCGGTGTCACCGTCGATATGGATCGTGTGACTCACTTTACTCGCGCTTGATTTCGGCCCGAGGAGCGCAAATGTCGAACTTGAACCAAGCTATTTCAGGATCGGACAAATCATTTGGCGGCTATCTGACCGGCGTCGAAGCTGAGCCTCGGCCAGGCATCGTGCTTCTGCAGGAGATTTTCGGGGTCAATAACGCGATGCGGATGGCTGCGGATGAGTTCGCAGGCGAAGGTTTCGTCGTTCTCGTGCCCGATCTCTTTCATCAAATTCGCCCGGGTATCGAGCTTGGTTATAGCGAAGAAGATCGGGAAACCGCGATTGGCTACTGGCAGTCGCTCGTTGATGAGAAAGTTCGCCGTGACGTAGCAGCAGCTGTTGCAACCTTACGCGAACACCCTGCTTGTAACAGTCAAGTCGCTATCGTGGGCTTTTGTCTTGGCGGAAAACACGCATTGCTTGCTGCCCATATGGGCATCGCCGACGCAGCCGTGTCTTTTTATCCGGTTCAAGCGCCGTCGTATGAGGCCGAACTGCGAGATTTACGTTGTCCAGTGCAAGTTCATGTCGGCGATGATGATCCCCATATTCCCTTGGAAGCGCAGGGCGTTCTTAAGATGGCCACGGCAAAGCCACCGCATGAATATAAACTTCACCCAGGTGCCGGACACGGGTTTTTCAACAAGGTGCGTAGCTTCGGCTTCCACCCCCAAGCAGCGGCACTGGCCTACACCCAAAGTGTCGAATTCATCAAAAAAGCCCTGAAGAGCAAATAAAAAGGACGTTCCGCCATGAACAAGCGTCTTACGAAAATCGTCCAAGATTTGATTGCTGCAGCCGGAAAGGTTCTCGCCGAGAACAATGTGACGCGCGAAGAATATCGGCAAGGCATTCGCTATCTCGCCAAGGTCCAAGCCGACAAAGAACTTCCTCTTCTGATCGACGTCTTCCTAGAGCACTTGGTCATCAAGGCTGAAGACAAACGAGGTCATAATTCGGCTCAAGCGATCGAGGGTCCTTATTTTATTGAGGAGGTTCCTTGGGTTGAGGGTGCATTGAAGATTGCGCCTGAAGATAAGGGCGAACCTCTCATCGTGCAGGGCAATGTCAAAGCACCAGACGGTGCACCGGTCGAAGACGCCACAGTGTTTGTTTGGCATTCAACGCCGGATGGCGCCTATGCGGGCATCCACAAGGGAATTCCTGCTGAATTTTACCGTGGTCGATTGAAGACAGGCACTGACGGAAAGTTCGAAATCGCGACGACATTACCGGTTCCTTACACCATCCCAGATAAAGGACCGGTAGGAGCGCTGATCACGATGATGGGTCATCACACATGGCGACCTGCTCACGTCCACTTCAAGGTTCGCAAGGATGGTTTCCGCGAATTTACCACGCAGGCCTATTTCGAGGGTGGAAAGTACGTCGATGACGATGTAGCTGGCGGCATCGTGGATGCTTTGATTTTTCCCATTCAGCAGGAAGGCAAGAACAAGGTCTTGAAGGTCGACTTCGTTCTCGATCCAAAAAAATCATAACGACTGTTACGAACGGTGAGTGAAGAGGGCGAGACAGTCGCTGTTTAAAATGAAGCGCATGTTCACGAGGAAAAGCACGTGAGTACTTTGGTGCGAGACACGCCAGGTGCTAGAGACTTAAGTGCATTCGCTCGTGAATACGTCACCGCGAGGACGAGATCATGACAGCGAGATTGCGTCACGTCGCTCAACGCGCGGGCGGAACTGCCATGCTTAATAAGCCAACTTCATTTGAGTCCGCGCGAAATTGCATTCTGAAAGGCCTTCCCCTTTTGGATTTGCAGGCGATCGCTCCATTTCTGCAACCGATCGCGTTGGATGAACGCGTCGTGTTACAAGAACTGAACAAACCGATTGAGTATGTGAGCTTCATTGAGTCTGGTATCGTATCGCTGACAGCGTTCGCTGCTGGCACGACTCTCGAAACAGCACGTGTTGATAATCGTGGGGCGGTAGGCGCATCGGTCGCGTTATGCAACGAAAGATCGATCTGTCGCGCGACGGTCCTCGTCCGGGGAAGGGCGCTTCGAATCCACATCGATGATTTGCAACGCCTCATGCGCGAGAGGCTGCAGATACGAGACGACCTTTTGCGTTATATGCAAAGTCTCATGATTCATAGTTCACAAACAGCTCTTTGTGGTGTTCGGCACGGCTCCGAACAACGACTTGCCTCATGGCTGTGCATGGTTTGTGATGCCCTTGACGACAATGTCGTTCCGATTACGCACGATCATATGTCGGCCATACTTGGACTGCGTCGCGCCGGCATCACAGAAGCTCTGGCTCGATTTGAAGAACAGGGAATCGTTCGCAAAACGCGTGGCGAGTTGCAGGTTCGCGATCGAAAACTGCTTCAGCAGAAAGCCTGCAGTTGCTACGGCGTTATTGCTAATGCTTATGATCGTCCACCATCCGAAGTGTCGAATGTTTTGCGATTACGTTGAGCGTCGGCTGTTAATCGGCTTGCAAATTTGACTCGGTATCGGCGTCGAATCTTTACCATTTGAACGGTGGCTACGGCAGTTACCGCGTGCTCTGCTTGCTAACGCATGGGATGTCGCATCACCAAGGTTAACGCGGTCACCTCAGTGTCCTGATGTTGTTGCTTCGTGAGGTTTGAGTGCAAGCGTCGTCCTTGTGGATCGATGAGGCCTCACTATTCACGAACATGCGTTCGTCCATCCGCAATCTGCGGAAGTCGATACGAGTGGCGACAACTGGATAGCGCTTATCGCTTGGTGACTCTTCACCGCGCCGCGCACGCAAAAATCGTAGCAGTAGACGGCTCTGTTGAGCTTCTTCACGAGTTTTGCGTACCCAGGAATATCCCTGCTTGGCCATTTCCTGCGTGGATGATCGACCAGCGCTTGGTGTTGTTCTCAGTGTCTGTATGAATCAGAACGCGGACTTGGCCCGTGTAGAGATCGACGATAACAACTCAAAAGGTCTCGGAGCTTTTAGTAAACCCGACTCGACCGGATCGACTACGTGACCGTTGCGCCCTTTTTGATGACCGATTCCGTACGAAGCGTACGCAAGTGTTACGGGAAAAACACGATGTGTATCGGGCTATGCAATACGTCCGCTGCGTACAGAGTTTCCCCTTCGATTTCTCCCATGTTTCGCAGATGTTTTGAGCGACAAAAATAAAAAGAAAGTGATTTTTTCAGCTGCGTTTATACGCACGGGGGAAACTATGAGACCAAACTGTAGATCTTTATTTTTGGCAGCAAGCCTTGGGGCACTCGCTCTTTCGCCGGCAAACGCGACCGAGCCCGGGAGCTTCGGCAATGCGTTGTTCGGAGGTACGGTAGGCGCACCGGTCGCTGCACCGCCGCCTCCCGGCCTCTTCTATGCCAACACCACTTATTATGTCCCGAACTTCAGCGGCAATGGTAACACCGGGTGTGGCGCCGGTTGCTCTGCGCACTATGGTGGTCTCGCCAACTCTGGCACCATAACGTGGTCGACCGGGATGACGTTCCTCGGCGCTCAATGGTTTCCGACCATTCAGACAATCGGATATGAGGCGCATTCGACAACTACAGCGTTTGTGCCTGGAGGAGGGCCGGGCTCATCCCCTCTCTACGGAGAGACAGTGTTCTACAACGTCGGCAATATCTACTTCAATCCGGTGAACTTTTCTTGGAAGCTAAGTAACGCGCCCTTCTTCTTTAACGCAGGTATAGGCTTCGTTGCGCCTAGCGGCACGACCTATGCAGGCGCTCTGATGCCTGACTACTGGACTATCCGCCCTCACGCTGCGCTTACGTATCTTGGTGATGGTTGGGACCTGACAGCGAACGCTTACTACGACATCAATACAGCTTCAGGCGGAAACGTTGGCCTCTACCAAATCATCGCGCGGAACCCGACCACTCCGGCTGCTACAGCCGCGTTCCTCGGCGGACCGAACAGTCCGGGCAATGGGTATACAAGCGGCAGCACATTGTTTCTCGACTTCACTGCGACGCACAGATTCGACAAGTGGGAAGTTGGTCCCGTCGGTTATGTCAAATATCAGGTAACCAACGACACCCCTGGAGGGATCAATCCAGGCACCGGATCGGCTTGGACTTGTGCCCAGCTCACCGCTGCTCGTTTGCCAACGTGCGGACGAGACCACTCTGCCGGTGCCGGCTTGTTGGTTGGCTACAATTTTGGTCCTGTCGACGTGAAGGCAGTTTATTTGAACACCTTCTACTCAAAGGATACAATTGGTGCCCCGACGGGCTCATCCTTCATCCTCAAAACCTCGTTCAGGTTGTGGGATGGCGCAGCACAGCCAGCACCAACTAAAGGACTTATAACGAAGAACTGAAATGGCAATGTCCTTAGTCGGTAATCGACCCAGGGCATGCCTCTCATGGGGCGGGGCGCGACCTGACTGACAGATGCAATGCATGCTTCTGCCGAGGGGTTTCCCGTAGCTGCTGTGGCGCGAGACACAAAATCAGCCACGAGAAACTTAGGGCGCTCTTCCCTAACTAACCGAGATCTCGCGAGATCTCGGTTTTTTTCTGGGCTCGGCCGTTTTGCTTCGATCATGTCTGGGAACACAAATACGTCTACAGCGATGTTCGCCGTGAGAGGCGTTTCGTTCAGTCAAAGCAGCTCAACGCTCTCAATGAAGAACTTCTCCTGTTATCGGAAGGAAATGCCCGCGTTCCTGGAAAAGCGCTCGTTGAATTTCCCAGGCCGCTGATGTTTTCTTGGTCACCCACGCCATGCTGCTCTAGCGAAGGTGGTTGAGGAACTTGCATTCCACCACTTGCGAGTCGAAAGGAAATTACTCGTCGAAGGAACTTCGATCGCCTTCAAATCTTGCAATGCTTAAGAAAATGGAGCAATGCGCGGGCGGGGAAGCATGCGCGAGATACGGGTGACCTTAGCGCTAGATCCATCTGTGGATTGTGGTCGACTGATTCCGTCTGCGGACAATCGGCTCTGAGTTCGTGGATGGATCATGTCGTATCCCAACTCAACGAACTTTATATCGAAGGCCGCGCGTTCAGCGCGCACCGCGGACGCATCCGCCGTATTGAGTTGGGAACTGCTGCAGCTGAGCTATTTGTCTGAGTCATCGCAACGCGTTTTGCGAAGCCCGGCTATGATCGACAAGAGCTCGAATGACCTTCTTTTGCTGATCAGCACATCTGCTGGCTCGTAGCAAAGCACAGATCGCAAGCAAACGGCTTTTTCATCACGCGCAGTTAGATGCGTGTGGCCCCTCTGCATTCACAGAACAGTTTTAATGCGCTGCGAGGCGCTCATCGCTCTGTGTCCAGCGCTAGGATCAAATGTCGGTGATCTCTTCGTGTTTGCGGAATGATAACCGGTCAAAAAACAAAAGACACCCGATGCGCGCCGGTTTGTGTGACTTCGTGTTGAAGGGTGGTTTCGAAGGGAGATCATGATGGACTTTGCACGCCTGAACGCGCTTTTCGACGATCGTCCGGAAGATGGCATCTTCGTTGTCGATAGCGCCATCTTCACCGATGAAGCGGTATTTGAAGCGGAGATGGCCGCGATCTTCGAGGGAACGTGGATATATGTCGGGCTGGAATCGCAGTTGCCCGAGCCGCACAGCTTTTTCACCACCTATATCGGACGCCAACCGGTGATCGTCATGAAGGATGGCGACGGCCAGATCGGTTGTTTCCTCAACACCTGCAGGCATCGTGGTACATTGCTTTGTCCCTACAGGCATGGACGCCAGAAAGTTCATGTCTGCCGGTATCACGGCTGGTCGTACAACACGGCCGGCGAGAATATTTTCGTTACCGCGGAGGCGACAGGCCAATATGCGCCAAGCTTCACCGAGGCCGATCATGGCCTTGTGAAAGTGCCACGTTTCGAAAGCTATCGCGGCCTTCTCTTCGCGAGTCTGAATGCGGACGTTCCCTCGCTGAGTGAGCATCTCGGTGATGCCAAGGTCTTTATTGATCTCGTTATTGACCAGAGTCCGGTTGGCAAGATCGAATATGTGCCAGGTGAAACCACCTACACATTCAATGGAAACTGGAAGCTTCAATTTGAGAACGGGCTAGATTTCTACCATTTCGGTTCAACGCATAGTTCGTACGTTGACATCTTGGCCGAACGCGCGAAACGCGGCACCATTGGAGTGCTTCCGAGCGAGGATGAGCCTGAAGCCCAAGGCAGTTTTAATTTCCACTACGGGCATGCGGTCAATTGGTCGATCTTGTCGCAAAGTATTTTCAGCCGACCTTTGTGTCTTGAGCAAGATGCGCTCGATGCGGTTCGTAAACGTGTCGGAGCCACGCGTGCCAAATGGATGCTCCGTCAGCGCAATCTGACTATCTATCCGAATCTTCAGATTATCGACATCAACTCGGCGCAAATCCGCACATGGCGCCCGCTTTCGGCCCATAAAACCGAAATGACCTCTCATTGTCTCGGTATTGTCGGTGAAAGCGCTGCTGCACGGCGCTTTCGAATTCGCGGGTATGAGGACTTTTTCAATCCTCCAGGATTGGCAAGTTCGGATGACAACGCGATGTACGAGCTCTGCCAAGCGGGATACGCGGCCGAAGCGGGACCAAGGCAGGGCTATGGCCGCGGAATGGCGGGCAAGCCTGGTGCGGCCCAGAAGCAAGCGGACGAGCTGAACATTTCGCCGGTTGAAAGCGCGCTTGGTGTTGGTAAGGCATTCGGGGCCAAGGCTTTTGGCGGCGAGACCAATTTCTTTCCTGGTTATCGGGAGTGGAAGCGTTTGCTGCAGAAGGAGAGCGCCCGATGAATATCACATTGCGTACACCGGGCGGAGCAGCTGATGCACTTGCTCGCGTGACTGCTTTTGACCTTTTACTCAAAGAAGCGGAAGCACTTGATTTTCGCAACTGGGATGCCTGGCTCGCACTCTACAGCGTCGACGCCAAATTTTGGATGCCGGCGTGGTTGGATGAGAATGAGCAGAGCTCCGATCCTAACACGCAAGTTTCTCTCATCTACCATGAGTCGCGCTTAGAGCTTGAGGAGCGCGTCGACCGGGTCAATTCGCTTAAATCGATAACGACGATGCCACTGCCTCGAACCATCCATGTCATTGGGGGGATGCGGTTACTCGAGCATTCGGAGGATCGTATGCAAGTGAGCTCGACCGCGAGCGTGCATGTCTATGATCCAAGGACTGCTGATCATCATATTGCTGCAGTCAGGTACAGCCACACACTCAACCGAACAGGGGATGGTGCATGGCTCATAACATGCAAGAAAATTGCTCTCATCAATGACCGGATGCCAAGCGTGGTCGATTTTTACACGGTTTAATGCGGGCAATTTCGAAAGCTGGCGCGCGACATTGATGCTGAAGCGCATTCGAAACTACGAGACCACCGGCGAACGCTGATTGCCGGAAAAAAATAATAACAAAGATACAAATCAAAGGGGGAATAACAACATGACTACTGTGAACATTTCCGATGTAATCGAGAAGCAAAAGTTAAACCGAAAGGTTGTCTCGCTTTTGATCTTATCCTTCTTGATAATGCTATGCGATGGTTACGATCTTCAAGCGATCTCGTTCGCTTCGCCAAGTATCGTTGCGGATTGGGGAATCGAAAGAGCTGCATTCGGCTTTGTCTTTACCGCCGGCGCACTTGGCATCATGGTCGGAGGTTTTGTTTTCGGATCATTGGCTGATCGAATTGGCCGTCGACCATCGTTCATTATTGGAACGATTTTGTTCAGCTCGATGACGTTGAGTACCGTGGTTGCATCGGACCTGACGCACCTTGCTGTTTTCAGGTTTATTGCAGGTTTGGGCATAGGCGGAGTTACGCCTATCTGCTTTGCGCTCAATGTCGAATATGTCCCCCGGCGCTTCCGAGCGACCGTCGTAGCAGTCGTTATGGTCGGCTACGTCATCGGGACCAGCATTGGAGGCATCTTGGCGGCATGGCTAGTGCCGCATTACGGCTGGCATGTGCTTTTCTACATTGGAGGGCTGGTACCGCTTGCACTGTTGCCTGTGCTTGTTTTTGCCCTACCGGAGTCGATTAAATATCTCCTGCTCTCTGGCAAGCATCCGGAGGCCGTCCCGCTTTTGGTCAATGCCCTTGATCCGACGGTGGGCGCCACATCTGACACGCGGTTCGTGCTAGATGGCACTGAAGATCAGGCAAAGCTGGAAAGTTGGAAGGAAACGATCCTTAGCCTGTTCAAAGGTCCACTTGCGAAGATCACGCCCATCCTGTGGATAGCTTTCATCGCGAGCTCAATGACCGTGTTCTTCCTGGCTTTCTGGATACCTCTTATTACCGTGGGTACTGGTCGGTCAGCTTCCCTCGCGGCAATTGGTCTTACCCTTTACTCACTCGGTGGCGTGTTCGGCGGTCTTCTTGCCAGTCGAATCGTCGATATGCGCGGCTTGGCCGCAGTGACGCCAATTCCGCTGATCGCCACGGCAGTTGTTATCGCAACAGGAGCATTCGAGTTCTCGGATGCGGGTTTCCTAACGATGCTCTGCCTGATTGGCTTCTTTATTTTTGGCGGACACTTTGCACTCATGAGCGTCATGGGCATGTTCTATCCGAGTAGCAATCGGGCCAGTGGTGCGGGCTGGGCACTCTCGATCGGAAAAGTGGGTGCCATTTTTGGTCCCGCCCTGGCGGGTATCGTTATTGCCAATAACCCGCCATTGATCCACTTACTGATAGCCGCCGCCGCGCCGCTTCCGATCGTTGCGTTGGGCGTCTTCGTGCTCGGGCGCCTTAACAAGGCGGGTGCTGAAAGCGAGAGCCAGGGCGCCCAGACGCAAGTTGAAGAACCCATATTGGTCCGCGGCAACGCTTCTTGAGCATATCGAGAACAGCAGCAGCCTGGCCTCGATAATGTTTGTTGAACAAGAAACGTCCGGCATATGTGCCGGACGTGGGTAAAGGCAAGACGGGCGCTGGTTGCGAGATATCGCGACAAATTGTCTTGTGCGCATCGGTGATCTTATGTCACCGGCGGTCTGCCAGGTGCGAGTTGCCGTAGCCAACACCGCATTTTAGTCCACGCGAGCTCGCCCAGGCGATCTCGCGAATACGTCGCTATTCGAAAGGAAGTTATATGGCGGTGATTAACGTCGAGCGGAGTAACGGAGAGAAACAAGTCGTTACAGCAACCGCCGGTCAATCTGTGATGGAAGCGCTACGCAACGCTGGTATCGACGAAATTCTTGCGATTTGCGGGGGCTGCTGCTCGTGCGCGACGTGTCATGTGTATGTCGACGATAGCTTCTTGGAAAAATTGCCGCCGATGGGGCCGAACGAGGACGATCTTCTCGATTCCTCAAGTCATCGGACTCCTCAGTCGCGCCTGTCCTGCCAGATACGCCTAACTGAGAATATCTCCGGTCTCGTGCTGAAGGTCGCGCCAGAAGAGTAACTGGCGATCATACCGGAAAGGTATCGATATAGATTTTCATAAGTATTTTGGGTCAGGCGAGGGCCGGTCTAACGTTGCCGTCCGTGTGGCAAGCCGCATGGGAGGAATTGCATGGCTCGGCAACAGCATGCCGAGTGCGGAAGCATTTCTGTCGCAGATTGGACATCCACGCAGTCCAAGATGATTTGTGCCTAAGGAAGAGGTGAGACGATGGCGAAGTCCGACGACATGAATACGATCCTGACCCGCGTTGGGCCTGGCACGCCGATGGGTAACCTTTTTCGGCGTTTCTGGTTGCCGGCCTTGGTCGGAAACGAAGTCGTAGCCGATGGTCAGCCTGTGCGGCTGCGCATATTGGGCGAGGACCTCGTGGCCTTTCGCGATACCTCAGGAAAAGTCGGCGTCGTTGAAGCTTACTGTCCCCATCGCGGTGCACCGCTCTTCTTTGGACGAAACGAAGAGTGTGGACTGCGCTGCGTCTATCACGGATGGAAGTATGATGTTTCAGGCAATTGTCTCGATATCCCGAACATCATCCCGCCCGACAATTTCGAAGCGGTGAAAGCGCGGCTGCGAATCATCGGCTACCCGACATGGGAGGCCGGCGGCGTCGTTTGGGTCTATATGGGACCGAAGGAAAAGAAGCCCGAAGCGCTCCCGCCGATGGAGTGGGTCTCGTTGCCTGAAAAGCAGGTCCACGTTTCTCGCTGGCTTCAGCGGAGCAACTGGGCACAGGGTTTCGAAGGCGAAATCGACTCGGCGCATCTCACCTTTATTCACGGCGTTACCAACTATGAAGGCACTGTTCAGGAAGTGTTTATGCACGACGGGGCACCTGAGATTTTCGTGCGTGAGACCGATGGTGGCTTCGTCTATGGGGCAAGACGCAAATATCGCGACGAATACTATTGGCGTGTGACCGCTTGGGTACTGCCAATGTGGAGCGTGACCGGAGCGTTCCATCCAGACAAGAGCATCCATGGTCGCGGTTGGCTGCCAATCGATGACGAGCACACCTGTACTTTTGCCTATAAGTTTTTGAGGGACGAGGCCTACACGGCTGAGCAGATCGAAAAGACGAATTCCGGTTGGTCATTTCCGCCGCGAATGACGAAGGGGACGTACGCACTAACCGACGGGACGGTGATCGATACTTTCCTTCCGACCGCCAATCGGGAAAATGACTATTTGATTGACCGCGAACTTCAAAAAACGACCAAGTACAGCGGCATCTACGGCATCAATGACGAGGATCGCGGCATTCAAGAAGGTATGCGGCGCGCGCCTGGTCGAGAAGGCACGATTGATCGTCGGTTTGAGAACCTTGTTCGATCCGATGCCGCAATCCTCGCGGCGCGGCAGAAGATCGTTCGGCTCGCCCAGAACCTGGAAAAAGGCATTGAGCCGGTTGATCAGGGATTTGGTAAAGGCAAGCCATCCAGTGCGCTTGGCATGGTGACGCCGATTGCAGATTTTGAGGAATTGCTCACGGTCTATCCGGAGCTCATACCTCACAATAACGCGGCTGCCGCCCTCAACTGAGGTGCGTTCTGCCGAGGGTCAGGTGACGCTACCGATCGATGGTCTTCGGCCATCGATCAGTTTAGTCGTCGAAAATTAGAAGTAACCACACGAAAGGAGATGGCGATCAGCATCGAGCTGAGCCATCAAAGAGGCGGTATGGACAGGGTGGACGTCTTAGTCGTTGGCGCCGGCCACGGTGGTGCACAAGCCGCTATCGCGCTCCGACAGCGAAAATTTGACGGATCGATACTGGTGGTGGGTGGGGAACCGGAGCTCCCCTATGAGCGCCCGCCGCTCTCTAAAGAGTATTTCTCTCAAGAGAAGCCCTTTGAGCAGATGCTCATTCGCCCCGCGCAGTTCTGGGAAGAGCGCCATGTCACGATGGCGCTCAATACCCGCGTGGCGTCTGTCAACGTTACGGCCAGAACAGTCGACCTCGATGATGGTCGCACGATCGGTTATGGCTCGCTTGTATGGGCGACGGGTGGCCGCGCCCGCGGGCTCTCCTGCAGCGGCCACACGCTGAAGGGCGTCCATTCGGTCAGGACGCGATCGGATGTCGATCGGATTGTCAGCGAGCTTCCCGAGACTGAGAACGTCGTCGTTATCGGTGGTGGTTATATCGGGCTCGAGACAGCAGCGGCCTTTGTTAAGTTTGGCAAAAAGGTCACAGTGGTCGAGATGCTTGACCGAGTGCTGGCGCGTGTCGCAGGCGTCTCGCTCTCGCGCTTCTTCGAAGCCGAACATCGTGCGCATGGCGTCGATATCCGTCTCAACACGTCGGTCGAATGCCTAGAAGGCAAAGATCGCGTAACTGGCGTGCGCCTCGGCGACAACACAGTCATCCCAGCCGACATCGTGATTGTTGGAATTGGCATCATCCCCGCCGTTGAACCACTCCTTAAAGCCGGCGCGACAGGTACCAATGGCGTCTTGGTTGATGAGTATTGCCGAACTTCTCTGCCCCAGGTTTTCGCGATCGGGGATTGCGCGATGCATGCCAATATCTTCGCGGGTGGAGCGCAGCTTCGGCTTGAATCGGTGCAAAACGCAACCGAGATGGCGAACGTCGTGGCGAGTGTTATCGTTGGCCAACCCCAACCCTATAATGCCGTGCCTTGGTTCTGGTCAAATCAGTATGACTTGCGCCTTCAGACCATCGGCCTTTCAGTTGGTCACGACCAAGCAGTTCTGCGCGGTTCCTTGGTGACGCGTAGTTTCTCGGTAATTTATCTAAAGCAGAACAAAGTTATCGCGCTGGATTGCGTGAACACGACGAAGGATTACGTCCAGGGCCGCGCGCTAGTCGTCGGTGGCCACGCGATCCCGGCAGACAGACTCGAAGATGTAACGGTACCGCTCAAGAAACTGATCGAAGAAATCGCTGCATAGGCAGCCGCCGAACAATCGGCGACTTGCTTGAGGATGGTCGATGCGAAATAGGAGTTTGTCTTTTTAACGCTACACGGATTTCGGGACTCACGACATAAACTTCAGTGGTGAGCTCAACGAGGTCAGCTTCAGCGACGTCACGAGCACATTGAGCGTGAGCTATAAGTTCTGACGCGATCCTCTGGGGTGGATAGCAGGGGCAGATCGCGTGAACGAGCTACTTGAAGAAAAGGTGTTTTGGGGTGAAGCGTTTTATTCGGAGATGTTCGATTTTCGAGGGCGGATCAACTTCTGCCGCTTTGACAAATGTCTATTCGTAAAGTGCGTTCTGCTCATCGACCATGCAACCGAGCAGCTTGCGTTCACCGGGTGTACATTCAAGGATTGCAACATCGAGCGTATCGAAGGGGATGAGGCGCGCGCGATAAGGGCGCGAGATAATTTTTTCGATGAACCGATAGAGGTGAGGCGTTTGAAGTTTGAGAAGCGGTTGGCCGAGGTGCTGGGCGCTCGGGTGGGTAGACGTACTTCGAGGCATTTTCGATCGTGAGCAAATAACCTGGCGCCGATTCCTTCAAACTTCGCCTGCTTTACTTTGGCGCCAATGTTCATGGCGCGGGTCGCGCATTTGGCGTTTAGTCACTCATGGCCACCAGGAACCGCCCTCGCTATCAAGGCGGCTGATGCATTTGCGCGAAAAGGTGATTTCCATCCGCGTGTTCCCGCCAGCTCAGTCGCGCGTCCGCTTCTGACCGATTGTGTTGAAAAAGTCCGCGCCGTAATCCGCCGAAGGCAGACATTTCCAGGATCGATATGCTGCGATGTTTATCGCTTCAGTTCGATGCAAAAAATCTTATGCCGAATAAAATCGCGCGGGGACCGAATTTTGTCACACCTGTACAACTAGACTAACGTCAGGATTGATCATTCCTCCGGCTAATTTCAGGATGATCAAAGCGATTGATCAGTCAACGCGGACTGTCTTTCGCAGATCATCTAACTGCAGCGCAGCAACTCCGAGCCAGATCACTGGCCGGTGAAAATTCAACAATAATGCGCGGATGCATCGGGGAGAAAAATATGGCTGATCAAGAACGGACTGATTACGAAACCGCAGACTCATCCGAAACTGAATCGAAACGCAACGGACTGACCCGGCGCTCTTTTACAACCGGACTTGCATTGGTACCGCTTGGCGCATCTTTTGCGCGAGCCGCAACCAATCCGACCGACCCGTCGCTCTTTAATGGTACGCAGCTGATCAGTGCGTATCGCGATCGCTCACTTTCACCCACGGATGTTGTGACCGCGATCTTCAAGCGCATTTCGGACGTCGGACCGTCCGTGAACGCGTTTGTCGTGACAGATCAAGCGAGCGCGATGCGGCAAGCGGAAGCGTCCGCCGCCCGCTGGAAGAGCGGCAACCCGCTCAGTCCGCTCGATGGTCTACCTGTAACGGTCAAGGACAACATTCCGGTTGCTGGCTACCCCGCGCGAAAGGGTAGCCGCACCGCGGCCGATACACCTGTCGCCGACAGCGCACCGGCCGCTGCGCGTCTGATCAAGGGAGGCGCGATTGTTCTCGGCAAAACGTGCATGCCAGAGTTCGGATGGAAGGGCGTGGGCGACAGTCCCCTGACAGGCATCACGCACAATCCGTGGAATACGAAAGTGACGACCGGCGGCTCGACGGCCGGAGGCGCGGCTGCCGCGGCGCTCAATCTCGGCATTATTCATGTCGGCACCGATGGCGCAGGCTCCATTCGAATCCCGAGTTCGTTCTGCGGCGTGTTCGGGATCAAGCCAAGCTACGGACGAATTCCGACCGTCCCTGCCGGAGCGACCTTGCACATCGGACCTGTGACGCGGAGCGTTCGCGATGCAGCCGCGCTGGTTCAGACGCTGGCGGGACACGATCCGCAGGACTTGACCTCACTGAATGTTCCTGTCGGAGATTTGCTGGGTTCGCTCGACAGCGGCATCAAGGGAATGCGCGTCGCATGGAGTCCACGCCTTGGTTATATCGAGAATCTCGACCCTGAGGTCGAGGCGATCACGACGCAAGCGGCGCAATCGTTCGCGGCCATGGGCGCCACTGTTGAGCAGGTCGATCCTGGTTTTCCCAACCCGATGCCGATCCTCGAACCCATCTGGCTGACAATATGCTGGTCGATCATCCGCGGAATTCCGGAAGCGCGATGGAACGAGGTTGATCCCGGCCTTGTTGCGCTCGGGATAAAGGGACGCAACGTATCAGGCGCCGACTACGCGACGGCGATTGGCGCTCGCGCTGGCTTGCATGCCAAGATGGCACGCTTCAACGAACGCTACGATCTTCTGCTCACTCCGACTCTCGCCACTGCCGCCTTCGACGTCGGCCACGACACGCCACCCGATGGCAAGTTCGGCAGTGATTGGCTGAACTGGGCGCCCTACACCTACCCGTTCAATCTCAGCTATCATCCGGCTGCCAGCGTGCCGTGTGGTTTCACGCGCGACGGTCGACCTGTTGGTCTGCAGATCGTCGGACCATACCTGCGCGAGGACATGGTCTTGCGGGCGGCCCGCGCCTTCGAGCAAGCGCATCCTTGGCCTTTTGTTGATAAGCCAAAGCAGGCCTAGGCAAAGCGGCACGACAATTTCGGCTGCGTCACTGTTCATGGCACCGCACGGCGACGCGGTCGATTGTGTGCCGACCGGAGCTTCGTTTGAGGCTCAGGGTTGCCAGGATAACCGCATGCTATCGACGCGGCGGATGCCGCCGTGCCCCTGAATCACCGGCGCTTGATCCAATTGGAGGTGCGGGATGCGGGCCGTGAGTGCCGCCAGGCTCTCCTCGAGTTCGACACGCGCCAGCGCTTCGCCGATGCAACGATGGGCACCGGCACCAAAGGCGGGGAGCAGCCGCGGGTGGTCGGTTCGACGGATGTTGAACACGTCGGGTCGTTCATAGGCCTCTTCGTCACGTAAGCCCGATATGGATGAAAAAGAGAGCAATTGCCCGGCCGGAACAACAACGCCGCCGACCTCGATCTCTTCAGTCGTAACCCTGGCGAACGATGCCACGCTCGGCTCGAAGCGTATCGCTTCCGCAACCGCGCCCGGAATGAGCGAAGAATCGCGACACACCGCGTCCCATTGCTCCCTGTGCTGGAGCAGAAGCGCCAGTTGCATCACGATGGCGACACGCGTTGTGTCGGTACCGCCGATGATCACCTGCACGACCTGGAATATCATCTCGAGAGGTGACAACTCGCCGGCTGCGTCCGCCTTCGCCAGGAAATCCGAGAGGAAATCTTCACGAGGGGAGCGACGCCTGTCTTCGAGCGTCTTTTCCACGTAATCGCGCAACTGCTCGCACGCCGCCTCTGCTTCACGAATAGCGTCCGGCGTTATGCTGCCGCTCAGGAACCGGGTCACCCCGTAGACAAGTTTTGTAAAGGATGGGATGTCGGCTCGCGGCAGGCCTAGAAGATCGCCAGTGACGCGGGCCGGAAGTTGAGCTGCGAACTGACCGGCAAATTCGACCTGACCATCGGCGTACCAGCTCTCGATCAATTCCTCCGATGACTGTCGTATCTGCGGCCGCAGATCGGCCATCGTTCGGACCGCAAAGCTTCTGGAGAACGGCGAGCGCCGGCGACGGTGAACAGCGCCGTTCGCGGTGAGCATTCCCTGCTCGAAGAAATCAAAGAGCGGTCCCTCTGTGACACCGTACATTGCCGGGTACATCGTTTCCATTGCCGCGGTACGCGGATCATTGCCAAGCCGCTCAATGTCGGCTTGATGGAGCACGATGTAACCTCCCATTTCATGTCCGACAATGGGATAGGAGGCACGATATCTGCGATACATGCCGTGCGGATCCGCATCAAGGTCTGCCACTTTAAGGACCGGCAGGTCTTCAATAACGAGAGCCGCGCGATCACTTGCGTCGATAACGTCTGCCATGGGGGTTCCCTCCGTCCTTCGCTGCGACCTCCCTCTCTAGGCATCCCGTCTTACGTCTTGATTGCCGGACAGCCGGATTTCATTGCAATGGTAATGAGCTTAGCCGCAACAGCGCCCAATTCTTATGACCGCGGAGATGACACGACGGGTCAAACTGAGACGACTCGGTAGGAGCACGGGATCACTCACCCCTGACGACAAGTCAATCATAGCGACGCCTTGCGGCGCCGTGATTGAATCAAGCAGTACGCGTGGTTGCACTTATTGTGATATAGGTATATACCCGTAATATGAATAACGATCTCGAGCCATGTGTGTGTACGAGCCTGCGCCAAGCGGCACAGGCGGCGACGGAGATTTACGATCGCATACTTGAGCCGTCGGGTTTGAAGATTACGATGTTTCGTGTCCTGCGACGTCTGTCCAACGCAGGGGAGCCTACTATTAGCGAACTTGCGCGCATCGTTGAGCTTGATCGGAGTTCGCTTGGAAGAAACCTCAAGGTGTTGGAGCGCGAGAACTTCGTACGCCTCGTCGATGGTGAAGCAGATGAACGCAGTAAAGTTGTGCGTCTCACAGCGAAGGGAAAAACCGCACTCGCCAAAGCGCTGCCTCTCTGGGCGCAAGCGCAGTCGAGGCTGACCGCTGTATTGGGCGGCGCTGACAAGCAGGCGGTGTTCAACGTGTTAGCTAAGATAAATAGCGGCTTGTCTACCGCGCGGTGACCCACGGCTGCGTGGGTGGTGCACTTCATTTTGAATATACGGGTATATACCTCAATAGAAGGGTGCAGCTATGGTGGAGATCATAGGAAGCCGCTTCTCGAGCGAAGCCAACGACAGTGCTAGACGCGACGATGACCGCGCCGAACACTAACTTTTGTAACCTCATAAGGAGCCGAGCGATGCCTTTAGTCAGAGTTAATCTCAGCAAGAAGTACACTGCCGAGCAGTGCAGCATCATTAGCGATGTCATCTATTCCGCGATGGTCGACACTGCAAATGTTCCGCAGCATGACAAATTCCAGATCTTCACGCAGCATGGGGACGGCGAGCTTATCTATCCGCAGGAAGGATATTTGGGCGTCAATTACACGTCGAATATCATTTTTATTCAGGTTTTTTTGGGTTGCTGGACGTACGACCGAGGTGAAGAAGGCCTTCTATCGCGCAATCGCTGAAGGTTGCCACGCGCGGGCCGGAGTCCGAAAGGAAGACGTGATGATCGGCCTTAGTGATACTGCTCGCGAGGATTGGTCGTTCGGCAACGGTGAAATGCAATACGCGCCGAAATGACTTGAATGTCAGCGGCGTGCAGCGTGTGCGATCTTGCGTAGCCCGGAGACGACATTCGCAAGAGGGCTGACAATCACCAATCCCCGCACACAGTCGGAAGGCACCGGAGATATTTCGATGAGCGACGACGGCAATTCATTCCATAGCAACGGCTCCGCCGCGCTCAACGAACCGCGCTCTGAGAAACCAACGCTTCAACCCGGCACTGCCACTTTGGCACCTGAGCATCACGTATCGCACACTCTAACGCCGCTGTGGGTCGTGTTCGGTTTGGCAATGGGCCCGGCCATTGCGCTCGGGCTCGGGCGGTTCGCCTATGCGCTGCTCCTTCCGCCGATGCGGGCCGATCTGGGCTGGAGCTTTGCTGACGCTGGATCGATGAATACAGCCAATGCGGCTGGTTATCTAACGGGTGCGCTGATTGCGGCGCCGATTGGGCGCCGCTTCGGTGATAAGGTCGCGTTCAAGTTCGGCCTGCTGCTGACCGCGGTTGCAATTGGGGCTTCCGGTCTGACTGGGAATTTTGCAGCGTTGCTGGCTTTGCGACTGATGGCCGGGTTGACGGGGGCAATCGCTTTCGTCGCGGGTGCGGGTATTACATCTGCGGCGGCGGCTGGCGGATCGCGGTCACGCGCGCCGACCTTGCTGGGAGTGTACTTCGCAGGAGCGGGGATCGGCATCACGGCGTCGGCGCTTGCGGTCCCGCCACTGCTCGCGATGGGCTGGCGTGTTGGCTGGCTTGTTCTCGGCGCCCTGGGAGTGGCGGCGACAATTTACGGCTGGCTTGTGTTGAGCCGGGCGCCTGAAACGTCTTACAAAGTCAACATAGCGCGAGGCGGCTGGTCGGCTCGATTCATGGCGTGGAAGTTGGTGGCTTACGCGCTCTTTGGTGCGGGCTATATCGCCTATGCGACGTTCATCATCGCTCACCTTCGTATCAGCGAGGGATTTGACAGCGCTTCGATCACAGCGTTTTGGACGATCCTTGGTCTCTCTTCAATCGCCGCGGCGTTCGCCTGGGGCCCGATACTCGGCCGCTTGCGTGGCGGTTGGGGGGCCAGCGCAACCATTGGCACCGTCATGATTGGAGCGGCGCTACCACTCCTGTGGCATGGTCCTACAGCGGCCTATCTCTCTTCAATTCTTTTTGGCGGATCGATGCTTGCGGTCATTGCCGCGGTCACATCATTTGCGCGCAGGGCTGCCAAGCCGCACGCATGGACGTCAGCGATTGCGGCGCTGACGATTGCTTTCGGCATTGGTCAGTGCATCGGCCCTGTACTCAGTGGTGCCCTCTCGGATGGACCCAACGGCATTCGTGCCGGCCTGTGGGTTTCTGTTGGCATTCTCTTTGTTGGTACCGTCATTGCCGCCTTTCAGCCCGAGCCCAGATTGGATTGATATCTCTGCCCTGCGATCTCGATCTTCTATCGTCGGCCATATCGAATTTGTGCGGTGGCCGGCATGGCCGCGGAGTAGCCGTGCTGCCTGATGATTCCCCTCCGGCATTGTAATCACCGAGACCACGTCGAGGACGTTGTCCGGTCCACCCTTCGGAGGCCAGACGCCGGTGGCAAAGGCGTTGCTTCGCAGCGACGCTCGCTGCGCCAGGCTTTCGAACCTCCAGATGTGGGTGATCCGGGGTGGCCCATCGAGCGCATACATGTTGATCACCAAATGCGCCGTGCACTCCTGCGCCGGGGCGATCGCGGCTTCCCACCCGGCAAGAGTCGGCGGCGCCTGTCCGGCTTCAGCTTGTCGGTGCGGAATTCGTAGAGATCGCCGTGGGCAACAGGCCGCGCCGGCGGCAGGAGGGGACAGTGCTGGTAGCTGTCGATCTCCGAGCTAAGAAAAGGAGCTCTCTATCTTCCTCGCTCGCCGATTGGTTCGGCTGGTCTCGTTCATCTCCGAAACCTCGAAGAACGACTGCTTGGCTGCCATAGCTGCGTTACGCACGTGCTCAAGAGAGGCCTGCTGCGCTTTCGCGACATTATGATCTTCGAATGCATCGAGCATAGCGGTCATCTCGGCGAGTGATCGCTTAGATCTTCCTGGTTGCGACATCGAACGCGCACGTAAAAAGCTAATTCGTGCATTGAGGCCGCCAAGAATTTCACCAATGATCGGATTGCCGCAAAAGCGCAGCATGATGGAGTAAAATTCGCTGGTCGACCTCAATAGTTGATCCGCGTCCTTCTTTGGTATGGCGCGCTGAAATTCGCGCAAGCATTGCCTCATTGAGCTGATGTTGTCGGGTGTCGCATGCAATGCGAAGCTCTTGGCGGCTTCTGCCTCGAGTAGGGCGCGGACCTCGTAAATATTTTCGGCCTCGTCCCAGCCGATACTCGCAACAGCGGGGCCGCGATTGGGTGTTATGGTAACAAGCTTTTCAGCAGATAGCTGCGTCAAGGCTTCGCGCAACGATGGGCGGCTCACGCCCATCCGCTTTGCAAGCGTTGCCTCAACAAGACGTTCCCCCGGCTTCAGGTTGCCCGCTAGGATCGCCTTACGAAGGGTGTCCGCTGCCAACTGCCGGAGCAAAACTGGCGACTGTGTTAATCGCAGACCATCTTCGTCGTTGCTATTCATTCTGTCCCCGAAACCGATTTCCCAGCCGGTCAAATACTAAGTAATGCCCTTTAAACCAAGGCTCTGCGGCAAGCCGATCCCGCCAAGGGGTAGTACGTGCCCTCTTTCTGGCATCTGACTCGAGTGCAGAGCGGTCAGACAAATAATGGAGTGCTAAACGAGTGAAGCGATTTGGTTCGCCATCATAGATATCGAATCTCCTCACGCCTAGCCAACGCTCGTCTTCCATCAAGAGGGGAAGATGATCTTCTTCGTTCCAAGCGTCGAATTCTTCACTCCGGTCTTCCGGAACTTCGAAGAAAACCGGGTAGAGAACCGGCGCGTCGATAAAATTCGCGTCACTGAAGCGTACGGATATCTGATTCCCAAGGTAGCGTGTGAAGCCTGACACAGCCTTCAACATCTCGCTGGTTTCAGCAGAAGGCTGGCTCTTTATCTTTTGGTATTCCTCACTTTTTAGCACGTCAGGCCCCGTCATTTCGTAGACGGCAAGATAGTTATCCTGATCGCCCATCCGGTATCTTTGAGCGCTTAAAAAGCCGTTCGCCTTCATTCGCACCGGAATGTGATGCTCATCGTACCACCGGTTAAAGCGATCCTTGAGGGGAGCCGGAGGTGTCATTTCTGAGAATAGGATCGTTGGCGTTTTAGTCCTCATCGCGTTCTCCAAAGGAATAGCTTGACAGTCGGTCGGCGGTGGGGAAATTCTCCCCAAATCGCAGTTTTGTCAAACAATCTGTCAATAATACAATCTTGGAGTTACGAGGCTATGCAACTTAATGTTCGCCGGATCAGCACGATCGTTGAGGACAAATTCGAGGAGGCCGGCCGCGTTTCCGAGCAGTTTATCAGGCGCGCGGCCGTTGTGGCTGTCGTGCAAAATCCCTTTGTGGGGCGGTTTGTTGAGGATCTCGCGCCCCTGGTCGAGGTCAGCAGTTCCGTTGGGGCTATCATGGCCAAACGCATGGCAGAAGTCTTCGGAAACGAGGAAATTCAAGCGTACGGGAAAGGCGGCATTGTGGGATTGGCCGGTGAGCAAGAGCACGCAAACGCGCTTCTAACCACCACGTTTGCGACTCCGTTCCGTGAAAGAATTCCTGGGTCGCCCGCTTGGATATCCTCCTTTACGAAGGTTGCCGTGCCGGGCGCGCCTATCGACATTCCGATGAATGCGGTCACCGACGTTTATGTTCGCTCGCACTACAATGGCTTTAGCGTCGTTCTGCCAGACTCGCCGCTTCCGGATGAAATTGCTCTCATCTTCTGCGTGGCGAACCGCGGACGACTTAACGCCCGGGTCGGGGGCATGAGCTACGAAGAGTCGAAGGCCGCTGCACAGAAGTCTTGATGCCTTAGGTGTTCTCGCTGGGGCGCAATCCTCAGCGGAAGTCCCTGAGATCAGCCCGCCGTTAGACGGTGTTCCGTCGCGGCGGGCTTTTTTATCCGCGTGTTCAATCCTGTTCGCGGGTTGACCGTGCGGCTCTCTGTCCCGCTCGCGGGTTGTTCGCCTCAGCTGTTCGAAAATCTCGGCGTGCAGATTGACATCCGCCCAATTGCATACAATAAATAGCTACAGACTGTAGCTATTTATTGTCGTTCACGAAGGCGGGAGTCGCGAAATGTCAGCCGAAACGATTGAGAATTCATCCAGCGCCAGCAATACGAAGTCCCGATCAGTGGCTCTTCGCACCGGCTCGGAGTATTTGCGCTCGTTGGATGACGGCAGGGCCGTCTACGTAGATGGCGAAAAAGTGCAGGATGTCACGAAGCATCCTGCATTCGCTGAGGCCGCGCGATCTGCGGCGCGGTTGTATGACATCGCCGCCGATTCTTCGATGCGCGAGCGCATGACATTTACATCGCCCACATCTGGCGGTCCTGTCTTGAGGGCCTATCAAATTCCTCGTTCGCTGGATGACCTGCGCAAGAAGCGTCTCGCGTCTGAGACCTGGTCCGAGGCAACCTTTGGTATGATCGGCCGAACGCCAGATCATGTCGCGGGCTACTTCTGTGGTTATGCCGCCGTTCCCGAAGTATTCGCTGCCGGTGGTCAGCAATATGCCGACAACGTGGTTCGCTTCTACGAACACCTGAGAGAGAATCATCTGTGGGCGACCTATGCGATCGTCCCTCCTCAGATTGATCGTTCGAAGCCGGCGCATAAGCAGGCGGATCCCACACTGTATGCCGGCGTTGTAAAGGAAAAGGACGGTGGAATCGTCGTCGCGGGTGCACAGCAATTGGCTACGGCAGGAGTCTTTTCCGACTACCTTTATCTAAGCTGCATTCATCCCTTGCAGCCTGGTGATGAAAACTATGCGATCGGTATCGCGATTCCGATGAACGCCCCGGGGCTTAAATTGTACCCGCGCAGGCCATTCGCGCTTCAAGCAAGCAACTCGTTCGATCATCCGTTAAGTTCTCGCTTCGATGAGAGCGACTGCTTTGTCGTCTTGGATAATGTCTTCGTGCCTTGGGAGCATGTCTTCATTTATCGCAATCTGGAGATCTGCAGAGATCAATGGTGGAAGACGCCATCGCATTCCTACGGAAATCTCCAGGCGCAAGCACGGTACGCGACGAAGCTCCGTTTCATGATGGGGCTCGCGAAGCGCATGAACGAGACGACGGGAAATGATTCCGCGCCTCCTGTGCAGGTTCAGATGGGTGAACTAGCCGCGCTGGTTCAGATCGTTGAAACGATGCTAGAAGCTCAGGAAACCACGGCGACGATTGATAAGAATGGCGTCGTCTGGCCCTCCAAGACGTCCCTCTACGCGGTGATGGCGCTTCAGTCGGAAATCAATCCACGAATGATTGATATTATTCGCGAGCTTACGGGAGCTGCCATGATCAGTCTCCCGTCCTCGGCAAAGGATCTGGAAAGTTCGGTCACCGCGCCTGATGTCGATCGCTACATGGGGTCGGGTATTTCAAATGCCAAAGACCGAATTGCGCTTATGCGTTTGGCTTGGGATTTTATCGGATCGGAATTCGGAAATCGTCATCAGCAATATGAGAAGTTCTATGGCGGTGCGTCCTTCCTCGTGAAGCAGAATATGTACCGTTCGTATGACTTTGGGCGGGCAACGAGCCTTGTTGATAAAGCGCTTCATTTGTCGAAGTGAGCTCGATCGTAAACTCCGCAGAGCGAGGCGTATGAAATGACGACGGTGAGTCACTTAAAAGATGCCGGTTTGCTGGTCGACAAGTGTTTCGTCGGTGGTCATTGGATCGGCGTTTCTTCCAAGGAAGTGCTGAATCCGGCGACCGGTGAAGTGATTGCCCGCGTTCCTAGCCTTAGTGCTGAGGAGTGCGCGCAGGCAATCGAGCAGGCGGACCGCGCATTTCGCAGTTGGTCAAAAACATTGGCCAAGGAACGCTCAGCTATCCTGCGTAGATGGTTTGATCTAGTCATTGCCGCGAAGGATGATCTCGCGGCGATCCTCACCAGTGAGCAAGGCAAGCCACTTGAAGAGGCGAAGGGCGAAATCATCTACGCTGCTTCGTTTATTGAGTTCTATGCCGAGGAAGCCAAGCGGCTGTATGGTGAGACAATTCCCACTCATCGATTGGACGCGCAAATCGTTGTAAGCCGACAACCAGTGGGCGTGGTTGCTGCAATCACTCCGTGGAATTTTCCGGCGGCAATGATAACCAGGAAAGTTGCGCCAGCGCTCGCTGCGGGGTGCACGGTGGTCGTAAAGCCTGCACCAGAAACGCCCTTAACCGCCTTTGCTTTAGCAAAGTTGGCTGAACGCGCGGGGCTTCCGGCCGGGACGTTCAACGTCATCACGGGCGACGCTGCTGCGCTTGGCCAGGTCATGACCTCTCACGAAGCCGTGCGATTTGTCAGCTTCACTGGGTCGACTGCGGTCGGAAAGCTTTTGATGCAGCAAGCCTCATCCACCGTAAAAAAAGTGGGGCTGGAGTTGGGCGGGAATGCCGCCTTTATCGTATTCGACGATGCCGACATCGACGATGCGGTGGAAGGTGCCATAGCCGCGAAGTTTCGAAATATGGGACAGACCTGCGTTTGTGCGAACAGGTTTTATGTTCAGGACGGCGTCTACGACAAGTTTGTGAAAAAGCTCTCTGGCCGGGTTGCAGGCCTGCGCGTGGGTAACGGTTTGGCCGATGGCATCGAGCAGGGGCCGTTGATCAACGGCAAGGCAATCGAGAAGGTGAAGCGTCACATCAGCGATGCTGTCGCGCTCGGGGCGAAAGTCGTCGTGGGAGGGGCAGAGCATGCACTGGGCGGCTCCTACTTCGCTCCGACTGTACTTTCAGACATGACAAATGACATGCTGATCACCAAGGAAGAAACATTCGGTCCGGTGGCGCCCGTCTATCGTTTCAAGAGCGAAGGCGAGGTCGTGGAATTGGCGAACGCGACGCCATTCGGACTGGCGTCCTACTTGTACGCGCGCGACGTAGGAACCGTGCTCCGTGTTGCAAACGCACTCGAGTCGGGGATGGTCGGGGTCAATACCGGGGCTATCTCAACGGCCGAAGTCCCATTCGGAGGTGTCAAAGAAAGCGGGATCGGCCGGGAGGGATCTCGTCATGGGATGGAAGAGTATACCGAGCTCAAGTATGTCCTGCTTGCCGGATTGAATAAATGAGTACGGCTGAGTCAGTCGGTGAGTTTTCCGCGAGGGAGCTCCGGGACACGTTCGGGTTATTTCCGACGGGTGTCGCGATTATCACCGCGCAGGCGTCGAATGGTGAGCGTCTCGGACTGACCGTAAGTTCTTTCAATTCTGTTTCGATCGATCCTCCTCTCGTTCTGTTCAGCGTGGCCAAGAATGCAAAATCGATCGACGGGTGGGAGAACATCAAACAGTTCGCCGTCAATATCTTGGGCGAGAATCAGAGTGAGCTATCGACCCGATTTGCCAAGGCGCTTACCGATAAGTGGCAAGGCCTGGATCCTTTGCAGGCAAAAGTGATCGATGCTCCGGTTATTCGTGATGCGCTGGCTTCGCTCGAGTGCGAGCTGTGGACGAAATATGATGGCGGGGATCATATAATCCTTATTGGGAAAGTTCTGCACTTCTCTCGGGTTTCGCAGGATAATCCTCGGCCGCTGTTGTTTGCGACTGGTCGATATCGTCGTCTTGATAGCGGTACACCGATAGAGACGCCATTCGATGTGTCTCATCTGCTCCACGGCTGGTAGGATAAGTCGTTGGTGGAGTAGTGCGGATGTTCTCTAGGGTCTATCTGATATGCGTTTTCGTTTGAAAATAGGAAGAAAGCTTCGCGGCTTAGCTTCTTGACCATCAATGTTAATGATGTACATTTTAATCGTAGTTATTATTGAGACGAGAAGTCTGGCGCGGTGGGATACATGTACAAAGATCTTAGGGAATTCATCGGCCGAGTCGCGGAAATCGGAGCCCTCAGGACTATAGACGGGGCCGACGCAAAGTTCGAGCTTGGGGCGATCACCGAGGTCGCAGCAGGTTCTGCCGATTGCCCAGCTTTGCTGTTCGATCGAATTATTGGCTTTGACAGCGGATACAGAGTCTTTTCGAACGCAACCACGAGCCCGCAACGCGCCGCTCTTGCACTGGGTTTGGATCCTCACCTGCGCCCAATCGATATCCTGAAATCGTGGAAGCGGAAGCGTAGTTCGCTGGAACGGATCGCTCCGGTGGTGGTTGAAACCGCTCCCTTTTTTGAGAACCGCTTTCAAGGTGCGGATGTTGATCTATATCGCTTCCCGGTTCCAACTTGGCACAAGGACGATGGCGGCCCGTACATAGGGTCGGGAAGTCTTGTTGTTACGGGTGATCCCGAAAGTGATTGGGTGAACGCTTCGATCTATCGCGTCCAAGTTCATGCCAAGAATCTCGTCACAGTCCAGTTCGATCATCAGGGCAGGCATGGCGCGATCATCGCAAAGAAATATTGGGACGCCGGAAAGCCTTGTCCGATCGTCATCGTGAACGGACAGGATCCAGCCCTATTCATCGCTGGTTTCGAGTACCTTCCTGAAGGCTATTCGGAGTTTGATTTTGCGGGTGCGATCAAAGGTCAGCCAATAGATGTCATAAAGGGGCCGATCACAGGTCTGCCGATTCCGGCGCAAGCGGAGATCATCCTTGAAGGGATGTTGCTTCCACCTAGTGAAATGACGTTGCCTGAGGGGCCCTTCGGTGAATTTACCGGTTATTACGCGGCCGATACTCGGCCCGCCGCGGTCATGCGTGTGGATGCGGTATATCACCGAAACAACCCCATACTGTTCGGATCGCCTCCGCTGAAACCTCCTCGTTTCCATTTCGGCTTGCCATTTCGAGCCGCAAGCATTTGGAGCAATCTCGAAACTTGTGGCGTCACGGACGTCGTGGGCGCATGGCAGCACGTTTCGCAGCTGATGACGGTTATATCACTCAAGCAGCGGTATGCCGGGCATTCAAAACGCGCTGCGTTGATTGCAGCCGCCAATAGCTATATGGGCCGCATCATTGTCGTGGTCGATGAGGATGTCGATCCGTCAAATTTGGCCGATGTGATGTGGGCCGTAACAACGCGGTGCGAGCCCTCGGAGTCGGTTGATATCGTTCGCAACGCGTGGAGCTCCTCACTCGATCCACGGATCCCTCGCGCAAATCGTGAAAGCGGTGCCACGTCTCATTCGAAGATGATTATCGATGCTTGCAAGCCGTTTGGCTGGTTTAACGACTATCCGGCGGCTTCTGCGCTCCTCCCCGACGAGGCCGCGGCCATTGAAGTCAAGTGGAAGGAGGCATTGTCAAAGAAAGCGAGCGTCTAGGGGCGGGCAATGAATAACGGTATGAACAGGGTGGGACACTTTGGTCAGCCCATTGGATCCGCCAGGTCGATGTAGCTAGCTCAGTCAAGCAAATGGATAGAAAAAGAATCGTCGTTGGCATCAGCGGCGCCTCGGGTGTTGTTTATGGCGTACGGCTTTTGGAGGCATTGAGTCATCTCAACGTAGAAACGCATCTCGTCATGTCCAAATCGGCCAAGGTGACTTTGGTCCACGAGACGAATCTGAAGGTTTCCGAGGTATTTGCGAAAGCTGATTTTGTTTATCAGTCAGAGGATATCGGAGCAGCGATATCGAGTGGCTCCTTCCTCACCATGGGTATGATAGTGGCGCCTTGTTCGATTAGAACATTGGGCGAAATCGCATCTGGCGTAACATCGACATTGTTATCTCGTGCTGCTGACGTCGCGTTGAAAGATCGGCGTCAGTTGGTGTTGATGGTTCGGGAGACACCCCTTCACCTTGGACATTTGCGGTCAATGGTCCAGGCCACCGAGGCGGGTGCTATTATTATGCCTCCGGTCCCCGCTTTTTATGCGAAGCCAAACTCGATCGATGAAATGGTAGATCACTCGATTGGTCGAGTGCTGGACATGTTTGAGATTGAAAATAGCTTGGTTAAGCGCTGGGGGAATAGCAAGTAACCGAACGATGCCGCCATATCGGTGTCAGACTATATGGCTATCCGCGGCGCCGTTACGTCTTCGACCGCTTCCCGTTCTCTTATTAGGGCAATCTAGATCCTTCGATACAATATTTACGCAAGCTTTTGACGCCGAACGGTCCGGGAAAGTGGTGATTGATCCGCAGCTTCGCTCACGCGAATTTCCGCTAAAGCGTATTCCGAATTCTGAATGAGATTTGCAGCAAACGCATTCACGACCTCGATTTCACTCCCTTCAATGTTTTCGAAGAGAAGGTCGTTGATACTTCGTACAAATGGAGCAAGCTCATTGATCGCGCGCTCTCCTTCAGGGGAGAGGGTGATCAAGACGCTTCTCCCATCGCGTCCATTGGGGCGCTTCTTCAGCAGTCCTTTTCTGGTCAACCGCCCAACCTCTGTCGTGACGTGCGTTGCCGCCAAGCCGATGTATGCAGACAGGCTTGCGATCGGAATGCCTTCGTCGCCCTGTCTATAGGCGACGCCAAATAAGACAGTAAACTGGCTGCTGGTCAGGCCGAGCTTTCGACCGAACGCTTCGCGGCATGCGGTCAGCCGCCCCAGCGCCTGGACAAGCCGATAGATGACATCTCGTAACCAGTCGTCGGAGCCTTTTTTCAGCAAGTCCTTGCGAGAGGTTGTTAATGGCGAAACGAATCTGGTTCGGGGTGCCGAAGCGGGCGGTAGCCTCTTTGGTTTCTGTGCCATTGACTTATCATTGGGTGCGACGTGTTGATTGACCGTCCATAACCTCATTCACAATAGTTTTGAGAATCAAGGTGCGACGTGGCTGGAGATTCCCCGCAAAGTAACACGGTGACCGCGTGTTACATAGCGGTTCAGCGGCACTAAGCGAGCAATTCCCAGACTCACGTTGGCTCGGTTCGCATCAAACGTTAGTCAAGATGATGGCGCAGGCTATCCCGATGTCGCAAAATTAGTGATCTGCGCCACTGTAGTCCTGAACAATACGGGATTGAGCCACTTTCGCTCGTCGCACCGTTTCCGGGGTATTTCGGCTACGTCCTACAAACCGGGGGATACCGTTTGTAACGACCGCTCCGACTCCCATGATGTCGCCATTCTTCAGGGCTGCGAGCGCATCGTTTTTGGAGCCGCCAAGGCAAGCGTCGACCAGAACGACATCGGCATCCTTCCCAACGGCAAGAATTCCTGAGTTGAGCCGGTAAGTCCGGGCGTTATTGCCGGTAGCCATTGCGACCGCGATTTCAGGCTCTACGCCGCCGAGCGAGGCGAGATGGCTCATCGTGTACAGAATACCCAACGGCATAATGCCGCTTCCGGTCGGGGTATCCGTTGCTATGAGAAGTCGATGTTGTTGATTGGCATCTCTGAGAAGTTTTGCGACCAACAGGGTCGTCCGAAGATTGCCGGCTGTGCAAACCTGCATGGCAATCTCACTCTCATCGACCATCCTGCTGAAATCCGGATCCGGCATCGCGATCGGGCCGCCATTGACGTGGTAGGACACGTCGGGATTGATCTTGATCAAGTGATCCCCCCAGATGCCGCTCGAGCCGGGTATTGATGATCCTCCCGTGTGGACCATCGTGATCATTCCGTGCTTCTTGGCCATCGCAACATATGGCTCGTACTCGTAGGGCGTAGCAAAGGCGCCGAATCCCGCCTTTGCGAGCCAAACGCCGCCCTTGGCGAGCTCTTCAAAGTCCGCTTCCGTCAGTCCGGGTTCGATAATCACCGAGCCGGCGTGGACCCGCATGCCTCCTGGCCGGTAGCTCTCGAATGATTTACGGGCCGCGATTGCGAGTGCTTTCACGCCGATCGGATCCTTGGGGCGACCGGGGACATGAACTTCCGATGCACTGATTGATGTCGTGATGCCGCCGTGAATATAGCTCTCGAGAAATCCGACCGTCTTTTGGCGTGGAGTGTAATCTCCAAAAGTGATGTGTACATGAGAGTCGATGAGGCCGGGCATTGCCATCATCCCTGCTGCATCGATGCTGACGTCGCAATCTGTTGTCGAGCAGTTGCTGCCAATCGCGACGATCTTTCCGTCCTCCATGACCAAGGTGTCGCCGTCGGCAAATGGTGAGGTGAGGTCCCCGCTCAAGATTTTAGCGATGTTAAAGATCGCGACTTTCATGGCTTTTCATCCCTGTGCGGCTGCGCCGGCTATGGTTCGATCTGATCTCAAATCACCTTGTCGGAGGCCTTATTAGCCTAGGTGCGTATCCGACCTTTATAATTGTCATACGATTTGTCAATCTTGCGCATCGCCAGATGAAGCGGCGCTCGGGCTGGGCGTATTGGCTTGAGAGAAGTGAAACAAGCTTCAAAAACAGGCAATTCCCGCATTTGTTGCAAAGAGTTTTCGCCTACAATTTTATCATACATCATGAACATTTAGGCAAAAACGAGATTGTCAGACGATTTGGCAATCTGCTAGCTTTGGGGTGGTCTTGTCCTCGGACGGGGAGCCGGCGAGGGCGTTTAAAACGTCAATTATTTTTGGGGGTGGAATGACAATTCGGGTTAGCGTACTCACAAGCGCAGCGGCAGTAATCTTGATTTGCGGAGTGACGAAGGCGGCGGTTGCCGCGGATTTGCCGTCCGTGTCAACGAAGGCGGTTCCTTTGATCGACGCGCCATTCTTCACACTGAATGACAACCGCCTGACTTACTCATACCTGCCGGAAGGTTCGGATCCCGGCGTTCCAGGTAAAACCGCAAAGCAAATCGTCTCGTTCACGCACTTCGACGTTTGGGCTTACGGAACGAATTTGCTGGGCGTGAACCTGTTAAAGTCCGATAGGCATGATCCTGCCGCTCCCTGTCCTGTTGGCGGTGCAACAGGCTGTGAGGGCGCAACGGAATTCTTCGGATTCTTTCGGAGCACAGTCGGTTTCAACCAGGTGTTCCAAACGAATTCGTTCACTTGGGGGCCGCTGCGCAATGTGTCTCTCGAAGTGGGCGCCGACGGCGAAACTGAGAATAATTACACGGCGCCACGGCGCACAGTCGGTGTAGCCGGTCTGCAGTTCGCGTTCGACCTTCCCTACAAGGGCTACTTCAACATCGCTCCGATGTATTACAAAGAATACAATCACAACTCGTTCTTGGGGAATGCCGGGCTCCCCGGCGGTACCCTTGATTTCGATGGTACGTGGACCGTCGAGACAAACTACTACATGGATCTCGGTTTTCTCCCTCCGGAGCTCCCGTTGTCGATTAGCGGCAGGGTAGCCTGGATCGGGGAAAAGGGGACGGGTACGGATTTGCACATTCCGAACAACCTCCCTCGAAAAATAGAACTTAATAGTGAGCCGATCCGTGTAACGCTCGACGCGAGTAAGATGGTCTGGGGGCCGACACGGTCACATCTCCTGGACGTCTGGGTTGCCTATAGATACTGGCAGAACAAGTATGGGCTTGATCACAACAACTCTTTGACGTGCAGAAATGCCAACGTGGGGAGCTGTACTGAAAATAGCGTTTACACCGGTGTCTCGGTGAAGTTCTGATCGGCGTGCATGCGCGAGAAGGCGGTTAGTGGGGCCGTGACCGAGGCGAGAGCTATCTCACGGCTCCTCTACATGCGAAATCTGACGGGCGCGGCGACGTGCTGACAGATCGCCGGATACAAAATAGTCGTGGCCCGCGCGATGTATCCGCATGATCGCTTGTTTCTTCTGCGGCAACGGGCGAAGTCCGGGACGTCTACACTCAGACCAAAGTTACTGCGGTTGATGGCTGTTGGGAGAGATGCTTGACAGTCAGTTAAAAAGCTACAGTATGTACATAAATAACGAAGCTTCCTAATTGTCTTATTCTTTGTGCGCGACTGCTTAAACAAGCGTCTTTCATTTCGCGCTCATTGGATTGTTCTAAGGGAAGTCAATCGGAACGTAGATTCAAAGCTATTATTGGGAGAAAATGTCTTGTTGGATCAACGCCAAGGAACGTGGTCGAGCCGCCTTTTAGCTGAAGGTGGTCGTGAGGGCTGCGCAGTCATCCCGGCTTCCGCGCTCGGAGTCGGAGTTGGTCTCCTGGGGCTGCCGATATTGACAATCGGATTGTTCATGGCCCCGCTTCATGCGGAATTCGGTTGGTCGCGGGCCGAGATCGCCGGGGCGTCAACTTGTATTAATCTCGCGACCATTCTCGCGGCACCATTCATCGGTAGCCTGTGTGATCGGATTGGCGTTCGACGCGTGGCTTTGGCGTCATTGATATCGCTCACGCTGGGGTTCCTTGCACTGTCGGCAATGAACGGCTCATTGCTCATGTACTACACTGTCTGGTTCTTGCTGTCGGCTGGTGGAGTGGGAACAAGCGGCATCGTGTGGACGCGTGCCATTGGGACCTATTTTGAGCGCAACCGCGGATTGGCGCTCGGGCTTACTCTAACCGGTACGGCCTTTGCTGCCTTGTTGGCGCCATTAACGCTCGGCCCGCTCATCGCGAATGTTGGGTGGAGGTCAGGTTTCCTGGCATTGAGCGGTGTTTCGTTTCTCACCATCCCAATCACTTACTTCTTCTTCAGGGAACGGCTCGCCGATAGGTCTTCCAATACGGTCGCCGGACATATTGTGAAGGGTGTTTCACTGGCGCAAGCGGTTCGTCAGGCTAATTTCTGGAAGATCGGCGTTGGAGTATTCTTGTTGGTGCTTGGTATGGGCTCGTGCCTCGTGCACTTTGTTCCGATGGCCGTGGATACCGGTGTGCCCCTCGATGTCGCGCGGCATCTCTTTGCTATCATTGGGCTGGCGATGCTATTCGGCCGGATTGCGATCGGCGCGTTGCTCGACCGGTTTAATCCGATCCATGTCTCGGCTGTTGCGCTTGCCGTGCCTGCTCTTGCATGCGTGCTGCTGCTGCAGGAACCGTTTTCGCCGACTGTATCGGCTGGTGTCGCGGCCGCGATCTTCGGATTCTCGGCGGGAGCAGAGGTCGATATTCTGGCGTTCCTCGTTGCTCGATATTTCGGTCTGCGATCCTATGGCGCGATCTATGGCTGCCAGCTTGCGTTCTTTGCCGCCGGAAGCGGCGTTGGAGGTGTGCTGACAGGCCATATCCGTGACGTCTCCGGCTCGTATCACCCCGCGCTAATGGGGGGCGTCGTCGTCTTCACGTTAGGCGCGCTTTTCATTCTTTGGCTCCGGCCGACCTCATCCAATGCCGCATCCTTTGATCCGGCACATGCGCCGCTTTGATCAGCGCCGTACTGATAAAAAACGACGCGGAGCCTGCGGGGCGACCTGGGAATGCCTGCAATCAACGACGACTCGATCGTCTGAGTGGATTGAAGGGCGTTCCCGGTATGCCCGTCGAAGCCTTTGTGTAAGCCTCTCCGTCCCACCTCAACATCCGCTCGTACAATTAAAGTCGACGTTCCCACTCCAGCGCGTGGCGCACGATAGTTTCAAGATCATCATAGCGGGGAGACCACTGCAGCATCTCCGTAGCCCTTTGATTTGATGCGACGAGGGTAGAGGGGTCGCCGATGCGTCGGTTCTGTACCCTGACTTCGAAGTCGACACCTGAGACGTTCTTGACAACTTCAATGACTTCCTGGACGGAGAACCCGTTTGCATAGCCGACGTTGCAGATCAGGTTCTTCTTTTCGCGCCTCAAGTAAGTCAGCGCCGCTAGGTGCGCTTGAACGAGATCTTCCACGTGGACATAGTCGCGCACACAGGTGCCGTCGGATGTCGGGTAGTCGTCACCAAAAATATCCATGCCCGGCCGTTTCTTCAACGCGGCCTGGACGGCGATTTTGATCAGATGAGTCGCCTTGATCGAAGATTGACCGGTCCTGCCGTTCGGATCGGCGCCTGCGACATTGAAATAGCGGAGCGCCGCATAGTTGACCGGATAAACCTTCGCGACGTCCGCCAGAATCCACTCGACCATCAGCTTGGATCGTCCGTAGGGATTGATCGGGTTCGTCGGATGATCTTCGGAAATGATCGCGGTGTTCGGCTCTCCATAAACCGCGGCGCTCGATGAGAAAACAAAATGCGGAATACCGTTCCGGACCGCTGTATCAATCAGCGCGCGAGCGTTGACGGTGTTGTTTCTGTAATAGCCCAAAGGATCCACGGACGAATCTGCAACGATAATGTTCGCTGCAAAATGCACGATCGCATCGACATCGTAGTTTTTCATGATGCCGTCGAGCAAGGCTTCGTCGCCACAGTCGCCGTGAAAGAAGGGAACGGATGAGGGGACGGCTGATCTGACGCCTGTCGAAAGATTATCGACCACAATAGGTTTAGCGCCGGCATCCAGCAGACCGAGCGTCATATGACTCCCGATGTATCCAGCGCCGCCCGTGACGAGGACGTACTTGCTATCCATGGCTTGCCGTTCTTTTACGTCGCTACTTCGCGTGGAACATAGCTATTCCATAGCGAAATAGTCTGCGATCCGTCACAGGTAACCCCGGTTAGTATTAACTCCATGGTGTTGAATCATGCGGTCAGCGCGACGATGCGTTAACTATTCTTTCACGTTCTCGCAGACGCGCTGGTTTCGCGTCTCGGTTGTCCATAAAATGCGCAGGAACTTGGACGCCGTTCGTCCATGCGTGAGGAAGTTTGTGGTGGTTGCGAATTCCAAGAATAGGGAACGACGCGATTTGGTCGGTGAAGATCGTCGCGTTATGACGTATCAAGCGACACAATCTGCGTTGGAGGACCTCGAAATAGAGGACCGCCGGACATCCAATGATCGCAGACGTAGTCAGTTTCATCGGTGGCGGAAGGTCTTGCTGGGTGGACTTCCCGTGGTCGCGGTGGATCGCGAAGAATCGGCAAAGGCAATGGTCGATCATTCGTTGGAACGGCGTGGACTATGGCGCTACCCGGCCTACATCACATCAACGAACGGCGAGGTGACCTACAGATGCGCGGTCGATAAGACCGAGCGCTCGCTGTTCTTGAAAGCCGATGCCATCCATGCCGACGGCATGTCGCATGTCTTCGTGTCTCGGCTGCGCGGTGTCGTACCGCTTCCTGAGCGTGTTGCGACGTCCGACTTGTTCTATGACGTGGCGGCCAAGGCTGAGGCTGCTGGCGCGACGATGTTCATGCTCGGCGCGACCGAGGAAGCCAATGATGCAGCCGTAAAGTCCGTGAAAGAGCGGTTTCCGACTCTCTCGATCGTAGGAAGCCGCCACGGCTATTTCAAAGATCATGATGAGGAAACGGAAGTTTGTGATCAGATTGCAAAATTAGAGCCGGACATCCTGTGGGTTTCGATGGGGGTGCCGCGCGAACAGAAATTTATCATCAGGAATCGCCATCGCCTCACTTCCGTCGGGGTCATCAAGACGTCCGGCGGCCTCTTCGATTTTCTATCAGGAACGAAACGGCGGGCTCCGCTATGGATCCAGAATGCCGGGCTCGAATGGCTGTGGAGAGTATGTCTTGAGCCGAGGCGCCTCGGATGGCGTTATATCAAGACAAACCCACTGGCCTTGTACCTGCTTCTGACAAAATCTCGCTGACCATGTGATGACCATGTCGAGGCGGAAATTACTCCGCCGGCATGATTACGGGGCGACGCCAGTACCTGGAAATCAAGCGGAGAATCGAGCCATCGATCTTTGCGGAGGAAATAGTCGAAACTCTCAACAAAACGGCCATGCATACGAATGAAAGCGTGGTCGCAACGACCGCACCCATGACCTGGAAATGGGGAATAAGTATCCAGAACCCCATCATCCGCAGCAGCACGGTCAGTCCAATCACGCTGAGGTAACGGCCTTCGTGCCCGGTCAGCATGAGAATCGACCCCGATGGGCCTGCGGCGGCGACAGCAGCCATGCCGAGGGACAGCACGACGAGGGCGCCGTGATAGGGCACATAGGCACTGCTGAAAGCCATGAGAATCCAATGGCCGCCGCCGGCAATAACAATCATGCCGGCCGCGATGACGGCCAAGGTGACGCCCGAGACCGTATCCAGCAATGAACCCAGCTGTGTAAATTGCCGGCGATAGTACAGGTCCGGAATGTGGCGGGTCGAGAACATGTGAATGGCGTCCGTCGCCATTGAAAAGGCGTTGGCTAGACGGCTGGTTACAAAGTAAGCGCCGGCGACTGCTGGATTCATCAGGGCGCCGATAATCAACACGTCGATGTATTGGTTCGAAGCTTCGAGGCTGTTGGACAACCACAGCTTGACCGATCGTGCCCGCCAGAGAGGTATATCGTAGGCTGCCTTGGCTGTCGTGAAGCCCGGAAAACGCCCCTGAAGAGTTCGCCAAAGCGTTACGATGTGAAATACGACGCAACAGATAGCTCCCAGAGCCATCAGCAAGAAGACAACACTGACGTCGGCGACGGTGCCATGTCCGAGACAAAGCAGGAGATAGACGATCGGAGGAATCGCGAGCGACAGGTTGCCGAATCCATCGCCCGTTCCAACGCCGACTGCTGTTCGCACGAGATGGGATGTTGTCAACAAAACGGACAGTGCAACGAGATAGAGCGTGATCGAGATCGCAATCGACATGTCATAAGCCATGACAAGCCAGACGTAGAATGGGATTGCGACGAGGATGCTTCCAGCCAGGCATACGACGCAGCTGAAGAGCAGGGCTCCCTTGAGGCAGCCCATCTGTTCGGCTGAAGAATATTCGTTCCAGAACCGCATCACGAGAACCTGCTGTCCCGCAGTTGCAATGATGCTGAATAATCCTGCCGCGCTGAACAGGATCGAGTATGTTCCGAAGGCGGATACGCCTAGCACTCGCGCCGCAAGGGAGATCAGCGCAAAGTTCAGGATCGTGATGGTCATTCGGAGAGCGAACACGCCCGCGATGCCGCGCAACGCCGGGCTCTTCCGAACATCGATGAACTTGTGAATCGCTGTGGCAATCGTCACGTTGGGCGTCCTGTTGGGAGCAATCAACGCAAGCGCGGCGAAAGCCGTCTCAACGCGGTCTTGAGCGGCTTCGCGCGGTGGTAGACGAATGAAACTGCTGATCCAGCCAATGAGCGTGAAGACGTAAAGTTGTGAAGTCTGGTTTCCTCGACGCGGAATTGGGATTTATATCCGGTATTTCCCAAGCCCATATCGAGGCGATGCAGCCCGCGGTCGAATCGATACTTGATGACGCGATAGAGCAGTTGCATGCCGATTGAGTATTTGCCTAACCGCTGCATGTCGGCGCCGATCAGGACGGCATGAAATTCGTCCTCGTATGCCGGGCCGAACAGAACGGCTACCGGCTTTCCAGCGAGATAACTGACATAAGTGATTGCCTCGCCTGAGGCCATTCCGGCAATGGCGAAGTTGCAATAGAATTTCTCATATATATCGTTGTTCAGAAAATCCTCATCGAAGCGACCCTTCCTGGCGTCTTTGAGAAATTTGAACGCCTCGCGGATTTCGCTTTCGGTTTGCGCAGGCCGATGTTCATACGGACCGAACTCGCGCTCAACCTGTCGAGCCAGTCTGCCGAGCTCCTTGGAAAATTTCCTGCTGACCGTGCGGCGTTGCCACTGTTCGAAATCCGGTCCGGTTTCGCTGTGATAAGCCGCGTTCTCGTTAGGGCTGGCTACTGTTCTTTTAAATAGCCGGCGGGCGTCGAAGCCATCGTCTCTTATTTTGCGAAAGAACAATGCATCCGCAACGTCGAGCAATTGATCTACGCGATCCAGAACGGATGGGTCGGAAGCCAGCAACTCCAAGGTCAACGAATCTGCAACGATGGCGTTGTAGTCGCAAACCCCAAAATCGGCGGGTTGTAGAATTGTGATCCCCGCCGATCGCTGAAGGACCAGCGGGATCACCGCCACGAGTGCATTATCGCCGTCTCTGACCGTTATTGTGTACTGTCGTGCCGATAAAAACGGCATCAACTGGCGATGAATTGAATCAAGCCATAGCGGTGCCTGGAAAGCAGTCCCGCGCTTGAGATTGTAGAAAGCGCGGTACTCGGCAGACAAAAAATCAAAGTCAGGCTCGACGCGAATGCTCACGTCGAGCTGGAAAGATTTTCGGTCGAGTGCCAACATTTGAATTATGCTTCCAAGGTACTGGGCGCCGGCTCAGCGTATGTTCGCGAGTCCGTTCGCACTTTCGGGAGCGATTCTGAAATCGCGGACCTTTACGACATCGCCATCGATTTGCCGGCCCATCTTTTTCCACAAGAAGGCCGATGCTGCTTTTGGATACACATGCAGTCCATGATCGCTGACCGATGTGTTTTGTAAACCGAGCGTGCGTCGCAAGACACCATTCCCGTAGTGCACTGCGTAGGAATTCCAGATCGACTTGGTCCAGTGCTCCATCGTCACGGAGATATTCAGGCAGTTGTGGTTCTCGACCTTGTGCGGTGCGTAGAGGGGCCAGGTGAGCATTTCGCCCGGATTCAAATCAAAAGCCGTTGCATATTCGTCAAACCAGGTCCGATACGGCATGTCCTCGTTGGTTTCGCGCAAAAGTATTTTCTCAATGCTCTTCGGCGACATGAAGACGTCAGAGCGGGGATAGATGAATACACGCTTGACGCCGGATATTTGCCAAAGCGACTGCCCCTGGATATCGGCGTGATAAGGAACTTTCGCGTTCGGCGAGGAGACCAGCACACCAATGTTTCGCTTGAAGGTCTTCATGCCATTCAAGCGTCCTTCGAATTCAGAAAAGATTTTGTTGAGTAGGTCGTTGTATTCCGGTGCCCAGTCCATCACTCGGCGTATGTTCATCCACATACGCCCCTTCTCGATGGCTTCAATCGCCTCAAGCCCCGTCGCGTTACCGAGCTCGCCATAAATGCGCTTTGGCGTCTCGCCGTCGAAGGTGACCGATTCAAGTCCGAGGTGAGACTTTGGACAGCGCTCGATTAGTTTACCGACGCTTTCTCTCGTGAATAGGCCGGTTTCTGCCAAGCGATGTTGGAGCTTGATTGCATGTTGGCCAAAAAGGCGCTCATGGCGATCTTGCCAATCGGCAATGATATCGCGAGGCAAATTCATCGAGTTCATCTCTGATGCTCCGGGTGCGTAGCTGGCCATGTTCCAAAAGTCGAAAATGCCAGAACGTCGCTATTTGTACGCGCCTTTGAGGGCACGTTAAACGGGACGCGGAGTAACAAATACGATCGAGGTTAAATCATTTTCAGAATGCGACGAGAACAAAGAAAATTTCCGATGCTCGTCGCGTTAACCTGAATAGTTCAATTTTTATCTAATCTTTTAAGCGGCGAGTGGTGCTGATCCGATACAATTTTCGACAGCTTGTGCGTAAGTGTTAGACCACAGCAGTTGATGCCCGCCACTTGAGTATGTTTGCAGATGCAAGACCGAACGCCGTCCGGTGAAATCATCCAAATCGTGGAACCCCTATGTCGCATCCTGGCGTGGCTTTGCCTCGCCGCGATTGCGGTCGTTACGATTGGGCCATTAGGTTGGAGGCCGGAAAGTGGAGTGTCGCCGCAGATCGAACGCTTCGCTGCATTTGCTCTCGCTGGATTATTGTTTTCGACCGCCTATTCCCGCCGCATCTTAGTTGCGGCTGCTATCGTTATTTCAGCTGCTATCGGGTTCGAGTTGCTCCAGTTGATGGAGCCATCCCGTCACGGAAGGGTTTTCGACGCGGCTATCAAGATAGCCGGCTCCATGACCGGTCTGACGATCGGCTATATCTTCTCAAGACTGGCGCTGCCGCTCATGCGCACTCTTGCCGTTAAAAGCTGTGGGCTCTCAGTTTCGGCTGAATTCTGGTGCCGTCGATGACTTCCAGGCGCCCACTGCGATTCAAAGTATGAAGCTTTCTTCCTCGGCGCGTTGTTTCCGGCTGGACAGTGTGTCGAACGATCTGTCTGAAGGTCGTTGGTGAGAGCTCGATAATTTCAGCGAGTCCAAGGGCTGCGCCATATCCGTCCCTGCAATCTTGAACCGGTCGCCAAAGCTGTCCTTTCAATCGGACAAAGTTTCCGGCGGGACGCGCGCAGGATCGATCCACGAGGACAGGATTGCTGGCATGGGGCTGCCATGGACCGAGCAGATGCTCCGAGTAGTAGATGGACAGTGTGTCCGAATATCCGCCACCGCCGTCTCGCGATGCGCCAAAGAGATAATAGAGACCATCGTGTCGCGTAATCGTTGCGTCCGAAAACGAAAGTCCGGACAATAGCGTCGCTTGGCGTTCCCATTTGGCGGGGAATTCGATGCACTTGTAGAGAGCGACATCATTGTTTCCGAAGCTTTCCGGGATCATCCATAACTCACCGCCGTCCTCGATCAAAAACGGATAGGACAGGTGCCACGGTTCTTCCAGCACTCGGATGACGTCGCCTTTCGGTCCTGCCGAATCGAACTCGATCGCGGAGATTGCAGCCTTTCCAGCGCGATGGTCGAGATCCTCGAAGAACACGAAGGTTCTGCCTTTCCATGTGATAGGAAAGGGATCGGCATAGCAGCGACAGCCAGGATCTGCGATCGTCTGCCAGCGCGGTCCGGACAAGTCTCCATGTTTCCAAACGCCTTCATCGTCGGTATGCCGCCAAGCGACTTTCCAGTGAGGCGAGAAGCAGCAGAGATGATATATTCGCTTTGCGATCGCGTCGGCTATTCCGCGTAACACATACGACGCTGGGGCTCGAGAGCTGCCGAGCGAGTTATATGTCATCTGAGGGACTAGTCTCGGACGTCCAGACAAAACTGCTTCAAGCAGTGTCATTGTCCGCGCGATGACGGTTGCTAACGCTCCGCTCAAGCCATCCGCAACCTCGTTCGATGGCTGACCGCGATCGAGAACAGTCCCATCAACATCGTTGACGATTTCGATGACCGGCAGATCTCCGGAAAGGATCGCGGCAAGTGCGCCATCTTCTCCAGGAATACCATTATAGAGTGGCCGCAGATAAAGAGATGCGCCGTATTCGGGAGCGCGCGTCGAGTTCGTGAAATCGATCACGATGTCCGGTTTGCGATCAATCTGTAAGGAATGACTGGTCGCAATTTTTAAGGGATCGGCTTCGCTCGGCTTTCCTTTCCGTAGCAACATGCGCTCGAGCTCGAACAGCATGTCCATCCCGGTCGGCTTTGGTACCTCGGTCTTGATCCACGCAACTTGAACATCGACGGGCTTGCCGTCGATTGTCATGACCTGTCGGGCCATCCAGTTACGGGGACGCTCGGCGTCGCATTTGAACTCGATAATCATGTCGACGCTTTGTCCCGTTGAAGGGGGCGTAACTGGCACGCATGGTCCAAGAGACGGACGTACTCATTTATCATCGTGTCGACAGAATATCGCGATGCCAGCCCCTTGGCATTCGCCTGCAGTTCCTTCGTGAGCTCCCGATTCGAAATAACCTCCGTCACGGCCGCTAAGAACTTCGCATCATCTGCCGCATCGACAAAAAACGCTGCCGGTCTTCCCTCGTAGGAAAGAACTTCGCGCAACACCGGAAGGTCCGCCGCTACAGTTGGAACGCCGGCACTGGCGGCTTCCACGGCCGCAAGACCAAACGTTTCGCCCTGTGTCGGAAACACAAAGACGTCGAGACCGGCGAGAAATTTACCGATCTCGTTGGGAGAAAGCTCTCCAACGAAATGGACCCTGTCCGATACGTTGATCTGCTTGGCTATTTCCCTCAGCCTCTCTTCGTCCGGACCTTGGCCTGCAAGCGCCAAGTGCCAATCAGGTTTGCTTGAAAGTAGGCGTATTGCGGCGTCGAGACGCTTGGTGGGATTTAACCTCGAAACCGATCCCAACAGAGTGACGTCTTGAGGGAGATTGAAAATTTTCCGCGCATCGAATCGTGAGATGTCTGTCGTTTTCTGATCGAACCCATGAGCGACATATTCCACTCGTTTCAGATAGCCTTTCGGGTAATTTGAATACTCGCGTTGCAGGTCGTGGGAGTTCACCGTGATATACGTGTAGAAACCAAGGCTACCCATGATCTTGTCGGCGGTGCGCACAAGCCAGTTCATGGTTATGCGCGACGAAACCTGGTTGGCAATGATTGGGGCCGGACTTGCAAGCTTCGAAACGAATCCGCCGATCGCATTGCCATAGTGTTGGAACGTGAGGACCGCATCCCAGCGGTTTGACCGAATCTGTTGCCGAAGTGCGTAGAGAAACCGGAGGAAAGCAAGAGGGCTCCCAGGTCGATTGGAGACGCAGTAGGAGGTGTTCGGTTGCTCGTCGAAGTGCGAAGACTTGCGATAGAAGAAAAGATTGTGGACCTCATAGCCGCGCGCAGTTAGTCCGGCGCAGACGAGCCGGGAAATTTCCTGCGCACCGGCGTTTTCAGCCTGCGTCTGAATGAGGAGGATGCGACGTCGCCGGTTCATGTCCGGTCTGCTGTGCATGAGGTTCATTGCGGTTGATTACCCTGCGGCTGCGTCACAATCGGACCGGTCACCGCGAATTTTCCGTTGGGCTTGCGGAGCAGAATGAGAATTGAAGGATCCACTCCGATCCAACGACGGCAGAGAACATTAAGGACGATCGTCACAATGACCAGGCTCAAGGCCGTGGACAGCGCCGCGCCGAGCAGGCCGAACATCGGAATCAAAATCGCGAAGCCAATAAATCTCAGAATCACGTTGCCCCCGATAATCCACGGATAACGTGATTCGTGGCCTGCGATCATCAACACAGCGGTTGCCGGTCCCCCGGCGGCATAGGCGGCCGTGCCGACGGTCAGAATGAACAGCGTCCATTTATATGTGACGAACGCGGGACCGAACAGGCCGAGAATTCTCTCCCCGCCAAATCCGATGATTGCGACCCCGATCAGGACGCAGAGCAGTACGACCTCGCTCATCAATCTGAGCGTCCGATTGAGATCGTCAAATTGCTGGGAAAAATACAACGAGGGTATTTGCCGCGTCGCGTAGCTGTGAACTGCAGACAGTATAGTGGCAAACATGTTGGCCAGACGGGACGCAATAAAATAAGCGCCGGCGGCGACTGGATCCAGCAGCCAGTAGATAATGACCACGTCCAGGTACTGATTTATGGTCGCCAGAATTGTCGAGACCCAGAACCCAACAGACATTTTTGACCAATCGCGAACTTGCCATCTCGGGGCTGCGCGAACGATGTTGGCTGGTATCATCTTCCAGATGGCGAAGATCTGGATGGAAACAGAAATGCTAATCGCTGCCGAGGCGATAAGGAAAAATGTGTCGATCTGAACTGTCCCACCAGCGAGAATGATGGCGATCAGCACAGCAGCGACGAACGAGCGCCAGAAGACCTCCCGCAGTCCGTCCGAGGTGATAATTCCGACAATGGACCGGGCGATGTGGCTGGTGAGCGCAAGTACCGAGCTCGCCACGAGAAATAGTCCCATCGCAGTAACGAGCTTGAGGGAAATACCGAAGGCTAAAAATCCGAAGCCAGCTAAAACGCTCAGTAAAACTGGCCCGACGCAGACGATCGCCGTAGAAAACAGCAATGCTCCTTTGGCGAGGTCAGGCTGGTCTGCGACCGTATATTGATTGAGCGAGCGCAGGATAAACATTTCCTGCCCGAAAATCGCGATGATGCTTCCCATCTGGCTAACGCTCAACAACGTGGCCAGATGTCCGAAATCTTCAGACGACAGAACTCTAGCAGCTAGGGAAAACATTGCGAAAGCAACGAGGCCTCCGCCAGCTTGTATGAGGATCGAGACCGCGAGCCCCTGCGCGACGTTGCGGCGACCTCGCTCGAAAAGAACGCCAAGGATCGCAGCTAAACTTCGCGATTTCGCGCTCGACTGGGACAATGAGGTACTCGCTTGGAGGAGGTGTTCTTTTGAGATGCGCTGCAAATACCACGCGATGGGAAGCTATTCATTCAATTCGAAGCAATGCAGTTAATCCATACCTCTGCGGAACCAACAAAATTCGATCATGCCTTATCTGGCATGTTTCATGTGGTGAATGAGATAGGTGGTCGTTAAGCAACGCCTCCCTTTGATGGGGCCATTTAACGATTGTTAAGGGAATGTCAGCTCACCGGGTAGCCGCTGATTAACCTTAGATATTTACGTTATGGTCAGCCTTCGATAGCGGTACCGCTGCCGGAGGAGCGTTCGATTTGAGTGCCAAACTGCGGCGTGTCGGTTCAGGAATTCGACAGGGTCATACTGTCAAAAGAGAGAGCTAAGAGGAGCGTCTGCCTTGCCAACTTGGTAGGCCGCTTCAACTCGACCTGCCGCTGTTCACTGATGTTCCCAATGCGGTATCAGGTTGGCGTCCTTCGTCGCCATATGCCGTCGATGGACCAGGCTCCGGGACCATGCACCATCAAGACGAACATGCCGCCAGCGATTGCGAGGTCCTTCTCGAAATGCAGCAATTCGTTGCGGCTGGAGAAATTGGTGTGAAACAGGACGGCAGTCGCTAGGCAGAACAATCCCAGCGCCAGTGCTCCCCATCGCGCATGCCAGCCGGCCGCGATCGACGCGCCCGCACCGAGCTGTAGCGCGATCGTCGCGACGAGGAGATATGGCGGGACACCAATTTTGGACATGGATGCCGAGGCGGAATCAAAGTTCGCGACGAGAAACGCGCCCTCATGAAGGAATATCCACGCAAGCAAAAGCCGGCTGATCAGCAAGACGGTGTCGTAAAGCATCGTGCGTTGGGTGCTGCTTATCGCGTTCATGGCATCTGCTTTCCACGTCGTCGCATTGAGGGCAAAAGGGGGCGATCGAGCCGCCCCCTTTGTGATTATTTGCTGGCTGACTTAGCGCCGATAGCTTTCTGGAGATCTTCGCGCTCTTCGCAGCCGCCTGGGCAGAGTTTCGCCAGGATGGCGAGCTGCTCCTTCGCCTTGTCCATATTTCCGGTTTCGATGTAGAGCTCGCCGAGATATTCGCGGGCTGCCTTGTGGTCCGGCTGGAGTTCAAGCGCCTTAGTGTAATAGGTCAGCGACGTCTTGTAGTCGCCGGTCTTGCGAAGGGTGAAGCCGAGCAGATTGTAGACATCAGCCTGCTGGACATCCTCGGCGAGATCCCGCAACTCGGCGAGAGCGGCCGTATAGTCCTGTGCCTTGATCTTGGCGCGAACAGAGGTGAGGTCGGGCGCGTCGGTCGACGACATGTTGTCGACCGCATGGGCTGAGGTTGACATCAGAAGCGGTGCGAGGCCGATGCGGATCACAAGCGCAAGGGTTTGGAGTGTCTTTCGTGTACTCATGGTTCTCTCTCCTAGTCTCGATTCAGCCGACGCTCACAGGAGTGAAGGCGTAGGCGTTCCCGTCCTTGACGAATGTGCCTGAGCCGGGGAACGGGAAGTGGGCGCCGCAAATCATCATCTTGTCGGCAATGACGCGGTCGACGAGTTTGCGGCGCGTGGCGACGGCGGTCGCGCCGTCCTGATCGTAGGCGCCTTGCCATTCCGGATGCGGTGCCAGCAGGGCAGGCACATACATCATGTCATTCGACACCATCAGTTGCTCTTTGCCCGAGGTGACGAGGAACGCCGAGTGGCCGGGCGTGTGGCCGGGTGCAGCGAGGATTCGCACACCGGGTGCGACTTCAGCGTTGTCCTCCACCAGCTTCCAATTCTTCCACGTCGGGAAAACATCGGCGATCCGTTTGCCGGCAGCCCTGCGGCCTTCCGCCAGTTTCTCGACCCGGCCCGGCTCCGTCCACCAGTTGTACTCGGTGCTGTTGACGATGAGTTCGGCATTGGGGAAGACGGCGGTGTTGGTACCTTTCTCCATCAATCCCCAGACATGGTCGGGATGGAAATGCGAAACCAGGATCGTGTTGATCTGATCACGGTCGATGCCCGCCGCTTTCATATTGGCCGGAAGATGTGTTGCATTCGCCTGCCATTGGCCGACACCCGATCCGGCATCGACCATGATATGCTTGTCGCCGATCTTGAGAACGATCACCGTCAATGGGATCGGCATGAATTCCGTCGTCAAGCCTGCCTTGGCAAGTGCCTCCTTGGTTTCCTCGACCGAGGCGTTCTTGATGAAAGTAGGATCATGGGGTTTGCGCCAGATACCGTCATAGACAGCGGTCACCTCGACGGATCCGACCTTGTATTTGTAGAAGCCGGTCGTAGGCTCAAGCGGTGTTTCAGCGTGAGCCGGTTGAACAAAGGCCAGCTTCCTATTGTTCAGTCCGAAGGCAGCAGCCATCGCTGCTGATGCCAGGACACCCCGGCGGGACATGGTCAACATTGGTGTTCTCCATGAATTCGAATTGGATCAGGAGCAAAGTTCGGAATGAACAGTGCATCCACCCACGGAGACCAGCAGTGCGCGCCGTTTATTCTTGGCCGAGCAAATATTTTGCGAGCCGCATATTTTTCCCCGGACCGGGAATAAATCGGCCGGGAGGGCGGTCTACCCCAATACCGGGGGCTCTATCCCTGACCGTCTTCGATATTTACGTCTTCGACATTGACCAAGGCAGCCAGCCAACATGATGCAACATGTGTCCGTCATAAACGCGCCACGGGTGACCGACTGGAGGATCCCGCGATCTTTCGTGGACATGATGCTCGCATATCTGGCGGAGAAGATTTCCAGTGTCAGAGGGGTTGGGCTTCAATCCATCATGGCGTCCATGGCATCGGCATCCAGCCGGCTGGATCATGTGGCGCGAGCCCGACCAGCCGTTTCGAATGAGACGCTGCTCAGATTTCAGCGCGATATCGTCCCTCAACTCGATGCGGCCTATAACTTCGCGCGCTTTCTCAGCAGGGATGCTGATGCCGCCCAGGACATCGTCCAGGAGACATTTCTGCGCGCCTATCGAAGCTTCGAGGGATACCAGGGCGGCGATGCGCGCGCCTGGATCTTCGCAATCGTGCGCAATTGCTATCACAACTGGTTGCTCGATCGCCGGCGCAAGATGCGTCTGGAGGCTGATGCTCACGACAATGGCACCAAAGACGATATGACCTGCGATGTCGCCTCGGAGGACGACAATCCGGAAATGTCGCTGTTGCGGAGAACCGAGTCCGACGCAGTCCGCCATGTCTTAAGCAAGTTGCCGCGGGCGCTGCGCGAGATGCTGGTGTTGCGTGAACTGGAAGGATTGTCCTACCGCCAGATTTCGGAGATTGCAGAGGTGCCGATCGGCACCGTGATGTCGCGGCTGGCGCGTGCGCGGACGCAATTTCAGACGGCATGGCGCCAGGAAATGAATGATCAAGACATCTGTAGTCAGGAGGGAACGTGACTTCTTCCGACACAAAACCATGCGCCGAATGGGAGTTGACACTTCACGGCTTCCTGGACGGCGAGCTCGATGCGTCGCATTCGTTGCACTTCGAACAACACCTTGCGTCCTGTTCACATTGTTCGAACCAACTCGAAGGGTTTAAAGCTTTGAGAAAAACTGTCGCACAGACGGGTGTGCGCTGGCGGACGCCAGAGCATGTGCGTGCTCAAGTCCTTGCGGCCATTGAGCGTGAAGCGGCAACGCAGTCGCGATCGCCGGCCGGTGCGACAAGGGGCCAGATGTTCAGGATTTTTGATCGCGCGAAACAATGGCTGTTCGTGCCGTCGCTGGCAGCGCTTGCTGCAAGTCTTTTTCTGGTGGTGTCATTACCGCAGGATCGTTCATCGATTCAGGACGAGGTTGTTGCAAGCCATGTGCGGTCCCTCCTGGTCGACCATCTGACGGACGTTGCAACGTCGGATCGGCACACCGTCAAGCCGTGGTTCAATGGCAAGATCGACTTTTCACCTCCGGTGGTCGATCTCGCGTCGCAAGGCTTTCCGTTGGTGGGAGGCCGCGTCGACTACATCGGCGGCCGGGTTGTCGCCGCGTTGGTTTATCGGCGGCAGGGGCATTTCATCAACGTGTTCGTCTGGCCTGCAGCGTCTGCCACCGCGACGACGGCAACGCGTGACGGCTACAACATGGCGAACTGGACCAAGGATGGGTTGAATTTCTGGGCTGTCTCGGACGTCAACGCTGACGATATCGCGAAGTTTCGGGAAGCGTTCATCAATCAGACGTCAGGATGACGTCTATTCCATCGACTTGAGTCTAGGACCGATCTGCCATCCCGTCGGTCCACCTCGTCAACTTCGATGGATCGAGTTTATCCGTTATACGCAAACAGCTCGATGGGGTCATTGAAGCCGCGGACCGGATATTCTCCCACCCGTTCGAAAGCGAAATCGCCTTCGACGAACTCGGCGAATGCGCGGGACATCAGCACCGTTTTGCCCAATTGCTTGGTGAAGCCTTCGAGACGTGACGCCATGTTGACCGCCGGACCGATGACCGTGAAGTCGAGCCGCGTGCGCGATCCGATATTGCCATACATGACATCTCCAATGTGGACACCGATGCCGTAATTCAGCGGCGCACGGCCGGTTTCGCTATTCTTTGCGTTCAGCGCGGCCATCGCCTGACGGGCTTCGCTCACCGCGCGCAGCAGATTGGCGCAGGCGTCCGGATGGCTGAGCGGGAAAATGGCGAGCAGACCATCGCCGATGAATTTCAATATTTCTCCGCCATGCCTCACAATCGGCTCCGACATCACATCGAAATAGGCGTTGAGAAGATCGATGACGTCATCGCGCGGCCAGTTGTCCGAGATTCTCGTGAAATCGCGCAGGTCGCAGATCATGATGGCGGCACGCACCGTCGTCCCGCTTCCGCGCGTGGTCGCCCCGGCCAGAATAAGCTCGCTGGCATGCGACCCGACATAGGTTTCGAGCAGCGTTCGCGCCAGCCGGTTTTTGATGCGAATTTCGCTGACCAGCGCCAGAATCGGCAATAGTTTCTGCAAGCTGGCGATGTGTGCGGCTTCGAAACCGCCTGGCTGGTCGGTCGCAAACGTAACCAGATGCCGCTTGCCGAGCGTATGGTACAGCGGCCACGCCACATAATCGGTCAAGCCTTTCGCGCGCATCTCATCATAGAGCGCGTGCTTGCGGCCCAATGAGGGATCACCTTCGAGATTTTCGCGCACCTCGGTGGCGCCGTTGTGGATCTCGTTGGCGGGGCTGTCGATATATTCGGATCGCTCCCTGACGTCGTAGTCGACGCCCTCAATTATGGCTTCGCGCATCCCGTCGGCCCACAAGAATCGGGCGCCAAGCCACTGCGGGTGGTGGATCAAGACATGAAGCGATGCCCGCTTGAGGGGAATGCCCGCGCGCTGCAGCCGGAGACACATCTCCGCAAAGATATTGTCGATGAAGCGCTGATCGCGGGTGTGGTTTGTCAGCCAATGGATAACATCGTTGTCAGAATGCGCGGTGGCGGGATCGATGTTGGGCGGCGCGTTCATATCATTTTCCTGAGCAGTGACTTGGACAGGGCTTGGGCAGTACCTTGGATCCCACGGTATACGATATGTCGTGTGCCCGCTCGACGGCGTCAACGGCGTCCCGCTACAATTTGATTGTGCATGCTGGGTGTCGCCTCTCTGGCATCTGAGAATGTCGCGATAGCAAGTTCCGATAGATCGCTGTTTTGGTCGTAGATGCATTCAGCTCAGTATCGCGTGCCGTTTGACCGATTAATCGGGGTGATGACGGCCGCAATTGCAGCATTAAAAGCCTGAAGTCTCGCACACACCGCCACGGCCTGGTGGTTGAGGGGGCACCCAGCGGAGCTGGTCCGGCCAGCGTATCTAAACACGACTGCGTGCCATATCTGCCGGCGATACCCATATATCGAAGCGGTATTTGAACGACCCCAGACCGCCCGGTATTGGAACGGCATCCCAATATTTCAAGCGGGCGCTCTGGCCATGGCACGACTGATCATTGATCTGCTCCGCCCATATCGGGGACGGCTCTGCATCGTGTTCATCGCGATGCTGATTGAGATCGTCGCAAGTCTCGCAGCTCCGTGGACGCTTAAGCTGGTTATCGATGATGCCGTCGGACAGCATCGGTTACCCGACTGGCTTGCATGGGCTCATGACTATGGAATTGGCCGTCACACGATGGGCGTCGCGCTCTTTGCCGGCCTGGCGACCATCACGATAGCCGTGGTCGGCGCCATCGCGACTTACATCGATAATTATTACACCACAAATATCGGTCAATGGATCGCGAACGACTTGCGCCTTCGCATCTACCAGCATCTGCACCGGCTTTCCCTGCGGTACTACGACCACGCCAAGGTCGGATCGCTGATTTCGACCATCATGACGGATGTGGACACCCTTCAGGAATTTGCCTCATCGTCGACACTCGATATTCTGGTTGATCTCCTCACCATCGTATTCATGGTCGGCTTGATGTTCTGGCTCAACTGGGACTTCACTTTGATCGCGCTGGGCGTTGCGCCATTCCTCTTGGTCTTCGTGATGCGCTTAAAGAAGGCGGTCAAAGATGTCACCCGGATTGTCCGTGCAAAACAGAGTGAGATTCTATCGGTCGTTCAGCAGGGGCTTGGCTCAGTCCGTGCTGTCAAAGCCTTTGGCCGCCAAGACCTGGAAGTTGCTCGCCTCGAGGTGGTCAGCCATGCGGCTGTCGACGCAGCTCTTCGTGCGCGTCAGGTCAAATCGATCCTGTCCCCCCTCGTCAACGTTGTGGTGGCGGGCTGCACGGCCATTGTTCTTTGGAGGGGAGCGTCCTTGATTGTTGCCGGCGCGATGACGGCGGGGGCGCTTACGGTCTATCTCGCGTACCTGACGAAGTTTTTCAAGCCGGTCAAAGACCTTGCCAGCATGACCAGCGCAATTGCGCAAACGACCGTGGCGCTGGAGCGTATTCAGAACATTCTGTCTGCGGATGACATTATTCGCGTCGCCGAGAGTGCAACGGATCCGGGGCGCCTGACCGGAGGGGTGCGATTCGAGAAAGTCGAGTTTCGATACGGGGAGGATGTGCCTGTTCTACGCGATGTGTCGTTCGAGATCCGTCCCGGTCAGATTGTCGGGATTGTCGGTCCGACGGGCTCCGGAAAGTCAACCATACTCAGTTTGATTCCACGGTTTTACGAGACGACCGGCGGACGCATCCTGATCGATGGGAAAGATATTCGTTCGGTGAAGCTGTCTGCGCTTCGGGATCAGATCAGCTTTGTGCTCCAGGAAACTGTGCTGTTCCGCGGGTCAATTCGTGAAAACATCGCCTACGGCAAGCCTGATGCGACGTTCGAGGAAATTGTGGCCGCGGCCAAAATCGCCAATGCGCACGAGTTTATTCAGCAGATGCCGCATGGCTACGACACGCTCGTTGGCGAACGCGGAGACACCCTCTCGGGTGGTCAGCGGCAACGGATCGGGATCGCGCGCGCGGTCATCCGCAACTCGCCCATTATGATTCTGGATGAGCCCACTGCAGCTTTGGATACGGAATCGGAACAACTGGTCATCAAGGGACTGGAGCGCCTCATGCAAGGGCGCACCGTCATTATGATCGCGCATCGGCTCAATACCCTCAGGGATGCGGACAAAATCATCGTGCTCAAAGATGGTCAGGTCATCGAGGAGGGATCAAATGATGAATTGATCGCGCGCGGGGGCGTCTATGCTGAACTGCATCGAATTCAAAACGAGCCAGCTCGTCCCACTATTCTCGTTGACAGTATTCAGGACAAATAAGCCATGTCTCATTCGTTGATCGTTTTACCCGACGATACCGCTGATGCCATCGTTGCTCCGATCGAGGACGCAAAAAAATCGCTTAACGTGCGCATGTTTCTATTTACCGATCCGACTTTGCTTAATGCGGTCATCGGAGCCAGGCAGCGCGGTGTTCACGTGCGGGTCATGCTGAATCCGGCCCGGCGCAACGGAAAGAACGACAACGAAGCTGCTCGAAAGGCGCTCATGGAGGCCGGCATCGATGTGCGGGACAGCAGCCCTGAGTTCGCACTGACTCATCAAAAATCTATGGTGATCGATGATGAAATTGGGTTTGTCGAATCGCTCAACTGGGAGACACAGGGTCTGATGGAGACGCGGGATTATGCCGTGATCACGACCAAGAAGCGGGAAGTTCGCGAGATGGTGGAGTGCTTCAATCGCGATTTCATGCATCTGCCGTTCGAACCCGATCCGAAGTCGTTGCTCATCTGGTGTCCAAACAACGGCCGGCGGCGGATAGCCGATTTCATCGACTCAGCGAAGCATACGCTTTGGATTCAAAACGAGCGCTACCAAGACACGGTCATCATTGAGCGATTGGTCCGAGCGATTAACCGTGGCGTGCACGTTCACATCATGGCCAAGGCTTCACACAAGATTAGCACGGAAAAGATGGTCGAGGGGATTGGCGGGTTGCGTATCCTGGAGGATGTCGGCGCCAAGATCCATCGCTTGAAGCACCTCAAGCTGCATGGAAAGATGCTTCTGGCGGATGAGCGTCGATCAATTGTTGGTTCGATTAATTTGACGCCTGGCAGCTTCGACTCGCGGCGCGAGCTCGCGATTGAGACGGATTCCAACACTGTTGTTGGCAGAATGGCCAACGTCTTTGAGCACGATTGGAAGCACTCGGACCCCCTCGACCTGACTGACAAGGGCCTCGCAGAGGAGATGGCGAAGCACGGAATCTCCTGTGCCGATAAATTGGCGATTGATCAGCTTCCCGATTTTCGCCGGTAACCTCAAACGAGGCGAGGGAAGCACGATACTAAAAGTCTGACGTGCTCTCGCAGCGTTACCAGGACGGAGATGGCTTCGTTTCACGGAGCCAGATGTGCGTTTCTCATCGGCGAGGTGATTTTCAGGTAAGTGAGGCGAAATAGACCTTAAAGCTCAAATTTAATGCTCGCTCTGCTTCATCCGTCGGTTTAAGTGAAGGCAAGTTAAAGGTGGGCATTCCTGAAAGCCGCCGATGACCGAATAAATCAGCCCGGTTCCTCGACTGGCGCGATAGTGTATCGCCATTATACTGTTCATCACAAATGGCCGGAAAAGCTGTGTCAGGGATTATGACACAAACACCAAATTCAAATTTAAGTAAGAGATGAAGAGCTCGCGTCTGCCCCCTTTGGTTGCGTTACGTGCGTTCGACGCGGTCGGCCGAAGGCAGAGTATTCGCACAGCCGGCGATGAACTCACGGTCAGCCACACTGTCGTTTCGCGTCACCTGCGGAATCTGGAGGAGTGGCTAGGGGTCAAGCTGATCGAAGCGCGTGGCCGCGGAGTTGTGCTCACAGCTGAGGGCACGCGCTATCACGAGCAAATCGGACGGGCATTTGAAGCCATCGCGCGGGCCACCGCGGACCTGCGACCCGCGGCGCAGCGCAAGCTCGTGATCTGGTGTTTTCCCGGTTTGGCTAATCGTCGCCTGCTGGTCCATTTGCCGGAGTTGGAAGCGCTGTTGCCCGAATGGGAGATTTTTCTTCACCCCACTCTCGCGCGCTGCGATCTCGTCGGTGGTGAGGCGCACGCGGAAGTGATCTACACCGACAGGAGTGAGAACTCCGAAGGCGTGAACACCGAATTGTTGGCCCGTCCGCGTGTTTTCCCGGTGGCCAGTCCGACTTTCATGGCCCGTTATCCCGGGATCGAGACGATCGGCGATCTTCTTCGTCTTCCATTGATCCATGAGGAATCGACCGATCAGTGGGAGCGATGGTTTGGACTTGCAGGGATGAGCGCTCTGCCTTCTTTGAGCGGACCCCGTCTTTGGCACGCGCATCTTGCGATCGAGGCAGCGCGTCTTGGCCAAGGTGTTGCTCTGGCCAACGACCTGCTGGTCGAGGAGGACCTCAAAACCGGTGCGCTCATTGAGGTCGTTCCGTCGAACATTCGCTTCTGGGGGTACTACCTTCGGGCCCCGGCCGAGCGGTGGAATGAACCCCACATGGTCGCCCTGCGCGGCTGGCTACAGGGATTTTCACCCACACCCTAAGCGGCAGGTGGGTGATTCTTGTCGCAAAGCGATTGAAGTTGAACACCTTTTTCTAATTGGTGCAAAAAAGACACCAATCAAGAGCAAATTAAGCAGTTGTTCTCCAAGGAACTTGCCGGGAAGTTGCGTCGCTATTTTGGCTAGCTTGGAGCAAACAAATCATGCCGACGAATTCAGAATTGTCAGCCCGCCGGCAAGCGGCCGTTGTTCGCGGCGTGGGGCATTCGTCTCAAATCTCAGCTGCGCGTGCGCTCAATTCTGAAATTTGGGATGTGGACGGCAAGCGCTATGTTGATTTCGCTGGCGGTATTGCGGTTCTTAACACGGGCCATTGTCATCCGCATGTGATGGAAGCTGTTCGCAAGCAGATGGATCACTTCACGCACACCTGCTTCCAGGTCGTGATGTATGAGCCCTACATTAAGCTCTGCGAGCGCCTCAACGCGCTGGCTCCGATTTCGGGACCCGCCAAATCCATCCTTCTCACAACAGGTGCGGAAGCGACCGAAAACGCCATCAAGATCGCCCGGGCGGCGACCGGCCGTTCCGCAGTGATCGCGTTCACGGGCGGCTTTCATGGTCGAACCGTGATGGCCATGAGCCTGACCGGCAAGGTCGTTCCTTATAAGAAGAATCTCGGCCCAACCGTGCCGGAAGTCTGGCACGTGCCTTTCCCTGTTCCGCAGCTTGATGTCACGGTTGAGGACGCGCTTAAATATCTCGCGTTTCTCTTCAAGGCCGATGTCGATCCTTCGCGCGTTGCCGCGATCATTGTTGAGCCGGTTCAGGGGGAGGGCGGCTTTCACATGGCGCCGCCTGAGCTGATGCGCGCTCTGCGGCGGATCTGCGATGAGCACGGCATCATTCTCATTGCAGATGAGGTGCAGACGGGCTTTGGCCGCACCGGCAAGATGTTTGCCATGGAGCACTATGACGTCTCGCCCGATATGGTCTGCGTTGCAAAAAGCCTGGCCGGTGGTTTTCCCCTCTCCGGCGTCATAGGCCGTGCACCTATCATGGATGCGGCCGATCCCGGCGGACTTGGCGGCACCTACGCGGGCAATCCGTTGTCCTGCGCCGCCGCGTTGGCCGTGCTTGATGTGTTCGAGGAAGAGAAGCTTCTCGAACGATCAAATGCGATCGGTCAGCGGTTGAAAGACGGAATCAAGGCGCTGCAGCAGCGCAACGATCTTTTGCCGATCGCGGCCATACGTGGTCCGGGTGCCATGATTGCCTTCGACATCGTGAAAGAGCGCGGAACCGATACGCCCGATGCAGCCGCCACCAGCCGCGTGACGAAGCGTGCGTTTGAAGAAGGGCTCGTGCTTCTGTCCTGCGGCACAAACGCCAACACGATCCGTATTCTCGTCCCACTCACAGCGTCGGATGACATTGTCGATGAAGGGCTCGAACTCTTGGCGAAAGCCTTGGTCGACTGAGAAGTGCCTTCCGGCGCTCTCTTTTGTCGTGCAGCCGTAAATGCGTTCAAAGCAACAAGTAGTCTAAGCGGTTTGGTCCCGGACCGTCATTTTTAAAGGAGAGACCATGACAAATATGACATTCAACAGACGAACATTGATGGTCGGCGCTGGAGTGAGTGCGCTCGGCTTGACGATCAAGCCGAGTCTCGCGGCAGAACCAGTCAAGGTCGGTGTGGTTGCTCCGCTGACCGGACCAGCCGCAAATTCAGGCATTGCGATCCGTCAAGGCATGGAGCTTGCTGCCGCAGAGTGGAACGCCAAGGGCGGTGTCACGATCGATGGTCAAAAGACTCCCGTCACCTTGATCTTCGAGGACTCTCAGTCCCGTCCCGAAGTGGGCGTGAGCGCGGCTCAGAAGATGATCAATCGCGACAAGATCGATCTTCTCATTGGTGAAGCGTTCCACAGCTCGGTCACCATCGCACTGATGGAACTCGCATCCCAGTTCAAGATTCCAATCCTGAGCGGCGAACCGGTGAGCAGCGAAATCTCCAAGAAGATCGAATCCGATCCGGAGAAGTACAAGCTGTTCTGGAAGGGCGATTACAATAGCGAGGCCTACGGCGAAGCTTTGCACGACACCTATAAAAGCATCGCAATGACGGGCTTCAAGCCGAAGAAAAACACCATCGCGTTTATCGTGGAAGATACGGATTACGGGCGTTCCAACGCGGAGATGACGGCGGACCTCTTCAAGAAAGACGGTTGGAATGTTGTCGCTCTGGAAACCGTCCCGCTGGGACATGCTGATTTCTATCCTCAGCTCACCAAGATGTGCTCGCTTCAGCCTGACGTCCTGGTCTCGATCTTCACCGCGGTCAATTCCGGTGCGAGCCTCGTGAAGCAGTTCCAGGAACTCGGCGTCGATGCCCTCCATCTCGGCGTCTATTATCCGCTGCGTTCTGAATTTCTCGAACAGGCGGGCAATGCGGCGGAAGGCTTGGTCTGGGTGCCGATGCAGTTCGATCCGGAGTCGAACAAGGAACACGCGCAGTTCGATAAGCTCGTCAAACAGAAATACAACACTGCGGCCTCATCGGATCACACCTCGGGACACGGCATTATACATGTCGCTCTCGGAGCCATCGATGCCGCAGGGACACGCGACGCCAACAAGATCTCCGATGCCATTGGCAAGACCGATTACAAGGGACTGCACGGACGCTGGGTGTTTGATCCGAAGAACCACACGGCAAAATATGGCCCAGACTTTATTCCGATTCCGGCAGCACAGGTACAGGGCGGCAAGAATGTTGTGATCTGGCCGGAGCAGCGTGCTGCCGGCAAGTATCAGACCCAGCCGAACCTTCGCTGAGATCTAGTAAGTAGTGGGAGAGGGATATTTATTCCTCTCCCGTTTTCCCGTTCTCGTGTGGCGGTTCAGAAGTCCGCATCATTCGTGCAGCGAGTCCGCAATGCGGACCTCTGAACCAAAGCCACACGAGGTTTATAACTTGCTAGTGTCCTTCGATTCCAAAGTTCGCAAACGAAGGTGCAGCAGAATGATGCGAACTTCGGAATCGGGACACTAGCCACGTCCGCCCGACGGAGCGAACAGTACGAGCATGACGAAAACCTCACTTCTTGAGACGAAGAAAATCCGCAAAAGTTTCGTTGGCGTCGTCGCGTTGAAGGATGTCTCGCTTAACGTTTGGGACGGAGAAATTCTCGGTCTTATTGGCCCAAACGGCGCCGGAAAGACGACGTTATTCAACGTGATCGCCGGCAGGGAGCAGGCGACAAGCGGCACGATCGATTTTCGTTCGCGCGATATTACGCGCCTTCGTCCCGATCAGCGCTGTCACCTTGGTATCGCACGGACTTTTCAGATCCCGCAGCCGTTTTCGCAGATGAGCGTCTTCGAAAACGTGATGGTCGCGCTGCACTTTGGTGCGAGTGGACATCGCGGAAAACTTGAGGATGAGGCCTCCCGCATTCTCGGGCAGGTTGGTCTGGAGCGCTGGGCGTTCGATGAATCGTCGTCGCTTCCGCTCGGCGCCCGCAAGAAGCTCGAATTGGCCCGCGCGCTCGCAACGAAACCGACGCTACTGTTGCTGGATGAGGTGATGGGTGGTTTGCGGCCAAACGAAGTAACCGAAATCATGGAAGCCATCAGGCAGGTCCGCGCGACGGGCGTCACCATCATCATGATCGAGCATGTCATGCGCGCCGTGATGGGCCTCGCCGACCGTGTCGTTGTTCTGCACCACGGAGAATTGATCGCGGAAGGATCTCCGGCCGAAATCACGCGGAATGAGGCGGTTATTGAGGCCTATCTTGGAGGAGCCGCCAATGTCTCGGCTTGAGGTCAGCAACGTTTCAGCATTTTACGGTGATGCACAGGCTTTGTTCGGGATCGATCTGCTTGTTGAGCCCGGTGAGATCGTTGCCATCATCGGCTCTAACGGCGCGGGAAAAAGTACCGTTCTGCGGACCATTTCCGGCTTGGTGAAGCCGCGTGAAGGCACTCTGAAATACGACGGTCAGAATCTCGCGGCGATCGACCCGTGGTCGGTGGTGTCGAGTGGAATCGCACATGTTCCTGAAGGGCGCCGCCTGTTTCGCGAGATGAGCGTGCAGGAAAACTTGATGATGGGGGCTTACCATCGCAAAGGAGGCGATGGGCGCGCGGATCTGGATCGCGTTTACAGCTTGTTCCCGCGTCTTGCGGAGCGGCGCGAGCAATTAGCAGGCACCATGTCGGGCGGCGAACAGCAGATGGCCGCTATCGGGCGCGCTTTGATGGCAAAACCTCGCCTTCTGTTGCTTGACGAACCATCGCTTGGCCTCGCGCCAAAGATTATCGAAACGGTGTTCGAGACCATTCGCAACATCAATGCGGAAGGCGTCGGCATTGTTCTCGTGGAGCAGAATGCGCAGCTTGCGCTGGAAACCGCACGGCGCGCCTACCTGATGGAAAACGGCCGGATCGTCAAAACTGGCAATGCTTCTGATCTGATGAACGACGATGTCGTTCGCGAAGCATACCTGGGCCTTTGACGAGACCGCTGAGAAAGAGCTTGAACGATGTTTTCAATGCCGCTGCCGCTTTTCGCTGAGCAAATCATCAACGGGATCATTCTCGGATCAATGTATGCCCTCGTCGCGAGCGGCCTGACACTGATCTGGGGAACGATGCGGATGCTGAACTTCGCCCAGGGCGAGTTCTATATGCTGGGCGGATATTTCTTCTTCTTGCTGATGTCGTCGATAGGGATGCCGGCCGCGATGGCGGTGCCGTTGGCGATTGCACTCGTCTTCCTCGCTGGCCTCGCGGTGGAACGGGCGTCGGTTCACCCGTTGCTCGGAAAGCCGCAGTGGGAGTTCAGCACCCTGGTCTCGACGCTCGGCGTATCGATCTTTCTTCAGAATGCGGCGCTTCATATTTGGGGTGAACGCTTCAAGACGGTGCCGTATTTCATCAACGGCGTCGTGAATGTCTTGGGGATGCGGTTGTCGTATCAGCGGTTGCTCATTTTCGCTGTCGCGACCGGAACCATGTTGGCGATGTGGTATCTTCTGCGCCGCACGCGCTTCGGCATGGCTTTGCGCGCAACCGCGATGGATCGCGATGCCGCGATGCTTTACGGCGTCAATGTCTATCGCGTTTTCACGGTGACGTTCGGCATTGCGGCTGCGCTTGCGGGCCTTGCCGCAACGATGCTGGCCAGCATCAATTCCATCAGTCCGTGGATGGGGGCGCCTTTGATGCTGAAGGGATTTGTCGTGGTCGTTCTCGGGGGGCTCGGCAGTTTTCAGGGCGCGATCATCGGCGGCATCCTGATTGGCGTGGTGGAGACGCTCGGCGTCATCGCATGGTCGTCGCAGTGGCGCGAGGTGATCTCATTCTCTGTTCTAATTCTGATCCTGTGGTTCCGGCCCTGGGGCTTGTTCGGCGTGAAGGAGACCTGAGCCATGACCACGCCAACCAACAATAAGCCCCTCAATAATCCCGCCATTCTGATCAGCATTACGGTGCTTCTTTGCATCGTGCCGCTGTTTACGCAGGAGGCTTACTTCCTGCACATCTGCATCCTTGCCCTGCTGTTCGGCGCTCTCGCTTCCAGTTGGAATTTGATCAACGGCTATGCGGGCATTTTCACATTCGGCCATCAGGCCTTCTTCGGTCTTGGTGCTTACGGCTCCGCACTGATGAGCATGAAGCTCGGTTTGAGCCCGTGGCTGACGATGTGGATTGCCGGTGTGATGTCGGCGGCGCTCGGGTGTTTCATCTCGATGCCGGTGTTGCGTATCCGCTCGGTGCCTCACATCGCGATCATGACGTTGGCATTTGCCGAGATAGTCCGCATTGTCTGTTCGAACCTGACGGACTTCACGCGCGGCGAACTTGGATTGTGGGGGATCCCGCCTTTCACGTCCTTTACGCTTCCCCTGATCGGCCCGGTAACGTTCGACGCTGCCCACAAGCTGGGGTACTTCTACGTGATCGTGCTCCTCTGGTTACTCATCGTCGGCCTAACCTACTGGCTTTTGCGCAATCGTTTTGGATTTGGGCTTCGCGCCATCAGGGACTCCCAGATTGCTGCTGAAAGCCTCGGCCTCAACCTGACCCGCTACAAGACCCTCGTCTTTGCTCTCAGCTCGATGCTCGCAGGTGTGCTCGGCGCTTTCTACGCCCACTACGTTCTAATCCTGACACCGAGTTCAGCACTCGGGATCGACATCATGATTCAGATTGTCGCCATGACCTTGATCGGCGGCATCGGACGTCTGCTCGGTCCTACCATCGGTGCCTTCATTCTGACCTTCGGGTTGGAGGGACTTCGCGGGTTCGGCGAATATCGTATGCTTATCTATGGCGTTCTTCTCGTCGCTATCGTGATGTTTCTGCCCAAAGGACTCGCGAGCATGCGTTTTGCACTCTTCAATCGCCAGAAGGGCACGCAGTCGTCGTAAATCCTCAGACGTGAGCGAACGTGCAGTCTCCGGAAATTCAAAATATGGCAGTGGCCCGATGGCCGCTGCGTCCCGCTAGACCCATGATAAGGAGCCAGAAAAACCATGGTCGATTCCGATACGTCCCGTCGCATTTGCGATGCTGTCGCTGCGCGTTTTGACGAGCAGCTTGCGACCACCAAGGAATTCGTCGCGATCCCCAGCACACGCGGTGCCGAAGGGCCGTGTCAGGACATGATGGCCGATCTTCTCAATCAGCGCGGCTACGAGGTCGACGATTGGAAGATCGAGGTGGATGACCTGAAGGATCTGCCAGGGTTCGGACCAATCGAGCACGATTTCTCCCGCGCGCGCACTGTGGTCGGCACCTATCGTCCGGAGCGGACCGCAGGAAAGTCTCTTATTCTTCAGGGGCACTGCGATGTCGTGCCCGCTGGTCCGCTCGATATGTGGGAAACGCCCCCATTTCAGCCCATCGTCAAGGACGGATGGATGTATGGCCGCGGCGCAGGCGATATGAAATCAGGAACCATTGGCGCGATCTACGCGATCGATGCGCTGCGTGCTGCCGGTCTGAGGCCAACTGCACGTATCCATGTCCAGTCGGTCATCGAGGAGGAGAGCACCGGCGTTGGTGCGCTCTCGACTCTTCAACGCGGTTATCGCGCGGACTGCTGTTTCATTCCTGAGCCGACGCAGGGCCAGCTGATCCGGTCGCAGGTCGGTGTGATCTGGTTCCGGTTAAAGGTGCGTGGTCGTCCGGCGCATGTCGCGCAGGCTGGATCCGGCTCCAACGCGATCAAGGCTGCGTATCATCTGATCCAGGCGCTTGAAGGCCTCGAAGAAGAGTGGAATCGTCGCGCAGCAAGCGACAAGCATTTCAAATCCGTGGTGCATCCGCTCAACTTCAATCCGGGCATCATCAAGGGCGGAGAGTGGGCCTCCAGCGTGCCGGCGTGGTGCGACGTGGATTGCCGGATCGCCATCCTTCCTGGCTGGAAGGTTTCGGATTGCCAGGCTGAAATTCTCGCCTGCGTTGCAGAGGCGTCGCGCAAGCATTCCTTCCTGGCAGCCAGTCCGCCGGAAGTGGTCTGGTCGGGGTTTTTGTCCGACGGCTTTGAGCTCACCAACGCCGAAGAGCCAGAAGCGATTTTGCGAAAATCATATGCGGCGACTTACGGCGGCGATCTGCCTGAAGCTGCGTTTACCGGGCTCACCGATACGCGGTTCTATGGTCTCAATCACGGCATTCCGTCCCTCTCGTTCGGAGCGGTGGCCGAGCAGATGCACGGGTTCAACGAACGTGTGAACCTCGACACGCTCCGCAAGGCCACACAGACCATGGCGCTCTTCATCGCTGATTGGTGTGGCGTGGAGAAGGCTTGATCGCTACCCGGGGCCGGTCGCGTTATGCATGTACCGGCCCGTTGATGCGGTGGGAGTAGCGAGGTTTGCTCGAGAAGGCGTTTAGTATGGCCGCACTTAACCGTGCGGCCTTCCAACCCATGCTGACGCCGCGGCGGCCGCTTTCAACGCATGGCTAAGGCATCAACTGTGCGCTGCATCGAACCTAGATCGAAGTAATAGGCAATGCAGAGCAGGGCTATTGCACTGATTAGCCCCGCCGCTCCACAGAAGATGATGTCATCCATCACTGCTCTGCTGAATTTGGGCCAATGTATAACCATGCGCGCCTCCTGAAATCGCCCAGGACACCGCAATTCATTTGACCACTCGTCGAACGCTTTATTCGCCAGCGTTGGACGTCTCTCTAACCGAAAGCTTTCGAGGGCGTTCCCAAAAATCACAACTGATCGTCGCCTCACCGGGGCGGAAGGGCACCGAGCCCAGGTATGCATAAACGAAATGGCGATCTCAGCGGACGCGGGGCGCTGTATGGTCGCTGTTGTCGGCGACGTGGGCCAGAAGTCCCTGTCCGCCATTGATAATGTCTTCGCAGATCGCTTGACGCGCAGCTTCCGGATCACGGTTGCGAAGTGCCGCTAAAATCCGAAGGTGCGCATGCGCATCCCAGTCCTCCGGCAGGCCGCCATCATAAAGATGTGACAGGATCGGTCCGCAACGGACCCAAAGCCCCTCGGCATCCGCGTGAATGCGCTGGCGCCAGGCCGCATCGAAACGCCAATGGTTCGTGGCGTCGCCGGCTCTGTGAATGAAGAGCAGGTGAAGCTCACCCCGATGGCGCGTCTCGGCGCTCCGGAAGAGGTTGCCGACGTTGCCATCTATCTCACCTCGCCAGAGTCGAGCTTTGTGACCGGTCAGACGATCGATGTTGCCGGTGGTCTCTATATGACTTGATCTGCCGTCATCTTTCCTGGATGGGTGGGGGATAAGTCGAAGTCATCTGATCTCCGGACAGAGCGATGACATAAAATGGAGATGGACGTGGCATCCTCTGCGAGTGACAGCATCCGCGCGGTGACGGGCCACACGCGCATCTTTGGCATCCTCGCGGACCCGATCTATCACGTGAAGACGCCAGAGGTGATGAATGCGCTGTTCAAGCGTCATGGTGTCGATGGCGTTCTGATCCCGTTTCATGTCGCGCCCGATGGTCTCGCAGCGATGGTCGACGGCCTTCGCACGATGCAGAACTTCGCTGGCTTCATTGCCACCGTTCCCCACAAGCCGGCGATGCTGACGCTTTGCGACGAGATCACACCGGAAGCGAAGCAGATCGGCGCAGTCAATTGCGTCCGGCGTGAAGCGGATGGGCGTATGGTCGGCACCATGCTCGATGGCATCGGCTTTGTGGAGGCGCTACGTGCAACGGGAGCCGAACCGAAGGGTATGCGGGCCTATATTGCGGGGGCGGGCGGTGCTGCGAGCGCAATCGCTTTCGCCCTTGCCGCGGCGGGCGTCAGCCATCTGACCATTGCCAATCGCACGGCAACGAAGGCGAATGAGTTGGTCGACAGGCTGCACGCGGTTTACCCGACCGTCACTGTATCGACCGATGCGGGTGCGGTCAAAAATCACGATCTCATCGTCAATGGGACATCGCTCGGCATGAAGCCGACCGACGCGCCACCACTCGACTTCTCGTTGATTGAGAGCCGTCAGATCGTGGCTGAAGCGATCATGGAGCCGGAAATGACTCCGCTGCTGAGGGCGGCGGAGGCAAAAGGGTGTCGCATCCAGCGCGGCAAGCCGATGCTGGAATCCCAGATCGTCCTGATGGCGAAGCATATGGGCGGACTGTGAGAGGCGACAGACGAGATGAGTGAGACTTTCGATTACATCATCGTCGGTGGCGGGACCGCAGGCTGCGTGCTTGCCAACCGTCTGACGGCATCAGGCCGTCATTCCGTGCTCTTGCTTGAAGCGGGCGGCGAAGCGCGCAGTATGTGGACCGCGATTCCGGCCGGCTTCAGCAAGCTGTTGACCAATCCGGATTACAATTGGCGCTTCAAGACCGAGCCTGAAGAAGCAACCTACAACCGCGTCATCTCCGTACCCCGCGGCAAGGGCCTGGGCGGTTCGACTCTGATCAACGGCATGATTTATGTGCGCGGTCAGCGGCAGGATTACGATGGCTGGGCACAACGCGGCTGCACCGGCTGGGGCTTCGACGATGTGCTCCCTTATTTCGACAAGCTCGAGGATTTCGACGGAGTGGATAAGGCCTCTCAGCCGAGTGGCGGCCCGCTGTCGTTGACGACAGTCGCAGAACGTCCCGCCGTCGCTGAGGCCTTTATCGCTGCGGCTGAGGCTGCAGGACACTCGCGCAATCCGAACTATAACGCCGAGCGCCAAGACGGTTTCGGTTACTATCAGGTCAATCAGCGCAACGGCCGGCGCGTGAGCGCCTTCGATGCTTACCTGAAACCGGTCATGAATCGGCAGAATCTCTCGGTGCGTACGCACGCGCATGTGCTGCGGATCGATCTGGATGGTGGCCGGGCAAAAGGTATCACGGCGCGTGTCGGCGGCGAGGAGCAACGTTTCCTGGCCAGAGCCGAGGTCATTCTCGCCGCCGGTGCGGCTCAGACACCGCAGCTTCTCGAGCTCTCAGGCGTTGGTGATCCTGCAATTCTCAAGCCGCTGGATATCACTGTGCAGCATGCGCTCCCGGGTGTCGGTGCGAACTACATCGATCATTTCTGCACGCGGATGAATTGGCGGGTCAAGCTGCCGGTAACGCTCAACGAGCAGACGCGCGGCTTGCGACTCGCACTTTCTGTTGCGCAGTACTTTGCTACGCGGAAGGGAATTCTGACCCTTGGTACGGGTTTGGCGCATGGCTTCGTCCGCACGCGTCCCGGCCTCGAAGGTCCAGACGTGCAGTACTTCTTCATGCACGCCAGCTACGCGAATGCCGCCGAGCGTATCCTTGACCGGCTGCCCGGCATGACCCTCGGCGTAACCCAGCTCCGTCCGGAATCACGCGGCACCATCCATGCCGTATCGCGCGATCCGATGGCGGCGCCGTCGATCCGCCCGAATTTCCTGGCGACGGAAGAAGACCGTCGCGTCATGGTGGAAGGCATGAAGATCGCGCGGCACATCATCGATCAGGCGCCGATGGATCGGTTCCGTGAAATGGAATTGGCACCGGGCGCGAACTGTCGAACCGACGATGATTGGCTGGAGTTTGCGCGGAGAGACGGGCAGACGATCTACCACATTTGCGGCACTTGCCGGATGGGCAGGGACGATAAGGCCGTCACCGATCCGCAACTCCGCGTTCGTGGCATTCAAGGTCTTCGCGTTGTTGATGCGTCGGTCATGCCGACCATCGTGTCAGGGAACACGCAAGCGGCAGTTTTTATGATCGCCGAAAAAGCGGCAGACCTGATCCTCAAAGGTGCCGCTAATTAAGTTAACGTGATGCAGGGGCATCACATCTGCAAGCGATGCCCCGTAAGACGTAAATACGTGATCGCAAGTATTAATCCGCAGCGATCAATGAATGGAGCTGTCCCCATTCGCGCCAAGACTCAGTTGCGCCAGAGCGCATGAAGCAATACGTGCGCGCCGCGAGTCCGAGCGGCTGGTGAGGATGATCGGTACCCGCGCGCCCAAAACGAGACCTGCGCATTCGCCGCCGCCCATATAAATGAACGACTTGTAGAGGACGTTGCCAACATCGAGATTGGGCACCATCAGCAGATCCGGATCTCCGGCGACAGCAGAGGAGATACCTTTGGTCGCTGCGGATGCCGCAGAGATGGCGTTGTCGAATGCCAACGGTCCATCGATAACGGCGCCGCTGAACTGGCCGCGATCAGCCATCCTCGAGAGCGCTGCAGCGTCCAAGCTCGAGACGTGATCGGGGTTGACTGTTTCAATGGCCGACAACAATGCAAACTTGGGTGAGCTTAATCCGAGCGCATGTGCCAGTCCGATCGCATTTGCAAGAATATCGACCTTTTCCTTCAAGCTGGGGGCGATGTTGACGACCGCATCTGTCACCATCAATGGCTTGTGATAGGCGGGAAGGTCGAACCAGAAGACGTGGCTCATACGCCTTGACGTTCTCAAGTTCGCCTCGCGGGATACGACGGCGCCCAGAAGTTCATCGGTGTGCTGCGATCCTTTCATCAATGCGCGGGCTTCGCCGGCACTGACCAGTGCCACCGCTGCGCGTGATGACGCCACGGGATCATCCGCGGCCTCGACGACGCGCAATCCCTCAAGGCTGACTTTCAAGGTGTTTGCGCACGCTTCAATTCTTTGACGGGGCCCGACGAGAATGGGTTCGATGACGCCGTCGTCGCGAGCAGAGAGTGCCGCAGCCAGCGAGTCGGTTGAACACGGATAAGCCACGGCGACCGAGAGACGCCCTTTGCCGCGTGCGGCTGCTTCGAGGGCATTGAGCCTGTCGTAGGTTCGTTCACTCTGGTGCATGATGGTTGTTCCCGGCTACTCGATCAATGTTGCGGCTAGTGTCTCGGCGGCTTTCTGAAGAACGGGGAGCTTGGTTTGAATCTCGGCAAGAGGCAGACGCGTGACGGGCGCCTGGATGGCAAGCGCCGCGACGCACGAACGCGCCTTGCCTTTCTTCTGGTAAATCGGCACTGCGAGGCAGACGAGGCCGGACATGAACTCTTCTCGATCGAGAGCAAATCCGTCGCGTCGAATGGCGTTCAGCTCGCTCATCAGAGCCGATGAATCCGTCAGTGTGTTCTCAGTCAGGCGCTCCAGCGCAAGCTGGCGAAGCAGTGGATCGCGTTTGGCCGGTGGCATCAAAGCGAGAAAGAGTTTGCCGCTCGCCGAGCAATAGGCGGGCACTTTTGAGCCTTGTTGGAATGTGATCCGCAGCGGCCACGTTGATTCAACTCTGTCCACATAGGTGACGTGGGTACCGTCGAGGATGGTGAGGTTGCACGCTTCACCAACATCCCGAACAACGTTGCGCAAGATTTCGTGCCTCACCGCGCCGTTTGGTCTGTTCGCCAGAATTGCGAACGCAAGTTGAGATGCGCGCGGCGCCAGCTCGTATCGGCGGCCATCAAGAGTCCGCTGCAGCAGTCCTGCATCTTCGAGCGACGCGAGCCAGCGATGCATGGTTGGCTTCGGCACACTCATGCCTGTCGCCAATTCAGCAAGCGTCGCGGGATGCTGCATCCCGGCGACAGTTTCGAGCAACGCGAGTGGCTTCAGAACACCCTGTAGATCATTCATGGACTCCTGATTAGCATAAATTCCGATAAGTGGAACGAAAAAAGCAAAAAAATGAAAAAAATGTTGTGAGGGGGAATTGGGCGTGTCATTGATGACGTGCCCCAAACAAAACGCCGTGCCCGACATCTGGGACGTCAGAGGAGACGCAACATGAAAATGACGACGGAAGAAGCATTCGTAAAAGTGCTGCAGATGCACGGCATCGAGCATGCATTTGGCATCATCGGGTCGGCCTTCATGCCGATTTCCGACTTGTTTCCTCAGGCCGGCATCACGTTCTGGGACGTGGCGCACGAGACCAACGGCGGCTTGATCTGCGACGGTTACACGCGCTCGACCGGCAAGATGGCCATGGCAATTGCGCAAAATGGCCCCGGCATCACGGGCTTTGTCACCCCGATCAAGACGGCTTATTGGAATCACACGCCGATGCTGCTGGTCACACCGCAGGCTGCGAACAAGACGATCGGGCAGGGCGGCTTCCAGGAAGTGGAGCAGATGGCTCTGTTCCGCGACATGGTCTGCTATCAGGAAGAGGTACGCGATCCATCACGCGTCGCAGAAGTGCTCAACCGCGTCATTCTCAAGGCCAAACGCCTTTCTGCACCAGCGCAGCTCAACATCCCGCGTGATTTCTGGACGCAGGTGATCGACATCAATCTGCCGGCGGTTGTCGAATTCGAACGGCCTGCGGGCGGCGAGGCCGCTGTCGCGGAAGCGGCAAGGCTGCTGTCCGAAGCAAAGTTTCCCGTCATCCTGTCGGGAGCTGGTGTGGTGATCGGAAATGCGATCGACGCGTGTGTCGCGCTGGCTGAAAGGCTCGATGCGCCGGTCTGCAATAACTACCAGCACAACGACAGCTTTCCGGGCAGTCACCGGTTGGCCGTCGGTCCGCTCGGCTACAATGGATCGAAAGCCGCCATGGAGTTGGTTGCCAAAGCCGACGTCGTGCTGGCGCTGGGCACTCGCCTCAATCCGTTCTCGACATTGCCTGGCTATGGCATCGACTACTGGCCGAAGACTGCCAAGATCATTCAAGTCGACATCAATGCCGATCGTATCGGCCTGACCAAGCCGGTCACCGTGGGAATCTGCGGCGACGCAAAGCAGGTCGCCCAGAGCATTCTGGCGAAATTGTCACCGGCCGCCGGTAATGCAGGCCGCGAAGATCGCAAGGCACTGGTGCACTCGACCAAGTCAAAATGGCTGCAGACGCTGTCCAGCATGGATCATGAAGATGATGATCCGGGCACGACATGGAACGAAAATGCTCGGACGCGGGACAAGGACCTCATGTCGCCTCGTCAGGCTTGGCGTGCCATTCAGGCGGGGCTTCCGCGCGAGGCGATTATCTCGAGCGATATCGGCAATAACTGCGCGATCGGAAACGCCTATCCGGCGTTCGATAAAGGCCGAAAATATCTCGCGCCCGGTCTGTTTGGCCCGTGCGGTTACGGCTTTCCGTCAATTATTGGCGCGAAGATCGGAAATCCGGATACGCCTTGCGTCGGCTTCGCTGGTGATGGCGCCTTCGGTATCTCAATGAATGAGATGGGGTCAGTCGGCCGCGAGGAATGGCCGGGTGTGACAATGGTGATTTTCCGCAACTATCAGTGGGGCGCGGAAAAGCGAAACTCGATCCTCTGGTACGACAACAATTTCGTCGGCACGGAACTGAACACGAATCTGAGCTATGCGAAAGTCGCTGAAGGCTGCGGGCTGAAGGGCGTTGTGGTGAAGACGCAAGCAGAGCTGACCGAGGCGCTGCGGCAATCGTGCGAGGATCAGAAGAAGCGCATCACCACGTTCATCGAAGTCCTGCTCAATCAGGAGCTCGGCGAACCCTTCCGGCGCGATGCCATGAAGAAGCCGGTCAAGGTTGCCGGGATCAACCGGGAAGATATGCGACCCCAGCAAGTCGCCTAAGCGGCCTCTGTGTTCCGGTTTGGACTTCCGATGGCCGCGCTTGCGCGGCCATCATTTTTGAGGGGCGGCTTACTTGGCGGGCACCAATGAGGCAGCCTCAACGTCGCCAAGCTCGCGCGAGATATGCTGGGCGAGCTGCTCTGCAGCTTCCGAAATGCCCTGGGGTTTGCGATGCATGACGAGCTCAATGGGGGGAAGCTTCGGTAAGCCGTCTGCTTCGTCGAGACATCGCAGGTTCGGAACGATCGCGCAGCGCGGAAACACAGAGACAGCCAGGCCAGCAAATACGGCAGCCTGCAGGCCCGCGATGCTGTCACAGACTGAGCGGATCGACCATTGTCGGCCGGCGGCGCCCAATGCTTCAAGTGCTTGATGCCGATACACGCTACCCTGAGGCAGCACCGCGAGGGGAATGGGCTTTCGTAGTTCAGGTGCGCTTCCGATGCCCGCGACCCAGACAAGCCCTTCGCGTCGCACAAGCTCACCGCGCCGGAAGTCCGGCTGATTGGTCATCAATGCGATGTCGATCTCGTCGCGCTCCAGTGCCTCATAGAGTTGGACGCTGCGTGTGCAGCGCAACTCAATCTCGACATTCGGATGAGATCTAGAAAACGTTTCGAGCACCTCGGGCAGAATATAGGACGCGTAGAGGTCCGGCGTGCCCAAGGTGACATGGCCCGCGATATCCGGTGCTGAAAATCTCGCGCGTGCCTCAGCATTCAATTTCAATATTGCACGTGCGAACTCGAGCAGAACCTCTCCATCATGCGTGAGGCTGAGTTTGCGGCGATTGTCATCAAAAAGCGTGCGGCCAATCAAATCTTCCAGACGTTTGATCTGATGCGTAATGGCCGGCTGCGTTCGTCCCACGCGTCTGCCTGCAGATGTAAGGCCTCCGGTGTCAACGATGGCAACAAACGTTCGGAGCAATGCAATGTCGAGGTCGTGGCTCAATGATAAATCCCGCGAATGATGACGATGCAAATTATCGATTTCATGATGGATCGATGAGCGTTGTAGCGTACGCGAAACGATGGCCCTGCCAAGTTCGAAGTTGAAATCTGAATTTCGAATTCAAAAGGCAGAGGTACAAATCGGAAACCGTCGCTGGGAGGCGAACATGATGCTCATGCGGAACCAGGCGAGCCGTCTCGTCCTGTTCACTATCTGCCTTATGTATCTTATTTTCTACGTCGACCGCGTCAATCTCTCGACTGCGGCGCCGATCATGCAGAAAGATCTTGGTCTTACTGCAACGCAACTTGGAATCGCCTTCTCGGCTTTCGCTTATCCTTACGCCTTCTTTCAAATCGCAGGTGGGTGGCTTGGAGACCGTCTTGGGCCGCGTGTGACGCTGGTTCTGTGCGCATTGCTCGTTGGGGCTTCGACCATATGGACGGGAATGGTCGGCGGCTTAGCTGCGCTCTTTCTTTCCAGACTTGCCCTTGGCATTGGCGAGGGACCAGCATTCCCGACGGCAACGCGAGCGTTGTCCAACTGGATGCGGCCAGATCAGCGGGCTTTTGCGCAAGGCATTACTCACGCCTTCTCTCGCTTCGGCAATGCGGTGACGCCGCCTCTTATCGCGTTTCTCGTCGTCGCTTTCTCCTGGCGCGTTTCATTTTATGTGCTTGGTGCTGCAAGTTTCCTTTGGGCTGTTCTGTGGTGGTTCTACTTCCGGGATGATCCACGTACGCATTCTCAGATCACGCCGCAGGATCTCGAAGGACTGCCTCCCGCATCTGTCGCTGCTACGCGAAAAGAGGTGCCGTGGGGACCTTTGCTCAAGCGCATCCTGCCGGTCACGCTGACGGATTTCTGCTACGGCTGGATCCTCTGGCTTTACCTCAACTGGCTGCCATCGTTCTTCATGCACGAATTCAACCTGAATCTTAAGAAGTCAGCCTTGTTCGCGGCCGGGGTGTTCTTTGCAGGTGTCATCGGCGACACGGTCGGTGGAATCCTCAGCGATCGCATTCTGCGAAAGACCGGGAATGTCGGGAAGGCGAGAATCTCAGTCATCGTCCTCGGATTTATCGGATCCTTCTGCTTCATGCTCCCGATCGTATTCGTTCACGATCTGACGACGATCGCGATCTGCCTCAGCCTGGCGTTCTTCTTCGCAGAATTGATCGTAGCGCCTATCTGGGCCATTCCGATGGATATTGCTCCGCAATATTCCGGCAGCGCCAGCGGCTTTATGAACTTCGGCTTCGGTATGGCCGGCATCATCTCCCCTGTTGCGTTTGGCTGGGCGATCGATCTCACGGGACGATGGGATGTGCCGTTTATCGCATCACTCGGCGTTCTGTTGCTGGGCGCGATCCTGGCTTTCACGACTAATCCTGGAAAACGCTTTGTCGATGTGAGGGAAAGCCAAACTCCCCTCCCTGACGCAATTCCCGAAATGGCCTTGAACAAGCGGAGCTAATATAATGAGTGCCATCCTTGAAATGGACAATCGACTGTCGAGCGCGGATCTCATCGCGAAGGATCTCATGCGGCGTGCGCGTGCTGCACAGGAGACTTTCGCCAATGCTGATCAGGCACGGGTCGACGAAGCGGTGCGGGCCATCGCCTGGTCGCTCTACAAGCCGGAGCACGCGAAAGAACTCGCGGAGCTTGCGGTCGAAGATACGGGTCTGGGTAATGTTCCCGATAAGATCATCAAGAAGCAGCGCAAGACATTCGGCACGCTTCGCGATCTTCTGCGGGCCAAAACCGTTGGCGAGATCGAGCGCGACGACAAGCGCGGCATCGTGAAGTTCGCCAAGCCGATCGGAGTTGTCGGCGCCATTACGCCGTCAACGAACCCGGGCGCGACCCCCGTCAACAAGACGATGATGGCGATCAAGGGCCGTAATGCCGTGATCATCGCGCCGTCGCCGCTTGGCTATCGCACGACAGCGCTTGCCGTCGAATACATGCGCGAAAGCCTTGAGCAGATTGGGCTGCCGAAGGATCTGGTTCAGATTTTGCCGGCTCCCGTGACTAAGGACACAACCCAAGCGATCATGGAGGCCGTCGATCTCGTGATCGTAACCGGCTCCCAGGACAATGTCCGGCGTGCGTATCACAGCGGTACGCCAGCGATCGGCGTCGGAGCAGGAAACGTCCCCGTCATCATTGATGAGACTGCCGACCTCGCTTCGGCCGCTCAGAAGATCTGTGCATCGAAGACGTTCGATAACGCCACATCGTGTTCCTCGGAGAACGCTGTGGTGATCGTCGAGTCCGTGTATGACGCTGCGATTGAAGCGCTGAAGAAGGCGGGCGGTTACCTCGTCGACGGCACGCAGAAGCAGCGCGTTCAAAGCGAACTCTGGCAGAACGGAAAGCTGAACCGGCATCTCATTGCGCGCGATATGCCGGTGCTGACGAAGGCATTCGGATTGCCCGAGGAGGCCGCAAGCTCGAAATACCTGTTGGTGGAAGAGAGCGGCATCGGAAAAGCATTTCCGCTGTCAGGCGAAAAGCTGGCGCTGGTTCTCACAGTCTACAAGGCTCCGGATTTTGAGGCTGCGACCCAGACGGTGCAAAAGCTTCTCGACTACCAAGGACAGGGTCATTCGATGGGCTTGCATACCACCAACATGGCAAGGGCGCAGAAACTTGCCGAAGACCTGTCGGTCGTCCGCGTTCTGATCAACTTTGCGCACACCTTCGGCAATGGCGGCGGATTCGACAGCGGTCTCGAATTCACGCTGACCATGGGATGCGGCTCTTGGCAGAAGAACAGCATCTCAGAAAACCTGAATTACAAGCACTTCCTCAACATCACACACCTCGTGGTTCCTATTCCAGAAGACAAGCCGTCGGAGGAAGCACTTTTTGGTCCGCACTGGGCCCGGTACGGGAAATAGGATCAGAACAATGAATCTCGAAGAATACGCAGCGAAGCAAAGTGTTCTGGCGTCGGCAGGAGTGCCCATTCCCAATGGCACGGTCTGCCGGAGTCCGGAAGAAGTCTCGGCCGCGGTTGCAAAAATTGGCCCATCCGTGGTCAAGGCGCAGGTGCCGACCGGTAAGCGAGGTAAGTCCGGCGGCATCAAGATGGCGGACACGCCTGAGGATGGCGCCGCGGCTGCACGCCAGATTCTCGGCATGATGATTGGCGGAAGCCGTGTGGAGCGGGTGCTGGTCGAGGAGCGTTGCCCGATCGAGCGCGAGCTCTATGCCGCTGTTCTGATCGATGTGCCGAGCCGGAGCCCTCTTGTCTTGTTCTCCACAGAAGGAGGGATGGACATCGAGGAAGTCGCCGAGCAAAAGCCGGGCGCGATTAGGCGACATGTCGTTGATCTCAAGCAAGGCTTTACGACGTCCCATGCAGCGGAACTTCTTGCCGGTCTCAACCTCGGACCAGCGGCCGTCGATATTGGTGAAACGCTCGTCAAGCTCTATCGCGTGTTTTGCGACAGCGATGCCGAGCTTGTGGAGATCAATCCCCTCGCGCTTCTGAGCAACGGCAAGGTTGTCGCACTCGATTGCAAGTTCAGCCTCGATGACGCGTCGACCGCTCGCCAGCCCGAGCTCGTTAAAGTGGCCCATCCGCCCAAGATGACGGTGCTGGAAGAGCGCGGGCTTGAACACGGGCTGAAGTTTATTCAGCTCGACGGGAATGTCGGCGTTCTGGCCAATGGTGCCGGTCTGACGATGACGACGATGGATGTCATCGATCATCTCGGCGGACGCCCGGCGAACTTCCTTGAAATTGGCGGCGAAGCCTACACCAAGGCCGAGGTTGCACTTGATCTGGTGTTGTCAAATCCCGGCGTCAAAAGCCTTGTCATCAATTTTTGTGGCGCCTTCGCGCGCACCGATGTGATGGCCGATGGCGTGGTTCGCGCTTGGGAGACGCTCAAGCCAAAGGTACCGGCGTTTTTTTCGATCCATGGCACAGGCTCGGATGAAGCGGTCAAGCTCGTCCGCGAACGGCTTGGCATCGAACCTTATGATCTCATGGAAGACGCGGTGAAAGCGGCGATCGAGGCAGCACAATGATTTATCGACGTGGTCAAAAGGTTCTGGTGCAGGGCATCACCGGCAAGCAAGGTACATTCTGGGCCGAAAAGATGATGGAGTGCGGCACCGAGGTCGTCGGTGGTGTCAATCCGAAGCGCGCCGGTGAGACTCATCTTGGCGTACCGATCTTTGGTTCGGCGGTTGAAGCGGCGAAGCAGACACGTTGTGATGTTTCGGTGATCTTCATTCCGCCATCCATGGCACGCGATGCCATTGTCGATGCCATTGATGCGGGTGTTGGCACCATCGTGACCCTGACGGAGCACATTCCGAGCCATGATGTGCTCGACATCTTCGCTCGTGCGCGCGGATCGAAAAGCCGGATCATTGGACCCAACACCGCGGGCATCGTGACCCCTGGGGAAGGGTTTGTCGGGATCATGCCGGGCCACAATCCAAACGTGTTTACGCCCGGCAACGTCGGCGTCATTTCGCGAAGCGGCAGCCTTGGTACGTTGATGTGTCTCAACCTGACGCGCGCTAACCTCGGGCAATCCGCCTTCATCGGGATCGGCGGGGATCCGATGATCGGCACGACGACTCGTGATGCGCTCGAAGAGCTCGATCGAGATGACCGGACGGAGGCCATTGTGTTGGTCGGAGAGATCGGCGGCACTATGGAAGAAGAAGCTGCGGAATATGCCCGCACGATGAAGAAGCCCATCGTGTCCTTCATTGCCGGCCGATCGTCGCCGCCGGACAAGAAGATGGGACACGCCGGCGCGATCGTGACCGGTGGCCGCGGCGGATATGCCTCCAAAAGAGCGGCGCTCGAAAAGGCAGGCGTCAGGGTGGCGAATACGCCGGCCGAGATCACCGCGTTTCTGTCCGACGTGATGATGCCAGCGGTGAGCAAGCGAGCAGCTGCCGGCTAAGAGTGAGCCGATCATTTTGAACTGCAAGGTGACGCGGATGATGAATCGCAGAACGGTGTTAAAGGGTGGCCTCGCTCTCGCAGCAGGAAGTGGGGCCTTCGGTGGATTTTCTTCCGCGGGCTTGGCGGAGACGTTGACGTTGCCGTTCGAGAACGGCGACCGGCCAATCGTCAAATATCCGCAGAAGCGAGCAATGATCGGCCTGACAAGCCGTCCACCTCAGCTTGAAACACCGTTCTCAGTGTTCAACGAGAACATCATCACGCCGAACGATGCCTTCTTCGTGCGTTACCATCTCGCCGACGTGCCGCTCGATATCGATCCGGACAAGTTCGCGGTCGATATCAAGGGTAAGGTCGACAAGCCGATGAAGCTGTCGCTCGCCGACATCAAGAAGATGCCCGCGAACGAGCTTGTCGCGGTCAATCAATGTTCGGGAAATAGTCGCGGCTTTTTTTCACCACGCGTGGCCGGTGGCCAGCTCGGCAATGGCGCCATGGGCAACGCGCGCTGGAAGGGAGTCCCGCTCAAGACTGTTCTCGACAAAGCCGGCGTTCAGGCTGGCGCCAAGCAGGTCGTGTTCGGTGCGATGGATGGTCCGGTCAGTGACCGAACGCCAGACTTTGCCAAGGCGCTCGATCTCGACCATGCAAGAGACGGCGATGTGATGCTGGCCTATGCCATGAACGGAGCGGACCTTCCGGTTCTCAACGGATACCCTCTGCGCCTGATCGTGCCTGGTTATTATGGCACTTACTGGGTCAAGCATCTCAATGAAGTCACCGTCATCGATACGGTGTTCGATGGCTTCTGGATGAAGTCGGCCTATCGGATCCCGGACAATGATTGTAATTGCGTCGAGCCCGGCACCGCGCCGAAGGCAACGATTCCGATCAACAAGTTCACCGTGCGGTCGTTTCTGACTAACCTCGCTGATGGTGCCAAGGTGAAGGCCGGGGCTGAGACGCCATTGAGAGGCATCGCGTTTGACGGCGGAAGTGGCATCAAGGACGTCTCTGTCTCGACCGATGGCGGGCAAACGTGGGTACCGACGCGGCTCGGCAAGGATCTCGGCCGATACTCATTTCGCGAATGGAAGTCGTCGGTCAAATTACCCGCCGGTGCACACGAGGTGAAGGTTCGTGCGACGAGCAATGACGGCAAGACGCAGCCCTTACAGCCGTTGTGGAATCCCGCAGGCTATCTGCGGAATGTTGTCGAGACTTATCGCGTCGTGGCAGCTTGATGGGAGTGATCATGAAGCGACTGGTTATGATTGGTCTCGTGAGCGCGGCAGTTCTCACCGTTGCCGCTTATGCTCCCTTCGTGGCGAGGGCCAAGCCCGTCTCCTACCAGCTTCCTGAGGAGACCGCGGCTTTCAAGCCAGGACCGAATCTGGAGGTTGTCCAGAACAACTGCACGGCGTGTCACTCGGCTGATTACATCAAGACCCAGCCTCAAGGCCCCAAGTTCAAGAAGGATTTCTGGCAGGCTGAAGTCACCAAGATGATCAAGGTCTACGGCGCGCCCATCGAAGAGGCGGATGTCGGAAAGATCGTGGAATACCTTGCCGCGACTTACTGAAGTCGACGCAAGCACGTCTGGGAGCTGGCTGAACCGGCTTGGTGCGGCGCGGAATCAGCCATCGGTTTGAACAGGCCATCGTTCCAAGCATATTATCTACTGAAAAGCGGGCGTTTCCGTCCTTGATGACCGTTGAATGGCTATCAAGAATGTCGGCTCTCGACTGTCATGGCAGGCGATCGACCTGTTGGATTGCCGCCGCTGTTCAGGGCCGGAACATGAAATCGCGGACGTACAGTCCGGTGACACTCCGGACGAATGATCTGGTTGGCATTCTGGAAGAGCAGATTGCGCTGGGTCAGCTGGCGCCTTGTGCTCGGCTGGTCGAAGAGGAGATCGCCAAACGCCATCAGGTGAAGCGATATACGGTGCGGCAGGCGCTTTCTGACCTTGAAGTCATGGGAGTGGTTGTCATCCACCCGAACCGAGGGGCCTCTGTCCGTGATTACACGGTTGAGGAGGTGGAGCAGCTCTACGTTGTTCGCACGCTGATCGAGCAGCGCGCGGCTGAATTGATGCCGCTGCCTGCGGACCGCAAGGTGATCGGCGTGCTGCGGAAAATCCATGGCCGTCATTCAGAGGCAGTGGAGAACGGCGATCTCAGGACGGCGTTTCGCGAAAATCTGCTGTTTCATCGAACCTTCTTTGCACTCTGCGGAAATGTGCCTTTGATCGAACTCATCGATCAGATGGCGCTCAGGACGCATGCGATCCGGTCCTACAGCATCGGCGATCCCGTTTTGTTGAGGCTTCTCCGTGACCAGCACCAGCTCATGATCGACCTGCTTGAGACACGGGACAGGAAGTCGTTGATCAACGTAGTTGTGCAGCACATTCAGCCGGCAAAAGACGCGTATCTGCGGCTGGCACGCCACGCGATTTGATATCAATCTGACTTCAGCGATGCGTTATTTCACGGATTGCAAAGCCACAGCGCAACGCGTTGACCCTACAGCTTGGCTCTCGCTAGCTTCGTTTCGGTATGGGGGGCCGAACGGATCTGGAGAAAAAGAATGGCTAGGTTCAGGGTTGTTACGCCGGCCGGTGCGAGTTTCACCGTGGCCGGCGGCGGCTATGCATTGGAAAGCGAGGCGCTGACGCCGCTCGGCGCGGAGATCATTGAGGCCCCAACCGATGAAGCCGGCTTCATCGCCGCGGCCAAAACTGCGGATGCCATCTATGCCAAGGGCATCCGGATGTCGAAGCAGATCATCGACAGTCTGGAAAACTGCAAGGTCATTACTCTTGGCAGCGTCGGTGTCGACAGTGTCGATGTTAAGGCTGCGACTGCTCGTGGCATTCCTGTCACAAACATTCCAGATACTTTTATTGAGGAAGTCGCCGACCATGCCATGGCGCTGCTACTCGCGGGATTTCGTCGGGTGGTGGTTCAGGACCGGATGGCAAGAGACGGCCGATGGTCCGAGGGCCGCCCGGCGCTCTTGAAAATTCCCCGGTTGGCAGGGCAAACCCTGGGCTTTGTTTCGTTTGGGCGCGTGGCACGCGCCGTTGCCCGGCGCGCGGCACCATTCGGACTCCGCATGGTTGCCTACGATCCATTCATCGAAGAGACGCTGATGTCGGAATATGGCGTCCTGCCGGCGACTCTGTCCGAGGTGCTGTCGCAATCCGATTTTGTCTCGATGCACGCGCCGGCACGGCCCGAGGTTCATCAAATGCTGGGAGAGCAGCATTTCCGCCAGATGAAGCCGAACGCGGTCTTCATCAACACTGGGCGTGGCACGACCGTCGACGAGGAGGCCATGATCAAAGCCTTGCAAGAAGGCTGGATCGCCCACGCGGCCCTGGATGTTCTCTATAAAGAGCCGCCATCGCACAACAATCCCCTGTTGAGCATGGACAATGTCACGCTTTCGGCACACGTGGCCTCCGCATCAGCGCGCTTCGATGAGGCGCGGAAGCGGCGGGTCGGTTATGAACTGTCGTTGGTTCTCTCCGGTCTGTGGCCGATGAGTTGTGTGAATCCGTCAGTCCTGCAAAATACAAACTTGCGTCGGTGGCAGCCAGTCGGCTTGGATCGAGGTCCAAATAGCTGAATCGTGCCGCAGTATCGATCGAGCGGCGGTGAACTTCTTCAAATCGGAATGCCGGGGAGATAATGGCTAAGTTGAATGGACAAGTCGCGTGGGTGACAGGCGCGGGCAGCGGCATCGGGGAAGCCGCTGCGCTGGCATTGGCTGAGGAGGGCGCCATCGTCGTTGTCACGGGACGGCGAAAGGAGCCATTGGATTCGGTGGCCGCCCGTATTCAGGCTAGTGGTGGCACTGTAGCCGTCGAACCGGCGGATCTTACGGATGTGTCTGCGATCGATGGGGTCGTCCAGCGGATTGTTGAGAAGTTCGGCCGCATCGACCTCCTCGTCAACAATGCGGGTGTCAACATTCAGGACCGAAGCTGGACCAAGCTCAGCGCATCGGGGATCGATACCCTTGTTCAGGGCAATCTGACATCGGCATTCAATTGCGCCCGTGCGGTGCTTCCGATTATGCGGGCGCAAGGTGGCGGCCAGATGATTCACACCTCATCCATGTCCGGCCGGAATATCGGTCCCATGGCGGGGCCTGGGTATATTGCGGCCAAGCATGCTGTTGTCGCGATGAGTCACAGCATCAATGTCGAAGAGTGCATGAACAACATTCGCAGCACCGCTTTCTGTCCGGGCGAAGTAAACACGCCAATTCTCAAGAATCGGCCAAACCCGTTGTCAGCGGAAGATCTCGCACGCATGTTACAGCCGGAGCACTGCGGCGACATGATCCGATACATTGCCTGCCTGCCACCGGGCGTCACCATGAACGAGGTGTGGCTGACCCCGACCTGGAATCGCGGCTATGTCGCCGCTCTGGGGCGAAAGCTTTAAGCGAAGGCAAGATATCAGCTGCTTCAGATAGTTATGCTGTTAGCGTCCCGTCACCGCACGGGGCGCTTTTTGCTGGCGGGCAGTGAGGCTGTAGTTGGCAGCGGCTTGCGTGTAGTCCGTAAATTCCTGAGGACTCCAGTCGCTTCCAAGCAGCCCAAGGGTATCTGAAATCTCCTGGGTGGTCGCCAGAAGTTTTGGCAGGCACTCTTTATCCCGGCTGGGCGGCAATCGCTTGCGTGTGCTGGCGATTGCGATTGAAAACCGTACCTGTCCTTTACCGTCGAAGCACGGCGCGGCCAACGCCCGATCGCCCTCGAGAAGTCCTTCGCCATCGCACATGGCCCATCCGCGGGTGCGGACCGTGGCAAGTTCATTCAGAAGCGCGGGAACGTTCTTCACGGTACGGTCCGTATAACTATGCATGCGCCGGCCGCGATAGAGCAGTTCGATTTCCGCGCGCGAGCGCCAGGCAAGAAGCGCCTTTCCAGCCGCGGATGCATGAGCATCGACCATCGCCCCCAGCATTTGCAGTCCGGGTTTGGCGACGCCTGCTTCTGCACAAAAGCGAGCCTCGGCCCCTTCGAGAACCGCCATGCGGATGGTTTCGTTCAATTCCTTGGCAAGGCGGAGCAGACTCATGCGCGCCCGGTTACCGATCCCCTGAACGACGCGATCGGGGGTGCCCAGGCGAAATGCGTTCAAGCTCAACACGTAACGGCGCGTGGCATCGATACGATGGACGAAGCCGCGACTGCAGAGCACGCGCAAGATCCGGTACACCGTGCTGGCGTCCAGGTCGGCCGCGCGCGCAATTTCCGTCAGGGTCAGCGCCTTGTTTGTATTGCCCAGAAGCTCAAGGATTGTCAGCGTTCGTCCAACGGAGCGATTTTGGTGAACAGCCATACAGTTCATGCTCCCGGACTGAGCGACTGTCGCCAAAATTGGGTTCGGCATACAGGCCGCTGCTGCTGTTTCCTCAAGTGCATCTTGCAGTGCACTTTCAACAATATTGTCGACAATAATGCACAGCCCCGTAATCGGTGACAAGTCTCTCTCCGCATCGCGGTGATGCGATGAGAGCGGACCTCCGCGAATGTTGCGACGCACAGCTCCGCTGTTTTCGCACCGTAAAAACGTGAGGCGATTGTGCAGGATTGCTCATGTGTGGGAGCGTTAGCCTGACCTGCATCCATTGATGACGCGTCCGATCGGCAAGCAAGCCGATGCTGCCCGGTCCTGTATGGCGTTGTCTGAGATAAGCAGCGGAATTTCGGAGAGGAAAATCATGTCTATGCCACTGACAAGTCAACAGACCGGAGAAATGAGCCACGCAGAATGGCAAACACGGTGTGATCTCGCCGCGCTGTACCACATCGTCAATTATTTCGGTTGGACGGATTTGCTGCAAACGCACATGTCCGCGCGGGTTCCCGGCGAACCAAATACCTTTCTCATCAATCGACTCGGCGACATGTTCGACGAGATTTGTGCGTCAAATCTCGTCAAGATGGACCTCGATGGAAACGTCATTGGAGACCCCGCACGATTTAACAAGGCGGGCTTCACGATCCACAGCGGCATTTACAAGGCCCGGCCAGATGCGAATTGCATCATGCACACGCATACGCGAGCTGGCGCGGGCATTTCGCTGTTGCGAAATGGTCTTCGGCCGATCAGTCAGGACGCGTTGCAGGTGATCGATGACGTTGTTTATCATGAGTACGGCATCCCTGCGACGCAGGAAGAATGCGATGCGCTGGGAAAGAGCTGCCTGAAAGGCACATCCGTTGTTCTGCTCAACCATGGACTTTTGACTTTCGGTCATACGATCCACGGCGCGTTTGAGCGTCTTTATCTGCTGGAACGCGCATGTGAGGTTGAACTCATTGCGCGGACGCTCAACGAGCCGCCGGTAGTGATTGCTGACCATATTGTGCAGCACGCCGCTGCTCGTATGAAGAAAATGCGCAGTTCGGACGACTTTGGCCTGCTTGATTGGGAGGCGTTGTTGCGCGTGATTAACCGATCAGGCGAAGACTATCGGAGGTAATATTTACCGCGTGATGCGCTGGAGTGTCATGAGAGTTAGCTGTCGTACTCAACGAATTCGATCGATAGGCTTTGCACTCTTTGCGCGGAATGAAAATTTGCGTCGTTCTGGTTCGACGAGCGGGAAGCCACAGATACAATCTCCCGATGTGTCAACAGCCCGCAAAGAGGCTGATGGCCGATCAAAACCACCAACAAGAACAATGGCGGCAGTAAATGTTGCTGCTTCGCGGGAGGGGCGATGGCAAGCGTTGATATCCGAAACGTTCAGAAAGCTTTCGGAACCGTACATGTCCTGCATGGTGTGAACGTCGACATCGAGGACGGCGAGTTTGTCGTGCTCGTCGGTCCGTCGGGATGCGGGAAGTCCACGTTGTTGCGGATGATCGCCGGACTTGAGCGAATTACGAACGGAGAAATCCGTATTGGTCCGCGCGTTGTCAACGATGTCCCGCCCAAAGAGCGGGATATTGCCATGGTGTTCCAGAACTACGCGCTTTATCCCCACATGACCGTGTTTGACAACATGGCCTTTTCATTGACGCTTGCAAGTAGTCCGGCGACTGAGATCAAGACGCAGGTCAACCGCGCGGCGACAATTCTCGGGCTCGGCGACTTGCTTGAGCGTTATCCTCGTCAGCTGTCGGGAGGGCAGCGACAACGCGTTGCGATGGGCCGGGCGATCGTGCGTAACCCGCAGGTGTTTCTGTTCGATGAGCCGCTGTCCAATCTCGATGCAAAGCTACGGGTGCAGATGCGGGCCGAGATCAAGGACCTGCATCAGCGACTGAAGGTCACGACGGTCTATGTCACGCATGATCAGATTGAAGCGATGACGATGGCTGACAAGATCGTGGCGATGAATGGCGGCAACGTCGAGCAGATCGGCTCACCGCTCGAGCTGTACGATCGTCCGGCCAATCTGTTTGTTGCAAGTTTCATCGGGTCGCCAGCCATGAACCTGATCACGGGAGAGGCGATGGGCGGTCAGTTCCGGACGTCCGAAGGAACGATACTGCCCCTCGCTGCCAATATGCCGATACGTCATGCGGTTTATGGAATTCGTCCAGAACACGTTCACCTGCAACCTGACAGCGGAATTGAGGCCAGGGTTCATCTGGTTGAGCCGACGGGTTCCGAGACGCAGGTCACGCTGTACATCGGAAGCACGCCGTTGGTTTGCGCATTCCGCGAGCGGTTTGATCTGCGGCCGGGAGAAACCGTCCGGGTCATGCCGGATTTCACCAAAGCTCATTTGTTCGATGCGGAAAGCGGCAATCGCCTGACCGTCTGACCGGCAATGCCAAGGAGGACATTATGAACGATATTAGCCGTCGTGGCGCCTTGAGCTTGGGATTATCTGCAGCTGCGCTGGTCGCGACCCGCACATCGGCACAGTCATCGATCAAGGTCGCGGACGTTGCCGCACCAGATCTCAAGATCGAGAAGGGGGCTTCTCTTCGCATGTTGCGGCCGGTGCGGTTCGTCCAAGCCGACGAAGATGTCTTCCGCGCCAATGCAAAGCGCTTCACGGACAAGACCGGAGTTGAAATCAAGGTCGACTTCGTTGGATGGGAAGATATCAACCAGCAGACCGCAGTGACTGCCAACAGCGGTGCCGGCCCGGATATCATCATCGGGTTTTCAGACGCACCGCATATCTACGTCGACAAGCTGATCGAACTGACGGAAGTGGCGGACTATCTCGGTAAGCGGTATGGCGGCTGGATGTTCCTGGCCGAGAAGTACGGCAAGCGCCATAAGAGCAACGCGTGGATTGGATTGCCATTCGGCGCGAGTGGCGGCCCGCTGGTTTATCGCAAGTCACTGGTCCAGGCCGCAGGATACTCGTCGGTCCCGAACGATCATGCAGGCTTCCTCGATCTTTGCGAAAAGCTGCACAAGGCGGGCAAGCCTGCAGGTTTTGCGTTGGGGAATGCTGTGGGAGACGGCAACACATTTGCGAGCTGGCTGCTCTGGTCGCACAACGCATCGCTTCTCGATGAAGAGGGATCTGTCATCATCAACAGCCAGGAAACAGTTGCCGCACTTAATTATCTCAAGAAATTGTATCCCACATTGGTCGCCGGTGTGACCTCTTGGAACGATGTCAGCAACAACCGTGCTTACTCGGCGGGCGACTGTTCGATGACTACCAATGGCGTGTCGCTTTATTTCTCGTTGAAGAAGGATCCGGCAACAGCCGCGATCGCGGAGGACACCGACCATCAGAAGGTGCCGCTGGGTCTTGCGAAGTCATCACCAATGGCGGGGCTTACCTTGAATGCCATGGTGTTCAAGCACAGTCCTTACCCCAACGCGGCCAAAGCATTCCTTCAGTTCATGCTTGAACGCGAACAATACGAAACCTGGATCAACGCCAACAGCGGTTATTGGGCTCATCCGCTCACAGCCTATGGCGATTGTGAGGTGTGGTCGGGAGATCCAAAGGTCGCGATCTTCAAGGAGACGATGAACAACAGGTACTGGAACGGCTACAAGGGACCAATATCGGCGGCCAGTGGTGCTGTTGCGGCTGACTACGTGTTGATTCAAATGTGCGCTGCGGTTGCGACCGGTGCAGCCACTCCTGAGGATGCAGCCAAAGAGGCGGAGCGTCGCGCCAAGCGATATTTCCGCCGATGAGTGGGAGCCGCCGACCAGCCTTCAATCAAGTTTGCTTCAGGACACTCATATGTCTCTGACGACAACACTTCCGCGTGGCGCGGGACGCTCAAAACAAGGGCCTCTGGTGAGGCTGTTTGACTATAGGCCGTTCCTCATCCTGGTTTGTCTTGCGCCTGCACTCGGATTGCTGCTGGTCTTTCTGACCTATCCGCTGGGCCTTGGTGTCTGGCTGGCATTCACCGATACCACGATCGGGCGGCGCGGCATCTTTGTCGGGCTTGAGAACTTCCAGTACTTGCTGAGCGATCCGCTGTGGTGGAACGCAGTCTTTTACAGCGTGCTCTATACCGGAATCGCCACCATCGGAAAATTTACTCTTGGATTCTGGCTGGCGCTACTGCTCAACAATCATTTCCCGTTCAAGAGCATCCTGCGCGCCATTGTGCTCTTGCCCTGGATTGTACCAACGGTTCTTTCAGCGCTGGCGTTCTGGTGGATCTATGACCCGCAGTTCTCGATCATCTCGTATCTGCTCGTGGATGTTTTGCACATCCGTACCACCAACATCGATTTTCTGGGCACGCCGTGGCCTGCGCGATTCTCGTTGATCGCAGCGAATATCTGGCGAGGCATTCCGTTCGTCGCGATCTCACTTCTCGCCGGCCTTCAGACAATATCGCCTTCGTTGTACGAGGCTGCGATGCTCGATGGTGCATCGTCGTGGCAGCGTTTCCGCTACATCACGCTTCCCATGATGATGCCGATCCTGGCGATCGTGATGACGTTCTCGATCATCTTCACGTTTACCGACTTCCAACTGGTCTACGCAATCACACGCGGCGGGCCGATCAACTCGACGCATCTGTTGGCAACACTGGCTTTCCAGCGCGGAATTGCCGGCGGTGAACTGGGAGAGGGGGCAGCCATTGCCGTCTCGATGATCCCGTTCCTCGTGTTCGCGACATTGTTCAGCTACTTCGGTCTCGCCCGGCGCAAGTGGCAGCAAGGAGAGGCCAATGACTGATACCGAAGTCCTGGTTCAGCCAGCGAAGGCCGCTCGCGTGATCAATTCTGCGTCCGCGGTGCCGGATACGATGCCGTGGGATACGCGCGCGCGACGCATGGTGATGATCTACCTGCCGCTTGCGTGCTTCGTGATTATCCTGCTGTTTCCATTCTATTGGATGGCGCTGACATCGTTTAAACCGAACGCCGAACTGCTTGACTACAAATCGCATAATCCGTTCTGGATCACTTCTCCGACTCTCGCGCATATCAAGCATCTGTTGTTCAACACGGCCTATCCACACTGGTTGATGACGACAATGTTCGTTGCCGTCGGCGCAACGTTCATCTCGCTGATTTCGAGCACGCTGGCCGCTTACGCGATCGAACGCTTGAGGTTCAAGGGCAGCCCTTATGTGGGGCTCGGAATTTATCTCGCCTATCTTGTTCCGCCGTCGATCTTGTTCATTCCGCTGGCGACAGTGGTGGTTCAGCTCGGATTGTTCGATAGCCCGCTAGCTTTGATCCTGGTCTATCCCACGTTCCTGGTGCCGTTCTGTACGTGGCTTTTGATCGGCTACTTCAAGTCCATCCCTTATGAGCTTGAGGAGTGTGCCTTGGTCGATGGAGCGACCCGTCTGCAGATCCTGCGGCGGATTACTTTGCCGCTGGCTGTTCCTGGCCTGATCTCCGCAGGCATTTTCAGTTTCACGCTGTCCTGGAACGAATTCATCTACGCGCTCGCCTTCATTCAGAGCAGTGCAAACAAGACTGTTCCCGTGGCTATTTTAACCGAACTCGTGTCGGGGGACGTGTATCAGTGGGGTGCGCTGATGGCCGGCTCGCTTCTTGGATCGCTGCCGGTTGCGATCTTCTATTCACTATTCGTCGATTATTACGTCTCGTCTTTGACTGGTGCAGTGAAGGAATAGCCTCAACGGTACGGGTGACAGTTCGAACCCCGCGCCGGCGGTTCGCATCACTATGAACATACCCGCTGTCGGAGCTGCGTTCAGCGCGTTATTGCGTTGCGATATTTGGAACAAGAGATCAAAAGCGCGACCCGTTCGCGGGATTGTTATGGGACTGGGCTATTTTTAGCGGGAATTGGATTGATCTCTTCTCGTCCAGCCCGTAAAAAACCGCCCGATAACTTCTATTATAAGTGCCTGATCCCGCAGTTCTGTCATAGCGCTTTAGGCCATATGTCATAGCTGCAATGCGGTTACTCCGGTCGTCGCCGACCTGATTTTCAGCCACAGATGTCCGCGCGATCTGCGAATTGCCGGCAATTGCACTATTGGACTGCCAGTGTTGACTCGGAATGCCCTCAATGCCTCGGCACCCTGCTACGATGAGCGGGGGTGGACGCAATGGCCGCAAAATGAAGAGTACAGCTTTCATTTCATGAAAGTTTTGGGCTCTGCCCAAGAGGGCGGCAGCACGATTTCTGAATGTTTTATGACAGCAAGCAGGATCGTCGCGGGCGACGACGAAAGCTGGTTTCACGAGTGGAAGAGAATCGCCGACATCAATAAAGCGCGGGGGGATGCCGCTCTTTCAGAGGGCCAACCGTTAACGGCTCAGGGCAATTGGCTTCGGGCCTCAAATTACTATCGGACGGCGGCGACTTTCCTCGAGGCGGGCGACCGCAGGCGCAAGCCCCTTCTCGATCAGATGCGTGCCTGCTCGCACCTTTATGTTCGGCATCTTTCACCCCAGGGTGAGATCCTTCGCATCCCCTGTTTTGAAGGTAGCCACGTCGAGGCCTATTTCCTGCGCCCGACAGCGTCCGCTGTTCCGACCCCCGTCGTCATTTGCGTTTTGGGGCCGGATGAGTTCAAGGATGAGCATCTCTATAAGATACATCGTCAGGCTCGCGCCCGAGGGATGTCGCTTCTGCTGGTGGATCTTCCGGGGCAGGGGGAGAGCCCTCCGACCAAGGGGACCATACAGTATGAAGTCGAAACAGCCGTCAGTGGCTGCGTCGACTATCTGACGACGCGTAATGACGTGGACAGGCGGCGGATTGTTATTTGGGGTGACGGTCTGGGCGCGGCTTTCGCCTCGCGGGCCGCGAGCTCAGATGATCGGTTCGCGGCAGCCGTTTGTGATGCCGGCGTTTGGGATAGCCTCGGACGACACTTTATAATGGGGCGCACCTCAGATGAGGGGGAACCTGCCGAGGAAGCCGCCCAGAGTGTTTGGCGTCCCGATCTTCTAAGCGAAATTGGCTGCCCCACATTGGTGACGTTCGGCGAGCAGGATTGGGTCGATCACCACCGAATTTCCGAACTCCAGCATCATTTCAGTGGCTTAGGTCGCGACGTCACGTTGAAATGCTTCTCGGTCGAAGAAACCGCTGCATCCCATGCGCATTCGGACAATCCGACGATCGCAGGCGAGTATATTTTCGACTGGATATCCCGTCGTCTCAGCGCGCTTTGAAGCTTTGCGGGTAGTTTTCAGGTCTCCGCCGCGATTTTCAGCAGAGCTTTCCCCATCCGCTCTTTAAGCAGCGTCAACTTGTCGGTGATGCTGCGGAGCTCGCTATCATCCAGCTCGGAGAAGATGAAGCCGTCTGTGGTGGACTGCTTCGCATAAAGGCTCGCGATCTGCTTGCTGGCTTTGTCTGTCAACGACATCAATACGACGCGGCCATCCTCCTCGGAGGGGATTCGGCGTACGAAACCGTTCTTTTCCAGGCTCTTGGTCTGGGTCGTCACAAAGGACGGGTCGACGTGAAGCTTCGTTGAAACCGCCCTCACGGAAGCACCCTTGCCTCGGTCGAGGTCGTTAACGGCCATCAAGATCAGCCATTGTGGTGACGTGATCCCGAGATTGCGCGCCCAGATCGACCGGATTTCCTCAAGGTGGACATTGATTGAAATAATGTCCCAAACGAACTCGCGAACGAGAACGTCATCGGGCTGGCCACTGGTCTGTCCGTTCCCCACGTCAGCGGGCGGGCCTGCCATGATTCTCCTGGCGGATGACTTACGGTCTGCCATTCAACCCTAACCTCACACGTTCGTGACCGAAGGTTAAGGCCGCTCTCCGAGCGATGCAATCATCCAGTTGCCCACAGGGACTAAGTGACGCTGTTGCGGAGAAACCACACAATTAGGGCCAAATGAAAGCATGAGTAAATCAATTGTTGTGCTCACTTAAGTTTTACAGTCATCTGCCTTTGACGATTGGGGGGGATTCCCGGGGTCGTCCTGTTTGGGGTTTCGCTTAAGTCGCTCGCGTTCATGCGGGAGTGTCCGAAGGCGCGAGGCGGCCAAGCGGTTAACGGAAGAGCCAAAAGCCGGGTGGATTGCCACAAAGGCCGAGGCTCTTCTCACAGAGCAAACTTGGAGGTTTTATGAGCAAGATTAAGAGCCTTATCCTGGGTTCGGCGGCGACTCTCGTCGCAGTCGCCGGGGCACAGGCAGCTGATCTTCCGGTGAAGGCGAAAGCCGTTCAGTACGTGAAGGTCTGCTCGCTGTATGGTGCAGGTTTCTACTACATTCCTGGTACCGACACCTGCATCAAGCTGGGTGGTTACGTTCAGTTCGACGCGAACATCAACGGCAACAACTACGACAGCCCAGGCGGCATCGGCGCGATCAGCAGCTCGGCTTTGTTCACTGGCGCGGGCGTCCCTGCAGGCGTCAGCGGTACGCATGACCGTGACTCGGGCTACTACACCACCCGCTCCCGCGTTCAGTTCAACCTCGACACACGCACCGCGACGGAATACGGCGTTGTTCGCACCTACTGGTCGAGCAACTTCGAGCACAGCTCAGGCTGGGGCCCGTCGGCTGGTAACCTGACGGTTGACTTCGGCTTCGTCCAGTTCGCCGGCTTCACCTTCGGTAAGGCGATCTCGAACTTCTCGACGCCTTGGAGCGCCTACACCGCGAACGTCAACTCGTCGGCCTACATCGGCGGTAACGACAACGCGACCGGTATCACCCAGGCTGCTTACACCGCTCAGTTCGGCAACGGCGTGTCGGCTCAGATCGGCGTCGAAGACAACACGACCATTCAGCGTGCTCCTGTGCTGAACGCGTCCGGCACCACTGGTGGCGGCTTGGCTGCATCCTACGTGTTCGGTGGCGCGACCGGTGCGCCGGCTGCGCTTACGAGCGGTTCCTCTGCCTTCGGAAACACCAACTGGGGCACCGGCGGCGTTCACTCGCCTGACTTCGTGGGCAACATCCGTGTTGACCAGGCGGCCTTCACCGCCCAGTTGTCGGGTGCCCTTCACAACGTGAGCTCCGGCTACTACACCGGCGACGAACGTCTGGGCCATCCGGAAGACAAGTGGGGCTTCGCGATTTCGGGCGGCTTGCTGCTGAAGAACCTGCCGACCGGTCCTGGCGACAAGTTCTCGGTTGACGCGACCTACACCGAAGGCGCACCGAAGTACGTCATCGGCGGCACCGTGGGCAACAGCTTCACCCAGTTCGGCGGCGGCTCGGACCTCGGCTATCAGTCGTTCGCTTCGGGCGCTCTGTTTGACGGTGTCTTCACCAACGGCGGCGAAACCCAGCTGACCAAGGTTTGGGGCGTCCGCGCTTCTTACCTGCACAACTGGTCTCCGAATTGGGAGACAGGCGTGTTCGGTGGCTACACCCACGTGGACTACAATGCCACTGCAACGGCGGCGATCCAGGCTGCCTTGCCTACGACGATCAACTTCGCAGGTGCTGGCGGACGGGGTGCTTACAACCCGGACTTCAACATCTGGCAGATCGGTACCCGCACTGCGTGGACCCCTGTTCAGAACCTGACGTTCTCGGCTGAAGTGCTCTACAGCCGCCTCGACACGATGAACTCTGGCACGATCGTGGGCTCTCCGGGCGGTGTTAAGCCAGCTAACGGGACCTACGAGTTCAAGGATCAGGACCTGATCTCCGGCAACATCCGCGTTCGCCGCACCTTCTGATCGTAATCGCCTAACGGCGATGATGATCTGAGTTCAGATCCCCGGCGGGAAACCGCCGGGGATTATCTTTTGAAGAACTGTTTGCTTCGCGGGCGATGGGCTCAAGTCCTGACAAATTCGTGATGCATGACTAAATCAATTAATTGACTAAGTCGTTCGATCGTGCATAAATCGTCCACAGGGTAGCGGCCGCTGCCTTTGTTTATGTGAGACATCAGTCTTAACGTAAAACCTCCAAAGCCTCCGGCAATGCCCTGCCGGAGGTTTTTACGTTTTGGGACCTGCGAGAATCACCCACGAATGAGGGCCCCGTGCCGAATCACGAAAGGGAACCTTCGTGACTCTGCAGGGAGGAGCGCTTCTTGAGGTTTTTAGAAGGGGCTGCTTGAACAGCTATGCTGCGCGGCTTTAGGCGTCGACACTATGGCGCTCGTACCATCCAAGGCCGTCTGCGGTTGTTGCCTTTGGCTTGTATTCGCAGCCGATCCAGCCGCGATATCCAATCTCATCGAGATATTGAAACAGGAACGGATAGTTGATCTCGCCCGTGCCAGGTTCGTGGCGGCCAGGATTATCGGCGACTTGAATGTGCGCGATTCGATCGAGATGTTTCTTCATGGTGGGAGCCAGATCGCCCTCCATGATTTGCATGTGGTAGATATCGTACTGAATAAAGAGATTATCTGATTTGACTTCCGAAATGATCTGAACAGCCTGCTCCGTGCCCGTCAGGAAGAAGCCGGGAATGTCGCGGGTATTGATGGGTTCGATCAGCAATCTGATCTGCTGGCTGGCCAGCCTTTCTGCTGCAAAGCGAAGATTAGCGATCAGGGTGGCATGCAGCTCTACCGAATCTGCCCCTCGGGGCGCGATACCAACCAAACAATTTAATTGCCGGCAGCCCAATGCCTTCGCGTAGTCGATGGCGTGCGCGACGCCATCGCGAAATTCTTTCGCACGATCGGGCAGGATCGCGATGCCACGCTCACCTGCGCTCCAATTTCCGGCAGGTAGATTGTGCAGCACCTGCGTGAGGCCGTGCTGCTGAAGCTTCTCTGCCAGCACAGCTTTGTCGAAGTCGTAGGGAAAGAGGTACTCGACGCCGCTGAAGCCGGCGGCCTTGGCCGCAGCGAAGCGGTCAAGGAACGGCAATTCATTGAAGAGCATGGTGAGGTTGGCAGCGAATTTAGTCATGGCTTGTGTTCCGAATCCAAAGTCCGCCCATCGTGCAGCGCCCTCCGTAGCGGACTTCGGATTCGAGAGGACACCAGTAAATCTATGACTCTCGTGTCCCGATTCCGAAGTTCACGCAGGCTTTCGGCTTGCTTGGATGCGAACGTCGGAATCAAAGGGACTAGCAAACCTATGATTTGAGTGCCGCTTGAAGTTCTTCATCAAGCTCGCGGCTTCACTCGGAAGAACTTCAAATCCGCGGAACTAGTGTCCCGTCTCCGAATAACCGACCAATTTGCCGCGCACTCGCACGGTTATTTGGAGACGACAAGACACTAGTAAAATCAAAATGGGAGTGTGGCTTTGTCTCGCAATTGCCGATAAGAGACGAGCTGCAAGACAGATCGGCAATTGCAAGAAGCCACACTCGTGTGGTGGTTCAGAAGGCGAGCTTCTGAACCACCACACCCGTATTTTTGGTCTTCGTTGAATGTTGTCGTCGGCGTCATCAGGTTACGCGGGCAGGAGTTTGCCACGCGATGGCGTCGTCGGAGTATCATCGAGCGGCAGATCGAGGACTTCCTCGAACTCGACGATGTTGTCGATCTCGGTCCCCATCGCGATGTTGGTGACGCGTTCAAGAATGAACTCAACCACCACAGGAACGCTGTATTCTGTCATCAGCTCGCGGGCCTTTGCGAAGGCAGCTTGGGCATCCTTCGGATCCGTCACCCGGATCGCCTTGCAGCCGAGACCTTCGGCGACTTTGACGTGATCGACGCCATAGACACCGATCTCCGGTGCGTTGATGTTCTCGAACGACAGCTGCACGTGATAGTCCATGTCGAAGCCGCGCTGCGCCTGGCGAATCAACCCGAGGTATGAGTTGTTCACGACGACGTGGATGTAGGGCAGCTTGAACTGTGCGCCGACAGCAAGTTCCTCAATGAGGAATTGGAAATCGTAGTCGCCGGAGAGCGCGACGATTTGCCGATCCGGATCGGCCGCGCGCACGCCCAAAGCGGCGGGCAGGGTCCAACCGAGAGGGCCAGCTTGCCCCGCATTAATCCAGTTGCGCGGCTTGTAAACGCCAAGAAACTGCGCGCCGGCAATCTGCGAGAGCCCGATGACGCTGATGTAACATGTGTCGCGGCCGAAAGCCTTGCTCATTTCCTCATAGACGCGCTGCGGCTTGATGGGCACGTTATCGAAGTGGCTCTTGCGCAGCATGGTGCGCTTGCGGTCCTGACAAGCCGCCGGCCACGCCTGTCGCTCTTTCAGTTTGCCGGCCTTGCGCCATTCCTTTGCAACCGCAACAAACAATTCGAGCGCGGCTTTGGCGTCCGAAACGATGCCAAGATCGGGATTGAACACCCGCCCAATTTGGGTGGGCTCAATATCGATATGCACAAAGGTACGGCCTTTGGTATAGGTCTCGACTGAACCCGTATGTCGGTTTGCCCATCGGTTGCCGATGCCGAGTACAAAATCGGACTCGAGCATGGTTGCGTTGCCGTAGCGGTGGCTGGTCTGAAGGCCGACCATTCCGGCCATCAGAACATGATCGTCTGGGATTGCGCCCCAGCCCATCAGCGTCGGCACCACGGGAATATTGACGATCTCGGCAAACGCCACGAGAAGGTCAGACGCATCGGCATTGATCACACCGCCGCCTGCGACAATGAGCGGACGCTCAGCTGCGTTGAGCATCTCGAGTGCCTTCTCGACCTGCTTGCGGGTCGCTGCCGGCTTGTAAACGGGAAGTGGTTCGTAAGTTTCGTCGTCAAACTCGATTTCAGCGAGCTGCACATCGAGCGGCAAGTCAATCAGCACAGGGCCGGGGCGTCCCGACCGCATGATGTGAAAAGCCTGGCTGAATACGCGCGGCACCAGCGCGGGTTCGCGTACGGTGACCGCCCATTTGGTGACCGGCTTGGCGATCGATTCGATATCAACCGCTTGAAAGTCTTCCTTGTAGATACGCGCACGCGGCGCCTGTCCGGTGATGCAGAGGATCGGAATCGAATCAGCGATCGCTGAATAAAGACCCGTGATCATGTCGGTGCCGGCAGGGCCCGAGGTGCCGATGCAGACGCCGATGTTGCCGGCCTTGGCGCGCGTATAGCCTTCCGCCATATGCGACGCGCCTTCGACGTGACGTGCGAGAATGTGGTTGATGGACCCGCGCTTCTTCAGCGCGGAATAAAGAGGATTGATTGCAGCGCCCGGAACGCCGAAGGCGCATACGACGCCTTCCCTTTCTAGAATTCGTACGGCTGCATCGATTGCCCGCATCTTAGCCATGTCACGCTCCGACAGTTGTGTTTCCTGAGCCTGAGCATCACAAACCGCTTCCGCAGTCTCAACGCGCGCTTATTTGTTTCTCACGATGCGGCACGAAGTGCGAAATGCACGCCTTATCAATCAGCTAGATCGTTTTCGGTTTGAAAGATTTCAGCGCTATCGATGAACTGCGCGAACAGTCAGCATTCCTGTCGCAGATGAGGCGCTGGTCTTAGGCGTTTCGCCCAGATCACTTTGTCGTAGCGGGCATGATCCCGCCCAAGGCCACTGTCAATTCGTCCGCCACTTGTCGAACGAATTGTCCAAGAACTGGCAGACGATCGTCAGGAACGCGAGACGCTTTCCCTGAAACGGAAATAGCAGCGAGAGGTTCGCTGCGGTCGTCATAGACAACGGCCGAGACACATCGCAGGCCGATTTGCGCTTCTTCGTCATCGACTGAATAACCCCGCTCACGAATATCGTGAAGCGATTTGCAAAGCTCACCGGCCCGCACGATCGACTTCGACGTCAGCTTTGGCATGCCTTCTCGCCGGATGATGGCGAAGACATCTTCCTCCGAGTACGTCGACAGCAAAGCTTTTCCGAGCCCAGAGGCAACCATCGGAACGCGCCCGCCGATTTTGGTGACCGATCGCATGATCTCGCGACTTTCGAGCCGGGTCAGGACCACCATGGCGCCTTCGTCGACGGCGGCGAGGTTTGCGGTTTCGCGCGTCTCGTCGCGAAGCTTTCGCAGAAATGGCATTGCCTGGGTGACGAAATTGCGCCGGCGAGCAAAAGTAGCGCCGACTGCAAAACTTTGCGCGCCAACATGCCAAGTGGCCTCTTCGCGATCGAACTGAACGAAGCGTCGCTTCTCAAGAGTTGTCAGCAGTCGGTGGATGGTGGAGGGGGAGAGGCCGGTCCGGATCGCCAGATCTGTCAGCCGGTACCCCTCATCATCTTCCGCAAGCGTCTCGATTAACAGCAGTGCGCGATCGACGGATTGGACGCCGCCGTCTTTTACATCGGACTCAGTGTCTGTCGCGGGGCGCGGAGTGACGGCTTTCCGTCTGATCGCATCTTTTTTCATCGCTACCTACTCCCATCAATGCGGAATGAAGGTCGCTTTGCGTTGGATCGATTCGATCCGTGATTGACGGCTTGGTGAAGAATGCCGCCCCGGTGATCGGGGCGGCATTCATGTCTTGTCTTAGAGCAGGCCAGCGCCACGTGCCCACTTGTACTTCGCGCCGAGCACTTCGACCGGAAGCTCGGTGGAGTAGGCGTAAGCCGGGATGCCGTTCTGGTAGAGATATTCGGCGGCTTCCTCGACTTCGACGTCGCCCGCGAGGGACGCGACCATCGGCTTGCTGATGCCTTTCGCTTCCATCTCTTTCTTCACCTCGACCATGTTCTTGGCGAACACCATCGGCGGAGTGACGATGGTGTGCCAGTAGCCGAGGATCAGCGAATGAATGCGATTGTCCGAGAGGCCAAGCTTGACTGTGTTCACATAAGTGATCGGCGGTTCGCCACCGGTGATGTCCACAGGATTGCCGGCAGCGCCGAACGGCGGGATGAACTTGCGGAACGCAGCGTCAAGATCCGGCGGCATTGCCATCAGTGACAGGCCGTTATCGACGACCGCGTCGGACAGAAGCACGCCCGACCCACCAGCTCCGGTGATGATCAGAACGTTTTCTCCCTTCGGTGTCGGCAACACAGGGATGCCGCGAGCGAATTCGAGCAGCTGGCGCAGCGAACGAGCGCGGATGACGCCCGATTGCTTGAGCACGTCCTCATAGATCTTGTCGTTGCCGGCGAGGGCGCCGGTGTGCGACGAGGCTGCCTTGGCGCCCGCCGAGGTACGACCGGCCTTGAGAACGACGACCGGCTTCTTCTTGGACACGCGCTTGGCGGCTTCCGCGAAGGCGCGGCCATCCTTCAGATCTTCACAGTGTTGAGCGATGATCGTTGTGTTCGGATCCTGCTCGAAGAACGCGAGCAGATCGTCCTCGTCGATGTCCGACTTGTTGCCGAGGCCGACGATCGCCGACACGCCCATCTTGGCCGAGCGCGAGAAGCCGATGATCGCCATGCCGATTCCGCCCGACTGCGACGACAGCGCCGCCGAACCCTTGACGTCATAGGCTGTACAGAAGGTCGCGCAAAGATTGGCCGGAGTATAATAGAAGCCGTAGATGTTCGGCCCCATCAGGCGCACATTGTACTTCTTGCCGATTTCGACGATTTCTTCCTGCAAAGCAGGCTCGTTCGCTTCGGCAAAGCCCGACGGAATCAACACCGCGCCTGGGATTTTCTTCTCGCCGCATTCGGTCAAGGCCGCAGCAACGAGCTTTGCGGGAATTGCGAACACAGCGGTATCAATCGTATCCGCCACATCCTTGACGCTCTTATAGGCCTTGATGCCCATGATCTCGTCGGCCTTCGGATGGATCGGATAGATCTTCCCCTTGTAGCCGCCGTTGATGAGGTTCTTCATCACAGAGTTGCCGATCTTGCCGGCTTCAGCCGACGCGCCGATCACGGCGACGGCTTTCGGCTGCATGATGCGGTTCATCGCCGTGACGATTTCTTCGTTCGAGCGCGGCGCTGGGCGCGGCTTGTAATCGAAGTCGACCACGATGCGAACGTCGGCCGCAATCGCGTCTTTCTTGGTTGCGAAGACCGGGTTGAGATCGAGTTCGACGATTTCCGGGAAGTCGCTGACAAGCTGGGAGACATTGACGATGATCTCGGCGAGCGCGTCGCGGTTCACCGGATCGCCGCCGCGGACACCGCGCAGCATTTCGTGAGCCTGAATACCGTCAAGCATCGAGAGCGCGTCGTCGCGGGTTGCAGGAGCAAGGCGGAAGGTGACGTCCTTGAGGACTTCCACGAGCACGCCGCCGAGGCCAAAGGCCACCAGCTTGCCGAATGATCCATCGGTGATCGAACCGACGATGACTTCAGTGCCGCCCAGCAGCATCTGCTGGATCTGAATACCTTCGATCTTAGCGTCAGCCTTGTACTTCTTCGCATTCGCGAGAATGGTGTCGTAAGCCTTCTCGGCATCGGCCGCGGTCTTCACACCGACGATCACGCCGCCGGCTTCGGTCTTGTGGAGAATGTCCGGCGAGACAATCTTCATGACCACCGGGAAGCCCATGCCGGTCGCGATCTTCGCGGCCTCGGCGGCGGACTTTGCCAGACCCTCTTTGGGGACAGGAATGTTATATGCGTCGCAAACAAGCTTGCCTTCCGGGGCGGTGAGGCTGTTGCGGCCGTCTGCCTTCACCGCATCGAGAACTTTCCGGACTTCGCTTTTTGCTTGTTGCCCGACGTCAACCTTGCGGGCTGCGTCCTGTGAATGAGCCATTGCTTCCTCCTGTCACGTCCTTTTTAAGCCTGGGTTGCGTACGAGATTTAGGACGGCTAACTCGCTCGCTGTAATTCCGTGTTCTGATTATCTATCAACGCGTGACCGTTGACGGATTCGGCTCAGCCAACCGTTCGATCAAAGCCATCATGAAGCCTAGACAAGTTCGGTGGAGGCAGTATGACCGACCTTGGCATTTGGTATGCCAAGAACAAAAATGTCAAGCGTGTTAATTGAGCTCTACCCGTCATTACAGCTCAACTTGACACGGTGGCATCTGGTATGCCAAGTACATAAACCTTGTCCACCGTGGTATTACGGCCTCTCAAAAGAGGGGAGATGATTCATGGCTACGCAGAAAATATCGAAGGCTCCGCTGACAGACGCCGATATCGCAATCGTCCGTATTGCGCCTGAAGCCAGTTTCAAGAACAAGGCTTACGAGGCTTTGAAAGATGCCATCCTCAAGATGGACATCTACGCCAGTCCAGAGCCTGTCATGCTCGACGAGCGCGCGTTGTCGGAGCATCTGGGCGTCAGCCGCACGCCGATCCGCGAAGCGATCGCGATGCTGGAACAGGACGGCTTCGTAAAGACCGTTCCACGCCGCGGCATCGTTGTTGTGCGCAAGACCAAGATCGAAGTCGTCGACATGATCCGCGCATGGGCTGCGCTGGAAAGTATGGCGGCTCGGCTCATCACAACGACCGCACGTAAAAAGGATATTTCGGCGCTGCGGACCTTCTTCAAGGACTTCGACAAGGATCGCCTGCCTCAGGATCATATCTCGGAGTATTCGAAGGCGAACATTGCTTTTCACCAGGCGCTGATTTCGCTGAGCGAGTCGCAGGTTCTGGTCGATATGACCAACGATATCCTGCTGCACGTGCGCGGCTATCGGCAACTGACCATCGGGCGCGAGGAGCGTATGTCGGCATCATTGACCGAACATATGGCGATCATTGAAGCGCTTGAAGAACGCGACACCGAGCTTGCAGAGAAGCTTGCGCGTGACCACACGCTCAAGCTTGCGACTTACGTCGAGACGCATGGCCAGGAAATATTCGGTTAGACCAACATCAAGAAAAGAGATCAGGGAGACCATTGATGCTGACGACGGCAAATAAGCCAGAGACGACGGGTGCGGACGACCAGCAGGAACTGACGGATGGTTTCCATCTGATCATCGATGCGTTGAAGCTCAACGATGTCGACACAATCTATGGCGTGCCCGGTATTCCAATCACCGACTTCGGTCGTATGGCTCAGGCTGCAGGCATTCGTGTCATTTCGTTCCGGCATGAGCAGAATGCGGGCAACGCAGCCGCCATCGCAGGCTTCCTGACCAAGAAGCCGGGCATCTGTCTTACTGTTTCAGCTCCCGGTTTTCTCAATGGCCTGACGGCACTGGCCAACGCCACCACCAACTGCTTCCCAATGATCCTGATCAGCGGCTCGTCCGAGCGCGAGATCGTCGACCTGCAGCAGGGCGACTACGAGGAAATGGATCAACTGGCGATTGCCAAGCCGCTCTGTAAGGCAGCATTCCGCGTATTGCACGCGGCTGACATTGGTATCGGTGTGGCACGCGCGATCCGGGCCGCTGTCTCGGGGCGTCCGGGCGGCGTGTATCTCGATCTGCCAGCCAAGCTTTTCTCTCAGGTGATGAATGCCGATGCCGGCGCCAAGTCGCTGGTCAAGGTGATCGATGCTGCGCCAGCACAGCTTCCGGCGCCAGCCGCGGTCAAGCGCGCGCTCGACGTTCTGAAGAGCGCGAAGCGTCCGTTGATCATCCTCGGCAAGGGCGCGGCTTACGCGCAGGCCGACGACACCATCCGCGCATTTGTTGAAAAGAGCGGCGTTCCTTTCCTGCCGATGAGCATGGCCAAGGGCCTTCTGTCAGACATGCACCCGCAGTGTGCAGGCGCAGCACGTTCGACGGTGTTGAAAGACGCCGACGTTGTGATGTTGATCGGAGCACGCTTGAACTGGCTGCTGTCACACGGCAAGGGCAAGACCTGGGGTGACGCACCGAAGAAGTTCATCCAAATCGATATCGAGCCGAAGGAAATGGACAGCAACGTCGAGATCGTTGCTCCGGTGGTCGGTGATATCGGCTCCTGCGTGTCGGCTCTTCTCGACGGCATGGGCGACAAGTGGGCCCCCGCTCCGTCTGACTGGACCAACGCTGTCAAGACGAAGCGCGAAGAGAACATCGCCAAGATGGCGCCGAAGCTGATGAAGAATTCGGCTCCGATGGATTTCCATGGTGCTCTCGGTGCGCTGCGCACGGTCATCAAGGAACGGCCGGACGCCATTCTCGTCAACGAAGGCGCGAACACCCTCGACCTCGCCCGCGGCGTCATCGACATGTATCAGCCGCGCAAGCGTCTGGACGTCGGCACTTGGGGCGTGATGGGCATCGGCATGGGCTTCGCGGTTGCCGCTGCCATTGAAACGGGCAAGTCCGTTCTCGCGGTCGAAGGCGACAGCGCCTTCGGTTTCTCGGGCATGGAAGTCGAGACGATCTGCCGGTACAACCTCCCGGTCTGTATCGTCATCTTCAACAACAACGGCATTTATCGCGGCACCGACGTCAACTCAGCTGGCAACTCCGATCCTGCAACGACCGTGTTCGTCAAGGACTCGCGCTACGACAAGATGATGGAGGCCTTCGGTGGCGTCGGCGTCAACGTGACGACGCCGGACGAACTGAAGCGTGCCGTTGACGCGGCGATGGACTCACGCAAGCCAACCCTCATCAACGCAGTGATTGATCCGACTGCCGGCAGCGAAAGCGGCCGCATCGGCAATCTCAATCCGCAAAGCGTGGTGAAGAAGAAATAAGCCGGCTGCAGCTCGTTATTCATTTCATTCGATAGACACAGGAACAGGCGTTAGGGAGAACCACAATGACACAGGCGCTTAAAGGCGTTCGTATTCTCGATTTCACCCACGTACAGTCGGGACCAACCTGCACGCAGTTGCTGGCGTGGTTCGGCGCCGACGTGATCAAGGTCGAACGCCCCGGCGTCGGTGACATCACGCGCGGACAGCTGATGGATGTTCCGAATGCGGACAGCCTCTACTTCACCATGCTGAACCACAACAAGCGCTCGATCACCCTCGACACCAAGAACCCGAAGGGCAAAGAGGTTCTGACCGAGCTGATGAAGAAGTGCGACGTGCTGGTCGAGAACTTCGGTCCCGGCGTGCTCGATCGCATGGGCTTCCCATGGGAAACGATCCAGAAGATCAATCCGAAGCTCATCGTGGCATCGATCAAGGGCTTCGGCCCTGGTCCTTACGAGGACTGCAAGGTTTACGAGAATGTTGCGCAGTGCACCGGTGGTGCCGCTTCAACTACTGGCTTCCGTGATGGCCTGCCGCTGGTGACCGGCGCACAAATCGGCGACAGCGGTACCGGCTTGCATCTCGCTCTCGGCATTGTCACGGCACTTTATCAGCGCACGATGACCGGCAAGGGACAGAAGGTCACCGCTGCGATGCAGGATGGCGTGCTCAACCTCGCGCGCGTGAAGCTCCGTGACCAGCAGCGCCTCGCACATGGTCCGCTCAAGGAATACAGCCAGTTTGGTGAAGGCATTCCGTTCGGCGATGCGGTGCCACGCGCCGGCAACGACTCTGGTGGCGGACAGCCTGGCCGTATCCTCAAGTGCAAGGGCTGGGAAACCGATCCGAACGCTTACATCTACTTCATCACCCAGGCGCCGGTCTGGGAGAAGATTTGCGATGTGATTGGCGAACCAGGTTGGAAGACCCATCCGGATTACGCCAAGCCGCCAGCACGTCTGCCGCGCCTCAACGAGATCTTCGCGCGCATCGAACAGTGGACCATGACCAAGACGAAGTTCGAGGCCATGGAGATCCTCAACAAGGATGACATTCCTTGCGGCCCAATCCTGTCGATGAAGGAATTGGCTGAGGATCAGTCGCTGCGCAAGACGGGCACGATTGTCGAGGTCGATCACCCGACACGCGGCAAGTACCTGTCGGTTGGCAACCCGATCAAGCTTTCGGACAGCCCAACCGAGGTGACGCGCTCGCCACTGCTTGGCGAACATACCGATGAGATCCTCAAGCAGGTGCTTGGCTTCAACGACAACCAGGTGGCGGAAATTCACAATTCGGGCGCGGTGTCGCCTCCACCGAAGGTTCAGGCGGCCGAATAATTCGGTCCCTTTAGTTTCAAATCAAAGGCCGACGGGTGTCCCGTCGGCCTTTTTGTTTCTGATTTGTTCTGCGGAGAAGTTGGCGGCATATCGTCGCAATGACGCGATGCAGCATGGTGAATGCTGCCATGCAAAATCATGAGTTGAGCTTGGTATCTGGTATACCTAGATTGGGGTCAACGCGGCGCCGCAAGGGTGACGCAAAAGCGCAAATGACTGGTATTGAAAGGCCCCTGAAATGTCCAAGACTGCTTCCCTCGGCTACGTTTCTTCAAACGGTATCCTTCGTCAAATCGTTGCTTTCATTGACAGAATTCTGATGAAGAGTGCGCAGATTTCGGTCCGCAACGGCGACCTGCCGCGTTTTGGCCTCTAAGGGCTAGACGCTCTCGCGCACGCTGATCGCTGCGATCTAAAAACCTGTTTTTCTGCAAAAGGCTCCGGTTTTCCCGGGGCCTTTTTCATTGTCCTGGCCGCTCGCGATATTGCATTGCGGGAAGGTATTGGCGGGGATTCAGGCTTGTACGGTGGCATATCGCATACAAGGATGATCCCCGAGCAGCGACCGTCGTATTCAACCGAACGGCGCACTCGGGAGGGGACTGATGGCTGATACCGTTCCAGCGGTGGCCGCTCGGGTCGTCCGGATCGCCGATGATACATCGCGATCTCCGGTGAGCAACTGCTCTCGTCCTATGACTGCAACGGCCGGTCACGCGCTTGCGCCGCGCAAAGCCGGTGGGCAGCTGTCCGCTTCCTTCCTTCCGATAACAGCCGTGACCATGCGGCACTGGCAGAACCGCGGGTTCTGCCTCACGCAATTCGCCGACAAGAGCGAAAGGACTTCAAACTGAGAATAGTGTGACGACCTTTTATCAAGCCGACGTTGAGCGGCGGAAAACGATGTCCAGGGAGAGATAGAATGACGCGATTGCCGATCCAGATATCCGGTCTTGGAATTGCACTTTGTGCGACCCTTGCTCTGACACCAGCAAAAGCCGCGTGGGAGCCAACCCGCCCTGTCGAAATTGTCGTTCCCGCAGGTACCGGCGGTGGTGCGGACCAGATGGCGCGCACCGTTCAGGGCATCATCACCAAACATCAGCTGATGAAGCAGCCGATCGTGGTGGTGAACAAGGCCGGGGGCGCCGGCGGTGAAGGCTTTCTCGACGTCAAGAGCTCAGCGGGAAATCCGCACAAGCTCGTCATTACACTGTCGAACCTGTTCACGACGCCATTAGGGACCGGCATTCCCTTCAGTCACAAGGACCTGACACCTGTGGCCATGATGGCGCTCGACGAATTCATCCTCTGGGTGAATGCGGAAAGCCCCTACAAGTCGGTGAAGGATTACATCGCGGCCGTGAAAACAAAGCCCGGCGAATTCAAGATGGGTGGCACGGGTTCGAAGCAGGAAGATCAAATCATCACGGTTGCGATTGAAAAGGCATCCGGCACTAAGTTCACCTACATCCCATACCGTGGTGGCGGAGAGGTCGCAGTCCAACTCGTCGGCAAGCATGTCGACTCCACCGTCAACAATCCAATTGAGGCCGTGGCGCAATGGCGCGGTGGAGCTGTACGGCCACTCTGCGTCTTTGACAGCAAGCCGTTGCCTTACAAGGAAGTCATCCATGACGGCAAGTCATGGAGTGATATTCCGACATGCAAGTCCGAAGGACTGGATGTCGAGTATCTCATGTTGCGCGGTTTCTTCACGTCACCGAAAGCGACGAAAGAACAGGTCGAATACTACGTCGATCTATTCAAGAAGGTTCGCGAAACGCCGGAGTGGCAGAACCTGATGAAGGACGGCGCCTTCAATCAGACGCTGATGGTCGGCGACGAATACAAGGCGTGGGTCCAGAACGAAGAGACCCGGCACCAGGCGCTGATGAAGGATGCCGGCTTCCTGGCAGCATCGCAATAATCTGACAGCAGTCCTGCCGGTGGCGTCGCCACCGGCAGTCATAACGCGCGGGGAAGTGAGATGAGCGAGCATTCAAGTGAGCTTGGCCGAGGTCCGTCGCACAGATTGATGGAATTCGCGGTTGCCGGGGTTTGTATTCTGACAGGATTGATCGCAATTGCCGGTGGTTTGAAAGCCGGGATCGGCTGGGGCCCTGAGGGACCGAAATCTGGTTTGTTTCCGTTTTGCGTTGGTGTCGCGATTGTTCTCTCGAGCATCGTGATCTGCATTCAGCTCTGGCTCGAGAAAGATGACGGCAAGCTGTTTGCAGAGTGGGGGCAGTTGCGCCAAGTCCTTTGCGTGGTGATTCCAACCACGGTCTACGTGTTCGCCATACCGTATCTCGGTATCTACGTTTCCTCGATCATTCTCATCGCGCTGTTCATGAAATGGCTTGGAAAATATCCGTGGAGCATCACAGCGACGATCGCTCTGGGTGTGCCGGTTGCAATCTATCTGTTCTTTGAAAAATGGTTTCTCATTCCGCTACCGAAGGGGCCATTGGAAGATTTGCTCGGTCTCTGAAATCGAAGCTGGGGTTGGAGAAACGATATGGAAGAAATCGTAAATCTGTTTCATGGCTTCGCAACGGTTCTGCAGCCATTCAATATTCTCGTGATGGTTGTCGGAATTATGCTCGGCGTCATCATCGGGGTCTTGCCCGGTCTTGGCGGAGCGAATGGTGTGGCGATTTTGTTGCCGCTGACATTCAGCATGTCACCCACGTCGGCAATCATCATGCTGTCGTGTATTTACTGGGGCGCGCTGTTCGGGGGCGCGATTACATCGGTTCTCTTCAATATTCCCGGAGAACCATGGTCTGTTGCCACGACATTCGATGGCCATCCGATGGCGCAGAAAGGCAAGGCGGGTGAGGCGCTGACGGCTGCTTTCACGTCGTCGTTCGTCGGCGCGCTGTTTGCTGTGATCATGATTACGCTGGTCGCGCCGCTGGTGGCGAAGTTCGCGCTGCAGTTCGGCCCTGCCGAGAAATTCGCGGTGTTCTTCATCGCGTTCTGCAGTTTCATCGGGATGGGCAAGGAGCCGCCATTCAAAACAATTGTTTCGATGATGATCGGTTTTGCACTGGCCACCGTTGGGCTGGACAGCGTCACAGGCCAGCTTCGTTTGACCTTCGGCTTTACTGAATTGCTGAACGGATTCGACTTCCTAATTGCAGTGATCGGCCTATTCGGTATCGGCGAGATTCTGCTGACGATGGAGGAGGGGCTGAACTTCCGAGGTAAGCCCGCCAAGATCAACGCGCAGGTGGTCTGGCAAACCTGGAAAGAGCTGCCGCGATTGTGGGCGACATCACTGCGGTCGTGCCTCATCGGATGCTGGATGGGTATTTCGCCGGCGGGCGCCACACCTGCGTCCTTCATGAGCTATGGCATCGCCAAACGGATGTCGAAGCAAGGGGCAAATTTCGGAAAGGGCGAGATCGAAGGCGTCGTCGCGCCCGAGACAGCCGCGCATGCTGCGGGCACGGCGGCCCTGCTGCCCATGCTTTCGCTCGGCGTCCCAGGTTCTCCCACCGCGGCCGTACTGCTCGGTGGTCTGTTGATCTGGGGCTTGCAGCCGGGCCCACTTTTGTTCGTTGAACAGAAAGAGTTCGTATGGGGCCTGATCGCCAGCATGTATCTCGGCAATCTCGTGGGACTGATCATTGTCCTGACCTGCGTGCCGCTGTTTGCTGCGATCCTGCGCATTCCGTTCAGCATCATCGCGCCGGTCATCTTGGTGCTGTGTGCGATCGGCGCTTACACCGTGCACAACAATGTCTTCGACGTGGTGTTGATGCTGGTGTTCGGAGTGATCGGTTACATCATGAAGAAATGTAACTATCCGCTCGCACCAATGGTGTTGGCGATTGTTCTTGGTGACAAGGCGGAAGAAGCGTTCAGGCAGTCGCTGCTCGGATCTCAGGGCAGTCTCAGTGTCTTCTTCTCCAATGGCTTGGTGGGCTCGATCATGACCTTGGGATTGATCGCACTGTTCTGGCCGCTGATCTCGAATGGCCTTGCGTGGTTGCAGTCACGCGCGCCGAAGACCGCGATGTAAAAAAGAAAGCTTCATTGGCTCTGCGTGCTGCGAAGCCAGTGAAGCTGTGTTCCGGAACGCTCTCATCCTTCTGAATATTCGACGAAAGAAAGCTCGGCTTAGGCCGAGCTTTTTGCTTACATACACATCCCATTGCCGCGTCGAAACGCCGCACCAACGCGCCGATTATCTCTTGTCGGGTGGCATATCATATACCAAGATGCACGCCCGGTAGCCTTGTCGCCATCCAAAACAGAACAGGGCACCATCAGGAGGAACTATGGCTGATACTGTTCAAACGGCGGCCCCTGTGGCCGGCCGTGTTAGTGACACCTATCGCTGGATGCAATTAGCTATCGGCGTCGGCGCGATGGTGATGATCGCAAACTACCAGTACGGATGGACATTCTTCGTCCCCGACATTCAGAAAAAATTTGGATGGGATCGTGCGTCGATCCAGTGGGCGTTCACTCTGTTCGTATTGTTTGAAACTTGGCTCGTGCCTGTCGAAGGTTGGTTTGTCGATAAGTACGGACCGCGCATCGTCGTTCTCGTCGGCGGTATTCTCTGTGCCATCGGTTGGGCGGTCAACGCGCAAGCAACGTCACTCAATGGCTTCTATCTCGGAATGATCATTGCCGGCATCGGTGCGGGTGGCGTGTACGGCACTTGCGTCGGTAATGCGCTGAAGTGGTTCCCGGACAAGCGTGGTCTTGCTGCGGGTATTACTGCTGCGGGATTCGGTGCTGGTTCAGCGCTCACAGTTGCGCCGATCCAGGCCATGATCAAAGACTCTGGCTTCCAGACCACTTTCCTTTATTTCGGTCTGGGGCAGGGAATCATCATTGTGATTCTCTCGTTCTTCTTGTTCGCACCGAAGGCGGGACAAGTGCCCGCACCTGTGCAGAACGCAGCTCTGCAGCAAACACGCCGCAACTATTTGCCGACGGAAGTCATCCGCCAGCCGATCTTCTGGCTGATGTACTTCATGTTCGTCATTGTGGGTGCAGGTGGACTCATGGTCACGGCTAACCTGAAGCCGATCGCGGCCGACTGGAAAATCGACAACACCCCGGTGACGTTGATGGCGATGACCATGACCGCAGTGACGTTCGCGGCCACCATCGACCGCGTGCTCAATGGTTTGACGCGCCCGTTCTTTGGCTGGATCTCTGACATGATCGGTCGCGAGAACACCATGTTCATCGCGTTCGGAATGGAAGGTATCGGCATTTACCTGCTGTACCTGTGGGGACAGGATCCGCTGTGGTTCGTGTTGCTCTCCGGCTTTGTGTTCTTTGCCTGGGGCGAGATTTACTCTCTCTTCCCATCGACCTGCACCGACACGTTCGGAGCTAAATTTGCGACGACCAACGCCGGCTTGCTCTACACCGCAAAAGGCACGGCCGCACTTCTGGTGCCGTTCGCAAACTATATGCAGCAATCGTCGGGCAACTGGGACAGCGTGTTCATTATCGCTGCCGGAGCCAACATCCTCGCGTCGCTTCTCGCCATTGTGGTGCTGAAGCCCTGGCGCAAGGTCGTGGTGGCGAAATCTCAAACGGTCTGATTACCGTCTAAGTAATTGAAAAAGCGCGCTCATCCTCCGGGATGGGCGCGCTTCTTCATTTTGCGCGGCCTGATCCACGAAAAGGATTTGACTCTCGAGCGGGCTCAGGCATTCTCTGGTATACATAATACATAATTATGGACAGTATTGCTGTCCAATTTCGGCCGCCCGGCCGGCAATGGGAGTACGCCATGAACATTCACGAATATCAGGGCAAAGCTGTCCTGAAGAGTTTCGGCGCGCCGGTCTCGGCGGGAGAGCCGGCCTTCACAGTCGAAGAGGCTGTTGCCGCGGCTAAGACGCTGCCAGGGCCGGTCTATGTCGTTAAATCGCAGATTCATGCGGGTGGACGCGGCAAAGGAAAATTCAAGGAATTGCCTGCAGACGCCAAGGGCGGTGTGCGGCTGGCAAAGTCCATCGACGAGGTGGCGGCGTTTGCGAAGGAAATGCTCGGTCGCACGTTGGTCACCGTGCAGACCGGACCGTCCGGTAAGCAGGTCAATCGTCTCTACATTGAAGACGGTTCGGACATTGCGAAGGAATTCTATCTTTCGATGCTGGTCGATCGCGAGACGTCGCGTGTTGCGTTCGTCGTCTCGACTGAAGGCGGCATGGACATCGAGAAAGTCGCCCATGACACTCCCGACAAGATTGTGACCTTCTCGGTCGATCCGGCGACCGGCGTGATGCCGCATCACGGACGCAAGGTCGCGCAGGTGTTAGGGCTGACCGGGGATCTCGCCAAGCAGGCGGAGAAACTCACCAGTCAGCTCTATAGCGCCTTCATCGCCAAGGACATGGCGATGCTCGAGATCAATCCGCTTGTGGTCACCAAGAACGGCGAACTGCGCTGCCTCGACGCCAAGATCAACTTCGATTCCAACGCGCTTTATCGTCACGCGGAGATCGTCAAACTTCGCGATCTCACCGAGGAAGACGAGAAGGAAATCGAAGCGTCGAAATATGATCTGAACTACATCGCACTCGAAGGCACCATCGGTTGCATGGTCAACGGTGCCGGCCTTGCGATGGCGACCATGGACATCATCAAGCTTTATGGCGCAACGCCGGCCAACTTCCTTGACGTCGGAGGCGGCGCCACCAAGGAGAAGGTGGCCGCCGCGTTCAAGATCATTACGTCCGATCCGAATGTCCGGGGCATCCTTGTGAATATCTTTGGCGGCATCATGCGCTGCGATGTTGTGGCGGAAGGCGTTGTCGCCGCGGTGCGCGAAGTGGGCCTGACTGTGCCGCTCGTCGTGCGCCTTGAAGGCACCAACGTTGAGCTTGGAAAAAAAGTGATTGCGGATTCCGGTTTGAACGTCGTCTCGGCTGACGACCTCGACGATGCCGCGCAAAAAATCGTGCGGGCGACGCGCAAGGAGGCAGCATAAATGTCTATTCTCATCGACAATAACACCAAGGTCATTTGCCAGGGCTTTACCGGCAAGAACGGGACCTTCCATTCCGAGCAAGCTTTGCTTTACGGGACCAAAATGGTCGGAGGCACGTCGCCTGGCAAAGGCGGCTCGCAGCATCTCGGCCTTCCGGTGTTCGACACCGTGGCAGAGGCGCGTGCGAAAACCGGCGCGGATGCAAGTGTGATCTACGTGCCGCCGCCGGGCGCTGCCGACGCGATCTGCGAGGCGATCGACGCGGAGGTGCCGATTATTGTTTGCATCACCGAAGGAATTCCGGTGGCCGACATGGTTCGGGTCAAGCGCGCGCTTGAAGGATCCAGCTCGCGTTTGATCGGTCCGAATTGCCCCGGCGTGATGACAGCCGGTGAGTGCAAGATCGGCATCATGCCCGGCAATATTTTCAAGAAGGGCAATGTCGGCATTGTTTCGCGTTCGGGCACGCTGACCTATGAAGCGGTCTATCAGACGACAGCTGAAGGTCTTGGTCAGACGACTGCGGTTGGTATTGGCGGTGATCCGGTGAAGGGCACCGACTTTATTTCGATGCTTGAATTGTTCTTGGCTGATCCCGAGACGAAGTCGATCGTCATGATCGGCGAGATTGGTGGTTCGTCCGAAGAAGATGCCGCTCAGTTCATCAAGGACGAGGCAAAGCGTGGCCGCAAGAAGCCCATGGTTGGCTTTATTGCCGGCCGTACCGCTCCTCCGGGCCGCCGCATGGGTCATGCCGGAGCAATCATCTCGGGCGGCAAGGGCGATGCGGAATCCAAGATCGCGGCCATGGAGGCCGCAGGCATTCGTGTTTCACCGTCGCCTGCGCGTCTCGGAAAGACTCTCGTTGAGGTCCTAAAACACTAACCTCCCCCAGGATCGATCGAGGCAAACTGGCGGCCACTGAGTGGCCGCCTTTTTTTTGTGTCCGGACGATCGGCTGGCTTGGGCCCCAAAATCAGGGCAATTTTTCTGGCATACCATAGGGGAAATTTTGAAAAACACGGTTGACTCTTGGTATAATGTATACCAATCTTAGTTCATCAAAAAGCGAACGTGACCAATCAGGGAGGTTGTGATGAAAGTCGGAGACATCCTGCATCGGAAAGGTACGCGCATCGCCACCGTGCGCATGAACGAAACCGTCGCTACCGCTGCGCGCTTGCTGCGGGCGGAAAATGTCAGTTCGCTGGTCGTCAAAGACGTGTGCCGCACCGAGGGCAATGTTGCCGTCGGTATGTTCTCCGAGCGCGATGTTGTCCGCGCGGTCGCCCAGCACGGTGCGTCGGGACTGAACATGAAGGTGTCAGCACTTATCTCGGTGCAACATCTCGTGTCCTGCAGCTCGCACGACACGCTCGAGCATGCACGGCATTTGATGGACGACAATCATATCCGCCACCTGCCGGTGATCGATGATTACACGCTGATCGGTGTCATCAGCATGCGGGATATCAATGGTGTGTTCGAAAGTGTACTGCCGAAGCCATCGGCCCAGCTTGCTTTCGCTTGACGTTTTCTCCCTGCAGAGCGCAATCGCAATGACTGCGCCGTGGTTGCGCTCTGCATTTTTTTCTTTGATCCCAGATCTGATCAAAGAAGACGTCTCAATATTTCAGATCGATCTCAATGATCTCGGTCCGCATGCACAGCGCAAGCGGGAGTGTCGCAGTTAATTCGGCCATGATTTGGGGCGCGCGATGAAGATTTGTATTTACGGTGCAGGTGCGATTGGTGGCTATCTTGGCGTTCAGCTTGCCTTGGCGGGCGCGGATGTCAGCCTAGTTGCACGCGGAGCGCATCTCGCCGCGATGAAAACCAACGGGCTCAAGCTGCTGATCGGGGATGAGGAGCGCGTGGCGCATCCACGTTGCACCGACAATCCTGCCGAACTTGGGCCGCAGGATTTTGTCATCATCTGCCTCAAGGCGCATTCGATCACAGGTGTGATCGAGGCCATGCAGCCGCTGCTTGGGCCACAAACCCGAATCGTCACGGCCGTGAACGGCATTCCTTATTGGTATTTCTACAAGCACGGAAATACCTGCGAGGGATCGACGCTTGAAAGCATTGATCCCGGTGGCCGGCAGTGGCGCGAACTCGGCCCCGAACGTGCAATCGGATGCGTAGTTTACCCCGCCACGGAGATCGAAGCTCCGGGCGTCATACGCCACGTTTACGGCGACCGGTTTCCGATCGGCGAGCCTTCAGGTGAGAGAACTGCCGATATTGAACGTCTGTCCGAGATGTTCACGAAGGCAGGACTGCAGGCTCCGGTGCTCGACAATATCCGGGATGAAATTTGGCTCAAGCTATGGGGCAATGTCTGCTTCAACCCCATCAGTGCACTGACCCATGCGACGCTTGATGTTATCGGGAGCGACACCGGCACTCGGGCGGTTGCGAAGGCCATGATGACTGAAGCGCAAGAGATTGCGGAAGAGTTCGGCATCAAGTTTCGCGTCGATGTTGAACGCCGCATCGAAGGGGCTCGCAAGGTCGGGGCCCATAAAACGTCGATGCTGCAGGATCTTGAACGCGGGCGACCGATGGAAATCGATCCTCTGGTCACAGCGGTGCAGGAAATGGGCCGTCTAGCGCACTTCCCGACGCCGACCATCGACACTGTTCTGGCACTGGTCGCTCAGCGCGCGAAAATTGCCGGCCTTTATTGAGGTAGCAGGACCACGATCAAAATTTCCTCAGGCGTGCAATCACGCGTGTCCATTCTGGAGTTTTCATGAAGCATTGGGTTCGTTTCCGCCATCGGGATGCGGTTGGTTTCGGTACACTTGTGGACAGTGAAATCACGGTCCATAGCGGAAACATATTCAACGGCGCGAAAGCCAATGGCGAAAAGCTGAAGCTCGCCGACGTTCAGTTGTTGTCGCCGACCGAGCCGACCAAGGTCATCGCGCTTTGGAATAATTTTCATGCGCTCGCGGCAAAATTGAACGTCGCAGAACCGGCCGAGCCACTTTATCTGCTGAAGGCGCCGACGACAGTGACCGCACCTCATGCGGTGGTGAGGCGTCCGTCATCCTACGACGGCAAGGTGGTCTATGAGGGCGAACTTGGCATCGTCATCGGCAAGGCGTGCAGCCAAGTCTCGGTTGAGGAGGCCAATGATTTTATTCTTGGCTACACGTGCGTCAACGATATCACAGCTGCCGACATTATCGGTAAGGATGCGACGTTCGCTCAGTGGGCACGCGCCAAGGGGTTTGACGATTTCTGTCCGTTCGGTCCCGTGATTACAACGGGTGTCGACCCTGCGAAGCTTGCGGTACGTACAATCCTGAACGGCGCGGAACGTCAGTCTTATCCCATCTCGGACATGATCTTCAGCGCACAGCATCTTGTGAGCATGATCTCGCATGACATGACCCTTTTGCCCGGCGATTTAATCGCTTGCGGCACATCACTTGGCGTCGGCGCGATGAAAGAACAGGTCAATACCGTCACGGTTGCGATTGAGGGCATCGGAGAGCTGACCAACGAATTCCGGCAATAAAAAAGCTGGCTAGGCGAAAAGCGTCTCGCTGACGTGCGAAGCTTACTCTTCGTTCTTGGCGACGGCTTTTCCGCCGGTCATTTCGGCGACAACCGATGAGACACCTGCGACTCTCGCAAGCATCATGATTTCGTTCTTCTGGTCGGTTCGCAGCTGCGCGAACAGCGCTTTGGCCGTTTCTTTCAATCGTGCGACAGAAGCACCTTCCGTGTCGAAGGTTTCGTCACCCGATTTCTTGGCGCGCTTTTGGTAATCGTAAATCTGCACCATGACTTCGCGGAGCGCAGCCTCCATCGGAGGCCAGTACTTCTCCTGCGCAGCCGTCAGCTTCAGCCGCTGTTTGATTCCCGTGATCTGCATATCGCTGAGCAGCAGGCGTGAGGGCTTCTCAGGCTTTGGCGTGACCACGCGCGGCGGAGGAGCCGCGAGATAGGCGAGAGCTGTGGCGAGTGTCTGACTGGCCGGGCCTGGATCCACAGGCTCGGCTACGATTGCCCGATCGTTTTTAACATCTCGGTTGGAGACTGGATATTTTGCGACGACTTCGGTTTCGTCTTTGGTCAGGGACGCGGAAGCACTCTGGAAAAACAACTGGTCGCCCAGCCACCAGCCGCCAAAGGCGGCAAGCCCCCCAGCGCAACAGGTCAGCAAGAGAAAGGTCGTCTTGGTTGCCACGCAGTTGCCTCGACGGCGAATAAGTGACCTGAATCTTAGTCCAAAATACCCAAGAAGTGTGGCCTTTCGGGCCTGGAAACTTGCCTAGTGTGGCGGTTCAGAAGTCCGCATCGTTCGTGCGGCGAGTCTGTAATGCGGACTTCTGAACCAAAGCCACACTAAAACAATAACTTGCTAGTGTCCTTCGATTCCGAAGTTCGCAAGCCAAGGTGCTGCGGGACGATGCGAACTTCGGAATCGGGACACTAGACCTCGGTGGAAGGCGGTCAATACGGGCTAAATTGAGCCGGTTCGAGGGCTTTCATACGGCCGGGCGGCCGTATGGAGCAGACAGGCGGCCTCGGATCGGCTAAGAACAGCAATGAGTTAGGGCCAACCCGGAGGACCACGATGAGCGCATCCAAGAAGCGACCGCCACCGCAGTCTGAAGCCGAAAAGGCGATGGCTGATTATGAAGCGCAGGGCCGTGCCGTGCGCCTCAATATGGAAAAGCTGAAGGCGCTACGGCTGGCCAAGGAAGCTGCCGAGGCTGAGTCAGCTCCTCCGAAGAAAGTTGCGCCGCCGCGAGGCACAAAACAGAAAAAGGCGACGGCTTCCGGGACGACAACCCTCAAATTGTCCCAGTGGCTTGCCAACGAGGAAAAGAGCGGGCGGCGTACCTGACGAAGGGTAGTGCTTAAGGATGTGAAGTGCCGAGCGTTTACGATTTCACTGCAGAGACGATCAGCGGCGAGAACCTGTCTCTCGGCACATTCAAAGGGCAGGTTCTGCTGATCGTGAACACCGCCAGTGCGTGCGGTTTTACACCCCAATACGAATCGCTTCAGGCGTTGCACCGCCGTTTTGCGCCGCGCGGCTTTGCGGTGCTGGGGTTCCCATGCAATCAGTTCGGCCATCAGGAGCCGGGCGATTCGCAGGACATCGCGACATTCTGTTCGCAGACATACGCGGTGTCGTTTCCGTTGTTTGCCAAGATCGACGTGAATGGCGCAAATGCCCATCCGCTGTATGGGTATCTGACAAACGAGCAGCGAGGATTTCTCGGTTTGAAGGCGATCAAATGGAACTTTACAAAGTTCATTGTTGATCGTTACGGAAAGGCCGTCGCGCGCTATGGGTCGATGACGAAGCCCGAAGCGCTGGCCAACAAGATTGAAAGCCTCCTGTAATCAGGAGTGAAAAGCAGGATACTAAGAAGATGAGCGACGAACTGCCGGACCGCCTTTCGACCGATCCCCGCAGCCCTTACTACAACGCCGAGGTGCTCTCGCGTGACGTCGGCATCCGCTTCAAGGGCGTGGATAAAAACAACGTCGAGGAATATTGCGTCAGCGAAGGCTGGGTGCGGGTCGCAGCCGGTTCTGCGAAAGATCGCCACGGCAATCCCGTCACCATCAAGCTGACAGGGGCGGTCGAGCCGTATTTTCGTGACCAGGCTTAGTTGCGAGAGGCTGGCTTAATAGCGCGTTTACGGCGTCACGAGCCAATAGCCGCCCACAACGAGAATAAGTGAGAGCAGCACGACGACGCCAAGAACGCCGGCGATAATGGCCGGCAGTTCGTGATTGTTCAGCCAGTTTTGCAGTGCTTTGACCATGCGCCCCGCTTGTAGACGGCGCGGTCCTGCCTTGCAATCTGCCTGTCGTAGTGATGGACATTTCGCCGCTAAAACGTTTACGAGCGAAGTGGTGACCGGTTCGCGTAAAGAAAACGCGTCAAAACAAGAATCTAGCTCTTCCGGTCCACCACTTCGGTTGTCGGCCGGTCGTCACCCTTCGCGGTCTCGTTGTGCCATTGCCCCTTGCCATCCTCGTACTGGATCTCCTCGGTCCGGCCCGGCACTTTCTGTTCGGCGGCTGCGCGCTCAGCGGCAGCATGTGCCGCCTCGTGGCTGGGGAAGGTCTCCGAAAAGACGTTATTAAATTTGTAGGCCCAGCCGCCGTCGTGTTCGACCACTTCGTAAACGACCTTTGTCATCGTGAGACCTCGCATGGTGGTTTCAAGCTAACATTGTGCCAGCTTGGCTGTTCCGCCGGAATGGTGAACCGATCAGTACTTTTGCTGTTCAGGTGTTAGCGGCTTCCAGTGGGTCGGCGGTTCGGGGCCGATGATCCGGTTTTCGATATCGCGAATTCGGACATTCGCGGACCACGCGTTGCTTGGCCGGTGCCAAAATCCCTCGACGTCGTTTGGCCAGTCCGGATTGTGCAGCAGGACGAATGTGCCGTCCTTGGGTGCGCTGTCGATGCTCTGCCAGTCGCTCATTGCGAAGCCCTCCCGGGAAACATAGTCGCCCCATGCTATCATTGTTTTGCGGACCTAATTAGAGTTGGGCCGCTTGAGGAGCGGGGGCAATCCAGTGGACAATACAAACCCTGAAAATCTGCGTTCGCGCGGCATGTTAACCGGTTTTGTGATTGCCGGGTTACTGGCGTTGCTGCCGGTCGCGGTGTGGCTGGATCTCACAAATCTTGCGGAGGCGGCGCTACGCCGTCAGGCGACTGATCTCAATTCGCTGGTGACCAGTGTCCGTGGCTACTATGGCACGAACGTCGTCGGCCGCATCTTGGCGCATCCAGGCTCAACCCAGGTCATCCATAATTATGAGTCAGTGCCGGGCGCGGTACCTATTCCTGCGACTTTGTCACTGGAGCTCGGGAAGGTCATCAGCGAGCAGCAGCAAAATATTACCTACCGGTTTGTGTCGGACTATCCGTTCAAGAATCGCGCCTCTCACCAGCTCGACGAATTCGAACGCAAGGCGCTGGAGAGTTTGCGCGCCAACCCGGACCAGAGGATCGAGGAAGCCTCCCTTTCTCTGTTGAGCGACAGCGTGCGGCTGGTTGCGCCGGTGATCATGGGGTCGGCCTGTGTCAGCTGTCACAATATCCATCCGGAAAGTCCCAAGCAGGACTGGAAGGTGGGGGATGTACGCGGGATTCAGGAGATCATGATCACGCAGCCCATCGCGGCCAACATTTTCTCCTTCAAATATTTGCTTGCTTACTTTGCGCTGGCGGCCGTCAGTGGACTGTCTTTCCTGGGCATGCAGCGCCGCCAGGCAGTACAGATTCAAAGCATGAATCGCGAACTCGAGTCCAACAACGATTTCCTTGCATCGTTGTCGATGAAGATCTCGCGTTACATTTCTCCGCAAATCTACAAGAGCATCTTTAGCGGTCAGAAGGACGTCATCATCCACACGGAACGCAAGAAGCTGACGATCTTCTTCTCCGACATCCAGAATTTCACGGCGACCACCGAGCGGCTGCAGCCGGAGCAGATCACGCAACTGCTAAACGAGTATTTCACGGAGATGTCTGCGATCGCACTCGCCCATGGCGGCACCATCGACAAGTTCATCGGCGATGCGATGCTGATCTTCTTCGGAGATCCGGAAACCAGGGGCGAGCGGCTGGATGCGCAGGCTTGTCTGCGCATGGCGTGGGAAATGCAGCGCCGTTTGGTGGAGTTGAACGCGAAATGGCGCTCGGAAGGTGTCGAGCAACCGTTCAAGACTCGTATGGGTATCAATTCCGGCTACTGCAACGTCGGTAATTTCGGCAGCGTCGATCGCATGGACTACACGATCATCGGTGCTGAAGCGAACCTGGCGGCGCGGCTACAGAGCATCGCTGAACCCGGCCGCATCGTGATCAGCTACGAGACCTTCGCGCTGGTCAGCGACGTGGTCGCTGCCCATCCATTACCTGCGATCACCATGAAGGGCATCAGCCGCGAGGTTATTCCCTATGCGGTCGACAATCTCATCGGCGCTTCGGGCGACAAGGGCGATGTTGTGGTCGAACGCATGCCCGGTCTCGATTTCTATCTCGATCCGTCGCTGATCGATGAAAAAGAGGCGGAGCGCGTTCGTGCGATCCTTGCAGACGCCATGTCCGCACTCGAAAGGCGTTAGGAGAAGGCGGCGGAGTAGGGTTACGTCAGGTCTCGCAGTACGCTTTCAACAACTTTACGCTCTTCAGGCGTGAGTGCTGCCTGTGGAGAGATCGGGTCGCCAACGGCGTATCCTTGAATGTCCAGACCCGCTTTGATGCAGGCAGCCAGATTGAAGCGTGCGAATGCTTCATTGACTTGCCAAAGCTTGCGCTGGAGCACCATCGCTTCATCCCATCGCTTTGCCTGACACAGCTCGTAAAGCTGCACGCTCTCGCGAGGAACGATGCAGGCCGGGCCGGCCATCCAGCCGACGCCTCCAATCAGCATCACGGCTGCCGGAATGTGGGAGGACGCGGCGAATACGCGCAAGGCATCGCCGCAGCGGTTGATGATCGAGAGCAGCCGGCCCGTGTTGTTGGACGCATCCTTGATGTACTGAATGCGAGGATGCTCCGCGAGACGCGAAATGACATCCAGCGTCAGGTCTGAGCGTTGAAATTGAGGGTTGGTGTAGATCACCACCGGGATGTCGACTGCGTCGGCAATCGCGCGGAAGTAAGCTTCGACCTGGGTATCCTTGACCGGAAAATAGGATTCCAGAATTGCCAGAATGCCGTCGGCTCCGCGTCGCTGATAGGTCTTAGCTTGCGCAACGGCGTCGGAGGTCGAAGTCGATGCGACTCCTGCAATGACTGGAACACGTCGTGCTGCGGCTTCGATCGTGGCCGAGACCACCATCGCGCGCTGCTCGCGGTCGAGATAGGCAAACTCGCCGGTCGAGCCGAGCGGCGTCAGGCCATGAACGCCCTTGCTGATGAGATCGTCGCACAACTTGCCGAGGACATCTGTCTTGACCGTGCCATCCTCCGCGATCGGAGACACCAGATAGGGCAGGACACCATGCAGGTCAGGCATCGTTTGGGGTTATCCTGGCTTTCTGAGAATTGCGGACGATCTGCTTTGTAAAGACGTTAACGATTGAAGCACATCTTGCTGTCGCTGGGCAATTCGCGATGCTTGATGTTGGCGGCGCATGAACATGCGACACAAGATGTCGATGCGGGTTGACCGAAGCATGTTATGAATCGCCGATTCGGACGTGTTTCGTTCCGGTCGTGTTCCAAAACTTAAGATGTGATAGCCGCACCGTCACGTTTTGAGACAAATCGCTGAACGCATATGAGAGGGACCGGTGATGAGGACAAGCGGAATGAGATTGGCACTTGTTGCTGCGTTTCTGGCGGCCTCGTCGGGCATCGCATTTGCGCAGGACGTGGTTGGCATCGAGATCTGTACGGTCGAGAAAACCATGGAGCGGCGCACCAGTTGCCTGCAAAGCAACATCAACTTCCTCAAGACCACGATGACCAAGGTTGGGCTCGACAGCCAGCAGAAGATCGATGCCGCCAACCGGCAGATTGATGCGCTGAAGGCGACTGTGATCGGCCTGCAGAAGACGATTGAGCAGTTGCAGGGTCAGGTCCACGCGCTTGAGAAGAAGCCTGCGGAGGTATCAAAGCCACCTGCGAAGGAGCCGGCCGCCAAGTGAAAGGTGCGGTGAATCCGAAAACCTCGCGCACGCCGAAGACGGTCTCGAAGATGATTGCGAAGCGCAAGACGGCTGCGCCAAACGGCGCTAAAGTGCCCGCGAGCAAGCCGAATTTTGTCTATGTGCTCGGCAGCTTCCACAAGGGGCGCTATATCTCTTACGTCGGCTGGACCAATGATGTTGCGCGCCGGCTCGACCAGCATAATGCAGGCACAGGTGCGCGGTCGACACGTGGCCGTGTCTGGATTTTGCTGCATACAGAGTCCTTCGAGACGCGCAACGAGGCGATGAGCCGGGAATGGTACCTCAAGCGCGATCGGACCTTCCGTAAACAGCTGATGGACGCTATTCGCACAAAAGCCCGCAGCGATGTCGCAAGAACAAAATGAGTGCTCTATGAATCCTACGCCATCCCCGCTTATCGTCGATGCAGCCCGGACCCGCGCGAGTCTGCCGTTCGATCGCCTGATCCCGGCTCTGCGAGAAGCGTTCACGGTAGGGGCGGATGTGCCGGTGCGGCACCACCATTTCATTCCGCAGCCGGACGGCTCAACAGCGACTGTCCTCATCATGCCGGCGTGGCGGCAGGAGTTTTTGGGGATCAAGATCGTTACGATCTTTCCAGAGAACGGCAAACGGAATCTGCCGGGGCTGTTCTCGAGTTATCTGCTTTGCGATGGCCCGACCGGGCAGCATCTGGCGCTGATCGACGGCAACGAGATCACGTCACGCCGAACGGTCGGGATTGCCGCACTCGGCGCGGATTTCCTCGCTCGGAAGAATGCGTCGAAACTCTTGATTGCCGGCTCTGGTCGTATCGCGAGCCTTGCAGCAAATGCATTCCGCGCGGTTCGGCCGATCACTCAGGTTGCGGTCTGGAACATCAATCCCGCCGGCGCGGAGCGGCTTGTGCGATCGCTGCAGGCGGAGGCGATCAATGCTCACGTCGCACCCGATCTAGAGCTTGCCGTGAAGGAGGCTGATATTGTGAGCTGTGCGACGCTCGCGACCACGCCGATCATCAAGGGCGAATGGTTGAAGCCGGGCACGCACCTCGACCTGATCGGCAGCTTCACGCCTTTCATGCGCGAGGCGGATGACGATGTTTTCCGGCGCGGACGGGTGTACGTCGACACTATGGATGGCTTGAAGGAATCCGGCGAACTGCTGGACCCTATCCGCAATGGAGTGATCACGCCGAACGACATTGCCGGATCACTGGCGCAGCTTTGTCGGGGAGAGCGCAAGGGCAGGGGTAACGACAGCGAGATCACGGTATTCAAGGCTGTCGGCCATGCGTTGTCGGATATCGCGGCAGCCGCTCTCGTGTACCGGGATCTTATCGGCAAATAGAATTACGGACAGAACTGAGTTGCATGGGTGTGCTGGCTATTGTGAAAATCGCACGATAGGTTGCCTTCAGCGAAACTCGTCAGCGTCAACAAAAAAATCCGGGAGGTCTTCATGTCAAAGCTTCGTGTCATCGCAACCGGTCTGGAATTTCCCGAAGGGCCGGTGGTGATGCCTGATGGCTCGGTCGTCCTCGTGGAAATCCGCGCGCAAAAGCTGACGCGCGTTTATCCCGATGGCCGCAAAGAGACTGTCGCGAAAATTCCCGGTGGTCCGAATGGCGCCGCCATGGGTCCCGATGGCAAATGCTACATCTGCAACAACGGTGGTTTCAGCTGGTCGCAGGGACGCGGCGCCTTGATGCCGGGTGCGCCGGCGCTGTCTGAATATCTCGGTGGTTCGCTGCAAAGAGTTGATCTCACGACCGGCAAGATCGAAACCCTGTTCGAGCGGTGCAGCGATCGGAAGCTGAACGGTCCGAATGATCTGGTGTTCGACAAGCAAGGCGGGCTGTGGTTCAGCGATCTCGGCAAGCGCCGCGCGCGCGATATGGATGTCGGTGCGGTCTATTACATGAAGCCGGGCGCGAGCGAGCTTGTTGAGGCTGTCCCCGCAATGCTGCCGGCCAATGGCATCGGCCTCTCGCCGGATGAAAAAACCGTCTATGTAGCGGAAACACCGACGTCGCGACTGTGGGCGTTTGACATCGGCGCGCCGGGCGAGATCAAGCCGGGCCCCGTGATCTATCGTGGCGAGATCGGCAGACCGCTCGCTGGCCTTGGTGGATATCAGATGTTCGATTCGCTCGCCGTCGAAGCGTCGGGCAACGTCTGTGTGGCAACGCTGGTGTCAGGGTGCATTTCGGTGATTGCACCCGATGGTAAGCTGGTTGAGCAGGTGCCGACCGGCGATCACGTCACCACCAATATCGCGTTCGGCGGACCGGATTTGAAGACGGCTTATATCACGCTGTCCGGCAAGGGCGAGCTCGTGGCGATGGATTGGCCACGCGGCGGCCTGCCGCTGAACTTCCTGAACAAGTAGGAGTGCGAATGACCTGGCTTGCTCCCGTCACGCTGGAAGGCGCTCACGCGCGCCTCGAGCCGCTGTCTCCGGCTCATCATGACGGCCTCGTCGATGCAGTGAAGGACGGCGAGCTATGGAAGCTCTGGTACACGTTTATCCCGCGTCCAGAGGATATGAAGAAAGAGATCGAGCGGCGGCTCGGTCTGCAGGCGGCGGGAGCGATGTTGCCGTTCACGGTCTTGGATGCAGATGGCCGCATCGCGGGCATGACCACCTACATGAATGTCGATGCGCCGAACCGACGCGTGGAGATCGGGTCGACCTGGTATGCGGCGCGTGTTCAGCGCACGCCGCTCAACACGCAGTGCAAGCTGTTGTTGCTCACCCATGCCTTCGAAAAGCTGGATTGCATCGCGGTCGAATTCCGTACGCATTTCTTCAATCATCAAAGCCGGCGCGGCATCGAGAGGCTCGGGGCCAAGCTTGATGGTGTGCTGCGCAGCCACCAGATCTCCCCGAACGGGACGCTGCGTGACACGGTTGTCTACAGTATCATTGCCAGTGAATGGCCGACGGCGAAGACGCATCTGATGTTTCAGCTGGAGCGTCAGCGCTAACGCCTCGACCCAGTCGCGTTCCTAAAAGAAAATGGCCGGGAGAAGTCCCGGCCATCACGAATTGGAATTATTGAAGCTGCAGCCTCAGACTTCCCGGCGGCTGAGGAACGCTAACCGTTCGAACAGGTGGACGTCCTGCTCGTTCTTGAGCAGTGCGCCGTGAAGCGGCGGGATCAGCTTGCGAGGATCACGCTCGCGCAACGTTTCCGGAGTCATCTCTTCGTTCAGCAACAGCTTCAGCCAGTCGAGCAGTTCCGAGGTTGATGGCTTTTTCTTCAAGCCGGGCACGTCGCGCACTTCGAAGAAAATGCGAAGCGCTTCCTCGACGAGCCGCTTCTTGATGCCAGGGAAGTGCACGTCGACGATCGCGTTCATGGTGTCGGCGTCAGGGAACTTGATGTAGTGGAAGAAGCAGCGGCGCAGGAATGCGTCCGGCAACTCCTTTTCGTTGTTCGAGGTGATCATCACGATCGGACGCTTGGCGGCCTTGATGGTCTCGCCGGTCTCGTAGACGTGGAATTCCATCCGGTCGAGCTCGAGCAGCAAGTCGTTCGGAAACTCGATATCGGCTTTGTCGATCTCATCGATCAGCAGCACGGGGCGCCTCTCGCTGGTGAAGGCGTCCCACAATTTACCCCGCTTGATGTAGTTCGAGATGTCGGACACACGCGGATCGCCAAGCTGGCTGTCGCGCAGGCGCGACACTGCATCGTATTCGTAAAGGCCCTGCTGCGCCTTGGTGGTGGACTTGATGTGCCAGGTCAGCAGCGGCGCGTCGAGTGCTTTTGCAACTTCTTCGGCCAGCACTGTCTTTCCGGTGCCAGGCTCGCCCTTCACAAGTAGCGGACGTTCGAGCACGATCGCAGCGTTGACCGCGACCTTCAGATCATCGGTGGCGACGTAATTTTGAGTGCCGGTAAATTTCATCGAGAGGTTTGCCTTGTGATGTCTTCGTTGGACGTAAACGCCGTCGCCGTTTCAAACAAGAGACGACCGCCTCATCGACGGTCGTCTCGAAAATCGCTTAGAGCGTCACGCTCGCCGGATCAATGAGAGAATGACGAGGACGATGACGCCACCAATCGCCGCATTGATGATGGCGCGGATAATCCCGGTGCCGAGGTTGACGCCGAGTTGCGGCAACAACCAGCCGGCAACCACGGCTCCGATGATGCCGACAACGATGTTGCCGAGCAGCCCGAAGCCCGCACCTTTCACAATGAGCCCGGCGAGCCAGCCTGCAATCGCACCGACGATGAGCCAAACAATGACGGATTCAATACCCATGGAAGAACCCCCTGTTTTAAACGCTGTAACACTCCTGTCCGAGTGGTGAGCGTACCCGATCAACGCCGCGAACCACCCGGTTTGGATGCGCCCAGCTGGCGTCAAACGGTAGTTTAATTGAAATCACCGGGTGGTCTAGGCCGCCACGAGCCTCATTCACGGTCGCAAGTCTGCAATGCAATCAAGCTTTTCGGGCTGGACTTCCCGCCACGAACCCTTGACGGGAGCGCGGGCGCGGGCACATTACGTCCCATGTTCCTGCAATTCTTCACATCGCTGCGCGACGCGCAGGTGCCGGTCACGCTCCGCGAATATCTGACGCTGATGGAGGCGCTCGACGCCAACCTTGCGGACCAGAGCGTTGAGCATTTCTATTACCTTGCGCGTGCTTCGCTGGTGAAGGACGAACGCAATCTCGACAAGTTCGATCGCGTGTTCGGCGCGACCTTCAAAGGGCTCGAAAATCTGCTCGACGCCATGGAGAAGGCCGACATTCCCGCCGAATGGCTGAAGAAGCTCGCGGAAAAATATCTCACCGAGGAAGAGAAAAAGCAGATCGAAGCCATGGGCTGGGACAAGCTCATGGAGACGCTCCGTGAACGGCTCGCGGAACAGAAAAAGCGCCATCAGGGCGGCAACAAGTGGATCGGCACCGCGGGCACGTCGCCGTTTGGTGCTTATGGATACAACCCCGAGGGCGTGCGTATCGGGCAGGAGAAGAACCGCAACTTCAGCGCTGTAAAGGTGTGGGATCGCCGCGAGTTCAAGGATCTCGACGGCAACGTCGAACTCGGTATCCGCAACATCAAGGTCGCGCTGCGCCGCCTGCGCAAATTTGCGCGGACTGGTTCGCCTGATGAACTCGATCTCGACACCACGATCCGCGAGACCGCCAATCACGGCTACCTCGATGTGCATATGCGGCCTGAGCGTCGCAACGCGGTGAAGGTTCTGATCTTCTTCGACATTGGCGGCTCGATGGACGGACACATCGCTCAAGTCGAAGAACTGTTCTCGGCAGCCAAGACCGAATTCAAGCACATGGAGTATTTCTACTTCCACAACTGCCTCTACGAAGGTGTTTGGAAGGCCAACAAGCGCCGTTTCTCCGACCGCACACCGACTTGGGATATCCTCCACAAGTACCCGCACGACTACAAAGTGATCTTTGTCGGCGACGCGTCGATGTCGCCCTATGAGATCGTCGTTCCGGGCGGTTCGGTCGAGCATGTCAATGAAGAGCCGGGTTCGGTCTGGCTGGAGCGCGTGACGCGGACCTATCCGCATGCGGTCTGGCTCAATCCTGTTGCGCGCAAGCACTGGGACTATTCGGAATCGACAACGATTATCCGCAAGTTGTTCACGGAGCGCATGTTCCCGCTCACCCTGGAAGGTCTTGAGGGCGCGATGCGGGAATTGACCCGCTGATCTGGCGAGCTGGAACGGGCATTTGATCCGGAAGCTTATTGCCCTTTCGCCGAAGACTTCGCTACGCTGCCTGCTGTCCCTTCAGATGAAGGGGCGCTTATTTCCGGAGTTTCCATGCCCTCCACCATCACCCGCGGTTACAAGAAGCTTCTCGATGAGGCTAATGCCCAGATCGAGACCATCAATGCAGCCGAGGCTGTCGAGAAATTCCCGAACGGCGGTGTTGGCCTCAGCGATGTGGTGATCGTCGATTTGCGCGACCCGCGTGAGATCGAGCGCGAAGGCCGTATCCCGGGCTCGTTTCACTGCCCGCGCGGTATGCTTGAATTCTGGATCGATCCTGAAAGCCCCTACGCCAAGCCGATCTTTCAGGAAGACAAAAAGTTCGTGTTTCAATGTGCCTCGGGCTGGCGTTCCGCGCTGGCGGCTAAAACCGCGCAGGACATGGGGTTGACGCCGGTGGCGCATCTCGGCGGCGGCTTCACCGCGTGGCGCGAGGCTGGCGGTGCTGTCGAAAAGATCGAGCCGCGCAAGAAGGACTAAACATGATTGATGATCCTCTCGTTAGCACCGCGTGGCTTCACGACCATCTCGGTGATCCGGACCTGCGCCTGCTCGATGCCTCCTACCGCATGCCGGCGATGCGGCCACCGACCGCAGCAGAAGAGTACGCGCAACGGCATATTCATGGCGCGGTGTTTTTCGATGTCGATGCTATCGCGGATCAAGGTAGCTCTTTGCCGCACATGTTGCCGCCGCCGTTGCAGTTTGCGCGTGACGTTGGCGCACTCGGCATCGAGAACGATCATTTCGTCGTGATTTATGATCGCGGCGACTACCTAGGCGCACCGCGGGCCTGGTGGATGTTCCGCACGTTCGATCATCCGCGCGTTAAGGTGCTGGATGGTGGTTTGAAAAAATGGATCGCCGACGGCTACGCCGTCGATGCAAAGCCGGTCACGCCGCATCTGACCGCGTACCATTCTCACCTGAATGAAAACCGCGTGCGTTCGCGGGCACAGATGCTGGCGAACATCAGCACTTCGATGGAGCAGGTGGTCGATGCCCGTGCGAAAGAACGCTTCGAGGGGACGGCGGCGGAGCCCTGGCCGGGGCGCCGTTCGGGCCACATTCCGGGCAGCCTCAATGTGCCGTTCACGGATCTGATCAATCCGGATGCGACCATGAAATCGCTGGAGCAGTTGAAGGCTATTTTCGGCGGCGCAAAGGTCGATTTGCAAAGGCCGATCGTGACGTCGTGCGGCTCCGGTGTGACGGCAGGAACGATCTCACTGGCGCTGGCACGATTGGGGATCGACACCGCGCTTTATGATGGATCCTGGGCGGAGTGGGGCTTGCCCGAGGGGCCCGTGGTCGCCACGGGACCGGCCTAGCTCACGGCTGCTGCTGCGGTGGCTGCACGATTTGAGGCTGCTGTTGAACGCCAAACAGCGCGGCGAAAGGATCCACAGCAACAAATTTCTGCTGGGCCAGGCGGGCTGCCCGCTCACGAGCAATCGCGCGGGCACGCGCCGCAGCGCGCCGACGCTGGGCCATGGCATAGATGCCGGATCGTTTAGCTTTTTTTGCCGCTGGTTTTGACACCTTGGTCGCATGAACTTTCACCGTCGGGAGCTTGACCCCATGGCCTTTGACCTCGGCGGTGGTTTCAGCAGGGTTGCTGAGGGAGGCCAGCTTGCTTTCAGACGGCCTGGGTACAGACGCCGTAACTTCAGCAGCTGCGACGTCCGCAGTCTCAGCCTTTTCCGGCTTGGCTTCCACGACCTCGGTCTGATCCGCGCGAACTTCGGGAGCGGCATTTTCGGAATTAGAATTATTGGAGTCGGCGTTCGCTGGATCCGTCGTTCCGTTTTCTTGTTTTTCGATTGCGGGCGTTGGAGTGACCGCGACCACACTTGGCGCAGGCGAATCCACAGGGGCCGGCTCAGGCTGGCCAGCCGTGTCCGAACTTCTCTCGGCGGAAGCCGCCAGGGCGTCAGACGTAGGCGGCGCCTCTGCAGTTACACTGGGCTTGCCCACGACATCGTGTGCTTTCAAATCAACGTCCGGGGAGGCCGATGTCGGATCTGGACTTTCTCCACTCACGTCGGCTTTAGCGGTGTCCGGCGTCTCTATCCGCAGCATGGCCAGCGTTGGCGGGGTCGTCTCGACCGGAGCAGGGGGGAGCTGAGGCTGAGCCACGCGCCACGACGGCAGGGTAGCAAATTCCTCATGAGACACGCGTAGCAGCGCCGCGGCACCGAGGCCGAAGATCAAAACGGAAGCCGACAGGATGACCGTGACGAAGATAAATCGAATTCCGGGGAGCATGTCTTCGTGTCCTGCCTGCGGCCGAGCGAATCAGCCGAGGCCACCGGGCCATAACGGACGCTTACAAACGCGAGCACTTTTGACGCGACACAAAACGCTACCGGCACAGAATCCGTGCCACGAATCGGAGCGCGTCCAAGAATAGCGCAATCGTGATTGGGTGTTCCTAAAAACTTTGCCGTATCAGATGCTTCGCCGAGCGGCCGATTTGTCACTTCTTGGGAAACTCGCGAAAAAGTCAGTGTTCCCAAGGTGTTTTTTGCAAAAATGTCTTGAATGCGCCGCTATCGTGGGCGATCTGGCATTAACGATGCGGTGGCGGGTTAGCACTAAAATAAGGGGCATGATGTTCAATCGCCTTTCAACGGTTTCTGCGGCGATTCTGGCGGCTTTTGCGGCTGGCGTCGCGGGTTCACATGTGGCCGTGGCGCAGTCTTATCCGCCGCCTCCAGGCTATTCCGAGCCGGTTCGGCCCGCGCCTTATGGGCTGTCCGATCAGGATAATCGCGGAGCCCCCGATTTTGACCGCCTCGACGACGACGATGCACGAGGCCAGGGTTCTGTAGGGCTTTCTCCGCCGGGCTATCAGCAGCCGGGGCCCCCGCAGCAGGCTTATCAGCAACGGTCGCTTCCGCCGCAAGATAACATGGCACTCGGTCCGGTGATGTCGCCGGATGATCCGCGCTATGGCCGCCCGATGGCGCCACCCCCCGCTTACTCTGATCGCGGTCCTCCGCCGGTTTATTCCGACCGCGGACCGCCTCCGATCTATATGGAGGAGCGCGCGCCTCAGGGCGGCAGCTACGGTGGTCAGGACCAGGGCTTGCGGCCACCAGGCGCGGTCGATGGCCGTTCGGCTGCTATGCCGCCGCAGGGCGGCGATGGTCGGCCAACGACGCTGTCTGCGCTGCCGCCTGACGATCAGCCCGAAACTGGCCCCCGTCAGGAGCTTGAACCGCGTCTGCGCCGGCAGGAAGTCAACTTCCCGACCAAGGAGCCGCCTGGCACGATCATCGTCGATACGCCGAACACGCAGCTTTACTACGTGCTGGGTGGCGGTCGTGCGATCCGCTATGGCGTCCGTGTCGGCCGTGACGGTTTCACCTGGACCGGCGTGCAGAAGATCACCCGCAAGGCCGAGTGGCCGGATTGGCATCCGCCGGCGGAAATGATCGAGCGTCAGCCCTATCTGCCGCGCTTCATGGCCGGTGGTGACGGCAATCCGCTTGGTGCGCGCGCTATGTATCTCGGCAATACCGTTTATCGCATCCACGGCACCAACCAGCCGTCGACCATCGGCAAGTTCGTCTCGTCGGGCTGTATCGGTATGCTCAATGAAGACGTGACCGACCTGTTCGACCGCGTGAAGGTTGGTACTCGCGTGGTGGTGCTTCCGGGTGGCAAGCCGCCGGAAGTCACCGCTTCAGCGCAGCCTGGCCCAGCAATGTCGTCTCCAATGGCGAACGCCGACGGTTCGGTTGGCCGCGCTCCGGTTGGAGTTCCCAATCAGGGACCGACCGTTGTGCCGCCGCTGCCGGCGCCGGTCACGGTGCGCTAAAAGTTCTTTTTGTTCTGAATGCAAATGGCCGGGCACAGCCCGGCCATTTTTGTTTTCTGTCATCAGCCTGTCGATGATGATCAGCCCATCACGCGCACCGGCTTCCCTTCAAGCCACGCTGCGATGTCTTCGATCATGTCGCGATAGTAGTGGCGATAGTTTTCCTCGGTCACATAGCCGAGGTGAGGGGTCAGCACGACGTTATCGAGCTTGCGCAGCGGATGGTCGACCGGCAGTGGCTCCTGCGAAAACGTATCGAGTCCGGCACCGGCAATCGCCTTGTTTTGTAGCGCTTTCAGCAACGCGTCCTCGTCCACGATCGGTCCGCGCGCTGTGTTGATCAGATACGCCGTTGGTTTCATGCGCGCGAGGTCGTCAGCCGTGATCAGTCCGCGCGAGCGTTTGCTCAGGATCAGGTGGATGGTGATGACATCGGCTTTGGCGAACAGTTCTTCCTTGGTGGCGTAGGTGACGCCCGCAACCGCACAGGCCTCCGGCGTGAGGTTCGTGCTCCAGGCCATGACATTCATTCCGAGCGCCTTGGCGATGGTCGCAACCTTTGTGCCGAGCTTCCCAAGGCCGACAATGCCGAGTGTGCGGCTTTCAACGTCTTCGCCGACGGTGACTTGCCATGGTTCGCCAGCGTGCATGCGGGCGTTCTCAAAGCCGATCTTGCGTGTGAGATCCAGCATGAGGCCGATGGTCAACCCAGCGGTCGGATTGCCGGTGGTGCCCGTGCCGCAGACCACGATGCCACGCTCCTTTGCGGTCTCCATATCAAAGGCGGCATTGCGCATCCCCGACGTCAAAAGCAGCTTGAGGTCTGGCAGCGCGTTCAAGACGTCGCTTCCGAAACCGGTGCGTTCGCGCATCGCGCAGACGATGTGGAAGTCCTTCAATGCGCGGACAGCCTCGTCGGACGAGGTGAACGGCTTGTCGAATACGGTGATATCAATCTTGTCCTTAAGCGGCGACCAGTCGGCCAGCTTCAATGCAACGTTCTGATAATCGTCAAGAATCGCGCAGCGGTGTTTCATGCGTCCTCAAATTCGTAGATATGCTGAAGGGCTGAGCCGGAAGGGTTGCCCGGCGGGACACCTGTATGGTTGCGCGCTATCGTTGTCCGCGCAAGCACCGTGAATGCGTGACTGTCCTATACCAATCAGGGATTGACGGTCGTTCCGTGCTTCGCGCGCCAGGCCGGGCCGGGACCGCGCATATAGTGTTGTTCGGGATGGTAGGGGTTGAACGCCGCCCGCAGGAACTCGCGCCAGAAACCTGCAATTGCGGCCAATGCACCTCTTGTAGAGGGCGCCGCCGAGCCTTTTGCGATCGATGTGCTGTATGCCGTCATGGCAAGTCTCGGCGATCTTCTGATGCCAATGTTGCAATATGGGTAGCTGCGCGAACGCTACGGGTTCACGCCTGACACCTTACGGAACAGTCATTAAAAAGCGGTTTTCTGCGTCGAGGGCCCGGGAAAATCCTGGTCAACAACCTTTCCAAAATCCTACCAAAGGTTGCCCTTTGCTGTTCCCGCCGCTACATCAGGAGCAGCAAAATTTCCCTCGCATTCCCGTCTCAAGGATCACGATGGCTCGCCAGTTCGTCTATTTCATGCAGGGCCTGACCAAGGCCTATCCCACCCGCAAAGTGCTCGATAACGTCCACCTCTCGTTCTATCCGGACGCCAAGATCGGTGTGCTTGGTGTCAACGGTTCGGGTAAGTCGACGCTACTGAAGATCATGGCGGGCATCGACAAGGATTATAACGGCGAGGCATGGGTCGCTGAGGGCGCGCGCGTCGGCTACCTCGAGCAGGAGCCGCAACTCGACGCGACCAAGAGCGTGCGTGAAAATGTCATGGAAGGTGTCGCCAAGCAGAAGGCGATCCTCGACCGCTATAACGAACTCGCGGTGAACTATTCCGAAGAAACCGCCGACGAGATGACCAAGCTGCAGGACGAGATCGAGGCCCAAGGGCTATGGGATCTCGACAGCAAGGTCGACCAGGCAATGGACGCGTTGCGCTGTCCGCCGGACGACGCTGATGTCACCAAGCTTTCCGGCGGTGAGCGTCGTCGCGTCGCCCTGTGTCGTCTCTTGCTCGATCAGCCGGAACTGCTGCTGCTCGACGAACCGACCAACCACCTCGATGCGGAATCGGTGTCGTGGCTGGAAGGCCATCTGCGCAATTATCCCGGCGCGATCCTGATCGTGACCCACGATCGCTACTTCCTCGACAACGTGACGGGCTGGATTTTGGAGCTCGATCGCGGCCGCGGCATTCCTTACGAGGGCAATTACTCCTCGTGGCTTGTCCAGAAGCAGAAGCGCCTCGAGCAGGAAGGCCGCGAAGACGCAGCGCACCAGAAGACATTGGCGCGCGAGCAGGAGTGGATCGCGGCATCGCCGAAGGCGCGTCAGGCCAAATCCAAGGCGCGCTACCAGCGCTATGAAGAGCTGCTTAAGCAGGCCAGCGAGAAGCAGACCCAGACCGCGCAGATCATCATTCCGGTGGCTGAACGTTTGGGCAACAATGTCGTGGACTTCGAAGGCCTCAGCAAAGGTTTTGGCGATCGGCTGCTGATCGACAACTTGACCTTCAACCTACCGCCCGGTGGCATCGTTGGCGTGATTGGCGCAAACGGCGCCGGCAAGACCACACTGTTCAAGATGATTACCAAGCAGGAACAGCCGGACGCCGGTGTCATCACCGTCGGCGAGACTGTTCATCTTGGTTACGTCGACCAGTCGCGCGATGCGCTCGACGGAAAGAAGACTGTGTGGGAGGAAATTTCCGGCGGCAACGACCTGATCCTGCTCGGCAAGAAGGAAGTGAATTCGCGCGGCTACTGCTCGGCGTTTAACTTTAAAGGCGCTGATCAGCAGAAGAAGGTCGGCGCACTGTCGGGTGGTGAGCGCAATCGCGTGCACCTCGCCAAGATGCTGAGGTCCGGCGCCAACGTGTTGCTGCTCGACGAACCAACCAACGATCTCGACGTCGATACGCTGCGTGCGCTCGAAGAGGCGCTGGAAGATTTCGCCGGTTGCGCTGTTATCATCAGCCACGATCGCTGGTTTCTGGACCGCATCGCCACCCACATTCTTGCGTTCGAGGGCGACAGCCACGTCGAATGGTTCGAGGGCAATTTCCAGGATTACGAGAAGGACAAGATGCGCCGTCTCGGCCAGGACTCGGTCATTCCCCATCGTGTGAAGTATAAGAAACTCACGCGGTGATCGAACTGCTGGACAACAACATCGATGTGCAAGGAGCGCTCGCTCCTCGCTATCGACGTTGCGGGACCTGACGAGAGGACTCATAGGCCGGTGACTGCATGCAGGAGCGCAACAAGCCACTGACCTCCGGAGAGATCGCGGCCACTCCAGCAAGCCCCATTGCCGCAAGTGAAAGTACACTCAGCCCTGAAGAACGGGCGGCGCTTGCCATAGACGTTGCATGGGTCGACTGGCGTTCCGAGTTCCGGCGCAAGGTGCTGGCCTCGGGCGTTTTGAAACGGGCGTGGCGCAGTGTGTTCGAAGCCGACATGATCTTCAGCATTGTCGCGCATCGTTGGTTGACCGGACAACTGATCACGCACAAGGAACTCGCTACCTATTTCGAGCAGTTTGCCACTGAGGCGACCGTGTCGCGTCACCTCAGCGATATGGAAGAGGCGGGCATGATCGTCCGTCAAACCGATCCGAATGATCGACGCCGTATTTTCCTGCTGCCTACGGAGCGGCTCGAAACCGTCGGTCGCGAATTCCTGCAAGCCCGGATTCGGACCATGCGCGAGCAGGGGTTTGTGTGGGCCGGCGTCGCCGGAAACTGACCGCAAAACTGCAATCGATCCTGCGTGAAATCACCGGCCAGCGCCTGTAAGGGTGAAGATCTTTCGACGGAGGAAGATCATGGTGCTCAATTTCATTGCGATGGCGCTGGTGATTTCATTGCTCATGCCCGGCTCAATGCTGTCTGTTTTCGACAGCCCGGCGAGAACCCAACGTCTCGCGCAACTGCCCGTGAAGCAGGCATCCCTGAAGGAGGGAAAAAGGTGCATGCGCTTTGAGCAGAAGGAACGACCGACCCCCTGTTAACATGCCTTCGCATGACGTCCGTAATCTGGCCATCGTTTGCCGCCTGACGTAAAAGGGGGCGAGCAAGAGCATGGAGCGTACGGATGGCCGACTGGAGTGCGGAGCAGTACCTTAAGTTCGAGGATCAGCGCACCCGGGCGGCGCGCGATTTGCTGGCCCAGGTCCCGCTGCAACAGGCCCGCCAGGTCGTCGATATCGGGTGCGGGCCGGGAAACTCGACCGAGTTGCTGTCCAAACGCTGGCCCGAGGCCCGCATCACCGGTATCGACACGTCAGCGGATATGCTGCGGCAGGCGCGGGAACGTCTCCCGCAGCACCAATTCATCGAAGCCAACATATCGCACTGGGCTCCTCAAGCCGGCACCGATGTGCTGTTCGCGAACGCGATCTTTCAATGGGTGCCGGATCATCTGACACAACTCAAGCGCCTCGTCAGCAAGTTGCCGGAAGGCGGCGTGCTCGCGGTGCAGATGCCGGACAATCTCGAGGAGCCATCGCATATCCTGATGCGCGAGGTGGCCCGGCTCGAACCGTTCCGTGAGCAACTTGCGCACGCGGCTGAAGCGCGGGACGTTTTGCCGAAGCCCGGTGTCTATTACGATGCGCTGAGGCCGCTATGCCGGAACATCGATATCTGGCACACGGTTTACAATCATGTGCTCGACGATACTCAGGCCATCGTCGAATGGGTAAAGGGGACCGGGCTTCGTCCGTTTCTTGATCCGCTCGATTTCCCGGAGCGCAAGGAGTTCCTCGAGGCCTATAGCGTGCGCATCGCGGCGAGCTATCTGCCGCAAGCGGACGGCAAGGTATTGCTGCGTTTTCCGAGATTTTTCGTTGTTGCAACCCGATGAGACGCGCTTTACCGGGTGATCTCCGCAATGCTGACATCATGATGTCGGAGCGGAGAAAAATTCTGCGGTTAAACGCCGCTGCGGCGCAGCTCGACAGAATCGGACATGCTCCCCAATTGAGAGATTCCAGATAGCCGGAGCTTTTGTTAATGACGCCGACGCCTGATACGCCTTTCCCACCATCTGGCAAGACATTGCGCCCGATTCCGATGTTGATCTTTGGATCGCGCTGGCTGCAATTGCCGCTGTATGTCGGGTTAATCGTCGCGCAGGGTGTCTATGTCGTGCTCTTTTTGAAGGAGCTTTGGCACCTCATCACTCATTCGTTCGATTTTTCCGAGCAGCAGATCATGCTGGTGGTGCTCGGCTTGATCGACGTGGTGATGATCTCGAACCTGCTGGTGATGGTGATCGTCGGCGGCTATGAAACCTTCGTCTCGCGGCTCAATCTGCGGGGACACCCGGATGAGCCGGAATGGCTCAGCCACGTCAACGCAAGCGTGCTGAAGATTAAGCTGGCAATGGCGATCATCGGCATTTCTTCGATCCATCTGCTGCGGACCTTCATCGAAGCCGGCAACCTCGGCGGCACTGGCCGCACCACAAACTATACGGATACCGGCGTGATGTGGCAGACCATCATCCATGTGGTCTTTATCTTCTCGGCGGTAGGCATAGCCTATGTGGATCGCATTTCGAACGGACCAGTGTTTGCACCCGACGGACAGCGTGCGCATAATGGGCATTCACATCACGGGCACTGATGCAGTCACCCTCACGAGCGATAGTTAGAAAGTTGTGGCGCACGATCGCGTGCGCCGCTGCGCTGTTAGCTCTCGTCGTATCTCCGGCCGCTCTTGCCGCTGATGCGGGTTTCACGCAGTTCATCACCTCGTTGTGGCCAGAGGCACAACAAGCGGGCGTATCGCGCGCAACGTTCGACGCTGAGACCCGCGGCCTAGAACCGGATTACAAATTGCCGGATCTGCTGTTGCCCGGTCGGCCCTCAACCGGTGCGCCGGCTCAGGCGGAATTTGTGCAAGTGCCCGCTGACTACCTGAAGGAAGCGAGCATCGCGCGCCTTGCTGCGGAAGGCCAGCGGCTCATGCAGCAGCATGCCGCGACGCTGAAAGCTATCGAGCAGCGGTTTGGCGTCCCCGCTACGATTATTCTCGCGATCTGGGGGCGCGAGACCGACTATGGCCGCTACACACTGCCGTATGACGGACTACGCGTGCTGGCAACGCAGGCCTATGTCGGGCGGCGTAAGGAACAGTACCGCGAGGAATTCATCGAGGCTTTGAAGCTGATCCAGAATGGCGACGTGACACGTAAGCAACTGCGCGTGTCATGGGGCGGTGCGACGGGGCTGACGCAGTTTTTGCCGTCCGAACTTCATAAGCATGGTGTCGATTTCGACGGAGACGGCCACGTCAACATCTGGACGTCGATCCCGGATGCGCTGGCCTCCGCCGCACAGCAGTTAAAGAACAAAGGCTGGCAGCCGGGATTGCGATGGGCCTACGAGGTTCGTGCGCCACGCAATGTCGATTGCACGCAAGGTGTGCCGGAAGTCACCAAACCGATCTCGGAATGGCTGCGTGAAGGGTTCGTCCCGGTGCGAGGACTGCGCTTGAGTGCAGCTGAACAGGCGCAGAGTGCTTCACTCTTGCAGCCCGAGGGAATTTACGGCCCGGCCTTTCTCACCACGCCGAACTACTTCGTGATCAAGGAATACAATTTCTCGGATCTATATGTGCTGTTCGTCGGTCATCTCAGCGATCGCATGACGGATCCGCAGCCGTTCGCGACTCCATGGTCGGCATCGACGCAACTGCGCAGCACCGATGTGGAGGCGATGCAGAAAAATCTCACCCGCCTCGGTCTCTACAATTCGAAGCTCGACGGTAAGGCGGGGATGCAGACGCGTGCGGCGTTGGGTGCTTACCAGAAAAAGGCGGGGCTCAAGGTCGACTGCTGGCCAAGCCAAGACGTGCTGCGTGCGATGAATGCCGGGCGATAGTGTCCGTTTTGTCAAACGTGGTTTCAAAGAAAAACCCGGCCGTTTGACGGGCCGGGTTTGAAAACTCAAATCTCACGACTGACGTGAGAGGCGGTCAGATCAATCGCAAACCTGAACGCGGCGGAAACGCCAAGCGTAACCATCCCAGAACTTCTCGCGAACGAGACGGCAGGCAGGCTCTTCAACGTAAACAGGGGCCGGAGCGGCATAGGCCGGGCGGCTGTTGGCAATGGCTGCGCCGGCGATCGCGCCGCCGAGAATGCCCAGGCCCACGCCAGCAGCGATTGCGCCACCGTCTCGTGCGTTAGCGGCTGGCATTGCAGTTGCCAGCGATCCAGCAACCGTCACAGCAGCGAGGAATGCCGAAAGTGCCTTCTTCATATGTTTCATCTCCTCAGATCACGCCACAGCCCGGCGCAAGGCGATTGGTTTAAGGACCAACAACTCAAGTGGAATGATGTTGAGGGCCCCAGTTTGATTGCCCCGTATCGAGCGGAGCATCCGTTCATCCCCAGATACCAATATACAGAAGATTCTGAGGCATGGTCCTTAAAAAACCGCCCGGAACGGCGATTTTACCGTTCCGAACGTCATAATTCTTCAAACCGAGGCTACAGAGCCGCATATCTAACCTTGGTTTTCAGGCCTTATCCGCGGACCGTTATCCGCAGACTTGGACCCGGCGAATGCGCCAGCCATAGCCGTCCCAGAAGCGCTGGCTCTGCCAGTAGCAAGGGGCGGCTACGTAGGCCGGACCGCCGTAATACCCGTAGCCCGGGCCGTAGTAGCCGTAGCCACTGTTCGCGGCGATGCCGCCGATGATCGCGCCGGCAGCCAAGCCGCCGATTACACCGGCTGCAACACGTCCGCCGCGCGCCTCTGCCGGGGCAGGCGCTGCGAGTGCGGTAACTGCGAGGGTGGCGGCAGTGGCAACCGCCAGAACGACCTTCTTCATGGCTTCACCTTTTTCAACGTTCACGACACACGATAACGAATGTCGGAGGTGATAGTTGCAGACGCAGCTTGAACGGAAACTGAACGGCATCGTCAGCTTTTTGCCATCATTCAGAAAATCGCCGTGCCATAATGGTTAAAGCGCGAAACAAAAACGGCGCCTCGCGATATGCGATGACGCCGTTTTTGGTTTCTGATGCAGAGCGCCGGAAACCTCCGGCACCACAGCTTTACGTAGATGATTAGAAGAGCGACGCGTACTGCGTCAGACCCGCGCTCTGGACGAGACGCATGGCGGTCTGCTTCTGATTGTCGTCAAGACGAGCGAACAACGCGGAGGCTGCAGGGGCAAAGCGGCGAACGGCGGCTTCATTAACCTGCGGCTCGCGGGCAAGCGCACGCAACGCGTTGGCAACTGCAGGCCAATACTTTTCTTGATCGGCTTTCAGCTTGAGCGCTGCGCGATAACGCATGATCGCGACTTCGTTCATTGCAGCCTTGAACATCGAAACGCGTGCAGGCTTCGCTGGAGCTTCACCACCCATCTCCTGGGCGACGACGGGTGTGCACATAGCAACAGCCAGTGCAATCGCGATCGGCAATTTTCGCATTTCTCTCACTTTGTAATGATTGGATGACGTGCGCGGGGCGTAGGGGCCATATGTGACCAAAATGCGTTCTGTTGGGTTAATATTCTGGAAAAAACTCAATTCCTTTTCATTAAGGTTTCCGTAAGGAATATTTGTCCGCAATTACAAGGGTTTCTGGACCCGCGTAACATTCGCTGACGAAAGTTGATGTGTGAAAAACGCGGAACTATCCGCGTGAATCCATCGATCAACGCTGATGAAACTCAGTGTCAGCGATTTTGTTTCAGCGTCTCGCGCTGATCATCTCGTCGAACAACCCGAGTGCGCGAAGTGCAAAGGCGCGCATGTTGTCAACGCGATCGCTGTTGCCGGTTTCTAACGTGATTGTTCGTGCAATAGGACCGGCAACGGCCATGCAGGAATGTCCCGCAGCGTCGCCATAGCGATTGCCTGTCGGGCCTGTCGCGCCGGTTTCACTCAGTCCCCACGTGGTGTTGAGAAGTTCGCGCGCGCGTGACGCGAGCAGTGCGGCGTAGGGTTCTGTTGCACCACGCATGCCTTCCATTTCTTCCTTCGTGATGTTCACGAGTGCAGCGCGCGCACGCGGCGTGTAGATCACACCGCCACCACGGTAGAAAGCGGACGCACCCGGCACCGAAAGTAGTGCTGCGGAAATCAATCCGCCGGTTGAGGATTCCGCAACGCCAACGGTTTCGCCTCGCGCGATCAGCGACGCAGCAATCTTCTCTGCAAGTGGCAGCAGCTTTTCCATTCTTGTGTCCTTCAGAGATGCGTCGCGATGATGCGATGGTTTAGAGTAGTGTCTTGAACCGGGCTTCCACCTGTTCATGGGATTCAGGTGTGCCCATTCCGGTCTGCTCGTGGATCACTTCGCTGATGCTAGGTTGTGCGGAGCGTGCCACGCGTGCATCGGGTGACCAAAGCTTGGAGCGCATGAGTGCCTTACCGCAGTGAAAATAAGCTTCGCGCACGGAGACATCCAACACGGCACGCGGCGCCTTGCCGAATTCAATCATGGCCTGCAGCAATTCCGGATCCGCAGATACTTTTGCGTCGCCGCCAACACGTAACGTCTCATCAAGCCCAGGCACGAAGAAGATCAATTGAACGTAGCCTGAGCCGCTGAGTACGTTGCGAAAACTATCGATGCGGTTGTTGCCCGCGCGATCCGGCATCAGCAGACGATCGCCATCCTTGACTGAGACAAAACCCGGATTGCCGCCACGTGGTGAAGCGTCGACAGTGCCATCGGGGCCGGCGGTGGCCAGCACGCAAAACGGCGACAGGCTGATGAAGTTAGCGGCGTGACGATCGATCCGCGACAGTGCTTTTGCAACGACGCGTTCGGAAGGCGCGGGATAGATAGTTTTGAGATCGCCAAACCCGATATCGGTCACTGTTCGCTCTCCCTCGTGTAGTGGTTTAGAAGTTCGCTTCATTTTCTCCGCGAGTCCTTTAAGCGAACTTCGCCGAGCGCAAGTGGGAAGCCTTCTTTTTAGATCGATTCCAATATGAACAACGTACGCTCGCCTAGTTTGGAATAGCTTAAAACTGGCTGTTTTGCTTTTGCATCCTAGGCGCTGCTGAAATATCCATGGGTCAACGTCCTCACAGGTTGCCCAATCAATCCATGATCGTTTGTTCCTGTAACGTCCTGACCGACCACGACGTCCGCAATGCCGTGGTCAAGGAATTGCCGCGTACCGCCGGGCAGGTCTATGGCTGCCTCGGCTGCAGCGCCCAATGCGGCCGCTGCGCACGCACCATCAAGAAAATCATGGATGAAGCGCTGGGACCCTGCGCGAAGTCCTGCTGTGCCGGCTGCCCGCACTCCGAGCAGCGCCAAGCTGAGACCCACACGCATCACCATGCGGTGGTCCTGCCGACCGAGATCGCTGCCTGATCCCTCACGGAACCTTATCCCCAGCCCTGTTTAGAGCCCGAAAGGCGCTTGTTCTCTGCTCCGATCTGATTTAGAACGTTTCTAAATTGGATTTCGGGACCGTTTGGGACGGTTCCCTGCAATGGAGTGCATCATGAGAGGCGACGCGAGGGTCATCGAATATCTCAACAAGGGCCTGCGCAGCGAGCTGACCGCTATCAACCAGTATTGGCTGCACTACCGCTTGTTGGACAACTGGGGCCTCAACGAGATGTCCAAGGTGTGGCGCAAGGAATCCATCGAGGAGATGCATCACGCCGACCGTTTCACGGATAGGATTCTGTTCCTCGATGGGTTCCCGAACATGCAGGTTCTGGATCCGTTGCGGATCGGTCAGAACGTGAAGGAAATCATCGAGTGTGATCTTGCGGCGGAACACGGCGCTCGCGATCTCTACCAGGAGGCCGCGACCTACTGCCATAGCGTCAAGGACTACGTCTCGCGCGATTTGTTCGAGAGCCTGATGAAGGACGAGGAAGGTCACATCGATTTTCTTGAGACCCAACTCGACCTGATCAACCGCGTCGGCATCGAACTCTACACCCAGAAGCACATGGGTGGTTTGGAGAAAGACGATCACTGAGCGGAGTTTCCGCTTATTCGTCTAGCGGCCTCGCGTTGAAGACGTGGTCATACTGGCGAAGGAGCCAACATGTGCCGCAATATTAAAACGCTCTTCAACTTCGAGCCGCCGGCGACCGAGGACGAGATTCATGCTTCCGCGCTGCAGTTCGTGCGGAAGCTCTCCGGTTTCAACGCGCCTTCAAAGGCGAACGAAGATGCATTCAATCGTGCGGTCATGGAGGTGTCCGATGCCGCGCGCCGTCTGCTGACATCGCTTGAAACCGCAGCGGCGCCGCGCGACCGTGAGCTCGAGGCCGAGAAAGCGCGGGAGCGGAATAGGGCGCGGTTTGGCTGACCGTTACGATCAGTCTAGCCAAGGATCGGAAAATCATCGGGGCTCGCGCAAGCGGGCCTCGTTTCATTTTGAGCGGAGTGATTCGCCGTTGCATCGGCCCTGATGGGTACTGCGCAACCCCCTCGTACAGGATGAAACGCGTTTGCGAATCTGTTCGATGCGCTAAAGTCCGCGCCGCTAGGGCGGACTTTAGATTCGGGACATAGTGGAGTGGATTTGACATTCGCTACCGACCTTGCGGCAATTTCTGGAAGCGAATGTCAAATCCAAAACTCCACTATAGAATCTTATATTTACTAGTGGTCTTTTGATTCTAACATTCGCTGGAAGTGCCCGCCGAAAAACGGGATGCGAATGTTAGAATCAGACCACTAGTGCGCTTTACGCATTCGTTCACCGCTATTGCACGGAGAAGTCTTCATGCGGTTTTCATCCACCATTCATATCGCGTTGATTGCCCTGGCGACGCTCGTCGGGATCAGTTTCTCATCATCCGCCCATGCCGATAGCGGGACCGTGTCGCTCGTCATCTACAAGGCCGGATGGTTCATCGGTGGCTCGGGCGGCTCTGGCACGCTCACCTTCCGCGGCAGGACTTATTCGTTGGCCACGGGCGGACTGGACTATGGACTTGTATTCGGCGGCTCGAAGACGGTGCTGCGTGGGCGCGTAAGCAATATCAACCGTCCGTCCGACGTCGCTGGTGTTTACGGCGCAGCCGGCGCAGGTATCGCGGTCGGCAGCGGCGCGCGCGCGATTGTGCTCACCAATCAGAAGGGCGCGGTACTGGAGTTGTCCGGACGGCAGACTGGTCTGATGGCGAATGCCGACCTGAGCGGGCTTGCGATTACCATGAAGTAACCGGTAGAGGCGCTTCTCTTTCGATGGAGAGGCGCCTCAGCCATCAGCGGTCGCAACGGTGGTCTCCGCCGTCGTGATCCCGGAGAGCTTATGTTTATCCCAGGCCTCAAAGCCCAGCATGCCTGCGGCCATGGCGGCGACGAATACAATCACGGGCAGGCTGAGACCGGCGAGATTGACCAGCGCCGGACCGGGACAGAGGCCAACCAGACCCCAGCCGATACCGAAAAGCGTTGCACCGACGACAATAGGGGCGTCGATATCCCGGCGCGTCGGCCACAGACTCTGCGCGGCTAGAATTGGCAGGCCGCGCCGCCGGGTGAGAGCAAAGCCAATGCTTGCAACTACAACCGCACCGGCCATGACGAATGCCAGTGTCGCGTCCCACGCGCCGAAGATATCAAGGAAGCCCAGCACCTTCTCCGTCTGCGTCATGCCTGAAATCAGCAATCCGGCGCCGAAGACGAGACCGCAGAGAAAGCTCGCGAGAATGAGCCGCATGATCAGCCTCCGATGATGTGACGTGTGATGGCGACCGTTGCGATGGCCGCCGCCATGAAAATGACAGTGGCCACCATCGAGCGCGCCGACAGCCGCGCGATGCCGCATACGCCGTGGCCTGAGGTACAGCCGCCGCCCAACCGGCTGCCGAAGCCGACAAACAGACCTGCAATGGCAATCAAGATCAGGCTTGCCGGCATTGTGGGCGCGGGCAAGGGGGTACCTAACGCAAACACCGCGATGAGTGGTGCTGCGATTAGCCCTGCCAAGAAAGCCAGCCGCCAGTTGCGGTCAGTCGAACTGGGCGAGATAAGTCCGCCGAAGATGCCACTGATCCCGGCAATACGTCCGGTCAGCAGCATCAGCGCTGACGCGGCAAGCCCGATGAGCGCGCCGCCGAGCAACCCAGAGAGAGGCGTGAAGTTGTGCATGGGCCGGCGTCCTTCTCACATGCATCGTCGCATTCTAGCAAAAACGTACGGTTGCGATGATGCTATCACAGCGCACTACTACAGTGCGACAGGGTCTGGCCGCGGCCTTCGCGCCTGCGCTTAGTTACGCTCCTATGGGCATAACTTTAACGTGTCGACCTCGTCCGCTTCTTCCTCGTAACCCGCAGCATACATGAGAGGCACTACGCGCTCTGTCCAAATGTATCCAGGCTCGGATTTGTGCAGATATCCAAGCGGGACAAGCGCATCAAGTACAGATGTCAACCGACCGTCTTTGCCGAATGGAACATCGCGTTGGGTCGAAAATCCCCAATACTCCGTTCCATAGTCTCCGAACAGGGTGATGAGCGTTATTAGCAGTTCATCGAAATTCGGACCGTGTTTCCAGTTGGACATAGCGATGTGACACGCATCATCTGGTTTGCAATCCATTATAAAATGATGAGCCCAACCGCCCTCTTCATCGAGAGGTTTGAGAATTCGTAGCTTCCAGAGAGAGACGGCGACTGCCTCAAATGTCGAATCCGAAATGTGATCGTAAACCGGCTCAGTTACGCCTGGAAATTTAAAGCCGTTGTTTTCAGCAGAGTAATGTGCGTGCCAAGCGAGCGCTTGGGCCATGCGGCCATAAGCGGTCTTTTCCAATTCATTCATGATCGCACCGAATGCGAAGTCGAGTTAAGACACAACATGTCATACGGTGAAGTTCACTTCCGCCCCGCCTCTTTCCAGCACATTTCATGCGCCGGCGGATAGGTGTGTTCCAGCGCACTGATGCTGTCGAACGGCTCGTTGTCGTCGACGACCTCCTGCATGCATGTGCAATATTTTCGCAGCTTTTTTGGCTGCTCCTTGCTCATCTGGCGTTGCGCCATGCAGGTGTTGATCCACGCGCGGTCGGCATTCGAAAGTTTGGCAGCTAGCGCGGGGGACAAAATGTTGATGGCGACAAGGAAGAGCGTTGCGCCAAACAAAACTGCTTTATTTCTGATCATTGCATACCAAGGGCATGGACCATAGCGTTATCAAGCGGAGCGTTCATAGAAAGGCGGACACACACGGCTGATTGCCGCATTCTGTTCGTCTGACAGGAAGATCATGTCGAGCTGTGCGTCAGCGTTGAAAATAGCTTTAAAGACACCGCTGATCTGTTTAATGAGTTCTTCGCTATCGTCGTACTTAGTCAGCAGGCCAAGGATCACACCGTTGACTTTGCCGTCATAAACGACCCGCGCAAGATAGGCTCGCGTGACATCGCGGTCCCGACGAAGCAAGTCTGAGACTGCGTTCTTCAATTGCCGCTCGGGAACGCCATCCTGTTCGCCAACAAATAAGAGGCCTGGCGTGGGAAAGTGTTCGATCGGTCCAAGGGGCATGACGTGTCGTCTTTGGTTGGGTGGCTATGGGCTCGTTAGTTGTCTGTCGCCGGATTGTACGATGAGGTTCATGCGGCGGTGTGGGTCGGCGAAACGATAACGGCGCCGAATAAGCTCGGCTCGTTGTCGGCAAGAGTGGGCGACGCGAGCGACATCACGACAAGCGCGCCAAAAATTCCTGTCGCTGGGATAAATCCGGACGTGGTTGCATCGCCACTAGCTTCCTGGAAGGCGTCGTGGCGATCGTTGAAGACACTATTTCTTGTCCTTGCGGCGTTTCTTCTTCTTTTCTTTGTGGTCTTCGTCATCGCTGTCGTGAGCTGCTAACGCCTCGGCTTCGAGTTCGGCGAGACGCGCGGCTGCTTCCTGCTCCTCGCGTTCCCTCGCTTCACGCTCGCGCTTCCGGCGATGCTCTTCCCATGCGTCGAAAATCGTCTCCAGCCACGGCAGCATTTCCTCAAACGAGGGCAGGCGCCCGGGAGGCCCTTGTTCACCGCGTGGGCCTTGCGGCCCCGCTGGACCCGTCTGGCCTTGAGGACCTTCTGCACCGCGTGGACCTTGTGTACCGGGTTTGCCGTCCGGTCCTGCCTTGCCCTGAAGCCCCGGCTTACCCGGCGGTCCGGTGTCACCGCGCTTTCCCTGCGGGCCGGCCTTGCCCGGCACTCCAGCCTTGCCGCGCGGACCTTCCGCTCCTGGGCGGCCGGGATGACCTTGCGGTCCGGGACGTCCGGGTTTGCCTTCTGGGCCCTGCAGCCCACGCTTCGTTTGCCGAGTAGGTTCGTTCGCCACGTCGGTACTCCGAATGGTTGTTGTATTTCGACTTTTCTAACAGCGTTTTCGTGACCGCTTCAATTCAGCGGGCCTAGCACCGGGGCGTAATGTTGTTGATCGCATGAAAAAGGCCGGGAAAAACCCGGCCTTTGTCGACTTAGATCGGAAGACGGTTCACAGCGCCTTGTTGCTGTCCTTCACGGCATCGGCTTCGACATAGACCTTGCCGCCCATCTTCATGAACTTCTCGCTCATTTGCGCCATGCCATCCTCGATGGTGCCGGAGATGTTCAGGCCGACCCGGTCTGGATCGTTCAGCGTAGCGGCGTAGTCGCGCACGTCCTGCGTGATCTTCATCGAGCAGAACTTCGGTCCGCACATCGAGCAGAAGTGCGCAACCTTGTGAGCTTCCTTCGGCAGTGTTTCGTCGTGATAGGCCACCGCCGTATCCGGATCGAGACCCAGGTTGAACTGGTCCTGCCAGCGGAAGTCGAAGCGAGCGCGGGACAGTGCGTCGTCACGCAGCTGTGCCGCAGGATGACCCTTGGCGAGATCGGAGGCATGCGCCGCGATCTTGTAGGTGACAACGCCGACCTTGACGTCATCGCGGTTCGGGAGACCAAGGTGCTCCTTCGGCGTGACGTAGCAGAGCATCGCGCAGCCGAACCAGCCGATCATCGCCGCGCCGATGCCCGAAGTGATGTGGTCATAGCCCGGAGCAATGTCGGTGGTCAGTGGTCCGAGGGTGTAGAAGGGGGCTTCCCCGCATTCCTTCAACTGTTTGTCCATGTTGATTTTGATCTTGTGCATCGGCACGTGGCCGGGGCCTTCGATCATCACCTGGCAGCCCTTGTCCCATGCGATCTTGGTGAGTTCGCCGAGGGTTTCGAGTTCGGCAAACTGGGCGCGATCGTTCGCGTCGGCGATCGAACCCGGCCGCAAACCGTCACCCAGCGAGAACGATACGTCGTATTTGCGCATCAGGTCGCAGATCTCGTCGAAATGCGTGTAGAGGAAGCTCTCCTTGTGATGCGCGAGACACCACTTCGCCATGATTGAGCCGCCGCGCGAGACGATGCCGGTGACGCGGTTGGCGGTGAGCGGCACGTAGGCGAGGCGCACACCGGCGTGGATGGTGAAGTAATCGACGCCCTGTTCGCATTGTTCGATCAGCGTGTCCTTGTAGAGCTCCCAGGTCAGCTTCACCGGGTCGCCGTCGCACTTCTCCAGCGCCTGATAGATCGGCACGGTACCAATCGGGATCGGTGCGTTCCGGAGAATCCACTCGCGGGTGGTGTGGATGTTGCGGCCGGTGGACAGGTCCATCACCGTGTCGGCGCCCCAGCGGATCGCCCACACCATCTTGTCAACTTCTTCCTCGACCGACGACGTCACGGCGGAATTGCCGATGTTGGCATTGATCTTGGTCAGGAAGTTGCGGCCGATGATCATCGGCTCGAGTTCGGCGTGGTTGATGTTGCAAGGGATGATCGCGCGGCCGCGGGCGATCTCGCTGCGCACGAATTCCGGCGTGATGAATGCGGGCACCGATGCGCCGAATGACTCGCCGTCCGCGAGCGCGGTTTCAGCGCGCTCGAGCTGCTTCGTGCGGCCGATGTTCTCGCGCTCAGCGACATAGATCATCTCCTTGGTGATGATTCCCGCGCGAGCGAATTCAAGCTGGGTGATCGGCGCGTCACCAACGCCGCGCAACGGCTTGTGATGGGCCTTGAAGGCGGCTGCAGCATGCGACGCGCTGACATTGCCGTTGTCTTCGGCCTTGATCTGGCGGCCTTCATATTCTTCGACGCCACCGCGCTCCTTCACCCATTCGATGCGGGTGCGGGCGAGGCCGGCGTTGACGTCGATAATGACGTTCGGATCGGTGTAAGGGCCTGACGTGTCGTAGACAGGCAGGTTGGGCTCGCCGGCACCTTCGCTGAGAATAATCTCGCGCAGCGGCACCCGAAGATCCGGCGCGGCGTCGGGCGTCGAATAAATCTTGCGCGACGAGGGCAGGCCGCCGGTGGTCACTGCGGGCAGTGTGGTATCGGGATTGGAGCGAATGTTCATTGGCGTCCTCCTTGTGAGTCGCTTTGTTAAATCAGGCTGCTTTTGAATATTGACCGAGCCATGCACGCACACGCGAGTCCGGATCGGCGTTCTGGGTGACGTCGCTGACGACGGCGATGGAATTTGCTCCTGCGGCGAAAATGTCCGGAGCGTGTTCAAGCTTGATGCCGCCGATCGCGACCAGCGGGATATCGCCGACCGCAAGTTTCCACGCCGTGATCCGCTCAATGCCTTGCGGAGCAAAGCGCATGGCTTTCAGTGTCGTAAAGAAGATGGGGCCGAGGGCCACATAGTCCGGCTTGTGCTGGAGCGCAGTGTCCAGCTCATCCTCGTCGTGGGTTGAGAGCCCCAGTGTCAATCCGGCACGGCGGATCGCGCTGACATCGGCGTCCGCCAGATCTTCCTGGCCCAGGTGAACATGCTGTGCGCCGGCCTCGATGGCTGCGCGCCAATAGTCGTTGACCACGAGCTTGGTGGAGGACCCTTTGACCACGGCGAGCGCTTCACGGATCAAGGTGAGCGCCTGCGCGTGGTCCAGATCCTTGGCGCGCAGTTGCACGGTGCCGACGCCAAGTTTGGTCAGGCGTTTGACCCACGCAACGCTGTCGACGACGGGATAAAAACGATCAGGATACGGCATGCCAGAATGGTGTCCCAACGACAGGGGTTGAAGGAGAAGCAAAGTCGCGTGCGCCCATCAGGCCAGCCTCGAAACCGGTGCGGCCAGCTTCGATGGCGAGGCGGAATGCGTGAGCCATCGCGACAGGATCGTCAGCCTTCGCGACTGCGGTGTTGAGAAGCACAGCGTCGAAACCGAGCTCGAGGGCCTCGGCAGCATGGGACGGCGCGCCGATGCCCGCATCGACCACGAGTGTTATATCAGGCAACCGTTGCCGCAAAAGCTTGAGCGCGTCGCGACTGGTGATGCCGCGTGCGCTGCCGATCGGAGATGCCCATGGCATCGCCACCTTGCATCCAGTGTCGACAAGGCGCTGCGCCACGGACAGGTCTTCGGTGCAATAGGGGAACACTTCGAAGCCATCCTTGATCAGGATGCCCGCGGCTTCCACAAGCCCGACCACGTCGGGCTGCAATGTTTCATCGTCGGCGATGACTTCGAGTTTGATCCAGGACGTGCCGAACAGTTCGCGCGCCAGCTTTGCGGTCGTGACAGCTTCACGCACGCTCTTGCAGCCGGCGGTGTTCGGAAGCACCGTAACGCTCAACTCGCGGATCAGCGACCAGAAGGCGTCACCCGTCTTGCCGCCTGCAGTTTCGCGGCGCACGGAAACGGTCACGATCTCGCTGCCGGCTGCGCGGATCGCATCCTGCATGATCTTTGGCGACGGATAGAGCGCGCTGCCGATCAGGAAGCGTGAGGTGAATTCCTTGTCGTAGAATTTCACGGTCTTTGCAGTCATCATCATCCTCCTTGCCGGGGCGTGAGGATTTCGACGGCATCGTTGTCGTTGAGCGGTGTTTCCGCCCAGCGCGCACGGGGCACCACGTCGTAATTCACCGCGACGGCGAGATGCGTGCCTTCGTATTCGAGCTCGGCCAGCAGCGCGTCGACGCGTGTGGCGTTGGTCTCGCGGCGTTCGCCGTTGACGATCAGGAACATTGCATCACCTCGTTGTCGATGAGGCCGCGCTGCACATAGGACAAGGTCAATTCCGCCAGCGCAGGCGCCAGCAGAAAGCCGTGACGATAAAGTCCGTTGACGGAAATCCTTGCACCGTCGATGGCGATGCGCGGCAAATTGTCGGGAAAAGCGGGGCGAAGGCCGACGCCAAGCTCGACGATGCGGGCTTCGGCAAAGGCCGGGTGGACGGCATAGGCCGCGGTCAGCAATTCAAGCGCGGAGCGTACGCTCACGCGATCGTCTTCGCTCTCGATCGATGTCGCGCCGATCATGAAGCGGTTGTTGTCGCGCGGGATGATGTAGAGCGGCCAGCGAGGATGCAGCAGCCTCACCGGGCGCGCCAGCTGCACTTCATCCGTCTCGACGATGATCATTTCGCCTTTGACGCCGCGAAGGTCGGGAAATGTGTCGCGTGCGCTGAGGCCGCGGCAGTCGATCGTCAGACCAGTTTCGGTGAGCGAGGCCAGATCAGCGTCCGAACGAAAGTGAATTTCGCTACCGGCCGCAGCCAGCTTCTCACGCAATTTCGGCAACACGCTGCGCGGCTCGACATGGCCTTCCCCAGCGAAAAACAGCGCCTCGCGGAAACGGCCATCGAGAGATGGTTCAAGGCGCGCGACGCCATCAGCGCTGAGGCGCTCATGATCGGTGGTCAGTTTAGCGAATCGCTCGAAGTCAGCGCGATCGCGCGGGTGAGCCACCACAAGCGAACCGTTGAAGGGGGTTTCCGGCAGATGCTCGCGCCATAGATCCAGCGAGCGGATGCCGAGGCGTGTGATGACAGGCTCGGAGCCCTCGCGTTCGCACCACGGCGCCAACATGCCACCGGCAAAGTGGCTCGTGGCCTTCGTCATCGCGGCATCATCGCGCTCGTGTACGGTGACGTTGTAGCCCGCGCGCGCGAACAGCAGCGCATGCCAACTGCCCGCGATTCCGGCACCAATAACATTGACTGAAGACCCCCGTTGCGGGGAAGACGAATTCTGAAACATCCCTGTCCCTTCGCCGGCATGACCCGGATCAGGTTCAAAGGGTCACCGCGCCATCGCGGTATCTCAGCTCCCTGTCGGAGCTCCCCTCGGAACAGTCCCTATGTTAAGCGTAGGTGACGTGATGTCAATGTTTCCACATCTAATTCACCCTCTTGCGGGCCGCATATCAGCATATCTCCGATGCGTGCCGTCCTAGCCAATGAAACGCGCGCCCATATGAGTGCACGACTGGCCGAATATTTGCGCGCTGTGCAGTGCACACTGCCGCTATGGATCGGGTTCGTTATTTATGTCGTGTTCCTGGCCGGTGGAAACTGGCTGCTGACCGATCCCGATACGTTTTGGCAGATCAGTGTGGGGCGATGGATTGTCGAGCACCGCACCCTGCCGGTGGTGGACATGTTCTCGCTTACAATGCGTGGCCAGCCCTGGATCTCGACGCAATGGCTGGCGCAGGTCCTGTATGGCCAGGCTTATGCTCTGTGCGGATGGGCAGGGCCGGTGGCTCTGGCCTCGCTCTCCATCGCGGCAGCATTCGCTCTGCTCGCTCGGTTTCTGCAACGCCAGCTTGGAAGCGTGCCGGTCGTGATCCTGACCGTGCTGTCGCTGGCGGTTGCGTGGCCGCATCTCCATGCACGCCCCCATGTGCTGGCGCTGCCGGTGATAGTGGCATGGGCGGGACGTTTGCTGTCTGCGTCAGATCGCGGCCTAGCCCCGTCGTTGTGGCTCGTCGCGTTGATGGCACTGTGGGCTAATCTTCACGGCAGCTTTCTGTTTGGCCTGGCGCTGATTGTCCCGGTCGCATGCGATGCAGTGATCAATGCTGACCCGGCCGCGCGGCGTGCGCGCATCCTGCAATGGTGCATCTTTGTAGCAGCGGCACTCGCAGCGAGCATGGTCACGCCTTATGGATGGAATTCGCTTCTCGCTGCGCGCGCGATTCTCAATCTCGGCGATGCGCTGTCGCTGATCGGTGAGTGGCAGCCCGTGGACTTCGGGCATCCCGGACCGATTGAAGTGGCTGCGCTGGCAGCTTTCGCGCTGGCTTTGCTTGCCGGTGTGAAACTTCCTCCTGTTCGTGCGCTGTTGGTTGTTGCCCTGCTGTTCATGGCACTATCGCACCGGCGGAATGTGGATGTCTTTGCGCTGGTGTCGCCATTGGTGATTGCGCTGCCTTTAGCGGCGCGATTCAAGTGGCTGTCTCATCAGCCGCTAGGGCCATCTCAGCTACGTGCAATCCAGTTTGTTAGCGTCGTGATGCTCGCGGTCGTGGTCACGATTGGCGTCGGTTCGGCCCGCTCTTACAAGCCGGACGCTAACATCATGCCGGTGGCAGCCGTTGACGCTCTTAAGCAGGCCGGTGTGACGCGCGTCCTCAACCACTATGGTTTTGGCGGGTACATGATTTTCGCCGGCCTTCCGCCCTTCATTGATGGACGCACTGAACTCTACGGCGAAGCGTTCGTCCTGCAGCACGCCGCGGCGCAAATGCTCCGCCGGCCGGCCGATCTTTTCACTCTGCTCGATCGCTACAACATCGAAGCGACGCTGTTTGACCGATCGACTCCGGCCGCCTTGCTGCTCGATCACGTCGACGGTTGGCGAAAGCTCTTTATCGACGACCGCGTTGTCGTGCATATCCGCGATCCCGGCGCCGTTCATAATGTTGATCCCGAAATCAAGCCTTCCGAAGATGAAAGCCGCTGATCACTGCTCCGGCTGCGGCTGCGGCGGCGGGGACTCGGGCGGGATCTGCGCCGCATTTGCATTCATGAGCGGAGACGACGCATCGATGATCGGTTGCTGCTTGTGCTGCAGCCGCTGGCGCTTTGCGACATAGTAATATCCCGCCGCATAGTAGCGAACTGCGCGGGTATGATTGCCGTTTGCAGCCTGATAAGCGCCGGCGAGATACTTCACTGCATAGGTCAGGTTGGTTTCGGGATCGAGTAAGCCCTGCGCGGTGCCGGTGTACCCGAGGCCTCGTGCGGTGGCGAGCTTGATCTGCATCATGCCGTAGTTGCCAGCGTGAACAACACGCGGATTGTAACGGCTCTCGCGCATGATCACGCGATGAACGAGTTCCACGGGCACGCCGTTTGCTGCGGCATGACTCGCGACCATTTGTTCGTAGTTGGCACGTTGGGCGGAAGCAGGATGAATAAAAAATAGCGCTGCGCTTGCAGCGAGCAAGATACGTTTCATCGATCTCATCCTTTGATGAAGATGGATTCCGGGCGGCCATACGCCTGCACTGGAAATGGCTGCCCGTTTAACGATGACGGACGCGATGATCTTCATTGAGGTCGAATTGTGGAGAGATCATGTCCCCCACAACTGTCCTAAAACTGATTTGATGCATTCCTGCATGCACTGAAAACGAAACGCCGCACAGGGGGCGGTGCGACGTTCATCAGTTTAAGCGTTGATCGATGATGTTATTTCTTTGTGACGAGCGGGCAGCCGCCTTGATCCATCGGACGATAGGCCTCGTCACCTGGAACCGTTGCAATCAGCTTGTAGAGATCCCAGTCGCCTTTCGATTCGCTCGGCTTCTTGAGCTCGAACAGATGCATCTCATGCACCATGCGGCCATCGTCGCGGATGTAGCCATCCTTGGTGAAGAAGTCATGGATATGCGTCGCCTTCATCTGCGCGATGGTCTTCAACGCATCGTCGGTGCCGATGGCATCGATTGCCTTGAGATAATGCATCGTCGCAGAGTAAAGGCCGGCCTGAATCATGGTCGGCATATGTCCGACCTTGTCGAAGAACCGCTTCGAGAATGCGCGGCTTGCATCGTCCTGATCCCAATAGAACGCGTCGGTAAGGATCAAGCCTTGTCCATCGTTCAGGCCGATGGAATGCGAATCGGTGATTTCGAGCAGCAGGGCGATGAGCTTTTGGCCGCCACCTTTGGTTAAACCGAACTCGGCTGCCTGCTTGATTGCATTGGTCGTGTCGCCTCCGGCATTGGCGAGGCCAATGACCTTTGCTTTCGACGCCTGAGCCTGCAGCAGGAACGATGAGAAGTCTGACGTGTTCAGCGGATGGCGAACAGTGCCGAGTACTTTGCCACCGCTCGCCTTGACGATGCTCGCCGCATCGCGTTCCAGCGCAGCACCGAATGCATAGTCGGCCGCGAGGAAGAACCACGTGTCTTCGCCGCGCTTGACCATCGCTCTGCCGGCAACATTGGACAACGCATAGGTGTCATAGGTCCAGTGAATGCCGTTCGGCGAACATGCGGAGCCGGTAAGGTCGGACGAGCCGCCGCCGGAAATAATGAAAACCTTGTTCTTCTCGCGCGTGATGTTTTGCACGGCGAGCGCGACGGATGATGTCGGCACGTCGAGAATCGCATCCACCTTTTCGTTGTCGTACCAGTTGCGCGCGATATTGGAGCCAACGTCCGGCTTGTTCTGATGGTCGGCGTGAACGACTTCAACCGGCTTACCTTTGACCTTGCCGCCGAAATCCGCGACCGCCATTTCGACTGCCGTAACCGAGCCCTGGCCGGTCGCGTCTGAATAAAGGCTCGACATGTCGGTGAGGACGCCAAGCTTGACGACATCGTCGGAAATCTGGGCATGCGCAGAAATCGAGGAGACCGCGAGCGCAAGCAGCGCTGCGCTTGTGAATTTGAAGAACTTCATTGCTACGGCCTCTCCGTTGGTTTCTTGTTTTATGCGGGCGACAACCTGCGTCAAACCGCCGCAGGCATCAAGGCCTGTTCGTTCGGACGGAAGTAAAAATTTTTGCGGAGTTCACAATTTAGGGAGTGAGGTGACCGTCACGCCGATCGCACCTTGCGCCTCGGCAATGATGCGAAGCGTGTTGGAATCAAACGCGATGCTCGCAAGGCGAATATCGGTCACCGATGCATCCATGCGGATGCCGTCATCGTTTTGGCGGAAGTCGGTGACCACGTCAGAGATTTTCTGCCGCGCATTGGTCGCAAACGTCTTGAGGTCAATGGTGGCGCGATCTTCAAGCGCGCGTTGCAAATAGGGGATTGCCGGTTTCGCTGCGGCACCGAGCAGGCCGAAAGCCGCATCGGATTCGACCGCGAGCTGCAGATCGGTCAAGCGCAGGATTTGCTGTTGCTGATCGAGGGCAGGCTTGCCCCAGATATGGATTGTTGCCTCGCCGCCGAATCCGAACCAACTCGTTTTTTCTTTTGCATTCACCAGCAGCGAAATCAGTAACCGATCACCGGATGCGCTGACTTTGGCGCTTTTGACCGTCACATCCACTGCGCCACTGCCGTCCTCCGGGAAGACACGATCCTTCAACTGCAACGTGACGATCTTGCTGACTTCGGCAAAGGGGAGATCAATCGGCACGCCGATCTTGACGCGTCCGCGGTCAGGCGCCGGGACAATATTGAGTGTGGTGGGAAATGGGCAATCGGGTTTGGTCTCACTTGGCAGTACGCGTGTTTCCGCCTGCATCCCGAGCGTGAGGTTGACAGCATTGGCGTCGATGCGTGGTTGCGCCGCGACGGCGGTGACGGGGCGCATCTCGAGCCACAGTGGAGGCATGCCCGCCGCAGCCGGCGGCAGTGGAATCGAGCGGCACAGCTTCGCCCATTCGCGCCGTGCATTCTGTTCAAGCGATGGATCGTTGCGCAGCCGTTGCTGCAACAGATTGATCTGTTCATTCACGGTCTTGTCGATCAACGGCTTCACCTGTGCGGGCACTGCGATTTTTGCCCCTGCAACCGAAAGGTTGCTGTCGCCGAGATTGACCTGGGCCGTAAGATTGGGATCGACCCGCCAGTTCGGTAAAATTTGCGGGCGTGCGGTCATTGCAACATTGCCGTGAATCGCGGCGCTTGCATTCAGATTCTTGATCGAGACATTCCCGAGTTGTTTGACGGCGTTGTCACCGAGAAGACCACCGAGCGCATTGCCCAATGCGCTGCCGCCTGCAACGGACAAGGAGCCCAGCACGGTTAGCCGGCCATCGAGCGGCGTCGAGAGCGCCAAAGCATTTTGCGCGCCGGATGCGGCAATCGGACCACGCGAGACGGTCCAGTTAATGTCAGCATTGGAGAGGATTTGTGCGATCGGATTTTCGGCTTTGCCGCCGAGGTCGCGGGGCGCAGCGCGATCGAGCGCGTCGCGTAGCGCAGCGATCGACACTGCGATGGGCGTCATGATTTCGGAATTGCGCGACACCGGTGGCAGTGGCGGAAGTTGTGCCAGCTTCGGTGGCGCCACATCGGTTGGCCAGAGCCTGTTCATCGCATAGAGGCTGGCTCCGAACGAAATGACGAGAGCTGCCAGCCCCAACAAAATGATCTTTATGCGCATCACGACTCCAGTCACATCACGACAGCGATGCTACCGGTGTCGTTGCGCACATGCCACCCCGTGCGGCGCATGTTCTCGAAGCAGTTTTGCTCGTTTCGGGGATCGGTTCCCTTTAATTGCGCTCGTCGTTTTTCTTCCGATCTTGCTCTTGCTTCGGCGGAGGCCGCCGTTGCTGCACAGGTTGTCCTTGTGGTGCAGCGCGCTGCACTGCTCCGGGGACCTGAGGAATTGGCACGCCAAGCCGGCCCACAATGCCGCCGAGTTGGCCCGGCAGTCCAAGTTGCCTCGGCCCGAATTGGCCTGATCCGCCGCCAAGTTGGCGCTGTGCTGGATTTTGCATGCCGGGCTGATGTTGAAGACCTTGGCGCGCGCCAATTTGATTGGGAGCGCCAGACGCCCTTTGCATCCCAGGACCGTTTTGCAGGCCTTGCCGCTGCCCGAACTGACCCGGCGCACCCGTCTGCCGTTGCAATGCGGGTTGGTTTTGCAGGCCCTGGCGCTGTTGGCCGGGTGCGTTCTGCAATCCAGACCGCTTTTCCTTACCCTGTTGCTGTTGCTGCTGCTGCTGTCCTGGCTGGTTCTGAAGACCAGGTCTTTGCGGTGTCTGCTGGTTACGCAGGCCTGGTTGTTGTTGTCCCGGTTGGTTACGGAAGCCCGGCTGGTTCTGCAGGCCATTCTGCCGTTGCAATCCAGGCTGCTGTGCACCATTGGGCCGGCCGACGCCCGGCTGCCGTTGTGGGTTCTGCATCCGGAATGTGCGCTGCTCCCTCACAATGTTGCGGCCGATTCCCTGCATCACGTGCACGCGTTGTACGAAGCCGCGATCGCGCGCCATCTGTTGCTGCGATATCACCATGGGCATCACGGACATTCGCATGCCAAATCCGCGGACCATCTCGCCGCGCACGGTGAATCCGCTCGCGCCTTGTGTGAGCATGCCGAGTTGCGCACCATCGCGGGCCTTGACCTCGATACGTCCGACCTTGCCGTCCGCATCCGGATAGAGTTTGACGCCCACGTTGTTGGTGGTGCTGCTGGCGGTCGCGCCTTCGGGAACGTCCACGACTCCTGTCGTGCCGCGAATGCCGAGCGTCGCCGTTGGCGTTTCAATTTTCATGTCGCCTGTCTTGGCGACGTGAGCTGCAACGAAGGCCATGGTGCCGCGCGCGACATTGATTAATGCAGCGTTGGCGTTGCCGCCTTCCTGGTAGACGAAATTATCGACCACGATGCGTGAACTTGCAGACAGATTGAGTGTCGTGTCATCAGTGAACGTGACGATGAGGGTCGAGTTCTTCCCCGTCTGCAGCGTATCGCCTTTGAAGATATCATCCTTCAATTTGAGCGGCGCACTGGCACCATTGCGTGTGACTGTTGCGGCGCCTTCCAAGGTCGCGACGTTGCCGACGGGTTCTTCGGCGGTGGCCTGTGATGAATCCGCCGCACTCTGACTTAGTTGCTGGGCGTCAGGCTGGGGCTGGGTGTTCTGCGCCGGCTGCCGGTCCGGTTCAGGTGTTGCCGGTTGAGACGTTGCCGGTTGCGCTGGCGCCGGTTGTGATGGTTCGGCTTGGGCAAAACGGAAGCCGGGCGAGACGGGATTATCCGCTCTGGCCGGGATCGACGTCGAAATGAGGCCGCAAAGGATCGACGCAACAACCAGGCCGCGGCAGCTTTTCACGATGACACCTGTGTAAAGCAAATAAAGAACGGAAGGTTAGGCAACGGATGGGATTTTTGACAGCACCGGTATCGGGATGCAACGCCGGTTGTTCATGAAAATAGATCTATCCATTGCAATTGTGGGGCGAACGGAAGGGCGCCACGTTGCCCGTCAAATCATGTCGAAAATAGGCATCAAAATCTCCCCTGCACATTCGTTTGGTCTGCGCAGGGAGGACGAGGGTTCAAAGCTAAGATAAATCAGGCGCGTCACCCAAGAGGAATGGTTTGTCCGCCAGCCTTCCGCCACGCCTCTATCCCGCCCTGGATGTGTCGGGTACTGGCGAGGCCTGCCTGCTGCGCGGCCTGCACCGCCATGGCGGAGCGCTCGCCGAACGCACAGTAGAACAGCAAGCGGTTGCCGGGGGCGAGGCCGAGTTCGTGAAGGAGGCCTCCCGGTCTGACGTTGTCGGACAGATCCGGATATGGCGCATGCAATGAGCCTGGAATGATGCCGTGTCTTTCCCGTTCTCGCCGTTCACGAAGATCGATCAGCACGACGCCCCGTTGTCCGATCAACTCCATGGCCTGCGATGGCGTGAACGCCCAACCACGGCGGGCGACGTCATCTTGCGCCAGCCCGACATGCATGTTTGCGGGAACGGCGACATCCATCATTTTCGGATTCGGCAGGTTCAGATTGTTCATCAGCTCGATGTACTCATCCACCGATTTCATCTGTAGGCGGGGATTGCAAGCTCTCTCTTCGCCGATCGTCGAGACCGTATCGCCTTTGTAATCGTGCGCCGGATAAACCAGTGTCTGATCCGGCAATTTCAGCAGCCTGCCGAAGATCGATTCATATTGGGCGCGGGCGTCGCCACGCTGGAAATCGGTTCGGCCGGTGCCGCGGATCAGCAGGGTGTCTCCAGTGAAGACGCGATCAGCCATGGCGAAGCTGTAAGAATCGTCAGTGTGGCCGGGTGTATAGATCACATCGAGGTTGACACCTTCAATGTCGATGCGGTCGCCGTCTGAGACGCGCATGGAAACAACGTCAACGCCACTTTGTTCGCCCATCACAGTGATACAATGGGTTTTGTCGCGCAGCGCGCCGAGGCCGGTGATGTGATCCGCATGAAGATGCGTGTCGACGGCCTTGATGAGTTTGAGATCGAGATCCCGCAAGAGCTGGACGTACCGATCCACCTTCTCGAGCACGGGATCGATGATCAACGCCTCTCCGCCGCGGCGGCTCGCGAGCAAATACGTATAGGTGCACGACGTGCTGTCGAACAGCTGGCGAAAGATCATGATCCTCTCCTTTGGAGCAATCGGCGCCATCCGGCAACGCCACAATACACCGCTCAATGTGCGATAGTCGCGCACTTTGATTCTATCTATATTTTAATGGAAGAGACGCTCGCTGATAGGGCACACCATCAATTGATGGCGCGTGATCACAGTGGCGCGCGCATTGATCAGTGCGAATGATGAAATGAGTGTCGACCGGGTCGCAGTGCTAGAGCAATCCCAGCACAATCGCGGCGACGAACAAGATCGACGCATACGCAGTCGCAACGCTTACCGTCCGGACCATCGTCATCAGACAACTCCCTGAAGACCACCAGCCGGGAAGCAGGCTTCCGCAGCTTGAAGGGTCGCGAATTGACATCGCTTGTTCCTGTAACGTGAGAAATGGCGAGCCGTTCCGCTGCGGAAAAGTCAGGCCTGCTGCCTCATCACGATCGCGCTTAGTGCGCGGGGCGTAAACGTGGTTAAAAATCATTGAATAACAATGCGTTGAGAAGTCTTTAATTATCTTCGGTGAACTTGCATGCATGGCGCGTGGAGTTTGTTTGTATCTTGTCGGCTCCCTTGTCCTCGTCTCGTTGGCGGGCTGCGGTCGTGGTTTTTTCACGGCAGAGCGGGAGCCTTGGAGAGCAGAGGCCGAGAAGGCATGTCTGCAATCCGGCGCGGTGAAGGAATCTGCGGAACTCGTCCGCATTGATCCCATTTCGGGCCCTGGCGTCTGCGGCGCGGAGTTTCCGCTTAAGGTTGCGGCGCTCGGTGAGCCCAACAGCAACCTGGGCTACGCTGACGATCTGCGGCCGCCGGCAAGCATCGGCAATCAGCCGCGCTGGCCGGTCTCGCAGCCGCCCCCGTCCTATTCACAACCGGCCTATTCGCCGCCGCCCTCTGGCTATCCGTCATCGAATGGTGCGCCGAGTGCTGGCTATCCGGCGTCATCCGGCACACCGATGTCGTTGAATGCGCCGGGTGTTGCGCCTCCCGATGATGAAGATATCGCTGCAGGAGCCGAGGGAACGGCACCTCCGATGAGCCGCGCGCCCGCTGGCGCGCAGCCTTACTCCGTAAGCCCATCTTTCCAATCTTCCGCGCCGCCGCGTCTCGGTCCGCAGGGGTCGCCTGTCAGTGCCGTTGGTCCGGTGGCCCTGAAGCCGACGGCGACACTGGCATGTCCGATTGTCTCGATGCTCGATCGCTGGTTGGCGGAATCCGTACAGCCGGCTGCAGAACGTTGGTTCGGTTCGCGGGTTGTCGAAATCAAGCAGATCTCCGCTTATTCCTGCCGTGGCATGAATGGCAATCCGCGCGCGCACATTTCCGAGCATGCGTTTGGTAATGCGCTGGACATCGCAGGATTTACGCTTGCTGACGGACGTCGCATTGTAGTCAAAGACGGCTGGAAGGGATTGCCGGAAGAGCAGGGCTTCCTGCGCGATGTTCAGGGCGGTGCGTGCCAGATGTTCAACACCGTGCTGGCGCCGGGATCGAACGTATATCATTACGATCACATTCACGTTGACCTGATGCGGCGCGCGAGCCGGCGCATCATTTGCCAGCCTGCAGCTGTGTCCGGTGAAGAAATTGCATCGCGCGCGTTCTCGAAGGGATATGCGGGACGTGATAACGGTATCACGGGTTCAATCGGCCAGAGGTCGCGTCGTGTGTATGCACGCGGACCGTTGACCAAGGATGATCAGGAAACGATTGAAGACGAGTCGCGCATCAAGGACCGCGATTAGAGCTTCGGTTATGTTTGAATCATAACCGAAGCTCTAGATTCTTGTGTTGACGCGTTTTCTTCACGCGAACCGGTAGCTCACTTCGCTTGAAAACGCTCTGGGCTCGATCACTCAGGTTTTGGTCCGTAGTTCGCAAGAAACATACGCGCTGCGCTGTCGACGACGGTTGCGATCTGTGAAGGCGAGGGAGCAGGCTTCGCCTGAAAAATATAAGGCTGGAACAGCGTTGCCTGGCACATCTGCATGAACTGCGCCGCAGCGAGTTCGCAATTATCGATGGCGAGCTTTTTCTCTCGAACCTTGACCCCGAGATACTCCGCGAAGCCGTTGATCGTATGTGCAATCACGCGATCGTAAAAGCGGCGGCCGACATCGGGCATGCGTTCTGCAATTGCCATCACCGTGCGGACCGACGATCCACCGCCCGGTCGGCACAGAATGTCGATGTAAGCTCGGCCGAAATTGCCAAGGACTGCCGCCGGATCTTTGGCCGGGTCGAAGTCAAACGTCGCCTTGCCTTGCTCAAGGCATTCCTGCTCGACAATGGCCTCAAACAGCCCGAACTTGTCAGCGAAGTAAACGTAAAGCGTGCCTTTCGAAACACCAGCTGAGCGCGCGATCTCTCCCATGCTGGCGCCATCGAAGCCCAGGTCCATGAAAACGCGGTGAGCACCTTCCATGATCTGGCGGCGCTTGGCGCTGTCTACCTCCGGATGGAGGGCTGTCAGGGAGCTTGCAACCATTTGTTTAGCTTGAACCCGGTTTCCCGCCTCGAGATGCGATTCGTAAGATATTTCGCCGATAAACGATCAATGTATCACAGAACCTACCATTGACCGAACCGTTCGGTCAATGGTAGGTTTTGACGCATGCTGAGGTGCTTGCCGTGGGGCAGGCCAAATTAAGGAAGCCAAGAATGGCCGTGCCTGCTCGCGAAACTCCCCGGGTTGTCCACCCGGAGCCGGATGCGCCCGAAGGTGGGGCCTCGCGTGTGGTGCAGGACATCGACGCCGCGCAGCGGAACGACGCGCCCTCCGCACGCCGAAAGTCCGAGGCACCGGCAACTGCGGCACCAGCCGAGGGCACAGCGGCGAAACCGAAATCAGCAAAACGCAAGAAGATCATTGTCGGCGTCGGCGCGTTGGTTGCGCTCGCCGTGATTTATTTCGGCGTGCACTATATTTTTGTCGGCCGCTACATGATCAGCACCGACGACGCTTATGTTCGTGCCAACAACACCACGCTCGGCGCGAAGGTAGCTGGACACATCGCCAAGATCGGCGTCGTAGACAATGCGCGCGTTGGTGCGGGTAACATCCTGTTCCAGATCGACGACGGCGATTATCGCCTGGCCGTCGACAATGCCCGCGCGAAGATCGCAACCCAGCAGGCCACGATTGAACGCATCGGCCGTCAAGAAGGCGCGCAATTGAGTGCGGTCGATCAAGCCAAGGCGCAGCTCGTGTCCGCGGAAGCCGCAACCAAGCGCGCGCAAGCTGACTTTGTTCGCCAGGAAGAATTGAGCGCCAAGGGTTTCGCATCGAAGGCAACCTTTGACGTCTCGCAGGCGGCGCGTGATCAGGCGGTGGCTGCCGTCGAAGCCGCAAAGGCAACGCTCGAGGCAGCGCAGACCCAGGTTGACGTCGTCAAAGCACAGAAGGCAGAAGCCGAGGGAACGCTACAGGAGCTGCGCTCCATGCTAGCGAAGGCTGTTCGTGATTTGTCGTTCACTGAAGTGCGTACGCCCGTGGACGGCATTTTCTCCAATCGTCTGGTCAATGTCGGCGACTTCGTACAGCCCGGTCAGCGCCTCGCCAACGTCGTGCCGCTCGATGACGTCTATATCGACGCTAACTACAAGGAAACGCAGCTTGGTCGTCTAAAGCCGGGGCAGCCCGTCTCGATCACCGTGGATGGTGTGAGCGGCCGCACGATCATGGGCGTGGTTGACAGCCTCGCACCGGCCTCTGGCTCCGTCTTTACTTTGTTGCCGCCGGACAACGCGACAGGCAATTTCACCAAGATCGTTCAGCGCGTGCCGGTCCGTATCCGTGTGCCGTTCTCGGTCGCACGCGAGAACCTGCTGCGTCCCGGCATGTCGGTGATCACAACCATCAACACGAAGCCAAGTCCGGACGCTGTTGATCCGATCACTGCGCGATAGCTATCCGGTTCACGCGATACGGATTTAGGAACGATCGATGTCCGCCAGTGCAACATCGCCGAGTGCTGGTGCCCAGGGCGCCTCGGGGCCGCCGGAGACGGTGAGTTCGCGGCGGCTATTCGCGTTCTTGATCATGGTATTTGGGATGTTCATGTCGATTCTGGACATCCAGATCGTCTCGGCATCCCTCTCCGACATTCAGGCTGGCCTGTCCGCAAGCTCCAGCGAAGTCTCTTGGGTGCAGACCGCATATCTAATTGCGGAAGTGATCGCGATTCCATTGTCGGGATTTCTGTCCCGTGCCTTCGGCACGCGGTTGCTGTTCGCCATTTCCGCCGCCGGATTCACCGGCGCGAGCTTCATGTGCGGATTCACCTCGACCATCGAACAGATGATCTTGTGGCGTGCGATCCAGGGCTTTCTCGGCGCCGGCATGATCCCGACGGTGTTCGCGTCTGCCTATACGATCTTTCCACGCAGCAAGATGCCGCTGGTGACCCCAATCATTGGCCTGGTGGCGACGCTGGCGCCAACGATTGGTCCGACTGTCGGCGGTATCATTACAGATGCAATGTCGTGGCACTGGCTATTCTTCATCAATGTGCTGCCGGGTATCGGCATCACGATCGGCGTGCTCGCGTTGGTTGATTTCGACAAACCGAACTTCGCGCTGCTTGAGCAGTTTGATTGGTGGGGCCTGATATCGATGGCCGGATTCCTCGGCGCGCTGGAATACGTCCTTGAGGAAGGGCCGCAATACGATTGGTTCGACGACACCTCGGTGTTCGTGCTCGGGATCGTCTGCGCCGTGTCGGCCATCTGCTTTTTCTATCGCGTTCTCACGGCTGAAGAGCCGATTGTCGATATCCGCGCGTTCTCGGACAGGAATTTTGCGATCGGCAGTATCTTCTCTTTCTGTGTGGGTATCGGCCTGTACGGTCTGACCTATATCTATCCGCGCTACCTTGCCGAAGTGCGCGGTTACAGCGCGGTGATGATTGGCGAGACCATGTTCGTTTCTGGCGCTGCGATGTTCCTCACCGCGCCTTTGGTCGGGCGGCTGATGACCAAGGTCGACCTGCGCTACATGATCGCGGCGGGATTGATTATCTTCGCGATCGGATCGTGGCAGATGACATGGATCACACGCGATTTCGATTTTTATGAATTACTAATCCCGCAGATCCTGCGCGGTGTCGGCATCATGATGGCGATGATCCCGGTCAACAACATCGCGCTCGGTACCTTGCCGCCGTCGCGCATGAAGAACGCCTCGGGGCTGTTTAATCTCACCCGCAATCTCGGCGGTGCGGTTGGACTCGCAGTCATCAACACGGTGCTGGATACGCGCACGGACCTGCACATCGTTCGCTTGCAGGAGCGAGTGCATTGGGGGAACGCGACCGCGACCGAACTTCTCAATATGTTGACCCAGAAATTCCAGGGCGCAGGCAATGCGTCGATGATGGCAATGAAGCAGCTCTCGCAGATCGTTCATCGCCAGGCGGTGGTGATGAGCTTCGGTGACGCATTCTTCGTGCTGACGGTTTTCTATCTGGGCCTCACGGCGCTGGTGATCTTCGTCAACAAGCCGAACATGGCCGGCCCACCGCCCGACGCGCATTGAGCTTTGGTCGCGGGACTGCACTTAGCACTCACGCGTCTCTGAGCTGGCCCCCCACCTTAAAGTAAGCAATCATATTGTCTGCACCCATTGTTCATGCTTGAACGACGGTTGACTTACAAAGCGCAGAAACAATGCGCCAATAATAAGCGGGAGGGGCGATGAGTTTCATCAGTGGTGTGGGATTGACGCCGTTCGGGCGTCACGAGGGGCGCTTAACCATCGATCTGATGAGCACGGCCGCCGAAAGTGCGCTGTCCGACGCCGAACTGAAGCGAAAAGACATCGACGGCCTGTTGTGCGGTTATTCCACCACCATGCCGCACTTGATGCTGGCGACGGTGTTCGCCGAACATTTCGGGGTGCAGCCGGCTTACGCGCATGCCATTCAAGTCGGTGGTGCGACTGGGCTCGCGATGGTGATGCTGGCGCATGAACTGGTCGATGCAGGCGTCGCAAACAATATTCTTGTGGTTGCGGGGGAGAATCGCCTGACCGGGCAGACCCGCGACTCCGCAATGCAGGCGCTGGCGCAGGTGGGGCACCCGCAATTCGAAGTGCCGCTCGGGCCGACGATTCCAGCCTACTACGGATTGATTGCATCGCGTTACATGCACGAATACGGCCTCCGGCCGGAAGATCTTGCCGAGTTCGCCGTGCTGATGCGCAAGCATGCGATTGCCCATCCTGGAGCGCAATTTCACGACCCGATCACTGTCGAGGACGTGATGGCGTCGCGCGAAATCTCGACGCCACTCAAGCTGCTTGATTGTTGTCCGGTCTCGGACGGAGGTGCCGCGCTTGTTGTCAGCCGCGAGCCCACTAACGCGCGTCGCGTGAAGATCGCCGGCTGCGGGCAGGCGCACATGCATCAGCACGTCAGTGCAGCCCGTACGCTCACGGAGTTCGGAGCCGCAGTCGCCGTGGAACGCGCCCGGGCGAAGTCCGGTATGGCGATCAGTGATGTCAAATATGCCGCGATCTACGACAGCTTCACGATCACTCTGACGGTCTTGCTGGAAGAGATTGGACTGGCTGGCCGGGGAGAGGCGGCGTCACGCGCGCGAAATGGGGATTTCGGCATTGGCGGAGCATTGCCGCTCAACACTCACGGCGGTCTGTTGAGCTATGGTCATTGCGGTTGCGGCGGCGCGATGGCTCACGTCGTCGAAACGCATCTACAGATGACGGAGCGCGCTGGACCACGCCAAGTGCGTGATGCGTCTGTCGCGTTATTGCACGGGGATGGTGGGGTGATGTCATCCCATGTCAGCATGTTTCTGGAGCGTGCGTAATGACTGAAACAACCGCGATGACCGAGGCAACCGTGCCCGCCGACTGGACCGAGGGCGCCGAGGCGGTTCTCTATCAATCCTGCACCGCATGCCGTCACGTTTGGTATTTTCGGCGAGGATTTTGCCCGTCTTGCGGAACGCAGGATCCGCAAACAAAACGCGCGAGTGGCAACGGAGAGGTCTATGCCACGACCATTGTGTGCCGCGCCGCGACGCCGGAAGCGAAAGCGCATGTGCCTTACGCCATTGTGCTCGTTGATATGGAAGATGGCTTTCGCATGATGGCGCATGGCGACAATGAACTGGTCATTGGCGACAAGGTCATTATGCAATTTCGACCATTCGCCGGGGCTGTTGCGCCCTATGTTGTCAAAGAATCGTAATATGAGAATTATGTCTGCGGCGCCCAGCCGCAGACATATGTAAGCTCCGCGGTTAAAAATTTGCCGCAATTATTGCTTAAATAATGATCAGTGGACCACACGGTGTGGTCCACATTGTTTGTGACGCGGGAGGATTCGCATGGATTGCAAAAATGCGTTGATCGCGACCCCGCGTATCTTCAGCCGCTCCCGCACCTTTGGGTGACTTGCCTGCCTTATCGGACGGCCTTCGTTTCTGCCGTTCATTCGCAAGCATAATCGCACGAATCCGAGCTGGAAGCTGATCTGGGCCGGGCTGTCGCGCTGCGCTCCTGTTTATTTCCAAACTGAGAAACTTATTCACGACGTTTGCGCGTGGCGACGCCATCGCTCCGTCGATCGACATGGAGCCGGGCGAGGTTGTCGTGCCGGAAAATACAATGACTTTTGCTCGTAAAAAGCAGCTCGCCATTCGCGCGGTGCTCCCATTTGTTTTCCAGCATTGGCGTCATCAGCCACTGCGCGGATCGATCGTTTGCATCGGCTTGGCCGGTGCAACAGTCGCAGACGTTTTCATGCCCTTGTTCGCGGGCCGCTTGGTTGATGCCATTACGCTTGGTGCGACCGACATGGCGGCCGCGCGGCATGGCGCGATAACAGCGTTCAGCATCATCGTCGCCTTGGGCTTCGCCTCGATGTTGCTACACTTCATAGGCCTGCAGGCCATTGTGCCATTCACGCTGCGCATCATGTCCGACGTGGCGCGGAATGCGTTCTTGCGCGTGCAGCGTTTTTCGACCGATTGGCACGCCAATACTTTCGCCGGGTCTACGGTGCGAAAGATCACGCGCGGCATGTGGGCGCTCGATCTGCTCAACGACACGCTGCTGATGGCGTTGCTGCCGTCATTCGCCGTGCTGCTGGGATCGACGCTGCTTCTGGCCTGGTACTGGCCCATCCTCGGCGCTGCCATCGCCATCGGTTCGGTCCTCTACATCGTCATGACCGTGCTGCTGACGACGCGCTACATCGCGCCGGCGGGGCGCCTGTCAAATGCTTTGGACACCAAGGTTGGTGCTACGCTTGCGGATGCGCTGACCTGTAATGCCGTGGTCAAGTCTTTCGGGGCCGAAGTGCGCGAAGACGAGAGGCTGGGCGGAGTCCTCCGCAAATGGCGGCGGCGGGCCAATCGAACATGGTTTCGTTACAACTATGTGGGGACAGCGCAGCTCGCTGTGCTCCTTGGCGTGCGTGTGACGGTCATCGGTGGAGCGCTGCTGCTTTGGACGGCCGGGCGCGCAACGGCTGGCGATGTGGCCTATGTGTTGACGAGCTACTTCGTGATCCACGGCTATCTTGCGGACATCGGCATGCACATCAACCACCTGCAGCGTTCGGTCAACGACATGGAGGAACTGGTTGCCATCCATGACGAGGCTATCGGAATCGCCGATGCGCCCGATGCGACACCCATTAAGGTGTCCGGCGGCAATATCGCGTTCGACGATGTAACGTTTCACTATCGTGGACACGACACGCCGCTTTACGACCGGTTGTCGGTCAACATCAAACCCGGTGAGCGGGTCGGTCTGGTGGGACGCTCAGGCTCAGGCAAGACCACCTTCGTCAAGCTTGTGCAGCGTCTGTATGATGCGACTGGCGGCCATATTTTGATCGACGGGCAGGATGTCGCAAAGGCGACGCAGGAGTCGCTTCGCAGTCAGATTGCTATCGTGCAGCAGGAGCCGATCCTGTTTCATCGGTCGCTCGCTGAGAACATCGCTTATGGCCGGCCTGGCGCCAGTCTGGCGCAGATCGAGGAGGCTGCGCGCTTGGCTAATGCGCATGACTTCATCGTCCGCATGCCGAAGCGTTACGATACGCTTGTCGGTGAGCGCGGGGTGAAGCTGTCGGGCGGCGAACGTCAGCGGGTGGCACTGGCACGTGCGTTCCTTGCCGACGCGCCGATCCTGATCCTGGACGAAGCCACATCCAGCCTTGACTCGGAATCGGAGGCGCTGGTTCAGGAGGCGATGGATCGCCTGATCCAGGGCCGTACCGCGATCGTGATTGCACACCGGCTGTCGACAGTGCGGAGCCTTGATCGACTTCTGGTCTTCGATCGCGGCCGGATCGTCGAGGAGGGCACGCATACCACGCTCGCCCAGCGGTCCGGCGGCATCTATCGTGCGCTGTTCGAGCGGCAGGTCCTCGATCTCGATCGGATGCTCGCGGCGGAGTAATGCGGCCTCTAGACCAAAAGCTAACGGGGTGCGTCGGTGGCGCACCCCGCTTTTGTCTTCGGGGGCGCCGATCTTTCCAGCTATAAAAAGCCACTTATTGCGCTCAATCTCGGAAATTGAATTGGGATTTTCCGGCGCCATGGGATTCCGGCGCACGTAGAAGGAGCAATATGATGTTATCGGCGGGTAGACGTTTTCTTTATCTATTGAACGTTGTTCTTCTCGGTATGTTCTGGATGGGGGACGCTCTGGCGCAGCAACAGGTCGCCCCGGGTTGTGTCATGGAGCGGATCTTGCTGACGGGGCAGCAGACCTTGCGCTGCGAGCCCAACGTCACAATTGTTGCTGAAGGTGGTGCGCAATACACGCTTCTCGATCGCGACAAAAATGGCCAAATCGATGCGGCCAATCTTGGAAGCAAGGCCTTGTTGGTTGATGCGCCTAAGGCGCGGGGCAGGGCAGGCTTTCAGGTGATCACGCCACAGGCCATCGCCGCTGTGCGCGGTACGAAATGGGCTGTCGATGTTGCCGCAGACAAGACATCTGTTTTTGTTGTCAGGGGCAAGGTCGCCGTCAGAAGGCCCTCAGCCGGCCGGGGCGTGACCCTCGGTCCTGGCGAGGGAGTCGATGTGGACAGCGGAGCAGGTCCATTGACCGTCAAGCGCTGGCCTCCGGAACGGGCCGCGGCGTTGCTGGCGCGGCTCGGCCAGTAAGTACAGGATGAGCAGCAGGGCGCTTCAGACGCTCATCGCGCTGGTGTTGGCAGGCCTGTGGGGAGCGGGCCTGAGCTTTATTCACTTGCGCGGTGATGCGTGGTTTCTCGATCGCATCGAAGCGACGATGACCGATCTTCGGACAATCGTGCGCGGCAAAATGCCGGCGCCGGATCTCGTCACTATTGTTGCAATCGATGACGAGGTGGTCCGCGAGCAAGGTGGCTATCCTCTTCCTCGTGCCGCGCTTGCGAAAATTATCGATGGAATCGCCCGGTTTGATCCGAAAGTGATCGTGGTCGATTTGTTGTTTGTCGATCCGGGGCAAGAAGCCGGTGATCAGGCGCTTGAGCAGTCGCTCGGTCAGACCTCAAGTGTGATTGCCGGAGCCGCTGTATTTGGCGAAGGCAAGCAGTGGATCAGCGGCGAGAAGGATGGACCGCTCGCCGGCGTGCCAAGCGCAGACCGGTTTCTGTTGCCGCTGCCAAGATTTGCGGACCGCGCTGCTGTCGGAGTTGTGAATGTCGCGACCGATCGGAACGGAACGCCCCGCTTCGTTCCGATGTTTTTCAGAGCGGGCGATCGCGTTGAAGCCTCCCTGCCGTTGCGTGTTGCGACCATCGCCTCAGCAGCGGACCCCGGCATCGAAGCCAATCGTCTGACATTGGCTGGCCGTTCGATCCGCACCGACGTGAGCCATGTGCTGCCTCTGACGTTTTACGGTCCGCGCGGCACGATCCGGACGGTCAGTGCCGCATCGGTGTTGAACAATCAGATCGCTAGTGATGCTGTCCGTGATCGGATTGTGGTGATCGGGGCGACGGTCACTGGAGGCGGTGACGTTTTTCCCACGCCGTTCGACTCGGTATTGCCCGGAGTGGAAGTGATCTCCACAGCCATCTCGCAGATCATGACGGGGGACGGCATTGTGCGGGACCGCTCCGTCCGGTGGATCGACGCCGGGATCGCGGTGGGATTGCCGATGCTCATCGTCGGGTTGCTTGCGTGGCGCCGCAGCGCGCTTGGCCTGTTCGCGATCGCAGCCGTCGCCATCTCCTGGTTGGTGGTCAATTCTGTTGCGTTCTCGCACGGCATTTGGATGAGCGCGGCGCTTCCCATGGCTGCGACCATTCCTCCTGCCTTGCTGTTTGGCGCAGTACAGATCTGGCAGGACCGAAAGAGCGCGCAGTATTTCGCGACGAAAAGCGATCTCCTGCAACAATTCCAAGCGCCGATCGTGCGCGAATGGCTGACCCGGCACCCGGATTTTCTCGCGGAGCCGAGACAGCAGAACGCAGGGATCGTGTTCATTGATCTGTCTGGATTCACGGCGCTCACTGAAACGCTTGAGCCGAATGACACACGCGAACTGTTGAAATCTTTCCATGCATTGATCGACAGGGAAGCCGTCGCCAACGGCGGCGTGATCACGAGTTTCATGGGGGATGGGGCAATGATCTTGTTTGGATTGCCGGAACCGAAAATCGAGGATCCCGCCAACACAGTCCGCTGCTGTGTCAATCTGTGTTATGGCACAGAGAAATGGCTCGCTTCGCTGGCGCCGTCCATCGCTTCACGCATCGGCTTCAAGGTCGGTGCGCATTTCGGGACGATCGTTGCGTCGCGGCTTGGTGGTGGAAGCTATCAGCACATCACGGCGACGGGTGACACAGTGAATGTTGCGAGCCGATTGATGGAGGTTGCGGCCAAGCGAGGTGTTGAACTCGCGCTAAGCGATGATCTGCTTCGCGCAGCTGGTTCCGATAATGCGCTGCTCGTATGCGGCAGTTTGAGCGATCCTGTTGAAACAGACATCCGTGGTCGATCCGGCTTGCTGACGATCCATTTTTGGGACAGCGACAGGAATCTTGTGGGCAGCGAAATCGGCTAGAGTCCCGATTCCGAAGTTCGCATCATTCCGCTGCTCGTTCGTCTGCGAACTTAGGAATTGAAGGACTCTAGCAAGTTATTATTCTGGTGTGGCTTTGGTTCTGAAGTCCGCATTCCGGACTTGCTGCACGAATGATGCGGACTTCGGAACCGCGACACTAGGCGCATTCGGCGGGCTACCGCCGGACGCGAACGCGCGAACTGATCGCAACGGTGATGACAACTGCAGCGGCGAACAGCAGGATCTGCAGTGTAATGTCTTCGCCGTTGAACAGCGCCGCCAGGATGAATGTGAAGAACGGCTGCATCAACTGCGTTTGCGAGACGCGCGTGATGCCGCCCATCGCCATTCCGGCGTTCCAGGCGAAGAAGCCGATCCATTGCGAGAAGAGTGCGACGTATAATAGCGCGAGCCACGGCTTGAGCGGGATGCTTGCGACATCGGCCGGCATGGTCAGCGCCGCGGCCGGCAGCGAAATTGGTAGTGCGATCACCAGCACCCAACTGATAACTTCCCAACCCGGCATCGATGCCGTCAGCCGTCCGGAGAAAGCGTAGCCGACAGCTGCGACAGCAACGGCCACAAACAGCAGGAGGTCTCCGGTTGACAATGCACCGCCTCCCTGACGCAGGGCGAAGGTGATGACCAATGCTGCGCCAATGACGGATGCAATCCAGAACAGCGGCTTCGGCCGTTCATGGGTGATGAGGACGGCAACGAAAGCGGTGGCGATGGGCAGGATTCCAAGAACAACACCGCCGTGCGAGGCATCGACGGTCTGCGTGGCAACTGCCATCAGAAATGGAAACGCGATGCCGACGCAAATCATGGTGACGGTAAGCTGGAGCCAGAGATGGCGCGGCGGCAGGGAGCGCCGGAGCACGACGAGCAATGCCAGCGAACACAATCCGGCAATCGCCGTTCGCGACGCCGTAAGGGCGAGCGGGTCGATCGCAGAGACAGCGATGCGCGTCGCCGGCAGCGTGCCGGCAAAAATCGCAACGCCAATAAGGCCAAGCAGCAAGCCGAGCGGCTCACGAGAAGACGGAGTTGAAATCGTGGTTGTCGAGGTCATGGTCGGAGGACCGTACATGCTTCGCACGACGAGCCCGATAGCCATCGCCGTATGGCAGGAATGACCTAGCGTCCCGATTCCGAAGTTCGCACAGGCTTGCGGCTTCACCCGGAAGAATTTCAAATCCGCGGCACTCAAGCTGACAGGGGGCTCCAAACTGGCGAGGGGTCCGGCGTGTTGCGCCGAACCCCTCGTTGTCATCGCAGGATCTCAAAAAGATCGCGCGTCTATCAGGTATCAGCCAGCCTATAAGCCGGGTTCTGTAGGGCCTGAATGGTTCGCACCAGACAGACGTGACGGCCATTCCTCTGGGACGCAAGTTACCCTGCGCCTCAAGCAACCTACCCGGACAGCGAGCCTGACATCGCCCTGCGGAGTTATCGCCCGAAAGCGAACTTTCCGCGTTGCCGTCCCTATTCGGTTTTGCTCCCGGTGTGGTTTGCCATGCCGTTTCCGTTGCCGGAAACGCGGTGCGCTCTTACCGCACCTTTTCACCCTTACCCGGTCCGAAGACAGGGCGGTTCATTCTCTGTGGCACTTTCCCTGGGGTCGCCCCCGCCGGACGTTATCCGGCACCGTATGTCGATGGAGCCCGGACTTTCCTCCCCGGCGACCTTTCGATCCTTGCCGGAGCGGCCGTCCGGCCGACTGACGAGGGAGGACATGAGCGTTCCGGATCGGCACGTCAAGCAAATTGCAGGGCAGTTGGGGCGGAAAATAAACTATCCTGAAGATGTCGTTCCTCGGGCAGCCTGCTCGTCTGAAGAGGGACGGCGGATGGCGCCGGTTCAGTCGAGGGAGTGTCTGAGATGCAATATTTGTTGCTGATCTATCGAAACGAAGCCGAGGCCGCAAAAATGACCGAGGCTCAGGCCAAGGACATGACAGCGGAATTTAGCGTATTCACCCAGTCAATCGTTCAAAGCGGTCACTTCAAGGGCGGTGACCGGCTGCATCCGACCAATACGGCGACGACAGTGAGAGTCCGGGATGGCAAGACCCTCACAACCGATGGACCGTTCGCCGAGACCCATGAGCAACTCGCTGGGTACTACATGGTAGAGGCCAAGGATCTCGATACTGCGCTTGGAATCGCGGCGCGAATTCCGTCCGCAAGGATGGGCTCTGTCGAGGTCCGGTCCATTTATCAGATGTAAAATGACGCCTGGCGAGGTGGAGCCAATATTTCGCGATGAAGCGGGCCGCGCGCTTGCGACGCTGATCCGTGTTCTCCGTGATTTCGACCTCGCCGAGGACGTCTTGCAGGAGGCATTCGTCGCAGCGCTACAACGCTGGCCAACGGATGGCATACCGTCCAACCCGCGTGCGTGGCTCGTCAATGTCGGACGCAACAAGGCCATTGATCGTATTCGCCGCCAGGCCACGTTTCGTGCGAAACAGGATCAAATTGTCCACGAGATCGAATGTGGCGCGAGTCCTGCGGGCATCGATGAACCTGATCAGGACGCCGTGCTGGATGACGATGCATTGCGGCTGATCTTCATCTGCTGCCATCCAGCCTTTGCAATCGAGATTCAAGTTGCTTTGACCTTGAAGACGATTTGCGGCCTGTCCACCGCGGAGATCGCACGTGCGTTTCTGGTCAGCGAAGACGCCATGGCCCGGCGTCTTGTCCGGGCCAAGGAGAAAATTCGGGTCGCGGGAATCCCATATGAGGTGCCGCAGCGCGACCAACTCGAATCCCGTCTCCGCGGGGCCCTCACGGTGATCTACCTCGTCTTCAACGAAGGTTATTCCGCCACCGCAGGCGAAGACCTCATGCGCCTTGATCTCGCGCGTGAGGCGATCCGGTTATGCCGTCTGCTTGATCACCTCATGCAGGGACACAACGGCATCAAAGGCTTGCTCGGTTTGATGTTGTTGCACGATGCACGGCGATCCAGTCGGGGGACGAGCGAGGGTGATATCGTGCTGCTGGAGCATCAGGACCGTTCGCGATGGGATCGGGCCCAGATCGCGGAGGGGCTGCAATTGGTCGAGGATGCGTTATCGGTTCCGGGCCGGCCCGACGCTTATGCGGTTCAGGGCGCCATCGCAGCGCTTCACGCGCGTGCCCCAAGTTTTGCGGAGACTGACTGGCCACAGATTGCGGGGCTTTACGCGGTGCTGATGCGGATTGCCCCATCGCCTGTGGTTGAGCTTAACCACGCCGCCGCCGTTTCCATGGTCGATGGACCGGCAAAGGCGCTGGAGCTGGTCGATGCGCTTGACGCGCGCGGGGCATTATCCGGCTACACTTTATTGCCCGCTGTAAGGGCGGATTTGTTTCGACGGCTGAAGCGGTTCGATGAGGCGCGCGCGGCTTACGCGCAGGCGCTTGAAGTGACCAAGCTCGATCCGCTCCGACGGCTTTATCTGCGACGGCTATCCGAGCTCAATTAAGACAGATAACCAATCAAGCTGTCGCAACTTCCTTTGGAAGTGCGGCGAGCAGATCGTCCAGCGTCTTCAATGTCGAGAAGTCCGCGATGCCGTCAACGCGCTCGGGTCGATAGTGGCGCTGGAATGCCGCGACCACATCCATCGTCTGACCGTCATACTGTCCGGTGAGCGGGACGCCGTATCCGAAGCTCGCGAGCTTCCGTTGCATCGTCAGCACTTCGTCGCCGCTGGCGCCGAGCATCTTGTGTTCGCTGCGAACGAGCGGTGTCGGTTCAATCCAGAGACCAACACCGGAGTCTGCGAGGAGGCGCCAGGGGAATTTTTCGCCCGGATCCTTCTTGCGGCCCGGCGCAACATCGGAGTGTCCGATGACGCGGTGCTTGGGGATGTTCCGGCGCAGCATGATGCCCTTGCAGAGCGCGATCACAGCCGCGATCTGCCGCAGGGGAAAATCTGGATAACCGAGGTCATGGCCGCGGTTAACGATTTCGATGCCGATCGAGCGCGAGTTGACGTCGGAATCACCGACCCATGATGAGGCCCCGGCATGCCATGCGCGGGCTGCTTCCCTGACGCATTGCACGATGTTCCCATCTTCGAGCACGACATAATGTGCGGAAACTTCCGTGCCGGGCGTGCACAGCCGCACGAGTGCACCTGCAGCATCGGCCATGCCGGTGTAATGCAGCACGATCATGTCGGGGGACGTGATGCCCTTGCGCTCCCCGTAGTTTGGCGAAGGTGTGACGGTCGATACGACGGACGAGTCCGGCACGAAACTCTGCATGTCAGCTTGAAATCCTCTTGGAAAGGGACGCTGACGCTTCGAATCAAATCCAACAGACGCAAACGATCCTTGAGTCATCTGAAAACCCAAAGCAGGCAAGAGTAAGGGCACAAGCCACTAATGAACCCTTGCTCGGTTCCAATTCAATCCGTCAGGGTCGTCCGAGAGCCGTTTCTACACAAGGCAATGCGCATGGCACGGTTGCGCCAAATCATTGTGAAAAACTGGATTCGTGTCGTCAACGATTCCTTAACGATAACTGCCGCTACTGGAGGATTGAAGAGTCGCGTCAGCAACTGGGGCGACTGAAGTTCTTCGGTGCGCAATACCTCATGGCTGGCCATAGAATCCCATGCGGAACCTCAAATTTGCGACGAGTTATCGCGAGTACCTCCGCGTTCAGAATGATCTGGGCCAGCCAACGAGCAAGCCTTGGGTTGTCGGGACGGGACGGCGGCGACCGCTCTGTTACGCTCGGATGGCACGCGACCCCATTTCGCAGGGGAGGCTGTGACATGGCCGCTGATCATGAATTCGTTCCTCACGTCCCGGTGCTTGGCCGCGAAGCTGTGGATTACCTCGCCCCCCGTGATGGCGGCGTTTATGTCGACGCGACCTTCGGGGCAGGCGGCTACAGCCGAGCCATTCTCAAGGTTCCAGGCACCCGGGTGGTTGCGATCGACCGCGACCGGACGGCGATTGCCGCCGGATTTGACCTGGTGGACCAGTCCAATGGCCGACTGACCCTGGTGGAAGACCGTTTTTCCAATCTGGCGGACGTTTGCAGCGCACAGGGACTAACCGCCGTCGATGGCATCGTCATGGACGTCGGTGTGTCATCCATGCAGCTCGATCAGTCCGAACGGGGCTTTTCGTTCCGCTTCAACGGCCCTCTCGACATGCGGATGGGCCAGGACGGTCCGACTGCGGCCGATGTGATTGCGAAGGCGTCCGAGAGCGACCTCGCCAACATTATTTATATCTTCGGCGAGGAGCGCCATTCGCGCGCCGTTGCGCGGGCCATCGTCGCGGCCCGGCGGGAAGCCCCGATTACCACCACGCGTGCGCTTGCCGATATCGTTGCGCGGGTGGTGCGCAGCAAGCCGAACGAGATCCACCCCGCCACGCGCACGTTTCAAGCGCTGCGGATATTCGTCAACGAGGAGCTGGACGAGCTGCATGCCGCGCTGGTCGGCGCGGAGCAGATGCTGAAACCTGGCGGCCGGCTGGTCGTCGTCTCGTTCCACTCGCTCGAGGACCGTATCGTCAAGAATTTCCTCAATGAGCGCGGTCGGCGCGGTGGTGGATCCCGGCATCTGCCCGAGGTCGATCAGGTTGCGCCGAGCTTCGATATTCTCACCAAGCGGCCGGTTGTTGCCGAGGATGAGGAGGTGGAGACTAATCCACGCTCGCGTTCCGCAAAACTGCGCGCTGCCGCACGCACCGCGGCACCTTCCCATGCAGAAACCGCGACATTCGATTGGCCGCAACTGGCCGACGTGATGAGGGGAGGCTGATCAATGCGGATCGTCCACCTCTTCGTCATCTGCGCGCTGGTCTTCGCGGCAGCCTATGTCTACCGCATCAAGATGGATTCGACGGTGCGCACCGAGAAGGTATTGCGGCTGCGCGCCGACATCCGTGAGCAGCGCGATGCCATTGCAGCACTCCGGTCGGAATGGGCCAAGTTGGATTCGCCGGCTCGCTTGCAAGGTCTTGCCTCCCGTCATCTGACACTGCAGCCGATCCAGGCGACACAATACGATTCTTTGAAGAATCTGCCGCCACGTCCGCCAAGCTTCGTGAAGCCGGGTGATCCTGACCCGATCGGTTCGATGATCGAAAGTGTCGATCAGGAGGCGCTCGTGGGCGGCGACCGTGATCGTGACACCATCACGGGTTCGATCCCGTCGCCGGGAGGTAAGCGGTGACAGATCACGCTCTACCCACCGCACGTCCAGCCGAGCCCTGGCGGCAGCGGCTTATCCGTACGCTTCTCTATGGACGCAATGTCGATCGCTCTGCGAAGGCGCGCGCACGCGTTGGCCTCGCCATGATCGCATTCGCCGCGGTCTTTTCGATCATCGCGGGACGTCTTGTCATGTTCGCAGTCGTGGGCGACAGTCATGGCACGCGCCGGACAGCCGCGCAGGACGCCATCGCGACCGCGAGGCCGGACATCGTCGACCGCAACGGCGCAATTCTCGCGACTGACGTCAAGACCCCATCGCTGTTCGGCGAACCGCGCCGGATCATCGACAAGGATGAGGCCATCGAACTTCTCACTGCGACACTGCCAGATGTCGATGCAGGTGAGGTGCGCGATCGTTTGTCGTCGAAAAAGGGATTCGTCTGGCTGAAGCGTGAAATTACGCCGCAGCAGCAGAAGGACATTTATCGCCTCGGCATTCCTGGAATTGGCTTCCTGCGCGAAAACAAGCGCGTCTATCCAACTGGCGCCGAAGTCTCGCATCTGATCGGGCTGGTGAACGTCGACAACCAGGGCATCGCCGGCATCGAGAAATGGCTGGATAACAACGGCCTGGCCGATCTGCACCGCGCAGGCTTCGCCACCGATCGCCAGCAAGAACCAGTCCAGCTCTCGGTCGACTTGCGGGTCGAGCACGCGTTGCGCGACGAACTGATGAAGGCCAAGGACAAGTTCCGCGCCAAGGCCGCTTCCGGCATCGTCAGCGATGTGCGCACGGGCGAGGTGGTGGCGATGGTATCTTTGCCGGATTTCGATCCCAACAACCCGCGCGAAGCCAATGATCCGGACCGGATCAACCGCCTAACCACCGGCGTGTACGAGATGGGGTCGACCTTCAAGGCCTTTACGCTGGCAATGGCGCTGGATTCCGGCAAGGCCAATCTCAACTCGATGTGGGATGCGCGTGGACCGCTGCACTACGGCAAGTTCACGATCCATGACGACCATGCGATGGGCCGTTTCATCAGTACGAAAGAGGTCTTTACGTATTCGTCGAACGTCGGTGCCGCGCGTATCGCGCTGGCGCAAGGCGTCGAGGCGCACAAGGCGTTTCTCGGCAAGATGGGACAGCTGGTGCGGCTGCGCACCGAGCTGCCGGAAAGCGCCTCGCCGCTGCTGCCGCGTCGCTGGGGCGAATTGAACACCGTGACCATCTCCTTCGGGCACGGCATCGCCGTTGCGCCCCTTCAGGCTGTGATGGGCATCAACGCGCTGGCAAATGGCGGCTACCTGATCCCGCCGACATTCCTCAAACGTTCTGAGAAGGAAGCGATGGCCCTCGCCAAACGGGTCATCCGCTCCGACACCAGCGAGAAGATGCGCTTCTTGATGCGCCTCAATGCTGAGGTCGGCACCGCGAAAAAGGCCGATGTCAAAGGCTATTACATCGGCGGTAAGACCGGCACCGCCGAGAAGGTCGTCAACGGCCGCTATGCCAAAAAGCGGGTGCTGAATTCCTTCACGGCTATTCTCCCGGCGGATAACCCCCGGTATCAGCTCCTTATCATGCTGGATGAGCCGCAAGCCTTGCCGGAAACCCATGGTTTCATTACGTCGGGTTGGAACGCGGTGCCGACCGGAGGAAAGGTGATCGAGCGGATCGCGCCGCTCCTGGGTATCACCCCCCGGTTCGATTTGCCGCCGTCCGACCGCCTTATTCTTGCGACATCGAGAGATAGCCGGTAAGCGCTCTGGGCTTGCTTTTGCGCCGGCCGAATAGACGATGATTCAGGACACTGGGGTAGCATGAAACTGCGCGACCTTTTCAGCGGGGATGCCGTGGTTGACGCGCGACACAATGATGTCGCCGTCAGCGGAATTGCCGTTGACAGTCGCACGGTGAAACCCGGCGACGTTTTCTTTGCTTTGGCCGGCGTCAAGACGGACGGTACGCGTTTCATCGATCAAGCGATCGCATCGGGTGCGGCTGCCGTCGTGAGCGACCGGCGCCCAGTGGACGATGAGCGTGTGCCGTTCATTGCCGTGTCAAATCCGCGCCGTGCGCTGGCTCTGGCCGCCGCCAGATTTTATCCGCTCCAACCGCAGACAATCGCAGCCGTGACGGGCACAAGCGGCAAGACGTCCGTCGCCGCGTTCACGCGCCAGATATGGCAGCACCTTGGTCATCCTTCCGCCAGCATCGGCACCATCGGCTTGGTGTCGCCGAAACGCACGATCTATGGCTCCTTGACGACGCCGGACCCGATCGCATTGCATCGTTCGCTTGACGAACTAGCGGGTGAAGGCGTCACGCATCTGGCGCTTGAGGCGTCGTCTCATGGCCTTGATCAACATCGACTTGATGGTGTGCGCATCAACGCAGGTGCCTTCACGAACCTGTCGCGCGACCACATGGATTATCATCCGACGGTTCAACATTATCTCTCGGCGAAGCTGCGGCTGTTCACCGATTTGGTTGTCGATGGCGGTGCGGCGGTAATTGCCGCCGATCACGAGCATTCGCAGGCCGTCCATGACGCGGCGCGCGCGCGCAAGCTGCGCATGATCAATGTTGGCCGAAAGGGCGACGGCATCCGGTTGATCGATGTATCAATCGACGGATTCGCGCAGAAGCTGACAATCGAGCATGACGGGCGGAGACGCACACTGCGCCTGCCGTTGGTCGGTGAATTTCAGATCGAAAATTCTTTGGTGTCGGCCGGTCTCGCGCTCGCGACTGGCGGCAACGCCGACGAGGTGTTTGCTGCTATTGAACACCTTGAAGGCGCGCCGGGCCGGCTTGAACTCGTTGGTGAGCGCAATGGTGCGCCGGTGTTCGTCGATTACGCGCACAAACCTGACGCGCTGGCCAAGGCCCTCGAAGCCTTGCGCCCTTACGCCAAACAAAGACTCGTTGTGGTGTTCGGGGCAGGCGGCGATCGCGACGCCGGCAAGCGCCCGCTCATGGGAGCGATTGCCGCGGAAGGCGCCGACACTGTCATCGTCACCGACGACAATCCCCGTTCGGAAAATCCCGCGTCGATCCGCGCTGCGATCATGGCCGCGGCGAAAGGCGCAAAAGAGATTGGCGACCGCGCAGAGGCGATCCGCGCGGCGATCGCGGGTCTTCAAAGGGGCGATGCACTGCTGATCGCAGGCAAAGGTCACGAGACGGGACAGATCGTTGGAGATAAAGTGTTGCCATTCAGTGATCATGAAGCCGCGGCGGCGGCTCTGGCGGAGCATGCCGCATGACGAACCAAGCTCTCTGGACGAGTTCTGCGATGGCGGACGCCATGCGTGCCGCGCGTTGCGGTGCGTTGCCGGAAGCTATTTCAGGCATTTCCATCGACAGCCGCACCGTGACGCCGGGCGAGGCTTACTTCGCCATCAAGGGCGATGTGCATGACGGACATGATTTTGTCGAAGCCGCATTGAAGAACGGTGCGGGATTGGCCGTGATTGCGGAGACGCATCGCGCGAAATTTGCCGATAACCTTCCGCTGTTGGTGGTGCCGGATGTGTTGGCTGGTCTGGTGGACCTCGCGCATGCCTCCCGTGCGCGGCTCGGCGCCAAGGTGATCGCGGTGACGGGTTCTGTCGGCAAGACCTCCACCAAGGAAGCATTGCGCACGGTGTTCAGCGCGCAGGGTGAAACCCATGCATCGGTCGCTTCGTTCAACAATCACTGGGGCGTGCCGCTGTCGTTGGCGCGCTGCCCGGCATCGGCCAAATTCGCGATCTTCGAAATCGGGATGAACCACGCGGGCGAAATCGAACCGCTCGTTAAAATGGTGCGGCCGCACGTGGCCATCATCACCACGGTCGAGCCGGTCCATCTGGAATTCTTTTCCGGCATCGAGGCCATTGCCGATGCCAAGGCCGAAATCTTTTCTGGTGTTGAGCCGGGTGGTGCAGCGGTCCTCAATTTGGACAATTCGCAATTCGCGCGGCTGAAACAAAGCGCGGAAAAAGCCGGCATCTCGCGCATTGTCTCGTTCGGAACTGACGCAAAAGCGGACGCGCGTCTCATCGATGTGGCGCTGCGTTCAACATGCTCCGCGGTTCATGCGGAGATTCTGAAACAAGACGTGACGTACAAGATTGGCGTGCCGGGCCGGCATATGGCGATGAATTCGCTCGCGGTCCTCGCTGCGGCCTCGTTTGTCGGAGCGGACCTTGCGCTTTCCGCCATTGCTCTGTCTGGCATGAAGCCGGCAACCGGGCGCGGGGTGCGGGAGACGCTTGAGCTTGCAGATGGCACGGCGACCCTGATCGACGAAAGCTACAACGCCAATCCGGCGTCCATGGCGGCTGCCATTACTGTGCTTGGACACGCCGAGGTCGGCTCCCGTGGCCGACGCATTGCGGTGCTAGGCGATATGCTCGAACTAGGGCCGACCAGCCCCGATTTGCATCGCGATCTGGCCGGGCCGATCGCGGCCAACAACATCGACGCCGTCTTTTGTTGCGGTCCGCTGATGCGTCATCTCTGGGAGGCTCTTCCTTCCGGCAAGAAGGGCGGCTATGCCGAGCATTCGGCTGCACTAGAATCGCAGGTTGTGGCGGCGATTGGCGTAGGCGACGCCATTATGGTCAAGGGGTCGCTCGGTTCGCGTATGAAACAAATTGTGACAGCGCTGCAAAAGCGCTTCCCAGGAAGAGCCGCGCTTGACGACGCAATCGTCTAAAGTAACGGCAAAAGGCGGTTTTGAATGTTTTATTGGCTGACCGAATTGTCGGGCATGATCCCGGGCATCAATGTTTTCCGCTACATCACTTTCCGGACCGGCGGAGCCATGGTGACGGGCGCGCTGTTTGTTTTCCTGTTCGGTCCCTGGATCATCGATCATCTGCGGCTCGCTCAAGGCAAAGGACAGCCGATCCGCGCAGACGGACCGCCGACCCACCTGACCACCAAGAAGGGCACGCCGACCATGGGCGGCCTCATGATCCTGTCGGGTCTTCTGGTGTCGACGTTGCTATGGGCCAATCTCCGCAACCCCTATGTCTGGGTCGTGCTGCTGGTCACGCTCGGCTTTGGCTTCGTTGGCTTCTATGACGACTACCTGAAGGTGTCGAAGCAGACGCACCACGGCTTTTCCGGACGCACGCGTCTGGCGTGCGAGGCCGTGATCGCGCTGATCGCGTGCTTCTGCATCGTCTGGTTCGGTCGTGATCCGTCGGTGACGGCCTTGTCGATTCCGTTCATCAAGGAATTCACCATCAACTTCGGCTGGTTCTACGTTTTCTTTGGCATGTTCATCATCGTTGGCGCGGGTAACGCAGTGAATTTGACCGATGGTCTTGACGGCCTCGCCATTGTGCCTGTGATGATCGCGGCCGCCAGCTTCGGCATGATCGGTTATCTGGTCGGCAATGCTGTGTTCGCGGAGTACCTCCAAATTCGATACGTCGCAGGCACCGGCGAGCTTGCAGTCCTTTGCGGCGCGGTTCTCGGCGCGGGACTTGGCTTCCTCTGGTTCAACGCCCCGCCGGCCTCGATCTTCATGGGTGATACCGGTTCGCTGGCGTTGGGGGGCATGCTCGGCACCATCGCAGTCGCGACCAAACACGAGATCGTGCTCGCAGTGATCGGCGGCCTGTTCGTGGTCGAAGCGCTGTCCGTGATCGTTCAGGTCGCATCATTCAAGCTAACCGGCAAACGCTTCTTCCGCATGGCCCCGATCCATCATCACTATGAACAGAAGGGCTGGACCGAGCCGCAGATCGTGATCCGGTTCTGGATCATTTCGGTGATGCTTGCGCTGGCCGGCCTTTCGACACTCAAGCTGCGGTGAGATCGTGATTCCCGTTACATCTTTTGCCGGCAAGACGGTTGCAGTTTTCGGCCTCGGTGGATCAGGCCTCGCTAGCTGCCACGCGCTCAGGGCTGGTGGTGCAGAAGTCATCGCCAGCGACGACAGTTCTGCGAAGCTAGCGGAAGCAGCCAAGGCCGGCTTCATCACAGCCGATCTGCGTAGCGTCTCGTGGGAGAATTTCGCCGCACTCGTTCTGACGCCGGGCGTGCCGCTCACCCATCCGGAGCCGCACTGGACGGTGCTGGCTGCGAAAAAAGCCGGTATTGAAGTTATCGGTGATATTGAACTGTTCTGTCGCGAACGTAGACGCCATGTGCCGACCTCGCCGTTCGTTGCCATCACCGGCACCAACGGCAAATCGACCACGACCGCGCTGGTCGCGCACCTCATGCGCGAGGCGGGCTATGACGTGCAGATGGGCGGCAATATCGGCACCGCGATCCTGTCGCTGGAGCCGCCGCGCATGGGCCGCGTTCATGTGATCGAGATGTCGTCGTATCAGATCGATCTGACGCCATCGCTCGATCCGAGCGTCGGCATTTTGCTGAATGTGACGGAAGATCATATCGATCGTCACGGTACCCTCGCACACTATGCCGAAGTCAAGGAACGGCTGGTGGTTGCCGTGCAGCGCGGCGGGACAGCCATTGTCGGTATCGATGACAACTGGAGCGCGGCCATAGCCGATCATGTCGAGCAGGCGGGTAAATACATCGTCCGCGTGTCGGTGAAACGGCCGTTGGCCGACGGCGTCTATCTCGACAAGGATTCGATCGTTCGTGCCTCTGGCGGTGCGCGCACCGAACTGGTGAAGATCGACAACATTGGCTCGTTGCGCGGTGTTCACAATGCGCAGAACGCAGCCTGTTCCGCATGTGCTGCGTTGGCGCTGGGCGTCGGCGGCGACGTTCTGCAAAAAGGCCTGCGGAGTTTTCCGGGGCTTGCCCATCGCATGGAGCAGATCGGACGGAAAGGCCAGGTGCTGTTTATCAACGATTCGAAAGGCACCAACGCCGACGCGGCGGAGAAGGCGCTGTCGTCGTTCAACAACATTTTCTGGATTGCCGGTGGCAAGCCGAAGACGGGCGGTATCGAATCCCTGCGCGGGCTCTTCCCGCGTATTCGCAAAGCCTATCTGATCGGCGAGGCCGCGGACGATTTTGCTGCCACACTTGGCAGCGTTCCCCACGAGATCAGCAAGACGCTGGAAGAGGCAGTCCCACATGCTGCACGCGACGCGGAGGCGTCGGGGCTGAGCGATGCTGTCGTGCTGTTGTCGCCCGCCTGTGCGTCGTTCGATCAGTTCCCGAATTTCGAGAAGCGTGGCGAACGCTTCCGCGATCTCGTCAAGGTTCTCGACGGAGTTGTCCCGGTCAAGGCTTCCTAGCTTCGTGTTCGGCTTTGCGGTTGGGAAAGCCAGTCGAAAGTTAAGATTATCGAAACCATATTCGGGGCAAGACTAGAGGTCAGATTGAGGATTGAGACGTTGGGGATGTCTCGTCCGAGGAGCAGCGGCCCATGATCTCCCGAGAACAGCGTACGCCACTGAGCGAATGGTGGTGGACGGTCGACCGCCTGTTGCTTGCGGCTATTTTGACCTTGATGCTGGCCGGGGTGATCCTGTCGCTTGCCGCCAGTCCGCCGGTGGCTGCGCGCATCGGTCTTGATCCGTTCCATTTCTTCAATCGCCATGTGATCTTCCTGATCCCGTCGTTCATCGTGCTGATCGCGGTGTCGTTCCTGTCGCCGCGTCAGGTGCGCCGTTCGGCTTTAATTGTGTTCGCGGTCAGCATCGTGCTGATCGTTGCAACGCTTGTACTCGGACCAGAAGTCAAAGGCGCAAAGCGCTGGATCACCATCATCGGGGTCAACATCCAAGCGTCCGAAATCGCCAAGCCTTCGTTCGTGATCTTGGTGGCGTGGCTCTTCGCCGAATCCGCGCGGCGGCCGGAAATGCCGGCGACCTCGATGGCTTTGACACTGCTATTGACGCTCGTCACCTTGCTGGTGGCAGAGCCCGACTTTGGCCAGACGATGTTGATCTCCATGGTGTGGGGCACGCTGTTCTTCATCGCCGGAATGCGAATGATCTGGGTCTTCGGTTTGATGGGCGTGTCGGCGGCTGGATTATTCACCGCCTATCTGTTCGTGCCGCACGTCGCAGGCCGCATCAAACGCTTCATGGATCCGGCATCGGGCGACACGTTCCAGGTCGATATGGCGATGGAATCGTTCACTCACGGCGGCTGGTTCGGGCTGGGGCCAGGTGAGGGCACCGTGAAGCGCATCCTCCCCGACAGTCATACAGACTTCGTATTTGCGGTCGCGGCGGAGGAATTCGGGATCATTCTGTGTCTCGTGTTGCTCGCGCTGTTTGCCTTCATCGTGATCCGCGCGCTGTCGCGCGCTTATGCCAGCGAGGATCTGTTCGCGCGCTTTGCCGCGGCTGGACTTGCGATCATGTTTGGCATCCAAGCCTCGATTAACATGGCGGTGAATCTTCATTTGATGCCCGCGAAGGGAATGACGCTTCCGTTCATTTCCTACGGCGGCTCATCGATGGTATCTCTGGCCTATGGTGTCGGCATGCTGCTGGCGTTGACACGTCAGCGTCCTCGGGTCGAAATGGAATCGATCAACGCTGCACACGCGGCGCACCGTTTCGCCTGAACGAGGGATATCAGCCAATGTCCGACAGCCCGCTCATCATGCTGGCGGCGGGGGGAACAGGTGGCCACCTGTTCCCAGCCGAGGCTTTGGGCGTTGCGCTGATGAAGCGCGGCATGCGGGTGCGGCTGGTCACCGATTCCCGCGCAGTCCGCTATAGCGGGCTGTTCTCCAAGGACATGATTGACGTCGTGCCCAGCGAGACCATGCGTGGCCGTACACCCTGGGCGTTGGCGCGCACCGGCACTATGCTGGCCGCCGGGGGGGCTATGGCGCTTGCCGTGCTGTTGAAGCAAAAGCCCAAAGCCGTCGTGGGTTTCGGCGGCTATCCGACATTGCCACCGCTGATCGCAGCAAAGCTGCTCGGTATTCCGACTATCATTCATGACGCCAACGCCGTGATGGGGCGCGCCAACAAGTTGCTCTCCAGCCGCGTCAGCGCGATTGCGACATCATTGCCCGGCGTGCTCGACCATGAGCCTGCGCTTGCGCAGAAAGCCTCGGTGACGGGGACGCCGATGCGGCCCGCTATCCTCGCGGCAGCAGCGGTGTCGTTCAATCCGCCTGAGACGAACGGACCACTGCGGCTGTTGATCGTAGGCGGCAGCCAGGGCGCGCGGGTGATGTCGGACATCGTGCCGCCTGCCATTGAACGGCTTGAACCTGCGCTATGGCACCGGCTCAACCTCGTGCAGCAGGTGCGCGAGGAAGATATGGCGCGCGTGCGCGCCGTGTACGACCGGCTCAAGATCGATGCGGAGCTTGCGCCATTCTTCAGCGATCTTCCAGCGAGGCTGGCGTCCAGCCATCTTGTTGTGTCGCGTTCTGGTGCAGGCACTGTCGCGGAGCTCGGCGCCATCGGCCGTCCCTCGATCCTGGTGCCGTTGCCTGGCGCGATCGACCAAGATCAATTTGCGAATGCTGGCGTGCTTGAGCGTGCCAATGGCGCGATCCGCATCGCGCAGTCGGACTTCACGCCCGATCGTCTGGCGGCTGAGCTTTCAGCCCTTGCCGCCGAACCTGCCCGGCTGACGGCGATGGCTGTTGGAGCGAAGTCCGTTGGCCGGCTAGATGCCGCCGAACGGCTGGCCGATCTGGTGACAACCGTCGCGAAAATTTAACTTCGCCTTCATCCGGCGATTACCAGGCAAGCGCGCGGCGGCCGATGACCGCACCAAGGCCGGTCATCATCAGAATTGCTGTGCCATACCAGACGGCAACGAAGAGTTCGCCGTCATTCTTGCAGGCAAGCGCATAGGCCGCCGCGCCAAGTGCTCCTGACAGAAATCCCGCCGCAGCCCCCGCAATGTTCGGGCGGATCGGTGCGCCAGTTCGGAGAGCTTTTAGGACAAGGAAAAGAGCTGGCATTGAGAGCATCAGGATCGCGCCGACACAGGCGGGGACTGAAATATTGGATGTTCCCAAGATCGAAAGACCGGAATGATCCAACGCGGCACCTACAGCGAGCAAAATCAAGCCTGGAAGCAGAGCTGCGAGGGGGAGTGCGGAGGCATCGGGTTGCATCGTGCGCCTTGCGACGATGAAGCCGCCGCAGGCAAGAAGTATTGTGCTCCCGAGTTTGAAGGGCAAAGATCCATTTTGCACAAGACTCATCAGGTCAGGACGAACCCCGATCAACACCACGACTATCACCATGGCGACCGCGAGAGCGAGCGCTGTGGCAGCCAGCAAAGTCTGGCCGGCGGATAGGTTGTTCGCTGCCTGCTGGCCTCCGGCCTCTCGCGCCATGCTTCGAATGAGATTTTCCGTTTCGGCCGACATCACGCATCTCCCGTGACGAGTTCGGCAGCCGCAGTAAGGCGCTGCAGAGCTCGGTGGAACGTCATTCGTACCACGCCTTCGCTGGTGTTCAGTTGTTGCGCGGTTGCCCGAACCGTGGCGCCGTCGATCGCCAGCGCTCGCACCACGGCTTGTTGGCTGCGAGGCAGGTTCGACAGGTGCTGCTCCATATTAACCAGGGCATAGTTCTGATCATCGAGCGATGCGTCGATGATGTCTGACATTTCTTCGAACGTGAGATCGATGCGATAGAGCGCTTCACGTTTTCGGCTGCGTGCGGCGTCGATTAGTTTGTAGCGTGTGATGGCGTAGAGCCACGGCAGAAATGGACGATCTGCATCCCAGGTATGGCGCTTGGTATGCAGGCTGATGAGAACGTCCTGAACCAGATCTTCCGCGTGGTCCGCGCCAAGTCCGGATTGCGCCAGCCGATGCTGAATCAGCCGTCGCAGCAAGTCGGCAATATCGCGAAGCAGCGTCTCGTAGGCCACAGCATCGCCACGGCGCTCGGCGCGCATAGCTTCAGCCCATAGATGCTCTTTGTCTCTCATCGCCATGGAGGAGTCTTCGCCGGGAGAAAGGGGATGTTACGCACACTGCAAATTTTCTTCCGCGCATCACAAGCCCGTGATCGTGTTGCGCTGCTTGCTCGCCATTCGAAATGGCCTGTCGGAGCGCATTGCTTCGATGCAGATCAAACGAGGATTTATGATTATGAAGTTTGCCCGGATTGCAGCGGCACTAGCCGTTAGCATGCTCACAGGCACGTTCGGTACTTTTGAGGCGCACGCGCAGACGCCTGCCCCCGTCGTCGCAAAGAATGTCGTGCTTGTGCACGGTGCGTGGGCGGATGGCTCAAGCTGGAGCGAGGTGATCGCTCGTCTTCAAGCTGCGGGGCTGAATGTTACGGCGGTCCAGAATCCGCTTACGTCCCTGGAAGATTCTGTGGCTGCGACGCGCAAGGCGCTGGCGCTGCAGGACGGTCCGACCGTTCTCGTCGGCCATTCCTGGGCTGGGACTGTCGTCAGCGAAACAGGGACAGATCCCAAGGTGACAGCGCTGGTTTATGTCGCCGCTCGCGCACCCGACGCTGGCGAGGATTTCGTGGCGCTGTCTGGAAAATTCGCCACCATGCCTGTGCGTGCAGGTGTGCAGGAGCATGACGGATTTACAAAACTGTCTGAGGAGTCGTTTCTGAAATACTTCGCCAACGGTGTTCCAGTTGCGGAGGCAAAGGTGCTCTACGCCGAACAAGAGCCCACCGCGGCATCGCTGTTCGGCGGCCGGACGACGGCCGCTGCCTGGCACACCAAGCCGTCTTTCTATGCGGTCTCCAAGCAGGACCAGACCATCAATCCGGAGTTGGAGCGGTTTCTGGCGTCACGCATGAAAGCGACGACCATCGAGCTGGATGCAGGTCACCTTTCGCTGGTGTCGCATGCGAAGGAAGTGGCCGATCTGATCCTCACAGCGGCAGGCCGGAAGCCGAACTGAGCAATTCGGTGCGACCGCAGCGCGTTGCGCTCGTTCCATTCCCAATGAAGTTTAATATCGCATTGATATCATTGTAAAAATTTTCCATCGTGGCCGGGCTTGTCCCGGCCGCGCGCGTCTTGCAAAAGTGGGTCAGATTCGAAAATGCCCGGGGAATCGTCCGGGTTACCCAGCGAGACCCAGTAATATGAGATTGCCGCGCGAAATCGGTCCCATCCACTTTGTCGGAATCGGCGGCATTGGCATGAGTGGCATTGCCGAGGTGCTATGCAACCTTGGTTACACCGTCCAGGGTTCCGATGCCTCCGAGAACGCCAATGTCATCAGGCTTCGTGAGAAAGGCATCAAGATCAGCGTCGGACACAAGGCCGAGAATGTGGCCGGTGTCGATGTGCTGGTGGTGTCGACCGCGATCAAGCGCGACAATCCGGAATTGATCGCAGCACGTGGCCTTCGCATCCCTGTCGTGCGCCGCGCCGAGATGCTGGCTGAACTGATGCGGCTGAAAAGTTGCATCGCCATTGCGGGCACCCACGGCAAGACCACGACGACGTCGATGGTCGCCACCTTGCTGGATGCCGGTAATCTCGATCCGACGGTGATCAATGGCGGTATCATCAACGCCTACGGCACCAATGCGCGCCTCGGCGCGGGTGACTGGATGGTGGTGGAAGCCGACGAGAGCGACGGCACCTTCCTCAAACTTCCGACGGATATCGGTATCGTCACCAATGTCGATCCCGAACATCTCGATCACTTCAAGACGTTTGATGCGGTTCAGGATGCATTTCGCAGTTTCGTGGAGAGCGTACCTTTCTACGGCTTTGCTGTGATGTGCATCGATCATCCGGTCGTTCAGGCGCTGGTCGGAAAGATCGAGGATCGCCGGATCATCACCTATGGCGAAAATCCGCAGGCCGATGCGCGGCTGGTCGAGCTTGAGCCATTTTCGGGCGGATCGAAGTTCAAAGTGGAATTCCGCAACCGCATCACTGATGCGACGCATTGGATTTCGGACCTGGTTCTGCCGATGCCGGGGCGTCACAATGCTCTCAATGCGACCGCAGCTATTGCAGTGGCGCATGAGATCGGCATTTCGGACGATGCCATCCGCAAAGCGATTGCGGGCTTTGGCGGTGTGAAGCGCCGCTTCACCCGCACCGGCGAATGGAATGGTGTCACGGTGATCGATGACTACGGCCATCATCCGGTTGAGATTGCCGCCGTGCTCAAGGCCGCGCGCGACTCCACCAAGGGCAAGGTGATCGCTGTTGTGCAGCCGCATCGCTACACGCGCCTGCAGTCGCTGTTCGAGGAATTCTGCACCTGCTTCAACGATGCCGACACCGTTATCGTCGCGGATGTTTACGCGGCCGGTGAGGCGCCGATCCCTGGAATCGATCGGGATTCCTTTGTGCTTGGCTTGCGCGCGCACGGTCACCGCGAAGTGATCCCGCTGCCGGATGCATCGAAGCTTGCTCCGCTGGTGCGTGACGTTGCGAAGGCTGACGACTTCGTAGTCTGTCTCGGCGCGGGCAATATCACGCAGTGGGCCTATGCGCTTCCGGGCGAGCTGAATGCGCTGGGCTGACCGATGACGACGTGTATCGCGCTCCGTCATGTGGCTTTTGAGGATGTCGGCCTGCTTGGCGATGTTCTCGCCGCGCGTGGTGTCAATTTATCCTATGTCGAGGCGGGTCTCGGTTCGCTCGACAAGAATGCGTTGACGGAAGCAGATCTTCTCGTGGTCCTTGGCGGGCCGATCGGCGTTTACGAAACCGATGAATATCCGTTTCTGCTGGACGAGCTCCCGGCGCTGCGGGTACGGCTCGATGCGCGCCGGCCAACGCTTGGAATATGTTTGGGTGCACAGTTGATTGCAGCCGCATTAGGTGCGCGTGTTGCGCCGGGGCCAGCAAAGGAAATCGGCTACGCGCCGATTGATCTGACAGACTCGGGCAAACGTTCGATCCTTGCCCCGTTCGATGGCGTGGATGTGCTGCACTGGCATGGCGACAATCTCGATCTGCCTCCAGGTGCCGAACGGCTTGCGTCCACGAAGCACTGTCCAAACCAGGCTTTTACTATCGGCGCGCATGTTCTTGGCTTGCAATTTCACATCGAAACGAAGCCGCAAGCGCTTGAAAGCTGGCTCATCGGGCACGCCGTTGAATTGTCGAAGGCGGGGATATCGCCATCCTCGCTGCGCGCGCAGGCGGCGAAATCCGGCGAAGCCACCGCTGCAGCCGGCCGCCATGTTTTGGAATCCTGGCTTGCGGGCGTGATGTCATGAGCTTTCCGGATCTTCTGCCGACATTGAAATCCGCCATGCCCGACCTGCGCGGGCGGCTGCTGGCAAATGAATCGCTTGCGCCGTTGACGTGGTTTCGCGTGGGTGGCCCGGCGCAGGTTCTCTTTACTCCTGCGGACGAAGATGATCTGGCTTACTTCTTGTCTCGGCTGCCGGACGACATTCCAGTCTACACGGTCGGCGTAGGTTCGAACCTGATCGTGCGCGATGGCGGCGTTGAGGGCGTCGTCATTCGTCTGTCGCCGCGTGGCTTTGGCGACATCAAGGCTGAGGGCGACGCCATCCGTGCCGGAACAGCGGCGCTCGACAAGCGTGTAGCCGAAGCGGCAGCAGCGGCGAATATAGGCGGGCTCGAATTTTATTTCGGCATTCCAGGGTCGATCGGCGGCGCGTTGCGCATGAACGCCGGCGCGAATGGCGGCGAGACGAAGGATGTGCTGGTCGAGGCGACTGGCGTGACCCGCAAGGGCGAGAAAATCTCGTTCTCGAACGCGGATATGAAATTTGTCTACCGCAACTCAGGTGTAGATACGTCGATCGTCTTCACGTCTGCACTCTACCGAGGTCGGATGACCGACGCTGAAGCGATCCGCATTCGCATGAACGAGGTCCAAAATCATCGGGAGACCGCGCAGCCCATTCGCGAAAAAACCGGTGGATCAACATTCAAGAATCCGCCCGGCCATAGCGCCTGGAAACTGGTAGATGCCGCCGGACTTCGCGGCTTTCGCGTCGGCGGTGCGCAGGTCTCGGAAATGCACTGCAATTTCTTGATCAATACTGGCGATGCAAGCGGACGCGATATTGAAACCTTGGGCGAAACTGTACGCGCGCGCGTAAAGGAGCACTCAGGGGTCGAACTGCAGTGGGAAATCAAGCGGATCGGAAACGAAACTTAATTTCCGTTCCTCGCCGGCGTGACCGTCTCGGGCAGGGACTCAATTTGTGCGATGGGGGCCGGCGACAGTTTGAACGCTCCGTAGAATGGATATTCCTGCATCGCGACGATACCGAGGGCGACCACTGCTGCGCTTGAGAATAAAACGAGTGCGGCTGAGAATGCGCGGATGCGGTCGAGGTGGACCAATCCGATGGCCACTTGCGTGAACAAGCCCAGGATGATCACCGTTAGCCATTTCAGATCATTGGTGTGATCCGCTGCAATCGAAAGTCTGTCATTGCGTACAGTCCCGAGCCGGACTGTTGCGTTGAGCAGCGCCGTGTGTACGGCGTTGCCGGCGCTCTTCGCAATGGATGGATTGCTGACTTCACGCAGCAGGTCGTCGTAGGCGGCATCGGTGCGTGGCGACGTGTGATCGTGCGCCATCGCAGGCCACTCGTCGGAAACAACGGCTTCCGCATAGGATTTCAGCGCAGTCCGAATAGTCCGCATGTCGGTGACGGAAGCGACGCTGAGTGTGTAGATGTTGCGCAACTCCCCGGCTTCGGTGTGAACGGCGCGGAGGGCCTGACGATTGCGGTCTCCGATATCTGAAGCAAGAAAGCCCACCAACAGCGCAAACAATATTGCAATAGCCCCGAAGAACGGCGCCACGACGCCGCTCAGATGCTGAACTCTGTTCGCGAACGGCCTGCGGAACGCAATAATCATGAGCAGCAGCGTCATGCCGAAATACAGAGCGATCAGCGTTGCAAAGATTCCGGTGGGTGGCAGTTCAAGCCAGGTTCTGATCATGAAATGGAGCCGTGTTTTTGGAGCGTCGGTGTTCCGAAAGATAATATCTGACTCGCGGTGACGTGGTCAGGTGACTTGGTCATAGGCTCAAATCAGCGTAGGTAGAGAGAATTAAGGAGTTGTCATGAAACGATTTCAACATGTCGCCGTGCTGATGGGCGGATGGTCGTCGGAGCGGGAGGTCTCGCTGCGTTCGGGCAAGGCGTGCGCCGATGCGCTGGAGCGCAATGGGTACCGGGTCACGCGCATCGACGTGAAGCGCGATATCGCGACCGTGCTTGAGGCGCTGAAGCCGGATGCTGCGCTCGTCATGCTGCATGGCCGCCCAGGTGAGGACGGCACCATTCAGGGCGTGCTCGAGACACTTGGCATTCCTTACTCTCATTCGGGGGTTTTGGCGTCGTCGCTGGCGATGCAAAAGGATCTTGCGAAAACGGTGATGGCGACTGCCGGCGTACCGGTTGCGGCAGGCCTTACCTTGTCACGCGCCGAGGTGGCGAAGGGCCATGCCATGGCTCCGCCTTATGTCATCAAACCCGTGGCGGATGGTTCGAGTGTCGGTGTTTTCATCGTGACCGAGAGCCATGCTCACCCGCCACAGGAGCTGTTCCGTGATGATTGGGATCACGGCGAACAACTGTTGGTGGAAAAATATGTGGCCGGCAAGGAACTGACCTGCGCGGTCATTAACGGGGAACCCACCGGCGTTATCGAGATCGTTCCATTAATCAAATTTTACGATTACGAGGCAAAGTATTCTCCCGGCGCATCAAAACACATCCTACCTGCACCAATTTTACCTTTTGTTTACCAGGAAGTCCGAAGGTTAACGCTAGCTGCGCATGTGGCGCTTGGCTGTCGGGGTGTGAGCCGTACGGACTTCCGTTACGACGACCGCATTGAGGGGACGGGGGGATTAATCTGCCTCGAGGTCAACACCCAACCTGGCATGACCGAGACGTCACTTGTTCCGGAACTAGCCGCGCACGCGGGCGTAACATTTGACGAGTTGGTGCAATGGATGGTGGAGGACGCCTCTCTCGGTCGGTAGGACGGACGGGGCCCCAATCTACTCCGAGTAAACAAGTTGCTTCCGCGGCATCGCGCTTTCGTGCGCGCACGGCCGCGCCTGCGCATCGTCGATCCTTTCATGACGAAAATCCCACAATCGCCAAGCTTGAGCGCTGGATGCCGCGCGGCATCGGCGTCTTCGCTATGGTTTTGCTGCTGGCCGGCACCGTCACGCTTGGCATCGTCAAGGGAGGCCATAGCGACGACTTCCTTGCCGGACTGAGCGATACCCGCAATGCCGCCGCCAATGCCGTTGGCTTCCGGATCACCAGCGTTGCGATCACCGGCCGCAAGCAACTGACGCAGGACGAAGTCCTCGCGTTCGGAGGCATCAACGGACGCTCGTCGCTGCTGTTCCTGGATGCTGCTGCTGCTCGTGACAAGTTGAAGGCTGAGCCATGGATCAGCGATGCCACCGTTCAGAAGCTGTATCCGGGCCGGCTGCAGATCGACATCACCGAACGCACACCCTATGCACTCTGGCAGGAGAATGGCCGAGTATCCCTGATCGCCGAGGACGGCACTGTGCTCAAGCCTTATGTGGAGCGCCGCTTTCTGTCGCTGCCGCTGGTGGTGGGGAAGGGTGCCGCATCCCGCGCCAAAGATTTTCTCAATCTGTTGGGACAATATCCGCATGTGCGATCGGCACTGAAGGCAATCGTGTTCGTCGGTGAGCGGCGCTGGAATTTGCGCCTCGCCGATGACGTGGATGTGCGCTTACCAGAGGAAGACGTGGAGAAAGCACTGGCGATGCTGACGAAGCTCGACCAGGAAGACCACCTGTTCTCCAGAGATATCACAGCAATCGACATGCGCTTGCCGGATCGTTTGACCGTCCGCCTGTCGGAAGATGCCGCGAAGGCACGTGAGGAACTGTTCAAGGACAAATCGAAATCCAAAAGAAAGGCTGGTGACGCATGACCAGTCTCGATGGCGTCCAGACTCCGAAGACCCGCCAGATGCCGCCGAACAAGACGGCCCTGGTGGCTGCGCTTGATATCGGCACAAGCAAGATCGCTTGCGTGATTGCGCGGTTGAAGCCCTGTCCGCCAAGCGATGCCTTGCGTGGACGTACCCACGCGGTCGAACTCATTGGCATGAGCCACATCCAGTCGCGCGGCGTCAAAGCCGGTGCCGTCGTGGATTTGGCTGAATGCGAGCAGGCCGTCCGGCAGGCTGTCGCCCTGGCCGAACGCACCGCGAAAGTCCGCGTGGAGTCCGTGCTGCTGTCCGTGTCGGCCGGTCGTCTGCAGGGCAATCTCGTTGAAGCGTCAGCGGAATTGCGCAACGGCGCGGTCACTCCGGCTGATATGAGCCGGGTCGTCAGCGCCGGTATGCATCATGCGACGCCAAAGGGGCGTACCGTCCTGCATGCCCTGCCGGTGGGGTTCTCGCTCGACGGCGTCAAAGGCGTCCGCGATCCAAGCGGCATGGTCGCCCGGCACTTCGGGATCGACATGAATGTCGTCACGGCAGAAGCAACTGCAGCAAAAAACCTGATGCTTGTGGTCGAACGCTGCCATCTCAATGTCGAGGCCATGGCCGCCGGTCCCTATGTGGCCGGGCTTTCAGTGCTCACCGACGACGAGACCGATCTAGGCGCGGCCGTGGTCGAAATGGGGGCGGGTACGACAACAATCGCGACCTATTCGGGGGGGCAGTTCGTTCACGCCAGTGGATTTGCGCTCGGCGGGCAACACGTCACCATGGATCTTGCTCGTGGACTCGGTGCATGCATTGCAGATGCCGAGCGAATCAAGACGTTATATGGCACGGTGCTGACAGGTGGATCGGATGCTCGCGACGTGATGAGTGTGCCGACGGCGGGTGATGACGACCGCGATGTGCCGCAGATGGTTTCGCGCGCCACGATCGCGAACATCATACGGCAGCGTGTCGAGGAGATTTTTGAGATGGTCAGGGATCGGCTCGCGGAATCCCCCTTTGCGGCAGAGCCGCGGGCGCGGGTTGTTTTGAGCGGTGGTGCTTCGCAGCTGAATGGCGTGCCGGAGCTTGCCAGCCGTATCCTTGGTCGCCCGGTACGGGTCGGGCGCCCGCTTGGCTTCGGCCGTTTGCCGGCTGAAGCGAAAAGCGCATCGTTCGCGGTGCCCACAGGTTTGCTGCTTTATCCGCAGTTCGCTCACCTTGAACACGTTGAACCGCGGCATACGCGGCAAGTCATGACAGGGACTGACGGTTATTTCGGAAAGGTCGGACGATGGCTTCGAGAGGGCTTCTGATGAGCGCACCCCGGATCGAACCATTTCATCAACTGCTTTGGCGTGCAGCCCAAGCCCCCACGCGCGCGTAATCGAGAGGCAACCATGACCATCAATCTCAACGTACCCGACATTCGCGAGCTGAAGCCGCGTATCACCGTTTTCGGTGTCGGCGGCGCGGGCGGTAATGCCGTCAACAACATGATCACGGCCGGCCTTCAGGGGGTAGACTTCGTCGTCGCTAATACCGACGCGCAGGCCCTGACCATGTCGAAGGCCGAGCGCATCGTCCAGATGGGCACGCAGGTCACGCAGGGTCTCGGCGCCGGGTCGCAGCCGGACGTCGGTGCTGCCGCCGCGCAGGAAGTCATCGACGAGATCAAGGACCACCTCTCGGGCGCCAACATGGTATTCGTCACCGCAGGTATGGGCGGCGGCACCGGCACCGGTGCGGCACCCGTCATTGCCGCGACCGCACGTGACATGGGCATCCTGACCGTCGGCGTCGTTACCAAGCCGTTCCACTTCGAAGGCCAGCGCCGCATGCGCACTGCTGAAAGCGGCATTGCCGAGCTTCAGAAAGTGGTCGACACGTTGCTGATCATCCCGAATCAGAACCTGTTCCGCGTCGCCAACGAAAAGACCACCTTCGCTGACGCGTTCGCGATGGCTGACCAGGTGCTCTATTCGGGCGTCGCCTGCATCACCGATTTGATGGTCAAGGAAGGCCTGATCAACCTCGACTTCGCCGACGTTCGCGCCGTGATGAAGGAAATGGGCAAGGCAATGATGGGCACCGGTGAATCCACCGGCGAGAAGCGGGCTCTGACCGCTGCCGAAGCCGCGATCGCCAACCCGCTGATCGACGATTCGTCCATGAAGGGCGCACGTGGCTTGCTGATTTCGATCACCGGCGGCAAGGATTTGACGCTGTTCGAGGTCGACGAAGCGGCGACCCGTATCCGAGAAGAGGTCGACAACGATGCCAACATCATCGTTGGCGCGACCTTCGACGAGACCCTCGACGGCATCATCCGCGTGTCCGTGGTTGCAACCGGTATCGATGCCGTTGCGGCTGTGCGGGCCACCCCAGCACCGGCGACGGTCACTGCTCCATCGGCAGCACCGGAGAGCCGTCTGGCTGAACTGACCGCACGCCTGCGTGCAGACAACCAGCGTATGGCGGAACGTGCCGCACAACAGCAGAAGCCTCAGGCACAGGCTCCGGCTGTCGCTGCCCCCGTTGCGGCACCTCGTGTCGATCAGATTGACCGCGCTGCGCTGGCTGCAATCGCCGAGGCGGTATCCCCAGCGGACCGGTCGGCTCAGCCACAGATGCAGCCTGCGTCCTACGGCGATGTGAGCGTGCGGCCGATTCCGCCGAAGCCATCGCTGTTCCCGGAACAGGAAGAGCCGATGCACCACATCCAGGAGCAAGCGCCTCCGGCAGCCTTTATTCCACAGGCGGCTGAGCGCATGCCGCTGCGCGCGCCTCGGATGCCGCAGTTCGAGGAACTGCCGGTGCCGGCGCAGAACGAAATCCGCAAGGCGCGTGGTGAAGCAGCTGAGGAACCGGCGCATCCGCAGAAGACGCGCACTTCATTGTTGCAGCGTCTGGCCAATGTCGGCCTCGGCCGTCGCGATGAGGATCATGAGCCGCCGATCGCAGCCCGCAGCGCTGGTCCTGCCATGCCGCAGATGCCACCACTTCCGGAGCGCAAACCGCAGCGGCCGAATCCCGCTCAGTATGGCGGCGATCCCGTATCTGAATACGCTCGCCGGCCGGCACCTGCGCCGCAGGGACTTGATTCGCACGGCCGTCCGGCCCCCCTTGGCCCTCAGGGAGGCGAGGATCACCTCGATATCCCCGCCTTTTTACGGCGGCAGGCCAACTAAACGTGTGTAACAATCCGTGAGGATGATGATGCCCCGGCAGGTTCTGCCGGGGCATTTTCTTTGCCGATCAAAACGGCGGTTGGTTTCAATTAACCTTTTGAATTTATTTATAGAATTTAGGATTTAGTTGCCTTGTCGGTGCGCGCGGAGGCTATGGAGTTGGCCCAACAGGCGGCGTGAATGCGGCGAGTTTGGGGTAACAATCTGTAAACAAGCGTGAATTGGCGCTCTTCGGGGCAGTGGCTAAGGTCTTCCCATCTTGGGGATATCTGAAGCCGAAGTACCGGTTAAACGGCGCGGGCGACCTTCAGATGATTAATGTTATCGGGCACGCGGGAATGAAATCCAGTCGGCAAACGACGCTCCGGTCGCATGTAACTGTGACAGGCGTTGGCGTTCACTCGGGATCGTCGGTCAGCCTGACCCTCGGTCCATCCGAGATCAATTCCGGTTTCGTCTTTATCCGGACAGGTCTCGATGGCGGGGACCGGGAAGTCAAAGCGACCGCCACATCCGTCACTGCCACTGAATTTGCCACCGTACTGGGCGACCAGTCAGGTCCTCTGGTTTCTACCGCTGAGCATGTTCTCGCCGCGTTGCGCGGCATGGGTGTTGATAACGCCACCATCGAAATCGACGGACCTGAAGTTCCGATCATGGATGGCAGCGCGGCTCCCTTCGTCGCAGCCATCGACCGCGCCGGAATCGTTCAGCAGAATGCGCAGCGCCGTTTCATCGAAGTCCTCAAGCCAGTCAAGGTTATGCAGGGCGAGTCGTTCGGTGAACTCCGTCCTTATGCCCGCGGCTTCCGCGCTGAGCTTGAAATCAATTTCGCCAATCCGCTGATCGGGCATCAGGCTTATGCCTTTGATCTCGATGCGGATACCTTCCGCCGGGATATTTCCCGAGCCCGTACATTCGGTTGCATGGGCGACGTCGCCAAGCTCTGGAGCACGGGCTACGCGCTCGGCGCAAATTTCGACAATTGCGTCGTATTCGACGACACCCGTATTCTGAACACCGAAGGCCTGCGCTACGCCGACGAATGCGTTCGTCACAAGGTTCTCGACGTGGTCGGCGATCTTGCGCTGGCTGGCCTGCCGCTGATTGGTCTCTACCGTTCGGTGCGTGGTGGCCACAAGCTCAACCACGCTGTGCTCACCGCTCTGATGGCCGATCGCCATGCATGGCGGGTGGTTGAGGCGACCGAAGTCGTGGCTGAGCGTGCTGTCGCGGCGCGTCGCTCCCGCGGTCACGCCGACGTTGTCGGCGGGATGGTCGCTGCGGCCTTCGCTCCGGACGTATCCTGAGCGTTTTTGCTCTGTGCATCAGGGACATCCGAATTCGATCGGCGGAAACCCGTTTAACCAAGTTCGCGACCATGGGCAGAACGCCGCCTTAATCCGGGCGAAATGTCCACCTATCCGGTTGGTCGAGATATCTTTTTCGGCTACATAGGCCCGACTTGAACTTCCTGTAAGGCAGTTGTGGCCGGAGCAAAGTGGTTGTGAGCCTGTCGGTAGCGCAGCAACCCAATCGCCGGATTTTACGCGTCGGATTTTTATTCAGGTCGGTCCCAAACGTATGACGCTCGAACCGCGCAAATTCATCAATCTTGCTTTCAACAGCCAATTTGGCCGTCAGGCACGCCTGGCGTTCGGGCTGATGGTTCTGGCCGCGCCGCTGGCCGGCTGCGGAACCGGTGCGCTGTGGGACAAGTTCACGGCTAAGGAAGAGACCTTCGTCGATGAGCCGGCAGACAAGCTCTACAATGAAGGCCTGTATCTGCTGAATAAGAAGAACGACCGGAAGGCTGCGAACAAGAAGTTCGAGGAAGTCGACCGCCAGCATCCATATTCCGACTGGGCGCGCAAATCGCTGCTGATGTCGGCCTATGCGTCCTATGAAAACGGCGAATATGACGAGTGTATTTCCTCGGCGAACCGTTACATCGCCCTGCATCCCGGCAGCCCGGACGCCGCTTACGCGCAATATTTGATTGCCGCATCCAACTTCGACCAGATTCCGGACGTGTCCCGTGATCAGGGACGTACGGAAAAGGCGATTGCGGCGCTGGAAGAAGTGACCCGGAAATACCCGACGTCGGAATATGCCAGCAGCGCCCGCAAGAAGATCGAAGCCGCGCGCGACCAGCTGGCCGGCAAGGAAATGAACGTCGGCCGCTATTACCTTGAGAAAAAGGACTACACGGCTGCGATCAACCGCTTCAAGGTGGTGGTGACGCAATACCAGACCACGCGTCACGTCGAGGAAGCGCTCGCCCGTTTGACCGAGGCTTATATGGCGATCGGCATCGTCGGCGAGGCCCAGACCGCCGCCGCTATTCTTGGCCACAACTTTCCTGACAGCCGCTGGTACAAAGACTCCTACAATCTTGTAAAGTCCGGCGGAGTCGAGCCGACCGCGAACAAGGATTCCTGGATGACCCGGGCGTTCAAGAAGGTTGGTCTCGGTTAGCTTAGTCAGGACTTACTTCGCATGCTGGCCCGGCTTTCGATCCGTGACATCGTCCTGATCGAGCGGCTCGATATCGATTTCCTCAAGGGACTCGCGGTCCTCACCGGCGAAACCGGTGCGGGCAAGTCGATTCTTCTGGACGCCTTCGCGCTCGCGCTCGGCGGGCGCGGCGATGCGAGCCTTGTCCGGCACGGTGCGGAACAAGGCCAGGTCACGGCGGTGTTCGATGTGCCGAAGAAGCATCCCGCCAGTGCGATTCTCCGCGAAAACGGCCTGGATGATTCCGGTGAAATGATTCTGCGTCGCGTTCAGCTCGCTGACGGCCGCACACGCGCTTTCCTCAACGATCAAGCCATCAGCGTTCAGACCTTAAAGGCCGTTGGCGCAACGCTGGTGGAAATCCACGGCCAGCACGATGAGCGTGCGCTGGTGGATACCGCGACGCATCGGCAGTTGCTGGACGCATTTGCCTCGCTTGAGAAGGATGTGGCCGCGATCGAAGAATTGTGGGAGGCACGGCGGACCGCACGTGCGGCGCTGGATGAACATCGTGCGGGCATGGAACGTGCGGCGCGCGAGGCGGACTACCTGCGGCATGCATCCGAGGAACTGACCAAGCTCAATCCGAAGGAGGGCGAGGAGACCGCCCTGGCAGAGCGCCGCGCTGTCATGATGCAGGGTGAGAAGATTGCGGAAGATCTGCGTGATGCGCAGGCGGCCGTTGGCGGTCCTCAGTCGCCGGTGTCGTCATTGGCCGCTGCCGTACGCCGCCTGGAACGCCGGGCAGCGACCGCTCCTGCGCTGATCGAGCCCGCGGTCAAAGCCATGGACGCTGCCATCAACGCGCTGGAAGAAGCCGACCAACATCTCAACGCCGCGCTTGTTGCGGCCGATTTCGATCCTCTCGAATTGGAACGCATTGAAGAGCGTCTGTTTGCGCTCCGCGGTGCCGCGCGAAAGTATTCCACACCCGTGGACGGATTGGCTGCCCTTGCCAAGCGATATGCCTCCGATATTGCGCTGATTGACGCCGGTGCGGATCAGCTGAAGGCGCTGGAAAAGTCCGTCGGGGCCGCGGACAAAGCCTATGACGCTGCTGCGCAAAAATTGTCTATGGCGCGCACCAAGGCCGCCGAGAAGCTCAATAAAGCTGTGAACGCCGAGCTAGCCCCACTCAAGCTCGAGCGGGCGAAGTTTTCTACGCAGGTGGACAGCGATCCGGCCTCTCCCGGACCGCAAGGGTTCGATCGTGTCGAGTTCTGGGTGCAGACAAATCCTGGCACCAAGCCCGGCCCGCTGATGAAAGTTGCGTCGGGTGGTGAATTGTCACGTTTCCTGTTGGCGCTGAAGGTGGTGCTGTCGGATCGTGGCTCCGCCCCGACGTTGGTCTTCGACGAAATCGACACCGGTGTCGGTGGTGCGGTGGCGGATGCGATCGGCGCGCGTCTGGCGCGGCTGGCTGAAAAGGTGCAGGTCATGGCGGTGACGCATGCCCCGCAAGTCGCTGCGCGTGCGGACCAGCATTTGCTGATCTCGAAAGACGCACTCGACAAGGGCAAGCGGGTGGCCACGCGTGTGGCCACGCTCGCCAACGATCATCGTCGCGAAGAGATCGCGCGTATGCTTGCGGGTGCTGAAATCACGGCGGAAGCCCGGGCCGCTGCGGAGCGTCTGCTTCGTGCCGCGACGGCCTGACCAATCACCATGGCAGCGAAACCAAAAAAAGCGCTTGTTGAGGTTGATAAGCTGACCAAGGCTCAGGCCAAGGTCGAGCTGATGCGTCTCGCCCTCGAAATCGAAGAGCACAACAACCGCTATTATCAGGAAGACGCGCCAAAAATTTCGGACGCCGCCTACGATGCTTTGCGTCAACGCAACGATGCCATCGAAGCCCGTTTTCTGGATCTGGTCACCAAAGACTCGCCGTCGCAAAAAGTCGGAGCAGCCCCCACGGGGCGCTTTGCCAAGGTGCAGCACTCGGTACCGATGCTGTCACTTGGCAACGCGTTCAGCGATCAGGACGTGGTTGACTTCGTTGAACGCGTGCAGCGGTTCCTCAAGCTGGGCGCCGACGACATCCCGACGATCGTGGCCGAGCCGAAGATCGACGGTCTGTCGCTGTCGCTTCGCTATGAGGATGGCGAACTGGTGCGCGGCGCGACGCGGGGCGATGGCACCACGGGCGAAGATGTCACCGCGAATGTGCGGACGTTGTCGGACATCCCGCAGAAGCTGAAAGGCCGCAATATACCTGCGGTCTGTGAGGTGCGTGGCGAAGTCTACATGCTGAAGAGCGATTTTCTCGCGCTCAACAAGCGGCAGGCGGAAGCCGAAGACACGGTATTCGCCAACCCTCGAAATTCCGCAGCCGGGTCGCTGCGCCAGAAAGATCCTTCCATCACCGCATCGCGGCCGCTGAAGTTCTTTGCTTACGCTTGGGGCGAGATGAGCGCGATGCCCGCGTCGACACAGTTCGAGATGATCGAATGGATCGACAAGGCCGGCTTCGTTACCAATCCGCTGACGTCGCGTTGCAAGGACGTTGAAGCGATCCTGAAATTCTATCGCGAGATCGAAACCAAGCGTGCTACGCTGGGCTACGACATCGACGGCGTGGTCTACAAAGTGGACCGGCTGGACTGGCAGCAGCGCCTTGGGTTCGTTTCACGCAATCCGCGTTGGGCCATCGCGCACAAATTTGCTGCCGAGCAGGCGACAACGATTCTCAATGATATTGAAATTCAGGTCGGTCGTACCGGCGCGTTGACACCGGTGGCAAAGCTCGCACCGGTGACGGTGGGCGGCGTGGTGGTGCAGAATGCGACGCTGCATAACGAAGACTACATCAAAGCCATTGGCAACGACGGTCAGCCGATCCGTGACGGCATCGACATCCGCATCGGCGACACCGTCGTCGTGCAGCGCGCGGGCGACGTGATCCCGCAGATCGTGAGCGTGGTTCTCGACAAGCGCCCCAAGGATGCCAAGTCTTACAAGTTCCCGCACACATGCCCCGCCTGCGGAAGCCATGCGGTGCGCGAGGCTGATCCCAAGACCGGCAGGGAGGATTCCGTTCGCCGCTGCACCAACACGCTGGCGTGTCCAGCGCAGGCGAAAGAACGGCTGAAGCATTTCGTTGCGCGCAATGCTTTCGATATTGACGGCCTTGGCGACAAGCAGATCGAAGAGTTTTTCACGGATGGGCTGGTGATGTCGCCCGTCGACATCTTCACGCTGGAGAAGCGTGATGCGCGTGCCACCAAGAAGCTCGCCGACCGTGAGGGCTTCGGTGCGACTTCGGTGCGTAATCTGTTCGCGGCCATCGAGGCGCGGCGCAAGATCGCGCTGCATCGCTTCATCTTCGCCCTCGGTATTCGTCACATTGGCGAAGGCAATGCCAAGCTTTTGGCCCGGCACTATGGGACGGTGGAGAATTTCCGCTCGGCCATGATCGCGGCGGGTGAGGGGCCTCTCTCGGAAGCTTATCTTGACCTGAACGCCATTGAGGGCGTCGGCGCGGTGGTGGCGACTGCCATCGTCGAATTCTTCGCCGAGCCGCACAGCGTTAAGGCCGTTGACGATCTGCTCGAGGAAATCGAGGTGTTGCCGGCGGAGAAGACGAAGACGGATTCGCCGATCGCAGGCAAAACCGTGGTGTTCACGGGCTCGTTGGAAAAATTCACGCGTGACGAAGCCAAGGCGACTGCCGAGCGCCTCGGGGCCAAAGCTGCTGGTTCTGTCTCGAAGAAAACCGACTACGTTGTCGCCGGGCCGGGCGCAGGCTCCAAGCTCGCCGAGGCGCAAAAGCTTGGCATCAAGGTACTCACCGAAGACGAATGGTTGGAGCTCGTCAATGGTGTAGCTACATAATTCCCGCTTCCTGCTCTTCCGCCTCGATCATGGTGTCCGCACTTACAGCGCGCTGGTTTCGCGGTACGAGACAGATGATCGCCGCTGCACAGGCGCTGGATAACGCCAACACCGCGATATTGAGAGGCAACGGCGTCGTGAAGTGACCGCCGAGATAGGCGCCCAGCTGAGAGCACAGTGCTCCGAAGCCCATTTGCAGGAATCCCATCGCCCCGGAGGCCATTCCGGCCGCCTGTGGGCGAACGCTGATCGCGCCCGCAGAGGCGTTGGCCATCGCGAAGGCATTGCCGAACATCACGATCATATGCGTTCCGAATAACCAAGAAGGGACCTGGTTCATCCCCGTCGCGCCCCAGATGACGTTCAGAACAGAGCCGACGATTTGCAGCACAAGTCCAATCCAGATCATGCGGTCGAGCCCGTAGCGGGGCGACATCCGCACTGAGACCAGATTTCCCATCATGTAAGCGAAGCCGGCGCTGGCGAACCAGAGGCCATATTCAGTGCCCGAACGCGCCATATGATTGATGACGATGTAAGGCCCGCCGCCTGCGAATGTGAAAATGATTGCGGAAGCGAGCATCTGACACAGCACGTAGCCGATGAAGCCGCGGTTTGATGCCAGCGCGCGGATGTCTTTTGTGAAGCCGCTATCGTCACTCGATACGATCCGACGCCGCGTTTCCGGCAACGCCAGCATAATCGCGGCGACGGTGAGAGTCGTAACGCCGGCGAGGATGTAGAAGATCGAGCGCCAGCCGAACCAGTCATTCAGCACACCGCCGACCAAGGGGCTGAGCATCTGCGCGATCATCATCACGGCGATCACGAGACTGATCATGCTGCCGACGCGATTGCGCTCATAAACGTCGCGGACAATGGCGCGGCTGATGACCATGCCCGCCGCGCCGCCGACGGCTTGGACAAAGCGTCCGGCAATCAGTTGCGGCAACGTTTCGGCAAAGATGCAGCCGATGTTGGCAATGACGACGAGGCTAAAACAGCAGATGAGAACCGGACGGCGACCGAAGCGATCGGATAGCGGACCCATCACCAGTTGAGACAGCGCCATGCCGACCATGTAGAGCGACACGGTCATTTGCGCGACCGAGATATCCTGCGCAAAGGTTGCTGCGAGCAGCGGCAGCATCGGCACCAGCATGTACAGCGAGATCGGCGCAAGGCCGTTCATTGCGACCAGCAGCGGAAGAATTCTTAAGGGATGAATAGCCGAGGCTGTCGTCGCCTTATTCTTGTTGTCGGTCACGTTGTCCGGACTTTGTTATTGTTTGTTTCGTCCAATGTTTTCTTTCAGTGGCTCATCGGCTCCGTCGCGGCGTTGAGCCAGATCCTGGTTTCGTCATCCACCAGCGGGCCAATCTCCTGGCGTACGCGTGCATGATAGTCGTTGAGCCACGCCAGTTCGCGAATGCTGATGCGTTTCGCATTGATCAGTCGCCGGTCGATGGGGGCGAGGGTCAGCGTCTCGAAGCCGTTCATGGGCTTTTCCGCGCCGTCGATTTTGGCCTCAGACACCAACTCCAGGTTTTCGATGCGGATGCCGAAGGCGTCCGTTTTGTAATAGCCGGGCTCGTTGGAGAGGATCATGCCGCGCTTCAGCGGCGTCGTCCCGAGCTTGGAGATACGCGCCGGACCTTCATGCACGGAAAGATAGCTTCCGACGCCGTGACCAGTGCCGTGATCGAAATCGATGCCTGCGTGCCAGAGGAATTGCCGCGCGAACGCGTCGATTTGCGCGCCGGTGACGCCATCCGGAAACACGGCGCGGGAGATGGCGATGTGCCCGCGCAACACACGGGTAAAGCGATCGCGCATCTCATCAGTGGGCTCACCGATCGCGATGGTGCGTGTGACGTCCGTTGTCCCGTCTTCATACTGAGCGCCGGAATCGATCAGCAGCAGATCGCCCGACGCGATGCGGCGGTTGGATTTGCGCGTGACCCGGTAATGGACAATGGCGCCGTTCGGGCCCGTGCCCGCGATCGTTGGAAAGGACACGTCCTTTAGAGCGCCGGTCTCCCGGCGGAACGTCTCAAGCGCTTCGACAGCATCGATCTCGGTCAGTGCGCCTTTCGGTGCTTCGCGATCGATCCAGGCGAGAAAGCGCACCAGTGCTGCGCCGTCGCGCCGGTGGGCCACGCGGGTGCCGGCAATCTCAGCATTGTTCTTGATGGCCTTCAGCATCGCGACCGGATCGGTGCCGCGCATCGGCTTGCCGCCTTCCGCTGAAATCATGCGGCTCAAGGCGTCCGCCGCTGTCGCTGCGTCGAGGCCGATCATCGCGCCTGTTCGCGAAAGCGCCGCAAGGCGCGGCATCATCGCATCGGGCTCCTCGACGTTCGCGCTCTTTTCCAGATGATCGCGCGCGCTGTTCGAGAGTTTGCGGCTGTCGATGAAGATTGTGGCGCGGCCTTCTTTCGGGACCAGCGCGTAGGACAAGGGGAGAGGCGTGTGGGCGACATCGGCTCCGCGGATATTGAACGTCCACGCCACCGCATGGGAGTCCGAGAGAACCAGTGCTTCGACGCCGAGCTTGGCGATCTCCGCACGAACGCGCGCGAGTTTGTCGCCCTCGCTTTCACCGGCGAATTGCAGGCCATGGACCTTAACGGGCCCGAGCGGTGGTGCCGGGCGCTCGGTCCAGACGGCATCGACCGGATTGCTGTCCACAGGCACGAGTTCTGCGCCGGCTTTCTTGCAAGCCTTGGCGAGACGTTCGGCTGCCGAAGATGTGTGCAGCCATGGATCAAAACCGAGGCGGTCGCCGGCATTCAGATGCGCTGTCAGCCAGGTTTCCGGTGGTGGGTCGGCCAACGGCTGGATCGACCAAGCCGAGGTATCGACCTGCTTCGCCGCCTGCAAGGTGTACCGGCCGTCCACAAAAACCGCTGCGTTGGTGCTCAGAACGATGGCCAGTCCTGCCGATCCGGTAAAACCAGAGATCCACGCGAGGCGCTCGTCGGACGGCGGAACATATTCGTTTTGCTGGCTATCTGAGCGCGGAATTACAAATCCGGTCAGTTGCCGCCGCAGCAGTTCCTCGCGAAAGGCGGAGAGCCGTGCGGTCAGCGCCACGCCCCCTTCAGGGTCCTCGAACGTCTGAAATTGAGCTTCGAACATCTTTCAACCTTAGGGGCGCGGGGGGTAGGGAGCAATTGAGCGTACCGCACAGCCGGTATGGCACGGCTTATGCTTGATTATTTCACAAGGGGGCGGCAGGAAACATATGGCGTCAAAAAGACTTCAAGTACTGAGCCGCGCGGGAACGCAAAGGGGTGTGTTTTTCAACTCGATAACGAGGGGATAGGGCATGCCGGCATTTATGTTTGAAAAGATTTCATCGGCGCCGCGTCCGGTTCAGGCGCCAGCCGTTAAGGAGTCGCGTGGCGTCATCAAGCAGGTGATGGGCCGTTTTGCCAAAAGCCGGTTGGAGCGCGAGGTCCGTGCGGCGCGCCGGGCGCAGGTCGATATGGGATACACCGAAGCCGACGTGACGCCACAGCGGACCCGAGGCAGATAATATCGGCCTTAGGACACTAGCGCCGCTGCATCAGCAGGCTGCTCCAACCGTCGATCTGGAGCCGCTTGATCAGTTTCAGCCCATTGCCTCGATAGGTGGCGACAACGCTGCTGGCCTGATGCGGCAGCAGCCCCGACAGAATGACAAAAGCATTCGGCGCGAGATGTCTCACCAGGGACGGGGCGAGCTTGCGTAAGGGATTGGCGAGAATGTTCGCCAGCACGAGGCTAAACGGGCCATTAGCGGCGAACTGCGGCGCGTGAAACCCTGTTGCTTCGATCGTCTCTACGAGATTTCCCACACCATTCAGCCTGGCATTATCGCGTGCCACGAGAACCGAGCGAGGATCGATATCGCTCGCCAGGATGTGCCGCTTCAGTGATCGCGCAGCGGCAATGCCGAGCACACCCGTTCCCGATCCGAGGTCGAGCACGCGTTTCGGCGTGCATTGGTTGAGGACCTGATTGAGCAGCATGAGGCACCCGCGGGTCGTCCCGTGGTGGCCGGTGCCAAACGCCAAGGCTGCCTCGATCTCGATTCCGATTTTGTTGGCGGGCACGCGATCACGATCATGGCTGCCGTGGACGATGTAACGTCCGGCATGGACCGGCACGAGATCGGCGAGGCTTGCCTTCACCCAGTCCTTCGCCTCGACCGTTCCGAAGACGATGGTATTTGCCGCAGCTTCGCCAGCGGCCTGGGTCACCAGCGCGCGGATCATGTCCTCGTCCGGCGCCTCCGCAAAATGCATGGTGATGTCCCATCGCCCGCTCGGCGCCTCAAAAGCGGCAATGGCGAGATCGTGGTCCGGGTAGCTCTCGGTGATCGTATCCACAATGCGGCTGGCGGTGTGCTCGTCGCCGATCGCGAAGGTCGCCTGAGTTACGGGGGAGGGGGATGATGACGTCACGGGGCGATCCAAATACCTGAAATTGCTGACTGCATCGCCTATTTTCCCCCAGCCTGTCCACAGTCTTATGCAGGAGTTAGCGGATATTTATCCCGGACTTTTGCACAGGGTTGTGGAGGCCCTACCGATCAGTTTTCAACCGAATATACACAGGGATATCCACAGGCTTGTCCACTGATTGTCCACCCCAAGCAGGGCGCTTAAGCAAACAATCCGCGATGATCCTTCAGGATCACCTGCGCGGCGTTGTGGCCCGGGGCGCCGGTCACACCGCCGCCGGGATGAGCCCCGGAACCACAGTGATAGAGACCCTTCAGCGGTCCGCGATATCCAGCGTAGCCGAGCATGGGACGGGCCGAGAACAGCTGATTGAGCGAGAGCGAGCCATGAAAGATGTCGCCGCCCAAGAGCCCAAACTCGCGTTCGAGATCGAGAGGCGAGAGGATCTGTCGCCCCATCACACTGGCGGCGAAGCCCGGCGCATAGCGGTCGACCGTCGCGATCATCAGATCCGCGACCTCATCGCGGTGATCATCCCACGATTTGCCTTCCGGCAATTGCGGCGCGACATGCTGACAGAACAGGCTGGCGACATGCAGTCCCTTCGGGGCCAGCGAGTCGTCAAGCGTGGAGGGGATCAGCATTTCCACCACCGGCTCGCGGCTCCAGCCGTGCTGGCGTGCATCGAGCCATGCACGGTCCATGTATTCGAGACTTGGCGCGAGAATAATGCCCGAGGTGAGATGATCGCATTGGCCCGGAAGAGCCTTGAATGATGGTAACGCCGACAATGCGACGTTCATCCGGAATGTTCCCGAGCCGCCGCGCCAGTTTCTGATGCGGTCCAGGAAAGGTTTCGGAAGCGCACCGGGCGCGATGAGGCGGGTGTAGAGTAGCTTTGGATTGACGCTGGAGATCACATACCGCGCACGAACCGTCTCGCCATTGTCGAGCACCGCTCCGACAGCACGATCGCCTTCGACGATCACCTCGCGCACGCCTGCGCCAGTCTCAATCTCGACACCGTGCGCCCTGGCAGCGGCAGCCATGGCTTGTGTGATCGCGCCCATGCCGCCGATGGCGTGCCCCCACAGGCCCTTCCTGCCGTTCACTTCACCAAAGGCGTGATGCAGCATGACGTAGGCTGAGCCGGCTGCATAAGGGCTCGCATAGTTACCGACGATGGCGTCGAAGCCATACAGCGCTTTCACCAGATCGGTCTCGAAACGGTCCTCCAGCATGTCGCCGGCAGATCGCGTGAACAGGTCGAGCAGCACACGCTGGTTCTCCGGCGATAGGCCACGCAGGATGTTGGCGGTACCCAGTGCATTCCATGCTTCGCGCACGGTGCGCAGGCTGAAGCCTTCAACAAGGTCGGGCGGCGCCCGCAGGACGAACGCCCGCAGCACGTCAGCAATTGTTTCCAGCTCGCGATTGAAATCATCGATCTGCAGGGCGTCGCGCTCGCTAAGCTTAGCCACGGATTGATGCGTGCGTCCTTCGCCAGTGAGCAGATAACGCCCGTCGGGGGCCGGCAGGAAATTCTGGGCGCGCCGCTCCACGATCCTCAAGCCGTGCCGAGGCAGCTGCAGGTCCGCGATGACCTTCGGATTGAGCAGGCTGACGGTGTAGGCTGCCACCGAGTTGCGGAATCCGGGATGGAATTCCTCCGTGACCGCAGCGCCGCCAACGACCTTGCGCCGTTCGACCACCTTGACCCGCAAGCCGCTCATGGCGAGGTACGCCGCGCAGGTCAGGCCATTGTGGCCTGCACCAATGATCAGTGCGTCGAAATTCTGCATGGAGCGGGGCGGTCTTTCTGTGTCGAATGCTAGCTAGTCTTGTGACGATTCATGACGAAGGTGGCCGGCCTGCACAAGTCCAGTGCATGACAAATTTGTCATTGGGATTTGCATTTTATTGCGAAGAAAGACGCCCTATGGTCCGATTTGTTACCCGGCCATACGCCGGACCACTGCCGGAGTTTCCATGACGTCGATTTCGTCCGAGTCTGCGAGCCGGTCTTCTGGCGCGAGACATACGCTTGTTTTGGTGACTTACACCGCCGCTATTTTTACCAGCGCACTGCTTCTGTTTTCGGTGCAGCCACTCTTCACGAAAATGGTGTTGCCCCGGCTCGGTGGTTCGCCTGCCGTGTGGTCGGTTGCGATGGTGTTTTTCCAGTCGCTGCTGCTCGGCGGCTACGCCTATGCGCACTACCTGATGACGATCAAAAGTCGGATCATTCCGATCGTGATTCATCTCGTGCTGCTTGCGGTCGCGATGTTGACGCTCCCGCTGTCGATTGCGAGCGGATGGGGTGAGCCGCCTGCGAGCGGCTACGCATTCTGGCTGCTTGGATTGTTCGCGGTGTCGATCGGCTTGCCGTTCTTTGCCCTGGCGGCCAATAACCCGATGCTGCAGGCGTGGTTTGTCCGAACCGGTCATCCGGATGGGCCAGATCCGTACTTCCTTTATGCGTCGTCCAACATCGGCAGCTTCCTTGCGCTGCTGTCCTATCCGATGCTGCTGGAGCCGATGTTTACGCTGCACACACAGAACCTGATCTGGACCTACGGTTATGGGCTGTTAATCGTCTTGATCGCAGCGTGCGGCTTTCTCCTGGTCCGTTCGCCGGAAATCAAACTGGAAGACGCTGGTGCGGCTGATAGCGACGCGCCCGCGCCATCCTGGGCGACACGGCTGCGTTGGATCTTCCTTGCCGCGGTGCCATCCGGGCTGCTGATCGCGGTGACCGCGCACATTTCGACCGACGTTGCCGCGGCGCCCCTGCTATGGGTGCTTCCGCTGTCGCTTTATCTTCTGACATGGGTGCTGGTGTTCCAGTCGCGTCCGCTATTGCCGCACAAATGGATGCTGATGTTGCAGCCGGTGGCCATCGCCGGTGTGATGGTACTGCTGGCGGTCGGGGGCGAGCAGAATCTGCTGCTGACCCTTGGCGGTCATCAGTTGTGTTTCTTCATCATTGCCATGGCTTGTCACGGTGAATTGGCGCGCACACGTCCAGCGGCGAGGTATCTCACTGGTTTTTATGTCGCACTCTCGTTTGGCGGCATGGTCGGTGGTTTGTTCGCTGGCCTGATCGCGCCCTATACGTTCTCCTGGATCGCCGAGTATCCGATCCTGTTGGCTCTCGCGGCGCTGTGCCGTCCCTCTGAGACTGCGAGGCAAGGAAGCCTTGCCTTGTGGATCGTGTCGATCGCTGCAGCATTGATCCTTGTCTGGTTCGCCTACCAGCAAGGCACGACCACGGAATACCTGGAAACCAACAGGGTCTGGGTTGTTGGTGCTGTTGCTGTTCTGGCCGTACTTTTGGCGTGGCCTATGAAAGTGGATCGCTGGAAACTTGCTGCGCTGGTTGCTCTCGGATTGGTCCTGATCCGTGTCTATCCGGCGGATGAGGGACGTGTTGAAACAGTGCGGAGTTTCTTTGGCGTCCACAAGATCGTGGTGACGCCGCACGGCCAGTATCACGTGCTGATGCACGGGACGACGATCCACGGCGCCGAGAAATTCCTGGAGGATGATGGGACGCCCGTTAAGGGAAGACCAGAGCCGATCAGCTACTATCACAAAGATGGCGGCATTGGGCGCGCCATCGACGCGATCCGGGAGCGCAAGGGCGGCCCGATCCGTGTTGCTGTCATCGGTCTTGGTGCCGGCACGCTGGCCTGTCAATCGGCACCCGGCGAGCAATGGACGTTCTTCGAGATCGACCAGACCATGGTCGATACGGCGAAGGACCCGAAATATTTCACCTACATCAGCTCATGTGAGCCGGACATGAAGCCGGTGATCGGCGATGCACGGCTCACCTTCGCCAAGGAGAAGGACGGCACCTACGACCTGATCATTGTCGATGCGTATTCGTCGGACGCGATCCCGGTACACCTCGCGACCGAAGAAGCGATGGCGATCTACAAATCCAAGCTGGCGCCGCAGGGTGCGGTGCTGATGCACGTGTCGAACCGGCATCTCGATCTGGCAAGCGTTGTTGTCGGTATTGCCGAAGAGAACGATCTGAAAAGCTGGGTCTATAACGAGGATTCCGGACGCGACAACGAGTACATCTTCACGACGGACGTCGTGGTCTCTGCGCGCGAAGAGGCCGATGTCGGCAAGCTCGCATCCGATGACAAATGGGCACTGACCGAGGCCACCGAAGGTCAGCGTGTCTGGACGGACGACTATTCCAATGTGCTCGGTGCAGTCTGGCGCCGGTTGAGGGACGGTGACCAATAGGATTAGCCGCAAGCTTGATCAGAGCGGAGACGCACTTCGCAGGCGTCAAAAAGAATGGCCGGGGAAAACCCGGCCATTCTTATTTCAATTGAGGCTATGAGGTTTGTCAGTTGACGAAACCGAAGAACCCACCACGTGGCGCATATTGGTACTGAGGGCGTTGATAGCGAGCATCCTGCTCGTAATAGCCGCCCTCGTATCCACGTTGCTGTTGTTGTGCCGGCCAGCGGGGATCGTTGTTACCGTAATAGTAAGCCCGATCCCGCGGTGTTAATTGGCGCGGATCCCCATTGTAGTAACCACCCGAAGTAACCTGCCGATCCTGCGGCACGATCTGCAGCGGCTGGCCATTTGCGTCATAGCCAGCACCGTCATTGGTTGTGGCAACATTCGTCCGGCCTCGTCCAAGTCTTGCCAGTGCGACCTGGGATGATCCCGTCAATGTCACCGTCGTGTTGAGCAAGCCTTCGGTTTTGACGAGGTCCCAGAGCTTGAGCGCGTTCGCGCGAGACAAGCGCACGCAACCATGCGAGGCGGGCGTGCCGAGCCGGTTCACAGCATCGGTGCCGTGAATGGCATGGCCTTGTTTCGTGAAGAAGATCGAGTTCGGCATCGGAGCATCGTCGAACTCTTTCGAGTAATGATCCTCCTCCATCCGGAATGTCCGGAAGGAGCCATTCGGTGTTTCGTGCGAGGGATTTCCGCTCGACACCGGCCAAGTATAGCGTTGTACGCCGTCGACGGAGACCGTCATCTGCTGAGCGCTTTTATCGACGACAATCGACACAGCTGCTTGCGCTGTGCTGGCCATCAACAGCATCAGACCGGTGAGTGGAAACAGGATGGTACGCATACCTTATACCTCGTCATCAGCCCCCCGATTAGAGCGCATCAAAGCATGGAAGATGGCTCTTTGGCATCTTCTTTCACGGTGAAATGGACGTTTCGACGGTAGCAACTGCGTGACTGCCCATCGTTATGAGGCGTTTTTGTCAAACTTGACGCAACTATTCTGTCATCGAAACGTTGGATTAACGGCTGAAGTTCGGCCATTCAGGAGATGTCTTATAATGAAGGCTGAAATGTTATTCATGGTCACCACGACACATCGGCGGTTTGCGTTTGCCGCAGCGGCCCTAGCGTTGATAGCGCTTCCAGGCATCGGGCACGCTCAAGGCGTAATCAGAGGTGCTGAGGGCGGAGCGCGGCAGGGTACCTATGAAGGTCGTCGCGCGGCAGGGCCTGTTGGAGGAGCCGTCGGTGGCGCTTTAGGCGCGGGTGTCGGCGGAGTGGTTGGAGGCGTAAATGGCGTGCTCGGTATCCCGAGCGGGCGGCACTATCGCCACCGTCACTATCGCCATCGTCATTATCGCCACTACTGATGAGAAAAACGATTTACTGCATATGATGGCGTTGGGTTTTTGACCCCCGAAAACTAAATGGCGCGCTTTGAAAGCGCGCCGTTTTTGTTGTTTGCTGCTATCGTTAGCCGCGGGCGTTTGCCAGAGAGCGGGGCGATGCGACGGACAGCACTACGGTTGCGATGACCGCGACGACGATGTTCAGGATGACAGCGCCGAGACCCACATAGAATGTGTACGTGGTGTCACCGAAAGTGAGCGTCGCCAGCGGTTTCAGCCCGTTGCTCCATGCTGTCCATGAGCCCCAGATCATACCGGCGGCCCAGCCGAGCAGCAGTCCACCGGCCCTGAACCAGCGCGTGAACAAGCCGAACACCAGCGACGGGAAGGTCTGGAGAATCCACAGGCCGCCAAGCAACTGGAGGTCGAGCGCATATTGCGTCGGCAGGAAGAGGATGAATGCCAATGCGCCGACCTTGACCACCAGCGAGGTGATCTTCGCGACATTCGCTTCACCAGCATGATCGATCGACGGATTGACGTAAGACTTCCAGATGTTGCGAGTGAAGAGGTTTGCTGCACCGATGCTCATGACGGCCGCAGGCACCAACGCTCCGATTGCGATCGCGGAGAATGCAAAGCCGGCGAACCACGACGGAAACAGCGCCTTGAACAGCTCCGGCACGACATCGTTCGGCGTGGCGACCTTAATGTGAGCTGCGTGAGCCATATAGCCGAGCAGGGCAATGAGACCCAGCAGCAGCGTATAAGCCGGCAGCAGGATGGCATTCTTGCGGATGGTGTTGGCGGATTTCGACGCGAAGATGCCCGTCAGCGTGTGCGGATACATGAACGCCGCGAGTGCCGAGCCGAGCGCCAGCGTTGCATAGGGCAACATCTGCGCGGGCTTGAGGATCAGTCCTGTCGCACCGCCCTTCGCTGCGAAGGCATCGCCTGCGGCCGAGAAGACGGCACCATAGCCGCCGAGCTTGGCCGGCACGATGACAACCGCCACCAGCACCACGATATAGATCATGATGTCCTTGACGAATGCGATCAGCGCTGGTGCGCGTAATCCCGAGCTATAAGTATACAGCGCCAGCACGATGAAGGCCGCAACGATCGGCAGTTCACCGGTCAGACCCATGGCCTTGATTACGGCGCCCATACCGATGAGCTGCAAGGCGATGTACGGCATGGTCGCAACAATGCCTGTCAGGGCGACCGCGAGTTCAAGTCCGCGCGAGCTGAAGTTTCCTTTTACAACATCGGCCGCGGTGACGTGGCCGTTGGCGTGAGCTGTTTTCCACAACAGCGGCATGATCGCGAACACGATCGGATAAACAATAATCGTGTAAGGAAGCGCGAAGAAGCCATAGGCACCGACGGCGTAGACCAGCGCCGGGACGGCGATCACGGTGTAAGCGGTGTAGAAATCGCCGCCGACCAGAAACCACGTGATCCATGTGCCGAACTGGCGTCCACCAAGACCCCATTCATCGAGATGTGCGGGAGCGTCAGCGCGCTTCCAGCGCGAAGCCATGAAGCCCATGACGGTGACAAGAAGAAAAAAGCCGATGAATACGCTGGCGGCTGTCCAGTCGATCTGATCGCTCATGGCGAACCTTCCGGAAATTCAGGTGGGATTAGTTGTTTTCGTCGCGAGCGACCCGGCGATAAACGAGCCAGATCAAGAGGGACGTGATTGGTACCCATGCGAGCTGGTACCAGTAGAAGAAGGGAAATCCGAACAGCGAGGGCTCCATGAAGTTGTAGAATGGAACCCAGAGCAGGCCGATGAACGGCACCAAGAGAAGCAGCCACATGGCGAAGCTCCGATGTGATTGAAGTTGATTTTGCAAAAGGCAGCGTCACAGGAACGCCAAAATCTTTGGGCGGAGCACTAAAAGCTGAAGCTGGCTGCGTCCATGAAAAATACGTCAGGGCAGGCATTCCGATGCCGCCTGTTCAACTTAAGACGAATGAATGTGATCGTGATCACGGTGGCGTGATCAGGTCGGATTGCGATATTTTCCAACTAGCGCTTGAGCCGATAGCCGGTCCGGAAGATCCACCAAACCGTCACCATGCAGACTGCAAGGAATGCGAGCGTCATTCCGAGACTCAACCCGACGCTGACGTCGGCGATCTCGAAGAAGCTCCAGCGGAATCCGCTGACAAGATAAACTACCGGGTTGAACAGCGTGATCTTTTGCCAAAGCGGCGGCAGCATGTGGATCGAATAGAAGCTGCCGCCCAGGAATGTCAGCGGCGTGATCACGAGCAGCGGGATGACCTGCAATTGCTCGAATCCGTTGGCCCAGACGCCGATGATGAAGCCGAACAGGCTAAAGGTCACCGCGGTGAGGACAAGAAACAGCAGCATCATGCCGGGATGCGCGATTTTCAGCGGGACAAACAAGCCTGCGGTCGCAAGGATGATCAGACCGAGGATGATGGACTTGGTCGCGGCCGCACCAACGTATCCGACAACCGCTTCGAACGATGACACCGGTGCCGAGAGCAATTCGTAGATCGTGCCAGTGAACTTCGGGAAGTAGATTCCGAATGAAGCGTTGGCGATGCTCTGCGTCAGTAGGGACAACATGATGAGACCCGGCACAATGAAGGTGCCGTAGCCGACGCCGTCGATCTCGGTAATGCGCGAGCCGATTGCGGCGCCGAACACCACGAAATACAGCGATGTCGAGATGACCGGCGACACGACGCTTTGCAGCAGCGTGCGGAAGGTCCGCGCCATTTCGAACTTGTAGATGGCAGCGATGGCATAGAAGTTCATTGGTGCACCAGGCTGACGAAGATTTCTTCGAGCGAACTTTGTGTGGTGTTGAGGTCGTTGAACGAGATGCCCGCCTCACGAAGGTCGTTCAGCAGCGTGGTAATGCCCGTGCGGTCGCCTTTCGTGTCGTAGGTGTAAATCAGCTCGTCCTTGTCCTCCGAAAGTTCAAGGTGGTAGCTGGAGAGCGAGGACGGTACGGCATCCAGCTTCTGCGACAGGTGCAACTTGAGCTGCTTCTTGCCGAGCTTCTGCATCAACCGGGTCTTTTCTTCGATCAGAACGATCTCGCCCTTGTTGATGACGCCGATGCGGTCGGCCATCTCTTCCGCTTCTTCGATGTAGTGCGTAGTCAGGATGATGGTCACGCCGGCGTTGCGAAGTTCGCGCACGACTTCCCACATGGCCTTGCGCAACTCGACGTCGACGCCGGCCGTTGGTTCGTCGAGGAACAGGATTTGCGGTTCGTGCGCGAGCGCCTTGGCAATCATCACGCGGCGCTTCATGCCACCCGAAAGCGTAATGATCGGACTGTCCTTCTTGTCCCACAACGACAGGTCGCGCAGCACTTTCTCGATGTGTGCGGGATTCTTCGGCTTGCCGAACAGTCCCCGGCTGAAAGCGGTCGTGTTCTTCACTTTCTCGAAAGCGTCGGTGTGCAGCTCCTGCGGCACAAGGCCGATCATCGAGCGCGCAGCACGATAGTCCTTCACGATGTCATGGCCGCCGACCGTCACCGTGCCTTCGGTCTGTACTGCGAGGCCGCAGATGACGCTGATCAGGGTCGTTTTGCCGGCACCGTTCGGGCCCAGCAGAGCGAAGATCTCACCGCGCTGAATATCGAGATTGATATTCTTCAGCGCTGTGAAGCCGGACGGATAGGTCTTCGACAGATTTGAAACGGTAATAATGGACATGAAGGGGGCAATCGGATGCAAGGGCGGGTTGCAGACATAGCGGCGTGAATGTGCCGTTACAAGGGCACACCCGCGATTGCGGGGCGCCTATGCTTTCGTCACAAAACTGTCGACGACCTTCTTCTCACCGGCTTTTTCGAACGCGATGCTGAGTTTGTTGCCATCGATCCGGGCAACATGACCGTAACCGAACTTTTGATGAAACACGCGGTCGCCCAAGGAGAATTCGGACTCGGTGCCGGTCGACTTGGCGATCAATTCGCCCTCGATCGTCATCGGCTTGCGGCTGATCCCTCCGCGCTGACCGGCGCCATAGCGTGCGCCCGTCTCGTCAAAGCCGCTGCCGCCGCTGCGTGAGCGATTGGCCTGCGCGCGCTGCCAGCCCGGGGTCGAGTAGGTCGAGCCAAACGACTCGATGTTGTCGAAGCGAGATGCCCCATAGCCGCCACTGCCACCCCAGCCGGAGCCGCCTTTGGATTCCGTGATCTCGACATTGTCCGCCGGCAACTCATCGAGGAAGCGCGATGGAATGGTGGTAGACCAAGAGCCGTGGATCCGTCTGTTGGTGGCAAAATAGAGTTTCGCACGGCGACGTGCGCGAGTGATGCCGACGTGGGCGAGGCGGCGTTCTTCCTCAAGGCCGGCACGGCCCTGTTCATCCAGCGCACGTTGATGCGGAAACAGGCCTTCTTCCCAGCCGGGCAGGAAGACGTTGTCGAATTCAAGTCCCTTCGCCGAGTGCAGCGTCATCAATGACACTGCATCTTCATCGGCGCCGCCCTCGCGGTCCATGACGAGAGCAATGTGCTCGAGGAAGCCCTGCAGATTCTCGAACTCCTCCATCGAGCGGACGAGTTCTTTCAGGTTTTCGAGGCGGCCCGCGGCATCGGCCGAACGGTCCTTCTGCCACATCTCGGTATAGCCGGACTCGTCCAGTACAATCTCGGCCAACTGAGTATGCGATACGATGTCGCGTTGCGCGCGCCATCGGTCGAAATTGGTGATCACATCGCGCAGGCTGCCACGCGCCTTCGGCTTTAATTCATCGGTCTCGATGACCATGCGCGCGGCTTCTGTCAACGGCACGCGGCGTTTGCGTCCGATGTCGTGCAGCAATTGCACGGTGGCATCACCGAGCCCGCGCTTCGGCACATTGACGATGCGTTCAAAAGCAAGATCGTCGGCCGGCGAGTTGATGACCCGCAGATAAGCGAGGGCGTCACGGATTTCCGCGCGCTCATAGAACCGCGGGCCGCCGATCACCCGATAGGGAAGGCCGAGTGTCACGAAACGATCTTCGAACTCGCGCATCTGGAATGACGCGCGGACGAGGATGGCGATCTCATTGAGCTTCTGTCCGCTGCGCTGAAGCTGCTCGATCTCTTCGCCGATGCCTCGCGCTTCCTCTTCGGAATCCCATGCGCCGGTCACGGTGACCTTCTCGCCGTCGACATCTTCGGTGCGCAATGTCTTGCCGAGGCGGCTTTCATTGTGCGCGATCAGGTGTGAGGCAGCCGCGAGGATATGGCCTGTCGAGCGATAGTTGCGCTCCAGACGGATAACCTTCGCGCCGGGGAAGTCATGCTCAAAGCGCAGGATGTTGTCGACCTCCGCGCCGCGCCAGCCGTAGATCGACTGGTCGTCGTCGCCAACGCAACAGATGTTCTTGGGCGCAGCCAGAGGCGCGGGGATACTGCGTACGTTTGTCGTCTCTGCAGATAAGGAGACGTCGTCGTCCGGTTGAGGGGCGAGCGGTTCAGCATCCGGTGCCGATTGCGCAGTGATTACGGCCCGTGCGCGAGGTGAGGGGGATGGCGCTTGAGCCAGCAATCGCAGCCAGAGATATTGTGCGACGTTGGTGTCTTGGTACTCGTCGACCAGAATGTATCTGAAGCGTTGCTGATACTGGCGCAGCACATCCGGGTGCTCGCGAAACAGTCGGATGTTCTCCAGCAGCAGATCGCCGAAGTCGGCCGCGTTGAGGATTTTCAGGCGCTCCTGGTAGGCGGTGTAGAGCTTGCCGCCTTTGCCGTTGCCGAACACAGCAGCCTCACCCGAGGGCACCTGCGATGGTGAAAGACCACGGTTCTTCCAGCCGTCGATCAATCCCGCGAGCATGCGCGCGGGCCATCGCTTGTCGTCGATGCCTTCCGCCTGAAGCAATTGCTTGAGCAAACGGATCTGATCGTCAACGTCGAGAACGGTGAAGTTGGATTTCAGCTGCACCAGCTCGGCATGGTAGCGCAGGATGCGCCCGCCGATGGAGTGGAACGTGCCGAGCCAGGGCATGCCTTCAACGGCCTGGCCAAGCATTTGGCCGAGGCGATGCTTCATCTCACGCGCCGCCTTGTTGGTGAAGGTGACGGAGAGGATGTCGCCCGGCCGCGCTCGTCCCGTCGATAGGATATGGGCGATACGGGAGGTTAGCACCCGGGTCTTGCCCGTTCCGGCCCCCGCGAGAACCAGCACCGGGCCTTCGAGCGTTTCCACCGCGTCGCGCTGCTCGGGATTGAGTCCCATCAGATATTGCGGGGCGGCTGCGGCGCGTGCACGCGCGGCGATGCCCCCAGCAGCAGGCTGATGGCTCGGCAGGTCGTAAGGCGGCAGTTTGCTTGGCTCGGTCATGCGATTCGTTTCGTGCCCACGATGGCACCCTAAAGCGCGATCGGCAAAAGTGAAAACCGGTTTCCCGGTCGATTGCGCTCTAAGTCACTGATTAGACGCATAATCTTATCAACGAGCACTCACCCCAATGGGATCATGCGCGGACCGGATGGAGCTCTCTCAGAAGATCGCAAGGAATATAGGCATGATCAGGCCGTTCCGACAGACTTCATCTCCGTGAGCGGCGACTGGCTCACAACCCAGTCAGAAGACTGATTTCGTTCCCCAAAAGACTCGCATTTCTGGGGCCGTGAGCGATGGAACTTTCGTTCCTAAGGCGGATTGGTTTTGCATCTGGAGCGCACGCTGCTCCCTGGCACAAAACGAACGCAGGAGCGTGTCATGCTGAGTTGGGTCGTTACATTTCTGATCATCGCGCTGATCGCAGGCCTTTTGGGCTTCGGCGGCATCGCGGGTGCATCAATCGAAATCGCCAAGATCGTGTTCTTCGTCGCGATCGTATTGTTCCTGATCTCCGCTGTGGTGGGCCTGTCACGCCGAAAGGGCGGGGTTTGATATTCGTTAGGATCAATTGGCCGGCATCGTGATGCGCCGGCCAATGCCTTCGGGACGAGGAACGGCGCTGTGAGCCTGCTGAACCGCGCGAATGCGCGCGGCAATGTCAGGCGGAAACGGTGCCGTTTTTCGTATGCCCATATCGACGTGAAGAGTGATATTCTCTGACGTAGCGGAGATCCAGCCTTCGGTCGCGTGGCGCAGTTCTTCAAAGGTGTGGATTCTCTTCTCGTCGGCTTCGAGAATGTAAACCGCAACCTGAGCCGGATCACCGAGGTGGATTTCGCGCAAATACCGGACGTGGGCTTCGGCGGTGAATGTCGACCTGTTACGCTCTTTCATGTACTGGGGGCCGATACCGAGCTCGAGCCACATCTGATCGATGCCACGGTCGAACAGCACGTTGTAGTACGCCATGTTGAGGTGGCCGTTGTAGTCGATCCATTGCGGCTCTACCTGCATGATGGTGGTCAGAAACGGGGCCGGCAGATGCTGCGGCGCGTTGTCGGTGGAAAGCGTGGTCGTCATCACAAGTCCCGGTTCATGTCGCGTCTCTCTTGACCCGCTATACATCCTTTGCCACGGTCCGCGCCACATCGGCATTTCTGAACAAAGCGAGCGACCGTGGCCTTTTCCAACGCAGCCCTGACACGTCCGGCACCTTCTGCCGTCTCAAGCGCAATTGAGGCGCTGGCCGCGCGTTTCGGCAACAGTCTGATCACCTCGCAAGCCGTGCGCGAACAGCATGCGCATACGACGACCTGGCTGCCGCCGCAGCCGCCGGATGCAGTGGTAATGGCCCGCAGCACCGAGGACATTCAGGACGTGGTGCGGATCTGCGCAGAGCGACGCGTACCGGTGATTCCATTCGGCACGGGGACCTCGCTTGAAGGGCAGGTCAATGCGCCGGCGGGCGGCGTCTGCATCGATCTGCGCGAGATGAACCGCATTCTTGAGGTGCATCCGGACGATCTCGATTGCGTCATCGAGCCCGGCGTGACGCGCAAGGCACTCAACGAATACCTGCGCGATCAAGGGCTGTTCTTCCCGATCGATCCCGGTGCGGATGCATCGCTCGGCGGGATGGCGTCGACCCGCGCTTCGGGCACCAACGCGGTGCGTTACGGCACCATGCGTGACAACGTGCTGGCGTTGAAGGTAGTTCGTGCCGATGGTGAAATCATCACCACTGGCACACGCGCCAAGAAATCCTCGGCCGGTTACGATCTCACCCATCTGTTCGTCGGCGCCGAAGGCACGCTCGGCATCATCTCCGAACTGACGATCAGGCTGCGTGGTATTCCGCAGTCGATTGCGGCGGGCTCATGTTCGTTTGCGACAGTGCAGGGCGCTTGTAATGCCACCATTCTCGCGATCCAGACTGGCATTCCACTGGCCCGGATTGAGTTGCTCAACGCGGCTCAGGTGAAGGCCTGTAATGCCTATTCGAAATTGTCGTTGCCGGAGACGCCACTGTTGCTGCTCGAATTTCATGGCACCGAAGCTGATGTCGCGGAGCAATCGCAGATGTTTGGCGAGATCGCCCGCGAGTGCGGCGGTGGTGCGTTCGAGTGGACAACACGTCAGGAGGATCGCAACCGGCTCTGGCAGGCGCGGCACGATGCTTATTGGGCTGTGCGAGGGTTGCGGCCCGGCGCGCAGGCGGTGGCAACGGACGTATGCGTGCCGATCTCTCGGCTGGCTGAATGCGTCGTCGAGACCGAGAAGGATCTGGAGACGGTCGGGCTCCTGTCTCCGATCGTCGGTCACGTCGGCGACGGCAATTTCCATTGTTCGATGTTGTGCGACGTCAATGATCCCGATGAAGTGCGACGCGCCGATGAGTTCTTGCATCGTCTGGTGGAGCGTGCCCAGGCCATGGGCGGCACCTGCACCGGTGAGCACGGCATCGGGCAGGGTAAGCAGAAATATCTTGAAACCGAGCTCGGACCAGAAGCGGTCGCGGCCATGCGCGCAGTGAAGGCTGCGTTCGACCCGCACAACATTCTCAATCCGGGGAAGATCCTGCCGCCGGCCTGAACCCGGAAGCGATCAATATTTCTTCACGAAGCTCATCCGCAGCAGGCTCGCCATCCCGATCCTGAAACCTGCAGCCGACAGCTGCAGGTAACGGCGGAATTCATCAGTCGCGGATTGACCGACAAGAGCGACAGCCTTGTCATAGTTCTTCATCAGGTTTTGTTCCCAGAACTGCAGCGTCCGGTAATAGTGGTCGCCGTCGTTGCGCAGGGCCATCAGCTGGAAACGCCCCTCGGCCGCGGCAATCGGTTCCCAAATCAGCGGGAGGTCGCTCTCGGGAAATGTTTTTTCCAGCAGAGGATGGACTTTGTGGTGCTCGGAATAGGCGATGGTCTGGAGCGAGAGCTTTCCTCCCGTTGCCAGAATACGATCGCAATAGGCGAAGAAGCTGCGGTACGCGTCGAGCTTTCGGACCGGATCGAGGCCCTTCTGCACAAAGTGCTCAAATGCGCCGATCGAAATAATGGCGTCGTATCGCTTCTCTGGCCGATGATCGCGCCAGTCCTGTTCAAGGACGGTAATCTTGGGACCGCCGGATTGCCGAATCCAGCGCGCCTGCGACGGGCTGAGCGTCAAACCGACTGCCTGCTCCACACCGGCATGGTTGACCAGCCGCCGAAGCATTGCACCCCAGCCACACCCGATATCGAGCACCCGGGCAGTGCCGGCGGCGGAGGCCGCACTGATATGGTGGTCGAGTTTCCGGTTTTGAGCTGTCACGAGGTCTTCGTCGCCCTCGAACATTGCGCATGAATAACTTAGATCCGGATCGAGAACGAGCCGGAAGAAATCCTCGCCCATGTCGTAATGGGAGATGATCGCGTCAGGGGACGCGCCCGTTCTCTCAAGTGATCGCGACTCTTCCGTCGACATAACGTGTCCCTCCTTCGAGGGGTGTGGATCGGGAACGCCAAATTCTGTATTCGAAACGGCTTGTTCGTCAAGGTATGAGCCTGCGACGAACTCAATTCCCGGTGGGGCGCTGCGAAACGCCGCTGTGACTTCGCCGCACTTGGCTTTAATGTAACGCTGTTGCCGCGGTCACATCGGCAACGGTGTTTCCGAGGGAAGGCCTTGCAGACAACCCTGCTCGGACTGGCAATTGCTCTCATCGTTGCCTTGGTTGCAGCGCTGATCGGTCCGTTTTTTATCGACTGGAACCAGTTTCGCTCACAGTTCGAGGCGGAGGCCTCGCGCGTGATGGGGGCGCCGGTGCGCGTGGACGGCACGCTTGACGCGCGGCTGCTGCCGACGCCGACGTTGCGGTTGCAATCGGTCACGGTCGGCGGCGATGGTGATGCCGGCAAGGTACGTGCCGACAAGCTCGATGTTGAATTCAGCCTCGGTTCGCTGATGCGCGGCGAATGGCGCGCGAGCGAATTGTCGCTTAACGGTTTTGCGTTGAATCTTGGCCTCGACCGGGAGGGCCGCTTCGAATGGCCCGCATCCATTGGCAAATTCAGTCTCGGGTCGTTGACCATCGATCGGTTGAATCTTACGGGAAACATGTCCCTGAATGATGCCGCGAGCGGCACCACGCTTCGCATCGACGACCTTATTTTCAACGGCGACGTGCGCGCGCTGGCCGGTGTGATCCGTGGCGAGGGGAAATTTACTCTCCAAGGCGTGCGCATGCCGTTCCGCATCTCTTCGGGCCAGACCAACGATGGCAAAGGGACCCGTGTGCGTTTCTCTGCGGATCACAGTCAGCGTGCCATATCGGGAGATCTGGACGGTGTATTGACCTTCGATGCGCTGGTCCCGAAATTCGACGGTACATTGACGTTGACGCGGTTAACGGATGCGAAATCCTCCGGTGCATTGCCGTGGAAAGTTGTGTCGCGGCTCAAGGCCAATCCATCATCCGCGGCCTTCGACCAGATCGAAGCCACCATTGGTCCCGAGGACAGTGCGCTGCGGCTGAGCGGCAGCGGTGATCTTGGATTTGGTACATCGCCGCTGCTGCGGTTGACTTTGTCCGCGCGGCAGCTTGATGCAGATCGTCTGCTGGCGAAGGATGCCGGAAACGGCGAGCTGCTTCGGTTGCTCCCGGCGACGCGGAGCCTGATGACGGCATTACCGCCATTGCCGATTTCCACCCAAATTGAGTTGAACTCGGACCAGATCGCGCTTGGAGGGCGATCGATTCAGAATTTCGCTGTCAGTCTTCAGGGCGGACCGGAGGCGTGGACCGTCGACAAGCTCGACCTGCAATCAACAGGCGGCACGCGGCTGTCGCTCAGCGGAACGATCAAGCCGTTGGGAGAGAGCGCCAGCTTTTCCGGCCCGTTTACGTTTCGAACAAGCACAGCCAAGACGTTGGCGGATTGGCTGCAAGGGCGTGCCTCTGTTGCCTATCGCAGTGAATTGCCCGTGGGAGTTTCGGGTGATCTTGCCATCGGAAAAGATCAACTCAGCATCAATGCGATGAAAGCCGATATCGACGGCAGCCCCTTGGAGGGACGCGTTGCATTGCAGGGGGCTCGCCTCGAGGCGGAGGTGAAATCGCCGTCCGTCGATCTCGACGATGTGAAATGGCTTCTGAATTCGGCGGCCGGTCCGCAATTCGAGTGGCCGTCCGAGGCAAAAGTGTCCGTGGATATCGCGCGCGCAAAGCTAGGTGGGCAGGACGTCAGTCCGGTGGTCGCGCATCTGTCCTATGGTCCGAAATCCGTTTTGATCGAGCGCCTGGAGATTGGTCGCGCGGAAAATATGGCGGTCAGCGGCACCGGCTCGTTCGATCGAAACGGAAATGCCGGAAAACTGTCGTTAACAGCCACGGTGCCGTCGCTCGACCACATCAGCAGTTTCATCGCGCCTTTCTCATCCGTTGTGGCTGATCGGCTCAATTCACTTGCAAAGACGCCGGAGGCGGCGCGGCTGCAATTGTCAGCGAGCCTCGACAAGGCACCTGACCGCAATGACCGGATGAATGTACGCGCCGTGATGGACATCAGTTCCCCGCAAATCAAGGGAGCGGTCACGCTGACGGCATCTCCGCCGCGCGCCGCGGTGCAGGCCTTTGACACAGCATCGCTGGAGCGAACGGAATTCAATGTGGAGACAAAGCTGGGGTCCGATCAGACGGTCGCGATGCTGAAACTGCTCGGACTGGATGGTATGCTTGCTGCACAAGATGGGCCGGCGAAGTTTGAATCCTCGGCTGCCGGTGTGTGGCGGGAGCCATTGCGCGTGAAGGCAAAGCTGTCCGGCGCCGGTGTGGACGGTGATGTGCAAGGCACGGCCGATCCATTGGCTGATCCTCCAACGGCTGCGTTGAATGTTGCTGTGCGCCATGCCGATCTCGGCGCATGGTTCGATATCAAGCCTGCCGGTGCGGCATCCCTCGATGCCAGTCTGACGTCGCGCCTGAGCATGTCGGGACCCACGTTCAAGCTCGAAGACATTGACAGCACGGTCGGTGGAGCTCGTGTCCGAGGACGTCTCACCCTGACACGCGGCGATGAGATCGGTGTTGATGGCGAGATCGGAATGAACACGGTCGATCTGCCGGCCCTGACTGCGCTCGCATTTGGTGCGACTGGCCACGATCCGTCGGAGCCGCTCGGTCGCGGGTTACTGCGCGGCTGGCGTGGAAAATTGGCTTTCGAGGCATTGCGCGGCGCGTTACCGGGAGGCGGCGAGCTGCAGCCGCTGAGCGGTGCAATCAAGGGGGACGGTCAGTCGCTGGTGCTCGAAAACGTCAAGGGGGGTATTGGAGGTGGAGAGGCAACCATTGCGCTCGACGCACGTCAGACGGTCCAAGGCACTTCGGTGAATGCGCGGCTGCAGCTCACCAATGTCGATGGCTCCGCGCTGCGTTATCGGGGCCTTGCGATGCCGCAAGGGCAGACATCGCTGCAAATGTCACTGGCGAGCCAGGCGCGCAGCGCGGCCGGGTTATCCGGTGCTTTGTCAGGCGCGGGCACGCTGATGCTGAAGGATGCGCGCATTGCCGGATTGGACCCTCGCGCATTTGAAGTTGGCATTCGCGCCAGCGACAACGGGCAGGCGTTTGACGACGAGAGCCTGAAGAGAATTATTGATCCGGTGCTGTCAGCGGGCGCATTACCGGTCCAATCGGCTCAAATCCCCTTCGCGATCAGGGATGGACGATTACGATTCGATACCGCGACGCTTGAGGGCGAGCGCGCTCGTGTCTCGGTGGCGGGCGGCTATGATCTCGCAGCGGATCAGGCCGATATTCGCGCGGTGCTGTCGCCGATCCCGACAAGGCCGATCACGGGCCGTCCTGAGATCCGGATTGATCTGAACGGATCGCCCGACGCCATGACGCGTTCGCTTGATGTCGCTGCTTTGTCGTCATGGCTGGCGATGAGGGCGATTGATCGTGAAACGCGGCGGCTCGATCAGTTGGAGCAGGGGATAACGACACCGCCCGAATCTGACGAACTATGGGAAGAGCCCGCGGCAGAGCCGCTTCCGCAGTCGGATGTGCGGATTCCGCATCGTGACCCTCGTAGAAAGACGCCTGCCGCAAAGCCTGCGCCGCCTCGTGTCAGCGTGCCGCCTGCGGCTACACCGCAAGTATCGAAACCCGATCCATCGGTTGTGAATTCGCAGGTTCAGCCGTTGCCGCCGCCCATCACGGTGCGTCCTGCGCCGGGGGCCGTGCGGGCTCCGCCGCCGAGACCGCGTCCCGCGCCGCCATTGGTGCTGACACCGCCGACTTCCGGCTCGTTCTGAGAATTTTCGCGCGAGAGACATCGGCGTTGCCGCGTTTTGCGACAACGCCGGATTGTCGGTGCTGAAGAAGCCTACTGACGCGTTTCTTCCATGTGGGACGTGCTGCTGCCGGTGCTTTGAATTGGCGGCATGGCGCGCGAGCGGAAGTAGTCGAGAACGAACAGGCGAATAGCCGATGACAAGTTTCCTTGCTGGCGACCGCCATCGATCTCGCCGACCAGTTCGGACAAAGTCAGGTGCTTCACCGAAGCAATTTCCTTCATGCCGTTCCAGAAAGCTTCTTCCAGGCTGACGCTGGTCTTGTGACCGGCGACGACAATCGAGCGTTTGACGACTGGTGATTTCATGTGGAGCTCCCGTCGTCGAGGCGATGTTGATCCAGCAATTTCGTTGCCTGCTGCTTCTGCAGCTCATCGCGTTGACGTTCGCTTTTGGTGCGACCAAAGAGTGAACGGTTGGCTTCGGCTTCTTTCGCTGATGCCTCGCGTACAACTCGCTTCTTAAATCGGTTCAAATTGACCAAATCGCCCACAACGCCCCCATCATCTTCAAACGGATGCAATGCGCGGCCTGTTGGCGTACGCAAATTTATAATTTGTCTCGACTTGTTCGGGTCTCATAGGAACCGTTCCTTCGTCGCGAGCCAAAAGCTCGCGAGGTGTCCCTGAGATTTAGCATGCGATGCGGCATGCAGGTAGCCGATTGGGCTAACTATTTGCCAGGTGCGACGACATGACAGTGTCCTGGCAAATGGCGCAATAGCTTATCCGGGGTGCGTCATCTTGTCCGGTTGCACCAGCTTGTCGAATTCCGCCGCCGAAACGAAACCAAGCCGAAGAGCCTCTTCCTTCAGTGTGGTGCCCCGTGCATGTGCCGTCTTCGCGACCTTGGCGGCGTTGTCGTATCCAATCTTGGGCGCCAGTGCCGTCACCAGCATCAATGATCGTTCCATCAAGTCATGGATGCGCTTTTCATCCGCACGGATGCCGACAATGCAGTGCTCTGTAAACGACCGTGCCACATCCGCCATCAACTGGATTGATTGCAGCATGCATTGCGCCAGAACCGGCTTGTAGACATTCAGTTCGAAATGTCCCTGGCTGCCGGCAACGGTGATCGTCGTGTGGTTGCCGAAGATCTGGCAGCACACCATGGTCATCGCTTCACATTGGGTTGGATTGACCTTGCCGGGCATGATCGATGAGCCAGGTTCATTCTCGGGCAAAATTAGTTCGCCCAATCCCGAGCGGGGTCCGGAGCCAAGCAGGCGGATATCGTTGGCGATCTTGAACAGGCCGGTGGCCATTGAATTGATTGCGCCATGAACGAATACATAGGCGTCGTTCGAAGCCAGTGCTTCGAATTTATTCGGCGCGCTGATGAACGGCAGCTTGGTGATGGTGCGAACATGCTGCGCGAACAGTTTGGCGAAGCGCGGCTTTGAATTGAGACCGGTTCCGACAGCCGTTCCGCCCTGTGCGAGCGGATAAAGATCCTTCGTTGCCATCTTCAGCCGTGCAATGCCGCTTTCGACCTGCGATGCATAGCCGGAGAACTCCTGTCCCAGTGTCAGCGGCGTTGCGTCCTGCGTGTGCGTGCGGCCGATCTTGACGATTTTTTCGAAAGCTCTTTCCTTCTGGCGCAACGCCTTGAGCAGCACGGTCAAGGCCGGGATCAGATCGTTGGTGATGCGCTCGGCAGCAGCGATATGCATCGCGGTTGGAAAGGAGTCGTTCGAAGACTGGCTCATGTTGACGTGATCGTTGGGATGAACCGGCTTCTTCGTTCCGGGTTCGCCGCCGAGCAATTCGCTGGCGCGATTGCCGATCACTTCATTGAGGTTCATGTTGGTCTGTGTGCCTGAACCGGTCTGCCAGACCACCAGCGGGAAATGATCGTCGAGTTTGCCGTCGATGATTTCGCGGGCTGCACGAATAATGGCACGGGCACGGCGCTGGTCGAGCAGGCCAAGCTCAAGATTGGTCTGGGCAGCTGCAAGCTTCACGATTGCAAGGGCGCGAATGATCGGCATCGGCATCCGCTCGCCACCGATTTTGAAGTTGTGCTTCGATCGCTCGGTTTGCGCGCCCCAATATCGATCTCCCGGCACCTCAATTGGTCCAAACGTGTCGGTTTCGGTGCGCGTCGGTTTTTTTGAAATGGCCATGATGCTTTCCGGTACGATGCAGTGAGGTGAAGCTTAGAGCTTCACGGTCATTGCGCGCAATCGGTCGGCCAATTCTTCGCTGCGTAACGAGAAGGGGTGATTAGAACGTATCGAAAGAGCTGTCACCGAGCGGAGCCGAGTGACGGTCAATTGTTGTCAAAGTTGGAATAGTCCAGGGATTACGCCATCGACGTTTTGTTTGATGGCGTCCAGAGAACCGATAGCAACGTCGTAAGGCGATACGCGCGGCGGCCGCAGAACCTGTCCCATATCTGTTTTGCCCTAGGCAACCATTATCGCTGACCCTTGGTCAGGCGCGTTCTGGGTGAGGGCGAGAAAACCTTACGGTAAATGGGGCCGCGAGACCGGGGCGGCTGGCGGAGTTATTTCTTGCGGAACCGGTCGAGCCGCACGACTTCGGCGCCTTCGCCCTGTTTCGCCGGTTCGTCGGCGGTCTCCGCCTCATCCCGGCTGGCGGGTTCGGCGACAGGAGCAGGCACGATCTCGGCGCTTGGAGCGCTCGCGGCGTCTTCGTTCGCTTCGAACTGCAAGCCGAACTGCACCGAGGGATCAAAGAAGCTTTTGATAGCACTGAACGGGATCACTAGGCGCTCGGGAATACCATTGAAGGACAGCCCGACCTCGAAGCGATCGTCAGTCACCACCAGGTCCCAGAACTGGTGCTGGAGGATGATCGTCATTTCCTGCGGGTACTGCGACAGCAGGCGCGGGGAAATCTTCACGCCTTCGGCCGTGGACAGGAAGGTGATGTAGAAATGATGTTCTCCCGGCAAGCCGTGTTCGGCCGCGTCCTTCAGCACCTGCCGCAGCACGCCACGGAGCGCATCGCGCGCCAAAACATCATAACGAATGTGGTCCGTGGCCATTGGGAAATCCTGTCGAACTTAAGAGCTTAGAGTGGTGCCGATTCAACGATCCGACTCGGCCTCACGTTCCGCATCGTACCCTGTGGAAACCCTGCGGTCAGCAGGAGCACCCGTCTGGATTGCAGAAATTTCGCGCAATCGACAAGTGTCTGGCGGGCAAAATTGAGTGGAGGCTTCTGTTGCCAGGTGCCTCCGAACCCCGCCTAGCGGAGCTTAACCCGCTAGGACTTTAAGATGGTCTTTCAAACTGCGTTACGCAGCCTGAGCAACCGGAGCAAAGTTGTCGTTTGCAACTATTGCATAGCCCGATAACGGCGGAACCATACCGAGAAAAAACTCGCCCTTTACGCCCTCGTCGATCCTGTTTCGCCCCCGCCGAAACCCGCCGAAATCGGCTAGGAAAAGTCCGGGTTTTGGTGGAGGCGCCGGGTGCTGCCCCCGGGTCCGAATGGTTTATTGCGACGGTCATTTATTTCCATAGCCAGCGAACCGGCACTCCCAATATAGGACGCAAAGCCTTACGAAAAAAGGTCCGTTTTGGGACTGAATGGGAAATCGGGAACGTTGCGCACAGCGCATGCCGGCGCAGCCGCATATATTGGTTGGCGTGTGGCACCGGTCATTTTAAATCGAGGTATGTCCTCAGATTCTCTGCCGGTTGCCTCTCCAACCCCTGACGCGCAGACCTCTCAACAGCCCGGACTGTTTGAGCTGTTTTTTGCGTTCGCCAAGATGTCATTGGCTGGTTTTGGCGGGGTCCTTGTGTGGGCGCGCCGGGCTATCGTCGAGCAGCATCGCTGGATGACACCGGAGGAGTTCAACGAGGCATTCGCCTTGTGCCATTTCCTGCCCGGACCGAACATCGTCAACCTCTCGGTGGTGTTCGGCGGTCGCTTTCGGGGCATTCCCGGCAGCATCGCAGCCTTCCTCGGTCTCGTAGGCCCGCCGGTGGTCATTGTCACAATACTAGCGGCCGTGTACGCGCGATACGGGCAAATCCCCGCTCTACAACGGAGTTTGACAGGGGTGTCGTGCGCGGCGATCGGGCTGTTTCTGGCCGTGATCGGCCGTATGATGGTACCACTTCTGAAAAAACGAGACCCGGTTACGCTCATTCTGCTTGTTGCGGTTTTTATCGCTATCGGCGTGCTGCGCTTGCCGCTGGTGCCCGTGCTGCTGACTGCAATCCCGGTCAGTATCCTTGTCACATTTCTGGTGCGACGGCGGGCGGTGCCATGAATTCTCCCACCAGCACGTTGCTGACCATTGCGTGGACATTCGGGCTGATGTCGCTGCTCGCGATCGGGGGGGCCAATTCTACTATTCCCGAAATGCATCGCGTCGCGGTGGAAGCTCAGCACTGGATGTCGGATTCGCAATTCTCGGACATGTTCGCAATTGCGCAATTGTCGCCGGGGCCGAACGTGCTGATTGTGACCCTCATCGGCTTCCACGTGGCCGGCGTCGCAGGCGCACTGGTCGCGACATTCGCGATGTGCGGGCCGTCCGCGATGTGTGCCTATTTGGTCAGCAACTTTCTCCGGCGTTCGAGCCATGCGTCCTGGCCTGCGATATTTCAGGCCGCGCTTGTTCCGATCTCCATCGGTTTGATGTGCGCCAGTGGCTTCGTCCTTACACTTACGTCGGATAGGACCTGGGCCGCCGCCGCTATTACGATCACCGCCGCAGTTCTGGCGCTCGTCACCCGGCTTAACCCAATCTGGATGTTGATTGCTGGAGGCTTGCTTGGTTTTGCTGGCATGGTCTAAGGAAAATCGGTAAGCAAAGGTTATCGGGGTGACCCCGGTCCAAAAAGTAGAACGGGCAGAAGCCTGTTGAGGGGGATACGTCGATGAGTGAAGCGCCAGGCAGCGCAACCAATCCGTCTACGCAACGCGGTTTCATCAAAGGGCCACAGGATTTCTATGGCGGCTTGGCCTTGGTGGGCATCGCTCTGTTCGCCCTGTGGGCATCGAGCGATCTGGCTGGCATGCGCGGGTTTTCATTCGGCCCAGGAACGGCACCACGCATGTTTGGCGTCCTGCTCGCCATCCTTGGCGCGGGTGTTGCACTCATGGGACTGATTACCGAAGGCGCGCCGCTGCAACGCTACGGCGTTCGCGGTCCGATTTTCGTGACTGCAGCAATCGTGTTCTTCTCGTTCGCCATTCGCCCGTGCGGACTGATCATTTCTGCCTTCCTCGCTTTCATCATCGCATCGCTCGGCTCCGATGAGACGAAGCTGAAGGAAACCGTCATCGTCGGTGCATGTCTGACTGCCGGATGTGCTCTGTTATTCCCCTATGCGCTTGGGCTGCCGCTTGAGCTGCTGCCACGCGCACTGATGCGGTGAGGCTGAGACGATGGATCTTTTTGCAAATCTCGCCCACGGTTTCGTTGTCGCGTTTTCGCCCATCAATCTTGGACTGTGTCTGATCGGCGCGCTGGTCGGTACGCTGGTCGGTGTGTTACCTGGCATCGGCACCATTGCGACTGTCGCAATGTTGCTGCCGATCACCTTCGGATTGCCACCCGTCGGCGCATTGATCATGCTCGCGGGTATTTATTACGGCGCGCAGTATGGCGGTTCGACTACATCCATCCTGGTCAACATTCCCGGTGAGGCCACGTCGGTGGTCACTGCGCTGGACGGTTTCCAGATGGCGAAGCAGGGGCGTGCTGGTCCGGCCCTGGCCATCGCTGCGATCGGTTCGTTCTTCGCTGGTTGCGTCGCGACCGTGCTGATCGCGGTCCTCGGCGCGCCGCTGACCAAGCTCGCTCTCGCATTCGGTCCTGCAGAATATTTCTCGCTGATGGTGCTGGGTCTGATTTTCGCGGTCGTGCTCGCGAAAGGCTCGGTGCTCAAGGCCATCGCGATGATCGCACTCGGCATCCTGTTGTCGATGGTGGGCTCCGACATCGAGACCGGCGCATCGCGCATGTCGTTCAACATTCCTGAGCTTGCTGACGGTCTCGGCTTTGCTACCGTCGCAATGGGCGTGTTCGGTTTCGCGGAAATCATCCGCAACCTTGATCCCGGCGCTGCGATGGACCGCAATCTGGTCCAGCAGAAGATTACTGGTCTGATGCCGACCAAGAAGGATATGAGGGAATCCGCACCGGCGATCGTGCGCGGAACGATCCTTGGATCGATCCTTGGTATTCTTCCCGGAGGCGGCGCGGTGATCGCATCCTTCGCGGCCTACACGTTTGAAAAGAAGATTGCGAAGAATCCGTCGCGCTTCGGTCGTGGTGCGATCGAAGGCGTGGCCGCCCCGGAAAGCGCCAACAACGCAGCGGCTCAGACGTCGTTCATCCCGCTGCTTACGCTCGGCATACCTCCGAATGCGGTGATGGCGCTGATGGTCGGTGCTATGACCATTCACGGCATCGTGCCGGGCCCGCAGGTGATGCAGAAGCAGCCCGATCTGGTCTGGGGCATGATTGCCTCGATGTGGATCGGCAACCTGATGCTGCTGATCATCAACCTGCCGCTGGTGGGCATCTGGGTGCGCCTGCTGCGCGTGCCTTATCGCCTGCTGTTTCCTTCCATCGTGGTGTTTTGCTCGATCGGCATCTATTCGGTGAACAATGCACCGATGGACGTGGTGCTGGCGGGCGTGTTCGGGCTGTTCGGTTACTGGCTGGCCAAGCACGACTTCGAAGCTGCGCCGTTGTTGCTCGGCATGGTGCTCGGACCGTTGATGGAAGAAAATCTCCGCCGCGCACTTCTGATCTCGCGTGGCGATTGGACGGTCTTCCTCACCCGCCCATTGTCAGCGGCTCTCCTCGCTATCGCGGCCTTCCTCCTTGTGCTGGCATTGCTTCCCGCACTGCGCAAAAAGCGCGACGAAGTTTTCGTCGAGTCCGAGAGCTAAGTCCAAAAGAGGGGTGCGGCGTTGGGCCGCGCCCTTCAGCCCCAAGTCGAATAGACTCCTCCGCCAAGGTGATGTTGACACTGGCGGACAGGATCACCTGTCCGTGATTAGAAAAGTTGTCTCCGGGAGAAGGCTATGAATTTATTTCAGCGTATGCTCGCGACCTGTGCGCTTTCGGCGCTGGGCGCAGTCAGCGCGATTTCCGCACAGGCGCAGGATTACCCCACGCGAAACATCACGATGATCGTGCCGTTCGCGGCGGGTGGCCCGACCGACGTTATCGCGCGCATCGTCACCGGCCACATGCAGCAGACACTTGGCCAGTCGATCATCATCGAGAACGTGGTTGGTGCCGGCGGCACCACTGCTTCGACCCGCGCAGCACGTGCGACGCCGGACGGCTACACGCTCATCACCGGTCATATGGGCACGCATGCCGCCTCGGTGCCGCTGTATCCGAATCTCGCCTATCACCCTGACACGAGCTTTGAGCCGGTCGGACTGCTGGCCGGCACGCCGATCCTGATCCTCGCGCGCAAGGATTTCCCGCCGAAGGATCTCAAGGAGTTCGTTGCTTATGTGAAGGCGAACACCGAGAAGCTCAACGCGGCTCACGCCGGTGTGGGTTCGGTGTCCTATACGTCGTGCCAACTGCTGAATTCGGTGCTCAAGATCAATCCCACAGGCGTGCCGTTCAACGGTACAGGTCCCGCGATGAACGCGCTGGTCGGCGGCCAAGTCGACTTCATGTGCGACCAGATTGTGAATGCCGTGCCGCAGATCAACGCCGGCACCATCAAGGCTTACGCAATCGCCACTCCGGAGCGCAATCCGTCGTTGCCAAACGTGCCGACCACGGCTGAGGCAGGCTTGCCCGAATTCCAGGCGCAGGCCTGGAACGCAGTGTTCGCGCCGAAGGGGACTCCGCCGGAAATCGTTGCAAAGCTGAATGCAGCTATTGTGAAGGCGTTGGATGATGAGACGGTTCAGAAGCGTCTGCTCGAGCTGGGAAGTGTCATTCCCAAGAAGGATGAACGGTCTCCCGAGGCACTTCGCACACTGGTCCGCAGCGAAATTGCCAAGTGGACCCCGGTGCTGAAGCCGGTCTCCAACTGACCGTATCGATATTGCTTGATTGCGAAGGGCGGAACGAGAGTTCCGTCCTTCGTCGTTTTGGAGCCACGGGACCCTCATTTTTCGGGGTATAATCACTATCTAAGCCCGAATCACCGCAGACGGCTGCGTCACGGGGCGGCTAGAAAGCATAGGGCCTACGCCTGCGAGCCGGATAGACCATGAACCAGTATCACGATCTGCTAGAGCGAATTCTCAGCGATGGGGCGGAGAAGACCGACCGCACCGGCACCGGTACGCTGTCCGTGTTTGGCCACCAGATGCGGTTCAACCTTGCATCGGGATTTCCGATGCTCACCACCAAGAAGCTGCCGCTCAAGGCGATCGTCTATGAACTGCTCTGGTTTCTGAAGGGTGATACGAACATCCGTTATCTTCAAGAGCACAACGTCACGATCTGGGACGAATGGGCGGACGAGAATGGTGACCTTGGACCGGTCTATGGATCGCAGTGGCGCTCATGGCCCGCGCCGGATGGCCGCAGCATCGACCAGATTTCAAACGTCATCGACATGATCCGGAAAAATCCGGACTCCCGCCGCCTGATCGTCAGTGCATGGAATCCTGCCGAAGTGGACAAGATGGCGCTGCCGCCATGCCACTGCCTGTTCCAGTTCTATGTCGCCAATGGCAAGCTCTCCTGCCAGCTGTATCAGCGTTCCGCTGACGTGTTTCTCGGTGTGCCGTTTAACATCGCATCCTATGCGCTGCTCACGATGATGGTTGCGCAGGTGACAGGATTGAAGCTCGGCGATTTCGTTCATTCGCTCGGTGACACACACCTGTATTCCAATCACCTTGAGCAGGCGCGGCTGCAGCTCACGCGTCCGACGCGGCCGCTGCCGACGATGACGATCAATCCCGAGGTGAAAGACATCTTCTCGTTCCGCTACGAGGATTTCAAACTCGAGAACTACGATCCGCATCCGCACATCAAGGCCGAGGTCGCAGTGTGATCGCATCGGTGTCTGCCGGCGAACATCTGGACATCGTTTTTGTCGTGGCTATCGCCGAGAACGGTGTTATCGGCCTCAATAACGCGATGCCGTGGCGCCTGAAGTCCGATTTACAGCGCTTCAAGAAGATCACGTTGAATCGCCCGGTCATCATGGGGCGCAAAACGTTTGCATCCATTGGCAAGGCGCTGCCCGGCCGGACGAACATTGTCGTCACGCGCGACAACACATTTCAGGCGCCTGGCGTGGTTGTTGCAACGTCCCTTGAGGCCGCACATGACATTGCGCGCGGTGACGCGCTGCGGCGTTTCGTCACTGACGTCATGGTGATCGGCGGCGCCGAACTGTTTTCACAATGGATGCATATGGCGGATCGGCTGGAGATCACACAGGTGCATGCCACGCCGGAAGGCGACACGTTTCTGGCTCCGGTTAGCCCAAAGGAATGGGAAGAAGTGGCCCGCTTTCGCCACGTGAAGGGTGAGAATGACACGGCGGATTTTTCCTACGTCACATATAAGCGGCATAGCTGAGGCCGCCCCCGCATATAGTCGCAGTGTACGCGTTAACCGCGTCGGGCGATGTTTACATTGACAAATTTCGCCTGAGCCCTAGCTCTTTCGAGCCGACAACCTGCGTTGTAAGGACCGGGCGCGTCCCCTATAAGGCCAGAGATTGCAAGGCGAGAGCCCTGCGCGGAGGAGAGTATCGATGCCGTGGAAGAATCAAGGCGGAGGCCCGTGGGGTCAGGGTCCGAAAGGCCCATGGGGGTCGGGACCGCAGTCGCAGGGACCACGACCGCCTGATCTCGAAGACCTTCTCCGCCGTGGTCAGGACAAGTTGCAGAATTTTCTGCCGGGTGGCCACCTCGGCGGCATGGGCATTCTCCTGGTTCTGGCGGCTGCGGTGGCCATCTGGGGACTGTCCGGTTTCTTCCGTGTGCAATCCGAAGAGCTCGGTGTCGTGCTGCGTTTCGGCAAGCATGTGCGCACGGTGCAGCCGGGTCTGAACTATCATTGGCCTTACCCGATCGAGACCGTGCTGCTGCCGAAGGCGCTGCGCGTATCGACGCTCAGCATCGGTATGCGCGTCGTCGACGATTCACGGCGCGGTGGCGGTACTGCTATCCGCGATGTTCCGGAAGAGAGCTTGATGCTCACGGGCGACGAGAACATCGTCGACGTCGATTTCACGGTGCTCTGGCGCATCAAGCCGGATGGCGTCGGTGACTTCCTGTTCAACATTCAGAATCCCGAAGGCACCGTGAAGGCGGTAGCCGAAAGTGCGATGCGCGATGTGATTGGCCGCTCCAACATTCAGCCGATTCTGACTGGTGCACGCACCACGACGGAAGCTGCAGTGCTCGAACTGATGCAGAAAACCCTCGACTCGTATGGTTCAGGTATTTTGATCCAGCAGGTTCAGATGCAGAAGGTCGATCCACCACAACAGGTCATCGACGCATTCCGTGATGTGCAGGCTGCACGTGCCGACCTTGAGCGATTGCAGAACGAAGCGCAGACCTATGCCAACCGTGTGGTGCCTGATGCGCGCGGTCGCGCTGCTCAGATTCTACAGGTCGCGGAAGGCTACAAGGAACAAGCGGTTGCGGAAGCCAAGGGCCAGAGCGCGCGTTTCCTGAAGGTCTATGACGAATACAAGAAGGCGCCGGACGTGACGCGCGAGCGCCTCTATCTTGAGACGATGGAACGAGTGCTCGGCGGCGCCGACAAGCTCGTGCTCGATCAGCAGAACGGTGGATCATCTCCTGGTGTTGTGCCGTATCTGCCGCTCAGTGAAATTGGGCGCCGCACGTTGCCGACCCCGGCACCAGCGCAACAACAGGGCGGGAGCACCCGATGAAAAACGGCATCGCAGGTATTGTTGCTCTGTTAGTGCTGCTGGTCGCAATCGTCGTTGGCTACAGCTCGATCTTCACCGTGAATCAAACCGAGCAGGCATTGTTGGTGCGGCTTGGTGAGCCCGTGCGCGTGGTCACGGAACCAGGACTGAATTTCAAGGTTCCGTTTATCGACACAGTCATCACCATCGATAAGCGTATTCTCGACCTCGAGAATCCGTCGCAGGAAGTCATCGCTTCGGACCAGAAGCGTCTCGTCGTGGACGCGTTCGCGCGGTATCGTATCAAGGACCCGCTGCGCTTCTATCAAACCCTGGGTTCGATCCAGGCCGCCAACATTCAGCTGACGACGCTGTTGAACGCTTCTCTGCGCCGCGTGCTCGGTGAGGTGACCTTTATCAACGTTGTACGCGATGAACGCGACGCATTGATGAGCCGCATTCGCGAGCAGCTCGATCGTGAAGCCGCGAGCTACGGCATCTCGGTGATTGATGTCCGTATCCGCCGCGCCGATCTGCCTGAGCAGAACAGTCAGGCGGTGTATCAGCGGATGCAAACGGAGCGCCAACGCGAGGCGGCTGAATTCCGTGCGCAAGGCGGTCAGAAGGCGCAAGAGATCCGATCCGAGGCCGATAAGAAAGCGACCGTCATCATTGCGGATGCCAATTCGCAGGCAGACCAGATCCGTGGCGAGGGCGACGGCGAACGCAACCGGTTGTTTGCGGAAGCTTACGGCAAGGATCCTGATTTCTTTTCCTTCTATCGTTCGATGTCGGCCTACGAAGCCAGCTTGAAGAACAATGATACGCGCTTCTTGCTTAGCCCGGATTCGGAGTTCTTCCGTTTCTTCGCCAATCCGACTGGCAAGCCTGCGGCTGCTCCGGCAAATGCCGGCGCCACCCCTCAGCGTTGATATGAAGGTCCTCCGGCGCGGCCAGGCGGGAGCGCTTGGCGAATGAAATCCATCGGGTACGGCGATTTTCTTGTCGGGATCGGGATGGTGCTTGTTATTGAGGGGCTGCTGTTCGCAGCACTCCCTCATGGCATGCGCTCGGCCATGAAAAGCGTATTGTCCTCACCGGACAATATGCTTCGGGTGGTCGGACTGATCTCTGCGGTCTTAGGCCTGATTTTGATCTGGCTGGTGCGCCACTAGTTTTCACTGAACGGGTGGCCGGTTTGCGTTATACTGGTTGCCAATCGAGCTGTCCTGACGTCGCCGTGACCGGGAAAGCCGGGTTTTCGCCGCAATCGGTACGTTCATCATGGGAACACGCCCAGTTGGCGACGCTTGCCTCCATGTGGTTTTCGAGCGCACTGTAGAGCCAATGATCCGACCCATTTTAGGAGATCTTTCGACCATGTCCGATGCGTTTCAAGCATTGACTCGCCGCATGCTGCCGCTGGCTACCGCGATTGGCCTCGCCGTCGTGGCAACGCCCGCCTTTGCCCGTGGGCCGGACGGCATTGCGGATGTCGCGGAGAAAGTGATCGACGCGGTCGTCAATATTTCCACATCGCAGACCGTCGACGCGAAGGGTGGAGGTGATGAAGAAAAAGGCAGCAACCCAGGGCGAGGGAACAAGCGCGGCTCCAATCCGCAGCTCCCGCCGGATTCCCCGTTCAGCGAATTTTTCGACGAATTTTTCAAGAACCGCCGCGGCGGAATGGGCAACGGCGGCAATGCACCACGGAAGGTGAATTCGCTGGGATCCGGGTTCATCATCGATACCGATGGCACCGTGGTGACGAACAATCACGTCATTGCCGATGCGGATGAGATCAACGTCATTCTCAATGACGGTACCAAGATCAAGGCTGACCTGATTGGTCGTGACAAGAAGAGCGACCTCGCGGTGCTCAAGTTTACCCCGCCGGAGAAGAAGCTCACCGCGGTCAAGTTCGGCGACTCCGACAAGCTGCGGCTGGGTGAATGGGTGATCGCCATCGGTAACCCGTTCAGTCTCGGCGGCACCGTGACCGCGGGCATCGTCTCGGCACGTAACCGCGACATCAATTCTGGTCCGTACGACAACTACATTCAGACCGACGCTGCCATCAATCGTGGCAACTCCGGCGGACCGCTGTTCAATCTCGATGGTGAAGTCATCGGTGTGAACACCGCGATCATCTCCCCATCGGGTGGTTCGATCGGCATCGGCTTTGCCGTGCCCTCGAAGACGGTGATGGGCGTGGTCGATCAGCTGCGCCAGTTCAAGGAAGTTCGCCGTGGCTGGCTGGGTGTTCGCATTCAGCAGGTGACCGACGAAATTGCGGAAAGCCTCAACATCAAGCCGGCACGTGGCGCGCTGGTCGCGGGCGTTGACGATAAGGGGCCGGCCAAGCCCGCGGGCATGGAGCCCGGAGATGTCGTCGTCAAATTTGACGGCAAGGACATCAAGGAGATGAAGGATCTGCCGCGTGCGGTCGCTGATACTGCAGTCGGCAAAGCGGTGGATGTCGTCGTTATCCGCAAGGGCAAGGAAGAGACCCTCAAGGTTACGCTCGGCCGTCTCGAGGACGGCGAGAAGCCGGTCGAGGCATCCGCCAAGACCACGGGCCCTGCGGAAGCCGAGAAGCCGGTCACGCAAAGGGCGTTGGGTCTTGATCTCGCTGGTCTCAGCAAGGATCTGCGGACGCGCTACAAGATCAAGGACAGCGTCAAGGGCGTGGTCGTGACCAACGTCGATGCCGCGTCCGATGCTGCTGAAAAGCGCCTCGGGGCCGGCGATGTCATCGTTGAAGTGGCACAGGAAGCCGTGACCAACGCCGCTGATGTGAAGAAGCGCATCGATCAGCTTAAGAAGGACGGCAAGAAGTCGGTGCTTCTGCTGGTGTCGAACGGTGAAGGCGAACTGCGGTTCGTCGCGCTGAGCCTGAAGTAAGGCAGTTCTGCGCAATCATTTTTGTTATGGCCGGGCTTGTCCCGGCCATAAACATTTATGGGCTCATTTCAGCCGGAGACGAAGTCCGACCGCCTGAAGCCCTGCGCATAAAGCAGTGCGGTGAGATCGCCGTGATCGATCCGGGCTTGGGCGGCCGCTGCGACAGCCGGCTTGGCGTGATAGGCGACGCCCAGTCCTGCCTGCTCGATCATGCCGAGATCGTTGGCGCCGTCGCCGACCACCAGCGTATCCAGATTATCCAGGTCGAACGACTCGCGCAGATCAATGAGCGTCGAGAGCTTCGCTTCACGTCCCAGGATCGGCTCCGCCACGCGGCCCGTCAGTTTGCTGTTCTCCATCAGCAGTTCGTTAGCGCGGTTTTCCTGAAAGCCGATCATTTCGGCAACGCGCTTGGTGAACAGGGTGAAGCCACCTGACACAAGGCATGTGTACGCTTTATGAGCCCGCATGGTGCGTACAAGCTCAATTGCGCCGGGCGTGAGAGTAATGCGCGTTTTGAGAACTTCATCGACGACCGAGATCGGCAGGTCCTTCAGGAGCGCGACGCGTTCGCGCAACGCAGGTTCGAATTCGATCTCGCCGCGCATAGCTCGTTCGGTGATAGCCGCAACATGGGCCTTGAGCCCGGCGAAATCAGCCAGTTCGTCGATGCATTCCTGACCGATCATGGTGGAATCCATGTCGGCCAGCAGCAGCTTTTTGCGTCGGTCGAGCTGCGGTTGCACAACGATATCTGCGCGGATGCCGTCCATCGCCTCGCGCAGACGATTGGAAATTGTATGGATGTCGTCGGTGCTGCTAAACCGGATATCAGCTGCGACGCCCTCGAACAGCCAGTCGCCATGCTCGGGCGAGGGGAGCGCGGAACGTGCGGCATCGATGGCCGTGCTGTCGAGCTCGGGTTCGGCGGGATTGCAGATCAGCGTGGCGACAAGAGACATATGGGCCTGATGTTGGACGAGGATGTGAGGCGGAAACAGGGCGTTCCTGAAGCGGTGCTTATCGCAGGGCCAACGGCCAGCGGCAAGTCGGCGCTCGCGCTCGCACTTGCCGAGGCCACCGGCGGCATCGTCATCAATACTGATTCCATGCAGGTTTATCGCGACTTGCGGATCATCACCGCGCGCCCAACGCCGGAGGATGAAGCGCGCGCGCTGCACCGTCTCTATGGCTATTGCGATGCGTCGGTGAATTGTTCGGCCGGGTCGTGGGTTGCGGACGCAGCTGTCGTTTTAAAAGAGGCGAGGGTCGCCAACCGCCTGCCCATCTTCATTGGCGGCTCTGGTCTCTATTTCAAGGCATTGACCCGAGGCTTGTCGGCGGTGCCGCCAGTTCCGGCCGAGGTCCGCGAGACTATCCGTCTGCGCCTCGAACAAGAGGGCGTCGAGGCGCTGCATGCCGAGCTTGCAAGGCGCGATCCTATGTCCGCCGAGAAGCTCAAACCGCGCGACCGCACCCGTATCGCCCGTGCACTGGAGGTCATTGAGGCCACCGGGCGTCCGCTGCGAGACTGGCACCAGGACGGCCTGCCCCCGCTGCTCCCGGCCGATCAAACGGTCGCGGTGTTCCTCGCACCGGACCGCGATGAGCTCTACGGCCGGATCGACAGGCGCTTCGAGACAATGATGAAGGCGGGGGCGCTTAAGGAGGTCGAACGGCTCGCGGCGCGGGGCCTCGATCCGCTGCTGCCGGCAATGAAGGCCCACGGTGTGCCGGCGTTGATCCGCTACCTGAAAGGGGAGATCTCGCGGGAGGAGGCGATCGAGATCGGCCAGGCTGATACGCGTCATTACGCCAAGCGTCAGTTTACCTGGTTTAGGCACCAGCTACCGGAGTTCGAATGGGTCGCGCCCAATGAGGCCGGCGCATGGCTCTCCCACGCACTTTCGCTCTCGTCGAATGCTTCGGGAGCGGATACGCTTCCAAATACAGTGAAGACTTGACTTTCGGCTCGCGGGCCGTATAACCGCCGCGCAACCTTTGGAAAATCGCAGCCATTCATGCGTAATAAAATTACAAGCGTAATTATTCTTGTCGTACCCTGGCACACCGCCGGGGGTGGCTGACGGCCACCCACGACAAGGCGGTGTGCGAAGGGTCCTCTCGGGCCCTTTTTTATTGTCCGAATCTGTCTGTCCAAGTCTCGAACCACCCGCGCCACGAGCGCTCCGGAGCGAACCATGAGTGAGAGCAAGAAACACGATCCCAACCAGATGACCGGCGCGGCGATGATCGTACGCGCGCTTGCCGATCATGGGGTCAAGCACATCTTCGGCTATCCGGGCGGCGCGGTCCTTCCGATTTACGACGAGATTTTCCAGCAGAGCGAGGTCGAGCACATTCTGGTGCGGCACGAGCAGGGCGCTGGCCATGCTGCGGAGGGCTATGCCCGTTCGACCGGTCTGCCGGGCGTCGTGCTGGTCACCTCGGGGCCGGGTGCGACCAATATGGTCACGCCGCTCACCGACGCACTGATGGATTCGATCCCGCTGGTCTGCATCACCGGTCAGGTGCCGACGCATCTGATCGGTAACGACGCGTTCCAGGAATGCGACACGGTCGGCATCACACGGCCCTGCACCAAGCATAACTGGCTGGTCCGCCGCATTGAGGATCTGCCCAAGGTGTTGCATGAGGCCTTCTACGTCGCCACCACGGGCCGCCCCGGTCCGGTGGTCGTTGACGTGCCGAAGGATGTCCAGTTCGCCACCGGCACCTATCATCCGCCGCGCAAGTCTGATGTGCATGTCTCCTACGCACCACGCGTGAAGGGCGATGCCATCCAGATTCGTAAGGCTGTTGCGTTGCTTGCGTCGGCCAAGAAGCCGGTCATCTACACTGGTGGCGGCGTCATCAATTCCGGCGTTGAAGCTTCGAAGTTGTTGCGCGAGCTAATCGAGGCAACGGGCTTTCCGATCACGTCGACGCTGATGGGGCTCGGCGCCTATCCGGCCTCGGGCAAGAACTGGCTCGGCATGTTGGGCATGCATGGCACCTACGAAGCCAACATGGCGATGCATGATTGCGACGTCATGCTGTGTATCGGCGCGCGCTTCGATGACCGTATCACCGGCCGCACTGACGCGTTCTCGCCGAACTCGAAAAAGATCCACATCGACATCGATCCCTCGTCGATCAACAAGAACATCCGTGTCGATGTCCCGATCATCGGTGACGTCGCGAACGTGCTCGGCGACATGCTGCAGGTATTTAAGGCAGAAGCGAAGAAGCCGGACATCAAGGCGTGGTGGGCGCAGGTCGACAAATGGCGGGCGCGCAACTCGCTCGCTTACAAGAAGAACAACGATATCATCCTGCCACAATACGCGATCCAGCGGCTCTATGAGCTGACCAAGAACCTCGACACCTACATCACGACCGAGGTCGGTCAGCATCAGATGTGGGCTGCGCAGTTCTATGGCTTCGAAGAGCCGCATCGCTGGATGACATCCGGCGGCCTCGGCACCATGGGCTATGGCTTGCCGGCGGCGCTTGGCGTGCAAGCGGCGCATCCGGACAGCCTTGTGATCGACATCGCGGGCGATGCTTCGGTGCAGATGACGATCCAGGAAATGTCGTCGGCCGTGCAGCACGAACTGCCGATCAAGATCTTCATCCTGAACAACCAGTACATGGGAATGGTTCGGCAGTGGCAGCAGTTGCTTCACGGCAATCGTCTGTCGCATTCCTACACCGAAGCCATGCCGGACTTCGTCAAGATGGCGGAGGCTTATGGCTGCGTCGGGATGCAGGTCACGAAGCCTGGCGATCTGGATGGGGCCATTCAGGACATGATCAAGGTCAAGAAGCCGGTGCTGTTCGATTGCCGCGTTGCAGCGCTCGAAAACTGCTTCCCGATGATTCCATCGGGCAAGGCGCATAATGAGATGTTGCTGCCGCAAGAGGCCAATGACGAAGCGACCGCTGCGGCTTTCGCCGGCGGCAAGGCGCTGGTCTGAGACAGGATTGAGGAAATGACAATGGACCAGCCTGCATCCGCCTACTTCATGGAAGATCGTCACGATCCAAACGAGACGCACACCCTTGCTATTCTCGTGCAGAACGAGCCGGGTGTGCTCGCGCGCGTCATCGGCCTGTTCTCGGGCCGCGGTTACAACATCGAAAGTCTTACGGTGTCGGAAACCGAGCATGCCAAGCACATGTCGCGCATCACCATCGTGACAACCGGAACGCCGATGGTGATCCAGCAGATCAAGCATCAGCTCGATCGGATGATCCCGGTCTATCGCGTCGTGGACATGACCCTCACCGGTCGGTCTATCGAACGTGAGCTCGCGATGGTCAAGGTGAAGGGCACGGGCGATCCGCGCGCTGAGGCGCTGCGGCTCGCGGAAGCCTTCAGGGCGCGCGTCATTGATGCGACCACTGAGAGCTTCATCTTCGAGATCACCGGAGCGTCCGACAAAATCGATCAGTTCGTCGCGCTGATGGTGCCACTCGGTCTTGTCGAAGTGTCGCGCACCGGCGTCGCTGCGATCTCGCGCGGGCCGGAGGGAATGTAGCAACTTCGGCGTGAATGAACTGACATGAAGCCCACAGACATTGTTCTTGCGATTGGCGTGGCCATCGTGTGGGGGCTTGCATTCGTGGCGAGCAAGATCGGATTGCAGGAGCTTTCTCCTGCAATGTTCTGCGCGCTGCGTTTCGCAGTGGCGGCGGTGCCGTGTCTGTTTGTGCGCAGGCCGGCGATCTCGTTGCGGCTGTTCGTTTCGCTCGGCGTAACGATGCTGCTGTTTCAGTTCCTCGCGCAATCCTACGGGATTGCCCATGGTGTCCCCGCCGGATTGATGGGCGTCATCGTTCAAACGCAAGCGCTGTTCACTGTGATGCTCGCAGCATTCGTGCTGCGCGAAATGCCGACGCGGGCGCAGGTGATCGGGATCGGCGTAGCGATGGTGGGGTTGGCGATGATCTGCGGCACCGTGGGCTATGACTTCAGCCTTCAGGCCTTTGTGATCAGCATGATCTCCCCGATCAGCTTCTCTATTGGTAATCTGTTGCTGCGGCAGACCGGCAACGTGCCGATGCTGGATCTAACCGCCTGGCTGAGTCTCATGCAGGTGCCGCCCTTGCTTGCGATTTCCTTCATCACCGAAGGTCCGCAAGCCGCCATCCATTCTGTCCTCAGCATGTCGTGGATTGCGGTCGCCAGCGTTCTTGCGGTGGGTATCTTTTCCACGAGCATCGCGTATCTCGCTTGGGGGCGCCTTATGCGGACCTATACGGCCGCGCAGGTGGTTCCGTTCGCGCTGCTGGTGCCCTTCGTAGGGGCGGCCGCATCGACCGTCGTGTTCGGAGAGACCTTTGGTCCGTTGCGCCTTGCCGGGATGATGGTTGTGGTCACGGGCATTGCAATCATGCTGCTGCTCGGCCGTTCACGTAATCTGCCGAAGGTTGCGTCATGATTTCCCACGAACTGCTCGCAGCCTTTGTTGTTTTCGCCACCGCGGCTCTGTTCACGCCGGGGCCGAACAACATCATGCTGATGGCGTCGGGACTGAATTACGGCTTTCGCCGCACGCTGCCTCATGTTGCAGGCGTAACACTCGGCTTTTCGTTCCTGGTGGCGGTGATCGGATTTGGGCTTGGCGCGGTGTTCGCTGCCTATCCGATCCTGCACACGATCTTGAAATATGCCGGGGCGGCTTACCTCATCTATCTCGCCATCGTGATCGGAATGTCCGGTCCGTCCGATGCCAAGGAGGTCGCGGAAGGCAAGCCCATGACCTTCCTTGGCGCGGCCATGTTTCAGTGGATCAACGTCAAGGGCTGGGTGATCGCGGTGGGTGCGATCGCTGCCTATGCCGCAGTCGCGGCGTATCCGCTCAATATCGTGATGTTGTCCGTGCTGCTTTTCGTGATCGGGCTGGCGTCCTCGATGACATGGGTCCTCCTGGGTACCTCATTACAGTCGCTGGTCCGGTCGCCCCGCGCGGTCCGCATCTTCAACATCGTCATGGCCGTGCTGTTGCTGGCCTCGCTTTACCCCGTTCTGAAGGAGCCCTGAGTTCGTTGCACTGCAGAAATGGGGCTCGCGGGCTTGTCTCGCGGCACCTGCCGCCCTACACAACGGCGGCAATTCATCTGGGTCTTTTGGCCCAAACCACCCCGAAAACGTCCGGTAAGGCCGCCGTTGGCCGCCAAGAAGAGGAACTGAGAGCATGCGTGTTTATTACGATCGCGACGCCGATCTGAACCTGATCAAGGGCAAAAAGGTCTGCATTATCGGCTACGGCAGCCAGGGCCATGCCCACGCGCTGAACCTCAAGGACTCGGGCGTCAAGGACGTGGCCATCGCGCTGCGCAAGGGTTCGGCCTCGGCGAAGAAGGCCGAGAACGCGGGCTTCAAGGTGATGGAAGTCGCCGAAGCCGCCAAGTGGGCCGATGTCATGATGATGCTGACGCCTGACGAACTGCAGGGCGACATCTATCGCGATCACCTGCACGCCAACATGAAGCAGGGCTCTGCGCTGCTGTTCGCGCACGGCCTCAATGTTCACTTCAACCTGATCGAGCCGCGCGCCGATCTCGACGTGCTGATGGTCGCCCCGAAGGGCCCAGGCCACACCGTTCGTTCGGAATATCAGCGCGGCGGCGGCGTGCCTTGCCTGATCGCGATCCACAAGGACTCGTCCGGCAATGCGCACGACCTCGGCCTGTCCTACGCATCCGCCATCGGCGGTGGACGCGCCGGCATCATCGAGACCTCCTTTAAGGAAGAGTGTGAAACCGACCTGTTCGGCGAGCAGGCTGTGCTCTGTGGCGGCACTGTTGAACTGATCCGCGCTGGTTTCGAAACGCTGGTGGAAGCTGGCTACGCTCCGGAGATGGCCTACTTCGAGTGTCTGCACGAGCTGAAGCTGATCGTCGACCTGATCTATGAAGGCGGCATCGCCAACATGAACTACTCGATCTCCAACACTGCGGAATACGGCGAGTACGTCACCGGCCCGCGCATCATCACCTCGGAAACCAAGGCCGAGATGAAGCGCGTGCTGACCGACATTCAGTCCGGCAAGTTCACCCGCGACTGGATGCTCGAGAACAAGGTCAATCAGGCGTCCTTCAAGGCGACCCGCGGCCGTAACAACGAGCACCAGATCGAGGCGGTCGGCGCCAAGCTCCGCGACATGATGCCCTGGATCAAGGAAAAGGCTCTGGTCGACAAGACCAAGAACTGATCCATCGAGCCTGATCAGGATTGTGACAACGGGACCGCATTTGCGGTCCCGTTTTTCGTTGTACGGTGCTTCCATTCAACACACGGAAGGTGCGCATGAAATCCGTCGTCATTACCGGTGTCTCGACCGGCATCGGGTGGGGGACCGCGAAAGTATTGCTCGGCCATGGCTTCAGGGTCTTTGGCAGTGTCCGCAAGCGGGTCGACGCGCATCGACTGCAAGACGAATTCGGCTCCAATTTCACGCCTCTGCTGTTCGACGTCGCTGATGAAGCCGCAGTGCATGGTGCCGCGCGCGAGGTGCGCGCAGCACTCAATGGCGAGACCTTGAGCGGGCTCGTGAACAACGCGGGCGTTGCTGTGTTGGGACCTGCACTGGAGCTTCCCATCGCCGAGTATCGGCGGCAGATGGAAGTCAATGTCATCGGGCAAATCATTGCCACGCAAGCCTTCGCGCCTCTGCTCGGCGCCGATCGCTCGTTGAGGGGAGCGCCGGGGCGGATCGTGATGATGAGTTCGGTCTCGGGCCAGAACGGAAATCCGATGCTGTCGCCTTACTGCACCTCGAAATTCGCGCTCGAAGGCTTTTCCGAAAGTATCCGTCGCGAATTTATGGCGTATGGCATCGATGTGGTTGTGATCGGACTGGGAGCGGTCAAGACGCCGATCTGGAGCAAAGCCGAAGACGTCGATATCTCGGTCTACAAAAACTCACCGTTGTTTCCGGCACTCGAGAGAATGCGTAAGTATATGCTGAAGTTAGGCGAAAGCGGTTTGCCGGCAGAGACGATCGGCGAACTTGTTCATACGGCGCTGACAAGTGCGCGTCCAAGGGTGCGCTATGTCATCAGCACCGAGCCTGTTCAATTGTTCATCGGAAAATTTCTGCCCAAGCGTTTCGTCGACAGGATCATCGCTAAAAGTCTTGGACTGGTGTCGTAACGCTGCGCGCGACTACTTTTTTGATATCCTGTCCCATAGCCATCGCGCCACGGAATCCGGAGAACTGTCACCATCGTTGGTGCTGGCGCGCAAATTAGCTTCGCGCATCGTGGTGATGTTTATTTTCCCAAGCAGCGGTTTCAGTGTGTCGCGCAACGCGGCGTCGTCGGCGCGTTTAGGGGATAAGAGCACAACGGCATCGTAGGGTGGGATCGCTCGCTTGGGATCGTCGAGCACGACGAGATCGTATTTTGCAATGAGGCCGTCGCTGGTGTAGCCCGCAATCACATCGACATCGCCTGACGCAACGGCTGCATACATGAAATCCGGCTGCATTTGCCGCTGCTGGCGGAACGCCAAGCCATAATTCTGCTTGATTGCCGTCCATTCCGGGCGTGAGAAAAATTCATAGTCGCCAGCGATGACGAATGAGCCGGCACGCGATGCCAAGTCGGCGATCGAGCGGATACCTAGCTGTTCCGCACGCTTGCGCGGCATCACCAGTGCATAGGCATTCTCAAAACCGAGCCCGCCGAGCAGCGTTATTTTGTAGCGATCAGAGAGCGTTGTCTTCAGTGCATCGAGCAATTCCTGTCGCGGCAACATATCGGTGCGCTTCAGCAGATTGAGCCACAGCGTGCCGGAATAATCGACATAGACGTCGATGTCATTGGAGGCGAGTGCCTCGAAGATCACGTTCGATCCCAAGCCTTCGCGTGAACTGGCGGGTAATCCTGCTGCCTGCAGGCGCTGTGCCATCAGCGAGGAGAGGATGTATTGCTCGGTGAAGGTTTTCGCCCCGACAATGTAGCTTGTTCGCGCGCGCTCGAGCCACGGAATGAGAGTTGCAAAGATCAGCGCAGCGATCCCGAGGACTCCAAGGGCCACGCGAATTCGGCTGCGAATTTTTATGCCGTTCTCAATCAGTGCCAGCAATTGATCGACAGCCAGTGCCAATGCGGCAGCAGCCGCGCAGCCGAACAGCACAAAGACCCAGTTCTGGGTCTGCAGGCCCGCAAAGATGTAATTGCCGAGACTGGTCTGCCCGATAGGCGTCGAGAGCGTAGCGGTACCGATCACCCACACAGCGGCGGTGCGGATGCCCGCCATGATCACCGGCAGTGCCAGCCGCAGTTCGACCATGAACAGCGATTGCCGTGCCGTCATGCCGACGGCTTCGGTAGCCTCCATGATCGCCGGATCAATTCCACGAAGCCCGGTAATGGTGTTCCGCAACACAGGCAGCATGCTGTAGAGGGCGAGCGCGAGCACGGCCGGGAGAAATCCGAAGGCTGAAAAATCGACGCCGAACCATCGCAGGGAGAACGCCGCCAGCGCCAACAGCAATGGATAGAACAGCGCCAGCAGCGCAAGGCCTGGGATTGTCTGGACGACGCTGGCCACGCCGAGCGCGGCATCGCGCAGCAGAGGGCGACGCCGCACAATGAGGGCCAGCGGCAAACTGATCAAGAGACCGAGGGCAAGTGCCGTCAGGCTGACGCGCACGTGATTGCCGAGATAGTCCGGCAGGCGTGTCAGTGCGTCGCTCCATCGCGGGTCTGACCACAGGTTCATTGCGGGCCTTTCGGCAGCAATTCCTGCAGGCGATCAGCCTGGCGCCGCGGTGTGTCGAGCAATTCGCGCACATAGGCACTGTCGTTCTCCGACAATTCCTGTGCCGAACCTTGCGCGATGAGATGACCGTTGCGCATGACAGCCACGCGATCGGCAAGCAGCAGGGCTTCTGCCATGTCATGGGTGATCATGATCGTAGTCAGGCCGAGCTCTCGATGAAGCGTTCGATAGTCGTCGCCCAACGCGTTCCGCGTCAATGGATCGAGTGCACCGAACGGTTCATCCAGCAGGACAATTTGTGGCTTGGCGGCGAGCGCCCGCGCCACACTAACGCGCTGGCGCTGGCCACCTGAGAATTCATGAGGAAGGCGATCGCGGCTTGCGCGGTCCAACTGAACAAGGTCCAGAAGTTCATCGACGCGTTTTGAGATGTCGCTGGTCGAGTCGCCGAGTAGATGCGGTGTAATGCCGATGTTACGGGCGATGCTCATATGGGGGAAAAGCCCGCCGCTCTGAAAGACGTAGCCAATACTCCGGCGCAATGTAATGGGATCGACCTTGCGCACGTCATCGCCGTGGACGCGCACAGTGCCGCTGTCTGGATTGAGCAAGCGATTGGTCAGTCTCAGGAGTGTGGTTTTGCCGGAGCCTGAGCCGCCGACGATGGCGAGAAATTCTCCCGCAGCAACGCTCAGAGAAACGTCATTGAGTGCCGTGACACGGCCATGCTCGAAAGTCTTGCAAACACGGTCGTAGGCGATAGCGGGCACGGCGTCATTCATGATGCCATGATGAACTATTGGCCTCGGCCTGTCGACCGTTACGGGTTCACCTCTCGCTGAACGGGTCTGGCGGATAGCGCCACTGGCGTGTAGCCTCCTTGCAGATAATCGGAGCAACCAATCCATGGCGAAGAACGGCAAGGAAACAACACAGCCTCTCGCACGACAGCTGAAACAATATGTGGACCCGTTCCGTGTCGACGGCACAGAGGAATTCCATCTCAAGTTTCACAAACCGAACGAGAAGGGCGATCTCGATAAGGAAGCCGCCAACAAGATCATTGACGAGAATCGCGACCGGTTGCGGGATCTGCAGGAAAAGCTCTACGCGCAGGACAATTGGTCCGTTCTGCTGATTTTCCAGGGTATGGATGCCGCGGGCAAGGACAGCGCCATTGAGCATGTCATGTCGGGCATCAATCCCCAAGGCTGCCAAGTTTATTCATTCAAGCAACCTTCGTCGAAGGAGCTTGATCACGATTTTATGTGGCGCACGACAAAGAGCGTTCCCGAGCGTGGACGTATCGGCATTTTCAATCGATCTTACTACGAAGAGGTGCTGGTCGTTCGCGTGCATCCAGAAATCCTGGAGAAGCAAAAGATTCCGAAGGAGCTTGTCACCAAAAACATATGGCGCGAGCGCTTCGAGGATATTGAAGCGTTCGAAAAATATCTGGCCCGCAACGGCACATTGATTCTGAAGTTCTTTCTCAACGTCTCGAAGGAAGAACAACGTCAGCGCTTCCTGGAGCGGCTCGATGAGCCGGCCAAGAACTGGAAATTTTCTTTGGCTGACGTGTCCGAGCGCAAGCTATGGGACAAGTATCAGGCGGCCTATCAGGACATTCTTCGCCACACGTCGGCCAAGCACGCACCGTGGTTTGTGGTGCCCGCGGATCACAAATGGTTCGCGCGGGTGGTGATCAGTTCGGCGATCGTGAGTGCGATGGAGAAGCTCGATCTCCGTTTTCCGGAAGTAGAAAAGGGGGCGATAGAGGAGTTGAAGAAGGTGCGCGATGCGCTGGAGCAGGAAGGGAAGGGCTCGACCAAAAAGCAGAAAGCCAACGGGGGCTGATAGGGCAGTCTTGCTGACCCATTTAGCGGTTGCCGGTCCTGCATTTTGTCGTTTAGAAGGGGCCGGTGAAGCGCTCCGGCAACCATCCGTCAACGGTTTGGGCCGATCATACGCTTCCGGGGAAATGGAATGATGATTCGCGGCGACATCCAGGGACAGCAGGGAACAGCGGCACGGGCTGCTGGTTTCATTGCGATTCCGGCTGCGTCGGTCCCCTCGCTGCTTCGTCCGGCACTTCTTGGCGGGCTTCTGCTTCTTACCAGCCCCTGAGGGCCGTCTGGGCATTTGCGCCTGGGCACTCAGGGGTTCGACGAAGCACCGAAACCTGACCGCGCCCTGAAGCGGCGCAAATTGACCGAAGGATGATCCCCATGACCACCCCGCACCAGTCCGACAAGGACCGCGTCGTTATTTTCGACACCACTTTGCGCGACGGCGAGCAATGCCCCGGCGCCACCATGACCTTCGAGGAAAAGCTCGAAGTTGCTGAGCTGCTCGACACTATGGGTGTCGATATCATTGAGGCCGGCTATCCTTTTGCATCGGACGGTGATTTCGAGGCCGTCCGCGAAATTGCCAAGCGTGCCAAGAATGCGGTGATCTGCGGTCTTTCCCGCGCGGCGCATAAGGACATCGACCGTTGCGCCGAAGCCATTCGTGTTGCCAAGCGTGGTCGCATCCACACGTTCCTCTCCACCTCGCCAGTCCACATGAAGTACAAGCTGCAGATGGAGCCGGCACAGGTCTACGAGATGGTGATCTCGTCCGTGACGCGGGCGCGCAATCACACTGATGACGTCGAATGGTCTGCGGAAGATGCCACTCGTACCGAATTCGATTTCCTGTGCCGTTGCGTCGAGGCCGCGATCAAGGCCGGCGCCACCACAATCAATCTCCCGGACACGGTCGGTTACGCCGTTCCCGAAGAATACTTCGACATGTTCAAGCGCATCCGCGAGACCGTGCCGAATTCCGACAAAGCCGTATTCTCGGTTCACTGTCATGACGATCTGGGCATGGCAGTTGCAAATTCGCTCGCAGGTGTGCGCGGCGGTGCGCGGCAGATCGAATGCACGATCAACGGTATCGGCGAGCGCGCGGGCAATGCGGCGCTCGAAGAGATCGTGATGGCGATGCGCGTTCGCAACGACAAGATTCCGTTTTGGAACAAGATCGAGAGCACGTCGCTGACCCATGCATCGAAGGTCGTGTCTGCGGCAACGTCGTTCCCGGTGCAGTACAACAAGGCCATCGTGGGCCGGAATGCGTTCGCGCATGAGAGCGGCATTCACCAGGACGGTATGATCAAGAATGCCCAGACCTACGAGATCATGCTGCCGGAGACCGTCGGCCTCAGTGCAACCTCGTTGGTGATGGGCAAGCATTCAGGCCGTGCCGGCCTGATCCACAAGCTGGAGGAGCTGGGCTACAAGCTCTCGAAGAATCAGATCGAAGACGTATTTGTGCGTTTCAAGGCACTCGCCGACCGCAAGAAGGATATCTACGACGAAGATATCGAAGCTTTAGTCGATCAGGAGATGGCGCATTCGCATGACCGCATTCGTCTCGTCTCGCTGACGGTCATCGCAGGTACGCATGGTCCGCAGCGCGCTACCATGAAGCTCGATATCGATGGCCAGGTGAAGATCGAAGAAGCCGAAGGCAATGGCCCGGTGGACGCGACCTTCAACTGCATCAAGTCGCTGGTGCCGAACGAGGCCAAGCTGGAGCTCTATCAGGTGCACGCCGTCACTGCGGGCACTGATGCGCAGGCTGAGGTTTCCGTCCGTCTTTCGCAGGATGGTCGTTCGGTGACGGCGCGTGCCGCCGATCCCGATACGTTGGTCGCTTCAGCCAAGGCGTATTTGAGCGCCCTTAACAAGATTGTCATGAAGCATCAACGTGACACTCATGTGGTGGCTGCGGCCGGCCACTAGTGCGCTGGACTTGACGTCCGTATCGGTATTGCAGCGAGTCATCATTACGAACGTCAAAAAAGGTAACGCTCTATCGCAGTCAGATATCGTAGCCAGATAGAAACGCGGCGGACAATCATGTCTGCCGCGTTTTGCGTTGCAGCAATTAACTTTCGCCCCCTTCTAACGGTCAATGGTATTGACCAACCGTCTCTGCAATGCTCCGGTCCGTCCGGAATTCGGGACCGCTTAGATATCGGTTCCAGCTAAAGCCCCTCGGGAGGAAACATGAAAAAACTCATTCTGGCTGCGGCCTCGTTCGCGGCCCTCGCACTCGTTGGACCAGCGTCAGCGCAGTCGCCGATCGTCATCAAGTTCAGCCACGTGGTGGCGCCGAACACGCCGAAGGGGCAAGGGGCTGACAAGTTCAAGGAGCTCGCGGAGAAGTACACCAACGGCAAGGTCAAGATCGAAGTTTACCCGAACTCCCAGCTTTACAAGGACAAGGAAGAGCTTGAAGCGCTGCAACTCGGCGCAGTGCAGATGCTGGCTCCATCGCTTGCAAAGTTCGGCCCGCTCGGCGTGAAAGAATTCGAGGTTTTCGATCTCCCTTACATCATCCCCGACAAAGCTGCGTTGGCGCGTGTCACCAAGGGAAAGGTCGGTCAGGACCTGCTGAAGAAGCTTGAACCCAAAGGCATCAAGGGTCTCGCTTATTGGGACAACGGCTTCAAGATCATGACGTCGAACAAGCCGATGATTCATGTCGCGGATTTCCACGGCCTGAAGATGCGGATTCAGTCGTCCAAGGTGCTTGAAGCTGAAATGCGTGCGCTCGGCGCCATTCCTCAGGTGTTGCCGTTCTCTGAAGTCTATCAGGCGATGCAGACCGGCGTTGTCGATGGCAATGAAAACACGCCGTCGAATTGCTACACCCAGAAAATGCACGAGGTGCAGAAGTACGCCACTCTCTCCGATCACGGCTACATCGGTTACGCGGTGATTGTGAATAAGAAGTTCTGGGATGGTCTTCCGGCCGATGTCCGTCCTCAGCTCGAGAAGGCGATGGCTGAAGCAACGGACTACGCCAACAGCATCTCGCAGAAGGAAAATGACGACGCTATTACGGCAATGAAAAAGGCCGGTACCACGACCTTCCACGACCAGACGCCGGAAGAGAAGGCGGAGTGGACCAAGGCGATGCAGCCTGTCATCGATGAAATGGCTTCGCGAGTCGGTAAGGATCTGATTGCCGAATTCCAGAAGGAAGCCAACGCCAAGACCAACTGACAAGACCGGTCAGGGTCATCAAATGCAGGAAACGGTCCGGGTGCTCCGGACCGTTTCTTCACAGGGGGCCGCAAGACTGCGGCCGCGGGGTCAAATCATCGTTGAGTAATACCGCATGATGCCCAAATCGTGCGGTCGGGAGTAGGGGACACGACATTGGGCGTCTTTTTGCGCATCCTTGATCGACTCGAGGAGACCATCATTGCATCGCTTATGGCGGGCGCAACGCTGTTGATTTTTGTGGCGGTGGTTCACCGCTATGGAACGGGTATCCCGTTCCTTTATCCTTACCTGAGCCAGATTCATCTCGCCTGGGCACAGGAACTTTGCATCTACATGTTCATCTGGATGGCGAAGTTTGGTGCGGCCTACGGCGTGCGCACCGGCATCCATGTTGGCGTCGACGTTTTGGTCAACAAGCTGAATCCGCAATGGCGCAAAGGCGTGACCTTATTCGGTTTGCTTGGCGGTGCGCTGTTTACGGCAATCGTCGGCACCATGGGCGCCAAGTTCGTCATCGAATTGTACAGCACGGATCAAACGTCCCCGGATCTCGAACTTCCGAGCTGGATCGTCTACCTTTGCATTCCGCTCGGTTCCTATTTGATGTCTTTTCGTTTCCTGCAGGTCATATTTTCGTACTGGCGCTCGGGTGAGTTGCCTCACCACGATCATACACACGTCGATGGCATCGAAGTCGATCCCCAGCTTCCGATCAGCCGGGGAGAAGCCTGATGAGCGCCGCCCTGATTTTCGGATTGCTGTTCGCGCTGATGCTGACCGGCATGCCGGTCTCGATTTCGCTCGGCCTCACCGTGCTGACCTTCCTCTTCACCATGACGGAAGTGCCGATCGAGAGTGTCGGTCTCAAACTGTTCTCTGGTCTCGACAACTTCGGAATCATGGCGATTCCGTTCTTCATCCTGGCTGGGACGTTCCTGACTCGCGGTGGTGTCGCGCGGAGGATGATTGATTTCACAACGTCGCTTGTCGGGCATTTGCCGGGTGGGCTGGGGCTTGCAGGCGTCGCGGCTTGCGCGATGTTTGCTGCCATCTCGGGATCAAGCGTGGCCACCGTGGTGGCGATCGGCTCCATTATGATGCCAGCAATGGTCGATCATGGCTTCCCACGCCGTTTCGGTGTCGGCGTGATTTCGACGTCCGGTGCGCTTGGCATCCTTGTGCCGCCATCGATCATTCTTGTGCTCTATGGCATCTCCACCAACACGTCGATCGGAGCTCTGTTTATTGCAGGCATCGTGCCGGGTCTGCTGCTTGCTGCCATGCTGGCGCTCGTTACCTGGTTTATCGCGTGGAGAAACGATTACCCGCGAATGCCACGTGCAACGTTTGCGCAGCGATGGAAAGCTTTCCGGGAGAGTCTGTGGGGGCTTCTGCTGATTGCCATCGTGCTGGGCGGCATCTATGGCGGTCTATTTACGCCGACGGAAGCCGCTGCGGTCGCCGCGGTCTATGCTTTCGTCATCACCGTGTTTGTTTACGGTGAACTCAAGCTGGTCGATGTGCCGAAAGTGCTGCTTCAGGCCGCGAGCATGAGTTCAATGCTCCTCTACATCATCACCAACGCGGTGCTGTTCTCGTTCCTGATGACGCATGAGCAGATTCCGCAGGAGATGGCGGCCTGGATCCTCGACAAGAACTTCAGTCCTTGGATGTTCCTGCTCGTCGTCAATATCGTGCTGCTGGCGGCGGGGAACGTGATGGATCCGTCCTCGATCCTGCTGATCATGGCGCCGATCCTTTATCCTCTGGCGACCAAGATCGGTATCAATCCTGTTCACCTGGGAATTCTCATGATCGTGAACACCGAGGTTGGTCTGTGCCATCCTCCGGTCGGGCTGAACCTCTATATCGCGAGCAGCATTGCGAAGATGGGAATCAGCGAGATTACGGTCGCTGTATTGCCGTGGCTGCTGGCGATGCTCGTATTCCTCGGTCTTATCACCTATGTGCCTGAGATCTCGCTCTGGCTGCCGCGTCTCCTGGGAATGATCTCTTAATAAGCGTTCAGCAAGCTTTCCAAAGCTTAAGTTGAGTTCATGTTGATTGGTGGCATCCTCCGGGTACCTTTTACCTCGGAGATGCCCCCATGAAGAAAGTCATCCTCGCCGGCGTTGCCGCAGTTGCGATTATCGGCTCGAGCGCCGTTTATGCGCAGCATCGCTTTCACCATCATCACCGTATGAGCGTCGAAGATCGCGCAGCCTTTCTGGATGCGAAGATCGCAGCCGTGAAGGCCGGTCTCAAGCTCACACCGGAGCAGGAAAAGAACTGGCCGGCGGTGGAGAGCGCGGTGCGCGACTTCGCCAAGCAGCGCATTGATCTTGCCAATGCCCGCATGCAGGAACGCGAAGCCCGCCGTGCCGAGCGACGTCAGGATGGTTCTGGCTCCGACGCCGCCCGCGACCAGACCCGTGATCCTGTCGCGCGCCTGCGCGAGCGTGCTGACCGGCTCGCCGCCACGGCTGCCAGCCTGAAGAAGATCGCCGATGCGGCTGATCCGCTCTATAAGAGCCTCGACGACAACCAGAAGCGGCGGCTGGCGATGCTGACCCGTATGGGCGGCGAGCACGGCTGGCGCCGGCATGGCTTCGGCGGATTCGAGCGCGGCATGAGCAACGATGGCGATCAGGATCGCGGTCCGGGCCGTCATCGTGGCTCTGAAGGCTCCGAACGCCTTTAAAATTATCGGGTAACAGGTCTTCAACCTTTGGAAAGCCGCCGGATTCCGGCGGCTTTCTCGCTGTGGATCGTCCAAAATTCTTTTGCATTTTCATGCAGGAAAACTGACCACATTGCTGGACATGACAGTTTCGCTTTGCTAAACGACGCCGTCCCGCAAGGAACACTCCGGTTGGATCCGGGCGCATAGCTCAGTTGGTAGAGCAGCTGACTCTTAATCAGCGGGTCCCAGGTTCGAGCCCTGGTGCGCCCACCAAACAAATCAAGCACTTAGCTAGTTTGGTCCCCGCTAAAACCCCCTACGGTTTACGGTTTCGTTCTCTTTTCGAGCTTTCGACCGCTGCTTCTGCCAGCTTTACGTCGCGGCCTAGATAGTGAGCGATCGAGCTGCCTCCACGTCCTTCAGGCTGTGGCCGGTGACGTCGCAATCTGAGGTACGGTGGCTTCAGCCAGAGGAAGCCGAACGACCGCCGATCCCGCAGGTCATGGAATGCCAAATCCTTTGCGCCCGCCCTCAGTGCATGCCTTGCCCCATGACGTCCGAAAGCCGTTAGAGGTTCAGGGACGGCCATACGTGTTGGTCTGGACGAGATCGGCTACGGCGCTCGGTGTGGTGGGATGCCTGCCTCAGCGGCTGGCCCACAGGCACGACCCACGCGCCGACCAGTTTTCGATTGCCGCAACCGAATGTGAGTGCCGTCATAAGCCGACGGCAACGTCAGCAGATCGCCTTGGCGCGCTGGTCGGTCCAAAGCGCCAGCAGCAGAGCAATCTCGATTTCGTCTGGTGCGATCGAGAGCAGGGCCGCAAGATCGTCCTCGGTCCAAATCGTGTCGGTTCGGTCGGCTTCATAAAGCCGGCCGCCGCGCTCACAAGGGGGCGTCTCGATCAAACCTCTGTCCTTCACAAAGGATACGATGCGAGTCAACGCAATCCGGCTTAGTCAGCCTTTCGCGGCGTCTGAGCGAAGCCGATAGATTGCCCCTTGGACACACTCAGCGACTTGCAAGCGTCTCAAACATCAACGCAGGAGAAATGAAGGGCAAAGCGCGCGCGTCGTACTTAAGGGAATTCATAAGGTCGGAATGCGAAGGCCGCGTTTGTCTCAGAGAGGCGCACGATCACATTTCGGTTATTCCTTACCGTGGAAGAAGGAATGGGGCTGACGATGAGCTAAACAATCTCCGATTGTTTTCTCCTTTGCCTGCCTATTCGCTGTTGATCGGCCATGGACTCACTTCTGGATAAGCTAACCCGCTATCTACCGGTGTTGCTGCTGATCTTAGCCGTTGGCACGGTTGCTCAGATCGCTCTTCAATTTGGACATTTTCTCTTCTCGGCAGAACTAGGCGCTTGGGTCGGCAGGCACGCAAGCGCAATATTTTGGGTTGGAGGCACTCTTTGCGCGCTAGCCTGGCTGGGAGTTCTCCTCGCATATCTTCGATATACAAGCCGTCTGCCCAAGCGGCTCGCCAAATGGAAAACGCTCATGGACATTCTTGATCGGCTCACCAATAGGCAAGAACTCGAACGTCGAATGCATCGAGAAGAGCATGCGGTCTTTATTGACGCTGAGATGCTCGCTGAGATCCTGAAGAGTCGAGTGGTAGGCCAAGATCGCGTTTGTACCGAGCTGGCCAGTCAAATACGGCGGCGTCTCGCTTTAGAGCACCGCGGCAGGCCGGTTGGTGTCTTTCTCTTTGCTGGCCCACCAGGCTCCGGGAAGACATATCTTGGTAAAGTGCTTTCCCAAGCAATCGGCAGAAAGCTCTTACATTTCGATATGACGCAGTTCTCGGGTGGTTCGTTTGCTTCGTCCTCGCTGTTTGGAGCAGCTAAGGGATATGTCGGCTCCACAAGTTATGGCAAGCTGACAGCAGGTTTGCGCGATACGCCTGACGCAGTCGTTCTTTTGGATGAATTCGAAAAAGCCCATCCTGATGTCCATAAGAATTTTCTTACAGCTTGGAACGATGGCTTTGTAACCGAGCAATCCGACGGCAAGCAAATATCGACGACTCGCGCACTGTTCGTCTTAACCACGAATGCTGCTGTGGATGCATTAGCTGACCTAAGTAAGCGCTATGCTGACAACCCTGATGAATTGCGGAGGACCTCTGACGGTGTTTTGCGCGCCAGCGGTTTTGCGCCAGAGGTTTTAAACCGCATCGATCGTATTTTTGTTTTTGAGCCTTTGGCCGGTCTCGATGTGGCACGCGTCGCAGCTCTTGAAATTGAAAGTATGATTCAAGGATATGGTCTTGAAATTGAAGAGGGGGGTATCAATCCTCAGATATTGCTCGAACTTGTCGATCGACAGCGCAAGTTGGGCTATGCGGCTTCCGCACGCGACTTGGTAAGGGCGATCGAGGAGGTCATTGCCGACTCGTTGATTGAGGCCAAGCGCGGAGGCGCAACACGCGTAGCTCTGGCCGAGAGCCAGGGCGCCGTGTGGGCAGAGATCGTGCAGTGACTAGCTGACTGCTAAAGGGAGTGGACAGGATGCGGGAACAGGAATTGATGCCGCTATCGGCGCCACAGCCATCCCCGGCATCGCAGCCCGAAGAGACCTTTAGCATCTGGCGAGACGCGCCGGCCTGGCGGAATCTGACGTTAGCTGCGATCGGCTTGTCGACGGCGCTCTTGCTATTATCAGTGTCGAAACCTGCTGAAGCTCCTGATCAGGCTCAGCAGATCGCGGCGTGTCACGGAAATCCAATCAGCTTTTCAGGCCTCTCGGGCAGTGGACGTGTCGTTGGTTTCCTGTCCTCGGATCAATCATCAAAATTACTGCAGTATACTCAGTTCTCATCACATATGGCGATCAACCCCGATTATCTCGCCAATGCCAGAAGTCTCGTTCATCTGGATGGAAGTCCCGAGGGATCACGCAGTGTCTATCTGGTTCCGAATGGAGTGACTGTCGCGTTGGGCGATCATGTCCAGGTTGCAGGAGGGCATGTCGATCCCAGCCTGCCTTGCCATTATATACCGAACCTCGTTACGAAGCTCGATGCTCAGCATTGAGCAGACTGTTTTGCGACGACCAGTCTAATTATCGCGCCGCTTAACGCTGATGGAGTGATGTTCTCCATCATACAGAACGGCATATGAGTAAAAGGGCGCAATGCCTTGTCTGGCGCCGCTATCGAGATGCATTGTTGGACAAAGCGCTTGCTGCTCCAGCGGCTGGTCCAGGCAGCTCGGAATTTCAGCATCTTTAACTTGAGCAGGGATTCCTGTTGGGCCTCTGTCAGAGGTTCTCAAATAGACCGGATGAAAGCCGGCCATCTCGGTTGCATCGGGATTGATAATGAGTCTTCCGTTCTCCGATGAATTGGGTCTGGGAAGCATAACGATCCATCTCTTATTTTCAAATCTAAGGAGAGGATTGATCGCTGCGTCTGGGGTGGCGGGAGAGCGCAAGGATAGTCCTAAGATCGCGTTGTATCCTTCGTGCGGTAGGCCGTCGCCGCCAATACCATAGGCATCTGGAGTGACCTTGGATGCCGGGCAATGAGGCGCCGTTTCCCTGCATGATACTGATTGCACAATTTGGATGTTGGTAAGCCCCGGCAGATTGAGTGGGCCGATTGTCACCGCGGCCGTCGCCAAAGGGCCGTTCAATACCACGCCGCTGCCGAAACCGTAGTTTCTGAGAATTCCAGTGTCCTTGTATTGGGCCGGGTTCAGTGCACGCGCCAGAACACGGAGTCCGAATGACCCCGTGTCGACCATCGCGTCAATCGGGGCTCCGTTGCCGACACGAATAGCGGTCGTAAAACGAATCTCGCCATTCGACAGTCGATGCTGGAGGATCGGAATTTCAATCCTTGTTGCAGCAAACGAAGGTCCATTGAGGATTGCCGCGAGTAGTAGCGATAGAAACGTTCTTAGTATCGAAGTCATGGAGAACAATCACAACTGCCGGGGATGATCGCGGAGGCTTGGAGATATTCTGAGTGATAGCGGCACCGGGACGATGCGCGCCGGATTTGCCTCGGATTTTAGGAGGGATGGTGGGCTGGCGCTTTTGATATTCGACCTTGCTTCTCACTTTGTGCGGATTCTGCTTGAGCAGGGCACTTAGAAAGTGTTGATCCCGAACGGGGAAGCCCTGAGATGAAGTGAGACTGCGTCATGATCGCCCGCCTGTGATGCGATTGTATTGCGATACGATGCATTCCAGAAATGCTGAGATCAAGCCCTGACAAACGCCCGTTATGGAATGATTGATCGCGAACGCGTGATCGAGTGAACGGGAACGGAGTTTCCCAAAGTCATAACGGCCAGCCGGAACCCGCTTGCAAGCGTACGGCCCGGGCCTGTAGCTTCGCCTTGTTGGCGGAGTGCCCATCTCATGACGTCTGAATCCGAAGCCATCGTTCCGCCGTTGCTGAAAGCGCTTGATGCGCTCGGATTCACTACGCGGTTTCTCGATCCGTCCGAATTCGGCGGCGTCATGGCCGCCGTCGGCATGCCGGACGAGACGTTGCGCGTCGCACTTTCAGACTTGAACAAGACGTCTCACGCGCCTGACAGCGACGGCAACCGGCTTAAGCTCGCGAGCGAGCAGGTGCTATTGGCTTTCGACGGATTGCGCATCGCGCTCGATGAAGGTGATTTTCGCGCCGTGTTTCGTGCCTTGCGTCACGTGCCACGCGCGCAGGACGCACTCTATCCGCTCGCCGCGACAATGCCTGCCGTGAACAGGTTCTTCCTTGATCCTTCCGTGCGCGACGACGATGCCGTTCAAACGCGTTGTATGACCGCTGCTCGAAGCGGGGAAACCGGCGTCATCCACGTCCAGAACACGTTTGCCGATCGTGGCGGTTATTCGATCTATGTCCCGGAAACCTACACGCCGGATCGTTCATGGCCGCTGGTGATGGCGCTGCATGGGGGCAGCGGGCACGGACGCGGCTTCCTGTGGAGCTGGCTGCGCGATGCAAGGAGTTTCGGCGCCATTGTGATTGCGCCGACCGCCATTGGCGGCACATGGGCGTTGATGGGAAATGACGTCGATACGCCGAATCTGGCGCGCATCCTTGCATCCGCACGCGAGCGCTGGAATATCGATCCGCGACGACTGCTGATGACGGGCATGAGCGATGGGGGCACATTCTGCTATGTGAGCGGACTGGACTCAGAATCTCCGTTCACGCATCTGGGACCGGTATCGGCCACCTTCCACCCGATGCTGGCTGAGAAGGCCGATGGTGATCGGTTGCTCGGGTTGCCGATGTATTTGGTCCACGGCGCGCTCGACTGGATGTTTCCGGTCGAAGTGGCGCGCCAAGCTCAACAGATGTTATCGCAAGCCGGAGCGAAGGTGACCTATCGGGAGATAGGTGATCTTGCCCATACCTATCCGCGCGAGATCAATGCGTCGATGCTGGCATGGCTTACGGAGACGACAGCGTCTGCGCGGCGGTAACGAACAGGCCAACCGACAGGCAAAAGTCTCACGATGATGCAAAATCCAGCGGGGCAAGCTCGCTGGCCCTGTGGCAGGCGACGAAGTGTTGTTCTGCGTGGGTTTGCAGCATTGGTAGCTCACTGCGGCATCGTTCGACGGCAAACGGACAGCGCTTGGCAAAACGGCAGCCGGGTGGCGGATCGACCGGGCTCGGTGGGTCGCCCTTGACCAGATAATCCCGTTTCAGACGATCCCGTAGTGGCCCGGGCGGCGCGGCCGCTGCAATCAGCGACCAGCTATAGGGATGTGATGGCGCCGAGAAGAATACTTCGGCAGGTGCCTGTTCAACGATCTTGCCGAGATACATCACTGCGATCTCGTCGCAGAAATGCTGGATCACGCCGAGATCGTGCGAGATGAAAATGTAAGTGAGCCCGCGCTCGCGTTGCAGTTTCTTCAATAGGTTCAGGATCTGCGCCTGTATGGCAACGTCCAACGCCGACACGGCTTCGTCGCAGACGATCAGGTCCGGTTCCGGCGCAAGTGCGCGCGCAATGCAGAGACGTTGGCGCTGGCCGCCGGAGAATTGATGTGGGAAGAGATCGGCGGCCTGCGGCGGGAGGCCAACTTCCGAAAGCAATTGCAGCACACGGGCTTCTCGTTCGTGCGGCGAGCCGATTCCAAGCAGATCGAGCGGTTCGCGGATGAGCTCGGCAGCACGGCGCCGCGGGTCAAGGGCGGAAAATGGATCCTGAAACACGATCTGAAATTTGCTTCGCGCGCGGCGTAGCTTTTCGCCATGGTAGTCTGCGATGTTCTCGCCGCCGAACACGATTTGGCCTGACGTCATCGGGATTAGGCGCATTATAGCCTGGGCGGTGGTTGATTTTCCCGAGCCGCTTTCGCCAACGATGCCGAACGTCGTGCCGCGCCGGACCTGAAAACTCACGCCATCGACCGCATGAACTTTCGATGGTGCATTGAACAAACCGCGCCGTCCTACGGGGAAATGCACCACGAGATCGTGCACGTCGAGCAGGACGTCGCTCGCCTTTGATTGAACAAATGCGTTCAGACCGTCACTCACGGCGCGATCTCCTGGTGTCGCCAGCACGACACTGCGGCAGCGGCGTCGACGCGATCAAGCGGAGGCTGTGGTTGCGAACGGCAAACCTCGCCGGCAAAAGCGCATCGTGGCAGGAAGGCGCAATCAGGTCCTCGTGCACCGAGCGGCGGCACCATTCCGGGAATTTCATCGAGGATGGCTGGGCCGTGTCCGTTCGCGCGGCCAAGCCGCAGATGGGGCACGCAGGCCATCAGGCCTCGTGTGTAGGGATGGCGCGCATGAGAAATGACTTCGTGCGCAACTCCTTGCTCGATGCACCGGCCGGCATAGAGCACGGCGACGTCATCGGCGAGCTCCGAGACGGCACCGAGATCATGGGTGATCAGCACGATGGCGGTTTCGGTCTCGTCCTGCAGCTCGCTGAGGAGATCGAAGATCTGCGCCTGCACGGTGACATCGAGGGCCGTGGTTGGTTCGTCGGCGATTAACAGCTTTGGCTTGCACGCAAGCGCCATCGCGATCATCACGCGTTGCCGCATGCCGCCTGACAATTGATGCGGATAGGCATTGACGCGCTGCTCGGCAGCCGGAATCTGCACCGCCTTGAGAAAACTGATGGCCTGTTCGGTTGCATCGCGACGGCTCAGCTTGCGGTGCTGACGCAAGACTTCGCCGATCTGGTCGCCGATCGTATAAAGAGGGTTGAGCGCGGTCATCGGCTCCTGGAAGATCATCGACATCTCGTTGCCGCGCAAGTTGCGCAGCTCTTTGGACGAGGCAGACAACACGTCCTTGCCGTCGAGCCGGATGCTGCCGGAGTTCACCTGAAACCCCTCAGGCAGCAGCTGCATGATCGCAAGTGCTGTCATGCTCTTGCCGCAGCCGGATTCTCCGACCAGGGCCATCGTCTTGCCCCGTGCAACATCGAAGGACAGGTTTTCCAGGACGGGTATGCCACCATCGGCACCGATGATCGAGACGCTGAGATTCTGAACCGAGAGGACAGCCGTCATCGTTCAGCCTCGCTTTCGCAGGCGCGGATTGATGGCATCGTTGATGCCGTCGCCAATCAGGCTGATGGCAAGCACAGCGATGAAGATCGCGGCGCCCGGAAAGGTCACTGCCCACCACGCGTCGAGAACGTAGTTGCGGTTCTGTCCGAGCATCAACCCCCAGCTCATGGTGTTAGGATCGCCAAGCCCGAGGAAGCTCAGGCCGCCCTCGAACAGGATCGCAACGCCGATGGCGAGCGTGGCCGAAACGATGATCGGTGGCAGCGCATTCGGCAGAATGACGCGCAGGATCAGATGGCCGTTTCCGGCACCGGCTGCGCGCGAGGCCTTGACGAAATCGAGATTGCGCAGGCGCAGGAATTCCGCGCGAGTCAATCGCGCCGCCGACGGCCAACTGACGACGCCGATGGCAATCGTTATCGTGGTGAGCGTCTGTCCGAACAGCGTGACCAGCACCATTGCGAACAGCAGCGGAGGCAGGATCTGAAAGAATTCAGTGATCTTCGTGAGCGCCGTATCGATCGGGCCGCCGAAGAAGCCGGCGAGCGAACCGATCGTGACACCGATCACGACGGTGATCACCGCCGCGACACCGCCGACCGTCAGCGTCGCTCGACCGCCGCTGATCAGGCCCGCAAGGATATCGCGCCCAAGGTAGTCGGTGCCGAGCAAGGTGTCTTCGCCAGGTGGCGTGAAAGGGGCTGAGACAATGTCGAGCGGATCGATCGCATAGATGTGTGCGCCGAATACGGTGAACAAGATAAGAATTAGCAGCACGATTGCGCCGATGACGCCGGATGGGCTGCGGGCGAATTGGCGTAGCGCTACGATCGACGGCGATGCTGCGGCGCGTGCAGGAAGGGCCGCTTTGTCTGTCTTGACCATGGTGTTCTCGATGGCCGTCATCGTGCCCCCGATCGGATACGCGGATCGACCAGGCGATAGACCAGATCGGTGAGAATATTGGCGGCCATCACGAGCACGGCGGAGAAGAACAAGACCGCAAGCAAGGTCGGATAATCGCGGCGCAGAATGGACTCGAACACCAAGCGACCCAAGCCGGGCCAGCTGAACACGGTCTCGACCAGGACTGCACCGGCGAACAGATGACCAAACTGCAAGCCGGCCACGGTGACGATCGGGATCAAAGTGTTTCGCAGTGCATGCTTGCCGATCACGATGATCTCCGGCAGGCCTTTGGCGTGCGCCGTGCGGACGTAGTCCGCGGTCAGCGCATCGATCATGTTGACGCGGGCAAGCCGGCTATATTGCGCGATATAGACCAGTGCGAGCGTGGTTGCCGGCAGAACGAGGTGCCGCAGTACGTCGAGAACATGCGCAAACCCGGTCGTCGGGCGCGCAACATCGGTCATCCCTGTGACAGGCAGGATTGGCCACACCGATCCGAACAGCAGCAGCAACATCAGGCCGGTCCAGAACACCGGCGCCGCATAACCAGCAAGCGACAACACCGTTACGCTTTGGCTGAACAATCCGTTCGGCTTGCGGGCGCTAATAACACCGAGCAGTGTCCCGATCAAAACGGAAATCGTCAGGGCCGATAGCACGAGGTAGAGCGTTGCAGGAATCCGCTGGGCAATCAGCCCGAGCACGGGCTCGTTGAAATAGTAAGAATAGCCGAAGTCGCCGGTCGCGACCTTACCGAGATAGGTGAAGAGCTGTTCAATCAGGCTCTTGTCGAGACCGTATTTCACGCGCAGAGCGGCCATCACGTCGGCCGATGCGCCGCCCATTTCACCGGCGATCACCATGGCGGGATCACCAGGCGCGGCATGGATCAGACAAAAATTGAGGACCAGCACGGCGAGCAGGAGGCCAATTGCATTGGCCACCTGACGCAGGACGTGAAGAACGAGGTTCATGCTGCCGGCTTACCCGAATAGCGCCGAAGACCCTTAGGTCTTTGGCGGAGTTTCCCAATACAGTTCGTCGAGCGGCGACATCATGCCCCAGATCGACGTCGGCAGACCGCTCAGACCTTTGCTGAACACGTTGCGATATGGCAATGCGTTGATGAAATAGATCGGCGCATCGGACACGACGATCTTTTGGAACTCTGAATAGAGCGCTTTCCGCTTGTCGGGCGATGTTTCCTCGGCAGCTGCATTCAGAAGTTCGTCGACCTTCGGGTTGCTATACTGCTGGGTATTGGACCAGATGACACCCTTGTGGATGTTGCTGGTCAGATAGGTTCGATTGACACCAATGACGGGGTCGCCCCAGTTGAAGACAATGTCCATGGTCAAGTCGAAGTCGTAATTCGAAATGCGCTGGGCCCAGGTTGGGAAATCAGGCGCCGCGCGGACCTCGAGATTGATGCCGACCTGCTTGAGCTGTGAGCGAAGGTATTCCGCCACGTTACGTTGCTGCTCGTCTTCACCCGGAAGGTAGTCGATGGTCAGTGTCATCCGCGAGCCGTCGGCCTTCTTCGGATAGCCGGCCTCGTCGAGCAGCTTTTGAGATTTGGCAAGATCGAGCTTGTACATCTCGACGCCGGGCTCATCGAGCCGCGATCCTGGTGCGATCGGACTGGTGGCGATCGTCGCCTTGCCACCCATCAGTTTGCTGACGATGAATTCACGATTGGCCGCATAGGCGATAGCCTGGCGTACTCGTACGTCATCGAGTGGCTTCTTCTTGGTGTTGAAGGCGAGCCAGTTGAGGGGGCCCGTACCGGCGAAGCCTTTTTCGGTTACAGTCACATTCGGCATCTTTTCGAGGCGTGCGATGTCACGGGTATTCGAGACGAAGGGCAACGCGTTGACATCGCCGTTTTCGAGCGAGACCATGGCGGCCTTCGAATCCGAGACCAGCTTGACGACAATCTTGTCGAGCTTGGGCCTGTCGGGGATGAAGAACTTGTCGAACTTCTCCAACGTGTAATATTCACCCTGTTTGTATTCAGTCAGACGATAGGGACCGGAGCCGATCGGCTTCAGATTGGCCGGATGGGATTTGATATCCTGGCCGTCACCATAGATGTGCTTCGGCAGGATTGGCATCAGTGCCGGAGACATCGCCAGCAGCAGCGCCGGATGCGGATGCTTCAGGCGGATGATCGCGGTCAGCGGATCCGGTGTATCCACCGTTTCCACCGGAGCCAGCATGGTCTGGAAGGGGTGGTTCTTCTTGATGGTCATGATCGAGAAGGCGACATCTTCTGAGGTCACCGGCTTTCCGTCATGAAACACGGCGTTATCGACCAGATGCAGGGTCACGGAGAGGCCATCCGGTGCCACCTCCCAGGACTTGGCGAGATAGGGCTTCGGATTCCAGTTCTCGTCATAGCGCAACGGGCTCGCGAAGATCTGCGTGCTGGCCAGCGCCGTGGCGACACCAGATTGCACGGCACCATTGAAGTGACGCGGCACTTGCGTCGACGCGATGACCAGCGTGCCGCCATCCGCGGCAGAAGCTGATTTCGTTGTCGGGACCGCCGCACTTACGGCGAGGGTGAGGCCAAGAGCACATCGCAGAAGCGACGTTCTCAAGGATTGGGTTCGCAATGACCAAGTCGAAGACATGGAATCTGTCCTTCTCTCAGAGGGTAAGTTCGGCTTGCCCGCGGTTGAGATCCGCTATTGTCATGGGTGTTTGTGAGATCAGCGCGCGATCAAGAATGGCGTCGAGTGTATCGGCATCGGGCAAAGCATCGGTTCCGACGCCGACCAACATGATGTCATTCTGATCCGGTAATTCGTCGGGCAGGGGCGACAATGCCCAGTCCTGGCCGACCATCTGCAGCAGCGAAGCAGATGCGCCAGCAAGCCGGCACGGCCCTTTGAGGCGCAACAGTTGCGGCGGCAACGCAGACAATGCGCCTTCCAGCTTTGCAGGATCGAAAGCTCCGCTTCGTTGATAGGACCATCGGCGGAATACACGCTCATGATCTACGCGACTTCCGACTTCGGTCGCTGTGAAGCGAGACGCCGCATTGTGCTCGCCGTTCGGCAAGTCTGGCAGCGTATGTTCAGTGGTCTCGACGATTTTCATTCCCGCGCGCAAGGCAGCGATCTCAGCGCGAGCGGCTACCACTTCGGCCCGGGTGAGGAGGTCTACCTTGTTGAGCAGCACCACATTGCTGTGCATGAATTGATTGCGAACGGTGTCACCGACACGTGCGTCGGCAAGAAGCTTCGAAATGCGGGCCCCATCCGCCATGACGATCACGGCATTCAAGCGCAGGTCCGGCTCGACCAGCGCAATCTCCGCAATGCGCCAGGGATCTCCGACACCGCTGGCTTCGATGATGATGTGATGAAACGGAATCTGACTGTCGAGAATCTTGCCTAACGTTTCCAGGAAACCATCGCCGATGCTGCAGCAGACGCAGCCATTGGCCAGCGTCATCGTGGTGCCGTCGTGCCGTACGATCAGGCTAGCATCAATATTGACCGCGCCGAAGTCGTTGACCAGCACGGCGTAACGAGCGCTGCCACTGCGGAGCAGATGATTGAGAAAAGTCGTCTTGCCGGCGCCGAGAAAGCCGCCGACCACCGTCACGGGGATTTTCGCACGCGACGCCGTCGTCATGCTCGCGGCGCCTCCCGCACGTGTCCACCAACCACCGTTCCCCAGACGGCGATATCCTTGAGTTTCTCCGGCGCGACGTCCAGCGGATCCTCATCAAGGACGGCAAAGTCGGCATATTTACCGGCTTCGATACTGCCGACCATGTGATCGAGCTTCAGAGTGTAGGCTGCTCCGATGGTGACGGCGGCAAGGGCCTGTTCCACTGTGAGTGCCTCGGTCTCTTTGCCAAGCAAGCGACCACTGGATGAGACACGGTTGACGGCGCACCACGCCGTGAACAGCGGACTCAACGGAGTGACCGGCGCGTCGGAGTGAATCGCATAGGGAACCCCGATGCGTTGTGCCGTCCCGGTTGCATCAAGCCGATTCGCGCGTTCGGGTCCCATGGTCAGATTGAAGTGCGAGTCACCCCAATAGTAAAGGTGATTGGCGAACAGGTTGACGCACATGCCGAGCGCCTTCATGCGCTTGAACTGTGCAGCATCGGCCATCTGGCAATGCTGCAGTGTATGGCGGTGGTCGGGGCGTGGCATTGCTGTCTGCGCGGCTTCGACGGCATCGAGCGCCAACTCTGTCGCTTCATCACCGTTGGTGTGGATATGCAGCTGGATGCCGGCATTGTGATAGGCGGCGACGATCGACGGCAGTTCTTCAGGGGCGATATACCATAAGCCGTTGGGCGCACCATTGTGGTAGCCGGGCCAGCGCAACCGCGCAGTGAAGCCCTGGATCGAGCCGTCGACCACCAGCTTGACAATGCCGTAATGAAGCTTGTCGTTGTTGGTCGCGCGCAGCGCCTTCACTTTCTCGATTCCTTGCGCGGGCGTGTGCGACACGGACGCCATCGCCGGCACCAGCCGCACGGAAAAATCCGGGCGCCGGCTCGCGGCCTGATAGACTTCAATGGTTTGATCGGCGAGATCGTTGTGCAGGTCGGTAATCGTCGTCACGCCCTGTACGCAGGCGGATGCCGCGTAGCGGTTGACGTCCGCGACCTTCAAGTTGCCGGACAGCGGATTTCCGCCGAGCACGCGAAACACGCGGAAGCGCGCGGCAATCCCTTGAAGCTCCCCACTCGGCTCGCCATCCTCGCCGATGACGACGCCTGAAATGTTTGTCGTGCGGTCGAGTTCGGCACGTTTCAGCACGGTCGTATTAACATTGCTGATATGGAAGCTGGCATGAATGACCATAATCGGTCGCGTCAGCGAGACGCGGTCGAGATCTTGTCGGGTCAACCCTGTGCCGCCGATATGCAGTGGATCGAAGCCCCAAGCGAAGAGCGGCGCGTCGGGATCCGTCATTGCGGCTTCGGCTTCTTTCAGGCGCGCGACGATCGCTTCGATATCCGCAAGCCCTTCGACGAGCTTACCTTCCGGCGAACGGCGATCGCCGGCGCCAACGTAAGGCAGCGACCACATCATGCCTTCCATGATGTGGCTATGGCCCTCGACAAAACCGGGCAATAGCACTTTGTCCTTAAAGCGGTTGTCGATGGTGACGTCAGCCGATCCACAAATTTCGTCGAAACTGCCGACCGCAACAATACGGCCATCCCGCACTGCGACATGCGTCGCCGACGGCCGCGACGGATTCATGGTGACAATCTTGCGGGCAGAAAAGACGACCGTATTCGCAGACACTGGAATTTCCTCGGGAGTTTCTTTCATTGGAGCGTGCGGTTTCGTTATGCACCAAGCCAGCGCCAGATCATATGTACGAATGGGGCCAGCATTGCGGTGCGCTGGCACCAAGTGGCGTGACTTTTGCTTTTTCACTCGTACAGTGTTGCGGGGAGACGGATCGCGATCTGTTTCGTGAGGGATGTGCGGAGCTTGTCCATGGCGCCTCCAAGAGAGCCGATTGAAATGACCCCGGTCGAGGGACGGCCGGTTGCGTCGGGCATTAGCGACGCCTTGTTCTGGGGATCCCTGTTCCAGGGGTTGGACCGTCGTGGTCCTTTTTTGCAGTTGCAAATCCGCCAGTTGATCTGCTCCGCGATCGAGGAGGGGCGCCTGTCGCTTGGCGTGCGGATGCCATCGAGCCGCGAACTGGCGACGCTTTTGAAAGTATCCCGCAATACCGTAGTGATTGCGTATGAGCAGCTGGTCGACCAGAATTTCCTGGTCTCCCGCGAACGCAGTGGTTTCTACGTGGCGGGCTTGCCTAAACATCTGGGCACGCAGCGTGATGTTCGCCCGGCGCCGGATGACATTGGCGCGTCCCGTTGGATGGAACGCTTCGCCGTCAAGCCATCTGAGAACCGCAATATCGTTAAGCCGCTCAACTGGCAGGACTATCCGTATCCGTTCATTTTCGGGCAGTTCGATCCGACCCTGTTCCCGACCAACGACTGGCGCGAAAGTGCACGGGCCGCGCTGAGCGTTCCAGAAATCAACAATTGGGCGCGCGATCTCATCGACGAGGATGATCCGGCTTTGATCGAACAGCTTCGGCTGCAGGTTTTGCCGCGCCGCGGCATTCGCGCGCGGTCAGACGAGATCATGATGACGATTGGTGCACAGCATGCGCTTTATTTGATCGCTCGGTTGTTCATCAAGCCGGAGACCCGGGTTGGTATGGAAGATCCAGGTTATCCCGATGCCCGCAACATCTTCGGCATGCTGACAGATAAGATTGTACCTCTCGCCGTGGATGACGACGGCATGGTGCCGGATGCTGATTTCGAGAGCTGCAATATCGCTTATGTGACTGCCGGCCATCAATGTCCGACAACTGCCGTCATGCCGCAGTCGCGTCGACTGGAGCTTTTGCGCAAGGCGCAGGAGCGCGACATCGTGCTGATCGAGGATGATTACGAGAGCGAGCTGATTTCTGAGGGGGCCGCGTTGCCGCCTCTTATGAGCATCGATCGTAACGATCGCGTGCTCTACGTCGGCAGTCTTTCCAAGGCGCTCGCGCCCGGATTGCGGTTAGGTTACGTCGTGGCACCGGCGCCGGTCATTCGCGAGTTAAGAGCCCTGCGGCGGCTGATGTTGCGGCATCCACCACTGAACAACCAGCGCGTGGCAGCGCTGTTCATCGGCCTTGGTCATTATCGCTCGCATCTGCAGCGCGTCTCGCGCGTGCTGCTGGAGCGTGCCCGCATTCTCGATCAACTGCTGCCGATGAATTTCGGCAACTGCACTTATGCGCGCGGCGTTGGCAGCACCAGTTATTGGGTGACATGTCCGCCCGGATGTGACGCAACCGAACTGGCGACGGCTGCACGTGCCGAAGGTGTGGTGATTGAGCCAGGCGACGTCTTCTCGATGACCAAGGGCACCCATGCGGAGTGCTTCCGCCTTGGCTTCTCCTCGATCCGCAACGACCGGATCATGCCAGGTATCGAGCGCTTGGGACGTCTGATTGCCTCGATGAGCTAAGTTAGGCGCGGGTCAGTCGCCCAATCTCAATTCACGTCGCAGCGCGACACCGACATATTATTAAGTCATCCGACGAAGCGATGGACGTTGTCCGGCCCCTTCTGGCCGGGTGGTTGGCCGAAACTGGCCCTAATCGCATAGCCCGCTCGCTGGCACTTTCATGATCAATATTGGCGCGGTGTGCCAATTTTCGCGTCAACGATCGAGAGAGCCTTGCCATGTCCGAGCAGACCCGACGCCAACAGCTTCTTGTGACGCTGTTCGAGGCCTTTAACCGCCACGATGCGAATGGGGTGATGGCCTGTATGGCCGATGACATCGTGTTCGATGCCGCGGCCGGTCCGGAGATGTTCGGCCGCCGCATCGTCGGCACCGTAGACGTCAGGGCAGCCTTCGAGAAGGTCTGGACCGACATGCCCGATGTCAGCTGGACGTGCACGGCGCATCATGTGTTCGGCGATCGTGGTCTGTCGGAATGGATCTTCCGTGGCACGACAGCCAGCGGCATCCGTATCGAAGCTGAAGGCTGCGATCTCTTCACGTTTTCCGGCGACAAGCTTTCGCGCAAGAGTGCCTTTCGCAAAGATCGCCCGCCATTGCCAGCGCGTGAAGCAAAGGCGGCTTCATGACGGAGGCTCCCCGCATGGCGATCGCACCCTACGATCAGCATTATGATCCGCTGGTGTCGCCCGGGCCGGGCACCAACCGCGAATACGCGCCGACCTATTGGGCTGCGACCGCAGGACCACCACCGCAGGACGACGGTCCGATCACCGGTGATGTCGATGCCGATGTCGCGATCATTGGATCAGGTTACACGGGGCTCGCTTGCGCAATCTTTCTCGCGAGCGAATTCGGCATCAAGGCTGTCGTGCTGGAAGCCAATCGCGTCGCCTGGGGATGCAGCACGCGCAATGGCGGGCAGGGCCAGAATGCCGCGGGCCGGCTGTCGCGTTCGCAATGGATCGCGCGCTGGGGCCGCGATGTCGCGCTGCGCCTGCATGCCGAAATCCAGGAAGGTTTTGAGACCTTTGAGCAGCTGATCAGCAGCGGCAATATCGATTGTGAACCGCAGCGTGGAGGTCATCTTTATATCGCGCACCGTCAGCGCATGTTCGAGAAGATCGCAGCGGAATCGAAGGTGCAGAACGACGTGTTCGGCTACAAGACACGCGTTCTGTCCGCCGAGGAAGTGCGTCGCGACTACGTAAGAGACGAGGAGACGGTGGGGGCCGTGCACGAGCCGCTCGGCACCGGCGTCCATCCGGCGAAGCTTGCTTTCGGTTATCTGCGGATGGCTCGTGAGCTTGGTGCCAAGGTACATCCGGGAAGTCCGGTGCTGGAGATCACGACACGGGGCGGCGTGCATCATCTGCGCACACCCGGCGGCACGGTCCGCGCGCGCGCTGTCGGGATTGCCACCGGCGCCTATACATCCCTCGGCCTCACGCCGATCTTGCAGGGCCGCTGCATGCCGATCCTCTCCAATTCAGTGGTGACTCGGCCACTGACCGATGCCGAACTCGACGCGACCGGCTTCCGCACCACGGAAGTCATCACGGATACGCGTACGCTGCGCTTCTACTATCGGCGGTTGCCGGACAACCGTGTGCAGATCGGCAGCCGCAGCGCCATCACGGGCTCAGATGCCGCTCATCCACGTCACTTGCAGCTTCTGATCGAAGGGCTCCATCGCAAGTTCCCGCCGCTTAAGGGAATTCAGATCGACTATTCGTGGTGGGGCTGGGTTGATGTCAGCCATGACATGATGCCGCGCATTTTCCGGCCCGATCCAACGCAGACCCTGTTCTATGCACTTGGTTACGGTGGCAATGGCGTGTCCTATTCGGCGCAGGCCGGTCGCCGCATGGCGGAGATGATCGCCGGCCGAAGCTTCAAGGGACAGGACCTGCCGATCTTCATCTCGCCGTTACCGACCCATCCCTTCGCACCGTTCCGCCGCATCGGGCAGCGCATGCTCTATCGGATCTATCAAGCGCGCGATGAGGCGGCGTAGGTCAGGGATTGATTGATCGATTGTTTAATAGCCTCGGCACCCGCGGTGTTTGACAGGTAAAGAGAAGACGTCCGCCTCTACGCGAGGAGGCGACGCGATCGTCGCGAGGGCACGTTGTGCGCGCGATTGAAAACGCATCGGCGCAGCGGACGCCGGCCCATCGTTTCTCCGCACTTTTCATCATAAAAAGACCAATCCGCCGGCGTCTCCGCCTCGGGCGTGGGCCTTCCTTGGCTGTGGTGCGCGGTTCCGTCTGCATGACAGTTTTGCGTAAAATGCGCAATAATTCCTTGATGGCTGCGCAAAATGTTCATAGAAGGCCGGAATTGCGCACGCCATAGAACCCAAGATTGCGCAAATTGATCGAATTGCGCAGTGCGCGGGAGAAACGAAAATGCAGCTTCCAATTAAACGAGCGATGGAAAAGGTGCCCGGCGGGATGATGGTAGTCCCCCTGTTGGCAGGCGCGCTCATCGCGACGTTCTTTCCGGATACGCCGAAGTTTTTCGGTTCCTTCACCGGCGCGCTGTTCTCCGGCGCGTTGACGATCCTTGCCGTCTTCTACGTCTGTATGGGCGCAAGCATCGACTTCCGCGCGACCCCTTACATCGTGAAGAAGGGCGGCACGCTGCTGTTCGTGAAGGTTGGCGTTGCCGTCATTCTCGGACTCGTCTTCGGCCGCGTGCTCGGCGAAGCGCCGATCGCGGCCGGCATGTTCGCCGGTGTCTCGACGCTCGCGGTGGTCGCCGCCATGAACGACACCAACGGCGGTCTCTACATGGCGCTGATGGGCCAGTATGGACGTCCGCGCGACGTCGGCGCCTACACCATCATGTCGCTGGAGAGCGGCCCGTTTCTCACCATGATTACCCTCGGCGTCGCGGGTCTCTCGGCTTTTCCATGGCAGACCCTTGTGGGCGCGATCCTGCCGCTCGTTGTCGGCATGATCATCGGCAACCTCGACCGCGAGATGCGTGATTTCCTCAGCCGTGCCGTGCCAGTCATGATCCCGTTCTTTGCGTTCGCGCTTGGTGCGGGCCTTGATCTGTCGAAGGTCTGGCAGGCGGGCCTGCTCGGCCTCGGCATGGGTGTGGGCGTGGTGATCGTGACCGGCATTCCGCTGTTCCTCGCCGATCGTCTTACCGGTGGAAACGGTGTCGCGGGTGTTGCTGCGGCATCGACTGCCGGTAACGCAGCCGCTGTGCCTGCAATTGTCGCTGCAGCCAATCCGGCTTACGTCGATGCAGCCAAGCCTGCGACCATTCTCGTTGCGGCTTGTGTTGTCGTCACCGCGATCCTGACGCCGATTGTCACCGCCTGGGTCGCGCGCGTGGTCGGCCGCGACGTCGAGCCTGAAGATGAAAGCGTGGCAGACACCGCTGCGATGACACCAGCAGCCCGACCGGCGGGGCACTGAACGTGACACGCGGCTGGCTGATCCTCGCGGACGATCTCACCGGCGCTGCGGACTCTGCCATCGCTTTCGGCAGACGAGGGCGTCCGGCTGCGGTGACGTGGGGTGAAGCCGCTGACGCCTCGGGTCACCAGTTGCCTGTGTTGGCCTACGACGCAGCGAGCCGGGGCCTTTCGGCCTCGGCCTCGACCGCCCGCCACGCCGATGTGCTGGCGCGCTTGTTCCAGTCCGAGCGTCGTCTGTTCAAGAAGATCGACTCGACGCTGCGGGGGCAACCCGCAGCGGAAACCACAGCTGTGCTTGCCCATCTCAAGTCGCGCTCGGGTCCGGCGCTAGGCGTGTTCGCGCCCGCTTTTCCGGCCACCGGTCGCACCACCATCGGCGGGCGCATTCTCGTCAATGGTCGCGCGCTTGAGGACACCGAAGTCTGGCAGCGCGATCACACCTATCCGAATGCCGATCTTGTCGATGTGCTCGCAACCGCAGGCATTCGCGGTGAGAAGATCCCGCTCGCCGTCGTGCGCGGTGGTGACCTGAAAGCCGTGTTCGAAAGGCTTGCGGGTGAGGGAGATGTGGTTGCGGCCTGCGATGCCGAAGCAGACCACGATCTGCACTTGATCGCAGAGGCGAGCTTGCAAGCATCGCACTCGACATTTTTTATCGGCAGCGCCGGCCTTGCTCACGCGCTGGCCGGCCTCGACGCCGGCCATGCCATCGAACCGTTGCGGATTCCAACCAGCGCATCGGGCACTTTGATCGTAGTGGGCTCGCTCGCCGGCGCGTCGCGCTCGGCCGCACGCGAATTGCAGGCGACGGGAACCGTTGCGCATTTTCCGGTCGCGCCGGAAACGCTGCTGACCAATAGCGTTGCTGCCCGTGCTGCGCTGGCTGCAGATGTGGTGAAACGGTTGACTAACGGTGGTGATGCATTGGTGGAGATCATGATGGATGATCATCCCGACATGTCGCTCGGCCCAAAACTCGCGCAGGGCCTTGCGGATGTGCTTGCAACCGTTGCGCCCGTGATCGGTGCCTTTGCTGCGACGGGCGGCGAGACCGCCGCGGCATTGTTGTCGCGCTTCGGCGTCAACGGCATCCGTCTCGCCGACGAAATCGAGCCAGGCGTGTCGCTTGGTCTCACCCTTGGCCAATTGTCCGTTCCAATCGCCACCAAAGCAGGGGCGTTCGGCGATGAGCACAGCCTCATCCGCATCAGCGAGCGTCTTCGCACCGTCCGAACCAAAGGAAGCTTCACATGACCCGTCCGACCATTGCGATCACTATGGGAGATCCAGCCGGTATCGGACCGGAGGTGATCATGAAAGCGCTGGCGCAGCCGGAGGTACATAAGATTTGCAATGCGCTTGTGATCGGCGACGCCAATCGTCTGCGCAAGGCCAGCAAGATCGTCGGCGTGCCGCTCGAGGTTGCTGCGTTGAACGATGCGAAGGAGGCCAATTTCGCGTCGGGGGCTGTGCAGTGCGTCGATCTGAAGCTGGTGCCGGACGATCTGCCGTGGGGCAAGGTGTCGCCGACGGCAGGCGAGGCGGCCTATCGCTACATCGCGAAAGCGGTGCAGGTGGTGCAGGCGGGAAGCGCGCAGGGCATCTGCACTGCGCCGCTCTCCAAGGAAGCGCTCCATGCGGCAGGACATAAATATCCTGGCCACACCGAATTGCTGGCGCATCTGACCGGCACGCCGGAAGTGTCGATGATGCTCGTGTCGCCGAAACTACGTGTCATCCATGTTACCACGCATATCGGTCTGCTGGATGCGATCGAGAAGATCGAGCCTGGCCTTGTCGAGCGCGTCATTACGCGCGGCCACGAGGTTCTGGTGCGCGCCGGCATTGCCAATCCGAAGATTGGCGTCTGTGCCATCAATCCACATGCCGGCGAGAATGGTCTGTTCGGCCGCGGCGAGGAAGCCGCGAAAATTACGCCGGCCGTCGAAGCTTGCCAACGCAAGGGTTGGGACGTGCGCGGGCCTTTGCCTGCCGACACTCTATTCTTCCTGGCCGGCCGCGGCGACTACGACATGGTGGTCGCGATGTATCACGATCAGGGGCATGGCCCGATCAAGGTGCTGGGGCTCGAAGCGGGTGTGAACATCACGGTCGGTCTGCCGGTGATCCGCACCTCGGTTGATCATGGCACCGCATTTGACATCGCGGGCAAGGGCATTGCCGACGAGCGCAGCCTGATCGAAGCGCTGCGGCAGGCGGCCGATCTTGCGCCCAAGGCGGCTTGAGACGTCGGTCCTGACGGACCCGATGCTCGTATGGGCCGGGCCGCGAATCCGATAGGATTGAGCCCGGCCAAAGCGTTTTCGAGCGAAGTGGGGACCGGTTCGCGTGAAGAAAACGCGTCAAAACAGAAATCCAGAGCATATTCGGTTCTGATCAATCAGAACCGAATATGCTCTGACGGCCATCAAGTCTGCTGGTGGAGTTGGGGCTAAGGTTCTATGTCGATGCGCAGCAAGGAGCGGCACGCTCGTCTGTTGGAAGCGCTGAATGCGGGCGAGATCGATGTCGACGATCTCGCGCGGCGCTTTCGTGTGTCGGCCTCCACCGTGCGGCGCGACCTGCAGCATCTCTCCAAGAACAATGCCGTGCGTCGCACTTACGGTGGCGCCATTCTCACTGGCCACGTCACGGAAGCAACCCTCGAACAGCGCCTTGCTGTGCAAGGCAAGCAGAAGCAGGCGATTGCAAACGCTGCGATTGATCTGATCGAAGATGGCGACACGCTGATCCTCGACGCTGGTTCGACGGTGGCTGCCTTCGGGCGGTTGTTGCAGCAGCGGCGGCTGCGCATCATCACCAACAATCTTGCGCTGCTGCCTTTTCTCGCCAAGGCGCTGACCATCGAGCTCGTGGTGCTCGGCGGCGCGCTACGCACCACCAGCATGAGTACGATGGGGCCGCTCGCCCAGGAAGCGCTGCGACGCATGACCGCCGACCGCGTCATCATGAGTGCTGATGGCGTGGTGAAAGACCGCGGCCTGTGTGAGGCGGATCTCGATCAAGTCGCCTTGAAGTCGCTGATGATGCAGCAGTCGAAAGAAGTCATTGTACTGGCCGACGCCAGCAAGCTTGGCCGCGCCGAGCAGGGCGCATGGGCGCCACTGCCGCCGCGCTGGACGCTCGTGACCGATGTCAGCGCATCGCTCGAACAGTGCAATCGTCTTGCAGAGGCAGGCGCGCGCGTGGTCGTCGCGGGGGCTCGCTGAGCTGGAATGGCGCTCGTGCGTGCGAAGGACACACATTGAGAGAGGCTGGTGAAAGTCATGAGTTTCTTCGATCGTTTAAAGACAGAAGCATCCGCCGAGTGGAAGGCTTACACCGAGCATCCCTTCACGAACGCGCTGGCGGACGGTTCGCTGGCCGAGCCTGCGTTTCGTCGATACCTCGTTCAGGACTACCTGTTCCTCATCGAGTTTGCGCGCGCCTACGCGCTCGCCGTTTACAAGTCGCCGAAGCTTGCGGACATGCGTGAAGCGGCGGCTGGGCTCTCGGCCATTCTCGACACTGAGATGGATCTGCATGTGAAGCTCTGCGCCGGCTGGGGCTTGTCGCCCGCCGACCTTGAGCAAACTCCTCCGGCGGTCGAGACGTTGGCCTATACACGCTACGTGCTCGACACAGGCATGCGCGGTGATTTGCTGGCACTCAAGGTGGCGCTTGCCCCTTGCGTCATCGGTTATGCGGAAATCGCAACGCGGCTCGCTTCGCGTCCCGATGCGTACGCGTCGACGAACCCATACCGCGTCTGGATCGCCGAGTATGCCGGTGCGCCGTACCAGGAGGTGGCAACGCACGCGCGGGCGCATCTCGATAGCCTCGCTGATCTCTACGCCACGCCGGCCCGCGAGGCAGAGCTGATTGAGATATTCAAGGAAGCCACCCGGCTTGAAGCCGACTTCTGGGAGATGGGCTGGCGAGCGGGCCAACGCCAAGTCTGAACTGAAGAGGCTGAACAGGCCAAGGATCAACAATGACGGACGTACCGCAACATGCGGTCAGCAGCCTTTGCAGATGCTTCCGATCTTTTTATCAAGCGCCGCTTCGTCCGGAGTTGGGTTGTACAGACTTTGGTTAAGCGTCCCCGCTGCGGGTGTCGGCTGCTGATGTGAAGGCAGCGGCGCGCTGCCGATCAGGCGAGGGTCTGGCGTCAGTGATGGCGGGACCGTCGGGTTGGCTGGACTTGCCAGACCGAAACCCATCGCGTGGTGCATACCGTTGCCGCGCATGCCGCCGTTGTGCATACCGCCGAACATGCCGCCACCATGCATGCCACCTCGCGCAAGAACCGGTGATAGTCCGGATAGCGTCAAAACCAGGATCGCTACGATTAATTTTTGCATGTCGCACTCCTTCAACGCGGAGCTTGAGGCTGCTTGTCTAAATCATCACGAGTTTTGCTGTGACCAGAGCTTCAGGGCTGCTGGGATAGTCATGGGTGGTGGCGCAATCCTCGAACGTTCGACATGGCAACACTCCACGTCCTGAATGCCCCAAAACTCATGTAGGCTCGCAATCTGTCCTGACCACCAAATGAGTGTTCAACAAAGCGGGAAGGAGAGGGGAGCTTCTGTGAACGCCATCATATCTGTCCTAAATCTGCCGCGAGATGTGGCGCAATTCCCATTTGCCAGAACAACTATGAGCCATTCTCGGCGAACGAAATCCGCACACCTCCGCGACCGGCATCAACATGGCGGCGACGATGGTCGGAAAAGTCGGGCCTTGGCCTCGAGGTGGATGAACCGTTCGTTCGCTCGCATCCGCTCATCGACGGGCCTTGTTACGTCTAAGATTTGAGGACTCCGGCCTTCAACGGAAAACGCGGGAGCCAAAGAATCCTTCTTTGGGTCCCGCGCAAAAAATCTTACTTCGCCGGTTCAAGCTTGTCCTGCGTTTTCGTTGCGAAATCGCTGGCTTCGTGGCGCTCGCGCAGTTGGCTTGACGGCTCTCCCGAGACGCGATTGACCATGCGTCCGCGCTGAACGGCCGGGCGTTTGCCGATCAAGTCGGCCCAGCGCTGCAAATGCTTGTATTCCTGCACCTGGAGGAATTCGGGGGAATTTCCATAGAGCCATCCCTTCACGAGGCCGCCATACCAGGGCCAGATGGCAATATCTGCGATCGTGTAGTTTTCTCCGGCGATGTATTCGTTGTGCGCGAGCTGCTTGTCGAGCACGTCTAGTTGTCGCTTCGTCTCCATGGCAAACCGGTCGATGGCGTATTCGATCTTGGTCGGCGCATAGGCATAGAAGTGACCGAAGCCGCCGCCGAGATAGGGTGCGCTGCCCATCTGCCAGAACAGCCACGAGAGACATTCGGCGCGTGCGCTGACTTCGGTCGGGAGAAATGCGTTGCCGAATTTCTCGGCGAGGTACATCAGGATTGAACCGGATTCGAAAACCCTGATCGGCTTGGGACCGCTGCGGTCCATGAGGGCCGGGATCTTGGAGTTCGGGTTGATGTCAACAAAGCCGCTGCCAAACTGGTCACCATCTCCGATCCGGATCAGCCAGGCGTCGTATTCCGCGCCGGTGTGGCCGAGCGCCAGGAGTTCCTCCAACATCACCGTAACTTTGACGCCGTTCGGCGTTGCCAGGGAATAGAGTTGAAGAGGGTGGCGGCCGACCGGCAGTTCCTTCTGGTGGGTGGAGCCGGAGATCGGTCGGTTGATGTTTGCGAACTTGCCGCCGTTCTCTTTGTCCCAGGTCCAGACGCTCGGTGGCGTGTAAGTGGTCGAATTCGTCATTCCGTCGCTCCGGGCGTCAGCTGCTTAAAGGAAAAAGGCGATGTGCCTTAGGCGGTGAATAAATGGGGACCGTGGCATACCTTAGATGGCGCTGCCATCAAGGTCATCCGTGTCCCGGGTCATATCTGTAATTCCCGAGGAGGTGAGGCAAGAGGCCGCCCACAACTTCGAACCGGACCCTTGGTGCTCCCGGAATCAGAATTGTCATGCACCCACCGCCCAATTCACCCGGAACTCTCTCGAATTGTCCATTGGGACAAAGGTCGAGGCATGAAATGAACGTGATCTCGCCAAGATCATTGAAACCCGAGCCGGCCTTTCATATAGACCGTCAGCCGTCGACGTACTCGTCGCTGAAGGATGCCTGATCGTGCAAAACAATCTCTCCCCGTCGTCCCAGCTCTCGCTTTCCAAAGACAAAATTCGGGTCTTGCTGCTCGAAGGCGTCAATGACAGCGCTGTGCAATTGATTGAGGCCGCCGGCTATTCCAATTTGACGCGTTTGCCCAAGGCGCTCGACGGCGAGGCTCTCAAGGAAGCCATCAAGGGCGTGCACCTGTTGGGGATCCGCTCGCGGACGCAAATTACCCCTGATGTGCTCGCTGCGGCAGACCGTCTGATCGCAATCGGCTGCTTCAGCGTTGGCACCAATCAGGTGGATATCGACAGTGCCCGCCGTGATGGAATTCCCGTGTTCAACGCGCCGTTTTCCAACACACGCAGCGTGGCGGAACTGGTGATCGGCGAGATCATCATGATGTTTCGTCGTCTTGTCCCGCGCTCCAACGCAGCCCACGAGGGGCAATGGGACAAGTCAGCCAAGGACAGCTACGAAGTCAGAGGCAAGACCCTCGGCATCGTCGGCTACGGCAATATCGGCTCGCAGCTGTCATACCTCGCCGAAGCGATGGGGATGCGGGTTATCTTCTTTGATCACACCGACAAGCTTCGTCACGGCAACACGGAGCCATGTGGCAGCCTGCATGAATTGTTGGCGCAGAGTGACGTGGTCACTCTGCATGTGCCTGAGACGCCCGCTACGCACGGAATGATCGGCCGCGAGGAGATCCGCGCGATCAAGCCGGGCGCGTATTTCATCAACAACAGCCGCGGCACAGTGGTGGACTTGGACGCGCTTGCCGAGGCCCTCAAGGAAGGCAGACTTCGCGGCGCCGCCGTTGACGTTTTCCCGGTTGAGCCAGGCTCAAATGCGGAGCGTTTCACAACGCCTCTGCAGGGTTTGGAGAACGTCATCTTGACGCCGCATATCGGGGGATCGACCGAGGAGGCGCAGGAACGCATTGGCGCGGAAGTCGCGCGGAAGCTCGTCGATTATAGTGATACGGGGTCGACAGTCGGCGCGGTTAATTTCCCGCAGGTTCAACTCCCGCCGCGCCCCTCGGGCACGCGGTTCATTCAGGTTCAGCGCAATGTACCCGGTATGCTCGGGCGGCTGAACGAAGTGCTCGCGCGCCACGCGGTCAACATCGCCGCTCAATACTACGAGACCAGCAACGACGTCGGCTACGTGGTTCTCGACGCGGATGCGTCGGCCGCTGACAGTCAGCGCGTTCTTGCGGATATCCGGGCGCTGGAAGGCACGATCCGGGCGAGATTGCTTTACGAGCGCAAGCTCTGAAACGATTGCTCGCTTCACGATAGATCACTAAAACGGCCCCATTGATCGCCGTATTGGCACGTCAGCAACAACAAGAGCCGGGACCGAACCCGGCTCCAGTCCGGGCAGGTTTTCTCCATGAACGAGACGACGATTCCTGACGGGGCGGTAGCCGATGCGCGCGCCCGCGCCAACGTGAAGCGGCTGGCGGTTGCCCAGGCACTCGGCGGGGCCAATTCCGCAGTCATTTTCGCCACGGGCGCTATCGTCGGCTCGGCATTGGCGCCGAGCGCCTCGCTCGCCACGGTGCCGATCTCGGTCTACGTCGTCGGTCTTGCCTCAGGCACGTTGCCGACCGGGATGATCGCGCGCACCTATGGCCGCCGCGTCGCTTTCATGGTGGGCAGCGGCGCGGGCGCGCTGTGTGGTGCGCTCGCTGCCATCGCGATTATCTACCAATCATTCGCATTATTCTGCTGCGCGACGTTCTTCGGCGGCTTCTACGGCGCGGTCACCCAATCCTATCGTTTTGCTGCAGCGGACGGCGCCAGCGCGGCTTATCGGCCGAAGGCGGTGTCGTGGGTTATGGCGGGTGGCGTGTTCGCCGGTGTGCTTGGCCCGCAACTCGTGCAGTGGACCATGAACTTCTGGCAGCCACATCTATTCGCCTTCAGCTTCGTGGCGCAGGCCATTGTGGCGCTGATTGCGATGGCGCTGCTGTCCACGGTAGATGCGCCGAAGCCTGCGGCTGCTGATCTGCATGGCGGCCGGCCGCTTGGCGAAATTGCGCGGCAACCGCGCTTCATCGCGGCTGCCATCTGCGGCATCGTCTCTTATGCGATGATGAATCTGGTGATGACATCGGCGCCACTCGCCATGAAGATCTGCGGCCTCAGCATCAGCGACTCCAACTTCGGCATTCAGTGGCACATCGTGGCGATGTATGGCCCGAGCTTCTTCACCGGCTCGCTGATCGCGCGCTTCGGTGCCCCCGTCATCGTTGCTGTTGGTCTCGCCCTGGAAGCCGTCGCTGCGATGATTGGAATCTCCGGAATCACAGTGATGCACTTTTGGGTGGGGCTTGTTGTGCTCGGCCTCGGCTGGAATTTCGGCTTCGTCGGTGCGTCTGCGCTGGTGCTGGAAACGCACCGGCCTCAGGAGCGCAACAAGGTGCAGGCCTTCAATGACTTTCTGGTGTTCGGCATGATGGCGATCGGGTCGTTCTCGTCGGGCCAAGTGCTCGCTGACTACGGCTGGTCGACGGTCAACATGATTGTGTTTCCGCCGATCCTGATTGGCTTCACCGCGCTTGTAATGGCGAGCGTCGTTCGCCGCCGCGAGCAAGCATTGTAGGCAGAAATCTCCGACTAGCTGCGCCATCATCGCGCGATGACATGTTACCGAGCTTTTTCCGAGTTCCGGGACGAGTGCAGTGTGATTAACGTAATGACGCGTAAACCGCGGAGAAGGATTTCCGCTCTGCGCTTCGCGAAGTAGGAAAACTCTCTCTCTGCGGTCTTGGCAGGGGAACATCCTCCTTAATTTTCCCGCGTTATAGACCGCTTCGCGCGCGGGCACTAAATATTGGCCAATTCTTGAGCGTTTTCATTGGATTGGCTGAGGAACGCCCGCCATGCCCGCTATCCCGGTTTCCGCAGGTTTTGCGATCGGTCTCGTTTTCGGTGTCGTTGGTTTGCTCAGCGGCTTTTGTCTCTTGAGCAGCCTGCGCGACTGGTGGACGACCCATGACGGGCGCAAGGTCCGCAGCTTTGCAGTGGCGCTGGCCGTCGCGCTCATCGGCACTCAGCTCGTCACCGGGATTGGTCTCGTTGATATCGCCAAGTCCCTCTATCTCCAGCCGACGTTCTCGGCCCCGGTGATGTTCGCTGGCGGCCTGTTGTTCGGTTTCGGCATGGTTCTTTCGAACGGTTGCGCCTCTCGCGCGCTGGTGCTGCTGGGCAAGGGCAACCTTCGTTCGCTCGTCGTGTTCGCCATTATTGGTATCACCGCGCAGATGACGCTGAAGGGACTACTGGCGCCTGCACGTCTCGCTGTGATGCAATGGACACAGATCTCGCCGTCGGCCATTTCGGCACCAGCTTTGTTGGCCTCTATGGGCATCGATGAGCTGGTTGCGCGCATTGCCGTGACGGCGATTGCTGCGGGTGCCTTGCTGATCTTTGCATTCTCTGACAGCCAGTTCCGGAAATCCTACGGCCAGATTGCTGCAGGCCTCATTGTCGGTCTGTTGGTGGTTGCGGGCTGGCTCTCAACCGGTTGGCTTGGCGCCGACGAATTCAATCCCATTCCGGTCACCTCGCTCACCTTCGTTTCGCCGATCGCGGACAGTGTGCAGTACACCATGCTTTCCACCGGCATGACACTGAGCTTCGGCATCGCACTTGTGGCGGGCGTGCTTATCGGTAGCTTTGCGACCGCCATTCTCACTGGCCGCTTCAAGCTCGAGGGCTACAACTCCCCGAACCACATGCTGCGTTCAGTTTCGGGCGCTGCACTGATGGGGATCGGTGGCGCGATGGCCTTTGGTTGTTCTATCGGACAGGGCCTCACCGGCCTGTCCACGCTCGCAATGCCGTCGTTTATCGCAGCCGCGGGCATCGTCATGGGCGCCGCCGTCGGCATCCGTGGCGCCGTCGTCATTCCGGCGCTCGCAACGCGGTAACCATTCATTCGCAGCCTGCAAATTTATAGCCGCACTGCACATAGCTTTGCGGGAGCGATTGGCTTACATCATGGCTATTGGCCGCGGTCCCTGTGGCTGATGGGACCGAGCCGACATGAATCGACGAACACTGCTGCAATCGCTTTTCTTTGCCTTGCCGGGTTTGAGTTTGATGCGTCCGGCATCCGCGCAGACGAAGTCCTCCGATAAAAAGCCGGAATCCGACAAGCCCTTCGCGGAGCATTTTATTGTTCTGCAATTGTCGGACTCTGATCCGAAAAAGGAGCGGCTGGTGCTGAGCGTCGCCAGCAATCTGCTCAAAGGCTATGGGCAGGACAAGATCGCGGTCGAGGTCGTCGCATTCGGCCCAGGTATCGATTTGCTGCGCGACACCAATGAATACCGATCTTTGGTCGACAGCCTTGTAACGCAAGGCGTGCGGTTCGACGTGTGCGGCAACACCCTCGACACCATCGAGCGCGAGACCGGCAAGCGACCGACCATCAATCCGCACGCCATTGAGGTGCAGGTCGGTGTTGAGCAAATTCTGAAATTAACCGAGAGCGGCTACACGCTCGTCCGTCCATGATTTAAGGAGATTTGAGATGCGATTTTTGCTGAATGCATTTGCGGCGGTGTTGATGCTGGCCGTGACAGCGTCATCGGGTTCTGCCGCAGATGCGAAAGAGCACCGCGTGGCTATTCAGGTCGACCAAAACGACCCGGCGGTCATGAATCTCGCACTCAACAACGCAACCAACATCATGGAATATTACAAATCCAAGAACGAGACAGTACAGGTCGATATCGTCGCCTATGGTCCGGGATTGCACATGCTGCGCGCTGATACTTCCCCGGTCCACGACAGGATCAAACAGATCGTGAATGCGAGCTTCCCCTCGAACATTAAGTTCTCCGCGTGTGAAAACACCAAGCAAGGCATGGAGAAGCGTGAGGGCAAGGAAATCAGCATCATCCCCGAAGCCGAAGTGGTTCCATCCGGTGCTGTACACCTGATCGAATTGCAGGAGCAGGGGTGGAGCTATCTGCGGCCCTGATGTTTTCTACTTTAGGGGCCGGTCTCTGCTCAGTAGGCTCGTGCGCTGGATTTGACGTTCGTATCAGCATTGCGGCGAGCCCTTACTACGAACGTCAAATCCCAAAGCGCACTAGCTTCATCAAGTTGCTAGTGTGGCTTTGGTTCAGAAGTCCGCATTCCAGACTCGCCGCAGGAATGATGCGGACTTCTGAACCGCCACACTAGCCCAGCTTCGCATAAGCATGTCGCGCGGCGAGCCATCCACCAGGATGGCGATGCCGAGCCGTGCGCCAAGCACCATGCCGCCCACAGCGAATGGCCAGGAGAGGGCCAGCATCGATCCCGCGCTGAGCCCCTGGCCGATGGTGCAGCCGCCGGCAAGAATGCCGCCGATGCCCATCAGCACCGCGCCCGAGAGGTGTCGCCGCATCTCGTGATCGTCGTCGAACGCTTCCCAACGCAATTCGTCGGACCACCAAGCAGCCGCGCATGAGCCGGTGATGACACCGAACACGCTGCCAACGCCGAAATCGGCGAAGTTGGAAACGTTCAGCAGACCGGCGAAAATGGCTTTGCCGATGGTGGATACGAATGTCAGGCTTTGCGGGCGCGGCGGCCCGGCGAAGTCGTCCGCGGCCATCACGGTGACGAGCCATCCCGCAACGATTAGCACGCCGAGCACGATTCCCGCAGTGAGTAGGCGTGGTGTGCGCCGCAGGCGCGGATCGCCAAGCGCCAACCAACATAGCGCAGCACCGCTGACTGCAGCGATGATCGCACGCACGTCAAAGCCGACAGCACGAGACGAGAGCGAAGCGATCTCGGACGTCGCGCCCTCCGGCATCGCGATCGCCAAATTTTCCAGCACGCTGATACGAAAACCGGAAAATACGCCGCGCAGCGTTGCATAGGCGGTCGCGCCGAGTACAAGGACCACGATCAGGCTGCGCAGATCACCGGTGCCGAGCCGGACGAGCGAGCCGAAGCCGCATGTGCCGACCATCGCCATGCCGATGCCAAACATCACGGAGCCGATCAAGATCGATACCAGCGGCAGCGCGGCCGGCGCGAACGTCGTCTGTTCGGGATCGAGAACGCCCGCTATCACTAGCGCTTGCGTGCCGAGAATAGCGATACCAAGCGCGAGGCCGAAAATGCGCAGCCGTCGGCTGTCCCCGCCCATCAATGCGTCCTCGACTGCGCCAAACGTGCACAGCCGCGCATAGCGCACGGCAAAGCCAGCCACCGCGCCGATGGCGAAGCCACCCAATGCTTGTATCCAGGCAGACATATCCTGCATGGACAGTCCTCCCGTCTTCGGCGCTGAATTTTAGCCTTGCGGGCTATTTCGCGTCCGCCTGCCGGGATTGGCAGGTTTATTTCTTGCCGGCAGCCGTGTCGGGCGCACAGAAGATATCGTAGACGACCGAGATCACGCGGCGCACATCGTCATCGGCAAGGCTATAGTAGATCGTCTTGCCGTCCCGCCGAGTGTCCACCATTCCGTCATATCGGAGGCGTGCGAGCTGCTGCGAAACAGCGGACTGGCGCAGCGAGAGAATGTTTTCCAGCTCGGTTACAGAGCGTTCACGCTCAGCCAGCAGGCAGAGCAGCAACAGCCGGTTCTCGTGCGACAAGGCTTTCAGGAAGTTGCTGGCCTTGCGGGCCTTGCGCATCAACTGGTCGAGTTCCGGCGAATATTCGGCGCCGTCGCGCAGTTCAGTTTCCAGGTCGGATGGAAGGATCGATGTCATGGCGGTCAATGTCGCTCAGATTCGATTGGGTTCATGCGCGGGTGGGACAAGCTTCGCCGTGAGTGCGTCGAGCAATCCCCAGAATGAATCGTCGTTGCTGTAACCGGTGATGCGTCCGATCTCATGGCCGTTGTCTACCACCACGAAAGTCGGCGTATAGCGGACAGGCGAGGAGAGGGTGACGCCACTGGCTTTCTGGTTCTGGATGTCGATGCGCCGCAGCGGCAGTGATTTGGATTCCGGCGTCTTTTCATAAAGCGAGCCGACATCGCGGTCCCATCGCGCGCAGTAGACACAGCCCGCCTGCTCAAACATCAACAGCTCCGATGCCCGTGCTACACCAGGCAAAAGCATACCCGCCGCGACGAATGCGGCAATCAAAGTTGACGTTTTTACGAAAGCTCTTGCAAACATCTGCTACATATATACGAATTCGCATGTTTCTGCCATAGCTGGAAAACCCGTGGTTTCTTCACTTTCTGTCATTGGAGCGATGGGCGCGGGACTATTGTCGTTCCTGTCGCCATGCGTTTTGCCTCTGGTGCCTCCTTATCTCTGTTTTCTGGCCGGGATCAGTCTTGAAGATCTGACGGGAGATGAGAAAGCGTCCCAATGGAAGCCCAACTGGCGGGTCGTCGCGCTTGCTTTCGCGTTCGTGCTCGGTTTCGCAACGGTCTTTGTTGCGCTCGGTGCGTCGGCTTCGGTTCTCGGCAAGATCGTCACGGCGCATTTCGATACGCTCGCCGTCATCGCGGGCCTGTTCATCATCGTGCTCGGTCTTCATTTTCTCGGCGTGTTCAGAATTGGGTTGTTGTTTCGAGAGGCGCGGTTTCAGACCATGAGTAACCCCGCGGGCTTTGTCGGGGCCTATCTTGTGGGGCTGGCCTTCGCGTTCGGCTGGACGCCCTGCGTCGGACCCGTGCTCGCCACGATCCTGATGGTTGCCGGTGTCAAGGCGTCAGCTGCAAAGGGGGCATTGTTGCTCGGCGCCTATGCGCTCGGGATCGGGATTCCCTTTCTGTTGGCGGCATTGTTTTCCGGCGTTTTCATGCGTCTGATGCAGCGGCTGCGCGCGCACCTGGCTGCTATCGAGAAGGTGATTGGCGGCGCTCTTGTTCTGACAGGCGTTCTGTTTTTGACTGGCGGAATGCCGCGTATCGCGGGCTGGCTGCTGGAGACATTCCCGGCCTTCGGGGCCATCGGCTGAAATCTGGAGAACTGCTCGTGTCGATACAAAGGGGCTACCTGACGAGACGACAGGCTGTCGCCGCGCTTGGTCTTGGAGCGTTAAGTCTGCGAGCTGCGCCGGCATTTGCGAAGGCCACACTAAGCGACGACGGGCTCTATCAGATGGATTGGTATCTGGAGAGTTTCCTCGACGTGTCCGAGGATCTCACCGGCGCCACAGCAAAGGGCAAGCGCTTCGCGATCATGTGGGGGTTGAAGGGTTGCCCAGCCTGTAAGCGGATGCACGAGGTCCACATGATGGACCCGAAGATCGAGAGCTATATCCGCGACAATTTCGAGGTTCTGCACCTCAACCATATAGGTTCGCGCGAAGTGACCGATTTCGATGGCCGTAAGCGCAGCGAGAAGGCGTTTGGTGAAGCCTATGGAATTCGCTTCACGCCCACGATCCAGTTCTTCCCGGAAACAACCACGGGGCTTGCGGCCTTGAATGGTCAGGCACGCGAGGTGGTCCGCATGCCAGGGCTCTTGGAGCCCACGGAGTTTCTCGCGATGTTCCGTTACGTGCGCGAAAAGGGCTATGACTACGCGCCGTTCCCGGAATGGCTCAAGAAGCAGGTGTGATCCTGCCTCTTTGCACGACGTTTAGAAATCCAGCTTGTCCTGAATCGCTGCGACGCCCGCCTTGGCGCAGGCTTCATCGGCGTCGCCACCCGGTGCACCGGACACACCGATGGCGCCGAGCGTTGAACCGCCGCCCTCGATCATCAGGCCGCCGCCGATAATCACCACATTCGGCAGATTGCGCAGGCCCGCCTGCATCATGCCGGGCTGGCTGATGTTATTAAGCTCGGATGTGCTGTTGCGGAATGTTGCAGCTGTCCATGCTTTGCCGGTTGCGGTGGGCGGCGTGTGAGGACCGGCAAAACGGTCGCGCAACAGAACCTGTGGCGTTCCGAAACGATCGACCACAGAAACGGCAACCTGATAGCCGCGCTTCTGACAATCGGCGAGGGCTGCACGGGCGGCATCCAGCGCCAGCTCTAGGCCGAGCGACTTGTAAGTGACGGTCGCGTCTTGTGCCCGCACCGGAGACGAGATGAGGACGCAGAGCGCCGACACAGCGAGCAGGTGTTGCAACCTCATCTCTCACTCCATGTAGGGATGTTACGACCGCTTACTTGTTGACCGGAGATTCCGGATCGAACAGGAACGCGATGATGTCCTTGATCTGCTGCTCGCTCAGCACCTTGTTGACGCCGAAGCGCGGCATGTTCGAACACGCGTAGAGGGCTTGCGAATCGTAGACCTTGGTATAAGCGTTCTTGATTGCTTCCTGATCGTATTTGCGGTCCTTGCCATAATTCGTAAGGCTTGGGCCGAGCGTGCCGAAGCTCAGTTCTTTCTGCTCCATTTGATGGCAGGCGTAGCAGTTGCCACCGCTCACGGTATCTGGCGGATCGGAGAACTGTCCGCCGCGGCCGTTGTTAGCGATCTTCGCGCCTTCCTTCCAATCGCCAAGCAGCTTTCCATCAGCGGGATAGACCACACGCGCGAGCTCGCGCGCCGTGATCTTGTCGGCTTCAGCGGAGGGTACTTCGTTGTGATACTTGTTGCAGGTCTTCAGCGTTTCATCCGGCTGAATGCGTGCCTGCCATTCCGGCGGTGCCTTGCCGAAGGTTGACTTCAGATAAGATTCGACCACGGCGGGATCGACTGGCTTGCTCGCGGTCTGCGCCGAGGCGGCAAACGGAAGGCTTGCGAATGTGCCGGCAGCAAAAGAGAGCGCAGCAAGTTTCAAAATTGTTTTCATGTCGCGCTCCTTACCGCTTGATCGAAGGGACGTTGATTTCGCCGCCGGCTGCCTGCTTTTGCAGGAAGACCGTCAACGCGGTAAGTGCATCGGATCCATATTCCGGTACGGGCCAGCGCTGCTGACGATAACAGTCCCACAGGCGATGCTGCATGGTGCGCACGGCGCTTTGTGAGACGCGGTAGGTCGGCCATCCACCCATCGTCTCTTGCGCAGGTTTGCCCGGCGTTGAGAATTTCGGCAGTCCCTGCAGACGGATGCGCTTGCCTTCATCGGCATGGCAGGTCGCGCAGGAAAAGTCGTTCACGCCGCCGCGGGTGTAGAAGATCGCTTCGCCCACCGCCGCCATTTCCTGTTCTTTCGGATGATTGAGCGGAATATCGATCTTCATGCCGCTCGACTTGTTGGCAATGAAAGCAACGAGGTCTTCCATGTCCGACGGTTTGCCGGGGCCGGAAAAACGACGGGCAACGACGTCCTTGGTGTCGAGGCCCTGAACATTCTGCATGCAAAACAGCAGTCGCTGTTCGAGGTCCATCACTTTGTCGGCGTCCGCGAAATAGCGTGGCAGTTTTGCAAAGGCGCCTTCGAGCTTGCCGGCGCCAAGTCCGAGGTCGCAGCCTTCGAGGGACACGTTCTTGGTGCCACGCTTTTCGCTCCACAGCGCTTCGCCGCGATCGACCGCAAGGAAGCCGGGATTCGACATGGGGTCGGAGATCATTTCGCGATAGCGTTCGATCTCTTTTTCCGCTGCGTCTTGAGCTCGAACGCCAAAGTTCGACACAAAAAGTACAGCGACGACGGCTATCGCCGGCCAGATGATGGTCCGTTTCATTCGTCTCCCTCCACTCCGTCTGACCGTCTTTCTTGTGCGGTCTCGCGGCATTACCTCAGTCGGACATCTTTACATTCAAAAAAAACAATATAATGATGTGACCAGATCATGATAGATCGCACTCGCCATCGTCAAGCGATACTATCGTCAGGGACGAAGAAGAAGTCCCAGGAGGAATTTCGATGAATTTCAAGCAGGTTGAACCAACTCGTCGCGAAGCGCTGACGCTTGCGGCTGCTGCGGGACTGGCGGCGTTCCTCGCGCCGAAAATGCTCCTCGCGGACGAAGCCGCGGTCGCAGCCGAGATCAAGAAGCTCTACGGCGACAAGAAAATGGACGGCGGCAAGATCAAGCTCGACGTGCCTGAGATTGCTGAAAACGGCCTGGTTGTTCCGATCAATATCGACGTCGAGAGCCCGATGACCGATTCGGATTACGTGAAGGCCGTGCATGTGTTTGCAGACGGCAACCCGCTGCCGGGTGTCGTCTCCTACAGGTTTACGCCGGCTTGCGGCAAGGCATCGGCCTCGACGCGTATGCGCCTCGCGCAGACCCAGAACATCGTTTGCATCGCCGAAATGTCGAACGGCAACCTGCATATGGCCAAGTCCAACGTGAAGGTGACCATCGGCGGCTGCGGCGGCTAATTGCCCCGCCAGCAACGTTCAACAGCAAGCAATTCAGGCAAGGAATTTTCCCATGGCCACCAAACCTACTCCTCGCGTCCGTGTTCCAGCGACCGCAAAGCCCGGCGAACTGATCGAGATCAAGACTCTCATTTCGCATGAAATGGAATCGGGCCAGCGCAAGGATTCCGCCGGCAAGATCGTGCCGCGCAAGATCATCAACAAGTTCACTGCGGCGTTCAATGGCAAGACGGTGTTCGAAGCCGACTGGAATCCCGCCATCTCGGCGAATCCTTATCAGTCGTTTTTCTACAAGGCGTCCGAGAGCGGCGAGTTCACCTTCACCTGGAAGGATGACGACGGCTCGGACTACACAGCGACGAACAAGCTGACTGTTGCCTGATGATCGGCTTCCCGGCGCGTGATTTGAATCGCGCGCCGACGGAAGCTCGCAGCGCTTCAAGATAAATAGCCTTCGTTTGAGAGGCCCAAGGGTGGATCGATGATATCGAGGCGGGAATTCCTGCAGGCGACGGCGGCTGCGTCGGCATTGATGATTGGCAGCGGTGCAGGGTCGTTGGGACGCGTGGCCGCGCAGCAGCGTCTGACGCAGGCGGACATTACGCGCTTTGATCCGCTCGGCACCATCACGATCCTCTATATTGGCGATATACACGCGCAGCTCATGCCGGTGTATTTCCGCGAGCCGTCGGTCAATCTTGGTGTTGGTGAAGTACGCGGATTGCCGCCGCATCTCACCGACGATGAGTTCCGCAAATACTTCAACGTCGCTGCAGGCTCGGCCGATGCCTACGCGCTGACTGCGGACGATTTCGTCTCGCTGGCCCGCAACTATGGGCGCATGGGTGGCATGGATCGCATCGCCACGCTCGTGAACGCGGTGCGGGCTGAGCGCGGCGAAGATAAAGTTCTGTTGCTCGATGGCGGCGATGCTCTCCAGGGAAGCTGGGCGTCTTTGCAGACCAAGGGGCAGGACATGGTGGATATCATGTCGGCGCTCAAGCTCGACGCCATGACAGGGCATTGGGAATTCACCTACGGCGACGAGCGCCTGAAGGAAATCGTCGACAAGGCACCGTTCGCATTCCTTGCCCAAAACGTTCGCGACAATGAGTGGCAGGAGCCGGTGTTCGAACCGCGCAAGATGTTCGAGCGCGGCGGCGAGAAGGTCGCGGTGATCGGACAGGCGTTGCCGCGCACGGCGGTGGCCAATCCACGCTGGATGTTCCCGAAGTGGGAGTTCGGCATCCGTGAGGAAGATATCCAGAAGCAGGTCGACGAAGCGCGCGCTGATGGCGCGACGGTCGTCGTGTTGCTCTCGCATAATGGCTTCGACGTCGATCGCAAGCTCGCGGGCCGGGTGAAGGGCCTCGATGTTATCCTGACCGCGCACACCCATGATGCGATGCCAGGCGTCATCCGTGTCGGCGATACAGTGCTGGTCGCTGTCGGCTCGCACGGAAAATTCCTGTCCCGCCTCGACATCGAGGTGAAGGACAAGAAGGTCAAGGACGTTCGCTTCAAGCTGATGCCGGTGTTCTCGGATGCGATCAAACCGGATGCGGCGATGACCGCATTGGTTGAGAAGGTGAGGGCGCCGTTCGCAAAGGATCTCGCGCGCACCATCGGCAAGACGGATTCGCTGCTGTACCGCCGCGGCAACTTCAACGGCACATTCGATGATCTGATCTGCAATGCGATGCTGTCCGAACGCGACGTCGAGATCGCTCTCTCGCCGGGCTTCCGTTGGGGCGGCACGCTCATTCCAGGTGACGCCATCACCTGGGAAGACATCACCAACGAGACCGCGATTACCTATCCGAATTGCTATCGCAACGAGATGACCGGCGCCCAGCTCAAGGACGTGCTGGAAGACATCGCCGACAACATCTTCCATCCCGATCCTTACTTCCAGGGCGGCGGTGATATGGTTCGCATTGGCGGCATGGGTTATGCGATCGATGTGTCGAAGCCGATGGGATCGCGCATCTCCGAACTGACGCATCTCAAGTCCGGCAAACCGATCGAAGCGTCGAAGACTTACACCGTCTCGGGTTGGGCAAGCGTGAATCAAAACACGCAGGGCCCACCGATTTGGGATGTGGTCGCATCTCACATTTCGAAACAGGGCACAGTGAAGATCGAACCGAACACCGCGGTGAAGGTGACGGGAGCCTGATCATGGCGATTCATCGTGCCGAATTGCGCGCAACATATTCACATATTGGGATAAATAGAAAGGATGCCGCATGAGTGACAAATCATCTGCGGATATTCTCAGCCGCCGCCGTTTTCTTGGTGGAGCAAGTATTGCCGGAGCTGGTGCTGTTCTTTCGGCCATTCCAGCTATTGCAGGCGAAGGTGCGAAACCTGATCCGTTGATCACCGAGGTGCAGGATTGGAATCGCTACCTCGGCGATGGTGTTGATAAGCGTCCTTACGGCATGCCGTCGAAATTCGAGAAGAACGTCATTCGTCGCGATGTCTCGTGGCTGACGGCGTCCGCAGAATCCTCGGTGAACTTCACGCCGCTGCACGAACTCGATGGCATCATCACACCATCCGGTCTGTGCTTCGAACGGCATCACAGTGGCGTTGCAGAGATCAATCCGGCCGATCATCGCCTGATGATCAACGGCATGGTCGAGAAGCCGCTTGTCTTCACCATGGACGACATCAAGCGCATGCCGCGCGTGAACAAAATCCATTTTCTCGAGTGCGCGGCCAATTCAGGAATGGAGTGGCGCGGCGCGCAGCTCAATGGCTGTCAGTTCACCCACGGCATGGTGCACAACGTCATGTACACCGGCGTCCGGTTGAAGACGCTATTGGACGAAGCGGGCCTCAAGCCGAATGTCAAATGGCTGATGCTGGAGGGTGCTGACGCGGCCGGTATGAATCGATCGCTGCCGATCGAGAAAGCGCTGGACGACGTCATTCTTGCGTTCGCCATGAACGGCGAAGCGCTGCGGCCTGAACAGGGCTATCCGTTGCGTGCAGTTATTCCCGGCTGGGAAGGCAATCTCTGGGTGAAATGGATTCGCCGCATCGAAGCAGGTGACCAGCCATGGCAGACTCGCGAAGAGACCTCGAAATATACCGATCTTCTGGCCGACGGCCGCTCGCGAAAGCATACCTTCATCATGGACGCGAAGTCGGTGGTGACCAATCCGTCGCCGCAGGCACCCCTGAAGTACAAGGGACGGAATGTGCTGAGCGGCTTTGCATGGTCCGGCCGTGGCACGGTCAAGCGCGTCGATGTGTCGATGGATGGCGGCCGCAACTGGCAGACCGCGCGCATTGATGGGCCGGTGCTCGATAAGTCGCTCGTGCGGTTTTATGTCGATTTCGACTGGAACGGCCAGGAGCTGATGGTCCAGTCACGGGCGATGGATTCCACCGGGTACGTGCAACCAACAAAGGATGAGTTGCGCAAGGTGCGTGGCGTGAACTCGATCTACCACAACAACGGCATCCAGACCTGGCTGGTTCGCTCGAGCGGAGAAACCGAGAATGTCGAAATTGGTTAAATTCTTTGCCGCTGCTGTGTTGTGCGGAGCTGCTGTTGCGGCATTCACGCCTTACGTTTCGGCGCAGCAAATTGCCGCACGGCAGCCTGCGGCGTCTTCACCTAAGCTCGGTCTTGGTCGTCCTGCGTTGCCGGAAGAAATCAAGGCGTGGGACACGGATGTGCGGCCGGATGGCAAGGGCCTCCCGGTAGGCAAAGGTACAGTCAAGCAGGGAGACGCAATCTTTCAGGCGCAGTGCGCGACCTGTCACGGCGAGTTCGGCGAAGGTGCAGGCCGCTGGCCTGTGCTCGCAGGCGGCTCGGGAACGCTGAAGGCGGATCGCCCTGATAAGACGGTGGGATCGTTCTGGCCGGATCTGTCAACCGTGTACGACTACATTCACCGGGCGATGCCTTACGGCAACGCGCGCTCCTTATCCGATGACGACGTATACGCGCTGGTTGCATATATCCTGTCGATGAACGACATCATCAAGGACGAGAATTTCGAGCTGAACGAGAAGAACTTTACGTCGATCAAGATGCCGAATGCAGAAGCCTTCTACGATGATGATCGCGAGACTGCCGAAAAGCAGTTCTGGAAGAAAGACCCGTGCATGAAAGATTGTCGCAGCGCGCCGAAAGTCACGGGGCGGGCAATGTCGGTTGACGTCACGCCGGACAACAAAGCCGGCCCGAAGGTGGATTGATGAAATTACTGAACCCGCCAGCGGTGATCGTTTTCCTACTGGCGGGTTTTGCTTTCGATGTGGCCTCCGCGGGAGACCGCGAATTGGGGCAATATCTTTCTGCTGAATGCGTAGCCTGTCACCAGGCATCTGGAACCGCAGCCGGCGGAGTACCGCCGATCACCGGCTGGCCAGAGGCGCAATTTGTCGCGGTGATGACTGCTTACAAAAATAAAGAGCGGGACAACCCTGTGATGCAGGCCATCGCGGGACGACTTGCCGCAGACGATATAGCTGCACTCGCGGCCTATTTTGGAGGACTATCACCCACGCCGAAATGACGTTTTCGAACGACATTCAATGATCGGAGGGGATGATGGGCATCAATCGCAGACAAATGTTGACTGGCACGGCGACGTTCGCCGGTGTGTTCGCGCTTGGCGCTCCCGCGGTTCTCGGGCAGGCGAAACCGCGCGTTGTGGTGGTTGGGGCCGGTGCGGGCGGAGCGACGGCCGCGAAATACATTGCCAAGGAGAGTGCGGGCGGCATCACCGTGACGCTTGTTGAGCCGAACGCAAATTACCAGACTTGCTTCCATAGTAATCTCTATCTCGGCGGCATGCGTGACTACCCGTCGATCACGCATGACTACTCCACGCTCACCAAGAACCACGGTATCGCGCTGGTGAAGGCACGCGCGCTGGCCATTGATCGCGACAAAAGGGAGGTCGTGCTCGCGGGGGATCTTCGTCTGCCCTACGATCGTCTCGTGGTCTCTCCCGGTATCGATCTGAAATATGACTCTGTTCCCGGGTGGTCCTTGGCCGCCGAAGAAAGCATGCCGCACGCCTGGAAGCCGGGGGCGCAAACGCAATTGTTGAAGAAGAAGCTCGATGCAGTGCCGGACGGCGGCGTCATAGTGATGGTCGCGCCGCCGAATCCTTATCGCTGTCCGCCCGGACCTTATGAGCGTGTTTCAATGATGGCTTCTGCGCTTAAGGCCGCAGGCAAGGATCGATGCAAGATTTTCATCATTGACCCAAAGGAAAACTTCTCCAAGCAGGCATTGTTTCAGGAGGGCTGGGAGAAGCACTACAAAGGCATGATCGAGTGGCTCGGTCCGAAGGTGCATGACGGCTTGAAGTCGGTCGATCCTGCGAGCGGAACCGTTGTCACAGGTTTTGAAACTTACAAGAACGCCGCGCTGGTGAACGTCATTCCAGCCCAAATGGCCGGGGCCATCGCGCGCGATGCTGGCCTCGCGAATGCCAGCGGTTTTTGTGCCATCGACCCGAACAATATGAAGTCCGTCGTCGATGCGAACATCTACGTGGTCGGCGATTCCTGTATTCCCGGTGATATGCCGAAATCGGCGTTTTCGGCGAACAGCCAGGCGAAGGTCGCGGCCATGATGATCCGGGGAGAACTCGCGTCCGCACGAACATTCCCCGCTCGCTATACCAACACCTGCTGGAGCCAGATCACGGCGGATGATTGCGTGAAAATCGGCGGCACCTACGAGGCGAAGGATGGCAAGATTGGCGCGTCATCCACCTTTGTATCGCAGACAGGTGAGGCGGCGGACCTCCGCAAGCAGACGCAGACGGAAAATATGGGGTGGTATGCGGGGATCACGGCTGACATGTTTACCTGAAGGTCGATTTTAGAAGCCGCTGCGCATGTGGCAATGCGACATAGCGCGATGATTGAGCGGTGCGAGCGTGACTTGTTCCTATCGTGCAGCGATAAGAGGCTTGTCGCCGCATGTGCGAATATGCCAACACTATCGCCGATCCTTTGCTGATCCGGGGGCGGTGTGGCAAGCGTTCTGATTATTGACGACGATCCTGCGGTTCGGGCGACTATCGAGGTTGTGCTGAAGCGCGACAATCATGTCGTCGTTCTCGCCGACAATGGTCGAAAGGGCCTTCAGCTCCTTCAATCCGGACAATTCGATCTTTTGATCGTTGATCTGTTCATGCCGGACATGGACGGGCTGGAAATTGTCGGTCACGTGAAAAAATCGCTTCCTGATTTGCCAATCATTGTCATTTCCGGTCACTATACCGGAACCGGACCTGCCCCCGATTTTCTCCACATGGCGACCAAGCTCGGTGCGGTCTACAGCCTGCAGAAGCCCTTCCGGCCCGCCCAGTTGATGTCAGCCGTGATCAAGTGCCTCGATCGGCCCACCGATGCTTCCGCTCTCCCAAATACAACGCATGGAAATGCGTGATCCGAGGCCTAAAATGTCCATCGCCGTGTCGGAGAACGCACTACTGAACAGCGACGACCGCGGAAGCTTTCCTTCGACGTTACCGGCTTCGCAATTCGACCGCAGGCTTGCGATTGCAGTCGTTTTCATCCTCGCAGCGTTATTCGGTTTAACTCTGCCCTTTGCAAAGGCGAAGCCGGGCGAGTTCCCTGCGTTCGTTGCAAGCTATCAGTTCGCGCTTGCTGCCATCGATATTATCACCGCCATTCTTCTGTTTGGGCAATTCAATGCCTTGCGCTCGCGTGGATTGCTGCTGCTGGCCAGCGGCTATCTGTTTACGGCGCTGGCTGCCGTAGCGCATGCGTTGACGTTTCCCGGGCTGTTCGCGCCGACAGGGTTGTTCAACGCGGGATCACAGACCACTGTCTGGCTCTATATGTGCTGGCACGGCGTGTTTCCGCTTCTGGTGCTCGGCTACGGCCTGTCAACACCGGATGGCGATGCTGCGATCAAAGGATCCGTGCGAGGCAGCATTCTTGGAAGCGTCATCGCAGTCTGTGCGGTCGTGGTTATCCTCGTGTGGGCAGTCACCGGTGGGCACAACTTCTTACCTGTCCTGCTGCACGAGAGGCGCTACACGCCCACAATGATCGGGATCGTGTCATCGGTCTGGCTGCTGAGCCTGGCTGCGCTCGTGGTGTTGTGGAAGCGTCGGCCGCATTCGGTGCTCGACGTCTGGCTCATGGTCGTGATGTGCGCGTGGCTTTTTGATATCGCGCTATCGGCCATCCTCAATGAGGTTCGGTTTGATCTCGGGTTTTATCTTGGGCGCATTTACGGATTAGCCGCTGCGAGCTTCGTGCTGGCAGTGTTGCTTCTGGAAACCGGAAAATTGCAAGCCAAGCTTGCACGCCTCTTGAACAAGGAGCGATCAGACGCTGCCTTGGAGCGCGACCGGCACAGGGAGCGTGAAGAATTCTTCGGCGCCGTGGTCGCGTCATCAAACGACGTCATCGTCACAAAGTCACTTGACGGTATAATTACCGGCTGGAACGTCGCTGCTGAGCGGTTATTCGGTTACACGGCCGAAGAGGCGATCGGTAACAGCATTGATCTTATCGTACCTGCGGAGCGCCGTTCGGAAGTGCGGGTGATCCTCGAAGGTATTCGCCAGGGGGATGTCGTTAGCCCGCACGAAACGGTGCGTATTGCCAAAAGTGGACGCGAGATCCTGCTTTCACTCAGCGTTTCTCCCATCAAAGCGCGCGACGGAAAAATTATCGGAGCGACCAAGATCGCGCGCGACCTCACCGACGTTCGGTTGGCGCAGGAGGCGCTTTCGGAAAGTGAGCGAATGGCGCTGGGTATCATCGAGACGTCGCTCGATGCCTTCGTTCAAATGAACAACGTCGGAATTGTCATCGATTGGAATTCGCAGGCACAGAAGATTCTCGGATGGTCGCGTGAGGAGGCGCTTGGACGCGATCTCGGTGAGCTCATTGTTCCGGAGACCCATCGGGCACATCACAGAGAGGCTCTCGCGCGCATGTTACGCGATGCGGGCACGAGGCACGGAAATCGTTTCGAGATCGAAGCGCAACGACGAGATGGCGCAGAGATGCGCGTCGAATTCAGTGTGACGGCGTTTCAACGCCGAGGCGGGCTTGTCTTTAATGCCTTTATTCGTGATCTGACCGATAGGATAGCAGCAGAAAATCAAATTCGTCAGGCACAGAAGATGGATGCGGTCGGTCAGTTGACCGGCGGCGTCGCGCACGACTTCAACAACATTCTGACCGTGATTACTGGGACCATCGAAATCCTCGCCGAAGGCGTCGCCGATCGTCCGGAGCTTGCCGGCATCGCGCACATGATCGATGAGGCTGCCGCGCGAGGTGCCGAGCTTACAGGCCATTTGTTGGCGTTCGCACGCAGGCAGCCATTGCAGCCGCGGGAAATCGACGTCAACACCTTGATCCTGACCACGAGCAAGTTGCTGCGCCCGACGCTTGGTGAGCAGATTGAAATCGAGACGCTGCTCGCCGACGATCCGTGGCTCGCTTATGTCGACCCCAATCAGTTGACCACGGCGATTTTGAACCTTGCGCTGAATGCGCGTGATGCCATGCCGCAGGGCGGCCGGCTGATCATTGAGACGATCAACAGCTATCTTGACGAGGTCTATGCCGGTCAGCACAGCGAGGTGAAGCCCGGCGAATATGTCTTGATTGCGATCAGCGACACCGGCTCGGGCATCCCAGCGCATCTCATCGACAAAGTGTTCGAGCCGTTTTTTACCACCAAGGACATCGGCAAGGGCACCGGGCTTGGCCTCAGCATGGTCTACGGCTTCGTCAAGCAGTCGGAAGGTCATATCAAGGTCTACAGCGAGGAAGGCCACGGCACGACCATCAAGCTTTATCTGCCGAAGAGCAGGGCGCTCTCGTCCACGGCAATCGAGATCGATCCGGTGGAGAAGGCCGTCGGCGGCAACGAGCTTGTTCTGGTGGTGGAGGACGATCTTCTCGTTCGAAACTATGTGGTCACCCAGGTGCGCAGTTTGGGGTATCGCACGCTGTCGGCCGCGAACGCCGAAGAGGCGCTGGACGCCATTCGCAGCGATCCAACGATCGATTTGCTGTTTACCGACGTCATTATGCCGGGTGCAATGAACGGCCGGCAACTGGTCGAAGAGGTGCGCAAGCTGCGCGGTGAGTTCAAGGTTCTCTATACGTCGGGCTACACAGAAAACGCGATCGTTCACCACGGACGCCTAGACCCAGGCGTTCTTTTACTTGCGAAGCCTTATCGCAAGGCTGATCTTGCGCGAATGATCAGGCTCGCGCTCGATGGAGCTGATAAAGCGAATTGATCGGCGTGGGTCAGGACGCTCCGCTCAGATAGATTCGCATCAGGTCGGCGAGATTTCTGGCGCCGAGCTTTTCCATCAGTCGTGCGCGGTGAAATTCCACAGTGCGCGTGCCGATGCCGAGTTGGTGACCGACTTCCTTGTTCGATGCACCAGCCGCTAATTGCGCCAGAACTTCACTCTCGCGCCGGGTCAACGGTTCGCGGCCAGGGAAATGAAACCGTGCGGAGTTCGTGGCTGGATTGGCTGCTTGCCTGCGGGTGAAGGCCTCAATTGCATCGCGGACCTTTTCGGTCACCACACTTCCACGGAAGGGTTTTTCGATGAAATCGAGCGCACCATTCTTGATTGCGTCAACGGCCATAGCGATGTCGCCTTGGCCGGACATAATGAAGATGGGGGCCGGATAGTCGTCGGCGTTGAGTTCTTTCAGGATGTCGAGGCCTGATCGGCCGGGAATATGGACATCAAGAATAATGCAGGCCGGGGTTTTCTGTCTGGTCGTTGCCAAGAGCGCTGCGCCGTCGGCGAAGCAGACGACTTCGTAGCCTTTCGCCGAAAAAATAGCCGTTAAAGTTTTTCGGATCGCCGGATCGTCATCGACCACGTAGATCTCGGCGCCAGTTCCGCCCGCAAACCCCATTCCGACTCAATCCCATTTTCTTGCCGAACCCGTATTTGTACGGGTTCCTTATTTAAGAGGTAGGTAGCTTAGTCCGCCTAACGATGCCAGCGAAGGAGAATCTCATGCGACTGGCAACGGGCGAAAGCGAAGTCCGGTACGAGGTAGAAAGTTCAGCCGACGGTGTGGTCGTGCTGAACGACGTTGTGCCTGATCTGGGGCTTGGGAATGCCACCATGGCCATCCACGACCTCCGTATTATTGAGGCCTATCAGGCCGTTCTCAAAGCGAGACAGACCGAACACTCCATCAAAATCATTAGAGAGCAGATTATCGACGAATTGGACTGGGAATAAATCAGACCAATGTCGAATTCGCCTCGACATCGCAAACAGGCTGGTCTGGTATGCTCTAGACCGGCAGCGCGATCGAGTATTTGACCTGACTGAGTGCGAAGCTCGATTCAATCGAGGCGATCCCGTCCAGTCTCGTCAGCTTGTTCTTGATGAAAGCTTCATAGGACGGCAGGTCCGCGGTGACGACGCGTAACAGATAATCGCGGTTGCCCGTCATCAGGTAGCACTCCAGGACCTCGTTCCATTTTGAAATCGCCCGCGCGAAGCGGTTGAGGTCTTCTTCTTTCTGGCGTTCCAGCTTGATGGAAATGAACACGCTCACAGGAAGTCCTACGGACTTCTGATCGACCATCGCGATATAGCGTGTGATGACACCGCGTTCTTCCAGGAGCTTGACACGACGGTGACATGGCGAAACCGACAAGCCGACCTGATCTGCCAGTTCCTGCATGGTCACCCGGCTATCAGCTTGCAGAATCGCAAGAATTTTTCGGTCGATGGCATCCAGATCGGTCATTGGGATAAAATCTCAATCGGGTGTATTTCTTTGAGATTTTATACTAATATTCGTGCTCTCGTCGATATTATTTGAGATTTTTCGACGATCGGCGAGGACTAGTGTTGTGGCTCAATCATTGCGTTGGTGCTGCTATGGCTATCGATCCGTCCCGTCTAGAAATTCTGTCCGCTCTCGCGAAGAAGGCGCTGTGGCTGTCGTCATGGACGATCCACCACGCCAACCATGTTCGCCCTGACTCGGATGGTCTTAAGGTTGGCGGCCATCAGGCCTCCTCGGCGTCGCTCGCGACGATCATGTCCGCGCTTTATTTTGGTGTGCTGAAGCCGGAAGACCGGGTTGCGGTGAAGCCGCATGCGAGCCCGGTTTTTCACGCGATCCAGTATCTGCTGGGACACCAGACCCGCGAAAAGTTGGAGCACTTCCGCGGCTTCAAGGGCGCACAGTCTTATCCGTCTCGCACCAAGGACACTGACGATGTGGATTTTTCGACAGGGTCGGTGGGGTTGGGCGTCGCCCAGACGCTGTTCTCGTCATTGGTGCAGGATTACGTCAAATCCCATGGCTGGATGAAGGACCGTCCGGAAGGACGCATGATTGCACTGGTCGGCGACGCGGAACTCGATGAAGGCAACATTTTCGAGGCGTTGCTGGAGGGATGGAAGCAGGGCCTGCGCAACACCTGGTGGATCGTCGACTACAATCGCCAGAGCCTCGACGCCGTGATCCGCGAAGGGCTGTGGGAGAAGCTCGAAACCATGTTCCGTAACTTCGGCTGGGACGTGGTGATCGTGAAGTACGGCAAGCTGATGCAGGCCGCATTCGCTGAGCCAGGCGGTGAGGCGCTGCGGCGCTGGATCGATACCTGCCCGAACCAGATGTACGCGGCACTGTGCTTCCAGGGAGGCGCCGCATTCCGCAAGCATTTGCTCGACGATATCGGCGATCAAGGGGCTGTCACCAAACTCATCGAGAAACGCAGTGATGAACAGTTGCTCGCGCTGATGTCCAATCTCGGCGGTCACGACATGGCGAGCATGCTCGAGGCCTTCGAGGCCATCGATCACGATCGCCCGGTGTGCTTTATCGCGTATACCATCAAGGGCGTCGGTCTGCCGTTCCAGGGCCACAAGGACAACCATGCAGGCCTCATGACGGTTACCCAGATGGAAGCGTTCCGCAAAGCGCAGAACATCCGTCCGGGCCATGAATGGGATCGGCTGGAAGGATTGCCGCTGGATGCTGCGCGTATTGAAGCATTCCTCAAGGACGTCGCCTTCGCCCGCGAAGGTACCCGGCGCCTCAATGCGCCAAAGGTTGAAGTGCCGGCACGCTTGGCTGTTTCGCTCACGCCGCGGATGTCAACCCAGCAGGGGTTTGGCCTGATCCTCAACGAGCTTGCGCGCAGCGAAACAAAGCTTGCCGAGCGCATCGTGACCACGTCGCCTGACGTCACGGTGTCGACCAATCTCGGCCCATGGGTCAACCGCCGCGGTCTGTTCGCCATGGCAGAGAAGGTCGACCTGTTCCGCAAGGAGAAGATTCCCTCGACCTTTGCATGGGACTACTCGCCGAAGGGCCAGCACATTGAACTCGGCATCGCGGAGATGAACCTGTTCATCGCGCTGTCCGCGCTGGGTCTGTCACATTCGATCAATGGTGAGCGGTTGTTGCCGGTCGGAACATTGTACGATCCCTTCATCGAGCGCGGGCTCGATGCGCTCAACTATGCCTGCTATCAGGATGCACGCTTCATGGTGGCGGCGACACCATCAGGCATTACGCTCGCGCCGGAAGGCGGCGCGCATCAATCGATCGCAACGCCCTTGATCGGCATGGCACAGGATGGTCTGGCATCATTCGAGCCGGCGTTTGTGGACGAGCTCGCTGTCATCATGCGCTGGGGCTTCGAGCACATGCAACGCGATGAGGACGGCGGTTCGGTCTATCTCCGACTCTCCACGCGAACGCTCGATCAGGTTCAGCGAACGATGACGCCTGAGCTAGAGAACGATATTACCGCGGGCGCTTATTGGCTGCGCAAGCCTGGTCCGAATGCTGAACTGGTGATCGCCTATACCGGCGCAGTGGCCCCAGAAGCGATCGAGGCGACGGGCTTCCTCGGCGAAGATCGCCGGGACATTGGCTTGCTCGCGATCACATCGGCAGACCGGCTGCACGGAGGTTGGACGGCGTCGCGCAAACGTCGCCGCAATGGTGGTCCGCGCGAACCAAGCCATATCGAGCAGTTATTGGCTCCGCTGCCGCGTGACTGCGGATTGATCACGGTGGTCGATGGCCATCCTGCAACGCTGGCATGGCTGGGCAGTGTGCACGGTCATCGTGTGGAAGCGCTCGGCGTCCAGCATTTCGGCCAGACCGGAACCATCGGTGACCTCTACAAGCACTATGGTCTGGATGCGAACACCATCATCGATGCGGCCGCGAGCCTGACATTCGGAGCACCGATCCGTCACCGCAAGATTGCGGTCTGACCCCGGTCAGTTTGATTTCGGTGTGAACGGACCTTGAGGCGATCGTCCGATGCAGGCCGTAAAGGCAAGCCCGGCGATCGCAAACCAGACGGTCAGCCAGAAGCCGTCGATATAAGCTAAAACATTGGACTCGCGCGCAACGCGCGAAGCCAATGTGGCAATGCTGCGCGCCGGGGCGCTTCCAGCATCATCGCTTGCAAAGTAATTCGATAACTTCGCCAATAGATGGATCACATTCACGCTGCCGTCGGCGACGTGCTGACCGAGCAGATTGGAATGAAGCTGCTCGCGAACACGCAACCAGGTTCCCATCAGTGCGATACCGATTTCCGCCCCCCCAAGACGCATGATCTGAATGTAGGCAGCGAACGCGGTTGCGCGGGTTGGATCGGAATTGGAGACCGCAATGATAATGATCGGGAAGAGCGTGAAAGCTTGACCAAGCGATTGCAGCAAGACCATCGGGATGAAGTCCGTCAGCGCCCACTCATTGGTGATTTGAGTTCCGAGCAATCCGGCGACTGCAAAGGCCGTCAGCCCAATGATCAGAACGATGCGCGGATCGATTCGCCGCATCAGGTAGATCGACAAGGGGAGTGTCACCGCCATCGGCAGGACGCCGTAAATCAGGAACAGTGAGCCGGTCTGTTCCGGTCTTAGTTGTGCGATGGCGGTCAGAAAATTCGGCGCGAGAGACGAATTGGAGAGACCCGTGAGCGTGTACAAAAGGATGACCACGAGCGCGAGACCGATGTTGCGCGAGAACAGAATTTTCACGTGGGCCCAAGGATGCTTGACGAGCGACTCGTTGATGAGAAAACACACCAAGAGAAAAACGCCACCCATGAGCAGGGCGACGATCGTTCCGGATTCAAGCCAGTTCAGACGATTGCCCTGATCAAGGCCAGCGTAGATCATCGCGAAGCCAGTGCCGAGAAGCAGCATGCCGCCCCAGTCAGCTTCCCGGACCAGCTCCCGATTGACGGGATCATGCGGTGTTCCCAGGTAGACGAGCAATCCTAATAGCGGCGCGACGATGATGTCCTGCCAGAACATCCATTGCCAGCCGAGGGTATCGACATAGAAGCCGACGAGCGAAATGCCAGAGTTCAGTGTGAAGCCGACACGGATTGAGTAGAGCGCAATGGCCGGCAACCACCACTTCATTGGCAAGTTGCGAAAGATGATCATCAGGGTCGCAGGAACGAATGTCCCGAGCAGCAGACCATGGATCACGCAGAGCGCCATCAGCAAGCTGTAATCCCGTGTAAGCGGGATGAGGAGCGACACCACGGCGTAAATGAGACTTGGAATGCCCAGCACACGGCGAAGTCCGAATGCCGTGGCGAGCCATGCGACTGCTGGAGCGATCAGGATTTGAGATCCGATCGCCGCCGTACTCAGCCAGGCGCCTTCGTCGAAGCCGAGCGAAAGGCCGCCCTTGAGATCCGGCAATCCAATCGTGAAGAGGCGGCTGTCGAAATTGGCCAGAAACGCTCCGAACAGAACCGCGCCGGCAGCGAACAGCGGTCGAGCAGACGTCCCGCCAAGCGATACGGGGCCGCTTCGGATGACCTCACTTGCCGCCATTGGTGCCGGCTCCGCGGGCTTCGGCCGTGGCAGTCTCGCCGACGTGAATCCGGGACACGACCGACATGCCGGGAAGAAGTTTTTCAAGCAGGGGTTGATCCTTGTCGAGTGCAATGCGGACAGGGATGCGCTGAACCACTTTGGTGAAATTGCCGGTTGCGTTGTCGGGGGGCAGCAGTGCGAATTGAGACCCGCTTGCTGGTGAAATGCGCTCGACCCGGCCACGCAATGTCTCGCTGGGGAACGTATCAACTGTAATGTCGACACGCTGACCAGGCTTCACATGTGTCAGCTGGGTCTCTTTATAATTAGCGATGACGTAGACATTCGGCAGCGGTACAACATTGATCAGGTTGCTTCCGATGTTGACGTAATCTCCCGGCTGAACCAATCGCTCGCCGATGACGCCGTCGAATGGCGCAACGATTTTGGTATAGCCGAGACGAAGCCGGGCCGCGGACAACATTGCTTGTGCACCGAGCAAATCCGCATGGCGTTGTTTCTTGTTGCCCGCGAGCACCTCGAGTTGATGTCGTTGGGCAGCGATAACGGCGCGACTGGCGCGGACGTCTGCCTGGGCTTTGGCATAGTCGGCAATCGCTTGCTCGAGCTTCTGCCGTGTTCCGGCTTCTGTTTTGGTCAGCGTCTCCTGCCGCTCCTGCTCCTGCCGTGCTTCGACTTCGCGCGCTTCCGCAGATACGCGTTGAGCTTCGGCCTGAGCGATGGTGGCGTATTGAAGCTCGACCTGATTATCGAGGTTGTCGAGTGTGGCTTGAGCACCAGCCACAGCGGCCTCTGCCTGTGCCACCTGGGCTTCGTAATCGGCCGGATCGATTTGAATCAGCAGATCGCCTGCTTTGACATGCTGGAAGTCCTCGACCGCAACCGTTAGCACTTCGCCGGCGACACGGCTGCTTAGCCGTGTCGTTTGTGCGCGAATATAAGCATCATTAGTGGTCTGAATGCTGGCGTTTCCAGTCCATGCGTCCCAACGAGTGGTTGCCAGCGCAACGAAGATGAAGGTGGCCACAACGGCCAGCAACGGGATGGCAAGACGGCGCATCGCATTGCTCGAAGAAGACGAAGGCGGCGCACTCTCTGCCGCGACCGGAGCGGGCGGAGGTGTGACTTCAGGCTCGCGATTGGGATTCAACTGTGCCACTGGTGTTCCACAACGTCGGCTTGTGCATGACGCACGAATTTTAAGTATCTCGATGCCAGGATTATCGACGGAAAGACAGACGCCTTCAAGCTGCATCGACGATGGGCTGCTGACATTTCGTTGTTGTATATTGCTTGCAGCGATGCAGCACGGTTCGCATCCATTTGTCGTTCCGCGCCCGAACTTGCAAATCCCGAGTTGACCGGGGCGGCGAACATCATCACCATTGGTCCACTAGCAGCTTATATTTGCTAGTGGTTCTTTGATTCTAACATTTGCAAAGGTATCCGCTGAAGCGGGATGCAAATGTTAGAATTGAACCACTAGGATCGGGTGTTGAATGACCGAACTATCCAGCCGCCAGTCCGACATTCTTAACATCGCACGCTCGTCGGGGCGTGTGACTGTGGAGGATTTGGCGCGCCGGTTTGAAGTCTCAGCACAGACCATTCGCAAGGATCTTAACGATCTCTGCGACCGCCGTTCGCTGACGCGGGTTCATGGCGGAGCCATCATCGCGTCTGGTGTTGAAAACGTTGCCTACGAGGCGCGCCGCTTCGTTGCTGCGGAGGAGAAGAAGGCCATCGGTGTTGCCGCTGCCGCGCAAATCCCCAATGGCTGCTCGCTCTTCATCAACATCGGAACCACGACCGAAGAAGTTGCAAGCGCGCTGACGTCGCATGAGGATTTGCTGGTCATAACCAACAACCTGAATGTTGCGATGATGCTCTATCGTCATCCGCGCATCGAAGTCATCGTTGCCGGTGGCACAGTGCGCCGCTCTGACGGGGCCGTGATCGGGTCAACGGCCAACAATCTGATCACGCAGTTTAAGGTGGATTACGCCATCATCGGCGCGTCAGCCATCGACGAGGATGGCGCGTTGCTCGACTTCGATTATCGCGAGGTGCAGGCAGCGCAGGCGATCATCGCCAATGCGCGTAGCGTCATGCTGGTGGCGGATAGCACCAAACTGCAGCGTAGTGCGCCGGTCCGCATCGCGCATCTCAGTCAGATCCAGACCTTCGTGACCGACGTTGCGTTGCCAGCCGGGCTGCAAAATATCTGCACAAGCGGCGGCATCGTGGTCATCGAGGCTATGCCGGACAAGCCATCCGACTTCTGAACAATTCGCTCTTTCATTTCGATCGGATTGGCGCGTGCATCGGTCTGATGCCGTCTGACCACGGCCGCTGGTGACAACCATAGTTTAGGTTCCTTTTGGCGCTTGCTTTCGCTTTTGGTTGTGATCTAATCAAAAACGAAAGTAAAACCGCTGAATTCGAAAAGAGCGGTTGCCGGGGAAGCGCATTGGGACAGGTTTTCGACCTCGCAATTATTGGCGGAGGGATTAACGGCTGTGGCATTGCCCGGGATGCTGCCGGTCGCGGAAATTCTGTTTTTCTTTGTGAAATGAATGACTTGGCCAGCGGCACATCGTCGTGGTCAAGCAAGCTGATTCACGGTGGCCTGCGCTATCTCGAATATTATGAGTTCCGCCTAGTCCGCGAAGCCCTGATCGAGCGCGAAGTGCTTTGGCAAATCGCGCCTCACATTATTAAGCCGTTGCGGTTTGTGCTTCCTCATCACTCAGGTCTGAGGCCGGCTTGGCTGCTGCGGCTTGGTCTCTTTCTTTACGATCATCTTGGCGGGCGGCACTTGCTGCCGGCGACCCGTTCGCTGGATCTGCGGCGTGATGAAGTCGGGAAACCACTGGCGCCGGGGCGTTTCACGCGGGGGTTTGAATATTCTGACTGCTTCGTTGATGACGCCCGGCTCGTGGTCCTGAATGCGCGTGATGCCGCCGATCGCGGCGCAGTGATCCGCACGCGGACGCGGGCAGTTGAGGTGCAGCGCCTGGACGACTGCTGGCAGGTGACGCTGGAAGACACGCTCACTGGTGCAAAGGACAGCATCAAGGCGCGCGTGCTGGTCAACGCAGGTGGTCCATGGGTCGACGATGTGCTGGCACGCCGCGCGGGCATTAATGCCAAGGCCAAAGTCCGTCTGGTTCAGGGATCGCACATTGTTGTACCGCGCTTGTATGATCATGATCGCGCCTACACGTTCCAAAATGCTGATGGTCGCGTCGTCTTCGTCATTCCCTATCAGGATGATTTCACGCTGATCGGTACCACGGATCGCGATTACGACGGTGACCCGGCCAAAGTGCAGGCGTCGGCGGAGGAAATCACTTACCTCTGCCAGTCGGTCAACGATTATCTCGCCAAGCCCGTGAAGCCGCAGGATGTCGTGTGGACCTATGCTGGCGTTCGGCCGCTGTATGACGACGGTGCCAGCGAAGCGAAAGCTGCTACGCGTGATTATGTCTTTGAGTTTGATGCGCCCGGTGGCCTCCCGTTGCTGTCGATTTTCGGCGGCAAGATCACGACGTATCGCCGGCTTGCCGAAGAAGCGCTCGAACGCCTGGAGCCGTATCTGCATGGCACCAAAGAGCAGGCCGGATGGACGGGCAAGGCGCCATTGCCGGGCGGTGATCTAGATGTCTCCGCCGTTCCGGCGCTGGCCGATGAATTGATCCGCGACCATTTGTTCCTGTCGCGCGCCCTCGCGCTTCGTCTGGCGCACGCCTATGGTACGCGTGCCAGCAAGATTCTTGGCGGTGTCTCGTCGGCGTCGGATCTCGGGCAATTGTTCGGCGACACGCTCACTGAGCGTGAAGTCCGATATCTCATGACGTACGAATTCGCCCGCACCGCAGAGGATGTTGTCTGGCGACGGTCCAAGCTCGGTCTGCGCCTGTCGGCTGATGACATAAAGGCGCTCGACGACTGGATGACCACCCATCGTAATGGGGCCGCCCGGCCCGTGATGGAGGCGGGAGGCCGTACATGAGCGTCGCTCTCGACAACGTTTCGCGGGACGTCAGCGGTGTTTCGTGGATTCACGATGTGTCGCTAACGCTGGAGCGTGGCACACTCAGCGTGCTGCTCGGTCCGACATTGTCGGGCAAGACATCGATCATGCGGCTGCTTGCCGGCCTCGACAAGCCGACGTCGGGGCGCATTCTCGTCGACGGCAAGGACGTCACCGGCATCGATATCCGCAAGCGCTCGGTCGCGATGGTGTATCAGCAGTTCATCAACTATCCGACGCTGACAGTTTTTGAGAATATTGCGTCGCCTCTGCGTGTTCAGGGCAAGCCACGCGCGGAGATTGAAAAGCGCGTTCATGACGCGGCGAAACTGCTCAAGCTTGAGCCCTTTCTCAATCGCACGCCGTTGCAGCTTTCAGGCGGCCAGCAGCAGCGCACGGCCATTGCGCGGGCGCTGGTCAAGGGCGCTGATCTGGTATTGCTCGACGAGCCGCTCGCCAATCTCGACTACAAGCTGCGCGAAGAATTGCGCACCGAGCTGCCGCGCATTTTTGAAGCGTCCGGCGCCATCTTTGTTTATGCGACGACTGAACCTTCAGAAGCGTTGCTGCTCGGTGGTCGCACCGTCTGCATGTGGGAAGGGCAGGCGCTTCAGGTCGGAGCGACGCCTGAGGTGTATCGCCGCCCGGACACCGTTCGCGTCGCCGAAGTGTTTTCCGATCCGCCTATGAACACGGTTGGCATCGAGAAGAAGAATGGATCCATCCAGTATGCCGGCGGCGAGAGCGCGCCAGCCACTGGGCTTTTCGAAGGATTGCAGGACGGACATTACAACGTCGGTTTCCGCGCGCATCAGCTTGAGGTCGCAAGTGCGGCGCCGGGGCGACATGCTTTCTCAACCAAAGTCTCGGTGACGGAAATCACAGGCTCGGAGAGCTTCGTTCACCTCAACCGCAACGGCTATAACTGGGTGTCGGTGTTGCAGGGCATCCACGAGTTTTTGCCTGGGCAGGAACTCAACGCGGTTCTCAACCCGGACGATCTTTTCATTTTTGACACATCGGGGCGGCTTGTTGCCGCGCCGCGGTCCATGTGAGGCGTGCCATGGCCCGTATCGATCTTGTTGATCTTGCCCATTCCTACGGAGGCGAAACCGCCGATACGGCCTCATACGCCTTGAAGCCGATGACCATGACGTGGCGGCAGGGTGGAGCCTACGCGCTGCTGGGGCCTTCAGGGTGTGGCAAGACGACGTTGCTGAACATCATCTCGGGTATCGTCACGCCATCACACGGAAAGGTGTTGTTTGACGGTGTAGATATCACGCCGCTTTCGACGCGTGAGCGCAATATCGCGCAGGTGTTCCAGTTTCCGGTGATCTACGACACCATGACCGTGGGGCAAAATCTCGCGTTTCCACTGAAGAATCGCGGTCTGCCTCACAACGAGATCGACGCGCGTGTGGCCGAAATCGCGAAGCTGCTCGACCTGACGCCGTTCGTGAACCGCAAGGCCGTGCGGCTGAGCGCTGACGCGAAGCAGAAGATCTCCCTTGGGCGCGGACTGGTGCGCTCTGATGTTGCGGCCGTGCTGTTCGACGAGCCGCTGACGGTGATCGACCCACATCTCAAATGGGAATTGCGCTCGAAGCTCAAGGCGCTGCATCAAGCACTTGATCTCACCATGATCTATGTCACGCACGATCAGACCGAGGCGCTGACCTTTGCGGACACGGTGGTGGTGATGCACGACGGCCGCGTGGTGCAAAGCGGCACGCCCGAAGAGTTGTTTGCGAAACCGGCGCATACCTTCGTCGGTTATTTCATCGGCTCGCCGGGCATGAACATCGTGCCGGCCGAGGTTAAAGGCCGCGAGGCGCGGATCGATGGTCACGTCATTGCGTTGAACAGCAGCTACGACAACCTGCCGCCGGGCGCGAAAATCGAGATCGGTGTCCGCCCGGAGTTTGTGAGCGTGGCGCCGCCCGCGCCGGGGCTGTTGACCGCGAAGATTGAACGGATCGACGATCTTGGGCGCGTCCGTTTTGCTCGTGCGCGCATTGGAGATGTGAAATTCGCTGCGCGCGTCCCGAACGGATTTTCGATCCCGGACAACACCGCCGGTCTTGTGTTCGATCCGGCTCATATTCACGTGTACGCCGACAGCGTTCTGGTTGAGGGGCGCGGCTGATGGACAAGACGATCAACAACAAGGCTTGGCTGCTGGTTCTCCCGGTGTTTCTGATCGTGGCGTTCTCTGCGATCCTGCCGCTGATGACCGTCGTGAACTATTCCGTGCAGGATACGTTCGGCAACAATCAATTTTTCTGGAACGGCGTCGGCTGGTTCAAGGAATTGCTCGATCCGTCGACGGATCTCGGATCGCGGTTCCTTGCTTCGCTGGGCCGCAATTTGCTGTTCTCGGCCATCATTCTCGCGATCGAAGTTCCACTCGGAATTCTAGTTGCGCTGTCGATGCCGCGGGAAGGATGGCGCGTGGCCGCCTGTCTGGTGATCCTCGCGCTTCCGTTGCTGATCCCATGGAATGTGGTCGGCACCATCTGGCAGATTTTCGGGCGCCCCGACATCGGTCTCATGGGCTACACGCTCAACAAGATGGGGTTCGACTACAATTACGTCTCCAACAGCTTCGATGCGTGGGCCACCATCGTCGTGATGGATGTCTGGCACTGGACCAGCCTGGTCGCGTTGCTGTGTTACGCGGGCCTGAAATCCATTCCGGATGCGTATTATCAGGCGGCGCAGATCGATGGTGCCTCGCGCTGGGCTGTCTTCATAGCGATCCAGTTGCCGAAAATGAAGCGGGTTTTGCTGATCGCTGTTCTGCTGCGTTTTATGGACAGCTTCATGATCTATACTGAGCCATTCGTCGTGACCGGCGGTGGCCCGGGCAATTCCACTACGTTCGTATCCATCGAACTGGTGAAGATTGCACTGGGGCAGTTCGATCTCGGCAAGGCTGCTGCGCTGTCGATCGTCTATAACCTCGTCATTCTGATTGTGTGTTGGGTGTTCTATACAGTGATGACGAACGCCGACAACGAGCGCGCGCAGACAGAAGGAGGCGCGTGATGCATACGATTCCGGGGCGCCGCATCATCCTTTTGCTGTTTTTGGCTTTCCTGCTGCTGCCGATCTACTGGCTCATCAACATGAGCTTCAAGACCAATACAGAGATCGTAACTACCATGACTCTGTGGCCGAACCATCCGACACTTATGCACTACAAGCGCATATTTACGGATTCGAGCTGGTATTCCGGTTACATCAACTCGCTGCAATACGTCATCATCAATACGATCATCTCAATCTCGTTTGCGCTTCCCGCAGCCTACGCTTTCTCGCGCTATCGTTTTCTCGGCGACAAGCATCTGTTCTTCTGGCTGCTGTCCAACCGCATGGCTCCGCCCGCGGTGTTCGCGCTGCCGTTCTTCAATCTGTATTCGGCGATCAATCTGTTCGATACGCCGTGGGCCGTGGCACTGGCCCATTGTCTCTTTAATGTGCCGTTGGCGGTGTGGATTCTCGAAGGCTTCATTTCGAGCGTGCCGAAGGAAATCGACGAAACCGCATTTCTGGATGGCTATTCCTTTCCGCGTTTCTTCGTGAAGATCCTGATGCCCCTGATTGCAAGCGGCATCGGTGTCGCGGCCTTCTTTTGCTTCATGTTCTCATGGGTCGAGTTGTTGTTGGCGCGCACGCTGACGTCGGTCAACGCCAAGCCGATTGCCGCGACCATGACGCGCACGATATCAGCGTCGGGTATGGACTGGGGGCTTTTGGCCGCGGCCGGCGTCCTGACCATCATTCCAGGCGCGTTGGTGATCTGGTTTGTCCGTAACTACATCGCGCGCGGCTTCGCGCTGGGACGGGTGTGAGGGGAGCTGACCCATGGAAAACATCGCATGGATGGCCTGGACGCTGCCGACCGCGATTTTCTTCGGTCTGCTGGCTGCGACGCTCGCAGTCATGACTTTGCTTGCGGTGCGTTATCCGGAAGCGGAGCGCGTCGGCATTTTGCGCATTCCGACCACCCGGGGCGATCGTTTGTTCATTTCGCTGATCGCAGCGGCGGTCATTCATCTTTTGTGGATTGGTTTTGTCGGCGTCAGTCCGATCGCGACGCTTCCGATCGGCGAAGGCGTTGAGGTGTCGAGCCTGTGGCTCGCCAGTGTGATTTCGCTCGTTACAGCCGTTGCCATATTTCGCAACGTCTAGACGGGTGAAGAGAGGCAGATCCGGGGATCAACCCGGACCTGGAGTTGTGTTTCAACGGAGGAAACCATGCGACATACAACACGAGATCGTCTTCTGACGATGGCAAGCGCGGTGGCGCTGATGGCAGCCTCGGCTGCAATCACCGCTCCAGCTTTCGCAGATGAAGCGGCTGCAAAGAAATGGATCGATAGTGAATTCCAGCCTTCGACGTTGTCGAAGGAAGACCAGATGAAGGAGATGCAGTGGTTCATCAAGGCCGCTGAACCCTTCAAGGGCATGGATATCAACGTCGTCTCGGAAACGATTACGACGCACGAGTATGAATCCGGTACGCTGGCGAAGGCCTTCACCGAAATTACCGGCATCAAGATCAAGCACGATATCATCCAGGAAGGTGACGTCGTTGAAAAGCTGCAGACCCAGATGCAGTCCGGCAAGAACGTCTATGACGGCTGGATCAATGACTCTGACCTGATCGGCACGCACTTCCGTTACAATCAGACCATCGCTCTGTCAGATTACATGACGGGCGAGGGCAAGGACGTCACGGATCCGATGCTTGATGTGGACGATTTCATCGGCAAGTCGTTTACGACCGCGCCGGACGGCAAGCTCTATCAGCTTCCGGATCAGCAGTTCGCAAACGTGTATTGGTTCCGCTACGACTGGTTCACCAATCCGGACTACAAGGCGAAGTTCAAGGCCAAGTACGGCTATGAACTCGGCGTGCCGGTGAATTGGTCGGCGTATGAAGACATCGCAGAGTTCTTCACCAACGACATCAAGGAAATCAACGGCGTCAAAGTCTATGGCCACATGGACTACGGCAAGAAGGACCCGTCACTCGGCTGGCGGTTCACTGACGCCTGGCTTTCCATGGCGGGTAACGGCGACAAGGGCATTCCGAACGGTAAGCCGGTCGACGAGTGGGGCATCCGCATGGAAGGCTGCCGGCCGGTCGGCTCGTCGATCGAGCGCGGTGGCGACACCAATGGTCCTGCCGCGGTGTACTCCATTGTGAAGTACCTTGACTGGCTGAAGAAATACGCCCCGCCACAGGCACAGGGCATGACCTTCTCGGAATCGGGTCCCGTTCCTGCGCAGGGCAATATCGCCCAGCAGATCTTCTGGTACACCGCCTTCACCGCGGACATGGTGAAGCCCGGTCTGCCGGTGATGAATGCTGACGGCACGCCGAAATGGCGCATGGCTCCTTCGCCTCATGGGTCTTACTGGAAGGAAGGCATGAAGCTCGGCTATCAGGACGCCGGTTCGGTGACCCTGCTCAAGTCCACGCCGGCTGATCGCCGCAAGGCGGCCTGGCTGTATCTTCAGTTCATCAACGCGAAGACAGTGAGCCTGAAGAAGAGCCATGTCGGTCTCACCTTCACCCGCGAGTCGGACATTTGGGACAAGTCGTTCACCGAGCGTGCACCGAAGCTTGGCGGCTTGATCGAGTTCTACCGCTCGCCCGCACGCGTGCAGTGGACTCCGACCGGCAACAACGTGCCGGATTATCCGAAGCTGGCGCAGCTGTGGTGGCAGAACATCGGCGATGCGTCGTCCGGTGCAAAGACAGCGCAGGCAGCGATGGATTCGCTGGCGGCGGCGCAGGACTCGGTGATGGAGCGCCTCGAGAAGTCCGGTGTGCAGGGCGCTTGCGGCCCCAAGCTCAATCCGAAGCAGACGGCTGAGTATTGGTACGCAAAGTCCGAGAAGGACGGCAACATTGCGCCTCAGCGCAAGCTGGCGAACGAAAAGCCGAAGGGCGAGACCGTCGACTACGACACGCTGATCAAGTCGTGGCCGGCGACACCGCCGAAGCGTGCTGAAGCCAAGTAAGCACATTTCGCAGAGCGACTCACGAAGAAGGCCGGGAGCAATTCCGGCCTTTTTCTTTTTACAAATGCGGCGTGGCGTCGCGGTGAGATGTTTTTAGGCAATCTCTTTGTTTCAGCGCGATGACGCCTTCTCGGCCTATTTTCTTGTGGAGCGATGAACGCGGATTTTTGATTTGGAATAGTTCCAATTTAATGATCAACATCCACGCCTACGGCGATATGCGCCTTATTACGGGGAAATGCGATGGCAAGCCTCACTATCAATGGCAAGACAATCGATGTTGATGCGGAGATGGACACTCCGCTTCTATGGGTTATTCGGGAAAACGTCGGGTTGACAGGGACGAAGTACGGTTGCGGCATCGCACAATGCGGTGCGTGCACAGTCCATATCGATGGCACAGCGATGCGCTCGTGCAGCGTGATGCTGAGCGACGCGGTTGGCAAGCAGATCACGACGATCGAGGGATTGGGCTCCGATGGCGCCGTCCACAAGGTGCAGCAGGCCTGGGTCGCCAACGACGTTCCGCAGTGTGGCTATTGTCAAAGCGGCATGATCATGGCGGTGGCGGCGCTGCTCAAGGACAATCCGAAGCCGACCGACAAGGACATCGACGACACCATCACCAATATCTGCCGCTGTGGCACGTTTCAGCAGGTGCGTGAAGCCATTCACGCTGCCGCGAACGCTTAAGGGGGCAGACATGAATCATATTCCGAATATGAATCGCCGTTCGTTCGTGCTGGGCGTGGCCGCGGTTGGCGGTGGACTGGCCCTCGGTCTCGATCTTCCCTTCGGTGGGCCGAGTATTGTGCGCGCAGCCGACGGCACCCCTGAAGTCAATGCTTGGGTCGTGATTCGGCCCGACGACACGGTGGTGGTCCGCGTTGTGCGCTCCGAGATGGGGCAGGGCACGCTGACCGGGCTCGCTCAGCTTGTCGCCGAAGAACTTGAATGCGACTGGTCGAAAGTTACGACCGAATATCCGACGCCGGGCCAGAGCGTGGCGCGTAAACGCGTGTGGGGCGATTTCTCCACGGGCGGTAGCCGCGGCGTTCGTACCTCGCATGACTATGTGCGCAAGGGTGGCGCGACCGCGCGGGTGATGCTGATCCAGGCTGCCGCCAACGAATGGAAAGTGCCTGCTGAGGAATGCACGGCTGCGAACAGCGTGATTACGCACAAGGCTTCGGGACGCACCACAACATACGGCAAGGTGGCGGAAGCAGCGGCGAAGCTGACACCTCCGGCAGACGTGAAATTGAAAGATCCGAAGGACTGGAAAATTGCCGGCAAGCCGCTGAAGCGGCTGGATACTGTGGATAAGACCAACGGCAAGATGATCTACGGCGCCGACATCAAGCTTCCGGGCATGCTGAACGCCGCGATCAAGGATTGCCCGGTGTTCGGCGGCAAGCTGAAGAGCTTCGACGAAGCCAAGGTCGCGGGCATGAAGGGTGTCAAGAAGGTGGTCCGTGTCGGCGACAGCGCCGTTGCGGTGGTTGCCGATACATGGTGGCACGCCAAGACCGCGCTCGATGCATTGCCGGTTGTCTGGGATGAGGGGGAGAACGCCAAGGTCTCCAGCGCCTCCATTGCAAAATGGCTCGAGGAAGGACTCGATCCGGCGCAGCCCGCCTTCGTTGCCAACAAGGCCGGTGATGTGAAGGCAGCGATTGCCGGTGCCGCGAAGACGGTCGAGGCAGTTTACTCCTATCCGTACCAGAACCACGCCGCGATGGAGCCGCTCAATGCCACAGCGCTCTACACGCCGGACAAGTGTGAGGTCTGGACCGGCACGCAGAACGGCGAGGCGGTTTTTGCGGCCGTTGTAGAAGCGTCCGGGCTGCCCAGCGAGAAGTGCGAAGTCTACAAGATCATGCTCGGTGGCGGCTTCGGTCGCCGCGGCATGACGGACTATGTGCGTCAGGCCGTTGCGATCGCCAAGCAGATGCCGGGCACGCCGGTGAAGCTGCTGTGGTCGCGCGAAGAGGACATGCTGCACGGCAAGTATCATCCGGTCACGCAATGCAAGCTGGTCGGTGCTTTCGATGCCCAGAACAATCTCGTCGGCTTCCAGATGCGGATTTCTGGTCAGTCGATTCTGGCCAGCGTGCGTCCGGAAGCGATGCAGAACGGAATGGACCCTGTCACCTTCCAGGGGCTCAATCCGAGCGGTGAAGCAGCCTTCGGTTACACCGTGCCGAATCTGCTGATCGATCACTCGATGCGCAACCCGCATGTGCCACCGGGCTTCTGGCGCGGTGTGAACGTCAATCACAATGCGATCTATCTCGAAAGCTTCATGGACGAGCTGGCGCATTCCGTCGGGCAGGACCCGCTGGAATTCCGCCGAAAGCTGATGGCCAACCATCCGAAGCATCTCGCCGTGCTCAATGCCGTGGCGGAAAAGATCGGCTGGAGCACGCCAGCACCGAAGGGCATCTTCCGCGGTATCTGCCAGCATATGGGCTTCGGCAGCTACGTTGCGGCGGCGACCGAAATTTCGGTCGATGGCGGCAACAAGATCAAGATCCATCGCATCGTCGCGGCCACCGATCCGGGCTATGCGGTCAATCCGGCGCAGATCGAACGGCAGATTGCCGGCTCGTTCGTCTACGGATTGTCGGCTCTGTTCTACGGCGAATGCACTGTGAAGGATGGCCGCATCGAGCAGGAAAACTTCGATACTTATAACTCGATGAGGATCAATGAGATGCCGAAGGTCGAGTCTATCGTGATGCCGAGTGGCGGGTTCTGGGGTGGCGTTGGCGAGCCGACGATCTGCGTTGCCGCACCGGCTGTCCTCAATGCGTTCTTCGCGGCGACCGGAAAACGCATTCGCTCGGTGCCTCTGAAGAACCACGACGTTATCTTCGCGTAATAATGATGCAGCGGCGGCTGTTATGGCCGCCGCTCTTTTTTCCGGATTATCATCATGAAAGCATTGCGCTTCGTGTTTCTGATCGCGCCAGTTGTGTGCCTCGGCCCGGCGACTGCGGCATCGCTGCCGCCTCCCGGCGCCGCGGCATGTTCCGGCTGTCATGCCGTTCAAGAGCCTGCATCGTCTGCCATTCCCCGGATTTATGGCCGCGACGCCAATGAGATCGTGTCCGTCATGGCGGCGTTTCGCAATGGCTCAAAACCATCAACGGTGATGGGCCGTATTGCCAAGGGCTTTTCCGATGACGAGCTGCAGCCGATTGCAGTCTGGCTCGCAACCCAGAAATAGAGAGCAATGATGGACAACAAACATCGTCCAACACGGCGCGAATTCGTCGGTGGTGCGGCAACGGTCGCGATGTCGCTCGCAGTCGCGCGGCCGGCGCTTGCGCAGGGCGCAGGGCGGGTTATCGTTATCGGCGGCGGCTTTGGCGGCGCAAGTTGCGCGCGTGCGTTGAAGCAGCTCAATCCATCGCTGCAAGTGACGCTGATTGAGCAGAACGCAACCTTCACGGCCTGTCCTTTCAGCAATGATGTGATCGCCGGTGATCGTTCAATCAAACAGCAGCAGTTCGGTTACGAGAAGGTCGCATCCAGCGGCGTAACCGTGCTTGCTCAGGCTGCGACGAAAGTCGACCCACCGGCGCGCACGGTAACAGTCGCTGATGGATCGATGCATCCTTATGACAGGCTCGTACTCGCTCCGGGCATCGATCTGCGCTTCGACGGGCTGCCGGGCTATGACGAAGCGGCGTCTGAAAAGATGCCTCATGCCTGGAAAGCGGGGGAGCAGACCCTGCTGTTACGCCGTCAGATCGAAGCGATGGAGGATGGAGGCGTGGTGGCGATTGCAGTGCCCGCCAATCCCTATCGATGTCCGCCCGGGCCTTACGAGCGAGCCAGTCTCATTGCGCACTATCTCAAGACAAAGAAGCCGAAATCCAAGCTCATTATTCTCGATGCCAAAGACCCGTTCTCAAAGCAGCATCTGTTCGAGAATGCATGGAAGGAACTTTATCCGGGATTGATTGAGCGCGTGTCGCTGTCGCAGGGCGGCAAGGTCACATCGGTGGATCCATCGACCAATACGCTGGTCACCGATTTCGGTAAACACACGGTGCAGGTCGCAAACGTTATCCCGCCACAGCGCGCCGGCCGCATTGCTGGACTTGCGGGAGCGACCGACAAGTCCGGCTGGTGCTCGATCGATCCGGTGACATTCGAATCCAAGCAGGTTCCGAATGTACATGTCATTGGTGACGCCTGCATCGCGGGCGGTATGCCGAAATCTGCGTTCTCGGCCAACGCACAGGCCAAGGCCTGCGCCGCTGCCGTTGTGACGATGCTTGAAGGTGGCACCCCAGCCTCGCCGAAGCTGATCAACACATGCTACAGCCTTGCGGCGCCGGACTACGGGATTTCGGTTGCCGGTGTCTATCAGCCGAAGAATGGCTTGCTGGCGGATATCGAGGGAGCGGGCGGCATGAGCCCGCTCGATGCCCCACATGAGTTTCGTGAGCGCGAGGCGCTCTATGCGCGCTCCTGGTTCGATACGATCACGGCAGAGGTCTTTGGTTAAGCGCGCATACGAAGGACTATTTTTCGCGGGGGCGTTGTTGCTCACGTTGGGCAGTGTTGCCCGCGCGGATGAACTCAAATCCTATGTCGTTGTCGATGATACGATCCAGGCGTCGTTGACGGGACAGCCAGGGGATCGGGAGCGGGGGCGAGCGATCGTCGTCAACAGGCAAAACACCTGCGTATTGTGCCACGGTGGGCCATTTGCAGAGCAGAAAACTCAGGGCGATCTCGCGCCCAATCTGGCGGGAGCGGGGAGTCGATGGACGGAGGGCCAATTGCGGCTCCGAATGGTGGACGCCTCGCGCCTCAATCCGGCAACGATCATGCCGTCCTATTATCGTGTGGATGGGCTGGAGCGTGTCGGGGCAACGTGGCACGGCAAGCCGATCTTATCGGCCGAACAGATCGAGGACGTAGTGGCGTATCTCACGACACTGCGTGATTGACGGGATATAGAGACGGATGATGGACGAACAGAATTCCACACGTCGGAAATTCCTCGCGGTCGCTGGCGGCGCAGCTCTGGTCAGCGTGATGCCGATCGTGAGCGTGCGGCCTGCAAGGGCCACGCCGGACTCGATGGCCGCAGCTATCCGCCATGTGACGGGCGGTACGCCAGTCAATCCCGGCAAGGTCAAGCTTGATGTGCCGCCCTTGGTCGAGAATGGAAACACCGTTCCGCTCGTCGTTTCGGTCACGAGCCCAATGACGGAAAAAGACTACGTTACCAGCATTCACGTTTTCAATGAAAAGAACCCGCAGCCGAATGTCGGCAATTTCTATCTGAATGCGCGCTCCGGACGTGCTCAGGTTTCGACCCGCATCCGGTTGGCGGACACCCAGACGATTACTGCGATTGCCAGGCTTTCGGACGGTTCCTTCTGGTCGACCACGGCGGACGTCGTTGTGACGCTTGCCGCGTGTACTGAGGAGGCCAGCTGATGGCGCCCGCATTGATCAATGTTCCGCCGAAGGCAAAGCGCGGTGAGGTCATTGAGATCAAGACGTTGATGTCGCACATCATGGAGACGGGTTATCGTCACACGCCAACGGGTGAGGTAATCCCGCGCGACATCATCACCCATTTCACCTGCCGCTATAACGGCGTTGAGATATTCCGCGCTGATCTATTCCCGGCCTTTGCGGCGAACCCGTTCATCACTTTTTTTACGACAGCGACCGAGAGTGGCACGTTCAATTTTGAATGGACCGGGGACAAGGGCTTTTCGGAAACTGCTTCTGCGAGCATCATTGTCGAATGATTTTCATCCGCGGCATTGCCGGATGGCTCCTGTTCGCGATGATCGCGTCCATCCTATGTGTTTCTGCAGCTGAAATTCCGCAGGCAGAGCGCCGGTCCGGCGCGACGTTCATGTCTGTCGATACCCAGGCGATGCAGAACGAGGATACCGCTAATCCGGGCATGCTCTGGGTGCTTGACGGGGAAGCGCTCTGGAAAGCCAAGGCTGGAACGGCTGATCGCGCCTGCGCCGATTGTCATGGCGACGTCCAGATCAGCATGCGCGGCGTGGCCGCGCGATATCCTGCGTTCGATGCGACGTTGGGAAAACCTGTCGATCTCGAACAGCGGGTCAATCTTTGCCGCATCCGTCATCAACAGGCGCAACCGTTTGCAAACGAAAGCCGCGGACTCCTTGCTTTGACGGCTTTGATTGGGCGGCAGTCACGCGGCCTGCCGATTGAAAGCGGCAACGACCCACGGCTTGATCCCTTCATCAGTAAGGGGCGTGAGATCTTCATGCGCCGTCAGGGGCAACTGAATCTGGCCTGCGCTAATTGTCATGACGACAATTGGGACAAGCATCTTGCGGGTTCTGCCATCACTCAAGCTCATCCAACGGGCTACCCGCTTTATCGGCTGGAATGGCAAAGTCTCGGATCGCTGCAGCGCCGGCTGCGCAACTGTATGGTGGGTATGCGAGCCCAGCCTTACGATGCCGATGCGCCCGAGACCGTGGAGCTTAAGCTCTATCTGATGTCACGGGCGCGCGGGATGGCGGTGGAGACGCCGGCTGTGCGGCCGTAACGGCCGCGCAGCCTTTATTTCAGAAAGAAGGGCTGGATGAGCGTTACCGTCCCTTCCATTGCGGCGCGCGCTTCTCCGCGAAGGCTTTCGGGCCTTCGATGTAATCTTCGGAAGCTGCCAGTGCACGAACGGCGGGGTAATCGCGCTGCTCGGCCATTGCCTGCTCGAGTGAAACGCCGAGGCCGCGATGAATCGTCTGCTTCGATGCGCGGATCGACATCGGGCCGTTTTGCAGGATCAGATTTGCCCAGCGCTCGGCAGCTGACAGCGCCTGCCCCTGAGACACCACCTCGTTGACGAAGCCGAGTTCAAATCCCTCGCGTGCCGAAACGTGACGTCCTGTAAGGATCATGCCCATGGCGCGCTTGAGACCAATCTGGCGCGGCAGGCGCTGCAGTCCGCCTGCCAGGGCCGCAAGACCGACGCGCGGTTCAGGCAACGCAAACACCGCGTTCTCCGCAGCAATGATCAGATCGCAGGCAAGCGCGATCTCAAATCCGCCACCCATGGCAACGCCGTTGACGGCCGCGATGATCGGCTTGTTGCAGTCAAAACGCTCGGTCAGACCTGCAAAACCGCTCTTGTCCCAGCCGCGCTTGCCGCCCGCAGCTTGCCATTTCAGGTCGTTGCCGGCGGAGAATGCTTTCTCTCCAGCGCCTGTCACGATGGCGATCCACTGCTCGGGATCGTTGGCGAACTCGTCGAACACGCGATGCAATTCGAAGTGCGCCGGCGAATGCATTGCATTCATGACTTCGGGGCGATTGAGCGTGACGATGGTGATGTGGCCCTTGCGTTCGACCTTGGCGAATTCATACGTCATTGTTCTTGTCCTTGGCGTTTCTTGTGATGCAGCATTGCGGATCTGATCCCGCTTATGCTGCTGTTTTAGCCGAGGCGCGCCGCTCTATCTAGCTGGTCACAGGAACGTTTTGTTCGATGCCCGCGCGATCTTGCGACGCGATAGCGCGGCGAAAGCCGTCCCGTTTCTTCAGGCGCGACCAGTATGCACTGATTGCCGGAGGGAATTGCACAGCTAGACCATTGGACTGCGCAAACATGAGTGCATAGCCGACCGAGATGTCAGCCGCCGTGAAGCGTCCGGCGCAGATCGTGTCCGAATGAGACACGATGGCATCCACACCTCTCAAGCGAGCCAGGAACCAGCGCGCATAGTCCGCCGCTGCTTGAGGGTTCTTTCGCTCGTCGGGCTCAAGTTGCGCGTAGCGAAAATATATCGTCTGCGGGAACGTCAGCGTGGCTTCGCCGAAATGAAGCCAGTTCAGGAATGCGCCGTAGGCAGGTTCATCCGGCGTCACCGCTAGGGTGGAAGGACCGTAGCGCGTGACAAGGTATTGGCAGATGGCTGCGGACTCGGTCATCCGCGTCTCGCCATCGATCAGAAGCGGGATCGTTCCCAGCGGATTAAGTTCGAGATACTCCCGTTGGAGAAAGCGCGGAGGAAACGGGAGCATCCGCAGGTCATAGGACAGGCCAAGCTCTTCGAGCGTCCATAGCGGCCTGAACGAGCGGGCATTGGCGCAGTGATAGAGAGTTAGCATTCTCGCAAGTTCTCCCTTTCACTGCAATGCATCAGCGTCCCTTAAACACCGGCTTGCGCTTCTCCATGAAGGCGGTGCGGCCTTCTTCATAGTCTGCGCTCTTGAAACACTGATTGACCATATCCTCGCAGCGCTTCATGTCGCGCTTCAATTCGTCCTTGCAGGCTTCGCCAACGATGAACTTGATCGAGTCGACCGTCAGCGGTGCATTGGCGGCGATCATCTCGGCATAACCCTTCACATAGGATTCAAGCTCAGAGTTCTCGACCATGCGATTGACGAGGCCCATCTCGACCGCTTCCATGGCATCGAATTGCCGCGCGGTGTAGAAGATTTCCTTGGTGAACGATGGACCGACAACGTCCATCAGCCGCTTCACGCCGGGATAGCCGTAACCGAGGCCGAGCTTCGCCGCCGGCACCGCGAAGCGCGCATCTTCTGAACAGATGCGCAGGTCGCAGCAGCTTGCCAGCCCCATACCGCCGCCGACGCAGAAGCCGCGGATCTGCGCGATGGTCGGCTTCGGGAATTCGTGAACGCTTGCATAGGCGGCTTCGACCGCTTCGTTGTAGCGCTTTACGCCTTCCTCGGAAGAGCGTTCGTCGCCGAACTTGGAGATATCAGCTCCGGCCACGAAAGCTTTGTCGCCGGCACCTGCAAGTACGACGACCCGAATCTCGGGATCGTTGGCATATTCACCGATCAATCGGGTGCAGGCTTGCCACATTTCCAGCGACATCGCGTTGCGGCGCTCGGGATTGTTGAAAATTATGTAGCCGACGTTGCCGTCCTTGCGGGAGAGTACTTTGTCGGTCTGGGTCATCATTGAGGTCCTTGGAATTGAAAAAAGTCAGACAACCTTGCTTTGCTGAAGCGAGGCGATCTCTTGTTCAGTGAAGCCGAATTCCGCGAGCACGTCCTTCGTCTGCTCGCTGACAAGAGGCGGACGAGCAGCCATCCGGCTTGGTGTGCGTGACAGTGTGAAAGGTTGTCCGACCAGACGTGTGTTGGTGTCCGGAACATCCTGCGCAATGCCGAGGTGTTTAACCTGTTCGTCATCGAACACTTGGTCGATGGAGTAGATCGGTCCACACGGTACGCCAGCGGTGTTGAGGATTCCGACCCATTCATCGGTCGTTCGCTTTGTCAGATAAGTCTCGATCGCGGCGTTCAGCGCATCGCGATTCTTGGAGCGCGAGGTGGTCGTCGCATAGTCAGGATTTTTCAGCAAATCGGGTGCCTCAATCGCCGCCGCGAAGCGTTCCCAAATCTTCCCGCCGGTGGTTGCGATATTGATGTAGCTGTCGCTCGTCCTGAACACGCCAGTTGGGATGCTGGTGGGGTGGTTGTTGCCCGCCTGCTTTGGCACTTCATTGTCCATCAGCCAGCGCGCGGCCTGGAAGTCGAGCATGAAGATCATCGCCTGCAGCAACGATGTCTGCACCCATTGACCTTCGCCGGAGACATCGCGTTCCAGCAACGCGGTCAGAATGCCGAGTGCGCAGAACAAGCCTGCGGTAAGATCGGCGACCGGAATGCCCGCACGCACGGGCCCCTGACCCGGAAGACCGGTGATCGACATGAGTCCGCCCATGCCTTGCGCAATCTGATCGAAGCCGGGGCGCTTGCTGTAGGGGCCATCCTGGCCGAAGCCGGAGATGCTGGCGTAGACGATGCGCGGATTGATCTTGCGCATGCTGTCGTAGTCGATGCCGAGCTTGGCCTTCACATCAGGGCGGAAGTTCTCGACGATGACATCCGCCTTCGCGACGAGACGCTTGAAGACCTCCAGGCCCTTCGGGTCCTTCAGATTCAGCGTCATCGCACGCTTGTTGCGATGAAGGTTCTGGAAGTCAGGGCCGTGGCGAGGCCCGCCGGGTTGCTCGCTGTCTGCGAGATCCGCCGGGGCCTCGATCTTGATGACGTTTGCGCCCCAGTCGGAGAGCTGGCGTACAGCGGTTGGACCGGAGCGTATCCTCGTCAGATCCAGCACTGTGAAGCGGGCTAGAGCCTGTGAGGCCCTCGGAAACGTCATATGGCTCTCCGTGGAGATTATCCGGCGTTGGCGACGAGACCGGCGGCTTCGATGCCGGCCAGTGCGCAGATTTCGTCGTTATCGGACGTATCGCCGCTAATGCCAATAGCCCCCAAAAGCACACCACCCTTGTCCTTGATGAGGACCCCGCCGGGCACCGGGACCAGCTGGCCGCGTGCCATGGTGTTGATGGCATCGACGAAATAGGGCTGCTCGTTGGCGCGCTTGAAAATGGCGCGGGAGCCCATGCCGAGTGCCAGAGCGCCGTAGGCCTTGCCGTGTGCAATCTCTGCGCGCAGCAGGCTGGTGCCGTCCTGGGCCACGACGGTCTTGATGCAGCCGCGGGCGTCGAGCACGGCAACCACCAGCGGGTTGATCTTCAGTTCCTTGCTCTTGGCGAGTGCGGCATCGACGATCTTGCGGGCGACGTCGAGGGTGAGGTCGGTCATGAGGCAATCCTTTTTGATGGTTTTATGAAAGAGCAGGGTTTTTGGCCGCGCCTTGGTCGAGGCTTATGGCAAGGACGCGGGCCACATGCAACGCACCGCGACCAGCGCCGTCCTTGATTTGATGTCGGCAGGAGGTGCCGTCGGCGACGATCAGCGCGTCATCTCCCGCGCCACGCACGGCGGGCAGCAGCGATGCTTCGGCCATTTCAAGGGAGACATCGTAGGTATCGGCGCCATAGCCGAATGCGCCGGCCATGCCGCAACAGCTGGATTCGATCTTCGTGACTTTCAGGCCCGGCACGAGACGCAGGATCTTCTCCACCGGCGCAAATGCGCCGAACGATTTCTGGTGACAATGACCGTGGACAAGCGCGCTTTTCTCGATGGCGCCCAGCGGAAGCTGCAACCGACCGGCTTCCGCCTCGCGCACCAGAAATTCCTCGAACAACAGGGCCTTCTTGCTGACAGCCTTCGCCGCGTCGTCGGAACGCAGCGACAGCAATTCATCGCGCAAGGTCAGCAAGCAGCTCGGCTCAAGACCGACGATCGGCACCCCACGTTCAGCGAAAGGCGTCAGCGTTTCAACCACGCGTTTCAGTTCGGCTTTGGCGTTATCGACAAGCCCGGCCGACAGGAATGTGCGGCCGCAGCAGAGCGGCCGGCCGCCATCGAGCGCGCGGGGTAGGTGGACACGATAGCCGCCGTCGACGAGCACGCGCAGGGCCGCATCGAGATTTTCGCGTTCATAGGAGCGATTGAATGTGTCGGCGAAAAGAACAACTTCGCGGCCGTCGGTGGGGCCATAGGCCTCCGCCGCAGGATTGAAGGTGTCACGCCGCCACGCCGGTAAATCGCGCTGTGCACTGATGCCGGCTAACTTTTCCAGCAGCCAGCGCAAGGTTGCGCTTTTGTTGCGAAGATTGGCGAGCGGTGCGAAGCGCGAGGCGAACCCGGCATAGTGCGGGAGATAGCCGACGAGCCGGTCACGTAACGACAAACCGTATTTGTTGGCGCGTGCGGCCGACACTTCGATTTTCATCTTCGCCATGTCCACGCCGGTGGGGCATTCATGGCGGCAGGCTTTGCAGGAGACGCAAAGCTTCATCGTCTCCATCATGTCGTCCGATGTCAGCGCGTCCGGACCTAGCTGCCCAGAGATCGCGAGCCGCAATGTGTTGGCACGGCCGCGCGTCACGTCTTTTTCGTTTCGAGTGGCCCGATAAGACGGGCACATCACGCCGCCTTCTAGCTTTCGGCAGGCGCCATTGTTGTTGCACATCTCGACGGCGCCCTGAAAGCCGCCGGCGGCGCCTGGATAGGCTGACCAGTCGAGGACCGTCTTTAAGTCCTGCACCTTGTAGTCAGGCTTGTAACGAAACAGCGAGCGGTCATCCATCCGCGGCGGATGGACGATCTTGCCTGGATTGAGCGTGTTGTCGGGATCGAAACGCTCTTTCACTTCCTCGAAGGCGTGAACGATGCGTGAGCCAAACATGGTTTCGTGGAATTCGGAACGAACGATGCCGTCGCCATGTTCGCCGGAATGCGAGCCCTTGTACTCGCGGACCATCGCGAAAGCTTCTTCGGCGATGGCGCGCATCGCCTTGACGTCCTTGTCCAGCTTGAGATTGAGAACCGGGCGGACATGGAGGCAGCCCTCGGAGGCGTGGGCGTACATGGTGCCGCGCGTGCCGTGCTTCTCGAAGACCTTGTTCAGACGTTCGGTGTAGTCCGCAAGGTGCGGCAGCGGCACCGCGCAATCTTCGACGAAGGAGACGGGCTTTCCTTCCTGCTTCATCGACATCATGATGTTGAGGCCGGATGTGCGGAAGTCCGAGATCGCAGCTTGCATCGCAGGCTCGACGACATCCGCGACGCCGCCCCAGCGCCGCTTCGGCTGATCCCAGCCGAAGCCGAGGTCGCCCATTAGCTCACTCAACTGCTTCAGCTTGGCGAGGTTTGCGGCCTGATCGGCCTCGGCGAATTCGACAACGAGCAGGGCCTCCGGTTCACCGCGCACCACGGCTTCAATGGTGGGCCTGAACATCGCGATGTCACGGCCGAGCGCGATCATGGTGCTGTCGACGAGTTCGACGGCGATCGGCTTTAGCTTGACGAGGTGCTGTGTTGCGTCCATCGCCTCATAGAAGCTGCCGAAGTGACAAACGCCGAAGACCTTGCTGCCGAGCAACGGCCAGAGCTTCAGCTCAACCTTCGTGGTGAAGGCGAGCGTACCTTCCGAGCCCACCAGAAGATGCGCCATGTTGTTGGTCGGGCGCGGCGTCAGGGCGTCGAGATTGTAGCCGCCGACGCGGCGCTGGACGTGGGGAAAGCGCTCCGCAATCTCACCGGCTTCGCGCTCGCCGAGCGCCAGCATATCGCGGAACAGGTCGCGGCCCGGTTGCTCGGTGTTCTGCCATGCCGTATCGCGTGCGACTTCCCCAAAGTGTAGCAGCGTGCCGTCTGCGAGCGCGGCGTCCATAGAGATGGTGTTGTCGCGCATGGTGCCATAGCGCAATGACCGTCCACCGCAGGAATTGTTGCCGGCCATGCCGCCGATGGTGGCGCGCGATGCAGTCGAAACATCGACCGGAAACCATAGCCCGTGCCTCTTGAGCTGACGATTGAGATCGTCGAGCACGATACCTGGCTCGACCACGCAGGTCTGCTTCTCGACATCCAGCGAGAGAATGCGATTGAGATGTTTGGAAAAGTCGACGACGAGACCCTCATTGACGGTCTGGCCGCATTGCGAGGTGCCGCCGCCGCGCGGCGTGACAATGCGTCCGTCATTGCGTCCGATCGCCAGTGCGCGCAGCGCCTCGTCCATAGTCCGAGGAACGACCACGCCAAGCGGCTTGATCTGATAGAACGAGGCGTCGGTTGCGTAGCGGCCGGTGCTGAAGGAATCGAACAGCACATCGCCAGTGATTTCACGCGACAGGCGCGCGGCGAGGGCACTGTCCTGCGCTGTTGTTGGTTTTTGTGCGGCCTTCTGCTGAGCCATTGTGAATCTCGATCAGGATGTAACTGAAGTGGGCAACTCGGAAGCGCCCATTGATTTTTACGGACTGTCGTTAAGCGCCGACACGTCGGCGGGCGGACTCGTCGGCTGATGCTCGCGTACGTACTCGCACACGGCTTCGCATTTGCCGCGCATGTGGTCGAACATCAGCTTACCCATTTTCTCGCCATCGCGACGGCGCAGCGCGTCGACGATAGCTTCATGCTCGCGCATCGCGTCGCTCAGGCGGTCGCGGTGAATGAGATTCGCTGAGTAGCGCAGGCGCTTCACAATCGCGTTCGCTGTCGCATAGTTCGCGCTCAGAAAGGGATTAGCGGCAGCATCCACGATGGCCTGATGAATCTTCTGGTTTAGGCGGAAATAGTCCGCGAGCTCGTGCCGCAGATAGTGGGCATACATTTCCAGATGCATGCGCTCGATCGCAGCGATGTCCTCGTCCGAAATGCGCTCGCAGGCAGTGCGCCCGGCGACGAAGTCGAGGCCGGCGATCAATTCAAAGAGATTGCGGATGTCGGCTTCGGAAAACTGACGGACGCGCGCGCCGCGGTTGGGGAGAAGTTCGATCAATCCTTCCGAGGCCAGCACTTTCAGAGCTTCGCGAAGCGGGGTGCGGGATACGTCGAACCGTTCGCACAGTTCACGCTCGGGGATGCGGCTGCCCGGTTCAAGATGGCCTTCGACGATGTAATCGCGGATTTGGCTCAGGAGATCGCTGTGCAGCGATACTGGCTGCGTCTCGACAATCTCCAGTGATGTGGCTCTCAAAAGATTATTCAAAATCCGATGCCTCCGGGATTGTGAAGATCGCGCGCTGGATTCGAGAATCGCGGGAATTCGCACGCGTCACGAGGTCTAATGTCCACAAATCTAGACGTAGCGGATTTTTGGGTTGTGAAAAAGAATAATCTGAATACAATCCGCGCCAACAAAATCTCGCATTGCACAAATTTTTGCATGCAAAATATCGGGAGCGCCGCGCACCATGTCCAACAGCACAGTCCACACCGGGCGGCATTTTCTTCAAATTCCGGGTCCGACCAACGTTCCGGATCGCGTGCTGCGTGCGATGGACATGCCGACCATCGACCACCGTGGACCGGAGTTCGCCCAGCTTGGGCTTGAGGTGATCGAGGGCAGCAAGAAGGTCTTCAAGACCAAGAATCCTGTCATCATCTATCCGTCATCCGGCACCGGCGCGTGGGAAGCCGCGATCGTCAACACGCTGTCTCCCGGCGACAAGGTGCTGATGGTCGAGACCGGACACTTCGCAACGTTGTGGCGTGCGATGGCGGATAGACTGAAGCTTGATGTGGAATTCGTGCCGGGCGATTGGCGCCGTGGTGCTTCGCCTGAAGACATTGAAGCGCGCCTGTCGAAGGACAAGGATCACGCCATCAAGGCCGTGATGGTGGTGCACAACGAAACGTCGACCGGCGTCACCAGTCGCATTCATGACATCCGTAAAGCGATCGATGCGGCGAAGCATCCCGCACTGTTTCTGGTGGATACCATCTCGTCGCTTGGTTCGATCGATTACGATCACGATGGCTGGGGCGTGGACGTCACCGTGTCATGTTCACAAAAGGGCCTGATGTTGCCGCCAGGCCTCGGCTTCAACGCCGTGTCGGACAAGGCTCTCGAAGCCTCGAAAAAGAACAATATGCTGCGGTCCTATTGGGACTGGCACGAGATCATCGCGGCCAACAAAACCGGTGGGTGGTCCTACACGCCTGCAACGAACATGCTCTATGGCCTGAAGGAGGCCATTGCGATGCTGATGGAGGAGGGGCTGGACAACGTGTTCGCCCGCCACAAGCGACATGCAGCAGCGGCACGCGCCGCGGTGGATGCATGGGGATTGGAAAATCTCTGCCTCGATCCACGCGAATACTCACCGATCCTCACCGCGGTTGTGATGCCCGAGGGGCATGATGCGGATCAGTTCCGCAAGGTGACGCTCGATAACTTCGACATGTCGCTCGGCGCAGGTCTCAGCAAGATCAAGGGCAAGGTTTTCCGCATCGGCCATCTCGGTCATTTCAACGACCTGATGCTGATGGGCACGCTCTCGGGCGTCGAGATGGCGCTGGGGCTTGCGAAGGTGCCACACAAGGCCGGCGGTGTGATGGCAGCAATGAATGTGCTGACCGGAAACGGCGCAGCTGCGACAAAAGCGGCTGTCGCCTGACCTTCGGTTGGCGACGCTTGAATTGATGCTGTGAAATCCGCAGGATAGCGGAGAAGGACAAAAGTCCGGTCAAGCCGGCTTAAAAACGCCACAGGGAGAGACGCATGAAGAATTTCATCAGGGCTACAAGTGTGCTTGCGACGCTGGCGGCGGTCACGCCCGCCGTGGCTTGGGAGCCCACAAAGCCGGTCGAAATCGTCGTCGCTGCAGGTGCAGGCGGCGCGTCCGACCAGATGGCGCGTATGATGCAGGCCGCCATTCAGAAGAACAATCTGATGAAGCAGCCCATTATCGTGTCGCTTAAGGGTGGTGCGTCGGGTGCGGAAGCCTTGATGTACATGAAGGGTAGCGATGGTGATCCGAACAAGGTGTTGATCGCCTATTCGTTGATCTACATGCTGCCGCTATCAGCAAAAATTCCGTTCAACTGGCGTGACCTGACGCCGGTCTCCATCATTGCCATGGACCAATTTGTGCTGTGGGACAACGCGAGTGGTCCGAAGACGGTGAAGGAGTTTATCGAAGCGGCGAAGGCAGCAAGTTCGCCGTACAAGCTCGGCGGTACCGGCTCGAAGCGTGAAGACCACGTCCTCACTGTGTTCATGGAAAAGAAGACCGGCGCGAAGTTCTCTTACCTGCCGTACAAGTCCGGCGGCGAGGCTGCGACGCAGCTTGTCGGCAACCACGTCGAGGCGAACGTCAACAATCCGTCGGAAAATCTTGAAGTCTGGCGTGCTGGGCAGGTGCGGGCGCTCTGTGTGTTCGACAGCGAGCGCATCTCCTACAAGACCAAGGTGACCGAGACGCAGTCGTGGAACGATATCCCAACCTGCAAGGAAGAAGGTCTCGACATGCAGTATTTGATGCTGCGTGCGATGTTCCTGCCCGGCAAGGTGACGCCTGAGCAGACCGCTTTCTATGATGATCTGTTCAAGAAGATAACGCAGACGGCGGAATACAAGGACTATATGGAAAAGCAGGCTTTGAAGCCGGTCTATATCGACGGCAAGGAGATGCTCAAATTCCTCGAGGAAGACGACGCGCTCAACAAGTCGCTCATGACTGAAGCTGGCTTCGTCGCGAAGTAAGATACGCACTCGTCAGCCGGTGCCGTCATCTGGCGGCGCCGGCTCCAATTTTCTGCGTCAAGCGAACCTGCGGCAATTTCATCATGGCAAATCAAGACATCGAAATCGTTGTCGAGGATCCGACGGCGCCTGAGGAGAACTCTCCCGCCGTCACCGACAACCGCACGGTTGAAGCGACGGTCATGGTCCTGCTGTTCGCGTTAGCGATTCTGCTCGGCTGGGACAATTGGCGCACCGGCGCGTCATGGGACGATACGGGACCGCAGGCTGGCTACTTCCCGTTCTATCTCTCGATTATTCTCGGCGGCGCTTCGGTTTATGGTTTGATAAGCGAGCTGGCGAAGCGCAGCGAGCCGTTGGAAACTTTCGTCACCCGCGCCCAGCTTCGACGCGTGCTGCAGGTATTCGTGCCGACGTTTCTGTTCTGCTTCGCCATGCAGTGGCTCGGGCTCTATGTCGCGAGCTTCCTTCTCATTGCAGGCTTTATGGCGATCATCGGGAAGATCGCGTGGTGGAAGTCTCTGCTGACGGCTTTCATCTTCGTCGCCATCATGTTCGTGACGTTCGACATCGCGTTTGACGTCATCATGCCGAAGGGACCGCTCGAAGCGGCCTTCGGTCGCTAGAATTCAAGCCGGTAGGACAGGGTCATGGAAGCATTAGGTCTGCTGCTGCACGGCTTCGCAGTTCTCTTCACCTGGAAGATTCTTGCACTTATGATGGTCGGGCTTGTGCTCGGCATCTTCGTCGGCGTGCTGCCCGGTCTCGGCGGCCCCAATGGCGTGGCGATCCTGTTGCCGCTGACCTTCACGATGGATCCGACGTCGGCCATTGTGATGCTGTCGTGCATCTACTGGGGCGCGCTGTTCGGCGGCGCCATCACATCGATCCTGTTCAACATTCCCGGCGAAGCCTGGTCGGTTGCGACCACATTCGATGGCTACCCGATGGCGCAGCAGGGCAAGGCTGCTGAAGCGCTGACCGCGGCGTTCACCTCATCGTTCATCGGTTCGCTCGCTGCGGTGATGCTGATCACATTCCTTGCGCCGGCTATTTCGTCCTTTGCGCTCCGGTTTGGTCCGCCGGAATTCTTCGCGGTCTATCTGCTGACATTCTGTTCCTTCGTGGGATTGGGTCGCGAAGCCAAGCACAAGACCGTGATCTCGATGGCGCTGGGCTTGCTGCTTGCGGGCGTTGGTCTCGACACTGTATCCGGCCAACTGCGCATGACGTTCGACTCGAATGACCTGATGCGCGGCATCAATTTCTTGGTTGCGGTGATCGGCCTGTTCGGCATCAGCGAAATCCTGCTGACCATGGAAGAGCGACTGGCGTTGCGCGGACATGCCGCCCGCATCAGCCTGCGAACCGTGTTCGGTGTCTGGAAAGATTTGCCGAAATATTGGGCGACGCTGTTGCGATCATCGTTCATCGGTTGCTGGCTCGGCATCACGCCCGGTGGTGCGATCGCCGCGTCGTTCATGGGCTACAACCTCGCCAAGCGCTTCTCCAAGGACAAGGACAGTTTCGGCAAGGGGCGCATCGAAGGTGTGTTCGCGCCGGAAACCGCAGCGCATGCCTCGGGCACCGCGGCCTTGTTGCCCATGCTTGCGCTCGGCATTCCAGGTTCGGGCACTGCCGCGATTTTGCTTGGCGGCCTCATGGTGTGGGGTCTCAATCCAGGCCCGTTGCTATTCGTGGAGCATAAGGATTTCGTCTGGGGTCTGATCGCGTCGATGTATCTCGGCAACGTCGTCGGCCTGGTGCTGGTTCTTTCCACAGTGCCGATCTTCGCGTCCATCCTGCGCGTGCCATTTGCGGCTATTGCGCCAATGATCGTCGTGTCATGCGCGATTGGCGCTTACGCCATCCAGAACGCGATGTTCGATATCTGGCTGATGCTGGTGTTCGGTGTTGTCGGCTACGTCTTCAAGAAGATCGGCATTCCGCTCGCACCGTTCACTCTGGCGTTGGTGCTGGGCAGCCGCGCGGAAGACGCGTTCCGGCTGGCGATGATCGGATCAGGTGGTCACATCAAGGTGTTCTGGTCGAACGGCTTGGTCGGTTCGATCACGACGCTGGCGATCATCCTGCTGTTCTGGCCGTTGATTGACCGTGTAATCGAGAGTTTTGCACGCCGCAGAGCACCGGCGAGCGCCTAGTTCAGACGCCATCTCACCTCATGCGCTGTATGAAGTGAGATGGCGTTCACGATTATTGGATTTGCGTCGCGCTGCGGACCTTGCAGGCTCCTTCCGCCTTCTCGGTGTCGATGTAGGCGAACTTCGTCTTTTTGAACGTCTTCGTGCTCTTCGGCTTCACCGTGACAGCAATGTTCTGATCGGTTTCGATCTTTCGTTCGCCCACTTTGGACATGTAATCACACTTTACGCGGACGTCTTTGACCGCGAAGTCATTGTCATTGGTGATGGTGACATCCGCGGTTCCAATATTGTTGCTGCCCGGCTTGCGCCAGCGCTCGATGGTCACCGCGACCTTGTCGCCGGGCTCAGCCGCATTCACGGAATAACCAACGCTTACGCTGCTTAAAAGAACGGCAACAGCGATAACGGTGTTGAGGCTGGTTTTCATGTCGTACTCCAGGCTTTCAAAAGGATCCCGCAATCGCCGCCGCGGGCTTGTTAGCAAACATCAAAATAAAGAGACCAAGTATTGAGCAGAATTATTCCACGGCTAAACTACGGACGACGATATTCGACCGGCAATTGCATTTGGACAGGACCGCAATGAACGACATCTGGCGCCTCTCGGCTACTGACCTCGCATCGAAAATTAGATCCCGCAAAATCTCCGCAAAGGAAGCTGCCAGCGCTGCTCTCGCGCGCCTCGATGCGGTCAATCCCGCGATCAATGCCGTCGTCGACCATCGTCCTGAAGAAACCCTCGCGCAGGCGGAAGCGATCGATACCGCAATTGCGAAAGGGGAGGATACCGGCGTGCTGGCCGGGGTCCCAATCACAGTCAAGGTCAATGTCGACCAAGCCGGATTCGCTACTACGAATGGTGTGCGCTTGCAGCGTGACCTTGTGGCGCAGTTCAATAACCCCGTTGTCGATAACCTGCGCAAGGCGGGCGCCGTCATAGTCGGGCGAACCAACGCACCTGCATTCTCCTATCGCTGGTTCACGACAAATTTGTTGCACGGCGACACCAAGAACCCGCGCGATCCAGCTATTACGCCGGGCGGCTCGTCTGGCGGCGCTGCAGCGGCTGTGACGGCGGGCATCGGGCATATCGCGCACGGCACCGACATTGCGGGTTCGATCCGCTATCCTGCCTATGCGTGTGGCGTCCATGGCCTGCGTCCAACGGTCGGGCGTATCCCGGCCTTCAATGCCTCGCTGCCTGAACGTTCGATCGGAGGACAGATCACGGCCGTATCGGGCCCACTTGCTCGTACGGTGGGAGACCTGCGGCTTGCGCTCGCAGCCATGTCGCAGCGCGACCCGCGCGACCCGTGGTGGGTGCCCGCGCCGCTGGAAGGCCCGGCTGTGCCGCGCCGGGCAGCAATTTGCCTGCGTCCGGGTGGGTTGGAGACGACGAAGGAGGTCAGCGACGCGGTGGCGGACGCGGGCAAGCGTCTGGAACGGGCGGGTTGGAGTGTCGAGGAAGTCTCCGATATTCCGCCGTTCGAGGAAGCCGCGGAATGGCAGATCAAGCTTTGGCTCGCCGACGGCTATGATGCTATGGTCGATGCTGCAAAGCGGGAAGGCGATCCCGGCGCACTGACCGTACTGCGCGGGCATGAGAAGACCGCGCGTTCGCTGGATTTCGCGACTTTCTCGAAGGCGCTGACGCGTCGCGCGACACTCGTCCGCGACTGGCAATTGTTCTTCGAGAAATACGCGGTCATCGTCATGCCGCCGTGTGGAGAACTGCCATTCCCATGGCAACTGGACCTCAAGGATGATGCGTCGTTCGCCCGGGTTTGGCGGGCGCAAATGCCGCAGATTGCATTGCCATTCATCGGCATGCCGGGCCTGACCGTTTCCACAGGCCTCGTTGGGCGCAGTCCGGTAGGGGTGCAGATCGTATCGGGACGCTACCGCGAAGATCTCTGCTTGTCGGCTGGCGAAGCCATCGAGGCGGGAGGGACGCCGCCAAGTCCAATCGATCCGATTTCGGCGTCGGACTGAAGGCGGCGCTTGGCGCGAAAGACGCTTTCGCTATTGGTCAGGAGTTCTTGCGTGCGCCTGACCAATATGCGGCCAGCCTTAAGATCGCGATTGGCAACATGAAGAAGGCGATGGCCTTCGTCGACGAGTTCGCGGGCGTGTTTCAAATCTTCGCTAAACGAGACGACCGCCATCGCTGCTTTCGCAGTGGTCATGATTCGACTCCTACGCGCGCCCGCCCGCGCATATCAATGCACGGACCGCGGGATTGTTCGCAGGAAACTTTCAACCTGCCGGATTTTTCCACCAAAAATGACGCAAGGCCACTCGCGCCGTTGAAAAGAACGGCGGAAGCGGTACCTGCTTATTCCGGTGCTTAGAGCTTAAGCGATGATCCCGGCGGCGCGCATCTTGGCGATCTCAGCCGCACTAAATCCGGCCGCGCCCAGTACCTCGTCGCTGTGCTGACCAACCTCGGGCGCCATGCGCGGCGGGACTTTCTTCGCGCCTTCAATGAAGATCGGCGTGTTGATCGTACGCAGATTGCTATCCGAGAAGGGCACGACCGCTTCGGTTTCGCGCATCTGGGGATCATCCGGGATGTCGGCGGCGATACCGACCACACCAAAGATCAGTCCGTTGCCGTCCAGGATCTTGCGCCACTCGGCGAGAGGCTTTTTGGCGAACACGTCATCAAGGACGGTGATCAGCTCTGGCGAATGGTTGTGGCGGGCCATCTTGGTTTCGAAACGCGGGTCTGCCGCAAGATCTTCGCGGTTGATGACCTTCACGAAGGTCGGCCACTGTTTCTCCTCGTTGAGGAGCGACAGGATGATCCAGCGGCCATCGCTGCATTTGTAGTGGTTGGTGACGGCATTCAGTGCACGGTGACGCGGTTGGCGCTGCTGGAATGTTGCGCCGCACAGCGCTGCTTGCGCGTAAATGCCGTTGGACCAGATGCCGTTGACCATCAGGTTCGACATCACCTGTGTGCCCTTGCCGGTGCGTTCGCGCTGATAAAGCGCTGTCACAATGCCGGCGAAAAGCGACATAGCGCAGGGATGATCGCCCATGCCAGGCATTGAACGTGCCGGTGTCGTCTCGTTGGTTTCGCGCACGAGGTCCATCAGGCCGGAGCGGGCCCACCATGCATTGCTGTCGAAGCCTGGCTTGTCGGCTTCGGCGCCGGTCTCACCGTAGCCGGTGAACGATGCATAGATCAGCCGGTCATTCAGCGGCGCGAGATCTTTGTAGGTGACGCCGAGCTTCTTGCGGACGGTGGGCGGAAAATTCGTGATGAAGACGTCGGCTTCGGCAACAAGGCGTCGCACCACCTCTTGTCCCTCAGGCTTGCTGAGGTCGAGGGCAAGGCTCTTCTTGTTGCGGCCTTCAAGCATCCAGGCGTAGTTGTGGGGGCTGATCGGATAGCCGGGGAGATTTGGCAAATTGCGGACCGGATCACCCGCTCCCGGAGGCTCGATCTTGATGACATCCGCGCCAAAATCCGACAGGGCAGTTGCTGATGAGGGAGCTGCGATGAAGCTTGCGCAATCGATGACCTTGAGGCCTTCGAAAATTCCTTGAGCCATTCGGCTTCTCCTTGGTTATTCCAGCACCGATTTTGATCGGTCGTTTCTGGTTAGTTGTCTCTGGTCAGTCGTTCTTGCGTTCGTCCGAAATCACCTTGCCGTCGTTTGGTAGGGAGCCGGGCGTCACCAGAGTGACACTGCCTTGCAGCTTTGTCACGGCACGGACAGTTGATGCAATAGCTTCTTGCAAGGCTTCGTCGGCGGAAGAAAATTCCGCCGCGAGCGTCATAATGTCCATCTCTTTGTCGCGGGTAACAATCAGGCGCAATCTGCCAAGCTCTGGATGCCGCTTGCCGACTTCCGCGATCTGTTCCGGGCGTACAAACATGCCTTTGACCTTGGTGGTCTGATCGGCCCGGCCCATCCAGCCTTTGATCCGCATATTGGTACGGCCACAGGGGCTCTGTCCGGCAAGCACGGCACTCAGATCGCCAAGCGCCAGCCTTATCCATGGGCGCTGGGAATCGAGCGAGGTGACGACGATCTCGCCGACGTCACCGTCAGAAACAGGTTCGCCGGTGCCTGGACGAACGATTTCAACAATGATGTCCTCGCTGACAACAAGACCTTCGCGCGCGGATGTCTCATAGGCGACGACGCCGAGGTCCGCGGTGCCGAACATTTGATAAGCATCGATGCCGCGCGATTTCATCTCTTCTTGCAGCGATTTCGGAAATGCTGCACCGGAGACTAGGGCGCGCTTCAATGATGACACGTCACGTCTGTCTTTTTCGCCCGCATCCAGCAGGATTTTCAGGAAGTCGGGAGTGCCGGTATACGCAATCGGCCGGTAAGCCTCGATCAATTCAAACTGCTGCTCGGTGTTGCCCGGACCTGCGGGAATTATGGCGCAGCCGAGCGAACGCGCCGAGGTGTCGAAAATAAATCCACCGGGCGTGAGGTGATAGCTGAAGGTGTTGAGCACCACATCGCCGGGCCGGAAACCGGCGGCAAACAGTGCGCGCGCACCGCGCCAGGGGTCGCTGTGGGTTGATTCAGGTTCGAAGATCGGGCCGGGTGACGTGAACAGGCGCCTGAAAGAACCGATCGGCGAGGGTACAAGGCCACCGAATGGAGGGGTGGCTTTGTGTAAGGTCGGAAGTTCGGATTTTCTGAGGACAGGCAGCGTGGCAAGCGCGGCTCGGTCGGTGATTGTCGCGAGATCGATTCCTTGGAAACGTTCGGCATAAACGGGCGCCTTGATGGCGGCGCGCAGAACATCCGGCAGGCGGGAGAAGAGATCGGAGTCTCGCTCAGACGGGGCTCGCGTCTCAAGGGCATCGTAATGTTGGGGCATGGATTCAAATCTCGCGAGGAGGATGGTTTATAGCCAACGCTTGCGTCGTTTGAAGCTCTTGAGGTTCTTGAAGCTCTTGCGCTGATCTCCGGCGCCGCCAAGATAGAATTCCTTCACGTCTTCGTTGTCGCGCAATTCATCAGCGGTGCCGTCAAGCACGACCTTGCCTTGTTCCATGATGTAGCCATGGCTTGCAACGGACAGCGCAGCGCGGGCGTTTTGCTCCACAAGCAAAATCGTCACACCCAAGTCGCGATTGATCTGCTTGATGATGCTGAATACTTCCTTGACCAGCAATGGCGAGAGACCCATCGATGGCTCGTCCATCAGGATCATCTTTGGTCGCGCCATCATGGCGCGGCCGATTGCCAGCATCTGCTGCTCGCCGCCGGAGAGATATCCGGCAAGACCCGTACGCTCCTTGAGGCGGGGAAAATATTTGAACACCACGTCGATGTCGTCATCGATGTTCTTGTCGCGGCGTGTATAGGCGCCAAGGCGAAGATTTTCGAGTGTGGTCATATCCGATATGATGCGCCGGCCTTCCATGACCTGAAAGATGCCTCGGCGAACGATCTTGTCTGGATCGATGCCGTCGATCCGGTCGCCGTTGAAGACAATCTCGCCGCGCGTCACTTCGCCGTCTTCCGTTTTCAGCAATCCTGAAATCGCTTTCAGGGTCGTGGATTTCCCAGCGCCGTTCGCGCCCAGCAGCGCCACGATCGCACCTTTCGGCACATCGAGGCTCAATCCGCGCAGCACGAGAATGACGTTGTCGTACACCACCTCGATGTTGCGCACGGCAAGCAGCGGCGCGGCTGCTGCTGCGGGCGTCGGTGTGGCGGTTGCGTCCGTAATCGTCTGCACAATGCTTATCCCGGTTTCGGAAAAGACGCCGCTCCGCGAAAGCGAAGCGGCGTTTATGTTCAGCTTACCAGCCGAGCCATTCCGGCTTGCGTGGCAGATCGACCGTCTTCACCTTCTCGAGCTTGATGGTGCCGTTCTTGACGAGATCGGCCACCGAAGCGTCGGTCGGGCCGGACACCTTCATGCGGTAGATGTCGACTTTCAGCGTTGGGCGGTGGTCCTTTTCGGTCCAGGTGGATGGATTGCAGACGCCTTCCATTCCAGCGGGGACCCAGTTGGCCTTCTGATAGAAGCCGTTCCTGACCTTCTCGCCGGTCGCACCGCCATTCTTGGCGGCCCACTCGACGGCTTCTTTCATGTAAAGAGCGGTGCAGACGCCAGCGACGTAATGCACCGGGCGATAGGCCTTGCCGTCAGGGTCTGACATCTTGGAGATTTCCTGCACGGTCTTCATGCCCGGCGCATCGCCGCCCCAGGCCACAGCAGTGCGCAACGGAAACACCACGCCGTCCGCGGCAGCGCCTGCCGCCTTGGCGGCATTCTCATCCATGCCCCAGACGTTGCCCATGAACTGTACATCCGTACCTGCAGCCTTGCAGGCATTCAGCACGGAGATGTTGGAGCCTGCCGTGTTGCCGAGATAGGCGTAGTTCGCGCCTGAACTCTTCAAGGTCAGGCACTGCGCACTGTAGTCGCCAGGGGTGAGCGCGAACACGATCGCTGGAAGCACCTCGAAGCCGAGTTCTGCAGCGATGGCTTCACCCGCAGCCTTCGGAGCGTTCGGGTAGGGATGGTTGCCCCCCATATGAACGTATTTTGGCTTGCCGGGTTTGCCCTTTGATTTCCAGTCTTCCGCAGCCCACGTCAGCATGCCACGCAAGGCATCCGAGTAGCTCGGGCCATAGAAGAAGTTGTAAGGCGCAGCTTTGGCCTTGCCGCTTGCACCGGTCGGGTCGGACAGAGCTGCCGAATACGATCCGGAGATATCGGGGATCTTGTCCTGTGCAAGGAAGCCGGTGAGGGCTTCAGTATCGGCGGTGCCCCAGCCGAGAATGGCGGCGACTTTGTCGGAGCCGGACCACTTCTTGTACTGCGCAATCGCGCGCGGCACCTGATAACCGTAATCGACGGTGTCGACGTTGACCTTGGCGCCGTTGATCCCGCCGTTCTTGTTCACCCACGCATAGGCGTCGGCGACACCTTGTCCGAACGGCGTGCCGACGTCCGACGTCGCACCCGAATAGTCGGCTAGATGTCCGAGCGAAATGGCTTGTGCCGAGGCGGCCGTACTGCCGAGCATCAGCGCCACTGCAGCGGTGCCGAGAAGAGCTTTTACAGTCATAAGCGTAGTCCTCCGGTTTCCTCTCGAGGTCATATTATTTTTTGTCAACGCCGTTCCGACCTCAATGCGAGAACGGGTAAAGCTTCCAGTATGCCTTGATCTGCCGCCACCGGTGAGCCAGCCCATCCGGTTCGAAGATAAGAAATATGATGATGATGACGCCGATGGCCATCTCGCGCAAGAATGCGATGTTGTGCTTCAGGCCTAGCGCATGATCGATTGAACTACCGCTCAAGGCCGCGCTCAGCCATTCCATGGACTCCGGCAGCAGCACCATGAAGGCCGTGCCCATCAGGGTGCCCATGATCGAGCCCACGCCGCCAATAATGATCATGGCAAGGAAGATAATTGATCGGTCGATGCCGAAGCCTTCGTTGGAAACGACCTGATTGTAATGCGCGTAAAGCGCGCCGCCGACGCCGGCAAAGAAGGCCGCGAGACCGAATGACAGCGTACGGTACTTGGTCAGGTTGATGCCCATGATTTCGGCTGAGAGGTAGTGGTCTCTCACGGCGACCAAGGCGCGGCCATCGCGCGTCCGCATCAGATTTGTGACGAGCAGATAACAAACAATCACATAGGCCAGTACCACGTAGAAGTATTGACGGTCGCCGCGGATTGGCTGGCCGAAAATCGAGAATGGTTCCGCGATAACTGGGACGCTGCCTCCGGTGAACCATTCCGCGCGATTAAAGAAGTCGAGCAGGATGAATTGCGCGGCCAGCGTTGCAATCGCGAGGTACAGTCCCTTCAAGCGCGCGGCAGGCAGTCCAAAAATCAACCCCACAGCAGCTGTGACCACACCTGCAAGCGGAATGCAGAAGAACACCGGAATGCCGAACCTGTTCGACAGGTAGGCAGACGTGAATGCACCGAAGCCGAAGAAAGCGGCGTGACCGATCGAGATTTGCCCTGTAAAGCCAACAACAATGTTGAGGCCGAGCGCGGCAATCCCGAAAATACCGATCTGGATCAGCAGGCTGAGCGTATATTCGTTCAAGACAAACGGTGCGAAACAGATCAGCACGATGCCGGCGATCATCGCATTGCGGCTCATGGCCGTCGGGAAGACGGTGGTATCCGCTGCGTAGGAGGTGCGGAAGTCGCCTGCGGGAAGAATACTCTGGCCTGCCATAATGATTTAGATCCGCTCGATATCTTTGGTGCCGAACAGGCCGTATGGCTTGATCATCAGGATGATGATCAATGCGTAGAAGGGGGCGACCTCAAACAGGTTGCCCCAGTGCAGATATTCGCTGTCGACGAAATGGGCGACGTTCTCGAGCAGTCCAATAATGATGCCGCCGAGGACTGCGCCGCCGACGCTATCGAGGCCACCGAGGATCGCAGCCGGAAACACCTTGATGCCGTAAGCCGCGAGACCTGCCGACACGCCGTTGACCACGGCTACCACCACGCCGGCAACCGCCGACACCGTCGCCGATATAGCCCAGGCCATGGCGAACACGCTTTTCACGGAGATGCCGAGCGACTGCGCCACCTGCTGGTTAAATGCGGTGGCGCGCATGGCGAGGCCATATTTGGAGACCCGGAAGAACCATGCCATGCCGCCCATCATCGCGATCGAGACAGCGAGGCTGAGGATGTAGACGGTCTGTACCTGCAAGCCGAAGATGTTCACAAGTTGGGTGTTGAAGACGCGCGGGAAGGGCTGCAGATTGACGCCGAAGATCCATTTCATCAGCGCTGAGAATACGGTCGACAGCGCAATCGTCACCATGATCACGGAGATGATCGGTTCGCCGACCATGGGGCGCAGGATCACAAGCTGGATTGCAATGCCGAAAACGAACATGAAAACGAGCGTAATCGGCATCCCGATCCAAAACGGGACCTGATACTTCGTCAATAGCCACCAGCAGACCCATGCGCCGATCAGCAGAAGCTCGCCTTGCGCGAAATTGACGACTTGAGTGGCTTTGTAGATCAACACGAACGACATCGCGACGACGCCATACAGCGTACCAACGACGAGCCCGTTGACTAGGAGCTGGATTAGAAGCTGGGTGTTCATCGCAGGCTCACCTTCATTCCGCAGCTTGGGCTGGTGCTTGCCGCCTGAGATCGACGACGGGAAGAGTGGTGCGCACGCGTTGGGTCGTACCGTCCTGGAAGCGGATCACGGTGTCGATGTCGATATCGGGCTGGTCGCTATAGATGGCGTCGATGATGTCGGCATACTTCTCGTTGATGACGCTGCGGCGGACCTTGCGGGTGCGGGTCAATTCGCCGTCGTCGGCATCGAGCTCCTTGTAGAGCAGCAGGAATTTCGCGATGCGCTGCGGGGGTGGCAATGTGGTGTTGACCGCCTCGACTTCCTTGCGCACCAGGTCGTAAACCTCGGGCCGGGAAGAGAGATCGGTGTAAGTCGTGAAGGATATCCGGTTCTTCTCCGCCCATTTGGAGACGATCGAGAAACGGATGCAGATCATCGCAGCGAGGTAGTCGCGTCCATCGCCCAGCACGACGGCTTCGGCGACGTAGGGCGAGAACTTCAATTTATTCTCGATGTATTGCGGTGAGAACCGATCGCCGCGGGCCGTCTGTGCAAGGTCCTTGATGCGATCGATGACGACAAGCTGTTTCGATGCGTTGAAGTAACCGGCATCGCCGGAGTGCATCCATCCGTTGCGCAGATCCGCGACAGTCGCGGCTTCATTCTTGTAGTAACCGAGGAACATGTTGGCGTGGCGGATGACGATTTCGCCGACACCGTTGGCATCCGGCTCTCTGATCTCGATCTCGATGGTTTCGGCCATCGACACGCCCGTGGTGTCGGGATCGACCTCATCCGGCTTGTGCAGGGTAAATGCGCCCAGTGTTTCGGTCTGGCCATAGAGTGTCCGAAGAGGCACACCCATCGCCCGGAAGAACTTGAACGTATCCGGCCCAAGCGCCGCGCCGCCGGTTGCCGCGGAGCGCAGCCGCGTGAAGCCCAGTCGGTCACGCAGGGCACGAAAGAGAAGCGTCTCCGCAACCATGGACCGCTCGCCTTTATCGAGCGCAGCCAAACCGGATTTCATCCCGACGTCGTAGAGCCGTTGCTTCATCGGGGATGAGTCCATCACCCGCGAACGAACGTCGGCTGCGATGGCTTCCCAGATGCGCGGCGCGAATAGCACAAAGGTCGGCGCGATCTCGCGGAAGTCGTTCATCATGGTGTCAGGCTGTTCGACGAAGTTCACCTTCATCCGGCTGAGCAAACCTTTGCCGAGCGCGTAGACCTGTTCCATGATCCATGGCAACGGCAGCACCGAGACGTATTCATCGTCTGGGCCTTTGGGATCAAAACTAAGATATGTTGCGCAGTGACGCAGGACGCGGCCGGCCGCGAGCATCGCGAGCTTCGGATTAGAGGTTGTCCCAGAGGTCGTGCACAGAATGGCGACATCCTCGCCATTTGTCGCATCGACCAGTTGGTCGTACAGATCCGGATCACGCGCCGCGCGCTCGCGCCCCATCTCTGCAAGCCTGTCGGCGCTGATCAGGCGCGGGTCGTCATATTTCCGCATGCCGCGTGGATCGGAGTAGACGATGTGGCACAAATGCGGGGCCCGGTCGCCGAGTTCGAGCAGCTTGTCGACCTGTTCTTCGTCCTCGGCAAACACGAGCTTGGTCTCGCCGTAGGAGAGGAGATACAACACCTCTTCACTGAGTGACTCGCGATACATGCCAAGACTCATACCGCCGACGGCATGAGCTGCGATTTCCGCGGAGACCCAATCCGGCCGGTTGTCACCGATGATGCCGATCACGTCGCCACGGCCAATGCCGAGTTCGATCATGCCGAGCGCAAAGTCGCGGACGCGGTTTTGGTAATCGTCCCAGGTGAAGATGCGCCACAGACCGAGGTCTTTTTCGCGCAATGCGATCTCGCGGCCATGTTCCTTGGCATTCAGCCGCAACAGTTTTGGATAAGTATCAGCCTGCGCTACACGGCCCGCGTAGTCCATCATGCGGTGGCCTCCGCAACGGGCGGCGCATCATCGGAATCGCCCGGCAACTCGTCATCTTCGCCGAGATAGGCGCGGCGGACATGCGGATCGGACAGCACATCGGCGGGAAGGCCTTCAGCGATCTTGCGCCCGAAATCCAGCACGGTGATGCGATGAGAGATATCCATCACCACGCCCATGTCGTGCTCGATCATCATCACCGTCATCCCATACTCTTCGTTGAGATCGACGATGTAGCGCGCCATGTCTTCCTTCTCCTCGAAATTCATGCCGGCCATCGGCTCGTCGAGGAGAATGAGTTTCGGCTCCAGAGCCATGGCGCGGGCGAGTTCAACACGCTTGCGCAGACCGTAGGAGAGGGTGCCGGCAACTGCCTTGCGGACCGACTGCAGATCGAGGAAGTCGATAATTTCTTCGACCTTGCGGCGGTGTTCGAGTTCTTCGCGGCGCGCGCCGGTCAGCCAATACAGCGAGCCGGTGATGAAGTTATTCTTCAGCAGGTGATGCCGACCGACCATGATGTTATCGAGCACCGTCATATGATGAAACAGTGCGAGATTCTGGAAGGTGCGACCAATGCCGAGCGCAGCGCGGTTGTTAGGTTTGAGGCCGGTGATGTCGCGGCCTTGATAAAACAATTGTCCTTCGGTCGGCGTATAACGGCCCGACACGCAATTTACTATCGAGGTTTTACCGGCGCCGTTGGGACCGATGATCGAAAACAGCTCACCTTCCTTGACGGCAAAATTAACGTCGGTCAGCGCGCGTACGCCGCCAAACCGCAACGAGACGCCTCGCACCTCAAGTGCGTATGCCACTTCATCCCTCCCACGTGATCCGAGAGGAAGCGGTTCAAAACGCCTCGCGTCCCGGGATCAACAGACCGGCGCCTTTTGGCGCTCATTTTCTCGTGGCTGGCGGATTTTCCGCTCAGCGATCGATTTTAGCCTAGCGTGTCTTTTGGCTGAAACCTATTCGACTAACGGTATCTGGTGGCTCAAAAGCAAGCCTTGCCGGCGGGCATTTTTGCACAAATGGCTTTGCGGTTTTTGCAATTTTTTAGACTTCGAGCCACTCTTTGCGGATCGCCTGGTTGGCTTTCAGGTCGGCAGGAGTTCCCTCGAAGACGATGCGGCCGTGGCCCATCACGTAAAGGCGATGGGAAATCCGCATGGCAATGGACAGCTTTTGCTCAACCAGCAAAATCGCGACGCCGCGCCGGGCGATTTCTGCGATCAGATCGCCGACCTGCTGAACGATCAGGGGTGCCAATCCTTCCGTGGGCTCGTCGATCATGACGAGTTCCGGATCGCCCATCAAAGTGCGGCAAATTGTCAGCATCTGCTTTTCGCCGCCGGAGAGGACGCCGGCCGCGGTGTCAGCACGAGCCTTGAGGTTCGGAAACATCTCCAGCATGTCGTCGAGACGCCATTTGCCCGGGTGCTTGGGATTCTTGATGCCAAGCATCAGGTTCTGACGCACGGTCAGCCCGGGGAAAATATCGCGGTGCTCGGGGACATAACCGAGACCAAGATGCGCGATCCTGTAGCTCGGCATTCCGGCAATGTCCTTGCCCTTGAACTTGATCGAACCATGCGGGGGCACTTCGCCCATGATGGCCTTGACGGTGGTGGAGCGGCCAACGCCATTGCGGCCCAGCAGGCTGACCACTTCGCCAGCTCCGATATGCATGTCCACGCCCTGAAGAATATGGCTCTTGCCGTAATAGGCGTGCAGATCCTGAACTTCCAACATCAGGCGGCCTCCTCACCGAGATACGCTTCCCTGACCTTCGGGTTGTTGCGTATTTCCTCGGGCGTTCCCGATGCGATGATGTTCCCGTAGACCAGCACGGAAATGCGGTCAGCCAGCCCGAACACTACGCTCATGTCGTGTTCGACGATGAGCAGGGTGCGACCCTCGCTCAGATGACGGATGAGCTCAACCGCGCGCTCGGTTTCGGCGTGGCTCATGCCGGCGGTCGGTTCGTCGAGCAGGATGACGTCAGCGCCACCGGCGATGGTGATGCCGATTTCGAGCGCACGTTGCTCAGCATAGGTCAAGAGACCGGCCGGAACGTCACGCCGTGAGACGAGGTTGATGTCCTGCAGGATCTGCGCGGTGCGGTCGCGGACCTCCGGGAGCCGGTCGACATTTTTCCAGAACGCGTAGCGATGACCGGTGGCCCACAAGACGGCACAGCGGATGTTTTCCCACACCGTCATCTTGGCGAAGACGTTGGTCACCTGGAAGCTGCGGGACAGGCCCCGGCGGTTGATCTGATAAGGCGGCAGATGTGAAATCACTTCGCCTCGCAGCAACACGCTGCCGGATGTAGGCTTCATGTAGCCGCTGATCAGGTTGAACGTCGTCGACTTGCCGGCACCGTTCGGGCCGATGAGTGCATGCCGTTCACCTTGCGCGACCTGGAGATTAAGATCGCGAATGACTTTGGTCATGCCAAAGCTCTTTTGCACGTCGCGGATTTCGATGGCGTTGGTCATGCGGCAAATCCCTTTTCGCGCGCTGCGCTTAAGGCGCCGTCCCAGGCTTCCGCGACCTTCGCCCAGGTTTTACGCGCGATCACAAAGCCACCCACGATCAGCACCGCTGCCACACCCCATGTGATCGGGCTCGCGGCGTTGAAGCTGATACCGAAGGCCTTGACGTTCGGACTGTCCTCCGGATTGACCGTGTAGTGAACCACGGTCTCGATTGCGAGCATAAGACCGGTGATCATCGCCAGCGTCGGTACGAATGCGATCAAATAGGACGGCAAGACCTTGCCGATTGTACCGGCAAGCACAAGCGGCCGATGCTTCATTAAGAGACCGGTGATGCCGCCTGGAGCGAACATCACGACAGCGATGAAGAACAGGCCAAAATACAGCTGCCAGACGCTGGTGAGGTCACTCAATCCGAGCGACAGAAGGGTCACGAAGATCGCGCCGACAGCCGGACCGATAAAGAAGCCAATGCCGCCGATATAGGCCGCGAATAGCACTGTTCCGGATTGGACGGCGCCGAGATAGGCCGAGTTGGCGATCTCGAAGTTGATCGCCGCAAGGGCTCCCGCGATACCTGCGAAGAAACCCGAGAAGCAGAATGCGATGTAGCGGATAACGTGCGGGTCATAGCCAACGAATTGCACGCGCTCGGGATTGTCACGCACGGCGTTGCACATGCGGCCCAGAGGTGTGCGGGTGAGGGCGTACATCGCGATCATACAGATCAGCGTCCACGCCGCGATCAGGTAATAGATCTGGATCTGTGGACCGAAGCTCCAGTCAAACAGACGCAGCACCTTCGTACGGTTCGCAGAGACCCCTGCTTCACCACCGAAGAACGTTCTCAGGATCAGCGCAGACGACGCGACGAGTTCGGCAACGCCAAGCGAAATCATAGCGAAGGCCGTGCCGCTGCGTGCCGTCGAGACCCAGCCGAGGAGGGCTGCAAACGCGAGGCCCGTGAGTCCACCGATCAGCGGTACGACTGGCAGCGGTATCGGCCACTTGTGGGCGCCGATGATGTTGATGGCATGAATCGCGAGGAAGCCGCCGAGGCCGTAATAGACGGCATGCCCGAACGACAGCATTCCGGTCTGTCCAAGCAGAATGTTGTAGGACAGTGCGAAAATAATCGAGATCCCGATCAGGCTGAATGTCGTCAGCGATCCGCCGGAACTGAAAACTTTCGGCAACAGCAACAGCAGCAACGCTACCACAACCCAGAGGCCGTAGAACTTCAGCTTGTCTGTCGTCGCGGGTCGCGGAGGGGCCGCGCTTGAGATCACATCGCTCATGTGTCGCGTGTCCCCATCAGGCCCATCGGGCGGAAAGCAAGAATGAGAACCAGCAGCACGTAGGGCATGATCGGCGCGATCTGCGCGACAGTCACGTTCCAGATGTCCGAAAGCCACGTCCTGGCATAATCAGGGCTAAGCGGGCCGAAGATTTCGGCCAGCGATCCGTTCATCGACACGGCGAAGGTCTGGATCAGGCCGATCAGCAGTGATGCGATGAATGCGCCCGGCAGTGAGCCAAGGCCGCCAACAACGACCACAACGAACAGGATCGGGCCAAGGAGGGCCGCCATGTTCGACTGCGTCACGAGTGCGGGTCCGGCGATCACGCCCGCCACCGCAGCGAGCGCCGTGCCGACGCCGAACACCATCATGAAGATGCGTCCGACATTATGGCCAAGATGGCCGACCATGTGCGGGTGGGTGAGGGCGGCCTGCACGATTAACCCGATGCGGGTTTTCTTCAGCGCGATCAGCAATCCAAGGAAGATTGCGATCGAAGCCACAAGCATAAATATCTTGTAGGCAGGGTAGTTGGTCGAAAACACCGTGAAGGCAGGAAAGTCCAACGCCTCGGGCACCCGGAAGTCGGCCGGGCTCTTGCCCCAGATAATCTGCACGATCTCTTCGATGGCGAAGGCGAGACCGAAGGTAAACAGCAGCTCGGCGACGTGACCGTTCTTATGAACGTGGCGCAGACCGTAGCGCTCGACGGCAGCGCCAAGCAGGCCGGCCAGCAATGGCGCGACGACCAGCGCGGGCCAGAACCCGAACCATCGGCTGATCTGGAATCCAAAGAATGCGCCGAGCATGTAGAAGCTCGCGTGCGCGAAGTTCAGCACGCCCAGCATGCTGAAGATCACTGTCAGGCCGCTGGCCATAAGAAACAGCAGCATGCCGAACAGGATGCCGTTAAGCGTAGATATAACGATGAGCTCTAGCACTTTCCCACCCCTGGAAAATTAAAGCTGTGTTCGCCCAGGTCCCCACCTGGGCGAACACAGATTGCGTAAGGGACAGGGTTACGGCCGTTCCATCTTGCAGGTGGTTGGCAGGATGCTCTGGTCGGTGTCGATCTTGGCGACCGACTTCCAGCCCCAGCCGGTTTTTTCTTCGTCGAACGGCTCCTTCTCGGTGCGCTCACCGAGCGAAGAGATGTACATCGGCTGGAAGAACTGGTGGTCGTCCTTCCGCATCATGCCCTTGCCACCGTTGAGCACTTCGAACTGCATGCCTTCAAGCGCAGCTGCGACCTTGACTGGATCTAGCGACTTGGCCTTTTCGGCGGCCGCGGCGAACATCCGCATTTCGTTGGCCGCGCGCGGATACCAGAAAGTCTGGCCATTGTATTTCGCCCGGAAGGCCTTCTCCATATCGATCGAGTCCTTGTTTTCGATATTGGCGAAGCCTTCGGTGATCTGGAACACTTGGTGGTTCAGGTTGGCCTGCTTGACTGCGGTCGGGCCACCGGCGCCGCCTGCATAATAAGTGTACCAGTTGACCTTGAGGCCTGCGTCTGCGGCGGCCTTCAGCAGCAGTGCAATGTCCTGACCCCAGTTGCCGGTGATGACGCTGTCAGCGCCAGATGCCTTGATCTTTGCAACGTAAGGCGCGAAGTCGGTGATCTTGAGCAGCGGATGCAGTTCGTCGCCGACGATTTGGACATCCGGACGCTTGGCGGCGAGCATCTTCTTCGCCGTTGTACGGACCGATTCACCAAACGAGTAGTCCTGGTTGATCAGATAGATCTTCTTCACTGACGGCGTTGTCTTGATGTAGTTGGTCAGCGCTTCCATCTTGATGTCGGAATTGGCATCCCAACGGAAATGCCAGAAGCTGCATTTGTCATTGGTGAAGACCGGATCGACCGCGGCGTAGTTGAAGTACAGGATTTCCTTGCCAGGGTTACGCTCGTTGTACTTGGAGACGAAGTCGATCAGCGCGCCGGCAACCGATGAGCCGTTGCCCTGGGTGATGTAGCGAACACCGCCATCGATCGCTTTTTGGGCCTGGATCAAACTTTCCTGCGGGTTGGTTTTATTATCGAGCGGAACGATCTCGACTTTCTTGCCGAGAATGCCGCCCTTGGCGTTCAATTCATCCGCAAGAAACTGGAAGGTCTTGAGGCCGACTTCACCGACGCTTGCGCCACCACCTGACAGAGGATCGATATATCCGATCTTGACGGTGTCCTGGGCCAGCGCCGCTCCGCCCATCAACGGAAACGCAAAGGCAGCGGCGATTATGAGTTTACGCATATCTCTCTCCCTGAATTTAACGGCAGGCTCTTTTAGCGGCATCGAAATCAGCCCGACGCGCTTCAGCCATTCATGGGTGGATTGTGGTCCAAGCGCTCACCAGCCGCAAGTCCGCTCTCGATCACTGTGGCGAGAATGCTTAATTTGCCCGCAGCGTTCTGGGGTGATACGCACAGCTTCGTCATGCGTCGTCCGCAGAGCGAAACATGACTGGCGGACGACATCGATTTTACATGACTTGGAGTTGAGATGGCTGCGGCGCCTTTTGAACTAAAGGATAAGAAAGTCTTCGTTGCGGGCCATCGCGGCATGGTTGGAAGCGCCCTGGTGCGCCGTCTGGCTCAAGAAGATGTGGAAATCCTCACGGTCCAGCGCAGCGAGGTCGATCTATTGGATCAGGCCGCGACCAATCGCTGGTTCGAAAAAGCCAAGCCGCACATTGTACTTCATGCCGCGGCCAAGGTCGGTGGTATTCACGCGAACAATACACTGCGCGCTGAGTTCATTTATGAGAACCTGCAGCTTGCGGCCAATGTCATTCACGCCGCCCATGTCAATGGCGTCGAAAAGCTGCTGTTTCTTGGTTCATCCTGCATCTATCCGAAACTGGCCCCGCAGCCGTTGCGCGAGGATTCGCTGCTGACGGGCGAGCTTGAGCCGACCAACGAACCTTACGCGATTGCCAAGATTGCGGGCGTCAAGATGGTAGAGGCCTATCGCAGCCAGTATGGCAGCGACTTTATCAGCATCATGCCGACCAACCTTTATGGGCCCGGAGACAACTATCATCCCGAGTACAGTCACGTGGTTGCGGCGCTGATCCGTCGTTTCCACGAGGCCAAGGAGGCAGGCGCTCCAAATGTCACGGTGTGGGGGACAGGAACGCCGCGGCGTGAATTTCTTTACGTCGATGACATGGCGGATGCTTCAATTCACCTGCTCCGTCATTATTCGGGTGGTACGCTGGTCAATGTCGGAACAGGAGAAGACATGACCATCGCCGAATTCGCGCGCGTCGTCGCTAAAACCGTGGGCTACACCGGCGAGATTGTTTTCGATCCATCCAAACCCGACGGCACGCCGCGTAAGCTGCTCGATGTCAGCCGCCTTGCAGAGCTTGGTTGGAGAGCAAGCACCTCCCTTGAGAATGGGATGAAGCTCGCTTACCGGGCGTTCCTGGAACGCAAGCCCGGCACCTGAACTCTATCGTCGCCGATTGATCAGACAGGTATTGCGGTCCGGCGGTAGCATTATTCCGCCGCGCGAGCGGCTTTACCCGCCGGGCTGTCCGCCCGCTTCTTGGGCATGGTTGCCGTCGAGCCGATAATTTCGTCGCGTTCCAGTTGGGCGATCTCCTCATCAGTCAGGCCCAATACCCCGTTCAACACCTCGTGGTTGTGCTGGCCGAGCGTCGGGGCGACGTGGTTGATCGCGTAGGGGCGCGCCGCGTCGCCTTCGCGGTAGGCGACCGACGGCAGGAGATGAGGACCCATAAAGGGACGATCGCTCGGTTGCCAATGACCGACGCTGAGCAAGTGAGGATCTGCGGCAAGATCCTGCGGAAGTTTCGCAATGCCGGCCGGAATTCCGGCGCTCTGGAGCGTCACCATCGCGATATCCGGCCGGACGTCGGCGAGCCACTGGCGGATAGCGGCTTCGATCTCATCCTCGTGCTGGCGTCGTCCCGCCAAAGTGGTCAGTTCAGGATTCCCGGCGAGGTCCGAACGCCGCATCACGCCACACAGAGCCTGCCACTCGTCGTCGGTTCGGACAGCCAACGTGACCCATTGATCGATGCCAAGAGCCGGGAAACAGCCGTGTGGGACGAAGCGCGGATGGCGATTTCCAAGGCGAGGGCCGGTGGTGCCGGTGGCGGATTGTTCAAGGATCGATGGCGCCACCATCGGCAACATGCACTGCACCTGGCTAAGATCGATGTGCTGGCCTTTTCCAGAGATCTTCTGGTGCATGAAGCCGAGCATCAGGGCCGCGGCGGCATTCAGGCCCCCGATCGGATCGCCAAGGGCGGCGTGCAGCATGGTCGGCGGATCATCCTGATTGCCGTTCACTGATGGCAGACCTGAAGCCTGTTCTAACGTTGATCCATAGGCTCGTACGCCGCTCCACGGGCCTGACATGCCGAAGGCGGGCATGGTCAGAACAATCAGACGCGGATTGATGTCCAGAATCGTCTGCACGTCGAGACCGAGCCGCGGCATGACGTCGGCGGCATAATTGTCGATGACGGCATCGGCGTCTTTCATCAGCTGCTTGAGCAGCGACAAGCCCTTCTCCGTGGTGAGGTCCAGCGTGATACCGCGCTTGTTGCGGTTGTTCATCTGGAACCAGTAGGTCTTCTCGTAGGTCCGCTCTTCGTGATACGGCGGCCTTGTATCGGTGCCCCGAAACCAATCCGGATACTGACACGACTCCACTTTGATCACGTCGGCGCCGAGATCGCCCATCTGGCGCGTTGCGGTTGGCCCCGCCCAGCCCATGGTGAGATCGATGATGCGGAGCCCCTTGAGTGGCAGCGCATCTTGTTCGGTGGCGGCGCGCGTTGCTGCTCGCTTACGCGCGACGAGGTCCGTTGTCTTGTGCTCCCCGGCAAGCGGTGCGTGCCCGTTTGCTCTCGGCAGCGCGCGCGTCAAATGCTGCGGTAAGACCGGTCCTTCAAACGATGCGGTGCCGATGGTTACCGGTCCGAATGCGCCGCGGCTGCGGTGAACATCCTGTGCCAAAAGTTCTTTCATGTCGGGGACGACGGCAAGAGGAAGGCGCAGTTCAATGCCTTTCTCGAACCATTCCATCGCCGTGCGGGTCAACAGGATCGGCGAGATGATCTGTCTCAACTCGTCGGCATGCATGAAGCGTCCGATATGCGACGAGTATTTCGAATCCGCTCCCATGTCCGGGCGCTCGATCATTTTGCAAAATGCAACCCATTGTGCCGGAGTAACAACGGTGACACCGAGCCAGTCGTGCTTGGTTGGGAAGGCGCCGCTTGGGTAACCGCGGCCAAAGCGGTTGATGCCGGGGCGGGGGCGTGAAAAACCGGTCTCGAGGGCAAGGCCTGTGTCGAATTCGCTGATGTGCAGCATCGCCTCAAGATTGTTAACGGCGAAGCGGCGTGCACCATCAGCATGTGCAAAGAGGCCTGCAAGGCTCGGGATAAACGCGGTCAGTCCACCGACGACACCGACCTGTCCGTCACGCGGTAAAACGGGAGGGCCGTCGACTGGGCCCACGAGCTTCACCAAACCAGCGAGACTGCGGCAGACCGCTTCGCTTGCCTCGTAATTTCGGTAGGGTCCGCTCTCGCCGAACCACGAGAGCGCGGTGATCGCAAGGCCGGGATCTGATTGGCGTAGTCGTTCGTGGGAGATCAGCGACGACTTCGCGATGTCGGGATGCCGCGCGTCGAGCAATAGATCGGTGCTGGCGAGCAGCGCCAGAATTTGTTTCGCATCATCCGGATTTTCCGGGTCGGCGATGATGCTTTTCTTGTTGGTGTTCAGCCACGCAAACGTGATGCTTTCAAGTTCTCCGCCGCCTACATCCACTGTGGGTGAGATACGCCGCGCGGGGTCGCCGCCTGGTGGCTCGATCTTGATGACGTCGGCACCAAAGTCCGAAAACAGCTTGCCGCAGTAGCCGAGCGTATCGCCCGTTCCGATTTCGACGACGCGAAACTTCGACAGAGGCAAGTCGGACATGTGCACTCCCAGTTTTCTTGTTTGTAGCTTTTTGTTGTCGCGCACATCGTACAGGCGCAACGCAGCTTATCAATTCAATCGTGAAGCTCAATGAGGCGAACTTTCGATTCGCGACACCAGTTCACGTCGAAGCGACTGCCGTGCGCGGCGGTGATTTGTTGAGTACCAGTGCCATGGCACTGATCAGCGGCTTCATGAAAAAGGCATCGTTGGCCGGATAGATATCCGTGCGCAAGCCATTCTCCTTCAACTCGTCTGAGACAACGGGACCAACCGAAGCAATCGGGGTCTTTGCAAGGCCAGCACGCAATTGCTCGTCGAGGCCATGCGCTTTTGCCACGTCGATCAGGCGACGGACTTGCCCTGAGCTTGTCAGTGCAATGGCGTCGACGCGGCCCTGGACCATTTCCTCGATGGCGGAGACGATGTTGGCGTCGGCAGCTTGGGCATCATAAACGTAAGGAAGGACGGGCTCGACAATCGCGCCGCGTGAGGTGATCGCGGAAACGAGCTTGCTGTGATCTTTATCGGGGTAGAGCTGGAGGCCGACGCGATGGTCTTTCAATTCGACGCGCGACAGCATATCGGCAACGCCTTCTGATGTTGGCGTTTCGGTTACAGCCTGCGCTTCCAATCCGATTTCGCGCAGTGCACGCATCGGCTTCGGGCCGCGCGCGAATTTCCGTGCCTTGCTGATCGCGGTAATGAAAGCCTCATCGACCTCCAGCCGACGCGCCACCTTCATCAGCCGCCGCAGGCCTTCACCCGTCATCAGCACCAGATCGTCGAACGGGTTCTGGATGCATTGTCGGATCCAGGCCTCAATTGGGGCAGGCTGCGGGGCGTCATGGATGGTAAACATGGGGCATTGCAGGACGCTGGCGCCTTGATCCTGCAGGAGGCGGGAGAATTGGGCCTCCTCACGCGTTTCCAGGATCAGGATTCGGTACCCGTTCAGTCTCTCCGCCATAGCGTCCTTCCGGATGAAAGTTGTGCGTTCTGCCCGCTAACCTATTGGTGGGCGCTACAGCTTTCCAGCCTGTTTGTGATGTTGGTGGGGATTGGCGAAACCGGCGTGCGGGTGATAGAGGAAGGCACAAATCTTCGGTTCCTTCGCGGCGCTTGCCGCAAGTCACGCGTCCTTACAGCGGTCCTCTATGTCCCAGCAACAATTCGTACTGACTTTGTCCTGCCCGGATCGTCCGGGCATCGTCTCGGCCGTTTCCACCTTCCTGTTCGCCAACGGGCAGAACATTCTCGATGCGCAGCAATACAGCGACACCGAGACTGGTCAGTTCTTCATGCGGGTGATGTTCGACACGCCCGGCGCGACGGCGGAACTGGCGACGGTTCAAGCCGGCTTTGGTGTCATTGCGAAGCCATTCGACATGGTCTGGCAAATCCGCGATCGCTCCTCGCACCAACGTGTTCTGTTGATGGTGTCCAAATTCGATCACTGCCTGGTCGATATTCTCTACCGGTGGCGGACCGGCGATCTGCCGATGATCCCCACCGCGATTGTCTCCAATCATCCGCGCGAGGCATACAACGGTTTGGATTTCGGCAGCATTCCATTTCATCATTTGCCGATCACGAAAGAGACGAAGTCGCAGCAAGAAGCCGCAGTGTGGAAGCTGGTCGAAGACACCAAGTCCGATCTCGTCGTGCTGGCGCGTTACATGCAGGTGCTGTCGGAAGAGTTCGCTGGTAAGCTGTCGGGACGTTGCATCAACATCCACCATTCATTCCTGCCGGGCTTCAAGGGCGCCAAGCCCTACCACCAGGCGCATGAGCGCGGCGTCAAACTGATCGGCGCCACGGCGCACTACGTCACAAGCGCTCTCGATGAGGGTCCGATTATCGATCAGGACGTTGAGCGCATCAGCCATCGCGATACTCCGGGAGATCTGGTTCGCAAGGGAAGCGATATCGAGCGCCGCGTGCTTGCGCGGGCCATGCGCTATCACCTTGAGGATCGTGTGATTCTCAATGGCCTCAAGACGGTTGTCTTCACGGATTGACGGTTGAGGTCACCTCCCGCTAAGCAGCGGTAAGATGTTTTTTGATTTCATCGAGCGGATGGCCGGTGAAGTCTTTATCCAGCTCGGCGATGATGCGCTGCTTGACGCTGCCGTTGAGTGATTGCCGCAATTCCGCCAGCGTGCGGGGCGGGGCTGCGATAATGAAGCCCGGAATTTTCTTGTTCTGAGCGAGACTCTCCAGCGCCCCGGCAATGGTGCGGGCAAACCGCTGCTCTTCGATGGTGTGCCAGTCGGCCTGCTCCATACTGCTGCGTCGCGCCCCGACACTGGCAAATGTCCGGCCTGGCTGATCCGATCCCTGTTCGCGGGTGGGCGGATTGTCGTTCACGAAAACCTTCTCGGTTTTCAGTCGAGGCGTCAGCTCGGTGCCTTCATTGCGGAGGAATAGAGCTTTTCGGCCATCCCCAACCAGGACGTAGGCGTTGTGGGGAATTCGGAAAAATGTGTTTTTGGACATGGGCCGATCTCTCCTTTCGACTTGGAGCACCAACGGTCCCGATGGGGGTTCGTTCCCAACTGAGAACAATGGGTGGTTGCAACGGTTGTTCGAGCTGGGTGTCGCGGGAGCGCTCCCTCGCTCGCTTGCAAACACAGACAATGATCTCGGAGGCGCTGCCGGGGTGGTGGCAGATCGATAAGGTTTACAAAATGTTTCGTTGCCCGAGGGGCGGAAAGTGATTTTTGGCAACGTCCAAGCAATGAACTCAAAAGAACTCGGTCTCACCGAGCGGGGTGTGATATTGGAACGCCGCACGACCGTGCCCGAGCGTTGAGAGAGAGTTTCCCAACGCGCGGCGATTCCGGAGACTGGAATGCAGAGAGTGAAGCCGCCGTTCCGCGCCGATCATGTCGGCAGCCTGTTACGGCCGGACCGGGTGAAAGAAGTCCGCGCAAATTTCGCGTCAGGCAAAATTTCGGAACTTCAATTGCAGCGCGTTGAGAATATCGAAATCGAGAAGGCTGTGCAGAGGCAACAGCAGTCCGGATTCAAGTTCGCGACCGATGGCGAATTTCGCCGCTCGTGGTGGCACTTCGATTTTTTCAGAGATCTGACCGGGTGCGAGCTTTATCAGACCGATGGCATTCAGTTCGCCGGTATGACCACGCGCGGCGAGAGCGTGCGGGTGACCGGCAAGTTGGATTTTCCCGCAACTCACCCGATGATCGAGCATTTCAAATTGCTTAAGGATCGCTGCGATCTTACGGGTGTCATGGCGAAGATGACAATTCCTTCGCCTTCGGTCCTGCATTTTCGCGGCGGCCGCAAAGCGATTTCGCAGGAAGCTTATCCAAGTCTCGACGATTTTTTCGTCGATCTGGCCAGGACCTATCGCAAGGCCGTGAAGGCCTTCTACGACGCCGGCTGCCGCTATTTGCAGTTCGACGATACGGCGTGGGGCTATCTCTGCTCGGAGGAGGAACTGGCAAAGCTGCGCGCGCGTGGTGACGATGTCGGCAGCCTTCCCCAAGTCTATGCCCGCGTCATTAATTACGCCATTGCCGAGCGGCCCGCGGACATGACGATCACAACGCATGTTTGCCGCGGCAATTTCCGTTCGACCTGGGTGTCATCCGGAGGATATGAGACGATCGCGGAGACGCTGCTCGCAGGCACGAACTACGACGGCTATTTTCTGGAGTATGACTCCGAGCGGGCGGGCGGTTTCGAGCCGCTGCGCTTTCTGCCCGAGGGCAACAAGATCGTCGTCCTCGGCCTCGTCACCTCGAAGACCGGCGTGCTTGAGCGCAAGGACGACATCAAGCAACGTTTGATGGAGGCGGCAAAGTTCGTCTCTCTCGATCAGCTCGCGCTGTCACCGCAATGCGGCTTTGCCTCCACTGAAGAGGGCAATCTTCTGACCGAAGAAGAACAGTGGTCCAAATTGCGGCTTGTGGCGGATATTGCGAAAGAGGTTTGGGGATCGAGCTGATACGCTTATGCGTCTTGCGCAGGGGCTTTTAGCTTGTCTCTCGTGAACGGGCATTTCGCCGGATTGCTTGCGGAGGTTGGCCATAGGTGCGCAGAAATGCGCGGCGCATACGTTCCCTGTCCGCGAAGCCGCTTTCATCGGCGATCGTTTCGATCGGATGGCGCCCTTGTTCCAGCATCAGCCTCGCCGCTTCCACGCGCATCTTTTCAATCGCTTTAGCAGGGGACTGGCCGGTCTCGGCGTGAAAGGCGCGGCTGAATTGCCGTGGGCTGAGGTTCGCCGCCGTTGCCAGCTCATCGACCGACAATGCCTTGTTGAGGTTTCGCCGCGCATACGCGATCGCGGTCTGGATGCGGTCGGACTTCGGGCTGAGATCAAGCAGCGTCGAGTGCTGTGACTGGCCGCCGGCGCGGCGGTGATACAGGACGAGCTTTTTGGCAACGACGAGGGCGATGTCGTCGCCAAGATCCTGCTCGACCATTCCGAGCGCCAGATCGATACCTGCGCTGCCGCCAGCCGATGTCCAGATCGAGCCGTCGGTGATGTAGATGCGATCGTCCTCCACGGATACCTTTGGATAGCGTCTTTTGAGTTCGCGTGCGTGCAGCCAGTGGGTTGTGGCTCGACGATCATCAAGCAACCCGGCTGCTGCGAGCACGAAAGCGCCGGAGCAGGCAGATGCCATGCGGCGCGTTTTCTTTTCAGCATTCTGGACGAAGGTGATCAGAGCGGGTGTGGCTTCGACAATGTCGAGGCCGCCGCCAACGATGACCGTATCGAAGTTCGTCGCATCGAGGCCGTGAGTGTCGATGCTCATGCCGATGGAACTGGTAATCAGGCCGCCGGCTTCTGACAGCAAGCGCACATCGTAGAGTCGCTCCGGCGTCGTGCGGTTGGCAATCTCGAATACCGAGAGGGCTGCGAGACTCATGAAATGGAAGTCGGGTGCCGCGATATAGCCGATGCGCTTCATCGTTGCCTCTACGCCAAGCGCGATGTCCTAATTAGTTGCAAATAGGACATTTGTGACGGTCGGGCAAGAGAATAGGGTTTTGGCACGTCAAACGGGATGGAGCCGAGCCATGAAGAACTTGCTTGCAGAGATCGTGACCGCGCATGGCGGACTGGAGCGCTGGACGTCGTTTACGAAGGTGGAGGCGACCATTGTCAGCGGCGGCGCTCTGTGGGGGATGAAGGGATTGGTGCAGGATCCCAATCCGCGGCGCATGAGCGTTTGGCTGCATGAGGAAATCGCCTCTGTCACGCCGTATGGCGCAGCGGACCAGCGTACATGGTTCACGCCGGATCGCATTGCCATCGAAAAACTCGATGGGACAGTTGTGGCTGAGCGTGCCAATCCGCGCGCGTCCTTCGCGGGGCATGAGAAGCTGACGCCGTGGGATCTTCTGCACAGGGCGTATTTCAACGGCTACGCGTTGTGGACGTATCTCACCACGCCGTTTCTTCTCACCATGCCTGGCGTTGAAGTGTCAGAACTTGCGCCCTGGCGCGAAGGCGGCGAGACGTGGCGCGTGGTCCGCGCGCATTTCCCAAAGTCGATCGCAACGCATAGCGATATTCAGGACTTCTATTTCGGCGAGGATTTCCTGCTCCGGCGTCACGACTACGATCTCGATGTGGCGGGTGGCTTCCCCGGCGCTCAGCTTGTTTTTGATTACATCGAAGCCGATGGCATCAGGCTGCCCTCGACCCGCCGCGCCTACACGCGGGGCGCCGATCATCGCCCGGTGCTCGACCCGCTGATGGTCTCGATCGACATCAGCAACGCGAAGTTTACCTGACCTAATAGGCTGGATTTTGGCCGACTTGGGGGTGGCTGGAATCGGACCACTTGGCCCGGCCGCCCCCGACTTTCTTGAGGCGGGTAGTTTTAATCGTGGGCAGATGGTGGTAGGAAGCGTGCGGCAGATAACTTCTGCCCACTAATTTCTGCCCACTCAAATGCTGCCCACTGATCTGATGAAAAACGACCAGCTCCTGGCTCAGATCTCCGAATACTGCCGTCAGGCAGGAATGGCGGAATCGACGTTTGGCCGCCGCGCGGTCAACGACGGGAAGCTCGTGCATCGGTTGCGCGAGGGCAAGCGCATTACCGTGGATACGCTGGAGCGGATTAGAAGTTTTCTTGGGGATGGCGCGCCGATCATCACCGTGCCGGAACCGCCCATCGAGCGCCGCGATCCGACCGGCAATTTCCGTTTCTTCGAGAACCGCCAAAAATATCTGCTGTTCGTCCATACCTGCGGCGAGAAGCGGGTGATCGCGGAGCGCGTGGCACTGGAATTGGGAAGCATTCACCCGCGGCCGCCCGCATTGCGGGTGTTCGACGCCGGTGTGGGAGACGGAACAGTGCTGGCGCGCGTGATGCGCGCAATGCACATGCGGTTTCCAAACATGCCGTTCTATGTCGCGGGCAAGGAAATCAGCCTGGAGGACGTCCGGCTGACCTTGGACAAGGTCCCCGATCGGTTGTTCGAGCACCCGGCTACGGTATTCGTTCTCACCAATATGAATTACGCGGAGGCTCCCTGGCTCGCGCCGAAATCGCCAACCGCGGCCGCCGGCATGATCTGGCGCGAGGTCGCGCTGCAGGGTGCATCGTCCGGTGAATTCGAAGCGCAGATCACGGATTTGCAGGCTTTTCTGGAAGAGAACTGGCGCGCCAGCGTCAGCGACCGTTCCGGCATGCCGGTCTATGAGCGGCCGATCGCGCTGGTGATTTACCGCGAAGACCATCGCTTTCTGCTGGATTCGATCATTCCGCGGGCAGGGCGGGTCGAAGCCAATTTCGATCTTGTGATTGCTTCGCAACCGTACCGCGCCAAATCGTCGCTCAATTTCCGCGCCAAGCGCATCATCGCACCGCTGGCAAAGTCGCTGCGTGCGGGAGGGCGTTTGATCGGGATTCATTCTTACGGCAACGATCCCGGCATGGAGATTGTGCAATCGGTCTGGCCGGGAGAAAATCCTTTCGCTGTTAGTCGCCATGAGCTGCTGCGCGCCGTGAAGTACGAGCTCGGCTCCTCGGGGCGCGAGCTTAACTTTAACGCGTATGCGGATAACCGCTCGATCTTCCGGTACGATATGGAAGCCTTGCCCAACGAGGTCATGGGGCCGATCGGCACCTCCACGGCCTTTGCAGCATGGAATGCGGCGGTGTATGTCGCTCAGGTCGAAGACGACCGTCTGACGGACGTTACCCAAAGCGGCCGTTACCTTGATGCCACCAGGGACGTGCTGCGCAAGCATAACGGTCTTTGGTTCTTTGATGAGTCCTACGTCATCTCGCGTCGTCGTGATTAGGAATCTGGTTGAAATTCGAACGGACCAAAGGGTCCATCTTGAAGGGAATAGTTGATGCGCGCGTCTTATCTGTTCACAAGTGAATCGGTGTCCGAAGGTCATCCGGACAAGGTCTGCGATCGTATCTCGGACGAGATCGTCGATCTGTTCTACCGTGAAGGGCCAAAGGCCGGCATCGATCCATGGGCGATCCGTGCCGCATGCGAAACCCTCGCCACCACCAACAAGGTCGTGATCGCGGGTGAAACCCGCGGACCTTCGTCAGTCACCAACGATCAGATCGAAAAGGTGGTGCGTAACGCCATCAAGGATATCGGCTACGAGCAGGATGGCTTCCACTGGGACACCTGCGATATCGATATCCTGCTGCACCCGCAGTCGGCTGACATCGCGCAGGGCGTCGATGCATTGCAGCCCGGCACCAACAAGGAAGAAGGCGCTGGGGACCAGGGCATCATGTTCGGTTACGCCACCAACGAAACGTCGGAGCTGATGCCGGCGCCGATCTTCTACGCGCACAAGATTTTGCGCCTGATTTCGGAAGCGCGTCACTCGGGCATCGAGAAGGTGCTGGGTCCGGACTCGAAGAGCCAGGTCACCGTGCAGTATGAAAACGGCAAGCCAGTCGGCGTGCGCGAGATCGTCGTTTCGCATCAGCACCTCGTCGAGGACATGACCTCGAACCAGGTGCGCGAGCGCGTTGAGCCGTATGTGCGCAAGGCGCTGCCGGAAGGCTGGATCAACGGCAAGACCGTTTGGCACATCAACCCGACCGGCAAGTTCTTCATCGGCGGCCCCGATGGCGACTCCGGTCTTACCGGCCGCAAGATCATCGTCGACACGTACGGCGGTGCGGCGCCTCACGGTGGTGGCGCATTCTCCGGCAAGGATCCGACCAAGGTCGATCGCTCGGCGGCTTACGCTGCGCGCTATCTCGCCAAGAACATCGTTGCCGCTGGCCTCGCCGACAAGGCGACGCTGCAGCTCTCCTACGCGATCGGTGTTGCGCGTCCGCTGTCGATCTACATCGACACCCATGGCACCGGTAAGGTCTCCGAAGACAAGCTCGAGAAGGCCGTTGCGGAATCTATGGATCTCACCCCGCGCGGCATCCGCAAGCACCTCGATCTCAACAAGCCGATCTATGCGCGCACGTCGTCCTACGGCCACTTCGGCCGCACGCCGGATGCCGATGGCGGCTTCTCGTGGGAAAAGACCGATCTCGCCGACGCGCTCAAGCGCGCGGTTTGAGCGAGAGCATGACCGGTTTTCCGACGAGGTCATGCTTAAACAAAAGATGAGCTCATGATCCGATTCCGTCTCATCGGATCATGAGCTAGCCGCTCTTCGCTTCCTCTCGTTTGCGAGAGGAGGGTGGTGCATTTCGCGCCGTGAAGAGTGTTGCTGACGACATTCAAGAACGCACGGGCCGGTGAATGCCGGCCCTTTCTCAGCCCTTGCCCGCGAATGGGAGAGGGCGCACAGCAGGAAAGATCGCATGACCAAACCACCCGCCGGTTTTACCGACTACATCGTCGCCGACATCGGCCTTGCCGATTTCGGCCGCAAGGAACTCTCTTTGGCCGAAACCGAAATGCCCGGCCTGATGGCGACGCGCGAGGAATACGGCCCCAAGCAGCCTCTGAAGGGCGCGCGCATTGCCGGCTCGCTGCACATGACAATTCAGACCGGTGTGCTGATCGAAACGCTGAAGGCGCTCGGCGCCGACATCCGCTGGGTCTCGTGCAACATCTATTCGACGCAGGATCACGCCGCCGCGGCGATTGCCGCCGCCGGCATTCCGGTGTTTGCGGTGAAGGGCGAAACGCTGGCTGATTACTGGGACTACACCGCAAAGCTGTTCGATTGGCACGGCGGCGGCCATCCGAACATGATCCTCGATGACGGCGGTGATGCCACCATGTATGTCCATCTCGGCCTGAAGGCGGAGAACGGCGACACGGCATTCCTCGACAAGCCCGGTTCGGAAGAAGAGGAAGTGTTCTTCGCGCTGCTCAAGAAGCAGCTCAAGGAAAAGCCGAAGGGCTATTTCGCGGAGATCGCCAAGTCGATCAAGGGCGTCTCGGAAGAGACCACCACGGGCGTGCATCGCCTCTACGATATGCAGAAAGCCGGCACGCTGCTGTGGCCCGCGATCAACGTCAACGACTCTGTCACCAAGTCGAAGTTCGACAACCTCTATGGTTGCCGCGAGTCGCTGGTCGACGGCATTCGCCGCGGCACCGACGTGATGATGTCGGGCAAGGTCGCGATGGTCGCTGGCTTCGGCGACGTCGGCAAGGGCTCGGCGGCTTCGCTGCGTCAGGCCGGCTGCCGCGTGATGGTGTCGGAAGTCGATCCGATCTGCGCGCTGCAGGCTGCGATGGAAGGTTATCAGGTTGTGACGATGGAAGATGCGGCACCGATCGCCGACATCTTCGTCACCGCTACCGGCAACAAGGACATCATCACCGTTGATCATATGCGCGCGATGAAAGATCGCGCCATCGTCTGCAACATCGGGCACTTCGACAACGAGATCCAGATCGCCGGATTGCGTAACCTGAAGTGGACCAACATCAAGCCGCAGGTTGACGAGATCGAATTCCCCGACAAGCACCGCATCATCATGTTGTCGGAAGGCCGTCTCGTGAATCTCGGTAATGCGATGGGCCATCCGTCCTTCGTGATGTCGGCGTCCTTCACCAACCAGACGTTGGCGCAGATCGAGCTGTTCGCCAACAACAAGGATGGCAAGTACAAGAAGGAAGTCTATGTGCTGCCGAAGTCGCTGGATGAAAAGGTCGCGCGGCTGCATCTCGCCAAGATCGGCGTGAAGCTCACCGAGCTACGCCGCGATCAGGCCGACTACATCGGCGTGAAGCAGGAAGGTCCGTACAAGTCGGATCACTACCGCTACTGATCATGTGACATGAAAAGAAAACGGCCCGGATGTCCGGGCCGTTTTTTTATGGAAACTTATGCGAACGATTTGGGGCGCCTCTTCTTAACGACACGTTGTTTGGGTGCAGGGTCCGGTGAAGCGCTGGCTGCCTCGGCTTCTTTGGCAAGACGCATCGCGCGCAGCCGCTCCATATTCTTTCGGACCGCAATGTCCTGGGCTTGAAAATGGGCGCGCGCCTCAGCGCCGGCTTCAGCGGCAATACGCATGCGTTCGGCACGCGCAAGCTGGGAGACAGTCGGCTGTTTTATCATCGCGCCTGCTTTCGTTTGTCGCCGCCCTTTGCATATATATGGGGGCTCCGGGCCGTATTACGAGGGCAAGGGGGAACTGCAGCCCCTGATTGAACACAATTGAATCCTTGCTTTCACAGCACAACCTATTACTGTAGGCATGTTCGATTGCTGGCATTGCTTTTTGTTAAAGCGCCTTAGGCCCCTTTCCAAAGACATCGCTGAAAATTGGATAGGTTCGCGCGATGTTGCGCGGAAACGCGCATGCGTGCGCCTAAAGGAGAGCAGAATGACAACAGGTACAGTGAAGTGGTTCAACGGCCAAAAGGGCTTTGGCTTTATCCAGCCGAATGATGGCGGCACCGATGTGTTCGTTCATATCAGCGCAGTCGAGCGTGCAGGCCTGACAGGTCTCGCCGAAGGTCAGAAGGTCTCTTACGAGATCAAGACCGACAAGATGCGCGGTAAGGTCAGCGCAGAAAATCTCTCCCTGATCTAATAGGCAGTTCGGACGGCATTCCGCGGATGTACCGGGATGACGTTCCTTAAGCTGGCTCAAAGTCGTTTCACGGATGTACTGGAACGATTTGATGAAACCCCGTCAGCAGTGGCGGGGTTTTTGTTTGTCGAGTTTCTTCCGCACTGGCCTTGTTTGCCTGCACGCAGGGCGTTTATTTGTCCCCCTTTGTTCGCAAGGAGTGATAAACATCCGCGAAAGTAGAACAGCTAACAGGACGAATCGGATGGCGCACATTTTCTCCAAGGACGACGACGTCTTTCACCAGCATCAGGGGCCGCAAGGCCGCGCCGACAACATCCGCTCCAACGTCTACACTGTCATTGCGCGCATGCCGATCGAAGCTGATGGGCGCATCCGCTATCGCATCAGAAGCAAGACCGACAATGTTGAACGGGTTGTGACGGAAGACCAACTCAGCCGGCCATTGTGATGAAACCGCCGGGTATGCCGGTGCCCTATGAAATACTTCTAACAAAACCCCGGCTCGCGCCGGGGTTTTGTTTTTGATCATCGAACAACGAACCGTGATGGCAGCTCTTGTACAGCGTCATATATACGCCAGTAACAATCCTCCAGACTATTGGCGCGCGATAAGTTTTCGCGTGATCTTGAGAGAGATACTGAGATGAGGTCTATGTTGATTGCGCCTGGCCTGATGTTGCTCGCGGCACCGCTGCATGCGGAGAGTCAGCAGGTGGTGGTGAAGCCCGTGCTGTCAACGACGGTAACGTCCAGTGGTCAGCCGATCGTCCTGCCGCAGAAGGATGCGCAGGTTGTCGTGTCCACCTATGAGATTGCAGCCGGCGCCGCATTGCCAGAACACAAACATCCCTTTCCACGCTACGGCTATGTGCTGGCAGGATCGCTTCGTGTCATTAACGACGACACAGGGAAGACCGAAGATTTTAAGACCGGCGACTTCATCCTCGAAGCTGTCGGCCAATGGCATCGCGGCATTAACACCGGTTCGGATCCCCTCAAACTGTTGGTGATCGACATCCGCGAAAAGGATCAGCCCACGGTGGTGTTGAAGGACAAGAACTAGAGGTGAGCGGCCGCAGTCTCCGCCCGGTAAAACACAGTTAAACTCAACGAATGCCTGCGTCGCAGCATGCTTTGCTGCGTTTGCGCTGGGAACTTTGTCATCTTCGCGTGCATTGGTTTGCCGTCCGCACGCGGAGTTATCTTCAATGCGCAACGTAGGCGATGGTTGGCACGACCAGCGATTGATCGAATTGATCGCAGCGCTCGCTCTAGCGATCATCGTTTTGGCGGGCGTCCGAATTTACTTCGAACAGCCGAGGCCAGCCACTCAAGCATCGTTCATCGTGCCGAGCCAGACAGTGCGGTGGTGATCCAACGACAGATCTTCGCGCTCGCTGATCGCTCCTCACGTCTTCGAGGAGCGCTCCAGTCCGGTCCTGTAAAATCCCAAGACGTGCTGCGACAAATGCGGTGGCGATTGATCAGGGTTCACACAGCTTTGCAGGATTGAGGTAGGGGCCATATCGGCCGTCCTTGTCTGCATCGCACACCGGGCGGGCAATCTGTTTGGCTTGCTGCGGGTCCTTCTCGGCGATGGCAAGTGCGAGGATTGTCCGTAAACTCCATCGTGTTGCCTCCTTGAACAACGGGCGCCAGATGGCTTCTTCCGCCAGCCCAAGTCGGGCTTCTTGCTCGGCGCCCGCCAAATCATGCGCGTCGAGTAATTTGCTTGCGGCGGCAAGATGCACGCGCGGGTCGCGGGGATAGCTCGCGGACAATGTGGCCAGCTGGGCATTGAATGCGGCTGTAGATGAGGGGGCCTTATCAGCAGGTATCATCTGGCCTGCAAATGCCATGGTCGGATATTTATCGACCAGCGGCACGATGGGATACGCGAATGCAATCAGTCCCGCGAACCCGACAGCCATCGCGTATCGCGCAAAGCGCGGTGTGGTGTCTTGGTCCTGCCAGATCTTCAGAAGCAGAAATCCGATGATCGCACCGCCCACTGCGCCACCGAAATGTGCGGCGTAGTCGACTTTCTCACCTTTCGCTACGTCGGTTAGCGGCAGCAGCGAGGGAATAAGAACGTAGATCGCATTCTTGAGTAGATCGTTGCGGATCGCTCCCGGCGGAAACCGATAGCTGAGGACCAGCATCGCGGCGAATAGTCCCATGATTGCGCCGGACGCGCCCACAGTGATGAGGCTGGGCGAGTTCAATGCCAGCGAGGCAAAAGCGCCGCAAAGGGCGGACACCACATAGATTGCGCCGAACCATGCGGACCCAACCAGATGCTCAAGTTTGCGCCCGGCGATAAACAGTCCCACTGCGTTCATCAGCAGGTGCGCCGGATTGACATGCAGGAACGGTGCGGAAAGCAGCCGCCACCACTCGCCGGCCTGATGCACTAGTGATCCTGACATTCCGCCAAGTGCAATGAGGGTTGCGATCGTCGGCGACAGCTTGTCCTTGCCGAACGAGACGCCGTACTGAACTTCGATGGCGTACACGCCAATGAGCAGTGCGAGGATTAGTGTCGTCAGGATCGGAAATGAGCGCTCAGAAGATGCGACGATCCGTGGCACCAGAGCGGAGTCCGGATCACGCGGATTAGCGAGCAGCTTTTCAACAAACTTGACGTAAGTCCCTTTGGAGAACAGCGTCTTGCGGCTGTCCCATACCTCTCCCGATGTCGTGTTCACGACCATGGCGGTGGGCACCACCTTGGACGTCAGGGATTTCCGCTTGAACTGCGCGAGGCGCGACTGCTGATCCTCTGAGCCCGGGCCAACTTCAATGATCTTGATTAACACCGGCATCTGCGTGCGCCGGATCTTGCCTGCATATTTCAGGCACGCTTCACCGATGGATTGAACATCCGGCAGAGAAACGTCGAACAATTTGCCCGGGTGCGCCTCGCGGTCGATCAGACACAGAATCGAAAACGTCATACCGTCGCTAAACGTCAACACACTGTCACAGACAGCGGTGAGAGGCGCCAGTTCAGGGACAAAGGCGGCGCTGAAGCCCTTCTTGGCGATGAATTGCTTGGCGAGATAGGTGGAGAAGGTGTCTTGGGAGGCGACGGGTATTTTTATCGAAGAAAGAAGACTTCCAAGGTCGGACATCGATACTCCAGAGATCACAGTCGGCGCTGCGACATGGAACCACACGGTTGTGGATTAGTCATTCTACAATTCGTTGACATGGCGATGAAGGGGCATGCTGCACCGCAAAGCGGATTGCGATTGTCGTGTTGGTGTTGTCGTTTGGCGGTGAGAGGGCGTTCACATGTGACGCTGGATGAATGCACCTGCCTGCGCGAGAGCGCGGCGGCCTGGTTCGAGGTGAGCGTTCCACAGCGGCCAGGCGTGAATCATCTCCGGCCACTCCTCTAACGTCACGTCCACATCCGCAGCGCCGGCTGCGGCCGCGAAGCGCGTGGCGTCATCAAGCAGCGTTTCGTGCGAGCCGACTTGAATAAGCGTCGGGGGAAAACCGTGCAGATCTGAGAACAGTGGCGAGATGCGAGGGTCGTTGCGCGCGATGCCTGCAGGCACAAACGCATCAGCGAGTTCACCAAGGTAGCCCTTGTGAATGATCGGATCGACTGTGTCCTTGGTCGCGAGCGAGTTGCCCGACATAGTGAGATCGGTCCACGGCGACACCAGCCACGCGCAGGCAGGCCGCTCTCCCTGTTCGCGCAACTGGTTGATCAGCACGGCCGTGAGATTGCCGCCCGCGCTGTCGCCGCCGATGGCGATCTGCGAGGGCGCGTAGCCTTGCGCACGCAGAAAGCGCCACGCGGCCATGGCGTCGTCGCGCGCGGCGGGAAACGGATGTTCCGGCGCGAGACGATAGCCCAGTGCCAAGGTACGAACCTTCGCCGCGCGTCCGGCTTCCGTCACCATGCGGCGATGGCTTTTGATCGATCCCGAGCAATAGCCGCCGCCGTGAAAGAACAGCAGCACTTGTGTCTCGTCGCTATCGGGGACGATTGACCATTCGCCAGGAACGCCGTCGAGATCGACGCTTGAGAGTTTGATGTCGTCGGCAACGGGCCAGACCGAGCCGATCTCGTCCAACCGCTCACGTCGCTGCGCCCATCCCACAGGCCGGGCTTTGGCTACCAGCAGAGCACGGATCGCGTCGATTTCGGAGGAGGGCATGGTGAGGCCTCAACAGGGGAAAGTGAACCAGAGAATGGCCGATGGAGCCAGCATCGAGAAGTGTCTTCGAAGCAGTATTGGCATGGTACGCCCCCAAATAATCCACGGGTGTTGCAGTCAAAAATGCGCTAACAGAAAGTCCCACCTTTCTTCGTTCCCGGACATACGCTCATCATGACGACATCCTCCCGAGACCGCCTCGAACAAGCCCTTGCGCGCATCAATGATCCTGCCGGCGAAGGCAGCCGTACCTGCCTCACGGTTTATGCCGATGCGGCCCGCAAGGCCGCCGATGCCGCCGACGCGCGTACGAAATCAGGCTCGGCGCTCGGGCTGCTCGACGGCACGGTTTTCACCGTCAAGGATCTGTTTGACGTCGAGGGGGAAGTCACCCGCGCAGGGTCGCGCGTGCTGGCGACGCGCAACAAGCCCGCCGCCAACGACGCAGTGGTCGTGAAGCGGCTGCGCGATGCGGGTGCTGTCATCGTCGCCAAGACCAACATGACGGAATTTGCTTACTCCGGCCTCGGCGCCAATCCGCATTTCGGCACGCCGGGCAATCCGGCGGATCGTTCGCGCGTGCCCGGCGGTTCGTCGTCGGGCGCTGGCGTCGCGGTGGCTGACGGTATCGGCGACATCGCCATTGGCACCGACACCGGCGGCTCCGTGCGCATTCCGGCAGGCTTCTGCGGCGTGGTCGGCTTCAAACCGACCGTAAAGCGCGTCTCGCGCGAAGGTGCGTTTCCGCTGTCGTTCACATTGGACTCCATCGGGCCGCTGGCGAAGAGCGTCGCGGAATGCGCCGCAACCGATGCCGTGATTGCGGACGAGACGCCGGCTCCGCTAGAGTCGCGCGAGATCGGCAGCATTCGTGCGGGCTTTGCCCAGGGCCTTCCGATCGAAGGGCTCGACGAGATCGTCGGCAAGACATTTCCACAGGCGCTGGCGAAGCTGTCATCCAAGTGGAAGTCTGGCAAGGACGTGACGCTTGGTGCGTTGAGCAAGATGTACGCGATCAACGAGCGTGGCGGCATTGCGCCGCCTGAAGCTTTTGCGATCCATCGCGACCTGCTCAAGGACGCGGGCGAGGGCGTCGATCCGAATGTGCGAGCGCGGCTGCTGCGCTCGAAGGATGCCAGCGCGGCGGACTACATCCTCAACATGCGCGACCGCGCCATTGCCATCGCCGAGATGGACAAGGTGTTCGATGAGGTCGATGTGCTGGTGATGCCAACGACACAGATCGTGGCGCCGACGCTGCACGAGATTTCTGTCGAGGAGACTTATCTGAAGCGCAATGTGCAGGCGCTGCGCAACACCTCGATCTGGAATTTCTTTGATGTGTGCGGCGTGTCGCTGCCGATGAAGTTCGGCAATGCCCTGCCGTGCGGACTGATGCTGATCGGCCGTCATGGTAATGACCGAGCGCTGCTGGCGATGGCCGCAGCCGTGGAGAAGGCGCTGGCGGCTTAAGCCGCCAGCTACGTGTCTTTGCCTTAGGCGATCGCGACCTTCAGGGTCCCGATGCCGTCGATGCCGCATTCGATCTTGTCGCCGGGCTGCAGCGCGGCGACGCCGGCAGGCGTCCCCGTCATGATGATGTCGCCCGCGCCGAGCGACACCTGCAGCGACAGCTTCGAGATGATCTCAGGAACGTTCCAGATCATCTCGGACAGATCGCCTTTCTGCCTTTCGGTGCCGTTCACCGACAGCCAGATCTTGCCTTTCGACGGATGGCCGATCTCGGTGGCCGGGCGCAACGCGCCGCATGGGGCAGACTGGTCGAAGGACTTGCCGATTTCCCAGGGCTGTTCCTTCTTGCGCGATGCCATCTGCAAGTCGCGGCGGGTGAGGTCGATGCTCACGCCATAACCGTAGACGTGGTCGAGCGCTTTATCCGCCGCAATGTTCTGACCGCCGCTCTTCAGCGCAACGATCATCTCGACCTCGTGCTGGAAATCCTTGGTTAGTTGCGGATAGGCGATCGTTGCACCTTCACCGACGATCATGTCCGCATGCTTGGCGAAGAAGAACGGCGGCTGACGCTCGTCGTTGCCCAGTTCACGGATGTGCTCGAGGTAGTTGCGGCCCACGCACCAGATACGGCGCACCGGGAAAGATTTGGCCTCTCCCGCGACGGGAAGGGACGGCTGCGTAAGTGCGGGAATGACGAAGGCGCTGGCGCTCATGGGAAATCCGAATGATGGGAAGGAAACGGGGGAGATTTGCGGCGGGGACCTTACGCGCTTGCCTCGATGGTGGCTAGCGGCGGCGCTTCACGATGCTGCAAACGGAAGAACGAGGCATAGCGCCCGCCACGCCGCAGCAGGTCGTCGTGCCGGCCGGTCTCGACGATCTGGCCGCCTTCCACCACCAGGATCTGATCGGAGTGCATGATGGTGTGCAGGCGATGGGCAATAACGATGGTGGTGCGGTTCTGGCACAGATGCTCGATCGCTTCCTGCACCAGCTTTTCGGATTCGGAATCGAGCGCAGCCGTGGCTTCATCCAGCAGGATGATCGGCGCGTTCTTGACCAGTGCGCGGGCAATGGCGATGCGCTGACGCTGGCCGCCGGAAAGTTGCGTACCGTGTTCGCCGACCGGTGTGTCGTAACCGAGCGGGAAGCTCATGATGAAATCATGAGCGCAGGCGGCTTTGGCGGCTGAGATGATCTCGGCGTCCGTCGCGCCCGGTTTGCCGAAGGCAATGTTTTCGCGAATGGTGTCGCGGAAGAGGTAAACGTCCTGTCCGACATAGGCGGTCTGCTGGCGCAGCGAATGGCGTGAGACGTCGGAGATGATCTGTCCATCGATGACAATGGCGCCGAATTTCACCTCATAGAAGCGAAGCAGCAGCGCCAGCACGGTGGATTTGCCGCCGCCGGACGGGCCGACCAGCGCAGTGACCTTGCCGGGCTCGGCGACAAAGCTCATGCGGTTGAGGACAGTCTCGTTGTTACGATAGGCAAACGTGACGTCGCGGAATTCGACCTGTGCCTTGGTGAGTGTCAGCGCCGGCTTGTTGTTATCGTCCGGTTCGCTTGCTGGACTATCCACGATCTCGAGCAGCTTGCGGGCGCCGACCAGATAGCTGTTCAGCTCGATGTTGAGGCGGGCGAGCCGCTTCGCCGGTTCATACGCCAGCAGGAATGCCGTCAGGAACGAGAAGAACTGTCCGGGCGCGGCGCCGGTGGCGATGACGCGATAGCCGCCGTACATCAGCGCACCGGCAATGGCAAAGCCGCCAAGTGTTTCCATCAGCGGGCTGGAGCGGCTCTGTACCCGCGACATCTTGTTCGCGTTGGCTTCGACCGCCGCGATGCTCTTATCGATGCGCGCCTGCATCGTGTCTTCAAGGGTGAAGGCTTTGACGGTGCGGATGCCCTGCAGCGACTCCTGCATGGTCTCCAGAATATCGGTTGTGCCGGTGAATTGATCGTGGGCGAGATGCTTGATCCGCCGCACCAGCTTGCGGATGAAGAACAGAGCTGGCGGCGCAACCAGCAGGCCGGAGATCGACATCCACGGGTCCTGGATCACCATCACCGCGACAAGGCCCACCAGCGACAGGAAATCGCGACCGACAGCGGTGATGAGCAGGTTGAGGACCTGCGTGACCGACTGCGCGCCCGCGGTCAGTCGTGCCAGGAACTCGGACGAGTGGCGGTCCGAATAAAAGCCGATGTTTTCCCGCATCAGCTTGGCGAACAGCCGGCGCTGGTTGTTGGCAAGGATGGCGTTGCCGATCCGGGCCAGGATCACGCTATGACCGTAGGTCGCGGCGCCCTTGGCGGCGAACAGCACGATGATGACGAGAGACAGCGAAACAATGCCAGGAACGCTGCGGTCGACATAGGTCTTGTTGATCACCTCGCCGAGCAGCCAGGCGGAACCGGCTGTCGCGCCGGCCGAGACGGCCATGAGCGCAAACGCAACCAGATAGCGCCGCCAATGCTGGAGGCCCTGCTCGGTAATCAGGCGGCGGATCAGCGCCGCGGCGCCATATGGATCGTCGGTAATTTTTCTTGGGAGCTCGGTCATCCGCGTTCCATTGACGGTCAAGCGCAACCGGCGCCCGTCAGGGTTTTGTGCGAAACGTCCGTCTCAATGCCCGCTATGGGGCGAATATTCAAGTAAAAACAGTGATTTTCAGCGAATTGTGCACTACGCCGAAAGAGCCTGCCGGGCTTCGGTTCCACGCTCGCCGAGCAGTTTTTCCTCCCACGCCAGCGCATGGCGGGCGATGGTATCGAGACTGTCGTATTGCGGGGTCCAGTCCAGGGTGGTGCGAATACGTGTGGTGTCCGCGATCATTGTCATGATGTCGCCGGGCCTGCGGTCCGCATACTGAACGGCAAAATTGCGCCCCGATTCTCGGCGCACCGCCTCGATGGTCTCCAGCACGGAATAGCCGCGGCCATAGCCGCAGTTCAACGTCACCGAGGGACCGCCTTGATTGAGATACGCCAGCGCGGCGCGATGTGCCTGCGCCAAGTCTGTGACGTGGATGAAGTCGCGAATGCAGCTTCCGTCGGCGGTTGGATAGTCGGTTCCGAACACATCGATCTTGGCGCGTTGGCCGGTGGCAACTTCAACCGCGATTTTCAGCAGATGGGTTGCGCCGACCGTCGCAAGACCGATACGCGCCTGCGGATCAGCGCCAGCAACATTGAAATAGCGGAGAACGACATAGCTCATGCCGTGCGCGCTCGCGACGTCATGGAGCATGATTTCGGTCATCAGCTTCGATGACCCATAAGGGGACAACGGGCGCGTCGGCGCCTCTTCGGGGACAGGCATGAAATCCGGGTTGCCGTAGACTGCCGCAGTGGACGAGAAGATGAACCGGCTGACGTTACACCTCACCGCCGCATTGAGCAGGTTGCGGGTCGTCATGGTGTTGTTTCGATAGTAGCCGAGCGGATCGCGGATGGAATCAGGCACAACCACGGAGCCCGCGAAATGGATGATCGATCCGACGTTGTGCTGGGCGATAACACCTTCAACAAGATTTTCGTCGGCAGCGTCGCCAATAAACAGCGGTACGTTCTCGGGAAGGAAATGCGAAAAGCCCGTCGAGAGATTGTCGATCACAACGACGCTTTCGCCGGCGTCTGCGAGCGCCCGAACGGTATGGCTGCCGATATAGCCTGCGCCCCCGGTTACAAGTACGGTCATATTTCAATCTCTCGTCGAAGCCGGCACGACATGCGGCACTTTCAGTTTGCCGGCATCGTGCCGCCTAACGGTGGAATTGGAGTATTAAGCGGCCAGCTTTTCGGGCTCATTTCGTGGCTTTTCGGGCAGGAACCTGCTTTATGGTTTCCGAAATGTAACACCTAACCCTGATTTCCATGCTTGTTGGACCGATGCGCGGTATCCTGTTCATAAAGACATCTTCCCTCGGCGATGTGGTGCATCAGATGCCCGCCATGACGGATGCGTGCCGGCACTTTCCTGAGTCTCGCTTGACGTGGGTAGTGGAAGAAGCATTCGCGCCGCTGGCGAAACTTCATCCGGCTGTTGATGATGTGATCGCTGTGTCGACGCGCCGCTGGCGTTCCCAGCTTTTGCAATCGTCGACATGGCGCGAATTGTCCGCATTCAAAGCACGCATGCGTTCGGTGAGCGCGGAGAGGGTGATCGATACGCAAGGTCTTATTCGTTCGGCGTTGATTGCGCGGATTGCGTTAGGTGAAAGGCACGGTTACGACGCAGCCAGTATTCGCGAGCCGATCGCGTCGCGCTTCTATGATGTCACGCACAAGGTCGCGCGCGATCAGCACGCAGTGACGCGCAACAGATTGCTGACAGGATTAAGTCTCGGCTATTCGCCCGATGCTGCGATCGACTATGGTTTGATCAAGCCGCCGAAGGACGGAACGTCGCGTTACGCTGTGCTGCTTCATGGAACGTCGAAGGCCCCCAAGGAATGGCGTGAAGTCGACTGGATCGGCATCGGCAAGTGGCTGCGCGCGCAAGGTCTCGATGTTTTGCTGCCGTGGGGGTCGGAGCGTGAGCGCTTGCGTTGTGAGCGGCTCGTTGCCGCGATTCCCGGAAGTCGTATTCTCGATCGTCAGCCGCTCGATGCGACGGCAAAGGTCATCGCCAATGCCGCACTGGTGATTGGGGTCGATACGGGGTTGCTTCACCTTGCAGCGGCATATCGCGTGCCGTTGATAGCCGTGTTTCTCGCCACCGAGCCCGGACTCACGGGGCCGGTTGGAAACGGACCAATAACTGTAATTGGCGGGAAGGGGATGTACCCGTCATTCGAGCGGGCGATCGAAGCCGCCGAGAGATTGCCGATCGCGGTTTGACGATCAGATTCGGTGCTGCGCGAGAACTGTATCGACGAAATCCGCGAGATTTCCGCCGGAAAACAGGAATCCTTTGATGCCGACGGCTGCGCCGGCATCGAGATCACGCGCATTGTCTCCGATCACGAAGCTGTGGTTTTTGTCGACCGGCCAGTGCTTCATGAGATCGAGGATCATCCCCGGCTGCGGTTTACGCCAATCGGATTCGTTGTCGTAACCCTGCACCGTTCCATCAGGGTGGTAGGGGCAATAGCGAACGTCGTCGATACGCGCGCCGTCGCGGGCGAGTTCGCTGCGCATCCAGTCGTGCAGGGTGCGAACATCGTCTTCGGTGAAAAGGCCACGCGCAACGCCAGACTGGTTGGTGAAGAGAAAGACAAGATAGCCGGCGTCGTTCAGCTTTCGGATCGCACTGGCGACTCCTGGTATCCACCGGATTCTGTCGCGGGTGCCGATATATGCGTCGTCGTGATTAATAACGCCATCGCGGTCGAGAAAAGCTGCGGGCTTTAGTTGCGACGAAGCAGAATGGCCGCTCATGCCTTCTGCGTTCCGTGAAGCAGTGCCTGTTCGACATCATCGCAGATCGCGTGCATGACCATCATGTGGATCTGCTGGACGACGGGCGTGTCTTCGCTCGGCGCGACCAGAAGATGATCGCATGCGGCGCGCATGCTCTCTCCCTTCATGCCCGTAAATCCGACGGTGGTAATGCCGATATCGCGCGCAATACGCAGGGCGGCGAGAATGTTGGGCGAGCGGCCGGATGTGGTCAGTGCGAACAGCACGTCGCTGGGTTTGCCGAGGGCTTGTACCTGCCGCGCGAAGATTTGCTCAAAACCGTAATCGTTGGCGATGGCAGTTAGTGCCGACGTATCCGTGGTGAGCGCAATCGCAGCCCAGCCGGGACGTTCCTGCTTGTAGCGGCCGACGATTTCAGCAGCGATATGCTGGGCGTCGGCTGCGCTGCCGCCATTGCCAATCAGGAGTACCTTATTCCCGGCACGTAGTGCATCGGTGGTGATGTTGGCGATAGCGTGCGTTGTGGCGAGCAGTTCACTGCTCTGCACGGCAGCGGACAGGCCGGCAAACGAGCTTTGAAAATGCGCCGCGATCCGATCCTGAGTCACATGTCACCATGTTCGTTGAAGTTGCACATTGGTAGTCAGCAGACCGCGCTCGCGCAAGGACCGGATATCACGCCGGGGCGTTGGCTGCCGCCGCCGCCATGACATCTTGCGCGATATTGACGACCTCCGATGCCGGGATATCACGCATGCAGTGATGGTCGTTGGCTGTACAGATCGGGCGATGGCACGGCTGACACGGCAGATCGGTCGGCCGTTTGACGGTGGCTGCAAGGCCGTTCAGCGGCATCCAATGATAGGGACTGGTTGGGCCGAAAATGCCCATGGTCGGCGTGCCGATGGCGGCGGCGATATGCATCAATCCTGAATCATTTGAGATCGCCACCTTGGCTGCGGCCATCGCCATAATGCCGTTGCGCAGGTCGGTCCCGGTCAGATCACGGACGAGTGGGCCCCCCGCACGGACGATATCGGCCGCGATGGCTTTTTCACCCGGTCCTCCGACCACCCAGACGTTGAGCCCACGTTCGGCGAACATGCGCGCTGCGTCGGCGTAATAGGTCCAGCGTTTCGAGGCACCGACCGAGCCAGGGGCAAGGGCGATGGCAGCGCTGTCTCCCAGTCCGTTTGCGGTCCGCCACGCGGCGACTTCCGTCGCCGGAACCACGAGCTGCGGGACCGGCCATTCCTTCTTCGGCAGCGGCACATTCGCCGGAAGAGCAAGGGCTGCGTTCTTGTCGATGAAGCGCGGCATGGCTCTCTCGCCCCAGCGCCAATCGTTAATCAGCCCGAACCTGACCTCGCCAACAAATCCGGTCCGCTGCGGGATCGCAGCGAGCGCTGGTGCAATGGCCGACTTCCAGGTTCGAGGCATCACCAAGGCCGTGCCGTAGCGGGCCTCCCGGAACTGCTTCGCCAGGGCCCATTGCTTGGCCAACGCCAATCGGCCGCGAGGCAGGTCCAAGACGATTCCCCTGCGAACGCCGGGCATGTAGTCTACCAGTGGCGCGCAGAGGCTGGTGGTCAGAAGATCCACAGGTCGATTGGGCCAGCGCTCCTTAAGCACCCGGACCACGGTGTGGCCGCGGACAAAGTCACCAATCCACATGTATGGAATGATCAGGACCGGGCTGGTCTGCGAAGGATCGGGGGATAGCCCCAACTCGTTTAATAATGAATCGTTATTCATTTATTAGATTGGCCTACAGAAAGCAGGAGTCCTGCGCCATCAGCCGGTTAGCGCGTCGTTTGCGTGCCGTCCAGTCGGCTTTTTACCGGACCGGAAACTGTTCACACTGCTGGAGGCGAGTTGAGTTGCCTGCCGGGCTGGAGTGAGTCAAAGGTGGCTAGTGTCCCCGAATTCAAAGTTCGCCTCATCGTGCGGCACGCTCCGTAGCGAACTTTGGATTCGAAGGACACTAGCAAGTTCATGATTTGAGTGTGGTTTAGGTTCAGAAGTTCGCTTGAAGCACACCGGAGAAATTAAGCGAACTTCTGAACCACCACACTCGCATTAAATGGGCGGGATTCATCATGCTATTGGTGACCGGCGGAGCCGGGTTTATCGGATCGAACGTTGTTGCCGCGCTCAATGATGCGGGCCGCGCGGACGTGGCTGTTTGCGACTTTTTGGGGACTGACGGGAAATGGCGCAACCTGGCCAAGCGGCAGCTGGCCGATGTGGTTCCTCCTGCTGAACTGATGCAGTGGCTGGGTGGCCGCAAGCTGGATGCGATCATTCATCTTGGCGCCATCTCCGAAACCACAGCGACTGATGGCGATCTTGTTATCGAGACAAATTTCCGGCTGTCGATGCGCCTGCTGGACTGGTGCACGGCTAACGGGACGCCGTTCATTTATGCCTCGTCGGCTGCGACTTATGGCGACGGCGATCAAGGTTTTCGCGACGATGCTTCACTGGAGGCGCTCAGGAAGCTGCGGCCGATGAATCTCTACGGATGGAGCAAGCATCTGTTCGACATGGCGGTCGCCGAGCGTGTTGCGCAGGGCGTAAAACTGCCGCCACAATGGGCTGGTCTTAAGTTCTTCAATGTGTTTGGTCCGAATGAATATCACAAAGGCACGATGATGAGCGTGCTGGCGCGCCGGTTTGACGACGTCAAATCAGGGCGTGTCGTGCAGCTCTTCAAATCGCATCGTGAAGGAATCGCAGATGGCGACCAGCGGCGCGATTTCATCCACGTTGATGACGTTGTCCGCGTCATCATGTGGTTGTTGGCGACGCGCTCCGTGAATGGCATCTTTAACGTCGGCACCGGCCATGCGCGCAGTTTCCGGGACTTGATCCTCGCGGCGTACAGTGCGCTCGGCACCAAGCCGAATATCGAATACATCGACATGCCGGAACAGATTCGCGGCAGTTATCAATACTTCACGGAAGCCGAGGTCGATCACCTTCGCCGTGCAGGCTACAATGGCGGTTTCACCACGCTCGAGGATGCCGTTGGCAGTTATGTCAGAGGCTTTCTCGACCAAACCGACCGCTACCGCTGACCGTGCATAAAGGACACAGGCGTTCTCATGTTTGATTTTGACGCGCTGTCGCAAGCGATTGGCCGCCAGACGGTGCTGTGCATCGGCGACCTCATGCTGGATGAATTTGTTTACGGTGAGGTCTCTCGTATTTCACCCGAAGCACCGGCGCCGGTTATCGCGGCTCAGCGGAGTGAAATCAACGTTGGCGGCGCAGGGAACGTCGCGCGCAATATCGCCTCGCTTGGCGCGCAGTGCATTTTTGTTGGTCTGATCGGCGACGACGTTGCGGGCAGTGTGCTCAAGGCAGAACTCGCAAAGGAAAAGCGCATCGAACTGGCTTTGGTCATGGATCCGACCCGGCCCACGACGCGGAAGGTGCGGTTCGTATCGGAGCATTTTTCAACCCACATGCTTCGCGCCGATTGGGAGTTGGCTGCCCCTGCATCCGAAGACGTCGAGAAGAAGCTTATCGATGCTGTTGTTGCGGTTCTTCCGCGCGTGGATATCGTCCTGTTGTCCGACTACGCCAAAGGCGTTCTCACAGCTCGTGTGATACGCAACGTTATCGACGCGGCCCGTAAGCTTGGGAAGCAGGTGATCGTCGATCCGAAGAGCGCGAACTTTGCGATTTATCGTGGTGCAACGCTGCTGACGCCGAACCGTAAGGAATTCGCAGAGGCGACACGACGACGAATTCAGTCTGATAACGATATTGCCGAGGCTTCAATTGAGGCGCTGCGCACGGCCGATGCCGAGGCGGTGCTGGTCACGCAGAGCGAGCACGGCATGACACTCGCGCATCGCGATGGCAGCTTGATTCACGTTCCCGCGCAACCCGCAAAGGTCCGTGACGTGTCTGGTGCGGGTGACACCGTTGTCGCGACGCTCGCGGTTACGTTGGCGACAAAAGCGGATTGGGAAACCGCGCTACGCTGTGCAACATCCGCTGCCGCAGTGGCGGTGAGCAAGCCGGGAACAGCGACAGTCTCACTGGCGGAGTTGCGGCGCAAGATTTTGCCGCATGCATCGCTGGCCGCGGAGGAAAAAATTGCATCGAGCGTGACTGATCTGGACGCGCACCTGGCTGAATGGCGCAGGGAAGGGCTGAGAGTTGGCTTTACCAACGGATGTTTCGACATTCTGCACCCCGGTCACGTTCGAGTTGTGACCCAAGCCCGCGCGGCCTGCGACCGCCTGATTGTCGGCCTCAACAGCGATTCATCTGTCCGTCGTCTCAAGGGACCCGAACGGCCGGTACAGGATGAGCGTGCGCGTGCTGAAGTGCTTGCTGCGCTGGAAGCCGTCGATTTCGTTGTGATCTTCGAACAGGATACGCCGCTGGAACTCATCACCCGGATCAAGCCGAGCGTCCTGGTGAAAGGTGGCGATTATACCCGCGAGCAGGTGATCGGCCACGAAATCGTCGCTGCAAATGGCGGAGAAGTTGTGCTGGTCGATATCCTGCCGGGTCACAGTACGACATCGCTGGTAAAGCGCGCACGAGAGAACAGGGCATGACCGCGAATACATCTAGCGATATCGCGACGACGCCGTCGCTTTGGCGTGGTTCGGCGGCATGGACCACGGCGTCGGACACTTTCATCATACTTCTGGCAGCATCGCTGCCGTGGTCCACGTCACTGGTGGCGATCTTCGCTGTTCTCTGGTTTTTGGCGCTGCTCCCGACGTTGGATGTAGATCGCTTGTTTCAATCGCTAAAGCGGCCGGCGTCGGTGTTGCCGCTTGCATTGTTCGCGTTGGCCGTTGTCGGAACGCTTTGGGCTGCGGATGTCCCATGGGCGGCACGGCTGCACGGCATCAATCCGGTGGCCAAGTTGTTGGCGATTCCGTTGCTGATCTATCACTTCGAAACTTCGAAACGCGGTTTTTTGGTGATCGTTGCATTTCTGGGGTCATGCACCCTGGTGATGTTAGCTTCATGGATGATGTTTTTCGATCCGCGTATGGCCTTCGATCCGGCGCGCTCTCCCGGCGTTCCCGTGAAAAACTATATCGTGCAGGGCCAGGAATTCGCGCTGTGCGCCTTCGGAGGCTTCGGTGCTGCCGTCTATCTATGGCGCGCGAATTTGAAGCGATACGCGGTGGCATTGATCGTGGTGAGCATTGGATTCCTTTGCAACATGGCGTTCGTCGTCAGTTCAAGAACGGTATGGGTCTGCGTTCCGTTTCTGCTTCTGGTCTTTGCGCTGTTGCATTTTAACCGCCGGGGCGTGTTGATCATCCTCGCTGTCGCAGTTGCCGCTGGAGCGGTGTTTTGGGCGTCGTCTCCCTATCTGCGCATGCGTACGGCTGGCGTAGCGGTCGAATACGAAGAATACCACGACCAGAACGCGTCGACATCGACGGGGCTGCGCCTCGAATATTGGCGCAAGTCGATCAAGTTCATCCAAAATGCGCCCTTGATCGGCAACGGTACGGGCTCGACGAAAACGTTGTTCGAAAAAGACGCTATCGGGAAAACGGCAGTCTCAGCGGAAATTATTGGAAATCCTCACAACCAAACCCTGAACGTTGCCGTTCAGTGGGGGCTGCTTGGTTGCATCGTGCTTTATGCAATGTGGCTTGCGCACTTGAAGATGTTTTTGACACCCGGATTGGTTTCCTGGATCGGTCTGGCAGCGGTGATTGAGAACTTCGTGGGCTCTCTCTTCAACTCTCATCTTTTCGACTTCGGAGAAGGGTGGATCTATGTGCTGGCGGTCGGCGTAGCCGGCGGCATGCTGTCTCGCATTCGCAGTGCTTCAATTGCTGATGGTCCGAGAAAAATATCGGGTTCTGCTGCTGAGAGGCAGACGCAAGTATGATTAGACCTTTCGCGAACCTGACATGGCGGAACGCTCTGATCGCGACGCATGATGCGTTGGCGACGGTATCTGCTGTTCTCGTCAGCTTCTACCTTCGCTTTGAGGGCCATGGGCTTCTGGAGCGTTTGCCGCTCCTATGGCGCATTTTGCCATACTTCATTCTGCTGAGTATCGTCGTTTGCTATATCTTCAAACTGACCGTCACGAAGTGGCGCTTCATCTCGCTTCCCGATCTTTTCAATATCGTAAAGGTATCGACTGTTCTGGCGCTGTCGCTGCTGGTGCTCGATTACATTTTCATTGCCCCGAATGTTTACGGGACATTCTTCTTCGGTAAGACCACGATCATCATCTACTGGTTTTTACAAATATTCGCTCTCGGCAGCACGCGGGTTGCCTATCGTTATTTTCGGTACACACGGACAATCAATCAGGCACGCAGGCAAGATGCCACGCCGACAATTCTGATCGGGCGCGCAGCGGATGCCGAAGTGTTGTTGCGGAGTATTGAAAGCGGCGCTGTGAGGCGGATGTGGCCCGTTGGCATATTGTCGCCATCGCGCGCTGATCGCGGTCAGGCAATCCGTGGTGTTCCGGTATTGGCTGGGGTGGATTATCTCGCCGACATCGTTGAAGACTTCGTGCGTCGGCAGCAGCCGATCGAGCGCATCATCATGTTGCCGTCGGCATTTGAAGCAGATGCTTCGCCTGAATCAGTCTTGATGCGGGCGCGTAAGCTCGGCTTGGTGGTCAGCCGCCTGCCGTCGCTTGAAGCCAGCGGCGAAGCGCCCCGACTTGCTCCGGTCGCAGTTGAAGATTTGTTACTCCGGCCGAGTGTGAAGATCGACTATCAGCGTCTGGAAGAGTTCGTCCGCGGAAAATCAGTGGTCGTCACCGGAGGAGGCGGTTCGATCGGATCGGAGATCTGCGATAGGGCGGTGACCTTCGGCGCATCGCGTCTCCTGGTTATCGAAAATGCCGAGCCCGCGCTCCATGCGGTGACCGAAAGTCTGACAGCCAAGTTTCCTGCGGCTGTGATTGAAGGCCGGATTGCAGACATTCGCGATCGCGAGCGCATTATGCATTTGATGAGCGCGTTTCAGCCGGACATCGTATTTCACGCGGCTGCGCTTAAGCATGTTCCGATTCTGGAGCGTGATTGGGGCGAGGGGGTTAAGACCAATATCTTCGGCACGGTCAACGTTGCGGATGCTGCGGCAGCCGCGGGCGCCCAGGCAATGGTGATGATTTCCACCGACAAGGCGATTGAGCCGGTGTCGATGCTCGGGCTGACAAAGCGCTTTGCTGAAATGTACTGTCAGGCACTCGATCGGCATTTGATGAACGAGGCGAATGGCAAGACGTCGATGCGCTTGATCTCGGTTCGTTTTGGCAACGTCCTTGCTTCAAACGGATCTGTTGTGCCGAAGTTCAAGGCGCAGATCGAAGCCGGCGGCCCGGTGACGGTAACGCACCCAGACATGGTCCGTTACTTCATGACTATTCGTGAAGCCTGTGATCTCGTGGTGACGGCGGCCACACATGCTCTCGCTCCAGTGCGGCCTGATGTGTCGGTCTACGTGCTGAATATGGGGCAGCCTGTAAAAATCGTCGATCTCGCGGAGCGCATTATCAGGCTATCCGGTTTGCAGCCGGGGTACGATATCGAGATCGTATTTACCGGCGTCCGGCCTGGCGAACGAATGAACGAAATCTTGTTTGCCCATGAAGAGCCGACGGCGGATATTGGTATCGAAGGGATCGTGGCCGCTCGTCCTAACGAGCCTCCGCTCGATACCCTGCAGACGTGGTTGATCACACTTCAAAAGGCCGTCCATGGTGAGCAGCGCAATGTGATTGTCGCTGTCCTCAAGGACGCCATTCCAGAGTTCAAAGCTGGCGCGGCATAAAGCTAGACACGGCGATGTGAAAAGCGATTGAGCACCAAAGCGACACAGCCTATGCCGGCTGCAAGCGCAAAGACGTCCACATATGGCGATGCGATGAGCAGTGTGAGTATCGCCAGCACAGCAAGAATAACGTTGAGAACAAATACGTTTGTCACCACCTGCAGAACGCTGAAGCCGTTATCTGTCGCGCGTTGATAGAAATGTGAGCGATGGGCGACCAAAACCGCCTCGCCTTTCGTTAGGCGCCGTAGCAACGTGATCGTTGCATCGGCCAAATAGTAAAGCGGGAGAAGAACCGCTGCAACGAGGTGGCCGCTGCCGGCGAGCTGCAGGAGGCACCATCCCACCAAAAGCCCAATCGGTAGACTACCGACGTCACCGAGAAAGAGCTTGGCGACCGGTCGATTGAAGAAAGCGAAGCCGATCATGGCTCCGGCAAGCGCGATTGCGATCAGTGTCGGCGAAGTTGGCAACAGCTCATAAAAGCCAAGTGCACCTAACGCCACAGTGATCGGCACGATTTCGGCAACTGTCATCCAATCGAGGCCGTCCATGAAGTTAACGAGATTGACGAACCACAAGCCGCCGAGCAGGAGCATTGCCCGCTCAACCCATAAAGGAATGGCCTTGATAAGGTGAAGCTGCTCGGGAAGTGTCGCGAGGATCAACGCCACCGCTATGGCCTGGAGTGTAAAGCGCGGTAATACCGGCATCGGGCGCAGGTCATCAAGGGCGCCGACCGTCGCGAGACAGACGGTTGAGACGAGCAGGCCGAGAAACGCGGCATCGAATGTTATTGCAATGAGAAGACCAGAGATGATCACAACGACAAGCGTTGCTGCGATCACAGCAATGCCTCCTCCCTGCGGAGTCGGAGTGATATGCGACGAGCGAGCATTGGGCCGCGCCAGCGCATAGCGCTGGAGAGCAGGGCGCAGAACAATAATTAGCAGTACTGAGGTCGCACAGGATGCGGCCAAAATCGCTATCGCGAGGGGAAAACTCATCTAATCGAAATTGCCTGCTGAAATGGTCTTGAACATCTAGCTGGACTTCCGATATGTGGCAACGCTTTGGGCGATACCTTCTTAACGGCTCTATGAAATCGCAGATAGGTGTTCAGCGAAACGGATACTTATCGAGCGGGTCTGCTACACGAGTAAGGCGCTTACATTGGGGAGTCGTTCGGCGGTGTCGGGTATCTTTCGTCTCATTCTAACCTTGCTTGCTGCGTCGCTCTTGAGCGGGTGCACCTTCTTTTTTGACGTACAGGATTCAGCGGAGGCAGATCCTGCTCCAGATTCGAAACAGCAGCAGACCATATTTGATGCGATTCACAAGATCACTGCGTCGATGAAAGGGGCCGGTGCTTCGGAAATTTCCGAGATCGGGCCAAATGAAGCGCAATCAGGCCCGGAGAAATGGACTGTGTGTTCGCGCGCCAGTTTTTCCAGTGAGGTCCGTTATTTCACGTTCTTCTTGAAGGGCGCGCAAGTGGCCAATTGGCGACCTGCCGTCATTAACGATAGATGCGAAACGCGCAGATTTTCGTCCTTTTAGTGGCGACGCTTGAAGCGAATATTCATCTCGACAGATCCTGAACCTGTGAAGTTCCCGGATCGCAGTGTTCTCGCTTTTTACAGGCGAGACCGCAGAACGGACCGATTGGTGCCCTCGGTATCGTTAATCCGAACAGTAAATTTGCGATCGGCGGCCACTCTCTATACTGATACTTGTGAAATGCTGACCGGCAGAGCATAAAGCCGCCCGAAGCGAGTTTTCACGAATTTCCCACGGTTTTTCTGATCAAACGCAATCAAATGACCCAATTTTCAAGTTCGACCCGAAAGCGGGAAATTCTCTCGCATTCGGAGAAATTCGCAGCTGCTCGCTCGGAGTGGCGGCGCAAGGCGGCTTTCTTCCATCGCGAGGATGAAACCTATTTGCGGTTTTTGATCCCGAAACACGCCCGTGTTCTTGAGATTGGTTGCGGCATCGGTGATACGCTGGCCGCGCTTGAGCCGTCATTCGGAATGGGGATCGATTTCAGCCCGTCGCTCATTGATGAGGCCAGCAAACGTCATCCTCATCTGACGTTCAAGGTTGGTGATGCCGAAGATCCTGCGACGATCGCGGGGATCGATACGAAGTTCGACTACATTCTCGTCCTGGACACGATTGGATCGCTTGACGATATCCAAAAATTCTTCGATCAACTGCATCCGCTCTGCACGCGTGAAACGCGTATTGTGATCGGATATTTCTCCCATCTGTGGCGACCCATATTGAAGCTGGCTGAGACGACCGGCCAGCGCATGCCTCTGCCGGAGCAAAATGTTCTCGCTCCAGAGGATGTTGCGGCGTTGGCTGAGCTTGCCGATTTTGATTTTGTGAAATCTGAACGGCGCGTGTTGATGCCGATTTCCTTATTCGGGCTCGGAAAGTTCATCAACAGGTTCATCAGTATTTTACCTGGCTTCCGATTTTTCGCACTGCGCCACTACTCGGTTTGCCGGTCTGTGCCAGCCGCTGGAGAAGATCTGAAATCGGTGAGCGTTGTCATTCCTGCGCGGAACGAGCGCGGCAATATCGAGCCGGCCATTCAGCGCATCCCGGAATTTTGCGATGATATGGAAATCATCTTTATCGAGGGCCATAGTAAGGACGGCACGTTCGAAGAGATGGAGCGTGTGAAGGCCGCGTATCCCAATAAAGACATCAAAACGATGGTTCAGCCTGGCAAGGGGAAAGCCGACGCTGTTTTCACCGCATATGATGTGGCGCGCGGCGACGTGTTGATGATCCTTGATGCGGATCTCACGATGCCGCCGGAGCAGTTGCCGAAATTCTGGGAGGCGATCAAGACCGGTAAAGGGGAGTTCATCAACGGATCGCGTCTTGTGTATCCCCTCGAGGATGATGCGATGCGGTTCCTGAACCTGATCGCAAACAAGACTTTCTCGTATCTCTTTTCGTGGCTTCTGAACCAACGTTATACGGACACGCTGTGCGGCACCAAAGTCATGCGGCGATCCGACTATTATCGGCTGCGTGATGGAAAGGCTTATTTCGGGGATTTTGATCCGTTCGGAGATTTTGATTTGATCTTCGGTGCATCAAAATTGAATCTGAAGACGATCGATCTGCCGATCCGTTATGCTGCGCGATCTTACGGCGAAACCCAGATCTCACGCTTCCGCCACGGCGTGATGCTGTTGAAAATGGTCGTCTTCGCCTTCTTTAAGATCAAGGCAATCTAGGAAGTTGCCGGAGAGGCGACTGCTCCGGCAATCCTTTAATCATATCTGAGATAGGCTTTCCGGCACATGGTCGGACTCGGATTGGCTGGTTTTCTCCGAGCTCAGTATCCAGACAAGACCGCCGATCGCGCCGGCAATAAATGATGATGCTCCGAACAGAAGCGAGACGACCGTGCCGTCGGCCTGAGCCAATCCGGCGTAACCGAAGGCGACCATCATCGTCGCTTCCCGAACGCCCCAGCCGGCAATCGAAATCGGCAGCATGGTGATCAGCATGATCGGAGGAATGAGCATAAACAGCTGTTCAAAGCCTGCCGACGCTGCGACGGATCGCACCGCACACCATGCGATGACGACAGCCATGACATGAATGAGCAGTGAGAGAGCTGCTATTTTGGGGCCACTACGGCGGTTGAAAAGGACCTGGTTCGCAACAACTGAACAGGCGTAGATGTGATGCGTGAGCCAGAATGTTTTCAACCACGGCCACGGTAAGCGGCCGAGAAGCAGAAATCCCAGCCCTGCCGATATGGCTCCGACATCGATCAGCAGCAGCGCGATGCGCCCGTGGTCATCGCGGATCAGCTGATAGCTCCAGGGAAGGCTTACAACCACGATGATCGCTAGCGCGATTAATCCAATGGCACGGTCCACCAGCACCGAATAGGCCGCCGCCCGCCATCCGGCTCCGGTGTGTTTGACGAGCCAAAGCCGCATCGCGTCCCCACCGATGCTGGAGGGAAGCGTTTGGTTGAAGAACGCGCCAATCATGTTGTAGCGGAAGGCTTGGCCTGTCCCGAGCGGGGCAGCGCATTTGACGCTGATTTCCTTCCAGCGCAGTGCCCCCAGGAAAATCTGAAAGATTGTTGCGAGGACCGAAAGCAGCGTCCATCCGATGCTGATCTGGCTCAGGCGGGATTGTATGGCCGCGAAATTGATGCCGCGAAGCGCGAAATAGAGGAGTGCCGCAGAGATTAGTATCCGAGCGGCTAGAAGGAGAAATCCGCGCATTCCGGACCGCGATCGTTGGGGGAAGGGGAGCTGGCGGTCGGCGCGGAACGCCGCAGGACCAGCCCATTTTCAGCGCCTTGGTATGGCTTTAGAATTAGTCTGGCAATAGCAAAGCTGTCACCGATTGCGACAGTCACGCTGTGGTGACTAAAATAGTCTTTTAAATTCAACGAGGCTGGGCCGGCCTTGGGGGCGAAGAGAGGGCAGGCCATAGAGAGGCGAGCTGAATTGTTCTTTGTCGAGTTGCACCGGGCAATTATTCGTGCCTGTTGGCAGGATCGGCGATTGTTGGAGGTGATCGCCTCGATATTTGGCTTCATGGTGTTGTTCTCATTGCAATGAGAGTTTGTTCAATGAGTGCCGGAGTTGCCGAAATTATCGAAGGTACAAACCAAGTTTAAATGGCGGGTAGCTATGGTGACGATGCATGAATATGGCGCGATGTAGACAGGTTTCGACACATTGCAGCCCGGTGATGCTGTCATCGTTATCGTTGCGCAATGAAGAGCGTGTCGATGCTGGTTAATTGCGCGTGCGGGATGTTTGAGGGGCAGGGACTGGTGCTTGACGTCAAGATGAATCTTGATCGTGCGACGCTACCACCATGCGTCGAGTCGTAACCGGTTAGAATCGTCTCATGGTGGAACAGATGTCAGATAAGGCGGTGTTGGTTACTGGTGCAGCGGGATTTATCGGTTTTCATGTTGCGCAGAGATTGCTGCAGGCTGGTCGCAGTGTTGTTGGACTAGATAGCATCAACGACTATTACGATCCAAAGTTGAAGGACGCTCGGCTAAGTCTGCTCAAGAACGATCCGAATTTCGATTTTGTGAAGCTTGATCTCGCCGATCGTGCCGAGATGAAGGCGCTATTTGCCAAACATCGTTTCCCCGTTGTCATTCATCTCGCAGCTCAAGCCGGCGTCCGTTATTCGATCGATCACCCGCACGCTTACGTCGACGCCAATCTTGAAGGTTTTACGAACGTGTTGGAGGGGTGCCGGCATAATGATTGTCGGCACTTGTTGTTTGCTTCGTCATCATCAGTTTATGGAGCGAACACCAAGCTGCCGTTTTCGGTACATGACAACGTCGATCATCCGATCAGTCTCTATGCAGCTTCAAAAAAAGCCAATGAATTGATGGCGCATGCCTACAGCCATCTCTATCGGCTTCCGTCCACAGGTCTGAGATTCTTTACGGTCTATGGGCCGTGGGGGCGTCCGGACATGGCGATGTATCTTTTTGCAAAGGCGATCGTGGAAGGAAAGCCGATCAAGTTGTTCAATCACGGCAACATGCGTCGGGATTTTACCTACATAGATGACATCGCCGAGGCGATCGTTCGCCTGATCGATCATGTGCCGCAAGGGAAGGAAGCCACGGATGCTTCAGCGCTGGATCCAGGAACGAGCACTGCGCCGTGGCGAATTTTCAACATCGGCAACAACAAGCCTGAAGAATTGATGAAGGTGGTTGCGATCCTTGAGAAGGAGTTCGGACGAAGCGCGATCAAGGAAATGCTGCCGATGCAGCCAGGCGATGTGCCTGCAACATATTCAGACGTTGATGATTTAATGCGCGAGGTTGGTTTTCGTCCGTCGACCTCGATCGAACACGGTATTGCCAAGTTTGCTGCGTGGTATCGGGACTATCATCAACTGTAAAATCCAAACTGCTTGAGGATACATGAGCGATCGTATCATTCCCCTGATCATGTGTGGCGGTGCTGGCACGCGCCTGTGGCCGGCGTCGCGCGAAGGACGTCCGAAGCAGTTTCTCCGTTTGTTTGGTCCACATTCAACCTTTCAGGAAACAATGCTGCGTGTCAGCACCCCTGAGTTGTTTGAGAAGCCGATCGTCATCACCAATGCAGCCTACCGTTTCATGGTGCTGGAGCAGTTGAACGAGATCGGACTTGAAGCCGATGTTCTGCTTGAACCGGCGCGACGGGATTCCGGCCCGGCGATCGCTGCAGGCGCGGCATTTGCCTTGATGCGCGATCCGGATGCGATTGTATTGGCGCTGGCCGCCGATCATGTGGTCCGTGACACCGATGCATTTGTGGATGCCTGCAGAAAGGCGCGCCGCGTCGCTGCGGACGGTCGCATCGTCACCTTCGGCGTGCTGCCCGAGCGAGCCGCGACTGAGTATGGCTACATCCGTCCAGGCGACGCGATCACGGGAGATGTTCAGGCCGTTGCGAGATTTGTCGAGAAGCCTGATGCCGAGACGGCAACCGGTTATGTATCGGACGGCTACCTTTGGAATTCCGGTAACTTCATGTTCCGCGCAAAAATGCTGCTGGATGAATATCGCGGCGTTGATGCGGAAAGTGTTGAAGCATTGAATGAAGCCGTAACCAGCGCTGGGCGTGATCTTGGATTTGTCACGCTTCCGTTGGACTCGTTCGGCAAAGCGAAATCGATCTCAATCGATTACGCTGTTATGGAAAAAACCAAGCAGGCGGCGGTGGTCCCGGTGTCATGCGGCTGGTCCGATGTTGGTTCCTGGCATGCGGTGTGGGAGTTGTCCGGCAAAGATGCTGACGGCAATGTCGCGCAAGGTGTTGCGGTGTTCGAGGATTCGCGCAATTGCAACGTGTCTTCGGACAAGGCGTTGATCGCGCTTGAGGGCGTTGAGGATCTCGTTGTGGTGGCAACCCAGGATGCAATCCTGGTTTCGCGCCAGAGCGATCCCAACGGGTTGAAGCGGCTGGTCAACAAGCTGCGAAGCGTGGCACCTCAGGTCACTGAAGATCATATCAAGGTGCATCGGCCGTGGGGCTCGTATCAATCGCTTGATATCGGTGATCGCCATCAGGTGAAGCGCATCATCGTCAAAGCGGGCGGGCGTCTATCGTTGCAGAAGCATCATCACCGGTCGGAACACTGGATTGTGGTACGCGGTACGGCGCTCGTCACAGTCAACGAACTGCAGAAGATCGTGCACGAGAACGAATCGATTTACATCCCGATCGGCGCGACTCACCGGATGGAAAACCCCGGCAAAATCCCGCTGGAGCTCATCGAGGTCCAGACCGGCAGCTACCTCGGCGAGGATGACATCATCCGCATCGAAGACGACTACCGGCGCTCCTGAACGCCGGTCAGCCGAAAGGTAAGTCTTTCCAATTAGTTGTAACTCACCTAAAAGTGTAATTCTTTGCATCAAAACGTGTAGGGAATTTGCATCGGCAGGTGTTCGCCACATATGTGACAGCATGCTAGGACGATCTTAGCGCGGATCGGGGACACTGCCGCGTGGCGAAATTCAGGGGTTTTAATCGATGAGTTCGAATGTGTCGGCGAAGGGCAACCCGAGCGACGTGCAAACGTTGAGGGTCGGTGTGGTCGGTGCCGGTGTCATGGGGACCAACCATGCCCGCGTGTTGGCTGGTTTGCCAGGCGTGTCGCTGACCGGCATTGTCGATCCTTTGGCTGCGCATCGCACGCGCGCCGAACAGATGATCGGATGCCGGACCTTCCACTCCCTCGAAGAATTGCTCGATGCCGGCGTTGACGCAGTGACCATCGCTGCGCCGACCCATCTTCATCGCGAGGTGTCGCTGGCTTGCATCGCGCGCAAGATTCACATTCTCGTCGAAAAGCCGATTGCGCCGTCCGTTGAGGAAGGCCACGAAATCGTCAACGCGGCTCGTGCGGCTGGTGTCACACTGATGGTGGGACACGTTGAGCGCTTCAATCCGGCTGTGGCCGCGATCAAGCAGGCGATCAAGGACGAGGAAATTCTTTCCATCGGCATCACGCGCGTTGGGCCGTTTCCACCTCGTATGTCCAATGTTGGCGTTGTCATCGATCTCGCCGTGCACGATATCGATCTCATTCGCTGGTTCACGGAATCCGATATTGTCGACGTGCAGCCGCAACTGGCGAGCGCCGTGGCGGAGCGGGAAGATATCGCGTTGTTGCAGTTCCGGACGGCGTCGGGCGTGCTCGCGCACATCAATACGAACTGGCTCACGCCGTTCAAGGCGCGCAGCGTGACAGTGGCCACGCGCGGCAAGTACATTCAGGGCGATCTGCTGACGCGTCAGGTGACGGAGTGCTTTGGCTTCCAGCGCGATGGCAGTTATTCGATGCGCCATCTGTCGGTCGGGCACGATGAACCACTGCGTGCCGAGTTGATGGCGTTTCTCGATGCGGTTCGCTCGGGCAAGACACCGGCGGTAACAGGCGATGAAGGCGTCGCCAGTCTTGAAATCGCGATCAAGTGCCTTGAGGCTCCGGCCGGCTCCATCGCGCAGCCGCTTCGCAAGGGCCCTCGTGTCGTCGCTGGCTAAAGCGCGTTTATTTCGATCTCCATTCAGCAAGGCATCATGAATCAGCATATGCGACCAGAACCTGTGGCCTTTATCGATATCGGCGCCCAGCGCCGTCGTTTGGGAAGCAAGATCGATGATGCCGTCTCGCGCGTGCTGACGCATTGCCAGTTCATCAACGGTCCCGAGGTCACCCAGCTCGAAGCGGATCTGGCGGCGTTCTGCGGTGCCAAGCACGTTGTTGCCTGTGCCAGCGGCACAGACGCGCTGCTGATGGTATTGATGGCCCAGGGCATTGGCCCCGGCGATGCCGTCATCTGCCCATCGTTCACATTTTGCGCGACCGGTGAAGTCGTCGCGTTGACCGGCGCAACACCGGTATTCGTCGATGTTGATGAAACGACGTTCAACATGGACGTCGCTTCCCTGAAGGTTGGCATCTCGACTGCGCGTAAGCTCGGCCTCAAGGTAAAGGCTGTGATTCCGGTCGATCTGTTCGGCCAGAGTGCCGATCATGATGCGATCGGTGAGGTTGCAAAGAGTGAAGGCCTCTTTGTTCTCGACGACGCTGCCCAATCGTTCGGTGCGACCTACAAGGGTCGCCGGCTCGGAACATTCGGTCTCGCAACCGCAACGAGCTTCTTCCCGGCCAAGCCACTCGGCTGTTTTGGTGACGGTGGTGCGATCTTCACTGACGACGCTGATCTCGCAGAGCGGCTGCGCAGCGTGCGCGTGCACGGGCAGGGCAGTGAGAAGTACGACAACGTCCGTCTGGGATTGACCGGTCGCCTCGACACCATGCAGGCTGCTATCCTGATCGAGAAGTTGAAGATTTTCGAGGACGAAATCGCCGCGCGCAATCGGGTTGCGAGCCGTTACTTCGATGCGCTCCACAATATCGTGGCCGCGCCTCGCGTGACGGAAGGCAATATGTCGGTTTGGGCGCAATACACCATCCGCTTGCCGAACGGCGTCAAGCGAGAAGCATTTGCCGATGCTCTGAAGGCCCAGGGAATTCCCACGGCAATTTACTATCCGAAGTCGATGCACCAGCAGACGGCCTACAAGCACTATCCGGTGGCGGAAGGTGGCTTGCCGGTCAGTGAGCGCCTGTCCCAGGACGTAATCAGCCTGCCGATGCACGCCTACCTTGACCCGGCTGCTCAGGATCGCGTCATCAAGGCTGTGCGCGACACGATTTGAGCATTTTGCGCCGCCGCGGCATGTTGTAGAAGCGGCGCATGCTCGGGCGAATTTTCACCGTCGGCGGTTATACCCTCCTCTCGCGTATCACCGGATTCGCGCGCGATATCATGCTGGCGGCCATCCTCGGCGCAGGCCCCGTCGCGGACGCGTTTTTTGTGGCGCTCCGGCTGCCGAACCATTTCCGGGCGATCTTTGCCGAAGGTGCGTTTAACGCAGCCTTCGTGCCGGCCTATGCCCACGTCTATGGTCGGGATGGGGCGCCGTCCGCCAAGCTATTTGGTGACAGGATTTTCACAATCCTGTTCGTGACCCAGCTCGTTTTGCTGGCAGTGGCGTTGCTGTTCATGCCGCAGGCGATGTCCATTCTGGCGCCAGGTTTCACCGACGATCCAGCCCAGCGTGAGCTTGCGATTTCGCTGACGCGGATCACCTTTCCTTATCTGCTCCTGATCACCTTGGTCACGCTCTACGGCGGCATGCTCAATGTCATGCATCGCTTCGCGAGCGCTGCAGCTGCTCCCATCTTTCTCAACCTCTCCATGATGGCGACACTCGCCTTTGCTGCGTTTTTCCCGACCGCCGGCCATGCCGCGGCATGGGGCGTTCTCATCTCGGGCTTCCTCCAGTTTTTCCTTCTTGCCGGTGATGCCGCGCGCAACGGTGTGTTGCCGACGTTCAGCTCGCTCAAGCTCGATGACGACGTTCGCGCATTCTTTCGCGCGCTCGGTCCTGCAACCTTGGGATCGATGGGAACGCAGGTCGCGCTGTTCGCGGATACGATTATCGGGACCTTCCTCGCAGCTGGTGCACTCTCGGCATTGTACTATGCCGACCGTTTGAACCAGCTGCCGATCGGCGTGATCGGGATTGCCATCGGCACGGTGCTGCTGCCGGAAATGTCCCGCCGCATCACGGGGGGCGATCATGCAGGTGCCATGGCCGCGCAACGCCGCGCGTTCGAATTCACGTTGCTGTTCTCCGTTCCGTTTGTTTCAGCCTTCCTCACGGTGCCGGACGTCATCATGCGGGCGATGTTTGCACGCGGCGCCTTCTCGAAAGCCGATGCTGCCGCGGCAGGCGCGACACTTGCCGCTTATGCGATCGGCTTGATTCCGTTCGTTATGATCCGAAGTGCGGTTGCGACCTTTTATGCCCGCAAAGATACCGCGACGCCGGTGAAAGCATCCTTGACGGGACTTTCGGTCAATCTTGCGCTGAAATTTGCTTTGATGGGCTCGCTTGCTCAGATTGGTCTAGCGTTTGCGACGGCGATCGGGGCGTGGATCAATCTGCTGCTGGTGTTGCTGTTCGCAGTGCGGCGCAACTACCTTGAATTCGACCGATCCTTCCTGATGTCACTGGTAAAATTCGCGGTCTCAGGCGTGATAATGGCCGGCGCATTGTGGGCAACATCACGCTGGACCGCCGTGGCATTTGCCGGGATGACATCGTTGCGTGACGAATCCGCTCTCGGAGTTTTGATTTTGGCCGGAACGATTGTCTATGGCGCTTGTGTGATTCTTCTGTTCGGCAGGAGCTGGCTGCGCGCACTCATCCGTCCCTAAAGTTGTTTGCGCTTCGGTGTGATCCGCTGCAATATGGAACTAGAAGCGTTCCAGATTGCAGTCGGAGAACTCATGGCTCCCGTAAAATTCGGTGTCGGTCAAAGCGTCACCCGTAAGGAAGACGATCCCCTTATTCGCGGCAAAGGCAAATACACGGATGACTATGCGTCGGGGCCGGTGTTGCATGCGTTGGTTCTACGTTCCCCGCATGCGCACGCGAATTTCACGATCGATGTATCGGCTGCCAGCAAGCTTTCCGGTGTTGCAGCGATTTTAACGGCTGAAGATACCGCGGACCTTGGTGGGCTGCCGTGCCTGTTCAATTTGCCAGACGAGCCGTTCACCGCGCCGCCATATCCGATCCTTTCTCGCGAAACGGTGCGTCACGTTGGCGACGCGATTGCGTTTGTTGTCGCAGAGACCGTCGATCAGGCGCGTGATGCGATCGAAGCCATCGACGTGCAATGGAAGCCACTGCCGGCTATCATCGGCTTGAACAACGCCATCGAGAAGGATGCGCCGCAGGTCTGGCCTGATCATCCAGGCAATGTCCTGTTCGACACATCGATTGGTAACAGGGCGAAGACCGAAGCTGCGTTCAAGGATGCGCACGCGGTCGCAGAAATTTCCATCGTCAATCCACGCATCGTGACGAATTATATGGAGCCACGCGCAGCCGTTGGCGAATATGATGCCAAGCGCGAACACTTCACGCTGACGATCGGCAGTCAGGGCAGCCACCGTCTCCGCGACATCCTGTGCGAGAACGTGTTAAAGATTCCGACCGACAAGATGCGGGTCATTTGCCCGGATGTCGGTGGCGGCTTTGGCACCAGGTTGTTCCCGTATCGCGAATATGCGCTGGTGGCTGTCGCGGCGCGCAAGCTTCGCAAGGCGGTGAAGTGGACGGCGGACCGCGCGGATCATTTCATCGGCGACGCCCAGGGGCGCGACAACGTCACGACTGCCCGCATGGCGCTTGCTGCCGACGGAAAATTCCTCGGTATGGACGTCGATCTGATGGGCGATATGGGGGGCTATCTCTCGACGTTCGGGCCGTACATTCCGCATGGCGGCGCTGGAATGCTGCCGGGGCTTTACGATCTCCAGGCATTTCATTGTCGGGTGCGTGCGGTGTTCACCAATACCGTTCCGGTCGATGCTTATCGCGGTGCCGGTCGCCCCGAAGCTGCATACGTGATCGAACGGCTCGTTGATGCGGCTGCGCGCAAACTCGGCATGACGCCTGACGCGATCCGGCGCAAGAATTTCATCACGCCGAAAGCAATGCCGTACACGACGGCGACCGGCAAGGTGTACGACTCAGGGGACTTCGCCGCGCATCTGAAGCGCGCGATGGACGTTGCCGATTGGAAGGAGTTTCCGAAGCGCCTCAAGGCGGCCAAGAAGCAGGGCCTGCTACGCGGTATTGGTCTCGGTTCCTATGTCGAAGTCTGCGGCACGATGGGTGAGAACGAAACCGCGCAGGTGCGGCTCGATTCCAATGGCGATGTCACCATCCTGATTGGCACGCAATCGAGCGGGCAGGGCCACCAGACTGCTTACGCGCAGCTGGTGGCAGAGCAATTCGGTTTGCCACCGGAGCGCGTTCATATCCTGCAGGGCGACACGGATGTCGTGGCGACGGGGGTTGGCACCGGCGGCTCGAGTTCGATCCCCTCAGGTGGCGTCAGCGTCGAGCGGGCCACCCGCAAGCTCGGCGCAAACCTGAAAGAGATTGCTGCCGATGCCTTGGAAACCAGCGCGACCGACCTTGAAATTCGCAATGGCTCGGTGCGGATCGCTGGTACCGACCGTTCGATGTCATTTGCCGATATCGCAAAGCGTTCGTCCGATCCGGCCAAGTTGATGGCCAGTGAGGCGTTCCACAGCGCGGACGGTACTTATCCAAACGGCACCCACGTTGTGGAAGTCGAAATCGATCCCGCGACCGGTGTGGTTCGTGTTGTCAATTACGTGATCGTCGATGATTTCGGCGTCACGCTGAATCCATTGCTGCTTGAAGGACAGGTTCACGGCGGTACCATCCAGGGCATTGGTCAGGCTCTGATGGAGCAGGCGGTATATGATCCCAAGGATGGTCAGCTCGTAACGGGCACGTTCATGGACTATGCCCTGCCGCGCGCAGCAGATGGCCCCTCAATTACGTTCGAGACCCATAATGTGCCCTGCAAGACCAACCCGCTCGGTGTGAAAGGGGCGGGTGAAGCGGGCGCGATCGGCTCTTGCCCGGCGGTCGTCAACGCCATCATCGATGGCTTGTGGCGGGAATATAAGATCGATCACATCGATATGCCGGCGACCGCTGAACGCGTCTGGATGGCGATCGCCGAGCATCAGCGTCGGCATCGTTTGTAAAAAATTCCCTGCGCGGCAAAAAAATGTTGGGCTTGTCATGCAGCGACAGGAATGGTGAGTTTAGAAGTCTTCAAAATCGTCATTATGAACCTGGAGGGGTTTTCTGAATGAAGCGTATTATTCTTGCGGGCGTCGCCATTCTGGTCGGCATCGGTGCCGTTGCTGCTCAACAAGATCTTGTTAATCAGAGCAAGACGTTGATGAAGTCGAACGGCAAGAATCTAGGCGGCGTCCTCAGCCCGATGGTCAAAGGTGAGAAGCCTTATGATCAGGCGGCTGTCACTGCAGCGCTTGCGCAGCTTGATGACACCGCGAAGAAGCTGCCGACGCTTTATCCAGACAGCGTCAAGGGTGCCAAGGCGGAGGGCGATTACAGCCCATCGCCGAAAATCTGGGAAAGCAAGAGCGACTTCGAGGCCAAGATCGCAGGCTTCGCAAAGGCTGTGACCGAGGCGAAGGCGCAGGTAAAGGACCTTGATACGCTGAAGGCGAACCTGGGGACCATCGGCAAGGCATGCTCGGCCTGCCATGAAACATACCGCGTGAAGAACAGCTGATCCTCAACGGTATCGTAGAACGGAAGGGGCGAGGGCCGTTGGTCCTCGCCCCTTCCTGTTTGTATCCGAAAGCCCTCTGGTTGTTGGGCTATTTCGTGACCTGTCCGCGAATTTCGCCGGCCGGGTGCGCCGCAGTGTGGACGTTGACGTAGTATTTGCCTGCCATGAAGTCAGCGGCCTGCGCGTCCGTCAGGATAGCGCTGCCTTCGGCGCCGCTGGAGGCATCCTTGAACGGCACCACCACAGGTGCGTTCTTGCCGGCTTCTGCCGGGCCGTGGAAGTGTGCCATAGTCGCCGGACCGGTGAGGCCTGAATAGGTCACCTTCCAGTTCAGCGCCTTGGTGCTGGTATCGAAATTGACATCGGCGGTGCCCTTGCCTGGGCTGGTGTTGGCAGGCACCTCCGCAGCGCTTGTAAGGTCGACCTTCATGGTCATTTTTTCTGCCTGTGCCGCGCCGCCGACTGTCACAAATGTGCTGAATACGGCGGCCGTGATTGCAAAAGCTTTACTGTTCATGGTTTTCTCCCCTGACTAAATTACCGATATGATTTGAACACTGAGTGCAGCTTTTTAGTTCCTGTTTTGATTCTCGATTCCGTGGGGGCGCTTATGTGGCGGAAGCTATCTGTGCTTGTGATCGCCGCTGTTATTGCCAGCCTTGGGGCGTTCTGGTTCATCACCGTTCCCGCTGTGATTTCGGCAGAAGCCTTGCCGGCCTACACGCCGAACGTCGCCAACGGAGAGGCCGTCTTTAACGCCGGCGGCTGTGCGTCCTGCCATGGGGTTGCGGGCGAGCCGCGGACGATGCTGGGCGGAGGTTTTGCCCTTCGCTCGCCGTTCGGTACGTTTTACGTGCCGAACATCTCACCTCACAAAACGAACGGCATCGGCAACTGGACCGAGGCAAATTTCGTCACCGCTATGACCAAGGGCACGTCGCCTGGCGGGGAGCATTATTTCCCGGCGTTTCCTTATGGCTCCTATACCCATGCGAGCCTGCAGGACATTCGCGACTTGTTTGCCTACATCAAGACTCTGCCGCCGTTGTCAGGAAGGCCACGTCCTCACGAAATCCAATTTCCCTTCAACATTCGGCGTCTGGTTGGCGGCTGGAAATTCCTGTTCTTGGACGACAAACCGTTCACGCCGGACCCGAAGCAGTCGGCGGAATGGAATCGCGGAGCCTATCTCGTGAATGCGCTTGGCCATTGCGCCGAGTGTCACAGCCCACGCAATTTCCTCGGCGGCATCGTATCGTCGCAGCGGTTTGCCGGGGGGCCGAATCCAGAAGGCAAGGGATGGGTCCCGAACATCACCCAGAAGGGCCTTAAGGACTGGTCTGACAAGGACATCGCATATTTCCTGAAGACCGGCGAGCTGCCGGATGGTGATACCGCCGGCGGGCTGATGGTGCCGGTGATCAAGAACACCTCCCAGCTGAGCGACGCTGATCGTGCCGCCATAGCGACCTATCTCAAGTCTTTGCCGCCGGTGGATGGTCCGCCGCGTCCTCCTAAAAAGACCTCATAGCAGATCCTACGCAAAGGCTTCCTGAGAGCTCCTGTTCAATCGGAAGCTGTCAGAACGCCTTGAAGGTGATGATGGTGTAGGTGTCCTGAATGCCGGGAATCACTTGGACCTTTTCATTGACGAAATGGCCGATATCTGTGCCGCTCTCGACGTAGAATTTCACCAGCAGATCGTAATCGCCTGCGGTGGAATAGATCTCTGAGGCGATCTCGGCTTCCGCGAGGGCATTCGCAACGGCGTAGGACTGGCCCAGTTTGCATTTGATCTGAACGAAGAAGGGGACCATCGCTACTCTCCTGAAATGCCAATTTTGAGCTCCATAGAGCCTAAAATCACCAGCGGTGGCAAGTCGGCTTGCTGGCCATGATGGCACGGGTTAGACCTTGAAAACTTGAACAGACGGATCACAGGTCTGCGATTGTGTTGGGAACGTTATGAGCAAACCGATTGCGCTCACCATTGCTGGCTCAGACTCGAGTGGCGGCGCCGGCATTCAGGCCGATCTGAAGACGTTCGCGGCGCTCGGCGTTTACGGTGCTTCGGCGATCACGGCATTGACGGCGCAGAACACCAATGGCGTGACGGGCATCCATGATGTGCCGGCAGATTTCGTCACCGCGCAGATCGATGCAGTGTTCAGCGATCTCGATGTGAAAGCGGTGAAGATCGGAATGGTCTCGCGACGTGAGGTGATTGACGCGATCGCCTCAGGCCTCGATCGTTGGTCGCCGAGGTCTGTCGTGCTCGATCCGGTGATGGTGGCGACTTCGGGCGATCGGCTGTTGTCAGCCGACGCCATTGATGCGGTGCGTAGGCAGCTGTTTCCGCGCGCGACCATTATCACGCCGAACCTGCCGGAAGCGGCGGCCCTGCTCGACGAGACTATCGCGACAACCGAGGCTGACATCGAGCGTCAGGGCAAGGCGTTGCTGGCTTTGGGATGTGCGGCTGTTCTTGTGAAAGGCGGTCACGGCGAAGGCCCGGAGAGCGTCGATTATCTGGTCAGCGGTAACGGTATCGTCCGGTTGGCAGCAACCCGCATCGCCACGAAGAATACTCACGGCACGGGCTGCTCCCTATCGTCGGCCATCGCGGCGGGGTTGGCCAAAGGGGAGGGTCTGGAAAGCGCGGTGCACCGGGCCAAGGCCTATATCAGTGCAGCCATTGCCAGGGCTGACGAGCTTGGGGTTGGCCACGGTCATGGGCCGATCTATCATTTCCACGCCTTCGAGACCTAGTGCGCTGGATTTGATGTCTAGGATGACAGGCGTGCGGCTCATTGTCGCCTGTTTGTCGCACTCTGCTGTTAATCGCGAATAAGCAGCTGAAACCGTCTGATTCCGGTCAGACTTGCTTATTGGAACGAAGATGACGTCCAAGGATCTCGACAAGTCCATCGTTGAAACCGCCTACGCGCGCTGGGCGCCGATTTACGATGCGGTCTGCGGACCGGTGATGGTGAAGGGGCGCCGCGCCGCGGCAGCTGCGGCGCGCGCCGTCGGCGGGAAAATCCTGGAAGTCGGAGTCGGAACCGGACTGTCGTTCGACGATTACGACAATCGTACGGAAATCACCGGCATCGACATGAGCGCTCCGATGCTGGAGAAGGCTCGGCAAAAAATGACGAGCGGTAAGTATCCTTACGTCAAGGCCGTCCACCAGATGGACGCCCATAACATGACTTTCGAGGACGCCACCTTCGACTGCGTCGTGGCTCAGTTCGTCATTACGCTGGTCGCCAATCCCGAGCGCGTCCTGTCCGAATGCCACCGCGTGGTGAAGCCGGGCGGCCGCATCATCCTCGTTAACCATCTCTATTCGGAAGTCGGTGTGGCGGCAGCCGTTGAGCGCTGGGCCGCGCAGAAGACCCGTGCGCTGGGGCTGCGTCCGGAATTTCCGTTCTCTCGGCTGCAGGCTTGGGCGCAATCTAACGACAATACTACCCTGGTAGAACGGCGCAAAGTTGCCCCGTTCGGCATCTACACGCTGGTTTGTTTCGAGCGTACCGCCAGCTCACAGGCAGCCTGACGTTTCATCACGCTGTCATACGATTTTGGTAAGGGGCGCCTTATGGAACGACAGACGCTGAGCGACAGCAGTCCGGAACGACGCTTTCGCACCCTGTTTATCTCCGATGTTCATCTCGGAGCCCGTGGTTCGCAGTGCGACCGCCTTCTCGATTTTCTCCGCGTCCACGATGCCGATACGATTTACCTCGTTGGCGACATCATCGACGGTTGGGCGTTAAAGTCCAACTGGCACTGGCCGCAATCCCATAACGACTTCGTGCAGAAGATGCTTCGCCGCGTTCGAAAGGGCGCGCGTGTCCTCTACATTCCTGGGAACCACGACGAGTTTCTGCGCTCCTATTACGGAACGCATTTCGGCGGTGTTGAAGTCGTCGAGCAGGCCATTCACGAAGGCGCCGACGGCAAGCGCTACCTCGTCATTCATGGCGACATCTTCGATCTCGTCGTGCAGAACGCGCGCTGGCTCGCACATCTCGGCGACAAGGCCTACGACTTTGCGATCCAGATGAACCGTCTGGTCAATGCGTTCCGCAAGCTCTTTGGTGTGCCGTATTGGTCGCTCTCGCAGTGGGCGAAGCTAAAGGTGAAGAACGCCGTCAACTACATCGGCGCCTTTGAGCAGACGCTGGCGGGCGAAGCCAAGCGCCACGGTGCAGACGGCGTGATCTGCGGCCACATTCACTACGCAACGATCCGCGACGAAAACGGTATTCGTTACATGAATTGCGGCGACTGGGTTGAAAGCTGCACGGCGCTGGTCGAGCATGAGGATGGCCGTTTCGAAATCCTGACGTGGACCGGTCCGCTGCAACAATCACAGCCGGTCGCACGTGTGACGACAGCGCAGGCCGCGTGATGCGCATCCTCGTCGCAACAGACGCGTGGCACCCGCAGGTCAACGGCGTGGTGCGGACGTTGACGATGATGGCGGAAGCCGCCGCATCAATGGGTGTGGATGTCAGCTTCCTCACGCCGCAATCGTTTCGCACCGTGGCGTTGCCGAGCTATCCCGATTTGCGTCTCGCTATTCCGGCCCCGGGCAAGATCGCCCAGCTGATCAAGGAAGCGCGGCCGGATTACATCCACATCGCGACCGAAGGTCCGATCGGAATCCTGGTGCGGCGTTATTGCCTGAAGCGGAAAATCCCGTTCACCACCAGCTTTCACACCCGCTTTCCGGAATACGTCTCCGCGCGGTTTCCGATTCCGGAATCGTGGGTATGGGCGAGTTTGCGTTATTTCCACGGTGCCAGTCACGCGGTGATGGCGGCGACCCCGGCGCTGGGGCAGGAGCTTCGCAGCCGTGGCTTCCGCAATGTCGTGTTGTGGCCGCGCGGCGTCGATGCGAAGCAGTTTCGTCCCATGCCGTTCGATCTTGGATTGCCACGTCCGGTGTTCCTGTCGGTCGGCCGTGTCGCGGTCGAAAAGAATCTCGAGGCGTTTCTTGAGCTTGATCTTCCCGGCACCAAGGTCGTGGTCGGTGACGGCCCGGCACGCGCTGAACTCGAGCAAAAATATCCGAACGCAGTGTTCCTCGGCGCAATGCAGGGCGAGAAGCTTGCGAATGCTTATGCTGCAGCTGATGTGTTTGTGTTTCCGAGCAAGACCGATACTTTCGGCCTCGTGCTGCTGGAAGCATTGGCTAGCGGCGTGCCGGTAGCAGCGCTTCCCGTATCCGGCCCACTTGATGTGATCGGCGATGCACCGGTCGGGGTGCTGAACAACGATTTGAAGGCGGCTTGCCTTCAGGCACTGACGCTTTCGCGCGAGGGCTGCCGTGAATTTGCCCTGAAGCAGACTTGGGAAGTTTGCGCACGGGCTTTTATCGACAATGTGAATCAGTTGCGATCATCGGATGCAGCAACTGACAACTCCCGCGGGATGCCGGAAGCCGTTCGCTCGGCGGCTTGAGGGCCTTTGAGATGGGGTCCAAGCCTTGCGTGAATATCGCAGGGCAGGATAAAACTCACCTATGACCGAGTCTTCTCTCCCGACAATCGCTGAGGTCGATGCCGCCGCTCGTGTTCTCGCACCTGTCGCGGTGCGAACGCGTCTGATTTCATCTCCTGCATTGGACGCCGTCACGGGCGCGCGCGTCTTCCTGAAGCCGGAAGTGTTGCAGCGAACCGGGTCTTTCAAATTCCGCGGTGCTTACAACAAGCTGGCATCGGTGCCAGAAGCGTCTCGCAAGGCGGGCGTTGTCGCGTTTTCGTCGGGAAACCATGCGCAGGGCGTCGCTGCCGCGGCGCAGATCCTCAAGATGCCAGCGACGATTGTCATGCCGTCCGATGCTCCGGTCTCCAAGATCGAACGCACCAAGGGCTATGGCGCGGAAGTCGTGCTCTACGATCGCGACAAGGAAGATCGTGATCAGATCGCCCGCGGCATCGCGACCAAGCGCGGAGCCACACTCGTTCCGCCGTTCGATGATCCATGGGTCATCGCAGGCCAGGGGACGGTTGGCCGTGAAATCGCCGAAGACCTCGCCGCGCTCGGCATCGTGCCTGATATCGTCTCCGCGCCTGCGTCGGGCGGAGGATTGATGGCCGGCATTGGGCTTGCGACCAAGGCGAAGTTCGCCGATGTCCAGTTGATCACATCCGAGCCAGCAGGCTTTGACGATCACGCGCGCTCGTTGAGTGCCGGGCATCGTGAGCCTCATCGCGCCGAAGGCCGCACCATCTGCGACGCGCTGATGGCGTCGATCCCCGGCGAATTGACATTCGCGATCAACCACAAGCTCGGCGCACGCGGCGTGACGGCGACTGATGATGAAGTTGGCAAAGCAATCGCCTTTGCTTTCCGCGAGTTGAAGCTGGTGGTCGAGCCGGGTGGGGCGGTTGCTCTTGCGGCGCTGCTCGCAGGTCGGATGGAGGCCAAAGGCAAGGCTGTTGTGATTGTTCTGTCAGGCGGCAATATCGATGCCGACCTGTATGCGCGACTGATCCAGCAGAATCCTTAAAGATTGTTGGCTCAGCGTCCAGCCAAAACTCTTGGTCCTAGAATTTCGGTTCTGATGCAATCAGAACCGAAATTCTAGATCTTGTTTTGACGCGTTTTCTTTACGCGAACCGGTACCCACTTCGCTCGAAAACGCTTTAGCTAAAGAACGCGATCCGCTCGGCGTGGCTCATGCGGCGGATGGCTGCCAGTGGGTCGTTGCGCGGGGTCTCAGGCTTCGCCACGATGCCGCTCGCGATCAGGCTCGCTCCCAGCGAGACTGGCGGTGTGATCGCATCCGGGGTCGGTGCTTCCGCGAGGCTCATCATATGGTCTGCTGCAAAAACAGTCGCCGTTTCGACCGCGACGGGCATGACCATGTCTACGGTGGAATAAGAACTCTGTGCGACGGCGTCGCCAATCATGATGTCGGGTAACGGGGTCTTCGTCGGTGCGGGTGGCACTTCATCGGGCGCCATGCTTGGCGCGTCTTCAGAAGGCGTCGCGGATGCCAAATCCGAGATCGCGCTTTGCTCTGCCTCTGACACGGCAGCTTCAGACATATCGTTGATCACGACCGGCTCTGCCGGCTGCTCCACGATCTGAGGCGCATCTTCCGATGGGAGATCATCCTGCGCGATAGTGGTCATCGCCTCGGACGCTGTGGCTTGATCGAGAGCCTCGTCGGAGCCGGTCTCTTCGATGGCGATATCTGCCATCTCTTCGAGGGATTCCACGACCTGCGGCACAACACTGATCTCACCAGTGGCGACCACGGGCGCGATGGATGGTTGCAGGCTTTGCTCCAGCTCGGAAGCCGCACTTTCGGGTTTTGGTGCTGATTGCTGGATCGCTTCCTCTGCCGCTGCTGTCTCAACCGTTATGTCGGCTGGCGTCTCGATCGCAGCAGATGACTCCATGACGTCATCGGAAGTCGTGTCCTGTACCGCTACACCGGCTTCAGCCTCGCTGCTTGTCTGTCCTGCGGACTCCGCAGTGAGATCGAAGAGGCTTTCGTCCAGCGCAATGCCGTCGCTGGTCTCTAAGTTTATCTCTTCTGGGGTCACATCTTCCGAAGCAACGGCTTCGAAAGGCGTGTGTTCAGAGGCCGTCGGCTTCAGGGTCGCGAAGTCGGCAGTGTCCACCGCCTCGGGTGCAGGCGTCGTATCTTCCTGTGGATCCGTCTGCGCGGCCATGCCTGGCTGCGCGGCCTGCGTCACGGCCTCCATTGTCTCAACGGGGACCATATCCTGTGCCGAAGCGAAATGCGTGTCGGCTGCCATGTCCATCGGCGGATCTGCCGATGATGCGCCCTCCGGCAACGAGGTCTCTACCGCTGTACCAAATGAGATGGCGTTGTTGTCGTTTGAAACGTGAGCCGAAAGGTTGCTTGAAGCGCTCTGCGCCTCATCGACGGTCTCATTCGCGGTGTTTCGCGTTTCGTCGGCGACGGTCGCAGCATCCGGCTGCGGGATCTCAGCGACTTCTTCTCCGGATAGACCGAGCTGATGGATCTGGACCACCGCGCGATCGAAGGCTTCAAGGACCTGATCGCGGAAGCCGCTCGTCGGGATATGGTCGCAGGCGGTGTTGATGGCCTCGACCTGCGAGTCCAGCAACGAGCAGATGCGGCCGTCCGCCCCGGACTCGCGCAGGCCCCAGGCGATTTCACGAATCACGCGGGCGCATTTACGTGTCGGGGCCAGTGCCTCATCCATCGAAGGACCGGACAGCGCCGCTGCCGCGCTGTCCCGAGCGGCGCCGATGATGGTTTTGATCGCAGCCAATGTTTCGGTCAGATCGGGGACTGGCGGCGCCTGCGGTTCTTCGGCCCTCAATTCCTTCTGGGCTGCCAGTGTCCGTTCGATGCGCGCGACGGCATCGAGCACCAGCGCAGTGTCCGCGTTACGATTGCGCTTGGTATATTCTTCCAGAAACCAGCGGCCGCGCGCGGTCTCGACGAAGGCCTCGCGAATGGCTTCGAAGTCGGCCTCGGTCGGCGAGGTGGCACGAGCGGAGATCGGCGACAGGGCAAAAGCGGTATTGGACATGCGAACCCGGAATTGAGCAGGAGAAGTCGGAGTAACCTCCGTACGCAAAACCGGTGTCCATACACCGCGGACACGCGTAGATACGATCAGCACGAACAGCAACGAATCGCAACTACGTTGAGCACCAGCGAATCACAAAAGCACCCGGCCGGGCAATCCGTCGCGCGTCGATTTGCGATCGGGACCAGCCTGTTTTACGCCTCGACGTTGGGCGTGGTCGGAACATATCTGCCGTTTTTTCCGGTCTGGCTGAAGGCCATCGGCGTCGATGCTTCATGGATCGGCATCATCACGGCGGTGCCGTCGTTTTCCCGCTTCACGATTCTGCCGTTTGTGACAGCATTCGCCGAGCGTCGGCAAATTCTGCGCCAGACCATGATGGTGATGGCTTTTGTGACGGCGCTCGGATTTTCCGTGGTCGGCACGCTGCACCATCCGCTCGCAATTCTGATCGTGTTCTCATTGACCGCTTGTACATGGACGCCACTCGGTCCGCTGACCGATGGTTATGCGCTGAAGGGCGTCGCACATTATGGTCTCGACTACGGCCCGATGCGGTTGTGGGGATCGGCCGCGTTCATTGTCGGCGCGATAGCGTGCGGATCTTTGGTCGATATCCTGGATTCAAAGAACTTGGTTTGGACCATTGTCGCGGTCGCATTTCTGAGTGCAGCCGTCAGCCTCGGTCTCATGCCACTGGATACGGGAACAAGAGGCACGACATCGCTGACGCGCGCCAGCGGATTGCTACGCAAGCCGCTATTTCTGTCGGTCATCGGCGCATCGGCACTGATCCAGGCAAGCCATGCGGCTTATTACATCTTCGCCTCGATCACGTGGCAGAATGCGGGTTTCGGCGGACTGACCATCGCAGGGCTCTGGTCACTGGGCGTGCTGGCTGAAATCGTGATCTTCGCCATCTCGCCGCGCTTCACCGTGTCGCCGGTGATTCTCATCATCATTGGCGCCGTCAGTGGGGTGGTGCGCTGGGTTGTCACCGCACAAGACCCGCGCATCGAGGTGCTCACAGCTGTGCAATTGCTGCACGGGCTGACATTCGGCATCACGCAGGTCGGCACCGTCGCGCTGCTCGTGCGCAGTGTGCCGCATCATCTGTTGGCGAGTGCACAAGGTTATCTCGTGGCCACCATTGGTGCGGTTAATTCGCTGGCGATGGTATTATCCGGTCTGATCTATGCGCGCGTTGGCGAGGGTGTTTATTACGTCATGGCGCTGATGGCGCTTGCCGGTGGAGTGGTCATGGCGGTGGTGCGCACGCGCCTCGATGCGCAGCCATCGCTGACGGATTAGCGTTTAGCTTCTTTTTTTTTGACGCGTTTTCTTCACGCGAACCGGTAGCCACTTCGCTTGAAAACGCTATCCCCACAACCCAGCATCAGGCGGATACACCGTGCTGCCGTCGTAACGCAGGCCGTTGTCGCGATCCTTGGTCAGCAGCAGCGGGCCGTCGAGATCGACCACCCGTGCACGCTGTGCGACCACCAGGGCGGGGGCCATCGCCAATGATGTCGCCACCATGCACCCGACCATCAGGTCGAAGCCGAGCGCTTTGGCTGCATCGGCCATGGCCAAGGCTTCGGTCAGTCCTCCGGTCTTGTCGAGCTTGATGTTGATGGCGTCGTAGCGTTCGCGCAGGTCTTCCAGTGAAGCGCGATCATGCACGCTTTCATCGGCACAGACCGCAACCGGCCTTGTGATCCGCGCCAGCGCCTGATCGTGTCCCGCGGGGAGGGGCTGTTCGATCATGGTCACGCCAGCCTCGGCGCAGGCCCCAAGGTGGCGTTCAAGGTCGGCCTCGGTCCAGGCTTCGTTGGCGTCGATGATCAGCTCGGAATTCGGGGCGGCTTGCCGGACGGCGGCGATGCGCGCCTCGTCACCATCGCCACCCAGCTTGATCTTGAGCAGGGGCCGGTGCGCGGCCTTTGCGGTTGCTTCGGCCATGGCCTGCGGCGTGCCCAGCGAAATGGTGTAGGCGGTGGTGAGCGGACGGGGCTCCGGGTGCCCGACGAGGTCCCAGACGCGTTGCCCTGCAGTCTTGGCCTCCAGGTCCCAGAGGGCGCAGTCCAGAGCGTTACGGGCCGCGCCAGCAGGCATGTGCCGCTGAAGCGTCTGCCGCTCCATACCGCCTTCTATGGCTGCTTGCATGGCCTGGATGGCCGCCAGTGTTCCCTCCGGCGTTTCGCCGTAGCGGGCATAGGGAACGCATTCGCCGCGTCCGGTGTGGCCGGCACGACTTACCTCCGCCACAATCACGATAGCTTCTGTTTTGGCTCCCCGGCTGATGGTGAAGCCGCCGGCAATGGGCCAGCGCTCGATGTGGGCGTGAAGCTTCAAGGGCACAGCTATCATTGAAATTGAGGCGATTCGTGACAGGCGGGTTGCTTGGATGAGCTAATTATGGCTCTTAAGAGCTTCCCCGTACAGATTGTTAGCATCGTGCTAGGTCGTCCGATCGACCGGACACACGAATCGATGCAGGAGCTGGCTTTTGAACGGCAATCCCACATTGGAACAGGCGACCGTTGGGGCGAACCTGGCGCTGCGCGCGACCGGCCAGTGGACCGTCCATCATGCGCCGGTCCTGGAGAAGATCGTCGAGCGGACTGAAAAGCTCAAAGGCCGTCCACCCGGTGTTGTTATCGATGTCTCGCAGGTATCGCGGCTCGATACGTTTGGCGCGTGGCTGATCGAGCGCATGCGCCGCAGTCTCACTCAGGGCGGCGTCGAGCCCGAGATCGCGGGGCTCTCAGAGAACTACGCGAGCCTTGTGGACGAAGTGCGTCAGGTGAAGGCAGGCGTCGTTCGGCCGCGCGAACGGCGTGGCCCCTTCGCCATGCTGGACGCCATCGGCCGCAGCGTCGCCGAACTGGGCAGCACGCTGGTCGCGCTGCTCAGCATGCTGGGCGCGATCCTTGCCGCCAGCTTCCGCGTCCTTCTGCATCCGACGAGCTTTCGCTTTACTTCTCTGATCCATCACATCGAGCAGGTGTGTTGGCGCGCGGTGCCGATTGTGGTGCTGATCACCTTCTTGATCGGCTGCATCATCGCCCAGCAGGGCCTCTTCCATTTCCGCAAGTTCGGCGCAGACGTCTTCGTGGTCGATATGCTCGGCGTGCTCGTGCTCCGCGAGATCGGTGTGTTGCTGGTGGCGATCATGGTGGCCGGCCGTTCAGGCAGTGCCTTCACCGCGGAACTGGGCTCAATGCGAATGCGCGAGGAAGTGGATGCGCTGCGCACCATGGGCTTCGACCCGACGGAGGTTCTGATATTGCCGCGCATCATCGCGCTGGTGATCTCCTTGCCGATCCTTGCCTTCCTCGGCGGCATGGCCGCGCTGTATGGCGGCGGTCTTGTGGCCTGGGCCTACGGTGGCGTGCAGCCGGAATCGTTCCTCGCGCGCCTCAAGGAAGCGATCTCCATCAGTCACTTCGCTGTCGGCATGATCAAGGCACCGTTCATGGCTTTGGTGATCGGTATCGTCGCCTGCGTTGAAGGCGCGGCGGTGAGAGGCAGCGCTGAATCGCTTGGTCAACACACCACGGCGTCGGTGGTGAAATCGATCTTCTTCGTCATCGTCATGGACGGTGTGTTCGCGATCTTTTTCGCGGCGATCAATATTTAGGGCGGGCGATGGCGGAATATTCGGACGATGCGATCATCCGGGTGAGGGACCTCACCGTCAGGCTGAACAACAATCTGATCCTCGACCATCTCGATCTCGACGTTCGTCGCGGCGAAATCCTCGGCTTCGTCGGTGCATCAGGCGCAGGTAAGTCGGTACTGACGCGCACCATCATTGGCCTGATCCCGAAGGTCAGCGGACGCGTTGAGGTGTTCGGCGTCGACATGGACGCAGCCAACGAAGATCAGCGTCGCGCAGTGGAGCGGCGATGGGGTGTGTTGTTTCAGCACGGCGCGCTGTTCTCGTCGTTAAACGTGCGCCAGAACATCCAGTTTCCGGTCCGCGAATTCATGAAGGTGTCCGAGCGGCTGCTGGACGAGATCGCCATCGCCAAGCTCGCGATGGTGGGCCTCAAGCCTGAAGTGGCCGAGCGCTTTCCGTCGGAACTCTCAGGCGGCATGATCAAGCGTGTGGCTATGGCGCGTGCACTCGCCTTGGATCCCGAGATCGTGTTTCTCGATGAACCAACGTCGGGTCTTGATCCGATCAGCGCTGGTGAGTTCGATCAGCTCGTGATGACTCTGCAGCGCACTTTGGGACTGACCGTTTTTATGGTAACGCATGACCTCGACAGCCTTAAAACAGCCTGTAATCGCATCGCAGTGTTGGGCGATCGCAAGGTTCTTTTAGTCGGCACCATGGACGATATGCTGGCCTCGCAGCACCCTTGGCTGCGGGCCTATTTTCATGGCAAGCGCGCCCGTGCCGTAGTTGCGTAGGATTTGGAGTTAAATTGATGGAAACGAAGGCGAATTTCGTCCTGATCGGGGCGTTTACGTTGGCTGTGGTCGCAGCCGCGTTCGGCTTCGTTTTCTGGTTCCAGAACCTTGGCGCCGCGGCCCAGCGCACGCCGCTGCGCATCGTTTTCGAGGGCGCCGCCTCAGGTCTGCGGACCGGCGGCAACGTCAACTTCAACGGCATCAAGATCGGTGAGGTGACATCGATCAAGCTTGATGACCCGAAGCGGGTGGTTGTGATCACCAACGTCGACAAGTCCGCCCCGATCCGCAAGGACTCGCTGGTCGGCCTTGAGTTCGCAGGTCTCACGGGCGTGTCGTCCATATCGCTAAAGGGCGGTTCGGTTGAGGCGGGCGGTGTGCCAGTGGCCGACGACGGTGTGCCGACGCTGATGGCTGATCCGAATGCGATCCAGGATATCGGTGAAGCGGTGCGCGCGACGCTGCAGAACGTCAACAAGCTGGTGACCGACAACCAGGAAGCTTTGCGCGTCAGCATGGGCAACCTTGAAGCTTTCTCAAAGAGCCTTGCCAGCAATTCAGCACGTATCGATAGCATCATGGCCGGCGTTGACGCGCTGATGGGTGGCAAGGATGGCAAGGAGGGTGAGCTGCAGCTCGCCGCCAAGTCCTTCCGCGACCTTGCCGAAAATCTCGACAAGCGTTCCGCTGGTTTGATCAGCGACGGCCGGGTTTTGATCGGCGACAGCCGCCGCACGCTGGCTGATATCAGCCGTGCGATAAACAACTTCGACCGCAATCCGACCCGCGTGCTGTTCGGGTCGAGCAACAACGATCAGCGTCCGCCGAATCCGGCTGACGCCAACGCGCGACGGCGATAAGTTCCCCGATAGCGTTTGGCCGCGGCCTTGTGCTGTCGGCCCGATCTGCTGCAGTTGAACGCCTATAACTCTGAGAGTTTCGGCGCAGCGTGTCGCGCCACTTTGATGCTTAAAAGCAACTCCATCTCGTTTTGAGACGTCAGCTTTGCGGATTCCTATCGCGAATGTTGCGGCGGGGAGCGCTGCCGCCTATGCTTCGAGTCTGAAGAACATCCGAAATTACCGCCGGATGGGGAGGGGTCTTAAGTCAGTCTTCCAGTGCAAGTGTCTTTGAAGAATTCGCTCTGAGCTTGGGGAGTTTCTGCAATGACCGTCATTCAACCTGCGATCCGCAGGATCGCACTATGCACGTCGACTGCTGCCGCTCTCGCATTATGTCCTGACTCTTCACGAGCTGACGAAAACGGAATCTCTTTCTGGGTCCCGGGCCTGTACGGAAGTCTGGCGGCTGCGCCGATGGTGCCGGGGTGGTCCATGGGAACCGTTTATTATCACACCAGTGTGGACGCTTCGGGAGCCACTGCGGCTGCGCGGCAGGTTCAGCTCGGACAGGTGAGCAGAACGGCCAACATCAATCTGGACCTCACTGTGAGTGGCCGTGGCGATCTCGTCTTCATGTCGCCGACCTATACCTTCGCAACGCCGGTGCTCGGTGGTCAGTTCTCGGCCGGTCTGAGCGGCGTCTTCGGTCAGGCACCGACAAGCCTTGCCGGTACCTTGACGACTTCCATTGGTCCATTCACCGCGACGCGAAGCGGCATTCTCAGCGATAACACGACCTCGGTCGGCGACCTTTATCCAACGCTATCGCTGCGCTGGCACGATGGCGTCAATAACTACATGGTCTATGGCACCGGCGATATTCCGGTCGGGTCCTATGACTCCATGCGTCTCTCCAACATCGGTATCGGTCACGGCGCAATCGATTTCGGGGCCGGCTACACTTATCTCAATCCGACGACCGGCATCGAGTTCTCGGGCGTTGCCGGCTTCACCTACAATTTCAAGAACCCTTCAACGCAATATCAAAACGGTGTCGACTTTCATTTCGACTGGGGGGCGTCGCACTTCTTCTCCAAGCAGCTCTTTGCTGGTTTGGTCGGCTATGCGTATCAGCAGGTTACCGATGATACCGGCGGGAACCCTCAGTTCGGCGGGTTCAAGTCACGTGTTTTCGGCTTGGGCCCTCAGATTGGATACCTTTTCCCGGTGGGGGATATGCAGGGCTATGTGAACCTCAAGGGCTACGGTGAGTTCGATGCTGCCAATCGTCCCTCGGGGTGGAACGTCTGGCTAACCTTTGCGATTTCGCCAGAGGCACCCAAGTCAACTGTTACCCCGACGAAACATCTGGTTTCGAAATAGAGCATGAGTGTCTGCGCGGTCGCGGCTTGCGGGCGTGGCGGTGCATTTGCATGAGCGTCGATCAGCCGGAAGTGTAACAGTTGGGGGTGAACTTGCCCAATAAAAAACGGAGGCTGTGAAGCCTCCGTTTTCTTTTGTCGTCTATTCGCTTGCGGATGATTATCCAAGCCGTCCGGCGGCGTGAGCGAGCAGGGTGTAAACCAGGCCAGTTTCCGAGACGAGGTGGTTGCGCAACGCGGACGGTCCGCGTTCGTCGCGCGAGACTTCATCGAGCAGGCGTTCAAACTCATTAATGTAACGGTCCACCGTCTGCTTGAAGTTGCGGTCGGCGCGATACTTGCGAGCGACTTCATCGAAGGCCTTCTGACCTGCGGGCGTATAGAGCCGCTTCGAGAACGCCTTGCGTTCACCGCGCTGATAGCGATCCCACATCTCGACGGCGAGATCACGATCGAGCAGTCGGCCGATGTCCAGCGACAGCGCCTCGAGCGGGTTGGCCGCAGGGCGTGACGACGGAGCAGGGCCGCGGTTGCGAGAGCCATCGTCAGAGTCAGACCGGTTCAACAGATCGGTCAGCCATCCATCGCGGCCGTTGTCGCTCGGAGCTGGACCGATTTGCGGTGGCTCGGTGCGGCGTGCGGCAGGAGCAGGTGCTCCGAGGTCCGGAGGAGGCAAGGTCGATGCGCTGGCGATGTCGCGCTGACGTGGAGCCGGAGCCGGCGCAGGGGCCTGCCGCGAGACGCTCTCGTTGCGCACGTTAGAGGCCGCCACCATCAACTCGTCTTCGCGTTGGCTGGAGCGGCTGACAGTCGTCGCGACGTCGAGGCCTTTGCCGTGACGTGCGACGATGCGGTTGAGCTCGGCCAGCGCCTCGATCTGATCGACGATGACCTTGCGCATCTGTGCAGTGCTTTCGGCAGCTTCCTGCGGCACGTCGAGAACACCGCGGCGCAGTTCAGCGCGGGTGGACTCGAGCTCGCTGTGCAGGTCAGACGACATCTGTTTCATGCTGTGCACGATCGAGGCGAACTTGTCGGCGGCCTGGCGGAACATGGCATCGGCTTCGCGCGTGCCCTGTTCGTACAGTTCGGCCATGGCTTCCGAGGTCTGCCGGCGTTCGCCTTCGACTGCGGAGCGGACCGCCTCGAACTGACGACCGATTTCGGACGCGCTGGTTCCGGCGGTCTGGGCCACCACCTGAGCGATATCGCGGGCCCGCGCTTCGGCGGCAACCAGTGAGTCGTCCAGCAGCCTGGTGAAGCGCGACAGACGTTCGTCCAGATCGTAGGTGCGCAGGTCGATGGTTGCCACGAGCTGTTCCAGCATCGCGTTGCGCTCGGAGAGAGAATCGCTGGCGCGGCCGTTGCTGTGTTCGACCATGCGTGCGGCTTCCATGAGCGAGTGGCCATGGCTGTCGAACTGCGAGGCGAGGGAGGAGAGATTCTCCAGCGCGCCTGCGGTCTTGGCATTGAACAGGCTGAGCTGCTGTTCCAGAGCACTGGTGGATTCGCCGTTGCGGGCGGTGACGTCGTTCATCGTCGAGACGAACTCGGCAACGCGCGTGACGAGGGTCCGCTCGAGCGAGTTGAGGTTCTCGTGAGCGCCGGTGAGCACTTCCTGCAGCAGGATGTTGCCTTCACGCAGCCGCTCGAACAGGGCAAGCGTGTCAGTCCGCAGGATCTTGCTGGTGTCCTGCAGTTCGGTGATCGTGGCGGTCGCCACCAGGCGAGATTGATCGATCGACGCTCGCGACGTTTGCTCGAGATCCTTCAGCGACTTGTTCACGGAGCCGATGGCGATCTCGCTCGCGGTGTTGATCTGGCGGGCGAGGTCGGAGCTGCTGTTCATCATCGCGACGGTGAAGGCGCCGCCCTGGTTCTCGATGGACTTCAGTGCGGACTCGGCAGCGTTGTGGATGACGGACGAGATGTCCTCGGCCTTGAGCGCCAGTGCATCGACCAGCGCGCCGCGCTTGCTGTCGACCAGCTGGGCGAGCTGCTCGGTGCGGGCGCGAACGCCGTCCGTGATCGCTTCCACCTTGCCGTTGAGGGTCGACCCGAAGCGGTCCGTGGAAACGACGATGGTACGTTCGATTTCCGCGGAAGCCGTCTTGACCTGGCTGGTCGCTGTGGTCGACGCGGTAATAATGGTGCTTTCTGCTTCGCGGGCGGTGGTCTGGATGCTGCGCTCCAGTTCGCTCGAAGCGTTCTTGAGTTGAGCATGCACTTCGCCGGAGACAGTTTTCAACTGCGTGCCGACTTCGCCGGAGACCGTCTTCAATTGCGAGCTCACTTCGCCTGAGATGCCTCGCAGGTGTGTGCCGACTTCGCCGGACACGCTCTTTAGCTGTGCGCTGACTTCGCCAGAGAGGCTGATCAAAGACTGTTGTGCGGTACGCGCGCCACCCTGGACCGTTTCGGTGGTGGAGGTCATCAGGCTGGTGAGGGCGCGTTCGGCTTCCTCGACACGAACCTTGATCGCGCTTGTCATCTCTTCTGCGCGGGAGACCAGTAGATCGGCTGCGTTCTGGCCGTTGAAGGTGACGCGGTTCGCTGCGGCTTCGACGCGGGTATCGAGCAGGGTTTCGAACTGCAGAATGCGTGCGCCGATGTCGGTGGTTACCGAGCCGATGCGGTATTCGAGTCCGTTTTGAATCTCCGATACGCGCTCGTTCATCTGGCCGGCGATGCCGTCGAAATACGAGCTCAAGGCACCGGTGACGCTTTCAACATGTGTGCTCATCGCGGTCGTGATGCTGTTGGCATGCACGCTCATTGCACCGGTGAGCTGTGCTGCACGACCATCGATCGTGTCAGCGATGATGGATGAGCGATTTGCGACAGCGTCCGAGAATGCGGAAGCGCGTTGTTCGAACGAGTCGATGATCGCCTGGGTGCGGAAGTCAGCGACATTGGCAAGCGTGGTGGTGCGTTCGTCCAGCGTTTCGGTGATCGCCGCAGTGCGGGCTTCGACCATGTTTGCGAAGGAGATGGTGCGGTTGTCGAAGGTCTCGGCAATGGCGGCGGTGCGGGCATCGACAATGGTCGTCAGCGCCGCAGTCCGGACGTCGAACGTATCCGTCATGGACTCGGTGCGGGCATCGACGATCGCTGTGAACGCAGCGGTACGGCTGTCGAGGGCTTCGACCACGGCCGCGGTGCGGGTATCAACCGCGTTTGCAAATGCGGTCGTACCGCTTTCGAGCCTCTCGGTAATGGCTGCGGTGCGCGCATCCACTACATCGGTAAACGCAGCGGTGCCGCTCTCGATCTTCTCGGTGACGGCCGCCGTACGGGAATCGATCGCATTCTTGAACGCGGAAGTGCGGCCATCCATGACCTCGGTGAAGGCGAGGGTGCGGCCGTCCACGATTTCCGTGAACGCGGCTGTGCGGCCGTCGATGGTGCTGGTGAACGCCGAGCTGCGGCTGTCGATCGTCTGTGCGAACGCGGAGGATTGACGTTCGATGGTCTCGGTGAACGCCGTGGTGCGGTTGTCGATGGTGTCGGCGAAGGTCGAAGCCTGCTGGTCGATGGTAGAGGTGAAAGCAGTGGTGCGGCTTTCGAGGGTATCCGTAAACCCTGCGGCCTTCGCGCCGATGGTTTCGGCAAACGCTGTGGCGCGGGTGTCGAATGTTTCTTCCACGGCCTTGAGGCTGCCGGCGACGGTCTGGTCGAGCTGGTTGACCTTGGACGCGAACGATTCGTCGAGATTCGAGACGCGTGTCTCGACCACGGACTGGAAGTTAGAGAGACTTTCATCGAGCCGGGCATGGAGCTTGTCGCCGTGGTCGATGACGCGTGAATCGAACGTGTCGACATAGCTCTTTAAGTTGTCGGTAATGCCCTGCGTATGCTGGCCCATACGGTCGACGATTTCGCCGCCGTAGGTTTTCACCGTGCGATCGAACTCCGCGATGTGGCGGGTGATGAGGGCGCCGAGCGTGCCGCTATCGCGAGCGAACTTTTCTGCGAGCTCCGAGCCTTGCTCGCGGACCAGTCCTTCGAACGAGTTGATCTGGCTGCTGAGGGTCTCATGCAGGCTTTCGGTGTGGCCGACGACCTTCTCGACGAGCGAGTTCACGCTGACGTCGAGCGTTTCGCTGGCCTTGTCGCCGCTCTCGAGAACGTGCTGGGCGAGACGGTTGCCGGCGTCGCCGAGCTTGGCCGCCAGATCGTCGCCGCGCAGATCGAGTTCTACGAGCAGGGAGTCGCTGGATGTCTTTAGCGCATCGTAAATCTTCTCGGCGCGGTCCGATACGTTGGCGACGATATCTTCCGTGCGGGTTGTGATGCTCTCGACGATCGCTTCCGAGCGCTCTTCGAAGTCGGCGGTCATCTTGTCGATGCGCTCGTTGAGCATGTCGTGGACACGGTCGGCGAGGTCGGCGAATTCGTCGTGGACGTGGCCGGTTTTGAAATTGAGGCTGGCGGTCAGCCGCTCACTGGCATCGAGCACGCTGGCGGCGGTCTGAGAGCTGGTTTCCTCGAGGCGGTCGAGCAGGTCGCCGCCGCGTTCGCCGAGAGCGACGATCACGGTGTCGCCTGCATTGCTGAGCGCACGGGTGATGTGTTCGCTGCGTTCCTCGAGCGCGCCGGTAATGCTCTGCGCGACTTCATCGACGCGCGCCGCGATCGCATCGCTGATCAGCGCGATATCCTGGCGCAGGTCGATCTGTACGCCGGAAATGGCGTTGCGGACCTGTTCAGCCTGACCCACGAGATTGTCGCGCTGAACGGCTATGTCCTGAAGCAGGGCGCGCATGCGCACTTCATTGTCGCTGTAGGCGCGTTCGAGTGAGGAGACTTCGTTGGCGACGAGAGCCTCGAGTTCGCCGGCACGTGCGATCGCTCGCTCGACGCCGTCACCCATCGCCGCGACTTCACGGCGAATGGCCTGGCCCACAGTGACCATGGCGCTGCTCGCGACGTGTTCGGGCTCGGAGAAGCGGACCGCCATCTGCGCCATCGACTGCGCAATCATGCTCAGTTCCTGGCTGCGCCAGGCGACGCTGGCCAGCGAATAGAACAGCACGAGAGGTGCCATGAACACGGCAGCGAGACCAACGATTGCGAGAACGCCGCCGCTCTGGCCGACGACGGACTCGAGCGCGGGCAGGAAGGTGTATGTCAGGAAGCCGGCGCCAACGATCCACAGGCCGGCAAACACCATCGCCAATGTGTAGGCGTTACGGCGGGGGCGGCCGCGCTGAATGGTCTGGAGAAGTGAGCCGATGGCTTCGCGATCGTCATTGGCGGGGTGCGCGTCAAAACGAGGCTGCTCAAGACCACGCTCCGGGGCGCGATCGTCAAGGCCCGACTCACCAAAGGAAGGGCCCCGCGCGATGTCGTCCCGGCCGTCATTAATCGGTGAGGGATCGTTGATATTCAGGGCATCCTGAATCGCCGAGAGCGCAACTTCGGTTGGGTCCTTGACCTTCGGATTTTTTGCCATGTGCCGTCTACGCCCTTGTTATTACGCATTCGAGGGCAGGCCGCAGGTCGCGGCCGGTCGCTCGTCCCGAATGTTGCCCCGATACTTCCGATCAATACGAAAGCTGAATTCGCCGACTGTCCCGCTTGTCCCGTACTTCCCCAAACATCCTATTGGCTCGGCCGGTCGAATGAAATGGCAGGAATTAAGAACATTTTAATCATCGTTAACGCCAACGGCCGTAACCCGCTCCAGCTTCTTGCAATTTGCTCCGTCCGCGAGCCTGATCCAGGCGAAAAGGTGGCGTAAAAACGGCAAAATAGCGGCGATTGGCTGAAACTTTCCGTTAACCATTGCTGTGATTGTCTCACGGTGATTCCCGGCGTCGGACGGTCCGAGCCGCGTGTGATTACCGGGGTTGCCATGTCGCCTCATATGGAGCGTCTGAACTGGATGCCATCGCCTCCGTTGGTTCCCGAGGATTCACCCATCGATGTGCAACATCTTGGGCGCATGACGCTCGGTGAGCCTGATCTCGAAATTGAAGTCCTCGCACTTTTCTCGGCACAGAGTCACGATCTGATCGATCGTCTCACAGCAATGCCTGTGGATGCCGCGGCGCTCGCCCACACTTTAAAGGGATCGGCGCGCGCGATTGGCGCTTTCCGGGTAGCTGACGCTGCCTTGGGGCTTGAAACTGCAATGCGCAACAACGGCAACCTCGCCGACGCACTCTCGACATTGCAGGATGCGGTGATCGAGGCCCGGGCGGCGATCGATCGGATGCTGAACCGCTCCTGAGCCTGAAATCGGTTTTCTGACCTCTCCAACGCTAGTGGAGTGGATTCGACGTTTGTACGAGCGCTGCCGTGAGGCCTAATTACGAACGTCAAATCCAAAAGCGCACTAGCTTCATAGAGTTGCTGGTGTCTCTTCTGATTCCAACATTCGCAAACGAGAGTGCTACAAAGGGATGCGAACGTTAGGGCCGGGACACTAGCGTCCGGTGGATTGACCCGTTATAGGACTGCTCCATCCTCTTTTTTCCCGCCCAGCACGAGCAATCATGGTCAAGATCAACTTTACCGATCACGCAGGCACCACCCGTACCGTTGACGTCGAGGCCGGCGCGACTGTGATGGAAGCTGCGATTCGCAATGCTGTTCCCGGTATTGAAGCTGAATGCGGCGGAGCCTGCGCTTGTGCGACGTGCCACGTCTATGTCGACGAAGCTTGGCGCGAAAAAGTTGGCGCTCCGACACCGATGGAAGAAGATATGCTCGATTTTGGTTTCGATGTGCGCCCGAATTCGCGGCTGTCATGCCAGATCAAGGTAACGGACGACCTTGATGGTCTCGTTCTCATTACGCCTGAACGCCAGGCGTAATTACATCGCGCTTTGTCGCTTTATAGCGCTGCATTGGCGGCAACTTTCTCGGCCCGCAATTCATTGGGCGTCATACCGTAGGTTTGGCGGAAGACACGATAAAACGTTGCCATGCTGTCGAAGCCGCAGGCATAAGCAACGTCCGCAATCGGCCGCGAGGACATTACACCCAGCATCATGCGTCGTGCTTCTGTAAGTCGCGTCGCCATCAGCGTGCGCGCAAAGCTGCGTCCGGTCGGTTCGAACAGAAGATGCAGTTGCCGGACAGAAATCCCGAGTTCGGTCGCAACCGCGAGCGGTGACAGACCCGGACGATGCAGATTCTGTGCGAGCACATTGAGCGCCGCCTTCAGAAAGCCGAAGCGCAATGCCGCGCGTGTTTCCGGTGATCCCGGTGCGACGCGGCTCCGTGCCAACAACGCCAATTGTGCCAGGTAACCGACGTCCTGCTCAAAGTCGGCGTCGGGATTTTCTGCTGCGTTTGCGACAAGAGCAGTAAACGATGCCGCGATTGCTGTCTTCAGGCGCGGGTTGTCTTGCACCAACGCCGGCGCTAGTCCGTGCGCGGGTCGTGCGAATATGTCGCGTCCGGCCAACGGAATTTTCAGGACGCGCAGGTCGAAACCATGGGCCGTGGTTGGCGCAGTTTTATAGGGCAGGTCCGAATGGCTGATGGCGATCTCGCCGGCAGATATCCTGAATTCACCTTCGCCCGTGGTGTTGAACCAGCTTGCGCCACCAGTCTGCTGGTAGATGCAGAGACTGTCGCTGGAGGCGCGTGAGATGTCCGCGGCACCTCTGGTCACCATGTAGGGGGTGGCTCGCATGTTGGACAGAATTGCGCCGTTCACCGCAACAGCAGAGAACCGTCCTCGAAAGTGCGCCCTGTGTTCGGGAGCGAGCGAGATCGTGACGCCAAACAGGTTGCGGGCGCGAACCTCGCACCAGTGGTCGAAACGTTCATGCGGCCGGAAATTGTCGGTGGAAAAATCAATCATGCCCAGCCCACCAGCGACGATCACATACCAGCCTAGAGCATTCGGTTCTGAGAACTGAATCTCTAGATTTGAGTTTTGACGCGTTTTCTTCAAGCGAACCGGTAGCCACTTCGCTCGAAAACGCTTTGGACCTTACACTACCTTACGGAGCTTGTCCGTTGTGTTTGTCGAGCCTTTCGCGGGCCGGATTGATCACGCCCCGCGCAGCATCCAGGGCTGGAATTTCTCGATGATCTCAGCGGGCAGCGGGGCGGGTTTACGTGTGTTGGCGTCCAGCAACACGGTCACCGCTTCAGCGGACGCAGCGCATTTTCCTTCGGAGAACACCACCTGCTTGTAGGAAACCGATGTCTTGCCGATCCGGCTGACGCCAAGACCCATCTCGATGGTTCCAGGCCAGTGGACTTCCGCACGAAAGTCGATGGCCAAGTGTCCCAGTACCCAGCTGAACCCTTCGGGCATCAGGCCGTAGGCTGGATTGCGGATCAGAGTAACCCGCCCGGTTTCGAAATAGCTCGCATATACTGCGTTATTGACATGATGCTGGGGATCGAGATCCGCGTAACGCACATTGTCGGCAATGCGGAAAGGGTAATCTTCCAGGCGGAAAGTGGGGTTTGGGCGGATCGGTGCGTTCACGGGTAGGTCTCCAGGATGCCAGCCCATACAAGGAAATGTCAGGTCCTCACAAGACGTTATAGCGCCCCTTGGGTGTCAATTATTCCTTCCCCCAGCGGGCCGTCTTGGCTAGACAGACCCATTGAACGCGATGTTTCCGCATCTATGCGTCCAAAATGCTTCCTGAACCAATGAAGAATGCGCATGACTGACACGATCAAAACCGACGTCCTGATTATCGGCGCTGGCCCGTGCGGGCTGTTTGCTGTTTTCGAGTTGGGACTGCTCGATATGAAAGTGCATTTGATCGATATTCTCGACAAACTCGGCGGCCAGTGCGCGGAGCTCTACCCGGAGAAACCGATCTATGACATTCCGGGCATCCCCATGGTTACGGGGCAGGGGCTGACCGATTCCCTGATGGAGCAGATCAAGCCGTTCAACCCGACGTTCCATCTCAATGAGATGGTGGAGAGCATCGAAAAGATTGGTGACCCATTGTTCCGTGTCACAACAGACGCGGGGCAGGTGTTCGAAACCAAGGTGGTGGTGATCGCAGCCGGTGGGGGCTCATTCCAGCCGAAGCGTCCGCCGGTGCCTGGCATTGAGGCGTATGAGGGCACGTCGGTGTTCTATGCTGTGCGCAAGATGGAACAGTTCCGCGGCAAGGATCTGCTGATTGTCGGCGGCGGAGATTCCGCACTTGACTGGACACTCAACCTTCAGCCGATTGCAAGGCGCGTAACGCTGCTCCATCGCCGCGATGATTTCCGTGCGGCGCCGCACAGCGTCGAGCAGATGCGCGCGCTCGTCGCCGCAGGCAAGATGGATTTGAAGATCGGACAAGTCACGGGGCTCGAAGGCAATGACGGTGTGCTGTCGGCTGCGCTTGTGAAAGGCAACGACAACGAAACCACCAAGGTCGATTGCAACACCATGCTGCCATTCTTCGGGCTGACGATGAAGATTGGTCCGGTCGCCAACTGGGGCGTTAAGCTCGAAAACAATCTCATTCCGGTGGATACCGAAGCGTTCGAGACCAACGTGCCGGGCATCTTTGCCATAGGCGACATCAACACCTATCCCGGCAAGCTCAAGCTCATTCTATCGGGCTTCCACGAGGGGGCGTTGATGTCGCAAAAGGCGCATCGCTACGTTTATCCGGATAAGCGGCTGGTGTTCCAGTACACGACGTCGTCGTCGAGCCTGCAGAAGAAACTCGGCGTGAGTTGATCGCGCTCGCGTCATCGTGTCATACAGGTTCACCCTGTATGATCTAAACTGCACGCCGTCCCAACGATGGGGGTGTAGCGATGAGTTTCTACGATCGGTACATCGGGCCGCGCATCGTGAGTTGCCTGTGCTCGCTGGAAGATGTGACTGAACAGCGGCGGCTGGTACTTCCAAAAGCACACGGTGTCGTGCTCGAAGTCGGCATCGGTTCAGGCCTCAACCTGCCGCATTACGATCCCGCGAAGGTCACGCGCGTGATCGGTGTCGATCCTGGCGAAGGCTTTGTGGCGCTTGGCAAAGAGCGTTGCAACAATGCGCATATGCCGTTGGAGTTGATCCAGGCGCCGGCAGAGGACATCCCGCTCGACGATAATCTCGCAGATACGGCGGTGTTGACCTACACCCTTTGTTCGGTGTCAGACCCCGAACAGGCCTTGCGGGAAATTCGCCGTGTCCTCAAACCGGACGGCACGCTGATATTCTGCGAGCACGGTAAAGCAGACGATGCATCCGTTGTGCGTTGGCAGGATCGCCTCAATCCGATCTGGAATGTGCTCGCATGCGGCTGCAATCTCAATCGTGACACGGTCGGATTGCTTGCTGGCGCGGGCTTTCAGATTGGGGAGATTGAGCGCTTCTATCTGCCCCACACGCCGAAGCCAGTGGGCTTTCATTGCCGCGGCGTCGCGTCTCCAACTGCCTAGTGCAACGCTGAGACTCTGACCGGTTCGTCGGCTGTCATTGGAGGCGTTCTGCCGCAAATTGATACGCGGCCACCGGCCATCTCCCCCATCCGGCATGAAACTCCGGCCATGCAGTCATTCGGGAACGCTGTGGCTCATTGGCTCGCTTCAGGGCACATCTTCGCTCCAGTCGCGTTCGATTCGACGAGAGTGCAGGAGCAATGAAGAATGCCCGACTTGTCCAAGTTTCCAATCACTATCCGCTGGCCAGCCAAACACCCCGATCGCCTGCAGCTCTACTCACTGCCGACGCCCAATGGGGTCAAAGTCTCGATCATGCTGGAAGAGATAGGGCTGCCTTACGAGCCGCACACCATCAACATCGGCAAGAACGAAACCTGGACGCCTGAATTCTTGTCGCTCAATCCAAACGGCAAAATTCCAGCGATCATCGATCCGAATGGTCCGAATGGGGTGCCGTTCGGATTGTTTGAATCGGGGGCAATCCTTCTCTATCTCGCGGAGAAAACCGGCAAGCTGCTGCCGGATGATCCTGCGTTGCGTTATGAAACCATACAATGGGTGTTCTTTCAGATGGGAGCCGTGGGGCCGATGTTCGGCCAGGTTGGCTATTTCCATAAATTCGCGGGGCGTGAGATTACCGACAAGCGGCCGCTGCAGCGCTATCGCGACGAATCCAAGCGTCTCCTTGGGGTATTGGAGACACGGCTCGAAGGCCGCACCTGGATCATGGGTGATGACTACACGATCGCCGATATCTCGCTGCTGGGCTGGGTCCGCAATCTGGTCGGCTTTTACGAAGCGCGCGAGCTGGTCGATTTCGATAGCCTAAAGCAGGTGCCCGTTTGGCTCGAACGTGGAATCGCGCGGCCGGCTGTGCAGCGCGGCTTGGAAATTCCTGCGCGGCCGTAGCGGCGCAGCATTGTCACGCTGATTAGATTAGCGCGGCATCTCGATCGGAGCGATCGGCTCACTTGTCACAGCCGCAGCCGCTCCGCCAAGACCGAGCACTGCGGTGGTTGCCTGCAGAGCTGCATCGGCCATCGCTGCATGGCCTTCCGCGGTGGGGTGGATGGCGCCGCCGTAAACAGCAGAGAGCACACCCCATGTTGCATCATGGATGTCGCCAGGCTGATCGGCTGGTGTTCTTGCTGCCTGCGGATAGGTCATCGCGGCAAAGTAACTGTCGTTGGCGTCGCGTATCCACCGTGCACGTGGCGAATAGGCGCGGAAGTCGCTTGCAGCTTGTCCGCAGACCAATGGATTGTTTGCGGCGTTGACGATATCAGCAACGAAGCTCTGCCCGGTCGCTGAGAAGCACTGCCGGTCGAACTCTGGATCCGTCTGTGCGCGGGCGCAGAAGCCATGGTTCGCGAAAGCGGCTTGATGCTGATCCACGAAGGTCATCCGGTCGCGGCGGTCTCCACACAGCACGCCACCTTCGCAGAGCGCGAGGTTCTTGAGTTGCGGGAGAAACTCGCTCTCGACGAAATTCGTCACGTCGGCGAGACGCTGCGGATTTGCGTTGAAAGATGGATGGATATCGAAGCCCGCGCGTCCACCCGGACACGGCGCACCATTGCTTAGCGATGGATCGGCGTAGGCCACATAAACCACACGTGAGAGGTCGCCGCCTACAAGTGGCTTCAGCGCCTTACGCAATTTACTGAATCCTTGCGGCAAATCACGGCGCAGACTGGAACGCGCTTCCTCCACCGAACCGAGTACGCCGGTGCGTCGGGACAGCGCGCGTTCGGCGCCGCTGTCGACAATCACGTCCGCGACTAGTCCGGAGAAGTTGATGTCGTTAGCTCCAATCGAGAGCAGGAGAAGGTCGAGCCCCCGGTCCGGCTGTCTCTGCGTCGCTGCGGTCAAGGCTTCACGCAATTCCGCAATCTGTCCGTTGACCGTGCCGGCGCAATTCAAGCCGTTACGTGTGATGGCGCATTCGCGCGCCTGCTGCGATCCGAACAGGCCGTCTGCAATGGTGGCGCCCGTGCAGGCCAAAGGCAGGTATGTCACCGCGATTTGCGGATTTTGCACGGCCAGTGCGATCGCGGTTCGTGTCTGGTAGCTGTAAAGCGAACGGTGACAGGCAGGGCTCAACCACTGCGCTCCGGCGCGCTGCCATTTCTGAAGACTGGTGCCATCAGACGTGTCGCAAGCGCGCGCGCCCTTGAAGCCGGCGCGTCCGGGCCGAAAATATATACCGGCTGCTCCGCCAAGGTAGGAGCGAAAACAAAATCCATCGTCAGCGAGCGCGACCGGACGATCCGGGTTACCTTCGCCTGATGCGACGGAATCTCCCAAGCCCGCAATGAAGATGTCACGCACTTCAATGTCGTTGCTGACGCGCTGGGGGGCATCCGGCCCGCTCGATACATCGACCGTCACTCTGGTCGGACGTCCGTAGCGCACCCGCAGATTGATTGGCTCGCTGCAGTCGAGGGTCGATTGGCGGGGCGGCGGTTCACCATCATCGAACGACCACGCGCAGGTCGCGCCGACCGGGACTGCCCCGGTGAGGCGGACCGTCACCGGATGATCGGTTGGCGTCAGATAACTTTCCTTCACGCCATCGCGCGTGCAGGGCTCGTTGACCCGTCCGGACGGATCGATGCAAAGCCGGCTGACCGTATTACGTGCCCAGCCGCGGCCGTCGCTCTGCGTCGCAAGTAGCTGTTCGGATGCGAGGATGCTGCGGCCGTTGAGGGCTTCGACCTGAAGTTTGAAGTCGCGCTCCTCCTTGAACAGGCGAAAGCGGTTGCGGACTTCCCACGAGATTTGCATTCCCGTGTCGGCTTGTGGAGTCAGGGAAACCTGGGCTGTAGCTGGTCGATCCGCGAACGCAAAGAGCGCCGCGATCAGGAGAAACAAACCGAGAAATAAGCGGATAGCACGCAGTTGGATCATGCCCGTTTGAAGCCGAAGGATGGGGCCAAAATGTGGGAGGGTTCGCAAACGTAGGCGCACACCCGTTGTCCCACAAGCCTCATCTTTGGGCCCGTTATTCGGCCGCCTGCTTGGTGGGCTTCACGGGTTGGGAATTTGTCTTCGCCACGGCAGTCGCGGGCCGGAGTTTGCGGCTTTGCAACCACGGTTCCAGCACGCTGAGCCACAATTCACGGAAGCCGAGGATCGTGATCGACATCGCAAACGGGATCAGGAAGTAGAGAATGCGGAACACCAGCAGCGAGGCCAGCAGTTCTTCCTTGCCCAGCATGGGCAGGCCGACCAGCATGGCTGCATCGAATACCCCCAGGCTGCCCGGGGCGTGGCTGGCGAACCCGAGCAGCGTCGCGAGGATAAACACGACGGACAGCGTGACGAAATCGAGATCGGGGTTCGAGGGCGCGAGCAGATACATCGCAAGTGCGCAGAAGCCGAGATCGACAACACCGATCAGGATCTGCAGTCCGGTCAACGGAGCGGAGGGCAACACAACCTTCCAGCCATCCTTGCCGAGTTCACGGCGGCCATGGCCGGTTGCGATCCACGTGAGATAGATGGCGATGCCGGCGAGCAACCCGACGCCGATGAGTTGGTTGATAGTTTCGGGCAGGAGGTCGATTGAGCTGGCGGCCTGAGGATGCCAGATCATGCCGATGCCGAGCACGAACGTGTTGCCGAGCCAAAACGTCAGGCCCGAAATGAAACAGATCTTGGCGACATCAATGGCGGTCAATCCCCAGTCGGAGTAAATCCGGAAGCGGATTGCGCCACCGGTAAAGACCGTTGCGCCGATATTGTGGCCGACAGTGTAGCTGGTGAAGCTCGACAGCGCGGCGATCCGATAGGGAACGTGCATCTTGCCGATGGTGCGCAACGCGAAGAGATCATAGAACGTCAGAGTAAAGAATGCGCAGAGCACGCACAGCGCTGCCATTGCGATCTGACCGTGCGTCTTTTCGGCGAGCGCCGTCAGCACGACAGCCGTATTCACACCCTTCAGCGTATGGAAGAGGTGCATAATGGCGATCGTCACGATCACGAGGCTTGCGGCAATTCCGAGCCGTTTCCAGCCAATCCGTTCCTTGAAAACACGCCCGAACGTGTTCAGCAATCGTTGCATTCATCCTCCCGGCGGGGCGCGACGTTCATATAAGCCGATTGAGGCGACAGTGAGCAAGCGGCTGCGGCAAATGTCATACGCGAAATCTCATACTTGGAAAATAGCCGGTTGTGCAGTGCCACCAGACCCCTGCGACGAAGGGCAGCGTTGCCACCGTCACATACATTTCACACCAGAATAGCCATTAGAATAAGCCGTTGCACTCTTGATATAGGGACCAAATCGTCGGTTGCGACGGGGCAGGTGGAATTTTGCAGAAGGTCCTTCCAAGAGTTTCCTAGGAACATACGCAGATCGGTCTGGTTGACCAATACACCAAAACGACGCTGTCCTTTTGATCGTGTTCCGTCACGACGGAAGTGTTGCGTTGGTTAACCTGGGAGTATCGCAATGGGATTGTTTACGCGAGACATCAAGACCATGGATGACCTGTTCGTTCACCAGCTTCAGGACATGTATTACGCAGAGAAACAATTGGTGAAGGCATTGCCGAAGATGGCGGAAAAGGCCAACGACAACCAGTTGAAACAAGGCTTTCTCGGGCATCTTGAGCAGACGAAGGGGCATGTCACACGTCTTGAGCAGGTCTTCCAAATGCACGGCATCACGCCGAAGGCGGTCACCTGCCCAGCAATCGATGGCATTATTGAGGAAGCCGACGAAGTCGCAGGCGAGGTTGCAGACAAGCAGGTCCTTGACGCGGCCCTGATCAATGCGGCGCAAGCTGTAGAACATTATGAGATCACGCGTTACGGTACGCTTGTGACATGGGCGAAACGGCTCGGCCGCAACGACTGCGCGGCAATCCTGCAGAAGACGCTCGACGAGGAAAAGGCGACCGACAAGAAGCTGACGCAGCTTGCTGAAGGCGGGATCAATCTGAAAGCTGCAAGCTGATGAGGATGAAGAGACGAAACGCCGCGGCCCAGAGCCGTGGCGTTTTTTTACTGACGGCTAGGCGTGGCGAAGCGCGAAGTGTGCACCGCAAAAGGCCATCGCTCCGCCGAGGCAGAGTGCAACAACGCCCGTAAGAACGCCTGACATGGTTGGGATCGCGCTGGGGGAAGAGGCTGCCTGGCCCGCTGCAGCCAGCATCACGACGCCCGTCAGCATCAACAATTGCCGCAGACGGACCGGAATCTGACCGGATACCGCGCTGTCCAGCACTGTTGCGGTCGCGTATCCGCCAACAAATGCGACGGCAGCAATGAGCCACCATGCTATGGCCGCCCGGGCAGGAATCAGCTCGGCGGTGTCCGTTTTCCATAGGTCGCCAAGATAGAGATCGAAGCGCTGGATCAGAATATGGATGCCGAGCGCAAGCAGCACGCCGAAGATTGTTGCTCCGGCGAGGATCAAATGGCGCGGGAAATAGGCGGGTTGGACCATAGTCTGTCCTTCTAGGCCCGAGTCCGGCATTCACGCAAGCGCTTGAGTGGGGCAAGCACCGCTTCGTGTTTCAATGCCGTACCACCAGCACAGAACACTTGGCATAACGCACCACATGACCTGCATTCGAGCCGAGGAAATAGCTCTGCATGGACGGGCGGTGCGATGTCATCACGATCAGATCTGCTCCGATGTCGGCAGCTTCCTCAAGTACCTCGTGATAGATGCCACCCTGGCGGACAATAGTTGAGATGCGTTTTTCATCGATGCCGGATTCTCGGGCGACGATCGCGAGCGCTTCTTCGGAGAATTGACGTTGCTGCGCATCGAAATCTGGCGGGACATATTCTGCCAGCATCACCGGCGTCAGCGGCATCACATTGACGAGACGCACGGTGCCGCCGGATGATTTTGCCAGTGAGGCCGCGGTTTCGATCGCTGGTTTTGCAAGGTCCGTGTCGGCAAGGTCGATCGGAACGAGAATGGAATTGAACATCGGCGTCTCCAAAACGGCGGACCTGAGACACCTACGATGAATTTATTGGCGTGAACATGCAAGATTGCATGTCGCGGCCTAGTGTGGTGGTTCAGAAGTTCGCTAAATCTTTCCCGCGAGTTCTTCCAGCGAACTTCTGAACCTAAACCACACTAGAATCATAAATTTGCGAGTGTCCTCTCAAATCCAAAGTTCGCAAAGGAGGGCGCTGCACGGCAAGGCGAACTTTGGATTTGGGACATTAGTCGCTGCTTCCCGATGATTCCCGCAGTAATTTAGGACTCACGAAGCGTTGCAGCTTGCCACTGCGGAAACGCACATCGCCCCAGTCATCGGCTGCAAAATCGATGACGGCCACGCCTGCAGTCGGCAAGTTGTTGTCGAGCGCGTCGCGTCCATCCTGATCGCCGCTGATGATCAGGCCAAGCGCCAGCTCGTGCAGCCCGGGGTTGTGCGCGACAATGAGAAGCTGCTTCGGATCCTGTACCGATGTCTCATGGACAAGCTGCAACAGTTCGGTTGGATCGGCGCCGTAAAGCGCCGGCACATGTTCGACCTGGATGCCGGGTAGATCGGGAGCCATCAGATTCCAGGTTTCCTGGGCGCGCGTTGCCGTCGAGACCAGGGCTAGTCCGCGGTCATAGTCATGCCGTGCCAGCCAGCGGCCTATTTCGGCGGCGTCCTTGATACCACGGTCGTCCAGCCGGCGGTCGCGATCCTTGCCCGATGGAGCTTCCCGCTCGGTCTTGGCATGGCGCAGCAATATCAAACGGCGCATGGCGCAATCCTTGGTTCGCAGGCTAGAGGAGGGTCCGGAATAGTGTACAAGATGGCGCTGGGCAAGGTGACAGACGTTGGCACTGTCACGGTGAGGAAATACGATCCCCCGAGATGCAGTCCGATTCTCAAGACAAGTCCGATTCTCAAGACATGCCGGTTTCTCAAGACATGGCGATGGCAGAATCCGCGACAAAAGACATCGGTGGCGGTAACGCGGCACAAGCGGTGATCCAACCGGTGGTGGCCGATTCGCCGACGCGGCCGCGCCTAACCTTCGATCTCGACGTGGATATCTGTGTGATCGGGGCGGGGCTCGCCGGCCTGACGGTTGCTCGTGAGGCGGCGAGAATGGGGGCCTCCGTGGCTGTCCTCGAAGGGCGCAATGTCGGATGGAACGCGTCCGGTCACAGCCTCGGCGCAGTGATGCCCGGATTTGGCTTTCCCGCTGCTGATCTTATCGATCGCGTGGGGGTCACCGACGCCCGGGAGCTTTGGTCGCTCGCGCAGCAAGGAGCAGACTATGTCCACGCGACGGTCACACTTGACGCAGGGCAGGACGCCACGCTGACGAAAGGCGCGCTCGAAGTTTCCAACGTCGATGTTGGCGATACGCTGATCCGACGTTTGCAAACTCTTGGCGGCGATTTCGGCACCGAAGTGGAGGGCTGGCAGGTCGATCGGGTGCGCGACGTGCTCAAGACCAACCGTTACTTCCACGCAATCCACTATCCGCGCGCTTTTCAGATTGATGGCCAGCAATATGTGCACACTCTCGCTGCGCTTGCGGAGCGGGCAGGGGTTCGGATTTTCGAAGAGACGCCGGCGGTCGGTATCGATCCTTCCGGCGTTCGCAAGCGTGTCGTGACACCGTCTGCCCGGCTGCGCTGTTCGGATATTGTCATGGCTGGCAATGTTCACATCGGCACACCCGCGCTACGTCTTGCAGGAACACTGCTGCCGACCTGGCGATATATGGGAATGACGGAGCCGTTAGGCGATCGCCTCGCGGAGGCGATCAAGTTTCACGGTTCTGTCGCGGACACCGATGATATCGATCAGTTTCGCATCGTCGGTGGTGATCGATTGTTGTGGTCCAGTCCGGAAACCACATGGCAGGCCAATCCCCGGCGATTTGCGAAAGCCATTCAGCGCCGCATCGCGACGGTTTTCCCTAAGCTTGGCCCGGTCAAGGTTGAGGATGTGTGGAGCGGTGTCTTCGGTCAGACCGTCCATGGCATGCCGCAGATCGGGCAATTGCGACAGGGATTGTGGGTGGTCTCGGGCTTCGGCCGTCAGGGATTGAATACAACAGCCATGGGCGGTCAGCTTGTGGCCCGAAGCATCATGCTGGGCGACGATCGCTGGCGGCTGTTTTCACCCTTCGAGCTGGTCTGGGCTGGGGGATCGGTCGGGCGAGTGGTTGGACACGGGTTTGGTCTGTGGTTGCGCGGTCAGTCCGCGGCGGCGGGCCTTGTGTCGCGTTACCGAGAAGGGGTGAAGGCGCGGGAAGGGGTGCGTGAGCGTGCCCGCGAGGTCCACATGAAAGCCATGAAAGCCAGGGTCGCCGCAGATCGCGAGCGCGCGGCGGCCGCTATGCGGCGGCGCGATGATCGCGGCGGAACTCCTCGTTGATTCCAGAGCGTTGTTGACGATCCAGCCGGGCCCGAGGTTGCTTTAGATAGCCCGGAGCATGCAATAAGCCGGTGTCAGCGGGGTTCAGATTGTGAGACCGTATGTATGGCCTCGCAGGAAAGTGAGCCGGGCTCTGTAACGTTTTGCGAGATGGACCGTATCTCATGACGGACAGCCTGTTTTCCGATTTGCACGGAGCTTTGACCATGATCGACCGCCGATTCCTGCTCGCATCTGCCACCAGCCTTGCTGCGTTTTCCGCGTTCCGCTGGTTCGGCCTGGGCGGTGACGCCAAGGCCGCCGAGACGTCCAAGCCAGAGAAGTTCGAGATCGAGAAGACGCCGGAGGAGTGGCGCAAGCAGCTGACATCAGCGCAGTACAATGTACTGCGCGAAGCGGGCACCGAGCGTCCTTTTACGAGCCCGCTCAATTATGAAAAGCGCAAGGGCACGTTCGCATGCGCGGGCTGCGACCTGCCGCTGTTTGCATCGGAGACGAAATTCGACAGTGGCACGGGCTGGCCGAGCTTCTATCAGGCGCTGCCTAACGCCATCGTCGACAAGACTGATCGCTCGTTCATGATGGTCCGCACCGAAACGTTGTGCCGCCGTTGCGGTGGTCACCTCGGTCACGTCTTCGATGACGGTCCGAAGCCGACTGGCTTGCGTTACTGCATGAACGGTCTGGCGCTGTCCTTCAAGCCGTCGGATCGCTCCTCGTCCTAGGCGCTTTGTGCAGCCCTCTGGCGGCAATTCTTGCCCCTCTAGGCAATTGTGCCCCGGTCTTGCGACCGGGGCTTTTCTTTTAAGTCATTGAAAAAACTAGGTTCCAGCCGTTGGCACGCGGCTTGCGATCTCTTCTTCGAACGCGGTCATTGATTGGCAAATACCGGCAGGCCGCCCGGCGCGAAGTTGGAGATAAAGTAATGGGTCTTTTCGGAGCTCTGAATACATCGGTCGCGGGTATGCGTGCGCAGTCGTACGCGCTGGAAAACATTTCCGGCAACATCGCGAACTCGCAGACCACGGCGTTCAAGCGCATCGATACGAGCTTCATGGACATGATTCCTGACTCCGGCCCCACCGATCAGGTCGCCGGCAGTGTGGTTGCGAATTCTCGTGAAACCAACACCGTAGCCGGTGACGTCCAGGACGCGTCTGTTGCAACTTATATGGCCATCAACGGCGACGGTTTCTTCGCCGTTCAGAAGCCGAGCAGCTTCAGCGACAACAATCCGCAGTTCGATGGCGTTGAGAACTACACCCGTCGTGGCGACTTCACGCTCGACAAGGACGGCTACCTCGTGAACGGCGCCGGATATTACCTCGAAGGCATTCCGATCGACTCGACCACCGGCAACGTGACGGGCAGCACCCCGCAGGTGCTGAAGTTCGGCGGCGACTTCCTGCCGGCGCAGCCCACCACCACCGTGACATATCGCGCGAACCTCGCCCGTTATCCGCTGACCAACAAGTACGATCCGAGCATCCCCGGCTCCGAACTGCTCAACGTCGGCGACTTTACCAGTAATCCTCGCACCGTCGGAACGCCGCCGGATCCGTTCGCGGACAACGGCGTGGCCGGTACGTCGGTGAATGACAACGTAACTCCGACTCCCAATGCGATCGGCCCCACCACGTTGCTTTCGAATCTCGCCACGCCTTTCGCCGCGAACGACGTTATCACGGTGAACGGCAAGACCATCACATTCGCCGTTGCGGGCACTGCGACCAGTACTGACGCTGCGGGCAACGTCACGATGGGTATCGATCAACCTGTCAGTGCTCTGCTCGGCCAGATCGACACTCTCAGCGGCAACAATGCCACAGCAGCGCCGTCCCCTCCAGGGCCCACTATTGTACCCTCTTCTGTGGCAGCCGGTGTGGTGACCCTGCATACGGGTACGCTCAACAATCTCAGCATCACCGAATCAGTTGGCAACGGTTTGGCAGGGCTCGGATTGACGACACCGGTTACGCTGAACCGCCTTGGTGGCGGTACGGGTCCGGGCACGGGACAGGTTGTCGGAACGGATTTGAAATCGTTTCTCGATGAATCGGTGTCGGGCGACACGGTCACCGCGTACGACGCGTCGGGCGCACCGGCCCCCCTGCAGTTCCGCTGGGCCAAGGTGGATAGTGCCGACGCCGGTGGCACCCATAAGGATACCTGGAACCTGTTCTATCAAACCAACGCAAATGCCACGGGCAGCGCCCCCGCCTGGCAGAACGTCGGCACCGACTTCACCTTCGTGAACAATCAGTTGTCGCCCGCAATTCCGTCAGTTGCTCTGACCAACGTCCAGGTTGGCGGTGTCACGCTTCCCAACCTGTCCATTACGTTTGGCAGCAACCTGACTCAGTTCAACGATCCGAAGGGTAACACCAGCAACGGCATCCAAGCCAACGGCTTTCCGGCAGGTTCGCTGCAGACAGTTTCGATCGATGACAGTGGCAAGGTGGTCGGCCAATACTCGAACGGCCGCAATGTGGACCTGGCGCAGATCACGCTCGCGACCTTCACCGGCGCGAACTTCCTTCAGCGCAGCGATGGCGGCACCTTCACCGTGACCAGCCAGTCCGGTCCGCCGGTATACGGCAAGGGTGGTAGCATTCAGGGATCAGCGCTGGAAGGATCGAACGCGGACATCGCCGACGAATTTACGAAGCTGATCGTGACGCAGCAGGCTTACTCGGCGAACACCAAGGTCATCACCACTGCGAACCAGATGGCGCAGGATCTGCTCAACGTGGTGCGATAACTTCGCACCACGCTGGTGTCTCGTCTTCGAAATAACCGACCAATTTGCCGCGCGCTGGCACGGTTATTCGGGGACGAGAGGACACTAGGAAAATCAAGTGAGAGTGTGGCTTCGCAATTGCCGATCCGAGACCAGCCGCAAGACAGGTCGGCAATTTGCGAGACGCCAAATTAGGTTTCAAGCTGAAGTAGGACAGTACCAATGGGTCTGAGCCAAGCTCTTTCAATCGCGATGTCCGGCCTGCGTGCAAACCAGGCCTCTCTGTCACTGGTATCTTCGAATGCAGCCAATGCGGAGACGCCCGGTTACGTTCGCAAGACGACCAACGTCATCGACACCTCTCACGGAGTGCGAACCGTCGGGGTCAATCGCGAGCTTGACACCTACGTTCAGACCCAGCTGCGGACGGAACTGTCGGGCTCGGGCTATGCAACAACCAAGTCGACATTCCTGAATAACCTGCAGGGCATCTACGGTGATCCGGATTCAGATGGGACGCTGGAGGGCAGCTTCAACGCCCTGACCACGGCCCTGCAAGCTCTCTCCACAAGCTCGGACACGGATTCGGCGCGTAAGTCCGTCGTCAATGCGGCGCAGACGATGGCGGCGCAGTTGAACCAGACGAGTGACGGTATTCAGGGTCTGCGCGCTGCCGCAGACTCCGGAATCAACAGTTCCGTCAAATCCGCCAACGACGCGATGGCACAGATCGCCAAGATCAATCAGCAGATCGGTGGTGCCACCACTCTCGATGCGTCCACTGCCACACTGCTCGATCAGCGCGATCAATACATCGATCAGTTGTCGCAATTGATGGACATTCGCGTCGTACCGGGCGACGGCAATCAGGTATCGGTCTACACCGGCTCGGGATTCCAGCTCGTCGGCGGTCCCAACGCGGCCAGCCTGTCGTTCACCCCGGCGGGAACGATGACCCCGGATGCCCAATGGGATTCGGATCCGACGAAAAGCGATCTCAGTTCGGTCACGCTGCAATACCCGGATGGATCGAGCATCGATCTGACCGCTGAGCATGGCATTCGCTCCGGCGCAATCGCCGCTTACACTGAGCTGCGCGACACCACGCTGGTCCAGGCGCAAAATCAGGTTGATGCCCTTGCGGCCTCGATGTCGAGCGCGTTGTCTGACAACACGACGGCAGGCACCGCCGTGACGGCGGGCGCACAAAGTGGTTTCGACGTTGATCTTTCGGCCCTGCAGCCCGCCACCGGCAACAAAGGCTCCGTCAATATCTCTTATACGGACAATACGACGCACAAGCAGGTCAGCAAGAGTATTGCTGTCGATCTCTCCGGTGGTATGGCGTCTGTCGTATCGCAGCTTAACACCGCCATGGCCGGGACGGGTGTGCAGTTCTCGAATCCGGCGCCGCCATCCAATACTCTGCGTGTGCTGGACGACGGTACGAGCAATGTGGCCGATGTGAATTCCGTATCGTTGACCACAACGGCAACGACGTTGACCGACAATGGCGGCCCGCAGCTTCCGTTCTTCACCGATGGAAACTCGCCGTATGTCTACGGTTCGGACAAGACAGGCCTTGCGGGACGGATCGCCGTCAATCCTGCGCTGCTGGCTGATCCGTCACGGCTCGTCGTCTACAACACCAGTCCCACGACACCGTCAGGCGATACCACGCGCACTGATTTCATCCTGTCGCAGCTCACCAACGGCACGTCGACATATCCATCCGATACCGGAGTGGGCTCCGCCAAGACTCCATTCAAGGGCACCATCCTCAGCTACACGCAGCAGTTCACTGCGATGCAGGGCGATGCGGCGACCGCCGCGCAATCGGAATCTGATGGTCAGAGCGTGGTGGTGAATACGTTGCAAAACAAGATGAGCCAAACGTCAGGTGTGGATATCGATACGGAGATGGCGAATCTGATGGCGTTGCAAAACGCTTATTCGGCCAATGCCCGTGTGATGTCCACGGTCCAATCCATGTATCAGTCACTGTTGCAGGCATTCTGAGGGTCTCATGACAATCTCTGGCGTTAGCGGCCGCACTACCTATCTCAGCTCTGGTCTTATCAACATCAAGAACCAGCTCGATCTCCTGTCGCAGCAACTTGCGTCCGGAAAGAAATCGACCACCTATTCAGGCCTCGGCATCGACTCTGCTACGGCGACAGGATTGCGTGCGCAGCTCGCAACTCTTTCAAGCTATGCAGACACCGACAATCTGCTGAACACCCGCATCAATCTCGCGAATCTCTCGCTGCAAGGCATCAGCGATGCCGGAAGCCAAGTGAAGCAGGCGGCGACAGGTGCGACGCTGACCCTGGATAGCACCGGACAAACTCCGGGGCAGAAAACGGCGCAGGGATCTTTCACGCAGATCGTCGCGCTGTTGAACTCAACCGCCGCCGGCCGCTATCTGTTTTCGGGGCGCGCCACCGATACGCCTTCAACCGCGTCTGCCGATGCCATCATGAACGGCACTGGCGCGCAGGCCGGTTTAAAGCAGTTGATTTCCGAGCGTGCTGCGGCCGACGACACCAGTGGTCTTGGCCGGCTGCAGATCACTGCGCCTTCGGCAACGTCGCCAACGACGGTGTCGATCAACGAGGACGTCGCCGGTTCGCCGTTCGGCCTCAAGCTCGATTCGATCAGCACCAATCTCTCCGGCGCGACGGTTACGCAGCCTGCGGCAGGAACGCCTCCGGCGGGGCAGGAGATGTCGATCGATCTCGGCGCGACCAATCCGAATGAAGGTGAGAAGGTCACGTTCAACTTCAAGCTGCCGGATGGCACAAGCGAGCAGATCGAACTCACCGCCACGACCACCAATCCTCCGCCGGCGGGAAGCTTCCTGATTGGTGCCACATCCGACGTTACCGCCACCAACCTGAGTGGCGCGCTTAACACGGCAGTCGGCAAGCTCGCGAACACGGCGCTGGTTGCGGCGTCGGCCATGACGGCTTCGGACAACTTCTTCAACTCGAATCCGCCACAGCGTGTCGATACCTCAAGCAATCCTCCTGTCGCGCTCCGCAATGGAACGCCGGCTGACACGGTGTCCTGGTATACGGGCGAAGTTGCGACGGGCCCGAACGACACCGCGCGAGGCACCGCCGCGATCGGCGTCGATTCGTCGATTTCGGTTCAATACGGCGCACGCGCCAACGAGGATGCGTTTATCACTCAGTTGAAGAACGTCGCAGTCTATGCGGCGGTGACGACGGACGCGAACAACCCGAACGCCAACGATCAATTGACGGCGCTCAACTCGCGCATCATTACAAACCTGTCGGATCACCCGGGCCAGCAATCGATCGAGAACATCCAGTCGGATTTTGCGAATGCGCAGGTCACGGTCAAGAATGCGCAAGACCGGCAAAAGCAGGTAGGCGCAACCGCGCAGTCGATGCTCGATTCCATCCAGGGCATCAACGACGACGAGGTCGCCGCCAAGATCATGGCGCTGCAGACGAGCCTGCAGGCGTCTTATCAGACGACATCGCAGCTCTATCAGATGAGCCTGCTCAAATTCCTGCCGCCTCCATAGTAGCATCGGCAACGATCCAAATGAAAAAGGGCTTCCTTGCGGAAGCCCTTTTTTGTTTTGGTTTGTCGTCTCGGGTCGCGTGAAACGCGCCGTATCAGGCAGCGCGATTTTCGGCCGCTTCCTTCAGCGCTATGAGCGTCTGCTCTTCATAAGCGATCAGCTTGCGGGCTTCTTTCAGCGCCTTGTAGTAGTCGCCACCAAGAATGTGATTGTTGATATCCCCGATGATGTCGGCTGAGCCGGGTGACACGATGAGAATGTCGCGCATCAGGTCGAAATAGACCGGATGGTGTTCCTGCGGCTCGTCGGAAATGTACATCAGCTGCACCGCCAGATAGATTAGCTTGGCCGGGGTGTTGGCTGTTGCGGGTGTGAGAATGTCCTTTTCACGCAGGATCGGCAATTTATCACCTTCGATGAGTAGTTTTGCGCGCTGATCGGTATTGGTGATCACGCAAGAGCCGACAATGATCTTTTCGTGCGGCTTGAGTTCGACTTTCAACGCCATCTCTGTCTCCCAGCGTGCGATTGGTTTCAGTGCTTCGACGCTTGCGGCGCGATCCTTCCCGAACATGGTTAACAGCGGGTAAACAAAATCGACCAGCGGAACGCAGATGATTCTGGATTTCGCAGCAATTTCAATGGCGTCAGGTGCTTTTGAATTGCTTTTATCCGAATAACTCGATGGTTCCCGTTTAGAGGTTCTTAGAGGGTTCCAGCCATTCTGCACCTCGGCCGCCGATTGAATATCGGGGTCTAACTGTACAGTAGCGTCACACCAGAAAGGTTGCGTACTATGGCTGATATCGTTCTCTCCGCGTCGGTTCGTCAGAACCTGCTCTCGCTCCAGTCGACTGCAGATCTTCTCGCCACCACGCAGACCCGCCTTGCCACCGGCAACAAGGTCAACTCCGCTCTCGACAATCCGACCAACTACTTCACCGCGCAGTCCCTCAACTCGCGCGCGTCCGACATCAACAACCTTCTGGATGGTATCGGCAACGGCGTGCAGGTTCTGCAGGCTGCCAACCAGGGCATCACCTCGCTGCAGAAGCTGATCGACACCGCGAAGTCGATCGCCAACCAAGCTCTGCAGGCCACTGTCGGTTACTCGCAGAAGTCCTCGGTCACCAGCATCGCAATCGACGGCGCGACCGCTGACAACCTGCTCGGCACAGCTGGCGATCCGGTCAATGCGGCCTACGAAGGCTCCGACGCTTCCATCACCACCACGACCGCTTTTGCAAGCGCAGCTCTGGCTGGTACCGGCGGCGCGCTGAAGGTCGGCACGGCTGGCGCTTTCGCAAACGCTGCGACCAAGATTAGCGATCTGACGAACGGTACTGCGGCAACCTATACCGGTCCGGTCGCTGGCGACAGCTTCACTGTCAACGGCAAGACGGTCACCTTCGGTGCGAACGGCGTGCCGAGCGAGGATGCCAACGGTAACTGGACCATCGGTCTTGACCAGACGATCGGCACAGTACTCTCCACGATCGACACCATCACCGGCAACACCAATCCGGCCAATGCATCGACGATCAGTGCAGCCGGCGTTGTGACCCTCAACACCGGTACCGCGTCCAACCTGACCATTAGCGGCACGGGCCTCAACAAGTTGGGCTTCGCATCGGCTACCGACTTCGCAACACCAAAGCTTCGCACCGCTGGCGTTGGGACGGTCTCGAACGGTTTGACGGGCGCAACCAAGCTCAGCCAGGATCCAAATGGTGGCGACGTTGCTTTGACCACCGGCTTTAAGGCTGGTGATACGCTGCAGATCAACGGCACCGATGCTGCTCACACCCTGACCTTCGTGACGGGTACGGCGAACGGCGCCAACGAGATCAGCATCACCGACGACGTTGACACGTTGCTCTCCAAGATCGACGGTCTGACTGGTGGTACGGGCTCGAAGGTGGTTGCAGCTGTGGCTGGTCCGCCTGCCGTGCCGGCCCACGTCGAGATCAACACGGGTACTGCCTCGGATCTCAAGATCATCTCCTCCAACGCCGCAGCGGCGGAGTCGCTGGGTCTCACCGGTACGCCGGTTGGTCCGACGAACCCCAACGCCACTCCGACCGTTAATCAGACGCTCGTGACGACTCAGTCTCGCGGCGCTGGTGCTCCGCCGGCACTCGAAGGCAAGACCCTGACCATCGCTTCCACCGCCGGTGGTTCGCCGCTGAACATCATCTTCGGTTCGGGCGGTTCTGGCGCAGGTCAGGTCAAGTCGCTCAACGACCTCAACAACGTTCTTGCAGCCAACAACCTGCAGGCTTCGTTGTCGACCGACGGCAAGCTGACCATCACCACATCGAACGACTCGGCTTCGGCCACGATCGGTGCGATCGGTGGCACGGCGGCGACGGCTGGTGGCGTGTTTGCTACTTCGACGGGCCCATTGGTGGCTGGCGCTCCGACACTCGATCCGGTTGCTCAGTCGACCCGTGCGAGCCTGGTGACGCAGTACAACAACGTCATCGACCAGATCCGTACGACGGCTCAGGACTCTTCGTTCAACGGCGTTAACCTGCTGGCGGGCGATCAGCTCCAGATGACCTTCAACGAAACGGGCAAGTCGACGCTCAGCATCACCGGCGTCAACTTCGACCCGGCTGGTCTGGGTCTCGGCAGCCTCACGGTTGGCACCGACTTCGTCGACAACGACGCGACCAACAAGGTCCTGACCTCGCTCAGCACCGCCAGCTCCTCGCTGCGTGCTGAAGGTTCGGCCCTCGGTTCGAACCTGTCGATCGTGCAGATCCGTCAGGACTTCAACAAGAACCTGATCAACGTGCTTCAGACCGGTGCATCCAGCCTCACGCTGGCCGACACCAACGAAGAAGCAGCGAACAGCCAGGCTCTGTCGACCCGTCAGTCGATCGCGGTCTCCGCGCTCGCTCTGGCCAACCAGTCGCAGCAGAGCGTTCTCCAGCTCCTGCGCTGATTTCTCGACAACACGTGGCGGAACAGGTGGCGGGGCTTCGGCTCCGCCACTTTTTTTGTTCCAAAATTTTCTTTGGTAATTGGGCGCCCAAGCGGCGCCCTTTTCGTTTCAAGGACTTAGCAGGAGAATTAGCAGTTCCTTAAGGATAAAACTTAAACCGCGCTTAACCATAATTTAAATCGCGCCTTCTATACCGAGGGGGAGAAGACACCGCTCTCCAATTGCCGTCCTGGCAGCCGGCACCTCGCGTTAATCAAGGAAGGTCAAAATGTCCGATATCGTTCTCTCAGCCTCGGTTCGCCAGAACCTGCTGTCGCTTCAGTCGACTGCGGATCTTCTTGCGACCACGCAGACGCGCCTTGCCACCGGCAAGAAGGTCAACTCGGCGCTCGACAACCCCACGAATTTCTTCACGGCGCAGTCCCTCGACTCCCGTGCCAACGACATTAACGCGCTGCTCGATGGCGTCGGCAACGGCGTGCAGATCCTGCAGGCCGCCAATACCGGCATCACTTCGCTGCAGAAGCTGATCGACACCGCGAAGTCCGTCGCGAACCAGGCGCTGCAGACACCGGTTGGTTATTCCCAGAAATCCTCGGTGACCAGCGTTGCGATCCCCGGCGCGACCGCTGACAATTTGCTCGGCACCCCCGGTGCTCCAGTGGATGCGACCTATGCCGGCACCGACGCCGACATCACCACCACCGCCGCTTTTGGGAGCGCTTCTCTGGTCGGTACTGGTACCCCGCTGAAGACCGGTACGGCTGGTGCTTTCGCGAACTCCGCGACCAAGCTGAGCGATCTGACGAACGGCGCTGCGGCCACTTCAACCGGTCCGGTCGCTGGTGATACCTTCACCGTCAACGGCAAGACGGTCACCTTCGGTGCGAATGGCGTGCCGAGCGAAGATGCTAGCGGCAACTGGACCATCGGTCTTGACCAGACGGTCGGCACACTGCTCTCCACGATCGACTCCATCACCGGCAACACCAATTCGGCCAATGCATCGACGATCAACAGCACGACCGGCGTTGTGACCCTCAATACCGGCACCGCGGCCAACCTGACCATCACCGGCACGGGCCTCAACAAGGTCGGCTTCGCGTCGGCTACCGACTTCGCAGCACCAAAGCTTCGCACCGGTGGCGGGCAGACGGTCTCGGCCGCTTTGACCGGCACAACCAAGCTCAGCCAGGATCCAAACGGCGGCGATGTTGCTCTCACCAACGGCTTCCAAGTCGGAGATACGCTGCAGATAAATGGCACCGATGCTGCTCACACCCTGACCTTCGTGAAGGGGCCAACAACCAGTGCCAACGAGATCAGCATCACCGACGACGTTGACACCTTGCTCTCCAAGATCGATGGCCTGACCGGTGGTACCGGCTCTTCAATTGTTCCGCTGGATCCTGGCCCGCCAGTCGTTCCTGCCCATGTCGCAATCCACACTGGCACCGGCTCTGATCTCAAGATCGTTACCTCGAACGCCGCCGCAGCCCAGTCTTTGGGGTTGACGGGCACGCCAACACCGCCGACCGGCGTCCCGGGACCGACGAATGGCCAGACGCTCGTCACCACCTTTGCCCGCGGTGCTGGCACCCCTGCGCAGCTTGAGGGCAAGACCCTGACTATCGCGGCGACCGCCGGTGGCCAGCCGCTCAACATCATCTTCGGTGCAGGCGGCAGTGGTGCAGGCCAAGTCAAGAACCTCTATGAACTCAATGCAGTTCTCGCCACCAACAACCTGCAGGCTTCGCTGTCCACCGACGGCAAGCTGACCATCACCACCAGCAACGACGCCGCATCCTTCACCGTCGGTGCGCTGGGCGGCACGGCGGCCGCGACTGGTGACATTTTCGGCGGAGCAGTCGCGACCGGTGTTATTGCCGATCCTGACTCCCAGGCGACTCGAGCGAATTTCGTCACGCAGTACAACAACATCATCGACCAGATCAAAACCACGGCGCAGGACGCGTCCTTCAACGGTGTGAACCTGCTCCAGGGTGACCAGCTCAAGCTGGTGTTCAACGAGACCGGCACGTCGACACTGAACATCAACGGCGTCGCTCTCGATCCTCCGGGCCTTGGTCTTGGTGCACTGACGATCGGCACTGACTTCATCGACAACAAGTCGACTCAGAGCATTATCACGTCGCTCCAGACTGCGAGCAGCTACCTTCGTTCGCAGGCATCGACGCTCGGTTCGAATCTTTCGATCGTGCAGCTGCGTCAGGACTTCTCGAAGAACATGATCAACGTGCTGCAGACCGGTTCGTCGAATCTGACGATCGCCGATACCAACGAGGAAGCGGCGAACAGCCAGGCGCTGGCCACCCGTCAGTCGATCGCGGTCTCTGCACTCGCGCTCGCTAACCAGTCGCAGCAGAGCGTGCTGCAGCTCCTCCGCTAAGCGGACGGGCAAGGATGATGACAACGGCGGCGGGGCTTAAAGCCCCGCCGCTTTTTTTTTGAAATGGCCTTCGGGATTTCAACCGAAGTGAATTCGATTTGTGAGAAATACTCGGCTTATTGTTGATTTTATTTTTGGTGTGCAACGCGAGATGCGCGCGCACACAATGAACGACTGCATGTAGTCGTTTCGATTCAATTTGTAGTTCGTTGAACTATCATCGTTATGATCGCTTGATCAGACGCGCGTCCTTCAAGAATGGAGCGAGCCGTGGCCCTTCGTGTCGAGCTAAAGCCTTTTGAGCGAATTGTGATCGGCCAAAGCGTGATCACCAATTCTGATGTGCGCGCATCATTTTTGATTGATGGGGACGAGCCCATCTTGCGTGAGAAAGATATCCTCACCGCTGAAACTGCAAATACACCTGCAAAACGCATCTATTTGTGTGTGCAGCAGATGTATCTCGAGAACGATATCCCGAAATATCAGGACCTTTATCTCGAATTTGTAAGAGATTTTCTCGGTGCTGTGCCAAGTTCGCGTCCTGAGATCGAGTCCGCGAGTAACCACATTTTAAGCGGTGCTCTTTACAAAGCCCTAAAGGACATCAGGAAACTGATGAAGCGTGAAGAAGCGTATTTGTTGAGGTGAGGAATGTCTAACGCCGCTCAGGCCTACGCGCGTACTGCTCAAACAACAGCGTCTCCTCGAGAGATCGAAGCGCAGGCTTTGTTGAAGGCGGCTAACAAGCTGCAAGACGTCATGACCAATGCTGGCCGCACGGACGATGATTTTGCGGAAGCGCTGTTGTTCAACCGCAAGCTCTGGTCGATTTTGCTTGGTGCGGTGACCAACGACCAGAATCCGCAGACCGTCGAAATTCGTCAGAACATCGCCAACATTGGCACGTTCGTGATGACGCAGACGATGGAGCTTCAGCTCAATCCGCAGCGCGAAAAGCTGAAATCGCTCATCGACATTAATTGCAATCTTGCTGCAGGCCTCTCCGGCCGCGCATAATGAGGAGAGTCCGCTATGTCTGATATGTTCAGCATTCTCCAGGCCAACTATAAAGCTGTCGGCACTGCGAGCTATAACCAGTTGCCGTATGTGCCTGTGGATCCCGCGTTGTATCAGGGGACATGGACCGGAGCCTACGCGGACAACACCAAGTTCACGATCCAGATCTCGAACGTGACTGGCTTTCGCGCCAAGGTGCGTTACCAGAGCGGCTCGACGATCTCGTATCAGGATGTCCTGATCAACAGCAATTCGTTCAAATTCGGCAACTCGAAATTCACCCTGACCCAGGCAGGCCAGGCGCAAATCAAGACCGTGAACGATACGAAGGGCACGCTGGAAACGGCTAACGCCACTCAGGATATCCCGCCGGGAGGCAGCTAAGCCCCGGCGGAGGCTGATTAAGCCTTCACATCGGTGTTCTTGTTGGCGTGATCGCGCTTGGCTTCGTCCTGCGCACGCAAGTAGGCGCGGGCGCGCAACCTGCCTTCATCAGGAAACTGGCTAACCACAACACTCGTACGGCTGTCGACCGTCTGATAGACAATCTGTGCTGCAGCGCGATCAATCACGATCTGGCGTGACAGGCGCTGGCTTTCCGAATCCGCATTGTTCCGTGACAGTAAGGCCGCGTCAGGCGCTGTGACGGCCTTGTCGGCGGGGAGTTGTGTTTGGACAGCCCCCTTCGCTGCAGCAGGTGCAGTGTCGATGATTGGTGTCGGAACCGGTGCTCCCACCGGTCTAATACTAAAATCTGCACCCATGTCAGCCCTCCTGGCCTCCTTTGGATCAAGTCAAACCTCAACCCTCCAACGGTGCTAAATTACTGAAATCGCTTGAACGTCCTGTTTAAGGCGCCGTGATGAATTGATTCAATTGCGATCTAAAATGTGCAACGCCGCGACCGGAGGCCGCGGCGTTTAGTAGGCTTCAAAGACGAAAAAGTTTAGAGCGAGCGGCTCACCGACAGCGGCATGACGTTGCGAGGATTTGGCGTCGCACGCTTTCCTGCGGCCGTGTAGCCGAAGGACAGGTTTCGTCGCTGCAACTCGCCATTCACACCACGGACGATCCCCTCCGAGACGGCATGGGCCGTTGCGAGCACAGCGAGATTGGTCTTCAACATGCTGCGGAAGACATCGTGATGATGATGCAATGACGTCAGCAATTCGGGAGTGGCCCGCTCGAGGTAGTCCTGGTTGCTCTTGATCTTCGTGATGGCTTTCACGTAGCGCCCGGACAATTCGCTTTTCTCTCCATCCAGGGCCATGGCATCCCGCACTTTTCCTGCGCGAACGAGCGCGGTCTCGCGCTCGACCACGTCCTGCAGTGTGGTCATCACTTCCAGGAGGTTGTCTTCAAGCTGACGGGCTTCCATCGGAGTCGATACCGGTTGCTCGGAAAGCAGGGCGGGTTGCTCGATCGTCATAGGTTATACCTCCTGAACTCAACTGTTACGGTTAGCTTGCTGGATGATGAGAGTGCGATAAACGTCGTTGGAAATTCCGACACCGCCGGCCTTTGCAAACGATTTGGAATATTGCTCGGTCAACATCGATCGCCACACCCCGGTGCTGGGTGTGTCTCCGAACGGACCGTCGCCTTTGATCCCGCTGGTCATTTGCGAGAACATCGAGTTCAGAAACACAGCCTCGAAGTCCTGAGCCTTGTCCTTGATCGCCTGCTGCTTCTGCGGCGACACCTTCGTGAGCGCTTGCGTCAGCTCAAGATCGGGGTGACCGTTGAAGTAGGTCAGCGGCGGCTGCTTCTTGGTGGTGCCAATGTTCATCATCACATCACCTCGATGTCGGCTTGGATCGCGCCGGCGGCCTTGATGGCCTGCAGGATGCCGATCAGATCGCGCGGGCCGATGCCGAGACCATTGAGGCCGTCGACCAGCTGCTGCAGCGAGACGCCGCTTTTCACGAGTGCAAGTTTCTTTCCGTCTTCCTGCACACCCACACTGGTGCGCGGCGTAACGACGGTTCGTCCATTCGAGAATGGAGCGGGCTGGCTGACGTCGGCGCTCTCGGAAATCGTCACGGTGAGATTGCCTTGCGCAACGGCGACGGTCGAGACGCGGACGTCACGTCCCATCACGATGATGCCCGAGCGTTCGTCGATGATGATCTTCGCCGCCAGATCGGGTTCGATTTGAAGCTGCTCGATCTCGGTCAGCATCGCGACCGCGTTGCCCTTGAATTCAGATGGGATGGTGAGCTGGACGGTGGAGGGATCGACCGGCTCGGCGCTCTTGGAGCCGAGAAAATCATTAACCGCTGCAGCGATGCGTTTTGCCGTGGTGAAGTCGCTGTTGCGCAATGCGAGCCGGACGGTCGGCAGCCGGTTGAGCGCAAATTCGATTTCGCGCTCGATGATCGCGCCGTTCGCGATGCGGCCCACCGTCGGTACGCCCTTGGTGACGCTTGCTGCGGCGCCTTCTGCGGCGAAACCGCCGATCGCCAGCGACCCCTGACCCACGGCATAGACATTTCCGTCAGCGCCGAGCAGTGGCGTGACCAGAAGTGTGCCACCCTGAAGACTCTTGGCGTCGCCGAGTGCGGAGACGGTGACGTCCATCCGCGTGCCTTGCGTGCCGAATGCAGGCAGGTTGCCCGTGACCATGACCGCTGCGACGTTACCGGTGCGGATGGTGGCGCCGCGAATGTTGACGCCCATGCGTTCCAACATCGCTTGCAGCGACTGCTTGGTGAAAGGAATGTTGTTGAGAGTGTCGCCGGTGCCGTTCAAGCCAACGACCAGGCCGTAGCCGATCAACTGGTTCTGGCGTACGCCCTCGATATTGGCGAGATCCTTGATCCGCGACGTTGCTCCAGCCGATACGGCTGAAACCATCAGCACGGCCACCGCCATGCAGGCAATTCGAAAATTCCGAAACATCCTCTGCTCCCCGCTGAGGTCTTTGCGGCCCACGCCCCGTGCTCCCCACAGGGTTAGTCCGCAACCGATCTATGCGAGAGCCGTGCCAGGCTGCTAAATCTTTATAAGATGTTGAATTTACTTGATAAAAACTTCGTCCGGCAAACGGGCGCGGGCAGGGATGGCAGGCGAAGTTGCCGCATCCCGGCATAAATTGCCGGGTCATTTACCGACTATTAACCATAACCAGCGACCTTACTCGCAGGGATCACCGGCTCGGTGATGGAATGGCGCGGCGGTTGCAATGACCGATTGCCTCGCGGGGCAGGTACGATGCGAATTTACGGACCGAGTGGAACAAGCCAGACGTCGCCGAAAGCAAATGCCCGGCGCTCGACCTCTTCTGGATTTTCCATAGAGGATACCAGCGTTCTGGCGGAGACGCGGCCGGTGGCTGCTCCCAGAACCGCGGGTGGGATTGAAGCTCTGCTGGCGATGCAAGGGTTCGACGACCCCACTGAGCGTCGCAAGCGCTCGGTCCAGAAGGGCCGGAGTGCCCTCGATGTCCTGGATGACCTGAAGATCGGGCTTTTGACTGGGGCGCTTGATTCGTCGATGGTCGGCAGGCTTCGTGTGGCAGCCGCCGAGCTGAAATCGACCTCGGGTGACCCTCATCTGGATCAGGTTCTGTCCGAAATTGAACTTCGGGTTGAGGTGGAACTGGCCAAGGCAGGCCAAGTAAAGCCTGTAAATACTGGGTTTTAAGTGGGAAGGCGGGTCGGTTCCGCCGGCACATGGAACCAGCCTTGCGGTATCGGGTGCCGGCCCCGTTCTCGATATTGTTTGTCACAAGGCGCCGCTATATAAGCTCCCGCGCGGACTGGGTTTTTTCCGGCCGCTAGCACGTCGAGATGGACCCGCCCTTGGAAAAGTTGAAGAACTACAAGCCTTCCGAGAAAGAGCCCTTCATGAACGAGCGGCAGCGGGAGTATTTCCGCCGCAAGCTACTCGATTGGAAGGATGAGATCCTCCGCGAGTCGAAGACCACGCTCCAGCAGCTTCAGGAAGAGAACGTCAATCACCCTGACTTGGCTGACCGCGCCTCATCGGAAACCGATCGCGCTATCGAGCTTCGTGCCCGCGATCGTCAGCGCAAGCTCATTTCCAAGATCGATGCCGCACTCCAGCGCATCGAGGACAATACCTATGGGTATTGCGAGGAAACTGGCGAACCGATTTCGTTGAAGCGGCTCGAAGCACGTCCCATCGCCACGCTTTCGGTCGAGGCGCAGGAACGGCACGAGAAGCGAGAAAAGGTCTATCGCGACGAGTAGTGCCGGTCGTTCACGGCCCGGACATGTCTTCGCTCGGTAGGTCACTGAACCGGTGACAGCGCAGCGGTGTGTCTTTGGGGCAGATGAACTCGGCTTGCGCGCGTCCGATGCGGCTAGGCGTAGCAAGCGATTACATTGGGACGCAGGCCGATCGGCCTTTGGCCTGGTTCTGCGACACCTATAGGTGTCCTTGCGCTCGCAATTTCTGAAATCGGAATCAAACGATCACGGCCTCCGTCAGGGGAGCTAACGGAGGCCGCGTCGTATACATCGCACTGCGCCTAGGTTCGCCGCGCGATGTGGGAGCTCGGATGAAGACGGTGGGAGCCGTCTTCAGAGGAGGATTAGAACGGCAGCAGGACGTCGAAGACCTGTTGGCCGTAGCGGGCCTGTTGCACGTCTGTGATCTGACCGCGGCCGCCATAGGCGATGCGCGCTTGCGCGATCTTGCTGGAATCGATGGTGTTGTCGCTCTGGATATCTTCCGGTCGAACGATGCCGGCGACAATCAGTTCTCGAATTTCGTAGTTGACGCGAATTTCCTGTTTGCCCTCGACAACCAGGTTGCCGTTCGGCAGCAACTGAGTGACCACTGCGGCGACGTTGGTCTGCAGGGCTTCTTGGCGGTTCACCGATCCCTTGCCGTCGCTGCTGGCTGTGGAGTCCGTGGTCATCAGGCGGCCGGGAATTGGCGCATTGGTCAGAGGCACCTTCGTCAGGCCGAAGAAATTCGTGATGCCGGAATCTTCGCTGTTGGCACGGCTGCGCTGCGTCTCGTTGGCGATATTGGCCTTGTCGGTGATGTTCACGATCACCGTCAGGATGTCGCCAATCTGGTGCGCGCGCTGATCCTTGAAGAAGGCGCGTGATCCGTTTCGCCACAACGAGTTTGGATTAAAGGACGCAGGTTGTGGCGCCGGCATCGGCATCGACACCGGCTTGTAACCGGCTTGTGTCGTTGGATTGTCGATCGCCGACAGTTTCGGCTTTTCGCCAATCGCGGCCAGCCGGTCGATCGCCGAGCATCCGCTTGCAATAATGCCCAAGGCCAGAAGACTGCTGCCCAGCAGAATGCGATTGAGTGTGTGGGACTTCAACATGACTTTTACTCAGCTTTCTGGGAGGGGGTTCCGACTGGAGCTTGATCGTTTGTAGCGAGCGCAGCGGTTGCTGTGAGGATACGAGCAGGGGTTGCAATCATCACGACGACCTGACCTGGTCCGACGACTGTGCCTTGCACAACGCGTTTCGATTGCAGGTTGGTGACGTTGACGACATCGCCTTGCGTACCGTTGTCGACCGCCTTGCCGCGACCCGTGAGATAAATTCCAGGCGCCTCGTAGATGAGAGTGACGCTCTGGTCGCGAGTGACCAGGTCCGGCTTGCCGATGTCGATTGCCTTGATGGCCTGTCCCGCACGGATCTGTTTGCGGACCTGCATTCCGATCGCACGCTCTCGTATCGTGAGATCATTCCCGACCTCCGCCTTCGGGCGGCGTTCCGTGACCAGGTCGGACGCCTTGAGAATGTCATTACGATCGACGCTGCGCGTCAGAATTGTCGCCTCTACGGTTTCGATAGCTGTGCCGGTGAAGCGCAACTTGGTCGGTGAGTAGGTGACCTCGTTCGGAATTTCGAAGGTAATGTCGAACCGGCCATTGCGCGGATCGAAGCGAATGATCGAAGCGCGCATGTCGCCGGTATTCGACGCATCGAGCTGGAGTTCGCGGAGATCGCGGTCGAACGTAATCGACAGGTTTGCGGCATCGCCGAGTCCGTTACGATGTTCCAGAGCCTGCGCAACCTGCTGCTCGATGTCCTTTGAGGATACCGCGCGCGAGGATCGTGTCACCGAGACTTCGCGGATGTTGCGCGTATCGACACCGATCACCTGGTGGGCGCCAAGCGCGGAGAGGATCCGCGACGTCGGCACTGATCCGGTTGTGCCGAGATCGGGTGCACGGAAGATCGCGATTTGCGAGGCGCTTCCGGCATTGTCGATCACGTCGCCGATGCGCACGATATCGCTGTTGACTGTGATGCTCGCGCGCAGGACCGGACCGGTCACCGCATCTTTTTCTGACTGGGCAAAAGCTGCTCCAGTGGTCGCGGCCAGAACGGCCGCTGTGAGGAGGAACGAGCGCAACATCTTCATCTCCTTTATCGCAACATGCCGGTGGTGGATTGCATCATCTGATCGGCCGCGCTGATGACTTTTGCGTTCATCTCGTAAGCGCGCTGGGCGGCGATCAGGTCGGAGACTTCCGTCACGACTTCGACGTTCGATGCTTCGAGGTTGCCCTGCTGCATGTCGCCGAATCCATCGGCCTGTGCGAGACCGTCCTGCGGCGGGCCCGATGCCGGCGTGTCGACAAACAGGTTGTCCCCGATCGATTGCAGGCCCGCCTTATTGATGAAGCGGGTCAGGCCGATCTGGCCGACAACCGTTGGTGTTGTTGAGCCCGGCAAGATGACTGAGACTTGGCCCTGCGGGTTGATGGTGAGCTGCGACGCGTTCTGCGGAAGCGTGATGGTCGGCTGCAGGGGGTTGCCTTGCGCATTCACGATGCGGCCGGTGCCGTCCGTCGTGAACGAACCATCACGGGTGTAGTTGTAGGTGCCGTCCGGCATCTGGATCTTGAAGTAACCTTCACCGCGGATAGCGATATCGAGATCGGCTCCTGTGGCGGTCTGGGTGCCCTGTGTCATCAGGCGCGGCGTGCCGACGGTCTTGACGCCGCCGCCGATGTCGATGCCTACCGGCAGGACGGTGCCTTGATCAGAAGCCTGTGCGCCGACGCGCTGAACGTGCTGGTAGAGCAGGTCCTGAAACTGCGCACGCTGCTTTTTGAAGCCAGTGGTGCGGACGTTGGCGATGTTGTTGGAAATGACCTGAACGCTGAGTTCCTGGGCGGCCATACCGGTTGCTGCAGTGTAAAGAGCTTGCATTGTTTATTCTCCTCAAGCCGGTACGTCGGCGAGTGATTGGATTGCATTCTTGCGAAGATCGCTTTGCTGTTGCATCAGTGCCGAGATCTTTTCGTAGGTGCGCGAGACCATCATCAGGCGGCTCATTTCAGCGACCGTGTTGACGTTGGATTTCTCGACAAAACCCTGGTTGACGCGTGAGGCGACGTCAGGCTGAGCCGTCGTTCCGGCGGGAGCCGAGAACAGGTTCGAGCCTTCCTTTTGCAGCTTTTGCGGACTGTCGAATTTTACCATCCTCAGCTTGCCGCGGATGGAGTCGAACTGGGTTACGATGCCTTCTTTAACCGTCACGGTGCCGTCGGCGGTGATGACGATGTCCTTATCGGTCGGCTGGAAGACGATCGGCCCGTTCGCGCCGAGAACGAGGTTTCCGCTGGCAGTGACGAGCTGCCCCTGTGAATTGATCTGGAACGAGCCGTCGCGGGTGTAGCGTTCGCCACCGGGGGTCTGAACGGCAAAGAAGCCTTTGCCGTCGATCGATACGTCGAGAGGATTACCGGTCCCCTCGGACGGTCCTTGCGTGAAATCGTGATATGCCGCGCGATCCTGCACGAAGCTGACACGCCGGTCGGCGAGGGCAAAATTGTCCTCATGCGCGCCCGAGGTCAGATATTCCTCGAACAGCGTCTTTTCGGCCTTGAAGCCGTTCGTGTTGACGTTCGCGACGTTATTCGCGACCACGTCTAACTGACGCTCAAGCGTCACCTGTCGCGACAACGCGACGAGGAGGGTATTCTCCATCGATCTGTCTCCCCTTGATGAACCGCGCTGGCCTCTCCCAAGGCATGACGCGGATCGTATGAACCGGAGAGGCTCTCCCAAGCTGGCCGGTTCGCCTTCCCTTAATGCGAGAGGCGTGCCAACTCAGAAAACTTTGTAATTACAGATATTTGGATGATTGAGAGGGCTGAAGCGGGGCGGCAATAAACGGCTTGTTGACCATATTGTCCCGGCAAAATTTTCCCACTTCGGGAACAAAAGAAAGATTTCGTTAACCATTGCGCCCCTACGGTGTCCACACAGAGGCGCTTGGAGCGCCGGCGGCCTTCGTATCGCGTCACTCAAGCCAGTTCGGCAGCATTTCAAGCCAAATCCCACAGTGAGCGGGGCTATGGCAGACGGCGATCAAAACGAAGAAGCGGGGGGCGCGGAAGGCGCAGCCGCTCCGAAAAGCAAACGCAAGCTCATCATCATTGGAGCTGCTGCGATCCTCGTGCTGGCGCTCGGCGGGGGCTGGTTCTTCATGCATGGGCATGGTGAGGACAAGGAAAAGCATGCGGAAGCGGAGGTGAAGCCGCCCGTATTCCTCGATGTCCCTGAAGTGTTGGTCAATCTGGCGGGTCTGCCTGGTGAGCGTGTCCAATATCTCAAGGTGAAGGTGGTGCTTGAGGTCAAGGATCAGCCGATGGTGGCGCAGATCACGCCGACCATGCCGCGCGTTATGGACCTGTTCCAGACATACCTGCGGGAATTGCGCGCTACAGATCTCAACGGCTCGATGGGGCTGTTTCGCCTCAAGGAAGAGCTGACGCGGCGTGTCAACGCTGCGATTTCGCCCCATCAGGTGAACGCTGTGCTGTTCAAGGAAATCGTCGTTCAGTGACGGGACGGAAGTTTAAGCAATGACGCCGGATAATGACCTCGATCAGGATGCACTAGCCGCCGAATGGGAAGGCGCGCTGGACTCCGAGGATCCCGCCGAGGCTGCTGCCGCAGCTGCTGCCAATGAATTGACCGAGACTATGGCCGAGCAATGGGCGGCGATGGTCGGCGAAAGTGATAGTTTACTTGGACCCGGGAAGTCGGGCGGCGAGCGTGTTCTGTCGCAGGAAGAAATCGATAATCTGCTCGGTTTCAGCGACGGCGAAGTCAATCTCGACGAGAATTCCGGCATTCGCTCCATCATCGATTCTGCGATGGTGTCGTATGAACGCCTGCCAATGCTGGAAATCGTTTTCGATCGCTTGGTGCGGTTGATGACGACAAGTCTGCGCAACTTTACGTCCGACAACGTGGAAGTTTCGCTTGACCGCATTACGTCAGTGCGTTTCGGCGATTATCTCAATTCTATTCCGTTGCCTTGCGTCCTTTCAGTTTTCAAGGCCGAGGAGTGGGAAAATTTCGGGCTTTTCACCGTCGATTCAAGTCTGATCTATTCGATCATCGACGTGCTACTTGGTGGTCGCCGCGGACAGGCTGCGCTCCGTATCGAAGGCCGACCTTACACCACGATTGAGACCAATCTCGTCAAGCGCCTTGTCGAAGTGGTGCTCGCCGATGCCGAACAGGCCTTCAGGCCGCTGTCTCCTGTCACGTTCACGATTGATCGGCTTGAGACAAATCCACGCTTTGCCGCCATCAGCCGTCCGGCGAACGCTGCCATTCTCGTGCGTCTGCGCATCGACATGGAAGACCGTGGCGGCAATATCGAACTGCTGCTGCCATACGCAACCATCGAACCTATCCGCAACGTTCTGTTGCAGATGTTCATGGGTGAAAAATTCGGCCGCGATCCGATCTGGGAAGGCCATTTGGCAACCGAGATCGCCAAGGCGGAAATCGCCGTCGATGCCGTGCTCTATGAAGCCAATATCCCGCTCAAGCAACTGATGACGCTGCAAGTCGGTGACACGCTGCCGCTGAACATGCGACCGGACGCACTTGTGTCGGTCCGGTGTGGTGACGTGATCCTCAGTGAAGGGCGAATGGGCAGGGTCGGCGATCGTGTCGCCATCCGCGTCACCAAGCCGCTACGCAAACCGAATACATCGTTCGCGATGTTTGAAAAAGCCGACGAGCAAACGAAGATGATGGAGGCACAGTGAGTCACACATTCGCATTGGTGATCGAGAGTTTGGTAGTGATCTTGCTGCTGATCACGATCGGATATTGTACTCTGCTGAACCGCCGCCTGACCTTGCTCAAGGCCGATGAGCAGTCCTTGCGTGGCACGATTGCAGAATTGGTCACTGCAACTGAGATTGCGGAGCGTGCCATTCAGGGGCTGAAGCTCACGGTTCGTGAATGCGATCAGAACCTCAGTGGCCAGCTTCAGAGCGGCACAGAGCTTTCTGAGAATTTGGCCAAGCAACTCTCGGTCGGCAATGACATCGTGGCTCGGCTTACAAAAGTTGCGCTCGCGGCGAAGCCGATTATGTCGGACACACCTCGCTCTTCGAGTGAAGTCGCGACTGAGGTATCCAGGAAGAGCGCGCCTAAGGGATCGCACGCCAAGGAGCTGCTCGCCGCGGCTCAGGCGTTCTCGGAACGGCGGAAGGCTGCTGGTCTCGCTGCATGAAACGTGTCGCTCGCGATATCCGCATTATCCCGGTCCTGATGGTTGCGATCGGTTGTCTGGCGGTGTTGAAGGTCTCCGGCCTGTTGCTGGACGGCGGATACATTCTCAATGACGACGATGGAGTGCCGCCAAAGAAGTCGTGGGCGCAGGAGACCTTCAATTTTCCGGCGCCCGGCAAACAATCTGAGCCGCCCGATATCACCGGTTCTGTTGCAGCCAAGAAGGAAGAAAAAAAGGAAGAGAAGCCAGCGGTGGCTGCGCCCGAGGCGCGATCGCCGGACGAGACGGTCCTCTATCCTGACCCAAAAGGCCAGATCCCTGCATCTGAACGTGCTGTTCTTGAGAGCCTGCAGTCACGACGGCAGGAAATCGAGGCAAGGGCTCGCGAAATTGATATCCGCGAAAGCCTGATCAAGTCGGCAGAAAAGCGCGTTGAGGGGCGTCTTGAGGAAGCGAAGGCGACCGAAGCGCGGATTTCCTCGGTGGGCCAACAGAAGAACGAGGCTGAAGCTGCGCGCTTCAAAGGCATCATTACCATGTACGAGGGAATGAAGCCGAAGGACGCTGCCAAGGTCTTCGATCGGCTGGAGTTACCGGTGTTGTTTGAGATCGCTTCGCAGATTGCGCCGCGAAAGATGGCCGACATCATGGGGCAGATGCAGCCGGAAGCTGCTGAAAGGCTGACAGTCGAACTGGCTCGCCGGGCAAGCGCAGGCCTTTCGTCGTCGCCGAATGACCTGCCCAAGATCGATGGCAAGCCGTCCCAGCCGCCTCGCAATTGAAGCAGGTGATTAACAAGGCCTTAATCGGCGAATTCTAGATTTGGGTGGATGGCGAGAGCGGCAACCGTTCGAGTGGGCATCACGCCTGAAACTGACAAACGAGACGCGGCAGAAAGAGCTGGAATGTCCTGCAAGGTTGCTCGCATCATCCAAACGATCCATGCGGCTGGATCGAAAGCCTGCTTGCTTGCGGGAACGGTCAGGCGCGGGATGCAATTGTCGTTTGCGGCGGTTGGCTTTGCGCTGGCGTTGAGCGGCCTTGTTGCCGGACATGCCAGCGCCCAGCAGCAACCGGTGAAAGGCGAAGCAACTTTGACCGGCGCGAACGGGTACGCGCGGCTGGTCCTGAAGTTCAAGGAAGATGTAACGACCGATGCTGTCGTTGCCGGATCGGTCCTGATCGTTCGTTTCGAGAAGCCGGTCGATCTTCCTGTCGATGCATTGCCCGACGCGCTGCCGTCCTACATTGGAATGGTCCGTCGCGATCCCGACGGAACCGCCATTCGCCTGGCGCTGACACAGAATGTCAAAGTCAACCTGATGATGGCGGGTGAGCGTGTCTTCATCGACTTGCTCCCCGAAAAGTGGACTGGTGCCCCGCCGCCGTTGCCGGCGGACGTGGTGCGAGAATTGTCCGAGCGCGCAATTGCAGCCGAGCGGGCTTTGCGCCTGCAGAAGCAGGCGGATGAAGCCAAGAAACGTCCGCCGATACGCGTTCGTGCGTCGGTCCAGCCGACCTTTACGCGGCTTGTATTCGAAATGCCTGACGGTGTTGCCGTTTCATCGGCATTGGGCACCAACAAGTTCGTACTGTCGTTCTCGTCTGCGCTGGTATTTGACCTTGCGGATGCCAAGGTCGCGATGCCCGCGAATATCAGATCCATCGACCAAAAGATGGGAGACAATGCTTCGACGGTTGAGATCGCGCTCATTGGTGAAGTGGATGTTCGCGCATTCCGTGAAGAGAAGAATTACATTGTCGACATAGGCTTCGAGGAGGCGAAGGCCCCATCGCAGGGGCCGCGCTCGCAGCTGCCGAATGTTCCGGCTACTCCGCCGAGCGAAAAGCCGGCGGCAGACAAAGCGAGTGCGATTGTGCCGCCGACATCGGAGCAAATCGCGCGCGAAGCGTCGGTTGAAAGGAAACCCCAGATATCGCCTCCGGAAACAAAGATCTCCGAGGTTAAGCCGTCGGATGCGAATGCATCCGACGCAAAGGCACCACCAGCCAACGTTGAGGCCAGACAAGAGGCCGCTCCGGATAAGTCCGGGGGGAAGCCCGAAGCCAAGGTTGCTGAGAAGGCCGTGCCAGCGCTTGAGACAGCGAATAAGGTTGTGGCTGTACCTTCACCGCCTGTGGCACCAATGCCGGCGGCTTCTAAGGACGCGAAGCCTGTAGCTCAGGCCGGGGCGGTAGCGCCACCGGAAGTCAATTCGGGGCCGAAGCTGGTGCCGGAGGTGAGGCGAACCAGCGACGACTTGCGCGTGACGTTCAGCTTTGCCGGGCCGACGCCAGCTGCGGCGTTTCGACGTTCGGATTCGATCTGGCTTGTTTTTGATACCGACAAGTCAATTGATCCCACACCCATTCAAAGTCAGGGCGGATCGCTCATTGCCGCGGCGGGTACGCTGGAGCTTCCGAAAGGACGCGCGGTCCGGATTCGGCTGAACCGTCCACAACTGGTGACGCTTAGCGGCGACGAACAATCATGGACGTTGACACTGGCCGACAAGGCGGAGCAGCCCTCGCAACCGCTGACTGCTGCGCGCAATAACGCTGATCCCAAGCGCGCTAATGTAACTGTCGCTCTCGCCAAGCCAGGGCAGCTTCACCATATCAAAGATCCTGATGCCGGTGACGCGCTCACCGTGATGACTGCAGGCCTGCCTGTACGTGGCTTCGTCAAGCGCCAGGATTTTGTGGAATTTTCTCTGCTGGAGTCGATGCAAGGTGTCGTCATTCAACAGACTTCGGATGATCTCACCGCGGATATCGCTTCCAGCAAGCTGGTGTTGAGTCGCCCGGGCGGATTGACCCTGTCATCGGTGATGACCATGCCCGAGCGCTCGATTGGAGCGGTGCGGCCCATATTCGATGCAGGCACCTGGCAGGAAAACCAAACTTCAGATTTCCTGACGATGCGCAACAGTCTCCTGGCTGCGGCGTCGCGGGCGACGGGTGACAAGCGCATGTCCGCCCACATCGATCTTGCCCGGTTTTACCTCGCGCGCGGATTTTATCCCGAGGCCAAGGGAGTTCTCGATTTTATTCTTGGCGAGACCAAGGAAAGTGAAGTTGATCCCTCTGCGTATATCATTCGCGCCGTGGCCTCCACACTTTCCGGCAATCCCGAACTTGCTCTGAAAGATCTTGCCAATCCGGCAATTGGTGCAAACTCCGACGCCCAGCTTTGGAAAGGCCTCGCTTATGCAGAGCAGGGCAAGTGGGTCGATGCTCGTGAGAAATTCAAGAACGCCGAGTTCGCGATTACGGGACTGCCAATCGATTTGCAACGTGTCGTGACAATCGAGGCATTTCGTGCGGCACTTGAGGTCAAGGATTATCCCACGGCGGGTCTGCGCAGCAATGATTTAACAACTATGGGCCCCGGACCCGGACAAGAAGGCGAGATTGCTCTGTTGCGCGGACGGCTGGCCGAAGTTCTTGGCCATGACAAGGATGCTTTGGCGGCATATCAGGCGTCTATCGACTCCTCGAACCGGCCGGCCGCCGCAGAGGCAACTCTCCTGAACGTCGCACTCCGTCAGAAGCGCGATATGCTGAACGACGATGACGCCATTCGCGAGTTGGAAACCGCATCGACGACTTGGCGTGGCGACTCGACCGAGGTGAAGAACCTTGGAATGCTGTCGCAACTCTACGCAGCTAAGGGGCGCTATAACGACGCATTTGCAGTCGGCCGTACGGCGACTAAGCTGGAGCCGAATTCGGAAATCTCGCGCAAGGTACAGGATCAGACGTCTGCCCTGTTTGATCAGCTGTACAACAGTTCCAAGGGTGACGATCTGCCTCCGGTCGAAGCTCTGGCGATGTTTTATGAGTATCGCGATCTGACGCCGATCGGACGGCGTGGCGATGAATTGATTCGTCATCTCGCCGATCGTCTTGTCGCGGTTGATCTGCTCGATCAGGCAAGTGAACTGCTGCAATATCAAATCGATCATCGCCTTGAGGGCTCGGCCCGGGCGCAGGTCGCGTCCCGACTGGCTATGGTTTACCTGATGAACCGTAAGCCAGTACGTGCGATCGCAGCATTGCGCACCACCCGCATCGCCGATCTGGCTGGTGAATTGCGGCAACAGCGGCTGTTGCTCGAAGCGCGTGCTCAAAGTGATGTCGGTCGGCACGATCTCGCGCTCGACATCGTGTCGAATATCAATGGACGTGAAGCCGTCCGGCTCCGGTCGGATATCTACTGGGCCGCTCGCCGCTGGCGGGAATCCTCCGAGCAAATCGAATTGCTCTATGGCGATCGCTGGCGCGATTTCCAGCCCCTGACATCGATCGAGAAGAGCGACATCATTCGAGCGGCAATCGGATACGCCCTTGCGGAAGATGCGGTCGGGCTTGCTCGCTTCCGCGAGAAATACAGCGCCAAGATGGAAGGAAACGACCGCGCCATTTTCGATATCGCGGCCAAGCCTGCTGCGGCAAACAGCTCGGATTTTGCGAGAATCGCAAAGATGGCGGCCGCAATAGATACGCTTGATGGCTTCCTGCGCGAGATGAAGGCGCGCTATCCCGATGCCATCGCACGTGCCAAGTTGCCGCCGGAAATCAAGGCAGATCCCAATCCAACCGGATCGTTGCCTGCTGTATCGCTGCCTGAAATCGTAGGCTTGAAACAGGTCAACGAAGTTCGGCGGTAAAGTACGGGGCGGGACTACCCGCCGCCGTAGCTTTGCACCAGGCTGCCGGCCACCAGCGACCAGCCATCCACCAGCACGAAAAAGATGAGCTTGAATGGCAGCGACACCACGACCGGTGGCAGCATCATCATGCCCATCGCCATCAGCACCGAAGCGACCACAAGGTCGATGATTAGGAACGGCAAGAACAACAGAAACCCGATTTCAAAGGCCCGCTTGAGTTCCGAAATCATGAAAGCGGGCACTAGGATGCGCAACGACATATCATCGGGTGTCGCCGCCGGCGGTTCGCCGGACAGGTCCATAAAGAGCTTCAGGTCCTTTTCGCGGACGTTCTTCTGCATGAAGCCGCGCAGCGGAATGACGCCACGTTCAAGGGCCTGCTCGGCGGTGATTTCATTCGCAATCAACGGCTTGACGCCGTCGTCATAGGTTTTCTGCAACACCGGACCCATCACGAACCCAGTCAGGAACATCGCCAGCGCGATGATCACCGAGTTCGGCGGCGCGGTCGCGGTGCCGAGAGCTGTGCGCAACAACGACAGCACCACCACGATGCGCGTGAACGACGTCATCATTATCAGGATCGACGGTGCGATCGAAAGCACTGTGAGCAGTGCGATCAATTGAATCGCACGCTCGGTGACGCCGCCGTTGCCGGCGCCGCCAAGATTGATGCTGATATCCTGCGCGGCCGCAGGATCAATCAGGGATCCGACGGCGAGGGTAAGACTCAGAAAAAATAAAACTCTACGCGGTGTTTTCGCCGGCCTCACGCTGGAGGCTTCGGACGGCCGAGCAAGCTTGCCATCTCGTCTTCAAGGTTTTCAAAGGGCGCTTTGGGCGCTGACTCTGCCGGAACATCCGGTTGGGGGGAGGGAGGTGAACTATTGCGAGCGCCGAGATCTCGTGACGGTCGTGTTGGCGGCTCGGGGGCTACTGATGGTGCGCCGACACGGTCGATCGGGCTGACCGACGGAGCACGAGGCTCGCTTGTCTCGTGCCGATGCTCGCCGCCGCCGGGCCGGCGCAATGCAGCCTCGAGGCGCTGCGCCATGTCGGCGAGATTCTGGTCCGCCGATGAAAGCGGAGATTCAGCGGGGCGCTGCGGAGCGCGCAGTGGTGGCGGAGGAGCCTTCGGAGCCAGCTCCGCGGGACGTGGCCCACGCGGAATCATGGGCTCCATGCGCTCGCTGCGCGGTAGCGGTCGAGCGGGTGATTCATTTCGAAGCGTTGGCTCGGCTCGAAGCGTCGGCTCCGGACGCACCATCGGTTCCGGGGTGAAACTCGGTATCGCATCAGCATGCCGCTCAGCAACTGGCGCCGGACGGCGAACTTCATCAGGAAAGGGAGCACGCGCCGGCCGCTGTGGGATTTCCGGCATTGCAGGCTCTCGGTGTTCGAAGGCATCCGCGCGTGTCGCTTCCGGTTCGGACCAGCTAGGCTCTGGCGCCAGCCGTGGCGGCGAAGGCAATTCGGTGCCGGCGGGCGAACGTTGCGGTGCTTGATCGCGCTGCGGCATGCTCCGGACGATGTTGGGCTCGACCACGACGTCGGTCGGACCGCCAATCATCAGGAGATGCTCGACATTATCGCGCCGCACGAGGACGAGCCGCCGGCGGCCATCCACCGCAGCAGCATCAATAACCGCGAGTCGCGGCATCCGCCCGCGATTCGCATTTGTACCCATTCCGCTTCCGCCGAATCGGCGGACCAGCCAGGCAGCAGCTCCGATCAACGCGAGAACGATGACGAAGGCGATGAAAAACCAGAGCGTTTGCGGCATGTTACTGTCCCCGTCAAACAACATCCCCTTCGTATGCCAGATTCGCTGGATGTGCGAAGGCTACATGAAGGGTTTGCCGTCCGTTAATTTTTGCCGGCAACACCTGCCGCCCACAAATTATTAACTCATGAATCTCCCGGGCCCCAAACACTTCCTGAACCCGCGTTTTCAATAGCTTACCACGATCAACGAGCCTTGGCTCTGAAAATCGATCCGCTCCTTCTTAACTATCTGTTAACCATAAGCACGGCAAATTCTGCCCACCTGTGGAACACCCCCACAGGAGGAGAGCAGAGCCAATGCCGATCGCAGATCTTCCCATGTTGTCCGCGCTGCGCACCAAGATGCAATGGCATCAGGAGCGCCAACGCGTCCTTGCGGATAACGTCTCGCATTCCGACTCGCCCGGTTTCAAGCCGCGAGATCTTGTTGAGCCGAAGTTCGATGGTTCCGGCAATCCGCTTGGAGGGCACATGTCCTCGCTCGCCATGACGCGTACGAGCGCCAATCACATCCAGGCGTCGGGCGTCAGCGAAAGCTTCGATGCAAGCAACCGCGGCGGGTACGAGACGAGGCCTGCGGGCAACGCCGTCAACCTCGAGGATGAGATGCTCAAGGTCTCGGCGAACCAGATGGATTATGCGGCGGTCACTTCGCTTTACAGTCGCAGTCTCGGTCTCATCAAAACGGCGATCGGTAAGCGCTAATTCGGGCGGTTCTGCCGGCAAAAAATAATGGAGGCGACTGATGAGTGACGGGAACGATTTTCTGAAATCGATGGCCATTTCGACCTCAGGTCTGCGCGCGCAGGCCGGACGCATGCGCGTGATTTCGGAAAACATCGCCAACGCCGACTCGACCGCAAAGACACCCGGCGGAGATCCCTACCGTCGCAAGGTGCCGACGTTCTCCTCGGAGCTAGATCGCTCGCTTGAGGCGCGCGTTGTTAGTCTCGGCAGGATCAAGCCCGACAATTCCGCCTTCCGTACGCGTTACGAGCCCGGCAATCCGGCGGCCGATACCAACGGTAATGTGAAGTACCCCAACGTGAACTCGTTGGTGGAAATGACTGATATGCGTGAAGCCCAGCGTTCTTACGAAGCCAACCTCAACATCATTTCTGCGACGCGCCGGATGATCCAGCGCACGCTCGATATTCTAAAGGCCTGAAAAGAAGGACTCTAATCATGGCATCACCAACAGTTGCTGCAAATGCGTATGCAAACCTTGCGCGTATTCTCGACGCTTCAGCAGGTCTCGGAAAGCCTGCAGAGGCTGGTGGCGCCTCGGCGGCCAATCTCGCCCGCATCATGGAAGGTGGCCTCGGGCAAGCCGGACAGTCCAACGGTCCTTCGTTCGGCGCGGTGCTGAAGGATGCGATCAGCGGTGTGATGGATGCCGGGCGAAAGTCCGATGCCCAATCCGTTGCGATGGCGCAGGGCAAGGCCAATGTCATGGACGTGGTGACCGCCGTGGCGGAGACCGACGTTGCCGTGTCGACGCTTGTATCGGTGCGGGACCGGGTGATCCAGTCCTACGAAGACATCATGAAGATGCCGATCTGATTGACGGCAACTTCATCGTGCTTTCGGACAGGGGAGAGGCATGACAGGGCCTGAAGTTCTCGACGTCTCGCGCGACGCGATCTGGACAATCGTCAAGGTCTCGTCGCCACTGTTGGTTGTGGCCCTCGTTGTCGGTGTTGTGATCTCACTGATTCAGGCGCTGACGCAAATCCAGGAGCAGACGCTGGCATTCGTGCCGAAGATTCTCGCGATCTTCATTACGTTAGTGTTGGCGCTGCCGTTCATGGCCGATGCCATGAACAGTCAGATGTTGCGAATATCGTCGCGAATCATCGGCGGCTAGCGCATGGTCGGGGACCACATGAACCGGCGTTGGGCACCCCCTCCATGCGTATCGATATTTCGATGCTTCCGGCCCTCGCGGCCGCTTTCATGCTTATCTTTGCACGTATCGGCGCCATGGTAATGTTGCTTCCCGGCTTGGGAGAGGTCAACATTCCGGTCCGCCAGCGGCTTGGGATCGCGCTTGCGCTGACCCTTATCCTACTGCCGCTTCATCGCTCCGATTATCACGTCAACATGACCACGATGGCGCCCATGCTGGTGCTGCTGGTTCATGAGATCATCATTGGTGTCGTGCTCGGCGCGACAGCGCGCGTGACGCTTTCGGCTTTGGCCGTCGCTGGTCAGGTCATCGCGCAGCAACTCGGACTGGGTTTCGTTACAACGGTGGATCCCACGCAAGGCCAGCAAGGAGCGCTGATCGGCAACTTTCTCACCATCCTCGGGCTGGCGTTGTTGTTCGCCACCGACATGCATCATCTTGTCATCGCGGCGCTAAATGAGAGCTACAACATATTTGCTCCAGGCGAGCTGATGCCGAGCGGCGACGTCGCCTCGCTGGCAACGCGTGCGTTTGCGACAGCCTTCAAAATCGGAATCCAGCTCTCGGCGCCGTTCATCGTATTCGGTCTGGTTTTCAATCTGGGGTTAGGCGTGCTCGCCCGTCTGATGCCGCAGATGCAGGTTTTCTTCATCGGTGTGCCGTTGTCCATCCTGGGCGGCTTCCTGATGCTCGCGGCCGTTGTTGCCATCATGATGGGGACGTTTCTCGATTATTTCGGCGGCGTCATGCACGAACTGGCACCGAGGAGCTAAGGGCACGCCATGGCCGACGAGGATAAAGACTCCAAAACAGAAGACCCGACGCAAAAACGCCTAGACGAAGCCCTCGAACGCGGCGACGTTGTCAAAAGTCAGGAAGTCAACACCTGGTTCGTGATCGCCGGATCGACCTTGATGCTGTCGTCGTTTTCTGGATCGATCGGCGTCGGCATCGAAACTCCGATGCGAAACCTGATGATGAACGCGCATCAGATTCGGGTTGATGGGGCAGGCCTTCTTGCGCTCGTCAAAAGTATTGAAATCGCGCTGATTGGCGCGCTCGGAGTTCCTTTCCTGCTGCTGATCATCGCTGGCGTCGCCAGCAATCTGGTTCAGCATCGTCTGGTGTTTTCAGCGGAAGCACTGTCGCCGAAATTCAGCAAAATCTCCCCGATGGCCGGCGCCGCGCGAATGTTCGGGAAGCAGGCTATTGCAAACTTTCTCAAGGGCCTGTTCAAGATCATCGCCGTCGGAGCCGTCATGGTCATGGTGTTATGGCCGGAACGTCACCGTTTTGAAGCGATGGTTCGGTTCGATCCGACGTCGATCCTGACCGTCACCAAGACGCTCTCGGTACATTTGATGTCCACGGTCGTTGCCATGCTCGCGGTGGTTGCCACCCTGGATTATCTGTTCCAATACCGGCAGTGGTTCGAACGGCAGAAGATGTCGCTGCAGGAAATCAAGGAAGAATACAAGCAAGCCGAAGGTGATCCGCACATCAAGGGCCGCATCAAGCAGATCCGATTTGCGCGCGCAAAGAAGCGCATGATGGCGGCGGTACCATCGGCCTCCGTGATCATCACGAACCCGACCCACTACGCTGTTGCGCTGAAGTATGATCGCGGAATGCCCGCGCCGATTTGTGTCGCCAAGGGCGTGGACGCGATCGCGCTCAAGATCAGGGAGGTCGCCACCGCGAATGACGTGCCGATCGTCGAGAACGTGCCGCTGGCGCGCGCCCTTCACGCGACCGTCGATGTGGATAGCGAGATTCCGGTGGAGCATTATCACGCGGTGGCGGAAGTCATCGGTTACGTGATGCGCCTCAAGCGCCAAGTGTCCGGCCTTGGCTGGTGATATCCGGTATGGCAGAGGGAACAGCCATTATGCCGCTTGCGTCCTGATGCCCGATTCAGGCACTCAGGTTCGAAAGGACACTAGCAAAATCAAAATGCTAGTGTGGCTTTGTTTCGTAATTGCCGATAAGAGGCTAGCCGCAAGAGAGGCCAGCAATTGCGCGACGCCACACTAGGACCGATAATTTTTGCGTATTCTGAACACAAGACTGGTCACCGCTTTTGCGGGATACGCGCAGGCAGCATGCGATGACAACCGTTCCGGGCAACGATCCGCGTTCCTCCTTTGCTCCCGTGCTTGAACCAGCACGGCGGAGCGGTAGCATTTTCCTTGTGCTGCTGGTGGCCGGGGCTGTGGTTGCCGCCGCCGTTGCGTTCATGACCTTGGGCCGCTCGCAGGCCCAGCCTTACATTCTCGGCCTTCTGGCTTTGCTGGCAATGGTCGGGCTTTTTACATTGTTCGCATTTGCTGCGGGCATCATTCGCTTCGCCGATCGTCATAATGAAGACCCGATCACCCGTCCCATCGCCGATCATGCGTTCGACGGTCTTGCGGTGACTGACCCGCGCGGTCATGTCGTTTACGCCAACGCGACCTATCTGGCGCTCACCGGCGCGTCGGGGGCCAGCGACGTGCGGCCGGTGGAGCGTGTCTTCATCGGCAATCCAGACGTCTCCGAGGCTGTGTTTCGCTTGCTCAAGGCGGCACGCGAAGGCAAGCGGCAGCAGGAAGAAGTCCGCGTCGCCGGTGTCGACAGCTCACACGGACGCTGGCTACGGATGCGTGTGCGGCCGCTGGGAACAGGCAAGCGCGAGGCGAAATTCGCCGTTTGGTCGATTGCCGATATCACCCGCGATCGCGAGCGGCAGGAAGATGTCTTCCAGGAACTGCAGCACGCCATCGAGTATCTCGATCACGCGCCCTGCGGTTTCTTTTCGGTGAATGCGGCAGGCGAGCTGGTTTACGTCAATGCGACATTGGCGAATTGGCTGGATTACGATCTCGCTGAAATCGGTTCCGGCGGCCTGAAGATTGCCGATATCGTTTCCGGCGATGGTGCATCTCTGTTGACCTCGGTTACGCCGGAGCCGGGCGAGGTCAAGACAGAGGTTTTCGACATCGATCTGCGGATGCGCAACGGCAAGACCATGCCGGTGCGACTTTATCATAAACTTGCTTTCGGCGCCGATGGCACGCCGGGTGCTTCACGCACGCTTGTCATCAACCGGGCGCGCGACGACCACGGCGATCCGCAGCGCGTGGCTGAAGTGCGTTTTATGCGCTTCTTCGATCACACGCCGATGGCCATCGCGACCGTCGACAAGGCCGGCAATATCGTGCGCGCCAACGCTCGCTTCGCCAAACTGACACAGAGCTTGTCGCCGTCCGTTGGCGGCAGCAAGTCCATCTTCGCGGTTGTAAGCGAGCGCGAACGTGGGGAGCTGGTCGCGGCCATCAACAAGGCAACCGACGGCCAGGGCGATATTTCGCCTGTCGAGGCGATGCTGGACAGCACCAAAGAGCGCTGGGGACAATTCTTCGTCACGTCGGTCGAACAAGATGCACGCGACGCGGAAGTCGCGATCGTCTACCTGCTGGAGACGACAGAGAAGCGCACGCTGGAAGCCAATTTCGCTCAGTCGCAGAAGATGCAGGCGGTGGGACAACTCGCCGGTGGCATCGCGCACGATTTCAACAACGTCCTCTCCGCCATCATGATGGCAAACGACTTCCTGCTGAACGCGCACAAGCCGACCGATCCGTCGTTCCAGGACATCATGCAGATCAAGCAGAATGCGACGCGCGCCGCGACGCTCGTTAGGCAACTGCTGGCGTTCTCGCGCCGTCAGACGCTGCGTCCCCAAGTGCTCGATATGGGCGATGCACTGTCGGATCTGACCATGCTGCTGAAGCGGCTGATCGGCGAAAAGGTGAAGCTTGATTTCGTTCACGGACGCGATCTGTGGCCGGTGAAGGTTGACGTCTCGCAATTCGAGCAGGTCATCGTCAACCTGGCGGTGAATGCTCGCGACGCCATGCCCGATGGCGGTAAGCTGACGATCCGGACAGCGAACGTCTCAGCGAGCGATGCCGAGCGTCTGCAATACAAGGGCATGCCTGCTGCGGATTATGTTCAGATCGAAGTCAGCGATACTGGCACCGGTATCCCTGCCGATATCCTCGACAAGATTTTTGAGCCGTTCTTCTCCACCAAGGAGGTCGGCAAGGGCACGGGTCTCGGTCTTTCCACGGTCTACGGAATCGTCAAGCAGACCGGCGGATTCGTTTATGTCGATTCCGTTGCCAATCAGGGCACGGCGTTCCGCATTTTCCTGCCGCGACACTACCCTGAAGTCGAAAAGGTGCAGGAGGTTGTCGTCACGAACGGCGCGGGAGCCGAAGCTCCGGCTGCCAAGTCGCGCGCACCAGACCTCACGGGGCAGGGCACCATCCTGCTTGTTGAGGATGAAGATGGTTTGCGTTCACTGAATGCCCGAGGCCTTCGCTCGCGAGGCTACACGGTGATGGAAGCTGCGAACGGGCTTGAAGCCTTGGAGATCATAGATCAAGAGCAGGGGGCCATCGATCTCGTCGTCTCCGACGTCGTGATGCCGGAAATGGATGGACCGACCTTGCTGGTCGAGATGCGCAAACGAAACCCTGATCTCAAGATCATCTTCGTTTCCGGCTATGCAGAAGACGCATTCGAAAAGAGCCTGCCTGAGAACCAGCAGTTCAATTTCCTGCCGAAACCGTTCACGCTGAGCCAACTTGTGGCGGCCGTGAAGGAAACTATGACAATTTCGTCATGATTCTTAACTGCGGCCCGCGACTGAGGGCCGCAGTCTTTATTGTGTCAATCCGCTTTCCTTTCGCCCGCCGGTGCCCATGTTATGGCATGTCCCCTTTGCCGGGGATAAATGCCCCTTGAGGGCTATGAGGGAACGAATATGAACTTTTCGCAGCGCATGCGCGCCGTCAAAACTTTGGCCGTTGTTGCGGCTCTGGCGATGCCGTTAATGCTTGCCGTTACGTCGTCCGTTGACGCTCGTCCGGGCGGTGGCGGGAGCATGGGATCACGTGGCTCGCGCACTTTTACCGCGCCTCCGCCAACAGCGACGGCGCCAAATGTGGCGCAGCCTATGCAGCGTTCCATCACGCAGCCTGGCATGAAAGCGCCTGCTTCGACGCCGGCCGGCGGCGGTTTCTTCAATCGCCCTGGTCTGCTCGGCGGTCTCGCTGCGGGCTTCCTTGGCGCCGGGTTGCTCGGCATGCTGTTCGGCGGTGGATTGTTCGGCGGACTGGGCAGCCTGTCGTCGATTTTCGGTCTGATCATTCAGATCGGCTTGATCTATCTCGTGGTGCGATTGGCAATGTCGTGGTGGCAGCGCCGTAACGCGCCAGCCTATGCGAATGCTGCTCCTCAGCCTAACGCTGCACCTGATCTCGGCGCGCAGACCAACGCGCGTAACGGGTTCGGCTTCGGTGTTGGCTCGGGTAGCGCGCCGCTCGAAATCAAGCCGGATGACTACGACACGTTTGAACGCTTGCTCGGCGAAATCCAGACCGCGTGGTCGAACGAAGACGTCAACAAGCTGCACACGTTGGCAACGCCGGAGATGGTGTCGTATTTCACCGAAGACCTCACGGCCAACAATCAGCGTGGCGTGGTCAACAAGGTCTCTGACGTGAAGCTCCTGCAAGGCGACCTTGCGGAAGCATGGCGTGAAGGTCAGAGCGAATACGCCACGGTGGCGTTGCGCTACTCATTGGTGGACAAGACCATCGAGCGCGCCAGCGGCCGCATCGTCGAAGGCAGCGAAACGCCCGCCGAAGTGACGGATGTTTGGACCTTCGTGCGCCGTCCGGGCGGCACCTGGGAGCTGTCAGCCATCCAGGCGACCTAAGCTCCTCAATCAATTGAAACGATATGAAGGCGTCGCGCTTGCGCGGCGCCTTTTCGTTTGGTGCTCTGGATTCTTGTATTGACGCGTTTTCTTCACGCGAACCGGTACCCACTTCGCTCGAAAACGCTCTCGTGCGAACAAGATGCGGCTTTGCGTGTTGACATCGCAGCTTGCAACCGGATCAAGGATCCTTTCATGCGGTATGAACTTTATTATTGGCCCACCATTCAGGGGCGGGGTGAATATGTCCGTCTGGCGCTGGAGGATGCGGGCGCCGATTATGTCGATGTCGCGCGCCGCAGCACCGGCAAAATGATCTCGCTGATGAACGGACGCTCGCCGACGCCGCCATTTGCACCGCCATTTCTCAAGGCTGGAAAACTGGTCATCGGGCAAACCGCCAACATTCTGTTGTATCTGGGATCACGGCATGGTCTTGCCCCGAAGGCTGAAGCGGGCAAGCTGTGGGCGCATCAACTGCAATTGACCGTCGCCGATTTCGTCGTGGAAGTTCACGATACGCATCATCCGCTCGGACCGACGCTTTATTACGAAGACCAAAGACCAGCCGCGAAGCGGCGCACTGATGAATTCTGGAGCGAGCGGGTTTCGAAATTTCTCGGTTATTTTGAGCAGCTTATTGCGCAGAGCAAGGGCCCTTATCTCAACGGCCGCAGGGTTTGTTACGTTGATCTTTCAGTCTTTCAACTGGTCGAGGGACTACGTTACGCGTTTCCAAAGCGGATGAAGCGTTTCGAGCGCGAGGTGCCACGCGTGCTTGAACTGCACGACCGTGTGGCGGAGCGGCCGAACATCAAGGCCTATCTCGCCAGCGATCGTCGCATCCCCTTCAATGAGGATGGCATCTTCCGTCATTACAAGGTGCTGGATCGCTGAGGTTGCGCTTCCGCGAATGTGAATCGACCCGTCTTGACATTGCCCGGTCAAAGCGCTCGTTGAGCGGGCAATGCTGTACGTACCTGCCCTAAGGAGATTGTCATGAAGATCACGCTGTCCGGCTCGGTGCCGACCCGCCGCGCGCCTGCAAGTTATTTCACCGGCACTGTCTGGCAGGACCCCGTGATTGAAGCGCCGCAGCCGGCCCGGCTGAATGCAGCGCGCGTGACGTTTGAACCCGGTGCGCGCACCGCATGGCACACCCATCCGCTTGGACAGACGCTGTATGTGCTTGCGGGATGCGGCCGTATCCAGACCGAAGGCGGTCCGGTACGTGAGATTCGCGCCGGGGACGTTGTGTGGATTCCGCCAGGCGAGAAGCATTGGCATGGTGCGGCGCCGACCACGATGATGGCCCATCTTGCGATGCAGGAATCTGAGAATGGAAGCGCGGCGACGTGGCTCGAACATGTGACTGACACGCAGTACAACGAACCTGTCAGCGGATAATCGACTGAAACTTCAGGCGTCGGTCCGGATCAGCGCGAGCCCTGATTCCGGATCGTGCCGTTTCCGCAAGTGCGCGGGACTCTCAGTGATGATCGCCTCTAAGGTAGGGCGCACATGCGCCTCGCCGAGGTGGCCTGCCATGGCGTGGCCATCGCGTTTGCCGACGACAATATGAAGATGAATGGCAGGCTTGCCATCCGCCTCGGCGACATCGCCCAATAGGGAGGCGACTTCGACCTGCTCCCGGATCGGGATTTTCATGTACTCCTTTTTATCCCAGTCGAAGTAGAGCAGCACGACATCGCGGAGCGCGCCGATGGCGCTGATCTGCGCCGCGGTGATCCTGTGCTGTGTGACGAATTGCTTGAGGCTCGTCATGACTTCCTCTCCGGTCGAGAGGATTACGGCGAAGGTCCGTTGGCCGTCCGTCTCGTGTAACAGCTTGGATTGCATCGCTTTTCTCCCTATAATGGGAGAACTGAATCGGGCAGGGCAGGTTCCCGAGTGGTATTGCGTGCCGCATTGATGTCGCATTCGCCCTGTCTGGTCTGCTGCTCGCCAATAAATGCAGGAGGATCGATGCGTATCGTAACCCCCGCCATTTACGCGGCCCTGTTAGGGCTCGCGATCTACGGTGCTATTTCCCAGAACCCGCTTCCGAGTGCTGTTGCTTCGGGGGCGTCGGAGGGAACGACGAAACTCGCCTACGCGGTTCCAACCGATGGCAAAGCTCCAGTGCGTGTTGGCAAGCGTGAGATGTGCCGGCAGTCGGTCACTTCAAAGCACCTCAATAAGTCGCAGGCGCGTGATCAGATGCAGTTGTGTGTGGCGCGGGCCCGCGTTGACTGTTTGCAGCAGGCCATCGACCAAAAGCTCCGCGGCGCCGCCCGCCGTGTTTATGTCAAGAGTTGCGTTGCGGCCTAATTTTGATCGCGCCCGCTAAGCGGGGATACCCAAGCTTTCTCATGGCCGGGCTTGACCCGGCCATTTGCGTTTCCTCTTATGCTGCCGACAAAAATTCGGACGACAAAAAGGAGAAACGCCGATGCCATCATTTACTCCCTCATTTACTTGGGACCATGTTCACCTGCGCAGCCCCGATCCGGAGGCAACGGCGAAGTGGTTCGAACAGATGCTGGGAGCGGAAATCCTGCGCAGCCCCGGGCGTATTGATCTCAAGCTGGGAGGCGCTGACGTGTTCATCGCGCCGGTTACCCCGGGTGATGGAGTCAATGCTCCGCCAGTGACGCCCTATCAGGGGCTCGATCACATCGGGCTGTCAGTCAAGGATATCGATGCAGTCGCGGCTGAACTCAAAACAAAGGGCGTCGAGTTCACCAAGGAGCCGCATAACATCCGCCCCGGCATCCGCATCTGCTTCATCCGCGGTCCGCAGGGCGTTTCGGTGGAATTGCTGGAGCGGGACAAGAAGTATCAATAAGACTTAGGATTCTAGTGTCGCTCTCGGATTTGAAGTTCTTGATCGAGCTCGCGGCTTCATTCGGACGAACTTCAAATCCGCGACACTAGCCATCCTTCTCCCGCGACACCGTGATCCGCACGCCGGCTTTTGCGACCGTGCAGTGGATGTCGAGGCGGCGGTAACGCGACGAAATATTGTAGCCTCGGATGATGTTGGTGCGCTTCACACATCGCTGCGCACCATTCAGCGCATCGGGCTTTGGAATAGTGAAGACCTGCGCGGCCGCTGTGGCGACGAAGTCATAGAACTCAGGTGCAGGTTTTTTCTTGTCCGTAGACGCAAACACCTCGTTGGTACGGTTACGGCTCGAACAGCCGAGTGATGCCTGCGTGACGGCCGGGTGTTCAAGATAGATCAAGCCCGCCAACGTCTTGCCGACCTTGAGGCCGGTAATTTGTGCGGCGAGTTGTTTTGCAAGGTCGTCGCAGCGGTCGGCGCGGGCAGGGCTGCTGCCTATGACAGCTGTGACGAGCAATGCGGCGAAGATGAACGCCGCGGTTTTGAAAAACGATGGACGGAATGTCATGTGTTTTACCCCCAGGCTATTGAAACCCGTGCGCGGTTTTCGCGCAAGGGTAGCCAAGTAGGTTGAAGTCTATTGTTTCTCGTTTACGGGCCAGTGAAGGGCGTCAGAATCCGTAGATGCGGATCCCGATGATGAAGGCGATAACACTCAGAACGCCGAACAGCGTCGGGATGGCGACGAGACATGTGGCCCGGCCAAGATGCTCGTTACGGGCGGCGTAGGCGATGGCGCAGGCGCCGATCAGAGGAAACACGATGATACGCGCCACGCTCTCCAAGGTGCTGAAAAGGCCTGTGAAGTCCAACCCGCGCAACACAACTGATGGCATATTGCTGAGCCATGCCATCATCACGAGGATCCCGAGCGCCATGATGGCATAACGCACACGCCCCATCGCCGCGAACGTCAGCGCGACGACGCCAAGCAGCGGATGGGTTGCGATATGCGTCTTGATCAGGAGGCCGCCGAGGCCGGTCGGAATTTCGGAGGAGTCGCTGAACAGGACCGATATGCCGGAGAGGCCATCGAATATCTCGAGGGCGGCAAGCGCGATCAGGACGATGGATAGGCCGAGCACCCGAGGAGCTGCGGCGTTAAGCGAAATCGAATTCATAGCCGTTATTCCAGGTTGAGCTGCATTTCCGGCGCCGGGCTCATGCGATCCTCGCACGGTGCACAGCCGCCCTGCAGGCCCTTCGAACATCTTTCCTTTGTCGGAAAAGGCATTAGAACGGTTCAAAGATAGCCCCGGTTGCGCTTCGGATCGGCTTTAGTTGCTGAAAAGACAGCGCTTTCGACCAACGCGCGAGTATTCCCATGAACGCCCCCACTGCCATGCCGACGCCGAAAGCCGTTCCGCCCTATAAGCACACCCCGTTGTTTCCGCTTGGCCCCGACAAGACGCCATATCGCAAGATTTCCAGCGACGGCATCCGGGTCGAAAAGGTCCTGGGCAGGGACATGCTGGTGGTGTCGCGGGACGCATTGCGTGCGCTGTCGGAAGCCGCATTCGGGGATATCAATCACTACCTGCGGCCCGGCCATCTCGCCCAGCTGCGCAAGATCCTCGATGACCCTGAGGCGAGCGACAACGATAAGTTCGTCGCTTTCGACTTCCTGAAGAACGCCAACATCGCCGCAGGCGGCGTCCTGCCGATGTGCCAGGACACCGGCACTGCGATCATCATGGGCAAGAAGGGCGCCAACGTCATTACTGAGGGCGACGACGAGGCCGCTTTGAGCGAAGGTGCCCGCGATGCCTACCTGCGTCGCAATCTGCGTTACTCGCAGGTCGCTCCGCTTTCAATGTTCGAGGAAAAGAACACCGCCAATAACATGCCCGCGCAGTGCGAGATCTACGCGGAAGGCGATGACGCCTACAAGTTTATGTTCATGGCGAAGGGCGGCGGGTCGGCCAACAAGAGCTTCCTGTTTCAGGGTACGCCGTCGCTGCTGACCAAGGACCGTCTGCACGCCTTCATCAAGGAGAAGGTGCTGACGCTCGGGACCGCAGCCTGCCCGCCTTATCACCTCGCCATTGTCATTGGCGGCACTTCGGCCGAACTCTGCATGAAGACGGTCAAGCTGGCGTCCGCTCGTTATCTCGATGAACTTCCGACCCAGGGCTCACCGGACGGCAATGCCTTCCGCGACCTCGAGATGGAGCAGGAAATTCACAAGATGACCCAGTCCCTCGGCGTGGGGGCACAATTCGGTGGAAAGTATTTCTGTCACGACGTCCGCGTCATCCGGCTGCCGCGCCACGGTGCCTCGCTGCCGATCGGTCTCGGCGTCTCCTGCGCCGCAGACCGTCAGGTTCTGGGCAAGATCACCAAGGACGGCGTGTACCTCGAAGAGTTGGAGCATAATCCGGCGAAGTATCTGCCCGAGGTTGAGAATGCACTCGCTGGTGAAGTGGTGAAGATCGACCTCGACCAGCCGATGAAGGACATCCTTGCCACGCTGACGAAGTATCCGACCAAGACGCGGTTGTCGTTGACCGGCACTATGATCGTGGCGCGCGACTCCGCACATGCCAAGCTGCGCGAGCGGCTGGAGAAGGGTGAGCCGCTGCCGGATTATTTCAAGAACCATCCGGTGTATTACGCAGGTCCCGCCAAGACGCCGGAAGGCTACGCATCCGGCGCATTCGGTCCCACAACGGCCGGCCGCATGGACTCGTTCGTCGATCAATTCCAGGCCGCGGGCGGCTCGATGGTCATGTTGGCGAAAGGTAACCGTTCAGCGCAGGTGCGTGACGCCTGTAAGAAGTATGGTGGCTTCTATCTGGGGTCGATCGGTGGTTCAGCCGCCAACCTCGCCGAGCATTGCATCAAGAAAGTCGAGGTCGTGGAGTATCCGGAGCTTGGCATGGAAGCGATCTGGCGTATCGAGGTCGAGAACTTCCCCGCCTTCATCATCATGGATGACAAGGGCAACGACTTCTTCAAGGAGTTGAACCTGGGTTAGTGGTGATAGCGCTGACGCCATTTTCCTAAGCTGCTACCATGCAAAGGATTGACCTCTCCCCGTCTTCGCAGGGAGAGGTTATGCGATATGTTCTCTCGAGGAGGACGATCGGAATGCGACGTTTGAGTCTGCTGACTGCATTGGCTGCCAGTGTCACGCTGCTGGCTTGCAACATCGGGTTAGCGGCGGCGGATTGCCGCCAAGACCATATCGCCGCGGACCAGAATGTCCGCCGCACCAGGGTCGCTATTGAAAAAGTAATGAACGACACCGAGGCGGCAAAGTGCTCCGCCTATCGCCGCCATATCGCCGCGCTGACCGCGCAACGCGGGGTCATTGCCCGTTGCGACACTGGTCCTAACCAGGCCCAGAATGTTAGCGCGGTCGATAGCCAGATTGCGGATTTCAGCCGCCGCGCCGAGGCCAGCTGCAAGCGTTGAGCAGACACCGCGCGACACGCGCGATGTCTGAAGACCGCCATTCCAGAGTTTACGCCCGGGTGCCCTTGAACGGGAAGCTGCCCATCGGGCCGATGCCCATGTCGCCGGACATGGCGTCGCCCTCAACCTTGCCGGTAAACGCCAGCGTGAGCGGCATCGGGCTGGTGATGGAAATCTTCCAGGCGACATCGTTACCGTTCACCGTGCCCTCGAAGATCTCGCCTTCGTTGCCTTCGGCTGCCTGGGTGCCGGTCAAAGTGCCGCCGTTGCTTGTGAGTGAAAGCATTGCGTCGCGATCGCCCATCGGCGTGCTCATGGTAAGCTTCCAGTTTCCATCAACAGACATTTACTATCCTCCTCTGCCCTTGCCCCAATTTGGGCCCGCTCAAGCCGATATAGCTCATTTCCCGGTGGCGGCATGAACTTTATCCGCAGCAATTTGTCTCGTTCTGTCCGGTGACACGGAACCGGCAGGCAAGGCGGCTGTTTGTCATCGGCTGGTCTTGAACGGGCACATGAATGGGCGAACTGACGCAGGAAATACCGTCGCAGGCGGTGCATCTGTGCATCGACATGCAGCGGATATTTTCGCGCGAAGGGCCATGGTCCGCGCCGTGGATGGAGCGAGTTCTACCGAACGTGGTGGATCTGGTGGGGTGCGCGCCCGAGCGGACGGTATTCACGCGCTTCATCACACCGCAGCGTCCGTCGGATTTGCCCGGGACTTGGGCGACCTTTTACAAGAAATGGCGGGAGACCACACGTGAGAGGCTCGATCCGCGGTTGCTGAACCTGTTGCCCGAACTTGAGCGCTTCGCTCCGCCGGCAGGTATCCTCGACAAGAGAGTTTATTCGGCCTTCGCAGATGGTCGGCTTCATTCCGAGTTGCGTGGTCGTGGATGTGACACGCTGATCGTCAGCGGATCAGACGTTTGCGTGCTGTCATCTGTTCTTGCTGCTGTTGACTACGGATATCGCGTGATCATTGCAGCGGATGCGGTATGCAGCTCATCGGACGAAGCCCACGACGCGCTGCTTTCGCTTTATCGGCGGCGCTTCGATATTCAGATTGAAATTGCCAACACAGATACGATCATCGACCGATGGCGTGTTTGACGGTTTTATGTATCGCTAGCTCGTTTTTCTTCGAGGTCTGCGTCAATCACGTATCATCTATGCAAGCCTACGTTTAAGCGGCAACTTTTACTGAATTTTAGAGCGTGTCCCTTAACTTCAGCGAAGCATTAATTTCTTGCTTTGTGTTGTCGATATGCAGAAAGAGCGGCGACGAGAGCCTCGTGTGAATTTTGCGCGCGGTATCTCCGTCAAGATTTTGGCGATTGACGGCACCTGGCAGCGAGACTGTGAGATGCTCGATGTCTCCGACATTGGGGTCTCGCTGCAGTTTCCGGAGCAGCATCATACCTTTGGACTGAAAGAGTTCTTCCTGGTGCTGTCGTCCACGGGAAGCGCTCACCGCCGCTGTCAGACAGTCTGGACGGAGAGCGGTAGGCTAGGTGCTAGCTTCGTCGCAGGCCGCGATGAACCAAAGCGGTCTCAGTTTCCGAAGCGCATTTGATTGGATGGGCGCGGCGGCGCGCTGTCGTGCCATTCCGGCTGAGCGTGCTGCGGAGTCACGGGCTGAGCCGTGGCGGGATTTGCAATCAGCGAAATATGAAAAAACAAATACTGCGGATCATTCCGCAGTCATAGATTCTGCGGTGTTGCTCGACAAGTCGCGTTGACCGGCGTGAATTTTTGGCTCGAGATCCAGTTTGCCGAGGTGGTCAGGTCTTCTCCTGCAAAGGTCGTTCCGGTCAAAATAAGCACCACAGCGAGGCTTGCCCAGGTTATTCCGCCTCGGCTGCCGTATGCAGTCCAGCCGAGGACGAGCTGTGCAATCACCATTGCGACCGCCGCCATGGCTGCGAACAGGATGTCTCCAACCGCGACATAGGTGGCGAAGAAGACGATGGTTGATAGGAATCCGACAAGCAGCCGGCGGAGAAGATAGAACATGGTGTTACTCTCAGATCGGTTATCTACGCGGCACTGGCGCTCTTTCAGATTCCGGATCAACTCGCCAATGCGGTTTTATCTGGGTGTTGTGCCACAGCCGCACGAACGTGCTTCGGATACCATTGTGTGAAGTAGGTCGCGCTGTTGCGAGCAACGAAAGCCACGGCAGCGCATATCCAGAGTGGAATGCTCGGAAGGTAAATCGTCATCACATCCACCGCCAGCATCAGGACAAATGCTGCGGACCAAACCCAGGTCAGGATGTAGTTGGTGCGAACAAATCGCGGTAATCGTTGTGTGTCAGCGTCAACCCGCTCACGCGCATACTGCAAAGTGAAGGGAAGCCGGATGGCGATCGATCCCAGAGCGATCGCAACGACGGTGCTGTCAACAAAGAGGCGCGCTGTCGTTGGACTGAGTTCCGTTGCGAGCAAGTGATAGCCACAAAGTGCCACGAACAGCACAACTGCCCCGGCCGAAAGAAGCTTGATCGAGCGGCCCTTGACGAGATCCCAGCCGAAGATTCCAAGGGCGACAACAGCCGAAGCCACAAGGCTGATCTTGACTGTCGTCAACATCATCAGAGTGGCGAAGGTCGCGAACGGGGCAAGGATCAAAAACAGTGTCATCTCGGAGCTCCCCATCGGGAGAAATATCTTGACGATGTAAAGATGCATTTAAAGGGCGCCGGGTGATCCGTCAAGGAAAATCTTGACAGTGTAAAAATGCATCTCTACATTGCGTTCATGGGTGCTCAGGGCGCGACAAAACGAGAAAAGGTTTCGAAGCCTACGAAGACGCCAAATAAAGCGTCATCTGTGGCGAGAAAGCCAGTTGTCGATCACAAGGAAGCCGTGGCTGATCACAAATCGGAGCAAAAATCTGATCGCCAGCAACCGTATCATCACGGCGATTTGCATGAGGCGTTGCTCAAGGCAGCCAAACGGGTTGCAGAGCGCGAAGGCATTAACGGTCTGACATTGCGCGCCGTCGCGCGCGAGGCCGGCGTTTCGCATGCGGCGCCTGCCCATCATTTCGGCGACGTCTCGGGCTTGCTCAGCGAACTGGCAGCCATCGGCTTCAAGCGGTTCTCCGACGCTCTGGATGCGGGAGCGCAAGCCGCAGGATCCACCCCGGATGCTCAGGCCGAGGGCAGGGCTAACGCCTATGTTGCATTTGCCCAAAACAATCCCTGCATGTTTCAGTTGATGTTTCGCGCTGAACGCCTGGATCACAACCGGCCCGCGCTCCACGAGGCGCGTGAAAACGCATTCACGAAGCTGGCTTCGATCGTCAGCGCCAGGCGTCATGAAGACATTTCGACGGACCATCTGACCTTGGCGCAGGCTGCGGACATCGCGCGCATCTGGTCCATGGTGCACGGCTTCGCCATGTTGCATCTGGACGGAAGGCTGCGTCACATTCTGAATGCTTTGCCGCCGGGGACGACCGAAGAGATGTTGCTGGCGGCGATGCTCAAATCGGATCGGCCTGCCGAATCGTGATGCGAACCCTTCACGCATTCGTGCGTTGAAGGGGTATGGCAAGGAAGGCGCGAGCTCCCTGGAAACGGCCCAATCCGCGCAAGCGAGCAGGCAAGGCGTCCAAGCACCTGACGCCAGCCAAGAAAGCCGCTGCCAAGGCACGCGCGCGCAAGGCCGGACGGCGCTATCCCAATCTCGTGGACAACATGCGCATGGCGTCGGCATCAAAGTCATCCGGCAAAAAGTCAGCGAAAAAGGCGAGCAAGAAGCGTGTAGGGCGCAAACGTGCGGCTCATAAATCCGCTATCCGAAAAACCGTTCGCAAACGCTCCAGCACCTCGCGGGAAAAAGATCCGCGTGGGGGGCTGACTGCGGCTGGTCGCAGGGCTTTTGCAAAGAAGGAGGGTGCTCATCTCAAGTCAGGTGTGAAGAAGAAGGCGTCGGAAATGACGCCATCGGATATGAGGCGCAAAGGCAGCTGGGCCGTACGATTTTATGGCCGCAAAAAGCTGCCGCCCCTTGTGGACGCCAACGGAAAATCGACGCGACACGCATTGTCGGCTCACGCATGGGGGGAGCCGGTGCCAAGGACGGTGGCTGAAGCAAGAAAGATCGCCGCAAGAGGAGAGAGGTTGCTGGCACGCTATCAGCGCATCAAGAAAGGTCCGCACGCACGATCATCAAAGCGATAAAAGCGCGTGCGATCTGTTTGGCAGGTGTCATCTTCAGCAACCGCGGCAGATGACGAGCTTTGCGTCGAGCTCTCTGTCCCGTCGTTGTTCTTCACGTTCGGTCGATGACAATTGGATATTGACGGGAACGTCACTCACGCGAGGTTGGCGGTGACCAACTGGTGCGGGCCAAGGCCTCTGCACCGGAAGACGGTGGGCGCCATTTTCGTTAGGAAAAGGCGCTACGCTGGCGACTTCACGACTTTGTTCGGCAGCACCGTTGACGCGTGCATCTGCCAGCACAATTCTGGATCCATTGTTGTGGTCTGCGGCCAGCGCTGGCGCTGCTGAACCGATGATGAGAGTTGCTGCAATCAGCGCTGCATGGTGGCTGCGAGACAAGGAAGAAATACGGGACATGGTGACACTCCTTTGTTGAAGGGAAGCAACGAATGCAGGTGTCACCCTAAGGCGTTATTTGATCTTTTTAATGTCTATAAGTGTCAATAATATGCTCATTAGTCTCAGGGGGGCGTCACTCCAGATCTGGCTGCTTCAACCGCGTGAGGCGGCAGAAGGCGCCAGAAAGGAGCTACGGCAACGCCAGTTCGGTTGCGCGCCCGCTTGTGCCGAACGCCTTGACCTTATCTGCCCCGCATTTGAAATCGCGCGCGAGCCTATCGGCGGCTTCCCGGGCCAGGTCGTTGGCATTGGCATTGGCTTTTACGTCGATATAGGCGACGTGGCACACCGCGCCGGGCGGAAGTCTCGTCACGACCAGCATTTGTTTGGAGATCGGGCGGCCCGCCTTGTCCTCATCCGCAATGTCCGCGAGATGCCAGCGCTGGATCATTGCAAATGGCCGTCCCTCCTTGGGTGAGCGCCACTCAATCGTTGGCGTAGTCGAACTAAACGGGCCGAACCAAGCGCTGGCTGCGGGCTCATCCTCCGCGGCCTTTCGATTACGACCGGCGGATACCGTTTCACGCAAGTCGCTTTCGCTCAGGACGACAATCAGTCCTGAAAGCCCCTTACAAAGCCATGTCCCGCCATCATCAGGTGTTTGGCCCCTTGAAATCTTCCGGCAGTCTCTCTCAGCAGTCGATGTGTAAGTGCTGACGTTTGGGGCGCCTTGCGCGGAAGCTGCGCCTGACGGGCTCCCGTTGCCAAGTGTCAGCGCAATGGCAGCCGTCGTCATGAGTTTTACGGATTTATGAGACATGAATGGAACCCGCTTCAGAGGACGGTGTTGACGCCTATTGCAGTTATTTGTCGCTCTCACGTGTGAATCGTTCGGTGTTTTGACGCGAAAAACATGACTCATGTTCGGAATCGCTCTACAACGAAACCTAGCATCCCTCGTCAATAGTTCAGTGATCCATGCCCGAAATTTCCCCGAATAAGCCTTATCGCATTGGCCGCTCCAAGACCGGCCTTGGTCTTTTCGCGACGAAAAAGATCAAGAAGGGTGACAAGATCATCCGTTACATGGGGCCATTGCTGGACTCGAAGAACAAAAAACACGACGACATCGACAACAAGTATTTGTTCGAAATCAACAATCGGTGGACCATCGATGGTTCTACCCGCAAGAACATCGCGCGCTACATCAATCACTCGTGCAAGCCGAACGCAGAGTCGGACGTCAATGCCCGCAAGCGCAAGGTCGTCATTCGCGCGGTCAAGAGCATCGAACCGGGCGAAGAGATCAACTACGATTACGGCACGGACTACTTCAAGATTTTCCTGAAACCGATCGGCTGCAAGTGCGATTCCTGCGAGAAAAAGCGCAAGAAGAAGCGCGCTGAAGAGCGTGCCGAAAAACTCCGGCTGAAGCTGAAGGCTGAGAAGAAGGCCCAAAAGCTTGCGGAGAAGGCCAAGGCACCCAAAGCGAAGAAGGTGACGTCGAAGGCTGCGGCAAATGTCGCGAACGCGCATGCGCGTGGCACCGGCAAGCCGACCAAGACCAAGGCTTCGCGAACCGGTCCGCTGGCGACTCGCCGCTCATCAAAGAGTACGGTGCGGGGAAATCGCGTCGAGCGCTGACTGTCGCACCAGTCCTTCACACAAAATCGCGTTCGTGACCGGATATCACGAACGCGATTTTCTTTTGAGCGGACTGTTTAGCCAATTGCGAGAGGGGCGCTGCTCTTGCGCAAGCCGATAAACTGCAGCTCGGCAAACACACCGACGGCGATGGCTTGCATCACGATAAAGGCTTGGCCAAGCAGATTGGGTGAGACCCAGCCGCTCGGCAAAAGCGCGATGCTGTCCACGGTCCACACCGCGTTGACGGCAATCACGGCCCAGATGGCTATTTTTGGCATCACGCTGCGCGCGCCGAGGAAGCCGACCAGCGCCGCATAGACCACCAGAACAAGCCCGGTGTTGCGAAGAAATGCTTCAGGCAAGCTGAGGAGGGACGCGAGTACGCCGGCACCAGCGACCAGTAGAAGCGCCATTGCGCCACTGACAAGGGCATCGGCCTGGATGGCGCGGCGAAGAAAGAGCGACGGATTGATCATGAGAGTCTCCTGATATCGGTTTGCAGTGGACTCATGATGCGGGGCGAAGCGACCGAAAGCGATTACCTCTCAGGTAATGGAACCTGTGAAAGTCGCGTGCTAGGTTTTCGTTATGATGGCAACACAGCTAGCAGCGCGCCGATCGGCAAAGCCCGCTCACATCGGCGAACACCTGCGCGAATGGCGGCAGCGCCGTCATCTCAGTCAACTTGATCTTGCGGGCGATGCGGAGATCTCAGCGCGGCATTTGAGCTTCGTGGAGACGGGGCGCGCTGCGCCATCGCGTGACATGGTGCTGCGGTTGGCTGAGCGCCTGGATATCCCTTTGCGCGAACGCAATGTGCTTCTGGTCGCGGCAGGTTTTGCGCCGGCATTTCCAAATCGTGCGCTTGATGATCCGGCGCTCACCGCGGCGCGTCAGGCGATGGAGACCGTGCTGCAGGCGCATGAGCCGTATCCCGCACTGGCGATCGACCGCCACTGGAATCTGGTTGCGGCCAACCAGATGGTCAATCCACTGCTCGACGGTGTTGCGCCATCGCTGTTGACATCACCGTTGAATGTCTTGCGTGTCAGTCTTCATCCTGAAGGCATTGCACCACGCATCGTCAATCTTGCGGAGTGGGGCGCGCATCTTCTCGAGCGGCTGCACCGTCAGTGTGAGGCGACCGCAGATCCAGTGCTCATCGCACTGCATGAAGAGTTGAGGGCCTATCCTATCCCGGCGCGCAAGACGCCACGCCACGGAGCAGGCGAAGCGGTTCTCGTGCCTCTGCAAATTCGCATGGGCAATAACGACGTCCTGAGCTTCATCTCGACCACGATGGTTTTTGGTACGCCGGTGGACGTCACCCTGTCCGAGCTTGCTCTGGAGGCCTTCTTTCCGGCCGATGACGTGACGGCAGAAGCCTTGCAAGCCATGCAGTCGCGCTGAGCACGTCGTTTGCATCTCGTCCGGCATCGTCTAAAAGAAGTTTGTACTCTAAACCATTCCCGCGCCACCGGACCATTGCAATGCCCACGCCTTCAGATGCCGTTGCGACCTATATTCTCGCCAAAGACAACAACCGGCCGTTCCTGATGCGGCACGCCTTTGCCGAGGATGCCAGCCTTGAAATGCTGCTGAAGACCGACACCATCTCCTTTCCGAGCTCGGCCAAAGGATTGAGCGAGATCGAGAACGTTCTGATCCGGCGTTTCGGCATCGACTACGAGAATGTCTATACGGTCTGTCTATCGCGCCCCACGGAGGCGAACCTGCGCCATTTTCCGTGCCACTGGCTAGTCGGAATGTCCGCCAAGGCAGATGGCAAGGTGCGCGTCGGCTGCGGGCGCTATGACTGGTTTTTCTCAGGCACCCATCAAGGGTTAGTCGAGAAGCTCGTCATCACGATCGATGTGATGGAAAGCCTGCCGGAGGCCACGCTCGTTCCGACCATGAACTGGCTCGCCAAGCTGCCTTATCCCTGGTGCATGCCTGAGGAGGCTGTGAAAGATATGCCCCGGACGGAAGGCTTCGGAAGACTGGAAGCCTTTGTCAAACATTCCCGACCGATCGCTCCGGATCGCTGAAGCGGGCCTTACAGAGGCTTCCAGCCTTGCTTCAAGCCGACAAGGTCCTATCTCCCGTTCACCTTCCGGAGGTTTCCTATGAGCGCCGCTAAGCCGTTACAGATCGATATCGTATCCGATGTTGTGTGCCCCTGGTGCTACATCGGCAAGCGTCGTATCGAGGATGCGCTCGCTCAGGTGAAGGATGTCCCTGTGGAGGTTCGGTGGCGGCCGTTCTTCCTCAATCCGTGGGTGCCCCGCGAGGGCATCGACCGCGACAAGTATCTCGAGACCAAGTTCGGCTCGGTCGACGCCTACAAGGGAATTGCAGGCCGTGTGGGTGCCGCTGCGGCGGAAGAGGGGCTTGAATACAATTCGGACTTGATGAAGCGTCAGCCCAATACCATCGATAGCCATCGCCTGATCCATTGGGCCGAGTCGGAAGGCAAGGCCGCGGCGATGAAGCAGCGTCTGATGGAGCTTTATTTCCGGGACGGGGGCGATCTGACAAATATCAACGTGCTGGTGCAGGCAGCTGCCGACATCGGTATGAACCCTGATGTCGTGCGTCAACGTCTCGGCACGAACGACGATGTCGATCTCGTTTCCGAGCAGGCGAAAGAGGCTTCGGACAAAGGAATTTCCGGCGTGCCGACATTCATTCTCGGCAACAAATACGCCATTTCCGGCGCGCAACCGGCGGACCAGCTTGCGTTAGCCATCCGGCAGGTGGCGGCGGAAATGGACGCTAAGGTTTAGGCTCTCACGCCTTCTTCAGATAGTAGTTGGCGTTCTTGCCCAGCGCGACGCGGCGAATGACGCGGCGCATGGCCTCAGATGATCGCAGCGGCTGAACGGCGGCGGCCATAGTGCGGTACGCGGCGAGTTTGATGTGATCAAACGCGGGACGGGCGCCGGGGGCAGCCTGCGGTAGGCCGAGCCCACGCAGCATTGAGTTGAACCGATGCAGGTCGTTCAGCCGGCGCACTTCCTTTGTCTTCCAGGTGATCGCCATCGAGATCGAATATGAGCCTGCGGTACGCACCCAGTGCGGCCACTGATAGGGCACATAGCATCCGTCGCCATCGAACAAATGGAATTCGATGCCGCGTGACTTGAAGCTTTCGTCGTACTTTACGTTGCGGTGCTTCACGGTGGAGTGTTCGACCTGCGCGTCGTCGGCGATAGAGCCGTCGCGGTTGTCGTAGACGCGGAAGAATTTCTCGCCGTGGATCTGCACAAATAAGTTATCTTCGGCGTCCATATGGAATGGCGTGGTCGAATTCGGCGACGAGACGAACAGGAAGCCTTCGATCTGTTCGAAGCCGGCATCCCGAACATTCTTGAAGCCGCGCGCACGGGCCACGGAGGTGAGTGCATCCACGAGCAACGCGCGGTATTCCGGCGAGTTTTCGATGCGCTTGAGCACCATCCATGCACCGGCGGTCTGAATGCGGTTGACGATTTCAACCGGGTCGAGGTCGACACTCTTGACCTTATCCGGATCCTGGCTGATCGCGGCATCACCGGAGTTATATTCGATCAAGTCGCGCGGCATTTCAGACGCGAGCTGGGCGATCCGTGGCAATGTCAGCAGCGGGTGGCCTGACAGCTTGTGATGAATCGCGAAGGGCTTCAGCGGAAAGTCATTCTGCAGCGACTGATTGTCCGCGGTGATGACGGGGGAAATGGTCGAGGTCGCGTTCACGGGCGCTTCTCCTGAAATTTCCTGATGGAATGAACGATACGGCGAAGTGGTTCGCGGACCGACTTGCGCCCGGTGAGGGCAAGACGAATGAGGGGAACGAGCGGATCGTAGCGGTTGAGCGGAATGAGTACGTCGCCAATCGCGAGCCGTCCTCTCCAGATCGGGTCGATCATCGGATGACCGGCGATAGCCGTGGAATCCACCGTTTTGACTGTCTCGTCCTCACACAGGTGGCGCGTCAATTCGAGCGTCAGCTGTACGCCGGGCGAGAGCTTGGCAAAATTCTCATCGACGCCAAGTTTGAAGTAAAAGGCGCGATCAAGATGGCGAAGCACGATGGCGCCCGCCACGGGAATCTCACCTGCGTACAGCGTGACGATCTCGCATTTTCCGCGTGCCGCGGCATCGCGCACCGCGCGGCGGACAAAGGCGGAGTCACCCTCGTTCTGGGCGAGTGCCGTGCCGCGTTTGGCCTTCCAGCCGCTGGACTCAAGTGCGAGAAAAATCTCCAGATCGCGTTCGACTTCATCGGGCATCGTGGCGATCGTGAAAATCACCTCGCCATGTTCCGCGAGCCGGTTGCGCTGGCGGCGTAGTTCTTTCAGCTTCTTCGGGCCCAGCGCATCGCGCAGCAATTCATCTGCATTCAGCGTGGCGTCGAGACATGCCCGCGCATGTGGTTGCAGGATGCGTGGACGCAGCCGGTTCTCTTCGAGCACGCGGGAAAATGCCGCCATGACTGGGCCGTCGAGCGGCAGATCGCGCAGGATCAATGCATGTGCGCCCGCATCGCGCGCCTGTTGCATCAGATGCGACACGGCCACGTCCGCGAGTTCGCGATCGAGTATTGGTGTCCCCAGCGCGCCGTACGGATCCGCGGTGACCAGGGCAGGGACGGGCAGTTTGTAAGCCCGCCAAGCGGAAATCGCGGGCATCAAGCCGATTAGGCGCGGGCTGCCATCCACTTCCGGAATCTCCGCCGTGAGAGCGGACACGCCGGTCCGTCCCTGGGCGAATGCGTTTACCGACGTTTCCCATTCCGGCAGATAGTAGCCGTTAGGTTCGACCGCGTTGTCGCTCAATCGCCGCCACTGGTCGATGGAAACAGTAGCCAGAGGAGCTACAGTGGGGCTCGTACGCGCGGGTTCGGGTTTGCTTGCAGGCGCAAAACGAGCGTCGCTGCGCGAAGCGGCGGTTTGTGTGCTGACAATTTCGACCACGTCCCTGTCCCAATTCCACGGCGCTGTTGCACGAGGCAGCGCACAGCCTCGCGATTTTCTTCGCGTCTTGGGTAGGAACCTACGGATCAAACATCAAAATCGGATTTGGGATTTGGGTTAAATGCGTCGCTTGGCTTTGACGCATTGTTAACGATGGTCAGCCCGCACAAAATCAGGGGATAGGGCGTCCCTGTTCAACGAGCACCGGACGATGTTTTACGTGGTTTGTCGGCGGATGATGCCTTCACGCAAATCGGGCAGGGAGCGCCCGCGATCACTCGAACGTAACGCCGAGACGATGGTCGTTATTCCACACCAGCCGGCAGCGGCGAAGAAAATGATCCGTCTCGATCGCGAGTTGAAATGATCTCGGAATCCCGATGATGCTTGCGACGTCGAGAGCCGCGCCGTTTGGCGAGATGTTGCGGACGGTGCAGTCGATGCCCGCACCGCCAAATGAGATCAGGCCGCCTTTGAAGACGCGCCGCCGTGGCTCCGATCGTCTCTCGACCATGGTAACAGTCCTGCCTGGGTAACTGTCCGGAGCCTAGCAGTGCGACGTTGCCGTCAGATAAATCGATCCTGCGTACCAATCGGGTTCACGTTCAGGATTGATTCAGAAAGACGGTAAAGCCCGCTCGAAACCATGCAAAAGCAGCGGGGTTGCCGCCCATTTCAGGCCTTTTCACAGTCTTGGCCCGCGTTTCGCTTCGGAGTATTGTCCCGCCAGTTTGGGCTGGCGTAGGGCCGGACGGGGATAGCAAGATTTCGGGGAGTATTGGGATGCGTGTGGTTCGGATAGCGGTGTTGATCGGGTTGATGACGGTGCCAACGGCTTATGCTCAATCGATGATGCCTGGGTTCCGGCTGAACGAAGAGAAGCAGCTCACGGACGAAGAGATTGCGCGGAACAAGGCAAACGAAGAGGCCGCCAAGGCCGCCCGTTCAACGATTCCGGACGGCAAGGCGAGCTCTGATCCATGGGCAACGGTGCGAACGACCGAACCTGCCAAGCACGCAAAATCGAAAACGAAATAACTGCGTAGGATTGGCGTAATGAAAAAGGCCGCTCAGCAGAGCGGCCTTTTTTGATTTCAGCGTCTTGGTTGTTCACGACTGATCAACGACGGTTTTTAGAACGAGACCGGAAAGTTTGACGACGAGTTCTTTCAGTCGTGCATTTTCCTGGAGCAATGCGTCAATGTCAGGATGGTCGTCGCTGTCGCGTTGATGAGACGATAGACCATGAATGTGCTCTCGTTCGTGCTTTCGTGGTCGCGGCTGAGCGCTTTCCATTGGCGAACCTCCCCTAGGTTGCCGTAGTCACCCCCAGTGCATTCCAGCAATTGATGCGAATCGTAACTGAGTCGCGGTGAAACGCGCAAAGCCTTGGAAGTTGTTTTGATCAGAGCTGAACACGTCTCGGTACCGTTTCGGGAACCTCGTCGCGATGCCGACATGATTTCGCCAAACATCAGGCTCGACAAAGCTTTCGTCTGCCCAAGTTATGAAGCTCCGACCTCAGCCGGAGCTTCATTTTTCGTTTCGTTGAGCTGTTTGAAGCGAGCGTGTCCCTTGCTTGTACTCAGCCTGGGCCGCTTTGTCGCACCCCCGCAGTCACTGCTTCGGAGGCGTCTGTGGCAATTGTTTCGCTGCCGAGAATGAACGCGCGTCGCATCGGCCGGATGACGAACAGCGCCATCAACGCTGCAGTGGCATTCAACGCAACCGCGATCACGAACACAGCCTGCCAGCCGTAGTGTGATGCGACGAGGCTCGCGATGGGCACCAGCAGAGCTGCTGTCCCCTTAGCGGTATAGAGCATGCCGTTATTCGTCGTCGCAAACTTGGAGCCGAAGGTGTCACCGCTTGTGGCGGGAAACAGGCTGTAGATTTCGCCGAACACACCGAAATAGACAGCGGTTGCAAGCACGAACACGATCGGGTTGTGGCCATAGGCGGATAGCGTCAGCAGCATCACCGCAGCTGTTCCGAACGCGATGAACATTGTCGGTTCACGGCCGATGTTATCAGACACAAAGCCGAAGAATGGCCGTCCGAAGCCATCGAAGATACGGTCAAGCGAGATTGCGAATGTCAGCGCTGCCATCTGGAAGCCGAACATGCTGACCGGCTCATTCGCGATCTTGTAGTCATGCGCGATTGGTCCGATCTGTGCTGCAGCCATAAGGCCACCTGCAGCAACCATCACGAAGACGAGATACAGCACCCAGAAGATGGGTGAGCGCAATACCTGTGGCGGCGTGAAGTCGTGCTTGGTTTGTGGCAGGTTGAGTTTCTTGCGGACAACAGGAATGGCTCGATCTGGTTTGCGAAGAAAGAAAGCGACCAGGAAGACGATGATGCCCTGACCAATTCCGAAGTTGAAGAACGCGGTCTGATAACCGCTCGACGCAATCATCTGCGCGATAGGCACCACGGTAAGTGCCGCGCCGGCCCCGAAACCGGCTGCAGTCGCGCCAGCGGCAAGACCGCGGTGATCCGGAAACCACTTCAGCGCATTGCCGACGCACGTTCCGTAGACTGAACCGGCGCCGAGGCCGCCGCAGATCGCAGCGAGGTAGAGCATGGTCAGCGAGTCGGCGTACGAATTCAGCACCCATGCGATGGTGATCATCACGGCGCCGAACATGACGACAATGCGCGGTCCGTATTTGTCGACGAACCAGGCCTCGACAGGCACAAGCCAAGTTTCAGTGAGGACGAAGAGGGTGAAAGCCAGCTGGATGGCGGCGCGACCCCAGTGGTATTTTGCATCGATCGGATCGACGAACAGTGTCCATCCGTACTGGAGGTTGGCGATCATCGCCATACAGACGATACCCATGGCGAGTTGGAGCCAACGGAAACCCCCGCCCCGGACCTCTGGCGTAGCTGCTTGTGCTTGAACGGTCATACGATGTTTCTCCCGACGCGCGTTTTTTCAATGGCTCGGGGCCGTGACGCTGCGTGAGGCGAAAGTCTGGTATAATAGATGCCAACAGGCAACCTACCTCACGAAAACGTGATAATTGGTCTGCGGGCGGTCACATTTCAATTAAGTTGCTGAAATATCGGGTCTTTTTCAAAAACGGCGGCTGCGCTCGAACGGCGCTGAAACAAGCTTGCGACATTATTCGGAATGGACACGTCAAAGAGAGGCGTCGTCGCCGCGGTCATTTTAAGCATTTTTGAAGGGATCGACGGCCCGCTGGATTCTGCAAGTTGAAGGCGGCAGCCACAACAGCAACACGTGTTGCCCAGCTCAGGTTCATCTATCGTTTCACGATACATCACCGTTCGCAAGATTTAACGGTGATTTGTGCTCTCGATTGTGGGTCACAAAAATATGAGAGCGTAAAAGCCAAACTTGAATCACGCTGCGTCTGCGTCTTCGCTATAGCTCCACGCCGTTCGGCTGTATCAGCCGCCGAGCGTTCCTAACTGACCTTGGTCCCGTTCCTGAGACATCATGGACGGGACCCTCTTTCCCCAATCCCGATTTGCGCAGTTGAAAGTTATGGCCGTTGCCTCGATGGTTGGCGGTGCAACTGATGACGTGCGGCATGTGGCAGGCGTTCCTACAAGACCAGCGTGGCTGGATGCGGACGAAGCTGCAGGGAGAGGCATTGAATGCTTGCAGATTTAAGAACGTGGGCCAGGGCGCTCAAGCGCGACGTTCACGCGATTTATTTCGCAGCTCGTGATCCACGCGTGCCCTGGTACGTTAAGGCGCTGGCACTCACCGTAGCGGGATATGCGTTGTCGCCGATCGATCTGATCCCCGACTTCATTCCTGTCCTTGGCTATCTCGACGATCTGATTCTTGTGCCGATCGGAATCTGGCTTGTTGTCGCCCTCATTCCATCTGATGTGATGGCGCATTGCCGCGCATTGGCTACCGAAGCGGAAGAACGGCCGGTCAGTAAGGCGGGGGCGATCGCCATCGTTTCGATCTGGCTCGTGAGTGCAGCAGCGATGATCTGGATATTTTTGGCTTTCGGTGTTGAATCGAAACAACCCGATACGCAGCCAGCTTGAACAACAGCGAGGTGACCACGATGAACGTGGCAGCCTCGCTTTTATTCATTGATGATTGCATTTATCGATAATTGAATATCAATCTAACGTGTCGCGCAGTCGCAGGTTACCTGCCTGTTGGCGGCTGAAGCCCCCGCGACGTAAGCCAGAGATTCATCTGCGACGCGGTGTCCAGTTGGCGCGCTTTCTTGTTCAGTTCGTCGCGCTCTTTTCCAGCGGGCAGTGACTGCGCTTGTTCGCGAGCCTGAGCCGCCAGTAATTTCCATTTCAGTTCGATGCTTTCCTGTGTCGATTTTGTCATGACGCACTCCCTTCCGGTGATGCGGGAGCATGGAGCACACTTCGTCACTACGTTGCCGGGTTCAGCGTGGTGATGATCAAGCTTGCGCTCATTTTTTTTGAATAGCGAGTCTTTAGTCAAGTCGGTTATTCGAAAATCTTTCTAATCTTCGATGTCCTTCGTTGTTGGCTTCCCGCCAATGAGTGATGTCTTCCGGATGCTCGCGATTTAGGCGTGGCGCGTTGTTCATCGCCTGCTTCACGCGTGCCACTCTGCAGTTGAAAGCTCGCAGACTTCGACAATCGTTGCGCGCAAGCATGAGGAGACATCGCGCCTCTCAGTTACGGGGGCTGACGTGTTGTACGATCTGATGGTGATCATTGAGGTGAGAGTGGATCCGAACGCGAGCAGGATTTTTCCGGAGTTCGACAATTGATGAAGTCAAACACTCCGATGAGCTCCGTGGCTCTGCGCGATATGAGTCGTTGTGCAGTGGTAATTTAGTGCGGGAAAAATCTTTCGATGTGCGCATCAAACAATGTCATTGATGCTGACAGAGTCACCGATGCTGACCGAAATAAATCGCGTTTCAGTTGAATAATCGTGTTGAAAATAACACGCTCACGAGAAACTCGCGCCGATAACCCCGTTTAGATTGAGTTCCATCTTTCCAATAATTTTCGCTGTCCTAGGATTTGGCTTCATCCATTTAGGGGAGCGACCTCGATGCGTTTGAGAATTGCAAGTATGATTGCGGTTACTGCAGCAGTGGTTTCGACCTCTGCTATGGCAGCCGATTTGCCTGCAAAGGCTCCTGCTTATGTTCCGCCGGCGCCAGTTTGGAATTGGAGCGGATTTTATATCGGCGGCCACGTTGGTGCTGCGTTTTCGGGCAACGACAGTTTCAACACCGATGTCTTCGGTCTCACGACCGGCAATCGTGACGCTGCCTTTATGGGTGGCGGCCAGATCGGTGCAGACTATCAATTCGCGTCGAACTGGGTGATCGGTATCGAAGCGCAGATCAGTGGTATCTCGAACGGCGATCGCACCTTCTCGGATGGGTTCGGCACTCTCAGGGATCGCAGCGACTGGCTCGGTTCGGTCACGGGTCGGCTCGGTTATTCATGGGGACCGGGACTGCTTTATGCCAAGGGTGGTGTTGCATTCCGTGATAACAGCGGATTGACCATGGTCTCCGTCTTCGATCCGACGTTCCTTGTCGATCGTAGTGACACCGGTTACACCGTCGGCGGCGGTCTCGAATACATGTTCTCGCCGAATTGGTCGGCAAAGGTGGAGTATCAATATTTCAACTTTGACAATACCACCATTACCACGCTTGGATTTAATACGGGCACGGGCCTGAGCTATCGAGACGATTTCCATACCGTGAAGGTCGGCCTCAACTATCGCTTCAACTGGGGCAACCCGGTTCTGGCGAGATACTGATGGAATAGTGACTGAGCCTGAAATCTCCAGTTCAACTCTAAAGGGCCCCGCAAATGGGGCCCTTTTTTAAATCTGGCTCGCAGATGCGATGTCGGCTCGCTATGGAATTCCGCAGTCGTTGACGACGATATTATGCAGACAGCAAATATCATCAGCATTTTGACGCGCGCAGAAAGACGGCACTCATCGTGCGGCTCATTTTCCGCTTGGCGGCTGCAGTTCCGAAGAATTCAGCCACCCTTCCAGATTTGCGATGAAACAAGTTCGCGCGCCTTTTCGAGAAGCGTGTCGCGCTTCTTGCACGGAGGCAGATTGCTTGCCTCGTTGCGAGCATCATCTGCCTGGCGTTGCAGTTCGGTCTGGGTCGTAGATTGAACGGTGGTCATAGAGAAGCTTCGCTGTTCGAAACATGCGGGAGCACATAGGTCTCTCCGGTCACCGACGAGCGCCACCAAGGCTAAGGGTGATGTCGGGTGGAGCGCGCACCTTTGGCCACTGACGAGTCATATATTTTTGATCCCGGCTGGAAACCAAGATCACTGTCCGGCGTCGTAATCGAAGACGCAGGGGAGGGCGCCATGAGTTTATCTGCATGGTGGGACTATTTGCGGCATTGGCTCAGCCCGGAACCTGATACCACTCCTGATAATCCCCACGATGGTGAAGATCGCTCTACGATGGCTGATCTTGCGCGGCTGCTCGATGAAGACGACGCTGGGAAGCCGGATTAGTCAGATCTAACCGCGAGTTAAGCTCTTCAAGAGAAGCGCTGCCGTAGTGAAAGTTAACCTCCGTCATGGCCAAAATTCTTCACCCGAGAAAAGAACATATTGCGAACAAGGAACAAATGGGGTACGTTTAGTCCATCGGATCGATCCTGATTCCGGTCCGCCGCCCAGGGAAGCCTGACTTGAAGCCTGTTTGTCCGGCCGGCGAATCCCGTCCATAAGGAGGAAGACTGATGGCCCCCGCCGCCCTGCGTATCGTTGAAGGATCGTCCATGGACAAAAGCAAAGCCCTGTCCGCAGCGCTCTCACAAATAGAGCGTCAATTCGGCAAAGGGTCCGTGATGAAGCTCGGCAAGTCCGATCGCTCCATGGATATCGAGGTGATTTCCTCGGGTTCGCTGGGGCTCGATATCGCGCTTGGTGTCGGTGGTCTCCCGAAGGGGCGCATTGTTGAAATCTACGGGCCGGAATCATCGGGCAAGACCACGCTGGCCCTGCATTGCGTGGCGGAGGCTCAGAAGAAGGGCGGTATCTGCGCCTTCATCGACGCCGAGCATGCGCTCGACCCGGTTTATGCTCGCAAGCTCGGTGTCAATGTCGATGAGTTGCTGATCTCTCAGCCGGACCACGGCGAACAGGCGCTCGAGATCGCAGATACGCTGGTTCGTTCCGGCGCGGTCGACGTGCTGATCATCGACTCGGTAGCGGCTCTGGTGCCACGCGCTGAACTCGAAGGTGAGATGGGTGATGCACTGCCTGGTCTGCAGGCACGCTTGATGTCGCAGGCGCTGCGCAAGCTGACCGCCTCCATCAACAAATCCCACACCATGGTGATCTTCATCAACCAGATCCGCATGAAGATCGGTGTGATGTACGGTTCGCCGGAAACCACCACGGGTGGCAACGCGCTGAAGTTCTATGCCTCGGTTCGTCTCGACATTCGCCGCATCGGTCAGATCAAGGAACGTGACGAAGTCGTAGGCAACTCGACCCGCGTCAAGGTGGTGAAAAACAAGCTGGCGCCGCCGTTCAAGCAGGTCGAATTCGACATCATGTACGGCGAAGGCGTTTCCAAGATGGGCGAGATCCTCGACCTCGGCGTCAAGGCCGGCGTAGTCGAGAAGTCTGGAGCTTGGTTCTCTTATGACAGCCAACGCCTCGGTCAGGGTCGCGAAAACTCGAAGGCGTTCCTCAAGGCTAACCCTGAGATGACCGCGAAGATCGAAGCTTCGATCCGTCAGAACTCTGGTCTGATCGCGGAACAGATTTTGGCTGGATCGCCGGAAAGCGACGCTGAGGGCGAAGAGCCCGTCGAAGAGTAAGAGCGTTTCCGAGCAACTGGAGCTTCGGGCAAGACCTGGAGTCCCGGTTCGCCCCGAGAAACACGCAAAGTATAAAATTCTGAGACTTGAGTTCGTAGCAGCTTGAGTTTGAGCATGATCCCGAAAGACGGGAATCCTTTCGGGACACAATCATGCCTTCGGAAGCAAGCGGGTGTTGCGGACGTTGAGTTGCCGACGTCCTCAGCACCCGTTTTGTTTTATTACTCCGCTGCTTGCGCGTAGTCCGTGATCGGTGGGCATGAGCAGACCAGGTTGCGGTCGCCATAGACATTGTCCACGCGTCCGACGGGACTCCAGTACTTGTCGTTACGCGACGTCCCGGCTGGGAAGCAGCCGTCGGCACGGGAGTAGGGCCGTGACCAGTTGTCGTCCGCGATGTCGTGCACCGTATGCGGGGCGTTTCGCAATGGCGACGTCTCGATGCTCCAGCGGCCACTCTCCACATCCGCGATCTCGCGGCGGATCGCGATCATGGCGTCGCAGAAGCGGTCGAGCTCGGCCTTGGCTTCCGATTCCGTAGGCTCGATCATCAACGTTCCCGGAACAGGGAAGCTCATGGTCGGCGCGTGGAAGCCGTAATCGATCAGGCGCTTGGCGATATCATCCACAGTCACACCGCTCGATGTTTTTAGCCCACGCGGATCGACGATGCATTCATGCGCGACGCGTCCCTTGGCGTTGCGATAGAGAACCGGAAAATGGGAATCGAGCCGATTGGCAATGTAATTCGCATTCAGGATGGCGACCTCGGTGGCACGTGTCAGACCTTCGCCGCCCATCATCAGAATATAGATGTAGGAAATCACCAGGATCGACGCTGACCCATAGGGCGCGGCGCTGACAGGACCGACCGCCGCCTTGTCGCCACCAGTTATGTCTGCCGGCAGGAATGGGGCGAGATGCGCCTTGACCCCGATCGGACCCATGCCCGGTCCGCCGCCGCCGTGGGGAATACAGAAGGTCTTGTGCAGATTCAGATGGCTCACATCCGCACCATAATCACCTGGCCGGGCCAGTCCGACCTGTGCGTTCATATTGGCGCCGTCGAGATAAACCTGTCCGCCATGACCATGAACGATGTCGCAGATCTCGCGAATGTGTTCCTCGAACACTCCGTGCGTCGATGGGTAGGTGATCATCACGGCGGCAAGGTTGTCGGCATGTTGTGCTGCCTTCTTGCGCAAGTCTTCGACATCCACGTCGCCGCGCGCGTCACAAGCGACAACGACAACATCCATACCAACCATGCTGGCCGACGCCGGGTTGGTGCCGTGGGCAGACGAAGGAATGAGGCAGACTGTGCGATGTGGTTCGCCCCGGGACTGATGATAGGCGCGAATGGCAAGCAGCCCGGCATATTCACCCTGGGCGCCTGAATTCGGCTGCAGCGACACAGCATCATAACCGGTGATGTCCACCAGCCATTTTTCGAGCTGAGCGAACATGGCGTGATAGCCGGCGGCCTGCTCCTTGGGTGCAAACGGATGCAAATGACCGAACTCCGGCCACGTCACCGGAATCATTTCGGTGGTGGCGTTCAGCTTCATCGTGCACGAGCCAAGTGGAATCATGGCGCGGTCGAGCGCCAGATCTCGGTCCGAGAGCTTGCGCATATAGCGCAGTAGCTCGGTTTCCGAGCGATGGCTGTGGAACACCGGATGGGTGAGGAACGGGCTTGTGCGCTTGAGCTCAGCGGGCAACGCCTCGCGTGCCTCGCCCTCGACGTCGGTGTAGGCCAGCTTGCTGCCGAATACGCGCCATACCGCTTCGACGATGTCAGGCGTTGTGGTTTCGTCCAGCGCGATGCTGACCGTCGTCCCATTGAGCCGCAGATTAACTTTCTCATGCGCGGCGCGCGCAATGATGTCATGGCGGTCGCCGTTGACGGTCACTGTGACGGTATCGAAATAGGCCGCGTCGTGCGGTTCAAAACCGAGTTTTTTCAATCCGGCAGCGAATACTGATGTGCGCCGGTGCACGGTGCGGGCGATATGCGTCAGTCCTTCCGGACCATGATAGACCGCGTACATCGACGCGATCACCGCGAGCAGCACCTGCGCGGTGCAGATGTTCGAGGTCGCCTTCTCGCGGCGGATGTGCTGTTCGCGTGTTTGCAGGGCGAGCCGGTAGGCCGGCTGTCCACGTGAATCTACTGACAGCCCCACGATGCGTCCGGGGAGCGAGCGCTTCAGTGCGTCTTTGACGGCCATATAGGCGGCGTGCGGGCCGCCATATCCCATGGGCACGCCAAAGCGCTGCGTTGATCCGACCGCGATGTCAGCGCCGAGGTCACCGGGCGACGCCACTAGCGTCAGCGCCAACGGATCAGCGGCCACAACCGCGATGCCGCCTTTTGCCTTCAATGCAGCAATGGCCGCGCGCGGATCGCGCAATGCGCCATGCGTGCCTGGATACTGGAACAACGCACCGAACACATCGGCCTTATCGAGATCGCGCGCAGGATCGCCGACAATGAGCGACCAGCCAAGCGGCTCGGCACGGGTGCGTAGCACCGCGAGCGTCTGCGGATGGACCTCATGATCGACGAAGAACGCTTTTGTCTTCACGGACGACGCGCGTTCGGCCAGAGCCATCGCTTCTGCGGCTGCCGTACCTTCATCAAGCAGCGACGCATTCGCCACATCGAGGCCGGTCAGATCACAAACCATGGTTTGGAAGTTGAACAGCGCTTCCAGGCGGCCTTGGCTGATTTCCGGCTGGTACGGTGTATAGGCCGTATACCATGCAGGATTTTCCAGGATGTTGCGCTGGATCACCGCGGGGAGAATCGTGCCGGAATAACCTTGACCGATAAGCGATGTGAACACCTGATTGCGTGCCGCGATATCGCGCATATGCGCGAGCGCACCAGTTTCGCTCAGCGGTGTTCCGAGATCGAGCGGTGCCTTCTGGCGGATGGTTGACGGCAGAGTTTCGCCCATCAGCGCGCTCAGGCTCGAGGCGCCCACGCTCTCCAGCATGGCATCGATGTCGCGCGGCGAGGGACCAATATGTCGCCGTACAAAATCGATAGCAGGCTCGGCGGCTTTGCGATGCGCGGTCATGACAATCTCCCTAGTACCCGCTTTCCGAAGTTCGTAACACGTCGCAGCACCCGCCTTGCGAACTTCGGAAAGCGAAGGGTACTAGCAACTCTATGAAGCTAGTGCGCTTCGGAATTTAACGTTCGTTTGTAGGACACGCCGCCCACGGTGTACGAACGTTAAATCCAGCGCACTAGGCCGTGTGGGCCTTGTAGGCGGCCTCATCCATCAGGCCGTCGAGTTCGCTTTTGTCGGCAAGGCGCAGTTTGAAAAACCACGCGGCGTTACCGGGATCGGAGTTGATAAGGGATGGATCGGCAACGAGCGCATCGTTGATCTCGATCACCTCGCCGGTGACCGGCGCGTAAACGTCCGACGCGGCCTTCACGCTCTCGACAGTGGCGGCAGCTTCCGCCTTCTTGAGCGAGCGGCCAACCTTCGGCAGTTCAACGAACACCACGTCGCCGAGCTGGGTTTGTGCGTAGTCGGTGATGCCGATGGTGGCGACATCCCCCTCGATCTGGAGCCATTCGTGATCGGATGTGAAAAGTGTGGTCATGAACAGTCCTCAGCGTTTGTAACCATTGGGAACGAAAGGCATGGGGGCGACGCGCATGGGCAGACGCTGCCCACGCACTTCAGCGAAGATGACGGTGCCGTCGGCAGTGGAAGTGGAGGGTACATAGCCCATCGCGACCGGTGCATTCACGCTCGGGCCGAATCCGCCGGAGGTGACGACGCCGATTGCTTCTGTTGATGTCTCATTGGCGAAAAGCGGCGCATTTTCACGCACCGGTGCGCGGCCTTCCGCCTTCAGGCCGACACGGCGTCGTGCCGCGCCGTTCTCGAACTGCTTGAGGATGATATCCGCGCCGGGAAAACCCCCGGCGCGTGCGCCGCCGGTGCGGCGGCTCTTCTGAACCGACCACTCCAGTGCGCCCTCGACCGGCGTCGTGGTGGTGTCGATGTCATGACCATAGAGACAGAGCCCGGCTTCGAGCCGCAAACTATCGCGTGCACCGAGCCCAATCGGCAGCACAGCAGGATCAACCAACAGTGTTGTTGCGAGTCGCTCGGCCTGATCGGCAGGCACCGAAATCTCGAAACCGTCCTCACCGGTGTAACCGGACCGCGAAACAAAACAATCGATGTCGAGCACACGATGCGGGCCGGCATCCATGAAGCGCATTGCTGCAACGGTGGGTGAATGTTTCGCCAGCACCTCGACCGCCTTCGGTCCCTGCAGCGCAATCAGCGCACGATTCGGCAATGGCGTGATGTCGCAGATATCGGAAAGCTGCGCGCGCAGGTGCGCTTCGTCTTCGGCCTTGCAGGCGGCATTGACCACCAAGAACAGGTGATCGCCAAAGTTTGCCACCATCAGATCGTCAAGGATGCCGCCCTGGTCGTTGGTGAACTGCGCGTAGCGCTGGCGGCCCGGTGCAACTCCCAGAATATCCTGCGGCACCAGCCGTTCGAGAGCGATGGCAGCGTCTTCGACCTTGCCGGACTTCGGGCGAAGGGCGATCTGGCCCATGTGGGAGACGTCGAACAGGCCGGCAGACGTGCGGGTGTGGAGGTGTTCCTTCAGCACGCCAGCCGCATATTGCACCGGCATTTCATAGCCCGCGAAGGGGACAATCTTGCCTCCACGCGACACGTGCAGGTCGTGCAGTGGAACGCGCTTGAGGCTATTGGCTGAGGATTGATCGCGTTCGGCGGCTTGCATCACGAGGCTCCAGACGGATTCGGGACCAGTTCCCGAAACTCTGTCGAAGCCCCATCTGTCGCTGCGCCTGAGAGTATTATCCCGTCGGCGGATGCCGCTCCGGACATGTCCGGCCGCATCTCTTTCCAGATTTTAGGTCGTCGCGCGGTCCTTTTGCCTGAGAGTTTCCGGGGCGGTTGCTCCTTCGGCGCCGGCACAAAGCCGGTCTCTCCCGACGCGACGTATCGAATACATGGTGAGGAGAACACCGGTTTCGAGGGGCTGTCAACGCGGCTGAACGAACTATCAACGGCCGCTTGCAGCCCCTTGCTGCAACCCCCTGATCCGGGACACACTTTCTGGACATGCGAAATTCCCGCGTCTAAAAGCAGTGCGGGACACCCATTGCACGCGTCATGATCGCGGGCGGTATTTAGGCGCGATTGGACGATTATGAGCGGCGTTAACGAGATCAGATCGGCGTATTTGAATTATTTTGCGAAGAATGGCCACGAGATCGTGCCTTCGTCGCCGCTGGTTCCACGCAATGACCCGACATTGATGTTCACCAATGCGGGCATGGTGCAATTCAAGAACGTATTCACCGGGCTTGAGAATCGCCCCTACCAGCGGGCCACAACCTCGCAAAAGTGCGTCCGGGCCGGCGGCAAGCATAATGATCTCGATAACGTCGGTTACACCGCCCGCCACCACACCTTCTTTGAGATGCTCGGCAACTTCTCGTTTGGCGACTATTTCAAGGAGCGCGCCATCGAGCTTGCCTGGAATTTAATCACCAAGGACTACGGCCTGCCGAAGGACCGCTTGCTCGTCACCGTTTATCACGAAGACGACGAGGCATTCGGTCTTTGGAAGAAAATCGCGGGCCTGCCTGAATCGAAGATCATCCGCATCGCGACCTCGGACAACTTTTGGCAGATGGGCGATACCGGCCCCTGCGGGCCGTCGTCGGAAATCTTCTTCGACCATGGCGACAAGATTCCCGGTGGTCCTCCCGGTTCGCCGGATGAGGATGGCGACCGCTTCATCGAGATCTGGAATCTCGTGTTCATGCAGTTCGACCAGATCGAGCCGGGTAACCGCGTGCCACTGCCGAAGCCTTCGATCGACACCGGCATGGGTCTGGAGCGCATCGCCGCTGTGCTTCAGGGCAAGCACGACAATTACGAAATCGATCTGTTCGTCGCACTCATCCGCGCGATCTCGGAATTGACAGGCGCTGATCCGCACGGCCCGCAAAAGGCGTCACTGCGCGTGATCGCGGACCATCTGCGTGCATCGTCGTTCCTGATCTCCGATGGCGTGCTGCCATCAAATGAAGGCCGCGGCTACGTGCTGCGCCGGATCATGCGCCGTGCCATGCGCCACGGCCAGTTGCTCGGCGCCAAAGAGCCGCTGATGTATCGCCTGGTCTGGGCGCTGGTGCGCGAGATGGGCCAAGCCTACCCGGAACTCGTCCGCGCTGAGAACCTCATTGAGGAAACGCTGAAGCTCGAGGAAACCCGTTTCCGCAAGACGCTCGAGCGTGGCCTCACGATTCTCGATGAGAAGAGCAGTTCGCTGAAAAAGGGCGATATGTTCGACGGCGAAACGGCCTTCACGCTCTATGACACTTATGGTTTTCCGCTCGACCTGACACAGGATGCGCTGCGTAACCGTGGCATCAGCGTTGATATTGCATCCTTTACCGATGCGATGGATCAGCAGCGCGCCAAGGCACGCGCGGCGTGGGCAGGCTCAGGCGACACTGCGACCGAGAAGGTCTGGTTTCCGCTGCGCGAGAAGCTGGGAGCAACTGAGTTTCTCGGTTACGACACCGAGATCGCAGAAGGCGTTGTCACTGCACTTGTGAAGGACGGTACGGAAGTCGACAGCCTGAAGACAGGCGACAGCGGCGCTGTTGTGATGAACCAGACGCCCTTCTACGGCGAGTCCGGCGGTCAGGTCGGCGACACCGGCGTGCTGACCGGCGAGGGCGTGCGCATTCGCGTCACGGATACGCAGAAGAAGGGCGGCGACCTGTTCGTGCATCTCGGCACGGTCGAGCAGGGAACGCTGAAGCCCGGCATGGCGTTGCAGCTTGAAGTGGACCACGCGCGGCGGTCCGCGATCCGCGCCAATCACTCTGCAACGCATCTTCTGCACGAAGCACTGCGCCAGGTGCTTGGCGATCACATCGCACAGCGTGGCTCGATGGTTGCTCCCGAACGTCTGCGGTTTGACTTCGCACACAATAAGCCGATCAGCGCGGATGAGCTGCGCCGCATCGAGGACATCGCCAACGATATCGTTATCGAGAACGGCGAAGTCGTCACACGTTCGATGGCGGTGGACGATGCGCGTGCTTCCGGCGCGCGCGCGTTATTCGGTGAAAAGTACGGCGACGAAGTGCGCGTGGTGTCCATGGGCAAAGGCTCAGGCAACACCCTTGGTTGGTCCGTCGAACTGTGCGGTGGCACCCACGTCAAGCGTACAGGTGACATTGGTTTGATTTCGATCTCCGGTGAGAGCGCGGTCGCGTCCGGCGTTCGTCGTATCGAAGCGCTGACCGGCAAGATCGCGCGGCAGACAGCAAATGCGAGCATTCAGACTGCGAAGACAGCCGCGGCCGAATTGAAGACGACGCTTGAAGATATGCCGGCGCGCGTCGCTGCATTGATCGAGGAGCGCAAGAAGCTCGAGCGTGATCTGTCGGATGCGCGCAAGAAGCTCGCGATGGGTGGCGGCGCGTCCGCTGGCAGTGCCGGCTCCGACATCCGCACCATTGGTGATGTGAAGTTCCTCGGCCGCGCTGTGCAGGGCATCGAGATCAAGGACCTCAAGAGTCTTGCCGATCAGGGTAAGAAAGAAGTCGGTTCTGGTGTCGTTGCATTGATTGCGACGAGCGAGGACGGCAAAGCGAGTGTGGTCGTCGGTGTGACGGCGGATCTTACGCAGCGCTTCTCAGCGGTTGACCTAGTGCGCAAGGCATCCGAAGTGCTTGGCGGCAAAGGCGGTGGCGGAAAGCCTGACATGGCGCAGGCTGGCGGTCCCGATGGTACCAAGGCGGATGCTGCTTTGAAGGCGATCGAGACCGCAATGGGCGGCTGATCGATGGGGGCTACTGCTTCTCGGATGCGAGAAGCGGCGCGATCCGGTCGATGCGGTTGGTCCAGATGCCTCCTGAAAACGGCTTCGGCACGTTTCGAAGATCATCGCGGGTGTCGATCCCGCGCGAGAACGGCTCGCCCTCATTCGGGCTCATGATGAAAACATCGGAGCTCGCGCGCTTCATGCGCGCAACGAACAGGTTCGGCCAGCCCCACATCCAGTGCGCATAATCGGACGGCATCAGTATGAGACTGTGTTTGCAGTCAGCCGGCAGGAACCCGGCCCAGCCGATCAACCCATAGCGAATGACGCATGATTTAAGTGTTGCCTTCGACATGGTCTGAATTTTGGGAAGTCTTGCGCGGATCACTGCAACTGGACGATCTCCGCCATACACCATGAGCTTTTCGAGCTGATTGGGCGCCAAAGCGGCCAAGCGTCTCTCGAGCGTTTCACCTTCGGCCGGGTCGTTGCTTTTGACATGAATGAGAAAGCGCTTGTCAGGGAAGCGCGCGAGAACCTCATCAAGTGTCGGCATCAGTCCGATGCCCTCGCCCCGGAACGGGAATGTCTCGCCGCCATCAGATGTATAGCCGTAGCCGACATCGAGCTTTTTCAGATCGGCCATGCTCTGTTCGCGCGTGATGCCGCGTCCGTCAGTGCGGCAGTCCAGCGTCCAATCATGAAAGACAGCGAATTGCCCGTCGGTGGTTGGATGAAGATCGAGCTCGACGATGTCCGCGCCGGCCGAGAAGGCAGCCTGCATCGAGGGAATGGTATTCTCGATGTAAGGGTGTTCGGGCGGATGAATGCGCGCCGCCGTACAGGTCGTAGCAGTCAATCCAGTTGAATCATAGGTCTGTGCGAGCCCGCGATGGGCAAGCAGCAGCGGCTTCGCAGAGGGCGTGCTCCATAGCGACGTGTTGTTCAGCCAGATCGCAGCTGCGATCAAGGCACCGATCATAAATCCAAGACCGAATCGTCGCATGCGATGTTTCCTTGATACATCAGTGCGCAATCCAGTGCGGCCAAACCGAGGCAGGTCACAACAAGTCTACCGAGAACATGCGCGCGCTGCGGCGATGCGTCACCTCGAACCCGCTGGTATCTCGTTCATCCGCGCCGCAAACTGCGGTATGAATCACAACACACCTCTGATCTCCACGGTCGTCGTTGGCCTCGTGCTGGCTTTTGTGCTTGGCGCGGTGGCGCAGCGTTTTCGTATATCACCGCTGGTCGGTTATCTGGTCGCCGGCGTCCTAATGGGGCCGTTTACACCCGGTTACGTCGCGGACCAGAACATCGCCAACGAACTTGCCGAAATCGGGATCATCCTCCTGATGTTCGGCGTTGGGCTGCATTTCTCCCTGAAAGATTTGCTCTCGGTGCGAAGCATCGCAATCCCAGGGGCAACAGTTCAAATTGCGGTTGCGACGCTGCTCGGCATCGCGCTGGCATGGCTACTCGGTTGGCCGCTAGGTGGCGGGTTGGTGTTCGGGCTTGCGTTGTCCGTCGCAAGTACAGTCGTGTTGTTGCGGGCGTTGCAGGAGCGACGCCTGATCGACACCGAGCGTGGGCGTATTGCGGTCGGTTGGCTCATCGTCGAAGACCTCGCCATGGTCCTGACACTGGTGTTGCTGCCGGCAATGGCCGGTCTGCTAAAGGGCGAGGCAACCAATGGTGCAGGCCTTGCTGCGCTGGCGATGCCCATTGCGATCACGCTCGGCAAGGTCGCCGCTTTCGTGATCTTCATGCTGGTGGTCGGGCGCCGCGTGATCCCGTGGATCCTGCATTATGTCGCTCATACCGGTTCACGGGAGCTGTTTCGTCTCGCCGTGTTTGCGATCTCGCTCGGTGTGGCATTCGGTGCGGCGGTTCTGTTCGATGTGTCGTTCGCGCTGGGCGCGTTTTTTGCCGGCATGATCCTGAGCGAGTCCGAACTCAGCCAGCGTGCCGCCAACGAGACCTTGCCATTGCGCGATGCGTTTGCGGTGCTGTTCTTCGTGTCGGTGGGCATGTTGGTCGATCCGGCGATCCTGGTACGTGAACCGTTACCGTTACTCGCAACCGTGCTCATCATCATTCTCGGCAAATCCGTTGCGGCTTTCGCGATCGTGCGGCTGTTCGGCTATCCCACATCAACCGCGTTGACCATTTCGGCGAGCCTCGCGCAGATCGGCGAGTTCTCCTTCATCCTCGTCGGTCTCGGTGTCAGTCTTGCTTTGTTGCCGGAACGTGGGCGCGATCTGGTGCTCGCGGGGGCGATCATCTCGATCATGCTGAACCCGCTATTCTTCGCGATGCTCGATCACGTGCTGGCGGGCTTTGACGAGACATCAAAGCCATCGAAAAAGAAGGAGGCGGCTGTTCCCCGCGTCCCACTGCCGGTGTCGCAGCTGTCCAATCACGTGGTGCTGGTTGGGCATGGTCGCGTTGGCAGCGTCGTCAGCAAGGCGTTGCGGCAAGCCAATACGCCACTGCTTGTCATCGAGGATACGCCGGGCGCGGTCGAGCGGCTGCGGCAGGAAGGTGTGGAAGTCATTACCGGCAATGCCGCCGCACCTGATATGTTGCAGGCTGCGAATGTCGGTGCCGCCCGCGGATTGTTGGTTGCGATCCCGGATGCCTTCGAAGGCGGGCAGATCGTGGCCAAGGCGCGTGCGCTGAGCGCCAGCCTGCCGATCATTGCGCGCGCCCATTCCGAGGAGGAAATCGCCCATCTGAAACACCATGGCGCGAATTCGGTCATCATGGGCGAACAGGAAATCGCCAAGGCGATGATTGCCCAGATCGGCACGGTGCACTCCTAGAGCGTTTTCGAGCGAAGTGGGTACCGGTTCGCGTGAAGAAAACGCGTCAGAATAAAAAAACAAAAAAGGCGCGGATTGCTCCGCGCCTTTTCGTTTCGTTGTCTTTGTCGATAAGGGCTTAAGCCGCCATCGCCTTGGTCAGGTTCTCCGCGACCTTGTCGAGGAAGCCCGTGGTGGAAAGCCAACGCTGATCGGCGCCGACGAGCAGCGCGAGATCCTTGGTCATGTAGCCGGCTTCGACGGTCTCGACACAAACCTTCTCAAGCGTATTGGCGAACTTTGCCAATTCGGCATTGTTGTCGAGCTTGGCGCGATGGCCGAGGCCACGGGTCCAGGCGAAGATCGAGGCGATGGAGTTGGTCGAGGTCTCCTTGCCCTTCTGGTGCTCGCGGAAGTGGCGGGTCACGGTGCCGTGCGCAGCTTCAGCTTCCATCGTCTTGCCATCTGGCGTCAGCAGGACCGAGGTCATCAGGCCGAGGGAGCCGTAGCCCTGGGCAACGGTGTCGGACTGCACGTCACCGTCGTAGTTCTTACAGGCCCAGACGTAACCACCGGACCACTTCATCGCTGCGGCGACCATGTCGTCGATCAGGCGGTGCTCGTAGGTGATGCCCTTGGCGTCGAAGTCCTTCTTGAACTCGGTGTCGAACACTTCCTGGAAGATGTCCTTGAAGCGGCCGTCGTACTGCTTGAGGATCGTGTTCTTGGTCGACAGGTAGACCGGATAGCCGCGGGCGAGGCCGAGGTTCATCGAAGCGCGGGCGAAGTCGCGGATCGATTCATCCAGGTTGAACATGCCGAGGGTGACGCCAGGGCCGGGGGCCTTGAACACTTCGCGCTCGATGACCTTGCCGTCATCGCCGACGAACTTGATGCTGATGGTGCCGGCGGTCGGGAACTTGAAATCCGTGGCGCGGTACTGATCGCCGAAAGCATGGCGGCCGATGATGATCGGCTTGGTCCAGCCCGGAACGAGGCGTGGCACGTTCTTGCAGATGATCGGCTCGCGGAACACGACGCCGCCGAGGATGTTGCGGATGGTGCCGTTCGGCGACTTCCACATTTCCTTGAGGTTGAATTCCTTCACGCGCGCTTCGTCGGGAGTGATGGTCGCGCACTTGACGCCGACGCCGTGCTTCTTGATGGCGGTAGCCGCGTCGATGGTGACCTGATCGTTGGTCTTGTCGCGGTGCTCCATCCCGAGGTCGAAATACATCAGGTCGATATCAAGAAACGGATGGATCAATTTGTCCTTGATGTACTGCCAGATGATCCGGGTCATCTCGTCGCCGTCGAGGTCGACGACAGGGTTGGTCACCTTGATTTTTGCCATGTGGGATCGGGCCTTTTTGAGGGAAGTTTAGGCAACAGGAATGGTTTACGCGGGCGGCTATAGCACCGCGAAGAAGGCGGCGAAAGTCAGCGAAAGCATCACGGCTGCCCATTTTTGAGGATCGATCAGAACCGCTCTCACCCAGCGGCGTCGGGTGACCGGAGCATCTTGACGGACGGGGCCGAAGTCTGGCTTTGTCGCCCTCGCGCGGGGCGCCGAACGATCTTCGAGGGTGACCGCCTTCAGCAAGCCTCGGATTTTGCACCAGATTGAAGTGAAGTCTCTATCTGGTTGATTTATATGCGAAATTTCAGGCGCTTGAATCGATGTCTTCAGATGTTGATTCAAAGAATTCACATCCTGAATCAAATTCTTCAGTGCTTGAATCAAAATCGTAGGTCGTTGAATCAAGCTCTTCAGGACTTGATTCAAGACGTTTGCAGTCTGAATCAGCGCATTCAGTTATCGAATCGGAAAGTGAGCCCATGTCCGGTACGGACAAGACCAAAGCCGGCAGGGAATTGACTGGACCTATCGTGGTTCTGGTGGAGCCACAGCTCGGCGAGAACATCGGCATGTGCGCCCGCGCCATGGGCAATTTCGGGTTGACGCGGTTGCGCATCGTCAATCCCCGCGACGGTTGGCCGAACATGGCAGCCCAGCGCGCAGCGGCTGGGGCGGATCATATTCTCAACGGCGTGGAACTGTTCGATACCGTTGAAGCGGCAGTCGCCGATTGCTCGCTGCTGTTTGCGACCACGGCGCGGGCGCATGATCAGGCCAAGCCGGTGGTTGGTCCCGAGGAGGCCGCACAACAGATCGCGCAAGAGACGGCAGCCGAGGGGACAACCGCGATCCTGTTCGGGCGGGAACGCTGGGGGCTGATGAATGAAGAAGTCGCGCTTGCCAACCGCATCATCACCTTTCCGGTCAACCCGGGCTTCGCCTCGCTGAACCTCGCCCAGGCCGTGTTGCTGATGGGCTATGAGTGGTTCAAGCTCGCGACCGCGAATGAGCTGCCGTTCGATATGCCGGAGCGCTCGGAACGAGCTTCCAACAATCAGATGCAGAGCTTCTTCGACAATCTGGTCAGCGAACTCGACAAGGTCGAATTCCTCCGTCCGCCAGAAAAGCGCGAGGTAATGCTGGTGAATTTGCGCAACATCTTCACCCGGATGGAGCCGAGCAAGCAGGACATGCACACGCTGCACGGCGTCGTCATGGCGATTGCCGAGGGCCGCAAGGGCCCCGCGAAGGGCGGTGTCCTCGATGGCAGTGATGCGACGCGGCTGCGCGCGTTACTTGCCGAACACAGTGAGGCGCGATCATCGTCCGAGAGCGGCACCGTGCGAGGGTTAGCGCGGCTGCTGCGACGCAATCCGACCGATGCCGAGCGCATCCTGTGGCAGGCTCTGACCACCGATCGCCGCTTTGCAGCGCAATTCAAGCGGCAAACACCGGTGGGAAAGCATATCCCGGATTTTGTATCGTTTACGCGACGCGTCGCCATCGAGATCGTGCATCCGGGCGAGAATGAGACGGTTTTGCGCGATCGAGCGTCTCGCCGCGAATGGCTTGCTCAGCGCGGCTATTACGTCGTGGATCTGTTATCCGACCAGATCGAAAAGGATGTGGAAGCGGTGCTCGTTCAGATCGTGAGTGCAATTCAGAGGTCGTCAGTTAGCGGCGCTTGATCGCGCGGTGTCTCTATTTCAGTGACCGGTTTTCCTCAAGCTGAAGGCTACTCCGTAATCACCGGATCGATGAGGTTTCAGATTACCTTGAAGTGACGCCCGTCGCTTCGCGGCCGCAACATACCTCCCGACAATTATTCCCCATCGCGTGGATTAAAGTGCGCTAGGAAGGGTTGTTTCAAAACAAACATATAGGGGAGGTTTATCTATGCGTTTCACAGGTCTTGCGTTGCTTGCCTCTGTTTCGGTTTTCGCCTGCGGTTCTGCCTATGCGCAGGCACCGCTTACCGAGAAAAACGTATCGATGGGCATGGCGATGGCCATCATCCAGGGCACTCTCGAGCAGTGCGCGAAGGATGGCTACAAGGTCTCGGTCACGGTCATCGACAAGGCGGGTAACGTTGCAGCCCAGATCCGTGGCGACGGTACCAATCCTCATACCATGGAATTCAGCCGCCTGAAGGCCTACACCTCGCGTACCCGAGGCCAGACGTCGCAGGAATTCATGAAGCTGACGTCTAATCCTGAAAGTGCCTACCTGCGTCAGATTCCAGGCGTGGTTGCTGTCGGTGGCGGTGCTCCGATCAAGGTTGGCAACGAGGTCATCGGCGCGGTTGGAGCATCCGGCGCACCCGGTGGTGAGAAGGACGAAGTTTGCGTTCTTGCCGGCATCGCCAAGGTTGCTGACTCGCTGAAATAATTGGATCGAGCGACAAGCTTAGTGTATCCGGCGAGCGTGATGTGCATGTCACGCTCGCCGTTTTCTTTGAATATAATTTTGTTTGCGCAATTTCGTGGCGTTCGCTGCAAGCTTTTGCGGCACCATGCGTGGGAAACCCGGCGTTTTTCCTTCGATGACGGTTGGCATGGCTGTTGCTGATGATCTTCTGAGCGATTCAACTCATTTAGGAGAAAGTCATGAAACGATCCGATCTCACCGAGAAGCTGCTCGATATCAAGCGCGACAAGGGATGGACGTGGAAATACATCTGCGAGCAGATCGGCGGCTATTCGGAGGTTCTCGTCGTCGGCGCGATCCTCGGTCAGATGAAGCTCACCAAGCCGCAGGCGGCCAACGCTGGCGAGCTGTTCGGGCTGTCGAAATCCGAAATTGCCATGCTCAACGAAACGCCGATGCGCGGAATGCCAATGCCGCCAACCGACCCGCTGATCTATCGCTTCTACGAACTGGTGATGGTGAATGGTCCGGCGTGGAAGGCGCTGATCGAGGAAGAGTATGGCGACGGCATCATGTCCGCGATCGATTTCGACATGGTGATGGAGCGCTTGCCCAATCCGAAGGGCGATCGCGTCAAGATCACCATGTCGGGCAAGTTCCTGCCGTACAAGTATTACGGCGCCACGGGCAACGTGCCTGAATACGGGTTCAAGGAAGGTTGATCGAAAAGATAGGCCCGCGAGGATGATCTCGCGGGCCGGTCAGAATTCAGTTTGAGGTCTGAGACCGTTACTGGCCCGCTTTGACCTGGGCGACCGCGACCGCGACCAGTTCATCCATTTTCTGGCGAATTTCGGCTTCGGTGACCCCTTTGTCAGCGAGGTCCTTCGCAACCTTGCGAAGGACGTCGCCATCGCCGGCCTCTTCGAAGTCGGCAGACACCACTTCTTTGGCATAAGCAGCGGCGTCATCGCCGGTTTTGCCCAATTTTTCGGCGGCCCAAAGGCCCAAAAGCCTGTTCCGGCGGGCTTCCGCCTTGAACTTCTGTTCCTCGTCGAGGGCGAACTTCTTTTCGAAGCCTTCCTGGCGCTTGTCGAAACTGGACATATATCTGTTCCATCAGCTGAATTTGCGCCGCCGGGTCTGGTTGCGCGAGGCTTTTGGATACCGTTCGCGGGACCCCGGAGGCAACGGACGAGAGGTCGCAGGTGGGACCAAAGAGGCCGGTAAAACCCCTGTCATTACGTTGTATCGGTCAGATCAATAGGTTAGGTTGCCTTGGAGTCTGGTTCGCGGTTTGTTTCGCGATTCTGGGCTTCGTGGCAGCTCCGCCGCGGGTCGCGTAATCACCCGGAGCACCCCAATCCATGGATTTCAACAACACACGGTACATCCCTATGAGCCGTCGGCGTCGGATTTACGAAGGCAAGGGCAAGGTCCTCTATGAAGGTCCCGAACCCGGCACCCTGATTCAACATTTCAAGGACGACGCCACCGCGTTCAATGCCAAGAAACACCAGGTGATCGAGGGCAAAGGCGTCCTCAACAACCGGATTTCGGAATACGTCTTCCAGCATCTGAACGACATTGGCGTACCGACGCACTTCATCAAGCGTCTCAATATGCGCGAGCAGTTGATCCGCGAAGTCGAGATCGTGCCGCTCGAGGTCGTCGTGCGCAACGTCGCCGCAGGCTCGCTGTCGCAGCGTCTTGGAATCGAGGAAGGCACGCAGCTGCCACGCTCGATCATCGAGTTCTATTACAAGAACGATCAGCTCGGCGATCCGATGGTCTCGGAAGAGCACATCACAGCATTCGGCTGGGCCACGCCGCAGGAGATCGACGACATGATGGCGCTCGCCATCCGCGTCAACGACTTCCTGACCGGACTGTTTCTCGGCATCGGCATCCGTCTTGTGGACTTCAAGATGGAATGCGGACGCCTGTTCGAAAACGACATGATGCGCATCATCGTCGCCGACGAAATCTCACCCGACTCGTGCCGGCTGTGGGACATCAAGTCAAACGAGAAGCTCGACAAGGATCGCTTCCGCCGCGATCTCGGTGGTCTGCTCGAAGCTTACACCGAAGTCGCGAAGCGCCTCGGCATCCTGATCGAAAACGAGCGTCCGGCTGGCTCCGGTCCAGTGCTTGTGAAGAGCTGATCGATGAAAGCACGTGTTACCGTTACGCTGAAGAACGGCATTCTCGATCCCCAGGGCAAAGCTATTGAAGGCGCTTTGAAATCCCTTGGCGTCGACGGTGTTGCCAGCGTTCGTCAGGGCAAGGTGTTCGACATCGAGTTGGCCGTTGCCGACAAGGCGAAGGCTGAAGAGGCGCTTAAGGCTGCAGCCGATAAGCTGCTGGCGAATACAGTGATCGAGAACTATCGCGTCGAGATCGTCTGATTTTCTGTGAATTCAATGAAAACCACCGGCCTCACGGCCGGTGGTTTTGTTTTGGATGGTCTCTCAGGTCAGGGTGAATTCAAGGTCACCGAGTTTGTCGATGCTGGAGACGATCTTGTCGCCTGCCTTGAGCCACACGCGTTTCTCAGGCGGGTAACCGAGGATCACGCCTTCGGGTGTGCCGGTGAAAATCAGGTCGCCAGGCTCGAGCGTCATGTAGCGCGAGGCATAGCTGACGAGCTGCTTGACGTTGAAGATCATGTTCTTGGTGTTGGTGGACTGGCGCTGCTCGCCGTTGACCAGGGTCTTCAGGTTGAGGTTTTCCGGATCAACCTGATCGCCGGTCACCAACCATGGACCGATTGGCCCCCAGCCGTCGCCGGTCTTGCCAAGCATCCACTGGCCCGAACGTAATTGTTGATCGCGTTCGGAGAAGTCCTGACCCGTGCAGTAACCGAACACGTAGTTGAGCGCATCGGCTTCACTGACGTTACGGGCCGTCTTGCCGATCACGGTTACCAGCTCGGTCTCATAGTCAAAATTCTTGCCGGGCTCTTTTGAGACGGAGATCGTGCCGCCGTGATGGTTGAGGGTGGAGTTGTATTTGTTGAACAGGATCGGCTCCTTTGGGAGCGTCTCGTTGGCTTCCGCCGCATGGGCTCTGTAGTTCAGGCCGACGCAGATAATCTTGCTGGGCTCCGTGACGCAGGGAGCGAATTTGGCTGATTTTTCCGCGACCAAATATTTGTCGCCAGCTGCTTTCGCCTTGTCGATGGTCGACTTCAGCGCGGCGGCATTGTACTCGCCGCTGATCACTTGATCGGTGGAGAGCGGTGCGCCAAGCTTGAAGACCTGTTCGGCTGCCGACACATTCACGATGCCCTTGTCGGTGCGCACGCCGAGCGCCAGCCCCATCGGGGTCTGCAGCATCGCCAAGGTCATGTTCTTTGTCGTTTCGAGCTTGGGCGGCTGGCCGGGCGCCGGGGCGGCGCTTTTGGCCTGAGCGAAGGCCTCGCCGGCACTGGTAGAGAGCAGGCCACCTGCGACCACGCCTGCGGCAGAGGACTTCAGGAATTTGCGGCGGTCATTATCCATTGTTCTTCCATCCCTGTTTTTTGTTGGTCAGCACGATTTTGCAGTGCTGAAAGGCCAAGCTAACACTGGAAAATGGCCCCTCAAATGGGTAAGTCATGCGGAGAAGGCGTGACGCTCGCGCGCTTTATTGATCGGAACCTCGATGAAATCAGCCATTCTCGTATTCCCAGGCATCAACCGCGAACGCGACATGGCGCGGGCGTTGAAACTGGCCTCCGGCAACGATGCCGCGATGGTGTGGCACGCCGAGACCTCCCTTCCGAAGGGGACGGATCTGGTCGTCGTCCCGGGCGGATTTTCCTACGGGGACTATCTGCGCTGTGGGGCGATTGCCGCGCGCGCGCCGATCATGGACGCGGTGCGGGCTCATGCCGCTGCTGGCGGTCTTGTGCTCGGCGTTTGCAATGGCTTTCAGATCCTGTGTGAGACCGGGTTGTTGCCCGGTGTGCTGATGCGTAACGCGCAGCTCAAGTTCATCTGCCGCGATGTGCATCTTCGCGTCGAGCGCTCCGATACGCCGTTTACGCGCGGCTATAACGCGGGGCAGGTGATCCGCGTGCCGGTGGCGCATGGCGAAGGAAATTATGCCGCTGACGAAGAAACCGTTCGTCGGCTGGAAGGCGATGGGCGCGTGCTCTATCGTTACTGCTCGCCCAACGGTGAAGTCGGCGACACGCACAACATCAATGGCGCAGCCGCATCGATCGCAGGCATCGTCAGTGAGAAGGGCAATGTGCTCGGGATGATGCCGCATCCCGAGAACCATGTTGAAGACATCATGGGATGCACCGACGGCCGCGGGCTGTTCGCCGGTCTCGCCGAGCATTTGAAGCGCGCCGCCTGATCGACCGCGGAACAGCTGACAAAATTTCTCTCATAATCCCCGAACGCACCGCTTCAGCGGTGCGACAAAAAGGAAATTGAACCTCGGGGATTGAGGATGCCGCTCGCGCTGATCATTGTTCTGCTTGATATCACCCTGGTGTATCACGCGTGCAGGGCCGGGCGTGCGCGGCCCTGGGCCTTTATCATCCTGATGGCTCCTGGCATCGGCGGTCTTGCCTACATTGTCGTCGAACTCATTCCGGAGATCTTTAGCAGCCCGGATGCAAAGCGGGCGCGGCAGCGAATTGCCAACAAGCTCGATCCGGAAAAGCAATATCGGGCACTGTGCGATCAACTCCAAATTGCCGATACGGTTGCCAATCGAGCGGCCCTTGCCGCCGAATGCCTTGAGGTGGCCCGCTTCGAAGAGGCAAGGCAGCATTATGCCCACATCCTGACACTGCAGTCTGGAGACGATCCGGCTTATGCGCTCGGAGAAGCGAAGGCAGAGTTCGGCTTGCGTCAATATGCGGACGTGATCGCAACGCTTGATGCCCTACGCAGCAGATGGCCCGATTTCGAATCCGCCGAAGGTCATTTGTTGTACGCTCGCGCATTGACCGAGGGCGGGCGCATCAATGAAGCCCTGGAAGAGTTCGAAGCACTGTCTCACTACTATCCCGGCGCGGAGGCTCGGGTTCGCTATGGTCTGCTGCTCGATCAACAAGGCCTTAAGACAGAAGCCAAGGTGGTGTTTACCGAGTTGCTGATTCAAATGAACCGGGCACCGAAATACCTCCGCGATAAGCAAAAAGATTGGCTTTCGATTGCGGAAAAATATCTGGCTGCGTGACACGTCCACGATCGCAACCTGCCTGAATTCAGGGCACGTCGCTGCAATCGTCTGCGGTGCAGAAAGGAATTTTGTCCGAGCTGTCGCGGGCAGGGTGTCACGATCCGTGCATCGAGAGCGCCCGAACGCTTCAATTGCTGTTCTTTTATCTCCGAAGACATTGAGGCGGCCCAAAATTTCAGCATCTCCGGTGGTCCGGCTTCGTGCCGCGCTGGCCTGAAACTTGCTCCGTCAATTCCTGCAGCCCGTTGCGTGAAGCTATCCAGTCGCGCGCTGCAGGAGATCACATGTCCAAATTTTCAGTTTGTTACGCTTTAGCCTTCGCAGCCGCTCTCGGTCTTTCAGCCAAGCCCGTGATGGCCGAGACCACTTTGCGGATCGGTATGACGGCGGCCGACATTCCTACCGCGACCGGCCTTCCGAATAACGGGTTCGAGGGCTTGCGCTTCCTCGGCTATCCGATCTTTGAAGGACTCGTGTTGTGGGATTTGACCAAGACCGACCAACTGGCGGGTCTTCGTCCTGGCCTTGCGGAAAAGTGGGAGCAGGCACCCGACGATAACAAAACCTGGGTCTTCCATCTGCGTCATGGCGTGAAATTTCACGACGGTACTGACTTCAACGCCGACGCCGTGATCTGGAATCTCGATCGCTTCTTCAAGAACGACAGTCCTCAATTCGAGGCAGCGAGTTCGGCAATGTCACGGGCACGCGTGCCGATGATGAGCTCCTACAAGAAGATCGATGACTATACCGTCTCGATCACGATGACCACCGCGGCATCGTATTTTCCTTATATGGCAACTTATCTGTTGTTCACGTCGCCGGCGTCGTTCGAGAAGGCCGGGCACGACTGGAGCAAGGTTGCGTTATTGCCTGCAGCGGGCACAGGTCCGTTCCGCATCACCAAACTTGTGCCGCGTGAACGTGTCGAGCTCGCGCGTTTCGATGGCTACTGGGATGCGTCCAAGAAAGCCAAGGTCGACAAAGTGGTGCTGATGCCGATCCCCGAGGCTAATGCGCGGCTGGCCGCGCTGCGCTCGGGGCAGGTTGATTGGATCGAAGTGCCGCCGCCGGACGGTGTCGCGTCGCTGAAAGCGGCGGGCTTCAACATCACCACTGGCTCCTATCCCCATGTCTGGCCGTGGTTCTACAACATCGGCGCGACCAACAGCCCGTTTAAGGACGTCAAGGTTCGTCAGGCGCTCAACTACTGCGTTGACCGAGAAGGATTGATCTCGCTGGTCGGCGGCAACGCCGAACCGTCAGCCGGCTGGCTCAAGACCAGCGACCCTAATTTCGGAAACCCCGTCAATCGCTACAAATTCGATCCGGCTAAGGGCAAGGCGTTGCTCGCAGAGGCCGGTTACACTGCCGCCAAGCCACTATCGTTCAAGGTACAGATCTCAAGCTCTGGATCGGGGCAGATGTTGCCGTTACCGATGAACGAGTTTCTTCAGCAAAATCTCAAGGAAGCATGTGGCGTCAATGTCGAGTTCGACGTGGTCGAATGGCAGGTCCTGCTGACGAATGCCCGTGCGACGCCGGATAGTCCAAGCCTGAAAGGTGCGATGGCACTCAATATCAGTTCACCATCATCCGACGTCAGTCTCATGGCGCGTTATTTTTCGGTCGCTTATTTCTCGCCGAATGGCTTCAATTTCGAACAATGGAAGGATGACGAGTTCGAAAGCGCTCTGAAGACGCTGGGGGAGGCCACCGATCCCGCAGTGATCTCCGCGGCCACCCGCAAGGCACACGAGCGTCTGGTCGACAATCCGCCCTGGCTCTTTATCGTCCACGATCTCAATCCGCGGGCGATGAGCACCAAGGTCAAAGGATTCATCTCACCGCAATCGTGGTTCCTGGATATGACGTTGGTCAGTATGCAGTGATCATTCCGCCGGGCTGGCGGGTTCTGATCCACGTGTCTTCACGCGCGTAATGGTCCCGGCGGTCTGCAAACAGTGCCCCTGTCCGAGGACAGGGGTGCTGCGATGGATGTTACGCCGTACGCAGCGTCTTGAGGAACTTGTCGACCTCGGTACGCAGTTGATGGTTTTCTTTTATGAGCGAGAGCGCTGAGCCATGGACGTTCGCGGCGGCGTGTCCAGTTTCTTCGGCGCCCTTGTTGACCCGCACGATATTCGCCGCGACTTCCGACGAACCCGTCGCAGCCACGTGAATATTGTGCGCGATTTCCTTGGTGACGGCATTCTGCTGATCGACAGCCTCGAAGATCGCATTGGCGATCTTGGAGATGAAGCCGATGGTGGTACCGATCTCGGAGATAGCGGTGACCGTTTCGCCGGTTGAAGCCTGCATCTCGCTGATCTGTGTGGAGATCTCTTCGGTCGCTTTCGCTGTTTGGGAGGCGAGGGCCTTCACCTCCGATGCGACAACGGCGAAACCTTTGCCCGCTTCGCCCGCGCGCGCGGCTTCGATCGTTGCATTGAGCGCAAGCAGATTGGTCTGTTCGGCAATGGCGCTGATGATCTTGATCACGTCGCCGATGCGGCTCGCGGAATTGCTGAGTTCGGCAATGCGGCCGTTCGTGCTTTCGGCTTGCTTCACGGCGTCGTTCGCGACTTTCAGCGACTCCTGAACCTGCCGCGAGATTTCGGAAACCGACGAGCCCATTTCCTCGGTGCCGGAAGCAACCGACTGCACATTTGTCGATGCCTGTCCGGATGTGGCCGCGACAGACGTCGACAATGTCCTGGTTTCCTCCGCTGTCGCCTTCAGCGTATCGGCCGCCGACTTGAGGCTTTCGGACATCGTTCCGACCCGCTGGACGATCTGAGCGATGCTTTGCTCGAACTGGCCCGCCAAACCCTCCAAAGCGTTGCGCTTGTCGCGTTTGCCGGCGTCCAGATAAACCGAAATCGCGAAGTCCATGTCGAGCAACGCGGCACCGACAATGGCGTCCATGATCTTGGCCTTCTTTTCAAACATCGCGCGGCCCGGGAAACGGGAGGTAACGGTCGTCTCAATATGGGTGATCAAGCCGCTGATGATCTTCTTGTAGCCGCCGATGTACCAGCGCGGCTCGAGACCAAGGCGATGATGGGTTTCTCCAATCTGGCTCACGGACTGCACGTAAGCCTCATCGAATTTCGCTGACAGGATCATGTCCCAATGGGCGAGCTGGGCAGCTTTGGCGTGCGCGACGATTTCTGGACGCGGAAACAGCTTCTGCACGTCTGGAAACTTGGAAATCGACACGTAGAAGGCGTCGAGGATGCCGGGCAGGGCCTTCATCGCCACGGGGCGAATCTCGCGGAGCGCAGCGCGCGAGGTTTCGTCGATCCCGTTGAAAGCAATTCTGGAGGCGAGGGCAGCAGAGGAATTCATGGCAACGGGACCTGCATGGCGAGGGAATGCGTGGTCGCACGCCGCCACCTGATCAAAGGCGGGGCTGGCCACACTGTCCGGATGGAAAGGGCTGTCTGAAATGCCGGGACGCGGTCAAGAAGCGCTGGCAAATCAATGGTTATTGCGCTTTGGTTAATGCACTCTAAATACAGGGTTTCCGGGCGTTCTCAGGCCGGAAAAAAAGAGGTTCAGGGCTGTCCCCAGCTTTGGCCGCCCCTTGAGAAATTGACCACCAAAAAGCCCTTTCCGCCCTTCGTTGTTCTCCTTAAACAGGGGCTTCAACAGCACCCCGCGAGCTCATGATTTCCAACGAACCCAAGATCACCCCCGAACTCGTCGCCAGCCACGGCCTGAAGCCGGATGAGTACGAGCGCATCCTCAAACTGATCGGGCGCGTTCCGAGCTTCACGGAACTGGGCATCTTTTCGGCGATGTGGAACGAGCACTGCTCATACAAGTCCTCGCGCATTCATTTGCGCGGCCTGCCGACCAAAGCGCCGTGGGTGATCCAGGGGCCGGGTGAAAACGCCGGTGTGATCGATATCGGGGACGGGCTGGCGGTGGTCTTCAAGATGGAGAGCCACAACCACCCCAGTTACATCGAGCCTTATCAGGGCGCGACCACGGGCGTCGGCGGCATCCTGCGCGACGTCTTCACCATGGGCGCGCGGCCGATCGCGTGCCTCAACGCGTTGAGCTTTGGCGATCCGTCACACCCGAAGACCCGCCATCTGGTCTCCGGCGTGGTTGCAGGCATCGGCGGCTACGGCAATTCGTTCGGCGTGCCGACCGTCGGCGGTCAGATGCGCTTCCATACGCGCTACGATGGCAACATTCTCGTCAATGCGATGGCGGTGGGGCTCGCGGAAGCTGACAAGATTTTCTATGCGGCGGCGAGCGGCGTGAACATGCCGATCGTCTATCTCGGCTCCAAGACGGGCCGCGACGGCATCCATGGTGCGACCATGGCCTCGGCCGAATTCGACGATGCGAGCGAGGAGAAGCGCCCGACCGTGCAGGTCGGCGATCCGTTCGCGGAAAAGCTTCTGTTGGAGGCTTGCCTCGAAATCATGGAAGCGGACTGCGTGATCGCGATCCAGGATATGGGCGCAGCCGGTCTGACCTGTTCTGCAGTTGAAATGGGCGCGAAGGGCGACCTTGGCGTCGACCTTGATCTCGATACCGTGCCGACCCGCGAAACCGGGATGAGCGCCTACGAGATGATGCTCTCGGAAAGCCAGGAGCGCATGCTCATGGTGCTCAAGCCCGAGAAGGAAAAAGAGGCCGAGGCGATCTTCAAGAAGTGGGGTCTCGATTTCGCAGTGGTGGGTTACACCACGCCGTCCAAGCGTTTCGTCGTCAAGCACGGTGGCAGCGTGATGGCCGATCTGCCGATCAAGGAGCTGGGTGACGAAGCGCCGCTCTATGACCGTCCTCATGTGCCGTCGCCGCAGCTGCCGGTGATCCGCGCCCAGGACGTCAAGGCACCGCTCTCCAACTCCGAAGCGTTGTCCAAGCTGATTGCGACGCCGGAATTGTGCTCGAAGCGCTGGGTCTGGGAGCAGTACGACCACGTTATCGGCGGCAACACATTGCAGCGTCCGGGCGGCGATGCCGCCGTCGTGCGCGTGCAGGATGGTCCGAAGGGGCTTGCGCTCACCGTCGATGTGACGCCGCGCTATTGCGAGGCCGATCCGTTTGAGGGCGGCAAGCAAGCGGTGGCCGAGGCTTGGCGCAATATCACGGCGGTCGGTGGCCGTCCGCTTGCCATCACCGACAACCTGAACTTCGGCAATCCCGAGCGGCCCGAGATCATGGGCCAGTTCGTCGGCTGCCTGAAGGGCATTGCGGAAGCCTGCACGGCGCTGGACTTCCCGGTCGTGTCCGGCAACGTCTCGCTGTACAACGAAACCAACGGCCGCGGCATCCTGCCGACACCCTCGATCGGCGGCGTCGGGCTGCTCGATGATTTCACCAAATCCGCAACATTGGCGTTCAAGGCTGCGGACGAAGCCATTCTGCTGATCGGCGACACCCATGGCTGGCTCGGCCAGTCGATCTATCTGCGGGACATCTGCGGCCGTGAAGAGGGGGCTCCGCCGCCGGTCGACCTTGCAACCGAAAAGCGTAACGGCGACGTGGTTCGCGGAATGATCAAGGGCGGTACGGCAACCGCCGTTCATGACATTTCCGACGGCGGCCTGCTGGTGGCGCTGGCCGAAATGGCCATGGCTAGCGGTATCGGCGCCATTCTCGATGCGCCGCCAGAGGAGCTCGTCCCTCATGGCTACTGGTTCGGTGAGGATCAGGCGCGGTACGTGGTCACCGTCCCAGAAGCCCATCTCCTGACCGTTCTGAGCAAGCTGAAAGCGGTCGATGTACCGTGCCACGTCATCGGCAAGACCGGCGGGCACGACATCGTCGTTGAGGGTGAAGCGCCTGTGTCGATCGCTTCGCTCAAGGCTGGCTTTGAAGGTTGGCTGCCGGGTTATATGGCGGGGAAAAGCTGAGGAACGGCTCAAGTGGTCCGATTCTAACGTTCGCATCCTGTCTCGGCAGCACTTTTGCGAACGTTAGAATCGAAAGACCACTAGCAAACATAAGATTCTAGTGAAGCTTTGGGATTTGACGTTCGCATCGCGAATTCGCGGCAAGCAGGGTAGCGAACGTCAAATCCGCTCCACTAGAGCTCCTCAATCGTGACTTTGTCAGGATAGAATGCGAGGTGCCCGGCGATCTCTTTCACGGAATCGTAGGGTGTCTCGTAGGTCCAAATCGCGTTTTCCAGCGTCTTTCCGTTCGCTGCGATGCTGAAATAGCTCGCGTCACCTTTGTAAGGGCAATAGCTGGCATGGCTGGTGCGCTCGAGCTTGGCAGCATCGGCATCCGTACGCGGAATGTATTGAACCGCTGGATAGCTCGCTTCCTTTAAAGTGAGAGCCTGGCTCGTTTCGGCAATGACTTCTCCGCCGACGCTGACCCGGACCCGTTTCGGGTTGAGCGTGACGGTGATCGGATGATCCGGGCCTGGAATTTTCATTCGAGGATTCATAGACGATATCTCCTGTCGAGATCGGACATATAGGGACGATCCGCCGCAATGCTCGCGTGACCTCGCATGTTGCGTGAGGTAGAATCGGGCATATTTGGTGCATTGCCAGCACGAGATGACCAGGAGACCGAGAAAATGCCGATGGATGCGCGGGACATCGAAACGATGATCAAGGCCGCATTGCCCGACGCCCAGGTGACAATCCGAGACCTCGCCGGAGACGGGGACCACTATGCGGCCACCGTCATATCAGAGTCATTCCGTGGCAAATCCCGTGTCCAGCAACACCAGATTGTCTATCAGTCGCTGAAGGGGCAGATGGGCGGTGTGCTTCATGCTTTGGCGCTGCAAACCGGCGTGCCAGAGTCATAGCTCAACTCCGCGCTGTGTGACGAGCGGTGTCGCAACTGAAACACGGTGAGACATTGTTGTGCAAGCGATCCGCGCGTGACCATCATCGCGTCACTTACGTCGAATAGACGTGCGCAGCGCGCGTCAATCCGTTTCAGCGATCAAGGCGTGAGCCGAGAACATGTCATTTGGATCGGTCCAGGTCGCGCGCGAGTCCCAGCCAGAGCCGCGGGCCAGCGCGATGAAGCGCTCAATGCTATATTTATAGCTGCTCTCGGTGTGAATGCTTTCGCCTGCCCGGAATGAAATGGCGCGGCCCAGTACGCGTATCGTCTGGGCCTTCAGGCTGACGAGATGCATTTCGATGCGGTGGCGCTCGCGGTTGTAGATCGCACGATGGGTGAACGCCGAGAGATCGAAATTCCCGCCAAGCTCGCGGTTGATGCGCACCAGCACGTTGAGATTGAACTTTCCTGTGATGCCGGCGCTATCATTGTAGGCGTCGTGAAGGACGCGCTCATCCTTTTCCAGATCGACGCCAACGATCAGTATTGCGCCTTCGCCGAGAATTTCGCGCGCGCTGCGCAGGAATGCACATGCTTCGTGCGGATCGAAGTTGCCGATGGTTGAGCCGGGAAAGAACCCGACCTTTGGCATATCCTTGACCTCAATCGGCAGCGCAAACGGTTTGGTGAAATCTGCCGTCACCGGATAAACGGCGAGATTCGGGAAATCACGCCGCAGGGCGGCTGCCTGTCCATTGAGAAAATCACCGGAAATATCCACCGGGACGTAAGCGCCGAAGGTGCTTTCGTTCAGCAACAAACGAACTTTGGTTGTCGCACCGGCGCCGAACTCAACCAGTGCGGCTCCCGGGGGAATCGCGGCTGCGATGTCCGCGCCGCGATCACGCAGGATGCGCAACTCAGTACGGGTCGGGTAATACTCCGGCAGCAAAGTGATCTGCTCGAACAGTCTGGAGCCAGCCTCGTCGTAGAAATATTTCGGGGAGAGCCGTTTCGGTTGCTGCGTCAGCCCGGCGATTACGTCCTGCGCAAATGTGGTGTCCTTTTGGTCAACAAGAGGCGTGCTGGCCAACGCGGTCGCGTGTACATTCATAAGGAATCTCCCGAGGCGCACTGCGCCTATTCATCAATCAAACGGCGTAGTCGGCGAGGCGCAGCCCCGTGAATTGCCAGCGATGGTGAGGATAGAAGAAATTTCGATAGGTGATGCGGCTGTGACCCTCTGGCGTGGCCAGTGACGAGCCCCGCAGCACCAGTTGATTGACCATAAACTTGCCGTTGTATTCGCCCAGCGCGCCCTCAATGGCCCGATAACCTGGGTAGGGTGAGTATGAACTGCGTGTCCATTGCCAGACGATGCCGAACGGATCGTTGAGATGTCCCGCACGGGCTGCGACCTCCCACTCCATTTCGGTCGGGAGATGCTTGCCGCTCCAGCGCGCAAACGCATCAGCTTCGTAGTAGCTCACGTGCGAGACGGGGGCCGACGGATCAACCGGCTGAAGACCGCCCAACGTCATGATGTGCCAAACGCCGTCGATGTCGCGCCAGTGACCGGGCGCTTGCCATTCCTCCTTGGCGGCGGCCGCGAAGCCGTCCATCAGCCAGAGCGTGGCCGTGCTGTAGCCGCCGTCCTTCATGAAGGCGAGCCACTCACCGTTGGTCACAAGGTTGCGCGCCAGCTTGACTGGCCCCACGAGTGCGCGGTGTGCCGGCTTTTCATTGTCGAAGTGGAATGTATCGTTCGGGTGGCCGATGGTGTGGATGCCCTCGGTCAGGGTCAGCCATTCTGCACCGGTTTGGGATGCGGTGGGAAACGTCCAGGCCGGATCGTAGGCAGGCGGAATCGGATTTTGCGCGAAGGCGTGCAGGATATCCGTCAGCATCAATTCCTGATGTTGCTGCTCGTGATTGAGGCCGACTTCGATCAGTGGCTGGAGAGAGGCGAGTTTATCCTCGCTCGCTTCGTTAAAGAATTTGGCGACGGCCGCATCGACGTGCTTCCGATAAGCCGTAACGTCCTCTGCGCCGGGGCGGGTTAGGTGGCCGCGCTGGGCGCGCGCGTGCCGTGGCCCGGCGGTGACGTAATAAGAGTTAAACAGGAAGGCGTAGTCCGGATGATAGGGCGTGTAGCCCGGGCAATGCTCACCAAGCAGAAACTGCTCGAAAAACCAGGTGGTGTGGGCACGGTGCCACTTGGCCGGACTAGCATCCGGCATGGACTGCACAAGCTGATCTTCCGGAGATAGCGGGGCGGCCCGGCGCTCGGTTTCGTCCCGGACGGTCCGGTAGGCAGCCAGCAAACGGGCCGCGAGATCGCTATGGGGGGCCTGGGAAACGGAGAGGGGTGTCGCGGCGGTGGTCGAGGAAGCTGGCTTCGTCACGAAAATCTCCGGTTCAGGGGAGAACGATCCTCCAATGGATCGGTTCCAGGAACAGTTTGCCCTAGATAGGGGAGATACGAGAGAATTAAAGACGATATTACCTATTCAGTGCCCTAAGCCGGGCCGGGAAAATTGGGAGGGGCGACCGTCAACCGGCGGGGGATTCATGGGAAAGCATGGCTCCTCCTCACCAATTTGATTGGGATGCGGAACCATTTCGGTCTACATATATGCCTAAAGTGACAGGTAGATGAGCGAATCCCGCGCCCTCTGGCGGGGGTGGACCCCTAAAGGATGCGACTATGAGCATTGAGCAATTCATTGAGAACGAAGTGAAGTCCAACGACGTCGTGCTGTTCATGAAGGGCACGCCGCAGTTTCCGCAGTGCGGGTTCTCGGGCCAGGTGGTCCAGATCCTCGATCACGTGGGCATCGCCTACAAGGGCCTCAACGTTCTCGAATCGGGCGAACTACGCGACGGCATCAAGATCTATTCGAACTGGCCAACCATTCCGCAGCTCTACGTGAAGGGCGAATTCGTTGGCGGTTGCGACATCATCCGCGAAATGTTCCAGGCGGGTGAGCTGCAGCAGTTGCTCGCCGACAAGGGTGTCGCGATTCAGCAACCAGCGGGCTGATCTGATCGGTTAAGAGTTTTGAAGGCCCGGGCGCTGAGCGTCCGGGCCTTTCGTTTTATCAGGCCTCTCGTCGCAGTATTTCACGCACGAGATCGATCGTCTCCGTGATCATCGCCGCACTCACATCGAGATGGGTGCAAGCTCTGATCCGGCGGCTATCCAGCATCGAAATCAAGACGCCGTGCTCGCGCAGTTTTGTCACCAGTTGCTGCGGTGGCAGTCCCGCACCACTTGTTTCAAAGAACACAAGGTTCGTCCCTGGCTGCTGAACCACGACGCCCTGAATTTGCGCGAGACCTCGTGCGAGTGCGCGAGCATTAGCGTGGTCATCCGCGAGGCGATCGACGTGATGATCAAGCGCATAGATACAGGCTGCCGCAGAATTTCCTGCCTGGCGCAAGGCACCGCCCAGCCGTTGTTTCCAGCGCCAGACAGCATCGATGAAGTCGTGTGAACCGGCCATCACGGCGCCAAGCGGAGCGCCGAGGCCCTTGGTAAAATCGATCCAGACGGAATCCCATCCGGAAGACATTTCACGTGCTGAGATGCCTGTCGCAACACAGGCATTGAGCAGCCGGGCTCCGTCCATATGGGTCGCGAGCTTATTCGCCTTGCCGATTGCCGCGACCTCGCTGAGGATGGATTGGGGCCAGATGGTCCCGCCACCAATATTGGCCGTCTGCTCGACGCTGACGAGCGTCTGCGCAGCCGCATAGCGCGACGGCGGCTGGATCGCGGCCCGCAATGTGTCCGCCGTAAATTGTCCGTTGGCGCCCACCAATGGCGTGATCTGGATGCCACCCAGCGCGGCATGGGCGCCACCTTCGCGGGTGAGGATATGCGCGGATTCGTGCGCGAGGATTTCATCGCCTGGCCGACACGTCGCCAGCACTGCGGCGACGTTGCACATCGTGCCGGATGGCATGAACACTGCAGCTTCCTTGCCAAGCAGGTCAGCGACGCGTTCGCACAGCAGATTGACGGTTGGATCATCCCCGATCTGCTCGTCGCCGACTTCGGCCCGCGCCATGGCCTCGCGCATGGCAGGTGTGGGGCGGGTTTGCGTATCCGACAGCAGGTTGATGCGGATTGGCGGAAGCGCAGGGTCGCGCGGAGCGGGAGTAAACGTCATGCGTAACTTCTCTTGATCAACCGTGAGACGACAATTTAGCGAAGGCGAGATGACCATGCATGGGAAAAATCCAGCTTTCGAATGGCCTTAAAGTAACAAGACACGCAGACTTGCGCGACCGTGATCGCTGGCTAAAGTCTGCGGGGCCACTAACCCCTGAGGTCTCACTTGTCTCCCCGTATATTCCGCCGTTGTCAGACTGCCTCTATCCTGATTGCTGCAACCGTCGCAGCGACACTGTTGATTTCGACTGTGAAGGCTGCCGAGATCATCGGCGATCCCAAACCGGAGCAAGCCGGTTTCTCACTGCAGGGGCTGCAGCGTGTCACTGACTATTTTCAGAACGAGGTGAGGACCGGAAAGATTCCCGGCGCGATCGTTCTGATCAAGCGGCATGGTGAGACGGCTTATTACGGATCGTTCGGCGTACGTAACGTTGCGACCAAAGCGCCCATGACGGCAGACACTATCTTCACGCTGTATTCAATGACGAAGCCGATCACGTCGGTTGCCGCATTGATGCTGGTGGAGCAGGGGAAGCTCGCTCTCGATCACGAGGTGGGCCAATACATTCATGGCTTTTACAACGTGAAGGTCGGCGCCGAGAAGATGGGCCCTGATGGCCAGCCGGTTCTCGATCTGGTTGCTCCGCATCGCCCGATGCTGATTCACGATTTGATGCGGCACACCGCCGGTATTCCTTACGCGTCGCTGGCGTATGGAGTGGTGAAGAAGCCCTACGATGACGCCAATCTCATATCTGGCAATTTCACCAATGCCGAGGTCGCCGACAAGATTGCGGCGTTGCCACTGATCGCACAGCCAGGCGAAGTTTGGGTCTACGGTCATGCGAGCGATGTGCTGGGACGGGTGATTGAAGTCATCTCAGGAAAGTCGCTTTATCAGTTCGAAAAAGAAAACCTGCTCGATCCGCTCGGCATGACGAACACGAGTTTTTTCGTCACTGATCCTGCAAAACAAGACCTGCTTGCCTTTCCATTGCCGAAAGAGAAGCTGGATCGTGATCCGCGGATCGTCACGAAATGGGAGTCCGGCGGCGGCGGAATGGTCGCCTCCATCAGCGACTATGCGCGCTTCCTGCAGATGCTGTTGAACAAAGGAACACTCGACGGCAAGCGCATTCTGAGCCCCAAGACTGTGGAGTTCATGACGTCCAACCAAATCGGCGAAGCGGCTGGTGTCAAACCCTGGGCCTATTATTTCCCGGGCGCGGGCTACGGCTTCGGTCTCGGCGTCGCTGTGCGCACCGAGGCGGGCGTCGCCCATTGGCCCGGATCGATCGGCGAATACGAATGGAGCGGCGGCAGCGGAACGTACTTCCTCGTCGATCCGAAGGAAGACATGTTCGCTATTTTGATGATCCAATCGTCATCCCAGCGTGGCCGCATTCAATCGGCGGTGAAGGGCATGATCTACGGGGCGATCGAGAAGTAGCGCGATCGTTGTGGGCCAAACAAAAAGGCCGCCCATCGGGCGGCCTTTCGTTTTTCGCAAATCGCGCTGGAGAGATTAGCGCGAATAGAATTCGACGATCAGATGGGGTTCCATCTGCACCGGGAATGGCACTTCCGACAATCCCGGAATGCGAACAACCTTTGCGGTCTGCTTGCCGTGATCGACTTCCAGATAGTCAGGAACGTCACGCTCTGCGAGCTGGTTGGCTTCGAGCACGAAGGTGAGCTGCTTGGAAGCTTCCTTCACCTCGATGACGTCACCGACCTTCACCTTGTAGCTGGCAATGTTGACGCGCTTGCCGTTCACCTTGATGTGGCCATGGTTGATGAACTGGCGGGCAGCGAACATCGTGGAGACGAACTTCGCGCGGTAGACGACAGCGTCCAGACGGCGCTCGAGCAGGCCGATCAGGTTTTCGCCCGAGTCACCCTTGAGGCGGGTCGCTTCGACGTACACTGCGTAGAACTGACGTTCGGAAATGTTGGCGTAGTAGCCCTTGAGCTTCTGCTTGGCGCGCAGCTGCGTGCCGAAGTCGGATAGCTTGCCCTTGCGGCGCTGGCCGTGCTGGCCTGGGCCGTATTCGCGCTTGTTGACGGGGCTCTTCGGGCGGCCCCAGATGTTCTGGCCCATACGGCGATCGATTTTATACTTCGCCTCACTGCGCTTAGTCATCGCGTCCTCTTTCAAGTTTAAGGTTTTGAGGAAACGCGCCCTCCTGTGCACCGGAAATTCCGGCGCCGACAGATCCGCCCCATAAGCTTGATGAGGAAGACCACGGGTCGCGAAACACAACGCGGGCCGAAGACGGCCCGCGAGCAAGGGGGTTCTATGGAAAAACCCCCACAATGTCAAACAGATCTACTACTTTGCCGGGGCTGGCGTCGCCAGCGGCTTGGTTTTGTCGACGACATAAATCCCCAGCACTTTCATGGGCTTGTCGCCAAGAACCTTGGCGTCGTGCACCACGCCGGCCGGGATATCGTAGGAATCGCCTGCTTTTAGGTGCAGAGCTGGCTGACCGTCGATCATGAGGTTGCCTTCTCCCTCGAGCACGTATCCGGTTTCGATGCCGGGATGCGTATGCCGCCCAGCAGCTCCGCCCGGGGCGATTTCGGCAATGCCGGTAATGGTCGTGTAACCGTCAGGGAAATCGATCTTCTGCAGCGGCGTGCGCTTGATGCCTGCCGGTGGTTGTTGGGCAATGGCTGCGCCTATGCCTGTGAGGGCAATAACGGCAACACAAAGCAGCGACTTTCTGAACATCAACATTGGATTCTCCCATGCCATTCTCTTTGTGGAATGGATCACTAGTGTGGTGGTTCAGAAGTTCGCTTCATTTTCTCGGCGCGTCTTTCAAGCGAACTTCTGAACCGAACCACACTAGAATCATAAGTTTGCTAGTGTCCTTTCGAATCCGAAGTTCGCTACGCGGTGTGCTGCACTATGAGGCGAACTTCGGATTCAGGACACTAGAAGGCTAGCAGTGAAGTTGTGGCAGCGGAAGAAGTGGCCGTTGAGGCAACCAGACTAGTAGAGCGGATTTGATGTTCGCTATCCTACATGCAACGAATTCGTGATGCGAACGTCAAATCCAAAGCTCCACTAGCATCCTATATTTGCCAGTGGTCCTTCGATTCTAAGGTTCGTAAGAGTGCTCGCCGAGTCAGGATGCGAACGTTAGAATCGGGCCACTGGTGCCAAAAACGGCTGAAGTGCATTTGCAAGAACCGGCGACGGCTCTTGCCCGGACGTAAAGATGAATTGGGCAGGCGATGTGTGCGTTCCACTGTTCGATGCGCCGAGCAGATCGTTTACGCGCCGCGCAATCGCCGGTGCAGGATCGATCCAGTCGACATTCCAGGGCGCCAACGCGATCAGCCGATCGTTGAGAAGCGGATAGTGGGTGCAGGCAAGTACGACGGTGTCGGTTCGCGCGTCGCCATTGAGGAAGCATGGTGCGATCTCGGCGGCGATTGCCTCGTCGCTGATGCTTTCGCCCTTCAGCGCGGCTTCTGCGAGGCTGGCGAGGTTCTCAGCGCCGACCAGCGTGACGTCGCAGCCTTGCGCGAAATCCCGGATCAACGCCTTGGTGTATTCGCGTTTTACAGTGCCCTTGGTGCCGAGCACAGAGACACGTTTGGTTTTTGATGATGCGCAGGCAGGCTTGATCGCAGGCACCGTGCCGACGAAAGGCACGCTGTAGGCCTCACGCAGATGCGCCATGACCAATGTGGAAGCAGTATTGCACGCGATGACGACGAGATCGGGCCGATGAGCCGTGATGAGTTCACCGATCAACGGCACGACGCGTGAGATGATTTCCTCTTCAGTGTGCTGACCGTAGGGAAAATAGGCGTCGTCGGCGACGTAAATATAATGCGCCAGCGGCCGCATCCGGACGATCTCACGGAAGACGGTGAGACCCCCAAGGCCGGAATCGAACACAAGAATGGTCGGTGTGTGTGACACGGGAAACAGGCTAACGGACCAGCGGTTACAATTGGGTTGCTATCTGCGAGCCGCGAAAGTTTGGGGGGCATCCGGTTGCCGCATCCCTTACCATCGCGTTGAAATGATTCAAGACTTTGGCCTGATCCCACGTATCCGGCGTGTGGATCTCGAACACCGTCGTTTGCATCAATGGCAAAATGATGGGTTGGAACCCCAATTCCAGCGAATATCCCGGCAGATGTACTGCGCAGACGTGTGAGTTAAACCGGCTTCAACGGCTGATGCGGTGCTTCGGGCAATTCGATCCGGATGGCGTCGCCCGGGCGGATGTCACCGTCGGTAAGCACGATGCTCATCACGCCCGCCTTGCGGATCAGGTTGCCGTCGGCATCCTTATCCAGCGTTGCCGCCATCAGACCTTTCTGAAACTGGTCGATTTGGATGCATGGATTTCGCAATCCGGTGACCTCGACAATGGCGTGGTCGCCGATGTGAAGCCGCGTCCCAGTCGGCAGGCCAAGCAGGTCGATGCCGCGCGTGGTGACGTTCTCACCCATGTCGCCGGGACGAACGATAAAGCTCCTGGCTTCAAGTTCGTCGAACAGCTCCTCGTGCATCAGGTGACCTGCCGCAAATTGGGCTGGGTGGGATCTCGCGCAACGCGTGAGCGGTGTTTCACCGTCTCACCCATATGCGCGTCGCCAACGACGCCAAGACCTTTCAGCAGGCGGATGCTCAGGCTGTTCGGCTTGCTGAAAGTATGGCTCTTGCTCAGGCTGACGGTGGTGACAATTCCCATCAGGTCAGGCCGCTCCAAACACGCGCTTGAAGATCGTGTCGACGTGCTTGAAGTGATAGCCGAGGTCGAACTGCTCTTCGAGTTCGACATCCGTGAGATACTTCTTCACGTCGGCGTCTTTCTTCAGCAGCGGCAGGAATTCACCTTCACCGCGCCACACCGGCATGGCGTTGCGCTGCACCAGCTTGTAGGCGTCCTCACGTGACGCGCCTTTTTGCGTCAATGCGATCAGCACGCGCTGCGAGTGAACAAGGCCTCCGAGGCGATCCAGGTTCTTCTGCATATTGGCCGGATAGACCAGCAGCTTGTCGACCACACCGGCAAGACGATTGAGCGCGAAGTCGAGCGTCACCGTCGCATCCGGACCCATCATGCGTTCTGCGGAGGAGTGCGAGATATCGCGCTCGTGCCAGAGCACGACGTTTTCCAGAGCCGGCGTCACGTAGGCGCGGACCATGCGCGACAGACCGGTGAGGTTCTCCGTCAGCACGGGATTGCGCTTGTGCGGCATCGCGGAGGAGCCCTTCTGGCCCTCGGAGAAGAACTCCTCGGCTTCGAGCACTTCAGTGCGCTGCATGTGGCGGATTTCCACCGCAAGCCGCTCCATCGAGGATGCAATCACGCCGAGCGTTGCAAAGAACATCGCGTGGCGGTCGCGCGGAATGACCTGTGTCGAGATTGGTTCGACTTCCAGACCCATCGCCTTGGCAACATGTTCTTCAACGCGCGGATCAATTTGCGCGAAGGTGCCGACGGCGCCGGAGATGGCGCAGGTCGCGACTTCCTTGCGGGCCGCGACGAGGCGGGCGCGGGCACGGGTGAACTCGGCATAGGCGTAGGCGAGTTTCAGGCCGAAGGTCACCGGCTCGGCATGGATGCCGTGCGAGCGGCCGATGGTCGGCGTCATCTTGTATTCGAACGCGCGGCGCTTCAGCGCCTCAAGCAGCTTGTCGATGTCGGCCAGCAGCAGGTCTGCGGCGCGTGCGAGTTGCACGTTGAGGCAGGTGTCGAGCACGTCGGAAGAGGTCATGCCTTGGTGCACGAAGCGCGCTTCGGGCCCGACGATCTCCGCCAGATGGGTGAGGAACGCGATGACGTCGTGCTTGGTCTCGCGCTCGATCTCGTCGATCCGTTCGACGTTGAAGGTGGCATCCTTTGCCTTGGCCCAGATGGTCTTGGCGGCTTCCTTCGGAATCACACCGAGATCTGCCAGCGCATCAGCGGCATGGGCCTCGATCTCAAACCAGATCTTGAAGCGTGACTGAGGCTCCCAGATGGAGACCATTTCGGGGCGGGAATAGCGTGGGATCATGTCGGGGTCCTTTCGCGGAGGCTGTACCAGAAGCCGCCGCCGGAGACAAACAAAACGGGCCGTTTTTGCAGCATTTTCCGCGGCTTTCGACCGATTCGCGATGCAGAGGATTCACGAGTCCTGTGGGGAGAGTGGCGTAGCGAAGCGTTGTTCCCTCGGCGCATCTTCCCGGCGTGCAAGCCGGCTGATAGCCTCACGTTCAACCGGGCGCAAAGTCCCGGCAAAAATGGGGAGATACTATGAAACGCTCTGTTGCGGTGGCGCTGGCTGCCGCTGCTTTTGCTGCGCCCGCCGGTGTGGCATCCGCCAAGGTCGTGAAATTTGAAGTTGTCCGGACGGAATCGCCCGCCTTTGAAGGGCGTACGTTCGGCAGTGTCGGGACCTACGACAGGATTATCGCTCGCGCCACCATCGCGGTTGCCCCGGGCGATCCGCACAACACCATCATCGTGGACGTCGACAAGGCGCCGCGGAATCCGCAAGGGCAGGTGGAAGCGACAACCGACGTCGAGATTCTTCGTCCGACCAATGCAGCCAATGGAAACCGCCGGCTGTTCTATGAAGCGCTGAACCGCGGCGGCAAGCTCGGTTTCGCGCTGTTCAACGACGACAACCCCGTCGTCAATGATCTGGTAAAGGCGGGCGACGCAGGAAACGGCTTCCTGATGAACCGCGGCTATACGTTGGTCTGGAGTGGATGGCAGGGCGACATCATGCCGGGCGGCGGACGCATGACGTTCACGCCGCCGGTCGTGCCGGGCATCACAGGAGCCGCGCGTGAGGAGTTCGTGTTCGACAACATGGACAATCCGGCCAGCGGCACGCTCAGCTATCCTGCCGTCGATCTCGATCCGGCGCAGGCCAAGCTCACAGTTCGTGAGCGTGAAGCAGACGAGCGGAGCGCGCCTGCGGATCTGTCGTTCAAATATGATGGGGACAGCAAGGTCTCGATTACACGTCCGGCGAACTTCGATGCCGGTGCGATCTACGAACTCGTCTATCCCGCGAAAGACCCCAAAGTGATGGGGCTTGGCTTAGCAGCGACGCGCGATGTCGTTTCGTTCCTGCGTTACGAGAAGGCGGACGCTGCAGGCAACGCCAACGTGCTGGATGGGCGCATCGACAAGGCGATCGGATTTGGCCTGTCGCAGAGTGGCCGCTATCTGCACGACTTCATCTATCTCGGTTTCAACGGAGATGAATCCGATCGGGTGGTGTTTGAAGGCCTGATGCCGCATATCTCGGGCGGCAAGAAGACGTTCACGAATTACCGCTTCAGCCAGCCTGGGCGTTCTCCCTATCAGCACGCCGACATGCTCTATCCGGGATCGGAATTTCCGTTCACCTATCCGGTCACGACTGACGCATTGACAGGAAAGAGCGACGGTTTGCTGGCGCGATGCCTCGCCGCGAAGAACTGTCCCAAGATCATCAAGTCCGACAGCGAGATCGAGTTCTATCAGCAGCGCGCTTCCCTGGTGGTGACCGATACGCAAGGCAATGCGATCACAATGCCGGACAATGTGCGATTGTACTTCCTGTCCAATCTGCAGCACTTCGCTCTGGCCAATTCGAAACCGGAAACGACCAAGACCTGTCAGTTCCCGACCAACCCGCTCAATGCCGGTCCATCGGTGCGGGCTCTGTTGGTCGCGCTCGATGCCTGGATGACGAACGGAACGGAGCCGCCGGCGAGCAGGTATCCGAGCCGGGCTGACGGGACGCTGGTCGAGCCGACAATCGAGGCCGTCGGCTTTCCGGCGATTCCTGGCTTTCCCTACAAGGGCACGATGACGAAACCGGTGCTGATCGATTTTAGCGTCATGCCGCCACGCAAGGGCAAACCTTATCCGGCGTTTCTGCCGAAGACGGATGCGGGCGGCCGCGCGATCGCGGGCGTCCACCTGCCGACGCTGGAAGCACCAGCCGCGACGCACACAGGATGGAATGTCCGCAAGGCGGGCTATTCAGAAGGGGAGTTGTGCGAGAACAACGGATCGATCATTCCGTTCGCGGCAACCAAAGAAGAGCGGCTGAAGACCGGCGATCCGCGTCTGTCGATGGCGGAGCGATATCCTCATGAAGGGGATCGTGCAGCGGCCATCGAGAAGGCCGCGCAGCAACTTGTGAAAGACAGGTTGTTGCTGGAAGAGGACGTGAAGATCTTCACGCAAGCCACAAACTAACGGCACACACCGGGCTGCCGGACCGGCAGCCCGGAATGTCGTAAGGATCAGATCGCCTCTCCACGAACAGACGCGGCCGCATTGCGGATCGCGGCGATGTTCGCCTTGTAACTTTCCATGGTGCCGCCCTTGAATACGGCGGAGCCTGCGACGAACGCATTGGCGCCGGCCGCAGCGATCTCTGCCGCATTGGCAGCGGTCACGCCTCCGTCGACTTCGATGTCGATCGGACGGCCTGCACACATCGCACGAACCTGCGAAATTTTTTCCAGCACGGCAGGGATGAACGACTGACCGCCGAAGCCCGGGTTGACCGACATCACCAGCACGAGGTCGATGGAGTCGATCACATATTCGATCGCACTCGCGGGTGTCGCGGGGTTGAGCGAGACGCCGGCCTTTTTGCCGAGCGCGCGGATCGCCTGCAGCGAACGATGCAGGTGAGGGCCGGCTTCCGCGTGGACGGTGATATGATCGCAGCCGGCCTTCGCGAAGGCTTCAAGGTATGGATCGCAGGGCGCGATCATCAGGTGCGCATCGAAGATCTTCTTCGAATAGGGGCGCATCGCCTTGATGACGTCGGGCCCGTAGGAAATGTTCGGCACGAAATGGCCATCCATCACGTCGAGGTGCATCCAGTCCGCGCCAGCCTGATCGACAGCGCGGACTTCTTCGCCAAGCTTTGAGAAGTCGGACGCCAAGATCGAGGGGGCGATGATCAAAGGGCGTGACGTGAAGGGTTGGGACATCGTTGGTTCCAGTGGTTCACCGGCTGCGGCAAGCTCGTTTCGCCTAACACGCGGGCGTACGGCTCGCAACGCGAGGTACGAGCCTTACACAGACTCTAGTGTCCCGGTTCTGACATTCGTATCAGTTCGCGGCTAGCTCGTTTACGAATGTCAGAACCCAAGGGATACTAGCAAAGCTATGTTTCTAGTGCGGTTTTGTATCTGACGTTCGTAAGATGGACCATTGGTTAGTGCTGATACGAACGTCAGATACACCGCACTAGCGGTCAAAAAGGCACGGCAAGTTCTGCCGCAACGGCAGAACTTGCCGTACCAGACAGCGATCCCCAGTCCCGGAAGTGCCTGTTTTTACTCGGTTTGATGTGCGGCACGGCATTTGCTGGATGATTTGCGGGATCATCTGAGCCGCACGCTGTGCGGCATTCGGGGAGTGTTACGATGCTTTTTGCCATGGGTGCCGCAAGCGCCGCCGCCGGCGCAGCCGCGGGAGCTGTCGATTTTCTGTCGTCGCTGGTCAAGCCAAAGTCCAGCGCGACAAACACGAGCGGCACGCAAAGCAGCTCAAGCCCGTTTAGCCTGACTAATCTGGGCAAAACATCTGGTTCAACGCAAATCCTGTCGAGCAGCGCTGCCCGCACCAGCGGAACCCTATCGCCCGAGACGTTTAATGCACTGCTTGCGCAGCAAGATCCCAGCAAGCCGTCCGATGCACTCAAGGACCTGTTCTCGCAGATCGATGGCAACAGCGACGGCAAGATCACCAAGTCCGAATTCGAGGACAAGCTCGGTGCCGGCGGCACCAATACCGCGGCTGCCGACAATGTCTTCAACCAAATGGACACTGACGGCGACGGCTCGGTGAGCCTCGAGGAAATGGCTTCGGCGCTGAAGGGCAAGGCCGGCGGCGCCCAGCATGCGCACGGCGGAGGCGGCGGCAAGGGCGGAGGTGGCGCGGATGCGCTGATGGATGCCTTGCAGGCAGCGACCACCACGTCGACGACGAACAGCGATGGTTCGATCACGACCACGATGACTTACGCCGACGGCACGACCCTTACGACGAGCCAAGCGGCTCCGGCAAGCAACACGCCGAGCAAGGCGGCTTCAACTTACAATCTGGTCGACAAGATGACGCAGTATCGCACGGACTCGCTTTCGACAGCAGCGAAGCAGTCACTCTCCATGCGTGCGTGATGACGCGCGGCTGTTCGCTGTCATCGCGTGCAGCCCACGCTATTTTCCGAATTTCTGCTTCCATGCCGGCGGTGCGCCAGCAAACGGAAGTGCTTCGGCCTCATAGACGCCACGCGCGATCGCGCGTGCCACGACGTTCGCTGCGAGAGCGCCCAGTTCGGTCAATCCAATCAGTGGATCGATCGGTTTGACGCCGGTCGCTGCAGTGAAGACGACGTCACCGTCGAGCGGCGCGTGAACCGGATAGATCGCGCGCGCAAATCCGGTCTGCGCGATCATCGCAAGACGTTTCGCCTGTGGCTTGGTCAGGATCGCGTCGGTCACGACAACAGCCAGCGTGGTGTTCTCGATCGCGGTCGTCGCCGGAGCGCCCTTCAAGCGCATGGCCAGCATGTCCGGCGAAAAAGTGGGCGGCAGTCCGCGCCCGCCGAATTCGTTGTTGACCTCGAAGGGCGCCGCCCAGAACCACGGCCCATCGCCGACGTTGACACTGCCAACCGCATTGACCGATGCGATGGCTGCGACCTTCACGCCGCCTGGAGTCTCCGCGGACGCTGACCCGATGCCGCCCTTGAAATTCGCCGTGGTGGCACCGAGCCCCGCACCGACACTGCCCAGTGCGAAGGTTGTGCTCGCGTTGGCGGCTGCGCTGTAACCCAGATCTCGGTAAGGCGGGAAGCGGCCCCATTTCTTGTTGCCGCCGTTCAGCATGTCGAACATGACGGCGCCGGGCACAATCGGAATGAGCGCGTCACCAACTGGAAAGCCGCGGCCATGTTCGGCGAGCCAGGCCTGGATCCCACCGCCAGCTTCGATGCCGAAAGCCGAGCCCCCGGATAGCGCAATTGCATCCACACGCTCGACTGTGTTCGGCAATTCCAGCAGGGCACCGTCCCGCATACCCGGTCCCCCGCCACGAACGTCAGCTGAAGCGACCGCCGGTTCATCGAAGATGATTGCTGTCACGCCCGATGCGACGGTTGCGTCCTCGGCGTGGCCGACCCTGACGCCGGCAATGTCGGTGAGCAGGTTTTCCATCCGTAAGTCCCAAGTGTCCGAGATGAACGTCCGCCTCGCTCCGATCACAACACGCGGAACGAGCAGAGCGGAGCTTGCATAGCACACCGGCCACGGTGCAATAAGCGGCATGATCCATGATGTTTCGATCCCCGCCGCGCTGCTGGCCGGCCTTATCAGTTTCCTGTCGCCGTGCGTGTTGCCACTGGTGCCGCCGTACCTTGTCTACCTGACGGGGGCGACGATCGAGCATGTCGCGAGCGAAGAAGAGCCCCGGGCTTCTCGGCGTGCCGTCATGATGTCTGCGCTTGTCTTCGTCCTCGGATTTTCCACGGTATTTATCGCCCTGGGTGCCAGTGCTAGCCTGATCGGCGGATTGATCCGCGTCTGGTCGGCGCAGTTGTCGATTGTCGCGGGCATCGTGATTATCTTGATGGGCCTGCATTTCCTCGGGCTGACGCGCATCGGCTTCCTGATGCGCGAAGGCAGGCTGCCAATTCCGAAGCCTGTTGGGCTCTGGGGCTCCTATGTAATGGGGCTCGCGTTTGCGTTCGGCTGGACGCCATGCATCGGACCGATCCTCGCAGCGATCCTGTCGGTGGCGGCGTCTGAGGCGACAGTCACCAAAGGAGCGGGGCTGTTGGCAGTTTATTCGGCCGGTCTCGGCATTCCGTTCCTGCTCGCCGCCTTCATGGTCGAGCGTTTCTCATCGATGCTGTCCCGCATGAAGAAACACCTTGCCACCGTCGAGCGCGTCATGGGCGTGCTCATGGTGCTCACCGGCGTCGCGTTTCTCACCGGAGCCGTATCGTCCGCAAGCATCTGGCTGCTGGAGACGTTCCCGGCGCTGCAGAACTTCGGTTGAAAATGAAACAGGCCGCTCCGATTTCTGGAGCGGCCTGTTGATTATTAGTGACGATACGCTGGCGCGCTCAGGAGCCCTTATCGAGCTCCGCGTAGTTGCCCTTGGCATCCCATTTGTAGACGACGTAATCGATCAGCTTGATGTCGCCCTTGGCATCAAAGGACAGCTTGCCAAGAACGGTATCCCATTCGCCGCCCTTGATCGCCTCGATGACCTTCTTCGGATCGGTGCTATTGATCTTTGCCACCGCCTGCGACCAGATCTGGAACGAGGCGTAGGTATAGAGCGTATAGCCTTCGGGATCGATGCCCTTTGCCTTGAACTTCTCGACGATGGCTTTTGCAGTCGGCTTGTTGCGCGGGTCGGGGCCAAACGTAAAGAGTGTACCTTCCGCAGCTGCGCCAGTGATCGAGGCGAATTCCTTGTCGTTCATGGCGTCGCCTGCCATCAGCACGGTCTTCATGCCCTGATCGCGCATCTGGCGCAGAATGAGGCCAGCTTCCTGATGATAGCCGCCAACGTAGACAAGGTCGATGTTCTCTCGCTTTAGACGCGAGACGATGGAGTTAAAGTCCTTGTCGCCCTTGTTGTAGGACTCGAACAGTTTCTCCTTGAAGCCGGCCGCGTTCAGCGCCTTCTTGGTTTCGTCGGCAAGACCTTTGCCATAAGTCGTCTTGTCGTTGAGGATCGCGACGTTCTTGCCCGCATACGCCTTCAGAATGTACTGCGCGGCAACGAGACCCTGCTGGTCATCGCGACCGCAAACGCGGAGCACGTTCCAGAGTTTCCGCTCGGTGAAGACCGGATTGGTCGATGCTGGCGTGATCTGCAGCACATTTCCTTCTGCATAGGCTTCCGATGCAGGGATCGACGAAGACGAGCAGAAATGCCCGGCGACCATTGCGACCTTTGAGCTGGCAAGCTTCTCGGCGACGGAGCGCGCCTGCTTTGGATCACAAGCATCGTCGCCGGTCTGCAGTGACAGTTTCTTCCCGATGACACCGCCGGCGGCATTGAGATCAGCGACAGCCATATCGGCACCGTTCTTCATCTGGCGGCCGAAGGCAGATTCGCTGCCCGTCATCGGGCCGGCGACGGCGACCGAGATGTCTTGCGCAAACGCCGCGGTCGACAAGAACATCGACGCGCCGAATGCAAGGCCAAGGATGTTGATTGGTTTCATAGAACAGTCCTCATGAAGCTCGTGAAAGCATGGCCGGGCGGGCCTTTCGGAACAAATCGCGGCTATTGTCGGCTGATTTTACCGGCAAGTCATGGGCAATTTTCAGCCGGGTTCAAGACTTAACTGGCGCATCTTGCCGCAGTCGCCAGCCGAGCGGGCCGCTTGATTCGTATAGCCAGTAATATTGCCGGACCATTTGACGCGCGCGTGTACGCTGGAATGACAGGCAGGCAACAAGAAGGAGAACGGCCGTTTCGACGAGATAAGTCTTGGGTGCCAGCAACGTCTCGTTAAACAGCGCGAAGTGTACGAAGCGTACCGCGAGCCCCATCGGGATCATCGCGGCGACAACGACCCAGATGCTGCGCCATGTCAGTGCAATCGCGCGTCCGGCGAGGATCGCGCAGCCGCCGCCCAGCACGAGGGTGACGAACAGCACCTGAAAGATGGATTCATTGGAATACAGATCGCTCAATGCCGTCCGCCTTCCAGGTAGGCCGCGCGGATTTCCGGGCGTGCGAGCAGATCGGTGCCGGTTCCGCTGAGCGTGATCAGGCCGTTGACCATCACATAGCCGCGATGCGCCAGTTTCAGTGCATGATTGGCGTTCTGCTCCACGATCAAAACCGTCAGACCATCTTGTTTATTGAGTTCGCGAATAGCGTCAAAAATCTGGCGTGCGATCAATGGTGCCAAGCCGAGCGACGGCTCGTCCAGCATCAGAAGGCGAGGGCGGCTCATTAGTGCTCGACCGATCGCGAGCATTTGCTGCTCGCCACCGGACAGCGTGCCACCGCGCTGGGTGATGCGCTCCTTGAGGCGCGGGAACAACGCAAACACACGTTCGAGCGTCGCGTTGTACTCGGCTTCGCTGCCATCGACCGCCGCGTCTGCGCCCATACGCAAATTTTCGGCCACGCTCATGCGTGGGAATATCCGGCGTCCCTCTGGTGATTGTGCAATCCGCAGGCGTGCAACGTGATGCGTTGGTATGCCGGTAATGTCCTGTCCGTCGAACTCGATGGTCCCGGACCTGGCGCGCGGCCGGCCGAAGATAGACATCATCAGCGTCGATTTGCCGGCGCCGTTGGCGCCGATCAGCGCGACGATCTCGCCGGCGTTGATGTCGAGATCGACGCCTTTCAGCGCTTCGATGTGTCCATAAGCTGCGACGAGCCCACGTATGGCGAGCAGCGGTGTGGTCATGAATCACCCTCCATGACCTTGAGGGCGGTCTGCTCGTCGGCACCGAGATAAGCCGCAATGACCTGGGGATCGTCACGAATCTCGCGTGGGGTGCCGGCGGCGATCCTGATGCCATGATCAAGCACAAAGATGCGGTCGGAGATTTCCATCACCACGGACATATCGTGCTCGATCAAAAGCAGCGACGTGCTGTGATCCTTGCGGATCGCAAGCAGCAGCTTACTCAACTCGTCGCTCTCGCGTGCGTTCAGTCCAGCGGCGGGTTCGTCAAGGCACAGCAGGGCCGGCTCAGAGCACATCGCGCGCGCAATCTCAAGCCGTCGCTGGTCGCCATAGGCGAGGTTGCCGGCGGCATCATCCGCGCGATCGGTCAACCCGATCCGGTCGAGCCAATAGCGTGCGCGGTCGATGGCTGCAGCCTCGGCACTGCGAAAGCCTGGTGTGCCGAGCAGCCCGAGCAACGAGTAGCCTGACGCGCCCATCAGCGTGTTGTGCTGAGCCACCATCAGATTTTCCAACGCGGTCATTCCGGCAAACAGGCGAATATTCTGAAAGGTGCGGGCAACCTTCGCGACCTTGGAAATGCGGTAGTCAAACAGCCGCTCCAGCAGGAATTCCTGGCCGTCGTCGTGCACAAGACGCATCATGCCAGTGGTCGGCTTGTAGAAACCCGTGATGCAGTTGAACACAGTAGTCTTGCCGGCGCCGTTGGGTCCGATCAGCGCGGTGATGTCGCCGCGTTTTGCTGCGAATGATAAGTCGCTCACCGCGACGATGCCGCCGAAACGCATCGAAAGGTGATCCACCACAAGAATGTCGTCGGGCGCGCTCGTCGTCAGATTCATCCGTGGCCTTCCTTGACCATCGAGGATGAAATTTCTGTCCGCTTCTCCAGAAAGACTGATGGTGTGCGATGACCGACGAGGCCGCGCGGGCGCCAGATCATGAGCAGGACCATCGCTGAACCGAAAACCAGCATGCGGAATTGCTCGAACCCTCGGAACAGCTCGAAGCCACCGATCATCGCAACTGCAGCCAGCGCGACGCCCAATTGCGAGCCCATTCCGCCGAGCACGACGATTGCAAGGACGAGCGCGGATTCCTGAAACGTGAATGACTCTGGACTGATAAAGCCCTGGCGGGTTGCGAAAAATGCGCCGGCAAAACCTCCAAACATCGCGCCGGTCGCGAAGGCGGACAGCTTCGTTATCGTCGTGTTGATGCCGAGTGAGCGGCAGGCGACTTCGTCTTCACGCAAAGCTTCCCATGCGCGGCCGATGGGCAGGCGCCGCAAGCGAATGGTCACCCAGTTTGTCAGCAGTGCGAGCGCGAGGATGAGGTAGAACAGAAACACCACGCGATGCGTGGCGGAGAACTCGATGCCGAGCAGGGCGGCGAGGCCATCGTCGGTGTTGGTGAGCGGGATTCCGAAGAAGGTCGGGCGGGGAATGCCGTCGATGCCGTTCGGTCCGCCAGTGACGTTTTGCCAGTTCAGCAGAACAAGACGGATGATCTCGCCGAACGCCAGTGTCACGATGGCGAGATAATCGCCTTTCAATCGAAGCACCGGAAAGCCGAGGAGCATGCCCCAGAAGGCGGCAAGGATGCCTGAGATCGGAAGCAGCACCCAGAATGCCCACGGACCAAGCTGTACGAAGTCGATGGATACGTAGGGATAGGTTGAAAGCACGCTCAGAAACGGCAGACCGAATTTGGCCAGCAATGCATAGGAATATGCGCCGACAGCGTAGAATGCGACATAGCCGAGATCGAGCAGGCCTGCGAGGCCGACTACAATATTCAGGCCCCAGCCCAGCATGATGTAAGTCAGCACCAGAATGCCGAGATCGAGAATGTAGCGCTGATCATAGAAGGCCACCGGCACCAGACAGGTGAGCACCAGAAGTGCCGGAGCAAGCAGATGGCGCACTGAGGCAAAGCTGTCGCTGACGGTTGTGGGCAGGACGAAAATTCGCTTGGTCGGCCCGATCCATTGCCGCAGCAACTCGACCGCGATGCTGCCGAAGAATACCACCGCAACGAGGGCCGCGAGCTCACCGAAGCGCGTCCAGTAGATCAGTTGCCCCGCAGGCCCGGCCTCGGTGCGGATGCCGATCATCAGTGAAAACAGCACCAGCGCAACCAAAGCGCTTAGGATTGCCTTTTTGAAGATGAATGCAAAACCCTGATCCGACGCGGCCTTGTAAGATGGCGCACGCGTGGTTGGATTTGAAACTTGCGCCACGCGTGACCTCAGACTTTCTCGACTTCCGGACGGCCGAGCAGGCCGGTCGGAAGGAAGATGAGGACGATGATCAGGATCGAAAACGCCGCAACGTCCTTGTACTCCGACGAGAAGTAGGCTGACCAAAAGGTCTCGATCAGGCCGATGGCGAGGCCACCCAGCATGGCGCCCGGAAGAGAGCCGATGCCGCCGAGCACGGCCGCCGTGAAAGCTTTAATTCCGGCGACGAAGCCCATGAAGAAATCGACCACGCCGTAGTAGAGCAAGTACATCATGCCGGCGACGGCGGCGAGCGCCGCGCCAATGACGAAGGTCATGGAGATGGTGCGGTCGACATCGACGCCCAGGAGTGCGGCCATGGTCTGATCCTGCTCGCAAGCGCGCATGTCGCGGCCGAGGCGCGTCCGCGCGACCAGCCAGGAAAAGATCGCAAGCAGGATAACCGTGGTGACCACGACGATGATTTGAATGTTCGAAAGTTGCACCACAAAGCCGTCGCGTTCGAACAAGGTGTGTCCGCCAGTGATGATGGGAGGCACGGGTTTGACGCGTGCACCTTGCGCGACCTGTGCGTAGTTCGACAGGACGAAGGACATCCCGATGGCCGACAGCATGGGAGCGAGGCGGAAGGATTGGCGGAGTGGGCGATAAGCGATCCGCTCGACCGTCCAGCCATACAAAGCAGTCACGGCCATCGCGACCACCAGCACCAGCAGCAGAATGACGGGAATAGCCGTCAGGCCGATCGAGACCAGAATGAGAAACGTGATGAGGGCGATGAAGCCGCCAATCATGAAAATATCGCCGTGGGCGAAATTGATCATGCCGACGATGCCGTAGACCATCGTGTAGCCGATGGCGATAAGGCCATAAATCGAACCGAGCACCAGTCCGTTGATGAGTTGCTGGGCGAAGTAGTCCATAGGCTGCCGCGTTTGAGCAAATCCGGCAAAAGGGGATACCGGATGTATCCGAATTTGCTGCGTTTATCCTGTACCGGCGTGACCTGACCCCGCTCACGCACAACGATCAACACGTCGAGGGCTCCGGCAGCCGGATCGTCGCGTCGTCCCATTTTCTAACAGCGGGAACAGGGGGCGGCAACCATGGGGACTGCGGCTTTGGGTCGTCATCCACGCGGAGTTGCGTTGCGCTGCGAAGTTCCTGCGCGGGGCGGTCGAAAGGTCCAAAAGACGGGCAAGGAATTGGAGTTCCTTTGCAACCAACCATAGGCGCGACCGTTACCTCTCGCGACCCAACAAGGGAGACGTCACTATGGGTAACCAGAATAATCCGAATCAAAATCCCGGCCAGCAGAGCCAGAATCCGAACCAGAAGCCTGGTCAGCAGCAGGGCGGCGGACAGAAGCCCGGCCAGCAGCAGCAGGATCCCAGCCAGAAGCCAGGCCAGCAACAATCAGGTCAGCAGGGGCAAAAGGGCGGCCATTAGAGTGGCCGGAACCTTTTGCTCAGGTTTTGGAAAATCCCGCCGCGAGGCGGGATTTTTCTTTTGTCCAGGTCGGTTGTCCACAGTGATCCACCGCGCGGGCCGCTGCGTTAACGTTAAAGAAGAGTTTAAATTGTCCCGCGCAGTCGCGCGGAGTTAGCTCCGCAAACATTCATCGGATTCGGCGGGGCAGCATGGCCAGAGATTGGCGGATCAGCACGTTCAACGGCGTGCTCTTGGCATCCTACTTCATTCCGTCGTGGACGATTTCCGCGATGAAGATTTGGGTCTCGCCGATCCGCGGCCTTTATGACCGCTCCAATATCGGTCCGGCGATGTATGTCAGCGACTTCATGAGCCTGTCGGCGCTCGGTACCACTCGTTTCGCGTGGATGTTGGCGCTCGGCAAGGTCATGGTCGCGGCATTCTTTATGATCTTTTTGCTGCTGATCATCCGCGAAGCCATTCGCAAGAAGGGTGGGAGTGAAGAGGCTCTCAGCTTTGCGCTTGGCTTGGGAGCGTTCATCAGCATGGCAAGCCTGATCGCGGCATCCAAGGTCGGCGAGCAGGCGGCGCTTTACCTGCACGCCAGCGAGGCGCTGTTGCTGCTCGGCGCGACAATTTTGCTGGTCATCGACAATGACAAGAAGGTTGCGGCGTCCGCAGCAGACGCTGGCACGGCGGACATGCCTCGGCAAGTTTATCTGTCGAGCAGCCCGAGTTCTTGAATGATCGCTGCAGCTTCCTTGATCGCGTGATTGGCGGCGGGTACGCCGCAATAGATCGCCTGCTGCAGCAAAATTTCCTTGATGTCATCCGGCGTGAAGCCGCCCTCATTGAGGGCAGCGCGCACGTGCATCCGGAATTCGTCCCAGTGTCCGAGCGCCATCATTGTGCCGATCACAAGAACACGCCGGGTGCGCTCGTCGAAATGCGGCCGCGTCCAGATCTCGCCCCAGGCGTAGCGGCTGATCAGGTCCAGAAAATCCGCGTTGAATGAATTTCGACCCGCGGCTGACTTATCGACCCAGGCGTCACCCAGGACCTTGCGGCGTTGTTTCGTGCCGAGTTCGCTGCGAGCTTGTTCTTCCATCGCGATCGTCCTTAGCGCTGCGTCAGAAAGCCAACCACGGCTTCCGTAAAGCTGTGCGACTGTTCGACGTTGGAGATATGCGCGGCATCGAGCAGGGTCATGCTCGCGCCAGGAATGCTTTTGCGGATCAATTCGCCTGCTTCTACCGGTGTTGCGACGTCGTGGCGTCCGGCAATCACGAGCGTTGGCGCTGTGATACGTGGCAGCAGATCGCGTTGATCGAGCGTGCTCAGCGCCTTGCAGCATTCGATGTAGCCCTGTGCCGGGCTATCAAGCAGTATCTGTTTCAAGCGAGCAGTGATTTGTGGCTCACGCTCGCGGAAGTCCGCGGTCAACCATGCGGCAATCACGGTGTCGGCAATCGCAGAAAGACCGCCTTCATTGACGGCTTTGATACGATTTAACCAGTTGGTCGGGTCTGCATAGTAGCAAGCTGTGTTTGCGAGAATGAGCTTGCCGACACGCTCGGGCGCATTCGCGCCCAACCACTGGCCGACCATGCCGCCCATCGACACGCCGCACCAATGCACTTTCTCGATGTTGAGGTCGTCGAGGATGGCCAGCACGTCTTTGCCGAAACGCTCCATTGAATAAGGACCGGCGGGTACGCCGGACTTGCCGTGACCGCGCCGGTCGTAGCGGACAACCCGATACAATTTCGTCAGGGCAGCCATCTGCGGCTCCCACATCTGCATCGTGGTGCCGAGCGAATTGGACAGCATGATCGTGGGGCCACTGTCGCGGCCTTCAACTGAAACGTTCAGGAGGCAGCCGTCGGCATCGATCATAGGCATCAAACTTCTCCGTAATTTCTTATGTCTTCAGCGATGCGAGCAGTCGGTCGATCAGCTGTTGCGATGCGCCCTGATAGGACATTGGCGCGAACAGGTCATCGAGTTTTTCGGCGCTGATGTGGCTGGTCACGAGATTGTCGTTTTTAAGCACGTCGAGCAGATGCTGTCCGGTCTCGACTGATTTGCGGCTCGCCGCCTCAATAACATAATGCGATTCGCTTTTGCCGATCTTCTCGGCCAATGCCATGGCGACGGCTTCCGCCATGACGAGGCCGTGTGTGGTGTTAAGATTGGCGCGCATGCGGTCGGCATTGACCTCGATTCCTTCGGCGATATCGACGATGGCGGCGAGTGCGCCCGAAGTCACCAGCAGCAGCATGGGGAGCGTTGGCCATTCCGCGTGCCACGGACCCGCGCTGCGCTCATGTTCCTGAACTTGGGCTGCAAAAATCGTCGCTGCCAGATTGGGGGCCATGGTTGCTGCTGCAAGGGCGCTTGCTGCGGCAACGGGGTTGCGCTTATGGGGCATCGTCGATGAGCCGCCACGGCCTGCGCCGGAGGGTTCAAAAGCCTCGCCAACGTCGGTTTGCATCATCAGTGAGACGTCGCGAGCGATCTTGCCACAAGTGCCTGCCAGGATCGCCAGGACCGACGCAATCTCTGCAATCCGGTCGCGGTGCGTGTGCCATGGAGCTTCAGGCAGCGCGAGTGATAGCTCCTTCGCAAGCTGCGCGGCGATGTTCATTCCCTTGTCGCCAAGGGCTGCGAGTGTCCCGGCGGCGCCACCGAACTGCAGCACGATCGACTCGGTTTGCAGCCGTTTCAACCTCAATCGTGAACGGTGCAAGGCTGCGGCATATTCTGCGAGCTTCAGCCCGAACGGCATCGGCAACGCGTGCTGCAGCCACGTCCGTGCGACCATCGCGGTGTGACGATGCGTATCTGCGAGTGCGGCAAAAGCTTTGATGGCACGATCGATATCGTTCAGCAGCGCGCTTGTTGCTGCTCTCAATTGCAGCATTGTCGCGGTGTCGATGACGTCCTGGCTTGTGGCGCCCCAATGGACGTAGCGCGCCGCTTCGGGATCTGCTTTGGCAACTTGAGCCGTAAGAGCTTTGACCAAGGGGATGGCGAGATTGCCTGATTTGCTGGCTGCATCGGCTAAGGCAGCAATATCAAAATTTTCGGCTTTGCATCCGTCGGATATGATTTTTGCTGCGGAGCTCGGAATGGTGCCCGTCGCGGCTTCCGCCCGCGCCAGCGCGGCCTCGAAGTCCAGCAGGTATTGCAAATAGGTCCTATCTTTACAGACCTCGCGCATGGCGGGACTGGACAGCATGGGAGCCAGCAAGGGCGACAGGGAGGTGCTCATGACTCGCGGACCCTAACCGCCGCGCCTGAACGTGCCAATAGGCCGCATCAATATTGTACGAACCTCTTTTCTTTACTGCTTTCGGGGCCTAATTGAGGACTGCTGGCCGCCGGACGCGGCCCCATTGAATTCGGAGAGATATCCATGGCGATGACGATGACCGGTGAAGTCCAGCTTTCAGCCCCTCGCCAGGTGGTTTGGGACAAGCTCAATGATCCGGAGGTCCTCAAAGCCTGCATCCCCGGTTGCGAAGAGTTGACCAAGTCCGGCGAAAATCAGTTCGAGGCCGTGGCGAAGATGAAAGTCGGTCCGGTCTCCGCGCGCTTCAAAGGCAAGGTTACGCTGAGCGATTTCGATCCACCGAACAGCTATAAGATTTCGGGTGAAGGTGAGGGCGGCGTCGCCGGCTTCGCCAAAGGCGGAGCAACCGTCGCGCTGGCTGACAAGGATGGCGGCACGCTGTTGACATATAATGTCGAAGCACAGATCGGTGGCAAACTGGCCCAGCTCGGACAGCGATTGATCAACGGCTCGGCCAAAAAAGTGGCTGATGAATTTTTTGCGAAATTTGCCGACGCGGTGAAGGCCGGCTGACGTCTCTATTTCGGCATATCAGGTCCTCACACTGATCAAGTCTTCTTGTGCAACGCGTTGCGGCATGAGGTTGCTCATTACGGTGCAGGCTCATATTATAAGTTTGGAACCGTTATAAACGGGGCTGCGCCGTTCCCGCGGCGTTGCGTCAGAGCGCCCAGCCGATAAATATAGAGAGTGTTGATGGCCAAGATTTCACTGATCGTGAACGGCAATCCTGTGACAGCGAATGTCGATCCGCGCATGCTGCTGGTCCAGTTTTTGCGTGAAAACCTTAGGCTGACAGGTACGCATGTCGGGTGCGATACCTCGCAGTGCGGCGCGTGTGTCGTGCATCTCGACGGCAAGGCCGTGAAGGCCTGTACTACGCTCGCCGTGATGGCGGACGGGCATGAGGTCAAGACGATCGAAGGACTAGCTGCCGATGGTGCTCCGTTGCATCCGATGCAGGAGGCATTCCGCGAACATCATGGTCTGCAGTGTGGTTTCTGCACGCCCGGTATGATCATGACGGCAGTCGATCTGGTTCACCGCAAAGGCCACGATCTGAGTGACGAGGTTATTCGTGAGGAGCTCGAGGGCAACCTTTGCCGCTGCACAGGCTACCAGAACATCGTCCTGTCCATCGCGGCTGGTGCCAAGGCGATGGCTAAATCCGATCTCGCGTAACGAGCATCCCTGAAGGACCGGTTATGTACGAATTTAAATATCATCGTCCGGGGACTGTGCGGCAGGCCGCCAACCTTCTGATCAAGAATGAAGATGCCAAAGTGATTGCTGGTGGCCATACGCTGGTGCCGGTGATGAAGCAGCGGCTTGCCAGTCCACCGCATCTTGTTGATCTGTCCCACATCGAAGGACTCAACGGCATCGAGATGAAGGGGCGCAATCTGGTGATTGGCGCCACCGCGACCCACGCTGAAGTTGCGAATTCGGCGGTGGTGGGTGAAGCCATTCCCGCTCTCGCGGAATTGGCTGGCTTGATCGGCGATCCGGCTGTTCGTCACAAGGGCACGATTGGCGGTTCACTCGCGAACAATGATCCGACGGCGGATTATCCGGCAGCTGCCATGGCGCTGGGCGCAACCATCGTCACCAACAAGCGCAAGCTGAAGCCGGAAGAATTCTTCCAGGGGCTGTTCTCGACCTCGCTTGAGCCGGATGAGATCATCACGCGTGTGATGTTCCCGTTGCCAAAGAAGGCTGCGTATCAGAAATTCCGCAATCAGGCGTCGCGTTATGCACTCGTTGGTGTGTTTGTCGCCAAACGCCCGTCGGACGTGCGCGTCGCAGTGACGGGCGCTGGAAGCGATGGCGTCTTCCGCGTTGACTCGTTTGAAGAGGCGCTGAAGAAGCGGTTCTCGCCAAAAGCGCTGGATGGTCTCACGGTCTCGGCTGAGGGGCTGAACAGCGATCTTCACGGCAGCGCCGAATACCGTGCGCATTTGATCCAGGTGCTCGCCCGTCGTGCGGTTGAAGCCGCCACGGCGAAAGCCTGAATTGCTTAAGGATCTGGAGCAGGCATGAGTAAGGTTGCAGCGATTCCCGCATCTGTCGATGCAACGCTCGACCTGCTCACCAGCCGTGGCTATCTCGCAGAACGCTCGCTCGCGACCGTGGTTTATCTTGCCCTGCGAATGGGCCGTCCGCTGTTTCTCGAAGGAGAAGCAGGCGTCGGAAAGACCGAGATCGCCAAGGTTCTGTCAGCCGCGCTCGGCCGCAAACTGATCCGCCTGCAATGCTATGAAGGTCTCGACGTCGCGTCCGCTGTGTATGAGTGGAATAGCGCCGCGCAGATGATTGCCATCCGTCTTGCGGAAGCGAGTGGGGATATCGATCGCGAGCAACTGTCCGCGGATATTTTCGCGGAAAAATATTTGATCAAACGTCCGCTTTTGCAGGCGTTGGAGCCGGACGTTGGCGGGCCGCCGGTGCTGCTGATTGACGAACTCGATCGGGCGGATGAAGCTTTTGAGGCTTATCTGCTCGAAATTCTCAGCGACTTTCAGGTGTCGATCCCTGAGTTCGGCACGGTCAAGGCGCCACAGCCACCGATCGTGATCGTCACATCGAACCGGACGCGCGAAATCCACGACGCGCTGAAGCGTCGCTGCCTTTATCACTGGGTTGACTATCCATCGGCCGAGCGTGAATTGGCTATCGTCAAATCCCGTGTACCGAACATCAGCGCCAAGCTGTCGCAGCAGGTTGTTGGTTTCGTGCAGGCACTGCGGGAGCAGGATCTGTTCAAGGTCCCTGGCGTGGCCGAAACTATCGACTGGGCGACTGCGCTCACCGAACTTGATGCGCGTTCACTGACACCTCAGGTGGTGGGGGACACGCTGGGTGCGTTGTTGAAGTATCAGGATGATATTGGTCGCATGCAGGGCGACACGCTCGACAAGGTGATCAAGGAAGCTGTCAGCGATCCGTCTGCGTGAGACGATGAGCCGGGAATTGTCATGCCCAATGGCGTCGAGACCCCAACGACCGGATTGATTGCCGACAACGTCATTGGCTTTGCGCGGGCGTTGCGCATTGCCGGATTGCCGATCGGTCCTGGTTTGGTGATCGATGCGCTGAACGCGATGCAGTTGATCGATATCGGTAACCGCGCCGACCTGTTTACCACACTAGAATCGATTTTCGTCAAACGACATGAGCATGCGCTGATCTTCGCGCAGGCGTTCGATCTGTTCTTTCGCCGCGCGGAAGGCACAGACAACATGCTCGACTCGGTGCCGCTGCCACCCGAGGCACAAAAGCCGCCTCCGCCGGCATCCCGCCGGGTGCAAGAAGCTTTCGCGCAGAGCAAGAACGTCGAATCCCACGAGATCGAAGAGAAGAGCGTTCAACTCTCGGTATCGGATCGCGAGGTTCTGCAATCAAAAGATTTCGCCCAGATGAGCGCCGACGAGATCGCCGAGGTCACACGGGCGATCGCGCAGATGAAGTTGCCGCAGGCAGAGTTGCGGACGCGCCGATTTGCGCCGGATGCCCGCGGTGAGCGGCTCGATCTGCGGCGCACCTTGCGCGGCAGTTTGCGCACCGGCGGCGAGATCGTGAAGTTTCAGCGGCTGGGGCGGATCGACAAGCCGGCGCCCATTGTCGCGCTGCTCGACATTTCCGGATCGATGACCGAGTACACGCGTCTGTTTCTGCAATTCCTGCATGCGATCACGGATGCCCGCAAACGCGTATCAGTCTTTCTGTTCGGGACCCGTCTGACCAATGTGACGCGGGCATTACGGGCCCGCGATCCTGACGAGGCTCTGGCGGCCTGTTCGTCCTGTGTCGAGGATTGGGCTGGCGGGACGCGCATCGCCACCTCGCTGCATAACTTCAACAACCTCTGGGGTCGGCGGGTGCTGGGCCAGGGCGCGATCGTTCTGCTGATCTCCGATGGGCTGGAACGTGAGGTTGATTCCAAGCTGGAATTCGAAATGGACCGGCTGCATCGGTCCTGCCGCCGGCTGATCTGGCTCAATCCGCTCTTGCGCTTCGACGGGTTTGAGGCCAAGGCTCAAGGCATCAAAATGATGCTGCCGCATGTTGATGAATTCCGCCCGGTACATAACTTGAACTCGATGGAGAACCTGATCGCGGCGCTCTCGTCGCCATTGACGAACCGGCGCCTCGACTCTCGTTCTGCCGCCTGAGGACAATCCAAATGCTCGATCGTGACGAAGATATTTTGAAGGCTGCCGAGGACTGGACCAAGGCCGGTCACGGTGTGGCGCTGGCCACTGTGGTGCAGACGTGGGGGTCGGCACCTCGTCCGGCGGGATCGAGCCTTGTGATCAATGACGATGGCACCTTCCTTGGTTCAGTGTCCGGTGGCTGTGTTGAAGGCGCGGTGGTGACCGAAGCTCTCGACGTGATCGCCAGCGGCCAGCCCAAGATGCTTGAATTCGGTGTCGCCGATGAAACAGCATGGAATGTCGGCTTGTCGTGCGGCGGTACGATCCGTGTGTTTGTTGAGAAGGTGGGCAACTCTTGAAACAGAATACGCTCGCCGAGCTGAACAGCGAACGCGCAGCGCGTCGCGCTGTCATTGTCATCACCGATGTGTCGAATGGCGACCAACGTCTGGTGAAGGCGGCTGACATTCCCGCCGATCCGCTCCATGTCGAACTCGACAAGAGTCTGCGGATGGGCAAGAGCGGTATGATCGAGGTGGACGGCAAAAAGCTGTTCCTGAACGTTTATGCGCCGACGGCTCGGCTTGTGATCATCGGCGCGGTCCACATCAGCCAGGCGCTGGCGCCGCTGGCGCAGTCGCTTGGTTATGATGTGTTCGTGGTCGATCCACGGACGGCGTTTGCGTCGCCTGAGCGATTTCCCGACATCCCGCTGTTCGCCGATTGGCCCGACGTCGCATTGCCGCCGCTGAACGTCGATCGCTATACGGCGTTTGTCGCCATCACCCACGATCCGAAGATTGATGATCCTGCGTTGCTGCATGCATTGTCACGTGACTGCTTTTATATTGGCGCGCTCGGATCGCGGAAGAGCCATGCCAACCGTCTTGATCGGTTGAAAGCGCAGGGCGCGTCTGAGGAAGCTTTGGCGCGGATTCACGCGCCGATCGGCCTCGCCATCGGCGCGGTGTCCCCGTCGGAAATTGCGGTGTCGATCATGGCGGAGATCACCGCCGTTCTGCGGCTGCCTGCTGCAATGCAGCCAAAAGCGAAGTCTGCAGCATGAAATTCGGTCCTGTTGCACCGGAAGAGGGGTTGGGCGGCGTGACCGTTCACGCCATCCGTCAGGGCTCGCTGGTTTTGAAGAAGGGCACTGTGATTGGAGCTGCAGAAGTTGCAGCGCTGAAACAGGCCGGTGTTTCTGAAATCGTCGTCGCGCGGCTCGATGAGGGCGACGTTTCTGAAGACGAAGCCGCGGCCAGCGTCGCGGCTGCGATTGCCGGTGAGGGCGTCAGTGTCGAGCGTGCGTTCACCGGGCGCGCCAATTTGTTCGCCGCTGAAGCAGGCGTGTTGGTCGTCGACCGCGATGCGGTCGATCGCATCAACCGCGTCGATGAGGCGATTACGTTTGCAACACTGTCGGCATTCAAAGCGGTTGTCGCGGGTGAGATGATCGCCACCGTCAAGATCATTCCGTTTGGCGTCGAAGCCTCGCTTCGGGATTCCGCTGTTAAAGCGGCAGCTGCCGGGCAGATGCGTGTCGCTCCGTTCAAGATCAAGCGCGTGGGTATAGTCTCCACGATCCTGCCGGGCCTTGCGTCGAAGGTGGTCGACAAAACACTGCGGGTGACAGCCGAGCGCCTTGCACCGGCTGGCGCGAGCATCATCGCCGAGCGACGGGTCCCGCATGATGACGCGGCGCTGGCGCCTGCTATCAAAGAGTTGCTCAAGCTCGGCGCTGAATTGGTGCTGGTATTTGGTGCATCCGCGATCGCTGACCGGCGCGATGTCATCCCGGCAGCGATTGAAGGTATCGGGGGCGCGGTCGAACATTTCGGCATGCCGGTCGATCCCGGTAATCTCATGCTGGTCGGCAACGTCAATCATGTGCCGGTCCTTGGCGCGCCGGGGTGTGCACGCTCACCGAAAGAAAACGGCTTCGACTGGGTGTTGATGCGCCTGCTCGCAGGGCTTGAGGTAACACGCGCTGACATCACCGGCATGGGTGTCGGCGGATTGTTGATGGAAATCGTCACTCGGCCGCAACCACGCGTCCCCGTCGGCAGTGATGAAAGCCGCAGCGTCGCTGCTGTAGTTCTTGCTGCTGGCCGTTCCACCCGTATGAACGGTCCGAACAAGATGCTGGCCGAATTGAACGGTAAGAAGCTCGTGCGGATTGCCGTCGAGCAAGCGCTGGCGTCGAAAGCTTCCCCGGTGATCGTGGTGACCGGTCACCAGAGCGCGGAGGTCAAAGCTGCATTGGCTGGTCTTGATGTGACATTCGTGACGAACCCGAAATTCGCGGATGGACTTGCCACGTCGGTCAAGGCCGGGATTGCGGCTATGCCTGAGGGGATTGACGGTGCGATCATCTGTCTTGGCGATATGCCGTTGATCGATGCGAAGCTGATCGACAGGCTGATCGATGCATTCGCGCCGGATCATGGTGCATTGATCGTGGCGCCAGTGGCTGACGGACGGCGGGGAAATCCAGTGCTCTGGTCGCGGCGTTTCTTCGCGGAATTAATGGCGCTCGATGGCGATATCGGTGCACGGCGTTTGATCGCGCAGCACGCCGAGGCGGTGGCTGAGGTGGAGGTCGAGGGCAAAAGCGCGTTTCTCGATATCGACACACCGGAAATGCTGGCTGAGGCTCAGCGGGCTTAGCTTGTCCTCTTATCACAATCAGGTGTTGCGGATCTGTCGACCGCACGCATTTCCATTTCGTTCACCAAGTTGAAACGCGCCTTCCCCTAGAGTTGCGGGATAAGCCTCGGGGGAGGGGATTGGTGTTCGATCGCGTTGCCGCGCGCGCCTGCGCGTTTTTTGTGGCTTCCTGTGTCTCGGCCTTTATTGCCTTTGTTTCGGCGTCGTCGCCGGCATTTGCAGCCGGTGCGTTGGCGATTGGCAAATGCGGTGCCTATGGCCAGGCCTTTGACTACCCGCGCGAGGATGCTGCGCGGGCCGCCGCGCTGCAACAGTGCAAGGGCGGTGGCTGCACCGCCGTGCCAATGAAGCGCGCCTGTGCGGCTTTATCCATCGATATGAAAAATCCCTGCGGCCCCCATGGCTACGCGGTGGCGCCGCGCATTTCCAATGCGCTGAATGAGGCAACGAAGAAGTGCTACGGATTTGGCGGCAAGGAATGTGTCATCCGGGCCTGGGTTTGCGATGCCAAGGGCTGAACACAAGTCTTTCGCCAATAAAATGGCATAAAAACAATGACTTGAATGATTTAGCTTCCGGGGGATAATTTCTCTCTTGAAAATGACTGACTAGTCAGTCATATTAAATTCCATGAGCAGAGAGCCAAAATCCATCAGTGAATCTTCAAAGCCGTCAGCGACTGGGCGTAGGGGCTCAGCCGAGGGTGCTACCGATCGGGTTGCCGCTGGGCGCCCATCGAAGCGAGCCGTTGGAGCGAGTGAGCGGCGCGAGGCAATCGTCGCGGCGGCTCTCGAGGAATTCACGGCGCGCGGCTTTGCCGCGACGCGCCTTGACGATGTGGCTAAACACGCTGGGGTCGCGAAGGGCACGATCTACCTGCACTTCAAGGACAAGGAGGCCCTGTTTCAGGAGCTCGTGCGTACGGCGCTCGTGCCGCTGATTGCGAGCCTGTCCAATCCTCCGGCGATGGGAGGTTCGGTCCGCGGCATGATGGAAGGCTTCGCGGAGATGCTGGCGCGTGAAGTCGTTGGCACGAAACGTGGCGATATCGTGCGGCTGATTATCTCTGAAGGGACACGCTTTCCTGAACTGGCGGAGTTTTATTACCGCGAGGTTGTGGCGCACGGCGTCGCCGGAATGCGCAAACTGGTCGAGTACGGAATAGTGCGCGGCGAGATCCGCAACGAAGGACTGCTTGAGTTTCCGCAACTCGTCATCGCACCGGTGATCCTGTCCATCGTCTGGCAGGCGCTGTTCGGGACAATTGCGCCGCTCGACACAAAAGCGATGCTGCATGTCCATCTCGATCTGATTTTCAGTGAACGGAACGCGCCATGACAGCGGCTCGAAAGATTTTACGCGGCGTGGGTGTGCTGGCCTTGATGGCGCTGCTCACCGCCTGCGACAGCGACAAGAACCCCGGGTATCAGGGTTGGGTGGAGGCGGATCTTATCTTCGTCAGTCCTGACGAGCAGGGGCGCGTTGTTAAACTCAACGTACGTGAAGGCGATCATGTTGAAGCCGGTGCGCCGCTTTATTCGGTAGATGACGATCTGCAGCAGGCCGATCTCAATCAGAGCAAAGCAACGCTTGCAAACGCGAAGCAGACCTATGACCGCGCGGCGTCGCTGATCAAGACGGGCTCCGGCACGCAGGCTAGCCTCGATTCCGCGGAGTCTGCATTGCGGGTGGCGGAGGCGCGCGTGAACACGTCGCAAACCAAACTTGCCCGTCGACGAATGAATGCGCCGATCTCCGGCACAATTCAGCAGATTTATTTTCGCGAGGGTGAAACGGTGCCCGCCCAGCGGCCGGTGATTTCGATTTTGCCGCCCGGCAACATGAAGGTCCGTTTCTTTGTTCCGGAGCCGGAGCTGCCGAAGTTGAAAGTCGGCGACGAGGTTCGTGTGACGTGCGATGGCTGCGCAGATGACCTCAAGGCAACCATCTATTTCATTGCCACCATGGCGGAGTATACGCCGCCGGTGATCTACAGCCTCGATGAGCGCTCCAAGCTTGTTTATCTCATCCAGGCCCGTCCCAACAAACCGGACAGCCTTCGCGTCGGCCAGCCGGTGAGTATCTTCATGAATGGCAAAGCATCGTGACCAGCGAGACCGCGTCCGACATCGCCATTGAAGTGACCGGCCTGTCGAAATCGTTCAACGGGCGCGAGGTCGTGCATGATCTGTCGATGCAGGTGAAGCGCGGCTCGATCTACGGCTTCCTCGGGCCCAACGGCTCGGGCAAGACCACGACCATCCGTATGCTGTGCGGTTTGCTGACACCGGATAGCGGTGAGGGGACCTGCCTCGGCTATGACATTCGGCGCGATGCCGACAAGATCAAGCGGCATGTCGGCTACATGACGCAGCGCTTCAGTCTGTATCAGGATCTGTCGGTTCGCGAGAATCTCGAGTTCGTCGCGCGTCTCTATGGCGTGCGCGAGCCGAGGGCCGCGGCGCGTGACATGATCAAGAGGATCGGCTTGACGGGGCGCGAAGAACAACTCGCGGGTGAATTGTCCGGCGGCTGGAAGCAACGTCTTGCGCTGGGGGCTTGCACCTTACCTAGTCCGCAACTGCTGCTGCTTGATGAGCCGACGGCAGGTGTCGATCCCAAGGCGCGGCGTGATTTCTGGAATGAGATTCACGCACTGGCCGCTGAAGGCCTGACCGTGCTGGTGTCTACGCATTACATGGATGAAGCGGAACGTTGTCACGAGATCGCCTATATCGCCTACGGCAACCTGCTGACGCACGGCACCGTCGAAGACGTCATCGCCAAGTCCGCACTGACGACCTACACCGTGACGGGAGATGGCCTAAACAAGCTGACGGCTGATCTCACGGACAAGCCGGGTGTGGATATGGTCGCGCCCTTCGGTAACAATCTGCATGTGTCCGGTCGCGATGAAGCCGCGTTAGAAGCTGCAATCGCGCATTACAGGAACGAAAACGGCCTTATCTGGCACAAATCAGAACCGTCGCTGGAGGATGTTTTCATCGAATTGATGAGCCGTTCAAAGGATAACTTCCAATGAGCGCAACCGAAGTCACGAATGGCGGCGTGCGCGGCTTCTGGCAGCGCACCTTCGCAATGCTGACCAAGGAATTTATCCAACTGCGCCGCGATCGCGTGTCCTTTGCGATGATCGTGATGCTTCCGATCATGCAGCTGCTGTTGTTTGGCTACGCGATCAACACCACGCCGCGTCATCTCCCAACCGCTGTATTGTTGCAGGAGGATAGCGATCTCGGACGCTCAATTCTCAAAGCAATCCAGAACACCGCCTATTTTCGCTTCACGCAAGAAGTGCACACTGTGGCCGAATTCGACCAGCTTCTGGAATCCGGCAAGGTCCTGTTCGGCGTTGAGATCCCACGCGGCTTTGAGCGTGGTGTGCGGCGCGGGGACAGGCCTGCGCTGCTGGTGGCCGCCGATGCGACCGATCCAGTTGCGTCAGGTTCTGCCTTGGCTGCATTGGGACAACTGGTACAGACCGCTCTCAAGAACGATTTGAACGTCGGAGCCCCGCCAGCCATGCCGTTCGAAATCCGCACGCATGCGCGTTACAATCCCGCGGCAGCTTCGCGATTGAACATTGTGCCGGGCCTTGTTGGCACCATTCTCACCATGACCATGCTGATCTTCACTGCTCTATCAGTCACGCGGGAGATCGAGCGCGGCACGATGGAAAATCTGCTCGCCATGCCGATCACGCCAGTCGAGGTGATGCTCGGCAAGATCATTCCCTACATTCTTGTCGGCTTCCTGCAGGCGACCATCATCATCGCGCTGGGGTATTTTCTATTTGGCGTGCCGATCCTCGGCAGCCTGACGATGCTCGCCATTCTGTCCACGCTGTTCATCGCGGCAAACCTGTCGATTGGTTATACGTTCTCGACCATCGCGCAGAACCAGCTGCAGGCGATGCAGATGTCGATGATGTTCTTCCTGCCGAACATTCTGCTGTCCGGTTTCATGTTCCCGTTCGCAGGCATGCCGCAATGGGCGCAGTGGATCGGGGAGGCGCTCCCGCTGACGCACTACATTCGCATCGTGCGCGCCATCATGCTGAAGGGGGCCTCGATCGAGAGCCTGCAATATGACGCAATCGCTTTATGCGGCCTGATGCTGGTCGCAATGCTGATTGCTGTCACACGGTTCAGGCGCACGCTCGACTAAAGCGTGCGCCTTATGGTCACGCGGTCGCGGGAACGGCCGTCTGTTTGGGAGGCAGCTTCACCGAGATCACGGCGATGGCGGCGACAATGCACAGCGCGCCGGCAAAGAAGAAAGCGGGTAGGTAGCTGTCCAGCAGCGTCCGTGTCAGTCCTGCGCCGAAGGCGGCCGACGCAGATCCGATCTGGTGACCCACGAACACCCAGCCGAACACCATGCCTGCACGCTCCGGGCCAAAGTTCTTGACCGAGAGTTTGACTGTTGGTGGGACCGTCGCGATCCAATCGAGACCATAGAACATCGCGAACAGGGACAGCCCGTAGAACGAGAAGTCCGTGAACGGCAGGAACACCAGCGAAAGCCCGCGCAGGCCGTAGTACCAGAACAGCAGCCAGCGGTTGTTGTAACGGTCCGACAGCCAGCCGGACATGATGGTGCCGAAGAAGTCGAAGATGCCCATGGCAGCCAGCAGGGTCGCGGACGTGGTCGCTGGAATGCCGAAATCGGCACACATCGGGATCAGGTGCGTCTGGACGAGGCCGTTGGTGCTCGCGCCGCAGATGAAGAACGTCCCGAACAGGACCCAGAACACGCGGGTTTGGGACGCATCCTTCAACACCGTGAAGACGGTCGAGATCGTAGGCGGATGCGCGGGCTTCGCAACCGGAGTAGTGCCATCGTCACCGAAGGGAAGCATCTTCAGGTCGGACGGCCGGTCGCGCATGAACAGAAAGACGAGCGTCGCGGCGACGAGCAGCATCACGCACATCAGCCCTAACGCCGTGCGCCAGCCCATGGCGTCGGTCACATGCGCGAGGATGGGTAAGAATATCAACTGCCCGGTTGCCACGCTGGCAGACAGGATGCCGACCACAAGGCCGCGTCGCGCAACAAACCAGCGTGCTGCGACGGTCGCGCCGAGCACCATCGCCGTCATGCCTGTTCCAAAGCCGACGACGAATCCCCACAGCGCAATCAGATGCCACGCCTGCGTCATCGTAAGCGAGGCGAGAAGGCCCGCCGTGATAATCGTCAATGCCGAAATAACAACCTTGCGCAGTCCGAACCGCTCCATCAGCGCGGCGGCAAAGGGAGCCATCAGGCCGAACAACAAGAGGCGGATCGACAGTGCGGACGATATCTGCGTCGTGGACCAGCCGAATTCCTTTTCAAGCGGCAAGATGAAGACGCCCGGGGCACCGACCGAAGCCGAACTGATCAGCGACGTTAAAAACGTCACGCCCACGACCACCCAACCATAGTGAATGTCCCGCTTGGCGAGGCGTGTGGCGACCCATGACGATATCATTGCTGATCCTGGCTGGTTTTGGCGGTGTGGTACCACCCGACGAATGCGAAGTCTCTTGATATGATCTATATCATATAATTCAAGGCAATCGCATGTATTTTCCGGAAGGGGATGAAATCTCTGTGATTTCAGGCGTCTACGCGGATTAGCAGTCGATAAACACCTATGTCTTGTAGGCTATTGCAGTGTCAGGAGTTCGCGAGCGGCTCGATCAGGCAAGGTCTGGGTCAAATTGCGAAGCGACGAGATTGTCGATTCTGACGCCTTCGCGATCCGCAATGATCTCCGCGATGAACTTGCGGTGGCATGCATTGTGGTCGCGTTCATAACAGAGAATGCAGACAGGCCCGGCTTTCATGATCAGCGTATCAAGTTCGTCCATCTCTGCGCGGGCCTGCGGCGTCTTGAGATGGGCGTGATAGATTTTCGAGAGCGCTTTCATGTCGCCGCTGCGCGCAGCTAGGCGGCCCTCTTTCGGGGTGCCGAGACCGCGCAGATGAAGATAGGAGATGCCGCGTGCATCAAGCCCAGCCGCGAGCTGTGACTTCGAAAATCCGGGACGGCGAGAGGAGGCGACGGCCCGAACATCGATCAGCAGTTTGACACCGGCCTGTTCGAGTTCGTCGAGCACGGCTTTGGCCGGGGTCTGCTCATAACCAATGGTGAAAAGCTTCTTGGCTCTGGCCATATGCCGCCTCGCGCCGCCGGGTGATGATATCCTTTCAGTATCGCCTCATTTCACGCGTTCAATCAATTCCATGGCGCCTGCCGGCGCGCGGATTTTCCCCTCGTGAATAACATAGGCGAAGACGTCCCGAGGCTGCTTCTTGGCGGAGGTTTCGCCGGAGCGAGGCAGATCGTATGGCTCGCCGCCTTGCGCCCAAAGCTTCAGGCGATTTGCCCACGCATCGAGTTGCTTCGGCGGATAGCAGGTCTTCAGCTCATCGTTCCCCGTCTGCAGCCGCGCATACACGAAGTCCGTGGTGACATCGGCGATGGCCGGATATTTCGCATGATCGGCATAGACAACTGCAACCTCGAATTTGCGTAGCAGAGCGATGAAGTCTGGCGTACAGAAGCTGTCATGCCGCACTTCAACGACGTGACGCAGACTACGGCCGTCGAGCTCGCGCGGGAGCAGTTCAAGGAAGGCCCCAAAGTCGGCTTCATCGAATTTCTTGGTCGGCGCGAATTGCCACAGCACAGGGCCAAGCCGGTCGCGCAGTTCCAGGACGCCGGAATCGTAGAAGCGTTTGATGGAATCGCCGGCCTCGGCCAGCACCCGTCGATTGGTGGTGAATCTCGGTCCCTTCAGTGAAAAGATGAAGCCGTCGGGGACTTCACTAGCCCATTTGCGGAAGCTTTCCGGCTTCTGGGAACCGTAATAGGTGCCGTTGATCTCGATCGATGTCAGCTTGGACGCCGCGTAGGAAAGCTCCTTCGCCTGGGTGAGCTTCTCGGGGTAAAAAACGCCCCGCCAGGGGGCGAAGGTCCATCCGCCGATACCGATATAAATTTCCCCTGATTTCTTAGCCATTTCGCTTCTTCCCTGACCCTTGCGGAATATACTAGTCGTACCTATCTTCGTTTCAGCGGCGACGTTGCAGCCTCAGCTCCGTTGTCGAGACGACCACGAGAAGATACCGCGGGAGACTTGAGCGCGCCGGATGTACGCGCAGTCTTAGATCTCCAGGCGGGTCCCTTCGTGGTCGTTGGCATTTCTGGGCCCCATTCGTGGCTATTCCGACCCGTTTTCCGGTGGTTATACACGCTGATAAGCCCTGTGGGATATCTTGGCATCCCCCGGCGCCCCGGATATACGCTCTCCCATGACCGAGGCTTCCGTCCCTGGGGCAGCGACCGCACGGCAATTGTGCGTGGTGGTGCCGACCTTTAACGAGCGCGATAATGTTCCCAAGCTTTTTGCAAAGCTGGAGGCGGCGCTCGTCGGCATTTCATGGGAAGTCATTTTCGTTGATGACAACTCGCCGGACGGCACTTCGGATGTGGCGCGGAGCCTGGCGCAATCCGATCCCCGGGTGCGCTGTATCCGCCGTATCGGCCGGCGCGGATTGTCCGGGGCCTGCATCGAAGGCATCCTGGCGTCGTCTGCGCCGTTCGTGGCGGTCATGGACGCTGACCTGCAGCACGATGAAACGCAGCTTCCGAAGATGCTTGCACTGCTGCAGGACAAGCAGGCCGAACTCGTCGTCGGCAGCCGCTATGTCAGTGGTGGTGACACGGGTAATTTCGACAGCACGCGGCTTGGTGGAAGCGTCTTTGCGACGACAATCGCGAAGAAGGCGCTGCATATCGATATCGCTGATCCTATGAGCGGATTTTTCATGATCCGGCGGGACCGCTTCGAGCAGCTGGCGCCCGCACTGTCTGTGCAAGGCTTCAAGATTCTTCTCGATATTATCGCGTCGGCTCATGGCAAGCTGCGCGTCGTCGAGGTTCCTTATTCCTTTGGCGAGCGTCTGTATGGTGAGAGCAAGCTGGATTCCAGAGTGGTGCTGGACTTCCTCGGACTTGTCCTCGCGAAGGTGACGCGAGATCTGGTCTCGCTCCGATTTGTCCTATTTGCGTTGGTGGGATCGCTTGGCCTCTTGGTCCATCTCATCACGCTCTATGCTGCGCTTGCACTCTCCGTTCCGTTCGCGCATGCGCAGGGCTTTGCCGCGCTCGTCGCCATGACCGGAAACTTCCTGCTCAACAATCGCCTGACTTACCGGGATCAACGACTGAAGGGCTTCGCGCTGATCCGGGGTCTGTTGCTGTTTTATCTTGTCTGTAGCGTCGGGCTTCTCGCCAACGTCGGCGTTGCGTTCTCCGTCTATAACCAGGAGCCAATCTGGTGGCTCGCGGGTATTGCCGGCGCGCTGATGGGTGTGGTGTGGAATTATGGCGTGTCGAGCCTGTTCGTCTGGCGCTCCAAATGACTTCGGACGTGTTGAAGCCTCGTAGCGCGGCGTTGATCGTCGGCGCCTTGGTGCTGCTTCGGCTTGTGGTCGCCGCGGTCACGCCACTGACCTTCGACGAAGCCTACTACTGGACTTGGTCCAAGCACCTCGCGGGCGGGTACTACGATCATCCGCCGGCGGTCGCGCTCGTAATTCGCCTTGGCACGATGATCGGGGGCGACACCACGTTCGGCGTTCGTCTCGTGTCCATCCTGTTGGCGCTTCCCATGAGTTGGGCTGTGTATCGGACGGCTGAGATTCTGTTCAGTGATGTGCGGATCGCGGCTCTTGCGACCATTCTTCTCAACGCAACGATGATGGTCGCGGCGGGGACAGTCATCGTGACCCCTGATGCGCCGCTGATGGTGGCATCGGCGTTTGTTCTGCTGTTCCAGGCCAAGGTGTTGCAAACTGGCCGGGGTGTCTGGTGGCTTGCAGTCGGCGCGGCGGTGGGATGTGCGTTGGTATCGAAATACACCGCGCTGTTCTTCGGCGCGCAGATCCTGTTGTGGCTGGTATTTGCAAAGGACATGCGCCGCTGGCTGATGTCACCGTGGCCATATCTCGGTGGTGTGCTGGCTTTTGCGATCTTCTCACCGGTGGTGCTCTGGAACGCTGATCATCAATGGGTCTCGTTCATCAAGCAATTAGGGCGCGCGCGCGTCGAGGGAATGACTCTCAAATTCCTCGCGGAGACGATCCCTGCACAAATCGCCTTTGCAACACCGTCGGTCTTTATTCTCGGTATCTTTGGCCTCTATGCGTTGTTGAAACGCAGTGAAAGTACGTCTGACAAAGATGCTGCAGCACGGACGCTGATCAACACGAGTTGCTGGATCATCTTCATCTATTTCATCTGGCATTCTCTGCACGCTCGTGTCGAAGCGAATTGGCTGGGGCCGGTCTATCCCGCGTTTTCGATCGCCGCGGCCTATGCCGCATTCGGCAGGACCTGGGCCGCCCGCGAACAGCGCACAATCGATCTGTCGCGCCGTTGGGCGTTGCCCATCGGAGTAGCGCTGTTCGTTGCCCTGATCGTGCAGACCAATACCGGAGTTTTCACCGGCTTCCGTCGTGATCCGACCGTCCGTGCTGTTGCCGTGGGCTGGCGCGAACTGGCGAATGAAATTGAAGCGACGCGTATTCGCATTGGCGCAAGCTGCGTGGTGGCGGAAGACTATGGCACCACATCGTTGCTTAGGTTCTATCTGCCCAAGGAAACGTGTGTTGCACAGCGCAACCAGCGAATTCGCTGGGTCAACATGCCAGAGCCTGATCTTGCCTCGTTGAAGGGCAAGATCCTTTTGGTCGGCGATGTTTATCCGGATGGTCCGGAGCACCTGGCGGGAAAATACGAGCACGTCGAGAAGCTTGGGAATATTGAGCGCAAGCGAAGCGGGGTTGCGGTCGAAACTTACCAGCTTGCTGTTCTGGATACCGCAAAAGGTGACCCGCTCGACCGCTCGCTGCCTCCCGAGCTTGGCGGACCGCTGCGTTAGGTGGTCGCCGCTGAGGCGGCGCCAAGAGCCGCTCGCAGACGCAGGATTGCGTGATTTCTCATCAATTCGTTTCGATCACCGAGCTCAAGCACCCGAACCGAAGCTCCGCGCGGGCGTTATCTCCCCGATAAGGGAGACCCCGATGAACGTCAGACCTGCTGCAGAACTCGCGAAAGCCCACGGCACGCATTATCCTAATGAAAGTGAGGCCTACCGTAGGGCGCGCACCGCGTTGCTCGCGGAGGAGATTGATCTGCGTCGCCGTATTGAGCGTGTCGCTGAGATGCGCCGGGCGCTTCCGCCGGGCGGCGCAGTGCAAAAAGATTACAGTTTCCACGGCGAGAGCGGACAGGTCTCGTTCAGGCAGCTGTTCGGCGACAAGCAAACGCTTGCGATTTACTCTTATATGTTCGGCCCGCAGCGCAAGGAGCTATGCCCCATGTGCACGTCCCTGATGGGCGCGTGGGAGAACGTGGTTCCCGGCATCGAGCAGCGCATTGCATTTGTTTGTATTGCCCGTTCACCGTTCGAGCGATTGGCTGCAGCCAAGGAAGCACGTGGTTGGCACAAGCTGGCAGTCTACTCTGACAGTAGTGGTGATTTCACTCGCGACTACGTCAGCGCCGAAGACGCGGACATCCCGGCCTATAACGTTTTTACGCGCCGAGACGGGACGATCCGCCATTTCTGGAGCAGCGAGATGGGCGCGGGTACGGCCGATCCTGGTCAGGATCCCCGGGGGGCCCCAGATCTCGATACGCTTTGGACTATTCTTGACACCACGCCGGAAGGGCGCGGAAGCAACTGGTATCCGAAGTTGAACTATTAGTGGCCATCTACATGAGGGAGGATGCTCATGTCCCGGAAAGCAAAACCCATTCGGGAAGGATTCGATACGGTCACGCCGTACATCGTAGCTGATGACGCCAAGACCATCATTGCCTTCATGCAGAAGGCGTTCGGTGCAAAGCTGGATCATCCGCCGACGATGCGCCCGGATGGCAAGATCATGCACGCGTTGATGCGGATCGGCTCGTCGCGGGTGATGATTGCGGATTCGTCCGATCGTGCGATGGCATCACCCGTGATGCTCTATGTTTATGTTCCGGACGTCGATGCCGTTTATCAATCCGCGATCGCAGCGGGGGGCACCTCGATCATGGAACCTTCGGACATGTTCTACGGCGACCGCAGTGGCGGTGTCACCGATATCGCGGGCAATCAATGGTTCATCGGCACGCGCATCGAGGACATCGCGCCGGAAGAATTACAAAAGCGTGCCGACATTATGTTCAAAGACAACGCCGCCTAAGCGTTTTCTCGCGAAACGTCCGCTGTGCAAGCAAGATTCATCGCTTTCCGATGAATCTTGCAAATATTGTGGCGTCGGCAGGCCTAAGCCGACACAGGCATGCAGTCCGCGCACGCGAGCCAGTCGTCGATCACTTCAGATGTGAAGATATCGATCGGAACTCCTCCAATGGCCGATGAGTTTTCTCGTTGCTATCGGAGGACTAAAGACCATGGCATCACGAAAGATTCTCGGTTTGGTTGCGGCGGTTGCCGTACTTTCTGGCGGGTCGACGCTCGCTTTTGCGCAAGGCACAGATCAACAACGCGAAGCTTGTACGCCGGACGCATTCCGCCTGTGCGGACAGTTCATGCCGGATGCGGGGCGTGTCGAGGCGTGTTTGAGAAATGCAGGACCGAGGCTAAGTCCCGCCTGTTACGTGGTTTTCAACCCGCCGCGTGACGATTCTTCACAGCGCTCTGGGCGTCGCAGGTATGTGCCGCCACCGCAATCTCCACCGCCTTCCCGCTATGAAGACGATAACGATGACGATTAAGGGGTGTCATCCCGTCTTCAGCGGATCTTCCGTAGAATTTGTAATCGGGCCGTTTGAACCGCTGCTCAGGTGAGGGCGACCCACAGGTGTAAACTCGCACCTTAGTGGAGCCCGATCATGAAGCGCCTCGTGACTGCAGCAGCACTGCTGCTCGCCGGCAGTGTGGCTGCTTTTGCCGACGCGTCAGTTTATGTCTCGCGGCCAGACAAAAGCGATGCCGAACTCCAGGCGGCGACACGAACCTGCGATCAACAGATCGGTTCCGTAAGAGACGGGACGATCCCGTCGGCTGCCTATAACAAATGCATGAGACGCTTTGGCTGGCTCTATCAAAAAACTATCCGTACGCCGCGCGACCGCACCTGGATCGATCCCGAAACGGGCGACCTCCGTTATGACACTGAGTAATTATGGTCAGTTCTTCATCGGCAGCCTCCCAAATTTGGTGTGAGGGCGTTTGAACCGGATCCCTGATATGTCGCGACCCACGGGTGTTACGCGCCACTTGGAGCTTGGACCGCGGCGTTTCTCGCGCTTGCTTCGACCGTAAGCCGGTCAATACGACATTCACGCCGTCGTCGCTGTCCTATAGGCATGTCGCCGCTGTCCCTTATCGAGTTGAATGATGACGTTTATTTTATTGCTCGCCGCTTTGGCGCCGCTCGCACTTGTAATCTTGGCAATCCGCAATGGCTTTGCGCGCAAACATAACATGGTTGCACGGAGCAACACCGCCGCTTCTGGATTTGATACTTCCAGCACTGGAAGCTTGTTCCCAATCGACTATGGCGTATTGGCTGAGAGCCGCGGAAGTGCGGATGCCAGCGACAGCTCGTCATGCAGTAGCAGTGAGAACGGCAGCGACGGAGGCGGTGGCAGCTGCGATAGTGGTGGCGACAGCGGAGGCGGCGGCGGCGGTGGAGACTGAATCTTTCTGCTTCCCCGGCGCATCGACTTCAAAGTGTAATCCGTCTGAAATCTATATGGGCCGCCGCTTGCTGCTGAACCTAGCTGGATGGCACGCCGACTAACATTTGAGTTGCTTTCAGATTTCTCTTGATTGTCGTCGCGAAGGGCTGGAGCCATGCGCCAAAATGCTTTTTTCATAGTCTGTACAATCGCACTGTCGTTTGGCGCCGCCATCCTGGCGCCATCCTTGGCGCTGGCAGAGACAGACGATGCCAAGACTTGCATCGAGGACTCCGGCGATCCGGCGATTGCGGCATGTACGCGCGCGATCGATGCGGGTACTGCTCAGGGCCATGCGCTGGCGTATCTGCTCTACGGACGCTCCATAGAGTTCAAGCATAAGGGAAATATTGACCGCGCTATCGCAGATCTCGACGAAGCCATTCGTCTCGATCCTAATTATGCACGTGCCTTCTATGCTCGCGGCAATGTCTGGGCGGACAGACATAACGACGATCACGCCATTGCCGATTACAGCGAAGCTATTCGTCTCGACCCGAAGGACGCGGATTCCTACAACAACCGCGGCAGTGTGTGGCTCATGCGGGGCGACTACGACCGCGCCATGGCGGATTATAACGAAGCCGTCCGTATCAAACCGACTGATCCTGACGGCTTCTCCAACCGCGGCAATATCTGGCATCTGAAGCACGACGATGATCGTGCCATTGCCGATTACAGCGAGGCGATCCGTCTCAATCCGAAAGACGCCTGCGCTCTCTACAATCGGGGCAGCGCGTGGGATGCCAAAGGCGACTACGATCGTGCCATCGCGGACTACAACGAGGCCATTCGCCTGCAGCCGACCTACGCCGCCGCAATTTCGAATCGCGGTCTTGCGTGGAGCAACAAAGGGGATAACGACCGCGCCATCGCGGACTTCAACGAGGCGATCCGTCTCAATCCGAAGGGCAGCCCGTACTATATCAATCGCGCCGGAAGTCTCTCTGAGAAGGGCGAATACGACCGCGCCATCGCCGACTATACCGCGGCCCTTCAACTCAGTCCTAACTACGCGCTTGCGTTCTACGGGCGCAGCATCGCGAAAGAGCGCAAGGGCGATATCGAGGGCAGCGCTGCGGACATGGCCTCCGCGCAGAAGCTCGACCCCGGTGTCGCCAACTGGCGCCAGCGCTCCGGGCATTAGGCGATAGCAAAAAAAACCGGCATCGCTGCGTGCGTGCGACGGTGCGCTATAGCTAGCTATTTACAAGAACGAAAATTGCTGTATTTGTCCTTTTCAACTCTGCGGAATACTCCGCCTACGAGATGACCATGTTGAACCGCACGACCAATCCTGCATGCACGATGCGTCTGCCGAATATTCGGCAGGCTCTTTCGCGCGTGCAAGCGCCAGTCAATGCGGCGAGACCAGCAGTCAATCTTACGAAATAAGCGGCAGCAACTTTTCCTCTGCCGTGTCGGCAGAGAGAAATCCGCACTGCGTCCACAGACACCTGCGTTCTCCAAATTTCTCTGCCTCAGTGATGCGAGCTGGCATGCCTCGCGGGGTCGTATGCCTGTCGACTTGCACCGTCATCGCGGTGCCGGATCGATGTCGCTTGAGGCAACTTAGGAGTTTGAGAAATGAGGTCTGATCCTTACCGGGAGCGTGCGCGGGCTTTGGCTGTGGAGGCGGGACTTGATCCCGATGCCAAGATCGATAGGCCCGGTCAGCGTCCAATGCCGCTGTGGTGTACGTTCCGCGATGCTGCGCGGAAGGAGCATCTCGTGCGCGAGGCTGAAGCACTGAGCGCAGATGTCGTCACGAGGCAACAAGCTCCGCAGTACCGCAATAGTCCGCTGAAGATCTTCGGAAAGCACGAAGATGCCACGATCGCTCAGATGCGTAACTGTATGTCGATCGGCAATGCAGTTGCCGGCGTGATCTGTGCCGATGGTCATCTTGGTTATGCGCAGCCTGTCGGTGGTGTGATCGCCTATGAGAAGCAGATCAGCATCTCTGGAGTCGGCTTCGATATCGGCTGCGGTAACATGGCGGTCCGGCTCGATACCCCTTTCCATGCGATCAAGGACAAGGTCGGTGACATCATCAAGGATGTCCATCGTACGATCTCGTTTGGTGTCGGACGGCGCAACGATGAACGCGTCGAGCATGAATTGTTCGACGATGGCGATGCCTGGCGTGAATCCGATATGCAGGCTTACCGTCAGAAGGCGGTGTCGCAGCTCGGCACGGTGGGCTCAGGTAACCACTATGTCGATCTGATGCACGATGGGGACGGGTTTGTCTGGATCGGGGTCCACTTCGGAAGCCGCGGTCTTGGTCACACCAGCGCGACACGCTATCTGAAGGCCGCGGGCGGTAAGGACGGGATGAATGTTCCTCCTGCCGTCATCGACGAGGATAGCGAGATCGGGAAGCGCTATATCGCCGCGATGCAGCTAGCGGGCCGCTATTCATATGCCGGTCGCGAGTGGGTCGTCGATCGCGTCCGCAAGATCATTGGCGGAAGCGTGACCGACATGGTTCATAACCATCATAACTATGCGTGGCGTGAGACGCATGATGGCCGTGATCTGTGGGTGGTGCGAAAGGGCGCGACACCGGCGTTTCCCGGGCAGCGCGGCTTTGTCGGTGGGTCGATGGGAGATGATGCTGTCATTATCGAGGGAGTGGATTCTCCTGAAGCGAAGGCCTCGCTTTACTCCACGGTCCACGGCGCAGGCCGCTTGTTCGGGCGCAGGGAGGCAAAGCGGCGCTTCACGCGAGTGCAGATGGAAACGTGGCTTCACTCGCGAGGCGTCACACTCGTCGGGGCAGATCTCGATGAGAGCCCAATGGCCTACCGCCGTTTGCCCGAGGTGCTCGCAGAGCATGCCGGGTCGATCAGGGTGCTGCACACACTGCGTCCCTTCGCTGTCGCGATGGCAGGCGAGGAAGAATTCGATCCGTTCAAGGATTGAGTTTTGGCGGCTCGCATTTTCGAAAAGCTGAAGGGCGCGGTTGCACCGCGCCCTTTTTTCCATGGCAGACTTTTTGCTTTGCGGTTCGCTTTGCTGGCGCAAGCAAAAACCCCGGCATCGCTGCCGGGGTTTTGTATTTTGTATCGCTTTGAAGCGGAGACGTTGGACTTAGAAGTCCATGCCGCCCATGCCGCCGCCCGGAGGCATGCCGCCGCCCGGAGCGTTCTTCTTCGGCAGCTCGGCGATCATCGCCTCGGTGGTGATCAGGAGCGAAGCAACCGAAGCTGCGTTCTGGATCGCTGCACGCACGACCTTGGTCGGGTCGATGATGCCCTTGGAGACGAGGTTGACGTATTCGCCCGACTGCGAGTCGAAGCCGTAAGCATACTGATCCTTCTCGAGGATCTTGCCGACGATGACCGAACCGTCTTCGCCAGCATTCATGGCGATCTGGCGGGCCGGAGCGGAGAGCGCCTTGCGCACGATCTCGACGCCGGTCTTCTGGTCGTCGTTCTTGGTGCGGATGCCCTTGAGCTGCTCGGAAGCACGGAGCAGAGCGACGCCGCCGCCCGGCACGATGCCTTCTTCAACCGCAGCGCGGGTTGCATGCATCGCGTCATCAACGCGATCCTTGCGCTCCTTCACTTCGACTTCGGTCGCGCCGCCGACGCGGATCACCGCGACGCCGCCTGCGAGCTTGGCGAGACGCTCCTGGAGCTTCTCACGGTCGTAGTCCGAGGTGGTTTCTTCGATCTGCGCCTTGATCTGGGCAACGCGAGCTTCGATGTCGGCCTTCTTGCCGGCACCGTTGACGATCGTGGTGTTTTCCTTGTCGATCATCACCTTCTTGGCGCGGCCGAGCATCTGCAGGGTCACGTTCTCGAGCTTGATGCCGAGGTCTTCCGAGATCGCCTGGCCGCCGGTCAGGATCGCGATGTCCTGCAGCATGGCCTTGCGGCGATCGCCGAAGCCTGGAGCCTTGACGGCAGCAACCTTCAGGCCGCCACGCAGACGGTTGACCACGAGGGTTGCGAGGGCTTCACCTTCGACGTCTTCAGCAACGATGACGAGCGGCTTGCCGGTCTGCACCACGGCTTCGAGCAGCGGGAGCAGTTCGTTCAGCGAGGAGAGCTTCTTCTCGTTGATGAGGATGTAAGCGTCGTCGAATTCAACGCGCATCTTGTCGGCGTTGGTGACGAAGTAGGGGGAGATGTAGCCACGATCGAACTGCATGCCTTCGACGACGTCGAGTTCGGTCTCGAGCGACTTGGCTTCTTCAACCGTGATGACGCCCTCGTTGCCGACCTTCTTCATCGCGTCGGCAAGGAACTTGCCGATTTCGGCGTCGCCGTTGGCGGAGATGGTGCCGACCTGGGCGATTTCCTCGTTCGAGGTGACCTTCTTGGAGTTCTTGACGAGGTCTGCGACGACAGCTTCAACCGCGAGGTCGATGCCGCGCTTCAGGTCCATCGGGTTCATGCCGGCGGCGACCGACTTGGCGCCTTCCTTCACGATCGCCTGAGCGAGCACGGTTGCGGTGGTGGTGCCGTCACCGGCGAGGTCGGCCGACTTCGAGGCCACTTCGCGCACCATCTGGGCGCCCATGTTCTCGAACTTGTCTTCAAGTTCGATGTCCTTGGCGACGGTGACGCCGTCCTTGGTGATGCGGGGAGCGCCGAACGACTTGTCGAGGACAACGTTACGGCCCTTCGGACCGAGCGTCACCTTCACTGCGTTGGCGAGGATGTCGACGCCGCGCAGCATCTTGTCGCGTGCGTCTACGCCGAATTTAACTTCTTTGGCTGACATATTGGGTTTCCTTAGAGTTCAGGAAGATTTTGAAAATCAGTCGGGAGAGAGAAGCGCTTAAGCGGCCTTCTTCTTGGATGAACCGCCATCGGTGATGACGCCCATAATGTCGCTTTCCTTCATGATCAGGACTTCCTGACCGTCGATCTTGACCTCGGTGCCCGACCACTTGCCGAACAGGACGATGTCGCCGACCTTGAGGTCGATCGGGATGAGCTTGCCGGCCTCATCGCGGCCGCCCGGACCCACCGACAGGATTTCGCCCTGGGAAGGCTTTTCCTTCGCGGAGTCGGGAATGATGATGCCGCCAGCGGTCTTCTCTTCGGCGTCGATACGCTTAACCACGACGCGGTCGTGAAGCGGACGGAATTTCATGCAGTCCTCCTAAGTATATGAAGATGCTTTGGTTTTGTGGGTTGGCAGTCTCGATAAGAGAGTGCTATCGAAACCTGACCCGGACATAGGCTGGACCCGCAGCGCGGGCAAGGGGGTCTAGCAAACTTTTTGGCACTCCAAAATGGCGACTGCCAACATTCGTTAAGCAGCGTTAACTGGCGGGCTCGAATGGGAAAATCCGCTTCCAGTCCCGTTTCATGTCCGCGACCGTCCAATTGTTAATAGCGGCAGCGTCCAGTGCCTTATCCAGCCGGCCGAAGTGGGATTGCCTATCGTAGGCATATTCCCGTTCCGCATCGGTGTGATGAACGATGAGCCCGAAGCGCGCCCGGTTGCCGTCCAGGGTGGTCCATTGCAGCATCTCCAGATCGCCATCCGAGTTGCCGAACGCGGCGATTGGGCGCCGGCCGATATATTCGTAGATGCCGACGGGCTTGCCCGCCTTGTCGTCGATGAAATTGATCTCAGGCAGACGGAACAGCGTCGGCACATCGCCGCGCATCTGAAACCTTGTCTTGATCGATGAGCCGACGACCTGCTGAGGCGGAACGCCATAGATCTTCTCGGTCCATGGACGCATGAACTCGACACCGCCGCCGGACACGATGAAGGTCTTGAAGCCGTTGGCGCGCAGATAGGCGAGCAGCTCCAGCATCGGCTGATAGACAAGCTCGGTGTAAGGGCGCTTGAAACGTGGATGGCGCGCGGTCGCGAGCCAGTCGGTGACGATCGTCGTGAATTCATCCGCGGTCATGTCGGCGTGTGTCACCGCCACAAGCTGCATCAGCCCTTTTTCGCCGGATGCAGCCAGTGCCTTCATGTCGCCGTCCAGCACCGCCTTGAATGGTTGTTTGGTTTTCCAGCTCGGATTTTGCGGTGCCAGCGTTTTGACGCGGCTGAGAACGAACGCGAGCTGGACGTACATCGGCTGTTCGACCCAGAGCGTGCCGTCATTATCGAAAGTTGCGATGCGCTGATTTTCAGGGACGAAGTCTGGCCCCTGAGTGGTCACGCGCGTCACGAATTGTTTGATCGAGTCTTTCACCGCGCCATCGTTCCAGGAGGGCAATGGATCGGTTTGCGCCAGTGCCGATGTGGGGCGTAGCACCCCGAGAGCTGGGAGCGCGGCGAATGCCGAGAGCAGGGCACGGCGGTTGAGGTCATGGGTAGAAAACCGGTTCGGTTTCATTTCACTTCTCCTGACGAACAAACGCGATGACGAGCAGTGTTCAACGAGAAGCAGCGGGAGCGGGGCGGTGTTGACCAACCGCGGCCGGCGCCGAGACGCCCGCCGCATTACAAATGCCTTGTCAGGCAGTTTGGCTCGCGACGACTAGTGGAGTGGATTTGACATTCGCTACTTGCCCGGATGCGAGTACGTCAAGCGAATGTCAAATCCAAAACTCCACTAGAAACTTATATTTGCTAGTGGTCCTTTGATTCTAACATTCGCAGGAGATGCCTGCTGAAACGGGATGCGAATGTTAGAATCGGACCACTAGTCTCCCTTGGTGCGAGTTCTCGCCATTTGTTCTTTTACCTCCGTCAGAACCTGGGCCAGGCTGTAGGACGCAGGGGACTGCAGCGCCGGGTACGGCCCGTAGCTTTCAAGCTCCTGCAACCACAGCGCCTGGCCGATGGGAATGATGTTCCAGTCGTAGATGTAGGCAGTAACGGGTCCGGCAAGTGCGCCGCCCTGGCCCAAGAGAGTTTTCGGCTCGAAGCCGACGGAACCTTCGAATGGATCTCGCTTGATGTTGTTGACCAAGGGCCAATGGAAGGTATGGACCCCCATCAGACCACCGGTCGCGGCCTCGGACGCCATCGCGAAGTAAATCTTCCAGTTCTTGTAACGCACTGCCGATGGGACAGCGCCTCCGTAGTAGAAAAACGTATCGCGTGCCGATGTCTCCGACTTGCCGGTCAGATAGTCGAGTTGGTTGACGCCTTGAAGCTTGGTCTTGACGATGCCTGGATATCTGCCTTCCATGATCTGCTTGTTGAGATCGTTGCCCTTGGGCCCGCCGGCGATTTCAACAAAAGTCGGCATCCAGTCGTACGACGCGAAGATGTCGTTCAGGACTGTCCCCGGCTTGATGACGCCCGGCCAGCGGATCACTGCCGGAGCGCGCATCCCGCCTTCCCAAGTAGTCAGCTTGCCGCCCTTGAAGGGCGTGTTGCCGCCATCGGGGTAGGTAATCACTTCAGCGCCGTTATCAGTGGTAAAGACGATGATGGTGTTGTCGAGCTGGCCCATGTCCTCCAGCTTCTTGATCACAGAGCCGATGTTGTCGTCCATCTGCTTCATGCCGGCTTCATTGACGCCCCAATCCTTGCCGCCGGGTGTACCCACCATCGCCTTGTATTTGTCAGACAGCTGGGTCGTAATGTGCATGCGCGCCGGGTTGTACCAGGCGAAGAAGGGCTTGTTGGTCTTCTTCGGGTCGTTGCGGTCGAGGAAGTCGATGACCTTGGACGAGATTTCCTCATCCACGGTTTCAGAGCGCTTCAGCGTCAGCGGGCCCTCGTCGCTGCAGCGCTGGTTTTTCTCGGTGCCGTCGGAAGACTTACAGGCGATCACCGGCCGCGGCGGCATCATACATAGCGCCGTCTTTGCATCCACCGCCCCCGGCGGGTCGCTGAGGCCGGGCACCGGCGTGTTCTTGCACGGCGGCACGATGGCCTGGTCGGTCGGGGATCTATTGATGTCGGGGAAGCTCACGCCCTGCATCGCGTCGAGGTGGTAGAGGTAACCCCAGAATTCCTGGAAGCCGTGCGCCGTTGGCAGCGCCGCCGAGTGGTCACCCAGATGGTTCTTGCCGAACTCGCCGGTGTTGTAGCCCAGGTCGAGCAGGAACCTGGCTATCGACGGTGTGCCGGGCTGCAGGAAGGACGGGCTGCCGGGCAATTGCGGAGGGATCATGCCGGCGCGCAGCGGCGTCATGCCGGTGAAGAAAGCTGTGCGCCCGGCCGTGCAGCTTTGCTCGGCGTAGTAGGTCATGAACTTCGCGCCCTCTCGCCCTATGCGGTCGATGTTGGGCGTTTCGCCGACCATCAGGCCCTGATGGTAGATGCTCGGCTGCATCCAGCCGATGTCGTCACCCATGATGAAGAGGATGTTGGGTCTTTGTTGTTGCTGCTGTTGTTGTTGTTGCTGTGCCAGCGCTGGTGAAATGGGAGGCGCAGATAATGGCACAGACATCAGTGTCGTTGCGACCAATGCCGCGCAGGAGTGTTTGTACCAACCCTCCTTCGTCTTGCGTAAACCACCCCGGATGGTCGATCGATTGTTCTTCAGTACACAGCCAACCATGACGTCACCCTCCTGTTTGTGCATCAGAGGTTACTCGCCTGATGCTTGTGGGATGTATCGATCGGCTCCGCTACGCGTCGCCGATCGGTTTCAGTCTCATTTCACTTCTCCTGACGACAACGCGGTTGATAGGCAGAAATCGAAACTGTTCGGCGGCCGGTGGAAGATGGAAAGACAACAGTGACGCAGGCGAGCGCCACCCTCTGCCACCGTACCGAATGGAAGGGAGCAGCAGCGCCACGACAGGACGTCGACATTCACGAACGGAGTACGTCGATCTCGAAGCATCGGGATGCACTCCCTATCGAAACGGACGACGTTACGTTCCAGCTTCACTGAGCTGGACTCGGCACTGAAAGGTCAGGGCCTGCACAACTGCTTTGGCTTTTCCGTGTAGTTCTACGGGACATGCCTCAATGAGGAGGCATCTTGTCGCTTGCCGGCGGGATCAGAGGCACGCAATCTTCCGCCAGTCCGTGCACCACAAAAATATATCGTCCGTATGGACCGCGAGTATCGCGTTCGTTTCAAGGACAGCGCGATACCGCGCAGTAAACAAAATATCAGTTCTTGACCAAACAAGATTATCAGAACGGACGCCGGTGACCACGCATAAAAAGGTATTATCAGCACTCGATTGCCTGTGCTGCTAGTGCATTGATTGGTAACAGTTTATTTAATCTTTAGGCTTGTGATGAGGCGATGTACTGCGTCAAATTTCAATCTAAGCGCGTTGTCAAAAGAAACGGCATCGGCCGCTGTTCGACGTGACGCTCGGTGCGGTTTTTGAGCAATGCGCCCCAGAAATGGAGGTTGGCATGGCTTCAAGTCGCCCGGTTTCACGCGGTGAAGTATCTCCGGACTTCGTGAAACAGCTTGCGGGATATGGATTGACGACGGCTGAGATTCTTTATCGCCGTCCGGATCATCGCTGGTTGCTGCAGTCCTATGTTTGGCAGAACTACGATTTATTTCCGAACTTCCCGGCACTGAAAGACTTTCTCGCCTTTTGGCAGGACAAGCTGGAGGGGCCACTGGTATCCGTCACCATCGCACATTCCAAGTTGATCAAGCCTGCGGAGGTGAAGGCCGTGGACGGCGTACTGCGATTGCACTAGCGGCGTTCAAATCGGTCGCTTTGCTTAGCGAGACCTTCGGCGACGGATCTCTGCTGCTATTTTTATACGTCAGGCAACAAGCTGAAAGTGGCTTCGATTGCGTTCGAGTCTGCGGTGACGTTCGCAGAACGTGGTGAATTCGTTCGCTGGAAGGGCCTTGGCGAACAGCCACCCCTGGCCGTATTGCACGCCATGCTCGCGCAGATAATTTTGATGCTCCTTGGTTTCGATGCCCTCGGCAACGATTTTGAGGTTCAGGGCCTTTGCCATATCAATGATGTAAGGCGTCACCGAACTTTTCGCGGAATCTGTGCCGATTGTGTCGACGAATGACTTGTCGATCTTGAGGATATCGACCGGCATGCTCTGCAGATAAGACAGGCTCGAATAGCCGGTGCCGAAGTCGTCGATGGCAATGGTGAATCCAAGATCCCGCGCGCGCGCGAGCGTTATGCGAGAGGATTCCTGGTCGATAAGGCCACGCTCGGTTGCCTCGAGCCAGATCTGGCTTGCATCGATACCGGTGCCTTCAATCGCTTTGTGCACGACAGGTAGAACGCGGCCCGTTTCGATATCGTCGGCGCAGATGTTGATCGCAACATGCAGGGTGTGATCTGCAGCCAACACGCGTTTAAGATCCTTCACCACGCTTTCGACCACCTGATCCGTCACGGCAGCGATCAAGCCGCTGTCTTCCGCAAGCGGAATGAACAGGTCGGGCCGCACCATCGAGCCATCCGGACGCTTCCAGCGCACCAACGCCTCCGCGCCAACGCACGCACCCGTGTCGAGCTCGATGATCGGCTGATAGTGGACGACGAACTCCCGCTTTTGGATCGCGATTTCAAGTTCTCCGAGCGGAGATAGTCGCCGACGCGATAACCAAACAACGATGGCGATCAAGGCTGCTGCGATGACCGCGCCGATCGGAAGCAGCAGCATTTGCTCGCGGCGTAAGCTAGCGTAAATATCCGCACGCGGCATCAGAGCCGCCGCCGTCCATGCGGCGTCACCCGCTTGACCGACGATATATTTGTCGCTGACGGATATTTCCGATTTCGCCAGAAACCAGGCTAATTCAGTTGCGTTTGTCCCGTTCGATGCCGCGATCAATTCTCCATTGCCGGTGCCTACCCCGAGTTGAACGTTTTCATCTGTAATGACATCAACAAGGCGGGCAGGGTCCATCAGGACATTGTACTTGTTGTACTGAAGCGCCATCATCGGATTGCCGCCGGTGACCTGTGGCGACATCCGCAGCTTCACATGGATGCCGTCCTTCGTTACGAAGTCTCCGGGGAGTTGCTTGATTGTTTGCTCCGTCGGTCCCCACGACGTGCATTTCAGGAAACCGTCTTCGAAGTAGCCGACTTCATCCACCGCTCTGGTGTTGATCGTCAGCGTTCGCATTTGCGCGATATGGACAGGTGAACACGGTTGGATGTTCAATTGATCCAAAGTTTTCAACACGTCGCTCGCTTGCTTAAACGACGTTCTCGCACGGACAAGCACGCGCTCGGCGACGATCCTCAGTTGCTTTTGTTCTTTATGAACCGCACGTGTCCAGGACACGTAGTACATCGCTGCCATCGGTAGCGCACCGCCGAGAATTGCAAACAGGATCGCGGTCACGATCACACGTTTTCGATGCACCAGTCGCTCCCGCGGTTTCGCATGCAAGCCGATTCAGCCCCAACATCCGACAGGATGAGGCTGGCGAGACGGTTGCTTACGAAAGGGTAGGCGGGGAACTCCCTACAGAGTGCTACCAATCGCGGTTAAGCGATGGCTCTCAAATAAGGTGGCATTTTAGCGATTGGTGATCGGTCATAAATTTTCGGCGACGCCCGTTGAGGCGTCGCCGAAATTTTTTGAAGATCGGCCAGGCAGGCGTGACGGGGATCGCTTTACCCGCGTCCGACGAACGGCATCTGGGTCGCCATGATGTTCAGGAACAGCGCGTTGGCGTCGAGCGGACGTGTCGCCATGAATACCAGTGCGTCGGCGACGTTCTGCACGTCCATGCGCGGCTCGACCATGGTGTCGCCCCGCGGCTGCTTGACGCCGGCGGTCATGCGTTCGGTCATCTCGGTTGCGGCGTTGCCGACGTCGATCTGGCCGCAAGCGATGTTATAGGCACGGCCATCGAGCGATGTTGCGCGCGTCAGGCCCGAGATGCCGTGCTTGGTCGCGGTGTAGGGCGACGACAGCGGGCGCGGCGCATAGGCCGAGATCGAGCCGTTGTTGATGATGCGACCGCCCTGTGGCTTCTGATCCTTCATGATGCGGAAGGCGTGCTGGGTGCACAGGAAGGGCGCGGTGAGGTTGGTATCCACCACAGCCTGCCACTGCGCGAGGGTCAGGTCTTCCAGAGGAATCGCCGGCGCGCCGATGCCGGCGTTGTTGAACAGCACGTCGAGACGGCCGAAGGCCTCCACCGTCTTGGCAAACAGCGCCGCGATCGAGGCCGGATCGGTCATGTCGGACGGGACCACGAGGCTCTGGCCGAACTCCTTGCCGGCCTTGGCGGTTTCTTCAAGGTTTTCCTTGCGGCGGCCCGTCAGCACGACGGTGAAGCCGGCCTTCATCAGTCCCAGCGAGCAGGCGCGCCCAATTCCCGAGCCTGCACCTGTGACGATTGCGATCTTTTGGCCGGACATTCGTATCTCCCTTTCAAGTCTTGGTTATTTGGATTTGAGGCTGCGGGTTTGATCTAGCACGGTACGCCAACCGCGCTTGCCATCGCAATCACGTGTTTCTCGCCAGAAAATCAAGCGCGGTGTGAGTTTTTTCCCATCAAGCCGCCAGCGTCCTTCGCGGCGGCAGATGCGCGTTTCCGGATCGACGAAGACCGACGTCAGCTCGCGTTTCTCGGGAAACCACGTCACATTAGCGATTTCGGAGGCCGGTTTGACCTTGCTCGGCTGTCCGGGCATCGGAAATTGCAACAATCGTGCATCGGTGCCGCTGACATTCGTTGCGTAGATGAGGGCTTCGATCTGGTTGGCGTGATTGCTGGCGCAGGGCCAACGGAAAATAAAACCATCCGCAAATGGCTTGCGCACAATGGATTCCGGCGTGGTCCCGCAGCCGACTTTCGCTGCAACGGTTTTGGGAATGTCACTCTTGTTGATCGTGACGTCGTCGAACTGAACGGGCTGCGCCATCGCCATTGTTGAGCCGAGCGCAATCGTTATCGCCGCAACTGCCAGTGTGCGCATCAGGTTTTATTGCCGTACGGGGGACGCGGGATGTTCTGATGCGCGGCGCGAAGGGCTGCCGACCAGCGCGACCGCAGATCGTGGAAATACGGCTCGCCCGCCTCGATGCGGTAGTTCAAATCCGCATCGCAGACGTCGGGGCGCACCAGCAGAATATCGATCGGCATTCCGACTCCGAGGTTGGATCGCATCGTCGAGTCCATGGAGACGAGGCCAACCTTGAGCGCGTCGTAAAGATCGACGTCGTAGGAGATCGCCCGGTCGAGCACCGGCTTGCCGTATTTGTGCTCGCCGATTTGCAGGTAGGGTGTGTCGGTGGTGCATTCGATAAAGTTGCCTGCCGGGTAGACCATGAACATGCGCATGCGCTCGCCCTTGATCTGGCCGCCAAACAGAAAGGAGACGTCGAAATTGATGTCTTCGGCGCGCAGCGCGCTGCCCTCGAGCTGATGGACGCTTCGAATGGCGTTGCCGATACGCTGCGCGGCCTTGAACATGGTGGGCGCATTCATCAGCGTTTCGATTTCGCCGGTGTCCACGTTTTCGACCCCCTCGGTCAACGTGGAAATGACCGACTGGCTGATCGCGAGATTGCCCGCGCTGGCGATCGCCAGGATGCGTTCGCCGGGCTTGCTGAAGACATGGAGCTTGCGGAAGGTCGAAATGTTGTCGAGACCGGCATTGGTGCGGGTATCGGCCATCATGACGAGGCCGTCGCGCACCAGGATTCCGCAGCAATAGGTCATTCCAGACTCTCCAGACGGCCATTTCTACGCGGCGGAGATTGTCGGGGCAACAGGGGAGGGCAACAGGGCGGCTCTGTTCAGGATTGGCTTTGGCGCCCGGCCTGATCCACGGTGACGGCCACCGACAGGGTTTCGTATCCGCCACCGTAACGGGTGCCGCGGACCGGGGCGGCACCGAGATAGTCGAGGCCTATGGCGACCCGGACGTGGGCGTCCGTGGTACTGATGGCGTTGGCCGCGTCGAAGCCTACCCAACCAAGATTTTGAATATAGGCTTCCGCCCAGGCATGGCCCGCGTCCTGGACCACCATGCCATCGGCCCGCAGCAGATGTCCGGAGACATAACGGGCTGGAATTCCTGTACTGCGCGCGCAGCCTATAAAGATATGGGCGTAGTCCTGACAGACCCCGCGCCTCAGTTCGAATGCTTGCCGGGCCGTTGTCGCGGAATCGGTCGGTTGGACGTCGAATGTCATATGGTCATGAATTTGCCCGAGCAATGTGTGCAGAAATCCGAGCTGGTCGCCGTCGGATTCCATGTAGAGATTTCGGGCGAACGACGTCATGTCCGTACTGACTTCAGTCAGGGGCGTGGTGCGCAGGAACAGGCTGGGTGGAAACCGCTCGTCTGTGCCTTTGAGAACGCCGCCGGTATCGTGGGTTTCAACAGTTCCTTCGACATGAACGGTCAAGTCCGTCAACGTCCCGTGCGTCAGCACGTGGGTGATATTGCCAAAGGCGTCCTGGCGAGCGTCAAGGCGGGAGTCCGTCGACACGTCAATCTGCCAGTTGGCGATGTATTGTCCGTCATGGCTACGAGGCGTGACGCGCAGGATCTGGATCACCCCACTGGCGGGCGGCTCGTAGCGGTAAGTGGTTGAGTGGGAAATTCGCAAGCGCATGGCGCGAGATGTCCGAATCCTTGAGCGCGCTGGAAGCTAGCTCAGATGAGGTATTGTTTGGAAATGATATCGCCGAGGCGGCTATTATCTGCAAGGAACTCCTGGATGAATTCGTGCAACCCGCGCTGGAACAGATCATCCATGTTGCTGTGTTCGAGCCGGTTGCGCATGCCTCGGGCGTGACGTTGCGAGGGGCCTTGGCGTCCGTAGGCAACGCCGATCTGATCGAGATTGCGGACCAGATTGCTGTAGCAACTCGCCAGCGAGCGGGGCAGCGACTCGTTTAGGATAAGCAGGTCGGCGATCAGCCATGGTTTCAGCGTTTCACGATAGACCCAGTGATAGGCCGTTAGCGCCGAGACCGAGCGCAGGATTGATGTCCATTGATAGTAGTCGAGCGGTCCGCCAACGTGTTCCTTTTCAGGCAGCAGTACGTGATATTTGACGTCGAGGATGCGCGCGGTGTTATCTGCGCGTTCCAGATGCAAGCCCAGCCGTGAGAACCAGTAGGCGTCGTTGCGCAGCATGGTGCGGTAAGCCGAGCCGTCGAAGCGTAGGGATGTTTCCTGAACGAAGCGCAGGAATTTCGCGAGATCGTCCCGGGTCTTGGTGCCGGACTGCCAGACTTGCTGCAGTTCGATCCACGCTCCGTTGATGGTGTCCCACATCTCGCCGGTCAAGGCGGTGCGGACGGAGCGCGCGTTCAGCCGTGCATTCTCAATGCAGTTGCGGATGGAGGAGGGATTGTCACGCGAGAATGACAGAAAATGGACAACTGTCTTCTCGTTCGCTTCGTCATGGAGCTGATAGAATTCGTTGCGGATGCCTGCTGTCAGCAGCGCGGACTCCCATTCATTGGTTTTTCCGACATAGGCATCGGGCAAGGCGGTGGCACGCAACGTCGCCTCGATGGCGCGCGCGAGATATTCCGCGCGCTCTATGGAGCGGGCCAGCCAGTATAGATTTTCTGCGGTGCGCGACAGCATGTTCTATTCGTCCAGAATCCAAGTGTCCTTGGTGCCGCCGCCCTGGCTCGAATTGACCACAAGCGACCCTTCCTTCAGTGCAACGCGTGTGAGTCCGCCGGGTACCACGGTGACATGGTCACGCCCCGTCAGCACGAACGGCCGCAGATCGACATGGCGCGGCGCCAGGCCGGACGCTGTGCAGGTCGGGCACGTCGAAAGGGCAAGCGTGGGCTGCGCGATAAAGCCTTCGGGCTCGTGTTTGAGTTTGGCGCGGAACGACTCGATCATATCCTTGGTTGAAGCCGGGCCAATCAGCATGCCGTAGCCACCGGAGCCATGGACCTCCTTCACGACAAGTTCGTGAAGGTTGTCGAGCACGTAAGCCAGATCTTTCGGCTCGCGACAGCGCCAGGTCGGCACGTTTTTCAGGATCGGTTCTTCGCCGAGGTAGAATTTCACGATGTCCGGCATGTAGCTGTAGACAGCTTTGTCGTCGGCGATGCCGGTGCCGACCGCATTGGCGAGGGTGACATTGCCGGCCATGTAAGCGGACATTAGTCCCGGCACGCCGAGCGCGGAATCGGGGCGGAAGGTCAGAGGGTCGAGGAAGTCGTCATCGACGCGCCGGTAAATGACATCGACGCGCTTCAGCCCTTCGGTGGTGCGCATGAACACTTCGTCGTTCTTGACGACGAGGTCGCGTCCTTCGACGAGTTCGGCACCGAGCTTGTCGGCCAGAAACGAATGTTCGTAATAGGCTGAATTGTAGACGCCTGGCGTCAGCAGCGCGACGGTGGGCTCGCCCTTCGCAGTCAGCGGCGCCACAGAGCGCAGCGCGGCGAGCAATTCATCAGGATAATTCTCAACTGGCGCGACGCGATGCCGTGCAAACAGATCCGGAAATAGCCGCATCATGATCTCGCGGTTTTCCAGCATGTAAGAGACGCCGGACGGCGTGCGGGCATTGTCTTCCAGCACGTAGAAATTCTGCGAATCGACCCGGACGATGTCAATGCCGGCAATGTGCACATAGATATCGTGCGGAACGTCCTGGCCATTCATTTCGGGCCGAAAGACGGGATTTTGAAAGATCAGGTCATCCGGAATGATCTTGGCGCGGAGAATGTCGCGGCCGTGATAAATGTCCTTCAAGAACAGGTTGAGCGCTTTGACACGCTGCTTCAGCCCCTGTTCGAGGGCTGTCCACTCCGGACCTGACAAAATCCGTGGGATGACATCGAACGGGATCAGGCGCTCTGTGGATGCCGCCTCGCCATAGACGGCGAAAGTGATGCCAATCCGCCGGAAAAGCAGTTCGGCTTCCTGTCGCCGATACTCCAGTGCGTCCGGCGGCGTTTCCTTCAACCACCGGAAGAGTTCTTGGTACGCGGGGCGAGGGTCGCCACCGGACCCATTCATTTCGTCGAACGCGAGTGTCATAAACCCCAGACTGTTTTCAAGACCGCGCGAGCATGATGCCGTGCTCAAAGTGATGGTAGCAAGGCTCGGGCCAACGGGATATGCATTGTCGAAAGGCAATTGGTGAGGATATCCGTTGCTTCTGCCCGGAAAACAGGCGGAGAACTGCTTATTGGTGCGGCATTGGCCGTAGACACAGGTGCCTTGGCTGAGCAAAGGTTCCGAGAGAGGTCAGGGAGACTTGAGATGACTGAGATCGTGACAGCCGGCATTCTGGTGATCGGCGACGAAATTCTGTCTGGACGCACCAAGGACAAGAACATCGGGTTCATAGCCGAGTACCTGACCAATATCGGCATCGATCTGAAAGAAGTCCGTGTCGTTGCGGACGACGAGACGGCCATCATTGAGGCTCTGGACGCTTTGCGCGAGCGTTACACTTACGTGTTCACAACAGGGGGCATCGGCCCAACTCACGACGACATCACCGCCGACAGTGTAGCGAAGGCTTTCGGGGTCAAGATCGACCATCACCCAGATGTCGTGGCGCGGTTCAAGGAACGTTTCGGAGCCGACCTTAACGAGGCGCGGCTGAGGATGGCGCGTATTCCCGATGGTGCGGAATTGATCTCGAGCGCGACCATCCTTGCGCCGGGCTTCAAGCTCGGGAATGTCATCGTGATGGCTGGGGTACCGTCAATCATGCAGGCGATGATGGACATCATTTCACCGAAACTGAAGTCGGGTGTGCGGATGCTTTCGGAGTCGGTGCGTGCCAATGCGCGTGAAGGAGATATTGGCAGTCCGTTGCGCGATATTGCCGCCGCGCATCCCGACACCAACATCGGCAGCTATCCGTTTCTTGACGAAAACAGCAAACCCAACACCAATATCGTGGTGCGATCACGCGACGCCGAGAAACTTCGCGCGGCAATGGCAGAGGTTGAGGCGATGCTCGCGGGGCTTAAAGTTACAAGGTAAGTATGGTTGCTTCGGCTCTCGACAAACTACAGATCATCGCGGGAAGCATTTTTGAGCCGCTTGGCGGAGTTTTATGGTTGTCGAGCTTCTATGTTGGGTGGCAGAGCCGTCAGATATACAAAAGCATCGGCAATTATTCGATCGGACTGAGCGCGTTTCACTGGCAATTGGCGTATCCGGGCATATCGTTTCCCGGCCCCAATGTACTTGAAGCTGAACTGGCTAAGCAGCCCGCCGACTTCAAGGCCCATGTCCAAATTGTGCGGCGGCGCATACGTTATCTGAACAGGGCCGTTCTCATCTACTTGGTTTTTTTTCTTTTAATGGGCCCTGTCTTTGCTGCGCTCAGGAAGCTGTTGTCGTAATTAGGATCGAAGAATGAACGACGAAGGTGCACGCAAACCCTTTCCCGTCTCATGGGACCAGTTTCATCGCGATGCGCGCGCATTGGCGTGGCGGCTCAATGGTGTGGGGCCGTTCCACGCGCTGGTGGCAGTGACCCGTGGAGGGCTGGTGCCGGCCGCGATCATTGCGCGGGAAATCGGCATGCGCATGATCGATACCCTATGTGTGGCGAGCTACAATCACACGGCGCAAGGCGAGATGCAGGTCCTCAAGAACGTGTCCGATACGGTCAGTCGGCTTGGCGGTGGCACGGGAAAAGGTCTGCTCATCGTCGATGATCTTGTCGATACCGGAAAGACCGCGCGCGTCGTGCGCGATCTATTGCCGGAGGCACACATCGCTGCGATCTACGCCAAGCCGATGGGCAAGCCGCTGGTCGATACGTTCATCACGGAAGTGTCGCAGGATACCTGGATCTTCTTTCCGTGGGACACGGGATTGTCGTTCCAGCCGCCGATCCGCGACGGCGCGGCTTGAGCCTTACGGCTCGCCCCGCGCAACGGGGCTAGCGCTGTATCTCACCGGAATACGTTCGACATCTGGACCATCATGTTATAGCTGGTGATAACGCCGCGATGGTCCATTTGGAAGGTCATGCCGTCGGCGCGTCCTTTGGCGATGTTGTCGCGCATCTCACGCAATTTTCCGAGAATATCGCGCGGATAGGAATCGACGGATGTCGATTTTCCGGATTCGCGGACCGCGTTGTCGAAGTCCCGTACGGCTTCGCCGTAGCTCGCAAGTGCTGCATCGAACTGTGTGAGGTCGGTCCCACGCTTCGGGCTGTCCGGCATTAGATCGACGGTTTTCTTTGCCAGCATCATTGTGTTCCGGACATGCCACCGCACGCTCTTTCCTTCGGCCTTTTCGATCTTGGCGAGTTGCTGACGATCGATCAGTTCCTTGAACTGGTCCTGCAACGCGTTCGTGCGTTCGCGCGCGGCGAGAAATTCCAGGGCAGCTGGAACGAGCTTCGCATGCAGCGCCTGACCACCTGTCATGTTGTCGGACATGTAGTCCTTGCGGTCGTAATAGGCTTCGGCCTCAGTCAGGATAGGCGCCAGTTTTTCGAATGCGGAAGCCAGATCTTTAGTGGCGCCATCGAGCGCGGGAATAGCCGGGTCAGCAGAGGCTGATTGCCGCGCCTTCTCGATCACATCCTTGATGGAGCCGACTGAGTAGAGACCATAAATGATGCGTTCCTTGCCGGTGGGGCCTCGCTTGACGTCGACCCAGCTCAGATACCGATTCCATGATTCCGAGCCGCGCAGGGAGGAGTTGAGCAGACCCACCACGGCGTTGGATTTTGCAACGTAGCGGTCCAACTCCGAATCCGAGATGCTGGTTAGCCCTAGACTTGGAGCTGCTGCTGGCTCTTGAGCGAATGCGACTGCGCTCTGGAGGCCGAGCGCGATCGCTGCGGCGAAAATCTGAATCTTGATAGTCCGAGCCCTGATCATGACGAATCCCCATCCAAATGCTTTGGGGCCGCGACGCGGCCGCATAGGCCTTTCGTCGCAGCCCCGTGCAACAGGGTTCAATCTGACCGGAGAATATTACGCCAGTTTTTCACGGGCCAGCTTTGCACCTGCGCCGAGCGCCCGAAGCTTGGCCTCTGCGATATCGCGGCGCATCGGGGCCATGCCACAGTTTGTGGTGGCGGTGATCCGTTCCTTTGGCACGAATTTCATCACGGCCTCGATCACCTTCACCACATCTTCCGGCGTCTCGACAGTGTCGCTGGCGACATCGATCACACCGGCCTGCACGACCTTGTTCTTGAGCAAACCAAGAAGCTCCAGCGGAACGTGTGAATTGCGGCACTCGATGGCGACCTGCTGGATGGGGCTCGCATCGATGGCAGGGAAAATCTGCTCATACTGCCGCCATTCGGCGCCGAGGCTTTCCTTCCAGTCTGTGTTGGCCTTGATGCCGTAACCATAACAGATGTGAACTGCGGTCTGGCAGGTGAGGCCCTTTGCGGCACGGGTCAGCGCCTCGATGCCCCATTCGCTCACTTCGCTCATGTAGACGTTGAAAGCAGGTTCGTCGAACTGGATCATATCGACGCCGTCGGCCTGAAGCGCCTTGGCCTCCTCGTTGAGGAGATCGGCGAACGCGAATGCCATCTTGATCCGATCGCCATAGAAATTGTCGGCGATAGTGTCGATGATGGTCATCGGACCGGGCATCGTAAACTTCAGTTTGCGCGTCGTGTGACCGCGAGCGGCGCGCGCTTCGTCGGCGTGGACGCGGCCTTTCAGTTTGAGCGGCGCGACCACCTGCGGCACCATCGCCTTATAGCGGTCCTTGCGGATTCCCATCTCGACCTTGTGAGCGAAGTCGATGCCTTCGACGCGTTCGAGGAAGCCGTGGACGAAGTGCTGCCGCGCCTGTTCACCTTCGGTCAGGAGATCAATGCCGGCATCTTCCTGGATCTTGACTGCCAGCAGCGTTGCGTCGCGCTTGGCATTGGCAAGTTCAGCGCCCTGAAGTTTCCATGGCGCCCAGAGCGTATTTGGTTCGGCCAGCCACTCGGGCTTTGGCAGGGAGCCGGCGATCGTCGTTGGAAACAGCATGGCGTATCCTCTCATTGATTTGCGCGACTATCTGCCATGTTCGGCATGTTTCATACAAGATGTTCGCGTTTGCAGGATGGAATGTGACCCGGGCCGGGACTAGGATTATTGCGCCGCCCATCTTGTGACCGGACCATCCATGATTGAACTTTATTACGCGCCGACGCCCAACGGGTGGAAAATCTCGATCATGCTGGAAGAGCTCGGGCTGCCTTACACGGTTTTCCCGATTAATATTCGCAACGGTGATCAGTTCAAGCCAGACTTCCTGAAGGTCAGCCCGAACAACCGCATCCCGGCAATCATCGACCGCGCGCCGGCGGACGGTGGCGAGCCGGTCACCATCTTCGAAAGTGGCGCGATCCTGCTTTACCTCGCTGAAAAGACCGGGCGCTTTCTGCCTCAGGATCTGCGTGGGCGCTTCGACGTCATGCAGTGGCTGATGTGGCAGATGGGCGGCCTCGGCCCAATGCTTGGTCAGCATGGGCACTTCGCTCTCTATGCCACCGATAAGATCCCGTACGCCATCGCACGCTATCGCGACGAGGCCGCGCGCCTTTATGGTGTGCTCGACCAGCAGCTTGGCAAAACGGAGGCCTATGTGGCGGGCGACTATTCCATCGCCGACATCGCCTGCTTCCCGTGGACCATGACGCACAAGGCGCAGGGTTTCACGCTTGATGACTATCCGAACATCAAACGCTGGTACGCGCAGGTGCGTGCGCGGCCGGAAGTCCAGAAGGGGTTGGCAGTCGGCAAGTTCGACAAGACGCCGATGGATGAGGAAACGCGCCGCAATATGTTCGGGCAGGCGGCAAAACAAATGCAAAAGGAAACGCCATCATGATCGAGTTCTTTTTCGACTGCTCTAGCCCCTGGACTTACCTTGCGTTTCACAACATCCAGCCCTTAGCCCAGGAGCTCGGTGTCGAGATCACCTGGAAGCCATTTCTGGTTGGCGGCGTTTTCAACACTGTGAATCGCAGCCAGTATGAGGCACGTGAGCGCCCGGTCCCGGCCAAGCAGAACTACATGTACAAGGACCTCTCGGATTGGTCGCGTCTTGCTGGGATTAGGATCAAGATGCCGCCGACGGTGTTTCCGGTGAACAGCGTCAAGGCGATGCGCGGTTGCCTCTGGGTTCAGCCGCAAGGGAAACTCATTCCATTCGCGACTGCGGTATTCGAAGCCTATTGGGGCGATGACCAGGACATCTCGCAGGATGCCGTTTTGACTAAGATTTGCGAGAAGGTTGGCATTGACTCGCAGAAATTCTTTGCCGGCATCGGCGAGCAATCCGTCAAGGATCAGCTCAAGGCCAATACTGATGAAGCAATCCAGCGTGGCGCGTTTGGATCGCCGACCATCTATCTCGACAAGACCGACATGTATTTTGGCAATGATCGTCTGCCGCTGATCCGCGAGGCATTGATGCGAAAGAAGACAGCTGCGTAATGGTGAAAGCTGTCGTCTGTCGCGAGCTTGGCTCACCGGAGATATTGCGCCTCGAAAATGTGGAGTCTGTTGCGCTTACATCCGGGCAAGTACGTGTGGCGATCCACGCGGCCGGAATCAACTTCCCGGATATCCTTATGGTGGCCGGGCAATACCAACTTAAGCCGCCGCTGCCGTTCATTCCGGGTATGGAAGCGGCAGGGGAGGTGATCGAGGTCCCAGACACACCCGGTGTCGGCATCGGCGACAAGGTCATCGTGAAGGCGCGCTTCGGGTGCTACGCCAATGAGATCGTCGTCTCGCCGGATCAACTCGTGCCGTTACCTGCAACGTTTGATTACGCGCAGGGCGCGACCTTTCTGGCCGCCCACGGCACCGCGTACCATGCGTTGGTGGATCGTGCACAGATCAAACCGGGCGAAGTACTTCTGGTGCATGGTGCGGGCGGTGGCGTCGGCCTTGCCGCCGTTGAACTCGGCAAGGTACTGGGCGCGACCGTGATTGCCGCGGCTTCGAGCGAAGAGAAACTTGCAGTTGCGCAGACGAGAGGTGCGGATCACACGGTGCCCTACGCTCGCGAGCCGTTTCGCGATGCCGTCAAGCGCGTCACCGAAGGGCGCGGCGTCGACGTTGTGTTCGATCCCGTGGGCGGCGAGATCTTCGAGGAAAGCTTGCGCTGCATCGCTTGGGGAGCCCGAATTCTTGTGGTCGGGTTCACCGGCGGCGTCGGCAGTGCGCGTACCAATCTGGTCTTGATCAAGGGGGCGAGTGTGCTCGGCGTGCGGGCCGGTGAGGCCGTGCGGAAGAATCCTTTACTTGGTGTGGCGCGACAGGAGATGCTTTCGCGCCTTGCCAACGAAGGCCGCATCAGCCCCAATATTTCGCATCGCCTGCCGCTGGATAATTACGCAGCTGCGATGCGCCTGCTGATGGATCGCCGTGCCATCGGACGGGTAGCGCTGATAACGTGATTAGGCGTTGCGGCCGTTGTTATTAAAATGGCCTTGTCGAAGAAATGCGATGGTTTGATCGATCGCTGGTCGATGTCTGATCAACCACGGATGGGACGCGTCGACGACGATGTGGTCGGACATCCCTTCGACCTTCGTGTTTGCGATGGTCACACGCCCATCGTTCGGCCCCACAAGGAAAAACGATGATGAGATGGGATCGATGGACCGATTGCCTGCGATGATGCCGAGAGGATAATTGGGAGACTGAAACAGCGCCTCTGTCGTCTCATCCCGTACCGTGACGAGCTGTTGGCCGGCAGGTCCAAAAAATTTGCGATAGCCAATGAAGTTCTTCAGGTGATCGGCAACTTCGCTTCCGCCATTCGGCGTGCCGAGCATCACAACGCGACCAAGACGCTTGGGCGGGTGCGTGGCGAGATAGACACGCGCCAGCAGGCCGCCCATGGAGTGACATACGAAGTGCGTTGATCCCTCGATGGTCTCGGCAAAGCGGATGATGGCCGGATGAATGTCTTCGGCGAGCATTTCGAGCGGCTTGCGGCGGCTCGCATAGTCGACATTCAGCGTCCTGAATCCAGCTGCTTCGATCGCATGCTGCATCCTGTTCATGGATCGAAACGTTCGGCTGATGCCGTGCAGGAGAACAACGCCGTCCTGCGGCTGGTTTTTTCGCGCAACGACCATGATGATGGCGCTATTTATACTCTCGCTCCGTCCACCACGGGAAATAGGAGGGCATATCCTGCGATACGGTCTGCTTGAAGTTCGCGGGACGCTTCTCAAGGAAGGACATCACGCCTTCGCGCACGTCGGCCGATGCGCCACGCGAATAGATGCCCCGGCTGTCGATCTTGTGTGCTTCCATGGGATCGTCCGCGCCGAGCATGCGCCACATCATTTGCCGGATCAGTGCGATTGAGACGGGCGCGGCGTTTTCGACGATGTCGCGGGCGATTGTGCGTGCGGTCGGCAGGAGTTCATCCGCGGGAACGACCTTGCTGACAAGGCGGCCTTCGAGCGCCTCCTGCGCGGGAAACACTTTGCCGGAGTAGCACCATGCCAATGCCTGCGAAATACCGACGAGACGGGGGAGAAACCAGCTTGAGGCCGCTTCGGGTACGATGCCGCGCCGCGCGAACACGAATCCGAACCGTGCATCTTCAGATGCGATGCGGATATCCATCGGCAGCTGCATGGTCACGCCGATGCCGACAGCGGCGCCATTGATGGCGCCGATCACCGGCTTGAGACATTTGAAGATGCGCAAGGTTACGCGCCCGCCGCCGTCGCGGACTGCATCGTCGCTCCATTCGATTTCGCCGTTGGGGCGGAGTGGCGCGGATTTGTGGTCGGCACGTGCTGCGCGGTCGAACGTCTTGCCGCCTTCGGAAAGATCGGCGCCTGCGCAAAATGCGCGTCCGGCTCCGGTGACAATGATAGCGCGGACATCGTCGTCGGCATCGGCGGCATCAAATGCTGCAATCAATTCATCCCGCATGACCCAGGTGAACGCATTCATCTTGTCCGGGCGGTTCAACGTGATGGTCAGGATGTTGTCTTGGATCTCGTATTTGATGGTCTCGAAGCTGGTTATTGCCTGCGCCATCGCGAATCCTCTCGTTTTGTTGTTTGTCGTTGATTTGATCTTATGGGGCGCCTGATGGAAAGTGCTGGCAATTTGCGCCGCCGAATAGCCACTATGCGGTGGACGGCGGCTGTGGCGAGGCCTAGTTTTTCGATCGCGTTTCATTGCAGTTGGATGGCATCGGATGCGAGCAATTCTGGATCATTTTACCGGCGGACAGGAAATGCTCCTCGCGGCTGGCCAACTGCTGATCCGGCAGGGTGAGAGCACGGGTCATCTGTATGTGCTGGTCGATGGCCGGCTCGATGTCATAAAGGGTGACACTGTCGTCGCAACCGTTGCTGAACCTGGTGCGATTCTTGGTGAAATGTCGGTGCTGCTCAAACAGCCCCATACAGCAACGGTGCGCGCTGCCGTCGATACCGAGATTTATCAGATCAACGATGCGGCGCGCTTTCTACGCAAGCAGCCGGAAGTTGCGATGATGGTGGCTACGCAGCTCGCGCAACGGCTCAACGCCGCGACGACTTATCTGGCGGACATCAAGCAGCAGTACGCAGGGCACGGCACCCATCTGGCCATGGTCGGCGATGTGCTTGAGAGTCTTGTCAACGTACCGCCTGCGAAGGCTGAGCCGGGATCGGATCGGCAGCCCGACCCGCGGCTATAAGCCAATCCGGAAAGTCCACGACATCCTTCGCCGGGCGCTGCAGCGGCGCATTCAGATCGATGTATTGTTCACCGGCCGCGGACAGCCAGAATGCCGTGCCGGCATCGAGGTCGAGTGCGATAAAGGTGGGCGGACTGCCGAACTGATGGCCGGCATTGAACACCCACGTCTCTCCGACCCGATCAAACCAGGAGCCGTCGCGTGTGAACGGCGACTGATGGACATGGCCGGATAGCACAAAATCCGGCCGGTAGGCTTCGATCCACTGCGCCAGTTCGATATCGCCCTGGGAGCGAGAGCCGGCCCAACTCGTTGGCGAATCGGCTGGCGGTGCGTGATGGACCCAAATCCAGCGACCATGATGGGTCGTAGCCGCTTCGCGCAGTTGAGCGCCGATATTCTCCTTGACCCGGGGGCCGTCCCACCACGGACAGATCGTGAAGAATGTGTCGCCGATGGCGAGGCTATCGCCGTCTCGCGCGATTCCGAGGTTCTCGGTTTCGCTGATCCAGCGCGAGACCTTCTCACCCGTCGCGTCGCGTTCATCCAGGTCGTGATTGCCCGAACACAGGATCACGCGCGTCGCTTGCGACAAAAGAGCCAGATACTTGCGCACGACAACAATCTGCGCGCGGAAGTCGACAATCGATCCGATGTCCAGCGCATCGCCTGCGATGATCACCACATCGAAATACGGCGCGGCGCGCAGCAGCCAGTCGAACTGGGGCAAGGAATAATGCAGATCGGCAACCACGAGACAGCGCATGGCCATTCAAACAATCGTTTGCAAAGGGTCCCGGCCGGACCATCTGTGCAGAGAATGGCCTTTACCGCAATCCGGGATGTCGCGATTCGTCCGGTCGATTCGCCGGAGCCTGCACCGGCGTTGTGCCAAAAGCGTCTTTGTCGACGCTAGCGCAATCAGGATAAGTGTCTGATGCGGCTTTCAGTCGGGGCCAAAGCGGTGTTACAAGGCCGTCGCGCGGACGTGGCGGAATTGGTAGACGCAAGGGACTTAAAATCCCTCGATGGCAACGTCGTGCGGGTTCGATTCCCGCCGTCCGCACCATCGAGAATTTCGATATAAGATCAATTGGTTAACTCGTCACCTGTACGTCGATTTGATTAGGCGAGGGCGGGAATATCTGGCCGTCGTCGATATTGTCAGGTGAAGGTTCTGCTCATTGCCTAATGGCCGGTTGAAGTGCTTTTGCTCTTTCATCGAAATCTAATAGGTCTGGAGGCTGTGGAGTAATGGCCAAAGAGAAATGGGATGGCGAGGTGCTTCGAAGTTACGACGGTATGGGCTATTGCCTCAGATATCGTGTAGACGACGGCTTGATGTATATGGAAGTGAATGGCAAGCGCATCTCGGCGGCAAGGCCTCTTGCGGGGAAAACGTTGGACGGAAGCGCTGAGTGGTTCTTAGGTGAATATGTGGCGAAGCAATCGCTAAAGTAGTCAGACCCTTGCAACCGCCGATCCCCTGCGTTCATAATTGAGTGCGGGGGATTTTCTATGAAATACGTTCTGACTCTATCTTTGCTTTTATTAGCTGGTTGTTCAGCCCAGAAGCGCGATCCAGAGAAAGAAGCGCTCTTTAAGGAATTCGAAAGAGACAAGGTTCTCGTCGTTACGTGTTCGCCTCCCGAAGGAGTTGCTACAGCGGCGCCACAGGTAGTCTATCGATTTCGTGGCGATCTTGTCGTGGCGAGCTATTGGGAAATTACAAGGATAGAGGCCGCAACGCCAGAAAATGTATGCAGTAAATTACGATCAAAACCCGAGCCGGTGGCGGAAACGCAAAAAGATCAGAAATCGCCCTCGCTTTCAGACCTGACAATAGGAACGGTATGGGACTGGGTCGTGCAGATTTGGAAATCCATTAGTCGGCGGTAGATGAAGGCGCAACGTTAATCAGCAAGTGGTTTGCAGTGCCGTTTGTATGCGGGGCAACAAGATACCCGTAGGGATGAATAATGGACGCTAGTTGGATGTTTTCGGTGTTGGGAACGGTTGCAGCTAGCGGTGTAACATCTGCGCTCGTTTCCTATTGGCTGAACCTCAAGAAAGATCAAAACATATTTATGCGGCAAAAGGCCGAAGAACTGTATCGAGCATTCGAACGATACGATCATGTTCTAGGAGGACATTTTCTTCCTTACTTTTCCGTCCTGAGGGGAGAGCAGGACTATAACAGTTTCCTTGATGAGCAACTGAAAAGGAATTCTAAGGAGACGGGTAGCAAGCAAGCGCTCTCTGAAACACAGATGCTCATTGGAATTTATTTTCCGAGGCTTGAGGCGAGCTTGTCAGAATATTTAAAGTGCCGCGATGAGCTGAATAGTTTCTTGCTGCTGCATAAGCGAAAATATAAGGCGAATGCCCTTGGCGAAGATATTTTCAAGAACTGGGTCGAGCCGTTTTCCGATAACTTCCTAGTTCTCGGAAAACGGTCTGATAAATTGAAGCTCTCTATTGTTTCTGAGGCGAGGCAATATATCCCCGATGTTAATAGCTTCTTCAACAAAGGTCCGGTGAGCTTAAAAGCTGAGGTGTAACGCCTCAATCATCGTCACGCTAATGCAGCGGACCGTCCATATGCCGGGCCCGAAGCAAGATCGTTTCAGCTAGTCACTTGTGTCTGAAAACCGCCACCACGTCCCCATGGCGTGAAATTTCTGGGTGTCCATTCCTCGCCGGGTTCAAGATCGCTAACATCAACTTTGAGATCTGATCCCGCGATAATTTCAGCGCCCATTTTTTCTGCACCGCGCTCGGTCGCGTAGCGGCGTGAAACGGTCCACTCGTCGGTCGAAATGTCATACATGCGGACTTTGTAAACAGTCACCTGTGTCACCAGCTTCCTCGCTATCAATTTGTCGTTGACCGTTACGGAGTATGTTCTTGTTTTGTTTCTATGTCAATTTCGACCCTTGGAGAGGCTTACAGGCTTAGCTGGCGCATCCGCGTGAACTGCTAGCGGGGATATGTGGAAAGCCCGACCAAGATCACGAAATGCGAGAACAGCGCTGAGTTGGATATGCAAACATTAGTCTGATCGAAGGGCGGAGGTTTTCCGCTTGCTCGTTTAGGCAGTCGCTTGATGTGCCCGGTGTGCGGCAATTGGGACGTAGCGGTGATGTTTCAACCGCCACCAACTAAGGTGCGGGAAGTCGCGCGGTCAAAGTCGAAATGGGAATAGGGCCAAAGAGTCATGGGCAGGGAATTTTGGATTTGGCTTAGCTCGCTGGAGGCTCCTGTGAAAGCCGCAATGATCACCGCGACCGCTACTGTCACCGGCGCAATTCTAGCAGCCACGGTCGTCTTTCTTCAGATTGGTCGTCAAGCCGGCAAAGCGCGGGAAAATGATAGGAGCGGTGAAGAGCTCAAGCTCAAAATCGAAATCTATCGATCAATCTTGTCGGTGTGCAGAGAGGCGCTCGACGCGAAACTTGATGTCTCTAACTTTATTCGCATGTTTCCCATATCTATTCGATCCGCGAAGGGCACGCTGTCGCTTGGTTACACCCCCGTTTTGCCAAGAGAGCGCTTTTCGACATTCAATGAGAAGTGGAGCGCTGCTCACACAAAAGCTGTGAATGTTGTCATCACCGTTGAAGAATGGGGTATTGTTGATCCTAGAATGAAGGTCTTTCAAGTTGCCTTCAATGCTGCACTCTACGATGCTCAAAAAGCTTACGCGAACTATATTGACGCCTCGATGCCGATCTTTCCGGCTCCGCGTTTAGACAGTCCGGATAAGACGTTTCCGTGGTCTCCTCCAAATAGTGAATCTCTGTTAAAGCTAGAGCGGTCAGGCGAGCAGATCCTGGATGCACTTTCAAATATTGAAAGTTATGTCGAAGATTTTCGCGTGCAGATGCAGCAATTGTTGGTCGGTGCGCTTTTTCCGGGGTATGTCGTTGATATCCGAAAGCCGCTCAACCCGGCGCTGAAGGTAATCGAACTCAAGCGACACAAAGAGCTAATCAAATACTTTGAAGAAGAGACTGAGTGGGGTCGAAATGTAACGCGGGTTAATTCCGCAGTAAGAAAACGGTTCGGAAACGGCGTTTAGCTCCCAATTTTCGGCATCAATAGGCTGGTGGTGCGTTAGCTTCGGATTGAAGCACCGGGGCCGCGATGTCATATTTTTCACAGAGCCGTGTAATTATTTCGAGAAAAGATTGGTCAGATGCCGGGTTTACGTAAACGTCAGAAATTACGTCATTCAGATTTACCGATACAGATTCATTAAATTGCGCTGGCGATCCGTTTTTGGCGCCCCGCCAATCGACCCATACCGCGCGGAGTTCGTTCTCGTGCTGGTAAGATTTTCTTTTGTGCGTGATGAAGTTGAGAACGTTCTGCACTGAGATGGCATCGGTGCGATAGTCAATGTATCGGACGCACCCAAGATGGCATCGATTAGGAAGCGCCTGTGCCAATCTGTTGTAGGTTGATCGAACGCATACCGACTGCTGCTGCGCCCCATACAATTTCCACATCGCCGCAGATTCTTCGTCATTCATATGCCAACAACTTACAAAAAAACGTTTCTTGGATTCCGCTATGTAGTTTGTCCATTTCGAGTGCAGCGTCTCTTTGACATTATCTATAAATGTTTGATCATCTTCGCCGGTAAGCTTCTGCTGTCGGATTGCTTCAAGAATACCGTCGTAGCCCGCAAGAAGCTTTGTGTAGTGTCCTTCGTGGGGGTCGCCTAAGCGATCGCTGCGCGAAAAATATAAGGCGTTGTTCTGAATCATCCAAAGAAATTTGACGAGGTCCATATATCGCCAAATTGACACATCCCGGTCTTCTGGCGGCGGAAAGCTCGAATGTTCTTTGATCATGGCGCACCAGGTAAATATAGGCGGTTTGCTAAGCTAGAGCTTAGTCGAGAATCGCTTTGGCATCTTGCTGCGTCATTCTAAAGTGCTGGGCACGTCGTCGCGGCCGTAATGTCTTAAAACATTCCCCAAAGGACTGCGGCGTTCAGCGATAGCGCTGCGGTGAGGACAAGCGTGACGGGCAAGAGCATTTGCTTTCCTTTCGGCCGGTGTTTGCTGTCGAGGAAGCCATGCCGCGATTCCACCGCCTGAGTCCCATCCTTTATTTCCGACGTGCGGGAAGGGCTGTTTACCTTTGATTCAGGACTCACCGATGCAGGCTCGATATACCCAGAAAATCAACCTATTAGGATTATGTCGTAGGACTTAAAATCTCTCGATGGCGATGTCGTGCGGGTCCGATTCTCGCCGTCCGCACCACCACACAATCAACACGAAGATCATGGAATGCCGGTGCATGGCTGAATTTCTAAACGATCCCGGTCAGGGAATGCATCGTGGACAACCGTCAGCGATGGCCAGTCTCAAATTGGCGACCATGGGCTTTGTCGCGCTTGCGCTCGGCGGCTGTGCATCCAGTGCTTCGTCCAGCATGTTCGTTAATCCGGCGAAATATTCGCTCTATAATTGTCAGCAACTCGCGACCGCGCGTGCCGCGACGAACGCGCGCGTCGTCGAACTTGAGAGGTTGATGGCGAAAGCGGAAACGGGCGCTGCCGGTAGCCTCGTATCCGGTCTTGCCTATCAGACCGACTATCGAGCCGCTCGCGCCGAGCGTGACCAGATCGATGAAAAATTAGCTCAGGATAATTGCCCTGCGACTCCGCCAACTCCGGCAGCGACTACAACGCCGGCCGAGCCGCCCCCAGCGAAGCGAAAACGTTGATCGCGGATCAAGGCATTCGCCAATTGTAAATCCAGTCCTGCCGTGAGAGCAGGCGCGATCCGCCCAGTACCTTGATGACCTGATCGCGGGCGAAACCGATCGGCCCGCCGAGATGATAAATCTGTCCCGTTTGACGCGCGGTGCGCTGCGCCCGCGTCACGCGTGGCGCACGGAGTTTGGCGTATTGGGCGAAGGCGCTGTCTGCATTTCCCTGCGCGTCCGCCAAACATTTCGCGATGACCATGGCGTCCTCAATTGCCATCCCCGCGCCCTGAGCCACGAACGGCAGCATGGCGTGCGATGCATCTCCGAGCAGGGCAATTTTGCCCTTATTCCATGCGCCGCCGTCGGGCATCGCGAACAGGGCCCATTTCCGCCAGCTGTCGACAGCGCCGATCATCATGCGCGCGGCGATCGGCCATTGGGGTGCAGAGAAGTGATTGGCGATCTCCACGACATCGCCGGGTTCGCTCCAGCCTGGCCGGCTCCATTTGCCGGATGTGATCGCGACCACATTGATCCGCTGCCCGCCGGACATGGGGTAGGCGACGATATGAGCGTTCGTTCCCATCCAGAGCTGGACGCGTCCGGTCGCGAATTCCCGAGGGAGCTGCTTTGCGTCGATGGTGCCGCGCCATGCGATGCGGCCTGTGAATTGCGGCCGGACCTCCGGAAATATCTGGTGACGGACCGTGGACCACACCCCGTCAGCACCGATCAGCGCGAGCGCCGGCTCCTGCTGGCGAGCGGCCCCCTTGCGTTGGACGACGGTGACGCCCTTGGGGTAGGTGGCGACGTCCTCGAATTGCGCGCCAAGGCGAAGGTCAATGTCGGGATGGTCCGCCACGAGGGTCAGCAGAGCAGATTGGAGGTCCGCTCTGCGAACAATCCAGTAGGGGCCGCCGTAGCGGAGGATGGCAGCCGCGCCCAAGGGGATGCGACCGATCTCTCGACCGGTTCGGGCCGTGGAGATACTGATCGCGTCGGGGGCGATCACATGGGGGGCAAGAAGAGATTCGAGGCCGAGTTCAATGGCCAGACGGCTGGCGTTGGGGGACAGCTGGAGCCCCGCACCGGCTTCCTCAAGCCGTTCGGCCCGCTCCATGATGACGACACGGAACCCTTGTCTGGCAAGCGCGAGGGAGGCGGTCAGGCCTCCGATGCCGGCACCAGCAATGACGACGGTGCGCGAGGTGGCCACAAGGGCCTCAGGCCACCTTGTCCTTCACCACGCATTCCGGAGGGCGTGCCGAGCCGGGGGCAATATCGGCCGCGTAGCGGTAGAGCGTCGAGCAATACGGGCAGATGATCTCGTTGTCGTCGCCGAGGTCGAGAAACACGTGCGGGTGGTCGAAAGGCGGATTGGCGCCGATGCACATGAATTCACGCGAGCCAATTTCGATGATGGCCACGCCTGCATCGTTTTGAAAGTGGGGAACGACGTGATCCGCCATAGTAAGTCACCTTGAGGTCCAAAAAGTCCAAATGCCCATATGCAGTAGCGGCACAGCACAACCTGCGTCGCCGGCTGCACCATACTGAGCGATGCAACGAATTCATAGGTCGCGGCTCTGGATTCGTCCAATCCGCGATAAAGTCGTCGTGTGGATTCGACACAATCCCGCCGCTTTGGGAAAGCCCTTCTTTCGTTGGGGAGGTTGTGTCTGAAAAGCGGCACACCATCTCAAGGTCGGTACCGGTTAGGGCCAACGGAAGCAATTTGGAGCTGCGGTTCGGTGTGAAAGTGTCATGGCGTATCGGTGTAGCGTTGATGGGCGCGGCAGCTGCGGCTGCCGTGTTTGTTGTCGTGTGGCCACGCGCCCATGACGCCGCAGCATTGCTTCTGGCGCAGGATGACCCGGCGAAATTGTCTGATCTCCAACTCGGAGCCGCCTTGCGGGATCGCGGGAATTCCATCGCGGAAAATGTGACCGCGGCGCTGGACGCAGGGGACGTAGACCTTGCGAAAAGTTTTACCGATCTGGCAAAGGACCAAAATATTTCGCTTCCAGCAGGATTGTCGGAGCGTGTCGACGCGGCCGTTGCCGAGGAAAATTCAACGACCAATATGGCGCGCCGGTTTGCGACCGGTCTGGTGACGGGCGAGGCCGATGACGTTGTCAGCCTTTCGGGGACGGTCGCAGGCGATCTGTTTGTGTTCGGAGACATTCGCGATGTGGTCCGCGAGGGCAAGCGGCTTGCCATGGGGGAGGATGCCGATCGGCTGGTGCTTGGGCTCGCGGGGGCTGGTCTTGCGGTGACCGCCGCCACCTATGTTTCAGCTGGTGGCGCTGTGCCTATTCGCGCAGGTCTCTCAATGGTGAAGGATGCGCGTAAGTTGGGCCGATTGGGTGCAGGCCTGACCGAGTGGGCGGGCCGTTCCGCGCGCGGCGTGGTGGATGCGCCAGCATTACAGCAGGCCGTCGCGACGGCTTCGATTGCTCACCCCGGTCAGGCCATCACCGCCATGAAAGCCGCATTCAAGGCGGAAAAGGCAGGTGCTCTTGTTCGCCTCGCTAAGGATGTTGGACGCGTCGGTGAAAAAGCAGGGACACGTGGTGCGCTCGATGTACTTCGCATTGCCGACGGTCCGACGGATGTCGCTCGTGCTGCGCGCCTCGCGGAAAAGAAGGGCAGTCAGACACGCGCTATCTTGAAAATACTTGGCCGCGGCGCGCTACTGCTTACCATGGGCACCTTCAATCTTGCGTCGTGGATATTCGCAGCATGTCTTGCGGTGTTCGGTTTTCTGTCGTCGATCAAGTCTGCGACCGAGCGGCTCGCGCTCTGGTCGCTACAGCGGTCAAAACGCAAACGCGCGCTACGAGATATGGTGGTGGCGCAGACACCTGGTCCGATACAAGCCATTTAGAGGTGCTGGTGATCTGCGTCAGGCTCCGTTAAACTCCATCTTCTTTCCCTATTGTCCCGCTCTAAGAACCATCCCCAACAAAAATGGAATAAAAGTGATGCCGAGCTTTCACAACGGCTCCGTGGAAATCTCGTACCTCGATGAAGGCGAGGGCGATCCGATCGTGCTCGTGCACGGCTTCGCGTCTACCAAGAACGTAAACTGGGTGTATCCGACGTGGGTGTCAACGCTGGCTAAAGCTGGGCGGCGTGTCATTGCGCTCGACAATCGCGGGCATGGAGAGTCGAGCAAGCTCTACGATCCTGAGGAATACCATATCGGCATTATGGCTGGTGACGTGCGCGCATTGATGGATCATCTCGACATCGCGCGTACGGACATGATGGGCTATTCGATGGGAGGGCGGATCACCGCTTACCTTGGCCAACGTAATCCTGAGCGTTTGCGCTCAGCAATCCTCGGCGGCATCGGCATGGGCCTGATCGAAGGCGGCGGTCCCGGGGAGAATGTCGCGACCGCGCTTGAGGCGGATTCACTCGATGATGTGACCGACCCGATGGGAAAGACTTTTCGCGCCTTTGCAGATCAGACCCGCTCGGACCGCAGGGCGCTGGCAGCTTGTTTGCGAGGTTCGCGCCGCTTGATGACCCGCGATGAAGCCGCGGCAATCAGTGTTCCAACGCTTATCGCAGTCGGCACCACCGATGATGTCGCAGGATCGTCACATCGGCTGGCGGAGGTGATACCGGGCTCGCAAGTGCTTGATATTCCAAATCGCGATCACATGCGCGCGGTCGGGGACCGCGTTTATAAAGACGGCGTGATGGAGTTTCTGGCAAATCGGCCCTAGACGGGGAAGGTAGAATATTATTCGCGCGTCAACCTTGCGGGCATTGCGGCCTTCCTTCGGCCGATTATGTGGTAATATCTTCCTAAATGGATCAGCCGGATATCACCATGGTCAAGCATCAACTCGATACGAAGTCCACTCTCCAGACTGTCGATCCAGTCTGGACTCGCATTCGTGACGAGGCCGAAGAAATCGTTCGGCGCGAACCGGAATTGGCGACGTTTATCTACTCAACGGTGTTGCATCATGACCGGCTCGAGGCTGCAGTCGTGCATCGCATCGCCGAGAGGCTGGATCACTCCGCGTTGTCTGGCGATCTAATCCGTCAGGCTTACAACGAAGCAATTCGTGAAGAGCCGGATTTCGGCAATGCTTTCCGAGCTGATCTGGTGGCTGTGTTTGATCGTGATCCCGCAACGTCGCGCTTCATCGATCCGCTGCTTTACTTCAAGGGCTTCCACGCGATCCAGGCGCACCGTCTGGCGCACTGGCTCTACAACAAAGGCCGCAAGGATTTCGCGTCCTACATCCAGAGCCGCGCATCTGCTGAATTCCAGACCGATATCAATCCTGCGGCGAAGATTGGTCGCGGTATTTTCCTCGACCACGCGACGGGTTTCGTTGTTGGTGAAACTGCAGTGATCGAGGACGATGTTTCCATCCTTCACGGCGTGACGCTTGGGGGAACGGGGAAGGAAAACGAGGATCGTCATCCTAAAATTCGTCACGGCGTCATGATCGGAGCGGGCGCCAAGATTCTCGGCAACATCGAGGTCGGACATTGTGCCCGTATTGCTGCTGGTTCAGTGGTCGTTAAGCCTGTTCCGAACAACGTAACAGTTGCAGGCGTGCCGGCGAAAATTGTCGGTGAAGCAGGTTGCGCCGAGCCGTCGCGGACAATGAACCAGATGCTCAACGCACTCGGCACCTGACATAAAAAAAATTCTAGTGTGGTGGTTTAGAAGTTCGCTTCATCTTTTCCGCGAGTCCTTCAAGCGAACTTCTAAACCTAAACCACACTAGCATTTTGATTTTACTAGTGTCCTTTGGAATCCAAAGTTCGCTAGGGAGTGCCGCACAACTAGGCGAACTTTGGATTCGGGACACTAGATTTTCTTTTGATTGTCCGCTCACGGGCTCTGGCGTGTCGCGTCGTCCCGCATTAAAGCTATCGCAAATTTCGATCACTTGAGGAGATGCACGTGGACGTTCAGGAAGTCAGGAAGCTCGACGCTTATCTCAAGCGCGTGTTCGGGAATCCAAAAATCCGAGTCGTGCCGCGGCCCAAGAAGGATGACTCGGCCGAGGTGTACATCGGCGAAGAGTTCATCGGCGTGTTGTTCGTCGACGACGAGGACGATGATCGCTCCTATCAGTTCCAGATGGCGATCCTCGAGACTGACATCGAGGAAGAAGTCTGAGAATTTTTAGGCTGGCACTTTGATTGTGCCAGCCTGCTTCCCCTGCACCCGCGATAGATGTGTTGTGGCGAGACCGCGGTTTGCATACTAACTCCGCGGTGTCCGCATTGTGTTGACGATCTGCTCCATGGCGCCGGAGACGTTGCGCCATTGCGAGAGCCAATCGCGTGGAAATCTGAAAATCAGATCTGCCCCTTCAATGCGTCTCTCGCTCAGGCACATGCCGGGCGTCGCAGCGTCACGCGTACATCGTGCCACCAGCCGAGGCGTTTCGGCGTAAACCAGATCTTCGCTGGCGTAGGGAGTGTTGTTGCGAAACGCCCGGATGTCGAGACCGTCCTCGACGCGTTGAGCGTTTGGGTCGAGATAGCGCGGATAGATGGTTTTCAAGCGCTCATCAGGCGGCATCGCATCGTGATGCGCGGCAATAGATAGAAAAATGCGGTCGATCGCCGGGAGGTTCTCTTCAACGGTCTCGGCGCTGACATGACGTGGGGCGTCTGGCGGATTGAGCGAGGGGTAGACAAACGCAAGATCAATCCGTTCCTGCGGACCTGTGCGTTTCTGGATCTTCACCCGGATGGCCTTGGTTGGAACGTTGAACAGCGTGTTGCCAATGCTGATCGGCAGGCGCGACGGATCGCTGGGTTTTTCCAGGTTCCAGGTTGGCCACAGCAAATAGGTCACGACGCTGATGGCTGCGGCCCCAATTCCCCCCATCACGAAAAACGGGGAGAGAAGACTGCGCTTAACGCGTCGCGCGGCAGGCCTCGGGTTTGAGGTCGGGGAATACAGGGCCATGAACCAACAAGAACTTTCCATACAGGCGGCTAGGCCGCGAATCGGCGCCGAGTATGCCACGGAGATCATGTTTCTATGAGGTCCGGGACATTTTATTGCGCAGGGGAGGTACCGGGCGCCCGTTAACCTTTCTTTAAGGATAAGCTGGCGGTAGCGGCGGCATTTTGCGAGCGTAGCCGGCGTGAACCAGAGGTCCTGTTGGCGCCTGCGCCAAGGCCAGATCGGTTCAATCATCTCGTTGTGTTGGAAGTGTTCGATGTCGCCCGAAGCGTTCAATTCGTTTTTCGCCATTCTCGTTGGCTTTGCACTCGCGGGTGCTTTGACGAGCGGATATCAGGCCTTCGTCCAGCGGCCTGCCGGATTTGGTCTTCTGTCTCATGAGGCGACGGCCAAAGCGGTTGCAGCGATCCCGTTCCTGGTGTTCGCGGCGCCTTTCATCATCATGCGCAACACCGTGCGCGGCCGTCAGCTTGAAAACCGGCGCTTCGAGTTCGTGATGTTGGCGACGATCATTGCCGGCTTCTGGAGCATGATGTCAGGCACGGTCCTGATCATGCTGCTGGAGGTTTCCGGCCTGCTTGCATAAAAGCGTTTTCGAGCGAAGTGGTTACCGGTTCGCGTGAAGAAAACGCGTCAAACGGGAATAGAGCGTTTATGAGCGCCTCGGTTCTGACTCAATCGGAACCGGATATGCTCTAGCCCTCGCCAGAGCCAGCCCATTCATGGCATTGTCGGCTAGTGTCCCGATTCCGAAGTTCGCATCATTCCGCTGCACGTTCGTTTGCGAACTTCGGAATCGAAGGACACTAGCAAATTATATTGATCTAGTGTGGCTTTGGTTCAGAAGTCCGCATTTCAGACTCGCCGCACGAATGATGCGGACTTCTGAACCGCCACACTAGGTGTCCCGCGTTTCTCACGCGAACCCGATCCCATTTCGCCTGAAACGCGCTGACCGGAGACAGTGAATGTCGCTCTACGAACTTGACGGTAAGGCCCCTGAACTTCCCGCTGACGGACAATATTTTATCGCTGAAACTGCAACCGTCATCGGCAACGTGCGCTTGAAAAACAATGCAAGCGTCTGGTTTGGGTCAGTGCTGCGCGGCGACAACGAACTGATCGAGATTGGCGAAGGCTCGAACGTGCAGGACAACTGCACCTTTCACACGGATCCCGGCTTTCCGCTGACCATCGGTAAGAATTGTACCATTGGGCACAACGTCATCCTGCATGGTTGCACGATCGAAGATGGTGCTTTGATCGGCATGGGCTCGATCATCATGAATGGCGCGCGTATCGGCAAAGGCTGTGTCGTTGGCGCAGGCGCTATCATCACCGAGGGCAAGGAATTTCCGGAGCGCTCACTCGTCGTCGGCGCGCCGGCAAAAGTGATCCGCGCGTTGACACCGGAGCAGGTGAGTGCGCTGACCCAGGGCGCGCCGCACTACGTGTCCAACAGCAAGCGCTTCAAGGCCGGGCTGAAGAAGATCGGCTGACCAGTCCGGCTCCGCCTGACCTCACCAAACGTTAGCATGAACCAAATGAGTTGCGGCCAGCCCTGGGGGAGAGCTGGCCGCGCACGAACCGGTCTGGGACGGGGAGGGGTGGGTTTATGACCGGGCCGTGTATCTCCGTTGATCTTGTTTAAAGGTCAGCGTGCGCTTGCGGTCGCAACGGCTGGACGTGTGTCGCCAAGCGAGACCCAGACATTCTGATCAGTCTGAGACTGCCGTTTGACGAAGCGGTAGCCCGTGTCAGTCCAGGCAACGATGTCCTCATTCTGGTTATCGAGAATGAACTCGCCTTTGTCCGACTTCACGGTCAGAACTGCGTGGCCTTCGCCTTTCTTGTCGCGCACCACGGTGATCAGGAGAGCCTCGCGTGGCCATCCGGCATCGATCAGCATCTTGCGCTTGAGCAGGACGTAGTCCTCGCAGTCCCCATATCCGTCCGTCGGATACGACCACTTCTCGATGACACCCCAATGATCCATGTCGGTAATCGGCTTGACGGTGTCGTTGACCCAGCGATTGACGCGCACCAGGTCTTTCCAGGCGGCCTGCGTCATCACGATGTCGCGGGCTTGTGTTGGGCCGCTCTGACAGTCAGCGGGATTATCGTTACAGAATTCGATCCAGCCGATCGGCGATCGTGCGGAATCACCCAGGCTTGCATAAAGCGCGCGTTCACTTGCCGCGTTTGCGGCGGCAGTCATGCCGATGAGGCTGGCAACAACTGCCAAGCCCAGTCCCTGTCCACGTATTGAGAACATTGTGGCCCCCTTTGTTTTTGTTGGGGCCATCATTCCCACAAAGGATTTGCGGGTGGGCTAAGTGTACCAAGTACAATTGAAGCAATTACAAGTAAAAACCGAGGATAAATCGAGTTTTATTTGAGTAGAATAAGCATAAAATTTGAAATACTTGGATTTGATTCAAATTTTATCGAACCCTTTCCAAGCGATTGATATTGCGAATTTTTTTAAGAGGAGTGGAGTTCGCGGCTGATGGCTGCCGCACACGTCCAAAACGCATCAAGGCGATATCCGGTACCGGATATCGCCTTGATGAGCCTGCAAAATCAGAAGTTGGTAACCTCGGCTCTTTACCGGGCGCTTACGTTGTCTTCGACAGTGTCAGGAAGCTGCGGGTGAATGAACTCGATCGCGAAGCCCTCTTCGAGATGGCGGACGACGCGAGACCGGACACGGCCGAGTGTGACTTGTTCTCCGACCGAGGGGCGCATTTCCGCTCCAAGGGCCGCACCCGACAGCGAGAGGTCGATGATCCGGCACGGCATGGCGCGGCCATCATCGAACTTGAGCAGGGCCATCGGATTCCGCGGCACGATACGATCGTGGCGACGGTCTTCCGGCAAGTTGAGGATCTGACGGTTGGCGAGCCAGGTGAGCTGGGCCGCAAGCTTGTCCCGTTTGCGCGGTGTCGCGGCAACGGTCATGGCAAAGCCGTTATCGAGCAGGCGGGTGATTTTGCCTTCGACGCGGCCGATATGGTCGAGATAGGCGACCACGCGCTCGCCCACGTTGCCAATGCCAGGCGCCAACATCGCGAGGCCGCCCGGCGACATATTGATAATCTGACATGGAAATTCACGCCGGTCCGCCAGCATGTAGCGACCGAGCAGGTGCACCTTCACGCGCTGAAAGCGCCTCCGCTCCTCAGCGGATGGCCGAATGATTTGTCTTTGTACCAACGCCATCATCACACCAGTCAACCGGCCGTTCGGTTTCGGTTAACCTTAGGGCGCGCAGGGTTAATGGTGCGTTAGCGAGGCTGCATGTGCAGCCTTCGCGCTAGCGGTCCCATTCTAACATTCGCATCCCGTTTCAGCAGGCACCTCTGCGAATGTTAGAATTGAAGGACCACTAGCAAGTATAAATTTCTAGTGGAGTTTTGGATTTGACATTCGCATGGCGAATTCGCGGCCGGTGGGGAGCGAATGTGAGATCCACTCTATGAGTTATCGCAAGCCTTCGTAAACGGTCAAACCGCGTACCACCGACCACTTGCGCAACGTTCGTGGCCCGCGCCGTTCCTGGCCGACATGTCGCCACGACGTGAGATTGAGATCCTTCAAAGCGCTGTAGGCCTGCGCTTCGCGAGCACCGAATGGCACCAGCATTCCCGTTATACTGACTGGCGAATGCGAGCGTGGGCTGAACGGGAGCAGCAGCAACTCCAGATGAGCGAGTGTGCCATCCGCTGCACGCGCGGTAACACCCGCGACCGTCGCCAGCGTTTCTTCGGCGACGATGCCGACGATGTCCTCAACATCGTGCCGGCTGTCGTCATTGAACAGGCCGGTAAAACTTTGGCTCTTCAGGTCTCGGCCAAACAGGGCGCACACTCGCGTACCTGCGACGCGGAATGGATAGGCTGCTGCCGCGTCGTAGGACAGGACGAATGTGTCGCCCAACAGGTGGCGAATTTCTTCGGGCGCAAGATCGCTCCGTTCCGGCGCAGCATCGCCGGCACGCTTTTCGTCCCAATAGCCGAAGAACTCACGGCTCGCAGGATGTTTCATGTCTGAACCCTTGCCCCGCGCCTGAACCAAAATGGGACAGAGTTGTCCCGCTTCAGCCGTTACGCGGCCCCTTCGTTGTTGTGCGGGAGCAGAGGTGCAGCGTCCATGCCTGACGCGAGGAGTAGACAGGTGTTTGTCGCGTTAACGTTAAATTTACCATGAGCTTTGTGAATATGAGGAGCGCGGGTAAGGTCCTCGCACTCGATGTCGCCGGTCTTCTCCAGGGACTGGCGGTGGCAAGTCGAACTTTGAGTTGAAGTTACAGGTGGCGGAAAACAATTTGGTCATTGCGCGGGGAGGGGTGGGGATTGCCCGAGCGCCACAGCGCTCTTACTCGTAAGGCGCGCAAAAGACCGACAAAACCGGAGGGAGGGCTTTTTAGCCCTCCCTTTTCTTTTGCAGTGCCCGCTTGCACCACCCCGCTAAAGCCGCCTATCTCAGGGGACGCGACCGTCTTTGTCCCCGCCACTTTGGACCTGTGCGCCCTTGGATTCTCCAGACCCATCTCTTGAGCCGACCGAGCCGCCTCGCGAGCCGATCCTGACCATTCCTGGGGCGATGACGCTGTTGCTTGTCATCATGGTGGGCATTCATGCCGTGCGCACCATGTTGCCGCTGGATGTCGATCAGGAAGTGATCTGGATGTTCGGCTTTGTGCCTGCGCGTTACGATACATCCGTACTTGCCGGGCAATTTCCAGGCGGGGTTGGTGCGCAAATCTGGACCTTCCTGACCTATGCGTTCCTGCACGCCGACATCACCCACATTGCGTTCAACATGCTGTGGATGTTGCCGTTCGGCAGTGCGGTGGCCCGCCGCTTCGGGCCGGTAAGATTTTTCGCATTCTTCGCCGTGACGGCCATCGCTGGCGCCGTCGCACACCTTTTGACGCACCAGCATCAAGTCGCTCCCATGATCGGGGCATCAGCGGCGGTATCGGGCGCCATGGCGGCAGCAATTCGGTTTGCGTTTCAGCGGGGCAGCTTCCTGTCGTTCGGACGGGATGTCGCGACCGCTGCACACGTGCCTGCGCTTTCGTTGGTGCAGTCGCTGCAGAGTTCGCGGGTGCTGGGCTTCCTTGCAGTTTGGTTTGGCCTCAACATCGTCACGGGTCTCGGGGCGATTGCCATCGGCACTGGCTCGCAAAGCATTGCATGGCAGGCGCATATCGGCGGATTTCTCGCGGGATTGTTGTTGTTCTCGCTGTTCGACCCCGTGCCGCGGGCAATTGTGCAGGACAACCGCGCCGGTGCGCTGCCTCCGGCCGGCGGACCTGATTTGCGCTGAACAGCCCTGCGGTAACGTCTACCTTGCGGGCTCATATCATTTGGGACATCATTGATTTGCGCTGACACCGCTTTCTCTTCGCGGATCGAGCGCAACCAAATTGATGCTGCGTTGTTTGACTCAAGAGCAAAAGGCCGCCGGTACAACCCGAGCGGCTATCTTCGGGGAGACGACAATGACGGTTCGAGCTGTTCTGGACTCCAAAGGCCATCAGGTTGTCAGCGTATCGCCGGACGCCAAACTTTCGGCGGCGGTGAAAATTCTATCCGAGCGCCGCATCGGTGCAGTGCTGGTGATGAGCGGACAGCGCATCGATGGCATTCTCTCAGAACGAGACGTTGTGCGCGTGCTCGGCGAGCGCGGTGCAAGCGCCCTCGATGAACCTGTCCGCAACGTGATGACGCAAAAGGTTATCACTTGCAGGGAGGCAGACACCGTCGGCGCGATCATGGAGGTCATGACGTCGGGCAAGTTCAGGCATCTGCCGGTCGTCGAAAACGAGCGGATCGTCGGCCTGATTTCGATCGGTGACGTCGTGAAATGGCGCGTCGCCGAATATGAGCGGGAGCAGGAAGCGCTCCACGACTACATCAAGACCGCCTGAGATATTTCGCGACAGCCGACTTTTTCTTCTCTCAAGGAGACGTCGGCTGCGCGGTTCCAGGCGGCTGGCTGGCAGTCGATGTGAGCAGGTTGATCGCTTCTTGAATCGACTCGATGTTACGTTCGGCGGCACGAATACCGTGCCCGATGGTCTCTTCCGCGCGATGGAAGTCGAACCATCCGATGCGTCCCACGCGCGGTGAAATCAGGACGTCAGGCGGATCACCAGCGAGCCGCGATCGCGTGATGCGGTCCTGCATGATGTTGAAGGCTTCGACCATCACCGTGGAGATACCAGGCCGGCTGGCGCTGCCGAAGAATTCCCGCTTCACGGTCTTCTCTGCCGAGAAGAATTTTCCGAAACCTCGCTTCTCCACGACTGGTTCGGCCGGTGCTTCGGGCTCCGCAGGTCGCTTGCCGTGGGCCGAAATGATCGTGCCATGTCCGAAGACGTCTGTGCTGACATTACAGGCGATGACGATTTCCGCGCCAAGCGCACGCGCTGCAGAGACCGGCACTGGATTGACGAGCGCGCCGTCCACCAGCCAGCGATCTTCGATCAGGACCGGCTCGAAGATGCCGGGCAGGGCATAGGACGCACGTACTGCATCGACGAGTGGCCCGTCGGTGAGCCAGATCTCGTGTCCCGTTTTGACTTCGGTAGAGACCGCAGCGAATTTGAGCGGAAGTTCATCGATGAGGATGCGGCCGAACGACGCTTCGAGTTGGGACGCAAGCTTGCTGCCGCCGATCAAGCCCGAGCCATTGAGTCGGATGTCCAGGTAGCTGAAGATATTGCGGGGCAGGAGGCTTTTCGCCCAGAGCTCGAGCGTGTCGAGATGACCTGCGGCGTAGGACGCGCCAACCACTGCACCGATCGAGGTGCCCACCACGATGTCAGGAACGATACCGTTCGCCAGAAGCGTGCGCAAAATGCCGATATGCGCGAAGCCGCGAGCGGCACCACCGCCAAGAGCTAATCCGATGACTGGCTTTTTGGTGACGCTGGTTTCGATTCCGGTTTTGCTGCGGGAGCCGTTCTGGCCGAACCCGATCAAACTTTCCAACACTGGCGGTCTCCCTGACAGTTACGACCGCGAATCGGCCGTACGCCTGACCAGGCCATTAAAGCGTGAAATGTGAATGATTGTGCCTGAACACGCCCCTTGGGGTAATCAGAAATTATGACTGAACCGCGACCTATGTTGATTTTGCAGGGATCAGGCGGTTCACCGGGGCTTTGATAAGGTTCGTCAAGCCTGTTCTGAGGCTTGAATTTGCCGCGTTTTCAGTGAAAAACCAACCGCATGACAATCCTCCGACATGATGGCCGGCCCGTCAGGCGTGTTGTGCGCTTGGCATGGCTATTTGTGCTGTCATGTCTGTTGGTGACGCAACCCGCCGCTGCGCAGTTTTTCAACGAAAACCCGCCGCCGGTTCCGCCCAATAATGTTCCGGAAGCGCCAGCGCCGTCCGGACCCGCGATCAGCCTTGCGCCGCCGTCGTCCGGTCCAGCCACGACGCCCGGCCTGCCGGCGACGCTGACCCAGCCGCCGGTCACGACCGCACCACCCCCGGCGCCGACGACACCGGCGAACGTGCCGGGACAGGCTGTGCTGGCACTCAGCGCCCGCTTCGGAAAAGATCTTCCCGTTGTCAATGCGGGTATTATCTGGCGCGTTTATTCCGACAAGCCGGATGCGAACGGTGCATTTCAACTGGTCCGTGAAGAGCGCAGTGCGACACCCAATATCGTCCTCGCACCGGGCGGTTACGTCGTTCATGCCTCGCTTGGTCTCGTCAGCGCGGTCCGTCCGGTGACCCTGCGCCAGGAAACCCTGCGCGAATCATTTGAACTTCCTGCCGGTGGTCTTCGCATCGAAGGCAGAGTCGGCAGCAGCAAGATTCCGCAGGGACAGATTACGTTTTCACTCTACAAGGGCAGCCAGTTCGAAGTCGGTGAGCGTGCCCCGATTGCACAGAACGTTGCCGCAGGCGATGTGCTGTTGGTGCCTGAAGGCGTCTACTACATCATCTCAAACTACGGTGATGCGAACTCGGTGGTGCGCTCAGACATCCGTGTCCAGTCCGGCAAGCTTACCGATGTGACCGTGACCCACCGCGCCGCTGTCATCACGCTCAAGCTCGTGAGCGACAAAGGGGGCGAAGCGCTGGCGAATACCGCCTGGTCTGTCATCACGCCCGCCGGCGACGTCATCAAGGAATACAACGGCGCGTTTCCGCGTGTCGTGCTGTCCGAAGGTGAGTATCGCGTGATCGCGAAGAACGAGGGAAAGGTATTCGAGCGCCCCTTCAACGTCACCAATGGCGTGGATGGCGAGATCGAAGTTATCGCACGATAAATTCTGTCGCGAAACTGTCATAGTTGCTAACCAGCACTAACCATCGATCGACTTATAACTTTCACAATCGCGGCATTCTCCCTATCCAGAAGGCCTGTTTACGCGGCTTTAAGTGGCGCGGCATTGGATGCTGTGCAGACACGACAGGACGTCGCGTTGATCGGTAGAGGTGCGTTGTGGTTGCCGTCGAAAGAGTGTCACGGACAGTGACCGGCTCGGACTCGGATCAATTCTCTGATGTCGCAGTCCTGCGCCGCAAATGGCATGCAGCCCTCAAGCCGGGAACCAGGCTGCCTTCGTTTGAAGACGTCATGTTGGGCAGCCTTGGCCGCCTGTCCGACCATGTCATGCTGATCAAGGGAGCGAACGCCGACCTCGAAATCTCTCGCGCCGGTCGATATGTGGAAACCTGGCTGGACATGGAGGTGTGGGACACGCCTCTGACCATGCTGCCGCCGGATTGCGCGCTGATCCTGGAAGAGGCTGTTGCAAGTGCTTGCCGGAATGGCAAGCCGCATCTCACATCTGCTCATTGCGTGCGTGATGGCTTGGTTCACGCATACGACATTTTCGCTTTGCCGATGACATCGCGCTGGGGCGAAACGCTGGTTGGCGCGTATGTGAACCAGCGTGGACTGCAATACAATTTGCTCGATGCAATCTTCTACGCAACGAACGACGGCATCCTCTCGCTGGCGACCATTCGCGATGCACAGGAACGGCCGTTTGATTTTCAGATTGTCCATCTCAATCAGGGCACCGCAAAATTGCTCGGGGTTCAACCTGACGAATTGCGCTGGCGCCGCTTGAGTGCCGGTAATCACGCCCTGTGTGCGTCGGAGATCGTGGAAAAGTTGATCGCGGTTATCAACGGCAACTGCAGCGACCAGTTCGAGGTCAGTGTTGGCTCCAACACTTTGAAGATCAATGCGGCGCCTGTCGGAGAGCTGATTTCGGTCTCGTTGACCGATGTCACGGATCTCAAGCGGCGCGAGCAGTCGTTTCGGTTGCTGTTTGAAAGCAACCCGATGCCGATGTGGGTATTCGATGCTGAGACGAAGAAATTTCTCAGCGTCAACGATGCCGCGGTGAAGCACTACGGCTATGACCGCTCCGATTTTCTGGCGATGAAGCTGCAGGACATCTGGCCTCGCGATGAATGGGAGGAGCACAGTCGCGCGCTCGACCACATTGGCGATGTCTATCAATCCGGCACAAATTGGCGGCATCTGAAGGCGGACGGCAGCCAGATCGAGGTACTGACATTCGGGCGCCGTGTTCCTTTCAATGGTCGCGATGCTTTCCTTGTTTCCGCCGTCGATATCACTGAACGCCGTAAGGCCGAAGCGCGTGTCGCTTTCATGGCGCACCACGACGCCCTGACGGGATTGCCGAACCGCGTGATGTTCCAGGACCGTCTGCAAAGCGATCTGGCGCGTAGTAAGCAGATCGATAAGCGCATCGCAGTGCTGTGTATCGATCTTGACCTCTTCAAACACGTTAATGATTCATTCGGTCATCCGATGGGCGACCGCTTGCTGAAGATGGTGTCGGACAGGTTGGCGACAAATCTGCGCGCAACGGATCTCGTCGCACGACTCGGTGGCGACGAATTCGCGATGATCCTGGAAGTGGAGTCCTCGCCCAACGAGATCAGTAATTTTGCGGTACGCCTGATTGAGCGGTTGAGTGAGCCTTACAGCATCGACAGCCTCGAAATCGTTATCGGCGCCAGCGTCGGCATTGCGATCTCGCCCGGAGACGGCCAGACCGGAGAGGATTTCCTGCGCAATGCAGATATGGCGCTCTATCGCGCCAAGTCCGAGGGCGGTGGTGTACACCGTTTCTTCGAGAAAGAGATGGACCGTGCTGCACAGAAGCGCCGGGACATGGAACTGGATCTGCGCTACGCGCTCGCGAACAACGAGTTCGAACTTCATTACCAGCCATTGGTCGATGTATCCGAGAACCGCATTGTCGCGTTCGAGTCACTGGTGCGATGGAACCACTCGAAGAAGGGAATGATCTCGCCCGCCGACTTCATTCCGGTGGCGGAAGATATCGGTTTGATCGTTCAACTAGGCGAATGGGTTCTAAAGGAAGCCTGCGAGCAAGCAGCGAAGTGGCCAAAGGATATCAAGGTCGCAGTCAATCTCTCGCCAGTGCAGTTCCGTAGCCGCAACCTTGTGCCTGCCGTCATTGGAGCGCTGGCGCGTTCGGGCCTGTCGCCATTCCGGCTCGAACTCGAGATTACGGAATCCATTTTCCTTGCGGAAACCGAAGCCAACCTTGCGATCCTGCACCAGTTGCGTGAACTCGGCGTCCGGATTTCGATGGATGATTTCGGTACTGGGTATTCGTCGTTGAGTTATCTGCGCAGCTTTCCCTTCGACAAAATCAAGATCGACCGCTCGTTCGTGCGTGATCTTGCCGGCCGTTCCGATTGTGCTGCGATTATCAGGGCTATTTCCGGTCTTGGCCGCAGCCTGAACATTTCGACGACGGCGGAAGGCGTAGAAACTGAGGATCAGCTCGACGCATTGCGGGCAGAAGGATGCACCGAGGTGCAAGGCTTCCTGTTCAGTGCGGCACAGCCTGCGTCGGAAATTCCAGGGTTGATTTCCAATTTCGGAAAACGATCGTCGAAAGCGGCCTGACGCTATTCACCGAACCGCGTCACGATTTCATTCAGAACCGGGCGAGGGCGGTCCTCAATGGCGCGCTCTGATCGTCCGATATGGATGAAGCCGGCAATCTTCTCATCGGGCTGCAGTCCCAGCGCGGTTAGCACGTCACGATCGAACGCAATCCAGCCCGTGAGCCAGTTGGCGACGTAACCAAGCGCGTGGGCGGCGTGCACAATGTTCATTGCGCTTGCACCGGCGGACATCTGCTGCTCCCACGGTGGAACCTTGGGATGGTTTGTCGTCTTGCTGACCACGGCGATGACCAGCGGCGCATGAGTAAATCGCTTCTTCTCGACATCGACCTGGTCCGGTGTCGCGGTGACGTTCTTCAGCCGGAAAATGCGGGCGAAAATCTCGCCGGCTTTCATCCGGGAATCACCCTCAAAAACGATAAATCGCCACGGCGAGATCTTGCCATGATCCGGCACGCGTGAACCGATGGTGAGGATTGTCTCAAGCTCCGCGGGCGAAGGGCCAGGACCCGTCATTTCGAGCGGCTTGAGCGAGCGGCGAGTTTTCAGAAGGTCGAGGGCGTCGGGCATTCGGTCTCCGCGGGAATAGTGCAATTCGGTCCAAATATCGGGATGCAATAACGAATGGCAAGGCGAGCCGGCTTACGAGGTCTCTAAACTCATTTCGCTTGCGACTTGGCGCGTTTGGGAAACTCCGCCTCGGAGCGCGGTAGCATCAAGCCATCGAAAACAAAAACCCTCCGCTCAATTTAAGCGGAGGGTTTTCTTTTCATTGAACCGTTTCGTCTTAGGCGTTGCGCGCCTGCTTGATATCCGGTGGCGTCGCCTCATCGGCGAGCGCCTTGAGGGCTTCATCAAGCGGCAGCACGGTCTGGCCCTCGCTGCCGAGGCGGCGGATCGAAACCGCTCGGTTCTCTGCTTCCTTTTTGCCGACCACGAGAAGAGCAGGCACCTTGGCCAGCGAGTGCTCGCGCACCTTGTAGTTGATCTTCTCGTTGCGCAGATCGATCTCGACCCGCAGCCCTGCGCGGCGGCAAGCTTCAACGACCTCGCGGGCATAATCATCGCCATCGGAGGTGATGGTGGTGACGACGGCCTGCAATGGCGCGAGCCAGAGCGGGAAGTGGCCGGCAAAGTGTTCGATCAGGATGCCGGTGAAGCGTTCGAGCGAGCCGAGGATCGCGCGATGCAGCATCACCGGAGTGACCTTGTTGGAGTGCTCGTCGATGTAGAACGCGCCGAGACGGCCCGGCAGATTGAGGTCGACCTGAATGGTGCCGCACTGCCATTCGCGGCCGATGGCATCGCGCAGGGTGTATTCGAGTTTCGGTCCGTAGAACGCACCTTCACCCTTGTTCAGCGTCCAGGGGTGCTGGGTCGCCTCCAGCGTCTTCATCAGGGCGTTTTCGGCAATCGTCCACACCGCATCGTCGCCGATGCGCTTCTCGGGACGATCCGAGAACTTGATGTGGACGTCGTCGAAGCCAAAGTCCTTGTAGATCGACAGGATCAGGTTGTTCATCGCCAGACATTCGTCGGCGATCTGCTCCTGCGTGATGAAGACGTGCGCGTCGTCCTGTGTGAAGCCGCGCACGCGCATCAATCCATGCATCGCGCCTGACGGCTCGAAGCGATGGACCTTGCCGAACTCCGCGATCTTCAGCGGCAATTCGCGATAGGACTTCAGGCCGTTCTTGAAGATCTGCACGTGGCCGGGGCAGTTCATCGGCTTGATGGCGTAGACGCGATTGTCGTCCTCGCGCTTGGCCGTCATGAACATGTTCTCGGCGTAGGTCGGGATGTGACCCGTCGTGACCCACAATTGCTGATCCATCAATTGCGGGGAGTTGACCTCCTGGTAGCCGGCCTGCGTCTGGCGGCGGCGGATGTAGTTCTCCAGCATCTGGAACAGGGTCCAGCCCTTGTGATGCCAGAACACGGAGCCGGGCGCTTCTTCCTGGAAGTGGAAGAGATCCATCTCGCGGCCGAGACGACGATGGTCGCGCTTTTCGGCTTCCTCGAGCTGCTTGAGATAAGCATCGAGGTCTTCCTGCTTCGCGAACGCCGTGCCGTAGATGCGCGTCAGCATCGGGTTGTTCGCGTCGCCGCGCCAGTAGGCACCTGCAACCTTCATCAGTTTGAAGGCGTTGCCGATCTTGCCAGTGGACGTCATGTGCGGGCCACGGCAGAGGTCGAACCAGTCGCCTTGATAGTAAATCTTGATCGGTTCATCGCCCGGAATGGCGTCGACCAGTTCGACCTTGAACGCTTCGCCTTTGTCGCGGAAAACCTGCTTGGTTTTATCGCGCGACCAAACGTCCTTGGTGAAGGGCTGATCCCGCGCGATGATTTCGCGCATCTTCTTTTCGATGGCGGCAAAGTCTTCCGGCGTGAACGGCTCGTTGCGGAAGAAGTCGTAGTAGAAGCCATTGTCGATGACCGGACCAATGGTCACCTGCGTGCCGGGCCACAGCGTTTGCACAGCTTCGGCGAGCACGTGCGCGGCATCGTGCCGGATCAGCTCCAGCGCGCGGGGATCCTCGCGATTGACGAATTCGATCTTGGCGTCGCGTCCGATCGGGTCAACAAGATCCAAGACTTCACCATCGAGCGCCATGGCGACGGTGCGCTTGGCAAGCGAAGGCGAAATGCCTTTGGCGATATCGAGGCCGGTGGTGCCTTTGGGAAAATCGCGCTTGGCGCCGTCGGGGAAGGTCACCGTGACGTTGCTGCTATCGACGGGCTTCAGATTCGCGACAGAATACGTGAATGGTTTATCAGACATCATCTGCTCCTTTGGCTCACTCCTGCGAACGGGCGCAGGTAAGCGATACGGTTGTATAGCAGCCGAATCGGGCGCTGCAACGATCAGATATGCACGTTTTGCTACATCACTGCGAAGGCGCGGATACGAATAGGCTGGGCCTAAGGCTAGACGGGCGCTCGGTACGCAGGCATGTATTTTCATGCAGTTGCATTTAAATGTTCGCCTGCTACAAGGCACTATGAAACGCTTTGCGCCCACAGCTCTGATGCTTGGCAATTTCGTCACGGGTGTAAGCGTGATGGCGCCTGCCGGCATGCTCGGGCAACTGGCCGAAGGGCTCGATGTCACGATTCGAGAAGCTGGTCTGCTTGTGACATTCGGGGCCGTCGTGCTGTGCATTGGATCGCCCCTCACGGCCTGGCTCACCAGCCGTTTTGATCGCAGACTTTTGCTTGCCGGAACACTGATGTTCATGTCGGCGGCGCATCTCGCCTCCGCATTTGCTCCGAATTATATGGCGCTGCTCGCGTTTCGTTTGGTGATGCTGGCGGTGGGAGCTCTGTTTACGCCGCAGGCTGCCGGCACCGCGTCAATGATTGTGCCGCCCGAAAGGCGTGGGGGCACGATGTCCTACGTGTTTCTCGGCTGGTCGCTCGCGGCTGCGCTGGGTTTGCCGGCCATAACTTATGTTGCAAGCCATAGCAGCTGGCGGTTTGCTTATGCCGGCATCGCCGCCATCGCCTTTGTCAGCTCATTGCTCGTGGCCTGGCGGTTGCCCGCCGGATTGTCTGGGGTGCTGGTAGATCTCAAAACCTGGACCGTGCTCGGCCGCAATCCTCTCGTTTTGATGCTGCTTGTCATCACGTCCTGTCACATGGCGGGCCAGTACGTCATCTTTACCTTCGCCGCGCCGTTGATGACTCGATTGGCGAACGCCAGCCCCGAGACGATCGCGTTTGTATTCCTGACATGGGGCGCGACGAGTTTTGTCGGCAACATGCTCGCAAGCAGGATTGTGGATTCCTGGGGAGCATGGCGGTCATCGTTGTTGTTTACGGTATCGCTGCTGACTGGTGTCATTGGTTGGGCGATCGGATCGGAAACAGTGCCCGCCATCTTTGCTGCGATCGTCTTCTGGGGCTTTGGCTTCGCTGCCATCAACTCAATGCAGCAGGTGCGATTGGTCGCTGCAAAGCCGTCGCTCGCCAGTGCTTCCGTGTCGCTCAATACCTCGATGCTCTACATCGGTCAGGGGATTGGCTCTGCGATTGGAGGTATGCTCTATGTCCGCAGTGCCTTTGCAGCGATGAACTATGCTGCGATCGCTTTCATCGTCGTCGCTCTTGTCCTGATCGTGTTGACGAAGCCGCGGGCCGGCGCGAACTAACTCGAGCCGTTGTTAACACCGCGCCATCGCGCGTAGCGCCATGGCAGATACCACCGCGCATCGGCGGGCGTAACATTGGGCACGTTGTCGATGCCGGATGTGCCCCATGGTTGGCAGCGCAGCAAACGTGCCAACGTCATCCATCCGCCTGCCCATAGGCCGAACTTCGCGATCGCTTCATCGCCATAGACCGAACATGTCGGAAGGTGTCGGCAGTTGTAGCCGACGAGGGGCGACAGGGTATGGCGATAAATCCAGATCAGCCCGCGCCCTGCATTGCGCGGCAGGCGATGAAGTGCGCCACCGCAATCAGAACAATGAATCGAATGCCTCATCTTATTTTGGCGACTTTTCCATCGTTTGTAGAATCCGCGGGCGCCGAATTGGCAGGTTCCTTCGCGAGGAACTGGAACCGGCTGTCTTTCGCGCCACACCTCGCGAATTATTGCACAGCTGAGGCTGCGTCGCAGCAAAAGTGTAATAGACGCTGACCGTTCGCACGGTTACTTTTTCATAACGTCCACGTGACGGAATCGTCACGCGGTAAGGGGCCGATGCCGTTGCTCAATCGGGCGGGGAAGGAACCAAACTTGCAGCTCGTGAAGTCGCTTACTCTCGGCGGCTGGGTGCGAATTTGCGCCAGCGTCTTTTGTCTTTCGCTGACAGGCCCGGCTATGCTCGGCGTGTCAACAACGCGAGCCGACGCAAGTCTGGAAGTCCGCAAGCTTCCGATGACCTTCGCCTGGCACGAGGCGTCAACCACGTGTGATCGTGATTGCAACGGCTGGATTGCTGCGGTCGGCATCATCACGTCGGATACGCCCGCCAAGTTCGATGAGTTTTCCAAGCAGCGGAAGCTGAAGGGCAGCACCGTCGTGCTCGATTCAAGCGGCGGCTCCGTGCTCGATGCGATCACGCTCGGACGGCGTTGGCGAGAACTCGGTCTTCGCACCACTGTCGGTACCATCGTAGAGAAGGCCGAAGCCGGCAACGCCAAGCGCACGATTGCGTCGGACGCTTATTGCGAGTCGATGTGCGTTTTCTTGCTGCTCTCCGGGAATACGCGCCAGGTTCCGGCTGGCGCGCACGTTCGCGTGCATCAGATCTGGATGGGAGATCGTGCTGACGATGCGAAGGCGTCGAGCTACTCCGCGCAGGATTTGATGATCGTCCAGCGCGATGTTGGCCGCCTCGCAAAATATACCTTCGATATGGGTGGGTCGGGCGATCTGCTGTCGCTTGCTTTGAGCGTGCCGCCTTGGGAGCCGCTGCATGAGTTGTCGGCAACGGAGTTGCGTCTCACCAATCTGATCACGACGGATGCGGTCGCCGAGGTGAAGGCCGTTCCTGAAACGAAGAGCGGTGCTGCCGAGGTCGCTTCCAAGCAGGTTCAGGATCGTTTTGTCAGTGCCGTCGATACGGCAGCCAAGAGCACGCAGCTGAGTCCGCAGCCGACTAAAACAGCGACGGCTGAGCCGCCGACAGGTGGCGCAGCTCCGGCGAGCGTTGACCGCAAGTAACTCGTTAATTTTGTATTGATGCGAGGTTTTCAGCCGGCTGGCCGGATGCCTGCTCAGCGGAAGTCTGCTGAGGGGAAGTCTTGGCCTCGATCTGGCCGATCGCATCGACGACTGCGTCGAAGGTCAGCATCGTCGAGGCGTGGCGGGCCTTGTAGTCGCGGACTGGTTCGAGCAGCGCAATGTCGCCCCATTTTCCTTCAGGGGGCGCCCCGTTTTCCTTGAGCATCTTGCGCACGGTTTCGCGCAGTTCGCGCAATTCGGCTGCGTTCGAGCCGATCACGTGGCGGGCCATGATGGAGGAGGAGGCCTGCCCCAGGGCACATGCCTTCACGTCGTGGGCGAAGTCGCTCACCACGCCGTCCTTCATCTTGAGGTCGACCTTGACGGTGGATCCGCACAGTTTCGAGTGGGCGGTCGCGGAGGCGTCCGGGTCGGAAAGGCGGCCCAGACGTGGAGTATTCCCCGCCAATTCGATGATTTTCTTGTTGTAGATGTCGTTCAGCATGCGATCAAATTCGCTCTTGCATAAGACCCTTGCCGGCCGGCAACCCTTGGCGGTCGGTACCCGGTTCCTATATAGTGTCATAGACGCAGGAATAAACCGCCTGCATCTCAGCAATGCGGGGAAATCGCGGCGATTTTCCTGAAATTAGCTGCCAATCCGCAAGGTGAGGCGTCCAGCAGCAAGTTGGGCTGCCGCGGCTGACCGGTGACACTCCGGCCCTCCGTAAGGGTTATTGCGGCAAGAGGGACGGTCGAACGGAGACGATATGGACGCGATCATCAAGCCTATCCGCACTGCCAAGCCTGCGGACAAGTCCGAAATTCCTGCTTCCGACTACATGGCCTCAGCCATCCGCCCCGACGTGGTGCGCCCATCGCGCGAGGAGGCTGAGCATGCCGTGAAGACGTTGCTGGCCTATATCGGCGAGGACACCGCCCGTGAGGGCCTGCTCGATACCCCGCGGCGCGTGGTGGAAGCCTATGACGAGTTGTTCCAGGGCTACGCGCTTTGCCCAGCCGAGGTGCTCAACCGCACCTTTGGCGAGACAGCGGGCTACGACGATTTCGTCCTGATCCGCGATATCAATTTCAACTCGCATTGCGAGCATCACATGATGCCGTTCTACGGCAAGGCGCATATCGCTTACGCGCCGGTGGACCGCGTTGTGGGGCTGTCCAAGCTTGCGCGTCTGGTCGATATCTTCGCGCATCGCCTGCAGACCCAGGAGCATCTGACGGCGCAGGTTGCCGGCGCAATCAACGCCATCCTCAAGCCGCGCGGTGTCGCGGTGGTGATGGAAGCCGAGCACACCTGCATGTCGGTACGCGGCATTGGCAAGGAAGGCGCCAAGACTCTCACGTCGCGCTTCACCGGGGTGTTCCAGGATAATCCTGAAGAGCAGGCGCGTTTCCTCAATATGGTCCGCGGAGTGTGACGCCAACCCTTGGCGTCTGACTCCTAGAATTGCTAGCTATGATCTGAAACATCAGGTCGCTGGCGAGGACGTTGAGTTGTTCTCGCGGCGGCAGAGAAATCTATCGGACATGACCCGTGACTGAAGCACATTCATCTCAGGCGCTCGACATCGAGGAAGGGGTGACGTTCCAGCCCAAATTCGATGCGGCCGGTCTTGTCACTTGCGTCGCAACAGATGCGGCCTCAGGCGATGTGCTGATGGTTGCGCATATGAACGACGAAGCGCTCCGCAAAACCATCGAGACGGGGCAAGCCTGGTATTACAGCCGCTCACGCAAGGCGCTGTGGCGCAAGGGCGAAAGCTCCGGTCACGTTCAGCGTGTTGTCGAGATGCGCATGGATTGCGACCAGGATGCGGTCTGGATACGTGTCGAGCAAGCGGGAGGCGGCGCCTGCCACACCGGCAGACGCTCGTGCTTCTATCGCGCAGTGACGAATGATACTGGCTCAGCAAAGCTCGTGTTTGTGGACGCTGACAGAATGTTTGACCCGTCGAAGGTCTATCGCTGAAACCGAGCGGAGAGCCTCAATTATTTTGACGCGTTTTCTTCACGCGAACCGGTGCCCACTTCGCTTGAAAACGCTTTTACTTGTTGAGGTTCTCCGGAATGATCAGCGGCACGAAGCCGAATACACCCGCACTGTCGGGATCGACGAGCACACGAATAGCGTGGACGTCGCCATCGCCATAAACCATTAGGCGCAGCACATTCGGGATTGGCTTGCCGCGACTGTTCCTGAGCGGCGTCAGCTCGATGAAGTGTTCGTCGCCATTGATCACGAGCACGGGCTTGCCGAACTCCTTTGCGCCGGCCTCGATGGCGTCGAGCACATGCGTGAAGCCGGATTGGCGCGGCATTGAGCCATTCGGGAAGCGAGCCTGATCGAATTCAGCCTGCATGAAGATGACGGCGGCTTTTGCGTTGCTTTCCTTTGCCCTCGCGAAGCTTGCCCGGATCCAGGCGATATTTGCCTTGTCGCGGGGAAAGAACTCCTTGGCGGCTTCGGGATCTTCGGCCTCAAAACCGTTGTTTGAGCCGACGACGTGTACGCTGATGAATTGCACGCCGTTTTTGGCAAAGCGTGCGTTCTCCACGAAGGTGGAATATTCCGGCATGATCTGCGCTTGACTCTCGATGTCGATCGGCTTTTGGCCGAGCGACTTGTTCGGAGTGGCGAAGAACATCTCGCGCACCTTTGCTAATCGCTCGCGCGGATCAAAGCCTCCCGCCGACTTGCGGTGGCAATCGGTCCATTCATTGTCACCAATGGTGTAAACCAGCGCGCCCGCAAACGTCCGGATCTGATCGTAGGATTTCTTCAAGATCTCATCGCTGCAGGGGACGCCGCCGGATTTGATGTCGCCCATGTGCAGCGTGAACGCCGGCTTCATCGCATTGATGGTGGCAATCAAACGATCGAACTTCGCGTAGTCGCCGGGAAGGTTGTAGGGCATGTCGCCGAGCGCCACGAACGAGAAGGCGTTGTCGCCACCGACACTTTCTGCAGCGGTCGCGGGAGTGATGAGGGATGGCGAGATCAGAAGCGCGACTGCGGGCAGCGATAAGGCGAGGCGGCGAAGGGCGCGTATCATGCGAAGTTGTCCTTGAGTACGTTCGGCTGATGACTGGTGCGCGGGTGAGCGGAATGACGTGACGGTGACATTCAACAATGTCCCGAATACCGATCTTATGTCATCAACTGTTGCGGAGCAAAAACCACTAGCGTGGCGGTTTAGAAGTCCGCATCGTTTGCGCGGCGAGTCCGGAATGCGGACTTCTGAACCAAAGCCACACTAGGTCAATAACTTGCTAGTGTCCTTCGATTCCGAAGTTCGCAAACGGTGGTGCAGCGAAATAATGCGAACTTCGGAAGCGGACACTAGCACTGTCGCAAATCGTTCATACGCCGCGTATAGTGCATGGCGCGCAGGCCCGACCATACTGAATTCACGTACGATGGAGCTGGAGCAATGAAGGTTTTCCGCGCGATTTTGGCGGCGATGGTGCTGTCGATTTTTGCCCCGTGGCATGCCGCTCAGGCCGCCGACGTGATCTGCTACAACTGCCCACCTGAGTGGGCTGACTGGGCCACGATGCTCAAGTCGGTCAAGACCGATCTTGGCTACGATATTCCGCACGACAACAAGAATTCCGGGCAGGCTCTCGCGCAGATCCTTGCTGAGAAGGCCAATCCGGTCGCCGACATCGGCTACTTTGGCGTGACCTTCGGCATGAAGGCGAAAACGCAGGATGCACTGGAGCCGTACAAGCCCGCGCATTGGGATCAGGTCGATGCGGGTCTGAAGGACCCCGATGGTTACTGGACCACGATCCATTCCGGCACCCTCGGCTTGTTCGTGAACAAGGATGCGCTCGGCGGCAAGCCGGTGCCTGCCTGCTGGAAGGACCTGCTGAAGCCCGACTATAAGGGCATGGTCGGGTACCTCGATCCGTCGTCGGCTGCGGTCGGTTACGTCGGCGCGGTCGCCGTCAACCTCGCGCTCGGCGGCTCGGCACAGGACTTCAACCCCGGTCTGAACTTCTTCAAGGAATTGCAGAAGAACCAGCCAATCGTGCCGAAGCAAACGTCCTATGCCCGTGTTGTGTCTGGCGAAATGCCGATTCTGTTCGACTATGACTTCAACGCCTACCGCGCGAAGTACACCGAGAAGGGCAACTTTGAGTTTGTCATTCCGTGCGAAGGTTCGGTGGTGTTTCCCTATGTCGTGGGTCTCGTAAAGAACGCGCCCGACAAGGAAAAGGCCAAGAAGGTGATGGACTATCTCCTGTCCGACAAGGGACAGGCGATCTGGACCAACGCCTATCTGCGTCCGGCGCGCAAGATCGAGCTCCCGGAAGCGGTCAAGTCCAAGTTCTTGCCTGACAGCGACTACGCACGGGCCAAGAGCGTGGATTGGGGCGCGATGGAAAGCGTGCAGAAAGCTTTTACTGACCGCTATCTCGCGGAAGTTCGCTGAGGCAATATGGCGCTCTAATAAGGGCGCCATTTCTCCATGTCGCATCGATCCTTCGTCTGGCTGTGTTTGCTGCCGCTCGCCGTGGTCACCACGGCATTTTTTCTGTTGCCGATGACACGGCTGGTCGTGGCGGGGATGGAAGGGCCGCGCGGTTTTGCCGAATACTTCGCGATTTTGACGGAGCCGCGCTATCGCGCGACGTTGATCAACACCGTGCTGCTGGCCGCGGCGACGACTGTTCTGACGCTTGCGATCTCAACCATCGCCGGCATGTTTCTTCAGCGCCATCGCTTTCCTGGCCGCGCAATCCTGATCGCGATGCTGACGTTTCCACTGGCATTTCCCGGAGTGGTGGTCGGCTTCATGATCATCCTGCTCGCTGGACGGCAGGGCTTGATCGGTGATCTGTCAAACCGCTTGACCGGAGACAAGATCGTCTTTGCATACTCAATCTATGGCTTGCTGCTGGGCTATTTGTACTTCTCTATTCCACGCGTCATTCTAACCATTATGGCCGCCGTTCAGAAACTGGACGTTGGTCTGGAAGAAGCCGCGCGCTCGCTCGGCGCCAGCCCTTGGGCTGTGCAACGCGACGTGGTGTTGCCTGCGTTGGCGCCGGCGTTCGTAGCCTCCGGTGCGATTGCATTTGCAACGGCAATGGGTGCGTTTGGCACGGCGTTCACGCTTGCCACCAACATCGATGTGCTGCCGATGCTGATCTATACCGAGTTCACCCTTGCGGCGAACCTTGCAACTTCAGCATCGCTGTCGGTTGGCCTCGGAATCATCGCGTGGGCGATGCTGGCGATTGCGCGCTCATTTACTGGCGGCACTGTCGCCGCGGCTGGGTGACGCCATGCGTGATCGCCTGATCTTCACCGGACAACTGATCTTCACGCTGCTCGTTGCGGCGTTTTTGGTCGTGCCTGCAATCCTGTCGATTTCAGCCGGAGTGACGGTCAATTACTTTCGAGGCATCCAATCCGGCGTGACCTTGCAATGGGTATTCCAAGTTTGGGATCTCTATGCCGGAACGATCTTGCTGTCGTTCATCATCGCGTTTGCGACGCTTGCGGTGACGCTGCTGGTAGGCGTGCCGGCAGCTTACGCGCTGCATGTGCGGGGCGGGCGACTGTCGCGCATTATCGAGGAAATCATCACCCTCCCGTTAGCCATTCCCGGTCTTGCCATCGCGCTGGGGCTGTTGCTGACTTACGGAGGTTTTGGAAGCTTCCGCCGCTCCTGGTTGTTCATCCTTGTCGGCCACGTCGTGTTTACGCTGCCGTTCATGGTGCGCTCGATCATGGCGGTATTCGCCACGATCGATATCAAGACCTTGGACGAAGGGGCGGCCTCGCTGGGCGCTTCCCCGTGGCGGCGCTTTCTCGACGTGATCGTGCCCAATGCCATGCCCGGCATTCTCGCCGGATCTTTGATGGTGGTGACGCTGTCACTCGGTGAATTCAATCTCACCTGGATGCTCCACACCCCACTGACCAAGACGTTGCCGGTCGGGCTCGCAGATAGTTATGCGTCGATGCGGCTGGAGGTTGCTTCGGCTTACACGCTGATCTTCTTTGTGATGATCGTTCCGCTTTTGGTGGCGATGCAGATTCTGGCCGATGAGAGGCGGAAGAAATGAGTGTGGTTGAAGGACACGGCGTGGCGGTCCGGATCGAGAACTGCGGCAAGACGTTCGCGGACGGCACACACGCACTCGAACCGGCAACACTCGATATCGCGCGCGGAGAGACGCTGGTGCTGCTCGGTCCATCCGGCTGCGGCAAGACCACGATGCTGCGGATTATTGCCGGCCTTGAGTTGCCGGATGCCGGTGGGCGCGTGCTGTTCGACGGCAAGGATATGACGCCGGTGCCGATCGAGCAGCGCAACGTCGGGATGGTCTTCCAGTCTTATGCTCTGTTTCCGAACATGACCGTGTCCGATAACATCGGATACGGCCTGAAGATCCGGGGCGTTAGTAAAGCCGAACGCGCGCGCCGCATCGCCGAGCTGGTGGAGCTTACCAATATCGGTGGGCTGGAAAATCGCCGCATAGATCAGCTCTCCGGCGGCCAACGTCAACGTGTGGCCTTGGCGCGGGCCGTGGCCATCCGTCCCGGCATCTTGCTTCTTGATGAACCGCTGACAGCGCTTGACGCGGCGCTGCGTGACCGTTTGCGCAGTGAGCTTAACCGCTTGCTGCGCGCCCTCGGTATCACGGCGATTTATGTTACTCATGATCAGGCTGAGGCCATGGAGCTTGGTGACCGGGTTGTCGTGATGCGGAAGGGTGCCATTGCTCAAATTGGTACGCCGCGCGATATCTATTTCGCACCACAGAGCCGTTTCGTCGCTGAGTTCATTGGAGCGGCCAACATCATCGAAGCTCCGCTTGTGGATGGCCATTTTGTTTTGCCCGGCGGCAGATTGGCAATCGGTGGTGGTGAAAATCTGGCCAGTGCGGTTGCCATGATCCGGCCGGAGACGATCCAGATTATCCATGCCGAGGGGGCGCCTCTCGCGGGGGTGATTGACAGCGTGGGCTTCACTGGCGATCGGCAGCGCATCGTTGTTAGGAATGCTTCGGACAAATTGCTGGCGATCGACGCGCCCAATACGATCAGGGCCCAGCCCGGGGAGCGCGTTGGATTGTCGATTGCGCAGGATGCCATACGTCTGCTGCCGGCAGACAAGTGAGAGGTTGAGTCCAGATGTCGCAAAAACCAGTTCTCATTGCACAGCTCTCGGATCTGCATATCAAATCGCCGGGCGATCTTGCTTATGGACGGGTCGATACAGCGAAGGCGCTTGATCGCTGCATCGCCGTACTGAATGCGTTAAATCCGAAGCCGGATCTTGTCGTGATATCCGGCGATCTCGTCGATACGCCCGCAGTGGGCGAATACGAACATCTCAAGCGGCTTCTCGCATCGCTCGAATTGCCATTCGTCGGTATTCCGGGAAATCACGACTCGCGCGAGATGATGCGATCTGCATTTCCTGAGCAGGCCTACGCATTCTCGTCCGGAGCGCTCAATCAAGTCATCCAGCTCGGTGAGCTTGATCTCGTGCTGCTAGATTCCAGTGTTCCCGGAAAACCTCACGGCGAGCTCGAAGCACCGACGTTGCAGTGGCTCGATCAAACATTGGCTTCGTCGCGAGAACGGCCTGCGCTGCTTTTTCTCCACCATCCGCCTTTCATTGCCGGCATCTGGCACATGGACAGGCAAAATCTTTTGAACGCGGGTGAACTGGAAGCGATCGTTCGGCAACATCCCCGTGTGCAGCTTGTTGCTGCAGGGCATGTCCATCGCACGGCCTTCACGATGTTTGCCGGGACTGTTGCGACGATTTGCCCGGCGCCGAACCATGCAGTTGATCTCGATCTGGGTAAACTTCGTGAGCCGTCTTTCAAGATCGAGCCGCCGGCCTTCCATCTGCACAGCTGGTTTCCCGGCGACAAGTTTGGCCGTGTCGTTACGCACACCGTACCAATCGGTGAGTTCGGTGGGCCGCATCCCTTTTTCGGGCCGGACGGGAAGTTACTTTAAGCGAGCTTCTGCAGGCGCTTTTTAAACGCCTGCCAGCGCGTCGCGGATGACCTTCTTCATAACCTTGCCGTTGGCATTGCGTGGCAGCGGTTTGGTGCTCAGCGTGATCGTTTCCGGGACCTTGTAATCGGAGAGGCGTTCTGCGCACCAAGCGCGCAGCGTTGGTGAGTCGGTGTCATCGCGCGTGACGACGACGGCGTGAACACGTTCGCCCAGCACCGGGCAGGGCTGTGCCACCACAGCGCTCTCCACTACAGCCGGATGGCTTGCAAGGACGGATTCCACTTCGGCGGAGAAGATCTTCAAGCCGCCCCGGTTGATCATGTCTTTCTGACGGTCGAGGACGCGAACGAAATTGTTGTCGTCGATCGACCCCAGATCGCCGGAGTGCCAATAGCCGCCGGTGAAGCTTTCCGCCGTCGCGCGCGGATTGTTCCAGTAACCTTTGATGACAGAGCCGCTCTGGATCCAGATTTCTCCAACTTCGCCGCGTGGCAACTCGCGGCCATCGGCATCCATCACAGTAATATGGACGCCGGGGCAGGGAAGCCCAACGCTGTCGATATGCGTCGCGGTGAGTGTTGGCGGCATGGCTGTCGACGGGGAGGTGGTCTCCGTCGAGCCGTAGACATTGATGAGCTGTAGCCCAGGGATTTTTTGCGCCAATCTCTCGATAGTCGCTATCGGCATCGGCGCCCCGCCGAAGCCACCGATCCGCCAGGATGATAGATCGTAGGAATCAAAATCGCTTTGCAGCAGGCACAGGTTATACATAGCCGGGACCATGACGGACTGTGTCGCTCGCTCGCGCGAGAGGACCTTCATATATTCGCCTGCCTTGAAATCCGGAATAATGATCAATGTCCCGGCACACCGGGCCATAGTGGTCACGTTCGCAACAACGCCGGTAACGTGAGACAACGGGACTGCTGCGATCGACCGATCCTCTTCCGTCAGCGACATAAACGCTTCGTAGATCATCGAGGAATGGATGATATTGCAATGGGACAGCATTGCGCCCTTTGGACGTCCGGTAGTGCCGGACGTGTAAAGGATCATTGCCGTATCTTCTTCGCTGACTTTCGCAGGTGTTCGCGCGGGTTCGGTCGCGATCAAGTCCTGGAAGTGCAGTGATCCCGCCGTCGTTCCCATCGAAACACGATGGAGCAATTCCGGCACGTCGCCGGGGTCTGGCAGGCGGTCTGCCATATAGTCTTCGTGAATGATGAGCTTGGCGCCGCAGTCGGTCAGGACATAGGCGATCTCCGGCTTTTGTTGCCGTGTGCTCAGCATGACGGTGATGAGGCCGAGATGCGCGGCCCCGAACATGGCCAGCACGAATTCCAGGCGATTTCCGAGCAACAGCCCGATAGGATCGCCAGGCTGCAATCCCACTTCCTTGAAGCCGGTAGCCAGTTGCGCAGAGGCGTGCACCACTTCGCGCCAAGTCATCCGCTGGTCGCCGCAGATCAGCGCTTCGCCATCGGGATTGCGCGCGGCAGCTTCGGCGATCATCGTCCAGAGGTCGGACGGTCTGCTCTCGAAAAGGGGAATAACACGATCGCCGAAGCGTGCTTCCAGGCGCATGGCGGGAATAGGATATTCTGACCAGTCCATCGTGTTTCCTCCCTGATCTCAGGTGTCAGGTTGCCAGATTTGCGCCGCGTTCGATCACGAACTCTCGATCAAACAGCGTGCGCGAATGATTTAAATCGGATTGTGACATCAAGACAGTTAAGCCTTTTCCCTTGAGCGATGCCAAAACTTCCGAAATGCGTTCGGACAGGGCAGGTGCGATGCCCTCGAATGGCTCGTCAAGCAGAAGGCATCGGGTGCCGATGCCGAGCGCTCGGCCGAGTGCGACGAGTTTCTGCTGTCCGCCGCTGAGAAGTAATGCCTTGCGGTCGCGCATCGTGGTGAGTTCGCCGATCACATCGTAAACCAATTCAAGTCTGGCTTTCCGATCGATCTCTTTCGAGACCCAGAGCGGCAACAGGATGTTTTCCTCGACGGTCAATTGCGGGACAAGTCCGCGGTCCTCAGGCATATAGCCGATGCCGAGACCCGCGCGAGCATGGCGCGGCAGGGCAGAGAGATCCTCGCCGTCGAACCGGATGGTCCCCAGGCGTGGCGTGAGGTGCCCCATAATCGATCGCATCAGCGTGGTTTTACCGGCCCCATTGCGGCCGACCAGACTGATCATCTTGCCTTCCGGCAGCTGCATGCTGAATCCACGCAATGCTGGCATCGACTGGATCTCGACGGCGAGGTTGTCGACTTCCATCAGGGGGTGAGTCATCGTGCGCCTCCCGTCACATAACGGCGCACTTCCGCATCTTTCAGCACCTGGTCCGGGATGCCATCCGCGAGGATACGCCCGTTATAAAAGGCGATGACGCGGTCGGCATATTTGCTGACGATATCCATATCGTGCTCGACAAAGACAATGGTCGCTGCGCCGCCAGACACAGCGTGGATGACCCGGTCCATGGTCGCAAATTTCTCTTCCGTCGAGACGCCTGACGTTGGCTCGTCGAGTAGCAACAGTTTGGGGCGCCGCGCCAGGGCCATGGCAATGTCCACCAGCTTGCGAACGCCGCCCGCCAGTTCGGAGACCGGGCGGTCGGCATGAGCTGCAAGGCCGAAGCGATCGAGGAGTGCCAGAGCTTGTTCGTGGCGGCCATCTGCTTCAGCGGCTGCTATGCCGGAGAGCGAACCGCCTGTGGCACTGGAGACCGCGACTGTCAGGTTCTCCGCAGCGGTGAGTTCGATGAACAGCTGTGGGATCTGGAACGACCGCGAGATGCCGAGCTTGGCGACATCGCGGGGTGAACGTCTGCCGATCGGCGAGCCATCGAGATCGATCTGCCCGCTGTTGGCCTTGGTATAGCCCGTCACCATATTGACGAACGTGGTCTTACCCGCGCCGTTCGCGCCGATCAGGCTCACCTTCTGTCCCGCGGGAATGTCGATATTGATATTGTCGGCGGCAACAACTGCGCCGAAGCGCTTTTCCAGTCCACGCACGGAAAGAATAGGCGTTGTCATGTTGCCGATCCTTTCTCAACGATCACCGGACTCGGTGGGGGCTCGCTTGGCTTGCGTTTGACGCTGGTCCAGAGCGAACCGATGCCGCGCGGCAGGAACAGGATGACGGCCAGCAGAAACAAGCCAAGCACAAGTTGCCAGGTGTTCGGCAGATACAGGTTGGAAAACGAGCGCACCAGTTCGAGTGCAAGGGACGCAACGAACACGGCAGCAACGCTCTGGCTTCCGGCAAGGATCGCGATGAACACGAACTCGCCGGACGTCGTCCAGTAAGCGAATTGCGGGTCGATGTGGCGCTGCGCCATCAGGCTGAGGGCTCCGCTGGCACCGGCAAAGATCGCAGCAATGACGAAATTGATGGTGACGATACGATTGGCGGATGTCCCGAGATATTCGACCCGCAGGTTATTCTCCCGCACGGCAAGGCTCATGAGGCCGAGTTGTGAACGGAAGAACACCGTTGCAGCGATGCCTGCGAGGCCGGTGGCAACGACGGACACGGCGTAAAGCATAAAGTCCGCTTCACGCGGATCATTGAAAGCCGTGCCGAACAGCGTAGGGCGGCCGACGTTGAAGCCGTCCGAACCGCCGAGGATCGTTGTCTTAACGAGCGCGCCATAGAGCACCATGGACAGCGCGAGGGTGAGCATGCCGAAGAAGATGCCAGTGTAGCGCGCGATCAACGGTCCGATGATCAGTCCGAGCAGGCCGCCACACACGGCTCCAATCAAGACTTGTATAACTGCATCCGTAAGGCCCCAGGAATGAGCGAGCAGGGCGACACCATAACCGCCAGCAGCAAAAAACAGGCCCTGACCAAAAGAGACGTTTCCAGTTCGCGCAAGCACGACGATGCCGAGCGCGATCAGCGCATTTGAGGCTGCGACGGTTGCGAGGGACAATGTCCATGCCGGAATGACACGGCCGAACAACACCGCTGCGATAATGAGACTAAACAGACCGAAAAGGTAATTGCTCCGGTTCGTCATCATATCCGCCTCGCGGTTTCACGGCGGAATAACCCTTCGGGCTTAAACACAAGGACCGCCGCCATGATCAGATAGATCATGAACAATTCCGCTTGAGGCAGCAGGTGAACCGACGCGGCTCTCGCCATGCCCACAAGAATGGCGCCGACAGCCGCACCCTCGACGCTGCCAAGCCCGCCGATAACGACGATCGCAAAACTCAAAATAATGACTTCTGAACTCAAGCCAGGCTGGACTGAAATTTTTGGCGCGGTGAGGGCGCCCGCTAATGCGGCAAGCAGGACGCCGATGGCGAATGCGATCGCGTAGACGCGATTGACCCGCACGCCCATGCTGGCGCTCATCTCGGCGTTATGGATCACGGCGGATACGATCTTGCCGGTCACGGTGCGGTTGAGGCCAAACCACACTGCGAGGCCGATCGCGATCGACATCGGGATCAGCGCCAGATCGTAGCCGACATAGAACAGTCCGGCGAATTCAACATTGCCGAACAGCTCGTAGGGCTGATTGGCATAGATCGGATTGACGCCCCAGATCAGTTTGGTGATGTCTTCCAGCATCAGGAAGACCGCATAGGTCACCAGCAGCAGGACGACTTCGTCGCGGCCGTAAAACATCTTGAGCAGGCCGCGTTCGAGTAGAAGGCCGATCAGAGCGGCGATGACGGCGACCGAGACCAACATCACGACAAAGCCCACGGCCGGCGGGAGGCCGCGTGCCGCAACAAACGTCACCGCAGTCGCTGCAAGGTAAGCTCCCAGCGCATAAAAGCTGCCATGCGCAATGTTGAGGATTTTCAGGACGCCGAAGACGAGTGTCAGTCCGAGCGCCACAATGAAAAGCCATGATGCCTCGATCAGGCCATCGAGAATGATTGTCAGAAAGAAATTCATCGGTCTCTTTAAGGCGGTTGTCGAAGGGCACGACTACTGGCGTTTGGCGGTAATCTGGCTGAGCGAACATGGCTTGCGACAGTCACGCGGTGCAGCGAAAGCGTCGCACCGCGTGCACTGTCAGACAAAGCACTGGTTAGTTGCACTTCGCCCCGGTCATCCCGCCCTTGATCCAGTCGACCGACTTGATGCCCGGCGGCGGATTCACGCACTCTGCGGGGAAAAGCTGAATGTCGACTAGTTCGACCCGCTTCTTCGTTGGATCGTACTTCGTACGGCTGATGGCGATCGGCTGGATGGCTTGATGACCGTCGCCATTCTTCATCTGAATCAAACCGCCGGGGCTTTGCCATTCCGAGCCGGTCAACGCCGTGATGATCTCGTCTGTAGTTGGCTTCTTGCCGCCGTTTTTCTCCATCGCCTTTTCGATCGCGTTCTTCAATCCGAGGATCGACTGCGTCACACGATAGGCGGCCTGCACCGGATAAACGCCATTCGCCTTCTCATAGCCCTGGAAGAACCAGTCATTGAGGGGTGATTTTTGCGACATCAATCCGTAAGCGCCGCGAGCACCGATGATCACACCGTCAGGCATTTTGTCGCCGAGCGGCGGGAGGACGTGATCGGCGGCGCTCAACACAAGCTGGCTGCGCTTGGAGAGCCCGCGCGGCACCGATTGCAGCACAAATGCCTGCAGGTCGCCGCCCCAGAGACTGGAATACACGACGTCTGAGCCCGCACTGACGAGAGCCGAAATTTCCGTGCCGTATTGGCCGGCACCGAACTTCGGCAACAGGTCAGCGTTGAGCTTGGCATCAGGATAGAGCTGTCCTGCAGCTCCGACGAAGTCGGCCCGGCTGTCCTGGCCCCAGGCATAATCCTGGTTGATGGCCGAGAAGCTGCCCATCTTGATGTTGCGCAATTTCATGTAGCGAATGAGCGCGACGTTATCCATCGTGGCATGCGCTGCCGTGCGGAACACGTAATTGTATTTTGCTTCTTCGAAGATGCGCGGCGTTCCGCAATCGAATAGCAACAGCAGCTTCTTGAGCTCTTCGGCGATAGGTGCGACGGCGAGACAATCACCGGAACCTATATAGCCGATCACGGCATCGACGTTGTCGCGCTGGTAGAGGTTGCGCAACTCCTGGACCTGTTTTGTCGCACCGCCGTTTTCGTCGATCACGACCGGCTCGATCTTCATGCCGCCGAAGCCGCCTTTCTGGTAGGGCGCTGGTGCGGCGCCTTTGTTCAATTCGTCGATGACAAATTGAGCGCCTTTGCTGGCCGGTACGCCGAAGCTTTCGGCCGCGGGGCCTGACAAAAATGTGACGATGCCGAGCTTGAAACTGTCTTGAGCTGGCGTGGGGGTTGCAAATGTCAGCACTGCGCCAGAGCATGTGGCGAACAGCGCGAACGAGCGCTTGATACGCGAAAGGTAATTCATTGTGTCCTCCCAAATGGCCGGTCTTGCCGGCTTTTCCCGCGTCCGTTTGCCGGACATCTTGGAATCGGAAGCTTAGGCGGGGTTTTTTGGTCCGTCTATGGAGCTAGCACCAATCCATTGCGAAGGACGAAAAGCCGCAGATGCTGCAACCGCTCACTCGAACCGAAAATATGGGGTGGTGTACGGACACCGGAGCGATATATTTGATTAACGAGGCTGTGCATTAAGTACGCGACCAACCCACCGGTTTGCTGCGGGTCGATTCCTTTTCGGGCGATCTTCGGCGCCAAGCATTCCCCTCAGTTCAAAGGTACAAGGCACATGATCATTCGTTCGCTTTTCGCAGCATTTTCGCTGGTCGCCATGGCCGGCGTCGCTCATGCTCAGGACGCCGCAGCCGGCGAGAAATCGTTCGCCAAGTGCCGCGCCTGTCACCAGATCGGGGAAACCGCCAAGAACGCCGTTGGTCCTGAACTCAACGGACTGATCGGCCGCCATTCCGGTTCGGTGGAAGGCTACAACTATTCCGAGGCCAACAAGAAGTCCGGTATCACTTGGGATGAGGCGACCTTCGCCGAATACATCAAAGACCCCAAGGGCAAGATCCCGGGCACGAAAATGGCTTTCGCAGGCATCAAGAACGAGCAGGAGATCAAGGATCTCACCGCGTTCCTCAAGCAGTTTGACAAGGACGGCAAGAAGAAGTGATCCGGCATTACCGCCGATCAGCGCGAGATCCAAAGTAAAAGGCGGGCGGAAAATTCCGCCCGCCTTTGCTTTTAGTAGTCTGTTTTGCTGAGTTACGGTTTGAAGGCGAAGTCCGGACCGATCGCCACATCTGCCGGGATTGGCGGCAGATCGGAGAACACTTCCGGATGATCCTTCATCACCTTCAGGATCGGTTTCGGATCGATGTGCTTGTTGACGTCGAAGGTTGACTTCAGCATGCCGAGGCGTTGGAGCCGATCCTCTGCACTCCAGAGTGCGCGATAGTTGTTGGCCGAAAGGCGACGGTCAGCCTGTTGGATGTTGAATTGCATCGCGGCTTCCGCGATGTCCAGCTTGAGGCCGGGGATCCAACGGGTTGCAACCTGTGCGGCCTGCTTCGGATTTTTACGCATCCACTGGTCGGCTTCTGACACGGCGGCCATAAACTTGACAGCGGTGTCGGGATTCTTCTCAACCCATGAGCGCAACGCGACGTTGAATCCCAGATAGGAGATCACGTCACCCCCACGCACCACTTCAAAGGCGCCCGGCACATCCTTCTGGGCCACGATCGGCCATGGATCCCAGCCCGCGAAGGCATCGATGCCTTTGGCGAGCAGCGCAACCGTCATGTCCGGCGGCGGAGTATTTACCAGCGTGACATCTTCCGGCTTCAGCCCGGCCTTCTCGAGGGTGGCCAGAATGTAAAGGTGATTGATCGTGCCGAAGGAGGCGGCGATCTTCTTGCCCTTGAGGCTCTTGGTGTCGCCTTTGACGATCCCCGAACCTTCGCGGGCGATGATTGCCATCGTCGCGTCCGAGCCCGCCTTGGTAGCGTTTCCGCTGTAGTTGCCGAGCGCAACGAGATCCATGCCGCGCAGCACAGCGCCGATCATGGGCACGCCGACCTGAACGATGTCGCTCTCGCCAGCCTGAAGAGCGTTGAGCGAGTCCACGCCAGTAGCGTAGGGGCGGGCGATGTCGACATCGAGGCCGTACTTCTCGAAGAAGCCACGCTCCAGTGCGATCGGCAATCCGATCTGGTCGATGCTGCTGACCATGCCGGCCTTAAGCTTGATCAGGTTCTGCGCCTGAGCCGGCATACAGACCAGCACCAGGGCTGCGCCCAGCAATAAAATTCGTTTCATTATCATCCTCCCGTTTTAATTGGTCCTACGCTCGTCACCCAATACGGCCGCGCCACTGATGTGAGATCCACCCGTTTGACGCCACGAAGTTCGATCGAATGATCATCCGCGCCGGAAACCCGTCCAAATTTCTGGAATGCAAGGACGTGAAAGCGCTCCGGGGTGAAGGGGAGCTCGATCTGCACGTTCACCTTTTCCGAAGTCCCTGCTAGCTCCGGCGAAATTTTTCCTGGGGCTGCAAGCGTCAGCCAGATTTGGAATCCGGCCCACGCGGCGATGACGCCGAGAACAAAACGGCCTTTGTTCGAGCGCAGGATTGCTGACAACAGACTCATGCGGCGCGCACCATTTGCAGCACCTGCGCGGACAAACGCTTGAAGGTATCGTCCTCAATCAGATCGTCCCAGACGCGCGGGCGTGGCAGATCGACCTTGATTTGATCCAGCACGCGGCCCTTCGACAGAACGACCACGCGGTTGGCGAGAAACACAGCTTCCGGCACGTCGTGGGTGATGAAGATGACGGTCGGCTTGCGCTCCTGCCAGATGCGGGTGAGCTCCTCCTGAAGCGTCATGCGGGTCTGCGCATCGACGCTTGCGAAGGGTTCGTCCATCAGCAGGACGGCTGGATTGTTGGCGAGAGCGCGCACCACGCCGACGCGCTGCTGCATACCGCCCGACAATTCGTTGGGATAGCGATTGGCCGCATGGGAAAGACCGGCCAGCGCCAGATATTCATGAGCGATCTTGTCGCGCTCGGCCTTCGGGACGCCACGCATCTTTGGACCAAAGCCGACATTGTCGAGCACGGTCTTCCACGGAAACAGCGCGAACGATTGAAACACGACGCCACGCTCAGGTCCGGGACCATTGACCGCCTTGCCGTCGAGCAGAATTTCACCTCCTGAGTAGGGGATGAAGCCGGCGATCATATTGAGCACCGTTGTCTTGCCGCAACCGGACGGTCCGACCACGGAAATGAATTCTCCTTGTTCGACCTCGAGCGAGATGTCGTGAACAGCGGTGACGTGCGATCCGGCGTAAGGATCGAAATAGGTCTTCTGCAGATTACGGATCGAGAGCGTTTTCATGATGTCACCAGTCCCCAACGCTGGCCGGTCGCGCGTTCGATCGGCGCGAGGATCCAGGCGTCTACGATGTACCAAAGCAGTCCAAGAATGATCATGCCGAGCAGGATTTCGACGGTTGAACCAGCGCGGCGCGCATCGAACATCATGAAGCCGATGCCGCTGGTACCAACGATCATCTCCACGGCGATCAGTGCGCGCCAGCCGTAGCCGAGGCCATTGCGGAGTCCGGTAATGATATTAGGCAGCGCACCCGGCAATGTCACTTCAAAGAGGACGCGTGCGCGTGAAGCGCCAAGGCTACGCGCCGCGCGAGCAAGATCCCGAGGCACTGATTCCACGCCAAGCACCGTGTTGAGCACCACTGGAAACAGCACGGTGTAGACGATGACGAACGTCATGGTGGTGAGGCCGAAGCCAAACCAGATCAGCAGGATCGGAAGCCATGCAATGTCGCCGATGGCCTGGAAGAACAGGAGGATGGGCCAGAAAATGCGATGGGCAGTCTTGTTGGTGCCGATCAGAATTCCAAGCGGAATGCCGAGCGCCATACCGACGGCCGCGCCCGCGAACAGGCGGACAAGGCTATCTTGTAGATAATCCGGCAGAATGCCCTTGTAGGTCAGCGTGATGAACGACCGCATGACTTCTGCCGGGCCGGGAAAAAACGCGCGTGGAAACACACCGGATTCGGCGACTGCAGTCCACAGCGCCACGACGGGTATGAACGGGATGATGGCGGCATGCGCCGGCCATCGGACCGTCATGCGGGTGTAGGCCCCCCAAGTTTTCAGAGCGAAATTCATGCGCGCCTCACCAAGCCCCAGCGCTCGATGGTCGCGCGCTCAAGTGGAACAAGCAGCAGCCGGTCGATCAGGAGCCACAGCACGCCGATGACGATCATGCCGAGGACGATGACTTCGGTGCGGTAGAAATCGCGGGCCACGAACAGCATGTAGCCAAGGCCGACATTGGTCGCGATCATTTCGGCTGCAATCAGTCCGCGCCAGGCAAAGCCGAGACCGGTACGGATACCTGTGACGATGTTCGGCAATGCGCCGGGCAGAAGAACCTGTGTCAGCACCGCCCAGCGGCCGGCGCCGAGTGAAGCGGCAGCGTTGCGCAAGGCATGAGGGATCGTCGAAACGCCGAGCAGGGTATTGTAGGCGACGACGAAGAACACCGCGTTGAAAATGACGAAAATGATGGCGCCGAAGCCGTATCCGAACCACAGCGTTGCAATCGGAATCCACGCGATACCGGCGAGCACCGAGAAGAAGCGGAAGAGCGGTGTCAGGAATGCGGAGACGCCGGGGCTGACGCCCATGGCGATGCCGAGCGGAACGGCCGTGACAATGCCGATCAACGTGCCGAGACCGACGCGCAGCAGGCTGGCACCGATATGGTTGAGGAGAGTGCCGTCCTTGATCGATTCAATGGCGGCGGTCCCGACGGAGCCGACCGATGGGAATATCCGCGGATTGACATTGAAAAGCGGTACGACGACAGCCCAGATGGCGACAAGCGCAAGCAGCGGTGCCACGAACACGGCTGCCCCTGCGAGAGAGCTAATCCCTCGCGTGACCCATCGCGGTTGGACTTTTTGACTGGACATGACCAGCACGCAACCTCCTTGTGATCAGGCTTCTGATCGAGACTTTTTGTCGTTTCTTCTTGTTGGCTGACTTAAGTTATCAGCGGCGACATCGTCGCTTGGAAGCGTGGCACGTCGCCACACGTCTCGCGATTGCCTCACACAACGGCGTAACCTCCGTCGATGACGAGCACCGCGCCTGTCACGAAAGACGCGACAGGTGAGCAGAGATAGAGAACGCCACCGAGCAGATCAGAGGGCTGTCCCCAGCGGCCGAGCGGCGTCCGGCCCAGAATGGCCTCGCTACGCTCCTGATTGCCTTGCAGTGCTGAGGTGAGGGGGGTGGCGATCCAGCCCGGCGCAATGGCGTTGACGCGGATTCCATCGCTCGCATAGGCGATGGCAAGTGACTTTGTTAGTTGCGCGATGCCGCCCTTGCTGGCGGCATATCCTGGAACCAGACCGCCACCGAAGAACGACAGCATCGAAGCAAGATTGACGATGGCGCCTTTCGATTGCGCGAGCAGCGGGCGGGCCGTCGCGCAAACCCGCATCGTTCCATTGAGATTGATGTCGACGACGGACTCGAAGACGCTGGGGTCAAGTTCGTCGCCACGCCGGATTACGCCGGCACAATTCACGACCACATCGAGGCTATCGAACGAGCCAATCAATGATTTGATCGCAGCGCTGTCCCGCACATCGAGAAGCTGGGCGTTCGCTTTCTTCAGGACCGGATCTGAGGCAAGAGCGGCAATCTCAGCATCGCTAACGCCCGCGACGGTCACGTTGGCGCCGGCCTCGATGAAGCCGCGTGCAATGCCTGCGCCGATGCCCGATGTACCTCCGGTCACAAGCACGCGCTTGCCCGCATACCACATCGATGCCCAGGCGCCAGATGTCGCGTCATTGGTGGGACCATCACTCATCAGCGCACGAACTGATCGACGTAATCGGCGCCGAGGCCAACCGATGTGTAGTGCGCGCGACACATGTCGAGCTTGGTGAAGACGTCTTCGTAGCCGGTGTGCCTATTCTGCTCATCGAGATAGACCATCGATCCCTGAATATTGAAGAACGTGATCATCTCTGAGGTGTCTTCCGGCACCACCAGCGTGTGAATTTCACCCGGCGGTTCGAACACATAGGAACCTTCGGAGGCGACCCAGTCGTGTTCGCGATAGAACCACTTTCCTTTCAGGACAAAGCCGTGAACGGGGTTGGGATGCAGATGTCGCGACAGGACACCGGCCCGCCGCACGCGTAGCAAGTTGCACCACTGGCCCTGCCGGGTGTTGAGCATCAGCGGCCTGAACCACACGTCAGGGGCCTGGGGGACCCATACGCGCTCGTCCTCCGGGATTGCAACGACGGCAATCTCCGGCGATGCGAGAACGTGGGTCGACCCCTTCATATCACGATACATTGCGCTTCCTTTTGGCCTTGCCGTTTGTGGCCGGCTTTGCAGCGGCGGATCTCGCAGCCGCAGTCCTTCGCTTTGACAGTTTGAATTCGGTGTAGCCAAGCACCTGTTCCATCGCGGCGCGAGCCTTGTCGGCGTCGCCTTCGTCGATGGCACGCGCGGCAATGGCGTGGTTCGGCAAGTTGTCTTCGAACCAGCCGGTGCTGCCGATGGCCACGAGGAAAACCGTGCTCAGAATGGTGTCGATCGCGCTCCGGAACCCCTGCAGTACAGGGTTGTGCGTGGCGTCGAGAATCGCCAGGTGAAAGGCTTTATCAGCGTCGATAGCGCTGGCCTGATCGTGCGAGGTTTCCATCGCGGTAAGCGCGGCGTTGATGCGCTGCCGGTCGGTCTTGGTCGCGCGCTTGGCTGCCATTGCGGCTGCGGCGGGTTCGATGATCGACCGAACTTCCTGAATGGCAAGCAGAAGTTCACGATCCGGTTCGTCTTTGCCGACCAACCAAGTCAGAACGTCGCGGTCGAGCAGGCTCCAGTCGCGGCGCGGGCGGACATGCGTGCCATGGCGCGGGCGGACGCTGACCAAACCCTTGGCAGCGAGCGTTTTAATGGCTTCACGGATCACGCCACGCCCGACGCCGAACCGCACTTCGAGATCATGTTCCGGGGGCAGCGCAGCACCGACCGGGATCAGGTCTTGCGCGATCTCGCTGCCGAGCGTCGTCAGCACGGCGTGAATACGCCCCGGCTTGACGCGCTTGTCGGCTGTCTTCGGACGTGCCTTGACCAAGGTGATCTCTCCCATTCGTTGCTCTGACGGCAACGTACGGGGACGCTAGCACGGTCAGGATTGTGGATGCAATCATCCGATGTTAAACATCGGATGATTGACGGAATTGTTGCGGTGCGAAATTCATTCGCGTGGCGCGAGGCCGATCAACATTATAAAGACAGCAACGACAAATCACAGGCGAGGCAGCGCAAATCCATGGCGACCATCGGTTATCTGACAACCACTCTTTTCGACTTTGGCGCGATCAAAAGCCTGAAGAATGAAGTCGATGCCCTCGGCATCCGCAGGCCCTTGCTTGTCACGGATCCGGGCGTGGAAGCCGCGGGCATTGCAGCGAAGGTGCTCGCGCAGCTCGACGGAGTGGCCGTGACGGTCTTCGCAAAGACGCCAGCCAATCCGACCGAAGAGGCAGTGATAGAGGGCGTCGCCTCCTACCGAAGTGGGAATTGCGACGGTGTCATCGCACTCGGAGGTGGGTCACCGATCGATCTTGCGAAGGGGGTTGCGCTGGCCGCCACGCATGCGGAACCGCTTGAAACCTATGCAGCGATCCGCAATGGCGTTGGCAAGATCACGGCGAGCGTTGCGCCAGTGATCGCGATCCCGACCACGGCTGGCACCGGCAGTGAAGTGGGGCGCGGTGCGCTGATCAATCTCAGCAATGGTTCGAAGCTCGCATTGATCAGTCCGCATCTCATCCCGAAGCGCGCGATCTGCGATCCCGAATTGACGCTCGGCCTTCCTCCAGTGTTAACCGCCGCAACCGGAATTGACGCGCTGACGCACTGCATCGAGACGTATCTGTCGCCGCTCGTCAATCCACCGGCGGAAGCCATTGCACTCGACGGTGCTTATCGCGCGTGGCACTTCATCAAGCGCGCCACGGAAAATGGGTCTGATCGCGAGGCCCGCTGGGAAATGATGATGGCCGCGCTGGAGGGAGGCATGACCTTCCAAAAGGGATTGGGCGCGGTACACTCCCTGTCCCACGCTGCCGGTGCCTTGCGGCAGCCGACGCTTCATCACGGCATGCTGAACGGCGTGTTTCTTCCGCACATCCTGCGGTTCAACTCCGACAGCGTTGGCAAGAAGAAGTACGACAAGCTCCGTGAGGTATTCGGACTAGATGCAAAGGCCGATCTCGCTGCGGCAGTGTCCGATCTCGTCAAGTCACTCGGTTTGCCGCTGACGCTCGGTCAGATGGGATTTGAGGAAAAGCATATTCCGGAGACGGTCAAGCGCGCGCTTGCCGATCACTCTAATGCGACAACGCCGCGCAAGGCGACTGCGGAAGAGTTCGAAGCGTTGCTGCGGGCGGCACTGTAGGGTCGGTCGCTCTGAAGGCCGACCAGCTCGAAGCCTTCCGGGCTCTGGCGAAGCGCTTGAAGTAATACATTAAGAAGAAAAATGGCGCCGAAACCAGTGTTGCAGCGCCATTTTCAGGTCTCGAATTAAGGACTTTTACTCCGCCGGAGCGTGATGTGCGGCTGCAGGCGCGTGTCCCACGGATGACTCTCCGTGCTGCGTCAGCGGACGGTTGCCCGCCAGCGCGCGAAGCAGCACATAGAACACCGGCGTGAAGAAGATGCCGAAGGCGGTGACGCCGATCATACCGGAAAACACCGCCACACCCATCGCATGACGCATTTCGGAACCTGCGCCCGTCGACGTCACCAGTGGCACGGTGCCCATAATGAACGCCATCGACGTCATCAGGATGGGGCGTAACCGCAGACGGCTGGCTTCGATGGCCGCTTCGATCGGCTTTCGTCCGGCGAACTCGAGCTCTCGCGCAAATTCGACGATCAGAATCGCGTTCTTGGCCGATAATCCCACCAGCACGATCAGACCGATCTGCGTAAACACGTTGTTGTCGCCACGCGTCAACCAGACGCCGAACATCGCGGCCAGCAGGCCCATCGGTACGATCATGATGATCGCCAGCGGTAACGTCAGGCTTTCGTACTGAGCTGCCAGCACCAGGAACACCAGGAACAGCGCGATCGGGAAGACGTACAGCGACGAATTGCCGGCAATGATCTCCTGATAGGTCAATTCGGTCCATTCATAACCGATGCCTTTCGGGAAGACCTCTTTGGCGATCCGTTCGACCGCAGCTCGCGACTGTCCGGTTGAATAACCCGGAGCAGTCGCACCGTTAACGTCGGCGGTCAGGAAGCCGTTGTAGCGCATGGCGCGTTCTGGGCCGGAGCTAGCCTGTACTTTCAGCAACACCGACAGAGGGACCATTTCGCCGGTGCTCGAACGGACTTTCAACAGACCGACATCTTCGGCGCGGGCGCGGAATTTGGAATCCGCTTGTACGCGCACGGTATAGGTACGCCCGAATTTATTGAAGTCATTGACGTAGTACGAACCCAGATAGATCTGCATCGTATCGAACACGCTTGTCACCGGAACGCTCAACTGGCGCGCCTTGGTGCGATCGATATCGGCATAAAGCTGTGGCGTGTTGATCTGATAGCTGGAGAACAGTCCCGCCAATTCAGGCGCGGTGGTGGACTTTGTAAGAAACGCCTTGGTGGCATCATTCAGCGCGGCATAGCCAAGCCCCGCCTGATCCTCGATCTGGAACTTGAAACCACCGATGGTGCCGAGACCCGGAACGGGCGGCGGCGGAAACATCGCGATGAACGCCTCCTGGATCGTCGCGAACTTGCCGTTAAGCGCCATGGCGATGGCATTGCCGCTGAGGCTCGGGTCCTTGCGCTCTTCGAACGGCTTCAGGGTAACGAACACGATGCCAGCGTTCGACGAGTTGGTGAAGCCATTGATCGAAAGGCCGGGGAAGGCGACCGCGCTTTCAACACCAGGCTGCTTGAGGGCGATGTCACCCATGCGGCGAATGACTTCCTCGGTGCGATCAAGCGTTGAGCCGTCCGGCAACTGCGCGAAGCCGACGAGATACTGCTTGTCCTGTCCCGGGACGAAGCCACCCGGAACTGTCTTGAACAAGCCGAAAGTCACCGCAACCAGGGCCACATAGACGCCCATGACGATTGTCTTGCGAGATATGACTCGCCTGACCCCGCCACTGTACCCTTCCGAGGCAACGTGAAAGACGCGGTTGAAACGTTTGAAGAACCAGCCGAGGCTCTTTTCCATTCCCCTGGTCAGGGCATCCTTTGGAGCGTCGTGCGATTTCAGCAGCAACGCCGCCAGTGCCGGGGAGAGCGTCAGCGAGTTGAATGCGGAGATCACAGTCGAGATGGCAACGGTGAGGGCGAACTGCTTGTAGAACTGTCCTGTGAGGCCGGTGATGAATGCCAATGGTACGAACACTGCGACGAGCACAAGCGCGATGGCGATGATCGGTCCGGTCACCTCGCGCATGGCCTGATAGCTCGCCTCGACAGGCGACAGGCCTTGCTCGATGTTGCGCTCGACGTTCTCCACCACGACGATGGCGTCGTCGACCACGATGCCGATGGCGAGCACCAGTCCGAACAGGCTCAGCGCGTTGATGGAGAATCCGAACAGGAACATCACGGCGAAGGTGCCGATGATCGACACCGGAACAGCGATCAATGGGATGATCGAAGCGCGCCATGTCTGCAGGAACAGAATGACGACCAGCACGACGAGGGCCACCGCTTCCAGCAGAGTATGTATGACCGCCTCGATCGATGCACGAACGAACTGAGTCGGGTCATAGACGATGCTGTAGTCCATGCCGTCAGGCATGTTCTCCTTCAGTTCCGCCATTGTCTTGCGGACGTTGTCGGAAATCTGGATCGCGTTCGATCCGGGCGACTGGAAGATCGGAATGGCCACTGCCGACTTGTTGTTGAGCAGGGAGCGGAGCGAATAGTCAGCGGCGCCGAGCTCAATGCGTGCGATGTCTCGCAGACGGGTAACGTCGCCGTTGGCGCCGGTCTTGACGATGATGTCGCCGAATTCCTCCTCGTCCTTCAAACGGCCCTGCGCGTTGATCGACAGTTGGAGGTCGAGACCGCTATCGCTGGGCGACGCGCCCACCACGCCGGCGGCGGCTTGCACGTTCTGCGCCTGGATTTCACGAACGACGTCGCTGGCGGATAAGCCCCGCTCGGCGACTTTCTGCGGATCAAGCCAGATGCGCATCGAATAGTCGCCGGAGCCGAACAGTTGCACCTGACCGACGCCTTGAATGCGCGCGAGCCTGTCCTTGACGTTCAACACTGCATAATTGCGCAGATACGTCATGTCGTAGCGGTCGTTAGGCGAGAGCAAATGCACGACCATGGTCAGGTCGGGCGCGCTCTTGATGGTGGTGATGCCGAGCGAGCGGACTTCCTGCGGCAGGCGAGGCTCGGCCTGTGACACTCGGTTCTGCACCAGCTGCTGCGCTTTGTCAGGGTCTGTGCCCAGGCGGAACGTGACGTTCAGCGTCATCACGCCGTCGGTTGTCGCCTGACTGCTCATGTAGAGCATGTCTTCAACGCCGTTGATCTGCTCTTCGATTGGCGTCGCGACTGTTTCCGCGATGACTTTCGGGTTCGCACCCGGATATGTCGCACGAACAACGACCGTCGGCGGAGAGACTTCCGGGTACTCGGAGATCGGCAGCGCAGGCAGGGACAACAGTCCGGCGAGGAAGATCAGCGTCGACAAAACGCCAGCGAAAATTGGCCTGTCGATAAAGAACTTCGAGATATTCATGGCACTATCTCATTTGGTCTTGAATGCCGACGCACCAATGGCGTCGACGGAATCGGTGCGGAAAGAAGAAGTCGTATTTCGATTAGTTGGCACTCATCTCGATGACTTGTGGTGCAACGGTTGCACCCGGACGAATACGTTGCAGTCCCTTGACCACAATGCGTTCGCCGACTTTGAGGCCGCTCGTGACAGCACGCTGCCCGTCAATCGACGTACCGAGCGTCACCTCGCGGTATTCAGCCTTGTTGTCTTTGGAGATGACCATCACGAATTTCTTGTTCTGGTCGGTGCCGACGGCGCGCTCATTGATTGTCATCACGCGAGCGGTTTTCGGTTGGCCCATCGCCAGACGGACGAACTGCCCCGGAATCAGATGGCCATCGCTGTTGTCGAACACGGCGCGCACGCGGACAGTGCCGGTGCGGGGATCAACCTGATTATCGATCAACTGCATCTGACCTTCGAAAGGAGCGCCTTCGCTGGTAGCAGTTCCCATCTTGACCGGGATGCGGCCGGTTTTCGCCGCCGCATCATCTTTCCCCAAGGAGTTGAGCGCACGCAAGACGACCTGTTCGTCCGCGTTGAAGCTGGCGTAGATCGGCGAGGTTGAAACGATCGTCGTCAGAAGCGGCGAGCCTGGACCCGCTGCAATCAGATTGCCGACCGTGATTTCGCGCTTTCCGACGCGACCGGTCACCGGTGCGCGGACTTCGGTGTAACCGAGATTGAGTTGAGCGGTCTTGAGAGCGGCTTGAGCGCCTTTGAGGTTGGCTTCCGCCTCGCGATAAGCATTGATGCGATTGTCCTGGTCGCGTTGCGAAATGGTTTGCGATCCAGTCAGTTGCTGGCCACGCTCGAAATCACTTTTGGCGTACACTAGGCGTGACTGTGCCGCTGCAACCTGGGCGTCCGCGCGAGCCACCTCTGCTGCGTAGAGATCTGGATCGATGACGACGAGAACATCACCTTCCTTGACCATCGCGCCTTCACGGAAGCGGATTTCCTGAATGGCGCCTGCCACGCGAGAGCGAACTTCGACCTGTTCGATAGCTTCGAGGCGGCCGGAGAATTCATCCCAGACAGTGGCGTCGTGCTCTTCAACCGTGGCGACCGAAACAGGAATCGCTGCGGGTGCTGCCGCCACGGCATCGGCCTTAGCGCCTCCGTTGGAACTTGGGAGGAAGGCCGTTCCCGCGGCTGCGAGAATGGCGATACCGGCTGCGGCGCTCAGAAGGCCGGTTTTGAGTGAAAACTGTTTCATGGTGTGTCCCCAATCATCTGCCAGAAATGCGATTCAGCCTTGCAAAACAGAGGCTTGGATGTATTTGAGATCCGCTCCACCAGCAATCTCGGCTCCAGTTCCAAATCTCTAACGCTACGCTGCATCGCAAAAATCTGTAACGAGCGGTATAGATAGAAAGTGGACAACCCCTGTCAAGAGACATATCTAACGAAAGGTACAAAACTGAAAGGCCGGTGAGATGGGTATGGGACGCCCGCGTGAATTCGACCTCGATCAGGCGCTGGAGCAGGCGCTCGAGGTGTTTTGGCGCAAGGGATATGAAGGCGCGTCCATTGCCGAGTTGACGGAAAGCATGGGCATCACCAAGCCGTCGCTCTACGCCGCGTTTGGCAACAAGGAAGAGTTGTTCCGCAAGGCTTTCGATCGTTACGTCGATGGCCCTGGTGGCTTTGTGAAAATCGCGCTCCAGCAACCGACCGCGCGTGCTGTCGTTGAGCACCTTCTTTATGGCGAAGCCGATGCGGTCACCGATCCGGAGTATCCGCCGGGATGTCTGTCGGTGAACGCGGCGCTGACCTGTAGCGACGCGGCCGAGTCCATCAAACAAGAGCTGATGTCGCGTCGCGCAAAGGCCGAGGACGATCTTCGCCAGCGCTTCGAGCAGGCGAAGGCGGAAGGTGATTTGCCGGAAACAGCGGATGTCGCAGGGTTGGCGCGCTACGTCCAGACCATCCTGCAGGGAATGGCCGTCCAGGCGGTTAGCGGCGCCAAGCGTGTCGAACTGCGTAAGCTCGTCGATATGGTCCTGATAACCTGGCCGCCAGTCGCGAGCTAACGGTCAGGCGCGCCGCAGATATCTCTGCGACGCGCTTGTGTTCACTTCACAATGCAAGTGTTATCCGAGCATCTGCGTATCGCCGCAGATCGAGATGGCTTGACCTGAAATTGTGCGGCCGCGGGGGCTCGCCATAAAGACGATCTGGTCGGCGAGCTGCTGCGGCGTGACGTAATCTTTGACCGATGTGTAAGAAAACGCGATCTTTTCCATTTCGCTATACGAGATGCCGCGTTGCTGAGCCTTTGCTTCCAGCACACGACGCTGTCTATCGCCTGCGACCAGGCCGGGGAGGATCGCGTTGACACGAATGTTGTCGGGGCCAAGTTCGATCGACAATGATTTGGTAAAGCCAATGACGCCCCACTTGGCTGCCGCATAGGGGGAGCGCATCGCAAAGCCGAGCCGTCCTGCAGCAGATGAGATGTTGACGATGGACGCGTTCTTGCTCTGGCGCAGCAGCGGCACAGCGAGGCGCGTGCAGTTGAACTGTCCGGTCAGGCAAATATCGAGGCAACGATCCCAGTCTTCGGGATTCATTTCCTCGACCTTCGAGGTCGGTCCCGCAATGCCGGCATTATTGACAAGCACATCGAGACCGCCGAGCACAGTAGTGGCTTCCGCAAACAGGTTTTTGACGGATGCACGATCGGACACATCGCAAACGGTTTGCGTCAATGTTGGATCGCTCGTCTTAAGCGCGGAGAGAGCGGCAGTGTCCACATCGCAGATGTGAACCTTTGCGCCTTCGGCGACAAACGCACGGGCGATGGCCAATCCGATGCCGTTGGCGCCTGCGGTCACCAGCACGCGCAATCCTTTGATGTCGAGATCCATAAGGGCTCCAGTTTTGCTTTTGAGAGTTATTCGGCGAGGCCGCCGCGAGACAGAATAACGTTCGCAGCGGAGCTGATGTCCGCGCTGATGCCGGCTTTTGCTGCAGCCTCGTCACCATCTTTGATGGCGGTGAGGACTTGGGCGTGAAAGCGGATTGCGTCGCCTTTTGCTAAGCGTTCTGGATTTGCACGCAGGTCGAGATTGATGACGGGGCCCACTTTGAGCCACAGCGCGCGAATGATCTCTACGAAAGTCGGGGAGTGGGCGGCTTCATAGACCGCGAAGTGAAATGTCTTGTTGAATTCGACCGCTTGCGGAAGGTTTGGATTACTGGCGAGGCTCTCGGCGCGCATAGCCGCCTCCGCTTTTGCGATCGACTTGAGGTCTTCATCGCTGCGTGTGCGTGCGGCGATCGCAGCCACGTGCCCTTCGATTTCGATGCGCGCCTGCGTCAGGTCGCGAAATTGTGCCGCGCTCATCAACGGCACACGAATGGCTCGGTTGGGGGTTACCTCGAGTGCTTTGTCGGCGACGAGGCGCGATACTGCTTCGCGCACGGGCATGATGGACACACCAAGGACATCCGCAGCCTGGCGCAGCGAAAGCTTATCGCCCGGCGCCATGCGTCCCGAAAACAAAAGGTCTGATAGTTGTGCATAAGCGCGCTCACCCAGCGTTTGCCGATCAAGCGGCTCGACGAGATTGAGTGCAGCGGGACGGTTCATCACCGGCAAATCCTGACCGACGACCAAAACTGAAACAAAGGACTAGACAAGGTCGTCACGGTTTGCGAGCTTAAGTGTGATCACAGATCACGGCAAGCGGTATAAGCGCCAAAAAGAAGCGCGACGCTCGACCGGAAAGAAAAAGCGCCGCGCGATGCGGCCGTCACAGGGAGAAGGCAATGTCTTTCAAGAATCAATTCACGCGACGTGCTTTGCTGAAGACCGCTGGTGGACTGGCGGTGATGTCGAGCGTGTCAGCTCCATCGATTTTGCGGGCGCAGTCATCGGACGTGATCCGTATCGGGCATTTGACGCCGCGGACCGGATTCCTCGGCCCATTGGGTGAATACGGTGTGATGGCAGCGGATCTTGCGGTCGAAGAAATCAACGCGTCGGGCGGCATCATGGGCCGGAAGGTTGAGCTGCTGAAGGAAGACTCGGTTAATCCGCAGACAGCGTCGACCAAGGCCGAGCGCATGATCGAGCGCGACAAGGTGACATGCATCATCGGTGAGATTTCGTCGGCTTCGGCGCTGACCATCGCGCAGGTCGCTCAGCGCAACAAGACGCTGTTCATCAATACCGGCGCGAACTCTGACGCGCTGCGTGGTTCGGATTGCAAGCGTTACATGTTCCACGTCGAATCACAGAACTCGATGTATGTGAAGTCCGTTGGTCGCTCGTTCATGCAAGACGGATTGGTCAAGGGCAAGAAGTGGTACTCACTCACGGCGGACTATGCGTTCGGTCACGACTTGCTGCGTGTCGCCAAGCGTTTCATGGAAGCAAATGGTGGTCAGTTCGCTGGCGACGATCTGGTGCCGACGGATGCCACCGACTTCTCGGCTTATCTCCTCAAAATCCGCGATGCGAAGCCGGATCTCGTTGCCATCAATCTCTCCGGCAACCAGATCACCAACTTCTTGAAGCAGTACGCCGAATTCGGTCTGACCTTCCCTGTGGGCGGCTTTGGCTTCGATACCGCGCTCGCTTGGGCCGCAGGCAAGGGCAACTTCGTCGGCACCTGGCCGTCGGTCTGGCACCACATGATCGATACCGCAGGCACCAAGGCCTTCGTTGGGGCCTTCACCAAGAAGTATTCCAAGCCGCCGGAGAACCAGGCTTGGGGTGACTACACTGCGACCAAGATCGTGGCGCAGTCGTTCAACGAATTGAAGTCGTCCGACTCGACCAAGGTGGTTGAACACTTCGAGAAGGGCGCGAAGTTCGACGTGCTCAAGACCCGCCAGGGCTATTTCCGCGCGGGAGACCATCAGCTGATGCACGAGATGTACGCCATCACTGCGCTGCCGCCAGAGAAGATCAAGAACCAGTGGGACATCTTCACCTCGAGTGGACCGGTGCCTGGTCCGAATGAGGACCTCGAAGTGATCGCAGCCACCAAGGAAGAAAACACCTGCGTCTTCCCGACGTGAGCAATTGCCGTGGTCTTCAGCAGTATTCCTGAAGACCACGGCCTTAATTCACGAGTTCATTGATTTTCCCGACACGCGCTCGGCGCGAAGTCCATTGGTCGCGGGGCGATTGCCATGTCCGCTATGCTACTTGCACAGCAGGTCCTCAACGGACTGCTTGACGGTGTCTACTATCTGCTGATCGCGCTGGGATTGTCGCTGATCTTCTCGCTCGGCGGCATCGTCAATCTTGCCCACGGCGCCTTCTTCGCAATCGGCGCATACCTCACGCTGGTCATTTCGCCGTATCTCGGATTCAGCGGTGCGCTGGTGTTGTCGCCCGTGGTGGTCGCACTGCTTGGTATTGTCATCGAGCGCTTGCTGTTCCAGCGCTTCTATCGGGCTGATCCGATCCTGTCGCTGCTGTTGACATTCGGCCTGGCAATGGTCGCCGAACAGGCGTTGCGCATGATCTTTGGCGCGCCGCCGTTGTCATATTCGATCCCGCAGGCCTTGCGCGGACAAGTGTTCATTGGGAGTTTCATCTACTCGTTCTACCGCGTCGTGCTGCTCGGCATTGCGGCGGGCTGTATCGCAGGGTTGTGGGTGTTGTTGCGGCTGACGCCGTTCGGTCGTGTCGTTCGCGCAGGCGTGCAAAATCCTGACATGGTGGGCGCGCTGGGTATTTCGCTCCAGCCATACATGGCAGGTATTGCTGCGCTTGGTATCGGTCTCGCGGGACTGGCGGGCGTGTTGCTCGCGCCGATTTACGCAATCCATCCTGCGATGGGCAATGAGATCATCACGCCGGCCTTCGTGGTGGTGGTGATCGGTGGCCTCGGATCGTTCTGGGGGGTGGTGGCGGCGGCGATCCTCGTCGGCGTCGTCAAGGGCGTGATGGTCGGCATCGGCTATTCCGCTGCCTCGACCGCCGCGATCTACCTTCTCATGCTTCTGGTGCTTCTGTTCAGGCCGCGTGGTCTGTTCGGCGAGCGTATCACCCGCTTCGAGTGAGGCTCGCAATGTTCACGCGTTTTCCTGTTCAATTGGCGGTTGCTGCAGTTGGTCTTCTGATCCTGCCGCCGATCTTGCTGGCGCTCGGCTTGACGATGACGTCCGCGACGGAAGTCGTGGTGTTCGGCATCGCCTGCATGGCGCTCAATATTCTCGTTGGCCACACCGGGCTGGTGTCGTTCGGCCACGGCGCATGGTTCGGGTTCGCAGCCTATGCCGCGGCGCTGATCCAGCTCAAACTGATGCCGGGATCGTTTTTCGGTCCGGCCATTCTCGGCGTTCTGGTCACCAGCGCTGTTGCCATTCCCCTCGGTTATCTGATCCTCCGCAGGCGAGGTGTGTACTTCTCGCTGCTGACGCTTGCGCTGGCCGCAATGCTTTACACGGTGTCTTTCCGCTGGACGGATGTGACCGGTGGCGAGAATGGGCTGGGCGGCATTACGCGACCGTCAATCCTTGGTTTCGATCTCGACTCGCAAACGACCTATTACTGGTTCGTCGCGTTGATCGCGTTCGCAGTATTGTTCCTGCTATGGCGCTTTCACAATTCAACTATCGGCAGCGTCCTTGTCGCGATTCGTGAGAACGAGCAGCGCGCGCGCTTCCTCGGCTATCCGACCAACCGCTACAAACTCGTCGCTTTCACGCTGTCGGCAGCGCTCACCGGACTCGCGGGCATTCTGCTGCTCTACAAGAATCGGATGACCTCGGCAGACCCGGTGTCGGTGGCGTTCTCAGGTGAATTGCTGGCGATGGTCGTGATCGGCGGCATGCGCAGTTTCCTTGGTCCAGCGCTTGGCGCGCTGTTCTATATTCTGTTCCGTGAATTCCTCAGCATCTACACCGAGAATTGGTTGCTCTGGCTCGGCCTCGTATTCGTTGGATTCATTGTCTTCTCACCCACGGGCCTCGTCGGTGTCGGAGAGAAGTTGCTGGCGCCATTCCGCAAGAAAGTCACAGAAGAGGCCGCAATGTCCGCGCGCAAGGTTGAAGCCTTGCCTCTGCCGGAATTTTTACGGCCAAAAACTATAGCCAATGGTCCGGTGCTTGCCGCGCGCGACATGGTGAAAAGCTTCGGCGGTATCAAGGCGGTGCAGGGTGTCAATATTTCGATTGTAGATCGGACTCTGCACGCCTTGATTGGTCCGAATGGGGCGGGAAAGACAACAGCCTTCAACTTGCTGTCTGGCATGTTTCCACCGGATGAGGGCGAAGCCTCATTGATGGGCAAGCCGATCGCGGGACATACACCGGAAGAGATTGCGACCGCAGGCATCGGCCGGTCTTTTCAGATCACCAATCTGTTTCCTGAGCTGACCGTCGAGGAGAACATTCGCCTCGCCGTCCAGGCGCGCAATCCGCACAGATTCGATCCGTTCACAAACGCGCTATCGATCGAAGAGATCAACCGCGAGACTGACGAGGTCATTCGCTATCTCGGCCTTGCGGGGATCGAGAAGGCGCAGGCCGGAGCATTGTCCTACGGCGGGCAACGGCTGCTCGACATGGGCGTGGCTCTTGCTACTGCGCCACGCGTTCTACTGTTGGATGAGCCGCTTGCGGGACTTGCAGCAGCGGAGCGTGAACGCATCGGCGCCATCATCAAGCGTATTTCTGCTGACCTGCCGGTGCTGCTGGTGGAGCACGATATCGATCGCGTGTTCGCGTTGGCTGATCACGTCACCGTCATGAACGAGGGGCGCGTTCTGCTCGACGGAACGGTTGAGGATGCGCGCAGCAGCAAGAAGGTCCAGGAGATCTACATCGGTTCCGGCGCAGCAGCAGTTGCAGCACGTCCGCGAGAGACGTCCGCAAAGGCCGAGGCGCTGCTGACCGTTGAAGGCATCAATACGTTTTACGGCAAGAGCCACATTCTCAACAACGTGAGCTTCACGCTGCATAAGAACGAGATCATCGCGCTGCTGGGCCGTAACGGCGCCGGAAAATCAACGTTGCTGAAGACGCTGGTCGGCATCGCGCCCGCGTCGCATGGTTCGATCAAGCTTGCGGGCTCCGAACTCGTCGGACGCTCTTCGGCTGAATGCGCGCGCCTCGGGATCGGTTACGTGCCGCAGGGGCGTGGTCTGTTCGCCGGCATGACCGTTGAACAGAATCTCGAACTTGGCGGCTTGAAGCGGCAGACCGGAAATGGCGTGCATTGGACGCGGGAGCGCATCTACGAGTACTTCCCACGCATTAAAGAGCGCCTCGATAGTCCAGCGGATTATCTCTCGGGCGGCGAGCAGCAGATGGTCGCCGTCGCGCGCGCTCTTTCGGGCGACGTCCGTGTGCTGCTGCTCGACGAACCGTTCGAGGGATTAGCGCCTGCGGTGGTTGAACAATTGTTCGAGACCTTCGACCGCTTGCGTAACGAAGTTGCGATCATCATCGTCGATCATCATCTCGACTTGGCGCTGGCATTGTCGGATACCACAGTGGCGCTTGAGCGGGGTCGGATCATTCATGAAGGTCCGTCAAAGGCCTTGAGAGACGATCTCGATTTGCGACGCAAAGTGCTGTGGTTGTAAGAACAGAGAAGAAAAACATGTCGAATAATAAAAATGTAGCGATCGTCGGTGTTGGCCTGATCGGCCGGGCGTGGTCGGCGATCTTCGCTCGCGCCGGCTGGAATGTACGGCTGACCGACCCGCACGCGCCGACCTTGAAGGCAGCTCCAGGTCTGATCCGCGATGAGCTCCACGCGCTAAATCGACACGGCCTTGCTGATGATCCTGAAGGTGCTGCGGCACGTATCACGGTGGCTGGGAGTCTGGCAGAGGCGGTGAAAGACGTTTCTTTTGTGCAGGAGAACGGCCCAGAGAAGGTCGAGGATAAGATCGCGATGTTCGCCGAACTCGACCAGCTTGCGCGACCTGACGCGCTGCTGGTGTCTTCGACGTCGGCGATCGTTGCATCGCGCTTTACCGAAAACCTGAAGGGGCGAGCGCGGTGCCTGGTGGGGCACCCGGTCAATCCGCCCCATCTCATTCCGCTGGTCGAGCTTTGCGGCGCGCCATGGACCTCGCCAGAGGCCGTATCGCGCGCCCGCGGAATCTACCGCGAGATCGGACAGGTGCCCGTCACGGTGAATCGCGAGATCAATGGCTTCGTTCTCAATCGCCTGCAGGGCGCCTTGCTCGCGGAAGCATTTCGTCTCGTCGGTGAGGGGTACATCTCCGCGGAAGATCTCGACTACACAGTGAAGGATGGCCTCGGCACACGTTGGTCGTTCATGGGACCGCTGGAGACGATTGAACTCAATGCGCCAGGTGGAATTCCCGATTATTGCGCGCGCTACACCGGCTTTTACAAAGAGCTCGCCGCAGCGTCCGCCGGACCTGATGTCTACGTAAGTCCCAATGCTGATCGCGTCATCAAAGCCTGGCCGCACCAGCCAACACCAGAGCGCATTGCCAAGCTGACGACGTGGCGTAACGAACGTCTTGCGGCTTTGGCCGCACACAAGGCCAAACAGAAGAAGTCCTGATTTAACCGCCCGCAAAGAAGAGAGAAGAAAATGAGCCGTAAAGTCATCATTACCTGCGCCGTGACCGGCGCCATCCATACGCCATCGATGTCGAAGGCCTTGCCGGTGACGCCAGAGGAAATCGCCGATGCAGCCATCGGTGCGGCAGAAGCTGGAGCAGCGATCGTCCATCTTCATGCGCGCAATCCGAAGACTGGCCAGCCCGACCAGAGCCCGGAGGCTTTCGCGCCCTTCCTCAAGGTGATCAAGCAGCGCACCAACGCGGTGATCAATCTTACGACCGGTGGTTCGCCGACTATGACGGTCGATGAGCGCGTTCGCCCAGCAGCTGTCTACAAGCCGGAAGTGGCATCGCTCAACATGGGATCGATGAACTTCGCGTTCTTCGGCATGCTCAATCGCTTCAAGACGTTTGAGCACGAATGGGAGCGCAAGCATGTCGAGAACAAGGACATCGTCTTCCGCAACACGTTCCAGGACATCGAGTACGTGCTGACGACGTTGTCGGGCAGCGGCACGCGTTTCGAATTCGAGTGCTACGATACGGCGCATCTCTACAATCTCAAGTACTTCCTCGATCAGGGGCTCGTGAAGGCGCCGCTGTTTGTTCAGACGGTGTTCGGCTTGCAAGGCGGCACCGGGGCGCATCCAGAAGACGTGATGCACATGAAGCGGACGGCGGATCGGCTATTTGGCGATAAATATGAGTGGTCGGTACTTGGTGCCGGACGCAACCAGTTGCCGATTGCGGCCATGGCGGTTGCTATGGGCGGCAATATCCGCGTCGGACTGGAGGACTCCCTCTGGGCCGCCCCAGGCCGGATGGCGGAATCCAATGCCGAGCAGGTTCGTCTCGCGAAACAGATTGTCGAGGGTCTCGGTCTTAAGATCGCAACGCCGGACGAGGCCCGCGAAATTCTGGATCTCAAGGGCGGCGACACGCTGAACGTCTAATTGGCCGAATTTTTTCGCAACTTTGCCCTCTCTCCTTTTCAGGAGAGGGGGCGAACTTGCTTAATCTGAGATATTTGCACTGCGGCACGGCTCGCCGTATTCTCCGCCCTTCAACGCGTCGGGATCCTTTCGCGCGGTTTTGAATGGAGCGGACGTGACATCAGTTTCAATGCGGATCGGCACGCGCAAGAGCGCCATGGCGCTCGCGCAGACGGAGGAAATCGCGCGCCGCGTGACGGCTGCTTCCCCCAACGTCCAGGTCGAAATCGTTAAATTCGAGACCCGCGGAGACACCGATCAGACCAGCAAATTGCTGTCCCATGGCGGCAAGGGCGGGGCGTTTGTGGCCGAAATCCGTCAGGCGGTGATCGCGGGCGAATTGCACGCGGCGATGCATTCCCTGAAGGATATGCCGGGCAATGAAGACACGCCCGGCCTGGTGATCGGCGCGACATTGGCGCGCGATCCAGCCACGGACGCATTGGTTTTGCGCAAGGGCTTGTCGTTGGAAGATTTGCAGCGCTCGAAGGGCAAGGGCTTCAAGATCGGCACCAACGCCGTGCGGCGCGCAGCCTATGTGCGGCGTCTGTTTCCGGAGATCGAAGTCATTCACTTTCGTGGGGCGGCCGACACGCGGGTTCGCAAGCTTGACGGGCGTGAGATGCAGCGGCTCGTCGGCGGTGGCGAAGTCGGACCGGCCGACGCGCTGATCATGGCAAGGTCGGGGCTTGAGCGAGTCGGTCTTGCGGATCGCATCGCCTATGATTTCTTACCGCAGGAAATGCTGCCGGCGGTGGGACAGGGCATCGTCGCGGTGGAATGTGCTGCGAACGACTGGCAGACGCGGCTGAACCTTTCGCTGATTGATGACCCGGCAGCGCATTTGAGCTCGGATGCCGAGCGCGAGGTGCTTTGGATTCTTAACGGACACTGCAACTCACCGATTGCAGGCTTCTCGACGATCAACGGCTCGGAAATGTCACTCACGGCGTCGGTGCTGGATGAGCAGGGCGGTCACCTGATCGAGGCAACGCGCAGCGGACCGGCCAACAAGCCACGAGAACTCGGACGCGCTGTCGCATTCGATCTTCTGCACAAAGGCGCGTCAGCGATCATTGAACGCTCGCGGCTCGCTTAGAGTTGACGCGTTTTCTTCACGCGAACCGGAAAAGCCACTTCGCTCGAAAACGCTTTTGCCTTTAGCCCTTATAGCTGCGCACTCGTTTCAGCATCTGTTCGACATGTGCAATCGGCGTTTCCGGCTGAATGCCGTGGCCGAGATTAAAGATAAACCGCCCGCCGGCGAAATTTTCCAGCACGTCATCAACCTCGCGATCCAGCGCAGCTCCCCCAGCGATCAGGACGAGCGGATCGAGATTGCCCTGAATCGCGACGCGGCTCTGCACGTGTTCTCGAACAAATGAAGGCTCCGCGGTCCAGTCGATACTGACGCCATTGACGCCGGTGCGCTCGATGTAAGACGGGAGCTGAGCGCCCGCGCCTCGGGGGAAACCGATGATTTTAGCGTCGGGGACTTTCTTGCGAACGCCCTCGACAATGCGGCGTGTTGGTTCGACGGACCATCGTTCGAATTCGCGCGGCGGCAACACACCCGCCCAAGTGTCGAAGATCTGCAGCACGTCGGCACCGGCCGCAAGTTGTCCCAACAGGTATTTAATCGAATTTTCTACCAGGACGTCGATGATCCGCGTGAACGCGTCAGGCTCGCGATAGGCGAGCATGCGCGCGGGAGCTTGGTCTGGTGTGCCTCTGCCCGCCACCATGTAGGTGGCCACGGTCCACGGAGCGCCACAAAATCCGATCAACGCCGTTGTCGGGCTGAGCTCGCTCCGAACACGGCGCAATGCTTCATACACCGGTTCGAGTTTTGCAAAGTCGGCAACTGCTGCGAGCGACTTGATCTTCTCGATTGTGTCGAGCGGATCGAGGCGCGGGCCTTCGCCAACTTCGAAACGAACTTCGCGCCCCAGCGCATGGGGGATGACGAGAATGTCCGAGAAAATGATCGCGGCGTCGAAGTTGAAGCGGCGGATCGGCTGAAGCGTAACCTCGGCCGCAAACTCCGGTGTGAAGCACAGATCGAGAAAGCTTCCCGCCCGCGCGCGTAGCTCGCGGTATTCGGGCAGGTAACGGCCTGCCTGCCGCATCATCCAGACGGGAGGTCCGGGCTGCCGATGGCCGGTGAGAACATCCACAAATGGCTTGGAAGGGGTCTGGGTCAAACGAAATTCCGCTGCTGGAAGATGGAGTTATTGAGGCCCTGATACACCGGCAAACCGGCTTACGCCACCAGTTGAAACCGGAAAATTGGGGCGAATTTCACTGTTCTGGCGTAGCCGGGGCGTCTTTTCTGGCCATTGTCGCGCCCGTGCAAGCTACGCTAACGATAGGGAAAGAACCTAGTGTCCCGATTCCGAAGTTCGCATCATTTCGCTGCACCTTTGTTTGCGAACTTCGGAATCGAAGGACACTACCAAGTTATTGACCTAGTGTGGCTTTGGTTCAGAAGTCCGCATTCCAGACTCGCCGCGCGAATGATGCGGACTTCTGAACCGCCACACTAGGGAGGAGAACGTATGAAAACGGCGATTACGGAATTGTTCGGTATCCAGCATCCCATCATCCAAGGTGGGATGCATTATGTCGGCTTCGCGGAGCTGGCTTCGGCAGTCTCCAATGCGGGCGGCCTCGGGATCATCACCGGCCTGACGCAGCGGACACCGGAGCTGCTTGCTAAGGAAATCGCGAAATGCCGCGACATGACGGACAAGCCGTTTGGCGTGAACCTCACGTTTCTTCCCGCCTTTACGTCGCCCCCTTATCCCGAATACATCGCCGCCATTCGCGAAGGCGGCGTCAAGATTGTCGAGACCGCCGGGCGCAGCCCGGAACAATATATGCCTGCGCTGAAAGCGGCGGGAATCAAGGTCATTCATAAGTGCACATCAGTTCGCCATTCGCTGAAAGCCGAGGCGATTGGTTGCGATGCAGTCAGCGTCGACGGCTTCGAGTGCGGCGGGCATCCCGGTGAAGACGATATGCCGAATATGATCTTGCTGCCGCGCGCTGCGGAGGAATTGAAAATTCCGTTCGTGGCGTCAGGCGGTATGGCCGATGCACGCAGCCTTGTGGCAGCGCTCGCTATGGGCGCTCAGGGCATGAACATGGGCACGCGCTTCATCGCCACCAAAGAAGCGCCGGTCCATGACAACGTGAAGAAGGCGCTGGTTTCGGCCTCTGAACTCGACACGCGTCTGATCATGCGCGCACTTCGCAACACCGAGCGGGTGTTGAACAACAAGAATGTTGAACGCCTTCTGGAGATTGAGCGGGAGAAGGGTGCGAACCTCAAGATCGCAGATATTGTCGAGGAGGTCGCCGGCGTCTATCCCAAGGTGATGATCGAGGGCGACATGGATGCAGGCGCCTGGAGCTGCGGCATGGTGGTTGGATTGATCCACGATATCCCAACAGTGAAAGAGTTGATCGATCGCATCATGCTTGATGCTGAACGCATTATTCGCGGGCGCCTGACGGGATTCCTTGATGGGAACGTCGCTGCGGCACAGAAAGTTGCCTGAGGGACGGATAGTCAAAATGGCGGGATGCGTCCCGCCATTCTCGTTTTTGCTTAGAGAGAATAAGCTTCTTCCATCTGGTCGATGGTGTCGAGTTTGGCGTGGAAGGCCGACCAGTCATCGGTTTCCGCGATCGGCTTCCAGATCGCTTCCACCTCGTCGATCAACATTGTGCAGGCTTCCGATCGCTTGAAGAACGGATGGCCCAGATCGATGTGCGCGCGAGGCGAGAAGTTTTGCAGCATGTCCTTGACCGGCGCGAAGGCCGGGCTGGCATAGTGATCTTTTGACGGGCTTTTAGCAGCGCGATCCGCGCTCGCAAGGCCGCCGAACCAATCGAAGAACGTCTGCTCGAACGGCGCTTTCGTTTCCGACAGGAATATCCAGACGGCACGTGCGAGTTCCGCGTCGTGCTGAGGATCTTTTGATTCAACGCCAAGCCGCTTGAGCAAGGCACTGGTGAACTCCTGGCGCAGAACCGGTTCGAACGTCCCAAGCGCCTCTTCAAGGCCGGAGCGTTCAGCGAGTGGAAGCAGGCATTCGGCAAGGCGCGTCAGATTCCAGAACAGCGCGTCAGGTTGCCGTCCATAAGCATAGAGCCCGGTCTCGTCAAAGTAAGCGGCGGTGAAGGCCGGATCGAGCACGGGTAGAAAACGCCACGGCCCATAGTCGAAGCTCTCGCCGGTGACGTTGATGTTGTCGGTGTTCAAGACGCCGTGAACGAAGCCTGCTGCCATCCATTGTGCGCCAACTCGCGCCACGCGACGACAGACCTCTTCAAGAAACGCTGTCGCACGTGCCGACGTATCATCCTTCCAGATATTCGGCATGTAGGTGCGGATGGTGTAGTCCAGCAGTTTCTCGATGTTGGCGTTATCCTTGAGAAAGGCCTGGCGCTGAAAGCTGCCGATCCGGATATGCGAGTGACTGAGCCGAACGAGCACCGAGGAACGTGTCGGAGATGGCTCATCGCCGCGAATGAGCGACTCGCCAGTCTCAATGAGGCTGAACGATTTCGAGGTGTCCACGCCCAAGGCCTGCAGCATCGAGGTCGCGAGAACTTCCCGCACGCCGCCCTTCAGTGTGAGACGTCCGTCGGCCGTGCGCGACCACGGTGTCTTGCCGCTTCCTTTGGTGGCGAGATCAAGCAGGCGGCCATCGCGCACATCGCGCAATTGCGCGAACAGGAAGCCACGTCCGTCGCCAAGCTCGGGATTGTATACGCGGAATTGATGGCCGTGATACCGTAGCGCCAACGGTTGCGCGAAGCTGTCAGGCAGCGGCGTGAAACGGCCAAAATGCGCGATCCATTCTTCATCAGTCAGCGTGTCCAGGCCAACGGATTTGGCTGCGCGCTGGTTGCGATAGTGCAGAATGTGTTGGGGAAACGAAGCCGGAGCGACGATGTCGTAAAAGTCGGGACCGAGAGCGGAATGGTTGGTCGCGGCACGATACAGGGGAGAGGCGGGCATCAAAAGCTCGAATGATGGACAATACCAATCCCCAGCATAACGGATAGAACCGTATTCGGGTTCAAAAAAGAAGGCTGGAATGATGGATCATCAGGGGCAATTGCGGGTCACACAGGAGCTGTCACGGCATATTCTGCCGACATCGGCAACCATGATTGGAATCTGCACGACGTTCATCGGTCTGGTCAAACTGGTGGAAGCCAGAATCGGTCCCAGTCACGTCGATGAATATGCCGCGCTCGCTGCGCTACTGTTTCTTGTGAGCGCGGCGGCGTCGTACTTGTCGATCCGCTTTGCAGATAGGAAGCCACTGGGTGCGCGGTGCGAAAAGCTGGCCGATCAGTTCTTTCTGACGGGGCTGTTCAGCATCACGATCATCGCAATGCTGTTCGCCTATGAGGCGATCTAGATCGCACGAGGCAACCTAAACCGCCGAAAATGGTTCAGAACGGCAGGTGGCCGCTCTTGAAGTAGTACATGGCAAGAAAGCCGATCACGAGTCCGACCAGAACACCAAGCGCGACTTTCATCGAACAATCCTCTCATTGCAGGCGCGGATCGAGCGATGCTTCGTCCGCGCCTGGCTTTTAGTGAATCTCGGCGGAGCGGGCCAGTGCCTCTTTGAGCTTCTCTAGAGAGAACTCGGGGCTGCGGGCGATACCAAGAATTGGCTCCTCGCGGCGTGCGCAAAGCTCCGCAGCTTCCGGCAGTTTCGCTGCAAGATTGGCCGGGATCACGATGGCTCCGTGCTGATCGGCATGAATCAGATCATTTGATCGGACAGTCATGCCGTGGACAGAAACGTCGTCGCCGAAACCGTCGAGATGAACATAGGCGTGAGATGGATTGAGCATTCCGGCGAGGGCCTGGAATCCCGGAGCCCATTGCGGGATGTCGCGGATCGATCCGTCCGTGATGACACCAAGGCAGCCAAGGGCCTTGTGGACGGAGCTGTTGACCTCGCCCCAGAATGCGCCAAAGCCGATATTCGCGCCGTCCAGATCCTGGATCACGCTGATCCGGGGGCCAGGGCCAGTGCCCGCATATTCATAATAGGCCAGCCGTTGCGCCCGTGCATCGGCCGGGGACAGGCTGGACGCCGATGCGGAGCGGATCGTCGCGGTTCGGGCATAGCCCACCATCGGGGGCAGGTCCGGGAACGGGCAAACGAACGGCTTGCTGGTAAAGCCGGTCAGGCGGCGCTCAGGGGCGATAACTTCCATCGCATTGCAAATCGTGGGGGTGTCATAGCGGGCCAGTTCTGCGAGCAATGCAGCAGGAAGTGGTTCGGTCACGGGTTTCATCTCCTGGTTTGATTTTGTTTGCTGTCCCGATCCGGACGAACGGTCGCGGGGCGAGTTTGCCGCTCCTCGCGTCAGGCAGCAAGCTTTCGAAAGGATGGACGCGGGCGCCATCCCATGTTTTGTGTAGGGTGAAATATCGTCGATGCGATGATGTCCGGATCGGTGGCGCGGCGGTATAGAAAACTGACAAAAATATCAGGGGATGAAATGGCAACGAACAAGAAGAAGCTTTTGATCGTGGAGACGATGTCACCGGGCGGCTGGGCGCTGTTCAAGGAGCGCAGCGACATCGAGGCGATTGAATTTCCCAACACCATCTCGGCTCCGGATTTCAATGCGATGCTGCGGCAGCATGCGCCGGTCAACGGCGTTGCGCTGGGCGGAACGCGGTTTGGCCCGAATGAGATCGAGTCATCAGGCGAAATGATGGTGGTTGCGCGCATCGGTGTCGGATACGACGCAGTCGATGTGCCCGCGCTGAGCTCCAAGAATATTCCGTTGATGACGGCGGGCACTGCCAACTCTCCCTCGGTCGCTGAAGCTGCCTTGTTCATGATGATGGCGCTGGCCAAACGTGCCGCCGAACTCGACGAGATGGTGAAAGCCAATCAATGGAACAAGCGGCTCGGCGCCATTCCGTTCGACCTTCTCGGCAAGACGGCACTCGTCGTTGGCTTTGGCCGCATCGGCACCCGGCTGGTCAAGCGGCTGCTGGCGATGGAAATGAACGTGCTGGTCTATGACCCGTTCAAGACGAATGAAGAGATCCAGAACGCTGGCGCGGAATGCGTGACCGATCTGGACGCCGCGCTGTCTCGCGCCGACTTTGTATCGCTTCATTGTCCGAAGTCTCCGGCGACGGTCGGGTTGATTAGCGCCAACCAGCTTAAGCAGATGAAACGCACGGCGTATCTGATCAATACGGCTCGTGGCGGTATCGTTGACGAGAAGGCGCTCTACACCGCGCTGACTGAAGGCATGATCGCCGGCGCAGGGCTTGATGTATTCGAGCAGGAGCCGCCGCCAGCAGATAATCCGCTCCTAACGTTGTCTAACGTGATCACGGCGCCGCACCTCGCGGGCGTGACGCGCGAAGCGCTTGATCGCATGGGTCTGCAAACTGCACGCAACATCATCAGCGCGCTGGATGGCGCTCCCATTCGCGAGAACGTCATCAATCAAGACGTCCTGAACTGACGTCCTAACTGGACGTGTGACATGCCGCTGCAAAATCGCGTGACGCCGTTCGGCGAGATCGTCTCCACGCCGCACCGCGGCCGCTTTACCGGCAATCGCGGGATCATCCATGATCCGGCGACGCGAACGTTACTCAACCGGCGTTGGTCGTCGAAGGCGTGGATTACTTGCGTCTGCGAGTTCAAAGGCCGCAGACGCAAGGTCATGAGTGGAAGAAGCTGGACCGAATTATTCTTCCTCGATGAGGCAACCGCGTTCGCGGCGGGGCATCGGCCGTGTTTTTATTGCCGGCGTGCGGATGCCGTGGCGTTTCGGGATGCGTGGGGCGAAGGGAACGGGCACGCTCAGCCCTATGCCAAAGAGATCGACGAAATCCTTCACCGTGAACGGCTGGATCGCCACGTCAAGCGTCACCATCCTTTGCCAATGCCAGCGCGAGAGTTGCCTAATGGCACGATGATCACCACGGGTGAGAAGAGCTTTCTCATCGCCAACGGCGAAGCGTGGCTGTGGTCATTTACCGGTTACAGCCCCGCGTCCGAGCCTTTCGATGACACAAGGCTGCTGACGCCGCCATCCATCATGAATGCGTTCCGGGTGGGATATCGTCCTGATATTCACGCCAGTGTAGCTCTATCGAGCGCTGAAGCGCTCGCGGTCAAGCAGAACCGCTAGCCAGCCCCACCGCCCAGAGCGCAAACGCATAGGCGATCGCGATCTCATCAAGCCGGTTGAAGCGTCCTGACGCGCCACCGTGGCCTGCGCCCATATTGGTGCGCAACAGAACGGGGCCGCCACCGGTCATCGTCGGACGCAATCGCGCGATCCATTTCGCAGGCTCCCAATAAGTCACACGCGGATCGGTGAGACCACCCATCGCAAGAATGGCCGGATAGTCCTTCGCCGCAACGTTGTCGTAGGGCGAGTAGGAGAGGATAGTTTTGAAATCGTCCGCGCTCTGAATGGGATTCCCCCATTCAGGCCACTCCGGCGGCGTCAGTGGCAACGTATCGTCGAGCATCGTGTTGAGCACATCGACGAACGGCACCTCTGCGACGATGCCAGCGAACAATTCGCCCGCGCGGTTGGCAACGGCGCCCATCAGCATGCCGCCGGCACTGCCGCCGTGGCCGATAAGCTTTTTCGCGGATGTGTATTTCTGCTCGATCAGTGCACGGCCAGCGGCCGCAAAATCATCGAACGTATTCGTCTTTTTCTCGCGCTTGCCGTCGAGATACCAGCCCCAACCCTTGTCCGATCCTCCGCGAATATGCGCGATGGCATAGACAAATCCGCGATCGACAAGCGACAATCGATTTGCCGAGAACGACGCAGGAATGGCGTGGCCGTACGACCCGTAACCATACAGCAGCAACGGCGCGCTGCCGTCACGAACCAGTCCTTTGCGATGAAGGATGGACACCGGCACCTGCGCGCCATCATGGGACGTCGCCATGATGCGAGTGGTCACATAGTCCGCTGGGTTATGGCCGGACGGAATTTCCTGGCGCTTACGCAAGGTACGTTCGCGGCTGACCATGTCGTAGTCGAAGACTTCCGACGGTGTGGTCATGGACGAATAGGAAAAGCGCAAGTTCGTTGTGTCGAACTCGTAGCCGCCTAACGTGCCGAGCGAATACGCTGCCTCATCAAAGGCAATGGCGTGCTCATCGTTTGTTCTGAGATCGCGGATGACAATGGAGGGAAGAGCATTCGCCCGCTCCAGCCGGATCAAATGGTTCGCGTAAAGTTCTACGTCGATAACGTAGATCCCAGTGCGATGCGGGATCAGATCGCGCCAGTTCGATCGCTCAGGCGCATTCAGCGGTGCGGTCACGATTTTGAAATCGATCGCGCTGTCTGCATTGGTGAGAATAAACAGCTCATCACCGCGATCCGATACGGAGTACTGCACGCCTTCCTCGCGCGCCGCGACCAGCCGCGGCGGCGCGTCGGGATAGGCGAGGTCTATCAGCCGCTGTTCCGAGGTTTCGTGATCGCCACCGGCGATGACGCAGAACCGGCCACTGGCACTCTCGTGGATGTGGGTAAACCACCCGGAATCTTTCTCTTCATAGATGAGAAGGTCGTCCGATTGCAGTGTGCCGAGCCGATGAAGGTAGACCTGCATCGGACGATGGTTGTCGTCGAGCATGACGTAGAAGAATGATTTGGAGTCGAGGCTCCACACCACGCCGCCGTCCGTTTCCTCGATGACGTCGTCGCTGTCCTGGCCTGTTTCCCAATCACGGACCCGGATGGTGAAATATTCCGAGCCCTTAATATCGGCGCTCCAGGCCTCGAGCTTGTGATCCGGGGAGTGCCTTGCTCCGCCAAAATTAAAATATTCGCTTTGCGACGCCAGTTGGTCGCCGTCGAGAATGATGCGCTCATCGCCACCATTGCGCGCCGAGCGGCCGATCATCTCATGCTGGCCGCCTTCTCGATATTTGTGGAAATAGGCGAACGGGCCGTCAGGCGAGGGGACGCTGGAATCGTCTTCCTTGATGCGGCCGCGCATTTCAGCGACCAGCGTCTTCTGAAGTTCAGCCGTGTGTCCCAGAACGGATTCAGTATAGGCGTTCTCTGCTTCCAGATAACTCCGGATGTCTGGCTTTAGAATAGAGGGATCCCGCAGGACCTCCTGCCAGTTCTCATCCTTCAGCCAGGCATAGTTGTCGGTAACGGTGGTGCCATGGCGGGTGAAGCTGTGCGGACGGCGCGGCGCGGTAGGCGCCGCAGCCGGTTGTCGAATGTTCATGCGTTCTGCCTTCAGAACCGGGACAATGGGACAGGTTAGCTATTCGTATTTGCCGAGGATGCAATCCCTGCGAGGGAGAGAACCGTGTGCAGCAGCACATTCGCGCCCGCCGCGCAGTCCGCCTGTGTCGCGTCCTCGATCTCGTTGTGGCTGATGCCATCCTTGCACGGCACGAAGATCATGGCTGCGGGCATAACAGTTGCCAGGTTACAGGCGTCATGTCCCGCGCCAGACGTGATACGGCGATTGGAGAAGCCTAGTTCCTTGGTCGCGTTTTCGACGGCGGCAACAAGTTTCGGGTCGAAAATCGTGGGTTCCTTACGCCAGACCTGATTGAGGTCGATCGTCACCTTGCGCCGCTTCGAAATCTCTTCAATCGCGGCTTGCAATCCGCTGTGCAGCTTGTCCAGCGTCGCTGCTTCAGGGCTGCGGATGTCGACGGTAAATTTGAGGTCGCCTGGGATCACGTTGCGCGAGGGATTGTCGATGATGATTTCACCGACGGTTCCGGCTGCGTTCGGCCCATGCTCCTTCGCCAGTCTCTCGACCGTGAGAACGAATTCCGCAAATGCCGCCAGCGCGTCACGACGCAACGGCATAGGCGTCGTCCCCGCATGGCTTGCGAAACCGGTGATCACGCCGTCGTACCACATGATGCCCTGGCCACGGTCTACGACCCCGATGGTTTTGTTTTCGGCTTCCAGGATCGGTCCCTGTTCGATGTGCAGTTCGACGAAGGCGCTGAATTTCTGTTTCCCAACCGGCTCGGCCCCGCGATAGCCGATAGTGTCGAGTGCTTCGGCAACAGTGATGCCGTCGATATCCTTACGGCCGAGGATGTTTTCGGTCGTGTACTCGCCAGCATACGCGGCGGAGGCCATCATGGCTGGCGCGTAGCGTGAGCCTTCTTCGTTGGTCCAATTGCAAACGCAAATGGGCGCTTCGGTCTCGATGCCTGCGTCATTCATGGCGCGGACGACTTCGAGCGCGGCCAATGTGCCGAGGATGCCGTCATATTTGCCGCCGGTCGGCTGGGTGTCGAGGTGCGAGCCGATTCCGATGGGAGCCTTCGACATGTCGCGGCCGGGACGCAAGGCGAACATGGTGCCCAATGCGTCAACGCGAACTTCGCAGCCAGCAGCTTCGCAGGCAGCGCGAAACCAGTCACGCACCTGCTTGTCTTCTGCACCGAGGGTCAGGCGCCGCACGCCACCTTTAGGCGTGCCACCGAATTTCGCTGTTTCGTGAATGTCATTCCACAGGCGCGCGGAATCGATCTGAAGATTGGATTTTGTCTTGCTCATGAGTCCTCGATAACCCAGGTTTGGATGGAATACATCCCGCGAAAAGGCGGATCAGGTGTGCCGGTGGGCGGGGCGTTTGCGGGCTTTGGCAGCCTTGCCGTCGGTGTCGGTAGGAATCATCACCACGCGCCCGTAGCGAACGCCACGCTCTGCAATGACGTGATCGGCGAGATGTTGCACCTCTGATGTCGGCCCTTTCAGGGCCGTGATCTCCATGCAGTTGTCATTGTCCAGATGGACATGCAGCGTTGCTAGCGACAGGTCGTGGTGATCATGGAAGTTATTGACCAGGCGGCTTGAGAGATCTCGCGCTGCATGATCGTAGACATAAACCAGAGCAGCGACGCATTCGCCGGATTTTCCGGCGTCCTGAGCGGCCTGCTGCATGCCGGCGCGGGTAAAGTCGCGGATAGCCTCCGAGCGATTTTGATAGCCATGCTGTTCGATCATGCGATCAAGCTCTTCCACCAGATCGTCGTCAAGGGTGATCGTCACACGCTGCATGGAGAAACTCCGCATTGGAAAAGTATGATGATTTGTTGACATTGTCATACATGGCATGTCAGCTTGCCCGCGCCGGGCTATTGTTTTTAAGAAGCGTTGTGGGTGGTGGGCAAGGTCAAAGATCAGGTGGTCAGTCATGGGCGTGTCGCTCGTGGCGACTCATAGTTCATCGTCAGTTCGATGGCGGCCCGCGGGAATTGCAGTCCTTGCCTCATTTGTCGCCTTCGTGCCTTCTGCATCTGCACAGGATGCGGATTCCTCGACCGGCGCGACAGCACTGCCGACCGTAGATGTGGTCGCAAGCAGGCAGCGCGTGGCGCCCGCCACCAACCAGCAAGTTGATCAAGGGGTGTCCGCACCTGCGGACTCGACGGATGCGACGGCCAATCCCCCCGTCTTGTCCGCGAGCGAGAAGACTTTCACCGGTACGCAGGTCAATGATCGGCCGTTTTCCCGGCCGGCCGAAGCGCTCGAAGTGGTCCCGGGGCTGATTATCACGCAGCACAGCGGTGACGGCAAAGCCAATCAGTACTTCCTTCGCGGCTTCAACCTGGATCATGGAACGGATTTGGCGATTACTGTCGATGGCATGCCCGTCAACATGCGGACCCACGGGCACGGGCAGGGTTACGCCGACCTCAATTTCCTGATTCCCGAATTGATCGGATCGGTGAATGTGAAGAAGGGGCCATACTTCGCGGATGAGGGGGATTTCTCCTCCGTCGGCGCGGTCAACGTTAGCCTTATCGACACCGTCAAGAAATCCATGGCTCTGGCCACCGTGGGCAGCTTTGGATACGGCCGGATTCTCGGAATTACGTCGGCCAAAGCGGGCGAGGGCAATTTGCTCGTGGCTGGTGAAGTCAACACTTATAACGGTCCTTGGGACTATCCCGACAAGCTTCGAAAGCTGAATGCTGTCGTTCGTTTCACCGAAGGCACTGCGGACAACGGCTTGTCGCTGACGGGCATGGCTTATTCCAACCGCTGGAATGCAACAGATCAAGTGCCGTTGCGTGCCATTACATCCGGCTTGATTGGGCTCTATGGGGCTCTCGATCCGACCGATGGCGGCAACTCCGACCGTTTCTCGATTTCCGGTCGGTGGGCCCAGTCAGACAAAGAGGGCTCCTCCAAGGTCAACTTTTACGCAATCAAGAGTTCGCTCAACCTCTATAACGATTTCACATTTTTTCTCAGCGATCCGATGAATGGAGACCAGTTTCACCAGCACGACGATCGGGTGGTCGCGGGTGTCGACGCATCTCATACGTTCAACAGCTTATTTGCTGGACTTCCGATGCAGACCGAAATCGGAATTCAGAGCCGTTACGATGATATCAATGTGTCATTGTCCAACACGCTTCAGCGACAGTTCCTGTCCGGCACACGCAGCGACAAGGTGAAAGAGGCAAGTGCCGGTGTGTTCGTGCAGAACACGATCCATTGGACGGACTGGTTCAGGAGCTATGTGGGTTATCGCGGCGACTTCTATAACGCCAACGTCAATTCGCTGCTCGATCCAGTCAACTCCGGTAATGCCAATGCGTCCATTGGCAGTCCAAAGTTTGGGCTCGTGTTCGGCCCGTTTGCCAAGACAGAGTTTTTCTTCAACGCAGGCGAGGGCTTTCACAGCAACGATGCGCGCGGCGTGACCATCAAGGAATCGCCAACCGATGGGTCGCCGGTGGACGCGTCGCCGTTTCTGGTCAAGACGCGCGGCGCGGAGGTCGGGATCAGGACACGGGCTATTGCGAACCTCGATAGCTCGGTCAGCATGTTTGTGCTCGATTCCGCATCAGAAATTTTGTTTGTCGGCGACGCGGGGGATACCGAACCCAGTCGACCGAGCCGCCGCTACGGCGTCGAGTGGACCAATCGTTACAAGCCATATTCCTGGCTGAGTTTCGATGGTGATCTCGCTGTGACGCATGCGCGTTTCCGGGGTGACGATTCTGCTCAAGCGGCCGCCTACGCGGAGCTGGCTGGCTATCCGCAGGTCCAGATTGGAAACGCCCCGGGAAACTTCATCCCTGGTGCACCCAATATGATCGCCTCGGCCGGCATGAGAATAGGCGAAGCAACCGGCTGGTTTGCGGCCTTGCGCTATCGCTATTTCGGTCCACGGCCGCTGACGGAAGATGGCGCGTTCGTGTCGCCTGCGACAGGGCTTCTAAATGGACAAGTTGGCTATCGTTTCGAAAATGGATGGCGCATTCAATTGGATGCCTTCAACCTGACAGACAGCAAGTCCGACCAGATCACATATGCCTATGGCTCTTTGCTGAAAACCGACGCGTTGTACGCTCAGTGCACTGGCCCGGCTGCAGGACGGCCGCCCACGGCTGTTTGTGAAACCGGTGTCATGGACCGCGTGCTGCATCCGGTCGAGCCGCTGGCAATCCGTCTCACCCTTGCGGGACAATTCTGACAAAGGACTTCGCGAGACCATCTTTTCGGATATGGTCAGCCGTCAAAGAGAGAACGCCGGGTATGTTTGGAATTCTGGGGCTTGGTTTCGTGCTGGGGATGCAGCATGCGCTGGAAGCCGATCACATCGCAGCCGTGTCCAGCATCGCGGCCCGCAGGACCAATGTTGGAGACATTGTCCGGCACGGACTGACATGGGGGCTTGGCCATACCATCACGCTCTCTCTGTTCGCTGGTGCAGCCATTCTCCTGGGGCATGCAATTCCGGAGCATCTTGCGCAGCCGCTTGAGGGGGCCGTCGGCATCATGATGGTGGGACTTGGTGCCCATGTGCTCTGGCGGCTGTGGCGGGATCGCGTGCATTTCCACGCTCACGGTCATGGTGATGGGACGGTGCATCTTCATGCACACAGCCACGCCGAGGATACGGTGCCGCACGCGCGCAGCACACATTCGCATGCGCATGGTTTCCGTTGGCGGTCCCTGTTTGTGGGGCTCATGCACGGCATGGCAGGATCTGCGGCGCTCCTCGTGCTCGCCGTTTCGCAGGTCGAAAAGCCGTTTCAGGGCGTTCTCTATATCGTGCTGTTCGGGATCGGATCGATGATCGGGATGGGCGCACTATCAACGGTTATCGCATTACCGTTGGCAGTGTCTGCGCGTTTCCTCACTTGGGCCAATCATGCGCTTCAAGCCGTAGTAGGGATCGTCGCCATATCGATCGGAGCCATGACGATTCACGCGACGCTTCTCTCGTAATTCTCTATCTCTCTGAGAATTGAGACCTATTGCCGCACATGCGGCAATGCGTTGCGCCGCAGTACACAGCAGGACGTTTCATCGCTTTTCTTTCGCGCCGTTTTCGTGGATCATCGATCCACGACAAAAAAACAACGGCAGGTTCTGACATCGATCACGAACCGCAAGGGGAGCGCTCTCTATGATTCACAAGACACGTGTGAAAACCGCGATTGCGGCAGCAATGCTGGCTCTGTTCGGCAGCGCCGTGATGGCGCAGGATTATCCGACCAAGCCGATCACACTAATCGTGCCGTGGCCGGCTGGCGGTTCGACGGACATTGCGATGCGGGCCATAGCGGATGCGGCATCAAAACACCTCGGCCAGCCGATTGCCGTGGATAACAAGGCCGGTGGCGGAGGGACGGTTGGCCCGGCGACAATGGCTGCTGCTGCGAAGCCTGACGGTTACACGATCTCTCAGATTCCGATCACGGTATTTCGCCTGCCTCTGATGCAACAGGTGTCGTGGGATCCCAGCAAAGACTTCACTTACATCGTCCATCTGACCGGTTATACCTTTGGCGTGACGACCAATGCGGACTCGCAATTCAAGACGTGGAAGGACGTCGTCGATTTCGCCAAGCAAAATCCGGGCAAGGTGACTTACGCGACTCCGGGCGCGGGGACGTCGCTGCATATTGGTATGGAGCAGATTGCCGGCATGGCTGGCATCAAGCTGACGCAAGTTCCGTTCAAGGGCGGTGCGGAGACCAATGCGGCCGTGCTGGGCAATCACACCATGCTGCAGGCTGACTCCACCGGTTGGAAGCCGTTGGTCGATGCCGGCAAGCTTCGTCTGTTGATGGTGTGGACCGACAAGCGCTCACCGAACTTCCCGGACGCGCCGACGCTCAAGGAACTCGGCTATCCGATGGTCTACGATTCACCTTTCGGGATCGCCGGACCGAAGGGCATGGATCCGAAGATCGTTGCCAAGCTTCATGATGCTTTCAAGAAGGCCATCGAGGATCCTGCCGTCATCGCAATACTTGCGAAGTATGACATGGTGCCAAACTACAAGAGCACCGAAGATTATAAAAAGTTCGTCGTCGAAGTCACCGAATCCGAGCGCAAGGTGATCGACAACCTTGGACTGAGCAAGAAGACGAATTGAGCCTACGCACAGAGCAAGACCTGCGGCCATTGCCGTCACGGGTCTCGCATTTGGCATGTTTGCGGGAGGCGGTACGCTATGAACGGTTCTGGCGATACGAAAAATGGACTGAACAACTCTGAGCTATGGGGCGGAGTGGTCGGGTTTGCGCTTGGTGTGTTCGTGATCCGGTCGGGCTACAGCCTCAACATCGGCAGCATCCATGATCCTGGATCGGGCTATGTGCTATTCTACACCGGAATTCTGATGTGCCTGTTCGCAGGGACGATCATCGTCTCGGCTGTTACTGAGGGCGGACCGACGCTTGGATCGTTGTGGGCTGGCACCCGGTGGACCAAGCCGCTCCTTGTGATCGTATGCCTCGCGGCATTCTCGTTTCTGCTCGAGCCGCTCGGCTTTCTTCTGACGTCGATCCCGCTGATGTTGGTGCTGTTGCGCATTATTGACCCGGTTCGCTGGACGCTGGCAGTTCCGCTCGCGGTTCTCGCACCGCTTGTCATGTGGTGGATCCTGAAGAGGGGGCTTCTCATCCAATTGCCGGTTGGCATGTTCGATATCGGTTGAGGCCTGCGCCATGGATGTTCTTCTCAATGTCGGGCATGGATTTGGTGTCGCGCTGCAGCCGATCAATCTGCTCTACTGTTTCATTGGTGTCTTTATCGGCACGCTGGTTGGCGTGCTGCCGGGTATTGGTCCGATCTCGGCGATGTCGCTGCTGCTGCCGGTCACGCTGTCGAGCAGTCCGGAGTCCGGCATCATTATGATGGCCGGTATCTATTATGGCTCGATGTATGGCGGATCGACCACGTCGATCCTCGTCAACATTCCCGGTGAGGCCGCATCGGTCGTGACCTGTCTCGATGGTCACCAGATGGCGAAGCAGGGAAGGGCGGGGCCAGCGCTCGGCATTTCCGCGCTGGGCTCATTCATTGCGGGCACTTTCGCGCTCGTCGCGTTGATGCTGATCGCGCCGTCGCTCGCTAATCTGGCGGTGGCTTTCGGCCCGGCTGAATATTTCAGCCTGATGGTGCTGGGTCTTGTCGTGTTGACATTCCTCACGCAAGGCTCAATGGCCAAGGCGTTGCTGATGGCCTGTGTGGGTGTGGTGCTTGGTCTGATCGGGCTCGACAGCATCACCGCTATGCCGCGGCTGACGTTCGGCCGCGTCGAATTAATTGACGGCATCGGTCTTGTGCCCGTGGTGATGGGGTTGTTCGGCGTTGCCGAAGTTCTCCTCAATATCGAGCAGGTGATCAAGCGCGATGTCATCGACGCGAAGATCACGCAGCTATTGCCCAACAGGGCCGACTGGAAGGCGAGCACGGGTCCGATTGGCCGCGGAACGCTGCTTGGCTTCTTTCTCGGGATTTTACCTGGCGGTGGAGCAGTGGTCGCAGCCTTTGCGTCTTATGCGCTTGAGAAGCGCTTGTCGCCGACGCCTGAGCGTTTCGGCAAGGGAGCGATCGAGGGGGTTGCGGGGCCGGAAGCTGCGAACAACGCGGCCGCGGGCGGTGCTTTCATTCCGCTGATGACGCTGGGCATTCCGCCGAACGTGGTGATGGCCTTGCTGCTGGGCGCGTTCGTGATCCACGGTCTGCAACCGGGGCCGCTGATGATCACGCAAAATCCTGGGCTGTTCTGGGGGATCATCGCCAGCATGTACATCGGCAACGCCATGTTGCTGATCTTGAACCTGCCTCTGATCGGCATGTGGGTTCAATTGCTGAAGCTGCCTTACAACGTACTGTTTCCCTTGATTCTGTTGTTCACAATCATCGGGGTCTATTGCAGCGGCAACAATGTCTTCGACGTTTATGTCATGGTTGGGTTTGGCGTCATCGGATATTTCATGCGCAAGTTCGGCTATGAGCCGGCGCCGCTCGTTCTGGCATTCGTGCTGGGGCCGATGATGGAGAACAACCTGCGCAAATCGCTGATTCTGTCGCAGGGCGATCTCATGACGTTCTTACAACGTCCGATTTCCGCAGTCTGTCTTGCGTTTGCCGCAGTTCTTCTGATCGGCCCGCTGCTGCCATCGCTGCGCAAGAAGCGTGAACTCGTCGCGCTCGATGAAGGAGCGTGACCTGGCTCCTTCACTCCGAACGGAACTTATTGTTATCCGCGGAGTCGTCATCGCAGCAAAGGTTATGTGCCGCGATGATAGGCCTCTACCGAAGATCGAATGATGTTTGATCCTGAACGCGCGCGGCATGGTGACTTACGCGGCGGTATGCCGCCATGGGGGGACTATCCGCAACTCTTGGTCAGACCGGAAGTTGAAAGAGATTTCCGTTGCGAAGTGCTCGTTGTCGGCGCGGGAATTACAGGTTCGTTGGCGGCTGAACATCTCATATCCGAAGGGCACAACGTCTGTGTTATCGATCGGCAACGTCCCGGCCTGGGCAGCACTGCAGCAAGTACGGCCATGCTGCTATGGGAGATTGACCGTTCGCTGAATGACCTCACGAATATCTACGGATTTGAACGGGCAGCGACCATTTATCGTCGCAGCTTGGCAGCGACGAACGGCCTTGTGGAAATGGTGAAGGCACGAGGGCTACCCTGTGACTTGCGCCAGAGGCATTCGCTCTATCTGGCAGGAAACGAAATTGGTGAGCGTGAATTGCTCGCTGAACACAATCTCCGCAAGCGAGCGGGGCTGCCTGGCGACTTCCTCGATCATCGCGCATTGGGGCAAGCGTTCGACGTGTTCCGCGAGGCTGCGATTGTCTCCCCCAATTCTGCGGATGCAAACCCGCTGCTTCTGTCCAAGGCATTGCTTGCGGCTGCAATCCAAAAGGGCGCCGTCTTGTTCGATGCTGAGGCTTTAAGCTACGAGAACAGCGGCAACGCCGTTGTTGTCGGTCTCGATGATGGACACGTTATTGAAGCGTCTCATGTGGTGCTGGCAACCGGCTATGTGATGCCGGATTTCGTCGCGTCGGATCTCCACAAGGTCGCATCAAGCTGGGCAATTGCCACGTCACCTCAGCCACCAGGTGCAATCTGGCACGACGAGGCTCTTATCTGGGAGGCTTCTGAGAACTACAGCTACGCACGCAGCACGGTTGACGACCGGATCGTTATGGGCGGGGAGGACGATGATAAGATCATCGAGCAGGACGCGCGGGACGCGCTCATGCCCGCAAAAGCGGAGGCGATACGCGCCAAGCTGCACGCTCTGTGGCCGAAAGCGATAAACGTTGCGGATTTTGTCTGGTCAGGCGCTTTTGGAACGACCAGTGACGGCTTGCCGCTGATTGGACGCGTTCCCGGACATCCTCGCATCTATGCGGCTTACGGTTACGGCGGCAACGGCATCACTTTCAGCTACATGGCGTCGCGCATTGTCGCGGCGTTGATCGCCGGTAACAGCCAGTCATGGTTTGATGATTTTGCAATCGACAGGGACGCGCCAAAGTTCGTCATTCAAGAATCTTGAGAACGTTGCTCTCGTGTTGCCCGCGCGGAAAAGAAAAATGCCCGGCAAAGCCGGGCATTTGACGCAGGAGAGGCTGACGGCAATTACTTGCCGATGCCCTGTTCCTTGAAATACTTCAGTGCGCCGGGATGGAATGGGACAGGCGAACGTTCCTGGATCTGGTTGTCCAACGAGAAGCTTTCAGCTTCCTTGTGCACGGCGACAATGTCGGCTTTCTTTTCAACGAGTGTCTTGACGATCTTGTAGGCATCGTCATCACTCATCTTGTTGCCTGTCACGATGATGTTCCAGACTTCGGTGTTCTTGTTATCCTTGTCATAGCCGGGATAGATGCCGCCCTTGATGGTGCCGGCACTGTAGAGCTTGCCGTACTTGGCGTTCATCTTGTCGACGAGATCGGCATGATCAATCAGCTTCATCTTGACGCCGGGCGTTGCTGCGAGATCGGTCACCGATGCCGTCGGCACACCACCAACCCAGAAGAACGCATCGATTTTGCCGTCCTTGATCGCGTTGACTGACTCGGCGACGCCGAGACGCTCGCGCTTCATGTCCTTGTCTTTATCGAGGCCAGCGGCTTCGATCACACGGAAGGCCATGACTTCCGTAGCGCTGCCTGGCGAGCCGGTGGATACGCGCTTGCCTTTGAGATCCGCCATCGTGTTGATGCCGGTCCCTTCGACAGTGACGACGTGCATGCGGTTGGGATAGACGACCAGGAGCGCCTGCAGCGGAATCTTGCCGCTCTTGAACTTGTCTTCGCCCTTGTAAGCATCCAGCGCAGCGTCCGCCATGGCGAAGCCGAGTTCGCTTTGTCCCGAGCCGATGAGCTTGAGGTTGTCCACGGAGCCGCCGGTGACTTCGGCCGTTGCCTGCACGCCCGGCAAGTTCTTCGAGAGCACGTTGGCAATCGCGCCGCCGAGCGGGTAGTACACGCCGCCAGTGCCACCCGTTCCGATCGACATCGTCTTTTGCTGCGCGTAGGCGCCCAGGCCCAGCCCGACCGACAGCACAAACGCGAGTGCCACGGTGACTTTTGTTCTTTTCAGCATTGTCAGTGTTCCTCCTGGTTAAATTTTAGGCCGGTCGTTCGATTGCCGGTCCCTTGGCTTGCCACAACAATACCCCTAACCCGATCAGGACGCCGGGTACATACGTGTAGCTAATGTCGCGGCCAATCGCCGCTTCAAGGACTGCTTCGATCAAGCTCGGGAAGACAAGAAGCAGGCCCGACAACACCAGCAGAGAGCGTTCGATCACGGTGGTGCGACGCAAGGCCCAGCCTTGCGCGGCTCCGGCCAGCGCCATCAAGCCAAGCGTGGTCTTGATCGTGATTTCGACAATATCGACCCACGTGCCGCCCTTAGGAATATTGAGCAGCAATCCCACGCCTTGCGGATCGAGCACAAATACGAACGGAACGAGGAATGCGGGCAGGGTGTATTTCCACGACTGTAATGTCGTCTTGTAGGGATCGCCGCCGGTGATCGCCGCTGCTGCGAATGGAGACAGGGCGGTCGGCGGAGAGACTTCCGACAGAACGGCATAGTAGAAGATGAACATGTGCGCCGCGTAGTCGGGAACACCGAGCTTGATCAGCGCAGGCGCGGCGATCACAGCGCAGATGATGTACGAGGCCGTGACAGGGACAGCGAGGCCGATCACCCACACGATCAGCGAAGTGTAGATCGCGGTCAGCAGCAGGCTGCCACCGGCATAGGTGATCACGATCGACGAGAACTTCAGTCCGAGTCCGGTCAGTGTCACGATGCCGACCACGATACCAGCCGACGCACAGGTGGTTGCGGCGTTGAGTGCGCCGATCGAGCCGTCGGCCATCGCGCGAACGAGCTTTTTCGGAACGAGCGCCGTTTCCTTGCGCAGGAAGCTCAGTGCGAACGTGGTGATAACCGCGTAGAAGACCGAAAGCATCGGCGAATAGCCGAGCATCATGAAGACAACAACGGCGACCAGCGAGATGAAGTGGAAGCCGTAGCGCTTGGTCATCTCGCCGAGCGACATGTCCGGCTTGATGTCGACGTTGTGAGCGCCGAAGCGCTTGGCATCGAGTTCAACCATGACGAGGAGCGACGCATAATAAAGACAGGTCGGGATAGTCGCCATCCAGATCACGTCGAGATAGCTGATTTTGAGGAACTCGGCGATCAGGAACGCCGCCGCGCCAAGAACGGGCGGGGACAGAATTGCACCGAGGCCACCGGCCGCGAGCAGGCCGCCGGCGGCATTCTTTTCAAAGCCGGCCTTCTGCATCATAGGATAAGCGACGGTGCCGATCATCACGGTCGTGGCGACGCCTGATCCGGAAGGGCCGCCAAGCAGGAACGACGACAGCACGACGGTGCGTCCTGCGGCGTTGGTCTTGCCGCCCATCAGTGCGAGCGAGAAATCGATGAAGAATTTACCGGCGCCGGACTGTTGCAGGAACGCGCCAAAGATCGTGAACAGGATGATCAGAGTGGCGGAGACGTCGACAGCGACGCCGAAGATACCTTCAAGCGTGATGAACAGATGGCCCACGAGTCGCGAGACGTCGTAGCCGCGATGAGTCCAAGGGGCCGGAAGGTGCGGTCCAAGCATTGCGTAGGCGATGAAGAACACCGCCACGACCGGCATGATCAGGCCCGTCGTGCGACGCGTGGCTTCCAACACCAAAATGATGAAGACGATACCGACGATGACGTCGAGATGATCGGGTGTCGTGGCGCGATCGGTGAAATCGTCACCGCCCCAGAGCGCATAAGCGATCGTGGCGACTGCGAGAATAGCGGGAATGACGTCCCACCAGCGCACGTGATTGCGGAAACGCGCCGCCAGGGGGAATAGGAGGAAGCTCAGGACCAGCGTGAATGCAACGTGGGTGTAGCGAAGCTCCTGCGTCGGGACGATGGCATACGCGGCATAGAGGTGGAACAGTGTCATTGCCACTGCAATGACGGTCACTGCCTGACCGGCGAAGCCACCCAGCCGGTTGGTTGCGCCCTCATCGGCTTCGATGAACTCTTCAGCCTTTTTGAGTGCTTCGTCAGAAATAGTCATCGGCGCATCGCCGGTCGGTGTCGTCACCGTCGTCATTCGTTTCCTCCGGGCCCCTCTTTAAAATGTCGGGGCGTGCGACCTTTCCGCGCAAGCGGGGTCATTCGTTCGGCGCGCATTCATGCGGGTTTGCTCGCCCAAGGCAAGGCTACATTCGGACGAGATGAAAAGAATCAACACCCTGAGCGGCTTTGCTGCGGTGCAGATAGAGGTAGGTGCTCGATGCTGCGTTCGCTCTGCGTACTTTTATCCAGGGCTGATGCTGTGGTCCGAGCGCTACACCGGCTTCCTAAAGAGCGGTTCGGGGTTCGAAATCTGATGTTGCGGTGCACGAGGTAATTGACTTGACCCAAAGTGAGTGCTTACTCACGCCATGAGCACCCTGAGACTGACCGGCGATTTACGCCGCGAGCAGATTTTGGACGCGGCCAAGCGCTGTTTCGCGCGCTACGGCTATGCCGGCACAACGACGAAGAGCATCGCTGTTGCAGCTTCAATATCGGAGGGATTGCTCTTCAAGCATTTCCCGACGAAGGCGGCGCTGTATGCGGAGATTCTCGCGGAAGAGTGCGAGGCCGATCCAGAGCTGCATCAATTGCTTGAGCTGGAGCCTTCAACCTCCACGCTGGCGATCCTGATTCGCGAGATGGTCGCGCATTTCATGCGGGCCAGCGAAGCGCCGGATGAGGAAGACGCGCAGCGAATGCGGTTGATGATTTCGAGCCAATTGGGGGATGGCGAGTTCGCGCGTTTGGTCCACGAAAAAATCGGCGACCTGATCGGTCCGTTTTTCAAAGCGTCGCTGGAGCAAGCCATTGCGGCTGGGGACGCGGTTCCCGTCAACATCGAACCACTCAATCTCTTCTGGTTCGCTCATCAGGTTGTTCACATGGTTGCTCTCACACGGCTTCCAGCGACACCTTCACTGGCGTATCTCAATGCGTCAGACATCGAACGACAGATTTGCCAGTTCATTCTTCGGGGAATCGGACTGACTGAAGCGGCTATCGCCAAATATTTAGATTCTGGACCGTCGTCATCGCATGCGTCGGTTCGTTTTTCGGAAAGTGCATGACATGGACGCCAAAACCTCACCGTCGCAACAGATGCCGCCGCTTGGCGATACGTCGCGTACCAAGCCGGTACGCATGACGCGCTGGTTCATGATCGTCGGCGCCGCGCTTCTTTTGCTCGTCGGCGCGATCGTCGGCTTCAACGCATTCCGCAATCACATGATTGCGCAGTTCTTCAAGAACAATAAGCCGCCGCCAACATCCGTCAGCGTCGCTGAAGCGAAGTCGGAAGTGCTGCCGAACCTCTTGACCGGCGTCGGTGATCTTGCCGCTGTTCATCAAGTGGACGTGACAACGGACGTCAGTGGCCGCGTCACTGAAATCCTGTTCACGCCCGGTACTTCCATGAAGAAGGGCGATCCGCTGATCCAGATCTTCGACGCGCCCGACCAGAGCGATCTTGCAAGCTTCAAGGCGCAGACCCTTGCTGCTTCGCTTGCGCTCGATCGCGCTAAGGCGCTGGTTGCGAAGCAGGCTGGTACGCAGGCGACTGTCGACCAGGCGCAGGCCGCGTTCGATCAAGCCAGTGCGTCGGTGTCGAGAACCGAAGCGATCATCTCACAAAAGCGCATTCTGGCGCCGTTCGATGGCGAACTCGGCGTGCGTCGCGTTGAACTCGGCCAGTATCTCAGTGCCGGCACCCAGATTGTTTCGCTGACCGATTTGTCGCGCCTCTATCTGAACTTCACGGCGACGGAAAAGGAGCGTTCAGTTCTCAATGTCGGACAGTCGGTCCGCATTGTGGTCGACGCTTATCCGGGACGGACATTCGAAGGAAAGATCACCACGATCGAGCCTCAGATCAGCGCCGATACACGCAACGTCCGCATTCAGGCAACGTTCGAAAATCCGGATCACATTCTGAAGCCGGGCATGTTCGCAACGACGACCGTTGAGTTGCCGGCGAAGCCTGCCGTGGTGACGGTGCCGGAAACTTCCGTGGATTACACGCTTTATGGAGATTCCGTCTGGCTCGTTAAGGAGCACAAGACGGAAGACGGCAAGACCAACCTGACGGCGGATCGCACTTTTGTGAAGACAGGTTCGCGTATTCAAGGACGCGTGGTGATCACCTCTGGCGTGAAGCCGGGTGATCGTGTGATCGCCGTGGGGCAGTTGAAGCTCCAGTCGGGATCGCCGGTTGCGATCTCGGATGATCCGCCGCCGGCAATCCCTGCTCAGCCGCCGCGCAACTGAACTCGTACCGGAGTGTAGCCAGATGGCTTTCACTGATATCTTTATTAAGCGGCCGGTGCTGTCGGTTGTCGTCAGTCTTTTGATTTTGCTGATCGGCCTTAAGGCCGTGACCAGTCTGGGCATTCGGCAATACCCGAAATTGTCGAACACCGTGATTACAGTGACGACGTCATATCCGGGTGCGTCGCCGGATCTGATGCAGGGCTTCATCACGCAGCCGATCGAGCAGGCCGTCGCCTCGGCTGAGGGCGTCGACTACATGACGTCGTCCTCGGTGCAAGGCACCAGCACGATCTCGGTCTATATCAAGCTGAACGTCGAGCCTGACTTCGCGCTGACGGAAGTCATGTCGAAGGTCAATTCGGTACGGTATCTGATCCCGAAGGAGGCTTTCGATCCGGTCATCACCAAATCGACCGGCCAGACCACGGCGGTGATGTATCTCGGCTTCTCGAGCGATGAACTCGGCGGTCCGCAGATTTCCGACTATCTGGCGCGCGTGATCCAGCCGATTATGTCCACCGTGGATGGCGTTGCGTCCGCCGACATTCTCGGCGCGCAGACACTCGCCACACGTATCTGGCTTGATCCTGCGCGCATGGCTGGCCGGAACGTATCGCCCGCTGATGTGCAGGCAGCGATTCAGGCCAACAACTTTCAGGCCGCAGCTGGTCAGTCGAAGGGGTACTTCATCGTCTCGAACGTGACGACCAACACCGACCTCACCAACATCGATCAGTTCAAGAAGATGACGGTGAAGGCCAAGGACGGTGGTTTCGTCAGGCTTGAGGATATTGCCGTCGTCGAACTGGGCGCCCAGAGCACGGATTCGAGCGTGTCACTGAGTGGCCAGCACGCCATCTTCATCGGCGTTCAGTCGACACCGCAAGGCAACCCGCTCAACATCGTGAAGGGGGTACGCGCGCTGTTCCCTGAAATCGAGCGCAACCTGCCGCCTTCGATGAAAATGACGGTGGCTTACGACTCCACCAAGTTCATTCAGTCGTCGATCGACGAAGTCCGCGACACCCTGATCGAAGCAGTGCTTATCGTCGTTGTCGTGATCTTCTTGTTCCTGGCGTCGTTCCGTTCGGTCATCATTCCGGTAGTCACGATCCCGCTGTCGCTGGTCGGCGCCTGCATCCTGATGCTTGCGATGGGATTCACGCTCAACCTGCTCACGCTGCTCGCGATGGTGCTTGCCATCGGCCTTGTGGTGGACGACGCCATCGTGGTGGTGGAGAATATTCACCGCCATCTTGAGGAGGGCAAATCTCCCGTCGAAGCCTCGTTGATCGGGGCGCGCGAAATTGTAGGTCCGGTCATTTCGATGACCATCACGCTGGCAGCGGTGTATGCGCCAATCGGGTTCCTGGGTGGTCTGACGGGTGCGCTATTCCGCGAATTCGCCTTCACGCTGGCCGGCTCGGTGATCGTATCAGGCGTGATCGCGCTGACGCTCTCGCCGATGATGTGCTCCGTCTTGTTAAAGGGAGGAGGTAATCACGGTCGCTTCGCCCAACTCGTGGACCGTGTGTTCACCAGGGTGACGCACTGGTATGGACGCAAACTAGATCGCTCGCTGGACTATCGTCCGATCACATCATTGTTTGCGGTCACGATCCTTGGGCTCGTCGCTTTCATGTACATGAATACGAGCAAGGAACTCGCGCCTGAAGAGGATCAAGGCATTCTGTTCGCCGTGACGAAGGCACCGCAATCCGCCAATATCGACTACAGCGATCACTATGGTGAAAAGCTCGACAAGGTGTTTGCTGGATTCCCGGAAACGGACCTGCGCTTCATCATCAATGGCACGAACGGCCCCGCCAACGGCATCGCCGGCATGATCCTGAAGCCATGGGATGAGCGCAAGCGATCGTCACTGGCTCTGAAGCCACTTGTGCAGGGCGGACTGAGCAAGGTGGAGGGTGTCAATGCGTTCGCCTTCAACCTGCCGCCGCTTCCAGGCGGGCCGGGTGGCTTGCCTGTGCAGATGGTCATCAGTAGCACGAACGGCTTCCAGTCGGTCTTTGAGGAAATGGAGAAGCTGAAAAAGGCTGCGCGCGAAAGTGGCCTGTTCATCGTTGCGGACAGCGACCTTCAGTTCAACCAGCCGGTGGTCCGCGTGACCGTCGACAGGTCGAAGGCCAATGATCTCGGCATCAACATGGCGGCGGTCGGCAATACGCTCTCGACCTTGCTCGGCGGCAACTACGTCAATCGGTTCAATCTCGAAGGACGGTCGTATCAGGTCATTCCGCAAGTTCCGCGTGAACTGCGCCTGTCGCCGGAGGCGCTTGGAAAATATTATGTTCCAACGAATGGCGGTCGCCAGGTGCCGTTGTCGACGGTCGTGTCGGTCGAGACGATGACCAACCCGAACGCACTGACGCACTTCAACCAGTTGAACTCGGCGACATTCCAGGCGGTGCCGATGCCGGGCGTCACGGTCGGCAAGGCGGTGGAATTCCTTGAAAGCCAAGCCAAGCAACTGCCGGCCGGCTTCACGCACGATTATCTGGCGGACTCCCGCCAGTATGTGCAGGAAGGAAATCAGCTGACCGTTACGTTCATCTTTGCGTTGATCATCATCTATCTCGTGCTGGCCGCGCAATTTGAAAGCTTGCGTGATCCGCTCGTGATCCTGATCAGCGTGCCGATGGCAATCAGTGGTGCGTTGATTCCGCTGTTCTTCGGGCTGGCGACGATCAACATCTATACGCAGGTGGGTCTCGTGACGCTGATCGGCCTGATCAGTAAGCACGGCATCCTGATGGTGGAGTTCGCCAATGAACTTCAGTTAAAGGAAGGGCTCGACCGGCGCTCGGCCATCGAGATGGCTGCCCGCGTCCGGTTGCGTCCGATTCTGATGACGACCGCTGCGATGGTCGCGGGTCTGTTGCCGTTGCTCACAGCGAGCGGTGCAGGCGCGGCGAGCCGGTTCTCCATCGGCATCGTCGTCGTGGCCGGCATGTCGATCGGCACGCTGTTCACCCTGTTCGTGTTGCCGGCGGTTTATACCACGCTCGCAACCGACCACAGGGCGGCTGCCGAATCCGAACGCGCCAAGGACATCGAGAAATACGAACTGAGCTTGACGTAACTTCAATCTGCTCCCTCCCGCTGTGGGAGGGAGCAGATGGTGTCGTCCATTTTACCCATTCGCAGCGAACGTATATGCTGGCGGATGCATGCTGACCGTTCGCAACCTCCGTAAATCCTATCGCACCTCAGAAGAGCAGATTGCGGTTCTGCGGGGCGTTGATTTTTCGCTTGCGGCTGGCGAAAGCGTTGCGCTCACCGGCGAATCCGGCAGTGGCAAAAGTACGCTGCTCCATCTGATCGCAGGCCTGGATCGTGCCGACGAGGGCGAGGTCTGGCTTGACGGCGTGCTGGTGTCCGGCCTGTCCGATAGCGATCGGGCGGCGATGCGACGCGATCGGCTGGGGCTGGTGTTCCAGCAATTCAATCTCATTCCCAGCTTGCAGGTTGGCGATAATCTCGCTTTTCAGGCGAGGATCGCCGGCCGGCACGATGCCAAGTGGCAGGCCGAACTGGTCGAGCGCCTTGGCCTAAGTGCGCTACTCGATCGTTATCCTGAACAATTATCCGGTGGTCAGCAGCAGCGTGTCGCGATCGGCCGTGCCCTGGCCATCAAGCCGCTGGTGCTGCTCGCCGATGAGCCGACCGGAAATCTCGATGAGGCCACCGCCGATGATGTTCTCGCGCTCGCGCGCGATCTGGTGGCGCGCACCGGGTGCGGGTTTTTGATGGTGACGCACAGCGCTCGGCTTGCCGGCAAGCTGGATCGTCAGGTGCACTTGAGCGCGGGGCGGATCACATGATGCATCCGGTCTGGATTCTTGTGACTCTCCTGAGCCACTGGAAGCGGCACCGGATGCAGCTTGCGACCTTGCTGATCGGTTTGATCTCCGCAACGGCGCTGTGGAGCGGCGTCCAGGCACTCAATCAGCAGGCCCGTAACAGTTACGATCGTGCCGCCGCGACATTCGGCGGCGGCAAGACGGCAATGCTGGTCAGTCGCGATGGTCCGTCGTTTTCGCAACAGCTATTCGTTGATCTGCGCCGCGCTAACTGGCTGGTGTCACCGGTCGTTGAAGGCCGGGTGTTGATCGGAGGGCGCGCGTATCGATTGATTGGCGTCGAGCCGATCACATTGCCGCCTGGAGCGGGGTCTGCACCTGACATCGGGAAAGCCGATCTGCAGAAATTCTTCACGCCCGGGCAAACGCTGGTGGCGCCGGAGACCTTGGCAGACCTGAAACAGCGCGACGGCGACGTGCCGCTGATCGACGGGATTACGCCGCTGCCGCCGCTGAGTTTGCAGCACAATCTCGCGCCCGGCGTTCTGGTGGTCGATATTGGCGTCGCGCAACGCGTCCTCAAAATGCCAGGACAAATCTCGCGGCTGCTGGTCGACAAGCAAGCCGGCACAACACCGCCACTCGAAAACGTCGTCGGTGACCAATTGCGGCTGGTGGAGGCAGGGGCACCAAGCGATCTCGAACAACTGACCAGTAGCTTTCACCTCAACCTGACTGCGTTTGGGCTGCTGTCGTTTTTTGTCGGGCTTTTCATTGTTCACTCCGCCGTCGGCCTTGCACTCGAACAACGATTGCCGACGCTCAGGACGTTGCGCGCTTGCGGCGTGTCCGCTCGCACGCTCACGGGCGTTCTGGTCCTTGAACTGGTGTGCTTTGCCATTGCCTCGGGTTTTATCGGGCTGATCTGCGGTTATGTCGTCGCCGCGTTTTTGCTGCCTGACGTTGCCGCAAGCTTGCGCGGGCTTTACGGCGCACAAATCCCGGGGGAGCTATCGCTCAAACCTGAATGGTGGCTGTCGGGGCTCGGCATGAGCATTCTTGGCGCGTTGTTTGCAGCGGCAACTGGCCTTTATCGGGTCTATCGGTTGCCCATCCTTGCAGCAGCGCAACCTTACGCATGGCAACAGGCACAGCAGCATTGGCTCATGCGCCAAGGCGTCATTGCGGGTGTGATAGCGCTTGTCGCGGCGGGCGTCTTATACTGGGGCGACTCGCTCATCGCAGGCTTTCTCGTTTTGGCGGCGTTGCTGCTCGCGGCTGCCTTGATCTTGCCTGTGATTTTGGGTGCCATTCTGTGGCTCGGCCAACATCGAAGCGGTCGGCCGTTGGCGAAATGGTTCTGGGCGGACGGAAGGCAACAGCTTCCCGGTCTTTCGCTAGCGCTGATGGCACTGTTGCTTGCACTTGCGGTGAACGTCGGCGTTGGCACCATGGTGCAAAGCTTTAGCCGGACATTTACAAATTGGTTGGATACCCGCTTGGGAGCGGAAGTTTACATCAATGCAACTAGCGACAAGCAGGGTGAGGACATCGTCTCGTGGTTGCGGCAACGGCCTGAGGTGAATGCCATCCTGCCGGCGTGGCGAACGGATGTGACGCTCGATGGTCTTCCTGTTGAGGTTCTGAGCTTCGCCAATCACGCCACATATCGGGAAAGCTGGCCTCTGCTGGAATCCTTGCCCGATGTTTGGGATAAAATTTTTCAAACCGACAGCGCGATGTTCAGTGAGCAGTTGGCGCGACGCTTGAATCTCAAGCTCGGGGACAGGGTTCGTCTCCCGACCGCGACGGGTCCCTGGTCTGTGCAGGTTGTCGGCATCTATGCTGACTATGGAAATCCAAGAGGCCAGATCGGCGTCGACATCGATAGACTGGCAGCGCACTGGCCAGCCGTTACGCATACGCGCTTCGGCCTGCGTGTCACGCCAGCCAAGGTGGATGAACTGGTGAATGCGCTTCGCGGCAAGTTCGGCCTCGATACAACACGTTTGATCGATCAGGCGACACTGAAGGCGGATTCGATAAGGATTTTCAATCGCACCTTCGCTGTCACCTCGGCGCTGAATGCGTTTACACTTGGTGTGGCTGGCATTGCATTGTTGACGAGCCTGCTGACATTGAGCAACAGCCGATTGCCGCAACTGGCGCCGCTGTGGGCGCTCGGCATCACCCGACGACGGCTTGCAGCCATTGAATTGCTGAAGACGATGTCGGTCGCATTCCTGACCGGGCTGCTTGCGCTGCCGTTGGGCATTCTCGTTTCATGGTGTCTGGTCGCGGTGGTGAACGTGAAGGCCTTCGGCTGGCGGCTGCCGCTCTATATATTTCCAGTGCAACTGCTGGAGTTGCTCGGGATCGCTATGCTGGCCGCGCTGTTAGCGACGTGTTTGCCCATTCTCAGACTGGCTCGGTTGCAGCCAGCGGAGCTTGTGAAGATTTTCACCAATGAGCGCTGACCTTCACATCAACCGACGTGCGTTTCTGGGTGGCAGCTTGTTGGTCCCGTTCGCCACCAAGTTCGCCGGCGCGCAGGGTTTCGCCGGGTTGGGTGGCGCGAGCGATGGGTTTGCAGCGGTCGTGCCCGGCAAGGCTTTGGAGTTTCCGCGCGATCTCGGTCCGCATCCGGATTATCGCATCGAGTGGTGGTATCTCACGGCAAATTTAAAGGAAGCCAACGGCACGCCATGGGGGGCGCAGTGGACGTTGTTCCGGCAGGCCATGTCTCCGGGAGCGGAGCAGGACGGCTGGGACAATCGGCAACTCTGGATGGGACATGCTGCCGTCACCAACGCACATACGCATCGCTACGCCGAGCGCTTTGCGCGCGGTGGTGTAGGCCAGGCAGGGGCGAAAGCCAATTCATTTCGAGCGTGGATTGATTCATGGACAATGGGCGGGGCTGCCGGTTTCTCCGCACAAACCGCTGCGCCGATCGAGCTCTCTGCTTCGGGAGACAGTTTCAGCTACGCCCTGAAGCTCGAAGCGGATCAGCCGCTCGTGCTGCAGGGGGAAGGCGGCTACAGCAAGAAATCCGAACGTGGGCAGGCGTCCTATTACTTCAGCCAGCCATATTACAAAGCCAGAGGTTCTGTCACGCTCGATGATAAGACGGTTCAAGTCGAAGGACTGGCGTGGATGGACCGCGAATGGAGCAGCCAACCGCTCGCATCCGATCAGACGGGATGGGATTGGTTTTCGTTACATTTGGAGACCGGCGAGAAGGTCATGCTGTTTCGGCTTCGCCAAAAAGACGGCGGCAATTACTTCGCCGGCAACTGGATTGATCAGGGCGGACGCTCTGAAGTTGTTCCCGGGAGCTCGATTGCGATGACACCCACTGGTTTCACGGACATCGATGGCCGCAAGCTTCCGACGTCGTGGGCCATCGTTCTCGCGGATCGTGGGCTGAAGATTGAGGGCATGCCGCTGAATGCCAAGAGTTGGATGGGCACGCGTTTTTCCTATTGGGAAGGGCCCATCACATTTAGAGGCAGCCAGAGCGGCATGGGCTATCTCGAAATGACCGGCTATTAATCGAGAATTAGAGTGAGGAATACCAAGGATGAAGCAAAAGCCATTCGGAAAATCCGGACACACGACCTCCGTGATTGGACAGGGGACCTGGTATCTCGACCACGGAGATCGCTCGGCGGCAGTTGGAGCGCTGCGCAAGGGGCTCGATCTCGGCATGGCGCATATCGACACCGCTGAGATGTATGGCGATGCCGAGCTGGTCATTGCAGACGCGATATCCGAGCGGCGGGACGAGGTGTTTCTGGTTTCCAAGGTGTTGCCAAGCAATGCGTCGCGGCGCGGCACGATGCAGGCGTGTGAACGTTCGCTCAAGCGGCTCAAGACGGATCGTCTGGACTGCTACCTCCTGCATTGGCGTGGACAATATCCGCTGGAAGAGACAGTGGCGGCGTTCGAGGATCTCGTCGCAGCTGGAAAGATCCTGTCCTGGGGTGTCAGCAATTTCGATGCAGCGGATCTTGAGGAGATGCTGGATGTTGCGGGTGAGGAGCGCATCGCCTGCAATCAAGTGCTGTATCACCTCAATGAGCGGGCCATCGAACACTCCGTCATTCCATGGTGTGAGGAAAACGGCGTCGCAGTGGTGGCGTATTCACCGTTCGGGCACGATGATTTTCCAAGCGCCCAGTCACCGAAGGGGAAAGTCTTGCAGCAAATTGCCGACAAGCACGGCGCCACTCCTCGGCAGATTGCGCTTAGCTTTTTGACCCGCCAGCCGTCCGTTTTGACAATTCCAAAGGCGTCATCTGCAGTTCACGCGGCAGACAACGCGGGTGCTGGCAAACTCGATTTGAGCGAACAGGATATCGAAGTCATCGACAAGGCGTTTCCGCGCGGCCGGGAGCCGAGCAGCCTGCCGATGCTCTAGTTGAGCTGCGTTTAAAAGAGATCCGTGAGGCCTTGCCACAGCAAGCCAAGCGACACGGCCAGCAGGAGCACGTAGGAGATCTGATAAAACAGCTTTGTCGGCATATGCTTGACCAGCCAGATGCCGGCAAAGTTGGCGAGAATCGCCAGCGGCAGCAAAACCAGCGAAGTTGCCAGATTTTGCGATGAAAACTGGCCGAGCATAAAGTAGGGCACGATCTTCATCAGGTTGACGATCGCGAAGAAGATCGTCGCTGTCCCGACAAACGTCATCTTCGGCAATTGCTGCGGCAACACATGGATCTGGAAGGGAGGCGCGCCGCCCTGCGTCATGAACGATGTGAAGCCGGAGACGCTTCCCCACACAAATCCGCTTGCAGCGGTTTTCTCTTGCGGATCAACGTTGGCGCGCTTGAGCCAACTGTTGATGATGAACGCGACGCCGATGGCGCCGACGAGGATGCGCACTGCCGAATCCGGCAAATGCGATGCCAGCAGCCAGCCGATGCCCATTCCGGTCGCTGCGCCCGGCAGCATGACTTTGAGATTCCAGGAATCCCAGTCTTTCCGATAGACGTAAACCGAAATGATGTCCTGGGTAATGAGAATCGGCAACAACAGTGCTGCGGCTTCGAGTGGCGGCAGGTAGAGGGCAACCAGCGGCGTGGCCGCGGTGCCAATGCCTGAAAAACCGCCCTTGGCCAGCCCCAAAAGGATCACGGCGGGAATGGCGGCGCAATAAAACAACGGATCAGTGAAAACAGCAGGCACGAAATTGATTCCAGCGGCAGTTGGTCAGTTAGGCCTTAAAAAGCACTCCGAGATCAATCGGGTTCGTGCAGATCACCCCTCCGATATTGCAGCTTGACCAATCGAGGATGGGGACGGTCTTGTACTGTACGGTAATCAGCTATAGATGCCGGTCATGCCCAGATATTTCTTTCATACGCGCATTGGCGAAACATTGATTCCGGACCCGGAGGGAGCGGAATTGCAGGACCCTGATCACGCATGGCGCGTCGCACGGGCAACGATCCGGCAATTGCTCGTCGATGAAGAGCAAACGCCGGACTTACTGTCAGCCATACTTGAAGTCACCGACGCCGACGGCGAAATCGTGCTCGAATTTCCCTTCACCGAGGCACTCGACATTCTCGATGAACCGCCATCCCGACACTGATAGACCTATCTCGGGATATGCGTCCCAAGAGCAAGCAGCACATCGTCAGGGCGTTCGTCGGTCAGCATATGTCCGGCCCCGCGCAAAATAACCTCTTGTGAGCCTGCAATCGCAGCAGCGAGTTGCTTGCCGGACTTCATCGGCGTCATCATGTCCCGTTCGCCGAGAATGAGCGTAGCAGGGACCTTGATCCGCACCGCAGCGTCCAGCGCCGCCTTGTAATCGTTGCAGGCCGAGAGATCGCTGAACAGCACACCCGGCGGGGTTCGTTCAAGGACGCGCTGGCCGCCGTTCATCATCCAAAGGCCGGGGGCCTGTGAGCCACCGAGACCTGCGGCAAATCCAAAACCCCAGATCGAGACCATATCGATCGCCGCGTGGTCGTTTGCCTGCGCCGCGGCGAGCAAGTCTGCAGAGACCGGCATGGCCGCGCCGACGCCAATGAGGCCGATACCTTTCACCTTTTCAGGATAGCGAGCGGCAGCATCCAGCGCGACCAGTGCTCCCATGGAATGGCCGACAAGCCTGGCGTCGGGAGCTCTGGCGCTCTCCATCAAACGGATGACCCAGTCCGCCATCCCCGCGATCGTCGGAATCGGCTGCCCCTTGGAGCGTCCATGCCCGGGAAGGTCGGGAGCCAGCACGCTGTAGCCATGGTGAGCAAACCATCGGCTGTACGACGCCCACATGGAGTGATCGAAGCCCGCACCGTGCAGGAAAATCACCAGCGGCAATTTCGGATCGAAAGTCTTTCCGCCCGTGGCTGCGAAGACCTCGGCTCCGTTCACATTCAAATGCATGGGTTACGCCTTCTGGGAGAAGCGGAGGGCCTGGCCGAGATCGCCGATGATATCCTCAGCGGCTTCGATTCCGATGGATAGCCGGATCAGCTCTTCACCGATCCCGGCTGTCTTAAGTTGTTCGGCGGTCATCTGCTGATGAGTGGTGCTCGCCGGATGAATCACGAGCGTTTTGGCATCGCCGACATTGGCAACGTGGCTCACGAGTTTCAGTGCTTCGATAAACCTTCGTCCGGCGCTTCGGCCGCCCTTGATGCCGAAGCTGATGATCGAGCCGGCACCTCGCGGCAGCAGCTTTTGCGCCAGGGCGTGATCGGGATGGCTTTCGAGAGAGGGATGCAGCACCCACTCGACGGCCTTGTTCGATCCGAGGAAGTCCAGCACGGCCTTGGCATTTTCGATGTGCCGCTGCATGCGAACGTGCAACGTCTCAACGCCCTGCAGAATCTGGAACGCGTTGGTCGGAGAGATACATGCACCGAAATCACGGAGACCTTCTGCACGTGCCCGCATAATAAAAGCAGCGGGTCCGAACTCCTCGCTGAAGACGATGCCGTGGTATCCGGCATAGGGCTTTGTCAGCGTCGGAAACTTGCCGGACTTGTCCCAATCAAACCGGCCACCATCGATGATGACGCCGCCGATGGCAATGCCATGACCGCCGATCCACTTGGTGATCGAGTTCATGACGATGTCGGCACCAAGCTCGATCGGTTTCGCGAGATAGGGCGTCGCAAACGTATTATCGATCAGAAGTGGAATGCCTGCGTTGTGCGCGATATCGGCGACCGCGGGAATATCGAGAACTTCGAGACCGGGATTGCCGATGGTCTCACCGATCACGAGCTTGGTGTTCGGCTTGATGGCAGCGCGCAAGCCGTCGAGGTCGCGCGGCTTGACGAAGGTGGTGGTGATGCCGAAGCGCGGCAGCGTGTGGGTCAACAGATTGATCGTGCCGCCATATAGCGAAGACGAAGCGACGATGTGGTCACCGGCATCCAGCAGTGTCGCAATCGCAAGGTGCATTGCCGCCATGCCGCTGGCGGTGCAAACCGCGCCAACGCCACCTTCCAGTGCGGCGAGACGCTCCTCAAGAACCGCGATCGTCGGATTCGAGATGCGCGTATAGATGTGGCCGGTGCGCTCAAGATTGAACAGCGCCGCCGCATGATCGGCGTCCTGAAAGACATAGGATGTCGTCTGGTGAATGGGGACAGCCCGGGAACCGGTTACCGGGTCGGGGTGCTGGCCCGCATGGAGGCTCAGTGTTTCAAACGCAGGGGGCTTCGGCGCGGCCATTTATTCCTCACACATCACGTTGCATTCTCAAGCGAGGCCTTCGACGAGCGCCGAATCCCCCGGCGCGGTCATGGCTGATATCTTTTGAGAAAGAACGTTGTTGCTCGATATTTTCTTCTGTTTATGTGTGGATTAGAGCAGGGTGATTTTAGCGTGTAAAGCAGTAATCAAAATGACAAGGGGAGCTCTTCGATGAACGATCGTGTCACGGTTTCGATGTTGGACGGTGTCGCCAACGTTCGCCTTGTCCGCGCCGATAAAATGAATGCGCTCGATGCCGCAATGTTCGAGGCGCTTGTCGATACCGCCGATCGTCTCAAGAGCCAAAAGGGATTGCGCGCTGTGGTGCTCTCGGGCGAGGGAAAAGCATTTTGCGCGGGGCTGGATATGGGGCGTTTTGCAGCCATGGGAGAAGGCAAAAGCGATCTGCGGGATCTCGCGGCACGCACCCATGGCCAGACCAATCATTCACAGCAGGCAGTCTGGGGCTGGCGTCAACTTCCAGTGCCGGTGATTGCTGCTGTTCACGGCGTTGCGTTCGGTGGTGGGTTTCAACTGGCGCTTGGCGCGGATATGCGCTTTCTCGCACCGGATGCGCGCATGTCTATCATGGAAGTAAAATGGGGCCTGGTGCCTGACATGGCCGGAACGCCGATCCTCAGCCGTCTCGTTCGCGACGACATCCTTCGCGATCTGGCATTCACCGGCCGGATATTCTCCGCGCAAGAGGCCATGTCCTATGGTCTCGCCACGCGGATCTGCGACGATCCGAGAGCTGTTGCGCTGGAGGCTGCGTGCGAGATCGCAAATAAGAGCCCGGATGCCATTCGCGCCATCAAGCGGATGCTGAACAACCTGTCGGTCGATCCTGGTCCTGCCTTGCTGGCGGAATCCGTGGAACAGATGAAGGTGTTGGGATCGCCTAACCAGCGCGAGGCGGTGCGCGCCAATATCGAGAAGCGCGCACCTAAGTTCGTGGATGAATGAGTCCGAGGTGCGATCAGCTCGCCCGGTGAGGGGCTAGATCGGATCCCACGCGAAGATGTCCGCCGAGCGATCGAGCTTGTAGAACGACGATTTCAGCGCGGGCATGCCGTGCTCCGCGATCGTCTGGCAGGTCCAGCCCTCGGCGCGATGGATCGACCGTAAGGGGCGCGACTGACCCATCAGGAAGATTTCATTCATGCGGGCCGCGAAAATCTGTCCGGTGACGTCTTTCGCCGCATCGCTCAGTAGGAAGACTACCAGTGGTGCGATCTTCTCTGGGCCCATCTGCTGCATGCGCGCGACGCGGGCTTTCTCTTCTTCGGTCTCGGTCGGGATGGTGCCGATCATACGGCTCCAGGCGAACGGCGATACGCAGTTGGAGCGAACGTTGAAGCGGTTCATGTCGAGAGCGATCGACTTCGACAGGCCAACGATTCCTAGCTTCGCGGCTGAATAATTAGCCTGCCCGAAATTCCCGATGAGGCCGGACGTGGACGTGAAGTGCACGAACGCGCCGCTCTGCTGCTCGCGGAAGATACGCGCCGCCGCATGCGACGTGTAGAACGAACCCATTAGATGCACCTTAATGACGGATTCGAACGCCTCGACGCTCATACGGTGGAAAATGGCATCACGCAGGATGCCTGCATTGTTCACGACACCGTCGAGGCGGCCGAATGAATCGATTGCGGTCTTGATGATCTTGCTGGCGGGAATTGCTTCCGCCACTGTTTCGAAGTTTGCGACTGCTGTGCCGCCACGCTTGCGGATCTCCTCGACCACTTCTTCTGCAGGAGCCGCGTTTGTTCCCGATCCGTCGGAGGCAACGCCAGGATCATTGACCACGACCTTCGCGCCTTCGGCTGCCGCGAGCATCGCGATTTCGCGCCCGATACCGCGGCCCGCGCCAGTGACGACGACAACTTTGCCATCCAGCGACTTTTGATCTGTCATCTCGTTTACTTCCTTTGGTCTCAGCGTTCATTGGTAAAGATGATGGTGCCCGAAGCGGCGAACATGCCGCCGACGCCATGGCAGACGGAAATTTTTGCGTCTGGCACCTGGGCCGGTGCGATACCACGCATCTGCCGCACGCTCTCCTGAAGTGCATACATGCCGTACATGCCGGAGTGCATATAGCTCAGCCCGCCGCCATTGGTATTCATCGGCAGCTTGCCGCCGATGGCGGTATTGCGATCTGCGATATATTTACCGGTTTCCTCGTGCGGCATGAACCCGAGATCACCGAGGCCGAACAATGGGAGATGAGCGAAGGCATCATAGATCATGAGATGATCGACGTCTTTGTGCGCGATGCCGGCCTCACGGAACGCGGTCGGTCCCCCGACCTTGAATGCCCGTGAGGAGTTAAATGTCTCCATCTGGCTGACCATCGGCGTTTCGACACTCTCGCCGGTGCCAAGAATGTAGACCGGCTTCTGCGGGAAGTCCTTCGCGCGATCGGCGCTGGTCAGGATCAATGCACCGCCGCCGTCGGTCACGAGGCAACACTGCAGGATCCGGAACGGATAGGCGATCATCTTCGAATTAAGAACATCCTCAACGGTGATCGGATCCTTGTATGTCGAGCGCGGATTTTTCGCCGCCCACTCGCGTTGCACCACGGACACCATCGCGATCTGTTCATGGGTGATGCCGTAGGTTTTCATGTATCGAAGGACGGGAATTGGAAACAGGCTGGGCGGCCCCCACGCGCCGAAGGGCTGCTCAAACTGGCCATTCAGGCTGTCGGCGGGCACATGGCGAGGCGGCTTTCCAATCATCGAGCGGCCGCTCTCGGCGTGGGTGATCAAGACGGTTTTGCAAAGCCCGGCTTCGATGGCCGCGGCGGCGTGGCGGACGTGCAGCATGAACGAACAGCCACCGACCGATGTGCCATCCACCCATGTCGGCGTAATGCCAAGATAGTGGGCCAATTGCTGCGGGGTCTCAACAGCCGTGGCAATGCCGTCGATGTCAGACAGCTTCAGCCCGGCATCCGCCAGCGCATTCAGCGCGGCGTCCGCGTGCAGCTGGATCTGCGACATATCAGGAATGACGCCCAGTTTTGTGGTCTCTGCCGCACCAACAACGGCAACTTGATTTCTGCGCATAAGCGTTACCCTTTCGCCGGGCGGAACACGGGGAGGGTAACCTTGTCGTCGAGTCTCTCGAACGCGACCTCGAGCTTCATGTCGAGCTCGAGAGCCTCTGGCGTCTGCGGGCAGTCGATGATGTTGGTCATCATGCGTGGCCCCTCAGAGAGTTCGACCACAGCGATGGCGTAAGGTGGCGTGAAGCCAGGAGCGGGCCGATGATGAATGACGTAGCTGTAGAGCGTTGCCTTGCCGCTGGCGTTGAAGATGCTGACCTTGCGCGATGCACAGGACGGGCAGAAGGGACGGGGTGGAAAATAAACGTGGGAGCAATCGTCGCAGCGTTGAAGCCGCAGTTCGCCGGCCTGTGTTCCGTCCCAGAAGTGTTTGGTTTCGGGCGTGGGCAATGGGCGGGCACGCGCGGGTTCAGCCATGTGCGGTTTTCTCCCTGAAAGCCTTGGATCTTTTTTGCTTATTTCGGCGCATCTTCTCAATGCAATTATTCGTCCTTGCGGGCAAGCCGAGGGCTGCGTTGCGAAAAAGGCGCTGGTGTACCGCAGTGATACAGCCGCAGTCCTTAGGGCTCGATATTTGTCCTTGCGGGAGGTTTGCTGTGTTGCAATGGGGCCGCACAGTATGGCTGCTCGCCGCCAGTGAATGCCCCGCGATCGCGCGGCAATGGAGCCTACCGACCGTGGCCAAAATTCATTTCCAGTTGAACCTAGTCCATCTTCGCAACGACAAATCCGGGCGACCCATGATGGAGGCTCGTTCGGCTTATTGAATTTGTCGTTTTATCCGACGCTATCTTTCTCCACATCTGTAGCAATCCGGTCACGCAATTTGCCTTTACGGCGTTGAATACGCGGAGATTTTATGGTTTCTGGATCGGATAGTTTCTGCGTTTGGAATGTTTCTTGATGTTTATTTTTGCGCATCGGGGGCGGCTCTTCGGTCGAGCGGTGCTCATTTGCCGTTCAGGTTTCCTGGCAATTTTCGCAGTCGTTCTCGGTGCGCATCATTCCGCGCAGGCCGAAAGCGCGCAGGAGCAGGACCAGCTATTCCAACAGATGGTGCGAAATCCGGCAAACCACGAGCTGACATTTGAGTTCGTAAGGGTCGCGACAGCGCGCAGCGATTATGAGGCGGCGATCGGCGCGCTCGAGCGTTTGCTGTTCTACAATCCGCGACTGACGCGGGTGAAGTATGAATTGGGGGCGCTTTATTTTCGTTTGGGTTCTTACGAGATGGCTCAGCGGTATTTCCGCGAGGCTCTCGCCAGTCCGGATCTCGATGCGGTCACGAAAGAACGGATCGAGACCTACCTACCGCAGACGGAGAAGCAGCTTCAGCCGAGCAGGCTGTCTGGATTCGTACAAACCGGCATTCGGTCGCAGTCGAATGCGAGCTTTGCGCCGGCTGGCGGAGTTCTTCGGCTTGGCGGTAACGATCTCGCACTGCTTCCGACAGCGCGTCAGAAGAGCGACGTCAACTGGTTTGGCCTGGCCGGCGTCAGTCATGACTATGATTTGCAAAATCAGCGTGGTGACGTTCTGGAGACGCGTGCGGTCGGCTACCTGACGCAGCAGGCGCGTTTATCTGACTTGAATGTCGGCTTCTTTGATCTCAGTTTTGGGCCGCGACTGGCGCTCGCTCCCGAACTTTTTCCGGGAGCGACCATCAAGCCGTATGTTACGGGCGGTAACACGTGGCTCGGCGGTTCATCCTATTTCTCGACTGTCGGCGCCGGCGTGGCTCTGCAGTTTCCGGTCAACAATCGCTTTTCGTTTGGACCGGATTTTGACTGGCGCCGCGCCGATTTTAAAAATGGCGATCTGACGCCGGTTTCGGGTTTCAACTCGGGTGACTGGTTCACCGTTGGTATGTCCGGCAGCCTGTTGATCGCGCAGCAGATCAAGCTCGACATGCGCGGCCTGTATCGGCGCGGCGAGTCTGCATTTGCGTTTCAGTCGTTCGATCAGTGGGGAGCCGAGGCTGCGCTGACGTTCGACTTCGCGCCGCCGTTTGAGAGTATATCTCGAAACTGGAGCGTGGCGCCGTTTGCCCGGTATGTCGAAACGCGCTTCGACGCGGCCAATCCTTTCATTGATCCTCTCACGATCCGCCGTGATGGCACCTGGTCAGTCGGCGCATTGTTCGATATGCCGCTGACAAGGACTTTCGGTCTGTCGACCGCCATCCAATACGATCGCACCGATTCAACGCTGCCGAACTATCGCTTGGATAATTTCTCGGTGATGTTTGGGCCAACGGCCCGATTCTGAGGAGAGCTGCATGAGTCTTCAGAAGCAGATTTGGTTCTCGACGATCCTGTGCGTTGCTGGGGCGTTGATCTCGCCGGTTCAAGCGCAAGATTCCGGCCGTGTTGGTGCCGTCAACATCGAGGCGACAGGGACGCCGCCGGGGGCGGCATCGCGAACCCTGACGATCGGAACGAATATCATCTACAAGGAACGGGTACAGACGTCAGCGCAAGGCTCGACGCAGATTCTGTTTCCCGACACCTCCACGCTAAATGTCGGACGAAACAGCAACATCGTGATCGATGAATACGTCTATGATCCCAAGGCCGGCACCGGAAACATGGTTGCCACGGTGAGCAAGGGTATTATGCGCTTTGTCGGCGGACAGATTAGTCATACCGCGGGCGTCACCGTCAACACGCCTGTGGCAACGTTGGGTATCCGCGGTGGTGTTGCGACCGTCATCTATCCCATTCCGCCCGAATTTGCGGGCTCGGATCCGAAGCTGATGCAAGCCAATGGGGAAATTGTCATCGGCCACGTCGGAACGATTACGATCAAGAACGGTGCAGGGCAGGCGATCGTCAGGCCGGGCTATATGACGTGGGTCAGTGGGCCGAATGATCCAATTCCAGAGCCGTTCCCCGTACCTGATTTCCTGCTTCAGCAGGTCATGGCGTCGCTGACCAGCGGGCCGGGCCAGACAGGTGGCGTCAAGGATCTGCCCACCGACGCAATGGCTGCACGTATTGGATTGGGCAGAACGATTGTGACTGATCCGGCAAAACCGCCGGGGACCGATCCGCTCGGATATTTCTCAATCTTTGACGGCGGCAACGCGGTCGCGAAGAACAAATCGCAGGCCAACCAGACCCAGCAGGTTGTTCGGCCTCCGCCGCCTTCAACACAGCCACCACCAACAGGCTGCGGCAGTTGCAATACCAACGGGAATAATTACAGCAACGGTTATACGAACACCTACACAAACAACTACGTGGGTCACTGACCGAGTTTCATTCTCACGATTCAGGTGGCAGAAACTCTGCCTGTGCCTTTGCGGCCTGCTCGGCAATGAAGTCCGCGGTCACGCGGACGCGCGCGATATTTCGCAAATCGCTGTGCAACATCAGCCAAAATGATCTGATGAGTTTGAAACGTCCCGGCAGAACGCGGACGAGTTCCGGCTCGTGCTTGGCGATGAAGCATGGCAGCACGCAAAGCCCGGCGCCGGCAATGGTGGAATTGAGCTGCGCGATAAGGTTCGAGCTCTTGATCGCTGGACGCAGGTCTGGCGATACGAAGTGGGTGTATTCGAGCCCCGGCGAGAAGATTAGGTCTTCGATGTACGAGATAAAGCGATGCGACGGCACATCGCCGGTGCTGTCGATCGCCGGATGATGGGCAAGATAAGTGCGCGATGCATAGAGGCCCAGCTCGTAGTCTGTCAGCTTGCGGGCATGGAGCCGGCCTTCGCTCGGCTGCGTCACCGTCACCGCAATGTCTGCCTCGCGCCGCGAGAGATTATATTCGCGCGGCATCGCGACCAGCTCAACAGTGAGGTCGGGATGGCGGTCGCACAGAATGCCGAGGCGGGGGGCGAGAAAGCGCGTGCCAAAGCCGTCCGGTGTCCCGATCCGTACGGCGCCGGTTGCCTGCAACGTTGCAGTTCCGATGGATTGTTCGACCGATGTGGCGAGTTGATCCATCTGCTCGGCCATCTCCAGCAGGCGTTCGCCGGCTTCGGTGAGGGATGAACCACTTGTCCGCCGATCAAACAACTGAGCCCCGAGGGAGGCTTCAAGCGCGGCTATGCGGCGGCTGAGTGTCGAATAGTCGACTTTCAACCGTTTCGCGGCTGCGGTCATGCTGCCGGAACGCGTGATCGCCAAAAACGATCTAACAAGATTCCAGTCAAATTGGTCGCTCATCTCACGGCTTTCAGTTTCCTTTGCCGCGGGGGCTGGCGCCGGCGACAATCCTTAGATCATCCATACGGCATCTTCGGTCAGGTTTCACGTCCCGTCGATGCCTGCCATTCGACGCACCCGTATTGACAGTGGGAGCGTTGCGCGCATCTATTCCACCAGATATTCGCAGCCTTGTTGCAAATGAGCTGCGTAAAAACATTCTGAAGACATCAGGGAGAAACGCGATGAGGAGTTTTCAGGTCACCGAATTCAAGGGGCCGTTGAAGGAGGTCGACATCGCGACCCCGCAACCGACAGGTTCGCAGGTCCTTTTGAAAGTAAAGGCCGCCGGCGTCTGCCACAGCGATCTACACATCTGGGAGGGCGGCTACGATCTCGGGCACGGCCGCAAGCCGTTGTCGCTCAAGGATCGTGGCGTGAATCTGCCGCTCACCATGGGGCATGAGACCGTGGGCGAGGTTGTCGCTTGGGGCCCGGAGGTGAGTGGTGTGTCCGTCGGCGATGTACGGCTGATCTATCCGTGGATTGGTTGCGGTAAGTGCGACGTCTGCCAGGCTGGCGATGAGAATATGTGTACCAAGCCGCGTTCGCTCGGCGTCTATTGTGATGGCGGATATTCCGACCACATCACGGTGCCGCATTCACGTTATCTGCTCGATCTGAAGGGGCTCGATCCGGTAACGGCTGCACCGTATGCCTGTTCGGGCGTGACGACCTACAGCGCGATCAAGAAGGTCGAAGCTTACTTCCACCAGCCCATTGTGATCTTCGGAGCCGGTGGTCTCGGCCTGATGGCACTGTCGTTGCTGAAGGCGATGGGCGGCAAGGGTGCCATCATGGTCGATATCGATGCGAACAAACGCGCGGCCGCTGAGAAGGAGGGGGCGTTGGCGACTGTGGATGGCGCAGCTCCTGACGCCCTTCAACAGATCATGGCAAAGGCCGGTGGCCCCATTCGCGGTGCAATTGACCTTGTCGGTAATTCCGCGACCGCGACGTTGGGATTCGACTGTCTCACCAAGGGCGGCAAGCTTGTCATTGTTGGCCTGTTCGGTGGTGGGGCTCCCTGGGCTTTGCCGCTGATCCCGATAAAGGCCGTCACGATCCAAGGCAGCTATGTCGGAAATTTGCGAGAAACGCAGGAACTGCTTGATCTCGTCCGCGAGAAGAAGCTTCCGCCGATCCCTGTGACGCGTCGTTCACTCTCACAGGCGGATGAGTCGCTTCGTGATTTGCAACAGGGCAAGCTCGTCGGGCGCGCGGTGCTGGTCCCGTAATGGGACCTAACTGCTATTGGTGCATAAACACGCCGAAATAGACCCAAATAATGAGGGCTGCTGCAATCACGGCTGAAATGATGATTCTCGACATGGGATCTCCGCTACGGTCCGCACAGGTCTATACACTTATTTGACGATGGGGAGAACGACGAGGGAGACGTCGCCGTTCTGTGGATCCGGGCCAACGGTAAAGCCGAGCTTTTTGCACATGTCGAGCATGGCGTGGTTGTGGTTCAGCACCTGACCGCGGATCGTGCGGACGCCTTCCACACGGGCGTACTCGATGATCATCTGCATCAGCATCCATCCGAGACCCAAGCCCTTTAGGTCTGACCGCACGAGAACCGCATATTCGGCGCTCGCGAAATCCGCGTCGGTATGCAGGCGAACTACTCCAAGCATCTTTCCGGTTGTTTCCTCGATCGCAATGAACGCCATTGCGCGTGCATAATCAAGTTGGGTGAGGCGGGCGATGAAGGGATGAGTCAGCTCCTTGATGGCGGAAAAGAAACGCAACCGAACATCTTCGCGGCTGACGTGCTCAAAGAATTCAGGATAGAGATGCTCGTCTTCGGGACGAACAGGTCGCACAAAAATCCTTCTGCCATCCTTGAGCGTTTGATGCCGCTCCCATTCTTTGGGATAAGGTCGGATCGAAAAACGATATTGCCCCGATCCGTGGACGGACTCGGTTAGTGGTGCGATGACAACGCGGGCATCGGCAGCGATGACACCGTCTCTGTCGGCCAGCAGCGGGTTGATATCCATCTCCCGGATCTCAGGGATATCAGAAGCCATCTGCGCCAGCTTGACCAGCAGCAGTGCGACGGCGTTCTCATTCGCGGCAGGGACGTCGCGGTAGCTTTTGAGAATGCGTGACACGCGGGTCCGCGAAATCAGATCCTTCGCGAGGTTCATATCGAGGGGCGGCAATGCAAGTGCCTTGTCGTTGATGACCTCGACGGCGGTGCCCCCGCGGCCGAACACCACCACCGGACCGAAGGTCGGGTCATCGGCTAATCCTGCAATCAGCTCACGAGCGCGAGGCCGCAGGATCATTGGATGGACGGTGACGCCATCGATGCGAGCGTCGGGCTTCATGGCGCGTGCTCGCTCAAGGATTTCGGCGGTCGCGTCGTGGACGGCGCGCTCACTGGTGAGATTCAACCGAACGCCACCAACATCGGACTTTGTCGGAATATCGGGCGAGCTGATTTTTACGACAACAGTCTTGCCTTCCGCCAGGAGCGGCGCTGCCGCGTGAACAGCTTGCTGCGCGTCGCGAGCCAGAATGGCGGATGCGATCGGGATGGCATAGGCCGCGAACAGGTCGGTGATCTCGATCGGGCTTAGCCAGGTCCGATTGTCTCTCAGCGCTTCCCGGATAATGGCGCGTCCCGCGATCACGTCAGGTGCGAAGTCTTCCGGCAGGCTGGGTGGCGTCTGCATGGCGACATCCAAACCTTCGCGGTAACGCACGATGTGCATGAAACCGCGAACAGCATCGGCTTCGCTGGAGAAGTGAGGAATACCAGCCGCGCCGAACACGGCCGCTGCTTCGCCATCATCACCAATCCAGGCCGCAAATACTGGCTTGCGGGAATAGGTCTCCTTGCGGTGCTTGAGCACAGCATTCACGACGGACTTCGCGTTTTCAATTGGAGACGCCAGGGTGTTCGGCGAGTTCATGATCAGGAGCGCGTTGTTGGCGGTATCGCCAAGAATCTGCTCGCAGGCCTGCGCGTAACGCTCTCCGTCCGCATCACCGAGGATATCGACCGGATTGGCGTTCGACCATCGTTCAGGAAGAATTTCTGCGAGAGCGTTTTTGACGTCCTCCGAGATGCTCGCCAGTTCACCCCCAAGGTCGATCAACCTATCCACGGCGAGAACGCCAAGGCCGCCACCATTGCTGAGAATGGCCAGCCGATGGCCATGGGATGATTGGATATGTCCAAGCGTTTCAGCAGCCGAGAATAGTTCGTCCATATCGAGCACGCGCACCAGACCTGCACGCCGGAACGCGGCATCATAGACCGCATCGGACCCGGCGAGTGCACCGGTGTGTGTGGCCGCCGCGCGCGCGCCTTGTTTGTGCCGCCCGGATTTGATGACGACCACCGGCTTGACGCGGGCGGCGGCTCTTGCCGCCGACATGAACTTGCGCGCATCACTGATGGATTCGACATAGAGGAGAATGGCGCGCGTTTCGGTGTCGAGCGCGAAATAATCCAGCAGATCGCTGAAATCGACGTCGAGATTTTCTGTCATCGATGCGATGGCTGAAAATCCTACGTCTCGGTTCATGGCCCATTCGACCAGAGCGGTTGATATCGCTCCCGATTGCGAGATCAGGGCGAGATCTCCCGCCTTCGGCAGGCGCGAAGCGAAACTGGCGTTGAGATTGATGCGGGGGACGAGAATACCGAGCGAGGGGCCGATCAGCCGCAAGCTCGTCGCGCGCGCAGTCTGTGCGATGGATTCGGTGGAGGACCCCGTGCCGTGCCCCAGTCCCGCGGTCAGGATCATGGCGGTCGGGCAGCCCCGCGCGCCGACTTTTCTGACAACACTTTCGACAGACGACGGCGGAACGCTGATGATCGCAAGGTCCGGTGTTCCGGGCACATCCTTAATGTCCGGCAATGTCTTGATGCCTTCGATCTCGGGATATTTCCGGTTGATCACATGGATCTGCCCGCTGAACCCGCCAGCGCGGAGGTTGCGTAGCGTGGTGCCGCCGACCGAATTGGATTTCGGGCTTCCTCCGATCAGCACGATGGAGCGCGGCGCGAACAGATGGTCGAGGCGATAGGTGCTCATGCGGGATCCAGCGGCATTGCTACCAGAAGCCTAGCGCATTTGGATCGCAAAATCCGCAGGCTATTGGCCGCGGACCGCACTTGTGGGATCAGGATTTCCGGCTGCGGAGCTTGCCGACAACGCCGGTCGGGAAGAAATACACGCTCGCGATGAAGAGCAGTCCGAGCCACAGCAGCCAGCGATCGGGAGCAAGCAGATCGGGTAGCACGGGAATGCCCGCGCTCGCGGTCGCTTTGGCGGCCATGCCCATCAGTGTCTGCAGATAGTTTTCCGCGAGGATGAACATCGCGGCGCCAATGATGGCGCCATAAATTGTGCCCATGCCGCCGATGACGACCATCAGGAGAATATCGACCATGATGGTGAAGCTGAGCGACGTGTCAGGGCCGGCATAGCGCAGCCACAGCGAGTTCAGCATGCCCGCTGCTGCCGCCACCAGCGCGGCGAGACAATTCGCCCAGGTCAGGTGAAACACAGTGCGGTAGCCCAGGGCTTCGGCTCTGAAGCGATTTTCGCGTATCGCCTGGAGTACACGGCCGAACGGCGAGTTCACAATGCGGAGCAGGGCAAGGATCATCGCAGCCGCGGCAAGAAACACGATGTAGTAGGTCAGTGTGCGGCCATTGAATTCGAATCCGAACACGTCCTTCGAAATCAGCACGGTGCCGGGGCGTAGCAGTTCGGGAAGCTGGAAGCTTCGCCCGTCGTCGCCACCGGTGAGCCAGGACATCTGGGAGGCCAGCACCTGAAAGGCCGACGCCACAGCCAGCGTGATCATCGCAAAGAAGATCGCTTGCACGCGAAGCGAAAACAGGCCGATGCCGAGCGCGAGCAGCACCGCCAGCGGAAGACCAATGGCAATGCCTGCAGCGATGCCGCTCCATGTCGGTCCGAGCGCATAGAGTGCAATAGCGATGGCGTAACTGCCGATGCCATAGAACATGGTGTGGGCAAACGACACGGTGCCCGTGTAGCCAAGCAGAAGGTCATAGGACGCGACCAAAGCTGCAAAAACGCAGATCTTGGTGGCGACGTTCATGGCTTTCGCGCCGGGGAACAGGAAGGGCGCCAGCGCCAACGTTGCCACGATGACGATGAGCAGAAGGCTTAGAATGCGGCTGCGCGGCGGATCGCCGGAAAGGATCATCATCGATTTGTCACCGGAAAGAGGCCGCGGGGCCGCCACATCAGGATCGCCACCATCAGCAGGATGTTCGAGACCAGTGCGAGCTTCGGCACAAGGAAGCCGCCATAATTGGCGACCATCGCCACCAAAATCGCGCCGATGAAGCAGCCGCTGATCGAGCCGAGGCCACCGATGATGATGACGATGAAGACGAGCACCATCAGATCGCCGCCCATCGAAGCATGCACTTCCTCGCGGTAGAGCGCCCACATGATGCCACCGAGGCCCGCAAGCGCGGAGCCTGCCATGAAGACACCGAGGAACAGCCGCTTGATGCGGTATCCGAGCGCTTCCACCATTTCGCCATTCTCGACGCCGGCGCGGATCAGGAGGCCGATTTTGGTCCGGTTCAGCACCAGGAGAATGCTTCCAAACACGACAAGGCCAACGATCATTGCAAGCACGCGGTATTTGGCAATCGCAATATCACCGAAGATGAAAGAGCCGCGCAGCGAGGAAGGAAGCGGCAGCGGAATTCGCACTGGTCCCCACAGCGCATAGAGGGCCTGCTCGGTGACGATCAGTCCGCCCATGGTGATGAGGATTTGCTTGAGATGATTGCCGTACACGGGAAGGATCAACACGCGCTCGAACACCAGGCCGAGCGCGCCTGAGACAGCCATCGACAGCAACGCCGCTGGTGCGAGAGCCGCGAGATTGAGCCATAGCGAGTCCGCCTGGACGTAGGGCGCTAGGGGGACCAGCACCAGCGTCGCTACATAGGCACCGACCGCGATGAAAGCACCGTGACCGAAGTTCAGCACATCCATTAGACCGAATACCAACGTGAGGCCGGACGCCATGATGAAGATCATCATTCCCATGGCAAGGCTTGCCACAGTGAGCGTGACCCAGGTGCTGGGTGATCCGATCAGCGGTATGGTTACGAGAGCCAGCGCAATCGGCAGCAGCAACGGAATGAAATCCCGCTTGGCCTGTGGTAACGGTTCGGTGGCGGCGAGGTCGGTCATTGATGTGCCTCCAGGCTGAGGCCAAGGAGTTTTTCCTGCAGTGGGGTATCCTGTGCCAAATCGCTCATCATGCCGCGGTGAATGATCTTGCCATTGTCCATCACGACGACGCTGTCACCGACTTCCTGTGCGACACGAAAATTCTGTTCGACAAGAAGGATAGTTGCGCCGCGCTTTTTCACTTCGGCAAGACACTCGATCAGGTTGACCACGATCGCGGGCGCAAGGCCTTTGGTCGGCTCATCAATCAGCAACAGCTTGCGCGGTTCGACGATGGCGCGCGCGATGGACAGCATCTGCTTTTGCCCGCCCGAAAGCGAACCAGCACGCGACAGCCAGAAACGTTTCAAGGCCGGAAAGAATCCGAAGATCCATTGCAGTTGCGTATCGTCGAGCGGGCCTTGGCGTGCGGCCAGCACGAGGTTCTCTTTGACCGTCAGATCGGAAAACACCGCCATCGTTTCCGGCACGTAGCCGACGCCGAGGCCTGCGATATCCGGCGTGGCCTTCTTCTCGATATTTTGTCCGGCGAGGAGGATCTGGCCGGAGGAGGGGGACGACAGCCCCATGATGGTGCGGAGCGTTGTCGTCTTGCCTGCGCCGTTGCGGCCGAGCAGCATCGTGATCTGGCCTGCAGGCACCAGGAAGTCGACGCCATGCAGGATGTGATATTGCCCGATGTGGGTGTGCACGTCGGTGAGGGTCAGCATGTCGCTCATGCTGCGGTCTTTCCGGGAGCGACGCCAAGGTAAGCCTCCTGCACGATGGGCGATGCGATCACCTCTGCAGGTTTTCCGTCTGCAACAAGCTGGCCGTTGTGCAAGACGATGATGCGGTCCGCCAGCGAGCGCACGACATCCATCTTGTGCTCGACCAGCAGGATAATCTTGCTGCTGTCAGTTTTGAGCTTCGCGATCAGGTCGAGCACGACCGGGACTTCGTCCACGCTCATGCCAGCGGTTGGTTCGTCGAACATAAAGACTTTGGGTTCAAGCGCCATCATCAGTGCAACTTCGAGCTTGCGCTGATCGCCGTGAGAGAGGGCTGCGGCTGCCACATTGCGCCGACTGCCGAGCGCGATGGTGTTGAGGATTTCGTCGGCACGTTCAATCAGATCGCGGCGTTTCATCCACGGCCGCAGCATGTCGTAATGGACGCCGGAGGCTGCCTGTACCGCAAGGCGGACGTTTTCTTCCACGCTTAAATTCGGAAAGAGATTGGTGAGCTGGAACGCGCGGCCAAGTCCTTTGCGCGTGCGCAGTGGCGCGGACAGCCGGGTGATATTCTCGCCATCGAGCAAGACTTCACCGCTGGTTGGACGAAGCTGTCCCGAGATCAGATTGAAATAGGTGGTTTTTCCGGCGCCATTCGGTCCGACAATGGCGGTGAGTTCGCCCGGACGGAACGTGCAACTGACCTTATTGACGGCGACGTGGCCACCGAAGCGGATGGTCATGTCACGCGTTTCGAGGGTGAGAGTCATCGGCCTGCTCGCATTGGAATCGCCAGACTGATTTATGCCGGGCAGACCGGCTTCACGCCAGAGGCATAAATGGCGATGGCCGGGACATGCCCGGCCATCAGGTTTCAAGAGGCTCAGCGCTTGTTACGGATCGGGATGTCCATGTCCTCGATCTTCAATTCCCGGACCAGCTCATTGTCAGCCCATGGGAGGTTCGGATCGACCCTGATGCGGAAGTGATACATGCTCTGAAGCGCCTGATGGTCTTCCTTGCGGAATACCATCTTGCCTTTCGGCGTATCGAATTCCATGCCTTCCATCACCGCAATTAACTTCTCGGTGTCGGTGGACTTGGCTTTTTCAACCGCCGTTACAGCGGCCATTGCTGCAGCAAAACCACCTGCCGTGAAGAAGTCCGGTGGCGTGTTGAAGCGCTTCTGGTGCTCAGTGACAAGCCAGTCGTTGATCGGATTCTTCGGGATGCCGTAATAGTAGTAGGCCGCGCCTTCCATGCCGGGCAGCCGCTTGTAGGCGGCGAGGGCGGGAAGAATGTTGCTGCCGGTGGACAGCTCAATGCTGTAGCGCTTCGGGTCCATGTCCTGCAGCTTGGTCAGCGGGTCGCCGCCGCCAGCCCAAATCACCCAGATGATCTTGCGGCCCGGCTTGTCCTTCAGCGCGTCGAACAGACGCTGTCCTGCCGCAGTGAAATCGGTCGTTGTCGGCGGCACATATTCTTCAGCCGCAAGCGTTGCGCCGGTCTTGGCGAGCGCTTCCTTGAACGCTGCGATGCCGTCGCGGCCAAAGGCGTTATCTTGGCCGAGGGTGGCAATGGTCACGCCCTGCTTGCCGATAGCAACGGCGTTGGCGATCGCGTCCTGGGACGAGTTGCGGCCGGTGCGGAAGATGTAGCGATTCCATTTGTCGCCGGTGATGGCATCGGCAACTGCCGGCTCCACGATCAGCACCTTCTTGTTTTCTTCAGCGATGGGCAGCATGGCGAGTGCCGCGCCCGACGCCGTTGTCCCGATCGCGATATCGACCTTGTCGTCCTGATAGGCTTCGGCGAGCGCAGCCTTGGCGAGGTCCGGCTTGCCCTGATCGTCCTTGGTGATGATGACAATCTTGCGGCCATCCACCATCATGGTGTTTTTGGTCGCGTATTCCAGTCCCATCCGCAGTCCGGTTTCGGTCTGCTTGGCATAGGCCTCTAACGGGCCGCTTTTGCCATAGATCAGCGCGATCTTCAGGTCGTCAGCCGATGCCGATGTCGCGGCCAGGGCCGCTGCGGCGACTGCTGCGAAAAGTGCAATTTTACGCATTGATGTCCTCCCATTCTCCTGAGTGGACTCCTGCGCTGGATTGGCCACCCGCGTCAATAGTGCGGGGGCGGTGGTTCGGGCGGTGCCCCGGCGACCGATTTCATCTCGGCGTCATGAAGGCGGTCGCGCAGATTGGCCACCTCCCGGGTTAGTGCGTCAATTTGGCGCCACTGTTCGGTAATGGTCTTGTTCAGGGTCTCAATTGTCTCATCCTGATAGGCGATACGGATTTCCAGCGCGTCGATCCGTGCCGCCAGCGACTGGGACTCACTCATCAGGGGACTCGCTCGTTTCGCCTTCAAGGGTGGACTTTGGCCGTTCCGAGAGACCATGGCCGAGCGCCACCCGCTGATCGAAAACAAAGCACTCGCCGCGCCACAGGCTTTGGTCCTGAGGAACATCCTCAAGGTATTTCAGGATGCCGCCCTTGAGGTGATAAACTTCCTCAAAGCCTTGGGAGAGCAGGTAGGAGCTGGCCTTTTCACAGCGGATGCCGCCGGTGCAGAACATGGCGATCTTCTTATGCTTGGCCGGATCGAGCGCGCGGCTGGCGAAATCGGGAAATTCGCCAAAGCGGGTAATATTTGGGTCAAGCGCGCCCTCGAACGTCCCCATCTCCACCTCGAACTGGTTGCGGGTGTCGATCAAAAGGATGTCCGGCTGCTTGACCAGATCATTCCAGTCCGCGGCATCGACATAAACCCCCACCTTGGCATTCGGATCGGTGTCCGGGTCGCCGATGGTCACGATTTCCTTCTTCAGCCGCACCTTCATTCGGTTGAAAGGCATCTCAGCGGCGCCAGAGTATTTAAGCTCGAGGTTGTCGAGGCGACCGTTGAAAAGGGCGCCGTTCTGCATCTGATTGACCAGCGCGTCGATCGCGACTTCGCGGCCGGCGACCGTGCCGTTGATGCCTTCCTCGGCAAGCAGGATGATACCCTTGATATCCAGGGCCACGCACATGTTACGCAGCGGCTCCCGCAGGGCCTGAAAATCCGGCAGGGTGACGAATTGATAAAAAGCAGCGACCTTGTAAGACATGGCGGCGTTATATCAGCAGGTTGCAGGAAGGGTATATGGCAGTCCGGCCCAGTAACGCAGGACGGCTCCCGGGGCCATATTCACTGCAAATCTATTAGGTCCGGGCCCGTTTGTAGGCTTCCCGGAGGGCCGAAGGGGCGATCTCAGGGCCGACCGTCATCGCGGGGGACATAGCCCTCACTTCCGAGCAAGTAGGGGGCTGACCTAACCTTTAGGCGAGAGGGAACTCGCTCTTAAATGTGTGACTTTCAGGCACTTATTCCTGCTTTATTTGGATGCCACGCCTCGTCACGCCGGAAATCTGCTAGATAAAAGTTCCCTGCCTTCCATCGAATCGGATTTGCCTTGTCTCACGGAATTTCAAACGATCCGACCCCCGGCGCGGCCGGTAAATTCAGTATCGCTTTTGGGATCGAGAGGATCGGCCTGATCCCACTCCGCGCGCCAAAGCTGGCAGCCGCCATTCTCCTCGCGCTCTGCGTCATCGCAGTCTTCGGCATTCAGCGCATCAAGATCGACGACTCGCTCAGCCAGCTCTTCCGATCCGATACCCGCGAATACAAGCAGTACGAGGAAGTGACGAAGCGTTTCCCCTCCAGCGAGTACGATGTGCTGGTGGTGGTGGAAGGCAAGACGCTGCTGGAGCGGAATTCGCTTGAGAAGCTGCGCGATCTGGTCACCGACCTGCAATTGGTCGACGGCACACGTGGCATCATCTCGCTGTTCTCTGCGCGCCAGCCTCCTGAAAACGGCAGGCTGCCGGCGGCGCTGTTCCCCGAGACATTGCCGGAGGGCAAGGACTACGACGCCTTCATCGAGAAGGTGAAGAGCAACGAAGTGATCCGCGGCAAGCTGTTGTCGGAAGACGGTACACTCGCGCTGATCGTGCTGGCGCTGGACCCGCAGATCGTCGGCAACAAGGGTCTCAACACCACCATCGGCGAAGTCCGCAAGGCGATGTCGGAAGACCTGGAAGGCACGGGCCTCACCAGCCAGCTCTCCGGCGTTCCGGTCATGCAGCTTGAGATCCGCAACGCCGTCGAGCGCGACGGTCTCACCTACAACATCGCGGGCATTCTCGCGGGCTGCATCATCGCGATCATCTTCTTCCGCCGCGTCTCATTCATGATCGTCGCAGCCTTTCCGCCGCTGCTGGCGATCCTGCTTTCGATCGGCGCGCTGGGCTGGTTGGGATTCAGCCTCAACATGTTCCTGAACGTGATGACCCCGCTGATCATGGTCATCAGTTTCTCGGACTCTATGCAGCTAACGTTCGCGGCTCGCGACCGGCTCATTGCAGGCGAGGACAAGTATACAGCTTTTCGGAATGCCGTCCTGGTGGTTGGCCCAGCTTGCGTGCTGACCCACGGCACTGCAGCGCTGTCCTTCATCGCTCTGCAGTTTTCCGATTCCGACCTGATCCGCACCTTCGGTGAAGCGGGATTGATGGCGACGTTGATTGCACTGCTCGCCGTGCTGTCGCTCGTGCCGGTGTTCGGTGTTCTCCTTGTGCGCAATGAGAACCTGCTGGCCACCAAGATCAAGGGAGCGGATCAGGGTGTTGAGGCGCTCCGCGCCTTTGTTGCCTGGATCGCCGTGCGCATGGTCGGAAGGCCTGCGTTGTTCAGCCTGATCGCATTACTGGTGGTCGGCGGTCTCGGTATTGTCTACGCACACCTTGAGCCGCGCTATCGCCTTGCCGATCAGGTGCCGGACAAGCAGCAGGCCGTTGAGGCCTCGAGCCGTCTTGATGCCAAGTTGACCGGCGCCAATCCGATCGACGTGCTGATCGAGTTTCCGAAGGGCAAGTCTCTCTATGACAAGGAAACGCTGGACACGATTGCGGCGGTGCATTCGATCATCGAAAAGCAGGCAGGTGTCGGTAACGTCTGGTCGCTGGAGACGCTGCGGCGCTGGATCGCTGAAAAGGCAGGAAAGTCTGACGTCGAAACTCTGAAGCAGTATGTCGATATGCTTCCAGCCTATCTGGTCAGGCGCTTCATCTCTAAGGAAGAGGATGCGGTTGTCGTTTCAGGGCGTGTGCCGGATCTCGATTCCAGCGAGATCCTGCCGACCGTTGAAAAGCTCGATGCGGCCATGGGGGCGGTGCGCTCAGCACACCCGGGATATGAAATCGCAGTGACAGGCCTGTCGGCCATCGCCGCTCGTAACAGCGCCGCCATGATCGACAAGCTCAATCACGGTCTTACGATCGAATTCCTACTGGTCGCCGCCTTTATCGGGCTCGCGTTCCGCTCTGTGGTCGTGATGCTTGTGAGCATCCTGCCGGGCATTTTCCCGGTGGTGCTCTCGGGCACCGTGCTTTGGCTGATGGGAGAGGGACTGCAATTCGCCAGCGTGGTGGCGCTGACTGTCTCGTTCGGACTGGGGCTGAGTGCGACGATTCACTTCCTCAACCGCTTGCGGCTGGAGGAGCGGCCTGGTCTTGACGAAGGCAAGGCGGTGGAGCGCGCCACGGTGCTGGTTGGGCCGGCGCTGATCTTGACCACCGTGGTGCTGGCTTGCGGCTTGGTGGTCACGGTCTTTTCGGATCTGCCGTCGCTGCGCCTGTTTGGATGGCTCAGCGCATTTTCAATGATCGCCGCATTGATCGCCGACCTCTTCATCCTGCGGCCGACTGCGATGTTCCTGATCAGCACATCGCGCCGCATTCAGGATGCTTGGGGTAATAAGGCAGCGAAGTAGGAAATATCCCGAACCTCCGGGATGCTTTTCTGAACGTCAAAAACAAAAAGAGCCTCATGACGGATATCCGTCATGAGGCTCTTTTTTGGCTTCTTCTAAGATCAGTTGCCGCGCGCTAGGCTGATCGTAACTCCGCGGAGCTCGCCCTTCGAACTGATGTTCACGGACTGCTTGTTGCCGCGGGTCACGACGTTGAATGTCGCTGCATAGCCGTTGGTCTGGACCAAGGCGTCAATCTGGCCATTGGCAATGCGGCCAGAGATGCTGCCGCTGACGTTTCGGCTCGCTTCATTCCAGGAGCCGGAAATGTTGCTTCCGCTGGCTGCGACGTCGCTGGTCAGTTCGAACTTGTAGCTGTCGCTGGCGCAGCGCAGGACTTGATGAAGGTTATTGCCGCTGCCGTCCACGGTATAGGTCCCGCGGCAACGGATACGTTCAGTGCCCCCTTCGGCAATCGAGATAGTGCCATTGCCAGACCAGTTGCCTGCAAAATTGGCAAACGGTGCGGAGTCGGCGTGGACGACGGCAGGAGCCATTATAACTGCAGCGGCGAGAGCCCCACCGCGAAAATGACGTGAATTAAAACCCAGACCCGAGAAAGTCATTTTAAAGCCCATCCGTTGATGTCGGTATGTATTGGTGGCTCATACCACGGTTTGGTTCACGGGAAAATGTCAGCTGAATGGTCCAAAAGAGTAAAAACTGCAACAATTGAGGCTTGTCGGGCCCGTGATGCAGAATGTTGTAAACCCTTTCTGAAATCGATCGCGGTCGTTCTCGCATAAATTGGGGTTTATCAGCTTACCTTTGGCGCCTGACTATTTTCTCGGCGAAGATTGATCCGTGCGACGCAGCACGCGTTTTCATCCCAAACGATTTTCTTTCTGCCAGTGGACAAGGTCGATTTTCGGTCATCTAATCTGACCCAATAAGGTCGGCGGGTAAACGCACGACCATTAGGGAGAAAACAATGAAGCTGACACGACGTGATTTTTCTATTGGTTTGGCTGCCGGGCTTGCTGCGCCTGCATTGATCCGAAGCGCCGCCGCCCAGGGTGCCACTATTAAGATTGGCATGGTTCTTCCTGTCACCGGCTCGGCCGCTGAACAGGGCAAATTCGCACTTAACGGCGCAAAGCTCGCATTAGAGGCTGTCAACAAGGCAGGTGGTGTTCTCGGCAAGCCACTCGAACTCGTGACGGAAGATGATCAGACCACCAATCCGGGTGTTGTGCTTGCGTTCTCCAAGCTGGCCGCGCAGCCGGATATCGTGGCGTTCCTTGGCTCGATCCGTTCGACGCAGGTTCACGCCATGGCCCCCGATGTGCTGAAGCTCGGCAAGCCGATGGCAATTGGCGGAACAGATCCCAACCTGACCCACATGGGCAACAAGTGGCTGTTTCGCTTCCGTCCCAACGACAGCTACTCGGGCAGCGTGATCGCCGATTACGGTGTCAACACGCTTGGCAAGAAGAAGTGGGCGATCCTGCATTCGACCGACGCGTTCGGCACGGCAGGCGGAAAAGCGCTCACCGAAGGGTTGGACAAGCTCGGAGTAAAGCCCGTGCTTGATCAGGGGTACGCAAACCAGAGTCAGGATTTCACGCCGGTGGTGCTGGCCATCAAGCAATCCGGAGCTGATATCCTTGGTTCGTACTTCACCTTCGAGAACGATCTCGGCATCTTCGCGCGTCAGTTGCGCCAGCTCGGCGTCAACATTCCTTGGGTGGGGTCGCCATCGATCGTTGGCGTATCGTCAACGCGACTTGCCGGCGCCACGTTGTATGGAACATACGGCGTCGCTGATTATGCCGAAGATTCCAGCGAGGCATCCAAGGTATACGGCAAGGCCTATCGCGATGCTTACAAGCTCGCGCCGGACAACCAGAGCGCATGGACCTACGATGCCGTCAACGTGCTGGCAAAGGCCATGAACACCGCGAAGTCCACCGAGCCTGAAAAGGTTCGTGACGCGATCCTCGCAATCAAGAAGTATCAAGGCGCGGAAGGTGAATACAACTTCGACGCCAATGGTGATGGTCTTCATGGCTACAACATCGTGAAGAACGACAAGGGAAATATCGTCTTCGAGAAGCACATCGAAGCTGAAAAGTAACAGTGGCGGCGGCTTTCTTGTGAGGGAGCCGCCGTACTTTTCTCAGCGCGTGTCGATATGAGCCGGCCAGCGGTCTGGCCGTGCCATGAATCTTGAAAGTCGATTTTCATGGATCAGATCCTTCAGTTGCTCTTTACGGGCATCGGTATCGGTTCGGTGTACGCATTGGTGGCGCTCGGCTTCGTGCTGATCTTCCGCGCAACCAACGTCGTGAATTTTGCCCAAGGCGAATTCTCGATGGTCGCCGCCTACCTGATGGTCGTGTTCTCGCTCGATCTTGGATGGCCGTACTGGCTGTCATTTCTGCTTGCGCTGGCCGGCATGGCCTTGCTTGGCGTGATCTTCAATCTCGGCGTCTATTATCCGTTGCGCCATCGAACGTACTTGCCGGTGATCATCGCTACCATTGGTGCATCGATCCTGCTCGCGAATTCCGTGCTGGCGATTTACGGGCCTGCGCCGCAGGTGCTGGAGGGCTGGTTCGAGACGCCGGGTATCCAGCTTGGGCCGGTCTACCTTGATAGCCAGTATCTACTGATTATTGCCGTCACACTCGCACTCGTGTTTTTCAATTTCTGGTTCTTCGAACACACGATGCTCGGAAAGAAGCTGCAAGCGACATCCCAGGATAAGGAAATGGCCTCGCTGCTCGGCATTTCCGTGTCGACGATGATCATGATCACCTTTATCTATTCTGCGGTGCTTGGTGGCCTTGCCGGCATTCTCGTCGCGCCCATTCTCTTCGTCTCGATCCAAATGGGTTCGACGATCGCGCTGAAGGCGTTCGCAGCCACCATTATCGGTGGATTTGGCGATGTCACCGGCGCGATCATCGGTGGCATTGCGCTTGGCATCATCGAGACATTCGGCGCAGCTTATATCTCGGTGCCGTACAAGGACGCATTCGCGTTCATGGTGCTCATCCTGTTCCTGGTATTTCGTCCGCAAGGTATCTTCGGCGAACGCGTCGCGGAGAAAGCATGACCATACCGAGCGAAAACGTATCCGTAAGCGCTCCCGCGCGTTCGACACCATCGGTGTTGCGACACGCTCCTTATTTCGTTGTTGCCGCGATCGCCGTAGCGGCCGCGGCGACAATGACTTTCGATGGCTATGTCCTGAACATCCTGATGCAGGCGACGACGTTCGCCGTCGCGGTGTTCGGATTGACCGTTGTGCTTGGATTGTGCGGACAGATCAATCTTGCACAGGCGGCCTTCTTCGGGTTGGGCGCCTATGCCGTCGGTCTCGGCACCGCCGATTATCAGCTCAATTTCTGGCTTTGCCTGATTGCAGGCGCCTTCCTGGCTCTGGCAGCCGGTGCATTGCTTGGCATGAGCACACTCAAATTGGGCGGCCATTATCTCGCAATGGTGACGATCTCGTTCCAGCAGATCGTGACGCTGGTGATGATCAATGCGATCTGGCTCACACGCGGTCCTGATGGCATCTCGAAGATCGGGCGGCCGGCATTGTTTCCGACACAGCAATCGTTCTTAGCCTTCTGCGTGGCGGCGCTTGCGGTGATCGGATACATCATCTGGCAATTGCCTGACACGCGAATGGGGCGGGCCATGCGCGCGGTGCGAGACAACGAACTCGCCGCAGGCGTTGCTGGTATCGATATCTTCAGGACCAAGGTCTCTGCCTTTGCGATCTGCGCTCTGCTGGGAGGCATCGGAGGAGGCCTGTTCGCGGGCGGCTTCTCGTACGTTAGCCCGGACCAGTTCTCGTTCGCAGAATCCATCGTATTTCTCACGATGGCGCTTCTCGGCGGCGTCGCGTCCCCGATCGGTGCAGTGATCGGCACAGGCCTTCTCATTCTCATCCCGGAATGGCTGCGTTTTCTCAAAAGCGTCCCAGGGCTTTACCTCGCCATCTACGGTCTGTTCGTCATTCTGATCGTGCGGTTCATGCCGGACGGCATCTGGGGCTTTGTCCATGAATTGACAGCGAGGTGGCGGACGAAGGCCGCATCGCGTGTGGCTGGCCCAGCGCTGAAGCTTGCGCCGGCCACGACGGGGGGCGACATGGTCCTCGAGGTGACGGGGCTATCGAAGCACTTCGGTGGCCTGAAAGCTGTCGACAAGGTCGATCTCTCCGTTCGTCGCGGTGGCGTTCATGCGCTGATCGGACCGAACGGCTCGGGCAAGACAACGACGTTGAATATGCTGTCGGGCCTTTACAAGGTTACGTCCGGAAAGATCGTGCTGGACGGCACAGACATTACCAACATGCCTCCGCATCAGCGCACAGCAGCGGGACTGGGGCGCACGTTCCAGAACATCAGGCTGTTCCGATCGATGACCGCACTTGAAAACGTCGTCATCGGTGCGGAGCGGCCGGGCAATACCTTGATCGGCAAGGGCGGTCAGGATGAACTGACGCAACGGGCCATGTCGGCGCTGACTTTCGTGGGGCTAGGCGCACGCGCCAATGAGCTTGTTTCCAGCTTCTCATACGGCCATCAGCGCCTGATCGAAATCGCCCGTGCACTTGCCGGAAACCCGACGCTTCTGCTTCTGGACGAACCGGCGGCGGGTTTGAACTCCACAGAGAAGGTCGAGCTTCATGATCTTCTTAAACGCATCGCGGCACAGGGGCTCACCATTCTGATCATCGATCACGACATGACGCTGGTGCGTGAGGCGGCCCAGCACATCACCGTGCTTAACTTCGGTCGCCGCATTGCGGATGGTGAATCGCTGGCGGTGCTGCAGCAGCCAGACGTCATCTCAGCCTATCTCGGGACGGAGTGAACATGGCCCTGCTTGAGATCAAGGACCTTGTCGTCCGTTATGGCGAAATCGAAGCGCTGCGCAGCGTCTCATTGAAGGTAGACGAGGGGCAGGTGGTTACGTTGCTTGGCTCCAACGGCGCGGGCAAATCCACCACGCTGCGTGCGATTTCCGGACTGACGAAACCAAGCGCTGGTGAAATCCTGTTCGATGGAAAATCGGTCGTAGGACTTGGGCCGGAGCAGATCGTCCGGCTCGGGATTTCCCACGTGCCGGAGGGCAGGCGGGTTTTTCCCGGTCTGACCGTGAAGGAAAACATCATGCTCGGCGCGTCCAACCGCCGGGTCGGGAAAGCCGAACTGTCCCGTGAGGCCGACGCGATGTTTGACCTGTTTCCGGATATCCGGGCCTTTTCGGACAAGCTGGGTTGGACGTTGTCCGGCGGACAATTGCAGATGGTGGCAGTGGCGCGCGGTTTGATGGCCAAGCCGCGCCTGTTGCTGCTGGATGAACCTTCGCTGGGGCTTGCCCCCGTCATCGTCCAGGCTGTGTTTCGGATCATTGCCGAAATCCGCCGGAACACAACAGTTTTACTTGTTGAACAAAATGCGCGAATGGGATTGTCCGTCGCCGATTATGGGTATGTGCTGGAAACCGGCCGTCTCGCTCTCGGCGGCAAACCCGACGAGCTGTGGGGTAATGAAGCAATCAGAGCCGCTTATCTAGGCGGCCATACGAAGGCAAACGTCTAACAATGGTTACAATACAAGTTCAGAAGCTCATCGACTTCGTCGCTGACATTTTTTCGCGTGCAGGGTCGTCAAGAGCCGAAGCAGAGCGCATCGCCAAATATCTGACGACCGCAAATCTCACCGGGCATGACAGCCACGGCGTCATTCGCGTGCCGCAATATGTGAAATGGGCGAAAGAAGGCGTCATTGTCCCTGACCAAAAGATCAAGCTGACAGTCGATACGCCGTCGCTGGTGGTTGTCGATGGCGGCTTTGGCTATGGCCAGACCGTGACGCCACAAGCCGTCGCAATCGGCATCGAGAAGTGCAAGGCCAACGGCCTTGCCGCGATGACGTTGCGCAATTCCGGCCATCTCGGGCGCGTCGGCGACTGGGCCGAAATGGCGGCCGCCGAAGGCCTGATCTCGATTTACTTCGTCAATGCTGCAGGCTCGATCCTCGTTGCCCCGTATGGTGGCGTTGCCCGCAAGCTCTCCACGGCGCCTTACTGCGTCGGCATTCCGCGCCCCGGCAAGGATCCGGTCGTGCTCGATTTCGCGACCTCCATCGTCGCCGAAGGCAAAGTCATGGTCGCGAGCCGCGGCGGCAAGAAGCTGCCGAAGGGGGCGCTTGTCACTGAAGACGGCAGCCTGAGCGAAGACCCGCATGTTCTGTACGGGCCTTACGAGCCGAATGGCCCCCGTGTCCATGCGCAGGGTACGGGAGCTATCCGTGCGTTCGGTGAGCATAAAGGCTCGGGTCTGGCGCTGATGTGCGAATTGCTGGGTGGTGCATTGACCGGCAACGGTGCGACCAAGCCGGATCGGCGTTTCGCCAACGGCATGCTGGCGATCTTTATCGATCCAAAGCGCGTGGACCCCGAGCACTTCTTCGACGGCGAAGTGGCGCGCTACATTTCCTACTTCAAGGACAGCAAGCTGGCGCAGGGCCACGATTCGGTTCTCATTCCCGGCGAACCGGAAACCGCAATGCGTGCAGAGCGCACCAAGAACGGCGTGCCGCTGACCGAAGAAACCTGGGAATCGATCACCGCAACCGCGCGCTTGGTCGGAATCGATGACGCGGCTATCGCAAAGGCCGCTCAATAACGACATCAATTGGAGGGCGGTTCATGCATGATGTTCGCCCGAGTGAAACAAAAATCAGAACTGAAACTGGAAACGAGCGAATGGCAAATAAGGTCAAGGAAATCTGGGCGGCCGGCAAAGTCGTCGTGAACGCGTGGCTTGCGATCCCTTCAGGCTTCTCTGCCGAAGTGATGGCGCAGTGTGGATTCGACAGCGTCACCGTCGATATCCAGCACGGCGTGCAGGACTATCAGTCGATGATCCAGTGCTTCCAGGCAATGCAGGCCCATCCGGTCACACCAATGGTTCGCGTGCCATGGAATGAGCCCGGCATCATCGGCAAGGTGCTGGACGGCGGTGCCTATGGCGTGATCTGCCCGATGATCAACACGAAGGAAGAAGCGGAGCGGTTCGTCTCTTACTGCAAGTATCCGCCGCGCGGAGCGCGCAGCAACGGACCGATCCGCGCTATGATGTATGGCTCGGCTGGCACCTATCAGCAGACGGCCAACGATGAGACGCTGTGCATTCCGATGATCGAGACCAAAACTGCGGTCGAGAATCTGGACTCCATTCTCGACGTGCCGGGCATCGCGGGCGTTTACATCGGCCCGTCGGATCTCGGCTTCTCCTACGGCCTGCATCCGACGCTGGACAGGACCGAACCGGAGATGCTTGCGATCTATGAGAAGGTCGTGAAGGCCTGCGAGAAGCGCGGCATATTCCCGGGTATCCACTGCAGTGGCGCGGCCGGCGCGACCCTTGCTATCCAACGTGGTTTCAAGCTGGTCACGATCTTGAACGACAGCGGATTGCTGGCGATGTCGGCCAAGAGCCATATCGCAGAAACGCGCAAGAATTCCGGCGGGAAGGCATAAGGCACGCCTTCTTCGCGGAACCAGACGAAAGATGCCCGGCTTCGTGCCGGGCATCCACGTTTTCTGCTATACGATACAGATTAAAGAGGCCGGAGAGGATATCCGGCAAAACCAAAGTTACAAACGGGAGACTCCCATGGCGCCAGCACCCGTCATTCGGCTGCATTCTGAGGACAGCGTTGTGATCGCGCGCGCGGCGTTGTTGCCCGGCGTCGAAGTCGCGCAAGGCGTCACTGTGACGGAACGAATTCCGGCCGGTCATAAGGTCGCTGTTAAGCCGATTGCCGTCGGTGAGCCGGTCAAACGATACGGCCAGATTATCGGTTTCGCGACCAAGCCGATCGCGCCGGGGCAGCATGTCCACGTGCAGAACATCGGCATGGGCGAGTTCTCGAAGGACTACGCATGGGGCGTGGACGTCAAGCCGACGCCAAATTTTGACTTGCCCGCGACATTCCAGGGGATACGTCGTCCGGATGGACGCGTCGCGACGCGTAATTACATCGGCATTCTGACCAGCGTGAACTGCAGCGCCCACGTCGCGGGCCTCGTCGCGGATGTGTTCAAGAAGAATCCATTTACGGGACATGATCCGCTGGCGGATTATCCCAATGTCGACGGCGTCGTCGCGCTCACGCACAAGACCGGTTGCGGGATGACACAGCTCGAGCCGCTCACGGTGCTCCGGCGCACGCTCGGTGGTTATGCGCGGCACGTAAACTTCTCCCACGTGATCGTGCTCGGTCTTGGGTGCGAGATGAACCAGATCGGCGGGTTCATGGAAGAGCAGAAGCTCGCCGGACGGTTGCGCGCCATGGACATCCAGGAGGTTGGCGGTTCACGCAAGACGGTCGAGGCAGCCGTTGCTTTCGTGCGCGAAGTGCTTGCGGATTCCAACAAAGTGAAGCGCGAAGCCTGTCCGGCGAGCGAATTGACCGTTGCCCTGCAGTGTGGCGGTTCGGACGGCTATTCAGGCGTATCGGCAAATCCTGCACTCGGTGTGGCGAGCGATCTCCTGGTGCGGCATGGCGGCACGGTCATTCTGTCGGAAACACCAGAAACCTATGGCGCGGAACACTTGCTGACGCGCCGCGCGGTGAGCCGCGAGGTCGGCGAGAAGCTCGTGGCGCTGATGCGCTGGTGGGAGGAGTACACCGCACGTGAAGGCGCGGAGATGGATTCCAACCCGAGCCCCGGCAACAAGGCAGGTGGTCTCACCACCATTCTCGAAAAGTCGCTGGGCGCGATGGCGAAGGCCGGCAGCACCAATCTGGTTGACGTAGTCGCCTATGCCGAAGCCGTCACGAAGAAGGGCTTTGTCTTCATGGACACTCCGGGCTTCGATCCGGTTGCCGCGACCGGCCAGGTCGCGGGTGGTGCAAACCTTGTCTGCTTCACTACGGGGCGTGGCAGCGTGTTCGGCTGCAAGCCCGCGCCGTCCATCAAGCTCGCGACCAACACGCCGATGTTCAAGCGCATGGAAGAGGACATGGACGTGAACTGCGGCACGATCCTCGACGGCGATGAAACCGTGCAGAAATGCGGGGAGCGCATCTTCAACCTGATGCTGCGCGTTGCATCGGGCGAGCAGACCAAGAGCGAAGCGTTTGATTTCGGTGCTGCCGAATTCGCGCCATGGGTGCTTGGCGCAACCATGTAACGCAAGGCAACGCGATCGACCGTCAACGCAACGGAGTGATCATGTCTCTTTTCAGAAGTGCGCTCGCTTTTGTTGCCTTATTCTTTTCCAACTCTGTGTACGCGCAGGACTGGCCGGCCCGACCCATCACGCTGGTTGTCCCGTTTGCCGCGGGCGGCACCACGGATCTGGTGGCGCGACCAATTGCGCAAGCCCTGACGGAAAAGCTCGGTCAGCCCGTTATCGTGGAGAACCGCGCCGGGGCGGGCGGTACGCTCGCGGCTGGGATGGCCGCGAAGGCCGCGCCGGATGGTTACACCATCTTTCTGGCCACCGTGGCCCACACGATGGCGCCGGGTCTCTACAAGTCGCTGCCGTATGATTTCGAGAAAGATTTCGAGCCGGTGACGCTGGCTGCCCAAGTGCCCAACGTGCTGATCGTCCATCCATCGGTACCTGCGAAAACGGTTGACGAGCTGATCGCCTATATCAAGGCCAATCCGGGCAAGATCAATTTTGGCTCAGCGGGGCCGGGCAGCACGGAACACATGTCGGGCGAGCTGTTCCGGGCGATGCTGGGTGCCGATATGGTGCATGTGCCTTACAAGGGCGGTGCGCCGATGATGACTGATCTGATCGCCGGACAAATTCAGATGGCGATCGAGACCAGCGGATCGGCTATGCCTCACATTCAGGCTGGCAGCGTCCGCGCGCTTGCGGTCAGCACCGCCGAACGCTCGCCTTTCTTCCCCGATTTGCCGACACTCGCGGAAGCTAGATTGAACGGTTATGACGTTACCACCTGGTTTGGTTTCATGGTGCCCAAGAGGACGCCGCCTGCGGTTCGCGACAAGCTCTACAAGCAAATCAGCAATATCCTGAAGGAGCCCAATATCGTCGCGCGGTTGCGGGACATGGGCGCGCAACCTGGCGGCCAACCGTCGGCCGAAGTGGCCAGTTTCATCGCTGCGGAAACCGTGAAGTGGAAGAAGGTCGCCAAGGATTCCGGTGCCCGGATCGATTAAAGCGCCAGCTTTGCCTTTCGGCGGGAAATGGTCTTTAAGTGCGGCTCGCGCACGAATTTTCGCTTAAGAATCTGACGGACAAAGCAAAATGACCAAAGGTCTCAAGAAGGGGCTGACCAGCTACGGCGATCCCGGGTTTTCGCTGTTCCTGCGTAAAGCCTTCATCAAGGCAATGGGCTATTCCGACGACGCGCTGGAGCGTCCCATTGTCGGCATCACCAACACCTACAGCGATTACAATCCCTGTCACGGCAATGTTCCGCAGTTGATCGAGGCCGTGAAGCGCGGCGTCATGCTGGCCGGCGCCATGCCGATGGTGTTCCCGACCATTTCGATTGCCGAGAGCTTTTCGTACCCGACGTCGATGTATCTTCGCAATCTGATGGCAATGGATACCGAAGAGATGATCCGCGCGCAGCCGATGGACGCGGTGGTGGTGATCGGCGGCTGTGACAAGACGCTTCCCGCGCAGATCATGGCCGCTGTCAGCGCCGACCTGCCGACAGTGGTAATCCCGGTGGGCCCGATGGTCGTCGGCCATCACAAGGGCGAAGTACTCGGCGCGTGCACCGATTGTCGCCGCATGTGGGGCAAATATCGCGCAGGCGAGATCGATGCCGAAGAGATCGAGGCGGTCAACGGCCGTCTCGCGCCATCGGTCGGCACCTGCATGGTGATGGGCACCGCGAGCACCATGGCGTGCATCACCGAAACGTTGGGGCTGTCGCTGCCCATGAGCGCGACCATCCCGGCGCCGCACGCCGAGCGCATCCGTTCGGCTGAGGCCAGCGGCAAGCGCGCCGCTGAGATGGCTGTGACCGGTGGTCCGCGTCCGAGCGAGTTGCTGACGCCATCGGCGTTCCGCAACGCGCAAGTGGTGCTCCAAGCCATCGGCGGCTCGACCAATGGTCTGATCCATCTGACCGCGATCGCCAACCGCACGCCTCACAACATCGAACTGGATGCTTTCGACCAGCTCGGCCGTGAAGTGCCCGTGCTGATCGACCTCAAGCCATCCGGCCAGCACTACATGGAACACTTCCACCATGCCGGTGGCGTTCCGAAGCTGATGAAGGAGCTCGGCGACCTGATCGACCTCGATGCCAAGACGGTTGCCGGTGGCACGCTGCGCGATGTTGTGGCAAAGGCCGAAGAGGTGCCGGGACAGGATGCAATCCGTTCGCGTGGCAATCCCATCAAGTCCGAAGGTGCGATGGCCGTCCTGCACGGCAATCTCGCGCCGCGTGGTGCGGTCATCAAGCAGTCCGCGGCAAGTCCGCATCTGTTGCAGCACACCGGCCGAGCCGTTGTCTTCGAATCCGTCGAGGACATGACGCAGCGCGTCGACGATCCAAACCTCGATGTGAAGGCTGAGGACGTGTTGGTGCTGCGCAATGCGGGACCGAAGGGCGCGCCGGGCATGCCGGAGGCAGGTTACCTGCCGATCCCGCAAAAGATCCTGCGCACGGGTGTGAAGGACATGGTGCGTATTTCCGATGCGCGCATGAGCGGCACCGCGTTCGGCACTATCGTGTTGCACATCACGCCGGAGTCTGCGGTAGGCGGTCCACTCGGTTTGGTGAAAACCGGCGACATGATCAAGCTCGATGTTGCTGGCCGCAGCATCGAGCTCCTGGTTGATGAGGCTGAACTGAAGAAGCGGCAGGCCGCTCTTCCGAAATCACAGACGCCGGATTGGGCGAAGCGCGGTTACGCACAGCTCTTTAATGAGACAATCACGCAGGCCGATGAGGGCTGCGACTTCGATTTCATGCGGCGCGAAGGGAAGTAGTCACTTCGCCAGCTGTGGAATAAAAAATGCCGGGCCAAAGCCCGGCATTTTTCTTATCAAGTGCTCTAAGTCCAAGCTTAGTAGGTCGCGCGGCCACCCGAGATGTCGAATACGGCGCCGGTGGTATAGAGGCATTCTTCCGACGCCATCCAAGTAACGAGTGATGCGAGTTCATCGACCTTGAGGAAGCGCCCGCGTGGGATCTTGGACAGCATGAAGTCGATGTGCTGCTGCGTCATCTGATCGAAGATTGCGGTCTTTGCAGCCGCCGGGGTAACTGCATTAACGGCAACGTCCGTGCCGGCCAACTCCTTGCCGAGCGACTTTGTCAGCGCGATCACACCGGCCTTGGAGGCTGAATAGTGCGAGGCGTTGGGATTGCCTTCCTTACCTGCGATCGAGGCAATGTTCACGATGCGTCCGTAGTTCTGCTTCGTCATCGTTGGCACGACGGCTTTGCAGCAGATGAAGGGGCCATCGAGGTTGATTTTCATCACCTGACGCCACTCATCATAGGACAGGTCCGCGACGGGCTTGTTGACGCCAGCGATACCTGCGTTGTTGACGAGAATATCGATGCGGCCGAATGTCTTCAGCGTCACGGCAGTGGCTGCTGCGACAGCCTCAACGCTGGTGACGTCAACCTCCAGGGCCATCACCGCAGGACCGATTTCCTTTGCAGTCTTGTCCGCCAGCGGTTGGTCGAAATCCCAGATGGCGACTTTTGCACCCGAGGCGACAAAGCGTTCAGTGATGGCGCGGCCAAAACCCTGCGCGCCGCCGGTGACGACGGCAACTCGTCCGTTCAGATCAATCTTGTTCAAGGCGTTTCTCCAGATCTGTTTTACCATAGCGTTTTCAAGCGAAGTGGATTCCGGTTCGCGTGAAGAAAACGCGTCCACTCAAAAACTAGAGCGTCCAGCCGCCGTCGATGATGTGCGCAACACCGGTCGTGAAGGCGCTTTCATCACTGGCGAGATAGACGGCAAGCGCAGCAATTTCTTCTGCGGTACCGAGCCGGCCCATGGGCTGGCGGCTGACGAACATGTCCCGGCCGCCGGTGCCGAGTGCCGCTGCACGGCCCAACATGGACGGCGTTTCGATGGTACCGGGGCAAATCGCGTTGCAGCGGATGCCCTTGGTGATGAAATCGACAGCCACGGCGCGGGTGAGTGCGGCAACGGCCGCCTTGGTGGCGCTGTAGACGTAGCGGTTCGGTGCGGCCTTGAACACGCCCGCAGCCGAGGAGACGTTGACGATCGAACCGCCGCCGCCTTCGAGCATGGCGGGCAGAAACGCTTTGATCGTGCGGTGCATGGACTTCACGTTGAGGTCGAACGAGAAGTCCCAGTCGTCTTCAGAGCACTCCAGCACCGTGCCGTTGTGCACGAAGCCCGCCGCGTTCAGCAGGATATCAACCTTGCCGACACGCTTGGCTAGGGCATCGACCGCCGCTGTGTCACGCGCATCGAGCTTGAAGGTTTCCGTGACACCTTCCTTGGTCAGTGTTGCGACGACCTTTTCGTCAAGGTCGGTCGCGATCACGGTGGCGCCTTCTTTAGCAAAGGCGAGGGCGCACGCGCGCCCGATCCCCGCAGCACCCGCCGTGACGAATGCGCGCTTGCCTTTCAATCGATCAGACATTTGTTTCCTGCCTTGAATTGTTTCTTAGTGGTTGTCGCGTGCAACGCCGATGGTGCCCGCGATGTTATGGTAGCGCGTCGCAAGTTCGAGGCACGCGCCGGTGGATTGCTGGCCGACGGTGTTGCGATAAAGCTCTTGCCACGGTGTTTGGTTGCTGGGGAACGGAAAGCCGCCCTTCGCCATCAGATCCGCATGGCGCTGCTTCACCTCATCAGCGGAGATCAAAATGTTCGCTTCGCCCTTGTTCAGGTCGATGCGGACACGATCACCGGTCCTCAGAATCGCAAGACCGCCGTTGGCAGCCGCCTCTGGAGAAGCATTGAGGATCGATGGCGAGCCCGAGGTACCGGACTGCCGTCCATCGCCGATGCACGGCAACGAGGTGATGCCCTTTTTGATCAGGGCCGCGGGTGGCTGCATATTCACCACTTCCGCACCGCCGGGATAGCCGATCGGGCCGACACCGCGCACGAACAGCATGCAGTGCTCGTCGATGTTCAGTGACGGATCGTCGATGCGATCGTGATAGTCTTCGGGGCCCTCGAACACGATGGCGCGTCCTTCGAAGGCTTCAGGATCTTTCGGGTTCGACAAGTAGCGGTCGCGGAATTCCTTCGAGATCACGCTGGTCTTCATGATGGCGGAATCGAACAGATTGCCTTTCAGGACGATGAATCCTGCGTCCTTCACCAACGGCTTGTCGTAGGTGCGGATCACGTCGTTGTCCGGCGTCACCGCGGCCTTGCAGTTCTCACCCATGGTCTTGCCGTTGACGGTCAACGCACCTTCATGGATGCGCTTGTGCTTCATCAGCTCGCGTACCACGGCCGGCACGCCGCCCGCCCTGTGATACTCCTCGCCGAGATAGAAGCCCGCAGGCTGCATGTTCACGAGCAGCGGCACATCGTGGCCGAATTTCTGCCAATCCTCGATGGTGAGTTCGACGCCGATATGGCGGGCGAGAGCATTGATGTGGATCGGTGCGTTCGTCGAGCCGCCGATCGCCGAATTCACCACGATGCAGTTTTCGAATGCCTCGCGGGTGAGGAAATCCGACGGCTTGAGATCTTCCCACACCATCTCGACGGCGCGTTTGCCGGTTTCATAGGCAATCTGCCCGCGCTCGCGATAGGGCGCCGGAATGGCCGCGCAACCGGGCAATGAGAAGCCGAGCGCCTCTGCCAGGGAATTCATGGTCGAGGCGGTGCCCATGGTGTTGCAATGGCCAACCGAAGGCGCGGAGGACGCGACGATGTCCATAAATTCATCGTAATTGATCTTGCCGGCGGCCATTTCTTCGCGCGACTTCCAGACCACGGTACCGGAGCCGGTGCGTTCGCCATTAAACCAGCCGTTGAGCATCGGTCCGCCGGAAAGCACGATCGCGGGAATATTGACCGTTGCCGCAGCCATCATACAGGCCGGAGTTGTTTTGTCGCATCCGGTGGTCAGCACCACGCCGTCCAGCGGATAGCCGAACAGGATTTCCACAAGGCCGAGATAGGCAAGGTTACGGTCAAGCGCCGCGGTCGGCCGCTTTCCGGTTTCCTGGATCGGATGGGTTGGGAATTCCATAGCGATGCCGCCAGCCTCGCGGATGCCCTCGCGCACGCGCTGAGCGAGCTCGATATGGTGGCGGTTGCAGGGAGAAAGATCGTTGCCGGTCTGCGCGATGCCGATAATCGGCTTGCCGGACTGCAATTCCTGACGGGTCAGGCCGTAATTCAGGTAGCGCTCAAGATAAAGCGCGGTCATGCCCGGATTATGGGGATTGTCGAACCAAAGTTGGGAACGGAGCTTGCGGCTCTTGCCTTTATTATTATTGGCGTTGTTGTCGTTGGCGTTTTTTGTCACTGTTTTCTCCCGCACTGCACACAACGAGTTTGTGTGACTGGCTTCAGTAATGTTTGCATGTCGGCCCGACCTCTGCAACGTTGCCGGGCCAAACATCCGATCTTTGACCATTTAAGGGACACGAGTAAAAAAGTCTGATAAGACATCAGTCTAATAGCAAGAACGGTCAAACCGCTGGCAATACCTTCAAGATAAACTTCCAAACCGAAGTTTCAGAATACGACAGAGCAGCGACGGCTTGAGGGCCGGACGACGCCGGGGAATACAAGGAGAGAGTTACATGGCGTCCGTGCACATTCACGACGTGCGTAAATCGTTTGGCGGATTCGAAGTTCTGCACGGCGTGACAGTTCCGATCGAGGACGGTCAGTTCGTGGTTCTCGTGGGGCCCTCGGGCTGCGGAAAATCGACCTTGCTGCGCATGCTGGCGGGTCTGGAAAAGATTACATCAGGAACGATTTCGATCGGAGACCGCGTCGTGAACGACGTGCAGCCGAAGGAGCGGGACATCGCCATGGTGTTCCAGAATTACGCGCTGTATCCGCACATGACCGTCGGGCAGAACATGGGCTTTTCGCTCAAGTTGCGTAACGCCAACCAGGACGAGATTAACAAGCTCGTGAACCGAGCCGCTGACATTCTGGGTTTGAAGGAAATGTTGGATCGTTATCCGCGGCAGTTGTCTGGCGGCCAGCGCCAGCGCGTTGCCATGGGCCGCGCAATTGTACGCGATCCACAAGTGTTCCTGTTCGACGAACCGCTCTCGAACCTGGATGCCAAGCTGCGCGTTGCCATGCGTACCGAAATCAAGGAGCTGCATCAGCGGCTCAAGACCACTACGGTTTACGTAACGCACGACCAGATCGAAGCGATGACCATGGCAGACAAGATCGTCGTCATGCATGATGGAATCGTGGAGCAGATGGGCTCGCCGCTCGAGCTTTACGATCATCCGGACAACAAGTTCGTTGCCGGATTCATCGGCTCGCCCGCGATGAATTTCCTCGAAGGCAAGCTCGTCAACAGCAATCAACCTTATGTCGAAACGGCAAACGGCAGCCGTCTGCCGCTGCTGGCATCACGTTCCGGGCTGGATGGAATGCCCGTGACCTACGGCATCCGTCCTGAGCATCTCGAATTCGCCGATGATGGCGTTGAGGCAGAGGTTGCCGTCGTCGAGCCGACCGGCTCGGAGACACAGATCGTTGCGCGCATCGGTGATCAGGATCTGATTGCTGTGATCCGCGATCGACGTCCGGTCAAGCCGGGCGACAAGATCAAGCTGAGGCCGGTCGCGAGTTCGGCACACGTCTTCGACAAGGAGACAGGAAAGCGCCTGATCAACTGATCACGTTTGAAAACAATAACGTTCGTAACGAATAGCCGGTCCGCATCATTAAGAGCCGGTGTAACAGGGAGAAGGTCAATTATGACGACGTTTATGCCAAATCGACGGTCGTTGCTGAAAGGTGGCGCCTCGGTGCTCGCTGGTGCGGCAACCCTGACGGCCGACCAACTGATGGGCTTTGCTAAGGCTTGGGCGCAGACCGCCCAGTGGAAGCCGGAAGCAGGCGCCAAGATCAATCTGCTGCGCTGGAAGCGCTTCGTGGAAGCTGAAGATCAGGCTTTCATGAACATGATCCAGGCTTTCACCAAGGCGACGGGTGTGGAAGTCAACGTCTCTAACGAATCCTACGACGACATCCAGCCGAAGGCTTCGGTTGCCGCCAACACGGGGCAGGGCCTCGACATGGTGTGGGGTCTCTATTCACTGCCGCACTTGTTCCCAGAAAAGTGCACCGACGTCACCGACGTGGCGACCTACCTCGGTGGCAAGTACGGCGGCTGGGCGCCTTCGGCCGACGCCTACGGCAAGTCCAAGGGCAAGTGGATCGGCATTCCAATCGCCTGCACCGGCGCACTGATGAATTATCGCATCAGCTCGATGGAAAAGGCCGGCTTCAAGGAATTCCCGAAGGACAACGCGGGCTTCCTCGAACTCTGCAAGGGATTGAACAAGAACGGCACCCCTGCGGGCATGGCGATCGGCCACGCTTCGGGCGATGCCAACACCTGGATGCACTGGGCGCTGTGGTCGCACGGTGGTTACCTTGTCGACAAGAACGATAAGGTCATCATCAACTCGCCTGAGACGATGAAGTCGCTGGAATACGTGAAGGCGCTCTACGAGACCTTCATTCCAGGCACCGCGTCGTGGAACGACTCCTCGAACAACAAGGCGTTCCTGTCTGGCCAGCTCCACTGCACCGTCAACGGCATCTCGGTTTACGTGACGGCGTCGAAGGAAAACAAAGCCATCGCCGACGACATGAACCACGCCTATATGCCGATCGGCCCGGTGGGCAAGCCGACCGAATTGCATCTGCCGTTCACGATGCTGACCTTCAACTTCACCAAGTACCCACAAGCTTGTAAGGCACTGACGGCATTCATGCTTGAGGCCGACCAGTTCAATCCGTGGGTCTCGGCTGCGCAGGGCTATCTCTCGCACTTCCTGCTGGCTTACGACGCCAATCCGATCTGGACCGCCGATCCGAAGCGCACTGTGTATCGCGATGTGGCCAAGCGCACGCTCACTCCGGCGGGCCTCGGCACGCTGGGTGAAAACGCGGCGGCGGCGATCGCGGACTTCATCGTGGTCGATATGTTCGCGAACTACTGCACCGGCCGTGAAGATGCCAAGGGCGCGATGGCGTCTGCTGAACGGCAGGCCAAGCGGCTCTATCGTTAAGTTTGATTCCGCCGGCGCGAGTCCATTCGCGCCGGCGTCTTTTGTTAGTCTGAGAAGGTCCGGCCCATGAGCACGATACCGGCGTCGATGCCCGCACCGAAGCCATATGTCAGTACGCTGTCGTTCTGGCAGCGGCTGTCCGCGAACCGTAACTGGATCGCATTCTGGTTCATGCTCCCTGCGGGCGCGTTCCTGTTGTTATTCCTGGCCTATCCCCTCGGCCTCGGCATATGGATGAGCTTCACCGACCTGCGCATCGGGCGCGGCGGCAGCTTTATCGGCCTCGAAAACTACCAATGGTTGATGGACGACGCCGTCTTCTGGCTGTCGGTGACCAACACGCTGATCTACACGGCGGTTGCGAGCGCGATCAAATTCGCGATCGGGCTCTACCTGGCGCTGCTGCTGAACCGCAATATGCCAGGAAAGGCGATCATTCGTGCTGCGGTGCTGATTCCGTTCATCGTGCCGACGGTGCTCTCCGCCATCGCATTCTGGTGGATTTACGATTCGCAGTTTTCGATCATTTCATGGTCGCTGCGGAGGTTGGGTCTCATCGATTACAACATCAATTTCCTTGGCGATGCGACTTGGGCGCGCATCTGCGTGATCATTGCCAATATCTGGCGCGGTGTACCCTTTGTCGCCATTACCTTGCTGGCAGGCCTGCAGACTGTTTCGCCGTCGCTTTACGAAGCCGCGACGCTTGACGGTGCCACTAATTGGCAGCGGTTCCGCTACATCACGTATCCGATCCTCACGCCGATCATTGCCGTCGTCATGACGTTCTCGGTGCTGTTCACGTTTACGGACTTCCAGTTGATCTGGGCGTTGACGCGTGGCGGCCCGGCGAACTCGACGCATCTGATGGCGACGCTCAGCTATCAGCGCGGCATTCTCAGCGGTCGCCTGGGTGAGGGCGCCGCGATTGCCACCGCCATGATTCCGTTCCTTCTTGCCGCGATTACCATCTCGTGGTTCGGCATGCAGCGCCGCAAATGGCAGCAAGGATCCGACAATGACTGATCACGCCGCACATCCGCCAGCGACCGTCGCCGCGAGCGACAACAGCGAGGGCATGAGCTATCTGGAATCTTTGCCCAGCAAGATCGTTACGCTCTACATCCCGCTGTTCATCATTCTGGTCATCTTGCTATTTCCGTTCTATTGGATGGCTCTGACATCCATTAAGCCGGATGCGCAATTGATCGACATGGATACGTTCAACCCGTTCTGGGTTGTCGATCCGACATTGAAGCACATCAAGAAGCTTCTGTTCGAAACCCAGTATCCCCGCTGGCTATGGAACACGATGTACGTGGCCACCGCTGCGACGTTCCTGTCGATCGTGGCGAGCGTTTTGGCCGCCTATGCGATCGTTCGTCTGCGGTTCAAGGGCTCGAACGTCGTTAGTGCATCGATCTTCCTGGCCTATCTCGTTCCTCCGTCAATCCTGTTTATTCCGCTGGCGTCGGTGATCCATTCCTATGGATTGTTCGATTCACCGATGTCGCTCATCCTGGTCTATCCCACGTTGCTTATTCCGTTCTCGACCTGGCTGCTGATGGGATATTTCAAGACCATTCCTTACGAGCTTGAGGAATGCGCGTTGATCGACGGCGCGAGCCGCTGGCAGATCCTGGTCAAGATCATTCTGCCGCTGGCGATTCCTGGGTTGATCTCAGCGTTCATCTTCTGCTTCACGCTGTGCTGGAACGAGTTCATCTACGCGTTGACGTTCCTATCCTCGACACAAAACAAGACGGTCCCCGTCGCTATCGTCAACGAGTTCGTCGATGGTGACGTCTACAAGTGGGGATCGCTGATGGCGGGTGCGCTGGTCGGCTCGCTGCCGCTGGTCATTCTCTACGCATTCTTTGTCGAGCACTACGTGTCGGCCATGACCGGCGCCGTCAAAGAATAATCTCAACTTCAAGAAAGACCCAGAGAAAGGGCGAGGCCTTGCATATTCTTGTTCTCGGTGCTGCCGGCATGGTCGGGCGTAAGCTGGTCGACCGGCTGTTGAGCGATGGCCGTCTTGGCAAGACCGACATCACACGTATGACGCTGCAGGATGTGGTGCCACCGGCCAAGCCGAATACATCCATCCCGGTAGAGACCGTGACGTGCGATGTGTCCGAGCAGTCGGCGGTCGTGAAGCTGGTCGCCGGCAAACCGGACGTGATCTTTCATCTTGCGGCAATTGTGTCTGGCGAAGCGGAAGCGGATTTTGACAAAGGCTATCGCATAAATCTCGACGGAACCCGCTATCTGATCGACGCGATCCGTGCGATTGGCGGCAACTACAAGCCGCGGGTGGTGTTCACGTCATCGATTGCGGTTTTCGGCGCGCCGTTCCCTGAGAAGATCGGCGACGAATTCTTCAACACGCCGCTGACCAGCTACGGCACGCAGAAGACGATCGGCGAGCTTTTGATTTCGGATTACACCCGCAAAGGCCTGCTTGACGGCGTTTCTATCCGTCTGCCGACCATCTGCGTTCGTCCAGGCTTGCCGAACAAGGCCGCTTCCGGCTTCTTCTCCAACATCATTCGTGAGCCTCTCGCAGGAAAGGAAGCCGTCCTTCCGGTCTCTGAGGATGTGCGTCATTGGCATGCGTCGCCGCGCTCAGCCGTAGGCTTTTTGATCCATGCGGCGACGATGGACACCAACATCATCGGCCCGCGTCGTGCACTCAGCATGCCAGGTCTCTCGGCCACAGTTGGCGAGCAGATTGCCGCGCTTACGCGCGTGGCTGGTGCAAACGTCACGTCGCGTATCAAGCGCGAACCTGATCAAACGATTATGGGGATCGTCGCCGGCTGGCCGCGCGATTTCTCTACCGAGCGTGCGCTGAAGCTTGGCTTCACCACGGCGGAAAAGACGTTTGATGACATCATCCGCATTCATATCGAGGATGAACTCGGCGGAAAGTTCGTTAACTGACAACGTCCGGTGCAGCGATGACGGAAGTCGCCTGCATCGGCGAATGCATGATCGAGCTTACCGAAGGTGGCGGCAATCAACTGACGCGCGGCTTTGGTGGGGACACGCTCAACACGGCAGTTTATCTCGCGCGCCTCCGTGTGCAGGTGGACTACGTTACCGCGCTGGGGGATGATCCGTTCAGCGATGAGCTGGTCGCGGCCTGGCAGGGAGAAGGCGTCGGCACCGGCCGCGTATTGCGGATCCCCGGCAAGATGCCGGGGCTTTATGCAATCCGCACCAATGCAGTTGGCGAACGATCGTTCTACTATTGGCGCGATAGCGCCGCCGCCCGCGCGCTGCTCGATCAGCCGGAGTCAGGCGCGCTTCTTGACGCGCTCAAATCGCACAGGCTGATTTATCTGTCGGGAATTACACTCTCGCTCTTTAGCGAGGAGGGGCGTGGTCGTCTCGTCGCCGCTCTGAAGAAGGCCCGCGAGAGCGGCAGCCGTATTGCGTTCGATACCAATTTCCGGGCGCGGGGCTGGCCGGTGCTTGAGGACGCGAGGCGCGCTTATCAAGCCCTGCTCGATACTTCGGACGTCGTGCTGGCCTCGACTGAGGATCTGGTGCCGCTCTATGGCGAGCGGCCCCGTCACGAGCTGCTCGATCTCCTGGTAGCGGACGAAGCGATCTTGAAACTCCCGGAGCCTGCCTGCGTTGTCAGGTCCAGCGGCACGGATCACATCGTGAAGGCGGGCCCAGTTGCGAGGGTTGTTGATACCACGGCGGCGGGAGACAGTTTTTCTGCCGCCTATCTTGCGGCTCGATTGCGAGGATCGTCGCCCCTGGAAGCAGCTGAGGCGGGACACCGCCTTGCGGGAGCGGTTGTGGCGCATCGCGGGGCCATTATCCCGCGTTCTGAAATGCCGCCGTTGAGCACGAAGGCAAGGGAACACTGAAGAATGAGCGCACAGTCCGCACCGATGGCACGCGATGAAGAGCTTATTGGCCTTCTGAAGTCGGCACAGGTCATTCCCGTTTTGACCATCGAGCGGGTCGAGGATGCTGTTCCGCTCGCGAGCGCCTTGGTTCTGGGTGGCGTCAAGACGCTCGAGATCACGCTGCGAACGGATGCAGCAGTCGATGCGGCGAAAGCAATCATTGCCGAGGTGCCTGACGCCGTTGTTGGCATCGGAACGATTACAACGGCGGACGACCTCAAACGCGCGCAGGCGGTTGGTGCACGCTTCGGGGTCAGTCCCGGTGCAACGCCGGCCTTGCTCGATGCGGCCGCCAAAAGCGGTCTACCGTTTTTGCCCGGCATCGCAACAGCATCCGAGTTGATGCAGGCGCAAGCACACGGCTTCAATGTGCTGAAGTTCTTTCCGGCGGAGCAGTCCGGCGGTATCGACATGCTTCGCGCGCTGGCAGGTCCGTTTCCTCACACGCGTTTCTGTCCGACAGGAGGCATCGGCGGTGCCAACGCTGCCGCGTGGCTGGCTGAACCGAATGTCGTTGCCGTCGGCGGATCGTGGCTTTGTCCATCAACGGATGTCAAATACGCGAACTGGGAAGTTATCACCGCACGCTGCATCGATATGATGAAGACGTTGCGGCGACGTTCGCGTTAATTAGAAGCCCATCGCTGCGCCGTCGCTGCGCGGGTCGGTCGCCCCTTCAAAGACGCCGTTCGGGTGCATGACCACCGCGCCGGCATGGCCCATGGTCGATGTGAAATCCGGCAGCATCTCGATATCGTGACCCGCGTCGCGCATCGCTTGCACGACCTTGGGATCGAAGCGGCTTTCGAGCTTGAGGGTCACCGTGGCATCGCCCCAGGTCTTTCCAAGCAGCCAGCGCGGCGCTGTTACTGCAGCCTGCAGGCCTTCGCCGTACATGGCGTAACGGCTGAACACGGCCGACTGGCTCTGCGGCTGGCCTTCGCCGCCCATGTTACCATAGACCATGCGGCGTCCGTCGTTGAATAGCGCCATGGCTGGGTTGAGCGTGTGGAACGGCTTCTTGCCAGGCAGTAACGCGCGCGGTCCATTGCCATCAAGCAGGAAGCTCGAACCGCGGTTCTGCCAGACGATGCCGGAATTCTCCAACACGCAGCCGGAACCGAATTCGAAGTAGATGCTCTGGATGAAGCTAACGGCGATGCCGTCCTTGTCGATAGCGCCGAGCCACACAGTGTCGCCGGGATTGACCGGCACCGGCCAGGGCAGGGCGCGCTTGCGATCGATCTTCGCAGCGAGTTCGTTGAGCTTCTCGGATTTGAGATAGTCCTCGGCCTTTTCTATCATGTGTGCCGGATCGCCGATGATGCGATCGCGCACGAGAAATGCCTGCTTGGTCGCTTCGACAATGCTGTGCAGATAGTCGAAGCTTTCGGCTTCCTTCACACCGAGCCGGTCGAACAGTGCAAGGATCATCAGTGACGCGAGACCTTGCGTCGGTGCGGGGAAGTTATAGAGCGTTGCGCCTTCGATTGCGACATGAAGCGCTTCGCGGCGCTGCGCCTTCTGGGCCTTGAGATCGTCGAGGGTCACCGGCGAGCCGCAGCGCTTGAGGTCCGCCGCAATCTCCTTGGCAAGCTCTCCCGTGTAGAAATCCATCGGGCCGTGCTGGCCGATGCGCCGAAGTGCGTTGCCGAGCGCTGGGATTTTCATCAGCTCGCCTTCCTTCGGCAATTTTCCGCCGAGCAGGAAGGTGTCGATGAAGCCCGGGGAATCTTTCAGTTCGGCGAATTTGGTTTCCGTCAACTCCTGCTGTCCAGCGGTAACGACGAAGCCGTTCTCCGCCGACCAGACGGCGTCTTCTACAAGACGCGAGAAGGGAAGTCGTCCGCCTAACTCCTGGCTGATCGCGAAGGTCTCCGCCCAACCGGAAAGCGTACCTGCCACGGTGTTCGCGGCAAGCGGTCCGCGCGACGGAATAGCGGAGAGGCCTTTGGCGCGATAGAAATCTGTCGTCGCTGCCTGAGCGGATGCGCCGCAGCCATCCACCGCGATGGGAGGTTTTCCGTTCGCTGAAATCAGCCAGAAGCCATCGCCGCCGATCGAGTTCATGTGCGGATAGACGACCGGCAGGCTCGCTGCCATGGCAAGCGTTGCCTCGATCGCGTTGCCGCCTTCGCGCAATACGCGCAGTCCAGCTTCACTGGCGAGATGATGGGGTGAAGTCACCATACCGCGGCGGGAGCGGGGCGTATTCAGCATGCGTCGTGTCCGTCTTGTGGAAAGTCAGGAGGGGCGAGGTGGGGTCTGTGTAGGCCAAAATGGCCCTGTAGCAAAAGACAAAAACGCCCGGTTCAAAGCCCAGAAGGGCTTGAAATCCGGGCGTTTTTTGACGTGCCTATACTTTGACCATGCGCTTGCCGCGATTTTCTCCTGCGAGAAGTCCGATCAGTGCCTGCGGCGTGTTTTCGAGGCCGCTGATAACGTCTTCCTGCACCTTGAGCTGGCCGGCTTTGACCCAGGATTGCAAATCGGCCAGCGCCTGATCGCGCTGGTCGTAGTAATCCGTGACGATGAAACCTTGCATGGTCAGCCGTTTGACGACGATCAAGCCCGGAATGCCACGCGGCCCGGTCGCCGAGGGAGCGCCGTCGTATTGCGAGATCGCGCCACAACAGGCAATGCGGCCACGCAAATTCATCTGCGGCAGGCAGGCTTCGAGAATGTCCCCGCCGACGTTATCGAAATAGACATCGATGCCGTTCGGCGCTGCTGCCTTCAACGCCTTGAAGATGGCTTCGCTCTTGTAGTCGACGGCTGCATCGAACCCGAGTTCAGACGTCAACCAGTCGCATTTGTCCTTGCCGCCGGCGACGCCGATCACGCGACATCCCTTGATCTTGGCGATCTGGCCAACAATGGAGCCGACAGATCCGGCTGCCGCGGAAACCACGACTGTTTCGCCCGATTTTGGTTTGCCGACATTAAGCAATCCAAAATAAGCGGTGAGGCCTGCGATACCGAATACGCTCAGAAGATGCGTCAGCGGCTCCATGCGTGGCACCTTGACGAGATGCTTTGCCGGGACGGCGGCGAAATCCTGCCACCCCGTGTCGCCAAAAACGAGATCGCCGGGCGCGAAGCCCGGAGCCTTGGAGGCCACCACTTCTGCAAGACCGCCGCCGGCCATTACCGAATTGGCTTCCACCGCCGAGCGATAGGTTGCACCCTGCATCCACGCGCGGTTAGCCGCATCGAGCGAGATGTAGAGGACGCGCAGCAGAACCTCACCGTCCTTCGGTTCCGGCACGGCGGATTCCGACATCTTGAAATGCTGCGGGCCGAGTTTCCCGGTCGGTTTTTCGACCAGCAGAATTTGGCGATTGGTGGCTTGTGCCATGGCGCTTCCTCGAATGTTCTTTGTTTCACTGCTCACAATAACAGCGTTTTGGTCCCAACTGGAAATCCCGTTTTGCTGCAGAGCACGATAGATTATCAATGAAGTTATTCGGGCTAGTGGAGTGGCAATGATCTACCGTCATCAAATTGGATCACGCTCGTTCGTGTTTCAAAGTCTGGGTGACCTGCTCGCCAAGGCATCGCCACCGCGTTCAGGCGATCGCCTTGCCGGTATTGCCGCGGAAAGTGCTGAGGAGATGGTCGCGGCACGGATGGCGCTCGCGGATGTCCCGCTGCAGCAATTCCTGCTCGAAGCTGTTGTTCCTTACGAAGACGACGAAGTCACACGGCTCATCATCGACACCCATGACAAACCGGCTTTCGACGTGGTGTCGTCCCTGACAGTCGGTGCATTCCGTGACTGGTTGCTGTCCGATGCGGCAACGTTCGCTGTCCTGCAGGAAGTTGCACGCGGTCTCACGCCGGAAATGGTGGCGGCCGTGTCAAAGCTTATGCGCAACCAGGATCTCATTCTGGTGGCGCGGAAGTGTGAAGTGATCACGCGCTTCCGCGACACCATCGGCTTGCATGGTCGCATGAGCGTGCGGCTGCAGCCCAATCACCCCTTCGATGATGCAAAGGGAATTACAGCGTCAATCCTCGACGGTCTCCTGCTTGGCGCGGGTGATGCCTGTATCGGCATCAACCCGGCGAGCGACGATCCTGCCGTCATTGGCGATCTGTTGCGCCTGCTCGACAGCGTCATTTCGCGCCTGGAAATCCCCACGCAAAGCTGTGTGCTGACCCACGTTACAACAACGCTCGATCTGATGGGCAAGGGCCTGCCGGTCGATCTGGTGTTCCAGTCGATTGCCGGCACCGAGGCGGCCAACCGGAGTTTTGGGATCGATCTTGCGATCCTTAAAGAAGCGCATCAGGCGGCGTTATCGCTGCGCCGGGGAACGATCGGCAGCAATGTAATGTATTTCGAGACTGGACAGGGCTCGGCGCTGTCGGCGAACGCCCATCACGGGATCGACCAGCAAACGCTCGAGGCACGAGCCTACGCGGTCGCGCGGTCGTTCGATCCGCTGCTGGTGAACAGCGTGGTCGGCTTCATCGGTCCTGAATATCTCTATGATGGGAAGGAGATCATCCGCGCGGGCCTGGAGGACCACTTCTGTGGCAAGCTGCTCGGCCTACCGCTGGGGGTTGACGTTTGCTACACCAATCATGCCGAAGCCGATCAGGACGACATGGACAATTTGCTGACGCTGCTGGCTGCGGCGGGCGTGTCCTTCATCATGGGGGTGCCCGGCGCCGACGATGTCATGCTAAACTATCAGTCGACGTCTTTTCACGACGCACTCTACGTCCGGGAGGTGTTTGGCCTCAAGCGGGCGCCCGAATTTGATGCCTGGATGCAACACGTCGGCCTCGCAGGAGAGGGGCTCCGCTTGAAGAGTAACGAAATGCGCCTACCTGAGTTTGCATCCGAGCTGGTGCGGGGATTGCTTCCCGCGCATTAATGTCCAGAGTTCAGGCTGTCGCATTCGTGCCCTAATCTGACCGAATTTGTGGCTCGTTCTATGCGCAACTGCATATCTTCAGAGCAGGGGGCCTGATGAGAGATACCGTAAATCCCGCGATCCGTCGCATTCTTTGTGTTTTCCCCCGCTATTCGCCCTCTTTCGGAACATTTGAGTACGCTTACCCGCTGACTGACGGTGTCCGGGCTTTCATGCCGCCGCAGGGGCTTTTGCTTATTGCGGCCTCACTTCCCGCCGGTTGGGAAGTCCGTTTTGTCGATGAAAATATCGAAGCCGCGACCGACAGCGATTTCATGTGGGCCGACGCAGTCTTCGTCAGCGGTATGCATATCCAGCGCCGCCAGATGAATGACATCTGTCGCCGCGCACACGAGCATGATCTGGCTGTTGCACTTGGCGGCCCATCGGTCAGTGCATCACCTGAATACTACCCTAACTTCGACTATCTGCATGTCGGTGAGCTCGGCGATGCGACCGAAGAACTGTTCCGGCTGATCGGCCGCGATTCATCGCGCCCCGATAAACAGATCGTTCTGACCACAAAAGAACGGCGCGAGATGTCGGAATTCCCGATTCCGGCCTATGAGCTCGTCCCACTCAATCGCTACTTCATCGGCAGCATCCAGTTCTCGAGCGGATGTCCGTATCAATGCGAATTCTGCGATATCCCTGCGCTTTACGGCCGCAATCCGCGCCTGAAATCGCCGGAGCAGGTGACCGCTGAGCTCGACAAAATGCTGGAATGCGGCCTTTTGGGCGCAGTCTACTTCGTCGATGACAACTTCATTGGCAACCGTAAGGCGGCACATGATCTGTTGCCACACCTGATCGAATGGCAGAAGCGCAATGGTTTTGCCATCCAGTTCGCCTGTGAGGCGACGCTCAACATCGCCAAACGCCCGGAAATTCTGGCGTTGATGCGCGATGCCTACTTTACGACGGTGTTCTGCGGCATTGAGACGCCGGATCCTGATGCGCTGAAGGCGATGTCGAAGCAGCACAACATGATGGTGCCGATCTTCGAAGGCGTGCAGACCTTGAACAGCTACGGCATGGAAGTTGTCTCAGGTATCATTCTGGGGCTGGATACAGACAAGCTCGACGCAGGTGAGGGCATTCTGGAGTTTATCGACCAGTCCAACATTCCATTGCTGACGATCAATCTGCTGCAGGCCTTGCCGCGCACACCTCTTTGGGATCGGCTCAAGCGCGAAGGCCGTTTGCTGGAAGACACCGATCGCGACTCCAACGTCGATTTCATCCTGCCTTACGACCATGTCGTGTCGACATGGCGTGACTGCATGGGGCGTGCCTATACACCCGAAAAGCTGTTTGCGCGGTTCGAGCATAACGTTCGTGAGACCTATCCTAATCGCCTGCAGCCGCCAAATACGCCCCAGCGCGTCGCATGGCCGAATGTCAAACGCGGCCTGACCATGCTGGCGAAGATCCTCTGGCGCGTGGGCGTGATGAGCGACTACCGCAGGGAATTCTGGAAGTTCGCCTGGCCGCGTCTCAAGATCGGCGATATCGAGCGTGTCATCAGTGTTGGTTTGGTCGCACACCACCTGATACTGTTTGCCCGTGACGCTTCAGGCGGACAGCAGAATGCATCGTATTACTCGACCAAATTGCGAGAAGAAGAGGTCCCTGTCGCAGCGGAATAGCGCGGCATGACCAAATTGCCGCCCTCGATCGTCTCCGCCGGCGATCTGCGGCGTCTCACGCCAGCGCGGGTCGCGCTCGGTCGCAGCGGCGCAAGCATGCCGACGGAGGCGTTGCTCGATTTCACACTCGACCATGCTCGGGCGCGTGATGCGGTTCACACGCCGTTCGATGCCGCGGCAATTATGGACGGCCTGACAGCGCTTAACTTGCAGGCCATCGCCGTGCGGAGCGAGGCGGTCGATCGCAAGACCTATCTGCGGCGCCCCGACCTGGGACGCAGGCTCGATGCACCGTGCAGGGCCAGTCTCTCCGCTTTGAATCAGTCCGCGTGCGACCTCACGATCATGATTGGCGATGGGCTGTCGTCTGCTGCTGTTCATCTGCACGGGCTGGAGGTCATTCGCAGGCTCACAGCGAGATTTGTGGGGCTTGGGATGACATTGAGCCCTGTTATCGTGGCCACCGGCGCGCGCGTCGCGCTCGGCGACGAGATCGGGGCGCTTCTGGGCGCGCGGATGACCGTCACTTTAATCGGGGAACGGCCGGGTCTCTCCGCGCCGGATAGTCTCGGCTGCTATATCACCCACGCGCCAAGGCCGGGTTTGACCGACGCCGAGCGCAACTGCGTCTCGAACATCCATGGGGCGGGACTGAGCTACGATGAGGCTGCGTTCAAGATCGGGTGGCTGGTGCGGGAAGGGCTAGCACGCAAGCTCTCCGGCGTCGCCCTGAAGGACGAAAGTGGTAATTTAGTACCGTTATCGCAATCGCGCGGCCCTGAGGTGGTCTGAAGACGCTTTAAGGGCCTCCGGACACGGAAATGTTAATTCCCGTGCAAATCTCCTCTTCGTAAGTCGATGAAATCATAAGAAAATTTCCTTCGATAGGAGGATTGTCTTTAGCGCCCCGAACCTGCTAATCGACTGCAGCGGCAAACCGAACGGCCGCCATCCATCTGCCAGAGAAAATCGAATTGTCCGCCAACATGTTCCTGGTTGTCGTTGCTGTATTGGCGCTTGCGATCTGGGTTTATCTGATCGCGGGCAGGGGTGGATTCTGGCGAGCCTCCAAATTTGACGATCTGGCGCCCGCCTCGGGCCTCACGGTGTGGCCGACAATTGCGGTGGTTGTGCCGGCCCGGGACGAAGCGGCGGGGGTGGCCGATTGCGTGAAATCGATCCTCGGCCAGCCTTATCCCGGCAAATTGTCGATGATCCTCATTGACGACCAGAGCCAGGACGGAACAGCGGAGATCGCAAGCGAAGCTGCCGCATCGATCGGAGCTTCAGACCGTCTGACGGTGTTGTCCGGCCGTCCACTGCCCTCCGGTTGGACCGGAAAGCTTTGGGCCGTGAAGCAGGGACTTTCTTCGGTCGAGAGCCGACCCGTCCCGCCGGATTACGTTCTGCTGACAGATGCCGATATCGTCTATTCGGGAGACGTGATGATGCGGCTTGTCGCGCGCGCCAAGAGCGAAGACCTCGTGATGACGTCGGTGATGGCGACGTTGCGCTGTGAGAGTTTCGCGGAAAAATACCTGATCTCGGCCTTCGTTTTCTTTTTCAACATGCTCTATCCATTTTCTTGGGTGCGTGATCCCAACAGCGCGACCGCAGCCGCGGCAGGCGGCTGCATTCTTGCGCGCTGGGACGCGCTGAGGAATTCAGGTGGCATTGAGGCCATTCGAGGATCGTTGATTGACGACTGCGCGCTTGGGGCGCGTCTGAAAACGCAAGGGCCCGTCTGGCTCGGCTTCTCGCAGAACGTTAGGAGCGTCCGTGCATCCGACACCGTGGCCGAGGTGGGACGCATGATCTCTCGATCCGCATACGCGCAGCTGCACTATTCGCTTGCGCTGCTTGTTGGCGTCATCGTCGCGATGACCATTGTTTTTCTGGCTCCGGTCGTGATCACTGTATTCGGTCATGATCTGAGCCGCGAATGTGCCGTCGTTGCGTGGCTTTTGATGGCGCTCGCCTTCCAGCCGACGCTGCGGTACTATAAGCAATCGGCCCTTTGGGGGCCGGCTCTCCCCGCAATCGCATTGGCTTATATGGTGTTCACGATCAATTCGGCTGTTCAGCATTTTCAGGGACGTGGTGGAATGTGGAAGGGCCGCGCTCAAGCGCAGGTATCCAGCTCGCAATGACAAACGCAGGTGAAACAACAGCAGGCGAGCTGCGCTCCGGAAAAGGGCACAAGGACGAGAACTTTCCGGTTGCGTCCAAGATCATTCATCCGCGCCACCGCGCGTTGATCCTTGCCTTCTATAATTTCGTGCGGACTGCGGATGATGTCGCGGATCACGCACTGCTGAACGACCAAACGAAACTTGAGCAACTCGATATTCTTGAGGTTGAGCTGCTGGGCAAAGGCGATAGCCAGCCTGAGGCTGTGACCTTACGTGAAGCGTTGGCTGAGCGAGGCATGTCGCCGCGGCATGCGCAGGACGTGCTGACGGCGTTCCGTATGGACGTTACGAAGAAACGTTACGACACGTGGGATGACGTCATTCATTACTGCAGCTATTCGGCAATGCCGGTCGGCCGCTTCATGCTCGACGTCCATGGCGAGGACCGCGCCACATGGACCGCATCCGATGCGTTGTGCGCCGCGTTGCAGATCAACAATCATCTTCAGGATTGCGGTAAGGACTATCGTGATCTCGATCGCGTATACGTGCCGCTCGACGCCCTTGCGGCATCGGGTGCATCGGTCGAGATGCTCGGCGCGGATCGCGCATCGCCGCAGTTGCTGCAGTGTCTCCAATCGCTGGCGCGACGCACTGAGCTTCTGCTCGGCGAGAGCCGTTCTCTCGCATGCGAAGTGAAAGATACGCGGCTGGGGCTCGAAATCTCGGTAATCGATATGTTCGCTGACAAGATCGTCAATCTCCTGAAGGTTCGCGATCCACTGAGTGAGCGGGTTCATCTCTCCAAACAACAGATGTTGGGCTATGCACTGTCGGCGATGGCATGCGGTTTGTTCCGGCGTGTCACGGGCCAGGCATCCGCGGTTCGGCATGCATCTGGCGGTGCGTAATTCTCCATGACAACAGCAGAAACCACACCCCAGGGCTCGGCCTCAGGCAGTTCGTTCTATGCTGCGATGCGTATTCTGCCGCAAGAGCAGCGGGATGCGATGTTCCTGATCTACAGTTTCTGCCGTCAGGTCGATGACATCGCGGACTCCGATGGACCGCGCCCCGAGCGTCTTGCGGCCATCGATGAGTGGCGACGCGATATCGATGCATTGTATGCAGGCACGCCCCCAGCGCGCGTGGCAAGCTACGTTCCCTTCGTGAAGCGCTTCGGTCTGCGGCGTGACGACTTCATGGCGATCATCGATGGCATGGCAATGGATATCCCTGCAGATATTCGAGCGCCTGATGCGAAGACGCTGGACCTCTACTGCGATCGCGTCGCGAGCGCCGTCGGCCGCCTGTCGGTGCGCGTGTTCGGTCTTGGCGAGGAAGACGGGATTCTTCTCGCGCACCATCTGGGCCGTGCGCTTCAATTGACCAATATCCTGCGTGATATCGATGAGGATGCCGGGCTTGGGCGCCTCTATCTGCCCCGCGAGAGCCTCAACGCCGCGGGCATCACATCAAACGATCCAGCGACCGTGGTGTCGGACCCGCGCCTGCCGCAAGTGTGCGATGATATCCTGAAACAGGCGATCAACCATTTCGTCACGTCGGATGCGATCATGGCGCGCAATCCTCGCCGCTTGGTCCGTGCGCCGAAGATCATGTCGGAATACTATCACGCGATCCTCAATAAGCTGGTGGAGCGCGGTTTTGCGTTGCCACGGCGTCCGGTCAAGCTCAGCAAGGCCGCCAAGATTTTCATTCTTATTCGGTACGCATTTATCTGATGGCAAAGAACGCTCACATCATCGGAGCCGGTGTGTCCGGCTTGTCTGCCGCTGTTCGTCTTGCGAATGCGGGCTTTCAGGTTCACGTTCACGAAGCCACGCACCAAGCCGGTGGCCGTTGCCGCTCGTACTACGACGGAGCGACGGATCTCGTCATCGACAACGGCAATCATCTTGTGCTGTCTGGTAATAGCCATGTGCGCGCCTATGCACGGTCGATCGGCAGCGAAGCAGGCTTGGTCGGTCCAGAGAGCGCACAATTCTCATTCGTCGATATCAAATCAAACAAACGCTGGATGCTGGATCTCGGTAACGGCCGTTTACCATTGTGGGTGTTCGACAAGAGCCGTCGCGTTCCCGATACCGGAGTTGGCGATTATCTCGCGCTGTCTCCCGTTATTTGGGCGGGGACCGACGCATTGGTGGGCGATACCATCAAATGCGAAGGCACGCTGTACGATCGTCTGGTTCAACCGTTGTTGCTCGCTGCGCTGAACGTCGATCCGCCGATGGGCTCGGCAGGTTTGGCGGGAGCCATCGTGAAAGAAACACTGTTGGCGGGCGGGCAAGCTTGTCGCCCGCTGATCGCGCGCGATGGATTGAGCACAGTGCTGATTGATCCCGCGCTCAAGCTGCTCCGTGAGAAGGGCGCACGCATCAACTTCGGGCACGAGCTGCGTCAGGTGTTGATGGCCGGCGAGAATATCTCGACCCTTGAGTTCGGCGATGACGCGGTCACGATCGCGCCCGGTGATGTGATCGTGCTTGCGGTGCCGCCGCGCGCGGCGTCGTCCATTCTGCTCGGGCTGAAGACACCGGTGAAGTTCCGCGCCATCGTCAACGCGCACTTCCGCTACGATCCGCCGGCGAATATGCCGCCGATGATAGGGGTGATCGGAGGGCTGGTTGAGTGGCTTTTCGCGTTTCCACAGCGGCTCTCGGTCACCATCAGCGATGCCGACAGGCTCGTGAATACGCCGCGCGAGGAACTGGCTCGCGCGATCTGGCGGGATATCTGCAAGGCGGCCAATCTCGGCAACGACGTCGCGGAAGGGCCGCTGCCACCTTGGCAGATCGTGCGGGAACGCCGTGCTACGTTCGAAGCCACACCGGAACAGAATGCTATGCGTCCGGGGACGGTCACCGAGTGGAAAAACCTGTTTCTTGCGGGCGATTGGACTGATACGGGACTTCCTGCGACCATCGAGGGATCGATCAGATCCGGGGATCGCGCGGCCGATTTTGCGTTAAAAATGCAATAGTGGATAGACCGCCAAGCATGACTTTGGACGAGCAGAAAGTGGATGCCGTGCCTATGGCAACGGCACTCGAGGGCAGTATTGGAGCTGCCAGCCGGGCTGTGCTGAATTATCGCCAGCCGGACGGTCACTGGGTATTCGAGCTTGAGGCCGACGCAACGATTCCAGCCGAGTATGTTTTGCTGCGGCACTATCTCGCGGAGCCGGTCGACGCCAAGCTCGAGGCCAAGATCGGGCATTATCTGCGGCGCATTCAGAACGAGAATGGCGGCTGGTCGCTGTTCTACGGTCATGAGTTCGATATGAGTGCCAGCGTGAAGGCTTACTTCGCGCTCAAGATGATCGGCGATTCGGTCGATGCCCCGCATATGGTTCGCGCGCGCGAGGCGATGCTGTCGCGTGGCGGCGCGGTCAAGAGCAATGTCTTTACCCGCATCATGCTGGCGATGTTTGGTGTGCTCACATGGCGCGCAGTGCCGATGATGCCCGTCGAGATCATGCTGCTGCCGCGCTGGTTTCCGTTTCATCTGACCAAGATGTCGTACTGGGCGCGCACAGTGATCGTGCCGCTGCTGGTGCTGATGCATAAGAAGCCGCTCGCGCGGAATCCGCTCGGTGTCACCGTTGACGAATTGTTCGTCGAAGACCCGAAGAGCATCGGGATGACACCGAAGGCGCCCCATCAGAGCCAGGCTTGGTTCACCGGCTTTGCGATCATCGACGCTGTGCTGCGCGTGGCTGATCCGTTCTTCCCCAAGAAGAGCCGCCAGCGGGCTATCGATAAAGCCGTCGCGTTCGTCACCGAACGCCTCAATGGCGTCGATGGTCTTGGCGCCATCTTCCCGGCGATGGCCAACACCGTGATGGTGTACGATCTGCTCGGTTATCCGAAGGATCATCCGAATTACGTGCTGGCGCGGCAGTCGGTTGAAAACCTGCTCGTCATCAAGAAGGACGAAGCCTATTGCCAGCCATGCGTCTCGCCGATCTGGGATACGGCTCTGACCGCTCACGCGATGATGGAAGTGGGCGGCGAGAAGGAAGTCGAATCCGCCAATGTCGCGCTCGATTGGCTGAAGCCGCGTCAGGTCCTCGACGTCGAGGGCGACTGGATCGAAAAGCGGCCAGGCGTGCGGCCCGGCGGCTGGGCATTCCAATATAACAACGCGCATTATCCGGATCTCGACGACACGGCTGTCGTGGTGATGGCAATGGATCGCGCGCGCGGCCGCGGTGCGGGCGGGAAATACGATGAAGCCATCGCGCGTGGACGCGAGTGGTTGCTTGGCCTGCAGAGCAAGGATGGCGGCTGGGCGGCATTCGATGCCGACAATCTGGAATATTATCTCAACAATATTCCGTTCGCCGACCACGGCGCGCTGCTTGATCCGCCGACGGAGGATGTCACGGCACGCTGCGTCTCGATGCTGGCGCAGCTTGGCGAAACACCGACGACGAGCCCGGCGCTGGCGCGGGGTATTGAATATCTCCGCCGCACTCAACTGGCGGATGGCTCATGGTTTGGGCGATGGGGCGTCAACTACATCTACGGCACATGGTCGGTTCTGTGCGCGCTCAATGCGGCCGGGGTTGCTCATGATGATCCGGTGATTCGCAAGGCGGCTGATTGGCTCATCGCCATTCAGAACGCCGACGGCGGCTGGGGCGAAGATGGCAACAGCTACAGGCTCGATTACAAGGGCTATGAGCGTTCCGAGAGCACGGCCTCGCAAACGGCATGGGCCACGCTGGCGCTGATGGCAGCAGGCAGGGTCGATGATTCGGCTACTCAGCGCGGAATATCTTATTTGATCAAAATGCAGGACAAGGACGGGCTGTGGACTGAGCCGAACTACACCGGCGGCGGGTTCCCACGTGTGTTCTATTTGCGATACCACGGATATTCTAAGTTCTTTCCCCTGTGGGCGCTGGCGCGGTATCGCAACTTGCGTAATACTAATAGCCGCTTCGTGGGGATAGGGATGTGATTATAGGCGCGGGCGGGGACGCCGCACACGACGGACTGCCAGTTCTGATTGTTACTGGCCTGAAACAAGAGGCCCGCATTGCTGCAGGGCCTGGTCTCACCGTCATTTGTAGCTCCAGCAATCCAATTCAGTTGCGTGAGATGATGATCTCGTTCGATCCGGCGAGCATTCGTGGGATCGTGAGCTTCGGCGTGGCGGGCGGACTTAACCCCGCGCTCAAGTCAGGAGACATCGTTGTCGCAAGCGAGATCGTCGCCGCTGAAGAGCGGTGGTCGACAGAAGCTGCTTTGACTGAGAATCTGATCGCGCTGCCCGTAAAGCGCCGCCGTACGGTGTCCGGTGTTCTTGCCGGCGTCGAAGAGGTCGTGACCGGTCAGATTGGCAAGGCCGCGTTGCGCGCGACAACTGGCGCCGATGCTGTCGATATGGAGAGCCATATCGCAGCACGCTATGCGACGGAAAATGGCCTTCCATTTGCGGCAGTTCGCGTGATCAGCGATCCTGCACATCGTGAGCTGCCGAAGCTTACGAAGGATGCCATCAAGCCGAACGGCAATGTCGATATGTGGAAGGTGATGCGCGGGATCGCTCGCAATCCGAAGTCGATCCCGGCGCTCATTTCAACGGGGCGCGACTTCAGCCGCGCCCTGCGTTCCTTACGCGGCTGTCGAAGCGCTCTGGGCTGATTTCGCTTCAGCGAGCTTCGCAGCCTTGGCTTCCGCCGCGCGAGCTTCGTCAGCGCGGATTTCCGACAAGCGCTTCTGCACTTCCGACGAGAACACGTACTGCGCCGGGCGCTGCTTGGTGAGATCGATCTCAGTCGCCATCGGACCTTCGGTCTTGATGCCGCGGATGCCGACCCAGGCAGCCTTCAACGGATTGGAAACAGCCGCATTCGCTGCCGTCGGCTCGTAGCCGCAGTGAGCCATACAGTCGGCGCACTTCTCATACTTGCCCGTGCCGTAGGAATCCCAGTCGGTGGTTTCCATCAGCTCCTTGAAGGTCTTCGTATAGCCTTCGCCGAGCAGGTAGCAGGGCTTCTGCCAGCCAAAGATGTTACGTGCAGGCATGCCCCATGGTTCGCATTCGAAATTCTGGTTGCCGGCCAGGAAGTCGAGGAACAGGCCGGAGTGCATGAAATTCCACTTCTTGCCCTTGCCCAACGCGAAGACCTTGCGGAAGAGCTCCTTCGTCTTCCTGCGGTTGAGGAAGTGCTCCTGATCAGGTGCACGCTCATAGGCATAACCGGGCGACATCGAAACGCCGACGCCGAGCTCGGTGGTGAAGTCGAGGAATTTGGCGATCTCTTCGGCGGGATGGCCATCGAAGATCGTCGCGTTGACGTTGACGGTAAAGCCACGTGCCTTGGCTGCCTTGATTGCCGAAACGGCGCGATCGAACACGCCCTTTTGCGATACCGCCTTGTCGTGATGGTCCTTCAAGCCGTCGAGATGGACGGAGAAGAACAGGTAAGGAGAGGGCTCGAACAGATCGAGCTTCTTCTCAAGCAGGAGTGCGTTCGTGCAGAGCGAGACGAACTTCTTGCGCTCGACGAGGCCGCGGACGATTTCGCCGATCTCCTTGTGGATCAGCGGCTCACCGCCGGGAATCGCAACCATCGGCGCACCGCATTCCTCAGCGGCATCCCAGCATTCCTGCGCCGTCATGCGGCGATTCAGAATCGCATCCGGATAGTCGATCTTGCCGCAGCCTGCGCAAGCGAGATTGCAACGGAAGAGCGGCTCAAGCATCAGCACCAGCGGATAGCGCTTCCGGCCAAGCATTTTCTGCTTCACCAGATACGAGCCGATCTTGATCTCTTTGAAAAACGGAATGGCCATCTAAAGACTATCTTTCTTGCATCGCGGGTGAGAAGCCTGCCTGCTTCGACATCAGTTCGGCTGGCAGCCTGAATTCGATATTTTCCTCCCGCCCAGGCAGCACGGACACTGTGACTGGTCCGATTTTCCGCAGGGCTTCGATAACATCATCGACAAGGACTTCCGGGGCGGATGCACCGGCCGTGATGCCGACGGTTTTCGCGTCTTTCAACCATTCGGGATTGAGCTGGCTGCCGTCAGCGATCAGGTAGCTCGGAACGCCGACTTCGGTCCCGATTTCCCTGAGGCGGTTGGAATTGGAGCTGTTGGTAGCGCCAACGACCAGGATGACATCGACGAGCTTGCTGAGGTCTCGTACTGAAGACTGGCGATTTTGTGTCGCGTAGCAGATGTCGCGGGTGTCTGGTCCCTCGATATCCGGGAAGCGCCTTTCAAGCGCGGCGATAATATCCTTGGTGTCGTCCACGCTCAGCGTCGTCTGCGTGATGTACGCCATCGGCGCATCACTCGGTAAATCAAGCGCTTCCACGTCGTCAACGCTTTGCACCAGGATGACCGGGCCGGGGACTTGTCCCATCGTTCCGACAACTTCCGGGTGGCCCTCGTGTCCAATGAGCACGAGTGAACGGCCTTTGGAGACGTATCGCTTCCCTTGATTGTGAACTTTCGTGACAAGAGGACAGGTCGCGTTCAACACCGGAAGGCCGCGCGCGGCGGCTTCTTCCTCGACGCTCTTCGCGACACCGTGAGCGCTGAAGACCGTGATCGCGTTGGCCGGTACCTCATGGAGGTCTTCAACAAATACCGCGCCTTTCGCCTTGAGGCTTTCGACGACGTACTTGTTGTGCACGATTTCGTGACGCACGTAGACCGGCGGGCCATACTTCTCAAGCGCGCGTTCGACGATCTCGATCGCGCGCACAACGCCGGCGCAAAATCCGCGCGGCTGAGCCAGCAGGATTTTCATCGGACTTGGATCAGGCAAGCTGCACCGCACTGATGTTAGCTTCGCGACCCAAGGCCTCGAAGACGCGCATCACGATGCCCTTCGCATCGAGACCGGCCTTCGCATACATCGCGGCAGGGCTATCCTGATCGATGAACGTGTCTGGAAGGACCATAGAGCGAACCTTCAATCCCTTGTCCAACGCACCATGCTCGGCGAGGGCATGCAGCACTTGCGCCCCAAAGCCGCCGATTGAGCCTTCCTCGACTGTGATGAGAACCTCGTGCTCGCGGGCGAGGCGGAGGATCAAATCCGTATCGATCGGCTTTGCAAATCTGGCATCAGCAACGGTCGTCGTTAAGCCATGGGACCTTAGAATGTCTGCAGCTTTCAGACATTCGGCGAGCCGGGTTCCGAGCGACACGAGCGCCACCGAGGTGCCCTCGCGAACGATTCGGCCCTTGCCGATCTCGAGTGGCGTGCCGAACGCCGGAAGATCTACGCCAACACCATCGCCACGTGGGAAACGGAATGCTGAGGGGGCATCGTCGATCGCGGCAGCCGTCGCCACCATATGCCTCAGCTCAGCCTCGTCCGCGGCCGCCATGATGACAAAATGCGGGAGACAGCCCAGGTAGGCCAGATCGAACGAACCTGCGTGGGTAGGGCCGTCAGCGCCGACCAAGCCGGCACGGTCGATTGCAAAGCGCACCGGCAGACGCTGGATGGCCACGTCGTGAACCACCTGATCATAAGCGCGCTGCAGGAAGGTCGAATAGATCGCGACGAAGGGCTTCATGCCCTCGGAAGCGAGGCCTGCGGCGAACGTTACGCCATGCTGTTCAGCGATTCCGACATCGAATGTGCGCTTCGGAAACGCCTTGCCGAATATGTCGATGCCGGTGCCCGAAGGCATGGCTGCGGTGATGGCAACGATCTTGTCGTCTTTCTCCGCTTCCTGAACGAGGGTCTCGCCAAACACCTTGGTGTAGGAGGGGGCATTGGCCTGAGCCTTGGCCTGCTTGCCCGTTGCCACGTCAAACTTCACAACACCGTGATATTTGTCGGAGGCAGCCTCTGCAGGGGTGTAGCCCTTACCCTTTTCCGTCACGACGTGGATCAGAGTCGGGCCGACCTTGGAGTCCCGCACGTTCTTGAGCACGGGAAGCAGGTGGTCGAGGTTATGACCGTCGATCGGGCCGACGTAATAGAAGCCAAGTTCTTCGAACAGCGTGCCGCCTGAAAGGAAGCCGCGCGCGTATTCTTCAGCGCGTTGTGCGCCTTTCTCCACGAACTTCGGAAGGCGCTTGGCGACTTGCTTGCCGATCTCGCGCAGCGAGCGATAAGTGTTGCCAGAAATCAGACGTGACAAATAAGCCGACATCGCACCAACGGGTGGGGCGATCGACATCTCGTTGTCATTGAGGATGACGATAAGACGCGAATCCATAGCGCCGGCATTGTTCATTGCTTCATAGGCCATGCCGGCCGACATCGCGCCGTCACCAATTACTGCGACGATATTTCGCTCCTCGCCAGCAAGATCGCGGGCGACGGCCATACCCAGTCCTGCTGAAATAGATGTCGACGAATGCGCAGCACCGAAGCAATCATACTCGCTCTCGGCGCGCTTCGTGAAACCAGAGAGGCCGCCGCCCTGTCGCAACGTGCGAATCCGGTCGCGTCGCTCCGTGAGAATTTTGTGAGGATAAGCTTGATGGCCCACATCCCAAATGACGCGATCTGACGGCGTATTAAAAACATGATGTATCGCCACAGTCAGTTCCACGACGCCGAGACCGGAGCCCAGATGACCCCCAGTAACCGCGACCGCGTTGATCGTCTCGGCTCGAACTTCTGCCGCAACTTGTGGCAGATCGCTCTCTTTGAGCTTACGAAGATCAGCAGGTGATTTGATTGCGTCGAGCAACGGAGTGGATGAGGTCATACCGAGGCTTCCAGTACCATATAAGAACAAGACAGGAACGTTTTGCAGTGTAGCATTCTGGCAGGTATTCAGCAGTATTTCTGAGCAGCTGCTGGCGTTATGCCACTATTGTGTGACTTAAGGGCACCGTTTGACGCCCTACAGTTAACCGCCCATCCCCTAGGCAGTTGCCTACGCCTGAGCTGATCGCAAGAAATAGAAAGAAAAACTGTGCTGACAAGGACTATTGTATCGCTTGTTCGTTTTTGCACGCGCCATGCATGGCTGGTGCTCCTTACCGGAATTGCTTTGGCTGTCGCGGCAGGTTTTTATTCCCATCAGAACTTTGCCATCAATACCGACATCGCGAAGCTTATTTCGCCAGATTTGGACTGGCGCAAGCGGGAAGTCGACTACGAAAAGGCGTTTCCTGGGCGAAATGACCTGATTTTGGCGGTTATTGAGGCGCCGACGCCCGAATTGGCCCGCCAGGCCGGCACGGCGCTTGAGCAACAGCTGTTGCCTCAGACCGACAAGTTCATTTGGGTTCGTCCGGCGGGGAGCGGGCCATTTTTCGACACCAACGGCCTTTTGTTCCTTCCGACGGCGGAAGTTGCCAAGCAAACCAGCCAGCTCGCCTCGGCTGCTCCTATTTTCGATATCCTGGTTGATGATCCTAGCCTCCGTGGTTTGACCGGGGTGCTCGAATTCGGGCTGGTCGGCGCTCAGCGCGGCCAGTACTCCCGCGATTCGATGACGCGGCCGCTCAATATGGTCGCGGATACCGTCGAAAAGGTTCTAACCAAACAGCCGGCACCGTTCTCCTGGAGGGAACTGGCCAGCAATGAACCGCTGACGGCGTCTGACCGCCGTGTGCTTCTCAGCATCAGGCCCGTACTGGATTTCAACGCGCTCGAGCCTGGCGGCGAGGCGACTGATGCGATTCGCAAGGCCGCGCAGGATCTTGACCTTGCGGGAAAATACAGCGCGCGGGTTCGCCTGACCGGCCCTGTTCCAATTTCAAATGAGGAATTTGCGACGGTTCAGGAGGGGGCCTGGGAAAATGGCATCGGCACGGTTCTCATCGTGCTTTTCATCCTGTGGTGCGCGCTGAAATCTCCAAGAATCATCGCGGCGGTTTTCATCACGCTGGCGATTGGTCTCTCGATCACCACCGCCGTTGGTCTCATGCTGGTCGGCTCACTGAATCTGATTTCCATCGCGTTTTTCGTGCTGTTTGTCGGCTTAGGTGTGGATTTCGGGATTCAATACAGCGTTCGGTACCGCGCAGAGCGCCATGAACATGACGATCTGCTTGCCGCCCTGGAGAAGGCGGGTGAGAACTCCGCTGTTCCGTTGACGCTCGCCGCTGTGGCGACGGCCGCAGGTTTTCTTTCCTTCCTTCCCACCGCCTACAAGGGCGTCTCAGAACTAGGGATCATTGCGGGAGCCGGCATGCTCATCGCATTTCTTGCGGCGATCACGGTGCTTCCCGCTTTGCTCAAGATTTTTAATCCTCCAGGTGAAGCTGAGCCTCTTGGCTTTAAGTTCCTGGCACCCGTGGACGATTTCCTTGAACGGAACCGCGTTCCGGTTGTTGCCTGCACGCTCGGTGTGGCTGTGCTCGGCTTGCCACTGCTCTATTTCCTCCACTTCGATTTCAACCCGATCAACCTTCGTAGCCCGAAGGTTGAATCGATTGCGACCTATCTCGATCTGCGTCGGGATCCGAACACTGGAACCAACGCGGTCGAAGTGATGGCGGCGACGCCTGCCGCGGCGAAAGAAATCGAAGCCCGCCTCACCAAGGTGCCCGAGGTTTCGCGGACCATTTCGCTCGACAGCTTCATTCCGGAGGATCAGCCGGCGAAACTCGCGATTATTCGCAAGGCTGCCGCATCGCTTGATTCAATCCTGAAACCAGCCGCGCAGGGGGCACCGCCTTCGGACGAGGAGAATGTCGCGGCGCTGAATGGTTCTGCAGAAAGCCTGCGCAAATTCGCGGGCGAGGATAAAGGACCAGGTGCGATCGCGTCTCGCCGTCTCGCCGACGCCTTGGCCAAACTTGCGCAGGCCGATAAGGCAACGCGCGAGACTGCGGAAAAGGTTTTTATCGAGCCGCTCAATGTCGCGCTGGACCAGGTTCGCAGCATGCTCAAGGCGCAGCCGGTCAGCGCGAAGACCTTGCCGGAAGACATTACGAGTGAATGGATCGCACAGGACGGACGTGTGCGTGTCGAAGTTCAGCCCAAGGGCGATCCGAATGACAACGACACCCTGCGGAGGTTCGCGGCTGCGGTCCTGAAGGTCGAGCCAACGGCGATCGGTGGACCGATCTCCATCCTGAAATCGGGTGACACGATCGTGGCCGCCTTCATTCAGGCGGGCGGTTGGGCACTGTTGTCGATCGCGATCCTACTTTGGATCGTATTGCGACGTATCGGCGACGTCTTGTTGACGCTGGTGCCGTTAATCTTGGCAGGCGTAGTGACCCTTGAAATCTGCGTCCTCATCGGTCTGCCGATGAATTTCGCGAATATCATCGCGTTGCCGCTGTTGCTCGGTATCGGTGTGGCGTTCAAGATTTACTACGTAACGGCGTGGCGCGGCGGTCAGACCAACCTGCTGCAGTCCAGTCTGACGCGAGCAATCTTCTTCAGTGCAATGACCACCGCGACGGCGTTCGGCAGCCTATGGCTGTCGAGCCATCCCGGTACGTCAAGTATGGGCAAACTGTTGGCGCTGTCTCTTGTGACGACGCTTGCAGCAGCGGTCTTGTTTCAGCCCGCTCTAATGGGGCGCCCCCGCGATCTCGGGAAGTAAGCAAACCTCGCTGGTTGCGGTGTCTGTTGCCGCGCCAGCTTTACTGCCGGTGGGGGCGGCGGCTCCTTTTGGAGCTGCCCCCTTCGGAGCAGCGGCAGGAACTGCGGTTGCTGTGGTTTTTGCCGTGGGCGCCGTAGCTGTCGTTTTGGCGGCCGGCGCTTTCGGTGCACCGGCTGCGCCTGCCTCGGCTGCCGGCCCATAATTAAAGCCGGACATGCCGGGTTCGACACGTGTCCACGTCTGTCCGCCGCAGAGCGGCCAAACAAGGCAGCCTTCGACGCGAAGCGCGTTGGCAGATTTAAGCTGAATGGTGGCGTCGTAGGTCTTGCCGTTTTCGGCGTTGTAGACCTTGCCTTCCCATTTTTCCTTTTCGCCTGACTTCTTCAGGTTCAAAAGCACAGGCATTCCAAGCGTCGGTCGAGTCCGCTTCGCTTTATCGGGGTTCTTATCGTCGATGCCTCCGGGGATCGATTCCGAGGCCACAACGCCCCAGAGTCTCGAATTGCAGTCGACAATTTTGATTGTCGCCTTACCGTCTTCGTCACGCCATTCGCCGAGAGGTTCGGCAGCATTTGCCGTTGTCACGGCGGTTAAGAGAATTATTCCACTGAGGGCTGTTTTTCGCATGAATCCTCGCGTGCACTGCAAACGGTTTAAAGCACAAGAATCGTTCGTTGTTCCAGCATTAGACAAAAGGACGCATACATTATTTTAGGTTGACTAGATGCCCAACAACCGAAGTATGTAGAACATCATGCAGTCGAATCTAGACATTTCAGAGATGTTCGCGGACCGTCAGTTCCAGCGCAACGCCCTCCACACAAGATATCTCAACGAGCAACTCGTCAGGGTTCTCAAGACGATCGGCTATGACGTCGGATTTCAGCGCGGGCAGGGACAATATCTCTATGACCGAGACAATAGTCGTTATCTCGATCTGCTAAGCGGATTTGGTGTCTTCGCTCTTGGCCGCAACCATCCGACCGTCAAAGAAGCCCTCAAGAGCGTCCTTGACAGTGATTTGCCTAACCTTGTCCAGCTCGATCTTTCCACTCTGGCGGGCATTCTGGCTGAGCGGCTGATCGGGCAAGTCCCCTATTTAGACAAGGTCTTTTTTGCGAATTCGGGGACGGAATGTGTCGAAGCTGCGATCAAATTCACGCGCGCAGCCACTGGTCGTCCCGGCATCCTGTACTGTGATCATGCCTATCACGGGCTGACCTATGGATCATTGTCGCTGACTGGAGACCGGAATTTCCGTGAAGGCTTCGGTTCGTTGTTGCCCGATTGTTCGTCTGTCCCATTCAATGATCTTGCCGCACTCGAGAAGGCGCTGATGTCGCGCCAGATCGCAGCCTTCATCGTCGAGCCGATCCAGGGCAAGGGCGTCAATATTCCTGATGATGGATTTTTGGCTGGGGCAGCAGCCCTTTGTAAACGATACGGGACGATTTTCGTCGCCGATGAGATCCAGACTGGCATGGGCCGGACAGGTCGCTTTCTTGCGGTAGAGCACTGGAATGTCGAGCCGGATATGGTTCTGCTCTCCAAGTCGCTGTCCGGTGGGCACGTGCCGGTGGGCGCCGTGCTGATGCGCAAGGCCATTTTTGACAAGACATTTGACCGCATGGACCGCGCCGTTGTGCACGGCTCGACCTTTGCGAAGAACGATCTTGCCATGGCGGCGGGGATCGCGACCCTCGATGTGCTCAAGTCCGAAAAGCTGATCGAGAACGCCGCGACGCGTGGTGCCCAGTTGCTGTCGACCTTGTCGGCAATGGTGCCGCGTTATGAATTGCTCAAGAACGTGCGCGGCAAGGGTCTGATGATCGGTGTTGAGTTCGGACCGCCGAAATCGCTCGCGCTGAAGGCGTCGTGGAGCGTATTGGAGACCGCAAGCAAAGGGCTGTTCTGTCAGCTGATCACTATTCCGCTGTTTAAGGATCACAAGATCCTCACGCAGGTCGCCGGCCACGCCAGCCATACGATCAAGTTGCTGCCGCCGCTGACAATTACGGACGAAGACTGCAACTGGATCACCAGTGCCTTCGATACAGTGATCGAAAGCAGCCACCGCGTCCCCGGCGCAATCTGGTCGCTCGGAAAGACGCTGGTCGATAACGCCGCGCGAAAATCAGCATAAGATAAAAATAAAATTGCGCGGCTTGAGGGCCGCGCAATGCCTTCTATCTTCCTCTTCAGTGAAGCGGAAAGTTTACTGTCCGTTGTCAGTCAGGACCTTGTCGCACTTCTTGCTGAGCTTCGTGCGGTAGGCCTTCAGGCAGCCCAGGATGGTGAGGTCGCTGTCATTCATCACAGCGCGGCAGTATTTCGAGACATCCGGAGCGCAGGCCTTCTGCTCTTCGGGAGTGCCGCCGCGGGCGGTGTTCTGAGCAAATGAGATGGTCGTGGCCGATACAAGCAAGGTCGCGACAAGCAGCGTTCTAAGCATTGTTGTTCCTATTCTGGTCAAGTCGGTCAATTGGCCACAGACTATAAGTAGCTGCGGTTAGATTCCAGACGCCAAGTCAGTTAAGAGGCCTAGTCCCCACTAGTATTTTGCCAGGTGTGTCGTCAACGCACAGGTCGATATCGCAGTGCATCGACACAATTGTTGCCACAATTGGATTTAAACCGGAACTAGTGGTTCTTTGGTTTGACATTCGCCGAACGAGCCCGCGGCATGACGAATGGCGAATGTCAAATCTGCTCCACTAGTGGATTTCGCCGCATAAGGAAGAGTGCGACGAGCACCGTGGGAACGAGAATCGCCACCGCAATTGTCATAATCTGCAGCTGAGAGACCGGCATGATGCCGCCGCCCGGCGTTGCGAGAGTAAACCCGCCGATGATCAGCAAGATGCGCAACGGCCATTCCATCATGCCGGCGCGCCGCAAATCGCCGACATAGGCCTGATATCCCTGGATGCCGCCGCAGATGAACACAATGCCAACGCAGGCGATCGCAGTCAGCCCGATCGCTTCGAGATACGGGCTCTCACCCTGAAGCAGCAGCGCCGGATTCAATACGAAGAAGAACGGGATGAAGTAGATGATGCTGCCGACCCACATGCTTTCCCAGCCCGTCTTCATGGCGGGGGCGCCGGCGATGCCAGCCGCGGCGAAGGACGCGATCGCGACAGGCGGAGTGATCGACGACAGCATTCCCCAATAGAAGATGAACATGTGCACGGCCATTCTGTTGAGCCCGAGCTTTTCCAGCGCTGGCGCAACCAGAATTGCGAGGAAGATGTAACAGGACGTCGTCGTCAGTCCGAGGCCGAGAATAAGGCTCGTAATAGCGCACATGATCAGCAGCAGGAATGCATCGCCGCCGGCCAGACGCAGAAGATCGTTGGCGAGACTCGAAATGACGCCAGTGCTTGAGAACGCGCCGATGAGCAGGCCGCATCCGGCCAGGATGGCAATGAGTTCGACAAATGTTTTGCCGTTCAACTCAAGGAAGCTGATCCAGCGATCTCCGCCCCAGTTCTTGCCCGGGAAAAATTCGTTCATCGCCGCCAGCGCACACATGCCCCAGAAGAAGGCATTGGCGATGTCGAACCACACCATCAATGCGGTCAGCACGACGGAGATGGCAAGAACGATAGTATTGCCATTCTTCCACGGGGCTGGTCCCGACCATTGATGCAGGATCACGAGGAGGGCGGTTGCATAGAACGGTGCGTGGCTCTCTCGCTTGAAGTACAGCAGCATCACCACAAGGATGACGATGACGAACAAATAGTACCAGCCGTCGAGGAAAGCGTCCTTCAGGCGAGGAAGCTCTGCACGGGGAAGACCTTTCAGATTGTGACGGGCGGCATAGCTGTCCACCTGCGCGAACAACCCGAAGTAATAAAGAATGGAAGGAATGGTCGCGGCGAGCGCGACATCGGCATAACCCGTGTTGAGAAATTGCGCCATGACGAACGCAGTGGCCCCAAGCACGGGAGGTGCAAGAACGGCGCCGGTGGATGCGCAGGCCTCGATCGCACCGGCGTAAGAGGGTGTAAAGCCGGTTTTCTTCATGACCGGTATCGTCATCGTGCCGGCGGTCAAGACGTTGGAGACAATGCTCCCGCCAACCGTTCCGAGCAAGCCGCTGGCAAAAATACAGACTTTCGCAGCGCCGCCGCGAAATGTGCCGCACAGTGCGAACGATAGATTGATGAAGAATTTTCCGGCTCCCGTCATCATCAATGCGGTTCCGAAAACAAGGAAGCCAATCACGGTATCGGCGAAAGCTTGAATCGGAATGCCAAGCAGGCTTTCACCGGAGAGCATGTGATACGCGGTGGTCTGTGAAAGCGTGGACTGGGAGCCGCGGAACGGGCCGAGCCAGGATTCCTCCGCGAACAGTGGATAGACCGTGAATGGAAACACGCTCAGCAGCAGGCTCCAGCCGCCTGTCCGACGCAGTGCTTCCATCAGCACGAACCACATCACAAGGCCAGCAGCGATGACATTGGTGGGGGCGCCATCGGATTCCCATCCTGCCTCAGCGGCCTTGCGGATGTTCATCATCAGCCAGATCGCAGAGCCAAGCGTCGCCAAAAACAGGAGAAGATCGTACCAGGGAATGTGGTTGAGAGGTGCGCTGTCCGATGCCGGAAAGATCAGGAACGTGAACGGCAGCATCAGCGCGATCAGCAGATAAAAATACTCGGTGTTGAGCTGTGTGTATCCGATGAAGAAGCGCAGGGAAAACTGCTGATTGATGCAGAGCAGAATCGTCGCCGTTGTCGCAACGATGAGACCCCAGCGCCATACACCGCGAAGCGCGCGAATACGCGTAACCTCGGATTCCTGCAAGTCGGTCGCGCTCGCCGCATGAGGATCGCCGAATTCGATTTTACCTTCAGGAACGGCAGTGCCGGCAACCGCATTTGCGATTGCCGGCCCATTGGAAGGACCGGACGAAGCTGACATTGATCGTAATCTCTCTCGTAGTTAGAACGTCGTCCGATGTGAGGCAGTTGAATGCGATCAGTCGTCAAATCCGTTAGGCATGTTGGCTTTTGCCAAAGCAGCCTTGCGCGCTTCCATCCAGCCTTTCAGGAATGCGGCATCATCTGATGGTGGATTGGACTTTCCGTAGTCGGCCCACGCGGCTTTAAGAATCTCTTGCCGCTTGATGAGGTTGTTGTTGTGGGCCTCGTCCTCGGCTGTCCATTGATTGGATTCCTTGAACGCCTTCACCGCGCCGGGATGATAGGGGATCACCCACTTCATGGTCTGGCGCTTGATCTCCAGACCGGTCGCTCCAGGAGCAGAGTCCTTGTAGCTGTCATAGCCAAGGATCATCGCCTTGGTGATCTTGTAGATGTCGTCCTCAGATTGCGTCGCGTAAGCGGTAGCGATCGGGTAGGGGTAGGTTGCCAGTCGCAGGGGCTTTGATGCCTCAATTCCGGCGCCGCAGGTTACATTGTACGGATTGAAGAACGCGCCAACACGTCTGACGCGGGTCCAGGCTTCCTTATCGTCAGCTGGAAGCTCAGGCCATGCAATGCCGCGCGGCGAGGTCTCGAGCTCCTTGCCCGGGCCTGTCACCGTGGAGCCGAATGCAGCGTCGGCATCGTTATTGATGACGCCCTTCCACATGGCGTTGTAGCTAGCGAACTCGACGACCTTCACGTCGTTCTTTGTGAGGCCTGCATAGGCAATGATGGCCAGTGCATTCTGATTAAGAGCGGGCGAGCCGACGACGAAGCCGAGGCGCTTGCCGCGGAAGTCCTTCCACTCTTTAACGTTGGCGTCCTTGGCGACTGCGACCGACAAGCCGTTGCAGTCGACCGTCGATAGCATCATCTGGATGGCCTGAGGCCCCCATTCCTTGGCGCCGAATTCGAATACGCCTTCCTGAGCGAAGTAACTGCCTGTTCCCATCCAGGCGACCACTGCGCGCTTGGCGCGTAGCGGTGCAAGACGAGCAACGTCATTGCCTGCAGGAAGCACGCGCACATCCGTACTGAACTTGTCCTTCATCATCTTGCCGACGCCGACGGCAATATTGAAACCGGAGCTGCCGGTGTCATAGGCGGTGAAAGCCATCGACGGCGGCAGCTTGAGATCCTGCGCGTATGCGAGCGGCGTCGCCGCTGCGCCCGCCAGAAAAATGGTCGCAACTGTGGTGACGTATCGTTTCATGTAGGTATCCCTCGCGTTCCCAATTGCTTTCGCTGTGCGAAATGCATTTTTGATTTTGCCGGATCATGTCACTGGGTTTGGACGAGCGCAACGCCCGCCCACAAGACTATTGGTTTAGGTCGGACAGTTTGCCGCGCCACGATACATTTACGGAGTCAGGCCTCGATCACGGCGATGGTCTGGTCTTCAGCCACAACATCATCGATGTTCACGAGAATCGATTTGATGTGTCCTGCCGTCGGTGAGGGCACTGGAATTTCCATCTTCATAGCTTCGACGATCGCAATGTCGTCGCCGTTTTCGACGCTTCCACCGACAGAAACGGCGATAGCGCAGATTCGCCCTGCAACTTCAGTCGTGATCTTGATGTCCATATCGCTCCCCAATTGTCCGTTGCGCGTGGGACATGTTCGGTCTGCGCGTGCGGCTTCTTTATTGTGAGGCAGGATTGCCCGGGGTAGCCTGTTCCGCAAGAGGAAATTGCATTCACAAACAAGGTGCACGCAATGCACCGCGACAAGGAGTTGATATGAGTTGGAAGCCTGAACTTGACGAACTCGCACGGCGTGAAGCGTTTGCGCGCGAGATGGGTGGTGCCGACAAGGTCAAACGGCAGCACGATCAGGGCAGGCTGACAGTACGCGAGCGAATCGACAAACTCATCGATCAGAAAAGCTTCCATGAAGTCGGCGCTATTTCCGGCATCGCGGAATATGAGCCGAATGGCGAGCTGAAATCTCTGACACCGGCAAATTGTGTTTTCGGTCGCGGCAAGGTGGACGGCCGTCCAGTTGTCGTTGTCGGCGATGACTTTACCGTTCGCGGTGGTTCGGCCGATGCTTCGATTTCAGCCAAACCGATCATGGCCGAACAGATGGCGCATGATTTTCGGCTTCCCATCATCCGTGTCATTGAAGGATCCGGTGGCGGCGGCTCGGTCAAGACCATTGAGACCAAGGGCGCGGCCAATCTGCCCGGCGGTGTCGGTGGAACGGAGTGGTATTGGTATACGACTGCGAATATGGCCCACGTGCCTGTTGTGGGACTTGGGCTCGGATCGGTTGCCGGCCTTGGTGCCGCGCGCCTCGCGGCCAGTCATTACTCTGTGATGACGAAATCATCGGCAATGTTTGTTGCCGGCCCTCCGGTTGTAGCGCGCCTTGGCCAGTCGCTCGAAAAGCAGGAGCTTGGTGGCTGGCAAATTCAGACCAAGGCCGGTGGTGTTGACCATGCTGTCGACACGGAAGAAGAAGCATTCGAGTGTGCACGGCGGTTTCTGTCGTACTTGCCGTCCTCGGTCTACGATCTGCCGCCGACAACCACGTGCAACGATGATCCCGAGCGTGAGGATGAGGCCCTGCTGAGCGTCGTGCCGCGCAATCGCCGGCAGATTTACAAAATGCGTCCCATCATCGAGTCCGTGGTGGATCGAGGCTCATTTTTTGAGATGAGTCAGAACTTCGGCCGCTCGATTATCGCGGGCCTTGCGCGGCTGCAGGGGCGGGCGGTGCTGATCCTGGCCAGTGATCCTTATATTTACGGTGGATCATGGACCGCCGATGCCTGTCAGAAGGTCGTGCGCTATGTCGACCTTGCCGAAACGTTTCATCTGCCTGTCGTATATCTGATGGATTGCCCTGGTTTTATGATCGGGCTTGATGCGGAAAAGTCAGCGACGATCCGTCATGGCGTTCGTGCAATGGCCGCCGTGAACCAGACGACTGTGCCTTGGTGCACGATCATCGTTCGTAACTCGTTCGGCGTAGCGGGCGTCGTGCACCAACCGGCTGGTCGGTTCTCGATGCGTTATGCATGGCCATCAGGGTATTGGGGCTCGTTGCCGCTGGAAGGTGGCATCGAAGCGGCTTATCGCGCCGACATCGATGCCGCCGAAGACCCGAAGGCAAAGCTTCTCGAAATCGAAGATCGGCTGAATAAATTGCGTTCGCCGTTCAGATCGGCAGAGAAGTTCTGGGTCGAAGAGATCATCGATCCGCGTAAGACGCGCTCGCTGTTGTGCGAGTTCGCGCGTCTTGCAGAGCCGCTGCGGACGCCGGGACCTGTCTCGATGGGGATGCGGCCGTAAGGTTAGCGACGGGCATCCTCAAGGATCATCGCAGCGCCTTTCGAAGCAATCATCGCGGTGGGCGTGTTGGTATTGCCCGACGTGATCGTCGGCATCACCGATGCATCTACCACGCGCAGACCTGCGATGCCGTGAAAGCGCAGACGCTCGTCGACGACCGCCATTGGGTCCGTGGACGAACCCATCTTCGCCGTTCCGACGGGATGGAAAATCGTGGTGCCGATATTACCGGCAGCCTTAGCCAGCGACGCATCGTCATCGCCAACGGTGGGGCCGGGGAGGTATTCCTGGGGATGATACGCAGCAAGCGCGTGCTGCTTCATCAGTTTGCGGGTGACGCGAATGGCATCGGCCGCAACCTGCCGGTCTTGATCGGTCGCCAGATAATTTGGTGCGATCTGCGGTGCCTGGTCAGGCGCATCTGATTTGATGCGGATGGTGCCGCGCGAGGTCGGACGCAGATTGCAGGCCGCAACCGTGATCGCCGGAAAGCGATGCAGCGGCTCGCCGAATTTGTCGAGCGACAACGGTTGGATGTGAAACTGGATGTTGGCGCGCTCCTGGCGTTCGTCGGAGCGCGTGAAGATGCCGAGTTGCGATGGCGCCATGGTCAATGGACCGCGGCGCCGCAACAGGTAATCAACACCCATCCAGCCGCGCTTGAACAGATTGTAGTAAGTCTCGTTCAGGGTTTGCACGCCCTCAACCTTGTAAATGGCGCGTTGCTGCAAATGGTCTTGCAGGTTACGGCCAACGCCCTGACGGTCGAGGACGGTTTCGATGCCAAGCGGAGACAGCCACTCCTGCGGGCCGATACCCGAACGATGCAGCACTTGCACCGATCCGATCGAGCCTGAGCAAAGAATGACTTCCCCCTTTGTGCGTGCTTCGACTGTCTCGCCGCCTTGACTGAATTTAACACCAACAGCGCGGCCGTTCTCGATGATCAGTCGGTCGACAAGGACGTCGGTTTCCAAACGCAGATTGGTGCGCGACAGAGCAGGCTTGAGAAAGCCGCGCGCCGATGACCAGCGTCGCCCGCGCTTCTGGTTGACGTGAAAATATCCGATCCCTTCATTGTTGCCGGTGTTGAAATCAGGAATTTTGCGGATCCCCATTTCGCTGGCGGCATCGGCCACCGCATCGAGGACCTTCCATGAGAGACGCGGTGCTTCAATGCGCCAGCCGCCGCCGACACCGTGATGCTCGCTCTCGCCGAGAAAATGATCTTCGAGCTTCTTGAAAGCGGGTAGCACGTCGTCCCAGCCCCAGCCGGTCAGGCCAAGCTGCCGCCAGTGATCGTAGTCGGCGGCTTGGCCGCGCATCGAGATCATCGCGTTGATCGCGGATGAACCGCCGATCACCTTGCCGCGCGGATATGCCAGCGCGCGCCCGTTTAGACCGGGCTCAGGCTCCGTCTTGAACATCCAGTCGGAGCGCGGATTGCCGATGGCGAACAGATAGCCAACCGGGATGTGAAACCAGATCCAGTTGTCCTTGCCGCCGGCCTCGAGGATCAGCACACGCTTGCTGGCGTCAGCCGAAAGGCGGTTGGCGACGATGCAGCCGGCCGTACCGGCGCCGACAACAATGTAATCGAAATCTCCCTCGAGGCGTTTCGCCATATCCCGTCCTGCGTTTCTTTTCCGTACGGTGCCGTTTATGGCCTCAGCTCACCCTCGCTGTACAGTCCGAACCTGTGCAATTCCCGTTTGCGCGGATATTGGGTCTGTCGCAGGCCCGTGCTAGCTTGCGCTTCCTGATCCGTTCAAGAGGTTTCCATCGTGCCCATCGTCAACCGCGTCGCCGATTTGCACCCCGATATCATGGGTTGGCGCCGTGATCTGCACGCGCATCCCGAGCTCATGTACGACGTGCATCGCACGGCCACCTTTGTTGCCGACCGCCTGCGCGAGTTCGGCTGCGACGAAGTTGCAACCGGACTGGGGCGCACCGGCGTGGTCGGCGTGATCAAGGGACGTAAGCCTGCCAATGGCGGCCTGAAGGCGATCGGCCTGCGCGCGGATATGGATGCGCTGCCGATCGAGGAAGAAACCGGCCTCGAATACAAGTCGACTGTGCCCGGAAAAATGCACGCCTGTGGTCACGATGGACACACGGCGATGCTGCTCGGCGCGGCACGTTATCTCGCTGAGACGCGGAATTTTTCCGGCAATGCGGTCGTGATTTTTCAGCCTGCGGAAGAGGGCGGTGCCGGTGCTGCCGCAATGATCAAGGACGGTCTGATGGACCGTTTCAATGTCGAGCAGGTCTACGGCATGCACAACAGTCCCGGCATGCCGATTGGGACGTTTGCGACGCGCGTGGGTCCCGCCATGGCGGCGACCGATCACGTCAACATCCATATCGAAGGTGTTGGTGGGCATGCTGCGCGACCACACAAGAGCATCGATTCGGTCCTGGTGGGGGCTCAGCTCATCACGGCGCTGCAATCAGTGATCTCACGCAGCGTCGATCCGCTCGATGCCGCGGTGCTGTCGATTTGCGAGTTTCACGCCGGTAATGCACGCAATGTGATTCCGCAGACTGCAGAGCTCAAAGGAACGGTGCGGTCATTGACACCTGAAGTCAGGGATCTGATGGAACAGCGCATCCGTGAAGTGGTCGCCGGTGTCGCGCAGCTCTCGGGCGCCAAGATCGCTCTTGAATATGAGCGAAGCTATCCGGTTCTGGTCAACCATGCCGCTGAGACCGATATCGCGGCGCGCGTAGCCGCCGAGATCGTCGGTAGAGACAATGTCAGCACCGATATTCCGCCGGTGATGGGGGCCGAAGACTTCGCCTACATGGTGGAAGCTCGACCGGGTGCCTTCATCTTCATTGGGAACGGGGATAGCGCGGGCCTGCATCACCCCGCCTACAATTTTGACGACGATGCCATCGTCTATGGCTCGTCCTATTGGATCAGGCTAGTCGAGACTCAGCTCGCAGGCTGAGTCGATAATCCCGGAACTTCGTCCTGTTCTGTCGCCTTCGGAACTCTGTCATTCCATTCGCGTTTGAAAGGCGGAATGCGCACCGCGTTTACCAACGATGACATGGGAGATGACGGCCATGAAGGATAAGGACCTCCACGATCTGTTCTTCGATACCCTCAAGGACATTTATTTCGCTGAAAAGCATATCCTGAAAGCTCTGCCGAAAATGGCGAAGGCTGTGCATTCGGACAAGCTGCGCGCGGCGTTCGAAAAGCATTACGGTGAGACCGAGGGACAGGTGGATCGGCTGGAGAAGATTTTCGACATGCTCGATAAGCCGGCGAGAGGCAAAACCTGCGAAGCCATTCAAGGTATCCTCGACGAAGGCAAGGAGATTATGGACGAGTACAAGGGCACTGAGGCGCTCGATGCGGGCCTCCTCGCTGCTGCGCAGGCGGTCGAGCATTACGAGATATCGCGCTATGGAACCCTCAAGGCGTGGGCCACAAAGCTGGGTATGGCAGAGGCCGCGCGCCTGCTGAATGAAACTCTTCAAGAAGAGCACAAAACTGACGAAGCGCTGACCAGCATCGCGCTTGCTGCGGTGAATTCCGAAGCGCTCGCGGCCTGATATTGCGCCACGAATGAACCACCGGCGACATATGCTCTCCGGTGGTTAGGGCTCGAGAATTGGTCAGGCGGCATCGCGCCTGCGCAGGAATGATGCCGCAATCTTTAAATCCTGCACGAACGCTTTGTATTCGCGCTCCTTGGCGTCTTCATCGGGCAAACGTAACAGATAGGACGGGTGAACCGTCACCAGTGCCTTCGCGTCTTCCAGATCGATCAAATGACCGCGGTTCTTGCCGATGGGCGTGATCTTGCCGAACACGCTTTGCGCGGCGGTTGCTCCCATGGCTACAACGAGAAGCGGTTTGATCACGGCGCGTTCGCGCTCGTACCATTGACGGCATGCTTTGATTTCGGGCGTGTTCGGCTTCTGGTGCAACCGGATTTTACCGCGTGGCACAAACTTGAAATGTTTCACCGCGTTGGTGACGTAGACTTTCTCGCGGTCGATACCCGCATCTTCCAATGCGCGATTGAGAACCTGGCCCGCGGGCCCAACAAATGGTTTGCCCGCCAGGTCTTCCTTGTCACCCGGCTGCTCGCCGACGAGCATGATTGGCGCGTGGCGAGGTCCTTCGCCGAATACGGTCTGGGTGGCATCTTTCCATAGAGGGCAGGCACGGCAATCGGCGGCGTCCGCCCGCAACGCTGTCAGATTGTCCGACGCGGAATGCTTCGCCATTGGGACTTCTTCCTTCCGCTGCTGCGACGCTCGCGGCTCGGGAGCGTCACGTGCGATCATCGCCTGCGTCGTGCGTGAAGCCTTCTCGATCAACGGATCAATCAGTGAGGCCTCGGGAAGGTTCCGCCAGTATTTCCGGGGCATTTCTGTTTGCATGGCTTTGATCTTCAACCGCGCGGGATTGAAAATGCTGGCGTAATAAGTGAGCCAAACCTCTTCGAGTGGATCGCTCGACGGCGCATCGGCCTTTCGCGCGCCTTCGGTAAAGATGGTCCGGTGGCCGTCCCAGTGGGCACAGCGATCAGGTGTCAGGATCGACCAAGGAACATCAGCGAAACGCCGTTCAAAGAATGGGGCAGAGAGTTCGACAATATGGTGTATGGGCTCGAACCATGCGACGAAACGGCTATCGCGGCCGTTGCCGAATTCCCGGAAGCGGACAAACGCATGCATCTTGTGTTCGTCACGGCGAACATCTTTCACAAGCGCTCGCACGTGGGCGACATCAGCATCCGTCGACAGATCGAGAAGATCGGGACATTGTCGTAGCCGCCAGAGCATTCGGTACAGCAGGCCAAACCGGTCGGCTGTGCGGTTGAGGATCGCGATCTGTGCGAGATCGACGAAGGCGGCAGGCACGTTGAATGTTACGCCTGGCTCGATCTCCGGGAGGCGCGTGGCTTGAAACAGGCTGAGGTCCTGGCCTGCAACGCTCCAGCCGATGTCTTCGGGAGCCACGTTGTTCAGTGCGAATGCCCGTGCGGCTTCACGCCAGCCAGGGAAGTCGATGTCATGGTCGAGAACGATAACGTGCAAGTTCAGAATCCAAATCCAAGTTGTGTTGCCCGCGGTCGAAACATTTCAACTAGGCGCCGGCTGTCGAGCAGCGAAGCTGCAGGCCTGTGATCGGCGAGAATGATGAAGGGAAGGGCTTTGTTCCGCGGGACGTTCAGCCGCGCGAGATCGCCCGCGCGGATGTGCATGATGCGGCGCGCGCCGATGATGCGATCGACGGTTTTGATGCCAAATCCTGGCACCCGCAGCAGGTCTTCGCGGCTTGCGCGATTGACGTCGAGCGGGAAGCGGTCGCGGTGGCGTAACGCCCATGCGAGTTTCGGATCGATATCGAGCGGCAGCATGCCACCTTCCAACGGATTGGTGATCTCACCGATCTCGAAGCCGTAAAACCGCATGAGCCAGTCAGCCTGATAGAGCCGGTGTTCACGAACCAGCGGCGGAGCCTGCAGCGGCAGACCACGGCTTGCATCAGGGATCGGACTGAAAGCCGAATAGTAGACGCGCTTGAGCTGGTAGGAGCTGTAGAGATTGGCGCTGGTCTCGAGAATGGTCTGGTCGTTCGAGCTGTCGGCGCCGATGATCATCTGCGTGCTCTGGCCTGCCGGCGCAAAACGCTGGGCATGCTTGGTCGACTTGCTTTCTTTCGCCTCATCTAATTTCAGACGCAGCCGCCCCATGGTGCGGCGGATCGCGCGGACGTCTTTCTCCGGAGCGAGCTTTGTCAGGCTGCTTTCAGTCGGCACTTCAATATTGATGCTGAGACGGTCAGCGTACTTTCCCGCTTCCGCGATCAACGCGTCATCTGCTTCCGGGATCGTCTTGAGATGGATGTAGCCGCGGAAGTGATGATCCTCGCGCAGGCTCTTCGCCACCCGCACGACCTGTTCCATGGTGTAGTTGGGACTGCGGATGATGCCGGACGAGAGAAAGAGACCTTCGATATAGTTGCGGCGATAGAAATCGAGCGTCAGTTTGACGGCTTCCTCGACCGTGAAGCGCGCCCGTTGCACGTTCGAAGAGGCGCGATTGATGCAGTAGAGACAATCGTAGTTGCAGGCATTGGTGAGCAGGATTTTCAGGAGCGAAATACATCGGCCGTCTGGAGCGTAAGAATGACAGATTCCCATCCCGGCATCGGTCGAGCCCATGCCTTTGCCGTCGCGGCTGTCCCGCGTTTCGGTTCCACTGGAGGCGCAGGAGGCGTCGTACTTGGCGGCATCCGCCAAAATGGCCAGTTTCTCTTGCACATCCATCTTCGATCTCTTTGTTCTGATTGATGAAAACGAGCCGGTTGACTCTTCAGCCGCTCTTAGCTTTATATTAGAACATATCATGAACAAATAAGCGCGTCATTCGTTCAATCGGCGGTGACGATTTTCTAAATGTAGGAGCGGCGCATGACCGGCGCGCGCATGAACACACTTGCGTCTTTGCGAAAGACCATCGGCCGTCTCGAAGGCGAGACGAATGGGCTGGTGCGCGTTGCGTTGGGTCATGTCGATGCGGATGCAACGCTTCATGGCGGCTTGGTGCGTGGCGCGCTGCATGAAGTGTTCGCCGAAGGCGGGCGCAACGCCGCAGCGGCGACCGGTTTCACCGCAGGGCTTGCTCATCGCCTGTCTGGACGACGGCCATTGCTCTGGGTGCGGCAGGATTTTGCGGAAGTTGAATCCGGTGCGTTGTCGCTCGGAGGCTTGGCTGAATTGGGTCTGGACCCGCGCTTGCTGGTCGTTGTCAGAGCCGCGGATGCCGAAGAGGCGTTGCGTGTGAGCGCCGATGCTCTGGCATGCGATGCGCTTGGCGCGGTGGTACTCGATGTCTGGGGTGAGGTGCGCCAGCTCGATCTGGTGGCGAGCCGCAAGCTGACACTCACTGCGCGGACGTCCAACGTCACATGTTTGGTGCTGCGCACGTCGGCCATACCTGCGACCAGCACGGCGGAAACACGCTGGATGGTGCGCAGTGCGCCATCACCCGTGGCAACCGAAGCATGGGGCGCCCCGATGCTCGATGCCGAACTCGTTCGCAATCGTCACGGTCAGACCGGGCGATGGATCATGGAGTGGAAATGTGATGAGGGCCTCTTCCGTGAACAGGCGTCGTATTCTCAGCCTGTGGCTGTCGCGCCTGCCTACCGACAGATTGAACCGGCTGCCAGGCGTCGCGCTGGATAACGAGCGTCCCTGCGTCGTTGTTGGCAAGCTTAACAACGCATTGCAGGTCAGAGCACTGAACGACGCAGCCGCGCGCATTGGGCTTGAAGAGGGTCTGCCGCTTGCCAATGCGCGCGCGATTGATCCTGACGTGCAGGTCTTTGATCTGGACGAGGCCGCGGATACCAAACTGCTGGAGGACATTGCCGATTGGTGTGATCGTTTCACGCCGCTGGTGGCGCTCGATCCGCCATATGGCTTGTTTCTCGATATCAGCGGGTGCGCGCATCTGTTCGGCGGCGAAGCCGCAATGCTGCGCACCATCTGCACGTCGTTCAACCAGCAACGCTTCATCGTCAATGCAGCAATTGCCGGGACGGCAGTCTGCGCGCGTACGCTGACACGTGCTTCACGAACCTGCATTGTTCAGGATGGAAAAGAAGCTGAGGCGGTCAGCAGGTTGCCGGTGTTTGCCCTCTGCGCCGATGATGCGATCACGCGAGGGCTGCGCCGTGCCGGATTGAAGACCATTGGTGACGTGGCTTCACGCGCACCGCATGAACTGACCGCACGTTTCGGTGCGGCTTTCACGGATCTCCTGCAGCAGGCCTTGGGGCAGGGCGATGCGCCGATCTCGCCGCGTAAGCCGTTGCCGGATTTTATGGTGGAGAGGCGCTTTGCGGAGCCCGTTGCGACCGATGGAGTGATTACATCCATCTTATCAAGCCTCGCGCAGATGCTGGTTGAGGCGATGGACAAGCAGGGCAAGGGCGCGCGCCGATTGGAGGCGAGCTTCTTCCGCACGGATGGCGTGGTGCGTGTTATCGCGGTGGACGCAGGGCGTCCCGTGACGAAAGCAGCGGTGGTGAATCGCCTGTTCCGCGAACGACTGGATGCTTTGGCGGATCCGCTCGACCCTGGTTTCGGTTTCGATCTCATCCGCCTATCTGCAAGCCACGTCGAAATCGTCGTGCAAGAGCAGCGTGATTTCGACACGCGTGTTCAAGAGAACGACGAAGTTGCGGCCCTGATCGACCGCATCTCCGCGCGCATCGGCAGCCAGCGTGTTGTAGTTCATCTGCCGCAGGACACACATATCCCTGAACATACTGAGATGGCTTTGCCAGCGCAGCGGCACCTGACAGCGGCTTCCGTTGCAGAATGGCCTGCCCGTGTGGAAGGCGAGCCTCCGCTGCGTCCGCTGCGCCTCTTCGAAAAGCCGGAAATAATCGATGTGCCTTTTGCGACCGTGCCAGATGGTCCGCCGCGTCGCTTCACATGGCGACGGGCAACTCATTCTGTCGTCCGGGTGGAAGGACCCGAGCGCATCGCCATGGAATGGTGGCATCATAAGGGGGAAGAGGATGAAGCTTTGACGCGCGATTACTTCCGGGTCGAAGACGAGGAGGGGCTGCGCTTCTGGATCTATCGCGATGGCCTTTATCATGAGATGGCCGCTCCGGATGGCCAGGCTGCTCCGGAAGAGGATAAGCCCGTTTCACCGAAGTGGTTCATGCACGGATTGTTCGCATGACGGCTTATGCGGAAATCGGCGTCACGACGAATTTCTCCTTCCTGCGCGGTGGTTCTCATCCTCAGGAGTATGTCCACGCGGCCAGCGAGCTTCGGCTTCCCGCTATCGGTCTTGCTGATCGCAATACGCTGGCAGGTGTCGTGCGTGCTTACAGCGAGTTGGAGAATCCGGATGTCACGCACAAGCCAAAACTGCTCATCGGTTCGCGTCTCGTGTTCATGGACGGGACGCCGGACATCCTTGTCTATCCGCGCGATCGCGCTGCCTATGGTCGCCTTTGTCAACTCCTGACGGTTGGGAAACGAAGGGCGGATAAGGGCGAGTGCAACCTCGAGATCGGTGATTTGCTGGAGTATTCCGAAGGCCAATTACTGGTTTTGACACTCCCGCATCGCTTTGATGTGGTGCTGGTGCTGAAAACGCTCGATCGGTTGAAACGCAGTGGTGCGAATGGAGTTTGGCTGGCGGCGAGCCTGCTTTATCGCGGTGATGACAAGCGGCGTCTGGCAAGGCTGCAACGTATCGCCGCTACGGGGCGTGTGCCTCTGCTCGCGACCAACGAGGTGCTTTATCATCATCCTGCCCGTAGGTCCTTGCAGGATGTACTGACGTGCATTCTGGAAAAGACGACTATTCACGCCATCGGCAAAAAGCTTCAGGCCAATGCCGAACGTCATCTGAAGTCAGGCACAGAGATGGCGCGATTGTTTCGGGATGTCCCGGAGGCGATTGAGGAGACGATGCGTTTCTCCGATCGCATCAACTTCACGCTCAAAGAATTAGAATATCAGTATCCAGACGAGCCCGTGCCTCCCGGAAAGACAGCGCAACAGCATCTCGAAGATCTGACCTGGGAGGGTGTCCGAACCTATTATCCGGAAGGGCCAAGGCCCGATGTCAGGAAAACCTTGGAGAGGGAACTCGCGCTGATCCGGAGCTTCGACTACGCGCATTATTTTCTTACGGTGCATGACATTGTGCGTCACGCGCGCAACGAAGGCATTCTGTGTCAGGGGCGGGGATCGGCAGCAAATTCGGCTGTGTGCTACGTGCTTGGGATCACCTCAGTCGATCCGACGAGTACCGATTTGTTGTTCGAACGCTTTCTCTCTCAAGAGCGCAGAGAGCCTCCCGATATCGATGTCGATTTCGAGCATTCACGCCGCGAGGAGGTGATGCAGTATGTCTACAAGCGTTATGGCCGCCATCGCGCGGCGATTGTGGCGACCGTCATTCATTACCGGCCGCGTAGCGCCATTCGTGATGTCGGCAAGGCACTCGGGTTGACGGAAGATGTCACTGCCGCATTGGCTGATACCGTGTGGGGAAGCTGGGGCGCAGGCCTTAGCGAGATGCAGGTCAAGCAGGCCGGATTCGATCCCAACAATCCAATGATCTTCCGCGCCGTCGAACTGGCGACTGAATTGATCGAATTTCCCCGGCATCTCTCCCAGCATGTGGGCGGTTATGTGCTGACGCAGGATCGGCTCGATAGTTATGTACCGATCGGCAATGCCGCGATGGACGATCGCACTTTCATTGAGTGGGACAAGGATGACATCGATACGCTGAAGATGATGAAGGTCGATGTGTTGGCGCTCGGCATGCTGACCTGCATTCGCAAGTGCTTTGATCTGATCGCGGATCATAAGGGAACACGTTACGTGCTTGCCGATATTAAATCGGAAGACGACAACGAAGTTTATCAAATGCTGCAAAGAGGTGAGTCTTTGGGCGTGTTCCAAGTCGAGAGCCGGGCGCAGATGAATATGTTGCCGCGCCTCAAGCCGCGCAATTTTTATGACTTGGTGATTGAAGTCGCCATCGTTCGGCCGGGGCCAATCCAGGGAGATATGGTTCATCCCTATTTGAAGCGGCGAAAAATGAAGCCGGAAGAGATTGAATATCCTTATCCAAAGGGTGGGAATAAAAATGAACTGAAGGATGTTTTGCAGAAAACATTGGGCGTGCCTTTATTTCAAGAGCAGGCCATGCGTATCGCTATGGTGGCCGCTGAATTTACGTCTGAAGAAGCCAATGGCTTGCGTCGTGCTATGGCAACGTTCCGGAATGTCGGAACCATGCCGAAGTTCGAGAAGCGGATGGTTAGCAGGATGATCGCACGCGGTTATGATCCTGCATTCGCTCAAAGCTGTTTCGATCAGATCAAAGGCTTCGGTAGCTATGGGTTTCCTGAAAGCCATGCGGCGAGCTTTGCGCAGCTTGTATATGTGTCCTCATGGCTCAAATGCTTTCACCCCGATGCGTTCTGCTGCGGGTTGTTGAATTCACAGCCGATGGGATTTTACGCGCCGGCACAGATCGTCGGCGATGCGCGCAAGAATGGTGTTGAAGTCCGCGAGATCGATGTGTCCAACAGCTTTGGCCAAAATACGCTGGAGGAGAAAAGCGGCCAGCATAACGCGGTGCGCCTTGGTTTTCGCCAGATTGACGGGTTTGAGATCTTTGATGTCGATGACAGGCTTCCTGAGAAATTCGGCACGGATCCAGGGAAGCCCCGCGAGAAATACTGGGATCAGCGCATTGTCGATGCGCGTGCGCGAAAGAAGTTCACGTCACTGGAGGATTTTGCTCGGGAAACTGGATTGCCGAAGCGGGCCCTGATCCTGCTTGCGGATGCCGACGCATTTCGCTCGTTGGGTCTCGATCGCCGCGAAGCTTTGTGGACGGTGCGGCGGCTCCCGGATGATGTCCAGCTACCATTGTTCTCGGCGGCTGCGGCGCGCGAGCAGCCGGACGAAGGCGCAAAGCCGCTGCCCGTCATGCCGTTGCCGGAACAGGTGGTGGCGGACTATCAGACCATCCGTCTTTCACTCAAAGGTCACCCGATGGAATTCCTGCGGCCGATGTTCACGAAGGAAGGCATGATCTCCTGCCAAGGCGTGAACCATGCCAATGATAAGCGCCGTGTGCGCTGTGCTGGCGTGGTGCTGGTGCGGCAGCGTCCAGGCAGCTCCAAGGGTGTCGTGTTCATGACGTTGGAGGATGAGACCGGCATCGCCAATGTTGTGGTCTGGCCGAAGATCATGGAGATCTTCCGCAAGGAAGTCATGGGTTCACGGCTGATCGAAATCGAAGGCGTTATTCAAAGCAGCCCCGAGAAGGTCGTGCATCTGGTGGCGGAACGATTGATCGATCGATCCTATGATCTGCAACAACTCGCCAATGATGCGCTCAGCCGCAAACCTGTCGTGCCCAATGGTGCCGATGTGATCGAGCCACTGGAGAGCGAATTGCGCTCAGACATGCCGGCGCACAAGATGCGCCATCCGCGCAATGTACGTATTCTCCCACGGTCGAGAGATTTCCACTGAGGTCGCTTGATGTGCTGAATGTTCGGCGCGATGTTTCGGCGTCTATTCCCGGAGACGCCGATGCAATCGACCCGCGATATTCTGTCCGATCTTTGGACGCTTGGTGGAGGTGATCGATCCGCACTCGATGCCGTCACGTTGACCGGACAGGAGCCTGTACTCCCATCATCATTTCGCGTCGGTGCGGCGGCGCAGGTGACGATTGCTGCAGCCGGCCTTGCTGCCGCCGAGATCTGGAAGGCCCGCAGCGGTCAGGCGCAGGCAGTCTCGGTTGATATGCTGCATGCTGCTGTGGAGTGCCGCAGCGAGCGTTATCTCCGTGTCGATGACAAGCCGCCTCCGCCTGCCTGGGACCCGACCGCTGGCATCTACAGAACCGGTGATGGCCGCTACGTGCGCCTCCACACAAATTTCCCCCATCATCGCGACAACATTTGCAAGGTGCTTGCTTGCAAGCCGGAGCGCGACGACGTGCAGCGCGCGTTGATGCAGTGGAAGGCCGGGGACTTCGAAATGCAGGCCTATGCAGGTGGCTGCGTGGTCTCGATGATGCGTTCGCATGACGAGTGGCTCGCGCATCCGCAGGCCAAAGCGCTGGAGCAATTGCCGCTGCTCACGATCGAGAAGATCGGGGAAGCGGTGCCGAAACCTTGGTCGGCGGGAGACCGCCCGCTGGCAGGACTACGCCTTCTTGATCTGTCGCGTGTGATCGCGGGACCTGTTGCGGGCCGCACCTGGGCGGCGCATGGCGCGGACGTCATGCTGATGTCTTCGCCCAATCTCCCGTCGATTCCGTGGCTGGTGATCGATACCGGGCGTGGCAAGCTGTCCAGCTTCGCCGATCTCAAGACGGAAGAGGGGCGCAACACGCTGCGCGAACTGTTGGCGAAAGCCGATATCTTCTCACAAGGCTATCGACCACAATCGATCGCAGCCCTCGGGTTTTCGCCAGAGGAGGCTGCGCGAATAAGCCCCGGCATTATCTATGTGTCGCTGTCGGCCTATGGTCATGTCGGTCCATGGGCGGGGCGCCGAGGCTTCGATTCACTCGTGCAGACATCGACCGGCTTCAATCATGCCGAAGGGCAGGCGGCCGGGATTGAGGGGCCCAAAGAGTTGCCGATGCAGATTCTCGATCATGCGACCGGTTATCTGATGGCGTTCGGGGCAATGATGGCGCGGCTGCGACAGGCGCGCGAAGGCGGCAGTTGGCACGTCAGGGTCTCGTTGGCCCAGACGGGACGATGGCTCTGGGATTTCGGCCGTTTGGATGATGGACTTGGCCACGCCGATATCCGGAGCGAGGCGGTTGAACCATTTCTCGAAGACAACCCGTCAGGCTTTGGGAAACTACGGGCCATTCGTCATTCGGCAATGCTTTCGGTGACCCCTTCAAGATGGGTCCGTCCCGCAGTGCAACTAGGATCCAGCCCGACGGCGTGGCCAGAAGCCGACATTAACTGAAAATAATATCCATCTCGCCGTTTTTGATTGTCCTAAACTACAAAGTAGCACTATTAGCGCATTGGCTGCGTCAGCCCGCCGCAGGAAACATTTCGCATGACCAAAGACAACTCCCGATTGAGCGGCTTTTCCGCCGTATTTCAGGGCCTTGCCCGGCGGCGTTTAGCTGTTGGTGCAGGGCTGCTGGTGCTCGCCGCTGTGGCCGCCTTTGGTCTGACGCGCGGGGAAGCTCCGGAGAAGGATAGTTCCGAGATTTCGAGCCAGTCGCGAAAAAGTGTTTTTCGCTACACCCCAACGCCAACTGAGCTCGCCAGCCTAACCATCCAGCCGGTCAGCGAGCATGTATTCCGCGCCGAGCACACCACCGAGGGCAAGATCGCGGTCGATGAGGACCGCTCGACCCCGGTGTTTTCGCCGTACGCAGGCCGGGTCACGAAGCTGTTGGCGCGGCCAGGCGATCGGGTGACGCAGGGGCAGCCTCTGTTCGTCATTGAGGCCGCTGACACTGTACAGGCTCAGAACGACTTCATCACGGCGGTGACAGCCCTCAACAAGGCAAAGTCGCAGCTTGAGCTGGCGCAAATCCAGGACAAGCGGGCGCACGACCTCTACGAGGGCAAGGCCGCGCCGCTCAAGGATTACCAGCAATCGCAGGCGGCGCTTGTGTCAGCCCAGAACGACATGCGTTCATCGGAGACCGCACTCGAAGCTGCGCGCAACCGCCTGCGCTTCCTCGGTCTCACTGATGAAGCTATTGCCGCCTTTCAGGAAAAAGGGCGGATCAATCCGGAAACGACGATCTATTCGCCGATTACCGGCACTGTGGTTCAACGCAAGATTGGACCCGGCCAATACGTGAATTCCGGCGCAAGCGATCCCGTGTTCGTGATCGGTGATCTCTCGACCGTGTGGCTGACCGCATTCGTTCGGGAGACCGAAGCTCCGGCTATCGAAGTGGGGCAGGAGATGAGCTTCAGCGTTCTCGCGCTCCCGGGCAAAACCATGACGGCGCGAATCAATTACGTCTCGGCTGCAATCGACCCCTCGACGCGCCGGTTGATGGTTCGTGCCACGATCGATAATCCCGGCGGAGTGCTCAAGCCGGAGATGTTTGCCAACGTTACGATCTACTCCGCCGGTGATCGTCCAGCCGTTGGCGTGCCGAAGCAGGCATTGATCTATGAAGGCGATCAAGTGCGGGTCTGGATTGCGCGTGACGACAAATCCATTGAGTTGCGCCAGATCAAGGTCGGCTTGGCCAATGGCGATCTCGTGGAAGTGAAGGGCAATCTGTCTCCTGGGGATCGGATCGTGACCAAGGGTAGTCTATTCATCGATCGTGCCGCATCATCAGGAACCTAGTTCGAGTCGTGTCTTTCCCTGAAAGATTTCGCTCTTTTTGAAAGACCCGGTCTCGATGGATCGCCTTGTTGCTCTTGCCGTCAACCGCCGCTATCTCATGGTGGCGCTCTTCGTGGTTGTCCTGATTGGTGGCGTTTTTGCCTTCCAGCAGCTTAACATCGAAGCTTACCCTGATCCCACGCCACCGATGGTCGACATCGTCACGCAAAGCGCGGGCCTGTCGGCGGAGGAAGTCGAGCGTTACATCACGATTCCGATCGAGACTCAGGTGGCGGGTCTTAAGAACCTGCGCACCATCCGAACGATTTCGCTCTACGGCCTTTCCGACGTCAAACTGCAGTTCTCGTTCGATTATACCTACGAAGAAGCTTTGCAGCAGGTGCTCAATCGGCTGTCGCAGCTCTCGCCCCTACCAGGCAATGTACAACCGCAGATTTCGCCGCTGAGCCCGATCGGTGAAATTTATCGCTATCGCTTGGTCGGTCCGCCGAACTACAGCGTCCTTGATCTCAAGACACTGCAGGACTGGGTGCTGCAGCGGCGATTCCGCGCCGTACCAGGCGTCATCGACGTCACCAGTTGGGGCGGCAAGACCAAGACTTATGAGCTTCAGGTCGATTTCAACAAGCTGATTGCCTACGGCTTGACCCTGCCGCAACTGCTTCAGGCGGTCAGCAATTCGAATATCAATGTCGGTGGCAACACCGTAAACATCGGCGCGCAGTCGGCGGTGGTGCGCGGTGTTGGGTCGATCCGTTCCGTCGACGATCTGGCGACCACCATGATCGCCCAGAGCGGGGGCAATCCCGTTCTCGTGAGAGACGTGGCCGATGTCACCATCGGCGCCAAGCCGCGCCTTGGCATTGCCGGCATGGACAGTGACGACGACATCGTGCAGGGCATCGTGCTGATGCGCCGCGGCGAGCAGAGCGCACCGACGATTTCGCGCGTGGAAGAACTCGTCAAATCGATCAACAAGTCGACCATCCTGCCGCCCGGCGTCCGGATTGAACGCATCTATGACCGCAAGGACCTGATCGACACCACCACGCACACAGTGCTGCACAACATGGTTGTCGGCATTCTGTTGATCGTGCTGCTGCAATGGTTGTTCCTCGGCGATCTGCGCAGCGCCGTTATCGTCGGCGCCACAATTCCGTTTGCGCTGTTCTTTGCCGTCATCATCCTGGTGTTGCGGGGAGAGTCGGCAAACCTGCTCTCCGTCGGCGCCATCGACTTCGGCCTGATCGTGGACGGCACAGTCATTATGGTGGAGGCGATCTTCCGCCGCCTGTCGCATACAACAGAGTTGTCGCTGGAAGAGCGGACCGCAATCTCGCCCGAAACCATCATGGGCATTAAGAAGCATGCGATTTTGAGCGCCGCAGCGGACGTTTCGCGGTCGATCTTCTTTGCGGCGGCGATCATCATCGCGGCGTTTCTGCCGCTGTTCACCCTGAGCGGCGTGGAAGGTCATATCTTTGGGCCGATGGCCAAGACGTACGCTTACGCCCTGGCTGGTGGTCTCCTGGCGACATTTACAGTCACGCCCGCGCTGAGCGCGATCATTCTTCCTGCCCATATGGAGGAAACCGAGACGCGGATCGTGCAATGGCTGCATCGCATCTATATGCCGATACTGAATTGGGCCGTTGGCAGCCGCAGGGTCGTGATGTCGCTGGCCGTGGGCCTCGTCGTACTCACATTTATCGCGGTCCGTTTCCTGGGCCTTGAGTTTCTGCCGAAGCTCGAAGAGGGCAATCTCTGGATTCGCGCGACCTTGCCGCCGACGATTTCGCTGGAGGAGGGCAACTCCTACGTCAACGAGATGCGAAAGCTCATCCGCTCACGGCCGGAAGTCGAATCGGTGGTGTCGCAACATGGCCGGCCGGACGACGGCACTGATGCAGCTGGCTTGTTCAATGCGGAATTCTTTGCGCCATTGAAGCCCGTCAGCCAGTGGCCTGGCTCTCATGACAAAGACGAGGTGACAAGTGAGCTGCTGGCGCAGTTGCAGAGCAAATTCCCCGGTGTTGAGTTCAACTTCTCGCAATACCTGCAGGATAACGTCGCCGAAGCCGTCTCGGGCGTGAAGGGTGAGAACTCGATCAAGCTCTACGGCAACGATCTCGTTGAACTCACGAATACGGCGAACAAAATCAAATCGGTACTTTCAACGGTGAAAGGTATCACTGACCTTTCGGTGTTCACCTCTCTGGGCCAGCCGACGATCCAGATCGACATCGACCGGGCACGGGCGGCGCGGTATGGGCTTTCGCCAGGCGACATTAATGCGACGATCCGCGTGGCGATCGGCGGGGATACCGCAGGCGACCTGTATGAACCAGGCAGTGACCGGCATTTTCCGATCATCGTTCGTCTAGCCCCGGAGTATCGCAAGAGCGCGGAAGCGATCCAAAATCTCAGAATCGGCGTGCAGGGGCCGAACGGAATTACGCAAATTCCGCTGAGCGAAGTGGCGTCGATCAATCTTGTCTCCGGTGCCGCGTATATCTATCGCGAACAGCAGGAGCGCTACTTACCGATCAAGTTCTCGGTGCGTGAACGAGACCTCGGCAGCGCCATCCAGGAAGCGCAAGACAAGGTCGCGGAGCAGGTGCAGCTTCCGCCGGGCTCGCACATGGAGTGGGTGGGCGAGTTCGGCAATCTGCAGGATGCGATCCGGCGTTTGTCGATTGTCGTTCCGATCAGCCTTGCCCTTATCGCCATGTTGCTGTGGTTCAATTTCGGTTCGATGGTCGACACGCTGCTGGCAATGAGCGTGATTCCAATGGCGGTGTTCGGCGGCGTGCTCGGATTGCTGTTCAGCGGCATCCCGTTCAGCGTCTCTGCGGCAATCGGATTTATCGCGCTGTTCGGCATTGCCGTGATGGACGGCATCATCATCCTGTCACAGTACAATCAGTTGATCGACGAGGGGATGGATCGTGTGAGGGCGGCCATTCGCACCGGTGAATTGCAGTTGCGTCCGGTGTTGATGACCTGCGCCGTCGCCGGCATTGGCCTGCTGCCAGCCGCGATGTCGACCGGCATTGGATCGCAGGTTCAGAAGCCGCTCGCTGTAGTTGTGGTGACCGGCATGGCGCTAGCGCCGCTTGTGATCTTGATCACGCTGCCGGTGCTGATCTCGGTCTTCTCCCGCCGGACGCGGTGAACGGCCTATTGGCCTGACGGTGTTCGCAAACCATGCCAGGCGTCACGCACCTGGTGATAGTGAACCTCAGGCAGATAATCCGGCGTATTGAGGCCAAGGGTGCGGACGTCGAGGCGGCCAATAGCGCTCAACAATGTATAAGATGCAATGACACGGTCGCGCTGCGCCACGATCTGGCGGGTCCGTGCGGAAGTCAGATCCTGTTGTGAGTTCAGGACGTCGATGGTGGTGCGTTGACCGGCCTGCGCTTCACGCTGGACGCCCTGAAGCGCAATGTTCGCGGATTTCACTTCGGCCTCGGCGGCGGAAAGCGCAACCTTTGTACCTTCGCTGCTGATCCAGGCGCTGATCGCGGCCGTTCGGGTCTGACTCCTGACCTGTTCCAGCACCTGGCGGCTTTGGGCGGCTGTTTCCTTTGCCTGTCGTGTCTGTGAGGCAGCCGTGCCGCCGTCATAGATCGGCACGGTGAGGGCGCCGATTACGGAGGCCTGATCGGCCCGCTTGGTACCGAGGTTAGGATCGCTGTCGGAGCTGCGATTGACGTTGCCCTGCACATTGACCTGCGGCAGCAGGCTGCTTTCGGCAACACTAATGTTCGTGGTCGCAACATCGACGTCATACGTCGCGCCCATCACCGCGGGATTTTCTTTGATCGAGGCCTCGACGGCGTCCTGTTGGCCGCGCGGGACGAAACGGTCGACGGTCTGAGCCGGCGCGAGGCTGCCGGGCATATTGCCGATCACCTGTGCGTAGACGGCACGGCTGGTCTCAAGCGCGACTTCAGCGGCGTTGAGATCGGCCAGACCGCGGCTCAGCCGGGCTTCGGCCTGTGCCGTGTCGGTTGGCGTGACGTCCCCGGCATCGAGGCGCTTTTTTGTAATACCGACAGTCTCGCGCAGGAACGCGACGTTGCCGCGCTGGGCTTCGACCAGGGCCTGATTGGCGATGACGTTCATATAGGCCGTGACGGCGTCCAGCAGCACGCCTTGGCCGGTATTACGCAAAGCCTCTCGGCCTGAGCGCACCTGAAGCTCGGCAACACGGACGCTGCTGGCGGTCTTGAAGCCGTTAAAGAGGTTCTGCGTGACGGTCACGCCGATCGTCCAAGGCTTCAGGGAGGCGGTCTGGATCGTGTTGTCGACGAGCAGATTACGGACCGGCTGTAACCCGGCGCTGAGACTTGCAACGATTTGCGGCCGATACCCAGCGAGCGCCTGCGGGACATTTTCATCGGTTGCGCGCTGCTGGGCCCGCGCAGCATTGAGCTGAGGATTGGATTGGTAGGCTTTGACGAGAGCCTCGTTGAGGCTTTCGGCCTCGGCGGAACCGGCAAAACTAACGCCAAAGGCGACGCTGGACCACAGCACGCGCCACCGCAAGCGACCGATCCCTGAACCACGCCGAACCATCGTTTCCTGCAACAACCTTGAGCGCCACCGCTTGGGTGCCGTCCTCATCCGTACACTGTTTAGAGGGCGCCGGTGCGCCGGGCAAACCGTCCGGCAAAGAAATTCCGAAGCTGTGACAATGTGATCGCCTTTGTCCCCTGAAAAGCTACATTTGGCCGCCTGATCAACGGTCTGTGATGGGATTGCGGGCCACCTATCGCTATGTCAGGGATAGGCGCTTTCCCTCGGCGTCCGCCGGTGTCGATAACTCAGCAGAAACTGTATGCCGAGAGTTTTTTCCGATCTAGAAGCGATCGCGGATGACATTATTCGCGAAGTTGGGACGAAATTGGTGGTCGGGCTGCCGCTTGGACTGGGCAAGGCGAATCACATCATCAATGCATTGTTCAGACGCGCGGTCGCTGACCCGTCGATCCACCTCTCGATCTTCACGGCGCTGACGCTGGAAAAGCCCACCCCATCAACCGACTTGGAACGGCGGTTTATCGGGCCCGTGATCGAGCGCTTGTTCGGCGGCTATCCCGATCTCGACTATGCCAAGGCGCTTCACGCCAAGGTTTTACCGCCCAATATCGAGGTCATCGAGTTCTTCTTCCTTGCCGGCAAATGGCTCGGCAATTCCTATGCGCAAGAGCATTACATCGCCGCGAACTACACTCATGCGGCGTCCTATCTGCTGACACGCGGCGTCAATGTGATCGCCCAGCTCGTCGCCAAACGCGTCGTCAACGGCGAGACGCGTTACAGTCTCAGCGGAAACACCGACACCACCCTGGACTTCATGAAGGCCCGCGGGGAGGGCCGTACAACCTTCAAGATCGTAGGGCAGGTGAATTCTGAACTGCCTTTTATGCCCGGCGAGGGTGATCTGTCCGCTGATGAATTCCACGCGGTTCTCGATAGTCCCGAGACGGATTTTCCGTTGTTCGCACCGCCGTCCGAGCCGATCGCTGATGCAAAATATGCAATCGGTCTCCATGCGGCTGGTCTCATCCGGGATGGTGGCACGTTACAGATTGGTATCGGTCAGGTCGGCGACGCGCTAGCGCAGGGGCTGATCGTTCGTCACCGTAACAACGCGGCGTTTCGAGATGTCATGTCGCGGCTTGCACCGGATCGTCCCTTGTTGGAACGCGGCCCGTTTGTGTTTGGTCTCTACGGCGTCAGTGAAATGTTCTTCGAGGCGTTTCTCGCCTTGATTGATGCGGACATTATCAAGCGGGAGGTCGACGGCGTCCTGCTTCACGCCGCGTTCTTCCTCGGTCCGAAATCCTTTTACCGCGCATTGCGCGAGATGGCGCCTGAGCTGCTCGATCGCATCCAGATGATGCCGGTGTCGTTCACCAACGAGATCTACGGCAGCGAGAGCGAAAAGCGGCGCGCACGCGTTGATGCACGCTTTGTGAACAACGCGATGATGGTGACGTTATTGGGCGCTGCGATCTCCGACGGTCTCGACAATGGTCAGGTGGTCAGTGGTGTCGGCGGACAATATAATTTTGTGGCGCAGGCGTTCGCGCTGGAAGATGCCCGGTCGATATTGACACTCGAAGCCACACGCGGCTCGGGCAAAAAACTCGTGTCGAATATCCGCTGGTCGTACGGCCACACGACAATCCCGCGCCATCTACGCGATGTTGTGATTACGGAGTACGGCGTCGCCGATCTGCGGGGACGTTCCGATGCGGACGTGATCGCTGCAATGCTTTCGATCGCAGACTCACATTTTCAGGATGAATTGATGAGGCAGGCGAAAGACGCTGGAAAACTTTCCAACGCCTATGAGATTCCGTCCGCTCATCGTGAGAATTATCCCGACCGGATTGCCAAGGCCTTGAAGCCTGCGCGGGACGCAGGATTGTTGCCGGCATTTCCTTTCGGAAGCGATTTCACCGATGTCGAGCAGCGGCTGATTCCCGCTCTGCAAATTCTTGCACAAGCCTCAGCCAATCCACTGGATGTGATCCGGCTGGCGGTTAAGGGCGTCCTTGCAGGCCAACCGGATTTGAATACGATGAATTGCTTGTCGCGTTTGCAACTTGGCCGGCCGAAATCATTATCCGACCGGCTCTATCGTGCGCTCATCATCGCGTCGCTTGAACGCAGCAGTAAACTTAGCGGTGCTTGAAGTTCGGTTTCCGCTTCTCAATGAAGGCGGCCATGCCTTCCGAGCGATCTTCAAGGGCAAAGGTTGCGTGGAAGAGGTCGCCTTCCAGATTCATGCCCTCGGCCAACGACGTTTCAAGCGCGCGGTTGACGGCATTCTTGGCCATCGCTGCGACCGGTTGTGACATTCCGGCGATCTTCTCCGCGATCGCCAGGGCTTCTTCCATCAGCTTGTCGACTGGAAAAATGCGACTCACCAAACCGGAGCGCTCGGCTTCCGCGGCATCCATCATGCGGCCGGTCAGACACAGGTCCATCGCCTTGGATTTTCCGACCGCGCGGGTCAGGCGCTGGGTCCCGCCGAGCCCCGGAATGGTGCCCAGGGTGATTTCCGGTTGGCCGAACTTGGCGGTATCAGATGCAATGATGATGTCGCACATCATTGCAAGTTCGCAGCCGCCGCCCAGTGCGTAACCACTGACGGCTGCAATGGTCGGCTTCTTGCAGGTGGCGACGCGATCGCCGCCAATGTCCATGAAATCCTGACTGTACATGTCGATGAATTTCTTGGGCTGCATTTCCTTGATGTCGGCTCCGGCAGCAAACGCCTTTTCATTACCGGTGACGATGATGCAGCCAATGGCGTCATCGGCCTCTAAGTCATCAACTGCAGCGGCGATCTCGCCAAAGACGCCAAAGGACAAAGCATTGAGCATTTTCGGACGATTGATCTGGATGATTCCAACCGCGCCTTTGTTCTCTACGATGATGTGCTCGAATGCCGCCATGGTCTGCCCTGTATATTTTTGAAGTAACGTCTGATCATCCATTGCATTCACTGTGCCTGCTCAGGCAGAGCTCCGCAAGATCGGTTCACAGGCCGGCCCGAATATCAGCATTGTCGGGCAAAAGAAAACGCCGGTCTGAAGCGGCCGGCGTCAGTCAAGCAGGGAGTGTGGGAGATTTCAGGCGATAAATATTCGTGCGGCCGAGGCCAGTGTCAGGAGGCTGCCAAAGGCGATGAAAAGCTTGCCGAGGAGAGATGATTTGCTCCACGGATCGTTATCGTCGGCTTTTTTGGCGACCGGGATTTCCCCAGACGGGACCGCGCGAATAATCTTGTTCGCGGGAAGGGGCTCCGCCGCGGCGGGCGTAGCGACGAGGGCAGGCGTACTTTCTTCCGTCAACGCTCGATCGACATCGTTCAGCTGATCCGCGGCTGCAATCTGCACGCCGTCGACGGTCGAAATCTTGTCCGTGCTATCGAGAGCGGCGAGGTTTCTCGCCTCATCTTCCGCCAACGTTCGTGGTTTCAGTGCTTCCGCATGGGCGTTCGCTATTGCTGCCGGTAGTTCCGTCTTGGCCGCTGCTGCTGTTTGCACGACAGGTTTGTTCTCATCAGATGTCTTGGCGACTGACTTGGATGAGGATTTTCTGGCGTAACGGGCCGAACGCGATTTCTTCGCGCTGTACGCGCGGCGCTTACTGAATTTCGACAGCACAACCGGCTTTTCCGCGCTTGCCGTTGATTTGGCGGGTGCCGCGGCTGTTTGTTCGGGCGTTGCAAAACAAACCAGTATTCCGACGGCAGCGATCGTTGCCACCAGCCGGACATCCTTCATCGGCATGGCAAATCTCCCTTGCCTGCCCCCATCCGGTTAACAAAGGAACGGGACCCCGTGGCCACAGAACGGCAAAAAAGGGGAATTTTTGGACCTATGCCCTGAAAATGACAGAGATTATTTTCCTATTTTTGGACCTCACGATCGCGTGATTGCAGCTTTGCGCCGTAACACTTTAGGAACGGGAGCGAAATGTCTTCACAGGAGACCGCGTGGGCGGACGGGAAAACGAATGGACCGACCTGATGAAGGCGGCCAATGCGGGCGACAATGCCGCATATGATCGTCTTCTGAGGGCCGTGGCACCGGTTCTAAGGGCAGCCACGCGCCGTGGGTTGGCGCGGGCAGGGCAGCCTGGGGATCAAGCCGAGGACATTGTGCAGGACATTTTATTCGCTGCATTTGAAACGACATACGTGGGATCCCAATGCCCCGTTTGCGCCGTGGGTGTTCGCCATTGCCCGCAATAAGTTGATCGATGCCTTGCGCCGTCGAGGCAGGCGCATCTTTGTCAATATCGATGACTTTTCGGAAACGCTGCCTGGAGAGCCGGCTGAAGAAACTGTTCCGGCAGGTACGGTTGCCGCTCAGCTCGAAACCTTGCCGAAGCGTCAGCGCGATGTGTTGCAGTCGATCGCGGTCGACAGTGCGTCAATCAAGGAGACGGCGACGAAGCTCGCGATGACTGAAGGTGCGGTTCGGGTGGCATTGCATCGCGGGTTGACCGGCCTTGCAAACAAATTGCGGAAAGACTGATCACCATGAAGACCGATGATCTTATTCGCACGCTCGCCGCCGACAACGTCACCCAAGAACGTCCGGTGAGTAATTTGCTGCTTGTTGCGCTTTTGCTCGCCGTGCCTGTATCGGCTGCAATGTTGCTGGCGACGCTCGGCATGCGTAAGGATTTCATGAGTGCTCTGGGAAATCCGTTTTTTGATCTGAAGTTCGCTGTCACCATTGCCTTGGCGGGTGCATCAATAGCCATCAGCCTGCACCTATCGCGACCGGAGCAGACTGTCGGCCGCTGGGGCTGGCTGCTGGCGATTCCAGTCGGTTTGCTCGGCATTGGTATTATGGGTGACATAATGACGCCCCAGCGCACCACGTGGTCTGCACGGTTGATCGGAAACAATTCGCGCGCATGCGTCATGGCTATCCCGCTGTTGTCTCTGCCAGTTCTAGCAGCGGCATTGCTGGCGCTGCGCCACGGCGCGCCGTCTCGGCCGGCGCTTGCCGGTGCCTTTGCGGGCTTATTGGCAGCTGGTCTTGCTGCGGCGATTTACGCGTCGCATTGCACGGACGATTCGCCGTTATTCGTCGCGACCTGGTACACGCTTGCTATTGGCGCGGTCGCTGCGCTTGGTGCGTTCGCGGGCTCCAAAATGCTGAAGTACTAAGTAACGCGGGTTTTATCTTTTATATTGGCTCGGCCTGCATCGTGTTTTGCCGCATCCGGTGGAAGCGCAAGACTTGTTGTGCGGTTGACGCGCGCAAGGTCTCATAGCTCCGCTTGAATTCATCGACCTCATCGATCGTGGACCCGGACAGGGATCCGCGCATGTCCATAACCGCTTTCAATGTCGACCAGGACAACCCTGTCACTTTGGCCAGAATCATCAGGCCCTCGGAACGAGACTCGATCATCATGTTTTCGACTGTCGATACCGGCACGTTTGCCATTGCGGCGAGTGCCGCATTGGTTTCGTCGAACTGGCCGGCTTTCGCGAATGTCGCAATCTGACGCTCGTCGAGACGGCCATCGTCAAACAGCGATTTGACGAGTTCATGTGCAATAACAGTTTGCTCCGTGATTGCGGATGCGTCTCTGCTGGCGCGGCGCGCGACTTCCTTGATCGCCGAGGAAATCTCACCTGACGCGTGTGGATTGGTTGCCTCGAGCCGCGCTCGCACGGAATCAGACGCTTTCGCGACCAGCTTGAGATAGTGATGCCTTGGGATCGACGGCCTCATCGCTATGCAGGTTGTGAGGTTGTCATCCCCCTCAGCGCGCGAAACAAGCAGGCTAAATCCGTTCTCGGAGAACTCCGCTCCGGGGTTGTTGACGGTGCTCTCGACGACTTCGTCGTTGCCGCGTTCGACCAGAACGTCCGTCACGGCGCCGCTCAAAACCTTTCGTTTCGAGATCGCGAGAAGGTGGCCCTGGCTTTTGTTACGTGCATTCTTGATGAGCATGTCGTCATCGAGCCGGTCCGATTGCGCCAGCACGGGTGCCGCGACTTCGATCAGATCATCGAAAGCAAGCGTTTGGATGAGTTGGGGAGGCGCCTTTGGGATCGGAGCAAGGCGGCTCGCAAGCAGGGCTTTGGCGGAGGTTTCGATTTTCTCGATCAGGCAGTGGAAGACATCGTCGAAGAAGCTGATCTGCTCGTCGGAGTAATCCACCTCACCTTGAATAAAGAGATCGGTGATGCGGTGGAGCGTTTCCACACGACGGGCTACAGGCCCATGTGAGAGTGCGTTCTGCAGTTCGTCGAGAAGATTTGCTGGAACAACTGCCGACTTCGGAGGCATGACTTCTGTCCTGGAAACAAAAATAAAAGCCAGTCACGCTTCTCGGCTGGCTCAATCAATTATGAGACGATAACTCTGTTCCGTCCGAGATCCTTGGCTTTGTAGAGAGCGGAATCCGCGCGAGCGAGCAAGCTGTCCGGCGCATCGTCAGGACGCAGAGTCGCAATGCCGGCTGAAATCGTAACCATCATACCTGGTGAGATAGCGCTCCAGTCGAGGTCTGCGATAATGGCCCGCAGTCTGTCGAGGGTGCGCTTTGCCGTATCGTTGCTCGTCTCAGGAAGTACGAGCAGGAATTCTTCTCCGCCATAGCGGCCAAATTTATCGATGCTGCGGATATTCGCGAACATCGTGATCGCAAAAGTCCGCAGCACTTCATCACCGGTCGGGTGGCCATACTGGTCGTTGATCCGCTTGAACCAGTCGAGGTCGATCAGCGCAACCGTGAAAGGGGCACCGCTGCGCCGGGCGCGAACCATTTCTTCGTCCAGCGATTGCATGATGCTGCGGCGGTTGAGCAGGCCGGTGAGTTCATCAAGCTCAGCCAGTTCTTCAATGCGCTTGTAGGCTTCCTTGAGCTCCAGGCCTCTCTTGTAGAGCGAGTCATGCAGCGAGCTGCTGTACAGCCCGACAACCATCCCGCGACCGAGAACCAGCACGAAAACGAGCATGCTCGCGAAACGCTCCAGTGGTGTTTCGGTCGGCATTGCGATGGGCTTGTCCGTAAAAAGAAACAATGCGGCGAGCCCAGCCGCGGCCACAGTCCATCCAATCATCGTCTGACGAGCGGAGGACCTTAATGCCGCGAAAGTGAAAACCAGGAAGGTGGAGCACAGGAATACGCAGCCGACTTCGGGCGCGATGTAAAGAAAGAGCAGCATGATGGCGAGCCCAACGCTCGTCTGCTGTATAACAAGGTGATGTTCTTTGAAGCGGTCATTGATCTTCGCTTCGGACAACGCCAGAAAAAACGCCACCGACAGTAGACCGCATGTCAGATAAGCCAGTGCTATCGTGAACGTTGTTACTCCGGCATAGGCGTAGACCAGCAGAACCAAGGCGTCGACGACATAACTGGTGCCGACCATGCCCAGCATTTTCCGCCGATTTTGGACGCGTCGGGTCAGAAGCTCTGTTGTGAGGTCAGCAACGGCAGGCGCTGGCTTGCCGCCAACAGCACCAAGCAGTGATTCAGGAACTGGGGACGCTGCGCTACGCATGAACTCGCCGACTGGGATGCAATGCGGAAAGTCTAGGTCGGAAAGCCTTTAGGTTTGGTATCTTTTGGGGGCCGATTTGAAATCGTCGCGCCTCCTAACCGTCGACCAGACCAAGAGAATTTTAGGTGTGTAAAGCAACCCGCAGGCGAGAGGCCCGCACGGGGACACCCGGTGCACCCGATGTTAACCATGCAATGGAGGTATTATAATACTTTTTTACGATGTCTGGCGCAGTGACTTGCTCTTGTTGTTGATTCAAGGGCATTTTGCGGCCCGTCCAGATTAAGACACCTAGTGTCCCGTATCCAAAGTTCGCCTCATTGTGCAGCGCGCTCCGTGGCGAACTTTGGATACGGAAGACACTAGTAAATTTATGATTCTAGTGTGGTTTAGGTTCAAAAGTTCGCTGGAAAGACTCGCGGCAAAGATGGAGCGAACTTCCGAACCACCACACTAGCGTCTTCCAGAAATTCTGGAAGATTTTCGCGGATTTGATTGAACCCTTTCCCAGTCCTCAGAGACCAACCTTGCGAGACGGCCATTGAGTGCAACACAGGCGGCCACAGACGAAGCTCTGATCGGTCGTATAGCCAACGGTGACCGGCTCGCCATGCAGGTGCTTTATGGAAGGCACCATGTACGGGTGTTCCGCTTTGCGCTGCGGCTCGTTCGCAACGAGTCCGTCGCGGAGGACCTCATTAGTGAGGTTTTTCTCGACGTGTGGCGTCAGGCCGGCAAATTTGAGGGCCGGTCTGCTGTCTCTACGTGGCTTTTGGCGATCACCCGGTTCAAGGCCCTGTCCGCCCTCCGCAAGAGGAAGGACGCGGAATTGGATGACGAGACGGCTGCCGCGATCGAGGATACGTCCGACAATCCGGAAACCGCTGTTGCGAAGAAGGATACCGGTAACGCGTTGCGGAATTGCCTGACCGCACTTTCGCCAGAGCATCGAGAGATCGTCGATCTTGTCTACTACCACGAGAAATCCGTGGAAGAGGTGGCCGAGATCGTGGGGATCCCGGAAAATACGGTGAAGACGCGTCTGTTTTATGCGCGAAAGAAATTAGCCGAACTGCTGAAAGCAGCCGGCGTAGAGCGAGGTTGGCCATGACTGCAGCGAGCAAACAGATCGAGGATCGTGAACCTACGGAGATCGAGGCTCTGCTGCCCTTCCATGCTGCCGGAACGCTCAATTTGCGTGATGCGCGCCGTGTTGAGGAAGCGTTGGCCAACGATCCCGACCTTGCCCGTCAGTATGCCACGATCCAGGATGAATATGCAGAGACGATCTTGTTGAACGAAAGTCTTGGAGCGCCGTCGACCCGCGCGATGCAGAAGCTGTTTGATGCCATCGATGCTGAACCTGTGCGCAAGCCGGCATCTTCGTTCAGTCCATTACAGCGGATCTCAGACTTCTTCTCGAGTCTCGCCCCTCGGACATTGGCCTATTCGGCTATTGCTGGTGCTGTCGCACTGCTGTTGCAGGCGGGTGTCATCGGCACCGTGCTGGTCAAGGATCGTTCCGGCAGTAAATTTGAAACCGCGTCCTTCCAGGCGCAGGCCGCTGGAACGTATGCGCTGATCCGCTTTGCGCCGGATGCAAGCGCGGCTGACATCACCAAGCTGCTCGAAACCTACAAGGCGTCGATCGCTTCGGGACCTCAGGCAGGAATGTTCCGTGTCCGGTTCGGCGATGCGCCGTTGCCGAAGCAGGAAGCCGCGCAGTTGCTCGCAAAGGTCCAGGGCGAGAAGATCATCAGCCTGGTTGTTGCCGCGGAGTAACGTTCGTTTAGCTGCAGCAGAACTGTGCGAGCCGTGCGCACATAGGGAAGTGGCGAGGACGCGAGATGATCAGAGCGGGAAACGCCGAACGACATGCCGGACGTGGTGGCACGATCTTGCGTTACGCCTGCGCGGCTGCCGTGATGTCCGTCATTTCTAATTTTGCCATCCCCGCAGCGGCATTTGCACAGAGCAGCAGTTTCAGTGTGCGGAGCCCCAGTCTCAACGTTGGACCGCGTATCTCCATCAATCCTAATGTACGGTACTCGCCGAACGTTCAATACGATGGAAGTGATCAGCCCCAGCCGAAGGCGCGCGCACGTGCTCCAAGAGACCCTGGGCAGGGGCAATCGAATAGCACGCGCGACGTTTCATCAACGCGTCCGGCGAAAAAGAGTGCGGCGACTGTGGCCGATAACTCATACATCGCCAAGGAAGTGCTGATTGAAATCGATGGGACGCCGTCCGATGAACAGGTTGACGGAATTACGCGCCGCCATCGTCTGACGCGCGTGCAGTCGCAAAATTTCGAGATGACGAACAGCACCTTTTTTCGCTGGCGGATCAACGATGGGCGTTCGGTCGATACTGTCGTTCGCGAGCTGATGGCCAGTGGAGATGTCCGGTCGGCACAGCGCAATAATATCTTCAAGCTCCAGCAGCAGTCGACGTCCGCTGTCAGCGAAGGTGATCCTGCGCAATATGCGCTCGCGAAGATGCGATTGCCGGAAGCGCACGCCCTGTCGGTTGGTGCGGACGTCACGGTCGCTGTCATCGATTCCGGCGTGGATGTTACCCATCCGGAGCTGGCGGGCGTGATCGTAGGGACATTCGATGCCTTGAACAGCGAGGAGGGACCGCACCCTCACGGCACCGCTATTGCCGGTGTCATCGCCGCTCACGGGCGGCTGATGGGAACGGCACCTTCGGCACACCTGCTCGCCATTCGTGCCTTTGGTGCGAAGAGCAGCGGCGCGGAAAGCTCGTCGTTCATTCTCCTCAAGAGTCTGAACTACGCAGTGGCCAACGGCGCGCAGGTCGTTAATATGAGTTTCGCAGGTCCCCAAGATGCGGTCATGCAACGTGCCCTGGCTGCCGCCGCAGCCAAAGGCGTCGTTCTCGTTGCAGCCGCCGGCAATGCCGGACCGAAATCTCCGCCGCTTTATCCTGCCGCTGATCCGAACGTGATCGCGGTCTCGGCAACCGATCAGTCCGACCGGCTGTTTGCACAGTCCAATCGCGGCAGCTATGTCGCCATTGCTGCTCCTGGCGTGGATATTCTGTCTCCAGCGCCTGATGGCAAATACCAGATGGCGTCCGGTACATCGTTGTCGTCGGCGTTCATCAGTGGAGTGGTTGCGCTACTGATTGCGCGCAATCCCGACATCTCCGCTGCCGACATCCGCACAACCTTGGCTTCGACCGCGCGCGACCTTGGACCAAAGGGACGCGATGACCAGTTCGGGGCCGGACAGGCAGACGCCTTCGGCGCGGTCTCGGCGGTGGCACCAGCGCCTATGGCTTCCGCATCGGGCAAGGGTACCGCGCGGTAGCTGCTCGCAAAGCTCGCTTACCTCGTCGGCTGCCATCGATCAGGTCATCCCGCTGATTTTGTACATTCCGTCGCCATTTTCTGTGAACCTTGTTCCTCTGTCGGTCGACCAATGCGCGCGAAGGCGAGTTTCCCGCCTTCGTAGCTTAGCGGCGCGTGTGCCCATCCACCCGCGCGCCGTCACGGCTTGACCCGTCCGGTTGTCCCCCGGACGGGTCTTCGACTGTCATTCAGTGTCTATCGATGAAGTTATAGCTTGCCTCAAGCCTTGACCGCTTTGATCGAAGCAGATGAGGATGCTGGAGCGGCAGGCTGATTGGCCGCGAAGGACGTTGTTAAAGTACCTCTCATGCAATTCGGATTTCTGCGTTACCCGCCAATCATCGGACACCTGTTTTTCCTTGCGGTTGGTGCAATGACGCTGGCCGATCCTCTGCGCGCGCAGTCGCTCGAAGACAAAATTGGAGCGGCTTTAAAATCGAGTGCGCCGCTGACGCGAAGCCTCGCTGTTGACCCCAGATCTGCCGCGGAAAAACAGGTCATCGACCGGCTTAGGACCCGTTCGATCAGTGTCGATCCTGCCGAAGCTCCAAATGCCGATGAACGGGCGCAGATTGCGAATATCGTGCGCGACAAGCCCGCGATCGATCTGGACATCCTGTTCGACTATGACTCCGCTGAAATCACACCGAAAGCCGCACCAGTATTGCTGGCACTCGGCACAGCATTGTCACGTCAGGATCTGAAAGGCTCCGTCATCCTGATCAACGGCCATACCGATGCAACTGGCCGAGTAGACTACAATCAGGCGCTCTCCCAGCGTCGTGCCAATGCCGTGCGACGGATGCTGATTGAACAATACAAGCTTGCACCGGATACCCTGATCGCGACCGGATTCGGCGCAGAGCAGCTGAAGAATTCGAGCAACCCGTTGAGCGCGGAAAATCGCCGCGTTCAGGTCGTCAACACCACAGTTGAAGCCGCGACAGGACGATAGGTTCTTGAACGCGCCCATGGAACGAGGCGACTAACGGCCAATGGTTTGTCGTCGAGACACATGTGTCTGAAGGGGAAGATGTGATGAGCGGATTGCCGGAATTTCGCTTGAGAGCGATCGGATTTACGATCGCTGCGGGATTGGCTTTTGGCGTCTGCGGAATTGCATCTGCTCAGGACAGTAAATCCGGCGAGGCCGCCGTCGCTACATCAGAGGCCATCGCGCCACCCTCGGATCCGGTCGCAAAGGCCGCATTCGATGTACTTGAAAAGCACTGCTCGCGGTGCCACCAGCAGGGCAAGCTTATCGAGCGTGAGCGGCCGGCGAAGAACTTCGGCAACATTCTGAAGCTCGACGAGATTGCGTCAAACCCGCACTACGTGCTTCCCGGAAATCCGCTTGGCTCGAAGTTGTTCAGGCAGATTGCCGACAAGGAGATGCCGTACGACATCAATTACGAAGGTGAGACCAGATATCCGAACGTGTCGGAAGCGGACATCAAAGCGCTTGAGGATTGGATTTCCGCGCTCGGGACCAAGGCGACTGCAACATGCGAAGCGCACAAGTTCATCACCTCGAACGACATGATGGCGTTGATGGCGGATGACCTGGACAAGCAGTTGCCGGCGCGACGCCAGACCACGCGCTATCTGACGCTCACACATCTCGCCAACATCTGCGCTGATCCGGCCGCAATGAACGTCTATCGGCAGGGCGCCGTAAAATTCCTCAATTCGCTCAGCCGTTCTTCGGATGTGATCAAGCTGGAGAGGGTTGATCCCGAAGGCACAATCATTCGCTTCAATCTGGCCGATCTTGGTTGGAACGCAGGCGATTGGGAGAACGTCATTGCGGCATATCCCTACATGGTCGATCCGGATACCGAGACCAGCCGTGCCTTGGCCACCAGCACGCGCACCCCGATGGCTTATGTTCGCGCGGACTGGTTTGCGTTCGCGGCCTCGCAGCCGCCGCTTTATGACGTGTTGCTCCAGCTGCCCAACACATTTCAACAACTCGTGCGCGAGCAGGGGATCGACATCGAAGGCAACATCCGCAATTTCGTCGCGCAACGCGCTGCATTTCAGAAGTCCGGTGTCAGCCAGAATAATCGCCTGATCGAACGTCATCCATCGCGGAGCGGCTATTTCTGGACGTCATATGACTTCGCCGGAAACAAAGATCATCAAAATCTGTTTGACTACCCGCTTGGCCCGTCAGGACAGAATGCTTTCCATCACGACGGCGGCGAAACCATTTTCAGCCTGCCCAATGGGTTCCAGGCCTACTATCTGAACAAGGCCACCGGTGAACGGCTCGACAAGGGGCCGACCGCAATCGTGCGTGATCCCTCGCGCAAAGATTTCACGGTCACCAACGGCATCTCCTGCATGGGCTGTCATGATCAGGGCATGCGGAAGGCCAAGGACGACGTCCGTGATTTGATCCTGAACGGCCGCACGTTCCCACGTGATGTGCGCGAGCAGGTCGAGGGTCTTTATCCGCCGCATGACAAGATGGATGCCCTTATCGAGGGCGACGGAAAGCGCTTTGCGGAAGCCATGAAGCGTGCAGGTCTTGATCCGGCACTCAAGCTCAATGGCATTGAGATGATCAATGCGTTGGCCAAGCGCTATGAGGACGATCTCGATCTGACACTGGCAGCAGCCGAACTTGGGCTCACCAAGGCTGAATTTAAGGAAGGCGGCTCAGATGTCGCCAAGAAGTATCGTCCGCTGCTGCGCCGGCTCTCGCAAGGATCGGTTCCACGCGATGCTTTCGAGTTGGCCTTCCGCGAGATTGCTCCGGACATGACCGATCTCAAGGTCGTTCGGATGAGCGGCGCACGTCCCGCTGTCCAGCCTGTAGTTCGACCGGTTGGAGGCGGCATAGATCTTTCGCTGACCTCGGACCAGGACAGCTACCGGGTCGGTGACGGCCCAGTGTTCACGATCGTGACGTCCCGGGACTGTTTCCTGACGCTGATGGACATCGACGAGAAGGGTGAAGGCACGGTGCTGATGCCGAACCGCTTCCAGCAGGAGAACTTCATCAAGGCGGGCGTCCCGATCCAGTTTCCCGGAGCGGGGGCGCCTTTCCAGTTCAGGATGAAGGACAAGGGGCGCGAGACCGTCACGGCTGTCTGTGCCACGCAGGCCGGCGGCGGTGATCGAATCCAGCACGACTTCAACAAGGATCAGTTTACGCCGGTGCCGAACTACACCACGGCCGTCGCCCGTTCGATTGCTGTCATCCCTGCCAATTCGGGTACGCCTGCCATATCAGGGGTGACCAATACCGGCGCCGCTGCGGTATCGGCTCGGCAGCCGCCGCCTCAAGGGTCGCGCGTCTCTTTCCGAGCAGCGATCCAGCTCCAGGTCCGTTGAGTTTGGTGCATGATGCCGGCGGACCTGCCGGTGTCGCCATAATCGTTAACGAACTGCGTCACAGGGCCTTCGCTTTTTATAGCTATTTTCTCTTTCCGGGCCGTGTGGGGGCGCGCAGGCCTTGAGCCTTCAGAGCGAATCTGTCGCAATACGATTTCAGTGCTGGCTCAGTTTGATTACCTCACAACGGAATTTCTGATGACCAAGCTCTCTGCTTCTGACTCGGGTCGAAGTGTTGTCGTGCGCTGGCGAATGCTCGCTGAACGTAGGCTCAAATATCTGATCGAGCTTTATGAGAGCGGTCGATGGAAGCTCTACTACAGCGAACCGGAATTCTTGAAGATCGTTCGCGAAGCTCACGCCGGGCTGAAGGCCTGGGAAACGCTCGCGCCGCCCGAGCCTGGCAGGGATAGACCGGTCGAGGTTGAGGCGGCTCTCCCAGCCGAACGACCGCCCGTTGAGCCGAGGCCAGTCATCGCTCCGCCTATGGCTGCGGCGCCCGCGGCTGCTCCTCTCATGACGCTGCCGCCCTTAGCTGCTCCGTCCTTGGCTACTCCGTCGTTCGCTAGGCCATCCTTGGCGATGCAGGCGCTGCGGTCGTCAACGTACGGCGTTGGTACCTAGTACGATCTGGGCAAATCGTGACGCGTTCTCCTTGCCGAGGTCGTCGGTAACGACTTTGGCGTGGTCCAGCCCGACAATCGATGCGCGCGCGGCTCCAGAAATGAGATTGCCGTTGACCAGGGCAGTGCCCGCACCAGGCACGACAGAGACGCCGATGCCGATGTAGGCATTGCGGACGACATTTCCCGTAATCGTGACATCGCGTAAATATTTCCCCCAACCGGCCATGATGCCAAAAGCTGGCGCGTTCTCGATCACATTACCGGTGACGGCGGCATCCGCCTCGATGACGATCCCGACGCCACCATCATCGTCTGGCGCCGTGCCAATAGGGCGCTTGGGCAGGATATTGCGGATGATGTTGCCGTGAACGGTTGCGATCCGGCCGCCCTCGTTGAAGTTGGCGACGGAAACTCCTAGGGCACAGATATCGACGGTGTTATTGGCGATCACGGCGCCTTCAAAACTGAATTCCGAATAGAGCGCGACTTCACGCACGTCACTGATGCTATTGTCCGTGATGTGAATGTTCGACGCTGAATTGCCGCGCACGCCGGAATAGTCGCAATTACGGATCCGGTTGCCGCTGATGACCACGTTTCCGGCGCGGAATGCGTTGATGGCATTGCCATGTTGGCCGGATCCGCCCGGACCTGCCTTGATGTCCTCGATACGATTGTTGATCACCAGCGTGCCGTCGTCGCCGATGGCGTAGCGCAGGATCTCGATGCCGTTGTCGGATGCATCCTGGATGGTGTTTTGCGCCACCAGCAGGCCGAGCGCATCGAAAGATGTGAATGCCGTGTTGGCGGTCTTGCGGATGATGTTGCCGCGAACTTCACCGGCGATGTTTTCAAACCAGATGCCGTAGCCACCGCTGCTGACGATTTCGCAATCGTGGACGCGTACATTGAGGCCGCTCACAAAGTGCAACAGTCCGCGCCGGTCGGCGAGCTTGATGCCGCCGCCATCGAAGGTGAGGTTGGACAGATCAATGCCGTTTGATCCTTCACCTGTGACGAGTGAGGCGCCGCCAGCGAATTTCAAAACGGTCGCACCGCGCACGCCAACGAGTTGCGCTCCGTTCGGCAAACGGAGTTGTCCGGTGCGATAGATTCCTGGAGGCAGCGCCAACGGCATTTGCGCGTTGGCTGCTTCGTTGATGGCACGCTGGAGTGCCCTGGTCTGATCATCCGGGCTGTTGGGGCGCACACCGAACTGCGTGGCATCACGTCCGAGTACAGACGTCAGCGGTGCGGTACGTGCTGGATCGGCCGGTATGGCCAGCGCTCCCGCTGCAGCAGCGGCGGTTGCAGATGCATTGATCAATTTGCGACGGCTGATGCTCATCAGGATCTCCTGCACAGGAGCTAATGCAGGAAACCGTCAACCGAGGCTTTCGACCGCGGTAATCTGTGCGTTTGTCGAGGGTAGGGTTAATGGACCGGAACGATCCATCCACCACTGCGCATCAGATCGACTTGTTGTGCGGCGTAAACAGCCGGCCTTTTTCGACCACAAGCACGACCGCGAGCGCCAACAGTGCCGCCAGAAAAGCGCCCGTCGCGAACGGTACCAGCGTGCCGTTGTAGTGCTGGCCGATCCAAGAACCGATCAGGATGCCGAGCAGTGTGGTGATCGAGCCGAACAGCGATGACGCGGTGCCGGCGATGTGCCCCTGCGGCTCCATGGCCAGCGCAGTAAAGTTCGAGAACATCAGTCCGAACGAGAATGTGCTGATCGATGACAGGATCATATAGACCGGAAGCGGGAGCCATCCCTTGATAGCTGCTGCGAGCATCAGAACCGCAACGATGAGCTGGGCTACGAGCGCGATGTGCGAAATCACGCGCATACCGAAGCGGCCGACGATTCGAGAATTCAGGAAACCGGCAATGGCGATGCCCACGGCAACAGCAGCGAAAGCGATCGGGAAGTAGTGACCGAGCCCGTAGATCTCGGTGAAAACTTGCTGCGACGAAAAGACGTAACCGAACAGGATGCCCTGGATGCTGCCTGCAGCGATGGCATAACCGAGGGTCTGACGGTTCGATACCGTCTGCCAAAAGTTAGCGGCGACCACATTGAGCGCGAGTGACTTGCGCTCAGTCACAGGCAACGTCTCAGGCAGTCGCAGCACGCTCCAGGTCAACGCAAATACGCCGTACACCAACAGCACGACGAAAATGCCGCGCCACTGGGTGGCAAGCATGATGGCCTGTCCGAAGGACGGAGCGATGACAGGAACCGCGATGAAAATCATCATTGCCAGCGACATGACGCTCGCCATCCGGCGGCCGGTGTAGCAATCGCGCACAACCGAGGTGGCGATCACGCGGGTTGCCGATGTTCCGAGCCCCTGCAACGCGCGTGCAAGAAGCAACATTTCAAACGACGGCGCGGCAATCGCGAGGATGCTGGCAGCGCCATAGATGAGCATCCCGAACAGCAGGATCGGCCGCCGGCCGAAACGGTCGGAGAGCGGCCCCATGACAAACTGGCCGGCGCCGAAGCCGGTCAGAAAGACCGACAGCACCGTCTGAAGCCTGTTTGCATTGCTGATATGGAAGGTGGAGCCGACATCGGGCAGCGCCGGAAGCATCAAGTCCATCGCCAGCGGATTCAGCGCCATGATGGCCGCAACGATGGCGACGAATTCGGGAAAACCCATCGGACGGTGGGCGGATGACACCCATCCATTAGCACTGGTATCGGTCATAAAGGACGACTCGCGAAGTTGGACTTGTGTTTAGGCCTTGCATGCTGCGGCGCACAACTCCTCTTCCCGTATGGCTGCCAGACGAAATCGGCCAGCTAACTTTCTTATTTCAGTTGTTTGCACACTGGCGCACCAACCGTGCCATTTCCATCAGCATAGCCTCGCCGGCATCGACCATTTCCTCGAACGTGACGCGTTGGCGTAGCGAGGCTCGTTTGGATACGGTCCCGCGCGGGACCAGCGGCACGTGGATGAAAGCCGCGAGACGCGGGCCGTTTTTCGCTCGCGTTGCTTCGATGCCGCGCCAGCTCAGATAGTTGCAGAGGTAGTAGCCCGCGCTGAGCGAGCTTTTGACGGCGACACCCGTTTCGTCGGCGACGCGCAGAAGGCGTGTCGTATGCGGCCCAAAACGCCGTGTTGCATCATTTGCGCCGCTCACGATTGCCCGACCCTGAACACGCGTATGATCGGCGTCCGGCCAGATCTGGGTGACGGTATTGCGCGCACGGGTCTCGACCCGCATGTGCGGTGTTCGCGATGCCAGGCCGAACATGAGCAGGGCGTGAGGATGGTGGCTTTCGATCAGCGCAGGCAGCTCGCGGTCGACCGCGCCGTAGGTCACCGGGAAGATATGCCCGATACGCTCGATGTTAGCGAAGGCCGGGCGGCGTAGCCGCACCAGCCGCTCAACGAGTTTCTCTGTCGGATTGTAGGGGGCGCCCGGAAAGGGCCGAAAGCCGGTGATCAGGATGCGCGGTTTGTCGCCCATCATCGTTCCAGCAATGCCACGACCGTGTCTGCCCCCACAGCCGGTGTCATGCGGCCGTCCGCGACCGCAGCCTCGGCCTGTTTGACCTTGCTGCGGACAGACGGATCGGAGCGTAGGCGCGCTTTCAATCGATCTTCCAGCATGGCCCACATCCATTTCACCTGCTGCTCGCGGCGGCGGGCTTCGAAGTCCCCGGATGCTTGCATCGCGGTCCGGTGGGCAAGAACCTTGTCCCAGAGTGCATCGATGCCGTTTCCGGTGAGCGCGGAGTAGGTGACGACGGGAGGAAACCAGTGCTCGGATCGAGGCGCCAGAATATGCAGTGCGGCATTGTATTCCGCTGCGGCGGCCTGTGCGCGCTTGAGATTGTCGCCGTCGGCTTTATTGACCGCGATCATGTCGGCCAACTCGACCAGGCCTTTCTTGATGCCCTGCAGTTCGTCGCCGGCACCGGGCAGCATCAAGGCGAGGAAAAAATCCGTCATGTCGCACACGGCGGTCTCAGACTGTCCGATGCCGACCGTCTCCACCAGCACCACGTCGAAGCCGGCAGCTTCACACAACAGCATGGCCTCGCGGCTCTTTGCCGCCACGCCTCCCAGAGTGCCGGATGACGGCGAGGGCCTGATGAAGGCATTGTCCTCGGCGGAGAGCCGGGCCATGCGGGTCTTGTCGCCGAGGATCGAGCCACCGGTGCGTGCCGACGAAGGGTCGACGGCCAGCACCGCGACCTTGTTGCCTTTGGCGATCAACGCCATTCCCAGGGCATCGATGGTCGTGGATTTTCCGACCCCGGGAGAGCCGGTGATGCCGACCCGAACCGCCTTGCCGGTGTGTGGCAGAAGCGCCTGGACGAGGTCACGCGCCTGCGCCTGATGATCGGCACGGCGGCTCTCGACCAGGGTGATGGCACGGGCCAGCGCTGCGCGATCGCTGCGCCGGATATCGTCAGCAAGCTGGGAGGCTGACGCGGCTTTGATCATTTTTCGGATTTGCTCGTGTCTGCTGGGTCGGCCGGGCGGTTGCCGCCGAAGATCGCAATTCCCTCGGGCGACAGATAGGGTTTGAGCACGTCCCACGGCACAAACGCGTCATACGCGCCTTCGGCGTAGGCTCCGACGGCGTAGGGCGGATAGTCGAAAATCAACCCGGAGCTTTTTCCCGCCTCGGTAGATGGTGCGAATGTAACCGCGCCAATCTTGAGAAGCGTGGGTTGGAGATAGCTCTTGATGTCCTTATCTGTCGTGTAGGCGTCGTTTCCTTTTTTCTCGACCCGGAGTGACGCAACGACCGCCTCGAATATCGCCTTCATGGTCGGGCCGTTATCTGCGGTTTCCTTGAAGAATGGACGGATGCTGATGCGTTTCTTGGTCGTGTTGTCCCAAATGATGGTGTTGGTATCTGTATTGGGATGCGCGCCGCCGGTGGTCATGTAATCGTTTCGTGCGATGCTGACATAGCGGCTCGCAACAACCGATCTGCTCTCATAGTTGCGATCGAGACTCCACGCCTGACCGTCACGAAAGAGCTCCGGCGATTTCTTGAATTCCTTATTGGCGTCAGCGAGATTTTTCTCCGCCCACCGCTTGCCCTCAGTGAGCAGATCCTCTGCGAGCGACTGATTGGCCTTAAGATCGGCATCGAGCGTCACCGTAATTTCTGCCGCTTTGCTTTTGAGCGTGAAATCCGGCTTCGGATCATCCGTAGGTGCCGCGTGAAGCGGTCCTGCAACGGCGGTCATAAACAATATCGCTCCCGCAGCGATCCAACCGATACGCGCGGACTTTTCAAAAAATGTTTTCGGCAAGACAGTCCTCATCGACTGTTGAAGGAAAATTGGCGTCCGTCGTTACTCGGCCGCCGCGCTTGAGTGTCCAAGGCGTACGTTGAGTTTGTTGATCAATTCTTCCGCCGCATCCGCGATAACTGTGCCGGGCGGGAAAATCGCTTCGGCGCCGGCCTTGTAAAGAGCATCATAATCTTGCGGCGGAATGACACCGCCGATCACGATCATGATGTCGTCGCGGCCACGCTTTGCGAGCGCGGCTTTGACTTCGGGGACTGCGGTGAGGTGCGCGGCTGCGAGCGATGAAAGCCCCAGCATGTGCACGTCATTTTCCACGGCCTGTCGGGCGGCTTCATCGGCGGTGGCGAACAGCGGTCCGATATCGACGTCGAAGCCGACATCGGCGAAGGCGGACGCGATCACCTTCTGGCCGCGATCGTGGCCGTCCTGTCCGATCTTGGCGACGAGGATGCGCGGCCTTCGGCCTTCGGCTTCCTCGAAGGCATCGATCAATTCCTGGACCTTCTGAACCCGGTTAGACATGGTGGCAGCCTCGCGTTTGTAGACGCCGCTAATCGATTTGATCTCGGCACGATGGCGGCCGAACACCTTCTCCATCGCGTCTGAAATTTCACCCACGGTCGCCTTGGCCCGCGCGGCATCAATGGCGAGTGCCAGCAGGTTGCCGTTGCCCTCGGACGCAGACCGGGTGAGGGCGGCCAGAGCGGCGTCGACGTCCGCCTGATTGCGTTCATTCTTGAGGCGCGACAACTTGTCGATCTGCAGCCGGCGCACGGTGGAGTTCTCGACCTTCAGCACGTCGATCGCTGCTTCATTCTCCGGCTTGAACTTGTTGACGCCGATCACAGACTGCTTTCCGGCATCGATCCGGGCCTGGGTCTTGGCGGAGGCTTCCTCGATGCGCAGTTTCGGAACGCCGGCTTCGATCGCCTTGGCCATGCCGCCCAGTGCTTCGACTTCCTGGATATGACCCCATGCCTTTGCGGCCAGGTCCTGGGTTAGCCGCTCGACATAGAACGAGCCACCCCACGGATCGACGATGCGCGTGGTGCCGCTCTCCTGCTGGAGGAAGAGCTGTGTGTTGCGCGCGATGCGGGCCGAGAAGTCCGTTGGCAGCGCGAGCGCCTCATCAAGTGCATTGGTGTGGAGCGATTGGGTGTGGCCCTGGGTGGCTGCCATCGCTTCGATGTTGGTGCGCACGACGTTGTTGAAGACGTCCTGCGCGGTCAACGACCAGCCCGAGGTCTGGCAATGAGTCCGTAGCGACAGCGAGCGCGCATCCTTTGGATCGAATTCCTTCATCAACTTGGCCCAGAGCAGGCGGGCCGCGCGCATCTTGGCGACTTCCATGAAGAAATTCATGCCGATTGCCCAGAAGAACGACAGCCGCGGCGCGAAGCGATCAATGTCGAGGCCCGCGGCCATGCCGGCGCGGACGTATTCCACGCCATCGGCCAGCGTATAAGCCAATTCGAGATCCTGCGTCGCGCCGGCTTCCTGCATGTGGTAGCCGGAAATAGAGATCGAATTGAACTTCGGCATTTTCTGTGACGTAAAGCCGAAGATATCCGAGATGATCCGCATCGAAGGCGTGGGCGGATAGATGTAGGTGTTGCGCACCATGAACTCTTTCAGAATGTCGTTCTGAATGGTGCCCGACAGCTTTTCCGGCGGTACGCCCTGTTCTTCAGCCGCGACAACGAACAGTGCGAGGATCGGCAGCACCGCGCCGTTCATGGTCATAGATACGCTCATCTGGTCGAGCGGAATGCCTGCAAAGAGCGTGCGCATATCGTAGATCGAGTCGATCGCAACGCCAGCCATGCCGACGTCGCCGGAGACGCGCGGATGATCGGAGTCATAACCGCGGTGAGTGGCGAGATCGAAGGCAACCGACAGACCTTTCTGGCCGGCAGCAAGGTTGCGGCGATAGAACGCGTTGGAATCCTCAGCCGTCGAGAAACCCGCGTACTGGCGCACGGTCCACGGCTGATTGACGTACATGGTCGGATACGGACCGCGCAGATAGGGCGCGATGCCCGGCCACGTCTCAAGAAAATCGATGCCCTTGAGATCCGCTTCGCTGTAGCTCGACTTGACCGGAATGCCTTCAGGCGTAAGCCATGGCTCCTTCGTACCGACTTCCGAGGCGACCTGAGTTGCGTCAAACTCGATTTTTGTAAAGTCGGGGATCATCACGTGGTCCTGTTCAATTCGCGCAGCATGGCTTCGCGTTTAGCAATGGCTGCGGTGAGTTTGTCGCGGCGCGACCTTTTTGGGTTCGAGCCTAGGTCTGGCAGATCGAAGTCCGCTGACTCAAAAAGGATCAGCAGCAACGCATACACAATCAAAAGCGCCAGGATGAACCAGTGGCGCCCGATCCACCAGATCAGCGTTCCGGCAGCAGTTGCTCCCAGTGCGGCAAGCACGATCGAGTCCGAGGCCATATGCAGTTTCAGGGCTACGGCCAGACACAGTAGCGTCAGGGCAGGAATCGCCAGTACCGCGCAGGCGATGTCCTTGACGTTCAAATGGGACTGCATCGCGTGCAGCGCACGCAATTGACGTTCCAGCCGCCGGCGCTTCCGGGTGGCCTTGTCCGCGACAACCATCTTTGGGCCGGTGATGTCCGTCATGTGCCCACTGTCAGTTTTGCCGTCTAACCAGAATATCGTGAGCCGCCCGCAATGTCGCAAGCGCATCCGCCCCGGCGAAAATAAAGTCGTTCACCCCGGCGGTCCGCAGATCGGCCTCCAGATCGCCCGGGCGTCCGGCCAGATAGATGTGCTTGGCGCCCGCAGTCTGCAGCGTCTGCGCCGCCGCCACGGCCTGGTCAGCGTAAGTCTTATCGGAGGAGCACAGGCACACCAGGGACGCATTTGCCTCTTTGAATGCAGCTGCGAGCTTCTCCGGTTCGGAAAAACCATTGGTATCGACGGCCTCGATGCCACCTGCCTCGAAGAAACTCTTGGCGAAGGTCGCACGCGCAGTGAAGTCCGCAGGCGTCCCCAGATTGGCAAGAAACACCTTGGGGCGCGATCCTGACGCTTTCAGCACCGCATCGGACGCGTCGCGCAAGGCTTCAAACGGCGCCGCAAGGCGGATAGGGGACAGCGCGTCGAACGTGGTCTTGGCTTCGCCATAGGAGGGAAGTTCGACCGGCTTGGCATCCAGCACTGCCGGTATTCTCTCGTGAAGGTTCGGAAATTCGCTCGCGCCGGTCAGGACGTCGCGGCGCTTCGCAATGTTTGCGTCGCGCGCGGCACGGGCGGTGGCGATTTTCTTCTGGATGATATTCTGTTCGAGAGCAGCGAATGCGCTGCCGGCCTTTTCTATCTCTTGAAACTGTGCCCATGCCGCTTCGCAAAGCTGCCGGGTCAGCGCCTCGATGCCGCCCGCACCGGCGGCGGGATCAGCAACTTTCTCCAGGTTGGATTCTTCCAGCAGTACGAGTTGCGTGTTGCGCGCAATGCGCCGCGCGAAGGCATCGGGCAGTCCAAGCGCCAAGGTGTGAGGCAACACGGTAATGCTGTTGGCGCCGCCGAGCGCGGCCGAAAACGTTGCGATGGTTGCGCGCAGCATGTTCACGTCGGGATCGCGCTGCGTCAGCATCCGCCATGCGGTCTCTGCTGCAATAAACATTGGCTCCGGTGTAAGCCCGCAGCTTTCTTCGACCCGCGCCCACAGCAATCGCAGCGCGCGGAATTTTGCCATGGTCAGGAATTGATCCGCGTCGGCGCTGAGGCGGGCATAGATCATCCGCCGGGCCGCATCCAGGGGCACGCCGGCTGCTTCAATCGAACGCAAATAGGCCACAGCCACTGCAAGCACGAAGGCAAGTTCTTGAACCTCGGTCCCGCCCGCATCGTGAACCACGCGACCATCTGCAACAGCAAATGGTCCATGAAATCCTTGAGCTGCGAACTTGGCGATCCCAGCACCAAAGACCTTGGCGATATCCGACCATGGATAGGGGCTGTTGCCCCACGTAGCCGTCGCACCGATCGGATCAAGTCCGAAGCGCACGTCTACGCTGTCGGGTGAAATCCCTTTCTGTTGCAGCAGTGCTGCGAAATGCACCGGCATGTCGCGGGTTTGCGGACCGATCTGAAACTCGATGCCGATACCGGCATCAAGGTAGATGCCGTCGAGCACGCGGGCCAGCGCCGCAGCCGTCGGTTCAAGGCCGGTCCCATGGGCGCCTTTGGCGCCGGCGAACACGAGCGTCAGACCTGTCGCACCGTTTTCGAGATCGTGCAGGGCCTGTGCATTTGCGGTTGCAGCGTCGGGATGATCGACGCGTTGCATGATCTGCCACGGTGCTGCTGGGGTACGGCCGGGGACAACGGTTGCATTCTTTGCCCGCTCATAGATCGGGTCGATCCGCAAACCGTCGTAGGTTTTACCGACCAGCTTTTCGAAAGGGGCTCCCTTGAGCACGCCATCGACCAGCTTGCGCCAGTCGTCGTGCGACGCTGGCGCGAAGTCGGCGGCAAGCCGCAGATCGTCAGTTTCCGTGGACATTCAGCAGGTTAACTCCCGGCAGCCTGTTGTTGATTAGCCGGAAAATGCCACGAGGAGGGACGTAAGCCAAATGATTGTTTGGGCTTTTCAGGGCAGGTCTGGCAAGCGTTCGATGCCTTCGACCGCGAGCCGGGAGAGCGCCTGACGGGGTGTCTGCTCCGCGATCACGCGATCCGGGACGATCTCCGCCAGCGGAACCAGTACGAACGCACGTTCGAACAGGCGCGGATGAGGCAATGTCAGGTCCGGCTTGTCGAGGCGAACATCATCATAAGCGATCATGTCCAGATCCAGCGTGCGCGGCCCCCAGTGCCGTTCATTCGCCCGGTCGCGACCGAACTTCTTTTCGATCTTGTGCAGCGTGAAGAGGAGGGCGTGCGGATCGAGATCAGTTTCGATCTCGATGCAGGCATTGACGAAACGGTCCTGCTGTTCGTCGCCCCACGGTAGCGTGATGTAATCAGCCGATCGCGCGATCAGAGCGGCCTGTGCCATTCCGCAGATATTGGCGATGGCCTTGCGGAATGTGCTGCGGACATCGCCGACATTACCACCGAGTGCGATCAGGACGCTGGCCATTGAAAATCAGGACCGGCTGCGCGTGATGATCACGCCGACGTCGTCGAAGATTGCGGGTATCGGGGCGTGGGGCTTGTGCACGGTGACCTTGACGGCGCTGATCCGATCGAACGTCGAGAGGATAGCCTCCGCAACGGCACCCGCGGCCCGCTCCAGCAAGTAATAATTGTGGCCTTTGAATGCCGCGCTGGCACTTGCCACCACATCTGAATAAGAAACCGTATCGGCGAGTTTGTCGGTCAACGAAGATTCCGCGAGATCGATGGAGAGTTCGAGATCGATGACGAAGCGTTGACCGACCTCCGCTTCATGCTCCAGCAGGCCATGGCGCGCGTGGATCAGAAGCCCCTTAATGAAGATCGTGTCGCTCATCTTTTTTCCTCGATTGCCGCCGCCACCCGCAGCGCCTGGACAGTTTCGGCCACGTCATGCGCGCGAATGATGCGGGCTCCGCGCTGAGCAGCGATCAGATGTGCCGCAATAGAGCCGCCAAGTCGCTGATGTGGCTCCGACGGTATAACAGTGGCGATAAATCGTTTGCGTGAAGCCCCAGCAAGCAGCGGAAGTCCGAACTGCTTCAGTTCATCGAGCCGGGCCAGCGCCGTCATACTCTGCTCGGGCGTTTTGCCGAAGCCGATACCTGGGTCGAGCACGATATTTTTCTGCGAAATGCCGGCTTTCGCCGCGATATCGAGTGAGCGGCCGAAGAAGGCGCTTAGATCCTGCATGATGTCGATATTGGCATCGACTGTGTCGCGGTTGTGCATCACGACGATCGGCACGTTATGGTCTGCGACCACGTGCGCCATCTCAGGATCGCGTTGCAAGCCCCACACGTCATTGGCAATCCGGGCACCCTGGCCGAGCGCCCATGCCGCGACCGCCGCCTTCATGGTGTCGATGGAAACAGGAAGTCCCAAGGCGACCACTTGCGGCAGGATGTTCTGCAGTCTCTGTCGTTCATCCTCTGCCGAGACCGGCTCCGAGCCATAGGGGCGGGTGGATTCCGCTCCGATGTCGAGAATATCCGCCCCCTCGGCGATCATACGCTTCGCCTGAGCCAGAGCCTGATCGAGTGTTGTAAACTGCCCACCATCCGAGAATGAATCAGGTGTGACATTGAGCACACCCATGACGGCCGGAAAGGTGCGCGCGAGCAGGGGCTGCAACAGCGCGTGTTGCCGCGATGCAGGCGTCTCGGATGATTTGGACGGTGCCGCCATCATGGGGTGGCTTTGCGCGGTCCGTTACACGGAGTCAAGCCGTCGCGTTAGCTGAACGGGAAGCGGGAATTACGATCCCGTGACCTCAATAGCTGATTTTCAGAGGCAGTTTGCGTGCAGTCTGGATCAGTCGTGCGACGGATTTCTCCGAGGGCAGCACCCGGACAAGTTTACGCTTGTCGTTGGCGTCTTTCATCGCCTGAGCGAGGCGCTCGGGATTGCGGAGTGCAAACTCGCGGACGGTATTGACGCCGGCGGCACGAAGTAACTCCGCCTTGGCCTTGCCCATGCCCTTGATGCGCATGCAGTCCGCGATGTTGGCCCAAGCCAGCAGTTGCTGCTCGCCGATGCCGGTTTTTGCGGAAAGAGCTTTGCGAGCCTTTACAGTACTCGCCTGCTCGAGCAGGGCAGCCGTTGTGCGGATGCCTTCCGCTTTGAGTTTGGCCTGGGCCTGAGGGCCCAGTCCGTCGATCTTTGAAATGGAATATGTCATGGACTCGTACTGAAAATGATTTCAAGCAAAATGAAAAAGATGCCGCGCTCCGGCAGCGCTCAGGCTTCTTCCGGAATGACCCTGCCGATTGGTGTGGAGATTGAAGGATAAGTTCTGAAGATCGCCGATATCGACGTTCCGTATCGACACATAGCCATGCAGGCCAGCTTTACCAGCCAGCTGATCAGTCAGCCCGTCCATCAGATGCCCCGTCGGTTCCGGTTACGTGTCCGGATGTTTTGCTTATGATTTTATCTTGAGCGCCTGCGATATGAATATCAAGCAATGCCTGCGCTTGACTCGCTTATTTGAGTTCGATCGCCCGTGGAGTGTTGCCGCGATGCAAGAGTGCCTGCCGATTTGTTGCATTTCTCAGGCTTCGATGCCTGCATTTCCGATTTAGAAATGCATCAAGGTACGCGAAGCGGATGCGATCGTTTCAAAAAATGGTGTGTCGCAACCAACAGCACGCGATTTGGCGACGAGGAAGGCGCTATCGGATTGTATTATTGGCTGATCCGGAACTGAATAACGTGCAGAAGCGATAATACTTTATGCTTGGTCATTCCATCGTCGCGGGTTGACCGCTCAATTGCCGCCTGCAAGATGAGTTCCAACGCGTTATGATGCGTCGGCCTGACCGATGGTATCGATGGCCTGCGAGAGACAAGGCAATGGCAAAGAAAACCTCCAAGACCGCTTCAACGTCGAAATCCGCGACAGCGACCACGCCGCCTGCTGCCGCTACGAGTGCGGTATCGGCCGATACCGACACGATGATGTTCATCGGCAAAGGTGAGCAGCCTGCCTTCCTGACACTGGCGCTTGCCAATCGGCACGGCCTTGTGACCGGTGCGACAGGGACCGGCAAAACGGTTACTCTTCAGGTCATGGCGGAAGGCTTTGCGCGTGCCGGGGTGCCGGTCTTTGCCGCCGACATCAAGGGCGATCTGTCCGGTATCTCCGAGATGGGAGAGGCCAAGGACTTTATCTTAAGCCGTGCCAAGGAAATGGGGCTTGCCTTTCAGCCCGACCAATTCTCGACGGTCTTCTGGGATGTGTTTGGCGAGCAGGGCCATCCTGTTCGAGCGACAGTTTCTGAAATGGGACCGCTTTTGCTGTCGCGGATGATGGACCTTAACGATGTTCAGGAGGGCGTCCTCAACATTGCGTTTCGTGTGGCAGATGAACAAAGCTTGCTGCTGCTTGATATGAAGGACTTGCGCGCAATCCTCGCCTTCGTTGCCGAGCATGCTGACGAATTGACCACGCAGTACGGCAACGTCTCCAAACAGACGGTTGGTACCATCCAGCGTCAGTTGCTTGTGCTTGAGAACCAGGGGGCTGACAAGTTCTTCGGCGAGCCGGCGTTGCAACTGAAGGATTTCATGCGGACCGACTCCAATCGCCGGGGGATGGTGAACATCCTTGTCGCAGACAAGCTGATGCAGAATCCGAAGCTCTATGCGACGTTCTTGCTCTGGATGTTGTCGGAATTGTTTGAGGAGCTTCCCGAAGTCGGCGACGTGCCGCTGCCGAAGCTCGTCTTCTTCTTTGATGAGGCGCACCTGTTATTCAATGATGCGCCAAAAGCCCTGATGGATAAGATCGAGCAGGTGGTGCGCCTGATCCGCTCCAAGGGCGTCGGCGTCTATTTCGTGACGCAAAACCCCATCGACGTGCCCGATAAAGTCCTTGCCCAGCTTGGCAACCGTGTTCAGCATGCTCTGCGTGCCTTCACGCCGCGTGATCAGAAGGCGGTTCAGGCTGCTGCCGATACCTTCAGGCCCAACCCGGCACTCGATACGGCCCAGGTCATTACCGAGCTCGGCAAGGGCGAGGCACTTGTGTCTTTCCTTGAGGGGAACGGCACACCCGCTATGGTTGAGCGTGTGATGGTTCGCCCGCCGACCGCTCGGATCGGGCCGATCACCCCGGACGAGCGCAAGACGATCATGGCTGCGAGCCCCGTGAAGGGGAAATACGACACCACCGTCGATTCCGAATCTGCCTATGAGGTGCTTCAGAAGCGCGTTGCAGGTCGCGCAGCGACAACAGAAGCTTCGGAGGGCGGGGTGCTCGGGCAGCTCGGTTCGATTGTCGGATCGATCTTCGGCACCGATACCCCGCGCGGTAAAAGGCTATCGACGACGCAAGTCATCGCCCGGGACGTGACGCGCACCGTGACCAACAAAGTGCTCGGGGGCGTGGTGTCCGATCTCGGCAAGTCCGTGGGCGGCTCACTTGGCGGGTCGGTCGGCCGCGCCCTGGTGCGTGGCGCGCTTGGCGGACTGCTGCGCCGATAATCTCTTTCTAGAATCTGGAGTCCGATGATGACAAAGACTGCCGCGCTTCCCGATGTGCTTGCGCGCATCGATGCTGATTTCGACAAGAGCCTTGAACGTTTGTTCGCGCTGTTGCGGATTAAGTCGATTTCAGCCGACCCTGCCTTCGCCGAGGACTGCCGCAAGGCGGCGGATCATCTTGCGGCTGATATTGCCAGCATCGGTTTTTCGACCGAGGTTCGCCCAACCGCAGGTCATCCGGCGATCGTGGGGACAAGCAACGGCGCAGGTGGTGCTCACGTGCTATTCTATGGACATTACGATGTGCAGCCGGTCGATCCGCTGGATCTCTGGCATCGTCCGCCGTTTGAGCCGGTGGTGACCAATCATAAGGATGGCCGCAAGATCATCGTGGCGCGCGGTGCTGAGGATGACAAAGGTCAGCTCATGACATTTGTCGAAGCTTGCCGCGCCTGGAAGAATGTCACTGGGTCTTTGCCGCTGGACGTGACGATCCTGATTGAAGGCGAGGAAGAAATTGGATCGAAGAACTTCGGGCCGTTTCTCGACAAGCACAAGAAAGACTTTGCCGCTGACTTCGTGCTGGTGTGCGACACCGGCATGTGGGATCCCAACACGCCGGCGATCACCACGTCGCTGCGTGGCCTCGTGTACGACGAGGTCAAGATCAAGGCGGCAAACCGCGATCTTCATTCCGGCATTTTCGGTGGCGGAGCGCAGAATCCGATCCGCGTGCTGACGCGGATACTCGGTGGCCTGTTCGACGAGAATGGACGCATCACCATTCCCGGCTTCTATGATGGCGTAAAGGATTTGCCGCCGGACATTTTGGCGCAGTGGAAGGCATTGAATCTCACGTCCGAATCCTTCCTCAAGCCCATCGGTCTTTCCGTCCCAGCCGGTGAGAAGGATCGTCTGCTGATCGAACAGATATCGTCCCGGCCAACATGTGACATCAACGGGATCGTGGGTGGCTACACAGGTGAGGGGTCGAAGACCGTTATTCCGGCGGAAGCTTCAGCCAAGGTGTCATTCCGCCTCGTGGAGGGACAGGACCCCGAGAAGATCCGCAAGGCCTTCCGCGATTTTGTCACGGCTCGATTGCCTGGGGATTGCTCTGCTGAATTTATCGATCATGCGGGCGCGCCGGCCATCGCTCTCGATTGGGGGATGAAGCCGCTCGCGGCGGCGAAGCGCGCTCTGACTGATGAATGGGGTAAGGAGGCGCTGCTGATTGGCTCCGGCGCATCCATTCCAATCGTCGCTGACTTCAAGCGTACGCTTGGCCTCGACACCGTACTGATCGGGTTCGGGCTTGAGGATGACAACATCCACTCGCCGAACGAGAAGTACGACCTCCAGAGCTTCCACAAGGGCATCCGTTCGTGGGCGCGCATTCTGGCTGCCTTCGCAGACGCCCGTAGCTGACCTTTGACTTGCAAAAGTAAAAACGCCGCCCGGAATTGGGCGGCGTTCGCAGTCCGGTCAGTGTAGAGGCTGACGAATTAATTCTTGTAGCTGGGATCGATCCTGTCAAGCTTGCGCAGCAGCGGGGGCCAGACAAGCTTCGTTGAACGCAGGTCGGAACGATCTGGATCGCTCACCAGCGCCTCATTCTTTTCGATCACCAATTTGTCGACCGGATAGGCCGTTGGTCCCAGCATGCGGGTGCGAACCTGCATCGTGCATGCGCGTTCCAGGTGATACATGCGTTCGAATGCCGATGCGACCGAGCGGCCGACGGTCAGCGTGCCGTGATTGCGCAGCAACAGGATGTTCTTTTCGCCGAGGTCTTTCTGAATGCGTGGGCGCTCGTCGTGATCGAGCGCGATGCCTTCATAGTCATGGTAGGCGAGGTCGCCGGTGACGAGCTGAGCGGTCTGGTTGAGCGGCAACAGGCCTTCCATGCAGCTTGCAACAGCAGTGCCGTCCGGGGTGTGCAGATGCATCACGCAGCCCGCGTCTTCACGAACTTCATGGATCGCGGAATGAATTGTAAAGCCTGCAGGATTGATCTTGTACTCGCTCGGCGTCAGCTGGTTGCCGTCGAGGTCAACCTTCACGAGGCTTGATGCGGTGATCTCATCAAACATCAGGCCGTATGGGTTGATCAGGAAATGATGCTCGGGGCCCGGGACTCGCGCCGAGATATGAGTGTCGACCAGATCGTCCCATCCATACAGCGCAACCAACCGATAGGCGGCAGCCAAGTTGACGCGCTGGGACCACTCGGCCTCAGACATCGTGGATTGGACTTCTTTCAGGCGAGCGGCTTCGGCTGGCGACATGGAACGTTTCTCCCGCAGTTTGATTGAGCCCAGATTGTCATGAGCTTTGATGCAGGCTAGCGCCGGGAGGTCGTCCCAGCAACACGCGCTCGTTGCACGGCGGCTATGCCGAGACTGATCGCGACTAAGGTGCGGGAATAGCCAGCAAGCTTGCGATGCTCTTGCCGCGGATATCGTAGACGCGGGCGAAAACTACGTCGTCGCGCTTAATCTCGACGACCACGGGAGCATTCAATCCCTTGCAGTAGAACTCCCCGAGCGTCATGGCGAAATCGGCCGCATGGCTATCCCACCCGATGGTGAAGTCGGGGCCGAGTGCCACCTGCGCAGGGCGCTGAGGTCCACAGACCGCGACCCGCCATTTGCGATTGCGCGGCGGAACTTCCTGCCGGTCGATGATCTCCTGTCGCAGGCCTTCCGATGCTTGCTTGAGCGCAAGTCCCCAGTAGTCGAGCATATAACGGCTGTCTGCTTCGCGAACCGTTCCAGCGATCTGGTTGAAGTGTGTGTATTGATAGGGGTGCAGGCGGATCATCTCATTGAACGGCAGCCCCAAGCCGAAAATAAAAACCGCGATAAAAGCAGCCTGAACTTTCCAGCCTCGCTCTCGCAGCCAGTCGAAAACGGTGGCGAACGCCACGCCCCCCAAAACCGCCATTGGCGGAATAACGAAGATGAAGTGGCGAATGCCGTTGTAAAGGGCGGGGCGCTTCACCATCGCGATAAGCAGAGGAAGCATCGCGGCGAGCGTCAGCATCGAAAGAATGGCTTTGCGCTTGGCATCGACATTGCCGCGCGTGAGCGACACAAGCGTACCGACCACTCCGGCCCCGAGCAGGGCGAGCATGACCTCAGGGAGCTGCAGCGCGAATAGCGTCGGCAGATACGACCACGGCATGTCCGGCACAGAAACAATCGCGCCGTCGAACAATTCCTTCCATGGCTTCTCAAAGAAGTGAGAGAAATAGGTCAACGCGCGAAACGGATTGGCCGGCTCGATAATTGACCATGGCCAGATGAGCCCCATGATCAGATAGCCAAGCAAGACAGCCGGCAGCAGCACGTACAGAACATGTCCAAGCCTGTGTGCCGCTTCACGCACGCCCTGTTCGCGGATATCGGAAATCCAGATCGGCAGGAATCCTGCCACGGCGTAAACCAGAGCCAGGCCGCCCAAAATACGCGAGCCGATAGAGAGACCGGCGCCCAGTCCGATGATCAGGACCGTATGCGGCGATGGTGCTGGATATTCCTGTGCCAGCCTGACAAGACCGAGCATCAGGATCACCATCGCGACAGCGAACGGCGCATCCTTCGGGTTCATGAACATGTGCCCGTAAAAGATTGGGCAAAGCGCGAGCAGCACCAATGCCGCGAGACCAGCGATCGGTCCGCTGATCCGCCGCGCCAATCGCCATGTGACGCCAAGGCCAATGACGCCTACGATTGCACCGAGCAGTCGCCGGGTTTCGAAGAGTTCGAGCGGAATGACCTTGTGAAGCAAGGCCGCGACCATGTCGAAGCCGCCGCCATACATGTACAGGTTGGCGAACGACAGCGCGCTGGTGTCCGTGAAACCGCTGCTGAACATTTTCAGCAGCAGATCGGCGTACTCTGCGTGAGTATAATCGTCCCAGCCGAGGCCGTAGTCACGGAACGTCAGGCCTGCAACAATGCTAACCACGGCCAGAACGGCAATGGCGAGATCGTCACATACCTGTTCGATCGAGCGCCGCGCAGGCGTATCGAACGCTGATGTCGTGATGGATGACATGATCAGTTAGTAAACCCGGTGTCCCGTGCCTTGTTGACCAAAGGCCATTCCCCGGGAACAATGTATCTCAGATAGATGTTGAAGTAATTGCCAATTGTGGCGCATTTTTTCCTGATGCGATGCAGCATTTACGGCAAGGTAAAATCTTTTCCATGACCTGTAGATCGTACCGTTGAACCAGACGGTTGCCGGGCTTTTTTTGACACATCTGAGCGCCGCGAGGAATTATCCGCGGAGGGGCATAAAGTTACCAATTGGTAATCGGAATAATATGAAAGTATTATAATGCACTGCGGCGCGAGTTCCCGCAGCTTTGGGAGTTTGTAATGATTGCGCTGTTGATCGGCGGAACGGTCGTTCTATGTATTGGCCTTCTGACGATCCTCTTCGGAGTTCCGATCAAAGAATTCAGCTTCGGCAACACCATGATCGTTGCCGGAACGGTTACGTCTTGCACAGGTCTGCTGTTGATCGGGCTCTATTTCGTGGGCCGGGAGCTGAAAGCACTCACCCGGCGGCTCGAGAGTGGCATTCCGGCTGCTTCGCCCTTGGCGGGAAGCCGTGAGGCCACAGACCTGGTGGATGTCATCCGGTCTGGGAGAAATACTCCGGAGGCAGTGCCGCCTGTGCCGACTGGACGCGCAAACCGGGACGATATGCTGTTTTCTCGGGATCGGTCTCGAAATGCCCCAGACTTCGCAGATCGTTTGTCTCAGGAGCCGTTGCAGGCGTCACGCTCGGCGGAATCCGAGCCCGCGGGCGATACCGCAGCACCGTGGCAGGACGATCAGAATCGCTCACGCAGTTCAGCCGCTGCGGCGGAAACATCCGAAGCTGGTTCATCTTCCGCACAACGACAGCGCCGCAACCTGTTGTTTTCGTCCAAACGACGGGAGCAGACCCCGCGCGAAGTGGAGGTCCGAGAGGAATCGTTTGCCGAAGAGGCCTCCACCCATCAGGAATCAGCCGAGGACTCGTCAGGGCAAGAAGCTGGTTCGCAACACACCAATCCTGAGCCAGGAAACCTGTTTGAGACCGCCTGGCCACAGCGCGAGCGGCCGCGGCGCGATCCAACCTCGTTGCGAACGAGCCGTCTCTCGCGAACATCCGCATCTGAGAACAACGAACCGCAAGCGCCCCGCGAGCGGTATCAGCTTCCGAAGCGTGCTGAGACGGAGTCGGTCACCGTCGTGAAATCCGGTGTCGTCGATTCGATGGCCTATTCGCTGTATTCCGATGGCTCGATCGAGGCGCAGATGCCCGAAGGCATGGTTCGTTTCGCATCCATTGAGGAGCTGCGAGCCCACCTGGACCAGCGCGGTTAAAAACCCGCTCTGCTGAAAAATAAACATCGATGTAACGGTGTTTTACTTGTCTGATCTGCAATATTCCCCATAATCGCAAAGTATAATCGGTAACAAATCGTCGATCGGCGGGAGTTGTTCGGCCCGTCGGATTTGAACGCCCGAAAGAAATAAGATGAGCGAGACGTCTGTAAAGAGTTTTGTCGACCTGACCGCGTCAATCGTGTCGGCCTATGTCAGCAACAACACGACGACCGCTGCCGAGATCCCGGCGCTGATCAGCCAAATTCACGCAGCGTTGTTACGGGTCTCTACCGGTGGCACTGAAGCCGCACTTGAGCCGGTTAAGCCGGCCATCTCGGTCAAGAAATCGATGACGCCGGACTATCTGGTTTGTCTCGAGGACGGCAAGCGCTTTAAGTCGCTGAAGCGGCATTTGCGGACGCAGTACAATATGACGCCAGAGCAGTACCGGGAAAAATGGGGCCTGCCGGCAGATTATCCGATGGTCGCCCCCAATTACGCCGTTGCCCGGTCAAATCTCGCCAAGAAGATGGGGCTCGGACAACAGCGCCGCCGCCGCGGCCGGTAAGGGGCTGAATGGGAATGTTTCCCTATTCGTCGTCGCCTGCTGGTGCCGGTTGTGATTCGGATTGCGGCTCTGAGCCTGGGATCAGGACGTTTCCGCCAGTGTCGCGCGTGCATCGTTCTTGATGCGCTCGACCATTGCCCGCAGACCATTGGATCGCTGCGGTGTCAGATGTTCGCGGAAACCCAGTTCGTCGAAGACGGCGATAGGGTCGGCGCTGAGAATTGCGCGCGCGGTCTTTCCGGACTGAAGTGCCAGCAGGATTGCGATCAGCCCACGGACGATATGCGCGTCGCTGTCGCCCTTGAAATTCAGCACGGGTTCGCCGTTCTGGCGATCGATGTCACGAGACAACCAGACCTGGCTGGCGCAGCCCTGGACCTTGTTGGCAGCGGAGTGTTCTTCTTCGGTCATCGGATCAAGAGTCCGGCCGAGCTCGATCACATAGCGATAGCGATCGTCCCACTCTTCCAGCAGCGCAAAATTGTCCCTGATTTCATCAATGGTCATGATAGTTCCGATCTCATGGGCAGAACCCTTATATGAGATCGAAGGCCTTCGATAGCCATATCGGGGACGGCGTTTTTACGGAGCCGGAACAGGCTCCGCAGCGGGAGGCTGCCATTCCATCTGCAGGTCTTCCTGCGTGAGCGTCTGATGCGTGATGCCACTGGTGTCAGCATCGTCATCCAGCGAGGCGATGGAGCCGGTGTGATCGGGAGATTTCTTCTCCGGCTTCTCGGGACCGATCAGAGTCTTGTTCTCGGTCTTGTCCGTGATGAAGTGATAAACCTTTTTGGCGCCGTTCTGAGCACGCGCGCCAATAACCGTCGCCGCCTGACCACCTACAGCGCAAGCCGCCGGCTGACGTGTGCAGAACTGGCTCATGTCGGAGACCGCAGCGGTGGCAGCGGAAATGGCATCCGACGTCGCCACTTCAGGAGCCTTATCCGCGTCCGGCGTCTTGTCTGTTGGCAGCAGCACAAGCACAAGCCCGAGCCAGAATGCCATGCGAAGCAGAAAGAACATCTCAAACCCCGTCGATCTCGTACCCGATGAAGCGCTTCATTCCCCTTGAAGCACTCATGTTGCTACTGGTTATTTTCAAACTCGCCTGTTCTTTAGCAGGGCCGGTTAAATCCCCGGTGTTTTGACCAACTTCAATTTGTCTAAAATTCGAATCGTTTCATTTGGCGTAAATTTTCAATTGACCAGTGCGAGGATCGTTAAGTGTGTATGAAGCGTCGGGATGATCATTGCCAAAGCATTGTCCACCATTTCGAAACCATACCGGCGTCCCGATGGAAACTTCGCGTTCACCATTCCCGTCAAATGCAACGCGGATTGTGCGCAAAACCGGGTGTTCAGCGGCCGCAAGCCGCGATTGCCAGTGTCCCTTAGTGTTCGCTTAAGTTCGCTCTGACAGCATCCGGCAACGAATAAAGGGGGCGTTCCGGCATGCGTCGCTGACGTGAGAGCCGAACGTGAGTATTAAAGCGTGACAGTGTTTGCGATCATACGGGACCACCTGGACACCCTGCTGCATCCGTCAGCACGGCGAGATGCGATGACGAGCGCGCGACATCGCGCCTTTATCGCTCCTCGCTTGTTGGGAAGTCTCGTGGCGCTCGCGTCGCTCCCACTTTATCTTGCAGTTCGTGGCGCGCCGACCGTCATCGAGGTGATGGCTTTCGCATGGCTGATCGTGCCGATTCTGATCTCGTACTATCTGTCGCGAACCGGCCACTACGAAAGCGCCCATATTCTCTCGTCAACGTCGCTTGCCGCGGTCGTTTTGATTCTTTGCATCCATACGGGTGGCATTTCATCGTTTGCCGCCGTTTGGCTCATTGCTGTTCCGCTTGAAGCGGCGCTATCGGCGTCGCGCCGTATCGTGGCTACCGCCGTGGTGCTCGCGCTCGGTTGCGCGTTGGCTCTGGTCGCCATGGAGTCGCTCGGAGTGCTGCCTGCGTCGAAAGTTCCGCAGCACTTCAATTCATTCTTCGCCACGATCGGCATTGCAACCGCAACGATGTATGCTGCGGCTCTTGCGTTCAGCGCAGAGACTCTGGCCCGCACGAGCAAGAAGTTGCTGAGCGAAGAAGAAGAGCGCTATCGTCTTCTAGCCCGCAACATCAGCGACGTCATTTCCCGACACAGCCGCAACGGTGCGATCCAGTTCATTTCTCCGGCAGCAGAGGCGTTGCTGGGTGCGCCGGCTGCACGTTTGCTGCAGCATGGATTATTCGACCGGGTTCACGTTGCAGATCGCCCTTCATACCTTACGGCGCTATCGGAAGCGGCGCGTAGCGGAAGCGAGCGCAGCGTTGAATTCCGCGTCAAACGCGATGCATTGTCGCGTACCTCGGTAGCTGAATTCATCTGGATCGAGATGCGCTGCCGGCCGATCGACTTTATCTCGGGGCCGCATGCGGAGCCCGGTGTCGAAGTTGTTGCAGTGATGCGCGATGTGACCGAGCGAAAGATTCAGGAGCAGGCACTCGAGGCGGCTCGAAACGAAGCCGAGCGGGCAGGGGAAACGAAGTCGCGGTTCCTCGCCACAATGAGCCATGAACTGCGCACGCCGTTGAACGCCATTATCGGCTTCTCCGAGATGATCGTCCATGAAGACGAGATGATGATCGATGCTGCGCGGCGTAAGGAGTATGCCAAGCTCATCAACGAGTCCGGATTACATCTGCTTTCTGTCGTCAATGGCATTCTCGATATGTCGAAGATGGAGAGCGGAAATTTTGAAATTGTGCCGGAGCTGTTCTCTCCGAGAGAATCGCTCGTCAGTTGCTGCAATCTGATGGTGCTCAAGGCGCGCGAAGGTGGCATCGACCTTGTCACCCGTGCGCCGATGGATTTGCCGCAGATCAATGGTGATCCGCGTGCATTCAAGCAAATCCTCCTCAATTTGCTGTCCAACGCGATCAAGTTCTCTGAGCGCGGCGGTACGGTGACGGTCACTGCGTTGGTCGAAGGGCCGCGCCTCATGGTGCGTGTCATGGATACCGGCGTTGGTATCGAAGCAGAAGATCTCAAGCGGCTTGGCGATCCGTTCTTCCAGGCGGGGAAGACCTATCAGCGCCGCCACGAAGGAACGGGGCTTGGTTTGTCCATCGTCAAAAGCCTGGTGGGGCTGCACGGCGGGGACATGACCGTCGAGAGCAAAATCGATGAGGGCACCACGGTTACCGTCGCATTGCCGCTCGCTTATACACCGCCCGTGCTCAGCAACGCGAGCAATGTGGCAACTCTCGCGCCGACCCAGCGCGTCCAGAAACAAGACTATCAGGTGAAGAAAAGTGCCTAAGCGTATTTCAGCAGATGAAGAAAAGCCGCGCCGTCGCCGGGCTGCAGCAGCCGTCGCAATCGAGCCCGAGCGTGAGCGTGGGCTGATCATGCGCGTGCTGCTGCATAGTCCGAAGGACACGATCGCGGCTGCTGCCGCCCTAGCTGCTGTTGTCGCCATCATGACCAATGCGCTGTTCCTTCAGGCTGGTCGGCATCCGTCGCCCATGTTCGGCGCGGCGTTTATATCTCCAGCCCCAATCTCGGCTCCGCTTCCGCGGGTTCGCCCCGCCGAGGCCGACCTTCGGCCATCCGACGTCTCGCCGGTTGAGCCGCCAGCGCCAGCGCCAACTCTGGCACCGGCGAAGGTTGCAACTCCGCCTTCGAGTGCGTCACGCGCCCCCGCGGCCGCAACAGCGCATCGGGCGGATCCGGTTGGCGATCTGATCAACTCCACACGCCGGATTGCGGCGGTCCAGCGAGCGCTGACTGACTACGGCTATGGGCAGTTCAAGGTGACAGGGGTGTTTGGACCCGAAACGCAAGCGGCAATCCAGAAGTTTGAAAAAGATCGCAAGCTGCCGATCACGGGTCAGATTTCGGATCGTTTGATCAAGGATCTCGTCGTATTGACCGGCAAACCGATCGAATAAGCGGCGGCACTGGTTCTATCCTTTGACCATCAAGCATCTCCAATAGCGGGCCATTGAAACGGCTTGCGGATTGCGCCCCTGCTGCGTGCTCAGGGGCAGGCGGTGCCGGTCGAGATTTGAAAACTGGAAAAAAGCTGCCAACGCCATGACATCCGCTGATATGTTCGGCATGTCACAGCTTCACGTCGTCAACTGGCTCATTAAATGTCGCGTCTAAAATCATCTATCTGGGTCGCTGGATATCTGCGGCGATGTCAGAGTGAAGGAGTGTTCGGCGCAGTGCGCAGGCGTGGCGCCGAGGAGGCTGGCGCTGTTTTCGTCAAGCTCGCTCTTCTGGATGGGACTGCGTGGCTGTACGTACCGGCACCACAAACAGCCTATGACGAGAGCCGGCCGGTTGAACGCGTCTTCACGCCGTCGCCCCCTCAGCCCGTTGAAGAACAGGTGATAGAAGCTCGTTTGGCGAAGGAAATTAGCTTTGATCCCGACGTCTGGATCGTCGAGATCGAGGACAAGGCGGGAAGACACTTCCTCGATTTGGCGAAAAGCTAACTAGCGTTTTGTTGGACCGACAGTGGCGTTGCGGACCACTGTGGCGGACGGCTGTGGTGTCGAGCGGGTCTCCAACGTGGTCGATCGGGCACGCTGCCGTTCGTCGTCGTAAAGGGTGGGGCGGTATTTGGCGCGGGTCGCTGCAACGGTCGCGCCACGCCACGCTGTTAGCATGATCAGGGCGGCTCGCTCGCTGATTGTGTCGTACAGGCGAGCAAGCCGGTACACGTCGGTCACCGATGTTCCGAGCCTCGGATTGAGGAACAGCAGGACGCGCTGAAAGACGTCGGACGGCATGCCGAGCGCCTTGGCGGCGCAGGCGAGCGGTTCACCTTCCGCGTCGTCAACGATCTGCGAAGCGACGCGGGCCGTCAGAATCAACGAGTCGGCAAGCTCTGCAGTGAACGTCAGTGTATCCGCGGCCATTGCAGCCTGTTCAAGCACAGCAATTGCACGCCTTGCACGCCGCGGATCGATCCGTGGGGATGGCTTGAGCGGCGCATCCGTCAGGCCGTACAGCATTCGCGTACGTTCGCTCCGCCCCGCGGCAAGAAACACATCGACCAATTTCGAAGCGTCTTCCGGCTGCATCGACAGCGTCGGCGCGATCCGGACTTCCGGCTCGGACACGATTTCAAGGTCCTCCAGGTCAGGCTCGACATCGATTTCGAAGATCTCGTCCTGCTGCTGGTTTGCAGCGTAACCCTGCGTCTGGCTGAACTGATTCGTGTGCGGCTCGGCAGGGGGCCTCAGCCTCAATTTCCAAATCAGCGCTGTCGGGGTCTGCGGATAGATCGACAGGCGAGCCCGAATGGCCGCGCGTGTCGCGTCGTCAACCTCGTCGATCAACCTTGACGCGAGTTCAACATATTGCCGCTCCTCGTCGCGGGTGTGATCGCGGGTCTGAACATAGAGATCGGTCAGCACACGCAGGAGCGTCGGGCGGATGTCGACTCCCTCCCGCTGAGACAAATTCAAAAGGCCGTCGAGGCCACTAGGGATTGCAGGTGCCGTCATGCCAGTGCTGCGCAGCCGGAGTTAAATCTTAACCCGACGTTATCGCGCGCTCATTAATGAGCCGTTAACCACGTTTGTCCTTAATGACCGTGCGCCGCAGGGCCTTGCGAGGTTTAGGGGGCGGCCAGCAGAGAGTGGTTGAGATGGGCACTGTCGTTGAATTCCCAGTGGGCGCCGCAGCGCGACGCCAGGGAGAAAGCGCGTATCAGGTACCGCGTGAGGGAAGTGCAACAGTTGTGATCCTTCCTGTTGTGAGAATCGAACGTTACGAAGAAACGCGCGGCGACAGCGGCCCGAAGGAAGGGACGACGGGACGCCGACGCAAGCGCAGGGCTCGTTCCTAGTGTTTCGATTCCGAAGTTCGCATCCTTGCGCGGCACCATCATTTGCGAGTTCGGAATCGAAGGACACTAGCAAGTTATAGATCTAGTGTGGCTTTGGTTCAGAAGTCCGCCTTCCGGACTCGCCGCACAAATGATGCGGACTTCTGAACCGCCACATTGAGAGCAATCAGACCGGTTCGGCGGTGACGCCGGATCTTCAACACCGAGCGCCGGGCTACAATGTGCAATCCGCTTTATCTTCTGCCGTTCGTTGCGAGCCTGGCCTGTCCGGGTGACGATTTCGGTCGTACGCAGGGGTCCTTTTATCACGAGGACATGCACAGCTGGGTCGGCATCGAGGCGACCACCAGCCTCGGCGGGCGACCGTCACAATTTCAGTTGACCGACTACGAGCGGACGCTGCGCGATTACGCATACTATTTTATCGAGCCGCCACACACGCGCCCGGCATGGAAAGCTGTGTTTGGCGACTACAAGCCGATCCCGGCGCCGTGGCGCCAGAAGGTCTTTTTCGACCGCACGCTTTACGGCCGCCGCATGATCGATGAGCCTCATCGCTCGCAAGCTTCTGCTTACGCCGGCCTGATGGAGGATGTTCGCAACGACGGCTACATGCTGGATCAATTGCTTCCGGTTGCCGAACGCGTCAACGATCTCGACATCAAGCGCAACAAGGCTCTGAGCTACATCACCGAGCTGTCTCCACGTGAGCGTGATGATGCGCAGGCGCGCATGCGGGAAAATGTCCTGGTGGTGCAGTGGGCGCAACAGTGTTTGCAGCAGCGCGTTGCATCCTATCGCTGGGCGCTCGAGCGTCTCGTGATTCAGGCGCCCGACGCTATGGCGGCAGATGCAGATCGTCTCATCGCGCAATTGTCGGATCGCGCATCGGCGGCATGGACAACAGCGCCTGCCGTTGTTGGCCGTGCGCTTCGGGTGGGCGGTTAATCAACGCAGCAACACGTTACCGCGAAATGTGCGGCTGAAAGTCGCGTTGTTTCAACGTGTAATCGGATGTTCTCTCTATACTGAGGTCATGAAATTTTGAGAGACGCGCAGTGATGCGCGTCAATGTAAGCGATGTGAATTGCTCGAAGAGGCATGAAGTGAGTGGTTCCATCAAGCATCGGATAAATTGGATTCTGCATCCGAGCGAGTCATCTGGGCTGCTGGCACTATTAAGTGTCGCGCTCGCGGTTCCCGCTGCGTTGATCGTGTATTCGCTAGAGATGGAACTCATTCTGCCGGCGTTTAGCGTTCTTTTGTTTTCGGGCGCGGCAGTGGCAGTGGTACTGGCTTGCTCAGTGAGGACTGAGAGCGATCCGGAGAAGCTGACATTGTGGGATGTTGCTGGTGGGCTCGTCCTGACCGGCTGTGCAGCATCCGTACTCGGCGAACCCGATCAAGTTACACAATTATTCGAGCATCTGTTCGAACGTCGAACCAACACGCAGTAGCAGGAGATACTAAACACCTACCAGGCCGGGCCCCTCTGGCAGCCAGCAGGCTGCGATGTCGGACTGGAATTCAGTTGGAGTGGCCCCTTTCTGATATGCGACATTAGCGTGTTGCACGTGAAGCGTTGTTCGGCTGACCGCCGGCATCGAGAACGTCGTTGTGATGTCGCATATACAAGCCTGCGATAGGAGGCCGCTCTTCCTTAAACAAGGGAAGCCCGGCTCATGTTTGATTTTCTTACCGCTGACGTCCTGACGGCACTTTTTCAGGTCATTATCATCGATCTCGTTCTTGCGGGTGACAACGCCATTGTCATCGGTCTTGCCGCTGCAGGCCTGCCACATGGGCAGCGCACCAAGGCGATTCTGATTGGCATCGGTGCGGCGACAGTGCTGCGAATTGTGTTCGCGGGCTTGACGACGCAGCTGCTGCAAATTGTCGGCCTGCTTCTCGCAGGCGGCATTTTGCTGTTGTGGGTCTGCTGGAAGATGTGGCGGGAGCTACGGGCATCAGCTGCACATGCTGAGATGGCAGTTGCCGAAGGCATTTCGATTGGCTCCGAAACCGGTGACGTGCCTCGCAAGACGCTCGCTCAGGCGACGTGGCAGATCATCGTGGCTGACGTGTCGATGTCACTCGACAACGTGCTGGCTGTCGCAGGCGCCGCGCGTGAACATCCGTGGGTGTTGGTTTTCGGTCTGGCGCTTTCCATTGCAATGATGGGTATTGCGGCTTCGTTCATCGCGCGGCTGCTGCAGAACCATCGCTGGATTGCCTATGTCGGCCTTGCGGTCATTCTCTACGTCGCGGGTGACATGATCTATCGCGGAATGCTCGAAGTCTATCCGCGCGTCGCTTCATAAATTGCGTGAGGTGCGGGATGCTCCTGCTTGACAGCGAGCGTCCCGCGATACGCAAACAACAGCCCAAGCCACGAATGCAGCACGGCTACGCGGAAACGGTAATCGCCATTTGCATCCTCCGCGATGGCTCTGATTTTCGGCGCCGCCCAAGAGGGCAACGGAACGGTGAGGAACGACCAGCGGAGAAATTGCCAGCGGACACCGCGTTTGGTTCGAGCCAAATCGAAAGTGAATCTGAGTGGCCCGAACTGCTCTTCGAATGATCCAACGTTCGACGTGCTCCGCAGACGTGAACTGAATTGCGCTTGGCCGAACTGACGCATCCAGGTTTCTCCGGTTGCGTCCGGAGAGATCTGCACTGTGACGGGATAACGGCCGCTTCTCGGCAACCCTACGAGCCAACGCAGCAGACGAGCCGGCAATCCACGGCCGGATCGAGCAATGGCCGTGCCGGTGAAATTTGCCGCGTAGGCCTGATCGTGGACGAACTGAACCGATCGCGGAAGATCATCAGCGTGCCGTCCTAACAACCGGCGCAACAAGATGGGATGGCTCGACCATGCCTCATCTTCCCGCGTGGTTATGGGGAGATGTCGCAATTCGTAAAGGATGGCTCCCGGTTTAAACAGGCCAACGCAGGCCTGAGCGCCGGTTTGCATGATCCGATTTTCCAGCAGGCCGCGCACCACTGCTGCTGCGGTGGCTATGGGCACGTTCGGACCAGCGTTATCTTTTGCGAGCAGGGACCAGCACGCAACGATGTTTTGGCCATCGCGATCTGCACCAGATGCTTGCACCAGCATTCCGCCGCGGTCCGATCCGAATACCTCGAGGAGGCCGGCGACGAAGTGTAATGGCCGCGCCAATTGCTTCAATGAGGGGATGAGTCCCCATCGTACAGGCAAGCTCACCGCCGTGAGGCCAAGGTGCATAAAGCCAGGCTCGACACCCGCCAGAAACAATGCATTCCGCTGAATGGGGAAGCGAGCGGGCAATAGGTCAAGGTCGGGTGTTTCGCATAGCGACGCCCATCGCTGTCCGAGGCCAGGAATATCGAGGTGGCGAGCTCCCGACCATCCATACGAGTTTTCCCATTGTCCATTGCTGAAAGCGCGGACAGGCCGACCGGCGTAGGAGAGAATGGCCTGAACAACTGAAAGCCCACGTGGGGTTTTGGCGCCGGGACAAATCGCGACGATCACGTCGTCGATGCGACGCCAACCGAAGACCAGAGATGCCAACGCGGCATGCGAAAGGGCGGGTGTAGAACTTGCTCCGGTAACAGCGAGAATACCGGCCGTGCGTGCCTGTGCACCCAGAGCCTCTGCAAAATTTGCCACGAAAGCTCTCGCATCGGCGATGTCGATATAGTGCGCACCGCAACCGATGGCAGCTTGCGCCAGAACATAATCGCTCTCCTGAAAAGGACCGGCCGTGTCGATGACAAGCCATGGTGCTATTTTGGCAATGCCGTCCGGATGCGATCTATCGAATTGCTGAACGGAGATTTGGGCTGTAGGATTTTGGTCGATGAGACTGTTTCGTAATTTGGTGAGAGCAGCCAGGCCTCGCGCGCTCAATACAAGTTCGATGTTCGTAATTGTTGCCAGAAGAGCAGCCAGGCGGCTCCCAAATACTCCCGTCGCACCAATCAACAAAACGCGCCGCATCATCTAGCAAGCCGGTGATTCGGTGACAAAACGCTGGCGCACATGTGGCGACGGGATCATACACTCCCGCCGTTTGCCCAACAGATGATAACGGTTGCGGGCTGTCCAGCGATACATAGCGTTCCGGATGGGTCGCGGAATAACTATGAGTGCGCGCAACGCTCTCCAGGGTAGTGGCATCCGAGCGAGCATTGCAGCCATCCCGTCGGTGCCGCCGATGGGCTTGCCATGGTCGAAAAACAGAAAGGTCGATGGATCATCGGGATCGACGCCATGCTTTTTGCACAGCAGCCGTCCGTATTCGGACTGAATGGGCGTGAAGCGAATGATACCCTCGCGATCCATCATCAGCACCAGCCGGACGTATCCCGAGCAAAAGTTACAGACACCGTCAAACACCATAAGGCCATCGGGGTTTACGGGCGTGACTGATACCGAAGCTTCGGTAGCACCAGGTGAGGGAGCGATGCGGCTGTCCATTGCGGCAATCTATCACCGCAGCGTCGCCAAATCATTTCCCCCGATCGGGAAACTAATTATTTCGCTTCCGCGGCGTCGGTTTGTACGCGGCAGGTTGCTGCGGCAAGCGAAGCCTGCGCCTGCAGCATCAAGCCCGGCTCCGGCGCTAGGGCCTTCAGAATGATGATGCCCGTCGCGGTCGGTGAATCGATAATGAGCCTGTCGGCGGCGGTGACATCTTCATCTTCCGGCAGTTCAGCGTGCTGCGCTTCGGTCATGAGGTCGAGCTCAATCACGCGTCGCCCGGCCGAGCGGTCGTTGATGGCGTAGTAGGCGACATCGCTGCGGGTATAGAATGACACCGACGTATAAGCCTGACTGACGGGCACGGTCAGCTTGATCGGACCGTCCGAGAGGTCGTAGCGGCAGGCCGCCGTGGCGAAGGCGGGATCCATGAAGGGCATCGGCGCCCCGGTCGGTGCAGCAGCCGGAAGCGCCGTGACGGCGTTGAGTTTCGTGATTGGCTCAAGCCGGGAGTAGGCGTCCAACGTCGCGACGCGCGGCAGCACCAGCACGCTCACGAGGTGAACGACCCCGCCAAGCAGGATGCCGCCGATAATTGCGAACAGCCAGCGGATCATGAGCAACCCACCGTGGTGACCGATGGCATTGGTGCATCTTTCTGCGTTCGCGTGCCGACGCCCACTGGCGTGTCGTAAAGCCGCAGAACGAGGAAGTAGTGATCGACGCCAGCTGTTGGCAGCCAGTTTCCCGCGCGCGATCGTGACGATACTCGAATTTCGAATGAGCCGTCAGACTCGCGAACAATTTCCTGGCTGGTAAAGCCGTAGCGCTGGAGCACATTGGCTACGAGCTGCCCCTTCATATCGTACAAGGTCAGGGTCCAGAAGCGTGCCGGCGGAGTTACGCCTTTGACGAGCACGTCACATCGCCCGTCGAGCCGGCGCTGTGCGTCATCCTTGGTGGTGCTGAAGGTAATGCCATCGCCGGTGCCGACTGGCAGCTCACCACTTCTTGCGATTGATGCCCGTGAGTAGGGATCGATGTCGCTGGTGCCGGTTTTCGGCCGGGCCGTCCACGCGCCGATGTTGATCGTGCCGACATTGACACCGCGTGTTGACGTCACCCATGTCAAGCCAAGGCCGACAATGGTCGCGATCACCAGCGATAGAAGGGCGGTAAAAATCAGTCGCACGATCGAGGCGCCATCATGAGGGCGATCAATTCTTCAGGGATGGCGCCGAAGCCGCGGGCATATCCGATGACGCAAAGCTATCGGGGAACGCTCGATCGGGCGACGCCTTTTTATCGGCATCGTTTAACGACGTTTTGCCGGGCACGCCTATGGTCTTTGCGGCGTCGTCGAACATTTTTTCGACTTTTACCAGGATATTCGCGCCGCGCCGCGTTAGGACAGGCGGCGGGCCAGGGGCGACTTCGGGAGCTTTTGCGTTTGCTGCCGCGACCTCGGACTCTGGCAGCTTCTTGCCTGCACCAACGCCGGGCAGATCCTTGATCTCGACCCCCTGGTGGGCGGCGACCATGATGTCGTGCCATGTCTGGGCGGGCAGGGCGCCGCCAGTCATGCGGTTTGTGGACGAGTAATCGTCATTGCCGTACCAGACCGCCATGGTGAAGTTGCCGGTGTAACCAACGAACCAGGCGTCGCGGAACGCATTGGTGGTGCCGGTTTTGCCGGCAGCTGGAATTCCGTCGAGACGCGCGCGCCGGGCCGTGCCTTCATCGACGACGTGGCTCATCATTTCCGCCATGTCGGCCGCGACCGAGGCGGGGATTGCTTGCGTCGGCTGCTTGCCATCCCGGTCGAAACGCCAGACGGGATCGCCAGCGCCGGTTCTTACCTCAAGGATGGCATGTGGGGTGACCGCTTTGCCCTTGTTGGGGAAGGTGGCATAGGCCACGGCGTGCTCAAGCACGCTGACTTCGTCGGCGCCGATCGGCAGTGAAGGCGTATCCGGCAGCGGAGCCTTGATGCCGAACTTGCGCGCGGTTTCGACGATCTTCGCGCGGCCCGCCTTCGGGCCCCCCTTGCCGCCAATCGCGATGGACAGCTTGACCGGGACGACGTTGATCGAACGCGTGATCGCTTGCGTCAGCGTCACAGGTCCTGAATAGGAACGGCCATAGTTTTGCGGACACCAGTTGCCGATACAGACCGGTCCGTCCACGACGATGGACTTCGGCGTGAAGCCGTTCAGCAGTGCAGTGGTGTAGACGTAAGGTTTGAACGATGAACCGGGCTGGCGCATCGCGTCGGTCGCGCGATTGAACTGGCTCGCGCCGTAGTCTCTGCCGCCGACCATGGCACGAACGCCGCCATCGAGATCGGCAAGGACGACCGCCGCCTGCGTAGCGTGATAGTCGCGGCCGAATTGACGCAACTGGTTTTCAACCGTGGCTTCCGCCGCGCGTTGCACATTCATGTCGATGGCTGTGCGCACAACGAAGACGCGCTCGGTGTAGGACTTCGGGAAGGTTTCGACGAGCTTCTTCATCTCGTCGAACGCCCAGTCGAGATAGTAGTTCGGCGAATTTTCGTCGCGGCGATCGACTGCGGTAGCCGGATTGCGTCGGGCACCGAACACCTGACCTTCGGTCATGAAGCCGGCGTCGACCAGATTGTCGAGCACGACGTTAGCGCGGGCGCGAGCCGCGGGCAGGTTGATGTGCGGGGCGTATTTCGTTGGCGCCTTGAACAGTCCGGCGAGCATTGCAGCTTCGGCGAGGTTCACGTCACGGGCTGACTTGTTAAAATAGAAATGCGCCGCGCCGTCTACGCCGAAGGTGCCGCCGCCCATGTAGGCGCGGTCGAGATAGAGCTTCAGGATCTCGTTCTTGGTCAGACGCGTTTCGAGCCAGATGGCGAGGAAGGCTTCCTTGACCTTGCGCTCGATCGTGCGCTCGTTGCTCAGAAACAGATTCTTGGCGAGCTGCTGGGTGATGGAGGAGCCGCCCTGACGTACACCACCGGCTTGTGCGTTGGTCATCAGCGCGCGCGCGGTGCCGGCGATATCGATGCCGAAGTGATCGTAGAAGCGGCGATCTTCCGTGGCGAGCGTCGCCTTGATCAGATGGTCCGGAAACTCTTCCAGCGGAATCGAGTCGTTGTGCTTGATGCCGCGGCTGCCGATCGGATTTCCATAACGGTCGAGGAACGTGACAGCGAGATCGGATTTCTTCAACCAATCATCATCCGCGGTTTCGCGGAACGCCGGCAACGCGAGCGCCAGCATGAGGATCAAGCCACCAAGGCCGATGGTTGCGGCTTCTGAGAGCGGCTCGACAAGAACCCAGCGCTTCCAGCGGCCGACATAGAACCTGTCCATGAACGTTGTGTAGCGCTCGAACAGTTCACGCAGGCCGACAGCCGACGAAAACAGGGTCGAATCGATGCGTGCGTCGAGATCCAGCAGGAAATGCCGGATCCTTCTCATCCATCCACCTGGTTCGATCTGACTCACCGAAACCCTTGATCATGATACGGCGATTAAATCGCCGACTGTTGGCGAGAACGATGCTCGTCAATTTGCGGCATCCCCAAGGCGCTTTCGACCTTTGAGAATCCGTCATCTTCTAACCGACCATTGGGCATAAACCAATGGTGCCGTTGGTTTTTTGATCGTAAGCCTAAGACCTGTCCCATTCTTTCTTAGGGACGGAACAGCGCATCTTCTGTCTTGCAGCTTGCGTAACCGCTGATAAGCCCCATAAAGCACTTGAAAAGCTAACGCCCCATGAGGGGACGATGAGTTCCAGGCTATGACAACCCGGCCGCGGCCGCCATCAACGCAAAGCGAATATTTCTGGAAAACCAAGACGTTGGAGGAAATGTCCGACAGCGAGTGGGAAAGCCTGTGCGATGGCTGCGCGCGGTGCTGCCTGGAGAAGCTCGAGGACGAGGACACCGGACAGATCTACTTTACCCACATCTCCTGCACGCTTCTCGATGCAGGGCTGTGTGCCTGCAAGGACTATCCCAACAGGTCGGACAAGGTGTCTGACTGCGTGCGCCTGACGCCGGAGAATGTCCGGACGTTGAACTGGTTGCCGCCAAGTTGCGGTTACAAGCTCGTTGCCGAGGGGCGGGATCTATATTGGTGGCATCCGCTGATTTCGGGTGACCCGAATACGGTTCATGAGGCTGGCGTCTCGGTCCGGGGGAGGGTGTGGGGCACCGAGGACGAGGTCGAGGAGGCTGATCTTGAGGATCACATCGTGCGGTGGCCAGCCTTGCTGCCGAAGCGTGCGCGTTTGAAAAAGCGGCCAGCGTCCCGTTGAAACGCCCTTAGCGGTGTCCCGATAATGTGATGGTCTACCAGCGCGGTGCACCCATGCACTCGCGCGCCTTATGAAGACGTCGCGAACAGGATAAATCACCATCATCCCTGATGATTTCAGTTCGTTGCCGCTACGCGCGAGCCATTCTTCAGATATTCATTCTTCCAGCCTCTCAACCCAGGCTCATGACCGAGACTCATCGACAGCGTTTTGACGCGGCGACGCAGGACACCGAAACGGCAGACGACGTTTCAAACCTCCCCACCGAAGTCATTGAGATCAACGAAGCGCCACCGATATCCCCGGCGCCCGCGCTGACGAAAACCGAGGTGAGGACCATCCTGCTGAGCTTGTTGCTCACGATGTTCCTGACAGCGCTGGATCAGACCATTGTCGCCACCGCGCTGCCGACCATCGGTCGGCAGTTCGGGGACGTAACCAATCTCTCCTGGGTCATCACGGCGTATCTGTTGTCGTCGACGGCCGTCGCGCCGGTTTACGGCACTCTCAGCGATATCTACGGCCGGCGCGCGATGATCATCCTGTCGCTGACGCTGTTTCTCGTCGGTTCGGTGTTGTGTGCCGTCGCGCCAAATCTGCTCACGTTGATTCTGGCTCGCGCCCTGCAGGGCATTGGCGGCGGTGGCATTCTGCCCTTGGTACAGACCGTTATTTCCGACGTGGTCTCGCCGCGTGAGCGTGGCCAGTACCAAGCCTATTTCAGTTCGGTATGGGTCGCGGCCGGGATCGGGGGACCGGTTCTGGGAGGTTTGTTTGCAGAGCATCTGCATTGGTCGGTGATTTTCTGGATCAACCTGCCGCTTGGTGTGCTCTCGCTTGCTCTTCTATTGCCCAAGATGGGGAAGATCCCTGTTTTCCATCGCAAACGCAAAGTCGATTGGATCGGTGGCCTATTGCTGATGGCGTCTGCCGTCATCATCATGCTGGTCCTGACGTGGGGCGGTAACAAATTCGCCTGGGTGTCACTAACCATCCTTGCGATGATTGGATCGGCGATCTGCCTCGGCGTAGCGTTTGTTATTCACGCGCTGCGAACCAGCGAGCCATTCCTGCCGATCCCGCTGTTGTCCGGATCGGTGGTGCCGTTTGCAATGGTAGCCGGGGGCTGTTGCATTGGCGCGATGATCGGCCTCACTGTTCATATGCCTCTCTACTACGAAGTCGTTTACGGTTTGTCGGCGAGTGAAGCGGGCGTCGCACTCATCCCGCTTGTTGCCGTCTCTGTGCTCGGCGCTTGGGCGGCCGGCCGCGCGATGGCCATGACGAAGCACTACAAGCGTGCAGCAATCGGCGGTGCATCGATCTCGACTTGCGCTGCGATAGCAATGGCGCTCGCGACCCCGCTGCCTCTCTGGGAGCTGTTAGCGCTTCTTTCGCTGTTTGCTATCGGCCTTGGCACAGTGTTCCCGGTCAGCGTGGTGTCGATCCAGAATGCGGTCCCGCGTAACCAGATCGGTACTGCAACCGGTGCGATGAACTTCTTCCGTTCGTTGATGGCGTCCTTCACTGTGGCGGTGTTCACCGCGATCCTGCTGACGGTGCTGGGTCCTCATGTGTCGATTGGTGCGGAGCATCATGTGGGGGCGACGCAAGGCATTTCCGCCGCTGATATGACCGCAGCCTTCCGCTACGTCTTTGGCGCAGCCGCGGTGCTCCTAGGTACGGCCGCCATGCTGGTCGTTCTGATGGAAGAACGCCCCCTGGCCGGTCCTGGAAAGGCCGGCGCCGCGTCGGCGATGGCGGAATAGCGCCTGACCAGCAGGCGCTGTGGCTTTCAAGGAATATAGTCCTCGACATGGAGCGTTGACGAACCGCTTTGGTGCACCATATCTTCTGCAAGAATGCAGGAGATCGCTAAATGTCTGCAGTTTCACAGAGGGTTCTAAACCCTGTCGCTGCTGATCGCCAGGGGCTCGCGCTGGAAGGGTTTTTCCAGATCATGGCGCGCTGGAATGTCGGCAATAGCGATGCGCGCTGCATCCTGGGTAGCCCCGCAGAGCGCACGTTCTTTCAGTGGAAGAGCGGTAAGGCCGCCCGGGTGTCGGAGGATACCCTGCGCCGGATCGGCTATGTCGCGGGCATCTGGAAGGCCCTGCAGATCGTCTATTCAGACGCAGCCCTTGCGGACACCTGGATCACTCGCCCGAACAAAGCCTTTGGGGGACAGACGCCGCTCGCCCGTATGGTGGCGGGTGACGTGACCGACCTTGCCGCGGTCAGGTCTTACATCGATGCGGCGCGCTCGCCGTGGTCGTGACGCCCGCGGGCGACATCAAAATCTCTCATGTGCGGTGGCCTCAGGCTTGGCGCATCATCGCGTCACGTTACCCGCCGATCGCTCTGTTCGAGCGTGTTTCAGACAACCCGGCGGTATGGGATGTGCTGATCGAACTTGAGCAGGCGACCAATCCGCGTGTGCGCGACGAGACCGGCGAGATTATCCTGGTCCCGGCAGATCGCAGGGTCGCAGGCGCCGGAGCCTCCTGGGTGATGGCGCCATTCACTCACGTAAACCCGCAGGGATCGCGGTTTTCGAATGGCAGTTACGGCGTCTACTACGCTGCAAGCAGTTTGCGGACTGCCATCTACGAGACCGGCTATCATTTCGCGCGTTTCGCGGCTGACGCGCAGGACCCGCCGCGCCGTGAAGACATGCGTGTTCTGTTGGGGACGATTGATGTGGATTTGCATGATGTCGCCTCTCTAGAGGAGGCGACACGGAAGCAACTGCTAAGCCCCGGCTCTTATTCCGACAGCCGGCCGTTTGCATTCGAATTGCGCGAGGCAGGCAGCAACGGGCTGATTTATCCAAGCGTACGAGACGAGGCGGGCATCTGTGTCGCGGCGTTCTGGCCCGACGTCATCGGTATCCCAATGCAGGAGCGTCACCTGCAATACGAGTGGGACGGAAAGCGCTTCTCGCGCTACTTCGATTACAGTTTGGAGACATGGGTGTCGGCCGACGCCGGCTAGTTTCTGACTGCTGCGACCGTCCGGCTCCTTTAGTTCTTGGAATGACTCCATTTTGTTCGCGAAGAACGAATCGAGCTGCGACAAAAATCCTCTTGCCAATCGTTAACAATATCTTTCACATCTAAGTTATTGGCCGAGAATGCATATTGAGCGTTCGGTGAGCATTCGATAAATTAATGTATCATTTGAGTTTGTGTTGAGTGATTCCATGAATGACAATCGGACGTCTCTTTTGCAAACCAAGGCGAGGCTGCTGGCCGACCTTGAACGCCTTAACGGCATCCTCTCCCAACCTTGCAGTGACTTCATTGCCGAGCAGACTGAAGCGGCTCTTGAGGGAACAGAGATGCTGTTGGAAGCTGTCGAGCGCGCGCTCGGTCCCGAGCTTCTCGCCAGCTGACACCGGACTAAAGTGAGATTGGTCAGGCCCGCATGACGGGAAGATCGACGGTATTGATCTACTCAATCTCATCGACGAGACGACTGGCCGCCGCTTTGCTGCTGGGTTCTTCGGCTGCGGCGGTTCTCAACTGCGACTGGGCCAAATCCAAATTCAGCTTGTTGACCGCGATCATTAGCTTTTCATCGTCAAAAATATCGAACAACCGATTGATGGTTCTCTCGCAGTCATGCGGACCGGGTTCGATGTATTCGGCCAAGATGCCTTGCGCTCTCAGAACTGCGTCCAGAACACACTCTTGAGGTGTCATGTGCCGAACTCCACGCTATCCGGTGGAAACAGACCTGGCTGCGTTCGGTTCCTTTCCCGAGTGGGAACTGGATCACCTTTGAAAGAAAGAATTCGATCTAAAACTTAAGCACACGGTTCTGTATTACCGAATTTGGCGAGTTGGTACGCGCGCTTCGTTTCTGCGAGAACGTATTCACAACTCGCTCAATGATTTCTTTCATGGGGCACCTCACTTCCGAGGCGCCAACGCGAGTTCGCGAGTTCCAGTTCCGGACATAGCGAGGTCGCATCGGCTTGGCTTCGATGCAGAAATGGCATGCGTCCGCATTTTTTTGAACTTCGCGGCGGCTGATGCATTGCTCTCCCTTACATCACAGGGAGGTGACCATGGGACGCGCTCTCCAGCATACCGCTTTGGTCGTTGAAGATGATGAACTCCAACGGGAACTCGTAAGCCTGATTTTTGAAGAAAGCGAAATGAATGTGATTCAATGTGAGAGCGCGGAAGCAGCAGCGGTGGTGCTGGAGAAAGCGGGGAGCGATCTGACGGTGATGTTCACCGACGTTGAACTCGCGGGAAAAATGTCGGGCGTTGAATTGGCTGAACTGGCCAAACGGCGCTTTCCCAATATTGATGTCATCATCACGTCGGGACAGGGCGTCGATCGCATTCCAGAAAACACTTTGTTTTTGCCGAAACCCTGGTTGCCGCTTGAACTGTTGCGCGAAGCCGAACGATCAAGGGCACGGCACTAGGGGATCGTCGTGAGATTCTGCCACTGAGCGGACCCGGAACATCACCAAACACGGCGCGTTGCCTTTGAAACATCCGCAGAAACAATGAGGGCGTGATGGCAAAGGTCGAACGTGTTGAAGAACATCATCGCGTGGTGGAGACTCCGACGGAGGCAAGACAGGGCGAACGAGGGCCGTCTGTGTTGGCTTTGCTTACCGTCAGCACCATCGCCGCGGTATTCGTGTTGGCAATAGTCTGGTTCGTATTTTTCCGGACGTGATGCATGCCGGCTCCGTCAGACTGTCGCAGCACATGAGCTGGATGGGACGAAGAGCGCTGACGATCAGTCGAGCGCTCCCGCGCCCCAACTACGCGCAGTCTTCACGATCCAGTCCTTGTAGAGCGTCAACGGTGTCACTCCTGTGAGACCGCCGCAGCCGTCCGAGTTGCCTGGCCCCGTGGACCAGCTCACCACGCCAACGATCGCCATCTGTCCGTTCTGATCCTCAAACACCGGCGCGCCGGAATCCCCGGTGCAGGCACCCATACCGATACGCTTGTTGTCGGTGACGGGATCGACCAGGCGTATTTGCAAGGTGCCTGGATTTCCTGTCACCGAGAGGGCTGCAGTTCGAACGGTGCCTATCCCGGCATCGCTACCTGCTGTTGTCACGCCGATGCCGGCCACGGTGAAGCTAGAGCCTGGCGCGATGGGCGTGCGGGGCACGCCGAGTTGAGCAGGTTCCTTTTGGGGCACCGGCCCAGGCAGCAAGAGGAGTGCTACGTCCGCAGTGGCGCGATGCGCGAGCATCGTCTGTAGATTGAACTGCGGATGCGTCATGATCTTGCTGACAGTCATCAGACGCGGTGGTTGCGTTGTGTTGTCGATAACGCGATAGGACGTCTTTGGCGTGATGCAGTGGCCGGCTGTCAGCACAATGTGCGGCGCGATCAACGACCCGGTGCACACATTGCCGCGTGAACCGACCACAGTGACGATCGCTCGGTTCATGTTCGCACTTGGTGTCGATGCGCTGCCGGTGATGGCAAACGAGGGATGAGCGGTGAGGAGCGTGGCTGCGGCGATCGCGATGGGGAGGCGAAGCACGTCTCGAACTTTCCAATTTCTGTGTCGGGCACCGTCACGACGGCCTGACGTCTTCCTGTGCGGCACGAGAAACTGGAGCTTCGCCCGCCGATGGCGAGGGACGTATATCTGAACGAGCGATATTGCACCACGCTCATCGTGCCGCAAATAGGCTGGAGAGCGGACCGGCCTTGCCGTGGGGCCTCATGCCGATGAAGAAAAAGTAATATCCGCGGCCCTGTTGTTCATCCGTCGTTCACGGCCGAACCATTCATGTTATAGGTAACGGGCTGCTCGATATGCGGGCCTGCAACCTGCGGAGACGACCTTGCGCCTTCTTGTTGTCGAAGACGATCCTGATTTGAACCGCCAACTGACGACGGCCTTGTCGGATGCGGGATATGTCGTTGACCGCGCATTTGATGGTGAGGAGGGGCACTTCCTCGGCGATAGCGAGCCCTACGACGCGGTGGTGCTCGATATCGGCTTGCCCAAGATGGACGGTATCTCTGTGCTGGAAGCTTGGCGGCGGAACAACAGGACCATGCCCGTCTTGATCCTCACGGCGCGCGATCGCTGGAGCGACAAAGTGCAGGGCTTTGATGCCGGTGCCGACGACTATGTCGCGAAGCCGTTCCACCTTGAAGAAGTGCTGGCGAGAATTCGCGCACTGCTGCGCCGGAGTACGGGCCACGCTCAGAGCGAACTGACGTGTGGGCCGGTGATGCTGGATACTCGAACCAATCGCGTCAGCGTCGATGGCAACCCGATCAAGATGACGTCACATGAGTATCGGCTTCTGGCCTACCTCATGCATCATTCCGGACGGGTGGTGTCGCGCACTGAACTGGTCGAACATCTCTACGATCAAGATTTCGATCGGGATTCGAATACGATTGAAGTGTTTGTCGGCCGCATCCGAAAAAAGCTCGATGTCGATATCATCCAGACGGTGCGGGGCCTTGGGTATCTGCTGACGCCGCCAACCCAACCCAATGCGCGCTAATTCCCTTGCGACACGGCTGTTCGTCTCGGCGACAGTCTGGGTGGTCGCGATCCTTCTCATCACAGGTATCGCACTGTCGTCGCTCTACAACCGCTCGGTTGAACGGGCGTTCGACCGCCGGCTGAATTTCTATCTCCGCACCCTGATCGCTGAAGCTGCGCAGCCGGATGATCCTTCCGACAAGAGTGATAAGTCGGATCGGTCGGTCCAGTCTCTTGGTGAGCCGCTCTTCGAACTGCCCTTGTCGGGCTGGTATTGGCGCATGGCTCGGGTGGACGGCGACAAGCCCGAAGTGCGGGCCTCGCGTTCTTTGTGGGATGCGACGCTTCCCAAACTCGAGGACATGGGGATTGAGCTCAATCAATCTGGTGTGCGTCTTGCTTATGTGAACGGACCGGAAAACCAGCGCCTGCGCATGGTGGAACGGCCGGTCGATCTCGGAAGCGAAGGGAAATACCTGGCAACGGTGGCGGGCGACGCCACGGAGATCGATGAAGAGACCCAGACGTTCGATCTCTATCTCACGGTGACGTTCGCGGCGCTAAGCATCGGCCTGGTGTTGACCACTATCTTCCAGGTGCGGTTCGGTCTTGCGCCGCTCAAGCGTATTTCAAATTCGCTCGCGGCCATTCGTTCGGGCAATGCCGAACGGCTTGAAGGACAATTTCCACTTGAGATCGCGCCGCTCGCACGGGAGACCAACGCGCTGCTCGACGCCAATCGTGCCATTGTCGAGCGTTCGCGCACCCATGTCGGCAATCTCGCCCATGCCATCAAGACTCCGCTGTCAGTCATCGTCAATGAAGCTTCAGTGAATCGTGGAGATCCATTTGCAGCGAAGGTTCTTGAACAGACCGCCATCATGCGCGAGCAGGTGGCTCACCATCTGGAGCGGGCACGTATCGCCGCGCGCGTGACGACGATCGGGACCGTGACGGAGGTCTCCCCGGTTGTCGAAGCCTTGGCCCGGACGATGGAGAAAATTCACCGCGATCGGGACATGCAGATCGATACCGAGGTTGCCGCAGGTGTGAAATTTCGGGGCGAGCGTCAGGATCTCGAAGAAATGGCCGGCAATCTGGTCGATAACGCCTGCAAGTGGGCGCAGCACCAAGTGCGGATCGAAGTGCTTGCGGAGCGGGCTACCGGTGCAATCGAGTCCACATTGCGCATCATCGTCGACGATGACGGTCCTGGATTGTCACCGGCCGAACGCGCCCAAGTGGCGCGTCGTGGTCAGCGGCTGGATGAGTCCAAACCCGGTTCCGGCCTCGGGCTATCCATTGTGACGGATCTGGCCCAGCTTTACGGCGGCAGTCTTCAGCTTGGCGCTGCCCCGATTGGGGGGCTGCGGGCAGAACTAATCTTGCCGGGGATCTGACACGAATTCTCACCCGGGAGCAGCATGTTACCGGTATTCGCTCATCCGGCGCTGAGCCTGTTCGTCTTAAATATGCTCTGGCATTAAACCCTTCCGCTTCAACGCGATATTAACGGCGGCCCGGCTAAAACTGCGAAGGGCGTCGGGTGGGCGGCACCCTGCGAAAGTAAAGCGGTGGGCGTCAGCCTATGTCGATTGAACGGTTGAGAGAGTATCTCGGGGCACTTCCGCCAAGCGCGCAGGCGCTGTTGATGCGGGAATTTGAACGTTCCATCGAGCGCGGTGACGACGCCACTGTGGCAAATTTCGTGCTTTCCGAGCTGCGCAAGATTGTACGGGCTCCCAGCGAGGATCTGACGGCCCGCACTGAAGACCCGATGCGGCTGGTGTTTCGCCCCCTTGATCGGTTTCTCGTCGAGAATGTGCCGTCCATCAGGCCCGGGCAAATCAGACGCACCTCATTGGGACCTGTCTGGGTCTGGCTGAGCAATGAGGGTATCCCGGACAAACTGAGCGCCTTTCAAGAGTTCTTGAAAACGCCGAGTGACGCGGATGGCCTGGAAAAGGCAACTCGCGAGGTGCAGATGGCGGCCGCTGAGGCAATCGCGCAGGCCACCGGAGCGGGTCCTTCGGATGGCAGCGCGCGCTCGCGGCCAACGGCTCGCTTTGGATCGCAGAGCGTATCCGAGGATATCGTATCCATCGGTGCAGTGCTTGGCGTCCGCGATGCGCTCGATACGCTGAATTCGAAACTACCGGGGCAAATGCGGGTGTTTGCCGAATCCCAGATCAGGTCGGTCATGGGATTCATCAACGTTCCTGCGCTTCAGACACCCCAAACCCTTCCATTCGCGCTGTCGATCGTCACGCTGCGTCTTCCGGAACCATGGCAGGTCATTCGGCTTGGTATTTCGGTCGCGGCGTCAGATGACGAGCTTCGGGTCGCCGGCACGCCGTTCGGTGTGACCGTTACCATGGCAATCCACGATATGTCGCAATTGGTGACGGCTCTACGTTCGGACCTCAAGCGCAGTCACTTCCAGGATCTGTCGAGCCATCTCAAGGCGCTTCACGATGGTATGCGGGGCCTGCGCACCGAACTCGATATTCGCACGGATTCAGCCTGGGGTCGCCGGCTGACTGCAATCCGGTCCGAAATCTCAAGTGCGCTGCATTCCGAAATCGATGGCGTTCCTGGAAAGGTGCGACGTCTGCTGCGGCAAGGACCGGACAAGGAAGTCACCGCAAACAGCAAGGTCGACGCCGCCGATGTGGAGGAAGTGGCCGCGCTCATCGATTTCGTCGCCATTTGCCGCAACTATGCCGCCGAACTTGCGATCAATGAGGCTAGCCTGCGCTCATACTCGGAGCTGCAGCAATATGTTGAGAGCGCAACCCAGACGTTGATGGAATCGTTGCGTTCGCCTGATCCGACGATCCGGGCCTATCGTTTGATGCAAATGCAAGCGGCGATCCGGTTTTGCGACGTCATGTTCGGACCCGATTACGCTTCTCTGATGCGCAGAGCTGCTGAAATGATCAAGCCGGCCGAAAAGAAGGAAGCGAAAGCCGGCTGATCCAGCCTATCCGGCGGAAGCCGAACGTTTCGGCTTCATTCCGGTGCCAATCGCGTTGTTTTTGCTACGAAACCGCGTCACTCCGTGCCGGAAATGTCAATTGCACACCCTGGCCAGTCATGGTGTAACCCGGCCTATGCCGACAGATTCAAGGTTTCATCCTTGGATACCGCCGCCCACTGGAACCCTGATGAATGACGCTCTGGTTTGTGTTCGCGCTGATGACCGCCGCAGCCGTTTTCGCCGTGCTGTGGCCATTGGGGCGCGGGGCCAAGCCTGAGCGCGAAGGCACCGAAACGTTGGTCTACAAGGACCAACTTGCTGAAATTCAGCGCGACTCGTCGGCTGGTCTGATCGGGCCGGGTGAAGCCGAGGCTGCTCGCGTCGAAATAGGTCGCCGTCTGCTTGCGGCATCAGATGCGGAAAAGGGTGTCGTGGCATCTACTAGCATCCCGTTCCGTCGCGCCGTTGCTGTCGTGGCGCTCATCGGCATGCCCTTGGTTGCGGTGCTGTTTTATGCGCAACTCGGCTCGCCGCTGCTTGGCGATTTCCCGCTTGCGGAGCGGGCACGTGCGCCGGTTGCTTCGGCGTCCATGGAGAAGCTGATCGCGCAGGTCGAGACCCACCTCGAGGCTAATCCCACCGACGGGCGGGGCTGGGAGGTGCTGGCACCGGTGCTGGTGAAACTCGGCCGATATGACGACGCTGTCCGCGCCTTGCGCAATTCGATTACCTACAATGGTGATACAGCGGCCCGCCGGGCCGACCTTGGAGAAGCGATCGCCGGTGCGGCCAACGGTATTGTGACAGCAGACGCCAAGGCGGAGTTTGAGCGCGCCGTCGCGCTCGACGCTAAGGAAGTCAAAGCCCGTTATTTTATCGGTCTTGCGGCCGAGCAGGATGGCCGCAACGCCGATGCCGCGAATATCTGGCGCACGATGCTGACAGATGCGCCGGCCGACGCGCCCTGGCGGCCGCTAGTGCAAAGCTCATTGCAGCGCATCGGCGTTGCGGCGCCCAAACTGTCTGATGAGGACATGGCCGCGGCCAAGAGCATGAGCGAAGGCGATCGTAATACGATGATCCGCGGCATGGTGGAGCGTCTCGCCACACGCCTGAAAGACAACGGCGAAGATGTTGAAGGATGGCTCCGGCTCGTGCGCGCCTACACCGTCCTGGGCGAACACGACAAAGCACAGGCTGCACTCGGTGAGGCGCGGCAGGCCGTGGGCAAGGACGCCACGCGGTTACAGCAGTTGAACGACGGCCTGAAAAATCTCGGACTGGATGGCTAGTGCGGTGGATAGAGCATGACGCGTAAGCAACGGCGACTGACTTTGATTGGCGGGGCGCTCGCGGTGCTTGCGATTGCAGCCGCACTGGTCCTCAATGCGCTGAGTGGCTCCATCGTGTTCTTCACAACGCCGGGAAGTATCGCCGAAAAACACATCGCACCCGGCCAGCGTTTTCGACTGGGGGGCCTGGTCGAAAACGGATCGCTGGTCCGCGGCGAGAACCTCAAGGTGAAATTTCAGGTGACAGACGGCAAGGCCACGGTGCCGGTGACCTTTCAGGGAATCCTGCCGGACCTGTTCCGCGAGGGGCAGGGCGTGATCTCCGAAGGTTCACTCGACGCAAGTGGCGTGTTCAAGGCTGATACCGTGTTGGCCAAGCACGATGAAACATACATGCCCAAGGCAGTGGCCGACGAACTCAAGAAAGAAGGCCACTGGAAGGACAATTACGAAAAGAAAACGTCCGACGTGCAGGGAGCCGCGAAATGATTGCGGAAGCGGGACATTATGCGCTGGTGCTCGCACTGGCATTGTCGTTGATCCAGGCCGTGGTGCCGGTGGTTGGCGCGCGCCTGCGTGATCCGGCGCTGATGAACGTCGCGCGGTCGACTGCACTCACGCAGTTTGTGTTCGCTGCCGCCTCGTTCGCAGCCCTGACATATCTCCACGTCACCTCGGATTTTTCGGTGGTGAATGTTTATGAGAACTCGCATTCGCTGAAGCCGTTGATCTACAAAATTACGGGCGTGTGGGGAAACCACGAAGGCTCCATGCTGCTGTGGGTGCTAATTCTTGCGCTGTTCGGCGGACTTGTCGCCGCATTTGGAAATAATCTGCCGCTGTCGCTGCGCGCCCATGTGCTGGCGGTGCAGGCCTGGGTCGGCACGGCGTTCTATCTTTTCATCCTGCTGACATCGAACCCGTTCCTGCGGATTGGTAATCCGCCGATCGAAGGACGTGACCTCAATCCGATCCTGCAGGACATTGGTCTCGCCGTGCACCCGCCGATGCTCTATCTCGGCTATGTTGGATTCTCGATCTCGTTCTCGTTCGCAGTGGCAGCGCTGCTCGAAGGTCGTATCGATGCGGCATGGGCGCGGTGGGTGCGGCCATGGACGCTGATGGCGTGGATATTCCTGACGCTCGGCATCGCGATGGGCTCGTACTGGGCCTACTATGAACTCGGCTGGGGCGGCTGGTGGTTCTGGGATCCGGTCGAGAACGCCTCGCTGATGCCATGGCTTGCGGGAACAGCGCTGCTGCATTCCGCGGTCGTGATGGAGAAGCGCGACGCGCTCAAGGTTTGGACCATTCTGCTGGCCATCCTCACATTCTCGCTGTCACTGCTCGGCACATTCCTGGTGCGCTCCGGCGTGCTCACCTCGGTGCACACATTCGCCAGTGATCCGGCACGCGGTGTGTTCATCCTGATGATCCTCTGTCTGTTCATTGGCGGCAGCCTAAGCCTCTACGCGTGGCGTGCATCGGCCCTGAAGCAGGGGGGATTGTTCGCGCCGATCTCGCGCGAAGGGGCACTGGTTCTGAACAATCTGCTGCTGACCACGGCGTGTGCGACGGTGTTCATCGGGACGCTGTATCCGCTGGCGCTTGAAGTCGTGAACGGTGATAAGATTTCCGTTGGTGCGCCGTTCTTCAATCTGACGTTTGCGCCGCTGTTCCTGCCCTTGTTGTTGGCCGTGCCGTTCGGGCCGCTCCTTGCGTGGAAGCGCGGCGATCTTCTCGGGGCAGCGCAGCGGCTGACAGCTGCCGGCATTGTCGCGCTGGTGACTATCGCTGTGATCTGGGCATGGACCCGTGGCGGCGGGGCGTTTGCGCCATTGATGATTGGCGTCGCCGTCTTCGTCGTTGCGGGCGCAATGAGCGATATCATCGAGCGCGCGCAATTGTTTCGCGTACCGTTCGTGACGTCTTTGCATCGTGCGCGTGGGTTGCCGCGTTCGGCTTGGGGAGCCGCCTTCGCCCATGCCGGTCTCGGCATCGCACTGATCGGGATTGTCTGCGAAACCACCTGGAACAGCGAACGCATTGCGTCCATGAAGCCGGGAGATGTTGCACAACTTGGCGGGTACGAGGTTAAGCTCGACGGCATCACTCAGCAGCAGGGGCCGAATTTTCGCGAGCAAGTGTCGCAATTCACTGTCACCCGTGATGGCAAAGTTATTGGAGTGATGACGCCGTCAAAGCGTAACTTCGCCACGCGTGGCATGTCGACGACCGAGGCGGCGTTGCTGACTCGCGGTGTGAGCCAGCTCTACGTTTCGCTTGGCGACGAGCATACCGATGGTTCGATCGCTGTTCGTGCCTACTATAAGCCCATGGTGCTCCTGATCTGGTTTGGGCCTGTGTTGATGGCATTTGGCGGCCTGCTGTCATTGTCGGACCGGCGATTGCGCGTGGGAGCGCCAAAGCCTGCGAAGGCGCCGCGCGCCTTGCAGCCTGCGGAGTAGGGCCATGATGAAGCGCATCATTCCTGTCTTGTTAGCGGCGTTGTTGCTGTCTCCGTCAGTTGTTCATGCCGTTCAGCCCGATGAGATTATGGCGAATCCCGAACAGGAAGCGCGGGCGCGGGCGCTGTCGCGTGAATTGCGCTGCATGGTCTGCCAGAATCAATCGATCGATGATTCCGATGCACCGCTGGCGCGGGACCTGCGGTTGCTGGTGCGCGAGCGTATTGCCGCCGGCTACACCGACGCACAGGTCATGGACTTCCTCGTTTCGCGTTACGGCGAATTCGTGCTGCTGAAGCCACGCCTCGAAGGGCATACGTTCGTGCTATGGGCGATCCCGCCATTGGCGTTGATCGGCGGTGGTGCGGCCTTGTGGTTTTACAACCGTCGCCGCAACCGCGCAGTCGAGGGGGAGAGGGGTGCGACATTCCACCTCAGCCCCGATGAAGAGGCCCGGCTCGAGAAGCTCATTGCCGATGAAGAATCAATGAAAAAGCCGGTTTGACGGGTTTTTAGGACGGCATCTTTATTACAAAACATTAATTCCACCGTCAGTGCACGGTAAGGCCGCGACATCCATCTTGCAGGGGAGAGGTGCACAACGCACCGCGAGTTTTTTCCCTGGAGATCATTCATGTCTGACCGTCCCGTCGACCTTTCTAACCTTCCTTCGTACTCCACTCCACGTCGCTCGGTGTTGTCTGCGCGCAAGTTCGCGCTGATGGCGTCGGTGGTTGCTGGTCTTGGTGTTGCTGCATACGGCTTTGGTCCCGCGCTCAACAACGTTGATGTGCTGACGACCTCGGCACATGCGCAGGTCAACAAGGACGTTCGTCAGGTTCAACAGCCGATCGGCTTTGCGGATATCGTCGAACGCGTGAAGCCGTCGGTTATCTCGGTTCGCGTGAAGATCAACGAGAAGACATCGGAGAATGCAACTGAAGATTCGCCGTTCCCTCCTGGATCTCCGATGGAACGTTTCTTCCGTCGCTTTGGTGGACCGGATGGCTTCCCAGGCGGCCGTGGCGGCCGTGGCCGTGGCCAGATGGTGACCGGTCAGGGGTCAGGTTTCTTTATCTCGGATGATGGCTATGCGGTGACCAACAACCACGTGGTTGATGGTGCAGAGAAAGTTGAAGTGACCACCGACGACGGCAAGGTTCACACGGCGAAAGTGATCGGTACCGATCCGCGCACCGATCTTGCCCTGATCAAAGTAGACGGCGGCGGTAAATTCAATTTCGCGAAACTTTCCGACGGTCAACCGCGTATTGGTGATTGGGTGCTCGCTGTCGGCAATCCGTTCGGCCTTGGTGGCACCGTGACGGCGGGTATCGTTTCGGCGCGCGGTCGTGACATCGGCAGCGGCCCATACGATGACTTCATCCAGATCGATGCGCCCGTGAACAAAGGAAATTCCGGCGGTCCGACCTTCAACACCGCGGGTGAGGTCGTGGGCGTGAACACTGCGATTTACTCGCCGTCCGGCGGCAGCGTCGGTATTGCCTTCGCCATTCCGGCGTCGACAGTGCAGAGCGTTGTCAAGCAGCTGCAGGACAAGGGCTCGGTCAGCCGCGGTTGGATCGGCGTTCAGATCCAGCAGGTAACGCCTGAGATTGCTGACAGCCTTGGTCTGAAGAAGACCGAAGGTGCGTTGGTGGCCGAGCCGCAGGCGAATGGTCCGGCTGCAAAGGCCGGCGTCGAATCCGGCGACGTGATCACGAAGGTCAACGATCAGCCGGTCAAGGATGCGCGCGAGCTTGCTCGCACCATCGGTGGCATGGCGCCTGGAACGACAGTGAAGCTCGACGTGCTTCATAAGGGACAGGACAAGATCCTCAGCATGACGCTGGGTGAGCTGCCGAACGCGAAAACGGCGAAGGCTGATACGGACCAGGACGACGGTGCTCGTGCGGGCCGTGGGACAAAGGTGCCGAACCTCGGCCTGACTTTGGCGCCGGCGAACAGTGTTGCGGGTGCGGGTAAGGATGGTGTCGTCGTAACTGACGTCGACCCGAACAGCCCGTCAGCCGAACGTGGCTTCAAGGAAGGCGATGTCATTCTTGAAGTCGGCGGCAAGCTGGTTGCTACGCCGGGTGAGGTTCGCGAAGCCGTGACGACTGCGCGCACCGAGAACAAGAACAGCGTGCTGGTTCGTGTTCGCTCGGGTGACTCCTCGCGCTTCGTTGCGCTGCCGGTGTCCAAGGGCTGATGACGAATTGCTCCGTGCCTTACGGAACGGAGCACAAGATGGGGAGTTGTCGCCGGCATTTTCGCCCCCGCCGACGGCTCCTTCCCGGGGATGGGTCAAAAGCCCATCCCTCGTTCCCCACTTTCGACGGAATACGCCCCCCTTCGTCGAAAGAGCGCGCGATCGCACTCCAGTCGGTCGTGCGGCGGGCGGCGGAGTCTCCCCAGCTTCGCCGCCCGTTTCCCTTTATGGAGCATCGAACCGCCCCGCCGCTTGCATGAGGACTTGCATCGCGCCATGGTGACACAAAGCACAGCTCTTTCGCCCCAGACCGAATCAAAAATGCGACTGCTCATCGTTGAAGACGACCGCGAGTCGGCGGACTACCTCGTCAAGGCATTTCGCGAGGTGGGTCATATCGCTGACCATGCCGGCGACGGCGAGGAAGGCCTCGCACTGGCCGAGACCGGCGATTACGACGTTTTGGTCATCGACCGTATGCTGCCTAAGCGCGACGGGCTTTCGATCATCGGGACCCTGCGCGGCAAGGGCAATCATACGCCGGCACTCATTCTCTCGGCGCTGGGACAGGTCGACGATCGCATCAAGGGACTTCGTGCCGGTGGCGACGACTATCTGCCGAAACCGTATTCGTTTGCCGAACTGCTGGCGCGGGTCGAAGTACTGTCACGCCGCAAAGGTGGACCGTCGGAGGATACGACTTATCGTGTCGGCGATCTGGAGCTGGATCGGTTGTCGCATCGTGTGGTGCGCGGGACGTCCGAGATCACGCTGCAGCCGCGCGAATTCCGGCTGCTCGAATATTTGATGAAGCATGCAGGACAGGTGGTCACGCGCACCATGCTGCTTGAAAACGTTTGGGACTATCACTTTGATCCGCAGACAAATGTGATTGACGTTCATATCTCGCGGCTGCGTTCGAAAATCGATAAGGGCTACGATCGCCCGCTGCTGCACACCATTCGTGGTGCGGGATATATGGTACGTGACGGCATTCGGTAAACTGATCAGAACGACAGCGTTTCGGTTGACGCTGGTCTATTTGTTTCTCTTTGCATTATTTGCGGCGTCGCTGTTGGGCTATTTCGCCTGGAACACGCGCCGCATGATCACTGAACAAATTACTGAGACGGTCAACTCCGAACTCAGCGAGCTCACGGATCAGTATTCGCGCGCGGGGCTTCGGGGTCTTGTATCAGCGATCGAGGCGCGCGCGCTGCGTCCGGGCGCCAATCTCTATCTGGTCGCCACATCCCAAGGGCAGGGTGTTGCCGGTAACATCGCTTCCCTTGCCCCCGGTATCATGGATCATCCGGGGTGGGCCGAGACCTTCTATACGCGGCTCGATGAAAACGATGCCAGGAACCACTATGCGCTGGTGCGCGTCTCGCAGCTTCCCGGTGGATTTCGCCTGCTGATCGGCCGTGACTTGGAAGAGCGGCGTAGGCTGTTCGGTATTGTCGCCAAGGCGGCGCAGTGGTCTCTCCTGATCGTCATCGTGCTGGGGCTCGGCGGCGGCGTATTCGTTGCACGGCGCGTGCTGCACAGGATCGATGCGATGACCGGCACGACCCAGCGCATCATGGCGGGCGACCTGAGCGAGCGGTTGCCTGTGGGGCGCAGTGGTGACGAACTTGATCGCCTTGCCGAAAATCTCAACGCAATGCTGGAGCGCATCGAGGCGCTGATGGTGGGTCTCAAGGAGGTTTCAGACAACATTGCGCACGACCTCAAGACGCCGCTGACCCGGCTCCGCAATCGCGCCGAAGAGGCGCTAGCAAAGGCAGGGAACGAAACTGAATACCGCGCGGCTCTAGAACGGACGATCGACGAGTCGGATGGGCTTATCCGGACGTTCAATGCGTTGCTGATGATTGCGCGCGCCGAGTCCGGACAGGCACGTGACAACATGGTCGATTTTGATGCCGCCGAGGTGGCTCAGGGCATCCAGGAACTCTACGAGCCGCTGGCGGAGGACAAGGGGCTGTCGCTCGAGGTGAAAACGGAGGCGGCAACGATCCACGGCAATCGCGAGTTGATCAGCCAGGCGCTCGCCAACCTCGTCGAGAATGCCATCAAATATGGCCAACCGGTTGCTCTTGCTCTGGAATCTGCTTCTCCGGATAAAAATACCGCCGACAAAGCCCCTGATATTTTGATCGAAGCCCAGCGCGAAGGTGACAACGTTTATCTCAGTGTCACAGATCATGGCCCCGGCATTCCAGAAGCTGATCGTCAGCGGGCGGTCGAACGATTTGTCCGGCTTGAAGCCAGCAGGACACAGCCGGGATCGGGGCTCGGGTTAAGTCTGGCCTCGGCCGTCGCGACGTTGCATGGTGGCGACCTGCGACTCGCGGACAGCCAGCCGGGGCTACGCGTGACGCTTGTGATCCCGAGCCGGGGCGTGGAACAAAAGAACGTATGATGTTGACCGCGACGGGCGACGCGGATCGGCCATATTTGGCTACGCGTTTTGTCACCGGGCCCCAATTATCTGAACCTGCGGATGCCGAACGCCGTCTCGCGGATTGGTTTGGCGATATCGCGCCCGAGCATGCGAGCGCGATCAAAGAGATCATCGGTCGCTTCCCTCATGCGAAGTTGATCCTTGCGGGAATTGCCGAGGCCTCACCCTATCTGTTCGACCTGGTCAGGTTCGATGCTGCGCGGACGTTGCGGTTGCTCCAATGCGACCCGGACAATCATGTGGCTGGCCTGATCGACAACGCGGTCGCTGAGGTGGCTGCAGCGTCGACCGAAGCGGACGTCATGTCCGCTTTGCGTCGGATGAAGTCCGAGGCCGCGCTGTTGATTGCCTTGTGTGACATCGGCGGCGTGTGGCCGGTGATGCATGTGACCAAGGCGCTCACGGACATCGCCATCACGTCGGTCCAGTGCGCTATTCGTTTCCTGCTGATGCAGGAGGCTGCACGCGGCCGCCTGCTGCCGTCCAATCCGGATCATCCCGAAGATGGAACGGGCCTCGTCGTGCTCGCCATGGGCAAGATGGGAGCCGGGGAGCTGAACTATTCCAGCGATATCGATCTGATCGTGTTTTACGATCTCGAAACGTCGGTGCTGGCCGAGGGGCTTGATCCGACACCGTTCTTCGTCAAGGTCGCGCAGGGACTGCCGAGACTTCTGCAACAGCGCACCGGCGATGGATATGTCTTCCGCGTGGATCTGCGGCTACGGCCAGATCCTGCATCGACGCCGGTTGCTGTGTCGACGGCGGCAGCGTTGCACTACTACGAACGGGAAGGGCGGACTTGGGAACGCGCCGCCATGATCAAGGCGCTACCCTGTGCCGGTGATCTCAAGGCAGGCAACGAGTTGCTGACCGATATCGCGCCCTTCGTCTGGCGCAAGCATCTCGACTTCGCGGCACTCACCGACATTCACGACATGAAGCGTCAGATGCAGACGTTTCGCGGTCAGAGCGAGATTTCTGTCGAGGGACACAACGTCAAGGTTGGCCGCGGCGGTATTCGAGAGGTCGAGTTTTTTGCACAGACGCAACAGCTGATCGCGGGTGGCCGGCATCCCGAACTGCGTACGCGGCCCACGCTGGAAACCCTGGAAGTTCTGGCAGCAGGCAACTGGATCACGTTCGAGGCGCGTGATGAATTGACGTCCGCTTATACGTTCCTGCGCCGCGTCGAACATCGTCTGCAAATGGTTGCTGACGAACAGACACATTCGCTTCCAGCCGATGCGGAAGCCGTCGAGCGGTTTGCCCGTTTCTTCGGATACAGCAGCCGCGACGATTTCGCGAAGGATCTGCTCGCTCATCTGAATTGCGTGCAGAGCCACTACGGCAGGCTGTTTGAAGGTGATCCCGGCGCTGAAACATCGCCGGACGTCAATTACGGCGCGGGCCCTGAAGATCAGCGGCTCGTCGATCATCTCCTCAATCTCGGCTTTAAAAAGCCCAGACTTGCGGCTGAGACCGTTCAGCGTTGGGTGGCCGGGGAATATCGCGTGTTCAAGGTCGATGCGACCCGGCAGGCGTTTCAGGAGTTCGTTCCCGATCTCATCCGCGGGTTGTCCCGGGCTGAAGAGCCGGATAACGCGGTCATGGCGTTTGACCGTTTCCTGCAGGCTTTGCAGCGCGGTGGGCGGCTGATCTCGTTGCTCAGCCAGAACAAGGAATTGGTGGCGCTGGTCGCGCTCGTCCTTGGTGCAGCACCGCGCTTGGGCGACATGCTGGCGCGTCAGCCGCAAATCATGGATGGGTTAATTGATCCGCGCTTCTTCGGAGCCATGCCGGATCAAAATGAATTGTCGGTGCGCCTTGCCGCGACATTGGCCGACGCGGGTTCTTACGAAGAATTTCTCGATCGCTTGCGGCTGTTCGGGCAGGAGAGCCTGTTTCTGATCGGCACGCGAATTCTTTCCGGCACCGTATCTGCGCGAGAAGCTGGCATTGCCTTTGCCGATGTCGCAGAGGGGATCGCTCATACGGTCCATGGGCTCGTCATGGATCAGTTTGCCGCGCAACATGGCCAGATTCTGGAGCAGGAAACGGCGGTCGTAGCGATGGGCAAGCTCGGTAGCCGCGAGATGACAGCGTCCTCCGATCTGGACCTGATCCTGATCTATGACTTCGATCATGACAATCCGGATTCAAATGGGGCCAAGTCGCTCCACGGCTCTCAGTATTTCGCACGGCTGACTCAGCGCCTCATCAGCGCTTTCACGACGCGTACGAACTATGGCGTGTTGTATGAGATCGATATGCGGCTGCGGCCATCCGGGCGTGCCGGGCCGTTGGCTTCGCGTATCGACGCGTTCGCTGAGTATCAGCAGCATGAAGCGTGGACGTGGGAGCACATGGCGCTGACGCGGGCGCGGGTGATTTCTTCCTCACCCGAATTCAAGGCGAAGATAGAGCAGGTGATCCGCGACGTGCTGACGCGCCGTCGCGACACCCGCATTATCGCCAACGACGTGCTTGAGATGCGCCGTGCCATCGCCGAGGAAAAAGGCGAGAGCGACATTTGGGACTTGAAGTATGCCGCCGGTGGCATGATCGATATCGAGTTCATCGCGCAGTATCTTCAGTTGATACATGCTGCGGATAAGCCCGATATTCTCAATGTCAGCACCGTGCAGGTCCTCACCAATGCGCTGACACTTGGAATTCTGTCGCAGTCCGATGCCGATACGCTACGTAAGGCGGCGCCGTTCTATCACGATCTGACGCAGATTCTTCGGCTGTGTGTGAGCGCGAAATTCAATCCGGAAACGGCGGGGGAAGATCTGTTGCGCGCTCTTACGCGGGCTGGTGATGCGCCGGACTTTTCCGCGCTTGAGGCGCATGTACGAGAGACGCAGACTTCCGTGCGCGAGGTTTTCTTGAAGCTGGTTGAAGCGGCGGGCTGATGGACGCAAGTTGAATCAGTTGAGGCTCGTCTTTCGCGCTCCCCAACGGTAACTTGACGCACACGATCGTCCCCTTGCCGAGCTTGGAGCGTAGCTTCATCGAGCCACCGTGCAGGTTGGCGAGCGATTTAGCGATCGCCAGACCCAAGCCGGAGCCGTGGTAGCTCTTGGTGAGCTGGCTTTCGACCTGTTCGAAGGGGCGTCCGAGCTTCGTCAGGGATTGTGGGGCGATGCCGATGCCGGAATCGGCAATGGTCAGGATCACGAACTTTCCACACACGCGTCCACGAACCGTCACAAGTCCATTGTCCGGGGTGAATTTGACCGCGTTTGACAGCAGATTGACTGCAATCTGCTTCATCGCGCGGCGGTCGGCAACAATCGGGATCGCGCCTTCGATGTCCGCTGTCACAGTCAGATTCTTGTGCTCGGCGCGGCCGGATACCACGCGCAACGATTCTGCCAGGGTTTGTGCAAGATCGAGGTGCTCGTAGTCGAGCTTCATACGTCCAGCTTCGATCTTCGACATGTCGAGGATGTCGTTAATGACCTCGAGCAGGTAGTTCCCGCTGGTCAGGATATCGTGGCAGTACTCATGATACTTTTCAGAGCCCAATGCACCGAACATGCCGCTGCCCATCACTTCCGAGAAGCCGATGATGGCGTTCAGAGGGGTGCGCAATTCATGGCTCATATTGGCCAGGAATTTCGATTTGGTCTGGTTCGCTTCTTCGGCGCGATTTTTCTCTTCCGAGTATTTCTGCGCCAGATCGGCTAGCTCCTGAGCCTGCCGTTCAAGCTCAGTTTGCGAGCGCTTGAGGTCGATCACGTTCGCAGTGAGGCGAAGGTCGTTGTCGATCAGCTTTTGCTCGTGGAGCTTGATCTGCGTGATGTCGGTGCCAACCGAAACGTAGCCGCCATCCTTGGTACGTCGTTCACTGATGTGCAGCCAAGTCCCGTCTTCGAGTTGCGCCTCGAAAGTGCGCGCGCCAGGCTCGATCGAATTCGGTACCCGAGAGCGCATCGACGGCATGGTGCCGGCCTCCGCAACGGTTTCGAATGGCGTACCTTGTTTCACCACTGAGTCCGGGAGTTTGTGCAGGCGCTTGAAATGCGAGTTGCAAAGAACCAGGCGATTCCCGGCATCCCACAGAACGAAGGCCTCAGGGACGGTTTCGATGGCATCACGCAGCCGCAGATCCGCCTCGACAGTCTTCTCGGCAAGATTCTTTTGTTCGGTAGTGTCGATGGCGATGCCGATCAGATGGCAACCGCTGTCTCCCTGACCCTGGCTCAACTCACAGCGAACCCGCAGCCAGATCCAGTGGCCGTTGGCGTGACGCATCCGGAAACTTTGGTCGATGTGGTCGATGTGGCCGGACATGAGCTGGTTCGCTGTCTCGAACAGGTCGATGTCGTCGGATTTGACCAGCGCATTGACCTCACCGAATGTCAGGAGATCGCTCCGGCTTTCCAGGCCCAATAGCGTGAACATGGATTGCGACCAGAAGATGCGGCCGCGCGACAGATCCCAGTCCCACAGGCCGCAACGGCCACGATTGAGGGCCGTGTCGATTCGCGCGCGGACTGCGTCGTTGATCAAATCGCCTTCTCGAGCCCGCGTCGACTGCCAGTGGAAGGCAAAACCGAGAATGAGCACTACGAACCCGGTCGTGGCAGATAACGTGATCTGAAGCGTGGCATCAGAGCGCCACAGCGATTCCACCGGCTCCTGAACAATTGTGATAAAGCCGGGGAGGGACTTGATGGCGCGCTGGGTCGCCAAGGCGGACACTCCATCGGCCAGATTGACGTCCACCGCATCCGAATGTGTGCCTTGCAACGTCAGCAACTGCGTTGCGCCGACAATATCGCGGATACGGTCGTTGTCCTCAGTGAAGCCTTCAGTGGACATGCGCGCCACGACGCGCTGTTCAGCAGTGGTAATGATGAAATGGCGGCCTGCGACAATTGCCCAGCGGGGCAGCAGGCCGGGCAACAGACTTTGAAGTCGCTCCCCTGGCGCAACGCGCTCTTGCCGCGTGAAGATCACGTGGTCGAGGCGCTCAGTAAGCAGATCGGCAAGGGCTGTCAGCTCGTGGTTCGTTGCAACGCGTTGTTGTCTGCGTTGGTCCAGCACCTGGACGAAAGCACCAATGCAGATGGTGATCAGGAAGGCGATGATGAGAATCGGAATGGCGCGTCGCAGCGCGGGCTCCGCGATCTGCCACCGGTGATAGGTCGGTTTCGCAATCGATTGCGCCATCCCTTTGATGGAATCGGATTGGACACACGTCGTCGCTGCGTGCGAGCGCGCCATGCCTTCGGCCCCTTGAATTTTGTATCGCCACCCCGCCCGAAAGGTTTTCCCCGACCTCTCGAATCATAGGTCGATTTGAATCCACTTTTTCAGTGCTGTCGAGAGTCAACGAATCCTTAAAGCGAAATAAATCTTATCCAAAGAAGATTGGGACGATTTGGTGCGTGCAAAGTGAGTCCGAAACGAGAACGCGTTGCGCAATCTCAACCAAACGCCAGCAACCTGCGCGAACTTCGGAATCAAAGGGACGCTAGGAAATCAGTGTGCCGGCTCAGCGTGACTGATGACGCGCTTTACAGAGGGGTAGGCGCGTCGCAGTCCACGCTCGATTGCATCGACATGGTCATGGACTTCGATGACAGTCATTGACGGCGCTGCCCGGCAGTGAAAATTAACAACCTCACCGGCATCGGTGTTGCGTACGCGTACATTATGGACGTCGTGAATCGCTCCACCTTCAGCGGCGAGACGAGCCAGCGTTTGCTGAATGGCGCTGGTCCGCTCCACTCCGGCGTCGCTACCGAGCGGCAGCTCGGGCTCCAGCGGCTCGATATGGGTGTCGACCTCGACATCCGACCCGAAGTCTTCCCGGATCGCATGTTCGAGATCGTGGGCGATGCCATGGGCGCGATCGAGCGGCATGTCGGCGTCGATTTCCAGGTCAATGCCGACCGTCAGCTTCCCGCCGAGGTCGTGAATGGTGACGTGGTGAATGGCGAGTCCTGAATTGCGTGCGATCACCATGATTCGCTCGCGAACAGTCTCGTTGTCGCGCGCGACAGGCACCGCGGTGAACGTCAAATCCGCGTCGTGGAGCGCCTGGGTAACTGCTTCCTGCGCTTTGTGCTTGATGGCATCGATGCGGTCGATGGGGTAGGTGCGAGGCACCTGAACCGTCGCGTCAATAAAGTACCGGGCGCCAACCATGCGGACACGCAGGCGTTCGACGTCGATGACGCCAGGGATTGCCCGGATGGCACTCTCGGCGGCTTCGGTCGCTCCTTCAGGAGCTCGGTCGAGCAGGGTTTCGATCGTTGAGCGGCCAAGCTTTAATCCCAAAATCGAAATGAGAATCGCAACAGCGATCGCGGCAGCCGAATCGCCCCATTCATAACCGAATGCCGAAAGGCCGAGGCCAATGATCACGGCGCCTGAGCCCAGAACGTCCGAGGCGAAATGGAGCGCGTCGGCTTCCAATGCTTGGCTCTTGGTGTCCATCGCCGTGCGATGCAGGGCATGCGCACGCCAGAAGTTCACCGCGATATCGATGATCAGAACGACGAAGGGGAGTGCTGACAGGGTCGGGGGAGTGGCGCCTTCACGCAGCCGTCCGAATGCCTCGACCACGATACCGCCGGCGAGGATGTAAAGCATGGCGATGACGCCCAGCGCTGATAGGCTTTCGATCTTGCCATGGCCGTAATGGTGTTCGGCGTCCGCGGGCTTGTCCGAAATACGGACCACGATCCAGGTGATGATTGTGGCGACAAGATCGACGGAGCTATGCAGGGCCTCGGAGATCAGCGCGATACTTCCGATGGCGACGCCGACGATGAACTTGACCGCGGCCATGCTGGCGCTGGCCGCGATCGAGATTGCTGCAACTTGTTGTTTGACTGCGCTCATCGGGCCCTCTCGCTAAGAGGGACTTGTCACGATCCTGCGGCGAGCGTCAACAACGCTATTTGCTTGTTGAAATGAGTTTCATTCGCAGCAAGCTTCAGATTTTAAGGACAATTTTGCCGAAGTGCTTGTTGTTGGACATGTAGTCGACGGCCTGCGCGATCTCGTCAAACGGGAACACACGATCGATCGGCAGCTTCAATTCACCGCTTTCAACAGCCGGCCAGATGTCTTTTCTGACCTGGTTAAAGATCTCCCGGATCTCTTCGAGCGAGCGCGTGCGGAATGTCACGCCAATGTAACTGATGCGACGCGCGGCATGGAGATCGAAATCGAAGTCGCCGTGCGTGCCGCCGAGGCGACCGACATTGACGATGCGGCCGAGGACCTTGGTCGCGGCCAAATTCTGATTGACGAGCTTGCCGGAGACTTGATCGATGATGACATCGACGCCTGCGCCGCCGGTCGCTTCGAGCACCTGCTCGACCCATTTCGGATCGTTGGAATCGATCGCGAGGTCGGCTCCGCATTCCTTAAGCCGCGCCCCGCGCGTAGCATCGGTCGACGAACCGATGACGAGTTTTGCTCCCTTGAGCTTGGCGATCTGCTGCGCCATCAGCCCGACGCCCGAGCTGGCGCCCTGGACCAGGATGCTCTGGCCTGACTGAAGCCCGCCGATGGTGACAACCGCGTTGTGCATCGTGGTCAGCGCCAGTGTCAGGGATGCAGCCTGTTCGAAGCTCGTTCCCGATGGAATAGGGAGAGCGCGGCCGAAGTCGGTCACAGCGTATTCGGCGTATCCACCGCCGCCTGAACCCATGACGCGGTCGCCGACTTTCCAGCCCTTTGCTTCCGGCCCGAGCTCGACGATCTCGCCGGCCCACTCCATGCCAAGGACCGTGCCCGCACCACCTGCCGAACCGTGCACGTGACCCTTGATCATGCCGAGATCGGCGCGGTTCATGCCACAGGCGTGAACCTTGACCAGAATCTGCGATCCTTTCGGGGAAGGCTTTGGCGTATCGGTGATGGCGGCACCGTTAGTGCCATAGACATAAGCTTTCATGGGCGTTCCTGACGTTTCTAGTGTCCCGAATCCAAAGTTCGCCTCATCGTGCGGCGGGCTCCGTAGTGAACTTTGGATTCGGGAGGACACTAGCAAATTTATAATTCTAGTGTGGTTTAGGTTCAGAAGTTCGCTGGAAGGACTCGCAGGAAAGATTTAGCGAACTTCTGAACCACCACACTAGCAGACGATCGGATTACTCTTGACGCAAATCCCTGGACCACGCAAACCCACGATTGCGTGACTCTCTTCCTAGAAACGAAACTCGATGGCGTTGCTTCGCCTCCTCGCTGACGATTTGACCGGTGCGTTGGATACTGCGGTTGAGTTCGTCGGAGTATGCGGTCCACTGGATGTTTCCTGGATGGAGACCCTGCCGCCAACGCTCTCCGGAAATCTGGTCCTCGACAGCGGCACGCGTGAACTCGACAAAGCCCAGGTGTTGCCAATTGTGGAGAGGTTGGTGCCGATGTTGTACGACGCGACCATTGCCTTCAAGAAAGTCGATAGCTTGATGCGCGGAGAGTGGGCCGCTGAACTTGCAGCCTGCCTGCGGTCGGGCAGGTGGTCGTCCTGCATCGTTGCGCCGGCTTGGCTGAATCAGGGGCGGCGAACGCGTGGAGGCCAGCAGTTTGCAAAGACAGGGGACGGAGGCTGGTCACCCGTCGGGGGCAATATTCTCACGCAACTCGCTGCTGAAGGAATTGAGGCGCGACAGGGAGAGCCCGCAAACGAGTTGCCATCGGGTATCAGCGTCTTTGATGCCGATAGCGATGATGATCTTGATCGCGTTGTCGCGCTGGGGCGCCGAGCCGCAGGTTCTGTGTTGTGGGTTGGCAGCGGCGGCCTCTCACGTGCGCTGGCACGCGGGAATGAAGTGAGCGTGTCATCGCGGTTGCAAGCGCCTGTGCTTGGATTGTTTGGCTCTGATCAGCTCGCCACCGTCGCGCAGCTTGCAGCATGCGAACCGCAGACAATCACGCTTGCGGAAGGTGCGCCAGATAACGCACGTGACGTGGAGCAGCGTCTTGCGACAGATGGCGTTGTCCTGGCAAGGTTTGGCCTTCCTTTTGGGCTGACCAGAGCAGACGCCGCGCGACGGATTGCACGTGAACTCGCGGCCATCACGTTGCAACTCCAGCCGCCGGGCACACTCATCGTTGCCGGCGGGGAAACGCTCAAGGCACTTTGCGTTTCTCTTGGTGCACGATCGTTGAAACTGACGGGCCAGGTCATGTCGGGCCTGCCACGATCGGTGATCCAGGGCGGGCGTTGGTCGGGTGTCGAAGTTGTCTCCAAATCAGGATCGTTAGGTACGCCAAATCTGTGGCGCGATCTGTTGCGTAGCAATCATCTTATTCCGGAACGGACCGGGGTGCGCTAGCGCCTCGCAGCGAGATTACCCGTGCCAGCAACCGTGCGACGCCTGGATCAGAAGAGTTCGGTGGACGCGACGCGATTCAGAACCTGAATCTGCTGTGACGCAGGAGCCGAGGTCGATCCTTCTGCTTCCAAAACGATCTTGAGAAGCTTTTCGTAAGCGCGATCCGCTGTCTCAACGGGAAGCGGTTCCTCATCGAACGATTCAATGTATCGGCCGGCCATGGCCGCGAGCAGAGCATAAAGTGCCCGGTGCTCGTTATCCGATGCCGAAAGTTCGAGAGTTTTGTTGCGAAAGGCCTTGTAGGTACGAAGGCCGGAATGCTGGCTCGAAAGCCACGTGGTGAGTTCACCCAAGATGTTTCTCCCTTGATGCAAGAGGAAACAGCCGCTTTTAAGTGGGTTAAGGCTGGTGAGCAAGGGGCTATTTATTCACGAGATCGTGCAGTAACTATAGCGTGCAGGGTTGTTGGGGGGCTACTGCAAAGCACTTTGCTTCAACAGTTGTCCCGTTATTACATGTCGCATCCATCGATCAAAACGATCGAAAAATACAGACGAACTGATGAACAACAGAAAATTGCAATCAAAGCCTTTCGAAGATGCGTTATTCGCACAAGCTTTTGCGTATCACCGCGCGGGGCAGATGAGAGAGGCCGAAGCAGGCTATCGGCAGGTCTTGGCCACTAATCCCAAGCATCCCGGCGCTCTCGGCTACCTGGGTATTCTGGCTCATCAGTCAGGCCACAGCGCCGACGGTATTGATCTTCTCAAGAAGGCCATCGCATCCGACAAGCGGAACGCGGAACTGCACTATAACTTAGCGCGCATGCTGGCCGATTCCGGACATCATCAGGAAGCTATCCGCTACATCCGGAAAGCATTGGTGCTGCAGCCCAATTATCCGGGGGCGCACAACAATCTCGCTGCACTGCTGTTTCTGCATGGACAGGGCACCGAAGCTCTAAAAGTCGTGGTGCAGGGACTGCAACTAGGCGTTACCCCGGATTTGAAGTCCACGTTTGTGATGGTGCTACGATCTTTGGACCCTTCGAGCACCAAGTTCGATCGCAGCGTGATTCAGTTTCTCAACCGTGCGCTCGTCGAAGCTTGGTGCCGGCCGAGAGATCTTTCTAAAGGCGTAAGCGAGCTTCTCATGCGAATTCCCGCATTCGGGCGGAGCTTCGAACGCTTGGCAATGCCAAGCGCCTCTCGCCTGGATGATTTGTTTAACGCTGACGAACTTGCGTCAATTGGGGCCGATGGATTGTTGCACGCCCTTTTGGTGACGTGCCCGATTGCTGACATCGCGCTCGAACGGGTTCTGACGGCGATCCGCACCGCTCTTTTGGACGAAATTTCCAATGGGAAACTAGAAGGCTTTGACGCGTGGCTGCCGCTCGGTGTTGCCATCGCTCAACAGTGCTACATCAACGAGTATGTATTCCACGTCACTGATCGTGAAGAATCTCAGATATTGAGTCTTCGTAACTCCATCGTTGATGCACTAGACGCAGGCAGGAATGTCGCGCCAATTCAAATAGCTGCTTTTGCGAGCTATTTGCCTCTCCATTCTCTCGCTAAAGCAGACCGGCTCGTGCAGGCGCGTTGGCCGGATGTTCTTCAACCCGTTATCAAGCAGCAAATTTTGGAATGGGCTGAAGAGCAGCAAATTCGAGGGCGGATTGAAAAGCTGACTGCAGTTGAAGATACTGTTTCGGAGAAGGTGAGGGATCAATATGAGGAAAACCCGTATCCGCGCTGGACAAGGATTCCAGCGCACAGGGAAGCAATACCGATCGATCAGTATCTGAGCGCGCAGCTGCCGGGCGCGGTGTATCGGGCCTTCGGCGATGGTCCGATCAATATCCTGATTGCAGGTTGTGGAACAGGTATGCACGCGATTCAACGCGCGGAGCAGTTCAAGAACGCCGACGTTTTAGCCATCGATCTCAGCTTGAGCAGCCTGAGCTATGCAGCGAGAAAGACCCAGGAACTGGGATTGAAAAACATCCGTTACGCGCAGGCCGATATTCTCGCGTTAAAGCCGAGCATGACCTTCGATGTCATCGATTCGTCGGGTGTGCTTCACCACCTCGGAGATCCTCTCAAGGGGTGGCGAAATCTGGCAGGGCTACTGCGGCCAAGCGGCCTGATGCACATTGGGCTCTATAGCGCCATCGCCCGGAAGAATATCAACGCCCTCCGTGAGTACCTGGCCAAGGAGGGAAGGGGTTACTCTGTCTCGGAGGTCCGAAAATTGCGGGCTCAAGCCGCAAGCCTACCCCACGACGACCAGCAGAAGGCGGTGACCGAGTTTGGAGATTTCTTCAGCACCAGCGAATGCAGGGATTTGCTCTTTCACGTCCAGGAGCATCAGTTTTCCATCCCGCAGATAGCTGCGTTCCTGGCGGAAGCTGGCTTCAAATTTTTGGGATTTGAGACCTCCCATCGAAGCCGTTATCTGGAGCGTTTTCCGGAAGACGCTGCTGCCGTTAATCTCGACAATTGGCATGTGTTCGAGACGGAGAACCCCACAACCTTTACCGAGATGTATCAGTTTTGGATCCAAAAGGCTTAATCCGCAGGTCGTTGTTTCCGACAGATTCCATGTAGTTCTCGTAAAGCTCTGGTGCATATGCCGCATGCAGACCTGCTACTGCCGATCGTCGCGTATCCCGACTAGATAAAGCCTAAATTCACCACATTGAAAGCCTGACTCGGAAAGCCCGCAGGATGGATGCAATTTCGGGGAAGTTTCCTCCTGTGACTGACGGCCTTCCTCCGGAGCGGCGGCGCTGGGCGCTGCTGGCCGTTTTCACTGCGCTGGCGATGGCAGCTCTTGATACAGCCATTGCGAATGTCGCCTTGCCGGCGATTGCCAATGACCTTCACACAACGCCCGCGGATGTCATCTGGGTCGTGAACGTCTACCAGATCGCGATGGTGGCCACCTTGCTTCCAGTCGCAGCGCTCGGTGAAATTGTCGGTCATCAGCGCATTTATCTTTGGGGCTTGGTGCTGTTTACGATCGCTTCGTTGGGCTGTGCTTGTGCGTGGTCCTTGCCCAGCCTGCTGGTTGCGCGTGTCGTTCAGGGGCTGGGTGCCGCCGGCGTCATGAGCGTCAACACGGCGTTGGTTCGCTTCATCTATCCCGAACGGCTTCATGGACGGGGATTCGGAAATAACGCCCTGGTGGTAGCGACAGCATTTACCCTTGGACCGACAATCGCTTCTGGAATTTTGTCCGTCGGCCCTTGGACATGGCTGTTTGCTATCAACATTCCGTTTGGCGTGGCGGCGATCGTGATCGGTATGAAGACGCTGCCGCAAACTCCGCGCGCGCCCCATGCGTTTGACTATCCCGGCGCGCTGCTGACATCGGTCGCGCTTTGTCTGTTTATTCTCGGCATCGGCAGTGCGGCCCACAATACGTCACCTTGGCTTGTCATCGCGGAACTAGCCGGCGCCGTCGTGTTTGGCGCACTCCTGATCCGCAGACAGGCTGACCATCCTGCGCCGATGTTGCCGATCGATCTGTTTCGCCGGCCGATCTTCTCTCTGTCAGTCGCAACCGCAGTTTGTACATTCGCGGTGCAGGGCCTCGCCTTCGTGTCGCTGCCGTTCTACTTCGAAGATGTGCTGCATCGGACGCAAGTGGAGACGGGTTTCTTCATGACGCCGTGGTCTCTGGTTGTCGGCATCATGGCGCCGATCGCAGGGCGGCTGTCCGATCGGCATCCCGCGGGCCTTCTTGGCGGAATGGGTCTTGTCATGCTGGGTATCGGCATGGTGTTGCTCGCGATGCTTCCGGCTGAGCCGAGCGTTGCGGATATCGTTTGGCGCATGGCGGTTTGCGGATGCGGGTTTGGCTTCTTCCAGTCACCGAACATGAAGGCCATCATGTCCAGCGCGCCGCCCGGCCGCAGCGGCGGTGCCAGCGGTCTCGTTGCAACGGCTCGCTTGGTTGGCCAGACCACGGGCGCGGCCCTTGCCGCACTCTGTTTTGGCCTCGCCGGTCACCACGGCGCTACGCTCGCTCTGGCGCTTGGGGCAGGGTTTGCCGCGCTCGGATCCGTGATGAGCTTCCTGCGCCTCGTTGCAACTCCGCGCGCCAAATAAGTCTGTTTTGTCCGAGGTTGCGAACCAAGTATGTCTTGTGGGAAACAAGACGCGCTTTTGGTTGTTGCGGTCTGGATGGGATTGAATCAAATGAGCAAGGCGGCGCTCGCGGTACTCATCAACGGCGGGACTGATAATTGGTCACCGCAACGCTGGAGAGAGCGTTTCAATGCTGTCTGCAAAGACAGGCAAGTCGCGCTCCTGCCTGACGATACCCATCGGCCCGAAGACATAGGCTATGCTGCGGTCTGGAAGCCGACACCCGGCGCGCTTGCTGCATTTCCAAACTTGAAGGCTGTTTTCAATCTCGGTGCCGGGGTTGATGCGTTGATTGCGGATACCACGTTGCCGAAAGTGCCGATTGTCCGCGTTGCCATCGGTGATCTGACGGGGCGCATGACGGAATACGTTGTCATGCATGTGCTGATGCATCACCGTCAGCAGCCTTATCTGTCTCAAAGTCAGCAGAACAAGATCTGGGTGCCCAAGCATCAATGGTCGGCGAGCGAGATTTCCGTCGGTGTGATGGGGCTCGGCACGCTTGGCCGCGATGCTGCAGATGTACTGAAGCGCCTGGGCTTCCGTGTTGCCGGCTGGAGTGCGAGCCCGAAGAACTTGCCGGGTATCGAATGTTTTTCGGGGCAAGCCGGACTGAAAGAGTTTCTAGCACGCACCAATATTCTTGTGTGCCTCTTGCCGCTCACGCCGGATACGCGCCATATCCTCAATCGAAACGTTTTCTCAAAGCTCAATCACAGCAGTTCGCTGGGAGCTCCGGTACTGATCAACGCAGGGCGGGGCGGTCTGCAGAACGAAGCCGATATTCTTAGCTGTCTCGATGACGGCACGTTGGGAGCGGCTTCCCTTGATGTGTTCGAGACGGAGCCTCTTCCAGCGCAGAGCCCGTTCTGGTCGCATCCGAAGGTTGTTCTCTCACCGCATAACGCGGCGGACACGGATCCGACGGAAATCTCGGCTTATGTCGCCAGGCAGATCGAGCAATTTGAAGCTGGGCGTCCGCTGGACAACGTCGTCAATCTGAAGCGTGGCTATTAGGAGGAGCTCGCTTGTCCCATAAGAGGCGGCACGTTCTCACGCATATGCGTCAACGACTCCGTCAATCAGGTTGTGGTTGTACAGCGCTTCGAGATTGATCCCCTGGGTCTCGCCGACAGGGCGGATCGCCTGAATGATATCTTGAATTTGCTTGTGCTCGGCGCGCCGAATGGTCTCGGCTTCCTCGCGCGATACTGCCTGGAAGCGAATGGTGCGTCCGGATCCGCGTACACCGAGCCGCGGCAGGTCTGCTGAAATGACAGTGGCGATTTTCGGGTAACCACCGGCTGTCTGCGCGTCAGCCATCAGGATGATCGGTAGCTTTGAACCGGGGACCTGGATCGAACCGGCGACGATACCGTCCGATACGATATTGAAGTTGCCGCCTTCGTGCTCGAGCAATGGTCCTTCCAACCGGAAGCCCATGCGGTCTGATGCCGGCGTAATAGTGTAAATGCCAGACAGAAATTCCCGAATAGCGGCTTCGGTGAAAAAGTCGTCTTGCGGTCCTAGAACAACGCGGATCGGTTGCACGAAACGCAGATCGCGGGGCTCGCTCAGCGTGACCTCTTCCCGAACAGCAACGTCATCCTTGTTGCCATTGAGAATATCGCCGGCTTGAAGTTGCCGTCCTTCGAGGCCGCCGAAGGCTGCGCGGGTATAGGTGGACTTGCTGTTGAGGCACACCGGGACGTCGAACCCGCCTTCAATCGCGAGATACGAGCAAAATGCATCCCCGCCGAGTTTGATGCGGACGATCTCTCCCCTGGTCAAGCGCACGGTCTGTCCCGAAGGGACGAGCGGCTGGTCGCGTCCTTTGATCTCAAGGCCGCCGCCGCTGCCAACCAGCGCAAGTCTCGCCGAGTCACCCAGGACTTCCAGCTCCGGCCCTGATCCCATCACTTCAAGGCAAGCGCTGTTCGGCGGATTGCTCACCAAGGCATTCGCTAGTGTAAAGCCGTCACGATCGAGCGCGCCCGCCACTGGCACCCCAACACGCTGGAAGCCGCGGCGTCCTTCGTCCTGAACGGTGGTGAGAAAGCCGGGAGCAATGACTTTAAAAATCGGAGTCACGCCGCAATCTCCACACTGTCCGGAACGTAGTCATTCCGCTGCACCGCGAGCTTGATGCGTTCGAATTCAGCCCGTGCGACCGGATTGAACCTTACTGCGTCGCCGGGACCGAGCAGGGCGCCCCGCGCCGATGCTGCATCGAAAAACCGCACGGGCGTCGTTCCGATCAGATGCCAGCCACCGGGGCTTTCATAGGGATAGACCGCCGTCATGCTGGTCGCGATGGCGAGCGAACCGGGTGGCACGCGCATCCGCGGATCGGAGCGGCGGGGAAACCGAAGTTTTTCCGGGACGTCGCCCATGTAGGGAAAGCCGGGAACGAACCCGATCATGTAAACATGGTAGTGAGTGTCGGAATGAAGCGAGACCACTTCCTCGACCGAAAGCTTGGCAGCTTTCGCTATTTCTTCGATATCTGGCGCAAATTCCGGTTCATAGCAGGCCGGAATTTGCCAAAGCCGCTTGCCGCCCGAAGCCTGCGTGGATTGATTGACGAACGCATGAACTGCTTGTTCGAGTTCATGACCTGTCGTGACGAGCGAGTCATAGTTAATGCTCAGCGATCGAAAGGTTGCGATAACCTCCGTCACGCCGGGGAGCTTTGCTTGCTCAATGGTTTCCGCAAGTGCGAGCACGCGATCGCTAATTTTGCGGTCGATCGTCGAGCCAAATTCGATCACGAGCGCGCTGTCCGCCGCTTTCAATATCCTAAAGTCAGCCATGACGAACACCCATTCGCATTGATATTATTGTACCGAAGATAGTATTATTGCGTCAAATCTCTTGAGAGGACAGGCTGCGCGTGCTCGCATCGCCTCCAGAGCTTGCAATTCCTGCGCCATGCCAAAGGATGTTGTCAGAAGGCATGGTCTTTACGGTCAGGTGCATGCGACGGCAGATTTGCTAGCACATTGCTTTGATTCCATGGTTAGCTATGATCCCCGCGCAAGCATCGGATTCCAAACAAGAAGTGCTAATGTGTCCAAGCTGTTAAAGGCATATGATCGCAGTCGCGTGCCCCTGTATATTCAGGTGGCATCGGTGTTGCGAACCCGAATACAGTCCGGACAATGGGGCGCCGGAGAGAAAATTTCCACGCTTGAAGAGCTTGAACGGGAATTCGAGGTTGCGCGCGTCACGGTCAGGCAGGCTGTCGATATCCTGCGTGAAGAGGGATTGCTGCAGGCCCGTCAGGGGCTAGGGACGTTCGTTTCGAAGAAGACCCAGGATCGGCATTGGGTGAAGCTCGCCACAAGCTGGAATACCCTGATCGACTCGCTCAAGGATAACGTGCCTCGGCGTCTGACAATCGACGAAGACGTGCCGCCTCCTAATCTGGGCAGTTCCGACGGAGATCTTGCGTCAAGTTATGTGAAATTGCGTAGCGTTCAGTACCGCAACGAGGATCCATACTCGGTCGTCAACATTCTTTTGGCGCGCGAAGTCTTCGACTTGAATCCCATTCGTTTCAAGAACGCCGCGGCGCTGGTTACGATCGATGCAATGGAAGAGATCACACTGCTTGAAGCGCATCAGACTCTGACGATCGGTAGCGCCGACCCTGAGATCGCTGACCTTTTAAAAATTTCGATTGGGGCGCCAACGGTCGCAGCCCATTGTGTCGTCGTCGATGATGGCGGGATTGCTATCTACGTTGGCGACATCATCTACCGCAGCGAGAGCATCAAGCTGCAGATGGATTTGCTCGCGACCAACCCTGTCCAGGAAAAAAAGGCGCGCAATGGCTATAAGGCCGTTGATTTGGCGCGGCGCAGCAAAACTCGCAAAGCCTAAATCCGCGTCAGTCTGCCTGTATTTTTGCAAATTCTTTGGTCGTTGAAGTCTGCGAACGAGGTCTTGCTATCGTCCTAAAAATAGGATGAATTTGGCGAGGCAGCTGTCATCGGGCCTTCGAGGGAATGTGCATGGCAAAGCAGGGTGTGGGCGCGCGGCTCCTGCGCAAGGAAGATGACCGCCTGATGCGTGGGCGCGGAGAGTTCGTTGCGGACATCCGCCTGGCCGGAATGCGTGATGTAGCGTTCGTTCGCAGTCCGCTTGCTCATGCCCGCATCAAGGACATTCGAATCCCGCCGCAGTTCCGCGATAGTGTTTTCACTGCGAAAGATCTCGAGGGCGTGAAACCAATCCGTGCAGTGTCAGGCCTGCCGGGTTTCAAGGTTTCCGAACAGCCGATCCTCGCTTTCGAAAAGGTGCGCCAGGTTGGCGAATTGATTGCAATGTGTGTCGCTGACACACGCGCTGAGGCAGAAGATATTGCCGCCGCTGTCGAGGTTGAGTTCGAGGAATTGCCTGCGGTTTACGACATGCTGCTGGCGAAGCGCCCGGATTCGGCGCTGCTCCACGAGCATTGGGGCGACAACGTCTTTCTCGAGACGTTCGTCGATATCAACATGGAAGCGGCGTACGACGCGCCGATCAAAATTACCCGCGAGATTTCAACCGCGCGCCAAAGCATGGCACCGATGGAGGGAAGAGGCACGGTCGCCCTCTGGCACAAGCGCATGGGTCAGCTTGTGCTTTATACGGGGAACCAGCAGCCGCACATCGTGCGCAATGGTTTGTCGGAATGTCTCGGGCTTGAACAGATTAACGTGCGGATCGTGTCGCCTGATGTCGGTGGCGGCTTCGGCTACAAAGGCATTGTGCTGACGGAAGACGTCTGCCTTGGCTGGCTCGCGATGCGCTGTGGTCATCCGGTGCGCTGGATCGAGGATCGCCGTGAGCACCTCACAGCCGGTGCCAATTGCCGCGAGCATCACTACAACATCACAGTCTATGCCGACCGTGACGGCACGCTTCGCGGTGTTGAATGCGAGGCGACCGTCGATTCCGGCGCCTATTCGTCTTATCCGTTCTCAGCGTGTCTGGAAGCCGCGCAGGTCGCGAGCATTCTGCCGGGACCTTATGATTTTCCGTCCTATCGTTGCCGTACGTGGTCGGTCGCGACCAATAAGTGCCCAATCTTGCCGTATCGCGGCGTGGCGCGCACAGGGGTCTGCTTCGCCATCGAACTGATGCTCGATGCGGTCGCGCGCGAGGCCGGACTCGAGCCATATGAAGTGCGGCTGAAGAATCTCGTGCAGCCCGAGCAGATGCCGTTCGACAACATCACCAAGAAGCACTTTGACAGCGGCGACTATCCGGAATCGCTGCGGCAGGCGCTGGCCAAGATTGATCTTGCCGCGTTGCGCGAGCGGCAGAAGACGCCTGAGCCTGACGGCCGGTTGATCGGCGTCGGCCTGTCGGTCTATTGCGAACAGGGCGCGCACGGAACATCGGTCTATGCCGGCTGGGGCATTCCGATGGTCCCTGGTCACGAGCAGGCTACCGCACGCATGACGCCAGATGGCGGGCTTGAGCTGCGCGTCGGCGTCCACTCCCATGGCCAAAGCATGGAGACGACGCTGCCGCAGGTGGCGAACGAAATTCTCGGCATCGATGTTTCCAGGATCAAGCTGGTCCATGGCGACACGGAATATACACCGTACTCCACCGGCAGCTGGGGCTCGCGTTGCGCAGTGATGGCCGGTGGCGCCGTGGCAACGGCTTCGCGCGAACTTGGCAAGCTTGCACTGGGGATCGGCGCGCATTTGCTCCAGACGGACATCGACAACGTCAAGCTCGCCGATGGTGCTGTGGTTGGTCCGAACGGCAGCGTCACGCTGCAGGAAATCGCGTACACATGGTATCGGCGCCCGCAGGATCTGCCACCGTCGGTCGATCCGAGAGGTCTGGAGGTGACGGTAGGCTATAAGCCGGTTCGCGATTCCGGCACCTTCAGCTACGCGACGCATGTTGCCGTGGTCGCGGTCGATCCGGAAATGGGCGACATCGAGATCCTCGACTACGTCATCGTCGAGGACGGCGGCAAGCTGATCAACCCGATGGTGGTCGATGGCCAGATCTATGGCGGTCTCGCGCAGGGCATTGGCACCGCACTTTACGAAGAGATGAATTTCGACGCGTCCGGCCAGCCGCTGGCATCGACCTTCGCCGATTATCTTCTCCCGGGTCCGACAGAAGTGCCGGCGCCGAAGCTTGGCCACATGGAAACGCCAGCGCCTTACACCGAGTTTGGCGTCAAAGGTCTTGGTGAGGGCGGTGCGATTGCGCCGCCAGCAGCGATCGGCAATGCCGTCAACGATGCGTTGAAATCGCTCGGTGCGGAAATGCTTCACTCTCCGATCACGCCGCGCAGGGTCCTCGAAGCAATTCAGGCAGCGAAGGCAAAGCGTCAGACGAAAGCGGGCGAAGGAGTTCCCGCGTGAAACCGGTTAATTTCGATTATGCGCGTCCCGGCGATGTCAAAGAAGCTCTCAAGCTGATCGCCGACGATAGTCAGACGGTTAAGATCATGGCCGGCAGCCAGTCGCTTGGCCCGATGCTCAACATGCGTCTGGTTCAGCCTGATTTGCTGGTGGACATCACCGGCATCGAGGAACTTCGCAGCGTCGATCAGCGTGCAGACGAGATCGTGCTCGGTGCCTGCATCACACATGCCGATATCGAGGATTTGCGCGTTCCTGATGTGACCAGCGGCGCGCTGCCTTACGTTGCGAGCGGGATTGCCTATCGCGCGGTGCGCAATCGCGGCACCATCGGCGGCAGCCTGACGCACGCCGATCCATCTGCCGACTGGCACTCGATCATGGCCGCGGTGGGTGCGAAGGTTGTGCTGCGCGGCCCGGGTGGCGAGCGCACGATCCCGGTCGAGGATTACATGGTCGGTGCGCTGGAAGCTGACCTTCAGCCAGGCGAAATGCTCGTCGGCGTCAGGGTGCCGAAGCTCAGCCGTTCGGCACGCTGGGGTTACTACAAGACCTGCCGCAAGACCGGTGAATTCGCCCATGCCATCGGCTCGTTCCTGTCAGACCCCGATCGCGGTGTCAGCCGCGTTGTGATCGGTGCCACGGAAACCCGTCCGATCGTCGTCACGGAAGCGGGCAACATTCTTGGCGACGGACGCGCGAAGCAGTTGAGTACGACGTTCAACAGAAATGCTGTTGCAAGCGTTGTGGAGGCTGCGGGTATGACCGATCCGCTCGACAAGCAAACCCATATTGTCGCGTTGCGGCGCGCTATCGAACAGGCGCAGTCGGCATGACTCTCGTCAGTCTCACAATCAACGGAAAGTCCGCCAGCGCCAGCGTGCAGCCGCGCACCAATCTCGCTGACTTTGTGCGTGAAACCCAGAATCTCACGGGCACCCATCTTGGTTGCGAGCATGGCGTATGCGGTGCCTGCACGATCCTTGTCGACGGCGTGCCCACGCGTTCTTGCATTACTTATGCGGCCGCCTGCGAGCAGGCCGAAGTCACGACGATCGAAGGCCTGGATAACGACGAGATCGCGACTGAACTACGCACTGCGTTTTCGCACGAGCATGCGCTTCAATGCGGATATTGTACGCCGGGGATGCTTGTGTCTGCGCGCGATGTCGTGCTGCGGCTTGATGCGCCGAGCGAGCATGACATCCGCGTCGCCATGAGCGGTAACCTCTGCCGCTGCACCGGCTATGTCGGCATCATTCGTGCGATACAGCGGGTGGTCGCGGACCGCCGCAATCGGGGCATTGCGGCGATCCTGAACGCCAATCGCACGCGGCTCGGCCCGTCAGGGTCGGGACATGCAGTGCCTGTCACGTCGGGATCGGCACCGCGCCCAGCCGCCGCACCTAAGGTTGCCGCGAAAAGCACGACTTCCGCGTCCACAGCGCGCATGGATCCGGACTGGAAGCCGCAGACGACATTCACGCAGAGCTTCGTGGTCGCTCATCCGGTTGACGTGGTTTGGAACTTCTTCGGCGACGTGGCGGCTGTTGCCGCATGTCTGCCCGGTGCATCGCTGGCTGGGGAGCCGGTGGATGGTCATGTCGAAGGCCAGATGAAGGTCAAGGTTGGCCCGATTTCAGCGGAATTCCAGGGTGTCGCTGACATCACGCGCGACGAAGCAACCCGGACCGGAACGATCATCGGGGCGGGGAGGGACAAGCGCAGCAATTCTGCCACGCGCGGGCTGGTCGGTTATGCGGTCAAGCAGGGCGATACGCCGGACCAGACGCGGGTTGACGTCAATATCGGCTTCACACTGACCGGTGCGCTGGCACAGTTCAGTCGGTCAGGCCTTGTGCAGGACATTGCCGGACGCCTGATCGCGATGTTCGTCAAGAATCTCGAGGCGCGTCTGGCAGGAAAGTCCACTGGAGACATGCCATCCGCAGAGGCCGGCCTTGATGCGGGATCACTGGTGTTCTCGGTGATAAAAGATAGGTTCCAAAACCTGCTGAATCGGCTGTTTGGCAGACAATGAGGCTTGGACGGCCGCAAAGGTATTGTCATCCTAAAGATAGTACCTTATCCTCGTTTGAGCCTGTGATAGATGACTTTTTGCCATTCGTGGTAATCCGGAGCGAGCAATGACGATCAAGATCAATCTCAACGCAGACATGGCAGAGGGTTTCGGCGCCTACAAGATCGGCGACGACAACGGCATTCTGAAAATTATCGGTTCAGCCAACATCGCGTGCGGCTTCCATGCCGGCGATCCGCTGACCATGCGCAAGGTCATTGCCGATGCGAAGCGGGAAGGCGTCACCGTCGGCGCGCATCCTGGCTTTAACGATCTCTGGGGCTTCGGCCGCCGCCGCATCGATATGAAGCCCGAGGATCTCGAATACATGATCGCCTATCAGATTGGCGCGCTGCAGGCGCTGGCGACTTACTCGGACGTGAAGGTGACCCACCTCAAGCCGCACGGCGCGCTGAACAATATGGCCGCTGAGAACAAGGAATACGCGATGGCCATCGGCCGCGCGATCAAGACGGTCGATCCTAAGATCATTTACGTCGCGCTTGCCGGATCCGAAATGGAGAAGGCCGGTCGCGCACTTGGATTGCCGGTTGCATTGGAAGGTTTCTGCGATCGCCAATACGAAGACGACGGCAACCTGACCTCGCGCAAGATCCCGGGCTCCGTGCTGCATGATCCTGCTGCTGCGACTAAGCAGGTGATCGACATGGTGGTGAACAACACCATCACGTCGCGCAACGGCAAGACAATCCCGTGCAAGGTGCACTCGCTGTGCGTTCACGGCGATGAGCCGACAGCAGTGGCACTGGCGAAAACTGTTCGCGAGGGGCTGGAAAAGGCAGGCGTCAAGCTGGTGACTCTGCCAGAGATGTCGCTCGACTGACATCATTCGAAAAAATATGATCCAGGGAAGGCTGGTGACATGAGCGCAAAGCCAAGTATTGCTATTCTGGGAGGCACCGGCGACCTGGGTTCAGGTCTGGCGAAACGATGGATCGCTGCGGGCTACTCCGTCGTGATCGGATCTCGCTCCGCCGAGAAGGCGCAGACGTTTGCCAAGGAACTCGGCGGCACAGCGCGAGGCGCTGACAATGTCGGTGCAGCGAAGTCGGCCGACATTGTGGTTCTCGCGGTGCCGTTCGGTAGCCATGAAGCTACGCTTCTCGAAGTGAAGGACGCCGTCCAGGGCAAGATCGTGGTCGACGCCGCGGTGCCACTGGTGCCACCGAAGGTTTCCGTCGTGCAGCTTCCGCCGGAAGGGTCCGCTGCTCAGATCGCCCAGAATCTACTCGGTGACGGCGTCAAGGTCGTCTCTGCCTTCCACAATGTCGGCGCGACGAAGCTGCACGCCGGCGGCAAAGCTGACTGCGACGTACTGGTGTTCGGCAATGACAAGGAAGCTCGTGATCTTGTGATCGCGCTGGCTGGCGAAGTTGCGACCAGCGGTATCGATGGCGGCGTACTGGCCAACTCGGCCGCGGCGGAAGCGCTGACGTCAGTGTTGATCGGGATCAACCGCCGCTACAAAGTGCCGGGTGCGGGTATCCGCATTACCGGGCTTCCTGCGCCTGCTCCATAACCGGCGTTCGCGATGGCGAAGAGCGTCACATATTTTGCCGTGCCCGGTATACCGTTGATCAAGCCAGGCGATGATATCGCCACGGTAATCGAAGACGCTCTCAGGGCCGCGCAGTTTAAGCTGACGACTGGCGACATTGTCGTCATCGCCCAGAAGATCGTTTCGAAATCCGAAGATCGCTACGTCGAGCTGAACAGCATTGTTCCGTCGGAGAAGGCGCACGCGCTAGCAAACGACATCGGCAAGGACGCGCGCTTTATAGAAGTTGTTCTCTCCGAGTCGGAAGAGGTGGTGCGGACCCGGCCAAACATCATGATCGTGGCGCACCGGCTCGGATACGTGATGGCCAATGCCGGGATCGATCAATCGAATATCCAGCACAACGATGGCGAGGAACGCGTCTTGCTGTTGCCGAAGGATCCGGATGGTTCCGCTGCGGCGCTGAAGGCGAGCTTTGATGCTGCGTTCGGGGCGAAGGTTGGCGTTATCATCAATGATAGCTTTGGGCGGCCTTGGCGTAACGGCGTCACCGGCGTTGCCCTTGGTGTCGCAGGTTTGCCATCGCTGCTGGATATGATTGGCGCGCCGGATATGTTCGGCCGGCCGATGCAGGTAACCGAGATCGCTGTGGCCGATGAAATTGCCGCCGGAGCGTCATTGCTCATGGGGCAGGCAGCGGAGGGACTGCCGGTGGTTGTGGTCCGGGGGCTATCGTTTTCTGCGGCGGCGCGGCCGGCGTCGGCTCTGATACGCCCGCGTGAACGGGATATGTTCCGATGAGCATCGCGAGCGCATTCAAGGGCAAGCCGGTGGTGGCGCTGTGTGGCGGCGTCGGGGGCGCCAAGCTGGCGCTTGGTCTTAATCGCTCGATCGGCGCGGACCTGACCGTCGTTGTCAATACGGGTGACGACTTCGAGCACCTCGGTCTGCATGTTTCGCCCGACATCGACACGGTCGTCTACACGCTGAGCGGCCTCAGTGACATCGAGCGCGGCTGGGGCCGCGCCGATGAGACCTGGAACTTCATGGCATCGCTCGATGGTCTCGGTGGCGAAACCTGGTTCCGGCTGGGTGATCGCGATCTGGCGATGCATGTGGAGCGGACGCAGGCGCTGCGCAGCGGGACCACGCTGACCGAGTTCACGACCGCGATGGCGCGCCGTCTCGGAATCGCTGCGACCATTCTCCCGATGTCCGATGATCGTATCGAGACGATGGTCATGACTCCCGATGGCCCATTGCCGTTCCAGCGCTATTTCGTCGGTCTGCAATGCGCGCCGGTTGTCAAACAGCTTGAATTCAAGGGAGCCGAGAAGGCCGTTGCCACCCCGCAAGTGTTATCGGCTCTCCAAAATCCGGATCTGGCCGCAGTGATTATCTGCCCCTCCAATCCTTATCTCAGCGTTGATCCCATTCTCGCCGTCTCGGATATTCGCAAAGCGCTCAATGGCGTGAAAGCTCCGATTGTTGCCGTGTCGCCATTGATCGGCGGACAGGCGGTCAAGGGGCCGACGGCGAAGATCATGGCGGAGCTTGGCTTGCCGGCAGACTCGGTGACGATCGCCCGGCACTATCCGTTCCTGAGTGGACTGATCATTGATCAGACCGATCAGGGCGAGGCCGATATAATCGATATGCCGGTGCATGTGACCTCCACCTGGATGCGAAGTCTTGAAGATCGCGATCGGTTGGCCGCCGAATGCCTGGAGTTCGCGGCTCAGCTGTCCATTGCCGAGAGGGGAGAGAGCGCCGCGTGATGCAGATCGCCGCAGAAACCTCCGGTCATGTCTGGGCTGTTGTTCCCGTCAAACGGTTGAGCAGAGCCAAGCAACGACTTGCCTGCGTGCTGTCGCGCAATGAACGCGTGAAGCTCGCCCGCACTATGCTGCATGAAGTTCTGACCACACTGTGCGCGACGCCAGAGATTGCCGGGACCATCGTCGTCACCGGTGATCCGATGGTGGCAAATCTTGCGACGTTGTTCGAAGCGCGCGTGGTGACGGACGTGTTGGAGACCGGCATCAATGCCGCCGTCCTGCAGGGTCTGAAGACGCTCGATGTATCGTCCGCTGCGCTGGTTGTGCCGGCCGACGTACCGTTCGCCACGGCCAGCGATCTTCGGGATGTTATCAGCGAACTTGACCGTCACCGGGTTGTGCTGGCGCCTGCGCTGTCGGACGGAGGCACCAACGCACTTGCGCTGCGCACTCCCGATCTGGTCATTCCAAGTTTTGGCGACGATAGCTTTGCACGGCATCAGGCGTTAGCCCAGGCCAGCAGCATCGATTGCGGCGTCGTCCGCAATGAGGGCATTGGCCGGGACATCGACTGCCCTGACGATCTGCTGCCATGGGCAGGCATCAAGAAATTCTCGCTGACGGCCGCTCTGTTCGCTGAATTCAACATCGCAGAACGGCTCCATGCCGCGGCTCTGCCCGCTTCCGAGAGGCACGTGTGACATGAACGTCAGCTCTCTTTTGCAAGATTTTTCGAACGATCGCAGGCTGACGCGCGAAGAGGCTGCGTGCCTCGTCGATGCTGGCAGTCTCGACAGTCTGCTGAATGCCGCTGCCGCACGGCGTGATGCCGCCCATGGCCAGCGAGTGTCTTACTCGCGTAAGGTCTTCATTCCACTGACGCAGCTTTGTCGCGACGTCTGCCACTACTGTACGTTCGCTCATGCTCCGCGTGCCGACGAGAAGCCTTTCCTGTCGATCGACCAGATGATTGCGATCGCAGAGGCCGGCAAGAAGGCCGGATGCAAGGAAGCGCTGTTCACCCTCGGCGACAAGCCGGAGTTGCGCTATCGCGTCGCGCGCGAAGAGCTCGATCGTCTGGGACATGCGACGACGCTGTCTTACGTGGCTGAAGCTGCAGGCGTGGTGTTCCGCGAGACGGGGCTTTTGCCGCATATCAATCCGGGCCTGATGACCGGCGAGGACCTCGATGCCCTGCGCAAGGTCTCGGTCTCGCAGGGGATCATGCTGGAAAGCGTCTCAGATCGGCTGTGTGAAAAGGGCGGCGCGCATTATGGCTCGCCGGACAAGGTGCCTGCGGCGCGGCTTGAAACCATGAAGCTTGCCGGTGAGCGGCAGATTCCGTCTACGTCGGGTATTCTGATCGGTATCGGCGAGACGCGGCATGAGCGTATCGATTCACTGTTCGCACTGCGCGATCTCAACGATCAACATGGGCACATCCAGGAAATCATTGTTCAGAATTTCCGCCCCAAGGTGGGCACGCGGATGGAAACCGCGGCGTCGCCCGATGTGGAAGACCACCTCTGGACGATTGCGATTGCGCGCCTGATTTTCGAACCGCAGATGAATATCCAAGCGCCGCCGAACTTGAGCCCTGGTGCGCTTGGCAGGCTTGTTGCGGCAGGCATCAATGATTGGGGCGGGGTGTCGCCGGTCACCCCGGACCACGTGAATCCTGAGGCGCCGTGGCCGCATCTGCGCGTGCTCGAAGCTGCAACCAAAGCTGCCGGCATGGATCTGGTGGAGCGCCTGGCGATCTATCCAGCATTCGCGTGCGACACCAATCGCTGGGTTGATCAGGGATTGCGAACAGCCGTGCTCAATCATATCGACGGCGAGGGCATGCCACGCGTCGATGATTGGTGTCCGGGCCACGTTGGCGAATTGCCTGCCCGTGAACTGAACTGGATTGCGAAGGCGCCTTCAGTCGCGCCATCTGACAATTTGGGCCGTGTCCTTGCCAAGGCGCAACGCGGTGAGGCGCTCGGCGAGGGAGAGATTATTCGGCTGTTCCGCGGCCGCGGCGATGATTTCTCGGCAATCTGCCGGGCTGCCGATGAACTGCGCCGCGAGGTGAATGGCGATGTGGTGAGCTACGTCGTTACGCGCAACATCAACTATACGAACATCTGCTCTTTTAAGTGCCAGTTCTGCGCATTCTCCAAGGGCAAGATGAGCGAGAACCTGCGCGGCCGGCCCTACGATCTCGACATGCAGGAAGTCGCTGGGCGCGTCGTCGAAGCGTGGGAGCGGGGTGCTTCCGAGGTTTGCATGCAGGGCGGAATACATCCGTCGTACACGGGCCAGAAATATCTCGATATCTGTCGCACTGTGAAAGATGCTGTGCCGCAAATGCACATGCACGCGTTCTCGCCGCTGGAAATCCATCAGGGTGCGCAGACCCTCGGCATTCCTGTCATTGAGTTTCTACGTGAGCTAAAAGCAGCAGGTCTCGGCACGTTGCCGGGCACAGCGGCCGAAATTCTCGATGATGAAGTTCGTGTGGTCTTGTGTGCAGACAAGATCCGAACGCAGCAGTGGCTCGATGTGATGCGCGCCGCACACTTGGTCGGCTTCCGCTCGACTGCGACCATCATGTTCGGCCACATCGAGGGCTATCAGCATTGGGCAAGGCACTTGCTGCGTATCCGCAATCTGCAGGCGGATACTGGCGGCTTTACCGAATTCGTGCCGCTTCCGTTCGTTCACATGGAAGCACCGATCTATCTCAAGGGCAGGGCGCGGCCGGGACCGACATTCCGGGAGGCGATCCTGATGCATGCCGTCGCGCGGCTGGTGCTCAATCCCCTGATCCCGAACATTCAGGCATCGTGGGTCAAGCTCGGCGCAGAGGGCGTACGCCAGTGCCTGTCCGCGGGCGTCAATGACCTTGGTGGAACGCTGATGGATGAGAGCATCTCGCGCTCTGCCGGCGCATCCCATGGCCAGGAGATGACGCCGCAGGAGATGGAACGGATTATCCTTTCGAGTGGCAGGACGCCGCGACAGCGAACCACGGTCTATGCCAATGCCGATGATGCCGTGCGGCAACGCTCCTTCGAGGCTGCAGCCGCGAGAGCCCTAGAGGCTGCTCGCGACAAAAATGTGCAGATGGTCGCCTCCTCTTGAGGCAGGGCGTCGCTCGACATCCTATCGTCCTAATGTTAGTATCTTTCAACACGACGTGAAGCCGAAAGAAGTTTACGAATGTCTTCAGTCATTAATCCGGAAATCGTCGACGCCAAGCTGAGGGCGCGGGCCGTTGCCAAGGCGCGAGAGCATGGCATGGTGCTGCCGACGTTTTCGCAGCTCGCCAACCCTTCGACCATTCCAGCCGAGGTCTCCAAGAAGCTCGCGGATGTTGCGCCGGACGAACCGCGCGCCGAAAACCTCTGGCGCGTCAACTGGTACAACGCCTCGGATCGGAAGAGCCGGACGGATGTGCCGGGATACATCGTGATCCCTGAATCGATCTCTGGCGTGAAAGCGCCGATCGTCGTGCTGCTGGGTCGTCGTTTCCCGATGATCGGGGCGCACAAGGTGTTGCCGGCTTATTCTGCCCTTGCGGCGCAGCTTGTGACCGGGCGTTTCGATCCGGAAGCGCAAAAGGCGATCTGGCCATCCACGGGCAACTACTGTCGTGGCGGCGTGTCCGTCTCGCGCATCCTCGGATGCCGTGGTGTTGCCGTTCTGCCTGCCGGTATGAGCCGCGAGCGGTTCGACTGGCTGGAGAAGTGGGTCTCGCATCCGGAGGATATCGTCCGGACGCCGGGCACCGAGAGCAACGTCAAGGAAATCTATGACAAGTGCGCGGAGCTCGAGCGTGATCCGCAGAACGTGATTCTCAATCAGTTCTCCGCATTCTCGAACTACCTCATCCACTACACATGCACCGGTGCTGCGGCTGAACACGCGTTCAACGCATTCAAGGGCGGCAGCAATCGTCGGCTTGCGGCCTTTGTCTCGGCGACAGGGTCGGCGGGCACGATTGCCGCAGGCGACTATCTGAAGAAGCACCACGGCACGAAGATCGCGGCCGTTGAAGCGCTCGAATGCCCGACCATGCTGAACAACGGCTATGGCGAGCACAACATCCAGGGTATTGGCGACAAGCACATCCCGTTCATCCACAACGTAATGAACACGGATGTCGTGATCGGCGTGTCGGATCGCGTCACCGATCAGCTTAATCTGCTGTTTGGCTCGGAAGTCGGACGGAAGTATCTTCAGAACCGCCGTAATCTCGACAAGGCGTTGGTCGAATCCTTCGCGGACGTCGGTATTTCCGGCTTCGCGAACATTGTCGCTGCGATCAAGCTGGCGAAGCAACTCCACTACGGGGCTGACGACGTCATCGTCACGGTCGCGACCGATAGCGCCTCGCTCTACGACAGCGAGCGCGACGGCTACCGCGAAAAGCAGTTTGGTACCTTCGATGAAGTCAACGCAGGCGAGATCTTCGGATCGTGCCTTACGTCTGTCGCGACAGATAACGTGATGGAGCTCACGGATCAGTTGCGGCGGCAGGTCTTCAATCTTGGCTACTATACCTGGGTCGAGCAGCAGGGCGTCAGCGTCGAGGACTTCGAACGGCGCAGGCACCAATCGTTCTGGGAAGGCATCGCAGCGAGCCTTCCCCAATGGGACAAACTGATCGAGGACTTTAACGCCGAGGTCGCCGGGTCGAATACAGAAGCGTCAGGTAAAGCGAGGTCATGAGCGTGGATCAGAACGTGGTTCAGCCTTATCAGACGCTGCGGGAGAATTTGGCGCGGCGCGACCGCAGCCTGCGCGAGAAGGTGGTGACGCTGGAGGAAGCTGCATCGTTCGTGAACGATGGTGCGACGGTTGGCATTGGCGGTTCGACGATGTCGCGTACGCCGATGGCGACGATCTGGCAGCTCATTCGCGCGCGCAAGAAGGAGTTGTCCTGCTCGCGTTGTATCATTTCGACGGATGGTGATTTGCTGCTCGGTTCGGGGGCATCGAACCACATTATGTCGAGCTGGTTCGCGCAGGGTATTCTGTGGGGCCTGTCCAAGGTGATGCGTCACCACGTCGAAGGCGGCCACGCGCGTTATGACGAATGGAGCCACATGGGCATGGGCATGCGCTTCCGCGCAGGCGCCATGGGCGTTCCGTTCATGCCGATGCGTTCGATGCTTGGCTCGGATGTCGGAAAAAAACGGACGGAAGCGAAGGAAATCGATTGTCCGTTCACGGGCGAAAAGATCCTGCTGGTGCCTGCGCTCAATCCTGACGTCGCATTGATCCATGTGCAGCGTTGCGATGCCTACGGCAACGCGCAGATCGATGGTCTTCAGTTCATGGATATCGATCTGGCGATGGCGGCCAATCGTGTGATCCTGACGACGGAACGGATCGTCTCCAACGATCAGATCCGGCGCGCGCCCGATCACACCAAGATTCCGTTCTTCTGCGTCGATGCGGTGGTGGAGGTGCCTTACGGCTCTGCGCCCCATGAATGCTACGGCGTTTACGAGCCGATGATGAATCACCTCGATGCCTATGTGAAGCAGGTCAACGGCGATCCGGTCGGCGGCATGAAGAAATATCTCGACGACTATGTCTACGGGCCGAAAACCTGGAACGATTTCCTGTCGATGATCGGCATAGACGAAATCGTGACCGCGAGCCGAAGGGGCAGGAGCATTTTCGATGACTGAGCAGAACCGTCACACCGCGTCGGAAATGCTGGCGATCCTCAGCGCGCGGCAGCTGAGGGAAGGGCAGGTCGTGTTCGCAGGCATCGGCATTCCACTGCTGGCGGCGACGCTGGCGCAGCGGTTGCGTTGTCCTGGTCTTACGATTCTGTTTGAAGGTGGGGTCGTCGGTGCCTTTGTGGAGCCGGGCAAGCTGCCGCCATCAACAAATGACCAGCGCTGCACCAAGCGCGCCAACATGGTGCTCGGCAGTGCGGATGTTCTTCTGCTGCTCCAGCGCGGCTATGTCGATGTTGGCTTCATGGGCGGCGCGCAGATCGACAAGTATGGCAACTTGAATTCATCGTTCATCGGGGATTCCGATAACCCGAAGACGCGGCTTCCGGGTACCGGCGGCGGTAACGATATTTCCAGCCTGACCAACATGATTGTTGCGATGAAGCACGAGAAGCGCCGCTTCGTCGATCAAGTCGATTTCATCACCAGCCCGGGATATATCCGCGGTGGCAAGACACGCGCTGAGAGCGGCTTGCCCCAGGGCGGCATGTTCCGGGTGATCACTGAGTTGGCGGTGTTTTCGTTCGATGAGACGTCTCGTCGCATGAAGGTTCTTGCGCTTAACCCCGGCATTACGCGGGAGCAGGTGCAGGACAACACTGGGTTCGATCTGATTTTTGAAGATCAGATCAACGTTACCGAGCCGCCGACGGAGCACGAATTATCGACATTGCGGATGCTCGATCCCGATCGTCTGTTCATCGCATAAGAAAACGGGGAGTAAGAATGACAATCCTGTCGAATACGTTCGGTATCGCCGCGCGCAACTTCACCGCCTGGCCTGAGCTTCCGGATGCCAAGGCGCTGGTCGACTATGGCGTGCGTGTTGAGGAGCTTGGCTATGACTCGCTTTGGGTCTGGGACCATATTCTTCTCGGCGTCGATCCGCATTTTCCGATCCTCGACTCGCTGACGACGTTGACGGCGATTGCCGCGCGCACGAGCAAGATCAAGCTTGGCACCGGCATTCTTGTTCTGCCTCTGCGCAATCCGGTTGCTCTCGCAAAGCAGCTGTCGACCATGGACCAGTTCTCCAATGGGCGCATGCTGATGGGCATGGCGTCCGGCTGGTACAAGCGTGAATTCGATGCGATGGGTATTCCGTTCGACAAGCGCGGCAAGCTGATGGATGAGAACCTCGAGATTCTCAACCGTCTGTGGACCGAGCCGATGGTTGACGGCAAGTACATCGCGCACAACATTTCTGCGGCGGTGATGTATCCGAAGCCGGTGCAGCAGCCGCGCATGCCGATCCTGATCGGCGGTTACGTCGACCGCGTGCTGCAGCGTGCGGCGACGGCTGGCGATGGTTGGCTGACCTATTTCTACTCTCCGGAAGCCTTCGCGAAGTCCTGGGCCAAGCTGCGCAATTTCGCCAAGGAAGGCGGCAAGGATCCGGACAAGCTGCTCAATGCATCGCAGTTGCCAATTATGGTCGGTCCGTCGAAGGAGGCCGTCCGCGATGAGATGATGGATTGGCTCAACAAGGAATGGGACTTCCCTGAACACAGCGATTGTTCACGTGACAGTGCGATCATGGGTTCCGTCGATGAATGTGTCGAACAATTGAAGGCTCATCTCGCGGTCGGCGTACAAAAGATCATCTTCGTGCCTTACAAGTACAAGATGGATCAGGTTGAGACGATCGCACGCGAGATCATCCCAAGGCTGAAAGCCAAGTAAAGCATCGGTCGTAACAATGTCCGGTCCCGTGTCATGATCAGTGTTTTCGACCTGTTCAAGATCGGGATCGGGCCCTCGTCCTCTCATACGGTGGGGCCGATGAAGGCCGCTGCGGCTTTTATCGGCTCGCTGAATGAGAGTGAACAATCGGCCGTTCACCGGTTGAAGGTGACTTTGCTTGGTTCGCTTGCGTGGACCGGGAAAGGCCATAGCACCGATAAGGCTGTGGTGCTCGGCCTTTCGGGCTTTGCGCCGGAAACGATTGATCCCGATAAGGCGGATGCCAACGTCGCCACTGTCGCAGCTCAGAAACAGCTGACATTGCCGGGCGGTAGGACGATTGGCTTCGATCCCGCGCAGGACATCGATTTCAATTTTGACGAAGTACCAATCGGTCATCCGAACACCATGCGGTTCTCGGCGTTCGACGCGAACGGCAATGAGCTGAAAAAAGAGACCTGGTACTCGATCGGCGGCGGATTCATCCAGCGGGAAGGCGAGTCGACCTCGGCTGCGACGTCGTCGTCAGAGATCTCTTACGACTACCACAGCGCCGCGGAACTGATCGACATGTGTGATCGATCGGGCCTTTCGATCGCGGATATCGTGTTGGCGAACGAGGCCGTTTTTGCGGATGAAACCTCGGTTCATGCCGGGCTGGATCGTATCGCTGCTGTCATGTTCGACTGTATCGACCGGGGCATGCGGACGGATGGCGAGCTCCCGGGCGGGTTGAAAGTCAAGCGCCGTGCACGTTCCCTACGTGACCGACTGCAGGCGTCGGAAACCAAGAACATGCGGCATTCGATCCCGGCGATGGATTACGCCAGCCTCTATGCAATTGCCGTCAATGAGGAAAATGCTGCGGGTGGTCGTGTGGTAACCGCGCCGACCAATGGCGCTGCGGGCGTGTTGCCGGCGGTCCTCCGCTACTATGTCGACCATTGCCAGGGTGCTTCACAGGAGGGGATCAGGATTTTTCTCCTGACCAGTGCCGCCATCGGAGCGCTTTGCAAGATGAACGCGTCCATCTCCGGAGCGGAAGTCGGATGCCAAGGCGAGGTTGGTGTGGCATGCTCGATGGCTGCCGCTGGCCTGACAGCGGCCTTGGGCGGCAGCAGCCGGCAGATTGAAAATGCTGCGGAGATTGGAATGGAGCACCATCTCGGGATGACGTGCGATCCGATCGGCGGGTTGGTGCAAATCCCATGCATCGAACGCAATGCGTTCGGCGCGGTGAAAGCGATCAACGCCGCGTCATTGGCGTTAAGCGGCGATGGGTCGCATCACGTCTCGCTTGATCAGGTGATCCGCACGATGCGGGATACCGGAGCTGACATGCAGGCGAAATACAAGGAAACTTCGCGCGGAGGCCTCGCTGTTAATGTGCCTGACTGCTGAAAGAACTTGACGCCGTACGGCCGATGCAGATGATGCTAAGGTACCAAAAATAGGACGATTGTAGTTAGGGACGATTAGCCAACGACAAATACAAACAAGTGCGGATCAACTGGCATAATGCTTGCTTGAAAAATAAGGCAACTGGTTTTCCGCATGTCACGTAACGGAGGAAACGGACGATGGTTAAGCACTCGAAGTTACTTACGGCGATCGCAGCCGCAGCGCTGCTGTCGACAGGTTTGGCAACGCAGGCGTTCGCACAGACCATCAAGATTGGTGTCAACGAACCGCTGACAGGGCCGTTCGCGGCTTCCGGCACTTACGTTGTCAACGGCGCGAAAATCGCGGCCGATGAAATCAACGCCAAGGGCGGTGTACTCGGCAAGAAGATCGAGCTCGTTATCGAAGATAACAAGAGCAATCCGACCGAAGCTGCAGCTGTCGCTGAAAAGCTCATTACGGCCGATAAGGTGCCTGTCATCATGGGCGCATGGGGCTCCAGCCTGACGCTCGCGGTCATGCCCAAGCTGATGGAATACAAAGTCCCGATGGTGGTCGAGACCTCGTCGTCGGGCAAGATCACGACGACCGGCAATCCTTACATTTTCCGCATCTCGCCGCCGTCGTCCGTTGAAGCCGCAGCGTTCAAGGACATTCTGCCGAAGATGTCAGTGAAGAAGGCCGACTTTCTCGTCATCAACAACGACTGGGGACGTGGTGCTGCTGAGGATTTCGGAAAGATCTTCAAAGTCGATAACGTCGGCGTCGGGCTCGTCGAAACCATGGATCAGTCCGCTCAAGATATGAGCGCGCAGTTGTCTAAAATTAAGGCATCGGATTCCGATACGATCATGGTGACGACTGCCGTTGAGCAGCTCACCCTTGTTCTGAAGCAGGCGACTGCGCTCGGCATCAAGAAGCAGATCATCACTACCGGCGGATCGCAGAATCCCGACCAGCTGATCGAGCAGGGCGGTCTTGCCGCCAACGGCACCTTCCATCTGACCACCTTCGCACCGTGGTATCCGGATGCGACGCCAAATCCGGAAGCGACCAAGTATTTCCTCGGCGAGTGGAAGAAGCGCGGCTTCAATTTCGCTGGCGCGACGGAAAGCTTCCGTGGCTATGACGGCATCCGCACGATTGCGGCTGCCATCGAAAAGGCAGGCAAGGCGGAGCCCGAAGCCATCACGAAGGCGCTTTGGGACGTCGAGCTGCTCGGCCTGAACGGCAAGATCAAATTCCAGAAGCAGGGCCCAGCCGGCAAGGAAAGTGGTCAGAGCATGCCGAACGTCTATCTGATCAAGATCGACGACGCGAAGGTTGTTCTTCCTAAGCTCTAAGCATGTTTGCGTGGGCACCGGGTCTCTGACCGGTGCCCACGTTTTTGTTGTGACACTGGCGATCTTCGCCGGATGGAGAGGGTTGTCCCGACACAATGACTGAATTTCTGCAACACATGATCAACATGCTGATCCTTGGCAGTACCTACGCACTGCTCGGCATCGGTTTGACTTTGATCTTTGGCATCATGCGTGTCGTCAATTTTGCGCACGGCGAGCTTTATGCGTTCGGAGCGTATTTCGTGTACTTCGTCGCTATCATGCTCGGATTGAATTTCTTTCTTTCAATCCTCGTGGCGATCGTCGCCGGATGTTTGCTTGGCGCGCTGATCGAAGTGGTGTTGTTGCGGCCGATGCGTGGTGCCGATATCGATACCACGATGCTGATCATGATCGGCGCCATGATCGTGATGCAGAACGCAGAACAATATGTCTGGGGTGGCGTGGCGAAATCGGTCTCGACGCCGTTTCCCGAGACGCCACTCGTCATCGGGCCGTTCTCGGTGTCCTGGTTGCGGCTGTTTGTCTTTTTCGCCGCTCTAGCGTTGATCGCTGTGGCGTATTTCCTGATCAACCGCACCAAGCTCGGCAAGGCAATGCGCGCGACCTTCCAGGACCGCGATACAGCCTCGCTGATGGGTGTCAACATTCAGATGATCTACATGGCAACCTTTGCCATTGGGTCGAGCCTCGCAGCTGCGGCCGGCGCGCTGCTTGGTCCTGTCTACGTGATTTCACCGCAGATGGGGAACATTGCGTCGCTGAAGGCCTTCGCCATCGTCATCCTCGGAGGCCTTGGTAGTATCGGCGGAGCGACGATTGGCGGCTTTATTCTCGCTTTCGCGGAGGAAATGGGGGCGGGTTACATCTCATCCGGATATCGCGACGCCATGGGATTCCTGATCATCATCGCGGTGCTGCTGTTCAAGCCGACGGGCCTGTTTGCGCGAACGGAGCGAATTGGATGAAGCGGCTGTTTCCCTGGATCGCGCTCATCGTGTTCGCTTCCGTTCCGATGTGGCTCAACGATCCTTATCTTCTGAATGCCTTCATCACGACAGGCATCTTCATCATCGCGGCGATGAGCCTCAATCTGCTGCTGGGCTACACCGGACAGCTGAGTCTCGGTCACGTCGCGTTCTTCGGCATTGGTGCCTATACCAGCGCCCTGGTTTCGCTCGGGTTCGATGTCGAGCTCGTCGGCGGATACCGGGTGGTTCACGAACCGTGGCCGGTCTGGTCGGGCTTTATTATCGCCATTCTATTTTCCGGCCTGTGCGGCTACCTCGTCGGAAAGCTGTCGTTCCGTGTTCGTGGCGCCTACTTTGTGATCGTGACGATCAGCTTCGCCGAGGTCGTGCGACTGGTTGCGCTGAACTGGGTCGAGCTCACGCAGGGGCCGCTAGCGCTCACGTCCATTCCTCCCATGACATTGGGATTGCCCGGGCTCGGCTATTTCGACTTCTATAGCAAGCAGTCGAATTACTACCTCGTGCTTGCAGTGATGGTGATTTCTTATGTCGTCATCAAGCGGTTGGTGCATTCACGGGTGGGGCGCGCGATGGTGGCTCTGAAAGAGAATGAATCGCTCGCGGTGTCGGTCGGTATCGACGTGACCCGTTACTTGGTGCTTGCTGCGATTGTTTCTGCCGGCATCGCAGGTGCCGCGGGCAGCCTTTACGCGCACTATCTCAAGATCATCGATCCGGATGTGTTCCTCTTCCTCTACACCGTCACCATGGTGATCATGGTCATCACCGGTGGAAAGGGAACACTCGCGGGGCCGATCGTGGGCGGTTTGATCTTCGGATTTATTCCGGTGGTCGCGCGATCTTTCGCCGCGCCGGAGATCCAGTGGATTCTCTACGGCTTGTTCATGATCCTGATCGTGTTCATTCTGCCGCAGGGTATCGTGCCGGCGATCGAGAAGTGGTTTGGCGTGAACGATGAGCCAAACGTTGCTCCGACAACCGAGGCCAAAATACAGGATGCACGATGATGGACGCGCAGCCACAGAAGCAGCCCGCGCTATCGATCGAGCACATCGCCGTCCACTTCGGCGGACTTGTTGCGATCTCGGATATGAATTTCGTCGTCAATGAGGGCGAAGTCGTCAGCCTGATCGGTCCGAATGGTGCGGGCAAGACGACGGCGTTCAACGTTATCACCGGATTTTTGCGGCCGACGAAGGGTGAAGTCCGCTATCGCGGAACGTCCCTGAACAATCTCAAGCCGCATCAAGTGACGTCGCTGGGCTTGGTCAGAACCTTCCAGCGCACCAGCGTTTTCCAGAGTGTGAGCGTCTTCGCGAATGTGATGATCGGCCTGCATCGCCGTGGCCGCTCGCACCTATGGGATACGCTGCTGGCGCTGCCGCGCGAAAAGCAATCCGAAAACGAGTTGAAGACGAGGGCCGCCGAGATCCTTGCGCTTGTCGGCATCGAACGGCGGTCGCGCGAACTCGCGGGATCACTTGCTTACGGCGATCAACGACTTCTTGGTGTGGCGCTGGCGTTGGCCGCTGATCCGTCCATGCTGCTGCTGGATGAGCCGGTCTCCGGCATGAACGCGACGGAGACCGCGCGCTTCATGCAGCTTCTCGACAAGTTGCGTGGCTTGGGCGTCACCATCCTGTTGGTTGAGCACGACATGCCGATGGTGATGGGCGTGTCGGATCGCATCGTTGTGTTGAATTACGGCCGGATCATTGCCGAAGGACCGCCCGCGGCAATCCAGGGCAATCCTGAAGTCATCCGCGCTTATCTCGGGCAGGGAGCTAAGAGACGTGCTAGAGATTAGCGATCTCGTTTGCCGTTACGGCAAGGTCGAGGCCCTCAAGGGCATTTCATTGTCCATCAAACAGGGACAGCTCGTCGCACTGATCGGCGCAAATGGCGCCGGCAAGAGCACCACATTGCGTTCGATTTCGGGGATTCTGCCGTCGGTGTCCGGCCGTATGATCTTCGAGGGCGAAGACATTACGCGCTGCTCGGCCCGGGAGATCCTGGCGCGCGGCATTGCTCATTGCCCCGAAGGGCGTCGGGTGTTTCCGGACATGACGGTCGAGGAGAACCTCGACATGGGTGCGTATCTCCGAAACGACGCTGACGGGATCGCTGCGGATCGTGACCGGATCTTCACTCAGTTTCCGCGGCTCGCGGAGCGCCGCCATCAGGTTGCGGGTACGCTCTCCGGCGGCGAGCAGCAGATGCTGGCCATTGGTCGCGCCATCATGTCGAAGCCGAAGCTGGTCATGTTCGATGAGCCGTCGCTTGGCCTTGCGCCCAACATCGTGGAGCAAGTGTTCGAGATCATTGACGGCATCCGCAAGTCCGGCACCACGGTCCTGATGGTGGAGCAGAATGCTTATTCAGCCCTCGACATGTGCGACTACGCCTACCTGATGGAGGCAGGGTCAATTGTGCTGTCAGGCAGCGGTGACGCGTTGATCGACGACAAGCACATCCAAGAGGCTTATTTGGGCGGGTGACAAGCCTGCATCAGCGATAGTTGTGTTTGTGAGTTTGGCTTAGAGTTGTCAATTAAGCCATTGCCAGACAGAGCTTATCTGGTCTCTGTCCTATGCTCCAACAGCCGTCGTTGGGCGCTAATCTGGTGGGTGATGAACACCGTTTTCGCTGATCGGTTGCGGAAATCGTTATTGCGTTATATTAGTTGAACATTTCGATTACCAATTGCAATTGATGGAGGAGGCCGTGAAAGCATTTTTGCTTGCCTTCGTATTATCGATTGTTTGCCTTTCGTCTTCTCAGGCCGATGTCTGCTCAACCTTTTCAGCGAGTACGCTAAACGCGAATGGGGTTCCTTCGGTAAAGTGGCGTATTGATTACCCGAAACAACATCACGACCCGCGCGACGAACAGCCGTGGGAGTCGATCGATTTTCAAGTTCGTCCTGTCGAGTACATGACTTCTGTTCTGGCCGGAGCCAGAAGCTCTTTCCGTATCGTTGATCGAAAGTTAGTGGGGACGGGGCGAGAGAATTGGTGGACTTCTCTGTGGTTGGACTATGGGAATTCGGGCCGCGAGCCCCTAATGGGCCTGACAAAAGAGCGCGGCCCCGATAGAGGGGATCTTTCGCCATCCAATGTAGATGGATATCAAGTTTGGGCAGTAGGATTTTACAATCGCGCAGGGGCGGCGGTCCTTGGCGATATCTTTTATGAGCCCTGTAATCCGTCGTTACCGGTTGCTGTTGAATTTCCTCCAGACACAGCATCGATCAAATTCCTTTTTACCGATGCCTCAACTACGGAGGTCGCTTATCTGCAAGGGGGCCCAGAATTTGATGCATTCATTGATCCTGCTGGGTCTGGCAGCACACCGCTTCCCGCGAGCGGTCGGATCAAGCGATCACTGCGTCTGCTGCAGGTAGACATAGCGGTTAAGGATACCCGATCCCGTGACACAGGATGGGTATTCGGAACGTTCGTGTGGCTAGGGCCACCGAAAGGCGACAATCTCTTTGACAATCTTGTGCCAGTTTCGCTGCAATGGGGAAACGATCCGCAGATATATGACACGTCGCTCCGGCAAACTTGGGTCAATCCAAGTCTTCGAGGCATCACATACGGCTGGCCTGCCCGACTCACAACGGGGTTTCAAGGACGTGCGAATGGTCCAGCGGACAATATGCGTTCGTCTTGTTTGTCATGCCATGCTGCGGCGCGCACTCCCAGAGCCTCAATCGGTATTCTCAACAGCAGCTTTAGCAAAAATGATTTCGGCATTCCGGCGCGTGTGAAAGATCATGTCGACATTTGGTTTCAAAACATCAAAAGCGGAGCATTGTTTCAGCCGCAGGAGCCGGCGGCATCGTCACTCGATTATTCTTTGCAATTGGACGCGGCGATCTTTCGGATGTGCAGCGCGTGTAAGCTAGGCGATTTGAAAGGAGCAACGCCGGCCATATGCCGATCAACCGGCTTCCACAATCAGCCCCATTGTAGTGCGCCGGAGCCAGCTGGGCCCTTGAGGCAAGCCTTGGAAGCGATGCCTCCTCCCAGGCAGTGATGGCGGCTTCAGGAAGTTACTCCTTGATGCGCGGCCAGTTTGAACAACTCTGAAAATTGGAGTGTGGGATGGCGTGGTTCCGGGATGAGACCGATCTAGCTGATGCCCTACCTTTAACCAAGAAGGTGCTACCGCCGCCTTCTCGTGTGGTTTTGCACGGGCGTATAGTAACAATGGATGGAAGCTTTACGATCCTCCACGATGGTGTGATTGCAATCGAGGACGGGTTGATCGTTCACTGTGCAGAGCGAGGAAAGCCGCTACCTAGCGAGTTCACCTCGCTCAAGCCAATTGAGCTGAAGGGGACAATCTATCCAGGATTGTTCGAGCTGCATAATCATCCTAGTTACAACATGATCCCGCTTTGGAATGTTCCTCGATTATATGAGTGCCGTGAGCAGTGGCGTAACGCTTGCGAATACAAACGGTTCGTCAAGGATCCTGCGGCATTGCTCACTCACGATCCGCTTTCAGAAATTTCGAGAGCCGTGGTTCGTTTTGTCGAATGCCGCGCGCTTCTTGGTGGAGTAACGACGACGCAAGGTCTATCGATCAAGTCGATGAACTCTGGTGTGCGTGCCGCATATGCTGGATTAGTCCGTAACGTCGAGCTGCCAGATGATAGGAGCTGGCCGGCCGCAGAAGATCGCATAGACAATTTTACGAGCTTTGATCAGGTTAAGGAAATCTATGGTCCGTTACGGGGCGACATGCAAAAGCCTTTTCTTTTGCATCTGTCTGAAGGCGTAGATGATAGATCGCGAAGCTTTTTCGAATCTCTTAAAGCGCCTGATGGATCATACCTCATAGGCCCCAACCTTGTCGGAATTCATGGAACAGCGTTGAATAAGGAGCAGATGAAGAGGATGAAGGACGGCTCTGGCATCGTCTGGTCCCCCTTAAGCAATCTTCTTCTCTATGGTTCAACTACGGACGTCGAGACAGCACTGCAGGACGGGGTTCGTGTCGCTCTCGGTTCAGATTGGGGGCCTAGTGGTACTAAGAATCTTCTTGGCGAGCTCAAGATTGCCAAGATCGTGAGCGCGCATCTGGGGAACCTAATTTCTGATAGAGACTTGGTGCGAATGGTAACGAGTACACCGGCTCAAATGATGTCCTGGAGCAAGTTTCTAGGCACCGTGGAAGTCGGGAAGATCGCTGATCTCCTTGTTCTCGATGGAGTGTCGAAAGACCCATACGCGCAGGTGATTGAAGCACGAGAGAGTGATGTTGTTGCGGTACTTATCAATGGCCGGCCACGTGCAGGACGGGCAACGGTCATTAATCCTCTAACCAGAGACGTCGAGATGTTGCGCATAGCGGGACAGGATATGGTCCTCGATCTGATTGATCCCGGGCACCCACTTGAGCGCATGTCCCTGGGGACCGCGATCGCGACGTTGTCCTACGCTCTGGAGCACTTGCCAGACTTGGCGGAGCAATTTCATGCGCAGCATCAGCTTATGGGCGGAGCCACCGATGGCTTCGTCGTGGAGCTGGGGTTCGATGAAGATTATGCGATGGAGCTAATGGCAGGAGCACGATCGATCGGTCGCGATGATGTTGAGCCGATGGTCCTGGACCCAATCTCAGAAGTCGATGATTACCAGTTCAGAACTCGGCTGAAGAGCAATATCAATATTCCAGCTTGGTTGCGATCGTCCTTATAGAACGTTATGGCGATTAAGGTCCGGCAATGCCGGGCCGGTGAGTTGCAAGTTAGGCGTCACGGGACTTGCATGATGGCGGGCTCCTGACGGTCGCTGCGGACCTCATGTTGAACTATCCGCATCCTTCCGGCAGAAATGTCTCGTTGAGCTCTTGACCGTTTCGACGTATCTGCCTCTCCAAGAACCAGAATCTAGTTTGGTAATGATGGCTAATCTCGTGTGCCTATGCGTAGACCACATGAGTTAAACGTTCTAAAGCTACAAAAAATGAAACAATATCATATATTTAGATTCTCCGTCGCGCCTATGATGGACTGGACAGACCGGCATTGCCGGGTGTTCCACCGTCTGCTGTCGCGGCGTGCGCGGCTTTACACAGAGATGCTGACAACAGGCGCGGTCATCCATGGTGACCGGCAGCGGCTGCTTGGCTTCGACGTGAGCGAACATCCCGTTGCACTTCAGCTTGGTGGTTCCAATCCCGCAGACCTCGCCGCGAGTGCGGTCATCGGCGAAGATTTTGGTTATGACGAAATCAATCTCAATGTCGGTTGTCCATCAGACCGCGTGAAGGACGGTCGCTTCGGTGCATGCCTGATGGCGGAGCCGCATCTCGTTGCGGAATGCATCACGGCGATGAAGAAGGTTGTCAGCATTCCGGTCACCGTCAAATGCCGCATCGGCATCGACGACCAGGACCCTGAGATCGCGCTCGACACTCTTGCTCATGCAGTGCTTGCGGCTGGAGCCGACGCCTTGGTCGTGCACGCACGAAAGGCGTGGCTCAATGGACTGTCGCCGAAGGAAAATCGTGACATTCCGCCGCTCGATTATGATCGTGTCTATCGGCTCAAAGCCTCGCTGCCTGACGTGTTAATTGCGATCAACGGTGGCATCACCACTATTGCTGCCGCCAAAGAGCATTTGGCCCACGTTGATGGCGCGATGCTCGGACGTGCCGCCTATCAGGAGCCATGGCGTCTCCTAAGCGTCGATCCTGAGCTGTTTGGCGAAGCAGCGCCGCACGCGTCGATGCATGAAGCCATTGAAGCACTGATGCCCTATATCGCGCGTGAACTTGCGGCAGGCACGCGGCTTCATTCGATCACGCGGCATCTTGTCGGCGCGTTTCAGGGCGTTCCCGGTGCACGGGCGTTTCGTCGATATCTCGCCGAGGTGTGCATGAAACCGGGCGCAGGCGTCGCCTCGCTGCGGGAAGCGCTTGCGCTGGTGGATGAAGACGCAGTCGCGCCGATCGCGGCGTGACTACGGATAGCCGCGCAGCAATAAGCGGTCGGCTCGCACTTCCCAGCTCTCAAGGCGATTGAGGAAGCTCATACCGAGCAGGTTGGATTTCATCTGTCCACGCGGCACCACCAGCGCCGGGACTGAACGTTCGACAAGCTTGCCGATGGCAAGCCGGTCCAATGTTAGCCGCGCGGCGCGGACACGCCCGCCGGCAGTTTCAACGTCCACGTTGTAGTCGAGCAACTCAAGCGGCAGGCCTGCGGCCTTGGCCGTTTCGTAGGTGAGAACGACCGATGTTGCACCGGTGTCGATTACCATCGGCGCACTGACGCCATTTACTTTTGCACGTAGCGCGAAATCACCGCGGTCACTGCGCGCAATCTCGACGGAGCGTGATGACGATCGGGAGCTAAACGGCTTTTCAGCGACGCGTGTGATTGATCCCTTGATGTTCGCGAAGGCGACGGGATCCGAGATAGAAAGCAGAAGCGTTACCACTGTGACGACGGCCGTGAGAATGAGAAACGCGCGGATCATGCTGCACCTGCCGCGTCAGCATTCCGCATGCTGCGGCTTAGGATTCCGCGTGCCGCCTTTTTGTCGCGGCTGGTACGGAAAGTCCGGCATCGAGCATGCGCTGGGGGAGCGTTGCCATAAGTTCGACGCGCTCGGTGTTGGTCATCGCATGCCATCGCGCAATTTCGGGCAGCGTGCGTCCGCAGCCGAAACAAAGATCGGTTTTCGGATCGATAAAGCAGACCGCGATGCAGGGCGTTTCGATTTTCATGAACGCTACTGATGGGCATTTTGACGGATTGCGCAAGCATGGAAAGTCGGGCCAAGGGCAGGGAAACTCGATCGATCAGTGTCCCTGGCCTCATAGTCCAGTTCCTGCGCTCATGATGGGTGTATGACGCGGCCGGCTTTTCTCGCTGGTTACTGCGTCCGGCATTGGTTGCAGAGGCGGGGACTCTTCCCGCATCGGCGCCAATGCTGTCATCACGCGTTCCGGCGGATATGTGACGATCACTTCCGTGCCGACACGCAGTGTAGATTTCAGCGTGAACGTTCCGCCGTGCATGTCGATCAGGCTTTTTGCAATGGGGAGGCCAAGGCCCGCGCCTTGCTCGGCCGATTTGATCGAGTTCGATCCCTGGCCGAATGAAGCCAGCACCACGGGAATTTCGTCCTCGGCGATGCCTGAGCCGGTATCCTTGACACTGAGATACTGACCACCCGACGCGGTCCAACCTACCTTGAGCCAGATCTCGCCGCCCGGCGGGGTGAACTTGATCGAGTTGGAGAGCAGGTTGAGAACGACCTGACGCGTTGCGCGCTCGTCGCCCCATAGCTTCGGCATGCCGTGTTCGAACACTTCGTGGATCGTGATACCGCGGCTCGAGGCGCGAAGCTTCAAAAGATGGTGGCAATCCGCGACGACGTGTGTGAGCGACACCGGTTCTTCGTTGAGTTCGTAACGTCCGGCTTCGATGCGTGACAGGTCGAGGATTTCGTTGATGAGATTGAGCAGATGCACGCCGGAATTATGAATATCGGCGGAGTAGTCCTTATAAACCTCAACCGTATGCGCGCCGAAAATCTCGCTTTTCATGACTTCGGAGAAGCCGAGAATGGCGTTGAGCGGCGTGCGCAGCTCGTGGCTCATTTGCGCGAGAAAACGCGATTTGGAGACGTTCGCTGCTTCGGCGCGATAGCGGGCCTCGTCCGAGATGGCCTTTGATTGTTCCAGCTCGCCGATCAAGGCATCCTTTTCGGCGCGGGCCTCCAGTGTCGCAAGGGTCGTTGAGTGAAGCCGGTGAGCGAGAAGCGCGAAATAACCTTCCGCGGTCACAGCAAGCGCTGCGAGCATGTAGTCGTCGAACGTTCTGCGCAGAACAAAGTTGACCGCAATGACTGTCGCGACTGGCACCGTTGCCGCGAAGGCGGCAATCGGGAGGCTCGCGGCCAGCATGCTGGAGACCGCTACGACAAGCAGCATCAGAAACAGCATCAGCGTGTTCGAGACCACATCGATGCCGGACGGATGAATAAGGATGAAGGACCATGCCAGGCCGTACAACAGGTCGAGCGCAACAAAGCGCAGTCGCCATTTGCGGGTGGTGGCCGGAGCAGTTGATGCTTGCGCAAGAAATTTCCGGCAATAGCGGACGATGATGGCGTGGAGCGTCAGGACGCCGAAAGTCCATCCTGCGGCGATAATTGGTGGAATCCAGACACTGCAAAGCACGCCGGTCGCGACGACCAGGAGCACGACCACCAGCGAGGCTGAAATCCGTGTCTGGGCGTATTGGCGAAGCAGTTCGTGATCGAAGGCCGGTCGAGTTCCGCTGGTAGAAGTTAGCCGATCGCGCGCTTCGCGGACGCGCTGCGAAGCAGCCCGGCGATTCCGGGCAGGAGTCGCGCTCAATCCATCCGCGGTTGCCGCGGGAACTTCAATTTTGTCTGCGGACTCACTCATTACACTCTAACAACTACAACGCAGAATTCCCAAACCCGTGCGAAGGCCACGCATGGTCGCGCACAAACAGCCACCGCTATATTTGGCGCTAAAACATTAAGAGGTGGCTTAAAGGTCAATTTAATCGGGTTAAGAAAGTCTAAATTTGAGGGCGAGGATCCGTTCAAAGGCCCCAAAAAAGGAAAAGGCGGCACCTGGGTGCCGCCTTTCGTTCGTCAGGCTCTGTGAGAGCCCAAATAAGAGGAGGATCAGCGTTCCAGCCGGGCGAGAAGGCTGCATGTATCCCAGCGCTTGCCGCCCATTTTTTCGACTTCGGAATAGAAGTTATCGACGAGGGCGGTCACGGGCAGGCTCGCGCCGTTGCGGCGGGCCTCCGCGAGGCAGATCGACAGGTCCTTGCGCATCCATTCGACGGCGAAGCCGAAATCGAATTTGCCCTCGTTCATGGCCTTGTAGCGGTTTTCCATCTGCCAGGATTGCGCGGCGCCCTTGGAAATGGTGTCGATCACAGCGTTGATGTCGAGACCGGACTTCTTGGCGAAGTGGATGCCTTCGGACAAGCCTTCGACAAGACCCGCGATGCAGATCTGGTTGACCATCTTGGTGAGCTGACCGGCGCCCGCAGGCCCCAGCAGTTTGCACATCCGCGCATAGGACGCGATAATCGGCTCCGCGCGCTTGTAGTCCGCTTCCTTGCCACCGCACATCACGGTGAGAACGCCGTTTTCGGCACCGGCCTGTCCACCGGAGACAGGGGCGTCGATGAAATGGAATCCGCGCTTGTTGGCCTCAGCGTCGAGTTGGCGCGCCACTTCGGCGGAGGCCGTGGTGTGATCGACAAAGACCGCGCCGGATTTCATGCCGGCAAAAGCGCCGTCGTCACCGATGGTTACCGCGCGCAGGTCGTCGTCGTTTCCGACGCAGGACATGACGAAATCCTGTCCTTCGGCAGCGGCTTTCGGTGTTGCTGCAGTGCGGCCGCCGAATTTGTCGGCCCAGGCTTTCGCCTTTGCACCGGAGCGGTTGTAAACCGTCACCTCGTGGCCGCCCTTGGCGGCGAGGTGGCCCGCCATCGGGAAACCCATGACGCCAAGACCGAGAAATGCGACTTTTGCCATATCGTATGCTCTTTGATGGTTGAGATTGGTGATGAGGACCCACAGGCCCGCGTGGCGCCGACAGCTATGCGTATGATGCGCTCCGATGCAAGGGCGTTGACGGCGCAGGTAACACGCGTATGAAGGCCGACATGCGGCATTTTTCGTCCTTCCGCCGCCCTGGAGATGCATTTTGTCTGTCGATAAAGATAAAGTCCTTGCCGCACTTCGGTCGGTGACGTCGCCACGAGGCGTTCCGTTGACCGAGGCGAGGGTCCTGTCCGAGATCGCAGCGAGCGATGGGAAGGTGTTTTTTTCCATCAATGTCGATGCCGCCGAGGCGCGTGCGTGGGAGGATACCCGTGCGCGTGCGGAGGCTGCAGTCCGGGCTATTCCGGGCGTCACCACGGTGATGGTTGCATTGACAGCAGAGCGCAGACCGGGAGCAGCACCCGCACCGCAACAGTCTCACCAACATTCCCATGGCGTGAGGCCGGATTCGCAGCACCGCCCGCATGGCGCGCCGGCTGACTCTCCGATGGGCAAGCAGGTTGCGATCCCCGGAGTTGGCGCCATCATCGCTGTCGCCTCGGGCAAGGGTGGTGTCGGCAAGTCGACTACTGCGCTCAATCTCGCGCTTGGCTTGCGCGATCTTGGTCTCAAGGTCGGGCTGCTCGACGCGGACATTTACGGCCCCTCCGTTCCACGGTTGACCGGCGTTCTGCAAAAGCCGCAGCTGAACGACGCGAAGAAAATGGTCCCCATCCAGCGCTTCGGCATCGCGCTGATGTCGATCGGGTTCCTGGTGGGCGAGGAGACACCCATGGTGTGGCGCGGCCCGATGGTCATGTCCGCAGTCCGGCAGATGCTGTGGGACGTGGATTGGGGCGTACTCGATGTGTTGATCGTGGACATGCCGCCCGGGACCGGTGATGCACAATTAACGCTGGCGCAGCAGGTGCCGCTAAGGGGCGCGGTGATCGTCTCGACGCCTCAGGACCTTGCCCTCATCGATGCGCGACGCGGCATTGCGATGTTCAGCAAGGTCGATGTTCCGACCCTCGGCATCATCGAGAACATGAGCTATTTTCAATGTCCTGAATGTGGGACCCGTTCGGATATCTTCGGGCATGGTGGAGCGCGGCACGAAGCGGAGCGGCTTAATGTCCCATTCCTCGGCGAAATCCCGCTTCATATGGCGATTCGCACGTCGTCTGATGCAGGTGCACCGGTGGTTGATAGCGAGCCAAATGGCCCGCACGCAGCGATGTACCGAGCGATTGGCGAGAAGATTAAATCGCAGCTTACGGGTGTTACTGTTTGAGATACCCCTTCGACTTTCGTTTAATCCTTCGGAATAGCGAGCTTCCCCGCATTTTCTGCGGGTGAATTTCCATGCTAGAGACCGAAGGATTTCAAAAAGAAACACACCCCAAAGGAGATGCCTAATGAAGCGTCGTGAGTTTTTGAAAGTATCGGCCGTTGGGGCCGCCGCTGCTGCGGTGGCTTCGCCGGCGATTGCCCAGTCGTCGCCTGAGATCAAATGGCGCCTAGCGTCGAGCTTCCCGAAGTCGCTCGATACGATTTATGGCGGCGGTGAATATCTGGCGAAGCAAGTCGCCGAAATGACCGACAATAAATTCCAGATCCAGGTGTTCGCGGCAGGCGAGCTCGTTCCCGGTCTGCAGGCGCTGGACGCGACGTCGAACGGCACTGTCGAAATGTGCCACACTGTCGCGTACTACTACGTCGGTAAGGATCCGACCTTCGCGATCTATGCGTCGGTCCCATTCGGCTTGAATGCACGTCAGCAGAACTCCTGGTGGTATCAGGGCGGCGGCATGGAGCTCGGCAACGAGTTCTTCAAGAAGTATGGCGTGATCGCGCATCCGGCCGGCAACACCGGCACCCAGATGGGTGGTTGGTTCCGCAAGGAGATCAAGACCGTTGCGGATCTTCAGGGTCTGAAGATGCGTATCGGTGGTATCGCCGGTCAGGTCCTGCAGAAAGTCGGTGTCGTTCCGCAGCAGCTCGCTGGCGGCGATATCTATCCTTCGCTGGAAAAGGGCACCATCGACGCTGCTGAGTGGGTCGGTCCTTATGATGACGAGAAGCTCGGCTTCCAGAAGGTTGCCAAGTACTACTACTATCCAGGCTTCTGGGAAGGCGGACCGACGGTCCACGCATTCACAAATCTCGATAAGTGGAATTCGCTTCCGAAGAACTATCAGGCGATCCTCGCCAACGCGGCAGCCAACACCAACTCCTGGATGGCCGCACGCTATGACCTGCAGAACCCAACTGCGCTGAAGCGTCTCGTTGCCAGCGGTACGCAGCTGCGTCCGTTCACCAACGATGTGCTCGACGCCTGCTTGAAATCCACCAACGAGCTGTGGGCGGAGCTCTCTGCTAAGAACGCCGACTTCAAGAAGTCGATCGATGCGATGCAGGCCTATCGCTCGGACCAGTATCTGTGGTGGCAGGTTGCCGAATACACCTTCGACAGCTTCATGATCCGCTCGCGTACCCGCGGCTGATCAAGTTAAGCTCTAAAAAGAACCCGGCCTTCTCGCGAAGGCCGGGTTTTTTATTTGTCTCGCTGTTTAGTGCGACACGCTATTGCTTGGGCGGCGCACCAAAATCGAGGTTCGGCATTTCAATCTGCGGGATCTCGATCTTGACGTTCGTCGTATCGACCTTGGTGTTGTCGATCCAGTAGGTGACCGCGCCTGGCCACATGATCACGACGACGACGAGAATGACCTGCATCAGTACCCAGGGCATGGCACCCCAATAGATATCGGAGCTCTTCACTTCCGGCGGCGCGATACCGCGCAGGTAGAAGAGAGCGAAGCCGAATGGCGGATGCATGAACGACGTCTGCATATTGACGCAGAGAAGAACGCCGAACCAGACGAGGTCGATGCCGAGCTTGCTTGCCACCGGTGCAAGCAGCGGGATGATGATGAAGGCGATCTCGAAGAAGTCGAGGAAGAACGCGAGGAAGAACACGAAGATGTTGACGAAAATCAGGAAGCCGACAACGCCGCCGGGCAGGCCGGTCAACAGGTGTTCGATCCAGCGTGCGCCGTCCATTCCTTGGAAGACAAGGCTAAAGCAGGTCGATCCGACAAGGATGAACACCACCATCGCGGTGAGGCGCATGGTCGATGTCATGGCCTGTTCGACAAGAGGCCACGTCAGGCGGCGATGCATCGCTGCAAGCGCCATCGCGCCGACGGCGCCCATGGCGCCCGCTTCGGTCGGCGTTGCGAGGCCCATGCCGATGGTGCCGAGCACCAGGAAGATCAGCACGATGGAAGGGATCATGCCCCACAAGACGCGGCGCACGAGCTTCCAGTTCATCGGCTCACGCGCTGACTCAGGAAGAGGCGGCATCGCGTTGGGGCGGACGATCGAAAGTCCGACAATGTAGAGAAGGAAGATTACGACTTGCAGGATCGATGGGCCGATGGCGCCGAGATACATGTCGCCGACGGAGCGGCCGAGTTGGTCTGCCAGCACGATCAACACGAGCGAAGGCGGGATCAACTGCGTGATGGTGCCGGAAGCCGCGATCACACCGGTCGCAAGCTTCATGTCGTATCCGTAGCGCATCATGATCGGGAGCGAGATCACACCCATCGCGATGACCGACGCGGCGACAGTGCCCGTGATCGCACCCAAAACAGCGCCGACGAGGATCACCGCGTAAGCGAGGCCACCTGGAATTTTACCAAACAGCTGTCCGGTGCCCTCGAGCAGATCTTCCGCTAGACCGCAGCGCTCAAGGATCGCGCCCATGAAGGTAAAGAACGGAATCGAGAGCAGCAGATCGTTGGAAATGATCCCGTAGAAGCGGAAGGGAAGAGCCTGAAGGAATGACGGGTCAAAGTGGCCGGTATTGATTCCGAGAATGCCGAAGAACAGACCCACTGCAGCCAGCGAAAACGCGACCGGAAATCCGATCAGCATGAACAGGATCATGGTCCCGAACATCAGCGGGGGGAACACACCATGCGAAAACATTAAATCGTCCTGTGTTGTGTGTTCGAAATTATTGCAGCGGTGCTTCGTAATGCGTGTCGATGCGCATCGCGCCAGTCAGTGCAGCGATACGCTTGGCAAGCTCCGCAAGTCCTTGCAGGAACAAGAGCGCAAAACCCACTGGCAGCAGAAGTTTTGCTGGCCAGAGAATCAATCCGCCTGCGTTCATCGACATCTCTTTCGACGTAAATGAACTGAGGAAGAACGGCCAGGTCAGGTATGTTAGATAGGCCATCACCGGCAGCAGAAAGACCGTAAAGCCGAAGATGTCGATCCAAAGCCGGGTTTTATCCGAGACGTTGGAGTAGAGGAGGTCGACGCGGACGTGTTCATTCAGCCGCAGGGTCTGCGCTGCACCAAGCAGAACGATGCCGCCGAACATGTACCATTGGATTTCAAGCAGCCCGTTGGAACTGTAGCTGAACAGATAACGGACAATGGCGTTACCCGCACTAACTAGACATGCCAACAGCACCAGCCATTTCGCGATAAATCCGAAGGCATCGCTGATGCCATCGATTACGCGCGTGATTTTAACGACGTCCACCGCTCATCCCTCGTGATTGGCGTCAGCACGTCCGCTTCTTTTTCGCATGTGCGAAATGGCTTTTTCTAGCGCGGATCATGTGATGCGGCGGCACCATTTCAGCGAGATGCGCTGACGTCAATTAGTAATTTGACACTTTGACGCAGGTAAAATCGCCCGGCGAGGGGCCGGAATCTCGGCCAATTGCTAAACCGCGGCCCGCGGCGCAGCCGTCAGCCGCCGGTGACGCTCATATGCCGGCTGACGCTCGGACGGTTATGCCGACGGTCGATAATGAAGTCGTGGCCCTTTGGCTTGAGCCCGATGGCCCGGTCAATGGCTGCGCTCAACAGCTCATTGTCCGGGGACGCACGCAGAGGCTTGCGCAGATCGGACGCATCCTCGTGGCCGAGACAGGTATGCAGCGTGCCGGTACAGGTGATACGGACGCGATTGCAGGACTCACAGAAATTATGAGTCATCGGTGTAATGAAGCCGAGCTTGCCGCCTGTTTCGCTGACGCGGACATAGCGCGCCGGCCCTCCGGAGCTCTCATCGAGATCGGTGAGTGTGTACCGTGCAGCGAGACGCGCGCGCAGCATCGATAGGGGCACGTACTGATCGATGCGGCCTTCGCCGATGTCACCCATCGGCATGACCTCGATCAGCGTAAGATCCATATCCTTGCCATGGGCCCATTCCATGAGTGAGGGAATTTCATCCTCATTCATGTTCTTCAACGCAACGGCATTGATTTTGACTTTGAGCCCGGCGGCGCGTGCGGCTTCAATGCCCCGCAACACCTTGTCCAGATCACCCCAGCGTGTGATCGCGCGAAACTTCGCAGCGTCCAGAGTGTCGAGTGACACATTGATGCGCCGAACCCCACAATCCTTTAGTTCGCCGGCGAATTTCTCAAGTTGCGAGCCGTTCGTGGTCAGTGTCAGTTCGTCGAGCGCGTCCGTATCGAGATGGCGCGACAGCGAGCGTACGAGCGACATGACGTTGCGCCGGACGAGGGGCTCACCACCGGTGAGGCGGAGCTTGCGAACACCTTTGGCGATAAACGCTGAACATAGCCGATCGAGTTCTTCCAGGGAGAGCAGGTCCGATTTGGGCAGGAACGTCATGTCCTCGGACATGCAGTAGAAACACCGCAGATCACAGCGATCCGTGACAGAGACGCGCAGGTACCTGATCGTCCGGCCGAATGGATCGGTCATCGCAGACGAGGCTGAGGGAAGAAAATTCGGCAAAGATCCGTTCATTCAATATGCCTTGTGACGGATGCTCCATGACAGCACGGAGCATCCGATGTCACTTATAACTTAGGCATTCACGCGGTGGTATACAACGGATCTCTAACGGATGCGCTGACTTAGCGCGCCGGAGGAGCCGGGAATGGAGAGCTGTTATCTGCGGCTGGCGCCGCGTCCGCTGGTGCAGCAGCCGCAGGTGCTGCCTTTGGCTTCTTTGGTCGCGGTGGGGCGGCCTTGGCCTTAGCCTTGCTCTTCCTGCCCGCGGCAGGCGCTAGCTGCAGTTCCGCATAGACCGGATTCGGATCCACGGTCGCGGGGAGCGATGAGCCCGTCAGGCCATCCTGCTGCTGGCGGGAAACCTGCACCGGAACGGTTTCCGGCGCGTACTTGGGAAGCGAGAAGGTCACCGTGAAATCGCCTTCCGCGGGGACAGACAAAGAACAGGGCGTCTGGCAGGTCTGGCCGCCCGATGTGCGGGCTTCAGCCCCGGCAGGCTGTGATTCAAGTTGGATTGTCACACTGGGTGGCGTCGATTTGAACATCTCCGGTGTGGAGAACGACGAACAGCCTGCGAGGCCGAGGCCCGCAGCGACAACAACAATTTTACGCATAGTGCATCCGTCAAATAGTGCGGCGAACCGCAAGTCCCCAGGCGCGGACAATAGAAGCGTCACTTGGTGGGCGCAACCGGACGCGTCTTTTTAGTTAAGGAAAGGTTAACGCCCTTGGCGCCGGACGATGTGGCGGATTATTGATTTAATTTCAATGCCTTATTGAGTGATGGTTTCTGGCATCAAGGTTTTGACAGCGGCCGGCAGCTCCCTCATATGCGCGATCAGGACGTCAGGCTTCAGCTCGGCAATCGGTATCTCGGTATAGCCGAATGTGACACCAATGACGGGAATGCCGGTGCGGCGCGCGACACCGACATCAGGGCCGGCATCGCCAACCATGATCGATGATGCAATCTCGCCGCCCGCGCGTGCGATGGTCTGACGGAGAATTGTCGGATCCGGTTTTGAAACGCCAAAGGTGTCCGCGCCACAAATGGCCTCGAAGCGCGAAGTCATATCGAGCTTATCGAGCAGAAGCCTGGACAAGCTCTCCAGTTTGTTGGTGCAGACGGCAAACCGGAAGCCTGATCCCTCAAGTTCATCGAGTGCAGCATGAAGGCCGTCGAAGGGGCGGGAAGCGTCGGCGATGTGCGCTTTGTAATAGGTAATGAAGTCGGCGGTCAGGCGGTCGATATCCTGCACGGTCATCGTGCGGCCTTCCAGCTCCAGCCCCCGTTCGATCAGCTTCCGCGCGCCGGCGCCGATCATGTTTCGCGCAGATGCGACGGGGACCAAGGGAAGTCCTTCGCGCTGCAGGACAAAATTGAGGGCGGCCACCAGATCCGGTGCAGTGTCGATCAGGGTGCCATCGAGGTCGAAGACGATCAGAGGAGAGCTTGTCATGATCAATGGCTAGCGGGCGACGGGCGATCACGCAAGATGTTAGGCCGGTCTGGTAAATTCGGCGGAATTTACGCCTTTGGGGACGCAAAACCGGTATCCACGCCTGCGGAAGTCGCGCTATATGCCACGCGTTCCGGTTGGTTGGAACTTTCACCGAAGGTCGATCGTGTCGATGGATGATCTGAAACGGCAGGCGGCGGCTCGCGCGGTCGAGCTGGTCGAGGGGGGCATGAAGCTCGGTCTCGGTACGGGGTCGACCGCAAAGCATTTCGTGGAGCTTCTGGGCGAACGGGTGAATGCCGGATTGAAAGTCATCGGCGTCCCGACATCTGAAGCCACGCGCGCGGATGCAGAGCGATGTGGCGTTCCTTTAACAACGTTAGATGACATCGACCGGCTCGACTTGACGGTTGATGGTGCCGACGAAGTCGATCCTCACCTCAACCTGATCAAGGGCGGTGGCGGGGCACTTCTGCGGGAAAAGATTGTGGCGGCCGCTTCGGACCGGATGGTCGTGATTGCCGACGAGTCCAAGTGGGTGGAGGCGCTTGGCCGCTTTCCCCTCCCGATCGAGGTTATTCCGTTTGGTCTCGGCGCGACCCGGCTGGCCATCGAGGAGGCTTTTGCGGAAAACGGCCTCTCCGGCCAAATGGACATTCGCGGGGGCAAAGATGGCCATGCTTTTGTCACCGATGGCGGCCACTGGATTGTCGACGCGCGGCTTGGACGGATAGTGGACCCCCCTCGGTTGGCGAGGTCTCTGAGTTCGATCCCGGGCGTGGTCGAGCACGGTTTATTTGTCGGCTTGGCGAGCATGGTTGTGCTCGCGGGAGCCAATGGAATTCGGACGATTGAACGGCCTTCGCCGTAAGTGAGGAGATTGAATATGACGAAATTCTCGAAAACGCTGCTGGGAGCCGGCGCTGCACTTGCGCTGTTTTGCGCCACGGCCCAGGCACAGCAGCCAGCACCGGCAGCGCCGCCACCGAGCGCGGCTGCTCTCGGCTATGCAAAAGAAATTCTCACCGCCAAGCACATCGAACAGATTTATCAAGGGGCAGTGCCGGGTCTGGTTCAGCGCACCAAGGATGTGCTGCTTCAGAGCAATCTGAACTATCAGAAGGATCTCGATGAAGTGGCTGTGAAGGTGGCCAAGGATCTTGCTGGTCGCGAGAAGGAAATCGGCGAGCAGATGACAAAGATCTATGCCTCGCTGTTCACGGAACAAGAACTGAAAGAGCTTGCTGTATTCTATAAGTCGCCGCTGGGCGCGAAGGCGATCGCACGGGAGCCGGTCGCATTCGCAACGGCGCGGCAATATATGGACCAGTGGGCGCAGAGATTTTCCGAAGAAATCAACGGCAAGTTTCGTGCTGAAATGAAGGCGCGCGGAAAAGATATCTAAGCGCTAGTAGTCCGATTCTAACATTTGCATCCCGTTTCAGCAGCATCTCCTGCGAATGTTGGAATCAAAGGACCACTAGCAAATATAAGTTTTGAGTGGAGTTTTGAATTTGACATTCGCTTGATGAACTCGCTGCAAGGCGGGTAGCGAATGTCAAATCCACTCCACTACGGCGACGATTAGTTCTGCAGGTGGTTCTGATGGCCGATTGCGACGTTGATTTATGTGTCATCGGTGGTGGTTCAGGTGGCGTACGCGCAGCCCGGATTGCCGCTGGTTACGGCGCCAGCGTCCTTATCGCCGAAGAATACCGAATGGGCGGCACCTGCGTGATCCGCGGATGTGTGCCCAAAAAGCTCATGGTGTATGCGTCGCACGTCCGGCACGAGCTGGACGATGCGGCGGGTTTCGGCTGGACCATTCCTCCAGCGACGTTCGACTGGTCGACCTTTATTGCCAATAAGGATCGGGAAATTGCCCGGCTTGAGGCAGCCTACACATTCAACGCTGAGAAGGCCGGAGCACGGATCGTCAAAGCCCGCGCCGTCTTCGAAGATGCTCATACGTTGCGTCTCAGCACAGGCGAGACTGTCAAAGCCAAGTATGTGTTGGTTGCCACCGGCGGTGCGCCCAATCACGGTGATGCCATTCCAGGCATCGAACACGTCATTTCATCAAATGAGGTGTTTCATCTTTCAAAATTCCCGAAGCGCATTCTGATCCAGGGCGGAGGCTACATTGCCCTCGAATTCGCCTGCATTTTTGCGGGCCTTGGCGCCGACGTCACTGTCGTCTATCGCGGCGACAATATCCTGCGCGGTTTCGACAACGATGTGCGTGCCCATGTGCGTCGCGAGATGGAGAAGGCTGGAATCACCATTCTGACCGGCTGTATCGTGACTAAAGTCGAGAAGCACGGGGAAGCCTATACGTCGCATTTGTCGAGTGGGTCGAGCATTGCGTCCGATCAGGTCATGTTCGCCATCGGCCGGCATCCGAGTGTGAAGGGGCTCGGCCTTGAGAAGGCCGGCGTTGCGCTCAATCCGAAGAATGGCGGCATCACCGTCAACGAGTTTTCGCAAACATCCGTGCCGCACATTTACGCGGTGGGCGATGTCACGCATCGGATCAATCTGACCCCGGTTGCGATTCGCGAAGGACATGCGTTTGCCGACACGGTTTTCGGCAACAAAACCGTAAAGGTCGATCACTCCAATATCCCAACCGCCGTGTTCACTCAGCCGGAAGTTGGCACAGTGGGGCTGACGGAAGCAGAAGCGCTGGCGCAGTACACACACATCGACATCTACAAGGCGGATTTCCGCTCGCTGAAGGCGACGCTTTCAGGCAGCGAGTCTCGCGTGCTGATGAAGTTGATCGTGGATGCGAGCACCGATCGCGTCCTGGGTTGCCACATCGTTGGCCCTGAAGCGGGCGAACTCATTCAGGTGGTTGCCATTGCGGTGAGGATGAAGGCAACCAAGGCCGATTTCGACGCGACGATGGCAGTGCATCCAACGGCTGCCGAAGAGCTCGTGACCATGCGCATGCCGAGTGCGCGGCACGTCAGGCAGGCAGCTGAATAAAACTCCTGTTGGACGACGAGTGTGGTGGTTCAGAAGTTCGCTTCATTTCTCGACGAGTCCGTTAAGCGAACTTCTGAACCTGCACCACACTGGAATCATAGATTGCTAGTGTCCTTTCGAATCCGAAGTTCGCTATGAGATGCGCTGCAACATGAGGCGAACTTCGGATTCGTGACACTAGGCTTGTGGCGGTGTTTACTAAAGCTGCTGGCCTGTGACGCCCCCGCGGGACCTGCGGCTTTAAAAACAATCATCGGGGCGGGAGGACGTCCCATGCCGTTTGGAATTTCCTGCGGGCGCGTGATTGCGTGCGCAGCTGTTGCTCTTCCTTTGCTTGGTTCTGTGGCTCATGCTCAACTTGCCGTCTCGGCAAACGACGGCAAGGCTGTGCTCGTTGATGGTGTATCGAAAACGCCAGCCTGGACTGCGCCTGATACAGTTTCAATTATCGATTTGAATGTTTCGCCGCCGAAGGTCATCGGCGAAGTCAAGGCGCCGACCAGCGTGGTGGGCCCCCCAATGAGCGTGGCCGTAGCGCCGGATGAATCGATCGCGGTCGTCACAGGCGCAATGAAGATCGACCCTGCGGATGCCACCAAATCCGTTCCCGATAACAAACTCTCCGTAATTGACCTCAAGGCCAAACCACCTGCGGTGGTGGCCACGCTGGAAGCGGGACTTGGTGCGGCCGGGGTGTCTTTCAATCGCGCGGGAAATCTTGTTCTGGTCGCCAATCGATCAGAGGGGACGGTTTCGATCTTCACCGTCAGCGGCGGGACATTGACGCCCGCAGGCAAGGTTGATTTTGACGCCAAGGCGTCCGGGCCCAGCCATGTCGTGTTCTCGATGGACGGGAAAACGGCGCTCGTGACCCGGGATGGCGATAACAAGATTTCCGTTCTGTCGGTGGACGGTAGCAAGGTCGAATACACCAAGCGCGACCTCGGAGCGGGATTGCGTCCTTACGGCATCGACGTTTCCGCGAAGGGCGATGCTGCGGTTGTGGCCAATATCGGCACCAGCGGTGGTGATGCTGATACTGTCAGCGTCATCGACATCGCTGCAAAGCCGCCACGCGTTGCCGACACTATTACCGTCGGGCAGACGCCGGAAGGTCTCAAGCTTTCCCCGGATGGCCAGTATGCTGCAGTCGCGGTGATGAACGGCTCCAACAAGCCGAAGTCATCACCGTTCTTCAACGACAATGGTTTGCTGAAGATCTACAGGCTTAAGGACAAGCGCCTGACACCTGTGACTGAAGCCAAAGTTGGCCATTGGTGCCAGGGCATCGCGTTCAACAAGGACAGCAAGACGATCCTCGTACAATGCATGGTCGAGAACGAGATCATGATCTTCAACTTCGACGGCAAGAAGCTGACCTCGAAGCCTGCGATCAAGGTCAATGGTCCGGCCGGCATCCGCACTGCGGAGAAGTGATCAGCATGGCGGGAAGGGAAGTGACATTTCCTTCCCGCTTGCCGGTTCAGTCAGGCAACAGCCAATCGGCAGCGTCTTTCCAGAGGCTATTGCGATGCTCGCGGCGGAAGAAGCCCAAATGTCCGATCTTCGTTGCGCCGACACTCGCGGGAGTGATCGTGAGAATCTCCGGCTTGGTCGATGTGAAGCCTGAGCACAGGACCTCTACTGCAGGCGGCGTCGCCCACGGGTCATCGCTGAAGCTCAGCGCGCGCACTGCGCCACGATAGTTCGGATAATTCGCTAGAGCAGCCAGCGATGGGTCGTCGTAATAGTAACGCCTGCTCATGACCCAACGGGCCCACTGCAGGTAGACATCCTTTGGCAAATCTTCGCCGATGCCCATCTTGTTGCCGGAGGCATAGCCCATGAATTGGGTGAGCGGCTTGCCGATGAAATTCATCAGCGCGTAGACACGATAGCCTTCCGGCGGCGTCATTAGGCCCCAGTAACCGGCCTGGGCTGCCACGAGCAGCCCGCGTGAAACCTCGGTGTTGTTCGGCAGCAACCCGAGGGCCTGACCGCCAAATGAATGCCCCACATAGCGGAGCGGCATGGGAAACTGCGATCGCATCCAGGCGACCGCTGCCGTCACGTCGAGTGCGGCCCAATCCGCCATCGATGCCTTAAATCCCACCAGCGATTCCGGGCGCGAGTTGCCCGTGCCGCGATAGTCGTAGGTCAGGACTGCACAGCCGCGCTCTGCCAGATAGCTGGCGAACCCCCGGTAGATCTTCCGTGGGACGGCCGTGGCTGAGTTGACCAGCACCGCGCTCCGGACCGGTCCGGATGGCCTGAACAGGGTAGCGGCGAGCGGGTAGCCGTCAGAGGCCTTGAACGAGAGGTTCTCACTAGGCCCGGTATCCGGCGGTGGGCTCGAAATCGCGGTTAGCACGGCTATTCCCTTTCGTAGCAAGCCAAAACGGCAGTAAAATCGTCAAAAGTTAACCTGCCGGGTGTGCAAGCGCTTGAAATGCAAAGGCGAATTGCAACTGGCAACAGAGGGGCCATCTGTGTATAACCCCGCGCTATTGTCCAGATGGTTCTGTTAGGAGTTTCAGCGATGTCCGAGCGGTGGACGCCCGATAGCTGGCGCAAGAAGCCAGTGCTGCAAGTGCCTGAATACCCCAATGCCAAGGCGTTGGCTGATGTCGAGGCGCAACTTGCGACGTTTCCGCCGCTGGTTTTTGCAGGTGAAGCCCGCAACCTGAAGAAGGCCTTGGCGCGCGTTGCGGCTGGGGAAGCTTTCCTGCTCCAGGGCGGCGACTGTGCCGAGAGCTTTGCTGAGCATGGCGCGAACAACATTCGCGATTTCTTCCGCGTGCTGCTGCAGATGGCCGTGGTGCTGACCTACGCTGGCGCGCTGCCGGTGGTGAAGGTCGGACGTATCGCAGGGCAGTTTGCCAAGCCGCGTTCGTCGCCGGTCGAGAAGATCAACGGCGTGGAACTACCGAGCTACCGTGGCGACATCGTCAACGATAATGCGTTCACGGCGGAGGCTCGTATGCCCGATCCGCAGCGCCAGTTGATGGCGTATCGTCAGTCGGCGGCGACGCTGAACCTGTTGCGCGCATTTGCACAAGGTGGTTTCGCCAATCTGGGCAGCGTGCATCAGTGGATGCTTGGGTTCTTGAAGGACTCACCGCAGTCGCGCCGTTACAAGGAACTGGCTGATCGCATTTCCGATGCGCTCAATTTCATGCGCGCATGCGGCCTCGATCTCGAAAGCCATCCGGAATTGCGCGCCACGGATTTCTACACTAGCCACGAGGCTTTGCTGCTTGGTTACGAGCAGGCGTTCACCCGCGTCGATTCCACAACCGGCGACTGGTACGCAACATCCGGCCATATGCTGTGGATCGGCGACCGCACCCGGCAGCTCGATCATGGCCACGTGGAGTATTTCCGCGGGATCAAGAATCCGATCGGTCTCAAGTGCGGCCCATCATTGAAGCCCGATGAACTGCTCAAGCTGATCGACATTCTCAATCCCGAGAACGAGCCGGGACGGTTGACGCTGATCAACCGGTTCGGCTCGGACAAGGTTGGCGATCATCTGCCGCAGTTGATCCGCGCGGTTCAACGCGAGGGCCGGGTGGTGGTCTGGTCGTGTGATCCGATGCACGGCAACACCATCACATCGACATCCGGATACAAGACCCGGCCATTCGACCGCGTGTTGTCGGAGGTGAAATCGTTCTTCACGATTCATGCCGCTGAAGGCACCCACGCAGGCGGCGTGCATCTGGAGATGACCGGTCAGGACGTTACCGAGTGCATCGGCGGCGCACGGGCCATCACCGACGAGGATCTCAATGACCGTTATCACACGGTTTGCGATCCGCGGCTCAATGCCGAGCAGTCCATCGATATGGCCTTCCTGATCGCCGAACTGCTGAAGCAGGAGCGTGCAGGCAAGGTGAAACCGATGCCGGCTGTCGCAGGCTTCTAAAGGTGCTGCGCATCTGGCGCGCCACCATCAACACCAGGAACGGACTGATTTTTGCAGTCCGTTCCGAACAGGCCTTCCGCGAGGAACTGGTCGCTCTTGTTATATCGATCCCGCTAGCGTGGTTCATCGGCGTGACGCCGGCGCGCCGTGTTGAACTGATCATTGTCATATTGCTGTTGCTCGTGGTCGAGCTGTTGAATACGGCGATTGAAAAGCTGTCGGATCGCCTGACGAAGGATCACGATCCGCAAATCGGGCGGGTCAAAGATATGGGCTCGGCCGCCGTGGGGGTGGCGCTCCTCATAGCTGGTATCACCTGGCTGTTTGCCATCGCAGAGCGCATAGGCTTCATCTAAGCGAGCAATTGCGGAAATCTCATCCGCCGGGCTAAAAGCAGATATGGCCGATATTTCCCAACTTACGATCACACTTGCGCAACTCAATCCGATCGTCGGTGACGTCACCGGCAATGCCGGCAAGGCGCGCGCGGCACGCGCGCAGGCGAAAGCCGATGGTGCGGATGTTGTTGTGCTGCCCGAACTGTTCATAGCGGGCTATCCGCCGGAAGACCTTGTGCTGAAGCCGGCGTTTCAGGCTGCCTGCCGCGCCGAAGTTGAGGGGTTGGCACGCGAAACCGCCGATGGCGGACCTGCGATGTTGATCGGCACGCCATGGGTCGAGGACGGCAAGCTCTACAATGCGTGCGTGCTGCTCGACGAAGGGCGGATCGCGGCCCTGCGGTTCAAAGTCAATTTGCCGAACTACGGCGTGTTCGACGAGAAGCGCGTGTTTGCGCGCGGTCCGGTCGCAGGACCGATCACCATTCGTGGTGTGCGGATCGGAATTCCTATCTGTGAAGATACGTGGATGGAAGAATCCCGGGATTACGAAAATGTCGTTGAGTGCCTCGCAGAGACCGGTGCGGAAATTCTCATCGTGCCCAACGGCTCGCCTTACACTCGCGAGAAGAACGACATGCGTTTGTCGGTATCTGTAGCGCGCGTAGCCGAAAGTGGTCTGCCGCTGATTTATCTCAATCAGGTGGGCGGCCAGGACGAGTTGGTGTTTGACGGCTCGTCGTTCGCGCTGAACGCCGATCGTTCGCTGGCGCTACAGCTCCCTGGATTCGAGGAAAACATTACGACCATCCAGTGCATCAAGGGCGAGGATGGCTGGACCTGCAAGAAGGGGCCGATCGCTCCGGTTATTGATGGCGACAAGGGTGACTACGCCGCCTGTGTGCTCGGCTTGCGCGATTATGTGAACAAGACTGGCTTTCCCGGTGTGCTGCTGGGAATTTCCGGCGGTATCGATTCCGCGCTGTGTGCTGCTATCGCAGTCGATGCGCTGGGGGCTGATAAGGTGCGCGGCGTGATGTTGCCGTTCCGCTTTACAGCGCAGGAGTCGCTCGACGATGCTGCGAAGCTCGCGCGTGCGCTCGGCATTCAGTACGAAGTGCTTCCTATCGCGCCCGCTGTACTTGGCCTTGAGGAAATTTTGTCCGGCCCGTTCAAAGGGCTGGAACGCGACGTCACGGAAGAAAACCTTCAGGCCCGTACGCGTGGCGTGCTGCTGATGGCGATTTCGAACAAGACCGGCGCGATGCTGGTCACCACCGGCAACAAGTCTGAGATGTCGGTGGGATACGCCACGCTCTACGGCGACATGAACGGCGGCTACAATCCGATCAAGGACATCTATAAAACGGAAGTATTCCGGCTATCGACGTTGCGAAATAGCTGGAAGCCGGAAGGGGCCCTCGGGCCATCGGGGGAGGTTATTCCTCCCAACATCATCACGCGGCCGCCGACGGCGGAATTGCGTGAAAATCAGACCGACCAGGATTCGCTGCCGCCTTACGATACGCTCGACGCCATACTTGAACGTCTTGTCGAGCGTGAAGAGCCGTTGGCTTCAATCATTGCAGAAGGCTTCGATCGCGACACGGTGCTGCGGATCAGCCGTTTGCTGAATGTCGCGGAATATAAGCGTCGGCAGGCTGCACCCGGCGTGAAGGTCACCCGGAAGAATTTCGGCCGCGACCGCCGCTATCCCATCACCAACAAGTTTCGTGAAAACGGTGTGCCGTTGCCGAAGGCGGACGACACGCTGGTCACACGCCCAAGCCGCGGCTCGGTTGAAGCCTTTGACGGCTAGTTGGTTGCACGGCGTTAGCCGCGCAGCTCATGCGGTGTTGCAGGAATCTCGGAAAAGAACGTCGGAGCAGATCTGGTAGCGTCGCCGATCAGTCGCACTGGTGCGCAAATTAGCGCGCCGGAATGAACGTGGGCCCGACCGAGCGGATCGGTTTGTTGTCCGATGGTGTCGTGCTCTGGTCTGGAGCCGGTGCGGCGGCTGGAACTGGATTTTGTGCCGTTGCCGCCGGAGGCGCGGCACCTTTACGCTGCGACACCGGTGTTTGCTGCGGCTGCGCCATCTTCTTCGAACGTTCGTCGGTGACGACGATATCGCCTTGCTGCTCAAGAGCCGCCTTATCGTCGATGTTCTTCAGAGCATCCGACCAGGTTTGCCCGGCTGCCTTGCAGCTGCATGTTTTGTCGAACTGCTGGCGATAGCGAAACGCATTCGGAGACTGCGAATAGGGTTGGCCTGTGAGCGAGACGGCCTGATTCATGTCTTCGCCCGGATTGCGATAGGTGAAGAGTGTCGCATCTGCCGCTGGGCATAGGCTCTTGCAGACCTTTTCGTCGTCCGCGAAACGGCTCGGGACTGTGGCAAAAGAGATCGGGAAGTAATACCCGTCGCAGCTACGCGCGCAGACGGTGCGGTATGTCGATGAAGGAGCGCCATTGTCCAACGGAGGTGCATCCGTTACTTGGCCTCCACCGCCGCCGCCGAACAGATTTTCCAGGAATCCCCCGCCGCCAGCTGCGCGAGCCGCTTGGGCGTACTGAGGGCCGCAATTGTTCTGGGCCAGCGCCAACAGTACCGAACGGCGCTGATTGTCGCGCTCAGGGTTGCCGCCGGGACCGCCGCGCAATCGCTCGAGGTTGGTGGTGATCTGGTCGAGATTCGAGCGCATTTGCTGAATCTGGGTATTGATCGGCCCGCACTGCGCCGACTGGCCGCTGAATAGCGAGAAAAATCCCGAACTATCGCATCCTTGGCGCCGTGCCTGGCCTTGTACGCGCTCGAGCTCTCCCTGCTGACGACGGGCGGCTTCTTCGTAGCGGCGGATCTGATCTGCGCGGGCGCTGTCGCCGCCACCGCCATCGATGGCTGCGAGCTGGCCGACGAGCCGCTGACACATAGGGCTGCCTGCTGGCGCTCCGGGAGGGGGCGGAGGGGCACCTTGCGCCAAGGCTTCGAAAGTCATCGCTGCGACGCTTAGGGCGGCGGCGCAGGCAAGGATGCATCGCTTGAAGAAGAGGCTGGGCAAACTGTCACGATCCGGCTGACTGACCGCGACGCGGTCGACGGATGCTCACATACTAGCTTCCGGCGGCGAGGTCACGTCGATTCCGGGGCGCAGATAAGGCAAAAGTTGCAAAGGAACGTGAGTGTTGCCGCTCAACGCTGGCAGGTGATTGCGATGTACTCGCCGCACTCGCCTGCACTGCAGGTGCGGCTTGTGGATGCCGGAACCGAGCTGGTCACTTCGTCGGGGTCGATGCGATGATAATTGGTGGCCTGGGAGAAGTCCCGAGATTGGCAATAGGCTCGGGCGGCGTGTTCGCCACACTTGTCCCCATTGGCAAGGCACTCGTTAACGCCATAGCCGTCTGACTGATTGGCGATCACAAAGACGCGGCTGTCAGCCAGGACAGACGAATTGACCAACAAAAGAGCGCAGAAGGACAGCGCGGACACGAATCGCATGGTGCACCGGTAGAGAGGGAAGCAGGCGCATACACGAATAGGTCCAAACAGTTAAGAATTATTAAGGCTACGAGCCCCAGTTATACAAAAGGTTTGGAGAGTGTGCCGGACATACCACGGCCTTGACGCGGTCCCCTTGGCTGGACCATTGTGCGGCCAATGAACGGTTCTCTCTCCATTTTCGGCATTTGCCGCGGGATTATTCGCTAGCGATTCGCTGGCTGGAGCCGTCTTTTCTCAAAAATGAGATCATGGGACGCCCGGCCGCAAGGCAAAGGACGGATGCGCCTTCCATGGAACTGAAGCTTTACGACACGCTCACCAAGCACAAGCAGCCGTTCCGGCCGCTCGATCCGCAAAACGTGCGTATGTATGTCTGTGGACCGACGGTCTACGATTTTGCACACATCGGCAACGCCCGCCCGGTGATCGTATTCGATGTGCTGTTCCGGCTGCTGCGGCAGGTCTATGGCGAAAGCCATGTCACCTATGTTCGCAACATCACGGACGTCGATGACAAAATCAACGCAAGGGCGTTGCGTGATTTTCCCGATCTGCCGCTGAATGAGGCGATCAGGCGAGTCACTGAAAAGACAGCTGCTCAGTTTCATACCGACGTGGCGGCGTTGGGCTGCTTGAAGCCGACATTTGAGCCGCGCGCGACTGAATTTGTCTTGCCGCGCCCTGACGGCAAAACGGACATGGTCACCCTGATCAAGCAACTGATCGCGCGCGGACATGCCTATGAGGCCGCAGGCGAGGTACTGTTCGATACGTCGTCGATGCCGGACTATGGAATGCTGTCAGGCCGCAAGCTCGATGAACAGCAGGCGGGCGCCCGCGTTGCGGTTGACGAGCACAAGAAGAACGCGGCCGACTTCGTGTTGTGGAAGCGCTCATCGGACGAGGAGCCTGGATGGGACAGTCCATGGGGTAGGGGACGCCCCGGCTGGCATATCGAATGCTCGGCGATGAGCGCTGCTTATCTCGGCGAAGTTTTCGATATCCACGGTGGCGGTCTCGATCTTATCTTCCCTCATCATGAAAACGAGATCGCGCAATCGCGATGCGCTCATGGCACGCATACCATGGCGAATATCTGGATGCACAACGGCTTCCTGCAGGTCGAAGGTGAGAAGATGTCGAAGAGCGTCGGCAATTTCGTCACCATCAATGAGCTGCTGCAGGATTGGCCCGGCGAAGTGGTGCGCCTCAATATGCTGAAAACACACTACCGCTCGCCAATCGACTGGACAGTCAAGAGCTTGGAAGAAAGTGCCAAGACGCTTGATGATTGGTATGAGGTTGCCGCTGACAGCAAGGGAGAAATCGCATCTGAGGCGGTTCTCGATGCGCTGTCCGACGATCTCAATACGCCTCAGGTTGTCGCTTTGTTGCATGGTTTGCGCAACGCTGCGGGACAAGGTGACGCGAAACAGCGCGAAGAATTCGCTGCGTCCTTGCGCTTGCTTGGCTTTTTGTCCGAGAGTGCAGCGGGATGGAAAGCCAAGAAACAACAGGCGAGCGGCATCGACGCCGATCGCGTCAACAGCCTGATTTCAGATCGCACGGCCGCCCGTGCCCGCAAGGATTTCAAGGAGTCTGACCGCATCCGCGACGAACTCGCCGCGATTGGGGTCGTCATCAAGGATTCGAAAGAAGGAACCACTTGGGAGATCGCGAGATGACAAAGCCGGACACTCCGTTTCCGAAGCATTGGCGTTATTACATCGTGATCAAGTGGGTTGTGATTGCCGCTGCTGTCGTGATCGCACTCAAAGTATTCGGAGTCTTCTAACGTCATGGGACAGGCGCTTCCCAAGGTTGGCTTGCGGCCACTTCTTCCCGTGGACACTGCGGTGCTTGCTGCGATTTTCGTCGCAAGCGTCGAGGAGTTGACCGAGGACGACTATTCGGAGGCGCAGCGCGAGGCCTGGGCCAACGTCGCTGAGGACGAGGAGAAATTCGGCAAGCGTCTCGCCGGCCAGTTGACCCTGGTCGCGACCATCCAAAGTTCGCCCGTGGGCTTCATTTCCGTGAAGGGCAATGACCACATCGACCTGCTGTATGTTCATCCGGGCTTTGTTCGGCAAGGCGTCGCTACGGCGCTCTGCGATGCGATCGAGAAATTGTCGGCCGCGCGTGGCGTGACCTCTCTCAAAGTGGAGGCCAGCGACACGGCTGAGCCGTTCTTCGCAAAGCGCGGCTATGTTGCCGAGCAACGCAACACAGTTTCGTTGGGTGACGAATGGCTCACCAACACCACGATGAGGAAAGCTCTCGGCGGTGACGGCGCGCGTGGCGAGGCGCCCGGCAGGCCGTCATGAGCCGCGAACGACTTTATCTGTTTGACACGACCCTGCGCGACGGTGCGCAGACCAATGGCGTCGATTTTACGCTGCATGACAAGCAGATTATCGCCACCATGCTCGATGAGCTCGGCATCGACTACATTGAGGGCGGTTATCCGGGGGCCAATCCTGCCGACACCGAGTTTTTTTCTACCAAGCCGAAATTCGGTCATGCGAAGTTCACCGCATTCGGGATGACGCGCCGTGCCGGCCGCTCTGCATCGAACGATCCGGGTCTTGGTGCGCTTATCGAAGCAAAGGCCGATGCAATATGCTTTGTTGCGAAGTCGTCGGAATATCAGGTCCGTGTCGCGCTTGAGACCACCAATGAGGAAAACCTCGCGTCGATCCGTGACAGTGTCAGTGCAGCAAAAGCTGCAGGCCGCGAAGTGATGCTCGATTGCGAACATTTCTTCGATGGCTACAAGGAAAATCCGCAATTCGCGTTGGCCTGTGCGAAGACTGCCTACGACGTCGGGGCCCGTTGGGTTGTGCTTTGCGACACCAACGGCGGCACCATGCCGAATGAGATAGAGGCGATCGTCGCTGAGGTCGTCAAACACATTCCGGGCGACCACGTTGGTATCCATACCCACAACGACACGGAACAGGCCGTAGCGAATGCGCTGGCTGCGGTTCGTGCGGGTGCGCGTCAAATTCAGGGCACGCTGAACGGGCTCGGCGAGCGTTGCGGAAACGCCAACCTTTGCTCGCTGATTCCGACGCTGAAGCTGAAGAAGGAATTTGCTGAGAAGTTCGAGATCGGCGTGTCGGCGGAAAAGCTCGCGACGCTGGTTCATGCCTCGCGCGCGCTTGACGATATTCTCAACCGGGCGCCGGATCGTCACGCGCCCTATGTCGGTGAGAGTGCGTTTGTCACCAAGACGGGTATTCACGCCTCTGCGGTGCTGAAAGATCCGCAGACCTACGAGCATATCGCGCCTGAGGCCGTGGGTAACCATCGCCGGGTGCTGGTGTCCGATCAGGCGGGGCGGTCCAATGTCATTGCGGCACTGGAGCGCGCCAATATTCCATTCGACAAGAACGACCAGAAGTTCACACGGCTTGTCGAAGAGATGAAGGAGAGGGAGGCCGCCGGCTACGCGTACGAGTCTGCCAATGCCTCGTTCGATCTGTTGGCGCGCCGGACGCTCGGTAAGGTTCCGGACTACTTTAATGTTGTGCAGTTCGACGTGAACGTCGAACAGCGCTACAATTCCCTCGGCGAGCGTGTCACCGTGGCGATGGCGGTGGTGAAGGTTGATGTCGCCGGAGAGAAGTTGATTTCCGCGGCGGAAGGCAACGGTCCTGTCAATGCGCTTGACGTGGCACTACGCAAGGACCTGGGAAAGTATCAGAAGTATATCGAAGGCCTGAAGCTCGTCGATTATCGTGTGCGTATCCTCAACGGCGGCACCGAAGCGGTGACCCGCGTGCTCATCGAAAGCGAGGATGAGCAAGGCGAGCGCTGGACGACCGTCGGGGTCTCGCCCAATATTATCGACGCGTCATTCCAGGCGCTGATGGACTCGGTGATCTACAAGCTGGTGAAATCGAACGCACCGACGTGAGGAGGTCTGATGATCGATCATGTCTCTGTTGGGGTTTCCGATCTCGAGCGCGGCACAAAGTTCTATGAAACTGTGCTCGCACCGCTTGGTATGACCAAGCTGGTTGAGCGACCCACCACGATCGGGTTTGGAAAAAACTATCCCGAGTTCTGGATCAATCTTCGCGCTGGCATGAAGCCGGTCCCGCTTGAGTGTGGAACGCATATCTGCCTGCGTGCGCCGACAACGGCTGCGATCGAAGCCTTCATGCAGCCGCGTTAAAAGCGGGCGGGCAGTCCAGTGGAGCGCCTGGCCCGCGTCTAGAGTATCATCCGAGTTACTATGCGACGTTCATCGTCGACCTGGACGGCAATCGGATCGAGGCCGTGACCTTTTTGAAGGACAAGTCCGGCTGATAGCTAGCTCTAGATTAGAGCCGGCTTGCGACTTTGTCGTCCATCAGCTTGGTCGCTTCAGGAACGCGGGTTGCCGCCTTTTCCAGGATCGGCAAAATGTCTTCGACATGTTCCGCGGTCAAAATATCCACCGACAGATTCGCGCGAATGAACGCCGTATCCTTCATGTGATCGAGCAGCACGAGCAGGGGATTCCAGAAGCCTTCGATGTTGGCGATGAGGATTGGCTTGGTGTGACGGCCAAGCTGGGCCCAGGTCATCTGCTCGACAAGCTCTTCTAGCGTGCCGATGCCGCCGGGAAGCGCCACGAACGCGTCGGAGCGATCGAACATGAGCTGCTTTCGCTCATGCATGTCCTTCGTGACGATCAGCTCCTGCGCACGTTTCAGCGCGTTCTCGCGCGCGGTCAGGAAGTCCGGGATGATGCCGGTCACCGTACCGCCGTGGTCGAGCGCGCCTGTCGCGACAGCGCCCATCAGGCCAATCGAGCCGCCGCCATAGACGAGGCCGACACCGTTCTCGGCAAGGGCCTTGCCGAACGCTGTGGCTGCTTTGACGAAACCGGGATTAGTGCCAGGGCCGGAACCACAATAAACGCAAACATTCTTGATAATTTTCATACTTTGCGATGTGGCATCGCATTGCGACATCGTCAAGACGGCCGCATTGCGGGATTATGGGCTCAGGAAATCAGGCGGGGAAAATCATCCCAAGGCGAGGTGGGATTGGAAAGAATTACCACCAAAAAGGGTGCGAAACGGACCTAAAGCCTCTATATGGGGCGCATGACAATCCGTGAACAAAAAGAGATTGGCGGCCGCGAACGGCTGCCCTATGTGACCGGGACGGCCAATGGTTGATACGAGCGCTTCGTCCCCCGCGGCTTCCGCCGCCGCTGCTGAAAATGCCATCGCAGACTTGAAAGCCGAAAAAGCAACGCTGTTCGGAACGCTGGCGCGCCTGTGGCCGTATATCTGGCCAGGTGACCGCTTCGATCTAAAGATGCGTGTCGTTTGGTCGATGGTGTTGCTGTTGATCGCCAAGCTGGCAACGCTCGCTGTGCCGTTCACCTTCAAATGGGCGACCGACGCATTGACCGGGGCGGACACGGCGCCTGTGCAGGCGTCAAACTGGACGCTGTGGCTGTTCGCATCGCCGCTGCTCTTGACTGCCAGCTATGGCGGCACGCGTATCCTCATGGCGGTGCTGACGCAGTGGCGCGACGGCATCTTTGCAAAGGTGGCGATGCATGCGGTGCGCAAGCTCGCCTACCTGACTTTTATCCATATGCATGAACTGTCGCTGCGCTTCCATCTGGAGCGCAAGACCGGCGGTTTGACGCGTGTGCTGGAGCGTGGTCGCACCGGCATCGAGACCATCGTGCGTATGGTGATCCTGCAGCTCGCACCCACCATCGTTGAGCTTGCATTATTGATGGCGGTGTTGGTCTGGCAGTTCGACTGGCGTTATGCGCTCGTCACGCTCGCGACTGTCGTGATCTACATGTACTACACCTACATCGCGACGGAATGGCGGATCGAAATTCGCCGCAAGATGAACGACTCCGATACGGAGGCAAACACCAAGGCCATCGACTCGCTGCTCAACTATGAGACGGTGAAGTATTTCAGCGCGGAAGATCGCGAGGCAACGCGCTACGATAAGTCGATGGAGCGCTACGAGCGCGCGAGCGTCAAGACTTACACCTCGCTCGCCGTGCTCAACACCGGACAAGCCATCATCTTCACCCTCGGCCTCTCTGCGACGATGATGATGTGCGCCATGGGCGTACGCAACGGCACCAACACCGTGGGCGACTTCGTCATGGTCAACGCCATGATGATCCAGCTTTATCAGCCGCTCAACTTCATGGGCATGGTGTATCGCGAGATCAAACAGGCGATCATCGACATCGAGAAGATGTTCGGCGTGCTTGGCCGGAGTGCAGAGGTAAAGGATATTCCAGGTGCGCAGCCGCTGCATGTGTCGGCAGGCGTTGTCCGGTTTGACAATGTGCAGTTCGCTTACGATCCCGAGCGGCCCATCCTGAAGGGGCTCAGCTTCGAGGTCCCGGCGGGTAAAACCGTTGCCATCGTCGGTCCGTCAGGGGCGGGGAAGTCCACCATTTCGCGGCTGCTGTTCCGCCTTTACGACGTGAGCGGCGGACAGATCACGATCGATGGCCAGAATATCCGTGCGGTTACACAGGCGTCGCTTCGTGCTTCGATCGGTATGGTGCCGCAGGATACCGTGCTGTTCAACGACACCATCCGCTACAACATTCGCTATGGCCGTTGGGATGCGACCGATGCGGAAGTCGAAGAGGCCGCGGCCATGGCGCAGATCGATGGCTTCATCCGCAGGTCGACACACGGCTACGAAACCGAAGTCGGCGAGCGCGGTCTGAAGCTATCGGGTGGCGAGAAGCAGCGCGTGGCGATTGCACGCACCATTCTGAAGGGGCCTCCGATACTGGTTCTCGATGAGGCGACGTCCGCGCTCGACAGCCACACCGAGCACGAGATTCAGGACGAACTTGAGAAGGTATCGCGCAACCGCACTTCACTGGTCATCGCGCATCGGTTGTCCACGATCGTTGGCGCAGATGAGATTATCGTGCTGGATCAAGGACGGATCGTCGAGCGTGGCACGCACTCACGCCTTCTGGCGGCAAACGGCCTTTACGCCAGCATGTGGAACAGGCAACGTGAAGCTCAGGAAGCGCGCGAGAAGCTGGCGATGATGGCCGATGAAAACATCGCGCTGAATCGCGCACCTCCACAGATCGACGATCCGTTGGTCGCTGCAGAATAATCTGTATTACGTTTAAACACAGGTCAGAATTTTATGTCTGTCGTCAATTCCATTCGCGCGCAAATCCCTCCGATCCATCCGGAAGGCTATCCGTTTATCGGTGGCTTTGCGCTCGCCAGCCTGATCCTGTTCTGGATCTGGACGCCACTGGGCTGGATCGGATGCGGGTTGACTATATGGTGCGCGCTGTTCTTCCGCGATCCTGTCCGAGTCACCCCAACCCGCGAAGGCCTCGTTGTCTCGCCAGCTGACGGGCGTGTCTCCATGGTGGTGCAGGCTGTACCGCCAGCGGAATTGGGGCTGGGCGACAGGCCGCTCCCACGCGTTTCCATTTTCATGAGCGTTTTCAACTGTCATGTGAACCGCAGCCCGGTGGCAGGCCGGATCGACCGAATCGCCTATCGCCCCGGGAAGTTCCTCAATGCCGATCTCGACAAGGCGAGCGAGGACAATGAGCGCAACTCGCTGGTGATTTCGACCCCGGCCGGCCGGATCGGCGTCATCCAGATTGCCGGGCTGGTTGCCCGGCGCATCGTATCTTTCGTGCGGGAAGGGCAGACCCTGGCGGCTGGTGAGCGCTTTGGCTTGATCCGCTTTGGATCGCGCCTGGACGTCTATCTTCCAGAGGGGGCCAAGGCGCTGGTGGCCGAGGGACAGACCGCCATTGCCGGCGAGACCGTCTTGGCAGACTTCCGCCTCGGCGATGGCGGACGGACGTACCGGGTCGATTAACCACGCCTGTGGCAGGAACGGAAAGCCTTCGACCGTCGTGGCGGAGGCGGGCTGACTTGTTATATAATGGGTTATGCCCATGGTTTCTGATCCAAGATCGCCCGATCTCCGCCGCCGCCGGTTTCGCCAGATTCCGATCCGGATGCTGGTGCCTAACGTCATCACGTTGCTGGCGATCTGCGCCGGACTAACCGCAATCCGCCTCTCTATCGAGGGGCGCAACGAACTGGCCCTGGCGGCGATTGTTTTCGCCGCAGTGCTCGACGGCATCGATGGCCGCGTGGCGCGCATGATCAAGGGGCAATCCCGCTTCGGCGCCGAGCTCGACAGTCTCGCAGACTTCGTCAATTTTGGCGTGGCGCCTGCTCTCATTCTTTATTTCTGGCAGCTGCACGATCTCAATAATGTCGGCTGGATCGCCGCGATGATCTTCGCGATCAGCGGCGGGCTGCGTCTGGCGCGCTTCAACGCCACGATGGACGATCCGAACAAGCCGCCGTTCGCCGCGAATTATTTTACCGGCGTGCCGGCGCCTGCCGGAGCGATTTGCGTGCTGTTGCCGATGTACCTCGTGCTCATCGGGGCTCCTCAACTCCCAGCCACACTGACCGCTATCTATACGTTGACGATTGCCTTCCTGATGGTGTCACGGTTGCCGGTCTTTTCCGGCAAAATGATCGGCGCCAAAGTCGCGCCTGACATGGTGCTGCCCGTGGTCGTACTGGTCGTCCTCTTCATCGCCATCCTGATCAGCTACCCGTGGCATCTTTTGACCGGCGGCTCGCTTCTCTATCTCATCTCCCTGCCTATCGGATGGAAGTCCTATCGCGACCATGAGCACCGGGCTCGTGCGGCGGCGGCTTCAAGTGATGCCGGCCGTCAGGAGGCTGCGCCGGACTTCAGCGCGCCTGCAGCAGCTGAGCAGGACCAGACGGATCGGCCGTCGCGCCTGAACTGACGGCCAATCATTAGCGCGATCGTTAGGAGATTCTTAAAAATCTCCATGACGCGCTTTGGGCGATCGCGATCGTCATTTGCGGTTGTCCGAGTACTTCGCTCGATAACCTTTACGCGAATTTAATTGCATCGACGCTAGGGTCACGCTGCGCGTTTCAGAACGAGGCGCGCCGTAAATGCGTTGGGGTGCTTCTATGGATATCACTACCGCTGCCGGCCTTATTGCGGGGCTCATCGTTGTTTCGACACTTATTCTTCTGGGCGGCGACTTCCGAGCCTTCTACGATACCCACGCGCTTATCGTTATCGGCGGCGGCTCGTTTGCCGCAACGCTGATCCGCTTTCCTTTGGTCGCTATCCTCCATGGCATGCCGCTGGGATTGAAATTCGCCTTCACCATCCGCAGCACCACGTCGCGCGAGCTGGTCGATGAGCTGGCGCGTTTGGCCGAAGTCGCCCGCAAGCAGGGGCCGGTTGGTCTTGAAAAGGTCGAGACAGACGACGCGTTCCTTGCCAAAGGCATCCGCTATGTCGCTGACGGTTACGACATGGAGTTCATTCGCGACAACCTTGAGCGCGATCGCGACAACTTCCTGATGCACCTCGACGAGGGACAGAAGATCTATCGCGCTATCGGCGACTGCGCTCCGGCGTTCGGCATGGTCGGCACGCTCATCGGCATGGTGCAGATGTTCTCCAACATGTCCGACGCATCCAAGCTCGGCCCCTTCATGGCTGTTGCGCTGCTTGCGACACTGTATGGCGCGCTTGTGGCCAACCTGTTCTGTCTCCCACTTGCCGACAAGCTTCATGTCAAACTGGCCGACGAGGAAACCAACCGCACCCTGATCATCGACGGCATCCTGATGATTCGCGATGCGAAGTCTCCAACGCTCGTCCGTGAAATGCTGCTGGCCTATCTTCCGGAAAAGCACCGCCATGAAGCGGGCGAGCCGGTTCCGGCTTGATCTCATAACGCTGAGGCAGGAGACAGGTCATGGCCAAGAAAAATCGTGGCGGGCATGGCGGCGGTCACGGCTGGTTCGTCACGTTCGCCGATCTGATGGGCTTGTTGATGATGTTTTTCGTCGTGCTCGTCGCATTTTCAAATCAGGACCAAAACAAACTGAAGGTTGTTGCGGGCTCCATGCGCGACGCGTTCGGCGTTTCGATTCAGCGCTACGCGGGGATCATTGAAGTCGATGGTCTGCCGACGCGCGCCAGGATGAAGAACGCCGCTCATATTCCCCCGGAAGAGGCATCGTCCACTCCGACGCCAGACCAGGATGACAAGAACAAAATTGTTGGCGCGCAGATGAAGACCGATCGCGAATTTGCGCTCGCGTCAGCATCGCTGCGACAGGCTTTGCAGGACATGCCGGAAATCACCGAGGTGTCCAAGAACATCATGTTCGAAGAAACCAAGGAGGGGCTCAATCTTGAAATCGTCGATCAAGACGGCCGCTCGATGTTTGCCGAAGGGTCGAAACAGCCGTTGGAAAGAACGCGGCGACTGATCCAACGGCTCGCCGCGCCGCTGCGAATGACTCCGCTCCGCGTGTCGGTTGTTGGTCATACCTCGGCCAGCTTCGTTCCATCGCGATCGGGATACGATGCCTTCGATCTGTCGTCCGATCGCGCCAATGCCGTGCGTCAGATCCTGGAGCAGGAAGGCTTGCCGACGTCACACGTCTTTGCGGTATCGGGCAAGGCCGACACCCAGCCGCTCTTCCCGGATGACCCGATGCTGGCAGCAAACCGGCGGGTGACCATCACCTTGATGCGGGAAGATCCGCCGCTGCCTCCCAATCTGAAGCCATAAGATTTATCACTACTATTATACCTCTTGCGCTGCCGGTGTCCCGAATCCGAAGTCTAACTCATGCGCAGCGCGCTCCGCAGCGGACTTTGGATTCGAGGGGGCGCTAATAAGTATATGATTCTAAAACACTTTAGTGTTTAGACGTTCGCTGGCAGGTCTCGCAGGAAAAATCGGGCGAACCTCTGAACCACCACTAAGAAGAACCTGATCTGCATTGTCGCAGGTGCCATTTGGGTTGGGGTGATATAAGAAGCCCCACCTCAAATCGATCATGGTCCGTCAGGATCAAAGAAACACCATAGGCGTTCCCTCGATATGGCGGCCAGCGAGACATCGGCTGAAGCTGCGCACGAAGTCCCGGTAAGGACCGGCTTTTGGGCGCTTGCTTTCGGCAGTATCGGCGTCGTGTTCGGTGATATCGGCACGTCGCCCCTGTATGCCTTTCGCGAGGCGGTCCACAACGCAGCCCATGGCGGGCCTGTGTCGCGCGAGATCGTGCTGGGGGTGCTATCGCTGATTTTATGGTCGCTGATTGTCGTCGTGACCATCAAGTATGTGCTGCTGCTGCTGCGGGCCGACAACAACGGGGAGGGCGGCACGCTATCGTTGATGGCGCTCGGTCAGCGCGCGCTCGGCCGGCGAAGCTGGCTCCTTCTCGCGCTGGGTGTTGTCGGCGGCTCGATGTTCCTGGGCGACGCCATGATCACGCCGGCTATCTCCGTGCTCTCGGCCGTTGAAGGTTTAAAGTTGGCGGCCCCCGCGCTTGAACATTATGTTGTGCCGCTGGCGATCGTGATCCTCGTTTGTTTGTTCGCCGTACAGAGCCGTGGAACGGCGCTGGTTGCAAGCGCCTTCGCTCCCGTGATGATCATTTGGTTCGCCACGCTTGGCGTCCTGGGCTTGATGCACATCAGCGATGATCCCACCGTGATGTACGCCATCAATCCGGTCCACGCGGTCGGGTTTCTGCTGACTCACGGCGTGATCGGCCTGGTTATTCTCGGCGCAGTATTCCTCGCCGTCACGGGTGGCGAGGCACTTTATGCCGATCTGGGGCATTTCGGACGCAAACCGATTCAGGCCGCCTGGTTCTTCTTTGTGCTGCCCAGTCTGCTCATCAATTACTTTGGTCAGGGTGCACTGGTCCTGTCTCATCCGGGGGCAGTCGAAAACCCGTTCTACCGCATGGTGCCGGAAAATGTTCTGGTGCCGTTGATCTGTCTGGCGACGGCCGCGACGGTGATTGCCAGTCAGGCAGTGATCACAGGGGCATTCTCGTTGGTACGTCAGGCGATCCAGCTCGGATTGCTGCCCCGTTTCGAGGTCCGCTACACCTCGGAGGCGCACGCCGGGCAAATCTATTTGCCGCGTGTGAATATCCTTTTGCTGATCGGCGTGTTGCTGCTGGTTGGTCTGTTCCGGACATCGAGCGGACTGGCGTCGGCCTACGGCATCGCGGTTTCAACCACGATGGTTGCTGACGGCATCATGTGTTTTGTTGTGATCTGGAAGCTGTGGAATTGGCGCGCGGCCGCGGCTGCTGCGTTGATTGCGCCACTTGTTGTGGTCGACCTGACGTTTCTGGCAGCTAACTTACTGAAGCTGCTTCAGGGAGCGTGGGTGCCGCTGCTGTTCGGTCTGATCATGGTGATGATGATTTGGACCTGGCGCAAGGGTGCCGCGATTCTGATCGACAAGACCCGCCGTACCGAAGTGCCATTGCGGGATTTGATCCAAAGCCTCGAGAAACGGCCGCCGCATATCGTCAAGGGAACTGCGGTCTTTTTAACCAGTGACCCGGAATATGTGCCGACCGCGCTGTTGCATAACCTGAAGCACAACAAGGTTCTTCACGAGCACAATGTCATCCTGACCATTCACACGGCGGAGACACCGCGCGTGGATATTTCAGAGCGCGTCAAGATGGAGCGCATCAGTGACAAGTTTTCCACGGTACGCCTTAAATTTGGCTTTATGGAATCACCGAACGTGCCAAAGGCCTTGGCGATTGCCCGCAAGCTCGGATGGCAGTTTGACATCATGTCGACGTCATTTTTCGTGTCGCGGCGGTCTTTGAAGCCGGCAGCGCAATCCGGAATGCCGCTTTGGCAGGATCACCTGTTTATCGCAATGAGCCGTTCGGCTAATGACGCAACCGACTACTTCCAGATTCCGACGGGACGGGTCGTGGAAGTCGGTACGCAAGTCACTATCTAACCCCGGAAAATTGAACCGGCTGATATGCGCAAACGTTTAACCCTTGTGGATGCTCTCGCAGTGCGTCCGCGTGAATTTACCGGTATACTTCGTTGTCTGCTTAAGGGCAGCGAGGGTTGAGGCACTGATCCATGACCACGGACACATCAATGACCGCCGTAGATACGCCGGCGGCAAGCGGCCATGGCGAGACGCATTCAACGGCTTCACTCAGTGCGCTAATGCTCGGCAGTATCGGTGTTGTCTACGGGGACATCGGCACCAGTCCGCTTTATGCCTTCCGTGAAGCGGTGGCTGCAGCCGGTACAAAGGCGGACGTCATTGAACCCTTCGCGGTGCTTGGCGTCCTGTCATTGATCCTCTGGGCGTTGATCGTCGTCGTGACCCTCAAATACGTCGTGATCCTGTTGCGGGCCGACAACAACGGGGAGGGCGGCACCCTGGCGCTCATGGCGCTGGCCCAGCGTGCGCTGAAGTCGAGCAGCGGGTTGATCGTTATGCTCGGCATTATCAGCGGCGCATTGTTCTACGGCGATGCCGTCATCACACCTGCGCTCTCAGTGCTGTCGGCCATCGAAGGCATGAAGCTCGCAACCGCGGCTCTGGATCCCTACGTCGTTCCCTTGACGGTCATCATCCTTATGGCGCTGTTTGCCGTTCAATCGCGCGGGACGGCACGGGTTGCTGCATTCTTTGGTCCGGTCATGTGTCTCTGGTTTGTCGTGATCGCCGTTGCGGCCGTACCGCAAATCCTGCTGCATCCGGAGGTGTTACGAGCTCTCAACCCGACCTATGCCGTATCGTTCGTCCTCCACCATGGCGTGATCGGGCTAGTAACACTGGGCGCCGTTTTCTTGGCGGTGACCGGCGCAGAGGCGCTCTATGCGGATCTGGGCCATTTCGGCAAACGCCCAATTCAGACCGCGTGGCTGAGCATTGTCTTGCCGTCGTTGGCGCTGAACTACCTCGGGCAGGGGGCGCTCGTCATCGGCAATCCGAAGGCGATCGAGAACCCGTTCTATCTGATGTTTCCCGACTGGGCTCTTGTGCCGATGGTGATCTTTGCGACCATCGCAACCGTCATTGCCAGTCAGGCGGTTATCACCGGTGCTTATTCGCTGACTCGCCAGGCGATCCAACTCGGTTTGATGCCGCGGTTTGAAATCACTCACACGTCTGAAACGCATTCCGGTCAGATCTATATTCCGCGCGTCAACATGCTGCTGTTCATCGCGGTGCTGATGCTGGTGGTCGTATTCCGTTCCTCCAGCGCGCTCGCTTCGGCTTACGGCATCTCGGTGACGGGGACGATGGTCGTCACGGCGATGATGGGTTTTGTGGTGATCTGGAAAGTCTGGCGGTGGCATCCTCTCGCGGCTGCCGCTTTGATTCTGCCGTTCCTCGTGATCGACCTAACTTTCCTGACGGCCAACCTGCTGAAAATTTTCGAAGGCGGGTGGGTGCCCCTCGCACTCGGCGGCCTTGTCATGCTGTTGATGTATACGTGGCGGCGCGGCAGTCGGCTGCTCTATGAGAAGTCGCACAAGCAGGAAATTCCTCTGACCGATCTCATCGGGATGTTGGCAAAGAAGCCGCCGCAGCGCGTGCCAGGTACGGCGGTGTTTTTGACGAGCAACCCCGACTACGCGCCGACAGCGCTCATGCACAGTCTGAAGCATTACAAAGTGCTGCATGAGAAGAATGTTATTCTCACCATCGAAACCGCGCCGACTCCGCGCATCGATCCGTCGGAGCGCGTGCGGCTTGAAGAGGTGAGCGAGATGTTCTCGAAGGTCGTGCTCAAATTCGGTTTCATGGAATCGCCGAATGTGCCGCGGGCCCTTGTCATCGCCCGCAAGCTGGGCTGGCAGTTCGACATCATGTCGACTTCGTTTTTCCTGTCGCGCCGTGCCTTGAAGCCCGCCGCCCAATCCGGAATGCCGCGCTGGCAGGATCACTTGTTTATTGCCTTGAGCCGCTCCGCCAACGATGCCACCGATTACTTCCAGATCCCAACCGGGCGGGTCGTTGAAGTCGGAACGCAGGTCACTATCTAGCTGCGCGAAAGCTTGATTTTCCCGTCATAAAAAGGGAGTTTGCGGCATCCATGCACCTCCCGGAGGCTTAAATTGTCAGACCATAAAGTTCACGATTTGGCTCCGGCCGACGTTGCCAAGGGCATTGCCGAAGGGCGTTATCTGTTGATCGACGTCCGGGAGCCGAATGAAGTTGCGGTCGAAGCCTATCCTGACGCGGTGGTGGTACCGCTCTCAACTTTTGACCCTTCCGACATTCCCGACCCGCAGGGCAAGACGATCGTTTTCGCCTGCCGTTCTGGCAAACGTTCCGTGACCGCGTCGCTGGCTGCGCAGGCGGACGGCAAGCCTTATGACTCGCATCTTGCCGGCGGCATGCTGGGTTGGAAGGCTGCTGGCCTGCCGACGAAGACGGGCGGCTGATTTTTCGATGAACAAGATATTCGCGGACCTGCCGGTCACAATCTTCGAGGCCATGTCGCAGGCTGCGCGTGACCTCAACGCCATCAATCTCGGCCAGGGATTTCCGGATGACCCGGGTCCGCTGGACATTCGTGAAAAGGCGGCCGACGCCGTCTTGAACGGCTACAATCAATATCCTTCCATGATGGGGATCCCTGAACTTCGTCAGGCGATTTCGACCCATTATGCGCACTGGCATGGCGTCCAGCTCGACCCCATGACGGAAGTCATGGTGACCTCCGGCGGAACGGAGGCACTGGCGGGATCACTGCTCGGCTTGATCAAGCCCGGCGACGAGGTGCTGGTGTTCCAGCCGATGTACGATTCTTACGTGCCGATCATTCGCTTGGCGGGCGGCATCCCGAAATTCATTCGCCTCGAGCCACCGCATTGGTTGCTACCGGAAGAAGCGATCCGTCGCGCGATTACGCCGAAAACGAAGTACGTCGTTCTCAACAATCCATTGAATCCCGCCGCTGTAGTATATCCGCGCGAAAACCTGGAGATGCTTGCGCGGATCTGTCAGGAGTTCGACCTGATCGCGGTTTGCGACGAGGTCTGGGAACATGTGGTCTTCGACGGATTGCAACACATTCCTCTGATTTCGCTTCCGGGAATGCGCGATCGCACTGTGAAGGTCGGCTCTGCCGGAAAAATCTTCGCGCTGACCGGGTGGAAAGTGGGCTTTGTTTGCGCCGCGCCGCATCTCCTGCGCGTGTTGGCAAAAGCTCACCAGTTCCTGGCCTTTACTACAGCGCCGAACCTTCAGGTCGCGGTGGCCTACGGGCTCGGCAAATCAGACGATTACTTCTTCAACATGCGCGCAGAACTGGCGCGCAGCCGCGACCGGTTGAGTGAGGGATTGTCACGGATTGGTTTTCCTGTCCTGAAATCGCAGGGCACATATTTCGTCAATGTGGACCTTGCTCCGCTTGGGCTGAACGAGACTGACGAAGCCTTCTGCAAGCGTCTCGTCACTGAGCACAAGGTCGCGACGATTCCTGTGTCAGCTTTCTATGAAGAGGATCATGTGACGTCGGTGGTGCGGTTCTGCTTCTCAAAGAAGGACGAAACGATCGACACGGCGCTGGAACGACTGTCGCGTGTGCTGAATGGCTGATTGAGACGACGAAAGAAGGCTGATGGGCATGGGGATTGCGAAAGGACTACGCCTGGTAGCTTTGATCGCAGGCGTGCTGACGGCGTGTTCAGCGCAAGCCCAGCAGCGAACGGTCAATTTCTACAATTGGTCGAACTACATGGCGCCGGGCGTCCTTGACGACTTCACCAAGGAGACCGGCATCAAGGTTGTCTACGACACATTCGATGCCAACGAGACACTCGAAACGCGGTTGCTTGCGGGCAAGTCCGGCTACGATGTGGTTGTCCCGACAGCCTATTTCCTGCAGCGTCAGATCGCGGCGAATATCTTTCAGAAGTTCGACAAGACCAAGCTGCCTAATCTCGCCAATGCTTGGCCCGAGGTGACCAAGCGTCTCGCGATCTACGATCCGGGGAACGCCTACGCCGTCAACTATATGTGGGGCACCACGGGCATAGGCTATAACGTCAAGATGGTTCGCGACATCCTGGGGCCGGACGCAAAGATCGATTCCTGGGATATCGTGTTCAAGCCGGAGAACTTGGCGAAGTTCAAGGATTGTGGAATCCAGATGCTGGATTCCCCTGACGACATTCTGCCGGCGGCGCTGAACTATCTCGGGCTTGATCCGAATTCGACCAAGCAGGCGGATCTTGAAAAGGCGGCTGAGCTGGTCAGCAAGATACGGCCTTATGTCCGCAAGTTTCACTCGTCGGAATATCTGAGTGCGCTGGCCACCGGCGAGATCTGCTTCGTGGTGGGCTGGTCCGGAGACATCAAGCAGGCGCAGAGCCGGGCTGCGGAATCCAACAACGGCGTTGAAATCGGTTACGCGATCCCCAAAGAGGGCGCGCAGATGTTCTTCGACAATTTCGCCATTCCGGCGGATGCGAAGAATGTCGCCGAGGCCTACGAACTCATCAACTATCTCTACCGTCCGGATGTTGCGGCCAAGAATTCCGACTTTCTGTCTTATGCAAACGGCAATCTCGCCAGCCAGAATCTGATCAATCCGAAAGTCTTCGATGATAAGACGGTTTATCCGGACGATACGACACTTGGTCGGCTGTTCGTGATTACCGCGCGCGATCCTGCGACGCAGCGGATCATCAACCGGATATGGACGCGTGTGAAAACCGGCCGCTGAGGAGACGCCGTCTCAGCGCCAACGGCGGTGCAGCCAGAGCCATTGCTCGGGGGCTTCGCGAATCCAGCCTTCGATCACCGATGTGATCGCTTGCGTCGTCCCTTGTACGTCGACTTTGCCGTCGGCATCACGAACCGGGACGACTTCGTCCGAGACCTCGATACGGAAGCGATGGTTCGGTAACCGCATGACACGAACGCCATGGATCGGGACGTCGACCTGACGGGCGAGGCGTGCGAGCATGGGATTGGCTTTGGCTCGGCGGCCGAAGAAAGTCACGTCCACACCGCGTCCGAAATGTTGATCGACCAACATGCCGACGTGCACGCCGTCCTGAAGGGCCTGCGCAAGTCGCAAGGGGGCGTCGTGCGTGGTTGCAACCATCGTTCCCATGTTCACCGCGCGGATGTCCTGAATGGCGCGATCGACAGCGGCGATGTTCGGCCGGCGAAAGAGCACAGCCGATTCGAGCCCGTACGCTGGCGCGGCGAGGGCAGGCAATTCCCAATTGGCAAGATGACTTGCGAAGACGAGCGCACCCTTGCCGTCGTCGCGCAATTTTAGAAATTTCTCGATGCTGCCCGGCGCGGGTTCGATACGGCCCTTCTCGGGATTTTCAGGATCGAGATCCCAGATGTGATCAATGTGGGCAAATTCTGCGGCGACGCGTCCGAGATTTTCCCATACGCCCGTGAGGATCGTTTCGATTTCCTCAGGCGACTTTTCCGGAAATGCCGCAGTCAAGTTGGCGCGGCCGATCTTGTGTTCTGGCAGCCATGGTCCGATCCCGCGCGTCACGGATGCAAACGTGTCTGCGGTGCGCTGCGGATCGAAATAACGTGTCATGCGCAGCACGCCAACCGCGATGCTACCCACGACCGCGCCCGTCACGGGCTTTACGGCATCGCGCAGGCCGGCCTTGGCGCGTAAGAAAAGACGCTTCATCAGAATGTGACGATGATCTTGCCGAAGACCTGCCGGCTTTCCATGCGCTTGAGTGCGGATGCGACATCGCTGATCGGCACTTCCATATCGATGACCGGCTTCATGCCCGCGGCGATCTTGTCGAGACTGTCGGTGATGTTGCGCATGGTCGCGCCGAACGAACCGAAGATGCGGTACTGTTGCTGGAACAGTTGCATCAGGTTGATGGTGGTTGTCGGTCCCGATGTTGATCCGCAGGTTACCAGACGCCCGCCGCGCTTCATGCTCAGCAGGGAGCCGTTGAAGGTATCCGCGCCGACGTGTTCGAAGACGACGTCGACGCCTTTCTTCTTGGTGATCTTGCGGGTTTCGCCCTCGAAACGATCCTTGCGGTAGTTGATGACGTGGTCGGCGCCGAGCGCCTTCACGCCTTCGATTTTCGAGTCATCGCCCACAGTGGTGATGACGGTGCAGCCGATGGCTTTCGCCATCATGATCGCGACCGTGCCGATGCCTGAGCCACCGGCATGCACCAGGACAGTCTCACCAGGCTGGAGTTTCGCGTTGTCGAACAGCATGTGCTGAACGGTGGAAAAGGCGATCGGTGCGCAGGCTGCATCGCGGTCGCTAACACCATCCGGAACCGGAATGACGAGCCGTTCCGACAGGTTCATCAACTCGCGGGCAAATCCGTCGACATGGAAACCCATGATGCCGGCAACGTTTTCACAGAGGTTGTCACGGCCTTCCTTGCAGGCCGGGCAGGTGCCGCACGTCAGCGCGCCGTACATCACGACCTTCTGGCCCGGCTTGAAGCGTGTGACGCCTTCGCCGACCGATGCGATCTCGCCTGAGGCTTCGGCGCCGACCACAAGAGGCAGCTTACGCTTGGCGAAGGCCATGCCGCGATAGCCCCACACGTCGATATGGTTGAGTGCGACGGCCTTGACGCGGATCTGCACTTCGCCAGCGCCCGGCGGTGGCGGGGGCGGGACGTCTGCGACCACCAGTTCGCGGTCGGCAACAAGGCTAAGCGCACGCATCACTGCGTCTCCAAGACTAGATCCAAGACTAAAGGTTCATGAACTGTTCGGGAGCGTATCGCCGGTTCAGGCGATGGCGTCAACCATCGCCGTCACAGAAGCCCGGTCAGACCGGCTCGCCGGTCAGGATCAGGGAGGCGTTTTGGCCGCCGAATCCGAACGAATTGGACATCACGGCCGTCACGCGGGCGTCGCGTGCCTGGTTCGGCACCACATCGAACGGGATTGCAGGGTCGGGCACGTCGTAATTGATCGTGGGCGGGATGCGCTGGTGTTCGAGCGTCAGTAGCGAAAATACCGCTTCGACCGCGCCCGCGGCCGAAAGGGTATGGCCGACCATCGACTTGTTGGACGAAACCGGCACCTGCTTGGCGCGCTCGCCGAATACGGTCGAGATGCCGAGGTATTCCATCTTGTCGTTCTCGGGCGTGCCGGTGCCGTGGGCGTTGATATAGTCGATCCGCTCGACGTCCATCCCGGCATCAGCCAATGCATTGCGAACGCAACCCACGATCGGTTTTCCGTCCGGGCTGGATCGGGTGCGGTGGAAGGAATCTGCCAGCTCGCCGCAACCGGCCACAACGCCGAGAATTTTTGCTCCGCGCGCAGTCGCTGACTCGAGGCTTTCGAGCACGAGCGCTCCTGCGCCTTCGGCCATCACGAAGCCATCGCGATTCTTCGCGAAAGGACGCACTGCGCCCTGCGGCGGCTCGTTATGAGTTGAGAGGGCGGACAACAGCGAAAAGCGGATCAGGGCTTCGGCATTCACCGAGCCGTCCGTTGCCACGCAAAGCGCAGCGTCGGTCTCACCGCGGCGGATTGCCTCGACACCGAGTTGAATGGCGGTGGCGCCCGACGCGCATGCGGTGGACAACGAAATAGGCGAGCCCTTGGTGCCGAAGGTTTCTGCCAGATGGTCAGCAACCGAGCCAAATACGAAGCGGCGATGGAGATCCGTAAACTTTCCGCCACCGCTGGCGCGCAGCAGCGCGTCGTAATCTATGCCGGACTGCAAGCCAGTGGCGCGGCCAATGTCCTGGCGAGGAGGCCACTCGAGTTCGACCGGCGCAACAGCCAGAAACAAGGGGCCTGGGAAGTCGCCCTTCGTGCCAATGTTCGCCTGGGCGACCGCTTCTTCAGTCGCAACGTCGGCGAGGCGTTCAGAAAGAACGGTGGATGAGAAAGGTTCGATGGAAAGGAAATCGACGGTGCCGGCCATCGTGGTCTTCATGCCGTCAGTCGGGAAACGCGTGATCGTGCGAATTCCGGACTCGCCAGCGGAGAGCTTCGCCCAATTGTCGGATTTGCCGGCGCCCAGCGAGGTGACAACGCCCATGCCCGTGACAACGATAATAGGCCGTCCGAATTTATCGCGTTTCGCTGTCATGGTGTCCCCGCAGTTATACAGCTTCGACCAGCGCCATGCCTTCGCCGCGCCAGTGGCCAGCCCCAATCACCACAATCTGGGAAGGCGCCTTGGACATTTCAATCTCGACATTGCTGCCATCATTCGCGGGGAATAGCCCTCCGCGGGAGACCGACAACGCGGCAAGCGCTATCCCGAGGGGGAACTGCGCTTCCATGATGTGGCCGAAAGAAGTGCCCGTGGCGCGTACGGGGATGTCCTTATGTTTCGCCAGGAAAGCCCGCTCCTCAGCGGTCACCTGGGCTGCCCCCGTTGCACCGGTGATGATGGCCGCATCGCTTCCAACTGGGCCAAGCTTTGACCACAACCGATCCATCGTCGAGGTGACATCGCCCGCGGTTTTGCGCCGTGCGAGGTCGGAGACTACGTTCGTGAGCTTCGCGTAGGGCTTCGCACCGCGCGCTAGCGCGTGCTCCTTGGATTCCAGAACCAGGAAGGCTCCGCCGGAGCCAAGCGCGAAACCGTTCGCACGCTCCCATACCGAGGCAAACTTGTCTTTCAGGTTGTAATCCGCGAACTCATAGAGCATCAGCAGATCTTTGCGCTCGCCGTTCTGCGCAGCACCAACGAGGGCGATATCGCTCTGGCCTGCCGCGATACGTGCCAGCGCAATGCGGACGGCATCAACGCCCGCGGCTTCCTCACCCATGAAGGTGCGGGATGATCCGGTCACGCCGTGGACGATGGCGATGTTGCCTGCGAGCAGGTTGGAAAGCTGCGCCAGAAACAGCGTCGGGCGCAGGTCGTTCATCAAGCGTTCGTTCAACGAAGCCGGAGAGTCGTTGCTCTGGGCCTGCGCGTTGAGAACGGCCGAGTCCACAGCGAGATCGCGTTCGCCGCCACCGGCGGCAACGATCATGTCCGTCCGGGAAAGAATCTCGGTATTGCCTTTGATGCCTGCCGAATCGAGCGCGAGCCCTGCGGCGTAGGTGCCGATGCGCTGCCAGGCTTCCATCTGGCGCTGATCACCCTTTTTAGGGATCTGTGAGTCAAAGCTGACCTTCACCATGGGGTGAACGATATACGGCGCGAACGACGTCACGTCCGCATTGATCTCTTTCTTGCTCAGAGCATCCCAATGCGCGTCCAGCCCTTCGCCCAGCGAGGTCGCAAGGCCAATGCCGGTGATCCAGGTTTCACGCGACCCGCCGTTCGATGTGGGCTCAGTCATGAGTCATAGCCTGTTCGGGAAAGCCGAGCTGCTTCGCCATCGCTTCCATGTGTCCACGCAGTTCTGCGTTCGGAAATGGCGTGTGGCGGAAAGTCAGCGTGGCGTTGCATTTCAGCTTGCCGTTGACGCGCACCTTTGCCTCCGTGATCGCAAAGCCTGACCCATCGTGGGAGAGGCTGGCATCAATAGTCAGCAGTTCGCCCGGCTTTACGAAATCCCGCATCTTGGCTTCTTTGACGCTGGCGAGAAATGGCATGCGTTCGAACTTCAACAGAGCGATCAGAAGCCAGCCCGACGTCTGCGCCATCGCCTCGATCAGCAAAACGCCCGGCATCAGCGGATAGCCGGGGAAGTGCCCTTCGAAGATCGTATTGGTCTGCGGGACTTGGGCTTCAACCGTAATGGTCCGTTCGCCGACGTTGAGGTCGGCGATCCGGTCGATCAGTTTGAAATATTCGAGGTGCATGGCGGGGGCGCGTCAGGCGCCCTTGGCCGCGACCAGCTCGTCGATACGGGCGCTGAGGTTCTTCAGAACGAAGTACTGCTCTGTAGTCGCCTTGCCGTCGTTGACCTCCTGGGTCCACTTTTCAAGCGGCAATTTGATGCCGAATGCCTTGTCGATTGCGAATGCAATGTCGAGGAAATCCAGGCTGTCGATGCCCAGATCGTCGATTGCATGGCTCTCAGGGGTGATCGTGTCGCGGGGAATGTCGCATGTTTCCGCAATGATCGTGGCGACCTGATCGAATGTAGTCGACATCTATAAACCTTTGATATTTCGGGGTAAATTGCCCATTCTTGGCGCGGAGCAGGAACAGGGAAGGCTGTCGCAGCCCCCGAAGGGACGAGTGTTAAATTCCCGTATATCGGAGCAGGGGGCCGAGTTCAATGGCACAGGGAGCCACGGTGGACAGCCTGGGGATGGCTAGAGTCCCGATTCCGAAGTTCGCATGATACCGCTGCTCGTTCGTCTGCGAACTTCGGAATCGAAGGGCTCTAGCAAGTTATTGTTCTAGTGTGGCTTTGGTTCTGAAGTCCGCATTCCGGACTCGCAGCAAGCATGATGCGGACTTCAGAACCGCCACACTAGTTGTACCGAGCTAGATGGACGGCCTGGGCGGAGATGTGAGCGCAATCCCGCCGGCCCATCAAAACGCAGTCCTGCGTATTGCGAAGATCGGCAAGAGTCATCGCCAGCCAAATTCCGATGCCTGTCAGCGCCGCCGTGAAAACGATCGCGGCAACATTAGCAATCATCCGATGGCGATACTCTTCAGGGCTCTCACGTCCACGCTCATATTGTGACAGATCAGGCGCAGCCTTGTCGCTCCCAACATGGGCGACGTTGTCGGTGTTCTCATTCGCAACAGGTGCAGGCGGTCGCGCCAAGGTGCGCGGGCGGAATTTCACTACGCGATTTTCGCCGTCCGTCATCACTGGTCGCTGAATGGTCATGAATCGAAATCCGAATTGCCAATTGTTTTAGCACGTCGATTCAAGGTGTCTTGAAAAAAGAAGGTATTCCTGTGATGCCTTAAAGGATAGATGGAACCGATTGTCGTTGTTCGGCCAATCTCACGTCGCGGACCATGCAGACAATTTAGTTTGCACTGCATCATGCCCCGATCGTGATGTCCAGCCGGATCACATTTTCGGTACATATTCGCTGTCTTACGCATCGGAGGTTGTCGAACCCAATGGCGAACAAACGCGAGCCAGTCCTGGAGCCAGTTTCAATCCTCTCTCTGCGTCCCACGCAGATGACTGTCGGTATGAGAGAGGTCAATGAGAAGCGCAAACGGTGGCGAAACCACACCAAAAAGAAGCGCGCCGAGCTGCTCGGAAGGCACATGATCCCGGTCGTGGTGGGTCCAGACAAGCGCAACTACGTCATCGACCATCACCATTTGGCCCGCGCCCTTCATGAAGAAGGTGAGAAGGACGTTCTGGTCTCGGTGGTCGCCGATCTCACGATGGTGGATAAAAAGGCATTCTGGGTGGTGCTGGATAACCATCGCTGGGTGTATCCCTACGACGCCAAGGGCGAACGTTGCCACTATGATGAGCTGCCGAAAAACATCACGGGTTTGAAAGACGATCCATTCCGGAGCCTGGCCGGCGAACTACGTCGTGCCGGTGGCTTTGCCAAGGACACAACGCCTTTCAGCGAATTCCTTTGGGCGGATTTTCTGCGCCGGCGCCTGCCGCGCAAATCCGTCGATGCCGATTTTGAAAAGGCTATCGAGCAGGCTCTGGCGTTGGGAAAAAGCAAAGACGCGATTTACTTGCCCGGCTGGTGTGGACCGGCTTCGGACGACTAAGGAGCGGGTGGCAAGTCTTCGCTATTCCGGCCGCTGAAAAGGCGATGGATCGCGCGCTCTAGCGGTCCGCCGAAGACAAGTAGCAAGAGCGCGATGCCGAGAGCGACGGCAACGAGCCGCCAGTGCCCCAAGCCGCACACCACGCCGATGCATGCGGTAAACCAGACACTCGCCGCGCTCGTGAGACCTTTCACCTTGTGCTGTTCGGCATGGACGATGACGCCAGCGCCAAGAAAGCCGATGCCGGTGAGAATTCCCTGAATGACGCGGCTCGTGGCGTCGGACAATCGTCCGGCTTCGAGGGCCGCAGGGTTGGCGATCATGACGGCAAGTGCGGTTGCGAGGCCGACCAGGCCCAACGTTCGCAACCCGATCGGCTTACCGTGCAGGTCGCGGTTGAGACCGATGGCGCCGGATGCGAGTGTTGCCACACCCAGCCGCAGGACGATGTCAGACCACTCGAGCAAATTGAAGCGCCTTTCTCTTTACGTCTTCGGGACTCGGCCCATCATATAGAATTCGTCGTTGGGCCGCATGTCCGTGACACTGGCCATGCGATTTGAAAGCGCGAAGAACGCGGCGATCGCTGCGATGTCCCAGATGTCGTCGTCGCTGAAGCCGTGCGCATGCAGCGTCTTAAAGTCGTCGGGGGATGTCTTTTGCGATTCCAGGCAAACCTTGACGGCGAAATCGAGCATCGCGCGCTCACGCGGTGTGATGTCGGCCTTGCGGTAGTTGTTCGCGATCTGGTCGGCGATGAGCGGATTCTTGGCGCGGATGCGCAGCACTGCGCCGTGGGAGACGATGCAATAGTGACATTGGTTGGCGGCGCTGGTCGCGACCACGATCATCTCGCGCTCGGCTTTGCTCAACCCGCCTTCTTTTTCCATCAGCGCGTCATTGTAGGCAAAAAACGCGCGAAACTCGTCCGGCCTGTAGGCCAGCGCGAGGAACACGTTTGGTACGAATCCGGATTTTTCCTGGACCGCTAGAATCCGCGTGCGGATGTCGTCTGGCAATGCGTTCAACGCAGGGACGGGAAAGCGGCTGATAGGACGTTGAGACATATGTATAGCCCGATATGAGAACTGTTGCCGCGAGCATAGGCGAAGGCGCCCGCCACGCAAGCGGCAGCTCTCCAACAATCGGGACGCAGATCAGCTCAGCGCAACGGCTTTTTCAGCAAGGAGAAGCGATCGGGATCGAGGCCCATGGATGGTTGCAGCATGGGAGCTTCAGACATGCGCGGGAGCGTACGATCGCCCAATCCGCCGCCGAAGACCGGGTCGTTCGGAGCTTCTCGGTGCGTTTGCGCGCCGCGCCAACGTTCCAACACCGAGCTGACGAAGTTGATGTCGTGACCGGTATAGGCGGTTGGCGAGGTTGCAATGGTCGCTTCGCCGCGTGGCAATTGATGCGTCGGCACTTCCTTGAAACGCAGACGGGTCGGCAGTGCGACGCCTTCGCCGAACGCAAGTACTTCGCGGGTGCCAAGCGATGGCACGAACGACAGAAGATTGGCTGCGGCGTCAGAAACCGCGGAGCGGAGCAGCGTCTGGTCACGGTCGTTAGCCAGCCGCATGGCAAACAGTGTGTTGCACTGGGAGATGATGGTCGCATCGAGCTCGGCCGGCCGTTGCGTGATCAATCCGAGATAAACGCCGTATTTGCGGCCTTCCTTGGCGATGCGCGATACGGCTTTTCGCGTCGGACCAAATCCGACACTACGATCGGCAGACGCATAACGGTGGGCTTCTTCGCACACGAACAGCAGCGGCGATGCGCCGTCGCTCCACAATCCAAAATCGAATGCCATGCGGCAAAGCACGGAAACGACGGAGTCCACAACCTCGGCGGGGAAGCCTGCGAGTTGCATAATGGTCATCGGCCGGCCATTTGCAGGCAAGCGGAATAGAAGGCTGACGACTTCAGCCATCGTGTCGCCGCCGACGTTCGCATTCTCGAACATGAACGCATAGCGCGGATCGTTCTTTACGGCTTCGATGCGCGAGATCAGCTTGTGGTAGACGATGCGTGAAGATCGATTTTCCAGCTTGCCCATGCGTTCGTCGATCAGCGAGATCAGGTCAACGAGCCGGTAGGGCACCGGTGTATCTGGTGTAAAGCCAACATTTTTCGGATCGGCCCGTTTAAGCCCAACGCGATCGGAGTTCTGGTATTGCGTGTAGGTTGCTTTTGCGAGCGGGATCAACTCGACAAGCACCTCGAGTTCTTCAGGAACGCCAGGGCGTCCGCCAAAGATCACGTCGACGAACTCTTCAAAATTGAACAGCCAGAATGGTAGTTTGATATTGCGTGGATTAAGGACCAGTGCCTTGTCACCGAAGCAACGGCCATATTCGTTGTGCACGTCGAGCAGGAAGACGCGCAGGTTCGGCCGAACGCGGAGAATCTCGTTCAACAGTAACGAGACGCCGCTGGATTTTCCGACGCCCGTTGAACCTAGAATCGCGAAATGCTTGCTGAGCATTTCTTCGACATCGACGTGCGCGATGACGGAAGGATCCTGTTGCAGCGTGCCGATGCTGATCTGTTCGGCTTTCGATGGTGCGTAGACCGTTCTGAGCTGCTGATTGGTGAGCACATCGACCGCATCGCCGATGGTTGGATAAGACGTAACGCCGCGTTGAAAGCGGCCGGTCGGTCCGCTTGCGATTTCGCCGAGCAGGTCGACGGAAGCAACCGCCAAATAATTATCGGTTGTCGGCAGGTTTTCTCGCGTCACTTCAGTGATGATCGCCACGATCGTCGTCGTCGCGGTGCGAATTCCGAAGAATTGGCCGACGGTCGCGCGTGGAGCATTGTTCGAGATCTGGTTGGTCGCGAGGATTCCAACGCGGGCCTGTGAGCCGCGAACCGAAATCACGCGCCCAAGCGAGGTAGCCTGCGGTGAGGTCAACATGCGTAAGTTTTGCCTGTCAGGAATTTTGATTTCCCCGGACTATGACGGGCGTTGTTGCACAAATTGTTAAACAGGACGATGGAACCCGATCGAATCGAGGAGCCAGGACGGCCGGTGAGCGGGGCAAAGGGAGAGCGGGGCGCGTGGACCTATCTCTTAAAGCCAGCATCAAGTCGATTCGTCGTAGATCTACCTATCTAATTGTTTTTACAATAGAAAATAAGTTGATATCTGTTTCTCTGTCAACCCAGCGGAGATAGATCCGCAAGAATGTGGTTTCGATGAAAAGTGGGGGTAGACCGCGGCTCGCGCGCACTCTATATCGTGCGCCACGATTGATTTGCGGCTCCCGGTAGCGGGTGAGCTGAGCTAAGGCTTTGCTCCCTTGGGACGCTCGATCGATTGGGGAATAGTTCAACGGTAGAACAGCGGACTCTGACTCCGTTAATCTTGGTTCGAATCCAGGTTCCCCAGCCACATACTCCGAACCAATCAACAGCCTGATCTGAATAGGCTTTTTGCCGCAGACAGTGATCTGTGAGGGCCGCCTTGGACCACATTCGTGGAGCATAGCAACCAGCATTTTCTGAATTGTCCAAAGAATCGCCAATCGGGCGTTCGAATCCGCAGCCTAGGCGCAGTCTGACGGAGTTCTTTCTTTCGGCGCTCCACTTATTAGACCGTCTATTTGAAACATGGAGACTCGAGGTCCGCGGTTAGGGCTCAGTGGTGTCTCTGCTTTTGTTCGGTCGGGACACACACACAGCATCTTTCACAACCGACGAGCTCCTTGCATGCTTGGCCAGCGATTGGCCCGATGCGCAAGTGAAGCTCGCTTGAGGCGCGCGGGAGAGGGATATGAGCGTAACTGACAGCGTTCACTCTAGCGGCTGAAACAGATTCCCATAGATCGAAATCTGGGGGTGATAGAGTCGGGAGAGGAGGTCTCGTTACCTCTAGTGAGAGCGACTTTTGCGCGTGCGGCGAGACGGCGCGGTGGCCTCTCCATCGAGCAAGCCAAGGATAGGTCGGACGAGGCCCTCGAGTAATTTCCGATCTGGACGGACGCGTGCGAGTACTCTGATGCCAAGGAGGATACCAAGGAGCGATTTGGAAAGATCCTCGGCTGAATGATCGCGCGTAACGCTGCCATCTTTCTGGCCCTTAGAGACACACCGAAAGAAAAACGCCTCCACCTCGTTGAGAAACGTCGCTACAATGCTCAGAAAATCTGGGTCGAAGGGCGCGCTCTCTATCGCCGAATTCACTAGCATGCAGCCGCGACGCTGCTTGTCGGTCAGCGAGCGCTTGATGATTTCCTGAAGGAAACTGCTGATAGCCTCCCGCGGGGGCATGGCCGGTTCGATACGCCGAATTCGTTCACGGAAGGTTTGATCAAGATACCGATTAAGCGCTCTGGCATATAAACTGCGCTTGTCGCCAAAGGCATTGTAAAGACTGGCGCCGGCAATGTTCATTTCGTCGGCGAGGTCGCGCACGGAAGTCGCCTCATATCCGCGTTGCCAAAATCGCTCGATGGCCGCATCTAAAACAGCCGCCTCATCGAATTCACGCGGCCTCGCCATCTACTTTGAACCTCTTCCCATTGATAAATACCTAGTCTCTTGAACCTGTTACATAGCACCCGGTGCGGTGGGTTGACAATCTTGGTTGCTGCCGGAATTGGCCGCCGCAGGGCTGCTCATTTTAGAACGCGTGATCTACAATGACCGCAATTGCAGTCGAATCTGCCCGGGAAATGGGGATAAGGGGAAAGTCATGTCCCTTCCGCTGGATCATTGGCTTGCACAGGAGCTTTCTCGTTCGAAAGTTCCCACGCTTATCGCGACGTTTTCGAACAGGTTCAAGAAAATGCTGCCCCATGCCGAAGGTCCGCTCCTCGTGACTGAGCGTCACTTCTTGCAGGAGGATTCCGGTCCCGAAATGCGGGCCTGATCCGTCTCTTCCGAACAGGAAACGTTTGTATCGGGTGCCGGCGGCGCCGCTGACTTGAATGTCACCAAGTGCGGGCCATTTCGCTTTCGCGACATACGGCTTTGAACCCGCTGCGGATAGTTTCTGTTTTCTTCTGAGCACGAATAACAATGATTCCTCTAACGGCAGGAGAAAGACTGCCGTGATCGCGCTTGATTCATTTTAGATCACATGATCTAAAATGAATGATAATGCGGAACGAGCGCCAGCCTGACAGGCAAGTTGGTGCCGGCGCTACTGCTATCGGCCTCTTGCTTGGCAGCTGCCATTCAATCGCCTCCAGAGAGGAAGCCAATGATTCGTTTTTATTTTCATCCGACACCTAACCCGGCCAAAGTCGCGCTCATGCTTGAGGAAGTTGGACTCGAATATGAGGTGATCCCTGTCGACACCAGTAAGGGTGAGCAGCACGAACCGAAATTTCGTGCCATCAATCCGAACGGAAAGGTGCCCGCGATCGTCGATACGGATGGAGCTGGAGGAAACGAAATACGGGTTTTTGATTCAGGAGCGATCCTGCTTTATCTAGGCGAAAAGACGGGGCGCCTCATTGGCTCGCCGAACGAGAAGGGAGAGCTGTTGTCGTGGTTGTTTTTTATAGCCACGGGTATCGGCCCTTTCTCGGGGCAGGCTGTTCATTTCCAGCACGCGGCTCCAGAAAAACTGGGCTATGCGATCAATCGCTACCGCCGGGAAGTCGAGCGTCATTATGAGGTGTTGGACGTTCATCTCAAGGGGCGTGAATTCATCGTCGGAGATAAGTTTTCGGTCGCTGACATCTCGGCGTGGGGGTGGCTCGACCGTGCTCCTCGCGTGTTGCCTGGTGAGGCTGCCGCGATCGCAGCTTTTCCGAATCTTGAACGCTGGTTCAAAGCCATTGATGCTCGGCCCGCTGTTGCCAAAGCCAGAGCAGTCGGGACGGATCACGCGTTCAAGAAGGAAATGGATGAAGAAACACGACGCGCGCTGTTTCCTTCAAACTACCCCAAGGCTGCGCGCTAAAGACGCGACGTTATCCCCCCCAAAAAACATGTGACATGAGACAACCATGAATCTTCAAGGAAAGCGGGTACTGATCACCGGCGGCTCGAGCGGTATTGGATACGCGATTGCCGAGGGGATGTTGGAAAAAGGAGCACGCGTTGTGATCACCGGCCGTCGGCCGGATGTTTTGCAGGCCGCTACGGAGCAATTGCGCAAAAGGGGGCGCGTGGAGTACGCCGCTGCCGACGTGAGCAAAGAGGAGGGACGCAAGGCGACACTTGCATCGTCGCTCAAGTTCCTCGGCGGCCTAGATGTCCTCGTCAATAATGCAGGAGGGGTACGGGCGGGGCGTCTCGAAGACACGGCAGAGGACGAGATCCGCACCATGATTGAGGTCGACCTCGTCGCGCCCATCCTGCTCGCGCGCGCCGCATTGCCCGCACTTCGTGAGAGCGGCGATAGCCTTATTGTCAATGTCACGTCCGGTATCGCGCTTGTTGCAGCCCCGTTTTACGCGACCTATGCCGGTGTCAAGGCAGGGCTCGCAAAGTTCGGTGAATCGTTGCGGCGAGAATTAAAGGGCGAGGGCGTGCATGTCATGACGGTTTATCCCGGAGCGACCGACACTCCGATGATGCATTCGTCGCGCGCAGGCCCTGAACTTGGCTTTGTACGTGAGCCCGCAAGCGCCGTTGCAACTGCAACGATTGAGGCAATCGAGCAAAATGCCTTCGAGGTTATCCGCGGTGGGGAGACGCGCGCCAAGATGATCGCCCTTAATCGTGACGATCCAGCAGCACTCGACAAGCGGTTCCTCGATCTGAAGCCGGCGCTCGCGGAGGCGGTTCGCGACCACTCAGCTCTTTAGATGCGGAATGGCCCGTTCGCTAGGGCAGAGAAGTGAGCTAGAGGGAAGAAGGAGTGGGACGGTGACACGCTTTGCACTTTACGTCGAGTTGAAAGCCAAACCTGGCCGCGAGGAAGACGTAGCGGCTTTTCTTACGAACGCGCGTGACCTTGTCGCGGCAGAGGCTGGTACTGTCACCTGGTTTGCCGTACGCTTTGACAAAGCAACGTTCGCGATTTTTGATGCGTTCGATGATGAGGCGGGGCGGAACGCACATTTGAATGGCGCCGTCGCCGCGGGCCTGATGACCCACGCTGCCGAACTTCTTTCGGTCGCGCCTGAAATCCGCCAGCCATCGGTACTCGCGGACAAGCTGCCTAGCCAGGTTATCAGTTAACGCGTCGCTGAAGCTGAGGCGGTCTTCGAGGAACTTATTAGTATGCTGAAGATTTGGGGCCGTGCAAATTCGATCAACGTCCAGAAAGTACTCTGGTGTTGTGTCGAACTTGGCCTCGAATTCCAGCGCATTGACGCCGGCAATGAACTTGGAATGACTCACACCTCAGCATATCGGGCACTCAATCCCAATGGACTCGTCCCCACAATCGAAGACGGCGATTTTGAGCTTTGGGAATCGAACGTGATTGTCCGCTATCTCGCGAATAAGGCGGGCGATGGTCGTCTCTTTCCGACTGAATTGAAGAGGCGTTTCGATGCGGAGCGCTGGATGGATTGGCAGGCCACAGTATTCTGGCCGGCGTTACGGCCGCTTTTCATCCAACTGATCAGGACCAAGCCGAAAAATCGCGATGCGGTGGTTATTGCCCGCGCTGAAGAGCTGTCGTTGCGCGCTGTGCGGATACTTGATGCCAGACTTTCCAATCGGGCATTTCTCGCCGGCGACTCGTTTTCGATGGGCGATATTCCGGCCGCGGTGGCTGTTCACCGTTGGTACGAACTGGAGACCCCCCATCCAGAGCTTCTTCATCTGCAGCGTTGGTATGGGCGAATAAAGGAGCGGTCGGCTTTTCGGAAGGTGGTGATGGTGCCTCTTAGTTAACGCCGCTCGAGCGTCAGGCGATACGACAGTCGACACAAGTCTCCCTCAGTGGCGTCAGGCGAGCGAGGACGAGGTTAAACAGCAGCCCGAAGTCGTTTAGAGACAGCAACGACGATGTAGGACGAAGTGCTTGATTGTCTAAGGCTTGAGAAAAATTCCTCTTAAGCGTCGAGGCGGGGACCGCCGCCGTAAATTGCAACGCTTATCCGGATGCGGATCTTGCGGTTGATCCACGCTTCCGAAGACGAGGAGAGCCGTAGAGATGGATAAGTGATTCCCATACAGCGGTGGCGGCGGGTGATAGCGATCTATCGTAACGGCGAAACAAGAGAATTGTCCGGCTTACGGATGGCCTTACGAGCTTGCAGGTAACGACGCCAGGATGGGTTGCATGAGGGGCGACCATTTCCGGTATTACTGCAACGCCCAGTCCTGCCTCGATCATGCCAACCACAGAGCTTGGTTGCGCAAGCTCAAGAAAGATCTCGGGCTTGATACCAAGGCGCGCCATGGTGTCGACAATCAGCTGGCGGCTCCCCGAAGTGTTGTTGAGCATAATCAATCGACGATCGACGAGTTGTTGCCAGGAAACAGTCTTTCGACGCGTCAAAGCGTCGTTGCGACGGCAAACTAGAACGAACGGATCTTCAAGAAGCCTCTGAATCTCGAACTCCGATGTGTCGATTTCGCCACTTGAGAGACCGAATTCGATATCGCCACGGAGGACCTTGGCGACCACTTCTCGGGCTGCAATATCTTCGATCGCAAAAGACACCTCTGGCCATTTCATGGCGCAGTAGTCTATGCAGCGCGGCATGAGGCCGCGAGCGACTGATGGCACGCACGCCATGATAACACGGCCACGGCGTTGCTCACCGATGTCGCGAAGCTCTTTCAGAGTGACATCGAGTTCTCCGATTAGGCGAGAGCTATTGGCGACGAGCGTCTGACCAACCATCGTCAGTCGCACCTGCCGTGTCGTGCGGTCCAGGAGCTTCACGCCCAGCTCCGTTTCCAGTTGCTGCACGGCGAGGCTCATGGCGCTTTGGGAAACGCCGATTTCTTCGGCCGCACGACTGAACGAGCCGTGCTTCGCAACTGCGAGAAAAATGCGTAACTGACGCAGAGCGATATTCATTTCTAAAACTCATTAAAGCATCTGATCTTTCAATTTTACTTCCGAATTGAGGAGGTTTTCAATTCTCTTATTCAAAACGGATAAGCGAGTGTGTGATGACGGACATCCTGACTCCCAGCGCGGCAGATACGGCTGGCGGTTCCAAAAGCAGCAGTGGCCCGATCAGAATTCTTGGGCGGTCAAATTCTTTCAACGTGCGCAAGGTTCTCTGGGTCTGCGACGAAATTGGTATTCCATTTACGCGCGAGGATTATGGCCGCGGCTTCGCTCCAACGAATACCCCAGAGTTTCTCAGGTTGAATCTAACAGGGCAGGTACCTGTCGTGGTCGACGGCGGGCGCGTGATGCGCGAGTCCAACACAATCGTCCGCTATCTCGCCGCCAAGTTTAATGCGGTCGATCTCTATCCCGACGATCCGGTAGGACGGCAGGCCATCGAAGAGTGGATGGATTGGGTAGCCTACGACGTCACGCATGCCTTGCGCGGGGCGTTTCTCGGCGGCCAACTAAAAGAAGCGCCGTACGATCATCCTTGGTATGTCGCGCAAGGCCAGAAAGAGCTCATTCACGTCATCGGCCTTTTGAATAAACACCTGACAAATCACGGACCCTACGTGATGGGGAACCGGTTCACGATTGCTGATATTCCGGTCGGCTTAGTGGTGAACCGATGGTTCTGTCTCACGCATCCGGGGCTCATAAGGCCGGACTACCCCGCGGTATCCGCTTATTACGAACTGATGACCGAACGTCCGGCCTTTCGAAAGCATGGTCGCAATGGTTTGCCGTGATTGGCACGCCGCGCTTTTCTTATGACAACTGAACGGAGCTTAGGATGACTTATACGCCCGGACGTCATTTCCTTCAGATACCCGGTCCGACAAACACACCGCTCCCAATACTTGCGGCAATCGCCAAGCCAACTATCGATCATAGAGGGCCCGAGTTCGGGAAGCTCGGTTTGAATGTATTGCAACGCATTCGGACTGTCTTCAAGACAGAGAATCCGGTGATCATCTATCCATGTTCCGGCACAGGGGCGTGGGAGGCGGCGCTCGTAAACACGTTGTCGCCGGGGGACCGCGTACTCATGTTTGAGACGGGTTGGTTCTCTACGCTCTGGAACTCCATGACGAAGGCGCTGGATCTTCGTTCGGACGTCATCAGAGGCGATTGGCGCTCTGGTGTGAAGGCTGACGCAATCGAAGAGGCGCTTCGCGCAGACACCGGGCATGCCATCAAGGCGGTGGCAGTCGTTCACAACGAGACGTCCACCGGCGTTACGTCCAATATAGCAGCCGTTCGACGGGCCATTGATAACGCAGGACATCCGGCACTATTGCTGGTCGACACAATCTCATCTCTCGGCTCCATCGACTATCGGCATGATGAGTGGGGCGTCGACGTGACCGTAGGGGGTTCGCAGAAGGGACTAATGCTTCCGCCCGGACTCGCGTTCAATGCTATCTCTCAAAAGGCGATCGCGGCCTCGCGGCAAGCTAAGTTACGGCGCAGCTTTCTCGGCTGGGATGAGATGCTCTCTGCGAACGAAAAAGGATATTTTCCGTACACGCCCTCGACCAACCTGTTGCAAGGCTTGAAGGTTGCTCTCGATTTGATCGAGGAAGAGGGGCTCGATCAGGTTTTTGCGCGACACGATCGGGCAGCGCTCGCCACGCGTCGGGCGGTCGAGCATTGGGGATTTGAAATTCAATGCCGCAATGAGTCGGAATATTCCTCGTCGTTGACTGCTGTTCGGCTGCCTGATGGACATTCGGCCGACGAACTCCGCAGTGAAATCCTGCAACGAACGAATATGTCCCTGGGAAACGGTCTTGGCCCTCTGGCTGACCGTGTATTTCGCATCGGGCACCTGGGTGATTTCAGCACGGCATCTGTCCTCGGCACCCTTTCAAGCGTTGAGATCGGCCTGAAGGCGAGGGGGATACCTTATCGCACAGGCGGAGTGAACGCGGCGATCGAGGTTTTGTCCGGTAATTCCCCGCCGATTGGCCGGGTTGTGCAAGCGGCGGAGTAGGAGAGCGAGCAAACAACTAGAGGCGATAAGTCGGAAAAATCGACGACGCCATGGGAGAGAAACAATGGTTGTTATCCAAGAAACGGAAGAGGCGCCACGAAGAGTGTCGTCGTCGCGCTCGTTCATCGGCGCGCATACCCTTGTTACGACGCTGCTCTGTGTCTTGTTCGCCATCATGTATCTTGATCGCGTGAATATTTCCGCTGCGGCTACTTCCGTCAAATCTCATTTTGCCCTCACGAATACAGAGATGGGTCTCGTCTTCAGCGGGTTTTCCTGGGCTTATTTGGCGTCTGTGCTCCTCGGAGGGTGGGGAGCAAGGAAGTTCGGCGCGCGATCCACATTGGTCGTTTGCGTTGTCGTTGTTGGATTGGGGACGATCGCGACCGGTCTCGCAGGAGGCCTTATCTCTCTTTTCATCGCGCGACTCGCTGTTGGTTTGGGCGAGGGACCCGCATTCCCAGCTGCGACACAGGCAATGCGCAATTGGTATCCGCCTGAGCGCTTCGGTTACATTCAGGGCATCACACACAGTGCGTCCCGCTTAGGAGCGGCGCTCGCGCCGCCGGTCGTCGCAGCATTGATCGCGTGGGGCGACTGGCAAGTCTCGTTTATGATTTGCGGCGTTGCGGCAATTGTCTGGTCCGCTCTATGGTGGGCGCTATTTCGCGACGATCCGCGGACGCATCCGATGCTCGATCCAAAAAGGCTGGAAGGATTGAGCATTTCTCTGCCAAGCCGGAGCGCGAAAACGCCGCTTTGGATTATCACGAAGCGGATGTTTCCCGTAACAATCGTGATGTTTGCCTACGGCTGGACCTACTGGGTGTTCGTCTCATGGCTCCCGCTCTATTTCGTCAATCAGCATGGCACCAATCTGAGCAGTTCCGCGATGCTGACCAGTGCGTTGTTCTTTGCTGGCTTGATCGGAAATACGGTCGGCGGCGTCGTCTCGGATCGCATTCTGTCGTTGACTGGACGTAATAGACTGGCTCGCTGCAGCGTCATTTTGGTGTCACTGCTGGGAGCTGCGGCTTTCATCACGCCGACGATGTTTTTAGATGACCTGCGGCTGGTCGTACCTTTGCTCGCAGGCGCCATGTTCTTTCTCGAGCTGACCATCGCGCCGATGTATGCGATCCCGATGGATATTTCGAAAGAGTATGCAGGTCTGGGGAGTGCTTACGTCATTATGGGAGTTGGCATCTCGGGAATCGTATCGCCGGTCGTGTTTGGGCGGTTGATCGATCTCACTGGCAGTTGGAATGTGCCGTTCGCTACGGGAGTCGCAATCCTATTGTGCGGCGCACTTGCCGTGAGCTTGCTACGTCCGGATATCCCTCTTGTCATCGATCATGTAAGAAGTACTCGGCATGACGCATAAGCGGCGTGCTCAAGATAAATAAACTTCGAGGAAATGTACTCAATGTCGAAATACAACATTCTTATTCTTGGCGCGTCGTATGGCTCCTTGCTCGCATCGAAAATATTATTCGGCGGTCACACGGTAAAGCTGGTGTGTCTTCCAGCGGAGGCAGATCTCATCAACGCGGAGGGATTTCGCGTGCGGATGCCGGTGAAGGGTCGCAAAGATCAGGTTGAGATCGACTCACGAAAGCTTCCGGGAGAAGTGTCTGCTGCCGGCGCTGCGGACGTTGATCCCAGCGAATATGATCTGATCGGGTTAGCCATGCAGGAGCCGCAATATGGCTCCGCTGGTGTTCGGGAATTGCTCGATGCAATCGCCCGATCCAACGTCCCGTGCATGTCCATCATGAACATGCCGCCGCTTCCGTACATGAGACGTATTCCAGGTCTAGATGCCGACCTTTTGAAACCGGCGTACACCGCACCCGCGGTATGGGATAATTTCGATCCGGGAAAGCTGACTCTGTGTAGTCCTGATCCACAGGCAGTGAGGCCGCCGGATGAGAAGGTCAATGTGCTGCAGGTCACTCTGCCAACAAACTTCAAGGTGGCGCGGTTCGACAGCGAGGAGAGCAACAGTATCCTTCGGCAGCTGGAAAAAGATATCGATGCTGTCCGCTTTGGAGTACCAGAGGGCGAGGTCGAACTTCCCGTGAAATTGCGATTTTATGACTCAATCTTCGTTCCGTTGGCCAAGTGGGCGATGCTAATGGCAGGGAATTATCGCTGCGTTACGGAAGATGGCATGTGCACGGCAAAGGAGGCAGTTCACACCAATCTAGACGAATCACGCTCGATCTATAATTTTGTGGTAGACGTTTGCGTAAAGCTCGGCGCGTCTCGAGACGAGCTCGTGCCCTTCGAGAAATATGCAGCCGCGGCCGAATGGCTCTCTCGCCCCGCATCCGCCGCTCGCGCGCTAAATAACGGCGCACCGAATATCGAAAGAGCCGACAAGCTTATTCAATTGGCTGCCAAGCAAAAAGGGATGAGCCATCCAGTGCTGGATAGGATTGTTGCGTTGGTTGATCGCCGGCTTGAAATGAATAGAAGGGCGGCAAAGACGGCTGCCGCTTGAGTGAGACGTTCTATGTTAAAGATACCGCGTCGCTACGCCCATTTTCTCTATGGAAGTATCCAGTCGGGGATTACATCGGGCGTTGCCTCTGGAATAGGTAGTTTGGGTTACCTTTCTGAAGACATCTTTCTGGCGCGCTGGCTTCAAGCCTGGTTGACGTCGTGGGCGGTCATGGTTCCGGTCGTTCTCTTTGCCGCCCCCGTTATTCAGCGACTGACATATTCAATGACCACCGAGGATCGGCAGTAATAAAAGAGGCCGGGGACAGCAAGTTGCCCCGGCCTCTCTCCGTCATGGGAGGGGAAGCTAGCTTAGCTCAGCTAACACGTGCGGAATATTTGATAATGACGAGATCCGGACATCGGGTTGAAAACCGAGTTCATCCATCTGCGTACGCAGCGCCTTGAACATTGTAAGTGGCGGAACGGTGCTGTTATCGATGCAGGCGGTGGCCATTGCTTCGGGTGTCACGCGTTCGATCCATGCAACTCTGAGGCCGAAGGATTTTGCTCCGCACACGTCGAAGGGATTCGAGGAGACAAAAAGCACCTCTGACGGAGCTACGCCCAAATGAGATTGAATCAGGGTGTAAGCCTCCGGACTCGGCTTGAACATTCGCTTCGAGTCGATGCTGATCGTAGCGGTGAGAATTTTGTCGAGTCCTGTGTTTTTGACCAAGTCGTTGAGCATCGCGGTGCTCCCATTCGACAAGATCGCCAGCTTGCGCTCACGCATTTTTTCAAGCGCCGAGACCGCATCGGGATACAGGTCGAGGTGAACGTATTTATCCATGATACGGGCAAGGATCGCCGGATCTTCCTTCAAACCCAGGCATCGGAGGGTATACGTTAACGACTGCTCGGTGATGAGCGAGAAGTCTTCGTAACGCTTCATTAGCGTGCGGAGCCACGTATATTCGAGCTGCTTGAGTCGCCAAATTTGAGTGATGATGGCTCCATATCCGGGATATGCGTCATTGGTTACCTTTTCGACGGATTGAACGTCGTAAAGCGTCCCATATGCATCGAATACGACTGCTTTGATCGTCACGGTTGTCTCTTCTTGTTGTAGGAGTGTTGGCTATTTCGGCGCAACGCCGGTGTGGACTTGAATAAGAAAGTTATCGAACCGATCTTCGTTATCGGCATCTCTTCCGTAGAGCAGGCTGCCTACAATTGCGCCGAGGAAGCCGAGCGGCATCGACACGATCGTCGGGTTCACGAGCGGCCACAAGGCGTCCGCTCCTCGCATTGCGGGACCAATCATGGCCAGTACAACTGACGATACGAGGCCGACAGTCATCCCGCCAATGACACCGCCTGTGTTAAATCGCCTCCAGAACAACGATAGGATGAGCACGGGGAAGTTTGCGCTGGCCGCCACGCATATCGCCAGGATGACCAGCACAGCGACGTTCACGCCTTGTGCCAGGATACCAAGCGTTACGGCGAGAACGCCGATGATAACCGATGCCACCCTCGCGATTATAACCTCTCGCTTGCTGTCGACCTCGCCGCCCTTCATCCAGTTCACATAGAAATCATGGGCGATCGTGCTCGATGTCGACAATGTCAGCGCCGAAACAACTGCAAGGATCGTCGCGACGGCAACAGCAGCAACAAATCCCAGCAGTAACTCCCCGCCAAAACTTCCCTTGCCTCCGCCGAGGTATTCCGCAAGCAGGGGAAGCGTCAGGTTGCCGCCCTTGTCGGCAGCGAGGAGGACATCCTTGCCGATGAAGGCAGATGCGGTGATTCCAAAGATCGTCGTTGCCGCAAAGAAGACGCCCGCGAGGAACATGACCCATAGAACGGATCGTCTGGCAGTGCGGGCGTCAGGCACGGTGTAAAATCGCGTCATGACGTGGGGAAGCCCGGACAATCCAAGGGTATAGCCGAGACCTAGCGAGATCTGATCGAACGGATTCTTGAGGTAGTTCCCAGGAAGCAGGTAGCCCGGTCCGTTCTTTGCTTCCGCCATATCGAACAAGGTCACCGGATTGAATTTCACCAATGCCAGCGACAGGACGAGGATCAATGCGCCTGCGCCGAGCATCAGAACGGCTTTGACGATCTGCACCCAGGTTGTCGCCAGCATCCCGCCAAATGCGACGTAAACAATCATCGCCACGCCGACAAAGATTACAGCCCAATCGTAAGAGATACCGGTCAACAGTCTGACTAGAACACCGGCCCCTGCCATCTGCGGCATGAGGTAAGCGAAATTTACCACCACGGTACCTGCAATAGCCGCGAGGAGCGATGTTCGCGACTGCATCCGAGTTCGAATGATATCTCCCAGCGTGTACCGTCCGGCATTTCGAAGCGGCTCGGCGATGAGAAGTAGGACCGTGCAGAAAGCAACCAGTGGCCCGAGGGCGTAGAAAGCCCCGTCCATGCCGTAGAGAGCTGTTAGTCCAGTAAATCCGAGGAAGGCGGCGGCGCTGCACCAATCGCCGGCAAGGGCGAAGCCGTTCTGAGCGGCGGTCAATCGTCCGTCGGCTGCGTAAAAGTCCGCGGTCGTGCTTGTACGTTTCGCGGCCCAATAGGTAATAGCCAGAGTAATAATTAAAATGGCCGAGAAAATAATGAGCGTAAGGTTCATCGCGATGTCTCCTTGAGCTCGTGTATGGCCTTCTCGGCCAGAGGATCAAAGACGTTGTTGGCGATGCGCTCATACACAATCGCCAGAACCCACGACAACACGTAGTTGAATGCGATGAGCGCAAATCCCAGGTTGATGGAACCGAGGACCTTGAGGCCTGCCCAATGCTTTCCAAATCCGGCCAGGATCGTCAGTCCGATGTACCCGACTACAAAGATGATCGTCATCGGAATAAGAGATTTAAGCTTCACGGCGACGAGAGCTTTTATTGAGGAGTGAGCGGCATCGAACGACCGCGCGTCGCTTTCCATTAGTTCCTCCAGAGGATTGTTCTGCGTTCCTTCCCTTTGAGGCCGCTGTGGCCATCGGCGGGGGGCAGTTAATCTTGCGTTGCAGCGATACTCAAAAATGAATCCCGCCGTTTTGTCCTACGGCTTTCTCTATTTACGCGTTAGGATTGGGACGCCAAAATAAGTAATGATGATGCTCCATATTGCTTTTTCTCATAATGGTGAGCGATGAACTTTGATATCGATTGCCTCAGGTCTTTCGTCGTTGTGGCTGAGACGATGAGTTTCTCGAGAGCGGCGGAAAGCGTGGGGCGCTCTCAATCGACCATCAGCCAGCAGATTGCAAAGCTCGAGATTCAAATCGGGAAAGAGTTGCTGTCGCGGCGCAAGGGGCGCGTGATTGAGCTGACACCGGAAGGTGACCGGTTACTGCAGTATGCGCGGCGCATGATGCAATTGAACGACGAAGCTTATGCGTCAATGTCGGATGACGCCCTGAGTGGATTTGTGAAGCTGGGTGTCCCATTGGATTTTTTGGGACGAAATTTCACCTCGTGGCTTGCGCGTTTTAAAAGCGAACACCCAATGGTCGGTTTTGAGGTCGAAGCCAATCAATCCGAAAGTCTGGCCGTTCGTAGTGCGAGAGGCGAGTTTGACTTGGCTTTCTTCAAGCAGGAGATGGGCGCAAACGTCGGGAATGTAGCGCTGAGCGAACAACTTGTTTGGGTGACCGGGCCGAACTTCTCTCCGAATTCTGCGGAATCGCTTCCGCTGATTTTGTTTCCAGAAGGATGCGCCTATCGTCGTTGCGCGATCGCTGCCCTGAAAGCGCGTAATCGATCATGGCATCTGAGCTTCGTTAGCCCAAGCTTTGAATGTCTTCGGGCAGCTGCGCTCGAAAGCATGGGGGTAACTGTTCTGGCCCGCGTCTTGGTGGCGCCACCTCTTCGCGTTGTCAGTCTTTCGGCGATGCTGCCAGATTTGCCGGCGGTCGATCTGGTTTACACTCAAGGGCGTAGATCGAACTCTCGCGTGGTGAGTGAGCTCGCGACTTACCTTGCTGATAACTTGGCGAACACGCCGGTCGCAGGAAACGGCTCGGCAAGGTCACTAGCCAATTGATGTGATGAATCTGCTGCCAAATTGGGCGAGAGGCGCCTCACCTTAGGCTGGACCGCCAGAAAGGCGAGATGCGCCGACGATATGGCCCGATCCGTCTTCAAGCAGAATTGCGACGTCTTGGCCTTCTGGAAATGGCTCATTCAGGGTGAGAGCATTGCCGGACCAGCGACCGATCGCGCGCAGGGATCTGACGACGTTGGCTTCCATCAACGTTCGGCCTGAGTTTTCGCCTCGACCAATAGCCGTGGTATGTTGGTGATCAAACCCAACCAGCAGGATATTTCCTTCACCTTTGCCGGCGCCGATCTTTACTGCAAGGCGTGAGCCATTCCGTTCAATGTGAATTTCAGCGGATGTCTGCTGCTCAAGTTTCGCCTTTTCGATCGCAGAATTCACCTCTCCACGGTATGAGCCAACCAGGCCTACCGCTCCATCGATCACCATCTCGGGTGTGTACGATCCGTCGCCAAACCGTCTGCCATATCGGCCTTGGCGATCGGTTGCAGCCTGTAGTGAGAACGGGTCTTTCCAGCCCAGGCCGTCCCAATAAGTGACATGAAAGGCCAACGGTAGCAGATCCTGTCGATCCTTAGACAATTCATTGAGGAAAGCGTTCGCCGGGGGGCAGGACGAGCATCCTTGAGAAGTAAATAACTCGACGACAACCGGGCGATCAGATGCTTGGGTAACAGCCGGGAAAAGGCTCGTAGCAATGCCCAATGCGATGGCGAAACGCGTTAACATAGGAGGCTCCTCTCATTGTCCAACTATGTTCGCGAGCACCCCAGCATTTGTTACATGTCGGTCGAGGATGTATTTCGCACTCGGTCCGCTATAGTCGCCGACGGTGTGTAACGGACATGGTCGCAAACACGTAAGCTCACTGGACGGCATGTGCCGTCAGGACTTCGATGAGGACACGATTATGAAATTCAAATCGCCTTTGATTTTGGCTGCAGTCGTAGCGACCGGATTTGCCCTTAGCCCGATGGCCCATGCGCAGGACAAGATGAGCAAGGATTCCATGAGCAAAGACGCCATGAGCAAGGACGGTATGGCGAAAGATTCGATGAAAAAGGATAATATGAAGAAGGACGCGATGGGCCACGACGGTATGTCGAAGGACGCCATGAAGAAGGACGAGATGAAAAAGTAATTACGTATCGATGCATTGAATGTCAGGCTCATCCGGGACTTGGGTGAGCCTGTTCATGATTTTGGTTACTCCTGAAAAAATTGTTACCAGCGGAGATATTTTCGACCCGCCACGTATCCGACAGCGACAACGATACTGATCGCAAGAGGATACCAAAAAGCGACAAAGAGCGGGCTGTCGTCAAAACAATTCGCTGCATAAAACGTGGCCGCGATTCCGCTGGACGCAAGCCCTGCGATTGCGCCGGCAGCTCCTGGGTTTGAAGGTGCCCCTTTTCTTAATGCCATGAGAAGACAGGCGAGGGGGCCGATTGACAATAGCGGAATGAGAGTTAGGCAGAACCGCGAATTTGATCCGATCAGTCTTGTCATCCAGAGTGACTTCGGCACCAGGATTAATTCGGCAATGGCTGCGCTTGCGAGGAGCAAGGGTGGAATCACGAGAGCCCGGCCAATCCAGCCTAACTTAGCGCCGGGCCGGCTGTATCTGATCACAAAGGCGGAGGCCGTGGCCGCCAGTAGTATCGTAACCACAAATTTGAACGGGAAGCGCACGGTGTGCATGGCTTCGGAAAAATCGGGTCGAGGCCCCATGCCGATGACGAACACAGCCGCCGCGACGCAGCATCCTGCGAGGAACGCGATAGCTATCGTCTGCCTGAAGCTTCGCCCCGGGGCGTTATCTTGAGCTAGAGCCGAAATAAGAAATTCCGTCTTCATTTTGATCCCGGGTTTTGGAGCCGACTGAGGCTCGACGGGTCCTACATTGGCTGAATTACGGTTCTTTCGTGCTGAGCGGGATAATTGTTACATGACGAAGTCATTAATGGTGCAATTTTGGCTTGCCGGTTGGTTGTATCTTGCAATCTAGAACGAACGATCTAAAATAAACCGAGGTCGCTTTAGGTGCGCGGCCACGAGTTAGTTTGACCCGGTTGATAGTTCAGGCCGAACGGCTCGGCTCCGTCGAATTAAAGGATGATGCGTGCAACCCGACTCTCGTGAGGGCCAGTGGGCTGCTATGATGCAAGCATCGTTAGAAGGGGATGCCAATGCGTATCGCGAGCTTTTGGAATCGTTGTCCAAGTTTCTGCGTATCGTCTCAAAGCGCCTCTGCAATAAATACGGCATGGCCTTGTCCGAATCTGAGGACGTCGTGCAGGAAGTACTTCTTGCTGTCCATTTGAAGCGTCACACTTGGGATCCATCGCGCCCGATTGGGCCATGGATTACCGCGATTACGCGAAACAAGCTTGTAGACGTGCTTCGTCATCGCGGCCGGCACATCAAGATTCCCATTGACGACATCATCGATGTCCTTGAGGTCGAAAGCACAGATCCGGTCGTTGAGACCCACAATGTTGAACGAATTTTGAGTTCGTTGAAGGATACCCCCCAGAAGATAGTCAAATCGATAGCTATAGAGGGGCTTAGCATTCAACAGACGGCGAAGCGGTTTGGTATGAGCGAAGTTGCCGTGCGTGTTGCATTTCATAGAGCACTCAAGGCTCTCGCAGCGCGTTACAATCGAGAAGATGCGGCTTATCGCTAAGATCTGACTCAGATCGTTGATAGTCGGGTGGGGGACATCGACGGGTCGGGGATTACCACAATGGGCGTACCGTTTCTGACATTGTTGTAGAGGTGAATGACGTCCTGGTTCAGAAGGCGGATGCAGCCTGACGACACAGCCATACCGATAGAGTCTGGTTCGCTGGTGCCGTGCAATCTGTATAATGTGTCTCGGCCGTTTTCGTGGATATAAAGGGCGCGTGCGCCGAGAGGATTTCGCAAGCCCGGTTGCATACCGCCATTGTTGGCGCTGTAACGCTTGAGCTCCGGCTGCCGTTGCATCATCGAGTCCGGTGGCACCCAGCGAGGCCATTGACGTGAGTAGGCGACGACGGCTCGACCTGACCACTCGAACCCCTCGCGGCCCACGCCTACGCCGTAGCGTGTCGCACGGCCCTCTGAGAGGACGTGGTAGAGGTATTTGTTCGGCGTATCGACAATCAGTGTTCCTGGCTTTTCTTTGGTTGAATACACTACATCGGTTCGCCAGTACCTTTGATCCACCTGAGCGACGTCAACAGCAGGTATCTGATATCCATTATCTGACACAGCATCGTATATCGAAGGGCCAGGACGAGCCGCCGATTGTGTCGTTGACGAGCTTAAGAGCGGTCCTGAAGTTCCATCTTCCGTTACACACCCAGCGAGGGTGGCTGCGCCGAGCGCAAAGACCGAACGGCGCCCCATTCTTGCAGAGAATAGGCGCCCACTCAGGCGATGGTCCGGTTTTGCGTTAGGGGCTGCTATCAACAGCCGCCGTAAAAATCTCATCGCGATATGTCCTCATTCTGATGGTGAGAACACAATGACGAGAAGCTTAAACCACGCTTAAGGCCCCGACTTTGAGCGTATATCAACTTAGGCGCCCAACAGCCAGCGTGATCTGTCTGCGGTCTCCGCGACACGGAAAGTGTTGCGCATTCGAAACACGCAATCATTGTCACTTAGCTTGAGCGCGAACGCGCTTAATTGGTCGTTTCCATCCGAGACATCGCTGCTACTCGAGTCTTCAAAGTTATGATCACAAAACTGTGCATTGGTCTCTGCGTCAGTCAAAACTAACTCAAGCTGAATCGCGTCTTGCCATGGACGCGGAATAGGCGATCTAACAAATTCACAACTGTATATCTTCAGACGACACCCCTATGCAGCTTTGGTATGCGCCGACGTCTCCTTTTGCTCGTAAGGTCAGGATTGCGGGTTATGAACTGGGATTGACCCCTAGAATTGAACTCATAGAGGTCAATCCGTGGATAGAGGGTGGGCTTCGAGAGCTCAATCCTCTTTCAAAGGTTCCGACGCTTGTATTGAAGACAGGTGCTGTGCTGATCGAGTCGAGTGTCATCTGCGATTATCTGGACTCGATTCAAGGTGGGCCATGCCTTCATCCGCCTCATGGCGAGCGACGCTGGCAAGCATTGTTGCTGCAAAGCCTGGCGGATGGTGCATCCACCGCGGCGGGGCGGCTTTACGCGGACGAGCAAAAACCGGTGTCGCAGCAGTCTGCTTCGATGATGGAGCGATTTCGGCACGCTCTAGGAGCGTCCTTGGATGGTCTCGAAACAAATCGCGATGTTAGAAGCGGCCTCACCATTGGCCACATATCGGTAGCTACGTTCCTCGGTTATCTGGATTTTCGATGGCCTGACCGGAATTGGCGGGCCGGCAGGCCTGATTTGGCCGCATGGTTCGATGAATTTTCTTGCCGCGAATCGATGAAGGCCACACAGCATAGGCTCATTGCAGCATGATTCGCTTCTAGCGAAAGGTAGCCGATCGAAGGGTGAGCCAATATAGGAATTCGTGCGTCGTTTCGGCCTACTGAACGCGAGATAACTCCGTAGCGCTGCTTAGAGAATGTCTGCCAGCGAGTGTCCATTGAGTTCGATGTTCAGGCCCTGCAGACCGAGGTCATTGATTTCGCCGCCCATGGCTTTGAGACTTTCTTCGCGGATCAAGGACATGAGCCCGCGCTTCAGCGCCAGGAATTCCGAAGACATCATCATCGATTGCTGCCGCGGTCGTTCCAGAGGAATGGGAATCTCGGCTTTGATCGATCCGGGGCGGGCTGTCATGCAATAAACCCGATCTGACAGGAAAATCGCTTCGTCGATATCGTGGGTGACGAACAGCACCGATATCTTCAATCGCTGCCACATGTTGGTGAGAATCTGTTGCATGATAACGCGCGTTTGTGCGTCGAGTGCACCGAACGGTTCGTCGAGCAGAAGGACTTTTGGTCCGGTTGCCAAGGCCCGGACAATGCCGACACGCTGCTTCATGCCGCCGGACAGACGATCCGGGTAGTGCTTCTCGAAGGCTTCAAGACCAGCTAGTCCAAGAAGCGTGCGCGCTGCTCGTTCGCGTTGCGACCGCTCCATGCCGCGCATCTTCAAACCGAACTCGACGTTCTCTCGCACCGTTTTCCACGGAAACAGGGAATATTGCTGAAAAACCATGCCGCGGTCCGCGCTCGGTCCCTTCACGGGTTCCCCGTCGACAGTCACTGTGCCTTCGGTGGGCTTGAGAAATCCCGCCACCGCGTTGAGCAGAGTGGATTTGCCACACCCTGAGGGACCGACGATCGAGACGAATTCACCCGGCTTGATGTGGATGCCTGTGTTGGTGACCGCCGAGACCGATCCGTCGATCGTCTCGTAGTTCAAGGCGAAGTCCTTGACCTCGACATGTCCTTTCGATGTTTGGGTCTCTGTGAGTGTCATGTGCGGCTCCACGGCATTGACAGGCGTCCAACCATACGGATTAACAAGCTTGACGACAGTCCAAGGACTCCGATGGCGATCATGCCGAGCGCGATGTCCGCGTACTGCACCAGTGAATAGGCCTCCCAGGTGAAATAGCCGATGCCGTACTGACCTGAGATCATTTCGGCAGCGATTAGTGAAACCCAGGCCACGCCCATGCCGACCGTCAGTCCGGTAAAGATGTGGGGAAGTGATGCCGGAAAATAGACCTCGCGAAAGATCGACGCCTCACGCGCGCCGAGCGACCGCGCTGCGCGCACGAAAACAGGATCGACCAACGACATGCCGTGCAGCGTGTTCACCAGAATCGGAAAGAACGAGCCGAGAAACGTGATGAAGATGATGCTCTGTTCGTTGGTGGGCCAAAGCATGATCGCCATCGGCACCCACGCGATGGCCGGGATGGGGCGCAGAACTTCCGAGATCGGGAATAGCATCTCGTGAACCAGCTTGAACCTTCCCATGAGAAGACCGAGCGGGACGGCGATGATCGCGGCCAGCGAAAATCCAAGCAGGATCCTGCGGCAGCTCAGCGCGATGTGCATGAGGAATTTTGGATCGTGAATGGCCTTAGCGAAGCTTTCATAAACTGCAAGCGGCGAGGGGACATTTGTGAAGCGCACGAAGAACACCACGCGATACTTTGTCAGCAAATGCCATGCGATCAGAAACGCCAGCAAGGATAGCGCGCCGATGAACGCGGCGCTGATCTTGTCCTTGTTGAGCCGTAACCATCGCTTCATATACTCGCGCGCTGCAGGCATTGCCGGCGTAGCTGCCGCGAGGATAGGGGCGGCTGTTGCGTTGAGGGATTGATGGTCGTCCGGCTTGATCACGCGTGCAGGACTGTTCATGTTTTTCCTCCGCTGACGGCCGCTTTTACTGCATCTTCAAAGCCAAGGACTTTGCCGTTGCTCTTCGCGGCATAAGCCTCGGCGTCCTTCTTCAGCAAAAATGGAGCGATATCGTCGCCTGCGACTGCGAAGAAGGCCTGATCCGCGAACAGCTTGATTCCACGTGCCGTATCGAAGACGTAGGCCACGTTGATCTTCTTGCCTTTCGCCTTGTAGTCCGCATACGCGCCAAGCGTGCACCGGGTGCTGGAGAATGGCAGGATTCCGTCGCCATCCACCCAGACCTCACCCGACTTGCGTGGTTCGGAGATCGATTTCCTGCAGAAGCTGTCTTCGCCGGAGATTTCGTAGTTTTTGGTACTGGCGAGCTGCGCGTCATAGTCGAGGTTCATTTCCGCGTAAGCCTTGCGGAGGAATGAGTCGTCGACCCATTTTCGGGGATCGAATTCTTTCATTCGGCCCAGTTTCTGGAGCACTCCAACGTCGGTGACGGCAGCGTCGATCAGAGCAGGCTTGATCGTCGGATCGGTGGTCATGTTTCCGCCCGGGCCGAAGAAGATATAGACTACTTCCTTGTTGATGCCGGTCCACTCCTGGATCTTTTCGGCCGCGAGCTTGGGATCGGCGCGAAGCCATTGGTTAGCGGCAATGATCGCCTTCATATAAGCCACGACGACTTCCGGATATTTCGCCGCGAAATCGGTGCGGACCACCACGCCATGCCAGGTGGGAAGGTTTGTCTCCACGCCGTCAAAGATTTTGCGAGCGAAGCCGCGAAACGGAAGCAGTTCCGCGAACGGCACGAAGTCCGCATGAGCGTCGATCTTCTTTTCTTGAAGATTGGTTGAACCAACTTCAGGGCTCTGGCTGACAAGCTGAAAGAAGTCCGCCGGGTAACCACGGTCCTGCATTGCCTTCAGGACCATGCCGTGTGCGGCCGAGCCAAACGGGACGCTGACGAGCTTTCCTGTCAGATCAGAGAGCTCGTAGTAGGGTGAATCCTTGTGGACGACGATACCGTTGCCTGACCCCGACATGCTGTAGGCAGCGACACCGATCAGCCGGCTCTTGCTTTCCGGATTGTTCTCGAAGGTGAAACCGTTCACCACGAGCGGGTAATCGCCCATCGCCCCGAATTGAAGCTTGTTGGCCATCATGCCGTTGGTAACCGGCGGGCCCGACGTGAAATTCTGCCATTCGATCTCGAACTTGATGTTGGCGTATTTCCCGTCCTTGGGGAGGTACTTTTCGAGAAGGTGCAGCTGGCGGATGACAACGCCGGTGGTGGCGGTGTTGGTCGTCGTGTCTTGCGTGCCGATGCCGATGGTCACGGTTTCGGCTTTGACTGGCTGGGCCGCAATAAGGGCGGCAGACGCGACGGACATCGCAAGCGAGAGTATCGAAATGTGGCGAGCCATTTTCATCCCCGTCATGTTGGATGTGTTGCGGCTCACATGATTGGTCGCTACTGAGCGCCCGGCAAACGCCGACTGGCCTTTACAGTCGATTAGTTGCCGCGAAATGCCGTTTGCACACGAGTTGGGCAATTTCCCTCCTTGCAGCCGTTTGCGTGTGCATCAGATCTGGTCTGATGCCTGGCCTCGCATCTCTTCCAGGATATCGGTTCTGCAGACGACGATCTGGGACCGCCTTGTCAGGACGATCTGCTTGGCCTGCATGCGCTTGAGGCTAATCGTGACCCACTGCCGCGTGGCGCCCACCATGTGAGCCAGATCGGCATGGGTAAAGGATGCCGCGATCAACACGCCGTCCGGATCGTCCACGCCGTACAGCTCCATGAGATGCAGGAGAAGATGCGCAAGGCGCTGGGTGATCGATCTGGTTCCCAGCATCTGTGCGAGGGCCGAATAGCATTTACCCTTGAAAGTCAGGCCTTCGATCAGTCCGATCGCGAGATTGGGCACTTCCGCGGCCAGCGTGCGCAGCTCTTTGCCTGGAAGCTGAACAACGCTGCAATTGCTGGTCGCAATGCCGGACCATTGGTGTATGCCGGTACCAAATATCTCCGGCCCGCCAACAAAGTTTCCCGCGTGCCAATAGGCCAGCGTGATCTCACGTCCCTGTGGAGATGTGTAAAAAACTCGAATGCGGCCGCTCTCGATGAGGAAGATGCCGTCGTGTTTGGCTCCTTGGCTGAAGAGAGTCTGCCCTCGGTTCAGCACTTTCCGACGCCCCTTTTGGAGAACGACTTCGCGTTCCTTCACCGTGAGCGTATCCATCAATGACGGCGGGCCGCCGATCGATTGATGGTTCTCCGTGAGCAGAAGTGATGAGTTGGATCGAGCCTTGGTGGTTCCTGTCGTCGGGGTTGAGCTTCCCCGCACGATGTTTGGTGCCTGTAGCAGCATCGCTGGTCTCCAAACTGTTTTATAACCAGTCTAAAGAACAGCAAGCTTTGTGCCAGAATCCTGAGTGCACGGCAGGCACCGGAACCTCGAAACGCCGATGGATTCAGCGGTCCACCAGGCTGAACAGATAGGGCCTCGGATAGATGCCGCGATTGTGGCCGTCGGAAAACGCGATGTTGAACCCGTAGCCGAGGTTGGCAACGTCGACGATGGCGATGCCTGGGAAGCGATCAGGGAAACGGCCATCGAGACGCGCGCGGGTGCAATGAGCGCACTTGCAGAACATCCTGAGCAGCTCGGCGGCAAGATCGAGTCGCGATCCATCTTCCATTGCGAGGGACAGCATCGTGAGGTCATGGCTCACCTGATATCCGTCGAGCTGCATTGTTATAGCTGAGCTGTTCGTCATGGCTCTTCTCCCGGACATCACATTATGAGCCGGCCGCTTGGTTGGACAGCAACTAATTGCCAAAGCGATCGCGTCGATGGGCAGGCGTGGTCTTCGCAAAATTAGAAACTAATCGACACGGATTTTCAGTCCGGCGTTGCGCAGGTTCTCTCCCTCGCGAAATCTCTGATCGGGACGTCCGCAATGCGTCTGTGATGCCGGATATCGATCGAAGGAGAAATACGATGAGCGCATTTCAAAAGGAGACGGTGCTGTCTGTGACGCATTGGACAGACTCTTTGTTCAGCTTTACAGCAACACGCGACCCTGGTTTCCGCTTCCAGAACGGTCAATTCGCGATGATCGGGCTTGAAGTCGATGGCCGTCCGCTGTTGCGCGCTTACAGCATGACGAGCGCCAACCACGAGGAATCGCTGGAATTCTTCAGTATCAAGGTAGCCCATGGACCATTGACGTCTCGCCTGCAGAAGATCAGGGAAGGGGACATCATTTTGGTCGGTCGCAAGGCCACAGGGACATTGATCACTGGGAACCTTATTCCCGGAAAGCGACTGTTGCTGCTCTCGACAGGTACAGGCCTCGCGCCATTCGCAAGCCTGATCAAGGATCCCGAAGTATATGAAAGCTACGAGACTATTATCCTGGCGCACGGCTGCCGGCAGGTCTCGGAGCTGGCCTATGGCGAACGCCTTGTCGCCAATCTTCGCGAAGACGAGTTGTTCGGTCCGCTGATGGCGGACAAGCTCATTTACTATCCCACGGTGACGCGCGAGCCGTTCCGCAATCGAGGACGCATCACCGATCTCATCGAGTCGGGCCGCCTTTTCGATGATACCCATCAGCCGAGGCTCAATATCGAGACGGATCGCATCATGCTGTGTGGAAGTCCATCGATGCTCGCTGAGTTGAACGACATATTCGTTCGTCGTGGCTTCCAGGAAGGCAACCACAATGAACCGGGTCACTTCGTCATCGAAAAGGCTTTCGCTGAACGATGAAGGTCGTCGCCTGCCTGCGAATTGATCATTTCCAGTCTCGGTAATGTGCAGGACGGCTAAACAATAGCATTCGGTCGCTGGCGACAACTAATTGCTATCGCGCCGGGACCAACTGAAGAAATCTGGCGCAAACAAGCCGCTGCCTGCAAAGCGAGGACACTACAATGGCAATGGATGAGATCGTCGATGGGCTTTCGGAAGTTTCGTGTGACGTGCTCGTCATTGGAGGCGGTACCGCCGGTCCGATGGCGGCGCTCAAGGCTAAACTCAAAAATCCGAAAGCAAATGTCGTCTTGCTCGAGAAGGCGAACGTCAAGCGTTCGGGTGCGATCTCGATGGGCATGGACGGGCTGAATAACGCTGTCATCCCGGGGTATGCGACACCCGAGCAGTATACCAAGGAAATCACCATCGCCAACGACGGCATCGTCGATCAGAAGGCGGTCTATAAGTATGCGCAGAACTGTTACAAGATTATCGAGGAGCTCGACAGTTTCGGTATCCGCTTCCTGAAGAACGAGAACGGCGACTATGCTGTCAAGAAGGTGCACCACATCGGCACCTACGTTCTGCCAATGCCGAACGGCGAAACCGTCAAGAAGGCGATCTATCGCCAGTTACGGCGGGCCCGTATCCTCATTTCGAACCGTTATATGGCGACGAGGCTTTTGACGTCGCAGGGTGGCAGGGTGGCAGGGGCCATTAGCGTCAACACACGCACCGCGGAAATCCTCGTCATCAAGGCCAAAGCCGTCATTCTGTGCATGGGTGCCGCCGGCCGGCTCGGTCTTCCGACCTCGGGTTACATGTTCGGCACCTACGAGAACGCGGCAAACTCGGGCGATGGTTATGCCATGGCCTATCACGCGGGTGCGGCACTCGCGAATCTCGAGTGCTTCCAGATTAATCCACTGATTAAAGACTATAACGGCCCGGCGTGTGCCTACGTTGCAGGTCCGTTCGGCGCATTCACCGCAAATAATGAAGGATCTCGCTTCATCGAGTGCGATTACTGGTCGGGCCAGATGATGCTGGAATTCTACAACGAACTGCAGTCGGGCAAGGGGCCTGTATTCCTCCAGCTCAAGCATCTGCACGAAAAGACAATCGAAGAGATCGAGTCGACCCTGCACAAGGTCGAGCGCCCGACCCGCGGCCTATTCCAGAAGGGACGGGGTAACGACTACCGCACCGAGTCAATTGAAATGCACATCTCGGAGATCGGTTTTTGTTCCGGCCACAGCGCATCGGGCGTGTTTGTCGACGACAACGCACGCACCACGGTGCCGGGCCTCTATGCCGCGGGCGACATGGCGAGCGTTCCGCACAACTATATGCTCGGTGCTTTCACGAACGGATCGGTGGCCGGCATCGATGCGATGGAGTTTGCGGACAATCACGACTTCGCGGACTTCGACGCGGCCGACGTCGCAAAGGAGCGCGATCGCGTGATGGCGCCAACCAAGCGTGAAGACGGGGTCCCGCCGAACCAGATCGAATTCAAGACACGACGACTTGTGAACGACTATTTCCAGCCGCCGAAAGTGACCCGCAAATTCGAATTGGGCGCGCGCCGACTTTCGGAGGTCCGCGAAGATATGGAGCGGCGTATGATCGTGCGCAATTCACACGAGCTTTTGCGTGCGCTGGAAACGCAGTCGATACTGGACTGCGCGGACATGGCAGCCCATGCCTCGCTCTACCGCAAGGAAAGCCGCTGGGGTCTCTATCATCTGCGGACGGATTATCCCGAGAAGGATAACGAAGATTGGTTCTGTCATACCCTTCTCAGCAAAAAGGACGGCAAGATGACAAGCGAGAAGCGCGGGGTTCAACCCTATGTCGTTCCGATCGCGGACGACGAAAAGGATCTCTACGACAAGCAGCGCATTCGAGCCACCGCCTAAGTCAACCTTGATCCTACAACAGGAGTGTCAGAAATGCCTCTCGCCAGTTTTCAAACCTCTGTTCCTGTCGTCGTCGATGATGCCAAGTGCATTGCTGACAAGGGCTGCACGGTCTGCGTCGATGTCTGCCCACTCGATGTCTTGCGCATCAGCGATATGACCGGAAAGGCGTACATGGCCTACGACGAGTGCTGGTACTGTATGCCGTGCGAAGCGGATTGTCCTACCGGTGCCGTGACCGTCAATATTCCTTATCTTCTGAGGTAAGTCATGTCGGGTCCATTCGAGTCCTATGACGATCTCGACGATGCAGATGAACGCCTGCACGCGCCCGATCCGGGAGAGCGTCGCGTTGCGGTCATTGCGCTTGGACATTCGGGAGATCCAGCGGCCGTGAGCCATCTCGCGGGCCTGGTCTCGGACCCCGATGCTGGCGTGCGCCAGCAAGTGGCCATTGCACTCGGTGAATTCGATGGTCCGGAAACAGCTGTTGCACTAACGAAGCTGCTGATCGATCCCGAACAAGGCGTTGCTTCGGCCGCAGCCGACAGCATGGCTGAATTGAAAGATCCAGCGTGTGCTTATGCAATTCTTCCGCTTGTGGCGCACGGCCATGCGTTCGTGCGCATGAGCGCATTGCGGGCGCTGAAGGAGTTGCGGCGCAAGGACACACTCAAACCTGCGCTCGATGCGCTGCAGGACGCTGATGCGGCGGTTCGCGTGCAGGCCATCGGCGTCATCGGGTTTCTCAAGCTGGAGGAATCGATTCCCGCCTTAACTGCTTCGACCGGGGACAAGGATGCTTACGTCAGGCGCGCTGCGGTGAGTGCCCTGGCATTTTCTCAAATGAAGCCGGCGGCGGAGGCGATTACTCGCGCCTTGAAGGACGATGACTGGATGGTGCGCGAGATGGCTGCCGAGACGCTCGGCACCAATGGCAATGGCGCGATCGCGGCGGACGACCTGATCACGGCGCTTGAGGATGAATTCTGGCAGGTCCGTCTCAAAGCGGTCCGCAGCTTGGGCAAGATGAAGATCGATCGCGCGGTCGAGCCGATTGGGCGGTGCATCAGCCATGAGCAAGCCAATCTCCGCAAGGAGGCTGCTGCAGCTTTGGGGGAAATTGCCCATCCGGCGGCCGAGCCGTTCCTCGCGCTCGTGGTCAACGATCTCGATCCTGAAGTTAGGAAGAATTCACGCTGGGCGCTTCAGCAGATTGCGGCGCGCCAGGCGGCGGCCGGGTCGTGATGGGCTATCCGATGCGACCATTGATGTCGCTTTATTGCGGAGCGCGAGATGACGTATGTCGTCACCGAAGACTGTATTAAATGCAAATACACCGACTGCGTTGCGGTGTGCCCCGTGAATTGCTTCTATGAGGGGGAGAACATGCTGGTGATCCATCCGGAGGAGTGCATTGACTGCGGCGTGTGCGAGCCGGAATGCCCAGCCGATGCGATCAAGCCGGATAAGTCGCCGGACGCGGCGAAATGGCTTCCGCTGAACGCGAAGTTTGCCGCGATCTGGCCGAACATTTCCGACTCGAAAGACCCGCCTGCCGATGCAGAAGCCTTCGAAGGGATGGAAGGAAAGTACGAGAAGTTTTTCACGGAGACTGCCGGCTCCGGGGACGTCATCTGAGTAGGATCCAGGTTCCCCAGCCACACTCGTCAAGTCGATCAACTGCGGGACAGCGGTGAACGATCAAATTGCTCGAACAGGCCGTAGCTCACACGCCCGAGTTGCCCTCGAGATAAGCGGATGCCTTCGCAAAAAGCAGACATTGCCCATCATATGAGTTTGACGTTGGGAGAACTCAGCACATTATTCACAGAGGTTTTATTTTTAGACACATAGTATGGGAGGCGAGTCATGAAGGGCTTGCTTGCGCTGATCGTAAGTTTCGCGACGATGACGTCGGTCTACGCCCAGACCAGCAACTGGCCAAGCCGACCCATAACGTTTGTGGTCCCCTATGCCGCTGGAGGTTACACCGACGTTGTAGGTCGTATCGCCGCCACCTATCTTGAGAAAGAGCTCGGCCAACCCATTGTCGTCGAGTCCCGCCCAGGAGGGGGCGGCATTATTGGCGTTCAGTACGTGGCGAACTCGGCACCTGATGGATACACGTTTTGTGTCTGCAGTGTCGGGGCCATATCGATTGTGCCCTTCATTCAGAAGGTGAGCTACGATCCGCTCAAGGACCTCATTCCCATCGCGATCGTTAGCACGGTACCTCAAGTCGTCATCGTCAGGAAGGATCTGCCAGTGAAATCCCTTGCAGATCTGGTCGAGCATGCGAAGGCCAACGCCGGAAAGCTCAACTATGGATCGAGTGGTATCGCAGGTCTGACGCATTATTCAGTGCGCCTCTTCGAGGCGCGCACAGGGATGCGGGCTCAACACATTCCATTCAAAGGTGGCTCTCAATCAATTCTTGCCGTTGTGTCTGGCGAGATCGACTTCGCTTTCGCGAACATGACGGAAGCCTTGCCACAGATGGAAGCAGGGACGGTGAGGGGAATAGCAGTTACGTCGAAGGAGCGTGTCCCGTTTTTGCCGAACGTGCCGACCGTTCACGAGACGCTGCTGCGCGATTATGTGGTTGAGAGTTGGAATGGAATCATGGCCCCCGCAGGAACGCCTGAAGCGATTGTAAAACGCCTCGCTCAGCTTCTCCAGAAAATGGCGGAGGATCCCGCTGTAGCGGAAGCGATGCGAAAAATCGGAAGTGAAGCTGTAAAGGGAAACCCCGAGGAGTTCGCTGCGCAGATTAGGGCAGAAGCTGAACAATGGGGCCCCCTGCTCAAAGAGATATTCGAAAAGAACGGTTGACAAAATTCCGCCGACATCAGCCCCGCGAACGTATTAGCTCACAGGGGCGTGCTTCAATATTCGTTCTCGAACGGAATATCGAGAACTTTGCGACCCACTTTGTCGTCTGCGGCGGGAATAGATTAACGCAGCCCACGAGCTTGGATTTTGTTTGAGATGGCGCTCGCCGCTAACTGGGCTTTGGAGGAGTGCGTGGCCTAGACTGACGTTTCGCGTCTGGTGTCAGGTAGGGCATGTCGCATGAGACGATGCGGTCCGGCCGGATGGCAGTCCTCGATCCAGAGGGAAAGGTCGTCGGAATCGAAAATATCTATGTGGCGGATTCATCAACAGCGAACACAAACATTCCGACGATTATGTTCGCGAAGAAGCTCCGCGACGCAATATGCGAAATTAAAAGCCGAGGCTGCATAACCAACCCTGCGACACATATCATCTTATATGATGAGTGATTGACATATTTTACGTTTGGAGTTGAAGTCTGCAACATTCGGAGCGGACATCCCGCTAGAGGAAGTGACATGGAAACAGCCGAGAAGATCTCCGTGGCCGAAGGATATCTTTCAGCGTTGAGCGCGGCGGGGATTCGTTTCGTCTTTGCCAACTCCGGGTCCGACTTTCCTCCGATCATCGAGGGAATGGTTCGCATGCAGCGCGTCGGTAAGAGCGTGCCGCAATTTATTACCGTCCCTCACGAAAACGTCGCCCTCTGCATGGCGCAAGGCTATTCGAAGATTTCAGGGGAGGCCTCGTGCGTCATGGTCCACGTCAACGTGGGCACCGCGAATACAGTGTGCGCAATGATGAATGCCGCGCGCGACAATGTCCCTGTGATTTTAGCCGCGGGACGCACACCGTTAACCGAGGAGGGCCACGTCGGCTCGCGCGATCGTGTGATCCATTGGATGCAGGAGAATTTCGACCAGGCTGCGATAGTTCGAGAGTCGGTCAAGTGGGAGTACGAGCTGCGCCACGGGCAGCCGGTTGGTTCTATTGTGCAACGCGCGGTCGATATTGCAATGAGCGAACCGCGCGGACCAGTTTATCTAACACTGCCGCGAGAAACGTTGATTGATGAAATGTCTATCGAGCAGCCGTCATTTCGCGCGTCCGCACGCGGCGCCATAGCTGCTGCACCTTCCATGCAGGGGCTTGAGCAAGCGGCCGACTTGATTGCAAACGCGCAGATGCCGCTGATTGTCGCAGGCCGTGCCTCTACAACATCTAGAAGCTTTGAGGCGCTTGCAAGGCTCGCCCAAAACGCGGCAATTCCCGTCACGAGTGCTGCTCATGCGAATATTGCCTCGGACCACCCTATGAATCTTGGGCCAATTACGAGCAAGCTGCTAGAAGCGGCAGATGTAATCGTGGTGCTTGAGTCCCCAGTTCCGTGGATGCCGCACCATATGCAACCGAGCAACAGTGCAAAGATCATTCATATTGCTCACGATCCGCTCTATCGGACTTATCCTGTTCGAGGCTTTCCGATTGATCTCGCGATCGCAGGAGATCCTGGTCTTGCCGCTGAGTTGCTCGACGAATTGCTCGAATCGCGCCTCCGGAGTAAGTCGGCAATTGTCGACGCGCGTAGGAAGTCGGTGTCAGCCCTGCATGCGGAAATCGTCGAAGGCCGCAAGGCCATGATCGCAAGCTTGCGCAATAAGGCACCGATTAGCCCAGCTCTCGTCGCCGACGCACTCAATCAAGTGCGTGATAAGAGCGCGATCGTCGTCGACGAAATGGGTTCAGGTTATCACTATCTGGACATGTGCCGGCATGATGGCTTCATCACCGGAAGCTCAGGTGGACTCGGCATGGGCTTGGGGCAGGCGATCGGTGCCAAGCTCGCTGACCGCAGCAGGCAAGTGATCTCAACGATAGGCGATGGCTCCTATATGTTCGGTGTTCCGCTTTCCGCTCACTATGTTGAGCGCGCCGAAAAGCTGCCGACTCTGACAATCGTGCTTAACAACTCGCAATGGGATGCCGTAGCGCGGGGTGTTACAGCCATCTACCCGCACGGTGAGGCCGCGCGGCAAAACGAGATTCCACTCGTTTCGCTTGCGCCATCCCCTGATTTTGAGATGGTCACGCAGAGCTGCGGCGGATATGGGGCGCGGGTTGAGAATCCCGCAGACCTCGTGCCGGCGATCGAGAAGGCATTGCAGGCAAACGCGGATGGTCGGCAAGCGACATTGAATGTTATCACCGGTCTGAGGCTGTGACGTAAATCTTGAAAAGACGCCCCTGCGGACGCCAGCGGATGGTTGATCTTCGATCTGGATGCGGAGGTAGAGGAATAATCCGCCGAGCTTTGGACTTTCAACATGCCTTGGATTGCCGCACGTGAACTATACACTGGGAGGCGATGTTGTGTAGCTGGTGCCGGCGCGAGAGTTCGTTCCAGACGACGACGCCCCTGGCTAAGGGTGAGATGCGGGTGCGTAAGACGAGTGAGACCGAGCGTGAGAAGGCTCGTTGGATCAGGCGGTTTTACGCCAGCGGAAGTTGCCAGAGTATTGGCGGAAGTCGGATTGCGGGGCGCGCAACGTTGCTATTGGGCTGCGGGCTAGGCAACCAGACTGAAGCCGGAGATCTCAACGCGGTTACGGCCTGAAGCTTTCGCTTGATAGAGAGCTTCATCCGCGCGGTTGAGCAGAGCCTGAAGTGTTTCAAGCTCCGTGGATCGAATGCAAATGCCTGCACTGATCGTCGCCCGGATCGGCCCAAAAGAAGTCGAAACAGTCATCCCTTCAATCTGAGATCGTATGCGCTCGGCAACAGAAGAGGCGGCCTTCGGATTTGAATTGGACAGGACAAGGCAAAATTCTTCGCCTCCCATGCGAGCGGCGAGATCGTCTGCACGAATGTTTGCGCGGACAAGTTCGGCGAAGGTTTTCAACACCTGGTCGCCGGCATCGTGTCCAAACTGGTCATTGATCGCTTTGAAGTGATCTAGATCCATCATGATCACCGCCGTTCCCGCCGGGACCAAATCTATGCGGCTATCCAGCAATGCGCGGCGATTGAGCAAACCGGTCAACGGGTCTGTCATCGCATCTGATTTATGCCGGTTCGCGATACGAGTCTGATTAAGCGTAAGCGATAGCGTTCCGATGCCGGTCAATCCAGCGATTACGACGAGGGAGTTGATATCCTCGGCCCAGTTGGCCGGCCGTGCGGTCAGAGTGAATTGGCCTTGTTTAGCGAGGGCATAGCCGCAAGCTATGAACGACACGGCGGTGACCAGATAAAACGCTGCATTTATGATCATGAGAAACGGAGATTCGATGCGCGCGAGCCAATATTGATGAGCGCTGAGCGCGAGCAGTGTGCCGATTGCCACATTGCCGGCAATAGTCCCCGTGCCCGAATACCCCATCGCGAAAGCGACTACCGTCAACAAGACGCCAATGCCAACAACCGTAACAACGAGAGGCCAGCTTGTTCTGCTCGAACAGAATTTAGCTGAGCCCGCGTAGACCAGGCCAAAGCCGACGATCAACAGTACGAACGACGCGAGCAGCAGTTTGTCATTAAATTTGTCGATGATCTCGCCAAAGAGGATCACGCCGGCGACAATGAGCGCGAGGCCTCCCGACCAATGCAGCAAATGAGTATCCGATCGCCCAACCACCCACATCATAAAGAGTGTGAGCCCGAGCGATGCACCGGAAAAACCGATGGCAACGAGAATTGAAAACTGATCAAGAAGCATCTGGCGACCGCCGGTAAATCGGTCGATACTGATAATCCAACACCATTAACCAACCAGCAGCAGCATAGCCATTCTCTTTAAAGGGTGAGCAAATGGTTACGACTTCCGATCAACGGATTACGCAACGTTGAAGTGCCGATATCTCGGCAGGATTCCTGGAACGCGTAGTCCCAGCTAGCTCAACGCCGCGTAGGCTGTGACCGGTGATCGTAGCGATTTGAATCTCAAGAATTGAGTGGTCGGTGGGCTCGCATCCCGCTGGCTTCCCTTAGTCCACAAAAGTGGTCCAGACGAAAATCGCATGGACCACGGGCGTTATCTGTGGTTGCGGGGGGTATGATCACCTATCCCGCGCAGCACGTGAATGAGCTCGTTTACATCACCAGATGGGCGCCGGCGTCCATTCGCACGATTTCGCCCGTCATGTTGTTGGATTGTGGTGTCGCGAGAAAGCAAATGGCTCCCGCGATATCTTCGGCTGTGGACGCGACCTTGAGCGGCACTTTGGCGATGGTGGCATCGCGGACTTTGGCCGCGGCCTCGGCGCCACGCCCCTTCGTGAACCAGGGCGTGTCGATATAGCCAGGGCAGATGGTGTTGACGCGGATCAGAGGCGCCAGTGCGCGCGCGAGGGATCGAGTCATCGTATTGAGTGCGCCCTTGCTAGCGGCGTAAGCCATCGATGAGCCGGCGCCGTGGAATGCTGAAGCGGACGAAGTATTGACCACAGCCGAAGGGCGACCCGAAGCTTTCGCGCCGGCTTCGAGCAGAGCGCGGGCAGCCCGTACCATTTGGTAAGGTCCAATCGTATTCACTGCGAAGATGCGCTGGAAATCCTCAGCGGAAAGTCCATCGAGATCGCTCTGCGGCACATGTTTCGTCGTACCCGCATTGTTGATGAGTGCGTCCAACCGGCCCCACGGTGCAGCCGCTGCAACAATCCGCTTGCAGTCTTCGTCCCGCGATACGTCGCCTTGGACAACAACGACCTCAGCACCTTCATTTCGGCAGAGGTCCGCAGTTTGCTCGGCTTCCTTCTGACTCGACGCATAGTTGATGACGATGCGCGCGCCTTGCTTCGCGAGCATAATCGCCGTCGCGGCGCCGAGACCTGATGCCGATCCCGTGATGATGACAGTCATTCCGTCCTTGGACATAATAATCCCCTGTGAGTTGTTTTGTGTTGAGTCATGGTCGAGGGCGACCGCTAGTTGTGTGTATCTACAAGATGGGAAAATTGGTCGGCGAGCGTTGCGTGGTCCGTTAGCCAGGTGGTGGCTTGATGGTCTTTGGCAATGCCCAGAGATTTTGCGAATTCGATTGCGCCAAAAGGCCGTCCGAACACGTGGGCATGAACCGTCAAGTCGAGACAAAACGGCCGGCGCGGTATGTCGGCTGCGTTCTCAAGGATGCGATGCAGGATGCGTGTGAACGCTTCCGGTTCGTTGCCGTAGCGAATGTAGAGCGGCATGTCGTTCACCTCCATGGTGAATGGCACGGCCATGAGTGCCCCCGACGGCGTCTGTAAGCGATACGGCAGGTCCGTATCGAAGATGTCGCCATGCCACGTGAAGCCGGCTTCGGCGAGGAGGGGTGACGTGCTTTGACTCGGCGTGCATCGAGGGCTGATCCAGCCGCGCGGTTTCTTCCCTGAGGCGGACTCCAGGGCCGAGACACATCGCTGTAGATCGGCCTTCTCTTCCTCTCTGGTCTGATAGGCAGGAACGATGTTCTGGCCCCAGCTGTGCGCAGCGATGTCGTGACCGGCCGCGACGATGGCTTTCATGAGATCGGGATATCGCTCCGCAAGGATCCCACTGACATAAAACACCGCTTTCACATTTGCTGTCGCCAGCATGTCGAGCAGCCGCCACGCGCCGGCCTGCGGTCCGTAAGCTGCCCACGATTGTCCCTGTAGATCGAGTATGCCCGCCTTGAGCGGATTGCCCATCGGTCCGATACCGGGCGCACTGTCGTCGGTCCAACCTTCGAGCATGACGCTCACTGAAAGGGCGATGTGCCGGCCACTCGGCCAGCTTGCCGGGAGTTTCACATTTTTCATCGGAGTCTGATAATCGGATTCAATGAGGGGTATCTTCAACAACTAGACCACATGATTTTCGAGCGTGCCGATGCCCTCGATCCGGCATGTCACGACATCGCCGCTCTTGAGCAGATTTGGCGGCTCCATCGCGTAGCCGACACCGGAGGGGGTGCCGGTTGCGATAATGTCACCGGGCTCCAGGGTCAGGCCCTGGGACAACTCGCTGATGATGCGCCGGATTGAAAAAATCATGTGCCGCGTGTTGGATTTCTGGCGGACCTCGCCATTAACGCGCAATTCGACGTCCAGCGACTGGGCATCCGGAATGTCGTCACGCAGAACGACGCAAGGACCTATGGGGCAGGTGCCGTCGAGGCCCTTGCCCTTGAACCATTGATCGTGACGCCGCTGCAGGTCGCGCGCGGTGACGTCATTGAGAATGGTGTAGCCGAAGACATGGTCGAAGGCTTTGTCTTCTGAGATGTTGCATCCGCCGCGCCCAATGACCAGAGCGAGCTCGATCTCGTAGTCGAGCTTGTCTGTAAGGCCAGCATGCCGGGGAATGGGAGCGCCATGAGCAATGACAGCGGTCGGCGGTTTGGTGAAGAATTGCGGATATTCCGGGAGCTTGATTTCCGTGCCGCGCGCCCGATAGCCCTCGTTGACGTGCTCGATGTAGTTGCGGCCTACGCAGAACACATTCTTCCGCGGTCGCGGAATCGGCGGCAGGATTTTCACAGCAGAGCTATCGCAGATCGCGTCCTTTAACTCCCCAGCGGCTGCACGCGCTTCCACCTGCCGGAGTGCTTCGATGCCGGCTTCTCCGGCATCGATCAGGGACAGAAGACTTTCGAACATCCCAGCGGAGGAAACAACGCGTTGCAGATCGAGAAGTTTGTCGTCACCCAGCAAAATGCCCAGATGCGCGAGGCCGTCCCGTTCAAAAGTCACAAGTTTCATGATCAATCCATGTTGCAGCTTGACGCCGCGTTACGATAGTGGACGCGACACGAGATGATGATAGCTAAGTTTGCTTAACCGCTCTTCATTCCGAACATGCGGGCGGCATTGCCGCCGAGAATGGCGATCTTCTGTTGGTCGGAGAGGCTATCTGTCGCGAAGACGTGATCGACGGGATGCTCCTCCCACGGAATCGGGTGGTCGGTCCCGAGCATGATCTGGCTCGCGCCGACCTGGGCTACCAGATGCCGGAGCGCCTCCGGTGTGAATACCAGCGAGTCAAAATAGAGCTGGTTAAGATACTCCGTCGGCTTTTTCTTCAGTTGGATCTCTGGATTGCAGTTCTGCGGTGAGACGAAGCAGGCGTGATCGGAGCGCGGTGCGTATGAGCCGAGATAGCCACCGCCATGCGCCGCCAGCACCTTCAATTTCGGAAATTTATCCAATGTCCCTTCAAAGATCAGGCGCTGCAGTGCGATGGTCGTATCGAGAGGGTTACCGATCGTATTCGCCAGCCAGCCGTTTCCTTTGAAGCGTGCGGCGAGTTCGACGGTGCTCTGGGGATGCACGAACAGCACGGCCCCGAGCTCTTCGGCTTTGGCCCAGACCGGATGAAATTTTGGATCGGAAAAGTCGGTTCCCACCACGTTGCCGCCGATCGCGGCGCCGCGCAGGCCCTGTTTTTTGACTGCATCCTCGAGTTGCTGCACCGCGAGGTCGGGATATTGCAGGGCAAGCGATGCAAACGCAGCAAAGCGATCCGGTTTCGACGCACAGAGCTGCGCCAATTGTTCGTTCTGGATCTGCACGATCTTGGCTGCAAGGTCGCGCTCGGTGCGATACCAGAAAGGGTTGATCGACAGCACCTCCATGTCGATCGCCATCTCATCCATCGCCTTCAGGCGATCTTCCACAACGATGAAATGTTCTTGTTGACCTTTTGTAGGCGGTAAAATCTTCGGCACCTGATCGCCCATCAGGTCGAGTGCGTCGCGAATGATGCAATGCGAATGGACGTCGATGGTCTTGACGCGGTTGCCTTTGACCATGACCGGCAGATGACGTGGGCGCGCCTGTTGCGCGTGAGCGGCATCGAGCATGCCGCAACTGCAGAAAGTGAGGCTGGCCGCAGCGCCTTTGAGGAAATTCCGACGTGTCGTCATGCTGGTCGTTTTCCCTGTCATTTTGATCTGCACGCACTGCAAGCAGCGTCGGCCGACTCTTGATTTTGTCAGTTCAACAACGGTGGTCGGGGTGAGGCGGCAGACTCAATCTTCACAAAGTGACGTCATCCGTCGCTTGACATCATCCAAACGAACGACTTATTGAAACGAACGTTTATTTTAGTCAAGGGTCGACGCGACATTGGCCAAGTCTTCGTCTCTCGCAAAATCTGAAATTGATCTTGTCGCGGGGAAGCCGTCTGCGCGTCAGCGCCTAATGGATGCATCTGAGCAATTGTTCGCCGAACACGGCTGGAATGCCGTCAGCATCCGAACCATCGTTGCCGCTGCCGACGTCAATCTTGCCTCGTTGCACTATCATTTTGGATCGAAGGAGCAGTTGCTCTCCGAGATTTTTGCTGCGCGAGCGAAGCCTATCGCCGAAGAGCGATTGCGGTTGTTGGCAGAGATTGATCTGCGGAAGCCATCGCTGGAACAAATTCTTGAAGCGTTTCTTCGGCCAGCGTTGACGATTGGATCGGACGATCGCTTCGGCGGCCGAGCTTTCGTGAAGCTGCGCGCGCGGCTGTCCATGGAGCCAGAGGCCGTCAGCCGAAAGATACTCGCCAAAGCCTTCGATGAATCCAGTAGCGAGTTCGTGAAGGCGATAGCGTTGGCATTGCCGGATATTCCGCGAGCGGATCTGGAGTGGCGCTTCCATTTCATGCTTGGGACGATGTTTTACACGATGGCCAATGCCGGCCGCATTCAATCGTTGACTGATGGACGTTGCGATCCTGGTCGCGTCGAGGATGCGCTGCGCCATCTCGTGCCGTTTCTGGCCGCCGGTTTCAGATCGACGCCAGTTCCAAAATCAACAACAAAATCGAGGAGACGTCCCACATGACAGACGGATTAAACGCGCCTGCAAAAGTCACAAAGAAGGATATCGAAGCAGCAGCAGAGCGGCTGAAGAATTGGGGCAGGTGGGGCGCTGACGATCATATCGGAACGCTCAACCATACGAAGCCCGAAGACATCGTGCGTGCTGCTGGTCTCGTACGTAAAGGCCAGGTGTTTTCGCTCGCGTTGAACTATGACAACAAGGGACCGCAAGGCGGAAAGACCAAGTTCCCACCGGTTGGCCGTTTCAATCCGGTGCACACGATGCTTCGCACCGGGACCGACGCTTATTCCGGCGTACTGGATAAGCGGGGCATCCGCTCTGCCGACGATATCGTGCTGTTTCCGTTGCAGGCCGGCACGCACTGGGACGGGCTTGGCCACATCTTCTACGGCGACAACATGTGGAACGGCTACGATTGCCGCAATGTCTCATCATTCGGTGCGGAGAAGGCGGGTATCGAGCACACCAAGGAGAAGTTCGTCGGACGTGGTGTATTGCTCGACATCGCCCGGCATCAGGGCGTCGATTGGCTTCCCGAGGGCTTTGCGATCACCAACGACATGCTCGACAGTTGTTCCAAGGCTCAGAACGTGCAGGTGGGGCGTGGCGACCATCTGTTGATCCGAACCGGCCAGATGGAAGAGAAGCTCGCGGCTGGTAATTGGGACGGTTATCCGGGCGGCGATGCGCCGGGCCTTGCCTTCGAGACGCTGGATTGGCTTCAGGACAAGCAGGTCGCCGCGGTCGCGACCGACACATGGGGCGTCGAAGTGCGTCCCAACAATTGCGATGATGCAAACCAGCCCTGGCACTGGATCTGTATCCCGATCATGGGGCTGACCATGGGCGAAATCTTCAAGCTGGACGAGCTGGCAAAAGCCTGCGCTGCCGACAAGGTCTACGAATTCCTGTTCGTTGGACCGGCGCTTCCGATCACCGGAGCAGTTGGATCGCCGATCAATCCGGTCGCAATCCGCTGACCCGCTGAGACGATATTGACCCGCGACGACGTCAGTCGTCGCGGTCTGGCCGCAAAATTCGCGAAGACGAAGGCCGCCAAAAATAATCACGGTGCAAGCAAGCACTGTCAAAGGGAGTGACGCCATGTCGAAGACGAGCAGTGGTGTTCTGTCGCGTCGTTCTGTGCTGCGATCGGCCGCCCTCACATTCGCGGCCGGTTCGGCCGCCGGCCTCTGGCCTGGGCGCGGTCGGGCAGCGAGCTACCCCGCGCGGCCCATCAAGATCCTCGTTCCGTTTGCGCCCGGAGGCCCGACAGATATCATGGCGCGCATCGTCGCCCAGCATCTCGGTGATGCCATCGGCGGAACGGCGATCGTCGATAACCGGGGTGGCGCAGGTGGCAACATCGGGATCGGAATGGTCGCGAACTCCGAACCGGATGGCTACACTTTGCTGATCACATCCAGCGCCTATGTCCTGAATCCGAGTCTTTATGCCAAGATTCCTTACGATCCCTACAAAGACTTCGCGCCCATCGCTGAACTCGGAACGTCGCCGAATGTCTTTCTCGTCGATCCCAAAATGGGCATCAACTCGCTTCCTGAACTGATCGCGCGCGCCAAGGCTGACCCTAATCTTCTTAATTACGCCAGTCCTGGTGTCGGCACCACGCCTCATCTTTCCGCAGAACTCCTGAAAAATGTTGCCGGTATAGAAATGACGCATGTGCCATTCTCAGGCGCGGGACCGGCAATTCAGGCTGCCCTCAGTGGCACCGTTCAGGTCTGCTCTGCGGCTCTTCCTCCTGCGCATCCGCATATCGAGAGTGGACTCCTGAAGCCACTGGCGATTACGGGTACGAACCGTTGGTTCGATCTTCCGAATGTCCCGACGATGATTGATCTCGGCTACAAGGATTTTGTCGCCGATACTTTTCAGGGCTTTCTGGCGCCGGCGAAAACTCCGCCGGAGATCGTGCAGTTACTGTCCAGCAAGACTGTCGAGGTGCTGAAGGGGCAGAAGATCGCCGATCAATTGCGCGCTGACGGGTTCGAAGTGCTCGCCAATGGATCTGATGGCATGCGGAAGCGTATTGCCGATGAGATACCCAAGTGGCGCGAAATCGTCACCAAGGCCGGCATCAAGCCGGTTTGATAGATCGGAATTGGCGTGCGGATCACCGGCATTTTTGAGAAAGCTGTGCCCGTCGCGTCGACGATGCGCAATGCAGCATTCGATTTTTCTGAAATGACGACGTCGGTAGTCGCGGTCGTCACGGATGTGGTGCGCCAAGGCAAGCCTGTCATCGGCTATGCTTTCAACTCCACAGGGCGTTATGCCTGCGGTGCGGCGATGCGCGCGCGCTTCATACCTCGCATCTTGTCCGCGCCGCCAGACGAACTGATCGACGAAGCGGGACTGATCGATCCTGACAAAGTCTTGCGACGCATGATGCTGCGGGAGAAGCCCGGCGGTGATGCCGAGCGGTCAGTGCCGATCGGGACCATCGAGACCGCCGTATGGGATGGGTTGGCGAAGAGTCTTGAGCGGCCGCTATGGCATGTTCTCGCTGAACGCTTTTATCATGGTAACACGCCTCCGTTGGTTCCCTGCTATGTCGGGGGAGGTTGGTACAAGCCGGAGCGCGACCTCGAGGCTCTATCCGACGAGGTGAAGCGTCACCTGCAGTCCGGATATACGCATATCAAGATCAAGGTCGGCGGTGCATCGATCAAGGACGATCTGGCACGGATCGACACTGCCATCGCGTTAGTGGGGGAGGCCAGCCGCCTCGCGGTTGACGCGAATGCAGCTCTGTCGCCGGATCGCATGCGGGACTATGGGCGAGCGTTGGAGCCCTACGGGCTGCGATGGTTTGAAGAGCCGTGTGCGCCGCTGGATTACGCGTCCTTCGGCGATCTGGCCGAGACATATCGGCCGCCGCTCGCCACGGGCGAAAACCTGTTTTGCCAACAAGATGTCGAGAATCTGTTCAGGTTCGGCGGCTTCCGCAAGGATCGTGACTTTCTTCAGGTCGATCCCCCGCAGGCCTACGGCGTCAGCGCTTATGTCCGCATGGTCGATCGCGTCGAGGCGCTCGGAGGATCGCGTGCGCGCATCTTTCCTCATGGCGGCAACATGATGTCGTTTGCGTTGGTCGCAGGATTAGGGTTGGGTGGCTGTGAATCCTACCCCGGGGTGTTCGCGGCTTTCGGCGGTTTCGCCGATGGCATGAAGGTGCGCGATGGACAGATCGCTGTGCCGGATCATCCCGGGATCGGCTTCGAGGCGCAGCCCGCACTGTATCGGATCATGCGCGAATTGACGGGTGATTAAAGCATTTCGGATATCACCCGGCGGTTCATCGCAATCCTGACAAGGACGAATTATGAGTTCTGACTCGACTGTGTCATTCGATCGATTGGCAGCATTCATCCGGGACGCGCTGGTGAGGCTCGGATTGCCGGACGCTGATGCGCAGACGGTCGCCGCATTGATGGCGGAAGCGGACCTGCAGGGCTCTGACGGGCACGGCGTCACCCGGCTGCCGCAATACGCGCGGCGTATCAGGGCTGGCGGCTTCAACGTTGCCCCGAAAATTCGCGTCGTTCACGATTATCCCAGCACGGCATTGATCGATGGCGGCAATGGCATGGGACACCTTGTCATGAAGCGCGCCGCCGAGATGGCAATTGAGAAAGCGCGCGTCACGGGGATCGCTTGGGTCAACTCGCAGTTCAGCAATCATGCCGGGCCGGCGTCGCTCTATGCCAGCATGCCGTTGGCACATGACATGATCGGCCTGTATTTCGCGGTCGGCAACGCCAATCACCTCCCGCCGTGGGGCGGTCTCGATATGTTGTTGTCGACCAATCCGATTGCGGTGGCGATTCCTGCCGGCGAGGAACGCGCCATCGTTCTCGACATGGCAACGACAGTAGCAGCTTATGGCAAGGTCAAGACCAAGGCGCTGCGCGGCGAGACGATGCCCGAGGGGTGGATGATCGATCGTCAAGGCAAGCCGCTGACTGACCCGAAGCGCGCGGACGAGGGGATGCTGTTGCCTCTTGGTGGTATGGAGGCGGGCTATAAGGGCTATGGCCTTGCTCTGGTGATCGGGTTGTTGGCGGGAACGCTCGGCGGCGCCGCCATGGGCAAGGACGTCATCGATTTTAATCATGACGATGACAGCGTCACCAATACCGGCCAGGCCATCGCCGCCATCAACGTCGCAGCCTTCGGTGATGTTGCAGTGTTCAAGGCGAACGTTGACAAGTTGATCCGTGATCTGCGCGACAGCGCTCGTATTCCCGGCGTCGAGCGAATCACTGTACCCGGCGAACGCAGCCACGAGACGCGTATCCGTCGCGCCCGCTCCGGTATTCCAATTGCCCCCGCATTGATGAACGCGTTGGACAAGCTCGCCGGCGAACTTGGCATGGCCCGTCTCACCTAAGAGGAGTCAGAATGCGTTTCTATCGCGCTTCGATCTCTGCCGTTTTGATTTCCGTATTAGCAACTACGGCTTTTGCCGAATCCAGCTACCCTGATCGGCCGATCCGAATGATCGTGCCGCTGGCAGCAGGAAGTGCTGTGGATGTCGCAGCTCGGATCGTGACGCAGAAGATGTCCGAAAGCCTCGGGCAGCAGTTTGTCATCATGAACCAGCCCGGCGCATCTGGCACCATCGGAGCTGAACAGGTCGCGAGAGCCGAGCCTGACGGCTACACGATCGGTGGCTTCAACGACAGCATCATGACAATGGTGCCGGCTCTGCAACCCGGTCTGCGATGGGACATTGTCAAGGACTTCGAACCGGTTTCTCTGGTGGCAACGGTGGAGTGGGGATTGATCGTCAACGAGAGGTCTGGCTTCAAGAGCGCGGCGGATCTCATCGCTGCAGCCAAAGCATCACCCGGAAAGATCGATTATGGATCCGGTGGCATCGGGAGCCCGCAGCATCTGGCGATGGAAATGTTCGCCGCCGGCGCCGGCATTTCGTTGACCCACGTTCCTTATCGCGGGGCGACACAAGCTGCGAGCGACGTGGTCGCGGGGCAGATCCCGGTCGCATTTCAGGGACTCGGTACTGTTGCCGGTCTCGTGCGCGGTGGGCAGGTCAAGCTGATCGGCGTGACAACCAAGGCGCGGTTACCCCAATTTCCGGACGTTCCGACCATCTCCGAATCCGGGCTACCGGGCTTTTTGTTTAACTCCTGGTTCGCCATTCTGGCCCCGGCAGGAACACCGAAAGACATTATCGCGCGTCTGAACGCGGAAGTTCTCAAGGCGCTTACCGATCCCGAGACACAGCGCAGGCTCGACGAGCAAGGCCTCGTGGTCAGAGGAAGTTCGCCGGAAGAGCTGCGTGTGCTGACACGCGATCAGCTGGCGAAGTACGCCAAGCTGATTGGCGATTTGGGCATCGCTACTAAATGAACTACTCATCGCGCCATCTACGGCTGAGGCGTCTCCAAAGCTGCCGCGATTGCGTCGTCAATTCGCTCAAGCCAGATGAATTCGAGTTTCTCGCGGGCGCCTTGAGGGATATCGTCGAAGTCTCGGCGGTTGCGCGCCGGTAGCATGACGCGGGTAAGGCCGGCTGCCGCGGCTGCCACCACTTTTTCTTTGATGCCGCCAACCGGAAGCACCAGTCCGCGCAGCGAGATCTCACCAGTCATCGCCGTATCCTTTCGGACGGTGCGGTTGGTGAGGAGCGAGGCGAGTGCTGTGAACATCGCAACGCCTGCGCTCGGGCCATCTTTCGGTGTCGCACCGGCTGGCACGTGAACGTGGATGTCGTTCTTCTCGAAAACTGACGGGTCGACTCCGAGGTCAGCCGCACGGCTCTTCACCAGCGTCATGGCCGCTTGTGCGCTCTCGCGCATGACGTCGCCGAGCTGCCCTGTAAGAATCAATCCACCTCTGCCAGGCACGCGCGTAGCCTCGATGAACAGAATATCGCCGCCGACCGGCGTCCAGGCGAGACCCGTGGCAACGCCGGGAACGCTAGTGCGCAACGCTATCTCGCCCTCGAAGCGTGGCTGCCCAAGAACTGCCGTCAGGTCCTTGGTCTCGATGGTGACCTTGCTCGTCGTTCCCTCGGCGATTTTCACCGCGGCGTAGCGCAACGCTCTTCCGAGCTCTCGCTCCAGTGAGCGTACCCCGGCTTCGCGCGTATATCCTTTGATGATCAATCTTAGCGCGTCCGGCTCGATCTCAGCTTGCTCTGGTGTGAGGCCGTTGGCTTCAAGCTGACGGCGCATGAGGTAGCGCCGCGCGATTTCGAACTTCTCATCTTCCGTGTAGCCGGGCAGGCTAATGATCTCCATGCGATCCAGCAGTGGGCCTGGAATGGTATCGAGCATATTCGAGGTCGCGATGAAAGCTGCGCGGGAGAGGTCGAACGGAACGGCGAGATAATTGTCGCGGAAGGTTGAGTTCTGCTCGGGATCGAGCACTTCGAGCATCGCGGCCGATGGATCGCCCTGGATGCCGCGTCCCATCTTGTCGATTTCGTCCAGCATCATGACGCAATTACGTGCGCCGGCCTTCTTGATCCCTTGTATGATGTTGCCTGGAAGAGCGCCGATATAGGTTCGTCGATGGCCACGTATTTCAGCCTCGTCGTGGACACCGCCGAGGCTGACGCGCACGAACGGTCGACCGAGCGCCCGCGCGATCGATTGCCCAAGCGACGTCTTGCCGACACCGGGCGGTCCGACGAAGCAAAGGATCGGGGCTTTGCCTTGCGGCGCGAGCTTACGCACTGCCAGATATTCGATGATCCGGCTTTTGATTTTCTCAAGCCCATAGTGATCTTCGTCAAGGATGCGACGTGCTTCCGCGATGTCGATTGGCTTTTCCGGTGCCAGGCCCCACGGCAATTCCACCAGCCAATCGAGATAGCTGCGGACCATACCGGTCTCTCCGGACGACTCCGGCATGCGCTCATAGCGACGCAGTTCTTTGCGAGCCTGGCTGTCAGCCTCTGGCGACATTTGCGCTTTCGCGATCGCTTCGGTCAGTTCCGCGACTTCCTGTGCCTTACCATCGCCTTCGCCGAGTTGGCGCTGAATGGTCGCCATCTGCTCACGAAGAATAGCCTCGCGCTGGCGTTCATCGAAGGCGGCTCTTGTCTTCTGTCCTATCTCGTTTGTGAGCCGCAGCACTTCGAGGCGTTCCGCCAGATAACGTGAGACTTTGTCCATGCGGAGCGAGAGATCGATCGTCTCGAGAATCTCCTGCTTCTCCTGCGGTTTGATATCCATGTAGGACGTTGCAAGGTCGGCAAGTGCCGCGGGTGAGGTTGTTGCCTGGAAGGCTGCTATTAACTCCGGCGGAGCCTGTGGTAGCAATTGAATTGCTTCGATGGCCTGACGTTGCAGGTTGAGGAAACGGGCTTCGATTTCGGGAGACGTTGTGGTCGGCTCCGGGATATTCAGAACGCGTGCAGCGAGGAACGGCGTGCCCGGAAGAAAGTCGGTGATGCGGGCGCGCTGAACGCCTTGGCAGATGATGTGATGCGTCTCATCTGGAGCAGTGATGTACCGCACAATATTGGCGACGGTGCAAACGCGATGCAGGTCGCTCGGCCCGGGCTCGTCGACATCCGGATTTCGCTGCAGCAGGATGCCGACTGAACGTTGTTCGCGCAAAGCCTGTTGAGCGGCAGCGATGGACTTCGGTCGCGCAACGGTGATGGGGGCAACGACGCCGGGAAAGAGGACTATGTCGCGAACTGGCACGATGATGAGGGCATCATCCGGAATACGGACAGAGTCGGAGCCCGTTTGACCGGCGGAGACGATCGTTTCTTCAGAGGCCATGGCTGTGCTCACACCGATTTAGCAAGACGGAGTACGATACATCCATTCACCGCGAAGCGGCTCACAGCGTAGCGTCCGGCGGGAAGGGCAATCCGGCGTTCAAAACGGCCCTGCGGGAGTTCGAGACGATGGATATGCGCGTTGCGTAATTCTTCGGGCAGCGTGCGCTGGCCGCTGACCACAATCGCGCCGTCGGCGATTACGGCTTCGACCTCATCCGGATCGACACCCGGTAGTGCAACGAATATGAGAACTTCATCGTCGGTCTCCAACACATCGATCGGAGGTTCCCAGCTCGAGACCCGAGGCTCGGCAGTCCCTTTCAAACTGAAGAACTGCCGGTGCATGCGCTCGGCCCGAGCGATCTGTTCGATCGCCTCGGACAGCATCCAGTTGAGCGGGTCTTTAGACGACATGCGTTTCCTCCCGGAGAGGTCGTAGCTTTCATTAGCCCGACTTTACGGCATAAGTTTTCGTCAACAAGTGCTGTCGAACACTTTATATGCTGCCCTGCGGGCGGAAGGATCGTGGTTCGGTGATCGTCCTTCTCATTGGTACCGTGCCGCGAGCGCGCCGTTGGGGCCAACGCCCGGGAACGTCGCATCACCAAAAATGAAGAAGCTGAATCTGGTTGGGGTTTCCAGCCAGATTCAAAGTTTTCTTGGATACGCAGGATCCGGCTCAAGCAGCTGTCCCGCGATCGCGGCTGAGGAGTATGCTCACGATGACGAACAGCATTCCGGCTGAGAGCGCGAGTGAAGTGTGAACGCCCAATAGCGATCCGATCAAGCCGACAGTTATTCCCGCAAAGGCGCGGCACCCGAGAGAGGCCATGGCGTAGACGCCAAGTACACGGCCACGAATATCGCCGGGAGCCTCGATCTGCACAACCGTCTGCGCCATGCTACTGAATGAGAGCTCGAAGAATCCTGCACTGAAAAGACAGATGAGTGCTAGAGGATAGATCGTCGTGAGCGCGAAACCGGCAAGCGCGCAGCACCATCCCATCGCAAGTAAAAGCGCGGTCCGTGGGGCAGTCTTAAAGCCACCGACGGTTTCGAGAAGAACACCGGCGGTGAGTGCACCCGCGGCATCGGCAGCGAGCAGGACGCTATAGGCTGCGCCGGGATCTCCGTGGCCCAGGTCGACGGCAAAATTGGGCATCTGCGCTTGATAGCTATTTCCAATGAAGGCCGAAGCTGCAGCCGCGAGAAGCGACATCGCGACGATGGCTGGGCGTTTCGCGATTTCGCGAATTGTGCGCAACACATCGTCAAGGCCTCTAACGGATGTCCGGGCGGTTGCCTCGCGGCGATATTGAAGACGCCAAAGCCAGAGGATGACCGGTACATAGTAGCAAGCGTTAAGAAAAATGCCGTTGGTCGGGCCTAGCCAGTGCAGCATCGCGCCTCCCACCGCAGGACCGACAAGAATGCCGAGATAGCGTGCCGTGGCATTGAGCCGAACCGCGCTTTGCAGATCTTTGGGTTCAACCAGCGCGTGAAGAAGAAGCTGGCTCGGGGTTTGCCAGAAGACTCCCGCACAGCCATGCACGACCAGCAAGATCATTGCGTGCCATGTCTGCAGCGTGTCAGTGAAGAAGAAATATCCCCATCCCAGCGACACGCTGATGAACAATACCATGCCGATCTGGATGAGACGTCCTGGGTCTATCCGGTCTGCCAGAGCGCCTACCGGCACAGAGAAGAAGAGGAACGGCAGCCAATGCGATAGGACCGCGAACCCTCCAAGCGCCGGCGAGTGGAATTTCTGATACATCATCCAGTAACTGATGACGTGCTCGATGTTGTCGGCCATCATCGCCAGGAAGTAGGTGGATAAGAACCAACAGAACTTCGGGTGCCGCATGGCGGCGAACGATTGATGAGTCTCTGCGGGATTGCTCAAGCGGTTATCTCGAAATGTGGTGTCGCTCGGAGTCTAATATGTCCCGGGCTGGGAAAAGAAGGTTATTCTTGGGGCGAATTTCCCGGCGACAATCTTTGATGGATAAGTGCGATTTCGAGAAGCTAAGATATTGCGGTCGTAGAGAGAACCAAGGTTACTAGGCGCATCAAATGTCCGGGTTTAGTTCATGCCAAGGAACATCGCGTAGGCCGGGTTTCCGGTCTCATCCCAATGCGCATAGCCGAGCTCTCTAAGAAAATCCTTGAACGCGGCTCTTTCGGTCTGCGGCACCTGAATGCCCGCAAGCACGCGCCCGAAGTCGGAGCCGTGATTGCGATAGTGAAATAGCGAAATGTTCCAGTCCGAGTGCAAGCCTTCGAGAAATTTGAGCAGCGCACCGGGGCGCTCGGGAAATTCGAAGCGATAAAGCATTTCATCCATCAGGCCTTCGACGCGGCCGCCAACCATGTAACGAACATGAAGCTTGGCGAGCTCGTTGTCCGTCATGTCAACGACGGTCAGCGCGTGATTGCGGAGCAGGGCGATGATCTCCTCTTTCTCCGTCTGGCCCGCTTTGAGTGCCACGCCGACAAAGATCTGGGCGTTCGCGCCGGGGGCGATGCGATAGTTGAACTCCGTGATCGCGCGATCACCGAGCAGCCGGATGAAAGAGCGATAAGAGCCCGGTTTTTCCGGAATGGTCACACCAAGCAGCGCCTCGGATCGCTCGCCGATCTCGGCTCGCTCGGCCACGTGCCGCAGCCGGTCGAAATTCATGTTGGCACCCGATGAAATGGCGATGGCTGCGCCAGGTAGATCGAGTTGTGACGCGTGCTTGCGCAAGCCTGCGAGCGAGACAGCGCCGGCCGGTTCGGTGATCGCCCGCGTATGATCGAAGATGTCTTTGATGGCCGCACAAATCTCATCGGTGGTGACGGTCACCACCTCGTCGAGCAATGTGCTGCAGAGGCGAAATGTCTCTTCACCTGCCTGCCGTACGGCAACGCCATCGGCGAAGATGCCCACCTGGTCGAGGGGCACGGGCCGACCCGCCGCGATGGCCGCTTTCATGGAAGCGGCGTCTTCGGGCTCGACGCCGATGACGCGCACCTCGGGCCGCAGGAATTTGACGTAACTCGCAACCCCTGCTGCAAGTCCGCCGCCGCCGATCGGCACATAGATAGCGGCCAGCTGATTGGAATGTTGACGGAGGAGCTCGACGCCGATGGTGCCTTGTCCGGCGATCACATCGGGGTCGTCATAAGGGTGCACGAAGACGAGATTGTCTTTCTTGCAAAGGTCGAGAGCGTGTAGCCGGGCATCGTCGAACGTATCGCCATAAATGATCACTTCGCCGCCGAGACGCTTGACCGCCTTGACCTTGATGGACGGAGTCGTGGTTGGCATGACGATGATGGCGCGCACGCCAATCCGTTGCGCAGAATAAGCCACGCCCTGCGCATGATTGCCGGCGGAGGCGCAGATGACGCCCCGCTGCCTTTCGCCCGCGGATAGCTTGGCGATCTTGTTGTAGGCCCCGCGTAGCTTGAACGAGAAAACGGGCAAAAGGTCTTCACGTTTCAGGAAGACATCTCGGCCGAGTCGCTCCGACAGCATGCCCATCCGCTCCAGCGGCGTTTCAGTCGCGACCTCATAGACTGCTGAGTCGAGGATGCGGCGGACGTAGTCGTGCATGTGATTTTTCTCGCTGGGGCGTCGAAGAGTGCCAAGGCAGCATTCGTAACAGGTTGCCGAGAAGCTTCAACAGTCACCGGCAAGTCACCTCGGGCCAACAACAAATTCGGGCCGATACGAGCGGTGTGAATGTCGAGTTCCGCACAGCCGACCTCGGTGAGAGCGACCTCACGCCGCTCACATTCGCGCGAGGGAGCGCAGTTGAACACGGTATGCGAGCGTGGCCGGTGAGCGGCAAGCTGATGAAAATTAAGGAATTAATGGCGCGCTTAACTCTTTGTTAACCAAGATTGCCCGATCCTCAATTTAACAAATCAGTAACGATAGAGAGTCGGCAACATGCTTGCACAGGTGGAACCGCAACGTCAGTTGGTACGCCTTCGGGGCCGGTCTTACGTCGCCTTCGTGTTTAGCCCCGTAGTGCCGATCGTAGGTTGGCTGGAGCAGATCGACGCAACAATCGCGACGTCGCCCGGATTTTTTGTCGGACGGCCCGTCGTCCTCGATCTTTCCGCGCTGTCGCTGAGCCAGTCCGCCATCACGCATCTGGTCACCAGTCTTCATTCACGAAATATCCGCGTTCTCGGTTTCGAGGGCGTGGAGGCATCGAAGCTTACTGCGGACTTGCCGCCGGTGTTGACCAGCGGACGTCCGGTGGTGATCGAACAGCAGCAGGAGCAGAAGAAGCCGGAGGAGAAGCCGCGCCAGACATCGCTCCTGCTCGACAGCCCGGTGCGTTCGGGGCAGTCGGTCGTGTTTATGGACGGCGATGTAACGGTGCTGGGCTCGGTTGGCTCAGGTGCCGAGATCGTCGCGGGCGGCTCCATTCATGTGTATGGCACGCTCCGTGGCCGGGCGATGGCGGGCGTCAACGGCAACCCAGGCGCGCGGATCTATTGCCAAAAGATCGAGGCGGAGTTGCTCGCCATCGACGGCTTTTACCGGACTGCAGAAGACATCAATGAAACCCTGCGTCATCGGCCCGCTCAGGCGTGGCTTGACGGCGACATGATGAGAATTACACCGCTGAATTAATCAGCCAAGGAGGTAGGAATGGCCAAAGTTTTGGTCGTGACGTCTGGCAAAGGCGGCGTTGGAAAGACGACGTCCACTGCCGCACTCGGCGCTGCGCTCGCGCAACTCGGAGAGAAAGTCGTTGTCGTGGATTTCGATGTCGGCTTGCGCAACCTGGATCTTGTGATGGGGGCTGAACGCCGTGTGGTGTTCGATCTCATCAATGTGGTGCACGGTGTCGCGAAGCTCTCGCAGGCGCTGATCCGCGACAAGCGCCTTGATAATCTGTGGCTGCTTCCCGCGTCGCAGACGAGGGACAAGGATGCGCTGACCGATGACGGCGTCGGCAAGGTCATCAACGAGCTGCGCGAGAAGTTCGACTGGATCCTCTGCGATAGTCCCGCAGGCATCGAGCGCGGTGCGACCATGGCGATGCGCTTTGCGGATGAAGCGGTGATCGTCACCAATCCGGAAGTCTCGTCGGTGCGCGACTCCGATCGCATTATCGGCATGCTCGATTCCAAGACCGTCAAGGCGGAGAAGGGCGAGCAGATCAAGAAGCACATCTTGATCACCCGCTATGATACGTCGCGCGCCGCGCGTGGTGAGATGCTCAATATCGACGACATCCTGGAAATCCTGGCGACGCCGTTGCTCGGGATCATTCCTGAGAGCCAAGACGTTCTGAAGGCGTCCAATGTCGGCTCGCCGGTCACGCTCAACAACGCGGCGAGCGCGCCGGCCAAGGCATACACGGATGCAGCGAAGCGTCTGATGGGTGAATCCATCGCCATGGTGGTGCCGGCCGAACGTAAAGGCTTCATGAACCGACTCCTCGGACGGAGGGCCGCTGCATGAGCATGAATCTGTGGCGGCTCCTCAGCGGCCGTTCGGCGTCCGCGCCGGTTGCACGGGAACGGTTGCAGATTCTTCTCGCGCATGAACGCGGCCTGCGCGGCCAGCCGGATCTTTTGAACATTCTGCGCGAGGAAATCCTCGCTGTGGTTTCGCGGCATGTCGATCTCGATCCGGAAAAGGTCGTGGTCCGAATGGATCGTGGCGACAGCGTCTCGACGCTCGAAGTCGATATCGAACTGCCGAACGGGGTTGAGCCCCGGCGGCTGGCTGTTGTGGTGTGACAACCCATCACTTCCAAGTTAGGGCGCGAACACTATACGCAATTCTGATATAAGGGAGCGATGATGCACCGCTCCCTTATCATTTTTGCTTCAGCCTTTCTGGCTGTTGCTGTGTCATTGCTGCCCGCGCCAACTTTCGCCGATCCGAAAGAGCCGCGTGACAGCAAAGCCCCGCATCAGCGCTTAACCACCCCACCTGATCAACCAATTGCCAAGCCACGCCAGGCCACATCATGCGCACAGTTCGGGGCAGGATTTGTGCGTGTTCCCGGCTCGGACAGTTGCGTCCGCCTTGGCGGTGGGGTCGATGTCGGCGTTGGCGCAAGTCGGTAAGCGCCGGCCCATCTACTTTAACAAACCTCAACAAGCTCAGGTGACAGCGCCACGCGCGACGGGCTGTCTCGCTGTGTTTTCAGTCGCGCACGCGTATGCCTTCGAGCAGGATATCGACAAGCCGCTTGGCGTTGCGTTTCCAGTTCGGTCCTGCGCCGACGTAGGCAATGCCGGCCAGTGATCGCAGCAGATCGAGCGGCTCGATGGTCAGGCGAATGTCTCCGTTTTTCACGGCGCGCGTGGTCAGTTTTTCAAAGGCCTCTTTCGTGTGCGAACTTGAGGCGGCGTAGAGGTCGGACGCCCCGCCGACAATCGAATTGAGCGCTTCGGACATGCCCTGTTTGGTGCCGATGAAGTCAACGAACAACAACATCCAAGCGCGTAGCGCGGGCAGGGGATCATGCGTTTTGGCAAACTCGGTTGCGGCGTCGACCAGTTGTTCGCTTTCCTGACGATAGACCGCCTCGATCAATGCATCACGGGTAGGGAAGTGACGGTAGAGCGTACCGATGCCGACGCCGGCCGCACGCGCGATGCCTTCGAGGCTCGCGTCCGATCCCTTGTTCGAAAAGGCAGCCTTGGCCTCCTCCAGCAGGCGGGTCCGGTTGCGCAACGAGTCTGTGCGCGGCTTGCGCTCAGTCATCTCAAAATATTCCTCTTGAAAAGCGGAGGATGCCTCCGTATTTAATCGGAGGCGTCCTCCGTTTATACCGGGCTGACGGCTTTTTGTCCATTCGCCGCCGGAGTCGTGTGCCTGCGATGTAAATCGAACCAAGGGCTTGAGCATGACGACGAAGCGCTGGTTGATCACCGGGATCAGCACCGGATTTGGCCGAGTGATGGCCGAGCAATTGTTGGCCAACGGAGACACGGTCGCTGGCACGGTACGCGACCGGTCCACAGTTGACGCCTTGAAAGCTGAATACGGCGATCGGCTGTGGCTGGCTGAACTCGATCTCACCCACACGAGGTCGATCCGCGGCGTAGTCGATGCTGCGTGGTCCGTGCTTGGCCGGATCGATGTGGTGGTGAGCAACGCGGGCTATGGTCTCCTCGGCGCGGCAGAAGAGATGACCGATGAGTTGGTCGAACATCAGATCGACACCAACCTGCTCGGGTCCATCCAGCTCATCCGCGCGGCGCTTCCGCATCTGCGGGCGCAGGGTGGAGGGCGTATCCTGCAACTCTCCAGCATGGGTGGGCAGGTCACGTTTCCGGGCGGCTCGCTCTATCACGCGACCAAATGGGGGATCGAAGGTTTTATCGAAGCCGTGGCGCAGGAGGTCGCGGTCTTCAACATCGGCTGCACGATCGTGGAGCCGGGCGGCGCGCGCACGGATTTCCTTCATCGCAGCGCCCAGTTGGCGCCGATGCTGGATGCCTACGACGCGTCACCCGCGCGCATGGTCAATCGCATCCTTAGCGATACCACGTATGCATCGCTCGGCGATCCGGCCAAGATGGTCGCCGCGATGATCGCCAGTGTCGAGCAAGATCCGGCACCGCGCCGCATCGCGCTTGGCAGCGATGCCTATCAGCTCATGCGTGCGCAGATGTCTGAGCGATTGGCGGCACTGGAAGCGCAGCGTGAACTGGCGTGCTCAACGGACTTCCCCGCCGAGGATGAGAAGCCGCGTTGGTTTGAGCAGGTGGAAGCGCAGTGAAGATGGCGGCAATTGAAATCGAAATCGAGTTGCCGTACGAGACGAGCCTAGGGGCTGGCCGCGTGATCTGAGTTCCACGTCACGACGAACACAAAGTCTGATATAAGTGAGGGATGATGCATCGCTCCCTTATATCAGTTGTTGCAATGTTGCTGACTGCGGCCGTGACGTTGACGCCTCTGTCAGCTTCCGCCGCACCAGAAGAGTCGCGTGACGGCAAAGTCACACGTCAACGAACTAAGACACCTGCTCGGAAGCACATCGCAAGACCGCATTCAGACACGTCATGCGCGCAGTTCGGCGTAGGCTTCATGCGTCTTCCCGGTTCAGACAGTTGTGTCCGCTTCGGCGGCGGTGTCGGAATGGGCGTCGGCGCAGTGCCTTAAATGCCGGTTCTCACCCGATCGAAATCAGCGATAGTGCACAAAGGTGCCAAGTGCCGTTACCCGTTCGTGAAGTCTCCGAGGATAACGGGGAAGGCAATATTCCCAAGCGGGATACCGACCTGCACATCACACCAAAGCTGTGATCGGCAGCAGCAAGAGGAAAACGCCCTCAGCATGTAAGGCCCTGACAGACTAACGGCGTTACATCATCGTTGGCGATCGTATTCACTTTCCTGTATAGCGCGGCTTCCGTTTTTCACGATTGCTTTCGAACCCCTCGCGGAAATCGTCGCTCGCCATGACTTTTTCCACCACACGCATGGCGTGGCTTGCCCGCTCCATGGGGCTGCTTGGAATAATCTCACTGGCGAACATCTTGAACATTTCGAGGACCATGGGCGCATTGTCGGCAAGGCGCCGGGCGTAGGCGCGGGCTGCCGGCATAAGCTCGTCTTCAGTAACGATCTTGTTGACGAGCCCGACCTGGTAAGCACGCTCCACCGAGAACTCTTCGCCCAGCAGCATGATTTCCATAGCGACCTTGTGGGGAATGCGTGCGGCCAGCCCCGCAATCAGGCCTCCGGCGAAGCCCATCTTGGCTTCAGGATACATGAAGCGCGTGCTGGTCGTCGCGATACAGAGATCGCACATCTGAACCAGGGTCAATGCACCACCGATGCACCATCCGTTGACGGCGGCAATAATCGGCTTTCTTACCTCGATGTCAAAGCCCGGCGTGAAACGGCGGTAGTCCGGAATCGAATCCGAACTCAAATCCTTGCCAACCGAGAAAGCTTTTTGGCCAGCACCAGTGAGAATAGCAACGCGGTCGCTGCTCGCACTGAAACGGCGCCAGGCATCCGCCAGCGCAAGTTCGGTTTCAGCATTGATGGAATTGAGTTTCTCAGGCCGGTTCAGCGTGATCGTGCAGATATCGTCGGCGCTTTCGTAGAGAACTGGATCGCTCATCGTATCAAACCTTTCGCGGTTTCCAGAAGTTTGTTCTTGAGCACCTTGCCGTTGGGGGCGAGCGGCAGGGTCGGAAGAATGATAATTTCGTTGGGATATTTATAGGCGGACAGTGCGTTCCGCAGATGTTGTTCAAGGTCGTCGGGCAGGGTTGTCAGCGGTTGCATCAGTTCGACGAAGGCGACGACGTCTTCATTGTTGCCATCCGCCTTTCGTCCGACGACTGCTGAGTGCGCGATACCGGGATGACGGTTGAGGACTGTCTCGACTTCGAGCGGATTCACCTTGAAGCCGGAGCGAATGATGACATCTTTCTTTCTGCCGACGATATAGATGCGGTCGTCCCGCCCTTTTTTGGCAAGATCCTGCGTGTTCAGCCAGCCGTCGGGTGTAAGCACTTTCTCAGTTATCTGAGGGTTACGGAAATAGCCTCGCATCACATTCGGCCCGCGCGCCCATAGTTCGCCGACGCCATCGTCAGCAACGTGGTGACCGTTGTCGTCTAGAATTTTTAGCTCCATTCCAGGGAGGGGGCGTCCTACGGAATCGTCATCATAAACTTCGCCAAAACGGGTCCAGCAAATGGATGCGGCCTCAGTCAGTCCGTATCCGTTTTGAAGAACAACGCCAAAGAGCTTCTCGGTGTTGCGTTTGACCGTGGTGTCGATCGGCGCGCCGCCAGCGCCCATGAATCTCATAGGGGCCGTAAGTTGCCATTTGTCGAGGTTGGCCTGCTCCGTCAGCTTGGCGAACATGGCAGTTGCCCCCTGCAGAACGGTGATGCCATGAGTATTGATTTCGGAGAGGCATTGCTTTGCTGAGAATCTTGGACGCAGGTGAACGTGCGCTCCGGAATGCAACGAACCGAGCAGAACGGAGGCGAGGCCCATGACATGGGTGATGGGAAGAACGCAGTAAACTTTGTCGCTGGGCGATATGTCGCGCAGCTCACCCATCATCGATGCAATGAAGCAAAGATTGCCATGGGTGAGCATTACCCCCTTGGGCGTTCCGGTTGTACCGGTCGTGTAGATAAAGGCGGCCAGCTCGGTATCTTTGGCTGGGTCTGAATTGCCCTTGGGATTCTCGCTGCTGACGGCAAAGTCACCAATCACTTGATCCGAAACTACGTCGGCTTTCGCTTGTTCGGCATGTTTCTTGGCATCGGACGAATGCGCAAAGACAAAGATCGCGCGTTTCGGCTGGCAGTGTGCGGTGATGGCGTCGATCTCAAGCGGCGCGCGCCGCGCGTTCTCAAGCACGATCGTGGCGCCTGCGTGCGATCCGGCCAGGATCAGGACCGCAAGCGCAACGCTATTTTCGCCGATCATCATCACGCGGTCACCCGACATAATGCCAAGCGATCTGAAATAATCAGCCAATCGCGTGATCTCGCGTTGCAGGTCGGAATAGTTTAGCGAGACGGACGGATCGCTGACTGCCGGTGCCTTGCCGAGCGCAGCCGCCTGTTCAAAGATAGGGCTAACGATGTTCATCGTGCGCGCGGTCTCCTCATGAGCTGACGCAAAATTCGCGTCGCGCAGATCGGAAGCGAGCGCGCTGGCTTCCGGTCTCCGTGGTCAATTCATGACGATAGTTAGTTATCGATCTTGATGTTGGCCTTCTTGACGAGGTCGCTCCACTTCGTCAGCTCGGTATCGATAAAGGCGGAAAACTTGTCTCCGCAAGCAACTTCAGTGTCGCCGCCGAGTTCGAGGATCTTGTCCTTGATGGCCTTATCCTCAAAGATTTCAGCGATATTCTTATTGAGGAGATTGATCACCGGCTGCGGCGTTCCCTTTGGCACCCAGAGGCCGTACCACGAACTCACTCCGTAACCGGGGACACCTGCCTCGGCGACAGTGGGAATGTTCGGCGCGGCGGCTGTTCGCTTTGGCGTACTCACAGCCAGCGCACGCAACGTTCCACCTTTGACTTGAGAAAGCGCGGCATTGTCGAACATCAAGGTGACGCGGCCACCCATCAGATCGACCTGTGCCGGGCCGCTACCTTTATACGGAACGTGCAGCATATCGGTGCCGGTCATCACCTTGAACAATTCACCGGACAAATGAGGGCTTGCGCCGGCGCCTGATGAGGCGAATGAGAGCTTTCCGGGGGCGGCTTTCGCTGCAGCGATGACGTCGGCCACCGTTTTGTAGGGCGAGTCCGCCGCAACCACCATGAAGTTCGGAATCGAGATGACCTGACACAGCGGTATCAAGTCACGCTTAAGGTCGTAGGGGACGTGTGCGTAAACCGCCGGGATAGTGGTGTTGGCGACGGATCCCATCAGGATGGTGTATCCGTCGCCCTGAGACTTCGCGACCACGTCCGAGCCGATCATGCCGGCGGCGCCTGGACGATTGTCGATAATGAAGGGTTGTCCGAGACGCGCGTTCAGCTTGTCGGCGATGATGCGGCCGACAACATCTGTCGTACCACCGGGTGGATAGGGGACCACGATCTTGACCACGTGATCCGGATACTTGACGTCCTGGGCAGACGCCGGACCAGTGAGACCGAACGCTAACAGGACCGAGGCAGCAATCCAGCAGTGCTTCAACATCATTGTCTCCCACCTAATTCTGATTTTTTGTCTTTGAAACGAGTATCGCGTCCCTTCAGGATCGTTTGTATTGGAGCAACCCACCCGTCACCTTGGGTGGATATTTCAGGATTGCCTCTTCGACCGGATCGATACCCCATCCTGGACGGTCGGGGATCACGAGATGACCGTTCTCGAATTCGGGCTCATGGCTGAACAGCTCCTTGTCCCAGGCAAGCCGATCGATATCGACTTCCATGATGCGAAGGTTCGGAACGGCCGCCGCGAAATGCGCGTTCATCATCGTGCACAGATGGCCGTAGAAGTTATGAGGAGCGACGTTGACTTCGTGCGCTTCGGCGAGCGCCGCAATCTTCATGGATTGCCAAGCGCCGTTCCATGGCACATCGACGATAGCGACATCCATCGCCTGTTCCTGGAAATAGGGCAAGAATTGACGCAGGCCAATCAGCGTTTCGCATGAGCTGATGGGCAGGCGGCTATGCTGCCGGATATAACCGAGCGCCTTGGGGCTGTGAGTGTCGATCTCCACCCAGAACATATCCATGTCCTCGAGCGCGCGCAGGATCTTGAGATAGCCTTCGGTCTTGGCGTTGAAATTGAGGTCGAGCAGGATATCGACGTCAGGTCCGGTCCCGTCGCGCAGCGCTTGAAGATGGTTCATTAGATTACGGATGACGGCGCGGTCGACGTTTAGTTCAGGATAGAACGGAACACCGAAGCCCGGACGCCATGCACGCACAGGGCCATCGTCATGGATGAAGATGTTTGTCTTGCACGCGGTGAAGCCGCGGGCGCGGACTTCGGCACCAATCTCCTTGACGCCATCTAGATCGGTGATGGCGGGGGGGAAAAATTGCGGGTGGTTGATGCGCCAGGACGGCGCGTGCGACCAGTACACGCGGACGCGATCGCGGATCTTGCCGCCGAGAAGCTCATAGCAGGGAACGCCGAGCGTCTTGGCCTTAGCGTCCAGGAGAGCATTCTCGATTGCACCGATGCCCTGGCCGATAATGCCACCCGCGGCGGCAGGACGTGTGAGGGCGGAAGCTTCCGCGAAGAAGCGCTCATGATTGCGGATGTCCTGGCCGATCAGGCGTTGACCGAGCTGTTCGATCACAGACGTAACGCCAGGTGAGCCGAAACCTTCGTCGAATTCACTCCACCCGACGACGCCATCGTCTGTGGTCAGCTTGACGAAACGATAGTTTCGCCAGCCCGCATCGCATCGAAGAGTTTTGATTTCGGCGACCTTCATGGGTCGAGCTCCTTTTACATATTTGGATTTGTCTCGGTAAGCGTCAAACGACCTGATTGCGCAATTGGGCTTCGCCTCGCGCAAGTCGCTTGAGATTCTCAGTCAGAATGTCGATGACGCGGATTTCATAGCTTCGGGTCTCACCGCCGCTGTGGGGGGTGATGATCGCGTTCTTGAAATCCCAGAGGGGAGAGGACGCTGGGAGTGGTTCATCGTGGAAACAGTCGAGACCCGCACCGGCGATTGTGTCAGCAGCAAGCGCTTCAACCAATGCGGATTGGTCGACAACACGGCCGCGTGAAACGTTGATGAGAAACGCATTGCGCTTCATCGCCTTCAGCTGTTGAGCACCGATCAGGTTTTCGGTGTCCGGTGTCAGCGGGCAGGCGAGCACCGCAACATCCACCTCGGGTAGGATCTGGCCTATACGATCGATCGTCTCGACGGAATCGACAATACCCTGAGCAAGGCGTTCGGACCGGTTCACGCCGATAACGCGCATACCGAGGGCTTTGGACAGCATCGCGATGCGCTGGCCGATCTCGCCAAGCCCGACAATCGCAATTGTTTTTCCGCTGAGTTCCTGTTCGCGCACCTCGGGATTGCTGATCATCGGGCGCCAGACATGGTCGCGCTGACGATCGCGGGCGAGGTGAAGGTGGCGGCTCAACGACAGCAGCAGGCCGATGGCGTGCTCGGCGACAGCTCCGGCATTCGCGCCCTGCGCGCTCGCCAGTCGAATGCCGCGGGCGGCGATGCGCGCGCGGTCGAACTGTTCGGTTCCGGCGCTGACAGCTTGAATGAATTTGAGGCGTTCGGCGCGTTCGATCCAGTCGTTGCGCCAGAAGCGGGATACCACCAGAACATCGGCATTGTGCAGCTGTGCTTCGACGTCATCGATGCTGCGCACTTCAATGTAACACTCTCGATTGCCGCGTGCCTTAAAGGCATCGCCGAGTTGATACGCGACGTGACCGAAAAGAATGGTCGGTTCAACAAGCATTCGGGCTTCCCACCTGTCGCGCCTCTTCTGGGCCTCACTTCGCTTCAGTTATTGACGACGAAAGCCCTGTCTGTCTATCCTAAATATTGAATAGGCGTTCCAAATAATAGGACAAAATGGAAAAGACTTTTCTCAAAGGCATGAAAATGCTTCAGGCGCTCGCCTCGTCCGAGGGCCCGCGCGGGGTCAGTGATCTCGCGCGCGAGTTGGGTCTGACCAAGAGCAATTCTCACCGCCTTCTGAAGACACTTGTGTCGTGCGGCTTTGCCCAGTCGAACGGAGACAGCGGGAAATACTCGGCGACTCTAAAGCTCTGGGAGCTCGGCTCTCAGGTGCTGGCGAAAGTGGACATCAAGAATGTCTCGGGGTCTTTTTTGCAGGTGCTGGCCGACAAGACCGGTGAGACCGTGCACTTGTCGGTGTTTATCGAAAATGTCGTGGTCTACATCGATAAGATCGACAGTCCGCAACCCGTCAGAGCCTATAGCCAGATTGGAAAGAGCGCGCCGGCTTATTGTGTGGCGACTGGCAAGGTCCTTCTTGCGTATCAGAGCGAGGACGTGGTTGCACATGTGTGCAAGTCTCTAGAGCAACATACGTCGCGCACCATTACAGATCCGGAAGAACTAAAGCGCGAACTCGCGCGCATTCGACAACTCGGCTATGCGATCAATCGCGGTGAATGGCGCGAAGGTGTCTGCGGCGTAGGAGCGCCCATCCGGGATTCCTCAGGGCAGGTGGTTGGCGCGGTCGGAATCTCCGGACCTGCGACACGCATGAAGCCGACATTCATGCGCGATCAGGTGCCCGAAGTCATCGCAGTCGCAAACTCCATCTCCCGGGCGCTTGGGTATTCAGGCGACGTGATGACGCCGCGCAAGACGGCTTAAATCAAGAACAATCAACAAAGGTCAATCAATGAACGGTCCTCTCACCGGCATACGTGTTTTGGAGTTCGCGCAGATCGCGGCAGGGCCCTTTGCGGGAAGCCTGTTTGCCGACCTCGGCGCGGACGTGGTCAAGGTCGAGCGGCCCGATGGTGGCGATGGCATGCGGAGTTGGCCGCCTGCCATTAAAGGCGATAGCGGTGCGCCGGTCAGCGGTAATTTCACCTCGGTCAACCGTAATAAGCGCAGCATCACGGTGGATGTGAAAAATCCGGAGGACATGAAGCGGTTCTACGCGCTGGTCGCAACCGCAGATCTTTTCGTCGAGAATTATCGTCCCGGTGTGCCAAAGCGGCTCGGGCTGGGCTACGAAGAGCTTCGCAAGCACAACCCGCGAATTGTCTACTGCTCGATCTCTGGCTACGGCCAGACCGGTCCTTACGCCGAGAAGGGCGCGTTTGACGTCACCGTGCAGGCTATGAGTGGCGTGATGAGCGTCACCGGTGAAGAGAGCGGCCCTCCGGTCAAGTGCGGCGTGCCCATCGGGGACTTTGGCGCGGGCCTCTATGCGGCCTTCACATCGCTCGCCGCGATCATGAAAGCGCGCGAGACCGGGCAGGGCGCTTACATCGATTGCTCGATGCTCGGTTCGCTCATCGGCATGGCCGCGCTGCAGACGAGCGAATTCTTTGGCACCGGCATCGCACCCAAGCGGCTGGGGGCCGCGCATCCGCGCAACGCACCGTATCAGGGCTTTGATGCGAAGGATCGGCCGTTTACGGTGGCTGCCGGCAACGACAAGCTGTGGCGCGATTTCTGCGATGTGGTTGGTCGACCAGAACTGCCGGACGATCCTCGATTCGTCACGCAACTCGATCGCGCACGAAACCAGAAGGAACTCGCCGCCATCGTGCAGCCGATCTTTCTGACACGAAATGCGAACGAGTGGGTCGGGGCGCTGGATGCCAAAGGTATCCCTTGTGCACCCGTGCTTGATTATCATGAAATCTTGTCGAACGAGCAGGTCGAGCACCTTGGGCTTGTACAGTCGCTCAAGATGCCGAACGGGGCGACGACCAAGACTGTCGGATTCCCGGTCAAGATCTCGGATTTCGACTACAAGATTGAAAAGGCGCCGCCCGGCCTTGGCGAGCACAATGAAGAGGTTTTCAAGGAATGGACCACGAGCGCAAAGATTATGTGATCGCGTCGCCGCTTGTTGATGGCGTCCGCTTTTTGACGCTCGATCGGGCTGACAAGGCCAACTCGCTGAGCAGCGAACTTGTCGATCAGCTTCTTCACTGGGTCGAACAAGCAGAAAATGAGGATTGCCAAGCGCTCGTCATCAATGCAAAGGGCAAAGCATTCTGTGGCGGCTTTGACTTCACCGGCTATGAGACGGCGACCCATGGGGATCTGCTGCTACGCTTTACGCGGATCGAGCAGCTGCTGCAGCGGCTCCGGCAATCGTCATTCGTCAGCATCGCCCTCGTTCAAGGGGCTGCGATGGGCGCAGGCGCCGATATCGCCGCGTCATGCACCTACAGAGTGGGATCCGATCCAACAAAATTCCGGTTTCCCGGTTTCCGCTTCGGCGTCGCATTAGGCACGGGACATCTGGCGCGACTGGTTGGCACGCAAAATGCTCGCGACATTCTGCTGAACAACGCGACCCTCGATGCAAAAGGCGCACTGGAGATCGGGCTCCTGACTGACCTAGTGGAGCCAGATGGGCTGCGCATCAGGGCTGACGAGATCATCGCGGAGATGGGACAACTCGATAAGACGGTGCGCAACCGCATTCTGCATCTGACATCGCCACAGAATAACGATACCGATCTGGCTGAACTTGTTCGGTCGGTCAGTGCGCCGGGATTGCACGAGCGGATTGCACGCTATCGCGCGGGGCACTGATTCGAGCCTGCGGACAACGACACAACGGTGTTGTCAGATCGCTCGTGCACGAATCAAAAATCTCCAGGTCTCCAATCCAAAGCCATTCTTTGGCCTTCGAGGATCTGATCGGGCGTCATTTTTGAGGCGACTGCATCGCGAAGCCGGAGAAAGAACTCCCGCTGCCGTCGTGATGCTCGCCCCGCCGCGAGATTGAGCCATTTATAGGCCAGGACGTAATCCTGTGGAACGCCATGGCCCTTGTCGTAGATCAAACCGAGCCGGCTTTGCGCGAAGGGATCACCGCGTACGGCGCCCTCGATGTAAAGGGAAGCGGCGGCATCGTAGGCCTGAGGAACGCCCAAGCCGTTTTCATACATAAAGCCGAGGCGGCCCTGTGCTTCCCGATTTCCACGTCGTGCCGCATGAGACAAGGACTTGGCCGCGTGAACGTAGTCCTGTCTGGCATAGGCGGCATTGCTTCGGGCGAGGTCACCGGCGTGTGCAAGGTTGATTGTACTTGCACTCAGGAGCGATAGGGTGATCCAGCCGCTCAATCCTTGCGGCGAGATCAATTTTCGATTTCGACGATCTGTTGAATGCCACGCTCGCGCCATCAGTCAGCCCTCGGGCCATGAGGATGGTCGACGATGCTCGCGCCTATATTGCCGCGCAGCTTTGAACGAAGTTCTTCTGCAACAAAGTGAGCATCTGTGCTGTCACGAATGATCTGCGGCCGAATGAAGATGATGAGTTCGGTGCGCGTGGTCTTTTTGTCTTGGTGGCCGAACCCGTCGCCTAGGCCCGGGATCTGGTCGAGCAGAGGGATCGCGTTTCTCTCGCCGTTCTGCTGCTCGCTGATCAATCCTGCCAAAAGAACGGTCTGACCGGTCGCGACAGAGATCGAACTCTTGACCCTTCGTTCCGAAACCGTCGGTGTCAGACTGGCGGCGGTCGCCGTCGAAACGTTGCTGATTTCCTGCTCGACATCGAGCCGGACATTTCCGTTGGCGCTAATGCGAGGAGAAACCCGAAGAATAATGCCGGTGTTGCGATAGTCGATCGTGTTGACGACCGTATTGTTCGAAGTCAGGACGGTGGCGCTACCAGTTGAAACAGGAACGACGTCGCCGACCTGAAGCGTCGCCGGCTGATTGTTGATCACAACGAGCGATGGGTTCGATAACACTTTCACGCTGGTAACGGCGTGAAGGGCGTCCAGAATAACGCTCGGCTGTGTCTCGGAGCCGATCAAAAAGTTGAAGCCCGGAAATGCACGATTGATGAACGCATTCGTGACGGATCCCGCAACTGAGGCCGCGCCGGTTACCGGGTCCGTCGTGGTGGCTGGAGCCGTCCCAGCCTGGGTGTTGAGAACCGAACCTGTGTTCGGTTTGAGACCGAGATTGTGGCTCGTCAGGTAGGTCTGAACACCGTAGCTGAGTTCATCGGTGAGGGTGACTTCCGCGATGGTCGCATCGATCGCAACCTGTAGCTGCGGTTGATCGACCTGACGAATCGTAGCCTCGATGACCTGATAGTTCTGCTGATCCGCATAGATGAGGAGGGTGTTGTTCACGGTGTCCGGTGTGATGCGGACGCCCTGCAGCGCCGGTGGGCCGTTCGAGCCTGATGCGCGGCTATCAAGTGCGCCGTTGGAGTTTCCGCTTCCGTTGCCATTGCCGTTCGCGTTTGATCCTAAGGAAGAAGCTGTCGATGACGCACCAAAACCTTGCGACGTACTGCTCGTACCACGAGACGCAAAGCCGCTTTGCGAAGACGAATTTCCATTCAACGATAACCTATCGGCGCTGCTGCTGTTCGCTGTGCCCGATCCCGGTGCAACCTGATTGTCAGCCGTGTCGAGCGAGGAAGACGAGTTGCCACCAAGGAACATGTCGGTCAGGACCCGTGCCATCTGGCGCGCGTCACCGTATTTGATCTGATAGACGTGGACGCTGGTTCGTGCGGTATCCGCGCGATCAAGCCGTTTGATCCAGGTTGACGCCGTCTGTAGCAGCGCCGCCTTCTTGGTGACGACCATGACAGCATTCAAGCGCGCAATAGGCTGAAACTTGATGACGTTCTGGCTGAGACCATTTTCGCCGGAATCGACGATTTTTTCGAGCTCAGTGATGATGGTTTCAGGGCTGCTGCTGTTGATCGGGTAGATTCCGACCGACTGGCCACGCATCCAGTCGACGTCGAAACTTACGGCGGTGTCGACCGCCGTCCGCCGTTCTGCTCCGCTGCCTTGAATCAAGAGGAGATTGCGCGTTGTATCAGCCCGCACCATTCCGGGCTTGGTCGCGAAACTGTCCATCAGTTTCAGAAGAGTTTGGGCCGAAACATATTGTAGCGGCACGACGGAAATGCCGTAGCCGGGCTCGGGACTTGAAGCCGCTGCATCGACACGGCCTGCACCGACAGCGTCCCCCAGCGGGGTCAGGCGATATCCCGCAGTATCGCGCACCAAAACCACGCCGCTGAGGCGCAGGGCGTTTTCAAGCACAAATATAATGTCTGACTTGGGGACGGGTTTGACGGAGACGAGGCTGACAGTCCCTTGAACGCGCGGGTCAATAGTATAGCCCGTTCCCATAATGTCGCCGAGCACGACCTTTGCGACGGTGGCAACAGGGGTATTCTCGAAATTGAGGTCGAAGCCGTTGCCGTTTGCGACCGGCTGAGGCCGATCCTCCGACACATCCGAGACGACCGTGCCCTCGAACTCTGCTGATCGACCTGGTTGAGAAGTGCGGACCTGCGTGACGCCGACCTGCTGCGGCTGGCGCGGGAGAATATCGAGCGACCGAACCTTATCAACAACATCAATATCTGTGCTGTTCGAAGTGATGACTGCCGAATTGCATGATGTCAGGAATACAACCGACGCCAACACCAACGCTGTATACGCAATGCGTGCAATCGTCGGGTACCGGCTTGAGTGACCGACGCGTACCATTTTTCCGCCATTCTTACTGAGGGCTCAATGAATTGATCGCTTTGCGATAATTCGTCGAACGGACGGAATGTTTAGCGGCCAAACATGACAGTAATAATTTTCAAAAAAAGATCCGCAGCAAACATTTCAAGATGTGCGAAAAATCTCCCGCTGCTGTACCCCCGGGAGGCTTCGATTTCATCGTTGTACGATCAAAAGAAATTGTCACAGGCGTTTTAGCGGGTCTAATCCTGGACGTTTCGTACAGGCGTCATACTTCGGAGGAATAAACGCACCCTGTCTTCCGATGACAGAGAGCTGATTGGCGCGGCATAAATTCCCGGCGGCTCGCGATAAACAAGCGTTTTGTCTGGAAAGACACGATGACCAGCAATGAGTCTTTGCAGTTCATTGAACATCTGCGTCAGGCCAATCACCTGGCAGCTGCGGATGTTGACGGCAATGGTGTTGGGCATGGGGGAAATAGTAGCGCGGCGGCCAAGCTGTGGGATCTGACGAGCCTCTCGCCAAATGATTTCGCGGATCAGGCGGCACACTTTTTTGGCTTCCGGCGCACTCCACTGCCGGAAATGCTGGCCGCTACCTCACTTGCTGAGAAATTTTCGTCCCGGTTTCTGCGGGATATGTATGTGTTTCCTTATCGTTCCGCCGAAGGGACACCGCGAATCGTTGTTGCAGATCCTGGTGATATGGCAACGCGCCGCGCGGCCGAGATTGTACTAGGGGCAGGGGTCGCGGTTGAAGTCGCCTCGTCGGAAGATATCGCGATTGTCCTTAACCAGCGGCTCAGCGATGAGAGCCTGGAGGCGCCGGCGGGCAGCCCTCTGAATGAGCTACGCGACGACGATATCGAGAGCCTGCGGGATCTTGCGAGCGGCGCGCCGGTGGTCCGCGCTGTCAACGATCTTCTCGAAAAAGCGCTGGAGCTGCGCGCCAGTGACATTCATATCGAGCCTTTTCAGTCCGGACTGGTGGTTCGGATGCGTATTGACGGCCTGTTGAGGCCAGTTGCTGCGCCGTCCGGCGTGTTGCCGCAAGCCGTCATCTCGCGCATCAAGATCGTGGCAGGTCTCAATATCGCCGAGCGGCGGCTGCCTCAGGACGGAGCGGCCCGGTTGCGCGCAGGGCGATCGGATGTCGATATGCGCGTCGCGATCATGCCGACCCAGCACGGTGAATCTGCCGTCATCCGTATTCTGCCGAAAGACCGCGGGCTGCTGGTCGTTGAAAAGCTTGGGTTCTCGTCCACAGATGATGCGAGGCTCAGGCGTCTTCTGGCACTGCCCCATGGAATGATCGTCATCACCGGTCCAACCGGAAGTGGAAAGACGACGACACTTGCAACTGTCCTCTCGATTTTGAACGAGCCAACGCGGAAAATCCTGACGATCGAAGACCCGGTCGAATATGAGATTCCGGGGGTCAATCAATCGCAGGCCAAACCAGCTATCGGATTGACGTTTGCCGCGGCTCTCCGGTCGTTCGTCCGTCAGGATCCTGACGTCATCATGCTCGGCGAAGTTCGCGATTCCGAGACGGCGCATGTTGCCGTTCACGCTGCTCTCACAGGGCACCTTGTTCTGACCACGCTCCACACCGAGACGGCGGCGGCTGCGGTCCCACGTCTGCTTGATCTCGGCATTGAAGGTTATCTGCTGCGCTCGACATTGCGGGCAGTCGTCGCTCAGCGCCTCGTTCGGCAGCTTTGCGATCGTTGCAAGAAACCAAAAACGCTCGCTGAGGACGACTTCACTGCCGATCCGCGGCTACATGCATTCGGCTTTAGGGTCGGTGAAGTGCTTCAGACGCCGTGCGGTTGCGAGCGGTGCGGTGGGACAGGCTATCGCGGCCGGCTTGGCGTCTTCGAGGTTCTTGAGCTCACCGATGAGATTCGAGAATTGATCGGCGAGAAGACCGATGGCTTGAAGATCGACCAGACAGCAATTCGTGACGGCATGACCACCATGCTTGATGACGGCATCGCTAAATGCCGCGCCGGACTGACGTCGCCGTCCGAAATTCTTCGCGTGACGACGATACGGTGACGTCATGCCGAATTTTCGCTACCGCGCCCTGACCCAAACTGGCGAAATCGTCAACGGAACGTTGTCGGCTCCAACCGCTGCGGAGGTCGCGCGGCGAATTGAATACCTGAAGTTGCTGCCGATCGAAACGGTTGAGGACAAGCGCTCATCGACTGGATCACGCGGGACGTTCGGCTTTCTCAGCCGGCCGAGCGCCGCCGAGATCACGACATTCACCCGGGATCTGGCGCTGCTTTTGAAGGCGGGTGCACGTCTTGACGATGCACTCGAACTCCTTGCAAGCGACGCCGATGTAGGCAGGCTTCGACCCATCGTCGCAAAGTTGCGAACGGCACTGTTGAGCGGGGAGAGCTTCGCGGACGCAGTTGAGGGATATCCTGAGCTGTTTCCGGTGATGTATGGCGCACTGGTTCGGGTTGGGGAAGTTTCTGGAACTCTTGACCAAGTGCTGGAAATGCTGGGAGCGGAGCGGGCGCGTTCCGAAGCCATGCGTCGCAAGCTGGTCGATGCGATGCAGTATCCGATATTCGTTCTGATCGCATCCGCTTGCGTGATGCTATTCTTTATCCTGTTCGTGCTACCGCAATTCTCGTCGGTTCTTCAGGACTTCGGGACAAAGTCTGATACCGCGCTCAGCGCCTTCATCAAGTTGTCGGATTTCTTGCGGGCGAATGCGACCGAGATGTTATTGGGCTCCGCGGCCGTTATCGCTGCTCTATGGTGGTTGCTTCGGCGTCCGGGAACAGGAAGTGCTATCGCATCGGCGATCTCGCGCGTTCCCGGGATTGCGACCATCTTTCAGTTCTATCGCACCAGTCTCTTCTGCCGGAATTTGGGTGTTCTACTGGGCAGCGGAGTGAGCCTTACGGCAACGCTGCGCATCCTGATGGACATCATGTCGGTCACCGGCGATGTGGAGGCGTGGGCGGCTGCGGCCGATCGCGTGCGCCATGGAGGCAAGCTGTCCGAAGCATTGGCAGCGGGAAACTGCTTGCCGCCAATGGCGGTACGCATGCTGCGGTTAGGTGAAGAAACCGGGCAGCTTCCCTCGCTCTCAGGTCGTGTCGCGGAGTTCTATGAGGCGAAGCTACAACGCAGCCTCGATCGGATCGTCGCGGTCATCGGGCCGCTCGCCATCATCACCATCAGTACGGTCGTCGGAGGACTGATTGTTTCAGTCATGACCGCATTGCTTTCAGTCACCCAGCTCGTCGGCTAGATCAAAGGTTGGTTCACTATGACGTTGGTCAAACGTATCAAGGCTATTCTCGTTAGTCAGAAGGGTTCGCAAGAGAGCCGGGAAGGCGAAGAGGGGTTTACTCTGGTCGAAATGCTGGTGGTGATCACCATCATCGGCCTCATCATGGGTCTGATTGGCCCAAGAGTTTTGAATTCCCTCAGCGAGTCGAAGGTCAAGGCAGCGAAAATCCAGATGCAGAGTTTCGCCGGAGCGCTCGATCTCTTCTATCTGGATGCGGGCCGGTATCCTTCCACATCGGAAGGTCTTGATGCGTTGGTGCACCGAACCGCCGGCTCAGCGGCGTGGAACGGGCCGTACCTGAAGGGTTCCTCAGTTCCGAACGACCCCTGGAACAATCCTTACGTCTATCGCTCCCCCGCCGAGCATGGTCCTTACGACATCATGTCCCACGGATCAGACGGTCAGGACGGAGGAAGCGGAGCTGCCGCTGATATCTCACTCGATAAGCTGACCAGTGCGAAGAATGATTAACGAGGCACAACGCGGCTTCACCTTGCTTGAGATGGTCTGTGTATTGGCCATCATAGGCTTGTTGTCAGCCGTGTTGCTGCCATTCATTCCCCACAACACGTCGCGCTCACGTCTCCAGGCCTATGCTCTGCAGGCTGCGACATTGCTGAAGGCGGATCGCAATGCCGCGATCCGGCGCGGGACCGATGTGGCGACGCTGGTCGATCCCGCAGCGCGCGTGATCGTCTCAGGGGCAGGTAAAAACAGCATTCATGTTCCGGATGATGTCCACTTTGATGCCACGTTACCGAAGACGTGTAATCAAAGGCCGGCGTTTTCGACCATCAGCTTTTTTGCCAACGGAATGTCATGTGGCGGCTCCATTGCGCTGACTCGCTTCGATACGGGTTACGAAGTGCGCGTCAACTGGTTCACAGGAAGGGTCGAAATTGTTCCGCGTACCGCCGCAAGCCACTGATCGTAGCGACGCAGGATTCACCATCGTTGAGGTCCTGATTGCGCTGGCCGTTGTCGCGATTTCCGTTGTGGCGATCGGATCTGTCATGTCCACCAACGTGCGCGGCGTTGTTTCGCTCGAGCGGCACGTCGCATTGATGCAGACAACGCGGATGATTATGACGACCAAAATTCCGCCGCGTTCAGCACTTGCGCCTGGCACGATATCAGGTGAGGAGGGCGGCTACCGTTGGACGATCGATATTGGTCCTTTGGCCGGGGATGAAGACGATAAGAAAACCGATGCCAAGTGGATTCCGGAACTGGTCAGAGTGCGCGTGCGCTCGCCCTTTGGCGCGGTCTCGGATCTGCGCACCGTCCGGTTAATCGAGCGGCCCTCACAATGAGTGAAAGTACGGCACGACAACGCGAGAATGAGCGTGGCTTCACATTGATCGAGACGCTGGTAGCGTTGGCGTTGACCGGCCTTGTGTTGTCAGCATTGGCCAGCATCACCGCGCAATGGCTTCCAAATTGGAATCGGGGCGTTGACCGTATTCAACACACTGAGACCATTGGAATTGCGCTGCAACGGATCGCCGCCGATCTTGCGTCCGCTGAGTATGTTGCACCAGATCGCGATCGTAAAAAGCCTCTGTTTGACGGTTCTGAATTGTCGGTGACGTTCGTACGGGCTGCCTTAGGCCCGAATGTTGGCCCAGGTTTGGATGTGGTCCGGCTCGGTGAGACAACCGACCACGGTGATCTCGTGACGGTGCGCTCGCGCGCATCATTCCGTCCTTTTCCGCCACAGTCGTCACTGACTGAACAGTTGCATTTCAGTGATCAGGTTCTTCTGCTTCGCCCTCCATATCGCCTGTCCTTCGCTTATGCAGGGCAGGATATGGTCTGGCGCTCAACGTGGCGCGATGCGAAACAGTTGCCAGCAGCCATCAGGTTGACTGTTCGCGATGCTGCAAGCGAGCGCGTCCTATCGGTATCGACGGTCACACCGGTGCATGTCCAGGTGTCTGCCGAGTGCATGCAATCGCCGAAGGAATGCAGCGACAAGGCTGATGACACCAAGAGTCAAAATGGTGGACAGAGCGGTGGATCCGCCAACGGCGAGGATACGCAATAATGTGTGTCCGCCCGACAGCTCTGGCATCTTCCGAGCGCGGTTTCGTGCTCGTTGCCGTGCTTTGGATTCTGATGGCGTTGTCCGCGTTGACCGTCATCTTTTCGCTATATCTATCCAACTCGGCTCAGGCGCTTGCCGTGAATGACTCCAGCCTGCAAGTCGAAGCCCTTGTGTCCGCCGGCGTTGAGCTGACGGCCCATCGCCTACTGACTGCGGATGAAAAGGAACGACCAGGGCGAGGGGAGTTCCATTTTGGCCTCAATGGGGCGGATGCCGTGGTCTCGTTTTCATCTGAGACCGCTCGCATCGATCTGAACTATGCCTCGAAAGACACGCTGGCAGGTCTTTTCGCGACTCTCGGCGCAAACGAAAATGCAGCAAAAGAATATGCGGATCGCATCGTCGGATGGAGGACGCTCCCCACGCCCGGTTCCACAAACGATGAAACCGCGCTCTATAGCGCCGCTGGTCTGACCTATTCACCGCGGCAAGCGCTCTTTGTGCATGTGAATGAATTGGGCCTCGTGCTCGGAATCCCACCTGCATTGGTCGAGCGTGCATTGCCATTCGTTACGATTTTCAATGGCTCTCCGAGCGTGGACGTGAAGATTGCTTCACCCGAAGTTGTGGCTGCGCAGTTGGGGAACTCCTCGACCAGTCTCAACAATGCGGCAAGTAATGCTTCATCGTTAGCCGCCGGACCTAATGATAATGCACCCAATGATAGTGCAGGAACACCAAACCCTGGTGCGCCATCTCCAACTGGAGCGTCATCTCCCAAGAGTGGCGCCTTTCGCGCGTCGGTCCAGGTCAAGTTGAGAGATGGTCGCCGGCTGACATCCGAGGTTGTTTTTGTGCTGGGGGGCGAGGGTGTTCCTTATCGGGTGTTGTCTTGGCAAGATGAGGTCACGTCGGGGCAGCATCAACGAAGGTGGGCAAGGTCGCAATGACAGTTATTTCCGACATCAAGGAGTTATTCGGCGACTGGATTGCGGCCGTTGCACGTGCTGTCGACATCGTTGTGGGGCGATACGCTCGGGCACAACTCGTGATGATCGAGGAAGACACGGACGGGACGTTCACGATCAAGGCGCAGCGAACCAAAAAGGGAATCTCGCTACCGGACGTCAAATTGGGTGTCACTGGTGGACCGCTTACCCCTCAGCTCTCGGAGGACTGGCAAAATGTAATTCGCGGCGGCCGCCTTGAAGTTGTGCTGTCGTCACAACATGTCATGGCGCGGGCGTTGGACTTTCCGAAGCAGGCGGCAGATTTTCTCGATGGCATGATCCGTTCGCAAATCGATCGTCTCACACCGTGGACAGCGAATGACGCCGCATTTGGATGGAGCCTGCTTTCCGACGCAGCCAGCGATCGCATCGAGGTCGCCCTGGTTGCGACGTCGAAAGATAAAATTCAACCTCTGACTCAGCTTGCGACAAATCTTGGAGCTTCATCGATTGGGGTATTCACCCTGTTTTCTGCTGTTGAAGGTGCTGCACCACGAGTCAAGCTGTTTGAAAAATCGCTGCAGGGCTCGATCGGGCACACTTTAAGTGTTCCAACGGTTTTGCTAGGGACCCTGCTGGCAAGTGGCGCTGCAGCGGCAGTCGCATTGCTTGTCTCGGCATATCTTGGAGATGCGCTGGATTCTGAACAACAACAGCTGCAACGCCAGATATCTCAGAGGCGGGCTGCGCTGCGTCTCAATTCCGATTCCAGCGGGGGATCTGGTTTTGGTTTGCTTGCAAAGCGCAAGCAGGAGAGCCCCTCGAGTGTGATGGTGCTTGAAGCGATCTCAAAAATTTTGCCAGACACAACATATGTGACCGAGCTGCGAATTGAAGGTGACAAAGTCCAGGTTGTTGGACTGACACAGGATGCGCCATCGCTGATCCGGCTGATCGAGCAGTCGCCGCAATTTACCCGCGCGACGTTTTTCGCGCCGACGACACGCGCGCAGAACGACCCGGGAGAGCGATTCCATATTGAAGCGCACATCACCGCTTATTTTGGATCAGGCACATGACCGTAATTGCGACCTTGCGAAAGACGCTCTCCGACTCGCCGCCGCTTGCCGCTTTCGCATATGCCGGCTTGGTGGTGGCATTGGTGTTCATTGTGGTGACGTCAGTAGCGGATATTCTTGCCCGGCGCGCCGAAGTTGGATCGGCCGAGGCCATGCTCGCGCAATTGGATGGGCGTAGATCGGCGGCAGCGCGACCTTCATCAGGTGATGTATCGATCCCGTCGGGCTCGGCTTTCCTCGAAGGAGACACATTGACCATCGCAGGAGCCGCATTGCTTCAACGAGTCGACGGTGCCGTCACAAAGCTCGGTGGCGACGTGCTGTCATCTCAGGTGGATTTAAAAGGAAATCAATCGAAAGCTGGCTTTATCAGCATGATTGCAAGCTGCGAGATTGGCCAGGTGGAATTGCAGAAGCTTTTATACGATCTTGAAGCTGGAATGCCTTTCCTGTTTGTGGATCAGCTGGTCGTTGAATCAACGACCTCATCGACGTCTGGTGAAGGAAAATTGCGAGTTCTGCTCGCAGTCTCTGGACAATGGCGGAGCAGCAAGTGACCTGGAAAGCTTTGATCCCGACCCTTCTGTTGCTGTTTTTCGCGCAAGGCGTGGCCGCGCTTCCGTCTAGCGATGCCCTGGATGCTGACGTCGTTGATGATCCGCCGACAAGCCGGCCGGTTCAGACACCATCCGATTCGCAAGTGAGAAATCCGGCAAACGCTGGAATGCCTCAAGCAAAGGGGCCTGCAAAAGAGCGAGTTCCGAGCGCCAATCCGCTTTGGGCTATTCCGCTGAGCCAGTTATCGGAAACGCGAGACAGGCCGATATTCACAGTCTCGCGCCGTCCTCCAGCACCGCCCGCTGCAGCCAAGCCAGTGGCCGCGAAAGCATCGCCGCCCAAGATGCCGGAACGTCCACAGCTGTCTCTGGTCGGTACGATTGCCAGCGGCGAGGAGGGGTTCGGCATTTTCCTCGACCAAGCCACGAAGGCCGCGCTTCGGCTGAAAGTGGGCGAAGATCACCACGGCTGGAAACTGCAGTCGATACGTGGCCGGGAAGTGACTCTGGAAAAAGATCAGCAGACATCTGTTCTGAGTTTACCAGCGCCGGTGGGAGAGGAGGGGATCGTGCATCCCGTATCACTACCCGTATGGTTTGAGGGCCAGCGCAAATAGGAGGCCAATCGCGAGAAATGGGCCGAACGGCATGGCCGTTTGACCAGTCATTGTTCGTCCAGTGAGCCGCATTATTCCGGCGAAGAGTAGGGCCGTCAGTGAAGCGACGAGCAGGAAAACGGGGATGCCGTTGAATCCGATCCAGATTCCAGCAGCGCCAATGAATTTGACGTCCCCCAGTCCTAGGCCGCGAATCTTTCGCAGCGAGAAGTAAAATCGCTGTAACAGCCAGAATACTCCGCCAATAACGATGCCCTCGCATAGAGCTTGTGCGCAGCCGAGCAAGCCATCGCTGGTTGCAGCTTTCGTGACTCCAAGTCCAGCGATCGACAGATTTAGCCAGTCCGGAATGATTCCGTGACGGATGTCGATGGCCGCGAGAGCGCAGCACAGCGCAAAGAGCAAAGTGAAGAAGATGAAAAACTCGTTATCGAAAGGCATGCAAATCTGCTCTGAGATCCCTGCGTTTTTCGTTATCTGATTTCTCGTTCCGGAAAAATGCTCTCGCCGAAATAGTTTAGTGCGTTAGAGACGATGCTTGAGAACATTCGTTTGGCGTGAAATTTCTTTGTTAAGTCGGAAAACGATACATCAACGTCAACTCGTCACAAAACCGCAAACCAATCCGACAATATTACCTTCTTAGTATCTTTCTAAATCTCGCCTAGGGTTCAAGAGTATGATCGATCTTTCGGTCGGTGGCGTTTCTCGCGTATCGCCGCGAATGAATAGGTCACTGACGAGTTTTGCACGCCGTTATGGATTCGCGAGCATTCGCTCTCTGTGTCTTGCGCTTGCGTTGTCGGCCGGTCACGCGATGGCGTCACCGCTGGATGAATCCGCAGAGCGCTATCGTCCCTACATGGTGGAGGGGATCGGTCAGGCGTTAAATGGTGCGCGCGATTTGAAGCAGCGCATCGCTGAGTCCGATCTTGCCGGAGCCAAGAAAGCGTGGCTTTCGGCGCGCGCAGGCTGGGAGCGTTCGGAAGTCTTCACCGCCGGCTTTGTTCCAGAACTCGACCAAAAAATCGACGCGTGGCCTGATGCCACAACCGGTTTCCATGCGATTGAAGCGAAGATATTCGGTTCGGGCCGGCTCGATGCTGGGAATGAAGCGGATGCGCTCGTTGGCAACTTGGATGACTTGCATTCCAAACTTCACAGCATGGAGCTGAAACCCCAAGGACTCTTGGATGGTCTCGTGCGGCTGGCTTACGAGGTTGGTGAAAGCAAAGCGGACGGCGGCGAGTCGCGCATCAGCGGAACGTCGCTCGATGACATGCGCAACAACGTATCGGGAATCGATTTCGCTTACCGGACAATTTTTGCTGAGGCGCTGGAAGCTTCGGATCGAAATCTCGCAAATAAGATTGATCAAAAGATCAAATCACTTTCCGAGATTCTGGATGTTCGGGAGCTGCGTGCGGTGAATATCCCGAAGCTGCGTGAAGTCAGCGAAGATCTGGTGGTGGCGCTGCAGGCTGCCGCGCCGAAGCTTGGTTTGGGACGTCCGACGCTCGAGGCGTCAACCCGATGAGATTATTACGTCCATGGTTCGCCATTGTTCTCGCGTGCCTTACGAGTGGATCGATTGTGCGCGTCGCGGCGTTTCCCGTTGACGGGGATCAGACGACGCTGCCTCGTTCCACAGAGCTGAATGAAGATGCTCTGCAAACCCCGCGAGAAGTGTTTCGGTCGGAAAGTATCGGTGGCCGAAAATCCTACATGGTCAATCTGGGCAACCTCGCCTTCAGTTCACCCTCATTATTCGGCGGTCCCGCGCGTCAGGCCGGAATGAGTTGCGAGACGTGTCACGTCAGCGGAGCCTCGAATCCCAAGCTTTTTGTTCCGAAGATGTCGGTTCATCCTGGGACATTCGATACGACGGGGCCATTGTTCAACCCGAAGGCCGATAATCAGGCACTCGATGCAGTAAGGATTCCCAGTTTACGTGGCGCGCGATATCTTGCGCCATACGGTAACGATGGTCGAACCGCGTCTCTTCGAGAGTTCGTACGAAATGTGATCGTGGATGAGTTCGCGGGTCCCGAACCGTCTCCCGCGATTCTCGATGCGCTGGTCGCTTACATCAACGACATCGATTTCCTTCCAAACCCGAGCTTGGGGCCGGGTGGCCACCTTGTTGGGAAGATTAGTGACGCGGAACGTCGCGGTGAGGCACTGTTTGCAAAGCCGTTTCCGAATCAGCCGTCAATGAGTTGCGCGGGTTGTCACATTCCGTCGGCCGGATTTGTTGACCATCAGCAACACGACGTTGGTTCGGGAGGTCTCTATAAGACGCCGACATTGCGGAATGCTGACTTCAACGCTCCATATTTTCATGACGGCCGTTATCGCAGCTACGACGAGGTCGTTGCACATTTTGATCGCGCTTTCAGTCTTGGTCTTTCCGCGCAGGACGCGAAGGATCTTGTCGCATACCTGACGGCAGTTGGGGATGGAATGCAGCCCTACGAAGTTGACGGGGTTGGTACTGTTCTCAAGGAGATCAACGACTTCGCGACGGTTTTGGACACAGCGATTCCGGCGAAGGACAAGGCAACCGTATCGCTGACAGTCGATACAATTGGCGGCGAATTGCGCGAATTGACCGAGCGCTATCCCGATCGGAAAAATACCAGCGTATCCGGCGGTGAGAGCGAGCGCATGCTCGCTCGCTCTGCTTTGAAGGAGCTTGTTTTAACGCTGCGTCGTATTGATATTGCTTCCAACGAGGATCGCTTCCCCGACGCGGCAGCTGAGTATAAAAACTATCGATACCTGATGGCGGCAGCAGTCCCGTCTTTGCTGGCCAGAGCACAGCCGTGGTCTCTGTTCAATCCGTCAGTGCACGATGCGCACTACGCGGCGTTTCGTCAGGTTCTCCAGGCCAAGTAATTCGATCGCTGAAGACGTTGTTGTTCGGCTTCGCATTAATACATCGTATTACGATAAATTTGTAATCGCCTGATGTGAGATCAAGCGAATCAATCAAGGTCATCCCCGCGACTCACATGAGCATCGTCGCGCAATAACAGCGCGTGACACACTGTGACATCACGGGTTGCTCAACGTGAGCGAGAATAAAACAACTTGAGATGTTGGCGATTGAGTGCGCGTGAAGAATTTATCGCGGCGTTTGCTTCACATTCTTCTGTTTTCATAAGTGCGATACGCGCGCGTCACGAACTGCGACTAAAGCAGTACGTGTTAACTTCAAATGGGGTCAACGATGCAAACGACTAAATATCTGAACAATGGATGGCGCGCTACGACAGCGTTGTGCGTCATAACGTCGCTTCTTATGTCGACAGCAAGCTTCGCTGCTGAAGCTGGACGCAGCAACTGGGATACGCGCGCGCATCCCAATCCTTATCTGAACAAGGGCGTCCAGCCCGACGCTCTTAAGCTTCAGTTGAATGCTGCGGCGGTGAAGAAGAATCCGGCCGACTCGCTCAAGACGGAAAGCCCGATCAAGCATGTGATCGTTCTGATCGGTGAAAACCGCGGTCTGGATCACACGTTCGGTGTGTACACGCCGAAGGGCAAGAAGCAGACGATTTCGAACCTTCTCTCGAAGGGAATCGTCAATGCGGATGGCTCGCCAGGCCCGAACTACGCACTGGCGCAGCAGTTCTCGGTTGCGGCGCAGACCAGCTACTATATCGGCGCACCGCAAAACGCGAAGTTTCCTTACAGTGCTTCCAGCGTGATGCCGCAGCCGAACACCGGCGGTACCCCGACATCGCAGAGTGACATCTCTCCCCCCTTCAAGACGATCGCTGAAGCGAGCGTTGAGAAGGATATGAACCCGGCTGATCTCGACATCGCGACGACCGGTGCGAGCGGTCTTGCAAACAATGTCCTGGATACTCGCGTTCCTGGTGCTGGATCTCTGGCCGGTCCGTTCCCATTGCAGGGCCCGCAGCTCAGCGATGACGACTACACCGGCGATACCTCGCATCGCTTCTACTCGGATTGGCAGCAGGACGATTGCAGCGTCGCCAATGTGACGAAGGACGACAACGCCGGCTGTAAGATGGATCTGTTCCCATTCGTCATGGCAACCAACTCGCCATCGAGCGCTGGTAACTCCATGGGCTTCTACAATGCAACGCAGGAACAGGCTCCGATCCTGAAGATGCTTGCTGACCGCTTTACGTTGAGCGACAACTTCCATCAGTCGTTCCACGGCGGCACGGGCGCCAATCACTTCATGCTTGGCACCGGTGATGCAGCCTATTGGACGGATGGACACGGCAATCCTGCGGTGCCTCCTGCCAGCCTGATCGCGAATCCAAATCCGAAGCCCGGTATCAACAACAAGTACACGGTCGACGGCAACTTCAGCGAATGTGCGGATATCTTCCAACCCGGCGTGCAGCCGATTGTGAACTATCTCTCGAATTTGAAGTATGCAGCGGAGCCGAACTGTCAGCATAACCACTATTACATGCTGAACAACACCAACCCGGGCTATCTCCCGAACGGTGCTCTGTCTGGCGGCAACAACCTTCCGCCGTCGCCTGTCCGTACCATCGGCGATGCTCTGATGGATAAGGACATCTCATGGGCCTACTATGGTGGCGCTTATAACGCTGCTGTCGCCCTGTCGAACGCGGCTGTTGCCAAGAATCCGACCAATCCGGATCTGAGCGCTGCTGCAGTTGCTGATCCGGCGAATGCGGTGGGTGTGGCTTATTGCCAGATCTGCAATCCGTTCCAGTACGCAACCTCGATCATGGCTGACCCGGCGATCCGGACGGCTCACATCAAGGATACGTCTGACCTGATCCAATCGATCCAGGACAACACCTTGCCAGCGGTTTCGTTCGGCAAGCCTGACGGTATCCTCGATGGCCATCCGGCGAGCTCGAAGGTCGACTTGTTCGAAGCCTACGTGCTCAACGTTCTCGGCGCACTCGATGCTAATCCGACGCTGAAGGCTGAAACCGCGGTGTTCGTCACCTGGGACGAGGCCGGCGGCTACTTCGACTCGGGCTACATCCAGTCGATCGACTACTTTGGCGACGGACCGCGTATCCCGCTGCTGATCCTCTCGCCGTATTCGACCGGCGGTCAGGTCCATCACGGCTACGCCGATCATGTTTCGATCCTGAAGTTCATTGAGCATAACTGGAGTCTCGCGCCGCTGACCGCTCGCAGCCGCGACAACCTTCCGAACCCGACTGTCAAGAAGGCCAATCCGTACGTGCCGACCAACAGCCCGGCGCTCTCGGATCTGTTCGATGCATTCGACTTCGACAAAGCAGTTGTTCAGAACTACACCGAGTAACGACGCAATAGATCATGGGCTCGAATCTTGAGTATTTGCGTCTTGCGTCCATGATCTTGAATTGAGCGACAGCGCCGATCCGGCTTCCTGCCTGGTCGGCGCTGTTCTTTTCAAAAAATAGGATTTTGGTGTGGCGATGAAGTTGTCGGCAATTCTAGGCGTCGCACGCTGCTTTCTGACATTTGCAATGATTGTGTGTGGAAGCACGGTGGCAGGCGCCCAACAATTCTCGGCCGAGTTCACCGAAACGGATGCCAGTCAGGCTACGACGTCCGCGCCGACGTCGTCCGGAAAAATCTATATCTCCAATGGCAAAGTTCGCATTGAAGCATCTCGCTTCCCAGGCGATTACTTTTTGGTCGATGGCGAGAAGGGGACAGCATACCTCGTCAAGCCGTCCAGCCGCATCTTCATGGAGGCACGACAGTCAACCCCGTTAACACGGCTATTGGTTGGCGTTGAACCGGATAATCCATGCAGCAAATGGCAGCGGATGGCAATTGCTGCCGGAGCTACAGAACAGGGTGATCACTGGCACTGCGAGCGGATCGGCGACGAGAGAATTGGTATTCGCTCTGCTGTTGGATACCGAGCCCAGTCCTCTGGGCAGGACCTCGTGGGATGGATCGATGCTGGCTTGAGGTTTCCTTTGAAGATTCAGGCAGAAAAGCTTGCGACATTCGTTCTTTCAAATGTCCAGGAAGGATCGCAACCTGAAGATCTGTTTGAGATTCCTGCAAATTACAGGAAGTTTGATCCACGCGATCTTATCGAACGCATTAAGCACAGCGACGTATGGGTTGAAGCGCCGAAGCCTTGATACGAACCGCCGGGCCCGCAAAAGCGTCTTTTCGGAGCCGATCTGTTTGTCGCCAGGAAAGAGGGCTGCCGCTCCTTGAGCGCAACCCTTGCTGCTCTGATGCGCAGCATCGCGACCCTTGGTAGGCGCATCTCCGGGATTGCTGCGGGCGGCGTGGGCAGGGCTGCTACATCATCACGCATCCAGATGAAAGAATTGGCGCAAGCTGCTGACCTGTTCTAGGCTCGGTCATTCGATTGTCTGGGCTAAGGGAACTAAGGTCATTCCGCAGCGGTTTGTCACCCATCCGCATATTTAGTGAACCACGCCATGTCGACGCCAAAAGAGGTCGAGATCAAACTCGAATTGCCGGGGGAACTGACGAAACTTCCGCTTTCGAGCAATGACAACGACCCTGCCCAAAGCGAGGATCTCACCTCGGTTTATTTCGATACGGATCGGCTCAAGTTGCACAAGCACGGCGTGACATTGCGTGTGCGACGCATCGGCGATCACTATGTGCAGACTATCAAGGCGTCGAACGGCGAATTGTTTGAACGTGGCGAATGGGAGACCGAAATCACTGGGGATCGCCCCGATTTGGATGCGGCGAGAGGTACCGCGCTGCAACCCTTCATCGATGAAGATTTTCAGAACGAATTACGCCCTGTCTTTGAGACGCGCGTTCGACGCAGCACCTATCCGCTTGTAACTAAAGACTACGAGATCACGTTATCGATCGATCATGGTTCTATCGACACGGGCAAGAACACGATTGCGTTTGATGAGGCCGAACTGGAACTTAAGCGAGGGAGCAGGGCTCACTTGTTCAAAATCGCTCGTTCGCTATCGCGTTCCGCGCATGCGGATCTGGCAGTCAAGAGCAAGTCTCAGCGCGGGTATGAGTTGCTGGACGGCTTTAAAGCTGCGGTTGAGAAAACCGACAGTGTTACGATTGAAGCCGGGATGACCACATCAGATGCGTTTCGGCTTGTTGCCAATGCGTGTCTCAAACAAATCGTTGCAAACAAGCCCGCGGTTCTTGCTTCAGACCCTGAGGGAATTCACCAGATGCGCGTCGGTTTGCGCCGCTTGCGCACGGCGATGTCGCTTTTCTCAGATATCATTCCCGGAAAGAAGACGGATGACATCAAGATCGAGCTGAAATGGCTGACAGGAGAGCTCAGTCCTTCGCGCGAGTTGGATGTCTTTTTGACCGAGGTTGTTCATCCACTTGAAGACTCTGCCCATTCGGCGGAGCTGCGACCATTAACCGGCGAGCTCGCAAAGCGGCGTGATGTTGCTCTTGAGCGGGTAAAGTCGGCGGTTCATTCTCAGCGGTTTCGCAAACTCACACTGAATGTTGCCGAGTGGCTTGAAATTGGACGCTGGCGCAGGCCGCAAGATATGCTGTTGCGTCAACGCTGCGAGGAGCCAGTTGAGGTGGCGATGGTCGCGCAGTTGAATCGGCGATGGCGGAAAATCCGTAAACGCGGACGCCGTTTGCTTGAACTCGACACCAGACAGCGACACAAGTTGCGGATTCAGGCCAAGAAAATACGCTACGCGTCAGAATTCTTTGAAACGCTATTTCCGGAAAAAAAGATGCGTAAACGCCGGCGGAAATTTGTTGCAGCGGTCAAGGATATCCAGACATGTCTCGGTGATCTCAATGACATCTCCGTGCACATATCGCGGTCAAAAGAGATCGCTGCTGAAATGTCAGAAGCAACATTCGCGGCTGGGTTGGTGATAGGTCACGAGGAGGCGCGCGAGACGACGGTTCTCGTTGCGGCTGCGCAGGCCCATAAAACCTTCAGCAATGCGCGGCCTTACTGGAAATGAGATAGGGCCTCAATTTAGGCGAGGCTGTTACCGATTCTCTAAATAGAGAGCAGCGATCGTTATTGGGCGGTCAACTGGGTAGAATGCGCCGCGGTCGCTGCAAAAATTGCCGGGTCGGGTGATGAATTATCCGGTGCATTGAGGAAATGTCCCAAGATTCCAGGCGTTTGCAGCTTGGCATAGGGCCTGCAAGGGGTGTGGCAGGCTAATGCTTGCTGGGGCTTCTCGCTATGTCATCGACCATCGGATCTTATCCTTCTTCGTTGTGGAATTCTGGATGGAGTAAATATGCGGCTGCGGCCGCACAGCCGAGTTTGGTGCAGTACATGGGGGACGAGGAGAGCGCGTCTTCGGACTCTTCGTCAGCCACGAACGTGACGCTGTCTGATAAGGCGAAAGCCCATATGGCCCACGCGGCCCATATGGCCAAGATGGCTGCAGACGTTGCGGATCCAAGTGCGTCGGCCGCCACAAGCGATTCGTCGGCCGCTTCTGATGGGAAGGAAGAGGCGGACACTGCGTCTTCGTCTTCATCTTCATCTTCATCTTCATCTTCAGCGGCAGATGCGTCTGACGCGGCAAAGGCCGCTGATTCATCAGACGATGCGGATGCGTCGTCAGATCCGCTCGATACCATTCGTGCCTGGTTCGACGATCAGTATGACAAGCTCGGCATTTCCTCCGCCATGCTGGACGGGCAGGTTGCGGTTGATCTGAGCGGCCAGAGCAGAGATGTTTTATCTCAAGTTGCATCGAGTACAGATGGTCGTTTCAGTGACGACGAGAAGGCAGCCGCTGCCGCTGAATTGACCTCGCGGTTTGATAAGTCAATGGCGTCGCATGTTGTGATTGCGCGTAACACCGGTGACTATGCGAGCCTTTATCAGGCTGCGTCCGATTATCTGGATCAGGCGAGCGATGCTGAAAAGGCAACCGACACCTGGAAGGCCCAGAAACAGGCTGTTACGGATGGGCTCTCGGCTGCAAAGGCCTCATTCGGAAAGGCGCCCGACACGGGCGACAGCAATGATCCCGTCCGCGCGTTGCTCGATCAAGCTGCGCCCAGCGCCGGTGCTATTGGCCCTGATTCCTCTACACAAGATGTCGCGGCTTATGCTCGGTCGATGCTCGACGATCAAGAAAACCGCGCCCGGGATAATGGGACGGAGTTGGTCTTTGATCCGTCCCGAAAGACTGGCCAGCTTGTCGATTTTTCCAATTTCGATAACCGCACACTGGCAACAATCGCTCTGAATCAGGACTCGTCGTTCTCAGGTGAGGAAGCCTATGCGGCTAAGACTGAACTCGAGCAGCGGACGCGCACGAACATTCTTAATACGATGAATTCATCGGGAGATAGTTCGTCAACCGGTCCGGGCGGGGTGATTCAGGGCTATCTGAACATGAGTGACGAAGAGAAGCAGGTCCTCGGCGTGACCGATGACGTCACGAACAAGCTCATCCAGAACTACAGAACCATGCTGTCGGTCCAGAGTACGCTGAATGGTGGCAGCGGTCTCGCTGCTTACCTCTAAGGCACTTGATTGACCCAGTGCTTTAAGCGCAGTCGGAGCATTTCCACGGCGCGTCTCTCTTCTGCGGAAGAGGGCGCGCTCGGATCTATCTGTACACGATGATTGATGCCCCTTCAGTAGGGGCCTTGAGCTCATCTCCTCCATGCGCATCACCAGATAACAAAGGCTTGTTCACCGCGGGATCGCTCTCTTCGGCAAGATACGAAGTGTAACTATTCATTAGGGTTTTCGGCGGCGAGCCGTTCGCCAGGCGCCCATGTTGGAAAAACCTGCGTATGAGACGCGCGTTTGAACGTCGTTCCCTTGTCATATAACGGCGTTAACACTCCCGCGCAGTGGGGTGTTCAAGGGATGCCCTGCTGAATGGCGTGTCGGTATTTCTTTATATATTTCAGTCGTTTGTTTGGACGTTTGCCAGTTAAATAATACCGCCGATGGCTGTCATATGACTGTCATTCAACCTCCATAAAAGCTCTATGCCGGACCTTTAGACAGGCGGCCTCGGGAGGCGATCGCAGACGATTGCGCACCCGCTCATAAGATGGAGAGAACCTGTGAATTTCATTAAAACAATCGTCGCTGCCGGTCTCGTGGCCGCATCGACGTCGGCTTTTGCCGCTGACATCACCGGCGCGGGAGCGACGTTCCCGTTCCCGGTCTATTCCAAGTGGGCTGACGCGTATAAGAAGGAAACCGGCAACGGTCTGAACTATCAGTCGATCGGTTCGGGCGGTGGCATCAAGCAGATCCAGGCCAAGACCGTGACTTTCGGTGCGACTGACGCGCCGCTGAAGGCTGAGCAGCTCGACAAGGATGGTCTGGCGCAGTGGCCGATGGTCATGGGCGCGATCGTCCCGGTCGTAAATCTCGAAGGCATCAACTCTGGTGAGCTCGTGCTCTCGGGTGAAGTGCTCGGCGACATCTATCTCGGTAAGATCACCAAGTGGAATGATGCCGCGATTGCCAAGCTGAATCCGAAGCTGAAGCTGCCGACGGACGCCATCACCGTCGTGCGCCGCTCGGACGGTTCGGGAACGACCTTCAACTTCACCGACTATCTGTCGAAGGCAAACGCAGAGTGGAAGACCAAGGTTGGTTCCGGTACTGCGGTTGAATGGCCCACGGGCGTTGGCGCCAAGGGCAACGAAGGTGTTGCTGGCAACATCGGCCAGACCAAGAACTCGATCGGCTATGTCGAGTACGCCTATGCGAAGCAGAACAAGCTGACCTACGCAGCGATGATCAACAAGGCCGGCAAGACTGTGCAGCCGACCGTTCCTGCATTCCAGGCCGCGGCTTCGAACGCTGACTGGGCGCATGCTCCTGGTTACTACGTCATCCTCACCGACCAGCCGGGCGACACCTCCTGGCCGATCACGGCTGCAACCTTCATCCTGATGCACAAGGCTCCGGCCGATAAGGCTGCTTCGGCTGAAGCTCTGAAGTTCTTCAAGTGGTCGTTCGAGAAGGGCGGCAAGATGGCTGAAGAGCTCGACTACATTCCGATGCCGGAAGCGGTCGTCAAGCAGATCGAAAAGACCTGGTCGGCTGACATCAAGAGCTAAGACATTTGCGGAGGAGGGGGCGACCTCTCCTCCGCTTAGTCTCCGGTGGCGGCTTCAAATAGAGTTCACTGAGCAAGGGGAATCAGCGTGGCAGAGATGGCTGTACAAAGCACTTCGATGGAAGCTGCCGGGCCCTACGACCGCGCCAAGGCGTTGAGTGCCTTCAAATTCGGGGACAAAGCATTTTACTGGACCACGCGCGCCTGCGCGATCGGTGTGCTTCTCATCCTCGGGGGCATTATTTTGTCCCTGATCGCGGGCGCGTGGCCTGCGATACAGGAGTATGGACTTTCTTTCCTGTCGACGCAGCGCTGGGCGCCGTCTGCAAATCCGCCGGTGCTTGGTGCGCTTGGACCAATTTACGGCACGCTGATCACTTCGGTTATTGCGATGTGCATCGCCATCCCGGTCGGCATTGGCATCGCGATCTTCCTCACCGAGCTTTGCCCGCAATGGCTGCGCCGTCCCATTGGCATGGCAGTTGAGCTGCTCGCAGGTATTCCATCCATCATCTACGGCATGTGGGGTTTCTTCGTGCTCGGGCCGTTCCTGGCCAACACATTCCAACCCTTTATGATCAAGATCTTCGACGGCGTTCCAGTGCTCGGATCGATCTTCGCCGGTCCGCCGTCCTACCTCAGCCTTTTCAATGCGTCGCTGATTCTCGCGATCATGGTCCTCCCGTTCATCACCGCCATTTCACGCGACGTCTTTGCCACAGTGCCTCCGGTGCTGAAGGAAGCCGCTTACGGCTTGGGTTGTACAACCTGGGAAGTCGTGCGCAGCGTCGTGATCCCTTATACGCGTGTCGGCGTGATCGGTGGTGTCATGCTGGCTCTCGGACGCGCTCTTGGCGAGACGATGGCCGTGACGTTCATCATCGGTAATTCGTTCCGCATTTCGTCTTCGATCTTCGCGCCTGGCACGACGATTTCGGCGGCGATCGCCAGCGAATTCGCCGAAAGCGACGGACTACATCAATCGGGCCTTATGTTGCTTGGCTTGCTGCTGTTCGTTTTGACGTTCTTCGTGCTCGCTGGCGCTCGCTTGATGCTGCTGCGCCTTGAGAAGAAGGCGGGAGGCTAAACTCATGAACCCGATTTACGTATCCCGCCGTCGCTCAGATATCATCGTCAGGTTTTTGTGCCTGGGTGCTGCTCTATTCGGCGTGACATGGCTCGCGCTCATCCTGTTCACGTTGTTTTACAATGGCCTTGCAGGCCTCTCGCTTCAGCTCTTCACTGAAAATACGCCGCCTCCCGGATCGACGGAAGGCGGCCTGCTGAACGCGATCGTTGGCTCGCTCATCATGACCGTGCTGGGCGTTGGCATCGGTGCACCGATCGGACTGTTCGCCGGAACTTACCTCGCCGAATACGGCAAGCACGATAAGCTCACCTCGGTGATCCGCTTCATCAACGACATTCTGTTGAGCGCGCCTTCGATCATAATCGGCTTGTTCATTTATGGTGCGGTGGTCGTGCCGATGGGCGGGTTTTCGGCGCTTGCGGGTACGCTTGCTCTTGCGGTGATTGTCATTCCAGTGGTGTTGCGTACGACGGAAGACATGTTGCGGCTGGTGCCAAATCAGCTTCGTGAAGCCGCTTCGGCGCTCGGTCTGCCACGGTCGCTCGTGATTAAGCGCATCGCATACCGTGCTGCGCGCTCCGGGCTCATCACTGGCATCCTGCTTGCAACCGCGCGCGTCGCGGGTGAAACCGCACCGCTGCTGTTCACGGCACTCAGCAACCAGTTCTTCAGCCTCGATCTGACCAAGACGATGGCTAACCTGCCGGTGACTATCAACAACTTCGTCCAAAGCCCCTATGCGTACTGGAAAGAACTCGCGTGGAGCGGCGCCTTGATCATCACCCTGACCGTACTTGCCCTTAACATTGGCGCACGCATTCTTGTCGCCGAGAGGACAGCAAAATGAGCGAGCTTTCTGTCTCCACTAGCCATTCTTCCAGCTCGGCACCGTCTATGATGGCAGCGGCGGATGCGCGTCCCAAAGTGACGGTGCGTGATCTGAACTTCTATTATGGCGAACATCACGCGCTGAAAAACATCAACCTGCTGCTGGGCGAGAACCGGGTGACGGCGTTCATCGGACCGTCGGGATGCGGAAAGTCCACGTTGTTGCGTATTTTCAACCGCATGTATGACCTGTATCCAGGCCAGCGCGCGGTCGGGCAGCTCATGCTGGACAACACCAACATTCTCGACCCGAAGCTCGACCTCAACTTGCTGCGCGCGCGCATCGGCATGGTGTTCCAGAAGCCCACGCCGTTCCCGATGACCATCTATGAGAACATCGCGTTCGGTATCCGTCTTTATGAAAAGATTTCCAAGTCCGAAATGGACGGTCGCGTTGAAGCCGCGTTGCGCGGCGGCGCGCTCTGGAACGAGGTCAAGGATAAGCTGAATGCGAGCGGCTTGAGCCTTTCGGGCGGCCAGCAGCAGCGCCTGTGCATCGCACGGACGGTCGCGGTGCGACCGGAAGTGATCCTGTTCGACGAACCTTGCTCGGCGCTCGACCCGATCTCCACCGCCAAGGTCGAAGAACTGATCCAGGAACTGAAAGAGAGTTATACGATCGCGATCGTCACGCATAACATGCAGCAGGCGGCGCGCGTGTCCGACAAGACGGCGTTCATGTATCTCGGCCAACTGATCGAGTTCGATGATACGAACAAGATCTTTACGTCGCCGACCGACAGACGGACGCAAGACTACATCACCGGCCGATTCGGCTGACGCTTATCGCGTGGAGAATTATTATGGGAACAGATCATACCGCCAAGGCGTTCGACGAAGATCTCCAGGAGCTTAACCGGCTCGTCGCAGAGATGGGTGGTTTGGCGGAACGTCAGATCGTTGATTCTGTCGACGCCCTGATCCGTCGGGACGTCGCGTTGGGCAAGCGTGTCGTTGCCGCCGATCTCGACATCGACAAGTTGCAGCATGCGATCGAAGAGCGTGCAGTTCTGACCATTGCGCGCCGTCAACCGATGGCTGTCGATCTTCGAGAGATCGTCGGTTCGCTGCGAGTTGCGACTGATCTTGAGCGCATGGGCGACTTGTCCAAGAATATCGGTAAGCGCGTCGCCGCGCTCGATAGCGATTTCCACCCGCTGAAGCTGATCCGCGGCCTCGAACATATGACCGATCTGGTACAGTCCCAGGTGAAGTCGGTGCTTGATGCTTATGCGGCGCATGACTTGCCGGCTGCCATGGCGGTCTGGAAGGGCGACGAGGAAGTCGATGCGATCTGCACCTCGTTGTTCCGTGAGTTGCTGACTTACATGATGGAAGATCCGCGCAATATCGGCTTCTGCATCCACTTGATGTTCTGCGCCAAGAACATCGAGCGGATCGGCGACCATGCGACGAATATCGCTGAGACGGTCTTCTACATGATCGAAGGTCAACAGATGGTCGATCAGCGCCCCAAAGGCGATATGACGAGTTTTGCGACAGTTGTCTCCGGCAGCTGATGAGAGGGTTTAAATTGAAGGGTCGGACATGAGCGCCCGAATTCTTGTCGTTGAGGACGAAGAAGCGTTGACCACGTTGCTTCGGTACAATCTGGATGCTGAAGGCTACGATGTCGAAACCGTTGCACGCGGTGACGACGCCGACACCAGGCTTAAGGAGCACATCCCTGATCTGATCGTGCTCGATTGGATGTTGCCTGGTTTGTCGGGGATCGAACTTTGCCGTCGTCTGCGGGCAAGACCTGAGACGAAGCAGATCCCGATCATCATGCTGACCGCGCGCGGCGAGGAAAGCGAACGGGTGAGGGGTCTTGCCACCGGAGCGGACGACTACATCGTCAAGCCATTCTCGGTGCCGGAACTCTTGGCGCGGGTGAAGGGCTTGTTGCGTCGCGCCAGCCCCGAGCGCCTTGCCACGGTTCTTGCCTTTGGTGACATCGAATTGGACCGTGACCGGCGCCGTGTGGCTCGTTCCGGCCGCCCCATCGATCTCGGACCGACCGAATACCGTCTTCTGGAGTTCTTCCTGGAACACCCGGGACGCGTTTTCAGCCGCGAGCAATTGCTCGACGGTGTTTGGGGGCGTGACATCTATATCGATGAGCGCACCGTGGACGTCCATATCGGCCGGCTCAGGAAACTTCTGAACCTAGGCCGGGAGCAGGATCCCATCCGGACCGTTCGCGGCGCCGGATATGCCTTGGACGATCGCTTCGCCAAAGCTGAGTAATCCCAACAAGATTGCTGCAGAGCAGCATTAAAGAGATGTTGCTCTGCAATCGTTGGTAGGCGCTGATAACAATTTTGTGCCGATTAGGAGCAAAATTGCACCTCGCTTTTGGGCATCTCCATGTTAACCTGACTCATGACGGGGCAATAAAAACCCAGTCGCAGGATGAATTGGGAAGGAGACCAAAATGGCCTGGAAAGCTCCAAAGATTGTTGAAGTGCCGGTGGGCATGGAAATCAACATGTATGCCTGCGCGGCGCGCAAGTAAGTCTGCGAATTTCTGCAAAAGACAATTGGTCCGGTTTGCGTTAGGGCTCGCCCGATAGGTGGAGTTCTTTCGCACCGGGCTTTGTTGTGTCTGGGTCTAGTTTCCGCAAGCCGGGAATGCCGGAGGCGTCGGGATGTTGCGTGTTGTCGTTCTAGGGGTGGCGGCTGGTGGCGGCGTCCCGCAATGGAACTGCAACTGCAAGGTTTGCCGAACCACGCGGATCGAGCGACCGGATTTGCGAGCCACACAGGCCTCGATCGCTGTCAGCGCCGATAACGAACACTGGTTTCTGATCAATGCGTCGCCCGACCTGCGTCAGCAGGTGATTGCAACGCCGCAACTTCATCCGAAACTGGATCAATTACGCCACAGTCCGATCTCGGGAGTGATTCTGACCAACGGCGAGGTCGATGCCGTCGCTGGGTTATTGTCCCTGCGCGAGGGCTGGCCTTTCACCATCTACGCGCATCAGCGCGTTCTTTCGACACTCAGGGATAACAGCATCTTCAATGTCCTGAGCGCGGAGCGGGTAGGCCGCGAACCGATCGAATTCGATGTTGCTTTCGAGCCCATGCTGGCGGACGGCTCACCGTCAGGATTGGAAGTCCTCCCATTCCTCGTTCCTGGCAAACGTGCCTGGTATCTGGAAGATGCTGCAGCACCTGCGCTGGACGATGAAGCAGGCGATACGGTCGGCCTGCGAATTTCGGACAAGCAGAGCGGCCAATACTTCTTTTTTCTGGCGGCTTGCGCTGCCATGACCCCTGAGCTGAAGCTGCGTCTGAAAAACGCCCCACTGGTGTTTTTTGACGGAACGGTCTGGCGCGATGATGAGCTGATTGCAGCCGGACTTGGCAGCAAGACAGGGCAGCGAATGGGGCACATGGCCATGTCAGGCACGGATGGCGCAATAGCAGCCCTTGCCGATCTTGGAATTGGCCGTAAAGTTTTTCTTCACATCAACAATTCCAATTTGGCGCTGTTGCCGGAGTCCGCAGAGCGCGCGCATGTCGAAGCGGCAGGCTGGCTAATTCCCTCGGACGGGATGGAGATTATCGTTTGAAGACGACAACCGCCTTTTCATTGGCGAAAGGGACGCCGCTTGCCAGTGCGGAAGACCTGGAGGCCGCGCTGCGGCACATCGGCGAAACCCGCTATCACAATCTGCACCCATTTCACCGGCTGCTGCACGGCGGCAAGCTCAACAAGGGGCAGGTCCAAGCCTGGGCACTCAATCGCTACTACTATCAGAGCTCCATTCCCATCAAGGATGCGGTGGTGCTTTCCCGTTTTCGCGACCGCAATATTCGCCTCGAATGGCGGCATCGCATCGAAGATCACGATGGGAATTTCGGCACCGAAGGTGGCATTGAGCGCTGGCTGAAATTGACCGAGGGGCTTGGGCTCGACTCCGATTACGTGGAGTCTGCGGAGGGGATTCTGCCGGCAACACGCTTCGCGGTAGACGCCTATGTCCACTTCGTCCGGGACAAGACTCCGCTTGAGGCCATCGCGTCGTCGTTGACGGAGTTGTTCGCGCCAAATCTCCATGAGGAGCGCATTTCCGGGATGCTGGCGCACTATGATTTCGTTAATCCGAACATCATGAGCTATTTCAAGCGTCGGCTGGAACAGGCGCCGCGCGACGCCAATTTCGCGCTTGATTTCGTCAAGGCGCATGCAACCACGCCGGAACAGCGCGAAGCCGTGTGCAATGCACTCATCTTCAAGACCAACGTGCTGTGGGTTCAGCTCGATGCGCTGTACCATGCCTATGTCGAAGGCCACATACCGCCGGGGGCCTTCGTGCCGGAACAGGGTTGAAGCCATTGCGAAATCGTCGGATCGACATAACTGAGAGTAGTCGCCCGGTGCTGGCGCGGCACGCGAAGCTGCGTTTCGACGAGACACGGCAGCGGTGGGTGATCCTGGTACCGGAGCGCGTGCTCGCTCCCGACGACATTGCGGTCGAGATCCTTCAGCTTTGCGATGGCATACGCAGCGTGGATGCGATTATCGATACGCTGGCGGAAAAGTATGTGGCTGATCGAGCGCTGATCGCAGGCGATGTGATCGCGATGTTGAAGGATCTTGCGGATAAGGGATTTTTGGCTGAGGCACAGGACACGAAATCATGAGTCCGACGCTGACTGACGCGAGCTCCGTCCACGCTGATCCCACTGACGGGTTGGCGATCCTCGAGACGCGCAAGTCGCAGGCAGAGACCTTTGGCATTCCGCTGGCTGTTTTGGCGGAAATCACCCACCGCTGTCCGTTGCAATGCCCTTATTGCTCCAATCCGGTCGAGCTGGAACGCAACGCAAGCGAGCTTTCGACTGAAGAGTGGAAGAAGGTTCTGAGCGAACTTGCTCAGATCGGAGTGCTGCAGATCCATTTTTCGGGTGGTGAGCCGACGGCGCGGAAAGACCTCGTCGAATTGGTTCAGCACGCGAGCGACGTTGGGCTTTATTCCAATCTGATTACGTCAGCCGTACTGCTGACAAAGGACAAGCTCACGGCGCTGGCAGATGCCGGGCTATCGCACGTCCAGATCAGTTTTCAGGGCAGCGAACAGGTCGTTGCCGATCGCGTTGCTGGTCTCAAGAACGCACATGCGAAGAAGATCGAAGCCGCAGGGTGGGCGAGGCAACTTGGCCTGCCTCTGACGGTCAATGCGGTCATGCATCGCCAAAATCTGTTTCAGCTTGCCGATATCATCCAAATGGCGGTTGATCTTGATGCCGACCGGCTCGAGGTCGCCAACGTCCAGTACTACGGCTGGGCGTTGAAAAACCGTGCGGCATTGATGCCGACCATGGAGCAGATCGAAGAGACCACACGGATTGTCGAGGACGCCCAGGAACGGCTCAAGGGCATTCTCGCCATCGACTACGTGGTGCCCGACTATTACGCGCTAAGGCCGAAGAAGTGCATGGGCGGTTGGGGACGGCAGTTCTTCAATATTTCTCCCTCCGGCAAGGTGCTGCCTTGCCATGCGGCTGAGACGATCACCGGTCTGCATTTTGAATCGGTGCGCGACCACTCGGTCGCCTGGATCTGGCAAAATTCCGATGCCTTTAACCGCTACCGCGGCACGGGGTGGATGCCCGAACCGTGCCAGAGCTGCGCCTTCAAGGAAATCGATTACGGCGGTTGTCGCTGTCAGGCCTTTGCATTGACGGGCGATGCCGGCAACACCGATCCCGCCTGCGCGCTATCTCCCGTTCACGAGGAGATTTTCAAGACGGCGTTGACGGAATCCGAGAACGATAATCGACGTTTCATCTATCGCAATTTCTCCGGCGGCACGCTGGAAACGGAAGAAGATCTCCATGGCGGCTGATGCCGGAGAGGCTGTGCCATCCGGCAAGCAGGCTGATCCATTCGCCCCTCTTACAACGAGGCACTTGCCGGTTGGCGATGGTCACGAAATCTATGTCGAGACCGTCGGCCGCGTGGATGGAATTCCGGCCGTGTATCTCCACGGTGGGCCGGGCAGCGGTTGTCAGCCGGATCACCGAAAGCTGTTCGATCCGCAACGTTTCCATGCGGTTCTCTTTGACCAGCGAGGCGCAGGTCGAAGTCTCCCCAAGGGTGCGCGCCACGCGAACACGCTTCCTCATCTGATCGCGGATATGGAGTCTATCCGTGAAATGCTGGGTATCGATCGCTGGCTTGTTGTAGGCGGGTCGTGGGGCGCGACATTGGCGATTGCCTATGCACAGGCCCACCCAGATCGCGTCAGCGGCATTGTATTGCGGGCAACTTTTCTAGGAACACGTGTAGAACTGGAATGGACATTCACCGGTGGATTACGCCGGTTCTATCCTGCGTTGAACGAGGACTTTCTCAGCCTACTTGCGCCAGACGAGCGCGATCAGCCGTTGGATGCGTATTGGCGCCGTATTCTTGATCCTGATCCGGCAATTCATGGGCCTGCTGCTCGAGCCTGGCATGACACTGAGCGCATTCTCTCCGAGCTCAAGCCTAGAAAGACGCGATTGGATCTGGATTCGGTTAACAATTCTTCCCGCGCGTTGCCGTCGACCCCCTTCATGGAAGCGCATTACTTCCGTAACGACTGCTTCATGCAGCCGGGACAACTTTTATCAAATGCTGGCCGATTGAATGGCATTCCCGGGATCATTGTGCAGGGGCGCTACGATCTTTTGTGCCCGCCAAATACTGCATATGCGCTGGCTGCAGCATGGCCTGATGCAAGCTTGCGCATTGTCGATGCGGCCGGGCATTCCCTTTACGATCCCGGCATCAGGGATGCTGTGGCAACGGCAATCGCAGAGCTAGCAGGCATATAGCGCCAGAACTGAATGGACTTTCTGATTGCAAAGCGCACCAGAAATTTGGAGAGTGCGCGGCGCAAGCATCGGCTTCCGATGAAAAGTTTTGAAGAGGGAGGAAGTATATGAGAGTGTTTTCGTCTGTTTCGCGCAGCATGTTGCTCGCGACTGTCTTTACGGGCGTGTTCGCATTTGCAGCGAACAGCCAGCAGCCAGCCAGTCCACCGGCTGCGGCACCAGCCGCTGCGCCCGCGCTTCCTCCGGGGTCGCCGCTGATTGGACGCCCAGAAAGTGCTGAAGCCGCCAAGTTGGCCCCTGTCGCAGGTCCTCCCATCCCGACAGCCGCCGATAAATTGCCGACCGCAAAGCTGAAGGTGCCGGCAGGCTTCAATGTCGAGGTTTACGCTTCCGGCATGGCGAATGCCCGCTCGATGGCTCAGGGTGACAAGGGGACGGTCTTCGTTGGTAGCCGTACGGTCGACAAGGTTTACGCCGTCAGCAGCAAAGACGGGAAGCAGACCGTCAAGGTCCTCGCGTCCGGTCTCTACCGCCCGAATGGCGTCGCTTTCCATAACGGCACGCTCTACATCGCCGAGCTGTCGAAGATCTCGAAGATCGACAAGGTGGAAGACAGCCTCGAAAATCCGCCAAAGCCGACGATGATCTACGACAATCTGCCGAAGGACGAAGCCCACGGCTGGAAGTTCATCGCGATTGGTCCGGATAACAAGCTGTACGTGCCGGTCGGACAGCCGGGCAACAACGTGCTTCATGACGACGCGCACGGCCAGATTCGGCGTATGAACCTCGACGGTAGCGGCGCAGAGGTGATCGCGAAAGGCGTTCGCAACACGGTCGGCTTCGACTGGAATCCAGAAACCAAGCAGCTCTACTTTACCGATAACGGCCGCGATTGGCTGTCCGAGGACATCCCGCAGGACGAGCTTAACCGCGTCACCAAGACTGGCGAAGATTTCGGTGCACCTTACTGCTATCAGGGTAACTTCACCGATCCCGAATTCGGCTGGGGCAAGTCCTGTAGCGAATTCACGCCGCCTGTCGGTCTGATGGGCCCGCACACTGCGTCCCTCGGCATGCGGTTCTATACGGGCAGCATGTTCCCGGGCAGCTATAAGAACACCATCTTTGTTGCCCGCCATGGCTCCTGGAATAAGAGCAAGAAGGAAGGTGGCGACGTTGTTGCGGTGAAGCTGAACAAGGACGGCACCGTGAAGTCGGTCGAGCCGTTCCTGACTGGGTTCATCGAAGACAACAAGTATCTCGGCCGTCCGGTCGACGTGCAGCAGATGAAGGACGGATCGTTGCTGGTTTCCGACGACTGGAATGGTGCGGTTTATCGCATCAGCTACGGCAAGCAGAAATCGGCTTCGAAGTAACGAACGCTTGAAAGCAAACGAAGTCGGGGGCGTGTGGATGCTCCCGACTTTTTCTTTTCGCATTTAGCTTCTATAGCTTCTATAGCTTCTGTGCTTACAAACCCTGGATTGGCTGATGCGTATTCCCCTGACTGTTCTTGCGTTCGTCCTTGCAACGATGGCTGCCAAAGCCGATTCATTTCAGGATCGCGTTGCGCCGTGTCTTGCGTGTCACGGCGAGAAGGGGACGTCGGAGACCGAGAACACGCCATCCCTGGGCGGCCAGCGGCCTGCTTACGCACTGATCCAGCTTTATATGTTCCGGGAAAAACTGCGGACCTTCGACATCATGAACGAGATGGCGAAGGATCTGACCGATGATGATCTGCGCACGTTCTCGGATTACATCGGGACGTTGCCGAAGCCCACGCCGCCTGCTGATGCTGGCGATCCTGCACGGATGCAGCGCGGACTGGCGGTGGTCCAGCAGCATCGTTGCAACGTTTGCCACACGCAAGACTTCTCGGGGCAGGACAATGTGCCGCGTATCGGCAACCAGCGTGAGGACTACCTCGTCAAGACCATGCGGGAGTACAAGGACAATAGCCGCCATGGTTACGATGGCACCATGGCCGAAGTACTTCAGCCAGTCACCGACGAGCAGATCGTCGATCTTGCCTACTATCTAGCGCATGTTCGCTAGTTCGTTCTTATGGGGATCAGTTAGGCAGCGTCACGTCGACCGTCAGGCCGGAGTACCAAGCCGCGAGATCTGAGATATCGTCGTCGGACAATGGCTTGGCGACGACGTTCATGGTCTCGTCCTTGCGCTCTTCGGAGCGGAAGGCCTTGAGCTGCTTTTCCAGATACATGGCAGGCGAGCCGGCGATATTGGGCGCCACCGGCATCTTGGACAAACCGTCGATGCCGTGGCAGGCGGCGCACTGCTGGGCTTTTTTGCGCCCGGCCTTGGCGTCGCCATCGGCGTGAGCAGAGGTCACCGCGAGACTCAAGGATATCAGCAGGAGTGGGAAAGAAAGCCGCCGTACCGTCATCGCATTGTCCTCTAAAGCTTAGATAGCATTGAAGAGAAAAACTCTGCCGTGAGCGGGTTGGCTCACGGCAGAATTGAAGATGTGGGTGGTTTTACTTCCCGTCGTATGTGATGCGATAGAGCGCACCTGCGAGATCGTCAGAGACGAGCAGGGAGCCGTCGCGCAGTTGTGCCACATCGACCGGGCGGCCAAGATATTCACCGTCCGAGGTCAGCCAGCCCGAAGCGAAGACTTCGGTCTTATCGGCGCTGCCGTCGGCTTTCAGCGAGGTGAACATGATGCGCGCACCAACCGGATCGGTGCGATTCCATGAACCGTGCTGGGCCGAGAAGATGCCTCCACGGTACTTCGCCGGGAATGACTTGCCCGAATAGAACATCATTCCAAGGTCGGCAGCATGGGCGTCCATTTCGACTTCAGGATAGACCACGTTACCGGGCGGTGTGTCGGCCTTGTATTCGACGGTGCGGACCTTACCGCCGCCGTAATAGGGGAAGCCGAAGTTCTGCCCGGCCTGCGTGATGCGGTTTAACTCACCGGGAGGAATGCCGTCTCCCATGCCGTCGACCTGGTTATCTGTGAACCAGAGCTGACCATTCTTCGGATTGAAGTCCATGCCGACCGAGTTTCGGATGCCGCCAGCATAAACCTCGCGGTTTTTGCCATCCTGATCCATCCGGATGATGCCGCCAATGCCGACCTTGGCGAAGCCTTCAAGCTTCTCCTTTGCCGGAACGTTGAAGGGTTGCCCGAGCGCAATATACAGCTTGTTGTCGGGCCCGACGCGGCAAACCCGCGCGGTGTGATTGAAGCTTTCGTCTTCCTTCGGGATCAGTTCGCCCTGGGGGACGACGGGCCCAACGGCGATGTCCGGGCTCTCGTAGAAGAATTCCGCTGCAGGGAAGGCCATGACGCGATTTTGCTCTGCAATGTACAGGACACCGTCCTTCGAGAAGCAAACGCCGTTCGGGATGGTGAACTTCACGGAGGGCGCAAACTCCTTCACTTCCTCTGCGAAGCCGGTCTTGCCACGGTCGGTTACGGCGTAGACTTTATTCTTCCGAGTACCCACGAACGTGACCACGCCCTGCGGGCCGACGGCGATGTGCCGGGCATCAGGTACTAGGCCATAGAGGCTGATCTTAAAGCCCGGTGGAAGTTTGACCTTCGCAAGATTGGCCTTGATCGCATCGACCTTGCGGCCGGTCTGGGGGACTGTTGGAATATCGGTAACGCCGGTGGTCTTGAATGCGCCAAGCTTGTCTAGGTTGTCCGATTGCTGAGCAGATGCGGATACCGCGGACGCACACAAGAAAGCGGCAACAGCAACTGAACTGAGAGCCCGAAATTTAGTCGCGTAAAACATTTGATTTATCCTCCCGGTGGGACCTGATTTTTGAAGTTTTACATTCACAAGCCTAGCGAAGCCGTGGAACATCGCAAGATGAAAGCGATAAAGAAAAATTTTTTGGCGACGCAACATTGCCAGACGTGGACATCGCATGATTGTGATTTTCAGCGTGCTCGGTCGCCGTCACTTCTTTTATGTCATGTTTATGAAGTCGTCTGACCAGCCATCTCGATTTCCTATGTCCGTTTTCGCACCTTCCCATGCAGAGCAGTCTGCATGCTGCGACGGATGTCGGGAGACTGGAAATGGCTATCCTCCACTCGGGTGCAGGAAAATACCGGGAAATCAGCGACGACGACTATCGCGCGTATCTTATTACCCGCAACCAAGAGCCGATCGTCTATCATTCACAGGACATTCAACTTAAGCGCCTTCAGGTCCACCTGCGCGGCGCGTTGAATCGCATTGATCGCTTTCTGCATTGGATGGGCGAAGCCATCATCAGGTCAAAGCATCGCAGGCTTCAGCGTGAGCTGATGATGCGAGGCGTTTATCATCATTACGCGCCGTACGATCGCGACGATGGCGTCACGCGAAGCGATCGGCACGTTCGTTGAGGTAGGAGGGCACTCCATGCGGTGGCGTGACGCAGCTTCAATTTCGATGGCAGGCGTCCTGCTCACAAAGGCAGGGACTGCGCTTTCCACACTTGCAACAATGATCTGGTTGGGCGCGCATAGGAGATACCATCCGGAAGATCACTACATGCGCGGTCCTGGTCCCAAATGGCGCGAGAAATATGGTTCGCGCCCGCACTAAGATGCATTTTGTCGGGACCGATCGCAGATAGCTCGACGTAAGCCTGTCGGCATTTTACACGGTCGCGACCATCAAGCTGCATTCAGCAGCGAAGGCCCTTCCAGAGATCGTCGCGGGATTTCGCCTTTATGGATTTGATCTTTGGTTCGGTCGCGACTTCCTCAAGCTCCAGAACCGCCACGAACGCGCGCCTTACGCGCTCATCTTTGAGCCGGTCGAGATGACGGCGCAGCACCGCTGAGCTGCCCGCCTGCTGAGGGTTCGCAACTGCTGTGCAGACTTCGGCGCTCGTTCTGTGGAAAAACCTGAAGCCGCAGGGACCGCCATGACGAGAGCTGAGTTTATCGATCTCGGCTGCTGCCGCGAAGACCGCTAGCTTGTCGTCATTATCCAACGTCGTTGCAAAGCGCAGCAACGCCAGCAGCCACGCGCGCACCGTCCGGGCGTGCCAATCGCAGATATCCATTTTTACACTCATGGAAAATTCTCTGACCCAGCTTGGGAAAGGCGCCAATTCTCAGTGAGCTGACGCCGAGGGCTGCAAGCTGGAGGTAAGGTCAACCTCCATGGGATGAACTACGGATCCCTTGCACGAGGCCTCCATTGCCATCGCGACATCGGTTTTCTCAGCATCCGATAGTTCGACGAGCGGCAGACGTACCCGAGGCGACATCAATCCAAGGAGGCTCAGGGCATACTTAATCGGCGCGGGTGTTGGCTCCCGCGAAAGAGCCGCTGTGAGATGCCCGAGCCGCACGGCCAAGCCCCTGGCAGCCTTCAATTCTCCCTGACGGCAGCTTCGATACAATTGCTGACAAAGCTCGGGGACGACGTTCGAAGTCATGGAGACACATCCATCCCCGCCATGGACGAGGAACGCCGGTGCTGTCGTATCGTCTCCTGACAGGAGCCGAAATTCGGGTCTCACCAATGATCGCAGTCGTAGTGGACGGGTGATGTCGCCGGTGGCATCCCTCAAGCCGATGAACTGTGGCGACCTTGCCAGTTCGATGAGGGAATCGTCGGACAGCTCACGGACCGTCCGGGAAGGGACATCATGAAGGACGATCGGTAGCCTGGTTGAATCTGCAACAGCGTAAAAGTGCGCACAGATTCCCGGTTGGGTGGGCTTGTTGTAATACGGAACGACGGACAAGATGGCGTCCGCTCCGTCAGCCTCCGCCCGTTTGGTCAACTCAATCGCCTGAGCCGTGGAATTCGATCCTGCGCCTGCAATGATCGCCACGCGCCCCTGGGCGGTTTGCACGGCCGCGCGGACGAGGGCGGAATGTTCGTCGTGGCTGAGCGTCGAATCCTCACCGGTGAGTTCGCCAACGACCAGAGCCGTTGCGCCGGCAGCAACCTGGCGTTCGCAAAGTTGACGAAACGAGGCGAGGTCGACTTCGTGAATGCTGTCGAATGGCGTGGGAAGATCGGGAATGTAGCCCGCCAGCCATGTCGCGGGGGAATGTTGTACGTGCGTCATCTGCTTTATGCCGCGTTTGCCATATGGCTGAGGTTCTGCCGGCGTGCCGACAGCACAAAGCTGTCGCGGCATCTGACACCGGCCTCGATCCTGAAGCCGAGGCGTTCCAGTTTTTCGCGAATTTTCATGCTCATGCCGTTCTCGCGAGAGTTGATCACGACGGCTATCGTTGCCGTCGTGCTCAAGAAATGTGTGATCTGCGCCAGCATCAGCTCCAGCGCCTGAAGAGAATGGCGGCCTGCAATCAGGCCGACCGTATGTTGAGCACGCGGAATGCATCGACCCATTGTTGTGACGCGAAAGAATCCGCGACGACGGAGATCGAGGTCGATATCCGCACAGTCGCTGCCCGCGACAACAATACGGTGAAGGCTTGATGGCCGTGTCAGTTCGATCATCGTTCTGACAATTTGCTCACGAGCGAGGTCAGGGGTTTGAAGCACTGATGCCTCCTGAACAAGAGAGTGGTATATCCGTTACGCGACCCGCCGCTGGCGCAAGCTCTGAGCGTCGAAGGTGATCTGGCTTGCGATCGCAAGCTCGGGTCGTTTGACATTGCGGCCGCCCATGTCGAGCTCGAGCACGTCAGGCGTCGCTACGATCGTCTCGGGATGATGGCCATTTTCGAAAAGTGCATATCGGACAGCTTCGGCGCGATTTACGAAGAGGCCGCCAAAGAGGCCGTTTTGTTCCTGGGCAACCCAGTTGCCTCGGCTGTTTTTGCCGATGAAAACAAGAGATGAGCTACACGAGGGAGGTTCAGTATGCTTCAAGGTTTATCTCCTCATCAAAGTGAATCAGACGACGTCTGCTCACACGCGAAATGTCTGCTCCAAGGCATATGATTTCGAGAGCGAGGCTTGGGTGATTTCATAGGGGAAACATAAGCGTTGGGTGACGGCCAAATCGAAAGACGCTGGTTTACGACACGACGGCGGCATTAAACGAAGACATAAGGCAATACAGCGCAGCATAGGCGACGCCTTCATCCCAGTGAGTAAGGGTAGAATTGAAGAACGACTCTCGCCGTAACGTGCCGGCTACGACGCATAGAATGGTGGATAACCAGAGCAGGGCAGCCAGACTCCTCGTGAAGCCGACATGTCCAAGAGCTGCAAAGACACTCAGGACAGCGATCCTCAAGAAAAACCTCACAAGGACCTGAATGGATCTCGTGTCGTTCGGCATGTTGGGAGATTGTGCCATTGCGCCCTACTTAATGGATGAGAACCGAGGGCTGCGTTCAGGCAAAATTTTCGCAGAGGATCGTCTCGTCACGCGTCGGCCGAACGCGTGGTACGGTTGGCGTGCGAGTTGTCCTGGGTGTCTCTGGCAGCTGCCGTAGGGCTTCGACGAACGCGCTCATTACGGCGAGGGAAAGGTCCCAATGAGTTGTCTCGATAGCCTGGTCGAGCCAATCGGGGAGGTCAGGCTGAAGGGAGAGTGCGCAGTGCCACTGACCTTCATCATAGGCGAGACGGCGTAGTTTCCATTGGGGTAACTTGTCGGCAATGAGCGCAAGTCCAGCATCCGTCCATGCTTCTGCGGAAATCAACCGTCTCAATTGCGCGGGGACCTGGTCCTGACCGTTCTCGTCGCGATAGGCTTCTGTCGCGACCGCAGCGATCAGATCATTCGCATTGCCAGTGGCTTCGCACAAGCGATTTGCGATTGCGGTAAGCCGCTTGGCGCGGGGAGAGTGATATAACATGGCCTTGCACTCTTTATTCTTCTAAGCCGAGCGCGCGAACGCGATCAGCCCGCAAGGTGGGCAAAGCACCATTTGAATGCGAGAGGGGAATAACAACGAAGATATAGGCGCCGTATAAATGCTACGGCGACGCTCCCCGCATTCGTCGCGCCACAATCACACAGGCGACGCAGCTTGTTATATGTCGCGGTTGAATTCGCATATTCCCGTGATCGGCTGGGGCTTCCGGTAAGCCTGTTGGCGAGTGGTGCCGGGTAGGAGTTTCATTGAATTTCAATGGGTTGATGCGTGGTTCCAGATAAGCGCATCAATGAACCTTTCTGGCGCCTTTATGAAATTCCTATAACGTCGCCGGCCCTCCTATCTCGAAAACCTATGCTCCGGGTGCCATTCCATCTCTGCACAGATGCGCAGGGATTCCTGTGCTTTGAGGTGCGTTGAATTTACGCCCGATAGTGCACCGACCGCGTGAATGCGGTCGTCGTGCCGCAAGGAGCACTCCAATGTTGGACTTCATCATGCTGGCCCTGGGTTTGGGCTTTTTCGCTTTGTCAGTGGGCTACGCCTACGCCTGCGATCGGCTCTGAGGAGAGCGACCATGATCTTCGATTACACACTTGCCGGCCTCGTTTCCGCAGGGCTGCTGTTTTACCTAACCTACGCTCTGTTGCGGCCTGAGCGTTTCTGAGGGGCGCATCATCATGACTTTCATTGGCTGGATTCAAATTCTACTGTTTTGCGCGGTGATCATCGCGCTCGTGAAGCCGCTCGGCGGCTATATGACAAAGGTTTTCAACGGCGAGCGAACGTTTCTTTCGCCGGTACTTCGTCCCATCGAGGCCGGTCTTTACTGGATCGCAGGCGTCGATGACAAGCGTGAGCAACATTGGCTCACTTATGCGATCTCGATGCTGTTCTTCCAGATCGGCGGGTTCGTCATTCTGTACGCGCTGATGCGCCTTCAGGCTGGGTTACCGTTCAATCCGGCAGAGCAATCGGCCGTTGCACCGGACCTGTCGTTCAATACGGCAGTGAGCTTCGTCACCAACACGAACTGGCAGAACTACGGCGGCGAAAGCACGATGTCGTATCTGACCCAGATGATGGGGCTGACGGTTCAGAATTTCGTGTCGGCTGCGACGGGCATTGCGATCGCCGTCGCGCTGATCCGCAGCTTTGCCCGTTCTTCCATGCGAACTGTCGGAAACTTCTGGGTCGATCTGACACGCTCGACACTTTATATCCTTCTGCCGATCTGTGTTGTCGCCACCCTGTTCCTGGTTTGGCAGGGCATCCCGCAGACGCTTGGTGCGTATGTTGATGCGACGACGCTGGAAGGCGCCAAGCAGACAATCGCTGTCGGACCCGTCGCATCTCAGATCGCTATCAAGATGCTTGGAACCAACGGCGGTGGTTTCTTCAACACCAACGCGGCTCATCCGTTCGAGAACCCGACCGCATTGTCAAACTTCGTCCAGATGGCATTGATCTTCGCCGTCGGTGCAGGCTTGACCAACGTGTTTGGCCGGATGGTTGGTAACCAGCGCCAGGGTTGGGCGATTTTCGCCGCCATGGGTGTGCTGTTCATGGCCGGCGTGATTATCACCTATTGGGCGGAAGCTTCGGGGACTTCGATCCTGAGCAACCTCGGCCTGACTGGTGGCAACATGGAAGGCAAGGAAGTCCGCTTCGGCATCGTTGCTTCGGCTTTGTTTGCCGTGGTGACAACCGCAGCCTCCTGTGGCGCCGTCAATGCGATGCACGACTCATTCACCGCGCTCGGCGGCATGATTCCGCTAATCAACATGCAGCTCGGCGAATTGATCATCGGCGGCGTCGGTGCAGGTCTTTACGGTATGTTGCTGTTCGTCGTCCTGTCGATTTTCGTCGCCGGACTGATGGTCGGCCGTACGCCGGAATACGTCGGCAAGAAGATCGAGGCGCGTGAGGTCAAGATGGCGATGCTCGCGATCCTGATCCTGCCGTTGATGTATCTCGGCTGGACAGCTGTTGCCGTCGTGCTGCCGTCGGCTGTCGCGTCAATGGCGAACGCTGGACCGCATGGCTTCTCTGAAGTGCTCTATGCCTTCACATCGGCCACGGCGAACAACGGTTCTGCGTTCGGCGGTCTCACTGGCAACACCATGTTCTACAACTTGACGCTCGGTTGCTCGATGCTGGTCGGTCGCTTCTTCATGATCATACCGGCCATGGCGCTTGCCGGCTCGCTTGTGGAGAAGAAGTCGGTTCCGGCTTCGGCAGGCACGTTCCCAACCACAGGCACTCTGTTCGTCGGGCTTCTTGTGGGTGTGATCCTCATCGTCGGTGGTCTCACGTTCTTCCCCGCGCTCGCGCTGGGGCCGATCGTCGAGCATCTCGCGATGAATGCGAACACCCTGTTCTGATCGATATCATTTCGGAGTTACATCCATGGATACCTTAAACCCACAGAAGCGGACGTCGGGCTCTGCCTTGCTCGATCCGAAGATCGTTCTTCCCGCGATCGGCGCTTCTTTCACCAAACTCGATCCCCGGGCGATGATCAAAAACCCCGTGATGTTTGTGGTGGAAGTGGTCGCCGCGCTGACGACGGTCATTTTCATCCGCAATCTTGTCACCGGCGGAGAGGATCTGGGATTTGCATTCCAGATCATCCTCTGGCTCTGGTTCACGGTGTTGTTTGCAAACTTTGCTGAAGCGGTTGCAGAAGGGCGCGGCAAGGCACAAGCCGAGTCGCTGAAGAAAACCAGGACTGAGACCCAGGCCAAGCTCTTGACCGGCTCGGACCTGACCTACCGCATGGTTCCGGGCACCAGCCTGAAGGTCGGGGACGTTGTCCTGGTGGAAGCCGGTGACACCATCCCGTCGGACGGCGAAGTAGTTGAGGGCGTTGCTTCTGTGAACGAAGCAGCGATCACCGGTGAATCGGCCCCTGTGATCCGTGAATCCGGTGGCGACCGCTCGGCCGTCACTGGTGGCACCCAGGTGCTGTCGGATTGGATCCGCGTTCGCATCACTGCGTCTCAGGGCTCCACATTCATCGACCGCATGATCAAGCTGGTTGAAGGCGCGGAGCGTCAGAAGACGCCGAACGAGATCGCGCTCAACATCCTTCTGGCCGGCCTGACGATCATCTTCGTGTTCGCGACCGTCACCATTCCAAGCTATGCAGCTTATGCCGGTGGATCGGTTTCGGTCATCGTGCTCGTTGCGCTGTTCGTGACGCTGATCCCGACCACCATCGGTGCATTGTTGTCCGCCATCGGCATCGCCGGCATGGATCGTCTGGTGCGCTTCAACGTGCTGGCCATGTCGGGCCGCGCGGTGGAAGCAGCGGGCGACGTTGACACGCTGTTGCTCGACAAGACCGGAACCATCACGCTCGGAAACCGTCAGGCGACGTCGTTCCGTCCCGTGACCGGCGTCACTGAGCAGGATCTTGCTGACGCAGCGCAGCTCGCTTCGCTCGCGGACGAGACGCCGGAAGGCCGCTCCATCGTGGTCCTTGCCAAGGAAAAATATGGCATCCGCGGCCGTGATATGGCCGAACTCGGAGCGACCTTCATTCCGTTCACCGCGCAAACGCGCATGAGCGGGGTCGATGCGGGTGGTTCTTCGGTCCGCAAGGGCGCGGTCGATGCAATCCTGGCTTACGTGAGTGGCCCGACCCCTCGAGCCTTGGCGGCAGCAGGAGGAAGCGCCGTTCGCGTTATTCCCTCAGTCGACACTGATATCGCGAGGGAGATCCGCGCGATTTCGGATGAGATTGCCAAGTCGGGCGGTACGCCGCTTGCCGTCGCTCGCGACGGAAGGCTGTTGGGCGTCATCCACTTGAAGGATATCGTCAAGGGCGGCATCCGCGAACGCTTTGCCGAACTGCGCCGCATGGGTATTCGCACCGTCATGATCACGGGCGACAACCCGATGACCGCAGCGGCCATCGCGGCGGAAGCAGGGGTCGATGACTTCCTGGCTCAGGCGACACCTGAGGACAAGCTGAAGCTCATTCGCGATGAGCAGGCAAAAGGTAAGCTCGTTGCCATGTGCGGCGACGGCACCAACGACGCTCCGGCACTGGCACAAGCTGACGTCGGCGTGGCGATGAATACCGGCACGCAGGCGGCTCGCGAAGCCGGCAACATGGTCGATCTTGATTCAAATCCGACCAAGCTGATTGAAGTCGTGGAGATCGGTAAGCAATTGCTGATGACGCGCGGTGCTCTCACCACGTTCTCGATCGCCAATGACGTGGCGAAGTATTTCGCCATCATTCCTGCGATCTTCCTCGCCTTCTATCCGCAACTGCAGGCATTGAACATTATGAATCTTTCAAGCCCGCAGAGTGCGATCCTTTCGGCGATCATCTTCAATGCGATCATCATCATCGCCTTGATCCCACTCGCCCTGAAAGGCGTCGCCTATAAGCCGATCGGCGCCGGCGCGCTGTTGAGCCGCAACCTGCTGATCTACGGTGTCGGTGGCATCATCATTCCGTTCGTTGGCATCAAGGCGATCGACATCGTCGTCACCGCCTTACACCTGGCCTGAGGAGACACATTATGTTGAAGGAAATTCGTCCGGCCCTGGTTATGGTCATTGGATTGACCGCTATCACCGGTCTTGCCTATCCGCTGGCGATGACCGGTATCGCGGGGACACTCTTTCCCTATCAGGCGCAGGGAAGCTTGATCGAGAAAGATGGGAAGACCATTGGATCGGCCCTGATCGGGCAGGAATTCAAGGGAGATGGCTACTTCCACGGTCGCCCGTCGGTGACCACGGCTGCCGACCCGAATGACTCGACCAAGACAGTCCCTGCGCCATACAACGCGGCAAACTCCACCGGCTCCAACCTGGGGCCGACCAGCAAGGCGCTCAGTGATCGCCTGACAGAGGACGTCGAAAAGCTGAAGGCGGAGAACCCCTCGATGCCCGTACCGGTGGACCTTGTCACCACCACGGGCAGCGGTCTTGATCCCCATATCTCGCCGGAGGCGGCGCTGTTTCAGGTGCCTCGCGTTGCGAAAGCACGTAAAATGTCCGAAGATAACGTTCGCAAGCTCGTGAACGATCAGACCGAGGGACGACTTGCCGGTATTCTCGGTGAGCCTCGCGTGAACGTACTGGCGCTCAACATGGCGCTAGATCGTGCAGCCGCGAACTAAAGCCGCCCAGGTGTTGAGCGGTGTGAGGAATAGAATGGCTGATGGCGATCACCACTCGCGATTCTGAACAACGACCGTCGCCGGAAGCTCTGCTAGAGGCCGCACGGCGCGAAGAGGGACATGGCGGCCGCCTCAAGATATTTCTTGGGGCGGCTCCTGGCGTTGGCAAGACCTATGAAATGCTGCAAAGCGCTCACGCCAAACTCAAGGCGGGCGTGGACGTGGTGGTCGGTGTTGTCGAGACCCATGGTCGGGTAGAGACCCAGGCGCTTCTGAGTGGCCTCGAAGTTCTGCCCCGCAAAGCGTTGGATTACCGAGGCCAGGTCCTTGATGAGATGGATCTCGATGCGTTGATCGCGCGGCGTCCGAAGATTGCCATCGTGGATGAGCTTGCGCATACAAACGCGCCCGGCAGCCGTCACCCGAAGCGCTACCTCGATGTCGAGGAGTTGCTGGACAACGGCATAGATGTCTATACCGCTGTCAACATTCAGCACATTGAAAGCCTGAACGACATCGTCGCGCAAATCACGCGCGTGCGGGTGCGCGAGACCGTTCCGGATTCGATCATTGACCGCGCCGACGATATCGAACTGGTCGATCTGACACCGAATGATCTTATCCAGCGTCTTCGCGAGGGTAAGGTCTATATGCCCAAGCAAGCCGAAAGGGCGCTGGAGCATTACTTTTCTCCCGGCAACCTGACCGCGTTACGTGAGCTTGCACTGAGGCGAACTGCCGAGCGAGTTGACGAGCAGTTGCTTAATCACATGCAGGCCAACGCCATCCCCGGGCCGTGGGCAGCCGGCGAGCGTATTTTGGTTTGTGTCAGTGAGGATCCACGCTCCGCTGGCCTCGTGCGTTACACCAAGCGCCTTGCCGACCGACTGCATGCGCCGTGGACCGCAATCTGTATTGAGACACGCAGGAGTTTGCAACTCACGGACGTCGAGCGAGATCGCCTCGCAGCCACACTGCGACTTGCTGAGACACTCGGCGCTGACGTTTTGACGATTCCGGCCGTCGAGACGCGCATCGCGGATGATGTCTTGAATTTTGCGCGAGGAAATAACGTCACGCAAATCGTCATTGGAAAGTCGAGTAGATCGTGGTGGTTTGAGCTCATTCGTGGTTCGATCGTCCACGACCTCGTGCGGCGCGCAGGCAACATCAGTGTTCACGTGATCGCCGGTGACAAGTTGGAGCAGGGAGCATCGCCTCAGAAGGGGGTGCGAACGGCTGAATCATCACCGCCCCGAGATCCGCTACCCTATGCAATGTCGCTATTGCTGGTTGGCATTGCTCTCGGGGTCGGATTGCTGATCCGGCCACTGTTCGGCATTGAAAACGTCGATTTGGTGTTTCTCACTGTCGTTGTCAGTGTCGCGGTTCGCTACGGCTTGTTGCCGTCGTTACTGGCGAGCATCGCGGCTTCGCTTTGTTATAACTTCTTCTTTCTGCCGCCGACCTATACGTTTACCATTTCCGATCCGACAAACATTGCTGCGTTCTTCTTCTTTATTTTAATTGCAGTTCTCGTCTCTAACGTTGCTGCGCGGGTGCGGACGCAGGCGCTGGTCGCGACGAGCAGGGCGCGTACCACCGAATATCTCTACTCCTTCAGCCGCAAGCTCGCCGGAACGGGGACGCTGGATGACGTGTTGTGGGCAACCGCCTATCAAACCGCGTTGATGCTGAAGGTCCGCGTCGTCCTGCTGCTGCCGGAGAATGGCACGATTGCCGTGAAAGCTGGCTATCCACCTGAGGACGAACTCGATCAAGCCGACCTTGCGGCAGCGAATTGGGCATGGAGTAACGACCGACCAGCAGGACGAGGATCGGATACGCTTCCAGGCGCAAAAAGACTGTTCCTGCCGATGCGAACTGGACGCGGGCCGATTGGCGTGGTGGGTATTGATGACGACCGATCGGGTCCGATCCTGACACCTGATCAGACGCGCTTGCTCGATGCCTTGATGGATCAGGGCGGGCTTGCCATTGAGCGCGTACGGCTTGTCGAAGACATCGATCACGTGAAACGGGTGGTGGAGACGGACCGGCTTCGTTCGGCGTTGTTGACGTCGATTTCTCACGATCTCAAAACGCCGCTGTCTTCGGTTTTGGGTTCTGCCAGCACATTGCGTGATTTGTCGACCCGCCTGACCGATGCCGAAAAAGGTGACCTGCTGGCAACGATTATCGACGAATCTGAGCGGCTCAACCGTTTCATTGCCAATCTGCTTGATATGACCAAACTCGAATCCGGCGCAATTGTACCGAACTCTGCGCCTCATGATCTCAGTGAAGTGGTTGGAAGTGCCTTGCGGCGGGCAAGTAAAATTCTCGTTCATCACCGCGTGGAGCTCGCGCTTCCGGCTGAGCTTCCGATGCTGGAATTGGATGCAGTTTTGTTCGAGCAGGTTTTGTTCAATCTGCTCGACAACGCAGCAAAATATGCTCCTGCGGGCACACTCGTTCAGATCCAGAGTTGGCGGGAGGCAAACTCAGTTGCTCTGCAAATTCTGGATGAGGGCGATGGCATTCCGACGGACGAACTTGAAAACGTCTTTGATAAATTCTATCGCGTGCAGAAAGGCGATCATGTTCGACCAGGCACAGGGCTTGGCCTTGCAATCTCTCGCGGCTTCGTAGAAGCCATGCATGGGACAATCTCAGCCGCGAACAGAACCGATCGGACAGGCGCAATCATCACGATCAAACTTCCCATCCCTAAAATCACTGAAAAACTGGATACCGCAGCATGAGCGCCGCTCCGCTCAAAATTCTTGTGGTCGACGACGAACCACCTATCCGCAAGCTGTTGCGAATGGGGCTAAGCACGCAAGGGTATGAGATTCTCGATGCGCCAAATGGCAAGACAGCGCTGGAACTGCTTGAAAGCAAGCCTGATCTGGTGATCCTCGATCTTGGATTGCCAGATATCCAGGGGCACGAGCTGTTGCGGACCATTCGGGCCCGCAACGACAGTGTTCCTATTGTTGTTCTTTCGAGCCGCGGAGATGAAGCCGGCAAGGTCCAGGCACTTGATCTTGGAGCCGACGATTACGTCACCAAGCCTTTCGGCATGGATGAACTTCTCGCGCGTATACGAGCGGCACTCCGTCATCAACTACAGGTTCACGGCGAACGTCCAATATTCCGCGCAGGAGATCTCTCCGTCGACCTGGTGCGGCGGATCGTGAAAGTCGGCGACAAGGACGTCAAATTGTCTCCGAAGGAGTATGACCTTCTGCGCGTCCTGGTCCAACATGCGGGCAAAGTCCTCACTCACAAGTTTCTGTTGCACGAGCTGTGGGATGAACTGACTGACGCCCAGTATCTGCGTGTTTATGTTCGGCAGCTCCGGCAGAAGATCGAAGGCGATGCGGAACAACCTCAATATGTCCTGACCGAGACAGGAATCGGTTACAGGCTTCGTGCTCCGGATTGATGACGATGCAATTGATGGTGACACGTTCTGGATTTCGCGGTTCCGGAGTTACGATGACAATTTCTGATTTTCTCGCCCCGACCGATGTTCTTTGCGATGTGCGAGCGGCAAGTAAGCAGCAGCTCTTGCAAGAGCTGTCGAAGAAGGCTGCGTCCAATCTCGGTCTGCAGTCAGACTACGTCGCATCTGAGCTGCTAAAGCGCGAAGATCTGGGGTCGACCGGAATGGGGAGGGGCGTTGCTATTCCGCATGCCAGATTGCCGGTCGTTAAGAAGCCTTACGGTATGATGGTCAGACTCAAGCCAGCCATCGACTTTGAAGCCATTGATGGTCAACTGGTCGACCTGGTTTTTCTATTGTTGCTGCCTGCGCCGCCGGAGGCAGATCAACTCGTTACCTTGGCGTCCGTGGCCCGAAAGTTCAAAACGGATGAGGTGTTGACGCAGTTGCGCCGCTCTCGCAACGAATCCGACCTCTATTCGGCAATGATAGAATAGCTTTCGCTTACTGCGCTCCGTCATCCAGCGTCGCAAGCCGTTCGGCTTCGGCAATATCCTCGATCGTATTTGCGTTGAAGAATGGATCGAGAGGCACGGCCGGCCACGTGGCGGTCGCGGGCTTGTAGCGCGCCATCCAGAAGCCAACCTTTCGAATATCCTCTTTCACCAGTGCGTCACGCAATTGATCACGCAGGGACACGCTCCATAGTGCAACCACGTGGTGCACATGTTCGCCTGAAGCTGCGACAGCGATGAGAGCCCCTTGAACTGCTCTTGCTTGATGGAGGCGCTTAACGAGGTCTCGCGGCAGAAACGGGCAGTCCGTGGCGGTGCTCAGCACCCACTCGATATCAGGGCGGTGTTCTGCGCTCCAGTCGAGCGCCGCCAGCACGCCGGCAAGTGGACCTGCGAAGCCCTCAATGTTGTCCGCAATTACGGGAAGTTCGAAAGCCGCAAAGCGGGACGGATCGCCGTTCGCGTTGAGAATCAGCTCATCGCATTGGGGGGCCAGTCGTGCGATGACGCGCTCCATGATGGTGCGGCCGCCAATGGTCCGCATTGGCTTGTCGCCACCGCCCATCCGCCGAGCCAGACCGCCCGCGAGCAAAACGCCGAGAGTTTTGGGGGAGCCATCAGTCAATTTTCACCTGTTTTCCGGGGCATAGACAGTCGTGTTGGCTGGTATCTCGGTCCAATAATTCGGTCGCCGGACCCAATCTATATGATAAGGACGGCCAAGTGTTGAATTGCCCTTGTAGAGGGCCGGAGGGGTGGAATGAAGGTTGTTGGGCTGGCGGGGTGGAGCGGAGCGGGCAAGACGACCTTGCTGACGCGCCTCATCCCCCATTTTGTTGCCAAGGGTCTCAGAGTTTCCACCATCAAGCACGCCCATCATAATTTCGATGTGGATGTGCCTGGAAAGGATTCGTGGGTTCATCGGCAATCAGGTGCAACCGAGGTTCTGATTTCATCGGGCCGTCGATGGGCGTTGATGCATGAACTTCGCGGTGCGCCTGAACCTCCTCTGCGGGACCATCTTGTGCGGATGTCCTCGGTTGATCTGGTTGTCGTCGAGGGCTTTAAAGCTGATACGCATCCCAAGATTGAAATCTATCGCGCAGCCAACGACAAGCCGCTGCTGTTTCCCGATGACCCGGCCATCGTCGGCATCGCCACAGATCAAAAGATCGACACACGGCTGCCCCAAGCTGATCTGAATGATATTCCGGCGATCGCGAGCATGATTTTGGAGTCCGCAGCGTCGATCGAGGAAATCATGGCCAGCAAGGCGTTAGAAAGCTGACTGCCATGAACGCGACCAAGCTCGATCTGATGGGCCTTAAATGCCCGCTACCAGTTTACAGGACGCGCAAGGCGCTCAAGAGCCTCGCGATCGGGGATCGGCTGGAGGTGCATTGCACTGATCCGTTGTCGGTCATTGATATTCCGAACCTGATCCGCGAAACGGGTGATCGCGTCGAAATCTCGGAGCGCAGTGAGACGCGGATTGTATTTGTCATTGATAAGGTCGCTGTGGCGCAATCTGATTAGGCGACAGGCTTTTGCTCTTATGCCGAAGAAAGGCCGCCCTGGTGGGCGGCCTTTTTTAGTCACTCACAATCAAATCATCGCGCTTTCAGAAATTCCGAAACATTGAGCAGAACGAACTCGTTGTCGTCGGCTTTATTTGGATCCCGGCTGGATGAGTAGGGCAGGTTGTTGTCGTTGCCGACAATGATGTGTTGCGCATCGACAATGTCCACATTCTCGATGGTCCAGAATGGGAACTTGAGCACGCCATCGTTGAGAGCTTTGCGCGCCTTTTTATCGGGATCGTTGATTTTCATCAGGTCGATATAGCCGATCTTGCGGACGGCGTTGTTCGCGTTCGCATCCGACATCTCAATCTTGTAGACGCGCTTGAACTTGGCGAGATCATGGAAGCAATCCGGCTTCTTACCGCCCTCGCAAGCCTTGTCGGCAGTTCCCTCGCCATTGTCGCGCTCGATGATCAGGCCGGTTGTCGCGTCGATCATGTTGAAGTCGCCGATTGCGAAGCCGTTCTCGTCCAGAACATATTTCCAGTGACGGCCGGTCCATTTTCCGGCGCCGACGTCGAATTCAAGGATGCGCAGATACTCTTTGCCGTCCGCGGTCTTTTCCCAGTCCTTCTTCTCTGCGTCCCAGACCGGGCCTTCGAGGAGCGGATAGAGGAACTTGCCATCCGGTGACGCCGCCATGCCTTCATAGCCTTTGGAGCGGCGGACGTTGAAGGCGACCTGGGCAGTCGGGGTCGCAGGCGCTGTGATTGAATAGTGGTCCGGAGACTTTGCCGGCTTGCCATCGATCATGGTCTCGAACACGGCTTCAACCTTCCCGGTATTATCGACCCGCAAGAGATAAGGGCCGAACTCGTCGCCGATCCAGATCTTATCGCCGATGGGTTGGAAGCTTTCGGTGTCGAAATCCGCACCGGTCAAATAACGCTTGTCGGTGCCTTCGTTGGCGATCCGGAAGGGCACCTTTTTATCGGGATCATGCAGGAAGATCGTCTCGATCTTTTCCAGCGTCCCCTTGGTCCAGTCGATGCGATAATGATTGAGGAACAGCATTGAATCCGGCGACGTCGCCTTGCTGCCGAACCCATTGTCGGTGAGCACCCAGAACGTCCCGTCGGCCATTTTCTTGATGCCGGAATGGCCTTGCAACGGTTGACCCTTGAAAGGAATCTTGACGCCGGTGGGACGGTCAAAGGACTTGCCTTCGATTGTGCCGACAGCGTCAACGCGAGTGCCCGTCGTAAACTTGCCTGAAGCCTTAAGATCGGCCGGCGCGTCGGCCGGTGCATCGACGAAAGATTCAGCCAGCATCACCGCGTGTCCGGCGAGTGTCGCGGGAAAAGACTGAGCGGCGGTTTGCGCTGATGCAATATGCGGCAGAATGGTCAGAGCGAGAATGGAGGTGGATAGCTTGAAAATGCGCATGGAAATCATCTCCGTGAACCATGCGCCGTTTGTCGAGACTTTCTGTGTCAGTGCCGTAACAACATCGCGGCTCTCGGCAGGATAGTGCTCCGCTATCCCGCGCCCAATTGTCGCGCCGCTATCCGGCAGAGCGTGTGACAACCTCTCCATCTTCTTTCTGAAAAGAGGTCACGGGATTGGGCAGCAGGTCGAGCACCTGCTCGGAAGGACGGCAAAGCCGTACACCTTTCGGCGTTTCAACAATCGGACGATTGATGAGCACAGGATGCGTCGTCATTGCGTCCAACAACTCGTCATCGGTCATAGCGGGGTTGGCAAGACCAAGCTCTGCGACGAGCTTTTCCTTCTCACGAAGAAGCGCGCGTACTGGACTGTTCATCGCCTTGGCGAGTTCGACCAAGCGCTCACGGCTGGGCGGCGTTTTCAGGTACTCGATCACAACGGGATCTTCGCCGCTTTGCCGGATCATGGCGAGCGTGTTGCGGGATGTGCCGCAAGCAGGATTGTGAAAGATCGTAACGGTCAAGCTGACGTCTCCGGCAGTGTTATCTTGAATGTCGCGACAAGGTCCGCGACCTGTTCCTTTGTCAGACCACGCGGATTTAGACCGCGTAGCATCAAGTATAGCTTGGCTGTTTCTTCCAATTCTTCGGTCGCGAAAACAGCAGCTTCCAGTGTGTCACCCGCAACCACAGGACCGTGATTGGAGAGCAGCACGCAGGAGTACTTGCCGGCCAATCCACGGATGGCGTCGGCAACCGCGGCATCTCCGGGCCGGTAGTACGGCAGCAGGGCGGTCGCACCGCACCGCATGACATAATAAGGGGTCATCGGCGGAAGCGCGTTCTGCGGGTTGATCTCTGGGAGCATCGATAGTGCAACGCAATGGGAACAGTGCAGGTGCACAATCGCGCGCGCCGACCTGCGGGTCTCATAAAGCGCTGAATGAAGGGGGATTTCCTTGGTGGGCGCGTCGCCAGAGGTGAGGCGGCCGGAGGCGTCGAGCCTTGAAATCCGGGCCGGGTCGAGAAAACCGAGGGATGCATTGGTCGGCGTCACCAGCCAGCCGCCATCGTCGAGGCGAATGCTGATGTTTCCGGAAGATCCCGGCGTTAGTCCGCGTTCAAACAGCGAGCGTCCATACTGGCAAATCTGCTCGCGAAGCCTGGTTTCTGTCATGTTGCCATCCTCTTAACAGCGCTTTTTCACATGTTTTCTAATTTGCTGAAATGGCTTTTTGGTTGGACTATGAAGTCGTGTTACCAAGCGGTAACCGCGCCTGTCGCGGAGCCCGCCAAAAGAAACGATCCAAGGAAACATCCATGACTGACCCCGCCAAAGCCGCCTCGGCTGATTCACGTTTGGGCCGTATTGCTGTTATCGGCCTAGGCTCGATGGGACTGGGGATGGCGCTGTCACTGAAGCGCGCCGGTTTCGATGTCGTTGGTTGCGACGTGTCCGCTGATGCGGTTGCGCGGCTGGTGGCGGAAAAGGGGCATTCTGCCGCGACGCCGTCTGAGGCGGCGCGCGATGCCGATGCCGTCGTCAGCGTCGTTGTCAATGCTGCGCAGACGGAAACCATTCTTTTTGGACCGCAAGGTGTGGCCGAAACGTTGCCGAAGGGCGCAGTCTTCATTTCATCCGCAACCATGGACCCGGATATCGCGCGGCGGTTGGCGAAGCAGCTCGAGGCAACCGGGCGGCACTATCTCGATGCGCCGATCAGCGGCGGAGCGCAACGCGCGGCGCAGGGCGAACTCACTGTCCTGGCTTCTGGCAGCAAGGCCGCATTCGCCAAGGCGCGGCCGGCGCTGGATGCGATGTCCGCAAAGCTCTATGAGCTCGGCGACGAGCCCGGACAAGGCGCTGCCTTCAAAATGATCAACCAGCTCCTGGCTGGCGTTCATATCGCGGCGGCCAGCGAAGCGATCACCTTCGCGGCGAAGCAAGGCCTTGATATCCGCAAGGTCTACGAAGTCATTACCGCGTCGGCGGGCAATTCGTGGATGTTCGAAAACCGCGTCCCGCATGTGCTTGACGGAGACTACACGCCACGCAGTGCGGTGGATATCTTCGTGAAGGACCTCGGCATCATCCAGGATATGGCACGTAACGCCAAGTATCCGGTGCCCGTTGCCGCTGCCGCGCTGCAGATGTTCCTGATGGCATCGGCTTCGGGGATGGGGCGCGACGACGATATTTCGGTGGCGCGGGTGTATGCACGAAATACCGGCACCAAGATTCCCGGCGAACCGGGGTAATATTCAGAACTACAACGAACGTAATAAGCAAGAACAACAACGGAAACATCCATGCCCCGTTTTGCCGCCAATCTGACCATGATGTTCAACGAGTGGTCGTTTCTCGATCGCTTTGCTGCTGCTGCCGATGCCGGCTTCACCAACATTGAATTTCTGTTTCCCTACGATCATCCGCCGGAAGCGATTGCTGACAGACTAAAGAGCAATGGCCTGACCTTGGCGCTGTTCAATCTGCCGCCGGGCAACTGGGACGCGGGCGAGAAGGGCTTTGCCGCGCGTCCCAATCATTTCGCGGATTTGCAGAACAGCATCAAGCAGGCGTTGCCCTATGTTGCTGCTACTGGCGTTGAGCGGGTGCACTTGATGTCCGGCATCGCCGATCGCAGCAATCCCGAGGCGGTCAGTTCTTTTCGCCGGGGCGTGGCCTGGGCAGCTGAAGCGTTGGCTGAGGAAAATATCGATGTCGTCATCGAGCCGATCAATCCGCGCGACGTTCCGGGATATTTCCTCAACAATTTCGACTTCGCTCACGACCTGATCAATGAGATGAAGTTGCCGAACCTGAAACTGCAATTCGACATCTATCATCGTCAGATCGTGCACGGCGACGTCACCATTGCACTCCGGCAGATGATGCCGATGATCGGACATATTCAGATCGCGAGCGTGCCGTCACGTAACGAACCGGCGAGTGAGGAATTAAATTATCCTTTCCTGTTCGATGAGCTGGATCGCCTTGGCTACGACGGATTTGTCGGCTGCGAATATAGGCCCAAGGGGAAAACGGTTGACGGTCTGGGTTGGTTTGCGCCTTACGCTAAAGGAAAGTCGGGAGTTCGGTCGTGACACTCGCACTGGGCTGTATCGCCGACGACTACACGGGCGCGTCTGATCTTGCGAACATGTTGACGCGCAGCGGCTTGCGAACCGTGCAGACCATTGGTGTTCCGGATGAAGCACTGGCGCTTCCGGACGTTGATGCCGTCGTCGTCTCGCTGAAAAGTCGATCCATTGAGGCTTCCCAGGCTGTCGCGCGTTCGCGCGCTGCGGACAAATGGCTGCGTGGGCGCGGCGCGTCGCACGTGCTGTTCAAGATTTGCTCGACGTTTGATTCTACGGATGCCGGTAATATCGGTCCGGTCATGGACGCGTTGCGAGACGATTCCGGTGATCCTATTGTGCTGGTCACCCCAGCGTTCCCTGGCACCGGACGAACAGTCTATCAAGGCAATCTCTTTGTCGGCAGCGTGCCGTTGAACGAAAGCCCGTTGAAGGATCATCCACTCAACCCGATGCACGATTCCAATCTGGTGCGCGTGCTGGGTCGCCAGAGCCGAGATAAGGTCGGGCTTGTCGATCTGGCCACGGTGGTTCGCGGACCTGATGCGATCCGTAAGCGCGTCGCGGATCTCGCGGGAGAGGGATATCACAGCGCGATTGTTGATGCGGTGTTCGATCACGAACTCGAAGCCATCGGCCAGGCTGCGCTCGACTATGACTTGTCCGTTGGTGCATCCGGCATGGGGCTGGGCCTAGCTCGTGGCCTGATCACGTCGGGCAAAGTGAAGGATGCTTCGGCCTCGGCCGTTGAGAGCAAGCCAGTTGGCGGTCCCGTCGCATGTCTTGCGGGAAGTTGCTCTCAGGCAACCTTGGCGCAGATTGCGGAAGCAGAGAAGACGATGGCCGTGTTGCGGCTCGATCCCGAACAGATTGTCAAAGGTGGATCGGAGGTTCAGCGTGCACTCGACTGGGCGAAGAACCACCTCGGGAAATCAGCAATCTTGATTGCAAGCAGCTCGACGCCCGATCAGGTGTCTGCCTTGCAATCACGGTACGGTCGCGATGTTGCAGGTCAGGCTATCGAACAGGCCATGGCTGACATCAGCGAAGGATTGGTGTCGGAAGGCGTGCGACGCCTGATCATTGCCGGTGGTGAGACGTCGGGTGCGGTGGTGGATCGGCTTAATATCCCGGCCTTCCTCGTCGGTCCGGAAATCGCCACGGGCGTGCCCGTGCTGCGGACCATCGGGAGCAAAAGAGGTGACATGATCATGGCGCTGAAGTCCGGAAATTTCGGCGGTCTGGACTTCTTCAACGATGCGGTTCGACTGGTGTCTTAATTTAAGATCAGGATTTTCTGGTCTTTCGAGATTTTGTCTTCGAACTCTGTTTCTTGGATGTTTTCTTTTTAGTGCTCTTCCTCGCCTTTTTGGCGGGGACTTTCTTTCCTTCCTTGCGCGCCTCGGAAAGGCCGATCGCGATGGCCTGTTTCCGGCTTTTGACTTTCCTGCCGGAGCGGCCGCTCTTTAACGTTCCTTTCTTCGCCTTGCGTACTGCGCGTGCGACTTTTTTCGATGCAGCCTTTGAGTATTTGCGGGCCATGCACTCCCTCCGAGCTTGATCTAAGCCGATATAGGAATAAGTGCAGGCGGAACGCTCGGTTCCAGTAAGTCCGAGGGATACCAAGACCGAGGGAGCCTCGAATGGAACCAATAGGCTCGCTCGACGTTTCAATGGGTTAATCCGAATTCCTGTGGCAGGGGTTTCGTCAAACACACCAGATGCTTGATACGAACCAGGCAAGTTCTCCGAACTTTCTTGCCGGCGGCGGCGAGATGGGTGCGCTTATGCGTGCCTTTGCCTGGTCCTCTACGCCGCTTGGGCAACCTGAGACTTGGCCGCAAAGCTTGAAGACCATGGTCAGGCTTCTGCTCAATACCAACCACCCGATGTTCATTTGGTGGGGACCGCAACTCATCCAGCTTTATAACGATGCGTACCGGGCCACGATGGGACCAGAGCGGCATCCCAGTGCCCTCGGGCAACGCGGTCGTGAATGCTGGGAAGAGATCTGGCCCATTATTGGGCCGCAGATCGAACAAGTGATGAGCGGCGGCGGCGCGACATGGCGTGAGAACCAGTTGGTGCCCGTCACGCGCCACGGTAAACTTGAACAGGTTTATTGGACCTACAGTTATAGTCCTATCGACAGCGAAGGTGAGGTCGGCGGCGTGCTGGTGATATGCCGTGACGTGACCAAGGAGTACACGGCATCACTTGCCTTGCGTGAGCGTGAAGCAGAACTCACGCGTGTCCAACAAATTGGTCGTATCGGTGGGCTTGAGGTCGATCTCCGGGACGGCTTTCGCAACCGAAGATCCCCGGAATATCTGGCCATTCATGGCCTTCCGCCGGAGGCTGCCAGCGAGACGCACGAAGATTGGGTGAGGCGGGTTCATCCCGAGGATCGGGCCGCCGCAGAGAAGCGATTTCGCGACGCAGTTAAGGGTGATGTTGGCGACTACTCGGTGACGTATCGCATCATTCGCCCTAGCGATGGGCAAGTGCGATGGATTTCGGTCAAGGCGATCATCGAGCGTGACGCTGATGGCGCGCCGTTGCGCTTGGTCGGCGCTCACACTGACGTCACCGAACAGGTGACGGCCGAGAAGGCGCTGCGAGAAAGCGAAGAGGAATTTCGGACACTCGCAGACGCTGTGCCGCATCACGTATGGACTGCCAAACCAGATGGAATAGCAACCTGGTTCAACCCGCGTGTTTACGAGTATGTGGGAGCGGAAGTTGGTGACCTTGATGGAAGAGAGTGGGTCAAGATCATCCATCCGGATGACTTGCCTATCGCCCTCGCGGCCTGGACGCGTGCCCTCGAAATGGGCGAGACCTATGAAGTTGAATTCCGCCTGCGCCGGAAAGACGGCGTTTATCGCTGGTTCCTCGGACGAGCCGTGCCGGCGCGTGACGAACTTGGGCGGATCATTCGCTGGATTGGTACCGGCACGGATGTGCACGACCAAAAGACGATATCCGCAGAGCTTGCGGCACTGAATGCGACGCTGGCGGAACGGGTTCAAGAAAAAACCCGCGAGCGTGATCGCATATGGAATGTATCGCGGGATCTCCTGGCTGTCGCGGATCTCGATGGCACGTTGCGAAGCGTCAACCCCGCATGGACAAAAACACTTGGCTGGACCGAACAGGAATTGCTCCACAGAAAAACGGAGTGGCTTGAGCATCCGGACGATCGAGAGAAGGCGATTACCGAACTCGATAACCTCAATCGCGGCAAGCCGACGATCCGGTTTGAGGGGCGCGTTCTCCACCGGGACGGTTCCTATCGGTGGCTGTCGTGGACTGCCGTTCCCGATGCGGGGCAGATTTATGCAGTTGCACGTGATGTCACGGAAGAGCGGGCCGCAGCGGAGAGGTTGAAGGCCACTGAAGAAGCCTTGCGTCAGTCGCAAAAGATGGAGGCCGTCGGCCAGCTGACCGGGGGCATCGCCCACGACTTCAACAACCTGTTGACCGGTATCATCGGCTCGCTGGACTTAATGCAAGCGAAGTTGAGCAAGGGAAAGTTTGACAATATTGAGCGCTACATCGGTGCCGCGATGACCTCGGCGCATCGTGCGGCAGCGCTCACGCATCGACTACTGGCCTTTGCACGGCGACAACCGCTCAGCCCGAAGTCGATCGATGCCAATCAACTCATCGCATCTCTTGAGGATCTGATGCGGCGAACGATCGGCGAGGACATCGATCTCGAAGTTGCACCATCGAGTAAGCTATGGAGCGTCCTGTGCGATCCCAATCAACTCGAAAGCGGCTTGCTGAATCTCGCGATCAATGCCCGTGACGCCATGCCGGAAGGCGGGCGGCTGATGATCAAGACAAAGAATGTTCGGCTTGATGGCGTGCTGGAAAGCAACCCGGCCCTTTCACCGGGGGACTATATCTGCATCGATGTCACCGACACCGGTGCAGGCATGACGGACGATGTTGTGGCGCGCGCATTCGATCCTTTTTTCACGACAAAACCGATCGGACAGGGGACAGGGCTCGGCCTGTCAATGATCTATGGTTTCGCGAGGCAATCGAATGGTCACGTCACGATCGACAGCACGCCGGGACATGGCACGTCGGTCAAAATTTATTTGCCTCGCCATGTGGGAGACGCGGCGGTCGATGCAGGGGCGTTGAACGCCGTTGGCGACCACCAGGCATCTGGCGAAACTGTGCTGTTGGTAGAGGATGAACCGGTCGTCCGCAGCGTCGTTCTCGAACTCCTGGAAGAGCAGGGCTATCGGACGCTGGAAGCTGTCGATGGCCCATCGGGCCTTCACGTCCTGGGGCGTGACGAGCGGATCGACCTACTGGTCACCGATATCGGATTACCTGGAATGAACGGGCGTGAATTGGCTGATCAGGCTCGTGAACTCAGGCCGGATCTGAAGATTCTCTTCATCACCGGGTATGCTGAGAACGTCGCGATGGCAAAAGGCTTTCTCCAGCCGGGCATGGACATGATGACCAAGCCCTTCGAAGGAGAGAAATTCCTGCAACGCGTGAAGGATATGATCGCCGGCTGAGTGTGGCGGTTCAGAAGTCCGCACCGTTCGCGGAGCGCGTCCCGAATGCGGACTTCTGAACCAAAGCCACACTAACTTTATGACTTGCTAGTGTCCTTTGATTCCGAAGTCCGCAAACGAAGGTGCAGCGGGATAATGCGAACTTCGGAATCGGACACTAGCGGGCGGCGATTACCAGCCGCGGAAGACGACGCTGGCGTTGACGCCGCCGAACCCGAAGCCATTCGACAACACATGTTCAATGGCCATCGGCCGCGCGGTCTTGGCCACAAGGTCGATGCCTGTGGCCTCGGCATCCGGGTGGTCCAGGTTGAGGGTCGGTGGTGCGATTTGATCGCGTAATGCAAGTACCGAGAAGATGGCTTCGAGGCCGCCCGCCGCGCCGAGCAAGTGGCCGGTTGCGGATTTCGTGGCGCTCACTGCAACGCTGCCCTTGGTGCCGAACAGGGTCTTGATCGCGGCAAGCTCGCCGTTATCGCCGACCGGTGTCGACGTGGCGTGGGCATTGAGATGCTGAACTTCAATCGGTGCGATGCCCGCCTGACGTATCGCGATCTCCATGGCGCGCCGTGCCCCGTCGCCATCCTCGGGTCCCGCCGTCATGTGATAGGCGTCGGAGGTGGTGCCGTATCCGACCAACTCGACGATCGGCGTTGCACCGCGATTCAGCGCGTGATCGAGCGTCTCGATCACGAGAATTCCAGCGCCTTCACCCATCACGAAGCCATCGCGGTCCTTGTCAAACGGACGCGACGCCTTTTGGGGCTCGTCGTTGAACCTGGTGGAGAGGGCACGCGCAGCTGCAAATCCTCCGAGACTGACGCGATCGATGCAGGCTTCGGCACCGCCGGCGATTGCAATGTCAGCCTCCCCAGAATGGATCAGACGCGCAGCATCGCCGATCGCCTGTACGCCGGCAGCACAGGCCGTGACCGGCGCACCCAGTGGCCCTTTGAAGCCGTGACGGATTGCAACCTGCCCGGCGGCAAGATTGACGAGGAAGGCCGGTACGGTGAAGGGCGAAAGGCGGCGGATGCCACGTTCGTCAGTGGTGCGAACGGCGTCGACGATGGCAGGGAAGCCGCCAACGCCGGATGCGATGATTGTTGCAGTACGCTCGCGAGCGACAGCGTTATCCGGTATCCATCCGGCTTGCGCGATCGCTTCATTGGCCGCCATCATTGCGAACTGAATGAAGCGGTCCATTTTCTTTTGGTCTTTACGAGGCACCGCGCGATCGGCATCGAAGCCGAACTCGGGATCTTCGGCAATGTCGGGAACAACACCACAGACTTTTGCCGGCAGATCGGCGCCGATATTGTCCGAGAGTGCACGAAGGCCGGATTGGCCCGCAATGAGGCGCGACCAGTTGCCTTCGACGCCGCAACCCAGGGGAGACACGGCTCCCATTCCGGTGACGACAATTCGGCGTGTGCTACTCTGTTTCACGGCGTAATTACCCTGTTGTCAGATATCTCTTTGCGGATCGCCGAGAGTAGAGCTCGGCGATCCATGACCCGAAGGCCACGCGGTGGCACTAGTGCGTTTTACGCTCGACCGCGATAGCAGTGGCTTCGCCGCCGCCAATGCACAGAGAGGCAATGCCTTTGCTGACATTGTTCTTCTCCATCGCATGGAGCAGCGTCACGATCAGACGGGCACCCGTCGCACCGATCGGATGGCCAAGCGCGCAGGCGCCACCGTTGATATTCAATTTCTCGCGCGGAATTCCGAGGTCACGGGCTGCGGCCATCGGCACGACAGCGAAAGCCTCGTTGATCTCGAACAGATCGACATCGTTGGCAGTCCAGCCAACCTTCTCCAGCAGCTTTCTGATCGCTGGGATCGGAGCGGTGGTGAACCAGGCCGGTTCCTGGCTGTGGGTCGAATGGCCCTTGATTTCCGCCAGGATCGGCAAGCCTTCGCGCTCGGCGATCGAGCGTCGCGTCAACACAAGTGCGGCGGCACCGTCGGCATTGGCCGAGGAGGCCGCGGGCGTAATCGTACCGTTCGGGCGGAATGCTGGCTTCAGGTTCGGAATTTTCGCAGGATCAACCTTCAACGGATGTTCGTCGTTCTCGACCACCCGAACGCCGGCTTTTTCTTTGACCGAAATAGGCGCGATCTCGCTCTTGAACGTGCCACCCTCGACCGCCTTGCGCGCGCGGGTCAGGGTCTCCATCGCATATTCGTCCTGATCCTTGCGGGTGAACTGGTAGGCTTCGGCGGTGGCTTCGCCGAAATCACCCATCGAACGGCCGGTTTCGTAGGCATCTTCGAGGCCGTCCATCAGCATGTGATCGATGATGCGGTCATGTCCGACGCGATAGCCGCCGCGCGCTTTAGCGAGCAGGTACGGGGCGTTGGTCATGCTTTCCATGCCGCCCGCGACGACGATTTCAGCGGAACCGGCATTGATGATGTCGTGCGCCAGCATGGTGGCCTTCATGCCCGAGCCGCAGACCTTGTTGATGGTGGTTGCGCCGGTTCCGTCCGGCAACTTCGCGCCACGTGCAGCCTGGCGGGCAGGAGCCTGTCCCTGGCCGGCGGGAAGCACGCAGCCCATGAACACTTCGTCGATCCGCTCCGGCGACAGCTTTGCGCGCTCAAGGGCCGCGCCAATGGCGTGTGAACCGAGGTTATGGGCGCTGAATGACGATAATTCACCCTGGAAACGGCCGAGTGGAGTACGCACAGCAGAAACGATGACGACGGGGTCTGACGTTGACATGGGACTCTCCTGTTGCCGGCACGCAGGCAAGGCATTGTGATTTAGATGATGGATATCATATGAAGGGAGGCGAAAATTGCAATCGCATCCGCACAATAAAATAAGGTTGCGGACATCAGTGGAACAAGCGTCCGTTTTGTTTGAAACGGACGAATTTCCATTCGAAAGCGGTCACTTCTTCTTGTCGAGGAAGGTGCGCATGTGACGCTGCGGCTCGCCGGTCAGAAATGCCTGGCCGAAAACGCCCACGCTCAGATTGACGGATTCCGTCAACGGCAGCTCTTCCCATTGTTTCAGCAACGCCTTCTGGCTGCGCATCGCTTCAGTGCCGCATTCGGCGATCGATGACGCGACGGCCATGATGGCAGTATCGAGGTCTGTCTCTGGGACAACTTGATCGACCAAGCCCCAGCCAAGAGCTGTCGCCGCATCGATATTCGCTCCCGCTAGAATCAGCCATCGAGCACGTCCCCAACCAATCAACCGCGGCAGCAAAGCTGCATGAATGACCGAGGGAATGCCGACTTTCACTTCGGGCATGCCAAACTTTGCATCGTCGGCGGCGATACGCAGATCGCAGGCGGCCGCAACTTCAAGTCCTCCGCCCAGGCACCATCCCTTCAATCGCGCGATGACAGGTGAGGGGAACTGCCGGACGGACTCGCAAAGATCGCGCAGCCCCTTGATGAATGTTTCAGCTGAAGCCTGATTGAGCGTCACCATTTCCTTGATGTCGGCTCCGCCGATAAAGCTCTTCTCGCCGGACCCCGCCAGGATCAGCGCGAATGCCATTGTCTTTGGCAAGCGTTTCCAGCCCTTCCCGAACTCCGGCGATCACTGCCGAGTTGACGATGTTGAGCGAGCCGGCGTTTCGGATCGTCAATTGTGCAATGCCGTTGTCGCGGTGCGCAACGTCGCAGTAGTCGTTGATCGTTTGCATGTTACCGAAGCTTAATTGTTGGAACGCGAGTGGGAATGCGATGGTGCGCGATCATCTTGCTTTGTCAAATGACTTGCATGGCAGCCATTTTGCCTGAAAAGCCTCATTCGCGGAGCAATTCATGCTATATATGACCATCGACATATTATAGGTGAGGCGCCGATGCGCTATTCAAAGGATCATAAGGCTGAGACGCACGAGCGGATCGTAAGGAGCGCATCGGTGCGCCTGCGCGAGCGTGGCGCGGCAGGTCTCGGTGTTGCTGAGCTGATGAAAGAGGCGGGGCTCACGCACGGCGGCTTTTATGCGCACTTTGCATCGCGCGACGCGCTGATCGGCGAAGCCTTTATCCATGCAATGGAGCTGGCGGCAAAGCGTTGGCGCAAGCGGGCGGATGAAGCGCCGGAGGGCGAGGGGCTTGCTGCGGTTGTAAATGGCTATCTGACTGCCGCTCACCGCGACGACATTGGCAATGGATGCGCGCTCCCGGCACTCGGGGCCGAAGTTTCGCGAGCCAACCCCAAAGTCCGTAAGGCTGTCGCAGCCAAGCTTGAGAGAATGATCGAGGTCATCGCCGGCGAGATATCCGGATCGAACGAAAAAGACGCGCGCCGGGAGGCCATCGGCGCCTTGGCCACGATGATGGGGGCCTTGTTGATGGCCCGTATGGCGGGAACGGGCGAATTTTCGGACGAGATCCTTGAGGCAGGTCGTTATGCGGCCAAGAAGGCTGATGACGCGGCCAAACCGCGAAAGCGCAAGCCGGCAACCAAGGGCATTGAGGCGTCAGCGGCCACGGATTCTCCAGTTCGCTCTTGAGACCAGATGGTCATTTTTAATGATCGGTTGATTATTCGCTCCGATTTTTGTTGCCAACATACAGTCGGTGGCCTGAAAAAATCGAATATTTTCAAGGGCGTTCTTTGCAATAGATGCGACTGTGCTGTGCGCAGAACCCCGTTCCAATTTCTTATCGGACGGTGCTAAAAGCCTCGTAGTTTCTTTCTGGAGGTTACGCATGCGATCGATCGGGCACTTTATCGGCGGAAAACACGTTAAGGGTACATCGGGCCGTTTCGCCGACGTTTTCGAACCCATGACAGGTGAGGTTCAGGCCCAGGTTGCACTCGCTTCCAAAGCGGAGCTGCGTGCCGCGGTGGAGAACGCCAAAGCGGCGCAACCGGCATGGGCGGCGACCAACCCACAGCGTCGCGTCCGTGTTCTGATGAAGTTCCTGGAATTGGTGGCGCGCGATAACGATGCGCTGGCTGATTTGCTCGCCCGCGAGCACGGCAAAACCATTCCCGACGCCAAGGGCGACATCTTGCGTGGCGTCGAAGTCGTCGAGTTCGCGCTTGGCATTCCGCACCTCATGAAGGGCGAATACACCGAAGGCGCCGGTCCCGGCATTGATCTTTACTCCATGCGCCAGCCGCTTGGTGTTGTTGCCGGTATCACCCCGTTCAACTTCCCAGCGATGATCCCGATGTGGAAGTTCGCGCCGGCGATCGCCTGCGGTAACGCTTTTATTCTAAAGCCGTCAGAGCGCGATCCAGGCGTGCCGATGAAGCTGGCCGAGCTGATGATCGAGGCAGGCTTGCCGCCGGGCGTCCTGAACGTCGTTAATGGCGACAAGGAGTCGGTCGATGCGATCCTGGATGATCACGATATCGCAGCGGTTGGTTTCGTAGGCTCCTCGGCGATCGCTCAGTACATCTACGAGCGTGCGGCTGCGACTGGAAAGCGTTGCCAGTGCTTTGGTGGTGCGAAGAACCATCTGATCATCATGCCGGACGCCGACATGGATCAGACGGCAGATGCGCTGGTCGGTGCTGGCTATGGCGCAGCCGGCGAACGCTGCATGGCGGTTTCGGTCGCGGTGCCGGTCGGCAAGACGACTGCTGATCGCCTGATGGAAAAGCTCATTCCACGCGTCGAGAACCTCAAGATCGGTCTTTCGACCGATCCGACCGCTGATTACGGTCCGCTTGTCACCAAGGCGGCGCTCGATCGCGTGCGGGACTATGTCGAGATCGGTATCAAGGAAGGCGCCAAGCTCGCCGTCGACGGCCGCGGCTTCAAGATGCAGGGCTACGAAAAGGGCTTCTACATGGGCGGTTGTCTGTTCGACAACGTCACCAAGGACATGCGCATCTACAAGGAAGAAATTTTCGGCCCTGTGCTGTCCGTCGTTCGCGCGAATGACTTTAACGAGGCCGTTGCATTGCCGTCCGATCATGAATACGGCAACGGCGTTGCGATCTTCACCCGCGATGGCGATGCTGCTCGCGAGTTTGCGGCCAGGGTGAACGTCGGCATGGTTGGCATCAACGTGCCAATTCCTGTGCCGGTCGCTTACTACACTTTCGGCGGCTGGAAGCGGTCCGGTTTCGGAGACCTCAACCAGTACGGTCCAGACTCGGTGCGGTTCTACACCAAGACCAAGACTGTGACCTCGCGCTGGCCATCCGGCGTCAAGGAAGGTGCCCAGTTCTCGATGCCGACCAGCTAACGGCAAGCGAGGCGGGCGCTGATGCAGTTCGCACTCACTGAAGATCAGACCGCGGTTCGCGACATGGCTCGCGAATTTGCGGCTGAGAAAATCGCTCCCTTCGCTATCAAGTGGGATGAGGAGCGGCATTTCCCCGTCGATGTCATGCGCGAAGCTGCTGCGCTCGGCATCGGCGGCATTTACATCCGCGACGATGTGGGCGGTTCGGCGCTTACGCGTTTCGACGCAGCTCTGATTTTTGAGGCGCTCGCGATGGGATGTCCGACGGTGTCGGCATTCATCTCGATCCACAATATGTCGGCGTGGATGATCGACGCCTATGGATCGCAGGCGCAACGCCAACAATGGCTGCCGCGTCTCTGCACCATGGAGCTGCTCGCAAGCTATTGCCTCACAGAGCCAGGCTCGGGATCGGATGCTGCAGCACTCAGCACGCGCGCTGTCCGCGATGGCGATCATTATGTCCTCAATGGGCAAAAGCAGTTTATTTCCGGCGCGGGCAAGAGCGATCTGTACGTCGCCATGGTTCGCACCGGCGGCGAAGGTCCTTCAGGTATTTCCACGCTGGTCATCGAGGGCGATACGCCCGGCGTGTCGTTCGGCGGCAACGAGCGGAAGATGGGCTGGAATGCGCAGCCGACCCGCGCGGTGATTTTCGAGAATGCACGAGTGCCGGTTACCAACCGCCTCGGCGATGAAGGCATCGGCTTTAAGATCGCCATGGCCGGTCTTGACGGCGGGCGGCTGAACATTGCCGCGTGCTCACTGGGTGGCGCGCAATCTGCCCTCGATAAATCACTCGCCTATATGAAAGAGCGCAAGGCGTTCGGAAAACGCCTGGACGAATTCCAGGCCCTGCAGTTCCGTCTTGCAGACATGGCGACCGAACTGGAGGCCGCGCGAACGTTTTTGTGGCGGGCGGCGGCTGCTCTGGATCGCAAGGATCCGGACGCAAGCATGCTGTGCGCAATGGCTAAGCGCTTCGGTACCGATGTGGGATTCGAAGTTGCCAATCAGGCGCTGCAATTGCACGGCGGTTATGGCTACCTTGCCGAATATGGAATCGAAAAGATCGTAAGAGACTTGCGCGTGCATCAGATCCTGGAAGGCACCAACGAAATCATGCGGCTGATCGTGTCGCGGAAACTGATCGAGGCGGCGCGATGAATGCGCCTCTTGCTGCCATGAACAACGTCGATGGAGATCTGGTCGTTCGCCGCGAGGGCGCCGCTGGCGTGCTTCGCCTCAATCGTCCCAAGGCCATCAATGCGCTGACGCTCGACATGACGCGAGGCATCGTTACGGCGCTGGATGGCTTTGAGGCCGATCCCGGTGTTTCGCTGGTGCTGCTGGAAGGTGCCGGCGAACGCGGGCTTTGTGCCGGGGGCGATATCCGGGGGCTGTACGAAAGCGCAAAGGTCGGTGGTGACCTGGGTGCCGTGTTCTGGCGCGAGGAATACATCCTCAATGCGCGCATCCCGATCTATCCCAAACCTTATGTCGCCTATATGGACGGTTTGGTGATGGGTGGCGGCGTCGGCTTGTCCGCACATGGACCGCACCGGATCGTGACTGAGAAAACAAAGATCGCGATGCCTGAAGTCGGTCTCGGCTTCTTCCCCGACGTCGGCGGTACATGGTTGCTGTCACACACGCCGGGTGAGCTCGGGACTTACTATGCGCTGACGGGCCAGCCGATGAGCGGCGCGGACGCCATCTACGCAGGTATTGCGGATGTCCTGATTAATTCCGCCGATTGGCCCGCGCTGCGCGATGCGCTGATCAATGCCCCGCTGCGTGCCAACGCGAACGACGTTCGTGTCATCATGCAGGGTTATGCGGTGAAGGATGCGGCTCCCTCGATTGAGCAACATCGTGAACAGATCGATCGATGCTTTGCCTTCGACACGATGGAGGAGATCGTCGCTGCGTTGGAGCAAGACGGCTCCGAGTTTGCACTCGCGACGTTGAAGGCTCTGTCTGACAAGTCGCCGATCGGATTGAAAGTCACCTTGAAGTTGCTGCGGCTCGGCCGGTCGTCGAAATCGCTTAAAGAGTGTCTCGTTCGCGAATATGGCGCGGCTCTGGCCGTCTTTGAAAGCGCAGAGTTCATCGAAGGCGTTCGCGCGGCGGTGATTGACAAGGATCGCAATCCGAAATGGTCCCCGGCGCGTCTTGAAGATGTGGCGCCGGAGATGGTCGATAAATACTTTCAGCCACACACAAAATATCAGCTGGTGTTTCCAGACTGATTTCTAAAAAATCAAAAACGAGGAAGAAACATGGCAAGCATCGCATTCATTGGTCTTGGCAATATGGGTGGCCCGATGGCTGCCAACCTCGTGAAAGCCGGGCACAAGGTTCAGGGCTTTGATCTTGTGCAAGCATCAAAGGATGCAGCCAAAGCAGATGGCGTCAGCATCGCGGCGAGTGCGGCAGATGCGGTGAAGGGGGCGGAAGTCGTCATCACCATGTTGCCCGCCGGCAAGCACGTTCTGAGTGTGTGGACGGAGATCGTTCCCTTAGTCGCTAAGAACACACTGATGATCGATTGTTCGACCATTGATGTGGAAAGTGCGCGCCACGCCCACGCCCACGCATTGGAGCACAATTTGCCGTCGGTCGACGCGCCGGTCTCTGGCGGAACTGTTGGCGCGAAGAACGCCACGTTGACATTCATGGCCGGTGGCAGTGCCAACGCATTTGCTGCGGCCAAGCCTGTGCTGGAAAATATGGGCAAGAAGATCGTGCATTGCGGGGAAGCGGGCGCGGGGCAGGCGGCCAAGATCTGCAACAACATGATCCTCGCCATCTCTATGATCGGTGTGTCGGAGGCATTTGCTCTCGGCGAGAAACTTGGTCTTTCGCATCAGGCGTTATTCGATGTGGCCTCGACATCGTCGGGCCAGTGTTGGTCGCTGACAACCTATTGCCCGGTGCCGGGTCCGGTCCCGACATCGCCTGCGAACAATGACTACAAGCCGGGGTTTGCGGCTGCGCTGATGCTGAAGGACCTTCGTTTGTCGCAGGAGGCTGCGAAGTCGGCGGGCGCGGCGACACCGCTCGGAGCCCATGCCGAGAGCATCTACGATGCCTTCGAGAAAGCCGGCCATGGCAGTGTCGATTTTTCGGGAATTATCAAGCACGTGCGAAATCTAGCGAAGTAAGAGGTGGCGATGACGACGTTCCGGGACGCACGCGCTTTCCTCCTCAAACATCGCACTGATTACGACACGGCCGTCAGGGACTTCCGCTGGCCCGATGAAGCCCAGTTCAACTGGGCGCTCGACTGGTTTGACGCGGGGTTGGCCAAAGATCCAGAGAGCAAGGATCGCACCGCGCTGTGGATTGTTGATGTCGCGGCTAACACTGAGACTAAACTGACGTTCGGCGAGCTTTCGCGACGGTCCAATCAGACCGCAAATTTTCTTCGCGATCGCGGATTAAAGCGCGGCGATCATTTGTTGCTGCTGCTCGGCAACGTAGTGCCGCTGTGGGAGACCATGCTGGCCGCCATGAAGCTCGGCGTTGTGGTGATTCCGGCGACAACGCTGCTGACCGCTGATGAATTGCGTGATCGGCTCGATCGCGGCAAGGCGAAGGTCGTGGTGGCCTCTCAGGATCAGGTCGCCAAGTTCGAGGGGCTTGGCGGCGAGGGATTTACCAAGGTCGTTGTCGCCGCGACGTCGGACCACAATGGCTGGCGGCGTTACGAGGATGCAGCCAAATATCCTGAGACATTCACACCGGACGGGCCCACAGGGGTTAACGATCCGATGCTGCTGTACTTCACCTCCGGTACAACGGCGAAACCGAAGCTGGTGCTGCACAGCCATCGCAGTTATCCGGTCGGGTCGCTGTCGACGATGTACTGGCTTGGATTGCAGCCAGGGGACATCCACCTCAACATCTCCTCGCCGGGATGGGCCAAGCACGCATGGAGCTGCTTCTTCTCGCCATGGAATGCCGGCGCGACGATCTTCATCTGTAATCAGCCGCGTTTTGACGCGAAGACCTTACTCGCAACGGTCGCTCGCTGCGGCGTGACGACGTTGTGTGCTCCGCCGACGGTGTGGCGACTGTTCATCCAGGAACGGCTCGCGGACTACAAGGTGTCGGTGCGCGAGGTTTGCGGGGCCGGTGAGCCGCTCAATCCCGAAGTCATCGATCAGGTGAAGGCGGCCTGGGGGCTGACCATTCGCGACGGCTACGGCCAGACCGAAACCACGGCGCTTGCGGGCAATTCACCGGGACAACTGGTGAAAGTTGGATCGATGGGCCGGCCGTTACCAGGCTACAAGGTTAGGGTGATGGATGCGGACGGCAATCCCGCGAAAGAAGGCGAAATTCGCCTTGTTCTCGGTGCGGATCGGCCGGCGGGATTGATGCTTGGCTATCAAGGTGAAGACGGCAAACCTAAAGGTGCCGACGGTGATACCTATCAGACCGGCGACGTCGCGTTTCTCGACGACGATGGTTACCTGACATTTGTCGGCCGTTCGGACGACGTCTTTAAATCATCCGATTACCGTATCAGCCCATTCGAACTCGAGAGCGTATTGCTCGAGCACGATGTCGTCGCAGAAGCGGCGGTGGTGCCGACGCCAGACCCAATCCGTCTGGCGCTCCCAAAAGCCTACGTGTCCTTGGTTGCGGGCACGGCCATTTCCCGTGAGACTGCGTTGTCGATTTTCCAGTACACGCATTCACGCCTTGCGCCGTTCAAGCGGATTCGCCGCATTGAACTGGTATCGGAATTACCGAAGACGATCTCAGGCAAGATTCGTCGCGTGCAACTTCGTCGCCTGGAGCACGACAACGATCGCAAGGACCCCATGCGCGGTCATGAATTCCGGGAAGAGGATTTTCCAGAGCTGCAGGCTGGGCGCTAGCAGCGTTGGAGGAGATTTCATACTCCTCCAAATGAGAATCGACCAAATTTAGGCTCGAATGCGCATCTGACTTTCGTCTATGACGGATTCGCAGGTGTGCTCCGACCCATTACAGGTGAAGTTTTCACTTGGCCGCAACGCCGTTCTGTGGAATGTGCGAACCCCAATGCAGCCACAGAGGGGACACGATGGGCGTTGCAATGGATCGCGAAGAGTACTTGAAGCTCGTGGGGACCGAGCTTGGGGTGTCAGGGTGGCATACGGTCGACCAGAAGCAGATTGATCAGTTTGCCCACGCGACCAACGACCATCAATTCATCCATGTCGATCCGGAGCGCGCCAAGCGCGAGACACCGTTTGGCGGGACGATTGCACACGGCTTCCTGTCGCTGTCGCTCTTGTCAGCCATGGCCTATGAGGCAATGCCGACACTGAACGACACGGCCATGTCGATCAATTATGGGTTCGACAAAGTCCGGTTTCTAACGCCTGTGCGTGCAGGCTCACGCGTGCGTGCGCGATTTGTGATGTCCGAAGCAACCATGCGATCGCCGAAGGAGTTGTTGGCGCGGACAGCAGTCACGCTTGAGATCGAGAATGAGCAAAAGCCCGCTTTGGTCGCGGACTGGCTCGCACTGCATATCTTTATTTAACTCGGATTCGAAGGGACGAGGATCATGGCAATCAGGTTTGATGGACGCGTTGCAGTTGTGACGGGCGCGGGTGCAGGCCTCGGACGCGCGCATGCACTTGGCTTGGCCAAGCTTGGTGCCCGTGTGGTCGTTAATGATATGGGCGCGGCGCGCGATGGCAGCGGCGGGTCGGTGAGCCCGGCCGAGGAAGTAGTGGAAGAAATCCGCAAAGCCGGTGGTGAGGCCATGGTGAATGGCGCCGATGTCTCCAGCTACGAGCAGGTCAAGGACATGGTCGCGCAGGCCACCGCAAAGTGGGGCAGTGTTGACCTCATGGTGGCGAACGCCGGCATCCTGCGCGACAAGTCCTTCGGTAAGATGGAGCCGGATGATTTCGCCAAGGTCGTCAGCGTGCATCTCACAGGTACGTTCAACTGCTGCAAGGCGGTGTGGGATGGGATGAAAGAGCGCAACTACGGTCGCATCGTCGTCACCACATCATCATCCGGAATGTTCGGTAATTTCGGTCAAGCCAACTATGGTGCGGCGAAGGCCGGCATCGTTGGCTTGATGAATGTCCTTGCTGAAGAAGGGCGCAAGACCAACATCCGCGTCAACACCATCTCGCCGACTGCGGCAACGCGCATGACCGAAGGTCTTATCCCGCCGGATGTGCTGGCGCTGATGAAACCGGAAGCCATTACGCCCGCAGTGATGTATATGCTCAGTGAGGATGCGCCGACGCGTACAATCATGGGAGCAGGTGCAGGCTCGTTTGCTGTGATCAAGATCGTGGAGACCGAAGGTCTCAATCTGCCACAGGCCGAATGGACGCCGGACGCAGTCGCTGCGAGCTTTGAAAAGATCGCAGACCTGTCGAAAGCTCGTGATCTCGGCGGCGCGTTCTTCCAGACCTACAAATACGTCGAGCAGGCAGCAAAGGCTGCCGGTATCAAGCTGCCACCGATGGGCGGTTGATCACGTTGAACGTAGCAGTCATCGGCGCCGGCCCTGCGGGGCTGATGGCCGCCGGAACTCTCGCGGCGAATGGCGCGCGCGTTACGGTCTATGACCGGATGCCGTCAGTCGGGCGCAAGTTTTTGCTGGCCGGGCGCGGCGGGCTCAATCTGACCCACAGCGAACCGCTCGATGCATTTCTTGCACGCTATGGTGCGGCGATGCCGTACCTGCGTGCTGCGGTGGAGGCTTTTCCGGCGGACGCCTTGCGCGCATGGAGCGAACATCTCGGCCAGCCGACATTCGTCGGCACAAGTGGCCGCGTGTTTCCAAAAGCGTTTAAGGCATCACCGTTGTTGCGGGCCTGGCTGCGCCGTCTCGATCAGTCGGGCGTCCAATTTGCGTTGCGTCACACGTGGGCCGGATGGACGGACAAGGGCGAACTGCGTTTTGAAAGCGCCGAAGGCGAACGCACCGTAAAGGCTGACGCTACTGTTCTCGCGTTAGGCGGCGGGAGCTGGCCGCGCTTGGGATCGGATGGCGGATGGCTCGCTCTGTTGCAATCTAAGGGCATCGCGAGCGCGCCGCTTCGACCTGCCAATTGCGGCTTCCATGTTGCATGGTCGGATGTGTTTCGCGATCGATACGAAGGGCATCCTCTCAAGGGCGTGACGCTGTCGTCAGGGCCGCACACCGCGCGCGGCGATATGATCATTTCGCGCGCCGGCATCGAGGGCGGGGCGGTTTATGCGATCTCCGCGCCATTGCGCGATGCGATTGATCGGGCGGGCGAGACAACGCTGCGCGTGGCCCTGCGGCCCGATCTTGAGATCTCCGATCTCGTTGCCAGATTGAGCGCGCCGCGAAACAAGCAGTCGCTTTCGACCTATCTTCGAAAGCAACTCAGTCTTTCGCCAGCGGCGATCGGGCTTCTGCAGGAAGCGACGATTGCGCTGGAATTGTATCCGTCAACGATGTCGGCTGTGGATCTCGCGCGATTCATCAACGACGTTCCGGTGAAGCTCGTCGGGACTGCGCCCCTTGAGCGCGCCATCTCCACGGCGGGTGGGATCTCGTTTGACGAAATCGATGCGCAGTTCATGCTTCGCAAAATGCCCGGCGTTTTTGTTGCAGGCGAGATGCTCGATTGGGAAGCTCCGACCGGTGGCTATTTGCTCCAGGCATGTTTTGCGACGGGGGTGGCTGCGGGGCGCGGGACGCTCGCCTGGCTAGCTCGAGAAGGCGCTAAATAGGAAGTCTAACGCTGGGCGGCGTCACGCGCCGCTTTCGATTTCCTCGCGCAGCATTTCCAGCTCCAGCCACTTTTCTTCAGCGGTTTCGAGTTCGCTCTGGGCTTTCGCAATAGCAGCCGATGCGGCGTCGAACGCCTTGCGATCTTTCGTATAGAGCTGAGGATCGTCTAAAAGCTTTTGCTGTTTGGCGATGTCTGCCTGAAGTTTCGACATCGTTTTTGGCAATGTCTCGAGCGCATGCTTTTCGTTGAAGCTGAGACGGCGCTTGGCCGGGGGAGCGGGCGACGCCGCCGTGGTTTTTGCAGATTTTGTCTCATCCGCAGTGACCCCCTTGACGGTCTTCTCCTGCAGATCGGCGCCGCGTTGCGCCAGCATGTCGGAGTAGCCGCCGGCATATTCGACCCATCTTCCGTTGCCTTCGGGGGCAATGACGGAGGTCACCACGCGATCGAGAAAATCACGGTCATGGCTGATCAGAATGACCGTGCCATCATAGTCGCCCAGCATCTCTTCGAGAACGTCGAGCGTTTCGAGATCGAGATCGTTGGTTGGTTCGTCCAGCACCAGCAGGTTCGATGGCTTCGCCAGCGCGCGCGCCAGCATCAGCCGGCCGCGTTCGCCGCCGGATAGTACTTCGAGTGGCGTGCGAATTTGCTCTTGGGAAAACAAAAAGTCTTTCATGTAGCCGACGACATGCTTCGGTTTGCCGTTGACCATAATGCTGTCGCCACGTCCGCCCGTGAGAGCATCGGACAACGTCGTCTTCGGATCGAGGCTCTCTCGGTGCTGGTCGAGGGTCGCCATCTCGAGATTGGCGCCCAGGCGCACCGAGCCAGAATCCGGCGCGTCCGCTCCGGTCAGAATGTTGATGAGCGTGGTTTTACCGGCGCCGTTGGGGCCGACGATACCGAGGCGGTCGCCGCGCGTCACGCGGATGGAGAAGTCATCCACGATCTTGCGCTCACCGAAGGATTTCGCGATGCGCTTGGCTTCGATCACGAGCTTGCCAGAGCTATCAGCTTCCGCCGCTGCGAGATTGGCTTTGCCGGCCACGCCACGATAATCGCGGCGCTGGTCGCGCAGGGCATGGAGATTGCCGAGGCGCTTGACGTTGCGCTTGCGGCGGCCTGAGACGCCATAGCGCAGCCAGTGCTCTTCCGCGACGATCTTGCGGTCGAGCTTGTGCTGGTCGCGTTCTTCTTCAGCAAGCACCTCATCACGCCAAGCTTCGAACGCATCGAAGCCTCTTTCAATTCGTCTAGTCTGGCCGCGATCAAGCCAAACAGTGGCTCGAGACAGATTGGTGAGAAAGCGCCGGTCGTGGCTGATCATCACCAGGGCGCTGCGGCGGCTGGCCAGCTCACCTTCCAGCCATTCAATGGTGGTGAGATCGAGGTGGTTGGTGGGCTCGTCGAGGAGGAGGACGTCGGGTGAGGGGGCGAGGACGCGGGCGAGTGCCGCACGGCGCGCTTCTCCGCCCGAGAGGTTCGTCGGGTCTTCAGATCCGGTGAGACCAAGCTGGTCCAGCAGATACTGGGCCTGATAATGATCGTCGCCAGGATTGAGGCCGGCTTCCACGTAGGCCAGCGTCGTTGCGCAACCGGTGAAATCCGGCTCCTGCGGTAAATAGCGAATGGTTGCACCCGGCTGCACGAAACGGCTGCCGCGATCGGCTTCCACCAGCCCGGCAACGATCTTCAGCAGGGTGGATTTACCGGAACCATTGCGCCCGATCAGACAGACGCGCTCGCCGGTCGATACGGAGAGTTCGGCGCCCGTCAGTAGCGGGGTGCCGCCGAAGGTCAACGCGATGTCTTTCAACTGAATAAGGGGAGGAGCCATGGGATCGGATTGCTTATTTCTGTTGCGCGCGTTGGATGCGGCGAATGGTTTGATCGAGAGTGGAGAGGAACGCCGAGCGATCCTTCGGTGAGAACGAACGCGGTCCTCCGGTGACCTCTCCGCTGGAACGCAGGTCTGTCATCAAATTACGGACCGCTAATGTCATTCCGATGGAAGCTTCCGAAAAAGGCTTTCCATTCGGCGCAATGACCTCAGCACCGGCTTTGACGCAGCGAGCCGCCAATGGGATGTCAGATGTAATGACGATATCGCCTTTCTGCGCGCGTTCCGCAATCCAGTCGTCGGCGGCATCCATTCCGGCGCCTGCAGCGATGCGTTCGATCAGCGGGTCGTTCGGCACGCGAATGAAATTGCCCGCAACGACGCTGACCGGCAGCCGGTGCCGCTCGGCCACGCGATAAATCTCGTCTTTCACCGGGCAAGCGTCGGCGTCGACATAAATCCGGATTCTGTGCGGTGAGGTTGGTTCGTCTGGGGTCATTGCCGCTGCTGGTAGCGCAAGGCGGGCCAAATGGCGAGTAAAAGGCGCTGAACCCGGTTAAGTGGCATGCACAAGCTTCGCTTGTCTCGACCGGAACTTTGCGTACCATCTTCCTCAATAATCGAAAAAATCCCGAGGAAGCTGATGACCGCACTCAACCCCCACACCGTTTCCGCCTACAACCTCGCCAAAAACTCGGAAAACAAAATGCACGACGATTCGGTCGCGCGTAGGTTCGGGTTTCAGGGCGGTCTGGTCCCCGGCGTCGATGTGTTCGCCTATATGAGCCATATGCCGGTGGCAAAATGGGGGAAGGCCTTTCTCGAGCGCGGTCTGATGGACGGCCGATTCCTCAAGCCGGTTTACGACGGCGAGACCGCTATCGTGACGGCCGCGGACACCGATACCGGCATTGCCATCAAGGTCGAAAGCCGCGGTGAACTATGTGCGATGGGGCATGCATCCATGCCGTCCGATGTGAAGGCAATCTCGCTGAGCGATTTTCAGGACGTTTCCGTTGTAGCCAAACGTGAGCCGGTCAGCGAAAGCTCATATGCGCAAGGAAAGTGGCTTGGGATACCGCCGTACACATTGGGCGCGCAGCCGTCGCTCGACTATCTACGCGATGTCCGAGAAACCGATCCACTTTATGCCAACGAGAAGATTGTTCACACCGGCATGCTCCTGCGCACTATGAATTGGGCGTTGATGGAGAACGCCATTCTCGGTCCCTGGATTCACGTCGGGAGTACCATTCGCTATCTTGCAACGGCGCCCGTCGAGGATGTACTGACGGCGCGCGCGAAGGTAACCGGTAATTACGAGCGTAAGGGCCACAAGTTTGTCGAACTGGATGGGGTGATTGTTGCCAACGGCAAAACCGTGATCGCGCATTGCCAGCACGTGGCGATTTATCAGCCTCGCGAAACCATGGCAGCGTGAGGCCTATAAAGAAGCCCGAGAAATTCTCGGGCTTCTGCTAGCGGTTAGGCCGATTTCGTCTTGCGGCTTTCCTGAATGGCGCGCCAGATCTTTTCCGGCGTGAGTGGCATATCGAGATGCGTCACGCCATGGTCGGACAGCGCATCGATCGCCGCATTCACGACGGTTGCAAGGCTTCCGGCGCAGCCGGCTTCACCGCATCCCTTTGTGCCAAGTGGATTAGATGTGGCGGGCGAGGGGTGACTGCCCAGCGTCATCGACGGAATGTCGCCGGCACGTGGCATCGCGTAATCCATGAACGAGCCGGTGATCGGTTGGCCGCTTGAATCGTAGCTCACGCATTCCATCAGCGCCTGTCCGATGCCTTGCGCAACGCCGCCGTGAATTTGGCCGGCAACAAGCATTGGGTTGACCACGGTGCCGAAGTCGTTGACGCCTGTGTAATTGACGATCTGAACCACGCCGGTCTCGGGATCGATTTCGACCTCAGCCACATGGCAGCCGTTCGGAAATGTCGAGGGAACGCCCTGCATCGTGTGATCGACATCGAGCGATGACGGCACGCCCTCTGGCTGCTTGGAGTTTCGCAGTTTCGCCGCAAGCTCCATTACGCCGATGCCGCGATCAGTGCCCGCGACTATGAAGCGTCCGTCGGAGAATTCGATATCGGCTTCGGATGTTTCCAGCACATGAGCAGCGGCTTGTTTGCCTTTCTGGACAATGAGCTGTGACGCCTCGACGATGGCCGCTCCACTGGCTGTGATCGATCGTGATCCTCCGGTGCCATTGCCCGTGTGAACGATATCACTGTCGCTTTGTTCAAGCGTGATCGCGTCGAATGGAACACCGAGATACGTTGCCAGAACTTGGGCGTAGGGAGTTGCGTGGCCCTGCCCATAGTCGAGCGTGCCGGTGGTGATTTTTACCGTGCCATCAACCTCGAACGTGATCTTTCCCAACTCGGCGCTCGGGGGGCCTGTGATTTCGAGATACGACCCCACCGCGATGCCGCGCAATTTCCCACGCTTGCGGCTTTCGCGCTTGCGCTTGGCAAAGCCCGCAAGATCTGCCTGCTCAATCGCCTTGTTGAAGACTCCTGGGAAGTCGCCGCTATCGTAGGTGAAACCGTTGGCGGCTGCATACGGAATTTGCGAAGGCTTGACGAAATTGCGCTTGCGGAGCGTCAGGGGGTCGATGCCCATCTCGTCGGCTGCGCGATCGATCAGCCGCTCCATGAAGTAATTGGCTTCCGGACGGCCGGCACCGCGATACGCACCCAGCAGGGTGGTATTGGTGAGCACGCATTTGATGTCGACTTCGATCAGCGGCGTTCGGTAAACGCTGGCGATGTTCTTCGCGATGTTGAGGGACAACACCAGCGGGGCGTAGCCGGTGAGATAACCGCCGAGATTACCGTAACCGCGGACGCGCACTCCGAGGAAGGCGCCGTCGGCGGCGAGTGCCAGTTCGCCGTGAATGTCCTGCGCGCGTCCATGATTGTCGGAGAGAAAGCTGGTGGAGCGCTCGTCCGTCCACTTCACCGGACGGCCAAGCTCCTTCGCTGCGTGAAGGATGCAAACATATTCGGGATAATTAGCGTTCTTCATGCCGAACGACCCGCCGACATTGTGTGTCAGCAGACGAATTTTGTCGGGGGAAACATTCATGGTTTTCGCTAGCGACGTGCGGCTCCCGGCCACGCCCTGCGTTGGAACCTCGATGGTGTAGCGTTCGGTTTCCCTGTCGTACTGCGCGAGTGCCGATCGTGGCTCCATAGCGACAACGGCAAGGCGCGTGTTTGCGATATCGAGGCGCGCGATATGTGCCGCTTTCGCAAAGGCCGCGTCCAACGCAGCTGTGTCGCCCGAATGGAAGTCGAGGGCCACGTTGTTAGGGATGTTATCGTAGAGCTGCGGAGCGCCCGGCTGGGTCGCAGCCTCGGCGCTTGTCACGGCAGGAAGCGGCTCGATGTCGAGCACAACTGCTTCGGCGGCATCGCGGGCTTGGGTGAGCGTCGTCGCAACAACGAAGGCGACAGGGTCTCCAACGAAACGCACCTTGTCGGTGACGAGGGCCGGACGGTTGGTCTGCAGAAGGGAGGAGCCATCGCGATTCTTCAGCGGCACCCCGGACGTGAATGGGTTGTACCCTGCATCTGTCAGTTCCCGACCGGTCCAGACGCCGAGAACGCCCGGCATCTTCTTTGCGTGATCGACATCGATGCCCCTTATGACGCCGTGGGCGTGCGTGCTGCGCACAATCCAGGCATAGGCCTGCTCAGGCAGGTTGCAATCGTCCGTATATTTCCCCTTGCCCCGCACAAGGGTGTCGTCCTCCTTACGGCGGATGGGCTGTCCAATCCCAAATTTTTGCAATGCGATAAGGTTTTCGGCGGAGGGGCGGGAGACGTGATCTTGCATATGAAAATCCGATGACAAGCCAGTTTATGGCCTCAGAGGCTCAATTTTGGGCGGGGTTAACCCCCAAATAAGGATGCGGTGTCCTAACCACAATGAGCGATTGGGCTTCTATCGCCACCACTACTGTTGCACCTAATCACCACACTGTTACTCTCCGTCCCGAACAGGAATTGGCGCGCCGCTGGCCGGCTGCGCAGAGATGGACGGATATGACGGAAGAGGTGCAGTTGCGCCACGGCTCCGAGCCGTGCGTGGACCTGCCAAGGTCGGTCGCAGACGACGACATACGTGATCGGATGCACGATCGCGTATTTGTCGCCGCACCCGCCTATGCCGCTCTCGATCTTGGCACGAACAATTGCCGTTTGTTGATCGCGCGCGTGGCGCCGGATGGCTTTCGTGTCATCGATTCGTTTTCCCGCATTATCCGCTTGGGCGAGGGCGTTTCCACCACGGGACGCATCAGTGATGCTGCGATTTCACGTGCCGTCGGAGCTTTGACTGTCTGTAGCGACAAGATCCGCGCGAAGGGTGTGAAGCGTCTTCGGACCATCGCGACGGAAGCTTGTCGTGCCGCAGACAATTCCGACTTCTTCCTCGGCCTCATCGAGCGGGAAACTGGCATTCAACTTGAGATCGTCGATCGGGAGACTGAATCGACCCTCGCCATGATCGGTTGCTCGCCACTACTCGATGCAAAGGCGAAAGGTGCAATTCTCTTCGATATCGGCGGAGGGTCGACGGAAATCGTCCGCATTGAGCGGGATCGCGGCGCTGCAGATGCGCCACCCGTGAAAGGCCCCTGGGTATCGCTCCCACTCGGCGTCGTGACACTGGCTGAGCGGTTCGGCGGCACGAACGTGACGCGCCAGTCCTACCAGGCGATGATCGATGACGTCGCAGGGCACCTTGCACCGTTCGCCGATCGGCATGGCGACGACCTGTGCGATATGCATCTGCTCGGAACCTCTGGCACCGTTACCACGGTCGCTGGGGTTCATCTCGGTCTCATGCACTACGATCGCCGCAGGGTCGATGGCCTGTGGATGAATGATACAGAAATGGACTGCGCCATCGAACGGTTGCTTGGCATGACTTATCGGGACCGCGCGCTCAATCCGTGCATCGGCACCGAGCGGGCTGATCTTGTGCTGGCCGGATGCGCTATCCTTGATGCCATCCGCTTGGCATTCCCGCTGCCGCGCTTGCGTGTAGCGGATCGCGGCCTGCGCGAAGGAATGCTGGTGGAGATGATGCGTCAGGACGGAGTGATGCCGGCGGCCTAACGGTGAGCTACCGGTGACGCGGCTGCCGAAACATCGTATGCCCTTCCAGCGTTGCGTAGTATGACGCTCTGAAAGCGGATTTGATGGCAAAAGACACCACTGGGCGGCTTCACGTCACGGTCAAGACCGGCGGCAAGCGGAAGCTGTCCTCAAAGCTTTGGCTCGAACGCCAATTGAACGATCCCTATGTGGCGCAGGCCAAGCGGGATGGGTTTCGCTCGCGTGCGGCCTACAAGCTGCAGGAAATGGACGACAAGAATCGCTTTCTCAAGCAGGGATTGGTTGTGGTCGATCTTGGTGCCGCTCCAGGGGGATGGAGCCAGATCGCAGCCAAGCGCGTGGGTTCGCTGGAGGGTAAGGGAAAGGTCGTCGCCATCGACCTGCTGGAGATGCCTGAAATTCCTGGCGTAGACTTCGCGCAGATGGATTTTCTTGATGAGAAGGCGCCGGACCGGCTGCGCGCGATGATCGGCGGCGGTGCGGATATCGTGATGTCTGATATGGCGGCCAATACCACCGGTCACCGCAAGACGGACCAGCTACGGATTATCGGCCTGGTGGAAAATGCGGCGGAGTTCGCAGCAGAAGTTCTCAATCCCGGTGGAACATTCCTCGCCAAGGTCTTCCAGAGTGGAGCGGACGCTGATCTGCTCGCACAACTCAAGCGCGATTACACGAGCGTGAAGCACGTGAAGCCCGCGGCCAGCCGGCAGGATTCCTCGGAGCGTTATGTGCTCGCGATGGGATTCCGCGCGGCTCGACCTCAGATCGAGGCCTAGCCGAGCTTTTGGTCGCGCGCTTCTTGCGTGCTTTCGCTGGCGGCAGCCTCGGGGGCTTTGGGCCCTTCAAGCGGGGGAATCTTGTGTCCCGATATCTGGTGACCGGCATCATCAGGCAGCTTCCAGAACGGATAGGCCGAAAGCGTCGACAAGATTGCGACCACTACGAAAGCGGGCCAGAAATCGCTGGCGCTTAGCTGGGCCGAGTGGTTGTGCAGCATTGTCGCTTCGACGACGAGAGCACCCACGGCAACGCCTGCCGATATCGCAAGCTGCTGATTGACGCTGACGAGTGTGGTCGCTCGGCTCATTTCGGCGGGCTCGACATCGGCATAGGCCAGTGTGTTGATCGCCGTAAACTGAAGCGAGCGGAAGAAGCCGCCGACGATCAGGATGATCATGATCAGCAGGAGCGGCGTTGATGGCGTGAACAGGGCGCAGGCCGCGAGGAAGAACGAACTCACCACGGCGTTGATGACCATGATGTTGCGGAATCCAAAGGTACGGATGATGCGTGCCGCCAAGGTCTTCATGCCGAGTGCGCCGAGCGAGGACGCGAAGGTCACGAGACCTGATTGAAACGGTGACAAGCCGAAGCCGATTTGCATCAACAACGGCAACAGGAACGGCAGGGCGCCGATGCCGAGACGGTAAAGGAAGCCGCCGGTCAGGCAGGACCGCAACGTCGGGTAGCGCAGCAACGTGAAGTCCAGCACGGGTGAGGCAGTGCGCTTCGCATGTTGCAGGTAGAGCGCCATGGCAATGCCGCCGCCGACGATGAGGGCGACGACGATTTCCCACGGCAGCAAACCAAGACCGGCGACGGACAATCCGAAAGCCAGCCCCGCCACGCCGAGCCCAGCGAGTACGAGACCGACGAAATCGAAACGCTCGGGATTCTCGCTTTTGATCGGATCGATGTATTTCAGCGCCATGTAGATGCCGAGCAACCCGATCGGGATATTGATCAGAAAGATCCAATGCCACGAGAAATAGGTGGTGATGAAGCCGCCGAGCGGCGGCCCGATCACCGGGCCGATGAGGGCAGGGACGGTCACCCAGGCCATGGCATTGACCAGCGCGCTCTTGTCGATGGAGCGCAGCAGGACGAGGCGTCCGACGGGGGTCATCATCGCACCGCCGATCCCCTGCAGGATTCGTGCGAACACAAAGCCAGTGATCGAGTTGGCGATGGCACAGCCGATCGAGCCAACCATGAAGACGGCGATGGCGACGCTGAACACGGTCCGTGCGCCGAACCGGTCGGCGGTCCAGCCGCTCGCCGGGATAAAGACCGCGAGCGACAACAGGTAGGACGTAATCGCGAGTTTCAGCGTCAGCGGACTGGTGCCGATATCCGCGGCAATGGCCGGAAGGGACGTGGCAATGACCGTCGAGTCCATGTTTTCCATAAACAGGGCGCAGGCCACGATCAGGGGTATCAGGCGTTCTTTCTGCATCGGCTCAGCTTTATGGAAAGATTTAGCGAAACGGTGGACGGCAAGAGAATGCCGGGCACAGATAGGCGAGTCCGGGGCTGTTGGGTCAATAAACTCGCTGTGAGACCACCTGTTCGCCCATTATTTCCCGCCAGTGTCCCGAATCCACAGTCCGCCCCAGCGTGTCGCGGGCTCCTTAGCGGACTTTGGATTCGAGAGGACACTGGCAAATCTATGATTCTAGTGTGGTTTAGGTTCAGAAGTTCGCTGGAAGGACCCGCGGGAAAGATGGAGCGAACTTCTGAACCACCACACTAGGGCGCCGTTGCAGAACTCCCATGCGCAAAAACCCGCGATTTTGGCGCGAAATGCTTTGAAACGTCATCATGACATGCTATCGACCACCGCCAACCCTATTGATGGGCTTCGATTCGGGCGATGCCAAAGGTATCGTCCGATTTCGCTCATCCGGACACTTTTTATCGCAGCCGCAGGCTGCTGAACGGAGTTGGCAATGGCAGTCGTACAATCGGACCGGGGCATTCGCGAAGCGTTCACGTTCGATGACGTGCTCTTGAAGCCAGGCCTGTCCGATATCCTGCCTTCGGACGCTGATGTTCGCAGCCACCTGACCCGCGCTATCCCGCTGAACATACCGATCATCGCCTCCGCCATGGACACGGTGACCGAAGCGCACATGGCGATCGCCATGGCGCAGTCTGGCGGTATCGGTGTGATCCACCGCAATTTCGATGTCGAAGGCCAGGCGGCTCAAGTTCGTCAGGTCAAAAAGTTTGAATCCGGCATGGTCGTGAATCCGCTGACCATTGCTCCCGAAGCCAAGCTCGTCGATGCGCTGACGCTGATGAAGGATCACGGCATTTCCGGCGTTCCGGTGGTGACCGGCGGCGGCTACGGAAAGCCGGGCAAGCTTGTTGGCATCCTGACCAACCGCGACGTACGCTTCGCCACCGATCCGGAGCAAAAAGTCTCCGAACTGATGACGCACCAAAATCTCATCACGGTGCGTGAGGGCGTGAGCCAGACCGAAGCGAAGAAGCTTCTGCACCAAAATCGCATCGAGAAGCTGTTGGTGGTGGATGACCAGTATCGCTGCGTCGGGCTTGTCACTGTGAAGGACATCGAGAAGGCCGTTGCCTATCCGCTGGCCTCCAAGGACGAGCAGGGCCGCTTGCGCGTTGCGGCTGCGACGACCGTTGGTGAAGGCGGATTCGAGCGCACCGAAAAGCTGATCGAAGCCGGCGTCGATGTCATCGTCGTCGATACGGCCCATGGGCATTCAGTGCGGGTGTTAGAGGCGGTCAGTCGCATCAAGAAATTGTCCAATGCTGTGCAGGTCATCGCGGGCAACGTTGCGACCGCCGAAGCAACCCAAGCTCTGATTGATTCCGGCGCTGATGCAGTCAAGGTCGGCATTGGTCCGGGATCGATCTGCACCACGCGCATCGTCGCTGGCGTCGGTGTGCCGCAGCTCACGGCGATCATGGATTCGGTTGAAGCCGCCAAGAAGGCGAACATTCCGGTGATCGCTGACGGTGGCATCAAATATTCCGGCGATCTTGCCAAGGCACTCGCGGCAGGCGCGGACATCGCCATGGTCGGTTCGCTGCTAGCCGGCACAGATGAGACACCTGGCGAAGTCTTCCTGTGGCAGGGCCGCTCCTACAAGGCGTATCGCGGTATGGGGTCGGTCGGCGCGATGGCGCGCGGTTCTGCGGATCGTTATTTCCAGCAGGACATCAAGGATACGCTCAAGCTTGTGCCAGAAGGGATCGAGGGGCAGGTGCCTTACAAGGGGCCGGTCGCCAATGTCTTGCACCAGCTCGCCGGCGGCCTGCGCGCGGCCATGGGTTACGTCGGTGCGCGGAACCTCGAAGATTTCCATCAAAAGGCGGAATTCGTGCGCATCACTGGTGCGGGCCTGCGCGAGAGTCACGTGCACGACGTGACGATCACGCGCGAAAGCCCGAACTACCCCGGCGGCGCCTGATCAGCGCCGAAATAACTGCCGGACGGGCTCGCAACACGCTATACTTGGCGGCGATTGATCGCTGATTGCCTGAGGCCAGCCGAGCACTTGCTTAAACTAAAGCTCTCATGTCCGCGACCTTATGGTCGCGGCGATTCCAATCCTGCAGCAATTTGAGAAGATATAAATCATGGTCGATTGGACAGACGAGAGAATTGCCGCGCTTTCAGATCCCGATTTGAAAAATCTGCTGGCCAACGCTGAACGCAAATCCGTTGCTGACGTCGTCGAAAAGTGCAGGGCCGAGCTTGAGAAGCGCAACGCTGCGAAACCACGCAGGCCGACAAAAAGCCGCTCAGAACTGAAGGAGTTCGAGCACGCGATGTCGGAGCAGCTTGCTACGGTCGGCAAAGAGATGGCCGCTAAATACGATCTCTCCGAGGAAACAGCGAAAGCAAAGTCGGAAGGCGTAAAGGGTTTCAAAGCGCACCGACTGCTCGACTCTCAAGGTTACGCGAAGCTAGGTGGCCATCAGAGGGATGGCTCTGTCGCTGTGGAGCGGTATATTTCGCATCGGCGTGGCAACGGCATTGTCAGCCTTGGTGTGTGGCTGACGAAAGATGCGCCGATTGATGCGCATGAATTCCACGTGGTTGCACCTGCAGGAATGCTTGAAGGTGGAAAATCCTTCTCAGAGGTCAGGCAGGGTTTTGCGGAGAAAAATCTCGAAACGACACACGTCATCCTGGCGTTCAAGGATTTGTCCGAGGCGGCTGTGGCGTTTGACGGAGCGCTGGCGAGAATTACCGCATAGCGAAACATAAGGTATGCGCTGGCATGCCTGCCGCGTTTGCTGAATGCCGTCAGCGGCTCTCAGCATCACTTGGCAATCAGGCGGATGGTTAGGTAAGACTCCTCTCAAGTTTTTGACATAACGAGGAAACAACATGGCCCAAACCGCCAAGCGTATCGTACTCGCATCCCGTCCCACGGGCGAGCCGACCCCAAGCAACTTTCGCCTTGAAGACTATCCTGTGCCGACGCCGGGCGAGGGGCAGGTATTGCTGCGCACGATCTGGCTTTCGCTCGATCCTTATATGCGCGGCCGGATGAGCGATGGTCCTTCCTATTCTGCGCCTGTGCCGGTGGACGGCGTCATGGAAGGCGGCACGGTGTGCGAGGTGGTCGCTTCGAACAACGCCGGGTTTGCAAAGGGGGACATCGTTCTTTCTCATTCGGGTTGGCAGCAATATGCGCTCTCTGACGGCAAGGGCCTGCGCAAGGTTGATCCAAAGAATGCGCCGATTTCGACTGCGGTCGGTGTGCTCGGCATGCCGGGCATGACTGCTTACACAGGGCTGCTCGAGATCGGGAAGCCGAAAGCAGGCGAGACGGTGGTCGTGGCTGCGGCATCCGGAGCCGTCGGTTCAGCGGTCGGACAGATCGCGAAAGTCAAAGGCGCGCGCGCGGTCGGCATCGCCGGTGGCAAGGACAAGTGCGACTATGTGAAGAACGAGCTGGGCTTTGACGAATGTCTCGATCATCGCGATCCGGATCTTGCCAGCAAGCTCAAAGACGCGTGCCCGAAAGGAATCGACGTTTATTTCGAGAACGTTGGCGGAAAGGTATTCGACGCGGTGTTTCCGCTGCTGAATCCGTTCTCTCGGATTCCAGTCTGTGGCCTGATTGCCGATTACAACACGATCTACGGCAAGGACACGCCCACGCCGCCTTGGGCCAATTCGATTATGCGTGCGATCCTGGTGAAGCGCCTGAATTTCCGTGGCTTCATCGTCCGCGACTTCGACGCGTTGTATCCTGACTTCATTCGCGACATGTCCCAGTGGTTGCGCGAGGGCAAGGTGAAGCATCGCGAATTCGTGACCGAAGGTCTTGAAAGTGCTCCACAGGCCTTCATGGGGCTTCTGAAGGGGGCGAACTTCGGCAAGCAGCTGGTTCGCGTCGGACCAGATAAGATCTAACCGTTCTCTCTCACTCTTCGCCTCTGATCGGAGGCGAAGAGTGAGGAAATTAATCGATTAGTCGCCCGTGTAGCAAATGTTGCCAACGACCTTGCCGTCTTTGTCCTTCATTGTGAACTTGCATCGCAGGCGCTGCAACGCATCTGCCGCGTCGTCACTGCCGAAATCCGCGGCCCTTTTGTAGAACGCTATCGCAGTTTTTTCATCTTTCTGTCCGGCACGGCCTTCCTCCGCATAGGCGCCAAGCCGTTCGAGGGCGCCGCCGTGGTTATGCTCGGCAGCTTTCTCGAACCAGATTTTCGCCGCGGCATCATCTTTCGGGCCGCCGTCACCGTCCTGTGTCATCAATCCGAGTTGGAACATGGCTTCGCTGGAATCCGCGGCGGCAGCCTTCTCATACCAGTTGCGAGCGGTCGTGAAGTCCTCCGGTACACCGAGGCCCGCTCCATAAAGAGCGCCAAGGTTGCTCATTCCCATGACGTCGCCGGCGTTCGCTGCCTTCTCGAACAGGGCGCGTGCTTCGGATTCATCCTTCTTCACGCCGTCGCCATTCACAAGAAGCGTTCCAAGCCCGACCATCGCGGTGGTGTTTCCGGCATCGACGGCCTTTCGATAAGCTTTCGCGGCATCTGCCTTCTGCCGATTGTATTCATATGCTCGCCCGAGTTCGAACCATGCGCGGCGTGGCGCATCGGGTGCCGTCACGGCTGCTTTGCAAGCTTTCAAAGCGGTCGCGACATCGGCCTTGGCGATGTCGTAGCTTCCTTTGATGTCGGATGGTTTGTCTTTGTCATCGGGGTGGGCGGCCAGACGGTCGCAGGTGGTGAGATTGTCTGTAGCCGCATGGGCGGGGACAGCCACAAGCAGCGCCGCGGTAACAAATATCGCCGACGAGAAATCAGAAAATGATTTGGTGATTGAAATCGTCGCAATGGTTTTGGTCATGCAAATCCCCCGAAGCTGCCCCTGTCGCATGTTGTCCGCGGCTCGCGACGCCATCTTCCGTGCGAGTGGCTTGCGGATTGGAACCTTTCGCCGGTTGGTCGCTTGATCATTCCGCCAGGTTCAAACGCGATCTCGGCCGATCCTTACGGCCCTCAACGCGTTTTAAGTTTTAGGAAATACTTCATGCTGATTCAGATGATTTTGGTGCCAACGTTCGTGTTGGTCGGCCTGACGTTTCTCTTGATTTTCTGGCGTGGAGGCGGACGGCCGAAGCCTGCGGATGGCGACTGGTTCGGATATCACCTGCACACACTGTTTTACGTTCTGGTCGCATTGGCGATCCAAACGCGCCACGCGGATCTGATCGTTGTGATGCTCGCCTGGGTGTTTGTGGTCGTGCAGATATGCCAGGCGGGATTTCTGGTTTCGGCTTCCGAAGCACGCGGATCGCTGTTTTTCGTGGCTGGTGCACTGGTTTTGCTAGCCATGTGGCTCTATTTCGCGATCCGTGTCTTGTTTCTGATCTGAGGGGCGGCTAGTGGTTCGATTCTAACATTTGCATCCCGTTTCGGCGGGTACCGTTGATGTTAGAATCAAAGAACCACTAGCAAATATAAGCTGCTAGTGGAGCTTTGGATTTGACATTCGCCGAACGAACCCGCGGCGCGATCAGTGGCGAATGTCAAATCCGCTCCACTAGTGAGCGTCTGGCGTTGGACTGTTTGTCCGGCCGCTTTCCAGGAAGAGTAGAGATGACGCCCGCCGCCCGGTTGTCCGCAGCCATTGAGATTCTGTCGTCCATCGACGCACAACGCGTTCCCGCGGCCAACGCGCTGAAGGAATGGGGGACGGCGCATCGGTTCGCAGGCTCCGGTGACCGCGCTGCTATTGCTGGTCTCGTTTTCGATGTTCTCCGCCGCCGGTCCTCAAGTGGTTACCTGATGGACGCTGACACGTCGCGCGCGCGATTGCTCGGCATTTTGAAGCTCGAGCGCGGTCTTAACACCGACGCGATTGCGGCGCTGTGCAGCGGCGAGCGCTTCGCGCCGGAGCCACTGTCAGCAGCGGAGCGTACTGCACTGACGTCGCGCTCGCTGAACGGCGCTCCTGCGCATGTTGCGGGTGATTATCCCGAGTGGCTTGATCCGCATTTGATTCAAGTTTTCGGAGATGAGCGGACGGAGGAGGCGACTGCGATGGCTAGCCGCGCGCCGCTCGATCTGCGTGTCAACACACTCAGGGCAAAACGTGAGAAGGCGTTGTCGTCCATCGCGCACCTCGGCGCGAGGCCGACGCCATGGTCGCCGCTGGGAATCCGCATCGACCTCGGTGCGGATGCGCGCAACCCCGGCATCCATGCCGAAGAGGTCTTCATCAAGGGCGGCGTTGAGGTTCAGGATGAAGGCTCGCAGCTTGCGGCGTTGCTGACCGATGCAAAGCCCGGAGAACAAGTCATCGACATGTGCGCCGGAGCCGGCGGCAAGACACTGGCTTTGGCTGCCATGATGCAGGGCAAGGGGCGCCTGATCGCCACGGACCGTGACAAGCGTCAGCTTGCGCCGATCCATGAGCGGCTATCTCGCGCCGGCGTGCACAACGCCGACGTCCGTACCCCAAGGGGCCCCGACGATACGCTGGCCGATATCAAGGCGTCGGCAGATCTGGTGGTCATCGATGCGCCGTGCACCGGAACCGGGACGTGGCGGCGGAATCCGGATTCCAAATGGCGGATGCGTCCCGGCGCGCTTGAGGTCCGGATCAAAGATCAGATCGAAGTGCTTGATCGGGCAGCGTTATTGGTGAAGCCTGGTGGGCGGGTGGCTTATATCACCTGCTCGGTTCTGCCGCAGGAGAACACCGAACAGGTGAAAGCCTTCGTCGGACGGCACCCGGAATTCAAGATTGTCCCGCCCGCACAGACGGTCGCGGTACTGGGCGAACAGGCTGCGGACTTCACGAAGGCCACATTGCAATCGGACGAGGGGCTGCTGATGACTCCGCGCCGGACCGGCACAGATGGGTTTTTCGCAGCGATCCTGACCCGGGGTTAGGAGCCGCCGGGTAACGTCAAGGAAGCGGTGGAATAGCTCTCCAGTTCAGCGCAGGAACCCATTGCGATGCGGCCCCGGCTCGCGTAATTCCTGTCTATGACAGCGCACAGCCAGACCAGCTCAGCGACGCCCGATGTGGCGGCCGCCCACGAAAAGATTCTCATCGTCGATTTCGGCTCGCAGGTGACGCAGCTCATCGCGCGGCGGGTTCGCGAGGATGGGGTGTATTCCGAAATCGTGCCATTTCAGAAGGCCGAGTCGGCCTTTCAGGACATGAAGCCCAGGGCAGTGATCCTCTCCGGCGGGCCGGCTTCGGTGTTGGACAAGGATGCGCCTTCGGTGCCGCTCTCGATCCTGACGGCAGGCGTCCCGGTGCTCGGCATCTGCTATGGCGAGCAGACCATGGCGCAGCAACTCGGCGGCACAGTGGAAGGCGGCCATCATCGCGAGTTCGGACGTGCCACGATCGAAGTCACTGATGATTGTGCGCTGTTCGACGGGGTCTGGCAGAAGGGCGGCAAATACGACGTCTGGATGAGCCATGGCGACCGTGTCACCAAGTTGCCCGACGGGTTTCGCGGTGTCGCCAAAGCTCCCGGCTCGCCCATCTCCGTCATCGCCGATGACAAGCGCAAATTCTACGCAATGCAATTCCATCCCGAGGTCGTGCACACGCCGGATGGCGCAAAGCTGATCCGTAATTTCGTGCGCAACGTCGCTGGCCTCAAAGGCGATTGGACCATGCGTGCCTTCCGCGAGGAAGCGATCGAGAAGATCCGCGCGCAGGTCGGCAAGGGGCGGGTGATCTGCGGCCTCTCCGGCGGCGTCGATTCATCCGTCGCAGCGATCCTCATTCACGAAGCGATTGGCGATCAGCTCACGTGCGTGTTCGTCGATCACGGCATGCTGCGGCTCAACGAAGCCAAGACCGTCGTTGATCTCTTCCGGCACCACTACAACATCCCGCTGGTGCATGTTGATGCCTCGGACAAATTCCTTGGCGAACTCGAAGGCGTCACCGACCCGGAGGTCAAGCGCAAGACCATCGGCCGCTTGTTCATCGACGTGTTCGATGAAGAGGCGAAGAAGATCGGTGGCGCGGATTTCCTCGCTCAAGGCACTCTGTATCCTGACGTCATCGAAAGCGTGTCGTTCACGGGCGGCCCATCAGTGACGATCAAGTCGCACCACAATGTCGGTGGCTTGCCCGCGCGCATGAACATGAAGCTCGTTGAACCCCTCCGTGAACTGTTCAAGGACGAGGTGCGTGCGCTCGGCCGTGAACTGGGCCTGCCGGATGTGTTCGTCGGCCGGCATCCGTTCCCGGGACCTGGCCTCGCGATCCGTTGCCCCGGCGACATCACGCGCGAAAAGCTTGACATCCTGCGCAACGCCGATGCCGTCTATATCGACCAGATCCGCAAGGCTGGCCTTTACGACACCATCTGGCAGGCGTTTGCAGTGCTGCTGCCAGTGAAGACCGTGGGCGTGATGGGCGATGGCCGCACCTACGAGCACGTGGTCGGCTTACGCGCCGTGACATCCACCGACGGCATGACTGCGGATTTCTATCCGTTCGACATGAAATTCCTCGGCGAGACTGCGACACGCATTATCAACGAAGTGAAGGGCGTGAACCGTGTGGTCTACGACGTCACGTCAAAACCGCCCGGCACGATCGAGTGGGAATAGGGGGCAAGCCCGCGGCGATAACGTAGGTTCGCGCGGCACGTGAATCCATTCCAAAGCGCTTGGCGTATTCCAGAAGTGTTGCGGACGGGACAGTCGCGCTCCAAGGTCAGGATAACGTCGCATGATGTCCGATTTCGCAGACGTCAGATCGAATTTTTGGTAACAAACAGCTCGCCCGTCTTTTTGATGTGCTCCAGCAGCAAGTGGGTCGACAAGCCGATATCCCTTTTTAAGGCGGCGGTCATGATGTTCCGATGTTCGCTATTCACATCGCGTGACAGTTTCGATGAGCGGGACATGATCCGGTATCTCTCCGACTGATCGAAGAGTTGTTCGCAATACGCGATGATCCATCGAGACTTGCAAGCCGATATCAACGCTGTATGGAATTTCCGGTGCCAGACGTCGTAGTCGCTATTGCCTCCGTCACCGCCAACATCGCGCTGAGTCACAGATTCAAGTCTGTGAAACGAAAGAATAACGGCATCTTCCCAGGCGGCGTCGCCATTCCTGACCGACTCGCGGACGGCGACCTCATAGAGCAAGCATCGTGAGCGAATAAGTTCGTCCAAATCCTCTCGATTGATGGTCGTAACGAAGAACCCTCTCCGGTCGCTCTGAAGGACCAGCCCTTCTTTGCCTAACCGGCTGAGCGCTTCCCGCATCGGGCTAAGGCCGATTCCATAGCGGTCGCACATCTCCGCCATCCGCAGCTTCTGACCGGGCGACAGGGCACCGGCGATGATGTCCTGGCGGATTCGCTTGTAGACGACCGTCGCGAGCGTTTCGGTGCCCGAGGCGGTCTCGGTATGGAAGCTCTCGCTCATCTTGCGTCTCAATCGGAATGAATGGATTTTTTTTCGAAAAAAAGCTTGCAGAGCCATTTTTTTCGAATTTATGATACGGCCACACAATATTCAAATAGAAGTCCGGCAGGTGGAAATATGCCCAAGCAAATCATCCAGCCAAGGGGAATGGCGGAAGCCGTGGGGCCGTTCTCCCGAGCCATCTTGATCGATGGGCATCTCCATATTGCCGGTACGACAGCGTTGAGCCACATCAGCGGCGACTATTACGAGCGCTTCGTGCCGCCCTCCATCGAAGAGCAGACGCGCTTGACGCTCGACAATATCAAGAAATGCGTCGAAGCCGTCGGCGGTACAATGGACGACATCTATAAAGTCGTTATCATGCTCAAGAATCCCGAAGACTATCGAAAAATGAATGCGGTGCGGGCGGAATACTTTCGCTCGTCAGCGACGATCAGCACGTGCTTTCGCGCAGAAGTCATGCGGCCCGACATCTTGGTGGAAATCGAGGCCGTTGCTTATGTGCCGCACGCCAAGCCTTCTGCCTCCTGAGATGATCGGAGATGCCGCACGCCATCGCAGTCGAGGTGCTGCGGAGGCTCTTTGATGTCGATCGAGCACGAGTCGTTGCTCGTCCCCGATCCTCCACACATGGGAAGCCTTATGAAATTTGTGACCTTTGAACTTGAGGGCACGGCGAAACCGGGACTGTGGCTCGCAGACGGCATTCTCGACATCGGACAGGTCGTCCCAGCGGCCGACCGCAACCTTTTCACGAGCGTGCTGTCGATCATCGCGAACAACGACAGAACGATCGGCATCCTGAAGCAGGTTCTCGATAGCGGAAGCTCTCCGCAGGGCGCGCTGATCGACGCGTCCCGTTGCCGCCTTCTTGCGCCCATCCCCCGGCCTGCCAAGAACGTCTTCTGCGTCGGCCGAAACTACATGGAGCACGTCGCCGAGGGCTACAGCGCCCAAGGTCTCGATCTTAAGCTGCCGCAGCATCCCCAATTCTTCACCAAGCCGCCGACGGCAGTGGTAGGGCCGGGTGCCGAGATCCGCTTCCAGGCGGACGTCATGGAAAAGCTCGATTACGAGGTCGAACTTGCTGTGATCATCGGGAAGACCGGCCGCAACATCGCTCCAGGCGATGCGCTGGATCATATCTTCGGCTATTCGATCATCAACGATCTCACCGCCCGCGATTTGCAGCGCCGCCACGATCAGTGGTTCAAGGGCAAGGGCCTCGATTCCTCGTGTCCCTTTGGTCCATGGATCGTCCATCGCGAGGAGATCTCCGATCCGCAGCAACTGACGATCCGGCTGTCCGTGAATGGCGAGCTCCGCCAGGAATCGACGACCGCGCAGATGATCTTCGATCTGCCGCGGATTATCACGGATTTGTCCCGCGGCATGACGCTTGAGGCGGGCGACATCATCGCGACGGGGACGCCTTCGGGTGTCGGCTATGCACGACAGCCTCCGAGCTTCCTGGTCCCCGGCGATGTCGTGCAATGCGAAATCGGCGGAATCGGAATGCTGACGAACCGCATAGCTACGTCGACGATGTCTTAGCATAGTCAAATTCATGTTGGGGGCGAATATGGCGAAGCAAATCATTCAGCCGAATGGGACGACAGAAGCTATCGGCCCGCGCTCCATACTCAAACGGAAGCTGGTTGTAACGGCGGGGCTTGCGGTCTTAGGGTTTTTAGTCGCGATGACCTCGACACAAGCTCGGGCAGAGACCTATCCGGACCGGCCGATCAAGCTGATTATCCCTTTGGCCCCTGGCGGTGGCACAGACGTCACGGGCCGCACGCTGGCCGACGCCATCGCAGCGGACTGGAAGGCGATCATCGTTCCGGAAAACAGGACGGGTGGCGGCACGACGATCGCCTCGGCTACGGTGGCACGGGCTCCGGCCGACGGCTACACGGTGTATGTCAACACGGCCAGCTTCATCATCTCCGCGCGGATGATGCCGAACTTGCCTTACGATTCGCAGAAAGATTTTGTGCCGGTGTCGCTTGCCGCTTCGTCGGACCACGTTCTCGTTGTGAGTGCGAAGCTGCCAGTTAAGACATTTGCCGAGTTCGTCGCCTGGGTGAAGTCCAGGAACGGCGACGCTACCTTCGCGTCGTTCGGCGCTGGCTCGTCGTCCCATCTTGGCTTCGAGCTGTTTCTGAACCGGTTGGGGCTGAACATGACGCACGTTCCCTACAAGGGAAATGCGCCGGCGATGACCGATCTGCTTGGAGGTCATGTCGATGCCATGTTCGCCGACCATGTCGACGAAAGCCTGAAGTCTGACAATCTGCGGATTCTCGCGATCGCCGGGTCAAAGCGTTCGCCGGAACTGCCGGACGTGCCGACCCTGCAAGAGCTTGGCATGAAGGACTTCGCCTCCCGCTCGTTCTACGGTGTGATGGTACGCTCCGGTACGCCGCAGCCGATTATCGACAAGTGGAATGCGGCGATTCACGCTGCACTCCAGGAGCCAGAGGTGCAGGCGAAGCTGCGTCTGCTGGGCATTGACCCGATCGGTTCAACGCAAGCTGAATATGCCGACTACCTGAAAGCCGAAGATGCGAAATACGGGGAAGCGTTGGCGCTCCCGGCGGTCGCAGGCGCCCTTAAGTAGGCGACGGTATAAGGCGCGGGTTTGCTGACCAATTTGCGCTCTATCGCGTTCTGCTGCCCAAAGGAGTCGATAAAGGGCAAGCGGCGTACCCGCGCGAGCATTTTCTCCCAATGCGCCCGTGCAGAGACCACGATGCTAACACGCGCCCGTACCAAGGATCCGGCCGTTGGTGTGTGTATCGAACGGAATTGACGACACTCGCGAGACTGTGACTGCGAAAGGAGAGGGCGCCCGAGTTTGTCACGAAACAGTCAAGCCAACGCAGATAGAAGGACCGCTTACGCGTATGCCTGCAGTTGGGGAGTGGTGAGTGATTGTTCGAGCGTGCTTGGTTGTGGCGTTTTCTATTGTCATGGCCTTGGCTGTCCAACAGACCTTTGCGTTTCCGGTTGACGGCAACCAAACGACTTTACCCGCCGGAAGTGAGTTGAACGAGGATGCGCTCGATCTTCCGCGCGAGGTGTTTCATTCCGAGGCCATGGGAGGTCGCAGGTCGCATCTGGTGAACCTCGGAGATATGGCATTCAACGCGCCCAGTATTCTGGGGGGCGCGGCGCGGCAGGCAGGGATCAGTTGCGGCACGTGCCACGTCAACGGCGCATCAAATCCCAAACTATTCATCCCGGGGATGTCGACCCGGCCCGGCAATTTTGATACATCCGGCGCTCTGTTCAACCCGAAAGCAAACAATCTCGCTCTCGATCCGGTGCGAATCCCGAGCTTGCGTGGCGCGCGCTACCTTGCGCCTTACGGAAACGACGGGCGAACAGCATCGCTGCGCGATTTCGTCCGCAACGTTGTCGTGGTCGAGTTCGCGGGCCCCGAGCCATCTCCAGCAATACTTGATGCCCTGGTGGCCTACATCCAGGATATCGATTTTCTGCCCAACCCGAGTCTCGGCCCTGGTGGAAAGTTGACCACTGAGACGAACGATGCAGAACGTCGCGGAGAGGTGCTTTTCCGCAAGCCTTTCCCGCATGATCCCGGTCTCAGTTGCGCAGGCTGCCATGATCCGGCGAATGCCTTTCTCGATCACAAGCAACACGATATCGGGACGGGCGGTTTGTACAAGACGCCCACTTTATTGAATGCGGATTTCAATGCGCCTTACTTTCACGATGGGCGGTACGATACCTACGACCAGGTGGTGGGACACTTCGACAACAAATTCGAACTCGGGTTGTCGGCTCAGGACAAGGCAGATCTCGTTGCCTATTTGACCGCTGTCGGAGACGGCGTGCAGGCCTATGATCGCGATGGTGCGGCCACCCGGCTGCAAGAGATCTCCGGCTTCGTCAGCGTTCTGGCGAAAGCAATTCCGGAACACGACAACGCCACCATCGACCTCGTGGTCGATACGGTGGGCGGTGAATTGCGTGAGCTCACCGAGCGCGTACCGGATCGAAAGAACACCATCGTGTCGGGAGGCGTGAAGCAACGCAATCTCGCGCGCATGGCTCTCAAGGAGGTCGTCCTGACGTTGCGGCGCATTGGTGACGATGCCGCGTCCGGAGATTACAATGCCGCGACTGCTGAATACAGAACCTACGATCGACTCATGAACGCTGCAGTACCGGCCATCGTCAACACCGCGGCGCCATGGTCGTTATTCAACCCGGTCGTGCACGACGCGCACTACGCGGCGCTGCGACGGCTTCTGCAGCCGGATAAACAGCCCTCAAAGCAAGCCGACTGAGTACGCGCCGGTCGCGCGCAACCATCACATCCTGACGACTGCCGACGATGTGCGAGCGCGTGTCAACAGTGCATCATGCGCGCGGCGTGATGTGCATGCGCGTCGTTATGTCGCGAAGCCGTGTCATCATTCATTCGCAAATGCTGCAAGAATTTGAGCGGGTACTGTCATCGATTGCGACTAGGACGTGCGGATCGTTCGTCTTGAACGACGATTACTCTTAGAAAGATAGACGCATGCTCCCACACACGTTTCGCGGAAGGAGCCGGCTGCGAATGATCGCCGGTGTTTCTGCAACCGCACTCATAGGCCTTGGCGGCGCGCTGCTGCCCCACGGTGAAGGCAATTCTGCATTCGCCGCCAAAGCGGCAAAGGCGGAAGCAGCCGCCACATCAAAGCCGGAAAACATTGCCACCGAAACACCGATCAAGCACATCATTTACATCGTCGGCGAAAATCGCAGCTTCGATAACGTCTTCGGTACGTACAAGCCGAAGAATAATCAGAAGATCTGGAATTTGCTCTCCCAGGGCATCGTCAATGAGGATGGCACCCCGGGCAAGAATTTCGCCAAGGGTCAGCAGTATCAGATGACAGCGAGCGCTGGCCGGTTTGTCCTGAGCCCGCTCCACAAAAGCCCTTACACGTTCTTGCCTGTGCCAACGATTTCATCCGCACAGCCTGCGGGTGTTGGTGTCGAATTCGGCATCGTCGATGCACACGGCAATCCGACCGCGGCGTTCCCAGAAGGCGATCCTTCTTTGCCGCTCGATGACCAAATCACTCTCGCGACGGGCGGTACCGGTTCAATTCCCAAGAACGGTCCGGATACCCGTATCCCGGGCGTCAATCGTTTGCCCGCGGGACCTTTCCAGCAGACCGGTCCGACGCTGGCCTATGACGCGTATGAGGGCGACACGATCCACCAGTTGTTCCAGATGTGGCAGCAGAACGACTGCAGCATGAAGAACGCGACGCCGGAGAATCCAACCGGCTGTTTGCACGATCTTTATCCGTTCGTCGCTACCACGAACGGGACCTTGCCGACACAGACGCCGACTGACGGCGGTCAGGATATGGCTTTCTTCAACATGACGACCGGCGACGCACCGATCTTCAAGGCGCTCGCCGACAAATACACGCTGTCGGACAACTTCCATCAGGCGATCATGGGTGGGTCCGTGACCGGCGCCATTGGAATTGCCTATGGTGATAACGCCTTCTACAGCGATGCGAAGGGCCGTCCGGCGGCTCCTCCCGCCAACGGCATCCATAACGCGAACCCCGTGATCGGTAGCATCAACACCTACCAGAACAATGGGACGTGGGTGAATTGCAGCGATCCGAACCAGCCCGGCGTTGGCGAATTCCACACCTATCTCGCGTCGCTTCCCTATTTCGTCGGCCCGAACTGTGCGGCGCATACGTACTACCCGACCCGCGACGCCGACCCGCCATATGACGCCAGCGGCGCGTTAGTGCCGGCAACGTCAACGACGCTACCGCCGGTGCTTCAGCGCCATATCGGCGATGCACTGAACGACAAGAATGTCTCGTGGGCATGGTACGCTGGCGGCTATGATTCCGCGGTCGCGGTCGCCGGGGGCGCCACCGACATCTTCAATCAAGTCATCCGGGCCGGATATGGCGATCATACCAATCCGTTCCAGTACTCGAAGTCGGTCATGGCGGATGCGAATGCGCGTGCAGCGCATCTGAAGGACGTCTCGAACAATCTGTTTGATGACATCGACAGCGGAAATCTGCCCGCGGTCACCTTCGTCAAGCCGGACGGCGCGCTTCAGGGCCATCCCGGCAGCGGCAAGGTCAGCCTGCTGGAGGAATTCGTCCAGAACGTCGTCGATCACACAACGGCCAATAAGCAGTTGTTTGCCGATACCGTCATTATCGTCTCGTTCGACGAGAGCGGCGGCCTGTATGACAGCGGTTTCATTCAGCCGCTCGATTTCTTCGGCGATGGCCCGCGCATGCCGATGTTGGTGATCTCCCCGTACTCCACGGGAGGCCACGTGTCGCATTCTTACAACGACCAGGTTTCGGTCTTGAAATTCATTGAACGGAATTGGCACCTCGACAAGATTTCGGATCGCAGCCGAGATAACCTGCCAAATCCCGTCATGGATCAGACGAACCTGTGGGTGCCAACGAATATGCCGGCGATCGGTGATCTGTTCGACATGTTTGATTTCACGCAGGCCGCATCGCAGTGATGATCATGTAGGACACATCGGTCCTGCACTGAAAGATGAAGCAAGAGTAGCGCCGGTCGGACCTTCTGGTTCGGCCGGCGTCTTCTTTGGGAAGCATGGTGTTCGCTCGTTTCCTCCGCCTTTGGAGGTTTTCAAAGGCTTAGAGCAATTTAAACATTTGAGTGGGAGTGAGAGGGTATACGAAGGGTACCCAGGATAGAACAGCGTAGAATCGGCGGCTGAGAAATGTCCATCGATGTCGATAATGGGCCGGACTTCGGCGACTATAAAAAAGACTTCGTCACCTCGAGGGACGGGACCACGATAGGCTATCGACAACTGGGCCATGGTCCAGGGCTCATTCTTGTGCATGGTGGCATGAAGTCGTCGCAAGACTTTATGAAACTGGCGGCAAGCCTTTGCGATACATTCACAGTGTACTTGCCGGATAGGCGCGGGCGAGGCATGAGCGGAGCGCACGGCGATCACTTCAGTGTCATGCGAGAGGTCGAAGACATTGAGGCACTGATGGCCAAGACGGGAGCCTGTTCTCTCTTTGGCTTGAGTGCGGGTGGTCTTGTGGTGCTAAAAGCCGCTTTAGCCAATTCCGAGGTTCAAAGGATCGCCCTCTATGAACCGCCGCTGTCTATCAAAGGCTCAGCTCCTACAGGCTGGGTTTCTCGATACGAGCGTGAACTGGCTCAAGGGAAAACAGCGGCCGCCGTCGTCACGGCTCTGAAAGGCATCGGCACCGAGCCTTTGTTCAGCAGGCTACCGCGATTTATTCTCGTACCTCCGATGGCCCTGATCATGAAATTGCAGCGCGATCCACCGGGCGATGACGTAACAATACGCTCGTTGATCCCCACGATGCGCTTCGATATGCACATCGTGAGCGAGATGACGGACACGCTGCAGGACTATCGGCTCCTTCGGACCCCAATTCTTCTTTTGGGAGGTGGAAAGAGTCCTTCTTTCCTGAAGGTGGCGCTTGATGGGCTTGAGGCGACGTTGCCATCCGTCACACGTAAAACGTTTCCAGCGCTCGGTCATGACGGTCCTGAAGACGATGGGAGGCCGGAGCTGATAGCCAAGGAACTACGGCAGTTCTTCCTTGCCGATCAACACCTGGCTAACTCTCCTGCCACGAACGTTTAGTGTGTCGGGCGCATCGCGCGAACCACGTGATGGATGACATAACGCTTCACAGGCGAGGGGGTGCCAACCTCTCTGCAGAGATCAAGGCATTGTCATAAGGCGGCGGTTGCCATTCGGAGCACGTCAAGGCAAGGAAGTTGGATTATCTGGAAGGCGTTCTCCGATTTTAGCCAGTGCACTTGTGCCATGGTATCGTAGGCGTCCTCCATAACAGGAGACAATGTGGTGGAGCATACAGCAACTGGAGAATTCGACGTTCAGCTGACACCGATTGGAGCTGCCGATGCGGTTGTCGGTAGCATGGCGATCAGCAAGACATTTCGCGGCGACCTTGCCGGTAACAGCACCGGTCAGATGCTTGCCGTTCGCACTTCAGTGAGCGGGTCGGCTGGCTATGTGGCTATGGAGCGAGTATCGGGCACCCTTGCGGGGAAGAGCGGAGCGTTCGCGCTTCAGCACAGCGGAACGATGGACAAAGGCACGCCCACCTTATCCGTAACGGTCGTGCCGGATTCAGCGACTGACGATCTGGCTGGACTTATTGGTTCGATGACAATCAAGATCGAGGGCGGAAAGCACTTCTACACCTTCCAGTACGCGCTGCCGCGGTAAGCGGCGGTTGGCTTCGTTGCTTTCCGATCCGAGGCGGCTCGTTTACGAGGCGGTGAGGTGTAACCGCTGATCTCCGGCGTCATCATCAATGAATCACATAAAGTATAGGTCGTCGCCTTCGGTCGTGACGGTGACGGTCTGGACGCCTTTTGACGGCTGTCCGGGTTCCTCGATACTCATCCTGAGATTTTCGCCGATTCCGTTCATGAGACGCTTCCGGCTGTGTGTATGCCACCGCCAGCCGACCGGAACTGGCAGAGCACAGCATTGACTGCTTTATCCTCCGTGACAAACGCTTTCAGAGGCTTTTGTCTAGTCGGTAAGGATGTAAAGTAGGCAATCCTTCGGAAGATCCTAACCATCGCTCGTAGCGATGGAGGGAGCTCCCCGCTCGCGTTAGCTCGCTCACCATGAACCGCCTTCGCTCAGTATGCGACTAAGGGATGTTTTGTCATCTCCGTGCCGCCACTGGCACTACAGTTCATGCAGGGGTCCATGAGCACCACGTTAATTCCTGCCGAAACCGCCATTGCCTGCTTCTTTCCGGAAGGGGGCGACGATGTCTACCAGTGCTTTTCCGCAGCCTTGGGCATGGACCAAAATGCACTGGTGCTGCTTACCGAGGGCGATCTCACTCTGGGTACTGAAGGATTGCTGCAGACCGAGCGGTTGGTCCCCGAATTGATCGATACAATGGGAGCGAAGGACCATCTCGTTGGCATCGTTGTCACCGGCAATCTGATCGCGCCGAAGGCAACGCTTCTCGAGCCGGATATCGACTGGTCGCCACGGATCAAGGTATTCGGAAATCTCGAGGCGAAAAATCTTTGTCTCGGCGGCAGCATCGTCGATATCGGTGGCGATCTCATCGCCAACGGCACGGTCTTTGGTTTCTACAATCACGGCACCCTGCGTGTGGCAGGCCGCACACGCGCCGATGTGTTGCTGTCGGCCGACTACACGATGAAATTTTCGGGAGAGGTCACGCGCCGGTTTACTCTAGGCTCCGTCAGCCGGATGAACATTCCAGCCGACTTTGCTGACGCGACACTTGGCCTCGTACTTGATCCGGACATGCTCGATTCTTACGGCAGCTTGAGGGACGGCGAAATCATCACGCGGTTGTCGTCAGGCGGCAGCATCCTCAAACCCGATATCGAAATCGGCAGGGCGTCGGAACCGAAGCTCAGCAAGGCCGGGCGAGAAAAGCTCGACGCAATTGCCGCACGCGCAAATCGCGGAGAGATGATTACGGAAATCAATTTGATCGGTTGCGATCTGAGTTTCGTTCCTGAGGACATTCGCGCGTATCGGGAATTAAGCGTCCTCCGCTTGTCGAAGAACAACATCAAGGTTCTGCCGGACTGGCTTGGGTATTATTTCCCGATGCTGGAAGTCCTGACGGCAGAAGACTGCGGCTTAACGACAATTCCGGCGGAGCTTGCCGTTCATCCTGGATTGCGTGAGCTGAATATCTCTTACAACAAGATCGACGGCTTGCCTCTTGGTCAAGGTGCGTTTCCGGCCCTTGAAAAGCTGGTGATCGGACGTGGATGGTCGGATGACCATGTCGAGTTCGTCGCCAACCTCGATCTGGCCCAATTTCCGAAACTGCGCGCGCTCGATCAAGGCTTCAGCAATTTGCCTGGGCTCGTTTTCGGTGCAGAGGCACGACTATGGAACGCTCCTACGCTGGAATACCTCGATTTTGGAGCCATTTTCGATGAGGCCGTGCCGGAGGGGCTTATCCAAGCGAGTGGTCTTCGCGGGATGTCATGCTCAGTCGCATCCCGGGCTGTGCGATCAGCCATCGACGTTTTTTCGAGGCTTTCGCAACTTGAAGTGCTGACGCTGAGTTACGGCAGCGAACTGAGGCCGAGCGAGGTCGTCGCTCTGCAGAACGCACTACCCGGCGTTTACCTTCGGATCTATCCCGACGCTCTATCCGATGTGACGCGGGACGACCGCGGCGTGTTGTGCAGGGAGCTTACCCGTCACCTGTCTCGACAACATTTTTCTGACGCTGTTGCTGTCGCCGAACAGCTCTTCGCGCTCGTGGACCTTGATCGCCCGGGGTTGCCGGTCGAATTGTTCGAGAGCGCCATGCAGGATCGCATGCGCGCGCTCGCGATCCGTGCGGCAGACGAAACTGATCCGGCCGCACGTCGCCTTATGATGGAGCAATCGGCGTCATGGGCCGATCGCGTGCTGGCGCAGCTGCCGAAGACGCCCGATGTCGTCTGGTGGACCGGCTGGAGACTGGGTTTGATACGGCTCGATTGCCTGTTGGCGAAAGCGGATAGTCTGCTCGATCTCGGTACGAGGGGTGCGCAAGAAGAAGCGCGAGCTCTGCTTGACGTCGCAACGTCAGAGGCCGAGCGGCATGCCTCGGACCGGATGCAATGGCTTTGGGAGACGCGCCGCCGCATTGGCCTGCGCAGAGCGAGGCTGGTCTGATCCGATTGCGGAGTAGCGTCTTCAGTCAGCAAATCCAGCCTGGAACAGTGGCGCCAGCACCAGCCGCTCGCCATAAGAACGTCACTCAAGTTCAGCGGTCCTTTCTCCCGAAATGATCCGTTTGGTCATCGCATTGCACCGAGCGGGCATCAACGGCCCGTTTTGTGCGGGCTACTCTCATGCGCGTTGGTAAACATAGGAAGCCTGCTATGCGGATGCACGACTGGAATAAATATCGGCAGCAAGTTCTCGCCGGTGTTGGCGAAATTGCGAAACTCAGTCCCGATACAGTGAAGGGGTACGTGGCGCTGGGCGGCGCCGGCGCGAAGACGGGGCAACTCGATGCAAAAACGCGCGAATTGATCGCCCTTGCGGTCGCGGTCAGCCTGCGTTGTGACGGGTGTATCACCGTGCATTCTGCGGAAGCCCGTAAGCAGGGAGCCACCAAGGAAGAAATCGCTGAAGCACTTGGGGTGGCAATCAGCGTCAATGCCGGGGCAGCTCTTGTGTATTCCACCCGCACCATGGACGCATTTGAGGCTGCCGCTGAGGTGTGACGTCCGACATCAAGTTCGTCCGAAATCGCCGGTCCGCTCATTGAGTTGGATCGGCAATCGGGCTGTTCAGTGAAGGAGATTGTTTGGATTGAACAAAGCGGCTTGCCATCGTTGCGCGATTATGTTCTTGTTTTGTTCTATAGATATTTCGGAGTGCGTATCATGTCCGAACAGCTTTCTTTTCTGGAATCCGAAGTTCCGCAGCGTTTATCCGGCGAGCGTGATTTGCTTGATGCTCTGTTCTTCGCACTCGTCCCCTCGGTGGCAGACTTGCCCTGGATCATCGATGTTATTGAGCGCTTGCGTGCGGGAGTAGGCCTGAGAGGCAATCCGCTGTCGCCCAAGTGTCTCCATGTCTCGCTGTTCGGTCTCGGCGTCTATTTGGGACTTCCAAGAGAGATTGTTGCTGCGGCGAGAGCAGTTGGTGCGGAGGTTTCGGTATCGGCCTTCGACATGATCTTGGATCGCGCGTTGACGTTTCGTCGTCATCAGACAACGCACCCGTTCGTCCTGCGCCCCAGCGACGAGATCGCAGCTCTAGCAGAGCTGCATGAAGCCCTCAAACTCGCCATGCTGCGATCGAGTCTTAAGAAGTGGGCCGCTTCGAGCTTCACGCCACATATGACGCTCTCGTATGATGAGCAGATCATCATCGAACATGTCGTTGAGACGGTGCGGTGGCGTGTCAGTGAGCTGGTGCTCGTTCACAGTCTTCGCGGTCGAGGCCCCGGCCGAAATGAACACGTTCATCTCGCGCGATGGCCGCTGCAATGAATGTGCGAATGGCTGGTCGCGGAATTTCAAAACATTGATTGAAGAAACGGCAGTCCTGAGACGGCTGCCGTTTCTTGTGGTCAAAGTCAGCCCTTAGGCTGGTTCATTGCCCAGAGAACGCCGAACGGATCGCGCAGCTGGCCGTAGCGGTCACCCCAAAACATGTCGGCTACGGGCATCACGACTTCAGCGCCCGCATTCACGGCGCGTTTCCACCACGCATCAATGTCGTCGACTTGCAGCGTCAGATTGAATGCCTGCGGTTTTTGCAGTGAATGACCATGCTCAGGATAAGCGTCTCCCATCATCAGCGACGAGCCATTGATGTAGAGGTGGACGTGCATTGTGCGTCCCTTTTCGTCAACGGGATGAGCTACCGCGACTTCGGCGCCAAAGGCGCGTTGGTAGAAGTCAGAAGCTTTCATCGCGCCATCGACTTGCAGATAGGTGACAAGGCCGCCTCTTGTCGGGGGATTTTCCGCCATGGTTGTTGTCCTCTTTTGGGAGCGAGACGTCTATTTGCTAAGGTACGTTCTACCGACGTGCTCAAAGAACGTTCGGGCTGCAGCTCCAGTCTAGTACCCGCTTTCCGAAGTTCGTGACACGTCGCAGCAGCCACTTTGCGAACTTCGGAAAGCAAAGGGTACTAGCAACCCTATGATTCTAGTACCGCCTTCGATTTGAAGTCCCTGAAAGAGATCGCCGCACCTGATGCAGGGACTTCAAATCGGCGGTACTAGACTTAAAACATATCAGGCAAGCGAAGGGTGCGTCTCAAGTGACCATTACCATCTACGGCATCAAGAACTGCGATACGATGAAGAAGGCCCGCGCCTGGCTCGACAAGCACGGCGTCGACTACGGCTTTCATGATTACAAGGCGGAAGGGATCGAGAAGGAACGCCTTGCAACATGGAGCAAGGAAGTCGGTTGGGAAACGCTGCTCAACCGGGCAGGGACGACGTTCCGCAAACTTCCTGACGATCAGAAAGAAGGCCTGACGGAGAAAAAGGCGCTGGCCCTGATGCTCGGGCAGCCATCCATGATCAAGCGGCCGGTTCTCGATCTTGGTCGCGGACGTTTACTGGTCGGATTCAAGCCGGAAATCTACGAAAAGGCGATCGGAAAGTAGGCTCGGCCTGGCTTGTTGGCGAATGAGACGGGTGTGATGGTTTGTCGCATCTTGTCGTTGCGTTTGAAGCGGGCAGGTTAAGGAATTCTTGGAGACACCTACTCAGTGTATTGCCGATGGATTGCATCCATCAGTTGTGTAGCATTCGGCAATATCAAGGATTGGTCTGCCATGAATATTTTTACGAACCGTGCTTTCGCCGGTGTGTGGTGGATGCCACCACAAGCCCCCGCAGCCCCTAGATTTCTCGAGGCGGCCCCGGTCATGTCGCAGGAAGCGACTGCAGCCGCTATTCTTGGAGTAACGAACGGACCCGCTCCCACGAAAAACAGCATCGGTCAGTCTCCGGTGGTGCAGTCATTTCTGATGCACCTGCAGGAATTTGGCATGACGCACATTGAGGGAACTGACGGCAACGACAAGTTGTCGGGCTGGAGTGGAAGTCTCGTCGACAGTGGCGACGGTAACGATGTCATTGATGTCTGGTCCGGTAGCGTTGTCGACAGCGGGGCAGGAAATGACTCCGTGAGGGCATGGTCGGGGTCCGGCGTTTACGCGGGGTCCGGCAATGATCAGGTCGATGTCTGGTCAGACAGCGTCGTCGAAGGTGCCGACGGTGATGACATGATCCGGGCCTGGAGCAACACCGTTAGCAGCGGCGGCAGCGGCAACGACATCATCAGTGCCTGGTCTGACAGCCAAGTTAGTGGCGGCGATGGCGACGATGAGATCAAGGCCTGGTCAAACAGTCAGGTCAGCGGTGGGGCCGGCGATGACAAGATCAGCGCATGGTCCGACAGTCTGGTGGACGGTGGCGACGGCAATGACACCATCAGCGTGTGGAGCAATGGCAAGGCCAGCGGCGGAAACGGGGATGACGCTATCTCTGCTACCGTGGGCGGTTTTGTCGACGGCGGTGCCGGCAACGATACGATTAATGCGGACAATGGAACGGTCGTGGTCGGAGGCGCTGGTGACGATGTCATTCGGGCCAATCGCGGGTCCACTGTCATTTTCAATGCTGGTGACGGCAAGGACACCATTTACGCAGGGCTTGATACCACGATTCAACTCGGCGACGGTTTGACTGCGGACAAGATGCAGGTCTCGGTGTTGGACGGCGTTGCGACGCTTTCCTTCAATGACGGAGCAGATCAGCTTGCGGTGAATGTCGGCTTCGGGCCTGTCACTCTGGCTTTCGCAGACGGAAAGAACTTCCAGCTCGGCTGACGCCTCATGTTTGCCAACGAGACCACCGGCTGCAGTTTTCACTGCGACGTCTAAAATAAAGCGGTCCCGGACACCGTCCGGGGCCATTTTCGTTGCGAAAGCTCCTCGATGAGTATTCGCCCATGACTGTCCGTCTTGCGAGAAGGAGCGTTGTACCGTGCTCGTGCGGACGATGACGGTCAGCGCGCGCCGGTGTCCTGAAACCGCCGGAAAGCCTTTTTTGGCTCGTTATCAGCCGCAAAATACCAATTTTACACGATTTTTCTTGAGCGTTGCGACAATCTGGCGCAGTTTCGCCAATCTGTGTATCCCCCTGACATTCATTCTTTCTGATCAAGGCCCATCGCAATGACCGTGACTGCCTCCGCGCCCGCGCAAACCTCTACGCGCTCCCCTTGGTACAGCATCCTGTATATCCAGGTGCTGATCGCCATCGCCCTTGGCGTGCTCGTCGGTCATTTCTATCCCGGCACAGGCAAGGCCCTGAAGCCGCTCGGCGACGGTTTTATTGCGCTCATCAAGATGATGATTGCTCCCGTCATCTTCTGCACGGTGGTGCACGGCATCTCGTCGATGGGCGATCTCAAGCGCGTCGGCCGCGTCGGCATCAAGACACTGTTCTATTTTGAAGTCGTCTCAACAATTGCGCTGCTGATCGGTCTTCTGGTCGGCGAACTCGTTCAGCCGGGAAGCGGATTCAACATCGATCCGGCTACGCTCGATCCGAAAGCTGTCGCGAGCTACGTGACCAAAGCCCACGAAGACGGCATTGTCGCGCACCTGATGGCGATTATTCCGGAGAGCTATTTCGGAGCACTGGCAAAGGGCGACCTGCTGCAAGTGTTGCTGGTGTCGATCCTATCCGGTTTTGCCATCGCCTTCATGGGCCCCGCGGGTGAGCCGATTGCGAAAGCCGTCGATATGGCGGCGAAAGTCTTCTTCGGTATCATCCGTATTGTCGTACGCGCGGCACCCGTCGGTGCATTTGGTGCAATGGCCTTTACTGTCGGCGCCTATGGCCTCGGCGCGTTGTGGAATCTCGCGGCGCTGATCGGCACGTTCTATCTGACGAGCGTTCTGTTTGTTTTGTTCGTGTTGGGCGCTATCGCGCGTTTCTCCGGTTTCTCGATTCTTCGCTTCATTGCTTACATCAAGGACGAATTGCTGATTGTCCTCGGCACCAGCTCATCTGAAACAGTGCTGCCGCAGATGATTCAGAAGATGGAGCGGCTCGGTGCATCACGTGGCGTCGTCGGTCTCGTCATTCCGACCGGCTATAGCTTCAACCTCGACGGCACCAACATCTATATGACGCTGGCCACGCTTTTCCTTGCGCAGGCGACGAACACGCATCTAACGATCTGGCAGGAACTCGGAATTCTCGGCGTTGCTATCCTCACATCGAAGGGGGCATCGGGTGTGACGGGCGCTGGATTTATTACTTTGGCCGCAACGCTTGCGATTGTTCCGGATATCCCGATTTCGTCGCTCGCGATCCTCGTCGGCATCGACAAGTTCATGAGCGAATGCCGTGCACTCACGAACCTTATCGGCAACGGCGTTGCGACAGTCGTGATCAGCCGCTGGGAAGGTGAACTGGACAAGGACAAGCTGCACGAGGCGATGTTGCATCCCATCGAACTCGGCGAGGAAATGGAGCACGTCCGCGCCTGACGCGCGGATATCCAGCCTCAAACAAACTCGATGACATCACCAGGCGCGATCCGGCCCGGCCTCTTGTGAAAGAGGTCGTGGTCGATGGTTGCGCGAAGTTCATAAATCGGCAGCACGTTATTCGCGCGCATGAGATTGCGGATTTCAAATCCGCCGTCGTCGCAGATCGCTTTCAGCGATGCGACGATGTGTGTGACGTCTTCGCTGGCTGAAAACGGCAGCAACAGGCGTTCGTAGTCGACCTTCCGTCCGTAAAGATCTTCAACCTTGGAGACCGTAAAGACAGGAAGCCGGCGGTGAACACACTCCTGATAGATCGGGATGACAATCGGCGCGAGCTTGGCGCCGACATATTCATCGAGGTAACGGCCTTTGCCGGTTGTACCATAAGCGTCCGAAAAGCGAGTGCCGTCGCTGTCAATAAGGAAACGCGTTACGCCGTCGTCACGGATGGCGGTGTAAAAAACGAGATCGTCGATTTCGTCAGCAATGCGCTCCGGCCGATACTCGGACAATTCCGGAATGCGTTCGTTCCTGGCGTAAAGCCGCAGCCAGGTATTCAAAAGGTCGCGTTGCTTGATCGATCTCACGATCGCCGGGCCGGCGCTTTCAAATTCCATGAACGAGATCCTGAAAAATGGCACGTGCTTGGAAATACCTGATCATCAATCATCCACCTGATGTTGAAATTTTCCGTGAAAACGGCGTTTGCCGGAAGAATAGGCTTAACGGTCTCTTTCCAAGCGTTGTTGCACGCGCTAACAGCGGTAACGCATGTCACGGTCGGTATTGGGCTTTTTGCTTAGATGAAGCTTTTCGCTGAGCAGCATTGCATCTTGCGCAACGCTTGCAATTCGCTGCATATTCCCGCCGAAGGTTTCCGGCCGGGTGCGCTTTCGTCAAAGCGGGCGGCCATAGTACAGCGACAAAAATTCGGTCACACGCGGCAGCATGCGTGAAGGCTGACGGGGGAAATTTGCTTGTCTGATGAGTTCATCCTTGAAACCCACGGGTTGACAAAGGAATTCGCGGGCTTTGTAGCCGTGAGTGATGTCAGCCTCCGGGTACGACGCGGAAGCATTCACGCGCTGATCGGTCCGAACGGGGCCGGGAAGACCACGTGCTTCAATCTGTTGACCAAGTTCCTGCAGCCGTCTCGCGGGCAGATCCTTTATAAAGGCAAAGACATCACCGCGATGGCGCCCGCCGATGTTGCGCGGCTTGGCCTGGTGAGATCGTTCCAGATTTCGGCGGTGTTTCCGCACCTCACTGCGCTTGAGAATGTGCGTGTTGCGCTGCAGCGTCAGCACGGCAGTTCGTTCGATTTCTGGCGTTCGAAATCGGTTCTGAACCGCTTCAACGAGCGGGCGCGTGAATTGCTCAATGACGTCGGGTTGAGCGAGTTCGCCAACACGCCCGCGGTGGAAATGGCCTATGGTCGCAAGCGCGCCCTCGAAATCGCGACGACACTGGCGCTCGACCCGGAGATGATGCTGCTCGACGAGCCGATGGCCGGTATGGGCCACGAGGACATCGACAAGGTGGCTGCACTCATCAAGCGCATTTCGGCGAAGTACACGATCCTGATGGTCGAACATAATTTGAATGTCGTGGCCAATCTGTCGGACACGATCACGGTGCTGACGCGAGGCAAGGTGCTGGCAGAAGGCAACTACGCAACGCTGACCAAGGACCCGCGGGTTAAGGAAGCTTATCTGGGAGCTGGCCATGAGTAATGCGGCAACTCCCGTGCTGTCCGTCAAGAACCTCGAAGCCTGGTACGGCGAGTCTCACATTCTGCACGGCATCAATTTTGATGTGCGTCCCGGTGAGGTCGTGACTTTGCTTGGCCGTAACGGCGCAGGCAAGACGACCACGCTAAAGTCGGTGATGGGTATTATCGGCAAGCGCACCGGCTCGGTGATGTTCGAAGGCAAGGATCTGATCCGATTGCCTTCGGAAAAGATCGCGCGCCTCGGCGTTGCATTCTGCCCGGAAGAACGCGGTATTTTCTCCAGCCTGGACGTCAAAGAAAATTTGATGCTTCCGCCCACCATTCGCAGTGGGGGCATGTCGGTCGAGCAAATTTTTGAGTTGTTTCCGAATCTCAAGGAACGGCTGTACAGCCAAGGCACCAAGCTCTCGGGCGGTGAGCAGCAGATGTTGGCGATTGCCCGCATCTTGCGCACCGGTTCACGCTTCCTGATGCTCGATGAACCGACCGAAGGTCTGGCGCCGGTCATCATCCAGCAGATCGGGCGTATGATCTCGCGTTTGAAGTCGGAAGGCTTCACGATCCTGCTGGTTGAGCAGAACTTCAGGTTTGCTTCGACGCTGGCTGATCGTTTCTACATCGTGGAGCACGGCAAGATCATTGACACATTCTCGAACTCCGAGCTCCAGGCAAACATGGATAAGCTGCACACCTATCTCGGCGTGTAGTGGCACGAGAGTAAGCGATCGAGACGTAAAAAAGAATCGCTCAATCACAGACAAAGGGAGGAACTCATGAGAAAAACAGTTTCGACTTTGATGATGAGCGCTGCTTTGATGTTCGGCGCAGGGCAGGCGGCTTTCGCGCAGGACAAAGTCGCAAAGATCGGCGTGCTGAACGATCAGTCAGGTTTGTACGCCGACGTGACCGGTCCGGGTTCAACGCTTGCTGCGCAAATGGCAATCGAGGATTCAGGACTGCTCGCGAAGGGATGGAAGATCGACGTTGTCGTTGGCGATCATCTTCACAAGCCCGACGTAGGCGTGAACATCGCGCGTCAGTGGTTCGATCGCGATAAGGTCGATGTCATCGTCGATGTGCCAACCTCGTCCGTTGGGCTCGCCGTCAACAACGTGGTCAAGGAAAAGAACGGCGTCTACCTGAACTCGGGGTCTGGAACGTCTGATCTCTCCAACGCCCAGTGCTCGCCAAACACCATTCATTGGGCTTATGACACGTATCAGCTCGCCAATGGGACCGGCTCGGCGATGGTCAAGAGCGGGGGAGATACCTGGTTCTTCCTCACCGCCGACTATGCTTTCGGTTCGGCACTGGAGCGAGACACCACTAATGCTGTCAGCGCGATGGGTGGAAAGAGCATTGGCAGCGTCCGGCATCCTCTCAATACGTCGGACTTCTCGTCGTTCCTGCTACAGGCGCAGGCGTCAAAGGCGAAGGTGATCGGCCTCGCGAATGCAGGCGGCGACACCATCAATGCTATTAAGCAAGCCTCTGAATTCGGAATCGTGAAGGGCGGGCAAAAGCTCGCAGGACTTTTGATGTTCGTGTCCGACGTACATGCGCTCGGGCTGAACGTTGCAAACGGCCTCAATTTCACTGAGACCTTCTATTGGGATCTGAACGACGGCACCCGTGCGTTCTCCAAGCGCTTCCAGGAGCGCTCGAAGAACAAGAGCATGCCGACGACAGTGCAGGCCGGCGTCTATTCGTCCCTTATCCATTACTTCAAGGTGCTCGACGCCATGGGAGGGAATTCCCACGACGGGCTGAAGATCGTGGAGAAGATGAAGGCGACCCCGACCGATGATATCATCTTCGGCAAGGGAACCATTCAGCCGAACGGTCGTAAGCTGCATCCGGCTTATCTGTTCGAGGTGAAGAAGCCTTCGGAGTCGAAGGGGCCGTGGGACTATTACAAGCTGATTGCGACCATTCCGGCCGATCAGGCGTTTACGCCGCTTGCGAAGAGTTCCTGCCCACTGTTGAAGAGCTGAATTTCCGCGGCGGGTTCACCGCCGGGGCTGAGTACAAAGGTTTGACGAGGCGCCCTTGGTCCTGGGCCGCGAAGAACGACCCGGGACCGAGTTAATAAGTCGAAGGAGGAGTGATGAATAAACGTGTTTCCGCGCTATTGCTTGGCACCGCTTTGGTGCTGGGTATGGCTACTGGCGCCTCGGCGCAAACCATGGACAAGACCGTCAAGATCGGCTCGCTGAGCGATCAGTCGAGCTTGTACGCTGACGTGGGCGGCCCCGGTTCGACCATCGCCGCCGAAATGGCCGTCGAGGACTCCGGCCTGAAGAAAGAAGGATGGACGATCGACGTCGTCTCCGGCGATCACCAGAACAAGCCGGACGTCGGCGTCAACGTTGCACGTCAGTGGTATGACGTCGACAAGGTGGACGTCATCGTCGACGTGCCGAACTCGGGCGTGGCGCTGGCCGTCAGCAACCTCACCAAGGAAAAGAACAAGATCTTCCTGAATTCGGGCGCGGGTACGTCCGATCTCACGAACAAGCAGTGCACGCCCAACACCATTCACTGGACCTACGACACCTACAACCTGGCCCATGGCACCGGTGGTGCGATGACCAAGGCTGGAGGCGACACCTGGTTCTTCCTGACTGCAGACTATGCATTCGGGGCGGCGCTCGAACGTGACACGTCCGAAGTGGTCAAGGATGCGGGCGGTAAAGTTCTTGGCTCCGTGAAGCATCCGCTGAACACGTCCGACTTCTCGTCGTTCCTGCTGCAGGCGCAGGCTTCCAAGGCAAAGGTGATCGGTCTCGCGAACGCGGGCGGTGACACCACCAATGCGATCAAGCAGGCTGCGGAGTTCGGCATCGTGTCAGGCGGGCAGAAGCTTGCCGGTCTTCTGGTCTTCATCAGCGACATCAATGCGCTCGGTCTGAATGCAGCGCAGGGGCTGAACCTGACTGAAACCTTCTACTGGGATATGAACGACCAGACCCGCGCGTTCAGCAAGCGCTTCTCGGAGCGCATGAAGAACAAGGCGATGCCGACCATGGTTCATGCCGGCGTCTATTCCGCTGTGACTCACTATCTGAAGGTGCTCAAGGCACAGGGCGGCAACTCCCACGATGGCGCCAAGATCGTCGAGGCGATGAAGGCCATGCCGACGGACGATCCGCTGTTCGGCAAGGGAACGATCCAGCCGAACGGTCGCAAGATCCATCCGGCCTATCTGTTCGAAGTCAAGAAGCCTTCTGAGTCCAAGGGACCTTGGGACTATTACAAGCTGGTCGCCACCATTCCGGCCGATCAGGTTTTCACGCCGCTCGACAAGAGCACGTGTCCGTTGCTGAAGAAGTAATGACGTAATCTAACTGCCCGGCGGTTCGCCGCCGGGCAGTCTTCGCTACCATGTCAAACTGAGCGCGAAAGACCGAATACGATGCAAGCCCTCTACGCCCAGCTTTTGGTCGGACTGATCAATGGCTCCTTTTACGCGCTGCTCAGTCTTGGGCTTGCCGTGATCTTCGGCATGCTCAACATCATCAATTTCGCGCACGGCGCGCTCTACATGATGGGAGCGTTCTGCGCATACTTTCTGCTGACTTATGGCGGGATCAACTACTGGTGGGCGCTGATCCTCGCGCCGGTCATCGTCGGCGGGTTCGGCATCCTGCTGGAACGCACGATGCTGCAGTGGTTGACCGGGCTCGATCACCTTTATGGACTGCTGCTGACGTTCGGCCTCGCGCTCATTATCCAGGGCGTGTTCCAGAACTATTTCGGATCGTCCGGTCTGCCCTATGCCATCCCTGATCTGCTCAAGGGCGGCGTCAATCTCGGCTTCATGTATCTGCCGATCTATCGCGGTTGGGTGGTGATCTTCTCCCTCGTGGTGTGCATTGCCACCTGGTATTTGATTGAGAAAACCCGGCTCGGTGCCTATCTGCGGGCTGCGACCGAAAATCCGACGCTGGTGCGCGCTTTCGGCATCAACGTGCCGCGCATGATCACGCTGACCTATGGCCTGGGCGTCGGTCTTGCCGCATTGGCCGGCGTACTCTCGGCGCCGATCAATCAGGTGCGTCCGCTGATGGGCGCTGACCTCATCATCGTCGTGTTCGCGGTGGTGGTGATCGGCGGCATGGGGTCGATCATGGGATCGATCATCACGGGCTTCGCGCTCGGTGTGATCGAGGGATTGACCAAGTATTTTTATCCGGAAGCTTCCAACACCGTGGTCTTCGTTTTGATGGTGCTGGTGTTGCTTGTGAAGCCGACGGGACTAACGGGACGGGCTCATTAATATGTCGACAATTACCGATAATGCCGTTCCTGCAACGGGCCGTTCCACCAGCGACGAAATGATCGCTTTCGTCATCATGGCGGTGTTGCTGGCTGCCGTGCCGCTGACCCCGATCTATCCGTATTTCGTGATGCAGGCGTTGTGCTTCGCGTTGTTTGCCTGTGCCTTCAACTTGCTGATCGGCTACGGTGGTCTGCTGTCGTTCGGCCACGCCATGTTCTTGGGCACAGCCGGCTATGCCACCGCACATGCGGTGAAGGAATGGGGCTTTCGGCCGGAGTTCGGAATTCTGTTCGGCATGCTTGCGGCCGCCGCCATGAGCGTGGTGACAGGCCTGATCGCGATCCGGCGTCAGGGCATCTATTTCGCGATGATCACCCTGGCGCTGTCGCAGTTGCTCTACTTCATCTACCTGCAGACGCCGTTTACCCACGGTGAAGACGGCATTCAGGGCATTCCGCAGGGCATCATGCTCGGCCTGTTTGACCTGTCCAAGCCGATCACGCTCTATTACGTCGTGCTGGTCATCTTCCTGGCGGCCTTCCTGCTGATCCACCGCACTATCAACTCGCCGTTCGGCGAGGTGCTGAAGTCCATCCGCGAGAATGAGCAGCGGGCGATTTCGCTGGGCTACAAGACCGACCAGTACAAGCTGCTGGCCTTCATCCTCTCGGGAACGCTGGCTGGTCTTGCAGGCGCCGTGAAGGTGTTCGTGGCCCAGAACGCGTCATTGACGGACGTGCACTGGTCCATGTCGGGCGAGGTAGTGCTGATGACCTTGGTCGGCGGCCTCGGCACCGTGTTTGGGCCTGTGGTCGGCGCTTTCGTGATCATCGCCATGCAGCAGTATCTCGCTGGCTTCGGACAGTGGGTGCAGGTGATTCAGGGCGCGATTTTCGTCATTTGCGTGCTGACCTTCCGGCGCGGCGTCATCGGCGAAATTGCCCACTTCTTCAAACGATCGCTCTAATCGACTGATTTATCGAGCTTTCTCGGTCGTACAAATCGGTGGATGACCGCCCAAGATATCTTGGGCGGGGTCGGTTGGCGTGCGAAACGGTTTGTGACAGATAGGTGACAAGATCTGTCCTTCCGGAGAATGTTCATGCTTGGCTGGTTTCGCGCTCTCTTGCCAAAGGAGGAGAGGTTCTTTGACCTGTTTGCCAAGCATTCCCAGGCGGTTCTGAAGGGCGCAGAGGCGCTCGAGGAAATGATGCGCGGGGGAGAAGAAACCCCGGTCTATTGCCAGCGCGTCAGTCAGTTCGAGAACGACGCCGATCAGGTGACCCGCGAGGTGCTGATGGCCGTCCGTCGCACCTTCATCACGCCATTCGACCGCGTCGATATCAAGAACCTGATCACGGCGATGGATGATGCCATCGACCAGATGCAGCAGACGGCCAAGGCCGTCATGCTGTTCGAGGTGCGGACGTTCGAACCGCCGATGCGTGAGGTTGGAACCATCCTGGTTCAATGCGCAAATCTCGTGGGTCGTTGTATTCCGCTGATGCAGTCGATGGGCGAGAATGTCGTGACGCTCACGTCGTTGACCGAGGAAATCACCCGGCTGGAGGGCCGCGTCGACGATCTTCACGACATCGGTCTCAAGGAACTTTTCATGAAGCATCGTGACGGCAACACGATGGACTTCGTGGTTGGAGCGGAAATCTACAAGCACCTCGAAAAGGTGGCAGATCGGTTCGACGACGTTGCGAACGAGATCAACAGCATCGTGATCGAGCAGGTCTAGGCCGTGGATGCTTCGCTGGCTTTCCCGATCCTGGTTGGGCTGATCGCTGTCGCGCTGGTGTTCGACTTTCTCAACGGACTGCACGACGCGGCAAACTCGATCGCGACCATCGTGTCCACCCGCGTGTTGCGGCCGCAATACGCGGTAGCGTGGGCGGCCTTCTTCAACTTCATCGCGTTCGCCGTATTCGGGTTGCACGTCGCGCAGACGATCGGCACAGGCATCATCCATCCCGAAGTCATCGACGCCCAGGTAATCTTCGCCGCCCTGTTGGGGGCCATCGTATGGAACGTGATCACGTGGGCGCTCGGTATGCCGTCGAGCAGTTCGCATGCGCTGATCGGCGGATTGCTCGGCGCAGGCGTTGCCAAGGCCGGAATTTCGGTCGCGGTATGGAGCGGACTGTCGAAGGCGTTGCTCGCCATTGTGTTGTCGCCGCTGGTCGGATTTCTGCTCGCCCTGCTGCTGACGGCGATCGTGTCGTGGGCATCGGTGCGCTCGACTCCGTTTGCCGTCGATCGTGCGTTCCGGATTCTCCAATTCGCTTCCGCCTCGCTCTATTCCCTTGGGCACGGCGGTAACGACGCCCAGAAGACCATGGGCATTATCGCGGTCCTGCTGTACTCGCAGGGCTATCTTGGAACCGAGTTCAGCGTGCCGTTCTGGGTTGTGCTGTCGTGTCAGGCTGCGATGGCGCTGGGCACGCTCATGGGGGGATGGAAAATCGTCCGCACCATGGGGCTGCGCATCACCAAATTGACGCCGATGCAGGGCTTTTGCGCGGAGACAGGCGGCGCTGCCACGCTCTTCATGGCGACCTTCCTTGGCGTGCCAGTCTCCACGACGCACACGATCACGGGCGCCATCGTCGGTGTCGGTGCCGCCCGCCGCATGTCGGCCGTGCGCTGGAACGTGGCCAGCTCCATCGTCATCGCCTGGATATTCACAATCCCAGCATCGGCTCTCGTTGCCGGAGCGGCCTACACGATCGTCTCGCTGTTCGTTCGCTGATCACATCAGGTGACGAATTTCAGCCCCGCGATCCCGGCGACAATCAAGCCGATGCAGGCGAGGCGGATGGCAGTGGCGGGTTCGCCGAATAGCCAGATGCCCAGCAGGGCGGTTCCCACCGTGCCGATGCCCGTCCAGACCGCATAGGCCGTGCCGACCGGGAGAGTTTTGAGCGATAGGCCAAGCAGGACGACGCTGGCGACCATGCTGACCAGCGTCAGAACCGAGGGCAGCAGACGCGTAAAACCGTCGGTATATTTGAGGCCGATAGCCCAGCCGATTTCCATCAATCCGGCGATGAACAGTATTCCCCATGCCATGGTGAGATCCTTTCATGGCAGGGCCGTCCCTGCGGATATCGATGATGGTGAGGCCGTCCTCAAAGTCGACTATGGGACAGGGTGGAACAGGATGCAAGTGCATGGACTTTTGAATCTCCCTTGATCCTGCCGCGTTTCTTTGCCACACGCTCGCCACCATGACCGACACCGCAGTGACCACTGAGTCCCCATCTCGCGCGCCGCTCGCCCAAGAGGTGAAGCGCCGGCGCACGTTCGCGATCATCTCGCATCCTGACGCCGGTAAAACGACGCTGACCGAAAAGCTGCTGCTGTTCGGCGGCGCCATCAATCTGGCAGGGCAGGTCAAGGCGAAGGGCGAACGCCGAAATACGCGGTCGGACTGGATGAAGATCGAGCGCGAGCGCGGCATCTCTGTCGTCACCTCGGTCATGACCTTCGAGTTTCAGGATCTCGTTTTCAACTTACTCGATACACCGGGCCACGAGGACTTCTCGGAAGATACTTACCGGACGCTGACAGCCGTCGACTCCGCTGTGATGGTGATCGACGCGGCCAAGGGCATCGAGGCACGGACGCGCAAGCTGTTCGAGGTCTGCCGGCTGCGCGACATCCCGATCATTACCTTCATCAACAAGATGGATCGCGAAAGCCGCGATCCATTCGATTTGATGGATGAGATTGAAAAGACGCTGGCGCTCGACACCACGCCGATGACGTGGCCGGTGGGGCGCGGCCGCGATTTTCTCGGCACCTACGATATCGAAACCGGCGGCGTGCGGCTGCTCGAGGGTGGTGGTGCGAAGACGGGGCAGGCCGAGCAGATCGCGATTTCCGATCTCGCCTCGCGTAACCCTAATCTCGATGCCAACGCGATCGAGGAAGAACTCGCGCTGGTGTCGGAGGCTTGCAAGCCGTTCGATCTCGAAGCCTTCCGCGAAGGTCATCTAACGCCGGTGTTTTTTGGCTCGGCGCTGCGCAATTTCGGTGTCGGCGATCTGCTTGAAGGTCTCGGCCGTTATGCGCCGCCGCCACGCGCGCAGGAGGCTGACAAGCGCAAGGTCGAGGCTGCCGATCCCAAGATGAGCGCGTTCGTGTTCAAGATCCAGGCGAACATGGACCCGAACCATCGCGACCGCATCGCTTTTGCGCGGCTTTGTTCCGGCAAGCTGACGCGGGGCATGAAGGCCAAGCTCGTGCGCACCGGCAAGAATATGAGCTTGTCATCGCCTCAGTTTTTCTTCGCGCAGGATCGCGCCATCGCCGATGAAGCATTTGCGGGAGACGTGGTCGGTATTCCAAACCACGGCACGCTGCGCATTGGCGATACGCTGACCGAAGGCGAGGACATCAACTTCGTCGGCGTGCCAAGCTTCGCGCCGGAAATCCTGCGCCGCGTGCGCCTGACGGACGCGATGAAGGCCAAGAAGCTCAAGGAAGCCTTGCAGCAGATGTCCGAGGAGGGTGTCGTGCAGGTGTTCCGCCCGCGCGACGGCGCTCCTGCGCTGGTGGGCGTCGTCGGCATGCTGCAGCTCGACGTGCTGAAGGCGCGGCTCGATGCGGAATATTCGCTGCCGGTGGATTTCGAGATCAGCGAATTCCAGTTGGCGCGCTGGATATCCGCGGAAGACAGAAAAAAGCTCGACACTTTCCTGGCCGCCAACAACTCAGGCGTTGCCGACGACGTCGACAACGATCCGGTGTTTCTGGCCAGGAACCAGTTCTATCTGGACTACACCCGCGAGCGCTCCGACGGCATCACCTTCCTGAGCGTCAAGGACGTGAAAAAGAAGGCGTGAGCCTGGCGACCGGGCCGCGGATTTTGTTCTGCTGTCGCTGAAAGCTCTGGTCCGCACTTAGAGCCGAGAGAAGGGGCGCTGGATATCGACGGTGTTGCGCGATGTTCAACTTCGCGCGAAGTTCTTGATGTGAGGTATTTGAGACTTACGTTTTGCATGGTGCAGGCTTTCGAGCAGGTTTCATGCTTCAACGTATCGCCCTGTTTTTTCTCGCTTTTGCAGCATTGGTTGTCGCTGCAATGCCGTCGGACGCGCGTTCGCAGCGTCAAAATCAGAACAATCCGATCCCTTTTTCGCATTCGCCATGTAGTGTGCTGAACCAGGGGCCGTGCACGCCTTATTACTGTAGCCCGCTCCAGCATGGGCCCTGCATTCCCGAAATCGACTATCCAATCGGCGAGAACCTGCAGCTCACCATCATGAGCAAACCGGACGACAAGGATGCCGCGAAATACGTGAAGCCTGATCACGATCTCGACACGATCGGGGATCTGTTCGCGGCCCTGCGGTCCTGTTGGACGCCGCCGCCGGAGAGTGAAGCCCGGGAAGGCATGCAGATGGCGGTGAAGTTCTCGTTCAAGCGCGATGGCGGATTGATCGGGCCGCCCCGCGTGACCTATGCGACCGATGGCGTGCCGGCGCAGACGCGGGATACATATCTCGGCGCCATCAAGGAGGCGCTGAACGGCTGCACCCCACTGACTCTAAGCCGCGGGCTCGGCGGCGCCATCGCCGGACGGCCGATCATGATCCGCTACGTGGATAATCGCCCCCTTGCTAGGGATTCCCTCAAGCCGTAGGACCGGCTCCTGACGCGCAAGCCTTCCCCCGCATAAGCCAGCCCCTTTTTCGGCATCTGTACCGGCCATTCTCCTTGAACCTCGGTCCGGCCGCCTGCGACCAATATTCGCGGGTCAGGGACAATGAGGGGCGCAGTATGGATCAGCAACAAACGACTTCTGAGAAACAGGACACACCGGCACAAAGGCAACGCGTCGCCCGGTTTCTTCTTGTCTTTTCGCCTGCGATGTTCGTGCTCTGTCTGGTGCTCGCGCGCGTACAGGGGGATTCTTTGCGAGACTCGCTGATCATCGCTTCCGCAGGCGTTGCGATGTGCCTTGTCATGGCAGCGCACTTCAAACTGCGCGGGGCAAAATCGTTGCAAGACGTCTTCTGGCTCAACATCATTTTCAATCTCTTTCGACGCTAGGTGAAGGCGATGGACACCTTGCTCATTCAGCTTCAGTCCTCGGTCGGGGATTTCGACGCGAGCTTCATCAAGGAGCTGCAGCGGTTTGAACCCATTATGGCGGCGAGAGGATTGGACCCGGCCAGCTACGTCATTTCCAAGGATCGCGTCCAATTCACCGAGCTTCCGGTTTTCGTTCGCCCTGGCGGTAATGGTTACAATTACACCGTCTTCGTCGACGGTGAATCCTTCACGGTGACGAAAGCCAACGATATGGCCTTTCTTGGCTATTTCGAGCAGCTCTGTGCAGCAGCAATCGCAGACGAGACGCCGGTCAATGGATCATCGTGGCGAGGAAAAGTGTGCGCACCGTTCAAACGGATCAAGGCGTGGTTCGAAGCCCCAATATTCGATGAATCAATTCGTCCGGATTAACGCCGATGCGATTTCCAACGTTGAATTTTGACGACGGGATGATCGAGATCGGTCGATTTCACAAGGCACCGGTCACACTGCATCCGACATTCTTCCTGGCGGCGTTCGTGTTGACGTTTCATTTTTGGAAAGCGCCCGGCGGTATCGGGCCTTTCCTGGTGGTGCTGGGCATTCTGGTATTGCTGGGCTCGATCCTGTTGCACGAATTGGCCCATGCCGAGGTGGGGCGACGCTATGGCGTTACGGTACGCCGGATCGATATCAATTTGTTCGGCGGCCTAGTTCATTTCGCGACGTCGCCGCGCCGGATGCAGCATGACTTTGCAATCACGATTGCAGGGCCGTTGTCCAACGCCGCATTGGCTCTATTGGGGCTTCTCGTTCTTGCTTTCATTCGCTACCTTTCGCCAGAGCAATTCGCGGTCAGTACCGCTTACGTACACGTACCTCCTGCGGGAATAATCGTGCAGCTTGCGCGCTTCACATTCTATCTCAATGCCGCGCTAGCAATTGCCAACATGCTGCCGGCGTTTCCACTCGATGGCGGCAGATTGCTGTATATGCTTGTCGCCAAGCGTTCTGGCGCACACACCGCGACATTTGTTGTCGCTGCGCTTGGCACGGTGTTTGGTGCGATCGCTTCGGTCGTGCTGCTTGTATCGACAATGGCTGGCATGCCGATCTGGTCGCCGCCGTCGTTTATGGCCAATTGGGGCGCGCTCCAGCAAGCCCGCAGCGGACGTGTGGTCAGGATTTAGGTGTCTGATTCTCGACGTTGGTCTTGATATTTTTCAGTCCGATGGCGGCTTCGTCATCGATCCGCTTAAGTTGATCGTCGGTCGGCGGCTTGGGGCGAGCGGGGTTGCGCACCATCCGGGTGAAGGTGGTGCGGCCGTCCGTTTCCTCGCAGGTGTATTGGATGACGATGGGACCGATGAAGTCGGTCTCGGCTTGCACGATCCAGAGCTTCGGGCTGACGCAGGCGCGCACGATCCAGCTCAACGAAACCTCGCCCGATCGGATGTGCCATTTCTCGCGAAACACTTCGCCAGTGTCGAGCGGACGGTTTTCGCTGTCGATATGGTGTGATGCCGCCAGCCATTCCGGCCAGGATTGAGGATTGGTGACGTAATCGAACACGGCCTTGGCCGGCGCGTCGATCACGATGTTATGGCTGCGCTCGAAGGCAAAGGTGGTGGCCGGGTTCACGGGCGTTCCTCATCTATTTTAGTTTATTCGAATGTCGCCGCGTTTGATCACGTCCGCCCACAGTTTGATCTCGGCATCCATCCGCGCCCGCAAGGTGTCGGGTGTGGAGGGAGTAGGCTCCATCAACTGCGTTTCGAGCTTCTCGCGCACGCTCGGCTTGGTCAGCGTGTCATGCACCTCATCATTGATCTGGGCGATCAGGGCGGGCGGTGTACCGGCCGGCGCGATCAACGCATTCCATGCGTCGGATTCCACATCGATACCACTTTCTTTCAGCGTCGGGACGTCCTTCAAGAAGCGCGAGCGCTGAGCAGTTGCGACGGCGAGGATCTTCACCTTGCCTTCGGCAAGCTGTGGTGTGACGGCGATGGCGGGAAGGCACGCCGCTTGAACATCGCCGCGGATGACCGCCGTAATGGCCTGCGGCGAACCGCCGTACGGAATGTGCGTCATGGTTACGCCAGCGCGCTGCGCGATGGCTTCCATGGTCAGGTGCGACAGCGAGCCCGCTCCGATCGAGCCGAATGCAAATTTGGAAGGATCGCGTTTCAAGGCAGCTACGAAATCAGCCACTGAATTGATGCCGAGGCTGGTCGGGACCACCAGCACACTTGGCAACGAGGTGAGCAGCGTGATCGGCGCGATGTCCTTTACCGGGTTGTACGGCAGCTTCGAGAACAGCATCGTATTGATGGCAAGAGGGCCACCCAGGCTGATGCCGATCGTTGCGCCATCCGGCTCGGCCTTGGCAACGGCGTCGGTGCCGATATTGCCGCCGGCGCCGGTTTTGTTCTCGACCACGAAGCTGGAGCCGGGGTGCCGCGCTTGCAGATCATCGGCAAGGACGCGGCCGACGAGGTCGGGCGTGGAGCCTGCTGCATACGGGACGACGATCTTGACGAGTTTGGGCGGCCACGATGCGGGCGTTTGGGCGGAGGTGGCGGGAGATATGGCGATGGCGAACGCCAGAGCGGCAAGAGCGGTGAATTTCATGGGACTTGAAGGGGTTAACGCAGGGTGGCGATGCGGAAGCAGCATTGCGCGCGGGACCCTAAAAATGATACCCGAGCACGGCGTAGGCCGACGCTAGTGCGCTGGATTTGACGTTCGTATCAGCATTGCGGCGAGTCCTCCTTACGAACGTCAAATCCAAAAGCGCACTAGTTTCATTAAGTTGCTAGTGTCCTTTTTGGTTCTAACGTTCGCAAACGAGAGTGCTGCAAGTTGCTGCGAACGTTAGAACCGGGACACTAGCAGCCTTGGCACGCAGAGGAAACGTTTCGACGGATAACTTGAGCGCGAGATCCGTCCCGCATGCGGGATTTAAGAGGTGGGGACATGGGACTGCTGACGATGATTGTGGGATTGGTGCTGTTCCTCGGCACCCACATTCTGACGACGCGACGCGACGCGCGCGCGGCAGTCATCGCGCGTCTTGGTGAAAGCGGTTACAAAATCGCCTACTCGATCATCGCCATCATCGGTGTCTATCTGATCGGCCGCGGCTTCAGCATCTATCGTGCAACGGAGTGGGTCAACGTTTGGTATCCGCCCATTGCCCTGCGGCACATTGCGATGGGCCTGATGCTGCCAGCGATCATTCTCGTGGTATCGTCCTATGTCCGCGGGCGCATCTATGCGACCGTGAAACACCCGATGCTTGCTGGTGTGAAGCTGTGGGCCGTGCTGCATCTCCTTGCCAATGGCGATCTCGGTTCGATCATTCTGTTCGGCTCAGTTCTTGCGTGGGCGGTGTACGATCGCATCTCGCTGAAGCGCCGTGAGGACCCCGGTGCACCGCCGATTCCGGTCGGCGGTCTCGGTAATGATCTGATTGCGGTTGTGGTCGGAACGGTGGTCTATCTCGCACTCGCTTTTGCCTTTCATCCCCTGGTGATCGGCGTTCCTGTGGTTGGAGTTTAAGACTATGTCCGTGCAAACGACGGTGAAGCGTAAGACGGCGCCCGACATTCTCAAGCGGAAGGGTGGCGAACCGATCGTCATGCTGACATCGTATCATGCGCATACCGCGTCGCTGGTCGATCAGTACTGTGATGTCATTCTGGTTGGCGACTCCCTCGGCAATGTGATGCACGGCTTTGAGACCACAGTGCCGGTCACGCTCGATATGATGATCCTGCAAGGCCACGCGGTGATGCGTGGGTCGAAACAGTCTCTCGTCGTCGTGGATATGCCGTTCGGCTCATATGAAGCGTCAAAGGAGCAGGCATTTCATTCCGCAGCACGCATCATGAAGGAAACCCATTGCGGCGCCGTGAAGCTGGAAGGCGGCGTGCGCATGGCGGAGACGATCGAGTTTCTCACCACACGCGGCATTCCTGTGATGGCGCATGTCGGCCTCACGCCGCAGTCGATCAACACCCTCGGCAGCTTCAAGTCGCAGGGCCGTGACGAAGCGTTGAAATTGATGGAGGGCGGCAACGGGGGCGGTCCCATTCAGGACGACGCTGTTGCCGTGGCCCAGGCCGGTGCGTTTTCGATGGTTGTGGAAGCCGTAGCCGAGCCCTTGGCGCGGCGCATTACCGAGGTCGTTCCGGTTCCGACCATCGGCATCGGCGCCAGTGCCGCGTGTGATGGCCAGGTGCTCGTGTTGGAGGACATGCTGGGGCTGTCGCCATGGGTTCCAAAATTCGTCAAGCGCTATGGCAATCTCGGTCCAGGGATTGAGGCGGCGATCCAGGATTACGCCCGGGACGTCCGCTCACGGGCATTTCCGGGGCCCGAGCACGTCTACGGGGTTAAACCCAAGGCCTAAAGTCGCTTTATCGAGATAAATCCGACGTTTGAACGGGGATCACCCGGCCGGTTCGAGGCTGATCGGGTGATTACAATTCGTCAGGGTTAATGAAAATTTCTTCGCTGATAACAAGGATACCAAGCAAGTCTTTTAATTGAACTCTGACATGGTTCGACTCGCAGTTGAAAAAGACAAGAACAATGCGAGCGGAATCCCAGGGGTCAGCGAATTCGGGTGCTCATCCGGATCGGAAGTCGCGCGAAGCGCCACTGCGTCCTTCTCTGTTCAGAGGTGGCGCAAGGCAGCTGAGCCGATGGATCATCGTTGCCACGGCGTTTTTGGCGCTGCTGTTTGTGGCCGCTACGGCTGCCGTGATCCTCACGTTGCACAACAGGCTTGTCGAACACGAAAAATCGGATTTGCGAAACCTCGCGTTGATCCTCGCCGAGGAGACTGATCGCTCATTCCAGTCCGTTGAAATGGCTCAGCGCGCTCTGTCCAATGATATCGAGCGCTTCAAAATAACCACACCCGACGCCTTTAACTTCCACATGGCGAGCAAGGAAGTTCGCACCGTTCTCAGAAATAACATCGCCGCGCTTCCACACATATCCGAGCTTGGTATCGGCGCTGTCGATGGCAGTCTGGTGAATACTACGGCGACCATCGTGGCATCCGCGAACGGACCATTGAGTGTGGATGCTGCTGATGGGTTTCGCTCCAACACCCAGTCGAGAGTTATCGTCACACGCCCGGTCAGGATTCCGGCGAGTGATTCATTCGGATTCAATATTGCCCGCAAGTTGACAGATTCTCACGGCCATTTTCTGGGAACGATCAACGGCGTTATCCATCTCGACTACCTTGAGCGTTATTTCGAACGCATCAAGCCGAACCAAAGCAGCACGATTGCGCTCTTCCGCGAGGATGGAACGCTTCTTGTGCGTGTTCCTCGGAAAGCATCCGTCATCGGACAGCAATTTCCGGGTATTCGCGATTCAATGGTGTCCAACAACTCCGTCGAGACACGCGGTGTAAGCCCGATCGATGGTGCGGACAAACTGATGGCTGTGCGACGGCTGCCGAACCATCCCGTGTTTGTGGTGGTGACGGCGGGTATGGTCGACGCCATGGCGGTCTGGCGCGAGGCGGCGTTTTATTTGGTTGGTGCTGCCGCAACCGTCCTGATCGCAATCGGCATCGTTGTCTTTGTCGGAACGAGGCGCCTTGCTACCAACATCAACACGCATAATGCGCAGTTCAGCTCAGCTATCAACAACACTGCGAAAGGGCTTTTGATATTCGACGACAAAGCCCGGGTGGTTGTCGGCAACGAGGGCTATCTTCGCATGTACAACATGCCCGCCCATGTTGCTCAGCCCGGCGCGCCGCTCAGAGATTTGCTGAACTATCGCAAGGAGTCTGGCACCTTCAAGGGGGATCCGGCCGAATATCAGCGTCGTGTTCTCGACGAAGTCGGCAGAGGTTTTCGAACCGAACACACTTTTCAGGCGTCGGATGGTCGCACCATACGCGTGGTCAACGAGCCTATTCCTGCTGGAGGCTATATCTCCACGCATGAAGACGTGACCGAAAGCACATTGCGTGAGGAATCATTCAGGCTCTTGTTCGATAACAATCCAATCCCGATGTGGGTGTTCGATCGGGAAACACTCGAATTTCTTGCCGTCAACGATGCCGCGATTCAACAATACGGTTATGAACGTGAGCATTTCCTTGCGCTTTCCATACTCGATATTCGGCCCGTCGAAGATCGGGAGCGCTTCGCTGCTTTCGTCAAATCGATGCCGAAGAGAGATGCTGGAAGGCACATTCGACGCCATCGGCGTGCGGACGGCAGCATTTTCGAAGTTTGCAGTTATTCCCATTCGTTGCACTACGAGGGGAGGGAAGCGCGGCTCGTTGCGTCTGTTGATGTTACAGAGCAGCGGACGGCTGAAGCCGATCTTCGGCGGGCGCAAAAATTCCTCGACACCGTCATTGAACACGTGCCTCTGCCAATCATTGTGAAGAAAGTTCCTCCAGGCGCGGCCGACGCGCGCAATTGTAGTGTGACCCTGGTTAATCGTGCAGCGGAAGGCCTCTATGGTATCGAACGCAGCCTTTGGATCGGCAAATCATCGTTGGAAATCTATCCCAATGCCGCCGGGGAGTTGTCCAATCAGCTAGACAGCAAGGCTCTCTTTCAGGAAGGGCCGCTGGTGTCCGGGGATCACTCGATCGAGACCTCGTCGGGAGCGACGAAGCTCGTGACGTCTCAGCGCGTCGCGATCCGAAGTGACGCGGGAATTGCAGAACATCTTGTTGTCTTGCTGGAAGACGTCACGGAACGACGCGAGGCGGAGAACCGCATCGCGTACATGGCTCACCATGATCGCTTGACGGATCTTGCCAACCGCAGCGCCTTTGATGAATGTTTTGCTGCGACTATCGCCAATGCGGCTGCTCAGAACACGCGCGTCGCCGTCATGTGTCTGGATCTCGATGGCTTTAAAGAGATCAACGATCTGCACGGACATTCGGCGGGGGATCGTGTCCTGCGTGAAGTTGCTAATCGCCTTTCCGCGACAGCAACGGGCGTCTTCGTTGCCCGTTTCGGTGGCGACGAATTCATGCTCATCACGCCTGATGACGAAGATGGCAACCTGTCCCGCGAATTGGCCTCTCGGCTGTTGTCGGCTGTGGCGGCAAGGATCGATCTCGACGGGCAATCTCTCCATGTCGGTTTGAGCATCGGCATTGCCGTGTATCCGGAGCATGGCACTGACACTCAAAGCCTGCTTGCGAACGCGGATTTGGCGCTTTACCGGGCAAAGGGACACGACCGGGGAACCGCTCAATACTTCAATTCTGAAATGGATATCCAGGTGCGTGAGCGCCGCGCGATGCAGGAAGATCTGCGACAGGCGATTTCCGCTGGAGAATTCACGCTCTACTATCAACCTCAAGTCACCATGCACCGCGAGATCGTTGGCTATGAGGCGCTGGCGCGTTGGAATTCCCCGAAATACGGGAATGTATCGCCTGCCGTCTTCATTCCGCTCGCTGAGGAAAGTGGTTTGATCGTTCAGCTCGGGGAATGGATTCTCCGAGAGGCATGCCGCGAAGCTGCGTCATGGCCGGAACGTAAAAAGATTGCCGTCAATATTTCTCCGCGCCAATTCCAGCAAGGCAATTTGCCGGAGGTTGTTCTTTCAGCTCTGTTGCGGGCCAATCTCGCGCCGTCGTTGCTTGAACTGGAAATTACCGAAGGCGTGTTGATCGACGATTTCTCACGCGCGGTTTCAATTCTGAAGCGGCTCAAAGCAATCGGTGTCGATATCGCTCTTGATGATTTTGGCACCGGCTATTCGTCGCTGTCGTATCTCCACTCATTCTCGTTCGACAAGATCAAGATCGACCGTGCATTCATCATGGATCTTGAGCGCAACAAGCATTCTCAAGCGATTGTCCGCGCCGTGATCGGTCTTGGTCGAAGTCTCAATATCCCTATTCTTGCCGAGGGCGTTGAGACGGAAGAGCAATTGGCCATGCTTGCACGCGAAGGATGTGATGCGGTGCAAGGTTACCTGACCGGACGGCCGCAGTCTGCTGCGACGTTGTTCCCAAGCGGAACTCGAAAGACCGCATAAGCCGGCAAGGTTCCGGCTGCATCTAAAAATAGAAAGCGAATCTCGTCGTCCGCATTCGAAGAGAATGCTTTGGCGATTCGAGGGTGAATCTGCGCGATCGGACCTGCATGAGGCCGCTCTGGTCCATGCAGGGGCCCTTGATGGAACCGCACATCATTCCTAGCCGTTGGCCTCCCAGCACCAAGCTTTTCAGCTTAGTGGAAAAATCACCTGATATTCCGCTGCGTTAGCGGGCTCTTATGTCGGGTTCCGGGCGGACAACGAGTTTGTTGCTCGCGTAGTTGAAATAACCCCGCAGCGGCGTCGAATCGGGGCGCCGGGTTTTTCCTCATCTGCTGCGGTTCAACAGCCCGAACGGGCAGGGTATTGAATTGAACGGTCCTCATATCGATCCGCGCGGAAATAAACTACTCGCAACACTATCGCGCGAAGCCTTCGAGACTCTCAGCCCGCATTTCGTATTTGGAGCCTTCGTGCAGGGCGTCGTGTTGGCTGAAGTTGGTGAGGAGATCGAGTCCGTCTACTTTCCCCTGAGCGGCATGATCTCAATTGTTGTCGTGATGAAAGATGGCAAAGCGATTGAGACTGCGACCGTTGGCCGCGACGGTGTTTTCGGCGCGATGGTTGGGTTCGGACCCTACATATCGAAGGTTCGAGCAATCGTTCAGATGCCGATTACTGCGATCCGCATTCCGTCAATGCAATTCCGAAAAGCAACGCAAGGGAGCAGGGAGCTTCAAAATCTCTGCATCGATTACAACGAATTCCTCTTGGTGCAAGCGCGTATCAGTGCTGCATGCAATGCCTTGCACAAAGTCGAGGCGCGGTTTTGTCGATGGTTGCTGCAGACGCGTGAAACCACCGGAAGCGATACCATCACGCTGACACAGGAATTTCTGTCGGAAATGCTCGGCGTTCGTCGCACGTCCGTGACTGACGTTGCATCGAAGCTGCAAAGCGCGGGTGTGATCAGCTACTCACGTGGCGTGATCAAGATCATCGATCTGTTGGCGCTGCGATCGTTATCCTGCGAGTGTTACGAGACGTTGCTCGAGCAGCGTGCCATCTAAGTTATTATTCCGGGTGGCTTGGTCTGTCCGCGTTTTGGCGCTGGATAGCTTCGCATCGCGAGTAAACGAATTCGACGATGTGAGAGCTTTCATGCGAACCAGTCACGCGTTGCTCTCGGTGATGCGAATGCACCGGCCCGTTGTTGAGGGTAAAGAAAAAAGCCCGGCGTTCTGCCGGGCTTAAGTTGCTCTCTGGAGATTGAAAATCGATAGGCGCTAGTGCGCTGAATTTGACGTTCGTACCAGCATTGCTGCGAGTCCTCAGTACGAACGTCAAATTCGAAAAGCGCACTAGCCTTATAGATTTGCTAGTGGCCCTTCTGGTTCTAACGTTCGCAAACTAGAGTGCTGCAAAGTGATGCGAACGTTAGAACCGGGACACTAGAAATGATAGTTGACGCCACCCTTCACGGTATGAAGGTGAAGCTTCGATGCATCTGCGCTCAGGCCCGGAATGCCGAGTGAGTTTCCGCTGTCAAAGCCAAGATAGATGTACTCAGCTTTGACGGACCAGTTCCGATCGAAAGCCCATTCGCCACCGGCGCCCACGGCGTAGCCGAAGCGGGCATCCGTCGATGATGCGCCGTTAGACAGCGCCGCAAGTTGGGCATCCGAGAAGTTTCCAACGACGCCCGGCACGACATTATCGACACTGAGCTTTGTTTCTACATTTGCCCAGGCCAAGCCGCCGGTTGCGTAGAGCATGAACCGGTCCGCGCTATAGCCGATGCGGCCGCGCACGGTGCCGAAGGCGTCGATCGTCTGGCGCAGTCTTGCGACGCCAGTGTAGTCGCCGATATCACCGCCAACGGTGGCGTCCACTGTGAACGGCTTGGCGTCCTCGCCACGCAGCCGTCCGAAGCTGGCATCGGCTTCCACGCCGAATACCCACGGTGACCCGGCCCCCTGCCAATTGTAGCCAATCTGGATGCCGCCAAATCCGCCGCGCGGGCCGGCGGAGAGGTCAAACGGGGCTGTCGTGCCGCCGCCCGGGACGATCGCCATCGATGGGATGATCCCTGTGCTGTAGGCGGCTGGATCGAATATGCCCGACGATCCGGACCCATCGCCGTAGCCTCCATGGGCACCAACATAGAAGCCGGTCCAGTTGAACATCGGGCTTGGCGGTGGCGCCTTAGTGTAGAGGCGGGGAGCCGGCGCAAGGTCGGCAGCGTAGGCCGACGACGCCATGGAAAGAGCGATAAATGCGAAAGCCGTCCGCGATACGAATTTCATTGTGATATCCGTGATTCCCAAGTTGCAGGACATCACTAACGGTCGCCGGAGCTGACGGCTTGGACAGAGCGGTACCTCGGCTTGGACTCAACGGTACTCTGGGTTGATTTGGCTGAAGTGTCGCTTTCGCGCCACAGCGGCGGTTGCGCGTGCAGTCGTCACCGCTCCAAGTTACAGTCGATCGGATCGCATCGAGCAGTACTGTCGGAAGTCTGCTCATCGCTTGCTATGCATGCAATAAAAAGTCGATGAGGCTTTTCATGCGCGCAACAAGAAGGCCGGCTTACTTGGGGGGAAGCCGGCCTGGCTTGGGGGTAGCAAGCACGGAGGGGCCCGCGCTCATTCTAATCCAACAATGTTGTTGATGTGTGGTCGAGTCAGTCGTTGGCGTTAGCGCGCTAATGCTTTCGGAGTTTCCGCTTCCGCATCAGCCAAACTTCCTGCTCCATGCCGCGGGACGATTGCGAACCGTCCTGACCCAGATGAGGGCCGCGAGTGCGAACAAACTCGCAGAGAGAAAGAGTACAGCGTACATTTTACGAATCTTTGCGAATCTCAGAATTCAAAGGTCGCGGCTCTTATCATCGCCGCGTGACATCAACCCATTGGTCTTGGTCATGGGTCTCGGTCATGAGCGAGGACGCCCGGCGCAATATGTCGGAACATCCTCGCGTACCAAGAGGGTTTGTGGCGGCGATATTATTGCCGCGCCCGCCGGTCCAAAATGCATAACACCTCTGCCAAAATCAGTCGTCTCACCCAGCGCAAAGAGTCAGAAACGCTGCATTAAACTTAAGAAGAGGATTGGGACCGCTGTCGCCGACGCTGCTTAAGGAGGATTACTTGGCCTTCGGACCGGACACCCGCTAAAAGGGCCCTTAGCCGCCCCGACGCTCGGCGTTGTTAAGGCTTTGATCCGTCTGACTTTGCCTTGCGGTCGCCATACCGGTACTGTATCGCGGCCGCCACATTGGGGAGCGCGTGGGACCGCGCAGCGGTGTGGCATTCACATAGATTAGCGGCGGGACGGTACAAGTGTCTGAATTATTTAGCGAAATTGATGAAGACTTGCGCCGCGAGAAGCTCAAGAAGCTTTGGGAGCAGTATTCGGTCTTCATCGTCGCAGGTGCGATTCTGATCATTGCGGCGGTCGGTGGCTGGCGCGGCTACCAGTATTGGCAGGCAAAACAGTCGGCGGAAGCCGGCTCGGCTTTCGAGGCTGCCATCACCTTGTCCGAACAGGGCAAGCACACCGAGGCAGAGGCTGCGTTCGCAAAAATCGCCGCAGGCTCGTCCAAGGGGTATGCCGGTTTGGCGCGGCTGCGGACGGCTGCGGAGGTCGCTTTCCGTGATCCGCAGGAAGCCGCGAAGCTCTATGACGCCATTGCTTCGAATTCAGCGATGTCGACGTCGGAACAGGATCTGGCGCGCATTCGTGCGGGGAGCCTGCTGATGGAAACGGCGCCCTACGATGCCATGCGTCAGCGCCTCGAGCCTGCTACAGGCCCGGACCGGACTTACCGGCATTCGGCGCGGGAGCTGCTCGCTTTGTCGGCGTGGCGGAATAACGATGCCGTAGCTGCTCGCCAGTGGCTCGACATGATCGGGAACGACGCGCAGACACCTGCGGGGATGCGCAGTCGTGCGGAAGCCCTGCAGGCATTGTTGCCGCCTGCGGCTAAAAGCTGAAGTTTGATTGGATGAAATCGATGCGTCTTTCGCAGCGCTTGATCGCTCTCACCCTGCTGGCCGCGATTTCCACGGCGTTGGCAGCATGCAGTGGTGGTAATTTCGACCCGACCGATATGATGGATTGGTTCGACACCAAAAAGAAGATTCCTGGCGAGCGCAAACCGGTATTTCCCGATGGCGTTCCGGGCGTCGAGCAGGGCGTGCCGAAGGATCTCTACAAGGGCGCTCAACAGCAGCAGGGCCAGGCACCGGTGGCTGAGACGGCGCCGCCGCCAGCTCCGGCACCCGAACCGAAGGCCAAGCGCAAGTCCAGCTCAAAGACGGCGGCGCGATCGGCCCCGGCTCCGGCTGCCGAACCAGCACAGGATGCCGCACCATCGGAGTCGGAGGAGGGCGGCGCCGCTGCGGTGCCAGATGCTCCGCCACCGCCTAAGGTCAAGCGGAAGCGGATCACTGCGCCACCTCCGGATGCGCCAGCACCACAGGCTCAACAGGCCGCCCCGCCGCCTCCACCGCAGCAGCAGCAACCGGCTGGCGCTTTCCCGGCGCCTTTGCCGAGTGGCGGGTTCGCACGCTGATTTTCTTAGGTCGCCGCGGCCTCCATAGGCCCGCGGCGCTTCATCTGATCCTTTTCTTGACACGTGGTCCGTAAAGGGCGAACGGATCGAACATGTCGTCGTTCAAAATAGCCATCATCGGCCGGCCAAACGTCGGCAAGTCGACCCTGTTCAACCGCCTGGTTGGACAGAAGCTCGCGCTGGTCGATGATCAGCCCGGCGTCACCCGTGACCGGCGCGAAGGCGATGCACGTCTTGGCGATCTCGAATTTACCATTATCGACACTGCGGGTCTCGACGAGGGCGCCAAGGGCTCACTCACCGCGCGCATGCAAGAGCAGACCGAGGCGGCGATCGCTTCTGCCGATGCTTTGATGTTTGTGATCGATGCACGCGCGGGGCTGACGCCGACGGACCGTGCGTTCGCGGATTTTGCACGCCGCGCCAACAAGCCGGTGCTGCTGCTCGCCAACAAGAGCGAAGGCAAGCATGGGGACGCCGGTGCGATGGAAGCCTACGCGCTTGGGCTCGGCGATCCGATCCCGGTTTCCGCCGAACACGGCGAAGGCCTCAGTGATTTGTACGACGCCCTGCGTGAATTGATGCCGGAGCCTATCGTCGAAGACGATGACGAGGACGGCGATCCGGATTCGTTTGCGAATGTTGACGGCGCGGATGAAAGTCTTTCGACACGCCCCATTCGCGTCGCGGTGCTGGGCCGGCCCAATGCCGGCAAATCAACGCTGATCAATCATTTGCTGGGCGAGGAACGCCTATTGACCAGTCCCGAGGCTGGCACGACACGCGACTCCATTGCGGTCGATGTTTCCTGGAAGGGCCGAGAGTTTCGCGTGTTCGACACGGCGGGCCTGCGGCGGCGCTCGCGTATCGAAGACAAGCTCGAGAAGCTCTCGGTGTCGGACGCGTTACGCGCGGTCCGTTTCGCCGAAGTCGTCGTGCTGATGATGGACGCGCAAAACCGTTTCGAAGAGCAGGATTTGCGCCTCGCTGATCTCATCGAACGCGAAGGTCGCGCCATCGTGCTTGCGGTCAACAAATGGGATCTGATGGACCGCGCGCCGAGCCAGATCGCAAAGTTGCGCGAGGATGTAGACCACTGGCTGCCGCAGGTCAGGGGCGCGCCGGTGGTTGCCGTATCCGGTCTGATGGGTGAGGGCATCGATCGCCTGATAAGTGCGATCGAAGATGCTTACGCAGTGTGGAATAGGCGCACGTCCACCAGTCAGCTCAATCGCTGGTTCGAGCAAGCCGTCAATAATAATCCACCGCCTGCAGTGTCAGGACGGCGCCTGAAGCTAAATTATGTCACGCAGACCAAGGCGCGTCCGCCGAGCTTCGTGGTGTTCTGTTCCCGCGCCGATGCGGTGCCGGAATCTTATCTGCGCTATCTGACAAATAGCCTGCGCAGCACCTTCGATTTGCCCGGTACACCGATCCGCATCACGCTGCGCGAGAAGGAAAATCCGTTCGCGCACAAAGCCAAACGGAAATCGTAACAAGCCGCCTCGATATTGGCCGGTGGTCGCCGATGCTTAAGCAGCCGGCGGCTGGAACGTCATGATCGACTTGGTCCGATAGTCGTAGAGCTTGCCGGATTCCGTCCACGACGGCGCGCACATGGGAACGATGAATTCGGCGACCTGGTCAGGCGTATCGAGGGTCATTGGATCTTCGCCAGGCATGACCGTCGCGCGCATGCGAGTGCGGATCGGGCCGGGGCTGAACAGATTGACGCGGATTGGTGTGGTAGCCGTCTCGTTTGCCCAAACGCGCACGAGCGCATCCAGCGCGGCCTTGGACGCTGCATAAGGGCCCATATAGGCGCTGGCTCTGTGGGCGATGCCCGAGGTGAGAAACACCGCGCGTCCAGCATCTGATTGCTGCAGAAGCGGCTCCATGCAGCGGATCAACTGGAAGTTTGCGGTGAGATTGATCGCCATCACGTTGTCCCAGAACTTGGGATCGGTATGGCCGAGAGGCGATGACGTTCCCGCCATGCCGGCATTGCCGACGAGAATATCGAGCTTGCCGTGACGTTCGTTCAGTGCCGCCCCAAGCCGGGCAATGCCGTCGAGAGCCGTCATGTCGAGCGGCACCAGGGTCGCCGTTCCGCCATCTTTTCGGATGTCGTCGTCGAGCTCTTCAAGCCCTCCCTGGGTACGGGCGACTGCGATGATATGCGCGCCGGCGCGAGCCAGCGCCCGGGCGGTGGCATAGCCGATGCCACGCGATGCGCCGGTCACAAGAGCGATGCGAGAGGAAAGATCGGCAGCCATTTAAACGGGTCCTTATCAACGCGGTCCAATTCCGGCCGCTCGTGAGCCGTCTTTTAAAGAGGTGGCCGTTTGGCACAAGGCCGGAATGGCAGAATTGGTACGGCTATCGTGCTAGATGGAGCCATGGATCTGAACCTGCATTCCGCCAGAGGGCGTTGGCGGCCCATGGCCGAAGCGGACCTTCCGGCCACCAATGCTCTCGCAGCTTTCATTCATCCCGCCTATCCAGAGGATGAAGCGGTATTCGCTGAACGACTTGCGCTGTATCCCGCCGGCTGCCGCGTCTTCGAGCAGGGGGACCGGACGGTGGCCTATGTGGTCAGTCATCCGTGGCGGCGCTTCGGGGCGCCTGCACTCAACTCGCTGCTGGGGGCTTTGCCAGCCGCGCCGTCCACATTTTACATCCATGATCTCGCGCTATCGCCCGAAGTTCGAAATACGGGCGCAGCCGCACGGATCGTGGCATGGCTCGTGGAGCATGCGCTGGCGGAACATATCCAACACATGTCGTTGGTCGCAGTGAACGGCTCTACTGGCTTTTGGCAGCGTCAGGGGTTCACCGCAAAGCTTGACCGAACGCTGGCACGCGCGCTCGGCAGCTATGGAGGTGACGCGCAATACATGATGCGCGACCTCTCTTGAGCCAATCGCAGCGAGCTCCGGAAGGAGAGCTTCTCAGCTCGCTTCCGCAAGCAGCGACAACTGGTGCTGGTTTTGCTCGACGTGGGTCTGATCGGTGAGGGAGGTCGGATAATCGCCCGTGAAGCAGTGATCCGAGAATTTGGGATTGGCGGGATCGCGGCCCGGCTCACCCATGGCGCGGTACATGCCGTCGATCGACAGGAACGCCAGCGAGTCTGCGCCGATGATGTCGCGCATTTCCTCGATGCTGTGGGTCGCAGCCAGGAGGCCGCCACGGTCTGGAAGATCGATGCCGTAATAGTCGGGATGAATGATCTGCGGGGAGGCGAGACGGAAATGCACTTCGCGCGCACCGGCATCACGCATCATGCGAACGATCTTCTTTGAGGTCGTGCCGCGGACAAGTGAATCGTCGATCAGGATGATGCGCTTGCCTTCGATCGCCGCGCGGTTCGGCGCGTGTTTCATGCGAACGCCGAGTTCGCGAACGCTCTGGCTCGGTTGAATGAAGGTGCGGCCGACATAATGGTTACGGATGATGCCGAGTTCGAACGGCACTCCTGAAGCCTGACTATAGCCGACAGCCGCCGGCACACCGGAGTCTGGTACAGGGACGACGACGTCGACTTCCGCATGGCTTTCGCGCGCGAGCTGCGCACCGAAGGCTTTACGGACTTCATAGACCGAGCGGCCGCCCACGACGGAGTCCGGCCGCGCAAAGTAGATGTATTCGAAGATGCAGGGGCGAGGAGGGACCGGAGGAAATGGCTTATGAATTTCCTGGCCCTTTTCGTCGAACACGATGATCTCACCGGGTTCGATGTCCCGGACATATTTCGCGCCGATGATGTCGAGCGCGCAGGTCTCCGACGTCAGGATCGGGCAGCCGTCGAGTTCGCCCAGCACGAGCGGACGGATGCCGCGCGGATCACGCGCCCCGATCAGCTTCTTGTTGGTGAGCGATACCAGCGCGTAGGCGCCTTCGATCGTGCGCAGTGCTTCGATATAGCGTTCGATGAACCGGCTGCGCTTGGATTGCGCAACGAGATGCAGGATCACCTCGGTATCGGTGGTGGACTGCATCATGGCGCCGTAGCGCACAAGCTCCCGGCGCAGTGTGAGACCATTCGTGAGATTGCCGTTATGGGCAACGGCGAGACCGCCGGCGTTCAGCTCAGCGAACAACGGTTGCACATTGCGCAGGATGGTCCCGCCCGTGGTGGAATAGCGGACATGCCCAACAGCGTTGGAGCCGGGCAGGCGATCAATCACTTCACCGCGCGAGAAGGTATCGCCGACGAGGCCGAGGCGGCGCTCGGAGTGAAAACGCTGACCATCGAAAGAAACAATGCCGGCAGCTTCCTGCCCGCGGTGCTGCAGGGCATGGAGACCGAGCGCCGTAATCGCTGCAGCTTCAGGGTGGCCGTAGATGCCGAACACGCCGCATTCCTCGCGCAGCGTGTCACCGTCTCCATGCAGGTCCAGATCGCGGTCGTAGTTGTCGGGCGTATCGGAATCGCTGGATTGGCTGTTCATATGGTCCACCGCACCTTTAGTATGTGTGGCTGCTGGACAGGGATTAGCGCCCCGCCGCTTTGCCGTCGATCAACTGTTTAAGCCCATCGCGGGCCGATTTCGCATACCCACCGTCGTTCCCCGCTGCCGCCGTCGAGCGCTGATCGGGAGCAGCATCAGTCTGCTGATCCTCGTCGCCTTTTTTCTTGAACCTCTTCAAGATGGTGTTCTCGGGGTCATCCGGCAAGAGCGACATCAGCCAATCGCCGGTTCCTTGCAGCATTACACGCGACTTGGCGTTACGAACCCATTCGGGCTGTTGTTTGTCGGGCACCAGCCAAACAAAGAACAGGAACGCAACGACCATGATTAACAGTCCGCGCGCAAGGCCAAACAGGAAGCCGAGAGTGCGGTCGAGCGCGCCGATCCGTGAATCGAGGATCATGTCTGATATGCGCACGGTGATGATCGAAACGATGATAAGGGTCAGGATGAACACGCCGGCGACAACAGCGATGGTCGCGATCGTATCGTTGTTGAAATAGGCTTTCGCGCTCGGAAGCAGCTTTTGATAGGCATAGAGCGTGGTGAGGGCGGCTGTGCCCCATGCGGCGATCGACAGGATTTCACGCATGAAACCCCGGATCATAGCCAACAGTCCCGACAGCAGCATCACGGCAAGAACGATAATGTCGAGAAGCGTTATCGGCATTGGTCAGTCAGGTCCCGGTGATCAGGTCGAGGTGACGAATCAGCTCATCATCACGTCGATAAGGTGAAGGCCATATGCCATGTCCCGCAAGGTCACGGAACCCGCAAAAGACCGCTCATCACAGTCAAAACCACATCATTCCCAGGGATTGTCCGTTGACCTTAATGGACGGTTTCTTTGGGAACGCGTTTTGATGGATTGGGGCGGGAACGCAGCCAAGCGCAGGTTGTATAGCGGTGGATCGTGCGGACGTCATCCGCCCATTGCCGGTCCCGGCTGTCAAATCGCGGTGTGACGTTCGATTTGTCCTTAGCTGTGGCTTTCCGGCGCGTCTGGCTTACCCGGGAACCGGCCTGGTCGGATCTAGTCGCTTCCGGATCGGGCCGGCTGTGCCTTTCTTCCGCGTGCTGCGATATCCGCGACCAGGGATGTGAGCGAGCCGACGCTGTTGAGCGACAACCCAGCATCGCCGCCCGGTTCACCGCGCGTGGTTTCTGGGAGGACAGCCCGGGCGAAGCCAAGCTTGGCCGCCTCCTTGAGGCGCGCGGAGGTTTGGGCGACAGGACGAACCGAGCCAGAGAGCGAGATCTCGCCGAAATAGACGGCATCGACCGGCAACTGGGCGTTGACCAGCGATGACACCAAGGCTGCAGCAGCGGCCATGTCGGCCGCCGGTTCCTGAATACGCAGACCGCCTGCCACGTTGAGGTAGACGTCATGGCCCGAAAGCTTGACCCCGCAATGGGCCTCCAGCACCGCAAGCACCATCGATAGTCGGCTGGAATCCCAGCCCACGACCGCGCGTCGGGGCGTGCCGAGTGAGGTGGGGGCGACGAGCGCCTGCAACTCGACCAGCACCGGCCGGGTGCCTTCCATCCCGGCGAACACCGCCGTGCCGGGACTGCCGAGATCGCGTTCAGAGAGGAACAGCTCTGACGGATTCATCACTTCGCGTAAGCCGAGGCCCGTCATCTCGAACACGCCGATCTCGTCCGTGGGACCGAAGCGGTTCTTGATGGAGCGCAGGATGCGAAATTGCTGCGAGCCTTCGCCCTCGAACGACAGCACCGCATCGACCATGTGCTCGACGACGCGGGGGCCGGCGATCTGTCCATCCTTGGTGACGTGCCCGACCAGGATCATGGCTGCGCCGGTCCTCTTTGCGAAGCGGATCAGGGCCTGCGCGGACGCACGCACCTGCGTCACGGTGCCTGGCGCGGATTCCACGGTGTCGGTCCACATGGTCTGGATCGAGTCGATCACCACGAGGCGCGGAGGCGTGCCTTCGGACAACGTCGCGATGATATCCTCAACCGATGTTTCTGCGGCGAGCTGAACGGCGGCGTCGGCCAGTCCCAGTCGCGCCGCGCGAAGCCGCACCTGCGCGATGGCTTCTTCACCGGAAATATAGACAACGCGATGTCCTGCGCGTGCCAGCAGACTGGTGGCCTGGGTCAGCAACGTCGATTTGCCGATGCCGGGATCTCCGCCGACCAGCAGCACCGAACCGCGCACAAAACCACCGCCGGTGACACGGTCAAGCTCACCCATGCCCGATGGCAGGCGCGGCGCGTCAGGGCTGGAGCCGGTCAGTGTTTCAAGTTTGAAAAGCCGTCCCTTGCGTTTTGGACGCAGGTTGGCCGGCATGGTGGTGACGCCGGAGACGTCTTCCTCCGCCAGCGTATTCCACTCGCCGCAGGATTCGCACTTGCCCTGCCACTTGTTATAGGCCGAGCCGCAATTCTGGCAGACGAAGGAGAGGGCGTTTTTCGCCATGGACTAGGGACTCAGTGCGGCTGGGATTTGTGTTCCTCTTTTGTTCGCGATTGTGTCCTGAAAGTCAACCGATTTCGCAATGTCGTCGATAGCGGATGACCGATGGATACGCTTATCCTGTGCCTTGCAGATAACGATAGGGAGTCTCCCGCGTTAGTCGTTCTTCGTTTCCAACCACACTCAACAAATCAAACAACGACCGTGCGTGACCGATCATTCCTGACGGCGTGACGCGGCATTAGGGAGTGACGTTATGAGATGGATTGTTGCGCTCGCAGGTCTTGTTGTCGCGACTGCGGTTCACGCGGCCGATGCGCCGAAATTCCAGGTCGATCCGCAATGGCCGAAGCCTTTGCCCAACAACTGGATCATGGGGCAGGCGGCAGGCGTTGCCGTCGACGCCGAGGATCATATCTGGGTGGTGCAGCGTCCACGCACGCTGACGGACGATGAGAAGGCTGCGAGCCTTAATCCGCCTCGAACCAAATGCTGTGTCCCCGCGCCACCGGTGATGGAGTTCGATCAGGACGGAAATCTGATCAAGGCCTGGGGTGGAAAGGGAGAGGGCTTCGACTGGCCCGCCAACGAACACGGCATCTATATCGACAGCAAAGGGTTCGTCTGGCTCGCCGGAAATGGCGATACCGACGGCATGATCCTCAAATTCACCCGTGACGGCAAATTCGTGATGCAGATCGGTAAGTCCGGCCCGCAGACCGACAGCAAGGACACAACGCGTCTCGGCCGGCCCGCCAATATGACGGTCGATGCCGCCACCAACGAACTTTATGTGGCTGACGGCTACTACAATCACCGCGTCATCGTGTTTGACAGCGAGACCGGCGCCTTCAAGCGCATGTGGGGTGCCTACGGCAAAGCGCCGACCGATGAGAAGTTGCCTGCCTACGATCCTACTGCTGCGCCGTCACAACAGTTCGGCAATCCGGTGCACTGCGTGCGCATCGCGCAGGATGGTTTGGTCTATGTCTGCGACCGGCAGAACGATCGTATTCAGGTGTTCAGGAAGGACGGCACCTTCGTGAAGGAAATGTTCGTCGAGAAGAACACGCTGGCGAATGGCTCGGTGTGGGATCTGGAAATCTGGCCGGATGCCAACGAAACATTTCTGATCAACGCCGATGGCGCCAACAACGAGGTTCGGACGCTTGTACGCGACACTGGCGAGATCGTCGGCCGCTTTGGCCGGAATGGCCGTATGGCCGGCGACTTCCATTGGGTCCACAATCTTGCGCTGGACTCCAAGGGCAATATCTACACAACGGAAGTGGACAACGGAAAGCGGGCTCAGAAATTCCTGCTGACCGGCAACATGGTCCTGAAGAAAAGAACCGCGCAATAGTTGCTGCAGTTACGGCGAGGCGGTTAATCCGCCCCGCCGTGATACACGCGCGTGAAACGCCTGCCGAGATTGGTCAGCACTTCGTAGCCGATCGTGCCGGAATGGTGCGCGAGATCATCGACGGTGATGCCGTCACCAATCAGCGTCGCCATGTGGCCGCGCCGGACAGTGTGAGACGGGACGTCGGTGATATCGATCGCCAGCAGGTCCATGGAAATACGACCAGCAACAGGGCAGCGTTTTCCGGCAACAACAGCTTCTGCGCCGCGCCGGTTATCAATGCTGCCCGCGGCACGGAAATAGCCGTCGGCATAACCTGCGGTGACGATCGCGAGGCGCGTCGGCCGTCGTGCGGTCCATGTCGCGCCATAGCCGACGGTGTCCCCGCGTTCGATATGACGGATCTGTGCAATCCGCGCCTTCAGATTGATCACGGGCAACATCGGTGTGTCGGCTTCAGGCGTCGGATTAACGCCGTAAAGCGCAGCCCCTGGGCGCAGCATGTCAAAATGGAATTGCGACCCGAGGAAGATGCCGGATGAATTGGAGAGGGAAGCGGCCACGCCAGAGAAACGTGATGCGATGTTCCTGAACGCTGCGACCTGTCGTCCGTTCATGGGATCGCCAAGAAGCTCGGCATTGGCGAGATGACTCATCACGAGCGTGATGCCGTGGTTGCCTGCTTGGATGCGGGGCAACAGGGCTTCGGCCTCCGCAATCGAAAAGCCCAGCCGGTTCATTCCAGTGTCGATCTGAATGGCTGCTGCGCTCTGCCGGCCGGTAATCTTTCGGAGAGCTTCCCACTCGGCGAATTCCGTCGCATCGCCAATCACAGGACGGCAGTCGATTTCCGCGAAAGTCGGCCCGGAGTTAGGAAAGAAGCCGTCCAGCACATAGATGACGGCGGTACGCGCGACGTCACGAACGGCACGTGCTTCGTCGAGGGTCGCGACGAAGAAGGTTTTGCAGCCCGCCTTCCAAAGCGCACGGGTGACCGGTGTGATCCCGCAGCCGTAAGCGTCCGCCTTGACCACAGCGGCACATTCCGCCGGGACGCCCTGGCTCTTGAGCTTGCTCCAGTTCGCGACAATCGCGTCGAGATCGATGGTGAGGATGCCCGTGGTGGTGGTCAGCGTGACCGGATCAAGCGCTAGCGTCGCGGTTGAATTGGGCGTCATGTCGGAAGGGCGGTCCATGGCTTGAATTTATGGCTCGAAATTCCTGCGCGCAAAACAGCCCGCGCCGTCTCCGCTCATCAATGGAACCGCACAATACGCGCAGCCCTAGGGCGGTTCAATGGGTCAGCGGTGGTGTGGCAATTGGGCGTCCTGGGCCAAATCGCCGAACCGCGTTACGCTTGCATCGAATTGCAGATCAATGGTGCCCGTCGGACCGTGACGCTGCTTGCCGATGATCACTTCGGCCTTGCCGTGAACCAGCGACATGTCGAGCTGCCACTTCTCGTGCTCCGGCGTTCCTGGACGCGGCTCCTTGCTCTGCAAATAGTATTCTTCGCGATAGACGAACAGCACGACGTCGGCGTCCTGCTCGATCGATCCGGATTCACGAAGGTCTGCGAGCTGGGGACGCTTGTCTTCGCGGTTTTCAACCTGACGCGACAACTGGGAAAGTGCGATAATCGGAACGGCCAGTTCCTTCGCCAGTGCTTTGAGGCCGGTGGTGATCTCGGTGATTTCCTGGACGCGGTTGTCGGATCGCTTACCCGAACCCGACAGCAGCTGGATGTAGTCGATGATCAGAAGATCGAGCCCCTTCTGCCGCTTCAGCCGTCGCGCGCGTGCGGTGAGCTGCGAGATCGACAGACCGCCGGTGTCGTCGACATAGAAGGGCAAGTTCTGCAGTTCAATCGAATGTTCGCGAATCGTATCGAAGTCGGCCTCGCTGATGCCGCCGCGGCGGATCATGCTCGATGAAATCCCGGTTCGCTCCGCCAAAATACGGGTGGCCAGCTGTTCCGCCGACATTTCCAGCGAGAAGAAGCCGATGATCCCGCCGTTGACGGATTTCATCGTGCCGTCAGCCTGGATCTCGCCCTGCCAATTCTTGGCAACGTTGTAGGCGATGTTAGTTGCCAGAGCTGTTTTACCCATAGCCGGACGGCCCGCGAGAACGATCAAGTCGGAAGGCTGCAGTCCGCCCATCTTGGCGTCCATGTCGCGCAAACCGGACGCTAGCCCCGACAGATTGCCGTCGCGGCTATACGCGTTCGCGGCCATGTCGACGGCGACGGAGAGCGCCTGCGAAAATTTTTGGAACCCGCCGTCATACCGGCCGGACTCGGCGAGATCGTAGAGCTTCCGTTCGGCGTCCTCGATCTGTGCGCGTGGTGCAAAGTCCACCGGCGCATCGAAAGCGACATTGACCATATCTTCGCCGATGCGGATCAGGTCGCGCCGCTGTGACAAGTCGTAAACCGTGCGTCCGTAATCCTGAGCGTTGATGATCGTTGTCGCTTCAGCTGCGAGGCGCGCAAGATACTGGGCAACGGTCATGCCGCCGATGTCGGTCTCGGCCGGAACGAAGGTTTTCAGCGTAACGGGCGTGGCCACCTTGCCAGCCCGAATGAGGCTTGCCGCGGTTTCGAAGATCAACTCATGGATCGGCTCGAAGAAATGCTTCGGCTCAAGAAAGTCCGATACGCGATAAAACGCGTCGTTATTGACCAGGATTGCACCGAGAAGGCCTTGCTCAGCCTCGATATTATGGGGAGCTGTCCGATAGGCCGGCACACCGGCATCGGGGGTGAGCTTCACAATGTTCGAATCAGGAGAAGCCATCGCGATGATGTATACTTTCTTTCCGGCGAATGCAGGGCGTCTATCTCGCACTGCATATTGGCCGGGCGAAAGCGCTGCGCGGTCTTATGCACGATTCACACAAGCAATAAAGCGGTCAAAATCTATGCATCGGCGGCTTGACGAAACCCGCCGCGCGCAGCAGCCCTGACGTGTGTAATTACTCTCCGGCCAGACGCAGGACCGGATGTTTTGAACTTTCAATAGCCCTCAGGCGATCTTCCTCGCGGGTAATATAGTCTCGCGTGATGGGAACCACGCCCTGACGCTTGCTGAGCTGGATCTGCATCACCATGACGTTCTGTTTACGGAACGACATCTCGGAACAAGCGAGATAGAATTCCCACATCCGCACAAAACGCTCGTCGTAAAGTTTGGCGGCTTCTTCACGTCGGGCGAGAAATCGTTCACGCCAGGCCTTGAGCGTATCCGCATAATGCAGCCGCAGGATTTCGATATCGTCTACCAGCAATCCGGCGCGCTCGATCGCTGGCAACACTTCCGAGACCGCGGGAATGTAGCCGCCCGGGAAAATATATTTCGCGATCCACGGATTTGTGATGCCTGGTCTTTCAGAACGGCCGATGGAGTGCAACATCATGACGCCATCATCTTTGAGCAGCTCAGCACAGCGCTTGAAAAAAGTGTCGTAGTAATCGACGCCGACATGCTCAAACATGCCCACCGAAACAATGCGGTCGAACTGTCCCGGCGTGTCGCGGTAATCCTGCAGCAGGAATCTAGCCCGGTCACCCAGTCCAAGTTCGCTGGAGCGTGCGTTTGCCACTCCCAACTGTTCTTCCGACAGGGTGATACCTGTCACGTCGGCACCGGTCATGTCGGCGAGATATAGACCCATGCCTCCCCAGCCGCAGCCGATATCGAGCACGTGATGATGAGGCTGAACGAGCAGCTTGGCCGCGAGATGCCGCTTCTTGGCGAGCTGCGCATCATCGAGGGTCGAGTCAGGTGTTTCGAAGTAGGCGCAGCTATATTGCATGTCTGCATCGAGGAAGAGGCGGTAGAGCCGCCCATCCAGATCGTAATGCGATGCAACGTTGCGCTTGGATCGTGAGGGGGGATTAAACTGCTGCCAGTGCCTGATTAGGTAGCGCAGCCACCATTGTGCTTTCGACCAGCGGGGTAGCATGTCCCGCTGGTCCATGACGATCGCCAGCACGTCGGCGATCGTGCCTTGCTCGACGATAAAGTCGCCGTCCATATAGCTCTCGCCCGGCGCGAGTTCCGGGTCGAGCAGCAAGTGTCGCTCGGCGGCCGATGTGGTAAACCTCACGGCCACTGGCTGTCCAGTGCCATCGCCGCAGGTAAATGTGGTTCCTGTCGACGTCGTGAAGGTGACTGAGCCCCTTCGGATGAACTGGCCCAGGAAGAACTTCAGCAGATGATCCATCGAACGCATGTCCAATGATCCAAGCGGTAGTCCCAGCGCCTACTATCGTGGGTATTTTTTGGAACAGTTTCAATTGCAATTTCGGGCTGGGCGCCCGGACGGAGGGCTGATCTGCGTTTTCACCATGGTCCGATAAGGCCGATGGGCAACAGTCAAACACAGATATGCAGCGAACAAAAAATGGACTCACACCGTTGCAAATCTGAGTACTTCCATTCGCGTCGCAATCCGCTAAAGGTGACCACATGCGAGGTGGGCGGGTGAGTCCAACGCGGTTTGTACCTGGAGATTGGGAATGTTGAGCCGAGCGCTCATTTTGGCGGCGGTAACTGTTGTGCTCGGTTGTTTCGCGGCAATTCCGGCAGACGCGCAAAACCTCGAAGCCGGAAAATCTCCCGGCCAGATTTTCTCCGCCACGTGTTCTCTGTGCCACAAAAGTCCACGGGGCCTGTTGAAATCCGTTGCACCGGGTTCGCTGCCGGGCTTCTTGCGACAGCACTATACGACGAGCTCCGACATGGCCTCCGCCATGAGCGCTTATGTGATGTCCAACGGAGCGGCCAATGCGCCGGTGGGCGGAGGGAATCTAACCCGGCAGGGCCAGGAAAGCAGAAGCGCACCGAAGCCATCCGCAGAACCCGGACCGGAACGGGCGGTTCAGGAGCGGGAGCGGGCAGCCAAGGGGCGCCGGCCACATGCACGCGAGACGGTAAGGCCGTCTGACGCCGATGGCCTGCCGGAGGGCGCCGGAGCGCCGTCGGAAGCCCCCGCTTCGGCCGAGGCACCAGCTTCGGACCAGTATCCCGGCGCGAGGCAGAAGGGCAAACAAAAGGCAGCCAAGGGACGGCCGGCGAAGGATGAGCCGCCGAAGATCGACGCTCGGCATGAGGCGCCCAAGGAGGAGCCTCCGAAGAGCGAGCCGCCGAAGGCCGAACCTGCGAAGGCCGAACCTGAAAAGAACGAGAGCGCCAAAACCGAAGCTCCGGCTGCGGAGCCCCAGAAGCGGGAAGAAGCTTCGCCTTCGGTTGAGGCAAAGCCCAATCCTGCCCCTGCAGCGCCGGCGGCTGCTCCAAAGGAGTCCGAGAAGGGCTCGGATACAGCAGCCGCTCCAGCCCCGTCGAAACCAGTGGAAGACAATCCGAACCGGCCCCTGACCATCGACATCGGACCGCCGCCAGCTCCGCCGCCGGCACCTGTGCCTGCTGACGCACCTGCTTCGAAGTAATTGCGACGGATCGTTTGCTGTACTGTTCGACGCAGCACCTTAAGAACTAAAGAAAAAGGCCCGGTCTCGAATGAGACCGGGCCTTTTTGCCTGAAGCGTTTTCGAGCGAAGTGGCTACCGGTTCGCGTGAAGAAAACGCGTCAAAATAAGAATTGAGGGCTTCGGCTTTGATTCCATCAGAACCGAAGCCCTAGTGACGTGAGTCTTACTTCTCGGCTGGAGCTTCTTCCTGCTCGCCCTGATTGTCGATTGCTTCCGGATCGAAGAATTCGCCGGCGGCGGCAATCGCCTCGGCGGCAGCATCGCGATCTTCCTGACGGCTGTTGACGTCTTCGCCGCGGTTGATGCGCTCGGCTTCCGCTTCGCTGCGGGCAACAGTGACCGAAACGTTCACTTCGACTTCCGGATGCACAGCGATGGTGATGGTGTGCTGGCCGATCACCTTGATCGGTGCATCGAGCAGAACCTGCTGGCGGCCGAGCGACACGCCATCGGCTTCGAATGCAGCCATGATGTCACGCACCGACACCGAACCGTAGAGCTGACCGGTTTCCGATGCCTGGCGAAGGACGACGACGTTGCGGCCATCGATCTTCTCGGCGACCTTGGTGGCTTCGCCCTTGGCCTGAATGTTCTTGGCCTCGAGATCGGCCTTCATGCCATCGTACTTCTCGCGGTTTTCCTTGGTCGCACGCAGGGCCTTGTTGCGCTTCAGCAGGTAGTTGCGGGCGAACCCGTCCTTGACCTTGACCACTTCGCCCATCTGACCGAGCTTGGCGACGCGCTCCAGCAAAATGACTTCCATTTGAGTTCTCCGTTGATGTGTTGGTTGAAGTTGATGTTGAACGTCAGGACGTCGGCGCGGGTGGCCCGTGCTTGGTCCAATAGGCTCGTCGAATTCCGAACACCGCGTCGGCCAGGCCGAGGCTGATCATCGCGATCAAGGGCCAGCCGATGAACAGTGTTGCGGCATAAGCCGCGCCGAGCACGAACGCGCGGCCCGAAAACGTCTGAGTGAGGGTGTGAAGCACCGCAAAGCCTGTCAGGGCGTAAGCCATCAAGAGCGCGGAGCTTGCGATCTGCGCGCCCATCGCGACCAGTCCGCCGACGAAGCAGAGCACGACGAGAACAATCAATGCCCCGATCGTCATGGTCGGCAGTGTGGTCGTGCGCAGATCGGGCCATGGACGGCGCAGCCGGCCTGATGTCGACGTGACCTTGGCCGCGAGCCACAGATTGAGCGTCAGAGTGATCATCGCAATGAGGGTGGCAGCAGCGGGCGCAAGGGCCACCAGCGCATCGACCACGCGTTCGCTGTCACCGGTTGACGATCCGTCGCGGGATCCGAGGACGCGCATCAGCCCCCGACGGAGTGCACTGTTGATGGAGGCTTCGTCCGTGCCGAGCGTGAGCAGTGCGCTGACCGTCGTGATGATTGCGAATATCGCTATCCAAAGCAGAATTCGCCCAGTGGGGTACCAATCGAGCCCGGGCGCAAGGCCGGCAAGCTGCGGATCCTCCGACACCGGGCGTGCCAGCAGGCTGAGATGGCCGAGCCACCAGGCCGGAAGGGCAACAGTGATCGCGAAGGCCGCCATGTAGGGAAACCCGAACAGCGCACCGAGGCCGATGGCGGCTGCTACACTTCCAATCAGGGCCGTTGTCGATCCCCAGCCCAATGCTGCGACCATCAAGGGAAGGGGAGCGAGATAAAACAGGACAAGCGAAATCACCGCGCCCGAAATGATTGACGCGAACATCAATGCCGACGCGAGGCCGGCCGCCAGTGCGATAAGAATGCCTGTCATCATCAGCTGTCCCGCCCCTTGAGCGGTTAGAGGTTCATTGAACCCCAACCATCCACCCTGGGACGATCCCAGCGTGTTATGAGAATAAAACGTCTAAAACAGAGACGAACGCGCGGAGGCCGCGCGTTCGTAGGAAGCGTAATTAGCGGATCACGTAAGGCAGCAGACCAAGGAATCGCGAGCGCTTGATGGCGCGGGCGAGTTCACGCTGCTTCTTTGCGGAGACGGCCGTGATACGGCTCGGCACGATCTTGCCGCGCTCGGACACGTAGCGCATCAGCAACTTCGAATCCTTGTAGTCGATCTTCGGCGCATTCGGGCCCGTGAACGGGCAGGTCTTGCGGCGGCGGAAGAATGGACGGCGTGCACCTGCTTCAGCCATGATTCTTACTCCTCAACCGCTACTGCATCATCGTCGCGCGACCTGCGTGGGCCGCGATCACCACGGAAACCACCGCCTTCGCGGTCGCCCCGGAAGCCGCCGCCACCGCGCTCGTCGCGATCACGCTCGGCCTTGCGCATCATGGCGGAAGGACCTTCTTCCAGCTCATCGACGCGAACGGTGAGGTAACGGATGACGTCTTCGTTGATGCGCTCCTGACGCTCGATCTCGGCGACCACCGCAGCGGGGCCATCGATGTTGAACATCATGAAATGCGCTTTGCGATTCTTGTTCATGCGATAGGTGAGGGATCGCACGCCCCAATTCTCGGTCTTGGTGACCTTACCGCCCAAACCTTCGATCACACCGGTGAGCTGGGTGGCGAGTTCTTCGACTTGCTGTGCGCTCGCGTCCTGACGCGCGAGGAAGACATGCTCATACAGAGGCATGGTTGTCCTTTCCAGAGTTAGCGCGGTTCCTGGCGGCAAGCCCTTCGAGACCTTCGGAAAGGACTCGATCTGCTCAGAAGGCGGAAGCACGGGACGACGGGCCAACTGACCCTGTCGCATCGATCAAGCACAAAGAGATACCATGTGGTTTGATTGAGACACGACCGTCCGTTCAGCTCCCGGCCGGGACCCACGGATGGCGCGGTTATAAGGATTTTGCCTGGCTTGGCAAGGCAAAGAGGAGGGGTTTTTGGTCAAAAATCGGGATTTTGCCGATACCCAGTCCTGCTTTCGCTGTTGGTTCCAATTGGCCCCCGGGACTGCTCAAGGCGCACAACCAGTTGTGGTTCCGCCGCACCGCAGCTTGACACCGGCGGCCTGGGCGGTGTCTTACCACCCATCTTTTTGGGGACCTCCATGACAGCAGCATTTACCTTCCCGGGGCAGGGATCGCAAACCGTCGGTATGGGCAAGGCTTTGGCGGATGAATTTCCCGCTGCCCGCGCCGTTTTCGACGAGGTGGACGCCGCCCTGGGCCAGAAATTGACGGCTATCATTTGGGAAGGTCCGGCGGAAACGCTGCAACTGACCGAGAACGCCCAGCCGGCTCTGATGGCAGTCTCGGTGGCAACGCTCCGGGTGCTCGAAACCGAGGCGGGGATCGATGTTGCGCGGGATGCCGCCTTCGTCGCGGGGCACTCCCTGGGCGAATATTCTGCACTGGCCGCGGCAGGCAGTTTTTCTATCAGCGATACGGCGCGACTGCTGCGCACGCGTGGTCTCGCCATGCAAAAGGCTGTGCCCGTTGGCGTCGGCGCCATGGCGGCGCTGCTCGGATTGGACTACGAGGCTGCGGTTGCGGTGTCTGCAGAGGCGGCACAGGGGCAAGTTTGCCAGGCGGCCAATGACAATGGCGGCGGACAGGTGGTTGTGTCGGGCGACAAAGCCGCTGTCGAACGTGCGTTGGAGATCGCCAAGACCAAGGGTGCGAAGCGTGCCATGCTGCTGCCGGTCTCGGCTCCTTTCCATTGCCGTCTGATGCAGCCTGCAGCCGATGCAATGGCTGAAGCGCTGGCTGGTGTCACCATCAACAAGCCCAAAGCACCACTGGTTTCCAACGTTCTGGCTGCTGCGATCACCGATCCGGATGAAATCCGCAAGCGCCTGATCGAGCAGGTCACTGGTACCGTGCGTTGGCGCGAAAGCGTCGCGTATATGGCCGGACAGGGCGTTACGCGTTTTCTTGAAATCGGCGCCGGCAAGGTGTTGTCGGGGCTCGTCAAGCGCATCGCGGAAGGTGCTGTTGGCGTATCGGTTGGTGGTCCGGGTGATATCGCCGCCGCGAAGGATGCAATCACCGCCGCTCGTGTGTGATTCAGGGAGAGCAGTATGTTTGATTTGACTGGTAAGGCGGCGCTTGTCACCGGCGCCACGGGTGGCATCGGTGGAGCGATCGCTCGCGCGCTGCATGCGCAGGGAGCGACGGTTTCGATTTCGGGGACACGGCGCGAGGCCTTGGACAAGCTCGCGGGTGAATTGAAAGATCGCGTGCACGTTCTCCCGTGCAATCTCGCAAATGCTGAAGAAGTCGAGGCGCTCGTCCCCGCTGCTGAGACTGCGATGGGGCAAGTCGATATTCTCGTCGCCAATGCCGGCATCACCCGCGACAATCTTTTCGTGCAGTTGCGTGACGAGGACTGGAATGACGTCATCAACGTCAATCTGACCGCGACATTCCGGCTGGCTCGGGCTGCGACCAAATTGATGATGCGCAAACGGTTCGGACGAATCATTGCGATCACGTCCGTTGTGGGCGTCACCGGTAATGCCGGACAAGGGAACTATGCCGCGTCAAAAGCGGGGCTGATCGGTATGATGAAATCGGTGGGGGCGGAATACGCCAAGCGAAATGTGACGGCCAACTGTATCGCGCCCGGCTTTATCGCAACGCCGATGACTGACGCGCTCAACGAGAAGCAGCGGGAAGGTATCCTGGGCAAGGTGCCGGCGGGGCGGCTCGGGACACCCGAGGATATCGCCGCGGCTGCCGTTTATCTCGCGTCGAACGAAGCGGCTTACGTCACCGGCCAGACGATCCATGTCAATGGCGGGATGGCCATGATTTAAGGCTTTTCGGAGCCTCATTTCCTGGCTTTGCAGACCTGTGGGCGTGTTCCGGAGGTCTGTGGTAAAGCCCTGGGAAGTATGGTAACCGAACGGCGTTCATAGAGCGTTTTCCGACAGATACCCTGACGGTTTGCCGTTAGAAAACGCTCAGATATGTTGATAAGTGCGTATTCTGTTTCGCAGAGCGGGTATCCACCCCTTACGGAATACGCATCGGGGGAATAACGCCATTGCAGGATCGTCAAAGCCTGTATATTGCCCTTGCAACGCCTGCCGCTGTTTGGAGGTCGCCGCCCTTGCGGTGCGGCCGTCTGAGGGATGCGGCGGGGCAACATGAATCTTATACGCACCGCGATGGCTCGTATCGTTTTGCGGTCGAGTTTAATGGAACAACACGAGGTTGAACGATGAGTGAGATTGGCGAGCGAGTTAAGAAGATCGTGGTCGAGCACCTTGGTGTCGAGCCCGAGAAGGTTGTCGACAACGCGAGCTTCATCGACGATCTCGGCGCAGACAGCCTCGATACGGTCGAACTCGTGATGGCGTTCGAAGAAGAATTCGGCTGCGAGATTCCGGACGACGCCGCGGAGACGATCCTCACCGTCGGCGATGCCACCAAGTTTCTCGAGAAGAACGCAAAAAGCTGATTTCAGCGGGCGACGTGATTGCATGCGGCGGGTTGTAATCCAACGACCCGCCGTCTTGCTGTTATAGCATCGCGATACGAAGGCGGAGTGCGAATGATGAGGCGGGTAGTCGTCACAGGCTTGGGCATGGTCTCGCCGCTTGCCAATGGCGTAGAGCCGACCTGGAAGCGCATTCTGAACGGCGAGAGCGGCGCCAAGCGCATCGATACGTTCGATGTGTCGGATTTGACCTGTCAGATCGCATGTATGGTGCCACGTGGCGATGGGACCAATGGCACCTTCAACGCTGATCAGTGGATGGAGCCGAAGGAGCAACGCAAGGTTGATGACTTCATCGTCTTTGCAATGGCCGCGGCGACACAGGCGCTTGACGACGCGAATTGGCATCCGTCCACCGAGGAAGAGCGCTGTGCCACCGGCACGATGATCGGCTCCGGTATCGGCGGCATCGAGGGGATCGGCGAGGCGGCTGTCATCCTGAAGGAACGTGGCCCGCGCAAGTTATCCCCCTTCTTCATCCCGGGACGTCTTATCAACCTGGCCTCGGGTTACGTATCCATCAATCACGGGCTTAAAGGGCCCAACCACGCTGTTGTGACGGCGTGTTCGACCGGCGCGCATGCGATTGGCGATGCCAGCCGTCTGATTGCGTTTGGCGATGCCGACGTGATGGTTGCTGGCGGCGCTGAATCCGCAGTCAACCGTCTCGCGATGGGCGGTTTCTGCGCGCTGCGTGCCATGGCTACCAAGTACAACGATAATCCGACCATCGCTTCGCGCCCTTACGACAAGGATCGTGATGGCTTTGTGATGGGCGAAGGCGCGGGTGTTCTCGTGCTCGAGGAATACGAGCACGCGAAACGGCGCGGAGCAAAGATGTATGCGGAGATCGTCGGCTACGGCCTGACGGGCGACGCCTACCACATCACGGCCCCCGCTGAAGATGGCGACGGCGCATTCCGCTGCATGAGCATGGCGATGAAGCGCGCCGGCATTACAGCGTCGGACATCGACTATATCAACGCGCACGGCACCTCGACGCCACTCGGCGATGAGATCGAACTCGGAGCGGCTCAGCGTCTGCTTGGCAATGCAGCGTCGCAGGTCTCGATGTCGTCGACGAAGTCTTCAACCGGACATTTGCTTGGCGCAGCCGGTGCTATTGAGGCAATCTTTAGCATCTTGGCGATTCGCGACAACGTCGCGCCGCCGACGATCAACCTGGACAATCCTTCGGTTGAGACGGCGATTGATCTGGTTCCAAACAAGGCCCGTGCGCGTGAAATCAACGTGGCGTTGTCGAACTCCTTCGGGTTTGGAGGCACTAACGCATCACTGATTGTCAGGCGTATCGCAAACTAAGCCTTTTCAGGAAAAGCCAGGCAAGAAACTCTACCGCAGAGTAGGGAGAACGCGGCCAAACTGTGTCCACCGTTTTGCCGTATTCGGACATAATTTCTTTCACGGGCGCGCGTATAACGCTGAAACTACAAGGTCGTAGGCGAAATACCTGCAGGATTTTAGGTTGCTTCCATGAGCCAGAGACCGCCCATTTCGCCCCGGAGTCCGCGCGCAGCGCTTGAGCCCGAGCAGGTCCCGCAGCCGCCGAAGCACTCCAAGCGCGCCCGCAATCCGCTGGTCATCATCGGCAATGCAGTTTTCACGCTGCTGGTGGTCCTGATGCTCGGGGCCGGGGGCATTTTCTATTACGGCAAGAAGACCATCGAAGCGCCGGGACCATTGACCGAGGACAAGGTCGTCAATATCCCGCCGCGGGCCGGGATGACTGATATCGGTGACATCCTTCAACGTTCGGGTGTCATATCCGCTGATCGGTGGACATTCATCGGCGGCGTGCTTGCGCTCAATGCACGGTCCGGTTTGAAATCCGGCGAGTATCTGTTCCTGAAGAACTCCAGCCTCCGCGATGTCATCAACACCATTGTTGAAGGCAAGGTGGTCCAGCACGCGTTCACGATTCCGGAAGGTCTGACTTCCGAGCAAATCGTGGCCCGGCTTCAGGACAGCGATATTTTTTCGGGTTCTCTCAAGGAGCAACCGCGTGAGGGGACTCTGCTTCCCGACACGTATAATTTCCCGCGCGGAACGCCACGTGACCAGGTGGTTCAGCGTATGCAGGCGGCGCAGAAGCGCGTGCTGACTGAAATCTGGGCACGCCGTAGTCCTGACATTCCAGTCCGCTCGCCCGAACAGCTGGTGACGCTTGCATCGATTGTCGAAAAAGAAACCGGCAAGGCCGATGAGCGCAGCCGCGTCGCAGCCGTTTATGCCAATCGTCTGCGTCAGCGCATGAAACTTCAGTCCGATCCAACGATCATCTACGGTTTGGTCGGCGGAAAAGGAACGTTGGGTCGTCCGATCAAACGCAGCGAAATTACCCAGCCGTCGCCTTACAACACTTACGTGATTGACGGTCTGCCGCCCGGACCAATCGCCAATCCAGGACGTGCGTCCCTCGAGGCAACTGCTAATCCGGCGCGAACACGCGACTTGTTCTTCGTAGCTGACGGTACCGGTGGTCATACGTTTACGGAAACCTACGACCAGCATCAGAAGGGCGTTGCGAAGCTCCGTGCAATGGAGCGCCAGCAACAGAATGACACGGTCGAGCAGGATGATCCGCCGACTGCTGCGGCTGCTCCAGCTCCTGCCCCTGCGCCCGCATCTCCAGCGGCTCCTGTGCCTGGATCTGGTGCGGCGCCAAAGGCGGCCAAGGGCAAGAGCGGCGCTGCTTCGACAACTGGGGCACCGCGTAAGCGGACGCAACAGGCTCGCAATCCGGAAACGGCTCCGGAGGAAGAGGCTGAGCCTCAAGCTCAGTGAGATAAGCCGCGTCAGGAATGGGTTTCTGCTAGCCGCGGCCTGTCGGGCTTGCGACTCCACCGGATTTCGGGGACAAGCTGCACGTACCCGGTTTCTACTGGGCGCGTACAAGAAGGAGATGTTGCGCGATGGCGCTGTCGAGTATGACCGGCTTTGCGCGAAGCCATGGCACCAGTGGCCCTTATGCGTTCGAGTGGGAATTGAAGTCAGTCAACGCTAAGGGCTTCGATTTCCGGCTGCGTTTGCCGCCAGGTTGGGATGAGGTCGAAACCGTCGCGCGCAAACGTGCAACGGAGTTGCTCGCGCGTGGCACCGTCTACGCCAATCTTACGGTGAAGCGTACAGGTGCGGCATCTGTCGTACGCATCAATGATGATGTGCTGAATTCAATCCTGAAAGTCGTCGGTGAAATTTCAGCGAAAACCGACGCGGTTGCGCCAAGTGTTGACGGACTTCTTGCGATCAAGGGGGTGATCGAAGTCGTCGAACCAGAAAGCAGCGAGGAAGAAATGCAGGCTGCGCGCGTGGCTGTGACCGCGGCGTTTGAGCAGGTTTTGCAAAGCCTCATCGATATGCGCAAGCGCGAGGGCGTGGCGCTGGGACAAATCCTGCTGCAACGCATGGACGACATCGAGCGGCTTTCAAAGCGGGCCGAGGCTGCGCCGGGGCGCAAGCCCGATGCGATTAAAGCGCGGCTCGCCGAACAGATCTCGGCATTGCTCGAAACTTCGGATCGTTTTGACGAAGACCGGCTGTCACAGGAAGCAATTCTGATCGCGGCAAAAGCGGACATCCGGGAAGAGATAGACCGCATCGCTTCGCATGTCGCTCAGACGCGTGAATTGCTAAGCAAGGGCGGCCCGGTCGGTCGACGGCTTGATTTTCTGGCGCAGGAATTCAACCGCGAGGTCAACACCACGTGCTCGAAATCCAACGATATCGAGCTGACGAACACCGGTCTGGAAATGAAGAACGTGGTCGAGCAGTTTCGCGAACAGGTTCAAAATCTGGAGTGACGCATGGCGGCAGGGGGCAGCTTGCAGGGCGTGGAACGGCGCGGATTGATGTTCGTCTTGTCCTCGCCTTCGGGGGCGGGCAAATCGACGTTGTCGCGTATGCTGATCGAACGAATGCCCGGGCTCAGCATGTCTGTATCCGCTACCACGCGTTCGATGCGTCCAGGTGAGGTTGAGGGCCAGCACTATCATTTCATCGACAAGGCCAGGTTCGATGCCATGGTGAAGAACGGCGAATTTCTTGAATACGCTCCGGTCTTCGACAATCACTATGGTACGCCACGTAAACCGGTCGAGGACGCGCTCGCATCGGGACGGGATGTACTCTTCGATATCGATTGGCAAGGCACGCAGCAATTGCGAGACACGGCCCGTGGCGACGTGGTCAGTGTTTTCATCTTGCCGCCGTCAGCGGCCGATCTTGAAAAACGTTTGCACACTCGCGCGCAAGACTCTGACGAGGTTATTCGTGGCCGGATGAGCCGCGCCAGTCACGAACTTAGCCATTGGGCAGAATACGACTATGTCGTCACCAATCGCGATGTCGATGCGGCCTACACGGAAGTTGCAACAATCCTGCAGGCCGAACGGCTCAAGCGTGAGCGACAGACTGGACTTTCCGGCTTTGTGCGCGAGCTACAGCGGCAGCTCGACAAGTAACGTCAAGCCGCCGCGCGTTTAGACGCGCGCTGAAGCAGTTTCTCGATCTCATCGCTGGGGTCATTCGCCTCAGCCGGCACGCGTGCGAACTGGGAATTCCGTGGCTGGAGCAGAGCCTCATAAGCCTGCGAAGCACCGCTTTCTTGAGGCACAGCATCCCAGATATTGCGCCGCGGATTGCGAGTTTTTGTTCGCCCAGCATACTTGATGATCATGCGGGCCGCGACGGCGACAATCGTTAGTACGGCCGCAAGAATGATAAGCAGCATCGAAGTGCTGTCGAATGAGATTCCATGGAATTGCATTCCTGCAACAGGAGCAGCAGGTTTGTTGACTGCGACGGTTTGCAGCTGGGCGCTCTGCTGCGGACGAGTCTCAGCCGGCTCAGTCGATTGGTTGTTGGTTGTGCTGGGCAGGTTTGCGTCAGGCCAACGCGATGTCATCGACCAATCTTTTGCCGGTGGAGTTGCCGCGGCGCCGGTTCCTGCATTTTGAGGCTGAACATTTCCGCCCTGTTCGTTGTTGCTGGCGGCCGCATCAGTGCGTGGTTCCGGCTCCGGCCATATCGTTTCGCTGAGCTTTGTATCGTCGGACGCGTTCTCTGTCTTCTGCGGGCGAGGTGTGAGCTCAGCGCGTGCATTTGCGACTGAAGGTTGGATCGCAGCCTCAGAGGCGCGGGGCAGGGTGGGATTTGCCGCTGGCGCCGGCGAGACCGAGGCCACTTTTGTGCTCTTCGCGGCTTGGTCCGCGAGATACCAACACTTACGCTTGGTTCCTTTTTCGAGGCGGTAATACCAATGGGCGCCCTTTGGGGTTTCTCCCTTTGGTGCCGTAAGACATTCGTTCGCTGAAGCTTCTGCTTGGTCGTCTGCCGCCGGTGCTGCGATTGCGGATGCCGTGAGAGTCACGCTGGCGAGGGAACTAATAAGCACTGCCAATACGGGGGCCACGGCTCGATTTGACATTTTTCTCTCCGGTATCACGCAACGCGAATGCCATTCGCGTTAAGTTCTCGGTGAGAAGTTGGGTCGCAATGAGCCGCAAATTCGGACAGCGTAAGGCTTAATTCGGGCGCCTGCACGCACTCGAAAAACTTGAAGAATGATGCCTATCTATCGCTGGTTGAAGGGAATTATGGCGTTAAAACCTACTTGTCAGTTCGTCAGCATGATGCGGCCGACGACCTTTCCGGCTCGCAATTCCTCCATCCATTTCTGGACGTCGCCCATTGGTTCTTCCCTCATAGGCGTTGGCTTGATCTTGCCTGATCGCGCCAAGATCATCAGTTCTCGTGCTTCGGCCAAGGTGGCAGTCATGAAGCCTTCGATGGTCATTCGCTTGTAAATCCATTGCACCATCGGAAGACTGAAGTTGCCTCCCATCAGGCCGGAGACGACGATCTTGCCACCGCGCGCCAAAACGCTCATGGCGAAATTCATGGATTTCTCATTCCCTGCGAAATCAACGACGCCGTCGAAACCGCCTTCGGTTTCTTTGATAATCCGCTTCGCAATATCAGGTTCTGACGGATCGTAGGCGACAGCTGCGCCATTCTTGAGCGCCGTCTCACGCGCAGTCGCGCTCAGATCTGCAATCGAAATCGGCTGTTTGAACATTGCTGATGCGAAGGACAGTCCCATCATGCCGACGCCGCCAAGGCCGATCAGCAACAGATTGCGCTGGCGGGGACGATCGACAAGACGCTTCAGCGCGCCATAAGCAGTCGCGCCCGAACACATCAGCGTTGCCGCAACATTGACAGGTAATGGATCGTAATCGAGCAGGTATTTCGGGTCAGGTACCAGAACATGGCTTGCGAAACCGCCATCCAATGAAACGCCGAGATAGCGGTTGCGTGTGCAAAGATTTTCGTCGCCGTTGATACAGCCTTTGCACTGGCCACAGCCGATCCAGGGAAACACGGCTGCTTTCCGGCCGATCAGGTCTTTGGATGCGTCCGGGCCGACTTCTTCAACGATGCCGGCAATCTCGTGACCGAGCGTGAATGGCAGTTTCATGCCGCGCGTGGTGTCGAGTCTATTACCGCCGCCGATGTCGGCATAACCGTCCTGGATGTGCAAATCAGAGTGACACAGACCGCAGCGTTCAACCCTTACCAGAACTTCGCTTCCCTGAGGGGTTGGGGTATCGACGATGGTTTCGCAGAGCGGAGCGTCGAACTTCACCAGTGATTGGCGGCGCATCAATGCCATCGTGGTTCTTCCCTCATTCCGGTTTTGATGTCTCGGCCAACATACTCGTCAGTTCCCGTGCCATGGCAACAAAACCCGTAATCGGAATTGTTTCGGCGCGGCGTGTTGGGTCGATGCCGGCAGCAGCCGCCAGCGCCATTGGATCAACCCCAAGCGATTTCAGGCTTTGGCGCAGCATTTTTCGTCGCTGGCCAAATGCGGCCGCGGCGACCCGCTCAAGCATTCGGCGGTCGCAGGGGTCAGGGAGGGGGCGCGGGATGAGCCGCACAACAGAAGATGTGACCTTAGGTGGGGGCACGAAAGCGCTTGGCGAAATATCAAACAGGATCTTGGTTTCCGCGCGCCAGTTGGACAGGACCCCGAGCCGGCCATAGGCATCCTCATTCTCGCGTGCGACAATGCGTTCTGCGACTTCGCGCTGAAACATCAGGACCATCATGTCGTACCACGGCGGCCATGGCTCCGCGCATAGCCAGTCGATCAGCAGCACGGTCGCGATGTTATAGGGCAGGTTAGCGACGATTTTTGCGCGTTCACCGCCGAGGAGAGGACGCGGATCGAATGTCATCGCATCGGCTTCCACGATTTCAAGCCGCCCTGGATAGCGTTGCGCGATTTCCTGGAGAGCCGGGATGGCACGCTCGTCGCGTTCGACAGCAATGACGCGCTTGGCGCCAAGAGCGAGCAGGGCGCGCGTCAACCCGCCTGGGCCGGGTCCGATTTCAACGATAACGGAGTCGTCCAGAGGGGCGGCGGCTCGCGCTATTCGTGCTGTCAGATTGAGATCGAGAAGGAAGTTCTGGCCCAGCGATTTACGGGCGGAGAGCTCGTGCCGTCGAATGACGTCGCTGAGTGGCGGCAGATCGTCGATGGCGCTCATGCTTTGCCTGTCGGCTCTGCAGGCGTCATTCGTGCGGCGAGACGAAGGGCTGCGATCAAGCTCGACGGGTTGGCGCGGCCAGTGCCGGCTATGTCGAATGCCGTTCCGTGGTCCGGTGAGGTGCGTATAAAGGGCAGGCCAAGTGTGACGTTCACCCCTTCGTCAAACGCGATGGTCTTGATCGGGATCAGCGCCTGATCGTGATACATACAGATGGCGCAGTCGTAGGTCGTACGCGCCGCAGCGTGAAACATGGTGTCCGCAGGGAGTGGGCCCCGCACATCGATCCCCTCACGTTGAAGTGCCGTGACAGCCGGGGTGATGATGGATTGATCCTCAACACCAAGCGAGCCGTCTTCGCCCGCATGCGGGTTGAGGCCAGAGATCGCGAGGCGCGGGTTCGTCAATCCGAATTTTGCTTTCAGATCAGAGACGACAATCCGCGCCGTTTTCACGATGAGATCGGTGGTCAATTCTGCAATGGCGTCGCGCAGCGAGACGTGAATAGTGACCGGAACCACGGCGAGCATCGGCGACCACAGCATCATCACCGGCATTGGGGCCTTGCCGCCGACACTGGCCAGCTCCGCGAGAAATTCCGTGTGGCCCGGATGTGTAAATCCGGCTCGGTATAGCACGCTCTTAGCAATCGGGTTGGTGACGATCGCGCTTGCCCGTCCAGCAGTTACGTCGGCGACGGCGCGGCGAATGGAGGCGATAGCCGCGGGCGCGCTGCTATCATCGGGATGGCCGGGGCGGGCGGTGGCTGCGACACCGCTCGATACGACCGGGAATGCGTCAGGAAAGACTGCCGGGCTGTCCTCGGCGCTGGTGTCTGCGAATTCGACATTCGCTCCAAGCGCCCGCGCCCGAGAGGCCATGAAAGCGGCATCTCCAACCAGATAGAAAGCGGGAAGATTAAGCTCCCGTCGTTCAAGCCAGGCGGCGATGGCGATGTCGGGGCCGATGCCTGCAGGATCGCCGATCGTCAGCGCGAGAGGTTTTTTCATGCCGGGATATTGTTGGGTCCTAGCGCATTTCAATCATGGCGCCTTTGCGGGCTTCCTGCAGATATGACTTGGACTTGGCGTCATAACGCTGATTGTAGATTTTCTCACGTGCTTCGCGCTTGGCCGGCGTGTCTGCAGTTGTTGGCTTGCGACTGCACAACGCCACCATCTCGATCCCCTGTTTGGTAACCTCAGGAGGCGTCAATTTGCCGACAGGCGTCTTGTCGAGAAGTTCGCGCAGCGGCGGGGGTAGATCGGCAGACGTCTTGGTCATCTGGTCGCGTATCGCGGCATCACGCATCGAGCGGAAAAGTTCGTTGGCTTGATCGCAACTCTGGATCTTGTCGCGGAGTAATTCCGCTTCCTTGCGGCGCTGCTCGACAACGGCTTGGGTGGATCCGCGCGGCAGGATCAAGACGATCGGGCGAACGAGGTATTCGTAGCTTTCAGTCTGCGGATTGCTGTCGTCGACTTTGTCGCCAACAGCGGCACGAAGGTCCTTTTCAGCGACGATGAATGATGACTGGAATCGTCCGCGGACAAGGTTGCCCCACGTCATGTCGGCTTTGATGCGAGACTTGAGTGTCTCGGGGCGAATACCGTGACCTTCAAGGGTCTTGACCAACTGATCGCTGTTCATCCGCATTCGGGAAGCCATATTTCCGAATGCGGCATCAACGTCGGAAGATGACAAGTCGAGGCCGTACTTTTTTGCCTCCTTGATCTTGACCTTGTCGTTGATCAGCTCGTCCAAGGCTTCCTGGCGCGTAGGCGTCTTGCGGGTCGTGAGCGTCGTCAACTTGATCCGTTGTTCGATGTCGAGGTTGGTGATGGGCTCGCCATTCACAATCGCTGCGACACCCTGCGCCATAACGGCGGAACCTTGGCTCGACGCAATCATTATTGCCGCCACCAGAAGTCCCAGTCGTGTGAAACGAAGCGAAAAAATCGAAGTCATGGTCAGGCTCGTTATCGCTGTGTTGGCTTGAGCAAGTAGGCGCCGGGGCCTCCGGCGAGGTTGTGCTCATCCTAACAGTTCAAAGCACATTTTTGCGGCAGACAAGTTTTCGTCGGTTGAACACCCCGCGCGGTTCGAACTTCCGCAAGCATACCGTGTCAAAGGATCATTATGGTGTCGTTGTCGACCCGATCCCGGTATTCAACGTGCTGGTACCGATTGTCCGCAAACCGATCTGCAGCATCACGCGATGATCCGTGACGGGAGTCAGGTTGATCGTCGAAGTGTAGTTGTAGTCCGTCACGTAGTTGACTGCCATGATGAAGCAGTCATCCACGTAACCTGCACCCACGATGTATTGGTTAACCGACTGATTGGTAATGTCGTAGCGCAATCCACCGGACAGAACCCAGTTTTCTGCGACTTTGATTGAGCCCGTGCCCAGAATGCCTTCGCGGCGGGTCAAGAAGCCGAGTTCCGGCTGCTTGTCATAATTGCCGTAGAGCATGCTGATCGAGAAGCGGTCGAAATTGGCCCTGCCTTCGAGCTCAAAGCGGCTCAGGTCGCCCGTTGCTGAATCCACGCGGGTGCGAGCTGTGAGGCTGTAGATCTTGTTCGGCTGATAGGAGATGTTGCCGACGTAATCCGACGCAGCTTTGTCGAGGCCGCTATCGAGGCCGGTATTGGTCAGGCCCCCAACCGTATAAGAGTTCAGGCCGAACAACTGATAGGACTGTCCGAATAACACATTCACGAAGCCGCCGCGATCGAACTGCGTAGTTGCCTGCACGCCGACATTGGCCCGGCCGCCGCCTTCGACACGATCCCAGCCCGAGAACTTGTTCACACTAAAGAGATTGCTGGCGTCGAATGTCAGACTCTGAGCGTCTTCATTCGGAATGCGGTTGGCGTTGGTTTCGTTGGGGCGGATGATCAGCTGGGCGATCGGTTCGATTGTCGTTGTGCCCCATGGCTGCACATTGATGAACGGATAACGGTACTCAAGCCCAACGGTGGGCATAATCCGCGCCGTCTGGAACGTACCGGGCGGCAGGAAGTTCGCTACGCCGGGCTGATTCAGAACGTCAGCATCGATCAAATCGCCACGGAGCGACGCAAATGGCGTGAACACCTGTCCGATGGAATCGGTAAACGATCGCCGCCATTCAACCTCGGCTGACAGCCGAGTGTAATTGCCCGCGATACCGCGCAGCAGGCAGTTGTTGGGCGCCCTGGCATTTGGGTCGGCTGAGGTCAGTGAGCAGAAACCGGTGGCTGCCGCTGTGTTGGTGATCGGATCGAAGCTTACCGTCTCGCGCGTGAGGCTGGTGAAGTTCCCCTTGTAGCTCAATTCTCCGCCGAGCAAGTTGCGGTTGATGACATTCGAATAATCGATCACCGGGGCAACAACCGGGAGCTGACTTTGAACGTCGGCTGACGAGTAGCCCAGGAAGTACATCACGCGCGCGTCAAAGTAACTGCGGTTACCCACGCCCGTCAGGTAAATTTGCGAAAGGCCGGTGTCTGGAACCAGCAAGAACGAATTCAGAGCGTTCTTGTAAGGACCGAGATTGTAGTCGATGAAGAAGGCCTTGTCGGAGACGGCAACTGCGTCCCAACCCCAGACCCATTTGTCGTTCAGGGCGAACTGACCCTTGGTGTCGATGCCACCGCGGAACTCACGATTGCCGGGATTAGGACCGAAGGCCCCCGGGTCTTCCTGCCGGATGCCGTAAGCACGAATCTCGTACGCGCCGTCAATCAGACGCTGACGAAACTCGCCCTGCATCATCAGGCCTTGCTTGCTGGTGTAGCGTGGCGCGACCGTCAGATCGTAGTCCGGAGCAAGCGCGAAGTAGTAGGGGACTTCAGCGCTGAAACCGTACGCTGAGTTTGTCTGATAGTTCGGCATCAGGAAGCCGCTCTTACGCTTGACCGTCGGGTCTGGCGTCGAGAAGTACGGCATATAAGCGATCGGCATGCCGAAAAATTCGAGGCTGGCATCCTCGAAATAGAGCATCTTCTCGGTCTGATTGTGGATGATGCGCGCGCCTTTGACCTGCCAAAGCGGTGGCTTCTTTGGATTGTCCTTACAGGCCGCGCAGGCGGTGTAGGTGCCGCTTTGGAAAATCGTCACGTCGCCGTTAGTGCGATCCGCACGTGCTGCGGCCATGCGGGTTTGGTCAGGCGTATCCAGCCGCAACGAATCAACGAAGCCGTCGCGGTAATCATCACTGAGGTCGAGTAGATTGGCGTAGGTGACCTTGCCGTCCGCGTCGGTCAGCCGGACGTTGCCTTCGGCATGAAGGCGCTTGGTTTTCTGATCGTAGATGACCTTGTCCGCCTCGAGCGTCGACCCGTGATAGTAGATTTGCACGCTACCAACGGCAGAAACCCGCGAGTTGTTATAGTCGTAATTGACCTCGGTAGCCTGAACCAGCATCTGCCCGTCATTGGCGGGGTTGGGCTTGGCGCGAGGCGGGGCCGGTGGGCGAGGATTGAACTGATACTGCGCAGCTGCGGGCGTGAGTGTCAGCCCGATAAATCCGCTCGACAGAAATAACGCCAAAACGACAGGCGCGACAAACCGTTGACGGCGCAAACGCATGCGCCGCCTGAACATAGGCGTCAGTCGTTGGAGGGCGGCGATAACAGCCACTACCCGTCCTCCTGGTGTAGCAAGGCCAAAAAGCCAGCAAGACCGCCCACACAGACGGGCAGCCACGCAGCAGCGAGCGGATGCATCAACTCAGCCTTGCTTAAATCCTCAGTTACTTTCGATAGGACATAGAGCAGAAACCCTGCTGCAACGCCACTTAAAACCATCTTTTGCACGCCGCCGAAGCGGAAGAACCGGAGGCTTACTGCGGCAGCTAACAACACCATGGAGGCCAGCAAAAATGGCCGTGCGAGCAGCTTCTGGTACTGCAATCGATAACCAGCGGTGGTCTGTCCTGAATTTTCAGATGATTTGATATAGTCAGGTAGTTGCCAAAAAGACACAGTCTCAGGTGTGGAAAAAGTGTTCCGAACCTGAGCAGGGGTCAGAGTCGTAGACAGCACGTACGTGGCTTGTTCTTCGACCGGGCTGTCGAGCGTGTAGCGGCGGACTTGCTTAAATATCCAGCGGCCGGATTCGAGGGTTGCCTCGCGGGCTTCGATTCGCTCCTTGAAAGCGCCAGCCGGATCGTACCTAAATACCGTGAGACCGGTCAGCAGCACGCCTTGTCCCTGATTGCGGGCGGCGTTGATGATGCTCTGGCCTTCACTCGTCGATTGATTGATCCAGAAGCTTGCGCCCTCGGAGGACGCCCGGTCAGTAAAGATCCGGTTTTCCATTCCTTTCGCACGCTCGAGCAATTCCGCTGAGATAGGGTTGTAAACCACCGTGGCAAACACGCCGAGCGCGAGTGCGCTGAGAACGGCCGGTGTAATGAATTGCCAGGCAGAGATCCCTGCAGCGCGCGCAATGACGAGTTCCAGGCGCCGTGACAAAGCCAGGAAGGATGCCATCGCCCCGATCTGGATGCAGAAAGGCATCAGCTTCTCAAGGGAGATTGGGACGCGGTAAAGGGAAGTTTGCGCCACGAACAGGCCTGAAACGTCGGCAAGGCCGGCGGCGCGACGCATCAATTCAATGTAATCGACGGTGATAACCAGAACGAAAATGCTGGCAAACACGGCAAGCGTCGCGACAAGGAAACGCGCGGCAAAATAGCGGGCTAGGATCGTTGTTATCATGGGCGGTATCGCTTCATGCCAACGACCGCCAGCGGCAAAGCCGGGCGGGTCGTTGTATCAACGAAGACAGTGCGAACGTATTCCGCAAAATTATGGTGTCGACCGACCCCATCAGGCAGCGATATCCCCAAATCCAAACCAGAATTGGTGATCGCGCCCTGATTTCCGAAGAAATCCCCCACGGACACGAACAACATTTCCAAGCACATTCCTAGTTCATAGCATCCCTTTGATTGGTCAACAAAATGGCTGTGCTGCGGCCGGCTGTTGAGCATGGTTAATAAAACATTTGACGTGGCTTTCCAGCCACGCAGGTAAAGGCCCGAATCCACCTGCAAGACCGGCATGCACACCCCGCTGGCGGCGTGCTTTGCAGCGGGAGGGGGAAGGCGTCATAGTATGAGTATCTGTACCCGGATTCTGGGTGTTTTGCTGCGAAAGCCGCGATGATTTGGAGGACTGCTTATGACCGACGCCGTGAAGATCGGCTTCGTTCCGTATTCTGCTGCCGCACGCGGCGTTTTGGTGGTCTTTTGTGACGAGACGCTGAAGTTCGGGGCTACATCGGCCAAGGTTCTTGGAACGACTGCCAGCGCGGCGGTTAAGCGTGCGGCCACAGCCAATCAATTCAAGGGCAAAAGTGGTGGTGTGCTGGATATCCTGGCACCGGAAGGCCTCAAAGTTGGCCGTCTGATTGTCATTGGCGTGGGAAAACTGGCCTCCCTAAAGGACAGTGATTTCATCAAATTTGGCGGCAAGATCGCGGCCAAAATTCAAGCAGGCACCGAGGCCGTCACTGTTGTGGCGGAAACGCCGTCTGGTGCGTTGAAGCCAGCACAGGCTGCGGGAGTGGCCGCCGGTATTCGTCTGCGCGCCTATCGATTCGATCGCTACAAGACGAAGAAGAAGGACGGCGACGCGGCCCCGTTGCGGGTGCAGTTCTCGATCGCAGTCGCCGACGTCGCCGCTGCTCGTAAGGCATTCGCACCGGATAATGCTGTCGTTGATGGCGTGCTGATCGCCCGTGACCTGGTGAACGAGCCGCCAAACGTCCTGTTTCCTGCCGAATTCGCACGACGTGCGAGCCAATTGCGCAAGGTGGGAGTTGGTGTCCAGGTTCTCGATGTTAAGGCGATGACCCAACTCAAAATGGGGGCGCTGCTTGGGGTGTCCCAAGGTTCTGCACATGATGGACGCACCGTCATCATGCGCTGGAACGGCGGCAAGCCGGGTGAGCAGCCAATCGCCTTTATTGGCAAAGGTGTCTGTTTCGATACCGGCGGCATCTCCATCAAGCCTTCCGCCAGCATGGAAGACATGAAGGGCGACATGGGGGGCGCGGCGTGTGTCGTTGGCCTCATGCACGCGCTTGCGGCCCGCAAAGCGAAAGTCAACGTGATCGGTGCGATCGGGCTCGTCGAGAATATGCCGGACGGCAACGCGCAACGGCCCGGCGATATCGTGACGTCGATGTCTGGGCAGACCATCGAGATCATCAATACCGACGCTGAAGGGCGTCTCGTCCTGGCTGATGTGCTTTGGTACGTCGCCAAGAAGTTCAAGCCGAAATTCATGGTCGACCTGGCGACCTTGACCGGGGCAATCATGGTTGCTCTCGGAATAGACCACGCTGGCATGTTCTCGAACGACGACAAGCTTGCCGAACGTTTGTATGCGGCAGGGCAGGACACGGGTGAACGCGTATGGCGCATGCCTCTCGGTCCTGAATACGACAAGCAGATCGATTCTCAGTTCGCCGACATGAAGAACACCGGGAGCCGCAACGGCGGTTCGATTACGGCGGCGCAATTCCTGCAACGCTTTGTCGACGATACGCCATGGGCTCACCTTGATATCGCCGGGACAGCGATGGGTGTGCCGGCATCCGACCTGAACCGCAGCTGGGGATCGGGCTTCGGCGTACGCCTGCTGGATCGGCTGGTTGCCGATAATTACGAAACGAAGCGCTAGGATCAGCGTCAACGCCTGAGTGGCGATGCCTGGGAGGAGTTTCGGCTCCACCCGGGTGCGTCCGGGATACGGATGAAGCCGATGACGGAAGTTTTATTCTATCATCTCCAGGATACGACGCTTGAGAAGGTGCTTCCGCCGCTGCTTGAGAAATCCCTCGAGCGTGGCTGGCGAGTTATCGTCCAAGCCGGTTCAGAGGAGCGTGCAGAGGCGCTTGATGCGCACCTGTGGACTTACCGCGATGACTCTTTCCTGCCGCACGGCACATGGAGAGATGGTGATGCGGCCGATCAGCCCGTGGTGCTGGTGATGGATAACGCAAATCCAAACAAAGCCAATGTCCGGTTTGTCGTCGATACCGCGGGCTTGCCCGAGGATTGTGCAACATATGAGCGGGTGGTCCTGGTCTTTAACGGCGAGGACGATGAGGCCTTGACCGCTGCGCGTACGGCCTGGACCGAAAGCAAATCCAAGGGGTTCGAACGCACCTATTGGCAAACCGATGAGCGCGGCAGGTGGCAACGACGCGATTGATCCAGTCCACGTCCACCCGGAACGACATGTCCCACCGTTAATGATGTCGCGCTTTTCATAGACCAATCCTAGAGTTAGCCACCTTGGTGCCGCAAAAGGATGATGCTAAGGCCTTGCAGAAGGTTTTTTAGGGCGGTGTCCGTGTCAAATCGCGGAACGCGCGGAAATGATTGTTGAGGACATTTTCCTTAGGGGTGTTTCTCTACATTGAAATGCTAAAAGCGCACTTGGGCGCTGGAGTTGATGTGAGAACGAACTTGAACGCTTGGCGTAAAAGCATTCATACAAAGCAATTCCTGATTTTGCTTGCGGTGGCCCCGATGGTTGCTGGTTGCGGAAGCATATCCGACTTCTCGTTGAAGGATCAGGAATGGTTCGCGCGTCCTGGCCGCATGTTTAAGAACAGCTCGACGATCGAAACGCCGCCGCTGAGTGTCACCAAGGAAGTGACGCCGAACGATCTGATTAGTTCGGACGGGGCATGTCCCGGTATGGCCGCGCCGAGCGCCCCTGCAGACGCAAATGCGTCGACGGAAGCGCAGGTTCCCGCTGCGGCCCCCGTTGCGCTTGGACACACTGAATGTGATGTCGCTCGTGCCGTTGGCGTTGCGCCAGACAACGTCAACGTGTCGGCCAATGAACGTGGCGAGCGTCTCACGAAAATCACTTGGCTGCACGGCCCACGACCCGGAGCCTACACCTTTACGTCGGGGCGCTTGTCGAGCATCGAGCGGGTTGACGTGCCGGCACCTGAAAAGCCCGCGCGCCCTGCGAAGAAGAAACGTTCCTGAGCAGTGTGATACGCCGTCAGCTCTCAGCTTGAGGCTTCATTCGACCCTGAACTCGCTTCCAACCAATCATCTTCGGCACGTTGGAGTGCCGCGGCGGCGCTGGCGCGAGCTTTGGTCAATTGGGCAGCCTGCTTTGGATCGCGCTTGAACAATTCGGGCATTGCGAGAGCCACATCGATTTTGCCAATGATCTCGCTGATCCGCGCCATTTCGGCTTCCGCGCTTGCGATCTTTTGCTTCAGCGGAACGCGCTTTTCCTTCGTGCGTTGCGGCTTCTCACGGTCGTTACCGTTGCGATCTCGCGCCGGCGTCCTCATCCCGCGCGCGGTCAGAACTGAGCGACGATAGTCGTCGAGGTCGCCATCGTAGGGCGTAACTGCGCGGTCGGCGACCACCCACAATTGATCAGCACAAGCCTCGATCAGGTAGCGATCGTGCGAGACCATAATGATAGCGCCGGGATATTCGTTAATCGCTTCCGCCAGCGCTGCACGGCTGTCGATATCAAGATGGTTGGTCGGCTCGTCGAGAATGATCATGTTGGGCGCATAGAACGTGGCGAGCCCAAGCAAAAGCCGCGCCTTTTCGCCTCCAGACAACGATTTGACCGTCGTATCGCCCGCTTTTCCGGAGAAGCCTATGGCGCCGACGCGGGCGCGGACCTTGGTTTCCGGTGCATCGGGCATCAGTCTGCGAAGGTGGGTGTAGGGCGAGCCTTCCAGATCCAATTCATCAGTTTGGTGCTGCGCGAAGTATCCGATCGACAGCTTGTCAGCCCGCACGATCTTGCCGGAGAAGGGTTGCAGTTTTCCGGCAAGCAGCTTGACCAGCGTCGATTTGCCGTTGCCGTTGGAGCCAAGCAAAGCGATGCGGTCGTCGTTATCAATTCGCAACGTGACGCGATTGAGGACGGCTTTGTCAGGATCATATCCCACCGACACGTCATCGACTGCGATGATCGGCGGGGACAAGGTCTTTTCTGGTACCGGAAAGGTGATCTCGCGCACGTCTTGCGTTACGAGGGCCGTCACCGGTTTCATCTTCTCAAGCATCTTGACGCGCGACTGTGCCTGACGGGCTTTCGATGCCTTGGCCTTGAAACGATCAACGAAATCTTGAAGCCGCTTGCGCTCTTCCTGCTGCCGCTTCGCGTGCTTCGCATCGAGCATTTCGCGCGTCGCGCGTTGCTCCTCGAACGATGAATATGTTCCTTTGTAGAGCGTCAGCTTACCGCGATCGAGATGTAGGATCTGATCGACTGAGGTGTCGAGCAGGTCACGGTCATGGCTGATGACGATGACCGTCCGGGGATAGTTCGCGAGATGGTCCTCGAGCCAAAGCGTCCCTTCGAGATCGAGATAGTTGGTTGGCTCGTCGAGCAGTAGCAGATCCGGAGCGGCGAACAGGGTCGCTGCCAGTGCCACGCGCATGCGCCAGCCACCGGAGAATTCCTGGCAGGATCGGGCCTGATCGGCTGTGGAAAAGCCGAGGCCGCTGAGGATCGCGGCGGCACGTGCAGGTGCTGAGTGTGCGTCGATATCGACGAGACGCGTCTGGATTTCGGCGATGCGTTCGGGATCGGTCGCGCTATCCGCCTCCCGCAGAAGGGCGTCTCGCTCCAGATCCGCCTTGAGTACGACCGTGATCAGACTTTCCGGTCCGTCAGGGGCTTCCTGCGCCAGGCTGCCCACCCGCCAGCGCGGCGGAAGTGAAATCGAACCTGTTTCGGTCGGTAATTCGCCTCGGATCGCATGAAACAGGGTTGATTTGCCGACGCCATTGCGTCCGACGAACCCGACCCGGGCCCCCGGCGTGATTTGCACAGTGCTGTCTTCGATCAGCAGGCGTCCGGCGATCCGGATAGAAATGTCATTGATGGAGAGCATGAGCGGGCTTTTACGAAACAGTCCGCCGAACGCAACAGCTTTATGGCGATGGCTGCACGCCCTTCAGCGCGTGAACTTGTCTATTGTTGGAACGATCGAGGGCACCTGTTCGCGGTCCAGCTCGGGGAGGCGCTCGATCAACGTTCGCAAGCGTTGCGGCATCTCGTGCATTTCCGTGCTCAACGTTTCGCGAAGGCGCTCACCGATTCCCTGGCAAACCGCATCGGCGTGGATATGGTCGATCTGGACATCAGGAACGTTGCGATGTGGCATGATCCATTCCCATTCGTTTCAACGTTGAGTCAAACTACACCTGACAAAGCGTTGGTCAGCCCGTTAGTTCGGCGGTTTTCTCAGGGATGGTGAGCAATCGGTAAAAATTTAAATTTTGGGGAACCGGGAACCGGTCTGGCGTCAAAGCAGCAAAAAACCCGGCCGCAATGCGGCCGGGCAGAAGTTGTAAAGGACTGGAAAACTGACGGTTCAGTAACAAACGTTCACGACCCGGTAGCGCGGACCGTAGGGTGTATCGACGAGGCGCTTCACATAGCAGCCGTTGTAACCGCCGCTGACGATGAGACGGGGACCGCCAACCCAATGATTATGAAAGCCGCCATGAAATCCACCACCGTGAAAGCCTCCCCCGTGAAACCCACCACCATGAAAGCCACCCTTCGCCGACGCCGCGGTCGGAAGAAGTGCGGTGGCGGAAAGGGCAAGAGCTGCTGCAAAGCCGATGGCAAGTTTACGCATGATGATCTCCTTCTATGGCGCCGATCGCGCCGGTGAGAGGCAACGGCCTCGTTGCAAATGGGTCGTTGCGTCTCGCGATCTGGTTCATCAGCGCCGGAGCCAACTTGTCGCAGGCCAGACGGCTGGTACGACGGCGGGGAGGCCTCTATGCTTTTGTGACAATTCGGTTCGATCTGCCATGTCGGGCAGGGTGGTAGCTTGCCGTTCGTGAAAGCCGCCGTTATAAGCGCGCCACCCTCCTAAAACTGCAGTTCCAAGGACAAGATCATGGCGATTGAGCGCACTTTTTCGATCATTAAACCCGACGCGACCGCGCGCAATCTGACAGGCGCTGTGAACGCCATCATTGAGAAGGCGGGGCTTCGTATCGTTGCCCAAAAGCGCATTCTGATGACCCGTGCACAGGCTGAAACGTTCTATGCCGTGCATAAGGCCCGCCCATTTTTCGGCGAACTGGTCGATTTCATGATTTCGGGCCCGGTTGTGGTCCAGGTGCTTGAAGGTGAGAACGCAATTCTCAAGTATCGTGACGTGATGGGTGCAACGGATCCGTCCAAGGCTGCTGACGGTACGATCCGCAAGGCGCACGCGAAGTCGATTGGTGAAAACTCGGTGCACGGTTCGGATGCGCCGGAAACCGCTGTCGTCGAAATTGCCCAGTTTTTCGCGGGCAATGAGATCGCCGGCTAATTTCAATCGTTCTAACGAGGGCGGGGGGCCTTTGATGTGAACTGGGTGACGCAGATATTCGATCCCGCCACGATCGGCGGATTGTTCACGCAATTTCAGAACGAAATTCAGCATCCCCAGTTCTGGGTCGCTCTGACGAAGATCATCTGGATCAACGTCCTCCTGTCTGGCGACAACGCGCTCGTGATCGCGTTGGCCTGCCGCGGGCTTCAGCCCAAGCAGCGCGTTTGGGGCATGGTGCTTGGTGCGGGTGTCGCGGTTCTGCTCCGCGTCATCTTCACCGGTATCGTCGCGACACTCATGTCGCTGCCTTACCTCAAGCTGATTGGCGGATTGGCCCTGTTGGTGATCGCTGCCAAGCTGCTTGTTCCTGAAAAGGAAGATGAAGACGGCGTGCAGGCCGCGGCCCATCTATGGGCGGCGGTTCGTATTGTTGCGATCGCCGACATCATCATGAGCCTCGACAACGTCATCGCGGTTGCTGCGGCGGCCAATGGCAGCATCGTGCTGATGATGCTTGGTCTGGCCATCAGCATTCCGATGATCGTGGCAGGTGCGGCGCTGATCATGGCTCTGCTCGACCGTGTTCCGGCGCTGATCTGGTTTGGCGCGGCTTTGCTCGGTTGGATTGCCGGTGAAGTAATTGCGACCGACCCGGCAGTGGTGCCATGGCTACACCGTGTGCTTGACGGGCATATCGTCCTTGATGTGGATACGAGTTCGTCAGTGCTCGGCTTCGCGAAGCATCTGCATTTCGCGGGCGAGGTGGGCGAAATCGTCGTCGCCCTGCTAGGCATTGTGATTGTGCTGACGGTGGGGTCGATCTGGCGCCGCCGCAAGCTGCAAGAGCTGAACCATGCTGAAGTTCCGGCTGCAGCCTGATCCGTAATCTGATCAGCCGGCCTTCATTGCGGTCCGGCTGATCACCACTTCAGTTCAACGCCAAGCGTGCCTTGGTGGGATGTAAAGCCGTCGCGGAATTTGCCGTCGTAATTGGCGTACAGTCGGGCGGTGTTGCTCAGGATGTATGACATGGACGCCCCGGCATCTGCGCCGTACATGCTTTCCTGAATGCCCTGAACACTAATGGTGTGGGCACCCGGCAGGGCAGACAGGCCGATCTGCACAGAACCGATGTTCTGTGAGAAGTTGTCGACGAATTTACCGTAAGCTGACACATCCAGAGCCTGTTGGCCGATAATCCAATAATGACCGACCTCGGCCCCGACCAGCACGCGGGCGCGCTCGCCGTTGGCTTCACTCACTGACGTTGGATGGAAACCGCCGAATTCCGTGTACCCATCGGTGACTGCCGACACATATTCGAGAGCCACTTTGGGCACGATCCGGCTTTGACCGAACGCGTAGGTGTAGTTGAGCTCACCCAACACACCATCGACCCTGCCGCCGTAGTTGGCATTCGCCGCGCCTAGGATCGTTGGCCGGCTCGTGTCGACTTGCGCAAAGCCATGGACGGCAGCAAACGCGATGGTCCACGGCCCGTTGTTGTAGGCAGCATTGATGCCAAGCTGCGTCATGTCGAGGGTGGCGCTCTGGATTGCGAGCGGCACATCGATGTTGGTGCGACTCTGGTCGACCGAAAAGCCGATATTCAGCCCTGGCGCGATCGTCGCCCCAATGCCTGCGACACCGCCGAATGTCTTGCGGCGGTCGCCAACGAAAGTGCCTTGCGCGTCGGTGCGTGATGTCAGGCCATAGCTTTCGCCCCACACCCGATAGAGTGGGTCCGCGGTGCTCTGGGAGGCGCCCCCGCCACCGGAGTTATCGCGCATGGCAAAGCCATAAGTCGCCTGGCGAGTCAGGCGCTGCAGAAAGCTACTGCTGAGATCGAACTGGGCAGCAGTCGCCGAAAGCTGAATATTGTTGTCGGTAGCGTTTGGGATTGGCGCCGGCGGCGCCACAAGTACTCCGACTGGCGGGGCTACTTGGGCATGGGCACCGGACGCCCCGAGGAGAACGGCAATCGACGTCGCGGTCGCGACCGCAAACGGCGACCTAGGCAGGCTCGGACAGGCTTGCCACGCGAAATTTTTCATAAAAAGCCGAAGTTAAAGAGAAGCGCTCCGTCCGGCGATTAGCCCTGAATCGTGGAGTAGGTCAACATTCGGCCATATCAAGCATCGGCATTCGCTTGTTGTGTAGCCAACGAGCCACACTGATCGGTGGCTTTGACGCATCGCACTCATTTGCGACGGGCGATGGGGCGTCAGCGCCGCCCCAGGAACCCGTTCATCCGACTTGCTAAGGTGAAATTTTCATGTTGGGATTACGACAGCAATCGGATTTGGGCCGTTCGGCGTGCGCTTGGTCGTAGAGAAACCCTGCAAAACTTTGAGAAGCCCGCTAGCGGCGTGGCACGCGAATAGCGTGACCGCGCTATTTTATTCTGGATGAGGGACGAAGGAGAGAGACGTGGCAAAAGGCACCGTCAAATGGTTCAACCCAACCAAGGGCTATGGGTTCATCAAGCCGCAAGTCGGAGACAAGGACGTGTTCGTGCACATTTCGGCCGTCGAACGCGCCGGATTGAGCACCCTCAACGAGAACCAGACGATCGAATACGATCTGGTTGAAAATCGAGGCAAGGCCTCGGCCGAGAATCTCAAAGTATCCTGAGGCTGCTCAGGTCGTTTTATTCCATCTTTGATGGACGCCTTTCACCTCCGGCCACCAGCCGGGGGTTTTTCTTTTACTCTCCTCCATCAATGTATTTGAATTCTGCGTGAATTTTCCTGCGCTTCCGAACGTTTGAAGCATTCGCGCATTATGTTGCGGCGTGCAGGAAATGGTGCCCAATGATCAAATGCAGACGAAACATTTGGCGCGGGCTTTGTGTTGGCGCGCTTGTGCTGATGCTGGCCGGTTGCAGCGAACAGGCGACCGTCGCATTGGATCAAGGTTTTGGACCGCAGCCCACGCTTCCGGCGCCCCTGCATTCCTTGATTCCCACGGTCAACATCGCGACCGCAGTTGGTTGGCCGCAGGGCGGCAAACCAGTTGCAGCAAACGGCCTTTCGGTAACCGCCTTTGCAACCGGGCTTGATCATCCGCGCTCGCTCCATGTCCTGCCGAACGGTGATGTTCTGGTTGCGGAAACCAATGCTCCGGCCAAGCCCGATGACAGCACAGGCATTAAGGGGTGGGTCGCAAAGAAGGTGATGGGGCGCGCCGGGGCGAATAAAGCAAGCGCTAATCGCATTACGTTGTTGCGGGACTCTGATGGGGATGGGAAGGCAGACACGCGCACGGTGTTTCTTGAAGGACTGAATTCACCCTTCGGCATGACGCTGGTTGGCCATGAATTTTATGTCGCCAACAGCGATGCCATCATGAAGTTTCCCTACAAAGCAGGGGAGACCCACATTGGTGCTGCGGGCACAAAAGTTGCCAACCTTCCGGGCGGCACGATCAATCACCATTGGACCAAGGATCTCACGGCCAGTCCTGATGGCAAGAAGCTTTTCGCAACGGTAGGTTCGAACAGCAATGTCGGCGAAAACGGCATGGACGTTGAAACCAACCGCGCGGCCGTTCTTGAAATCGACATTGCAAGCGGAGCGTCGCGCGTCTTTGCGTCGGGCTTGCGCAACCCGAATGGGCCGTCATGGCAGCCGCAAAGCGGAGCATTGTGGGTTGTGGTCAATGAGCGGGACGAGATCGGCAGCGATCTCGTGCCGGATTACATGACGTCCGTGAAGGACGGCGGTTTCTATGGCTGGCCCTACAGTTATTTCGGCCAGCATGTCGATACACGGGTCAATCCGCAGCGACCTGATCTTGTCGCGAAAGCGATCGTCCCTGATTACGCCCTTGGGCCGCACACCGCGTCCCTCGGATTGACATTCTATGAAGGCAATCTTTTTCCAGCATCTTACCGAGGTGGCGCATTCGTTGGTCAGCACGGATCGTGGAATCGCAATCCGCGCAGCGGTTACAAAGTGATCTTTGTGCCGTTCGCAAACGGTATGCCGTCCGGCAAGCCGCAGGATATTTTGACTGGCTTCCTCAATGACAAGGGTGAAGCGCAGGGCAGGCCGGTCGGTGTCAAGATCGACAAGCAAGGCGCATTGCTGGTTGCTGATGACGTCGGCAACGCCATCTGGCGTGTGACACCTGCGACGACATCCGCAGCAAATTGATCTGTCTGGAAAACGGCTGCTAGAGCGGCATGTGTGAGATGATTTCCGGAGAAATCAGCGCATCGTCCAGGCTACCGCAGACGTCTGTCCTGCAGATGGCGCCTTCGATGTGGGTCTTGCCACTTGCCACGAGGCGCAGCGCGTCCGGATAAATCCGGTGTTCGACGCCGAGCACGCGCGCGGCGAGCGTGTCCGGTGTGTCGTCACCGCGGACGGCGACGGCTCCCTGCATAATGATGGGACCGGAATCCACTTCCGGTACCACGAAGTGCACGGTGGCTCCGTGAATTTTGACACCATCGGCGAGCGCGCGCTCGTGGGTGTGGAGACCGCGGTAGGACGGCAGCAGCGCGGGATGAATGTTGATCATTCTTCCGTCCCACTGCTTGACGAACCACGGTGTCAGTAAACGCAGGAAACCTGCCAGACAAACCAGCTCGACATTGTGCGCGACAAGAATGTCTTGCATCGCGCGCTCAAAGGCTTCGCGATCCTTGCCGAAGGGTTTGCTCTCGATGGTCGCAGTTTTGATGCCGCTTTCCTGAGCCTTCGCGAGCCCGCCGGCATTTGCAATATTCGAGAGAACGAGGACGATTTCTGCCGGATAGTCGGCAGCCTTTGCGGCTTCAATCAGCGCGATCATGTTCGATCCGCGCCCGGAAATCAGAATCGCAACGCGGCGCTTTGCCATCTCACTCCGCCAGGTCGAGGTGGCCGTCATAAACCACCCGCTCGTCGCCGGAGGCCTCGACAACCGCGCCAAGCAGCACAGCGCGCTCGCCGGCTTGCGTGAGCACATCGATAACTTCGCCCACGGCGTCGTCCTTGACGATAGCGATCATGCCGATACCGCAGTTGAAGGTGCGCAGCAGTTCGAGTTCGGCAATGTTGCCTTCGGCGGCAAGCCACTTGAACACAGGCAACACCGGTACGGCGTTCAGATCGATGCGGACACCGAGATGTTTTGGCAGCACGCGCGGAATGTTATCCGTGAACCCGCCGCCGGTGATGTGGGCGAGGCCCTTCACTGCTCCGGTTTCGCGGATCGCGCGGAGGCAGGATCTGACATAGAGCTTCGTCGGCGCCAGCAACGCGCCGCCCAGCGTCATAACCGGTGCAAACGGGGCAGGGGCATTGAACGCGACGCCGGACATCTCCACGATCTTGCGGACCAGCGAAAAGCCGTTGGAGTGGACCCCCGAAGAGGCAAGGCCAATAACTGCATCCCCTGCCGCGATGTCTTTAAGAGGTAACAGCGTGCCGCGTTCCGCAGCACCGACTGCGAAGCCGGCGAGGTCATAGTCGCCGTCCTTGTAAAGCCCGGGCATCTCGGCGGTTTCACCACCAATCAGGGCACAGCCGGACTCGCGACAACCCTCGGCAACCCCGGCAACGATGGCAGCCGTGGCTTCGGGATCCAATTTGCCGCAAGCAAAATAATCGAGGAAAAACAACGGTTCAGCGCCTTGAACGACAAGATCGTTCACCGACATAGCTACGAGATCGATGCCAATGCCGCTGTGCACGCCTGTTTCGATAGCGATTTTAACCTTGGTGCCGACGCCGTCGGTCGCAGCGACCAGGACCGGGTCCTTGAAACCCGCGGCTTTGAGGTCGAATAACCCGCCAAAGCCGCCGATTTCAGCGTCCGCACCCGGTCGTGCCGTGGCACGCACCATTGGCTTGATCAGGTCGACCAGCCGGTTGCCGGCGTCGATATCGACACCTGCGGATGAATAGGTGAGGCTGGTTTTCTTGTCACTCATGCTCGTACCCGCTTTCCGAAGTTCGTAACACGCCGCCGCAGCCCTTTTGCGAACTTCGGAAAGCAAAGGGTACTAATAACCCTATGATTCCAGTACCGCATTCGATTTGAAGTCCCTGGATGAGATCGCTGCAACTGATGCAGGAACTTCAAATCGGCGGTACTGGGTTTCCAAGGTTTAGCCGGTGGTTACGTCGGATTTCGAGTTCGCGCAATGGCTGGCGGACGAGGTTGTGCATAGCTTGGAAGATGCGGCAGATCGCGCATTGGGGTCCGAATCCTATGCAAGTCTCGTATGGCTCGGTACAAGATAGCCAGCCGGGGAACCTCCTGTGAATCTACCGAATATTATCACGTTAGGCCGCATCCTGCTGGTGCCGATTATCATCTGGGCGATTGCCTCGAACCAGATGACGATCGCCTTCGTGATCTTCGTGACGGCAGGCGTCAGCGACGCCATCGACGGGTTTCTCGCCAAGCGCTTCAATATGACCACAGAGATCGGGGCATTGCTTGACCCGGTGGCCGATAAGGCGCTGCTGGTTTCGATCTATGTCGCACTCGGTATCTGGGGAGCGATGCCACGCTGGCTGGTCATCCTGGTGGTCTCGCGAGACTTCATGATTGTCGGCGCGGTCATCGTGTCGTGGTTGCTGGACAATCCCGTTCCAATGAAACCGCTGATGGTATCCAAGCTTAATACGGTGGCTCAGGTCGCATTCGCGGCGCTGGTGCTCGCCTCGCTTGGCTTCGGCTTCAGCGCCTCGCCATACGATACGATATTAATGGGTTTCGTAACGATCTTGACGCTCCTTTCGGTGTCCTTCTATCTCGTGGAGTGGGCACGGCATATGAGCACCACCGGGCCGTTGCCCTGAGCTTCATATGATGTTGCGTTGTGGAGAGGCCGGGTTGCCCGGCAAGGAGTAATTGGGTGGTAGCCCGCGTTCAACCCCGTCAGCTTGCACTTGCGCTGCCGCACGCGGAAAGCCTTTCGCGCGACAATTTTCTCGAGGGACCGGCGAACGCACAAGGCTTGGCCCTTATTGATGCGTGGCCGGATTGGCCGAACCGCGTGATGATGATTGTCGGCCCCGAGGGCAGCGGCAAGAGTCACCTTGCTGCGATCTGGGCAGCCGAGGCAGGTGCGCGTTCCGTCGCAGCACACACGTTGACTGCTGCGAATGTGCCTGGAGAACTCGCGACCGGCGCTCTCGTGGTCGATGACCTCGATCCTGCCAAGTTCGACGACCGCGCTCTATTCCATTTGCTGAATCTGGCGCGCGAAGACGAAGCCTATGTTCTCATGACTGGGCGCACACCGCCTTCGGCATTCCCGGTGGAACTACGCGACCTGCGATCGCGGTTGCGCGCTGTTCCGGTGGTGACGCTGGCGCCGCCGGATGACCATCTGTTCCGGGCGCTGATCGTGAAGTTCTGCGCCGACCGCCAGATGGTCGTCGATGAGGCGCTCGTCAGTTACCTCGCAACCCGCATCGAACGGTCGTTCGCCGCGGCACGGCAGGCGGTCGAGTTGCTCGATGGCGAAGCGTTGCGGCAGGGGCGGCCGGTGACCCGCGCGCTCGCCGCAGAAGTGTTGAAAGAAACCGCGGCCTGACCGCCTAGTGGTCGATTCTAACATTTGCATCCAGCTACCGTTGCAAATGTTAGAATCAAAGGAGCACTAGCAAATACTCCACTAGACCCTTGGTTCGTCATCGGTATTGGCTCATCATGTCATTGAACGGTCATGACGCTGGCACATTGTTCGCCGCGAACAGGCCGGATGGCACGGTCTGACGATGTGAGATGGATTTCGCCTGATGGACACCGCACAAGTCGTTGTTAAAAAAGCTGAAAACGAGGAAGTGGTACGCGGTTCGGGGATTGCCGAAAGCCCTGAGCGTTTCATCAATCGCGAACTGTCCTGGCTGCACTTCAACCGGCGAGTGCTGGAAGAGTCCGTCAACAGCAATCACCCCATGCTGGAGCGGGTGCGGTTTCTGTCCATTTCCGCAAACAACCTTGACGAATTCTTTATGGTCCGCGTTGCGGGCCTGAAGGCGCAGATCCGCGAAGGCATCACTGAGCGCAGCCCCGATGGCGCGACACCAGGTGAGCAATTGGCCAGCGTCTATGAGACGGTCTCCAAACTCGCCAGTGATCAGCAGGCGATCTGGCGCGACTTGCGCGCGAGTCTCGTCGATGTCGGCATCGTGCTCGTTGACGGCAAGGACGTCACCAAGGCTGAAACGCAATGGATCGAGGAGTACTTCCTCCACAACATCTTTCCATTGCTGACGCCGCTTGCGATCGATCCGGCGCATCCATTCCCGTTCATTCCGAACCTTGGCTTCACCATTGCTCTTCATCTTGCTCGTCTCTCGGACGGCAAGACAATGAATGCGCTGATCCGCATGCCGGGCAAGATTGATCGCTTCATCCGTCTTCCTGCAGGCAAGGATGGCTCGGTACGGCTGATCACGCTCGAGCAGGCCACGAGCTTGTTCATCGGGCGTCTGTTCCCGGGCTATTCCGTCAAGGGGCAGGGCGCATTCCGGGTCATCCGCGACTCCGAACTTGAAATTGAGGAAGAGGCTGAAGATCTCGTTCGTCTCTTCGAGACGGCATTGAAGCGACGTCGCCGTGGATCGGTGATCCGTCTCGAAATCGAAGCATCCATGCCGCAAGAGCTGTGCGCATTCGTTCAGCGCGCGTTGTCAGCTGCAGACGACGAAGTGCTGATGGTCGAGGGCGTGCTCGCGATGAACGAGCTGTCTCAGCTGACGCGGCTTGATCGTCCCGATCTCGAGTTCACGCCATACGTGCCGCGTCATCCCGAACGCGTCCGTGATCATGGTGGCGACATCTTCGCTGCGATCCGGCAGAAGGACCTCGTCGTTCACCATCCATATGAATCGTTCGACGTCGTCGTGCAGTTCCTGCAGCAGGCTGCGCGCGATCCGGATGTGGTCGCCATCAAGCAGACGCTCTACCGCACGTCGCGCGATAGCCCGATCGTGCGCACTTTGGCTGAAGCGGCTGAAGCTGGAAAGTCAGTGACGGCACTGGTCGAACTGAAGGCGCGCTTCGACGAAGAGGCAAACATTCGTTGGGCGCGCGACCTCGAACGCGCGGGCGTTCAGGTCGTATACGGCTTCCTTGAGTTGAAGACGCACGCCAAGCTCTCGCTCGTGGTTCGTCGTGAAGGTAGCGGCCTCACCACTTATGTGCATGCAGGTACCGGCAACTATCATCCGGTGACTGCACGTATTTACACCGACTTGTCATATTTTACGTCGGATCCGGTCATCGCACGCGATGCGGCGCGCGTATTCAATTACATCACCGGCTATGCGGAACCGAGCGACATCGAGAAGATGGCGGTATCGCCGCTGACGTTGCGCAAGCGAATCCTCGAACACATCGAAGGCGAGATCAATCACGCCCACAACGGCAAGCCTGCCGCGATCTGGATGAAGATGAACTCGCTGGTTGATCCGGACATCATTGATGCGCTCTACGAAGCGTCACAAGCAGGTGTGTCGATCGATCTCGTTATCCGCGGCATCTGCTGCTTGCGCCCTGGTGTTCCCGGATTGTCGGAGAACATTCGCGTCAAGTCGATCATCGGACGGTTCCTGGAACACGGCCGAATCTATTGCTTTGGCATGGGCCATGGACTGCCGAGCCCGAAGGCAGCTGTGTATATCTCCTCCGCAGACATGATGCCGCGTAACCTTGACAGGCGAGTCGAGGTATTATGTCCGCTGCAAAATCCGACGGTGCATCAGCAGGTTCTCGAACAAATTATGGTCGCGAATCTGAAGGACAACGAACAGAGCTGGCAATTGTTGCCGGATGGTTCGTCTACGCGTATGAAGGCCGCGAAGGGCGAGGAGCCTTTCAACGTGCACAATTACTTCATGACGAATCCGAGTCTGTCAGGCCGTGGAAAGTCGCTTAAAGAATCTTCGCCGCGTCGTCTTACGCGCCGTTCGGAGCGTTAGTGCTCCGACGCCTACGGCTGAGCCGGCGGCAGTGACAGTCACGCCGCCGCCGGTGCGCGAACGTCAACAGCGCGTGCGCAAGCCTTCGAAGAGCATCGCCGTCATCGATATTGGCTCCAACTCCGTCCGACTTGTCGTCTACGAAGACAAGTCGCGGAGTTCTTCGCCTTTATTCAACGAAAAGACATTGTGCGGATTGGGTCGCGAGGTTCAGTCCACTGGACTGCTCGCCGCCGACGCTGTCGAAAAAGCATTAGCGGCGTTGAAGCGTTTCAAGGCGCTGTGCAAAGTGATGAAGGTTGGCGAAGTTTACGCCATTGCCACGGCGGCCTGTCGCGACGCGACCAATGGCCCGGACTTCATCGCCAAGGCCGAGCGTCTTTGTGGCTGTTCAATTGAAATTCTATCCGGCGCTCGCGAAGCGAAACTGTCCGCGCTCGGCGTGTCGTCCGGTGTCTACAAGCCTGATGGCATCGTCGGCGATCTCGGTGGTGGCTCGCTCGAGTTGATCGATATTCGCGGACATCGCATTCGTCAGGGGCTCACGCTTCCGCTCGGTGGCCTCGCGCTCCAGGATGCGTCGCAGAAGTCGCTCAAGAAAGCCGAGAAGATCGTCTCAGACGCCATCACCGGGTTGCCTCAGCTTAAAGCAGGTGCCGGACGAAATTTTTATGCGGTCGGTGGCACGTGGCGTGCGCTTGCGCGCATTCACATCATTCAGAGCGGCTATCCGCTGCATGTCATGCACGGTTACAGCATTCCTGCTGCCGATGCGCTGGATTTTGTGAAGCGGCTTCGGCGTCTCGCGGCGAGCAACACGCTTGCGGACATCGAGACCGTCGCGGATGCCCGTCGGCCGTTGCTCGCTTACGCCGCCTTGGTGCTTGAATACATCATTCGCGTTGCGAAGCCGAAGACCATCGTGTTCTCCACGTACGGTGTGCGTGAAGGTTTGCTTTACGAGATGCTGTCGGAGAAGGAGCGCCAGAAGGATGGCTTGCTCGCCGCAGCTTATAAGCTGAATACGTTGCGGGCACGGTCACCACGCCATGCGGAAGATCTGATGGCATGGACGGATCGAATGATCCGCGTTGCGGGCGTTCGAGAGAATGATGATGAACGCCGGTTGCGTCACGCAGCCTGTCTGCTCTCCGATCTCGCATGGCGATCGCATCCTGATCACCGTGGCGAGCAGTCGCTTAACACCATCACCAATGGAAACTTCGGCGCCATCAGCCATCAGGGCAGAGCGTTTCTCGCGCTCGCGATCTACTATCGCTACGCCGGATTGAACGAGGAAAACGAAGCGCCGGAGGATGTCCGCGCGTTGGTGACACCCGCAATGGTCGATCGGGCGCGATTGATCGGCGCCGCAATCAGGGTTGCGGTTTTGATCTCTGCTGCGCAGCGCGGGGTGTTGTCACATACGCATTTCCGCAATCAGGCGCGCAAACTTTTGCTCGTCCTTGACAAGAGCGTGGCGGAACTTGCGGCAGATCGGTTGAGCAACCGTTTCAAGCAACTGGCCCGGTTGATGGGCCGCAGCGGCGTGGTCATACGGCCATAAGGTTCGGAAAGCCGACCGAGCGCTTTGTTGCCACCGCCGGAAATCGGGTGGATCAGCTATTCGTACGGCATTAGGCAGCCTCTTCCAGAATTCGGAGACTGCACATGACCGCTGCACTCAAACAGCCTCTCGCCGTCAATGCGGAAGATATCGCGCTGCGTATCGGCGCACTCGAGTGGGCAGCCGTCGCCACGCATCTCGACGACAACGGCTGGGCGGTGCTCAGCAATTTGCTGTCGCCAGGCGCGTGCGGTTCGATTGCAAACCTCTATAGTACCGATGATGTCTTCCGCAGCCATATCATCATGGCGCGGCATGGTTTTGGGCGAGGAGAATACAAATACTTTTCCTATCCGCTGCCGGACATCATCGCCAACCTGCGGACTGCGCTGTATCCGCGGTTGGCGCCCATTGCCAACCGCTGGAACGAGTCGATGGGAACGGATGTACGGTATCCTTCCGCGCATGCCGACTTCATCAAGCGCTGCCACAAGGCCGGCCAGACGCTGCCGACACCGTTGCTGCTCCAGTATGTTGCCGGTGACTACAATTGCCTGCATCAGGATCTCTATGGGGAACATGTGTTTCCGTTGCAGGTCGCGATATTGCTGTCCGAACCGGAACGGGATTTCACCGGTGGTGAATTCGTCCTGACGGAACAACGTCCACGGATGCAGTCGCGTGCGGCGGTGGTGCCGCTGCGTCGGGGCGATGCCGTGGTGTTCGCTGTGCACAACCGGCCAGTGCAGGGGACGCGCGGAACGTATCGTGTCAACCTTCGGCATGGCGTGAGCCAGATACGATCCGGCCAGCGCCATACAGTTGGCATCATTTTCCACGACGCTAAATAGAATAATGCGGGATCTGTTTGACGAGATAGAGATCGACAACGCAGGGCCCGATGTGGAGCTTGCGCCCGGTGCGATGTTGCTTGGTGGTTTCGCGCGGCCATTCGAGGCTAAGCTGGTCGCGGAGGTGCGCGCGATGACTGAACGCGCGCCGTTCCGCCATCTGATCACGCCGGGTGGCCACCGGATGTCGGTGGGCATGACCAATTGCGGCAGTGTCGGCTGGGTCAGCGATCATCGGGGCTACCGTTATGACGCCATTGACCCGGACAGTGGCAGGCCATGGCCGGCAATGCCGGACGTCTTTATTGCACTGGCGAGCGACGCCGCAGCCAAGGGCGGATTTATGGATTTTCGTCCTGATGCCTGTCTGATCAACCGGTACGAGCCGGGCGCAAAGTTATCGTTGCATCAGGATAAGGATGAGCTCGATCTGGATGCTCCCATCGTGTCCGTTTCGCTCGGACTGCCTGCGGTCTTCCAGTTCGGTGGATTCAAACGAAGCGACCGGCCGGATCGGCACCGGTTGAGACATGGCGATGTGGTGGTGTGGGGCGGTCCGTCCCGGCTCGCGTTTCACGGCGTGCTGCCGCTGGCAGACGGCGAGCATCCACTGCTGGGGCGTCAGCGCATCAATCTCACATTCCGGAAGACGCGCTAGATTTTAATCGCGATCGACGCGCACGACGCGTCCTTTTTCGATCGCGAGTGCCAGACGGCCTTTCTTAAGCGCCAGCGCCGCTTCACCGAACAGTTCGCGCCGCCAACCGTGCAGCGCGCCGACATCGGCGTTGTCATCGGCGGCAATCTGCTCGAGATCGTCTACCGTCGCGATCACCTTGCTGGCCACGGCATGCCGCTCGGAGGTCATGCGCAGCAGCACCTTGAGCAATTCGACGGTCGCAGAGCCGTTGGCATTGTTGCGTGGCTTGTCGAGCTTGGGCAACGTGGTGGGATCGCGCGCGATGCCGCGTTTTACGGCCGCGACGATGTCCTGTCCCCATTTCGACTTGTCGAACCCTTTCGGCAGGGAGCGAAGACCGGCGAGACGTTCAAGGGTGGTCGGCGCATGGGTCACGATGTCGCCAATCGCGTCATCCTTCAGGACACGGCTGCGCGGGACATCACGGGTCTGGGCTTCCTGTTCGCGCCAGGCGGCGACTTCCATCAAGACGGCGAGTTCTTTTGGTTTGCGGACCCGTGTTTTCAGCCGTTCCCATGCACGTTCAGGATGGACATCGTATGTCTTCGGCGAGGTGAGGATATCCATCTCCTCGCTAACCCATTCACTGCGGCCGCGCTTTTTGAGGTCGGCATCAAGAGACGCGAAAACATCCCGCAGGTGGGTCACATCGGCCAGCGCGTATTGGATCTGATCGTGCGTCAGCGGACGTTGCGACCAATCCGTAAAGCGATGGGTCTTGTCAGGGCGGTGGCCGGTGACCCGCTCCACAAGCTGGTCGTAGGCGATCGAATCTCCATATCCCAGCACCATGGCGGCAACCTGGGTATCGAATACCGGATGCGGCACAATATTCGCGCGATGCCAGACGATTTCGATGTCCTGCCGCGCCGCGTGGAAGACCTTGAGGACCTTCTCGTTGCCCATCAATTCGAAGAACGGGGTCAGGTCGATACCTTCGGCCAAGGCATCGATCACGACAGCGTCCTCCGTGCTCGCCATCTGTACGACGCAAAGCAGCGGGTAATAGGTCGTCTCGCGCAAAAACTCGGTGTCGACGGTGATGACGGGGTGCTGGGCGAGGCGGTGGCAGACGGCGGTGAGTTCGCCTGTTGTTGAGATAATTTCCATGCGGGGCTTATTACCGCTTTGAGCGAAATTATCCATGCGAAAATCGGCGGATAAGGCATAACCTTGGACGCCAAGCGCCTGTCATGAACCTGTTCCACGGCGATCGCGACCAATCCGGCACTTGTCGCAATGCACACTCCGAGGAGTTTGTGATGGTCCGGACTATTTTTGCCATGATCAGCGCCGCTGTCGTGCTGACCACTTTTTTCGCACCGGCTGAGGCTGGAGCAAATACCCTGAATATCCACCTCCGGCCCAATCTTCCGGTCAATACAACGCTTCATGTCGACGTGAAGCCGCGTCTTTATCGCGATGTCGTTCTTGTGGAATCTTGCGGAAATCTTCCAAAACATAATGACCGTGGGTTGGGCGCCCGCAAGCGGTGTCGGTTGGACGACTGACGGCTGCACCGCTGCCATGCAGGGCCGAACAACGGCTGCATTGCGCCGTTTGTCATGATTAGCTGTGGGGCCGTTTGGGGACCTCACACGCATGATTACCGGACTTGACCACGTCGTATTGCTTGTTCGTGACATCGAGGCGGGCATTGCCGGCTATCAGACCCTGCTTGGCCGTGCGCCATCATGGCGAACGGAGAGCCACGGTGCGGCAACCGCGATGTTCACCCTGGCAAACATGTCGCTGGAGCTGATGGCGCCTTCTGGCGAAGGGACAGCCGGAGAGCGGGTCCGCGCCGCACTTGATAAACAGGGTGAGGGGTTGGCCAGCCTCGCCTTCGCGGTGGCCGATATCACTAAAGCCCATCGTCGCCTGACGCGGCTGGGTCTCGCGCCTGACGAGATTGGTGATGGGCAAAGCCACGACGTAGCATCAGGGGCTTCGATGTCCTGGCAGCGCTTTCGGGCATCCAACGAATTCACCCAGGGCGTCCGGATGTTTTTCCTCCAGCGGCCCGAACCGCTGCGCGGGCCGGCCGATCCGGCGTCCGACGCTGTAGAAGCCCTCGATAGCCTGGTTCTCAGCACCCCCAGCCCTGATCGCGCGGCCGCGCTTTACGGCGCCCGGCTTGGTCTCGACATGGCCCTGGATCGCACCATCGCTGGCTTGGATACGCGGTTTCTATTCTTCCGCTGCGGGAACGATCTCATCGTCGAGATCATCCATCGCCTCAAAAATGGCGTGGGTGAGGGGCCCGACCAGATCTGGGGCCTGTCCTGGCGAGCCGCGGACATCGTCGCAGCGCAGAATCGGCTCCGAGGCGCAGGGCTCGAGGTTTCCGACATTCGGGATGGCCGCAAGCCGGGCAGCCGGGTCGCCACCGTCAAGACCGGAACCTTCGGTGTCCCGACCCTGCTGATCCAGCAGGGTATTCGATGATACTTCCTGCCTGACAATTGATCAAAAAGCCTGCTCGGGGCTCGTGTACCGGAGCCGAAGTTCGCCTCGCTATGAAGCGCACCCTGGAGCGAACGTCGGATCCGAAAAAACACGAGCAAATCTATGATTCTAGTGTGGTTTATGTTCAGAAGTTCGCTTGAGGGTTGCGGAGAGAAAATGAAGCGAACTTCTGGACACCACACCGGTTGTTTTCTCTAAACTTTCCGCATGGTTGCACCGCATCATCGGCACCATTCGGTTGCCGCGTTCCGCCCGCTCGGGTAAACCCTGCGCGCGCGCCCGTGAGCGCATATTCCCGATTCTGCCCTCTGAGCCTTTTCCAGGATTTTCATGCATCGCTATCGTTCCCACACTTGCGGCGCTCTCCGCGAAGCCAACATCGGCCAGGAGGCTCGGCTGTCAGGCTGGTGTCACCGCATCCGCGACCACGGTGGCGTTTTGTTTATCGATCTGCGCGACCACTACGGCCTGACGCAGTGTGTGATTGATCCGGATTCCTCGGCATTCAAATTGGCCGAGACGCTGCGCTCGGAATGGGTCGTCCGTTTTGACGGTAAGGTGCGCCGGCGTCCGGAAGGCACTGATAATTCTGAATTGCCGACCGGCACGATCGAGCTCTTCATCAACGAGATCGAGGTGCTGGGTGAGGCCGGCGAACTGCCGATGCCGGTGTTCGGCGATCAAGAATATCCTGAAGAGATAAGGCTTAAGTACCGCTTCCTCGACCTGCGTCGCGAACGGCTTCACCAGAACATCATGACGCGCGGGGCGATCGTCGACTCCATGCGCAAGCGCATGAAGGAAGCAGGCTTCTTCGAATTCCAGACGCCGATCCTGACGGCGTCATCGCCCGAGGGCGCGCGCGACTTCCTCGTGCCGAGCCGCATTCATCCGGGCAAGTTCTATGCACTCCCGCAGGCGCCGCAGCAGTATAAGCAGTTGCTGATGATGTCGGGCTTCGACCGTTACTTCCAGATCGCGCCGTGTTTCCGTGATGAAGATCCGCGCGCCGATCGTCTGCCCGGCGAGTTCTATCAACTCGATCTCGAAATGAGCTTCGTCACGCAAGACGATGTTTTTGCTGCGATGGAGCCCGTCATCACCGGCGTGTTCGAGGATTTCGCCAAAGGCAAGCCGGTCACGAAGAACTGGCCGCGCATTCCGTTCGCGGAATCCCTGCGCAAATATGGCACTGACAAACCGGACCTGCGTAATCCGCTCGTGATGCAGGAAGTTTCCGAACATTTCCGTGGCTCGGGCTTCAAGGTGTTTGCCCGCATGCTCGAAGATGCGACCAATCAGGTCTGGGCGATCCCAGGACCGGGTGGAGGTTCGCGCGCGTTCTGCGATCGCATGAATTCATGGGCCCAGGGCGAAGGCCAGCCTGGTCTCGGTTACATCATGTGGCGTGAGGGCGGCGAGGGCGCAGGCCCGCTGGCCAACAACATCGGTCCTGAGCGAACAGCCGCGATCCGCGCGCAGTTGGGCCTCAAGGACGGCGATGCGGCATTCTTCGTGGCGGGTGATCCATCGAAGTTCTGGAAGTTTGCCGGTCTCGCGCGAACCAAGGTCGGCGAGGAATTGAACCTGATCGACAAGGATCGGTTCGAGCTCGCTTGGATCGTCGACTTCCCGATGTACGAATACAACGAGGATGAGAAGAAGGTCGACTTCTCGCACAATCCATTCTCGATGCCGCAGGGCGGTCTGGAAGCTCTCCAGACTCAGGATCCTCTCACCATCAAGGCGTTCCAGTACGACATCGCCTGCAACGGTTATGAGATCGCATCCGGTGGCATCCGCAACCATCGTCCGCAGGCGATGGTGAAGGCGTTCGAGATTGCGGGCTATGGCGAAGAAACCGTCATCGAGCGCTTCGGCGGCATGTATCGTGCGTTCCAGTACGGTGCGCCTCCGCACGGCGGTATGGCTGCAGGCGTGGACCGCATTGTCATGTTGCTTTGCGGTACAAACAATCTCCGCGAAATTTCACTGTTCCCGATGAATCAGCGTGCGGAAGATCTGCTAATGGGTGCTCCGTCGGAAGTGGCGCTGAAGCAGCTCCGCGAGCTTCACATCAGGCTCAATTTACCGCAAAACTGATCCGTGTTTAAAAACAACCATCGATTTCAAGTCGAGTAGACGTGCTGAGGACTTAAGGTATGGCGTCAACGTTGTCTGAAGAACTGCGCCTTGCGGCGTTGGCCTATCACCGCAATCCTCGTCCCGGAAAGCTGGAAATCGCGGCTATCAAGCCGCTTGCCAACCAGCGCGACCTCGCGCTGGCCTATTCGCCGGGCGTGGCCGCCGCCTGCGAGGCCATCGCGGCCGATCCGCAAGAGGCTGCGTCACTGACGGCCCGCTCCAATCTTGTTGCTGTTGTCAGTAACGGCACTGCCGTTCTGGGGCTGGGCAATATCGGACCGCTCGCTTCCAAACCGGTGATGGAAGGCAAGGCTGTTCTGTTCAAGAAGTTCGCCGGCATCGATGTGTTCGACATCGAGATCGCGGCCGACACCATTGCGCGAGTTGTGGAGACTGTCGCTGCGCTGGAGCCGACCTTCGGGGGCATCAACCTCGAGGACATCAAGGGACCGGAGTGCTTCGAGATCGAGGAGCAGCTCAAGGCGCGGATGAAGATCCCGGTCTTCCACGATGACCAGCACGGCACCGCTATCATTGTGTGCGCTGCGATCCGCAACGCATTAATTTTGAACGGCAAGAAGATTGAAGACGTCAAGATCGTGGCATCGGGCGCGGGCGCTGCCGCCATCGCCTGTCTCAATCTGCTGGTCTCGCTCGGTGCAAAGCGCGAGAACATCTGGGTCTGCGATATCGACGGACTTGTCTATGAGGGGCGCAATACGCTCATGGACAAGTGGAAGGCGGTCTATGCTCAGAAGACCGACAAGCGCGTGCTGGCCGATGTCATCGGCGGCGCGGATATCTTTCTCGGCGTTTCTGCGGCCGGCGTTCTGAAGCCGGAAATGGTCGCGCAAATGGCAGACAAGCCGCTGGTGATGGCCCTTGCGAACCCGACGCCTGAGATCATGCCGGATGAGGCGCGCAAGGTGCGCCCGGACGCGATGATCTGCACGGGCCGTTCGGACTTCCCCAATCAGGTGAACAACGTCCTTTGCTTCCCTTTCATTTTCCGCGGAGCTCTTGATGTCGGTGCCACCGCGATCAATGAGGACATGAAACGCGCTGCCGTTGACGCCCTGGCGCAACTGGCGCGCGATCCTCCGTCCGATGTCGTGGTTCGCTATGACACCGGTGAGACCCAGGGCTTTGGACCCGGCTCGCTCATTCCGAGCCCGTTCGACCCGCGGCTGATCCTGCGCGTCGCCCCGGCGGTCGCGAAGGCCGCGATGGAGTCCGGTGTCGCCACCCGGCCGATCGCGGATTTTGACGCCTACACCGAGCAGCTTGATCGCTTCGCGTTCCGCTCCGGCCTTGTGATGAAGCCGGTGTTCGCCAAGGCCAAGACCCAGCCTGTCCGGGTCATCTATGCCGAAGGTGAGGACGAGCGCGTGCTGCGCGCAGTTCAAGTCGTGCTTGAAGAAAACGTGGCCCGGCCGATTCTGGTGGGCCGTCCGTCTGTCGTGGCTTCCCGGATCCAGCGCTTCGGTTTGTCAATCAAGCCTGGACAGGATTTTGATCTGATTAACCCGGAAGACGATCCGCGTTACCGCTCTTATGTGCAGAGCTACATCGACGTGGCAGGCCGAAGCGGCATTACGCCCGATGCAGCGCGGACGCTGGTTCGCACCAATGCGACGGTGATCGCGGCGCTGGCCGTGGTTCGCGGTGAGGCGGATGCCATGCTTTGCGGCGTCGACGGGCGCTATATGAGCCATCTTCGCCGCATCCGCGAGATCATCGGGGTGTCCCCCGGCCTGGAAGACTTTTCGGCGTTGTCCTTGGTGATCACCAGCAAGGGTGCGTACTTCATTGCTGACACGCAGATCCGGCCCAATCCGACGGCAGAGGAATTGGCAGAGATGGCTGCGCTCGCCGCCGTCCATGTCCAGCGCTTCGGGGTGACGCCGAAGGTCGCGTTCCTCTCGCATTCGGATTTCGGCAGCTACGACACGGAATCTGCCCGCAAGATGCGCCGCGCGACCGAGTTGCTCGCGAAGGACCATCCTGAGATCGAAGCTGACGGCGAAATGCAGGGTGATTCGGCTCTGACCGAGCTATCGCGTCAGCTGGTGCTGCCGCATTCGCGCTTGGAGGGTTCGGCCAACATTCTGATCATGCCGAACCTCGATGCCGCCAACATAGGCTACCAGATGATCAAGGTTCTGGCGGGTGCGTTACCGGTGGGGCCGATCCTGATCGGTCCTGCACGGCCAGCACACATCCTGACGCCATCGGTCACCGCGCGCGGCATTCTCAACATGACCGCCGTTGCCGCCGTCGAAGCACAGGAACGCGCAGGGCGACAGCAGCCGACTCTGTTCGGTTGAGCATAAGTCCTGTATATCAGGACTGTACTCATCCCAACGAGGTCGGCCGATGTCCGCTTTTGTCTCCCTCGGACGTGTTTTATTTGTCGTCTTGTTTGTATTTTCCGGGGCTTCCAAACTTTTCGACATCGCGTCGACGACCCAGGCCATCACTGAGAAGGTAGCCATTCCTTCCATGCTGGCACCTTACGCAACGCAGCTTGAGGCGATGGCGGGGATGCCGACTGCGCAGATCCTTGCCATTCTTGCCGGTGTCGTCGAGGTCGTCTGCGGATTGATGATCGCGCTCAATTTGGGGGCGCGGTTCTTCGCCATCATCTTGGTGCTGTTCGTCGCTGTAACGACGTTCTACTTCCACAATTTCTGGGACATGACTGGTGCCGATCGCATCAACAACATGATTCATGCCCTGAAGAATCTGTCGCTGATCGGAGGCCTGCTCATCATCGCTGGCTATCCGCGGAATGCGGCAGTGATGGAAAAGGACAGTTATTCAAGAGTCTCTGACACTCAGTACTGAGGGATTGCTATTGAGCGGCATAATGCTGCACTTTGTTCGCGCGGCGTACGAGATCTCAACTTAAGCGGGTGATGCTGAGCGTCGCGCGCGTTTATAAATTTCGTATAAATTTACCATTCAAATTTAAGTTATGTAGTCAGGCAATCTGGGGGAAGACATGCTTGACCGCGTGAGTGTCACGACGCTTTTGAAATCTGTCATTGCTGTTATGGCAGCATGCGTCATCATTCTGCTTGCAACATCGGCGTGGCAATCATGGACCACGCTTGATGCGACTAGCCGCATCTCCACGATTGCGGATGCATCGGGGCAGGCCTTCAAGGCCATGCACAATCTGCGGACCGATCGGTCCTCAGCCGTTCGCGCTTTGAATGCGGACGTGCCGCTCGCCGCTGACGGCGAAAAGTATTTGCGGAGCATTCAGGACGCCCAAATGCCAGCGCTGCGGGCTGCGATCGAGATTCTCGGATTGTTCGATTTTCCTGAAAAGAGCGTGTTGCTACCGGAGTTGTCCCGACTGAACGATACCCTGATCTCCCTGCAGAAGGAGTTATGGGACGCTGTGAGCAAGCCGAAGGCGTCACGCCGTGCAGGCCTTGTGAAGGAATACTCGGACGCAACGACCGCTGTCATCACCGTGCTGGACAAGATTTCGAACCAGCTGACTGCATTGGTCAATCACGCCAATCCCGTTGTCGACCAGTTGCTGTCGATCAAGCAGATGGCCTGGATTCTGCGCAACACTGCCGGTGACGCCTCCGTGCTTGTCTCGAATGGTCTCGCGGTGGGAAAGGTTTCGGGCGACGCCCAGTCGAATTACACGAAGTTCGTCGGCGGAATGGACGCAGCATGGTCTGCCCTCGAGAGTTCGGCAGCCGGAATGAAGCTGCCTCCTGTCCTGGAGAGTGCGATTGCAGCTGCTAAAACAGCTTATTTCGACCCGCAGTACATGTCACTGCGCGACAGGCTGATGTTTGCCTTGTCGACCGGCGAGAAGCCAGAAATGACGGCCACGAATTGGGCGCCTTTGACTGTTGGTCGCATGGCGAGCGCGGTCGTTGTTGCGGAACAGGCCCTGGATGCAGCAAAGGAATACGGCAAGGAACTCCACCAAGCCTCATTGCGTGCGCTGGTTATCCAACTGATCCTGCTTTCCGGCGCTGTTGCCATGGCGGTGCTGAGCATCGTTGCGGTTAGCCGCCGTGTCATCAGGCCGCTGCAGTCCATTCAGGAAGCAATGCTGAAGGTCGCCGGCGGCGATCTTTCGGTCGAGGTTCCGTTTGCGCAGCGCCGCGATGAAATCGGTGCATTGGCGGGGGCGCTGGAGACCTTCAAGCAGAACGCTGTTGAAAAAGAGCAGATCGAGGCGGATCAACGCACGCGCAATGCACGCGGCGCGTCTCGTCAGCAGGCCATCGAAACGCATATCGCGACCTTCGAACAGCAGATCGGCGAGGTGCTCGACGCCTTCAGCGAGGCGTCGGACCAGATGCGACAGACCTCGGAAGGAATGTCCGCCATCTCGATGCAGACCAATAGCCAGGTGCGTCAGGCGGCGAAAGCGTCCGGCGATGCCTCCGCCAACGTGCAAAGCGTGGCGGTTGCGGCTGAAGAGCTCAGTGCATCCATCAATGACATCAGCCGTCAGGTGTCTCATGCCGCAAACATTGCGGGACGGGCGGTCGATCAGGCTCGCCAGACCGATGCCACGGTTCAAGGCCTCTCGGAAACCGCAAGCCGCATCGGCGATGTGGTCAGCCTGATCAACGACATTGCAGGCCAGACCAACCTGCTGGCCCTCAACGCCACCATCGAGGCTGCACGCGCCGGTGAGGCGGGCAAGGGATTTGCCGTCGTCGCGTCCGAGGTGAAGTCACTTGCGAGCCAGACCGCGAAAGCGACGGAGGAAATTTCCCAGCAGATCTCTGCTGTCCAGAAAGTTGCTCAGGACGCGATGGACGCGATCAAGGGTATTGGCGGAACGATCTCTGAAGTCAGCGAGGTTGCGACAGCGATTGCGGCGGCTGTTGAAGAGCAGGGCGCTGCGACGCAGGAAATCACCCGGAATACCCAGCAGGCAGCGCAGGGCACGATGGATGTCTCCAACAACATCGCGGGCGTCACTGAGGGCGCTGACGCCACCGGAACATCCGCTCAAAACGTCAAGGATGCAGCCGAGGCGCTTGGAGAGCAGGCGCAACACCTGCGGGGCCAGGTCAACCAGTTCCTTGGGAATATCCGGGCGGCGTGAGCGTTTTCGAGCGAAGTGGCTACCTAGTGGTCCGATTCTAACGTTCGTATCCCGTCTCGGTAGGCACTTTTGCGAACGTTAGAATCAAAGGACCACTAGCAAATATAATTTGAGTGGAGCTTACGGATTTGACGTTCGCATCACGAATTCGCGGCAAGCCGGTGCGAACGTCAAATCCGCTCCACTCGTTCGCGTGAAGAAAACGCGTCAAACTAAAAATTGAGAGCTTCGGTTTTGATTCCGAAGCTCTAACTCCGGCTCCAGGCGGTCACGTCGACCTTGCTCACCGCGTCGAGCAGTCGCGTTTCCGTTGGCTTGAGGCCGTGTGATTCCAGGATCGCTTCTGGCGATCGCTCGGGAATCCCGGGAAACGCTCCGATCCCGTCCGGAATCGTCACGCCATGGGCTTGCGACAGCCAAAACGTGTCGTAGCGATCCATGAACATACCGAACACCACCGGGCCGCCGATGATCGCGGCGGTCCCCGAGGTCACGCCGGCTTGACGGCAAGCGTCTTCGAACGTTGCCCGCGCCGGATTCCATAACGTTGCCTTGGGATTTTCTGGATCGGAGGCTAGCGCGCTGACTGATCGTGTGAGGATGATGCGCGTCCTTTGCGGCGATCGTTCCTGGTCTTCAAACGAATTCCTGCCGTGAACGATGAGATCGGCACGGTCGAGCGCATTCTCGAAGAATTTCTGATCTGCCTCGAACTTCAAGGAAGACGGCATAACCCGATTTTTGTCCGCCAACATGCCGTTGGCGGATACAATGACACAGCCTTCAATTCGCATGAGATATTGTTTGTCTTGTCCTTGAGCTTCCTGGCTATTTGCCATTACTCGGAAATGGTCTGCACCACACTGTTGAGCGGGCGAGTGCTGACGGTCGGCAATTTGACGTTCTTGGTTACTTCCTCATCGTACTGCGCAATGGTTTGTACCGGTGCTTTGGCTTTGACTTGTACGACCTTGTAGCCCCCGGCCTTGAGCCGCTTCATGAGTTCCGGCAGTGCTTCCGCAGTGTGCTTCTGGAAATCATGCATTAGCACGATACCCTTGCCGTTTTTGTCGAGTTTCGTCATCACCGTGTCGACGATCTTTTCCGCCTTGCTGGCCTTGAAATCGAACGAGTCGAGATCGCATGACCAGATGGCGATGTTGCGCTCGCCGAGATAGGTCACCATCGCGGGCGGATGCTGGAGGGCGGGGAAGCGGAAGAACGGCGAGGGCGCACTGCCGAGAGCCCACTTGACCGCGCTGAAGCCCTTCTCGATTTCTTCCTTTTGTTGAGCTTCCGTCAGCTTCTTGTTGTTGAGATTAGCATGGGACCACGTGTGTGACCCGACGGTGTGACCCTGTTCGACAACCTGCTTGAGAATTTCGGGATAGTAGGTCGCGTGCTTTCCAATGGGAAAGAAGATCGCCTTGGTGCACTCGTCAGCCAGGGTTTTCAGGACGGACGGTGTGTTGACCGGCCACGGACCATCGTCGAACGTCAGCACCACTTCCTTGTCGCGCAGGAAGTCCAGTTGCTTGAAGTGCTCGAAGCCGAAGCCGGGACCGCCGGTGGTATCGATCGCAACGACGCGCGAGACGCCAATGGCATTTGGATTGGCGCAATTGGCTTTCGCCGCAGTGGGAGCAGGAGGTGGGGTTGGTGTGGCTGCCGGAGCGGCTGGAGCAGGCGTCGCTGCTTTCTGAGCGGCTTGTGCCGGACGTGGAATAAGTGACTGCGACCAAGCGCTGCTGAACGCACAAACTGTTGCGATGGTTGCGACAATGACACTAGCCTTGATGCGCATGGCATCCCCCTCGACGTTGGTCAGTCATCAGGTAAGCGGTGGGAGCCGCTACCCCCGGAGACTCAAAGCCTAGTCGCACATCGTTCAATCCGCCAATGGCTTTTGACAGCTGAACACAGCTTCGAGGCTAGTGGAGTGGATTATTCGCTAGCCCGGAGAACCGGACCACTAGGACGGAACAATCAGGCGGTCAGGGAGCGGGCAATGGCGGTAGCGACACGCGTATCCGTCGGTTCGATCCGCGATGAGAATGCGTCTGCGATGTATCCGTCGCGCCCGACGAGGTATTTGTGGAAGTTCCAGCTCGGCAGATCTGCCGGCCGTTCCACTGCTGCCCATTTGTAGAAGGGGTGGGCATTGGGTCCTTTCACGCTGGTCTTGGCCGTGATTGGAAAGGTGACGTGATAGGTATGCTCGGCGGTTTCCGTGATTTCCGTGGTCCCACCGGGTTCCTGACCGCCGAAGTCGTTGGACGGGACGCCGATGATCATCAATCCGCGGCCGTGGAACTGGGACCAAAGCTGCTGCAGTCCCGCATATTGCGGGGTGAAGCCACACAGCGAAGCGGTATTGACCACGAGTATCGGCTTACCTGCATAGTCCGCCAGGCGGATATCGCCGCCTTTGAGCCCCTGAAACGAAAAACCATAGGCGGTGATGCGGCTCATGGCAGGCTGTGCGTGGAGTGGGTGCGCGACAATTGACGAAGCGGCTGCTGAAACCACCGTCCCGATCATCTGCCTGCGATTGATCATGGTCCGCTCCCGCCTGACGTCGCGTGTTGTCGGCGCAGATTAACCCACTGCTTTCGGAGCTGTCTTCAACAGCGCGTTACGGACGCTTCGGCGGCAGGTCGCACCACGGCATCGGCAATTCGGGCTCATAGTCTTGATTCCAATCGCAGATGTATTCGGGACCACTGCGCTTCATGACGTGCTTGATCGGTTCGGCCTGGCTGACGGCCACATGGGCGACGATCAGCGCGGCGCCGATCGGATAGGCCCACTTGGCAAATCGCAGATGGCTGAGACGATCGAGCAGCACCGTTCCCGCGATAATGATCAGCGGGTCGGTAAACATGAAATATTCAGCCTTCAGTCCGCGGCGGATGCCGAGGGCGTCAATCCCGATTGCGGCCAACAGCAGGATCGAAGCCTGCAGAGCGACCTGACGTTCGCCTTTGAACAACGCATAGACAATGCCGGGTGCGATCAGCCACGTCAGAAAGACTGTCGGACGAGGCGATGAGAACAATATGAATGAATAGCGCTTCAGAACTGAAATGACGCCGTCAAGCAACAGACTGATCGCCGCAAATGCCTTGCCACCGTCAACCGCTGTTGTGGCCGGCGCATCGGCAAACACCAGCATCTTCTCGATGGGATTGATCACTGCGACGAGGTTTTGAGGATCGTACTGAATGTAGAGCGCGAGCAGGCCGAACGAGGCGCCTGCGAGGACCGCAAACATGCTTGCCAGCGTCTCGGAAACGCTGACCCGCCACCAGGCTGCGTAAGCGAGCATGCCGAGGCCAATCCAGACCGCCAGCGCAAGCTGGTAGACACCGAACATGCCGCCGATAATCGGATGAAGTCGGGCGACCGCTATAGCCGCGGGATCGAGGCCGGCATGGATCAGCGGGTATGCCAGATAGAACAGCGCGCCAGCGGCGACGGCCGCGGCAGCTGCCGCGAGCCAGCCGCGCGTTGAGTTGTCCCAGAATGAGGTGCTCGTGCTGGTCTGTGAGCCAAACGGCAAAAGCATCACGGGAAGAGCAGCGATCAGCAGGATCGCCTGCACTTTATTTTCCATCCCCAGCACGCACAGAGCTGCTGCGGCAGCTATTGCCAGTGGCCGCCATGACGTGGCTCGCCGGCCGACAATGATCAGGATCATGAAAGCAAAGATGAACAGAGAGCCCGCGATCAATTCACTGCGCAGGATTCTCATGTGGACGGCGATGCCGCCCGAAAACGCAAAGGCAAATGTCGAGAGCAGTGCAACGCGCCAGTCACGCACCAGAGGCTTGGCAAGGGCTGCGTAAGCCAGGACGAAGACGCTGGTCGTCAGCCACGCGACGACGCGCCCCGCGCGGATGGCGCTGGTCATTGCGGCGTCGAACGCCGGAAGATTCAATGCGGACGGAATCGATGAGAGTTTCCATGCGTCGAGCAGGCCCAGCGCATGCATGAGCTGGAACCAGACCTTCACGGACAGGATCGTGAAATACGAGGGATGATCGAAAAAGGCCTGGGGCTTGCCGTCGTTCAACACCAGCGCGTTGTAAACGATCATGAAGTCCATATCGGCGTTACGCCAATAGATCACGAAGTAGCCAGCCAGGAAGAACGAGGCAGCGAGGCAGCCCAGAATAACCGCGATACCGCCGGTCCATCCAAACGGCGTCAACCGCTTGAATGCGTCCGGCCGTGTTTCTTGAGCGGGGGTAACCTCCGCCGGCGAGGGAACTTTTGCGGATATGTTCATGTTCGTTGGGTTCTAGCCCAACGATCCGGGAGAAGCCAAGAGAAGCCAACCGGATCTGGCGACCTTTTATCGCAGCGGAACGATGAAATCGGTCCCGCGGCCGGTTTCTTGGCCAAGGCCCTGATCCGAGACGACCAGAGATCCGCCGGGAGCCAGGGCAGCCGCGATGCGTTCCATGGCTTCTGGCGGAATGGTCAACCGATCCAGCGCTTCACCCGGCGAGGAGGCCGGGGGCGAGCTCTCATGAGCCGCCACGGCATTCTTCCGGCGGCGCAGGGGTTCGTCTTCGGAACGCCCTGCTGCTCTGGCGGGCATCGATACAACGGTCCAGCGGAACGCGTTAACGTCGCCGCCGTCGGCGCGAGCGGTAAACACATGGGTGCCGAGCGGACGGTCTGCAGCCGCGATCGTCACGGGTACCTCGAACAGCGGCTCAAAGTTCTGCCTTACGTAGAGCTTGCCTTCCTTGCGGCTGACATAGGCTGCAATGTGTCCGGTGCGCGGTTTAACCGGGCCGATGAATTCTGCCGAGCCCTCGCGCGGCGGAATTGTGTTCACGACAGCTGGCGTCTTGTCTGCGTCTGTTGCGCGAGACGGATCTTTGTCGGCTGTGGTCTCCGCGGTCTTCGGCTCTGCAGCCGCTGTCTTTGCTGCAACCGATCCATCGATTGGCGCCTGCGTCGCATTGTCCGTTGGCGCGCTAGTGTTTTGAATCGTGGGGGCGCCTGCCACTGCATCGGACTTCTGCAGCAAGGCACCGCTGGCGTCGGCTGTGCGAATCTCATCGTGCTTGTCGGAAATCGGTGAAAGTCTCAGGTCGACCGTTTCGGAAGCGTGCGGCAGCGAGTTGGTGTCATTGGCGACGGTCGATTTGTCGGACTTGGTGTCGGCCGCAATTTCAACCCCTTGCGGGGCAGCCGCAGCAGTGGGCGCCACGGTAGTTGTCGGCTTTCGCGCAACGAGATTGGAATTCGAGATGTCGGCGGGCGACAAGTCTCCCGGCGCGATAATCACGCGCGCGCCCATGCGGGTCCAGCCCCACAGGCGCGTCGCAAAATTCATCGGCATGCGGATGCAGCCGTGTGACGCGGGATAGCCGGGAAGCACACCGGCATGGAGCGCGACGCCGGACCACGTGATGCGCTGCATGTAGGGCATTGGCGCATTACTGTAGATGTTCGAGCGGTGGTATTTGTTCTTTTGTATGATGCTGAACACGCCCATAGGCGTGGAGTGTCCAGCCATCCCGGTCGAGACCGGCGATTCAGCGAACAGGCCGTTTGCGTCGTAAATTTTGAGGTGCTGGTTTTCGATCGAGATGGTGATCACGATCGGGCCTTGCGGTTTCGGCGTGTTCTTTGGCGCGTCTGCGAGCTTGGGTGTGGCCCGCTTCTTGGGTATTGGCCGCGCGTGGTAATACTCCATCGGAGCCGGGGAGTCGTAGACGCCGCCGCCGTAGTAATCGCGTTGCGCGGGCCAATACACTTGGGCCTGCGCAGGGAGGCTGACGCCGATGGCGAGCGTTGCGGCCAGGCCCAGGGCCAATTTCATACGTGACGGCACGAGCCGTGCAAATGCGACCGGTTCTTGCTGTCTGGTCGGGAAGGCTGGCCAATTGTCGTGCACGCCCGGTATCCTCGATTGATTCCCGATTATGAGTGTCGCAGACAGATAAAATGTTCACCAGTCAAAGGCGCCAATTTGACGCTCCGGGCCAGCTTTTGCCACAAACCCTAGTTCGCAAGCCCTGACGGCCGCTTAACGGGGCTGGTCCTTACAAGTCACAATTACGTGCCTTCCAACATTTACCAGCGCCCCCCACATATCGGTTACAGGCCTGAGTCCTGGTCTGACGTTCCCCTGTTGGAGATATCGATGACTGTCCGTAAGACCCGCTTTTCGGTCCTATCCTTCGCGTGCTGGGCGCTGATCGCCGCGACCTTTGCCGGATTTGTGGCGTCGCCTGTCCGGGCAGGGGATGAACCGGATTTGATCTTCCGGCGGTCCACAGTTTTCAAGCTGCTAAGCCCGGACGACAAGCTCGCGACCTATGGCCTTGATGACCCGGATATCGAGGGAGTGGCCTGCCACTTCACGGTCCCCGAAAAGGGCGGCTACAAAGGCTGGCTGGGGCTTGCCGAGCAGGTCTCGGACATCTCGCTATCCTGCCGGCAGATCGGTCCTATCCGCTTCAAGGGAAAGCTGGGACAAGGGGACGATATGTTCCGGCAGCGGCGCTCGCTGTTCTTCAAGAGAATGCAGATCGTCCGTGGCTGCGACGCCAAGCGAAATGTGCTGGTCTACATGGTCTATTCGGACAAGCTGATCGACGGCTCGCCGAAGAACTCAACGTCTTCTGTCCCGCTTATGCCATGGGGCGCTAACGACGCCGTGCAGAAGTGCGGTGACTATATTTCGGGATAAGCCGACATCTGCGAGGTGCGGGATCCCGCGATCCGCGCGCCTCGCCACGAAGAAAATTTGGAACAGACTATCGCTGGTTAAGCTGTCCTGCTTTTGAGGGCGCCAACGATAGCGGTGAGAATGGCGCCAGCGACACCTCCGCCAGCTGCTTGGCCGATGATAGCGCCTATATCCGGCGTCGATGCGGTATTAGCCAGCATGGGAATGAGCATTCCCAAAATCTGACCGCCCACACCGCCACCGATTGCACCCGCGATGGTGTTTCCCACTGTACCAAGGTCGATATTCTTTGCGGCGCCTCCCGCAACGTTTCCGCCGATCGCGCCGCCGATAATCTGAACAATCAGATTGATAAGTAAGCCCGACATGACTTCGTCTCCCGGTCCGGTGTTCATCCGTCAACGGGCGCCGGACTCGCCGCGCGCTTTTATTGTAGGCGGAAGCGACACATCGTCACGCTGCATATGCGAATAGCGGCTTAGAAAAGCCGGGCAACAACTCAATAAATTATCTTGTGAAATTTCGAATCAACCGTTTCTGCGAGAAAAACAAGCTTTTGTCTTGAACGTCAGACTAAGCCGTCACGACTACCGAATATCCATCATGGAGATCATCCCATGCGTGTTTTTGGTGTTGTTCTGACCGTTGTCTTCTGCCTCGCGGGGCCGCTGCACTCGCGGCATCACAGTGATTTGCCGGGCATTGGGACGTTCGATTATAGCGGTCCTCCGATTGTAGACGTACAGTAGGAAGCCGTCCCACTGCCGTACGCAGTATTCGCACGTGCGTGGCTGGTATCAGCTAAAAAGTCTGCCAGAGGAGAGCTTGCGTTCGTCGGTGGTTTGATCGACGCTTCCCGAACAACGACATAATAGGAACCGGGAAGATGCGACTGAAGGACAAGGTTGCCCTTGTAACAGGCGGAGCCTCAGGTTTTGGTGCGGCGATTGCGCGTCACTTCGTGGATGAAGGCGCGAAGGTGGTGATCCTCGATCTGAATGGCGAAGGTGCGGCACGCGTTGCGGCGAACACCGGAGGCGCTGTGGCGGTGGCGGGTGATGTCACGAAACGTGCCGATATCGACAAAGCGGTTGCGACCGCGGTGGATAAATTCGGTAAACTGGACATCGTGGTCAACAATGCCGGCTGGTCTTTCCGCAACAAGCCGATGATGGAAGTGACTGAAGAGGAGTTCGACCGCGTCTTCGCCATCAACGTCAAATCGATCTTTCACATGACCAATGCCACGGTGCCGCTGATGCGCAAGCAGGGCGGCGGCTGCATCATTAATATCGGTTCGACTGGCGGCATTCGTCCGCGTCCAGGTCTGACCTGGTACAATGGTTCAAAGGGCGCCGTGAACCTGCTGTCGAGCGCGATGGCCGCGGAGCTTGCACCCGACAAAATTCGCGTCAATTGCATCGCACCGGTGATGGGCGAGACGGCCTTGCTCGAAACCTTCATGGGCGTTCCGGATACACCGGAAAATCGGGCCAAGTTCATCGCAACCATTCCGCTTGGACGCATGTCGCAGCCCGACGATATCGCGAAGGCCTGTGTCTATCTCGCGTCCGACGACGCGAGCTTCGTGACTGGTGTCGTATTGCCGGTCGATGGTGGCCGAACCGTCTGAAGAAATGCGACGCAATTAGCGTCGCATGGTCTTCCGGTCGGAGCATTTGCGGATGCGGGCCACCCCATTGGCCGTTAGCTTGACGCCGGTCACTTCCCTGATCTGTCCCGTGGGGCACGAACCGTCATCGACATAGACGTGCTGGCCGAGCCGCAGATTCTGGATGTCGGATTCCCGCATCACGATGTCCGCCGATGCCGGAACGGCCGACAGCAGGCTGACAAACAGTGCGACACAAACAGTCGTGCGATGGCTCATGGTGAAGCTCCGGAACACTAGTGCTGGATTGTGGAAGAGAACAGGTTGATCGTGCCGACACCGGTAATGATAAGGCCGAGGCCGATCATGGCCGGCGTGTCGAGCTTCTGACCAAACCAGACCAGGCCGACGAGAGTGATTAGGACGACGCCCAGTCCCGACCAGATAGCGTAGGCGATGCCGACCGGCATCCCGCGCAGGACTAGCGACAGGAAATAAAACGAGGCTGCATAACCGAGCGCTGTCAGGATCAGCGGCTTTGGCTTGGTGAATTGCTCCGAGGCCTGCAGCGCCGAGGTGCCGATCACCTCAAGGACGATGGCCACGATGAGATAAAAGAAGGTCATGCGCCATCGTATTCATTCGCCCCCGATTCTCAAAGGCACGAGAGCGTTAGCGGCTTGTTCCGTCATAAAGCTTCTGGGCTCTCGCGACATCGGCCATGTGGCGTTCCGCCCAGAGCCGTAAGCTGTCGACCGTCATTTCCAGCGTACGGCCGAGAGGGGTGATCGAATATTCCACGGTCACCGGAACTGTCGGTGTCACCTTCCGTTTCACGAGACCATCACGCTCCAGTCCCTTCAGGGTCTGTGACGCCATTTTCTGTGTCAGCCCGCCGACCTTGCGCCGAAGCTCGTTGAAGCGGTGCGGCCGCCCCGCCAGCAGGATCAGCAGCAGGACGGTCCATTTATCGGCAATGCGATCGAGGACGAGGCGGGTGGGGCAACCTTCCGCGTAGGGATCGAGCGGCCATTCCGCTCGGGAGCGCCGCGACGGTTTCCTGCGCGAAACCATGTTTCGCGAAAGTGCCTTCTTCACAACATCCCGTTTCGGAGGCATCTGGGATCCATTCGTTATCTGGTATCCATTGGATACTATCGTACAGAAAGAAACCAAGTATGAAAATCGCACTTATCGGCGCAACCGGCAATGTCGGCTCGGCCATCCTTGATGAATTGGTTCGGCGCGGACACGATGTCACCGCTATCGTTCGCCGTCCAGAGAAGGTGCCAGTCCTCAAAGGTGTCACAGCGCAAAAAGGCGATGTATTCGATCAGAATGATCTGGCTTCGCTCCTGAAGGGACATGATGTGGCGATCAGCTCCGTTCACTTCACAGCCAGTGATCCGGATGGTCTCGTTGCTTCCGTGAAAGCGTCCGGAGTGAAGCGATATCTCGTGGTGGGCGGCGCCGGCAGTCTTGAGACTGCGCCGGGTGTTACGCTGGTGTCGTCACCTGAATTCCCAGCCGAGTACAAGGCGGAAGCAACGAAGGGCGGTGAGTTTCTTGAGTTGCTGCGACGGCAGGACAATGTGAACTGGACGTTCCTGTCACCGTCCGCGCTGTTCTTCGACGGTCCTCGAACCGGACAATTCCGGCTCGGCAAAGATCAATTGCTGACGAATGGAAAGGGCAGCAGCATCTCGTTTGCGGACTACGCGATTGCCCTCGTCGATGAACTTGAGCGGCCTGTGCATATCCGCCAGCGCTTTACGGTCGGGTATTGATCTGTGGTGGCTCTGAGCGAGCGATGCTGGCGAGGGTATCAGGCTTAAGAACAAGCCGAGGAAGGCGACCAAACCTTTCCTCGGCTCCAGACCCCAAGCCAAAAGGGGTAACTCATGGCTTGGAAAGGGGATTGTAATATGCAGCCCGGACACGAAAGCCCGGGCTGCTAACGGCAGATACTTACGCTGCGGCCTTTGCGCCGGTCGGAACTTCGGAGATCGTCTTGAGGATCTGCGAAGCGATCTGGTAGGGGTCGCCCTGCGAGTTCGGGCGGCGATCTTCCAGATAGCCCTTGTAGTCATTGTTGATGAATGAGTGCGGCACGCGGATCGACGCGCCACGATCAGCAACGCCATAGCTGAACTTGTTCCACGGCGCGGTCTCGTGCTTGCCGGTCAGGCGCATGTGGTTGTCTGGACCGTAGACGGCAATGTGGGCGTCGAGGTTCTTTCCGAACTGCTTCATCAGCGCTTCGAAATAGTCCTTGCCGCCGACTTCGCGCATGTACTTGGTCGAGAAGTTGGCATGCATGCCCGAGCCGTTCCAATCGGTGTCGCCGAGCGGCTTGCAGTGCCACTCGATGTCGATGCCATACTTCTCAGTGAGGCGCAGCATCAGGTAGCGGGCAATCCACATTTCATCGGCAGCGCGCTTGGAGCCCTTTCCGAAAATCTGGAATTCCCACTGGCCCTTCGCGACTTCTGCGTTGATGCCTTCGTGGTTGATGCCGGCGGTGAGGCAGAGGTCGAGATGCTCTTCGACGATCTGACGGGCGATCGAGCCGACGTTCTTGTAGCCGACGCCGGTGTAGTAGGGGCCTTGCGGAGCGGGATAGCCGTTCTCGGGGAAGCCGAGCGGGCGGCCGTCTTCGTAGAAGAAGTATTCCTGCTCGAAACCAAACCATGCGCCCTCATCATCGAGGATCGTTGCACGGCTGTTTGACGCATGCGGGGTCTTGCCATCCGGCATCATGACTTCGCACATGACCAGAGCGCCATTGGTGCGAGCGCCATCAGGGAAAACTGCGACCGGCTTGAGTACGCAATCGGAGCTGCGGCCTTCGGCCTGCATGGTCGAGCTTCCGTCGAAGCCCCACAGCGGAAGCTGTTCGAGCGTCGGAAATGCGTCGAATTCCTTGATCTGCGTTTTCCCGCGAAGGTTCGGGACCGGGGTGTAGCCATCGAGCCAAATGTACTCGAGCTTGTACTTTGTCATTTCGATCTCTCGTAGGTTGACGATGCGTAGGGGCGAGACCCCCAAAGCTGGCCTGGCCACCCAGGGTGGTTGGCCGCCAACGGCCGCGGCTTAATAAGCATTTAACGTGCCAATTGGTGAGGTCAGATGCCGCAGGCTGGCGAAGGTGGATTCTAGGGTTCAGCTCTGGCCAGCGGGCGCCAGCCGGCCCTTGCTATGCGCCCATTTCTTCATCGGTGCAATTAGTTGCACGTTCTTTTGGCTTCTGTTGTCAACGAAGGCCCTTTCGGGAACTGTGGACGGTCGCACGCGTTTGATCCGACGACAGAATGCTGTGCGAAGACGCAAAAGATGAAATGCTGAAATTTTGTGCAATCGCTGCCCTATATGAGGCAAATCGCGCAAAAGCCAAGCGACTCCATATATAATGTCCAAGCGGCGTGTAAGCGAAGCGTCCGAGAGGAGACCGCAATGGCGACCAATGTTTCTCACGGGACCGCGAAGATTTACCAATTTCCAGTGCGAGGTCGAAAGACCGCTGGCGGTGCTCGCGAGCAAATTAAACCGGCCATCAATGATCCGAGAGTCGAGCCTACGTCATTCGGAAGTGGTTGGTACCACGAAGCTGCAATCGAAGAAGATAAGCGGCCTCCGCGCGAGCACTGACGCACGCAGATCTGCAAGTGCGATTGAATGGTATGAAAGGCTGAAGCAAAATGCTTCGGCCTTTTATGTCTGAGGATGCGATCTGCGATCAAACTCCGAAGATCGACCATCCTAACCGTTTCGTCAGCGCTTCCAGCGCCATCCGGCCGAGACGAGAATTGCCGTTGGCATCCAGCCCCGGCGACCACACGGCGATTGAAGCCTTGCCGGGTGCGATGGCCAGAATGCCGCCGCCGACGCCGCTTTTGCCGGGGAGACCGACACGGTAGGCGAATTCACCCGAGCCGTCGTAGTGGCCGCACATCAGCATGATTGCGTTGATGCGCCGCGCGCGTTCCGGCTGAACCACGGACAGTCCGGTTGATGGATTGCGGCCGGAATAAGCGAGATAGCGTCCCGCCATCGCAAGCTGCCGGCATGACATCGCAATCGCACAGTGATGGAAATAAACGCCCGCCGTGTATTCGACCGGATTTTCGATCACGCCGAACGACTTCATGTAATTGGCCAGCGCGATGTTACGAAATCCCGTGCGTTGTTCGGAGGCGGCAACAGCCTCGTCAATTGCGATCGATGAATCGGCGGCGAGGAATTGCATGAAGCGGAGGATCTCGCCGAGTGCTTCGCGCGGCTGATGTCCTGCGAGGATCTGGTCGGTGACCGCGATCGCACCAGCGTTGATGAAGGGATTGCGCGGAATACCGCGTTCGCGCTCAAGCTGGACAATAGAGTTGAAAGGGCTTCCCGATGGTTCGCGGCCAACGCGGCTCCACAACCGATCGCCGACCTTGCCGAGCGCAAGCGTCAGCGTAAAAACTTTCGAGATGCTCTGGATCGAGAACGGCGTTTCGCTGTCGCCGGCGGCTGCTACGTGTCCGTCTGCGTCGATAACCACAAGGCCAAAGGCATTGGCATCGACCCTCGCCAGTTCGGGGATGTAGCTCGCGACTTCGCCGCGATCGGTTCTTTGCGCCATCTCATCGGCGATTTCGCGAACGACTTGATCAAGGAGGGACGTGCTGCTGCTCATGAAATCGTATTTGTTTTCTCGGGCCAGGGACGGACGAGCCCTTCGTATGCGACAAACGTGCCAGTCCGTCTATGGACGTTGACGCATGCCGTGCGGCTGCGCTGTACTGAGGCCAATTTTTGCGCCGGAATGGACCCGAATAATGGATGCACTGAATACAGTGGAAATGCAGCGTCGCATTTTCGATGCCGTCGATGATGCTTTCGACCGGCAAATGGAAACAACCAAGCAGTTTTCTGCCATCCCAAGCACGCGCGGCGCGGAGGGTCCCTGTCAGGACATGATGCATGATCTGTTGCGAGATCGTGGCTACGAGGTCGATGACTGGCGCATCAATACGGACGAGCTGAAGGATTTGCGGGGCTACGGGCCCATTGAGCATGACTTTTCTCATGCGCGGACCGTTGTAGGAACTTATCGGCCCACGCGCGACGGAGGACGATCGCTGATCCTGCAGGGCCACTGCGATGTCGTCCCGGCTGGTCCCCTCGACATGTGGGATACGCCGCCATTCACGCCAACGATCAAGGATGGCTGGCTGCATGGGCGCGGCGCCGCGGACATGAAGTCAGGCACTATTGCCGCGCTATACGCGCTCGATGCTCTTCGCGCGGCGGGATTGAAGCCGACGGCGCGAATTCACTTCCAGTCGGTGATCGAGGAGGAGAGCACGGGTGTCGGGGCTCTCTCGACAATCCAGCGCGGCTATCGGGCCGACTGCTGCCTCATTCCAGAGCCGACCGACGCGAAACTGGTTCGCTCGCAGGTCGGAGTCATCTGGTTTCGCCTCAAGGTGCGCGGCAAACCCGCCCATGTGTTTGAAGCGGGCGTTGGCTCAAATGCCATCAAGGCGGCGACTTACCTGATCCAGGCGCTTGAGGAACTGGAGGAGGAGTGGAACAGGCGGGCCGCCACCGACAAGCATTTCAAGGCCGTCAAACACCCCATCAACCTCAATCCAGGCATCATCAAGGGCGGCGACTGGGCATCAAGCGTGCCCGCGTGGTGTGACATCGATTGCCGGATTGCAGTGCTGCCGGGGTGGTCGATTGCGGAGCACCAAGCGGAGATTGCGGCGTTCGTTGAAGCGGCTGCGAAGAAGCATCCATTCCTGGCGAAGAGCCCGCCCGGTATCGAATGGTCGGGCTTCTTGTCGGAAGGCTATGAGTTGACCGATGCCGAGGAATCCGAAGCCGTTCTTCGCAAGGCGCATGAGGCTGTCTACAGCAGTCCATTGAAAGAGTTGGCTTTCACGGCTTTGACCGATACGCGGTTTTACGGCCTGAATAGCAACATTCCGAGCCTGTGCATTGGCGCGAAGGCCGAAGCCATGCACGGTTTCAACGAGCGTGTAGAGGTCGAGTCACTGCGCAAGACCACACGCACGATCGCGCTGTTCGTGGCCGATTGGTGCGGCGTTGAGCCGATCTAGCCCGTGTCGTTCTTAATCCGTGTCTTCATCCATCGCATGAACTGCAGTGACTTTGATCGTCTGATCAGAACGAAGGGCGCCAGATGACACCGCTTGAGAAAATCAATTCATTGCCGATGCCATTTGCTCAGTTGATGGGCGTGACCTTCACGCATGCGGAGCCCGATAAGGTGATGGCAACCATGGTGGTCCGGGAGGATCTTTGTACCGTGGGCGACGCCATTCACGGCGGTGCGGTGATGGCGTTCGCGGATTCGGTTGGTGCTGCGGCGACCGTGATCAACCTGCCGCCTGACGCCAAGGGAACTACCACCCTTGAGAGCAAGACCAATTTCGTCGGAGCGGCCAGGGCAGGTAGCACGGTGACGGCAACAGCAACGCCCATCCACCTCGGCCGGCGAACCCATGTCTGGCAGACCCGGCTGGAGACCGGGGAGGGGCGGCTCGTGGCCATCGTCACACAGACGCAGATGATCTTGTGATAAATACGCTTTTTATAAAGGAAATTGCTCGAAATCGCGGCAATCGGGCCCAAATGGTCCGAGAACACCTGACTGTGAGGTCCCGCGACGTTGCGTGATTGCGCCGGAGTCGGGTACATCAACGCAACACCTTCAAGCCGTTCCTTGGGGAACGGCCCCCGGCCCTTTGAGACCGAGAAACGCCCGATATGAATGCGCTTGTCCGAATTGCCCTGAGCCGACCGTATACGTTCGTGGTCATGGCACTTCTTCTGCTGATCGTGGGGCCGTTGGCTGCTCTGCGAACGCCGACCGACATTTTCCCGGATATCCGGATTCCGGTGATCGGTGTGGTGTGGCAGTACACCGGCCTGCCGCCCGATCAGATGTCGGGACGCATTACCACGCCGTTCCAGCGCGCGCTGACTACCACCGTCAATGACATCGAACACATCGTTGCCAATTCGTATAATGGCGTCGGCGTCATTAAGATCTTTTTCCAGCCCAACGTCGATATCCGCACCGCCAACGCCCAGGTCACGGCGATTTCGCAGACCTTGCTCAAGCAGATGCCGGCGGGTGCCACGCCGCCGTTGATCCTGAACTACAGCGCCTCGACCGTTCCGATCATTCAATTGGCGTTGTCGGGCGAGGGGCTGACAGAGCAGAATCTGGCCGACCTCGGCATCAACCAGTTGCGCACGCCGCTCGTCACCGTTCCGGGAGCGGCGATTCCGTATCCGTTCGGCGGCAAGCAGCGCCAGATCCAGATCGATCTCAATCCCAACGCGCTGCAGGCGCTGGGGCTGTCAGGGCAGGACGTTGCCAATGCGCTCGCTGCCCAGAATCTGATCACGCCGGTCGGCACGCAGAAGATCGGAAACTTCGAATACAACATTCAGCTCAACAACTCGCCGCTCAAGATCGAGGAACTCGGCGATCTGCCGATCAAGACCGTGAACGGGGCGATGGTCTATGTTCGCGATGTGGCGCAGGTGCGTGACGGCAACCCGCCGCAGACCAATATCGTGCACGTCGACGGCGCCCGCTCCGTGCTGATGATGGTGCTCAAGGCCGGTTCAGTATCGACGCTCGACATCATCGCGGGCATCAAACAGAAAATCATCGACGTCAAAGACGCGATGCCTGACGCCTTGAAGGTTAATTTCATCGGCGATCAATCGATCTTCGTGCGCGGCGCGATCGCGGGCGTGGCCTTCGAAGGCGTGATGGCGGCCGTTCTCACCAGCATCATGATCCTGCTGTTCCTCGGCAGTTGGCGCTCGACCCTGATCATCGCGGTCTCGATCCCGCTCGCGGTGCTGGGCTCGATCATCATGCTGTCGATGATCGGTGAGACGCTCAACATCATGACGCTCGGCGGTCTTGCGCTCGCGGTCGGCATTCTGGTGGACGACGCGACGGTGACCATCGAGAATATCAACTGGCATCTTGAAAACGGCAAACAGGTCGAGCCGGCGATTCTCGACGGCGCGGCGCAGATCGTGACCCCGGCATTCGTGTCGCTGCTCTGTATCTGTATCGTCTTCGTGCCGATGTTCTTCCTGACCGGCGTGTCGCGCTTCCTGTTCGTCCCGATGGCGGAAGCGGTGATGTTCGCCATGGTCTGGTCGTTTATCCTGTCGCGCACCCTGGTGCCGACGATGGCGAAGTATTTGCTGCATGCTCATCCGCACGATGAGCACGGCAATCCGCTGCCGCCTCCGCCGTCACGCAACCCGCTGGTGCTGTTCCAGCGCGGGTTCGAAAGGCAGTTCGCGAAGGTGAGGGCGGCATACCACGGTCTGCTCGCAATGGCTCTCGGACACCGAAAAGTATTCGTCGCCGGTTTCATGTGCTTCGTTGCAGTGTCCTTTTTGTTGGTGCCGTTCCTTGGCCGCAACTTCTTCCCCGCGGTTGATACCGGCCAAATCCTGTTGCATGTCCGTACCCAGGTCGGCACCCGCGTTGAAGAGACCGCCAACCGGCTGGCCGACATTCAAAAAGCCATCCGGCAGATTATTCCGCCTGAGCAGGTCGAGACGATCGCCGACAACATCGGCATGCCGATCAGCGGCATCAACATGACCTATAATAATACGGGCGTGATCGGGACGCAGGATGGCGATATCCAGATCAAGCTCAGGGAAGATCACAAGCCGACGGACGAGTACGTTCGCGAATTACGCGAGAAGTTGCCGCGCTTGTTCCCGGGCGTCTCGTTCGCGTTCCTGCCGGCAGATATCGTCAGCCAGATTCTGAACTTCGGTGCGCCGGCGCCTATCGATCTCCAGATCCGCGGTGCAAACGCTGATGCGAACTTCAAATATGCCAGCGATCTGCTTCGGCGCATCCGGCACATTCCAGGCGTCGCCGATGCTCGCATCCAGCAGTCGCCGAATAACCCCGGCTTCAACGTCGACGTCGATCGGACTCGTGCCCAATATGTGGGTCTGACGACACGCGACGTGACCAACGCCATGGTCGTCAATCTCGCAGGCAGTTCGCAGGTTGCGCCCACATACTACCTGAACCCCGATAACGGCGTGTCCTATTCCATCGTGATGCAGACGCCGCAGTATCGGATTGACTCCTTAAGCAAGCTGCAAGCCCTGCCGATCTCGGCGACAGGCGCACCTTCTGCGCCGATCCTGGGTGGTATCGCCGATATCTATCGCTCCAATTCGAGTGCCGTGGTGTCGCAGTACGACATTCAGAACTTGGTGCAGATTTATGCGACACCGCAGGGACGTGATCTCGGCGCTGTGTCCGCGGATATCAGGCAACTGATTGCGGATACGGCAAAGGATGTTCCTAAAGGCAGCAACGTCGTGCTGCTGGGGCAGGTGCAGACGATGAACAGCGCCTTCTCGGGCCTGTTGTTCGGCCTCCTGGGCGCGATCGTGCTGATCTATCTGCTGATCGTTGTGAACTTCCAGTCGTGGTCAGACCCATTTGTGATCGTTTCGGCGCTTCCTGCTGCGTTGGCGGGCATCGTCTGGATGCTGTTCGCGACCCACACCACGATGTCTGTACCGGCCCTGACAGGCGCTATCATGTGTATGGGCGTGGCAACCGCAAACAGCGTGCTGGTCATCGCCTTTGCCCGGGAACGCTATGACGAGCTTGGCGACCCGGTTGCTGCTGCGCTGGAAGCCGGTTTCGTCCGCTTCCGCCCGGTGCTGATGACGGCACTGGCCATGATCATCGGCATGACGCCGATGGCGCTTGGTCTGGGTGAGGGCGGTGAGCAAAATGCGCCGCTCGGCCGAGCCGTGGTTGGCGGCTTGATTTTAGCAACGTTCGCCACACTCATGTTCGTGCCAGTGGTGTTCAGTATGGTCCACAAGAAGCAGCCCGCGGGTTCCGCGACGGCGCCGGAGACAGTTCATGCTTGAAGAGACCCCTTCCGTATCGCGCGGCAAGTTACGATTGTTCGGCATCGTTGCCGGCGTTGGATTGGCCGCGGTGGTTGTTGCTGGGATATCGACCAGATCCAATGGCGATGCCAGATTGCGTGAGTGGACCGATGCGCAGGCGGTGCCTTCGGTCGCCGTTACGCTGCCTGGCACGAAGCCCCTGAATGGCAAGATCGACCTGCCCGGGCGGCTGGAAGCCTATTCGCGTGCGCCGATCTTTGCCCGCGTCAGTGGCTACCTTAAAAATTGGTATGTCGACCTCGGTGCGCCAGTGAAGGCCGGCCAGACACTGGCCGAAATCGATGCCCCGGACCTCGACCAGCAGTTGCTGCAGGCGCGTGCTGATCTTGCAAACGCGCAGGCTGCCGCAAAGCTGTCCGCAGCGACGTTATCGCGCCGCAAGACCTTGCTGGCATCAAACTTCGTATCACAGCAGGAGATCGACGAACGATCGGCTGATCTCGCCAGCAAGGAAGCGCAGGTTCGCTCGATGCAGGCCAATGTTGAACGGCTGGAAGCTCTGGCAAGCTACAAGACCGTGACCGCGCCGTTTGATGGCATCGTCACCGAACGCAACACGGATGTCGGCGCCTTGATCAACGGCGGCACGGGCTCTGGGGCTGCAATGTTTGTGGTCTCAGATTCCAAGAAGCTGCGCCTCTATGTGAACGTGCCGCAGAGCTATCTGCCTTTGATCAAGATTGGTGCGAAGGCCGCCGTTTCCGTACCGGAATATGCCGGCCGCTCTTTCCCGGCGACCGTAGAAGCGTCAGCGCAATCAGTTGATGGCGCATCGGGAACGACCCGCATGCAGCTTGTGCTGGATAACAGCACAGGCGAATTGCGCCCGGGTGCGTATGCCGATGTCCAGCTCAACCTGACGCGTGACACGCAGCCGCTCAGCATTCCTGCAAGCGCGCTGATCTTCAACAACAATGGCTTGCGCGTTGCGACTGTAACGCCTGCAGACAAGGTGTTGTTCAAGACCGTGACGATTGCGCGCGATCTCGGTCGCGAGATCGAGATCGCAACGGGCCTTTCGGCCGATGACCGAGTCATCGTCACGCCGCTCGATGGTATCGCTGATGGCGATCAGGTGCGCATCGCAGGTGGTGGCAAGGATGGCACACCGCGCACCAGCGCAAACACCAACGTCAAGACAGAGTGACGGCAGCACCGCTGCGGTCACTCTTTAATCTTAATCTCTATCTCGCTGTTGTGCCGGTCCCGGCTGGGTAGCCAGGATTCGTCGTGCTATCGCCAGGCAGCCCGCTTGGCGAGGCGCCGGTCCCTATCGAGCCCGGTGTTGATGTGTTCGGCACACCCGGCTGATTCACGCCGCCGGTACTCATTCCAGTTGTACCCGTCGTGCTTGGAGTCGTTGGCGCCATAGTTGGTGGCGTTGCGGGTGATATGTTAGGCGAGCCGGCAGGCGCAGTCGGTGAGGCCGGCGTTGCCGGGCTCACGGTTCCTTGTGCAGCAGCTACAAGTGTCGATCCGATCAGCGATGCGGCGGCGATAATTGCGATCTGTAATTTATGTCGCATTGACAGCTCCATTGATTGCCTTTGGTCTCAAGTGAAACGCGATGTGTGTGGCGACGTTCCTTCACGCTCGTTCACGCAATATCGTGCGACCGTGCGGCAACATGGGACTCGGTTCATGCAGACACTTCTTGAGGCGACAGGAAGCTTTCGGCTCGGGCCGCATCTGCTTGCGTTGTCGATCGCGTATCTCCTGGCGCTGCCGATCGGTTGGAACCGCGAGAGAGAAGAACGGAGTGCCGGCCTTCGCACATTTCCGCTGGTCGCGCTCGCCACATGCGGCATCGTGCAGGCAACTGAACACATTCTGCAGGATCATCCCGAAGGAACTGCGCGCATCATTGAGGGCCTCATGACTGGCATGGGCTTCATTGGTGGCGGGGCCATCCTCAAGACCGAGAATTCGGTTCGCGGTACGGCAACCGCGGCCAGTCTTTGGGCAACTGGTGCGACCGGCGCAGCCGTAGGACTTGGCGCCTATGACGTTGCCGTGGTGATCTCGCTGTTCACCTTCCTGACGTTATGGCTTCTGGTGCCGTTCAAGGAGGAAGGCAATACCAAGAGAAAATCTGATCAGACATGATCGCGCGTGCCTATGGCGCCTTCTTCCATAGTTTGATCAATGGTCCATTCGCGCCATAAACTGGATCGGATTTGGGAAGCGCGACCTTTGGAATCGTCCTCAGCGCCTTGCGGTGGTTCTCCGCTGTCGGCTGCGTGATCTGCATATCCGCGCCCGGCGGATAGGCGCCGATAACGAGAAAATCGGTGCTGGCTGACAGGCATTGATGTCCGGTGCCAGCCGGTAACACTGCCGCATCTCCTTTCCGGATTTCAAATTCCGCACCGTGATCGCCCCCGAACCGGACCAGCGCGCGGCCACGGGCCACGCCGAGCACTTCGTGAACAGTTGCGTGATAGTGCAGGTAATCGAAAACGCCATTGCGCCACATCTGGTGGCCCCAGTTGTTCGCCTTGAACACACTTTCAATCATGTCTACTGGCCGACGGTCTTCGAATTCGAAAGCACTTTTGTAGATCAGGAAAGGCAGGGGATTGTTCGGCACAGCGCCGTCATCAGGGAATACGAATGACACTGGGGTAACGGCGGTGTGGTGAACGCTCATCGCAAAATCGTCCATACACATCTCGTGGGCTGGTTCCGGGGCAGCGCGTGCGTCGAGTACTCCTCGGTTCACGGTAGTTTGAATAACGCTCGTTCAGCGACAGTGTTCCTCGAAGTCATACTTGTCGCGGATCATGAGGTTAAAGAAAGCTCCCTTGGAGGCCGCTCTGCCAAATTGCTCGTACACTTCCGGCGTGACGCCAAAATAGGTATAGGTACGGCCGGTCGTGAAGACGACGAGCAGTTCTCTTGCGAACGCATTATATTCGATGCGCGCAATGGCGCTTGAAGCAACACGTGGCATCGGCCCCTCGTTGCGTCATTGTTAAGCGAATATGGGAGCTGGCGCAGGGAGCGCAAAGCTCCAAGGTCGTTTACTTCTAGGACGTTCTTGCTCCTAAGGCATTCTTGCCGGAACCATTCGAGAGACATCGATGAGCCCGACAACCGTCAAGCCAAAGACTTCAACGAAACCAAAGCTGCAGCGTCCGCCGATGTACAAGGTCATTCTGCTGAATGACGATTATACGCCGCGCGAGTTCGTGGTCACTGTATTGAAAGTTGTGTTTCGCATGGGTGAGGAGACGGCGAGCCGCGTGATGCTGACCGCCCATCAGAAAGGCGCATGCGTCATTGCGGTGTACACGCGTGATGTGGCTGAGACCAAGGCTAAGGAAGCGACTGAGATGGGGAAAGCGAAGGGCTATCCGCTGTTCTTCACGACTGAGCCGGAGGAGTGATGAGCCTAGCGGCGCGGGGCAGCGCTAGGCTCTGAAGAGTATCGCTACGCTCTGAATATCGTGAATCCCAGGATGAGCAGGATCAGGAAGATCACGGCGAAGATGTAAAACAGGACACGGGCGATATCCGCTGAAGCGACTGAGACGCCCGTAAAGCCGAACACGCCGGCGATGATCGAAATGACAAAGAAGATGAGAGCCCATTTCAGTATCGACATACAGACTACCTTGTTATGATTCAAAGCTAGAACGATCGATGGCTACGATGGTTCCGACCTGCGCGTTTCAGGAACTAGCGAGACAATGCGCGGTTGCCTCCAAAAGTAAGTCCATGAGTGAAATTGGAGGTCGGCATGAAAATTTTCACCATTCTGTGTGTAGCTGGATCGTTAGTTCTGTCTGGTGCTGCAGTCGCGCAATCCTCCGGCAGTAGCTCCTCCGGCGGCAGCACGAGTGGGACAGCAGGCGGCTCTATGAGTTCATCTCCCGGAGCAGCGTCTGGCGGATCGCTGGGGTCCAGCGCATCGCCAGGCACGAATTCCGCTGGCACCGCTATGCCATCCGGCGGCGGAGGCACCGTTGGCGTTGCTCCTTCCGGCACGGGCGATCCCAAAGTCGATCAGGCTGAGAAGGACGTGGACCGGAAGGTGAAAAGCATCTGCAGGGGATGCTGAGCACTTTGCTCCAGAGCTGGAATAACCGACGGCCATACGCTAATTTTCAGCGCCGGTGATCTGATGCGATGGAGCTGCCCTCATGGCCGCGGTAAGGCGTGGAGTATTCGTTGTGGCTTTGGTGCTGAGCACCATGTCTGCCCAACAGGGGCTGTATGCACAGTCGGCTGATCTCGTTCTCTGCGATCGGGTCGCAGCTGATCCTGAAGATCCGGACAAGCCTGCCGATGTGAAGGGCGTGGCTTCCATTGCCGGCTCGGACGTCGCGACAGCGATCAAATACTGCAAGATCGCATCTGCGTCTTCACGCCGGGCCATGTATCAACTTGGCCGCGCTTATCTTGCCGACAAGCAGATGAATGAGGCGGCTACCGCATACCGCAAGGCTGCCGACAAAGGCAGCACGACGGCGATGGTTGAGCTCGGTGTGATGCTCGCTAACGGCACTGGCGTCGCCAAGGATGAAGGCGCCGCGCGCAAATTGTTCGAACGCGCGGGGCAGGCTGGTAACGCGCGCGGCGTTACCAATCTCGCGGTGTTATCGGAACGAAGCGGCGGGGCGCCGATGGATCCGGTGAAATCCCGTGCCGTGCTGGCGAAAGCAGCGGAGGGCAATTCGCCTGAGGCGCAATATCAACTGGGGCTCATGATGCAAGATGGCGTTGGCGGGCCAAAGGACGATGCCGGTGCGCGAGCGCTCTTTGAGAAGGCGGCTGCACAAGACCACGCAGGTGCTCTTGAGCGTATGGGTGCGTTTGCGCAAAGCGGACGTGGAGGCCCACAGGATTCCAGCGCGTCAAAAGCCTATTATGAGAAGGCCGCAGCGCTCGGCAACGAAGACGCGAAAGCCGCGCTCAAGCGATCGGAATGTTCATACGTGGTCAAAGACAAGTCCGGAAAAGTTGTCACCACGCTCTGCTTCTAAAAAAACGCGCTGGCGAGAGCATCGCACAGCGCGGGATTGATTAGTCGATCGAAATGTTGGCGGCCTTGATGGGGGCCGCCCATTTTGCCATTTCGCTTTTGACAAAATCAGCGAGGTATTTCGGCGTCGTGCGGTCGTCAGAAACAAAGCGAAGTCCGACGGCTTCCAGCTTTTCTCGGACCTCAGGCGTCTTCATCGCATCGATAGTTGCCTTGTTCAGCTTTGCAACGATGGCCTCTGGCGTGCCTTTCGGCAGGAAGAACGCATTCCAGGTGTACGCCTCGACGTCGTAGCCTTGTTCAATCGCTGTCGGAACGTTCGGCAGGACGGGTGAGCGCTCCTTGTTGAGAATGGCGATCGCTTTCACTGAGCCGCCTTCGATTTGAGGCTTTGCCGTCGTGACGATATCGCAGAGGTAGTCGATGCGGCCGCTGGCGAGATCCTGCATGGCAGGATTTGCGCCACGATAGGGCACGTGCACGATATCGAGACCGGCCACGGAGTTCATCAACGCGCAGCCGAGGTGGATGGCCGATCCTGTGCCTGCGGAGCCGAACTGCATCTTGCTGGCATTGGCTTTGCCGTAGGCCACGAACTCCTTCAGATCCTTGACCGGAAGATCATTGCGCGCGACCAGCACGAGCGGGGCTTCGACCACCAGCGCTACCGGCTCGAAATCCGTCATCGCGTTATAAGCCGGCTTCTTATAGAGGAGCTGGTTTTGCGCCTGCGTGCCCACAGTGCCGAGCAGGAAGGTGTAACCATCCGGAGCAGCTTTCGCGACGCGGCTTGCGCCGTTCATGCCGCCAGCGCCGCCGACGTTCTCCAGGATGACTGGCTGACCAAGAAGTTCGCCCATCCGCTGGGCAAACAATCTTGCAAAAACGTCATTCGGGCCGCCAGCCGCGAACGGGTTGATCATCGTGATCGGGTGGGTTGGCCACTCATCCGCGTGGGCTGTCGCAGCGACCGTCAAAAAGCATAGCGCGAGTAGGGCCCGCAGCATCTAATCCTCCTTGATTGTTATTGGCAGAATTCTGCTTTCCAGAGCCCGTACCGCTTATCGGGCAGGCGCTGATACAATCAAGTGGCGTTCAAGCCGGATTGTCCTAGTCGGACAGACGGCGGATTTGCCGCATGAAGCGGCGGTCAGGTCAGCCGCCGCGTTCCGTTCGTTTGAGGCGCGGGTTCATCATCGTGGAAATGACGGGGCGTTTGCCCGGCGATATCTGAATTGCCCTTGCCGATGAGGTCCGGACTGAAGGTGAAGATCTGAAGGTTGCGCAAGACATCGGACGCACGCGACGTAAATGTTGCGATTTCAGCGGTTCCTTCGATCGCCTTCTTCACCTCTGCGCCGCATCCCGTACACTCGTAGGTAAATTCGAGCTTCGTTACCGCCCACTGGACGTCCTTGATTTCCATGAGCCGCTGTTTGCAATCAGGGCACACAACCACTGCGGGTTTTGCATCTCGGAGGGCAACATTGGCGAGCATTCTACTCTCCCATACGCAGACATTCGGTCGCCAGGTTCAACGTTCCGACGTAGCGCTATTTTATCGCCCCCGCTCGGCGCTCCGGGATTAACTTTCGCGAAATGCACAGGATCCTTGTGCGGATCAAATTACCCTGAGTTTTCCACAGGCTGGCCTGGAGTTCTTAGATCCCACCCTAGCCAAGATCAAACCGGCCTCTAGGGCGTCACATGCCCTGTGCGGCGGTGATCATGAGCCCGCCGATGATCGCCATATTGGACAGCCAGACATTGATGGTGTTCTGGCGTGGCTGACCCTCCATGTCCCAGAAGTTTAGCAGCATGACCGATGCGGCGAGGGTGAACAGCACCAGGCCAAAGGCTGCAATCGGCAAGAAGAGTCCAAAGATCACCAAAAGCCCCGCGATGAATTGAAAGGCGGAGCCCGCGAGCAACACAGCGCGGGGCAAGGGCACGCCGCGTGCGGCGATCATCTGCGTCAGCACAGGAATGAGAAACATGTGCCGGATGCCGGCGAACACGAACAACCCGCCGAGCAACAGGCGGCTAAGCAGCAAAATGATGTGCGGAAGGTCAGTGGGCATAAGAGATTGGTCCATCACACGCGCCCGTTCACGGGCAGCAGTGCCCCTGTGACGGCACTGGCTTCCTCGCTTGCAAGAAAAAGGATGACGTTGGCCAGTTCATTGGGCGTCACCCATTTGCTGAAATCTGCCTGTGGCATGTCCCGCCGATTGGCGGGCGTATCGATGGTAGACGGCAGCACAGCATTGACGGTGACCTTGCCCTTCAGCTCGGCGGCAAGTGCCTCGGTCAAGCGGTGTACACCGGCTTTGGATGCCGCATAGGGGCCCATGCCGGCACCTGCCTGCAGCGCGCCCATCGCGCCGATGTTGACGATCCGGCCTGCGCCTGATCCGCTCAAATGAGGGATTGCAGCGCGTGAAGCGTTCACTGCGGTCAGGGTGTTGATGGAATACAGGCGCTGCCACGTCTTCGGATCGCCTTCAGCCACGGTTTCGAACGAAAAGGCTCCGGCGATATTGATCAGCACGTCCAGCCTGCCGAAATGCGCGGCCACGGCATTGATCGCCTTCGTGGCCTGATCGGGATCGGAGAGATCGACGCCACCGAGATGAAGCTGCTCGGAGGTCGCCGGAATCGTCGTGGCTGCATGATCGATTGCGGCCACTTTCGCGCCCCGCGCAATTGCGGCGTCCATAACGACCTTGCCGAGGGCGCCCGAGGCACCGGTGATGACGACGACTTTTCCGTTCATTGCATGTCTCCGCTGCGGCATGGGACTTTAGAATAGCCGATCCTCTCTCGCCCGAGATAGGTGGGAATCGATCCGGACGTTTCCACCACACTGTGAAAACTCGAGGATGACCGCCTGGAAAACCATGGCTATAGATCGGCCATGACGCTTGATGTCATGAGGAATTACAGATGGGTGATGCTGTTCGGGTCTTCTCAACCCTCGCACTGATGGGAGCCATCCGCGGTCTCGCCGAGCGATACGAAGCGGATTCCGGCGTGAAGATTGATGTTGAGTTTGCACCCACGCTTGCACTTCTGAAACGGCTCGATGGTGGGGAAACAGCGGATGTTCTCATTCTCACCCGCGAGGCACTCGCTGACCTTGCATGCAAAGAGCAGGTCGCGGCTGATAGCTGCGTAGATTTGGCGCGCTCCTATGTCGGCATCGCGGTCAAAGCGGGCGCGCGGCATCCGGATATCTCATCAGTGGCGGCTTTGCGCGAGACGCTTCTGAATGCGCGTTGTGTGGGATATTCGCGCCTGGGGGCCAGCGGGATTTATTTCGCGAAGCTGATCGAGCAGATGGAGATTGCCCCGCAGATCAATGCTCGCGCCAAGGTTATTCAGGCTGGTCTGACGGCGGAGCTGTTGCCGACCGGTGAGGCTGAACTGGCCGTGCAGCAGATCAGCGAGCTCAAGCTCGTGTCGGGGATCGAAGTTGTCGGCCCCATTCCTGTTGAGCTGCAGCAAAATCCAGCGGTATTTTCCGCGGGACGCATGGCCGCGTCTCGAAGGGGTGAGCAGGCCGATGAGTTGCTAAAATTCTTGAAATCACCCAGCGTTGCGCCGGCTTTGCGAGAATCCGGATTGGAGCCGTGAGGTCGGTAACGGGGCGCCGCGAAGTCTGCGAGGAGCTTGAGTCTCTATCAGGTCAGCTTCGCAACAACTGCCAGCCGCTTCACAGTGCCCTTCCTGTAGGCGCGGAGAAACGCCTCGTAGTCTCTGAAGGAGACGCAGCCGTTAGAATCGCCGTTCGGGCCTAACATGAAGGTATGAGCGAGCAGACCGCTTCGTCCGAAGATTTTGCCTTCACCGCCCACCGGGTTGAGCCGGATGGCCTGAACGCCGTGGAAAAGGCTTTCGCGTAGGGACAGATCGTAAAGATGCGGTGGCGTGGCGCCGCGCATGCGGACATGCACAAAACGAGGATCGTCGAGCTTGTCGCCGAGGCCTGAATGGGCCTCGAGCTTGGTGCCGTCCGGCATGTAAACCATCCGTGCCGAGATATCGTAGACAGCAGTCTCGCGATCGTAGAGGGCGGTGCTGCCTGGGGTCAGGCTTTGCCCGTCGCTGGAAATCCCCCCATCAGGGGAGGCGAATGCCAGGATAGGTCCCTTTTCCTTGAGCTTTCCGAATAGCCTTTCAAAGATCGAGGGCTTTTCCGGCGCTGCAGCTGTATTGGCCTGGGCGACTTCGCGGCTTGAAGGACCCTTATCGTCCGGCGCATTGAGGATGGACGGACGTGGCGTCGGGAGCGGGACGGCCTCGGCAAGCTGGACGGCGGGCGGAGGCGGGGCTACCGCCGGGCGGGCCAGCGGCACTGGAATTTCGATCTGGGCGACCCGGGGCGCCGCCACCGGCAGCCTATCGGCCTTAGCCAAGGCAGGTCGTGAATCTGAGTCGTCGGGGGCCAGGAAACGATCGTTGAATGAGGCCGCTGGAGGGAGCGCCCCTGTTACGTCAAGCTGAGCGACGGAGGTTTTCAGCGCGCCAGATTGGGTGGCAACAAAAGAGACCGGTGGGAGGTCGATGGCGACAGCCTTGGTCTCGGGACCGAAAACGTTGGTGTAGAGGGTATAGGCACAAGCTGCTGCAATGCACACAAGCGCAGCATTACCGATCAAAGCCTGTGGGCTCGCCTTGCGTGAAGTGCGCCGGCGATCGTCCGAGGTTGGTTCGTAATACGCGCTACTATAACTCATACGCCTGACATCCAGGATAAATCCACGAGCTGCCTTTCCTGGGGGCGTTGATACGCAATGCACACAGGTCGGACGGTCGGTACAAAGCTGTGTCCGAGTGATCCTGAGTGTGCGATTTCCCCAAGTCTCGTTTCGCAGATTTGCGGAGCATGATTAAGGCGAGTTTTCGTTAAATGCCGATTAAATCCGGAAGAAAAGTTAATGGAACCGGCCAGTTTCGGCAACTTTGACCCAAAGCCGCTTCAAATGGCTGGTGACCCCCCGGTCAGCTGCCTTGGTCGCCCAGAATCGAGTCGAGAATTAGGCAGTCTCACACGAAGCCGTTGGAAAAACGCACATCGACGGCTTTCGATTTAATTGCCGCCGAATCGCGGAGCGACTGATTGCAAACACAACGCTCGACGGAACGACACACCGATCGATTCGATTAACGTGGAAGGGGCTGATGGAGGAGCTGTCCATGATCCGCAAATTGCAATCGGGCGAGTACAGACTCTATTCACGCAAGGTGAATCCAAAAACTGGAAAGCGTCGCAACCTTGGAACGTTCAAGTCACGCGCTGCGGCGGAGAAACACGAGCGCGCCGTTCAATATTTCAAAAGACACGCGTGAAGCATCACAGCGCCTCGCGTTGTTACGCTCACAATCCAGCGTGTGCAGCGCCACCGATGCGATCTGCGGCGATCAATTTTTTAATCAGCTCTCGTCGCAAGATTGGTGTTGTTGCTGCGTCGCCGCGCGACGTCACATCTCTGACGCGGCGGGATAATTGGCGCGTGTGACACTAAATTCTCGCGCTGCAAAAATTCTTCTGATTGCCGTTTTCCGCCTAAAGATGCAGCAGCGTCACAACAAATTCTAGCCTCATTGCCTCGCCACGCTTCGCTCCTGTTCGCAGAGTGGGGACTCGTCAATGCGAACGGGGTGTTTTGCGTAAGATGATTGAATCAGAGAGGGCCTCACCGGCCATCGATGACGCTTGGATGTGTATCTTGGGGAGGCGGCATGAAGTCAGCGAGAGAGACGGCTGAGCGTAGTCTTGCGCACTTGGGGATCATCGCGGCGTTCGCCGTGATAGCAATGGTCGTTTACTCTCACTGACCGTTGGCGTTGTCGTGGTTCTCAACGGATGAGCCGCGACAACGCTGCCGCTTCGCGTCGCGTCCGATCAGTGAGCTGGCACAAAGCCCGCATCTTGCCAGACCTTACGGTTTTCATTTGAAGCCAGAAATTTGATAAAAGCCTGCGCGGGCTCTGCGGATGCGTTTGCCGTGGTGACAGCACCAGCATAGACAAGACTGAGCTGCAGGGCATCCGGGAGTGGTCCGATCTGATCGACGCCACTGACGTGAACGACCTCACTTGCTGGATAGATGCCAATCTCCGCCGTGCCGTCGGCGACCATCTGTGCTCCGCCCTCGAGAGCGGGCCGATAGTACACTTTCTTTTCGATAGCGTCCGCAATCTCCAGACGCTTGACCAGTTGCGCCATGTGCGCGCCGCTCGGCGTCGCTGTCGGTGTCGAGTAGACGACCGAGCGTGCCTTGAGCAGGGCATCCTTGAATGCGTCCGGCGTTGAGATATCGGGGCGGGCCGCGCCTGCTTTTGCAATCGCAACGAGGCGCACCGTTCCAAATGAGTCATAGCCCTCTTGCTTGAGCCGGCCCAGCTTGATCAAGCCATCGATGGCGGTCGTCGGCATGATGACCATGTCGGGAGCCTCGCCATCGGCGATACGCTGGCGCAGCGCCGAGATCAGGACATATGACATCTTCACATGGTGTCCCGTGGCTTGCTCGAACCTCGGGATCAGCACGTTCAGTGCTTCCTTCGGCGCGCCGCCGCTCATGACGTTGATATCCGCTGCCACAGCGGGAGCCGCGTAAATTGCAGCGACGACGAGCCAGGCGATTGCTTCTTTCATGAGGATCTCCACCGATAACGTTCCGAAACCGATAACAGAGATTGGTGTAAGAACATTTTTCCCGGCAAAATTTTCTCCTCCTGCAGTTTCTTCAGCCAGGCGTATCGTTGGTGTTCGAGTTATCCCGCTGAAAAATCTCTGTCTTCTGATCTATCGGGTAGTGGCACGTGGTTTGCTAAGTGCTGCTCAGTCAATGGAGATTGCTATGTCGATTTCGCTGTCCGGCGTTTTATCGTCCCTTTCCGCAAAACCGCTGCCCCCCGGCTCGAATTTGAAGCCCGCGGACTCAGACTCCCAGTCCGCCGAGCAGAAGTTTCTCGACTACATGAAGATGACGCCCGCCCAGCGCATGCATGCCGCAATGCTGAGCCAGCTCGGAATTTCGGAAGACGAATTTAACGCGATGGATCCTGCAGCTCAGCAGAAAGTCGAGCAGAAAATTCAGCAAATGATCCAGCAGCAGGCTGAACAAAGCAATGACAAGCGGACGGGGCTGATCGCGGATATATCGGCCTAAGACACGCACATTGAAGCTGAACTTCAACAGGGACGTTGCATTGTGCGTCGGCCCTGCAGTTGGCCGATAGCTATTTGCCTTTGCTGTCCACCTTGCGTTTTTCTTCGTCGTTCATTCGCTTCACCGTTTCGTCCTGCTCGGTCGACCCGGTCGGTTTGTTGATGCTTGGGGGTGGGTTTGCGTTCGGTGCTGACGTCTGACGGGGAGGCGTATCCGCCGGCCGTGTGGCCGTGGCGTTTGGCGCAGGAGAGGTTTGAGCCACTGCGTTCGCTGCGCCGAACAGCATGCAGCCTGATAGCAACGCCAACTGAAAAGACCTTGCCGTTTTCATCGATCCAACTCCTGTCAGATCGATGAAAACGGAAAGGACAGATGAATGTTCCGAGCCAAAGCGTTTTCGAGCGAAGTGGCTACTCGTGCTGCCGATTTGAAGTTCTTCCGGACGAAGCCGCAAGTTCGATGAAGAACTTCAAATCCAAGAGCGGCACGACAGTCATAGGTTTGTGAGTGTCCCTTCGATTCCAAAGTTCGCATCCGAGCAAGCCACGGGTCTGTGCGAACTTCGGAATCGGGACACTCGTTCGCGTGAAGAAAACGCGTCAAAACAAGAATCTAGAGCTTCGGTTCTGATGCAATCAGAACCGAATACGCTCTAGCTTTCGAGTTGCTTACCGATCGGAAGCGCCCGGATACGCTTTCCTGTTGCCGCAAAGATCGCGTTAAGCAGGGCCGGCGCGAACGGTGGAACGCCAGGTTCGCCCACGCCGCTCGGTGGCGTGTCGTCATCGGCGGGCACGATATAGACATTCGTGACCATCGGCGCTTCGTCGATCCTCACCACTGGGAAGTCGTCAAAGTTTCCTTGCTGAACCTTCCCGTCCTTGAAGGAGATTTCGCCGTACTTCGCGAGGCTGAGGCCCATGACGGCAGCGCCTTCCATCTGTGACTGGATCCGTTCGGGATTGATGAACGTTCCGCAGTCGATCGCGGTATCGACCCTGTGCACGGTAAGCTTGCCGCCATCGTCCACAGACGCTTCGACGATGGTTGCGATGTAGCTCACGAAACTGCGGTGCACAGCGATGCCAAGTCCATGTCCTTTCGGGACGGACCGGCCCCAACCGCCTTTCTCGGCGACGACCTCGACAACACGCCGGAGTCTGCCTGTGTCGATGGGGTAGCTGTCGAACGGCTCGCCGTAATTCCACGGATCCTTCACCGAATCCAGTTTGACCTTCCGCGGCGTGCCGATGAGCTGCAGCAACATCTCCTTCTGGTCGCGGCCCGTGGCATGAGCGAGTTCGCCGACCATCGACTGGATGGCGAATGCGCGAGGGACATTGGATACGGATCTGAACCAGCCGATGCGCGTATGTGCTGCGGCCTCGGGATTTTCACACCGGATGTTTTCGATCTCGAACGGCATGTCGATCAGGCCCATGCCGAGCTCGAAGGGGGCGGCGTGAAGCACGTTCGGTGCGAATGTCGAGGCGATGCTGGGCGCGACGCTGCGATGTCTCCATGCGATGACCTTGCCGTCCTTGTTGAGGCCGGCTTCGATCCGCTCTACGGACACCGTATGCAGGAAGTCATGACGGACGTCATCTTCGCGCGTCCATTGAACTTTCACCGGCGCCCCCAGCGTCTTGGAGAGCAGCGCCGCTTCGATCGCGTAGTCGCATTTCGACTTGCGTCCAAATCCGCCGCCGAGAAGCGTGACGTTGACAGTCACATTCTCTTCGGGAATGCCGAGGGTCTTTGCGACGTCTTCGCGGGTGCCGCCCGGGCTTTGTACAGGCGCCCAAATCTCCGCCTTGCCGTCCTTGACGTTGGCAACGGCGACGGGCGGCTCCATGCTGACATGAGCGAGGTGAGGGAGGTAGTACTCACCGACGACGACTTTATCCGCCCCCTTCAAGGCTGCGTCTACGTCGCCTTCGTTGCGCACGACCAGGCCCGGCTTGCGTGACGCTTCTTCGAGCTGGGAGCGATAGCTGACGGAATCGTATTTGCCGTTTGCACCATCCTCCCAGACGATCTTGAGCGCATCGCGCCCCTTGATCGCCGCGCCGGTGTTACGGGCAATCACCGCGACGCCGCCGAGAGGCTGGAATTTGGACGGCCAGGGCCAGCCCTGAACCTCCAGTACTTTTTCGACACCGGAGACCTTCAAGGCATCTGCGCCATCGAACGATTTGACCTTGCCGCCGGTAACGGGAGGCCGGGCGATAACGGCGTATTTCATTCCGGGCAAGCGGGTGTCGATGCCGTAATGCGCCTTGCCGACGGTGATGTCGTGAAGGTCGACCGAGCTGATCTGGCCTTTGCCGATGTAGCGGAAGTCTTTCGGAGACTTGAGCCTCAGGCCCTCGATGCCCGGTACGGATTGGTTCGCAGCGTCAGCGGCAAGCTCGCCGAAGCCGAGCTTCCGTCCGCTCGCGCTGTGAACCACTTCGTGGTTGACCGCTTTGACTTCAGTCGCCGGGACGCCCCATCGCGTGGCCGCGGCAGCTTCCAGCATCGAACGTGCCGAGGCTCCGATCTGGCGCATCGGGAGAAGATAATGTCGGGTGCTGCGCGATCCGTCGGTGTCCTGGTTGCCGAATTTGACCTCGTCGCCATGGGCCTGCTGCACGTGAACACGCGACCAGTCCGCTTCCATTTCCTCGGCAACCACCATCGGAAGGCTGGTGCGGACACCGGTTCCCATCTCTGAACGATGGGCAATGATGGTCACTGTGCCATCCGGCGCGATCGCAACGAATACCCTTGGATCGACGACAACGCCGTGAGGCATCTTGCCGGCGCCGGTCTCGTACGCGGCGAAGGCCGGGCGCGACATGACGGGTGCTGCAAGCACGAAGCCAGCTGTGATGCCGAGGCTTTGAATGACGGAACGGCGTGAGACGTTCTCGACGCGGATATGTTTTTGGAAGCCGCGCAATTTGCCGGGATTGGTGATGATGTTCATGATCAGACCCCCGTCGAAGCCAGATGCACTGCGTTTTCGATACGCTGATAAGCCCCGCAGCGGCAGATGTTGCCGGACATCGCTTCCTTGATCTGACCGTTCGTGGGCTTGGGGTTTTCCAGGAGCAGGGCGGCGGCCTGCATGATCTGTCCGGTCTGGCAATAGCCGCACTGCGGCACATTTAATTGACGCCAGGCCTTCTGAACCGGATGATCGCCGGTGGGGTGGAGGCCTTCGATAGTGGTGACTTCGCGGTCCGCAACGTCGGAGACCGACGTGATGCAGGCTCGTACGGCCTGCTTATCGACAATAACGGTGCACGCACCGCACAATGCTTGGCCGCAACCAAATTTCGTTCCTATCAGGCCGATTTCGTCGCGAAGAAACCAAAGCAGCGGAAGATCCGGATCGCCGTCCCAAGTCTGTTCCTGGCCGTTGATTTTGAGTTTGGTCATGATCGTCCCTCGCTCTTCGTAAGCTGTTGATGTCTCTTCGGCACGAGCAGGAACATGTTTCCTCTATTGCCCTGTACCGTCGTTGGTGATCGTCCACGTTCAATATTTGAAACGGCAATATTTGAAACGGAATGCACGAAAGTATTGTGAACCGTATCGCGCGATCTGGATTGAAAATGTCGAGGTGGCGAGCCCCTGGTCGCTTGCCATCGTTCGCCGATTCCTGAGGGCCGCTTGGGGACTGGAATCCTAGCAGAAAAGCGTCCGGAGTGAACTCACAACACGTTGTTCCGCCGAACTAACCTTGTCTTGAATCGGGTGGATACAGCCATCGACCATTGCGACGCTGCATCGCGGTGAAGCTCCCCGGAATCTTGGAGGTCAGCTATGGGATCTCGGAATTTGCGCGTGGCTGGCTTGGTTGTGGTAACAGCGCTGGTCAGATTGTCGCCGGTGTATGGCCAAGCCCAATCGCCGATCGTCCAGCAACAGATGGTAGGCCAGGCCGGTGAAGCCGCCCTGCCGAACCAGTCAGGCACGCTGACTGGAAAGGAGCGCCTCGGCCGCAAATGGTCGGATGAGCAGCGCCTCGATAATTGCAATGTGCCAGTCGATAAAAGGGGTACTCGGCCACGGCCGAATGAATGCGTGCACGCTCCAACGATATGAGGCAAAGCCTCGGCAGGGTAATTTTAGATCGAAAGGTCTTTGTTAACCTTTTCGCCGCGGAGGGTCGCGCGCCAAGTGCCTTGATCCACCATATCCGCGATCAAATCTGCCATCACATGGGCCACGGCTTCGCTTCCCCGTGCGTTCATCGTGCGTTGCGACACAACAACCGACAACGTCCATGAGGGGACCGGATCGACAATCGGAATTGCCACCATCTCGCCGCGCGCCATTTCGTCAATGAAGGCGAAGTGCGGCATGATCGCCATGAAATTGGAACTACAGACCAGTTTGGCGATGGCCGGAAGGCTGTCGCAATCCTTGATCATCGGTGTGATGTCATGACGCGCGGTCAATTGGTCGATGACGTTTCGAAGAACGTTCGGACGCCCTGGCAAGACGATGGGTCGCTCGAACAGCTTCTTGAAGGGCATCGACTTGCGCTTGGCCATTGGGCTTTGTTTCGAGACGAACAGCATCAGGTCTTCTGTTATCATCTCGGTCCATGCCACGTGCTCGAATGCCTTGTGGTCATAGAGAAGCGCCACGTCGAGACGTCCGGCCTGAATCAGCTCGTCGAGATAACCGGTCATCGCTTCGACGAGATGCAGTGTCACGTTGGGAAAGCGCTCAGCCATCTCACGATACAGGTGGAGAGATAAGCCTCGGCAAGCTGATGTCGGGAGTCCGACGGAGACGCGCCCCGATGGAGCAGATGTCCGCGAACGAACCGTGTCTTTGGCGTAATCGATCTCCAGGAGAATTCTTCGGGCATGCTCATACAGCTGTTGCCCTTTTTCGGTCGCGGTCACACCGCGGGCATGGCGAACCAGCAGTTTCACGCCGAGCTCTTCTTCCAGGCTCTTGATCTGCTGGCTTAGCGATGGTTGTGCGATCCGAAGAACTTCCGCAGCACGGGAAAAATTGCCGCTCTCAGTTATTTGCACGAAGTACTTAAGCTGACGCAGGTCCATACAACTTTGTCCTCAGTGCGATATTAGGTTCCTGACATGTTGATCTGTCAACGTGCTTGCAAAATGTGCATTTGCAAAAACTATTGCCTAGGGTCCGTTTTCTCTTAGCGAAATCATATCGATAAATCATTTCGCTATGCATCAAAGGCGAGCACCCGTTTCCTCATAGGTTTTGCCTATATCTTTCATCGGAATTTGATCTTTGTTCTAGTGATTTCTTTGCCGTTAGCTCCCGGCGTGAGCGTGTTGGTGCGCGCTCGATCATTGAGACGCGGGAGATACGACATGTTTTTGCAGAGTAAGTTCCGCAGCGGAATTGTTGCCGGCGCGGCAATGCTCGGACTGTGTTCGACGGCAGCTTTGGCGCAGCAAATGCCGTGTATTGGCAACTCCGCAGCCATCACCGGTCCCGCGGCATTTGGTGGTCAGGCGATCAAGATGGGCGCGGAAATCGCGATCGATGAGATCAATGCCAAAGGCGGAGTGCTCGGGAAACCGCTGAAGTTTGTGCAATACGATGACGCAGGCGCACCGCCGCGCGGCGTCGATAACACCCGGCGTGTTGCGCTCTCGGACAAGTGTGTCGCGATCCTCGGTGGCTACCATTCGACCGTTGCGGTGGCGCAGGCCGAGCCGGTGAATGAGATCGGCATTCCCTATGTCGGCGTGCTGGCTGCAAACACCAAGGCCGTCGAGAACGGCCATAATCCGAACTACATGTTCCGCGTCTCTGCGAAAGATAAATGGGTTGCCCGCTTCCTGGTCGAACAGGCACTGAAGGCGTCGAAGACCGGCAAGATTGCGTTCTTCTACGAGAACACCGGCTGGGGCAATGGCGCGCTGCCGGACGTGAAGGATGCCATGACGAAAGCCGGCAAGGAGCTGGTTGCGGCGGAGACCTTCAACTGGGCTGATCAGGACATGACGCCGCAGGTGATCCGAGCGAGGGATGCCGGTGCAGATCTCGTGTTGCTGTGGGCGCTCGATCGCGAAGGTAATCAGATTGTCCGCTCGATGGACAAGGTGGGCTGGAAGCCGACGATCATCGGTGCATGGGGTATCGCCGGCAATCTCGGTGAACTCGCAGGGCCGCTCGCGAACGGCGTTCAGGTGATCCAGACTTACACGTTCATGGGGGCGATGGACCCGAAGAAGCAGGCCCTGTGGGACAAGATCAAGGCGAAGTACAGCTTGAAGGATCCTTCCGATATCAAGATGGGATCCGGCGTCGCCAATGCCTATGACGCCGTCTACATCATCGCGCAGGCCATCGAGAAGGCGGGCGCCTATGACTGGAAGAAAGTCCGTGAAGCGCTCTACACGGTGAATTACGACGGGCTCGTCGCCGATTACAAGCCGGCGTTCGATGCGTCAGACCCCGAGCGCCAGGATGCGATCCTGCCGAAATACTACAAGCTCACGGCCTGGGTCGACGGCAAGCTTCTTCCAATCGACCAGACCAGCTACGGCAAAACGCAGTGAGACGGCTGTAGAGCCAAGCGCACGCACGAAGGTCGCAGCGCCCAAGAATGGCGTTGCTTCCTCGCTCACGTAAGCTCCGCCTGTGTCGGAGATGCGTGGGGAGTAGTTCGATTTGCTCGAACCGTACTGACCTCACTCTCCAGCGACCGGGCCCTCTGTGACAACAACGATCCAATACATTCTGTCCGGCCTCGCCATCGGCGGCATCTATGCGCTTGTCGCCCTTGGCTTTCACATCATGTGGTCCGCGGCAAAAGCCGTGAACTTTGCACACGGTGACACGCTGATGATTGGCGCCGTTCTCGCGGTGCTGGGCGTGGATGCAGGGATCCCGTTGCCTCTTGCCTGCGTGCTGGCTGTAATTGCCGGCGGAGTGTTCGGCATCTTGCTGGAACGCTTCGCGGTCCGTCCCTTTGCCGCAACCGCCACCTCAGTCGGCTGGATGCTGACCACGATTGCTGTCGGCGTCATGATCGAATCCCTGGCAACGCTGCAGTTCGGCGGTTTCTCCCGGCCACTGCCTTCGCCGGGCGTGAAGAACGCGGTTCATATTTTTGGCGCGGGCGTCTATCCGCAAGAGCTCATCATTCCGGTGGTCGCTGTGCTGGTGATGGTCGGATTGAAGCTGATGCATCGGCACACGTTGGTCGGGCGCGCGATGCAGGCGGTCGCTCACGACAAACGCGCCGCCGCTCTGATGGGCATCAATGTCAATCGCATTGTCGCGCTTTCGTTTGGCCTCGCGTCGTTGTTCGGTGCCGCGGCCGGTGTTCTGGTCGCGCCGGTTATTCAGGTGTCCGCCAGCATGGGCGCGATCCTTGGTCTGAAGGGATTTGCTGTCGCGATCATCGGCGGCATCACCAGCGCGCCGGGCGTCGTCATCGCCGGCCTCGGCTTTGGCATCATGGAGAAATTCGTCGAGGGCTACATCTCCACCGCAGCGCGTGAGATCATCGGATTCAGCGTCATGATCCTGGTCTTGCTGGCCTTTCCTCAGGGCCTTTTCGGCAAGCGGGAGGTTCTCAAGGTATGAGATACCTCATTCCGCTTGGCTTCCTCGTCTTTGCAATCATCCTCGTCGCCGTCCCATTGATGGCGGACAACGAGTACGAGCTGCGGCTGTTCATGCTGTTCCTGATCTACGGCATGATCGCGGTTGGCTTGAATGTGCTCGTCGGTTTGACCGGGCTGGTGTCGCTGGGGCAGGCGGGGCTGTTTGCGTTGGGATCATATGCGGGCGCCATTCTCGCAACGCGTCTCGGCTTTGATATCGTTGCGTCCTGCATCGGCGCGGCCATCGTTTCCGGCGCGTTCGGTGTATTGCTTGCGTATCCGACCGTGCGTGTCCGCGGTGTCTATCTGGCGGTGGTCACGATCGCTTTCGGAATCATCGTCGAGAACGTTGCCATCGAGTGGCAGTCGCTGACCGGCGGCACCACGGGCTTGAGCTCCATTCCGCGTCCCAATGTCTTCGGCATTAGGCTATCCGGGTTCGCTTTCTATGGCGTTCTTGCCGGGACACTGTTCGTGTTCACGCTATTGATCCACAATCTGAAGACATCGCGCTATGGCCGCACCATGCTCGCCGTCTCGCAAAGCGAGACCGCGGCGCGGGCGCTGGGCATCAATCCGACGGGCTTACGCACTCTTGCGTTTGTGATCTCGTCGGTGACGGCAGGGATCGCAGGTGCGTTCTACGCGTTCCTAAATTCCTATATCTCGCCTGACATCTTCACCTTCTCGGACAGCGTTCGCTTCCTGCTCATGGTGATCCTTGGCGGCGCAGGATCGACCTTCGGTCCGGTCATCGGCGCCTATATCCTTACATACCTGCCTGAATATCTGCAGCAGTTTCAGCTCTGGCAGAAATTCGCCTACGGTGCGTTGCTGTTGCTGGTGATGTTTGTACTACCCCGCGGCATCATCGGGACGTTGCGGCTGGTGTTCGACCGGATCCGTCCGATTGAACGTGCACCGGATGCCTCAGAGGGCGTACCGGCCGAGACGTCACTGCGACATGAGAAGCGAGATCTCGCGGCCGAACTCGTCGCCAGTGGGTTGACCGTCCGCTTCGGCGGTCTGACCGCTCTGTCGAGCGCATCGCTGCGGGTGAGGGGCGGCGAGGTCCATGCGCTTATTGGTCCGAATGGTGCAGGCAAGTCGACCTTCGTCAACACCATCTCCGGCTTCTACCGGCCGAATGAAGGCCGCTGTGAGTTGGACGGCGTCGAACTGACCGGGCGGAGGTCGCGGGATATCGCGCGCCTCGGCCTCGCACGAACGTTCCAGAACACCGAATTGTTCGGCGACATGAGCGTGCTCGAAAACGTCATGGCCGGGTACGATCAGCGCCTGTCCTATGGCCTTGTGCATGCCCTGCTGCGCCTGCCTCTCATGCGCCGCGAAGAAGACGCGTGCCGCAAGACCGCCATCGGCCTGCTGGAGTTTGTCGGGCTCTCGCAATATGCCAACGAGGCAGCGCGCTTTCTGCCTTTCGGTCTGCAGCGGCGTCTGGAAATCGCCCGCGCACTCGCGGCTAATCCGCGGTTGCTGCTGTTGGATGAACCTGCCGCGGGCCTCACCACGCAGGAGATCGACGATCTCGAGGCCATGATCCGCAAGATTGCCGCGCATGGAATTTCCGTGCTGCTGATCGAGCATCATGTCGATCTTATCATGGCATTGGCGGATACGGTGACGGTTCTCGATTACGGACAGGTCATCGCCAGCGATACCCCGTCTGTGATCCAGGACGATCCGCGCGTCATCGAAGCCTATTTCGGGACATCGCCTGGTGAGGCAGCTCTTGCGGAGGCCCGCGCATGAGTGAAGTCCTGCTCGATATCCAGAAGCTGGAGTTGCGCTACGGTGCCGCGATCGCTGTTCGCGATATTTCACTGCGTGTGAAGCGCGGACAGCTTGTCGCCGTCATTGGCAACAACGGTGCAGGCAAGTCGTCGATGGTGCGCGGCGCCACCGGACTGGTACGCCCATCCGGCGGAAAAGTTTTCTTCTGCGGCCAGGATACAACGAGCCTCAGCGCGGATCGGAAGGTCGCGCGCGGTCTCGTCATGGTACCCGAAGGGCGGTTGCTGTTTCCGGACCAGACGGTGGAAGACAACCTGATCCTCGGGGCCTACTTGCACGGCGGGCTTAAAGGCAAGGAATCACAGGTCGCGCTCAACAAGGTGCTTGAGCTGTTTCCGCGCCTCGCCGAGCGCCTGCATCAGCAGGCCGGCAGTATGTCGGGCGGCGAGCAACAGATGCTTGCCATTGCGCGAGGGCTTATGGCTCAGCCCGAACTGCTCATTATCGATGAATTGTCGCTCGGGCTCGCGCCGAAGATTGTCGATCAACTGATGTCCGTGCTGACGACCCTCAACAAGGAAGGGTTGACCATTCTGCTGGTCGAGCAGCTTGCCTCATATGCGCTTGCCATCGCCGATTACGGCTTCGTTGTCTCCAACGGGCGGATCACCCGTGAAGGTCCAAGCGGCGAATTAGCGCGGGATCCCGAGGTGATGGAAGCGTTCCTCGGCAAGAAGAAGTCAAAAACCTCAACCCCAAAAGCCTAAGGAGTGACCATGGCTCAACGTGTAGTCGATCTCAGCCTCACCATCGAAGACAACATGCCGGCGCATAAGCTGTTTCAGCGGCCCATCATCGCGGTGCATATGAGCCACGAGAGCACGAAGGCCGCGAACCTCGGCGTGCCTGGCGATGCAATGACGTTCCAGACCAACTTCATTGGCATGCTTGACCACGTCGGCACGCACGTCGATGCCTTCCGGCACGTCAATCCCAAAGGAGCGCCGGTCGACGAGATGCCGCTCGAAACTTTCATGGGTAAGGCTGTTTGCTTCGATCTGCAGCATATCCCCGATCTCGGTGACATCACCGTCGCGGATATGGAAGCCGCGGAGAAGAAGACCGGTGTGAAAGTTGACGGCCATATCGTCTTGCTGTGCACCGGATTCCACAAGCGCAACTATCCCGGCTTGGATTCAGTCTGGAAAAACCCGCTGCTGACGGTCGAAGCAACCAAGTGGCTTTATGACCGAAAATCAAAGATGCACGGCGTCGAAGGTCCATCCACCGACAAGCCGACCGACAACATTTTCGCGCAGCATCGCCTGTGCCGCGATCTCGGCATTAGCCATTGGGAATGGCTGGTCAATCTCGAGGAATTGCTCGGGAAGGGCGAATTCCAATTCTTCGGCGTGCCTCTCAAGTTTAAGGGCGGCTCGGGCTCGCCGGTTCGTGCCTTCGCTCTGCTGAACTGACCACAGAGTACAAAACCTTCTATCTCCAGAAACTCATCCGGGCACTCTTAAACAAGGAGTGTCCGGACCTTTCCGCTCTTGAGGCGAGGTGCATCGATGTCCGCTGAATTCGATACCATGAGTGCGATGGAGATGCGCCGCCGGATCGCGGCCAAGGATATATCTCCGGTCGAATTGACGAAGCGGGCTTTGGCGAAGGCCGAAGGCACACAGGCGACGCTAAACGCCTTTTATCATTTGATGCCCGATGAGGCTTTAGCCGCAGCGAAGGTGGCGGAAGATGCTGTGATGAAAGGCGCGCCGCTGGGAGCGATCCATGGCATTCCGTTTTCCGCCAAGGATCTCATAGCGGTCAAAGGCGTCGGTTACGCGTCGGGATCGCGGACGATGAAGTCCAACGTCGCGACGGTCGATGCGCCGGCTGTTGAACGCGCGAAGGCTGCCGGCGGGATTCTGATCGGGAAGACCACAACCAGCGAATTCGGCTGCAAGCCGGTCGGCGATAGCCCGCTGACGGGCATCACGCGCCATCCCTGGAATTTGGACAAGACGCCCGGCGGATCCAGCGCAGGCGCCGCCGCGTCGGTCGCCGCTGGTATTACCCCATTTGCACTTGGCACCGATGGCGGGGGATCGGTTCGGATTCCCTCGGCCTTTACGGGGCTTGCTGGATTGAAGGGGCAATTTGGCCGCGTGCCGGTGTGGCCGACGTCCGCCACGCCAACTCTCGCACATGTCGGACCGCTCGCGCGTTCAGTACAAGACATGGCGCTGCTGTTCTCTGTGATCGCCGGATTTGATCGGCGCGACCCATTTGGTGTCGCGGGGCCGGTGCCCGATGTGCTCGGCGCGGCCAACGCCTCCGTCACCAATCTGCGGATCGCATACAGTCCTACCTTCGGCTATGCGCGCCCCGATCCGGACGTGGTGAAGCTCACGGACAAGGCCGCGCAAACCTTCGAGGCGCTCGGCTGTCGCGTTGAGTTGGTCGAGAAAGTGTTCGAGAGTGACCCCGCCGATCTCTGGACGGCAGAGTTCTATGCCGGTGTCGGCATTCGCTTGCGATCCTTCATGGAGAACCAGCGCGATCTCCTCGATCCGGCCGTTGCAGACGTCCTGCAGCCTGCATTGTCGCAAGACATGCGCGACTACTACACCAAGGTTTTTGCGCGCTACGCGCTTCGCGACACGATGCGAACGTTCTTTGATACATACGACCTGCTCATTTCTCCGGTGATTCCGGTGACGTCTCTCGACGCCGGAAAGAATATCCCCGACATGCTCACTGACCGTAATCTCGTGTCGTGGGTTTATTACACGTATCCGTTCAACCTTACCGGACAGCCGGCGGCCTCGGTTTGTGCTGGCATTGCGCCGGATGGCATGCCCGTGGGATTGCAGATCGTTGGTCGGTCGCACTGCGAGGATGACGTGGTGAGGGCTGCAGCAGCCTTCGAACGAAGTCAGCCCGCTGGCTACAATGTGAAGCCGTTTGCGTTTTGATCCTGCAGCAGGCGCAGCCGCTAGCTCACAAGCGCTGCGCCGGGTCGCTTGGTGGTCTTGATATACGACCTGATCACATCGGCGACCAAGCCGCGAACGGCCTCGCCCGCGCCAGTGAGATTGAAATCGCCGGAGGAGATGACCGAGCAGGTCATTGTGATGGGCGGCTCGATAATCACTGGCTTGGCCAGTGCAGCCGCGATTGGTCCGCTCAGTTCGCCGATGTTCAGGAGGGTGTGGCCGATCCCAGTTCGCACGGCCGATAGTTCGCTTGAAAGATTATCCGCCTCGGCCACGACAGTCGGCGCGAGGTTTGCCTCAGTAAAGGCGCGGTCGATGATCCGGCGCCGCTCGCTATAGGCGCCAGGCAGAACCAGCGGAAGCTTTGCGATCTCGTTGAGGGAGACGGACGATCGGGCTTTTCCGGGCAAGTTCTTACCGATCAGAAAAAATCTTTGAGAGAACAAAAGTGTTCGCGAGAACGTCGGAACAAACTCTTGCTCAAAGACAACCGCGAGATCGAGCTTTTGGGCTTGGAGTCGTGCACTGAGAGATTCGCTGTCGCCGTCCGAACATTTCAGCATGACTTTAGGATGAGCCGGGCCAAGCTGCTCGACAATTGGGCCGATCAGGTGTTCGGCAAGAGAGGCGACGATGCCAAGGCTGACTGTGCCGGCAATCTCGCCGGTGCTTGACTTCAACAGGGCAGGGAGTTCATCCAGGCGACGCAGGATCGACGACGCTCTTTCAAAAAGCACTTCGCCGGCGGAAGTTGGCACTACGCCACGCGGCGTGCGGTGAAGCAGCTTGAGTCCGAGTTTTTCCTCAAGCTCGGCGACCTGTTGGCTGAGAGCTGGCTGTGCGACGTGGATGGTCGCTGCCGCACGGGAGAAGCTACCGGCTTCGACGATCTTCACGAAATAGCGAAGCTGACGATATTGCATAACAATAATGGCCAGGCATGAAATGGCAATGAATAGCGCTATGTCTGCTCCGATTATTGCATGACGCTACGCTTCTGTCTTCTAGACAATATAGCGAAGAACCTATAGCGGCCAGTGATACCTGCATATTCAATCAGTATTGGATTGTGGGGCGACTACAAACCATTGTCCGTCGGGAGAGCCGATCGGATCGACCGGGACAATGGCGCTATCAAGCAAAGGTTCTTCGCTCGGTTGCTTTTGACTTAAAGTCATAAAGATCGCCGTGTTTAATGGGTGCGACGTGTTGTTGTGTGGAGATGTCATGAACAATCTGAAAACTGTCGGCGGGTTTGCCGTGTCGGCGTTTGTCGTATGTCTGTCGCTGACTTCTTCCGCCAAGGCTGCCGACTACGCACCGCTCGACTGCGCGAAGGCGAGTTCCAGCGCAGAGCGGACGATTTGTTCTGATTACGGCCTTGGTCAACGAGAGGCACGCATGGCGACGTTGTTCGAGATCACGACCTCCCTTGTCGCTATGGGACAACGTGGAGACATTCAGGATCAGCAGCGTGCCTTCCTCAAGGAGAGGGATTCTTGCGGGGCAAGCATTCCCTGTCTTCGTAATGCCTATGAGGCCCGCGACAAGCAACTGGAAGCTGTCCTTACGCAGATCAAACAGCGTGGTCCGTTTTGATCACGTATGGAGCTTTCCCGAGGCGACCAGATAAAGGTTTGAACCAGTTATGAATCCGCAGGTTCTTGTTGTTGGGGCAGGTCCCGTCGGATTGACTATGGCGTCCGAACTCGCTCGTTATGGCGTTCGCATTCGAATTATCGACAAGGCTCCACAAAGAACCGACAGGTCGAAGGCGCTCGCTGTTTGGAGCCGTACCCTGGAGATGCTTGATCGGGCGGGATGTGCGGATGACTTTATTGCCGCGGGCAACAAGGTCGATGCGGCGAATATCGTCGCTGCGAACAAGCTGATAGCCCGTGTCAGCCTCGCAGAGGCAAAGAGCCCGTATCCCTACGCACTGATGCTGCCGCAGTCGGATACCGAGCGGCTTCTTGAAGACCACCTCAATCGACTGAATGTGCACATCGAACGTCAAGTGGAACTGACTCAATTTTCCGCCAGCGAGGACGGAGTCGAAACCACACTCCGTTCAGCGTCCGGAGAGGAAGAGCATTTGACCGTGGATTGGCTGATAGGATGCGATGGCGCCCACAGCACGGTGCGTCATGGCCTCGGTATGTCATTTTCTGGCAGTACGCTCGACACCGACTGGATGCTGGCCGATGTCCATTTGAAAGCCTTTCCATTTCCACCGTCGGAACTCGCAACCTATTGGCATGAGAAGGGCGTTCTGGTGGCGTTACCTATCTCGCCGGGACGCTATCGCGTGATCGCCGATATCGGACTTTCGGAAGGTGCGCTTCCGGCAAACCCGACGCTTGCTGAAGTTCAGGATGTTCTCGACCAGCGCGGTCCCGGAGGGCTTGTCGCCCATGATCCGGTCTGGCTGTCGGCCTTCCGGATCAACGAACGCAAGGTGGCGGATTACAGATCCGGTCGCGTGTTTCTCGCAGGTGATGCGGCGCATGTTCACAGTCCGGCCGGCGGGCAGGGCATGAATACCGGCATGCAGGATGCTTTTAATCTTGCCTGGAAGCTGGCGCTGGTCTGCCGCGGGATTGGCGCGGAGGAGCTACTTCTTGATAGCTACAGCGTTGAGCGCAGCGCGGTGGGTGAGATGGTGCTGGCTGACTCCGGCCGGCTGACGGCGCTGGCCACGCTCAGAAACCATGCAGCGCAAGTTGTGAGAAACTTGGTCGGACACGTCTTGCTGGGACTTGCCCCGGTCCGCGAGGCGATGGTCAACAACATGAGCGAGATTGCCATCAGCTATAAACACAGTCCGCTCAATGGGCACGCTGTCCACGGCGTGAAAGGACCGGGGCCGGGAGAGCGGGTCATGCCGATCGCCGGACGGGCGCCATTCGGCTCGGGTGACACGCCGCGGTTCACGTTGCTGGCGGACTCCAACGACGCGGTCAAAGGCTTGGCGCGGAAGTTCGATGACCTGGTCGATCCAACGACCCGGCCGCCGCTCAGCGACGGCGGCATCTGGCTCGTTCGCCCTGACGGCTATGTGGGCTGTGTTACTGCTGCGGATAACCTAGAGGCGATCGCCGGCTATTTGCAGGCGATCGCCTCCACTGTGAAGGTGTCTCGTTAAGCTATTTCGCTTCTGCCGCGGCTTAGATCGATCCGCAATCGCTCGGCACGGCGTTAGCTGCAAAGCGATCCGACATCCACGCGACCGCCGCGTCTGCCGCGTCGCGGCCAGCAAAGCCGTGACTGACATTTGGCATCATCATCATTCGTACGCGGCTGCCTGCACGGCAGAGTCGCTTCATATAGTTTTGCGTGACGGCGGGGCGAACGAGACCGTCAGTGGTGCCTTGAGCGAGGAAGACGGGGATGCCCGGCGGCAATGTGCCGGGCGTGTTCCTGACGAGTAGAGACTTCCATGGTTCGAGCGTCGCCGGGTTGGCCACCGTGAGAAATTCCTGCGCCAGAGGCTTCGACGTCTCCGTGCGCAGGATGATATCGAAGAGAGACTCGATGCATTCCGTTGCGAGCCGGTTGACCGTCGGCATGGCCTGCGGTGCAATGATTTTGTCCATCGGCGCGCCATAGACGCGATCCCACGACCAGACGGTCATCGCGGTCAGGTTCCGGCCGCCTGACGTGTTGAGGTCGTCGGTCATAAGCGTTGCAAGATCGGTCGCGGGCGCTGCGGCGGCAACACCGACGAGACGTAACTCCGGCGCATAGCTTTTCGAGATCAGCCCCGTGAACAAAGCGGCCTGACCGCCTTGCGAATGTCCCCAGACCGCATAGTGGCCGTTATTTCCAACGCCCGGAAGCGTGCGCGCGGCGCGTACGGAATCGATCACCGACCGTGCCTCGCTGTCGCCGACGAGATAAGGATGCGGTCCGGGCGTGCCGAGACCGGGATAGTCGGTTGCGGCAATCACATAACCACGATCGAGCAATTGCCGGCTGCCCGCGATCTGCTGAAAGATGAAGAGGGCAAGCGATGGCGCGCAGCGCGGCACAATGCCGGTCGTCGGATGTGCCCAAGCGACGATGCGCCGTCCGTCCTCGGGCATCGGCCCTACGGGAACGATAATGACGCCCGAGACTGCGATGGGGCGCCCCTCCGGGCTCGTTGAGCGATACAGCACGCGGTATGCGGCAGCTCCATCAGGGGCGCCGAACATCGGCTCCTGCCGTATGATCGTACCCGGTGGACCTGCGATTTCCTGGTCTGTTGCCTGATAGAAAGCCGACTGCGCCTTTGCGTGGTGGCTCGCTGCGGCGAAAAGCGCGAAGCCGGCAAGGAGACCAAGCGCAATCCGGAAAAGCATCAGTTTTGCCCCGAGGGTCATGTTGTGTCCCTTTTCTTCGCGTTCGAGGGAATGCGATTACATGCCGTAGAGAATTCTCAATTCGCCGCTGGCGCGCAGATTGATGCGTATTCCGCCGGGAAGAAGCGAGATTCCGGACAAACCGGCGGACGCCAGGTGTCCCTCGCTTCTGAAGCCGTTGCCGAGCGGACGAGAGAGGCGAGTATTGGCCGATGCCAGTGCAGCCTGCCATTCAGTTTGGAACGTCTGACTCAACTGCTGCTGCAGATCCTGCAGGAAGCTCGGATTGCCGAGCGTGGCCGAGGATGCGTCCTCAGCTGGGGAATTCGCTGCGATGGAAAGGTCGCTGAACTGCAAGGTCTGCGAATTTGCGTCAACCACGGGCGTGGCCGTGACATAGATCCACGTATCACCTTTGGCATCGCTTCCGAATTCCAGATGCAGTCCTGCAACAATTTTTCCGGCAGACGGATAGACCGAGATTTCCTTCACGCCGGGTCCGCCGATTTGCGCGCGTGCCGTCGTGAAGTTCTGAATCTTTTCGCGGATCTGGTCGTAGCTAATGTCGATAGGGACGATAACCGCGAACTGACCGGGATTTTCGACATCTTTCGTCAGCGCGGGCAAAGGTGTCGGTGTTGTCGGAGAAGGCTCCGAGCCAATCGTGGTCGCGGTCGACCCGGCGATTTCGATGGAGCCTTCGAGAGCGTCGCCTCGGGTGCGCATGCCGGAGAACGCGACGCTCGAAGGCGTCATGGTCAGCCAGACGGCCGGTGAATCGATGATCTTCACCGGCGCGAACATCTGACGCCATGCGGCTTCCGCTTTGCCGCGAATGTTCATGGCTGCAACACTGGCTGCAGCGTCGCGCTGAACACGAGAGACCTGATCTCTGATCGGTTCGATGTAACGGGTCAGGTTGATGCGAAAGCCGAGGATCTGCAGGACCGGTGGTTCCTGCCAGCGGAAGCCCTCACTCATGTCCAGGGCGACTGACCAGTCGGGGCGCAATCGCGGGCGCGACGTGGCGTAGACCGTCAAAGCACCTTCGCCGGTCCCGTGCAGCAATCGGGCAAACCGGCCGATGCCTTGCCCCGACACGGTGCCGAACAGCGGCATCGTGGCGATGAGCCGTCCGTTTTCTGCACGCAGCGACACCGGTCCAGTCCGTTCGACGTATCCAGAGTATTCGCAGTCGATATTGACCATCCGCCCAAGGATACGGCGATGCCAGCAACTGCTGCCGCGATCGTTGATGGAAGCGAGCCGCTTTGGAATCTTGCGTTCAAGCGCGCGATCGAGCGATGAGAGGGAAAATTCCACTGCCGCTGAAACGCTGGATGCTGTCGAAGCGGGGACATCCCTATCTGCAATTAGCGGCGGCTTATCTGCCGCGAGGGCAGCGGTTGACACTGACGCGATCGCCGCGACCAGAAGGTATGTGATTGTCTGGTGAGAGCGGAACGAAGTGAAGCTCCCTGCGCGAAGAGAGCGGCACGATATGCGATCACTGGATGTCATGTACGCCTCCTGGCGAGTTTAAATCACTTCGTAAGCGAACAGGGTCGAAATCACCGTAATTCCGACGAGGCTGGCAATGAAAATAATGTCTGCAGCCTGTTCCAGCCGAGTGCTGAGTTTTTCTTTGTTCGACCAGCGAATGGACAGATACGACGTCAGCGCCGAAGCCAGAAACAGGATCGCAGCGATTGCGGCGTACTCATCGACATGGCTTGGGCCTGCGTGATGCTCTGCAACTTTTACGAGGCCGACAAGCGTCACGCTGATGCCGATCATTGTCCCGGAAACAGGCAAAATGTGAGATGCCAGTGCTGCGTTCTGTTTAAAAATGCGGGATCGATCGGACATTGTTTTTCTCGCTCATTTTGTGGCGCATTGAGCTGGTAGGATCACGCCGGCGACGAGCGTCAAGTCGCGGTCCGGCGTTTATTCGAAACGTTAAAGAGCGCCCGCGTCAGGCAGCTCGAACGCGTACCGCGGCGGGATCGAACACGGGTCGAGACATCGAGGCCGCCGCCTCGCGGATCTATCTCTCAGCCGTTGAACGAGGCGGGATATGCGTCGAGATGGCACGAGAAAACAAATACGGTGTCGATATGCGGGTATCGGAGAAAGTTATGGCCGCGGCCGGCTGGCCGAACTGTGTTGCACCCTGACTATCTCCATCGAGATTAGACCGTGGGCGGGCCGATCCATTTCGCTCCGGGCCTTTGGGTTGTCTTGATGTGTTGATCGACAAATTGAACCAAAGTGTCGCGAACGGCTTCACCGGCATGGGTGAGCGGAAAATCGCTCGACGAAATAACCGAGCAAGTCATGTAGACCGGAGGCTCGATAAGCAGCGGATCGGCAAAACCACGCTGACCCATGATGCTCATGTTAAGAATGGTGTGGGCGAGACCGGTGCGCACAGCCGAAAGTTCGCTCGAAAGTGTATCGGTCTCGGCAATCACATTTAGGGTTAAACCTGCTTCGCTAAACACCCGATCGACAACCCGTCGTCGTCCATTGGGAAAACTCGGCAGGACGAGTGGGAGCGGGGCGATCTGCTCCAATGTGACGACACCATCAAAATTTGTGGATGCCTGGCAACTGACGAAAAACAGCCTTTGGCGAAATAGTGGTACGCGCGCAAAGATCGGCACCAGTTCGTCCTCAAAGACGACGGCCATGTCGATATCTTTTGCGATGACCCGCTCTTCGAGCGACTCGCTATCGCCATCTGCAAATTTGATCGCCACTTTCGGATGTCGGGCACGGCAGGCTTCAAGGAAAGGTCCCGACATCGGCACCGATATCGATGTCGCAAAGCCAAGGCTGACCTTGCCCTCGGCGTCGCCGCCGCCGGAGGTCAGAAGGGCGGGGAGCTGCTCTAGCTCCTTCAGGAGCGATGACGCCTCACGGAAAAGCACTTCGCCGGCGGCGGTCGGCCGGACGCCGCGCGGGGTGCGCTGAAGCAGCGCGACTCCCATGCGCTCCTCCAGATCCGCCATCTGCTGGCTCAGTGCCGGCTGGGCGACGTGGATCAGGGCGGCCGCGCGGGAAAAGCTTCCGGCTTCGACGATTTTCACAAAATACCGCAAGTGCCGAAATTGCATTTGGCGACCGGCCCCTAAAAACACTGCCGCTCCAATATCCTGGATGCTAGCGGGCTCGCTCCAAGACTTCAAACTCGGTATGTCGGCATCTCGTCAAGGCAATACTCTCTGGACCAGTGGGTGCTGCTCGGCGTGTCGAGTGCCTGCACCCACTATTCGGTGTGATCCGGGTTACTGGACACGAGCACGCTCCGAACGGTTCGCCTCGCTTCGATCGAAAATTTGACGCGCTGGGTATGGAACCCGGGAACTGCTAGCTGATTGAGCAGATGCGCGGAATCTCAATGGAGTACAGCCATGAGTATAGGGAGAATTGCGATTGTCTGTGCGTTTGCGGGAGCCTTGACCGCCGGCACCGTTGGTTCGGCCGGAGCGGCTCCGCTGCCGACCAATGTTGAAGCGATGAAGTCTGTGTCGGCAGGAAATTTGGTTCAGGTGCAGTGGCGCCGCGGCTGGGGTGGTGGTTGGCGCGGTGGCGGCTGGGGATGGGGCGGCGCGGGCGCCGGGTTGGTTGCCGGTGCCCTGATCGGCGGGGCTATTGCAAGCAGTAGTTATGGCTATGGCCCATATGGTGGCTACGGAGGGGACTCTTACGGCTACTACGGAGGAGGCCCCTACGGTGGTTACTATGGCGGTGGTTCTTATTACGGATACCCCGCCTACGGCTACGCTCCACAGCCGTACTACTATCCGCGTTATGTGTCCTACGGCTACGGACCTTACTATGGTGGGTATCGGTACTACGGCCGCCCCTTCAGGCCTGTCTGGGGTTACCGGTATGGCTATCGCAGGTGGGGCTGGTAACAGCACCACGCGCGCGACCGGTTTCTTCGCTACTGCTCGCCGTCTTTAGGTCGGCGAGCAGCGCACTCTTTGATCTGTCTCACCGCAACGATCAAACTTTGCCCAGGCGATCTGCATACTGCCAGGCTGCCGAAAGAGCGAAGGTCGTGCGCTTGCAGCTCCCAGTTGTTTAACGACCTCGAAACGAAGCGAGCGTATTCTCAACTCGTTTGAAATTTACGTTGCCTCAAGGTCTTTTCTTTTCAACTGCGCCGCCTGCATGTGTTGGCGAGCTTTATTATTTTGCTGCCGCTGCGGCCAATATTGGATCGTGTCGTGCACTACAATCTGATTCAGGAATTGCAGGGTGCGATCAGCAACGAGTCGACGGAGCATCGCATCGTCACGCTCCGCAAGGTCACCGATCTATTCCTCCAGTACGGCAGCCTTCTGACGCCCGAGCAAATCAGCGTTTTCGACAACATCTTGCTCGGCTACATTCAAGATTGCGAGGCCGAGACACTCGCCGAACTGGCCCGAAAGCTCGCAACCTTACCGTTCGCTCCGCCCGCGGTCATACGTCGGCTAGCTCATCATTGCGACGCAGCAGTTGCGACCCCGATCCTGGCCTCTTCGGAAAAACTATCGAACGATCATCTGCTTGAAGTCGCGACCACGCGCGGCCAGGGGCATTTGCTGGCAATTGCAGGCCGGCCTGCACTCGACACTGTGCTCACGGATGCGATGATTGAACTCGGCGACCGTGAGGTGCGCCGTCGGGTGGCCGGCAATCTCGGTGCTTCCTTTACACGTGGAGGCTTTACGCGGCTGGTTACCGCATCCAAGGGAGATCCTCTTCTGGCCGAGAAGGTCGGTCTACGAGTTGATCTGCCGGTGAAGTTGTTGCGCGATCTTCTCGATACCACCACAAGTGCGGTTCACACGCGGCTTGCGAATAGAGCCCCGGTACAATTGCGTGCGGAAATCCAGAAGCACGTGGATGACATCTCGCGGAAAACCAGACGCGAGGCAGAGCGACCGCGTGATCTCCGCTCCGCCGTTGAACTGGTCAAGCAGCTTGAAGAGAGCCGTGGCCTCACGGAAGACAAACTCGTTGAATTCGCTGCGGATCGGCAATACGAGGCAATTATTGCGACGCTCGCGGCGATGACATCATCTCCAGTTGCTCTGATTGAACCATTGATGCGGGTCCATCGCCATGATGGCTTGATAACCGCATGCCGGGCGGCCGACCTGTCGTGGGAAACAACCAAGGCCGTGATCCTCAGTCGTTTGATGTCGGCGTCCGATGTCGACCTCGGTCAGCTTCACTTGAAGTATGAGGAAATGTCGTTTTCTTCGGCAAAGCGCGCTCTTCTGATCTGGCGTGAGCAGGTGTTTCGGCCTCGCAAGGCAGGATAGTCGTGACCTATCGAAGGTGCGCCACAACGATCGTTGTGACGCACCTGTTCACGAGAACAGCACGGCATCCGCTGGATGGATCGACGATCTTTTTGTCCAGCCCTTAGTGGCGGGACGCTATGATGTCATCTTCGACATCTACGAGGGTCCCGGGGAATGATGTCGCGACACCATTGTCCATGACGGCGCGACCGATAGCTAGAACACATTGGCTGCCCCCCGTCGATTGGAGTACGCGATAAGCAAGACACAGAGACTCTCCGCTCTTGAGAGAGTGTTGAATTGCCGCCTGTAGGCGGGGGGCGTCCTCAGGGTGGACGGCTTGCACAAATGTCGCAATTGGTGTGCCGATCGCTGCGATCGAAGGATCAACTTGAAAGAGCCTTGCAACCTCCGGATCAGCGCGGACACGGTCACGCTTGATGTCCCAATTCCAGCTGCCAACGACTTTGGGGGGATGAAAGTTAGGGGCGAACTCCCTTTCAGTGGGTTCTGAATCAGCACGATCGGACTCGTCCTGCGATCGAAATTCGACCGCATCCAACTCAAGATACGCCATCGAGAGGAGGTAGGCCAGGAAGCGCTCCTTTAAGTCCGTTGCTTCACTGATTGCGGTTTCGAGTGCCAGTCTGAGACGGCGATAACGCAGAAATGTCATCATCTTAGGGCGAGGGCCTAGTTGAGCGGTAAGAAGGCGCTGGTTCGAGACATGTCGGGACATCACGAGGACCTGCTTTCGTTTTTACTAACGAGAGCTTCGTGAACATCAAATGCTCAATCAGCTCTCTGACAAGGGGCGAAAGTTACGGAGCGTGAATTGACGGTGAGATTTTTCAACACGATCACATCAGGCGGTTTTCCTTTGCAGTGCAAAATCTGCCGCTGATGTTCGTGCTTGAAGATTTGCGTAGCGATGCACCCGATCGAGAATCTCTTCACTCACTTCGAAGGTCACTGCGATCAGCTGTTCATCTTGATAATTCTGCGGCAAGCCGAGAGGGACGATTGACATGCCTGCCGCTTGCAACAACGGCATGCGAAAGGTGCGGATGACGGATGTGGCACCCGTCGCCCCATGTTCCAGGCAGTACTCTTGAAATCCGGCCAGCAGCTCGGAGTAGGTCGAGGTGCCTCGCCGATGTTTGCTGACGCCGAACCTGGTGAGCTCGTAAAGATCTCTGCGCCGGGGGACTTTGCCCTGCACCAGGAAAGGAAAGACCTCCGAGAGCATGTGTGGCAACTTCGTCGGATACATCCTGCAACAGCCCACGACAGTATCGCTCTCGTCAATGGCAATCACGTAGGCTGCATCGTCAGTGTCAAACTGATCGGTTTCATAAAGGCCGCCGCGGTCGAATTCGCTCCAGCCCCGTTCCTTGACAAAGACGTCATGGCGAAAGCGGAAGAGCTTCTCCAGCAGACCGGAAAATCGGTGACGATTGGTGCGATCTACCAATCTGATCATGTGAAAGGCTCTCCCCGCAATGCGGGGAGAGCCTCGTTATTTGCCGGGAATTACTCGATACCGTGGGCTGGGTATTGACAATTAGATATTGATTTCGCGACGGCGGATTGATTCTGCCACCGCTTGGGCGCGGGTATGGACATTCAGCTTACGCATTGCCGATGCCGCGATCTTGTTCACGGTTTCTACCGAGATATTCAAAATGACGCTCGTATCCCACGCGGTTTTGCCAACGGCAGCCCACGAGATGACTTCTTTCTCACGCGCAGTAAGAATTTTTGGAGCGTCCATGTCATGGCGGATACTTGCAAGACGCTGGAATGCAAAAATAGAGATGAGATCGATCGCAGCGTGAGCTTCGCTTTGAGGGTCGATCTCTGAGCCGGCGATGGAAACAGTTGCCTGATATCCGTTCAATCCCTGGATCGGCACGCAATAACCATTGGTCATTCCGTAATCGTTCGACGAAATCGTCATGATCCCATTTGCCTTTCGATCCTCTTTCGGAATCGAAACACTGGACCAATGGAATGAATGAGTTTGCGAACGTGAAAAGTTTGAAATGGGATCGTGCGGGTGAAAGTCAGAGCTTACATACTGCTCATACCACCCTTTCGGCCACTTTCTGAGGAGCAGCTTGTCGGAGAATTTCTGTTGACTGGCTGTTGGGGCCGCAACAACGCAAAACGATTCGTAGCCGAATCGCGAGAAGGCAGAATGAAGGACCTCCGAAAGCGTCGATAATCCTTCGACGTCTCGGATTCGCTCAATCGCATCCAGTGCGCTGTTGAAGTAGTGGTTTTGATGGGGTCCCATAGCGAAAGCTATTCTAGCATCAGGTTATATCTTCGATATAAATCCTTTGGCGTATAGGTCCACAATGTCGGCTCGCTCGCTCGGTATCCTGTGGGTAGACCGTAGCTTCCACAAGATATTGGTGCGCGATTTCTCAAATATATCCGGGGCCGGTGTCTGGTTGTCGATTCAGTTGGGCCACCCGAAGAATAATATGCTCTGAGTTATGGCCTTTGTGGCCAATCAATCCAGTCGAATTGCCTTAATCGCTTCTGGTTCTGCCGTCTGAGCCAATCTCCGACAAAGCTTGAGACCATCTGGTTTGTTTTGCGATTCGTCGGGAAGCACGAAGCACTGTCCATTTGAGCGACTTGCCATGTAGCCTTCGCCCTGAGCAGCAAAATTATCCTGCGCTGATCTATGTCGGTCTCACGGCTCAATGGGACTGCTCAAGAGAGGGGCAAATTGCGGTATCAGCGTGCCGTTTCACAATTGGTTATCGGTCGCTCGGTCGCGATGCCAACATTCTCGATGGCAGGGCCGAGTTTGCAAAGCCGACACTGGCATCCGAGAAAAGAGCTCGAGGCCCTCGATCGCAGCAGCGCATCTCACTTGACCGGACTGACGCGGAGCTGTTCGGTTGTTCGTCGCAAGAGCTCGTGAAGCCATTTTTGTGAGATGTCGCTTTCATTGCGTTCATGCCACAGCAGGCGGACTTCAAGGCGCGTCGTCGTGTAAGGAAGTTCATGGATTGCGATTGGGTAAGTCTTGGCAAATGTCTCCGCCAGCGGACGCGGGACAATCGCTGCTAAGCCGGCTCCCTCAAGAAAAGCTGGAAGAGCGAGGAAATGGGGGAGGGAGACTGCTATTCGCGGCAACGTCTCGGAGTCGGCTAGTGCGCGTTCGAAGGCCATTCGATCGTACATTTCTGATCTCCTTGCGAGACCGCGTTCGGAGATAAATCCGTCGATCGCGCCTTCCTGCTCACCGCCGAAGGAAACGACAATGATGGGGAGCTGCGCAAGCACGGAGGTCGTTATCGGGCCTAGCTTCTGCGATGAATTCGTGATGAGGACATCGTCGTACTCAAACAGAAAGCTCGAATTAAATCGGGACGGAACGATCGAGAATGTTCCGATCGCTGCGTCAATGCGTCCGAGATCAATCTGTTCGGCAAGGTCGATGCGGGTGACGGGCTTGATCGTGATGTCGACCTGAGGTGCATCAGAGCGCAGCAGGGCGAGCAACCTCGCTCCAATCACCATCGTGGTGAAATCATTCGCCGCGATCGTGAATTTTTTGTCGGACGTCGCGGGCGAGAATTTGGGTGGCTCGATAGCCGCCTCGAGAGATTTGAGAGCATCCCTCACTAACGGCGCCATTGCCTGAGCGCGTGCCGTGGGCTGCATGCCCGTTGCGGTCCGCACAAACAGCTCGTCGTCCAGCATTTCGCGCAACCGGGCGAGCGAGTGGCTGACGGCAGATTGACTGAGGCAGACCTTTTGGCTTGCCCGAAGCACGCTGCGCTCCTCCATGACGGCGTCGAACACCCGGAGAAGGTTGAGGTCGAGCGTGCTGAACGTGGCCATGCCTGCATCCGTTTCTCGTTAATAGGACCAAGTCGCGGACATTGGTGACATGCCCGACGATCGGCGAACACATGTTTGGCAACATCCGCGCCAAGATAAGTAGCCTACAAAACAAGCCAACTTCAGGAAAGACACGTTTGGGCTTGGGATGGTCCGCTATATCCAACCGAACGAATGTTTCCGCTGCTCGGGCTGACCACCAAAATGCACGGTGTACATTTTAATGCTGAAGGAGTTTCAGGAACGGCCAAAGCTCATAAAGCACTAGCGTTGCCTTGGCCTTAGCGCGCCTGAACATGGCGCAATAGGACTCTGAAAGAGTTTCACTTCCGCATCGCGATTCTCCGATGAAAGAGTTGTCACCGGAAAAGAGGCGTGAACATCGCCCGTTCGTTATCGGAGGACTGCAATGTTTATATCAATACGTGATCGATCGTCATTAACGCGATCTGCGTGCGCTGCATTTTTTCTCGTTATGTTTTTCCGATCGGACCAAGCGAGTGCGGATACTACTCCGCCACTCAGGATCGGCGTGCTGTCGGACATGTCGTCGCTCTATACCGACAATGGTGGCCACGGATCGGTGGTCGCTGCGCAGATGGCCGTGGACGACTTTGGGGGGACGGTCCTCAATCGGAAAGTCGAAATCATCTCCGCGGATAATCAGAATAAGCCTGACGTCGGCAGCGGAATTGCGCGCAGATGGATCGACAATGAGAATGTCGAAGCGATCGTAGACGTTCCCAACTCGGCCGTCGCGCTCGCTGTGCAGGGGCTCACCCGCGATAGAAAGAAGATATTTCTTGCGACTGGGTCGGCAACGTCGCGCCTGACTGGTGATGAGTGTTCTCAGACCGGTATCCATTGGACTTACGACACCTATGCGCTCTCGCAGGGCACGACGAAAGCCGTTTCAAAAATGGGTGCAAAGAAATGGTTCTTCTTGTCTGCCGATTATTCTCTTGGTGCCCAACTCGAGGCGGACAGCCGGAAAGTCATCAGTTCCCTCGGTGGAGAGGCCGTTGGGTCAGTCAAGCACCCGCTAAACACGCCCGACTTTTCGTCGTTTCTTTTACAGGCACAATCCTCCAAGGCTGATGTCATCGCGCTCGCCGATGCTGGTGGCGATTTCATCAACGCCGTCAAACAGGCTGGCGAATTCGGGATCACAAAGTCCCAGAAGCTGGTCGGGCTTATCGTGTTTATCGCCGACATTCATAGCTTAGGGCTGGAAAGCGCTCAGGGCCTGATCTTGAGCTCTGCTTTCTACTGGGATTTGAACGACGACACCCGTGCGTGGGCAAAGCGCTTTATTGAGAAGACAAACAAGGTCCCGACCATGATCCATGCCGGGACCTATGGCGCGGTCATGCACTATCTCAAAGCGATCAGCGCAGCAAGCACGGTGGACGGGCCGACAGTTGCCGCGACGATGCGCGCGATGCCGGTCAATGACTTTATGACGAAGGACGGCGTCATTCGTGAGGACGGCCGTCTCGTTCGCGACATGTATCTGTTCAAGGTGAAGAAGCCGTCAGAGTCGAAATATCGGTTCGATTATTACGAGCTGTTGGCCACGATCCCCGGAAAAGAAGCATTCAGACCACAGGAGGAGGGCGGATGTCCTCTACTCAGCAAAAAGTAACGCACTTGGCGCCATTGCATGGTGACGCGGGGAAATTCACCAGCGATCTGGTAGATCAGGTCATCAAGTCTCGCTTCGCCTGCCGGTCATTCAGTGACTGCGCCGTACCACAGCGCCTTGTCGAAGATGTGCTCGAGGTTGCGAGGTTCGCGCCGAGCGGGGCGAACATCCAGCCGTGGCGGGTTTACGTTGTCGCCGGCAGCAAAAAGGACGAACTCTCCGCCGTTTTGCTCAAGGCGCATGAGGAGGCGAAAGACCAGCATATATCCGGCTATCAGTATTATGCGTCGCCACTTCCCGAACCTTATGTGTCGCGTCGCGATCAGTTCGGCCGGATATTTTATGGAGCGCTCGGGATCCAGCAGTGGGATCTGGTTGCGCGAGGGCGGCAGACAGCGAAGAACTACAGCTTTTTCGGAGCGGCCGTCGGCCTGATCATCACCATCGACAGCCGGCTGCAGATGGGTAGCTGGCTCGATCTCGGAATGTTTCTGCAGAACATCATGATCGCAGCTCGCGCGCGCGGGCTCCAAACCTGTCCGCAGGAAACCTTCGCAAAGTATCACAAGCTTCTGCGGCAACTTCTTCCGATCACGTCTGACGAGACCGTCGTGTGCGGCATATCGATGGGATACGGCGAAGACAACGTCGTCAGCACGGGAAGTCTCATGCCCAAGGCGGAAGTTGCCGACTTTGCGCATTTTGCAGGCTTCGCGGACTCAACTCGCGATCAATAATCACCTCAGGAGGCAAGCATGAACCACCGCGATGAACTCATCAAGAAGAGCATACCATTTCTGCAGGAGGTCAAGGATATGACTCCGAGCGCGGACATGGAGAAGTGGCTCAATCAGAAGTACGGCGAGCACAGCGAACTGTACCAGGAACTGGCTCGTCTTATAAAACTGGGCGTGGAGGAGGGATGGGCGGCAAATCAGGAAGTTGACGGTCCGAGCTATCGTCGCAGCAGGATACTGGAGCCGTCACCGGAGACGTTCCACTTTAGTATCACGGCCGTTTACATGGACAGTAAAGATCCAAAAGCATTCAAGGACGAAGATGACGATGACGTGCTGCGCGGGCAGTACCACGGGCATCCGTATGGCGAATTGAATATGGTCATTCCGTTGGACGAGGGTGCGGAGTTGAAGGGACTGCAAGGATGGCAGGGTCCCGGATGGACCGCACCCGATCCAGGAAGTCGTCACTATCCGGAAGTCAAAGGCGGAGCTTTGATTGCGCTGTTTTATCTGCCGGCCGGCCGCATCTCGTACGATTTCAAGGCGCCAGCTTAAGCGCGCCCAACAGGAAACATGACCGCACGATGAACTTTGCTCGCCTTCGGAGGCTTCGCTCCGAAGGCGAAAATGCATGAGAAATTTGCGCAAGATAGGGGTGGATCGAACGCTCCGAACTGTGTAGACGAGCTCTCCTTTCGGGAGCCACGATGTCAGCCTGCGGACTTGATTTTGGAACGTCGAATACGACGCTTGGTACTGTTGTGGACGATGTTCCGGTCTTGGCAGAGCTGGAGACAGGCCACGTCACCGTTCCGAGCGCTATCTTTTATGAGCCGAACCGCGCGACGCTGATCGGGCGCAAGGCCATCGAAGCCTATGTCGATGGCGCGCCTGGTCGCTTGATGCGAAGCCTGAAATCGGTGCTGGGAACGGCGCTGATTGACGAGACCACGCGTGTTGGTCGCGAACGGGCGAGCTTCCGCGACGTGATCGCGTATTACCTCGGCGTAGTCAAACGACGCGCCGAGCAGGAAATTGGTCGTGAGTTGAAACATGTCGTTCATGGCCGGCCTGTGCATTTCGTTGACAATGCGCCGGACGCGGACCGCCAGGCGGAAGAGACGCTGCGCGATATCGCCCGCCAGATCGGCTTCGAAGATGTCACGTTTCAGTTTGAACCTATTGCCGCGGCATTGGATTACGAACGCCAGATATCAGACGAAAAAATCGCGCTGATCGCGGATATCGGCGGCGGTACGTCGGACTTTTCGATTGTGCGTCTCAGCCCAGACCGTCACCGCAAGGCGGATCGCATGTCCGATATTCTCGCCAACGATGGCGTTCGAATCGGCGGCACGGACTTCGACCGTCAGCTGAGCCTCGGCGTCGTCATGCCATTGTTCGGTCATCGCAGCCAGATGAAGCGGGCCAGATTGGAGGTACCCTCGGGCTATTTCCACGATCTGGCAACCTGGTCGCGGATCAACAGCATGTATGACCAAAAGATCATCACTCAGATCCGGCAAGTGCGTTATGAGGCGGCAGAACCCGAGCTGTTCGATCGTCTTCTTCGCGTGCTTGACGAGCAGCGGGGCCATACGTTGGCGATTGAGGTCGAAGGCGCAAAGATTGCCTTATCTGATCAGCGAGAAATCGCCATTGCATTTGATTGGATCAAACCGGGCTTGAATGCCGACGTGTCTCGGGCCGATCTCGTCCGTCACACCAAGCAACTGGCGGAGCGGATTGCTGCGCGTATCAAGATCTGTCTCGAGCAGGCTCAGCTTGCCGCCGATGACATTGAAGCTGTGTTCTTGACGGGCGGCTCGGTACAGCTCGCACACGTGCGTAATGCGATCATGAAGACAATGCCCGCAGCCCAGATCGTCGAGGGCGACACGTTTGGGGCTGTGGGAAAAGGACTTACGATCGAAGCTGCGCGGCGGTATGGCTGATCACGACCTTGCGGGAGCATGCGACCGTCCGTGCCGCTCCCGTAGTTCGTCGCGCCGTCAGTTGTGAGACCCGTTCCAGTTAACGCCCAGGCCGATCGCCGCATTCTCTTCGGGACTTGCGAGCCAATATCCGTGTGTCAGAACAAGATCGAGAAAGCGTTGGGCTTGCTCATCCGGCGACAACCTGTCGCCGCTCGAAATCGAGATGTTTTGCAAAAACTTGGCCATTTTCGTCGTTGTCACGCAGAGCATCGAGACGGGCTCCTGCGACGCGTTTTTCCAAGCGTGTTTCATCCCGTCTCGCACATCCAAGATGTCGCCAGGTGCAAGTTCCTCCCATCGATCTTCCCTCAGAGCAGTGGGTGTCCCGGACAATACGTAGAAGGTTTCCCGGTCCGCGTGGCTGTGCAGCGGTACTACTGCCCCCGGCGGCAGATTGGATAGCATGACGCAGTAATCTCCTTCTTCGTCGGAGATTTCGGTCAGATACATGTTGGTCGGAGGCAAGCTCTTGTCCGGGGAAAACACCTGCGTGGCATTTGCTGACCCTGTTGCTCGACGACTGTTCGAATTGAGTTTAGCAGACATTTGAGACATCCCGCTTTTGGTGCCACGGCCAAACCGGCGCAACTGAAACACGCCGCCGGCGACGCCGTCGTGTGAGGGTTTCATGAGCACGTTGCGGCCGGGTTTCGATATCGGCGGGCTTGGTTACAGCTGAAACATGGAGCTTCGCGGGCACGTCGATGAACGTTGCGCCTAGCGCAAGTTAGCCTATCAGCAGCGGCGGATGGTCTCGTCACGTGTGTTGCGTTTAGTATGGGTTCCGCTGCGAATCAGCGCGTACTGGCAGTAGCCATCGTTCACGCCTCTTTGGGGCCTAAAGTAACAACTCAGTGACAAGGCCACATAGCGCAAGGCCGAATAGCAAAAACCATACCGGTCAGGTGGGCAAAGGACTATAGGCAGCAACTATCACCTTCGTGTACTTACGTCTTCTCGCTTCGCCAGCCCGCCTGTAAAACAATAATTTGAGCTTTACTTGAAGGAGATGAGGATGCGCCATACGACGAGGATTACGCTCGGAGCGATTGCCGCGCTGCTGATCAGTGAGGCACACGCGCAGGCGCCATCCGCTGCGCCTCCGGCTGTCGGCGTCATCGAAGTCGCCAAGCGCCCCATCACCGAGACCAACCAGTTTCTAGGCCGCGTCGAGGCTATCAATCGCGTCAATGTCGTGGCGCGCGTCACGGCGTTCCTGGACAAGCGCCTATTCGAGGAAGGCTCGGAGGTGAAGACCGGCGATCACCTCTATCGGCTGGAGCGCGGACCTTTCGAGGCCGACCTCGCGTCCAAAAAGGCCCAGGTGGATCAACTTGAGGCAACGTTGACAAACGCCAGACTGACCACCGAGCGCCAGCGCACCTTGCTGAGCGGTCCGGCCGGCCAGCAATCGAACTATGACTCCGCCATCGCCAACCAGAAGAGCCTTGAGGCCCAAGTGCAGGCTGCCCAGGCGCAGGTCAGCCTGTCGCAGATCAATCTGGACTACACGGATATCCGTTCGCCGATCGATGGCCGCATTGGCCGGACTGCTGTCACGGAGGGGAACGTCGTCAACGCAAGTTCGGGCACCCTGACAACGATTATCAGCCAGGATCCGATGTATGTGACGTTCCCGATTTCGGTTCGCGAAGCTCTCGAACTGCGGCAGCGTTACGGAAACGCCGGGGGATTCAAGGCGGTGGTGATCCGCCTGAGATTGCCGGACGGGCGCACTTACGATCAGGTCGGCCATCTTGACTTCGCGAGTAACACAGTCACGCAGGCAACCGACACACTGCTCGTTCGGGGCAGTATTCCCAATCCGCTGCTCTATCCCGACACCAAAGGCGGAAACTCATTGCGGGAACTCACCGATGGAGAGTTTGTCACCGTGCTGCTCGAAGGCGTACAGCCGGTTGAAGTCCTGGCCGTACCGCGATCCTCCGTTCTGTCCGATCAACGCGGCGACTACGTGTATGTCGTGGGCAACGACAACAAGGTGGAGCAGCGCCGTATCCAACTTGGTCAGTCGACAGCCACGGTCGCCTCAGTGATCAGCGGACTGTCGGTCGGGGACCGGGTCATCGCCGACGGCGTCCAGCGCGCGCGTCCTGGCCAGCCCGTCAGCCCCGGACCAGCAGGGCCTGAAATCCAGGCTATGATGAAGACGACGCCAAACCCTAATTCGGCCGCCCCGGCGCCGTTGCCGGGCGAGAACAAGCCGGCTGCTCCCACCGCACAAGGCTCGGGCAAATGATTTCCTCCGTCTTCGTTGATCGTCCGCGCCTGGCAATCGTTATCGCGTTCGTCATCACGATCGCGGGCTTGCTGGCACTGACTCAGATTCCTGTTGCGCAGTTTCCCGACATCGTCCCTCCGCAGGTAACGGTCAACGGCACCTTCCCGGGAGCGTCCGCTGCGGTGGTGGAAACCAGCGTTGCGCAGCCGCTCGAAGCTCAGGTGGTCGGCGTCGACAAGATGCTTTACATGAAGTCGACCAGCGGCAATGACGGCAGCTACGCGCTCACGGTCAGCTTCGGGCTCGGGTCCAATCCCGACATCAATACGGTCAACGTCAACAACCGCGTGCAGGCGGCCTTGGCGCAATTGCCGCCGGAAGTTCAGCTTCAAGGCCTGACGGTGCAGAAGAAATCGTCGGCCGTGCTGCAATTCGTGATCCTCTATAGTGAGGCGAAGGATCAGGATCCAATCTTCATCACGAACTACGCGATCGTCAACGTGCTGGACGCCATCTCGCGTACACCCGGCGTTGGCCAGGCGAGCCTGTTCGCGAAGATGAACTACTCGATGCGGATCTGGTTCGACACGCAGCGTCTGACCAGCCTCAATATGGCGCCGTCCGACGTCGTCAATGCGATCCGGACGCAGAGCGTGCAGGCGCCGGTGGGCCGTATCGGTGCACGGCCGATCAGCGACGATCAACAATTCCAGTTCAATGTGCAGACCGAAGGCAGGCTCACGACACCTCAACAGTTCGGCGAGATTGTCCTGCGTGCAAATCCAGACGGTTCGCTGCTGCGCGTAAAGGACGTCGCCCGGGTTGAGATCGGGGCTCAGAATTTGGACAGCGAATCCCGCATCGATGGCCGTCCCGGCGTCGGCATGGGTATTTACCTTGCTCCGGGCGCCAATGCGGTGACGACCGCGGCCGCGGTTCAGAAAACGCTGCAGAACCTGTCTGGTCGTTTTCCCCAGGGCATGAAGTATCTGGTCCAGTTCGACACCACCACCTTCGTCACCGACACTATCTACGAAGTGCTGAAGACGCTCGGCGAAGCCTTCGTGCTCGTGGTTCTCGTGGTGTACCTGTTCCTCGGCAATATCCGCGCCACCATCATTCCGACCGTTGCAGTGCCAGTTAGTCTCATCGGCGCCTTCGCCGTCCTGCTGGCGATGGGCTTCTCGGCCAATACGGTCTCGCTGCTTGCGATGGTGCTGGCGATCGGCATCGTGGTCGACGACGCGATCGTCGTGGTGGAAAACGTCGAACGCGTGATGGAGGAGGAGCCGGACTTGACCCCGGCCGAAGCCACCAAGAAGGCGATGGCGCAGATCACTGCGCCGATTATCGCGATCACCTTGGTGCTGTTGTCCGTGTTCGTCCCCGTGGCATTCATTCCGGGCATTTCCGGCACGCTGTTCCGCCAATTTGCCGTCACCATCAGTGCCGCGATGCTGATATCCGCGTTGAATGCGTTGACGCTGTCACCGGCACTCTGCGCGGTATTCCTGCGTCCGCACCACGGCCCGCGACGCGGCTTCATGGCGAGGGTGCTCGGGGCGATCGACTGGACCCGAGATCGTTACGCCAGCGTGGTTCAGCGCCTGCTGCGTGTGGCGATATTTGCACTCGTCGCGGTCGCGGTGTTTGCCGGAGGCATTTTCGGAGTTTCGCGTCTGACGCCGACCGGTTTCATCCCTGAAGAGGATCAGGGTGCCTTCTTCGTGATGGTGCAGTTGCCCGACGGCGCGTCCGTCGCGCGCACCAGCGAGGTGACCAAACGGGTCGAGGACATCCTGAAGGGCATTCCGGCGATCGAGCATACGCTGTCGATCATCGGCTTCTCGCTGCTCGACGGCGGTAATCTACCAAACAACGCCTTCATTGTTGCGCGTATGAAGCCGTTTGCCGATCGAGAGGCCGCTGCCGATTCCGCACAAGCGGTCATCCGCAAAATATTCGGCGCAGGACAGCAGATCCGCGACGCCAACGTGATCGCCTTCAATTTGCCTCCGATTATCGGTCTCTCGACAGGCGGCGGTTTCGAGTACGTGCTTGAGGGGCTCGAAGGGCAGGACCCGTCGGCGATGAGCAGCGTCATGGGCGGGCTCATCGCGGCTGCCAATGCTGACCCGCGGATGACGCGCGTGTTCTCGACATTCACCGCGACCAATCCGTCGCTGTATCTCGACATTGATCGTGCCAAGGCGCAGGCGCTCGGGCTCAACATGAGTGACGTCTTTACTGCGCTGCAGGCGACGCTGGGCGGAATCTACGTCAACAACTTCAACATGCTGGGCCGGACCTGGCAGGTGAACGTCCAGGGCGATGCGAGCAACCGCAACGACATTCCGGATATCTGGCAGATCTACGTCCGTAACAACACGGGCCAGATGGTTCCGATACGATCGATCGCCAGTCTGAAATTCCAGACCGGCCCACAGGTGATCACGCGCTACAATAACTACCGCGCTATCACGATCAACGGCGGTCCGGCGCCCGGCGTGTCCTCCGGCACGGCACTTGCGGCGATGGCCGAGGTCTCGGCCAAGACGTTGCCGCCGGGCTATACGTTCGAATGGACCGGCACAGCTTTTCAGGAGCAGGCGGCGTCAGGTCAGACCGGCCTCATTATGGGGCTCGCCGTGCTGTTCGCATATCTCTTCCTTGTCGCGCTCTACGAAAGCTGGACCATCCCGATTCCGGTTCTGCTTTCAGTGGTTGTCGGCGTGCTGGGCTCTTATTCGGCGATCAAGATTTCCGGCTTGAGTCTGGATCTCTACGGCCAGATTGGTCTGGTGGTTCTGATCGCCCTGGCGGCGAAGAACGGCATTCTGATCATCGAGTTCGCGAAGGAGCGGCGTGAGGCCGGAGAGTCGATCGAACGCGCCGCAATTCTTGGTGCGCAGATGCGCTTCCGCGCGGTGATGATGACCTCGATTGCCTTCATTCTTGGCTTGGTGCCGCTGGTGTTCGCCACCGGCGCCGCGCAGCTCAGCCGCCGCGGCGTCGGTACCGCTGTGTTCGGCGGTATGCTCTTGGCAAGTACGATCGGAATCTTCTTGATCCCGATGCTCTATGTGGTCTTCCAGCGCATGCGCGAGGCAGTAAAGGCGCGCTTCGGCGGGCGGAAGAATGCGGAGCCACCAGCGGTCGGGGCTTAAGTCGAGTAGCTTAAGCACTGCAACGTGCTCCCGGCAATTCACCGGGGCACGTTGTGATGGCAAAGAGCGGATGAATGAGACGCGTTATAACCTGAAAAGGTTAGGACGGAATCTCACCAAATGTGTCGCCGATCGGCAACGGCGCCGTGCGAACCAGCCGCGAGTCCTCTACAGCGGCTTGTCGATGCTTAACTGCTTCGCGGTAAATCGGATCTTTGATCATTTCGACAAAAGCCGCGACGCTTGGATACTCGGCAATGAAGCAATGGTCCCAACGCTCCTGGGAGGGACCGATCAGCATCAGCTCGAATTTGCCCTGCCAGACAATGCGGCCTCCGAGGCGTTTGAATACCGGGCCGCTCTCACGCCCATAGCTTGCATAGGCTTCGGCGCCTGTCGCTTTGCGTCCGTCTGGGTATCTCGCTTGTGCGTGCAGCCGCACCAGATTGAGCATATGGATCGGACCAGGGCGGTTGTTCTCCCGAAAGGCAGCAAAGATTTCTTTTGTTGGATCGATATGACCAGTCATGAATAGTTTCTCCCTACATTGCGTCCGAGCGGTTCTTTTCAGGTTGCGGCGGCCGTCAACGGTTTCGGTGTGGAGCTGAGTGCAGCGAAGGGGGCGAGGGCACCAGGATCGGCCATCGAATCCTTGCTCGCGACAGTCTCCGGCGTCGTACCGTGCTTGCGGCTAATATGACGTCAAATATGTTGCCCGCAACCAAAGAGCCCCGCCAGCGACGGCGGGGCTCTTTGGCTTTCTAGTCGGGTGCAATTAAGGTCTGCGCGCGGGGCGGGATGATGTTTCATATACCTTGTGAACCGTTGGGAGACCCCCGTTCACGTGAGCGCCAGTGAAAAATGCAAAACTTGCGGATCGCTCCCTCGAGACGAGGTGAAGCCGGCATTGCTCAAGACACGGCGCATTGCCTGATTATCTGAAAGAACTTCCGCGACGAGCTCCTTTAATCCTGCACTACGAGCCAAACGGATGAGATGGCGCATCAGTGCTTTTCCTAAACCTTGACCTTGATAGGCGTCGATAACAACGAAAGCCACCTCAGCCTGGCCCGGCTTGACAACCACGTAGCGTCCACCTGCGACAATTTCGGAATGTCCATTGTGGTTGATCTGCGCAACGAGGGCGACGTGGTTGACGAAATCTATGTTCATGAAGAATGCGATTTCGTTGTCTGAGAACCCTCGCTTCGGCGCAAAAAATCGACGCTGGCGCGATTGCATACTTGTACGATCGATTGCTGCAAGCATGTCAGCTGTATCGTCTGGCTTGAGCGCACGGATTTCAATTGTGCCGCCGCCACCAAACGGTTCCATGCTCGAGTATTCTGCGCTTTGCGCCATCATTCGCTGTCCGTTTCTGCTCCGACCGGCGAATTTGTGGGACAATAGGAGGTTGACTGGTTGATCTGAATCAAGCGCAGCCCCCCAGAGATCCCGACAGTTTGGTGGCCCGGAGATGTGAGATCTGTCGGCCCCCAAGACGGATGAGAGATTCGTGGAAACGCTTCGACGAAGCAGATATAGCGACGAGACGATCCAGCTCGCGCTGCGTTTGGGATTGCTCGCGTTCCTGGTTTACTGGTCCTTCGTTCTGGTCCGGCCGTTCATACCAATCCTGGTGTGGGGACTCGTGCTTACGGTAGCGCTCCACACGCCGTTCTATTGGTTGACAAAGAATTTGGGCGACAGGCCGCGAACGGCTGCGGCTTTGCTTACGATAGCCTTCCTCGCAATTCTCATTGGTCCGATGACGTGGCTTAGTCTTGGATTGATTGAAGCCGTCCGCGAGATCTCCCGTCAAATCGAAGCAGGCGCGCTAACGATCCCAGCGCCGCCGGCCCGCCTTTATGATCTGCCGCTGATCGGTCCTCACATGCATAGTTTCTGGAAGCAGGCCTCGGACAATCTGGACACGGCCTTTCGAGAGGTCGCTCCATTTCTTAAACCCGTAGCGGCTGCGATCCTTGGATTCGCTGGCAGCGCCGGAACGGAAGCTCTGAAATTTCTGGCGTCCATTATCTTGGCTGGCTTTCTTCTTCCAATGAGCCCGAGATTGGTGCGAGGAGGAAGAACTATTCTTTCCCGCATCGTACCGCAGCGGAGCGAGCACCTTCTGTCTGTTGCCGGTGCGACAGTGCGGACAGTAGCGCAGGGAGTGATCGGCATCGCAATTCTCCAATCAATTTTGGCTGGGATCGGGTTGAAAGCGGTTGGTGTACCAGGTGCCAGCTTGATCGCATTTGCGGTGCTGGTGCTCGGTATTCTGCAAATCGGCTCGGTGATTGTAATTGTACCGGTCATTATCTGGATCTGGACCGCCAAGGACTTCACCGTTGCCATATCCATTACAGCGTACTTGGTACTTGTTGGCCTCGCGGACAACGCGCTTAAGCCGCTTCTCATGGGGCGAGGTTTAACAACGCCGACGCTTGTTATTCTAATCGGAGTTTTCGGCGGAATGCTCGCTCACGGCATCATCGGTCTCTTCGCGGGACCTATAGTCCTGGCCGTTGCATGGGAATTGATGATGGCGTGGATGCGAGATGACGCGCGTGACAGCAGTCTTGTAAGCAAAGACGGAGCTGCCGAGATTATAGGCAGTAGAAATTCCTAATTCCGAGTTTATTGGCCTCGTCCAGCAGAGGTTGACTTAAATCAAGTCGTCCAGCTCTCGCCTCGTCAGATTGGTGTAGACGCGAGGAGACAGCGATGACCGATCGATCGGAAGTCTCAAACGATAGCAGTCCAAGCTTCTTTGCGTCTGCCATCGAGTACCTCATCGACTGCGGACAGCGCAGCGTCTTGTTTTTGGACGTTATGCGCAAGCGTGGCGTGCAATATCGAGAGCGTCTCGCAGAAGCGGCGCCTCACGTGCTCAATTATTCGGTTGATCTCGTCGCGGACGGGCGGAAGCTTCCAAGGCCGGTAAACTACGCTCTTGTTCGCATTGCTCCGCCACCTGATGTGGAATTAGATCCGAAGCGGCGTCCGTTCGTGGTTGTTGATCCTCGGGCAGGACATGGTCCGGGGATCGGTGGATTCAAGGCTGATAGCGAAATTGGCGTCGCGATGAGAGCAGGTCATCCTTGCTATTTCATTGGCTTCTTGCCGGAGCCGATGGCCGGCCAAACGATTGAAGATATTGCGCGGGCGGAAGGGAAATTTCTGGAACAAGTGATTGCGCTTCACCCGGACGCTGATGGAAAGCCTTGTGTCATTGGCAACTGCCAGGCCGGTTGGGCTGTGATGATGCTTGCGTCGCTTCGACCGGACCTTTTCGGGCCGATTGTGCTTGCTGGTTCGCCGCTTTCCTATTGGGCCGGCGTGCGCGGCAAAAACCCGATGCGATACTTAGGCGGGTTATTGGGTGGGAGCTGGCTAACCGCGCTCATGAGTGATGTTGGTGGCGGTAAATTCGACGGCGCGTGGTTGGTGCAGAATTTCGAACGCATGAATCCATCAAATACGCTCTGGACGAAGCAGTACAATGTCTACTCGAAGATCGACACCGAAGCCGACCGCTATCTTGAATTCGAACGTTGGTGGGGCGGGCATGTCAATCTCAATGCAGAGGAAATTCGATTTATTGTCGATGAGCTTTTCATCGGAAATAAACTTGCCGCTGGTCTCATCAAGACATCTGGCGGGCAGGTTGTCGATCTGCGGACTATCCGGTCGCCAATTGTGGTGTTCTGCTCAAAGGGCGACGACATCACGCCGCCTCAACAGGCGTTGGGGTGGATCCTGGACCTCTATGAAAATGTCGACGAAATAAGGTCGTATGGACAGACCATTGTTTACACTGTCCACGAGACGGTCGGGCACCTCGGAATCTTCGTATCCGGAGGTGTCGCTCGAAAGGAGCATAGTGAATTTTCGAGCAATATTGACCTCATCGATGTTCTCCCCCCTGGACTATATGAAGCGACGTTTAAGGCGAAATCCGATGAAACGCTAAACGCCGATTTCGCCTCCGGACAATGGATCATGCGCTGCGAGCGACGGACTCTCGATGACATCCGTGCCATGGGAGAAAATTCCGCGGATGATGAGCGCCGATTTGCGACAGCTGCTCGTGTGTCCGAGATCAATCTCGCAGCGTACAGAAATTTCGTTCAGCCTTGGGTGAAGGCGATGATGACGCCCCAATGGGCTGAACTCATGCGCAACCTGCATCCCTTACGTCTGCAATACGATATGTTCGGAGATAACAATATCGCAACGCGGGCCATCGAAGAGGCCGCGGACAATATTCGCGATCATCGCAAGCCAGCCGCAAAAGGTAATCCCTTTGTCGCTCTGCAGGAAAGCTATTCGAAGAGCATCGTGAGTGCATTGGATGCTTGGCGCGATGCGCGGGACGCGATGAGCGAGTCACTCTTTCTCGCCATCTATGGATCGCCCGTGCTCCAGGCGGCTGTTGGAATTGATCCGAGCTCGGCACCCGTTTCTCGTCCTAAAATGACGGAGGAGCATCGCACGGCGCTCGATACGCGCATCAGAGAGCTGAAGTCGAGGATCGAACATGGCGGTCTGCGCGAGTGCATGATCCGGGGATTGCTCTATGTCGGTTCGGCGCGAGGCATGGTCGATGAACGCAGCCTGGAGGCGTTACGCAGGGTCCACCTGAGCGATCACGGCTCAAGGCTCTCCCTGCCGCAGTTCAAGGCATTGGTTCGTGAGCAATTCTTTATGCTTCTGCTTGAACCGGATGCCAGCCTGGAGGCTATTCCGAAGCTATTGCCGAAGAGCGCTGAGGAGCGACGTCAGGGCTTCGCCGTTATCCGGGGCGTGCTGTCGGCAAGTGCCGAGATATCCGGTGAATCGGCCAGGCGCCTTCACAGGGTTGCGCGATTGTTTGGTGTCGAAGAGGGGGATGAGGGACAGGTGCGAGAGCCCACAGCCCGAAAGAAGGCATCGTAGCCTGATCAATGGAGGCAGCAATGAGCGTAGCGTCAGGTGAGAGCCGACCTCACGTAAAGTATGATCGCCTGATTGCCGCGGCCAAGGCCATTCCAGCGGCAACGACGATTGTCGTGCACCCCTGTGATGAAAGCTCGCTTCGAGGCGTCGCGGACGCGGCCAACGCCGGCATTATCACGCCGATACTGGTGGGGCCGGTCGGGAAAATGTCGAGCGTTGCGGCCACGCATAACATCGATATCAGCGGCTATGAGCTTGTCGATACACCGCACAGCGAGGCTGCGGCTGCAAAAGCGGTCGAGATGATACATGCTGCGAAAGGCGAGATGCTAATGAAGGGTAGCCTTCATACCGATGAATTGATGCGCAGCGTTACCGCCAAGACCGGACTGCGGACGGAACGGAGAATTAGCCACGTCTTCGTCATGGACGTGCCGGCATATACAGAGACCGTCTTTGTCACGGATGCAGCGATCAATATTGCTCCAGATCTGGATTGCAAACGGGATATCATTCAGAATGCGATTGATCTCTATAATCAAGCCGGGTTCGGCGCGTCGCCGCGCGTGGCCATTCTCTCTGCCGTCGAAACTGTAACTTCAAAAATTCCGTCGACAATTGAGGCCGCGGCCCTCTGCAAGATGGCGGACCGCGGACAGATCACGGGCGGGCTGCTCGATGGACCGCTGGCGTTTGACAATGCTGTAGACAAGGAAGCTGCGCGGATTAAGGGCATAAAGTCGGAGGTTGCGGGACGGGCGCAAATTCTGGTTGTGCCCGATCTAGAATCCGGAAACATGCTGGCGAAGAACCTTGCCTACTTTGCTCATGCGGATGGGGCGGGGATCGTTCTCGGTGCAAGGGTGCCCATTGTGCTGACGTCCCGTGCCGATTCCCTGCGGTCGAGAATAGCTTCCTGTGCAGTTGCGACCCTCTATGCCGATGCGCGCCGTCGCCGCGCAGCAACCGTAGCCGCGTGAACTCCATGGATACGATCTTGGTCGTCAACGCAGGGTCATCGAGCGTGAAGTTTCAAATCTTCACGGTCAGCCCCGATGGAAATCCGCGACGCCAGATTAAAGGGCAAGTCGATGGAATTGGGAGCCGGCCCCGCCTTCGCGCGACAAACGTGAATGGTGAAGTTGTCGCTGAGCGGGCTTATCCAATCGCAAATATTCCAGATGTCTCGGCGGCGTTAGCCGTTGCAGGCGGTTGGTTGCGGGATGAACTTCGTGTGACGCCTGTTGCGGTCGGGCATCGTGTGGTTCATGGCGGAGCAGCCTACGACAAGCCAACTGTCGTCGATCAAGGGGTTGTCGACCAGTTGGAAAAATTGACTTCGCTTGCCCCTCTGCATCAACCTTACAATTTGGCACCAATTCGGTCTTTACTGGCCAACTTTCCTGATCTTCCTCAAGTCGCGTGCTTTGACACGGCATTCCATCGCAATCACGGAAAGGTCGCGGATTATTTTGCGATTCCCCAAAAATTATACGACGAAGGCGTACGGCGGTACGGATTTCACGGTCTTTCTTACGAATATATCGCCAGTGTCCTTCCGGAGCGCGCACCCGACATCGCGACAGGACGGGTGATCGTTGCCCATCTCGGAAGTGGGGCCTCCATGTGCGCTCTTTCAGGCGGGCGAAGTGTTGAGAGTACACTCGGGTTTACCGCTCTTGACGGATTGCCGATGGGAACGCGGCCGGGTCAATTGGACCCGGGCGTCGTGTTGTATCTTCTCACAACGAAGGGAATGTCGCCGTCGGAAGTGCAAAGCTTTCTCTATAAAGAATGCGGCTTGAAAGGGTTGTCCGGGGTGAGCAACGATATGCGGGTGTTGCTCGATAGCAGTGACTCTCGCGCCAAGTTCGCGGTCGATTACTTTGTCTATCGCGCATCGCTCAATGTGGGCCTTTTGGCGGCAGCGTTGGAGGGTGTAGACGCAATGGTATTTACGGCGGGGATCGGAGAGAATTCATCCGCTATTCGCCAGCGTATTGCCGAAAAGTTGGGATGGCTCGGCATTCAACTTGATCCGGCAGAGAATGCCAAACATGCGATCAAGATCTCACAACCAGGGAAGATGCCTGTTTACGTTATACCAACGGACGAAGAATTGATGATCGCCAAGCATACTTTGTCAATGTTGCGGACTATAGGACAGCCCGTCGTGGCTCAAACGAAAGCGTCATAGGCGGGTGAATTTTAGATGCTTGCGCCCGCGGCCGCGACAGAGGTTCAAGTCAGAGATCGAGCTGTGCGAGCTGCCCCCTGTCGAGCAAGATGATCTGTCGCTGGTTTTGACCGATGAATCCCAGGATTCTTTTCTCGTTTAGATAGGAAAGAGCGCGGGATACGGTTTCAAGGGTAAGGCCGAGATAGTCAGCGATGTCACGACGGCACATGGGGAGTGCTATGACCCCTGCGGCGGTCAGGCGGCGGTCCATCTCGATAAGGAAGGCAGCTACGCGCTCCAGCGATGTTTTTCGCCCGAGCAGAAGCATGTGATCCTCCGCGTGCCGAAGATTTGTCGTCGTCATACTCAGAAGGTTACGCGCGACGACAATGTCTTCTTCCGCGACGTGTTCGAGATTGATGCGCCTCACTAATCGAACAGTCGTGTCGACGATTGCTTCGGCAGTGAATCGATGGACGTCACCATTCTCAAGGCCAAACACGTCGCCGATGAGATGAAAAGCGCCGATCTGACGTCTGCCATCAGACAACAACTTGTAACTTCGAACGGCTCCATCGACGATTTGATAGACATAGTCTGCGGGTTCTGCTTCGCCGTAAATCTCCGTCCCTTTGCAATACTTGAATTCAGTGGGAACAATCTTTGTTTCGGAGGTGCTAAAGCCCAGGACGGGCCGGTTCTTCGAATGAGCATGGAGTTCGGCAAACATGGATCGACTCCCTGTTTGAACGTATCTCGTTGCGTGGGGCGGGGGCGTGGTTGGCCCGTCTTTCGCCAGCGTCATCTAGGATGAAGGTTGATCTTGGAGCTATTGGCTTAAGAGACATTGTCCGAAGGGACAATATCGAAAGGACAGTGTTGCTGGCCTATCTAGCTTTCGATCGGTAGAGCACGCGGACAGGTAAGCGTGTTCTCAAGGTTCCTGCCGTGCTAGCTTTTGAGCATCGAGGTCTGGGGCGTGTCACTGTCATGTCCATCCGGATCAGGGAGCTGGCTTTCTGTATGGCTATGTTGCTGGCGCCCATTGATGTGGCGGCAGGTGAACTGCGGCCGCGATCCATCTTAGTCCTGGACCAATCTGATCTGCGCGGATCGTTCTATTACGACGTGTTCTCGGCAATTCGTGCAACTATAAATGCAGAGGGGCGCTCCCATATTACGCTCTATACGGAGAGCCTCGATCTCAGCAGATTCAATGGAGAACCCTATGAAGAAAGTCTTCGCAGTCACCTGCGCGTCAAATATCGAGATGCGCCGATCGGGGTTATCGTTGCGATAGGGGCAGCGACACTGCAGCACGTCCTGAACTGGCGGGCGGAACTGTGGCCGGACGTTCCGGTCGTTTTCACGATGGTGAACGAGGGGGACATTGCCAGGCTCAAGCCGCCGTCAACGATGACTGGGGGCTTAATAACAATCCGATTATCGGACCAATTGATAGCGGCTCGGGCTGTCGTTCCGGATCTTAATCGAGTTGTGTTTGTAGGCGATGCTTGGAACAGCCAAATCGTGTTTGGTAGCTGGCAAGATGAGATACCCAGGGCGGCGAAGGGACTTCAGATAGAAGAGATTGTCGGCTTCACCATGACGGAAATCAGAAGACGCGTTGCGAACCTGGATGATCGTAGCGCCATTCTTTATACCTCCGTGTATTCCGATGGCGAAGGCGCGCACTACCCTCCAGGTGTCGCCCTTGGGCTTATCGCCGAGAAGGCAAATCGTCCAATCATTGTGGCATCCGAAACGCTTCTCGAACGCGGCGGCGTGGGCGGGTTTGTTTTAGTGCCGTCGCGGATAGGGGCAGATGCAGCATCGCAGGCACTTCGCGTCCTCGATGGTGAAGACCCGGGAAAAATCCCGATAGCGACGTTGAGCGATGCGGTTAAGCCAATCTTCAACTGGCGGGAAATGAGTAAATGGGGTGTTGACGAATCTTCGCTGCCGCAAGCCAGCGAAGTTCGATTCCGGGATCCCACGTTTTGGGAGCAATATCGGTGGCAGAGTATTGCAATCGCCGCCGCGATGCTTGTTCAGGCAATGCTCATCTCCGGTCTGCTTCAAGAAAGGCAAAAGCGCAGCAGTGCCGAGACTGAGGCGCGGAATCGAATGACAGAATTGGCACATGCCAATAGGCAAGCTGCCGCTGGTGAGTTGTCGTCTTCAATTGCGCATGAGCTCAATCAGCCGCTGGGGTCCATTCTCACAAATGCAGAAACGGCGGAGATTATTCTCCAATCATCCTCGCCAGATCTCAAGGAGATCGAGGAGATTTTGGCAGATATTAAACGGGACGACTTGCGGGCCAGTGAAGTCATTACCCGGCTGAGGAGCTTATTGAAGCGCGTCCCATTCGAAGTCAGGGCAATCAATATCAATGCAACGATGAACGACGTATTCGAGTTTTTATCAGTGCAAGGAAGCTCGCAGAATGTTGCACTCTATTTGAAGTTGGCGCCCGGGGAATTGAAGGTCAATGGTGACATAATTCAACTCCAGCAGGTGATTATAAACCTGATGGTCAATGGAATGGATGCGATGTCCAGCATGCCATATGGCAAGGCATTGATTGGCAAGACTGAGATTGATGGCAATGGGACGGTAATCGTTTCGGTTTCGGACTCTGGTCCGGGAATTCCCGCCGATAAACTCAATCAGATATTCGATCCTTTTTTCACGACGAAGCATAAAGGAATGGGCGTTGGGCTCTCGATCGCACGGACAATTGTGCAGGCCCACAAGGGACGAATCTGGGCGGAAAATCAGACCGGAGGTGGCGCCGTGTTCCGTATTGCGCTGCCGTTAGCACAACCTTAGGAGGAGGCGATGGAGGGGACGATCCATATCGTCGATGACGATGCCTCGTTTCGAACGGCAATGGAGCGGCGGTTGCGGAAAGCTGGATACGAGGTGTCCACATATTCCTCTGCCCAACAGCTGCTTGACAAGCTTCCGGACGATCATCATGCCGGTTGCATTCTCTTGGATGTAAGAATTCCAGGCCTGAGCGGTCCGGAGTTGCAGCATCAGCTCGGTTCGCTTGGGTTAGAGCTGCCGATTATCTTTCTCACCGGTTACGGTGACATTCCCACGACGGTTGAAGCGATCAAGGCAGGGGCTGATGATTTTCTCACAAAGCCAGTCTCATCCGATCAATTGCTACGCGCGATCGAGCATGCCATGGCGCGTTACGAAAAAATGCGAGGCTTAAGAGATAAACTTGAAGTGCTGCATTCGCAAATCAGGGCGTTGACTCCTCGGGAGCGGCAAGTCTTTGAGCTTGTGGTGCAAGGAAAGATTAACAAGCAAATCGCGATCCAACTCGGAGCGACGGAGCGTACCATCAAGGCACATCGGCACAGGGTTATGGAAAAGATGCGCGTCCAATCCCTTGCCGAGTTGGTCTCTGTTGCCGAGAGAGCCGGTATCCTCTCAACGAACCGATCGCGCGCAGAACTGAAATAGTTCCATTTCGAATGTTTCTAGGTTCATGTTGTACCAAGAGACAATAGGAGATGTCTCACATTCGGCTTATCCAATACCGCTGAAGCGTCGTTCGAGGAGGCTCGTCTGTGCCTCAACCGAGGACTGTAATTGTCGTCGATGATGACCCTGGCTTGTTGAAAGGCTTAAAGCGCCTTTTGCGGGAGCACGGCTTTGAAAGTGTTCTCTTCGAATCCGCCAAAGCATTTCACCAGTGCAACGACTTTGATCAGGCTTGCTGCATCGTTCTGGATATCAACCTCAATGATGAATCGGGCATCGAGGTGCGTCATTGGCTTCGCGCATCAGGCATTTCCCTGCCGGTGATTTTTATCACGGGGAAAGACAACCATGCGACACGAATGGCGGCCAAGGAGGCTGGTTGCATTGCCTATCTTCGCAAGCCGTTCCCTGCAAATGCGCTAATCGAACCGATAGAAAGAGCGTCAGCGAGTTTCGCATAGCTCGTCAGAGATCTTGAAAGTAGCTTCAGCGAGATGCCTACTCATCGATCGCCTGTTCGAAAGTCTTTGTTGCTTCCTTGAACCGAGTGTTCGCGAAATCCTTGAGGGGGATCTGCGTCGTAACGGAGATGATGCTTGTGTCCACAACACGCAATTGAAGCACGTCTCCGGTCTCCATTTCTTTAAGAAGCGAGACGTTCGCCAAATCAGCCGCAATGCAAGCATTGGTTAAACACCAGACGTATGGGACCTGGTAAGAGCGCCCTTGGTCAACGATGAGAGTGACACCTGGCTGGAGATAAACTCCCACCGGCAAAAACAGTTGAAGCCGAGCAGTGGCCTCACCTTGGCGTTCCACAAGATCAATCCGAACAGCCGTTTGACCTGTATCATATGTTCCGCTGATCGTCGTTCGGCAGACTGCGTTGGTGCCCGCGGGTTTGAAGCAGAACTTCTGCCATTCTCCATACTTGATCTCTCCGGCAAAGCGCTGTCCGCGAGGCGCGAATTCCACCGAGCTCGGGACCTTCGCTTCTGGGGTGATTGGCTGACCATGTACAAGGCGAATGGCCGATAAAACGGTCAACAGGATCAACGGGGGAGAAAGGGAGTATTTGCACCGGATGTGCATGGCCATTTGCGATCCTCCGCCGATTACCGATGACGATCGAGGAATTGAGTGACTATTGGCTCCCAAAGCGGAATCGCATCGGCCGATCCGATGAGAAAGTGACCGTCGTCTCCAAACGGAGGAAGCATTCGGTATTCGGCGATTCCGCCGGCGCCGGTGTAGGCGTCATGCATACGTTTCGTGAGCGCGGGACCAAAGAAAGTGTCGTTCTCGGCGTAGATCCACAGGGTCGGCGTTCGTGCAGTGTGACCGAACTCGGCGGTGGCCTCGACCAGCTTGTCAGGCGCGCAATTGTTGTTCGGCTTGCCGTTAACCCGTCCACCGCGGCCAGCGGCAAACGTGATGATCGCCCGAATCTCTGGAGGGTTCCTGCTTGAAAGAGCGAGGGCAGCCCACCCGCCAGCCGATTGGCCTACGACGATAACGTTCTTGGGGTGCGCCATCTTTTGAGTGGCCATGTAGTCGATGATCCAGGTGTCGACCAGGGCGACGGCAAGGCCGGCATCGTGGAAATTGGGGTTTTGGCAATTTCCTATCTTCGAAAAGAACGGACCGTATATCCCGCGCTCGGGAATATCGTGCGCCGCGGCGCCGTATCCAGAACCGACCGGTGCCACAACAAGGTGACCGCGCCGCGCAAACCACATTGCGGCATCTCTAAACTCCACGAGGGGAAAGAAGCCTCGTTCCTTGGCCTGAAGAGCGACGCCATGATTCATGACAACGAGCGGGAAAGGGCCATCCCCCCGAGGTCGAACCACATAGGCAAACATCGGTAAAGGAAGCGGCAGTGCCCAGATCTCTTCCTGAATCTGGGTCTGCTGGCTTTTGTCATCCGCAAAGGCGGGTGACATTGTCGCGGATACGATCAGTGCGAGAGCAAATCCGGGCCTCAGGAAAAGCTGTGCGCACATAGCAGCCTCCGTGAGCTTCAGAGCTGTAGGTTATCGCTTCCCACAGCAGCGATACAGATGGCTGAAATCGGACGTCCGTATGCCTCAGGTCCTATTGATTCAGATCAAGCGACAAAGCGGCAAGTTTTGCGCCTCCACAGAGACGCGCGACAGATATTCTGGGAGTTCAGGATGATCTCCACCGCATCTCAGGAGTCTTGCTGGAACGCAAGCGGGCGGGCGCGTTGGCTCGCTTCAGAGCTGGTTTGATTTGAATCAACTCGCCGTTGCAGCCTCAGCGTAGTGGTGGCGACCACGCGATTTGGACTTGGCGGATAAGAACTTGGCGAAAGCATTCAGCGCTGAAGAGATCGTTGAGATCTAGGCCACCAAGGCAGGGGAGTATCCTATGAAAGCCGCGAGAGTCAGGGCCTTTCAGGCTGTTGTTTTTGCACTTTCAGTGTTCGGCCTGCCGAATCCCTCTGAGGCCGGCACAGGCCTTGTACAGGTCTCATTCAATAAGGTGGGCTTTATTGTCGGTGTAGGAAGTGGGCGCGGAGTCCTGAAGTATCGGGGCCATACCTACCCATTCAAGGTGACTGGTCTGGGTGTTGGTTTAACAGCCGGTATATCGGCCAATCAGCTGACCGGTCGTGCACTAAACCTCCGGTCGCCGGGCGATATCGCCGGCAGTTACAGCGCCATGGGCATTGGCGGAGCATTGGTGGGCGGAGCGGGAAGCGTGCAATTGCAAAATGCGAGGGGGGTGATCTTACAATTGCACGGAGGAAAGGTCGGCATCGAAGTGTCCGCTGCAGCGAGCGGCGTAACGATCTCCTTGGAATAACGGCCAATCGACAACCTATTCTCGGGCGCTCAGGTGCGGACGATCCCACTCGCAAGTTAATCCCACGCGATAACGATGCTGATGTCGCCCGGCATGCCGCCGGGAAAATCGACGGTTTGATATCGGATTCGATAGCCTCGCGGCTGGAGATAGTCCGACCACAACTGGAAAATCTCCTGAGGGATACCTGTCAAAGTCTTTTCCCAGCCTGCTTCTTGCTGATTGATCGCGCGCCCATGGTCGGTGCACATGGAATTTGGAAAGCGATAGACTTGAACTTCCGAAAGGCCATTTCGGACCGCGCGCTGAATGACCGATGATGCGAGCTGGATTTTTTGATCCTCAGAAAGCCCCGAAGGTTGACTGAGCTTTTCGATGAGCGCGAGCTTTTCCGCTTCTGCCGCCGCTGCTCTCTTCGTGTATAGCTCAGCTTTCTCGGACTCTTGGATTGCCGCTTGGCGCTGAATTTCAGCGGCCGAAGGCAATAGCTGATCGATATTAACCGGCATATCGAGTTTTCTCAGGTTCATAGTGAAGTCTAGAGCGGCGAGCATAGTGTGTAGGCTGAACGCTTCCTCTTGATCCAAATCAAACCGGGCTGCCGGGAAAGCCGCACGGTTGGACTGTGAAGGTTCATAAGCGCAGTCTGTGGAGTGCTTTCAGGTGAGCGATCAACTTCATTCCATGGCGCCCCACCATCTGCCGTTCTTCATCACCGCCCCAGATCAGACGGATTGGCTGCAGGTTGCGGTCGGCATCCTGCTCATTGCCGCGGTGCTCTGGATCGGGAATTTCTATCTGAAGCTACACAGCCTGCCTGAGCGGATCGCCCACAAGTCTCAAAAGCTGCAGTTCGAAATTGTCGCAATTCTCGGCCTGCTGGCGCTCTTCACCCACATCCATCTGTTCTGGATCGCGGCATTGCTGCTGGCGTTCATCGATATCCCAGATTTTGGAACGCCTCTTCGGAGTATCGCCGGATCTGTCGAGCGAATAGCGGATAAAGGCGATGGCGTAACGAGAGATGAGGCCGGGGCAGAGAATGTCGTTCCGGCCTCTCATTCCGTCGAGGGAAAACCTTCGATACGCGGTCCGAAGGAGGAGGAGCGCAGCCATGCTTGAACTCATGCTCTGTTCGCTGCTGACGATTGTCCCGGATTATCTATATCGCCGTTATGCTCAGGGCAAACGGATCGGCAAGGAAATCACATTCTATTCGGTCTGGTTCGAGCTGAGGTGGGGAATAAGCGCCTGTCTGCTGCTCACGGTGTCGTTGATTACCCTCATCTTTTATTTCCATCCCTCCACGACGAGCGCGGCTCTGCTCTTCAGAACCATTCCGATACTGCCGGAGATCAACGGGCGTGTCGCAGAGGTTCACGCTGGTTTCAGTGATCCTATTGTGAAGGGCGATCTCATTTTCAAGCTCGATAGTTCCAAGCAAGAGGCTGCCTTGAACGTCGCCAAGAAGAAAATCGCCGAAGTCGATGCTGAAGTCGTATCCACGCGGGCAGACCTCTTAAAAGCGGATGCGCAGATCCAGGAAGCGAGGAGCGCTTATCAGCAGGCCAAAGATGAACTGGACGTAAAGAGTGAACTGCAGCGCCGCAACCCCGGTATCGTTCCGCAACGAGATATTGAAAAACTCCAGGTTATTGTGGAGGGGCGGCAGGGCGGTATTGATGCCGCCATGGCGACGAGGGAATCGACGATGTCTCGTGTGACGACTTTATTGCCAGCGGAACGGGAAAGCGCTGAAGCCGCATTGGCGCAGGCTCAAGTTGATTTGGAGAAGACATCCGTCAGGGCTGGTGTCAGCGGTAAGGTGGAGCAATTCACACTTCGTGTTGGCGATGTGGTGAATCCATTGATGCGGCCCGCTGGAATATTAATTCCGGAGGACGCAGGTCGGGGAATATTGCAGGCTGGCTTTGGCCAGATCGAAGCGCAGGTGTTGAAACCTGGCATGATCGCCGAGGCGACCTGTGTCTCCAAGCCATGGACGGTCATTCCGATGATCGTTACAGGGGTGCAGGATTATATCGCGGCGGGTCAGTTCCGAGGAGGCGAACAGTTGCTTGATGTTCAGGCAATTTCACGTCCGGGGACAATATTCGTGCTTCTCGAGCCGTTGTACAAAGACGGTTTGGCTGGCGTCACGGCTGGCAGCAGCTGTATCGTTAACGCCTACACCAGCAATCACGATCTGATCTCGTCGGGCAAAGTCAGCACGGTGAAAGGCATGGCCTTGCATGCGGTCGACGCGGTAGGTGTCGTACATGCGATGTTGCTTCGCATTCAGGCATTGATCCTTCCTTTCAAAACGCTGGTCTTTAGTGGGCATTAACCGGTGCTGACGCGGTCGCAGCTTCAGCTGTGGCTTTTGATCCAAGTCAAAAACCTTGTTCGTCCGTTATGCGAGTAGCACCTACCACGCATATTCGCGAATGCGTACGGAGGTTCGCATGCTGTACTGCGGAAGGCTGTTGATCGCTCTCGCTCTTTTATTTGCGGTACCCTCTGTGGTGCGCGCTCAGGATAAAGCCGCCACACCGCCTCCACCGGACGAGCAAGCGCTCAAGCCAGCGCAGCTTGAAGCGCTTGTGGCGCCAATTGCGCTTTATCCGGATGCGTTGCTTGCAAATGTGCTGGCTGCATCGACATATCCGCTGGAGGTGGTGCAGGCTGACCGATGGCTTGGAGAGCGAAAGACGCTCAAAGGAGACAAGCTCAAAGCAGAGGTCGATAAACAGCAGTGGGATGACAGCGTCAAGGCGCTGGTGAGTACTCCGGACGTGCTCACCATGATGAGCCAGAAGATCGACTGGACGAAGGATCTGGGCGATGCGGTTTTGGCTCAGCAGCCGGATGTCATGGACGCGGTTCAACGCTTGCGCGCCAAAGCTCAATCCAACGATAAGTTGGTAACGACCAAACAACAGAAGGTCAGTGTGCAGCAGGCGGAGGGCAAGCAGGTCATCGTCATCGAACCAACCGATCCGAATACGCTCTATGTGCCTTACTATGATCCGGCAACGGTCTACGGAACGTGGCCCTATGCGGAATATCCGCCTTATTACTTTGCGGCACCGTCCTACATCGGAGCAGGACTTATTGCGACCGGGATCGCGTTCGGTGCGGGCTTTGCCATCGCGCGTTGGGGCAACTACTGGGGCGGCGGCTGCAACTGGGGCAACCGGAATTTCGTCATCAATCGATCCAACACGATCAACAATATCGGCGGGAACTGGCAACACAATCCGGCGCACCGGCAAGGCGTGCGGTACAACAATGCCGCCGTGCAGCAGCGTTTTGGCAACAATGCTCAGCGAGCGGGAAGCGCGAACCGGATGGATTTCCGCGGACGCGACGGACAACAGGTTCTTCGTCCCGGACAGGATCGGCCCGGGCAGGATCGGGCTGCCGCAGGTGATCGCTCTGGCGCGGGCGACCGCGCAGCAAACCGTGCGGCTGATCGCGGACGTGCTGGAGCAGGTGCAGATCGAGGCAAGGCAGCCAATCGCGCAGCCTCTGGAAATCGCGCGACCTCTGGAAATCGTCCTCAGAAGTCTGCAGGCGGAGCGAAGCGCGGTGGGCGCGATGGCGCTCTGAGCAATGTCTCATCCGGAAGAGCCGCTAATGTGCAGTCGGCGCGAGGAAGACAGAGCTTTGCCAGCGCGGGCGTGTCTCGCGCGAGCTTCGCCGGGGCTGGAGGAGGCCGCGGAGGTGGAGTGAGCATGGGCGGAGGCGGCGGCTTCCGTGGTGGCGGCGGAGGTGGCGGTTTCCGCGGAGGTGGAGGCGGCGGACGGCGATCGGATCTCGCACTGAAGCACGATGTCGTTCTGCTCGGTCGCCTGGACAATGGGCTTGGTTATTACCGGTTCAGTTATCTCGGCAGCAACAAAGCTTACGTCGGCGTCATTGCGCAGGAAGTGCGTCAGGTGATGCCGCAGGCCGTGGAGCGTGGAGCCGACGGCTATCTCAGGGTGCACTACGAAAAGCTCGGAATTTCCTTCAGCAGCTACGAGAAATGGCTTGCAGCCGGCGCGCACCTTCCGAAAAAGGCGGGGATGTAGTCATGGCATCATATCGATTGCTTGGCAAAATTGGTCCACTCATCGCGGTCGTGTCTGTTGTCTTCGTCTCCAGTGCCCTCGCGCAGCAGAGATTTCAGACGCCGGAGGCCGCTGCACAGGCGTTGGCGGACGCACTTAAGTCAGGATCAGCAAGAGATATCCGTAGGATCCTCGGACGCGACTCAGGCGACATCGTCGAGTCCGGTGACGATGTCGATGATGCCGAAATACGGCAGAAATTTACGACAGCCTATGACCAGAAACATTCGATCAAAGTGGAGGGAAATAAAACCGCGACTTTGATCGTCGGCGCAGACGACTTTCCATTTCCGATTCCACTCGAAAACGGATCTGACGGTTGGAAATTTGATACGGCTGCCGGCCGACGAGAAATTCTGTATCGCCGGATCGGCCGCAACGAACTGGCCGCTATTCAGACCTCTCTAGCTTACGTGGATGCGCAGAACGAATATGCAGAGAAAGATCGCGGTGCCGGCCGCGGGGTCTATGCCCAGCGTATTGTGAGCAGCCCGGGAAAGAAGGACGGCCTTTATTGGCGCGATGACAGCGATCCAAGCCCACTTGGAGAATTGGCGGCGAAAGCGTCGGCCGAAGGTTACAAGGTTGGGGAAGATCCAGCTCCCTATCACGGGTATTACTATCGGATTCTGAAAAGTCAGGGACCAAATGCGCCAGGTGGTGCGCTCAACTACCTCGCCTGGGGCAAAATGATCGGCGGCTTTGCCTTGGTCGCATACCCGGCCGAGTACGGAAATTCCGGCGTGATGACCTTTATCGTCAATCACGCGGGGACAGTCTATCAGAAGGACCTTGGATATCATACCGCAGCGATTGCGAAGCGGATGGGATCGTTCGATCCGGACCAGACATGGAAGAAGGTCGAGCCGAAATAGGCTTGCATGGCACGCGCAGGACATGAGCCCTCGCGCTACAGAGAGTTCTATGCGTGAGCAAATAGCGCCGTCTATCTATCATCGCACATCAATCCCCCTCGATCTCGCGCTCGTCTCTTTGAGCTAGATCAAAGGTTGAGCAATCTGCTTAGCAATACTTGGTGGAGTTTATCGCCTGCTGCGACATTCATGATTTGCCACGGGTGTCGGAGCGTTGACCTTTTGTCGCTAGGAGAGCCGTCATGAAGGCAAGCGCTGCCGTGAGGAAGGAAGCAGAAACTGGCGATTGCTGGAGCGGCTTCCGGCCAGGTGACTGGCAAAATTCAATCAATGTACGTGACTTCATCATTCGGAACGTAACTCCCTATAGTGGGAACGAAGACTTTCTGGTCGGACCATCGCAGCGCACCAAGGCTGTTTGGGCAAAGCTCCAGCCTTACTTTGCGGAAGAGAGAAAGAAGGGCGTGCTGGCGGTTGACGCGCAGTCTCCCTCCACGATGCTGGCGCACAAGCCCGGCTATATCGATCGCGACAACGAGATCATTGTCGGTCTACAAACCGATCAGCCGTTCAAGCGCGCGATTTTCCCATTCGGCGGGCTGCGCATGGTTGAAGCTGGGCTGAAGGCCGCGGGATTTGAGCCGGATCCGGCTGTGCACGAGACTTTTACGAAGTATCGCAAGTGCCACAACGACGGTGTGTTCGACGCCTACACGCCCGAAATCATGAATTGCCGGCGCTCGGGTATCATCACCGGACTTCCCGATGCCTATGGTCGCGGCCGCATCATCGGCGATTATCGCCGCGTCGCGCTCTACGGCGTCGATCGGCTGCTTGAGGAAAAACGCGCTGAGCGAGCGCAGATCGATGACATGTGGCCGACCGACGAGATCATCCGGCAGCGCGAAGAGTTGTCGGAACAGATGCGAGCCCTCGAAGATCTCGCCGCGATGGCGAAACTTTACGGTCTCGATATATCGAAGCCGGCTGAAAACGCGCAGCAGGCCTTCCAATGGACTTACCTGGCGTATCTTGGCGCCATCAAGGAGGCGAACGGGGCGGCAATGTCCATTGGCCGCATCTCAAGCTTCCTGGATATCTATATCGAGCGTGATCTAAAGGCCGGAGTCCTTGATGAAGCCGGTGCGCAGGAGCTGTGGGATCAGCTCGTGCAGAAGCTCCGAATTGTCAGGTTCCTTCGCACGCCGGAATATGACGCGCTCTTCAGCGGCGATCCGTACTGGGCAACCGAATGCGTCGGCGGCATGGATCTCGACGGGCGAGCTTTGGTGACGAAGAGCAGCTATCGCATGCTGCACACGCTCTACAACCTTGGTCCTGCGCCCGAGCCGAACATCACGGTGCTTTGGTCCAACCACATGCCGGAGCCGTTCAAGCGGTATTGCGTGAGGGTCAGCAAAGATACGTCATCGTTGCAGTACGAAAATGATGATCTGATGCGGCCGTTCTGGGGAGATGACTACGGAATTGCCTGCTGTGTCTCAGCAATGCGGCTTGGAAAGCAGATGCAGTTCTTCGGCGCGCGCGTCAATCTCGCCAAGGCGCTGCTCTATGCGATCAATGGCGGACGCGACGAAGTGAGCGGCGACCAGGTCGCCCCGCGCACATCACCGGTCACCGGCGATTTCCTCGATTATGATGACGTGATGTCAAAGTTCGACACCACCATGGAATGGCTGGCGCGGACTTATGTGCATGCGATGAACTGCATCCACTACATGCACGACAAGTACTTCTATGAGCGCCTGGAAATGGCGCTTCATGATCGTGACATTCTACGGACAATGGCCTTCGGAATTGCCGGATTGTCAGTGGTCGCTGACAGCCTGGCCGCCATGAAATACGGCAAGATCCGCGTCACCCGAGATGCGACAGGACTGATCGTCGATTACCAGGACGAAGGCAACAAGGCGACACCGCAGTTCGGCAACAACGACGACCGCGTCGATCAGATCGCGTCGGATATCGTCACCAGCTTCATGGAGAAGATCCGGAAGCATCCGACGTATCGCAACGCGACCCACACCCAGAGCGTGCTCACGATCACCTCGAACGTCGTCTACGGCAAAGCGACGGGCAATACGCCCGACGGCCGGCGGAAGGGCGAGCCGTTTGGTCCTGGAGCGAATCCCATGCACGGCCGCGATAGCCATGGCTGGCTCGCATCCTGCCTGTCCGTCGCAAAGCTTCCTTACAAGGATGCGCAGGACGGCATCAGCTATACCGTCTCGGTTGCGCCCCAAAAGGCGCACCTCTCTGAAGGACAGTTGCTCGATGAGGCGGTCAAGGCGTTCGACGTCTACTTCGATCGGGGAGGATTCCACATGAATCTGAACGTGATCGATAAGGAGACGCTCGAAGATGCGATAAAGAATCCCGACAAATATCCGCAACTCACCATTCGAGTTTCGGGATATGCCGTGAATTTCGTTCGCCTCACACCAGAACAACAGAGGGATGTCATCAGCCGCACTTTCCACGGCCAAATCTAACTGGTGCTGCAATGTCGACTGTGCAGGCGCTTGAGCCCGGAAGTCGCTACGACCTCCGAGCAGGCATTTCGCCCGACGCCCCGGATGAAGGGGACGTCAGGGACGAGGAGGGCGCATTCGGCTATTGCCATTCCTATGAAACATCATCTCGCTATGACGGGCCAGGGCTCCGCGTTGTCTTGTTCGTGTCGGGATGTCTCCTACGCTGCACGTATTGCCACAATCCGGATACCTGGCATCTCAAAGACGGCACCTATGTCTCTGCCAGTCACGTGCTTCGTCGCCTTGGTGATTTCGCCCCGGCGCTTCACGGTCTTGGTGGTGGGCTGACGATATCGGGAGGTGAGCCGATGGTGCAGCTCGCTTTTACCCGGCGCATATTCGCAGGCGCCAAGGACATGGGGCTTCATACGGCGATTGAGACCTCCGGATTCCTCGGTGACCGGGCAGACGAGTCGTATCTAGCGGCGATTGATCTGGTGCTGCTCGATATCAAGAGTTCGGATCCCGAGACCTACCGCCGGGTCACCGGTCGAGATCTTGCGCCCACACTGCGCTTTGCCGAGCGGCTGGCTTCTTTGAACAAGCCGGTTTGGGTCCGATTTACGCTCGTTCCGGGAGCAACCGACGATCCGGCGAATGTCGAAGGCATCGCCCGGTTGGTGGCGCCGATGAAGAATGTCGAGTGGGTTGAAGTGCAGCCGTTTCACCAGATGGGGGCCTTCAAGTGGAAGTCTCTGGGGCTTGAATACAAACTCGCCGACACTCCGCCCGCAAGCAAGGATCTGACCAAACGTGTCATCGGCCAGTTCCAGGCTGCGGGGTGTCGCGCGCGCTGAAGGAGAGATCATACGTCGGGGAGGAAGATATGTTGGACCTTGCTCGAGATATTATTGGCAGCCAACCGATATTGACGGCGTTTCTGGCAATCGGACTTGGATATCTCGTTGGTCAGATCAGCATCGGCGGCTTCTCTCTTGGTGTTGGTGCAGTTCTCTTCGTCGGACTGGCACTTGGTGCCTTTGCGCCCAAGGCGCAGATTATCGGACCGATTGGCCTGACCGGGCTGGTCATGTTTCTCTACGGGATCGGAATCCTCTACGGGCGTCAGTTCTTCGAGGGCATGGTAGGGGCCGGGCAGAAGTACAATCTGCTTGCGCTGGTCGCGTGTGTCGCGGGCCTGTTCGTCGCGCTTGGCTTGGGACACGTTTTCGGCATCAAGATCGGCCACACGCTCGGGATCTATGCCGGATCGATGACAAGCACGGCCACGCTCCAAGCAGCGCTGGACACTGTGAAGAACAAGGATCCATCGATCGGCTATTCGGTCGCTTATCCCTTCGGCGTCATCGGCCCCATCCTTTGCATCTACTTCATGACGCGCATCGTGAAACCGAAATTTCCGCCCAAGGCGCAACGTTTTCACATGGGAGAAATTTCGATCGGGGAACGCTTCTCAGGCCATCGGCTTGGTGATCTGACGAAGGACGAACTGCGCGATCTGCAGGTGACAATGATCCGAAAGGATAACCACAACTACGTGCCGACGCCCGACACCATCCTTTCCCCCGGCGATGCCGTACTGGTGGTGGCTGATCGCCAGGATGCAATCGCAAAAGCGGCAGCGCGGCTCGGAACGCTAGAGCCTGGTCGATTGGCAAGCGACAGAGCGGACCTCGATTACATCCGCGTCTTTGTCGGCAAAGCCGGCGTCGTCGGCATTCCACTTTCGCGTCTGCCTATGCCTTCAGGTTATCCAGCGCACATCCTGCATGTCCGTCGTTATGACGCCGACTTGGTCCCGACCGATGATCTCATGCTGGAATTCGGCGATAGGGTCGGTGTGCTGACACCTCCCGATAAGAAGGAGGAAATCCGCAAGCACTTTGGTGACAGTGTCAAAGCGACTGCGGAATTCAGCTATGTTTCGCTCGGATTAGGAATGGTGCTCGGCATTCTGCTTGGTCTCGTTCCAATTCCGATTCCCGGCGTGGGCGTCGTCACCCTCGGAATCGGCGGCGGGCCGCTGATCGTCGCTCTCATCCTCGGTAAGCTGCGGCGCACCGGACCGCTGCTGTGGACCATACCGTTGCCGGCTAACATCGTTTTGCGAAACTTTGGGCTTGCGATGTTCCTTGCGACCGTCGGCGTGAACGCCGGGCAGCCGTTCGTTCGGACTGTCACGGAAACGGGTCTGACGATGCTGTTTATCGGCGTCGCGGTGTTGTTGACGACGGTTCTTATCGTCCTGCTCGTCGGCCACTACGTGATGAAAATTCCCTACGATGATCTCGTGGGGGTCGCGTCAGGAGCGACAGGCAATCCCGCTATCCTCGTCTATTCCACCAAGATGGCCCCGACCGAGCGTCCCGACATCGGCTACGCCATGATCTTCCCGTCGATGACCATTGTGAAGGTTGTCGCGGTGCAGATTATCGGTCTACTGGCGATTGGTAGTAGTGCGGGGCAATGACGTGAAAGATGCTCCATTACACCGCATAGAGCCTCTGCCGCCCCAGGTCGTCGTCACCTTCGAGGCAATTATGCCTCCTGCGATGGCTCTCCGAGCCGAAGAGAGCGGAATAAGGCGGGCCGAACTGGACCCAATGGTCGCATTTGTCTTGAGCGTCCTGGCTGGGGCATTTGTCGCGTTCGGAGCCGTTTTTGCCACGACAGTTTCGGCAGGAGCGATCATAACCAGTGCTCCCGGCGGTGTTATAGAGTCCACGGCCTTTTTGCCTTATGGCGTTACCAGATTGATTATAGGACTGGCGTTCTGCGCCGGTATCATTGCCGTCATCATCGCCGGCGCGGAGCTCTTTACAGGCAACAATCTCATCGTGATGGCTTGGGCGAGTGGCAAGGTCGCGACACGAGCGCTTTTGTTCAACTGGACCCTGGTCTTTATCGGAAATTTTGCCGGAGCGTTTCTGATCGCGGGTCTTATGTATCTAAGCACCCAGTACACGTTCGGCGGTGGCGCTGTTGGGCTTGCCGCTTTGGCCACTGCAAATGCAAAATCATCTTTGTCTTTCGTGCCGGCCTTCACGCTCGGGATCCTATGCAATGCGCTTGTGTGCCTTGCGGTCTGGATGTGTTTCAGTGCCCGGACCAATATCGATCGGGTAGTAACCGCGCTTCCGCCGGTGGCTGCCTTTGCAGCCGCCGGATTTGAGCACTGCATTGCAAATATTTATTTCATTCCGATGGGATTGTTCATCAAAGCCGGCGCACCGGAAGCTTTCTGGAAATCCATCAACAAAACGCCGGCAGATTTTCCCGATCTGACCTGGATCAACTTTGCAAGCAATCTTATTCCCGTAACGCTTGGGAATATTGTTGGCGGCTCATTCATGGTCGCCGCGGCTTATTGGTTTGTCTATCTGCGTAAGCGCCCAACCGGGGAGTAGCGGAGCGGCGCGCATTGGCCAAAAGCAATGGAGTGATCGCCATGCCGATAAACTCAGCAACCTGGGAGCCCAACAAAGACATGCCTGTCGGGAAGGGCGCGACCGTCCAGCAGTTCTTTGCCAGCGTTGGGAAAGACCGTTTTGAAATCAATGTTGCTCCTTGGGGGGAGGGGCAGCTGACAGTCAACGGTTTGGAAATCGCGCGAACGGCTGAAGCAAAGGATCGGCGAGAGGCTTTCTCGAGTTTGAAGCAGGCTGCGGAGCAGTATTTGCGGGGTGAGCCGATCGGGCTAGCAATGAATGGAAAGCGGCGGCTAATTCCAGCGGTGAAGGCCAAGCTGCTCGAGGGGAAGAAGGGGCTTGTCGTCGGGATTGCGAACGAACAGTCGATCGCGTGGGGGTGTGCTGCCGCATTTCGCGCATTTGGCGCGGACCTTGCCGTTACTTACCTCAATGACAAAGCCAAGAAGCATGTCGAGCCCTTGGCGCGAGAGCTTGATTCAAAAATCGTGATGCCCCTCGACGTTCTTGTTCCGGGGCAAATGGAAGCTGTATTTGAGCGTATTGCGAAGGAGTGGGGAAAGCTGGATTTCGTTGTTCACTCCATTGCCTTCTCACCGAAGGAAGCTTTGCATGGCCGTGTCGTCGACGTTCCTCTGCAGGGCTTCCTGACGACGATGCAGGTCTCGTGCTGGACATTCCTCCAGATGGCGCGATTGGCTGAGCCGTTGATGAAAAAGGGCGGAACGCTTTTTACCATGACGTATTACGGAAGCCAGACCGTCGTGAAGAACTACAACATTATGGGAGTGGCAAAGGCGGCTCTAGAGAGCGCTGTGCGGTATGTATCAGCGGAGCTCGGTCCAAAAGGAATTCGTGTGCATGCCATATCTCCAGGACCGCTCGCGACACGTGCCGCATCCGGCATTCCCGAGTTCGATAAATTGCTGGAAAAAGCCAAAGCTAAAGCGCCCACACGCAGCCTGGTAAAGATCGAGGATGTCGGTGTCGCCACGGCATTCCTTGCCCATGATGCCGCTCGGCTCATTACGGGAGATACGATTTACATCGACGGCGGCTATCACGTTGTCGATTAAAATGAATGCTGAGGGCCGTGTTTGATCTGTCGTCAGTTGCTCAAGACGTCGCCGCACCCGCATATGTCCCTGGAGGGACCATATAGAGCGTCATGGCGAATATGACATAGATGAAAACGAGGAGAACTCCGATGAACCATGCCGAGCGGCCGGTATTTGTAATGAAGGCCGCTATCACCGCAGCGATCAGCACCATTTTGACCGCGCCCGGCCAGAACTGCAGATCCATCGGATGGGGGCCGATGATATAGCTGAGAAGCACGAGAACCGGAGCCACGAAGAGAGCAATTTGCGAGGCGCTTCCCAGCGCGATGCTGACACTCATGTCGAGGCGGTTTTTACGCGCTGCGGAAAACGCCACTGCCATCTCCGCAGCAGCTCCCACAAGTGGAACAATGATGAACCCGATGAATGCGGGACCTATTCCCAATGTTTCTCCCGCTTTCTGTACTGAGCCGACGAATATCTCGCTGACAAGGGCGATCAATATCGTGACGGCAGCCAACACACCGATGGCGCCCCCAAACGGCCATGATACTTCGTCCTTCTCGCTGTGCGAGCCGCTTTCAAACAGCTCCTTGTGCGTCATGAGTGAGAAGAAGAGGCCTAATCCATACGTAACAATCAGCAGAATCGCGAGACCGGCGCTCAACGCTTGCGCCATCGTTTGACCTTTCGCCATATCGAGATCGGCCACGGCCGCGGGGGCGAGGAGGGCGATCGTGGCCATGAGCAGCAACGCGGAATACAGCTTACCCCCGGCGCGATTGTATTCCTGGATATGATATCGCATGCCGCCCAAAACGAACGACGCGCCTAGCATGAACAGCGAATTGGTCACGATGGCGCCCGCGATGGAGGCCTTCACCAACACGTATTCGCCAGCTTTCAACGCTGCAATGGCGATAATGAGTTCGGTCAAGTTCCCAAGGGTTGCGTTGAGCAATCCGCCAACTGCATCGCCTGTTCTCTCAGCAATGCTTTCGGTGGCTTCACCAAGAAGAGCGGCCAGAGGAATGATGGCTAAGATTGCTAGAATAAAGAGAACTGTGTGAGAGGAAGGCGAAATCTTCTCCGTTGCGAGTACCAACGGTACAAAGAGCAGCATCCAGAGCAGGGGCCTGTTTCGGATATCCTTGAACTGAGACATCTCGGTCTGCCTACTCCCACAACTGGTCGCGGCTCAGGATTGAGGCCACCAGGCACACTGATATTGATCTGCCTCAAGGCCTCTCGTTTCCCGTAAGGGCTATGGTCCGATAGCAGCATGTTTGTGAATAAGGCGCTTCGGCGCAGCCTGTCGTTTGGACCCTCGGCGATAAAACGGGAGGATTTAATGGCTGAGATTTCAAAGCTTTCTGTTGAGAAAGCGCTGGAAAAGATTCGCAGCAGCGACGAATTGAAATCAAAAGATGCGCGACAGAACGAAAAAATAGATGCGCTGGAAGAAGATATCAAACGTATGAGAGCGCAAAGGCTGCGGCTTGATCAACGAAAGCGCGAGCGAGATTAACCTCCCAACCCAACCGATTAGCTGCATTTTGCGAGGCAAATACGTGTGGCCGTCTCGCAACGCGTTATCCACCGCTTCTTACGAGCTTCGCATCTGAATTTACTGAGTCTAGTCTGTTGATTGCAGCTTATGTGACTGGCCGAGCAATCTCTGTCTTTACACACTTTGCAATTGATGCCGGATTTTGTCGTTTGCGATTGAACCGGCGATGGCAATGAGGTGAGCAATAGAATGCAAGCTAACAGTATTCCAGTGTAGATGTGGGGCATCTGGCACTCCCTTGCTGGCGTAGCTTGCATAGGGCGACGTTCAGAGAGACGCGGTCAACTCGATCGCCGAGCTTGAATCGAGTCACCAAGAGCCAAATAAGGAGCGATGTCTCCTTGATCTATCTCAAGTGCGTTGCAAGGGAAGCTCGGAGGCGATCTACGAGTGTTGTAGAAGGGACGATACATGCACGTCATTTCCTCCGACAGTTGCACGCTCCCGGACGTTCTCATCCAGTTCGGCCCAAAGTGGGGTGTAGCCTTGACTCATCTCAGGCCAATTGACGCCGCGCATGCCTACCATTGCCGGACGTAAACCGCTCGAGGCGCATAATGGAAAAGTTGCCTTATCTAGTCGCTGCACTCGCGATCACATCGCTCGCAACAACAACGAGGGCTGAGGTACTTCGTAGTGATAACAATCGGCCGACCGTCTGGGTATTTAAGGATGCTGACGCCCTCCGTCGTTTCAACAAGCTGAAGGCGAATGCGGCGGTCGAGGAGGTCGCGCTATTGACGACATGTAAGGCGCCGCAAGGCAGCAGGATAGAAGTTCGTGGCAGCGGACACCGAACCGCATTCGTCCGCGTCATTGGTGGCAGCGAAGATGGCTGTGAAGGAACAGTTCCCCTTGGATATGTTAAAAGTAATTAAATCCGGCAGGGAGAGATGCGTCTCTGTGGCAGCCGGCGGAATTCAGTGAGCGAGGGGACGAACATTCGTTGCTCGCGGCTACCATTCGTCATCATCATAGTCATCTTGCATTCGACGTTGCTCCAGAGCATCTCGCATCTCACGGAGAACGATCAGTGTCAGGAAGGCCATCCGTCGCTTCTGCTCGGGTGTCAACGTTTTATAGAGCGGATCCCAAGCATCTGCCAGCTTCTTTAGGTCGGCACCTCGCTGCGACAATGCAGCTGAGCGCCGGTTCAGAAACTCAATTGGATTCCGGTCGCGAATAATTTCGAGCACGCTGCGGTCGCCGAGAGCTGCCACACGCTCGGATATACGAGCTTGTCTGTTTCTTGCTCTGGATTGGATAGCATTCTCTATCGGGGGCCATAACTTCTCTTGCTCAGGACTGAGTTGCAACGTCGCCTTGAGGATGCCAATGCGCGCCTCGGTAAGAGTATTGAGATCTGTAGTGCTCAGCCGCTGGGAGTTTTGTCCTGGAAGGTCTTGGGCGTGGGCGAGCGGGAACATCGCCATCAGGAATGCAGTCGCGGCAATAGCTACTGTCTTACGCATTGCGACCTCCCATTGTTATGCATATGAAGGTTAGCGAAGTCAGAGGCGTCTCGATTGATCCTGATCAATACCAGCAGCAGAACCTGTTTCGGAAAATATGCAGATCAAACGGATAGATGAGCGGTCTGGCTTTCAAGCACAGGTAACATGCTGCGATGGGGGTTCCAGATCGCCCTGAGGCGAACCGACGTGCTGATCACAGCATGTTCAAAGATCGAAACCGGCATTCTAAGTGCAGATTTCTGGCTCAACGGATGTCCCACTTCAGACATCTGCTGTTCCAAGCCAGAGCTTAAGCCCGGCAAAGGTCACGCCGGACTCTTTTCCTCTGCAAAGGACGCCCCTTTCCACCGCAATACGCAGTTGAGTCTGTGGCAGGTCCGTGAGTGCCATTGATCCGCCAGGGAGGGATTCCACTGCGCTCGTCCTTCGCTTAAGTCTGGTTGTTGGCCGCAAGGCGCAAAAACTGTCGCTTCATACTATTAACCTTGGCGAGGTAGATCGCGACGAGGTGATCGCCGCAGCGCTCGCCAGCCATCAAGTGGAAGCCGCGGCGCGCGAAGGCTCGGGCTGGCCTGGCGCCGCAGAGATGGATGAACGCGGCAAGATCCTGCTTCTCCTGCGGGCTCGCAGTCATATGCGGTGCGTAGGCAAGAACCGCTGCGACATTGCGATCCAAATACGCCGTCGCGAGCTCGATGGCGTGGCTTGGCACCCCGCGGATATAGAGGCTGTTGAACCAGCAATCGGCATCCACGACGGCGTGCCGGCGGACGCAATAGCGGCTCGCTTCAGCGTAGGCCGCGTCGGTCATCTGATACAAGCCAACGGCGCTCGACGCGGGCTTGTACAGCCCGAAAGGATTCCAGGTCAGCCGCCAGCGCCAATAGGTGCGTGCCACCGGATTGCCTGTGCTCTCGATTTGCGCCAGGGCAGCGAGCAGTTCGGGCGGAATGGAGTGGGTAGAATATTTGCGGAAGAGGGGGCCGTATTGCCGCCAGGTTTCGCTTGGCACTTTGTCGAGCGCCGCGCCGACGAAAAACAGCAACTCGGTCGGCTTGCGAACCACCTGATAAGCGACGTTTATCAGCATTGCTGCGATGAGGATGGTCGCTACGACAAGAGCGATCCGAGGCGCCGTGGGGACAGCGGCCAGTCTCTGTCGTGCCCACGTGATGCCTCGCCAGCCGCGAGCGGAACGAAGCGACGTTCTCCAGCTCTGTCGGATTCGTTTTTTGCGGATGCCAGGTTTTTCGGAGGGCGACGAAGACACGGGGACGGTCAGCCTTGTTGTGCGCCGGTTGCCCTCAAGGAGCAGTCGCTATTTGAGTGGATCGGGCAGCTCGAGAATTGCTTGACCTGACGCCAGACCGCAACGAGGCGGGCCGCCTTAGATGGGCGCATCATTACAATTCTCTAATGTGAGGTGAGATCAATTGATTTACACGCGGATCGGTTGTACCCACACGCGCGAAGCGCCGCCTCTGTTACGCCATCACAGCTGATTACAGAAACATGGGAGACGGGGTTGGACTTCGTTAACCGTCAATCGATTGGTGCGCGATGAGCCGTTAACAGATTGATATTGCAGCGCAACTACAACGAATGGCTAGCTTGTGCGATAGTGAATTAACATTCAAGTTCTAAGGCAGCTCCGCTGGGCGCCTTGTTTCTGACCGTAAGTATTTATGTTAATTTTAATGCCCCACGCGCGGCGGACTCTTGGCCAGTGATGGGCCTGAGCCTATAGGCAGGAAGATGAAGAAGCATACTCACCAGGAAATTCTATCAAAGCTCGACCGAGCAGAAGAACTTACTCGGGCTGGCAAATCCCAGGTGGACATTTGCAAGGCTCTCGGCGTGAGCATTATGACCCTTCATCGTTGGCGGAAATTGCCTCTGGCCAAGCGTGAAGCGGTCGTTCCGCATGATCGTGCAGGTGACAACAAGGTTCCGGCCAACGTGCTGTCTGTGGACGAAATGCGTCGTGTGCTGGAGGAGCTTACGCTCGAGAATCAGCGACTTCGGAAGATTGTGACGGATCTTCTGCTTGAGAAAATGAGATTGGAGGAAACTGCCTCCGCCACCTTGCCTCGTCAATCAAGCGCGCAAGGCCTGCTCCAAGCTTTGCTTGGCCCCGGCAATTCCGGATAGCAGCTCGCAAGAAAATGTTCCCTAAGCTCCAGGGGAGCTGGCGAGGCCTGCAAGCGCAATACCTCACGGTTCGTTGTAACTGTTGTCGTTACGCTTGATATGATTCTCTTGCATCGTACGATTTGCTCTCGTCTTCATTCGACGTGACTTTAGAACTGCTGTTTTCAGGTCGGGTAAAAGCGTCTTCGATTGACGACTAAGCGAGCCCCCCCGAGAGTACAAGCGCGGCAGTGACGAAGAACGCCAAGGCGACCGCTCCGCTATTCCTTTCGTGCAGCCCATTCTACCGCATCTGCAAGTTGCCGGATTTCCTGGTCCGCCGCATCTCCCGGCACGAAACTTGCGACGGACTGACCAGTGGTAAAACAGCGCACAAACGCCGAACGACTGGCGATAGGGGGGGGCAACCATTTCACCGAACTCGCTCAACTCCTCAAGGAGTTGCCGCCCCTCAAGGGTGCGGCGGTCGAGCCTGTTGGGCACCAAGATAACCTTGATTTGGTCTCGCCGGCGTTCACGCGCCGCGTCGATGATCGCAAGCGTCTGCAGTGTCGCGTCGAGATCAAGGCCGGACGGGGTGCATGGAACCAGGATGAGGTTCGCCAAGGCGATCGATGCTCCCATTTCACGCGCATTGGGCGCAGTATCGATCACCACGAGGCCGGCTTGAATGTTGCGCACCTCCTGAGCCCATGCGGACACCGAGATCTGATCTAAAGCCATTTCGTAGACCGGAAATTCCAGATTGCCTGGCTCTGCCCATTGCGAGGCGGAGCGCTGAGCATCGCTGTCGACTAACACGACATCATTCCCGCGACGGGCGAGTTCGGCGGCAATACAAATCGCAATCGTGGTTTTTCCCACCCCGCCTTTTCGTTGGGTGACGGTGATCGTCCTGGGTAGAGGTCTAGGAAAGTTCATGCGAGTGTTGCGCTAACAAATATTCACATTGTCAAATATTATCATTTGCGAAGTATCTTCACAATTGACTTCTCTCGTTGCGTTTTCAGTCATTACTCTTGATAGTGTCTGATGCTTATGCATATCTCGTCGGCGAATTTCGAATAGCTCGGACGCCGGATTCAATCGGGCACCTGAAAAGGGTGGCCTGCGAACGAGATATCGATCTTCGTCAAGCGGCGTGCGTTCAAATGTGAGTCAATGTCATGTGAATCTAATCCTTGACTTAGATTGCGCTGCCATACTAACATTCGCATAACAAAAGAGCGGTGCGCTTAACATATAAGGCGGTGCATCGGATCAGCAGCGTGATCCCTTTGCTCTAGTTCACGATGTAGCACATTCAAGCCGCAGCGCTTTAGTCTCGATTGAGGCGTCTGCATATGCCGTGAATCTCGAGAAATCAGCCAGAGGTGTGCCGTGGCCGTTACCTACCTGACGAAAACTGAACTAGGTCATTTTCTACAACATAACGGAAACATAGAAGCGAGCGTTAGATCAGCGCTTCTCGACTCGCTTGAGCATAGCGGGGTTTTTCAGGATGGCAGTGAAGATGGTACGAGGGCATGGTTCGAGTCTGGGCCGTTTCACGGCGGGGCCGTCCCGCCGACCATCCAGATTCTGGACGTGTCCAAGTCGACCACCGTCGAAACCAATCCCAACCTGAAGGCGATCATCCTGGATGATCACAGCGCCAAACTGGATGTGACTGGTGGCCACAACGATGTGTTTGTTGCCGCAGGCCAGGGTTCCGACACCATCAACCTGTTCGACAGCGGCAATGACACGGTCTACGGCGGTGGCGGTAACGACGTGATCCACGGCGGAATCGGTAACGACTCGCTGGTCGGGGGCGCCGGCAATGACAGTATCTACGGCGGTGGCGGCCACGACACGTTGGACGGCGGCGCCGGCAACGACTTACTGGTCTCGGGCGAGGCTGCCAACGAAGGCTTTCCCACGCATGGTGGTGGTTCTCATGGGCATGGTGCCAGTACCGACATCACCGCGTCCCCGTTTCCTATCTCTGTATTTGGACCCAGCACGCTTTCGGGTGGTGCCGGCAACGATACATTGGTTGGCGCGCAGGGCGATGTTCTGCGGGGCGGGGCGGGCAACGATCAGTTCTGGCTCTATAGCGCCGGTTCACGGGATGCCAATTCTACGCTTCAGGGTGGAAGCGGCAACGATATCTTCCACATTCAGTCGCATGTCGGCAACGATACGATCATCGGTGGCAGCGGTAATGACACGGTCGACTTCGGAGATCGTTCGTTCTTTGATGTGACCAAGATTGATGTCGACAAGAGCACGTCGACCTACACCTTCCACTTCAGTGACAACCAGACAGTTGCAGTCAGTGGAGTTGAGAACCTTCACTTCACCGATCAGGACGTCACCTTGCCGAAGCCTTAATTCGGCTGCCAGTCATGGCAATTGTGAAAGTCCCGCTTTCAGCGGGACTTTTGCTCTCTTCTCTGCTGATGGCTTGAGAGGAGGTCTGTGCCTTTGTGGGGCGACATCGATAGGAGCGGTGGTCGGCCCCTGAGGCTCGAATGTCTTAGTCCTTGTTCGATACGCCCGATTGTGGCGTCAGGAGTTGATCTTGCCGGCCAGCAGTAAGCGCTTGCTCAACGCGGGCTCCGGACCTGGAACCGCCCGGCGAATTGCTCGAATGGTAGAGCAGCAAGGCTGGGAAGAAGTGCGCTTTGATATCGATCCGCATGTCGGACCTGACGTTGTGGGCTCGGTCATCGAGATCGGAAGATCCTTTGAGCCGCAATCGTTCGATGGGGTGTGGTCGTCGCATGTGCTTGAACATCTCTATGCCCACGAGGTCTTTCCAACGCTGTGTCAGTTTCGTCAGGTTTTGAAGCTGGACGGTTTTGCTTTGATGATGAGTCCGGATATCGAAGCTGTGGCTCATTTTATCGTTGAACACGGCATTGCCGCGATTGCCTACAATTCTCCAGCGGGCCCCATCAGGGCGCTCGACATGCTCTACGGTCATTCGCGCGCGATCGAAGAGGGGCACGTCCATATGGCCCATCGCACCGGATTTACGGCAGAGCGGCTTGGCAATCTTTTGTTGATGGCAGGTTTCCCGACCGTGTCTGTAACGACGGCGAACTTCGAAGTCTGTGCGTTGGCACTTATGCCTGAGGCCGACGGTGTAGCCATCCAGAAGGCTTTGCTGGAAACAGGTTTCAATTTTCAGGAAGTGTCAGCGTCGTGAGCGATGTTCGTTCTACCGCCAATACTGTTCAAAATAATCGCCCCTCACTTTAAATGTTAGTGTTATCGTTATTTTTGTTGTATCTAATGTTATGAATCAAAACGGATTGTCGTTTGCCGAAAGGGAGCGATGATTTGTGATCGATCGCAACAGACGGGCTGAGCTTCATGACTGTCCAAGCTGCCGCCGAAAATACTTATGTCGATCCGGTGCCGCCGTCCGGGCTCGAATCTCTGATCATCGTCGCGCGACAGCACGGGCTGCATCTCACTTCGACGCAACTTATCAAGGATAACCTTCTCACTGATCAAGAGGTGACGCTTGATCAACTCGTTCGCTGCGCCGAGAAGGCCGGCATGCGGTCGAAACTCGTCAAGCTCGATTGGGACGGTCTTTCTCACCTGAACAAGGCGCTCCCGGCCATCGTTTGCCTCCGTAATGGAAGCTACATGGTGTTGCTTCGTGTCGACGGGGACGCCAACAACACTCGTATCGTGCTCCGCGATCCAAATGCGGCGGAAGACGCGCTGCTCGTGATCGACCAGCCGCGCTTCGAAGACATCTGGTCCGGGGATCTCGTTCTTGCCAAGCGCAACTACGAGATCTCGGACGAATCGCAGCCGTTCAGCCTCGGCCTCGTAACCGCATTGTTGTTCCGCGAGCGGCGCATCGTCCGGGACGTTGCGATCTCTGCACTGATCCTCGGATTTCTTGGTCTGGCGCCCATCATGTTCTGGCGGTTGGTGTTGGACAAAGTAATCTTCTATCAGGCATTCAACACCTTCTATGTGCTGTGCCTATCGATGCTGCTCATCATCGCCTTCGAGGCGGCGTTCTCATTCCTGAGGCAGCTCCTCGTGCATCGCCTGACGACCAGGCTCGACGTAAAGTTGTCCACCTACGTCTTCGAAAAGGTCCTCAACCTTCCCATCGACTATTTCGAACAGACCGCCGTCGGCCTTGTCGCGCGTGACATCCGTGAAGTGTTTCGCATTCGCACGTTTTTGATGGGGCAGTTGTTCGGCACGGTTCTGGATTCAACGACACTGATTTTCTTCCTGCCTGTCATGTTCTTCTTTAGCCCGATCATGTCATTCGTGGTCCTGGCTCTGTCGGGATTGATCGTCTGCTGGCTTGTGTTGATGCTGCCGACGTATCGCAAGGCGTCGAAGGCGGTTCTTACCGTAGAAGGTGAGCAGGGCGCGTTCCTGGTTCAAACGCTCAATGGCATCCGGACGGTGAAATCGCTGGCGCTCGATGCGCGGCAGCGTCACAAGTGGGACGTGCTGGTCGCGCGCGTCGCCAAAGCCCGGCTGACGGAAGGGTTGACCGGAAACGCGATCCAGGTGGTGGTACGTCCGTTGGAACGGCTGGCGGTGAGCGGATCATTTGCGCTCGGCGTCTTTCTCGCGCTTGAAAACAAGGACCCCGTCTTTCTCGGGGCGCTGTTTGCCTTCCTCTTGTTGTCTCAGCGCGTGGCGGGCCCGTTGATGCAGATGGCCCAGCTGATCAATCAATACGACGAAGCCCGCAGTGCGGTCGCGACGGTCGGCAATCTCGTGAATCAGCCTCCCGAGGAGGGGCGCTCCGGACACGGCGTTCGGTCTCCGGTCGATGGCAAAGTGGAGTTTTCCGGCGTCACCTTCAAATACAAGGGGGCGGTCTCGCCAGCGCTGAAAGGCGTCTCGTTCGAGGTCTCCAGAGGAATGACACTTGGCGTGATGGGCAAGAGCGGCTCCGGCAAGACCACGATCACGCGGCTCTTGCAGAGATTGCATTCTGAATATGATGGGCTGATCAAGCTCGATGGAATCGACGTTCGCGAATACGACGTCGATCACCTGCGGCGGAGTGTCGGCGTCGTGTTGCAGGAGAACTTTCTTTTCAGCGGGTCGATTCGAGAAAACATCACGGCAGCCAAGCCAGACGCGACCTTCGACGATGTTGTCAAGGCGGCGCGATTGGCGGGCGCCGAAGAGTTCATCGATAGGCTCCCGCGCGGTTATGAAACCTATGTCTATGAGGGGTCGCCCAATCTCTCCGGAGGGCAGCGGCAGCGGCTTGCGATTGCACGTGCGCTGATCGTCGATCCGCCAATTCTCGTTCTGGACGAGGCAACGAGCGCACTCGACGCTGACAGCGAGGCCATCGTGAACGCCAACATTACGCGGATCGCGAGTGGCCGGACGCTGATCATTATCTCGCACCGGCTTTCGTCGCTGACGAATGCGGACGCCATTCTCGTGCTCAATCGCGGAGTGGTCGACGACATCGGGCGGCATGAGGAATTGCTGGAGCGGAACGAGATTTACGGCTCGCTCTGGCACCAGCAGAATACGCATCTAACGCCCGCTCGGGCGGACAAGCCAAATTTCCGGAGTCCGACTCTTGTCTCCTAATCAGGCTTCGCTCGCTACCGTTCGCCAGTTCCAGTCGGAAACCGATGCAATTCGTGAGGAATCCGAACCGCTGATTGCGCGTGCCACGTTGTTCACGCTTTCCGCGTTCATGGTCGCGATTGTTGCGGTCATGTGCTTGACGCAAGTTGATCGCGTTATCACCAGCCTCAGCGGAAAAATCGTGCCGGTCGGTCAGATCAACGTTTTGCAAGCGCTTGATCCGTCGATCATCAAGACGATCGACGTGCGCGAGGGCGAGCAGGTGCAGCCCGGTCAATTACTCGCCACGCTCGACGCAACGTTTACGTCCGCCGATTTGACGCAGGCGAAGTTGCAGATCGCGAGTCTTGATACGCAAGTCGCGCGCGATGAGGCCGAACTGGGGCAGCGTTCGCTCGTATTTGCCGACAAGTCAGATCCCGATTTTCAGAAATACGCTGCCCTGCAGAAGGCGCTCTACGATCAGAGGATGGCGCAATACACTGCTCAGCTCAACAGCTTCGAATCAAAGATCAAGCAAACGCAGGCCACAATCGAAAAGCTGCGTGGTGATGATGTCAAATATCGGCAACGCGATGAGGTGCTGCAGAAGATCGAGGAGATGCGCACGACGCTTGCCGAGATGGGCTCGGGCTCGAAGCTCAACATGTACATTTCCCAGGATAGCCGGCTGGAATTGTTGCGGACATTGGAGAATACGCACAACAGCCTGATCGAGGCACAAAATACGATGGGATCGCTCATTTCCGATCGTGACGCTTTCAAGCAACAGTGGTTTGCGCAACTGAGCCAGGATCTCGTGACCACGCGCAACAAGCTTGATGATGCGAGAGCATCCTACGAAAAGGCGCTCAAACACCAGGACCTTGTGCGATGGACCGCGGCCGAACCATCTGTGGTGTTGACCATGGCAAGGCTCTCGGTCGGTTCTGTCCTCAAGCCAGGCGATCCCTTTATCACGCTGATGCCGATCGACACCAAGCTTGAAGCGGAAATCAGGATCTCTTCGCGGGATATCGGATTTGTCCGCGCCGGAGATCCCTGCATCATAAAAGTCGATGCTTTCAATGCGGCGGAGCACGGTACCGCTAGCGGGAAAGTGCGCTGGATCAGCGAGGGCGCGTTCACGACGGATGAGGATGGCAAGCCGCTCGATTACACTTATTACAAGGCGCGCTGCTCGGTGGACGCGTCCAACTTCAAGGGTGTTCCGAGCAATTTTCGGCTCATTCCAGGCATGACTCTTCAGGGCGACATCAATGTCGGCACGCGATCCGTTGCGATGTATGTGCTTGGCGGAGTGGTCAAGACTGCGCGAGAGGCCATGCGTGAGCCATGACGATTTTGGCGCGATCGCTTTTTGAATGGTTTCGACCAGCTTCCGCGTTTTCCAGCGCCAGCTCTTTTAAGCGTGGACTGGAAGCCTATGAGCGCGACCGATATCTGGACGCGTTGAAGCTCTGGAAGCTGGCGTCAGAGGCCGGTGATTCCGAGGCGAGCTACCGGATCGGGATGCTTTACGCGAGAGGCGAGGGTGTCATCAGGAACGTGCCCGATACCGTTATCTGGTACGAGCGCGCGGCTAAGCTCGGCAATGTCGAAGCACAATTCCAGCTCGGCCTGATTTTTCTTCATGGGCACGAGGCGCCGCTCGGCCAATATCGGCCTGAAACATGGCGCCAATCTTCTGCAGTCCGGCTGGGCGAGAAGGCATCGAATATTCATCACCTTGTATTCCCGCATGGGACAAGCGTTGAGCCTGATATCAAGGCTGCCTTTCGGTGGATATCGACCGCGGCGGAAGCAGGCAAGCCCGAGGCTCAGACTGTTCTCGGCAACTTGTACACCGGAGGGCACGGTTGCGGGAAAGATCTTCAGGCGGCGCTCGAATGGTATCGGATCGGGGCTGAACAGAAGTGTGCGCCGGCTGAATTCGCGCTTGGGGATGTTTACTATCAAGGCCGGGGCGTTCCCGTCGATTTTGAGCAAGCCGCCATTTGGTATCGCAAGGCGGCCGAACAGGATCACGTAAGGGCGCAGGTTGCGCTCGCCTTCATGAACTTGAAGGGCACGGGCATGCCCGAGGCGCCGGCCGAAGCCGCACGACTATTTCTAGGCGCAGCCAAGCATGATGATCCGATCGCTCTCTACAATATCGGTCTGCTGCGCCTGAACGGCAACGGCGTCGCGATGGATATTGACCAGGCCGAAACAGCGTTGCGCAAGGCTGCGCGCAAGGAGTACCTCCCGGCAATCCAGGCGTTGGCGGAGTTTTATTCGCACGGCGCGGGCTCCGAGCCCGATCTACGGGAAGCGACAGTCTGGTACGAGAAGGCTGCCGAGCGGGGCGATGTGCAAGCGCAATTTTTCATGGGCCGCTTCTATGCGACCGGCACAGGTGTCGGTCCGAACATCCGTCAAGCTGCAAAGTGGTTCGAGCGCGCGGCCGAGAACGGTCACGCGACCGGCGCGTTCAACATCGCCATGTTCTATCTCAATGGCTCCGGCGTCGAGCGTAATGTGGAGAGCGCGATCAAGTGGTTCGAGCGTGCATCCGAAGGCGGTATCAGCGCCGCGCAGGTGCAGCTCGGGAGGCTCTATTCGGCAGGCAACGGTGTTGCGCGCGATCACAAGCTGGCGGGAGAATGGCTGAGCAAGGCCGCAATTGGCGGCGATCCTAACGCCAAGACGACTTATGCGCTTTTTCTGCTACATCAGGATGATTCGACAGAGCTGCTTGATCAGGTGCGATTGCTGTTGACCGAAGCGGCTGAAGCCGGACACGCGCCGGCCGCATTTCAACTCGGTGCTTTGCAGATGAGTAGGTCCGGCAGCGAGGCTGCGGACGTTCAAGCCGCTGTCCCATGGTTCACGTCAGCCGCGACAGCAGGACATGTCGAAGCTCAATATACATTGGCGCTTCTGTATCTCGATCCGAACAGCGCCGTGAGCGATGTGCAAGCGGCCGTCTCATGGATGACGACGGCAGCGCGCGCAGGTCATGCGGGCGCACAGTTCCAGCTTGCGGTGATGTATTGCGTCGGCACCGCCATGGCCCAGGATCTCGCGCAGGGCGTGAGTTGGTACGAGGCCGCTGCGCAGCAGGGGCATACGGTCGCGCAGTACAATCTCGCAGTAATGCTTGGGAAAGGTCAGGGATGCGAGGCCGATCCGAAGAAGGCTGTCGAATGGTTTCAGAAAGCGGCGGAGCAGGGCATGGCGGAAGCGCAGCTTGCGTTCGGAGATGCGCTGATGTCGGGCATCGGTATTGCGCAAGAGAGGGATATGGCCGTGCACTGGTATCAGCAAGCCGAGCGGCAAAATCATGAAGGTGCCACGCGGCGGCTGAGTGCGATCGGCGTGACGTCAGTCGACAGTTGAGTTTTGTTTGAGGGCTAGTAGGAGATCGGGGTGCAATGAATAAAATTCTTGAATACAGCGTCAAGGATGCGAAGGACGCACAAGCTGTCACCAGTCCTCTTGCACAAGAGGAAAATCTCCAAAGCCTGTTCCTTGACCCCGATTTGAGCGATCTGGAATCGGGTGCCCGCCTGCGTGGCGCAATACTTGATTACTCCGGCCGGCAAATCTCAGGTTGGATTGTCGATGCCCGGTCGCCAACCGCATCAATTTCCCTTTCTCTCTTTGTAGGTTCTCACGCAATCGAAGAGACGAGAACGGGCCGCGCAGCTCCTGCGGGGATTGGTTCGCGCAAGGCAATCGGCCGTCCCGGCTTCCGTATCGATCTGGCGAAGCCGGGAGCCCGTCGGCGCCTGGCGCGGGCTCTTGGAAAGACGCTGACGGATGGGGGGCAGCCACAGATCTATCTTCGCGTCAGTCTGGACGATGGTGAATACTTCGAGATACCGCTCTTCGATAACATTGCACCCGACGAAGTGATCGTTGCCTTGGGATTTTCCAGCGCCGATTACAGCGACCTGCTGATTCCGAACAACAACGGGATTGTTACGACACCTGCGGATCCGACCGACAAACAGGTGCGCTATGTTTGCTTCTACCTTCCGCAGTTTCATTCGTTCGTGGAGAACGACAGATGGTGGGGGCCCGGTTTCACCGAGTGGACGAATGTTTCGCGAATGCGTCCGCAATTTCCGACGCATCAATCACCATGGCTGCCGGCAGATCTCGGCTTTTACGATGCAAGATTGACGGAGACCCGTCGGCAGCAGGCTGACCTGGCGCGCCGCTACGGCATCGATGGCTTCTGCTACTATGTCTACTGGTTCCAAGGGCGCAGACTTCTCGAAAGGCCGCTGGAGCTCCTTCTGGAAGATGGAGAACCGAGTCTGCCGTTCTGCATTTGCTGGGCGAACGAGAACTGGTCTCGTCGTTGGGATGGCTCAGATGCTGAGCTTCTGCTCGGACAAAATCATTCTCTGGAGGACGATGTTCGTTTTATCGACGACATGGCGGAGCTTCTGCTCGACGAGCGCTATATCGCGGTAGATGGCCGCAAGATCATACTCGTTTATCGGCCGTCGTTATTGCCGGATAGGCAGCGCCTGTTCGAGGTCTGGCGCGCGCGGGCAAAGGAATTGGGAATTGGAGAGATTTTGATCTGCAACGCTATGACGTTCGGCGAATTTGATCCGCGGGACGTGAGCTGCGATGCGGCGGTGGAATTTCCTCCTCATACCATCTCAACAATGGAGGTGCCGCTCTCGGACTTGGATGCCCCGGCGACCTTTACAGGAAAAGTCTACGACTACGTTGATGCCGTGCGCTCGTCGTTGGGAAAGACATACGATTTCCCTTACTTTCCAGCAGTTATGCCGCGCTGGGACAATACGCCTCGCAAAGGATCGAGAGGGCACGTCTTCAACAGGTCTAGCCCTGAGGCGTTCGAAGTATGGCTGCGGGATGCGACCCGTCGAGCGCAAAAGGGCGCATTTTCAGAACCGATCGTCTTCATTAACTCCTGGAATGAGTGGGCTGAAGGGGCGCATCTGGAGCCGGACTCCCGGTACGGCCGAGCATTTCTCGAAGCATTGAGGAGGGTGGCTTCGTCCGAGCCGATCTCGACTCAGGTGCGTTCGAATCCGGAGTTGCTGGATTGCCTGAGCCGGCAGGAACTTGAGCAGGCGATGAAGGAAACTGCCACGCACGTCGAATTGCTCGGCAATCTTTATCGATCGGAGATGTTCTATTCGGGCTTGCAACACGCGCGAAATGGGATGCCCGTGGAAATGGAAGGTGCATCTGAGAGCCCGGCGGGTTCATTGTTTGCAATTGAGAACATAAACGCTCAAACGGGCGAACGAGTGGTGGTCGATCCGCGATCGAGTATTCTCGTGCGAGGATGGGTCTGCGCAGGCGGGGGCTTTGAGGCGGCCAGGCACAGGATGGCTTTCTTGGTTCTACTCTCGTCGAATCCTGAAAAACAGGATCAGAATAGTTACTGCTTGATTGTGGACTGGCACGAACGACCTGATGTCAAGGAATACATGAGGGCCGAAAGCAAAGACTGCTATTTCGGCTTCCAACTTTCGTTTCTCGCACGCGATATAGCTGACGGCGAGTACAGGCTCGGAGTTCTGGAGGTCGGAGAGGGAAGTCGTGCGCTGGTGATGTCGAGTCATTCGATTATCGTGCGGCGTTAATCTAAGGATTCCAGATGTTAGCCAGCGTCGTAATCGCTTGTTATAAGCATGAAGCGTACATTGAAGAGTGCCTCGAGACGGTCTATCAACAAACGTTCCCGAGTGTCGAGCTGATTGTCGTTGACGATCATTCGCCCGACAAGAGCTTTGAAATCGCGCAGCGGCTCATCAAGAAGAAGTCCTTCGGCAAGCGGTTCGTATCTTGTACGCTCTTGAGAAATCCTCTCAACTTGGGAGCGCACTGCACCTGGAACAGGGCGTTATCCCTTGCCAAGGGAGACATGATCTTCTTCCTGAATTCGGATGATGCCTTTTCAAAGGATCGCGTTCAGATATTCGCGAGCCAATATGGCAGCGAGAAACTGTTCTTCGGCTTTTCGGCCGTTGAGCCGATCGATGAAAATGGCAAGCCGATAACCACCCATCAATTTCCAACGAACCTTCGGTACGCTATCGACCGCGCCCGAGTAGCGGGGTCTCCGCTATCCTGGGCGTTCCTGGATTCGCAGATCGCCGCTTCCACCGGAAATTTCGTGTTGAGCCGCGAGTTGCTGCGACAAATCGGATGGCTGTCTGACTTGAAGTACTGCCATGACTGGGAATTTGCATTGCGCGCTGTAACCGTGGTCGAGCCTAAATACGTGGAGGCGGATCGCTATATGTATCGGCTCCATTCCACGAACAGTTTTCGAAGTCTGAGCAACGTGGCCGAAAGCGAGACAAGGGCCTGCATGTCGTCATACTGTACGAATGCAATAGCCCGACGGCCAATCAACAGGGCTTGCCTCAGTCCGATAAATTTTGGCGATGCATTCTATAAGTTCATCAGGCTTCATCCCAATTTCAACTATTGGGTGAAGCAATTGTATGCTCCTTATCAATCGGATCATCGGACTGTTGAATGGAATGAACGGACGATGCCGCTCAACTGGCGATAATCCCAGCTTTGCCAGTTTCAGACGGCGAGGAAGTGACTTGCATCCCTATCTTCGAGACGGAGAAGGCACCGTGCAAGGAGTATGCGGAGCGACTCTTCTTTCAGAATGCTGAGTCTTCCGGGTTACTCGGTTCAAACACCAAATTGCAGAGGCACGCTATGAAAGTGTTTTCGCGAAGGGAAATCCTTATAGCTGGTGCCGTCGCTATGCTGTCTGCTCCCACCAGGGCGGCTGAGAAGCAAGCTGTGGAAATTGGGGTCATTCGATGGGACGCATGGTTTCCTGGAAGCCCCTATTCGAAAGTACTAGCCGAGCCACGTTGGCAAGAGCGCCTGCCCGAATTCACGAAGGGAAACGACAAGGATGTTTGCATTTGCGGAAGCGACCTAGAGACCCTTACGGCCGAGGCAGAGGATGCCCTGAACAGCGGCATCACTTACTTTGCATTCGACTATTACTTTCCAGAAGATGGGTCGGGAAATTTTAGCCAGAACTGGCAAGGAATGGGGCAGGCGCTGAGGTCATTTCAACAGCTGGATACCAAGCTCAAATATTCTCTGATATTCGACGCTCGCTTTGCGATGTTCGACAATCCCAAATACCGCGCAGACGTTGTTGATGAACACGTCGCCGCATTTGCCTCCAAGAACTACTTGAAGACCCAAAGCGAAAGGCCGGTCATATATATACTGATGCTGAACCCTAAGGAGTTTGAGAAGAACAAGCCTCATATAGACCGGATCGAGCAGTACTTTTCCCGCCTCAAGTCGAAATGTGCTGAACGCGATTTAGAAAGTCCGTATCTCGTTGTCGTCACTTTCAGCCCGACCGATGCACGAATGCTCATTTCGACATTCGGCTTTGATGCGGCTACATCCTATGGGAATCCACGCGGATCGCAGAATACGCCACCTGGACATGAGCTACCATTTTCCAGTTGTGCGAATGGCAGCCGTCGATATTGGGATACGGCAAGGTCGATTTCAATTCCATTTATCCCTCCCGTTGCCTTGGGATGGGATTATCGTCCGAACTTGGATGAGCCCAATCTAGCGAAAGGTCGAAATCCAGCGGGAGACTACTGCAACGTTCCTTCCGATCAAGAAATAGAAAGTCTTGTGAGGGAGGCGTATGACATCGCGTTAGAGTCAAATGTCTCCTTTCCCTCCATGCTGATTTATGCGTGGAATGAATATACAGAGGGAGGCTGGATTGCTCCTACGAAAGGCGAGGGCCGGAGGCGCCTTGATGCGTTGAAGTCAGCGTTGTCGTCTCAGAGTAAATAGACGCTCTTTGTGATCCGAGCATTGATCAAAGCTTTAATACGTCTTTCGCGATCTTGTCTCCGTTTTGCACAAAGTACTTAAGTGCGTCTTGATCAGCTTTGGAGTTGAACTCGATCATTCGAGATTCTTGTAGACGTATGGAATGCAAAGGAATCTCCTTGCTCGGCAGGCATTCGATGCCTTTTTGAGCAATCAGCTGCTTTAATTCGGAAACATAAAGCTGAATGTTATAGCTGTCTTTCTCCGTTGTTCCGCGGGCGATAATTTCTTCGACTGTGTCGCCCGCTTTCGCGAACCCTCTCGCAACGAGCTTATTAACATTCGTGACTATGCGTTGCTCGGGGTAAAGCTGAGTCATATGTTTAAGGAACAGCCTGGTCGAAAGCGGACCAGCGAAACACTCCCGTGGAATCTGGGTATTGTGGCCAATGGTACCGGCTTTACCCTTGGGCCACTTCCTGATGACGGGTTTGCCCCACATCAAACCGCTGTGTAGGCTGGTCGCACTTGGTCCGAGATAGAACATATCCGAAGAGTGCGGTACGTTATATATCCAGGTGGAAGGAAAAATCGACGCGGTAGGATTGTCCTTCAACAATACCTGCACATCAAGCGACCATTTTGACGCGTCGGAATCGACGCAAACGAGAAACTCGTCTGTATCGAGAAAAATAAGGCTGTCTGACGATTTGTAGACGGCGTCATAAAGCGCGTCCATCAGCACGTGATCATGTAGATCATTGTGAAAACCAGCATACTGGAAGATCAAAATGTCTGAGCCAATACGATCGTAGAAGTCCAACACTTTCTGATCGGTCGACATATTGTCGATTATGATAAGCGCCGATTTTGGTACTATGCGCGAGTGATGCTCGATCCAAGAAGCCAGATGAAAGGGATCATCTTTGGTCTTCAGCATAATACGAAGATAGGATTCGGTTTCACAGATACGCTTCAAAATCTCAGCTTTCTGTGTTGCCCAGTTCAACGGCATTTCTGCTCCAATCCGCTGGTCTCCCTATGTGGGAAGGCGTTTGTGAAATTATGAGGACCGCTCAAAGGTGTCAACAATACATATGTTATGATCGATTCAGAAGATAATGTTGTCGTGTTAACGCGCGCAAGCGAACGTCAGAGCGGGGACACTACGCCGGCTCTGTGCGGAACGATCGAAGGATGGCCTCCGCAGCATCTTTTTTAGGGAGCGGAAGGAAGAACGATATGTCGCCAGCCGTCGCAATCTCTTGGGCGATCTCTCTGACACAATGATAGTTGGGACGTGAACTGAAGTCGTGGATGCCGATAATTGCATTTGGACGACAGTGCAATACGATCTGGGCGAAGCACGCCACTCTGAAGCGGCCATCGACGAGATACAGATCTGCCTTGGCGCCACGGGGTATCTTCCAAATAGCGGAGTGATAGTCCGGCCAGCGCGATTTGGTGGAGGCATCGGTTGGAAAACCCCAGTTGCCGGTCGGGCCGATATCGATAAAAGTCAGCTCAGGCTTTGTTTGACTTGAAGCGCAGGCGCTACTCACTTGATCTAGCCATTGCTGGGACGAGTCGACCGAGAGTATTGAGTTTTTGACATGCTTCGAAGCCAAGACAGTGCTTCCGCCGGTTCCAAATTCCACATAATCGCGACTATTTCGTACGAAAGACAGAAACAGGGCTGCTTCTTCGGCTGACATTCTTGGTAACAATTGACGCTTCCTTTCCCGATCGCAGCCAGGCATAGCCAGGCTGACAACTCATCACTGGTTTGAGGGGGCGGCTTTATCGCCGCCCGATACTCTCATATTTGAACCCGGCCGATTGCACGTCCTGTGGCCGATAGATATTCCGCAAATCCACAATCACCGGCGTCGCCATGGTCGCCCTGATCCGCTCGAGATCCAGCGCACGGAACTGTCGCCATTCCGTCACGATGACCAGCGCGTCTGCGCCGCGGGCGCAGGTGTAGGGATCGTCGCAATATTCGATGCCGGAAAGTTCTTTTTTCGCCTGCTCCATGCCGACGGGATCATGTGCTTTGACCTTGGCGCCGAAATCCAGAAGGCCAGCGATCAGCGGGATTGAGGGGGCCTCGCGCATATCGTCGGTGTCTGGCTTGAAAGTCAGGCCCAGCACGGCGATGGTCTTGCCACGGAGGTCATTGTCGAGTGCGCCGGCGACCTTGCGCGCCATCGCGCGTTTGCGGATTTCGTTGACGGTAAGGGTTGCTTCAACAACACGAAGCTGCACGCCGTAATCGAGCGCGGTCTTCGACAGCGCGCGGGTATCCTTCGGAAAACACGAGCCGCCATAGCCGGGGCCGGCATTCAGGAATTTGGTGCCGATACGGTTGTCCAGCCCGATGCCGCGCGCAACCTCCTGCACGTTGGCGCCGACCTGTTCGGCGAGATCTGCTATCTCGTTGATGAAGGTGATCTTGGTCGCGAGAAAGGCGTTGGCAGCATATTTGATCAGTTCGGCCGTGCGACGGCCGGTGTAGAGAATCGGTGCCTGGTTGAGATAAAGCGGGCGGTAGATTTCGCCCATCACCTTCCTGGCGCGATCATCATCTGTGCCGACCACGATGCGGTCGGGATGTTTGAAGTCGTGGATCGCCGCACCCTCGCGCAGGAATTCCGGGTTCGAGACGACCGCAAAGTCGGCCCTCGGATTGGTCTCTCGGATCGTCCGTTCCACTTCGTCCCCGGTCCCGACCGGGACGGTTGATTTGGTGACGATGACAGTGAAGCCCTTCAGATGCATCGCGATCTCGCGAGCCGCGGTGTCCACGTAGCTTAGATCCGCGTGTCCGTCGCCGCGCCTCGATGGCGTTCCCACCGCGATGAATATGGCGTCCGCGTCGGCGATGCTGGAGAGATCGGTCCCGAATTTCAGCCGGCCTGAATTTGTACCGCTCTCCACAAGCTTATCGAGATCGGGCTCGAAGATCGGAATCTTGTATTGCTTGAGGGCTGCGATCTTATCGGTGTCTTTGTCGATGCAGGTAACGTCGTGGCCGAAATCAGCAAAACAGGCTCCGGACACAAGGCCAACATAGCCCGCGCCAATCATCACAATTCGCATCGTATTACGGCCCCAGGTTGCCGGTCATGAGAGGGAGAGGGCCTGCCGCATCAGGGAGGCCGCTGCGCTACCCGTTGAGTCCCACACGCTTTGCCGCATAGCCTCGCTCTAGGATCGCCTGCCACCAGAATTGTTTGTCGACATACCAGCGCACAGTCTTCTCGATGCCGCTTTCAAAATTCTCCTGCGCGCGCCAGCCGAGTTCACGTTCGAGTTTTGAGGCGTCGATGGCGTAGCGACGATCGTGGCCAGGACGGTCGGCGACGAAGGTCATCAGGTGGCGGCGGGAACCCTTTGCGCTTGGCGCGACATGATCGAGGAGGTCGCAGATACTTTCGACCACGTGAAGGTTGGTGCGCTCGTTACGGCCGCCGACATTGTAGGTCTCGCCGACCACACCATGCTCAAGCACCAGCGCGAGCGCCTTCGCGTGATCCTCGACATAGAGCCAGTCGCGGATGTTTTTGCCGTCGCCATAGACGGGCAGCGGTTCGCTGGCGAGGCCCTTGATGATCATGTGCGGGATCAGCTTCTCCGGGAAGTGATAGGGCCCGTAATTGTTCGAGCAATTGGTGATCAGTGTCGGCAGTTCATAGGTCTCATGCCAGGCTCGCACCAGGTGGTCGGAGGAAGCCTTGCTCGCTGAATATGGCGAGTTCGGTGAGTACGCGGTGGTCTCCGTGAAGAAGCCATCATCGCCGAGCGAGCCGAACACTTCATCGGTAGAGATGTGGAGAAAGCGGAATTGTTCGCGCTTCTCGGGCGACAGTAAACGCCAATAGCGCAATGTTTCCTGCAGGAGGGTGAACGTCCCGACGATGTTGGTCTGGATGAATTCGCCGGGGCCGTCGATCGAGCGGTCGACATGGCTTTCGGCGGCGAGATTCATCACCGCGTCTGGCTGGTATTTTTCAAAGAGACGGCGCAGACCGGAACCTTCGCAAATACACTGTTTCTCGAAGGCGTAGTTCAGGTTTTCGTTTGTCCCAGGCAGCGAGTCGAGGTTCGCGGCATAGGTGAGCTTGTCAATATTGACCACGCGGGCGTGGGTATTCTGCAAGAGATGACGAACCACAGCCGAGCCGATAAATCCAGCGCCGCCGGTAACAAAGATAGTCGAAGCTTTGAAGTGCATGTCGGCTCCGTGCATTCGAATCAGGCGTATTGTGAGCGCGCAACTGACTTCAAATATTCGCCGTAGCTGCTTTTCCCATTCTTCTCGGCCGCCTTCTCAAACGCCTGAAGCGAGATATAGCCCTGCCGCAGCGCAATTTCCTCAGGGCATGCGATGCGCAAGCCCTGCCGCTGTTCCAGGATCTGTACGAAGTGGCTGGCCTCGACCAGTGAGGAATGAGTGCCGGTGTCGAGCCAGGCAAAGCCGCGACCGAGCACCTCGACATAGAGGTTGCCGCGCTCGAGATAGGCGTTGTTGACATCTGTGATCTCGATTTCGCCACGTGCTGATGGCTTTATGTTCGCTGCGATCTCGACGACGTCGTTGTCATAAAAATACAGCCCGGTGACGGCGATATTTGATTTCGGCTGTTTCGGTTTCTCTTCTATCGAAAGTGCGCGTCCGGTGTGATCGAGCTCAACCACCCCATATTGTTCGGGGGTGTTGACGATATAACCGAACACCGTCGCTCCCACATTGCGGGTGGATGCTGCGGATAACATATCTGGCAGTCCGTGACCGTGGAAAATGTTATCCCCCAACACAAGGGCCACCGAGTCCGAGCCAATGAAGTCGCGGCCGACGATGAAGGCGTCCGCCAGCCCGCGAGGTGTTTCCTGCGCAGCATAGCTAAAGCGCATGCCGATTTCGCCGCCATCGCCGAGCAACCGCTCGAACAGCGGTTTGTCTTGCGGTGTCGAAATCACGAGGATATCGCGAATTCCCCCTAACATCAGCGTAGAGAGTGGATAGTAGATCATCGGTTTGTCGAAGACGGGCAGAAGTTGTTTTGAGACAACCGTCGTCACTGGGTAAAGGCGTGAGCCCGTCCCGCCGGCGAGAATGATACCCTTCATGAGCCCCTCACATTGAATGATAACAAACATAACATATAGTGTTAATCGCGCAAGTCTGTTATCGATATGAAGTCGGATTTGTTATCAATGTGGAGTCACCATGTGCGTCTGGAAAATCAAGGTGTCGTAAGATGAATATCATTCGGACCGAGCTTCCCGAGGTCATCATCATCGAGCCCAAGCTGTTCGGCGATCAGCGCGGCTTTTTTCTCGAAACTTATCAATCTCCCCGTTACGTCGAACACGGCGTCAGTCGCTCGTTCGTTCAGGACAACATGTCCCGCTCCGCCCATGGCGTATTGCGCGGGCTGCACTTGCAAAATCCCCTTACACAAGGAAAGCTAGTAACAGCGCTACGTGGTAAGGTTTTGGACGTTGCCGTCGATGTGCGCGTTGGCAGCCCGAATTTCGGGCGTCACGTTGCTGTCGAATTGAGCGAGGAGAACAGACGACAGCTCTGGGTCCCCCGTGGCTTCGCGCACGGTTTCGTTGTTCTTTCCGAGACAGCCGATTTTTTCTATAAATGCGACGATTTTTACAGTCCGAAGGATGAGGTGTCGATCCGCTGGGATGATCCGGCGATTGGTATTGATTGGGGCGTCGACAAGCCGTCGTTGTCGGCCAAGGATGCGGACGCGCCATTGTTGACCGACGTAAAGAACCTTCCAGTGTACGGGCAGATCTGATGCGGATATTGTTGACGGGGACAAATGGCCAGGTCGGCGGGGCGCTGCGGCCGCTGCTGGCCATGTATGGCACGGTCATCGCTCCCTCACTCATCGAGTTCGATTTGTCGAAGCCTCAGACGCTTGACGAGGCGCTCGATGGCTTCAGGCCCGATCTCATCATCAACCCTGCGGCCTATACTGCGGTGGATCGTGCCGAGGATGAGCGTGAGCTTGCCTTCCTCGTCAACGCCAAGGGTCCCGAGGCGATCGCGAAATGGGCGGCACGGAATCGCGTGCCGCTGATCCACTTCTCCACCGACTATGTTTTCGATGGATCAGGTGACAAACCGTGGCGTGAGGACAGCCCCGCGGGCCCGCTATCGGTCTATGGAGCGAGCAAGCTTGCCGGCGACCTAGCCATCCAGGCGGCGGGAGGGCCGCATTTGATCGCGCGCACCTGCTGGGTCTACGCGGCGAGTGGAGCAAATTTTCTGCGCACCATCGCGAGGCTGGCTGGTGAGCGCAAGGAATTACGCATTGTCGCTGACCAGATCGGCGCCCCGACCACGGCAAACACGATCGCCTCCACCGTTGCCGGCATCGTGACGTCAAACGCGTCGAACCTGGAAGAGTTGTTCACGAGCAGCGGCGGTGTGGTCAATCTTGCCTGTGCCAGCGAGACAAGTTGGCACGGCTTCGCAAGCGCCATCGTCGCCGGGTTGAAGTCGCGGGGTGTAGCGCTCGCCGTGGAGACGATCATTCCGATTGCGACAACCGATTTTCCCACCAAAGCGAAACGCCCCGGTAATTCCAGGCTCGACCTATCACGCCTGAAAGATCGTTTCGGAGTGACGATGCCGGCCTGGCAGGACGCGTTGATGCCGGAACTCGACGCCTTCGTCGCCTTGCAAAGCGAAGCGGTGAATCGATGAGCCGTTAGGGTGCTTTCGTCGCCTCTGTCGCGAAGGAGGGCGCAATGCCGCTTTGCGGCAGTGCTTTAACCTGACTGGGAATGCTTCTGTCGCCCGTCAAAATCCCAATGCCAAATCGCGCGCGATCGGCGAGCTATTATAGCGAGGTGTCCGTCGTCCCGCAGGCCAAGCCAGGCCGCTATAGGGGACGCCATCGCGTGACAGTTGCGGATTGTAGGCCGGGTCGTCGTTAAGCGAGTCGCCCCAGCGCGCACGCAGCACATTAAGCTCATGTTCAAACCGGTCTCGCCGATCGGCGCGATTGTCCTTTCCGCGGCTGGCGGATTCAGCGTGAATCAGCTTCGCATGCGGCGTGAAGACAATGCGCTTGCCGGCTTCGCGCAGGCGCAAACAATAGTCGACATCATTAAGCGCCACAGCGAAGCGGGCTTCGTCCATTCCGCCGATCGCAAGATAGTCGCTTCGTCGGGTCGCAAGGCAGGCCGCAGTCACCGCGCTGCATTCGTGCGCCACAAGGAGCTGATCGAGAAAGCCGGGATCATCACTGAAGCGGTCGGTGAAGGCGTGGGTGACCGAGAAGTTCATACCCAGGACGATGCCGCCGTGTTGCACGACGCCGCCAGGCCAGGTCAACAGCGCACCGACCGCGCCGACATCCGGTTCGGTCAGTCGCGCCAGCATCTCCTCGAGCCAGTCGTCGGATGTTGCCTCGATGTCGTTGTTGAGAAGACAAAGAACGTCGCTATCGAGCATCGCAGCGGCCTGATTGTTGAGCCTTGCGAAATTGAACGGCCCTTCGATCCGCAATGTCCGGATACCACGCCGCGGCAAATCCGCAAGAAAGCCGATCGTTTCCGGATCGGTGCTGTCGTTGTCGACGATGAGGATATCGGCATGACAACGCTCAACCGCCGGTGCGATGCTGTTGAGGCAGGTGCGCAGGAGAGAAACGCGGTCGCGCGTCGGGATGATCACGCTCACTCGTTCTTGTGGAATGGACCGCTTGATTCGAACAGCAGGAAAGAGATGGCCTTGCTGCTCCGTTACGTCCACCTTAATGCTGCGCGCGCGCAGGTGCATCTGGCTCGCGGCGGAAAGATGAGAGGAGGCCCTTGCTCGATTGAACTTGGGCATGGTTGCCAGTGTTCCGGGCAGGTGGAGGATATTTGCCTGCATCGGACTGATATGATCGAGCAGGCAGTTAAAGAGCCGGTAGAGGTTGTCCGGACGCGTCTCAAGGGCCGCGATTAGGGCGTCGCGGCGAACCGCGAACAGGTGAGCGCAGTACCCTTGCTCAAGCATTCTCTCGTAATCGAACGCCGGAAAGGCAAGCGGCCAGAGGCGGCCATCGTCAGCGAGAAAGTCGAGATCGCCGTACATTGCGACCGCATCCGGGTAAGCATCGAATGCAGCGGCAATACGGGCTAGCGCGTGCTGTTCGAAGGACATGCCCGCCATGGTCACGACGACGTGGCGCGCATCGGCTGCGGCATCGTGGAGAAACTCCAGCAGGGCATCGCTGTCGACCACGAGCGGCTGACCGTCAATCGCACCTGCGGTCCAATTCTCGTGGCTTTGCGTTTCCAGCGTAGCAAGCGTCTGCTGAGCGCTGGCACTGCCGGCGACAACAATGGCTAACTGAAGCGAGCTTGGCTCCGGCTCCGGCAGCGGAAAGCGATCGCGCCAATCGGCATAATCGGCGAGCGGGAGCGAAGCGGGAATAAGCCGATCGTACAATTTGCCACGCAGGCGTTCGGCGTCATGGCCGCCGATAGCATCGATCATTCCGGTGAGGCCATCGGGAAACGCAACAAAGACTGCCGTCGTCGGAAGTTGTTCGCCATCCTCTTTGCGCAGGACAACCCTGTGGACACGTCCGTCTGCAAAGCGTTGCGGGACGTAGAAATTAAAAGCACGGGCGTTGCGCGATGTCTGCCCGTCGGCCTCACCACCGACATGCGTCCAGGCCGTGGCGCGTACCTGCGCGGCCGGTTCTCCGTCGACGATCGCTTCCAGAATGACAACAACATCGCCGTCGATCCAGCCCTCGAAATGCAGGCCCCCCAACCAGCGCAGGTTGCTGCTCGGCCGCAGATCGGCCAGCTCTGCGCTCTCGGTGTCAAGGTCGATAGGGTCACCAACGGGAGTTCCGAGATTGGCGAGACGCGCCTCAAGAAGACCCGCAGCACGAAGCAGATCGGGCTCGATACTTACCGCAAAGCCGAAAGTGCTGTTCTGCACTTGCTGAGAGAGTTCAAGGACAAAGGCATCGGCATAGATCGTCTTCAGCACCAGGCCGTCGAGCAGGATGTCGACCGTAAAGCGGCGCCCGGGAGTCAGTGGATCAAACACGAATCCCGAAACCGTGCCGTCCTGCGCCAGCATAAGCCGGCTGACCAGCTTCGGTTCGTCTATTGGTTCCGTGTGAGTTCGGATGAGACGGTCCATGCTTACCGTCCGATCCACTCGATGATGGCATCGACAAGTCCCGCCTCGTCCACATCGGCGGGAATAGCAAGATCACCCTTGCGGGTTTTTGTCGATCCGGCGGACCAGTCGCGATATGCGACAGGTATCGAGGCCTGCCTTGTCGTCTCAATGATTGGATGTCCGAATACTGGGTTGTCGAAATCGGTAAGCAGCCAGCCTGGATGATGCGGCGCCAGGACATCTCCAATCTCATCGGCTGTGACGGGACCCGTTATGAAGACGTTCGCATACGACATCAGACGGTCGTCGTCACAGGTGGCACCGGCGATGACGATTGATCTGGATGGATACTGTTGCCCCAGGCGATCCGCCAGTCTTCGCATCACGCGAAAAGCTGCGGGTGAAGGAGTGGATGGAACGACGGCAAGCGTTTTGCTCGCGCCGGAGATCGGCGCGAGGAGTAAGGAACGGGTTGGCCAATCCTGGAGAATGATCTCGCGGCCGGGCCAGCGAGCCTGAGCAAACGCCTTAGCCGTCTCGCTGGGAACAAGAATCGGCATGTTATCGGGAAGCGAGGTGATTGCCTCGCTCAGACCACCTGCTGTTAGCCAGGGATGGATGAGGATGCCAAGTTTCTGGATCAGCGTGACCAAATGCGGAAGTGGATTTGGGTCGAGAATCTCAACGCGGCCAGCGTGCAGCCGTGCAATGATGTTGGCGGCGTCCGCGATAGCTGCCTCGGTGTCCAGCTTCAAGCGGACGGCCTGTGGACTGGCCCCGTCGGCGGCTTTGAGATGGAAGACATCGCGGTCCCGCAATAGGAGGAGAGCACGCTCGCCGCGTTCGCGGAGATGGCGCGCTCGTTCCCCGGCGATGGCAGCGGAGCTCCGTTGATTCCCGACAAGGAGCACGGAGGGCTCGGAAGGCCAGGGCAGGGCGCGATCGAGTCTTTCGCGCGCTGTCCTTAATGGATTGGCGATCTCGAACGCGCGACATTCTTGCCGATAGTCCGGGAACCGCCGGTCCAGAACGTCGAGATTGCGCAGCACCAGGCCTCGCTTCTCGTGCTGAAAGGATTTCGAGCCGTGATGTCCGACATAGACCGACGGTGCGCAGACGCTGCGAAAATTTTTCGCGCGTGCGCGTAGACAGAGATCGACATCCTCGAGATAGCCTCGTTCAAAATTCTCCGAGAGCCCGCCAACGGCGTCGAGACAGCTGCGCGTAATATAAAGGCAGAATCCGATGCCGCTCGGCACGTCGATCGCATCGCTCGCATTGGCGGTGCTTGCGACCCGATCGATCCCGAGGATATTCTCATAACCTTGCATCTGGTTGACATCATTCGGCGTCGGAAACGAACAGATGTCGCCGTTGTTTGACAGCGGCGTGACGGTTCCAATGTCAGGCGCAGAATTCGCAACCGCTGCCAATCGACTGACGAAGCCGGGCGGCACGATTGTATCGGAGTTGAGTAGCAAGACGTCGCCCGCCGGTACTTTCTTCAGCGCGCGGTTGACTGAACCGACAAAACCCAGATTGGCCGCGTTGACGAGAAGATCGATCGTCCCGGCAGCGGCAAGCGTGTTGAGTTCGTGCCGCAACTCCGCTTCCGGGCTGGCATCGTCGACAGCCAGAATGCGGAATTCACTGGAAGCCCGTGCCTTGATGAGGCTGTCAAAGCAGGCAAGCGTTGTCCGTGCATCCCGGTACACCGGAACGATGACGGTGGGTATGATGTCGGATCGTAGCGCGGCAGAGCGGGGAGGGTCGATTTGCGGCCCGGGCGGCAAGGACAGATTGGGCGCTAGCCGTCGAACCTGGAAAATCTCTTCTTCGCATTTCAACATCAGCGTCTGAGGCATTGTGGATGGCGGCCGCCGAACCAGAAAGGCGGTGGCCTGGACGTCCATCCCGGCTAGGGCGTGAAATGAATTGGGTTCGAGCAAACTGGTGAGAGTGCCGTGCTCGGTTGCAAGGCTGACTTCGATCATGGTTGCCTTGGTCCAGGCGACCCAGCCTGTTACATGATTGTCGAACACCGAGTATGACGCCCAGTGCTGCTCTCCTGCATGCCGGAGTTCAGCTATGGCAGCACGGAGGACCGCCGGATTGCTGTCACGGCTGATCAGATTGACGGCCGCGGTTCGCCGCCGATTGTCCGTGGCCCAGATGAGCATGCGGCGGTTGGCGCCAAGATCGGAAGGATCGACACGGAGCGCTTCAGCGAGGTCCGCAAGCGCCGCTTCTTTGCGTTCGAGCCTCCAGTTCGCCTCCGCGCGGAGAACGAAGCAATACGCAGCCGCTGGTGGCCCAACACGGCAACGTCGATCCGCGTATTTGAACGCTGCAGGAAAGTCTTGAGCCGTCAGTGCCTGTGCGGCCAGTCGTTCGAACGTGGTATGTGAGTACGACACGACAAGCGAAGGGGTCACTGCCGAGAACCATCTGAGGGTGCCCCGACCGGTTGCGTCTGTCTCATTTGATATAATGTATCAAATGGCACTCGCTTGGCGCGGTCGGCTGCGAAAGACCCGTACACGTGCGGGAGCGGTAGGCTCGCGCGGCGCTACGGGTGTCACAACCTGTTCCGCGGTCGCGATGCGTTCGATGCCGATCCGAAGGCCGACCAGAGGTTCGCGGCTGGTTGGACCCGACAGCACCACACGCTTGCCGACCGCGTGCAGAGTCGGCGCATTCAAAAATCCTGCATCCGCGACAAATTCCAGTTCATCGGTGCCGTTCATTTCGAGAACCACCGCCGTGAGGGGCAATGCCTGTCCGCGGGTGCCGGCGTATGTCCCGAGTGGCACCATCCTGCCGCTGCCCGCCTGACCGTTGGCGAATTGGACTGCATAACGAATATCGACACCCGTTGGTTTGTCCGGCCATTCCAGAGCCAAGCCTTCCACGCGGGACGGCGCAGTCGGACCCGCGATCCATGCATTGGGACCGACAACGATGTCGCCGCGACCAGCCACGTGGCCAAGTAGTTTCAGGCCCTCCGTTGCAACCTGCGTGTGCAATCCTATGCCGCTGGTTTGCACGTCGGACGTAACAGACATTCGGCCAGCGTGGATTGGTTCGATGCTCACCACGGCAGCCCGCGATCCCCCTGGTCTTCTCGGCTGGACCCGGACCTGCAAAGCACCGGGCGTGTTGACACGCACCACCAGGCCGGAATTGGGCTCTCGCAGCGTTGGCTCGGTTGCGTCGGGATGGAGTATGATCTCCATACGCCGCTCATGCCCCTCGGCTGGAGCGACCGTCACGTGAGGTGGCGAGAGAGAATCGTCCGCGCTCTTGTAGTTGATGAAGAACAGTCCGCGCTCGAGACTTGCCATCTTCTGTTGCTCAACGTTGTTCATCAAACTCTCCGAAACAGATTTATTTTGCGAATGGCGAGGCGCACGACCCGCTCACTCAAGACAATCCGAGAAATGACTTCTGGGGAAAGGCGGCCACCAGGCTGGCTGTCGGCGCGAGAGAACGTTGAATGTCTTCGATTTCTGTGCTGAGCGACTCGGCCATCTTGCGCAGCCTGTCGTTTTCTTCTCGCAACAATGCGATGGAGTCTGCGACGTTCTCAGCGCTGCTTAGATCTAGATGCTGGACTTGCGATTGGTTGCCGGAAGGACCTTGTGTGAGTCTGACTCTCATCCCGTTAGTCCTTGCATTTCCAGTACGACGCTGACTTTGAATTCGCGTTCTTGTGATTATGATTGATTGAAGATTTTTAGGGCAGGAAAATGTCAGAAGAAAGAGAAAGCGAGACGAAGAATGCGAATTACTTAGTTTTGCAATTCTGCTCTGCGGCGCGCGAGGGTTAGATGGAGTCGCCACTGACAACGTCGCTGCCGAAAATTCTTGCTATAAACATGCCGTTGAAGCTTCATCGTGCCCTCAAATTGACCATCGCATGAAGCATTGAAGTGGGGCGTGATCTTCGATGAAGATTTTATGTCGATGAAAATTTTATTCGTTCACAACAATTTTCCGGCGCAATATCGCAGTCTGGCGACGGCGTTGGCTCGTGTACCTGGCTTCGAACTCGTTGCCATTGGCGCGTCGAACGCACATCCGATGCCTTCGGTCAAATTGATTAAATATGCACTTACCCACGCCGACGTCTCTGAAACCCACCCATTCGCCCGACGTTTCGATCTGGAGTGCCGCCGCGCTGAGCAGGTCCTGTACAGTCTTTCAACATTGGCGGCGTCGGGGTTTGCACCGGATGTGATCTTCGCTCATCCCGGATGGGGCGAGACGTTGCCCCTGCGCACGATGTTTCCCAAGGCGAGGTTGTTCGTCTATTGCGAATTCTTTTACGGAGCCGAAAGGCGTGACATCGGATTCGACCCGGAATTTCCGATGTCGGGTCTGGACGGTCATATCGGGCTGCAGCTTAAGAATGCGACGACGTTGCTCGCGCTGGCCGATTGCGAACGTGGGATCTCGCCAACAAATTGGCAGCGGTCGACTTTTCCCTCGCACTATCAAAGCAAGATCGACGTTATCCACGAGGGAATTGATACGTCGCGCGTGCGGCCGAATTCGCAAGCTCGCCTGACGCTCCCGAACGGCCGGCAGGTCAGCCGTTCGGATGAAATCGTGACGTTCGTGGTGCGCAATCTCGAACCGCTGAGGGGTTATCACATCTTCATGCGCGCGCTTCCCGAAATACTGAGGCGCCGGCCTAATGCACAAATTGTCATCATCGGGCGGGATGGGTTGTCCTATGGCCTTCCTCCACCGGCTGGCAGCACCTGGAAGTCGATCTTTCTGGAGGAAGTACGCGATCAGTTGGATATGTCGCGCGTCCATTTCATGGGCGGCGTTCCATACGATACGTTTATTTCAACACTGCAGGTGTCATCGGCGCATGTTTACCTGACCTACCCCTTCGTCCTGTCCTGGTCAGTCCTGGAAGCGATGAGCGCGGGATGCCTGGTGATCGGATCTGACACACCGCCCGTGCGCGAGGTCATCAGTTCCGGCGAGAACGGCCTGCTCGTTCCTTTTTTTGCAGCCGATAAGCTTGCTGGACAGGTCATTGAAGTACTTCAGAAGCCCGAACGGTTTAACGCGATCAGGGACGCCGCCCGTAGCTTCGTGGTTGATCACTACGATGCCGAGCATATTTGCGTGCCGCGAATGCGGCAGCTTTTCAATCTCGAAGCAGCCTCGGCAGCGCCGCGAAGCGTTTGGCCGGGACGTCCGGCATCGGAATGGTCAAAAGCCACGAGACGCGTATCTCGAAAGTCCGCCGTTCGTCGAAATGGCGATGTCAAGCCAGAAGAAGCCGGTCTTCCATAGGTGAGGGTGGCATCTTATCGCAACGTTACACTTAATGTCCTCACGTGAGGGCAGTGGAGTTCGCGTCGACGATACAAATAGGAAGCGACATGGAAGTAAGATCTGTGGGGCCTGTCTGGTCAATCGTCGTGCAGGATCAACCGTAAACGCGCTGCCAATTCTGACATGTAGAATGGTTTGTCGATAAGCGGAAATTCGCCCACGGCCTTGTGTCGTTCCAGCACTTCTCCCGCGTAGCCCGAGGCAAGCAGGACCTTGATTCCCTTGCTCAATCGTCTTGCTTCCCGCGCAAGCTCAATGCCGTTGATCCCGTTTGGCATCATGATGTCACTCAGCAAAAGATCAAAGTCTTCCATCTTGAGCATCCGAAGTGCTTCAGCACCGTTCCGGGCGCAACGAACCTGATAGCCCGACTGGCTCAGCATCGACGATATGAGATCCAGAAGATCGTCGTTATCCTCGGCAACCAGAATGCGCTCCGAGCCCGCCGCAATCGCTTGGGGGCGGACGTCTTCGATCTCCGCGTCAGGCTTTTGCGTGGCTTTCGGCAAATAGAGGGTGACAGTGGTTCCCTTTCCAACTGTACTTTCTATTTCAACATGCCCCTCGGACTGACGAACGAAGCCGTAGACCATGCTAAGGCCAAGCCCCGTACCTTTGCCAACCTCCTTCGTTGTGAAGAAGGGCTCAAACACCCGGTCCCGCACCTCGGGGGGCATTCCAAGACCATTGTCTCGAACAGACAGCCTGACGTACGATCCTGGTAAGCATCCAGCGACAGCTCCTTCGTTCACGACGGTGTTCTTCATCTCGATCTCAAGCACGCCGCCATCGGGCATGGCGTCGCGCGCGTTCAGGGCGAGGTTAAGGAGCGCGGTATGCAGCAGCGCCGGGTCGACGTGGCAGAGCCACAATCGATCATCAGCCCACACCTTGATCCGACATGTCTCGCCGACGGCTTTGCCAATGAGCCCCTGAAACTCGGAAACAAGTTGTTTTGCGTCGACGGGTTTGGGATTCAATACCTGCCGTCGTGAGAAGGCGAGAAGCTGCGCTGTTAGCTTTGCCCCCCGATCGACAGCACGTCGTGCACCCGCAGCGAAGCGCCGGGCTTCGCCAATATCCTGGCTAGCCTCGATAAGTTCGAGGTTCGCGGAGGCCACCGTGAGCAAGTTGTTGAAGTCGTGCGCAACGCCACCGGTGAGCTGGCCGACGCTCTCCATCTTCTGGCTCTGATAAAACTGCTCCCTCGCTTCGGACAATTCGTGGTCGCGGTGCTTCAGCGCATCGGCCATGGCATTGAATGCCCTGGCAACCCGCGAGATTTCAGAGCTGCCCGGAATGTCCAAACGCTGCCCGAATTCGCCGAGCCGCCATCGGTTCGCAGCGTCGACCAATTGCGCAAACGGGCGCTGGATGAACCGCTCGGCGCCCCACGCGGTCAGGATTAAAACAACCAGAGCACTCGTAAGAATGAACAACACGTCGCGCTGCGTGCGATGTTCGATCTTGGCGAACGTCTGCGCCTTGCCAACACCGAAGCTGACAAGAAGATCTTTCCCAACGGCGGCGAAGCCGATCGTTCTTTGCACACCATCAAAGGCAACTTTGTCCAAGACAGTGCCGTTGTAGAGCGTCGGATCTCTGCGGACAGCCAGCTCCTTGCCGACGAACAGAGCATTGTCAGGATAGCGAGCCAGACCAACACCGTTGCGGTCTGTGATAGCAATCGCGGCTCCCGCGGGAACGCCCTTTTTCGCGATGTAGTCAGCGAGCCAATCGAGGCTGAGAGCCGCGACGATGACGCCCCCCATGCGATCTTCGTCGTCGTAGAATGGCAGTGCAAACTGGAGGACCTTGCGACCGGTGTTTCTGCCGACAGCGAACTCTCCGACCGTGAATTGTCCGGTCTTTACGACGCTGGCGAAGTAGGCACGTCCAGTGGCGGTAGATTGCCTATGCTCTTTGAAAGAGTCGCAGAAGGAGTCGCCATTCATGTCGACGACGATAAACGCGATGAATTCCGGGTATCGTTGCTTGATCCTGGAAATATAAGCATTGCATCCCTGGACGTCCCTCTCTTTGATCGCTGGAACCTCCGAAAGCGCGATCATAGCCTGTCGAACTCCCTGGACGATCTGCTGCTGCTCGGCGGCAGCGAGCTTGGCGAGCCCGCGTACTTCATCCTGTACTTCAAGTTGACGTGTGCGACGCAGGTCGATTTCGTTGTACGCCTGTATCGCGATTGCCGGCAACATAGCGGCTGCTACCAGCGCGAATAGGCGTGATAAGAGGCTGTTCATTTCGACCTTTTCCTACGCGTGATCGGGGCATCAGGCCGATGATGCTCGTTCACCGACAAATGCGTTCCCCAAACCGCAATCGGAAAATGACGCCATCTGGCGGTGGTGCTATCGCGAGCCTTCATCGACCTGTTGGTCGCGTAGAAATGACCCAAAGGTGGCGCCCATGGCCGTTCAGACAGGTTGGCTTATGTCGATGCCAAATTGCAGATCTGTTTCAGTTCGTCGGCAAACGATTACGATTGTAGCCGAGCGGCTGCACTGGCGAAGCAATTGGCGTATTGGCGCGCCGGATATTAGCAAAAAACCCGCCGTTTCCGACGGGTTTTGATGTTCTCAGCTCTGTCCCAGCACGACGCTTTGGGGCCATCCTATGCGAGGGCTTTCTTCGAACGACGAAGTAGGAAATCAACCGCACCCAGTTGTACTACCCAGGTGTCGCACTTCATACACGTGCCGTTACGCACCAGCGTGAAGTTCGAGCACTCGCCGCACATATCGCCTTCGTAGCCCTTGGCCTTCGCTTCCGCGCGGCGCTCGGCGGTCGTGCTGGGCCACTGTGCCGCTCGATGCCAGCGCGGTCGATCGGTTAGCGATGCACTATTGCTTCGGAAAGCTCTAACTCAGGTCTCACGGAGCTTCTTTAATCTGGCGGTCGTCTCTTTTTGTGCGGCCATAAGCTTTTTTAGATCCTCCTTGAATTTCATTGCATGGGCTCGGTAGCCGGGCTGCGCGGCCTCAAAGTGAGAAAGAGCCTTCTCTAAATCGCTAAGAGCAATTTCTTTAGCTGCCATTTCGGCGTGAAGAAAAAAGGCCAAACCAGCGCTGAACTGAGCGCGAGCCCAGTCGAGAGTGCCTTCGTTAAACATTGTCAATGCGACTTCGTTAGCGTGGATGGAGCGAATTAAATACATCTCTTTTGTCTCGCCGGTTAAGAACCTGGCTTGATCAAGAAATACCCTGCCGAGAGCTAACTGCGTACGTGCGACTTGCGGATTAAATAACGTAGCCGGATAGGCCTCTACTGAGGCCATAAAGGCCGAGATAGATTGAACCCTAAGAAAATTCGCAATCGCTGGATCGCTGGACTCTCGCGCAGCTGTAGCGAGCATTCCGCCTAAATTGTATTGGCAGATTGACCATACATCCAATTGATTTTCCTGTGCGCTCAATTCGATGGCGCGAAGCAAGGCCTTCTTTGCCTTCTTTGCAAATGTTCCTTCAGTGTCCTCATTGGCGCGTTCGGACTTGGAGCTGTATGCAGCGTAGATGCTATTGTGCAGGTAGCACCGATGCTGAAGTTTTTCCATCCGAGAATCCTGGATGGCTCTTTCAAATACATCCAGAGCTCTATCTAAGTCATCCGAATTTGGACTATCGGAGTGCTCACCGCGTGCGAGATAGCAGTTGCCGAGAAGCACTACTAAACTTGCATAATCAAAGTCTTCGATCTCTGTGTCGGCGTATTCTAAGGCTTCTTTGCAGTTTTGTATTGCGTCATTCAGTAGTGACGTCTCATTTAGCGCTCTAGCTTGTACTTGTTGAAGCAAGGCTAAGCGATACTTCCTGTTGACCCACTCAACTCTGCTTTTCTTAAGCGATGATAGTTCAAGTGCTCTTGTTGCCAACGTAATGGCGTGCTCGAAATTTGGCGAAAAAGATCTTCGCTCGTATTCATAGATTTGGCCAGCCGCTTCTTCCAGAATTAATCCAACTTGGTTTTTGTCGAATCCATAAAAGTATTCTGCGGCTTTGATGTAATGGCTCAGGGCAGCATCGCGTTGACCGTTAAAAAGGGCGGTGTCTCCACGTGTGAAGCGAATCTTGGACTGAATATGGATTTCTTTTAAAGTACGTTCTTGTTGGATATCTTCTGCTGCTGCAAGAATCTCATCCGCTTCGTCAAATTGACCGAGTTCAAGAGCGGCGTCCGCTGCCTTTATCTGATTGTCTAGGGTTGTTGTTGTAACCTCAAGGCTTTGTAGGCGATCTTTGAGGAGCTTTAACTCTTCAGCTTTACTTTTTAGATAGGCGAACAGCTCTTCGTCCGAAGCATCTGGATTCTCGTGCTCAAAACGAAGCGCCAGGTTCTCCATCAGTTGTCGAGATAGACCGATGGTTGTTTGCTCCTGGGAGGTGAACAACTTATTTTGTTTGCAAGCGTCTAGTTCTTCCTTGCGAATGTCTAGAGCAACAACCAACGCATCAATTGTCGCCGCCTGAGGACGCCTTACGGCGCCTTTCTCGATCTCATTTATTCGGCGAACTTTGCTCTCGTCATCAAATGCTTTAATCGCAAGTTCTTTTTGCGTTAAGCCTTCTTGACCGCGTTTGGTGCGTATTAGTTCGCCAAATGCTTGTCCAAAAGTTTGTTTCATCAGAGCACCGCCGAAATCGTCCTATTTCCGCTTACGAAACCGCACTATTCGACCGGCCCCGGGAAGTCTCCAACGTTAAGAATGCTGTCAAGCAACGTCGCTCTTTTGGTAACTTTGGAGAGGAGGCTGGTGTTAAAAATGCGGATCGAAATGATATATTGGGGGATTGGGGGAACTTACCTCTTTGCCCTTTTTGGGTTGGAGAAGAGCCTCGTTTTCGCAATCCTCGCCTGTAGCTATTTTCTGCTTGCATCGATGCATGGTGACTAACGGATATCCTAAATGAAGATGGGTGGCTCTCAAGCCACCCATCTTCCGTACCCTATTTACTGGAATTGTATGGTGTACGGCAGCTATGAACACCCCGTGGTCGAGCCGCAGGTGTCGCACTTCATGCAGGTGCCGTTACGCACCAGCGTGAAGTTCGAGCACTCGCCGCACATGTCGCCTTCGTAGCCCTTGGCCTTCGCTTCCGCGCGGCGCTCGGCTTTCGTCGGCGCTGCAGCGGCTGCGGCTGAACCCGCCTTGCCCCAGGCTTGCGCCTCGAGCTTTTCCGTCGGCGAGAGGTCGCGCTCCGGTTCTGCGGTCTTCAGCGCGGTTGCACCTTCGGCAGCGTCACCATGACGAGCTACTGTGCTGCTCGATGCCAGCGCGGTGACGCGTGCGCCGCCAGCAGGTGCATCGCTCCCAGGCGAAGCCACGGAGGTCGCAGCACCGCCACGCATCACGACAAGGTTGTCGCTGCGTGAACGGGTGAGCCCCTTCGACAGATACTTGGTCGCGGTGTGCTGACCGTCTTCCGGCGACTTGCCTTCCTCGACGCCCTTACCGAGCGCATCGAAGTTCGACTCCGTCGGATCGACGTGGGCGAGGTCGTAGCGCGACATGTAGCTGACTGCGAGTTCACGGAACACGTAGTCGAGGATCGAGGTCGCGTACTTGATGGAGTCGTTGCCCTGGACCGGGCCCGCAGGCTCGAAGCGGGTGAAGGTGAAGGCGTCGACGTACTCTTCAAGCGGCACGCCGTATTGCAGACCGAGCGACACGGCAATGGCGAAGTTGTTGATGAAAGAGCGGAGCGCCGCGCCCTCCTTGTGCATGTCGATGAAGATTTCACCGAGGCGGCCGTCGTCATATTCACCGGTACGCAGGTAGACCTTGTGCCCGCCGACCACAGCCTTCTGGGTGTAGCCCTTGCGGCGATCCGGCATCTTCTCACGCTCACGGATCACCGTGACGCGCTCAACGATCTTCTCGACGATCTTTTCTGCGATCTGCGTCGTACGAGCAGCCATCGGCTTGTCGTACAGCGCCTCGATTGCATCATCTTCCTCGTCATCATCGGAGATGAGCTGGGAGTTGAGCGGCTGCGACAGCTTCGAGCCATCGCGATAGAGCGCGTTGGCCTTCAGCGCAAGCTTCCACGACAGCAGATAGGCCGACTTGCAGTCCTCGACCGTCGCATCGTTCGGCATGTTGATGGTTTTCGAAATCGCGCCCGAGATGAAAGGCTGCGATGCCGCCATCATGCGGATGTGGCTTTCGACCGACAGGTAACGCTTGCCGATCTTGCCGCATGGGTTGGCGCAATCGAACACCGGATAGTGTTCGGCCTTCAAATGAGGTGCGCCTTCCACCGTCATCGCACCACAGATGTGCACGTTGGCGGCTTCGATATCACGCTTGGAGAAGCCGAGCGTAGCGAGCAGGTCAAATCCCGGTGCGTTGCTGACTTCGGGGGCGATGCCGAGCGCGTCGCGAATGAAGTCTTCACCGAGCGTCCACTTGTTGAAGGCGAACTTGATATCGAACGCGGTCGGCAGGGCCTTCTCGATCTTGGCGAGGGCATCGTCGTTGAAGCCCTTCGCCTTGAGGGTCGAGTTGTTGATGCCGGGCGCATTCGACAACGAGCCGTGACCGACAGCATAAGCTTCGATTTCGGCGATCTCGCTTTCCGGATAGCCCAGCGCACGCAGCGCTTCCGGAACGGCGCGGTTGATGATCTTCCAGTAACCGCCGCCGGCGAGCTTCTTGAACTTCACCAGAGCGAAGTCCGGCTCGATGCCGGTGGTGTCGCAGTCCATCACGAGACCGATCGTGCCGGTTGGCGCAACCACGGTCGTCTGCGCGTTGCGATAGCCGTGCAGTTCGCCGAGCTCCAGCGCCTTGTCCCAGGCAGCCTTGGCGTGGGTCACGATATCGCTCTGCGGGCAGCTGGCGTGATCGAGCGGCACCGGATTGACGGCGAGCGCTTCGTAGCCCGATGCATTGCCGTGCGCGGCACGGCGATGGTTACGGATCACGCGCAGCATGTGCGCAGCGTTTTTCTTGTAGCTCGGGAAGGTCCCAAGTTCGGACGCCATCTCCGCCGAGGTCGCGTAGCTGATGCCAGTCATGACCGCTGTCAGCGCGCCGCACAGTGCACGGCCTTCCTTGGAGTCATACGACAGACCCATGGTCATCAGCAGGCCGCCGATGTTGGCGTAGCCGAGGCCCAGCGTGCGGAATTCATAAGAGAGTTCAGCGATTGCCTTGGATGGGAACTGCGCCATCATCACCGAGATTTCGAGCACGACGGTCCAGAGCCGGCACAGGTGCTCGTAGGCCTCAATGTCGAAACGGCGAGAGTGTGTATCGTAGAACGTCAGCAGATTGGCGGAGGCGAGGTTACACGCCGTGTCATCCAGGAACATGTATTCCGAGCACGGATTGGACGCGCGGATGTCGCCGGACGCCTTACAGGTGTGCCAGTCATTCATGGTGGTGTTGAAGTGCAGGCCGGGATCGGCGGAGGCCCACGCGGCGTAGCCAATCTTTTCCCACAGATCGCGGGCCTTCAGCGTCTTCGTCACCTTCTTGTTGACGCGGCCGATCAGATTCCAGTCGGCATCGGTTTCCACCGCGCGCAGGAAGTCATCCTTCAGCGAAACCGAATTGTTGGAATTCTGGCCGGAGACGGTGAGGTAGGCTTCCGAATCCCAGTCGGTGTCATAGGTGTCGAACGCGATGTCCGTATAGCCCTGCTTGGCGAACTGGATCACGCGCTTGATCATGTTGTCGGTGACGAGCGCGCGGCGTGCGAGCTTGATCTCACGGCGCAGGGCAGGGTTCTTCTCCGGATCGAAGCAGTCTTCGCCCGGGCCTTCGCAGTTCACGCAGGCTTTCAGGATGGCCTTGAGGTGCTTCTGGTTGACCTTGGAGCCGGTGACGAGGGCTGCGACTTTCTGCTCCTCACGCACCTTCCAGTCGATATAGGTCTCGATGTCCGGGTGATCCGCATCGACAACGACCATTTTGGCCGCGCGGCGCGTGGTGCCACCGCTCTTGATGGCGCCGGCTGCGCGATCGCCGATCTTGAGGAACGACATCAGGCCGGACGAGCGTCCGCCGCCGGAGAGCTTTTCGCCTTCGCCGCGCAGACGCGAGAAGTTGGAGCCGGTGCCGGAGCCGTATTTGAACAGGCGCGCTTCACGCACCCACAGATCCATGATGCCGCCTTCGTTGACGAGATCGTCTTCGATGCCCTGAATGAAGCAGGCATGAGGCTGCGGATGCTCGTAGGCGGATTTGGACTTGGTCAGCTTGCCGGTCTTCCAATCCACATAGAAGTGGCCCTGGCCCGGACCATCCACGCCATAGGCCCAGTGCAAGCCGGTGTTGAACCACTGCGGCGAATTCGGTGCGACCATCTGCTTGGCGAGCATGAAGCGCAGCTCGTCGTAGAAGGCGCGGGCGTGGTCTTCCGACGTGAAGTAGCCGCCCTTCCAGCCCCAGTAGGTCCAGCAACCGGCGAGGCGATCGAACACCTGCTTGGACGAGAGTTCGCTGCCAAAGCGCTCAGCTTCGGGCAGAGCGGCGAGCGCTTCGGTATCCGGCACCGAGCGCCACAGCCAGGACGGCACGGTCTCTTCTTCGACCTTCTTCAGACGTGCGGCGACGCCGGCCTTGCGGAAATACTTCTGCGCCAGAACGTCGGACGCCACCTGCGACCAAAATTCCGGAACCTCGACGTTCTCAAGGCGGAACACCACCGAGCCATCGGGATTACGGATCTCACTTGTCGTCAGCCGGAATCCGATCTCGGCGTAAGGTGACTGACCATCCTTGGTGTAGCGGCGTTCAATTTGCATCGTAGTGCCCCGTCGTTGCCCGGCGCGACCGTTCCGCAACGGTAGCGCCGGAGATTTCAATTTGCGAACTCGTTGGTTCGCCATTCGCCGTTCACATCAACCGATGCTCTGGCCTGTTAACTCTGGCGGAGTGTCACGAGGTCCCCCCGGGAAATTCCCCAGACCTCATTTGCTCCGACGCCCTGAACCCGCCTTTTGGTTCCGCGTTTGAACGCGGTTCGCTTTTTCTGCGGCAGGCCCAAAAAAGCAGACAAGCCCTCTGTCCGTGGCCTTACCGGCATGACGGAGCTGTCTACTTGGACCCTTCAGGGAGGTGCCCGGCGGGACTTCAAACTCCCGCGCCGAACATCCCTAAAGCTAGGCCGACTCCGTCCGGCCCGTCAAGGATTAGTATTAAATCCTGAATCAAAGACTAAATATGGTGGAAAGTGCGGATTGCCAGCGGAAATATGCATCGCCGGAGCGGTTCGCATCGCGGGAAGTATCAGCGAGTCCCTGTGGATTCGGAAGCCGAATTCGCAAGTATCTGTGAGTTCCTTTGGTGCCGGCCGAGGGTCTCCGAAAATGCCTATTGGATATGCGCGCAAAACGCTGGTTTCGGGTGGATCATCAGCAGCGCGCGTGGTCTTTCTCCCCATCTTCCACATGGGTGGACGAATCGAAGGACGGACCCGTGGACACGCGCACGCCCCAAGACGTCTTGGTCGAGCCGCTGACGACAAAGCCAGCCCCGCCTGAGCATGGCTCTCGTGCCGCCGGCTACCTCATGCTTCTCGTCACGACCTTCAGCTGGGGCATCAACTGGCCGGTCGGAAAACACCTTCTCGTTGAATTGCCACCGCTCACCATGCGTGGGGCGCCCGGCGCTCTCGGCGCCGTATTGCTCGCGCTTGTCGTCCTGGCGAAAGGGCAGTCGCTTCGCGTGCCTCGTGAACAATGGCCGCGGCTGGTGCTATACTCGGTTCTGGTTGTCACGGGATGGATGGCGCTGATTGGTCTGGCGCTTGTCCACTTGCCAGCCGGGGAGACCGCGATACTTGGCGCGATGATGCCGGTGCTGGCGGCCGTGCTGGCGTGGCCCATTCTTGGTGAGCGCCTTTCGGTTCGGCGCGTGATTTCGATGATCATGGCGCTGGCAGGGTTGGTCATTCTGCTCGGAGGCGACGGGATTGCGGCGAATCAGGCCAAAATACCGGGGATCGCCTTCGCGCTGTCGGCCGCATTGTCATTCGCCCTCGGCACGGTTCTGGCCAAGCGCAAACCGCTCCAATTGCCGCAACTGACGGCGGCGGTATGGCAGATCGCAATCGGTTGCGTTCCAATTGCTTTGTACGGGCTTTTGTTCGAGCACCCGAAGTTCGAGCAGATGACCGCGCTCGGCTGGTCGTTGTTCGCTTATTCGACCATCATCCAGGTCTGCATCGGCTTTGCCTGTTGGTTTGGCGCCTTGCAACGATTGCCGGCATCGGTCGCGGCGATCGGTACGCTTCTCATTCCAGTTGTTGGCGTCGTGGCTTCAGCCATCACATTAGGAGAGCCGCTTGGAGCCGTTCAGGTTGCCGCGCTCGGATTGACGATTGCCGGCGTGTTACTCGCCTCGCGTTCGTAATCTCCGACGATTTTCATCAGACATGAAAAAGGCGACACATCTGCATGTGCCGCCTTTAAAATTTCCGTCAGCTTTTCAGCCAAAGCTTACGGGCAGGGGTGCCGCAATCCGTCGTAACCGAGATAGGTCCCGGAACCCGGATCATACGACTTGAAACGCTGCATGCAGTAAGCGTCGGCATCGCCGCCGCCGGCATAACCTGGAGGTGCGACGACGACCGGCTCACTGTAATAGCCTGGTCCATAGTACCCCGGACCGTAATACGGGTTCGCCGCGCCTGCTGCGATGGCGCCACCGATCAGTGCACCCGCTGCGAGACCAACGCCGACGCCTGCGCCGCCCCAGCCGCGACGATACCCGTAGCCACGATACCCGTAGCGGCGCCACTGGACTTCCGTCAGCAAGGGATTGGTGTTGTTTGAACCAGCGGCCGATGTCGCGAGCACCGAAGCCGGTGCCAGCGGAGCGGCATTACCAGAAGACATCGCAGCCATAGGAAGTGTGAGTGCAAGCGCTGCAACAGCACATCCCTTCTTGAAGGTCATCATTCTCTTTCACTCCAAATCCCGCTCCGACCATCGGAACCACCGGGGCTTAACTTCGTGGGAGGCTAACAGGTTCCCGTTTCGCACCAAAACCAATTTTGCCATTAATTCAGGCGCTTCTGGGGCGGTTCCATGAACGGAACACCACCCCAGAAGATGAAGTTAACATTCAATTTCGTCGGCGAGATTACGGGCAGGGGTGCCGCAATCCGTCGTAGCCAAGATAGGTGCCTGACGATGGATCGTAGGACCTATACCGTTGGGCACAGTACGAGGCGTCACCGCCAACGCCCTGCTCAACGGCAACGTACTGGCTGTCGTCGGAATAGCCGTTCCCGTAATAGTTATCCCCATACCCGTACCCATCAGCATAGGCATAACTGTCGTAATAGGGGTCGTTATAATAGTAGGACGAGCCGATCGCTCCGGCTGCGAGGCCTGCAGCAACGCCGTATGCGGGCCAGTACCGGTTGCGCCAGCGGCCATTATTATTCCAGTTGCCGCGATTCCAATTTCCACGATTCCAGTTGCCACCTCCGGCCCAGCGCTGACCAGCGATAGCTGATCCGCCTACGATTGCCGAACGTCCAGCGAATGCGCCGACGTTACCGCGCGGTACGGTGGTGAAGCCTCCCGGCCGAGCCGCGAAGTTTGCACCACGGAAGCCGCCAGCACTCATCCCACCGCGGAAACCTCCTCCGGCCATGCCACCGCGGAAGCCTCCACCGGCCATGCCACCACGGAAACCGCCGCCGCCCATCCCGCCGCGGAATCCTCCACCACCGCCGCCATGGAATCCACTAAAGCCTCCACCACCACGGCCGCCGGGCCGAGCGTCCACTGTGGAAGCTGTCAGGACAGGAACGGCCACCAATAGCGCCGCCGCTCCGAGAACCTTGAGATTGATCATTGTGCGTACTCCAGGTGAACCTGTTGAAAGAACAGATGGCCATGCGAGCCGTTCCATCCCTCCAAACTTTCACCCATCGTCACAGACACAAACCCAACACAGCCTGAACGGATTGCGTCCAAACAGTGTTGTCGATCGCACGTATCGCTCGTCAGAGGTTTTCAGTTACCAACGCGTGGGGAGCTAACTCGGTGTGGTGAAGCGGCCCGCGCGGCACAAACTCCTGTCGCATCCGCGGTAACGCGTCGGGGTATTCTTCCTGCAAATAAGCAATGAGTTTCTCCCGCACGTCGCAACGCAAGTCCCACGCGGACGGCGCGCTGCGAGCGCTGAGCAGTGCGCGCAGTTCAATTATGTGATCTTTGGTCGCATCGGTCACCTGAAGCACGACGACGCGCCCATCCCACAACGGCGAGGCACGGACGATGTCCATCAGCTTTTGGCGGAGTTTTTTGACCGGAACGGTGTAGTCCACATAGAGAAAGACCGATCCGATCAACGCTGACGTTTCGCGTGTCCAGTTTTGAAAAGGCTTCTCGATAAAGTAGCTCAGCGGCACCACCATTCGCCGCCAATCCCACAACTTGATCACAACATAAGTTGGCGCGATTTCTTCGATAGTGCCGTATTCGCCTTCGATGAGAACTACGTCGTCCAATCTGATGGGTTGAGCGATCGCAATCTGCACACCGGCGATCAGATTGGAGAGCAGCGGCCGGGCAGCGAGACCGATGGCGAGGCCTGCAACGCCAGCCGACGCAAACAAGCTGACGCCATACTGCCGGACCTCGTCAAAACTCATCAGCGCGGCACCGATCGTCATGATGACGATCAACGTGTCGGTCGCGCGTTTGAGGATGTGAACCTGTGTCACGTGCTTGCGGGCGAGCAGATTATCTTCTGCGTCGAGAGAATATCGTCGCAGATAAACCTGCGAACCGATCTGTGCAGCGGTGAGGGCGCTCCAACCGAGCAGCGCAGTGAAAGCAACGTTGAGGATACTGGCGAAGATAAGCGCCGCGCGGTTGCTGATAGGAGCGATGCGTATCGCAAGAGACAGACCGAACACGATCAATGCCAGCCGCAATGGTCCCTTGCTATGCGTCAGCAGCGCGCGGGTTTTCGGGTGGCGTACGCCGAACGTGCTTCGCAGCGTCTGGACGATGATCGCGTAGATACACAGCGCGATCAGCACGCTGCCTCCGATCAGCGCGGTCGCGGAGATCCAGTCTGGCAGCAGCGTGAAAGCGTGCATGGCTTCGAGGTAGCTGGAGCGAATGGCGTCGAGCATCTTCCGGCCGTCCTTGGTCGTGTCGGGAGGAAGCACAACGCGTGGCTGCGCCAGCGGTTCACGCAATGCATCAAGTTGCTGTTGGTGCTGGACAATTAAGGCGTCCGGTGGCATCAAGCGATCATATCGCTTGGCATCGCCCGCTTTCCTGGATTCGCCTATGAAGCTGTTTTTCCTGCGTTTTTTCACATGGTGGAGCGGCTCGACGTTCGGAACGCAGCTGTGGACGCGTCGATTCGGTGAGTTCGTCGGAACGGATGAGGGCGGCAATCGCTATTTCCGGACCCGCGGCGGCAAGATCGATCCTACGCTCGGCTTCGAGCGGCGCTGGGTGATCTACAATGGTTACGCCGAAGCGAGCCGCGTGCCGCCGGCATGGCACGGCTGGTTGCACCACACCGTGGATACGCCTCCCACCGAGATCGATTACAAGCCGCGCGAGTGGGAAAAGCCGCACCGCCCGAATATGACTGGCACACCTGCTGCCTACCGTCCGTCAGGTTCGACCATGGCAACAGGACGTCGGCCGAAGGCGACCGGCGATTACCAGGCATGGACGCCGGGCCAGTAGTCCGAGCATTGATTTAATTTCGTCACTGAAATGCAGCGCGCCGGTCTCATTTTGCGCGCCCTTTATGTGCCTTAATCTACGTGTTAACCGGTCTCTGCGCGCGGACCATTGGCTGTAGAATAGCGCAAGCCCGATTCGCCGAGTACAAAGTCGCGCAGATGATCCGAACCGTCGCCACACTTTCCCTTGCAGCCATCATGGCTGCCTCGCTGACGTCGCTTGTGGCTCCCGCTCGCGCGCAGATCGGTAATATTTTTTCAGATCGACCACGTCCGCCGGCCGGCGTCCCTCAGGGTGAGTCCATTCCGGACGAGGAAGAAGATGTGCCGGATCTGCCGCAGCAAGGTCGAATTCTGCCAACTCCCAATCGTCCGCAGCCGGCTCCGCCGCCTGGCAGGGGTGTGCCGCCGCCCGACTCGGTCCAGACCCAGCCGTTGCCACCGCCTCCAGGCGTGGCGCCTCCTCCGGGGCAGGCAGCCCCCAATGTTGCGAACAACCCTCCGGTGAACACGCTGCCGGGATTGCCGCCAGGCCAGCGTCAGCCTCGCGGTGTGCCGCCGACGTCAGCGCCGCCAGCTCCCGCGACGCTTCAGCCGGGCGATGAGGTGGTGACGGAGCCGCCGGCGCAGAAGATCATCAACAAGCAGGCTGCGTTCTCGGGGCTCGACAAGATTACCGGGCGCATCATCAAGTTCGATGCGGATGTCGGTGAGACCGTCCAGTTCGGCGCGCTGCGGATCAAGACGGATGCGTGTTACACGCGGCCGGCGACGGAATCTGCCAACACCGATGCATTCGTCGAGGTCGATGAAATCACCCTACAGGGTGAGGTGAAGCGGATTTTCTCGGGATGGATGTTTGCCGCCAGTCCCGGACTTCATGGTGTCGAGCACCCGATTTACGACATCTGGCTCACTGACTGTAAGAACCCGCAGGCGACAGTCGCGTCACAGGACGCGCCGAAGCCTGCCGCAGTGACGACGCCTCCGCCTCAGCAACAGAAGCGGCCGCCCGTGCGGCAACCAACAGCTGCAACGGCGCCACGGCCAGCACCGCCTCCGCCACCGCCGCCGCAATTCCCTACGTTCAGGCAGTGACAAGCTTTGCGTAGCTTGTCGTTGCGCTGAACTGGCGTCAGTTCTGTCTGATCCAGCTGAGAGCTTCCGCACCTGATACAGGGCGGTCGGACGGCAACGCAAAGAAGTCTGCTATCCCGTTCAACGCGTCATCCAGCATCGCGCGATAGCGCCGCTGCGGGACTTCGGTCGCGCCGAAAGTTCGCAGATGCTCGGTGACATATTGCGTATCGAGCAGCACGAAGCCACCGGCGATCAATCGCGCAACAAGATGGACGAGGGCAACCTTCGACGCATCGCGCGCACGATGAAACATACTTTCACCGAAGAAAGCGCGGCCGAGGCTGACGCCATAAAGCCCGCCAACCAGATCATCGCCTTGCCACGCTTCCACGCTGTGGGCGTGCCCGATCTGGTGAAGGGCTGTGTAGAGATCGCGGATGCGGCCATTGATCCAGGTATCGTCGCGGCCGGCCTGAGGCTCTGCGCAGCCGGCGATGGTTTGCTTGAACGCCGTATTGACCGTGACTCTGAAAACGTCTGACCGCACTGTGCGGGCGAGGCGTGACGACACACGAAAACCTTGCAACGGAATGATGCCGCGCTGCTCCGGTTCAACCCAGAAGATTGTCGGATCGTCAGCGCTTTCCGACATCGGAAAAATGCCGCAGGCGTAGGCGCGCAGCAGAACCTCTGGCGTGATCTCAAAGGAGGCGGAGTCGCGTGAACTCATGCCTTATCCTATCAGATGGCACGGTTGAACACTATGAGGCGCGGGAAGAGGCTTTGGACTGACAGCTTTGCTGAAAGCGCACGATGATTTTCGTGCCGGCGTGAGATGGATCCCTTTCGGTCGTTGCCTCGAGCTTGGTCGCCATGGCGCTGACAATGCGCTGGCCCATGCCCGTCGATCGCGGATCCTGTTTGGCCTGGTAGCCGACGCCATCGTCAGCAATCACGAGTTCGAGGCCCGAGCTGTTCTTGTGCAGATTGACGTGAATGGGTCCCGGTCCGTCGGGATATGCGTACTTAACGGCGTTCATCACCAGCTCGTTGACGATAATGCCGATGGCGACAGCGCGATCCGGATCGATTTCGACGGCTTCTGCATCCAGCGTCAGGCGGGACATGCGGTTGCCTTCCGCCGAACGGCGCAGGTCTTCCAGCAGGGCTTCGAGATATTGGTTGAGCATGACCGTCTTCAGGTCCTGCGACGTGTAGAGGCGGCGGTGGACCTGCGCGACCGCTGCTACGCGGCCCATAGCGTTGGAGAGCGCTGCCTTGACGTCATCATCGCTGCTTGAACTTGCCTGCAGATGGAGCAATGACGCAATGATCTGAAGGCTGTTGCCGACGCGGTGGTTCACCTCGCGCAGCAGGACTTCGCGCTCAGCAGCGAGCGCGGCGTAACGGTCGCGAGAAGCGTGAACCTCGGCCTCTGCATCGTCGCGCGCCTTGCGGACGAGCGCTTGTTCAAACGCGCTTCTGGCGGCGACATCGAGCAGGCCGATGAAGTCCCCTTGCGTATCCTTGACCAGATAATCCACTGCACCAGCCTTGAGCGCAGTGATGGCGATCTTGCTGTCTTGCGATGCCGTGACGAAGACGACCGGAGGTGCGCCTGGAATTTTTTGGATTTCTGCGAGTGTCTCAAGACCGTCGAGGCCGGGCATATGCTGATCGAGCGCCACCACATCGACACCGCCGTCCTTGATCCGCGCCAGACCGGTGGCACCATCGATTGCGTGCTCCACGGCAAAGCCTTGCCGCTTGAGCCCGCGCTCGACCAGCCGCGCGAGAGCAGGATCGTCGTCGACGTAAAGAAGGAGAGGTGACGGCGCTGAGGTCATGCTTTGACTGGCGGTACCTTGATCACGGAAAAGAACAGACCAAGCTGGCGAATGGCGTTGGCAAAGTTCTCGTAGTTGACCGGCTTGGTGATATAGACGTTACATCCAAGCTCATAGCAACGTTTGATTTCGTGTTCGTCGTCCGTGGTCGTCAGCACCACGACAGGCGTGCATTTAATATGCGAGTTGTCTTTAATGCGCTTCAGGATCTCGATACCGGTCATGTCGGGAAGATTGAGATCGAGCAGGATCAGGAGCGCCTGATCTTTATGTCCGATACCGGACCCATCTGGGCCGAACAGATAGCTCACTGCGTCGGTGCCGTTGACGAACGGTATAATCTCGTTGTTGACGCCCGATCGCCGGATATTCCGCTCGATGAGGCGGGCATGCCCCTCATCGTCCTCGATCATGACGATTTTAACTGGCAGAGTCATTCGGTTTTTCCCTGAATTCCGAGCTTCCACTGCGCGGGCAGTGTGATTGTGAACGTGCTTCCTTTGTGCAGTTCCGACGAAACGTTGATGGTGCCGCCCATTCTGCGGACCAATGCGCGGACATGTGCGAGTCCGATGCCCTGGCCTTGCCGGTCCTGAACGCCAGCGCGACGGAACAGATCGAAAATTCTTGCGTGATCCTTTTGATCAATGCCCCGACCGTTATCGATAATCTCGAAAATAGCAAATCCGAGTTTGTGCCGGCCTTTGATGAGAATATCCCCCGGAACACCCGGCTTGAGATACTTGAGCGCGTTGTCGATCAGGTTCGAGAAGACCTGTTCCATAGCAAGCCGGTCGCTGACAATGTTGGGCAGCGGCTCAATGCGGATCTTTGCATTTGCCTCGGTCGTCTGATGGGCAACCGTGGCCACGATGGACTCGATCAACTCCCGTGTATCGATTTTGACCGGATGGAAGTCGCGGCGGCCTTCCCGGGTGAGATTGAGAATGGCGCTGATGAGGCGGTCCATCTTGCCGATGGATGACTTGATGAAGCCAAGGGCTTCGCTGAAGTCCTGAGACAACTGCTTGTCTTCATCGGCGAGTTCGGGAGCGTCGCCCGGATCGGTTTCGCCAATGGGGCCAGGCATTGCAGGGGCAGGAGATTCGCCTCGGCTATATCTCGCGATGCGGTTGAAGATGTCGTTGCGCAACTCTTCAAGCTCGCTGGTAAATCCCATGATGTTGACCAGCGGCGAACGCAGGTCGTGACTTACGATATAGGCGAAGCGTTGTATTTCTTCGTTTGCCTCACGAAGATCAGCGGTGCGTTCATCGATCGCCGCTTCCAGATTGAGATTGTTGTCGCGCAACTGTTTCTCGGCATCATCGCGTGCGCGCGCCGACCGCCGAACGAGAAAGATTGAGACAGCGGCAAGGGCAACGACAAGGCCAGAACCGGCGGTGGTCACAACGGCGGCAAGTGTCTGGCTTCGATCTGCCTCGATCGTCCTGGTGGAGAAGAGGCGGTTTTCCTCATTGCGCATTTCGACCGCAATGTCCCGAATGCGGTTCATGCCCTCGCGGCCGGCGCCGCTCTGCAGGAAGTTCTTTGCATCGTCAAACTTGCCGGCGTTGGCGAGATCACGTGCTTGGCGAAAATCGTCGAACCGCTGCATCGTCATCGGAATATAGTCGTTCAGCAGTTTGACTTGAGCCGGATTGTCGACAGTCAGTCGTCTTAATCTTTCAAGCGAAGGACCGAGCAGGTTGTCGGCTTCTTCGAAGTCGGAGCGATAAGCGTCCTGTCCATAGAGCAGGTAGCCGCGGATCGCGCTCTCCGCCCTTCGCATCTGCAACTGGGTCAAAGAGAGCTGGTTTTCGACCTCAACGGTATGGAGCACCCAGGCCGCATCCGAACGGGCCCTCGCGACCAAATAAAGCGAAATCGCGCTAATCGCGACGAGAATGGCAAACCCCGCCGCAAGCAGGCCGATCTGCCAAAGGGTCCGCCGACGCGCTGCATCAGTCGTCACGGTTGTCCCGCGTCAAATAGAGCGAAATGATTTGATAATTCAGCTTCATATCCACCGGTCGAGGGATAACCCGCCCGGTAGATAACCTGCAAACTCAAAATGAGTTCCATCAGAGGGAACCAAATTTGGTTCCTTCCGCTCTCCGTCAGGAGGCTTTGGTATCCCCGACCGCGAGGTACTGTTCCAGCCAATGGATGTGGTAGTCACCGTCGATAATGTTGGGCTCCCGCACCAAAGCGCGGAACAGCGGTAACGTGGTTTCGACCCCATCGACCACCATCTCGTCAAGTGCCCGACGAAGCCGCATCAGGCACTCGCCACGAGTCTTGCCGTGAACGATCAGCTTGCCGACGAGCGAGTCATAATAGGGCGGGATGACGTAGCTCTGATACACGGCGGAATCGATACGCACGCCAAGTCCGCCCGGTGGATGATACTGGGTGATCTTGCCGGGCGACGGCCGGAAGGACACCGGGTTCTCCGCGTTGATGCGGCACTCGATGGCGTGACCGTTGATGGCGATCTCTTCCTGGGTGCACGGCAGATCGCCACCGGCTGCGACGCGGATTTGTTCGATCACGAGATCGAGGCCGGTGATCATCTCGGTCACCGGATGCTCGACCTGAATGCGCGTGTTCATTTCGATGAAATAGAACTCACCGTCCTCATAGAGAAACTCGATGGTGCCGACGCCGAGATAGTTCATCTCCCGCATCGCCTTGGCGCAGGTCTCGCCGATCTTGGCGCGCGCGGCGGCTGTAATGATGGGTGATGGACCTTCTTCCCAGACCTTCTGGTGCCGCCGCTGCAACGAGCAATCACGCTCGCCGAGATGGATAGCCCCGCCGCGGCCGTCGCCGAGAATTTGAATTTCGATGTGGCGCGGCTTGCCCAGATACTTCTCGAGATATACCGAGCCGTCGCCGAATGCTGACTTCGCCTCGTTGCTCGCGGTCGACAATGCCAGCGCCAGGTCGGCTTCAGTCATTGCGACTTTCATGCCGCGGCCGCCGCCGCCAGCCGCAGCCTTCACCAAAACCGGGAAGCCGATCTGCTTGGCGATCGCCATGGCATCGTCGCCCGGTCCAACTCCGCCGTCTGATCCTGGTACGACCGGAATACCCAGCCGCTTCGCCGTTTTCTTGGCTTCGATCTTGTCGCCCATCAGACGGATATGCTCCGCCTTGGGGCCGATGAAATGCAGATTGTGGTCGGCCAGGATTTCGGCGAAGCGCGCGTTTTCCGAAAGGAAGCCGTAACCCGGATGGACAGCATCTGCGCCGGTAATTTCGCACGCGGCTAGCAGCGCCGGCACGTTCAGATAGCTGTCCTTTGATGGAGGCGGGCCGATACAGACGCTCTCGTCGGCGAGGCGAACATGCATGGCATTTGCATCAGCCGTGGAATGCACAGCGACGGTCGCGATGCCGAGTTCTTTGCAGGCGCGCAGGATGCGCAGGGCAATCTCGCCGCGATTGGCAATCAGAATCTTGTCGAACATCGCTGCGCCTGACGATCGTTATTCAATGATGACGAGCGGTTCGCCGTATTCGACCGGCTGGCCGTCTTCGACGAGGATTTGCGTGACCGTTCCCGCCCGCGTCGACGGGATCTGGTTCATGGTCTTCATCGCTTCGATGATCAGCAGCGTGTCGCCGACCTTGACCTTGCTGCCGACTTCCACGAACGGCTTCGCGCCTGGCTCGGAGGCGCGGTAAGCGGTGCCGACCATCGGTGACGGCACCATGCCAGGGTGCTTGGCAATGTCGGCGGATGCCGCTGCAGGTGCGGCGGCTGCGGCCGGTGCAGAGGCTACCACGGCCGCGGGGGCCGGCTGGTACGAAACCGGCGCGGCTGCTGCAATGCTGATGTTGCGCGCGACGCGCAGCCGCAGTCCTGCACGCTCGATCTCGATTTCTGTCAGGTTGGTTTCGTCAAGCAGGATTGCCAACTCGCGAATAAGTTCGCGTTCATCGGAAGGCTTTGCTTTTGGGGTAGAGGGGTCTTGCGGCTGACGGGCCATGTTCAATCCGAAGCTTTCTTACATTGCAAATGACAGCGTCAGGATTTCGCCGTGACGCCGAGTTTGGCGGCGAGGCCGCTGATCGCGAGACGATAGCCTTCGATGCCAAAGCCGCACAGGGTTGCGAAGGCGGCTGAGGCGACAAACGAATGATGGCGGAAAGGCTCGCGTGAATAGATGTTGGAGACGTGAACTTCAACAGCCGGCAGCTTCACGCCGATCAATGCATCATGAATAGCGATCGACGTGTGCGAATAGCCGCCTGCGTTGATGATGATGCCGGCAGCTTTCTTGGCCCCAGCCTCATGGATGAAATCGATCAGTTCGCCTTCGCGGTTGGATTGGCGGCAATCTGCCGTCAGACCGAAACGGGCAGCGGTTTCGTGACACAGCTTTTCCACGTCGGCGAGGGTATGGTGGCCGTAGGTTTCCGGCTCACGGGTGCCGAGCAGATTCAGGTTCGGCCCGTTGAGCACGTAAATCGTCTTTGCCATCCGAAACCCAAATCCAGCAATGCGGGCGAAATGATGCGCGCCAAGCGCGGTTTGGGCAGGTTTATAGGCAACATAAGGCCGGGAGGGAAGCCTGTCCGGCCCCGCTGTCCCCGGCCAAATCGTTCATCTGGCTCTCGAAAAGCCTTGTGGAACTTACGGAAATCGTTGGTTAACCAATCTTAAAAGTTGCAGTTAAGGTCATGCCGCACGAGCGGGGCAGAACCCCGCTCAGCCGCCTTTCGGGCTGATCAGCAAGTCGCCTTGCCGCAACGGGATTCGGAAATCTTCTTGGTCAGACCGTCCAGCCCAACAGCGCCGACCACCACGTCCTTACCGATGACGTAGCTCGGGGTTCCGTTGAGGCCCATCTCTTCCGCCAGCTTGAAGTTCTCGTTCAGGGTGGCGGCGACTTCGGGGCTGGTCATGTCCTTCTCGAGCTTGGCCATATCGACGCCGACGTCCTTAGCGACAGCAAGCGCGCGCGCCTTGTCAGCCTGGCCACGGCCGCCCAGGAGCTTCTGGTGGAAGTCGAGATACTTCTTGCCGGTCGGATCCTGCATGCGGACGGCGACCGCGACCTGAGCCGCCTCGACGGAGCCTGGTCCAAGCACCGGGAATTCCTTCAAGGTCACGCGGAGTTTCGGATCTGATTTCATCAGATCCAGCATGTCACTCATCGCCTTTTTGCAATACCCGCAATTGTAGTCGAAGAACTCGACGAAATTGACGTCGCCATTCTTGTTGCCGAGAAGCACGCCGCGCGGTGAATTGAAGATCGTCTCGGCATTCTTCTCAACGGCGATGCGATGTTTTTTTTCTTCTGCGTCAGTCTGGCGCTTGGTCAGTTCGGCCGAAACTTCTTCAAGGATCTCCGGATTTGCCAGGAGGTATTCCTTGACGATCTTTTCGATTTCGCTGCGCTGGTCGGACGAAAAGCTCTGTGCCTGCGAGGCGATAGGAGCGGCACCAACTGCGAGCGCGAATGCCAATGGAGCAATTGAGCGAAACGAGACCATGAGAATTCCTTCAAACTGTCGTGACAGGAACCGGGGCGTTAGTTCTTTACCGGCTTGGTGTTAACAATATCGTCGGCCTTGACCCAACCGGGCGTCCCGATGGCAAAGCGCGTCTTTGCGCGCGAGGCAAGATCTCGCGCCGTCTTTTGGTCTCCGCGCAGATAAGCGGCCTGAGCCGAAGCTAGATCCGCTTCTGCGTAGTTGCCCTTGCGGCCATAAGCCATCGCCAGCTGGGTGTAACCGTTCGCGGCTTCTGGCTCCCGGGTCAAGGCATTGCGCAGAATCGTGATTGCATCGTCGGCGTAGGCCTTATTTTCGGATGCCACGAGCGCCTGACCAAGTAACATCTCGATGAGCGGAGTGTTATTCGACAATTGCACGGCTTTACGCAGCGGGGCGATCGCCTCGTTTGGCTTCGCCCCCTCCAACAGGGCCTGGCCCTTCAATTCGTAGAAATAGGGATTGTTGGGTTGAGCATGGATCAGGTCATCAATCTGTGTCAGCGCGGATCGGAGGTCACCGTGACGGTAAGTCGCGATAGCTCTGGCATAGCGCGCAGGCAGGCTGGTGTTTGAGGCGGGATAGCGGCGATAGACGGTGTCGGCGCGTTCCATGAAGCCCGACACCTTTGCGCGCATCATGTCGTGCCGCAACTGCAGGGCAGGGTCGTCCTTCTTATCCCAGTAGGGGCTTGATCTCGCCAGTTCTTCAAGCGCTCTGACGCGTTCGATCGGCATCGGGTGAGACATGTAGTATGGGTCCGCGCCACTTGAGGCGAACAGGCTCTGTTCGGAAAAGCGCTTGAACGTCTCGTACATGCCCTTCGCGGATTGGCTCGTCGCGTTGAGAAACTTTACTGCGGCCTTATCCGCGTTTTCTTCCTGTTGCCGCTGATACGACAGCATCGTGCGCATGATCGCGGATTGCGGGGCTGCGACCGCTGCTGCGCCCGCGCCACCTGCGCCCGCGCGAGCGCCTGCAACCGCTGCACCGAGGCCAAGAAGCATCGCGATGATCAACTGGGTTTGGGTTTGTGCGAGCTGCTCCCGCAGCTTGGCGAGATGGCCACCAGCCAAATGTCCCGTTTCGTGGGCGAGCACGCCGATGATCTGGTTAGGTGTCTCGGATTCGCGCAGAGCGCCGTAGTTCACGAAGATGCGGCGGCCGTCGGCAACAAATGCGTTGAATGTCGGGTCGTTGATGATCACAACCTGAATGTTCTGCTTTTCGAGACCGGCGACACGCAGGACGGGGCGCGTATAATCGCGCAGGAGCTGCTCGGTTTCGGCATCACGCAAGGTTGGTGGGCCACCTTGTTGCGCGTGGGCCGGCCAAGAGGCGCAGATCAAGGCGCCGGCGGTGATGACAGCGGTCGCACGCCGAGCAAGCGAGCGGCCGAAGCGGCGCGTGCGCTCCGGGGCTTCGCGTAAAAACGTTCCACGAGAATGGGGAGAAGATCCCTTGGATACGGTCAGACAATCATTTGTCATGGCTGGCTGGCGATGAACGTTTGGCAATGGAGCCGCGACCTGTAGGATGCTAAAAATCATGGTCAAACAAACGGTCGAATGCGGCAGGACAACGGCACGGCACTCTCGCGACCGTTTAACGGGGCATTGCCGCCCGTGAGGAATAGCAGATTTCCATGCTCGATGTGACGCTGAGAGACAAGGTAAAAAACATTTTGACCCCGTCAGGGCGAGGAAATGTTCCCCCTTTCATGGTGATGGATGTGATGGCGGCCGCTGCCCGGATCGAGGCCGAGGGCGGGCATGTCATTCATATGGAAGTGGGACAACCGGCCGCACCTGCTCCGAAAACGGCCATCGCCGCGGCGCATGCCGCGCTCGATATCGGAAAGATCGACTACACAGCCGCGGTGGGGATTCCATCGTTGCGGCAACGGATCGCCCGCCATTACCGCGAGACCTACAATCAGGACATCAATCCTGCACGCATTGTCATTACCACGGGCTCTTCGGGAGCCTTCGTGCTGGGATTTCTCTCGATGTTCGAACCGGGGGATAGGGTCGCTATTACGGCACCTGGCTACCCGCCATACCGTCACATTCTGAGTGCGCTCGGCTGCGAACCGGTTTTGATCGAAACCACACGCGATACCCGCCATGCTTTGACGGGCGAAATGCTGCTTGAGGCGCACCGCAAGACGCCGCTCAAGGGTGTGCTGGTCGCAAGCCCGGCCAATCCGACCGGGACCATGATGACGCGCGAGGCACTGGCAGATTTGATTTCTGCTGCTGACAGTGCTGGCATCCGCTTCATTTCAGATGAGATCTACCACGGCCTTGATTATGCGTTTCCAGCCGTGACCGCTGCTGAGCTTTCGCCGGATGCGTTGATCATCAACTCGTTCTCGAAATACTTCTGCATGACCGGGTGGCGCGTCGGCTGGATGGTGGTGCCGGAGCCGCTGGTGCGTTCGGTCGAAACCTTGCAGCAGAACCTTTCGATTTCTGTTCCGACCTTGTCACAGATCGCAGCCGAAGCGGCTTTTGACGGTCGGGCGGAGATGGATGTCATCAAGCATGGCTATGAGGAGAACCGCCGCATTCTGATCGAAGGTTTTCCGAAAGTCGGCCTCTCGGACTTCCTGCCTGCGGATGGCGCGTTCTATCTTTACGCCGATGTCTCCAAGTTCACCTCGGACAGCTTCGAGTTCGCCAAGACGATGCTGCAGCAAGCGCGTGTCGCAGCGACGCCAGGGGTGGATTTCGATCCATTCCACGGCCGGTCGTTCGTGCGTTTTTCTTATGCGCGTTCGACGCAGGAAACGGCCGAAGCAGTGGCGCGGATCACGAACTGGCTTGCCAAGGGTTAAATCGAAAGCAGGCAGGCCACCAAACAAAAACCCGTCCACTGCGCAGTGGACGGGTTTTTCATTTCAAACAATCAGCTTCATTTTGACGCGTTTTCTTCACGCGAACCGGTAGCCACTTCGCTCGAAAACACTTTGGCGTTACTCGCTGCGCTTCGACCACCAGCCACTTCGGCGAGGTTGCTGTGCCTCGGTGGTTGTGACGTCGGGCTGTGCCGCCGAGGCAGGAGCGGGTTCGCTGGCGACCGTGGTAGCTTCTGTTGTTTCAGTCGGAGCCGGCGCCTCGTCCATTTTGGACGAGTCGCCGAAGAAAAAACTTACCTTCTCCCGAACCGTCGAACGTTTGCGGGGCGCAGGATCAGGTTCCGGTTCCGGCTCGGATTTCTGGATTGTTTCAACCTTGGGACTTTCAGCGGTCTCGCTTTCAGAGGTCGTGATGTGATGTGAGATCGGCTCTGACCGCGCCGGCTGCTCATTGGCATGCGGTGCTGTATCCGACGACAGATCAGCCACTGCTTCGCTGGATTCCGGCTCCGACAACGAACCGAGATCGTCAGCGATGGACCCGGCGATACCATTCTCGGGTTGGCCGTTCTCCTGATTACCGCGACGACGACGGCCACCCCGGCGACCGCGGCGTCTCGGCCGGCGTTCACCGTTCGCACCTTGATCGGCGCGCGCTTCGCCGTTCGAGTCCTCGGACTCGTCGTCACCTTCATCGCCCTCGGCAACGTCAGTTGCCGTGTCATCCTGCGACGTAAAGCCCGGTGTTTCGCTGCGATCGCTGGCCTGCTGAGCGCCTTCGCGCTGTTCGCCACCACGGCCACGGCGTCGCCGACGGCGCCGGCGGCGCGGGCCTTCTTCACCTTCCGCGGCCTGGCTTTCGCCTGTGGATTGCGTTTCCGCTTCGTCCTCGGCCTCGTCGCCTTCAAATTCAGCTTCGGCTTCGAAGACTTCGTCCTCTTCGTATTCGTAGACTTCCTCGATCGCCGCAGGCGAGGCTGCGAGCTGAGCCGCAAGGATAGCCTTGGCGGCTTCGAGGGTGTGGACTGCTTCACCACGATCAATGACGAAGGACTGCTGGCCGCTGATCGTTCCGTCGGCGATCACCGCAAGTGCGACCTTGAAGCCGTCTTCCAGATCCCGCAGATGACCACGCTTGTGGTTGAGAACGTACAGTGCGACGTCTGTACGCGTGCGCACCGTGAGATTGTGCGTCGGGCCCTTCATCAGGCTTTCCTCGAGGCCTCGCAGCAACTGCAGCGCGACCGAGGAGACTGAGCGGACGTGACCTGTGCCACCGCAATGCGGGCAGGGCTCGGTCGAACTTTCCAGGACGCTGGCGCGGATGCGCTGGCGCGACATCTCCAGCAATCCGAAGTGCGAAATGCGACCGACCTGGATCCGTGCACGATCCTGCCGCAGGCAGTCGCTGAGCTTACGCTCGACCGCGCGGTTGTTGCGCTTCTCGTCCATATCGATGAAGTCGATGACGATCAGGCCCGCAAGATCGCGCAATCGCAATTGGCGTGCGACTTCTTCCGCGGCTTCAAGGTTGGTCTTGAGCGCGGTGTCTTCGATGTGATGTTCGCGTGTCGAGCGTCCCGAGTTGACGTCGATCGAGACCAGAGCCTCGGTCTGATTGATGACGATGTACCCGCCGGACCTCAGTGTGACCGTCGGCGAGAACATCGCGTCGAGCTGGCTTTCCACGCCCATGCGTGAGAACAGCGGTTGACCATCGCGATATTGTTTCACCGAGCGGACATTGCTCGGCATCAGCATCTTCATGAAATCGCGTGCTTCGTTGTAGCCGTTCTCGCCGGCCACCAGCACTTCGTCGATTTCCTTGTTATAGAGGTCGCGCAGCGACCGCTTGATCAGCGAGCCTTCCTCATAAACGAGGGTAGGCGCCTGCGACCTCAGCGTCATGTCGCGGACGGTTTCCCACATACGGATGAGGTATTCGAAGTCGCGTTTGATCTCCTGCTTGGTGCGTGACGCACCGGCAGTGCGGAGAATGATCCCCATGCCCTCCGGCACGTCGAGATCCTGCACCACGTCCTTCAGACGGTTGCGATCCTGTGCCGATGTGATCTTGCGGCTGATGCCGCCGCCACGGGCCGTATTCGGCATCAGCACTGCGTAGCGGCCAGCGAGCGAGAGATACGTCGTCAGCGCCGCGCCTTTGTTGCCGCGCTCTTCCTTGACGACCTGAACCAGCATCACCTGGCGGCGCTTGATCACTTCCTGAATTTTATACTGCCGTCGCGGGCGGAAGGTGCGCTCGGGGACTTCTTCCAGAACGTCGTCGCCGCCGACGGATTCGACGACTTCCTCTTCGCCTTCTTCGCCGTCGTCGTCATCCTCGCCGTCGACGTCGTCGGCATGGCGATCGTCCTGATGAGTTTCGCCGAATGCAACAACCTCGGCAGCCGATTGCTCGTCATGCTCTGGATGGTCGTGATCAGCATGGACGTGCTCGTCTTGCGCATCGTCGTCGTGGGCCAGCGGCTCCGCAGCGGTTGAAGCCTCGGTCGCTTGAATGTCGATCGCCGCGGCTACGGGGACATCATGATCGGCCTGGGGGGCCGGCTGTTCGATATCCGCATTAGCGTCGGCCTGCTGCTCGACAGCATGTTCAACGTAGCGATCATCGTGAGGTTCATCACCATGATGGTCTTCATCGTGGTGATGGTCGGCATGAGGCTGCTCGTCATCATGAGCGTGTTCGTCGTGATGAAATGCTTCGTCCCCGTGATGATCATGATGATGATCATGTTCGTGATCGTCGTGGGCACCATAAAGATGATCGGGCGCGTGATCGCCGACCTGTGCCGCATCTGTCTGCTGCTGTGCGTCGACGAGCTCGGTGTTGCTGTCCTCAACGACATCGCTTTGCACGCGCTCCCCGTGGCTGCGTCGACGCGAGCTGCGATGGCGCGAACGGCGACGGTTGGAGCGGTTTTCTGACTCTTCTTCAGCTTCGCGATGTGCACGTTCGTCGGCCTCGATGAGAGCCTGACGGTCTGCAACCGGGATCTGATAGTAGTCCGGATGAATTTCGCTGAAGGCAAGAAAACCGTGACGGTTGCCGCCGTATTCGATGAAGGCGGCTTGCAGCGACGGTTCTACCCGCGTGACCTTGGCAAGATAGATGTTGCCACGGAGCTGTTTGCGTTGAGCGGACTCGAAATCAAATTCTTCGACGCGGTTGCCGCGCACCACGACCACCCGGGTCTCTTCCGGATGGGTGGCATCGATCAACATTTTGTTGGGCATTTGGAAACTCATGACGGCGGATGGCACGCGTGACGACCAGCGCATTCAGCGCAGCCCGGTGACGCGACGGTCCACCTGATTCGGGGGTGAGGGGAAGGCCAAAACGCAACCCGAGGCACCGTGCCGAGCGCAACGACAGCAACATGCGACGCGGATAAGATTCGCGTGGCATCATCGCAGGGGTTGCAAAGATCCTGGTGTAGATCCCGGTCGGCAATACAGTCTGGCGCATCAAGCGTCGGCCCGTCTAATTATTTGGGCGGTAAACGTACCGCCTTGTTTGTTGCTAACGGGGCCAGCAACGGTCCGCTGGGAGGAGCCACCGCGGCGTAAACACGCGCGTTGGCGGAAAGGTTTCGCTGCCTTGCGGCCGCGAAGGCCGGTCATCATTTGCCACCCGGGCTTTCGAACCGCCCACTCATACCGACCGCGCACTGCGCTGGCCGAGGAGGGGATCGGTCAATACGCTCAAATCCCAAGAATATCTGAAGAATATCTGAGACCTGGCGCTGCACCGGAAAGCTGAACGCGATACAACCGGAAGTTTAAACCGTCAGCCCTTCATACATACGTCGAATAACCCCCTCTGGCAAGGGAAGCGTCACAGCCCTGCAACACTGGTCGACAATCATTTGCCATTCAGTAAGGTTAGGTTAACCCTCCGGTTCTATTGCGATATGAGGCTGTTCTGGAGGCACCGGAATCCCTTGTTGAGCCGCTTTCATCATTCAGTTTTGCTTGGGATTACAGGTGCATGCGCCATCATATTGATGTGCGTGCCGCTCCGCTTGGCCAGTGCTGTCGAATCCCAGCCTCCACGCCCTGCGATTGCGGAGGAGTTTCCTGTCGCGTCTGACGTGCGTATTGCGGGGGACGAGAAGCAAACGCGCTTCATCCTCGATCTCGATCGCAAGATCGATGTGCGTGCCTTTACGCTGAACAATCCGTATCGGGTGGTCCTCGATATTCCGCAGGTCACGTTCAACCTCCCGACGGGTATCGGAAGTTCGGCCCGGGGGCTGATCCGGGCTTTCCGCTACGGTCTGGTGATGCCGGGAGGCTCCCGGGTGGTATTCGATCTGACAGGCCCAGCCAAGATCGAGAAGGCCTATACCATCGAGGCCGCAAACGATCAGCCGGCGCGGCTGGTTTTGGAGTTGGCCGCCGTCGAGCCATCGGCGTTCAAAGCGTCATCGGTATCATCAGAATTGCGTCCTGCGATCCTCGCGGATGCAGATGCAAATCCCGCCGCCTCGGATACAACCGGAGCAACCAAGGCTGTTACCCCCATCGATTCCCGTCCTGTCGTTGTGATCGACCCCGGACATGGTGGCATCGACAACGGCACGCAGGCGCCGAGCGGCGAAAGTGAGAAGACGCTGGTGCTGGATTTCGCGCTGGCCCTGCGAGACCGAATCGAGAAATCCGGAAAGTATCGCGTTGTCATGACGCGCAGCGATGACACGTTCATCCCTCTGGGAGACCGGGTCAAAATCGCGCGTAACAATATGGCCGCTCTGTTTGTTTCCATTCACGCCGATGCGCTGCCCAAAAAGGAGGGCGATGCCCAGGGCGCGACCATCTACACCCTGTCCGATAAGGCCTCTGACGCCGAAGCTGAGAAGCTTGCGGATGCCGAGAACAAGGCTGACGCCATAGCAGGCGTGAATCTGACGGAAGAACCGGCCGAAGTGGCTGATATCTTGATCGACCTCACTCAGCGCGAAACCCGAACGTTTTCAAATCGGTTTGCGCGGATGCTGGCCAATGAGATGAAATCTGTGGCGCGGATGCATAAGCACCCGTTGAAGTCGGCGGGCTTCAGGGTTTTGAAGGCTCATGATGTGCCCTCCGTCCTGGTCGAATTGGGGTACGTCTCCAACAAGGATGACCTTCAGCATCTCGTTTCAGAGAATTGGCGTTCGCGGACGGTGGGTTCCGTGGCGCAGGCGGTCGATGCTTTCCTTGGAAAACGCGTTGTTTCGGTCACTCCTTCAAATTGAAATCGCAGGGCAAATCCGGAGCTCAAAGCCCTAGTTTGGCCACAGCACCGGCTTTATAAAAATCTGGTAGAATCAATCCATGATCTCGCGCGGGATGCTATAACCCCGTTCCGAAGTCAGGGCAGGATCCATGGGGAATGGGTCGCACGATATTCGCTGACAAGATTCACAGGATCGAATCTTGATCGAATCCCGAGTTTAGGCACTTTCGATCATGCGCTGCGGCTGGCAGCGCCGCACACTGGAACGGAAATCTGAAGATGCGGTTGCTGCTGCGGTTTATGGGCTTTTTGTTTGCTGCGGGAACGATCGTCTTTCTAGTCGGTGTCGGTGCGGTCGCAGGTCTCATCTGGCACTATTCGAAAGACCTTCCGGATTACTCGCAGCTGCAGGACTACGAGCCGCCAGTGATGACGCGTGTCCATGCGTCGGACGGTGCGTTACTTGGCGAATACTCGAAAGAACGCCGGCTATACCTGCCGATCCAGGCCATTCCGAAGTCCGTCATCAATGCGTTCCTGGCGGCCGAAGATAAGAATTTCTACGAGCACGGTGGTATCGATTTCACAGGTATGGCGCGTGCTGCGCTTTTGTATGCGCAGAATTTTGGCTCCAACCGCCGCCCACAGGGCGCATCAACCATCACACAGCAGGTTGCAAAGAACTTCCTGCTGACCAACGAGGTGTCGTTTACCCGCAAGATCAAGGAAGCTCTGCTGGCGATGCGCATCGAGCGCACCTACAGCAAGGACAAGATCCTCGAGCTCTACCTGAACGAAATCTATCTCGGCCTTGGTGCGTATGGCATTGCGGCTGCGTCGCTGGTCTATTTCGATAAGTCGGTCAACGAACTGACCGTTGCGGAAGCATCGTATCTCGCCGCGTTGCCGAAGGCGCCTGCTGCGCTTCACCCGGTTCGCAACCGTGACCGCGCGATCGAACGCCGCAACTACGTGATCGATCGTCTGGCTGAGAACGGCTGGATCAAGCAGTCCGATGCCGCCGCCGCCCGCAAGGAACCGCTGGTCGTCACCAACCGCAGCAATGCAGCGCATATTTTCGCTGGCGAATATTTCGCCGAGGAAGTCCGCCGCGACATCTTCGAGCGTTATGGCGAAAAGAAACTGTATGAGGGCGGGTTGTCCGTCCGCACCACGCTCGATCCAAAACTGCAGATCATGGCGCGCAAGTCGATGGTCGCGGGCCTCGTTAACTTCGATGAGGCGCAAGGCTGGCGCGGGGCGCAGACCAAGATCGATATCACCGGCGACTGGGGCGTAAAGCTCGCCGACGTCAAATCGCTCAGCGATATCTCACCTTGGCGAATGGCTGTTGTTCTGGAGACCAGCGATCAGTCGGCGCGGATCGGATTCCAGCCCGGTCGCGAACTCGGCGGCGCGGTTCTCAAGAACCGAGAAACTGGTCTGATCACACTGGACGGTGTTCGTTGGGCAAAGGCGGCGGCTGGTCCGACGCGTTTCAAGACGCCAACCAATGTGACGCAGGTTCTTTCTCCGGGCGATGTGATCTACGTCGATCCGTTGCTGGGCAAGGATGGCAACAAGGTTGAGGGCCAATACCGGCTCCGGCAGGTCCCGGAGGTATCCGGTGCCATGGTTGCGATGGACCCTTGGACGGGACGAGTTCTTGCCATGGTCGGAGGCTTCTCGTTCGATCAGAGCCAGTTCAATCGCGCGACGCAGGCCTACCGTCAGCCGGGTTCGTCGTTCAAGCCGATCGTCTATTCGACGGCGATGGATAACGGTTACACGCCATCGACGGTGGTGGTCGACGCGCCGATCGAAATCGATCAAGGGCAGGGCGTCGGGGTGTGGCGTCCGGAAAACTACTCGACCGGAAAATATTACGGCCCGACGACGCTGCGTAACGCACTCGCGCGATCCCTCAATACGGTGACCGTGCGGCTCGCGCAGGACGTTGGCATGCCGTTGATCGGCGAGTATGCCAAGCGCTTCGGCGTTTACGACGAACTGCCAAATTATCTGTCGTATGCTCTCGGAGCAGGCGAAACGACGGTGATGCGTATGGTCACCGCGTATTCAATGTTCGCCAACGGCGGTAAACGCGTGAAGGCGACGTTGATCGACCGTATTCAGGATCGTTACGGCCACACGATCTTTAAACACGATCAACGCGAGTGCCGCGGATGCGACGCACCTGACGGATGGAAGAACCAGGCCGAACCCACACTGGTGGATCGTCGTGAGCAGGTGCTGGACTCCATGACGGCTTACCAGATCACCTCCATGATGGAGGGCGTGGTGCAAAACGGCACTGCGACGGTTGTCCGTGAAGTCGGCAAGCCGGTCGCCGGCAAGACCGGAACCACCAACGATGAGAAAGACGCCTGGTTCGTTGGATTCTCGCCTGATCTGGTTGTGGGCATCTACATCGGTTACGACAAGCCACGGAACCTCGGCCGCGGAGGTACGGGCGGCCATCTGGCTGCCCCAGTCGCGAAGGACTTCCTGAAGCTTGCGCTTGCGGATAAACCCGCAGTGCCTTTCCGCGTGCCCGCCGGCATCAAGCTGATCCGCGTGGACGCAAAGACGGGAATGCGCGCAGGTCCGGGCGATACGGGCAGGACCATCCTCGAAGCGTTCAAGCCCGGCACCGCGCCGCCGGACAACTATTCAGTTATCGGCGTGGCCGATGCGGATGGCAGACCGCTCAGCGTTTCACCTGACGCGGATCGTGCCATCATTCGTTCCGGGACCGGCGGTCTGTATTGATTGCACTGACCGCCGTCAGCCGCTACATCCCTTCCTTCGTTTGAATCGCGGCCTTTGCCGCAGATGGAATTGTTATGCGTCCTGAAATTGAGCGCCTTGTAGAAGAGATCAAGCAGTCAGTCGGGCTGCTGAGGAGGCATCTTTGACGTCGATGCCGCCACTGCACGTCTCGCCGAACTGAACAACCTCGCCGAAGATCCCAATCTCTGGAACGATCCGCAGAAAGCCCAAAAGCTTATGCAGGAGCGGACCTCGCTCGAAAACCAACTCACCGGCATCGGCAAGGTCGAGCGCGAGATCGAGGATCAGGTCGGCATGATCGAACTCGGCGAAGCCGAGAACGATGATGGCGTTATCACGGAAGCGGAAAGTGCCCTGAAAGCGCTCAAGAAAGAGGTCGCGCGTCAGGAGCTTGAGGCGTTGCTGTCGGGCGAAGCGGACGCCAATGACAGCTACCTTGAAGTCCACGCCGGTGCCGGCGGGACTGAAAGCCAGGACTGGGCGCAGATGTTGCTGCGCATGTACACGCGCTGGGCAGAACAGCACGGCTACAAGATCGAGTATCTCGAAGAAACCGAAGGCGAAGAAGCCGGGATCAAATCTGCGACGATCCAGATCAAGGGTCACAACGCTTACGGTTGGCTCAAGACCGAGGGCGGTGTGCATCGTCTTGTGCGCATCTCGCCATATGACTCCAATGCGCGTCGTCACACCTCGTTTTCGAGTGTCGCTGTGTTCCCGGTGGTCGATGATCGCATCCAGATCGACATCAAGGAGTCGGATGTCCGCACTGACACCATGCGCTCGGGCGGCGCAGGTGGTCAGCACGTCAACAAGACGGAATCCGCGGTGCGGTTGACGCACATCCCAACAGGCATTGCGGTGGTCTGTCAGGCCGGCCGCTCGCAACACAAGAACCGGGCGCAGGCCTGGGATATGTTGCGCGCACGGTTATATCAGGTTGAGCTGAAGAAGCGCGAAGCGCAGGCCGTCGCGGACCAAGCCGCCAAAACTGAAATCGGCTGGGGTCACCAGATCCGATCATACGTGCTGCAGCCGTATCAGATGGTGAAGGATCTGCGCACCGGTGTGCAGACCTCTGACACGCAGGGGGTGCTCGACGGTGACCTCGATGAGTTCATGGCCGCCACGCTTGCACAAAAAGCCTTCGGCACGACACCGGGTGCAATCGAGGACGTCGACTAAGCTCTCGAAAGCTCAGTCTCTGTCTCAGCCTTGGGCGAGGCGAACACCGGCACGCAAGAACTTCTGCGGATCGACGGCTTCACCGTCGATCCGTGTCTCGTAGTGGAGATGCGGTCCAGTCGACCGTCCGGTTGAACCGACTTCGCCAATCACCTGTCCGATTTTGACGATCTCACCGACCTTCACATTGATCTGCGACAGGTGCCCATAACGTGTCGACAAGCCATTGCCGTGGTCGACTTCCACCATGCGTCCATAGCCGCCCGCCCAGCCCGCGTTGACGACTTTTCCGTTCGCGGTGACGCGGACCGGATCGCCTGTCGAGGCACGGAAATCGAGGCCGGTGTGCATGGCCGGGCGCCCGAGGAACGGGTCGCTGCGCACGCCAAAGCCGGATGAAAATTCGACGTTGCCGACCACTGGTTTGCGATAGGGCACAAGCGACAGCGTTCGCGTCAGCTTGTCGACCTGAGCGCGGCTGAGGTTGATGCGGTAGAGCTGCTTCTCAAACGCGCCTGCGTCGCCAGTCGGTGCTCGCACTGGGACGAATGGTCCGCCGATGCCGCCTCCCTTGGGGGCGGCCGCTTCAAGCTGAGCCATGTTGAGGCCGAGATCCGCGATGACACCGCGCATGCGGCGCGCGCGCGAGTCGTAGCTGTCTTCCACGGAATTGAGCGCTGCGAGTTGCCGGTTTTCGATTTTGTCGAGGCCGCTCTGTAAATTGGTCAGAACGTTATCGACGCCCTGGAGTTTCGCGAATTCGGTATTGCGTGGGCTCGTGACCTGCGGCGTACGGGATTCCAGACGTGCTTCCCTATCCGGCGGGGCAACGAAGATCACGGTGTCATTGATCGGCGACGGCTTCGGAATCGCAGACGGGCTGTCGTTCAATTGCGAGGCCCGGGCAGGCGGCTTGCCGATGGATCCCGTCACGGAGGCGTCCGGCATTGCGTTGAGCGCTGTCGCGCGTGATTCCAGCAGGGCTTGCCGCTTCATGATTTGGTTGAGCTTCTGGTCGTATTGCTCCTGGTCCAGCAGCTGTTTGCTGGTGGTGCGGTCGACGCGTGCGCGCAGTTCCGCGATGCGATCCTCATACGCGTACTGCATTTCCGCCTGACGCGCGATCAGGCGGGTCAACACGTCGTCGCGGAACGCGAAATACGTCGCGGTCGCTGCCGACCATGCGCCCATGAGAATGATGGAGCCTGCGACAATCCAGAAAACCACCGGTCCCAGCCGAACCTGCTTGCCGGCGTGGACAATGGTGTAGCCCTTCCGATCCGGACGTGGGCGCGGAGGGGGATGGCCATGTGTGGGGCGACGTTGATGGGCCCTGGCATGATCATGGTGGTCGGAAGGTTGTGGGCCAGAACGGTACGACATCAGCACTCCTGCGCCGACCGGTCACTCTTCCGGTCGGCTCAATTCGAGGCTGATTTGAACCGTCTATGGTTAATTTTCGGGAAATGGTGGTTGTGGGGTCACAAGCTGCGGGCGGCGGTCAGTACGTCTTCGGCGTGCCCCGCGACCCGCACCCGCGGCCAGATGCGGGCGATTTTGCCATCGCGATCGATCAGAACCGTCGTTCGAAGAATTCCCTCGAAGGTCTTGCCATACATGGATTTTTGCCCCCATGCGCCATAGGCTTCCAGCATCCCGTGCTTTTCGTCCGACATCAGAGGAATGGTCAGTTGATGCTTATCCCTGAAGGTCTCCTGCGTCCTCACGGGATCGGCTGAGACCCCCAGGACGGCGGTTTCGCTGGCGGCAAACGCGGTGGCGAGTCGGCTGAAATCAGCAGCTTCCATCGTGCAGCCAGGAGTGTCCGCCCGGGGATAGAAGAAGATCACCAGTTTGCGTCCCGCATAATCTTTCAGCGCCACGGATTGCCCTCCGTCGCGTGGCAAAATGAATGATGGGGCTCGCATGCCTTCCTGAAGCACGGAAGCCTGAGCTCTCGGTTTGGTTGAGGTCGCCCGTTTAGCGGCTGCAGGGGACTTAGCGGCTGGGGACTTTGCGGCCGTCTTGGCAGCCTGGGTGCTCGCTTTCGCCGCCGATGAACTCGCTTTACGGGTTTTGCCGGGGGCTTTTGGTGCGCTGGTCCGCCCGGGAGCGGCGCTTTTAGAATTCTTCCGCGTTTTCGGGGACATACGCCTTCCTTTCGTCGCTTTCAGCGGGGCATCTAGGGAATTGGGGGAGTGAGTGGCAACAAGCCCATAGGGTGTTCTGCCGCTGGGCAAATCTGGCGCGTCCGGGGTATGGTGACAAGAGAATCTCGTGTCCTTGAAAGCCACCGGCCGACCAACAGCAAACAGCATTTTAGATTTGGCAGGATGCCAGACAACCGAGCAACCGCTCATTATCGACACTTCGATGTCTGGCGGTAGCCAGGCGGATTACCAGCATTGAGAGGCAATGCCGAGCTCCGAGCCAAAAAAGGCCTATTCAAAGGCTGCTGACGAGCACATGCGCTGGCATGATTCCCGATGGGATCATGACGATGCTGCATGCGATCAAGCGCTCAAGCTTTTGAAGCGGCGCGGCGTGGGGCTGCATCGGTTGACGGAACCGTTTCGGGGATTGCGGCGCTGGCTGGGGGAAAGTGCCTGGATCGGCCGCCTCGCAATCATTGTCGCGGTATTCGGCGTTGTATCGGCGGCGGGATTTGGCGCCCTGTGGCTGCGGCTTGGAGCCGGCCCGGTCAATCTCGATTCCATCACGCCCTGGCTCGCATCCGCCATCGAACAAAATCTCGGACACGACCACACTGTCGAAGTCGGCGGCACGCAGATTGAGCGGGCCGGACGAATTCGCATCGCGGTCCGGCTCAGAGACATTCTGGTGCGGGACCGGGATCACAACATCGTTGCCAGTGCGCCGAAAGCCGAAGTCAGGTTGTCCGGCATGGCCCTCATCATGGGGCAACTCCGTGCGGAGACACTCAGGCTCGTCGGTGCGGAGTTGTCCGTCCGGATTACGCCTGACGGGCGCGTGATCGTATCGACAGGCCAAAGCAACAGCCCGCTCGCGACCGCAAAAGTTTCCGAAAAGCCCGCCGCCGCGCCGGTCGCATCCGCCCCGGGGCAGGCGTCACCTCAGGCGACACCGGCAACGCCGGGGCAGGAGTCTAATCCCAACGGCGCTGGTGGTTTGCTGGCTGCTCTGGATTGGCTCGATGGCTTGAGCGCCAAAGGACTGGATGGCCAGAGCCTGAACGAAATCGGCCTACGCAATGGTGTGCTGAGCGTCGAAGACCAGCGCAGCGGTGGTCGCCTGACGTTCGAGAACATCAGCCTTAGCCTGCTGCGTCCGAGCGGTGGCGGGGCGGCCTTCAGCATCGGCGAGGAGGGTAAAAATCCCTGGCAGCTGAAAGTTGCTGTCGGAGCGCCGTCAGATGGCGTTCGTTCTATCGACATCACCGCGAACAAAGTTCCGTCGAACAATCTTCTGTTGGCTGCCCGGTTGAAGAACTTCACCTACGCAGCAGACATGCCGCTGAGCGGGTCTTTGAAGGGGGAAGTCGGCCGCGATGGCCTGCCGACCTACTTCCGCGGTGAGCTCGTCGCGGGCAAAGGAACGATCGTCGATCTCAATGTTCCTAATTATCCAATGGTGATCGACTATGCCGACGCCAAGGTGGAATGGGATGCCGGGCGACGTGTCATGGTCGCGCCATTTCACGTGAATTCCGGCGCGAACCGGATCACCTTGCTGGCTCACCTTGAGCCACCCAATGGCAGCGTACCCAACTGGCAGCTCGGCTTAAGTGGCGGGACGATTTTGCTCGCTGGTGAAAACGGCGAAGATCCGGCGATCTTCAATCGCATTGCGGTCCGGCTTCGTTTCGACACGGACAACAAGAAGGTCCTTCTGACCCAGTGCGACATTAGCAACGGCGAGATCGGCATCGCCGGCTCTGGTAGCTTGGACTACGCGGGTGTTGAACCGCGGCTCACGCTCGGGATGGCGGCAACGCCGATGCCGGTTTCGGTGTTGAAAAAGGCTTGGCCGATTCTGATCGTCCCCGAGGTTCGTGAATGGATGATCGAGCGCGTCGACCGCGGACAGTTGCAGCGGCTGGACATTGCTGTGAATGCTCCGATGCACACGCTCGTGCGCGGAGGTCCTCCGATTCCGGATGATGGCTTGTCGGTCAATTTCGCTGCGACGGGCCTGACAATTCGGCCCGTGGACGACATTCCGTCCGTCCGAGATGCGGACATGAAAGGCCGGGTGAGCGGCCGGACGGTCAACGTGAACGTTAGTCAGGGACAAGTCGATACGCCAGCCGGACGAAAGCTCACGGTGTCCGATTTCCTCTTCGAGGTGCCGGATCTGGCGCCCAAGCCAGCTCCGACACGTGTTCGTTTCCGCCTGGATGGCCCTGTGCCGGCGGCGGCCGAAATTCTTCAGTCCGACCGGTTGCGCGATGTTGGCGACAAGCTGATCGATCCGAATTCCAGCAAGGGAACAGTCGCAGCGGTCATTACGCTTGCCATGCCGCTGAAGAACGCGTTGACCAAGGAAGATACGACCTACTCGGTCAATCTCGATCTCGGATCGTTCTCGGTCGATAAATTGGCCATGAACCAAAAGCTGGAAGCGAACGCGCTCAAGATCGTCGCTGACAATCAAGGCTATCGGGTGAAGGGTGACGTCAAGATTGGCGGTCAGCCTGCGGCGCTGGATTATCGCAAGACCAATGATGGTGAGGCTGACGTCAAGCTCGCCGCGACGCTCGACGATGCTGCTCGTGCGCGCCTTGGCGTCGATCTCGGATCGAGCCTGAGCGGTGCTATTCCGATCAAGCTGTCTGGCAAGATCGGCAACGGTGATGGCGATAACCGATTTGGTGTGGAAGCGGATCTGACCGCTGCGCGCATCGATAACCTCTTGCCGGGATGGACCAAGGTTGCCGGCAAGAACACCAAGATGACCTTCAACGTCATCCAGAAGCCCCAGGGAACGCGCTTTGAAGATATCGTTGTCGACGGCAACGGGACGTCGATCAAAGGCGCGCTTGAAGTCGATGACAAGAACGATCTGGTCAATGCGTCGTTTCCGACTTTCTCTCCATCGGAGGGGGATAAGACCAGCCTGAAAGCTGAACGCGCACCCGATGGAACGCTCAAGGTCACGATGCGTGGCGAGGTGTTTGACGGGCGAAGCTTCATCAAGAGTGCCATGTCCGGCAAGGACGCGAGTGCGAAGGAAAAGGCCAAGAATTTTGATTTCGATATCGATGCCAAGTTGGGGGCGATCGCCGGTTACTATGGCGAGGCCGTGCGAGGCGTCGATCTGAAACTTTCGCGGCGTAACGGGGCAATCAAATCCTTCTCGTTGAACGGCAAGATTGGCCGCGACACGCCCGTGATCGGCGATCTTCGCGGGAAAGCGCAGGGCCGGGAGGTGCTGTACCTTGAAACCAACGATGCCGGTGCCTTCTTCCGCTTCACCGACACCTACGCCAAGATGACCGGCGGGAAGATGTGGCTCGCGGTTGATCCTCCGACGTCCGATACGACACCGCAGGAAGGGCTGCTGAACGTCCGTGATTTTCACATCAAGGGAGAGTCTGCGCTTGATCGCGTTGTCGCCAATGGACCTGGCGTTAATCCGCAGGGCGTCGGCTTCTCGGGAATGCGCGCTGAGTTCGTTCGCCAGACGGGGCAATTGCGGATCAAGGACGGCGTGCTGCGCGGGCCGACAGTCGGCGCGACCATCGAAGGCAACATCGATTACACTGCCAATCAGGTTCGCATGAGCGGCACCTTCGTTCCGCTTTACGGTCTGAACAATATGTTCGGTCAGATTCCGATCGTCGGCTTGATCCTCGGTGGCGGGAACAATGAAGGCTTGATTGGCATCACCTATGAAGTGGTAGGTACGCCGGGCGCCCCCGTCCTGCGCGTCAATCCGATCTCCGCCATGGCGCCGGGCGTCTTCCGCAAGATATTCGACTTCAACACCGGCAAACAAAACGCGCCGACCGATTTCAGTTCGCCGCCCAACAATTAATGACTGCTTTTCAGGTTCAGGATCCGGATTACGAAGCACGCATCCGGCGGGTATTTGAGGGGCAGCCCGCGATGGCGACGCTCGCCGTCACGCTGTCTAAAGTCGGGCCCGGCGAGCTTGAATTGCGTATGCCGTACGATTTACGATTTTCGCAGCAGAATGGTTTTTTGCATGCCGGCATGGTGTCAGCCGCGCTCGACACCGCATGCGGACTGGCGGCCTATACGCTGATGCCGGCACAGGCCGATATTCTGACCGTCGAATTCAAGATCAATCTGCTGGCGCCTGCCAAGGGCGACAACTTTCGATTTGTAGGAAGCGTTGTTAAACCGGGACGTACGCTGATCGTGTCGGAAGGGCGTGCATTTGCTCACGATGACACACGCGAAAAATTGGTCGCTACGATGTCAGCGACCATGATGACGATGTTGCGCTAGAGCTGCGTACTTAGATCGGTTTCAGCAGGACGTGCTTCTTGCGACCCATCGACAGCTTGATGACACCCTCTGGTGTCAAATCTTTCGACGCCAGCGCCATCTTTTCGTCTGTCACGGCTGCATCGTTGACACGCAGGCCGCCGCCCTTGATCTGACGCCGCGCTTCGCCGTTTGAAGCAACAAGGCCGGCCTTAACGAACAGTCCAAGCACGGCAACGCCGCCATCGAGTTCTGCCTTTGGAATTTCGAGCGTGGGAAGATCGCCTGCGATCGCGCCTTCCTCAAAAGTCTTTCGCGCAGTCTCCGATGCAGCCTCCGCCGCCGCACGGCCTCGAACCAGCGCCGTTGCTTCGGTTGCGAGGATTTTCTTGGCTTCGTTGATCTCTTGGCCCTGCAATGCAGCGAGTTTCGCGATCTCATCCAGCGGCAGCACAGTGAACAGCTTGAGGAAGCGCTCGACATCAGCGTCTTCGGTGTTGCGCCAGAATTGCCAGTAGTCGTAAGCGCTGAGCCGATCCTCATTGAGCCAAACAGCCCCGGCAGCCGTCTTGCCCATCTTGGCTCCGCCGGCGGTGGTAAGCAGCGGGGACGTCAGCGCGAACAGTTGCGCGTTGGCCATGCGCCGACCAAGGTCGATGCCGTTGACGATGTTGCCCCATTGATCCGAGCCGCCCATCTGCAACACGCAGCCAGTGCGCTTGTGAAGCTCGACGAAGTCGTAAGCCTGCAGGATCATGTAATTGAATTCGAGGAACGACAGCTCATGCTGTCGCTCAAGGCGCAGCTTGACCGAGTCGAACGACAGCATGCGGTTCACTGAGAAATGCTTGCCAACGTCGCGCAGAAAATCGATGTAGTTGAGAGGCGCAAGCCAATCGTTGTTGTTGACCATGGTGGCGTCGGTTTTGCCGTCGCCGAAAGTCAGGAATTTGTCGAATACCGTACGGATGCCTGCAAGGTTTGCCGCGATGTCGGCGTCGGTGAGGATTTTGCGGCTCTCGTCCTTGCCGGATGGATCGCCGACGCGGGTGGTCCCGCCGCCCATCAAGGCGATCGGTTTATTCCCCGTCTGTTGCATCCAGTGCAGCATCATGATCGGCAGCAGCGAGCCCACGTGCAGGGATGGGGCTGTGCAATCAAATCCGATATATCCCGTGATCGGCCCCTTCGCGGCGAGCGCATCCAGAGCCTCGGGTTCCGAGACTTGATGAATAAAGCCTCGGCTTTCGAGGACGTTAAGGAAGTCGGATTTGTAGGCACTCATGCGGGCGCTCTGGGGATTTAGCGTTTTATAGAGGGGTGTGGTGTATCAGGTCCGGCGTCGGATTCAACCAAGGAGGGGCCCTTGCTGAAAGCGATTGGTCTCATGAGCGGAACGTCCCTCGACGGGGTTGACGTTGCGCTGATCGAAACAGACGGTGAGCGCGTCGGGTCTTTTGGACACACGGCCTATCGGCGCTATTCGGACAGCGAGCGTGGACTGCTTCGGCAGGCGCTGGCTGATGCTGTGTCCCTTTCGGAACGTGACAAACGCCCGGGCGCGCTGGCGGATGCGGAGCGGCTGATCACTGAGGTTCATGCCGAGGCGGTGAAGAGTTTTCTTCACAACAACGGCCTCGCGCCGAGCGAGATCGATGTCGTCGGATTTCATGGCCAGACTGTGCTGCATCGCCCGGAGCAGAAGCTGACGGTTCAGATCGGTAATGGCCCTGCATTGGCGAAAGCACTCGGCATTCCGGTGGTATTCGACCTTCGCGCGGCCGACGTTGCTGCAGGTGGGCAGGGCGCGCCATTGGTGCCGATCTATCATCGTGCGCTCGTGCAGATGCAACGGCGCTCAGAGCCAACGGTGGTGGTCAATATCGGCGGTGTCGCCAACATCACCTACATTGATAACGATACGCTCATTGCCTGCGATACCGGGCCCGGTAACGCACTATTGGACGACTTCATGCTGCGCATGACCGGTGAAGCGGTTGATCGCGATGGCCGCGTGGCGGCTAAGGGCCGCGTCGATGAGAACTGGATCGCGCGCGCAATGCAGCTTCCATTCTTTTCCCAGCCTGCGCCGAAGTCGCTCGATCGCAACGACTTCGCGGCGCTTAAGCTCGATGGCGTTACGGCGGAAGACGGTGCCGCCACGCTCACCGCATTCACAGCAACGTCCATTGCTGACATCGCATCGCGGTTGCCGAAACCGCCTACGACATGGATCGTGGTCGGCGGTGGCGCAAGTAATCCAACGCTAATGGAGATGCTGGGCGCGGGGCTTAGTCCGGCGACAGCTCTGCGCGGAAGCGATCTTGGGTGGTCGGGCGATGCGATTGAAGCTCAGGCCTTTGCCTATTTGGCCGTCCGCAGCCTGAAGGGCCTGCCGCTGACCTACCCCGGAACGACCGGTGTCTCCGAACCTCTCAGCGGCGGTGTCCTCGCGAAACCGTGATTTAATGCATCTGCATGAATCTTGACGCTGCCTCGCGCGGCCTCTAGAAGGATGCATCTGCATTAAAACGAGTTTTCGCTATGCTTATCGGGGAAGCCATTTTCCTGGCGACACACCTGCTTTTCAGCGTGCGGAGTGCTGCGCGCATCACCCGTTGCCATGTGTCGAAGGCGCTCCGCCGCGCCCGTGGAGCCATGTAATGACAGAGCCTCTCAAGCTGGTCAGCCATAAACTGTGCCCATACGTCCAGCGAGCGGTTATTGCCCTGAAAGAGAAGGGCGTGCCGTTCGAGCGGATCGATATCGACCTGAACAATAAGCCTGACTGGTTTCTGCGGGTCTCGCCGCTCGGCAAGACGCCCGTCTTGCTGGTGGGCGACAAGGCGATCTTCGAGTCTGCGGTCATCCTCGAATATCTTGAGGAGACACAGCCCAAGCCACTGCATCCGACGGACGCTGTCACGCGCGCTGAGCACCGTGCGTGGATAGAGTTCGGCTCAGCCGTGCTTGGCGATATCTGGGGTCTGGAGACCGCCAAGGATGAAGCGTCATTCAAGGCCAAGGTGACGCAATCAGAGGAGCGGTTCGCCCGGCTCGAGTCGCGACTTGTGGCTGCGCCGTGGTTTGATGGCGATAGCTTCTCACTCGTAGATGCCGTGTTTGCGCCGGCGTTTCGTTACTTCGATGTCTTCGATGAGATCGGCGATTTCGGTATCCTTGCCGGCAAGCCGAAGATTGCGCGTTGGCGCAAGAGCCTGCGTGAGCGGACGTCGGTACGCGAGGCTGTGAGCGTGGATTATCCCGAGTTGCTGCGTGCATTCATGCGGAAGCACGATGCGTATCTCTCGAAGCTTGAGAGCGAAGCGGTCGCCTGATTAAAGGTCAGCAGCCATTTTGGCGAGCGTCGCAATAGTATTCATGTTGCGCGCTGTGCCTGTTTTGGCCGCAGGAATGACGAGTTTCGACTTTGCCATTCCTGCGCCGTAATAAATATAGATTTCGCGGCGTCCCAGGATGATTTCTTCTTCTTTTTGACCGCGGGCGTCTCTCAGAGCGTTCGACGGCGGCGCTTTATCGAGGAAAACAGCAAGTGTTTGATTTGGGGGCTTCTTCGGAAATGGATTTTCCGTCAGCACACCAGCTAATTCGGTCGCCGTTCTGACGAAGACGCCGACTGGTTTGCCTGCGTAAGCCTCGAGCTGTTTCTCAAGTGCCGCCTTGACTGCCGTCTCTGATTTTCGGCTCGTAAAAACAACATTGCCACTGGCGATGTAGGTTTTGACGTGTCCGTAATCCAACGCCTCACACATCGCTTTGAGCTCGCTCATCGGCAATTTGCCGGTGCCTCCGACGTTCACTGCGCGCAGAAGTGCGACGAAGGCAGTCATCGGCGTACCGTTAGCGGACGTTGGCGAGCCGCATGTCGAGGTAAGACGTCACCGACTCCATCAGCGGCTCCATCTTGTCGACGAAGAAATGGTTCGCGCCGGGAATGATTTGCTGATCGATCACGATACCCTTCTGCGTCTTCAGCTTTTCCACCAGCGTCGTGACGTCCTTGGCGGGAGCGACGATGTCTTTCTCACCGTGAACGATCAGGCCCGATGAGGGGCACGGTGCAAGGAACGAGAAGTCGTAACGGTTCGGCTCAGGCGCGATCGAAATGAAGCCTTCGACCTCGGGCCGGCGCATCAGGAGCTGCATGCCGATCCAGGCGCCAAACGAGAAGCCAGCAACCCAGCAGGCTCGCGCCTCAGGGTTGATGGTCTGAGCCCAATCCAGCGCGGCCGCCGCATCGGATAATTCACCGGTTCCATGGTCGAACGAACCCTGGCTGCGGCCAACGCCACGGAAGTTAAACCGAAGAACCGAAAAGCCACGGGCCACGAAGGCATAATAAACCTGATAGACTATCGGGTGGTTCATATTGCCTTGGAACTGCGGATGCGGATGGAGAACCATCGCAATCGGTGCATTCTTCTGCTTCGCCGGATGGTAGCGGCCTTCGAGACGGCCGGCGGGGCCGGTGAAAATGACTTCGGGCATCAGTGGTCCTTAGATGTAGCAATCGACGGTGCCTGGTGAAATCTGCCATGGCGGCAGAGTGTCGATCGGCCTCGTTCGCGACCGGAGATCGGCGCGATGCAAATTTGATGCGGCGTTCTACCATGGGGCGAGGGGCAAAAAGCAAGCAAATTGAGCATGCTAATCATAGATAGAGGAGTGCGGGACCGGGCTTGACCCTCTCGCTTGAAGGACTTGGCAGGATTATCGAACGTGGCACCTCAACGGGTTTATCTGGACTGGAATGCAACCACGCCGCTGCGGCCTGAAGCGCGCGCTGCGATGGTCGCGGCCCTCGATGTCAGCGGCAATCCGTCGTCCATCCACAGCGAGGGCCGCGCGGCGCGCAGGCTTGTCGAAGACGCGCGAGCCGCAATCGCTGCGGCTGTCGGGGCGGACGCGAGAAATGTCGTTTTTACGTCCGGAGGCACGGAATCGAACAAGATGGCGCTCACGCCGGCTTTGCGCCGGAACAGGGCGCCCGTGCAGCGGCTGATCGTCTCAGCCATTGAACACGCCTCGGTGTTGGCGGGTGGGCGTTTTCCGCGTGAGACGATTGAGATTGCGCCGGTCACGTCGTCCGGGGTTATCGATCTGGAAGGCCTCTCCAGACTGCTCGACATCCGTCCGCCGGCATTGGTTTCGCTGATGCTGGCGAACAATGAAACCGGCGCGATTCAACCGGTTTCGGACGTCGCCGACATGGTACACGCGGCAGGCGGATTGCTGCACGTGGATGCCGTGCCATCTCTTGGAAAGATCCCAATAAATATCAATACCTTGAAGTGTGATCTTCTGACGGTTTCTGCGCACAAGGTCGGCGGCCCAAAGGGCGTTGGGGCGCTGGTGTTGGCGGATGGGCTCCATGGGCTGGAACCTGAAGTCCGAGGTGGGGGGCAGGAGCAAGGGCGCCGGGCGGGAACCGAAAATGTCATTGGCATCTCCGGCTTTGGGGCGGCCGTCCGCGCTGCAATGGCGTTGCTTGATGCCAACCTAAACCGCATGACCTCGCTCCAGCAGCGGCTCGAGGCTGGGCTCAGGGCCTTCCCTGGAACAGCAGTCTTCTCCGGCAACATTCCACGGCTGCCGAATACAACCCTGGCTTCCGCGCCTGGCCTCAAGGCGGAAACCGCTGTCATCGGCTTCGATCTGGAGGGCATTGCGGTGTCGTCCGGATCGGCATGCTCCTCCGGGAAAGTGCAGCCATCTCACGTCCTGGAGGCCATGAAAGCCGATCCCGCCCTCATTCAGGGAGCCATTCGCTTCAGTCTTGGCTGGGAGACCACCGAAGCGGACATTGATCGATGCCTAGAGGCTTGGAGAAAGCTCTCGAGTGTATTACTTAGAGCCCGAAGGATCGGGCTTGAACAGTTCTAACGTTCTCGCATTACGAGAATAAAGCCCGAATACAACTTACGCGGTCCACCGCGGTCCTTGAAACCGCGAGCGGAGGATAAAGATGCCGGCCGTACAAGAGACGGTCGATCGGGTTCGCCAGATCGACGTCGATCAATATCGTTATGGATTCGAAACTCTGATCGAGTCCGAGAAAGCCCCAAAGGGTCTTTCCGAAGACATCGTCAGGTTCATCTCCGCCAAGAAGAACGAACCAGCCTGGATGCTTGAATGGCGTCTGGAAGCGTATCGTCGTTGGCTGACGATGGAAGAGCCGACCTGGGCGCGGGTGAACTACCCGAAGATCGACTATCAGGATCTGTATTACTACTCCGCGCCGAAGAAGAAGGAGCTGGCTTCGCTCGATGAAGTCGATCCGGAAATTCTGAAGACTTACGAGAAGCTCGGCATCCCGCTGCGTGAGCAGGAAATGCTGGCCGGCGTCGTGCGCCCTGAAGGTGAGCGCCGCGTCGCGGTCGATGCCGTGTTCGACTCGGTATCTGTCGCCACCACGTTCCAGGCTGAGCTGAAGAAAGCCGGCGTGATCTTCATGCCGATCTCGGAAGCGATCCGCGAACACCCCGAACTGGTGAAGAAATATCTCGGCACAGTCGTGCCAACCTCTGACAACTATTTCGCGACGTTGAACTCGGCAGTGTTCTCGGACGGCTCGTTCGTTTACGTACCGGAAGGCGTACGCTGCCCGATGGAGCTGTCGACATACTTCCGCATCAACGAGCGTAACACCGGCCAGTTCGAGCGCACGCTGATCATCGCCGACAAGGGGGCGTATGTCAGTTATCTCGAAGGCTGCACGGCTCCGCAGCGCGATGAGAACCAGTTGCACGCCGCCGTGGTTGAGCTCGTCACGCTCGACGATGCCGAGATCAAGTATTCGACGGTGCAGAACTGGTATCCGGGCAACTCGGAAGGCAAGGGCGGCATTTACAACTTCGTCACGAAGCGTGGCGACTGTCGCGGCAAGAATTCCAAGATCTCCTGGACGCAGGTCGAGACCGGCTCCGCGATCACGTGGAAGTATCCGAGCTGCATTCTGCGCGGCGACAATTCGCGCGGCGAGTTCTATTCGATCGCGATTTCGAATGGTTACCAGCAGGTCGATTCCGGCACCAAGATGATCCATCTTGGCAAGAACACGACCAGCCGCATCATCTCGAAGGGGATCGCTGCGGGCGTTTCGCAGAATACCTATCGCGGTCTTGTGACGGCGCATCGCAAGGCGACAAACGCGCGTAACTTTACGGCGTGTGACTCGCTCCTGATCGGTGACAAGTGCGGCGCGCACACGGTGCCGTACATTGAAGCCAAGAATTCATCGGCGCTCTTCGAGCACGAAGCGACGACGTCGAAGATTTCCGAAGACATGTTGTTTTACTGCGTGCAGCGCGGCTTGAGCCAGGAAGAAGCGGTGGCGCTTGTCGTCAACGGCTTCGTCAAGGACGTGTTGCAGCAGCTGCCAATGGAATTTGCGGTCGAGGCGCAGAAGCTGATCTCGATCTCGCTGGAAGGAAGTGTTGGATGACCGCATTGCTTGAAGTCAGGGATCTGAAGGTTCAGGTCGAGGACAATGAGATTTTGCATGGGTTGAACCTCACCGTGAACCCGGGCGAGATTCACGCCATCATGGGACCGAACGGTTCTGGCAAATCGACGCTCAGCCACGTCATCGCCGGCAAGCCTGGCTACGACGTTACCGGCGGCGAAATCCTCTTCAAGGGCGAAGACCTGCTTGAGATGGCCCCGGACGAGCGCGCCGCGAAGGGCGTGTTCCTCGCTTTCCAGTATCCGGTCGAAATACCCGGCGTCGCGACCATGACGTTCCTGCGCACGGCGCTGAATGCTCAGCGTAAAGCGCGCGGCGAGAGCGAATATTCGACACCAGACTTTCTGAAGAAGGTTCGCGAGGTCGCGACCTCGCTGAACATCCCGCAGGACATGCTGAAGCGCGGCGTCAACGTCGGCTTCTCCGGTGGTGAGAAGAAGCGCAACGAAGTGCTTCAGATGGCGCTGTTCCAGCCAAGCCTGTGCATCCTCGATGAAATGGATTCGGGTCTCGATATCGACGCTTTGCGCGTCGCCGCCGATGGCGTGAATGCGTTGCGCTCGAAAGATCGCGCCATGGTGGTGATCACGCACTATCAGCGACTACTCAACTACATTGTTCCCGACTTTGTCCACGTGATGTCGAAGGGGCGCGTCGTGAAGAGCGGCGGCAAGGACCTTGCGCTTGAGCTGGAGAAATCCGGTTACGCGCAATTCGAAGACAAAGCGGCGTAAACAGGCACCAGCATGAACGTTGCATTGGTCAAACCGAACACGGAGCGTGCGCTCGACGAATTGTTCGCCGTGGCGCGTGACCGTTTGCCAGGGACAGGCGTCGTCGCCGATGTGCGACAGGCTGCCTTCGACGACTTTGCGAGTCGCGGATTGCCGCATCGTCGTTTGGAAGAATGGAAATATACCGATCTGCGCAATTTGTTGCGCGAGGTTGCGCCGCTTGCGCCGGCTCCAGATCAGGCTGCGCTCGCCCGCGCCGCCCAGTCGGTGAAGTCGCTTGGTCTCGACAATACGCAGAAGTTTGTGCTGGTCGATGGTGTATTCGCCCCACAACTGTCGGATCTCAGCGGTCTCGACGCCAGCGTCCACCTGCGGACGCTGCGCGAGGTACTGGAAGATTCGAACAATAAGATGCGCGCTGATCTGTTGCAGACCAGCGTGGCCTCGGATGCGATGATCTCGCTCAATGCCGCCATGGCAACAGACGGGCTCGTGATCGATGTTGCTGAAGGCGCCAAGCCTGCGAAGCCGATCCATATCGTGCACGTCGCGACGAGCTCGGGTACTTCAGCCTTCACGCGTTCGCTGGTGAAGATCGGCAAGGGCGCACAGGTTACGCTCGTGGAGAGCTTTGCTGCGGCCGAAGGCGCAAAGGCCTATCAGGCGCATGACTCGATTGTCGTCTGGAGTGGCGATGATGTCGAGCTTGAGCACGTGCGTCTGATGGACGACGCGCGCGATGCCGCCAACATCACGACTGCGATCTTTACACTCGGTGCTAAGACCAAGCTGAATACGTTTAACCTCACCAATGGCGCCAGCGTCAGCCGCTATCAGGCTTTCATTACCTTTGCTGGTGAGGGTGGTGAGCTGACCACGAACGGCGTCAATCTGCTGGGTGGCAATCGTCACGGCGATAGCACCTTGGTGGTCGACCATGCGGTGCCGCACTGCTCAAGCCGCGAAGTCTTCCGCTCGGTGCTTGAGGATCGGTCTCATTCGGTGTTCCAGGGCCGCATTATCGTGCGTCCTGACGCTCAGAAGACTGACGGCAAGATGATGACCCGGGCATTGTTGCTTTCGGACGAAGCCGAAGCCAGCAACAAGCCTGAGCTCGAAATCTTCGCGGACGACGTAACGTGCGGTCACGGTGCGACGACCGGCGCTCTTGATGAGAGCCTGTTGTTTTATCTGCGTGCCCGCGGCTTGCCTGAAAAGGAAGCCCAGGCTTTGCTGATCACGGCCTTCGTGGGTGAGGCGATCGAGTCTATCGTCAACGACGATCTGCGCGATGTCGCAATTGCCGCAGCCGATCGATGGCTTGCGGCACGGGGATGATCATGCATCCGGCAGTGGCAAACGGTTCATATGATGTTGAGCGCGTCCGGCAGGATTTTCCAGCGCTGGCGCTGAAGGTCTATGGCAAGCCGCTGGTCTATCTCGACAATGCGGCCTCCGCGCAGAAGCCCAATGCTGTGCTTGATCGCATGGCCGAGGCGTATAAGAGCGAATACGCCAACGTCCATCGCGGGCTGCACTATCTCGCCAACGCGGCGACCGATGCCTACGAAGGCGGTCGCTCTCGCGTGGCTCAGTTTCTCAATGCCCGGCGCAACGAAGAAATTATCTTCACGCGCAATGCGACCGAGGCCATCAACCTCGTGGCGTCATCGTGGGGCGAGCCCAACATCAAAGAGGGCGACGAGATTGTGCTCTCGATCATGGAGCACCACTCGAACATCGTGCCATGGCACTTCCTGCGTGAACGCCATGGTGCCGTGATCAAGTGGGCGCCGGTCGATGATGAAGGCAATTTCTTGATCGAGGAATTCGAGAAGCTGCTGACGGCGAAGACCAAGCTTGTTGCCATCACGCAAATGTCGAATGCGCTCGGTACCGTCGTTCCTGTGAAAGACGTCGTGAGAATCGCGCATGCGCGCGGCATTCCTGTTCTTGTCGACGGTAGCCAGGCCGCCGTGCATATGGCGATCGACGTGCAGGACATCGATTGCGACTTCTATGTTTTCACCGGTCACAAGCTCTACGGCCCGACCGGGATCGGCGTGCTGTACGCGAAGTACGATCACCTGGTCGCCATGCGCCCTTACAATGGCGGCGGCGAGATGATCCGCGAGGTGGCGAGGGATTGGGTCACTTATGGTGATCCGCCACATAAGTTCGAGGCGGGAACCCCGGCCATTGTCGAGTCGATCGGGCTCGGTGCTGCGATTGATTATGTTAATTCGATCGGCAAGGAGCGCATCGCCAAGCATGAGCATGACCTGCTCACCTATGCGATGGATCAACTGCGCGAGATCAATTCCCTTCGCATCATCGGCACAGCGCGCGACAAGGGGCCCGTGATCTCTTTCGCAATGGAAGGTGCGCACCCACATGATGTTGCGACAGTGATAGATCGTGGCGGCATCGCGGTTCGGGCAGGGACGCACTGCGTGATGCCGCTTTTGGAGCGATTCAACGTAACGGCCACATGCCGGGCTTCGTTTGGCATGTATAATACGCGCAGCGAGGTTGACCAGCTTGCGCAAGCGCTGATCAAGGCGCGGGAGCTTTTTTCATGAGTGACACCATTCAGGCATCCGAGACGGCTGAAGCTCAGCCGCGGTTTGATACGCAATCTGCGTTGCCGGCTGAGGAGACGGAGCGTCTCGGCACCGACATCGTTGCGGCGCTGAAGACCGTGTTCGACCCGGAAATCCCCGCCGATATTTACGAGCTGGGGCTGATCTACAAGGTCGACATCAAGGACGATCGTTCCGTCGATGTGCAGATGACGCTTACGACACCGAATTGCCCGGCCGCCGGCGAATTGCCGACCATGGTCGAGAACGCTGTGGCGAGTGTCGCTGGTGTTGGTCCGGTGAGCGTGAATGTGGTTTGGGAGCCGACATGGACGCCTGACCGGATGTCGGATGAGGCGCGCCTTGTCCTCAACATGTGGTGAGTTGAAGACGTTTACGATTCGGCGTGTAATCTGGACTGGTCGGCATTGAACCGCCGAAGGAAATGACCAAATGACAGCTATGACGCCAACAAGCTCTACATCGGCCAAGCCCAAGGTTCGTCCGCGTCCGCAGGTGATGCGTCTGACGGACGCCGCTGCCGAGCGCGTGAAGGAGCTCGCCGGCCGTGCGGACTCTGAAATCGTTGGCCTGCGGGTTGGCATCAAAAACGGCGGTTGTGCCGGTCAGTCTTACACCGTTGAGTACGCCCATGAAGTTCGTCCGACCGACGAGGTCGTTGAGGACAAGGGCGTCAAGATCCTGGTCGATCCCAAAGCAGTGTTGTTCCTGCTCGGGACCGAGATGGACTACAAGGCGGACAAGATGCAGGCGCAGTTTGTCTTCAACAATCCAAACCAGATCAGCGCCTGCGGCTGTGGCGAGTCGGTGCAGCTGACGCCGGCCAAGATCGACGGCTGACGATGTCGGGTCCAGCCATGGACCGCGACCATCTGATTGACCTTTTCTCTGAATTCGGACTTGTCGTCCTTCGCCGCATGTTCAGCGGCTATGGAATCGTGGCTGATGGCGTGAACTTCGCCATGGCACTGAGAGCCGGCATCATTTTCAGGGTCGATGACCTGACCGTTGCCCGCTACGAGGCAGAGGGCGCCAAGCCTTTCCAGTACGACACCAGAAACAAAACGATCGTCGTGAAATCCTACAGACACCTGCCGGAACGGCTTTACGACGATCCGGAAGAATTGGCTGTCTGGGCGCGTGAAGCTGTAGGCGCAGCCAAGCGCGCGGCAGCTAAAAAATCAGGTGTGAAAAAGCGGCCGGCCCAACCGAAGCCCAACATCACGAAGGCATCCAAAAAGGCAGCCAAGAAGGCCAAGAAGAGGGCATCAAAGAAAGCTGCCACGACGCGAAAGACGCTCGGCCGCACCGCCGCCAAGAAGAAAGCCGGATCTAAAAAAGCAGGTCGAAAGACCGGCAAGAAGAGAACTTAAGCAACCTGAATGCGGTCGTTGGGAGAGAACTCGGGATCCGCTTCGCAGATCACGCGATTGCGGCCATTGCGTTTGGCGGCATAGAGACAGGCGTCTGCGCGTTCGATGAAGCTGTCAGTATCGTCGCCGGCCTGCAGCATTGAAACGCCGACGGAGATCGTGACGCGACCGAGGATTTCGCCGGTCGATTTCTTCTTGAGCTGTTTCGACATCACGGCGCGGCGGATGTGGTCTGCAACCGTCAGAGCCTGACGAAGCGCCGTATTCGGGAGCACTACGGCAAACTCTTCGCCGCCGTAGCGGGCCGTAATGTCCTGACCCTTGATGGTTTGTTTCAACGACATCGCCACCAGACGCAGCACCTGATCGCCTGTCAGGTGGCCATAGTTATCGTTGAAGGACTTGAAATGATCGATGTCGAGCATCAGCAGCGACAGCTGTTCGCCGGTCTGTGCCGCATGCGTGACCGCGCTTTCGATGGCGCGGTCGAAGAATTTGCGGTTGCCCAGCGATGTCAGTGGATCTGTAAGGCTTTCCGTGCGGATAGCTTCGAGGCTGTGCTGGAGGTTGGCGATCTCTTGCTTCGACACCATCAAGCGCGATTCAAGCGCCCGATTGGTGTCCTGCATCTCGCGCGTCGAAGCGACCAAGGCTTCGACGACGGCTTTGACCTGGCTGATATCTTTGGCCTTGGACAGTGTTTGCGTCGCGCCGTCGAGACTGTTGCCGAAGGTCGCGGTCATTCCCAGCGCTTCGGTGATGAGGGACATCACGTCGTCGATCTCGCTGATCACGCGCGAGCCAACTTTATCGATGCGCTCAGTGGTGCGGATCTGGGAAAGATAGGTCTCGTAGATCTGATCTAGATCGGACTCAGTCAGCTTGCCGTTGCGGGCAAGGGTCTCATTGATGATCTTGTTCAGGGAACTATTGTAGCCCGTCGCGTAGACGTACCAGATCTCGTAATTGCGCGGCACAGCTGTCTGGCGCAAGGATCGAATTTGACCCAAAGCGACCTCAGCGAACGCCATGGTGCGTTCATGCTCTTCCAGAAGGCCAATCACGTTCTGTGTCCCCAAGGCTGTCGGACGCCAGCCTCACCCATCACGAAATACTAAAGTATCAGGAGGCAAACTAGGCGAGGAGAGTGAATGACCCGTAAACGGATCATTACGATGATGATGAATCCCTGGGGATTGGCGTTAACCGCGAGCGCGGATGGGCCTCAGGAGAAACGCGGGAAGGTGGGAGTGGTCGCCTGGTTCGGAGAACTGCTCGCGAGGAGGTGCAGCCGGCCTGACCCGTCCGATGGACGGCGGCTGCTGCGGTGCGGCAACAGCTTCCGGACGCTGCGACTTCTGCTGCGGTGCTGCGGCAGCTTCTGGACGTTGGGACTTGTTTCGGCCGCCTCGCGAACGTTCGCGGCGTGGCTTTCGCTCTTCCGACGGCTTTTCACCGTGGGAGGTGACTGGGGTCGGCGAAGCATCTGCCGAAACCGTATGACTGGTTTCAGCGCGGGCGATCGGTTGCCCGATCAGCTTTTCGATGGCGATCACGGATTTCTGGTCTGAGGGGCTGACGATGGAAATGGCAGTCCCAAGACGTCCGGCGCGGCCCGTGCGGCCGATGCGGTGGACGTAATCGTCCGGATGGTGAGGTACGTCAAAGTTGAAGACGTGGCTGACTTCGGGAATGTCGAGGCCGCGGGCTGCGACGTCGGAGGCGACGAGTAATGGCAGTTCGCCTTTGCGGAATTGGTCGAGAGCCGCCATGCGGGCCGTCTGGTCCATGTCGCCGTGAAGGGCGGCGGCACCGAAACCGTGCTTCTGCAGGGAGCGATGCAACAGGGCTACTTCGCGTTTCCGGTTGCAGAAGATAATCGCGTTCTTCAGGTCCTTGGCTTCACGCAGCAGCTGCCGCAGGACTTCGCGCTTTTCGTGAGGTTCGCGCCCGACGCTGATCTGCGACTGCGTGACGGTCACGGCAGTGGAAGCAGGCTTGGAAACTTCGACCTTTTCAGGATTGTGCAGGAAGGTCTCTGTAATGCGCCGAATTTCGGAAGGCATCGTGGCGGTGAAGAACAGGGTCTGCCGCGTGAAGGGGACCAGCTTGCAGATCCGTTCGATGTCCGGAATGAAGCCCATATCCAGCATACGGTCGGCTTCGTCGATCACCAGCAATTCGACACCGGTGAGAAGCAAGCCACCGCGTTCGGTGTGGTCGAGCAGGCGGCCGGGCGTAGCGATCAGCACGTCCACGCCGCGCATCAGCTTTACGTCCTGATCGCCGAAGGAGACGCCCCCGATCAGAAGTGCGACGTTCAGCTTTTGGCCGGCGCCGTATTTATCGAAGTTCTCCTTAACCTGCGCTGCGAGTTCGCGCGTCGGTTCGAGAATGAGGGTGCGTGGCATTCGTGCCCGGGCGCGACCCTTTTCCAGCAGGGTTAGCATCGGCAGCACGAAAGCCGCGGTTTTGCCGGTACCGGTCTGGGCAATACCGAGCACGTCGCGGCGGGCCAGGACGTGGGGAATGGCTTGTTCTTGAATGGGGGTAGGGGTGGTGTAACCGGTTGCTGCTACAGCAGCGAGGACCTTGTCGGAAAGGCCAAGATTGGAAAAGGACATTGAGCCTCTAATCGAAATCGCCGTTCCGATTTTCGGAATAGCTGTCGCGCTCAACCCCGGAACGGCACGCTTTTTTATGGCACGGGGAGGATAAAAATTCGCTGACAGGCGACCGACCAGACTATCGCGTTTCGATTCTGGCCGTGTTGCAGCGAAACATAGGCTCGAAACCGCCAAAGTCAATGAATTTGACGGCGAAATCGCAAAAAACCTTAATACGACAATAAGTTGACAGGTTCCATACCCTTCAAAAAGTTCATGAACCCCGTCTCTGTTCCGGCCGACTATGCCATAGTGGAAGGATGAAAGCCGCCAGGCGCGGTTTCAGAGGGGGCGGACCATGAAGAAACTCCGGATCAGGACGGCGTTCCTCATTGCTGCCGTCACGGCATTCGCGGCCGCGTTCTCTGCCTCGGCACACGCTGAAAAACGTGTCGCGCTGGTGATCGGCAACAACGATTACCGCAATGTCCCGCCATTGCGGAAAGCCGTGAACGACGCACGGGCCATGAGCGATGTGCTCAAGCAGCTTGGTTTCAATGTTCTGTTTGCCGAGAACCAGACGCGTCAGGCTTTCAGTGAAACCATGCTGGCCTTCGACAAGGTGCTGGAGCCGGGAGACACCGCGTTCGTATTCTTTGCGGGGCACGGGTTCGAGGTGAACGGCCAGAACTATCTTCTGCCGACCGACATTGCTGCAGTGACCGAGGGACAAGAAGAACTTATCCGCGATGGCGCCTTTGCCGCGGAGCGGCTCATTTCGCGCGTTCAGGCCAAAGGGGCGCGGACGTCGATTTTTGTGTTCGATGCGTGCCGGAACAATCCGTTCGAAGCGACAGGCACGCGAGCGCTCAGCGGGAGCGGCGGGCTTGCGGCGATGACCCCGCCGGAAGGTGTGTTTGTGGTGTTCTCCGCGGGGGCCAAGCAGACCGCGCTGGACCGACTGAATGACGACGATCCCAACCCAAATTCGGTCTTCACCCGAAATTTTGTTCGCGAGCTTTCGCAGCCGGGCCTCAATCTGGTTCAGATCGCCAAGCGGACGCAGTCCGATGTCCGTCAGATGACTGTGGCCGCCAACAGAATGCAGACGCCGGCGTATTACGATCAGATCGTCGGCGATTACATTCTCAGGCCCGAGAAGGATGGAGAGCGTAAGATCGACGTGCTGCCGCAGGTGGCGGCGCTGCCCATCGCTCCACCGCCACCGATCATCAGTGACTCCGGCAATGCGCCGATCGCGAGCTTCATGCGCCACAATGGCGGGTGGTCGGTTTCGTTCTCCATCGCAGATCCAACGCTGGCGATTTCCTGGCGGCTTGGTGAAAGCGGAGAATTCAGGGAGACAGGATTCCTGGATTCACTCGATCCACGCACGCGGCGGCGTATGCCCAATCCATCGATTGAATTGCCGAGCGATGCGCCGGCTGCGACGATCCAGGTGCGCTATGTCGATCCGATGGGTCAGATGCAGGGGCCGTACCCGATCAAGTTCGATCCTGAGGCCGCGTTGATCAACAGTCATCGCAAGCTGCTGGACATGACTTCGACGAGCTGGCTGGCATTCGGCGGCTACAATACGCCACTGGTCTATTTCACGCAGATTTTCTCCTATCGTTGCGCCATCAGAGAGATGCGCATCGGCATCGATACGACAGTGCCCGACAAGGTCGTCAAGGTGCCGCCATGCAATCCGAAAGATCCGTCCGCCATTCCCGATAGCCCGCCGTCGTATATGAAAATTCCAGCCACCACGAGGTCTGTCTCGGTCGAGCTGACTTACCAGGACGGCAGCGTGTCGGAGATCAAGAATTTCCGTAAATGAATAACGCGGGACGCTTATCCCTGCGCTGAATATCCGCCGTCGACCGGGATCGAAATCCCGGTCAAGAAATCAGAGGCGGCGGAGGACAGAAACACAGTGGTGCCGGCCAAGTCATCCGGATTACCCCAGCGCTTGGCAGGCGTGCGCGCCAGCACGGCATCATGCAGGGTAGGGATCTGCGCGCGGCCCTTCTGGGTAAGCTCCGTATCGATCCAGCCCGGCAGGATGGCATTGGCCTGGATGTTGTCCTGTGCCCAGGATGATGCAATGGCCTTGGTGAACTGTACGATGCCGCCCTTGCTCGCGGCATAGGCGGGTAGAAATCCTGCGCCAAAGATCGACATCATCGAGCCCACATTGATGATCTTGCCGCCACCAGCTTTCTTCATGGCCGGATAAACGGCCTGGGCACAAAGAAACGCGCTGGTGAGGTTGGTATCGATCACCTTGTGCCAATCGTTGAGATCGAGCGTATCCGCCGGGCTGCGGATATTGATGCCGGCATTGTTGATCAGGATGTCGAGCCGGCCAAATGCGGAGAGCGTTGCGTCAACCATGGCCGTGACTGCAGCTTTATCCGATACGTCGACATTCAGCGGCAGTGCCTTCACGCCGAGTTGTTCGATCTCTGCTGCCGCGGTTTTTGATTTCGCTTCGTTGCGTCCGGCGACCACAATGTTGGCACCCGCGCGGGCAAGACCGCGCGCCATGCCGAGGCCGATACCGCCGTTGCCGCCGGTGATGATGGCGATCTTGCCCGAGAGATCGAAGGGAGACGCTGTCATACGAGCCTCTTCTTTTGCGAGATCACGCAAATGCCGATTGGACCCCGATCAGGATTTGCCTCGATAGGCAAGCACGACCAGCACAAGGCCCACGAGGCCCAAACCCGCGCCATACCAGGCCCAGCTGATCTGATTGATCATGAAGCTGGATTGCGGCCACCGCACATAACCCGTGCCTTGACCAATCCACAGCAGGCCAATCAAGAGCGCGAGCAGGCCGATGGTGAGCAGAGGAGTTCTCATAAAGGCTGCGCTCGCAAGGAATCTGCCGAATGTCGATTGTCGATCACACGTCCAGCAAATCCTCGCTGGCGAACTCGGCCTTATCCGAGATGAACGCGAAGCGAGCCTCAGCCTTGGTGCCCATGAGGCGTTCAACAGAATCGGCCGTCCCCTCGCGATCGTCGGGCAGCAAGACCACACGAAGCATAGTGCGCTTGGTCGGATCCATGGTGGTCTCTTTCAACTGCGCCGGCATCATTTCGCCGAGGCCTTTGAAGCGGCCGATATCGACCTTGGCGTTGGCGTTGAATTGTGTCTTGAGCAGCTCATTTCGATGGGCTTCGTCGCGCGCATAGACCGTCTTGGCGCCATGGGTGAGGCGATAAAGCGGTGGCACTGCGAGATACAGATGCCCTTCGTCGATCAGGCGCGGCATTTGCCGGTAGAAATATGTGATGAGCAGTGACGCGATGTGCGCACCGTCGACGTCGGCGTCGGTCATGATGATGATGCGCGAGTAACGGAGATCTTCTTCTCGATAATGTGCCCCGGTGCCACATCCGATCGCCTGCATGAGATCGGCAAGCTGTGCATTGGCCGTCAGCTTGTCGCGGGTCGCAGAGGCGACGTTGAGGATTTTTCCGCGCAACGGCAGCACCGCCTGAGTTTTGCGGTCGCGCGCCTGTTTGGCGCTGCCGCCTGCCGAGTCGCCTTCGACGATAAACAGCTCGGAGCCTTCGGCCGCCGTATTGGTGCAGTCAGCGAGCTTGCCCGGCAACCTCAGCTTCTTGACGGCCGTTTTGCGCGAGATTTCCTTCTCGGCCCGGCGCCGCAGTCGCTCGTCGGCGCGTTCAACCACGAACTCGAGCAGCTTGTTGGCCTGCAGCGGGTTGCCCGTCAGCCAGTGGTCGAAGGGGTCCTTGATCGCCTGTTCGACGATACGCTGGGCTTCCGCGGTCGCGAGACGGTCTTTGGTCTGCCCCTGGAATTCTGGCTCGCGGACGAAGACGGACAACATGGCGGCAGCGCCAACCATCAAGTCTTCGGACGTTACAGAAGCGGCCTTCTTACCTTGGCCGATACGCTCGGCGTAATCCTTCAGGCCACGCAGGAGCGCGCTGCGGAAACCCGCTTCGTGGGTACCGCCGTCGGGTGTCGGAACCGTGTTGGTGTAGGACGACAGGAAGCCGTCGGCGTCTGCGGTCCATGCGACGGCCCATTCGCAGGCGCCGTGTGCGCCGTTGCGCCCGGACTTGCCCGAGAAGATGTCCGGATGCACCAGCGTATCGGCATGAATAGCAGCGGCGAGATAGTCCTTGAGGCCGCCCGGGAAGTGGAAGGTATCTTCGGCGGGTACATCCTCGATGCCCTTGAGCAGTTCGGGATCGCAGCGCCAGCGGATTTCTACACCGCCAAAGAGATAGGCTTTCGAGCGCGCCATCTTGAACAGACGCTGCGGTTTGAAAGCTGCTTTTGCGCCAAAGATTTCCGGGTCGGGCTTAAAGCGAATACTCGTTCCGCGGCGGTTGTTGACCTTGCCGAGTTCTTCCAGCTTGCCCTTCGGCTTACCGCGCTCGAAGGTCATTTTGTAGAGCTGCTGATTTCGCGCGACTTCGACAACGAGCTCGGTGGAGAGCGCGTTCACCACGGAGACGCCAACGCCGTGCAGGCCGCCTGATGTCTCATAGACCTTGGAATCGAATTTGCCGCCCGCGTGCAGCGTGCACATGATGATTTCGAGGGCGGATTTCTTTGGAAACTTTGGGTGCGGATCAACCGGGATACCGCGACCGTTATCGTTCACGGCCAAGTAGCCGTCCGCAGTCAGTCGGACCTCAATAAATGTGGCATGGCCGGCGAGGGCCTCGTCCATCGAGTTGTCGATGACTTCCGCAAAAAGATGGTGCAGCGCCTTCTCATCGGTGCCGCCGATATACATGCCAGGACGGCGACGAACCGGTTCCAGCCCTTCAAGGACTTCAATATCGCGTGCGGTGTAGCCCGCTTCTGCGCTACTTTCACGCGAAACAGGCTTCGCAGCCGATCGCGGCTTGCTGCCAGACCCCGCGAAAAGGTCGCGGTTGGCCTTCGAGGTGCCAGTCGCTTTTTCGTTACTTTTCAATGATTTCGGCATGGTCTTTAATCTTGTAGAATCGAGAAGAGAGGAGAATCGCTGGCTATCACTATGCCACGGTTGGGGCTGTAAATGTGACGCAGCCGGTTCCCGTACAAGGTGACAGCCGACATGCTAAGCGAGTCCTTTCGATTGAAGACCGGGAACCAAGGCATCGCATGACCTTTGAGGAAATGACGCGCGGACTAGCAGAATTTGTCCGTGACCATCAGGTCTGGGCCGCGCCGGTCGTCTTTGTGCTGGCGTTCGCGGAGTCGCTGGCTTTTCTTTCTCTCCTCATACCTGCATGGGGCGCGTTGGTCTCAATCGGAGCTCTGATTGGTGTAAGCGGAATCAGCTTCTGGCCGGTCTGGCTCGCCGGAAGTCTGGGGGCTGCGTGCGGCGATTGGCTCTCGTATTGGATCGGCGTCAGATTTCATGACCGCATTGCGCACATGTGGCCGATGTCGAGCTTTCCCGAGATGCTGCCGCGGGCGGAACGGTTCATGAAGAAATGGGGTGTTCTCGGTATCTTCATCGGCCGCTTCTCTGGTCCGCTGCGCGCAACCGTCCCGCTCGTCGCGGGCGTTGTCGAGATGCCGTATTGGCGTTTTCAGTTTGCTAATTTTTCCTCCGCGCTCTTGTGGGCGGCTATGTTGATGGCTCCGGGCATGCTCGGTGTGAAGATGCTGATGTGATGATGCGTCGCAAAACCCGGCGCAAAACAATTTTGTGATCAAGGATGAGATGACATCAGGCGGTGTTTAGCTGGTGGCACAATCAGATATCGCCATAGGTTGCGAACGAACGGCAGTTGATGCAATGAGGTTCGATCACAACACCCGACATCAACTCGCGATCGCATTTTATTCAATCTGATTTCACTCACCGGAGAACGACCATGGATCTCACACGACGTCACGCATTGGCTGGTGCCGCTGCACTTACGGCGGCTCCATTGCTGCCTGCGAATTCCGCCAATGCATCGGCTCCTGCCGCCAACAAACAAAATGCAAGCTTTTACCGCTACAAGGTTGGTGATGTTGAAGTAACGGTCGTCTCGGACGGCTCGACGACTTTTCCGCTTGGCGACAGCTTCGTCCTCAACGTCAAGAAGGACGAAGTGAACGCGGCGCTGGAGAAGGCTTTCCGTCCGCGTGACAAGATGACGATCAACTTTGGACCGTTGGTCATCAATACCGGCGGCAAGCTGGTGGTGGTTGATACCGGCAATGGCCCAGGAGCATTCGCGGCAAGCAAGGGCGCGAACGGACAGTTCGCCTCCAATATGGCTGCAGCAGGAATTGATCCCAAGAGCGTCGATATCGTGGTGATTTCCCACTTCCACGGTGACCACGTGAACGGGCTGTTGACCGCCGACAACCAACCCGCATTTCCAAATGCCGAAGTCCTGGTGCCGGCCGTCGAATGGAAATTCTGGATGGACGACGGCGAGATGAGCCGCGCTTCAGGTGAACGGATGCAGGGCCTCTTCAAGAGCAATCGCCGGGTGTTCGAAGCAGGACTGCAGAAGAAGGTCACGCCTTACGAGTGGGGCAAGGAAGTTGCCCCAGGCATGCTGGCGGTCGAGACCATCGGTCACACGCCGGGACACACGTCGTACGTTCTCTCTTCGGGGGCGGACAAGGTCTTCATTCAGTCGGATGTGACCAACGATCCTGACCTGTTCGCCCGCAATCCTGGCTGGCACCTGATGTTCGATCAGGATCCGGCGCAGGCTGAAACCACGCGTCGCAAGATCTATGACATGATCGTTGCGGAGAAGATGCGGGTGCAGGGCTTCCACTATCCGTTCCCGGGCCTGGCCAATCTCGAGAAGGATACCAATGGCTATCGCTGGATTCCGGCGCCTTGGAATCCTGTCATCTAAAGTTCATGACTTGACGAAAAATGGGCGCGGACCTATATCCGCGCCCATGAACAGCGCCACCACCATTATCTTGAATCGCCGCCGCCGCATCACCGCGGTATGGGCGGCTGATCGCGTTTGATCATATCGCCAATGCCGCCGGAAATGGTCCGCGGCATCTTGTTTCTCACCAAAACTTGCCGCAAGACCTGCTCCGGTAGCGTTCATTTTTGAGCTTGCCTGGGTAAGGACACATCATGGCTGAGAAGAAGAAAATCGGCATCCTCGGGGCCTCCGGTTACACCGGCGCTGAACTCGTTCGGCTGCTGCTGCGTCACCCTCGCGTGGACATCGTTTTGCTGACTGCCGACAGACGGGCAGGGCAAATGATGGGCGATGTGTTCCCGCAATTCGCGCCTTACGAACTTCCACGACTCGTCACGATCGATGAAGTCGATTGGAGCAGCGCAGGCCTCGATCTGGTGTTCTGCGCGCTGCCGCATGCGACAACGCAGAAGGTTCTGAAGGACCTGATGGCAAAAGCGCCTGAGACCAAGGTCGTCGATTTGTCGGCCGACTTTCGGCTCAGTGATCCGGCCGCTTACGCGAAGTGGTACGGTCACGACCATCACGCGCTCGAATTACAAAAGGAAGCCGTCTACGGGCTCGTGGAAGTCTACCGGCGCGATATCAAGAAGGCGCGACTTGTCGCCAACCCCGGCTGCTACACGACGACTGCACAACTGCCGCTCATCCCGCTCTTGAAGGCGAAGGCCATTGAGCCGGATGAGATCGTCATCGACGCAAAGTCAGGCATGACCGGCGCCGGACGTTCGGCAAAGGAAGAGATGCTGTTTTCTGAGGTGTCGGAAGGCTTCCATGCCTATGGTGTGGGCCAGCACCGGCATATGGCTGAACTCGATCAGGAGTTCTCCAAGGCTGCGGGCAAGGAGGTTCTGGTCTCCTTCACCCCGCACCTCACGCCGATGAACCGGGGTATTTTTGCAACGATCTATGTGCGGGGACGCAGAGGCAAGATCGCGCAGGATCTGCATGACATCCTGGTCAAGCAGTATGAGAAAGAGCCGTTCGTTTACGTGCTGCCCTTCGGCAAGATGCCGCAGTCGCGGCATGTGCGTGGGTCGAATATGACGTTCATCGGGGTAACTGCCGACCGCGTGGCGGGGCGGGCGATCATCATCTCGACGCTCGATAATCTCACCAAGGGAGCGTCAGGGCAGGCGGTTCAGAACATGAATCTGGTGCTTGGATTGCCGGAGACGATGGGCATCGATCAGCCACCAATGTTTCCGTAATTTCCATCGGGATAAGCAAAAAGGGACGGCATGGCCGTCCCTTTTTTATTAAGCTTTGTTTGTCGCTGTTTGAGGCGATCAGAGGAGCTGAAATATTCCGAGCACCAGCACTGCCTGCGCCAGGAATCCGACGGTGAATGCCAACGTACGCAGCACGGGTATGCCAAGCGTGTAAAAGATCAGATGCGCGACGCGGGACCAGAAGTAGACGGCGCAGGCGAGGACGGTCCATTTTGTCGAATAATCGATCGCATTGAGGATCAGGACCAGCGGCGCAAAGATAACCAAATTTTCAACCGCGTTGTCGTGAGCGAACATCAGACGGTTTGCCCATTCGGCCTGTGGCTTGTCTGCGCGTGAGGGGTTAGCCAACGTGCCGCCGAGGCCTCGCACCTGACAGCGATTGATGATGTAGGGAATCCACAACAGGCCGGTCAGAATAACAGTCAGCGTCAGCCAGAATAATTCGCGTGTCATCGACGTTTCCCTTCAATGTCTCGATGGCGCCTGAAGGGCCGAGCTGCGATCGCGGGAAGAAGAGCCGACCCTACAGCCGAATCCGGCGGACCATCGTCACATCCATTCATAGACGGTAGACGAAGTCAGGCCAATGTCCGCTGTGAATTTTGGCGCCGAGGCAACACTCCACTCCAGCGGGGCACCCAAGCGGTGTGGCTGGATTCGTTGAATTGCCGGGTCGTCCGGGGCGATGACCGGCGTTCTCAGGCGCGAACCCGGACATAACTGCCCGGTGCATCCTCGATTGCTTCCATAGGGGCTGATCCCGGAATGCGGGCGGCGACTTGCTCAGGATCGATGCTGTCGAGCCAGGCGCGCCAATCCGGCCACCATGAGCCCTTGTGCTCCTCCGCACCCTTCAGCCAGTCGGCGAGGGATACATCGTGGATGCGTTCGTTGGTCCAATACTGATACTTGCCAAGGTCGGGCGGGTTGACCACGCCGGCAATATGGCCGGATCCGGCAAGGACATACCGTACAGGACCGCCGAAGAACTGCGACCCGTAGAGAACCGATTCCGCGGGCGCGATGTGGTCCTCGCGCGTCGCGAGATTGTACACGGGGATCTTCACCTTCGAGAGATCGAGCTGGGTGTTGTCGAGCACCATTGTGCCGGTCGACAGCCGGTTCTCAAGATAGCAATTGCGCAGATAGTACGAGTGGTTGGCCGCCGGCATTCGTGTTGCGTCCGAATTCCAGTGGAGTAAGTCGAAGGCCGCCGGTTCTTTGCCCTTGAGATAATTGCTGACAACGTAGGACCAGATCAGGTCATTGGAGCGCAGCATGTTGAAGGCCATCGCCATCTTGCTGCCTTCCAGAACGCCGGTCTGTTGCATCCCGCGCTCAAGATTCGAAATCTGGCTCTCATCGACAAACACCAGTAGGTCGCCTGCGTGGGTGAAGTCGACCTGAGCTGCGAGGAATGTTGCCGAAGTCGCGCGTACGCGGCGTTTTTCCGCCAGCCACGCAAGTGTTGATGCGAGCAATGTGCCGCCGACGCAATAGCCCATCGTATGCACACGCATTTCGCCCGTGGCTTTTTCGATGACGTCCATCGCCGTCAACGGGCCTTCGTGCATGTAATCGTCGAATGTCTTGCCGCCGAGGTTTTTGTCGGGATTGACCCACGAGATCACAAACACTGTGATGCCCTGGTCTACGCACCATTTGATGTAGGATTTCTGGAGATTGAGATCGAGGATGTAAAACTTGTTGATCCACGGCGGCACGATCAGCAGCGGTGTGCGCAGCACGGTTTCCGTGGTCGGAGTGTACTGAATGAGCTGCATAATCTCATTCTGGTAGATCACCTTTCCGGGTGTCAGCGCGAGGTCGCGGCCAACTTCGAGATTGGCGGCAGACTGGCGTATCTTGAGCGTACCACCACCAGCCTCAATGTCTTCCGCAAGCATCTTCATGCCGCGGACGAGGTTTTCAGCGTTGCTGGAAATCGTCTGTCGCAACACCTCGGGATTTGTCAGAACGAAATTCGATGGTGCCAGCGCATTCGTGAACTGCTGGACATAGAACTCCGCCTTCTTTCGGGTGTGCGGATCAAGTCCCTCGGCGTTCTGGACCAGATCGTTCGCCCACTTTGTGGTGATGAGATAGGCCTGCATCACGAAGTCGAAAAACTGGTTTGTTTTCCACTCAGGATCCTGAAAGCGCTTGTCGCGCGGAGAGGGTTCGACCGTGGGCTTCGCGACTTCGCCTGCAAGCCGGCGCGCGGAATTTCCCAAAAGCTCTAGGAACGCACCGCCGAGCTTCATCTGCAGTTCGGCTGAACGCTTTTGGTCGGCGAGCCAATATTCCGCCACGGACGTGAAGGTCTTCACCACCTCGGCGAGGTCATTGGAGGGCTGATCCTGCCCATCCACCACGGTGCGCGGTTTCAGATACGCCGCCAAAGCCTGTCCGGCCGAGTCCAGCGCTCGTGATAAATTGGCCGAGAAGGTTTCAGGATTGAAACCGTTCGCCGCACCAGAATTTCCGGTCGTAGGGCGCGTTGCGACGTCACTCATGTCAGGCGCTATAAACTTTCATTTCAAGACAGCGTTCATATGACCGCTTCATCGCTGTTATCATGACACAATCCAGCGGGTTGCGGTGAAATGCATGTGCTGCGGCGCGTCATGCTCGTTAATCTATTCGTCACATTAGGGCCTCAAGGGTTGTTTCTAGTCGGTCCGGGTTGTTTGAGAATTAACGCCTTCGCCCCACATTGGATGCCGGTTACGGTATCGCCAACTTTTGAGCGGGGCATCGAACCACGACTATGTGAGGGGACGTGAGTATACCTTTGCCAGGCCGCAGCGTGTTGCGTACGCGGCTGTTAACTTCGGCCGGAGTGATTTTGCTCGGCGTCGCGCTGGGCGGATGCTCCATCCCTTTGGCTGACATGCCTCTCGTCGGGGTGCCTGCCAGCACGCCAGCTCGGCCTGCGACGCCGCCTGGATATCTGCCGGTCCATGACCTCCCGGCACCGCGGGATGAACAAGTTCTCACCCCGGACCAGCAGGCCAAGCTGGAAAAGGACCTGATCGCTGCCCGTGATCGGCAGGCGTCTGGTGCCCAGTCTTCACAGCGCGGGAATAACTGAGCCCCTTTGGTGGTAGCGGCTCCGGTTCGTGCTAAAAAGACCACGATTCAACCGCAAAACGCATATGAATCAGCGTAGTATACTCAAATGTCGCGCCTCTATCTGGAAGTGTGGAATTCCACTTCAAGATGAGGCGCGTAAGCGATCTTATTGTTCTTGCCGGTGAATTTGCCGGCTCCCGGAGCCCAGACCAATGGAAGAGTTCTACCGTATCCGCCGCTTGCCGCCTTATGTGTTCGAACAAGTCAATCGAGCCAAGGCCGCCGCGCGGAACGCCGGAGCCGACATCATTGATATGGGCATGGGAAATCCGGATCTTCCAACGCCGCCGCACGTTCTTGAAAAGCTTAAAGAAACTCTAGGAAAACCCCGCACGGATCGCTATTCCGCGTCCAAGGGGATACCCGGACTGCGACGGGCCCAGGCTGCCTATTACGAACGCCGGTTTGGTGTGAAGCTGAACCCTGAAACCCAGGTGGTCGCCACGCTTGGCTCCAAGGAAGGGTTCGCCAACGTCGCCCAGGCCATTACCGCTCCCGGCGATGTGGTGTTGGTGCCCAACCCCAGTTACCCGATCCACGCTTTCGGCTTCCTGATGGCCGGCGGTGTCGTCCGTTCGGTTCCCGCGGAGCCGACCCCAGAGCTTTTCCAGGCGCTTGAACGGGCGATCATCCATTCGATTCCAAAGCCGATCGCGATGATTGCCTGCTATCCGTCCAATCCGACGTCTTACGTGGCGTCGCTGGATTTCTACCGCGACCTTGTTGCGTTTGCGAAGAAGCACGAGATTTTCATTCTCTCCGACCTCGCTTACGCGGAATTATATTTTGACGGCAATCCGCCGCCCTCGGTGCTGCAGGTGCCGGGCGCAATCGATGTGACGGTCGAGTTCACGTCGATGTCGAAGACGTTTTCCATGGCCGGCTGGCGCATGGGCTTTGCGGTCGGCAATGAACGGATCATCGCGGCTCTGACGCGCGTCAAATCCTACCTCGATTACGGCGCGTTCACGCCGGTTCAGGTCGCCGCGACGGCGGCGCTCAACGGCCCGCAGGACTGCATCCAGGAGATGCGAGACATCTACCGTAAGCGCCGCGATACGCTGGTGGAATCGTTCGGCCGTGCGGGTTGGGACATTCCGCCTCCGGCAGCATCAATGTTTGCTTGGGCTCCCTTGCCTGAGAAATTCCGCGACGTCGGCAGCATGCAGTTCGCGACTCTGATGGTCGAGAAATCCGGCGTTGTGGTGTCGCCCGGCGTGGCTTTTGGCGAGCACGGCGAGGGCTATGTCCGGATCGCGATGGTGGAAAACGAGCAGCGAATTCGCCAGGCAGCCCGCAATATCCGCCGTTTCCTTGAAACCGGCGTTGAATCGTTGCACAACGTGGTTCCTCTCGCCACTCGGCGGTAAAATTTCCGGCAGGTTTCATCGTTATGGTCGCACCACTTAAAGTGGGTATTGCGGGGCTCGGCACCGTGGGTGCCGAGGTCGTTCGTCTCATCGAAGCTCAAAGCAAGGCTCTCACGGCGCGCTGCGGCCGCAGCATTCGCGTCGTTGCCGTCACGGCTCGATCGAAGGCGAAAAAGCGCGGGGTCGATCTTCGCGGCATCGCGTGGGCCAAAACCCCGCTTGCGCTGGCGAATGATCCGAACGTCGATTGCTTTGTCGAGTTGATGGGCGGAGCGGGCGAGCCTGCCTTGTCGGCGATCGAGGCCGCTCTCAAGAACGGCAAGTCGGTTGTGACTGCCAACAAGGCACTTATTGCCAAACATGGTTCAAAGCTGGCTACTCTGGCGGAAAAGCATGGCGCGGCTCTGAACTACGAAGCCGCTGTTGGTGCGGCAATTCCGGTAATCAAAACGCTGCGCGAAGGTTTGGCTGGCACCGACGTCCATCGCGTGTACGGCATTCTCAACGGCACCTGCAATTACATCCTGACGCGCATGGAGAGGGAGGGTCTGTCCTTCGCTGAGTGTCTCAAGGATGCGCAGAGGTTGGGTTATGCCGAAGCCAATCCGTCATTCGATGTGGATGGGCACGATACTGCCCAGAAGCTTGCAATTCTTGCGAGCCTTGCATTCGGAACGAAGGTCAATCAGAGCGCGGTCTACGTCGAAGGCATTTCGTCGATCGCCCCTGAGGATTTGAAGGCGGCCGAGGAGCTTGGCTATCGCGTGAAGCTGCTCGGTGTCGCGGTGCGCACTGAGACCGGGATCGAACAGCGTGTGCACCCCACAATGGTGCCGAAGTCTTCCTCGATTGCCCAGGTGATGGATGTCACCAACGCAGTCACGATCGATGGCGAAGGTATTCCGCCGATCACCCTGGTTGGTCCGGGAGCTGGAGGCGCGGCAACGGCGTCCGCCGTGCTGGCCGATATCGCCGATGTCGCGCGGGGCATTCGCGCCGTGCCGTTCGGGCGTCCAGTCGACAAGCTCAAGACGACCACCAAAGCCCCGATGAAACGCCACGAAGGCGGCTATTACATCCGCCTGATGGCGCGTGATCTGCCCGGAACAGCGGCAACAATCGCAACCCGCCTTGCCGAACAGAAAATTTCCATTGAATCCATCGTTCAGCGTCATCCTGATGGCGCAGTCGACCTGCTAGATGCCCGCCGCAAGGCGACGCCTGTGCCGGTTATTCTCATCACTTATGCGACAAGTGAGGATGCGGTTCACCGCGCTTTGCATGCCGTGCAGCAAGATCGGGTGATAACCGGTCGGCCGCAGGTGATACGTATTGAAAAGAACTGATAGGCTCAGCCCAGCCGGGCCTATCATGACGTTGAGGAGTGTGCCGATGTCGACGACTATTTCCGTTCCGCCGCAGCTATTGCTGGAACGCATTCTCACGCTGGAAATCGTCCGCGTGACGGAACGGGCGGCGGTCTCGGCGGCACGGCTGCGCGGCCACGGCAACGAGAAGGCTGCCGACCAAGCCGCCGTTGATGCCATGCGGCGCGAACTCAACAAGATCCCAATCGAAGGCACGGTGGTGATCGGTGAAGGCGAGCGCGACGAAGCGCCGATGCTTTTCATCGGAGAAAAAGTCGGCATCCAGGCCGGTCCGAGAGTCGACATCGCAGTCGATCCGCTCGAGGGTACGACGCTCTGCGCGAAGAACATGCCGGGCGCGATCGCGACCATGGCGATGGCCGAAGGCGGCACGTTGCTGCACGCACCGGACGTCTACATGGAAAAGATCGCGGTAGGTCCCGGCTATCCGAAGCACGTGGTCGATCTTGACGCGCCGCCTGCCGAAAACATCCGCCGTCTTGCGCGTGCCAAGGATGTACATCCCTCGGCAATCACCGCACTCGTTCTCGATCGCCCGCGCCACGCGGAGATCATCAACGCCATCCGCAGCACTGGTGCTGCCGTGCGCCTCATCACCGATGGCGACGTTGCTGGCGTGATCCATACCGCTGATCCGGACAACACCGGCGTCGACATCTACATCGGCACGGGCGGTGCGCCGGAAGGCGTGCTGGCGGCTGCAGCGTTGCGCTGCATCGGTGGCCAGATGCAGTGCCGGCTCATTCTCGACAACGACGAGAAGCGCGAGCGCGCCGCAAAGATGGGTATCACCGATCCGAAGATGGTCTACGGCATCGAAGACATGGCCCGGGGCGATTGCCTTTTTGCTGCAACCGGCGTGACCGATGGTTCGTTGTTGTCGGGTGTGAAATTTCGCAAAAACGTCATCGAGACCGAAACGGTTGTGATGCGTTCGGTGACCGGCACTGTCCGTATCATCAAGGGCGAGCATCGCCAGTTCGACAAATTCCATCTCGATTGAGCCGGGGCAGAGGATGACTGACCAAGTCGTCATTCGCCCGGTGCGCGAGGATGAGCGCGCCGCGTGGGAGCCACTCTGGGCGGGCTACCTGACATTCTACAAAGCGACAATTCCGGCCACGACGACAGATGTCACGTGGAAGCGTTTCCACGACGAAGCCGAGCCGATGTACCTGCTCGGCGCCTACGTCGACGGCAAGCTCACCGGTATCGTTCACTACCTTTTCCATCGCTCCACGTGGACGGTCGGTAACTACTGCTATCTGCAGGATCTGTTCGTGAATGCCGATGCGCGCGGCCACGGCGTCGGGCGCAAGCTGATCGAGGCTGTGTATGAGAAGGCCAAAGCTGCCGGCGCGAGCCGGGTGCATTGGCTGACACAGTTCGAGAACGCGCGCGCGCAAATCCTATACGACGAGGTCGCCGACCGATCAGGCTTTATGCAGTATCGTAAGATCTTTTGAGGACAGCCAATGCCCGCTGATGTGAAAGCGCTGTTGTTCGATGTCTTCGGCACAGTCGTCGATTGGCGTACAAGCTTGATCGACAATTTCACCAAGTGGGGCAAGGCGAAGGGAATTGACGGCGACTGGATCGGATTGGTCGATGCCTGGCGTGGCGCCTACATGCCTTCGATGGATGACGTCCGGAAGCATCCCGACCGCGGCTTTGTGATCCTCGATGATCTGCAGCGGATGTCCGTCGAGCCACTGGCGGCTAAACTCGGCATCACCGGTCTGACATCGGCCGACTTCGATTATCTGACCCGCGGCTGGCACGCCCTTGAGCCATGGCCGGACAGCGTCAGCGGCCTGACGCGGCTGAAGACAAATTTCATCATTAGCCCGCTGTCGAATGGCAATGTCGCGCTGCTCACCAACATGGCCAAGCACGCCGGATTGCCTTGGGATTTAGTCCTGAGCGCGGAAATCTTCAAACACTACAAGCCGGATCCGGAGACGTACCTCGGTGCGGCGAAGATCCTGAGCCTGAAGCCGGAGCAGGTGATGCTGGTGGCTGCGCACAACAACGATCTGGCGGCGGCGCAGGCGGTTGGTCTCAAGACAGCCTTCGTGCCCCGGCCGACCGAGTACGGACCTTTGCAGAACCGCGACTTTGGCCCCGAGGCCGAATGGGATTTCGTTGTGAAGGATTTGAACGATCTGGCCGATAAGCTCGGCTGCTGACGGTTCGATTCCGCGAATCATTGAACGTTTGCGCATCTTTCCTATTTTGCAGAAAGCATCATGACGCTCCCTGCATCCGCAATTCCTGTTGAAGCCCCGCCGGCCTTTCTCGGCGTGACGAAATCCGTAACCGGACGCCTATGGCGTGACCGGCTCGATCCGCGCGGTGCCGCGCGGGCGCTGGCCATCGTACAGCGCTATCAGGTGCCGGAGATGCTTGCGCGCGTCATTGCGGGCCGCGGCATCGATATCGATGCGGTTGAGGATTTTCTTGATCCGACCATCCGCAAGTTGATGCCGGATCCTTACACCGTCACGCAGATGGAAGCCGCGGCGATCCGGATCGCGGATGCTGCAACGCGGGGCGAGAAGGTTGCGATCTTCGGTGACTATGATGTGGATGGCGCGACATCAGCAGCACTGCTGGCATGGCATCTGCGCCATTGCGGGCTTGATCCGCTGATTCATATTCCAGACCGCATTTTTGAGGGCTACGGCCCCAATGTGGAGGCCATCCGCAATCTCGCGGCCAAGGGTACGAAACTGCTTGTGACGGTCGACTGCGGCACGACGAGCATCGAGCCGCTGGCGGAAGCGAAGCGCCTCGGGATGACTGTCGTCGTGATCGACCATCATCAATGCGGGGACGATCTTCCCGTGGTCGATGCACTGGTGAATCCGAACCGTCCGGACGATCTGTCCGGTCTCGGACACCTGGCCGCGGTAGGGCTCGTGTTCGTAACACTGGTTGCGGTGAACCGCGAATTGCGCGCGCGCCGCTTCTGGACCGGCGAACGTCCTGAGCCGAACCTGCTTGATGCGCTCCATCACGTTGCACTCGGCACGGTCGCGGACGTTGCTATTCTGACAGGTCTCAATCGGGCCTTCGTGGCCAAGGGATTGATTGCGCTTCGCCGCCGTGACCACGTCGGGCACACCGCACTGATGGATGTGGCCCGTCTCAGCGGGCCACCGGAAGCCTGGCATCTGGGGTTCATGCTTGGTCCTCGCATCAATGCCGGTGGTCGTATCGGGCAGGCCGATCTCGGCGTGCGTCTGCTGCTCGAAGGCGATATCTCGGAGGCGGCACGGATCGCGGCCGAACTCGATCGGCTGAATACTGAGCGGCGCGTCATTGAACAGATGGCGGAAGCGCAGGCTGAAGCCGAAGCACTCGCCTCGCTGGGGCTGGACGACAAGGGCGCTGTGATCGTGACAGCATCCGAGGGATGGCATCCGGGTGTGGTCGGCCTTGTGGCTTCGCGTCTCAAGGAGAAGTTTTCGCGGCCAGCCTTCGCAATTGCCATTGAGCCCGGCGGGCTTGGGACAGGATCGGGGCGCTCAATCTCAGGAGTCGACCTCGGGAAAGCCGTCCGCGAAGCTGTGCAGGAAGGCATCCTCTTGAAGGGGGGCGGCCACGCCATGGCCGCTGGCATCACCTTGAGGAAAGAGCGTCTCGCAGAATTTCGTGCTTTCATTGAGACGAAGCTGGCGGACGCGGTGGCTGAGGCTCGCCATGTCAATGAGCTGTTTATCGATGGTGCGGTCAGCGCGCGCGCGGTGACGACGGACTTTGTTGGAACGCTGAATCGGGCGGGACCTTTCGGCAGCGGCAATCCTGAGCCGATCATCGCGTTGCCGTCGCATCAGCTCGCTTTCGTCGACGAGGTCGGGCAGGCCCATTTGCGCGTGCGCCTGAAGTCAGGTGATGGCGCGATGGTGAACGGCATTGCGTTTCGCGCGGTGGGCCAGAAACTCGGCAACGCTTTGATTGAGAATCGTGGACAGCCGCTGCATGTGGCCGGATCGCTCGCGGTTGATCGGTGGCAGGGCGCGGAGCGCGTGCAGTTGCGCGTGACAGATGTGGCAGTACCGGATCCAGGACCCGCGATGATCCGCTAGCCGCCTTGTCGCAGGCGCGCGAGAACCTTCAAGCCGGCGTAGCCGTCCGCAGGTGAGAGACCCGCTTTGCTTTGGAAATCCCGCACCGCCTGCATCGTATCGTTGCCGACGCGGCCGTCGGTCCCACCGGTATCGAAGCCGGCCTTGGTCAGTCGCGTCTGGACTTCCTGCACTTCAGCGAGCGTGAGAGCCCGCTCGGAGCCGGGGAAGGGCTGGATGAACGGGCCGCCGCCAAGAATGCGATCGCCGAGGTGCACGATGGCGAGCGCATAGTTCATCGACGGATTGTAGCTCTTCACCGCGTAGAAATTCGGTCCCAGCAGGAATGACGGGCCGCCTTGCACGGGGATCCACATCTGCGCCTTGTCATTCGGTCGCGGAAACGGCTTGCCGTCGGCGCGTGTGACACCTGCGGCCGCCCAGTGCGCGTAGCTTTGCGAGCCGCCTCTCGCGGATGTCGCGCCGCGCACCTCATAGCCCCAGTGTTCGCCGCTGCGATATTTACCGCGATTGACCAGAAAGCGTGCGGTCGAGCCCAGTGCATCGTCGGGTTTGCCGAATGGCGACACGCGGCCATCGTGGTCGTAATCGAAACCGACGTTGAGCCAGACTTCCGGCATCCACTGGGTATGGCCCATGGCACCGGCCCATGACCCGCGCATTTCGTCAGGCGTGCTCCAGCCTTTATCGACGATGCGGAGCGCGTTGATGAGCTCGGTTTCCCAATAGGCGCGCCGACGCGGCTCATTCCAGGCGAGCGCGGCGAGGGAGGGAAACACCGGGCGCATGTGGTTCTGCTGCACCAGCGGATCGCCATAGGCGGTCTCAACGCCCCAAAGCGCCAGCAGCGTGCCGCGTTCGACGCCGAAATCTTTCTCGATGCGTGCGAAGAGTGAGCCGTACTTTTGCAGCGCCGCCTTGCCTGCGGTGATCCGCCAATCGGAAACACGGCGGTTGATGTACTGCCAGAGTTCTTCGTTGAATTCCGGCTGCTTGCGCATCTTCGCAAACACGCTCATGTCCGGTTCGATGCGGCTCATGACGCGGATGTAGGTGCCTTCGGAAACGCCGCGGGCCAGTGCTTTGGCGCGAAAGGCTTCTCGCCATTGGTAAAAGCCGTGTGGAGCGGCAAGCGCACCAAGCGGTGTTGCGATGATCGCGCTAGCGCCGAGTGCCGAGCGTAGCAACGCGCGGCGCGTCGGGGATTCTGCGTTGGGAGAATCTTTGAAGACCATACCGCCAGTCTAGCGTTTCCGCCCCGGTCGGAGCAAAGGTCATTCCGCCGCGGGAACCGCCTCCGGCTCGCTGGGGGCTCGCGTGGAGGGCTTTTCATCCGGGAGCGTTGCGTGGGCTGTCACCGGTGCTGCCGGTGGTGGCGGGATATATTCCCGTCCACGGCCGCCAATCAGCCGCTCATAGGCCGAGATTAGCGTGGTGTAGGGATTGACCCAGATCCACCCATCACGGGTGAACACCTGCACATCAAAATGAAGATGAGATGTTGTACCGCCGACGCGGTCTTGAAAGTTCGAGATGAGGCCGATCTTTTCGCCTTCGCTGACGCGCCGTCCGTGCAGCACACCGTCTTCATCCATGCGCGCCGGGTTCATGTGAACGTAACGGAAGCGGATATGTTCGTTGTCGTCGTTGACCAGCAGGTAGACGGCCTGCTCGCCCGGAGCGCGGATCAGGACGCCATCGCGAACTGCAACAAGCGGGAAGATGTCGGGCATGCAGCGATCCGCGCCATCGTTGCGCAACAGGCAGGACGAGGGCCGGATGTCCTGTCCCTGATGTCCCATGCCATTGGCACATTGGCCGACTTCGAAGTCGCGCGTTTCGCAGAAATTATCCTGCCAAGGATAGCTGTAATTCTCTTTGGCCGACTCGTCGAATATCAGCGGCTTGTCGTTACGTTTACAGTGGTACTGGTCTCCCTTTCTGGCGGACCACGCCACACGTCCGGTCTGGTAGCAATCACCCCAATTCATGAATGACTGAGAGTTCGCGAAGGCTGGTGCTTTCTCCAGCGGGAAACGGATCTGCGAATAGACAGTAAAATCAGCCCGGCCGCTTTGCCCGCGATAACCGCTGTTGGCGATGATCTCGCCCGGCGGGTGATAGGTGAAGTCGGGAGAGAACTCGATTGGGCGCTCGGCCACGTCAGACGGAATATCGAAACGCGGGCGGCGCGGGCTTCCTCCCACGACACGCAGAGCTTTCAGAAAGCGTTCCGCAACCGCTGAAGCTTCCCGGCATGACAAGCGCCGGCTGCGGGCACCGCCATCGTGGCATCCAATCGACACGACGTAAGGGACGCCAAAACGCGTGAACGCGTAGCGGAGGTAGCCTTCTCGAACGAGCCTGCGGAGATCCGGAAATTGCGAGGCGAGCGATTTAACCGGTTCGCCTTTTCCCAAAAGAGGATCGTTGATGTCGTAAGTCAGCAGCGAGCCGGTAATCTGAACTTCGACCGGCTTGACGAAAATGCGCGGCGGCATGTCGTCGCCGACGCCTTGATCCAGTGCAAACACCGCGTCGTAGCCGGCGGGTCCAACGTCGAACATCCGCACGGGACGAAAGCCCGCCTGATAGCGCGACAGGAAGAGATTGGGCGCGCCGTTGTCTCTGTCGGTCAGATATTGCGCGCTGTCGAACGGCAACAGCACCGGAACTGAGCTGAGGCCAACACCAGGAAAGAGCGGTGAGGTGATGGCATTGAGCTGCGCTATTGCGGTAAAGCGCTGTGGCCGGAACAGGCGTGCCTGTCGCGCAGCCGCGAAGCTGAAATGGTCTGCAGCCCGTGATTCTACGCCGATTTCATTCTGAAGCTGACGAGCGGCCGCCTGCCAGTCTGGACGGGCGAAGGACATCGCGGGAGTTCTGAACTCATCTGCCTTCGCCGTGCAGAGAACTGAGAGCAGGAACATAAAGGCCATGAAAAAAAGACAGCACCGACGAATCGTCGATGCTGTCTTTTGTTGTTTCATTTCAGCCGCCAGCGTCACGGTAGCGCGGGTTAGTCCTTGGCGCGTTCGACGTAGGATCCGTCTTCGGTCATGACGACGATGCGGGTGCCGACGCCAATGTGCGGAGGGACCATCGAGCGCACGCCGTTCGACAGCATCGCAGGCTTGTACGAGGAGGAGGCGGTCTGTCCCTTGGTGACAGGCTCCGTTTCGACAACTTCAAGGGTCGTGCGCTGCGGCAGGATGATCGCGACCGCTGTGTTCTCATAGATCGACAGCTTGACGGTCATGTTTTCCTGCAGGTAAGGCGCCTGCGAGCCGACGACATCCTTGGAGACCAGGAGCTGGTCGTAGTTTTCGTTGTTCATGAAATGGAAACCATCGCCATCTTCATAGAGATAGTTGAAATCACGGTCCTCAACGAACGCCCGTTCCACCTGGTCGGTGGTCTTGTAACGTTCGGAGATCTTTACGCCATCGCTGATCCGGCGCATTTCAATCTGGCTGACCGGAGTTCCCTTGCCGGGATGGATGTTCTCCGAGGACAGGACAACATATAGCTTTCCATCCTGCTCAATGATGTTGCCCTTGCGAATCGAACTAGCGATGACTTTCACGGATACGTTTCCTAACGTTCAGAATGGGACCCGGTGCTGGTCCGGGATATCGGGGCCCGCCACGGCGGTTTCGGGCCGCAACATAGCGATTTGCAACGCAGAAGCCAGCTTTTTGCGGCAAAAACGGGCCATTCACCCATGAATGAGGGGCAAATGCCGTCACCGTGGTGGTTACCAGACCGCCATGTGGACCGAAAGCCGTTTTTACAGGCGCGCGGGGCCGTAACCCGGGCTGTCCGGGCGTGGTTTGAAGGGCAGGGATTCGTCGAGGTCGAGACGGGGATTCTGCAGACATCCCCCGGCAACGAGACCCACCTGCATGCGCCGTGGACCGATCTGACCTCTGCCTCGGGTGAGAGGGCGCGGCGATATCTCCGCACGTCGCCAGAGTTCGCCTGCAAAAAGCTATTGGCCGCCGGTGAGACAAAGATTGTGGAGTTCGCCCGCGTGTTTCGGGATCGAGAACGCGGACCGCTTCATCTAACCGAATTCACGATGCTCGAATGGTACCGCGCCAAGGACACCTACGATGCGGTGATCGCGGATTGCATTACGATCGTCGCGCATGCCGCGCGGTCAACCGGGATCGAGATGTTTTCATTCCGAGGCCGGACGGCCGACCCGTTTCTTGAACCGGAGATGTTGACGGTCGCTGACGCGTTCACACGCTTTGCATCGATCGATCTGCTGGGGACGATTCCGAACGGACAACCGGATCGTGATCTGTTGGCCGCCGCCGCGAAGGACCGCGTGCGCGTCTCTCCCGACGATACGTGGTCCGATATCTTCAGCAAGGTTCTGGTTGAGCATGTCGAGCCGAATTTAGGGCAGGGCCGTTTGACAGTTCTCTATGAATATCCCGCACCGGAAGCGGCGCTCGCACGCACTAAGCCGTCTGACCGGCGCGTGGCCGAGCGTTTCGAACTCTATGCCTGTGGCGTGGAGCTTGCGAATGGCTTCGGTGAGTTGACCGATGCCGTGGAGCAGCGCGCGCGCTTCAACGAAGCCATGGACGAGAAGGAGCGCCGCTACGACGAACGCTATCCGCTCGATGAAGACTTTCTTGCGGCTGTCGCGCATATGCCGCCGGCATCCGGGGTCGCTCTCGGCTTCGATCGTCTCGTGATGCTGACAAGCGGAGCCACGCGTGTCGATCAGGTGGTGTGGACACCGCAGCAGGACAACGCATGACCATGCGAGCCTCCAACACCCTTCGCTCTCCGGCTGAGCTTATCGCACATGGTCTGGCACCAGCCGAGACGTTGCCCGAACTGGAAAAAGTCGCCGCGCGTTACGCGGTGGCGATTACACCGGATGTCGCGGCTTTGATCGACCCAAACGATCCGCACGATCCGATCGCACGCCAATATGTGCCTTCCGCCGATGAACTCGTGATCCAGGGCCAGGAGAACGCCGACCCGATCGGGGATCATGCCCATTCGCCGGTGAGCGGCATCGTGCACCGTTATCCCGATCGTGTGCTGTTCAAGGTGGTGCATGTTTGTGCGGTCTATTGCCGGTTTTGCTTTCGCCGCGAAATGGTAGGGCCGGGCAAGGAGAGCGCGCTTTCAAATGAAGCCTATGCGAGTGCGCTGAATTATATCCGCACACATCCGGAGATCTGGGAGGTCATCCTGACGGGGGGCGACCCGCTGATGCTGTCGGCGCGGCGCCTCAACGAGATCATGACGGATCTGGCGGCGATTGATCACGTGAAGATCATTCGCCTTCACACACGCGTGCCGGTCGCGGATCCTGACAGGATCACGGACGATCTTGTTGCGTCACTAAAGACCGATAAAGCCACCACGTGGGTCGCGCTCCACGCCAACCATCCGCGCGAACTGACGGCTGCGGCGAGGGCTGCCTGCGCGCGTATGATTGGCGCCGGCATTCCGATGGTCAGTCAGTCCGTGCTGTTACGGGGCGTGAACGACGATGCTGCAACGCTCGAAGCTTTGATGCGCGGCTTTGTGGAATGCCGGATCAAGCCCTATTACCTGCATCATGGCGATCTCGCGCCAGGCACCGCCCACCTTCGGACAACGTTGGAGGAGGGGCAGGCGCTGATGCGTGCGTTGCGTGGCCGTGTGTCAGGTCTGTGTCAGCCAGATTACGTCCTCGATATTCCGGGTGGCTATGGCAAGGCGCCCATTGGGCCGCAATATCTCTCGGGCGAGCACGATAGCTACAGGGTCACGGACTACTGCGGCGATGTGCATCTTTATCCACCGTCATCTTAGGTCGCGATGATGACCAATCCCGAGCCGCCGGAGGACGAAGGCAACCGTGCTTTGGAAAACGCAGTCATGTTCGGCTTTTTTATCGCCCTCGCGGCTGCTGGTATCTGGCTGCTCAGCTCGATGGCGGATTTGCGAAAGATACAGGATTGTGCAGCGCAGGGCAGACGCAACTGCGGAACGATAGAAAGTTCGGCTGGTTCTCGGTAGAGTGTGAGACGTCAGTCAAGGAATCGCATTCTCTGGAGATGTGACATGCGAAAATCCATTCCAATTATGATCGCTTTCTCGGTCTTCGGCGCCTCAGTTGCTCTCGCCCAGAACACCACTCCCGGCATGACCACGGGGGCGGGAAGTTCGTCCAGTTCATCGTCGTCGTCTAAAGCAGGGAGGATCCCTGAAGCTCCCGTTGGCCATCGCCAGCCAAAGGCCAGCGACGTACCGGCCGGTACGGAAAGCGGCTACACGGAATCCGCTCAGGACAAAGAGCTCGATCGCAAGATCAAGAGCATCTGCCGGGGTTGCTAGAGATCGGCGCGAGATCTCACTCGCGCCAACCACTCATGGACCTCAACTATTTCGCGCGGCGAGCGCCATCCCGATCAGGGATGTGCCGCCGAAGACGAGGTTGATCCCGACCAGCAGTCCGATCGCCCAAGCCGCTGATCCTGGCAGGCCAGTGACGATCGCGGCAGCAACCAACATATCCAGGATGCCTGCCGCCAGAAGCCAGCCCCACCTTCCGGACAATTTGTTCTTGTGGTCGAGCGCATACATGATCGTCGCGACGCCTTCCGCAAGGAAGTATGCGCCAAGAACGATGGTCAACGTCAGTGTCCCTGCGATGGGCTTAACCACAAGGATAAGCCCGGCGGCGATCGCCAGCACGGCTGACACCAGAGCCCACCAGAAGCCGGGCATCTCGCGCGCCGAGAATGTTAGATACAATCCGAGCGCGCCGCTGATCAGAAACATCCATCCAAGGAAGATGGCGACTGCGATACTCGCAAGCTGTGGAATGGCAATCGCTGCAAGACCAAGGATCACAAGGACGATCCCCTCGATCAGGAAGCCCTTCCAGTGGGTCTTCACGGCGTCCTGCATCTGCGACTGAAGACGGGCGATAATCCTGAGGCATGGTCATCGACGTTCTCCATCTGGCCGTGGTCCGATTCTAACATTCGCATCCCGTTTCAGCGGGCCTCTCCTGCGAATGTTAGAATCAAAGGACCACTAGCAGATATAAGTTTCTAGTGTCCCGTCTCCGAATAACCGACCTATTTGCGGCGCGCTCGCACGGTTATTCGGAGACGAAAGGACACTAGCAAAATCAAAGTGCTAGTGTGGCTTCTGTCTCGCAATTGCCGAAAAGAGACGAGCTGCAAGTGACGTCGGCAATTGCGAGACGCCACACTAGTGGAGTTTTGGATTTGACATTCGCTTGACGAGCCCGCGACCGGGTGGGTAACGAATGTCAAATCCTCTCCACTAGCGGCATCGGTAATGAAGCTTAATCTGACAACGCTTGAAGCGTAAGACCGCGCCTCATCGATTACTCATTCAGGATCGCCACGGCCCGCGTCCAGCCGGCGGATGCCCGTTCGATTTTGACCGGGAAGCAGGACACCGTGAATCCGGTCGAGGGCAGCTGCTCGAGGTTGTGCAATTTTTCGAGGTGGCAGTAGCCGATATGGCGGCCTGCCTTATGACCCTCCCAGATCAGGCTGGCGTCTCCGGTCTCGGCATACTTCTTTGCGGTGTGAATGAAGGGGGCGTCCCAGCTCCAGCCGTCAGTCCCGGTCAACCGCACGCCGCGTTCGAGCAGATACATGGTCGCCTCGTAGCCGATGCCGCAGCCGGACGCGACGTAGTCTGGCCGGCCATACTTCGCGCCGGCGCTGGTGTTGACGACGACGATCTCCAGCGGCTTCAGAGTGTGTCCAATGCGCTTCAATTCGCCTTCAACGTCCGCTGCGGTGACGACATAGCCATCGGGCAGGTGACGGAAATCGAGTTTGACGCCGGGCTGGAAGCACCATTCCAGAGGCACTTCGTCGATGGTCCAGGCGCGCTCGCCGTGATTCATCGTGGGATGGAAATGGTAAGGGGCATCGAGGTGGGTGCCGTTATGGGTCGAGAGATTGACCTTTTCGACAGCCCAGCCCTGGCCATCGGGAAGGTCCTCTTTCTTCAGGCCTTTAAAGAATCCCAAGATAGGCACCAATCCCTGTTGATGGTCGATGTACTCGATGGCCGGATGGTTGCCTGGGGGATCAGCCGGCACATCGTTTTGCAGAGGGACGGAAATATCGATCAGCCGGCGGGCCATGGCAGTCTCCTGTATTGCGCGGGCGAGGCAGCACGCGTCGCAAGACTGTGCCTTAGTCAGTAAATAAGGCTCAAGCAGGAAGGGGGGTAAAGGATGCCGCTCCCTCATACTCCTCCCGCGGTTTGCCGAGCGTTCAGTCTCAGCCAAGCCCTTCATTTGCAAGCGCCCTGGCGACAGAGGGAATCGTCTTCATCCGCGCGAAATAGTCGCTGAGCCGCTTCGGTACTTCGATTTTATTGTTGCTGGCCCACATCAGCATTACGAAAAGGTATGGATCCGCGATCGTCATTCGATCGCCCACTAAGAAGGGCTTGTTGCCGAGCTGATCGGCAATCGTGGTGAAATGCTTGACCAGCAGCTGTCGTGCCTTGTCCTTTTCCGCCTGGGTCGCGTCATGGTGGAAGAATGGCCTGAAGTTGGTGTGGAATTCGGTGGTCATGAAAGAAGTGGCTTCAAGCGCGCGCCAACGGCCGAGACCGTCTTCGGGGAGCAGCGCACCTGCTTGGTGGGCGATGTAGACAAGAATGGCGAGGTTTTCGGTCAGGACATTCCCGTCGTCGAGTTCCAGCGCGGGCAGGTAACCCTTTGGGTTGATCGTCGTGAAGTCGCGCCCATCTTCGGTCCGTTTGTCGCGATGGATTCGAACGAGCTTGTAGGGAAGGCCCGTCTCGATCAGTGCGATGTGGTCAGCCAGGCTACAACCACCGGGCGCGTAATAGAGGATCATGAGACGCTCCGTACTTGTTGGTCGATAAAAATATCGACTAACGAGATAGGAGACACGGCCGGTGATCAATCGTCACGCCGGTGGTCTCAAGGGGAAGTGAGAGGGATTGATTGGTCTACAGCTTCGGCGAGCGAAATCTTCCACGCGCTTTGTGGCGCTCCCTAGCGGAATCGAACCGCTCTCTCCACCGTGAAAGGGTGGCGTCCTAACCGATAGACGAAGGGAGCGAAAAGCTACAGTCGGCCCGCGCAAAATGCGCAAAACCTCTGCCTTTTCACCTGGATCGGTAAAATAGCATACCAAAATCAATAGCTTGGATCGATTTTGGAACTTCGTTAGCCCGAGTCAGCGGGTCAACGCGGGGCAACGTATAATGACCTTTCGCGGCAGCGGCAAGCGCTCTGACGCGCCAATGAGCGTGAACTGTGGGTTGCGCTTAAACGCCCGTTACTGCTGGGCTTTGACGCCCGCCACGGTACGGGATCGGGCTATGGCGGTGCCGATATTATCAGCCAACAGGCGAGCGAGGCAGGAATAGCCCCAGTCGTTCATGTGCAGGCCATCAGCGATGATGAATTTGTCGAACGGGATGGCCTGATCCTCGTGCCAATGCCGCATGGCCACGTAACGCCTGAACACCGGCACGTGGGTCTGCTTGGCAACAAGGCCGATCATTCCAACCATATCGTTGACAGCAGGCTTCGCGTTGACGCTGGGGGCGAACTGCGGATCGATCAGCAAGACGTCAGCGCCGGTTGCCTTGATGCGGGCGATGCCCGACTGCAGGGTGTCGCTGGTTGCGGGAATGCTGCCGTCGCGAAGCACGGTGTTGGTGCCGAGCTGCCAGATCACCAGATCGGGCTTCGGCGCGAGAACATCATCCAGCCGCGCCATCATGTCCGCAGCATCCTCGCCATTGATGCCGCGGTTGACGACAGTGATCGGCGAGTCCGGATATTTCAAGCGAAGCTCCCGTTCGAGCCTGCTTGGATAAGAAAACGCTGGTGAGCTCGCACCGGCGCCACCGGTGGACGACGATCCCACGGCAACGATCGTCACGGGCTCGTGGTCGTTGAGTCGCTTCGCGGTGCGGGTGATCGGCGCGTCAAACTGTGTCAACGCCTTGGTCAGTAGACAGGGTTGGCTCTTAAAAATCGCATTGAGATCATCGGTTGACGGCTTGTCTGCACTCGCCAGCACAACAGGCTGCTGCGCGTGTGCCGCGACGGTCAATGCTGCGGATGTCATGCCACCCAGCACGAGCGCCACCAAAGGCGCTGTCAGTGCCGAACCAATCCTCGAACCCAACTTCAAGCCGTGCATGAAAGGCGGACCTTGGCATGTGCGGTCCGTCAGGGTCCGCGTACCTTAAAGAGCTAGCGAATATCGCCTTCCGGTTCAATGCACCAATGGTGTGATGTGGAACTCGTCCTTAATCAGATGTTCCAAACATTTGATTTTGTACCGAAAATAGCGGGATTTCGGTAAGGATCATGCCAGTCGCGCGAACAGTGCACTGCACCCATTCCAGATGATCTGGATGCCGATGCAGAAGAGAATAAACGCCGACAGCCGCATAAGGACGTCGGTCCCTCGGGCGCCAAGTACTGAGACAACCCGATCGGCGAAGCGATAGCAGACGAAAATCGTCAGAGCGATTGCAGCAAGACCGGCGACAGCCGCACCACCTAAAATTGCCAATTGGGTGAGATCGGCCGCAGCACCGGCAGGCCGCTGACTGCCGAGGGTGACGGCAACCGAGATCGAACCAGGGCCGACCGTGAGCGGCATGGTGAGCGGATAGAATGCATCGATCTGCGGGCTCGATTGCGAATTGCGCTTTTCGCGCTCCTCCGCAGTGCCTTCCACAGTGTGCAGCAATTGCCATCCGAATGCCGCCACCACGAGCCCGCCGGCGATCCGCACCACGGGCAGCGTGATGCCAAAAAACTCCAGAACATGCGAGCCGATGAACAGTGAGCCAAGCAGGAGGAAGAAGCTGTATTGCGCCACGCCATAGGCGAGCGTGGCCCGGTCTGCCTCGCTTCGTTCGCGCGTCATGCGCAAGAACAGTGGCGCGCTGCCCACCGGATTCACGATCGGAAAGAGCGCTGCATAGACCAGTAGAAATGCGTTAAAGACGTTGTTCACGGCGGCTTGTCCTGCATCCGATCACACTTCCAACAGAGATCGCGGATATTTGCAATCGTTTGATGGGAGAGGAGGGCATCGCTCCTCGCGAAGCCGCTCGTCGTGACGTTCGGTCGTTGATAGTGTACGACGCCATTCGATCAGGCCGTGATGCGGGATATGTTCAGCAAGATTTTCATTCTCGTCGCTATATCATTTTTGACCTTCGTCTCAGGTCTCCATGCCGAGCCGGTCCCTGTGATCTGCACGATCTTGCCCGGAGAGCTTTCAGCGAGTGTTCTCGTGACCAACACGCTGAACTATAAAGCCTCGTGCATGGTAACCTGCAAGTTCTCGACGCCCGTCTATGACGACAATCCGCTCATCACCTGTGCGAAGCCCGTGCCCGCAGGCAAACAGGTCGAGATGTGCGTTCTCAAGGCCGCAGGCAACAAACTCGTGAAGCTTCTCGAAGCCACGGCGGATTGCAGGAGGCCATAGGCTTCAAACGGCTTGCTCTCGATATCGAAAACTAAAAAGCCCCGCATCTGCGGGGCTTTTTGTCTGCTGGTTTCGCCAAGCCTATTACAAGGCGATGTAAGCGAAACTGATCACCAATGGCCGGTGTTCGGCATCGAAGACCACGGCTCCTGCGGAGGCAGCGCGTCGCCTTTCTGCAGAAGCTCGATGGAGTGCAGGTCGGGCGAACGAATGAACGCCATCTGGCCATCGCGGGGCGGGCGATTGATGGTGATGCCAAGCTTCATCAGGCGGTCGCACGTCGCGTAGATGTCGTCGACCTCGTAGGCGAGGTGACCGAAGTAGCGATCCTCGCCATAAGTCTCTTCATCCCAGTTGTAGGTCAGTTCGACAAGCGGCGCACCGCGTCCCTTGACTTGCTTCAGCAGCGCTTCGTCTTCTGACGCGCAAAGAAACAGCAGAGTAAAGCGTCCTTTTTCGCTTTCGGTTCGGCGCACTTCCTTCAAACCGAGCGCATCGCTGTAAAATTTCAGGGCAACGTCGAGGTTGCGAACGCGCAACATGGTGTGGAGATAACGCATGTTTCTTATCCCTTGAGAACGTTTGCGGGGGCCGGGCGGCTCCCAGAATGGCGAGGCCATCAATAGCAGCAAAATGCGACAAGGGGCAGGGTTCTGTGGGCGAATGCTTTCGACCCATTTCCGATGGATGAAGTGCCGCGCCAGGGCCAGGGGGCTGGGACCGGCGCTCGCCAATGTTGAAAGTCCAGTGTCGCCATTGGGGCGCCGTCAGCAGTCACTAAAGCAAGAGAGAATTCTCTCATGCACTGAATGCTGGTGTGACATTGCTTGCATTCTGTTTGTCGATAGCTGCGGCGCTCAGAAAATGCCGGTCTAAGCAGAGAGATATTTCGCTAAAAGTGTCGTCATCGTCGCGCGCATAGAAGCGATGAATTTTCGTGCACTATAAATTCTTGTTTGCCTAGGAACTGCCATGCTGCGTTGCGATTGTAATCTCCGACGTTCAGTGGAAGTTGGAGACAACCAGTGGAAGAAGTCGTCAATCGTGTGATGGATACCTTCGGGATGATACGCAGCTTGAATTACGAGGGGCTTGAACAATCCAGAGCGAGTTTGACGACCTACATTGAGATGTTGTCTTCCGCGGGCGAAACAGACGCCCATCGCCTTGCGATATGTGGCTTGGCGTATCTTCGACAATTACACGACGGCCGCGATCCGAGATTTACCGGCTGCTGACGCTTTCTTTGGCGCGCGGCGCAGGGATAGACTCCGGCGGGGCATCGGCTTCGCAAGGCTTGATCGTGTAATCCTGATCAAGAACGCGTTTCGACTGTTCTTTAACGTCATCAGAATGCACGTCGATCACCAATCCGGCTTCGTCGGCGTGTTTCCAAACCTCATGTTCGGTCGGGAAGGCTTTGCTGATTTTTTCGTCGTTCGAGAATAGCGCGTAAGGCATGCCTGACAACGTGATCGGTCCCGGACGGTTCCAGTGCGACGTTTCAGTTCATCTGGAATTGTCCGGATGACAGTGGATAAGAGAATCCGCCGCCTAGCGGGTCCAAAATGTTCTTGGTACGTCCATTGCACTCAATGGAGAAGACCATGCAAAAAGTAGATCTGGACTCGATGTCGATTGAAGACTTGGCGCAGCTGCGTGACCAGGCCACTGAAAAGCTCGCCGAGAAGGTCGCCACTCGTCAGCGCGAGCTTGTCGCTGAGATGGAAAGGCTTTCTGCATTCGGTAAGATGGCGAAGGCACCGGCTCCGAAGAAAGAGGCGAAGGACCTCAAGGATGTGAAAGAAGCCTTGAAGCCCCAACCTCAGCCTCAGGCCATCAAGGCCGCGTAATCGCATTCGAGCGCTTGCCCATCATCGTGTGGCATCGTTTATTAGGGGGCTTTGAGCCCCCTTTTTGTTAGGTGGCTTATGCTCAAGCGCGATCGGAAGTGGAAGGTCCGCCAATGATTGCATCCGATCTTCGCAATGGAATTGAAATGCTTGGCGATCTGATCGCTGAAGCAAAGACGATCGTGCCGTTTACCGGGGCCGGCATTTCAACTGAGTGCGGCATTCCTGATTTTCGGTCTCCGGGTGGGCTGTGGACCCGCAACCGTCCCATACCGTTTGATGAGTTTCTTGCGAGCCAGGACGCCCGTGACGAGTCCTGGCGCCGCCGTTTTGCGATGGAGCCAAGTTTCGCGGCCGCGAAGCCGGGGCGCGGCCATCGCGCCTTGGCATCGCTTTACAAGGCGGGAAAGATCCCCGCGATCGTAACGCAGAACATCGACAACTTGCATCAGACTTCAGGATTTGCACCTGATCATGTGATCGAACTGCATGGCAATACCACCTATGCACGCTGCATCGGTTGTCAGCAGCGATATGAGATTGCATGGGTGAAGGCGGGCTTCGATGAGGCAGGCGAGGCGCCCTCATGTACGGCATGTGGGGATCACGTGAAAACCGCCACGATCTCGTTCGGTCAAGCGATGCCGGAAGACGAGATGCAGCGCGCAGCGGAACTTGCGCAGCATTGCGATCTTTTCCTGGCTATTGGATCGTCGCTTGTCGTCTGGCCGGCGGCCGGCTTTCCGATGCTCGCGCGCAACAGTGGCGCGAAACTTGTGATCATCAACAATGAACAGACGGAACAAGATGAGATTGCTGATCTTGTGATCCGATACGACATCGGCGAAACGCTCGCGCCATTTGTGGGAAATTGATTCGCACCCGCGCAAGCTGTTCATAGCTAGCTTTGAGTCTGTTTTTTGTCTTTCCGGCTCGTCCCGGAGTGTTATCGTTGCGTTAAGAGATTCGCGTGCGTCATCTTGAAGCCTCACGATGAGCAACGCGGATCGCAAGTCATCACTTGAAGTGATTGACCGCAGATTGGTTGGGGTCCGGGGTCATGGGGTCGGACGGATTTGAGTCCAAGAGGATAGCAGGTTCAAGCGGATTCGCTTCGAACGATAGATCCGCACCAATAGAGCGGAATTTAGGCACAGATACTTTTGCCGCGGCGGATGCTGCCGCGGTCAATCTCGTCGAGATTTCAGGCGTCATTAAATGGTTCGACGCCTCGAAGGGGTATGGGTTCATCGTTCCGGACAATGGTTGGCCGGATGTGTTGCTGCACGTGACGGTGCTTCGGCGCGATGGCTACCAGACCGCCTATGAGGGCGCCCGCATCGTGTGCGAGTGCACTCAACGGCAGAAGGGCTATCAGGCCTTCCGTATCGTCTCGATGGATGAGTCGACTGCGATCCATCCTGCCCAGATGCTGCCGGCACGGACCCATGTGACCGTCACTGCGACGAGCGGTCTCGAGCGCGCTCAGGTCAAGTGGTTCAACCGGCTGCGTGGCTTCGGCTTCCTGACCTGCGGGGAAGGCACACCCGATATCTTCGTGCACATGGAAACCCTGCGCCGCTACGGGATGACCGAGCTGCGTCCTGGTCAGTATGTGCTTGTTCGGTTCGGACCAGGCTCCAAGGGTATGATGGCTGCTGAGATCCAGCCTGAGAATGGTGCGCCGGGCCTGTCGTCGCACTAAATGGCCCTAGCACTTCTGCTCTGACGCAGGTCGATCTGCGTCAGAGGTGACCAAATTCCCGTGATCTCAACCTCCGGTGCGGCCCGGTATCTGGTCTTTGCCATGATCGGCGCGCTATAGGATGCCGAACTCGAGCATCCGGACGGTTGAGCATGGCACTGCGTTTAAATTTCCTCACATCGATGGCTTCGTATGGCGTCGTTCGCCAGTGCACGGGTGCGCTCCTCGCGTGCTTTGTGGCTGTGATGGTTGCCACCGGCGCTCGCGCGGCCGAGTTTCAGCCGCTCGAAATCGTGACCAAGTCCGGGGTTCAGGTCTTTACCGTTGAGATCGCGAAGACCGAGCAGGAGCGGGCGACGGGACTGATGTATCGCAAGGAGCTGCCCGAAGGCCGCGGCATGCTGTTCGATTTTTCCCCCGAGCAGCAGGTATCGATGTGGATGAAGAACACCATCATTCCGCTCGATATGATCTTCGTTCGAGCTGATGGGCGCATCCTGCGGATCGCCGAGAATACCGAACCCCATTCCGAGAAAATCATTCCCTCGGGCGGCTTGGTGAAGGGCGTGATCGAAGTAGCTGGCGGAACCGCCAAGAAGCTCGGGATTGCGCCGGGCGACCGCGTCGGCCATCCGCTGTTCGGCACTAAGTAAAAGGAGCTATTGGCGGTAGATCTTGTTGTTAACGTCGCCATGGCATGAGAGTGGATTACACGCTCTTAGACGCCTCATTCGCCTTGCTGCGGCGGCGCGAAGCGTGTATCGACTGGGTCCTTACGGGGTATAGCGTAGCCTGGTAGCGCGGCAGTTTTGGGTACTGCAGGTCGGAGGTTCGAATCCTCCTGCCCCGACCAAATTTCCAATAAATATCAACGATATAGAGGGCGTCGCTCATCCCATGCTTTGGGTGGGCGTTGGCGCGCTATGGATCCCATTTGGGATAGCGCTCCTTAGCGGAATCGAACCTTGTTCGGCGCTGCCGAGTTCTTCATCCGCGTCCAAATATTCCTCGCCAACGGCTCCTATGACCCTGCAGCCGGGGATGGCTGAGCGGCCTGTCCCTTTGGTGGCATAGGCTTGGCTGTTGGCTTGTCCTGCTTCTTCGACCAGTTCCCGTAATAGGCGACCGCTGTCAGGATGGCGATGCCACCAAGGCTGACACCGAGTTGGGCCCAGAAGGAACCCCAGCTCAGCAGCAGAATGAAGTGGGCTACGAATGACAGGAAAATGCCGACGCAGAAGACCTGGAGCGATTGCTGGCCGCATTTGATCAGCGGATCAAAGATCTTCCACTCCAGTCCCTTCCAGTCCTTGTGCACGAATCGCGTGACAAAGAACGCGATGATGACGAAGTGGAGCACGCGATAGGGCGCAAGGAACGTCTTGTCGTTGGGATTGAAGGCATCATACAGCCACTTCGGGAACATTTCGCCGAATGCTTCAAAGCGGCCTGCCATCGTCATCACGAGGGCGAACAAAAGATAAAGAGTGCCCGCTATTAGCAGCCATTTCGACTTGATGACCGACTGCGATTCCCGTGCGCCGCCGAGCGCAAACCAGGCGCCGAAGACGAACAACAATTGCCATGTATACGGGTTAAAGTACCAGCTTCCCGTTGGGTACGCGGAGAAATTCCATCCGAATTGGCGCGCGGCAAAGTAGAGGGCCAGCGAGCCCAGCATGGTGAGATCGGGCTTGCGTAGCATCATCCAGAGCACCGGCGGGAAAAAGCCCATCAGGATGATGTAGAGCGGAAGCACGTCCAGATTGACGGGTTTGAAGCGGAGAATGAGGCCCTGTGTCAGGGTTTGGATGGGATTGTCGACCAGACCGGCGACATTGAATTCGTTGATAATGTCGGGGTCGTTATAGCGCAGGGCGACCCAGCCGATCGCCGCGATATAGATGACGAAGAGAAGAACGTGAGCGACATAGAGCTGCCAGACGCGCTTCCACAGCCGCGTCGAGCCCACGACGAATCCGCGATCGAGCATCAGACGCGCATAGACGAACGATGCTGTGTATCCCGAAATAAAGACGAAGAGATCGGCGGCGTCGCTAAACCCATAGTTTCGCGGGGTCGCCCAATTGATGACGTTGTTCGGAATGTGGTCGAGGAATATCCACCAGTTCGCGATACCGCGAAAGAAATCGAGCCGGAGATCGCGGCCTTTTTCGGGAAGGGTTGCCTGAATGTCCATGGGTGGAAGCCGTCTCGCCAATTCGGTCGACCCCGCCGCAATCTCCAATCCGGCCCGGCTGGGCTGCGATTGTCACAGCGTTTCGAACAGATTATACCAGATTCTGAAGCTGGTAAGTCTGGTTCGAGGCTGCGCGCAGGATCTTGATAGCGGCTTGAATCGGATCAACTTTATCTATTTACCTACATCAGAACTCTCGGCTCAGGGACTGGTAACTCTATGACAGCGCGAATCTTCAAGCCGGCCAAGAATGCCATGCAGTCCGGTGCCGCGAAGACCAAGGCTTGGCAGCTCGATTATGAGCCCGAGCAGCCCCGTGTCATCGAGCCGCTGATGGGCTGGACCAGTTCGGGCGATATGAAGCAGCAGGTGACCCTCCGCTTCCACACCAAGGAAGAAGCGATCGCTTATTGCGAGAGGGAAGGCATCGCGTACCAGGTGTTGGAGGCCAAGGAGATGGGTCTCCGCGTGAAGGCCTATGCGGACAATTTCGCCTTCCGCCGGCCTGAGCCTTGGACACACTAACTCGCACGCACTGACTCGGGACCTCCGGTCCGAGCCTGCCGGGAAGCCACTGGTTCTTTGTGTCGTCAGCCGTTGTACGCGGACGCTTTATGCCTCCGCATGGCAGCTGCGCGCGTAATTATAGTTCAATAAAAAGTTGATGTTGCACTTGGTGGCCTTGCAATGACACCTTGTGGCTTGGCCGTTCCGACACGCGGGTGCGGCAAACAACAAACTAAAAAAGCAAGCGGCGGGAGGCCATGGCTCTTCGTTCCGGCATCGATCCGAAGTCATCTGATTTTACTCGAAATGCTGATGCCATGCGGGCATTGGTTGCGGACTTACGCAGCAAGCTGTCCCAGGTGGCAGGAGGTGGCGGAGAGGCGGCGAGGGCCAAGCACACAGCCCGCGGCAAAATGCTGGCGCGTGAACGTGTTGACCTGCTGATCGATCCTGGCACCGCGTTTCTCGAGCTGTCGCCGCTCGCGGCCTATGGCCTCTACGGCGGCGACGTGCACTCTGCGAGCATCGTCACCGGTATCGGCCGGGTGTCAGGCCGCGAGTGCGTCATCGTCGCCAACGATGCCACGATCACCGGCGGCACGTATTATCCGATGACGGTGAAGAAGCATCTGCGCGCACAGGACGTGGCGCGGCAGAACAATCTGCCATGTATCTACATGGTGGACTCCGGTGGCGCCTTTCTGCCGCAGCAGGACGATATTTTCCCGGACGAAAAACACTTCGGCCGCATCTTCTACAACCAGGCGCAGATGTCGGCGCAGGGCATCCCGCAGATCGCGATCGTCATGGGCTCGTGCACGGCTGGTGGCGCCTATGTGCCTGCAATGTCCGATGAGAGCATCATCGTGCGTAATCAGGGCACGATCTTCCTGGGCGGTCCGCCGCTGGTGAAGGCGGCAACGGGCGAGGTTGTCAGCGCGGAAGAACTCGGCGGCGCCGATGTGCACAGCCGCCAATCCGGCGTCACCGATCACTATGCCCAAAACGATAGCCACGCCATCGGCATTGCCCGGCGCATTGTCGGCAATCTCAATCCCGCACAGTCATCGGCGACTGGGCTAAGGAAGCCACGCGAACCGTTGTTTGATCGCGAGGATATCTACGGTGTCGTGCCCGCCGATGCCCGCAAGCCGTTCGATATTCGCGAGATCATCGCGCGCATCGTTGATGGCTCCGAGTTCGAGGAGTTCAAGAAGCTCTACGGTCAGACCCTGGTCTGCGGCTTCGCGCACATCTGGGGTTATCCGGTCGGGATCATCGCCAACAACGGCATCTTATTCAGCGAAAGCTCGCTGAAGGGCGCACACTTCATCGAGCTGTGCTGCCAGCGGAATATCCCGCTGCTGTTCCTGCAGAACATCACCGGCTTCATGGTCGGCAAGAAGTATGAGGCCGGCGGCATCGCCCGCGACGGCGCGAAGCTCGTGACGGCGGTCGCGACTGCATCGGTGCCCAAGTTTACGGTGGTGATCGGCGGCTCCTATGGCGCCGGCAATTACGGCATGTGCGGCCGCGCCTATAGCCCGCGCTTTTTGTGGATGTGGCCGAATGCGCGCATTTCCGTGATGGGCGGCGAGCAGGCCGCCATGGTGCTCAGTCAGCTGCGTCGCGACAATATCGAGGCCAAGGGCGGCTCATGGTCGGTGCAGGAAGAGGAGCACTTCCGTGCACCTATTCGCGAGCAATACGAGACCCAGGGGCATCCGTACTACGCCACGGCGCGGTTGTGGGACGATGGTGTGATTGATCCTGCCGACACGCGCCTGGTGCTGGGTCTTGGATTGTCCGCCGCGGCCAATGCGCCGTCCGAGCCGACGAAGTTCGGCGTGTTCAGAATGTAATGCAGGCCGCAACGATGACCAATCTTGTCCGTATCGAGCGCGATCAAGGTGTGGCACGCGTCACCCTCAATCGTCCGGAACTCAACAACGCTCTCAATGAAGAGCTGATCGAAGCGCTGCGCCTGACCTTCGAGACGATCGCAACGGATGCATCGATCGCAACTGTTGTTCTGTCCGGTGAAGGGAAGAGCTTGTGCGCCGGGGCTGACATCAACTGGATGCGGAAGGCAGCGTCCTACAGCCGCGAGGAAAACATTGCCGACGCCATGCCGTTGGTGCGCATGCTCGCAGCGCTGGACCGAATGCCGCAAACGACCATCGGCCGGGTTCAAGGGCCGATCTACGGCGGCGGCGTCGGGGTAGTCGCAGCCTGCGATATCGCGATCGGATCTTCGGAAGCTACGTTCTGCCTGTCCGAGGTGAGGCTCGGGATCGTGCCCGGTATGATCAGTCCCTACGTGCTGCGCGCGATCGGCGAACGCACAGCGCGACGTTATTTCCAGACCGCCGAGGTCTTCGATGCTCAGGAGGCCAAGCGGATCGGCTTGCTGCACGAGGTTGTCGCGCCGGACGAATTGGACGAGCGGATCGCCAAGCTGCTGAAGCAGTTGAAATCTGCCGCACCAGGGGCACGGGCGATTGCCAAAAAGCTTGCAGGCGATATCGCCGGCCGGCCGATTGACGAAGCGTTGATGTCTGAAACCGCGGCGTTGATCGCTGACGTTCGCGCCCGTCCCGAAGCACGCGAGGGACTCTCAGCGTTCCTTGAAAAGCGCAAAGCATCCTGGAATTGAGACGGTCATGGAGACACGCTTGAACAAGGATCTCAAGACAGGAGCTGTGCCGTCTTATCGGCGGTTTGGGACGCTGCTGATCGCCAATCGTGGTGAAATCGCGTGCCGCGTTATCAGGACCGCGCGCGCCATGGGGTTGCGTACGGTCGCGGTGTACTCGGAGGCGGACGCTGACGCGGTCCACGTCGCCTTGGCTGACGATGCCGTGCTGCTTGGACCGGCGCGGGCGCGCGATAGCTACCTCAACATCGATCGCATTATCGAGGCCGCCGAGAAGACCGGCGCTGAAGCCATCCACCCCGGTTATGGATTCCTGTCGGAAAATGCCGAATTCGCCCGCCGCTGCGCGCAGGCGGGATTGGTCTTCGTTGGCCCCACCGCCGAGATGATGGAGGCGATGGGCTCGAAGTCCGGCTCGAAAGCGCTGATGGAGAAAGCCGGTGTCCCGCTGGTGCCGGGCTATCACGGTGAAGCGCAGGACGAGGCAACACTGGCAACAGCTGCCGGTAAGATCGGCTTTCCTGTTCTGGTCAAAGCATCAGCCGGCGGCGGCGGGCGCGGTATGCGGGCGGTCCGCGAAGCGGGCGAGCTTGCCGGCGCCATCGTGAGCGCCAAGCGCGAGGCGCTCGCGGCATTTGGCGATGATCGCATGCTGATCGAGAAATTCGTCGAGAACCCGCGCCACATCGAGGTGCAGATCATCGGCGACAGTCACGGCAATATCCTGTCGTTGTTCGAGCGCGAATGCACACTGCAGCGACGGCACCAGAAGGTGATAGAGGAGGCGCCGTCACCGACACTCGACGCCGCGCAGCGCGACGCTGTCTGTGCGGCTGCTCGCAAGGCTGCCGGTGCCGTGAACTATGTCGGGGCAGGGACTATCGAATTCGTCTCGAATGGGCGCGATGTATTTTTCATCGAGATGAACACGCGTCTTCAGGTCGAGCATCCGGTGACCGAGCTGATCACTGGGATCGATCTCGTCGAGTGGCAACTGCGTGTGGCCTTCGGTGAGAAGCTGCCGCTGGCGCAGGATCAAATCAGGCTGAACGGCCACGCGATCGAGGCGCGGGTTTACGCCGAGAACCCCAACAAGAACTTCATGCCCTCGGTCGGCCGCATCAGGACATGGCGGACCCCCGCCGAGGTCGATGGCCTGCGCATTGATGCGGGTTACGATGAAGGCAAAGCCGTCTCGCCCAATTACGACGCCATGTTGGCCAAGGTGATCGCATGGGCACCGACGCGGGATCTCGCGATCTCGCGCCTTGCCCGTGGACTGAATGAGACCGATGTCCGAGGCGTAACCACCAACATCCCGTTCTTGTCTGCGCTGGTGACTCATGCGGATGTTCGTGCCAATGCCATCGATACAGGTTTCATCGAGCGCCATCTGGCGGAATTGACGCCCGAGCAGGCGGAACTGTCGGACCTCGAACTGGGCGCGGCGGTTGCCACTGTCCTGCAGAGCGAAGCCAACGCCGTAGAACTCCATTCGCCGTGGCAGGCGGGCGGATGGACGGCGGTCGGCCTGCGTCGCCGGCGCTTCGTGTTCCGTCAGGATCACGAACGCGAGGTGACGCTGCGTTACGGCACCGGGACTTCTACACTGTCCGTCGATGGACGCGACATCGCGTTCGGTTGGTCGGCTTCCGGAAGAGGCGGTGTCGATCTGTCTCTTGACGGTATCAAGCATCACGTGACGGGGTTGCTCGATCAACGCGAGGTCTATGTCCGGACACGGAACGGCCGCTTCGAAGTGCACTGGGTCGATCCGTTCGGCATGGAGGATGATGAGCAGGCGGGAGCGGATCGCGTTGTCGCACCATTGCCGGGGACAGTTGTCGCGTTGCTGGTCGACGAAGGCGCCCACGTCGAGAAGGGCGCGGCGATCCTCACCCTTGAAGTCATGAAGATGGAGCAGACGCTTCGCGCGCCCTTCGCCGGCACGGTCAAGCAATTGAAATGCAAGGTCGGTGACATCGTCCAGGAAGGCGTCGAGCTTGCTGAGATCGAACCTGCGAAGGACTAGTTGTGATGAGTGATCAGGTTCGTATTGTCGAAGTCGGTCCGCGCGACGGACTGCAGAACGAAAAGACGCCGATCACCGTCGAGGCGCGCGTCGCGTTCGTGGAAAATCTGGTCGGCGCTGGTCTGAAGACCGTCGAAGTCGGCAGCTTTGTGTCTCCGAAGGCGATCCCGCAAATGGTCAACTCGGATCAGGTTTTGCGCGCGGTCGATCATCATCCCGGTCACGAATTCCACGTGCTCGTGCCCAATGAAAAAGGCTATGAGGCGGCGAAGGCTGCGGGCGCCAAAGTCATCGCAGTATTTGCCTCCGCGTCGGAAGGGTTTTCCCGTGCGAACATCAACTGCTCGGTGGCGGAATCCATCGAGCGGTTCACGCCCGTCGTTCAACGCGCCAAGGCTGACGGCATCAAGGTGCGCGGCTACGTCTCCTGCGTACTCGGTTGTCCCTATGATGGTGAAGTGAAGCCTTCGACTGTGGCCTCGGTGTCACGAAAGCTTTGGGATCTTGGCTGCTACGAGGTCTCGCTGGGGGACACCATCGGAGTTGGCACGCCCCTTAAAGCACGCCAACTACTGCGCGTCGTCTCCGGCGAAGTCCCGATGGCGTATCTCGGGATGCACTTCCACGACACTTACGGACAGGCGCTGGCCAATCTCTACGCCGGGCTCGAGGAAGGGGCCCGCGTGATCGATTCCGCCGCGGGTGGACTTGGCGGCTGTCCCTATGCGCCGGGTGCCACCGGCAATGTGGCGACCGAAGATGTGGTCTACATGCTGGAGGGCATGGGAATTTCGACGGGCGTTGACATGCAGAAGCTTGTGGCGGCCACCAATGAGATCAGTCGGCTGATCGGCAAGCCACCGGTCAGCCGCGTTGCATCCGCCATCAACGCGAGTCGCCGGTCCTAGTGATCGAGGCGACGGCGGCTATGGGCTGCCGTCAGGCCCCATGATCATGTTCGGGAGCCCTGTGGAGATTTCAGGGAAGAAACACAGCAGCAGCACGGCGAACGCCATCAGCAGCACGAATGGTAGCGTGCCCCAGATCACTTCACTAAGCGGAATGTCGGGCGCGACGTTGCGGATGACAAAGATGTTCAGCCCGACGGGGGGATGGATCAATCCCATCTCCATCACGATAGTCAGTACGATACCGAACCAGATGATGTCGAAGCCCGCGGCGCGAAGCGGCGGGAGAATGATCGGCGCCGTCATCAGAATGATCGAGACCGGCGGCAGAAAGAACCCCAGCACAATCGTCATGCCGAGGATTGCGGCGAGCAGTCCCCATTTTGGCAGGTGCATTGCCACGATGGCGCTTGCTGCCGATTGCGAGATGGTCAGATAGCTCATCACGTAAGAATAGAGTAGCGACATGCCAATGATGAGCATCAGCATCGTCGACTCCCTGATCGTCGATGTCAGGATCGGCGACAGGTCGCTCGGCTTCCACACGCCGTAGATCAGCGCGATCAACAGCAACGCAAGCAAGCCGCCAAGGCCTGCGGTCTCCGAAGGAGTCGCATAGCCGCCGTACAGAGCGATCATTACGCCGGTCAGCAGGATGACGAAGGGCAGTACGCGCGGCAGCGCGCTGAAGCGTTCTGCCATGGTGAAATCGTCGTGGACCAGGATCCAAGATGTGGCGCCGGTCTTCTCATAGGCCTCCTTGGCGGCGGCGTACTCCTTTCGGAAACGGAACACTGCATAGGTGCCGAACAAGGTGACCAGCAACAGGCCAGGGCCGATGCCTGCCAGGAATAGCCGCCCGAGCGATTTCTCGGCAGCAACAGCGAAAAGGATCATCGTGATCGATGGCGGCAGCAGGATGCCAAGCGTGCCTCCCGCGGCGATGATGCCGGCGGCAAAGCCACCCGAATAACCGCGCTTGCGCATTTCGGGAATGCCGGCTGAGCCGATCGCCGAACAGGTTGCTGGGGAAGAGCCGGCCATGGCTGCGAACAGGGCGCAGGCAAAGACATTCGCGACACCGAGCCCGCCAGGAACCTTATGCAGCCACGCATGCAGCGCAGAGTAAAGATCCTGTCCAGCGCGGGATTTTCCGATCGCGGCGCCTTTAAGAATAAACAGCGGAATCGACAGCAGCGTAATCGACGCCATTTCCTCGTAGACGTTCTGCGTCACCGTATCGAGGGAGGCGGATGGCATAAAAATCGCCATGAACACCAGAGCGACAGCGCCAAGCGCGAACGCGATCGGCATGCCTGAAAACATTGCCACGAGGGTGGCCAGCCCGTAGCTGATCCCAATGCCGAGAACACTCATGATCGGTGAGCCTTGCCGAACGATAGAACAATTTGCAGAGCGATCTGCACACAGAGCAGCGTCATGCCCGCGGCCATCAGCGCATAGGGAATTGCCAGCGGCGGGCTCCAGATCGAATTCGAAACCTGGCCATCGACATATGCCTCATGGGTCAGGGTCCATGACTTCCACGCGAAGAACGCGCAGAAGGCGAGACTTGCGATATCCACCAGCGTCAACCGTATCCGGTTCATGCGGGGAGACAGCAGGCCCACGAAAGCCTCGATGCCGATATGGCCGCGTTGGCTTTGCACGAATGCCGATGTCAGGAACGTTCCCCCGACCAGCAGAAACACCGCAGCTTCATCCTGCCAATAGGTTGCCGCTTGAAATAGCGTCCGTGACACTACGCTGTAGCTGAGGATCAGGCACGCGAGAACGAGCGCGAGCGCCGCCAGTACGACGATCACGCGATTGCAGACGGCAAGCGCAAGGGCCAAGCCCGCCACGAGCGGATTGCTCGAGGCGGGCTCGACCGGCATTTGCCGATCATCGACCAGACCGTGCGTCATGCGGCAGCTTCGGACGCCAGCTTCATCAGATTGGCGCAGTTTGCCGTCTTGGCGGAATAGTCCTTCCAGGCCGTATCCCGGGCGATATCGCGCCACTTGCCGACCGTTGCGGCATCCAGCGCGCTGACTTTCGCGCCCGCCTTTTCGTAGACCTTGGCGACTTCGACATCGTCGTCCTGGGCGCCCTTCTTGCCAAAGGCTTCCATGTCGGCGCCGACGGCGAGGATGATGTCCTGATGATTTTTCGGGAGTTTGTCGAAGATCGCCTTCGACATCATCAGCGGTTCGAGCATGAACCAGTAGGATTGGCCCGCACCCGACGTGAGATGCTTGGCGACTTCTTCGAGCCGGAACGAGATCAGGCTGGTCGAAGACGTGATGCCGGCGTCACAGGCACCGGTCTGCATGGCGGCGTAGATTTCGTTGGATGGCACGGACAGCACGGCAGCGCCTGCCGTCTGAAGCACCATGTCCATTTCGCGCGAACCGCCGCGCACCTTCAGACCCTTGGCGTCTTCCGGCGCGACCAGCGGGCGCGTGCGGCTGGCGACGCCGCCTGCCTGCCAGACCCACGAGATCATCACGATGCCTTTGTCGGCAAGGAAATCGGTGAGAGCCTTGCCGACGGGCTTCGTCTTCCAGCCCAAGCCGACGTCATAGGTCGGAACCAAACCCGGCATCAGGCCGATATTGGTTTCGGGCAATTCGCCGCCGGCGTAGGGAAGGGGGTAGAGGCTCATATCGAGCGCGCCCTTGCGCATCGCTGAAAACTGAGCGTTGGTCTTGATCAGGGACGAGCCGGGATAAATCTCGGCGACGATATCCCCGCCGCTGCGCTTGTTCACTTCGGCCGCGAACATGCGTGTAAGCCTGTCGCGGAAATCGCCCTTGTCGACCGTACCGCCCGGAAATTGATGTGAGATCTTCAACGTGGTCGCCGCTTGCGCTGAACTAAAGCGCAGGATAGCCGGCGCGGCGAGCGCTGATGCGAGAACATGACGGCGCGTGAGCATGGAATGTCTCCCTTTGATAAGCTTCTTGGTTTTGAATCCGCGTTGCCCGCGGTTCGGTGCCCGGTTGTAACAGGAACATGATGGGCACGCATGACCAGTGACTTTAGTCATTGGTATAGGTCGTGATCCGATCTTTGCCTATCGCCGTTAAACAATTGGCACGACACCTTTTTTGCTGCATTGCGAGATCGTCCGGGCAGGTGGTCAAAAGAGAACTCCGGGCAGACCCAAATAGTCCCCCTGCTGTTGGCCCGAAAAATTCTCCATACGCGTGTAACGCAGCACAAGTATCGGACGAAGATACTTAGGCGACACCCGTCGTACCAACCTTTTAAGGATGAAATCTCATGGCACGCACCACCCGTATCGCGCTGGGCCTTTCTGCAGCGGTTGTCTCCTTCGGCCTCGCTTTCGCTCCGGCTGCCTTCGCGCAGGACAAGATGTCCAAGGACGGCATGAAGAAAGAAGACGGCATGTCCAAGGACGGCATGGCAAAGGATGGCATGAAGAAGGATGCCATGAAAAAAGAAGACGGAATGAAGCACGACGGCATGATGAAAAAGGACGAGATGAAAAAGTAATCATCCCGTTTAGCGTTTGAAGCAGACCGTTCGGAAGACCGGTCTGCTTCATGGCTGGCAGCGGGAGCATCGTGCTTCTCATCCGGGCTTTTCTGCCGGAATTGCAAAAGCCTATTTTTTTCTGGCCTTGCGCGCAGCGTACCGTGCATCGCGAGCAGCTTTTTGTTCGGCCTCGCGTTCCGCTTCTGCAGCCTCTTTTTCAGCCTTTAGCCGCGCGGCTTCGGCCGCGACCTGCGCTGCCTGTTCCTCTTCACGCGCCTTTTGTTCGGCTTTGGCAGTCTCGCGCGCTAGCCGGGCCTCTTCGCGCTTAGCAGCCAGTTCCTGCCGTTCCGCGGCCCGCTTCAAAACCTCAGGATCATCTGGACCCGGTTTGGCTTTGAACTTTTCGAGAATGTCCTTTCTTGCGTTCCGAGCGGCCGCTTGCCGGTCGAAGAAATTTGGTTCTTTAAATCCCATAGAGGTGAAGTCTTCCTGTCGATCATGTCGTGGTTAGAGGCTTATAGCAGATTTCGGCGAAGGCGCTCATCCAGCGGAAATGCGAAGGATGGATCGCCGTGTCAGCCTTGGTCTAGCGGCACGTTCTTAGCGTGTTCGATCCATATTTCCAATTTGTAATCGGTGGATTTGAACGGCGTGCCACGCCTATGCGACGGATATTCGCATAGACGGAGATTTGCAATGAAACGTTTCCTAATTACGAGTGCAGTGCTTTTGAGCACTCTTGCTAGCGCAAGTGCCGATCAGGTGCGTTTTCACTGGTACGATACGATCAGGCCTCATGGACACGCGCGCAGCGATGCGATCTTTGATAACGCCGTCAATAGCTGCAACCAGAGTGCCGGTGAGCAAGACGTGTCCGTCTCGCCAGCCTTCAAGGCATGCATGCATGGTTTCGGCTATCGCTACATGTATAGCCGTCTTGAACGAACCCCGGCGCCAAAGCGTGACCGCTCAGTTGTGACCTACAACCGGGATTCCCCCGATCCCAATGTCGGATGGCACAATGAGGGCAATGGATTCCGCGTATGTTCGCAGGATTGCGACAATCCCGAAATTCCCGGTTCGGGTTTCACGTGCCGAAACGTTGAGGTCATGGGAATGGCGATGAGGCAGTGCGACAAGTAGTGCACCGGATTTCGACGGAGCATCACCGCGAGAGGACGCCGGAACAAGGTTCAGCTCGGCCGGGCATCGTTGGCCGGCCCGGCCAAACCTTATCCGCCCGATGATGGGGATCAAACCGGCGGCGGAACCTAAATAGCGGAATGATCGAGTGCCACAAGCCTCTGCGGATCACGTTTGAGTGGCGCGCGCAGGCTTGAAAGCCGCCGGTAATCCTTGCGGGCTGCGACGTTTTGCAAGGGGCGATGCGACCTTTTGTTCGCAGGCTGCTCACAGGCCTCGCGATACACTTTCCACTGGAATGCTACTCCCCATCCGTCGTGATCCCATCAGCCGATCACGACGGATTTTTTCGGCCCGTTGAGGAGGAGGGGTGAATCCACTGCGGTTCAAAGCGGCCAATTTGAGAGTGTCGCAATTCGGACGGAATCGATCACCAGCCTGTGAGTCGGCCAAATTGCGGCCATTTGACCAAATGTTGGGGAGGCATTCAGGTGGCAATAGGAACTGTGAAGTGGTTCAACGCAACAAAGGGGTACGGCTTTATCGCTCCGGAAAAAGGCGGCAAGGACGTTTTCGTTCACATCTCGGCGGTGGAAAAAGCCGGGATGTCTGATCTTCGCGAGGGGGCCAAGATCAGCTACGAAATCGTACAAAGCAGGGGCAGAGAGTCAGCGGAGAACTTGCGGGTCGAGTAGCGTCGTCTCGGATCGATTACAATCGATCTTAAACAGCCGTCGGCCGTTGCCCGGCGGCTTTTTAATGTGCGAACTCTGCGCTCAACTGAAGCCATAGCGTCGCAAAAGCAGCCAGATTCAAAATCCCTAAAATCGCGGCGAACCAGCCCGTTCTCGACGATATCGAGAGGGCGAGGGCTGGAAACGTCAGGAAGATAAAGACCGCAGTCAGCGGTACTTCAGCGATCCATTGGAAGCCCGTGCCGTCACCCTGCGGCAGCTTCGAGATCCAGTAGAACGTGTAGATCCAGAACAGCGTGCCGGCGATGCCAGACGCCAAAGCGATGGTGCGCAAGATGGGCGAGTGAATGGTCATGCGATGTGGTCGATCGCTTGGTGTGGGCGGTTCGAGAAGCAGAAGGCGCGTTGCACATGGCTGACGTCAATGAACGCAAATAGCCGTTCATTATCGGCTCTTGGATGGTAGTGAACGACATAAAACGATGTTATGTGATTCCAGGCAGTTATGCGGTCCCATAGCTCAACTGGATAGAGTAGCGGATTTCTACTCCGCGGGTTGCAGGTTCGAGTCCTGCTGGGATCGCCAATTTTTTCAAATACATAGCTGGCTGGTCTCGCCTAAAAGGGCTCAGCGATAATGAGTCCGGCAATCCGGCAGCTCATCGCGACGATAAAAAATGCCACTCCGACTTAGATTTCTTTGAACCATTTCGGGGGACGCCAGACCAACCGGAAAGGCCGCTGTGTGTCTGAGCGGCGTGAGATCAGGTTTCGGAAGATGCCATACGGCTCATCGGGACGTCGTCCAAAATCGGTATGTTCAGTACCTGTAGAGCCTTGAGTCCGTCACGATTCGCGCATTGTCTTTATTTTAGGGCGATTTCAGTTCGCCGGCAGGGAGTTTTCACATGACTGGTCTGGTTCGCGCCTTCACGGTTTGCGCCGCGTTGGCGCTCGGTCTTGTTTCGGCGCAAGCCGCCGACAAAGCTTTCAAGCGTGATGACCTTGCGGACGCAGCCGTCAGGCTTGAGGCTCAGATCAAAACCGAAGCGGGCACTATCAATAAGAGTGCAGCGGCACTCAAATCCGACGCTGAAGCGGCCACCAAGCGGAATGATCTGCGCGCTGCCTTGCAACTGGCTGGGCAGACCGTTGCCATTGCGCCGGAGGACGGCAGCAACTGGCTGCGGCTTGCACGTACGATCGTTCAGGTCCGCCCGACAGACTCGCGGGAACGCACCTTCCTCTATGAGCGCGCTTCCACTGCGGCCTATATCGCATATCAACGCGCAGCCAACGCCAACGACGAAGCCAGCGCGCTTGCGGTGTTGGGCGACGTTCTGGCGGAACGCAAGCTGTGGCGGCCGGCTCTCGACGCCTTGCGCCTGTCGCTCGATCAACGGGAAGCCGCAGACGTGCGCGGCCAATACGAGAAGCTGCGTGACGACCACGGTTTTCGTTTGATGGATTACTCCGTGGATTCGGACTCGGCTTCGCCGCGGGCCTGTTTCCAGTTTTCTGAAGATCTTGCCAAGCGCACGGACTTTGGTCCGTTCCTCTCTCTGTCCAGTACCGACAAGCCGGCCCTGACGTCGGAAGACAAGCAGCTCTGCGTCGAGGGACTCAAGCACGGCGAGCGTTACACCATCAACTTGCGCGCGGGCATGCCGTCGTCCGTTCGTGAATCCCTTCCGAAATCCGCGGAATTCAACATCTACGTGCGCGACCGCAAGCCGTTCGTGCGCTTCACAAGCCGCGCGTATGTGCTGCCCCGCACGGGCCAACGCGGCATTCCATTGGTGAGCGTCAATACGCCGGCGGTGTCGGTGAACATCTTCCGGATCGGCGACCGCAACCTGATCAATTCTGTTCTCGGCAGTGACTTCCAACGCGCGCTGTCGAGCTATGAGTTGTCTGACCTTGGCAATGAGAAGGGCGTCAAGGTCTGGAGCGGCGAAGTCGCAACCGCACCGACGTTGAATGCCGATGTCGTCACCGCTTTCCCGGTCGATCAGGCCGTCGGTGAAATGCAGCCGGGCGTTTACGTGATGACGGCCGCCGCGAAGGGGCCGGGCGCGTCGAACGATGAGGACTCCGGTTCTCTGGCGACCCAGTGGTTCATCGTCTCCGATCTTGGACTGACGGCCTATTCGGGCAACGACGGCATTCACGTTTTCATCAACTCGCTTGCCACCACGGAGCCGACCTCTGGCGCCGAGGTGCGGCTGGTTGCTCGTAACAACGAAATCCTGGCGACAAAGAAGACCGATGCCGCTGGCCATGTCCTGTTCGAAGCAGGGCTTGCGCGCGGCGATGGCGGTCTTTCGCCGGCTTTGTTGTCGGTCAGCGGTGACAAGGGCGACTACGCCTTCCTCAGCCTCAAGTCGAACGCGTTCGATCTGTCGGATCGCGGCGTGTCTGGACGCACGGTTCCTGTCGGTCTTGACGCCTTTGTCTACGCCGAGCGCGGCGTCTACCGCTCAGGCGAGACAGTCTATCTCACTGCACTGCTGCGTGACGGCAAGGGCATTGCTGCGACCGGAACGCCGCTGACGCTGGTGGTTGAGCGTCCCGATGGTGTGGAATTCCGCCGTACAGTCGTTTCTGATCAAGGTGCAGGCGGACACAGCCTGACGTTGCCGCTGAACTCGGCCGTGCCCACCGGCACATGGCGTGTGCGGGCGTTCACCGATCCGAAAGCGCCATCCGTCGGCGAAACTACCTTCATGGTGGAGGACTATGTTGCCGACCGCATCGAATTCACTCTGTCTTCCAAGAGTGAAAAGATCAGCCCTGAAGTTCCTGCGGAATTGCAGGTGGACGGCCGCTTCCTCTACGGCGCTCCGGCGTCGGGCCTTTCCCTCGAAGGCGACATGCTTGTCGCGCCGGCAACAAGCCGCCCCGGTTTTGCGGGCTATCAGTTTGGTGTCGCTGATGAGGAAACCTCAAGCAACGAGCGGACGCCGCTTGAAGATCTTCCGGAGGCTGACGCCAACGGCAAGGCGACGTTCAAGGTGAACCTCGCGAAGGCACCATCATCGACTCGTCCGCAAGAGGCCCAGGTGTTCATCCGCATGGTGGAGACCGGTGGCCGCGCGGTCGAGCGGAAGATCACGATACCGGTTGCGGCGAACGATAACATGATCGGCGTGAAGCCCCTGTTCGACGGCAAGAGCGTTGCGGAAGGCGATCCAGCCAAATTCGACGTGATCTTTGCGTCTCCCGAAGGCAAGACGCTGGCACGCAGCGATCTGCGCTACGAGTTGTTGAAAATTGAGTCTCGCTATCAATGGTATCGTCAGGGATCTTCCTGGGACTATGAGCCGGTTAAAACCACCAAACGGGTGGCGGATGGCAATCTGCCTGTTGCGGCCGACCAGCCGGCGCGTATTCAGGTGTTGCCGGAACCGGGACGCTACCGTCTCGACGTCAAATCCAGCGACGCTGACGGTCCGCTGACATCGGTTCGGTTCGATGTGGGTTGGTATTATTCCGACGGCAGTTCCGATACCCCGGATCTGCTGGAGACGTCGATCGACAAGCCGGAATATCAATCCGGCGACACCATGGTCGTTTCGGTCAACGCGCGGACCGCAGGCAAGTTGACGATCAACGTCCTCGGCGACCGTTTGCTTACGACGCAGAATGTCGACGTCAAAGAAGGCACCAGCAAGGTCAATATTCCAATCGGCAAGGACTGGGGCACGGGTGCCTACGTGGTTGCCACGCTGCGCCGGCCGCTTGACGCTGCAGCTCAGCGCATGCCAGGCCGAGCCATTGGTCTGGAGTGGTTTGGGATCGACCGATCTGAGCGTACGCTCAAAGTCAGCCTCACGCCGCCGGCACTCATTCGTCCCAACTCGACGCTCAAGCTTCCTGTGAAGATCGATGGGCTCAACGCTGGTGAGGATGCGAAAATCGTCGTTGCCGCGGTCGATGTCGGCATTCTCAATCTGACGAACTACAAGCCGCCTGAGCCCGACGAGTATTATCTCGGCCAGCGTAGTTTGACGTCCGAGATCCGCGATCTCTATGGCCAACTCATCGACGGCATGCAGGGTACGCGTGGTCAGATCCGAACGGGTGGTGACTCTGCGAGTGCTGAATTGCAGGGTAGCCCTCCGACGCAGAAGCCGCTGGCGCTGTATTCCGGCATCGTGACGGTTGGTGCTGATGGAAAGGCAGAGATTACGTTCGACATCCCGGAATTTGCCGGTACCGCGCGGCTGATGGCCGTGGCCTGGACGGCGACCAAGGTCGGTCGTGCCAATACAGACGTCACCGTGCGCGACCCGGTGGTGCTGACAGCGACGTTGCCGCGTTTCCTGCTCAACGGCGATCATGGCACGGTGAATTTCGATCTGGATAACGTGGAAGGCGCGGCCGGCGATTACGTCATCAGCGTCAAAACCACAGGACCGGTCAAAGTGAGCGGAAACCCGGCGACGACCATGCGGCTTGCAGCAAAGCAACGCAGCTCCACGGCACTTGCTCTTGATGCCGGCGGAGCCGGGCAGGCGCAGCTCGACGTCAACATCAAGGGACCTGAAGGGCTGACACTCGCGCGCCACTACACGCTCGATGTGAAGCCCGCGACGCAGATCCTTGCGCGCCGCTCAGTGCGCAGTCTGGCGAAAGGGGAAAGCCTGACCCTGACTCCAGACATGTTCAGTGATCTGGTGCAGGGTACGGGCGGCGTACAGCTTTCAGTTGGATTGTCGACAGCTCTCGATGCCGCGACGATCCTGACGGCGCTGGACCGTTATCCGTTCGGGTGCTCCGAACAGATCACCAGCCGCGCAATGCCGCTGTTGTATGTCAACGATCTCGCGGTCGAAGCGCATCTTGCCATGGACACCGCAGTCGATCAGCGCATCAAGGATGCAATCGACCGGTTGCTGGCACGGCAAGGCTCCAATGGATCGTTCGGATTGTGGGCGGCCGGTGGCGACGATGCCTGGCTCGATGCTTACGTGACCGACTTCCTGACGCGAGCCCGCGAGAAAGGGTTTGTGGTGCCTGATGTGTTGTTCAAGACAGCGCTGGACCGCATCCGCAATTCGGTGGTCAACGCCGATGAGCCGGAGAAGGATGGTGGACGCAATCTCGCCTACGGCCTCTATGTGCTGGCGAAGAATGGCACCGCGCCAATTGGCGATCTGCGGTATCTTGCAGACACCAAACTGAAGGACATCGCGACACCGATTGCGAAAGCGCAGCTTGCGGCCGCACTTGCCCTGGTCGGTGACCGGGCGCGGGCAGAGCGTGTGTACGGCGATGCGGTTGAGAGCCTCAATCCGAAACCCGTGCTGCAATTCGGGCGGACCGACTATGGGTCTTCACTGCGCGATGCGGCCGCACTGGTGTCGTTGGCAGGTGAGGGCAATGCGCCACGCCCGACGTTGAATCTTGCGGTTCAGCGCGTTGAGGCGGCGCGCAATCTGACGCCATACACATCGACGCAGGAGAATGCGTGGCTTGTGTTGGCGTCACGTGCTCTGGCCAAGGAGGCGAATACCTTGTCGCTTTCGATCGACGGTCAGCAGGTGAAGACGGCCTTGTATCGCAACTACCGCAGCACGGATTTCGCTGGAAAGACGATCATGTTGACCAACAACGGCGATACGACGGTGCAGGCGGTTATCTCGGTGACAGGGGCTCCGATCACACCTGAGCCTGCCGCCTCGAATGGGTTCAAGCTCGAGCGCAGCTACTTTACGCTCGACGGCAAGCCCACCGATCCATCCAAGGCCAAGCAGAACGATCGCTTCGCCGTGGTGCTCAAGGTCACCGAAGCCAGCCCGCAGTATGGTCAGGTCATGGTGGTCGATTATCTGCCGGCAGGTTTCGAGATCGACAATCCAAAGCTCGTGTCATCCGGCGACAGCGGTACGCTGAACTGGATCGAGGACGGCGTGGAGCCAACGAACTCCGAGTTCCGTGATGATCGCTTCAACGCGGCCTTCGAACGGCACAGCAACGACAAGGCGGTGTTTACCGTGGCTTACATCGTCCGCGCGGTTTCGCCTGGTAAGTATGTGCTGCCGCAGGCCTACGTTGAGGACATGTACAATCCGTCGCGTTACGGTCGTACGGGAACGGGCACCGTCGAGGTTCGCTCAGCAAAATGACAGCACCTGTGACCGAGGCGTCTGAAACCACGAACCATCGCCGCTGGCGATGGTTCAAGGTGGCAGTTGTCCCGATAAGCGCGTTCTGTCTTGTCGCAATCGCAGCTGCGGGCGCCTGGATTGTGTCGTTACCTCCGTTGCCGTTTGCCGAGGCGCATCGTGTCTCGACAACGGTCGTGGATCGCAACGGAAAATTGCTCCGTGCCTTCGCCATGGCCGATGGACGCTGGCGGCTGCCGGCTCAGGCGAAGACGGATGTCGATCCAGGATATCTCAAGCTTCTGTTGGCCTACGAGGATAAGCGCTTCTGGTCGCACCTTGGCGTCGATCCTCTTGCGTTGACGCGAGCTGCGTTCCAGCTCGCGACGCGTGGCCATATCGTCTCCGGCGGCTCGACCATCACCATGCAGCTGGCCCGGTTGATGGAGCCGCGACAGGAGCGATCCGTCGGGGCAAAGGTGCGGCAGGCCTTGCGTGCGCTTCAGATCGAGCGGCAGCTGAGCAAGGACGAGATCTTGGATCTCTATCTCACGCTCGCACCGTTCGGCGGCAACCTTGAAGGGGTTCGTGCGGCCTCGTTCGCATATTTTGGAAAAGAACCGAAACGGCTATCGCTGGCTGAAGCGGCGTTGTTGGTCGCGCTGCCGCAGTCTCCCGAGATGCGCCGTCTTGACCGTCATCCCGAAGCGGCACGCGCGGCGCGCGACCGTGTCATCGCGCGCATGGTGTCGGAAGGGCAGGTCTCGGCGGACGATGCAGACCGTGCAAAGCTTGAACCAGTGCCGCGGCTGCGCAAACCGATGCCGTTCCTTGCGCCACATGCCACCGATCAGTCGCTCGCGGCTTCAAAGGATACACCGCTGATCAAGCTGACCCTGGATTCCAATATCCAGAAGTCGCTTGAGGGACTGGCGCGCGATCGCGCGACGGCATTAGGTCCCGATGTCTCAGTGGGAATTCTGGTGGTCGACAACGAGACCGGTGACGTCCTCGCCCATGTTGGCTCGTCGGACTATTTTGATGTCCGGCGCGCAGGGCAGGTGGACATGACCCGCGCGGTGCGCTCACCAGGATCGACCTTGAAGCCATTCATCTATGGCCTCGCTTTTGAGGATGGTTTTGTGCATCCCGAAAGCCTGATCGAAGATCGCCCGGCCCGTTACGGCAACTACGCGCCTGAGAATTTCGACATGACGTTCCAAGGCACGGTGACGGTTCGTCATGCCTTGCAGATGTCGCTCAACGTTCCGGCGATTGCACTGCTGGATCGCGTGGGAGCGAGCCGGTTGACTGCCCGCATCAGCCAGGCGGGCGGAAGCCTGATCCTGCCCAAGGATGAGGCGCCGGGGCTTGCCATGGGATTGGGTGGTGTCGGCGTGACGCTGAGCGATCTCGTCCGCCTCTATGCAGGTTTGGCTCGACTCGGCAGTAGCGCTCCCTTGCGCGAAATCATCCGCGCCGAGAATCCGCAGGAACCTGAGACCCGGCGCCTGATGGATCCGTCGGCGGCGTGGCTGGTCGGCAATGTTCTGATGGGAACTCCGCCACCAGAGAACGGTCCCCGTAACCGCATCGCTTTCAAGACCGGCACCAGCTACGGCTATCGCGACGCTTGGTCGGTGGGGTTCGACGGTCGCATGACTATTGGCGTTTGGGTCGGTCGGCCAGACGGGGCGCCGGTTCCGGGACTATTGGGCCGTACGGCTGCTGCCCCGATCCTGTTTGATGCCTTCGCCCGGACCGGCAAACTTCCCGCACCTCTTGCAAGGGCGCCCAAGGGCACGCTGATGGCGAGCAACGCCAAACTACCGTTGCCCTTGCGCCGCTTTCGCCCGGCCGGTGATCTCGTCCGGACAGGCAGCGAACAGACGCTCCGCATTCAGTTTCCCCTGAATGGGTCCCGGGTTGATGCCTATGGCGGCGGGGAGGCGAAAGGTTCTCCGCTACCCGTAAAGGTGGCAGGCGGGGTTCTGCCAATGACCATGATGGTTAACGGTATTGCAGTCGGCGGCATCGATAGTCGCCGCCAAAAGCTGGTCGATCCGCCGGGGCCAGGCTTTGCGCGGCTGACCGTGATGGATGCGACTGGCGCGGCGGACACAGTTGTCGTGAGAATTCAGTAGACCCCTTGTAAGCTGTTGTCGGGCTAACGGTTTCAGCGTATGCGGAACCAATGGCTGAAGCACTTCCAAGACCTAGATTTGGCGCACCGCGCGAACCGGCGAAACCGAAGAATCCCGGCAGTGGGCTCGTGCGGGTGGTGGATTTTGCTGTCGGCAGCCATGGACGTGCGGTTGCCTTTTTGGTGCTGGTCGGCCTGCTGTTTTTCTTACCCGGCTTCTTCAACATCCCGCCGGTCGACCGGGACGAGGCCCGGTTTGCTCAGGCCACTAAACAGATGGTCGAGAACGGTGACTTCGTCGACATCCGCTTCCAGGACGAGGTGCGTTACAAGAAGCCAGTCGGCATCTACTGGCTGCAAGCGGCAACGGTTGAAACCGCCTCGAAACTTGGTTTGCCGCGCGCCCAGGTTCGTATCTGGCTCTATCGCGTTCCGTCCCTGATCGGAGCCATCGGCGCAGTTTTGCTGACATACTGGACTGCACTGGCCTTCGTCACGCGGCGCGGCGCGTTGCTCGCCGCCCTCATGATGTGCAGCTCAATTCTGCTAGGGGTCGAAGCGCGTCTCGCCAAGACCGACGCGATGCTGTTGCTTACGACGACGGCCGTCATGGGCGCATTGGCTCACATTTATCTCGCGTGGCAGCGCGGGGATGACTCGCCGCGTCCATCATGGGCGCTGCCGGCGATTTTCTGGACCGGTATGGCGGGTGGAATCCTGCTTAAGGGGCCACTCATCCTCATGTTTGTTGTGCTGACGATCGGCACGCTCGCGATACTCGATCGATCAGCCGCGTGGCTCTGGCGGCTGCGTCCCCTGTGGGGATTGATATGGATGCTCGTGCTGGTGCTGCCGTGGTTTGTGGCGATCTTCCTGAAAGCCGGCGACACCTTCTTCGCTGACTCGCTCGGCAGCGACATGCTGAGCAAGGTCGCGAGCCCGCAGGAGTCCCATGGCGCTCCGCCCGGATTGTACTTCGTGCTGTTCTGGGTGACGTTCTGGCCCGGTTCTGCGCTGGCTGGCATGGCTGCGCCGGCGATCTGGCGTGCGCGTCGCGAGCCCGGTGCGCAGTATCTGCTCGCGTGGCTGGTGCCATCGTGGATTATTTTTGAGCTCGTGATGACCAAGCTGCCGCATTATGTGCTGCCGCTTTATCCCGCCATTGCCATCCTGATTGCCGGCGCGCTCGAGCGGCGCGTGTTGTCGCGCACGCCGTGGATTGTTCGTGGTTCAGCGTGGTGGTTCGCCTTGCCGCTGATCATGACGGTCGCTTCGATCGTTGGTGCGATGGTTCTTTTGCGGCAGCCGGAATTCCTCGCTTGGCCGTTTGCCGCGGGTGCGCTGATCTTCGGGCTGTTTGCCTGGTGGCTGTACGACGACTATCAGGCAGAACGTTCCATTTTGAACGCGGTTGGGGCGTCGTGGTTTCTGGCTGTCTGCGTTTACGGTGTCGTTCTTCCGTCGCTGACGCCGATGTTTCCGAGCGTGCAGATTGCCCGTGCGCTTCGCAACGTTGAATGCGTCGGTCCTGCGGCGGCGGCTGCGGGATTCCAGGAACCGAGCCTCGTGTTCATGGTGGGGACTTCGACCCTTTTGACCAATGGTTCCGGCGCCGCCGACTTCCTACTGCAAGGCAGTTGTCGTTTTGCGCTCGTCGAGTGGCGCGAAGAACGCGCCTTTGCACAGCGCGCTGAAGCGATCGGGCTGCGCTACAACGTTGCCACGCGGATCGACGGCTACAATATCTCGCAAGGTCGCGCGATCTCTGTTGCGGTCTTCCGTTCCGAGGGTACGGAATAAGATGCCGCTTGGAACAAGCGCGTCACCGCCCGCGAACTATGTCGCGCAAGTCGGTTGGGTCGTCTGGCAATCGATCGCACGACTGTTCGATGCGCCGTCGCATTCACGCTGTGCTGAAGCGCGCCGCGCTTTGGCTTTGCGCTGGGTATGGTTGTGCGCGGGTGCCGCGCTCGTTATCGGAGTGCTGATGTTCGCGATCGATGTCGCGACCATTAAGTTGATGCCGCCGCGCGGGACTGCGAGCCTTTGGCCGGTGCGGATTTTCACCGACTTTGCCAAATCGACTTATGTGCTTTGGGTGCTGGCTGGTGGGCTCGCACTTATCGCGCTCAGTCTGCCGCGGCTCCGCGGCGTATCGCGGGCAATCCTGATCGGGTTTGGCTTGCGCGTTCAGTACATATTTTTTGCGGTACTGATTGCAGTGCTCGCCAGTGAAGTTCTCAAGTTCATCGTCGGCCGCGGCCGTCCGTTTGTCGGCGGCGAGGCCAATGCCTTTAACTTTAAGCATTTCACCGAGAGTGAGGCCTTTGCGAGCCTGCCCTCCGGTCATGCCGTGACGGCGTTCGCCCTTGCTTTTGCGGTCTCGTCGATTTGGCGTAAAGCCGGTCCCTTTATGTGGACATTCGCGGTGTTGATCTGTTGTAGCCGCGTCATTCTGCTTGCGCACCATCCAAGTGATGTGGTTGCCGGCGCCTTGACCGGTGTTATTGGCGCCATGTTCGTTCGTTATTGGTTCGCGGCCCGCCGGCTCGGTTTCACGATCGACCGGAACGGCGCCATCGCCCCCCTGGCAGGACCTTCCTGGCAGGGGCTGAAAAGGGTTGCCCGGGGCGCTGCGGCACCATAAGAAGCGTCGCCCGACTGCCTTTCGTGGCTTTTCAGGGCCTTGGATCCATCAGGACATGAGCGATCATCTACCAGTCTCCGGCGAGCCGGCCCCTGTCGTTTCGATTGTGGTTCCGGTCCGCAATGAACAGGACAATATCGTACCGCTGATCGCAGAAATTGCGAAAGCGCTCGATGGCGGCTGGGCTTACGAGATCATCTACGTCAATGACGGATCGACTGATGCCACCGCCGAGCGCCTTTCTGTTGAAATGCAAACACGGAAAAATCTACGCCACATTCGGCATGCAGCATCCTCAGGGCAATCCGCTGCGGTACGGACCGGCGTGCGCGCTGCGCGCGGCCGAGTTGTGGCAACGCTTGATGGTGATGGACAAAACAACCCGGCGTTTCTGCCCGAATTACTCGCTGCCATTGAAAAGGGCGGTGAGCGCATTGGTCTTGCCGCGGGCCAGCGTGTCGGCCGTAAGGATACGGGATTTAAAAAGTTTCAGTCACGCGTGGCAAACGGCATTCGCAATGCGATCCTGCATGACGGGACCCGCGACACTGGTTGCGGCCTAAAGGCATTTCGGCGCGAGGTCTTTTTGGCGTTGCCGTACTTTGATGGCTTGCATCGTTTCTTGCCCGCTTTGGTTCGCCGTGAGGGGTTCGAGGTCGCCTATGTGGATGTGATCGATCGGCCGCGGCACTCGGGCGTGTCAAATTACGGTTTCTTCGATCGTCTTTGGATCGGGATCATGGATCTCGCTGGTGTGTGGTGGCTCATCCGCCGCAAGAAGACGACGCCAGTGGCAACGGAGGTGAACTGATGTTCATCCACATCGGACAGCAACTCGGTGACTATCTGTACGATGTCTTCGTTGCCAAGTTTGATTTCTGGCTCGCCTTCGGCCTCGTTGCGCAGTTGCTGTTTACCGCACGCTTTCTGGTGCAATGGATTTCCAGCGAGCGCGCCGGCAAGAGCGTGGTGCCGATGGCGTTCTGGTTCTTTTCGATGGGCGGCGGTGCGATGACACTGATTTATGGCCTCGCCAAGCGCGAGCCTGTCATCATCATCGGACAAGGCCTGGCCACCATCATCTACCTTCGGAACATCATGTTGATCCTGAAGGACAGGCGCACCAGCAAGAGCAGCGCCTGAAATAAGGTCAATTCCCCGCGACGGCATTAAAGGCGGCGAAGCCCGAGACGAGATCTGCCTTCAGATCTTCGACGTGCTCAAGGCCGATGTGAAGGCGCAATGTCGGGCCACCCGGATTCCACTTTGTCGCCGTGCGATAGTCCGTGCAGTCGAACGGAATGACCAGGCTTTCGTATCCGCCCCACGAATAGCCCATGCCGAATAATTGGACGGTGTCGAGAAATGCATCGACAGCCTGCTGAGGCGCGGGCTTCAGCACAATGCTAAACAAGCCGGAAGCGCCTGTAAAATCCCGCTTCCATATTGCATGGCCTGGATCGCTTTCGAGTGCCGGATGCAGTACGCGCTGCACTTCGGGCCGCTCGGCAAGCCACCGCGCTATTTCCAGCCCGGACTTCTGATGATGAGCGAGGCGCACGGCAAGTGTTCGCAGTCCACGGAGCGCCAGGAAAACGTCATCGGGGCCCGCGCAGACACCAAGCAGGTAGATCGCTTCAGAGATGGCCGGCCATGTCTGCGCGTTGGCCGAAATCGTACCGAACATGATGTCGGAGTGACCGCCGATATATTTCGTGGCCGCCTGAAGACTGATGTCGACGCCTTGATCCAGCGAGCGGTGAAAGAACGGCGTCGCCCAAGTGTTGTCGTCAATAACAAGCGCATTTTTGCGATGTGCGACAGCCGCAATGGCCGGGATATCCGGCATTTCGAAGGATTGCGAGCCTGGAGCTTCGACCAGGACCGCCTTTGTGTTCGGCTTGAACAGGGCCTCGATGCCTGCACCGATCAATGGATCGAAGTAGGTCGTCTCGACACCAAACCGCTTGAGCACGCCGTTGCAAAAGTTTCGCGTTGGGCGATAGACGCTGTCGATCACCAACAGGTGATCGCCGGCCTTGAGGACTGCAAGCAGCGCCGTCGAAATGGACGCGACGCCGGATGGCGTTAAGCCGACACCCGCACATTGGGGACCTTCCAACGCCATCAGCGCCTCCTGCAGCGCCTTGGTCGTTGGCGTCCCTAGGCGGCCGTACTGGAACTCGCCGCGATGGGCGTGCAAGTCCTCCGCCGTGGGATACAGCACGGTCGATCCGCGCACGATCGGAGGGTTAATGAATCCCTTTTGTGCCACTGTGTCGCGGCCGGATGTCACAAGCTCGGTTCGCGGATCGAGTGGTTTGGAGGAGGGGGCGTCTTTTGGAGGCTTCATGGGATAATCATTGCCGAGGGGACTGCAGAAGTGTCGCAGTAAATCTACAGCGGAATGCTGTATTCAGGTGGATAGCTTAGTAAGCTGGCACCGATAGCGGACGTCAAGCCCTTGACCCGCCGGGCCGGGCGTTCTGTTATATATGCCAGATATTTAGCACCATTCGTGCGCCTCGGTGGATCGCTGACCTCTCGCGTGACGCTTATCAGCTCTGGCGCCGGCGTATCAGTGAAAGGCAGTTCGATGAAACGGGTATCGTTTGGCTTCATTCTCGGTCTCGTAGCGACTGCGACGCTTTCTACCGCCCAGGCTCAGTCTCCGGACAAGCCCAAAGAGAAGCCTCTTCTGCAGACCATTAAAGAAAGAGGGACTTTGTCCTGCGGTGTCAGCCAGGGGCTACCAGGTTTTTCTGCTCCCGATGACAAGGGGAATTGGACCGGGCTGGACGTCGATATCTGTCGCGCGCTTGCGGCGGCGATTTTCAACGATCCCACCAAGGTGAAATTTGTTCCGCTATCCGCCAAGGACAGGTTTACAGCTCTGCAGTCTGGCGAAATCGACGTTTTGTCGCGCAATTCGACGTGGACGTTGTCACGGGATACCTCCCTGGGATTGAACTATACCGGTGTCACTTATTACGACGGGCAGGGCTTCCTCGTCCGCAAGTCACTCAAGGTCAACTCGGCGCTGGAGCTGAACAGCGCATCGATCTGTGTCCAGACCGGCACGACGAACGAGCAGAACATCGCGGATTACTTCAAAGCCAACAACATGAAGTACGAGATGATCGCGTTCGGGACAGCGGATGAAACGGTTAAGGCGTACGAATCGGGACGGTGCGATGTGTTCACGTCCGACGTTTCACAGCTCTATGCCGAGCGCCTCAAGTTGGCGGTTCCCAATGATCACGTCGTGCTACCCGACATTATTTCGAAGGAGCCGTTGGGGCCGGTCGTGCGACAGGGCGATGACCAGTGGTTCGACATCGTCAAATGGACGTTGTTTGCGATGATCAACGCCGAGGAGCTGGCGGTCACGCAGAAGAACGTCGATGAAATGGCGAAGTCCAGCAAGCCTGAATTGAAGCGTATGTTCGGCACGGATGGTAGCCTCGGCGAGCAGCTCGGTTTGACGAAAGATTGGGTGATCCGGATCATCAAGGCCACCGGCAATTACGGCGAGTCATTTGACCGCAACGTCGGCGCGGGATCGAAACTCGGAATTGCCCGCGGGCTTAACAAGCTCTGGAACCAAGGCGGTATCCAATACGCGCCTCCTATCCGTTGACAGCAACATCAGAGACGGCAATGACCGGTGAAGCACGAAAGCCGCCGCTGCGTTTGGCAGCGCGGCTTCGTCGCGTTCTGGGTGGTAGCGCGGGATGGCGTGGCATTCTTGTCCAGCTTTTGTTTGTCGCTGTCATCATTTGGCTGGGGTATGAAGTCGTCGAGAATGCACGCGCCAACCTGCAAGCGCAGCGCATCGCCTCCGGCTTCGGATTCCTGTCGAATACGGCCGGATTTAGCGTCAGTCAGACGCTGATTCCGTATTCCGAAAGCGACACCTACAGCCGCGTATTCCTCGTCGGTCTGCTCAACACGCTGCTGGTTTCGGTTATTGGCATCATCGCCGCGACGATCATCGGCGTGCTTGTTGCACTCGGACGGTTGTCGCCGAACTGGTTGCTGTCCCGGATCTCGGAAGGATATGTCGAGCTCATCCGCAATCTGCCGCTGCTGTTTCAAATCCTGTTTTGGTATCTGGCGGTGCTGGCGGCATTGCCGAGCCCGCGGCAAAGCATCTCGTTATTCGACACCATCTTCCTGAGTGTCCGTGGACTCATCGTTCCCTATCCCGTTCCGCAACAGGCTTTCGGCGTATTTTTTGTTGCGGTTGTGATCGGGGTGGTCGCATCGCTAGCCATGCGCATCTATGCCCGTCGGCGGCTGTTCAAGACCGGTCAAAAGCTCATAATCTGGCCTTTTGTTGTGCTTCTGGTGTTGGGGTTGCCCGCGCTCTCCGCGCTGTTTCTCGGTGCGCCGGTGAAGCTGGATATGCCGGAGTTGAAGGGGTTCAATTTCGTCGGAGGAATGCCGATCCGTCCCGAGTTGGCGGCCTTGGCGGTGGCACTCTCGACTTACACCGCCGCGTTCATCGCCGAGATTGTTCGCGCCGGCATCCAGTCCGTGCCTAAGGGGCAAATGGAGGCGGGCGCCTCGCTTGGCTTGTCGCGCGGTGCGACACTGCGCCTTGTGATCATCCCGCAGGCGTTGCGGGTCATTTTGCCGCCGCTGACAAATCAGTACTTGAATCTCACCAAGAACTCGTCCTTGGCCGTCGCTATCGGCTATCCCGATCTATTCTCCGTCTTCGCCGGCACGACACTGAGCCAGACAGGGCAGGCTGTCGAAATCATCGCATTGACGATGGGTGTGTACCTGCTGATCTCGCTGGTCACGAGCGCCATCATGGGGCTCTACGGCAGGCATGTGAACCGGAGCCTTGCGGCATGACGGATCAGCTCACATCCTCATTCGTGCGCGAGACGTTGGTTGAGTCGCGCAAAGCGCCGATCAAGACTGTCGGCATTATCGGCTTTGTCCGCCAACGCCTGCTCAATTCACCGCTTAACATTGCGCTGACTGTTGCGAGCTTTGCGTTTCTCGCATTGACGATCACACCGACGGTCAAGTTCTTGCTAGTCGACGCCGTATGGCACGGTAACGATCGATCGGCATGTCTGGAGGCCAACGCCGGTCACGTCGTCGGTGCGTGCTGGCCGTTTGTCCAGGCCAAGTTCGAACAGTTCATTTACGGCTTTTACCCTCAAGCCGAGCGCTGGCGGGTCAACCTGACGTTCCTTCTTGGCGCTCTGCTGCTCGCGCCGCTGCTCATTCCGCGCGTGCCGGCCAAGGCGCTGAACTCCGGTCTGTTCTTTCTTGCGTATCCGGTTGTCGCTTTCTTTCTGCTGCGGGGTGGAGGAATTCGCGGCTTCGTCGTGAATTGGAGCGCTGACCTGGGCTCGGGCCTTGCCACGAGTTTCCAGGATGCTGGCAGCCAACTTGCCCGGGTCGGTGAGGCAATGACGGGCGGATTGGGCTGGCCGGTTACGGTTTTGGGAAGAGCGGTCGCGCTATTCGGACAGGCGCTTGGCTGGGTGATCCTGCCGCTCGAATGGCTGCGGGACTATACGCAACGCTTTGCCGCGACCATTTGGGTCGATTTTGCGTTGACCGCGGTGATTGTTTCGCTACTGGCGTTTTTCCTGACCGGAGGATTTCGCAACGGCTGGCGCGCGCTGTCGCGGAGCGCTGCAATTTTTGCCGGTATCGCCGTGGTGATCAAGGTGATGGATCTCGACCATGGGGGCCTGCCGATTGTCGATACGCGGCAATGGGGTGGGTTGCTGGTCACCCTTGTGGTCTCCCTGACGGGAATTGTTGCCTCGATGCCGGTTGGGATCGCGCTGGCGCTAGGGCGACGCTCGACCATCCCGCTGATCAAAGTGTTCTCGATTACATTCATCGAATTCTGGCGCGGCGTCCCGCTGATCACGGTGCTGTTCTTCGCGACCTACATGCTGCCGCTGTTTCTGCCGGGGAATTTTACAGTCGATGGGCTCGTGCGCGTGCTGATCGGCATTGCCTTGTTCGCGGGCGCCTACAACGCTGAAGTTATCCGCGGAGGCTTGCAAGCCATTCCGCGCGGTCAGGCAGAAGCGGCCAGTGCGCTTGGGCTGTCATACTGGAAAACCACGGGATTGATCGTGATGCCGCAAGCCTTGCGGCATGTTATTCCGGGATTGGTGAACAGCTTCATCGCTTTGTTCAAGGATACGACGCTTGTCTTGATCGTTGCGATTTTCGATTTGCTTGGCCAGCTTCGCGCGTCTTTCGCCGATCCGAACTGGGCGACGCCGACAACGTTGTTCACCGGGTTCGCCTTTACCGGGATAATCTACTTCGTGTTCTGTTTTGGTATGTCGCGCTATTCGTTGTTCGTCGAGCGGCGGCTGAATGCTCACAAGAATGTCTGAGATGAAATCATGAGCGCCGATCCTATTGTCAGCATCTCGGGCCTCAACAAGTGGTTCGGTGAATTCCATGTGTTGCGCGACATCGACCTGACCGTCGGGCGCGGGGAGCGGATTGTAGTCTGCGGGCCATCGGGGTCGGGCAAATCGACGTTGATCCGCTGCATCAACGCGCTGGAGGAGTTTCAGGAAGGCCGGATCATTGTCGATGACATCGAGCTTGGACCTAATCTACGCCGTGTAGATGATGTCCGGCGCGAAGTGGGCATGGTGTTCCAGAGCTTCAACTTGTTCCCGCATCTGACAGTGCTTGAAAATTGCACGCTGGCGCCGATCTGGGTGCGCAACATTCCCAAAAAGGAAGCCGAAGCTTCGGCGATGAAATATCTCGAACGCGTCCGCATCCCCGATAAAGCGAACAAGTATCCCGGACAGATTTCAGGTGGGCAACAGCAGCGCGTTGCGATCGCGCGGGCGCTGACCATGAATCCGAAGGTCATGTTGTTTGATGAGCCGACGTCGGCGCTCGATCCCGAGATGGTCAAGGAAGTGCTCGACACCATGGTTGATCTTGCCAAAGAGGGCATGACGATGCTGGTGGTGACGCACGAAATGGGGTTTGCCCGCGAGGTCGCCGATCGCGTCGTGTTTATGGATGCGGGGCAAATCATTGAAGCGAACACGCCGGAGAAATTCTTCTCCAATCCCCAGCACGCGCGGACCAAGCTGTTTCTCAGCCAGATTTTGCGTTGATACTAACGTCGGTTCTGATTGGATCAGAACCGACGTTTTCAATTTTTATTTTGAAACGCTTCAGACCTTCTCGAACGGCACGTCGATCTTCGTGCGCTTCTCGAGCCATGCTGGCACGGGAAGGTTCTTCGAGCGCATGAACTCCGGATTGAACAGCTTCGACTGATAGCGATTGCCGGAGTCGCAAAGAATGGTCACGATGGTATGGCCTGGACCAAGCTGCTTTGCCAGACGGATTGCACCGGCCACATTGATGCCGGTCGAGCCGCCGAGACAAAGGCCTTCGTGTTCCAATAGCTCGTAGATCACCGATACCGCTTCCTCATCCGGAATGAGGAACGCGTCGTCGACCTTGGCTTCCTTGATAATGGGCGTTACGCGGCCGAGCCCGATGCCTTCGGTGATGGAGTCACCCGGCGTCGACTTGGCGACGCCGTTTTTGAACAGCTCATACATTGCCGCGCCGTGCGGATCGGCGCAGCCGATGACGACGTTCTTGTTCTTCGACTTCAGGAACGAGCTGGTGCCCGCGAGCGTGCCGCCGGACCCAACCGAGCAGATAAAACCATCGACCTTGCCGCCGGTCTGCTCCCAGATCTCCGGGCCAGTCGATTCGAAGTGCGCCTTGGCGTTGTCGAGATTATTCCACTGATCGGCGAACAGCACGCCATTCGGCTCATTCTTGCGCAGCTGATCGGCGAGTCGTCTGCCGACATGCTGATAGTTGTTCGGATTGGAGAAGGGTAGCGCAGGGACTTCGACGAGCTCAGCGCCGCACAGCCGCAGCATGTCCTTCTTTTCCTGGCTCTGGGTCTCGGGAATGAGGATCAGCGTGCGATAGCCGCGCGCGCTCGCCACCACCGCAAGCCCGATGCCGGTATTGCCGGCGGTCGATTCCACGACGAGGCCGCCGGGCTTCAGATCGCCGCGCTTCTCTGCTTCCAGAATCATCCATTTGCCCGCGCGGTCTTTCACGGACTGTCCGGGATTCATGAACTCAGCCTTGCCGAGAATGTTGCATCCCGTCGCGTCCGACGCGCGTTTCAGCTTGATCAGGGGGGTATTGCCGATGGCTTCGACGACGTCATTACGAATATGCATGGGATCGGTTCGTGAGAGATAATGGGAAGGGTGAATAGCGTTGAATCAACCTAGTTCGCGCCAGCCATTCCCACAAGGGCTGGCCTCGTATGCGAGCCTTCGCGAAATGCTCAGCCAGACTTCGCGAAAACGACCTGGCGAACGTCGATGTTGCCGGACAGGAACCCAGCCTCGCAATAGGCGAGGTAATACTCCCAAAGCCGCCGGAAGCGCTCATCGAATCCCATGGGAGTTAGATTGGGCCACGCAGCGCGAAAATTGTCCCGCCAGGTCGCGAGCGTCTTGGCATAATCTTCTCCAAATATCCGTTCGCGGATAACAGGCACGCCAAATTTCTCACCGAGAGATTTGAGGATCTGCGGTGAGGGCAGCATGCCTCCAGGAAAAACGTACCGCTGAATGAAATCAACCTCGCGCCGATACGCTTTGAAGAAGCGATCCTGAATGGTGATGGCCTGAATGCCGGCAAATCCGCCCCGCGTCAGCCGATCGCGAAGCTGTTGGAAATAGTCCGGCCAGAACTGCTCACCGACGGCCTCAATCATCTCGATCGAAGCAATGCGGTCGTATTGTCCTCGCTCATCACGATAATCCTGAAAACGAATCTCAACCTTCTCGCTAAGACCGGCGGCTTGAATTCGCTTCTGCGCGAAATCTCGCTGCTCGGTGCTGATGGTTAGACCGACGACTTTCACATCGTAGTGCTTAGCGGCATATTCGGCGAAGCCTCCCCAGCCGCATCCAATCTCAAGCACTGTCTGCTGGGGCTGTAGATTGATGGCCTCGGCGAGGCGTCTGTATTTGTTGTGCTGTGCCGATGTGAGATCGCTGGTACTCTCGTCGAACAGGGCCGACGAGTAAGTCATGCTCGGATCAAGCCACGCTGAGTAAAATGAATTGCCGATATCGTAGTGCGCATGGATATTGCGCTGTGCCTGCTTTCTTGTATTTCGGTTGAACCAGTGGCGCATGGATTGTGCGAGCCGTGCGAGCGGCTTGTTGCCCAGCATGGTCTGGATCAACTCGTGATTGACGCAGAAGAGATAGAGAAACTCTGTGAGATTCTGTGTGTCCCATTCACGCCGGAGATAGGCTTCCGCGATCCCGAGATCGCCACCGCGCGCAAGCCGCCAGGCGAAGTCATAGTTGAAAATCGTCATCTGTGCCGCAGGACCGGGTTCAAGTCCGCCACAACGCAGCTTGCGTCCATCGGGTAAGGTGACGTCGAGGGTGCCGTAGCGAAGTCTTGCCGCGAAATGAAATGCGAGACGAACCAGCCGCGGAACGTCGGGCAATGTTGTTTTGACATTGTCGGGCGTCAGAACAATCAGGTCTAACATCGCACTGCTCCATCCGTGTGATGCGGCTCTGTGTCCAAGTTCTTTGCAATCCCGCGTGTGCTGCCGCTTGTCGGCCGTTCGGTCCTTTGTCGTTGGTCTCGCCGCTAAGTTTTGCGTCTTCGAAGTGAAGACGCAAGACCTTCTCATGAGGTGTCCAAAGCCAGATGGCGGCGATCGGACGCTTCAAAGAATTCATCGAGGAGGCCAAGGCTGTGCCGGCTAGCCCAAGCCCTGGCGTGAGACGGCTCGTTGATTCGGCTGTTGGGTGAGCCGTCCCATGAAATCTTTGTAATAATCAGGGTTTAGAGCGCCTAAATTGGCAAAACGTCCCAGATTCCAGCTAGAAACGGCGTGTAGGGATGATGCCTACGGAGCACACGCGCGCATGTTCTGGGGAACATGGTGGAACGTCACTGTCCGTAGCTGGATCGGCCCGTTAAAATGGGCTTTGGCGCTCCAGAAAGTGTGCATAGCGGTGTCGGTGTTCTTTTATCAGTTCAGGTGGCCAACATTGCCTTCGAGGCATCTGCTGGCGCTCCTCGCGGCATTCGCATTCGCTGCCACGTCGAGCGGATGCATCGTGACATCCGATTTGCCGGATCCCGCCCTGGATATTCCGGGTGTCTACAAGGACGCGCCCAGCGCCGCCCAAAACTTGCCGCCAACGCTGGACTGGTGGCGGGGCTTCCGCTCAAGGGAGCTCACCATCCTTATGGAGGAGGCGCAGACCGTTAATTTGGATATCGCCGCTGCCACAGCCCGTATCCGGCAGGCGGACGCCCAGGCCCAGCAAATCGGTGCAGCACTGTTGCCGAGTGTGTCGGGGACATTCTCAGGCTCGCGCTCACGCTCATCGAGCACGACCGGCACCATCACCACCGCGACGCCCATATCTGGCCGCGGCGAGGTGACAAACCATACGGCCTCGCTCAGCGCGAGTTATGAGATCGACTTCTGGGGTAAGAATCGCGACGCATTGTTGGCCGCCGAGGAAACGGCCAATGCCAACCGTTTCGATAGGGATGTTGTTGCGCTCACGACTTTGGTCAGCGTGGCAAACGCCTACTTCCAGGTCGTCGCTGCACAAGACCGTATCAAAACGGCAAACGGCAATATCGCAAGCGCGCAACGCATCTACGATGCCATCAAGGCGCGGGTAGACGCCGGCACCGGCTCCGACCTGGATCTGTCCCAACAGGAAAGCTTGCTGGCCAATCAAAAGGCCCTGATACCGCCGCTGCGTCAAGTCCTGGCACAGAACACGAATATGCTGGCCACCTTGGTCGCGCGGCCGCCGGAGCGGATACGGCTCACAGGGGGCACGCTGGGAGTGATCGCCATTCCTCGCGTGACGCCTGGATTGCCATCTGAATTGTTGACCCAACGGCCTGACATCCGCCGTCAGGAAAATCAGCTTGCCTCGGCCACCGCGAACGTGGGGAACGCCAGAGCGCAGTTCTTTCCCAGCATCCAGTTGACTGGGCAGGGTGGCTACCAGAGTGCTGCGCTTGCGACGTTGTTCACTCCGCAGTCTGCGTTCTTCAACGTGGCGGCCGGTCTGACCCAGCCGATTTTCGACGCCGGTCGCATCCAGGCGAACTTTGACTTGCAGAAGGCCATGCAGGACGAGTTGTTGCAAACTTATCGCAAAACAGTGATATCCGCTTTTTCAGACGTTGATACAGCTCTTGCAACGCTTAAGCAGGCCAATGAGCGTCTGAGGCTGCAGCGGATTGTTGTCACCTCGTCACGGCGGGCCTTTGAGCTATCGGAGCGGCAGCTCCGGGCGGGCACCATCGACATCGTGACTGTGCTAAACACCCAATTGACACTATTCCAAGCGGAAGATGCGCTGATACAGGCACAACTTGCCCGGCTTCAGGCCGTGGTCAGCCTCTACCAGGCATTAGGTGGCGGTTGGTCGCCAAAGACGGAGCCGGCCGATGCTCTTTAAGCCAGATGAATTGAATGAAAAAGCCAAAGCGGCGGGCGATGGTGTCGCGCGTGTTGCATCAGGCGCGCGCAGGCGAACGGTTTCGATTTTCATCACGCTCCTGATCATCGGCGGGCTTGGCTATATCGGCTGGACCTATCTGCAGCCCAAGCAGAATGCGGCACATGTCCGCCCGGATCTATCAATCCCGGTTCTTGCGGCAACGCCGCGAATTGAGGACGTGCCAGTTTATCTCGACGGTGTTGGGACCGTGCGCGCGTTGAACAACGTTACGGTTCGGGCGCAGGTCGACGGCAAGTTGCTGTCGGTCAATTTCAAGGAAGGCCAGGACGTCAAGGCTGGTGACGTTCTCGCCGAGATTGATCCGGTTATCTTTAAGGCTCAATACGATCAGGCCGTCGCCAAAAAGGCGCAGGACGAAGCGACGCTGTCAAACGCCCGGATGGATCTGGTTCGGTATCAGCAGTTGGCCTCTGCAAAGGCAGGCTCCGCGCAGCAGGCTGATACCCAAAAGGCACTGGTTGCCCAGCTCGAAGCGCTTGTGCAGTCGGATCAAGCGGCCATCGACAATGCGCAAGCGACACTCGGCTACACAAAAATCGTGGCGCCACTTTCAGGTCGCGCCGGACTTCGTCAGGTCGATCAGGGCAATATTGTTCATGCCGCCGACGCCACTGGCGTGGTGGTGATCACGCAACTGCAGCCGATCGCGGTTCAGTTCAGCTTGCCGCAGCAGCAGATCGTTCGCGTCAATGCAGCGTCGGCGACCGGAGCGTTGTCCGTCGACGTCTTTGGCAACGACGGTAAGACGGTTGTGGACACCGGCACCGTCACCGGCATGGACAATCAGGTCGACCAGACCACGGGCACGGTGAAGATCAAGGCGGAATTTCCAAACGCCAACTATCAGCTTTGGCCTGGTCAATTCGTCAATGTGCGTCTGAAGGTGCAGACCTTGGACAAGGCGATTGTCGTACCGACAGCTGCAGTTCAACGTGGGCCGGCGGGTACGTTCGTCTACGTCATTGGCAACGACAATATCGTCACGGCTCGAACCGTGAAGGTCACGCAGCAGACCGAGACCAATGCGGTTATCGCATCGGGCGTTTCGGTCGAGGATCAGGTTGTCACCACTGGTTTTGCCAATCTGTCCGATGGCGCCAAGGTCACGATCAGCAAGGACTATCAGGCACCCACGCCGGATCTCGCGCCACGCAAACGCCAAGGTGGGGGCGAAAAAGGTCAGCGCGGTGAAAAGGGGGAACGCGGCGAAAAGGGCGAGCGGCGTCATCAAAGGGAGCAGGGAGCTGCGCCGCAAGGCGGGCAACAACAGACGGGCGGCGGCGCGAAAGCACCGCAATGAGCCAACATATAGCGTCGAACCTGTGAGCGCGCATCGATGAGCGTCTCGGAACCATTTATCAAGCGGCCGATCGCGACATCGTTGCTCGGCGTCGCTCTTCTGATTGGCGGCGCTCTCGGCTATTGGGCGCTTCCCGTTTCGGCCCTGCCTCAAGTCGACTTCCCAACGGTTCAGGTCACGACCCAGTTGCCCGGTGCGAGCCCGGACGTCGCTGCCTCACTGGTGACCGCACCGCTGGAGCGACAACTCGGACAGATCCCGTCGCTGGTGTCGATGAACTCGACGAGTTCGTACGGCGTTAGCCAAATTTCACTGCAATTCGATCTCAATCGCGACATTGATGGAGCAACGCAAGACGTCCAGGCTGCGATTAACGCCGCCGCCGGCGTGCTGCCCAAGAATCTGCCGTATCCGCCGACCTACGCGAAGGTCAATCCGGCGGATGCGCCGGTCCTGACGCTCGCGATGACGTCGGAAACATCGTCGCTGCGCGCAATGAGCGATCTTGCCGACACGATGATGGCGCAGCGGCTGGCGCAGATATCCGGCGTGGGGCGTGTGTCCATTCTGGGAGGTCTCAAGCCCGCCGTGCGTGTCCAGGCGGATCTCGCGCGTCTCGCGGCGTACGGCATTTCTATGGAAGACTTGCGGAACGCCATTGCCGGCGCCAACGTATCGGGGCCGAAAGGATCGCTCGACGGCGCACACCAGGCCTATACGATCGCGGCTAACGACCAGATTGCCGTCGCTGACGCCTACAGGCCGATCATCATCGCTTACCGCAACAATTCTCCGGTTACGATCGGCGACGTCGCGCAGATCATTGATGGGCTTGAGAACGAGAAAACCGGTGCTTGGTATCAGGGCAAACCTGCGGTCGTCATCGAGATCCAGCGTCAGCCTGGCGCCAACGTCATCGATGTGGTGCGGCAAATCCGCGAGGAAATCCCGCGGCTGCAGAAGGCGGTTCCGGCCGGCGTCGATCTGACTGTCGTCAGTGATCGTACGGTCACCATCCGCGCATCCGTTCGTGACGTACAGTTCACGCTGGTCCTCAGCGTTGTGCTGGTCACGCTCGTGGTGCTTATCTTCCTACGCTCGCTGCGCGCAACGCTGATCGCAGGCGTAGCGCTGCCGCTCTCGCTGATTACCAGCTTCGGCGTCATGTATTTTGCCGGATTCAGCCTCGACAACCTGTCTCTGATGGCACTCACCATCGGGACCGGATTCGTGGTCGACGACGCCATCGTGATGATCGAAAACATCGTTCGTCATATGGAGGACGGCGAAAGCGTCATGGATGCTGCGCTGCGCGGCGCCAGCGAAATCGGCTTCACCGTGATTTCGCTGACCGTGTCGTTGATCGCAGTCTTCATTCCGCTGCTGTTCATGTCAGGTCTCGTCGGACGCATGTTCCGGGAGTTTGCGCTGACGCTGACGATTGCGGTTGTCACATCGGCTGTCGTGTCGCTGACTTTGACGCCGATGATGTGTTCGCGTTTGTTGAAGCTGCATCACGAAGAGTTCGCGGTGCCCGGTCTTGCGATGATCAGTCGCTGGATCGACAAGATGATCGAATTTTATCACCGCACGCTGCTGGTGGTCTTGCGGCACCAGCGCGCGACGTTGGTCGTGACGTTCCTGACCATCATTGCGACGCTCGCTTTGTATGTTGTCGCTCCAAAAGGCTTCTTGCCGTTACAGGACACGGCGTCGATCACGGCGGTGACCGAAGCAGGCCCTGAAGTGTCGTTCGCAGATATGCAGCTGAGGCAAACGCAGGTCGCTAATGCGATCAAGGCCGATCCTGATATCGTCGGCGTCGTTTCCGTGATCGGTGCGGGATCGGTAAACCCGACCACCAATGTCGGCCGCCTCGTTCTGACGCTAAAGCCGCGTGGTGAACGCGAGACCGACATTGCCGTCGTCGTGGACCGTCTCAAGCAGCGGGTGGCAAGCATTCCCGGCATGACGGTCTATTTCCAGGCGGTGCAGGATATTCAGATCAGTACGCGGACGAGCCGGTCGCAATACCAGTACACGTTGACTGCGACTGATGCGCCGTCGGTCGTGGAATGGGGCAACAAGCTCGTCCAGGAGATGCGCCGCGATCCGATGTTCCGCGACGTTTCCTCTGACGGTCAAGAGGGCGGCTTGCGCGCCATCGTCAACATCGATCGCCAACGCGCCGGACAGCTTGGCGTCTCAGTACAGGCTGTCAACGACACGCTCAACGATGCCTTCAGCCAGCGCCAGATTTCAACGATTTTTGGTCAGGCCAATCAGTACCGTGTCGTGCTGGAAGCGTTGCCGGAATATCAGCGCGATCCATCGGTTTTGTCGAAGCTGTACGTGCCCGGCGCTGCGGGCGTGTCGGGAGCGCCCGGCGCGCAGGTGCCGATCGAAGCGGTTGCCAGTGTCATACGGACAACCGCTCCATTATCGATCTCGCATCAGTCGCAGTTCCCCGCAGTGTCGCTGTCATTCAATCTTGCCCCCGGCGAGGCGCTTGGGAATGCGGTGGAACGAATTGCGGAGATCGAGACCCGCATCGGTATGCCTGGAAACATCGTCGGGCTCTATTCGGGCGATGCAGCCGAATTCTCCAACTCGTTGTCGGGGCAGCCGTGGCTGATCCTCGCAGCCCTCGTGACGATCTACATCGTGCTCGGCGTGCTGTACGAAAGCTACATCCATCCGATCACCATTCTATCGACGCTCCCTTCCGCGGGAGTGGGCGCGATCCTTGCTCTGATGTTGTTCGGGCAGGACTTGTCGGTGATCGGCTTGATCGGCATCATTCTCCTGATGGGTATCGTCAAGAAGAACGCCATCATGATGATCGATTTTGCGCTGGAGGCGGAGCGCCATCAGGGATTGTCGGCCTATGATGCCATTGTGAAGGCCTGCCTGTTGCGTTTCCGTCCCATCATGATGACGACGCTGGCGGCGCTGTTCGGCGCACTGCCGCTGGCGATCGAAAGCGGGACCGGCGCGGAACTACGCTTTCCGCTCGGCGTGTCGATCATTGGCGGATTGATCGTCTCCCAGATCCTGACGCTCTACACGACACCGGTCATCTACCTTGCACTGGATCGGATCAACCGCCGGATCGAAGCACCGGTGCCGCCTGACGAGTCCGGCAAGCCGTCGCCTCCGATCGCGGGAGCGACAGAGGGGGTGCAGTAATGGCCTCGCTCTCCGAACCTTTCATCCGCAGGCCGGTCGGCACGACGTTGCTGGCCATCGGATTATTTTTGGTCGGAGCGGTCGCCTACAATTTCCTACCGGTGGCGAGCATTCCGTCGGTGGATTTCCCGTCGATCCGCGTCTCGGCCTCTCGGCCGGGCGCCGACCCGACCATCATGGCGTCGACCGTTGCCGCACCACTGGAACGGCGGCTCGGAGAAATCGCCGGTATCGACCAAATCACGTCGACCAGTTCGCTTGGTACGACCAGCATTTCATTGCAGTTCGCCATCGGGCGGAATATCGACCGCGCCGCGCGTGACGTGCAGGCTGCGATCAATGCCTCGCTCGCCGATCTGCCGACCGACCTGCCGACGTTGCCGAATTTTCGCAAAGCCAATCCTGCCGCGTCTCCGGTCCTCATCATTGCTCTGACCTCGAAGACAATGCTGCCGAGCGCGATCTACGATGTCGCGGATACAGTGATCGCCCAACGCATTTCGCAGGTGCCGGGGGTGGGCGAGGCGACGGTGAGCGGCGCGGACCAGCCCGCAGTTCGTGTTCAGCTCAATCCTGGGGCACTGGCGACAGCGGGGATCGCCAGCGACGATGTCCGCAACGCCATCGTGAACGCCAATGCCATAGGCCCCGTTGGAACATTCAACGGTGCGGTGCTCGGCGAAACCATTGCGACAAATCCGCAAATGCGGACCGCTGCCCAGTTCCGCGACCTCGTCATCAAAAGCTCCAACGGCAATTTCGTGCGGCTGGCCGATATCGCCAACGTCACGGACGCGACACGCAATAGCCGTTCGATCGCATGGTTCAACAAGCAACCGGCCGTCCTCATCACGGTCACGAAGCAGCAAGATGCCAACGTCATCGACACCGTCGACCGGGTCAAAGCGCTGTTACCGGAGTTGAAGCAATGGATGCCGGGAGGGGTTGAAATTTCAATTCTCTCGGACCGCACCGGAACGATCCGCGCCAACGTCGAGGACATGGAGTGGACGCTCGGGGCGACTGCGCTCCTGGTAATGCTGGTCGTCTTCGTATTCGTGCGCCGGATGACGCCGACGATCGCGGCTGGGATATCCGTACCGCTGGCGCTGGCGGGGACGTGCGCCGCCATGTGGGTCGCGGGATTTTCGATCAACAATTTATCGCTGATGGCGCTCGCGGTTTCGGTCGGCTTCGTGGTCGATGATGCCATCGTCATGATCGAGAACATGTACCGTAATCTCGAAGAAGGGATGACGCCTTATCAAGCGGCATTGCTCGGCGCCAAGCAGATCGGTTTCACGGTGTTATCGATCAGCATTTCTCTGGTGGCAGCGTTTACGCCGCTGATCTTCATGGATGGTATCGTCGGCCGGTTGTTCCGTGAGTTCTCGCTGACACTGACATTTGCCATCATGGTGTCGATGGTCGTGTCGCTGACTGTGACGCCGATGATCTGCGCGCACTATATCAAGGCGGCCGTTTCGCCGGACGCAACGCGGTTCGACCGGTTGATTGAGGGAAGCCTGTCGCGGATCGTCCGCTTCTATGAGCGGACGTTGCACGTTGTATTGCGCTTGCCGATTTTGACGATGCTGGTGTTCATCGCAACGATCGCGGTGACAGTGACGCTCTACATCAAGACTCCCAAGGGATATTTCCCGACAGATGACAGCGGTCTGGTGATCGGCTCAACGCGCGCGTCGCCGGATGTTTCATTCCAGGCGATGCTTGGTCTGCAGCAACAGATCGCTGATATCGTGATGGCGGATCCTGCCGTGGCTGGAGTTGGATCGAGCCTCGGCGGCAGCGGCGGCCCCGGAGGCGGGGGCGCCAACCGCGGAACGATGTTTATCAGCCTCAAGGACCTCGATGAGCGTGGTGGCCTAACGACGACGCAGGTCATCGATCGTCTCCGGCGCAATCTTGGTGCTGTGCCGGGCATCCGTCTGTTCATGTTCGCCGCACAGGATTTGCGTGCGGGCGGCCGCCAGAGCGATTCCAATTACCAGTACACGCTCATCAGTTCGGATCTCGACCTGCTGGCGAAGTGGGCACCCATCGTTGCGAAGAGGTTCGAAACAGTCGAGGGGATCACTGACGTTTCGAGTGACCGCGATGCTGCTGGCCTAGCGTTGAATTTGACGCTCGACCGGAAGACGGCTGCGAGCCTCGGCGTCCAGGTGCAGGATATCGACAACGCCTTGAACAATGCGTTCTCCCAGCGGCAAGTATCGATCATCTATACGCAACGAAATCAGTATCAAATTATTCTGGAAGTCGATCCGCGATTGCAGGGTGATCCGTCGGCGCTTGATAAGATTTATGTGGCGGGGGCGGGCGATTCACAGGTGCCGCTCTCCGCAGTGGTTCACATGGAGCGGGGGCTCTCGCCTCTGTCGGTCTTTCATCAGGCCTCGTTCCCGTCAAACACCATTTCGTTCAATGTCCCCGACGGAGTGCCATTGCAGACCGCGACCGGTAACATCCTGCGTGCGGTTGAAGAGCTCCATATGCCCGAAGGTATCCGCGGCGAATTCGCGGGCAATGCCGCCGACAGCCAGAAAACCGCGAGCCGTCAGCCGCTGCTGATTCTCGGCGCGCTGATCGCGGTCTACATTGTGCTGGGCGTGCTCTATGAAAGCCTGGCCCATCCGTTCACAATCATTTCGACATTGCCCTCCGCCGGGCTCGGCGCGCTGCTGGCTTTGCAGATCACAAACACGCCGCTCACGGTGATCGCCTTCATCGGAATCATTCTTCTGATAGGAATCGTGAAGAAGAACGGCATCATGATCGTCGACTTCGCGCTGGAAGGAGAGAGGCAACGTGGGTTGTCGTCGGAGGACGCGATCTTCGAGGCCTGCCTCGCGCGCTTCCGGCCGATTTTGATGACGACGATGGCGGCACTTCTTGCTGCCGTTCCGCTTGTCGTCGCCACAGGGCCGGGCACGGAACTGCGCAGGCCGTTGGGTATCACTATTATCGGCGGTTTGATCGTGTCCCAGATCCTGACGCTCTACACCACGCCGGTGATCTATCTGTTGATCGATAAGCTCCGTGGCCGCGAGACGCCGGCACCGCTGCCTGGACCTGCTCCTGCTGAATAGGGGCTACATGGACAGAGCCCGCCGGGCAGCGTATAGGCGTTGAATGTCCCCGCATCCCAAATCTGAAGTCGGCGCGTTGGTGCCCGAAGAAATCTCGGAGTGTCCGCACTGCGGCAAGCCCGAGCCGCTGTGCATTTGCAGCGATATTGCGCCGATCGACAACCGTATCGAGGTCCTGATCCTCCAGCATCCGCAGGAGCAGGACAGGGCGCTCGGAACGGCTCGTCTGACGGCTTTGCACCTGCAGAACGCGGCGCTGAAGATCGGGTTGTCCTGGCCAAGTCTCTCCAAGATCCTCGGCCGTTCCCTTGACCCTCAGCGCTGGGCAATTCTCTATCTCGGCTCCGCGAAGGTCGCAGACCTCGAAACGGACAACGAAGTGGTCGCGATCGATCGCAAGGGGGGCCTTGAGGATGGCCAGCGCGCGATCCTGAACGACATTGAGGGGGTCATCCTGCTTGACGGCACCTGGAGCCAGGCCAAGGCGCTGTGGTGGCGAAACGCATGGATGCTGAAATGTCGGCGCATCATTCTCGGACCCGAGCGGCCATCGCGCTATGGCAAGCTCCGCAAGGAGCCGAGGCAAGATGGGCTGTCCACCATCGAAGCCGCTGGAATGGTTTTGAGTCGGTTGGAAAAGCGTCCCGAGATCGAGACCGCGTTGACCGCGAGTTTTGAGCGGCTGCTGACGCGCTTTCGCGAGGTCCAGGCGGTGATGCCGGAATTGGCGCCTAAGCCACGGCCCAAGCGTGATTATCGCCGTCCTGCAAAGAAGCGCGGCAAGTCTGCATTGTCGAAAAGCTAGATTTTTGCGAATCAGAAACTTCAGCGAACATCGATCGTTCCCGGCGCTCGATAGGCCTTTGGTCAACGGCGCGCCTTTCGCTGGACCCGCAAGAACCAAAACAGAAACGCAATTCAGAACCACAACGGTTCTGAATTTCAGAATGAACGGGGCTAACGCTGACCGGAAGGTTGCTTAAGCCTTTGAACCCCGCTAAGAACTCGCGCTAGTGAGGCCACGTGGCGGAATGGTTACGCACGGCTCTGCAAAAGCCTTTATCCCGGTTCAATTCCGGGCGTGGCCTCCAAAAAATAATCTCTTAGCCATCTGTTGTTTTTGACAGAATTGCACTTTGCAAGACTAAGGGCCTTTGTTATATGCGGCCCCATCGCTGCTTCGGCAGTGTTCCTCGGTAGCTCAGCGGTAGAGCATTCGACTGTTAATCGAATGGTCGCTGGTTCGAATCCAGCCCGGGGAGCCAAACAATTTCAACAACTTAGTTAGTCTGACCAATTCCGCGCCTTGCGCTGGAATTCCCCTGTCCATAGCTGCCTTTGAACGGCGAATCTGACACCTTGTCACGGGGATGTTGGAACCGGCCGAATGACCTTTGAAGCTTCGAGAAAAGGGCAGCCTGACGTGAGCGCAGAGGCGAAGGCCGAGCTCGACCGCCATTTTGAATGGATCGCAGAGCGGCTTCCCAACAGGGCGGGGCAGTTCGTGCGCTGGTTGCGGCAACCGTCGTCGCGCCTTGTTCGCATTCCGCTTTCCGCGCTCCTGATTCTGGGAGGGATTTTCAGCTTCCTGCCGATTCTGGGTCTCTGGATGCTGCCCCTCGGCCTTATGCTGGTTGCCCAGGATGTTCCGTTTCTTCAGCCGCCGCTTGCAAACGCCCTCGGCTGGATCGAACGAAAGTGGATGAGCCGGAACGATTAAGCCACAGCCAGTGACGAGGGAATCTCATGTCACTCGAGATGATTGTCCCGGTCTTGATGTGCGCGGCTTTGCTGTGGTGGATTGGCCGTGGAATGAGCGGCCGATCCATGCTGATCACAACCGCTGTGACACTCGCGGTTATCGTTTGTGTTCTGCTTCTTCAGAATAATGTTGGGCGATGAATTCAACCGCTAACAGGCGCTATTTGCGTTGCTCGCGGAAATCACTCTGAGAAGGTCGGAGGCCGGAAACCCGCTCTGGTGCATCGTGCACAATACTTCGATCATCTGATCGCTTGGAGCTATCGCCGTAGCCAAAGCCTCCCGAACTTCAGACGGCAGATCATCGAATTGATCCATCAGCCTGCGCAGGGCGGACGATTCGTCATCTTTCGTCGTGCCGGGTGTGGATGTGAAGTTGGCCATCGCCAGAGTTCAGGTCTTTCAACGTGAAGTTCGTGTTTGACCTTGTCACGGCCGGCCATTTCCTTCCAGCGCAGGGATCTACGAGCAGCCTTGCATCGCACGCTTCATTGCAGCAAATATGCCGCCGTTCGGTTCCGCAGAAGGCGCGTAGCCAATCCACTCCAGAGGTAATGATATGTCAGAATTTTCGACCGCTCGGCAAAAGATGGTCGATGGTCAGGTCCGACCGAGCGATGTTACGGATTTGCGTATCCTGGATGCGATGCTTGCAGTGCCGCGTGAGGACTTCGTTCCATCCGCACAGCGCCGGATCGCTTACCTCGACCTCGACATCGAAGTTGGAGGGACGGGAACTGCGAAACGCTACCTGATTAAGCCGGTCGTGCTGGCAAAGATGCTCCAGGCTGCATCGATTGCGGAGACCGACCGGGTCCTGGTTGTGGGGTGTGCCACTGGCTACTCGGCCGCCATCGTTGCCCATCTGGCGGGAGAGGTATTCGCAACGGAACCGGATGCTTCGCTGGCCAGCGCCGCAAAAACGACTTTGTCGCAAATTGGAATCAAGAACGTCACAATCGGGAATGCAGAGGCGGCAGCCGGCGATGCCGCACATGGGCCGTATGACGTGATTGTTCTGGATGGAGCGACCGAGATTGAACCCAGCACGCTCTGCGAACAGTTGAAGCCTGAGGGGCGTCTTGTGGGTGTCTTTGCAGCCACACAACCCCCACGGGCGCATCTTGTGACCAGATCCGCTGGGGACTTCGGAAGTCGCATACTTTTCGATGCTTTCGCACCGGTTTTGCCGGGAATGCAGCGGTTGCCGGCCTTCGTTTTCTGAATTTAGTCAGCGGTAGGAATGACTTCGCGCGGTTTCAAGTGTGACCTCAAAGCCCCAGCTCTATAAGTTTCCTGTGGGATGAGGCTTAGGGTGTTCCTTCGCGGCGCTGCGGCGAATAGACTATGCACGGGAACGGGTTGTTAACCCGAATCGATTGCCCGGTTTTGGCGCGCCTATGGTGGCGAACATGGCCGGTTGGGGACGGATCGTATGTCTTTAAATTATCGGCTGAAGTTGAGTGCGGGGGTGGCTGCTGTCGCTCTGCTGAGCGGTTTTGCGACAGGCCCGGTTTTGGCTGATACGCTGGAGGCCGCGCTGGTCCGCGCTTACCAAACCAATCCGCAACTCAATGCGCAGCGCGCATCGGTGCGTGCAACGGACGAAAACGTCCCGCAGGCTCTTTCTGGTTATCGGCCAAAAGTCGCCGTCACAGCCAGCGCCGGCACGCAATACACCGACACTCAGCAGAATACCCAGGTTGGAGGCCGACTCAGTGAGGTTGGTCTCAATGGCACGAATGCTCCGCGTTCGGTTGGCGCCACGGTGACGCAGACGCTGTTCAACGGCGGACAGACGGCGAACCGCACCCGCGCAGCGGAAAGTCAGGTCTCAGCATCTCGTGAAGGCTTGCGCGTGCTCGAACAGACGGTCTTGCTGTCTGCCGCAACAATTTACATGGACTACCTGCGTGATTCGGCGATCGTCGAAGTTCAGCAAAGCAACGTCCGTGTCCTTGAGCAGACGCTGAAGCAAACACGAGATCGCTTCAACGTCGGCGAAGTGACGCGTACCGACGTTGCGCAGTCGGAAGCCCAGCTTGCTGCCGGGCGTACCCAACTGCTGACGGCGGAATCAAACCTGACAACGACGCGGGCGAACTTCCGACGTATTATCGGCAGCGAGCCTGTGAACCTTGCGCCGGGTTCGCCGGTGGATCGTTTCCTGCCGGGGACGTTGGCTGCATCAATTAATCTGAGCTTGGTGGAAAATCCCAACGTCACCGCCGCGATGTATGGCATCGACGTGAGCTTTCTGCAGGTCAAGGTGAACGAAGGTGCACTGTTCCCCACGGTCACCTTGCAGGGCAGCGTTCAGCAGTCCTACGAAAGCACCACGACGGTCTATCGATCGTTCGGCGCATCGGCAGTCGCCCAGTTGACCGTGCCGGTTTATCAAGGCGGCGCCGAATACGCGCTGATCCGTCAGTCAAAAGAAACGCTGGGTCAGCAACGTCTCAACCTCGAACAGGTTCGCGATCAGACTCGCGCAACGGTCGCTCAGGCGTGGGGACAGCTAGTGGCCGGCAAGGCGCAGGTTTCATCGGCGCAGGCTCAAGTCACTGCATCGGAGATCGCGCTGAATGGCGTGCGTGAAGAAGCGCGCGTCGGACAGCGCACAACGCTCGACGTCCTCAACGCACAGCAGGCGCTCGTCAACGCACGGGTTAACCTGGTGACGGCGCAACACGATCGTGTCGTTGCGTCATATAACGTTCTGAATGCAATCGGTCGTCTGTCGCCGTCGGTCATGAAACTGGCGACCACGGTTTACGATCCGAACGTTCACTATCATCAGGTTCGCGACAGCTGGTTTGGCGTTCGCACGCCTGACGGCCGTTAGAGCATATTCGGTTCTGATTGAATCAGAACCGAAGCTCTAGATTCTTGTTCCGCGTTTTCTTCACGCGAATGAGTGTAGCGGATTTGACGTTCGCACCCTGCTTGCTGAGATGGGATGCGAACTTTCAAATCGGACCACTAGGAACCACTTCGCTTGAAACGCTCCAAGGGCGTTTAACCATCACGCGCAAATAAGTGCTGTGTTCAAACGGCTGTGTTCACAGTCCGTTGCTTGCAATCATTTGTTCCGGTGACATACCCTTCAAAGGGATCGAAAGCGATTCGTGATGAAGGGCGGACGTTCGTCATTTTTGTGGCGATCGAATGAGGGTGGAGTAGGGAGATGTCGCAACCGGCAAAGGCGCAAGAGCCCTCAATGGAGGAGATTCTCGCGTCGATCAGGCGCATCATTTCTGACGATGAAGCAAAGCCTGCTGCGAGCGCGGCCCCTGCGCCAGCGCCGACACCTGCTGCCCCTCCGGCAAAGGCCGAAGCTCCAAAACCACCTGAGCCGGCACCGCGTCCGGGTCAAAATTCGAGGCCGCAGGTCATGGCAGGGATTCCTCCTTCAAAAATCGCACCTCCGCGACCGGCACCTGCGGCGCGCGCTCCAGCGCCGGCAGCTGCGCCGCCACCGGTTCCTGCAAAGAATAGTCAGGCCGAGATCGATGCGATGATGGCGAGCTTTGATGCTCCCGCGCCTGCAGCGAAGGCCGCTCCTGCAAAGCCTGCTGAACCTGAACCCGAAGAGGTCTTCGAGTTAACGGAGCAAATGGCGGTTCGAGAACTTCCGCCAACGCCTTTCAATAAAATCGAACCCGAAAACGATCTGGAATTTGCGGAGGCCTCAGTGGCTCAGGTTGCTACTCATCGTTCGCCAGCCATTGAGCCGCCGGCTTTTGAACCGGCGCCAGCCCCGAGCCGTGCCCAGCTGGATATCATCTCCGGTTCGACGGCCTCTGCCGTGGAATCGGCCTTTGGTTCCTTGACGTCGACGGTACTGAGCAACAATGCCCGGACGCTCGAAGATCTCGTCAAGGAGATGATGCGTCCCATGCTCAAATCGTGGCTGGACGACAATCTCCCCAATTTGGTCGAGCGTATCGTCAAGGCGGAGATCGAACGGGTATCCCGCGGCCGCTGATTGCGGCCGGTCCTGCCGAAAAACCTCCATTTTGAAGTGTTGACTTGGCGCGCGCTGGGGTTTCTCTAGTGCCGCGGATTTGAAGTTCTTCGGGTGCGGCCGCAAGCTCAACGAAGAACTTCAAATCCAAAAGCGGCACTAGAATCATAAGCTTGCTAGTGTGCCTTTGATTCCGAAGTTCGCATCAGAGTGAGCCGCAAGCCTCTGCGAACTTCGGAATCGGCACACTAGCGCGTGCCTTTTCCCATTGATTGCAGCGTGATGATCGAAAAAACGTACCAACCAGCCGACATCGAGAACCGTATCGCCCGTGCGTGGGATGACGCCGGAGCATTTAAGGCCGGGCGGCCGGAACGGCTCGACGCCGAACCGTTCACGATCGTGATCCCGCCGCCGAACGTGACCGGTTCGCTGCATATGGGACACGCGCTCAATAATACGCTGCAGGACATCCTGTGCCGTTTCGAGCGCATGCGGGGCCGGGACGTGCTGTGGCAGCCGGGGACCGACCATGCGGGCATCGCGACGCAGATGGTCGTCGAACGGCAATTGATGGAGCGGCAGGAGCCCGGTCGCCGTGACATGGGCCGCGCCAAATTCCTTGAGCGGGTGTGGAAGTGGAAGGCTGAGTCTGGTGGCGTAATTGTCAATCAGTTAAAGCGCTTAGGTGCGTCTTGTGACTGGTCACGTGAACGCTTCACCATGGATGAGGGCCTTTCGCGCGCCGTCGCCAAGGTGTTCGTCGAGCTTTACAGCCAGGGGCTGATCTACAAGGACAAGCGACTGGTCAACTGGGACCCCAAGCTGTTGACGGCGATCTCGGACCTGGAGGTCCAGCAGATCGAGGTCAAAGGCAGCCTGTGGCACCTGCGCTATCCGATCGAAGGTGCAGCTTACAACGCTGAAGATCCTTCAACTTATATCGTTGTAGCGACGACCCGCCCGGAGACCATGCTGGGCGACACCGCTGTGGCGGTTAATCCGGAGGATGAGCGCTACAAGCACCTCGTCGGCAAGAATGTCGTGCTGCCGCTCGTTGGGCGGCTGATCCCCATCGTCGCCGACGAGTACTCCGATCCGGAAAAGGGATCGGGCGCGGTGAAGATCACACCGGCGCATGACTTCAACGACTTCGAGGTTGGCCGCAGGCACAATCTGCCTTCAATCAGCGTGCTCGATCAGGAAGCGCGGCTGACCCTGTCAGGCAATGAGGACTATCTGCGGGGATTGCCTGAAGGCGCCTTGATGTTCGCCGAGGAGTTTGACGGCGTCGAGAGGTTCGCGGCGCGCAAGCGCATCGTCGCGAAGCTGGAAGAACTTGGCTTCCTCGACAAGATCGAACCGAACACGCACATGGTGCCGCACGGCGATCGTTCGGGCGTCGTCATCGAGCCTTATCTGACGGACCAGTGGTACGTTGACGCCAAGACCCTCGCGGAGCCCGCGATCGCGGCTGTCCGCAATGGCGACACATCGTTTGTGCCGAAGAATTGGGAAAAGACCTACTTCGAGTGGATGGAGAACATTCAGCCGTGGTGTATCTCACGCCAGCTCTGGTGGGGGCACCAGATCCCGGCCTGGTATGGCCCGGACGGCAAGGTGTTCGTTGCCGAAACGGAAGACGAAGCCGTCGGCAAGGCGCTCGGCTACTATGTCGAGCAGGAAGTCATCACGGACGAACAGGCTCGCGAGATGGCCACCGATCCGGCCAAACGCGAAGGCTTCATCACCCGCGACGAAGACGTTCTCGACACGTGGTTTTCCTCGGCTCTGTGGCCGTTCTCCACGCTTGGCTGGCCTGACGAGACCAAGGACGTCGAGCGTTATTATCCAACCAATGTGCTTGTCACCGGGTTCGACATCATCTTCTTCTGGGTTGCCCGCATGATGATGATGGGCCTTCATTTCATGAAGGATGTCCCATTCCCGACGATCTACATCCACGCGCTCGTTCGAGACGAGAAGGGCGCCAAGATGTCGAAGTCCAAGGGTAACGTCATCGATCCGCTGCATCTGATCGACGACTACGGTGCCGACGCGCTGCGCTTTACACTCGCGGCCATGGCCGCGCAGGGGCGCGATATCAAGCTTTCGACGCAACGCGTTGAAGGTTACCGCAATTTCGCAACCAAGCTCTGGAATGCTTCGCGTTTCGCAGAGATGAACGGTTGTGCGTTGGTCGAGGGCTTCGATCCGTCCAAGACGAAGGAAACTCTCAACCGCTGGATCGCCCATGAGACGGCGAGCGCTACGCAAGAGGTCTCCGAGGCGCTTGAGGCCTATAGGTTCAACGACGCAGCCGGAACGATTTATCGCTTTGTCTGGAACATCTACTGCGACTGGTATCTCGAACTTGCAAAGCCGGTTCTCACTGGGCCGGACAGCCCGGCGAAATCGGAAACCCAGGCGAGTGTTGCCTGGGCGCGCGATGAAATCCTGAAGCTGCTTCACCCGTTCATGCCGTTCATCACGGAAGAGTTGTGGGCTGTGACCGCGAAGCGGGATGAATTGCTGGTGCTCACCGATTGGCCGATCCGCAAAGCTGTCGATCTGTCCCAGATGCCAGTCTCGGTCGGTGCGCTGCCGGGCGATCCGCTTGCTGTGCCGCTCGTGTTCCCCGATCCGGTTATTATCGAGCCGTTCAGCGATCCTGCTGCGGAAGCTGAAATTGGTTGGCTGATCGATCTCGTCACGGCCATTCGTTCAGTCCGTGCCGAAATGAATATTCCGCCGGCAACGTTGTCGCCACTCATCCTTGTTGGTGCGTCGGACGACATCAAGTCGCGTGCTGAGCGCTGGAGCGACGTGATCAAGCGCCTTGGGCGTGTGTCTGAGATCGCCCCCGCGGATCGTGCGCCGGATGGATCGGTTCAGCTGCTTGTGCGCGGTGAGGTTGCCGCCATTCCGCTGAAAGGTGTCGTCGATTTGGCCGCGGAGAAGACACGGCTCGATAAGGAGCTGGCCAAGGCAGAGGCGGATATCAAGCGCGTCGACGCCAAGCTCGGCAACGCGGACTTTGTCGCGCGCGCGCCGGAAGAGGTGATCGACGAGCAGCGCGAGAAGCGTGAAGAGGCTGAGGCGCGGAAGACAAAGATCCTTGAAGCGCTCGAGCGGCTCAAGAGTGCTCAGTAGCCGGGGAAGGGCTTGCTGAGAAATCGCGAGCCCTTCAATCCATATCGCCACGGTAAGTCGGCGGCCTTGGTGATTCCGATCCGAACGCCCCTGACGACATCTTGCTTTCCCGTTCGTCCGTAAATTGCGATCGGTGGAGCATCCAGCGCCCGCCCGTTGTGCTTGTCGCTCACTGCCATGGCTTCGCACAGCTTGCCCGGGCCTGAGCATAACGCGCGCACATCATCCACGTCGCGCCGCCGCCGCATGGCAGCCAGCCCGTGAGTGGGTTCCAGGGCGCGAATCAAAACCGCGCTGGCCGAGCCTTCTTCTTCGCAGACGAAATTCATGCACCAGTGGATGCCGTAGGAACGATAGACGTAGAGAAACCCCGGCGGCCCGAACATGATCATGTTGCGCGGTGTCGGTCCGTTGAACGAGTGGGCTGCTGGCTCGGTGTGGTGATAGGCCTCGACCTCTACGATCACGCCGCCGACGCCGTTGACCAGCAATGTCGCGCCGATCAAATCGGGGGCAACCTTATGGATGCTGCGTCCGAAGAACTCGCGCGTCAATTGGCGTCCAAGCGGGGCGGGGTGCGGTTTGTCAGCCATATGTGGGCAGAGGTTGTGTGGGCAAAGAATAGGCGGTGGGAGCCATGCAACCCGGCTTCAGGATATGATAGGTCTTCCAGACTAACATGGCGTGCACGGCTTGCACCACGGGATCGGCAGGCTTAGGTAAAAGCATCGGATTTACGGGGCCTTCATGGTCGTTCTTATTGATACGGTTTCACCCAATCAGGTGCGGCCGCGCCACCCGGAAAAAGTCAATCGGCCCGATGCGAAGTCGCCGGCCAAGCCGGACTGGATCCGCGTGCGTGCGCCGAATACGCGCGGCTATGCCAATACGCGCAACATCGTCAAAGAGAACGGACTGGTCACGGTCTGCGAAGAAGCGGGCTGTCCGAACATCGGCGAGTGCTGGGATAAGAAGCACGCCACTTTCATGATCATGGGTGACACCTGCACCCGGGCTTGCGCGTTCTGCAACGTCAAGACGGGAATGCCAGGCGCCCTTGATGCGGCTGAGCCTGAGCATGTGGCGCTTGCGGTCTCCAAGCTCGGCCTCGCGCATGTCGTCATCACGTCAGTTGACCGGGACGATCTTGCGGATGGCGGTGCCGATCATTTTGCAAAAACCATTCGCGCCATTCGCGCGAGCTGCCCGACAACGACCATCGAAATCCTGACGCCGGATTTCCTGCGCAAGGACGGCGCGCTGGAACAGGTGGTGGCCGCCAAACCCGACGTCTTCAATCATAATCTTGAAACTGTGCCGTCGCGCTATCTTACGGTGCGGCCGGGTGCGCGCTATTTCCACTCGATTCGGCTGCTGCAGCGGGTCAAGGAAATGGACCCGACCATCTTCACCAAGTCCGGCATCATGGTTGGCCTCGGTGAGGAACGTCATGAAGTTCTGCAGGTGATGGATGATCTGCGCTCTGCGGATGTCGATTTCCTCACCATCGGTCAGTATCTGCAGCCGAGCCTGAAGCATCACGCCGTGATGCGCTATGTCCCGCCTGATGAATTCAACGGCTACGAGAAAGTCGCCTACACCAAAGGCTTCCTGATGGTTTCAGCGAGTCCGCTGACGCGATCCTCGCACCACGCAGGCGAGGATTTCGCGAAACTCCAGGCTGCGCGAGCCGCAGCTGGCCGTTAGTACTCGACGATGCCTCAGTTCTCCAACAAGCGCCGGGTTCGCCACAGCGCGGATAAAATGTTCGACCTCGTGGCCGATGTTGAACGCTATCCCGAATTCGTGCCGATGTGCCAGGCGCTGAAAGTTCGCCAACGAACACCGGGGCCCGACGGCACTGAGGTGATTGTTGCGGACATGACCGTGTCGTTTCAGCTTGTCCGTGAGGCGTTCACCAGTCGGGTGACGCTCGACCGTCCCAATCTGAAGATCCTCGTTGAGTATCTACGAGGACCTTTCAGCAAACTTGAAAATCGCTGGACGTTTGAAGCGAAGTCGGAAGATGCCTGCGATGTCGGCTTCTTCATTTCCTACGAATTCAAGAGTCGGATGCTCGCGGTGCTGATGGGCGCGATGTTCGACGCCGCTTTCCAGCGGTTCGCCGCGGCGTTCGAGAAACGCGCGGACGCAGTCTATGGGCGGCCGCGCGCGGGCGCTTGAGCGGCGGCTGTGGCCCGCGCGCCATCTCCATCAGCATCTTCAGCGCTTCGACAACCGACTGCTGACGGACGTTGCTGCGTCCGACTGCTCCAAAACGGCATTCCTTATGGTTGATGCGCCCGTCGCGGGCAGCCACGGCAATGTGCACGAGGCCGACGGGTTTGCCCGGCGTGGCGCCACCTGGGCCGGCAATTCCCGTGATTGAAACGGCGAGGTCAACGTCTGCATTTTCCAGGGCGCCGAAAGCCATGGCGACCGCAGTTTCCTTGCTGACCGCTCCAAACGTCTCGAGGGTCGAGGTCTCCACGCCGAGCATCGCATGCTTGGCTTCGTTGGAATACGTGATGAAGCCGCGGTCGACGACATCCGACGAGCCTGGAATTTCGGTGAGCGCACCCGCGACCAAACCTCCGGTGCAGGATTCCGCCGTCGCAATCGTCAGCTTGCGCATCCGGCATAAATCCAGCAACGAGCGGGAGAGGGCACGGGTGGCGCTGCCGCTCATGCTTAGTTGCTCCCGCCGGTCGTATCCCAAGGCAGCCGGATCGTCGCGGCTGCGGTCGCGGCTATTCCTTCCTGGCGGCCAGTAAATCCAAGCCGTTCGCTGGTCGTTGCTTTTACCGCGACGCGGGATTGGGGCAGGCCGGTGATCTCAGCGATGCGAGCGCGCATAACCTCACGTAGCGGGCCGATCTTCGGCGCTTCGCAGATCATCGTCACTTCGAGATTTGCGATACGGCCGCCACGCTGGGCGACGAGATCAACGGCATATTTCAGAAACTGGTCGGAAGCAGCGCCCTTCCATTTCGGATCGCTCGGCGGGAAGTGGGAGCCGATGTCGCCGTCGGCCAATGCGCCGAGGATAGCATCGACGATCGCATGCAGGCCGACGTCCCCATCGGAATGCGCCAGAAATCCGCGGGTGAAAGGGACGCGAACGCCGCACAACATCAGATGATCGCCGTCGCCGAAAGCGTGGACGTCATAGCCAGTGCCCATGCGGATGTCGCCGAGCATGGCGCCAAGGCGCGCTTCCTCGCGTGCGAAGTCTTCAGGAGTCGTCAGTTTCATGTTGGCAGCATCACCTTCAAACGTTGTAACGGTCAATCCCGCCCATTCAGCAATTGCAGCGTCATCGGTGAAATCATCGCGGCCTTCGCGTGCTGCCCGGCGATGGGCTTCGAGAATGACATCGAAACGGAAAGCTTGTGGTGTCTGCGCGATTCGCAGGCGTGCGCGGTCAGGGGTCGCTTCGATCGCGCCTGACGCATCGACTAATTTCACGGTGTCGGTCACCGGGACGACTGGAATCGCCGCGCCGGTGATCAAAGCCGCATCGATGGCACGCGAAATGACCTGATCCGTTACGAAGGCACGGGCGGCGTCGTGGATGAGCACGATGTCCGGGGCGTGCTCAGCAAGCGCTTCAAGGCCCGCACGGACTGATGCCTGACGGGTCGCGCCGCCATTGACGGGCGTCTGATACTTCAGATGGCAAACGGCCTGATCGAATATCTCCGCATCATCCGGGTTACGAACCGGTTGGACCGCGAAGACATCTGGATGCGTGCAAAAAGGCTCCATCGCCCTCGAAAGGACGGTTTTTCCGCCTATGGAGCGATACTGTTTGGGGCCGCCTGTTCCGGCGCGCAGACCGCGTCCGGCGGCGACGATGATAGCGGCAGTCCGTTTTGTTGACATGATGGAATAGGCAACCGTCAGAGAGGGGGCGGCTGACCAGCGTGTGCAGCCATGGGCGCTGCACTTACCATATTGAATGGAAAAACAGCACGTTTCCGTGGGGGTGTGAAGAAATCCGCAGATTTTGCTGCGTCGCACTTGCGCGCAGAGGAAATTTGGCTAATCTGTAGGCAATTACCCTCTATGCTCAATAATTGAGCTATGTGGTTTCTGCAACGAAGCGGCGACCATCAAGAAATGAGAACGCGGTGATTGGTTCTGTTGAAGCACGTCAGACCCCATTGACCATTGGCGACATCCAGGTCGGCAACCGCGTGCTGCTAGCGCCGATGTCCGGCATCACCGATGCCCCGTTTCGCCGTCTCGCCGCAGAATTGGGCGCCGGTTTGGTGGTGTCGGAAATGACGGCCAGCGATGATCTCGCCCAGGGCCGTCCCATGTCCGTTTTGCGCTGTGAGGCGACCGGCATCGGTCCGCATGTCGTCCAGTTGGCCGGCTGCGAGACCCATTGGATGACCGAGGGGGCGCGGATCGCTGAGGCGGCGGGCGCGAACATCATCGATATCAACATGGGCTGTCCCGCCCGGCATGTGACAGGCGGCCAGTCCGGCTCGGCATTGATGCGTGACCTCGATCACGCCCTGCGATTGATTGAGGCCACGGTGTCGGCCGTTCGCGTGCCCGTGACGCTGAAGATGCGTCTTGGATGGGACGAGAAATCCCTCAATGCACCGGATCTCGCGCGACTAGCCGAGTCCGCCGGCGTGCAGATGATCACGGTCCACGGCCGGACGCGTTGCCAGTTTTACAAGGGCCGTGCTGACTGGCGTGCGGTACGGCCGGTCAAGGATGCGGTGAGCATTCCTCTTGTCGTCAATGGCGACATTACTTCCTCCGAAGAAGCCTCTCTCGCCCTTGCGGAGTCCGGCGCGGACGCTGTGATGATCGGCCGGGGAGCGCAAGGACAGCCTTGGTTGCCGGGACAGATCGCGCGGCGGCTTGATGGCGGCGCTTCTGAAGCTGCTCCTGCTCTCGATGATCAGCTCACTTACGTGTCCAAGCTCTACGATGATGTCTTGAATCATTACGGTCCCCGTATCGGGCTTCGTCACGCGCGTAAGCATCTCGGATGGGCGCTGGACGTCGCCGCTCAAGGGGCTTCGGCGTCAACCGAAACGCTCAAGCGTTGGCGGCAAGTTATTCTAACTGCAACGGATCCTGCCGAAGTACGGCGATCCCTGCAGGATGCCTTCGGTGAATTTGCCTGGAGCAAGGCTGCATGAGCAATGTTGCTGAAAAGCGGATGTTGATGCCGTCGACCGGCGAAGCGATTTTGAATGCGTTGCCCAATCCCGTGATGATGATCGGGCCGGACGGCAAGATTCTTGACGCAAATATTGCAGCTGAATCGTTCTTCGAGACCTCGATCCAGCACATGCAGCGTCAAATGCTGCGCGATCTTGTCCCATTCGGCAGTCCGCTATTGGCGCTGATCGATCAGGTTCGGCACACGGGCTCGGCCGTCAACGAATACAAGGTGGATTTGGGGACGCCACGCATTGGGGGAGATCGTCAGGTCGATCTTCACGTTGCGCCGCTCTCGGAGAAGCCGGGTCATATCGTGGTGATGCTGCAGGAGCGCACTATCGCGGATAAAATGGACCGCCAACTGACCCATCGCAGCGCCGCGCGCTCGGTGATCGCGTTGGCCGCGATGCTGGCTCACGAGATCAAAAATCCGCTTTCCGGAATTCGCGGCGCAGCACAGCTGCTCGAGCAGTCCGCTTCACCCGAAGATCGGACGTTGACACGGCTGATCTGCGATGAGGCCGATCGCATTGTGACCTTGGTTGATCGGATGGAAGTCTTCGGCGACGAGCGCCCTGTGGCACGCGGACCGGTGAACATTCACTCGGTGTTTGATCATGTGAAGCGGCTGGCTCAGTCCGGGTTCGCGCGGAACATCAAATTTATCGAAGAGTATGATCCCTCGCTGCCGCCGGTGCTTGCTAACCAGGACCAGCTCATTCAGGTCTTCCTCAATCTGGTGAAGAATGCCGCTGAAGCCCTTGTTGATATGGGCACCGAAGGCGAAATTCAGCTGACCACTGCCTTCAGGCCGGGCGTGCGCCTGTCCGTTCCGGGGAAGAAGACCCGCGTTTCACTGCCTCTCGAATTTTGCGTCAAAGACAACGGGCCCGGCGTGCCCGAAGACATGCTCGCCAATCTTTTCGATCCCTTCGTGACGACCAAGCCGACCGGCAGCGGCCTCGGGCTTGCGCTTGTTGCCAAGATCGTCGGCGATCACGGCGGGATTATCGAATGCGAATCGCAGCCCCGGAAAACCATCTTCCGTGTGTTGCTGCCGATGTTCAGTGCCACGAAGAATCCAAACCAGAGTGATGAGCGCCCGGGAACGCCATCACTCGCCTCACTACCGGATGATGAGGACTAGAAGATGCCCGCAGGTAGCATATTAGTCGCAGACGACGACACCGCCATTCGCACGGTCCTTAATCAGGCGTTGTCACGCGCCGGTTATGAGGTGCGCCTGACAGGCAACGCGGCCACGCTCTGGCGTTGGGTCAGTCAGGGCGAGGGGGATCTCGTGATCACCGATGTGGTGATGCCTGACGAGAATGCCTTTGATCTGCTTCCGCGCATCAAGAAGATGCGCCCGAACCTTCCGGTCATTGTCATGAGCGCGCAGAATACGTTCATGACTGCGATCCGGGCGTCGGAGCGGGGGGCTTACGAGTATTTGCCAAAACCCTTCGACCTCAAGGAATTGATCGCGATTGTTGGCCGCGCGCTTTCAGAGCCCAAGGAGCGTCCGGCTGCCGCCAAGGACGATGGTGAATTTGATTCCATCCCGTTGGTTGGCCGCTCGCCTGCCATGCAGGAAATCTATCGCGTTCTCGCGCGCCTGATGCAGACGGACCTGACCGTGATGATTTCCGGCGAGTCTGGTACGGGCAAGGAGCTGGTGGCGAGGGCGTTGCACGACTACGGCAAGCGCCGGACCGGCCCATTCGTCGCGGTCAATATGGCGGCTATTCCGCGCGATCTGATCGAATCGGAATTGTTCGGGCATGAGCGCGGGGCCTTTACCGGCGCCAATGCGCGGGCGACGGGCCGGTTCGAGCAGGCCGAGGGCGGCACGCTGTTTCTCGATGAAATTGGCGATATGCCCATGGAAGCGCAGACCCGGTTGCTGCGTGTGCTCCAGCAGGGTGAGTACACGACTGTTGGCGGTCGGACACCGATCAAGACGGACGTCCGGATCGTCGCCGCCAGCAATAAGGATCTGCGGATACTGATCCAACAGGGGCTGTTCCGAGAGGATCTGTTCTTCCGCCTCAACGTCGTGCCGCTGCGTCTTCCCCCTTTACGTGAACGCATCGAGGATTTGCCCGATCTGATCCGTCATTTCTTCGCCCTCGCCGAGAAGGATGGTCTTCCGCCGAAGAAACTCGATGCACAGGCTTTGGAGCGCCTGAAGCAGCACCGGTGGCCGGGCAACGTGCGCGAGCTGGAAAATCTGGCCCGGCGTCTTGCCGCGCTCTATCCACAAGATGTCATTACCGGATCTGTGATCGAGGGCGAGCTTGCGACCCCTACCGCCGTTTCAGGCGGGGCGATGCCCCAGGCCATCGAAAACCTCGGAGGTGCGGTCGAGATGTATCTTGCCTCGCACTTTGCCGGATTTCCCAATGGGATGCCGCCCCCGGGCCTCTATCATCGGATCCTTAAGGAGATCGAGGTCCCGCTGTTAACGGCGGCTCTGGCGGCCAATCGCGGCAATCAGATCCGGGCGGCGGACATGCTGGGCCTAAACCGCAATACTTTGCGTAAGAAGATCCGGGATCTCGACATTCAGGTTTACCGCAGCGGAGGTTAGTTCCGGCGCTCCGCCCAGACATCTTAGTGGGCCTTAGAGGCGCTTGAAGGTGCGTTCCAATGTGGAGCGCGCCAAGGAAATGTCGCAATCGAGCAACATTGTGATATGTATGCATCAGTCGGCGCAGGGGTGTTGCGCCGCGATCCCGTGACAATTGGTCTGACCTTCAACCTGGCATGACAACAGCAGAAACGTCGGCCCGATCCCTTGACCCGTCGTTTGCCGACGCGCGCGGCTGGCGGCTTCGTAGATTTTTGGTCCCGCTGGCCGTTGGTCTGGCTCTTTTTTCGACATTCCTGACCTTCGTGGTGCTGACCGGTCTGACGCCGCTCGTGCCCACCTCGAAGGTTGTCATCACGTTTCTGCTCCTCAACGGCGCCACTATCGTGTTGCTGCTGGCGATCGCTGTCCGGGAAGTCTGGCAGATCATCCAGGCGAGGCGGCAGGGGCATGCGGCAGCAAGGCTCCACGTTCGGGTGGTGAGTCTTTTTGCGGTGATCGCAGTCTTGCCCGCGGTTCTGGTGTCAGTTGCGGCCAACATCACGCTTGATCGCGGTCTGGACCGGCTGTTTTCCGTTCGGACGCGCGCTGTGATCGAGAATTCCCTGGTTGTCGCCAATGCTTACGTCGTCGAACACGGGCAGCTCATCCGTGGCGACATCATTGGAGTGGCCAGCGATATTTCGCGCGCGGGCGCGTTGTTCGACCTTGATCGCGAGTCGTTTCGCCAAATCCTGACGAAGAGCGCGGTTTCCAGAAATTTGCCCGGCGCGATGATCCTCGACAAGAACGGGCAGACGCTGGTGGCTGCGACCACCGGGAGCCCGCGAGACTTCTCCAAACCGCAAGCGGAGTTGCTCCGCACGGTCAAGGAAGATGAACCTTATGTTGCTGTCATCATTGAGCAAAATTTCGTGGCGGCCGTTCTTCGTTTGCACGGGCCGACGGATACCTTCCTCTACGTTGCACGTCTTCTCGATCCCAATGTGGTTGCCCGGCTCAGACAGACCGAGGCCGGCGTAAAAGATTATGCCGAGGGTGAAACGCACAGGCTGGGGATCCAGCTGGCGTTCGCGCAGATGTTCACTGTCATTGCACTGACCCTGCTGATGTCGGCGGTGCTGATCGGCCTGAATTTCGCGAATTGGCTGGTTGGGCCGATCCGCAGGCTGATGAAAGCTGCAGACCTCGTGTCGACCGGCGATCTTCATGTTCAGGTGCCGGTTATTCGGTCGGAAGGCGATCTGGCGCAGCTCGGCGAAACCTTCAACAAGATGACGCAGGAATTGCGGACGCAGCGCGACGATCTCGTCAGCGCGAGTGATGTCATCGACAGCCGTCGTCGTTTCATCGAGGCGGTGTTGTCTTCCGCTAGCGCCGGGATCATCGGGGTCGATGGTGCAGACCGCATCTCCGTCCTCAATCGCTCTGCTGAGAAGTTGATTGGCCGTCCTGAGACCGAGGCGCTTGGTAAGTCATTGTCTGAGGTGGTGCCCGAACTGAATAAGTTGATGGAGACTGCTCGCAGCAGTGCGCAGCGCCTTGTTCAGGGGCAGATCGAAATCAGCCGGGACAATACGGAACGAAATCTCTCGGTGCGTGTCACCTCTGAACAGACTGGACAGTCGAACGAGGGCTATATCATCACGCTTGACGACATTACCGAGCTGGTGACGGCGCAACGCACGTCGGCCTGGGCGGACGTCGCGCGTCGTATCGCGCACGAGATCAAGAATCCGTTGACGCCGATTCAGTTGTCAGCCGAGCGCATCCGCCGGAAATTCGGCAAGGTCATTACGGATGACCGCGCCATTTTCGATCAGTGTACGGACACGATCATCCGTCAGGTCGATGATATTCGAAGCATGGTGGATGAATTCTCTCGGTTCGCGCGCATGCCCAAGCCTGTGATCGAAGGCGAGGACGTCGCGGACACGGTGCGACAAGTCGTTTTCCTCATGCGCGTCGGCCATCCCGACATCGATATCGAAGTCGACATCAAGCAGGATCCGCTGCATGCAAAATTCGACCGGCGGCTGATTTCGCAGGGGCTGACGAACATTATCAAGAACGCGACCGAGGCAATCGGCGCTGTTCCTCCGGGCGAAATCGAGCGCGGGCGAATTGATGTCATCGCCGCACGCGAAGATGACGACATTGTCATTGATGTTGTGGATAACGGGATTGGTCTGCCCAAAGAAAACCGTGCGCGATTGCTTGAGCCATATGTGACGACGCGCGAGAAGGGCACCGGTCTTGGTCTCGCGATCGTTGGCCGCGTGCTCGAGGATCACGGTGGGCGCATCGAACTCGGCGACGCATCGGCGCTGCGCCCTGGAGCGCGTGGCGCTTGGATGCGCTTGCGGTTCTCCATATCGGGCCGCGCAAAGAGTGCGGAAACCGAAAGCGAAACAGAAACGACGAAGACAGAAGCCGTAGCCGGCATTTGACAGAACGGACATAATTCATGGCGAACGATATTTTGATCGTCGACGACGAAGCTGACATCCGGGAGCTCGTTGCGGGCATCCTCGATGACGAAGGTTTCAAGTCCAGGACCGCGCGGGACAGCGACACTGCTTTTGCAGAAATCTCAGCCCGACGCCCCAATCTGATCTTCCTCGACATCTGGATTCAGGGCAGCCGCCTCGACGGTCTGCAAATGCTCGAGCAGATCAAGCGCGAACATCCGGACGTTCCTGTGGTCATGATCTCAGGCCACGGCAACATCGAGACCGCTGTGGCGGCGATCAAACGCGGCGCCTACGACTTTATCGAAAAGCCGTTCAAGGCCGATCGGTTGATCCTCGTTGCCACGCGTGCACTGGAAAATTCGCGGCTGAAGCGGGAAGTCCGCGAGCTCAAGCAGCACGCGCCGTCGTCAGGAACATTGATCGGGCGCTCGCCGAGCATGAACCAGTTGCGCCAGACGATTGATCGAGCCGCCAAAGCGAACAGCCGTATTATGATCGTCGGGCCATCGGGCGGGGGTAAAGAACTTGCCGCACGCACGCTCCATGCCATGTCGAGCCGTGCACAGGGACCGTTTGTCGTGATCAACGCGGCCGCGATTACGCCTGAACGGATGGAAGTCGAGTTGTTCGGCGTTGAACTCATCGATGGCGAGACGGGCCGCAAACCCGGCGCGCTCGAGGAAGCCCACGGTGGCACGCTGTTCATTGATGAAATCGCGGACATGCCGCGCGAGACCCAAAACCGGATCTTGCGCGTCCTGGTGGATCAAACCTTTCAGCGGGTCGGCGGTACGACCAAGGTCAGTGTCGACGTCCGCATCATTTCATCGACCGCGCGCAATCTCGAGGCGGAGATCGCGGAAGGCCGGTTCCGCGAGGATCTCTATCATCGGCTGTCGGTCGTCCCGATACGGGTGCCACCGTTATCGGAACGGCGGGAGGACATTCCCGAACTCGTCGAATATTTCATGGAGCAGATTTCCACGGCGACCGGATTGCCGAAACGACGCATCGGAGAAGATGCGATGGCCGTCCTGCAGTCACACGTATGGCCGGGTAACATCCGCCAGCTGCGCAATAACGTTGAACGCGTGATGATCCTGGCCGGTGGCGACACCGATGCGGTGATCACGGCCGATATGCTGCCGCAGGATGTCGGTTCGATGATTCCCGCGATGCCCACCGGAAATAACGGCGAGCACATCATGGGGCTGCCGTTGCGCGAGGCGCGCGAAGTGTTCGAACGCGATTATCTCATCGCGCAGATCAGCCGTTTCTCCGGCAACATTTCACGTACGGCCGAATTCGTCGGCATGGAGCGGTCGGCCCTGCACCGCAAACTCAAGGCTCTGGGTGTAGGTTAATCGGATGTCGCGCATTGCCTATGTGAACGGCCAATACCGCGACATGCGGGATGCCAGCGTCAATATCGAAGACCGCGGTTATCAGTTCGCCGATGGTGTTTACGAAGTCTGCGAGGTCCGTAATGGGCAGATCGTCGACTTCCCGAAACATATGAAACGTCTGCAACGCTCCTTAAGCGAATTAAGGATTGCGATGCCGACGCCTATGTCAGCGCTTCAGATCGTTGTCCATGAAGTCATTCGGCGCAACCGCGTCGGTTATGGCATCGTCTATCTGCAGGTCACTCGCGGTGTTGCCCGGCGCGACCATGCGTTTCCGATCAAGCCCGTCAAGCCCGCCGTAGTGGTGACTGCGCGTAACCTGAGCTTCACCAAGAGCCAGGAAACGGCCGCGCACGGTATCGGTGTGATCACCGTTCCCGAAAATCGCTGGCCCCGGGTCGATATCAAGTCCGTCTCGTTGTTGCCCAACGTGCTGGCCAAGCAGCAGGCCCGCGAGAATGGGGCTTATGAGGCATGGTTCGTGGATGCGGAAGGGCTGGTGACCGAGGGCTCCTCCAGCAATGCATGGATCGTCACGAAGGACGGCAGGGTGGTGACGCGCTCGGCGGAGCAGGGGATCCTGGCCGGCATTACCCGATCCGTCCTCACGGACGTTATGGCTGCCCTCCAGATCAAATTCGAGGAACGCCCATTTACACCGGAGGAGGCTTATGAGGCTGCCGAGGCTTTCGTGACGGCCTCCAGCCAGATCGTGATGCCCGTGGTCCGGATCGACGGCCGGAATATCGGGGACGGCACGCCTGGGGCGGTTTCCAGACGGTTAAGGGAAGAGTTTCACCGTTTTTCATCATTTTCTTGAGTTTTTGGGTGCGGAATGCCCCGGAACGGCCGAACTGGCCTTGCCTAACCCCCGGCGCTGCCCTTTAATTGCGATGCAGCACCCGGAGGGGGATCTCAGGGACGCAGGCACCAGACCAAGCCCCGAAGAGGGCAGGCCTGGCCCAAATAAAAACAAGCAACAAGACTGCGGGAAAAAAAAATGGCGGCAGACCGCGCACAAAACTTACAAGACACCTTTCTTAATCACGTTCGTAAAACCAAAACGCCACTGACGATCTTTCTGGTCAACGGAGTCAAACTGCAGGGAATTGTCACCTGGTTTGACAATTTCTGCCTTCTGCTTCGGCGCGATGGCCATTCGCAGCTGGTTTACAAGCATGCGATCTCGACCATCATGCCTGGCGCTCCGATCAGTCTGTTCGAAGGCGGCGAGGACGCGTCAGCTTGAGATTGAACTGATTTGGAACCCCGGAATTTCGACGGGGGCGTCGATCGACCTGGATCGGCGCGGGGCAACAAGACAGGGCGGGTGCTGGTCATCGGCCCGTATAAGCGCGTGCGCCGGGGAGATCCCGACGCACCACCGTTAGCCCATGGTGTACGCGATCCCGATGCACGGCTTGAAGAAGCCGTCGGCTTGGCGCGTGCCATTGATTTGACGGTGACGGAAGCAGTCATTGCTCCTTTAAGCGAAATTCGACCGGCGACCTACATCGGCAAGGGCAAGGTCGAGGAGATGATCGGCCTCATCAAGGCTCACGAGGTCGATCTCGTTATCATGGATTGTGCGCTGTCGCCGATCCAGCAACGCAATCTCGAAAAAGAGTGGAATGCAAAGGTTCTCGACCGGACCGGACTCATTCTGGAAATCTTTGGCCGCCGGGCAAAAACCCGCGAGGGATCGCTGCAGGTTGAACTGGCCCATCTGAACTACCAGCGCAGCCGTCTGGTCCGCTCGTGGACCCACCTTGAACGCCAGCGCGGCGGCTTCGGCTTCCTTGGCGGCCCCGGCGAGACGCAGATCGAAGCTGACCGCCGGCTGATCGGCGACCGGATCACGCGCATCGAAAACGAACTTCGAAAAGTGCAGGCGACCCGAAGGTTGCACAGGGCCGGGCGCCAGCGGGTGCCATACCGGGTGGTGGCGCTGGTCGGCTATACCAATGCCGGCAAATCGACGCTGTTCAATCGGCTGACACGGGCGGATGTCCAGGCCGCCGACATGCTGTTCGCAACGCTCGACCCAACATTGCGGGCGTTGACCCTGCCTCACGGCGGGAAGGCCATGTTGTCGGATACTGTCGGATTCATCTCCGATCTGCCGACCATGCTGGTGGCGGCATTCCGGGCGACCCTCGAAGAGGTCATCGAGGCTGATGTCATCCTTCATGTGCGCGATATCTCACACGAGGACGCGGAAGCTCAAGAGCGTGACGTCGACACCGTGTTGCGGCAGCTGAATATCGACTCTGACAGCGGCTCGCGCGTGCTGGAAGTCTGGAACAAAATCGATCGTTTCAGCCCGGAAGAGCGTGATAACCTGGCGAATATAGCGGCCAGGCGGCCGCCGGAACGGCCCTGCTTTCTCGTCTCAGCGCAAACGGGCGACGGGATTGATGCTTTGCTGGCTGCGATCGAGGATCGGCTTGCTGAAACAAAAGTCACTTTGAGCCTGTCCATTGATGCCTCCGATGGCGCTGGCATCAGCTGGCTGCACCGCAATACCGAGGTTTTGGACAAGCAACTTCTTGACGGGCGTTTCAATATGACGGTTCGTGTGGACGAGACAAAACGCGATATTACGATCACAAAATTTGACGCAACGCTTGATCCGCAATGACTAACTAGCAATGCTGCCCCGCCGCTGACACGTGCATCCCATGACAGGAAGGGCTTGACCCTTTTTCGGCGAAGGCTATTCATCCGATGAATAAAAAAATGGCGTAACCCGAGGAGACCGGCATGAGCTATCAGGACGTACAGCTTCACATCGACGGAAAATGGCGCGGAAGCAGCTCAGGTAAGACCATTCCTGTGCTCAATCCTGCGACTGAAGAAAAGATCGGTACGGTTGCTCACGCCGACAAAGCCGACCTCGATGAAGCGCTGGCTGCGGCCGAGAAGGCTTTCAAGGTCTGGCGTGCCGTTGCGCCGTTCGAGCGCGCCAAAGTGATGCGCAAGGCGGCAGAAATCCTGCGCGAGCGTGCCGATAGCATCGCGACCATTATGACAATGGAGCAGGGCAAGACCCTTGCTGAGGCCAAGATGGAAACCATGGCCGGCGCGGACATCATCGATTGGTTCGCCGAGGAAGGAAAGCGCGCCTATGGCCGCCTTATTCCAGCTCGCGCTCCAGGCGTCTATCAGCTCGCCGTCAAGGATCCGGTTGGGCCTGTGGCGGCTTTCACGCCATGGAACTTCCCGATCAACCAGGTCGTGCGCAAGCTCTCGGCAGCCCTCGCGGCGGGATGCTCGATCATCGTCAAGGCGCCGGAAGAAACGCCGGCAGCGCCTGCGGCACTGATCCGTGCTTACGTCGATGCCGGCGTTCCAGCGGGCGTGATCAACCTCGTCTATGGAGTGCCTTCGGAAATCTCCGAGTATCTCATTCCACACCCCGTGATCCGCAAGATCTCGTTCACGGGCTCCACCAGCGTCGGCAAGCAGTTGTCTGCATTGGCCGGTCTGCACATGAAGCGTGCGACCATGGAGCTTGGCGGTCATGCGCCCGTCATCGTGTTCAATGATGCCGACGTTGACGCTGCGGCCAAGATTTTGTCCGGTGCGAAATATCGCAACGGCGGCCAGGTCTGCGTGTCGCCGACCCGCTTCATGGTGCAGGAAGGCGTCTACGACAAGTTTGTCGCCAAGTTCGTCGAGAACACCAAGAGCATCAAGGTTGGCAACGGCCTCGATCCGGAGTCTCGCATGGGATCGTTGGCCAATCCGCGTCGTGTCGCTGCCATCGAGGAATTGGTGCAGGACGCAGTCGGCAAGGGCGCGAAGCTCCAGACCGGCGGCAAGCGCATCGGCAACAAGGGCTACTTCTTCGAGCCGACGGTGATCACTGATGTGCCGAAGAGTGCGCGCGCCATGAACGACGAGCCGTTCGGACCGATGGCGATGATTTCGCCATTCGCGAAGTTCGACGATGCTGCTGAAGAAGCCAATCGTCTGCCATACGGCCTTGCATCGTACGCGTTCACCAGCTCAACGAAGACCGCTACCGCGATCGGCGCGGCCATTGAAGCCGGCATGGTTGCGATCAACAGCGTTGGTCTGGCTCTTCCCGAGGTGCCGTTCGGTGGCATCAAGGATTCCGGCTACGGTTCGGAAGGTGGCACCGAGGCGATGGAAGGTTATTTCAACACCAAGTTCATCACGCAGACGGGCGTCTGATCCTGCCGGTTGAAGAGATGTTAAAAGCGGCGGAGCAATCCGCCGCTTTTTGATTTTGGCTATCTCGTCTTACTTCGCTTCGTGATGCTTGGCTTCATTCCAAAGGGCATCCATCTCGACGAGGGACGCTTCTTGCAAGGAGCGGCCACGGGCAGCCAACGCGCGTTCGATATAGGCAAAGCGACGCTCGAACTTGGTGTTGGCACTTCGGAGAGCGAGTTCAGGATCTGCATTCGCGTGCCGCGCCAGATTGACCACGGCAAACAGCAGGTCGCCGGTTTCTGAGGCGATGTGCGCTTGATCCTTGCTGTCGAGCGCGGCTTCGATCTCGTCCGCTTCTTCGCGGATTTTGGCGAGCACTGCGCGCGGATCATTCCAGTCGAATCCGACGGTGGAGGCTTTGCGCTGCAGTTCAAGAGCGCGAAGCAAAGCGGGTTGCCCTGCTTTGACGCTTGAGAGCAGGCCGGAGTGCTCGGCTGCTGCCTTCGGATTTCGCGCGATACGTTCGGCTTTTTCCTCGGCCTTGATACGGTCCCAGGCAACCTTGACTTCAGCCGGCGTCAGCTTGCCGGCCTTGTCGCCGAAGACATGCGGATGGCGCCGGATCAGTTTCGTACAGATCGCGTCGACCACATCATCGAAGGCAAACGCGCCCTGTTCCTCGGCCATTCGGGCGTGGAAGACCACCTGAAACAGGAAATCCCCGAGTTCTTCCTTGAGTTCATCAAGATCGTTGCGTGCGATGGCCTCCGCGACCTCATAGGCCTCCTCGATGGTGAAGGGCGCAATGGTCGCGAACGTCTGCTCCAGGTCCCAGGGGCAGCCCGAGCCGGGCGTACGCAGGGCCGCCATGATGTCCAACAGCTTTGAGATATTCGGGGAAGAAGTCATGGATCACCGTGGGCTTGAACGCGTCCAGCCTTATGGCCCATCAGGGGCAGGCCGGACAGCCCCAAATGTGAGGCCTGCTATTCGCGCTATGGCAGCACCGGATTTCGAGTGCTAGATCATCCCCATGACTGACGGCACATCCATTGCAGCATTGGTTCTTTTCTCCGGGGGCCAGGATTCCGCGAAATGGTCGACCTGTTCGGCGACAAGATTGTCGAGCGCGTGAGCTAGGCCAAACGCAAGCCTACTCAGCCGAAGGGTATGCAGCGCAGCCAGGCTCCGGCCTGGCTGGTGAGGCGTGCAAGACCTGCACGCACCGACGCTTGACCGGCAGCGTGTGCGCGAGCGACTCCTGGAAATGTAGATTGATGGAAGCTCACTGGACCGGCGGACCAGGAACGGACATCCGCATGCGCTCGCCAGCATATCGACACTGGGAAAAGGATGCGACGTGATATGAGCAATCGTGAAAGATCAAGGCGCCCTCAACACCCACAAGCGGTACAAGAGCGGACATCTGCCAGCTAACGCAATGGGCCACAGCGGATATTCTGCGGCGTTTTGCATGACGCTTACATTATGTCCCGCGCAAGAGATCAGAATTGGTGGCCGACGTACCTGAGGTGGCTTATGTCGGATTGGCCCTGCTCAGGGAATTCGAGCGTCGGCGTGATATGGCCGACGAGTATGCCGGGTGTCACTGATGTCTTGATGTACTTCGTCTCGCCCGCTGCTAATTGGAACGTAACCGCATTCTCGACTTCGGTTGCCGTTGTTACGGCGTATTTTCCCGGGGGGCGGTCGACATAAGAGAACCCGCCGGGCACAGATCGGCCGACGACTTCATTGTTCATCCGAATCTCGGGCTGAATAGCCGACCCACCAAAATCGCCCGGCCGGGTGAAGTAGACACGGCCGTAACCTGGCTTCAATGCTGGAAGCTGGGGGGCCGGTTCATCGAGGCCACGTGGACTCGCGCAACTCGTCAGCAAAAATCCGACAAGCAAAAGGGGCAGCGCCCCGACTTTTGGCCCCATTATGCCCCGTCTCGAAATTGGAAAGCGCCCAGTTACAGATCAATGGCAAAGAACGAGCAGCCGGCGATTGCCACGCTGATTCCTCACCCCACGAGTTTAATTAGGCATACACGCACTGATTGTGCAACGTCTTTTACACTACACGCGATCTGCGCGACCACGCGCGAGCAAATCGCTCTCAGTGTCGATGGAGGTCATCCTTGACCTGCCCCAGGGCAGCTATGGAAGCCCGGGGCATCGAATGCTAGATCACCGCCATGACTGACAGCATATCCAACGCAGCATTGGTTCTTTTCTCTGGTGGCCAGGATTCCGCGACATGTCTGGCTTGGGCTCTCTCGCGCTTTGAGAGGGTTGAGACCGTTGGCTTCTCCTATGGCCAGCGCCATGTCGTCGAGCTGGAGAGCCGCGACAAGCTGATCAATGGAATGACGGCATTGCGGCCCGAATGGGCTGCGAAGCTCGGCGCAAGTCACACGCTGGACATTCCAACGCTTGGCGAGATTTCGGACACGGCGCTGACCCGCGACGTGGCCATTGAAATGGGCGAGGGCGGACTTCCCAACACCTTCGTGCCCGGACGAAACCTCGTGTTTTTAACGTTCGCTGCAGCACTGGCCTATCGGCGTGGCATGACACACGTCGTTGGCGGCATGTGTGAGACGGATTTCTCCGGCTATCCCGATTGCCGCGATGAGACGATCAAGGCTCTCAATGTTGCGCTCAATCTCGGTATGGCGCGTCCATTCGAACTGCACACGCCGTTGATGTGGCGCGACAAGGCCGAAACGTGGGCGCTGGCGGAAGAGCTGGGCGGCAAAGGGTTGGTGGACCTGATTATCGAGCATTCCCACACCTGCTATCTGGGCGAACGCGGGGCGCGCCACGCCTGGGGTTACGGCTGTGGCCAGTGTCCGGCTTGCAGCCTGCGCGCGAAGGGCTGGGCGGCCTATGCCGCGACAGAGGCCGGCCAAACGCAATGACGGTCTCGCAACGTTTGCGGGCCGAGGGATTTGCTTTTCTGACTGGCTATATCGCCTGCATTCCGATCGCCAATTGGCTCATCCTGCACGTTGGCACGGTTTGCCCGCCAAACGGCCCGTGTCTCATTCCGGTTGCGCCCGGCGGGATCATGGCACCAAGTGGTGTCTTGATGGCAGGGCTCGCATTGGTATTGCGTGATCTGGTGCAACGCCGTCTCGGTGTGCGTTACGGGCTCGCTGCGATCGGCGCGGGAACTCTGCTCTCCGCCGCGTTAGCTCCACCATCGTTGGTCCTGGCCTCGACGGTTGCATTCCTCGTGTCTGAATTGGCGGATTTCGCTGTCTATACACCGCTACAGCGGCGGGGCCTTGTCCTCGCGGTTGCAACGAGCAGCTTTGTCGGACTGGTCGCGGACTCGCTGCTGTTTCTATGGCTTGCCTTTGGAACGCTGGAGTTTTTGACTGGGCAGATCGTTGGGAAGGCGATCATGGTATTGTTGACGCTCCCGGCCATTCATTGGCTGCGTAAACGCGATAAGCGCTTTGGCGTCGTTTAGGTGGAGGAGGGCCATCCGTTATGATGAAACTCAGGCCGAATTGCGAATGCTGCGATAAAGATCTGCCGCCGGAGAGTCAGGAGGCCATGATCTGCACGTTCGAGTGCACGTTCTGCACGGATTGCGCAAATAACGTGCTGGGTGGCACGTGCCCGAACTGTAAGGGAAACCTCGTGGCGCGGCCGATCAGGCCTGTAGCGATGCTGCTCAAATATCCCGCATCGACCGAGCGCCATTTGCGTGAGCAGCCGTGCATCGGGAGCGCTGGTTAAGTCATCTCGGGCGATCGGAGTGATCGCCTTCCGGCTCTCGTGGATGCTCGTGTCGCCATTCTCGCGGCTGAATGAATGAGCCGCTCCATACGCCGCGCTTTGCGCTTTTCGCGTCGGCTTGCTGCCGGCCGTAGACGTCTGCGTAGCCATACGTGACAGCCCAGCCCTGTTGCACCATCCAGGCATTGACGTCGGAGCCATCGGGCAGGGAGCAGGTGGCAAGAACGCGTCCGTATTGATCCTTAGATTTCGGCTGACAGGTCAGATCTCGTCCGCGAACATGGCTCCGTAACTCCGCGGATGCCTGGCGGCCACAATCCCAGTCGCGCCTCTGGCCGTCGATACAAGTCTGATCAAGTTCCGGCGCGTCGATATCGATCAAGCGAATACGTGTCCCGGATATGCTGAGCGTGTCGCCATCGATCACGAAGGCATTGCCGACGATCGGCGCATCCGCCGGACGCATCCAACGCTCGACTGCGTAAATGCCAAGTGAGCCGATCAGCACGATAGCCACGACGAGGCCTCGGCCCGTCTGCGAGCCCATGCGGCTGACAGGCGGTCGGGATTGCTGCCATCGGGATCTTTGAAGACTCATCGTTCTTGATGTTCGGTCATGTGAGAGTTTTGTGTCAATTGGTCACGCGTGTGTAGGCTTTCAAACGAAAAATCAATGAGGATTCCGGAGCGCAAGTTTGCCTGATGACAGCTTCCATGGGAGTAAGTGCAAATCGATTTGAATTCCTAGTTTGGCTCTGAAATATGCACGATATTCCATGGTGGACATCCGGCATTCTTTATCAGGTTTATCCGCGTTCATTTCAGGACTCGGATGGCGATGGCGTTGGCGATCTCCGCGGCATCATTGACCGCCTGAGTTATCTGCGTGATCTCGGCGTGAATGCCGTCTGGCTTTCGCCGATCTTTCCGTCTCCGATGGTCGATTTCGGATACGATATTTCCGATTACACCGGCATCGATCCGCTGTTCGGTACACTCGACGATTTCGATGCTGTTGTCGCGGCAGCACATGAACTCGGGTTGAAGATCATTCTCGATCTTGTTCCGAACCACTCGTCCGATCAGCATCCCTGGTTTATTGAAAGCCGCAGTTCGAAAACCAATCCAAAGCGCGATTGGTACATCTGGCGTGACGGCCATACGAACGGACAACCGCCAACCAATTGGATTTCGGAATTTGGCGGAAGCTCCTGGGAGTTCGACACCCACACCGGGCAATATTACTACCACGCGTTTCTGAAGGCTCAGCCTGACCTGAACTGGCGCAATCCGGAAGTTCGTCAAGCCGTTTACGAGGTGATGCGCTTTTGGCTGCGCCGCGGCGTTGATGGATTTCGTGTCGACGTGATGTGGCATCTCATCAAGGATGATCTGCTGCGAGACAATCCCTTAAATCCCGATTTTGTCGACGGCGATCAGCCTTACACGCGTCTCTTGCCGCTCTATTCAACCGATCGTCCCGAAGTCCATGAGGTAATCGCCGAGATGCGCCGGGTGATGGATGAGTTCGACGACCGCGTGCTGATCGGTGAGATCTATCTGCCTCCGGAGAAACTCGTCGCTTATTACGGTCGCGACCTCTCCGGCGCGCATTTGCCCTTCAACTTTGCGCTGATTTCGACGCCCTGGGATACGCGCGCGATTGCGCAGCTCATTGAGACTTATGAAGCTGCCCTGCCGCCGGGCGGCTGGCCGAATTGGGTATTGGGAAACCACGACCGCAAGCGCGTCGCCAGCCGCGTCGGACGCGATCAGGCCCGCGTGGCCGCAATGTTGCTTCTGACGCTTCGCGGCACGCCCACGCTCTATTACGGCGATGAAATCGGCATGGAACAGGTCGAGATTTCACCTGATCGGGTGAGAGATCCATTTGAAAAGAATGTGCCGGGGATTGGCGTGGGACGCGATGGCTGCCGAACGCCTATGCAATGGGATGCTTCCCCAAATAGCGGCTTCAGCAGCACTGAGCCATGGTTGCCGCTGAGCCCGAACGCCTCTCGCGAGAATGTCGCCGTCGAAAGTCGTGATAGCGTATCGATGCTCAGCCTTTATCGGGCCTTGACCGCTTTGCGACATGCCAGACCTGAGTTGTCGGTCGGCACCTACGCTCGCATCACTGTGACTGACACTTTGCTGGCTTTCGAGCGCGAACACGCTGGTCAACGTTCGCTCATCGTCTTGAATTTTCGTAACGAGCCGGCCTCGATTGCGTTGACAAACAAAGGACAGATTTTGCTGTCGACCTTCATGGATCGTCAATTCAAAGCGGTGGACGGAGAGCTGACATTACGTGGTGCGGAAGGAATTATTCTTGAGCCGCTCGGCTAATCTCTTGAGCAGCACTTGTCGTACCTGTGTGGTCGCGGTAGCAGACAAGATGCTGTTATCAACTGATGAGTAGGACAGTCGCTTGAGTGGTTTGCGCGTGATCGCCGATGTCGGAGGGACCAACGCCCGGTTTGCCGTGGCGGAGAAGGGGGCATACGCGGAACTTTCCCATGTCGAGGTCAGCCAGTATCCCTCGCTCCAGGACGCGTTGGCGGCTTATCTAGCGAAGCTTTCTCCGACAATGCGGCCCGCTGAAGCTGCGATCGCCGTGGCCGCTCCTGTTTTTGGCGACAATGTCACGCTGACCAATCACGGATGGTCGTTTTCCATTAAGGAGCTTAAGCGGAACCTGGGACTGACATCGCTGCGGGTCTTCAACGATTTTGCCGCAACGGCGATGGCGGTGCCGCATCTGCCGCAAACTGACGTTTTCCTGGTTGGTCCTGAATGTCCCAACGCACACGGACCGATTGGAATTCTTGGACCGGGAACGGGATTGGGCGTGTGTTCGCTGATCCCCGCTGCGGGCGGATTAACCGTTGTGCCGGGCGAAGGCGGCCATGTCACGCTGCCGACCTCGACCACACTGGAAGATCAGATCGCTGCGTTCCTGCGAACACGCTGGTCGCATGTCTCTGCGGAGCGGGTTTTGTCCGGAAGCGGATTGGTCAATCTGTATCAGGCGTTATGCGCGATCGAGGGAAGCACCGCACGCGACTTCTCTCCAGCCGACGTGACCGATCACGCCATCAAGAAAACCGATGAGACCTGCGTCAGGACGTTCGAGCATTTCTGCGCGTTTCTTGGCACCGTGGCTGGCGATTTGGCGCTGACAATCGGCGCCACTGGCGGCGTGTATATCGCAGGCGGAATCCTGCTGCGTTTCCGCGAAGCATTCGCTGCCTCTGCATTTCGCGGAAGGTTCGAAAGCAAGGGGCGGTTCCAGCGCTTCCTGGGCGAGATCCCGACGCGTCTGGTGTTGGAAGAATCTCCGGCGCTGCTTGGCCTTGCGAACATTCCATCCGAATAACGTGCAGCTCACTGAGCATTTCTATCGAGCGAGCGGTATCAACGAAAAGCCCGCCTCACGGCGGGCTGTTAAGTCTGACCAAAGGATAGCGCTCAACTATCGTCACTAAAAAGCGATGCGTGTAAATAAATTCGCTTCGGCAATGGTCCATTCAACCACACGACCCGTCCTGGGGCTACTCACCCGAATGCGGTATACGGTGTTCACGCGGTAGTGATGCCCGCATCGTTAACCAAGGGAAGTTTCGCAGAGCGGAAGAGAGCCGCGAGCAACTTTCGGGCGAATGACGACGACGCTGAATTGATGGTATCGGACTGATATGACTTGAAAATGGATGAGGCCATTTTCTTGTGAGAGAACAGCTGATCGAAGAAGGGGCGGGCCATGGGCAATATGTTTGATTTAAGCGGTCGCGTGGCGATCGTCACTGGAGGCAACGGCGGTATCGGGCTGGGCATTGCAGAGGCCTTGGCGGAGCAGGGTTGCGCCGTCTCGATCTGGGGACGCAATGCGGAGAAGAACGTGGCTGCCGAAGCGCGGCTTCGCACCTATAGCGACAAAGTGCAGTCGATCGTTTGCGACGTCGCGGTCCGTGATCAAACTGAGCGTGCGGCGGAAGCCACACTGAAGCAGTTCGGCCGGATCGATGGCTGTTTTGCAAATGCAGGTATCGGTGGTGGCGGTCGCACGCCGTTTGCCGAGCGGACCGAGGAAGACTGGCGGCGGATGTTTTCCGTCAATCTCGATGGCGTGTTTCATGCTTTTCAGCCGGTCGTGCGCCACATGGTTGCTCGCGCCTCGCAGGGAGATTCGTTCGGGCGGCTGGTGGCGACGTCGAGCATGGCTTCGCTCTTTGGCACCGCGCGCAATGAACACTACGCAGCCTCGAAATCGGCGATCAATTCGTTGATGCAGGCGCTGGCGGTGGAGCATGCGCGATACGGCGTCACCGCGAATGCTGTCCTGCCTGGCTGGATCGACACCGAAATGACCGAAGGGCTGCAGGCCAACGACAAATTCATGGCGGCCGCTGTCCCGCGCATTCCCGTACGGCGCTTTGGCCAGCCAAAGGACTTCGGCGGCATCGCCGTCTATTTGATGAGCCAGGCATCTGCGTACCACACCGGCGATTGCATCGTCATCGACGGCGGATACAGCATCTTCTAGATCGGGCTTTGCGACGATCGTTAGTCGGATGATGGCCGCAGCTTGACTGCGTCCATCAATGTGCGGTTAACGCAAGAGCTCTCCGAAATTCATCCAGTAGGAGGTTGCGAGCCAACCTGCATCGACCGGGATAGATGCACCGGTGATCGCGCTGGCATCGTCGGACATCAGGAAGCTCGCGACGGCGGCGATTTCATCGATCTCAACCAGTCGCCGCATTGCTGTGGCATTCTCGATGGCGCTGACGTTTCGTTTTCCAGTTTCGATCTTCTCACGCATAATCGGCGTCAGTGTAAAACCGGGTGCGATCGAATTGACTCGAACACCGGCGGGGCCGAACTCGCCTGCAGTCAGCGTCGTCAGCGAACCGAGCGCCACCTTTGTCGGCGCATAGGCATGCAGGGGGAGAGGGCGGAGTTCATTGATCGACGTGATATTGACGATCGACCCGCCACCTTCTGAAATCATGGATTTGGCGAATACTTGTGTGCAGGTCACTGCACCGAAGTAGTTCACGTCCCAGATGCGTCGCTGAGCGGCTTCGTCCATCGCCATGAACGATCCAATGTCCTGGAGCAGACCTGCCGCGTTGATGAGGCCGGCAACCGCTATTTGATCCGCTTTGAGTGAGGCTGCTACATTTCGGACGTCGTCTGGTTTCGCGACATCCAACGACCTTGTGACCAATTGGCTGGAGCCAGCTTGGGACTGCATGTCTGCAAGGGGCTTGGGGTTCAGGTCCGTCGCCACGACGCGCCACCCGTCCGCGAGCAAGCGTTTGACGATCCCCCCACCAATACCGCCGGCAGCTCCGGTCACGATGATTGCGGCTCCGGCTTGGCGCCGTTCGGACATGATATTTCGGTTGTATTTGGGAAGTGACATCAGACCGTTCCGTGTGAGGTGGGAAGGACGTTAGCTTTAAGTATCCGCAGGAAAGACCTTGCGCCAAGGTCTGACTTCAACGCTCTGAAACAAGTCTCCGAGCGCGTAGGGGTCATTATGAGCGAAGTCCTTGGCGCTCGAAAGATCTGGACAATCGATCACAACGAGGCCGCCTATCGAGGTTTCGCCATCGTCGGCGAGCAGCGGACCTGCGAAGACAATCTTGTCCAGATAAGGCTTCAAATATTCGAGGTGAGAGGGACGTATGCTCGCGCGAAGTTGCGTGCTCGATGGCTTGTCGTGACAAAGAATAGCGAAGTGCATGGAAGTCCTTGATATCAACGTGGCGTGTAAATCGGCTCAAAGATCAAAAATCTTTCCCGGATTCATGATGTTATGCGGATCGAGTGTCGCTTTGAGCTGGCGCATGTAAGTGACCGTTGCCCCAAGTTCTTCCTTGAGAAACTCGCGCTTGCCTTCGCCGATGCCGTGTTCGCCTGTGCATGTTCCATCCATCGCGATGGCCCGGCGATTGAGGCGGTCGATGAACGCCTTGGTCTTTGTCATCTCGTCGGCATCTTCGGTATTGGCCATGACGGAGACATGAAAGTTGCCGTCGCCGACGTGCCCTACGATTGGCGCAACCAGACCGGTTTTCTCGATATCGGCATGGGTCTCGAGCATACAGTCCGCAAGCCGCGAGATAGGAACGCACACGTCGGTTGCGATGAACTTTGAACCAGGGCGCAATTGGAGACAGGCCCAATATACATCGTGCCGGGCAGTCCAAAGGCGCGTCCGCTCTTCCGGGCTCGATGCATTGTCGAAGGAGTCACAGCCGAACTCATCGGCGATTTCCCGAAACAGCTTGACCTGCTCGGCGACCGCACTCTCCGAGCCGCCAAATTCAACAAAGAGGGTTGGCTTCTCTTTCATTGAAAGCTTGGAATAAGCGTTGCAGGCCCGAATCTGCACGTCATCGAGAAGTTCGATGCGTCCCAACGTAAGCCCATACCGAATGCTGGTGATAACGGTGTTGCAGGCAGACGCGAGATCCGGAAACGCGCAAACAGCGACGGCGATCGCTGGCGGAATGCCGTGAAGTTTAACAGTGAGTTCGGTGATGACACCAAGCGTGCCCTCGGCGCCGATAAACAACCGGGTCATATCGTAGCCTGCCGAAGATTTCCGAGCGCGCGTTCCGGTCTTGCAGATCGTGCCGTCCGGCATCACCACGGTGAGCGCAAGGATGTTGTCTTTCATCGTGCCGTAGCGCACGGCACTGGTTCCTGATGCCCGGGTCGACGCCATACCACCGATGGAGGCGTCTGCTCCGGGATCAACGGGAAAATGCAGTCCTGTCGACCGCAGATGCGTGTTGAGTTGTTTGCGTGTAACGCCGGCTTGAACCACACAATCCATGTCGTCTTCATTAACTGTGAGGATCGCGTTCATCTGGCTGAGATCGAGGGTAATCCCGCCATGCGGTGCATTGACGCCGGCTTCGAGCGAGGTTCCCGTGCCGTATGGGATGATCGGTACGGCGTGAGCAGCACAAAGCTTGACGACCTCGGCGACATCGTCCGTGGATTTGGCAAAGAAAACAGCGTCAGGCGTTTCGATCGGATGCCAGGAGGTGGAGTTGGCGTGCTGTTCCCGAATGATGGGATTGCACGACAGCTGGTCGCCAAAACGCTCGCTCAGGATCGAAATGACAGTCGCGATGCGCTCGCTCTTTGGCTTGGTTGAACTCATGCGCGCCATCTGATTCATCGGTCGTCCTCGAGCTTGATTGTGCCAGAACCACGGATCTCGACACCCGAGGAACTGACGAACGGCGCTTGGCGAGTTTGATCTGCACCAATCTCACGCAAGCGCCGAGTGACATCGAATTTAGTCCGCTTTTGCCGGTTGGAGCGGGGCGAACGGTGTCCGGGCGGTAGCGAACGACTGCGCGCTGAAGGTCAGGAAGACGCAAATAATGATGCCATACAGCGCTACCATTCCGCCCAGGACGCACATGCTGGCACTGTAGTCGCCGAAGTATTCCTTCGCCCAACCATTGATGTAGGGGCCGACGAATCCGCCCAGGTTGCCAACCGAATTGACGAGGCCGATGCCCGCCGCAGCGGCGGCACCTGTCAGGAACGTGCTAGGCAGCGGCCAGAACAGGATATTCGACGCCAGAATGCCGGACGCACCGATACAAATCGCAATCATGCCGGCAAGCGGCGATTGCGAAAAGCCGGCCATCACCAGGCCGATGCCGCCGATACACGCAGGTATAAGGATGTGAAAGCGCCGCTCATCCGTCTTATCGGAATGCCATCCGTTAAAGACCATCGCGATGCCGGCACAGAAGTAGGGGACTGCCGTTAGAAGTCCCGCTTGGACGTTTGAAAGGCCGCCGAAGCCCTTAATGATTTGCGGCATCCACAACGTAACACCGAACAGGGCGCCGATATTGCAGAAGATCGCGAATGCGAGCAGCAGAACCTTGCCGTTCATAAGCGTCTCGACCACGCCGTAGCTCTTCACTTGCTCCTTCGCATGCTCTTCAGCTGCGAGGGTTCGAACGAGCCACTCTCTCTGTTCATTGGTTAGCCAACGCGCTTCCTCCGGACCTTTGGTCAGCGCAAAATAGGCTACGATCCCGACAACGACGGCGAGGACGCCTTCAATCACGAACATCCATTGCCAGTTCTTGAGGGCACCTAAGCCACCCATCGTTTCGAGGAGCGCAGTGGAGATCGGCGCACCAATGAGAACCGCAACCGGCAGGCCGAGGATGAAGACGGCAGTCGCACCGCCGCGCAAGCGCGAGGGGAACCACTTGCTCAGGTAGAAGACGATGCCAGGAAAGAAACCGGCTTCAGCCGCGCCCAGCAAGAACCGCATGACGTAAAAAGAGTTTTCGTTGTAAATAAAGGCAAAGCCCGCGGATATGATCCCCCAGGTGATCATGATGCGGGGGATCCAGATTCGCGCGCCAACCTTGTGCAAGGCGAGGTTGCTCGGCACCTCGAAAACGAAATAGCCAAGAGAGAAGATGCCGGCACCGAAGCCGTAGACGTAAGGTGTGAATCCGAGATCGGTATTCATGTGCAATGCGGCAAAGCCGACATTCACACGATCAAGAAACGCTACGATGTAGCAAAGGATAAGGAATGGCATGATACGCAAGTAGACGCGTTTGATCGTATCGCTGCCGATTGAATCTGAGGCCATGGTCGCTTCCCCAAGCTTATGTTTTCGCCAATCTTTGCTGAAGCTGCCGCGCGTCTTCGCTGCGCACGTGCAGTTTCATGGCTTTGGAATTCAGACAGTCCTGGGAGGGGCTGCCCGCTGTTGCTGGACGGCACCGCCACTGCCCTTGGCGGCTTTCGCCAGTATTTCATTTTCTAAACTGAACGTTTAGTTTTTAAATGACGAGACCAATGACGTCAATCATGAACCCAGCCGAACAGACGAAACTGCCGCGCGGTCGCAAGCGGAGCTCCGAGGCTGAGAAAGCCGTCCTCGACGCCACCTATGATCTTCTCCTTAAGGAAGGACTGCAGGCGACGACCGTCGAAGCCATCGCGACGCGAGCAAAAGTCAGCAAGGCGACGATCTACAAATGGTGGCCCAACCGTGCCTCGGTCATCATGTCAGCCTTCCTGCGGGAGGCGAGGTATGCCCTGCCATATCCGGAGGAACTGGAAGCAAAGAGTATCTTCGACCGGCTTCATACGATGGCGATGGAATTTCACGGGGCCATTGGAAGCATGATCTGCGCTCTTATTGCAGAGGGGCAGTCCGATCCAGAGATCGCGCAGGCTTTCAGAGAAGGTTACGTTTTCGCGCGCCGTCAGCAGGGCATCGAACTCGTGAAACGGGCGATCGCCAAGAAGCTCATCCGCAAGGCGGATCCCGACGCTGTTCTCGATCTGCTCTACGCTCCGCTGTACTACCGGTTGCTTGTTGGGCATCAGCCGCTCTCAGAGGCCTTCATTCGCGAACACGTGACACTCGCGCTCAATGGTATCCTTCCTGCGAAGGAGGTCGCGCCTTCGGTCAAGCGATCGCGGCAGCCGGCGAAAAAGTAGCCTTGGAGATGCCTTGCTGACGGACCGTGATTGAGACTAGGCGGCGCTCAACGCTCTTTGCAGGCGCGCGATGGCGCCTGGCAGGCCGCGTATCCTCAAGAGGCATCCGGTAGCGTCATAGTCCTCGGATAGAACGTGTGCGTTGGCATACACCTCGCTCAGCAGTGCCTGTTTCGCATACGGCAACATCAATTGCTCCTCGACCATCGCAGCTTCAAAATACGCGATGATGGCTTCGCGGAGCGCGGTCACGTCTTCCGGCACTTGCGAGGAGAGCAAAATCGCATCGGGGTGCTTTTCTCGCAGGACAGCACGGTCTGTCTCGTTGACCCGATCGATCTTGTTGAGTAGCAGCAGCGAGGGAACGGCGTCCGCGCCGATCTCGCGGAGTACGCTGAGGGTGACGTTGAGTTGCAATTCATAGGTTGGGTCGGAGGCGTCGACGACGAACAGCAAGAGGGACGCTTCGAGCGCTTCTGCGAGCGTGGAGCGGAATGATGCCACGAGGTCATGCGGCAGCTTCTTGATGAAGCCGACCGTATCCGAGACGAGCACGCGCGGCTTCGTCTCCGGCTGCAGCGCGCGCACAGTGGTGTCGAGCGTCGCGAACAATTTGTCTTCAACCAGCACGTCGCTGCCCGTGAGCGCCCGCATGAGTGACGATTTTCCGGCATTGGTATATCCCACAAGCGCAGCGCGGAGCTGTTCGCGGCGGGCTGACCGGCGCTGGTTGCTGTCCCGCTCGATCTCCTCAAGCTGCTCTTTCAACTCCGCCAAGCGTTCGCGAATCTTGCGGCGTTCGAGTTCAAGCTCGGTTTCGCCTGAGCCTTGGCCCTGTTGCCGTTCGCTGCCTCCTGATGATTCACGCAGGCGCGGCGAGACATACTTCAAGCGCGCGAGTTCGACCTGCAGCTTCGCCTCGCGGCTGCGCGCATGGCGGTGAAAGATCTCCACGATCACGCCGGTCCGGTCGAGAACCTGCGCGCCGGTCGCGCTCTCGATGTTGCGCGCCTGGTTCGGGGAAATGTCGTGATCGACGATGACGAATTCCGGCTTGTCATTTGCATCTTGCTCGCTTAGCGCGGCAACCGGCTTCTTCTCATCGCTCTCAAAGCGCTCGCGTGCCTTGGATTTGCGCACCGTTGCGATTGATCCGACAACGCCGGTGCCGCCGGTCATGGCCGCGAGTTCTTCCAGCTTGCCCTTGCCGAGCACGGTTGCGCCGTCGATCTCGGCGCGCTTTTGCGAGAGCGTGTCGGCAACTTCATAACCCAGCGTTTTGACCAGGCGGCCCAATTCTTCGAGGCTCGCTGCATGCGCGGCGTCATCCACACCCGGCATCTGGATGCCGACGAGGATCGCACGTGGAACGGGCGGTTTGGTGTCCATGATACGGAACCGGATGGTGCGATGTGGAGAGGGCTATGAGCCTCTACCTTTACTTTTTTCAGACGGGTTTGCGACGCCGCGCGATCAGCAACAGGTGGGCGGCGCTGTTCATGAGTTCACGATTTGCGGCGTGCGTAAACTCAAGCCGGGCGAGTTCGTCGGACAGACCAAGGGTGTCCTCCGGCAGGTTCCATCGCGGATCGGGCATGAAGCGCGTGTGAAACAAGTCGAGGCCGTTTACATCCTCGATGTCGAGATGCGGCGAAAAATATTCGCGCAGCTCAACCGCGGTGAACAGGTGGAAGCCGAGAGCGATCCGCCGGCCGTCATTGAGTTCAATCTCACAGCGGTTCTGGATGTGATCCTGCTTTAGCCGCTGGACTTTCTCCATTGAATCGACGAAGGCCGTCGGAGGGCTGCCGATCGGGCGCACCGTGGTGAAGAAGTGTCGCCCCGTCACACGTGCGAGTTCGGCTGCGGTATTGGGCAGAGCTGGGACGGGGAGATGGCTGAGAACACTGTAGAGACAGAGCGTGATATCCACGGAGGCGTCCGCTTCCGGCAAGCGGCCGGTCAGATCCGCGACGTCGAACGTCAGATTGATGCCCCGAAGCGCGCAAAGCGGCTTTGACAGCAATCGTGCGCGCTCGATCTGCACTTGAGCGATATCAAAGCCCCGGGCCGTGATGCTGCTAAAGCCGAGCCCGTAGGCGCGCAAGACCAATCGCCGGAGCCACGTTCCTGGGCCACAGCCGGCATCCAGAATGCGGATCGCGTTTGCGCCCGAGGCGCGCAGATCAACCAGCTTTGCTTCGAGACGCATCCACAACTGTCGATCCGCATAAGCATGCATTCCGTCGAACGCAAAGAGTTGCTCTGGGTCGCCATCCGCATAAGCGGCGTAATCGTCTCCAGCTCTGTTGTAGATCTCGGCGACGTCGGCGGCCGTCCGTTCCTTGAGCTTCAGCACGGACTGATCCGCTTTCCGTACGAGCGGGAAATCGGTAACGACTGAAGTGGAAGAGCTGCGATCGATCACGTGACGCCATCTTGTTCGCTGGGAACGACGACAGGAAGATGGGCGAAACTAAATAGGAAAGCGAGAGGAGTCCGTCCTGCTATTCATAAGCAAGGCATAGACCCTTGTTGTTATCCGATAGCACCAAGTCGATTGAGTGATGTCGCTTGGTCTTGTAGAATTCTGACTCTGTAGAATTCGCGTTGCGACTTCGGAGAAAATTCCATGACTCTTGCCAAGACACTTCCGAAGACACTTGCAGATGATGTGGATGGTCTTCTCCATGAGCTCGGCGTTCCGCCGGATCGGACGAGCCAAGGTTCGCGCGCGGTTCGATCGCCGTTGACCGGCGAAACAATTGCGCACGTGCAGGATGCAGGCCGCGACGCTGGGCGCGAAGCGATCACGCGGGCGAAAGCGGCGTTCCTCGCATGGCGGACCGTTCCCGCACCAAAACGCGGCGAACTCGTTCGCGTTCTCGGTGAAGAACTGCGCCGCGCGAAGACACCGCTTGGACGCCTGGTGACAATCGAGGCCGGAAAAATTCCGTCCGAAGGCGAGGGCGAAGTGCAGGAGATGATCGACATCTGCGACTTTGCTGTTGGTCTTTCCCGTCAACTGTATGGCCTAACCATCGCCAGCGAGCGGCCCAATCACCGGATGATGGAGCAGTGGCATCCGCTTGGTCCGGTCGGGGTCATCACAGCCTTTAACTTCCCGGTGGCGGTGTGGGCGTGGAATGCCGCACTCGCCTTGGTTTGCGGCAATCCGGTGATCTGGAAGCCGTCGGAAAAGACGCCGCTGACGGCACTTGCCGTTCAGGCTTTATTCGAGCGCGCGGCGGCGAGAGTGGGGAACATTCCCGCCGGTCTCTCAACCGTGCTGATTGGCGGACGGGATGTCGGCGAGGCGCTGGTGGATGATGCGCGCGTGCCGCTGGTGTCCGCCACCGGATCGACGGCAATGGGCCGGACGGTCGGACCGCGGCTCGCTCAGCGCTTCGCCCGCTCGATCCTGGAGCTTGGCGGCAACAACGCATCGATCGTTTGCCCGTCGGCAGATCTCGATCTCGCTCTTCGCGCCATCGCCTTCGCCGCCATCGGCACGGCTGGTCAGCGTTGTACATCGCTTCGCAGGCTGTTCATTCATGACAGCGTTTATGATGACCTCGTCGTCAGGCTCCAACAGGTCTATGGCTCTGTCCGGATCGGCAATCCGCTCGCGAGCGACGACGTGCTCGCTGGCCCGCTCATTGACGAGGATGCATTCGAGAGGATGCAGAATGTGCTGCTGGAGGCGCAGAAAATCGGCGGCGAGGTTTACGGTGGCGAGCGCGTCGATGACGACAAGTACCCGGCGGCGTATTACGTCCGGCCGGCCCTGGTCGAAATGCCGGCACAAATCGGCCCCGTGCTGCGCGAGACCTTCGCACCCATTCTCTACGTCATGAAATACACTGATTTCGACGTTGCGTTGGCCCTGCACAACGATGTGCCGCAGGGGCTCTCATCGTCGATCTTCTCGACTGACATGCGTGAAGTGGAAAAATTCATGTCCGTGGCAGGCTCCGACTGCGGCATTGCCAATGCGAACATCGGCCCCTCCGGCGCTGAGATCGGTGGCGCATTCGGAGGTGAAAAGGAAACCGGCGGCGGCCGCGAGGCGGGCTCAGACGCATGGAAGGCGTATATGCGCCGCGTCACCAGCACCATCAACTACGGCCATGAGCTCCCTCTTGCCCAAGGTGTCAAATTTGACGTCGCCTGACCATGCAAGTGGTCGCCAGAGAATTTCCCGGAACCTTTTCCGCCCGACGCCATCTAACATGAGAGCGTCGATCGCCGCAGGGAGCTGATGATGAACGAGCAAACCGCGCCACAGGGTCCCGATCTCAGCAAAGGCGTCAAGCTGGCAGACCTGGCTGAGGATAAGTTGCTTGGCCACGTCGGCGACGAGCAGGTGCTTTTGGTGCGCGGCGAGGAGGGGATCTTCGCGGTCGGTGCTTATTGCACGCATTACCATGGGCCGCTTGCCGATGGCCTTGTGGTCGGCAACAGCATCCGCTGCCCCTGGCACCATGCCTGCTTCGACCTGCGTAGCGGCGAAGCGCTGCGCGCACCGGCATTCAATCCCATCGATTGTTGGAAGGTCGAACAACGTGGCGACATGGTCTTCGTCCGCGACAAGGTTGATGCGAGCAACATTGCTACGCCTCAATCAAAAAAAGGGCCGGACAAGGTCGTGGTGGTTGGCGGAGGCGCGGCTGGGTTTGCCGCCGCCGACATGCTCCGACGCGAGGGCTTTGGCGGCGATATCGTGATGCTGTCGCAGGAAGCCGCCGCACCGATTGATCGCCCCAACGTGTCGAAAGACTACCTCGCAGGCAGTGCTCCCGAGGATTGGATGCCGCTGCGGCCCGATGATTACTATCGAGACGCCGGGATCGATTTACGTGTCGGAACTGAAGTGACCGCGATTGATCCGGGTGCCCGCCAAGTTACGCTGAAGAGCGGAGAGGCGGTCTCGTATGATCGGCTGCTGCTTGCGACCGGCGCCGAGCCTCGCCGCTTGACGGTTCCGGGATCGGATTGGCGACATGTGCACACGGTTCGCACCCTTGCTGATGCTCAAGCTATCATCGCGGAAACGAAAGGTGCGCGCCGAGCAGTGGTGATTGGTGCGAGCTTCATCGGGCTTGAGACGGCGGCTGCGTTGCGGGCGCGCGATATCGAGGTGCATGTTGTCGCCCCGGACAAGATCCCGATGGAGCGCGTCCTGGGGCCGGACATGGGGCAATTCATCCGCCGCCTGCACGAGGAGCATGGCGTCGTTTTCCATCTCGACAACGGTATTGTCGGCATCGAGAACGGCAGGGCGAAGCTGAAAAGCGGAGACGATCTACAAGCCGACTTTGTCATTGCGGGGATCGGCGTGCAGCCTCGTCTGGAGCTTGCAGAGCGGGCGGGCCTCAAGCTGGATCGCGGTGTCGTGGTTGATCGCTATCTCGAAACCAGTATCCCGGGCATCTATGCGGCCGGCGATATCGCGCGTTGGCCCGACCCGCATTCCGGAGAAAATATTCGGGTTGAGCACTGGGTTGTTGCCGAGCGTCAAGGTCAGGCTGTCGCGCGCAACATGCTGGGCGCCAGGGACGTTTTTGACGCGGTCCCGTTCTTCTGGAGCCAGCATTATGACGTTCCGGTGAACTATGTGGGACATGCCGAGCGCTGGGATGAGATCGTGGTCCATGGCGACATCGCCGCGAAAGATTGCCTGCTCGAATACAAGCTCAAGGGGCGCTTTCTGGCAGTCGCGTCGATCTTCCGAGATGTGGAGAGCCTCAGGGCCGAATTGGCGCTGGAGCGAGGCGAAGCCTGAGCTGCGCGGTGTGCTTGCTCACTTTGCGGTCAACCCGCCCATATCCGCGGCATATACGACCATATGAATTCAGTATTTGTGCCAAGAACTCCCTCGCCATACACCACTATCTATCGAAATCATTGCTGGCTTGCGCGCTGCGATGGGCGCAATTTATTTGGTGAGGTAGCATCATTCGATGGCAGCTTACCACGCCGGACTTATCGGGCGTTAGCCGGGGCCAACCTGAATCCGAATTGGATCGGCGGCGCATATCGATAGACGAAAGTCTCGTGTCTTGAACAGTGAGGAAGCAATGAAGATCGCCGACGTTAAGTCTAAAGCATTTGCGATGCCTCTCAACGATCCGGCTTATCCGAAGCCGCCGTATCGCTTCTATAACCGAGAGTTCGTCGTCATTACGTATCGGACGGATCCAGACAAACTCCGCGCCGTCGTTCCCGAGCCCCTTGAGGTTGTGGGGGACACAGTTTCGTATGAGTTCATCCGCATGCCCGACTCGACAGGCTTCGGTGATTACACGGAGACAGGGCAGGTTATCCCTGTGCGCTTCAAGACGCCGTCGGGTGAAGTGCAGGAGGGAAGTTTCGTCCACGCAATGTACCTGGACGACAACTCACCAATTGCGGGAGGACGAGAAATTTGGGGATTTCCCAAAAAGCTTGCGCAACCGAAGCTCGTCCATGAGCAGGAAACTTTAGTGGGAACGCTTCACTACGGGTCAGTTCTCTGTGTGACCGCCACGATGGGATACAAGCACAGGGAAATCGATCTGGAGCCGGTCGCCAAATCGTTGGCCAAGCCGGCGTTCATGATCAAAATCATACCGCATGTGGACTGCACTCCGCGAATTTGCGAGTTGGTCCGATATTATCTCGAAGATGTAAAATTGAAGGGCGCCTGGACGGGGCCGGCTGCATTGCAGCTTTTTGAGCACGCGATGTGTGATGTCGCGAAGCTTCCAGTCCGTGAAGTCGTGTCGGCGAGTCACTACATCGCTGACCTGACCCTTGGACTGGGCGAGGTTGTTTATGACTATCTTGGCGATGGGTAGGACATGCGATTAACGGGAAACTGTTAGCGTCGGGTCGTGAATTCGTTCGAGGCCCGACGGCTTTCCCAGTTGGTCCGCTCAAGTTCGGGCCGATCGGATTCTGCTTGGGGATACCCGACGCAGAGGTAGCCAATGAACTTCCAGGAGTCTGGCACGTCGAGAGTCGCGTGGATGCTGGCCGGGTTGAGGATCGACACCCAGCCGACCCCGATGTCCTCCGCGCGGGCGGCGAGCCACATCGCGCAGATCGCTGCGACGACGGAATACTCTGTCGTTTCCGGCATCGTCGCGCGACCGAGGCCGTGGCCGACATCGCTAGCCTTGTCCGCGAAGACGGCCAGATGACCGGGTGCCTCTTCGAGGCCAGAGAGTTTAAGTGCGGCATATCGCGCTGCGCGTTCGCCTGAATAGTACGCCAAGGCATGGGCATTGCAGGCCTTGAAATCATCGATCACGGCACGGCGTCGTGCCGTGTCCTCGACGATGACGAACCGCCAGGGCTGGCTCAGGCCAACCGACGGCGACAGGCAAGCGATGTCGATGAGCCGCTCCAGCGCGCCTGCCGGCAGCGGATCAGTCCGAAATCGCCGCACATCGCGGCGCCAGATGAAGAGCTCGCGCAACTGGTTGCGAAAGTGGTCGTCGAAGGTGGCCATCAGAGTTGCACGCCCGACTGAAACAGGGCAGCGGCCATTAGAAGAATGGCCGTCTCGGCGAGCTGCTCGAATGCACCGAGAATATCGCCGGTCTGTCCGCCGATCTGCTTGGTCGCGAGACGGGCCATCAACAGCCCGATCACGGCGAGGAGGGCAATGGCCAGGATCGTCTTGCCGAGCCCAAAGCCGAGTGCAAGCACGAGGGCGCCTAACCCAAGCGCAATGGCCGCGCTTTGTGGTGATGGCTTTCCGGCGCGAGCCGAAAGTCCGTCGGGCCGTGCGGATGGCACGAAGGCCATGAAGGCTGGCACACCGGCGCGAGCGGCGGCGTGTGCGAGTAGAAGTGCAATCATCACCGATCGCGGCGCGGCAATCGCCGCGAGCGCACTCCAGCGCAGGATCAGCGAAATGAAAAGCGCGCACGCACCATACGTACCGATCCGACTGTCGCGCATGATCTCGAGCTTACGCTCACGCGACCGGCCGCCGCCCAGTCCATCCGCGGTATCGGCAAGCCCATCTTCATGGAGTGCTCCGGTCAGGATCACCGTGCTCGCAAGCGCCAGCATGGCCGCCGGCCCCGGTGTGAGACCGATCGCATGGACGATTGCGTAAACGGCGGATCCAACCAGACCGACGAGCAAACCGGCAACAGGCAACGACCAGCTGGCGCGTCTCACGTCACCGTCGTCGACGATTGTCGGCGGACCGAAAGGAAGAATCGTGGCGAAGGAAATGCCGATCCTCAAATCGCTAACAATCGTTCGGATCTGTTCGCGTTGAAGCATCACTTGACCTTCATCGGCAATCCCGCCACCACGAACTCGACCTCGTCGGCGACTGCGGCGACGCGTTGGTTCAACAGACCGGCGGCATCGCGAAAGGTGCGTGCCAGCGCATTGTCAGGCACGATTCCAAGACCGACCTCGTTTGTGACGAGGATCACCGGACTTCGCTGCCGGCCGAGTGTTTCCGTCAGCAGGGCGGCCTCGTCCGACCAGTTGCGTTCCACATGGAGAAGGTTCGACAGCCACAGAGTCAGGCAATCGACAAGACGGGCGCCGCCGCCGTCAGTTTCATCCAGTGCTTGCACCAGATCGAGCGGAGCCTCGCGCTCGATCCAGTCGCCGCCGCGCCGAGCGCGGTGGAGGGCGATCCGCTCGTCCATCTCTGCATCAAGCGCTTCGGCGGTGGCGATATAGATGGGCCGGCCGGAATAGGCGTGCGCGCGCGCCTCGGCGCGCCGGCTTTTTCCCGACCTGGCGCCTCCCGTGATCAGCACAATCGGCATCGAACCCTCCGTTTCGACCCGCACTAACCACCAATCGCCGGCAAAGACAAAGCCGAATTCTTCTCGGAGGGGCTTGCGCTTCGATGCAATTCTTGACCATCAAGGCGATCGTAACGGAGACGATGTGTGGGCTTTGCCGGGGCAATGGTGGTGGCGATGACGGTGGACGCCCTTATGGGGTGGCCCGGCGCGCTGTTTGCGCGCATCGGCCATCCCGTCACATGGATTGGCCGATTGATCAGCCTGCTCGATCGCAGTTGGAACCGATCTGCTGATGCGCCGTCGATACGTCGCATCGCAGGCGTCGCCGCCGCATTGCTTGTGATCGGGTCTTGCCTTGGAATTGGCTGGATCGTGCAAGCGCTCTTGCCGGCGGGGTGGAGTGGTGCGGTATTGCTCGGCATTGTTGCATGGCCCATGGTCGCATTGCGCTCGCTCTATGATCATGTCGCCGCTGTGGCGCAGCCTCTGCAATCCGGCGACATCGATGCGGCGCGTCTGGCGGTTGCGCAGATTGTGGGACGCGATCCCGCGACGCTTGATGAAGCGGGGATTGCGCGCGCTGCCATTGAAAGCCTCGCCGAGAATGCATCGGATGGGATCGTCGCGCCGGTGTTCTGGGGCGTGCTGTTCGGCTTACCGGGTATCGTTGGCTACAAGGCCATCAACACACTTGATTCCATGATAGGCCATCGTTCCGAGCGTCACCTCTATTTCGGCTGGGCGGCTGCGCGCATCGATGACATCGCCAATTTCATTCCGGCGCGCCTCACGGGTGTTCTCTTCTCCGTGGTTTCTTCACGCTTCTCGCAAGCGCTGTCCTGCATGGTGCGTGACGCGAACCGCCATCGTTCGATCAATGCAGGCTGGCCTGAAGCTGCGATGGCAGGCGCCCTTGGTGTGCGGATCAGTGGGCCGCGCAGTTACCATGGCGCCGTGACCGATGAGCCTTGGTTGAACGACGGCGCTCGTGATCCGCTCGGTGCCGACGTCCGGTCAGGCTTAATGCTCTATGTCCGCGCGATGCTGCTGCTTGGCGGATTGCTTATCGCGCTGGCGCTTGTATGAGGGCGGCAATGCGAGAACATGGCGGCAATCTCGATCAAGCGGTGCAGCGTTTCGGTGGACGCGTGGAGGACTGGATCGACCTCTCGACCGGTATCAATCGGCACCCCTATCCGGTTGGCGAGGTCGAACCGCATTTTTGGACCGATCTGCCATCGCGCTCCGATATCGAATCTCTGCACCAGGCAGCGCGGCAGGCTTACGTGACTGATGCGCCGATCCTGGCGATGGCTGGCGCGCAGGCCGCCATTCAACTCCTGCCGCGTCTTGCGCCTCGTGGTCGAGCGCGCATTCTCGCGCCGACTTACAACGAGTATGCCGGGGTTCTGTCGGCCGCCGGCTGGGATGTTGCCGGGGTCTCCACTCTTAACGCGTTGGCAGGAGCGGATATCGCCGTGGTCGTCAATCCGAACAATCCTGACGGGCGGTCGTATGCGAAGAAAGACTTGCTCGCGCTGCTGCCACGCGTCGGTCGCCTCATCATCGATGAAAGCTTTGCAGATCCCCTGCCTGAATTGTCGCTCGCAGCCGAGGCGGGACGCGCGGGGTTCCTGATTCTGCGTTCATTCGGAAAGTTCTATGGCCTCGCTGGCTTGCGGCTTGGCTTCGTGCTGGGCGGACAAGAAGACATCACAGCGCTATCAGGAATGGCGGGTCCATGGCCTGTTTCCGGCGCCGCGATTGCGGTAGGACGGCGCGCTTTGATGGATCGTGCGTGGGCCAAGACAACCGCGTGCCGGCTCGAACGTGATTGTGAGCGGCTCGATGCGGCGGTGAAGTCACAAGGATGGAAGCTCGTTGGCGGCACGCCGCTGTTCCGTCTCTACGAGATCGAATACGCGCGCACTGCGCAAGCGCTGCTTGCGGGTGCGCATATCTGGTCGCGCATCTTCAAACAGCAACCGCGATGGTTGCGGTTGGGCTTGCCGGGCAATGAAGCCGAGTGGGAGCGCCTGACTGCGGCCCTGTCGCGTTGACGTTTTAGGTTCAGCGGGCGAGGGCGAGCAGACCTTCGACATCGAGATGCGCTTCGATGTGATCCGCAAGTGCATCAAGCGCACTTTCTACACTTGCATGATACGGGTGGTCCGCAGCTGGAATATCGAGCTGTGCGAGAAATGAGCTGCGGAAATCATCGGAAGCAAACAGGCCGTGCAGATAGCTGCCAGTGACACGTCCGTCGCGCGAGATGGCGCCTTCCGGCGCACCATTGAGCATGGCAAATGGTCGTGCACGGTCAGGCCCATCGGTGCAGCCGATATGGATCTCATAAGCATCAATCAGCTTTTCGGTCACCGCATGTTGCGCGGCAACGCGGGTGAGCGTTTTCTGCTCGGTCATGACCGTGGTCACATCGAGAAGCGCGAGGCCTGGAGTTTCGCCCGCTGATCCCTCGATTCCTTCTGGATCAGCCACGCTGTGCCCGAGCATCTGGTAGCCGCCGCAGACACCGAGCACGTGACCGCCGCGACGGTAATGTGCGAGCAGATCGATGTCCCAGCCTTGCGCGCGCAGGAAGGCGAGATCGCCGCGTGTCGATTTTGAGCCGGGAATGATGACGAGCTTGACGTCGCCGGGAATGGCTTCTCCGGGGCGAACCATCACGAGGTCGACATCGGGCTCAAGCTTCAGCGGGTCGAGATCATCAAAATTGGCAATCCGTGACAGAGCAAGAAACGCGATCTTGCACTTCCCAGGCTTGCGCGCTTCGCCGAGCCCCAGCGCGTCTTCGGCCGGCAGTTCGCCCGCGCGGCTGAACCAGGGCAGGACCCCAAAGCCGCGCCAGGATGTGCTGGCTTCGATGAGCCGATAGCCGTCATCGAAGAGTGAGGGATCGCCACGGAATTTGTTGATAACAAAACCCTGGATCATCGCAGCATCTTCCGGATCGATGACGGTCTTGATGCCGACGAGCTGCGCAATGACGCCGCCGCGGTCGATGTCGCCGATCAGCACCACCGGTACGTCGGCCTTGCGCGCAAAGCCCATATTGGCGATGTCGGACTTGCGCAGATTAACTTCGGCCGGGCTGCCGGCGCCTTCGACGAGCACAAGATCGGCGCGATCCTTCAGCCGCGCAAAGCTCTCGATCACGGCGCCCATCAGCGATGGTTTCATAGCCGCATATTCGCGCGCGCGCACCGTGGCAAAGCGCTTGCCATGCACGATGACCTGCGCGCCGACATCCGTCTCGGGTTTTAGGAGGATCGGGTTCATATCTGTGTGCGGTTCAACGCCAGCGGCCAGTGCTTGCAAGGCCTGCGCCCGGCCGATCTCGCCGCCGTCCACCGTCACAGCCGCATTGTTCGACATGTTTTGTGGCTTGAAGGGGAGCACACGCAACCCGCGGCGCCTTGCAGCGCGCACGAGGCCCGCGACGATGAGCGACTTGCCCACGTCCGAACCCGCTCCTTGGATCATCAATGCGCGCGCCATCGAACCGTCTTCAGAATTCGACGCCCGGCTGGGCCTTGATGCCGGACCGGAAGGGATGTTTGACCAGCGTCATCTCGGTGACGAGGTCGGCAATCTCGATCAACTCGTCTTTGGCGTTGCGCCCGGTGAGAACGACATGCGTCATCGGTGGCTTCGAGGTTTTCAGGAAGTCGACGACTTCGGAAATCTCGAGATAGTCGTAGCGGAGAGCGATGTTGATCTCATCAAGCACGACCATGCGTAAGTTTGGATCGAGGATCAGTTGCTTCGCTTTCTCCCAGCCCGCTCTTGCTGCGGCGATATCGCGTTCGCGGTCCTGCGTTTCCCAGGTGAAGCCTTCGCCCATCGCATGAAACTGGCAGAGATCGCTGAAATGGCCGGTGAGCAGGCGGCGCTCGCCTGTGTCCCAGGCTCCCTTGATGAACTGCACCACCGCGCAGGGAAAGCCATGCGCGACACAGCGCACGATCATTCCGAAGGCGGAGGATGATTTTCCCTTTCCCGCGCCGGTATGAACGATGATCAGTCCTTTCTCGCCACTCTTGGTTGCCATGATCTTGTCGCGGGCAACCTTGATCTTCGCCATTTTCTCGGCGTGGCGGGTATCGACAGCGGTTTTGGAGGCGGCGTCCTCGTTCGCAGCGGCATCTTGTTCAGACATATCTGAGGTGGTCCTTCGGCTTGACAAGTTGCGGGCATCGGCAAATGGTGCACCTGCGTTGGTTCCTGTCCTACGACAGGCGAAGAGGGAATGCGATAGGGCTCAAATCGGAAGATTTGGGTTCGAAAACAGCCGCCCCCGCGACCGTGACCGGAGAGATGCCCAAAGCCACTGCCCCAAACGGGGGTGGGAAGGTGGGGATCGAAGGATAAAATCCTGCTCCGCAAGCCGGGAGACCTGCCAACGCAACGTTTGAGACCGGCGGACGGGGTGTTCCGCGACGGGGAAGCGAGCCTTCCTTCGGGTGGATTCGCGCTCCTCATCGCCCTCCCGCTGTCTATCCTTGGAAGGGGCGATGACCGTCATACTTCACGTCTGTATTACCTGCCGGGCCGGCCAGACGGTCGGCGAGGGCGAGATCTCGCCCGGCAAGCGCCTGCATGCAGCGATCCTCGACGCCGGTGTACCCGAAGGCGTGAGCGTGGTTCCGGTCGAATGCCTGTCCGCGTGCAGCCAGGGTTGCTCGGTTGCGCTTAGCGCACCAGGGCGTTGGTCTTACGTCTATGGCCGCCTGTCGGATGCCAATGCGCGCGATGTGATCGCCGGCGCATCGGCCTATGCAGCCGCGCCCGACGGCCTCGTGCCGTGGCGCAGCCGCCCGGAAATTTTCCGCAAACAATCGCTCGCTCGTATTCCCCCCATTGCGCCTGTGCCGGAGGCCGCCGAATGAATTCGCTCGCAAAAGTCCCTGTCACCGTCGTCACCGGCTTTCTCGGCTCGGGCAAGACCACGCTGATCCGCCATTTGATCACCAATGCCAACGGCAAGAAGCTCGCAGTGCTCGTCAATGAGTTCGGCAGCGAGGGCGTCGATGGCGAGATTTTGAAATCCTGCGCTGATGCCAATTGCCCGGAAGAAAACATCGTCGAACTTGCGAATGGCTGCATCTGCTGCACGGTTGCCGATGATTTCATTCCGGCGATGGAGCAATTGCTCGCGCGCCCCGTGAGGCCCGATCATATCCTGATTGAGACGTCGGGCTTGGCGCTGCCGAAGCCGCTGCTCAAGGCGTTCGACTGGCCGGAAATCCGGTCACGGATCACTGTCGACGGCGTGATTGCGCTTGCTGATGCGGAAGCGGTGGCGGCGGGCCGCTTTGCGCCGGATCCGGTCGCTGTGGAAGCGCAGCGCGCAGCCGACGACAATCTTGATCACGAAACGCCGCTCTCGGAAGTGTTTGAAGACCAGATCGCTTGCGCCGATATCGTGCTGCTCACCAAGGCCGATCTGGCAGGCTCGGCAGGGCTTGAAGCGGCGAAGGCAGCGATCGAAGCCGAGATGCCGCGCCGCGTCCCGATGCTGCCGGTCGTCGACGGTGCCGTTGACCTGCGCGTGATCCTCGGCCTCGAAGCAGCCGCAGAGGACGATCTTGCCGCGCGCCCTTCGCATCATGACGGCGAGGATGAGCACGAGCACAATGACTTCGCGTCCGTCGTCATCGATCTCCCGGAGGTCGCCGACATCGACGCGCTGGTCGCATCGATCCAGCGGCTGGCGCGCGAACAGAACGTGCTGCGCGCCAAGGGCTACCTCGCCGTTGAAGGCAAGCCGATGCGTTTGCTGCTGCAATCGGTCGGAGAGCGGGTGCGCCATCAGTTCGATCAGCCCTGGGGTGCGCGTCCGCGGCAGTCGAAACTGGTTGTGATCGGCGAGCACGGCGATATCGACGAAGCTGCAATCAAGGTAGGACTTGGTCTTGAGGGATCCGGCATCTGATGCACGTCGTCTTTCGCGAGAGCCGCGGGCTTGAGGAGACCGCGACGCCAAGAGACATCGGCCAGGATCCGGCCGATCTCGTGGTACTCTCGTTTTCCGACAGTGATCTTGCGGCATTCGCGTCGGGCTGGCGACGCGGGCAGGCCAGCCTGCCGTCGCTGAGGCTCGCAAATCTGGCTGAGCTGCGTCACCCGCTGTCGGTCGATACCTATATCGAGCGAACGTTGTCGCATGCGCGCGGCATTCTTGTGCGGTTGATTGGCGGGGAGTCCTATTGGCCGTATGGGCTCGCAGCTCTGCATCAACTGGCGAAGACACGCGACATTGCGTTGGCCGTGCTGCCGGCAGATGGCCGCGACGATGTGCGACTGGATGCATTCTCGACTCTGCCGGTGTCAACACTGAGGCGGCTCAAGGCGCTCTGCGACAAGGGCGGCCCCGTGGCGGCGCAGGCGGCGATCGCACAGCTTGCGCTGGCGTCGGGACTTTATGCGGGACCTGTGGTCGGGGACCAGGATATTCCCGAGATCGGTTTCTACGACCCCGTTCGTGGCGTTGTGGCGGCGCCGACATCCGATGGGCGGCCGCGCGCGCTCGTCACGTTCTATCGTTCCTATCTCGCCGCTGCCGACACAAATCCGGTTGACGCGCTGATCGAAGCGTTGCGGCACAGGGGCTTTGATGCCTATGGCGTCTTCGTCACTTCTTTGAAGGCGCCGGGCGTCGCTGACTGGCTGCGTGCGCATCTTGTGCAAACACCACCAGCTGCCGTCGTCAATGCGACGGCGTTCTCGGCGGTCGGTGACGACGGCAGCACTCCATTCGATGTTGCATCGTGTCCGGTCTTCCAGGTCGCACTGTCAACGGCACGGCGCGAGGATTGGGCCGGGTCGCTTCGCGGTCTCTCACCGGGAGATCTCGCGATGCATGTGGTGTTACCGGAGGTCGACGGCCGACTGTTCTCGGGCGTCGTGAGCTTCAAGTCGGTTAGTGAGCGCGATCCCGATCTGCAATTCGCTCGTCTCGCGCACGGGGCCGACGATGAACGTGTGAACGCCGTTGCTGCACGGGTGGCCGCCTGGCATCGGCTCGCAAGCAAGCCGGCTGGCGAGAAGCAACTCGCGATCGTGCTCTCGAATTATCCAGGTCGTCCACATCAGATCGCGCATGCGGTTGGGCTTGATGCGCTGGCTTCGATTGAAGCACTGCTCTCCGATCTGAATGAAGCCGGCTTCGATTTGGAGACGGCGGAGACGCTTGGCAACATTCTGTTGCGGGAGGAATTGACCTGGAGTGTTGCCGAGTATCGTGCGGCGCTCGCGGGCATGTCACGCCCGTTGCAGGATGACCTCGCGCGCGCCTGGGGCGCACCGGAGAACGATCCGAATTGCCGCGCCGGCGCGTTTCACTTTGCAGCGATCCGGCGTGGCAAGGCCATCATCGCCCTTCAGCCAGAGCGTGGCGAGGTCGGCGAGCGTGATGCCGACTACCATGATCTCTCGCGTATCCCACGCCACGCCTATGTCGCGTTCTATCTGTGGCTCCAACGCCAGGGGATCGACGCCGTCATCCACATGGGGGCGCACGGCACGCTCGAATGGCTGCCGGGCAAGTCCGTCGCGCTGTCCTCGTCCTGCTGGCCGGACGCACTGATCGGCGACGTGCCGATGATCTATCCTTTTATCGTCAACGATCCCGGCGAAGCCGCGCAGGCCAAGCGACGGATCGGTGCGGTCACGATCGGTCATTTGCCGCCGGCATTGGCAAAGGCCGCTGTGCCGGACAGCTTGCGTCGGCTCGAGCAGTTGCTCGACGAATATTCAACCGCCGATGGCCTTGACCCTGCACGACGTCAGCGTCTGATTTCAGCGATCCGCGACGAGGCGCGCGCCTCCGGGTTGGAAGACGATTTGGGTCTTGCTGCATCGGTCGCGCCGGCCGAGGCCATTCCGCAGATCGATCGTTTTGTCTGCGATCTCAAGGAAAGCCAGTTCGGCGATGGTTTGCATGTGTTCGGCCGCGGAGCCTGTGGTGAAGCGGAGAGGGGCGCAGTGCTTGATGCACTGGCCGGCCGGCGCGTTGCGCCGGGGCCAGCGGGTTCACCCTATCGTGGACGCCAGGACGTGCTGCCCACAGGACGCAATCTGTTTGCGGTTGATCCTCGCGCTGTGCCGACGCCATCGGCTCATGCGCAAGGCATCAAGCTCGCCGAGGAGTTGATGCGCCGTCACTTGCAGGATCACGGCGACTGGCCGAAAGGGCTGGTCGTGGATCTCTGGGGCTCCGCGACCATGCGCACCGCTGGCGAAGACTTTGCGATGGCCCTGCATCTTGCGGGCATTGTGCCGCGCTGGGATCACGGATCGGGCCGGGTGACCGGCTATGAGATCATTGCGCCCGCCGAACTCGGCCGTCCTCGCATTGATGTCACGCTGCGGATGTCCGGATTGTTCCGCGATGTTTTCTCGAACCTCGCGCAATTGTTCGAGGCGGCGACTGAGGCACTCTCGGAGCGCGAAGAAGAGATCGAAGAAAATCCCTATCGTCATCGCGCATCGCGCGTGTTCGGGCCACGTCCGGGGCAATATGGTGTCGGACTATCGTCGATCCCTGATGTCTTCACGCAGGAAACGCGGGAAGATGCCGGCGAGGCTTGGTTGTCGGCATCGTCCTGGGCGTTCTCCTCTGATGGCGAGATGCATCCTGATCGCGCGGGCATCGAGGCACGGCTCACTGCCGCTGATACCTTTGTTCATACCCAAGACCTGCCAGAAACGGATCTGCTGCTCGCCGCTGACTACGCCGCCCATGAGGCAGGCATCGCGGCCGCAGCGGCACGGCTCGGCACGACCGTGAAACTCTATCACCTCGATACAACGCACCCCGATCAGCCGCGCGCGCGCGCATTGACCGAGGAGATTTCGCGCGTGGTGCGCGCCCGTGCCGCCAACCCGAACTGGATCGCGGGCATGATGCGTCACGGCTTTCGCGGCGCCGCCGAAATCACCGCGACGCTTGAGCATATGGCTGCCTTCGCGCGTCTCGCCGATGCGGTGCCGCCACATCTTTTCGATCTCTATTACGACGCGACACTCGGCAACGACGATGTCCGGGCTTTCATGGCCCGCGGAAATCCCGCGGCGTTGACCGCGATGGAAAACTGCTTCACCCGCCTGCATGACGCGGGGCTCTGGAAGACGCGACGCAATTCGATTGCGGCTGCGCTGCAGGAGGCGTCATGAGCGCCGTCGCAATCAAGGGCTGGTGCCCGGGAGCTCTGCGGCCGATGCTTTCGGGCGATGGGTTGGTCGTGCGCGTGCGCCCCTATGGCGGCAGGCTCGATGCGAAGCAAGCGGCGGGAATAGCTGATCTGGCGGAGCGTCATGGCAACGGCCTGATCGACCTGACCAGCCGCGCCAATCTTCAGATCCGGGGCGTGGACGAGCGCGGGCATCCAGCGCTGCTCGACGGGTTGGCTCAGTTGGGTTTGCTCGATCCGGATCCAGAAACTGAGTCCCGGCGCAACATTCTGGTGACGCCGTTCTGGAGCACTGGCGATGACACATGCTCGCTTGCTGCGACGCTCGAGCAGGCTCTGGCCGATAGCGCTCTCGATCTTCCCACCAAGTTTGGTTTTGCGATCGATGACGGGAAAGAGCGCGTGCTCGCTGCCGCGTCAGCTGATATCCGGATCGAGCGCGATCTGACAGGTGGCCTCATCGTCCGCGCCGATGGTGCGGAATTCGGTCGCTCGATCTCTCGGGGCGAGGCCGTGAAGCTTGCACTCGCGCTTGCTGAATGGTTCGTCGCATCGGGCGGCGCTGCAGGCGGACGAGGACGGATGGCAGCTCATCTGCGCACCGGCGCGAGGCTACCTGAAGCCCTGCGGGGAGATGCCGAACCTGCACGCGTTATGGCCGCCGCCCGGCGTCCGGGCCTCTTCGCGCAAGGCGCGATGGTGGGCGCAGCGTTTGGACAGGTCCCGTGTTCGACACTCAGCTATCTTGCTGGCTGCGCACAAGCGCTGCGCATGACACCATGGCGCATGATGCTGGCGGAAGGGCTTAATGAGATGCCCCAGTCGCCGGATCTTATCACACAGCCCGATGAGCCCGCGCTCCGCGTCATCGCGTGTAGCGGGGCGCCACGCTGCCGTGAAGCACATGCCGATACGCGCGCACTTGCATCTGCACTCGCGCCGCACATTGCACCCGACGCCCAACTCCACGTCTCCGGTTGCGCGAAGGGCTGCGCCCATGCTGGACCGACGTCGGTCACATTGGTTGCGACCAGCGATGGATTTGATCTCATCCGTGACGGCTCGACGCGGAATATGCCTGTCATGCGGGCTCTCCGTGGAGCGAGCCTCGTCGCGGATCCCTCCATCCTGATGGAGGCTTGCTGATGCCGCACACTTACGAAACCGACGGTGCAGCGATCTATCGCCAATCCTTCGCCACCATTCGCGCCGAGGCGGAGCTTGGCCGCTTCACGGCGGATGAGGAGCCCGTAGCCGTGCGCATGATCCATGCTGCCGGCATGGTCGGTCTTGAAGCGCATATCCGCTTTACGCCCGGCATGGCCACCGCAGCGCGTGCGGCCTTGCAGAACGGCGCGCCCATTTTGTGCGATGCGCGCATGGTGTCTGAAGGCATTACGCGCGCTCGCCTGCCTGCCGGCAACGCGGTGATCTGTACGCTCGCCGATCCTGCCGTTCCCGGGCTTGCGCAATCGATGCAGAACACGCGCTCAGCCGCGGCGTTGGAGCTTTGGCGGCCGCATCTCGAAGGTGCAATCGTTGCCATCGGCAACGCGCCGACAGCGCTGTTTCATCTTCTCAACATGCTGGAGGACCGCGACTGTCCGAGACCAGCAGCGATCATCGGTTGCCCCGTCGGCTTTGTGGGGGCTGCCGAATCCAAGGCCGCGTTGATGGCTGCGCCTCCCGCGCCGGCACTGACGGTCGAGGGGCGCCTTGGCGGCTCGGCGATCACTGTGGCTGCCGTGAATGCGTTGGCGAGTCGGAGCGAATAGCCATGGGCCGTATTATCTGTTGCGGCCTCGGGCCAGGCGATCCGGATTTGATGAGCGTGCGCGCTGATCGTGAAGTGCGTGCGGCAAAGCACGTCGCCTATTTCCGTAAGAAGGGACGACCAGGCCAGGCACGGCGCATCGTCGAGGGAATGCTGGCGGCTGATGTCTCCGAATATCCGATGGAATATCCGGTGACGACGGAGATCGCCTTCGACAGTCCGGAGTATGTCCGTCTGCTATCAGTGTTCTACGACGAATGGGCGGAACGTCTCGCGCGGCTTGCACGCGAGGTCGACGTCATCGTGCTTTGCGAGGGCGATCCTTATTTTTACGGCTCCTTCATGCACCTTCACATGCGTCTGCAGGGACGCGCCGAGATCGAGGTGATCGCAGGTATTCCCGGAATGGTTGGCTGCTGGAATTCGGTCGGCCAGCCAATCGCGCTTGGGGACGACGTGACGACCGTGCTGATGGGGACGCTCGCGGAAGATGAACTCGCAAGCCGCATGCGCAATTCCGATGCGCTCGTCATCATGAAGACCGGACGCAACCTGACCAAGGTGCGTAGCGCGCTCACGTCCGCCGGCCGATTGGCCGACGCCTGGCTGGTCGAGCGAGGCACGATGCCAAGTGAACGCATCACACGACTGGTCGATGTTGACGAGGCTGACTGCCCGTACTTTGCGATCGTGCTTGTGCACGGACAGGGGCGGCAGATGGGATCGGCCGAATGACGGGGACACTCACCATCGCGGGACTCGGGCCCGGTGACGACGCGCTGGTCACGCCGGAAGTCACTGCTGCGCTTGCAGCTGCGACCGACATCGTAGGCTATGCGCCCTATGTCGCGCGCGTGCCACCTCGCGTTGGGCTGACGTTGCATCCGTCCGACAATCGCGTCGAATTACAGCGAGCGAGCGAAGCTTTGCGGCTCGCATCTGAAGGTCATCAGGTTGTCGTGGTATCTTCCGGCGACCCCGGCGTCTTTGCCATGGCGTCCGCCGTGTTCGAAGCGCTTGAAGACAAGCCGCAATGGCAGGACCTTCCTATTCGTGTTCTCCCCGGTGTGACCGCGATGCTCGCGGCAGCCGCACGCGTTGGCGCGCCGCTCGGCCATGATTTTTGCGTGGTCAATCTCTCGGACAATCTCAAGCCGTGGGCCGTCATCGAGAAGCGCTTGCGGCTTGCTGCTGAAGCCGACTTCGCAATCGCGATGTACAATCCGCGCTCGGCGAGCCGGCCCGAGGGGTTTGAGCGTGTGCTGGATATTCTGAATGAGGCAGGGTGCGGCGATCACATCCTTATCTTCGCCCGCGCGGTCAGTACACGTGATGAGCGGATCGAAACGGCCAGGGTCTGCGAGGCGAGGCCGGAGATGGCCGACATGCGGACGCTCGTGATCATGAGCAATTCAGCGACGCGCCGCGTCGGCCGCTGGGTTTATGCGCCAAGGCATGCTCAATGACCGAGCCACTGCAACACTTCAGCCACATTGTTCGCTCGCAACCTTTCGGGCAATTGCGGACGCGAGAGCATGATGACGGGAAGACCGAGCGCACGCGCGGCGTCGATCTTGGCGCGCGCGCCGTCACCTCCGGAATTACGCGCGACGATCCATTCTATGCCGCGTGCCTGCATCATCTCCAGTTCGCTCTTGAGAGTGAACGGTCCGCGCGACACGATGACGTCGGCATCGAACGGCAGTTCGCGCTCGGGTGGATCGACAAAGCGCAAGGTGTAGGTGTGCTGCGGCTTCGCGCCGAAGGGCGCGATGTGCTGCCGCCCGATGGCGAGAAAGACCCGGGTGGGTTTCTCCTGCAAGGCCGCAACGGCGCCTGGGATGTCAGCGACCTCGATCCAGGTGTCTCCGGGCGTTTTCACCCAGGGCGCACGTTCGAGCGCGATCAGCGGCGTCGCGGTTTCCGTGCATGCCGCAACAGCGTTTCGACTCATCTCGGCGGCAAAGGGATGCGTCGCATCGATCACATGCGTGATGCTCTCCTGCCGAATGTACGCGGCAAGACCAATTGCACCGCCGAAGCCGCCGATGCGGGTCGGCACCGGCTGTCCTGCGGGCGCACGCGTGCGGCCTCCGTACGAATAGATTGCATCGAGCCCGCCGTGCGCGAGCGCCTCTGCAAGTTGATTGGCGTCGGCTATTCCGCCCAAAATGAGGGCGCGCATCGTGGCTGATCCCTGGTTGACCATTATCGGTATCGGCGAAGATGGCCTTGCCGGCCTGTCGGAAGCAAGCCGAAAGGCGCTTGCCGGGGCTGAAATCGTTCTCGGCGGCGAACGTCATCTCGCACTCGCTGGCGTTGCCGACCGAGGCCGTCCATGGCCGATGCCGTTCGACGTGGATTGCGTATTGAGCCATCGCGGCCGGCCGACGGCCGTGCTCGCTTCAGGCGACCCGTTCTGGCACGGCGTCGGCGGCACGCTTGCCAAACAGCTTCATGCCGGCGAATGGATCTCTCACTCTGCACCTTCGACGTTCTCGCTTGCGGCGGCGCGGTTGGGTTGGCGCATCGAGTCCGTCGTGTGTCTCGGTCTCCATGCCGTGCCTTTCGAGCGTCTATTGCCGCATCTGGTGCGCGGTGCGCGGATCATTTGCCTGGTCCGCGACGGCAAGGCAGGTGGTGAGCTCGCCGCCTGGCTCACAGAACGCGGTTGGGGCGCATCACCGCTATGGGCGCTGTCCGCGCTTGGCGGTGCGCGCGAACGCGTCAGGCAGCACCGCGCCGATAGCTATACGGCGGAGCCAGGCGACAGTCTCATGACGATTGCGCTGGAGGCGAGGGGATCGCAGGGGCTCGCGCGCAGTTCAGGTCTTTCAGACGATCTCTTCGTCCACGATGGCCAGATCACCAAGCGGCCGATCCGTGCGTTGGCGCTCTCCGCACTTTCACCGCGGCCCGGCGAAAGGCTCTGGGACATTGGAGCAGGCTCGGGCTCGATCTCTGTCGAATGGGCGTTGTGTGGGGGAAGCGCGATCGCGATTGAGGCTCGCGAAGATCGTGTCGCGAACATTCATCGCAATGCTGCAGCCTTCGGATTGGCGCATCGGATGACAGTCATACAAGGGGCCGCACCGGACATCCTCGCGGACCTCGAGACGCCCGACGCCGTATTCATTGGCGGCGGTCTCAACGTTGCGCTGTTCGACGCTGTCTGGTCGCGCATCGCGGTGGGCACACGGCTGGTCGCACACAGTGTGACACTGGAGACAGAGGCGCTTCTCGCGGAGCTGCATCAGCGCTATGGCGGCGAGTTGATGCGCGTCGAGATCGCGCATGCCGCTCCGTTGGGTCGATACCGATCCTGGGAGGCGTCGCGCTCGGTCGTGCAATGGAGTGCGATCAAATGAGGGTCGTAGGTTTGGGATTCAGGCGCGACGTCACGGTTGTCTCGCTTCGCGAGGTGCTCATGGCTGCCGGTGCCGAAGGCGTCACGGCCATTGCCACGGTGAGTGACAAGGCAGATTCGGATGCTCTGCAACAGTTGGCGCGTGAGCTCAATGTACCGATCAAAGCCATGCCAGCCAACGTGCTTGCGGGCATTGCGACGTTGACCCAGTCCGAGCTTATTCAAGAAAAATTCGGGACCGGTTCGGTTGCCGAAGCCGCAGCGCTCGCCGCCGCCGGGCGCCACGCGCGGCTCGTCGCGACGCGGGTGGTCTCGCAGGATCGAACTGCCACTGCAGCGATCGCAGAAGGAGAGGGCGCATGACCGTGCATTTCATAGGCGCTGGGCCGGGTGCTGCCGATCTGCTGACCCTGCGCGGCCGCGACCTGATCGCTGCTTGTCCGGTGTGTCTCTATGCCGGCTCGCTCGTGCCGGAAGGCGTGCTTGCCCATTGCCCGCCCGGCGCGCGGATCGTCAACACTGCGCTGCTGTCGCTTGATGAGATCGTTGCCGAAATCGCGGCCGCGCATGCGGATGGCAAGGACGTTGCAAGGCTGCATTCCGGTGATCTCTCGATCTGGTCGGCGATGGGTGAACAGTTGCGCCGTCTGCGCGGGCTCAACATTCCGTATTCAATCACACCGGGTGTGCCGGCCTTTTCGGCAGCTGCTGCGGCGCTTGAAGCCGAACTGACGCTGCCGGGTCTTGTGCAGTCCGTGGTGCTGACGCGCACGCCGGGCCGGGCAAGCGCAATGCCGGAAGGGGAGAAGCTCGCCGCCTTCGCCGCGACTGGTGCAGTGCTCGGTATCCATCTGTCGATCCATCTCTTGGACAAAGTGATTGCCGAGTTGACGCCGCATTACGGCGGAGATTGTCCGGTCGCGATCGTCTGGCGTGCGAGCTGGCCCGATCAGCGCATTGTCCGCGCGACACTTGCCACGCTCGACGTCGCGGTCGGCGCCGAGCTTGAGCGCACGGCGCTCATTCTCGTCGGAAAAACGCTGGGGTCGGAGGAGTTCGCCGAGAGCCGCCTTTATGCCGCCGACTACGACCGTCGTTACCGGCCGGTCGGGTCTTCACCGCGCTTCCCGGAGGCATCGTGATGGCAGTCGGCCTTCTCATCTCGGCGCCCGCATCCGGCGTCGGCAAGACCACGCTGACGCTCGCCCTCGCGCACGCCTATCGCGAGCGCGGGCTGACGGTGCAGTGCTTCAAGAGCGGTCCGGATTATATCGACCCTGCCTTTCACGCAGTGGCTACCGGGCGCGCCTCGGTCAATCTCGATAGCTGGGCCATGGATCGTGACACCATCTCAAGCCTCGTCGGCCGAGGCGTCGAGGCCGATCTTGTGCTTGCCGAGGGCTCGATGGGGCTGTTCGACGGCGTTGCCGCACGCGGCGTCACCGGAACGGGTGCGACCGCCGATATTGCTGAGATGATGGGGTGGCCGGTGCTGCTCGTACTCGATCCATCCGGTCAGGCGCAGACGGCCGCGGCGATTGCTACCGGACTGCGCGATTATCGATCGGGCGTGCGTCTTGCAGGCGTCGTGCTTAACCGCATCGCCAGCCCAAGACATGAGGATCTCGTGCGGCGCGCTCTGGCGGATGTCGGCATTGCGATGTTCGGCGCGTTGCCTCGCCATGCCGAAATATCCTTGCCCAAGCGGCATCTTGGTCTGGTACAGGCCGAAGAGCAGGCGGAGGTCGGCGAGCTGATCGCCGCTGCCGCGCGCTTCGTCGCCAAGCATGTCGATCTCGACGCGGTGCTCCAATCGGCCTGCGCTTGGTCGCCGCAGTCTGTTCCCTGCGATCTCGCTGCTAAGCCTCCCGGCCAGCGTATTGCGCTCGCCCGTGATGCTGCGTTCTCTTTCGTCTATCCGCACATGCTCGAGGCCTGGCACGCCTCTGGCGCGGAAATCTCGACGTTCTCACCGCTTGCCGATGAGGCGCCGGACCCAAGCGCGGACGTCTGCTGGCTACCGGGCGGCTATCCGGAACTGCACGCCGGCCGGCTCGCGGCCAATACGCGGTTTCGCAGTGCGTTGCGTGCCTTTGCTGAAACACGCCCGGTGCACGGCGAATGTGGGGGCTATATGGCGCTGGGCACGGCTCTGACCGATGCCGAAGGGACGCGGCATGAGATGGTCGGACTTCTTGGTCTGGAGACGAGTTTTGCCAAGCGTCGCATGCACCTCGGCTATCGGCTTGCGGAACTGGCCGCGCCAATGCCGGGACACAAGATCGGCGCACGGCTGCGTGGGCATGAGTTTCACTATTCCACGATTATCTCGCAACCCGATACACCGCTGGCGATTGTGCGCGATGCGAATGGCGCCACCGTTACGGAAACCGGCTCGCGGCGTGACAACACCACCGGTACGTTCTTCCATCTGATCGCGGAGGACCGGTGAGCGGTTTCGTCTCCTTCATCTCGGCTGGTCCCGGCGATCCCGAGCTCCTGACACTGAAGGGAGCCGCGCGGCTGCGCGAGGCCGACATCGTGCTCTATGACGATCTGGCCTCCGGCGCGATCCTCGATCTGGCGCGCCCCGGCGCCAATCTCGTCGCGGTTGGTAAGCGCGCTGGTCGCCTCTCAACCAAGCAACAGCATGTCAATCAGTTGCTCATCGACTATGCCGGAACGGGCGCGCGCGTGGTCCGCCTGAAATCAGGCGATGCGGGTGTTTTCGGCCGTCTGGAAGAGGAGATCGAGACTCTTCGCGCGGCCGGTATCAATTATGAGATCGTGCCAGGTGTGACTTCAGCCTGCGTCGCGGCTGCACAAGCTGGCATTCCCCTGACGAGACGAAACACCTCGCGCCGGGTTCAGTTCGTGACGGGCGCCGACGTCACCGGTGAATTGCCCGCGAACCTGAATTGGGCGGCCCTGGCCGATCCCGATGCGACGACCGTGGTCTATATGGGCCGCCGCACGTTTCCGGCTTTGGCCGCGAAGCTGATCGAACATGGCCTCGCGCCAGGTACGCCCGCGCTGTTTGCTGAATCCTTAGGCCGCACTGACGAACGCCTCATCCGCACTACCGTCGCCGAGCTCGCTGAACAGCTTCCGCGAGACGACGCAGCGACCGCTGCTGCCGTTATCCTGTTCGGCGCGCTTGCGGGAGATCCGTGATGGCGCCGGAGTCGTTGCCTCTCGCACAGAAGATGCTGACACTCTCCCTGATAGGCATTGGGTGCGGTGATCCCGGCCAGCTCACACTCGCTGCGATCCGCGCGATCAACGCCGCCGATCTCATCCTCATCCCGCGCAAGGGAGCGGGGAAGTCGGACCTTGCCGAATTGCGGCGGGCCATTTGCACTGACGTATTGACCAATGCCCGGACGCGCATTGTGGAATTTGATCTGCCTGTGCGCGATGCTGGCGAGGCAAACTATCGCAAGGGTGTCGACGACTGGCATGACACGATTGCCGCAACCTGGTCGCAAGAGATTGCGAACAATCTCGGAAGCGAAGGGCGTGTGGCGCTCCTGATCTGGGGCGATCCATCGCTCTACGACTCCTCCCTGCGCATCGCGCGCCGGCTTAATCCGTTGCCGACCATCGAAGTGATCCCAGGTATCACCTCGATCCAGGCGCTGTGCGCGGCGCATGCACTGCCGCTGAACGATATTGGCGAGCCGTTTCTCGTCACGACCGGACGGCGGCTGCGTGAGGGCGGCTGGCCGGCGGGTACGGATACTGTGGTCGTGATGCTTGATGGTGGGACGGCCTTTCAGGCACTGGAGCCGAAGGGGCTGCACATCTGGTGGGGCGCCTATCTCGGCATGTCCGATGAAATCATCCTGTCGGGGGCGCTTGCCGAAGTGGGGCCGCGCATCGTCGCTGCACGGCACACGGCGCGTGAACAGCATGGCTGGATCATGGACAGCTACATCCTCAAGCGGAAATCGTGACGAGCTAGCCACAGCATCGTCGAGAGGCGGAATAACATGCTCCCCGAATGGGTTTACCAGGAATGCCCCGATGTCTCGGCCGTCCATCGCGAGGCGGCGCTGTCGAGACAGGCCCAACTCACGAAACCGACCGGCGCGCTTGGCCGGCTCGAGCAGGTTGCGGTCCATCTCGCCGGTCTGCAACGAGCAGAGCAACCGCGCGCCGCGCGCGTGCCGATCATCATCTTTGCCGGCGATCACGGCATCGTTGCGCAAGGCGTCTCGGCCTATCCGCAGGAGGTGACGATCGCCATGATGGCCAACTTCGCCTCGGGCGGAGCTGCGATCTCGGTGTTGGCGCGCGAGTTGGGGGCAAGTCTCGAAGTCGTTGACGCGGGCACGCTAGCGCAATCGCCACTGCCAGGCATCGTCACAGACAAGCCGCGTTGCGGCAGCCGCGATTTCAGCCTCGAGGCGGCGCTCGAGCCTGCGGAATTGGCCTTTGCTTTCGATTGCGGAAAGCGGGCGGTGTTGCGCGCTGAAGCCGGACAACCAGATATGCTTATTCTCGGTGAGATGGGCATCGGCAATACAACGGCATCCGCGGCCATTGCCTCGGCTTTGCTCGGAGTCACCGCTGAAGAGATCGCGGGCAGTGGCACGGGCGTCGATGCCGCGGGCCGCGCTCGCAAGGCACGCCTGATCGATGCCGCGTTGGCGCGCCACAGTCTTACAGCTCAGGGCGTCGCTGCTGAGAAGATTTTGTGCGCGGTTGGTGGTCTTGAAATCGCGGCCATTTGCGGTGCGATCATTGCGGCAGCACAGCGTCGTATCCCGATCCTTGTCGATGGTTTTATCGTCTCGGTGGCTGCGTTGGCTGCAGTCCGTATCAATCCGTCCTGTCAGCCGTTTCTGCTGCCTTCGCATCAATCGGCGGAGCAGGGGCACCATATGGTTCTTCGCGCCCTGAATGTTCACCCGCTGGTGAGTTTGGACCTGAGGCTTGGCGAGGGGTCTGGTGCGGCGATCGCTTTGCCGCTCGTGCGGCTCGCATGCGCCCTGCACAACGGTATGGCGACCTTTGCGCAGGCCAACGTGCCGGATCGCCCCGTCGGATGATGGGGGTTACGTCAGTCTCTGATTGACCGACACGATCCGCCAGCCATTCGACAGCCGGTCGATGCGAGTGAGGGAGAGCGGGTTGATGACGAAGCGCAGCGCGGCCTCCGGGGTGAGGTCCAGCGCAATGCACAGCGCGGCGCGAATGGTGCCGGAATGGACCACAAGGTTTGCCGAACCCTGCGCGATCTGGTCGAGGCCGCGCCGAACCCGAGCGACTTGATCCTCAAAGCTTTCACCGCCCGGCGGTCGTGCGCGGGCGGCATCGCTCCAGAACGCTCCGTAATCGTCGCCGCCAGCGGCAGCAAGATCGTCGTGGCGATGCCCGGTCCAGTCGCCAAAATCTTGCTCCCGGAATTCAGGGACGGGGACCGGATCAAGCCCTAGCGCACGTGCCGTATCGACAGTGCGCCGCGCCGGGCTTGCGTAGCTCATGGCACCCGGAGGAAGGAACCGTCGCAGCGCGTCCAGTTGCGGCTGGTCACCGAGATCGGCTGGCGCGTCTGAGGCATGGATCGTCCCCGCGACGCCGTCGACGACCGCATGCCGGATCAACCAAAGGGAGAGGTCTTCCTCCATGTCGTTATATCTCCAGAGTAGTGCGAGCTACCTGCGATAGGCACCACCAACTGCGCGATTGTCAATCGCGAGAGGTCCGCAGTCCTCCAGCACTTGATGATGCTTTGGAGTTGGCTATCCACCCGTAGCCCATTCGCCCTTACGGAACACTGGCACCCGACGCCCATCGGCATAAACGCCGTCGATATCGGTCTCGTTTGTGCCGATCATCCAGTCAATGTGGATCAAGCTCTTGTTGCCGCCTTGCGCAGCGATCTGTTCAGGCGAGAGTTTGTCGCCATTGACGAAACATTTCGAATAGCACTGACCGAGCGCGATGTGAGAGGCGGCATTTTCGTCGAACAGAGTATTGTAGAACAATAATCCACTTTTCGAGATCGGCGACGAATGCGGCACCAACGCCACTTCGCCCAGGCGCCGTGCGCCTTCGTCGGTATCGAGCACCTTATTCAGAACTTCCGCGCCGCGCGATGCCTTGGCCTCCACAATGCGCCCATCTTCGAATTGAACGGCGATATTGTCGATCAATGTGCCCTGATAGGAAAGGGGCTTGGAGCTCACGACATGGCCGACAACGCGCCGCGCGTGGGGCGTCGTAAAGACCTCCTCGGTGGGAATGTTCGCGTTGCAAGTAATGCCGTTCTTGGCCGTCGAAGCGCCGCCCTGCCATTCGTGGCCATCGGCAAGGCCAATCGTCAGATCTGTGCCGGGGCCTGTGTAATGAAGAGAGTCGAAGCGCTGCCCATTGAGCCATTCGGTCCGTTCACGCAGATTGGCGTTGTGCTTTTCCCAGGATGCGACGGCGTCTTCGTTATCTACCCGCGAAGCACTGAAAATCGCTTCCGCGAGTTTGGCCAGCGCTCCGTCTTCGCTCTCGTTGGGGAAGACCTGCTTTGCCCATGCCGCACTGGGATAAGCCACGATGTTCCAGTTAATGTCGAAGCTGACAATTTTCTCGAGAGCAGGCTTGTAGGCCATTGAATTGGCCTTGCTGGCGCGCGCAACATTGGCGGGATCTTGCCCCGACAGCAACATCGGATTGTCTCCGACGATCGCAAGCCTCGCCGTGTTGCCGGCAAACGCTTTAGCCATGCCTTCGTATAACCAGCCAGCAGCCCGATCGAAGCTGATGTCCGATCCGAACCGATAACGCGCCAATGTGATTTCATCATCAGAGAAAAAGGGTGTCACCAGACCGGCGCCGGCTTTGTAGGCATGTTCAACGACTTTTCGCACAAACGGCAGTGCTGCGTTTGGCGCCGTGACCAACAAATCCTGTCCCGGCTGGAGTCGAAGACCCACTTTGATCGCGACTTCAGCGAGACGATCCAGCTTAACGGGATCGATTGGAGCGATAATCTTGCCGTCTTGAGTGTGCATGATGGAGCAGGGCCTAGCTTGGGATGTTACGTCTGAAGAACAGCTTTACAATAGTTTCTGGCATCTGATTACGCGTGATTTCGCCTATATGTCATCCGACATTTCATAGGCTTTTTGTAGTCCAAATATGGGAATCGAATCTTCCCAAGGTAGATAGTTCGCACCGGGCGAACGATCGCCGGTTGGATAGCGCGGTCGTAGTAGGTTCGCGGCTTGGGCTGGGTGCAGAGACATTTGCATTTCGCGAAGCGATCTTAGGGGGCGAGGGGTGTCCGCTTTCCGTATTATCATCGTGTGGGTCTGGGCATCTTCGGCGGACGGTCGAGGCAAGTTTGAGATTGCTGGCCTTATGGTCGGCCAGCAAATCGAAGCCACAGCTCGATCGCTGTCGCATTCATTGCGCACAGATGCGTCTCCGGGCAATCGCTATTGTTCGGTCAGTTTGTTGATGATCAACGTGCATTTAACGAACGTACAGTTGTCGAAGCGACTGAAGCTTACATGGCCGTCTAAATCGAAATCTCAGGAAAGTCTCCTGCCAAAAAATCGCGCTCCTCGTTATATCAAACCCGACCGGCAGTAGTTTGTCGCGCTGCAAAAACGATCGATTTGTGCAATGCGCAATTTGTCTCATTAGTCCGATGTTTAACATCGGATGATTGTCAGCTCGACATTTGTCATGTTAGCCTTTGTCGTTGCTAAAGCCTTGCAATTCGAAAAATCGGCTTAATCGTTTAGCCGGCAAATTGCTCGCTGGTCCGTGCGGGCGAAGACAAAGAGATCCTCGGTGACGTCGGAGATCTCGAATAAAAATGTGGGAGTCAAAGGAACCGAATTTGCGGTCGCCAGCCGTTTTAGTGATCCGCATCCGGCCAACGAAAGAGGGAGGATAAACATGAGAAGATCGCTTCTGCTGGGGGCAGCGTTGATGTTGATCAATTTCGCGGCGCAGGCGCAAGATTTGATCAAACTGAACGTCGGGATGGTCAGCGCCATCGACATGCTGGCATTGCCCGTCGCTACGGAGCGCGGATTTTTTGAAAAGCAGGGCCTCGATGTTACGATCGCGCGACCTTACGCGACTGGTGTGGATGCGTTAAATGCGCTTCAAGCCGGCGAAACTAACATTGTTCAGGTGGGCGTGCCCATGATCGGAGCCGTGCTAAAGGGCATGGACCTTGTCGCGCTCGGAAATTTCAGTGGAAACCCTACTAAAACAGGTTCCGACGCGACAATGGCTGTCGTCGCGCGTGAAGGATCCGGGATCGTTAAGGGGGACTTGAAAAGCCTGAAGGGAAAGAAGATCGCGACGTCCTTTGGGACCATCAACCACCTGTACATTCTCGGGCTACTCGACAAGGCGGGTTTGACGCCGAGCGATGTGACGCTGGTGAACACGCCGCCGCCGGATATGACGGTTGCGCTGTTGGCGAAGGGGATTGATGCTTTTTCCGGATGGGATCCTTGGCCAATCGTTGCGCAAAAAGATGTTCCTGGTGCGTTTGAAGTCATCCGCGGAGGGAACGTGATCGCCTATCTCGGCTTTGCGGTCGCTCTGCGTCCCTGGGTTAGTAAGAATGAGGCGATTGTAGAGAAGTTCCTCGCTGCGACGTCCGAAGCAGATCAATGGATGCGCAAGAATCCCAAGCAGGCCGCAGCTATCGCAACCCGATGGATTCCAGGCTTGAAGCTGGACGTCGCTGAAACCGCGATGCAGTTCAATGTCCAGCAACTCGATCGACGACTATCGGCCAATAACTATCGCGCACTCTGGAGCGCGCAAGACCGGCTGTCGCGACTTGGCATCCTCAAGTCGACATTTGATGTCAACAAACATATCGAGCCAAAGCCCATCCTGAACGTGATGAAAGCACATCCAGAACTGTTCGCCGATCTTCCACCTATTCCAGCCGATGCCGCGATTGGGCCAGGCTTTGTTTTCAAGCCATAGATGCAGAAGGCAGGCACAGATTTTCCACCATCGTCGTTACGCTGAAAGGAAGAAGTTATGGCAAAGGGCTACTGGATCGGACGCGTCGACGTGCATGACAACGATGGCTATCAAGAGTACGTCGCGCGGAATGGTCCTGCGGGTTGAGAAAGCTCACAAGCAAATCTAGCACGACTATTCCAAAGAATTCCTAACAGCTCGGATTGTCCGCATGGCTCTACAGTCTTGCGGAGAATGAGCACCTGTTCATGCTCATCGTCATGGTGCGCTCACGGGTCGCTACCACCAGACCGGTCCACGAGAAGCTTCACAGGACGATTAAGCGCACATGCTTTGCTGATCCAGTGAAATAGTCCATCTGCCGCGCCTATCGATCGTAGTGGAGAGACGGCGCAAAAGAAAAGAAACAACTTGGCGTCCAGTCGAGCAAAAAACAACTTGGGGAGAGTCTTTCATGACAATAGAAAATTCCATACCGCAACCGTTGATGTCGGAGGCGACAAAGGCGGTGCTCCGTAAGGCATCTTGGCGCATCGTGCCGCTCTTCGTGGCCTGTTTCGTCATGTCCTATCTCGATCGCGTGAATGTTAGCTTTGCCAAGCTGCAGATGCAGGGCGAGTTGGGTCTCTCCGAAGCTGCGTATGGCTTTGGCGCGAGCATCTTCTTCGTCGGCTATCTGCTGTTCGAGGTGCCGAGCAACATCATCCTTGCTAAGGTGGGATCCAGGCGCTGGATTGCTCGCATCATGATCAGTTGGGGCATCGCTTCGGCGGCCATGATGTTCGTGCGTTCGGAAACGGTTTTCTATCTGTTGCGCTTTCTGCTCGGCGTGCTGGAGGCTGGATTCGTGCCGGGCGTGGTTTATTGTTTCATGCACTGGTTTCCAGCCAGCTTGCGCGGCCGTATAAACTCCTTCTTCTTCATGTCTATCGCGCTCTGCGGGTTAATCGGCGGTCCAATTTCAGGCGCCATCATGAAATACATGGATGCCATTGGTGGCTTGGCCGGGTGGCAGTGGCTGTTTCTTCTCGAGGGAATTCCCTCGGTGTTGCTCGGGCTGCTGGTCTTGATTGTCCTTGATGATCACATCGACGACGCCAAGTGGCTGACCTCGGATGAAAAGGCTCTGCTGAAGGCCCGTCTTGCTCAAGACCCCAAGGTGAGCAACACTCATTCGTTTGGTGCGGCGCTTAAGGAACCATCCACCTACATTTTCTCGATTATCTATCTCGGTCTTGCCATGGGTATTTACGGCATCATCTTCTGGATGCCCCAGCTCGTGAAAACCGCAGGCACCACTGACACCTTCATCATCGGCCTTATCACGATGATCCCTTATCTGGTGGCCTTGGTTCTGATTCCCATGATCGCCCGCAGTTCTGACCGAATGGGCGAGCGACGTTGGCACCTAGTGGGTTGCGCGATTGCGGGCATGATGGGCTATGTGATCTGCGGCGCGTTCGGCAATAGTCTATTAGCGCTCTTGATCGGCCTCTCAGTGGCTGCGACCGGTATCATTGGCTCCTTCGGTCTGTTCTGGTTGCTGCCATCTCGAATGCTCAGCGGCGTAGCCGCGGCGGCTGGCATCGCGCTCATCAATTCCATCGGTCAGATCGGAGGGATCATTGGCCCCTACGCAGTGGGGTTGGTGAAGGACGCTACTGGAAGTGCTGATATGGCCCTTTACGGCATCGCGGCGGTATGTGGATTCTCCGGCGTACTAGTCGCATGGTGCCTGCCTCGCAGCCTCTACGCACGCGACCATCAAGTAAATATCGAAGGACGCGCCGCACAGACGGCCGCCTTCGTACCGGCTTCGCAGAAAGCTTAAAGCCGAAACTTCAACAATTTGCCGCCGACGAAATTCGCCGGCGGCTTCCTCTCTCTCGACCTGGAGTTCACTCAATGTTGGGTTCTGCGCGCTTCGGCCTTGAAGGCAAGGTGGTTATGATAACTGGCGCTAACCGGGGACTTGGGCGCGTTATCGCGCAAGCTTGCGCGGCCTCCGGGGCGGACGTCGTTCTCGGTGCGCGCAACCAGGCCGACGCGGCGAAGGTCGCAGAAGAATGCCGAAACTTTGGACATCGCGCCCACGCCATGGCGCTCGAACTAACCGAGGTCGCCGGTATCAATAGTTTCGTTGCCGAGGCCGTTGCTGAGATGGGCCGTATCGACGTCCTGGTCAATAATGCCGGCATCACTATCGTCAAGCCGGCTGTCGAGTTCACCGAGGACGAATTCGACGCAGTGTCAGATATCAATTTTAAAGGCGCTTTTTTCACCGCGACTGCAGTCGCCCGTTCGATGATTGAGAGGAAGGTGAGGGGCGCGGTTATCAATATCAGCTCTCAAGTCGGTCATGTGGGTGCACCGCTCCGCGCAGTCTATGCGGGCAGCAAGGGCGCGCTCAATCAATTGACCAAGACGTTAGCTGGCGAGTGGGCTCCGTACGACATCACTGTCAATGGCGTCTCACCAACGTTTACCCGCTCGGATATGCTAGAGCAGGCGATGCTAAATCCTGCCTTCCGGGCGATGGTCGAGCGCGTGCCACTGGGTCGGCCAGCAGAACCTGATGAGATTGCCTCCGCCGTTCTTTATCTTGCAAGCGATGCTGCGCGAATGGTGACGGGTCATACCATCCTTGTAGATGGCGGCTATACAAGCATACGAAACTGAGATGTTCAGGTCAGCGCAGAATGATGATCGTCTTCAACAAGCCGATCGAGTTTCGCCGGTACACACGATGCGCGACTGATGACTGGACGGCGCTCAGGGGTAGTGACGCGCGGATTGTGCCGCTAGACGGGGAGTGTGATGCGATCGCCCACTCTCAATATCCCGCCCTCTAAGACCGTCACGTATATGCCAAGATCGCCGTGTCCGTAACGCTCAAGCAATTCGAGCGGGACGCGGATATCGCGCTCCGCGGTATCGGGGTTTACTTCGGTCGCCGGGCAGCGTTTCGTGCGACGCACACCCCGCACAATGATATCTCCGATACGAAAGGTTTGATCTAGCAGATCGAACTCGCTCCATGGCTCAATGCCATCGACGAGAAGGTTGCCGCGGAAGCGTCTCGGATCCACAGGTTTTCCGAGTTTTTCTTCGAACGCGCGTACGGTTGCCAGGTTGATGACGGAGATAGATTCCATGAGGAGCGGAGAGTGAACGCTGATGTCCGTAAAGCGATGGTTGTTGCCTTTAACAATGCGGGGCTTGCCCCCGAGCTCAGCTCCGACGAAGTCATGTAGCGCCCGTTCTAGCGTATTGCGACCGTCTTGAGTTTCGAGGTTGCCGGACGCGACTAGTGATCCGGCTCGGGACAGCGAGAGCGTCGAGGTTTGAGAGTCGAGTTGGCTCTGCAGCGCGGCCAATCGAGCGAACCGGGCGAGGACGGCAAATTTCGTCTTAGGTAATGGGCGAGGATTGTTTTCGTCGAATTCTGTATCCGCCAGCGCGAGTGCATACTCTCGGTCTTGGGGGATACCGCGGCCGACGACAAGGTTGATTTCATCGAGATCTTCTGAGGATAATCCCTTTATGGGGAAACGACGAATTCCTTCAAGTCTGGCCATCGAAAGTCCTTTTCGTAGTTCTTTGCGCGGTACGCATCCCGGTGGTCCGCGGAGAACCCGAAGCGTCTGGCGGCTTACCTTACTCAGGAAAACCGCCCAGTGCCAAAGTTGGGTCCAGCCAACAAAAAATTGAGCGCGTTGGGCACGGGCAGTGCAGGAATCTAGCGAGCACGACACAGGGGCACAGCCGCGCGATCCTATATCCATAATTCGCATAAGGTATATTATGGAATATAAATTACCATAGCAATATCAGATAGATCGACGAAACATTCGATAAAATGCTCTCGAAATTTGGTTTGATCGAGATCACAATACTGGCCTGCCACAGCGTGTAATTGACCGTGTGCGCGCCCACTGTAGAACGTCACGACGAACCAGAAGCTGCGGCCAAAAAACATTTTCGAGGAACGCCAATGAGCATCGATCAGGGTCACTACAGCGTTGGGCTGGACAAGACCCCGGCCAACTATGTGCCGCTGTCGCCATTGAGCTTCCTGGTTCGCAGCGCAAGCGTTTATCCGCAGCTCCCAAGCGCCGTCTATGAAGGCCGGGTCTTTACCTGGGCTGAAACGTTCGAGCGCTGCAAGCGCTTTGCGTCGTTCCTGGCACGCCGTGGGATTGGCCGTGGCGACACCGTCGCTGCGATGCTGCCGAACCTCCCAGCAATGAACGAAGCCCATTTTGCCGTGCCCATGGCCGGCGCTGTGCTCAATGCTCTCAATATCCGCCTGGACGCGGCTTCCATTGCCTTCCAGCTCGATCACGGTGGCGCCAAGATCATTCTCGTTGATCCCGAGTTCGCTGGCGTGATTTCCGAAGCCCTGAGTCTGATGACCGGTCCAAAGCCACTGGTGATCGATGTCGACGATGCTGCGTTCGCTGGTGGGCACCGGATCGGCGAACTCGAGTACGAAGAGGCCGTCGGATCGGGCGGTCCGGACTTCGCTTGGATGACACCGCAGGACGAATGGGATGCGATTGCGCTCGGCTATACGTCCGGCACCACGGGTAATCCCAAGGGTGTCGTGACGCATCACCGGGGCGCCTATCTCAATGCGGTCAGCAACATCCTTGCAGGCAATCTCGGCACCCATCCGATCTACCTCTGGACCTTGCCGATGTTTCACTGCAACGGCTGGTGCTTTCCCTGGACGATCGCCGCAACGGCCGGTGTGAATGTCTGCCTACGCAAGGTCGATCCAACCAAGATCTTTCAGCTCATTGCAGACCATGGCGTGACCCACATGTGCGGCGCGCCGATCGTCTACAACACGCTGATCAACGCACCGGACGCGCCAAAGGGACAAGCGTCCAAACATGTGATTGGGCTGATCGCGGGCGCCGCGCCGCCTGTTGCGGTCCTGGAGGGCGCGGAAAACATCGGCATCAAGATCACCCACGTGTATGGGCTGACCGAGGTCTACGGCCCCGCCTCCGTCTGTGCTGAGCAGCCAGGTTGGGACGAGCTTCCCGCCGAGGAGCGCGCGCAGCTCAAGCGTCGGCAGGGCGTGCCCTATCCGCTTCAGGAAGCAGTGACAGTGCTCGATCCCGAGACCATGCAGGAAGTGCCGCGCGATGGAGAAACCATCGGCGAAGTCATGTTTCGCGGCAACATCGTCATGAAGGGCTATCTGAAGAACGAGAAGGCGACGCAGGAAGCGTTTGCCGGCGGCTGGTTTCATACCGGCGATCTCGGCGTGCTCGACAAGGACGGCTACGTCATCATCAAGGATCGTTCGAAGGACATCATCATTTCCGGCGGCGAGAATATCTCGTCCGTGGAGGTCGAGGACGTGCTGTACAAGCATCCGGCCGTATTGTTTGCGGCCGTGGTGGCGAAGCCTGACGCCAAATGGGGCGAGGTGCCTTGCGCTTTCATCGAGCTTAAATCAGGTGCCGAGGCGACCGAGGCTGAAATCCTGAGCTACTGCAAAGCAAAGCTCCCGGGATTCAAGTCACCGAAAGCCGTGGTGTTCGGCCCTATTCCCAAGACCTCGACCGGTAAGATTCAGAAATTCACGCTGCGGGCGCAGCTTGATTCCGCGAAAGCGATTTCAGCCTAAGTCTTGAGCGTCGAGCGTGAGCCGCATTCCGTCGTATCCCGGCACGATGTGCGGCGGCAGCTTGGCGCGCAGCTCATCGTAGTCCAGATCGGAATGCAGGTTCGTCAGCACTGCCCGGCGCGGCTTGAACTTCTCGATCCATGACAGCGCATCCTTGAGGCTGAAATGGCTTGGGTGCTGAGTGTAGCGCAAGGCATCGATGATCCAGAGATCCAGGTTCTCCAGCGTCGGCCAGCTTTTCTCGGGAATATCGTTGACGTCCGGCGTGTAAGCGGCGTCGCCAATCCGATAGCCGAGCGCCGGAATGTTACCGTGCTGAACCAGGAATGCGGTCAGGGCGAGGGAGCCGCCCTTCCCGTCGATTGTCTTGGTTTCGCTCGCCTCGATCCAGTGATTGGTCAGGATCGCCGGGTAGTCGCTGCCTGGCGCTTGCTGGAAGCAGTATGAAAAGCGGACCAGGACGTCCTTCGCGGTCGACGCATTCAGGAAGACAGGAATGCGGCTGCGCTGATGGAGCACCACCGAGCGCAGGTCGTCGATGCCATGGGTCTGGTCGGCATGCTCGTGCGTCAGGAAGACGGCCTCAAGATGATCCACATTCGCGTCGATCAGCTGCTCGCGCAGGTCTGGAGATGTGTCGATCAGAACCCTGGTGATGCCCTCTGCGCTCGCTTTCTCGGCCAGCAGTGAGCAGCGGCGGCGGCGATTCTTGGGATTGTTCGGGTCGCAAGCTCCCCACCCGAGTGCTGGGCGTGGCACACCGGCTGAGGATCCGGAGCCCAGAATGGTGAGCGTTACCGTCATGCAGCCTTTGCGTCCGGGCGCGGCACTTTGTTGAACAAACGGAAGAAGTTCTCCGTCGTGTGTTGTGAAATTTCTTCAAGCGAGACGCCGCGTGTTTCAGCCAACACGCGCGCGGTTTCCACTACGAACGACGGCTCGTTGCGCTTTCCGCGATACTTGCCCGGCGCGAGGTAGGGCGCGTCGGTCTCGACCATGATGCGATCGGCCGGCAATTCGGCGGCGATGTCGCGGATGGCCTGGGAGTTCTTGAACGTCAGAATGCCGGTGAACGAGATCGACAGCCCGTGGGCGATCGCTTTCATCGCGAGATCCCGGCCGCCTGTGTAGCAATGCAGGACGGCCTTGAATGGACCCTTGGCCATCTCCTCATCGAGGATACGACCGCAAGCCTCGTCCGCCTCGCGCGTGTGGATGACGAGCGGCAGGCCAGTGGCCCGGGCCGCCGCGATGTGGGCGCGGAAGCCCCGCTCCTGCGCCTCCGGCGAGCCGTCCTTGTAGAAGTTGTCCAGTCCTGCCTCACCGAGCGCCACCACCTTGGGATGCCTGGTCAGTGCGATGAGTTCGTCGGCCGTGATGCCGTCTTCCTCATCTGCCTGATGCGGATGTGTTCCCACCGAGCAGTAAACATTGGGATATCGCTGCGCGAGCGCCAGCAACGTGTCGATGCGGCGGACACGGGTCGAGATCGTCACGATGCGCCCGACACCAGCGGCCTCGGCGCGCGAGACAATCCCGTCGAGGTCGTCGGCGAAATCAGGGAAGTCGAGATGGCAGTGACTATCGACGAGCATCAGGCCTTGCCCTTGTCGTCCGTGGGCTCCACGTAGCGCGGAAAAACCGGTGCCGGTGGAGGCAGTTGACTGCCGGCCTTGATGCGAGTTGCGAGCGAGGCGAAGTCCCGTTCGCCCTCGCCGATCCCGAGAATATCCAGCAGCTTGCCGGCGGCTTCCGGGATCGCGGGCTGCGCCATGATGGCGATCTGGCGGACAACTTCCGCCGTCACATAAAGAACCGTCTTCTGCCGCGCTGGATCGGTCTTGGCGAGCGCCCACGGTGCCTCTCCCGCAAAGTAGCGGTTGGCCTCCGCAACAACGGCCCAGATCGTGTTCAAAGCCTGATGGATCTGCTGCGTGCTCATGGCCTCGCGCGCGGGCGCGAGCATACCGTCGGCCATGGCAAGGATTGCCTTGTCATTGTCGGTGAAGGCTCCTGGCTCCGGCAGTACGCCGCCAAATTGCTTGCCGATCATGGACAGCGAGCGTTGCGCCAGGTTGCCCAGGTCGTTGGCAAGGTCCGCGTTGGTGCGCGCAACGATGGCTTCGTGATTGTAGTTACCGTCCTGGCCGAACGGCACTTCGCGCAGCAGGAAGTAACGAAGCTGATCGACGCCGTATTGGTCCGCCAGATTGAACGGATCCACGACGTTGCCGACGGACTTCGACATTTTCTCGCCGCGGTTGAACAGGAATCCGTGGGCATAGACGCGCTTCTGAATCGGGATGCCGGCCGACATCAAAAACGCGGGCCAATACACGGCATGGAAACGGATAATGTCTTTGCCGATGATGTGGACGTCAGCCGGCCAATATCGCCAGTTCTTGTCGGATTCATCGGGGAAACCGACGCCGGTGATATAGTTGGTCAACGCGTCGACCCAGACATACATCACGTGTTCTTCGTCGCCGGGCACCTTCACGCCCCAGTCGAAGGTGGTTCGCGAAATCGACAGGTCCTTTAGCCCGCCTTTGACGAAGCTGATGACCTCGTTCTTGCGGACGTCCGGGCCGATGAAATCGGGCTGGCTTTCATAGAGCGCGAGCAGCTTGTCCTCATAAGCGGAGAGCTCGAAGAAATAGCTCTTCTCCTCAACCCACTCGACCGGCGTTCCCTGCGGTCCGCGGCGCACGTTGTCCTCGCCCACAGTGGTTTCTTCTTCAGCGTAGTAGGCTTCGTCGCGGACCGAATACCAGCCGGAATAGGTGTCGGAATAGATGTCGCCGTTGGCAGCCATGCGGCGCCAGATTTCCTGACTGGATTCGTGATGCTGCTGCTCCGACGTTCGGATGAAGCGATCGAACGAAATGTTCAGCCGCTGATCCATCTCTTTGAAACGCGCAGCGTTACGCGTCGCAAGCTCAGCGGGAGTCAGGCCTTCCTTCTGCGCGGTCTGAACCATCTTCAGGCCGTGCTCGTCCGTTCCCGTCAGGAAAAACACATCCTTGCCATCGAGGCGCTGAAAGCGCGCCAGGGCATCGGTCGCGATCGCCTCATAGGCGTGTCCGATGTGCGGGGCGCCATTCGGGTAGGCAATCGCGGTGGTGATGTAGAATGTATTTTGCGCGCGATCCTCAGTGCCCTTCACAATTGGTTGGGCGACCACTGCCGGATTCGCGACGGATTTCTTGATCGCTTTGCGTGCGGTCTTCCCTGATTTTTCAACCGGCTTCGTTGCGGCTTTCTTCACCGTCGTCGGAGCTTCAGCGGGCTTTTTGGACGGCCGCTTCTCGGCAGCTGCTTTCTTGACCGTTGTTTTTTTCGTCGCGGTCTTTTTGGCCGCCGTCTTTTTGGTACCGGCCTTTTTGGTTACGGTCTTTTTTGCAGCGGCCTTCTTCGGTGAAGCTTTTTTTGCCGTCGCCTTCTTGGCAGCTTTTTTCACCGAAGATTTGCGCGCGCTCTTTTTCGACGCACGTGTAGCCGTCGCCTTGCGGGCTTTCTTGACAGCCTTTTTTTGCTTTTTCGCTGTCGTTTTCTTCGCGGTCTTTTTCTTTTTGGCCATCACGCTTCCTTAGAATTTCATACCAATGCCGACGACATCGCTTTCACTCGAAGCGGCGCTGCAAAGCCGGCAATTGTTCAGTTATCGAACCTGCGACGGATAACCTGCGGTTGCTTCAGCGAGCATGCTAAATACCGAGAAAACCAAAGGTTTTCGCTCAAGATTGAAGGCTTCGGTCTCGCGCGCGGCACCGTTGATCTTTTCCCATACCTCGGCAAGCCGTGCAAGGCGTGGCAGATTTGCGCCGGCATCCGGCGCATGCAGATGTCCTGTCAGCCAGCGGTCGATGGTGTCGACGAATGCCCTGAGGCCGACGCGGTCGTTGAGGCCCAGTGCGTCGCCCAGCGCGTGAAGTGCGCGCGGATCGACGCGTGGCAAGGCGTTCAAGAGTTCAAGTGTCCGTTGTTGAAGTCCCAATGCACCGCCGCCGAGCAATGTGAGCGCCCGCAAGACGCTGCCGTCAGACTCAGCGGCTGCTTCTCGCAGTGCTGGGTCACTGCTGCTCAGGCCTGCCGCTTCGGACGCTGCCCGGACGACATCGTCTGTGTTCAGCGGACGCAACGGCAGCTTGCGGCAACGTGACTGTATCGTCGCCATGACGCGAGCCGGGGCATGACTGAGCAAGAGAAACAGCGCACGCGCCGGTGGTTCTTCGAGGATTTTCAGGAGCGCGTTTGAGGCGTTGGCGTTCAGCTCATCGACGGTGTCGACCACACAGATGCGCCAGCCATCGACGGCTGCCGTCGAGCCGAAGAAGCCGATGGTTTCTCGGGACTCGTCAACTGTGATGACGCTCCGCAACGCGCCCTTCTCGTTTGCGGTTCGCTCCAGCGTCAGCAGGCCGCCATGACTACCGGCCACGACCTGCCGCACCACCGGATGATCCGGATCGACTGCAAGCGTCTCGGCGCTCTGTACGCGTGGGGATGACGGATTGGGGTGCGCAAGCACGAACTTCGCCATGCGATAGGCCAGCGTGGCTTTGCCGATCCCCTGCGCGCCGCCGATTAGCCAAGCATGAGGAATCCGCCCGCTGCGATAGGCGTTGAGCAGCGTTGCTTCCGCCTCGCGATGACCGAACAGCACATTCGTCTCGCGCGGAGCGAGCACGGATATTTCTCTTTCAGCGGACTTCGAACTCATGCCTTGTTCTGGCCTGCGATTGCCGCAGAAAAAAGATGATCCCGTAACGCGGTCCAAATACGGAATGCAACAGTTGCGGCATCAGTATTCGCATCGATCAAGACGCAACGCTGCGGTTCGTTCTTAGCGATCTCCAGATAAGCCTTGCGGAGCGTTTCATGAAACTCGAGACCCTCGCCTTCGAAGCGATCGGCCACGGCTGTCCCGCGCCGTTCGATGGCCCTCTTCAGGCCAACGGCGACGGGCACATCGAGGATGAACGTCAAATCAGGCTTGAGATTGCCGATCGTGACCCGCTCCATCGCGCGGATGAGCTGCGGATCGACGTGGCCGAGTTCACCCTGATAGACGCGGGTCGAGTCGGTGAAGCGATCGCACAACACCCACTTCCCTTGCTCTAACGCCGGTTTGATAACCGTCGCGACGTGATCGTCGCGCGCGGCTGCAAACAACAGGGCTTCTGCATCGGGTCCCAGCAACTTGCCGAGGCCGGACAACAGCAGATGGCGGATAATCTCAGCCCCAGGCGATCCGCCGGGCTCCCGCGTGGTGATCGAGGGGATTTTCCCATCGTCGAGGCGCTCGGCCAGCAGCTTGATTTGCGTCGATTTGCCGGCGCCCTCGCCGCCTTCAAACGTGATGAAGCGGCCGCGTGCTGCTCTCAATCTTTTCGCGAGATTGGCCATGGTTAGAGCTTCTCGACGCCGGCCCGAAAAAGTCCAATGACAAGTTCGCTCGCTCCATCGAGTGCACGGCGTGTGGTCGAGCCTTTTTCGATGGATTCACCCGCGAGAAGCGGGGTTTCAAGCGCGAGGTTGGTGCCGCGCCATACCTTCAACGTGCCGATTTGCTGCCCCGTCTGGATCGGTGCCTTGACCGGACCATTGTAGACAATGCGCGCGAGCAACTTGTCGTTGCCGTTGCGCTGGATCATCACCTTCACAGGCTCTGACGTCGTCAGCTTGACCGAGCCGCTGTCGCCGCCGAACACCTTGGCGTAACCGACCGTCTGATCCTGCGCGAACAGCGTCCGGATCTCGAAGCTGCGGAAGCCCCACTCCAGCAATCGCTTGGCCTCCGCCGCCCGGTCATCGGAATCTTCCAGGCCATTCACGACAACGACGAGCCGGATACCGTTCTGCACGGCCGAGCCGACCATGCCGTAGCCGCCTTCTTTGGTGTAGCCCGTTTTCAGGCCGTCAGCGCCTTCGAGCGAGTTCAGAAGCGGATTGCGGTTTTGCTGCCGGATCTTATTCCAGGTGAATTCACGTTCGCCGAACAGCTTGTAGAAATCCGGATAAGTCAGAATGATGTGGCGCGCGAGCATGCCGAGTTCGCGGACGGTCATCTTGTTTCCGGGATCCGGCAGGCCGTTGACATTGCCGAAGGTCGATTTGCTCAAGCCAAGTTCGCGTGCGCGGTTGGTCATGCGCTCCACGAAATCGCGCTCGTTGCCGGAGATGCCCTCGGCAAGTGCGATGCAGGCGTCATTGCCGCTCTGGATGATGGCTCCGTGCAGCAGGTCATCGACCTTCACGCGGCTGTTGATGGCCGCGAACATCGTCGAGCCGCCGGAGGGCGCTCCGCCTTTCCGCCAGGCATTCTCACTGATCTTGTATTCGTCCTCGAGCTTGATCTCGCCCTTGGTCAAGGCGTTGAAGGCCACCTCGACAGTCATCAGCTTCATCATGCTCGACGGAGCGCGCAGCTCGTCTGCGTTCTTTTCAAACAGAATGCTGCCGGACTTCGCCTCGATCAGAATGGCGGTCGGCGCGCCGCTATCAAAGCCGCCTTCGTCCTTCTTGGCGCCCTGAACGCTATTGTTCGCTGCCTTGACTGCGCCGCCGAATATGACCGCGCCCGCCAGCAGACTGACGGCAACCACGCGCCAGGTGCGCCCTGAGGGGCGCTTGCAGATCCGGGAGAGGAACGAAATGGCTGCCATGCGTCGATTCCTAAGGACGGCGTTGTAACAGTTGGCATAATGGCAAACAACGCAGTGTTTTCGGCTATCCCGCCGGCCTAGCTGGCCTTTTAGGCGTTCCAAGCCAATCCTTTAGCGACGGAGACTAGATGTCCACATCGAGGATGATCTCGGCCAACGGTATCGACATGTTCGTCACCGAACAGGGCTCTGGTCCGCTGGTTTTGCTTTGCCATGGCTGGCCGGAATTGTCCCATTCGTGGCGACACCAACTCCCTGCCCTTGCCGCGGCGGGTTTCCGTGTCGTGGCTCCCGACATGCGCGGGTTCGGCCGCACGTCAGCGCCACAGGACATCGAAGCTTACTCGATTTTCAACCTGGTCGGCGACATGGTTGCGCTGGTGACCGCCCTCGGTGAGAGAGAGGCGATTATTATCGGCCACGACTGGGGCGCTCCGGTGGCGTGGCACGCGGCTCTGTTCCGGCCCGATATCTTCAAGGCGGTCGGTGGTCTCAGCGTACCCCCACCTTTTCGTGGGCGCGAGCGTCCGATGGAGGCGCTCGCCAAGAACGGCGTCACCAATTTCTACTGGCAGTATTTCCAGACACCGGGCGTCGCGGAAAAAGAGTTCGAACGCGATATCGACTACACCATGCGCGCCATTGCCTACGGTGTAGATACCCTCTTTCTCAAAGATGGCTTCGGCTTTCTCGGTGATACGTCGATCGAGCGCAAATTGGCCAGATGGCTCACGCCGGAAGATCAGACCCACGTCGTCGAAAACTACACGCGATCCGGCTTCCGCGGCGGCTTGAACTGGTATCGTAACCTCGATCGGAATTGGGACCTGACCGCGCCCTGGCAGGACGCGAAGATTGAGCAGCCCTCGATCTTTATCGCCGGTGCCAAGGATGCCGTCATTACGGGTATTATCGGCGGCAAGCGCGTGACTGAAATGGAGCGCGTGCTGCCGAACCTGAAGCGCAAGCTGATCATCGAGGGCGCCGGGCATTGGATCCAGCAGGAACGCCCGGCCGAGGTGAATGATGCGCTGATTGCGTTCTTGAAGGAGGTCTCCGCTTAAACGCGGAGAAGATCGGCGTCTTGTCCGGTCTCTTAGTACAGGCCCCGGGCAGACATCAGGCTCGAGCTTCCGTCACGCGACGCCGGTGCATAAGCTGCAACCGGCTTGGCCGATGGCGCGGCTTCGGCCGCCTCATCCTCGCTGCTCTCCGCGACGACAGCCGGGGTGAGACGCCGGCCTCGAACGCGGGACGAGGCAGAGACTTCCGACATGCGGTTGGACGCCGAGACGTCTTCAGCCGTATTTCCGAGGCTGTAAGGACGTCCTTGCGGAAGCGGAACATCCCCTGCGGCTACGCCACGGGTTGCCGATACGGCTTCCGGAATGAATGGACGCGCCGATGCGATGCGGACGTTGGATGGCGCAGGCGCTGGCTCGCCGGTCCGAAGGGTCGCCATCAACTGACGATCATCGGATCCTTCAAGGGGCGCGCGGCCGACATATTCAACGCGGACACGACCGATGCCGTTGTCGCGGAATTCGAGCAGCCGGGCGGCGGTATTCGAGACGTCAATGAGGCGATTGCCATGGTATGGGCCGCGATCATTGACGCGAACGATGACGGACTTGCCATTGGCGAGATTGGTGACGCGCGCGTAACTCGGCAGCGGCATGGTCGGATGCGCCGCGGTCAGCGAGGTCATGTCGAACACCTCGCCGTTGGCTGTCAGGCGTCCGTGGAAATCGTCGCCATACCAGGATGCCAGTCCTTCGGCGCGATAGTTGACGTTTTCTTCAGGGACGTAGGTTCGCCCGCCGACGACGTAAGGCTTGCCAACGCGATACGTGCCGCCCCCCTTGGGGACGGGCTCGCCGAATTCCACCACTCGCGGGCTGGATGAGACGCCGTATTTTGGATCGACGCGGCTGGCGAACTTATTCGATGATGCGCAGTTCGCGACAAGCAGGCACACGACGCTTGCCGTCACGGCACGCGCGACACCTCTGCCCGACCCGTTGGCGCTATTCCCCATAAAACACCAATAACATCCCAAAGCCCGTTCGCCTACCGCGAGGCGATGGCTAAGAGATCACTTCTTCCCTCGTTAAGAACTAACCTATCCCGCGGGCTTGGGAAATGGCGCGCCGGTGGACGTGGTAAACCAAGAGTTGATTTTGGGGATATCTACGCCCGTCCCTGCCGGTGGTTGTTGTGTGGGATACGACCAAAAAGCCAGCTGCATCCGAAGTTTAAGGAGCAGATCTGACACAGCAGGTGGGAATGCGAGACCACTGATTGACCAACGTGGCTTTGGGCATCGGGCTGACAAAGATCTTTTCCATGACAGAATCGCAGAGCGGCGGATGCACTCGGCTCGCACCTTCCGGTTGCGGGAAGAGCCAACGATTTCGCACCAGTAACTAATCCTCAAACAACCCGGTGCGGAACTTTTCGATGTCCTCGTACTTAAATCTCGTTGTTCGTCGCGTGGGAGGACCGAATGGCACTCACTTTGCTGGGCGCGCTGTTCGTGTTTGGAGGATTCCTCGTCCTGGTTGCTCTGCCGATTTGGCGCGGCCGCTTGAGCGATGTCAGGCGAACTCCTACAGCGATGCAAGAACCAACCCTGGAGCCTCCTAAACCTGGTGCTGGTTTTAACGCCAAAGAGAATTGGTTTGGCTTGACGCTGATGGCGTTAGGCAGCGCTCTTTTGCTTCTGAGTTAGACAACAAAAACGGCCCGACGACGCGATTACAGCGACAGTTGATTTCCATACTTTTCATTACGGCGCTTTGTCGTGCCGAAATTCATTGTTCTCCAATTTCATAATGCGAGGCGTGTCGATGAACGAGACAGCCAAGGTTATTATTGCACATCTGCCTGCCGTCGAGCCTGTCATGGAAGAGGACGGTCCGGTGATGGGAGTGGAAGCGGCAAGATCCATCCTGGATGCGTTGGATATCGCCGGGCTCAAGATTGTATCGGCGAGCGATCTTCAAGCGGCTGCCAATGAAGCCGCAGCCGCGCTTCGGACGCTTGAGCAAAAAGCCAAACAACGGGGCGAATAAATAAGCGTGTCGTCGGCCGCGTGGGGTCTCTACTTGTGGCTCGTGATTCTCGAGCTGACAAATGCGGCGGATATGGCTGGCTGCGAGCTCGCCAAATCGTCTAACCCCTTTGAGTGACGGAACGGAGAGCCCGCGCAGAGTTTGTCCTGTGCCGCTTTCGAGGTCACAGCGGCGAGGCCCGGCTGGGCGTTATCCCCCTACCCACACCGCCCGGCCGGGCCGACCGCGCCTGTGCGTGTGGACAAGTGCGTCTCCTTCGCCTGCTAGACGATATCGGCGGCTTCCCGTCTCGATTTTCTGGCGGAGGTGGTGTCCGCTCCTGCTCGTCGCCGAAACAAGAGCGTTGCGTTTGGCCACGGCATCCATTGAGGCGGCCTCGCCGAGACTAAAAGTTTTTGCATATAGACATCGCGCCCGTGCGCGTACACGACAATAGCTGATATGGATCCCAATAATGCACGGTCCCCTTGGGATAGTCGCAATTGTCCCCCGAGACACAATCCATGCCGTACTCGTTGATGAAATGACCCGGCGCGAGCTTGACAGTGCTGCTGGGTTTTTGACTGGACGGACTCTTCTGGCGTTCGACGCGCAAGAGCTTGTATCCGTGGGCGCGCATGCAATCGAGAAATTGCTTCGACCCATAGCTGAGCTCGCTAGACGGATCGCAGACTTTCGTCATCGCTTGCACGCCGACGTCGATTTGCTCGTTCGTCATATGCGGCGGGCGATGGATGAGAGTGAAGTCGTATTGATAATTATCCGCGAAGGCCGGCGCGGCGGCGACAGCGTTGGTCAGCGTGATGGCCAGGAAAATAAAACGCGTCATATCTAAAAGTGTCTGCCCCAAAAAGAAGTTGGGTGAAATCAGAGGCTTGTGATTCAGTCGGTGTTGAAGCATCGACGAGAAGCACATGTGGACCGATATGACCCGGGCGAAGTATGCCAGCAAAGGACTGCGGTCTTCAAGCGAAGAGACTGGCTGTGCCTATACCAATGAGTCCGGAAAACACTGCTACCAGGGCGGTCCACTCTCGCCAGCACGCGACGGCGCAACTGGGCGGACTTCCAGCATCAAAGCCTGAGTGAAAGCCTGCCGCGGCTCGCTGCCTAACTAACATCTGAGGACGGCTGAAAATCCAACCGTCCTCCTTTCCCCGCGAATCACTATTGTCACGGGTGATAATCTCGGGTTTGCTGAGCGTTCTTAAATTTCTGGAGATTTCAAAAGTGGCTACAGGAACTGTGAAGTGGTTCAACCCGACAAAAGGCTTCGGTTTTATTCAGCCTGACCAGGGCGGCAAGGACGTCTTCGTCCATATTTCCGCAGTCGAAAAGGCCGGCCTTTCGAATCTCAACGAAGGCGCCAAGGTGAGCTACGAGATCGTTGCGAACCGGGGCAAAGAGTCAGCAGAGAACCTGCGCGTAGGTTGATAAGGATTGTGCGCAAACTTGCGCACATCCTTTAGAAATTCGTCCAAGACATTGATTTCGCTAGTTTTCTGGCGGAAGGGGTGGGATTCGAACCCACGGATGCCTTTCGACATCGCCGGTTTTCAAGACCGGTTCCTTAAACCACTCGGACACCCTTCCAAGTCGTTGAATTGTATAGCTAAACCCTGAGAAGGGGCCGGCAGCTTGAGCTGTCGTCTTTGCTAACCAACATTCCGACGTGCTTCTTTATTGCAGCATGCGGAGCTTCGTCAACGCGCGTCACGTTCTAACCAAAGATCTCCTGTGGCTACGATCTGCGCCCTCAGCCGGGTTTGGTGTGTGCGGTGACGGCCCCTTTTGCGAACAGGCCATCGTAGAGTGCAAAACAACCCCAGGCGGGCCCCAGCATCAATACCGGCGTAAAGAGCGCGCCCCAGTAGGTGTTGAACGGTTTGCCAATCACGGCGAAAAGCACAAGATAGGTCGCAACGAAAAGGCCCGATCGTGTCCCATTAGGCCAAGCGATGAAGCCAAGCATCGCAATCGGTAACAGCAACGCCGTCCAGTTCAGAGAGATGATGCTGAACAACCCATTGAACTGCGCCGTTTCTAGTACGAATTTCAGGCCGCCGAATTGGACCCAGCCCGCGTTGTAGGCGCGATCCGCCTCCCCGAGCTGCTGCTTCACCATGATCCAGTGCCAAGCGAAGTACGCAGCATAAATGACGAGACCGACAACCAGGAATTTGAGTTCTTTCCACTGCTTCTCACGCAGCGCGAGCCACATGCAGATCAGCAAATAAGGGCCTGCCAATTCTCGTATGAAAAGCGCCGCAATCGCGGCAATTGCACCCAGTATGCGCGAGCCGTTGCCATAAGCGCTCACCGAGAAAAGGATGAGGATGCCAGCGGATACCTCGGTAAAGACGACACTCTCGGAGGCGCCAAGGCCGACAAGATTTGTTGCCAGCGCAACGAAAGTTGCGGCCGCAATGATCGGGCCGCCATCGTGCCGGACCATCCGATAGATCAGCAGCACCGAGACCATTGCCAAGCCGGCGAGTAAGCCTTGGGCCCACCGAAGCGACGGCAAGTGCGCAAGCAACTCCGCCCATGCAGGTGTTCGCCAGTTGAAGACCGAAGCCGTGCCGTAGTTGTTTGCCAATAGGATTTGATGCGCGGCGGTGTAGTAGCCGGCGCCGGCGCGAATGCGCTCTACGATCTGAAGATATGTTGCGCTGTCACTTACGCCTGCATCCGTGGAAATGGCCGGATTGGACGTTCTCAATGCGACAAAGAGAACCAGACCAATCGCAACGATCAGAGTTGTGATTGCCAAGAACCGCACTTGGCGGCGCTGCATGTGTGAGAGACGCGTCGTGACCAATGGCGGACCGGATAGTGTTACATTTGAGAGCTAATCAACGACGGAAGGGGTGGAATGTGCAACCACTTTTTCTCCGGCGTTTTCCTTCGCCATTGCACATGTTCTCCCGCCCTTCCCAGAGAAACGAGTCGCTGGCATGCAATTTGACACGGGGATGATTGGCTGAGGTGGCGGGTGCCCAGACTGGGTCTCAGTACTTGCTTTGGTTAATGATTTCTTGCGGCGGGGCCCCTTATCTGGAGCTTTGATTCAAATTTTCCGAAAGTTCTGCGGCGTATCGAGGTGCAATCAGAAACGGAGGCATCTCATGGCTGTTTTCAAACGTGAAAATCGAAAGGCTCGTCACAGGACCAAACACGACGCGTGGGTCGCGCTCGACGGCGGCTTTGCAAAGCGCAGTTGCACCATCCTCGATCTCTCGGCTGGTGGAGCTCGCATTCAGCTCTCGGATTCGAGCTTGAACGAAAGCAAGCTCGATCTCGCCTTCTCAAAGGACGTCAGAAAGACGACCCGATGCCGGGTAGTTTGGCGTAAGGGGTCGATCGTCGGCGTCGAATTCCTCACGCGCACTTAAATCTAACGGCGATCGCGCGATGGAAAGCACAGCGCTCGACATCATTGCCATCGTTCTCTTGCTGCTTGTGGCCGGCCCGCTGCTGGTCAGGCAGATCCTTGGATGGACGGACGAACAATGACCTGCCAGCGGCACAACCACGTGCCGCCGCATTCCTCTAAAGATCGCGATCCCGTTAGTTTATGCTGGTTCGCCTCGGCGGGTCTGGCGACGAGTGCGATTGCGCTTCACCGGCTCCGGATCGGGGTTTTTAAACTGAAGCCGCCAATTGGGCTCACACCACCCATTCAATCCGCTTGCGGCCGCGCGGCACTGATCCATGGTCGTGTACAGACAATCTTCGAGCATACCCCCCCAACCTATAACGTGGTGGTTGCAGTACGGATATTCCGTCGCCTGCGCCTTCTGCTGACTGAAGACCAGTAGTCCTGTCAGCGTCAGAAGGGCCAGAGTTACATTGCGCATGATGACCTCATTTCAGAGAAGCGGCTGTCGTAAAACTACGTACCCCTGCAGCATACTCAACCAACACTTGGAGTTCTTCGATCAAAACCCGGAGAACGGGAAATATTCCGAATTTTCCGCGCAGCCCTGCCAATATTTGGCGCGATGACTATCTGTTGAAGGACGGAGCTGGGTTGGCGCTGAAGGAGAATTTTTGATGGACCCTTCTATAAGTGCTGCAGATCTTTCGTTTATTCTTTGCGGATTGATTGTCGCGTTGGGGACCCTGCTGGTCTGGGCAATCCGGATCGCGGATAGATGGGTTTCGATGGTCAAGGTCAGGAGGGGTCGTGACTGATCAGGAGCACGAGAACAAAGCGCGGGACCTGAAGATTGCCCGGAACGAGGCCTCGCGTGAACAGGCCAGCAGCGTTCGCGTTTCAACGTGGGCGATCGGTATCGCGGTTGTCCTAGGGCTGGCTGTGTTGGTCTTGGCACTCATGCTGAAGTGAAGTGGATTGCCCTTCCCTGAGGATGATCCTGGATGAGCGCTACTTTCCAAACGTCATGTCGACGCATTTTAATACGTCTGGAGCTATCCCGACGTTGATGATCATACATCCTTTGGCCTTCAAGGTGGTCGTGTCGCTGACCCAGATGGCCGTCCCTCCTGAGCCGAAGAAGGCATTGGTGTTCGGTGGTTCCGTTTCGGTCGCATCAAATGCGTAGGACGAATCCTCGGCGAATATCCGCGCCTTGAGGGTACATCCGCCGTCCGTATCGACCTTCAAAACCTCTTTGTTGTCACGCGTGACCGCAACGTTGAGCTGACAACGATAGAATTCCGATGTGCGGGAATTGAAGATATAGGCGAAGGACTTGCAGTTGATGTTCTGCAGCTTGCCAGCCGTCAGACCGCGTCCACAGGCAATGCGTTGATTGTTGCTGAGTTTGATGTCATCCGCCGCATTCGCACTCGCGAGACCACCCAGACCAATAAGTGTCAAAACAAAAATAAATCCAAAAAATCTGGTCATCCTAGCTGTCTCCACCACGCCCGCAGTCGCATCACGACTCTGTCCCTCGGGCAGTAAACCCTAGAACAAATATGAACGACAAGCCATCTGGCCGCGGTCGCATCGGAAAACACGTCGTTGTGTATTTTCACCCAATCCTTAGGTCTCCGCCCTGCTCTCCCGCCTTGCCTCCGCTCTGATATGTTCGATGACATTCAAAAGGCGGTTATTCCCCGGCTCTTCCATTGCGGCCTGTCGTGCGTCCCTTACCGCATCCGTCAGGTTTTGCAGTGGCAGCGTGCCGTCGCAGGTCGGCTTTACAAGGCTGTCGATAATCACGTTCCATGTCGACAGACCGTGGTGGTACTGGTCACCGTGCCCTTTGATGAGCATCGCGGTTCTGACGACTTCAGGCGCAGCGGCTGGCTGTTTCACCAGACAGCGATCAACCATATGCAGCCAACGCTCGACCCAGGTCCTCTCAGTCTTGAAGCGCTGTGAAAAAGGCCGGCTGATACGTAGCGCCGAAAGCCCGCGCAGCCGAAGGAGAGAGAAATAGCCGGTCGCGCGGAAACGCATCGTCACAGTCCGGTGGGACAGACGTGCCAGCCGCAATCGCGCAAAAAGATTCTGTGCTTTCGCCGCCGCCTTTGAGGGGAGCATATGGATAATCTCATCCCAGCGGAATCTCTCCACCCGGATCGACGAGTTGCGATCCGGCCTCGCTGTTGCGCCCCCTGCCTCTGTCAACTTCAATTGTGCGATGCAAATCGGATCTTCAAATTGCATTCGTTGGAATAAAACACTTGCGAGCTCCCCGAGGGTCGGCAGAAGCGGACCTCGCGGTCCGATATAGCGTTCAATGCGATCGAGGTAGAGCAACGCGTAATCAGGGTCCTGGTAATCAATCAAGGAATGGACGGCCTGAGACACGATTGGCACAACATCCGCCGGCAACCGGGCAGACAGCGCAGTCAACGCGTTGCGGGCTACCCACGGATTTCTCGTCTCTTCTCCAAAATAGCGCTCTTTTAGAAGCCTGAAGGGAGACTGTGGAACTTTGACTCTGACCTTCACGATGTTGCCTGTGCGCTGCTCTCTGCAAGTTGAGCTTCAAGCCGCCCCACATTCTGAAACAATCGGGCACTGACCAGCTTCAGAAAGTAGAATCCGAACTCTGGATTCTGGACGTAGAGCTCTTCCACTTTCTGATAGGTCACGCTCAGCACCAGTCCGCTCTCGATACATTCGAGCGTCTGCGTTCTTTTATTTGACGGCGAAAGCATGCCAAGTTCACCGACGATGGCGCCGTTCGGCAGTTCGATCCCCGATTCCACAAGACGAAACCGGCCGTTGACGATGTAGAACATCTCCTCCGCCTTTTCGTGCTTGTAGAACAGGACCTCACCCGCTCTGCACTTCCGCTCGGTCATGAATGGCTTCAACCAGGCCATCGACAGATCGCTGTTGACCGACTTCTTGACCTCGCGGACCAGCAACAGCATTTCGCGCAGCCGATAGATGTTTAGCGGCAGCAGAATGAGATGAAGCGCCATGATGGCGTAGTGGTGATGCGGGAGCGAATACGCGATCAGGAAGACGTTGGTAAGGATCCCAAAGATGCGAAGCGGGATCATCGTCCGCATCGTATATCCGGCGACAACGAATGCGGATGCGATAAAGCCACCCGCACCGGAGACGAGACCTGATACGTCCATGGGAATCAACCTGATGATAGATAAGGGATAATCGAATAATCCTATTATGCCGGTCCGCGCGTTTCCGAACAACGGTCCCTTGCATCAGGGGGATTATTTAAAGGCGAGAGGCCCTGACGGAAAATTTATGACCGTGAGCGAATAGCGCCGTACCTCACCTCGGTGCCCGGCTAAACGCCGGTATTTCATTCTGGCTATTGGAATTGTCATAATTCGTATGAATGCCGTCTCCTGGAATCATCGGACAGCCAGTGAATTTTCGGCAATGCAGAGCCTTGCGTGAGCTCAAGGTGGGCTCCCCCCGGGGGGTACGCGTCCGGTCGAAAGGGCCTATCAAATGGACCCCGCCGGGGCCGGAGTACTTTGAGCCGTTTGTTCGCCACCCCGCATGCCCGGGCATGCCCCTCATATACGGATAAGGTGGCTGTTTGGACCTACTCCGCTACAAGTCAGGACGGCGTCCCGCAGGCCAGTTAGCCTCTGCAGCATGTGAAATCATAGCGGAATTCGGCCGGGTGCTTTACGATTAGGCAAAGCCCGGGACGAGTTCCATGGCCATTGAAAAGTGCATCAATGAGTATGCAGCCTCGCAAGTCATCTTCGAGGAGGGCTCAGTTGGGCGTGAGCTGTTTGTGGTGCTGGCCGGCAGCGTCAATATTGTCAAAACGACTGGCGGCAGGCCGAACGTCATAGCCACCCTCGGCAAGGGTGAGTTTTTCGGGGAGATGGCTGTTATCGACGCCTCTCCCCGCTCTGCCACCGCCATTTCAGCCGAAGACCACACGCGGGTGATGCGGATCAATCATGCCCGCTTCGTCTTCCTTGTCAGTCAGCAACCAGCCTTTGCATTGATGATTATGGATGCTCTCAGCAAGCGCCTGCGAGCCTCCAACAACGCCAATTTCAAGCCAGTTGCTCTTGAGTAATCGCGAAATGAACACTCATCAGAGAGTCGAATTCGAGACATTACTCAACGAAGAATTCTTTTCCCTGACCAGAGCAGCGGAGGATGTTTATCAATTCCGCTTCAAAAGCCGCTCGGCCAACGCTTATCTCGTCCGAGGGGCATCGCGGACCGTCCTGCTCGATGTCGGGCTGGCCTCGACCTACCCCTACCTCGAACAAGGCCTTGCTCACCTCGCCTGCAAGCCCAAAGACCTGGACATGGTCATTCTGACCCATGAACACCTGGATCATATCGGTGCGGCGCACCTTTTTACGGGGCGCACGATCATCGCCACGCATCGTCTCGCGGCCAACAAGATCGCGCTTCGTGATGATTTCGCGATGCTGCGAAAGATGTTCAACGAGCCCAACGAGCCGATTCACATCGACATCTGGCTGGAAGAAGGCAACGTCATCGATCTCGGCAATTTCCAGCTCAGAGTTCTCTATACGCCTGGCCATACATCGGCGTGCATCAGCCTATTCGATCAAAACCGCGGGTTACTTTTTGCCGCTGATGCTTTGATGGCGGGCGGCGTCATGGGCGGGATCTTTGGTTCGGGCAGCATCAGCGACTACATCGGGTCGTTGGAGAAGCTGCGCGGTCTTGATGCAAAGCTCTTGTTGCCGGGCCACGGCCGCCTATCGGCTACGCCTCATGACGACATCGATCTGGCCATCGCCCGCTCCCGTGCGCTGCTGTCTGACACCGGTCAACTATTCGACGCTCTCGATGCCCGAGAGAATTTTGAACCGTTGATGCAATCGGTGCGGGATTTGAACAAACTGGACGACAGCTAGAGTGTTTTCGAGCGAGGTGGCTACCGGTTCGCAAAACAAGAACCTGTGCTATCGCTCCAGAGCGTGCCTAAACCTCGATCGACAGGCCTTCCTTGGCAACGATCGTTCCGGGACGCGCCTGATCGGAGGCGGCGGCAATTCGATCCATTTCAGCGTCGTCATGCTCCGGATCATGGTGAAACAGGCAGAGTTTCTCGACGCCGGCGGCGTCCGCCAGCTTCACCGTCTGCTGCCAGCTCGCATGTCCCCATCCTACATGATCGGGCAGTTCTGCGTTTGTGTATGCCGCATCTATGATCAGAAGCGAAACATCCTTGGCGAGCGCCAGCACGCCGGGATCGATTGTATCGTCGCTAAGCTCGGTGTCGGTGATGTAGGCGACTGCCCGCCCACCGTATTCGACGCGATACCCGGTCGCTCCGCCGGGATGTTTGAGCGGCGCCGTGTGCACCACGACACCGGGTCGCGGTTTTAAGCTCTCGCCAGGCTCAAAATCCGTGTACTCGATTTTTCCCTGCGCCATTTCGATTTCAATTGGAAACAGCGGATAGCTCATCAGCTTTCGCACCGTTTGCCTGACCCCGCCGGCCGGCTTCAGGTTGCCCGCCCACAGGCGAACACGGCTGCCCTTCTCGAAGACCGGAACGAAAAACGGCAGGCCGATGAGATGGTCGATGTGGCAATGGCTGAGAAACAGATCGATGTCAGCAATTCTGTCCTCCCGGTCCATCGCGTTGCCAAGCATCCGCAATCCTGAACCGGCATCGAAAACAAGGTGATGGTCACCGCATTGGATCTCGACGCATGACGTGTTGCCGCCATAACGCTGGGTATTCGGGCCGGGACACGGGATACTCCCGCGGACTCCCCAGAAATGTACGGACATTGTCATCGGCATCAAAACAACTCAAAAGAACCCGTCACGAGAATTGCACGTGTCCGTCACGTTCACCAGCATGATGCAGCCTGTCATTCACCAAAAAAACGCCTTGCGTGTGGTCGTTTCTGGAGATAGCGGCGGCAGCCTTGGTCTTACTTTGTGGTCAGTGCAAATACGCCATCCCAATCGTCGGGCGGAGGCGTTTCCCGGAACGCCGCGATCCGCTCGGAATAGAGATCAAACAAAGCTTTTAGACTGTTCGTTTCATCGGCAGTCCGGCCTTTCGCAATAGCCTCAAGCGCTCCGTCCCAATTCCGGCTGCGGTAGCACGACAACATTTCGATGGTCAGATTTCGCAGCCGCTGGAAGCCCGGGGACTTTGCCACGTCTTCCCGCCCCGCGATCGCGTAAATCACCTCAGGCTCCTTCTTGCCTTTCACCGTGATGAAATCGAGCTCGAGGATGGCAAATTTATCCTTGGCGACCAATGCGGTTTTCGATCCGGCAATGATGGGGACGCCATAGGACTTGGACTGCCCTTCCAGGCGTGACGCCAGGTTGACGGCGTCACCCAGCACCGAATAGTCGAAGCGCAGGTCGGATCCCATGTTGCCGACAACGCACGTGCCTGTATTCAGACCAATGCCGACGTTCATGGGAATGAACGGTTTCCCGGCTGCCTTGGCTTCCTGCTCACGCTCGACATTCAGCGCCTCGATACGCTCGATCATGTCGAGCGCGGCCTCGCACGCATTAATCTGATGCGCTTTGTCGTTCAGCGGGGCGTTCCAGAAAGCCATAATGGCGTCGCCCATGTATTTGTCGATGGTCCCCTTCCGATCAAGAATGGCGTTGGTGAGCGGCGTGAGAAACCGATTCATCAACGACGTCAGGCCCTGAGGATCGCTCTTGAAGGATTCCGAGATGCTGGTGAAGCCGCGAACATCGCTGAACATGATGGTCATGTCCCGCTCCTCGCCGCCCAGAACAAGCTTTTCCGGATTTTGCGCCAACTGCTCCACAAGCGCGGGCGACAAGTATTGGCCAAATGCCGAACGGATTCGGCGGCGTTGCGCCTGCTCTCTAAAATAGCTGCCAAAAACTAGAACGAGATAAATTGCCGTGCTCGACAGCAGCGGAAACGTGAAGTCGAGCAGAATTCGGTGCTGGGTATAAAAATACCACGATGTCGCGACCATGATACAGACGATAACTGCGCCGAAGGCGAGCAGCGCGAAAGCACTCAAGACCGGTGCGAGCCAGATAATCGCAATACCAAATAGAATGGCTGCGACAACCTCAGCGCCAATCGCTTTGTTTGGCTGGGATAACACTGATCGAGTCAGCGCACTCTCAAGGATCTGTGCGTGCACTTCGACGCCTGGCATCGCCGGGTCGATCGGGGTCGTCTTGATGTCAAGCAATCCCACCGCCGACGTACCAATGAGGATCAGCTTGCGGGAAATGACATCCGGGCCGATCCGCCCTTCCAGAACGTCCACTGCGGAGACGTATCGTGCGGGATCGTGACGATTGAAGTGAACCCAGAGTCGGCCATTTCGATCAGTCGGGAGTTCGAATCCTGGAACGGAAATGCTCTTCACGCCCAATTCGTCAGATTTGATGAGGATCGTGTCCGACTTCGTGACCACGCGCAGCATTTCGAAGGTCAAGGAGGACATCAATTCCCCCTGAGCTTGCATGACCATCGGGACGCGGCGAACAATGCCATCGCGCTCGGGCAAGATAGTGAACAATCCCCGGCCAGGGGCGGCTTCTTCAAGTACTGGGATATTTCGTAACAAGCCCAGGAACTCGAACAAGTAAGGACGCGGATTATTGCCGACCCACGCAAGGCCCGTCGCAGGAAGTTTGAGTTCAACCTGGGGCTTCGCCTTCGGAAGGCCCGTCTCACCAAGGACAACCGGCGACGTGCGTAACACGTCGGCGAGGACCTGATCGTTGTTTGGCAATGTGCGCAGCCTCGCGCGCGTGGGTTCATCAAGATTCGTGAACGTGTCCGCTGCAAGCGCTGGCGACAGGCGGTCCGGTTCGGCAAACACGATATCGAACGCGATGGCGGCTGCGCCGAGGTCCGTCAATTGTTTGACGAGATCGGCCACGCGCGTCCGTGGCCATGGCCATTGCCCGAGCTTGCCAAGGCTTTTCTCGTCGATATCGATGATGACAACCGGACGCTGCGTCGTTACGCGCGGCTGGAGGATCTGGTACATGTCAAAGGTACGGACACGCAATTCCTCCAGCGGCAGCGGGTCTGCCCCACGCAAGCCCAGAAACACGAACAACAGGAGAATGCACAGAAGCCGCGCGTAGCCAAAACGCCGCGCGTATCGCTTAAGCCGCTTCATTGCGTTCGAACCATGTCAGCCAGGGACCTGTCCTGTCACTTCTCGCGGAAGGCGCGCATGAGCTGATCGCTTAGCGGCTTCGCCAGATAGGATATCATGGTACGTTCGCCGGTCTGCACGAACGCTTCCACCGGCATTCCCGGAATGAGTTTAACATCGCCCAGCCGGGCGACTTCTTCGGGCGGCATAGACACCCTGATGGTGTAATAGCTCTGCCCTGTCCGCTGATCAGTCGTTGTATCAGGGGAAATGCGGCTGACTGTCCCGTTCAATTCAGGAGTCGTGCGCTGATTGAAGGCAGATAGCCGCAGCAGGGTCTTCTGCCCGATCTTCAATTGGTCGATGTCCTGCGGATTGACCTTGGCTTCCACGGACAGATTGTCCGTGTCTGGCACGATCATCATGATGGCGTCGCCCGCAGTGATGACGCCACCCACCGTGTGAACGGTCGATTGTAGCACCATGCCATCCTGTGGAGCGCGAATGTCGACGCGCCGCAATTGATCCTCGGCCGCGACCTTTCGTTCGACAAATTCACCGATTTTGTCGTTAATCTCCCGCATCTCCTTGGACACCTCACTGGAGAGATCCTTGTCGATCTGGATGATCTGCAATTCGGTTTCTGTGATTTTGCCTTTCGTCTGAGCTTTCTGCGCGATGAATTGCGCGCGATCGCCGTCGAGCCGCGCCGCGTCACGTTCAAGGGTGGTCAACCGCGAAAGCTGGACAAGATTTTTGGAGTACAAATCGCGGACGCCGACGAGCTCTTTTTGAATGAGATCGATCTCGCGGGATTTGGCGTTTTCCTGCGCGTCTAGCCCGGCGATCTCTTCCTTGAGCTGGCTGATACGCTCCTTGAGTTGGTTCTTTTGACCGACCCTGCTCGATGAGCGGACCTGAAATAATTTGATTTCGTTTCCGATTAGGTTCTGAACCTCCGGGTCGGCGAAAGATTCCATGAGCTGTGGAGGAAACGTGATCCGCTCTGCGCCATCTTGTTCGGCCAGAAGCCGCGCGCTGCGCGCCCAAAGACCGTTCAAGCTCTTCGTCACGATCGCAAGGCTTGATCTTGTAATGGTGTCGTCGAGGCGGACGAGAATATCGCCGGCCTTGACGCGATCACCGTCGCGCGCGCGGACTTCGCCGACCACCCCACCGGTCGGATGCTGCACTTTCTTGACGTTGGAATCGACGACGATCGAACCTGGCGCAATCAAAGCACCCGAGATCTGCGCGGTCGAAGCCCAACCGCCGAGTCCAAAGGTCAGCAACGCCACGACAGTGAGGCCTGCAATGAGATGCAGACGGATCGATTTTCGTGAGCCAGGCTGATCAAGGCTCTTGAAGATCGGGGTGTGCTCTAAAGGCGCAAATAACTTGCCCCAAAAGCTGCGGACTTTAGCTTCCGTTGTCACCAAGCTGGATCGCGTCATGACTTGGATCCTCCCGCTTCAGAGACGATCTTGATGGGAGGCGGCACCCCCACCGGTCGCTGCAGAACCTGACCGAGAATGGCTTCCTTCGGCCCAAAGGCTTGAGCCCGGCCTTCTTTGAGCACCAGAACGAGATCGACGCTCTCGATACCGACAGGGCGATGGGCAACCACAACCACAACCCCGCCCCGCGCACGCACGGATGAAATGGCGCGGTTCAGGGCAATGTCGCCGTCGCTGTCGAGATTTGAATTAGGTTCATCGAGCACAAGCAGAAACGGATTGCCGTAAAGCGCGCGGGCGAGCGCCACGCGTTGGGCCTGGCCCGCCGAAAGGACGCTGCCTTGGTCACCGATCTGGGTATCGTAACCGTCCCGCATGCTGATGATCAGATCGTGCACGCCGGCTTCTCTTGCCGCGGCGATAACCGTCTCGGAATCGGGATTGTCTTCAAAGCGCGAGATGTTCTGCGCGATCGTGCCCGCAAAGAGTTCGACGTCCTGCGGCAGATAGCCAATGTGGGAACCAAGGACCTCCGAGGACCATTGGTCGAGGGCGGCGCCATCCAGTCGAACCTTCCCGCGCGCGGGCTGCCATACGCCGACCAGTGCACGAACCAGAGAAGATTTTCCGGAGCCGCTGGGACCGATGACACCGACGCCCTGCCCGGCTTCGACGGTGAATGTCACATCCTGGACGACTACGCGTTGATCGCCGGGAGGTGCAATGGTGAGTCCTTCGACAGAGAGCTTGGCGTGTGGTGGCTCGAGCAAGGTTGGAACAGTCTGTTCAGGCATCTTGCTCAGCAGGCCGTTGAGCCGGTGCCAACTCTGTCGAGCCGCAACGAAACCTTTCCAGTGCGCGATGGCGAGATCCACGGGGGCCAGCGCGCGGGCGCTGAGAATAGAGCCCGCGATGATGATGCCTGCCGTTGCCTGCTGGTTGATCACAAGGTACGCGCCGACGCCGAGGACGGCGGATTGCAATGTCATCCGCATCACCTTGGCGATGGAACCTAGGCCGCCTGCCACGTCGCTTGCCCGTTGATTGCTGGCGAGGTAGTTACGATTGGATTCATCCCAATGCCGACCGACGCGGTCCGTCATTCCCATGGCAACCAGCACTTCGGCATTTCTCCGGCTGCCAAGCGCGAGTTCCTGTCGCCGCATGGCCAAGCCTGCGGACCGCTTCATGGGATCGTGACTGAGGTACTCGGTCAACACCGTCAGAGAAACCAGCAGCACGGCGCCGACCAGCGCGGTGATGCCGATGAGTGGATGAAAGGCAAAGCAGATCGCCAGGTAAAGCGGCAGCCATGGCAGATCGAACAGTGCCCCCGGCCCCATTCCCGACAGGAAGGAGCGGATGTTATCCAAGTCTCGCAGAGGCTGCAGACCTTCGCCGCGATTGCCGGCGATCAATGGCAAGCGCACCACAACGTCGTAAACGCGTTGGCTCACCATTTCGTCGAGGGTCGACCCGATCCGGATCAGAATGCGGCTGCGAAGAAGGTCGAGCACGCCTTGGACGACGTAGAGACCGCCGGCGAGAACGATCAGCCCGACCAGCGTCGGAATACTCCGGCTCGGCAACACCCGATCATAGACTTCGAGCATGAAGAACGAGCCGGTGAGATAGAGGACGTTGATGACCAGGCTCATCACGCCCACGCCGATGAATGCCGCGCGGCACGCACGCAATGCGCCGCCAAGCTCGGAGCGTGGCGTATGACCTGGAAGCGTGGATTGCGCAGCTTTCATCGACGAATACCTGAGACCATGCCGTCGGCATCCTGCTCGCGGAACGCTGTGGCTTAAAAAATGGATTTACCGACAGCCACTATGCCACCACTCTTACCCTGCGACGGCCGAGACTACCAGAATAGTTAATGCCGGGTGGCGTCCACGTCACACGGTATGAGGAATAATGAAATCGTTGGCGTGAAGATGCGCTGCGTTCACATTCTTCAGGAGAACGGTGTCCGTTCCATCCAGGTGAATGAGCGTGTCAGCGCCCTGCTGTTCGATGGCGCCGCTTGCGACCCATTCATTGAACCAATGAGGCTCGTTGGACGGCACGCTCGTCAGCCCGTTGAGCACAATCTTGTCTTGAGCCGTGTTGAAATTCGTAACGACGTCGTGTCCCGATCCGGATGAGAAAATAAAGTAGTCGCGCCCAGCGCCGCCGATGAGAACGTCGTTCTGGGTTGTGCCGGCAAGAGCAAGGGGCCCGTCATAATTACCCTGCCGGAAGATGAAATTGACGGAGTCGGATCCACCTTGGTCGTCCGTAACCTTGAAAGCCACGACGCCGACCGGAGAATGATCAGTCCGCGTATAATCGACACCATCCTCGAGCGCAGAGTTAATGGAAGCCGTGTCATAATCTCCGTTCGGTAACGAAACGCTTCCATGCCCGGAGATTGTCGTGACCGTGAAATGATCGCCGTCCACGTCTGAAACCGACAGGCCTGAGACCGTCGTATGTCCGTGGCTGGTGCTGATATGCACGTTGTCCGTATTGATCTTCGGAGCATCGTTGACGCCGTCCACCGTTACCGTGATCGACTGGTGAACGGTGTCAGATCCCGAAGAAACGTCGAAGTTAAACGTCGCGGTGACCTGCTGCCCGGCAGTAAGAAAGTCAAACGCCGCGCGGTCGTAAGTCACCGTGCCGTGCACTGCATCGATCGTAAAAAGATCGGCCAGCGTGCCATGGCCTGGGACCGGACCGGTCGCGGAACCAAACGCGAGGGTGTCGGCGACGTAGGGCACGTGCGCGTCGCTGGTATCGACATCCGTGATCGATACATGGTCTGCGATCGTCACCGTCACGGGTGCCGCGGTATCGCTCTCATGGACGGTGTCTGGATTCGTGACCGTGACAACGGGGGCGTCATTCGTCCCATGCACCGTTACCGTCACAGTTTGCTCGGTCCAGGCGCCATGATTATCGGTCACGCGGACTGTGAATGTCTCGTCGTAGTGCTCACCTGCCCCCAGCGATTGAACCAGTCCGGCGACACCGTCAGTGCCATTGGCCAGTGTATAGGTCCATTGGCCACTGCTCGCGTCGATCGCAAGAGAACCATACGTTCCGGCGTTCGACCCGACGATACTCCATGCCAGCGCCGCATCGTGATCAACGTCGTTCGCCGTCAATTGACCGACGGCCTTCAATGTCACGTCCTCGGTGACGTCCCCAAAGAGGTTCTCAACCGAACTTGTGGCGACGGGGGCATCGTTCGTGCCGGTCACATCGATCGTCAGCGTCGCGGACGATGTTGCGCCCGCGGCATCACGCATCGTGTATGTGAACACGTCACAGCCGTGCTCACCTTCCGCAAGAGCCTGGGTCGCCGGATTTTTATTATCGAGCAAATAGGTCCAGCTTCCATCAGCGGCAATGGTCACAGAGCCGTAGGTGCCGACGATGACGGTATCCACGCCACCGGAAAGTGGCTCCGCCGCTGTCCCGGCCGCGACGCCCTGCACCGCCTTGGTGTCACCGTTATCGACGTCAAAATCATTGGTGAGCACATTGCCGGTGGCCTGGCTTACGCCAAAAACGGGCTGCCCATGTGCATCCACGCCGGCTTCAACGATCGCAGGACCGACGTTAGTGTCGGTAGCGGCGACCGGCGAGGCATTGGCTTCCGGAGCGTCGTTACTGCCTGTGATGGCAATCGTCAGGGTCGTTGTCGACGTCGCCCCGTGGTTGTCGGAAACGGTGTAGCTGAACACGTCGTTGACACGCTCATCTTGCGCCAGCGCGTTTGTGAGCGGATTTTTATTGTCGAGCGTGTAAGTCCAACTGCCGTCGGCGTTCAACACTAGTGTGCCGTATTTACCGGTGATCGTCCCTGCACCATTGTGGAGCGCGCCCGTGGCCTCTCCCGCTCCGACGCCGATCACGCAATGCGTATCATTGATGTCGACATCGGTATCGTTGGCGAGAACGTTTCCGGTGGCCAAAGAATTGCCGGTGAAAGGACTGCCATCGACGTTGTTGCCGGCCTCAACTACGGCCGCGCCTTGGTTGACATCCGCAACCGCTTTCGGGCCGTCATTTGTACCGGTAATCACGACCGTGACGGGTTGTGTCGAACTGCCGCCGTGGCCGTCATCGACTTCCACATTGTAGGTGACGGTTAGCGTTTCGCCCTTCGCCAGGAAGTCGGCAAAACCGTCCGGCAATGCGAATGACCAGCCAACGTGTCCGGTCGCGCCATGCGCGCTATCGGTCAGAAGCGTGGTGGTAAGCGCCGTTGCCAATGCGGCCAATGTCGCGCTTGGTACTGTTCCGGCGGAGGAAGAGCCGCCCTCGCCGTTCGACTTTTGCCATGCGACGCTCGCGGTCGTCGTGGGCGATGTCGTGGAGTGCACATCGTTGAGGTCGACATCTGTAAAGTCGAGCGTTCCCGCAGTCTTCAGCGTCAGTACGCCTTCGTCGGACGTTGCGCCCCTGGTTTCTTTCAACACGTGAACGCAGTCATCCGCAGTGAGCACAGGCGCGTCGTTCGTGCCGGTCACTGTGATGGTGATGGTCTGGGAAGCGGATGCCCCGTGCGCATCGGTCACCACAATCGTGTAGATGATCTGGACTTGCTCACCTTCGGAGAGGAAATCGAACACATTGTCGGGTGCCGAAAACTTCGCGGTGACTTGACCGGCGTCAGACAACACTGTTCGCGAGACGCCGAGATTTGTATCGGCGCCGTCTGCAACGATCTTCAAATATGATTTAAGCGCGTTGCTGTCAGGCAGCTTGGACAGATCTGGCGTGGTCGAATGCGTCCCTGCGACCTTCGTGCTGACGCTGGCGGACAGCGTAAAGCTGTTGGCGACGTCGCTGTAATCTTCGTCTGTGAAGTTCAGCTGGATTGGAACAAGATGGGACGTCGATTGGCCGGTTTGATGCGCGGTCTCGCTGAATGACAGCGGCGTGTCGTTGACCGCGAATACCGGCGCATCGTTGTGCCCCGTGACCGTAAAGATCAGCGTTTGGGGAGCAGAATCCTGTCCCGACGCGCTGACGAATGTGAATTTGTAGACCGCGGTCTCACCTTCACCGAGAAATCTGAAGGCCTCCGGATCGTAGGTGACGATGCCTGTGGTGCGGTCGAGCGTGATCAGGTTCGGACTAAGCAGATAGGCAGTGTTAGATGAAATCGATGCAGGTCCGACAGTCTGGATGATGAGGCCGCTATTCGCAACGTATGGCACTGCCTGGTCGTAGAACACCGCGATGCCGATATCGGGATCAATGACCTTGACGTGGTCGCCGAGTTTGAAGCTGTGGGGACCAAGAACGTCCGTCGGCGACGCCTGCACGTCCGCTGCATTTGTCACCACGAAGATCGGAGGTGTATTCGTGTAGGTGACGGCAACGATGCTTGTCTTGCCGGTGTCCGGATTGGTGATCTGTTGGGTCAACGTGAGCGTCGGACGCCCGGTCGTCGGATCGAACGCATATTTGGGGATCGAATTATCCGGGACGCCGATATCGGTTCGCGGTCCTGTCTTGGTTGAGTTCGGCTTTGAATCGTCCGGATTGTAGTTCGGGAAGAACAGCTGGAAGACCTGCTGGATGAGAGCCTTCTCATGCTGCTGATCTTGCAGGGTCTTGGGTTGCTCCGTCGCCATCGCGGGTAGGCCAAGCCCCGTAGAGGTGACGAAGGTCACCTGCCCGGATTGTGACACCGTCCCGAGGAGTTGCCCGGTGCTTTTGTCGTAGAGATTGTATGAGCCGGTGTGTCCATCCGGTTCGACCAAAACAGAAAACTTGGTTGGCCCATCGTTCGCTGAAATTTCAACGAGAACCGCCGTGCCACGAATACCCATCGTCGCGACAGGCGTATCGACGCGCATGTTGCCGTTCTTGGCGGTCTGTCCGGCAACGAATGTGATCGTACCCTGGACAAGGCTGATCAGCGAAGAATTCGACGACCCATTGGGGTCGTAGATCATCTCGTTGATCACCATGCGCGCATTCGACGTCATGCCGAATGCGCTGCCATCAACAAGCGTCATGCCGATGGACGAATCCGATCCAGTTTGAACGACATCGCCCTTCTGGATGGCATCGCCAATGTGAAGCTCGACCGAGACGCCGTTGCGGATCACCGAGGCGCTGCCGGTCATTTTCATCACGTGCCCACACACCGCGGCCCCAGCTGGAGCCGCCGCCTGCGCGTACATGACGTGCCCGGTCATCGCATCCACGATGCTGCCGGAGAGTGTCGCGCCGTCTTTCGTTGCGAGCGAAGGACGGCTTTCTCCCTTGAAATAGTTTCCAACGACGAATTTCTGATCGGAGTTCGAGATGATCAGGTCGTTGCCGATGCGCTTGTAGTCGCCGGAGAACAGCAGATGCGCGTCCGGAATGACGACAGCGCTCGATGAATCGTGATTGAGCACAAAGCCCGGCTTGGAATCGAAATTGAACGTCTCGCCATCAGCCGATGCCGGCACACTGTGCGAGAGCCTCGCATCAACGTTTCCTGAAAAATTCACGGCGCCTGCCAGTCCAAAGAGTTAATACTTTAAAAATTTATAAGATGAACGATTTATAGCATCCCGCATCAGAACTTTAACAGTGAATTGCAGTATTCCACGACGTCAACCCGCTCTGTTGCGTAAAGGCACCGCACTAGATTTGTTAACCTTCGGTGAGGTCAGCGTAAATTCCGTGATTTCGCCGTGAGTTTTTTCGCGTGGCGAGCCTCGTCCAAGGAAAATTTCGGGCGTTTGAGGCTAGAATCGCCCTTCGAACGACGTTCCTGGGCCAGCAATTACTTTGCTATACTTAAAAATCTGCATGATGGCCTTGTCGGCGGTCGCTTTTATTCGGAGTTCAGGCTGTTCGGTCGGCTTCCGCGCCGTACTAGCCGTATCTAAAAGTTTAGCGAAAGCGGTCGGTAATCTTTCGCGCTATTTGAAGCAAATCAGCGTGATTCTCGCTTCGTTAAACGGCCTGAAAAAACTCCCGCGTAAACCCGTGTGACGAAATGATCCGGTCACGAGCGAGCAGCAACTGCAAGCCGATGTCTGGACACGGGGCGTCACATGTCGGTTTTGTTGTTTGCCTTGCGCGCGCGCGCTTGGGCTGTTGCGTTTGCTGTTGTGGCTTCTGTCGGGGCAGATCAAACTGTCGCCCGTGCAGAACGCGGCTTTGGAGCAGAACGGTCCGCTATCAGTCCCGGCAATTTTCAGGGCGAACCGTTCGGTCTGCTGACCGTTGCGCTTCCCGAAGGTCCTCTGGTTGCGAAGTGGCGCGATGCCGAGCGTGCCATCCATAGCGACATGAACATCATCGCGGATTGCCGTGCTGATGCTTCGAATTGCATCTCTCCCCCAGCACTCCGGTTTCTTCAAATCGTCAAAGCCGCTGCATCACGCGATGGATTGGCCCGATTGGGCGAGATCAACCGGGCGATTAATCTGGCCGTCCGGCCGGTCAGCGACCGCGTCCAATATGGCGTCGACGATCACTGGACCTCACCTCTTGCAACGCTCGCTGCCGGCGCCGGCGATTGCGAGGACTATGCGATTGCAAAGCTCATCGCGTTGCACGAGGCCGGCGTCCCTCGCGAAGACCTCCGTCTCATCATCATGCGCGAGAATGCAACCGGTGAGGATCATGCCGTGGTTGCCGCACGCGTCGATGGCCGTTGGCACATTCTCGACAACCGGTTTTTCGCGATGGTCGAGGACACCGAGATCAACAAATACAAACCGGTTTTCGCGATCGATGCGGAAGGCATCAAGCGCGTTCAGCAACCGGAAATTGCAGTTGCTATGCTCGGGGCGACTAGCTTCGAAACGAAGCCAGCCAGCCCTCAAGCAGACATAACCACATCAACAATTGCGCCCGCCTCCGCTGTGATGGAAGCGGACGACTCCTGGCACGCGCACGCGATGTGAACGTGTCTGTTCAGAACGAGATGTATTTCAGGCTCAGGTTTTGACGACCGCTCGGATCGACACAATCAAGGCTATTACGCAAACACAAATAAATATCAGGCCTGGATTATCACAGAGAATTGCACCCTGCTGACAGAGTTGGTCAGACAAATACCAACCCTGGTTTTTTGTAACACCAGCGAGCAGGAAAACGCCGGCCACGCCAACTAACACGAGAATGATTGGCTGCATCGGTCTTACTCCTTTCCGTGCGCGCCAACATTCGACCCTCAGACGTAAACCAATACTTTTCTCGATCTCAGAAACTCCGGCCCAACGCCGAAAAAACAAAATGTGTTGTGAGTTCCATTTTGTACTGGTCGGGCAGCGCCATACGAAAAACGCAAACCTCTCCAATCACTAAGTTCAATTCAGATCAGGAACGCGCTTCGCGACTGCGCGTTCTGTGCCCGGGAGGATTGCCCATGGCGACACGCATGCAACGGCTCGCGGAATTCAACGGACACGGTGAGCCGCCGCCGAATGAGTCCGTCCAATTGTTGTGCGAGGACAAAAGCGGCACCTATCAGCTGCCATTCCCCTGCCGCTGGGTGGATGGCGAATGGCGTAACAGCGAATCCGGAAGCCGCGTCGAAGCCGCCGTCGTAGGATGGCGGCGGGCCCAGTTTTGAGCCCGCCTTCGGTCGTTTATTTTTTGCCCTTTGAGGCTGCGTAGCGGGCTTTGGTTTCCGCGTTCATTGGATACAGACCTGGCAGTTCAGCGCCGTTATTGACCTCGTTGACGATCCAGGCCTCGGATGCTTCCTGCTCCGGGCCCTCTGTGAGCACGTGATCCAGGAACGCCTGCGGGATCAGGACGGCACCGTCCTTGTCGGCAACAACCACGTCGTCTGGGAAGACCGCGACGCCGCCGCAGCCGATCGGCTCGCCCCAATTGACGAAGGTCAGGCCAGCCACTGACGGCGGCGCAGCAGCGCCGTCGCACCATACCGGTAGTCCCGTTCCCAGAACGCCTTCCACGTCGCGCACGACGCCATCGGTCACGAGGGCCGTGACGCCCCGCTTGACCATGCGGGCGCAAAGGATGTCACCGAAGACGCCTGCATCCGTGATGCCCATGGCATCGATCACCGCGATGCAACCGGCCGGCATCGCCTCAATGGCCGTGCGGGTCGAAATTGGCTTCGACCAGGATTCCGGCGTCGCCAGATCCTCGCGGGCCGGCACAAAACGCAAGGTGAAGGCTGGACCGACAAGCCGTTCTTGCCCCGCCACCAGCGGACGCGTGCCGCGCATCCAGATGTTGCGAAGGCCTTTTTTGAGGAGAACGGTTGTGATGGTGGCCGTCGAGATTTGCTTCAGGATCTCGATGGCTTGGGGCGTCAGCGGCATATCGTAAACTCCAAGGAATTATCGGCGATTGATCGGGGCTCTTCTTGCCAAAGCGAGGCAGCACGTCAAGGCACGCTTGAGGGTTGTTCGTCTTTTCGCTTTGCAGCATTTGGGACGTTGAGAAGCTAGCTCGCCGCTGCAGTCACCCGTGTGAGTTCAGCGGCTTCATCCGGGGCATTCTGAGCAATCAATCGCTTCAGCTCTGGGATGCATGATCCGCAATTTGTCCCGGCGCGCAGCTCGGAGCCAAGGCCGGCGACTGTGGTCTGACCCGATGCGATCGCGTTGCAGATCGTGGTTCTTCCGACACCGAAGCAGGCACAGACAACGGGGCCCGCCCCACCGACGCCGTCCGCAGACTTTCCGGACAACACAAGGCGCCGTTGGTCATCGCTAAGGGGGCCGGCGGAAAGTAACGGCTTGATCGCGTCCCAATCGATGGCGGTGTCCGCCGGACCGATGAAGAGGCAAGTCTCTAACGCCCCGCCATCGAACCGCGCAGCGCGATAAACGCCCTTCCCGGCATCCGCGTATTCGACAACGTCGCCACCTGCACCAGAGCCACCGAACCATGACGGCCAGTTCTCCATCGAACCATTGGCTGCCAGCAGATAGCCGACGCCAGCCGGAACAGCGACCCGCGCCCACCAGACATGGTTAGGAAATGTGAGTGGTTGACGCGACAACACAAACCCGCGCTGCGCGAACGGGACGGGTTCGATCGCCGCCGGCGTCGCCTTGTTCTCGGGTTGTCCTGAGAACGGGTCTGTGACCGGCGCGACCAGCGAACCGACCCGCGCGAAGGATGCCGTTTCATCGCTCCAGTGTATCGGAGCGAACAACATGCCGCGCTGCTGCCGCTCGGTAACCACCGCCTTCAGCACGCACTGGCCAAGCCCGGTTACAACGCGAGCAAAATCACCGTCGGCAATGCCCGCCTGCGCTGCATCCTCCGGGTGAATTTCGACAAACGGTTCGGGCAAATGCTGTCCCAGGCGCGGACTGCTGCCTGTTCGAGTCATCGTGTGCCATTGATCGCGGATACGGCCGGTGTTCAGACGCAGCGGATAGGCTGGCGATGTCGCTCCGCGCAACATCGGTGTCTCCGGCGCGATGAAGTGCCCTTTCCGGTCGAACGAGAAGAAGCCGCCTTCGGCGAAGAAACGCGTCTGGGTATCACCGTCACGACGTTCGGGCCACATGAACGGCGCCATCTTATCGAAATCGGCATCGCTGATGTCAGTGCGTGCGCCGATATCGAAATCGCGGCTTCCGCTGTTTTCAAATTCCGAAAGACTTGCGTGCTCGCGGAAAATGTCGGCTGCGGATCTGTAATCAAAAGCCTCGCCATGGCCGAGGCGATTGGCAACTTCGCTGACGATCCACCAATCGGGTTTGGCTTCGCCTGGTGCAGGCAAGAAGGCCCGCTGGCGCGAAATCCTGCGCTCAGAATTGGTGACGGTGCCTGACTTCTCGCCCCAGGCCAATGCGGGAAGCAGAACATGAGCGCCGGAGTTGACGCTGTCGTTGGATAGCACGTTCTCGGAGATCACCAGAAGATCGAGCTTCTTCATCGCGGTGCGGACGGCATCCGCATTCGGCAACGATACCGCGGGATTGGTCCCCATCACCCACAGCGCCTTGATGTCGCCACGGCCTATGGCCTGAAACATCTGGACGGCCTTGAGGCCTTCGTGCGTGGCGATGCGCGGGGCGTGCCAGAACCGCCGGACCCGATCAATGTCTTTCGGCGTGAAACCCATGTGCGCGGCGAGCTGGTTGGCAAGTCCCCCAACCTCGCGTCCGCCCATGGCATTGGGTTGACCGGTCAACGAGAACGGACCCATGCCTGCCTTGCCGATGCGGCCGGTAGCAAAGTGGCAGTTGATGATCGCGTTGACCTTGTCGGTGCCTTGTGCCGACTGATTGACACCCTGCGAGTACAGCGTGACGGCGCGCGGCGTGTTCAGGAACAGCTGGAAGAACGTTGAGACATCAGCTTCAGAAAGGCCTGTGGCCAAAGCTGTCGCGGCAACACTTCCTGCAATCGTCCGGGCGCGTTCGAGAGCTTCCGCAAAGCCAGATGTGTGTTGAGTGATGTAGGCTTCATCGAGCCCGCCACTGTCTGCAAGATAAACCAGCAATCCGGCGAACAGCGCGGTATCCGTTCCGGGCTTCAAGCCGAGGAAGAGATCGGCATCGCCTGACGTTTCCGTCTGCCGTGGATCGATCACGACAATCCGTGCGCCGCGTGTTTGCTTGTTGGCGATCATGCGCTGAAACAGGATGGGATGACACCAGGCAGCGTTCGAACCCACCAGCACAAGAAGATCAGCCTGATCCAGATCCTCGTAACATCCCGGAACGGTATCCGCGCCGAATGCGCGGCGATGCCCTGCAACGGACGACGCCATGCAGAGCCGCGAATTGGTGTCAACGTTAGCCGTGCCGATGAAGCCCTTCATCAGCTTGTTGGCGACGTAGTAGTCCTCCGTCAGCAATTGTCCGGAGAGATAGAACGCAACCGAATCCGGTCCATGCTTGGCAATGATATGTTGCAGCCGATGCGCGACATGATCGAGCGCATCGCTCCATGCCACGCGCTCGAATTTGCCGCTGGATACCCGGATCATCGGATGCAGCAGGCGACCCTCAAGCGCGATGGTCTCCCCGAGCGCTGAGCCCTTGGAACAGAGACGGCCAAAGTTTGCTGGATGATCGGGATCGCCTGCGATCGCCGCCGCACCCTCTCCGTTGGGCGTCGCAAGCACACCACATCCCACACCGCAATAAGGGCACGTCGTGCGCGTTGTTTTAAGGGATGGATCGAGGGCTGTCATGCGGTACCCCGCATGACACAGTCGTCAGTGGTTAGAACGGAATGGGCAACGTGCCAAACGCGATCGCGGCGATAATTGCGAACGCACCATAAACGGCAAGGGTATGGAAGCGATCTTGCTGTCGTTCCGAAACTGGCTGCGCCTCTGCCTGAGCGCTGGCGGGCGACTGAAGGCCTCGCATCGTGGAACTCCGCTGTATCATCATGCCCATAAATGAAGGCCTGACGGAGCGGGTTACAAGGCGGCGCGAAAAAAGACGATATTCTTGCAGCTTGCCATTGCCGGAGAGAGAAATCCCCTCCTGCCCGGCTCCCACACAAACGAAATTTCTCACCAGAGATGCGCGCGATGCCTGCCATTAGTAGACATCCTGCTGATAACGGCCCTTCTTTTTCAGGTCGGCGACGAAGCTGACCGCTTCATCGGTCGACCGTGCGCCGAACTGCGCCACGATATCCACCAGCGCCCGCTCAACGTCCTTGGCCATTCGCTTGGCATCGCCACACACGTAAACGTGGGCGCCGTCCGCGAGCCACGCCCACAGTTCTCGGCCAACTTCCCGCATACGGTCCTGCACGTAGAACTTCTCGGCTCCGTCGCGAGACCACGCGAGCGACAGGCGCGTCAGCAGCCCCGACGACTTCATCGCATTCAGTTCGTCGGCATAGAAGAAATCGAAGTCGCTGCGCTGGTGACCGAAGAACAGCCAGTTGCGGCCCTTCGCCTTTGTTGCCTGACGATCGTGTAGGAAAGCGCGGAATGGCGCGACGCCCGTCCCTGGGCCGACCATGATGATCGGCACACTGGAATCCTGCGGCAGTCCGAAGGCATGGGCCTTCTGGACATAGACCTTCAGCACGTCGCCGGGCTTGATGCGGTCCGCGAGGAAAGTCGAGGCAACGCCGGTGCGCTTGCGGTTCTTTATCGAGTAGCGGACAGCGTCCACTGAAAGCGAGATCTTTCCCGGTGTTGAATTGAACGACGAGGAGATGGAGTAGAGCCTTGGCTGCAGCGGTTCGAGCGCCTCGATGAATGCTTCAGGGTCGGGCCTGACGTCCGGAAACTTCTCAAGTGCCGCCAACACGTCCAGCGTCACCGCATCGCCATCCGGATCGTCTCCCGATGATAGCGCTTTCGCCTTCTGCCGCCGTTCGCCGCCAGTGATGTAGGAGAGCAACTGGAACAGGGAATCCGGCGCGGGCGCGAGAGACACATCGTTGATCAGGATGTCGCGTAGCGATCGTTCTCCGATCATGTGACCGGGATCAGCCTTGAGCCGAGCCAGCACGGCGTCCGCCAATGCGGGATCATTGACCGGGAAGATGCCGAAGGAGTCGCCTACGACATAGTCGAGATCCGAACCCGACAGGTCGAACTCCAGATGCCAGGTATCTTTCTCGGAGCCCGGCTTATTGAGACGTTTGCGCGACAGAAACACGGCTTCGACCGGATTGTCGCGCGAACGTCCTGGCGCAGTAGCTGGAGCTGCAGCTACCGGCGCCGCCGACGGAGTTGCAGACGGCGTGGCAGCCGGTGCCTTGTCGAGTTCTTCATAGAGGCTCTTGAGCATCCGTGCGGTTTCTTTTCCGCCTGGAACGCACAGATTGAGGCGCGCCTCCGCTTTGCCGGCGATGGCTTCGGAATAGTCATGACAGTTATAGCCGCACTGCCCGCAATCCTGTTGCGCCATGGCCGCCATCATCCGGCGCCGCAACGGCCGGCCTTCGGCGAGCTTCATGCGCTCGTCGATCGGCATGGTCTGGTCATGCCATGGCGCTTCGCCATCGTCGCCGTCGCCCGCGCTTTTCATCACCGCAGCACCCTGCTCGGGCGACAGTGGTGTCACGGCATTGTCGAGCGACACGAGACCGGCAAAGAAGCCATTCAGCCACGAGCGTTGCTCCGGCGAAAACGGTGCGGTCTCGGGGATGATTTCGAACACGGGAGGTGGAGATATCTGGTTCATGCGGCCAACTCCTCATTCGTCATCAGCCGTTTCAGGGCGTCGATCTCGTAGCGGCGGGCGAACTCGACAAACGTTTCGTTTTCAGAGGATCGATTGGCGATGAACGTCTTCAGGATCTGCTCGACGACTTGCGGCGCTTCATCGGCTTTGACGTTTTGATAGAGCTCGCGTGCAATCGCGCCATCCACGCCATACCCGCCGCCGACGAGGATGTGGTAGCCGTCGACCGTGTCGCCTTCGTCGTTCACCGGCACCCGCGCACCGATCAAACCGATGTCGCCGATGTAGTGCTGCGCACAGGTATGATGACAGCCGGTGAGATGAATGTTGACCGGCGTCTCGAGCTGGACGCGCTCCTCGCACCATGTGGCAATCTCGTCGGCGTTCTCCTTGGTGTGGGCAGCAGCGAAGCGGCAACCGGTCGCGCCGGTGCACGAGATCAGGCCGGCGCGAATGGCGGAGGCCGTCGTAGCGAGTCCAATCGCCTCGATGGCAGCAGTCACGGTCGGAACGTCTGCATCCCGGATTCCCGAGAGCAGCAGGTTTTGCCAGACCGTCAGGCGAATATCGCCGTCACCGAAATCCGCGGCGAGCTTGGCCAGTCCGCGGATCTGGTCCGGTGACAGGCGACCGAGCTTGAGTGCAACGCCAATCCAGTTCAGACCCGTCTGCCTCTGCGGATGGACGCCGATATGGGCGAGACGATCATAGACAGGGCGCGGCGCGATCGCCTCGGCGGGCACATGCATCAGCTTCCGGCCGAGCTTCTCTTCGACAGCGGTCAGGAATTTCTCGAAGCCCCACGCGTCGAGCACGTATTTTAGTCGTGCCTTGTTGCGGTTGGTTCTGTCGCCGTGTTCGATGAAGACCTTGACGATCGCGTCGGCAATCGACGTCGCTTCTTCGGGCTTCAGAATAACGCCGGTATCGCGGGCAAAGTCGCGGTGTCCTGTGATACCGCCGAGCGCCAGACGATAGTAGATGCCGGGCTCGACGCCATGGCCATCGAGCACCTCGACGGCCTGGAAAGCGATGTCGTTGGTGTCCTCCAGAACCGCGATGCGTCCTGCTCCGTCGAACGCCACGTTGAACTTGCGCGGCAGTCCGTAAAGTGTCCGGTCGTTGAGGATGTGATAGTGCCACTCGCGTGCGTGCGGCCTTGTATCCAGCAATTCCTGCGGATCGATCCCGGCTGTCGGTGTACCCGTGACGTTGCGGATATTGTCCGCACCCGAGCCCCGCGAACAAAGGCCGAGATCCTGGATCGCCTCAATGACGTTGACGGTGTTCTTCGGCTCGATCTCGCGGAGCTGCAGGTTTGCCCGCGTCGTCACATGGGCATACGGCCCACCGAACTGCTCGGCGATATCGGCAACGCCCGCGAACTGCCAATGCTTGAGAATGCCGTTCGGAATCCGCAGGCGACACATGTAGGACGACTGTGTCGGCGCGACGTAGAAAATTCCGTAATAGCGCCAGCGGAAATTGTCGGCCGGCTTCGGCGCCTCGTTGTTACGTGCCTGCGCGACCAGCCGCGGATAGGCATCGAACGGATGCTCGTCGCGCTTGATCTTCTCCTGATCGTTAAGCTTTCCGCCGGCAGCGATCGTACGGTCCTGCGCCTTCAGGTGGATGGCGTCAGGCCCAACTGGTTCCGACTTCGCGGGGGCTTGCGTGCGTGCAAGCCGCGACGCGCTGAGACCAGAGACAAAGCCTTCGAGATATCGCTTTTGATCGGGAGAAAAATCACCAGACATGTCATGCCGCCTTCGGTTGTGCGAGGGCGCGGCCAAACATCATGTCGCCACGCACCGCTTCGATGGACGCCGTTGTCCGGATCAGTTCCAAGTACCAGAGCGCATCCTGGGTATCGCCGACCAGGACCGCTCCCTTCAGGCGGCTGTCAGCCACCACCAGCTTTTTGTATGTGCCTCGTTGCACATCGCTGAATAAGATCGTTTCGCAGTCGCCCTCCGCCAGAAAGTCTCCGGCGGAGAACACATTCACGCCCGACACCTTGAGGTTCGTGGCTGTTACGCTTCCCGTGTATTGAGCAGGCCGGTCCGCCAGATGATCGGCCAGCACGCGCGCCTGTTCGTAAGCGGGTTCAACCAGCCCGTAGCAGACGCCGCGATGCTCGGCGCATTCGCCGAGAGCGTAGATATCCTGATGTCCTGTACGCATCAGATCATCGACGAGAATGCCGCGGTTAATCTCGATGCCGGCATTCTTCGCAAGCTGAACGTTGGGGCGAATACCGGCCGCAAAGATCACGGCGTCCGTGCTGATTGTTCGTCCATTGGCCAGTTCGACGCCCTGAACGCTTCCCTCGCCGGTGATCTGTTTTGTGTTGGCGCCGAGGATGATCTCGATCCCTTTGCGCTCGACGAGTTCTTTCAGGAGAGCCGCAGCAGCGCTGTCGAGCTGCCGCTCCATCAACCGATCCATCAGGTGGAGCAGCGTGACCTTTGCGCCGGCCTTGGCGAGGCCATAGGCGGCCTCCAGGCCAAGCAACCCGCCGCCGACGACGACCACGCGTTTCTTCTCATCGGCAAGCGTGAGAAGGCAATCGACATCGCGGCTGTCGCGAAACGTGTGGACCTCGGGCAAATCCGCGCCCGGGACGTTGAGACGCAATGCGCTGGAGCCTGTCGCAAGGACCAGCTTCGCGTATGACACGCTCATGCCATTGGCGAGTTTGACGGTCCGCTCCACTGGATCGATGCCCGTGGCGGCGCAGCCATAGGTGACGGTGACGCCGCGATCCCGCCACCAGGCCGCGGACTTTAGCTCGATCTCCTGTGATGTCGCCTCGCCTGCAAGCACCGACGAGAGAAGCACGCGGTTGTAGGCGAGCCGCGGCTCGTCGCCGATCACGGCAATCGCATAGCGTCCCAGCGATCGCTTCGCCATTTCTTCGACGAAGCGAGCCGCTGCCATTCCGTTGCCGATGATGACGAGAGGTTCGCTCATAGAACGCGTCCTTAAGCGGCTTCCACAAAACGATGGCGCTCGTAGAGAAATTCGAGCACGCGCTGTCGGCACTTGAGGTAGATCGGGTTGGTCGCCAACTCGAGACGCTTGCGTGGATGAGGCAGCGGCACTTCAAGCACCTCGCCGATCCGCGCGCTCGGCCCGTTGGTCATCATCACGATGCGATCCGACAGCAGAACAGCCTCATCGACGTCGTGGGTGATCATGATCACGGTGTTGTTGAGCTTCTGATGCAGCGCCATGACCGAGTCCTGCAGATGCGCACGGGTCAATGCGTCGAGCGCACCAAACGGCTCGTCAAGCAGCAGGACCTTCGGCTCCATCGCCAGCGCGCGCGCGATGCCGACGCGCTGCTTCATGCCGCCGGAAATTTCCGACGGACGCTTGTCCTTGGCGTGTCCCATCTGGACGAGGTCCAGATTGTGCATCACCCAGTCGTGCCGCTCGGCGCGGGTCTTGGTCGAACCGAAGACCTTGTCGACACCGAGACGCACATTGTCGTAGGTCGACAGCCATGGCAGCAGCGAGTGATTTTGAAACACTACCGCGCGATCCGGACCGGGCGCATTCACCTCGCGTCCTTCCAGCAACACGCCGCCTCGCGTGACATTGGTCAGGCCGGCGATGATGTTCAACAGCGTGGACTTGCCGCAGCCGGAGTGGCCGATGATGGAGACATAATCGCCCTGCTCCACGGTCAGGTTGATGTCCTTCAACACTTCGCTTGTGGTCGAACCGCGGGTGAAGACTTTGTCGATGTGATCGAGCTTGAGATAAGTCATTGTCGTTCTCCCGTTAGTTCGCCTGTGCACCGCGCGTGGCGATGTTTCCGACAAAGGCAACGATGCGATCGAGGATGAAGCCGACGCCGCCGATGTAGGCGAGCGCGACAAAGATGTCGGGTAACCGGGACGAATTCCACGCATCCCAGATGAAGAAGCCGATCCCCACGCCGCCGGTGAGCATTTCGGCAGCGACGATGGCGAGCCATGCGAGGCCGATGCCAATGCGCAGGCCCGTGAAGATGTACGGCGCTGCGGACGGAATCATGATTTTCCAGAAGAACTCGATCGGGTTGAGCTGAACCACCGCCGCGACGTTGCGATAGTCCTGCGGAATGTTGCGGATGCCGACAGCGGTGTTGATGATGATCGGCCAGATCGACGTGATGAAGATCACGAAGATCGCGGACGGATTGCTGTCGCGAAACGCAGCCAGCGAGATCGGCAGCCACGCAAGCGGCGGCACGGTCCGCATCACCTGGAAGATCGGATCAAGACCGCGCATCGCCCAGATCGACTGACCGATGATCGCTCCGACCAGGATGCCCACGACGCTCGCGAGACCGAAGCCGACCGCAACGCGCTGCAGCGATGTCAGAACGCGCCAGCCAAGGCCGATGTCCTGTGGACCGGTCACAAAGAACGGGTCGACGATGAGATCTTTGGCCTCAGCCCAGATTCGAGACGGTGACGGCAGTGTCGCGCCCGGCTTCATGCAGAGGATCTGCCAGACACCGAAGATCAGCACGAGCATGACAAGCGGCGGGATCACGCGCTCAGCAAGAGCCCGCAGGTTCGGCAACAGTGTATTCGCCACGAAGCTGCGAGGTGGTTTTGGCAACGCGACAACTTCGGCTGTCGTAGCGGCTGCAGAAGCTGCGACCGAATTGGTGGTTTTAACGAGCGGCATGTTCATAAATTCGCCTCGTGGAGCTGGGGTGCGAGGCCGCCCGTGCGGGGCGGCCCCGCGTGATCAGGCTTCGATACGCTTGATGGACAAACTCTTCAGATACGCCGACGGATTTTCGGGATCGAAGACCTTACCATCGAAGAAGGTCTCCTTGCCGCGCGATGTGCTGGTCGGAATATCGGAATCGGCAACGCCGAGGGTCTTCGCCGCCGTCTTCCAGAGATCCTCGCGGTTCACCTTGTCGACCAACGCCTTCACGTCAGTGGTCGGTTCGAACTTGCCCCAGCGCATATCCTCCGTAATGAACCATGCATCGTGGCTCTTGAACGGATAGGACGCGTGGTCCTGCCAGAACTTCATGAACTGCGGCGTGCCCTTCTCGAGGCGACCATTGCCGTAATTAATGTCGCCATTGGCGCGGCCGATGATGTCTGCAACCGGAACGTTGAACCACTGACGACGCCCCACGATCTCAGACATCTCCTTGCGGCTTTCCGGCTTGTCGCACCACTGCTGGGCTTCCATCACCGCCATCAGGATGGCCTGGGTCGCTTTGGGATATTTGTCGGCATACTCGGCGCGAATGCCGAGCGCCTTTTCCGGATGCTTGGACCAGATCTCACCGGTTGAGCAGGCGGTGAAGCCGATGCCCTGATTGACGAGCTGCTCGCCCCAAGGCTCGCCAACACAGAACGCATCCATGTTGCCGACCTTCATGTTCGCCACCATCTGGGGTGGCGGAACAACGATGGTCGACACATCCTTGTCAGGATCGACGCCGCCGGCAGCCAGCCAATAGCGAATCCAGAGGTCGTGGGTGCCACCCGGGAAGGTCATCGCGACCTTCACTTCCTTGCCTTCTGCCTTCTTCTTCGCGAAGGCTTCCTTCAGCGCCGTCGCGTCGGCAGTGATCTTGAGTGCCTTGTAATCGTTGGAAACCGAGATCGCCTGTGCATCGAGATTGAGGCGAGCAAGGATGTACATCGGCGTCGGAACGTTGTTCTGCGTCACCTTGCCCGCCGAAATCAGATACGGCATCGGCGTCAGAATGTGAGCGCCGTCGATGCCGTTCTTCTCGCCACCGAGCACCAGGTTGTCACGGGTCGCGCCCCAGGACGCCTGCTTGCTGACCTCGACGTCAGGAACGCCGTGCTTTGCGAAGAACCCCTTCTCCTTCGCGATCACCAGCGGTGACGCGTCCATCAGTGCGATGTAGCCGAAGACCGCCTTCGTCACTTCGGGGCCCGATCCCTGCGCGAAGGCTCCCGCTGGAAAGTTCAGCCGTGCCGCGGCGAGGAGTGCCGCCGTGCCCGCGCCGGCTTTCAGCAATGCGCGCCGGCTCATGACGCGGCCTTTAGTTCCCTGCTTGGTGGTCCTGGTCATCGTATCTGCCGTCCTTTCGACCATGTCCTGTTGCGATCATCGCTACGCCACACCGAAATCCGTTCTCCGAAAGCAAAAGCCGCCCCCGAGGGGCGCACAGGTGCGAACTCCTCAGGACAGCGGCTTTGCTGCGTGGTCCCTCAATGGACCGGTGGGCCTTCGTCTCGGCTCACCCCTATCTATTCAAGGACCGTGCCAGTCTTGTGCGACGCACCAACATCAATAATTTCAGTGGTTTATGGGGATGATTAAAAGTTCGGCTGCCCGCGGCATCGCCACGCGCGGAGGCAATCGCCCAAAAATTCGGCGCTGCACAATAATTGGGCGGGCGGTGGAAGGTTTTAGGTTGGGCGTCGCTTGATTGCCAGCGAGGACAGGTAAGCGGCAATGTCGCCGGCGTCGAAATTGCCGCCGGTAAAGGCGCCTATTCCGTCAGAGATATCGCCCGAAGCTGCCGCCGGGCTTCCCAGGGCGGCATCATAGAGATCGGGTCTGAAGACGCTCTTAGCCGCAGCCAGCGCGTCGGCTGAGTAGCTCGCCTGCCCCCACCGAACCATCTGCGCGTAAAGCCATGCGGCCTGAACGGGATCCGGGCGGCCTGCTCCTTCGCGCCCTACGAGCAAGTACCGGTCGCTCTCCCGGAACGTGCCGTCCGGCGACACCTTCAAGCGACCATCCAGGGTTCGCTGGATGACCTCTGCATCCACGCCGATCCGTTCGGGCCTGGCGAGAATACGTGCGACTTCAGCACGGTTCTCCGGCCGCTCAATGAAGTCGGCCGCCCGTCCGTGCGCCCGCGTGAGTTTGGCGAGGACCAGCGGGTTTTCCTGCGCCCACCTTTCCCGAACGGCCAGAACCTTCTCGGCGGCGCGGGCCAGGATATCCGATACGAAATGGAGGATGTGCCCGACGCCGAAATCCACCGCGATCGAATTCCATGGCGCTCCGACGCAGAACGCATCCACGTGCCCATTGGCGAGGCTGTCCACCATGTAGGGCGGCGGCAGCACCACAAGCCGCACATCTTCGTCGGGATCGATACCACCGGCCGCGAGCCAGAAGCGCAGCTGATAATTGTGCGTCGAAAACGGAAACGTCATGCCGAACGTCAACGGCTCGGCGCCCGACTTGCGCCGCGTAGCAACCACACGGGCCAGCGCATTCGCGGTGACCAGCGGATTGGCGGGATCGCCGTCCGCCTCTCTCATGATCGCTGCATGCAGAGCCGGAGATACAGTGATAGCGTTGCCGTTCAGCCCCAGATTGAACGGCGCGACGATCGGGACCTTGACCTGCGCCAGCCCGAGGCTCGATGCGATCGCGACGGGAGCCAGCAGGTGCGCGGCATCGAACAAACCGATGTTGAGTTTGTCGCGCACATTCGACCACGACACTTCGCGCACCAGGCTCACATCGAGGCCTTCGGCGGCGGCAAATCCCTTGTCGACTGCGACGATCAAGGCGGACGCGTCGACCAGCGGGATGAAGCCGATCCTGAGCGGTTTATCGGTCATTTCAACAACTCCGCCGCCGTGATGATGGATTGAGCGATCTCGCCGATTTTCTTCTTCTCGCGCATGGCGGTCGATCGCATCAGCACATACGCCTCGTCCTCAGTCAGGCCCTTCATCTTCATGAGGATGCCCTTCGCCCGGTCGAGGATCTTTCGCTCCTCGAGGGCCGATTTGGTGCGGTCGAGTTCATCCTGAAGTTTGGCGAAGGCATTGAAGCGTGAGATGCAAAGATCGAGGATCGGCTTGATGCGCTCCTTCTTCAGGCCGTCGACAATGTAGGCGGACACCCCCGCCTCAACGGCCTCCTGGATGGAGGTGGCATCGCTCTGGTCCACGAACATGGCGATGGGCCGGCGCACGGCGCGACTGACCTGGAACATTTGTTCCAGGACGTCGCGGCTGGGATTTTCCAGATCGATTAGGATGACATCGGGATCGAGCGCGTAAATCCGCGCCAGCAAACTGTGCATCTCGCTGATGTGTTCGACGCTGGTGAACCCCGCCTCCTGCAATCCTTCCTTGAGGATCGCGGCCCTGATGGGGCTTTCGTCGACGATAACGATCTTAAACGACGAATCCGCAGCCATTCACCACTCGCATTCCGGCAAAACAACCCTAACACGCGCTGCCGTTCGGCTTGAAGCCCGTATTTATGAGGGATTTAGGATAGCTCCAGCGTTCCCCAAAATTGGTTGATGGTTATGGATCAGGGCGTCGCCCCAAAAAGTCAGTTTCATGTCCCTCGGGGTGCTCCTGAGACAACGAATGTAAACTTTTCAAGCCGTCCACCCCCAAAGAAAAATGCCGCCCGAAGGCGGCTGTCATCTGGATCATCAACTCGTCAATTGGGGCGTGTACTCATTAGCGTGAGCTGTCGGCTTTCGGATACGAAGCAGAACTTATGTGGTCCCTAACCGGTCGTGACCCGGAGCGAACATCTGGGCTTATGCTCTCACGGAATCTTCGCGCCAACGATCATCTTGTCGAGAAGTGGCACGGCAGCCATCACCGCCGTCTCGTTGAGGCCGGAGACCGCGAGCCGCACGACGTAGGAATTACCGTCCTTGTCGAGATCGGCGTAATGCGCGATCACTTCGATCGGTTGGTCCTTCAGGGACGGATTGTCATAGCGGTTGATAATGACCTTGGGGTTCACCGCGGGAAGCGTGGTGATCTTGGCATTCTTGCCGGATGTCGTCGCCCAATCTCGATCGCTGGATGCGACCCATTGAACCAATTCCATCCGAGCCTTGTTGTAGCGGCCTTCGGCATAGATGATTGCTTCGGCTTTACCGAAACTCTTTCCGTTGGGCACGAACATCGAGACGCCGTACTTGAGACTCGCGGCCTCGTCCCTCGCCCACCCATCAGGTGCCTTCACGCGTGGCCTGAATTCCGGACACAATCCTTCTTGTCGATCGCAGGCATGGATGATCTTGTCGACTTCGGCCCGCGCCTGAAACATCGCGCCGTAGGAAACGGTAATGAACGCCATGCCGAAGATCAAAAGGCGCATTGCGGTGAAGCTCCGTGGAAACAAGCAAGAAACAAAATAATCGTATAAGATGGAGCATCTCATTTCATTTGAAGCCGCCTAACTGACTTGCCTCTCGGTTTAAAGCCTTATCCACAGGTCAGAATCTCTAAAAGATCACAAGGGCAAGCCTGCTAAGCTTTGATGTCCGAGTCCGGCCTATCGCGTTGGCTGGCAGATGTCCCTCTTGTGTCGTTGTAGGTTATGCGGACGTTCAACCAGCATGGCGGTAAAGCACATCCTTCATCGCTTCGGTGTTCGACCGGAACGATCTCCGCCCATCCGGAACCTTCTCTCCGTATACCCCTCCCTCAGGCTTGAACCCTTGTATTTATGAGGGATTGGGGATAGCTCCAGCGTTTCCCAAACTGGTTGGCAGCTATGGATCAGGGCGTCGCCCCAAAAGTCAGTTTCGTGTCCCTCGGATGCCCCAAAGCACTGGTGGATTCCGAGCGCATCATCACCCGGCTCCGAGCCGAGGGCTATGAACTTGCCCGGAAGCATGATGGGGCCGACCTGGTCATCGTCAACACCTGCGGCTTCCTCGACAGCGCCAAGCAGGAGTCACTCGGTGCCATTGGCGAGGCCATGGCCGAGAACGGCAAGGTCATCGTGACCGGCTGCATGGGCGCGGAACCTGAGCAGATCGAAAAGGCCTATCCTAACGTGCTGTCGATCACCGGACCGCAGCAATATGAAAGCGTGCTGGAGGCCGTGCACCGCGCGCTGCCGCCGCTGCACAATCCGCACCTCGATCTCGTGCCGCCGCAAGGCATCAAGCTGACGCCACGGCACTACGCTTACTTGAAGATTTCCGAAGGCTGCAACAACCGCTGCACCTTCTGCATCATTCCGAAGCTGCGCGGCGATCTCGTCTCGCGTCCGGCCAATGACGTGTTGCGCGAGGCCGAGAAGCTGGTCGCTGCCGGCGTCAAGGAATTGCTGGTCGTGTCGCAGGACACGTCGGCCTATGGCATCGATATAAAATACGCCACGAGCCCGTGGAAGGATCGCGAGGTCCGCGCGAAATTTTTCGACCTGTCGCGCGAACTCGGTGAACTCGGTGCATGGGTCCGCCTGCAATACGTCTACCCCTACCCGCACGTCGACGAGGTCATCGGTCTGATGACTGAGGGCAAGGTGCTGCCCTATCTCGATATCCCGTTCCAGCACGCGAGCCCCGAAGTGCTGAAGCAGATGCGCCGGCCCGCCGCGCAGGACAAGACGCTGGCGCGCATCAAGGCGTGGCGCGAGCAATGCCCCGAGCTGACATTGCGCTCGACTTTCATCGTCGGCTTCCCCGGCGAGACGGATTCTGATTTCCAGTATTTGCTCGACTGGCTGGACGAAGCGCAGATCGATCGCGTCGGCTGTTTCAAATATGAGCCTGTGGCGGGCGCGACCTCGAACGCCATCGAGAACCCGGTCTCGGAAGAGATCAAGACCGCGCGCTGGAATGCCTTGATGGCGCGTCAGCAGAAGATTTCCGCCCAGCGCCTCAAGCGCAAGGTCGGCAGCCGCCAGCAGGTGATCATCGATGAAGTTGGTCCCACCGTCGCCAAGGGACGCTCGAAGGCCGATGCGCCGCAGATCGATGGCGCGGTTTACGTTTCAAGCCGCCGGCCATTGAAGGTCGGCGACATCGTCACTGTGAAGATCGAGAGCGCAGACCAGTACGATCTGCACGGCAGCGCCGCCGGTTTCTGATCCATCACGTCTAGACAAAAAGAAAAAGCCTCGGTTCTGAGTTAATCAGAACCGAGGCTTTATCGTGCGGGGCATCACAGAGCCCGATCGGATCAGGGCTTCAAAATCGCAGCGCCTGTGGTCACGCGACCTTCGAGATCACGATGCGCCTTTTGCGCGTCCTTCAGCGCATAGGCGTGGTTGATTGGCACATGCAAAGTGCCGCTCAGAACCGCAGCAAACAGCGCATCAGCGCCCTCGATCAGCTCACGGCGCGTGCCGACATAGTCGTTCAGCTTTGGACGCGTCGCAAAGAGCGAGCCGTGGTTGTTGAGTTCGGCCAGCGCGAATGGCGGCACCGGACCGGACGCGTTGCCGAACGACACGAACAATCCGCGCGGCTTCAGGCATGACAGCGAGCCCGGGAACGTGTCCTTGCCGACGCCGTCATAGACCACATCGCACAGTTCATTCCGGCTGATCTGCTTCACGCGTTCGACGAAGTTCTCGCTCTTGTAGAGAATGACGTGATCGCAGCCGTTGGAGAGCGCGAGCTTGGCTTTGTCTTCCGTGCCGACAGTGCCGATCACATGTGCGCCCATCGCTTTCGCCCATTGGCACGCCAGCAGGCCAATGCCGCCCGCTGCCGCATGAATGAGCACGCGGTGTCCGGGCTCGACCTTGAAGGTCTTATGCAGCAGGTAGAACACGGTCAGGCCCTTGAGCATCAACACTGCGGCCTGCTCGTGGGAGATGTGATCCGGAAGCTTGACCAGCTTGTCTGCCGGGACATTCCGCTCGGTCGCGTAGGCGCCGAGATTGACGTAATAGGCGACCCGATCGCCGGGATGAAAATTGGTCACGCCTGGACCGACTGCTACCACCTCGCCCGATCCTTCGTTTCCGGCGACAAACGGCATGGTCGGCGCCTTGTAAAGGCCAGTGCGGTAGTAGGTATCGATGAAGTTCAGCCCGATCGCGTGCTGGCGGATCCGGACTTCTCCGGCGCCCGGCGCTGGAACGTCCACATCCTCATAGGTCAGCACTTCCGGTCCGCCGACCTGATGCACGCGCACCGCCTTGGTCATTTTCTCACTCCCTCAGTCTCTTTGGCGAAATCAATTTCATCGAATTAAGAAGGCTATAGCCGGAAAATTGTCAACGCGACAGAGCGATCTATCCGGTTTGCTTGGAGGCAACCGCCCGCTTCTTGCGGTTGCGCTTGGCCATGATGTTGAAGGCTTCCACCGCCGCCGAGAACGTAATGGCGACGTAAATAAAGCCGCGGGGGATGTGATACGCGAAGCCATCAGCCACCAGAGCAACGCCGATCAGCACGAGAAAAGCCAGCGCCAGCATCTTCGTGGTGGGATGTTCGGCCACGAACGTAGCAACCGGCCCCGACGAAATGTACATCACCGCGACCGCGATGATGACAGCAGCGATCATGATCTCGAGATCCTGCGCCATGCCGATCGCGGTGATGATTGAGTCCAGGGAAAACACCAGGTCGATGATGATGATCTGGACAATCACCCAGAAGAATGCACTGGCCTTCGGCTTGTCATCGGCCTCGACGTCCTTTGCCTCGACCTCGGCGTGAATCTCATGGGTCGCCTTGGCAATGAGGAACAAGCCGCCGCCGATCAAGATGATATCGCGCCATGAAAATCCGAGTTTGCCGACGCTGAAGACCGGCTCGGTCAGTCCAATCAGCCAGACCAGTGCGCTCAGCAGCACGATGCGGAAGATCAGCGCCAGCGCGAGACCAATCTTGCGCGCTCGCTCTGCCTGCGCAGGCGGAATCCGCGATACGATCACCGACAGGAAAATCACGTTGTCGATGCCGAGTACGATCTCAAGTGCGGTCAACGTCAGCAGTGCGGCCCAGGCTTCGGGGCTCGTCAACAAGTGCATCATGCGCGATTCCACCCAGTCATTCGAATGACGGTATCAATGACGAGAATGTAGACTCCGATGATGACAAGGGCTGCCGTCAGCCACCATGGCACCACGAAGTTTGCAGCGACAGTCATGATGGCGAGTATCGCCCACAGCACAATCAGCGCCAAGTTCAGTTTGCGAAACCGGGTCGTCCGCACCGGATGCAGCACGTTGAACGGCACGAATGTCAGAATAACCAGCACGGCAAGGAAAACGCTGCCGACAACGGGCGGAGGCTTTAGCAAAAACAGATAAAATGCCGCGGCATTCCACAACGCGGGAAAGCCGCGAAAGTGGTTGTCACTGGTTTTCATCCGACGATCGGCGAAGTAGAGCGCGCCGGAAATGACAATGGCCGCGCCGAGCAGCGGCGCCGCCACCGGCATAAGCAATCCGCTGGCGGTGATGGCGTAGGCCGGGACGAAAACGTAAGTGAGGAAATCGATCACCAGATCGAGCGTATCGCCGGACCAGTTCGGCAGGGTTTCTTCCACCTTGAACCGGCGTGCTAGCGGTCCATCAAGGCCGTCGATGATGAGCGCCACGCCAAGCCAGGCGAACATTGCGGCCCAATGCTCCCTCACCGCTTCAAGCATCGCGATCAGTGCAATGGCGCCGCCAAGAGCCGTAAAGATATGCACGCCGAAAGCACGCAAACGCGTCGTCACCGGTAACTTTGGCTCGATTTGCGGACCGGACTTATCCATCTGTGGCCGTCCCTATCAGGAATCCGTCCAATTTACACACGTGACCTGCGACTCGAAGCGCCAGCGAAACGGTGTCCTGATTTGAACCGAAATGCTAGTGTTCCGAATACGAAGTCTGAACCATCACACACGTAAAGACGTTGTCTAAAATCGATTGTGACACCGGAAAAACGAGATCATAGATAGCTCATGAGTGCATCTTCTCCTGTCTCGCATGACTATCAAGCCGTTGTTGTCGGCGGCGGCCCCGCAGGGCTGGCAACCGCGATTGCCTTGGCCAGCGCGGGCGTCAAAACCGCCCTTGTTGCAAGGCGGTCCCCTTACGCGGACAACCGTACCACTGCCCTGCTCGGCGGATCGGTCGACTTTCTTCAGTCCTTGGACATTTGGTCGCGTTGTCAGGATAAGGCGGCCGCATTGCGCGTGATGCGTCTGGTCGACGACACGCGCCGCCTGATCCGCGCGCCTGAAGTCAAGTTTTCGTCGGACGAGATCGGGATGGACGCGTTCGGCTACAACATCGAAAACCGCGTGCTTCTGGCGGCGATGGAAGAGCGCGCAGCAGAACTCTCCAGCTTGACCCGTATCGACGATGACGCAGAGACCGTCGTGACGCGCGAAACCGGTGTCGAGGTGCGGACCAAAGAAGGCATCCTCTCAGCAGCACTTGTCGTCGGCGCCGATGGCCGCCATTCGCTTTGCAGAGAAGCCGCCGGCATCAACGTCAGACGACGCGACCTCAATCAATCGGCATTGACGTTGAATGTCGCGCACACGCGCCCACACCTCAACATATCGACGGAATTCCACACGGAAACCGGGCCTTGCGTGTTTGTGCCGCTGCCTGGAAACCATTCAAGCGTAGTTTGGGTGCTCAGCCCGACTGAAGCGGAACGCTTGAAAGCGATGAACGATGAGGCTCTCAGCGAGGCTGTGGAGCGTCGGTGCCATTCGATTCTGGGCCGTATGAGCGTTGCACCAGGGCGCCACGTCTTCCCATTGGCAATCGAACAGCCCGAGCGGCTCGCGGCCAGGCGGATCGCGCTTGTCGGCGAGGCCGCGCATGTGCTGCCGCCGATCGGCGCGCAGGGCCTGAATATGGGACTGCGCGACGCCGCCGATCTTGCCGATGCTGTTCGCAAGGCACTTGCCCACGGCGAAGATCCTGGCTCCAATCATACGCTCCAGCGCTATGAGCAGACTCGACGCGCGGACGTGTTCAGCCGGACATTCATGGTCGACATGGCCAACCGCACGCTGCTCAATGACTTCCTGCCGCTGCAGTCGCTGCGTGCCGCGGGCATGCATTTGCTGGCGTCAGTCGGTCCGCTCCGCAAGCTCGCCATGCGCGAAGGCCTCTCACCCTCGTGGCGTTCGCGCCAATAAACCACCGTGCGGGTACTGCAGATCCGCGCATCCGCGGGTTATCAAGGAAACGTGACTGCGCCGGTTTTGATCAGCCACATCACTGTCGTGAGCGTTACCACCGACACGAACGTTCCAACCAGAACGGCCGCTGATGCCTGCTCGATCCAGGTATCATACTGCCGTGCGATCACGAAAACGTTCAGCGCTGGCGGCAGCGACGCGAGCAGCAATGCCGCCGCGGCCCATTGCGGTGGAAAAGGTCCAAGCAGGATCAGAAGACCGGATACAATGAGCGGGTGAACGATGAGTTTCACCAGCACGATGCCGGGAACTTCCCATGGCACGCGATAGAATGGGCGCAGCGCGACCGTAACACCCAAGGCAAACAGAGCAACCGGTGCGGCAGAACTCTGCAGGAACTGCAGCATGCCGTCGATCGCGACCGGCGGGTGAATGTGGAACGCCGCAACGAGTGCGCCGCAATAAGAAGCGACAATCAAAGGGTGTAATAGGATGCGCTTGGTGATCAGGCCGATTGTCGGCAGCAGCGGTCTCTTCTGACCGTCAGTCAGCACCATCAACAGTGGAACGATCGAAAACAAAAAGATCGTGTCGAAGCAGAAGATCAGCGCAACAGGCGCGGCAGCCTGCGCACCGAGCATCGAGAGCGCGAGTCCCGGGCCCATGTAACCAATGTTCCCATACCCTCCTCCGAGTCCCGCCATCGCGGACTCGCGCAAGGATAATCGCCCAAACAACCGCGCTCCAAACATCGACAAAAAGAACGCACTGGCCGTCGCCAGCGTGGTCGCGATCACAAATGGAGGATTGTTAAGTTCCTCGAATGGGGTCTTTGCGAGTATTCTAAAAAACAGTGCCGGCAGGGATACATAAAGCAGGAAAAAGTTCATCCAAGCCAATCCTGCTTCCGGCAGGCGTTTGTATTTGCCGCAGGCGTAACCGATGAAGATCAACCCGAAATACGGCAGTGCAAGATTCAGGATTTCGATCATTAGGGTACGCTTTGGGATTAATCCGGGAGACCGGTGGACAAATGGTAAGCGGACGCTTAACTGCCCGATTCATGGGTTTGCCTCTAGCATCGGCCACAATCATGGTCTATTCGACGAGTTATGATTAAAGCGCGTACCGCAAAATTTCAGATCGGTCAGATTGTTCGCCACAGGATATTTTCGTTCCGCGGCGTGATTTACGATATTGATCCGGAATTCAACAACACCGAGGAATGGTGGCTGTCCATCCCTGAAGAGATGCGGCCGCACAAGGATCAGCCGTTCTATCATCTCCTCGCCGAGAACTCTGAATCTGAGTACGTTGCTTACGTCTCAGAACAGAACCTTTTGCCTGACGACTCCGGGGAGCCGATCCGTCACTCGCAGGTTGCCGAGATTTTCGTCAAGGACAAGTCCGGCGGTTACCGGCCGCGAAATCCTTCACTGAACTAACGCGCCTCCCATCAGCCTCAACATCGCTGTTGCGTCACGGTAGCCCAGCAAAAAGGGCGCGCATTGCTGCGCGCCCTTTGCATTCGTTCGGTTGACGACGCTTATTGCTTCGCCGCCGGAGCAGCATTCTCAAGCTTCTGTCGTGCTTCTGCAGCACGCTTCTGAAGCTCTTCCTGCAATTTCTTCTGGCTTTCTTCGAACACCTTCGGATCGGTTGGCGGACCATCGTAGGCCTTCGCAAACTCCCCGAGCGGCAGAGCCAGCGTCAATGGCGCGCCATTGGCGTTGATCGCCTGCACGATCAGGTTTTGACCCTTCTTCATGTTGGCAATCAGCTCTGGCGTCGCTTCGTAGTCCGACATGCAGCCGTTGGCGAAGCAGATCACGTAAGGGCTTTGCTGCGGCTGATTCTGGTCGACGATGAGGCGCGTGCCATGAACGAGCTGCATGCCGAGCGGCAAGGTCACGCGAAGAAGCTTCTTCGGTTCACCTTCCGGCTCGATGATAACGGCTGCAACCACCGGCTGACCCGACTCGATACGGCCGTCCTTGCCAGTGAAACAAACTTGCTTGGCGTTCGCGTCCTGGCCCTTCATGCAGAACTTGGTCCAGGGCTGGTAAATCAGCTGGATCTGGTCCTGGGCGGGAGGCTGAGCTGCCGGAGCCTGCTGAGCCTGTGCACCGGCGGCAGGCGCCGCTGGTGCTGCCTTCGGAGCAGCCTTGGGCGCCGCCTTTGGAGCGGGCGCTTTCGGTGCTGGAGCCGGGGTTTGGGCCTGCACGCTGGAAACGGTCGCCACGGCAAAAAGGGCGCCTGCTGCTACGGCGGCGAACACCCGACCGCGCGGCAAGGTTTGCGCGGCCAAGATACGGAAATTCATTGTGGAAAACCCTTTCTGGACCTTAGCACCCCACCACAAGGGCACGACTGATCGGCGGCTGTCTCTGAGGCAATTGAGGCGGTTGCGTGACGGGACCCGCAATCGTACCCAAATTGCCCGCCTTCAATACATCGGCGGGCGAAAAGATCAATGCCAACAAGAGTATTTCACAATCGCAATCCGCCGTACCTCACACTTTCCGTGGTAGGTTTCGATGTGCGATCGGCCGAATCAAACCGCCCGTCATGGAGCTTGCGCTGCGGCCGCCAGGGCCTGATCTGGCGGTGCTGGATTTTGGCAACCATTACGCTGACTTTCACCGGAATTGCGAGGGCAGAACCCCCCAACCAATCGCCACCACCGGCAAGTGGTCGCCCGGTCCACGGCATTGCGATGCACGGCGCCCCCGCTCTCTCCGCCGATTTCCACCACCTGCCCTATGCGAATCCCGATGCCCCCAAGGGGGGCCGGATCGTGCATGGCCTGTTGGGTACGTTCGACAGCCTTAACCCATTCATCGTTAAAGGCATTGCGGTTCAGCAAGTCCGGGGATACGTCGTCGAAAGTTTAATGGCGCGGAGCAATGACGAGCCATTCACGCTGTATGGGCTGCTTGCGCAAAGCGTCGAAACGGATGCCGAGCGCAGCTATGTTACATTTCGCCTCAACCCCCTTGCCCGTTTCTCTGACGGGAAGCCGGTTCGCGCCAGTGACGTGCTGTTTTCTTGGGCTTTGATGCGGGACAAAGGCCGTCCCAACCACCGGCTGTACTATGCCAAGGTCGAAAAGGCAGAGGCTCTCGACGAGCGCACAGTGCGCTTCGACTTCGGTAATGCCAACGACCGGGAACTGCCACTCATCATGGGTTTGATGCCGGTATTTCCCGAGCACGCGGTCGATGTCGCGACGTTCGAAGAGACATCGTTGACGGCGCCCATTGGATCGGGGCCTTACAAGGTTACCAGCGTGCGTCCCGGCGTCAGCGTCACGCTCAGTCGCAATCCAGACTATTGGGGCCGCGAACTCCCCGTGAATCGAGGCCTGTGGAATTTCGACGAGGTTCGGGTGGATTTTTATCGGGAGGCGAATGGCGCTTTTGAAGCCTTCAAGCGCGGCCTTTACGATTTCCGTACGGAGACCGAGCCGCTGCGCTGGCACGAAGGCTATGATTTCGCGGCCATGCGCAATGGCGATGTCGTGCGCGAAGTTATAAAGCCCGGTACACCGCAACCATCAGAGTTTCTGGCCTTCAACACCCGCCGCCCGGTCTTTGCCGATGTCCGGGTGCGCGAGGCACTGACCCTTCTGTTCGACTTCCAATGGATCAACCGGAATTACTTTTTCGGTCTCTATGGCCGTTCGGCTGGTTTTTTCGCGGGCTCCGAGCTCTCCGCCTATACCCGCCCGGCAGATGCACGGGAAAAAGTGCTTCTCGCCCCCTATTCGACCAGCGTCAGGTCGGAAGTTCTTGACGGGACGTATCGCCTGCCGGTGACGGATGGCTCCGGGCGGGACCGTACAACGCTGCGCGCAGCCCTCGCTCTGTTGTCCGAAGCCGGCTACGACCTTGATGGAGCCGTATTGCGACACCGTGACGACCGTTCGCCTTTGACCTTTGAAATTCTTGTTACCACCCGCGATCAGGAACGTATCGCCCTGGCCTATTCCCGCGATCTGAAACGTGCGGGCATCAATGTGACCATCCGCGCTGTGGATGGGGTTCAATTCGATCAACGCCGGCTCAGTTTCGATTTCGACATGATCCAGTATCGCTTAGATCAATCACTGTCTCCCGGTAACGAACAGGCGTTCTATTTCGGCAGTTCGGCTGCGGACAGCCATGGCACCCGCAACTACATGGGCGCAAAAGACCCCGCCATCGACGCGATGATCACGGCCATACTGGAAGCCCGTGAACAATCGGATTTCGTCCCGGCGGTCCGCGCACTCGACCGGGTGCTGATGTCCGGCTTTTACGCAATTCCGGTCTATAGCGCCCAGGAGCAATGGATCGCTCGATGGAATCGGATAGAACGGCCAAGAGTGACTGCGTTGACCGGGTATTTGCCGGAGACGTGGTGGTACAAGCCGGCCCCCAAGGCGCAATGACGATGAGCGATGACCTGCAGGCCTCCGAGGCCTCTCAGACACAGCCCGGCGGCTCTCCGACGCTGGACGACCTGTTTCGCCGTACCGCCGCGCGTCAACCGGACGCAATGGCTTTGATCGATCCGCCGAACAAGCATCGCGTGACCGGGCGTCCGCCGATGCGGCTGACATTCGCACAGGCTGACCACGCGATCTCCTGGATCGCCACCAGTTTCATTGAAGCCGGCTTGCCACAAGGCTCGATTGTTGCCGTTCAGCTGCCGAATACAGTCGAATTCGCGATTACCGTGCTGGGCGCCATTCGGGCTGGAATGATCGTGGCGCTGCTGCCGCAGCTTTGGCGGCAATCGGACCTCACGACCGCCCTGAATCGAATTGGCGCGCGGGCCATCGTAGGCATCGACCGGATCGAGCTTGTCGATCACGCCGAACTGGCGTTGAACGCCGCCGCCGAGGCGTTCTCCATTCGCCATGTCTTTGGCTTCGGGCTGGATCTTCCGGAAGGCATGTTTCCGCTGGAGATTGTGACAGAAGGTCCCGCCGACTTCGCATCGTTCTATCCACTCGATGCCCGGAAACCGGTCATTGTGTCGTTCGATGTGATCGCTGACGGCTTTCGCGCGATCCCGCGCAGCCATGCCCAACTCATATCGGGAGGACTTGCGGTCTTTTTGGAAAGCGAAGTGCCGCAGGGGGCAAAGCTCTTGTCCGCCATCATCCCGTCGTCGTTCGGAGGCCTCGCGGCTTCGCTCGTCACATGGCTTCTGAGTGCTGGTTCGCTTGCCTTCCATCATCCTTCGGATTTGCAGCTACTTGAAAAGCAAATTGAGGAAGACGGAAGCGATACGCTGATTGTGCCAGCGCTGCTGGCTTTGCGTCTGGCGGATGGCAGTGCCTTGTCACGCCCGTCTGCGATGCAGCGCGTGATCGGTCTGTGGCGTACGCCGGATCGCATCGCCTCTAGCGAGAATTGGCAGGGCGCGGATGCAGCGCTCACTGACGTCTATCTCTTCGGCGAGATCGGGCTTTATGGCGCGCGGCGGTTGCCGGATGGTTCGCCTGCTCCAATCACACCGGGACCATATGGCGGGTCGCGCAACACCGTTGGCGAGTTTGTGATGACGATGAAAGGCACGCTCGCTCTGCGCGGGTCAATGGTACCTGTCGCCGCCTATCGGCCTCCGTCGTCGTCCGAGAATCTGCTGTCTGAAGCACCGCCACCTGATTACGTCGATACAGGCTATGCCGCGCGCCTCGACAAGGCTCGCGGGACGATCAGCATTACGGCTCCGCCTTCGGGGATCGTCGGTGTCGGTGGTTATCGTTTTCTCTCGCAGGATCTCGATGAATGGGCCAGACGGCTCACCCCAGGCGCTATGCTCACCGCGTTACCTGACCAACTCAACGGTTATCGTTTGGCGGGCCGCGCGAGCGACAATCGCCGCGCACGCGAGGCGCTTGGCGAACTTGGCCTCAATCCACTCATGGTCGAAGCATTTCGAGACCGGACGAACCGGCCATGAATTCATCAACCATGTTGACCCCTCATTAACAGCCGGGACCTAATGTTTGCGGACGGTGGAAGAATGCTGCCTGTTCCTGCATTGATGAAATTGGCGAGATCATGTCGCAGCAAGGACCGATTGTCGTTGTTTCAAAACGAGAGGATGAAGCGCTTGCAAGCGCGATCAACCAGATCAAATCGTTTCCTCTTGTCGATGTGGTCTGGTCGGATGCCATCGACGCCATCACGCGACTAAAGCCCGCTGCGGTCCTCGTCACGGACACCGTGTCCGACGACATCGCCTTGCGACGCGTAGCGCAGCAGCTCGACCGTATGCAGCCCTACGTTCCGATGATCGCGATTGATCCGGCGGCGGCATTGCCAGCGAATGTCATCTCCTTCACGCAGTCCGGCCGTAGTCCAGAGCGCCTAGTGAGCCGCCTGAATGCGGCGCTGCGTGTCAGAACCCTTCACGCGACCATGTTGCGTCGCATGACCGACAAGGCAGCCGCGCGCACTCGCCTGCCCGATAATGATCCGATCGAGGACGCAACAGTTCTGCTGATCGGCCGCGGGTCGTCATATCCGGCATTGTCGGTTGCGCTGGGCGAGCAGATGGGCGTGGTTGGCGCGCTCAGCATCGAAGCTGCGGCCAAGCATCTCAATGCGCGTGAGCTGGACGGGATCATCGTCGGCGAGGGTTTCTCCGGTCGTGTTGTCGATGCTTTTCTCACAGTTCTTTCCGAGGACACGCGCTTCCGCAACCTGCCCGTGGTGGTATCTGGCGCGACAGGTTTGATTGCTGGCTACGACCTGCCGAACCTCGAGATCACGATTGGCGAGCCGCGCGCGGTCGCGGCCAGCGCGGTCCCGCTGATCCGCCAGCACGCGTTCGAAGCACGCATCGACCGGGCCCTCAAATCAATCGACGCCGGCGGCCTGCTTGATCCACGAACCGGCCTTCTCACCACGGAAGCTTTTGATCGCGATTTCGACGGTGCCGTCGCGGATACTCAGGCGCGCGGAGCCGGTCTTTCAGTCGCGCGGATTTCGTTCATGGCGGGTGCGGCGCCTGAACGTGCGCGGCTCGATGCTGCGCGCATCCTCAGCCGCCTGATGCGGCGGATGGACTTCGCGACCCTCGATGGCAACGATGCAATTCTTCTCGTATTCCCGGAAACCGATCTGCGCAACGCACAGACCATCGCACGGAGGCTCGGCAGCGTGTTGAAACACACGATGCACAGCCCCAACCGCGATCAGCGGCTCGATCCGCAAGTCACGCTGACAACCCTGCTGCCCTACGACACAACGTCGACGATCCTGGCACGCATCCACGAAGAAGGCCGCCGCGCAGCGGCCTCCTGATTGTGGCTCCAAAGCGTTTTCGAGCGAAGTGGCTGCCGGTTCGCGTGAAGAAAACGCGTCAAAACAAGAATCTCTAGGCAGCCTTCCGTCCCTCTGCCAGATTGGCGAGATCGCGCAGAATGGTTGTGGTGCCCTCGATCCGCTCATCCGGCGTGTCCCATTCCTGCAGGAACACCACCTTCATATCGGGACGGACCTTCGCGGCCTGGCCGTGCTGGCGAATGAAATAAACCAGCTTCTCCGGATGCGCGAAGCTGTTGTCGCGGAAGCTGATCACAGCCCCCTTCGGACCTGCATCGACCTTCTCGATATTGGCGCGGCGACAGTACGACTTGATCGCAGCAATCTTGAACAGGTAACGGACTTCGTCCGGCAGCGGACCGAAGCGATCGCGCAACTCCGCCCCGAAGTTTTCGATCTCGTCGTCGGTGTCGAGATCGGCAAGGCGGCGATAGAGCGACAACCTGATCGACAGGTCTGCGACATAGTCCTCAGGAATGAGCACCGGCATGCCGAGCGTAATCTGCGGCGACCAGCGATCGGCAACCGGCTCGGAAATGCCCGCCTTGAGGCTAAGGATCGCCTCCTCCAGCATGGATTGGTAAAGCTCGAAGCCGACTTCCTTGATATGGCCGGACTGTTCTTCGCCGAGCAGATTGCCCGAACCACGAATATCCAGATCGTGCGAGGCCAGTTGGAAGCCCGCGCCGAGGTTTTCCAGCGACTGCAGAACCTTCAGGCGGCGTTCGGCCTGTGCAGTGATCTTCTGCTGCGCCGGCAGCGTGAACAGCGCATAGGCGCGCAGCTTCGAGCGCCCGACGCGGCCACGCAACTGATAGAGCTGGGCAAGACCGAACATGTCTGCGCGATGCACGATCAGCGTGTTCGCGGCCGGAATATCCAGTCCCGACTCGACGATCGTGGTGGAGAGCAAGATGTCGTATTTGCCGTCGTAGAATGCCGAGATGATGTCCTCGATCACCGCTGGCGGCATTTGTCCGTGCGCTACCGCGACCTTCATCTCGGGCACGTGCTTGTCGAGGAAATCCTTGGCCTCGGCGAGATACTCGATGCGTGGACACACGTAGAACGCCTGCCCGCCGCGATACCGTTCGCGCAGCAGTGCTTCGCGGATCATCAGCGGATCGGATGGTGCAACGAAGGTGCGCACGGCGAGGCGATCGACCGGCGGTGATGCGATAATCGACAGCTCGCGTACACCGGTGAGTGCCAGCTGCAGCGTGCGTGGAATCGGCGTCGCGCTGAGCGTCAGCACATGGATTTCCGAGCGCAACTGCTTGAGCCGCTCTTTGTGCGCGACGCCAAAGTGCTGCTCTTCGTCGACGATCACCAGACCGAGGTCCTTGAACTTGATGCTCTTGCTGAGCAGCGCATGGGTGCCGACGATGATGTCGACCTTACCGTCCGCGAGATCCTTTTTGACCTGATTAAGCTGCTTGGTCGGAACCAGCCGCGACGCCTGAGCGACGTTGACGGGGAAACCACGGAAGCGTTCGGTGAAATTCTTGAAATGCTGACGCGCCAGCAACGTGGTCGGCACCACCACAGCCACCTGCTTGCCATCGAGCGCCACGGCAAATGCTGCTCGCAAGGCCACCTCAGTCTTGCCGAAGCCAACGTCGCCGCAGATCAGGCGATCCATCGGACGTCCGGCATCGAGATCATGCAGCGTGGCATTGATGGCGCCGAGCTGGTCTTCGGTTTCCTCGTAAGGAAAGCGCGCGCAGAACTCGTCGTAAGTGCCCTGATGCAAGGGAAATTTCGGCGCGACGTGGATCTGGCGTTCGGCGGCAATCTTGATCAGCTCGCCGGCGATCTCGCGAATGCGGTTCTTCAGCTTGGCCTTGCGTGCCTGCCAGCCACCACCGCCAAGGCGATCGAGTTCGACGTTGGTCTGGTCAGAGCCATAGCGCGACAGCAGCTCGATGTTCTCGACCGGAAGGAACAGCTTGGTCTCGTTCGCATAGTGCAGTTCGAGACAGTCATGCGGCGCGCCGCCGACGTCCAGCGTTTGCAGGCCGACGAAGCGTCCGATGCCGTGTTCGACGTGGACGACGATATCGCCGGTCGCGAGACTGGTGACTTCCGAGATGAAGTTTTCAAGCTTGCGGCTCGTCTTGCGTGGGCGGACCAGACGGTCGCCGAGAATGTCCTGTTCGGTGATGAACGCGACGTTGTCTGTCTCGAAGCCGGACTCCAAACCAACCACTGCAAGCATCGTTTCGTTGCGCGGCGTGGCCTGTACCATGCGCCAGGTATTGACGTTGGTGGTGTTGAGGAGCTTGTGGTCCTTCAGCATGCTCGTCATGCGATCGCGCGAGCCTTCACTCCACAGCGCGACGATAACCTTCTTACGCGCAGCCTGCAGACCGTGGACGTGCGCCACCACGCTCTCGAAGACGTTGACCGTGGTGTCGGCGCGCTCCGGCGCAAAGTTGCGGCCCTGCCGCGCATTGACGTCGACGATGCTCGCATCATCCGGCGGGAGTGCGAATGGCGTCAGGCGCGCGATCGCGTTGTCCTGAAGTTTTGCCTTCCACTCGTCCTCGGTCAGATACAGCTTGTCGGGCGGCAACGGCTTGTAGATCGCCCCACCACCTGGCGTTCCCATCGCTTCCCGGCGCGCTTCGTAATAGTCGTTGATCTGCGTGAAGCGCTCATGTGTCGCGTCTTCGACCTGGGACTCCAGCACGAGCGGCGCTTGATCGAGATACTCGAACAGCGTGTCCATCCGCTCCTGGAACAGCGGCAGCCAGTGCTCCATGCCTGGATGGCGGCGCCCTTCGGTGACGGCCTCATAGAGCATGTCATCGCGTTCTGGCGCGCCGAATTGCGCGACATAGCCCATGCGGAAACGGCGGATTGTTTCGGTCACAAGCTGGAATTCGGACACCGGGACGAGATCAAGGCCGCGCATATCGAGCAGCGTGCGCTGCGACTCTGCATCGAACGTCCTGATCGATTCCAGCGTGTCGCCGAAGAAGTCGAACCGGACCGGCTGCTCGAGACCTGCCGGGAATAGATCGAGGATACCACCGCGCACCGCATATTCGCCGGGCTCGCGGACAGTGGAGACGCGGTTGTAGCCGTTGTGCTCAAGCCAGGCCGCGATGGAATCCATCGGCACGCGGTGTCCCGGGGCAACAGACAGCGCCTGAGCGGCCACCACGTCACGGGCCGGAACGCGTTGGACAATGGCGTTGACCGTGGTCAGCACAATGAGAGGCTTCTCGCTGCCCTTCAGGCGGGACAGCCGCGCCATCGTTGTCAGGCGTTGCGCTAGAATTCCGCCGTGGGGAGAGACACGGTCATAAGGCTGACAGTCCCATGCCGGGAATTGCATCACCGCAAGATCAGGCGCGAAGAACTCCAGCGCGCGGGCAAGCTGGGCCATCCGCGGGCCATCGCGGCAAACCACCGCAAGGCTGACGGCCGGTGCATTGGCCTTCGCTGCAACAGCGCGGGCGAGATCGGAAACGATCAGGCCCTCCGCCCCTTCGGCCACGTTGGACAACGTCAGCGCGTGACCGGGACGAAGCAGTTGTGCCGGAGAGCGAGCGGGCGCCTTCATGCCTGATGCCCTGGGACCGAAAACGCCTTGATGCGCACGAAGATGCCATTCGCGTATTCAGGGCTAAGCGGCTGCCCACCGCTGAACGCAGCGTACAGATCCGGGTCGGGTAACTCGATGAGGCGCTCGAGATCGACAATCTCGTCATCGGACAGGCTGGCGATATTGTCGTCGGCAAAGCGGCCAAGGATGATGTCCATCTCGCGGGTGCCCCGGTGCCAGCAACGAAACAGCAGGCGCTTGCGCCGATGATCAAGCCCTTCGCTCGAACGTGTCGATCCGGTCATAGCCAAATTGTCTCCAACGCCAAAAGCCCGGACATGCCGGGCGAGGTTGATATAACTGCCGTAATCGGAGATGTCAGCATTTCTCTCGCGCTGCATCCGGGTTATGCAAAAGCGAGCCAACCGAGTCGCCTTGATGCGCCCTGCACTGCTCAATCCGCTGTTCGCCCCCGTGACGAGCCTGTCCGGCGTTGGCCCAAAGCAGGACAAGCTGTTGCGCTATCTGCTTGACCGCAGCGAAACGCCGCGGCTCGTCGACCTGTTGTTGCATTTGCCGACGAGCGTGATCGATCGGCGTACGCGGCCCCACATCCGTGACGCGGTTCCGGGAACCGTCGTGACGCTTGAGGTCACTGTCGATCGTCATCGTCCAGCCCCACCGGGCCGCTCCCGTGCGCCTCATCTTGTCTACGCGAGCGACGCGACCGGCGATGTTGTGTTGACCTACTTTCGCGCCAAGCGCGAATACATCGAAAAGCTGCTGCCGGTCGGCGAGAAACGCTACGTCTCAGGTACGGCACAGTTGTTCGATGGCACGCTGCAGATTGTACATCCCGACCGCGTGGTGGATGAGGAAGGTCTCGCCAAGCTTCCCAGCATCGATACGGTCTACCCGCTGACGGAAGGATTGGCGATCGGCTCGATGCGCCGCGCCATGGTACAGGCGCTGCAAAAGCTGCCCAAGCTTCCGGAATGGATCAGTCCAGAGGTCATGCGCCGCTGCAGCTTTCCGTCATTCGAGCAGGCTCTCCATCGCGTTCATGAACCCGTTGAGCTGGCCGATATCCTGCCGCAAAATCCGTTCTGGTCGCGGCTGGCGTTCGATGAACTGCTTGCGGGACAACTGGCTTTGGCTCTCGTGCGCGCGCAGCTCCGCCGTCCTGCCGGTACGCGCCATGCGGGCGACGGCCATCTGCGCAGAAAAGTCATCGACGGACTGCCCTACGCGCTGACGAATTCCCAGCAAGAGGCCGTTCGCGCCATCACCAATGACCTTGGCCAACCGTTGCGCATGCTGCGCCTTTTGCAGGGTGATGTCGGTTCGGGAAAAACGGTTGTGGCGTTGCTCGCGGCCGCCGCGGTCGCCGAAGCCGGGAAGCAATCCGCGCTGATGGCGCCCACGGAAATTCTTGCACGCCAGCACATCAAGACCATCGCGCCGCTGGCCGAGCGGGCGGGCCTGCGCGTCGCGATCCTGACCGGCCGCGAGAAAGGCAAGGAGCGTCGCGACATCATCTCGCGTCTCGCGGACGGTGAGATCGATCTGCTGGTCGGCACCCATGCGCTGATCCAGGACGACGTGATCTTCAAGTCACTGGCGCTGGCTATCGTTGATGAGCAGCATCGTTTCGGCGTGCGTGAGCGGCTTGCGCTGACCGAGAAAGGCGAAGCTGTCGACGTGCTGGTGCTGAGCGCGACCCCTATCCCGCGCACGCTGGTGCTGACGTATTTCGGCGACATGGACATTTCCGAATTGCGGGAGAAACCTGCCGGGCGCCAGCCGATCGATACCCGCGCCGTCGCCAACAGTCGACTCAAGGAGATCATCGACGGTGTTGGCCGCGCCATCGAAAGCGGGAAGCAGATCTACTGGATCTGCCCGTTGGTCGAGGAGACCGAGGCCGAGGGCATCGAACACCTGACCAATGCGACCAAGCGGTTCGAGATCTTGCAGAAGCGTTTTGGTGACCGGGTGGGCCTGGTTCACGGGCAGATGAAGGGCGCCGAAAAGGATCGCGTGATGGCGCAGTTCGCCGCCGCCGAGATTCAGGTTCTGGTGGCGACCACCGTGGTCGAGGTCGGCGTCGACGTTCCGGCTGCGACCATCATGGTGATCGAAAACGCCGAGCGTTTCGGGCTCGCGCAGTTGCATCAGTTGCGTGGGCGCGTCGGGCGCGGATCGGAAGCGTCGAACTGCATCCTGCTCTATCACGAGCCGTTGAGTCAGATGTCAGCCGCCAGGTTGAAGGTGATCCGCGAAACCACCGACGGCTTTCGGATCGCGGAAGAAGACCTGCGTTTGCGCGGTGAAGGCGAAGTGCTCGGCACTCGTCAAAGCGGCTTGCCGGGCTATCGCATTGCACGGCCAGAGATTCACGCTCAGCTCATTGCGCAGGCGCGCGATGAGGCGTTGCGCATCATGCAGGACAATCCGAAGCTCACCGGCGAGCGCGGCGAAGCGCTTCGCTGTCTGCTCTACCTTTACGAGCGAGATGAAGCCCTGCCCCTAATCGGCGCAGGATGATTTTAATCGACCTTCTCGGGAGTCGGCGGCGTTTGTGACGCTGTGGCGATCCGCGCAGCGTTGGCCATTTCCGCCAATGCGTTGACCTTCTTCTGCGCGTCGCCGTTGGGCTGCACCACACCAGCCGACATAATCAGCGTGGCCGCTTCTTCCGCGTTCATCTCGACTTCGATGATCTTGCTCTTCGGCACATAGAAGAAGAAACCCGTCGTCGGGTTCGGCGCACACGGTAGGAACACCGAGATGAACTCTTCTCTGCCTGGTAGCTTGGTCGAGACTTCCATACCCGGCGGCTGCGAAATCAGCACGATCGACCACATCCCGGGGGACGGAAATTCCACCAAACCGACGCGGCGAAAGCTCGATCCGGTGCTTGAGAACAAGGTTTCGAAAACCTGCTTAAGGCCGCGATAGATCGCGCGAACCACGGGCATCCGCCCCAGGATCGCTTCGCCAAGCTCGACCAGCGTCCGGCCGATCAGGTTTGCAGTCAGGAAACCGAGGAACGTCAGCGCGAAGACCGCGACGATGAGCCCTGACCCCGGAAGTCCGAACGGCAAATAGGTTTCAGGACGATACGCGACAGGGACGAATGGACGAACGATGCCGTCCACCCACGTCACGAACCACCACGTCAGATAGAACGTAATCGCAATGGGACCCGCGACGATCAGACCGGTGAGAAAGTAGTTCCGCAGCCGTGCCACGAAACCACGCGGTGCATCCGGCGAATGCCCAGGCTGCAAATCGCCGGGACCCAACGTGGGGGTGGGATTATTCATCGTGGAACCGAACCATCCTTATTTCAAAGTATTCGGACAAGATCGCAAATCGTTGCGACACCACTTTATCAGGTTTTCGGGTCGTCCACCCCCTTGATCTGCGACTGTTTGTCTACTCCACAGTGACCGACTTCGCGAGGTTCCGTGGCTGGTCGACATCCGTGCCCATTACGACGGCCGTGTGATAGGCCAGCAACTGAACCGGAATCGCATAAACGAGCGGCGTCACGGTTGCGGGCATGTCCGGCAGGACGATGGTGACGAGGGACTCGACGGTGGCGTCCTCAGCCCCCTTTGCGTCGGTCATGAGAATGATCCTCCCGCCCCGCGCGGCGACCTCCTGCATGTTCGAAACTGTCTTGTCGAACACCCGGTCAAACGGGGCGATGACGACCACCGGCATCTTTTCGTCGATCAGCGCGATCGGACCGTGCTTCAATTCGCCCGCCGCATACCCCTCGGCGTGGATGTAGGAGATTTCCTTGAGCTTCAGCGCGCCCTCCAGCGCCAGCGGATAGCTCGTCCCGCGGCCGAGATAGAGCACGTCCTGGCTCTTGGCGATGTCACGCGCCAGTTTCTCGATCTGTGGCTCAAGTGCGAGGGCCTCCGTCATCAGACGCGGCACTTCGACAAGCCCATGCACCAGCTTGGCTTCGTCCTCGTCGGACAGCTCACCGCGAGCTTTTCCGGCGGCAATCGCAAACGCTGCCAAGGCCATCAGCTGGCATGTGAAGGCTTTGGTTGAGGCAACCCCGATCTCGGGACCAGCCAGGGTCGGCAACACGGTCTCGCTCTCTCTCGCGATCGTCGAGGTCGGAACGTTCACAACGGAGACAGTGTGAAGCCCCTGAGACTTCGCATAGCGCAGCGCGGCCAGCGTGTCGGCGGTTTCTCCAGATTGCGAAATAAACAGCGCAAGGTCTCCCTTGCGCAGCGGCGCCTCGCGATAACGAAACTCAGATGCCACATCGAGTTCGACCGGCAGGCGCGCAAAACGCTCGAACCAGTATTTTGCGACAAAGCCCGCGTAACTCGCGGTGCCGCAGGCCGTAATCGATATGCGCTGGATCGAAGCGAAATCGAACGGCAATTTGCCGGGAATTGCCACCCGCTCGGAGGCCAGGTCGATATAGTGCGCCATCGTATGACCGACGACTTCCGGCTGCTCGTGAATTTCCTTCGCCATGAAGTGACGGTAGTTGGCCTTGTCGACCAGCGCCGTCGCGGTGTTGTGACGCACGACATCGCGCTCAACAGCAGCATTGGTGTCGTCGAAAATGGTGGCGCCAGTGCGGGACAGCACGACCCAGTCGCCGTCTTCGAGATAGCTGATGGTGTCAGTAAACGGACCGAGCGCGATGGCATCGGAGCCGAGATACATTTCGCCTTCGCCAAATCCGACCGCGAGCGGTGATCCCTTGCGGGCGCCGATCATCAGGTTGTCTTCATTCTTGAAAATGAAAGCCAGCGCGAAAGCGCCGTGCAACTGAGGAAGCGTCGCCTTGACGGCTTCGACCGGCGACATTCCCTTCATCAGATATGAATTGACGAGATGCGCGACGACCTCGGTGTCGGTCTCGCTGGAAAATTTCGCGCCGTCCTTTTCGAGCCGGCCGCGCAGTTCGCGGAAATTCTCGATGATGCCGTTATGAACGACTGCGACATTGTCAGTCGCATGCGGATGCGCGTTGTTCTCCGTGGGCTTGCCGTGGGTCGCCCAACGGGTGTGGCCGATACCGATATGCCCCGCCAGCGGCGAGGACTTCAGCACGGCTTCCAAGTTTTTCAACTTACCCTTGGCGCGGCGGCGGTCGAGCTGTACGCCTTCCAGCGTCGCCACGCCCGCCGAGTCGTAGCCGCGATATTCAAGACGTTTGAGGGAATCAACCAATTGGTCCGCGACCGGACCGCGCCCCAAAATACCTACAATGCCGCACATGCGGTTTGATATCTCCAAATCGCCCAAAACATGGACTTCCTCTTACAAAGGATTACCACATTCCGGACTCAATAATTGTTGCGAATTGAGACAGGGTAAACCGTTAACGGACGCCAGACGCTGTCTTAATACATTGTCAGTGCTTGGGTTTTCTGTTCAGCAGTTTCATGTCCCGGAAGCGCTTCGCCCAGCCTTCGCGCACAGTTTGCTGGTTACGCTCAATCATCAGCGCATCGTCCGGGACATCGCGGGTCACCACCGACCCCGAACCGATAAAGGCGCCGGCCCCGATCTTCACCGGTGCCACCAGCGATGAATTCGTACCCACGAAAGCTCCGGGGCCAACCACCGTCCGGTGCTTATCGAAGCCGTCGTAATTGCAGGTGATGGTACCGGCGCCGATGTTGGCGTTTTCACCGATGTGGGAGTCGCCGATATAGGCAAGGTGATTGGCTTTTGCGCCGGCATCGATCGCTGCCGCTTTGGTCTCGACGAAATTGCCGATCCGCACGCCCTCGCCCAGAACTGTCCCCGGACGCAGCCGCGCATAGGGGCCGACTGAGGCCTTCTTCCCGATGCTTGCGCCGACAATGTTGGAGAACGCGTGAATGACTGCGCCGTCAGCGATGCTCACGCCCGGACCGATCACCACGAACGGCTCGATCGTCACGTCGCGGCCGTAAGTCGTGTCGGCTGCGAGATAGACGGTGTCGGGCGCGATCAGCGTCACACCGGCATCGAGCGCGGCCTGCCGCAGCCGGCGCTGCATCACCTGCTCGGCTTCGGCGAGCTGGGACTTCGTATTGATCCCGCGCACTTCGTCTTCGTCCGTTTCGATCACAGTCGCACGCAAGCCGAGGTCACGGACGATGCCCACCGCATCCGTGAGATAGTACTCGCGCTTGCTGTTGCTGTTGCCGATCTGATCGAGAATCTTCAGCGCAGTCTTGCCTGCAAACGCCATGACACCGGCATTGCACAGCGTGATCGCCTTCTCGGCGTCACTCGCGTCTGCCTGTTCCCGGATGGCAACCAGTTGATCGCCTTGCACCAGCAAGCGTCCATAGCCGGTCGGATCTGCCGCGCGAAAACCGAGCACGGCAAGCGCGGCGCCATCTTTCAGCGCTGTTCGCAGGCGCTCGAACGTGATGGCACTGATAAGCGGCGTATCTCCGAACGCGATGAGGAGATCATCCGCGCCTTTCGCGATGGCCTCGCGTGCAGCGAGCACGGCGTGTGCCGTACCAAGCCGTTCCTTCTGCGTGAAGATTGCCGCGTTGGGCCGTACACGCTTGATCTCGTCCACCACTGCCTGGTGATCCGGTCCGACAACCACGGCCACCGAATCATCCTTGCCGCTCGGAGCAGCAGTGAGCACGTGACCAACCAGCGACAGGCCAGCCACAGGATGCAGGACCTTCGGCAGGCTGGAGCGCATCCGTGTTCCCTCGCCGGCCGCAAGCACGACGGTAAGGGTTGTTGTGCCGGTCATCTGATGATTCCCTGTGTTGCAATTCACTTTTCTAGGAATCGTCTTACCCGACTAGTGTGGCGTCTCGCAATTGCCGACGTCTCCTGCAGCTGGCCCTTATCGGCAATTGCGAGACAAAAGCCACACTAGCGCTTTGATTCTGCGAGTGTCCCTTTGATTTCGAAGTTCGCGTCCGGGCAAGCCGCAAGTGTGTGCGAACTTCGGAATCGGGACACTCGTGGCGGGAGAGACAAAAGTATCTTCCGCCTGCTTCGACCGGCGCATCCAGGCGAAGTTCCTGTTAAGGTTTGATTATTGATTCGTCTTTTCCGGAAGCAGGACTGCACAAACGTTATGACCAAGAATCCCAAGCACCCCGCTGGTAACGTGGCGCGTAAGGTTGGCAGCGGCTTTCTGGAGCGTCTTTTATCCTTTCTCGAGGCGACTGCGGCTCACGTGATCGTCGGAATCAAGCATCTCACCGGCTTGAAGCGTTTCATCGCCAAGGAAGATGAACTCGACGGCCGCATGATGTTGCGGCTTGGTGCGTGGGGCATCGGCTCGATCGCCGCGCTCGTGCTTGCGATCATTGCCGTGCAGTCTCCTGCCTCCGCCCGTCGCGATCAGCCGAGCGCAGACGTCACTCAGCAGACTCAACAGCTGCAGCGGATCGCAAGGGAAAGTCAGAACCAGACACATCAGTTGTCTGCGGCGATGGACACACTCAACAAGGATCGCGATCGTCTGTACAATCGCGTGACCGTGCTTGAGCAGGCCGTGGACTCCGTCAACGGATCGATTGCAAAGTTGAGTGCGCCGCCGCCGGTCGTGGTTGCTGCAGCCGCACCGTCCACTCCCGCATCGTCGCCCTCACCAATGTCTCCGCAGCAGGTTGCAGCGTTGGAACCTGTCACGACGTCCTCTGCTGAAGTGCCGACGGCCAATGCGCATCCGGCGCCTGAAGCGAAATCATCGGATCAGCAGAAGTCAGCGGATACGAAACAACGCGCTGCGGACGTCAAAAAGGAAAAGGAAGCACAGGCCAAGGAAGCGCAGGTCGCAGCAGCACCAGTTGCTCCGCCTAAAATTGCATCCGTCGCGACGGTTTCTTCGCCGACACCACCTCCTGCAAAGAGCGAGCAAAAGAACGAACCGAAGCCGGAAGCAGCAACCAAGCCAGAGGCCAAGGCTGAACAGAAACCAGCCGACAAGCCTGTGGATCAAGCAGCAGCGCCAGATCAGGCACCAGCCGTGACCGGCAGCGTTGCAAGCGCAGAGATGGCCGACACGACCGAGAAACCCGTCGAGCGAACGAAGTTCGGTGTGGACCTGGGTGGAGCGAACTCCGTGGAAGGCCTGCGCGCACTATGGCGCGGTCTGCGTGGTCCGCACAGGGAACTGTTCGCGCAGATGCAGCCGCTCATTGTCGTCAAGGAACGCACGACAGGCTACGGCATGCAGCTTCGGCTCGTTGCGGGTCCGCTGACCGATGCGGCTGCTGCCGCAAAGCTCTGTGCGACTTTGACTGAGAGAAGCAAACGCGCCTGCGAACCCTCCGTTTACGATGGCCAGCGTTTGCCGGTGAGCGCTTATCGAACCAGCGACGCTGGCAAGACGGACGCTCCAGCTAACCCGGAAGCCGCCAAAACAGATGCAGCCAATGCCGATGCGGCGAAGCCTGAGGCTCAGAAGAAGCGTGAGGCATCGAACTACCGGCGGCATGGTCATGTTCGCATCGTTGCGCCGCCTCCGCAGGCCGCCGCTCCTCCGCCGGCAGCTCCAGCGCAACACTGGTCGTTGAGCTCGATTTTCAATAGGCAGCAGTAATCGGTTTCAAACACCGGGTTGTGTCGCTGCGCAATCCGAACCATATTCGGCCCATGAAAAAAGAGCCGTTCAGACTGACGCCGTACCAGGTCCAATGGATTTTGATCGTGGGATTTCTTACGATCGGCTACGCCCTCTACCTGCGCTATATGGCCATTGAATTCGCGCAAGTGAGGCTGGAGTGCGATGCCGGCTTGCAGACTATGCTCTGCAAGACACGCCTCCTCATGACGTACCTCTTCAAACACTATGTGTTTGGCGCCGCGGCGGTGATCATTGCGATCCTGCACGTGATCCGGCCATCGATCGTCACCCTTACGGGCGGGCTGATCGCCGCATGTTTCGGTATTGTGCTCTACAATATTGGGCTGGCCGGCGTCGCAATCGGATTGCTTATTTTGGGCTTTGCCCGACCCGCGCCCGAGACAGCGTAAGCGCAAACAGCAGATACAGACCGCAGGTCCAGAGCGACTGCCAGTTCGCCGGGCCTTCATTGAAGCCGATATACGCTGCCGAAAGCGCGAGCGTCCCCGCGAACACAGTTTCCGCGATCGGCCGCGTTCCGCCCATCGGGCGGTTGAGTGCGGTCAGCAACAGGAACGGCACGATCGCCATCGTCAGCGTTGCGAACTGGAAATCCCGATAGCGTGGATCGAATACCAGCCCCAGCGCGGTCTCCGTTGCCAGAACGGTCGTGATCAGCACCGCAATGCCGAGAATGGTCTGCATCCGCGAGGTGGTGCGGGTGTCACGCGGACCCAAAATATCCAGGAAGGTCGGCAGGCTACGCCCATACATCACAGTGTTCGCGACAATCAGCGGCGATAGAACAGCCATCGCAAACAGCAAGCCACCGCGCAGCCATCCACCGAAGCCAAGGCTTTCCACGACCAACTTGTCGAACGCCAATCCCAGAAGCGAGCCGCCTGTCGCAGCAGAGATCCCGACCACGATCCACGAGCTCAAACGTGGTGACCAAGGACGATGCCGTAAGGTCAGCAAGGCAACGCCGAATACAAGAACCGCAAAGATCATTCCCGCGATGGCGTAAAGCTTGGCGTCCGGGAAATTCGAGATCGGCACGCCGGCCGGGTACTTCAGAGCCCTGTCCCCACCGGCGCCGAACAAGCCCCAGTGGCCGCCGACAGTGCCTTCCCACATGCGCTTCCACGGCTGGTCATAAGCCTCGATGAGGTTGACCCGGAACTTCTCCTGCCGTGCAAGTTCGAGAATTTCAGACACGATCCGCGCCTGATTGGCGCGTGACGGCAGAGCCCCTTCCCGCATCCGTCCGGCGCTCGGCCAGCCGGTTTCGCCGATCAGGATTTCCTTGTTCGGGAACGCCACCGCCATCCGCTTCCGAATCGAATCGACGTGACCTGCGGCGTAGCGGGCACGGATCGGGAAGTCCTCCCAGTACGGCAGGATGTGTATGGTGACGAAGTCCACCGCGTCATACACGTCGCGGTTCTTGAGCCAGAACTCCCACACATCGGCGTAGGTGACTTGAATGTCGCCCACCTTGGACTTCACATAGCGGATGTTGGAGACGAGATCGGCCGCGGTCATTTCGCCACGCAACAGCACCTCGTTACCGACAATCACGGCCTTGATGGTGTCGGGATATTGTTTGGCGAGCGCGATGCCGGTTTCCATTTGGGCCCGGTTGTCGATGCGGTTGGTGCCGATCCAGATTCCCAGCATCACCTTGAGGCCGGCCTTGCGGGCCAGCTCCGGAATCTTGTCGAGGCCATTGCCGACCGAATAGGTCCGCACGCAGTCGGTGACCTTGGCGAGTTGCGCGAGGTCCTGTTCCATCTGCGCCGGCGGAATCACCAGCCCGGGCTGAAGGGGGTTTTGGTCGCCACGGAACGGCGCGTAGGACACGCATTCCAGTTTGGCCGACGGATCGATCGGCGCGCGCGCCAATACGACCGGTGTGGCGAGCCACCACCACACTGCGGCAATAATACCTAGAGCTATGATGAGAAGTGCCAGCGGCGCGCGAAGGGAAGAAATTGGTTCCGTCCTCCAAGAAGTCCCGTCGATTAACCGGTCATGGTCGCTCTGCCAAGACCCGGATTGCTTCCACCCACCGGTCTTCTCGTCGCATCGCTTCAACCAAGTAAGTTTAAGTTTCGGCTTTACTGGACAAAAACGCAAATGTCCGTCATGGGAACAGACGCGCTGGAGGGCAATCTTCCGCCGCAATGGGAAGGCATCTGGCAGTCTCGAACTGCGGGTCACCTGGCTTTCCCAGAGGCTTCCCTAAAGAAGCTTCAGATGACAGATTTACACCGGATAAGCCGCCAGGCGGCACGCAATCGATTGGGGACTTCATGCGTCGCGTTCTTAACGGGTATCGTTCGGCACTTCTTCAACGCGTTGCCGCGTCAGGCTTGGCCCTTCTTGTCGGGCTTGGAGGCGCCATTGCCCAGAGCGGAGATTCGCGAGCCCAAGATCAGGCGAAGCAGCCGGCAGCCGCTGACGCCGCCAAGGACAGCCAGCGCAAGACCGATGAATTCGCCGAAGCCGCGCAGGCCATCAATGGTCCCGCCGGTAACCCGGAATGCGTTTGGCTTGGCCGCCGTGTCGTGCGCCTGATGTGGCTTGACGACCTCGATACCGCTTTCCGTCATCTTGATCTCTATGACCGGTTCGGCTGCCCCGGCGGCCACGTCCAGGCTGCATTCCGCTGTCTGACCCGATTTGGCGCATCGATCGATCCGAAGGTGCCTGAAACGCTGAACGGCCGCGTTCATGCCTGCTGGATCAACCCAAGCGCACAGCCACAGGCTGCGGCGTCCGCTCCTGCAGCCCCTGCGCCCGCGACACCGGCGGCCGCGGCACCAGCTGCACCCGCTTCACCACCGCCGGCGGCAGCTCCAGCGAAATAGCAGCAAGGCTGGACAAAGCGTGGAACGAACCGGAATTATTCTGGTTTGGATGATGTTTAGCGCCCTGAAAACGCCATGACGCCATACGAGTTGTTAAATCGTGATGGCTATATAAGCTGGCTTCATCATTCCTTTGGACGAACCTAGGGGACAGGTTCGTGATCCTGCCACGTTGGCCCCGTATGGTTTTCACGATGCGTGCCGTCGTAGCTGCCCTCCTTTGTGTCACCCTCCTCCATGCAGCCCTCTGGGCCGTGTTCCGGGATGAACAGCAAGCTCCAGATTTCAATGGAATGCTGCCGAGCATGTCCTATGCGCCGTTTGAAGGCGCCGCGCATCCGGACGTCGACAACATTCCACGGGTCGAGAAGATACGCGCCGACCTGAAGAAGCTCTCCACGATGACCAAGGCGATCCGCCTTTACTCATCGACGGGTGGCGTTGAGCTCGTGCCGCCGATCGCTGCCGAATTCGGTCTCAAGGTCATGCTGGGTGCCTGGATCGACAAGAATGCCGACCGCAATGAGCGCGAGATCGCCGCCGCCATTGATCTCGCCAAGCACAACAGCAACGTCATCGGCATTGTCGTCGGTAACGAGACCATCTACCGCGGTGAACAGAAGGCTGCGGACCTTATCGAGCTGATCCAGCGCGTTAAAAGACAAACCAATGTTCCTGTAACAACAGGTGAAATCTGGAACATCTGGCGTGACGATCTGCCGGACGCCGCCAAGGAAGGCCGGCCGACATTGGCCTCGTCGGTGGATTTCATCGCCGCGCACGTCCTGCCTTACTGGGAGAACTTCACCGACAAGCAGGCGGTCGATCAGGCCATGTACATCTACGGCCTGCTCCGGGAGATCTTTCCCGGCAAGCGGATCATGATCGCCGAGTTCGGCTGGCCAAGCGCGGGCTACAATCTGAAGAACGCGGTCCCGGGCCCGTTCCAGCAGGCCTCGGTTCTGCGGAACTTCGTTGCACGCGCTGAAGCCGTCGGCATGGAATACAACATCGTCGAAGCCATCGATCAGCCCTGGAAGTTTTTTGAAGGCGGCGTTGGACCTTACTGGGGTGTTTTGAATGCCGCACGCGAACCTAAGTTCGCGTGGACCGGCCCAATCGTTGATCCGGACTATTGGAAGATTGCCACGATTGCCGTGCTCGTCGGCTTCCTGATGTCGTTTCCGATCTTCCGGCTTCCCAATCCGACCGTCATGCAGTCGGTCGTTCTCGCCGCTGCGGCCAGTGGCGTTGGCGCCTGGGTTGCCACCGTCTTCGCCTATTGGAATACGCACTACTTTGTTTTCGGCTCGGCCTTCGCCCTGACCCTGGGTCTGATCCTGCTGGTCCCGCTGGTGCTGATCGCCATGGCCCGGATCGAGGAAATCGCCACCATCGCCTTCGGCCGCCCGCCCGCCCGCCTGATCTCATCGGGGCTGCCCGCACCTGCTGACGGCTTCCACCCGAAGGTCTCCATCCACATTCCGGCCTATTTCGAGCCGCCGGAAATGCTCAAGCAGACCCTTGATGCGGTGGCTCGCCTCGATTACCCGAACTTTGAATGCGTGGTGATCATCAACAACACGCCGGATCCGACGTTCTGGCAGCCGATCCAGGATCATTGCCGCGCGCTCGGTGAGCGCTTCATCTTCATCAATGCTGAGAAGGTGCAAGGCTTCAAAGCGGGCGCGTTGAAGATCGCGATGGCCCGCACCGCGCCGGATGCCGAAATCATCGGTGTGATCGACGCCGATTACGCAGTGACGCCGGACTGGCTGAAGGATCTTGTTCCGGCGTTCGCGGACCCGCGCGTGGGTCTGGTCCAGGCGCCACAGGATCACCGCGATGGCAACCGATCGCTGATGCACCATGCCATGAATGGTGAGTATGCCGGTTTCTTTGACATCGGCATGGTGCAGCGGAACGAGACCAACTCGATCATCGTCCACGGCACCATGTGCCTCATTCGCCGCGCTGCCATGGACATGGCGGGTGGCTGGGCCGGCGATACGATCTGCGAGGACACGGATCTTGGCCTCGCTATTATTGAGCACGGCTGGCTCACGCACTACACCAACCGCCGCTACGGTTTTGGTTTGCTGCCGGATACCTACGAGGCATTCAAGAAGCAGCGTCATCGTTGGGCCTATGGCGGCTTCCAGATCGTCAAGAAGCATTGGCGCCGGTTCCTCCCGGGCGCGAGCCGGCTGTCACCGGATCAGAAGCGCGAATTCTCCCTTGGCTGGCTCAACTGGCTCGGCGCCGAAAGCCTTGGCGTGGTGGTGGCGATCCTCAATCTGATCTGGGTCCCTGTCGTGTCGTTTGCCGACATCGCAATTCCCGACAAGATTTTGACGCTGCCGATCATTGCGTCATTCGTGGTGTCGATGGCCCATTTCCTTTCGCTCTATCGTCTGCGCGTACAGGTGAAGGTTGGCCAGATGCTCGGGGCCATGATTGCAGCGATGTCGGTGCAATGGACGGTGTCGCGCGCTGTCGCTAACGGGCTGATCACGGATCACTTGCCGTTTGCCCGCACCTCGAAGGGCGGCTTGTCGCGCATGTCGGTCGAGTTTCAAGCGTTCTGGGAAGCTGTGATCGGTGTGCTGTTGATCATCGGCGCGATCGTGCTGGTTGCTTTCAACACAAAGGAAGTCCGCGAGATCAACATCTTTGCAGGCGTGCTAGTCCTCCAAAGCCTGCCGTTCCTCTCGGCTGTCGCCATTGCGATCCTCGAGAACTCGCGCATCAACGCCTTCGAGTTCTGGCACAGTTCAGGCATCCGTGCCGCGGAACTGATCGGACTTCGCCGCGAAGCAATTCCTGCTTCCGTTGGTTCGAAGCCGCCATCGGAAGTCCGGCAGGAAATCAATTGAGCGTCGGAAATTAAGCGGCCGACGCGCTGCTGTCGGCCGCAATTTTGGCGCGTCGCTTTTTCGTGCTTCACACTCGCCGCATCAGTCGTCGCAGGCGAGACGCAAAGACCCCTGACCTGCCCGCCGGTTCCTCCGGCGGGCTTACGTGGCACTTCGTACGCTATTGCCAGTCGGCCCCTAGTTCAGTGCTAGAGGACGATCTCCCTGCGCGGTTCTGACGGAGCCGCTGTTTCCGCCTTCGCTGCGGCTTCGCGTTCCTGAGCCGTCACAGGCAGCTGCAGGACCCGTGCGCGCTGCCCTTCAGACAGCAACGTCACCAAGACCGTCGTGCCGTCGGGGAACATCAGCGCATCATGGTGCTGGTGCTCGCTCTCCGGTGCAATCTGGCAGAAACGCGCGACCTGAGTGCCGGCGCTCTTCGTCATGATCCAGTTGCGGTTGTATTTGACCTCTTGCTCGAACGCGAGCTCGGTTCCCGGAAGCAGGCATACTGCGACGCCGGGTTCGCCAACAGCGGCGAAACCATGAGTCGAAGTACCGGGGAAGCTTGTCGAGACAAGGATGTCACCAACCTTGGCGGGACGGGACGCAGTTGCATGCAGGCTGTAGTCACACATGAGATTGCTCCTCTTGCCGAGATAGCCGATCCGCATCCGCAACGGAGGCGGACTTTCTATCTGTGTGTTGGCGTTGAACGCGTCGGTGGTTTCGCAGTTCCTAGCGCTCAGGATTTTTTTGCCGACATTGCCGTGCTTGTGATGCGTGGATTCATTTGGTGCGCAGGGGCGTGATTAAACATCAGCCAAAAGATATCTGCTCAGTCGAAAGATATCCCGGCGAGGATTCCCTCCAGCCGTGCGCGTTGCTCGTCTTTGCAGACGTCGGCCCGAACACGTGCTAGTGGAGTGGATTTGACATTCGCTACCTAGCCGGCTGCGAGTTCGTCAAGCGAATGTCAAATCCGAAACTCCACTAGAAACTTATATTTGCTAGTGGTCCTTTGATTCTAACATTCGCAGGAGGTGCCTCCTGAAACGGGATGCGAATGTTAGAATCGGACCACTAGTCCATCTGCCGACAGGTGACCGAATGTGGCGCTGCGAGCCGCCGCCACCTTGGTGCGAATGGTTTTCACCTGCGCAGCCGTCAAATTCAGTGCTTTTTTGCCGTTTTGATAGAGCTTGTCGACCTTCGCTGCGAAATCCCAGCCACAGAGGTCACCCAACGCGAGGACTTCTCCCGCCGTGGCGGTCATGACCTCGATCGCCCCGTCCTCGGTTTCATCCGCGCGCAAGTGTGCGGCGGGTACGATGAGAGAGGCGGTCGCGAGGACAAGCAGGCACACACGACGCAATATTCTGTGTAGTCCAATTGTATTCACGCGATCGACCTCTCGCTGCCACAAGACGACTCATACGCCCGCTACATCGCCGAATGTGTTTTCTTTGCAGCGAGAGACTGCAGATCGCGCTCGTCAGTCAATCCGCTTTGTTCATTCTGCAATCATGATGCGCACGATAACGTCCCGCGCCGTCCGCTGTTGAGTCGGCTGAAAAGGATATGTGAATGCGCAATTGGATCTATTCGACCGCCGCTGCACTTGCGGCAATTTGCTGTCTTTCCACCGGATCAGCGAGCGCACTGCCGGCTGATCGCCTGGCGGCCCCGTCCGCTGTCGAACAGACGCAGTTCATCTTCGGTGGCCGGAACTACTGCTGGTATGACTTCGGCTGGCACGGTCCAGGCTTCTACTGGTGCGGCTATGCTACGCGGCGCGGCTTCGGCTGGGGTGGCGGAGCGGGATGGCGCGGCTGGAATCATGGCGTAGGACGCCCCGGATTCGGGCGCCCTGGCCGTCCTGGCATGCGCCCCGGCCGTCCCGGTGGACGCCCAGGCGTCGGACGTCCCGGTGGCGGTCGCCCTGGTGGTGGTCACGGCGGTGGCGGCGGCCATCATCACCGCTGACAATTGGACAAGGGAGGCTCGGCCTAGGTGCCGGGCCTTTTGTTCTGGGTACAAAATCCGCTAGCTCAAGCATAGACTTGACCCCAGCGGACGTGGCCCCTACACACACGCCAACATGTGAGCGCGTAGCTCAGGCGGTAGAGCACGTGACTTTTAATCATGGGGTCGAGGGTTCGAGTCCCTCCGCGCTCACCATGTAAAGTTCCGACAGAACAATAGTTTACGCGACTTTTCTCAAAGATGTGTACGCCCTAAGTCGGGTAGCAGGAACGAATCGACTCCTTATATGTTGCTTTGCAGCATGAATGGAGTTTTGCGATGAGTGACGCCCCGAAGATCCCTGCTTCGAACACCCCGCCGAAGCGACCGGAGAGCGCGCCTTCAAAGCCGGCCCCGGCCCCTTTCGCGGACGGCCTGGAAAATCCTCGAAGCAGCCACTGTTAGAGGGCGTCTCGGTCAGCGACCGGCTCGCCAACCTCCCGGGGCTCGTCGGGGACAATGCGGCTCAGCGAGCGCCTTTCATCGTACACGATGTGGCGCATGTTCTTTTACCGCCATTGCTGCATGCTTGGCAGACGGCAATGCACTGCTCCAGGTTCTTGGGATTGTAGGGCGTGTAGAGTTTAGCAGCACACGCCTGCATTTCCTTGGAGAGCGGCGCCTCCTCCGGGAGGACGACATAGAAGGCAATCGCCAGGACGGCGAGAGCAACGACCATCACCGCAACGATCATCCGCCCGGTATAGCTCTTTTTGTGACCGCGCTTCGGCCTGATTGCACCGATAGTTTGATCAGCTCGCTGTTTTTGCATCGGCAAGCAACGCCCCTTACCCGCTGCTGTTCCACAGGGACCACTCCAGTCGGAACTTGAGGCAGGATTACGGTCGACGAACAGTAAAAACGCGCAGTGAAAGAGCTTTCAACAAGCTGCAGGTGGCGTTGATGGGACCACTAGGTCGTGGCCAGCGGTGTCTCCTGCGATTTCGAACGCGACAACCAGGACGACAACGTCGCCGGCACGAACCCTACAAGCCCATAGAGCACGGACAGCAGGATGCCGCTGCCACCTTCCATGGTGCCGTAGAGAATAAGCGTCGCCACGAAAGCAAATGCGCCGGTCAGAAGAAGCCGCAGGTTCGGGCCAATCGACTTGATGTGAAACAAGATGTCGTCGACAGCTCCCGTCATGGCCGCCGGAATGAAGCCAAACAGATAAGAGTACGGCAGCGCCAGAAAGAAGACCTTGAACAGCTTGCCCAGTTCTTCCGTGATCGGGGGCTGCCAGAAGCCGGACGAGATCGAAGATGCGATCAGCAAGAGAAATCCGCCGATAAACGGACCCAGCAAAATGAAAATCACATACCGCCGCATCATGCCTCCCGAGCTAGATCTTGGCTGAACTTTAAAGAAAAGGGCGCGTCTGGAAAACCCAAACGCGCCCTTCCCTTAATCTCGCTGAACCAGGCGGAAAGACCGCCCTGTCCGAAGCTTTGACAGCTTAGCGGGCGGCCTCAGCGAGGTGACAGCGCTTGGAATTAGACACTGGACCACCTCCTTTCGTTGTTGACGATAAAAGTAAGGTAAGTGGTCCTGACGGATTGTCAAAGGGGGAACGAAGGGAACCTTCTGCAGGCAGCTGTTAACTCAACGCGCCACGGCAGGTTGGGATTTGATCTGCGCCCAAAACTCACTGACAAGCTCTGACAGCGGCACGTGGATTTTGACCGGCTTGAAGTGAAGCTTGAAGGTGAGCAAAGGCTCGTGGCAACGAAGTCCCTTCCCGCCCTTGACCAGGCCGAGGTCGCGAATCACCCGGTAGCTTCCATCGCTCATCCGGACCAGCCGGACGTTGTCAAAGTGCTTCTCAAAGTAGGTCTTCAAAGACAGCATCTGCGCTCCTCGGCGCAAGCAAACATCCACAGCGTTACGATTCCGTCAACTCGCGGTCACGCAATTGTTGTGCGCTGCAGCGTCCAGTGGGCCATGAGCGCGCTCTGCTCCTGGCCGTGTCCGCGGACAGCTGGGCAGATGAAAGACCCCGGTTGAACCGGGGCCGCCGTAAGGGATCGACGTCTCAAATCACGTCGCCCTCCTCCAGAACCGCATATTGCCGGCACTGGCATTCCGGGGCTCGGTTCGTGATCAGATTGCGCAGCACGCCCGCAGGGATACCCGGTGAAACCTTGGTTGCTTCCGTCACCTTCTTGTCGATCAATGCATCGATTTCGGCGCGAATGGCATTGATACGGTTCTGCAGTGATTGTTTCATGCTGTCTCCGTTGAGGCTGTGCTGATTGTCTTATCCGCAGCTGTTTCCTCGGCTGCGGTGTGTCTTTGTTTGTCTCTCGCCGCTGCGTTCTGGGCACGGCGCAGCACACGATCGCGCTCCTTCTCCCGCTTCGCGACGTAGACCTGCAGATCGTGCGGCAGCGCGCGGAAGCGATGCTTCTGCTCCTTCGGCCACGAACGCGGTGGCTCAACCGCTGCGATGTCATCCAACGCCGCTTGCACGATCGGCGTCGCGGCAGGATTGGCAAGACCAAACAGCAAATGCCAATCGGCGATGTCTGCCGCGGCCTTGATCAGATCCGCTGCCGGTATGGCTTGAGACAATTCGACAATGAATCCGGCCAGCACCGCCGGCCGTGCGGGACAGGAGCGAACATTCATCATCTCGCACCAAGCTGCGAACGCGCTGATCACGGGCTTGACGCCGTCTTCGTCCGACTGTGCGGGCGGAAATGCCGGATGCAGACATTCCATGACGGTGCGCTCGATCGCCGCCTCATTCTGATTCCAGGTTTCTTGCTGGGCGTTTGCCAGCGCTTTCACCACGGGATTGCTCGAATTGTTCACCGGTTTGCCTTCATCAATGTGCTGTGGATGCCACCCATCTTCCGGCGCAGCGAATGAAGCTCATGATGCCGCCGCAGACTGCCAGATTGTGCCCCTGACAGCTCGGCGTCGAACTGATCGAGCGCGGCGATGCGCTTTTCGGGTCCGTAGAGGGAGAAGGCATCGGCCAAGTCATCGAGGCTTGCCGTCTCGCCGTTAGCCTTCTGCCAAATCGAGTCCGTGCGCTCCAGATAGTCTCGTTCGTCTGTCATGATCCATCACCTCTCATTGATGCGCTGTTTGGCGGCGTAAAGCGCCGCGGCATTCTTCACGCTCGGATTGCTGGCGAACTTCGCCGCGAGCGCGCGGACATCCTCACTGCCGCGCGGTTCCGCAGGCCGCGAGACGCCGGGCTTCTGCACGTGTGGAACTGCTTTTGCTGCAGCCTTCGGTATTGCTTTCTGCGCAAGGCGATATCTCGCGGCGTCGTGCATCATTTTCTGGAAGGCCGCATTGCGCATGATCGGCTCGTTTTCGAACAGGTGCATCAACTGGGCCCGATCGATGCCGTATTCCCCTGCTGCTGCAACAATCTCGCCCGCCGCCTCGCGTAGGCTCTGTTTCGACTGTCCTGCGACCAGCGCATCGAAACGCGCGTCTTCGGCTTTGGCGTAAGCTTTGAAGCTTTCGCGGGCCTGCATCGTCTGAATCTGTTTCTCGTGTTGTTGCGCGGCGCCAAGCTGTTCGAGCTGAACCAGCGTGTTGCGAATGCGCAAAAACTTCTCCGGCGCCGTCTGCGACAAATATTGCAGCGCCGCCGGGATTTGCGCTTCGGTCAGACCCGCGAGTTCCGGAAACTGGTTGAAGAAGGCCGTTTTGGCGACATCCATCGTCGCGCCAAGGGCATCCGCATAAGATCGTCGCGTGCGGTCGGCTTCGCCCAACTGCTGCTCAATGGCCTGGCGCACCTGCGGGTGCTGCAAGGCTTTCTCAAGCTGGGGATCGAGCTCGCCGTTGGCTGACGTCTCGCGGGCCGCATCAGCAGTTTTTGCTTCGGGCGGGCTTGCATCGGGTGATACCTCACCTTGTTGCGCCAGCGCGCTCTCCACGCGCTGGGTCAGTTCGGGGAGATCAAGGCCGTAAACCTGTGCGTTGTTGGCATTCGCCGAGAGCGCCATATAACGCGCGGCGTCCACCTCCGCTGCCACCACATCGGACGCATGAGCTTCACCGATGAGGTTGTCTGCTTTGATCGCGTTGCTGTAGTCACGTGCCGCTCGCTCGAGCGTTATGGCCTCGTTGGCGTCCACTGGTTTCCCGTCAGAGTCGACGTAAGCGCGTTTGATCGGTTGCGGGGATGGCTGTGCAATCCGCTGGCCCGCTTCGCGAAGCGAAGCAACGTCGCTACCGGTCTCATCATTATCCTGCGGTCTCTCCGTCTCTGGCATTTCCTTGAACCCGGCGGCGGCCCATTCGGCCGCGCGGCCAGTCAGCGGTTCAAGCGCCGCTGTCGCGCTCGCTGCGTCTGCAGGTGTGTCGTTCATGTGCGCTCTTCTTTCGTTGCATGATGCAAATCACGGCAACGAACCTAGTGCGCAGCACGCACGCCGCAATGAATGCGTCGCGCGTTTTCACGGTATTCCCGCTATTGAGAGACTTTGGAGACGCGATGTACGAAACGAGCGCGGATGTGCGCGGCGCAATCTCTCAATCGGCCAGTTCGATCAGCACAGGCTGATGATCCGATGCGTCGGTCGTTTCGTTGACTTCGACACGCAGGATGCGTTCGGACAAGTCTTCCGTCGCAAAGATAAAGTCACGGCAGTCCGCTCCATCTGGCCACTGCACGTGGTCGTGGATTCCGCACGTTGGCGCCCGCGGCCCCTTAGGATAACGAAGCATCCACGCATCGCGATAGTTCAGCCCGGATCGTTTGGACTCATGAATGAGCGCATGCTGCGGATCGGAGACGTCCAGGTTGAAGTCGCCGCACAGCAAGCTCGATCCCGCCAGTGTCTGGCTTGTATAGGGCTCTTCATGGACGGACTTCGCCGTCATGGCGCCTGTCGATGCCTCTTCTTGTAAATCAAGCAAGCGCAGGATCTGTGCTTCGCGCTGGGCGACCGAATGAAATTCGAGATGTGTGTTCACCACGCGCAAAGAGCCGAAGGTGGCATGAACGGTCACATCCAGTGCATGCCGCCGCATGCTGCGCGTTGCTCCGGCTTCGGGCCAGGGCAGCAAATGATTGGCAACTTGCATGATCGGCAGACGCGACAATGTCATGTTGCCAAATCCGTGGACCTGCCCAGTCCTGTCGACCGTCTCGATCGCAGGCCTGAAAATCGGCGTGTGGCCTGGCAGAAGCGCTGCCAGAATGGCGTCCTGCCCTGCGCCATCGTCGAGCTTCATAAAGTTGCTCGACACTTCCTGAAAGCAATAGACATCGGCATCGCCCATCGCCTTTGCTTCACTGACGATGCGCGCCAGATCGGTCTTGCCGTCGCAGCCCTTGCCGTGCTGGATGTTCCACGTGATGAGCCGCATTACCGGATACCCGCGCGCATAAAGGACTGAACAAACTGCCGCTGGAACAGCAGGAACGCAATCAGCAACGGTGCCATCGTCATCACCGTGGCGGCGGTAATGACAGACCAGTCTACGCCGGTCTCAGGCGCGCCGAATACCGCAAGCCCGACGGTCAACGGTCGGCTCTCCACTGAGTTGGTGACGATAAGCGGCCAGAGGAAGTTGTTCCAGTGATAGCTGACCGAGACGAGGCCGAAGGCAATGTAAGTCGGCCGCGCCAACGGCACGTAAACCCGCCAGAGGATCTGCAACGGCCCTGCCCCTTCGACCCGCGCAGCTTCCACCAACTCGTTCGGGACGCTCTTGAAGGTTTGCCGCAACAGAAAGATGCCGAAGGCGCTCGCGAGATAAGGCAACGCAATTGCCGGGATCGTGTCCAACAAGCCAAGCTTGCCGATCATGCGGTAATTCTCGACGATCAGAACGTCAGGCATGATCATCAACTGAAGAAGCACAAGCGCGAACGCGATGCCGCTGCCCTTGAACTTGAAACGCGCGAAGGCGTAAGCGGCCAATGTCGATAGGACGAGCTGCCCAATCAGGATCAGGACGACGAGTACGATCGTGTTGAGGTAATAGCGGCCGAATGGTGCTTGATGCCAGGCGCGCGCGAAGTTTTCCAGCGTCCACGGTGCGGACAGGCTGAACGACGTGGCATAGGCCGCCGGATGCAACGCACTCCAGAACGAATACGCCAATGGCACGAGCCAAAGCAGCGCGAGTGCCCAGGCCACGACGACTTCAAGTGGGTGCGTGCGGCCGTTCATTGATAATGCACCCTACGATCGAGATAGCCGAATTTAATCAGCGCCAAAGCGCTCAGGAGCGCAATCAGCACGACAGTCAGCGTCGCGGCGTAAGCCGAGTCCTGGAACGTGAAGGCGACTTCATAGATGTAGTAAAGGAGAAGCGTGCTGGCGTTGTTCGGGCCACCCTTGGTCATGATCACCAGATGATCGACCAGCTTGAACGAATTGATCACCGCGTTGATTGCCACGAACAACGTGGTCGGCATTAATAATGGAAATGTAATGCGCCGGAAGGTGTACCAGCGGCTTGCGCCCTCCACCGCAGCAGCTTCTTCAAGATCGGGCGACAACTGCTGAAGCGCCGCAAGATAGAAGATCATGAAGAAACCGGCTTCCTTCCAGATCACCATCACGATCAGGCATCCCATCACGGTGGATGGAGAGCCGAGCCAGTTCCAGCTGCCGAGGCCGAACAGTCCGCGCAACTGGTCCAACAGCCCGTAGTCCGGCGTGTAGAAGAACAGCCAGATGTTCGCCACCGCGATCATCGGGAGAACCGTCGGCGTGAAAAACGCCAGGCGCAGGAACGTGCGGCCGCGCATGTTGCGATTGACCCATAGCGCCATCAGCAGCGCCAACGCGATCGATGTGGGAATTGTGCCGAGTGCGAACCAGAAATTGTTGACCAGCGCCTTCCAGAAGATCGGGTCTGACATCATCGACTGGTAGCTGTCGAGACCGACGAAGACTTCCGTGCCGTTGCGGCGCGTGAGGAAGAAGGTGTGCCGGATGGTCGCCAGGATCGGATAATGCGTAAAGGCGACGAGCAGAATTGCGGCGGGTAGCAGAAGCAGCCACGCATTCACGGCATTCCACCACGCATGCGACCGTGGTCGGCGTTTGGCTTCAGTGAATGTGGCGGCTTGATCAGTCATTCGTCAAAAGCAAGCCGGACGGCGGCGAACCGCCGTCCGGCCCCTTTCTTTTACTTGTAAGCCTTCAGAACACGGTCAGCCTGTTGCTGAGCAGCCGTCAGAGCTTCCTGCGGCTTCTGCGTTCCAGTGACCGCTGCCTGAACAGCGTCATTGACGAACTTGTAGATGCGGCCATTCTCGTGAACCGAGAGTTCCGGCACGGCATGTTCAAGCTGGTCGCGTGCGACGATCGCCTGAGGGAAGCCCTTGGCGTACTCTTCCATGACAGGGGTCTTGTAAGCCGCAGGCGACACTGCGACGTAACCTGTCTTGATGCTCCATTCGGCTGCGCGCTCCGGTGCGGTCATCCACTGGATGAACTTCACTGCGGCCTTCTGCTGCTCAGGCGATGCGCTCTTGAAGATGTAGAAGCTGCCGCCGCCGGTCGGCGAACCACGACGCTCCTTGGCAGGCAGCATGGCTACGCCGAAATTGAACTTGGCGCCGTCCTTCACCGCGGTGAGATTGCCCGTGGTGTGCCACATCATCGCAGTCTTGCCTTCGAGGAAGTCGGTGCGCAGCGTGGCCCAGTCGATGCTGCCGGTCGGCATGACGTTGTACTTGCGCGAGAGATCGACCCAGTAGTCGAGCGAAGCCACCGTCTTCGGCGCGGTGAGGTAAAGCTCATTGCCCGCCTCGTTCATCAGCTTCTGGCCATTCTCGATGGCGAGCGCCTGAAGCATCCAATAGCCGTAGCCAGTGGTCGGGATTTCAACGCCCCAGCGCGTCGTGTTGCCGGATGCATCCTTCTTGATGAGCTTCTTGCCCATCTCGGCCATTTCGTCCCAGTTCGCAGGTGCTTTCTCCGGATCAAGACCGGCTTCCTTGAACGCATCCTTGTTCCAGTACAGCACGATGGTCGAGCGCTGGAACGGAATGCTCCAGGTCTTGCCGTCGATCTGTCCGTTCGCCATGAACGCCGGGTAGAATTCCTTGAACCACGACTTGTCGGCGACGAGATCATCCATCGGCACGATGGCGTTTTCGTCCATCAGCGTGAAGACGTCAGTGGACAGCAGCACAGACAGCTGCGGCGGCTGGCCGCCCTTCATCGCTGTCATCGCCTTGGTCATGGTGTCGGTGTAGTTGCCGGCATAGACCGCGGTTACCTTGATGTCCGCGTTTTCCTTTTCAAACCGCGCCACCATGTCGTCGATGATCTTCGTCACCGGGCCGCCAACGGCCACGGGATAGTACATCGTCAGATCGACGGCAGCAGCTGGCCGCCCGTTCAACATCAACGCAGCGAAGGCCGCAGCCATCACCGCAGTGCGTTTAAAGATCTTCATTCCTCTCTCCTCCAAAAATCTAACGCTCTGTCCCGCGCCATCAAGACGCGACACGCTTCATCTCGCTGACAGCGACATCAAGCCGCCGCCCTGAATTCTTGTCGAACTGATGTTCAAGGCCTTGCTCCCAAGCGAGCTGGATATCGTCGCCCGGAGAGCACTTGCTGAATCCGTCCTGCCGAACGGACACGGACTGGCCGTCCATGTCGCAGAGAATGATGCTGTCAGCACCGAGATGTTCGACAGCCTTTACGCGCACTGGATGACCACCTTGCGACACAACGCGAAGATGTTCGGGCCTCACGCCGAGCAACACATCACCACGCGTAACGAGATTCATTGGTGGTGTACCGATGAAGCTTGCGGTGTAAGCTGTTGCCGGGCGATTGTAGAGTTCTTCGGGCGTGCCGTTCTGTTCGATGCGGCCGTCGCGCATCAGCACAACACGATCTGCCATCGTCATTGCTTCCGTCTGATCGTGCGTGACGTAAACCATCGTCATGCCGAGACGCTGCTGGAGCGAGCGGATTTCAGTGCGCATTTCATGGCGCAACTTCGCATCGAGATTGGACAGCGGTTCGTCCATCAGGCACACTTTGGCCTCGGCAACGATCGCGCGTCCAAGCGCGACGCGCTGACGCTGCCCGCCGGAGAGTTGCGACGGCTTTCGTTCAAGCAGATGCGAGAGATCGACAATATCCGCGACGCGCTTTAGTCGCTCATCACGCTCGGCGCGCGAAACGCGTCGCACGCGCAAACCGAACACGATGTTCTCCGCGACACTGAGATGCGGAAACAGCGCGTAGGACTGAAACACCATGGAGATCTTCCGCTGCGCGGGCGAAAGATGAGTCACATCCGCGCCGCCGATGGTGATCGTGCCAGTGTCGGTCTGATCGAGCCCCGCGATCAATCGTAATGTTGTGGACTTGCCGCAGCCCGATGGGCCAAGCAGAACCAGCAGCGATCCCTCGTCTGCCGTGAGGCTGACATCGTTGATGGCGCGCATATCGCCCCAACTCTTCGACACATGATCAAGCGTAATCGCAGACATGATGTGAACCTGTTCAATGAACCCGCGTGCGATCGGCGCATGCGCAGTCCCGCGGCAGTCTAACTCGTAAGGTCATTCCTGTTGGCCGTGGTTGCGACGCTTCCAGCGAGGCATCGACAGACTTGCGTTCTTTGTTTTCGCCGCGTTCGTTTTCTCTCCCGAAGTTCATATGAACATAACGCTTGATCGAATGAAATATAAAATGCACATTTAGTGTTCGAATGATAAGGTTTTGTGACAACGAGCCTCGATGCTGAAAATCATCACCAAACGGCAGGCCCGGATCTTGGAGATCGTGCGCGAAGAGAGCTTCGCCTCGATTGATCATCTGGCAGGGCAGTTCGAGGTTACGCCGCAGACCATTCGCCGGATGGTGAACCAGCTGTGCGACCAGGGTTTGCTACGTCGCGTTCATGGCGGCGTCAGCCTTCCGGTGCAGGACCAGAACCTCGCCTATGGCAGCCGGCAGGGACTGAATCCTGACGCCAAGCGGCGCATCGCGCTTACGGTGGCCGAGTTCATTCCCGAAGGCGGTGCGTCCCTCATGATCGGTCTCGGCACGACACCTGAATACGTCGCACAGGCACTTTCAAACCGCCGGGACCTGCGCATCATCACCAACAACCTCAATGTCGCGGCGGCGTTCGCACGCAACCCCGATGCGGAAATTACCATCGCCGGTGGAACGCTGCGTCCTTTCGATAGGGACATCATCGGTGACACCGCGGTGAATTTCTTTTCCCGCTTCAAAGCAGATTTCGGAATCTTCGGTGTCGGCGGAATCGATGAAGATGGCACATTGCTGGACTTCTATTCCGGCGAAGTGCAGGCCCGTCAGGCCATCGTTGCCAATTGCCGGACCGCCCTGCTCGTTGCAGACGCCAGCAAGTTCGGGCGTAACGCGACCGTGCGCGCCGGGCATATCAACGATTGTCATCACTTCTTCACGGACAAATCAGTGCCGCCTGATTTCGGTTCAATGACCGAGCAGTATGCCGGCAACATTCACATCGCCGGTGAAGGCGACCCAGATATTCTCTGATATGAACGCGTCGACCGTCTCTCAGCTGGCAGCGCGAATAGTATCCTGTTCGCCCGGATGATCGGCGGCGATGCGGTAGCGCCCTTGGGCAAACAGCAGAGTGTTGCGATCAAATTGCACAGCGCGCCGAACCCGGCCGACAAGAATGAGATGATCTCCGCCCTGGTGTTCGGATTCTCGACTGCATTCGAAGAAGGCCGCAACGCCGTCGAGAATAGGCGCTCCATTAACGCCTTCCGACCATGGAACGCTGGTGAACTTGTCGCCGCCCGAACGGCCAAAATGACGCGACAGCGCGATCTGATCATCCGCCAGCACGTTGATGATGAAACTGTCGGCCACGCTGAATTTTGCGTAGCTGCTGGACGCCGCATTGATCGACCACAAGATCAACGGCGGGTTGAGCGACACCGACGCGAACGAATTGACGGTGAGCCCGACAAGTTCACCGTTGATATTCGCAGTCACGACCGTCACACCGGTTGCAAATTGCCCAAGACACCGGCGAAATGCCTCAGGCTCTGCAGTCGGGTCGCCATCGAAAGCCGTCACGGCACTCATTGCATTTCCTTGGCGAGAGGTCTGTCTTCGACGGCGGCGGTATGTGGCGCATCTTCTGCGCCGGGTGCATACTGGCTTGGCGGCCGCCGCAGCCCGAGATTTTCGCGCAATGTTGAACCCGTGTATTCGGTACGGAACAGTCCCCTGTTCTGCAGTTCAGGAATGATCTTCTCGACAAACTCGTCGAGAGATGCCGGCAGGATTGGCGGCTGTATCAAATAGCCGTCGACGGCGCGGCTAAGAAACCACTGCTCCATTTGGTCGACGATCGCCGTCGGTGTGCCCTTGATCGTGCGCTGGCCGCGTCCCGTGCCAAAGTTCTCGTACATCTGGCGGAGCGTGGGCTTGCCCTTGAACATGTAGGACACGCGCGAATTGTTCTTCCGCTCTTCCTGCGAAATAATGTGGTCAGGAAGCGGTTCGTCCACGTCGCAATCGCTGAGGTCAACACCACCGAGCGCGGTTGAGAGCAATTCCTTGCCGACATCCGGGTGAATCAGGCTCTGTAGGTATCGGATCTTCTCGTCTGCGTCGGCCTCGCTTTCCGCCACCACGACATTGAGACCCGGCATGACCACGAGATCGTCGTCCGTCCGTCCATATTTTGCGGCGTGATCCTTGAGCTCGCGATAGAATTTCTGCGCATGTTCCAGATCGTGAAGCGGCGTGAAGATCACTTCGGCGATCTGCGCTGCCAATTCCTTGCCCGTGTCCGACGCACTTGCCTGGAACAGGACGGGATAGCCCTGCGGAGGTCGTGCAACATTCAAGGGACCGCGGACCGTAAAGTGCTTATCCTTATGATTGAGAAAATGCACCTTGTCGGGATCAAAATAGAGCGAAGACGCGCGATCCCTGACAAACGCATCGTCATCCCAGCTATCCCAAAGGCCTTTTGCGATCTTCACAAATTCGCCGGCCCGCTCGTAGCGTTCAGAGTGACCGTAGTGCTGGTCACGGCCGAAGTTGAACGCCTCGGACGCGTTGGACGATGTCACCACATTCCAGCCTGCGCGTCCGCCGCTGATATGGTCGAGCGAGGCGTATTTGCGAGCGACATGATACGGCTCGTTGAAGCTCGTGGTGGCAGTCGCGACAAGACCGATGTTGCGCGTAACCGCAGCGAGGCCGGCCAACAACGTGATCGGATCGAAATACGCCATGTATTGCGGCCAGCGACGCAACGCTTGTAGATTGCCATCGCGCGTTGCAATCGCGTCCGCGAGGAATATCAGGTCAAATTTGGCTTTCTCAGCCGTCTGGGCCAGCTGAACGTAATGTTGAAAGTTGGTTCCTGCGTCGATCTGCGCGCCCTTGTCCAGCCAGGCGGCGACGTGATGCCCCGTTGGATGGAAGAAGGCCCCTAACCGCATTTGATCTTGACGTCGTGTCATTGTTCTCTCCCTGCGTCAGGCCGATGCTTTTCTTTAAATTGGCAGGTGCGCGATCACGCGCACCCGGTTGCTGTTACCAATTGGAGGACTTCGCCGCGGCCTCGGTGGCCTTCTGGTCAAAATCGTTGATCTGCGGAATGAACTGATTGGTGTAGCAGGCGCTCACGTCGAAGCCTTTCGGCACCAGTCCCTCTTCGATGCTGATGTCGGCCAACCGCTTCCACTGCATCGGCATGTTCTCGCCCCACTTCACGCCCGGTTCGAGTTTGGTGAGCTCGATGCGGGAATCGAAGATGTGCCGCGCCTGACGGAATGTTTCGTCGTTCACGACCTGCGGCTTGGTCTCAGGATACATCTTCCAGTGATTGCGGAGTGCCGCGTCCGAATTTGCGAGGGCGAACACCGACGATTTCGCGATGGCGCGCGCAACCTTCACGACAAGATCAGGCCGCTTCTCGATGGTTTCTTCGCGGGCGATCACGACGTTGCCGAGGATTTCATCGATCCATGGCGGATCGATATAGCGAAACTTGAAGCCGTTATTCTCCAGCGAAGCGATGACGGTATCCCACGCGGCCCACCCTTCAATGGCTTTCTGGCGAAACGCATTGGCAGCTGATCCCCCAATGCCGACCGAGAGCCATTTCACGCCGCTTTGCGGATCAACGCCTGCGGCCGCCAATGCGGCACGGGCAAAAGGCACTGAGCCTGCGGACATATCCGGCGTACCGAGTGTCTTACCCTTGAAGTCTGCCAGCGTCTTGATTGCTTCGTCTTCCGGGACAACGATCCGATAGATCGACTTGCGCGCATAAGTGTAGACAGCTTTGACCTTGATCCCCTTCCCGCGTGCGACGAGCAGCGCATCGGGGCCGACAGTGGCGAAGTCCACCTGCCCGCTCGCGACCTGCTGTATGCCGGCGGTGGCGCCGGACAATCCCACCACTTCGACGTCAAGGCCTTCAGCCTTCCAGTATCCTTGCGCGAGCGGGATTGATGATTGCGCGGCGTGCCCCACGGAAATATTGGAGGTGGTCACCGCATAGACCACCTTTTCTTGCGCGTTAGCCTGATGGCCGAGACCGAAAAGCATGGTCAGCGAACACAGGGATAGACAGATCCTACGCATAGTCGTCCTTACCTTTCATTGTCCGGCAATTCCGTTGCGTCATCAGGTCAGCGCCTTGTTCCAGAACAGGAAGTGTCGCTGCGCCATGCGCATGAGATGGCTGAGGAAGACCCCGAACACGCCGAGGATCACGAGCACGGCGAAGATACGCGCCACGTCGAATTGGAAGTTCGCTTCCAGAATCAGGTTGCCCAGGCCGGCTTTCGAGCCGACGAACTCGCCGACGATCGATCCCAGGATCGCGAGCACGATCGCGACATTCAGCCCGGCGAAAATAAACGGCAGCGCATTGGGTAGGCGTACGGTCCGGAACGTCTCCCATCGGCCGGCACCGAGCGAGCGCATGAGATCCAGCTTGCCTTGGTCGCAGGACTTCAAGCCCATGATCGTGTTGACCAGCACCGGGAAGATTGCTGCCAGTGTAACGATAATGATCTTTGACGAGATGCCGTAGCCCGCCCAGATGATGATCAACGGCGCCAGTGCGATCTTTGGCAGGGTCTGCAGTGCGACGAGCCAGGGATAGACCACGCGCTCGACGATGCTGAATTGTGCGACCGCCGCCCCGATTGCGGTGCCGATGACAGCCGCAATGACGAACCCGACCAGCGTCTGGAACGCGGTGACGAGGAAGTTATAGACAAAGACGCCGGACGCGAGACCGCGATATAGCGACAACGCAATCGCCGATGGCGCGGGCAGAATGAAATCGGGGATCGCGAAGAGGTACACCGCAGCTTCCCACACGCAGGCCAGCAGCACGAATCCCAGGAAAGAAATAAGCGTGTCGGAACTGGCGAATGCCTTCCATTGCAAGCGGTGTCGTTTGCGGGATTCCAGGATTTCAGCGGCGGCGGATGCATCAATGGCCATTGCGACTACCTCGTGATCCTGAAAATCAAACCTTGCCGATATCGAGAAGACGTCGAAGCTCTTTTGTAAGTGCGCCGAACCGTTCCTCGCTGAGCATGTCCAGCGTGCGGGGGCGCGGCAGCGGGATGTCTACCTCGGCGATGACGCGTCCAGGGCGTGGCGACATCACCACCACGCGGTCACTCATGAACACGGCTTCCGAAATCGAATGCGTGATCATGAACACGGTCTTTTTCGTTCGGTCCCAGATCTTCAGGACCTCTTCGTTCATGACTTCGCGTGTCAGCGCATCCAGTGCGCCGAACGGCTCATCCATCAGCAGGATCGATGGATCATGGATCAGCGACCGCGCGATAGAGACACGCTGGCGCATACCGCCGGACAGTTCGAACGGATATTTGTCTTCGAAGCCTTTCAGGCCGACGAGTTCAAGCAATTCGTGCGCTCGTGCCAGCGATGCAACCTTGTCGAGTTTCAACACTTGCGCTGGCAGCAAAACGTTCTGGAGAATGCTGCGCCAAGGCAAGAGATTGGCATCCTGGAAGACGATGCCGACATCCTGATGGGAGCTTCCACCCGAGCGGCCGCGTAGCTTCAATTCGCCGCCATAACCATCTTCAAGGCCGCCGATGATCCGAAGCAATGTGGTCTTGCCGCACCCGGATGCGCCGAGCACGGAAACGAATTCACCGGACCGTACTTCGAGATTGATCTTGCTCAGGGCATGCACGGTGCCGCCGGCGGCGGTGTCATAGATCTTGGTGATATCCCGCAGCGTGACAACGGCGGGTGCATGCGGTTTATCAGCGATCACGGGCGCTACATTTGCGGTTGCCAGCATGGTTCAAATATCCTTCCCAAACACGCCTGCTCGTGATGTCTCGTCCTCGAACGGCGCGATGCTTGACCTGAGTTGATCGACGATGAACCGCGCGCGGGGCTGCCGGCTGAGCTTTTCGATTTCCAGTTGTTCGCAGAAGGCCGCGGCGGTCTTCACGTGATCGCGCATGGCTTGGGCTGCCTGCGTTTCGTCGCGCTGCTCGATTGCGATCAGGATGCGCTCTAGCTCCCTGAAGCCGTCCTGCACGCGCTCATTCGACACAGCGCAGATCCGACGGATCCATTGCACCTTGTCGCGCAGGTTGAGCAGGATGTCGCGAATGAGCGAGTTGTCGGTAGCGTCGTAGATTGCGGCGTGAAGGCGATTATCCATCGCGATGAATGCATCGGCGTCACCGTTGTTGACGTCGCGTTCGCGCTCAATGAACTCGGCGCGTAATTCGCGCAGGATATCATCGGAAATCCGCGTTGCGGCATCGCTCGCTGCGCGCATTTCCAGCAGCATGCGCAAGTCGGCGACCTCGCGGATTTCGCGAGGAGTCATCGCTTTGATGTAGGTGCCGCTCTGCGGGGAAATGTCGATCCACCCTTCCGACTTCAGGCGCAGCAACGCGGTGCGGATGGGTGAGCGGCCAACACCGAGGTCTTCCGCAAGGCGTGCTTCGGACAATCGTTCGCCGACTTCGTAATGCAGGTCGATGATCCTGCGCTTGATTTCGCGGTAAGTGATGGAAGCGGCCCCCGCTTCGTCGATGCCGAGCATTGCGTCCCTCCATCGCAGTCCCGGCCGCAGTGCAACCAAGACCTTTAATCTGTCGATTCATTCGACGCCGCCGTTGGCGATCGAGATAGCAACTGAACTCGGAATGCTTGATGAGTTAATCGGTCGACTAACAAACTTCTCATCTAGTTGACGAGTTGAAGGCTAAATCAGAGGGACTTGAGCTTCAAGCGGAATGAATGTGCATTATGGGATTCCCGATAAGCACACTGCGTCGCGCGTGATGTCTTTGACTTGGCGTTTGAATTTGATTGAAAGTGATGCGCAGCTTCGAAATCGAGGGGCAGTGCATTTTCACTGTGCGCAATTTTTGTCCGGAACTTGCCCAGCAATGATGCGGTGAGCTCTCGCGATCGACGAGTTAGATGTCGGACTCGCCTCTCATGATCTAAGGCTTAATCGTGCTGCGAGGTAACTCCTTCGGGTGATCGCAGGAGTTTCGTATTCTGTTACCTTTTGTGTCTCAAACGCCGTATGGCGGGCAAAGGAGAGTGGAATGTCAGAAAATCAGTACAACAACCCTGACAGGGCGGATGCAGACCGCCGCAAATTCCTGGCTGCGTGCGGCAAGTTTGCCGTTGTCACCCCACCCGCCATCACGCTCCTGCTGTCGACGTCGTTGAATTCAACGGCCGTGGCCAATTCGAACGGCAAAGACAACAAGGGCAATAACGGTAAAGGCAATGGCGGCGGAGATGGAAGCAAGAACGGCAAAGAGGATTGGGATCGTTAATCTACGTATCCCGTGACTGCAGCTTCTTGCTCAATTTGCCGAGCGCGTTTTCCACGACCTCGCGTGTATACGGCTTCTGAATCACCGGCACAGAGCCAAGTTCTTCCGGTATCGGAGCCCGTTCGCCATAGCCAGTCGCGAAGATGAAAGGGACGCCGAGTTCAAAAAGCGTCGTCCCCACGGGAATGCTGTTCTCACTCCCAAGGTTGAGATCGAGCAACGCGAAGCTCGGCTGCGTGCGTTCGATCGACTTCATAGCTTCGTTGACGGACGCGACCGTGTCGACGTGGCGCGCGCCAAGCTCCAGGAGGATCACCTCGGCACTCATGGCGATGATGAGATTGTCTTCGACAATCAGAGCTGTCTCGGAGAGTCGTGGCGCAGCCTGCTCCTTCACTTCCAGGCGGCCCGGTGCATTAGCCAGCGACGGCATCATCTCAACGTAATTTGCCGGGATGACAAATCGCGCCTGCACACCCAACAGATCGAAGCGGATTTCGGCGTCGCCTTTGAGGTCGAACGGAATGGAGCGCTCGATAATCGTGGTGCCAAAACCGCGACGGGACGGCGGCTGCACCGGTGGACCGCCCTTTTCCTTCCAGTTGATGACCAGCCCCGATCCTGGATCGACCTTCCACACGATGTCGACCTGTCCGACGGAGTCCGCCAACGCGCCGTACTTCGCCGAGTTGGTCATCATCTCGTGGACGACCAGCGCCAGTGTTGCGAACGCCTTGGGATCAAGCGCGACGTCTGGCCCTTCCATCTGGATACGATCCGCACGCGAGCCGAGATAGGCACCCGCCTCGGACTCCACGAGCGCCTTCAAAGCGACCGGCGCCCAGTTCAGATTGGTGATCTGATCGTGGGCACGCGCCAGCGCCTGAATACGTCCACCCAGCACACTGGTGAATTCCTCGATGCTTGTTGCTGTATCCTTGCCTTGCGCGACCAGTCCGCGCACGAGACTGAGGATATTGCGGACGCGGTGATTGAGCTCTGCGATCATCAGCTCCTGGCGTTCCTGCGCGCCCTGGCGCTCCCGTGCGGCAAGATCGGCTAATTGCAGGATGACCTCGAGCAACGTGATGCGGAGGCCCTCCGCGATGTGGAGGTCGGCGGACGACCATGGCTTTGTTTGGCCGCGGACCACCTGCTGCCAGAGCTCAAAACTCTTGCGCGGCGTCAGGCGCGGGCCATTCGGTCCTTCGAGATACGGCTTGTCCGGATCGCCGGCCCAGTTGACCGAACGCAGGATCTCCCTGCGAAAGAAGATCAGGCAGTCGCGTGGCATGCGCGAGATGGGGATGGCGAGAAAACCGGCAGCGCGGTCACGATAGGATTCGCCCGCGGCATAGACCTTGGCGATCTCCGATGTTGCGAAGATCCGGCCCGGTGAGGTGCGGTTGATGAAATCGACCAGGTCTTTCACCTCTTTCTCGGTCGGTGTTTCGCCTTCGAGCGTCACCTCACCTTCCGACCAGACGGCAACGCCGTCGCATGCGATCATCCGGCGATAGTCTGGAATGAAATCGATCACAGCCCGTTTGCTGTGGGCGTGACCGGCGGCCGTCTCCATCAGCCGTTCCTGGATCTGATGGGCCTTGGCCTCATAGGCGACATCGTCCTCCCGCTCCCGCCCTTCGATGATCCACGACACCATCTGGCCGAACAGTTCTGCGGCTGTTCGTCGTTCAAACGACAGATGCCGAGGTGAATAGTGGTGACATGCGAACAGACCCCACAGCTTGCCATCGCGCAGAATGGACACCGACATCGACGCGCCGACGCCCATGTTGCGCAGGTACTCGACATGAATGGGTGACACCGAGCGCAGGACGCTCATCGATAGATCGAGCAACTCCGCAGTATGGCTCGCCGACGACAGCAACGTCGCCGGCTTCTCATTGATATCGGCGATGATCCGAAGCCAGTTGCGCTGGTAGAGAAGTCGCGCCTGCTTCGGGATGTCCGAGGCTGGATAATGCAGCCCCAGAAACGACTCCAACCCTGATGAGGCGGCCTCAGCGATGACCTCGCCGGACCCATCTGGATGAAAGCGATAGACCATGACGCGGTCGAAGCCGGTCAGGATTCTCAATTGACGCGCCGACTCTTGGGCCAGTTCAGCCAGTGTCCTGGTCTTGCGCACGCGGCCGAGCATGAGGCGCACAAGCTCGCCCGAGTTCACATCGGTCTCGATGACGCTCGGCTCCGCCTCGACGACGAGATAGACTCCCGAGAAATGAATCGCGAGATCGAACAGTGGACCATCGGCCTGCAGCTGCACCCCGAACACGCGTTCGACTGCGTCGGGGCCATTCAGATAATCCACGCGGCTGCGGATTGTTTTAACGGCAGCCTCGGACAGCACCCCGGCGACCGGGCGCTGCAGCAGATCGGCGCACTCGATGCCGAGATATTGCTGCACGTTTTCCGACGCGATGCAGATCGTGAAGTCCGACAACAGTGCGATCAGAAAGCCGAACGGCTGAATGCTGCCCGGAATATGGATGGGCTCGCGATCGCAATTGGTGAGGTCGACTTCGCGGTTCATGCGCGTGCCGCCGCCATGTTGAACACGCCAAAGGCCGATCGAGCCCCCGCGATGACTTCCTCTTCATCGAGGCCGGGCGCCTCGTGTGCGAGCAACGCGAGGAATCTCTCCCAGAGAGGTTGTCCCGCCCCGTGGCTGAGGTAAGCCGTCGCCAGTCCGACCGCCGGGTCGGCAGAGCGCGTCACGATCTTCAACAGGAAACGGGCGCCAAGGCGCGAACCTTCCAGGACGTACATGGTCCCAAGCAGAGCGCCGCGACCGAACCCCGCCAGCGCCGGCATCAAATGTAGCTGCCCCTCGACCTTGCTTAGGTCGTCCAGAATGGCATCGGTTCGCGACCGGCTGGGCCAATCCTTGATGATGTCGTCCACACCGGATTCGAGCAGAGCCGCTTCAAGCGGCAGCAGCGCTCCGGCGCTGACTTCGAGAAAGCGGCGATATCCGTTTGTGGTCTTGATGTCGAAAGCCACCAGGCTGGCGTCGAGCTGGCGATGTGCATCCGCCGTGGCATCCTTCAGTCGGGTGCGTAAATCAGCGCCTCCCGTCCGTCGCCCCGAATCATCGCGGGAGCCGGCTAAATCGATCAAAGCATGCATGGAGAAAGCCTCAGAAATCGGGGCAGGAAGTGATGAACTAACGCTAACGAAGAGCGTCATAATTGGTTCCATCTTCGATTGAATTCGCGTTGTGCCGCCCCGAGCAACTTCAAGTGGAGAGTGCGTATCTGAGGTGGAGCCGCGAGCTTCCGCCCCCTCGAAATCGATGGCAGCTCCCGTCAGGACCGAGCTTGTCGGAGACGGGTCTTATGCTGTCTGATGGATAGGCGACGCCGATCCGGCCGCCGCTGACGTCAGGGGCTGGATCAGCCTGAGGAGTATGATCATGAATGGCGCTGAACTGCTTGTAGCCGCATTGGAAAACGAGGGCGTCAAACAGATTTTCGGCGTGCCAGGCGAAGAGAACCTTGATTTCGTCGAAGCGCTGCGGCGTTCGACCATCAAGCTTGTGGTGACGCGCCATGAACAGGCGGCCGCATTCATGGCGGCAACCCACGGACGGCTGACCGGCAGACCCGGAGTCTGCCTCTCCACCCTCGGGCCGGGAGCGCTGAACTTCACCACAGGGGCGGCCTACGCCCTGCTCGGCGCGATGCCTATGATCATGATCACGGGGCAGAAAGGCATCCTCAGCCGCAAGCAGGCCCGCTTCCAGATCGTGGATATGGTCTCGACCATGACGCCGCTGACCAAGATGGCACGCCAGATTGTCAGCGCTGCCAGCATTCCGACCATCGTGCGCGAAGCATTTCGTATCGCCCAGCAAGAGCGGCCGGGTCCCGTGCTGCTCGAACTGCCGGAAGACATCGCGAGTGAAAGTGTCCCCGCCGCTTCGCCAGTGCCTCCTCACCCGATCGACCCGCCTGTCGCGCCACGCGAAGCGCTGGACCGCGCGGCCGAGCTCATCCTCAAGGCTGAGCGGCCGCTGATCATGCTGGGCGCGGCTGCGAGCCGTCCGCGGCTGGCGGATGCTTTGTCGGATTTCGTACGACGGCTGCAGATTCCGTTCTTTAATACTCAGATGGGCAAGGGAGCCGTGTCCGGCGGATCGGGGCTCTATATGGGCACAGCCGCCCTGTCTGAGCGCGACTATGTACACCGCGCGATCGACCGGGCCGACCTCATCATCTCCATTGGCCACGACACAGTCGAGAAGCCGCCCTTTTTCATGGGGCCGAACGGCCCGAGCGTGCTGCATGTGGGTTACCTTCCCGCGACGGTGGAAGAAGTGTTCTTCCCAAACGCCGAACTGGTGGGCGATGTCGGGCCAAGCCTGACGCTGCTGGCGGACCGGCTTGAAGGCAAACTGCCGAATGCAGGCGCACTGCTGCCTTTGCGCGAGGAGATACTCTCCCACATCGCGGATCGCGCTGAGGAAAGCCGCTATCCGCTGACCCCGCAACGCATCGTGCACGATGTGCGCCAGGTGATGCCGGAAGACGGCATCGTCTGCCTCGACAACGGCATGTACAAAATCTGGTTCGCCCGCAATTACCGCACCCGCATCGCCAACACGCTGCTGCTCGACAATGCGCTGGCCACCATGGGCGCGGGTCTGCCGTCCGCTATGATGGCGGCCCTGCTCTATCCGCAGCGGCGCGTGCTTGCTGTGTGCGGCGACGGCGGCTTCATGATGAATTCGCAGGAGCTGGAAACCGCAGCACGGCTCAAGCTCAACCTCGTCGTCCTGATCCTGCAGGACAATGCTTACGGCATGATCCGGTGGAAACAGGCGGTGGACGGCTTTGCGGACTTTGGCCTCACCTTCAACAATCCGAACTTCGTCACCTATGCCAACGCCTACGGCATCAAGGGCAGCCGCGTGGAAAGCGCCAACGACCTAGCGCCGGTGCTTGAAGCTGCGTTTACGGGCGGCGGTGTCCACCTCGTCAGTGTGCCGGTGGATTATTCGGAGAATGTCCGCGTTCTTGTGAACGAACTGCGCGAGCAGAACGCGTAGCACCAGACAAGCACAAGCTGGAATTGCAGACTTGATCGCGCGCAAAAAGCGCATGCCTGCCCGTCACTTAGCGGGGTCCATGCAAGTGCTTGAAAATCGTCGAAATCTCTCCATCTGATGTGGCGACAGCGCCAAGCGCCCTACTCCCACTAGCCGGATCTTTATTGGCGAGTGGTCAGCAGCCGAGTTTGCCTGCCGCTGTTGGAGGGTCAACATCATGGGATACATGGATAGGACTATCGCGCCCGTCTTTGACGACGGCGCACTGACGGATGCTTATTCGCAGGCCATTGCCGGCGCCGTCGATCTGGTCGGTCCCGCTGTCAGCCGCATCGAACAGCTCGGTGCGCGGGCGGGTCATGGCTCAGGCTTTGCTGTTTCTCCGGACGGCTTGATTGTCACCAACAACCACGTCGTCGGCGACGCGCATGGCGTTCGCATCACGACACCTGACGGCTTCGTGACCGAAGGCCGCGTGCTCGGCCGTGACGTTGACACCGACATTGCTCTGATCCGCGCGAACTCAAGCGTCGGCGCATGGGCGAAGCTTGGTGACTCGAAGCGCCTGCGCAGAGGTCACATTGCCATCGCCATCGGCAATCCGCTCGGGTTCGAGTGGACGGTGACGGCCGGCATCGTCTCCGCGCTTGGCCGCACCATGCGCGCCCAGAGCGGACGGCTGATGGATGACGTCATCCAGACGGACGCGGCATTGAATCCGGGCAACTCCGGAGGACCGCTGATCTCGTCGAGCGGCGAAGTGATCGGCGTGAACACCGCCGTCATTCACGGTGCGCAGAGCATCGCGTTTGCGGTGGCGTCCAATACGGCGAACTTTGTGATCTCGGAGATTCTGCGTCACGGCCACGTCCGGCGCGCCTTCATCGGCATCGCCGGCGACACCATCGAGTTGCCGCGCAGGATCGCGCTGCAGGCAGGCACGAGGCAGGCGACGTCAGTTCGCGTGCGTCGCGTCGAGCCAGGAGGGCCTGCCGATCGCGGCGGGTTGAAGGAAGGCGATTTCGTTCTCGCCATCAACGGCAAGCCCGTCGGCGGCGTCGATGACATCATACGGCTGATGGATGGAGACAAGATTGGCCACGACACCGACCTGTTGATCTATTCGCTGGCAGGCAAGATCGAGACAAGAACAGTGGTGCCAGCAGCACGCGCCTGACCCCTCCACAGGACGCATTGCGCTCACCACCATGGAGCCCGGCGCGATCAATCGCGCCGGGCTCTTTTTTACGTTCGTTGTTATCGCCACTGGGCGGCTGCATCCGCTCGACGCGCTCATCCGGAGGAACATCCTCTGCCGGAAAAATTTCCAAAAACCCTTGTTCTGACGCTTCGCGCGGCTATCTACCGGCTATCACCTTTGTTGAAGCGGCAATGAAAATGAATCTCTCTCTTGTTCAGGAACAAGCCATCATGGCTCGTATGGCGCTCACCGTGGGCGCACACGAGTTCGATCGCCTGTTCATGGGCGTGGAGTTCGTTGAGGTAGACGGCGATATTCTCTACGTTCTGGCGCTCGACGAAGATCTCGCTACAGAGCTCGAAGAGAAATATGCGATCCATATTGCAGCCATTGCGTCGCGCATCTTGAAGCGCCCTATCGACATCGTCATGGTTCTGCCCAAACAGTTGACGCTCCAATAGGAACCAAACTCCGTTCGTGGACGTTTGTTGTTCATGGAACGGAACTACGACATGCTGCTGCTTTCGGTGGTCATGCTGATCAGTGCAAGCTTTGTCGGCGTGATCTCGTTGTTCGAGCCGGCTTCGTCCGTGGCCGCGAAGCCCACGGTGGCTGCAAGCAATGCGCCTGTTCGCGTAATCGTGCCGTTCGTCCCCAACACCAATCCACGCGAACGCTGAATTCAAAGGAACAGACCACAAGGCTACGGCAAGGCTGTCGAACAGATGGCGAAAATCCGCACACGTACGCCGAAATCCGAATCTGCTAACGACGACATCGTCGAGATTGCACCAACCGGTCCGCACGAGGTCGCCGAGACAACCCGGCTTATTCGTCTTTCCCCAATCGGAAACGATCTATCGACGCCTCATCGGCAAGTCGCACTGGTCGCTGCGGAGACAGAAGACCAGGCCAGGCTACTTGCTTCCGCATACGATCCCTTCGGGCGGGACTGGAAGAACATCACCCTGTTCTCTGCCGACTCGTTTGACGACGTAGATACTCACGTCATCGGTGACGTGATCTTCAAATCGGCGCCCTTGCCAAAGACAAAAAAGAAGTGATGGACGTTGTTCCATGCATCAAATCACCAGGTACCTGAGAGGAACGTGCGCGATCGCCTTTTGTTAGTCCATCGAGGCAAACCCTTGGAGGCGATAATGGTGAAAGAAGCACGCGAAACCCCGACATTAATCGGAAGCGACAAGGTCGAGGGAACGGCTGTCTATGGCGCCGATGGCGAGAAGATCGGGTCCATCGAGCGGGTCATGATTGAGAAGACAACAGGACGAGTGTCTTTCGCTGTCCTAAGTTTCGGTGGTTTCCTCGGAATCGGTGATGATCATTATCCGTTGCCGTGGTCATCGCTCAAGTACAACGTCGAGCTCGGTGGCTATCAGACGATGATTCCTATCGACCGGTTTGAGACCGCTCCGAAATACGCCGATGACAATGAATGGGATTGGGCAAACGTCGACCGCAGGAAAGGCGTCAACGATTACTATGGCGTCGTGATGTGATGGAGCGCGCTCGCTCAGCAGAGAGCGTGCGCGCCGCACTGGCTGAGAGAATGATCGTCAGAGTCGGGCCATCCCCGCATACAATTCCAGAAGCGCGATATTGCCCGCTTGTCTGAATCCGTCGAGGGTGAGCTGTTCTCCCTCATTGGCGAATTTGAGAATCCGCGCCGCGACGTAGCTTCGCGCGGATGGCTGTTCGGTTGGAAGATATCGGCAGATATCGTCAAATGCCGCGCGAATGGCGGCAACGGTCTCTCTGTCGTGCTGCATGCTCGCCTCCCCTATGAGAGTAAGCTTAACAAGCAGGTGTGAGTCGGCTTGTGCGAAAACGTTCGCGCCGCGGACTTTTGAGACTTATGAACATACCCCAAAAGAGTTACCCTTCGCGTCCAAACCGCGAGACTTGGTCTTGACCGCAATGGCCTCTATCGCAGGCGTCCGATCGTAATCGGCTGTTCACTCACATCATGAAGAATGGGCGTGCTCAGCGTTTCTTTTGGCTGCGAAAGCCACATGATGAGTAAAGCGGCGACGCTAACTGTCGCGAGCACGGCCACCCTGAAGGATCCGTTGTCCATGGGGTGGTCTCCTCAATGAAAGAAAGCGAACCCCACGAATTTGTTCCGAATGCGGCCACGATTTGTCATTGCGTGCCACATTCAAAGCAAAAGGGCCTCTTACGAGGCCCTTTCCAAGTCATTTCAGCAAATACAATTAGTATTTGAACTCCGGTAGCGCTTTGAGCTGATCTTTGTTTGCATTCAACACTGCTCGGTCTGGATACCATTGCTTGGTGCCCGACGATGTCGATCCTGTCGTCGTTTTGCCGGCCTCGTTCGAGAACTTGATCTTGTCCATTGGGACCATGATGTTGTGCTCGCCCATCCCGAGGAAGCCGCCAACGCCGATGACGGCGCCATCGACTTTACCCGTTGAGTCGATAATCACATCGCTGATGTCGCCGATCTTCTCGTTCTGCTCATTATAGACATTGACTCCGATCACCTTCGACGCCCTCCACTTTCCAGCAGCGGCAATAGGAGCTGCCGCAGCGGATGGTGTGTTTGCGGGGACCTGCGCAATCGCGACAGGTGAGGCAATGATGCAAGCGAGAAGAGCCGCAGATAAAACGCGCATTTGAAGTCTCCTGTTGAATAGATGCTTCAACAACAGACAACATATCTGACTGTTCCATCCTCAACGTTGAGCGCATACGCACTTGCGAGCATAGAAGAACATTGCGGAACAATGAGGATCTAAAAAATTCCAAAGACCGCGCAACCAATCGCGTAAGCGCACGTTTCTCCGATGGAGCGATTAGCTAAGGAAGGAGAAATCCAGCCAAGGATAAAAGCTCAAAAGCCCCGTCAGTTTCTCAAAGGCTGGCGGGGTTTTAATTTATGGAGATGCCTGATGATCTTCCACTTTGACCTGATTGGGACCGACGTCGTCACTGAAGCCGCTGATCATGAATTCGAGGACGCGGTCGCCGCGACCGAATTCGCGGATAAACTCGCGGCAGAGCTCTCGATGGCTGAACCTGAACTCGTGCAAGAAGGATTCTCCGTGCGGGTAAAAGACGATCAAGGTGAGGAAGTCTATAGGGCAGAGCTGAATAACATGCTCCACTGAGTTGCTTTCCGCAAAAACAGACGACCCATTTGACGCCTGGAACCCATTGCGCGGCCGCCCTCTGGTTGCGATGATGTACGTCATCCGCCGCCGGAGGCGTGCTCACCGATGAAAGAGGCTTTCTCCTTTACGACGCAGCGCTGCGTGGTTCGCGCATTCCATGTCGGCGATCGCATCAACACGGCCGGATATGATGGAGAGGTGCTCTCGCCTGCCCCACTGACTGTTCGGGAGAGCCCGGACGGGGTTGTCGTGCTGTTCCGATATGGCGTCGTCGTCACCATGGGCCTTTCTCCTGCAGAAGATACCGCTCTGTTGGAGCGCCTCACGCCTCGCATTGTGGGAAAGTTTACGCCCCACGAAGATGAATTTGCTGTGGTGGAATTGTCCCCTGAAAAAGAGGACAAGATCCCGATCGGCGGTCCCATTCAGTTGGCGAGAATGTCGCTCGACCGCTTTCTTCTGATTGCCGATGTCCTCTCAAAAAGCGTAACGCTAGCCCACGATGAACGCGACGTCGCGAAAGTGTTTGAAGTCATCGAACCATTTGCGCATGAGCTCGCTGCACAAGGCAGGACCCGACGTGATCGCAGAGCGATCCTCCGGCTGATCGGTAACTCCCTGCTTGTTCAAAATCGTGTTTCGGGACGCGTTGCAGTCGCAGAGAAGCCGGACGTGCTTTGGGAGCGGCCGGACCTGGAGCGGTTGTATGCCCGCCTTGAGGACGAGTACGAACTCAAAGAGCGTCTCGACACGCTCAATCGAAAACTTGAGATCGTCGCAAAGACAGCGAACACGCTGGCTGACTTCATAGATACTCGCCGCTCGTTGCGGCTTGAAGTGATTATCGTTCTGTTGATCTCATTTGAAGTCGTCATCACCTTGTATCAACTTTTCTGGCAGAGAGGCCACTGACGCAATCACGATTGCGCGCACCATTCCACGCGCGCGCCTTTTGCTGCACGCCAGCGAATTCATTTTCCGGGTCATTTGGACGGGCGAACGTCGCCGCACCCTGGTGCCGCGCCGTCGCCATCCGTTCGCGATTTTTGGATCCCCGCCTTGAAAAACGCCACTCCACCGTCAACTTTATAACAGCGGTGTTCTTGACGATTGCCGTCCACCGCCGGCCGGAGAATGCATCCGCCTATGAGGACCTCCTATGACCACCTTCGATGAACGTGAGCATGCCTTTGAAAAGAAATTCGTGGTCGATGAAGAACTGAAATTCAAGGCGACGGCCCGCTGCAACAGACTGCTTGGTATGTGGGCCGCCGAGCGATTAGGACTTCGCGGCGAGGTGGCAGTCTCTTATGCGAAGGATCTCGTTGCGGCAGAGGTTGCTGCCCCTGGGGCGGAAGAAGTTTTGCAAAAGCTCTCCCACGACCTCGCCGACAATGGTATCTCCGAGGAATTGATCCGTCAGAAGATGGGTGAGTTTCTGCTCGTTGCCATTCAACAAGTCCAAGACGGGACCTGATTTGACTGCTCGCCCCAGCGTGAACTCACGATGCTTTCCGCTGCTTCTTCGATGGTGATGGGCTTTGGCGGCGCAGCCAGCGCCCGAGCAGCTTGCGCCGGCCCTTGCGCGGGATCAATTCGATATCGCTGACGAGTTTTGCACCGCCTTTACGCCGCTCCAGGGTGATCTTGCGGCTATGAAAGGCCTCGAGTTCCGGGCGGTGCGCGACGCTCAAGACGGTCGCGTCCTTGAGATCGTCATTGACCAGCTTCATCATCTTGTCCTGGCTCGCCTCGTCGAGCGCCGATGTCGCCTCGTCCAGCACGACGATATCGGGCCGGTGCAACAGCAGGCGCGCGAAAGCCAGGCGCTGCTTCTCCCCGCCGGACAGCGTCTGGTCCCACGGTGCCTCCTCCTCGATTCGTTCCTTGAGATGTCCCAGACCAACCTTGTCCAGCGCCTCGCCGATCTGCTCTTCGGTCCAATCGTCGGCGGCGCCCGGATATGCCGTGGCGCGGCGCAAGGTGCCAGACGGCACGTAGGACTTCTGCGGCAGCATGAACAGGCGGCGGTCGGGGTGAAACAGTACCTTGCCGTTTCCCCAAGGCCACAGGCCGGCGATCGCCCGCACAAGCGTGCTCTTGCCGCTGCCGGATTTGCCGGAGACCAGCACGCGCTCACCTGGTGCAATCGTTACCTCGGTTTCGCCGACAACGGCTGTACCGTCGTTCAACGCCACAGAAAGATCATTGAGCTGCATCATCGCTTCGCCCTCGGTCTCGCCGCGGTCGATGCGGTTGTGCCCCTCTCCGCTTTCGGCTCGCTCCAACCCGTCCAGCGACATCATCAGCGACGCGATGCGACGCGCGCCGGCGTTCCATTCCGCGAGGCGTGGATAATTGTCCACCAGCCAGCCGAACGCCTGCTGCACGATGGTGAAAGCGGATGCGGCCTGCATCACCTCGCCGAGCGACATGCTGCCGTCGAGAAATTTCGGTGAACATAGCAGGATCGGAATGACTGGCGCGATGATACTCGATCCCTGCGAGACGACCGTGGTGCGCATGTATTGCCCGCACAGCAGCGCCCATTGCTTGAGGACATTGCCGAACGAACCATCGATGCCCGCACGTTCCTCGTCCTCCCCACCGAGCAACGCGATGCTTTCGCCGTTTTCGCGGACGCGGGTCAGCGTGTAGCGAAATTCCGCTTCAGCCTGGTTCTTGCTCTCAGAGATGGCGACGAAATGCCTGCCGATGATCATCATCGAGGTGCTGGCGATGGCGGCATAGATCACGGCAGCAACCACCAGGAAGCCGGGAATGGTTACGGATGTACCGCCGAACGACAGCGTCAGCGCACCGCCGATGGTCCACAGCACCACGATAAACGTCGTCGCCGACAGAAATGCTGAGACAACGCCGGTAACGAAGTCCACCGGGGCATCGGTTGCGACGCGCAGGTCCTCGGCAATGCGATACTCGGGATTGGTATGGTCACCCTGGACGAGATTGAGCTGATAATAGCGGCCGTTGGTCAGCCAGCGCGTGATCACCGCGTTGGTCAGCCACTGCCGCCACAGACGCTGGATGCGCATGCGGGTGAAGACCTGCAGCACCCCGACGATGACGCTGCCTATGGCCAGCGGAAAGAAAACCGCCGCCAGCCACATGACGGCCGCGGAATCCTTCTTCTGGAAGTTGTCGAAGATCGCGCGATTCCAGACGTTGATACTGTACTGGAAGCCAACCGCGAGCAGGACTAGTAGCAGCAATCCGCCCGTGGCCACCCAGGCGAATTTGCCGCCTTTCACGCCCCAGAAGCCGCGCGCACTGATCCAGAAGCGCTTCAGCAGATACTGCTTGCGCAACTCCTCAGCTTCTTCAGGGGATAATTCCGGCTCGACCAGTTCCGGCGGTGGCGGCTCGACGGTTTTTCCATCTTCGGAAACAACTTCTTGAATTTCCTTGGCTTTCATAAAGCAATAACGGGAACAAGACCCGGGAGTTCCACTAACGTGGAACTTTTCCGCCTAGTGCCACCCCGCTATGTTCCGCGTTAGCGATCCGTTGTTGATGCCGATTGCGCTTCGGCGCAGATCCAGGCCTTGAATGCCGAGATCGCGGGGTCGCTGTCTGCCTTGGGGCGATGGATGAGGAAATATCCGAATTCATAGTCCAATGCGTCACCGAACGGACGAACAAGACGGCCCGCCGCTAAATCGTTTGCAACGAGTGTTGTCCGGCCAAGCGCAACGCCGCCGCCATTGATGGCGGCTTGATATGCCGCGGCAGAGTCGTTGATCTGCAATCCGCGCTCGCAATCGATGAGCGGAAATCCCGCCGCTGCCAGCCACGACCGCCATGTCGGAAATGTGCTTTCAAAGGCCATCGAGCGATCATGAAGGAGTGTATGATGCCGCAGGTCTTCCGCGCCGCGTAATGGATGCGTGCCTTCGAGCAGAGAAGGACTACACACCGGGAAGAATGCATCGCGCAACAGGAAGGTGGCCTCGAGTCCAGCCCAGCGTCCATTGCCGTAACGGATGCCGACATCCATTCTCTCTGCCGTAAAATCCACCAGCCTGCCGCTTGTATCAATGCGCAGATCATATTCAGGATGACCTGCTGTGAACCGCTCGACACGCGGCAGTAGCCATTTGTCAGCGAAGGCAGGTGGCACGGTCAGATTGAGCGCCACTTGTTGGTGCGAGGCTTTCAGCCGCTCGAACGCAACTGTCAGCCGGTCGAATCCCGCCTGAAGATCCGGCAGGACTGCGCGAGCCTCATCGGTCAATACAAGCCGCGCCGGACCGGCCTGCGAGCGATGAAACAATTGCACGCCGACAATCTCCTCAAGGCCGCGAACGAGCTGACCGACAGCGGCGGGCGTCACGTTGAGCTCGTCAGCCGCCGCGACATAGCTGAGATGGCGGGCTGCCGCTTCGAACGCCCGAAGCGCATTTAAGTGATTGGGGGCTCTCATGAATTTTCGGACAAGTTTTTCTATTCCAACCGCACAGATCATCTCTGTTGTGACTTTGAAGGTCAACGAACATGGTCGTGTTCACGGATCGCGCGCTCCGGTTCACGAACCCAAGAAAACTCTCGGATCAGGAGAAAGACCATGAAACTGTCCAATAAAATCGCCGTCATCACCGGTGGCACTTCCGGCATCGGACGCGAAGCGGCCAGGTTGTTTCGGGACGAAGGAGCACACGTCGTGGTGGTCGGCCGGGACCCTGCCCGCCTTCAATCCGTTCTGCATGACCTCGGCAGCAACGTCACCGTGTTGAGCGGCGATGTGAGAAAGCCCGCTGACATTGATGGTATTGTCGCGAAAATCCGCGAGCAATTCGGACGCATCGATGTGTTGTTTGCGAACGCCGGGATGGGCATTGCGTCGCCGTTAGACGCCGTCACGGAGGAGCAGATCGACGAGCAGTTCGATGTCAATTTCAAAGGTGTGTTCTTCACCGTTCAGAAAGCGGCTCCGCTGATGTCACAAGGTGGCAGCATCGTGCTGACAACGTCATTTTTGAATGAAGTCGGCACACCGGGCCTCTCGATTCTTTCCGCATCAAAAGCCGCTGTGCGATCATTGGCGCGCTCGCTCGGCGCCGAACTCGCGCCGCGCGGCATTCGCGTCAATGCCGTCAGCCCAGGCCCGGTCAGCACGCCATTTCATGGCAAGCTGGGCCTCTCCGATCAACAGCTTGACGAAGCAGCTTCAGCGATTGAAGCCCAAGTCCCGCTGCACCGCTTCGGTGAGGCAGCGGAGGTCGCAAAGGCGGCCGTGTTCCTGGCAAGCGACGACGCATCCTTCATGACGGGATCGGAATTGATTGTCGACGGCGGCATCACGCAGCTTTAATGCTTGCGCAGCTCGGGCGAAGGTTTCCAGACCTTCGCCTGTTTGCGGCTCAGCTCGCCGCCGCGCCGCGCGCCAGCCGTGCGCGGAGAATGGCTCGGCGATCATGGATCAAGTTTTGCAGCCGGTGCGCCGTGACATTGAGCGTTGCGACTTCCGTCGGATCGGAATCGCTGGCATCGGCTTTCGCCCGCTGGGTGCCCAAGATGTCGTCGATATCGTTCTCGATGTCTTGGAGTTCGGCTTCATTCTCGGCCTTGCGAATTCTGCGCCCCAACGCATACAGCGCATCGAGTGCGGGTACGTCAGCTTGACGTTTCGCGACTCCAAGAAACTTCCAGGCCGCGGCAGCTATCGAGGCAAGCGCACCAAGCACCATCGGTGTCAGATAGATGGCGTTGCTCCATTTATCCATGAAGCTTTGTTGGGTGCCGTTGTAGTACTCCGCCGCGCCAGGATGGATCGGAAGATACGCGCCGGGGTCCGTATCGGCCGCAGCCACTTGCGCGAGGATCGGAAGTTCGCCCATCAGATCGCGTTTGGCGCTCATCAGTGATTGCGTGAAGTTCGCAATCATGTCGGCGTCGAGCTTCTTGTGGGCCACAAGATAAAATGTCGTTCGCAGCGTCGTCAGGTCGTCATCGGGAACGGGAGGCGCGCCACGCAGCGTACCCTTCGGCACATCAAAGCTCTCATAGGCATGTTGCGTTTCCGCGATTGCCCCGGCAGACTCGATCGGGATCAGAACCGGAGGCGTCTTTGCGTTTTGGGGAAAGAGACCACGTACGAGCGTGAGGTATTTTTCGGTCAACGGAATAACGATCAAGATCGCATTGACCTCTTTCGTTTCCAGCGCACGGCGTGTGTCCGCCGGAGCAAGGTTTTTGAAGGTGATTGTGTTGCCGAGGTCGTATTCTGTCTTCAGGACGTCAACGACGCGCTGATTCATCTCACCGGCCACCACGCCGACGGTCTTGCGTTTCAATCCCCCAATCGAAGTCGCCGACGATCCAGGCGGCGCAACAAGCAGGACAACGGCTTTCGCCACGACCGCAACAGCCTGAGCTTGCGACAGATTCCCCACATCGCCGCGCACAACCGCCAGATCGACCTTGTTGGATGAGAAGGCATCCGCAGCAGCAAGCGAACTTGGCACTTCAACGACGCGCAGACGAACCGGCGCAGACATTGATGTGAGGCGGCTGGCAATCGCCGTCATCACCCTGCCCGCCTCGCCGTCAAGCGAGCCGACCGCGATACTCAGCGTCGTCGGACGGGTATACCAGCGGTAACCCACAAGCCCTGCACCGGCGGCAATCAAAATGACGCCGACGACCAGCGCGAAACGAACCCAGGTCGGTAACCTGATCGAATTCACTTTGCGTCCCCAACATCAATCGGGAGATGGTCCTTATCCAACGGACGCAGCAAGCTAAGCCAGTCGAAGGACTTCGAGGCTAGCACGGACTTATGGGCCATGAGAACAGCCAGTGTTCCTTGGATCAGGGCAATCAGTCACCTCGCCCATCATCAGGATGATGATCAGGCGAAAGCGTAATCTCAAGCAAAAAGCCCGGCAAATGCCGGGCTTTCAACTCAGTATGCGAAGGATGCCTTAAACAGCCGTGGGCATTTTCCAGCCACCGAACGTTTTCTCGAGATGCTGCACGAGGGCCAGCGCAACGTCTTCACGCCATGGGCGCGCCGCAACCTGCACGCCGAGCGGCAACCCCTCAGGGGATGTGCCGACCCTGACCGTTGCCGTCGGCCAACCGGTCAGATTGTGCGCCTGGGCATAGCCAAATCCGCGGCGGTTCTCGTCGTCAAAACTGGTGCCATGATGCAATGCGGGATACGGCGCAACGGCCGACAGGATCGCATCGTAGTTTTCCATGTAGCGTAGCATCGAATTGCGAAACAGATCCCATCTCACGAATGCCGCGAGGGCATCGGTTGTATTTGCCATCGCCGGAGCGACTGAATACGTCAATGCTTTTTCGAACAGAGGTGAGATCTCGTCCGAACCGATGCTTTTCAGAAAAGCACGGGTCCCCGCACCGCCATCGCCACGGCTCATATCGTGATAGACCTTTCCGGCATTCCCAGCGTCGGGCGGCCTGCTCTCCTCGACCTTGACCCCGGCATCTGCAAAGGCCTTTGCCGAGTTCTGCACCGCGGCAATGATCTCCTTCGTCGGCGTAGCCACGCCGTCATCGGTGAAATAGGCGATCTTGAGATCCTGCAGTTTGATGGTCTTCGGATCAATGAGCGGCATACCAACGATCGAATGGTCACGGAAATCCGGTCCCGAGATGATCGGCAACGCAAGTGCAAGGTCTTCCACCTTGCGTGCAATCAGGCTCACGTGAAAGACCGCGTTGCGGGCGCCCAACGGCATTGGAAATTGGCCCGTGCGCGGGACACGACCCGACGTCGGCTTGATCGCTGCCAAACCGCAGAAATGGGCTGGGATTCGGATGCTGCCGCCCGCGTCGGTGCCGAGACCGAGAGGAGAACCGCCCGCAGCAATGATCGCGGATTCTCCGCCGCTGCTGCCACCAGGTGTTCGCGTCAGATCGTAGGGATTGTTGGTGCGTCCATATACGAGATTGTCGGTTTCAACGGCGCCAGCCAATTCCGGGACGTTGGTCTTCCCGAGCATGATGGCTCCCGCCGCACGCAGTCGCGCAACAGCAGTCGCATCAGCTTTAGGAACGTAGTGGGCTCGCCCCTTCGTCCCACCTGTGCAAATGACACCAGTCGTCTCGAGTGTATCCTTAATCGTAACTGGAACACCGTGAAGTGGTCCCTTTAGCTCACCTCGCGCCAAAGCTGCATCGGCTTCGTCAGCTTCCTTCCGTGCGGCGTCGGCTGTCAGTTGTACAACGGCATTCAACTTCGGGTTCACCGCTGCAATACGGTTGAGATACGCCTCCACCACAGCTTTTGAACTGACCTGTTTGGAACGAATGCGGGCAGCGAGATCGGTTGCGGATGCCGATGTGATATCGGTCGCGGCCTCTGTTGCGGCGGCCGCGGAGCCAATCGATCCACCTTGCAACGCAACTGCTGCGCCAGCAGCGGCGGCAACGCCCAGAAAATCTCGCCGCCTTATCTGATCAGTCATAATTTATCTCTCGTGTGAGTTCGTATACCGGCGCGCGATACTTCTCTGGTCTGTCAAAACGTTCAAGAGATGAATGTCGATGTTCATCAGTCATTGCACGCGCGACACATGACGTTTGCGTGATTGAATTTTCGCTGAGGATGTTTTGGCTGATTTGCCTTCGCCTTGGACAATTGCGTGCTCAGTGCATGAGCAACTGCAGCATGATCTTCTTCATCGGATGAAACAGCGAAACAGCTTTCGTTCCACACGAATCGAAAAGCCGCAAAACGCGTGGATTCTCGCCTCGTAATTAAACCACATTAAATCAATTTAAATGTAATAAATTCGTCAGACATCGCATTTAATGTGCGAGGCGTGATGGTCATCCAGCCATCAGCATAGGTACTCGCACAACTTGGCCGCGTTATGCGGCCATTTTTGCTTCTTCGAATTGGACTCTGCTTGCGTTTGAAATCTGGAATGCCGCACGGAGATCAATATGACGGACGTCAAGGTCGCCTATGATGCCGCAACTCTCGCAACATTGCGGCGCGCGCTCGATCAAGTGCTCACGCACCCACGCTTTCTCAATACTTCATCTGTGTCCGCACTTGAAATGGCAGAACACATTCTTTCTGTTGCAGCCGCGGGCGAGCGGGATATCGAACGCTTGAAAAATTCGGCGTTGTCGATTCTGGTATCCGGAAAAGCGGCTTGAGCTGAGATGTCTGAACTAGCCCCCGCTTTTGCGAACTTCGTCGCAGCGCATGTCGAGAATGGCGCGTATCTTCTGGCTGTCGAGAAATTCGGGAGCGCGGGGATATCCGCCGTCGACAAGCTTTTCCTGGATCCCCTTCCAGTCCTGCACTTTGCCCGAACCCGCAATCTTTAGTGCCGCCCGATAGACCTCAAGATGTTTCTTACGCATTCGCTCATCCCCCAAATGCAATGTCACAAAAAGTTCGCGGAACCTCGTCTGTAACCGCGGCGTTTTCGTGTCATCCATCGGGGAATTACCATGAATGAAGTGGAAGAAAAACAGACCCGTCAACGGCCAGTATTCATCGGCTTTGTTGATCGTTGGCATTGTTACACTTGAAACCAGCAGCACGGTCATTGACTAATAACCGCAGGACTGACACGCGATGAAGAGGTCCGAACAATATCGTCAATACGCTGAAGACAGCCTGCGCCTTGCCAGCACTGCGCTGGATGAGCCACAGCAAAATCGATATCGCCGTATGGCGGATGCGTGGCGCTCTCTTGCTGAAGAGGAAGAATGGCTCGAAAGCCGGCGGGAAATGTCCGAAAACTAGTTTGTTATCTCTGAGCAGAAAGCATTTTTGAGACTGTCCTTGCAGTCACCCTGTTGCTCATAGCCCAAGTGTGTCGGTCGCCCAGTGAATAATCTTGTCGCTATTGAGGAAGGCGATCGCACTTGGTTCTACGAGGTCCGGGCGATCCCGAGCCGTCACAACAGTTGCGACGACAGCGTCGCAGCGGTCATTAAAGGCGATCGCCAGTGCTGTGCTATGCGAACGATCACCGGTGAGATAAGCACGGCTGCGGCCCTTCATCCAACGCACGCTGATCTCACGACCAGGCCCAAGCGCTGACGGCTTATCTCCCATTAATCGGAAATCGCTCAGGCGATGAAGCTCGTCATCATCCGCGACGCCTGTCGTACAATTGCAGAAGCCGATCTTGGCACGAACATAGAGATTGACGTCCGCGCCGCATTGGGCGGCTGCACAGCGAAAAGCCTTGCCCTTACCCCACTCATCCATCGCAAATGGCCACTCCACTTCCGTCCAGATAGGACGTTCCGAGATGACGCCCGCCTGGCTACGTTTCGACAGCAGCGGCCATGCCAGATGGCTGAGCGCCCCAGCAACGCCTCCGATCAACAGGCCGCAGATCGCAGCCATCGCGATGGTTTTCTTCATCACGCACCGCCTGTGAGAAAGCCGCTAATTCTTCGCCACAAACGCCTTGGCTTCCGCAAGCGTCGGCCTTTCAGACATGGCGCCTGCTGTGTCCACTAGCTTCTCGTAGATCGCCTTTGCTTTCGCGTTATCACCTGTGGCCTGCGCTGCCTTTGCCGCACCGATAAACGCATGGTAGCGGTTCGGCTCCTTCGACAGCGTCGCTTCGAACGCAGCGAGTGCCTCGGTCGTCATGCCGCGATCGAGCAGCATGACAGCATAAAGCTCGCGCGCCGGCATCAGGGGCCCTGGCGTGACCGGCGATTTTTCGGTTTTATCCTCTGCATCGGCCGCCAGGCTCATCGCTTTCAAGGCGTCATCGTATTTCCCTTCAGCGTGGAGAATCCATGCACGGGCCTCCTGTTCCTGAACGTCGACCTGACTGGCCCAGTAGTCGTTCTTTGCTTCGCGTAAATTGTCACGAAGTGCAGCAAGCTTGTCCGCATCGACGTTCGCGGCATCGGCGTCACCGGAGCGCGCCGCACCAATGGCACGGGCAAAGTAAGTTACCGCCATAACATGCGGAAATTTGCTCGACCGGACCGTGAGGTTCGCGGCTTCCTTCCACTCTTCACGTTCCATCGCATAGCGTGCTGGTGATGCGGCGCGCGCGTATGCAGCCGCAAAGGCATCAGGGCCGAATTGCGCGCTCTCGATTTCATCGATGACGCCGCGTGCCTCCTTGTCCTGGCCAAGCTGCAGATAGGCATAGACCATATAGTCCTGGCCATGCAGCTGATCGCCAATCTCATTGTTGGATTTCGCCGCGTCGACCGACGCCGCGTTCGCCGCGATCGACTCTTTCCAGTATCCGACGCGCGTGAAGATATGCGACGGCATGTGCTGGGCATGTGGTGCGTTCGGCGCCACCTTCGAATAGCGAAGTGCCGCCGGCAGCCCTCTGGCCGCGATTGGCGGATAGTCATACAGGTGGATCAAATAGTGAGCGACGCCCGGATGCTGCGGCTGGCGCTGAAAGATCGGCTCAAGGATCGCCGCGCCTTTCAACTGGTTTGCGTAGGTCTTGTCTGCAGCAGGTGCTGAGACATTGAGCGTGATCGCATAGAAGATCTGGGCCTCGTCGTCGTCCGGATAATGGGCGGCGAGATCTGACATCTTCTGCAGATAGGCCTGAACGCGCGCCTGATGCGGAAGCTTGTCGTAGTCGCGATACATCACCGTAAGAGCATCGATATAGTCATTCTCGCGCTGCGTCTTGGCGCCGATCGCCTTTGCCGTCTCGATGGCGGCAAGCCCGAGCGGAAGATTAGGCGCGGGAACTGGTGTGTGCGGATTATAGAGCAACGCGAGTGCAATGCCCCATTGAGCGATGGCGCACTCCGGATCGGCTTTGAGTGTTTCCTCGAAAATTTCCTTCGACGCGCTGTACCAGAATGAATGCTGGTACCGCATGGCACGATCGAACCGCCGCTGTGCGGTCTCATTGCATGAAGTCTCGAAATGGACCTTTCCCAGTTTCTGGTCCGAATTGTCCTGAGCAAGAACGGGGTGACAAGGCCCGAGCGTCACGACGGCTGTGAGAGTGAATGCGAGTAGCGATGCACGCATGACGTCCTCCCGGCTGGATAGTGATAAATCTCCCTTCACATTTGCGGGAATGCTAGGCCCTTGAGCCGCGTCGCTCAACGCACCCATTTGTGAGCTTTGGGTCAGAGCTGCTGCCGGATCGCTCGCGTTCCATGTCAGCAACTACGAGGTGTGCCGCTCATGGGAATGCACAGCGCTTGAAGAACTCCGGCCGTCTCGACGGACGGCCGGTCATCATTGTGGAGTGAATCAGACGGGCTTGCCCGACGCCTCATCTTCGAAAGTGACCGCGACGGCGGCATTTGCCGACAAGCGTACTTTCTGCCCTTCGACATCCGCGACCAATCCGAGATCGATGTAGTGATGATGGCCCTTGTGACTTCCCTCGCCGCTGTCCGCCTTCGTGAGCTTGATCCTGTCCTTCTCGACACGGTCGACAGTCCCGACGTGAACGCCATCTGCTCCGATTACTTCCATGTGTTCCTTGATCCGACTGTCGCTCATCTGTCTCTCCTTGCTACAGGGGTTGGCGTTTCGAAGTTCGCGGCACATCAAGCCACGGCCCGAGCGGCCGATCGTTGCTGCGGCCGCCCAAGCTTAGCGATGCTCGTGGTGCATGATTATGACGCAGATCGCGGCGGCACGTTCCCGAGCAGCGGACCCAAACCTTCCGCGATGGTGAGGTGGGAGATCACCGCATCTCGCAGCCTGGTATATGGAAATTCGGCCAGCATGGCGGTCTGGATCGCTGCCATCACTTCACCAGCCTCGGAGCCGATCATGCTAAAGCCCAGGATTCGGTCGTCTTCGGCCGCGACCAGCACCTTCATAAAGCCATCGGTCGGACACGGTTAGAGGGGCCGGAAGATAGTCTTCCGGCTCCGCTGGAAGCCAAGCGAATGAGTTATTTTGCGCTGCACCGAAGCAGGCTGATCGGCACGAACCCCTGCTCGCTAATCTTCGCTTTGTAGCGTCATCCCAGATGGCCGCTTGAGGCACCTATCGGGTTTTGGCGGCGGCGCAACTCTGCAGTGCCTTTTGAAGGGTAGGACGACTTATCTTTCGTCCGAAACTGATCTGTCGGGTAGAGCTCAGTAGCCGTCTTTTGCAAACCCTTGCGGTCGATCTTACCAAGCGGAGTAAGAGGCAGCTTATCCAGGATCTTAAGATCTTCAGGGACCTTGTAAGCGGCCAATCGCGCAGAAACGTTTTCGAGGATCTCAGGAACAATACCCTGTCCAGCATTCTTGGTGAGCGTGACAAAGCCAAAGATCCTCTGGCCGAGCGCGGGGGACGGCACGCCGACGACTAATGCCTCCTCCACCGCAGGATGGCAGGCAACAAGCGCCTCCTCCACTTCGATCGGCGAGACGTTGATGCCGCCGCGAATGATGAGGTCTCTCTTCCGGGCGACAAACCAGATCTCATCACCGTCGCCCCGCTTCATGAGGTCGCCGGTATGGTACCAGCCGCCTTCGAGGGCTTGTTCTGTAGCCTGCAGATCGTTCCAATAGCCCATAAAAAGATGCGGTCCGCGAAGCAACAGTTCGCCGACTTCGCCATGCGGCACTTCCGCGCCGGACTCGTCGACCAATCGGATTTCCGCACCTTTCGCGATGCGCGTCACCGGCCCTGGCTTCAAGCCGTAAGTCAGTGATCCGACAACTTCCGTTGCACCCCAGATGTTGTAAAGCGGTACCTTGAACGTCGAACTTACTTGTTCCTGAAGTTCGATAGGACATGCGTCGGCGCCTGTGAGACAATATCGCAACGACGAAAGATCTCGTGGCTGGGCGCACTGGCAATCAAGCAGCGTTGCGTACTGATAGGGAAAGCTGGCAAAGAGCGTACAACGATAGCGCTCTATGGCGTCAAGCATCGCTTCGGCGTCGATGCTATTGAACAAAACGAAGGGTACACCGAGATCAATCCAGGTTAGAATGGTGAAGAGACCGCTGATGTGCGTCATAGGTGTTGAGGCCATGACCAGGTCGTTATGCGACACGTTCCAATATTCAGCCAACGAGCCCACGCTCTCTCCCAGCGCGTTCGCTGAATGCATGACGAATTTAGGCTGGCCAGAAGTTCCGGATGTGTTGATGAGAACTGCCGGGTATTGCACTTCGGATGACGCGAACGGCGGCTCGTGGTCAGCCCCGTCGAACAGAAGCTCCCAGGGCTGGACATCTACGCCGTCGCGCGTCGCATCGAGCACAAAGCGCCTGCCTTGCGGAAGGATAGCGTCATCGATCGGGTCAACGTTGGGATAGAGGTTAATCTCGCCGAGATAGATTGCGGGATCCAGGCGCTGGAGCAGGGAGGCAAGCTCCGCGGCCTTGAATGTAGTATGCAATGGTGCAGCGATCGCGCGCAATTGGAAACAGGCATAAAAGGCGATGATCATCTCAGCCCTGTTGATCATATGCAACGCGACGCGATCACCCGCTCTCACGCCACGCGCTGCCAACGCGCGCGCCAGACGCGCGGCTTCGGTTGCAAGCCGCTCGTAAGTCCAAACGGTGTCATCAAAAATAAATGCCGTGCTTTGAGGTCGAGTGCCAACCTGGTGCATCAAAGCCTTCATTGGAGTCCGCTTCATCGTCTCCTCCTGTCAGCATGAACGACCCCCTCATTCGAGACCGGTGGCACTACAGGGCCATTTCAAGCCTGGGAGAGACTGTTACAGTTGTAGGTCCGGCGACACACGGAGGACAAAAGCGGGGCGCGTGCACTGTTTATGTCGTTGAAGCTCATCACGGCCTCTCATTCCAAGACGCAAAACATTGCAGGACTACGGACCAAAATCCGTAATCCATCCATTCATGCAAGGAGGCGCTCAAGGACGTACAAAAAATCTAGTGACCGTTCAGCGTCGTTGTCGCAACTGGCCGTTTGAAAACAGCTACCGACTTCGCGCGGCGCCCCAAAGCTGGAGTCCCCTTTGAATGGGAGGACGATATATCCCTCGTCCAAAGCTGGCCTGACTCGTAGAGATCAGAAGCGACCTTTAACAGCCTCTTGCGGTCGACTTTACCCAGCACCGTGAGAGGAAGCTTTTCCAGGACCTTGAGATCTTCGGGGACCTTGTAAGCGGCTAATCGTTCGGCGACTTTTTCGAGAATTTCGGAGACAACCGTCTCCCCGGCATCCTCCGTAACCGTGATGAAGCCAAAGATCCGCTGACCGAGTACGGAGTCCGGTACGCCGACGACTAATGCTTCTTTCAGCGCAGGATGGCAGGCAACGAGCGCCTCCTCCACTTCGATCGGCGAGATGTTGGTGCCACCACGGATAATGATATCTTTCTTCCGCGCCACAAACCAAAGCTCATCACCCTCGCCCCGCTGCATGAGATCGCCAGTATGATACCAACCGCCTTCGAGTACTTGCTCTGTCGCTTGCGTATCGCCCCAATAACCCATGAAAACGTTTGGTCCGCGAACCAACAGTTCGCCGACGTCGCCGTGCGGGACGTCTGCGCCAGATCCGTCAATCAGTCGAATCTCCGCGCCTTTCACGATGCGCGCCACCGGCCCCGATTTTAGCCCGTAAGTCAGTGATCCGACAACTTCCGTTGAAGCCCATAGATTGCGGAGGGGGGCATTGAACGTCGCGCTCACCTGCTCCTGAAGTTCGACCGGACAAACATCCGCGGCAGTGAGGCAGTATCGCAACGACGAAAGATCTCGCGGTTGGGCGCGCTGGAGATCGAGCAACGCGGCGTACTGGACAGGGAAGCCGAGATAGACGGTACGACGATGGCGCTGTACGGCGTCGAGGACCGCTTCGGCGTCAAAACTCTCGAGCAGAACGAACGGTGCGCCGATATCGAGCCAGGCGAGAGAGGTAATGAGCCCGCTCAAGTGCGCCAGAGATAGCGCGACAACCGCGACGTCGTTGCCCGATACGTCCCAAGCCTCCGCCATCAACTTGACGCTCTCTCCCAACGTGTCCGCCGAATGCATGACGAATTTGGGTTGGCCGGAAGTCCCGGATGTGTTGATGAGGACTGCCGGGTATTGCACTTCGGATGACGCGAACGATGGTTCGCTGTCGGCCCCGTCGAACAGAAGCTCCCAGGGCTGGACATCTACGCCATCGCGCACCGCATCGAGGACGAAGCGTCGGTCTTGCGGAAGAATCGCGGCATCGATCGATTCAACATTGTGATAGAGATTCATCTCGCCAAGGTAGAGCGCAACCCCCAGGCGTTGCAGTAAACCCGCAAGCTCGGCGGCCTTGAATGCCGTTCGCAATGGTGCCGCGATCGCGCGCAATTGGAAGCAGGCATAATAGGCGACGATCATCTCGGGCCGGTTCATCATGTGCAGGGCGACGCGATCACCCGCTCTCACGCCACGCGCTGCCAACGCGCGCGCCAGACGCGCGGATTCGGATGCGAGCCGCTCGTAAGTCCACACGGTGTCATCAAAAATAAATGCCGTGCTTTGAGGCCGAGTGCCAACCTGGTGCATTAAAGCCTTCATTGGAGTCCGCTTCATCGTCTTCTCCTGTCCGCATGAACGAGCTCTTCATTCGAGACCGGCGGCACTACAGGGCTATTTCAAGCCTGGGAGAGACTGTTACAGTTGTAGTTCCGGCGGCAGAGCGCTCATTCATCACGGCTTCTCAAGACGCAAAGCATTGTAAGATTACGGACCAAAATCCGTAATCCATCCATTCATCCAAAGAGGCGCCCAAGGACGTACAGAAGAACTCTAGTGACCGCTCTGCGGCGTCATCGCAACTGGCCGTTTGAAAACATCGGCTTCAAGCGACGGCAGCAGTGCCGCAGTACTGCCTGAATGGGAGGGCGAGGTCTCTCTCGTCTCAAACTCGCCTGCCTCGTGAAGATCAGAAGCGACTTTTAACAGCCTTTTTCGATCGACTTTACCCAATGGCGTGAGAGGCAGCTTATCCAACACTTTGAGATCTTCAGGGATTTTGTAAGCAGCCAATCGCTCGGCAACGTTGTCGAGAATTTCGGAAACACCGCTTTCTCCGACATGCTCCGTCACCGTGACAAAACCAAAGATACGTTGGCCCAGGGCGGCATCCGGCACACCTACAACGGCCGCTTCCTTGACAGCGGAATGCGAAGTGACGAGCGCCTCTTCCACCTCGATCGGCGAGATGTTCGTCCCCCCTCGGATGATGATGTCTTTCTTTCGAGAGACGAACCAGAGCTCACCATCCGCGCCAAGCCGCATCAGGTCTCCCGTATGATACCAACCGGATGTGAGGCTTTCCTCTGTGGATGGCATATCATTCCAGTAACCACAGAACACGTTCGCGCCGCGGATCAGCAGTTCTCCGACTTCTCCATTTGGTACCTCCATGCCGATCTCGTCAACTAACCGAATCTGCGTCGTGTTAATGACGCGCGAAACCGGCCCCAACTTCAATCCATACGCCACAGATCCTACAACTTCTGATGCGGCCCAAACGTTGTAGAGTGGCGCCTTAAACGTCCAAGACACTTGTTGCTGGAGTTCGATGGGACATACATCTCCCGCCGTAAGACAAAGCCGTAGCGACGAGAGATTACGCGGGTGAGCGCGCTGGCGTCCAAGCATCGCCGCATACTGGTACGGAAAGCCGATATAGAACGTGCAGCCATAGCGTTGAAAGGCATCGAGCACGACATCGGCGTCGAAACTCTCGACCAGGACGAAAGGCGCGCCAACATTGATATAGGAGAGAAAGGTACCGAGGCCGCCCATATGCGCCAGCGGCAACGGTTGAACGACAAGGTCCTTGGCCGACAAGCCCCAATTAAGAGCGATCAGTTCAGCCGTTTCTCCCAAGGTCGCGGCCGAATGCGCGACGAATTTGGGCTGACCGGTGGTTGTCCCAGATGTATTGATGACGACCGCGGGCCGGTGAACATCAGACCCAACGGACGGTTGGTTAGATTCCTGTCCATCGAAAAGCATCTCCCATGACTGTGGGTCGACGCTATCGCCCCCTGCCCCGATCACGAAGCGTTTGTCGCGCGGTAAGATCGCGGCATCAATCGCCGCAACGCTGTAATAGAGGCTGAGTTCGCCGAGATAGACCGTTGGAGTTAATCGCTGCAAAAGACCAGAAAGTTCGGCCGTTGTGAATGCTGTTCGCAATGGAGCGGCGATGGCACCGAGCTGAAAACAGGCATAATAGGCGACGATCATCTCAGGTCGGTTCATCATGTGCAGGGCGACGCGATCACCCGCTCCCACGCCTTGCGCGGTCAATGCGCGTGCGAGGCGAGCGGATTCAGAGGCGATCCGTTCATAGCTCCACGCTTCCTCGTGAAAAACAAATGCCGTGCTTTGTGGTCTTGTCTGCACGTGGTGCAGGAGCGCCTCGATCGGAGTCTTTGTCATCATCTCATCCTGGGTGCGTGAACGCCAAGATGAGAGATGAGCCCTCCTACACGCTGGTTTCACTCCGGGGAAAAGATGGCTACGGCTGTAACCGGAATACGTCGCAAAGGAGCCATTACCGATCGGATGTCTTCACGGAATCAGCCGCTCCCGTCGCAGTTGCTCGAATAGCGCGAAGAAAGCATCATCCGTCGGCTGATAGACCGTAAATCCGAGCTTCCGGCTTTTCGACATGTCCGTCACCACTTCAATAGGACGGCCGAGGTCGGCGTCGGTGTGCCATGGTGAAATCAACTGGTCGATGTCCGGCTCGGCGAGCTTGTGACGCTCGGCAATGTCGCGCCAGACGGTAGCGTCGTTGGCCATCTGCTGTTCGAGCGGACGAACCACACCGTCGAACGGCTCGGCCTCGATGCCGAACCAGCCTGCGATGCGGCCCCACATCCAGCTCCAACGAAAGATGTCGCCGTTGACCACATTGAAGTCCTGATTGGCGGCGGCGGGCGTGGTCGCCGCCCAAAGCAGATGTCGCGCAAGCAGCTTGGCGTCCGTCATGTCGGTAAGGCTATTCCACTGCGTCTCGGAGCCTGGAAAGCGGAATGGGCGGCCCGTTGCCTTGCAGATCGAGGCATAGACGGCAAGCGTGGTGCCCATATTCATGGCGTTGCCGACAGCTTCGCCGATAATGGTATGCGGGCGATGAACGCTCCAGGTGAAGCCGTCGCGCTTGGCCGCGGCGAACACCTCGTCTTCCTGTGCGTAGTAGAAATTGTCGATGTCGAGACGGCCCTGCTCTTCCCGGAACGGCGTCTGCGGTAGTGCGCCTTTGCCATAGGCTTCGAACGGCCCGAGATAGTGCTTGAGGCCGGTGACGAGCGCGACATGGCGAATGGATATCGCGGGCCGCAGCGCATCGATCAGATTGCGCACCATGGCGGCGTTGACGCGGATGTTCTCTGCTTCCGTTGCCTGCCGCAGCCAGCTGGAGAAGAAGACATGCGACGGTGCGAGGCCGGCCAGCGCCTTCGCAAGAGAAGCGGGATTAAGCAGATCGGCAGCAACAGGCAACACGCCGGATTGCACGACCGGTTTGCGGGCAAGCCCCCAGACCTCCCAGTTGTTCTCGCTAAGGACGCTCGCGGTCGCACTGCCGACAATTCCGCTTGCGCCCACCACCAGTGCTCTATTCGCCATGATCACTCCTGCTCTTCAGCGAGAAGTAGTCATGAAATGTGTCGCGTTCGAGAAGGTGCCCATGAGGAACATGGGCACCTTGAGGTAGCTACCATAAAGGCAAGACCATCGGTTCACGAATGGCGTGAAGACTTGCTCGCCGCCGCGATTGTCTCACGGCCTCGAGGTTGCGAATAGTTACTGCCCTTCGCGGTGCTTGATCATCTCATCGATCTTCTTCTTGACCGCGTCGAGGTTGAACGATGCCGGGTCCTGCATCGGCGGGTAATCGACCGCCGTCAATGCTAGTTTCCCGACAATCTGCTGCACCAGGACGAAGCGCCAGAACTCACGGGCGAAGAAGTCATTCATGTATCCGGGGGATCCGGTGTTCAGCGTTTCGCCACGCAGGCTCGACAACCTCTCGAACGGATCCTGACGGAGATTGGTCAGGACAGGCATATCCGTGGTGACTTTTTCGCCGGGCCAGCCGTACGGTTGCTGGAAGAACGTGAACTTCATGTTGTCGAGACGAACCGCGCCCAGATGTGGGCCTCCGAAATAAAACAATTCACGGCGCTTCGATGGGCCCTTGCCGGTGAGAAGATCCGTCTGGTTGTAGCCATCGAGGTGGTTTTTATAGGTGCGCGCGCCGAGTTGCACACCGCCCAACAACTGCTCGGTGATGTTCGGGTTGCCCGCTGCGGCCATCAGGGTGGGGAACCAATCAAGGCCGGACATGAGGCCGTTTTCGACGGTGCCAGGCTTGATTTGGCCTGGCCATCGGATGATGCACGGGACGCGGAAGCCGCCTTCCCCGACGGTGCCCTTGGTGTTCTTGAACGGCGTCATGCCACCATCCGGCCATGTGAAGACTTCCGCGCCGTTGTCCGTCGTGAAGATGACGATGGTGTTGTTGGCTTCTCCGATATCGTCGAGATGCTTCATCAGCGCGCCGATGGCATCATCCATCTGCGTCATTCCGGCTTCCTCGAGACCATAGTTTGTCTCGTTGTTCTGCATCGCGCTGTATTTCTTCGAGAGAAACGTCCAGACGTGCATGCGCGTGGTGTTGTGCCAGACGAAGAACGGCTTGTTGTCTCTCTTGGCTCTGTTCATGAAGTCGGTGGACGACTTGACCAATACCTCGTCGAAGGTTGTCATGTCGTACTTTGCCTTCACGAACGGCAAGTCGTGCATGTTTGGCACGTTCGACATGTCCGGGAACGGCGGCAAGGGCCCTTCATCGACGATCCTCTGCTTGCCTATTCTGCCCCAACGCGGCATTTCGGTCGGATCGTCCGTCTCGGTCGCATAGCTGTGGATCAGGCTGCGCGGGCCATGTTCGTTGTAAAACTTTTCATCGATGGGGAACGAGTACCAGTACGGATCCGACATCGCGTCGAGGTGGTACAGGTATCCGAAGAACTCATCGAAGCCGTGCAAGGTTGGCAGATATTTGTTCAGGTCACCGAGGTGGTTTTTTCCAAACTGTCCGGTGGCGTAGCCGAGTGTCTTCAGGCCAGTAGCGAGTGTCGCCGCCTGTGCCGGGATGCCGACGTCGGCACCGGCCTGACCCACGGTCGTCAACCCGGTACGGATCGGTAACTCGCCGGTGATGAAATTCGCGCGGCCTGCTGTGCAGCTTGCCTCGGCGTAGTAGTCAGTGAACATCATGCCTTCAGACGCCAATTTGTCGAGGTTCGGTGTCTTTCCCGACATGATCCCGCGATGGTAGGCGCCGACATTGAACCAGCCGACATCGTCCCCCATGATGACGAGGATGTTCGGCCGCCTCCCGGACGAAGCCGGTGCCGTTTGCGGCGCCTGCGCTTGTGCCGGCTGTGCAGGGATTGGCTGCGGCGGTCTTGGTGGCTGCTGCGCTTGCGCCGAGCCTGTCAGCCCGGCGGCTGACAGAGCCGATATTGCCGCAAGCGAGCCGCCGCTCAGCAACAGATCGCGGCGTTTCAACCCACCGCTTAGCGGCGCGTTGTTGTGGGAGGTTGATTCCGACGGATACTTGCTGGTCATGACGCACTCCTCACTGCTGTGTATCAAATCGGTGTCGCAAAGCCTGGTGCGGTGCGATGGCTCTCCGTTCGACGGATATGCAACGGTATGGGCGTGACAGAGCAACGGCTTGCGCGTGCGGAACGCACAAACGCATCGTTCGCGCCAAAAGCGAAACATCGAATGTTGAGATGATGTAGACGTTACAATGCAGAGGTAGCGAGTTGCCGCATGATCACCTTCTTTCTGCGGAAAACCGCACTGCACGAAGGGAGCGTCTTGAAAATTCCGGCGAACCTCGAACCAACGCTAAGTCAGATACCAGACATTGACAAGATGATTGAAGGGGTAAGCCTGAGTAAGCTCGATCAAAATATAACGAGCAATGAGTCATGAATGCTTACGCATCCACCTTATATGACGGTGACGATTACGATGTGCACTTTCTTTCGCGCTCTGTTTACTTCGTCTTCAACCTGTCCGCCTGCTCCTTGATCTCATCCTCGCTGAGATCGTTACGGACGGAGGCGAGATCGCCATCATTCGCGATATCGACACGGAACGGCGCATCACGTGTGGGGTCGGTTGAACGCTTTCTTTTCGGAGTCGTTGCTTTCTTAGCGGGCTTGCTGCCGCCCCCCTCAACGCGTCCGTTTTGCTTCTTTTGTGTCATGCCCTCAGCTTTCCTCCCGCGACGCAGATCAGCTCTGCCATTATCCATTGAATATGGCCGGGGTGAAGGGCATCTGTTAGCTGTGAAGCGGTAAATTCCCGGGAGAGACGCGATGACGGACGGACCTGCGCATGAGGTTAATGTGGCGGATTACGATGTCCCGATCCCCTACATGCAGCGGACGCGCAACTACTATCTGGCCATCGGCTACGACACGCCCTATCGCTGGGCGCATAACATCGACGCCCCATTCCAGCCGCTGAAGAAGCCCCTCGCGCAATCCCGCGTCGCCATCATCACCACGGCCGCCCGCTTCGATCCCACCAAAGGCGATCAAGGCCCGGGCGCGGCGTATAACGGCAGCGCAAAATTCTATCAGGTGTACGACGGCGACACCGCGCAGCAGCATGACCTGCGCATCTCCCACATCGCTTACGACCGTGCCCACACGACCGCGACGGATATGGGCACCTGGTTTCCGCTGCCGCAATTGCATCGCCTTGCCCGCGAAGGCCGCATCGGCTCCATTGCACCGCGCTTCTTCGGCGCGCCCACCAACCGCAGCCATCGCGTGACTGTGGAGACCGATGCGCCGGAGATCCTTGCGCGCTGCAAGGCCGACGGTGTCGATGCTGCTGTGCTGGTGCCGAACTGCCCGGTTTGCCACCAGACGACGGCTCTGATCGCGAGGCATTTGGAGGCGAACGGTATCTCGACGGTCGTCATGGGCTGCGCCAAGGATATCGTTGAGCACGCCGGCGCACCGCGCTTTCTGTTCAGTGATTTTCCGTTGGGCAATTCGGCGGGCAAGCCTCACGACGTTGCGTCGCAGGCTTTCACATTCGAGCTGGCGCTGAAGGTGCTCGAAAGTGCACCGGCCGCGCGGACCACGGTCCAGTCGCCGCTGCGCTGGAGCGACGACGCCTCATGGAAACTCGATTACAACAACGTCGATCGCATGGCGCCGGAAGAGCTGTCGCGCCGCCGCCGGGATTTCGAGGCCCAGAAGGAGGCCGCCCGCGCCAATCGTGTCGCTTAGTCCGCCAATCCAGCGGCTTTTCGCAGGGCCGCATTCATGCGGTCCTGCCAGCCCGGCCCATCTTCCTGGAAGCGTTCGAGCACGTCCTGATCGATCCGCAGCGACACCAGTTCTTTCACACCGGGAATGGCTGCTTTTTGCGGAACAGGCTCCGCCTTCTTGGTGGTGATCGATTTGAAGACCGCTTCGGCTTCCGTCTTCGCGTCACTCAGAGTCCGGGGCCGGCGTGGAGGTGATGCCATCATCAAATTCCTTGGGTCAGATCCCTTCAAACAGGGCGGTCGAGAGATAGCGCTCCGCGAACGACGGCACGACAGCGAGAATGACTTTGCCGGCATTCTCCGGCCGCTTGCCGAGTTCAAGCGCGGCCGCAATCGCCGCGCCGGAGGAAATGCCGCCGGGAATACCTTCCAGCCGCGCCAGCGCGTGCGAGGTTTCAATGGCTGTGGCGCTATTGACCTTCACAATCTCGTCGATCACCGAACGGTCGAGAATGTCCGGCACAAAGCCGGCGCCGATGCCCTGAATTTTATGCGGTGTATGCTGGCCGCCGGACAGCACCGGGCTTTCCTCCGGCTCGACGGCGACAACTCGCAAGGACGGCTTGCGCGGTTTCAACACCTGCCCGACACCGGTAATGGTCCCGCCAGTACCGACCCCTGCCACGAAGATATCAAGGTTGCCCTTGGTGTCGTTCCAGATTTCTTCAGCCGTGGTGCGGCGATGCACCTCCGGGTTCGCAAGGTTCTTGAACTGCTGCGGCATCACCGAATTGGGCGTGTTGCGGATCAATTCCTCAGCGGTGGCGATTGCGCCCTTCATGCCCTGGGCGGCGGGTGTGAGGACGATCTCGGCGCCAAGGAAGGCCAGCATCTTGCGCCGCTCGATCGACATCGATTCGGGCATCACCAGTTTCAGCCTGTAACCGCGTGACGCTGCGACGAACGCAAGGGCGATACCGGTATTTCCCGACGTCGGCTCGATCAGCACGGTATCTGGATTAATCACGCCGGCCTTCTCCATGGCGATGATCATCGCCGCACCGATGCGATCCTTCACGCTGGCCGCCGGATTGAAATATTCCAGTTTGGCGAGAATTGTCGCTTTCACCCCGTGCTGCTCCGGAAGCCTGCGCAGACGAACGATCGGCGTATCGCCGAATGCATCAACAATACTGTCGTAGACGCGGCCGCGGCCAGCGTTGTGCGCAGCATCAGTGCCTGAGCGTGTGTCCATGGTGGTACTCCGGGAGCTATGCGTGAACGGTAAAGCAGCGCGAAACGAAAGACACTTCCGCCATTAAGATGCGTCGGTACTTTCATGCAAGAGGCAATCACAGCGCAGTGAACCCGTTGCGCTGCAAAACAAAAAGATCACAGGAAGTATCTCAAAAGGAACGTATTTGTGTTGCCCCATGTTCAAACTTCTCGCGTATCGTACCACCTGTCTCCGAACTCCAAGGGGGTCACGATGTCAGCAATCGCTGAAATTCTGTCGACCAATTCGTCCCTGACGTCATTGCGTCCGAGCGATAAGCCCATTTGCGTGATTTGCTCGGATACCTTGGTCGCGGCGGAAGCTTCGGTCCTGCTTGCTGACAACGAAGTAAGCTATCTCTGGACCTGCGATACTTGCGGCTGCGGTTTCGTCACCAAGCACCTGGCGACAAAACCTTTCGCCTGCATCTGATCGCAACGCGCCCGATTACTCGAAACATCGCAGCTGAAATTCGCTGAAGCTCTTCGTTCACAAACTGGATGAGCTGTCTTCGGAAGTAACGTTGCACCGCACATCAAGCGAGCGGAGCAATATCTCCCCGTGCCCACCCCTCGCGTGTGCTGGCGCGGAAATCATCGAACTTGCCGGCGGCAATGGCGGCGCGGGCGCCCTGCATCAGGTGCTGGTAGTAGGCGATGTTAACCTCGGACAGCAGCATCGCGCCGAGCGCCTCTTCCGATTTCACGAGATGATGCAAATAGGCACGCGAATAAGTTCGCGTGGAGGGCCAGGAGCTTTGCTCGTCAAGCGGCCTTGGATCATTGGCGTGCCGGGCGTTGCGCAGGTTGATGACGCCGTGGCGGGTGAAGACGTGGCCATGACGGCCATTCCGCGTCGGCATGACGCAATCGAACATGTCGATACCACGCGCCACTGCTTGCAGAAGGTCATCGGGCGTACCTACGCCCATCAGGTAACGCGGACGGTCCTGCGGCAGGATCGGCGCGACCTCCTCGATCATCGCCAGCATGACCTCCTGCGGCTCGCCGACCGCAAGTCCGCCAATGGCATAACCATGAAAGCCCATGTCGATCAGCGCACGGGCACTTTCGCGCCGCAGGTCGGGAATGTCGCCACCCTGCCCGATCCCGAACAGCATGTAGCCATCGGGCGCGGTATCGAAGGCACGCTTGCAGCGCTCCGCCCAGCGAAGCGACAGATGCATAGCGCGCTCGATATCGGCGCGCTCGGCGGGCAGCCGCACGCATTCATCAAGCTGCATGGCAATGTCCGACCCGAGCAGCCGCTGCACCTCGATAGCGCGCTCAGGCGAGAGCTCGATCTTTGCGCCGTCAATGTGAGAGCTGAACGTCACCGCGTGCTCGGTTACCTTCCGCAGCTTGGCCAGCGACATCACCTGGAAACCACCGGAGTCGGTGAGCATCGGGCCGTTCCAGGTGGTAAATTTCTGCAGACCGCCCAATGCTGCGATGCGCTCGGCAGTTGGCCGGAGCATCAGGTGATAGGTATTGCCGAGCACGATATCCGCACCCGTGTCGCGAATATCGCGCCAGTGAATGCCCTTCATCGCGCCGGCGGTGCCGACCGGCATGAAGGCCGGCGTCCGAACAACGCCATGCGGCGTGGTCAGCTCGCCCGTGCGTGCTTCACCGTCCCGGCCCAGAAGTTTGAAATGATTGGCGACTGTCATCTGCGGCGTTATGGGTCAGCTCGGCGCGCGAAACAACAGGCACGCGTCGCCATAGGAATAAAAGCGATAGCCGTTCGTAATGGCATGCGCATAGGCCTGCTGCATGGTGTCGAGGCCGCTGAAGGCCGAGACCAGCATGAACAGTGTCGAGCGTGGCAAATGAAAATTCGTCATCATCACGTCGACCGCCTTGAAACGGTAGCCTGGCGTGATGAAGATCGCGGTGTCGTTCGTGAAGGGCTGAATGGTGCCATCCTCAGCTGCGGCGCTTTCCAAGAGCCGCAGCGAGGTCGACCCAACTGCCACGATACGTCCACCTTTGGCGCGCGCCGCGTTGAGTGCATCCGCGGTCTCTGCTGACACAGTGCCCCATTCGGCATGCATGCGGTGCTCGGCGGTATCGTCCGCCTTCACCGGCAGGAAGGTCCCGGCACCGACATGCAGCGTCACGCGATTGAGGCCGATGCCGTGCGCCTTGAGGGCGGCTTCGAGATCCGGCGTGAAATGCAAGCCAGCCGTGGGAGCTGCAACGGCGCCCTCGTTCGCGGCAAACATGGTTTGATAATCGCTCGTGTCGCGATCATCGGGCGTCCGGCGCGACGCGATATAAGGCGGCAGCGGCGGTGTGCCGACATCCGCAATAGCCTGATCCAGCACCGGACCGTGAAACGAAAACGACAGCACGATCTCGCCGTTGTCACCCTTCTGCTCGACCTGCGCGTCGAGATTACCGAGCAGGCAGACACGCCCCTCGTTGCCAAAGCGCACTACGTCTCCGACCGACAGCTTCCGCGCCGGCTTCACCAGCGCCTGCCAGCGCGATCCATCGAGCCGCTTGATCAGCGTCGCTTCGATTTTCGGTTCGGTCTCTCGGCCGATCCGTCGGCCGGAAAGCTGCGCCGGGATCACCTTGGTGTCGTTGACCACGATCTGATCGCCGGGCCTGAGAAATTCTGTAAGGTTGCGAACCGTCGTGTCCTGCAAACCTTGGCCGGGGCGCACTACAAGCATGCGCGCGGCGTCGCGCGGGCTCGCGGGCCGCAGCGCGATGCTGGTTTCGGGCAGGTCGAAATCGAACAGATCGGTACGCATGGTGGCTCAAATGTCGATGGCCGGGACATGCCCGGCCATCCGCGATCGAATAGAGATTAGTATCCCGATCAAGCGGCTTCGTCAGCAGCCATATAGGCCTTAACGATCTTGTCCGGATTCTGGACCGGCTCGCCGCGCTTGATCTTGTCGACGTTGTCCATGCCGTCGGTCACGTTGCCCCACGCGGTGTACTGACGGTCCAGGAAGCGGGCATCGTCGAAGCAGATGAAGAACTGGCTGTCGCCGGAATCCGGGTTGGCAGCGCGTGCCATCGACACGGTGCCACGCACGTGCGGCTCCTCGTTGAACTCGGCCTTCAACTTCTGGCCTGAACCGCCCATGCCGGTGCCTTCCGGGCAACCGGTCTGCGCCATGAAGCCGTCGATGACGCGATGGAAGACGATGTCGTCGTAGAAGCCATCACGCACCAATTCCTTGATGCGGGCAACATGGCCCGGCGCAAGGTCAGGACGCATTTCGATGGTCACGGGGCCCTGGGTGGTTTCGAGGATCAAAGTATTTTCGGTGGTCTCAGCCATGCCTGTCTCTCTGTCGGTTTGGGTTTACGTCTGCGGTCGTCGAACCGCACGGTGAATGGGCGTCCAGCTACTGCATTGCCAAGGCCATCGCTAAAAGGCATCGGCGTGCAGGCCTGCAGTGTGTTCATCACGGCAATCCGGTACTGGAGCCGGTCGTCATCGGTCGCATCAGGAGATTCATAGGTAATCCGAGGGTGACCAAGGATCTCGCCATTGCGCGTGAAGCTGACGAGCACCGTGACCTGCATTCCAGGATGCGAAGGCGACAATCTGGGAGGTTTCCAGCACTGTTTCAGCTTCGCGAAAATCTCCTGAAGGGTGTTGGCCTGGGCTTCTTCGGCACGCGCCTGGGTGCCCGTCGTCAGGACTGATATGGCGAGCAATGCCGCGAAAACAACTATAATTCGCTTTCGCAGCATCGCCGCCTCGTGAATGGTGGTGTCCTACTTGATGTCGGACGCGACCTGCACCTTGATCATCTTGTCCGGGTCTTGAACCGGCTCGCCGCGCTTGATCTTGTCGACGACATCCATCCCCGAGACGACCTCACCGACCACGGTGTACTTGCCGTTCAGGAACGAACCCTCAGCGAACATAATAAAGAACTGCGAATTGGCCGAATTAGGGTCGCCAGCGCGGGCCATGCCGACAATGCCGCGCTTGAACGGCACGTTGGAGAATTCAGCTTGCAAGTTCGGATACTTGGAACCACCTGTGCCGTTAAAGCGCTGGCCATCGCCAGTTTGTGCCATGAACCCTTCGATCACGCGATGGAACGGCACGTTGTTGTAGTAGCCATCACGCGCAAGCTGCTTGATGCGCTCGGCGTGTTGGGGAGCAAGGTCGGGACGCAGCTTGATGACGACACGACCTTTGTTGGTGTCGATCACGATGGCGTTGTTCTTATCGAGGCCGGCGGGCAGCGCCTGCGAAAATGCGGGCGAAGCAAGAACGAGGGCCGCGAAAACAGCGAGAATGCGGATCATGGAAACTCCGAGGAAGGCTGACTATCCAGCGAATTTGGTCTTGAGGCGTGTTGCCACGGCCTTGGGCACGAAGGGAGAGATGTCGCCGCCCATGCTAGCGATCTGCCGCACCAGTGTGGCGGTGATCGGGCGGACGGTGGTGGAGGCAGGGATGAAAACCGTATGGACCTCGGGTGCCATCGTCTGGTTCATTCCTGCGATCTGCATTTCGTAATCGAGGTCGGTGCCGTCGCGCAGGCCGCGGATCAGAATGGTCGCGCCAACCCGCTGGGCAGCAGTCACGGTCAGGTCACCGAAGGTGACGCACTCGATCTTGCAGCCAACCTTGGCAGCGATGGGCGCAAACACCTCCATCACCATCTCAAGCCGTTCTTCCGTCGAGAAAAGCGGCGCTTTGCCGGGATGGATGCCGATGGCCACGACGAGGCGGTCCACCAGGCCGCAGGCCTGCCGCACGACATCCAGATGACCGTTGGTAACGGGATCGAACGACCCCGGATAGAATGCAACTCGGGACATGCTCCGTCCTACCCTGCCCGGCGAACGCCCGCAAGCGCGCATAGTTCCCGCCCAGTCCGCAAAGTCCGGCAGTTATATTTTTAAGGACTTGTGAACCTTTCGGCCCGCTTCCGCGTCTCCTTGGCAAGCAGGCTAGTGTGGTGGTTCAGAAGTTCGCTCGATCTTTCCTGCGAGTCCTTCCAGCGAACTTCTGAACCTAAACCACACTAGAATCATAAGCTTCCTAGTGTCCTCTCGAATCCAAAGTTCGCTACGGAGCTCTCTGCGCGATTAAGCGAACTTTGGATTCGGGACACTAGCCAAGGCCACAGGGACAGGGACACCACCATGATCAAAGCGATTTCGGCGATCGTTGCCGCGGCAGCGATTGCAGCAGCCATTACCTTTGCGCCGGGCCTCGCTCCTGAAGTGGAAGCAGGCCAAACGACCGAAGCCAGCCAAACCACCATTGCCAAAGCTGAGGCGCCCGCCCCAGCCGTCGTACTGCCTGACACGGGTTGTGCCGCCCAGTCCTGGCCCCACATCGACGCGGCATGTCTGCGCGGCAGCGGTAACACTGCAATCCAACCTGTGCGTGTGATCACCACGGACCGGCGGTAAGGCCGGCGCATTCTCGGCCGAAGAACGGCGGATTAACCGCCGTTCCCGTTTCCGTTCTCAGTCTCTTCAGTAATGTGTTCGACCGACACCACGTGCTCGTCGTCGGCGGTGTCGAACACGATCACACCCTGCGTCGAACGGCCAGCGATGCGGATGTCCTCCACCGGGCAGCGGATGAGCTGGCCCTTGTCGGTCACCAGCATGATCTGGTCGCTGTCTTCCACTGGGAAGGATGCCACCAGTTTGCCATTGCGGTTGTTGACCGACATCGCGACGATGCCTTTACCGCCGCGGCCAGTGGTGCGGTATTCGTAAGACGACGAGCGCTTGCCATATCCGTTTTCGGAGACAGTCAGCACGAACTGCTCGGCGGCCGACATCTCGACATAGCGCTGCTCGCCGAGCTCGATTGCGCCGGTGGCTTCCTCCTGATCCGGAGCCACTTCTTCTTCTGCACCGCCACGACGCACCGCATTGGCACGGCGCAGATAGGCAGCGCGCTCATCGGCATTGACGTCCATGTGGCGCAAGATCGTCAGCGAGATCAGCTTGTCGCCTTCGCTCAGCGCGATGCCACGAACGCCCATCGAGGTGCGGCCGGTGAATACGCGCACATCGGTGACCGGGAAGCGGATGCACTGTCCGCCTCCAGCGGTCAGCAGCACATCGTCGTTCTCGGTGGCGATCTGCACGTCAACGATCGCCTCGCCCTCATCGAGTTTCATGGCAATGATGCCGGAACGACGAACATCGACGAAATCGGACAGCTTGTTACGCCGGACGTTGCCGCCGGTGGTGGCGAACATCACGTCGAGGTTGGCCCACGACGATTCATCCTCGGGCAGCGGCATAATGGTGGTGATGCGCTCACCCTGCTCCAGCGGCAGGATGTTGATCAGCGCCTTGCCGCGCGAGTTCGGAGCTGACACCGGCAGACGCCAGACCTTTTCTTTGTAGACCTGGCCGCGTGAGGAGAAGAACAGCACCGGCGTATGGGTCGACGCAACGAACAGGCGGCTGACGAAGTCCTCATCGCGCGTCTGCATACCCGAGCGGCCCTTGCCGCCACGCCTCTGCGAGCGATAGGTGGAGAGCGGCACACGCTTCACATAACCGGCGTGCGACACGGTCACGACCATATCCTCACGCTGGATCAGGTCTTCGTCCTCGACCTCGCCTTCCTGATCGATGATCACGGTCCGGCGTGGCGTGGCGAACTCGTCCTTCACAGCGGTGAGTTCGTCCTTGACGATTCCCTGGATGCGCGCACGCGAACGCAAAATGTCGAGGTAGTCGGCGATCTCGGTGGCAAGCTTGTCGAGTTCGTCGGAAATTTCTTCACGACCAAGTGCGGTGAGGCGCTGCAAGCGCAGATCGAGGATCGCTTTTGCCTGCTCCAGCGACAGCCGTGCGGTGCCATCGGGGGACAGCTTATGACGCGGATCGTCGATCAAAGTGATCATCGTCGCGACATCTTGAGCAGGCCAGTCGCGCGACATAAGAGTATCACGCGCGGTAGCTGGATCAGGCGAAGTCCGGATGACGCGAATGACTTCATCGATATTGGCAACCGCAATCGCCAAGCCGACCAAAATGTGCGCGCGATCACGCGCCTTGTTGAGCAGGAACTTGGTCCGCCGCGAAACCACGTTTTCGCGGAACGTAACAAAGATCGTCAGCAGATCTTTCAGGTTCATCACCAGTGGACGGCCAGCGTCCAGCGCCACCATGTTGGCGCCGAAGCTCGTCTGCAGAGGCGTGAACTTATAGAGCTGGTTCAGCACAACATCCGGAACGGCATCGCGCTTCAGTTCGACCACGACGCGATAGCCATCGCGATCGGACTCGTCGCGCAGGTCCGCAATGCCTTCGATCCTCTTTTCGCGCACCAGTTCTGCGATGCGCTCGACCATGCTGGCCTTGTTTACCTGATACGGGATTTCGGAGACGACGATCGCCTCACGGTCCTTACGGATCGTCTCGATCGTCACCTTTCCGCGCATCACGATGGAGCCACGGCCGAGGTGATAGGCCGAGCGAATGCCCTGACGGCCGAGGATAATGCCGCCGGTCGGGAAATCCGGCCCCGGAATGATATTGATGAGATCATCGATGCTGAGCGCTGGATCGTTGATCAGCGCGATACATGCGTCGATTACCTCACCCAGATTGTGAGGAGGAATATTGGTCGCCATGCCGACCGCGATGCCGCCCGCACCGTTGACCAGCAAATTCGGGAACTTCGCCGGCAGAACCTTCGGCTCGCGCTCGGAGCTGTCGTAGTTCGGCTGGAAGTCAACAGTGTCCTTGTCGATGTCATCGAGCAGCGAATGCGCGACCTTCTGCAGGCGCGCTTCGGTGTAACGCATGGCCGCCGCCATATCGCCGTCGACCGAGCCGAAATTGCCCTGCCCGTCGATCAGCGGCACGCGCATGGAAAAGTCCTGCGCCATGCGCACCATTGCGTCGTACACCGACTGGTCGCCGTGGGGATGGTATTTACCGATCACGTCGCCGACGGTTCGCGCGGACTTGCGATACGGCTTGTTCCACTCAAACCCGTTTTCATACATCGCATAGAGAATGCGGCGGTGAACGGGCTTCAGACCGTCACGCGCATCCGGCAACGCACGCGCCACGATCACGCTCATCGCGTAATCGAGGTAGGAGCGCTTCATCTCATCCGTGATTGAAACGGGACGGATATCGTTCGTCTCGGTGGGACCGGACGGCGGATCTTGCGGGTCAGCCAAAATGCGAATCCTGAGTGCGAAATTGCTACCGCTATATAGGCGAATTCATTCGGCAAAGCCAACCGCAGCAGCACTCAAAAACGACCAGAAAAACGCCACACTTTCAGCGGGTTACGAGGGCGAAAAACCCGCCTTTGGATGCCCGTTCTGGCTGCGGCAAAACACGCGTTTAGCGCGTGATTCCTTTCCTTGCGATATAGTTCGCCGGCTCGCCAAAAGCCTTCTGAAAAGGCAGAAAGATCGCCGTGCTTGACTACGCTTTGACTGCCTTCGTGACATTGATCGTGGTCGTCGATCCGGTTGGGATCGTCCCAGCCTTTCTGTCTGCAACGCACGGTCTTCCTGCCGAAGCCCGTAAAGGCGTTGGCTTACGCGCTGCCGTGATTGCAGCCGTCATTCTTGCGGGAACTGCACTGGTTGGGAACTGGCTGCTCGATCGCTTGGGTATCGGTCTGCCCGCCTTCCGGATTTCGGGAGGCATTTTGCTGTTCGTGGTTGCCTTTGAAATGGTGTTGGGGACGCGCCCGGCGCGCGAAGTGCGCGAAGCGGAACAGGCCATCGAAGAGAAAGTCCGCGATATCGCGGCATTTCCTGTCGCCACGCCATTGATCGCGGGTCCGGGTGCGATCACCGCCACACTGCTGCTGGCGGGACGAACCGGAAATGATCCGCTGATGTTGGCTGCTCTAATTGCCATCATCGCCATTGTGGCGGTGCTGTGCGCGGCTGCTTTCGCCTTTGCGGGACGCGTGGCGAAGCTGCTCGGGATTACCGGGAACGTCGTGCTCTCACGGTTGCTTGGCGTAGTGCTCGCAGCACTGGCAGTACAGTTCGTGATTGACGGAGCCCGGACCGCATTTGGCCAGGGCTAGCGGATCTCGCTGCCGCGTCCTCGATAAAGAGTGCACATTGTGATCACATCTTTCATTGAATGACCGCATCAGCACCAGTCCCTCACCACCTTTCGACGATACCACGCGTGTTCCGTACCCCGATCTTGAAAGGTATCGATCATGCGAATGCTTACAACAGTCGCCACCGGCACATTACTCGTGTTCGGCGTACCAGCGCTGGCACAGGCCCCTGCTAAACAGCCTCCCGCGCAGTCTCAGGCACAATCTCAAACACAGCCGACAATTCGCAACGTTCAGGTGGTGGACGTCAAGGACTTGTCACCGGAAGTGCGCTCGCAGGTTGACGCGCTTGTGTCGCGGACGAGCGACGAGGACTTGAAGTCACTGCGAACATCGATTGATGCATCGCCTGCGATTTCGTCTGCGCTGAAAGCCAAAGGTGTCACCTCAGCCCAAGTTGTCGCGATCAACATCGACGAGAAAGGCACGCTGACAATGTTCACCAAGGCGGCGTGACTGTAGGCCTGTCCTGGCAGATATTTTTGCCGAAGATCGCCGCGCATTCGAGGTGAGTTTCGCGCCGTTATTCCCGCTGCGACCAATATCCAAAAAGAAAACGGGTGTCCCTCGCTTGGGACACCCGCAGAAATGCTCGTCCTGAACAATCAGAACGGAATGTCATCGTTCATGTCGTCGTTGCGGCCGCCTGCAGCCACCCGGCGCGGAGGCGCTGAACGCGGCCCCGACGATCCGAAATCGCCGCCACCTTCTTCAGGCGCAAACGAGCCGCCGCCTGCTCGCCCATCAAGCATGGTCAGGGTCGAATTGAAGTTCTGAAGGACGACTTCCGTCGAATAGCGGTCCTTGCCGTCCTTGTCCTGCCATTTGCGGGTCTGCAACTGACCCTCGAGATAAACCTTGGCCCCCTTCTTCAAATATTGCTCTGCAATCTTGCAGAGCCCTTCGTTGAAGATCACGACCCGGTGCCATTCCGTCTTCTCTTTGCGCTCGCCAGTCGCACGGTCCCGCCAGGTTTCCGATGTCGCAATGCTCAGGTTGGCGATGGGGCGTCCATCCTGCGTGCGCTTGATTTCAGGATCGGCGCCAAGGTTGCCAACCAGGATTACTTTATTGACGCTTCCCGCCATGATCGATCTCCACTCTGGCGCTCCAATGCGCCCTCTACTTATGTCGTCGGGCCCCGACCTCAAATGCCGGACGCCGTGTCTGGGCTGACCCTATACGTTCTGGTCCTCCCGACGACGCCCACTGTGCGGTTATCCACCGCATCCGGCTGAGCCGGAGGCACTGTCAACACAGTATGTACTCTATTTGTTCCTAGGCAAGCCCTTACCTCCACTGGAACTCATTGAATATCTGACAATTTTACGAATGCGGCCCCGGAATGTGTCGAAAGCGTGATCGAAACGTGGAGTGAAAAGTTGAAAAGTTCCAAACAATTCCTTGCGTTAGAAGGAATGACTTCCCCATCGAGTGTTGCTTTTGGGAGACGGCATTTTTGGCAGAAGCCAGTATATTCCCCTCATGGAATCGCAATGCCACTGCGTTCGCTTTCAAGAAAAACTGCTTCAGACAAATGAAGCAGGCATAACTGGAGAATTGAAATGAAGAAGTTTCTGCTCGGCACCGTAGCACTCGTTGCTTTCGGTACCGCATCGGCGTTCGCGGCTGACCTGCCGGCTCGCACCTACACCAAGGCTCCTGCTTACGCTCCGGCACCTGTCTACAACTGGTCGGGCATCTACGTCGGCGGTCACATCGGCGCTGCATTCGGTGGTGACGACAGCTTCTCGTCGAACATCCTCGGCATCACCGGCTCGAACCGCGACGCAGCGTTCCTCGGCGGTGGTCAGATCGGTGCTGACTATCAGTTCGCTCCGAACTGGGTTGTCGGTGTTGAAGGCCAGATCAGCGGCCTGTCGAACAGCGACCGCAACTTCTCGAACGGAGTCGATTCGCTTCGTGATCGTTCCGACTGGCTCGCTTCGGTCACCGGTCGCCTCGGCTACACCTGGGGTCCCGGCATGATCTACGCTAAGGGCGGTGTCGCATTCCGTGACGACAAGAGCCTCGAAGCAACTGCTGGCTTCCTGCCGGCCGTGACCGATCGCAAGGACACCGGCTACACAGTCGGCGGCGGTTTCGAGTACATGTTCGCTCCGGCTTGGTCGGCGAAGGTTGAGTACCAGTACTACAACTTCGACACCACCAACGTTGTGGTCGCCGGTGGTCCCGCTTTCGTCAGCTACAAGGACGACCTGCACACTGTGAAGGTTGGCGTGAACTATCACTTCAACTGGGCCGGCCCGGTCGTCGCGAAGTATTGATCTTCGCCTGACCTGAGCTTCTCAGGGAATTGCGGAAAAGCCGGCTCTTCGAGCCGGCTTTTTTGTTTCGTGCGCCGATGAGGCGACATTGAACGGAACTCCATCCCCGGAACCGAATCAAACGGTTGATGGCGCGACGTGGGGACTGGAAATCTCCAACCGTTCTTCCTATGTTCCGAGCATTGAAATCTGGCCGAGCAACTGGTGACAGTCTCTCCGCGTTTCCGGGGATGACGTTCTGTTTGCGCCCGGCGCGTCACCGGAAACGATTCCATGGATGAAGTAGTGAAGGCGAGCCGCAAGTCGACTGCTGCAGCATCAAGTCTGCGCGCGATTACGATCCGCGGTGCCCGCGAACATAATCTCAAGAACGTTGATCTCGAAATTCCGCGTGACAAGCTCGTGGTGTTCACTGGCTTGTCGGGATCGGGCAAATCCTCGCTGGCGTTCGACACGATCTACGCCGAGGGACAACGGCGCTACGTTGAATCGCTATCGGCTTATGCTCGTCAATTCCTCGAGATGATGCAGAAGCCGGACGTCGATCAAATCGACGGGCTGTCGCCGGCCATCTCTATCGAGCAGAAGACAACCTCGAAAAATCCTCGCTCCACCGTCGGCACCGTCACAGAGATTTATGATTACATGCGCCTCTTGTGGGCGCGCGTCGGCAATCCTTATTCGCCGGCAACGGGCCTGCCGATCGAAAGCCAGATCGTTTCGCAAATGGTCGATCGCGTGCTCGCGCTGCCGGAAGGCGCCCGCCTCTATCTGCTGGCCCCCGTCGTGCGCGGCCGCAAGGGCGAATATAAAAAGGAGCTGGCAGAGTACCTGAAGAAGGGCTTCCAACGCGTCAAGATCGATGGGAAGTTCTATGAACTCGCCGATGCGCCGACCCTCGATAAGAAATTCCCGCACGACATCGATGTCGTAGTCGACCGCATTGTTGTGCGTCCTGACATGGGGCAGCGCCTGGCGGAATCGTTCGAAACCGCGCTGAAGCTGGCAGAAGGCCTTGCCGTGGTCGAATTCGCGGATGCGCCTGCTGCCGCAAGTGACACCGCAGCCGACAAGAAGCCTGAAAAGAAGACGGCGAAGATCCACGACAAGAGCGGGCCCGAGCGCATCCTGTTCTCGGAGAAGTTCGCCTGCCCGGTTTCCGGCTTTACGATCCCCGAGATCGAGCCGCGGCTTTTCTCGTTCAACAATCCTTATGGTGCCTGCCCGAAGTGCGGCGGCCTCGGTGTCGAGCAGCACATCGACGCTGATCTGGTCATTCCCGACAAGGAGCAGACGCTGCGCAAGGGAGCGATTGCGCCATGGGCGAAGTCGTCCTCCCCTTATTACATCCAGACGTTGCAGGCGCTCGGCAAGTTCTACAAGTTCACGCTTGATACCAAGTGGAAGGATCTGCCGAAGAAAACGCAGAGCGCGATCCTGTTTGGCTCAGGCGATGAAGAGATCAAGTTTTCGTACGAGGACGGCGTCCGGTCGTACGACACAAAGAAGCCGTTCGAAGGCGTCGTCACCAATATCGAACGCCGCTTCCGCGAGACCGAAAGCGAGTGGGCGCGCGAAGAGCTTGGCAAGTATTTTAGCGACATCCCGTGCGAGGCCTGTCACGGCCACCGCCTGAAGCCCGAGGCGCTTTGCGTCAAGATCGGCGGCAAGCATATCGGCGAGATTTCAGAACTCTCCGTTCTTCGCGCGGGCGAGTGGTTCGAGTCCGTCCCCAAGACGCTGAACAAGCAGCAGAACGAAATTGCAGTGCGGATTTTAAAGGAGATCCGTGAGCGGCTGTCGTTCCTGCTCGACGTCGGCTTGAACTATCTGACGCTGTCCCGCTCGTCCGGCACCCTGTCCGGCGGTGAGAGCCAGCGCATCCGCCTCGCGTCGCAGATCGGCTCCGGTCTGACGGGCGTGCTGTACGTGCTCGACGAGCCGTCGATCGGCCTGCATCAGCGCGACAATGCCCGCCTGCTCGATACGCTGCGGCGGTTGCGCGATCTCGGCAATACGGTGATCGTCGTTGAGCATGATGAAGATGCCATCGAGACCGCAGATTATGTCGTGGACGTGGGTCCCGGCGCGGGCGTCAACGGCGGCAGCATTATCGCCCAGGGGACACCGGAGCAAATCAAGTCGAACCCAAAGTCGCTGACCGGCAAATATCTGACCGGCGAGCTGTCTGTGCCGATCGAAGAACGGCGACCGCCGAACCATCGGCGGACCCTCAAGGTGATCAACGCACGCGGCAACAATCTCAAGAATGTGTCTGCCGAGATTCCTCTCGGACTATTCACCTGCGTCACTGGCGTCTCAGGCGGGGGCAAGTCCACGCTGCTGATCGACACGTTGTACAAGGCGATCGCGCGCAAGCTCAACAATGCGTCGGAAGGCCCTGCTCCACATGACCGCATCGAGGGGCTGGAGCATATCGACAAGATTATCGACATCGACCAGTCACCGATCGGCCGCACGCCTCGCTCGAACCCGGCGACCTATACCGGCGCCTTCACGCCGATCCGCGAGTGGTTTGCGGGTCTGCCGGAATCCAAGGCGCGCGGTTATGAGCCGGGCCGCTTCTCGTTCAACGTCAAAGGCGGTCGTTGCGAAGCCTGCCAAGGCGACGGCCTGATCAAGATCGAGATGCACTTCCTGCCGGATGTCTACGTCACCTGCGACACCTGCAAGGGCAAGCGCTACAACCGCGAGACGCTGGAAGTCCTGTTCAAGGGCAAGAGCATCGCCGACGTCCTCGACATGACGGTCGATGAAGCAGCCGACTTCTTTAAGGCCGTGCCTCGTGTGCGGGAGACCTTCAAGACGCTCCAACGCGTCGGCCTTGGCTACATCCACGTTGGCCAGCAGGCGACGACATTGTCCGGCGGTGAAGCACAACGCGTGAAGCTCGCAAAGGAATTGAGCAAGCGCGCCACCGGCCGCACGCTCTACATTCTCGACGAGCCGACCACGGGACTTCATTTCCACGATGTCGCCAAACTTCTTGAAGTGCTCCACGAACTGGTGTCGCAGGGCAACAGCGTGGTGGTGATCGAGCACAACCTCGAAGTCATCAAGACGGCGGACTGGGTGATTGATCTTGGTCCGGAAGGCGGCGATGGCGGCGGCGAAATTGTTGCCTGGGGACCGCCGGAAGACATCATCAAGGCGCCGCGCAGTTACACAGGTAAATTCCTCGCGCCGGTCCTAGCGAAGGCAGGAAAACCGAAGAAACGGCCGACGAAAGAGGCGGCGGAATAATTTAGCCACCGGTCCAATCCCGGGCCGGCGGCTTTCTTATGCGACGGTCAAAAAGCGCTGAACTTGGTTGTTACTGACCGTGTCCGGTCAGCTCCTGATCCGTCAGGTCCCAATCCTGCCAAAGCTTCAGCATGGCCAGCAGAACGATCGCTCCACCGAGGCTCGTGTGCCACAATCGAAGAGCACCCTCGCCGGTGTAGCCGAGGATATGCGGCAGCGCGATCAGGCAGACGCCGAGCGCCATCTCGCATCCCTCTTCCCAACGCCGGAGGGCAACGTATTCCATCTGGGCGAGGCCAAACACGAGAATGCCGATCAGCATCGTGGCCAGGATCACGTAGCGCGGTTCAGGCTCTGCACCGAGGCCGTGATTGGCTTCTCCGGTTAACCAGGGCGACAGCACGACCAGCATGCCTAACGCCATACCGAACCAATCTTCCCATGTCCGATGCGTGTTGAGAAAGCCAGGGCCGAACATTTTACGAACCTCCCTAAAAGCGAGGCGGCCAGCGGCTCGATCGTGGAGGACGAAGACGACCGTCCGGCCGCATCAAATATGTCCTGCAACGGACGTATGAGACACACCAGTCTTTACAAGAGGAGATGGGAAGGATTTTGTGCGGATGGATGGATTGATTGTCGCCTCCGGGACAGTGGCGCAGACCTTGAAGACCTTACAGGAGCATACGAATGATAACCCGGCGGCTGTTTGCAGGAGCTTTGATCGCCTCCACTCTTCTCATCTCTGGACAGGCCTGGTCACAGGCGAAGACGCCCTCCTCCTTCGACCCGCCCGGCATCATCAATTCCATTTACGAACGCGTCGTCAAAGACAACGGTGAAGCGGATGGGAGCTTCGTCATCCAAGACAAAGCCGTCAGGGCGAAATATTTGTCGAAATCCCTGGTTGCCTTGTGGGCAAAGTCGGACGCCCACACCCCCGAGGGGGATATCGTCATCGATTTCGACCCGGTCACAAACTCTCAGGATCCGAGCGTAAAATCCTTCACGGTCACAACAGAAAAGCTCGACAGCGGCACAGCAGCGATCGCCGTCAAAATGACCACAGGATATGCCCAGCCGCGCAATCCGGCTGACGACGTGGTGCGCTATGATTTCGTGCGCGACGGCGGGCACTGGAAGATCGATGATATCCGCGGGGCGGTCGACGGCAAACCGTGGTCACTCCGCGCCCTGCTGACGCGCTCGCTCAAGAACTAAAGCTTCAAGATAACTGGAAATATCGATGACTGAAGTCGTGCAAAATAATCCAGCAAAACACCGCTACGAACTCGAGGTCGAAGGGCATATCGCGGCCTCTTACTATCAGCTGTCCGGCGATATCATCACGTTCACTCACACGGAAGTGCCGAAGGAACTCGAGGGCAAAGGCATAGGATCAAGATTGGTCAAGGGAGCGCTCGACCAAGTCCGCGCCAGTGGTCTCAAAGTCGTACCGCAATGCCCGTTCGTGAAAGGTTATATCGGCAAGCATCCGGAATATGCCGATCTGCTGAAGTGAATCTGTCCACTCTCCCAAAGCGACAAAGGCACACGCGATGAGCCAAGAAACGAGTCAAGAAACGACAACCGTTCGCAACAACGCAGCGTTAAGCCGTTACGAACTGGATGTGAATGGCGCGATCGCGTTCGCGAACTACCGCCTTGCCCCCGGGAGAGTGATCATCACCCACACTGAAACGCCGTTGGCGCTCCGTGGCCGCGGCATCGCATCCAAATTGGTGCACGGTGCGCTGGAGCAAATCCGCGCCAATGATCTCAAGGTCGTTGCAGGCTGCGGGTTTGTCGTCGATTACCTACAAAAACACCCGGAATATGCCGACATCACGGCCTGAGGTCATTTCGTCATTATGAAAAAAGCCCGCCAATGGCGGGCTTTTGTTTGCGAAACTGCAGGAGAAAATCGTCAGACGATTTTGATCGACATGTCCGGCAAGCCTTCCAGCTTGCACAACAGCACGTCGCCCTTGTTCACCGGGCCGACATTCTCCGGCGTGCCCGAGTAAACCAGATCGCCGGCTTTCAGCTCGAAGGCTTCCGACAGCTTCGAAATCTGCTCGGCGACACTCCAGATCATCTTCGTCAGATCCGAATTCTGCCGCACCGTGCCATTCACAGCGAGCGAGATCGCGCCCTTGGTGAAGTGCCCGGTCTTGCTCACCGGATGAAGCGGTCCGAGCACTGCCGAGTGGTCGAAGCTCTTTCCGATTTCCCACGGCTTCTTCTCGTTGCCCATGGCGTTCTGCAGGTCGCGGCGCGTCATGTCGAGGCCGAGGGTATAGCCGTAGACACAATCCAGCGCCTTATCGACCGGGATATTCGTGCCACCCGACCTCAGCGCGGCCACCAGTTCAACCTCATGGTGATAGTTCTTGGTGAGCGACGGATATGGGTGATCAGCCACCGTGCCGATGGCGACGACTTGAATAGCGTCGGTCGGCTTCTGGAAGAAGAACGGCGGTTCACGTGTCGGGTCCGAACCGCGCTCGATCGCGTGCGCCGCATAATTGCGACCGATGCAGTAAATTCGCCGAACCGGGAAAACCTCGGTGATACCGACCACAGGAATTGTCGTCTGTCCGACGGGGAAAATGGTCTTGACGCCGACTTGCGCCTGCGCTGCTTCGGTCAGTGCGGCGGTTCCGGCGAGGGCCGCAGCGCCACCCGCCAGGACGGTTCTACGGTTGAGATCGGTCATGGATTTTTCCTTCCTCGAGTTTCACGGTGACAGTTTTCTGATGTTGTTGAGACAGTACCACTTCGCCAAACAACGTTGGCACAGCGATATTCCTCGCTGGCATTCTGTATTCCTCTGACGGCGATTTGGATAGTCACGCAAAGGTCAAATATCTGACTGTGCAGCGCAGCAAAAAGGCCCGCCGAAGCGGGCCTTCAAGAACATGATAAAATGCGAAGAGCTCAGGTTTTCATATCAGCCGGCAATTTGCCGCCATTGGCCGCGAGCTTGGTCATCACCTGCTTGTGCAGCCAAATGTTCATCTTGGCGGAGTCATTCGTGTCGCCATCATAATGGAGCTCCTTGGCGAGTTCCTTGCGTGCGCTCAGGCTCGAGTCGATATCGAGCGCTTTCATCAGGTCGACAATCGACGTACGCCACTCCAGCTTCTCGCCCTTAGCCGCAACAGCCTTGTCGAGGATTGGGGCGACATCCACCATCTGTACAGTTGCGCCAGCTCCTGCTGCGCCAGACGATGCCGGAGCACCTGCTGCTGTGCCGGCACCACCTGCGGGCTCTGCAGCTTCTGCCTTGGTGCCAAAGATCGCGCCCATGATTTTTCCGAAAATGCTCATTGTTCAAACTCCCGATAATCCGGATGGATTGATTTGGATTTGAGCGCTGCTTCCTCAAGTCTTTCCGGCAGCGCCGCGCCGGTCGTGGAACAGTGTAAACACGGGCTCATGACTTGCCAATGTAAGACTGCACGCGTGCGGAACAGGTATTTGAGTCAATTCCGTCAAAAAGCTGCAACATGACGCATTCGCGCTCCTCACGCTGCTACGCGAAATAAAAGGGCCGAACACACCAACGCGGTTGGTTCAGATCGGTTCACGCGGTTGGGAAATTCAGATGCAGAAGTTTTCCATTCGTCATCGACCGGATCGTGATACTGTCAACCAAGTGTCACCATAGCAACCGCAGCGTTGCAAGGCGCTGCGCGATCAAGAGGCAGCCATCATGAGCACTCCCGTTACAGGCGCTGTTCAATCGCCTCCCGCATCATCGTCCTCCTCGGCGATTGTCGTTCGCAAAATCTCCGTCGCCGATCTCAAGGATGCGCTGCGGCTCGGCTGGGAAGACTTCAAGGCCGTTCCGACGCACGCCATCATGCTGGCACTGATCTATCCGGTGTTAGGTCTCGTCCTCGCGCGCGCCACGTTGGGCTACTCGATCCTTCCATTGCTGTTCCCTCTGGCGGCTGGCTTTGCGTTGCTGGGCCCCTTCGCTGCGCTCGGATTCTATGATCTCAGCCGGCGTCGCGAGACCGGCGAAGATGCCACCGCATCCCATGCGCTCGGCGTGCTGTCGTCGCCGTCGATCGGGGCGATGCTGGGGCTTGGTGGAGCGTTGCTTATCCTGTTCCTGGTCTGGCTCACTGCGGCGCAATCCATCTACAACTCGATATTCGGCTACGCACCTGCATCCAGCATTCCGAATTTTCTCAACGAGGTGCTGATGACGCCCAAAGGGCTCAGTCTGATTGTCATCGGCTGTGGCGTTGGCTTCCTGTTTGCGCTCGTGGCGCTTTGCATCAGTGTGGTGTCGTTCCCCATGATGCTGGATCGTCACGCCAGCGCTGCGGATGCTGTTCTCACGTCACTGCGCGTTGTGGCACAAAACCCGGTTCAGATGGCCATCTGGGGTCTGATCGTCGCGGGCCTGCTGGTGATCGGGACGATACCATTCTTCTTAGGCTTGACGGTCGTAATCCCTGTGCTTGGCCACGCGACATGGCATCTTTACCGCAAGGTGGTCGAACCTCCAGCCACGCCATATGTGGAGCCTGAAAAGCACAAAGTGCACCGCTATGCGGCTGAATTCCCGGTCAGCCTCTTCATGTGGGGACGCAAAGGACACTAGCTCGCAGCGAGTTGCTTATCGGACCGCGGTTGGGCATGAAGGCAATCCAATACGGATATATCCTTCATGTTCGACGCGGTCGTTTTCGCGGGCGGTGGCAACCGCTGTTACTGGCAAGGTGGCTTCTATGAGGCTGCCGCGTCACGGATCGGCCTCGCGCCAAAGCTGGTTGTGGGCGCCAGCGCAGGCGCGTTTGCTGCGACCTATTCACTTCTCGAAATGGGGCCTACGACGCGCGCACGGGTGATTGGCGCTTGTCATCCGCAACTGAGAAATTTCGATTTCGCTGCGTGGCGTTCCGGTCAGCCCCTCTGCCCCGTTGGCCCGATGTACGCTGAACTGCTTGCACAGACTGTCGACGCCGACGCACTCTCGCGCCTGCAGGCAATGACGGATTTGCAGATTGCAGTGTCGCGGCTGCCGCGCGGCCTCTCTCCACCGCTCGGCGCGGCTATCGGCATCGGTGCCTATCAACTCGAGAAACAATTGTTTCATCCGGTGCATCCACGATTTGGCCGCGCGCTCGGATTTCATCCCGAGTTTGTCGCCACCCGCGAGATGCAATCTCCGCAACAGCTTCGCGATGCCTTGATGGCGACGAGCGGCGTGCCACCGTTCATGCCGGTGACAGAGGTCAATGGTCGACCGGCATTCGACGGCGGCCTCGTGGACAATGTCCCGGTCGAACCGATCAAGCCGATCGAAGCCGCCGGCGGCCGTACGCTGGTGTTGCTGACGCGGGTCTATAAATCGGTGCCGGCCGTCAATGGCCGCATCTATGCGCAGCCCTCGCGGAAGATCGATGTCAAACAGTTCGACATCCGTAATCCCGACGGCATCAGAAACGCGTTCGAACTCGGGCTGAAAGACGGCGCGGCATTTGCCGCGTCACTTGGCCGATAGCGTCAAAGCCAATTCGATTTCACGGTGCAGCGACTGACCACTGCACCGTGAAGTCGTGAGGCGCGCTTAGTGCTTGTGAGCAGGCTCTGACGTCGCGCCGATCGAACTGACGTTGAAGTTCACATCAACGCTGCCGGCCTTCTCAAATGTCAATGTTGCCTTCATCGTATCGCCCTGCTTGAGCGGCTGCTTGATGTCCAGGAACATCATGTGGAAGCCGCCCGGCTTCAGTTCGACCGTCTCGCCCGGCTTGATCGTCAGCCCTTCTGGAACAGCGCGCATCTTCATCACGCCGTCATTCATCGACATTTCATGGACTTCGACACGATCGGAAATGGTTGCCGTCGCTTTCACCAACCGATCGTCTGTCTTGCCGTTGTTGGTGATCTTCAGGTAGCCGCCGGCGATCTTGGCGCCACCGGGCGTCGCGCGTGTCCACGGTGACGTCACCACGAGATCACCGACCTTGAACGTATCGCCGCCTGTCGCGGCGGGCGCGGCCATATCCATGTGCATGTGGTCCATGCTGCCATGGTCCATCTGCGCCATTGTTGTGGTGTCGCTGGAGATCCGCAGCCCGGGAGCCGGAGCCTTCAACGCATGCGGGCTTTGTCCGGCTGCCGGAATCTCAGACCAGCTGATTTCTGCGCTCGCGCACTTTTGCGTGGTTGGGAAATAGATCGCCTGCCCAGGCTGGAAATCCCCTGAGATAAAGCTCGTGAACACGAACTCGTCGTAGTTGTCATCGGACAGCGAACCGCCGGACCACACGATTTCCTTTGGTCCTTCCGTGACGGCGTTGCCATGGCTTTGATAGGTTTTGGCATAGGCACCGCGCGTGATATTTAGCGTCCAGCCCGGTTTGGGCATCGGCTTCACGCTGATCACGCCTTCCGGAATCTGAACACGGATGCTCTGTGTCGCCTGTCCGTCGCAGCCGTGCGGCACCTGCAGTACGGCTTTGTAATAGGTGTTGGCGCGCGTCTCGCCGGTTGCGAGTGTGATGTGCGCAAATGCGCTCGATTGCGATGCGATAATCGACAGGGCCGTAACGCCAGCGCCTGCAAGCAACCTCAGCGGGTTGTAGAGAGAAGTAGTCATGGTGTCCTCGAAAGCTGATTGAGAAAGTTCGACGTTTAGTTTCTCAAGCTAGCTTTGGAGGGGCACGCGCCGAAAAGACCTGCGTTGTGAACGCAACATGCGTTCCCGTATCGTGCAGGATCTCGGTGGAGCGAGACGGGGCATGCCCTGCCAGTATCAGACCAGACTGCTGCGGCTCCAATGCAGAGAGACCGCTCGCGCAGACTGAAAGACAATCATGGTGCAAGCCGTGGTTAGGATTCCGAGCAGGATCGCCCGTCTTACCGTCCGACTGGGTGCCCTGACAGATCAACGCGAATGCGGCTGCATCCGGCACCGCCGCTTGGGCGCCACTCCACGCAACGACAAGAGCCTGGATCGCCAGTGCCTGTGAGAGCAGCAAGGTCAAACCGAGACGGCGCATGGAGGAATATTTCTGCATCGCGCGGCTATGCCACGCTCACCTTCACACGTCCATGATTCTCCCAATTAGACTACGCAACGCTGCGTGAGAGCTGACAATGAACAATAATTCACAGTTTTGAGTAGAATATTTCGGGAATCAGCATTCAGTGGAACAATTCGACCGTTGACGCCCGGGAAAGCATAGCTCTCCTTCCCGTGATTGACCCGCCGGGTGGGTCCGATGGTTCCGCATTCCGCCAAAGCTTTGATAAACAGCCGAAATCAGCATCAGATCTCGCCTAAATCTTTGGCCGCCCATTCAATTCTTAGCTGAAAGATTAATCACTTCTTAACAAGGCATGCATTTTTAGACTAGCTGCATCGCAACATTTGCTGTGTTGCAGCGCGGAAACCTCCCCTATATTCACTTCAACGATGAAGCTGCTTTCAAGAGCTGAATCGAGAATTCGAAGGAGATTATCATGTTGCTCTCGTTTATCCGCGCTATTCAGGCGTTTCGCGAATATCAGCGCAATGTCGCCGAACTGTCGCAGCTCAGCGATCGCGAACTGGCTGACATCGGGCTTGATCGCTCGGACATTCGCCGCGTCGCTGCTGGCGCCTACAACGGCTAATCAGCCGAAGTTGACGAACTAACGGATTACGCCCGCCTCTTGCGGGCGTTCTCGTGTATATGGGTCTTTAATTGTCCCGGTCGAGCTGTCGTGCCCGTTGCACCAGCCACCTGTGAGCTCAAGTGTCCCGAATCCAAAGTCCGCCTCATTTTGCCGCGCGCTCCGCAGCGGACTTTGGATTCGAGAGGACACTTGTAAGCTATAATTCTAGTGTGGTTTAGGTTTAGAAGTTCGCTGACAGCGGCTCGCAGAAAAATCTGCGCGAACTTCTAAACCACCACACTAGTTGTGAGCCCATGACAATTGAAAACAAAGCTGCGTCCACGGATACCGTTCACGTTATTGGCGGAGGCCTCGCGGGGTCTGAGGCTGCTTGGCAGGTCGCCAATGCCGGTGTGAACGTTGTCCTTCATGAAATGCGGCCCGTCCGCACAACCGACGCGCACCGCACCGATAGCCTTGCTGAACTCGTTTGTTCAAACTCGTTCCGCTCCGACGATGCAGCGAACAATGCTGTCGGCCTACTTCATGCCGAACTTCGCAAGCTGAACTCGCTGATCATGCGCAGTGCCGACGCCAATCAGGTGCCGGCTGGCGGCGCACTGGCGGTCGATCGCGACGGCTTTTCCGCCGCCGTCAATGCGGCGCTCACGGCTCACCCGAGGATCGAAATCCGGCGTGAGGAAATTGCCGGCCTGCCTCCCGAAGAATGGCACAACGTCATCGTTGCAACCGGCCCACTCACATCGGCTCCGCTCGCGGAGGCCATCCGCGCGCTGTCGGGAGAGAGTGCCCTCGCCTTTTTCGATGCGATCGCGCCGATCGTACATCGCGATTCCATCGACATGTCGATCGCCTGGTTTCAGTCGCGCTACGACAAGGTCGGTCCGGGCGGCAACGGTGCTGATTACATCAATTGCCCGATGACACGCGAGCAATACGACGCATTCGTCGATGCGCTGATCAGCGGGGAAAAGACCGACTTCAAGGAGTGGGAAGCCAACACGCCGTATTTCGACGGTTGCCTGCCGATCGAAGTGATGGCTGAACGCGGCCGCGAAACCCTGCGTCATGGCCCGATGAAGCCGGTCGGTCTGACCAACCCGCGCGATCCCACGGTTAAGCCCTATGCCATCGTGCAACTGCGTCAAGACAACAAGCTCGGCACGCTCTACAACATCGTCGGATTCCAGACCAAGCTGAAGTACGGTGCGCAGACGCAGGTGCTTCGCATGATCCCAGGCCTGCAGAACGCAGAGTTCGCGCGTCTCGGCGGTCTCCATCGCAACACATTCCTCAACTCGCCGAAACTGCTCGATCCGCAATTGAGGCTGCACGCGCAACGGCGCCTGCGCTTTGCTGGCCAGATGACCGGTTGCGAGGGCTACGTCGAATCCGCCGGAATTGGGTTGCTTGCAGGTCTCTTTGCTGCAGCGGATGTGCGACAAGAAGCGATTGCGCCACCGCCGCCCACCACGGCACTCGGCGCATTACTTGGCCACATCACGGGTGGACACATCGAGACGATCGACGCCGGGCCGCGCTCATTCCAGCCGATGAACATCAATTTCGGATTGTTTCCGCCGCTGGCATCGCCGCCGACCAAAAAGCCTGACGGCACACGGCTGCGCGGTAATGAGAAGACCATCGCGAAGAAGCAGGCGATCAGCGCGCGCGCCTTGGTCGATCTCGACCACTGGATCTCTGACACGCTGCGCGTGTCCAACGCTGCCTGATCCGATTACAACGGATCAGTTTCTGAATGGCGATCGGCTTGCCGCACGCCAGATTGTCCAGAGCGTCGCCAAACGCGACATCGAAGGCGGATTGAACGGACTCGATGCTTCAAGCTTCGACAAGATCAGCTGCATCATCACCAAGGGCAGGAATGCCGGCCGAGCAGCGGCCGGTGCATTTCCCATCAGCGCGAAAGCGGTGTCCAGTTGCTTCCGTGCTTCTTGGCGCAGATGGGCCAGTGCTTGCCGCAATGGCTCATCTGACTTCTGCATGAATACGTCTTCTGCGATCACATCGTGAAGGTTCATGAGATCGGCGGGCAAATAGAGCTGCCGCCGTGCACTGTGCCGAGGCAATGCAAGCATCACATCGACCAATCCCTCGGCAATGCCGGCGTGATCAGATATCCGCGCAACCTCAGGCGAGGTTACGCCCAGCGTACGGGCGCGCAATGCATAGAGCGCTGCGGAGGTGTCGCGACAGTGTGCCTCGAGCGCAGCGATGTCCGGCATCGGATCATCGTAGACGTCGAACACATGCGCGTCGATCAAGCGGATGAAGCTCTCGACGGGTAGCTTGTATTCCTTGATCGCCCGCAACAGCTCGGCGGCCACCGGATTACCCGTGACATCGCCCTGCACGCTTCCACCGGCGTGTCCCGTCAGGGCATCGCGCCACCATTGCAGGCGGATCTCGCCGGTTAGAGCCTGGCTGACATGATCGCGGACATGAGAGACTTCGCTGCTGAAAGCTGCGAGCGCCAGCCACGCTCGGCGTGGCGCGGGCGGCACGAACAGGCTCGCGGCATAGCTTGTGAAATCGCGCGAGCGCACGAGGTCGGCACAAAATGCGGCGTCGCCGGAAGCTGAAGCCGTCATAGCACGGCAATCAATGCGGCCGCGACGCGCCGGCGCTCGCCCATCATGACATTATAGGTGCGGATCGCAGGACCGGTCTGCATCGTGTCGAGCACGATTTTCACGCGCCGCAGCGCTTCGCGCAGGCTCGCTGGCGGCAACCAGACACCTGCCCCCGTCCCGATCAACAGTGTGTCGATGTCTACAGACTGTTCAAACACACGCAGCAGTGATGCCTCGGTGATCTCCTCCGGTGCTGACACCGGCCATGCCCAGATGGCATTCGGCAGACACAGCAGCGAACCGCGATGCGACATATCGGCGAAGCGAAAGCCACCGTTGCCATAAGCATCGATCAACGCGGATCGAGGAAGGTGCAGCCCGTCTGTTTCGGATGATCCGCCAATGTGGGAGCGGTCTGGCGACAAGATCAGGCGCCCTTCAGTTAGGAGTACGATCCAGCGCAAGCCTGCACAACGCGCTGGATCGCCTCTGACTCATCACTTCTTCGACGATTTTTCTTTCGCCTGCGTGTCGTCGTCTTCCGCGCCGCCATGCCGATTGGCGCCGACGCCGAGATAGATCAAGATCGGCGCCGCGATGAAGATCGACGTATAGGTGCCAACCAGCACCACGCCGAACATCATCGTCGCAGTGAAGCTGTGGATCGCCTTGCCGCCGAACAGCAGCAGCGCGAGCAACGCCAGCGTCACGGTCACGTGGGTGATGATCGAGCGCGACAGCGTTGAATTGATCGACTCATTGAGCAACTCAGGCATCGGCATCTTCTTGTAGCGCCGCAGCATTTCGCGAATACGATCGTAGATGACGACGGTATCGTTGAGTGAATAACCAAGAATAGTCAGCAGCGCCGCAATACTGGTCAGATCGAACTCGATCTGCGTCACCGACATAAAGCCCAGCGTCAGCACGATATCGTGGACGTTGGCGATCATCGCGCCTAGCGCGAACTGCCATTCGAAGCGGAACCATAGATAGAGCAGGATCGAGAAGATCGCGAGCATCAGGCCGATCGTGCCATAGGCGAGCAGTTCGCCCGACACGCGAGGACCGACGACTTCGACACGGCGATAATCGACGGTGTCGCCGAACATTTGACGCACCTTCTGCACAGCTTCCTGCTGTGCCTGATCACCGCCCGGCTGTTCGGCAATGCGGATCAGCACCTCATCCGGAGCGCCGAATTGCTGAAGCTGGACATCACCGAAATTGAGCGTGCCCAATTGGGTGCGCAACGCCGCGATGTCAGCAGGACCGGACTTGGTCTTGATTTCGAGCAGCGTGCCGCCTTTGAAATCGATACCGAAATTCAGGCCGTGGGTGAAATACAGCGTAATCGCCAGGATCGACATCGCCGCCGAGATCGGAAAGCTGATCCGGCGAAAGCGCATGAAATCGAACTTCGTATCGTCAGGCACGATACGAAGGGCTGGAATGACGCCGTAGATGCTCAGCACCGTCAGGACGACGATGAAGATAGCGAGAGCGATAATGATCGTATGAGTCACAGCCAACTACCTCAAATCGGAACGGTCTTTGGCCGCTTCCAGCTCACCCACATCGCGACGATCAGCCGCGTGACAGTGAACGCCGTGAACACGGTGGTGATGATGCCAATGCCGAGCGTGACAGCAAAGCCGCGGACCGGGCCCGTGCCGATGTAAAACAATACAGCCGCTGCGATAAACGTGGTGATGTTGGAGTCCATGATCGTCGCCAGCGCGCGGCTGAACCCGGCATCGATCGCCGAGATCGCTGTGCGGCCGTTGCGCACCTCCTCGCGGATACGCTCGTAGATCAGCACGTTGGAGTCCACCGCGATACCGACGGTCAGAACGATGCCAGCGATGCCCGGCAGCGTCAGCGTCGCGTTCAACAGCGACAGGATACCGAAGATCATCGCGACGTTGATGGCAACCGCCACGTTGGCGAAGAAGCCGAACAGCCGGTAGGTCAGCAGCATGAAGACGATGACCAGCACCGAGCCGACGTAAGACGCCAGCTCACCAGCCGCAATCGAGTCTTGTCCAAGACCAGGTCCAACGGTCCGCTCTTCGATGACTGTCAGCGGCGCAGGCAGCGCACCTGCACGCAGCAGAATCGCGAGGTCGTTCGCACCCTGCACGGTAAAGTTGCCGGAGATCTGTCCGGAGCCCCCCGTGATCGGTTCACGGATCACAGGTGCCGAAATCACCTCGTTGTCGAGGACGATCGCGAATGGCTGGCCGACATTTTCGAGTGTCGCCTGCGCAAACTTGCGCGCACCGGAGGTGTTGAAGCGGAAAGTGACGATTGGCTCGCCGCTTCGCTGGTCAAAGCCCGGCTGTGCGTCGGTCAAATCCGCGCCCGGCACCAGCACCTGCTTTTTGATCACGTAAGGAATTTTTGGTGCAGACGCGCTCATCAGGATTTCGGATTCCGGCGGCACCCGGCCCTGTTGGGCTTGCTCGGGCGACACCGAGGAGTCCACCATCCGGAATTCCATCTTCGCGGTCTTGCCAACGATTTCCTTCACGCGCGTCGGATCCTGCAATCCGGGCACCTGCACCAGAATACGGTCAACACCTTGGCGCTGGATCAGCGGCTCAACCGTGCCGAGTTCGTTGATGCGCTTTTCAACGATCTGGATCGATTGCTCGACCGTCTGACGGATGCGTTCGGTGATCGCGGCTGGCGGTACATTGAGCCGGATCAAGCCGCCGCCGGCATCGCTGACTTCCACGCTGCGCTGGCCGCTCGATCCAAGAATGCCGCCTAGCGGCTGCGACAATTCACGCAGCTTCGCGAGCGCATTGGTCAGATCGGTATCCTTGACGCGAACCTCGACGTTGTCATTGCGCACGGCAAGGCCGGTGTAGCCGATCTTGGCGTCGCGCAATGTCCGCCGGACATCGTCGCGTACCTGCTCCAGCTTGTCCTTCTTGACCGAGTTGGAATCGACTTCCAGCAGAAGGTGAGAACCACCCTGCAGGTCGAGACCAAGCACGACGTGACGCTGGGCCCATTTTGGCCAGCTCTTGACCGTCGCTTCTGGAAAGAAGTTCGGGACAGCGAAAAGGCAAACGATCACGGCGGTCAGAATGATCGCCAGCGCCTTCCACCGCGAGAAATATAACATCGAGATGACCTGTCAGATCAGAAACGTAAAAGCGAGGGCCGAAAGCATCAGCTCGCGGCGGATTCTTCCTTGGAATCCTTCGCCGGCTCGCCCTTGGTGCGGACTCCGGTAATCATCGCGCGCATCTGGCGGATGCGGACACCATCGGCGATTTCCACCTCGATCTGGTCGTCATCCACCACCTTGGTGACCTTACCAACCAGACCGCCATTGGTAATAACGGTGTCACCCCGCCGGACGTTCTTCACCAATTCCTGGTGATCCTTCAGCTTCTTCTGCTGGGGCCGGAGGATCAGGAAGTACATGATGACGAAGATCAACGCGAACGGCAGCAGCGACATCAGCATGCTGTTGGTGTCGCCGGCAGCACCGGCAGCCTGGGCAAAGGCAGGGGTAATCAGCATCGAAAGATCCTCGTGGGGTGCATGCCACGGCAAGCCGTTGGCATTAGGCCGTTTTGGCCCAAATTTGCGCGGACTATAGCGGCCATTGCCCCAATTGCAACGGCGGGCAGGCCTTCCATTTGGGCGGGTTGCGGCAGCCTGCAAGCCTCGCATAGGGTGCGGCGCAAGGAAGTGGAAACATGTCGAAAAAGTCACGTAAAACAAGCCTCGCCAGCGCTAAAAAGGCGACTCAGAAGAAGACCTCCAAGCCCGCGACAAAACGCCCAGCGTCCGTTGCTGCCCCCAGCGCCGATGAACGGATCGCCAAGGCGCTTGAAGCCATCGCCGCCAGCCTCTCGGCCTCGGCGGCCAAACCAACCACGGCAGATTCCTTCAAGGCAGCGGCCGCCTTTATCTGGCACCCCGATGGGCGGCTGACGCCGGTTCCGCGGGTTAACCGCGTCGAGCTCGGCCTGCTAAAGGGGGTGGACCGGATGCGCGACATTTTGATCGAGAACACCGAGCGGTTCGCCACGGGACTGCCGGCGAATAATGCCCTGCTCTGGGGGGCGCGGGGCATGGGCAAATCTTCATTGGTGAAGGCCGCTCACGCAACTGTTAACGCCATGCCCGAGGTGAACGGCCGGCTGAAGCTGATCGAGATTCATCGCGAGGACATCGAAAGCCTGCCGAGCCTGATGTCACTGCTGCGGGAGTCGGACTTCCACTTCATCGTGTTCTGCGATGACCTGTCATTTGACGGTAATGATGCGTCCTACAAGTCGCTGAAGGCCGTGCTGGAAGGCGGCATCGAAGGCCGACCGGAAAACGTCATCCTCTATGCGACGTCCAATCGCCGTCACCTGCTCGCCCGTGACATGATCGAGAACGAGCGCTCGACCTCGATCAATCCCGGCGAAGCCGTGGAGGAGAAAGTCTCGCTGTCGGATCGCTTCGGCCTGTGGCTCGGCTTCCACAAGTGCAGCCAGGACGAATATCTCGACATGGTGAAAGGCTATTGCCGCCACTTCGGCGTGAAGATCGCTGAGAGCGATCTCGAACGAGAGGCGCTTGAGTGGGCCACCACGCGTGGATCGCGATCGGGCCGCGTGGCCTGGCAGTTTACGCAAGAACTGGCGGGCCGGATGGGTGTCCAGCTGACCGCCAGCAATTAATGCGATCGGGCCCGGATTTTAAATTTCCGGGCCCGCCGCCCTTACGAGGTCACGGATCACCGCCTCAAGCGGCGTTTGAGCCGTCGAATGCTCGGCAGCGCCGCCTTCGAAATCGATCCACCCTTCATTGAATCCGTCAATCATCCGCATCCGCGGCATCGGATGCTTCATGCCCTGCGAGCGAAACGTCGTCTCCCACGTTTCGCGCGGAACGGCTTCAACTTGTACCTGACGGCCGATGGTTTCGGCAAATGCGCGTCCGATATCGTTCGCTGAATAGCGACGTGCAGCTTCAAGTTCGACAATCCGCGTGCCCGTCCAGGTCTGTTGCAGGAGATCGGCGACAACAACGCCGATGTCCGCGGTTGCAATCATCGGGATCGGATGATCGAGCGGCTGAAGATAGGACGGCAGATGTCCGCTTCGTGCCGCTGCAACATCCCACGCGGAGTTCTCCATGAACCACGCCGGTCGTAGCAACGCCATCGGTACCGGCAGCGCGCGCAGCCCCTCCTCCATGATCGTGGCGTTTGTCAGCAGGTTTTCCTCCTTTGCTTGCGCTCCGACTGTCGACATGAAAACAACCCGGCCCGGGCGTGCAGTCTTGATCGCGGCACTTACTGCATTCAGTATTTTGCGCGTCTGCGGAAAGCCTGGCTCCGGATCGTAGTTCGACGGCGTCATCAGGAAGACGCCATCGGCGCCGGTGAATGCTTTTGTCAGCGCTTCCGAGTCATCGATGGTGGCCAAAGCCACATCGCAGCCCTTCTCCGACCAGACCTTGCCTTTATCAGTGCTGCGGGCGATGGCACGAATGCTCTCGCCGCGGCCGAGAAGCGCGCGCGCAGCCGCGCCGCCCACCCGGCCTGTGATTCCAGTGATGGCGTACATGATCGACTCTTTTCTGAGTTAGAACGCGTTTGCGTGAAGAAAACGCGTCAGGAGAAGCGGAACGCTGCGCGGGGTGTTATCCCGCGGGTGCATCCCACTCGGGGGCAAAAGCCGGCTTCACCCGTCGCTCGTCCTTACGCAGGGCGGCGATTGTGTGCCGGTCTTCATTGTCGAGCTTCACCGCCAGCGCATCGAGATTGGCCTGCTGGCTGGCGGGGCTTTGAGCTTTGGGAATAGCGACAACATTCTTCTGGTCGAGCAACCAGGCAATCGCGATCTGAGCGGCGGATACGCCGTGCTTGCGGCCAATCGCCTGCAGTTCAGCGCTGTCGGCAACTGTGCCTTGTGCAAGCGGCGCGTAGGCCACAAGAGGCACGCTCTTTGCGCCGAGATATTTGAGCAGCAGCGATTGATCGAGGAAGGTGTGATACTCGACTTGATTGCAGGCAATCGGAGCGCCGACAGTTTCAATCGCCGTCTTCAACAGCGGCAGCGTGAAATTGGCGACACCGATCGCGCGCGTCCGTCCCTCCTCGCGCAGACGCATCAGAATCTCCAATGTGCGCGGCAAGTCCATGGTCTTCGACGGCCAATGGATCAGATAGAGATCGACGAAATCGAGTTTCAGCTTCTTGAGACTGGTGTCGAACGCCCGCTGGATCGCATCAGGTGCGAGATTTTCGTGCCAAACCTTCGTGGTCACATGCAAATCGCCACGCTTGATCCCGGAAGTAGAGATCGCATCGCCGACAGCATCTTCATTGGCGTACATTTCGGCGGTGTCGATATGGCGATAGCCCAGCGATAATGCGCTCTCCGTCGCAACACGACAGGCGTCGCCCGTCAAGCGAAACGTGCCAAATCCAAGCCGCGGCAAGCGAATGCCTTGGGTCTCGATGCTATCCATTAGGTATTCTCCGGTTCTGAACTTCATTGTCCGATCGTCGATTTCGCTCACTGCTCGCCTTCACGCCAGCCCCGTATTTGCATCTCTCACCAGCGCAACTGAGCCTTCGATGATCTGACTGTTTCCAGATCCAACGGCGGCTCTTATCGCGCGGGAAGCACTTTGACTTAAGTGCGGTTATGTCACATCATTCGTGACATTTAGTCAGGAATTGACCTGTGTCATTCGATGGACGATTGTTGACGGGCGTCAGCGTGCTGACTGCTGTTGTGGAAGGTGGCAGCTTCGTGCGAGCCGCCGATGCGCTCGGCATAACAGCGTCAGGTGTCAGCCGTGCGATAGCCCGTCTGGAGGCGCGGGTCGGCGTGCGGCTGCTGGATCGTACCACGCGCGCGGTCAGCCTGAGCGAGGAAGGCCGCCGGTTCTATGAGCGGGTCAAACCGTCGCTTGCGGCGATCGAGGAAGCTGCTGTCCATGCCTCCGGCGCCACCAATGTGGTCCGCGGCCGCCTTCGTGCCCGCGTGGCCATCCTCGTGACGACCAGCGTGCTTGCGGGTCGGCTCGGCGAATTTTTGGCACGCTACCCAGAGCTCTCGGTTGAAATCATCACGCAAGACAAGACCGGCGATCTCGTTCCTGAGGGTATCGATGTCGCGATCAGCTTTGGCGATCAAGCCGCACCGTCACTTGTCTCGCGCAAGCTGCTCGATGCCCGCATCCTGACCGTCGCCTCGCCCGCCTATCTCAAACGCCACGGCAGACCGGCTCACCCGAACGACCTCAAGCATCATTCATGCATTCACTTCCGCGATCCCGCGACTGGACAAGCTTTCGATTGGGAATTTCATAAAGGACGCAAGGTTCTGACGGTCGAGGTGCCAAGCCGCCTCACCTTAAGCGATGGCAACGCACTGCTGACGGAATGCATTGCCGGAACAGGTATCGCGCAGGTGACTGAAAACGCGGTCCGCGACTTCATTGCGCGCGGACAACTCGTCGTCCTGTTCCCGGAATGGAATGGCGAGACCTTCCCGCTCTACGCGTTCTACCCTTCGCGGCAGCATGTCCCGGCGAAGGTCCGCGCCTTTATCGACTTCATGCTCGAAGTTGCGCGCTAGAAATCAAAACGGTGCTTAAAAGAAATTGGGTCCTGACTTAATCAGGACCCAATATGCTTAGAGCTCTTGTTTTGGCACTTCGCTCGAAAACGCTTTATGCGCCGTTGAGGAATTGCAGAGGATCGATCGCGTTCGATCCTTTTCGGATCTCGAAGTGTAGCTGCGGCGATCCCACTTCGCCGGACTGACCTGATTTGGCGATGACCTGGCCGCGCTTGATTGTATCGCCGCGCTTCACCATCAGCTCACTTGCATGGGCATATGCGGTGACGTAGCCGTTGGAATGCCTCACCAGGATCAGATTGCCGTACCCCTTCAGTTCACTACCGGAATAAGCAACGACGCCATCCTCGGCAGCCTTGACCGGCGTACCTTCAGGAACGGCGAGATTGATACCGTCATTCTGCTTTCCGTTGATCTTTGAACCGTAAGTGCCGATCACACGGCCACGCACCGGCCAGCGGAAAGTCGGCAATGCGTTGGTCGTCTCGGCGGCCTTCACCGGTGACTGTGTTTCCGGAATATCCGGTGCCTCAGAAGCAAGGCGGGCTTTCTGCACGGGCTCCGCGGATGCAACTGCGACAGGCTTGGCCGCCGGAGCTGGCGCTTGGGCCACAGCTGCAGGCTTCGGAGTCTCGGACGCGAGCGTTGGTGCCGGTACGGCGGCCGCAGCAACATGCGCGCCCTTTCCGCCAGGGATATTGACCTTGTCGCCGATCTTGAGCTGCGTCGTCACCGGGATGTTGTTCGCAGCAGCCAGCTGAGCCGGAGGAATGTGATAACGGCGAGACAAACTCATCAGTGTGTCGCCGCTCTTGGCAACGTGCACACTGGCGGGTAGCCCAGCGGCGACCTTCGTGCCCGGCGCGGGTGACAATGCAGGCGGCTGCGCCTGAGCAGTGCGGTGAGGAATAATGAGTTGCTGACCCGGCTGAAGAACGCGCGGTCCGCTGTAGCCGTTCGCACGGAGAATCTCGGCCGCTGGCACATTATATCGGCGTGAAATCACGTCGAGCGTATCGGAGGTGCCGACGATGATCTTCGTTCCACCTTCGCGGATCGGTTCTGGCGTCGCGGCAATCGAGCGCGGTGCAGGCGTGCTGCCGGTGTGTTCGATCGGCGATGGCGATGATGGCGGCGCGTACGATGCCATGCCGCGTCCGCCACCTGATGTTGGTGTGCTGCTGGGCGCGGACAGCGGGGCCGAAATCACCGGTGCAGGACGAGGACGCGCATACTGCGGCAGCTCTCGCTGCGGCTGCGGGTAGCCCTGCTGATAACCCTGCTGCTGATAGCCGGGCTGTTGCTGTTGGTACCCAGGCTGCTGGTAATTCTGTTGCTGGTAATTTTGCTGAGGGTAGCCCTGATGGACCGAGCCCGTAGACTCCGGCGCCCCCCTCGAAGCAAAAGGATTAGAGAACGAGTTGTCGGAGAAGCGCGTCGATGTATCCGCGCTACAGCCTCCGAACCCCACTGAAACGAGCGCCAGGACCGCAAAATGCGGAACGCGGCGCGAGCTGATCAACTCGGCAAAGCGGGACATGGTTACTCACACTTGTACGCAACTGGCACAAATTTGAGTAAACACATCCGGAGTAAATAACTGCTTAAGCCCGCGCGGTTCGTCTTAACGAATAACACGATGAATTGACTCGTGTGGTAGTTTGGGTGCGCGCCACACTCGTCAGAGCTCGCGGGCCACTCCCGGCAGCGTCGGCACGAAACGAACAGCGACGAGTTCCTGCGACGGGAAGTCTTCACCGGTCTTTTGAAATCGCGTGAGCATCTGGCTGCCCTCAAGCGGCCCAACCGGGGCGATGAGCATCCCATCCGGTTCAAGACGGTTCAGCAGCGATGGCGGCACCTCTTCCATGGCCGCCGTGACCATGATGCGATCGAAGGTTCCGAGCGTTTCGGGCAGGTTCAGGCCATCGCCGAGAACAACATCGACATTGCTGCAATCGAGCTTGGCGAGAACCTGACGGGCGCGGTCGGCCAATGTCCGAAACCGTTCAATGGTCACGACCTCCCGGCTCAATCTGGACAAGATCGCCGCTTGGTAACCGGACCCGGTCCCGATTTCCAGCACCCGATGCTCCGGACGCACTTGGAGTTGCTCGGTCATATAGGCCACCACGAAGGGCTGACTGATGGTCTGGCCGCAATCAATCCCCAGAGCCGTATCCCGATAAGCGTAGTCGCGGTCCGCCGGGCTGACGAAGAGCTCGCGCGGGATGTCTTCCATCGCCTTCAGGACCGCCTGATCGCTGATACCTCGCCGCCTGAGATTGAGCTGAAACATCATCTTTTCACTCGGCAAAGGATTAGTCTGCATCATGGCACTTCAAAGATAACTTCCAGCTGGAATCGAACGATCCTGACCCAATTTAAATTTGACGGGCGCTGTCCCATCAACTTTTCTACCTAGCAGGTTCCATTAGATGGAACCTAAACATTCGATGCAAGTTATGCGCTGAACAATTATGTTGGTTCAGCATCATACGGTCCAAAATTGCCATGGGGGGCAAATGTCGGGCACTGCCACAGCGGGATCACCTCGCCGCTCCATCTTGCTGGTTGAAGACGAAGTCATGATCCGCATGATGGTCGCCGACATGCTGGAGGAGCTTGGCTATACGATTGCCGGTGAAGCCGGCGATATCGATGAAGCCATTCGGCTGGTACAGGCAACGGATTTCGATCTCGCGATCCTCGACGTCAACGTCAACGGCAAGGTGATCTCCCCCGTCGCCGAGGCGGTTCAGATGCGTGGCCGACCGTTCGTGTTTGCCACGGGCTATGGCGCGCAGGGGCTGCCTGAAAAATTCCGCGATCGTCCGGCGCTTGAGAAGCCATTCCAATTGGAAACGCTGGCGCGCGCCATCGAGAACGCGCTCAAGGGGATCGCGGCGTAACCGAGAATCTGTCTCGATTTTTGTTTTGACGCGTTTTCTTCACGCGAACCGGTACCCACTTCGCTCGAAAACGCTTTGCTTATTTCAAAACGTCCTTGAGCTTTTCCGAAAACACAACATCGGTGCGGTCGAGCCGCAGCGGCGTGACCGAAACGAAATTCGCGGCGAGCGCCGCAAGATCGGTCCCTTCCGCTGGCGCATCGACGACCGCGAGCCTCTCAAAGCCGATCCAGTAATATGGATTTCCGCGTCCGTCGCGACGGCCGTCCACGCGCAGGAAGCCCTGATTGCGCTTACCTTGCTTGGTGATCAGAACGCCTTTCACCTCATCCGGCATGCATGACGGGAAGTTGACGTTGATCACCGTATCGCGCGGAACGCCGAGCTTCATCACATTGCGGATGATGTCAGGGCCGAATGCCAGCGCGGTCTCCCACAACGGCTTGTTGCGGGTCTCCATGCTGAACTCCTGGGACAGCGCGAACGACGGCAGACCGAGAATGGTGCCTTCGAGCGCGCCCGCGATGGTGCCGGAGTAAACCACGTCTTCCGCGACGTTGCGGCCTTTGTTGACGCCGGACAGCACGAGGTCTGGCCCCTTGTCGCCGAGGATGTGGCGCGATCCCATAATGACACAATCAGTCGGTGTGCCACGCACCGCGAAGTGGCGCGGGCCAACCTCGCGCAAACGCAGCGGATCGTTCAAGGAGAGCGAGTGCGACACCCCGGACTGATCAAGTTCGGGCGCCACCACCCAGACGTCATCGGAAATCTTTCGTGCGATCTCTTCGATGATCTTCAGGCCTGGCGCATGAATGCCGTCGTCGTTGGTGCAGAGAATTCGCATCGCGTTATTGATCCTTCGAAATCACTTTGAGGCCGCCCATATAAGGCTGCAACACTGTCGGCACGGCAATCGAACCGTCGTCCTGCTGATACGTTTCCATAACGGCGATCAGCGCACGTCCAACGGCGGTGCCGGAGCCGTTTAGTGTATGGACGAAACGCGGCTTGCCGTCAGGACCGCGCGAGCGCGCGTCCATGCGCCGCGCCTGAAAATCACCGCAGACCGAGCAGGACGAAATCTCGCGGTACATGCCGCCCTCGCCCTGACCCGGCATCCAGACTTCGATGTCGTAAGTCTTTTGTGACGCGAAGCCCATATCTCCGGTGCACAGCGTCATCACACGGTAGTGCAGCTCGAGGCGACGCAGCACTTCCTCGGCGCAGGCAAGCATGCGCTCGTGTTCGTCCCTGCTCTGCTCGGGCGCCGTGACGGACACCAACTCCACCTTGGTGAACTGATGCTGGCGGATCATGCCGCGCGTATCACGCCCGGCTGCGCCCGCCTCCGCGCGGAAGCAAGGCGTCAGCGCGGTCAAGCGCATCGGCAATTCTTTTTCGTCGAGAATGGATTCGCGAACAAGATTGGTCAGCGGAACTTCGGCCGTGGGGATGAGCCAATAATTCGACGCATCAGCCTGCGCAGGTCCTGCATACACCGAGAACTGATCGTCCTTGAACTTTGGCAACTGCGCAGTACCAAACATCGCATCGTCGCGCACCAGCAGCGGCGGATTGATTTCGGTGTAGCCGTGCTCGCCGGTGTGCAGATCGAGCATGAACTGGCCGATGGCACGCTCAAGCCGCGCAAGGCTCTTCTTGGTCACCACGAAGCGCGCGCCTGAAAGCTTGGCTGCAGCCTCGAAATCCATGAAGCCGAGACCTTCGCCAAGCTCGACGTGTTCTTTTGGCTTGAACGCATAGGTGCGCTTGGCGCCGAAGTGGTGATGCTCGACGTTGCCGTGCTCGTCGGCACCGTCCGGTACCTCGTCGAGCGGCAGGTTTGGAATTCCGGAAAGCTCTTTCTTCAGCTCGTCTTCGAACTGCTTGGCGGCGGTCTCAAGCTCCGGCAGCCTGGTCTTGAGTTCGCCGACTTCGGCCATCAACGCGTTGGCGCGAGCCTCATCCTTGGTCTTCTTGGCCTCGCCGATTTCCTTGGAGGCCGCGTTGCGCCGCGCCAGTCCCTGCTCGGCCGCGACGATCGCCGTCCGGCGTTTTTCGTTCAGCGCAATCAGCGGCTTCGACAATGGCTCCAACCCGCGCCGTTTTAGCGCCTTGTCAAAAGCCTCGGGGTTTTCGCGGATCCATCTAATGTCGTGCATGGCGGTTTCTTGCAATTTCTCGCCATGACCCGCGGGTGTCGGGCCATCGGCAGGCGTTCTGCGTGGGTTAGAACAAGTCGCGGACACCCGGGTCAAGCCCGGAAACCACGAATCGAGAGGCTTGGCTGCAATGATAGCGAAATGTGGCCCGAACTTCAGGATCGGGACACAGAGGCTTACTCCGCAGGCGTGGTTGCCGGGGGTGTCGGAGGTGCTGACGGCGGCGTGCCGGATGTATCGGCCGCGCGCTTGGCGGCATTCTTCTCCACCATGGCCACCGCGATGATCGAGCCCTCGTAGAGGATCATCAACGGGATCGCGAGGGACGCCTGGCTGATCACATCCGGGGGGGTCAGTACGGCAGCGATGACAAACGCGACGACGATGAAATAGCGTCGCTTGTCACGCAATTGTTGCGACGTCAGGATGCCGATGCGCCCCAGCAACGTCAGGATCACCGGCAACTGGAAGGCGATGCCGAAGGCAAAAATCAACGACATCATCAGCGATAGATATTCGCCGACCTTGGGCAGCAGAGCGATCTGCGCCGTCTCAACCCCGCCCGCCTGCTGCATGCCCAGCGAGAAGCGGATCAGCATCGGCAGCACAACGAAATAAACCAGCAGCGAACCGAGTGTGAAAAAGACCGGCGTCGCAATCAGGTAAGGCAGAAACGCGCCGCGCTCGTGTTTGTAGAGACCGGGCGCAACGAACATGTAAATCTGCGCCGCAATGACTGGAAATGAGATGAATCCCGCGCCGAACATCGCGAGCTTCAATTGTGTGAGGAAGTATTCCAGCAGCGCCGTATAGATGAACTTGGAGTTCTCAGGGCCAGCAACCCAGACGAACGGCCACACCAAAACGTTGTAGATCTGCTTTGCGAAGAAGAAACAGATCACGAAAGCCACCGCGAACGCGAGCAGCGCCTTGATCAGCCGCGACCGCAGCTCGATCAGGTGCTCCATCAACGGGGCTTTGGTGGCTTCGATGTCTTCGACACTCATGACGCTTTGGCGTCCGGTACGTTTGAAGGCGGCACATCGGGAGACGGCGCACTGGGAGACTGCACGTCCGGCGCAGGCGCATGGGCCTCGGCTTCAGCGAAATTCGCGGGTGTCGGCGATGCGGGCGTTGTGGGCGCCGGCGGGTCGAGCTTCACAGAATCTTCAACGTCCTTGCTGATGGACGTCAGAAGATTGGTCGGCGACATGTCCTTGGCAGCGGCCGAGACATCATCGAACTGCTTCTTGATGTCGGCCATTTCGGCTTCGCGCATCGCTTCGTTGAACTGGCCCTGAAATTCAGAAGCCATGCGGCGCGCCTTGCCGATCCATTGCCCGACCATGCGTAACACGCCGGGCAACTCCTTCGGGCCGATGGCGATCAGCGCAACGACGCCGATAACGACCAGTTCACTCCACCCGATATCGAACATAGGAAATTCCGCCTGCGAGGTCTGGCCCCGCCTCCGTCAGTGATGGCGCAGACCTAGTGGTCCGATTACTAGCCGCAGACCGTAATATCAGACCTTGCTGCCGACGTCCGAACGCTGTGCCGCTTGCGGAGCGCTGTCGATCGTCTTCACCGGCTCTGACTTCTCGGCGGTCTTGTCGTCCTCAGCCATGCCCTTCTTGAAGGCTTTGATGCCCTGAGCAACATCACCCATCAGGTCGGAGATCTTGCCACGACCGAACAACAGCAGGACGACGCCAATGACGACGATCCAGTGCCAAATACTCATCGAACCCATTACGGTCGTCCTCCAAATACGCGGCCGGCTCTGCCAGCCAATCTTGACCGGAAAGTAGGCTCAGGGGTTGGCAAAAACAAGGACTTAAGTCGTTCCCGCGACGGCTTGAAGCAACGCCTTCACGCAAGCGTTAATGGCAGAACGGGACTGGCTCTTCTTGCCTGAAAAATCAGCTTTCGCCGTCTTTTTCGGGCTCAACTGCAGGTGCCAGGCCCAGATCCAGATCGCCCGGCTCCAATGGATCCTCGTCTTCGCGCAAGACAGGATCATCTGAGGGCGACGGAACAGTGAAACCTGTCGGCAGACGGGTATCCAACAATCCCGATCCCTTCAGTTCTTCCAGTCCCGGCAAGTCTCCAAGCGCCTCGAGGCTGAACTGTGAAAGGAACTGTTCGGTCGTGCCGAACGTCAGCGGCCGGCCCGGCGTCTTGCGGCGTCCACGAGGACGGATCCAGCCGGTTTCCAGCAGGACGTCGAGCGTTCCCTTCGAGGTCACGACACCGCGGATTTCTTCAATCTCGGCGCGCGTCACCGGCTGGTGGTAGGCAATGATCGCCAGTGTCTCAATCGCCGCACGGGACAGACGGCGGGTTTCGACGCTCTCGCGCGTCATCAGCCACGACAGGTCGCTGGCGGTCCGGAATGTCCACTTGCTGGCGACCCGAACGAGGTTCACGCCGCGCAGCGAGTAATCGTCCTGCAAGCTGGCGAGCGCAGCCTTAATGTCGACGCCATCGGGCATGCGCTTCGCGAGCGAAGCCTCGTCGAGCGGCTCGGTGGCGGCGAACAACATGGCTTCCAGCAGGCGCAATTCCTCAGGGCGCGCAGCCGGATCAAGCGCCGGCGCTTCATCCACGGCTGGGACGGCTTCATCCGCGACCAGTGCTTCTTCCCCAACGGAGGCAGGTTCATCAGCAATTGCTGAGACTTCGCCAACCGATGTGCTGTCGTCCGCAATAATTTCGTCCGCCGCGATTTGATCCGCAACTGAAATGACTTCATCGTCCGCTGAGGATGTTTCAACAACGTCTTCCTCGGGCGCAACAATCTCGGCGGATTCCATCTCCGTCGCAGACTCATCCTCTGCAGCTTCATCATCGGTCAAAGCCACAAAATCCTCAGACGTCACGTCTTCAGCGATCACGTCCTCAGCATCAGCGGCAACTTCCAGCTCAGCTTCGGCGACTTCTGACTCGGCGTCAGCGGCGTCATGCTCAACAGCGGAGGTTTCTTCGGCCGAGACCTGAGCCTCAGAGGTTCGGGCCTCAGTCTCGTCCATCGAAATATCCTCTACCGGAGCGAGGTGGTGTACACGTGCGGGACTTGGCATGGCCTGGTCTCCTTCTTCCAATTACTCTGCCGACACTTCCGGCGCTGCATGAGCGTCGGGGGGCAAGTGCGCCGGTGGCTTACGAAAATACAAAGGCGCAAAAGCTTCCTTTTGGTGCAAATCGAGGGTGCCTTCACGCACCAGCTCGAGCGCAGCCGCAAAGCTGGATGCGAATACCGTGGCTTTTTGCGAAGGATCGATCACGTAAGTCATGAGGTATTCGTCGAGGCTGGACCAATCCTCGGTAATCCCTATCAATCGCTCAAGCGATGCGCGTGCTTCTGCCAACGACCAGACGGTGCGCTTGCTCATGTGCACGGTGGCAAGCACACGCTGTTGGCGCTGCGTCGCATAGGCCGTCAGCAGGTCGTACAGCGTCGCGGTCCATCGCTGCTGCTTGATCTGGGCGATGGATTCGGGCTGACCGCGCGGGAAAATGTCACGGCGCAACTGCGGCCGCGTCATCAGGCGGTTGGACGCTTCGCGAATCTGTTCGAGGCGTCGCAACCGTTCAGCCAGCGCATTCGCCATCTGCTCGGCGCTCGGCCCCTCCGCTTCGGGCGGCTCGGGAAGCAGCAAGCGTGATTTGAGATAGGCAAGCCAGGCCGCCATCACGAGATAATCGGCGGCCAATTCCAGACGCAGTTTGCGCGCGGCCTCGATGAACACGAGGTACTGATCGGCCAAAGCCAGGATGGAAATCTTGGCGAGATCGACCTTCTGTTGCCGCGCAAGCGCGAGCAGCAGATCAAGCGGGCCTTCATATCCCTCAACGTCAACGACGAGCGAGGGCTCGTCTTCGGCCCGCTCTGCCGCCGCCGTGGGCAGTCCGGTTTCAAACGAAAGAATTTCCGCTGTCATGACATCAGGCTCCCTGCCCGGCCAATCAATTCATCGAGCCTGATCCGCGCGCTCTTGCTGTCGAATGGTTGCGGCGAACGGCGCGATGCAAGCGCGCGTTCAGCGCGCGCCAAGGCTTCACCTGCCAGCACCGGCGTTTCGCCAGCGACCTGCCGCATCTCGTCGAGCTGCCCGTTGCAATGCAGGACCATGTCGCAGCCCGCCGCGACGATGTCGCGCGTCCGTTCTGCGATCGATCCCTGCAAGGCGTTCATCGAAACGTCATCACTCATCAGGAGGCCTTGGAACCCAATCGTTCCGCGAATCACTTGATTGATGATTGTCGCAGAAGTGGTCGCAGGTTTGGCGGCATCGAGCGCGCTAAACACAACATGTGCAGTCATGGCCATCGGCAGGTCCGCCAACGGTTTGAATGCCTCAAAGTCCGTCGCGGTGAGTTCCCCCACAGGCGTATTCACCGTTGGCAACCCGATATGGCTGTCGGCCGTGGCCCGCCCATGACCTGGAATATGTTTCAGGACCGGCAGCACGCCCCCCTGGTCCAGGCCATCGGTGACCGCCCGGGCAATGGCCGCGACCTTGTCCGGAACCGTGCCATAGGCGCGATCCCCAATGACGGCATTCGCACCGGCCACGGGAACGTCCGCCAGCGGCAGACAGTCCACGTTGATGCCAAGTTCGTCGAGATCGGCGGCAATGAGCCGCGCGGTCAGCCTTGCCGCCTCGAGCCCGATGTCCCTGTCCTGATCGTAAAGTGCACTGAAGACAGCGCCCGCCGGATAGACCGGCCAGTGCGGCTGCGACAGCCGCTGGACTCGTCCGCCTTCCTGATCGATCAGGACCGGGGCATCCGAGCGCCCGGCGATCTCCCGAAATTCTCGAACCAGTGCAGCCACTTGAGTCGGGTTTTCAATATTCCGTTTGAAGAGAATGAAGCCCCACGGCGGATGGGCGCGCAAAAATGCGCGCTCATCGTCGGTCAGGACTGGGCCGGAAACGCCGGTAATGAAGGCTTGCACGGTCATACCGGGCGATTAGCCCGCGTATGACGCCAGGGTCAAGGAAACCGCCGTTAATTCCTTTGGACGACGCACTGTCCGCCAGCCGATTTCAGGCTGGAGCAGAACTGTGTGGCCTCCTCGGTCGTCCCGAAAGGGCCGACCATGGCGCGGTAGAAGACACCCTTCGGACCCAGATCCGCGCGCCGAACCGTGGAGCTACGGGAACCAAGGATCCCAGAATACTTGGCCTGCAAAGCCCTGAACGACGCTTGCGCATCGGCTTCAGTCTTTTGCGAGGACACCTGCACGTAGGAGCCTGCGGCAACAGCGCCTGCGGACTGCCCCAGCGAGGCCATCTGTTTGGACGCCTGAGGTGGCTGGGCCTGAGGAGCCAAGGAAACCGGAGCGTTGGACGCAGGTGTCGAGGCAGTCGTCGTTGGCGCCGATGCCGCTCGTTGCGGCGCAGGCTGAGCGGCGCCACGAGCCTGCGGCGCCGGAGCGGCCGGTGACGGCGCATCCTGTTCACCCGGACGGATGCTCAGCGTACGGATCTTGCGGGGCTCCTCGCCACCAAGCGTCCCATTGCCGACCCCCACACCCGTCGGCCGGACGTTAGGCGATGCGCTTGCGACCGTCGGTGGATTGTTGTTCTGGGTCAGCGGCGGAAACACCACGCGTGGCGATGTCCGGGCGTTCAGATCGACCGGCTGCTCCTCGCGCGGCACCACGCGCTCTGTGGTCTTGTCACCGACCCGGTCATTGATTTGTTTGCCGTTATCGGTGCCCTGGCCAGGTGGAATGATCTTGTTGGGTCCAGCATCTGCCTTGATGATCGGCGGCTCGCCACTACGCGGCGACCCAACGAGTGTCCGGTAGGCAAAAGCCCCGGCAGTCCCGACCACGGCGAGCAGCAACACCACCACAACAGTCGTGGTGCCGCCCCGGCGTGCGCGCGGCGGCTCCTCATCCTCGTTGTAAGACTGATCGCCGTAACCTTCGCCATAGTCATCGTGAACGGCAAACGGCGTCCCGTGATCTTGATCCGGCTGACCATACAGCACGTTGTCATACCTTGCGCTGTCGGGCAGCGGCTGGCTGCCCCACTCCTGCTCCTGGGGAGCCTGCGGCACACTGAAATTCTGTCGCTCGTAGCGTTGCGGCGCCATGTCCGCGTGCGGAGCCAGGTCAAAGCGCGGCTCGGCGGCATGGTGATCATGATTAGCGTGATGCGGATCATGGCCGAGCGGATCAGCGTAGCGATGATCGTACTGCTGCTCGTCCTGTCCATAAGACTGCGGTTGGTGGTCGAACGACGGCTCCTGATGGCCGTACGCTCGCTGATCGTACGACTGTGGGTCATACGCCTGCTCGCGCGATTGTCGCGCCGAAGCAAGATTTTGCAGCCATGACGGCCTTGCCGGTTCTTCGTCGTAAGCCGCCGGCTCTTCAGCCTGATGCGCCTCGTGCTGAGGCGTGCTCGGCTGTGCAGGCCGCTGCTCACGTCCATAATTCGAGAACGGATCGGCCTGCCCGATCAAGCGTGCAAGCTCAGCCAGCGGATCATCCGGGGGGCTGGGCTGCTGTGGCGCACTACGGCTCTCCCGGGCGTAATTGTCGTCCGCGGAAAAAAGCCTGTCGCGATATCGATCTGCCATCGTGATGTTGCATCCCCTTCGGGAAAGCTGTCCATCCGCCGTTTCAGACGAAGCGAACGCTACTCAACGCCGTCACGCATCCCCATACGTAAACGGCCACAATCCCCCTTGCGCTACCGCATCTCGTCCGGAGCATGCACGCCAAGTACGGCGAGACCTGATGCCAGAACCGAGACGACGCCCTGAACCAAGGCAAGTCGCGCGAATGTGATTTCTGCATCATTCTGGATAATGAAGCGTAAATGAGGCATGTCGCGCCCCTTCGTCCAAAGTGCATGAAACTCGCTGGCTAAGTCATAGAGATAAAAAGCGATTCTATGCGGTTCGTGGGCCAGGGCCGCTGCTTCAACTATTCGTGGGTAGAGCGCAATTTGTCGAATTAAATTTAATTCAACCGGATCGTTCAACCGCTCGACCTTGGCGTCGCGCAGAAATGCAAGGCGCGCCGTGGCGTCCTCGGGCAAAGCAGGAACTGTCTCGCGTGCATTCTTGAAGATCGAATGGCCGCGCGCGTGTCCGTACTGAACGTAGAACACCGCGTTGTCCTTCGACTGCTCGATCACCTTGCCGAGGTCGAAGTCGAGCACCGCATCGTTCTTCCGGAACAGCATCATGAAGCGCACGGCGTCGGAGCCGACTTCATCAACGACTTCACGCAAGGTGACGAAGTCGCCCGAGCGCTTCGACATTTTCACTGGCTCGCCGTTCCGCAGCAGTTTCACGAGCTGCACGATCTTGACGTCGAGCGTCGCCTTGTCTTCGGTCACCGCCTTGATGGCCGCCTGCACGCGCTTGATGTAACCGCCGTGGTCCGCGCCCCAGACGTCGACCATGTTGAGGAAGCCGCGGTCGAACTTGGTTTTGTGGTAGGCGATGTCGGACGCGAAATAGGTGTACGAGCCGTCGGACTTCTTCAGCGGCCGGTCAACATCGTCGCCGAACGCGGTCGCCCGGAACAACGTCTGCTCGCGATCCTCGTAATCTTCGACCGGTGCGCCTTTAGGTGGCGGCAAGCGGCCTTCATAGACGTCGTCCTTCGCGCGCAAGCCCGCGATAGTCTCGCCGACCTGATCCTTGCCGCCCTCGATCAGCGATCGCTCCGAGAAGAAGACATCGTGCTTGATGTTGAGCGCGGCGAGGTCGCCCTTAATCATCTCCATCATCATGGCGATCGCTTTGGCGCGGACGATCGGCAGCCACTTCTCGTTCTGCTTTAAGAGCTTGTCGCCATGTTCGCGCACGAGCGCTTCACCGACCGGCTTTAGGTAATCCCCCGGGTAAAGCCCCTCGGGAATTTCGCCGATGTTCTCGCCGAGCGCCTCGCGGTAACGCAGGAACGCGGACCGCGCGAGCACGTCCACCTGTGCACCAGCATCGTTGATGTAATATTCCTTGGTGACGTCATAGCCGGCAAACGACAGCAGGCTCGCCAGAGCGTCACCAAACACCGCGCCACGACAGTGGCCGACATGCATCGGCCCGGTCGGATTGGCCGAGACATACTCGACGTTGACCTTCTCGCCCGTCCCGATTCGGCTGCGGCCATAGCCGTTGCCCTGCTCCAGGACCGCCAGCAGCGCGCCGAACCATGCAGACGGCTTCAGTGTGAGATTGATGAAGCCGGGTCCCGCGATCTCGACGCGCTCGACCAGCGGATCGGCGCGCAGCTTTTCTGCAATCTTCTCTGCAAGGTCCCGTGGCTTTGCCTTGGCTTCTTTCGACAACACCATGGCCGCGTTGGTTGCCATATCGCCATGAGCCGCGTCTTTGGTCGGCTCGACCACCACCCGCGACAGGTCAATATTGGCGGGCAAGCCCCCCTCGCGCTCCAGCGCGCCGCAGACCGCGTGGACACGCGTCAGCACATCGGCGAACAGGTGAAGGGATGGCACAGGCGAAGTCATCGAAAAGTCCTTGCTACGCATATATTTGGGGTGTGAAGCCGCCGCCTAACGCAAATCCGGGGTCGAGTCAAAAAGCCGCTGGTGCTCCACAATGGCATAGCGATCGGTCATTCCGGCGATGAAATCGCCGATCCTGCGCGCCCGGCTGGCTGGGGTGTCCTCTCCGGCATGACGCACCCATTCCGCCGGCAGATCCTCAGGCGCAGCCTGATAACGGGTAAAGAGGTTACGCACCACAGCTTCCGCATCACGCATCACGTTCATGACGCGCTCATGGCGGTACATCCGGGCCTTGAGGAACCTTTTGATTTCGGTTTCAGCCTGGGTTGCCTCCCCCGAAAAACCGACGAGCACGCCGGTGTGAGCGCGCACCTCGTTGACTGACGCGGGTTTGACGATCTCCAGCCGCCGCTCGGTTTCCAGGATGACGTCTTCGATCAAGTAAGCGATCAGTTCGCGAACCAGTTCTGCGCCGCGCCGGACCTCTTCGAGATCGGGATAGCGCAATCTGATTTTGGCGTTGATGGCCGCGACCAGCGGCATTGCATCGAGGTCATCGACCGTAAACAAGCCTGCCCGCAAACCGTCATCGATGTCGTGCGCGTCATAAGCGATGTCGTCGGCAATTGCGGCCACCTGTGCTTCCAGCGACGCGAAGCTCCAGAGTTCAAGGTCGTGCTGGGCGATGTAGTCCGAAATCCCGACGGGAACGCCGTACTCCTTGTAACGGCCAATGGCGTGACCGCGGCGGTCCGTCAGCGGGCCGTTGTGTTTAACGATGCCTTCCAACGCTTCCCACGTCAGATTAAGTCCATCGAATTCGGGATAGCGGCGTTCCAGCAATGTCACCGCACGCAGGCTCTGCGCATTGTGATCGAAGCCGCCATAGTCCCGCAGACACTCATCAAGCGCCCGTTCTCCTGCGTGGCCGAACGGCGGATGACCAAGGTCATGGGCCAGCGCGAGCGCTTCGGTCAAATCCTCGTCAAGACCAAGCTGCCGCGCCAAGGAGCGGGCGATCTGCGCAACCTCCAGCGTATGGGTCAGCCGGGTGCGGTAGTGGTCGCCCTCGTGAAACACGAAGACCTGGGTTTTGTGCTTGAGCCGCCGGAAAGCCGTGGAATGGATGACGCGGTCACAATCGCGTCGGAAGTCGCTCCGCCGCAGGCTTGGCGGCTCATCAAATCGCCGGCCGCGGCTCTGGCCAGGGTCGGAGCCATAGGGCTTTCGGGGGGCTGCCATTCCAACGGACATACGAGTTATTCTACTTTTCGGCGTTTGATTCTGCGGCCCCGGGTACTTAACTATGGCATGCGGAGTCTTACAAATATGCTTCGCGGGTTGCTTCCTGCGACCTATCTGGAGACCGTCATGACAGCCACTGCCACCGATATCGCCCCTGTCGGCCGCGTTACCATCTCGGAACGCGCAGCCAAGCGAATCGGCGCCATTCTGAAATCCGAAGGTGACGGGGCCATGTTGCGCATCAGCGTCGAAGGCGGCGGATGCTCCGGTTTCCAGTACAAATTTGATGTTGACCGCACCAAAGCGGACGACGATCTCGTGATTTCCCGTGACAGCGCCGTGGTGCTGGTGGACCCGTCCTCGGTGCCCTTCCTCGCAGGCTCGGAAGTGGACTTCGTCGATGACCTGATCGGCGCCTCGTTTCGCGTGGTCAATCCGAACGCAACCGCGTCCTGCGGCTGTGGCACCAGCTTCTCGATCTAAATCAAACTGCTCTATTTGGCAGCGAAGAGCCGTCGCGCATTGCCGTGCGCGATCTGGTTCGCGATCGCCGGTGGAAGCTGCGCCAGCCATCCGCGATAGCCGGCCATGATGTCGCTGTAGCTGACCCAGCGCTCGTTGATCCAGGTGTCCGAACCGAGCAGGAAGCGATCGGGGTAGCGCTCGAACAGCGTGCGCCATTCAGGCGTCAGCTTGCCGCCAGCGCCGGTGATGCCGCTGCGATACGACAGCTCGCCCCACAGTTTCGGATACTTGGTGAGCATGTCCGACACGCGATCTGGGGCCAGACCAAATCCGGTATGCGCCCAGATGATCTTGGCGCGCGGATTGTGACCCATCAGAATTTCGACGGCTTCATCGTCCGCATGTGCGTGAAGATAGAGATCATGCGCAACAGCGAAGTCGACGGTCTTCTTCACCCACTCAGTAGCCGCCGCTTTTCCAGTGAGATGAAACTCACCGATGCCGCGATAATAGCCGCGCTTGAACTCGTCCTGAACCAGATCGAAGATCGTGGGATCGTTGAACCACGTCTGGATATCCGAGCGAATCCGATAAGGCCGGATAAACGGCACGACCCAGAGGCCTTCGGCTTTTGCGTCCATAAGGGCATGGGTGCCGATGTTAGGGCGGCTCGTCGCCAGAATGCCCGTGACGCGGTTCTTCTTGAACAGCGCCAGCACCTCGTCCAGCTGATGAAGCGGCTTCGGCTCCCAGTTGTAATGCAGGTGAGCATCGAAAATCTCGATCGGCTCCTCTGCCGCAACGGCTGGCACGGCGTTGAACAGCAGCGCCGCGACAGCCATCGCACGACACCAGCCGATCTTGTTCATCATCATGACCGGAAACCCTACTCGGCCGCAGCGACGCGCGGCGGTTCGACGTCCGAGCGTTCCTGCAAGGTCGGATCGAGACGCTTCTTGAGACGGCGGTCAATGCGATCGAGGTAGATGTAGATCACCGGCGTGATGAACAGCGTCAGCAATTGCGACACCAACAAGCCGCCGACAACCGATACGCCGAGTGGTTGACGCAGCTCGGCACCCGCTCCTGCGCCGATCGCGATCGGCAACGTGCCGAAGATCGCGGCAAAGGTCGTCATCATGATCGGACGGAAGCGCAGCAGCGCCGCTTCACGAATGGCGTGCTCCGCGCTCAGTCCCACTGTGCGCCGCTCGATGGCGAAATCGACCATCATGATCGCATTTTTCTTCACGATGCCGACCAGCATCACGATGCCGATCATCGCGATCACCGACAGCTCCATCTTGAACAGCATCAGCGTCAGGATCGCGCCGATACCCGCGGACGGCAGACCCGAGATGATGGTGATCGGATGGATGAAGCTCTCGTAGAGAATGCCGAGGATCACGAAGGCCGCGAAAACAGCCGCGAGGATCAGGACGCCCTGCCCGCGCAGCGAATCCTGGAACACCTGCGCCGTTCCGGAGAAGCCGGTGGCAATCGTCGCCGGCAGATTGGAATCCTGCTCGATCTTGGTGATCTCATCGACCGCGTAGCCGAGCGACGTGCCGGGCGCGAGGTTGAACGAGATTGTCACCGCCGGTTGCTGGCCCTGGTGATTGATCTGCAGCGGACCGACTGAGGGCACCATCTTCGCCACCGCTTCGAGCGGAATAGTCTGGTTGTTGGTCGTCTTCACATAGAGCTTGGACAGATCGGTCGGATCGACGCGGAATTTCGGCTGCACCTCCAGAATGATCTGATAGTCATTCGATGGCATGTAGATGGTGCCGACCTGACGCGCCCCGTAAGCATTGAAGAGCTGATTGCGGATTTGATCCGCCGTCACGCCGTAGACGGCGGCCTTCTCGCGATCGATCTCCACCGTGAGCTGCGGGTTCTTGATATAGAGGTCCGTGGTGACGTCCTGCAGCCCGGGGACCTTCGCGATCTTGTCACGCATCTCCGGCGCGACGCGATACAGCGTATCGGTATCTCCGCTTTGCAGCGTGTATTGATACTGGCTCTTCGATGGGCGCCCGCCAATGTTCAGGTTTTGAATGCTCTGGAAGAAGGCTTGCAGGCCAGGCACCTGAAGCGCCTTCTGCCGCAGCCGCGCCATCACAACCGGCGCGGGATCACGCTCGTCCTTCGGCTTCATTCCGATGAATAGCCGTCCGTAGTTCGCCGTTGGATTCGGGCCGCCAGACCCCACTGTGCTGTTGACGAATTCAACCGCCGGATCGGTGCGTAATATATCCGCCAGCAGTTTCTGGCGTGCGCTCATCGCATCAAAGGAGGTATCAGTCGCGGCCTCAGTTGTCCCAGTCAGGAATCCCGTGTCTTCCTGCGGGAAGAAACCTTTCGGGACGATGATGTAGAGCCAGACCGTGGCTGCCAGCGTCGCGAGCGTTACCATCAGCGTGACGAACTTGAAAGCCAGCACGCGATCGAGCGCCCACTCGTAAGCCTTGAGCCACGAGTCGAACATGGCCTCGAACCAGCGCAGCACGACATTTGGCCGATGGTTCGGATCATGAGCCTTCAGCACACGGGCGCAGAGCATCGGTGTTAGCGTCAGCGACACAAAACCTGAAACGATGATGGCGACCGAAATGGTAACGGCGAATTCGCGGAACACGCGGCCGACGATTCCGCCCATCAGCAATACGGGAATGAACACCGCGATCAGCGAGAACGTGATCGACAAAATGGTAAAGCCGATCTCCCGCGCGCCCTTCAGCGCCGCTTCGTAAGGCTTCATACCTTGCTCGATATAGCGGACGATGTTCTCGAGCATGACGATAGCGTCGTCCACTACGAATCCCACGGACAACGTGAGCGCGAGCAGCGTCATGTTGTTGATGGAGTAATCCAGCGCATACATGACGGCGCAGGTGCCCAGCACCGAGATCGGGACAGCAAGCGCTGGAATGAACGTGGCAGAAGCCGAGCGCAGAAACAGGAAGATGACGACGATCACGAGACCAACGGCGATCAGCAGGGTCTCTTCCACGTCGGCCACGGATTCACGGATCGACACGGAGCGATCAAGGGTAACGTCCATGGTGACCGACGGCGGGATCTGCGCACGCAAGGACGGCAGCTTGGCCCGGACGGCATCGACAACCGCCACGGTGTTGGCGTCCGGCTGCTTCTGGATCGCGAGCACGATGGAGCGCGTGCCGTTAAACCAGGTCGCGACCTTGTCGTTCTCGACGCTGTCATAGACCTTGGCGACTTCTTCTAGTTTGACCGGAGAGCCGTTGCGCCACGCGACCACGACCTGCCGGTAGTCGGCGGCCTTGTCCAACTGCCCGGAAGCCTGAAGCGCGATGTCTTGCTTCGGCCCGTTGATAGTGCCGACCGGCGTGGAGGAGTTCGCGCGAGAGACGGCGGCTCGGATATCCTCAAGGGACAGCCCACGTGCCGCGGCGGCCTCCGGATCGGCCTGCACACGGATGGCGAACTTCTGCGTGCCGTAGATCAAAACCTGCGCCACGCCGGGAATCTGGGAGAGCGTCTGGCCGACGGTGATGTCGCCGTACTCGTTGACGGCCGACAGCGGCAGTGTCTCCGAACTCAGCGAGATGAACAGAACCGGGAAGTCAGCAGGGTTCACTTTGCGGAAGCTCGGCGGGATCAGCATTTCCACCGGCAAGCGCCGCTGCGCAATCGTCAGCGCCGTCTGCACGTCCAGAGCTGCGCCGTCGATGTTGCGGTTGAGGTCGAACTGGATTGTGATGACGCTCGTTCCCTGCGAGGAACTCGACGACATCGACGAAATGCCGGCAACCGTTGAGAGCTGCCGCTCGATTGGGCCCGCGACGGACGCCGCCATGGTGTAGGCGCTTGCGCCGGGAAGCGTCGCGGTCACCGAGATTGTCGGGAAATCGACCTTTGGAAGTGCGGAAACCGGCAGCAGCCGAAAGCCGAACACGCCGAAAGCGATGATCGTCGCCGTCATCAGCGTCGTCATCACCGGTCTGCGGATGCAGAGTTCCGACAGGTTCATCGGTCAGGCTCCGGCCTTGGGCGCGCGGGGCTCGACGGGCGACCCATTGGACAACAGCAACTGACCGTCGATCACGACATCCTCACTGCCCTCCAATCCACTGTCGATCACGGAGTTGCCCTGGAATGTGCGGCTAACGGTAACAGGCTGCACCAGCGCCTTGCCGTCCTTGATGACGAACACGAAATTGCCGGTCTGGCTGCGTTGTACGGCGACCGATGGAACAGTGACCGCGTCTTCGCTGCGTACCGTGAGTGTGGTGTTGACCAGAATTCCTGGCCACAGCAGCTCCCTCTCGTTGCCCATGATCCCGCGGACGGTGACCATCCCGGTCGTCGGATCGACTGAATTCTCGACCATGGCAATGGCGCCGGTTTCCGATTTGCCGCTGCCCGGAATAGTCGCCAGCACGGAGGACTGCTTGGTCTTCATCGCTTCATGCAGGTCGCTAAGAACCCGCTGGGGGATCGCAAACGTCACATAGACGGGCGCCATCTGATTGATAGTCGCAAGCGGCGATGTATCCGCCGGCCGCACGAAATTGCCGACCTTGACCGAGGCCGCACTGATGCGCCCGCTGATCGGCGCCTTGATCAGTGTGTAGCTCTTCTGAACCCGCAGATTATCCAGATTGGCCTGATTGGCTTGAATGTTCGCAATCGCGGTATCGACCGCGGTTTGGGCGTTGTCGACGTTGACCTGGGTGGTCGCGCCCTTGCCGATCAGTTCCGAGTAACGCTTGAGATCGCGCTCGGCCAATGCAAGCTGCGACTTGTCCCTGGCAAGGGTGCCTTCCGCCTGCGCGATCTGGGCGTCGATCTGGCGCGCGTCGAGCGTGAACAGAAGGTCGCCTTCCTTGACCCGCGCACCATCCTCGAAATGCACATCGACGATGGTGGTCTCAACCCGGGATTTCAGGGCAACGCTTGAAATCGGCGTTACGGTACCGATCGCATCTACATCGACCGGGACTAACTTCTTCTCGGCCCGCGCAATCTCGACGGATACCGGCCGCGGACGTGGCGGCGTCTGCGCTGTCGTGCTGCCACCAAGCCAGGTAGCTTTGCTACCGTAAGCCACCGCCGCAAGCGCGACTGCGCCTGCAATGAACAAAGTCCGTTTTTTATATAGATTTTGTGCCATCTCGACTCGCGCATGGATCATCCACAAAAGGGACGATCGGCATTTCCTCAATTAAGACGCCTGTTTACCGGCATTATTGTATTACGCCTTATCATAGGCGCTCCCGCCATAAGGATGCACGGGGAAATAATATAACTGAAGCGGCGCGAGGCCGTCGGATGCGTATTGCCACATGGTATTGTGCACCGCGAAATAGTGCGCCCAGGACGCCCACCCATATTTGCAGCATTCATTGGGGCAGGATCGATGTCGTGCGCTGCGATGCTTCCGCGCAACGTCTTTGGCAGCGAAGAATGCAGCGGACGTCATGACTTGGACAGGTCATGCGAAAGAAGCTGCGGATGAATATGCTGGTTTCCGGTCCAACCACGGCATTCTGAAAATGGCCGCAGAGATGGACGTTAAAGGAAAAAGTTTGAAAATGCAGTCAGTGCGCTTCCCCAAAAAAGAAGTTCGTGGAATCCGTTACCTCTCACAAATTGCCGGTTGGAGCCTCCGCGGACTTGGATACTTTTCGAGGGAGCGGATGGCGCGGTTCGGACAAGCAGGGTTTGCGCTGGTCCTGGCGTTGGCATCGACTTCAGCCTTTTGCGAGGAAGCTGACAATCGTCCCCTTGTGACGTCCTTCAACAGTTCAGGCTATGACTTGTTTAATAAGTTCGTCGCCGCGCCCGGGAATGTTGTGTTCTCGCCCTATTCGATCGGCTCGGCCATGGCCATGGTATCCAGCGGCGCAGCGGGCGATACAGCCACCGAAATGGCTTCAGTGCTGCATCAGCAGCTCGACCATGATCGAACGGATGCCGCCAATGCCAAAGTTTTGGCGATCCTCAAAGATTACAGCACGCCACAGGTAGCGCTTACATGCCCGGACGGCATGTCCCTGACTGTAAATCGCTGTGAGAGCGTCAAACGGCCGGACCAAGGATGTCCGGATATGGCTTACAGCCAAGGCAATCGTTGCGTAGCGACACCAATCAACCGTCGCTCGGCGAGTCTTCGTGTTGCCAACGCCTTGATGCTTACAAAGGACGCCATCGCGTCGGACATCTACGTCAGGCGGTTGGAGCATGACTACGCGGCCCAGGTCTTTCGGAATGCGCGACTTGAGCAGGTCAATGGTTGGGTCGGCCGCATGACCGAGGGCACGATTGACCACATCATCGACAGCCTCCCTAAGAGAGGAATTGTTCTGATCAATGCGGTCTATTTCAATCAAGCGTGGCGGATGCCGTTTACCCGTGCCACCACAACAAATGACGATTTTCACCTGACGGCCAACACTGCGATCAAGGTCGCGACAATGCATCAGCGCGGTTATTTCGCCATGGTGTCGCGACCCGGCTTCCGTGCGATCCGGCTGCCGTATTCGGTGGAGTCGCTCTCCATGATGGTCATTTTACCCGATACTGTTGATGGTACGACTGCGTTGGCCCAGCGGCTCGACGCGAGCGAGCTCACCAAGCTGTCTGTCGCCTTTAGGGAGAGAGAGGTCTACGCCACTCTATCGCTACCGCGCTTCAAAACCAGCTTCACGGCCGAACTTAAAAGCAGATATCAGCAGCTCGGATTGATAAAGCCGTTTGACGAGGACCGCGCTGACTTCTCTGGAATGACTGGTGTTCCGAAGGAAGAGGTGAAGGCTTGGATCGACAAGATCTTGCATCGGACGACCATTGATGTGACGGAAGTGGGCACCGAAGCTGCGGCAGCGACTGCAACATCGCTCGTCGAAATAACAAGCGCCGAGAGGCCGCGACCAGAACTATTCACGGTCGATCGGCCGTTTCTATTTTACATTACCGACGACAACACCGGCGCGATCCTGTTCGCGGGTCGCATCAGCGACCCCAGCAAGGCGAATTAAGCACGCGGACGCACGACACAGGTTCGGGGGATATCCCCAGCTGGGGTATCTCCACGGGCTCTTTTGGGATACCCCTCACCTCCGATAAAGGGAAACCAAGCCGTGCGAATTGCAACGTGGAATGTCAACTCGGTCCGCCAGCGGCTCGACCATCTGCAGGCGTGGCTTAAGGAAACCTCGCCGGACATCGTCTGCCTGCAGGAAATCAAGTGCGTGGATGAAGCGTTTCCGCGCGAACCCCTTGAGGCGCTCGGCTACAACGTTGTGACCCACGGCCAGAAGACGTTCAACGGCGTCGCCCTGCTGTCACGCTACCGGTTTGACGAAACCACGCCGCGCCTCGCCGGTGATCCAGAAGACCTTCACGCCCGCTTTCTGGAAGGTGTCGTGTCGCACAGCAGTGGATCGTTGCGGATCGCCTGCCTCTATCTACCTAACGGAAATCCGCCGAACACGGATAAGTATCCTTACAAAATCAATTGGATGAACAGGCTCCTTAATTATTCAAAGGAGCAACTGAAGAGCGAAACCCCCTTCGTGCTGGCCGGCGATTTCAATGTGATCCCGACGCCAGATGACGTCCACGATCCAGTCGCTTGGCAAGGGGATGCACTGTTCTTGCCCCAGACCCGGGAGCGATTTCGCGCCCTGCTCAATCTTGGCCTGACCGACGCTTTCCGCGCAGTGTCAGACCAGCCGAACCAATATACGTTCTGGGATTATCAGGCCGGGGCCTGGCCGAAGAACAACGGCATCAGGATTGACCATCTCCTGCTGTCGCCGCAGGCCGCTGACCATTTAGTGGACGTCGGCATCGACCGGCATGTCAGGGGATGGGAAAAGGCGTCCGACCACGTGCCGGTGTGGGTCGACCTTGATCTGAAATAGAAACTCGCCCCGGAGGCGACGTTGCCCCCAAGCCGGTCTTAGTCCCGGCGGCCCTGAACCCAGCGCTCGAGCATTTTCAACGCCATGGCCCGGTCGTCATCCGAGGCTTTGGCAAGCGCGTTCTTATAGCTGTCTTTGATCCAGATCTCTTCGGGCGACGCGCTGTCCTGCGCAAGGGTCAGCCACATGAGGCCGCGCGCAGACTGCCGCTGCAACTTGTCGCCATTGAACAGCATCTGACCGAGAAGCGCCTGAGCCTGATGTTGACCTTTCCGGGCCGCGAGACCCAACCAGCGAATGCCGTATTTGACATCCTGCGGCATGCCAACGCCATCGAGATACATCCGCGCCAGATTGTACTGGGCCTCGGCGTTGGCGAAGTAAGAGGCCGCATAGGAGAACATCTCCCGGGCCCGCTCCGGGTCGGCCTTCACGCGGGTGTTCGGAATTCCAGAAACATAGTATTTGCCGAGTGCGACGAACGCGTTGGCGACAATGGCCGCCTGAGGCTCCGATGGGCTGTCGTCAGCATGGGCGTTGGCGATCTTGCTGAAATAATCATAGGCTTGGAGATCGTCCTGCGCGACGCCATCACCGTTGGCGTACATGCGCCCGAGCTTCCACTGGGCGACCGGATGGCCACCTTCAGCGGCATATTTGAGAGCGGCGAACGTGCTCTGCTGTGGCACATTTCCCGGAGGGACCGGCTTTTTGAGAATCGCAACGCCACTAGGAGCGGCAACGACGGGCAAAGTTGCGTCTTCCCGGCTGCCTGCTGTCGTCCCGTCAAAGGCGCCAGCCGGCCAGGCCACGCAAACCGTGGCCGTCAGGGCAGTAACGACGGCAATGCGCTCAAATATCCGCATAACAGGATTTCTCGGCCGACCCACCCGGATGGGTGACGGCGCCTTTAACCGCCGGTCCAACCTGCTGGGCATATTTCCAGAGCACACCTGATCCAACCCGCATCTCGCGTGGCTTCCAGGCTTTTTTGCGTTCGGCCAACTCGGCGTCCGTCAATTTGACGTCGAGTGTGCCATTAACCGCATCGAGTTCGATGATATCGCCGTCGCGGATGAGCCCGATCGGGCCGCCGACGGCCGCCTCAGGACCGACATGGCCGACGCAGAAGCCGCGGGTGGCTCCGGAGAAACGTCCGTCGGTGATGAGGGCAACCTTCCCGCCCATCCCCTGGCCGGTCAGTGCTGCGGTGGTTTGGAGCATCTCCCGCATGCCGGGGCCACCCTTGGGGCCCTCGTAGCGAATGACGATGACGTCGCCTTCTTTGTAGGCCTTGGTGTTCACGCACTCAAACGCGTCCTCTTCGCAATCGAAGCAACGCGCAGGGCCAGTGAACTTAAGGACGGACATGCCGGCGACCTTTACGATCGCGCCGTCTGGCGCGAGATTACCCTTCATTCCCACCACGCCGCCCGTCAACGTAATAGGGTTATCGGCGGAGCGCACTACATCCTGATGGGGATTCCATTTCACGTTTTTGAGATTTTCGGCGATCGTGCGGCCCGTGACTGTCAGGCAGTCGCCGTGCAGGTAGCCGTGATCCAGCAACGTTTTCATCAAGAGCGGAATGCCGCCAGCCTCGAACATGTCTTTGGCGACATAGCGGCCACCTGGCTTCAAATCCGCGACATACGGTGTCTTTTTGAAGATTTCGGCGACGTCGAACAGGTCGAATTCAATTCCGCACTCATGCGCCATCGCCGGCAGATGCAACGCCGCGTTGGTCGAGCCGCCGGACGCTGCAACCACGGCAGCAGCGTTCTCCAAAGACTTACGTGTCACTATGTCGCGCGGACGGATGTTGGACGCGATCAACTCCATGATCTTTTCGCCCGCCGCCGCGCAGAAAGCGTCACGGATTTCGTAAGGCGCAGGTGCGCCAGCCGAATAAGGCAACGCTAGACCGATCGCCTCAGAGACCGTCGCCATAGTGTTGGCTGTAAATTGGGCACCGCAGGCGCCTGCTGAAGGACACGCCACTCGCTCGATTTCATCGAGGTCTTCGTCGGACATCTGGCCGACAGAATGCTTGCCGACCGCCTCGAACATGTCCTGGACGGTGACCTGCTGGCCCCGGAAATTACCCGGCAGGATCGAGCCGCCATAGATGAAGATCGACGGCACGTTGAGACGCAGCATCGCCATCATCATGCCAGGCAGGGACTTGTCGCAGCCGGCCAGACCGATCAGCGCATCATACGCATGGCCACGGACGGTGAGCTCGACGGAGTCGGCAATAGTCTCGCGCGATGGCAGCGACGACCGCATGCCCTCATGGCCCATAGCGATACCGTCGGTCACGGTAATGGTGCAAAATTCGCGCGGGGTACCGCCGGCCGCGGCGACGCCCTTTTTCGCGGCTTGAGCCTGACGCATCAGGGAGATGTTGCAGGGAGCGGCCTCATTCCAGCAGGACGCCACGCCGACGAAAGGCTGATGGATCTGCTCGGTGGTCAGGCCCATGGCATAGAGGTACGACCGGTGTGGCGCGCGCGACGGCCCCTCCGTCACATGACGGCTCGGCAGTCTGCTTTTGATGTTGGTCTTCGCGTCCATCGTGAACCTTCGCCCTCAGCCACCCGCCAAAACCGAAATTCCCAAAAGGCCGGAATTTCCAGTATCTTCGCGAGCACTGAGGCCCTGTACTTACGAAGATACGATTTCATTGAGGCGTGTGGCCAAATCGCGGCGCACGCAAGAGCTTCATGCGGCGACGGTTAAATGTTCACCAAGTGTTGCGACCTCGCCACATCCGTTGCTGCAGAGCAACGAGGGAAGTGTCGCTCTTCGACACAAGCGGCTGAAGGCAAGCGGCCCGAGGAAGGTCTGACGTTGGTCGGCTTGCCTTAACGGCGGCCGCGCAAAGAGCGCCATGCAAACAAGATCAGGATAGCACCGATCGAAGCTGAAATCAGCGTGCGCGTGAAGCCGAACACCGGGACTTGCGCGATCTCGGCGAGTTTAGCGCCGACGAATGACCCAGCGATTCCCACCAGAATGTTAGTGAAGATGCCGTGGTTGGACTCGGTGACCCGTTCGGCAATCCAACCGGCGATGGCGCCGATCAGGATCATGGTGAAAAATCCGACTCCCGGTTGGCTCAAAAACGCTTGAGCGTCATTCATCGGACTCTCCTTCCAAGTGGGCAACTAAGACATCAACAAGTGTCGCATAAATTTGCCGCATCCCGATGACGATGCGGGCTTATTTGCCGCCCGCACCGAAAGCGTTCTTACATGTTCAAGACGCGGCCATAGGCGTCGAGCACGGCTTCCTTCATCGTCTCCGAGATGGTCGGATGCGGGAAGATGGTGTGGAACAGCTCCTCTTCCGTGGTCTCCAGATTCATGGCCACGACGAAGCCTTGGATCAGTTCGGTCACCTCGGAGCCGACCATATGGGCGCCGAGAAGCTGGCCGGTCTTCTTGTCGAAGACCACCTTCACCATGCCCTGGTCCTCGCCCTGCGCGATGGCCTTACCGTTGCCGGCGAATGGGAAGCGGCCGACGCGGATGTCCTTGCCGGCTTCCTTGGCCTTGGCTTCCGTCAGGCCGACAGACGCAACCTGAGGGTGGCAATAGGTGCAGCCCGGGATCAGGCTCTTGTCCATGGGATGCGGATGCATGCCCTTGATAGCTTCGACGCAGATGATGCCCTCATGCTCCGCCTTATGGGCGAGCATCGGGGGGCCTGCCACGTCGCCGATGGCGTAGATGCCCGGCACGTTGGTCTTGCCGTAGCCGTCGATGACGATGCAGCCGCGGTCAGTCTTCACGCCAAGCTTCTCAAGCCCGAAACCTTCGATATTGCCGACAACACCGACCGCCGAGATCACCCGATCAACGGTCAGCGACTGCGTGCCGCCCTTCCCGTCATCGATGGTCGCCGTGACGCTGTCGGCCTTTTTGTCGAGCTTGGTGACCTTGGCACCGGTGAGGATCTTGATGCCCTGCTTCTCGAACTGCTTGCGGGCGAAACCTGCAATCTCCGCATCCTCGACCGGGAGGATTTGCGGCAACACTTCGACCACGGTCACCTCCGCCCCCATGGTGCGGTAGAACGAGGCGAACTCGATACCGATGGCGCCGGAGCCGACCACCAGCAGCGACTTCGGCATCTTGTCCGGGTTCATCGCCTCGAAATAGGTCCAGACCAGCTTCTTATCCGGCTCGAGGCCCGGTAGCACGCGCGGCCGCGCGCCGGTGGCGACGATGATGTGCTTGGCCTGATAGCTGCCCTCGCCCAGCGACCCCTTCGGCGCTTCGGCCTGCGATTTCTTCACGCTGAACTTACCGGAGCCCTCGAGGGTCGCCTCACCCCAGATGATCGTGATCTTGTTCTTCTTCATCAAGAACTCGACGCCACCGTTGAGGCGCTTCACGACGCCGCGCGAGCGCGCGATCACTGCTTTCGGATCGAACGACACGTTGTCCGCCGACAGCCCGTAGTCCTTGGCGTGTTTCATGTAGTGATAGATTTCGGCCGAACGCAGCAGAGCCTTGGTCGGGATGCAGCCCCAGTTGTTGCAGATGCCGCCGAGGAAAGCCTTCTCGACAATCGCGGTCTTGAAGCCGAGCTGCGCGGCTCTGATGGCCGTCACATAACCGCCTGGCCCTGAACCGATGACAACGACGTCGAAAGATGTATCAGCCATGTAACGCTCCGTGCGCCCAAAGGCGCGTTCTCAAGAAATACTTGTCCGTCACCGAATTCCGGCGACCTGATTGCAGAAACGATTGAACGCGCAATCTCATTCCGATCATCCCGCTTGCGTCTCCTGCGCCGCGTCTTGCCGAGCAAGGATTCTGCGGAACAACAGCCATTGCACAAGCACGATCGCCCAGAACGGCAAGGTGCCCTGCAACAATCCAAGCACGTCCGCCATCTGGGTTTGCCGTCCGCTTGAAAGGTCGGATGCAAAGCCGAGCACGAGCAGACAGATCGGTACGAGCATCAGCGTGAGGAAACAGCGCCGAAGCGCCAGCTCTCGCTGTCGCCTGAGCGCGGAGATGACGTTGGCAACCGCAACGACCAGAACTTCCACCGGGATGATCAGCGCCTGATAGGCGCTGGCCATTCCACATCCGGCGGGATCGCTGCGGCAAGGGACGATTGCCGAGCTTGCGAGCATGACTCCAAATCCAACGACGAAGGACGCGCCTACGGCAACCAATGCCGTGAGAAAAAGCCGCACGGCCTCGCCCCCCAATGCCGGTTACACCACCATCATCACAGGATTTTCGATCAAAAGCCTGAACGCGCTCAGGAGCTGTGCGCCAAGGGCGCCGTCCATCGCACGATGGTCGCACGTCAGCGTGACCGTCATGATGTTGGCGATTTCGATCTTGCCGTTGCGGACCACTGCACGTTCTTCACTCATGCCGACCGCAAGGATTGACGTTTGCGGCGGATTGATCACGGCGGTGAACTGCTTCATGCCGTACATGCCGAGGTTCGATACTGCAGTGGAGCCGCCCTGATACTCTTCCGGCTTCAGCTTGCGCGCCTTGGCGCGAGCAGCGAGATCCTTCATGTCGGCAGAAATCTGCGACACCGACTTGCTGTGCGCATTGCGGATGATCGGCGTGATCAAGCCGGTCGGAATGGAGACCGCGACGGAAATGTCCGACACCTTGTGGTGCAGCATCGCCTCTTCCGTCCAGGTGACATTGGCGTCCGGCACACGCTGCAGGGCCATCGCCAGCGCCTTGATGACGAAGTCGTTGACCGAGAGCTTGTAGGCCGGCTTGCCCTCCTTGTCCTTCGGCGCGAGTGCATTGATCTCTTCACGCGCAGCGACGAGCTTGCCGATGTCGCAATCCGCTGTGAGATAATATTGCGGAATGTCGCGATCCGACGCCGACAGGCGCTGCGCGATGACCTTGCGCATGCCGTCGTGCGGAACGGCCTCGTACTCGCCATCCTTGAACAGCGCACGGATCTGCTGATCCGACGGGCCGACAGCAACGGGGGCCGCAGCCGCAGCGGGCTTGAGGCCCTGCCCCGACTTCGCCTGATCGATATCGCGGGCAACGACGCGGCCATGCGGGCCTGATCCGGTGACACGCGACAGATCAATCCCGGCTTCCTTTGCCAAACGGCGTGCAAGCGGAGACGAGAACACACGCGCACCGTTGCTGGCCGCGGCCGGTGCAGCCTTCGGTGGCGCCGTAGGTGCGGGTGCAGCGGCGGCAGGCGCCGGTGTTGGTGCAGGCGTCGCAGCAGGAGCCGCCGCTTTCGGTGCCGGTGCGGCCGGTGGAGCTTCCGATTTAGGCGGTGCGGCGGATGCAGCCCCTGCTCCGGCAGCCTTCACGTCCTCGCCGTCGGCGGCGAGGACAGCGATCACGTTATTGACCGGAACATCCTGCGTGCCTTCCGGCACGAGGATCTTGGCAATCGTTCCTTCGTCGACGGCTTCGACTTCCATCGTCGCCTTGTCGGTCTCGATCTCGGCGATCACGTCGCCAGACTTGACCTTGTCGCCTTCCTTCTTGAGCCACTTGGACAGGTTGCCCTTTTCCATGGTGGGCGAAAGCGCGGGCATCAAAATATTGATCGGCATGATCCTGGCCCTGCTCTCTTAGCGATACGTAACAGCTTTGGCTGCGGCGACGACTTCGACCGCAGTCGGCAAAGCCAGCTTCTCGAGGTTGGCCGCGTAAGGCATCGGCACGTCCTTGCCGGATACGCGCGCCACTGGTGCGTCGAGATAGTCGAACGCATGCTCCATCAGCCGCGCGGCGATCTCGGCGCCAACGCCGGACTGCTGCCAGCCTTCTTCGACCACCACAGCACGGCCGGTCTTCTTCACCGACTCGATCAACGTTTCGGTGTCCATCGGACGCAAGGTGCGCAGATCGATGACTTCGGCCTCGATGCCTTCTTTGGCGAGTTCTTCCGCCGCCTGCAGGGCATAGGTCATGCCATGCGACCAGGAGATCAACGTGACATGGCGACCGGAGCGGACGATGCGGGCCTTGCCGATTGGAATGACATAGTCGTCCAACTTCGGGACGTCGCCCGTGTGACCGTAGAGAATTTCGTTTTCAAGGAAGATCACTGGATTCGGATCGCGGATCGCTGCCTTGAGCAAGCCCTTCGCATCGGCCGGCGAATAAGGTGAGACCACTTTCAGACCCGGAATTTGCGAATACCAGGACGAGTAATCCTGGCTGTGCTGGGCTGCAACCCGCGCCGCCGCACCGTTCGGACCACGGAAGACGATCGAGCAGCCCATCTGGCCGCCAGACATATAAAGGGTCTTGGCTGCCGAGTTGATGATCTGGTCCATCGCCTGCATGGCGAAGTTGAAGGTCATGAACTCGACGATCGGCTTCAGGCCAGCCATCGCCGCGCCGACGCCAACACCGGCAAAACCATGTTCGGTGATTGGCGTGTCGATCACGCGCTTGGCACCGAACTCCTGCAGCAGCCCCTGCGTCACCTTGTAGGCGCCTTGATACTCGGCAACTTCTTCGCCCATGACGAAGACGTCGCCATCGCGGCGCATTTCCTCGGCCATGGCGTCGCGCAGCGCCTCGCGCATGGTCATCTTCACCATCTCGGTGCCGGCGGGCACCTCGGGATCCGGCTCGACCGGCGCAGCAGGTGCGGCGACGACCGGCGGTGCGCTGATCTGTGGCTTGCCTTCGCCGACTGGGGCTCGGGACTCTTGAACTTCCTGCTGAACGCTTGGTGACTCAGTAGGCGCCTTGGCTGCGGCCGGTGCCTTATCGAGGTCGGCGGCGCTTTCACCATCGCTCAAGATGGTTGCGATCGGCGTATTGACCGCGACGTCGTTGGTGCCTTCGGCTACCAGAATCTTGCCGAGCGTCCCTTCATCGGTCGCTTCGACTTCCATCGTGGCTTTGTCGGTTTCAATTTCGGCAATGACATCGCCGGACTTGATGGCCTCGCCTTCCTTTTTCAGCCATTTCGAAAGATTGCCTTTCTCCATGGTCGGCGAAAGCGCAGGCATAAGAACTTGAATCGGCATGATCGCTCCGGACTAATCTATAGGTCTGCGCTTAGCGGTAAATGTCGGTGTAGAGCTCGGACACATCTGGTTCCGGTTCGCGCTGTGCGAAATCGGCGGATGCGTTGACGATGTCGCGCACTTCGGCGTCGATCGCCTTGAGCTCCTGCTCGCTGACCTTCATGTCGAGCAAACGCAAGCGCACCTGTTCGATCGGGTCCTGATCATGGCGAACCTTGTCGACCTCCTCGCGAGTCCGGTACTTCGCAGGGTCTGACATGGAGTGACCGCGATAGCGGTAAGTCTGCATCTCCAAGATGTAAGGGCCGTTACCTTCGCGGCACCACTGCACGGCCTTGTCGCCGGCAGCTTTCACCGCCCGCACATCCATACCGTCGACCTGCTCGCCTGGGATGTTGAACGAAACGCCACGCTTGGAGAAATCGGTCTGGGCCGACGAGCGCGTCACCGACGTGCCCATGGCGTAACGGTTGTTCTCGATGACGTAGATGGCGGGAAGCTTCCAAAGCTCCGCCATGTTGAAGCTTTCGTAGACCTGGCCCTGGTTGGCGGCGCCGTCGCCGAAGTAAGCAACGCTGACATGGTCATTGCCACGATACTGGTTGGCGAAAGCGAGGCCGGTTCCAAGCGGCACCTGTGCACCGACGATACCGTGACCGCCGTAGAAGGCCTTCTCCTTGCTGAACATGTGCATGGAGCCGCCCTTGCCCTTCGAATAGCCGGCGGCGCGTCCAGTCAATTCAGCCATCACACCGTTCGGATCCATGCCGGTGGCCAGCATGTGGCCGTGATCACGGTAACCGGTGATGATCTGGTCGCCAGGCTTCAGCGCGAGCTGCATGCCGACGACGATCGCTTCCTGACCGATGTAGAGATGGCAGAAGCCGCCGATCGCGCCCATGCCGTAAAGCTGACCAGCCTTTTCCTCGAAGCGCCGGATCAGCAGCATCTCGCGAAATGCATGAAGTTCTTGTTCTTTTGTGAAGGCAAAATTTGATGGGTGGCGGGAGCCATTGCCAGTTTCCTGCGCGGCGGTCTTCTTCGCTGATGCCATGACGGGTCCGAATGAGAGAGCGGAGAGCGTATATCAGTCCTCTCTACTCTAACTCACATCGCCATGAAAGCATTGCGTGCGCTACTAAATCTCGCGTCTATGACGCAATGCAGCGAACGTAATTTTAAAATCCAAACGCGATGTTTTTTGAAATTTGAAACTCAGTTCGGAGCAATCATGCGCACCAGATCACGCGGGTGTGCATAATCGAGCTGATAGCGCGCGCGCTCATCGAGCATGTCGGGGTCGACTCGGTCTGAGCGTAGTGATGACACGCGTTGTTCGGCTGCCGCTCGCTCGGCTTTCAGGCGCGCGAGCTCTGTCGTGAGCGCCACAATTTCATGATCGAGTTCTTGCTGCGCATTCAGGCCGTACTTGCCCGTGTACGCATTGACGCCGAAATAGGCAATCATCGCGGCCGCAATCGCGTACAACGCGAGGCCGGTCATAATAGCTTTAAGGCGGGATCGTGAAACCATTCCGAATGATGCGATAGCCCGGTTAATCGATTGCTAACCGGGCCACCGCGGTCGTGAATTACTTCTTGTGCTGTTCGACCCAGGCGGCGAATGCATCGAGGTACTGCTTCAGCACCTTCTCAAGTGCTTCTTTGGTCAGGTTGCCCTTGTCATCGAATGCATCGCCAACGCCAACCAGATAGGTCTCCGGCTGCTGCATGATTGGGCCGGTGTATCCCGGAAGGATCTGCTTCAGGTTCATCGCTGCGCAGACGCCGCCCAGCGGTCCTGGCGAATTGCTGATGATGCCGGCCGGGCGGCCATTGAACGAGCTCTTGCCGTAAGGACGCGAGCCTACGTCGATGGCGTTCTTCAGCACACCGGGAATCGAGCGGTTGTATTCAGGCGTCACGAACAGAACGGCGTCGGAATTCTGCAGCGTCTCCCGGAACGCCACCCAATCAGCCGGCGGATTGGCTTCGAGGTCCTGGTTGAAGAACGACAATCCGTGAAGCGTCACCACGTTGAGCTTGAGCGATGACGGGGCAAGCTTCGTGAGTGCATTGGCAATCTTCAGCGAAAACGATTCTTTGCGAAGGCTGCCGACGATGACGGAAACGGTGTGGGCCACAAAACGATCCTTTCAGGGACGGAACAAATCGAGCGCCCGCAGTTAGCCTCGCCCCCGAAAAGATGCAAGTGCATTCAATTCATGAATGCCATTAGCGCGGTGCATTTGAGTCTTGTTTTCGTGCGCTGCGATCCGTGATCACATCAGTTCAGCAGTTCGTCATTATGCTCACCGAGTTTAGGCGCGCCGGAATGCGGATGTGGCCGTTGGCCGTCGAATGAAATCGGCAGCCCAATCACGGGCAGACCGCTGCTGGGCAACGTCCGAACCAAATCGGCGGCCTTGAATTGCTCGGTCTGCGAGAGTTCGACGATGGTGTTCACCGGACTGCAGGGGACGCCGACTGCTTCAAATGCTGCGATCCACTCCGCGCGGCTTTTCGTGCGCAACACGACCGACATGAGATCGATCAGCACGTCACGGTTGAGAAATCGGTCTCGTCCTCGCGCAAAGCGCGGATCGGTCGCCCACTCCGGGAAGCCGAGCACAGCTGCACACTTGTGAAACAACCGATCGTATCCGGCGGCGATCACCATCGGGTTGTCGGCGGTCTCGAACACCTGATACGGCACGATGGCAGACGCGGCCGTACCGGTTCGCGGCGAGAGCTCCTGCGTGACATGATAGGTCGCAAGCGAAGAATCCACCCACGACGCGGCACTATCGAGCAATGAGGTATCAATGACGCATCCCTTGCCGGTGACGTTCCGCTGCTGAAGTGCAGCCAGCGCCCCGATCACACACCATTGCGCGGTCGCCTTGTCGTTGATGGCTGGCGCGCAGAAAGTCGGCGGATCGCCGTGGCGGCCGGTCTGCATCATCACACCACTATAAGCCTGCAACAACGGATCGAACCCCGGTGCTTTTGACAGCGGACCGCGCGAGCCGAAAGCCCAGATCGAGCAGTAGATCAGACGCGGATTGATCGCTGTCATGTCCTCGGGACCGACGCCGAGATCGCTCACGACACCCGAACGCAGATTTTGGATCAGGATATCGGCATCGCGCACGAGATCTTTCAGCTTCGCCACGCCGTCGGCGCTCTTCATATCTAGCGTCACCGACCGCTTGTTGCGGTTGGTGACATGAAACATGATCGATGCCTCTTCGACGAATGGCGGCCCCCACCCGCGCGCGTCATCGCCGCCATCCGGCTTCTCCACCTTGATGACGTCGGCACCCATATCGGCCAGGATTGCACCAGCCAGTGGACCGGCCAGCGCCTGCCCGATCTCGATGACCCTGATGCCCTTGAGTGGCCCGTCCATTCGCTTCGCTCCCGTCCGAATTGATTCCGTTTACGGGGCAGTCAAACCGCGAAGCACCCGCGGGGGCAAGGACTTGCCCCGCGCGAAACTGAACACCAGAAATGCTGCCTTGAGCCTTCCGGTGCGGCGTGTTTTACGCCAGCGCCTTAAGTGCTGACCTGCCGGCGTAAACCGCCTGCGAACCCAACTCTTGCTCGATGCGCAGCAGCTGGTTGTACTTCGCGGTCCGGTCGGCGCGTGCCAGCGAGCCTGTCTTGATCTGTCCGCAGTTGGTCGCAACCGCGAGGTCGGCGATGGTGGCGTCTTCCGTTTCACCGGAGCGATGCGACATCACAGCCGTGTAGGCCGCCTTGTGCGCCATTTCGACGGCCGCAAGGGTCTCGGTCAGCGTGCCGATCTGGTTGACCTTGATCAGGATTGAGTTGCCGCGCCCTGCCTTGATGCCTTCGGCGAGGCGCTTCACGTTGGTCACGAACAGGTCGTCACCCACGAGTTGGCACTTGCGGCCGATCAGATCGGTCAGCTCTTTCCAGCCGTCCATATCGTCTTCCGCCATGCCGTCCTCGATCGAGACGATCGGATAGCGCGAGACGAGATCGGCCAGATACTTGGCCTGCTCAGAGCGCGAGCGGGTTTTCTTTTCACCTTCATAGACGTAAGCGCCGTCCTTGAAGAATTCGGTGGAAGCGCAGTCCAGCGCCAGCATGACGTCGTCGCCGGCCTTGTAGCCCGCCTTCCCGATGGCGCTCATGACGAAATCAAGCGCAGCGTCCGCCGACGGCAAGTTCGGTGCGAAGCCGCCCTCATCGCCGACGTTGGTGTTGTGGCCGGCCTTCTTCAGTTCGGACTTCAGCGTGTGGAAAATCTCGGCGCCACAGCGAAGCCCCTCGGAGAAGCTCCTCGCGCCCGTCGGCATGATCATGATTTCCTGGAAATCGATTGGATTATCAGCGTGTACGCCGCCATTGATAATGTTCATCATTGGCACCGGCAGGGTCCGCGCCGAGGTTCCACCAACATAGCGATAGAGCGGCATGCCAAGCGATTCAGCCGCTGCCTTGGCTACCGCGAGCGAGACGCCGAGAATCGCGTTGGCGCCGAGGCGGCTCTTGTTCGGGGTTCCATCGAGGCCGATCATGACCTCGTCGATCTGGACCTGCTGCTCGGCTTCCATGCCGCCCACGGCATCGAAGATCTCGCCGTTGACGGCCTCGACCGCCTTCAAGACGCCCTTGCCCTGATACCGGCTCTTGTCGCCATCGCGCAGCTCGACGGCCTCATGGGCTCCGGTGGAGGCACCCGACGGCACCGCAGCCCGTCCGAGGGAGCCGTCTTCCAACACCACATCGACTTCGACGGTCGGATTTCCACGGCTGTCGAGAATTTCGCGGCCGATGATGTCAACGATAGCGGTCATGACGGTCCCTTCACTTCTACGGGTCAACAATTGGGGTGCTTCTACAGGAAGGCTGGCGACGGGAAAAGGCCGCGGGCGCACTGGGACGGCGATGCGAATGCTAGGATCGGGCCATTAGATTGGTTACAGAGGCGCCAACGGAGAAACCCATGTCACGAAAGCCTCGCAAGGCGTCCACCACGCCTGCACACGTCCCATTGCAACTTGGTCAGCAGGTGGAAGCCCCCGCCTCGCCGGATCGCGCGCAGCTCGACCGCGTGCCCAACCCACATACGGACACGAACTACGTCGCACGCTTCACGATGCCGGAGTTTACCTCGATCTGCCCGGTCACCGGCCAGCCGGACTTCGCCATCCTGGTGATCGACTATGTGCCGAACAAATGGCTGGTCGAGTCCAAGTCGCTCAAGCTCTACCTCAACAGTTTCCGCAATGTCGGCTCGTTCCACGAGGACTGTACGGTGTCCATCGGCAAGCGGCTCACGCAACTGCTGGCGCCGCGCTGGCTGCGCATTGGCGGATATTTCTATCCGCGCGGCGGCATGCCGATCGACGTGTTCTGGCAGGCCGGAAAGCCGCCGTCGAATGTTTGGATGCCGGATCAGGGTGTCCCACCCTACCGCGGCCGCGGCTGATCGGGCTAAGCCTAAGCCGGCTTCGCCGGTTTCCGATTGAGCAAGCGCGCAGCCACGATCCCAAGCACCATGATCATTGCGGCGCTCACGCTAAGCGTCGGCAGTTTGCCGGCGTGTGCGAGCGCAAAGCCGTAAACAATCGGGCCAACGGCCTGCCCCATGAAGAAGCAGAACGCATGCAGCGACAGTGCAGACGCGCGCGCCTCTGGTGCGAGGTCGCTTGAAAACACCTGCAACGAGCCATGCAGGCAGTAGAATCCCCAGCCCATAATCAGGAAGCAGAGCGCCTGCACTTCCCAGCGAGGGCCGAACGCGATTGCCCCGATCTGCAATCCAACCGCCACCGAGCCAGCGATCATCAAGCCCCGGACGCCGATGCGCGGCAACAGTCGCGATACGCTCATGGTGTAGAGCAGACCACCCACGGCAAAAGCCGCGATCACGACGCCCGGAATCGACGAGCGGGTTTCACCCAGCTCGAACAGAAATGCCGCGATAAATGGAAACAGCCCAAGGACGCAAAGCCCCTCGACGAACACCGCCGAGAAACAGACGCGCGCGTTGGGATTTTTCAGGATCGTCCGATAACCGTGCTTCAGCGTGGCGAAATCCACGCCCCGTGTGGTGCTGGTGACACCGCCACGGCGAAACCCGATCCACACCGCGATCGAGGCGCCGATCATCAACAGGCCGAGAACGGTCAGAACACCACGCCATCCAAGAAAATCACCGATCACGCCGGCGGCAGAAGAGCCGAGCAGATTTCCGGTCATCGCGCCCGCGAGCACCCGGCTAAGCGCGACCTGTCGGTGCGCCGTCGGGACAAGATCGCTCGCGAGCCCCATTGCGACCGGAAACGTGCCCCCGGCTGCGATGCCGCACAGGATGCGCGACAGAAACAGCGTCTCGAAGGACGTCGCCATCGCGCCGATGATGTTGGCCGCACCAAGCGTTGCGAGACAGATAATCATCAGCCGCGCCTTGCCGAACATATCGGCTGCGGCTCCCAGGAGCGGCTGCACAATTGCAAATGTGAGGGCGACAGCGGCCGACAGACTTGCAGCAGTTGCGATGGTCACGCCGAGCTCATTCGCCACCAGCGGCAGTACCGGCTCCATCGAGCGCGACGACAGCGCGGCAGCAAATGTCGTTGCAGCGATCACATTGAGGATCGGGAGCATCAGGAGACTGATCGCTCCTCGAATTCCGCTCCCGATGGGATCATCAGCGTGTTTCGCCCTTTGCGAGCGCGTCGAATGCCATCAGGTTCTTAACCAGGGCTTCGAAGTCCTTGAGCGGCACCATATTAGGTCCGTCAGACGGGGCTTTGTCCGGATCGGGATGCGTCTCGATGAACACGCCGGCAACACCGACCGCCACAGCCGCCCGCGCCAATACCGGCACGAATTCACGTTCGCCGCCGGACGATGTCCCCTTGCCGCCGGGCTGCTGCACCGAATGCGTCGCGTCAAAAATCACCGGCGCACCGGTCGTGCGCGCAAGGATCGGCAGCGCCCGCATGTCCGATACCAGCGTGTTGTAGCCGAACGACGCACCGCGTTCGGTCACCAGCACGTTGGGATTGCCGCCGCCGACGACCTTGCCGACCACATTGGCCATGTCCCACGGTGCGAGAAACTGGCCCTTCTTTACGTTCACGATCTTACCGGTCGCCGCAGCGGCCAACAGGAGGTCGGTCTGACGGCACAGGAATGCAGGGATCTGCAGAATATCGACCGCTTCCGCTACGGGCGCGCATTGCTCGATTTCGTGCACGTCGGTCAGCACGGGCATTCCGAGTGTCGAGCGGATCTCTGCGAAAATCGGAAGTGCCTTCTCGAGGCCAATTCCCCGTGCGCCGGACGCGCTGGTGCGGTTGGCCTTGTCGAACGACGTCTTGTAGACGAGCCCAATCTTGAGACGGGCAGCGATCTCTTTCAGCGCTGATGCGACTTCAAGTGCATGCGCACGGCTCTCCAATTGGCAAGGCCCGGCAATCACCGCCAGCGGCAGCGCGTTGCCGAATTTGACTGAACCGGCAGAGACGATCGGTGCCGCAGAGAGCTGAGCGTTCAAGGCTTATCCTTTGTCTGAAGCAAATCGGCGCATAAAGCCGTGGTGCCAAACACCAAATGCCGAACGACCATGCCGGTCTGGAGGTGCGGGATCAAGTGGCGGTTGAAGGTTCGAATATCAGGGTTGCACCAAAAGCCGTCTCGGCGGGCACGATCAGGCGCCCGATATGACGGTGAGATGCAATACCGTTGTTGCGCAATTGCCGCTCAACCTCATCAATCGATGGAACCGACAATCGCAAGCCTTTGAGCGATGCCCCCTGTCCATCGACCTTCGGCGCGATGCCGAACTGATCGCGGAACGCGACCGCCTCAATAATCTCGACATCGCCGCGTGGCGTCGGCGCGGTGACGCCCATCGAGCTTGAATGAAGCTCGCGCACATTGGTAAAACCGCTGAGAAAGATGTGATGGTCGGTCGGGTTGTCAGCGACCAGCACAGCGCCGAGCACGCCGCTCGCACCGTTGAGATGCTGCTGATAGTCCGTTTTCCAGAAGGCTGCCGGATTGTGCTGCTGGCAGGTTGCAAACCCTGTGTGCGGAGACAGCGCGTCTCGCGCGAAAGCCAGCGAGAACCCGACCGTTGTCGTGCTTCCGTCCGGCAGCTTCGCCTCACGGGAAAACGGCAGTGAAGGCGAAGCGCCGATACCAAGGCGTGAGAAGTCCGCAACATCCGCCTCAGAGTCCACGCTTTCCAGTATCAACATGGAAAAGCCGTCACCGCGCGCGATCGCATCGCGATTGGCAACACCAAAGATCTTCGCCAGTCCCTCGCCGACCAGTTTCTCCGGTTCAGCGACCGTCAGGATTTCGATGAAGAAACCCGGAAACTGGACGACGTGATTGTGCGTGCCCCAGGGGTGCTTGTTGCGCGCGCCGACCTTGAAGCCGGCGCGGCGGTAGAACTCCGCCGCTGCATCAAGATCGCGAACGGCGTGGACGATATGATCGAGACCGCGAGGCATGGCTCAACGCGCTAAAGCGCCCTTTACTTCACCGACGAGAAGGCAGTCGGCTGCAGAAACTGGTTGGTGATGTTGTTGACAATCTGGCCGTCCTTCTCGGTCTCCGCACGGGCCGAGATCCACGCCGGATCGGCCTGGAAGGCGTTCCACTTCTGCTCACGCTCGGCCAACGAATCCCATTCAAGGAGATAGGTCAGTTCCTGGTTCGACTCGCCAACAAGCGTCGTGAAAAAGCCCGCCGGCCGAATGCCGTGCTTCTTCCACATATCGAGCGTAATCGTCTCGAACCGCTTGAGCAGATTTGGAAGGCGTCCCGGGATGCAACGATACACGCGCATTTCGTAGATTTTGCTCATCAATCTCCCCTGTTTTTTCTTGTTCGCGATAGTTTGGTCGTTATGGCGTATGCCAGTTCCAATCGTCGAGGTATAGTCGGCTCGCGGTAAGCTGATCAAGCACCCGCACCCACAGGTCTGCCTTGAAGAGCTCCCCATGCGAATGTTGTCTGGTCTGGTTCTTTCCCTGATTTTTGCCACGTCGCTTCCCGTCTCCGCTCAGGAACGACCTGGCACACCCGGCGTGATATCAAATGGCAGCGAGAGCGTTTCGATCGGGGGGAAGCCCGCGGCGCGCCAAGGTGATACGACCACCGGCGGCAACGTCGTCGTCGAAGGCTCGAAGAACGTCTTCATCAACGGCAAGCCGGCGGCGGTCACCAGCGACAAGACCAGTTGCGGCGGCGTCGTGGTTGGCGGCGGTGGAGGCGTATTCATCAATGGTAAGCCCGCCGCCCGCAGTGGCGATCAGACCTCGGGATGCCCGCGCTAAGCTCAGCCGGCACCGAAACGCTTCGTCACAAGATTCAGATCAACTGCGTCTTTTTCACTGAGCCAGCGAATCTCTTTGCTCGCCGACATCTGCTGCAGGATCGATGGCGAGACGCCCATTCGGGTCATGTATTCGAGGATTATTCCCGCCGTTTTCTGGGCATACGCGACACCGTCCCAATTACGGGTGTCCTCTTTCGGCACCTCGGCCGTGAACTGGTGCACGCCCAGCCGGGAGCCAGGCACAAGGGTGCGGACCGTTCCGCCAGCGTAGGCCAGCACGCAGGCGCTGGCGCAATACGCGGGCTTCATTCGCCCCTCGGAATCCACCGAGCCGACCAGCGTTCTCAGCCCGCGCGAGCGGATGATCTCGCCCATGATGAGCGCCTGATCGACCCGGCCACCCGGCGACGACAGGATCACAGTGTCGCCAGCGACAAGCTTGGCATCATCCAGTTGCGCACGAAATACGCTGGCAGTTGCGGCTCCGATCTCCCCCTTCACTGCGAGTGCGCGATTTGATTGTCCCAAGCCATCAACAGTCACGACTGACGCGGTCATTGAGTGGGAAAAATACAGATCCTTCCAATAGGACCAAGCCTGCGGTGTGGAGAGGTCTTGATAAGCGCGCGTCCCATAAAGCCCTACGATCGCAATCACGAACAGCAAGGAAATCAGAGAACTGCGATTGAACAGAGCGCGACGGACGGGTGCAATCGGCAGCGCCACATGGGATTGCTGCGGCGGGTGATCGGCCGGCGGTTGGCCCCATGGCCGGAGCGGCGCGTCTGTTTCAGATTTGTTGTCGCGATTCATGGCCGACCTGGTCGCAGTTCCGCACTCGACGATCTCCAGCAGCATGCTGTCCGGCGATCAACCCCCACCCCGATCTACTGATTATCCCGAGGTTTGTCTTTTTCGGGAAGCTCCTTCGGAACTGACTTCGGATCGACCTTCGACATCGCGATGGCCGATTCCATCACCAGCTTTAGGCCGATACGCGGATCAAGCGTATCCTTCGTCTGGCGGAAAAGCTGGTTGGCAACTTCCGCGCAAATCAGCGGCCAGTATTCGGGCGCGACGCTGCGGCCCTTGGCTGGCCCCGGCCCGTCGGTGCGTGTGAGAATGAATCTCGCACGAGGCCAGAATATATTGAGCAACTGGCGTGCGTCGATGTGTGGCTGATGTTCTTTGCCGACCGTGGGTACGCCGAACTCAGGCGTACCCGCCGTCTCGGACACGTGCCTGAACATGAGATTGATATCCGGCAGATCAGTCTGCGGCACGCCGTTCGCCAGAGCACTCGCAGCGACCATTCCCCATAACGTGGTGGGATATTTGCTGGCGGCCTGCGGCACGAGATAGCCGTTGATGAGATCGCCAAAATAGAGATTCTCACCGGACTTCGTCGTCACGATAACGAGCAGCCCCTTGAGGCGCAGGTATTCACTCAAGGCCTCCGGAGCCGCAGTCGCGGCATCAGGCATTGGAACATCGCGCTTGCCAAGCCTCGCCCACACCGCATTTTGCGCCGAATAACCTGCAAGCGCGCCGATCGAAACCAGAAGTGTCTCGACGTGAATTCCGCGCTCGGTCTTGAGCCACATCAACAGCGACTCGCGCAAACTGCCGATCGCCAGGTTCGCAGTGATTTCATCGTCCGGCGATCCCTTCCATGGGAAAGTGACCGGACTTGCCTGCTGGGACATCACCTGCTCAGCACTCGCTGTGAAAATTGTCTGAAAAATAACGACGGATGCAACAACGCACGCCGACGCAACAGAACGCCCTCTCCAGAGAGCCTGCAGGGACATAACTATCCACCAAACCGGTGACAGAAATAAAAACGTTCGTTATCGCAGTCGATTACACGAGACGGCTTTGCACCATCGCTGCCTGCACGAACGAGGCGAACAGCGGATGCGGTTCGAACGGACGCGACTTCAGCTCCGGATGATACTGCACACCGATGAACCACGGATGATCCTCGTACTCGACGATCTCCGGCAGCACACCATCGGGTGATAGACCGGAGAACCGCAGGCCGTGCTGCTCGAGCCGGTCCTTGTAGGCTGTGTTGACTTCATAGCGATGACGATGACGCTCTGAGATCTCCAGCGCATCGCCATAGACCTTCGAGACACGGCTGCCCTTCTTGAGCATCGCGGGGTACGCGCCGAGCCGCATGGTGCCGCCGAGGTCACCGGCCTTGGTGCGCTTTTCGAGTTCGTTGCCGCGCAGCCATTCGGTCATCAATCCGACCAGCGGCTCCTTGGTCGGACCGAACTCGGTGGAGTTGGCGTCGGTGATACCGGCAAGATTACGCGCGGCTTCGATCACTGCCATCTGCATGCCGAAGCAAATCCCGAAATACGGAACATCGCGCTCGCGGGCGAATTGCGCCGCCTTGATCTTGCCCTCCGCACCGCGCTGGCCAAATCCGCCCGGCACCAGGATGCCGTTGACGTGCTCGAGGAACGGCGCCGGGTCTTCGTTTTCGAAGACCTCCGACTCGATCCAGTCGAGATTGACCTTCACCTTGTTGGCGATGCCGCCGTGGGACAACGCCTCGATCAGCGATTTGTAGGCGTCCTTCATGCCGGTGTACTTGCCGACAATGGCAATGGTCACCTGGCCTTCGGGATTGCGGACGCGCTCGTTAATGACGTGCCAGCTGTCCAGAGCGGGCGGCGTCTTCGGCTTGATGCCGAAGGCTGCCAGCACTTCATCGTCGAGGCCAGCCGCATGATACGCTTCCGGCACCGCGTAGATGTTGTCGACGTCCAGCGCTTCGATCACGGCGCTTTCGCGCACGTTACAGAACAGAGCCAGCTTGCGGCGCTCTTCCTTCGGGATCTCGCGATCCGAGCGGCACAGCAGAATGTCGGGCTGGATGCCGATCGAACGAAGTTCCTTGACCGAATGCTGTGTCGGCTTGGTCTTCAACTCACCCGCACTCGGGATGTAGGGGAGCAGCGTGAGGTGGATATAGATCACGTCGCCGCGCGGCAGATCGTTCTTGATCTGACGAATGGCCTCGAAGAACGGCAGACCTTCGATGTCACCGACCGTGCCGCCGATCTCGCACAGCACGAAGTCGTAGCCATCGTTGCCGTTGAGGATGAAGTCCTTGATGGCGTTCGTCACATGGGGAATGACCTGAATGGTCGCGCCGAGGTAATCGCCCCGCCGTTCCTTGGTGAGAATGTCCTGGTAGATTCGGCCAGTGGTGATGTTGTCGGCCTTGGTCGCCGGATGACCGGTGAACCGTTCGTAGTGCCCGAGATCGAGATCTGTCTCGGCGCCGTCGTCGGTGACGAACACTTCGCCGTGCTGATACGGCGACATCGTCCCCGGATCGAGGTTGAGATAGGGATCAAGCTTGCGAAGACGGACCTTGTAGCCTCGCGACTGCAGCAGCGCACCGAGTGCAGCTGATGCCAAACCTTTGCCGAGCGAGGAAACCACGCCGCCGGTGATGAAAATGTACCGCGCCATGGGAATCAACCTTTAACGCCGCCGGCCCGATTCGCAAAACTAAACACCACGCGCACGCCGACAAATCGTGACGCTGTGGGTGACTTCAAAAGGCGAAGTCAGTCAATGAGTTGGGGGAACACCTTAAGACCTGCAGATAAGCATTCCGCGCATATCTGCAAATCTTTTATCCGCATAGGTGTTATTTCGACTGCGGAGCCTGCGGTACGGCAGGTGCTTCAGGCTTCTTCAGCGAGTCCAGAAGACCGCCAGCCGGAGCCGATGGAGTTCCTGGCTGAGAGATTGGAGCCGGGCTGGTGTTGATGATCGAGACAGGCTTGCGCTCGTAGCTGGCCCACCACGACAGGAACAGGCTGGTCACAAAGAAGCCAGCCGCCAGAATCGCGGTCGTCCGCGTCAGAAGGTTGGTCGTGCCCCGGCTCGACATAAAGCCGCCACCGCCGCCAATGCCCAGTCCCCCGCCTTCGGAGCGCTGAAGCAGCACCACACCGATCAGCGTGGCAACAATCATGAGATGGATGACGATAATGACGGTTTGCATCGTGACCTTCCGTCACAAGCCATCGGGACCGGGCAGCCGGTCGCACTGAAGCTTGCGGGGGTTGAAGTTGCGCGGTCTGTACACGATTGCGGGGGTGATTGTCACCCCTGACTACGGTCCAGCACTACCAAGGACTTAAGGGCATCCGGCCGCAATCGCAAGGAAGTCGGCGGCCTTAAGACTGGCACCGCCAACCAGCGCCCCGTCCACATTGGCGACAGCCATTAATTCGGCTGAGTTCGAAGGCTTGACCGAGCCGCCGTAAAGAATGCGGACCCGGGCCCCTTCGCTGCTAAAGCGATCTTCCAGCTTGGCGCGGATAAACCCATGAACTTCCTCGATATCTTTGGTCGTCGGAGTCAGTCCTGTGCCGATCGCCCAGACCGGTTCATAGGCCACGACGGTATTCGACGCCGTCACGCCATCCGGCAGCGATCCGGCGAGCTGGGTCCCGATCACATCGAGAGCCCGGCCGGCATCCCGTTGCTCCCGCGTCTCACCGACGCAGACGATAGCCACAAGGCCGGCGCGCCAGGCTGCTTCCGCCTTGAGACGCACCAAATCATCGCTTTCATGGTGGTCCGTCCGGCGTTCCGAATGGCCGACAATCACGGCCGTCGCGCCTGCATCCGCCAGCATTTCGGCTGAAATATCACCCGTATGGGCTCCGGAGCCTTTGGGGTGGCAATCCTGCCCACCGATCGCAACTTTTGATCCGATTGCGGCGGCCGCGGCGCTGAACACCAAGGTCGCCGGCGGACAGATCAGCAGATCGGCCTTCTGCCAAACATGACCGGCCCCCTGACCAATGGCCGCGAGCTCGTTCAGTGACGTTTTGAGCCCATTCATCTTCCAGTTCCCCGCAATCAGCGGGCGGCGCTTGTCGGTCATGATTGATCTCACTCGGCAAATGGCACTATTCGCGGCCTATCAGAGGGGGCGCCTCCGCGCCAGTTCCCATTGCCTATTGTTAACCGCGCTGAAGCGTCGCCGTCAGCAAGGTTGCTAGGGAACTACCACCCCTTTATATGTCGGCAGAACAATGCGGTAACGCCCTTCAGTGATGTTGGCGAACCGCTCCTCTCCTGAAACATCAAGCAAGTTGGCCCCATGCTCCGAGGAATGCGCAAAGCCTCATCGAACTGGCTCGGCAAGACGATCATGTCTGTCATGTTCGGCATCCTGATCGTTAGTTTCGGTATCTGGGGTATCGCCGATATCTTCAAAGGATTCGGACAATCGAGCCTTGCCAAGATCGGCAACACCGAAATCACCACGGAGCAATTCCGTAATCTCTACACCGACAAGCTGCAGCAGATCGGCCGCCAGTTCGGCCGGCCGATCACTTCGGAGCAGGCCCGTGCATTCGGTCTCGATCGTCAGGTGCTGCAGCAGGTGATCGCTGAAGCCGCCCTCGATGAAGGCGCACGCCGCATGGGCTTGGGACAGTCGGATGCAGATGTCGTCCGGGCGATTTCCGAAGACCCGAACTTCAAGGGCCTTAATGGCAAGTTCGACCCCGATCGCTTCAATGCATTGATCCGGCAGTTCGGCTACAACGAACAGCGCTATATTGCAGAGCAGCGGCGCGTATCGTTGCGCCGTCAGCTCACCGGCACAGTCGCCTCTGGAGCAGAGCCCTCCAAGACCCAGCTCGAAGCCCTGATCCGTTTCCAGAACGAGCAGCGCTCGGTTGAATTCGTCAATCTGACCGAGGCTCAGGCCGGAACGATCGACCCGCCCTCGCCTGAGGCGCTGGCTGCTTATTTCGAGGACCGCAAGCCGCTGTTCCGTGCGCCGGAATATCGCAAGCTCGCGGTGCTCACTTTGACCCCTGACGAACTTGCGAAATCGATCACTGTGTCCGACGAAGACGCCAAGAAGATCTTCGAGCAGCAGCGCGACCGCTACACCACTCCGGAACGCCGCCAAGTCTATCAGATCGCGTTTCCGACCATGGAAGAGGCAAAGGCTGCCCGCGAGAAGATCGCGGCAGGCACGTCCTTCGAAGACATCGCGAAAGAGCGCAAGCTGACGCCGTCAGACATTGATCTCGGCGTCGTCACCAAGGGCGCCATTGATCCTGCAATTGCCGACGCCGCTTTTTCGCTCGCCCCCGATACGGTCAGCGAGCCCGTGAAGGGCGCACTCGTGACCGCCTTGGTGAAGGTCACCAAGATCGAGCCCGGCGCGAACCCGAGCTATGAAAGCCTCGCGGACGTCATCAAGCGCGAGGTCGCGACGGAGCGCGCACGTTCGCAGCTTCAGGATCTGCATAACAAGATCGAAGACGAGCGTGGCGGCGGCGCCAACATCGCCGAAGCTGCGCAAAAGCTGGGACTGAAGGCCATCACCATTGAGGCCGTCGATCGCTCCGGCCGCGGTCCGGACGGCAAGCCCGTCGTAGGTCTGCCGCAAGGCATCGACGTCATCTCCCCTGCCTTCGCGAGCAATGTCGGCGTTGAGAACGATACGGTGCAATTCAATGGCGGCGAACTTTGGTTCGACGTGCTTGGCGTCACACCGTCGCGGGATCGCACGCTCGAAGAGGTCAAGGATCAGGTCGAGAAACGCTGGCGCGCGGAAGAGGTTTCAAAGCGTCTGCGAGCCAAGGCAGCCGAACTGATCGAGAAGCTGGAGAAAGGCGCCAAATTTGACGCCGAGGCTGCCGCACTTGGCGTCAAAGTTGAAACTGCGACCGCCTTCAAGCGTGATGCGCAGGTCAAGGACGTACCGGAACGCCTGATCGCAGCAGCGTTCCGCACGCCGAAGGATGGTGTTGGTCAGACCGAAGGTGCCAACAGCACCGATTGGATCGTGTTCAAGGTCACTGACGTGATCACGCCGACGGTCGACATGGCGTCGGACGACGTGAAGAAGCTTAAAGACACCCTTCAAAGCGGTCTGAGCGAAGAACAGATCTCGCAGTTCGTGACCCAACTTGAATCGGAGGTTGGCACGACGATCAACCAGAACGCGTTCGCCGTGGCCACCGGCGCAGCATCCGCGCAATAGCTTCAAGTGAAAGTCACATGAACGACTTCAAAGCCATCATCGGAAAGGTCGCCACTGGCGCGGCCCTGTCACGAGATGAAGCCGCGACCGCTTTTGACTGCATGATGTCCGGCGAGGCGACGCCCTCTCAGATGGGCGCTCTCCTGATGGCGTTGCGCGTTCGTGGCGAGACGGTCGACGAAATCACCGGCGCGGTGTCGGCCATGCGGGCCAAGATGCTGCCCGTCAAGGCGCCTGCCGACGCGGTCGACATCGTCGGCACCGGCGGCGATGGCTCCGGATCGGTCAATGTCTCGACGTGTGCCTCATTCATTCTCGCGGGCACCGGCGTGCCTGTCGCCAAGCACGGCAATCGCGCTCTGTCGTCGAAATCCGGCGCCGCGGACGTGCTGGCAGCGCTTGGCATCAAGATCGACATCACACCCGATGATGTCGGCCGCTGCATCAACGAAGCCGGCATCGGCTTCATGTTCGCACCGACACATCATCCTGCGATGAAAAACGTCAACCCGACGCGCGTCGAGTTGGCCACCCGTACGATTTTCAATCTGCTGGGGCCGCTGTCCAATCCAGCCGGCGTGAAGCGCCAGATGGTTGGCGTCTTTTCAAAGCACTGGGTGCAACCTCTCGCACAGGTGCTGAAGAACCTCGGTGCGGACTCCGTCTGGGTTGTTCATGGTTCGGACGGGCTCGATGAGATCACCCTCACCGGCCCCACCTCCGTGGCTGCGCTCGAGAACGGCACCATCCGCTCGTTCGAAGTCACACCGGAAGATGCAGGCTTACCGCGCGCAACCAGTGCGGATCTGAAGGGGGGCGATGCGGATGCTAATGCGAAGTCACTTCTCGGTGTTCTCGAAGGCAAGCCCAGCGCATACCGCAATGTTGCTCTAATCAACGCCGCCGCCGCCCTTGTGGTCGCCGGAAAGGCGAAAGACCTCAAGGAAGGCGTTGCAATTGGTGCAAAGTCTCTCGACAGCGGCGCGGCAGCTGACAAGCTGAAGCGCCTCATTGCTGTCTCGAATGCTTGAGGAGCAACTCCCCTTGTCCGACATCCTGACAAAGATCGAAGCCTATAAGCGCGAGGAAATTGCCGTCGCCAAACGCGCGCATCCCCTCGCCGATGTTGAAGCCCGCGCAAAGGCGGCGCCTCCGCCACGCGGATTCGTCAACGCCATTCGCAAGAAGCACGCGCAGGGCGAGTACGCGCTGATCGCGGAGATCAAGAAGGCCTCGCCCTCGAAGGGCCTGATCCGTGCCGACTTCGATCCTCCGCTGCTCGCAAAGGCGTATGAAGCCGGCGGTGCGGCTTGTCTGTCCGTGTTGACCGACACGCCTTCGTTTCAGGGGCATCTCGATTTCATGGTGGCCGCGCGTGCCGCCGTGTCGCTGCCCGTGCTGCGCAAGGACTTCATGTACGACACCTATCAGGTGGCCGAGGCCCGCGCCCATGGCGCCGATTGCATTCTCATCATCCTGGCTGCCCTTGACGATGCAGCTGCGAAGGACATCGAGGATGCAGCATTCGCCTATGGCTTGGATGTGTTGCTCGAAGTCCACAACAAGGAAGAGCTCGACCGTGCGTTGAAGCTGCGTTCACCGCTGCTCGGCGTCAACAACCGGAATCTTCGCACCTTCGAGACCACACTTGCGACCAGTGAACAACTGGCGCCGATGATCCCGCAAGAGCGGATCATGGTCGGCGAAAGCGGAATCTTCACGCCGGAAGACCTGTCGCGGCTCGCGAAGGTCGGCATGTCGACCTTTCTTGTCGGTGAAAGCCTGATGCGTCAGGATGACGTCACTGCGGCAACGCGGGCTTTGCTTGCGCGCGACACCGCTCAACGCGCAACCGGGACACGCTGAAACGTGGCAAAGACGTCAGACAACGCTTCGAAGAAAAGCTCTGGCCTCACCCACATCGACGCCAAAGGCGAGGCACGTATGGTTGACGTGTCCGCCAAGCCGGACACCGAGCGCGTCGCGGTTGCCGAAGGCCGCGTCATCATGACCCGCAAAACCCTTGACCTTATTGTCAAGGGCAACGCGGCCAAGGGCGATGTACTCGGCACTGCGCGCATCGCCGGGATCATGGCGGCAAAACGCACATCCGAGCTCATTCCGCTGTGCCATCCGCTTGCGTTGTCCAAAGTCGTGGTCGAGATCGAACCTGACGCCAAACTGCCCGGCTGTCGCGTCCGCGCTACCGTGAAGGTCAAAGGCCCGACCGGCGTGGAAATGGAAGCGCTGACCGCCGTTTCCGTCACATGCCTGACGATCTACGATATGGTCAAAGCGGTAGAACGAGGGATGCGGATCGAAGGCATCCACCTCGTCGAGAAAAAGGGTGGAAAGTCCGGCCACTACCTAGTGTCCTGATTCTGACATTCGTATCAGCCGGAGCGTAAGGATCACACAATGGCACTGATGCCGGTCGCGGATGCGTATGCAGCCGTTCTCAAGGGCGCCGACGCACTTCCAGAAGAACTCGTGCCGCTTGAAGAAGCCCATCACCGCACCCTCGCCCGCGACGTGCCTTCCCTGCGCACACAGCCGCCTGCCGCGATGTCCGCCATGGATGGCTATGCCGTCCGTGCGGCGGACGCTGTACTTGGCGCTCGCCTCAAAGTCATTGGCGAAGTCGCCGCCGGGCGGCCGTTGAATGGGGGCCTTGCGACCGGCGAAGCGGCCCGCATCTTCACGGGCGGTGTCGTTCCCTATGGCGCCGATGCCGTGGTGATCCAGGAAGATACCACGCGTGATGGCGACATCGTCGCGATCAATGAGGCAATCGACACCGGAAAGAACATCCGGAAAGCGGGTATCGATTTTCGCGAAGGCGACGTGCTGCTGAAAGGCGGTGCCCTGCTCACGGATCGCGATCTTTCGCTGGCCGCCAGTATGAACCATCCGAAGCTTCCGGTGCGGCGCCGCCCGAAAGTCGCGATCCTCGCGACCGGCGACGAGCTGGTGATGCCGGGCACCGTCCCTGCGCCGGGACAGATCGTCTACTCGAACGGCTTCGCGTTGCGTGCGCTCATTCGCAGTGAAGGCGCCGAGGCGATTGATCTCGGTATCGCCCACGACACATTGGAGTCGACCACAACCGGTATCAGACGTGCACGGGATTTGGGCGTCGATGTTCTGATCACCACGGGCGGAGCGTCCGTCGGCGATCATGACGTCGTCAAACGCGCACTCGATGCGGAAGGCACTGACATGGCCTTCTGGCAAATCGCACTACGTCCAGGCAAGCCAATGATGCATGGCCGGCTCGGGTCGATGCGGGTGTTGGGGCTGCCAGGCAATCCCGTCTCATCTTATATCTGCGCCTACCTTTTTCTGGTGCCGTTGATCCGCGCCCTCTCGGGCCGCACGACGGTTGATCACCACTTCGAGACGGCGACGCTCGGTCACGACCTGCCTGCGAACGACAAACGGCAAGACTACCTTCGGGCCCGGCTCACAACCGACAACACCGGTCTCTCTACCGCGGTCGCCATCGGGCATCAGGACAGCTCTCTGGTCGCCAATCTGTCGTCGGCCAATGCACTCATCATCAGGCCACCCTTTGCCGCGGCGGCCGCCAAAGGCTCGCCCTGCACCATTCTCAGGCTCCCCGGCTGATCCTCTTCCAACGCGGCGCAACTTTGGCGCAATGTTGGGGGCTTAAAGCCACGACAAGCCATTTGTGAGGTTGGGACGGTGCGGGTATTGCTTGTGGAGGATGAACCGGAGATGGCGTCTGCGCTGTCCACCGCGCTCAAAGGCTACGACATCCTGGTCGACCATGTGTCGTGCCTCGCGGATGCGGATGAAGCCGTAGCCGCCGCCGCCTACAGCGCGATCCTGCTCGACAGGCAATTGCCCGACGGCGATGGACTGACATTCATTCCCAAACTGCGCGCACGCGGCACAACCACGCCGGTCATCGTGTTGACGGCACGCGGCGACCTCGCCGACCGCGTGACCGGACTGAACACCGGCGCCGATGACTATCTCGGCAAGCCATTCGCCATCGAGGAACTTCTGGCGCGACTGCGCGCGGTGTTGCGGCGGCCTGCCGACTTACCGTCGGAAACGGTGACACTTGGCCGGCTATCCTTCGACGCGAGCAACCGCGAGGCCAGCGTTGACGGCAAGGCGCTCGACTTGCCCCGCCGCGAGCTTCTGGTTCTGGAAACCTTGCTACGTCGCATGGGACGCACGGTTCCAAGATCTGCGCTCGAAGACGCGGTGTACAATTTCGACGATGAAATTCAGTCCAATGCGCTGGACACCCACGTCTCCCGGCTTCGGCGCAAATTGTCGGACGCTGATGCGGGCATTGAAATCCACGCTATTCGCGGTGTCGGTTACTTGCTCAAGCGCTCCTCATGACGCAGACAAACACGCATTCCTTGCGATGGCACCTGATCCGCCGGCTGGTGGCGCTGCAGGCCGGCATGCTGACGGCGATCGTGTTGCTCGTTGTCGGGGGACTATGGGCCGGCGGTTATCTGGTTTCGCTCGAACCTGATGACGACACGATCGAGATTGTTCGCAATGCCATCCATCGCAGCGCGGACGGGCAGATTAGCGTGCAGGACACGCCTGCCCTTGTTCGGCAGCGCGCAACATTGCCCGATCTCTGGTTTGTGGTCAGAGACCGCTTGGGCCATACGGTGTCTCAAGGCTCAGTACCGGAGCCATTCGCCAAAATCGGTGACGCCCTCGATAGCGTCGGTCAGGCACGGCTGGGCTGGAGCATCGGCGATGCGCCGCGTCCCACGGCAAGGGTGAAATGGGTCAGCGCACCGAGCGGCGATATTCAAATCATGACCGGACCGGGCGGCAACGTATCGTGGCGACGCGTCGCTGCTGCAACATCGACATTGTTTCTCAGCGTTGTCGCGCCCGCCGTACTGATGATGGCGCTCGCCACATTGCTGGCCACGCCGATCGTCGTTCGCAAGTCTCTTGAAGGATTGGGTCAGGCAGCAGCCCACGCTGCAAAGATCGATATCGACAAGCGCGGCACGCGACTGCCGCTGCAGGATGTGCCAACCGAGATCGTCCCTCTCGTCTCCGCGATGAACGACGCCCTGCGCCGTCTTGATGAAGGCTATCAGCGGCACAAAAGATTTCTGGTCGATGCCGCTCACGAATTGCGAACACCCATCGCCATTCTGCAAACCCGGCTGGAATCGCTGCCGCCCAGCCCTGAGGTTGCTCGTGTGCTTGAGGATGTGGCTCGCCTCTCGATTCTGGCGGACCAACTCCTCGATCTCCAGCGCATCGGTCAACTCACCAATCAATTCACCGACGTGGATCTCGTATCGCTCGGCAGAAAGGTCGTCGGCGATCTCGCGCCTCTCGCCATCTCTGCAGGTTACGAGTTGTCATTCGAGGCCGAATCCGAACGTGCCGATATCCGCGGAGACGAGGGATCGCTGGAGCGCGCGCTCACCAACCTGATCCAGAATGCAATCCAATATGGTGGCCGCAAAGGCGTCATCACCGTACGCGTTGATGAGCCCGCGACAATCTCGGTCACCGATCAGGGTCCTGGCGTACCGCTCAAGCAACGGCAGCGTATCTTCGAGCCATTCTATCGCCTGCATGGCTTCGATCGCGGTGCAGGCCTTGGCCTCAATCTTGTTCAGGAAATCGTACGGCTGCATGACGGCCAGATTGCCATGCTCGATGGTCCAGAAGGTGGAGCGCGTGTGCGAATAACCTTCCCGTCGACGCCACACGTTGCGTAGAGTCCGCACGACTGCGGCTCGCCATCGTCGATTGAAAATCTTGCGACACGCTGCGGGTCGCAATGTTCACACAACGTCCATCCCTCACACATTGCGCCATGCCGATCTCGGCATTTCGCTCTGACTGGATGGATGATTCTCCGACATGACGACACGCGATGTCCTTCTCTTCTTCCGCGCGCTGGCCTCGAATCCCCGGACTGTAGGAGCGATCGCTCCATCTGGTCCCAATCTCGCAAACCTCATCACGAGTGAAATTACTGCTGCATCCGGACCAGTTCTCGAGCTTGGTCCCGGGACTGGTATTTTCACCGACGCCCTGCTCGAACGTGGCGTGGAAGAATCCGATCTGACGCTGATCGAATACGGCTCCGATTTCATGAGGCTGCTTCAAATGCGCTTTCCGCGAGCACGCGTGCTCTGGATGGATGCCTCGTGGATCATCTCGCACGATCTGTTCAAAGATCAAACCTTCGGCGCCGTCGTCAGCGGGCTGCCGCTTCTCAACATGTCTCCGAAGAAGGTCATGGCCATTCTTACCGGTGCCTTCAGTAATCTGAAGCCCGGCGGTGCGTACTATCAATTCACGTATGGCATGCAGTGCCCGATCCCCAAGCCGCTTCTCAATCGCCTTGGCCTCAAAGCAACGTGCTTGGGCCGCGTGTTTCTCAACGTTCCGCCCGCCTCGGTCTATCGCATCACCCGCCGCAAACCTTCCAAATTGGCGCAGGGCTCATGACGATGGACCCTCACGCATTCGTATCGTTTATGGTCGCTGCCGGCCCTGTCGGCATTGTGGGAATAGCCATCGCGGAAAAGATCTTTCCGGTCATCCCATCGTATCTTGTGTTTGTATTGCTCGGCATGGCGGTCGCGCTGGGACATGGTGATTTGACGACGACCGTTGCCGCAGCCGCGATCGGTTCGACGATTGGCTCGCTGTGTTGGTATGGCCTCGGCTTCGCCCTGGGAGCAAAGCGCAGCGAATCTTTCGTCGCGCGCTTCGGTCGTTATCTTTTCTTGAAACCTGATTTCTATCCGCGTATGGCGGACGCCTATCGCCGCAATCACTTCTGGGTCACGGTTGTCGGGCAAACCATTCCTGCGGTACGTGTCTATCTGTCGATCCCAGCAGGCGTGATCAATCTTGCGATCACGCACTTCACCATCGCCATTCTGATCGGCAGCCTTGCCTGGAGCGGGCCGCTGTTGATCGCGGGCTACGTCCTGCAAGGACAAGGCTCCGATGTTGCGGCCTCCTCGGCATTTCTATTGATGACAGCTCTCGTTGTTCTGGAGTTCCTTGTCCTTTTCATTTGGCGCGTGTTCCGCACAACAAGGAATACTTCAGCATCCGCGTAAGCGACTCGCGTATAGACGCGTGAACCGGCGGGCCGCGAATCTCCCGGTGTCCTGCGGGCGATTCTGCCCATCACTGCCGCCAAAGGCGGTTCAGCACCTCCACAATGTCCCTTGTAAGATGGGTTCTTTACTTCGTTGACCTAAAATTAACGATTGCAGAACACATATGGAACATATAGTGTTCGTTCATGATTTGTTTCGAGTGACTCGCTTGAAATGAAGAACAACGAGCCACTCCGATCACGGGATATTTGGGGAGCATTCAGATGCTGACGCGCAAACAGTATGAGCTTTTGCGGTTCATCAATGAGCGGCTGAAAGAGGCCGGGGTTCCTCCCTCCTTCGACGAAATGAAGGATGCGCTGGATCTGCGTTCCAAGTCGGGCATCCATCGCCTGATCACGGCGCTGGAAGAGCGAGGCTTCATCCGGCGCCTCGCCAATCGCGCCCGCGCCATTGAAGTCATCAAGCTTCCTGAACTGGGCGCCAATGGCGGCGGCGGCGCACGACGCGGCTTCACGCCCAGCGTCATCGAGGGCAACCTCGGCAAGGTCCGCACCAGCACCCCATCGAGCGGCGAAGACGACACGAACTTTCCGGTGGCTGTGCCCGTCATGGGCCGTATCGCAGCAGGTACGCCCATTGAGGCGCTACAGACCCGCAGCCATACCATCAGCGTTCCGCCCGACATGCTTGGCACCGGCGAACACTATGCGCTGGAAGTTCGCGGAGACTCCATGGTGGAAGCAGGCATTCTCGACGGCGACACCGTGCTCATCCAACGCAACGAAAGCGCGGATACCGGTGACATCGTCGTGGCGCTGATCGATGAAGAAGAAGCCACGCTCAAGCGGTTCCGGCGCCGTGGCGCGTCGATCGCGCTGGAGCCAGCGAATGCGGCCTACGAGGTGCGCATCCTTCCGCCGAACCGAGTGCGCATCCAGGGCAAGCTGATCGGGCTTTACCGGAAATACTGAGCTGGATGGCGTCAGTCGTCCGGCCGCAGATCACTCTCGGCCGGAGTGGCGTCGACAGACGTAGGCCGTCCTGATGTTGGCCTTGAAGGGGCTTGAGTGTCTGATTCAACCTCTGGCACCGCAGGCGACCACGGGCGATCTGTGCCGCGCGGTTTTGCAGCAGTGATGCTGAAACCGTTTTGCGTTCTTTGGAGCGCAAGCGGTCCCTGCCGTTGCAGAATGTTCCGATCGAGCACCAGCGCCTTGCAGTCCTGCGGCGCCTGCCGCGTGGTCACAATGACGGCCGCCCGCGCACAATCATCTGCGAAAGCCTCCGGTGACTTAGTCAGAGCAACAAAGGCACCCTCACCCGTTTGAACGACGCAACCGGCTTCGTCGCACGACACGCCCTCCGCGGTCGAGGACTCGCCTGCGGTTCGCGCGTCGGCATCCGCCGTCAGCCACTCGCGGACGAGGAAGGCATCCTTGCGGGTTTGCATGAGATGGAGCTGTCCATCTTTGCCACGAACACCGACAGTATGACCATCGTTCGAGACAAGGATATCCGGCCGCGGCGCCATCACAGCACTGACGGACGCGAGTACCACAAGTGCTGCTCCAGCCCAGCGCAAGGGCGACCGCAGCAATCCCATCATGATGATGCCGGCGCTCATGACCAGCAACGGTCCGGTCCCGAATGCCGCCATGCGGCCGATGGCACCGGGAAGTGCGGCCACCCACTGCGACACGGTAATCATCCAGCCGATGCCAAAGTCCATGAGCCGCCAGAACACGCCGTCAAACCCGAATGGCATGGCGATCAGGCCAAGCAATCCGGCAGGCATGACCAATGCCGACACCACGGGCATCGCTGCGAGATTTGCCAGCACGCCATAGGGCGTGATGCGGTGAAAATGGAATGCCGCGTAAGGCATCGTCGCAAGTCCGGCGATGAACGACGCCAAGGCCAGCACCATCACCTCGCGCCCACCCCATAGCGCGGCACGTGCAACGCGTGAATTATCCGCCGCCGAGAAAAGCTTCGGCATGCCGATCTGCACCAGTGCGACAAGACCGAGGGTCGCGGCGAAAGACATTTGAAAGCTTGGATGAACAAGGGCTTCGGGCGCCGCAATGAGCACGATCATCGCGGCGACAGCGAGCGTCCGAAACGTCACGGCTCGGCGATCGACCATGATCGCGATCAGTACCACCGCCGTCATGAAGAACGATCGTTGTGTGGCAACTTCAGCGCCCGACAAGAGCAGATAGAATGCAGCGGCAATCAGCGCCGCGGCCGCAGACCATTTCTTGATAGGAAACGAGACGGTCAACGATGGAAACAGCGCGAGCAGCGCACGCACGGCGAAGAACACGACGCCGGCCACAACCGCCATGTGATAGCCGGAAATCGACAACACATGTCCCAGCCCGGAGATGAACATCGCATCGTTGACAGGACCGGAAATGGCATCACGCCGCCCTGTCAGAAGTGCAGTGGCGATGGCGCGCGCGTCTCCGCTCAGGACGGTACGTATCCGGCTATCGATGGCATCGCGCATGTCCTGCATCGCGGTCACGTATCGGAGATAAATTCCGCCCGCGCGCGGCGGCTCCACCGTCTTGATCGCACCCATGACGAAGCCCGATGCGCCGATGCCCTGGAAATAGATGTCGCGGCCAAAGTCGTAAGAACCTGGCCGCGCCGGGGACATGGGCGGCATCAATCGCGCCTTCAGTTCGACAAAGCTGCCGACGGCGGGCGCGGTGCCTTTCTTGACCGACAGCCGCACACGCTCGAGCTTGGTCTGGTTGCGCGCCGCGTCCATCTCCTCCACGCGCAGAATGAAACGATCCGTGCGCTCGCGTTCCTCGTGGGTTTCGACAAATCCCTTGATGGCGACAGAGAACGCAGGCGCCGCAAGGACGGTGTGCGCGACGCGCACGGTCCTCACTGTGGCTGTGGCAAAGCCGGTAGCAACCGCTGCAACCAGCACGACCACTGGAAAGGCGCGATGCTTCCGCGCCACAAACGCACTCACACAGAGCGCAACGGCGACGATAACAGTGACCCACGCGACCGGCTCCCGCTCGGCGGCAAAGTAGGCCGCGATGCCCGCACCGAATGCGACCGGCACCCACGGCAACAGCCGCCCCGGCCCCGCCTCCGCACCAAGCCACGTGCGCAGAACCGATCCGATGTTCGTCCAGAGATCGATGCCAAAAGAACGCGCCGCACCGGGCAATGCCGGATTGTGCGCAGGCCAGGTGATGACCCGGCCTTGCATGCGCCGATCCTTCTGATCCAACCCGGACGCCACGCCACCCTACCCACACATTCCTCAGGGGATGCTACCCGAGGATGGGGCGACAGAAACCGTGAACGGATGCGGAATCCGTTAGTGCCGTGGCTCTGCTAACCTTCCGAAGCGACCTTGGCCCAGGTGTCGCGCAGGCCCACCGTGCGATTGAACACCAGCTTGCCCGGCGTGGAGTCGCGATCGCGACAGAAATAGCCCTGCCGCTCGAACTGCATTGGAGCGGGATCATTGCCCTCCGCAAGCGCCGGTTCGACCATGCATCCGGTGAGCACTTCCAGCGACTCCGGATTGATCTGCTCGGCAAAGTTCGAGGCATCCGGCTGCGGCGCCGAAAACAGGAGGTTATAGAGTCGCACTTCGGCGGGCATAGCCTCGGCTGCGCTGACCCAGTGGATCGTTGCCTTCACCTTGCGGCCGTCAGGTGCATTGCCGCCGCGGGTTGCCGGATCATACGTACAACGCAGCTCGACAACATTGCCGCTCGCGTCCTTGATCACCTCTTTGCAGGTGATGAAATAAGCGTAACGCAACCGCACTTCGCGGCCGGGCGAGAGGCGGAAGAACTTCTTCGGCGGATTCTCCATGAAGTCGTCTTGCTCAATGTAGAGCTCGCGACCGAACGGAATCTGGCGCACACCCAACGACGCATCGTCGGGATGATTGATCGCCTCAAGCACTTCCGACTGCCCCTCAGGATAGTTCTCGATCACGACCTTCACCGGCTTCAGCACGGCCATACGGCGCTGCGCTGTCTTGTTAAGGGTCTCGCGAATGGCAAAGTCGAACATGCCGATGTCGACGGTGCTGTTGGCCTTGGCCACACCGATGCGTTTGACGAATTCGCGGAGCGCTTCGGCCGGCACGCCACGTCGGCGCAGACCTGCCAGCGTCGGCATGCGGGGATCATCCCAGCCGGAGACATGACCGTCTCGCACCAGCTGCGTCAGCACACGCTTCGACAGCAAGGTATGAGTGACGTTGAGGCGCGCGAACTCGTATTGGCGCGGATGTGACGGCACCGGAAGGTTATCCAGGAACCAGTCGTAAAGCGGTCGGTGATCGGCAAACTCCAGCGTACAGATCGAATGCGTGATGTTCTCGATGGCATCCGACTGGCCGTGGGCGAAATCGTAGCTCGGATAGATATTCCAGGCACGGCCGGTGCGCGGATGATGCGCGTGCAGGATGCGATACAGCACCGGGTCGCGCATGTTGATGTTGCCCGACGTCATATCGATCTTGGCGCGCAGCACGCGCGTGCCGTTCGGAAACTCGCCGGCGCGCATCCGCGCGAACAGATCGAGGTTCTCATCGACCGAGCGGTCTCGGAACGGGCCGTTCTGGCCAGGCTCGGTGAGCGTGCCACGGGTCAGCCGGATTTCAGCCTGGGACTGGTCGTCCACATAGGCCTTGCCGGCGCGGATCAGATCCTGCGCCCAGGCGTAGAGCTGCTCGAAATAGTCGGATGCGTAATAGAGGTGCTTGCCCCAGTCGAAGCCCAGCCACCGTACATCGCGTTCGATCGCGTCGATATATTCCTGCTCTTCCTTGGCCGGATTGGTGTCGTCGAACCGCAGGTGGCAGCGTCCGCCGAACTCTTGGGCGAGGCCGAAGTTCAGGAAGATCGATTTGGCGTGGCCGAGATGCAGATAGCCGTTCGGCTCCGGCGGAAACCGCGTCACCACACCGGTATGTTTTCCAGCAGCAAGATCCGCAGCGACGATGTCGCGGATGAAATCGCGGCCCTCGTCCAGCACCGATTCGTCAGTCATTGTTTACCTTTCAAGCGAATGTCCTGAATCCGAAGTGCGCCTCACCATGCTGCGGCCTTCGGATTCGAAAGGACACACGAGGGTCTATGTGCCAAATCTAGAGTGCCGCGCCAAGTGCCGGACCACGGTTCCGGGCTTCGTCATGGCTTAAGTAGGCAGCGCGATTTCGGTATAAGCCACCATTCTCGTGGCAGATTTCTGCCATTGTGATACACGCCCGCAAAACTCTCCTGAAAGGCCGATTGACCAATCCATGACCCAACCCGTCGTCACCCGCTTCGCGCCCTCTCCGACCGGATTCCTGCATATCGGAGGTGCCAGAACAGCCTTGTTCAACTGGCTCTATTCGCGCGGCCGTGGCGGCAAGATGCTGCTCCGGATCGAGGACACTGACCGGGAGCGCTCGACCGAGGCCGCCATCGGCGCCATTCTCGACGGTTTGAAATGGCTCGGCATCGATTGGGATGGCGAGACGATCTATCAGTTTGCGCGCGCCGCGCGGCACCGCGAGGTTGCCGAACAGCTGCTCGCGGCAGGCAATGCCTATTACTGCTATGCCAGCCAGCAGGAGCTCGAGGAGATGCGGGCTGCTGCCAAGGCCGAGGGCCGCCCGATGCGCTACGACGGCCGCTGGCGCGACCGCGCTGCGTCTGAGGCTCCCGCCGACGTCAAACCGGTGATCCGCCTCAAAGCTCCCCAGAGCGGCGAGACCGTGATTGAGGATCAGGTGCAGGGACGCGTGGTCTGGCAGAACGAGAATTTCGACGACCTCGTGTTGCTGCGCTCCGACGGAACCCCGACCTACATGCTCGCCGTTGTGGTCGACGACCATGACATGGGCGTCACGCATGTTATCCGCGGTGACGATCACCTCATCAATGCCGCACGCCAGAAGCACATCTACGATGCCATGGGCTGGGATGTCCCTTCGATGTCCCACATTCCGCTGATCCATGGTCCCGATGGATCGAAGCTCTCCAAGCGCCACGGCGCCCTCGGCGTCGATGCCTACCGCGCGATGGGCTACCTGCCGGAAGCACTGCGCAACTATCTCGTCAGGTTGGGCTGGAGCCACGGCGACCAGGAAATCTTCTCCACGCAGGAAATGATCGAAGCCTTCGACCTTCCCGCGATCGGGCGCTCCGCCGCGCGGTTCGATTTTGCCAAACTGGAGAACCTGAACGGCCACTACATCCGCCATGCCGACGACAAGGCGCTGGTGGCGAGCTTTGAGGATGTGCTGAAGTTTCTCCCCGGCGGCGAGGCCATCCAGGCCAAGCTGAACGACCAGACCCGTGCCCAGTTGCTGCAGGCCATGCCGGGCCTCAAGGAGCGCGCGAAGACACTGGTGGAATTGATCGACAGCGCGAACTTTATCTTTGCCGATCGACCGCTGCAGCTTGAGCCCAAGGCCGCCGCGGTTCTAACCACTGAGACGCGTCAATTGATCGTGAAGCTCCGCGAAGCCTTGGAAAAAGTCGATCCATGGAATGCCACGACCACTGAAGCCGCCATGCGCGAATTCGCGGAACAAAACGGCCTGAAACTCGGCGCCATCGCCCAGCCTTTGCGTGTGGCTTTGACGGGTCGCACCACTTCTCCGGGCATTTTCGATGTGCTCGGCGTGCTTGGCCGGGAGACCTGCCTGAATCGCCTACAGGACCAAGCTTAAAGGGCGATAAACGAAGGCCAAACGATAACGCAGGGCTGCCCGAACTTTGGTCGGGGTACGGGCGATCTTGCAGCGCACACGGCAATAAGCTACCCATTCGGGCGCCAATTCTGGCATAAAGTGCCTGCGTCGCCATATGGTGTTGCAGGTCCTGTCTGCCCTGCGCAACACTCTCATCGGGGACTTCACGATGGACGCGAAAACCAACACCAAGAAAGCAACGCTGACAGTCGAAGGGAAGACTGTCGATTTCCCGATTTTGAGCGGCACCGTGGGGCCGGATGTCATCGACATCGGCAAGCTTTACGCCCAGACCGGAATGTTCACGTACGACCCAGGCTTCACCTCTACGGGAAGCTGCGAGTCGAAGATCACCTACATCGACGGCGACGAAGGCGTCCTGCTCTATCGCGGTTATCCGATCGAACAGCTTGCCGAGAAGGGTGACTTCCTCGAAACCTGCTACCTGCTGCTGTACGGCGAGCTGCCGACCAAGGAGCAGAAGGAAGACTTCGACAATCGCGTGACCCGTCACACGATGGTCCACGAGCAGATGGCCCGCTTCTTCCAGGGCTTCCGCCGCGACGCTCACCCGATGGCCGTCATGGTCGCGTCGGTCGGCGCCCTCGCCGCGTTCTACAACGACTCCACGGACATCTCCGATCCGACACAGCGCATGATTGCGTCCATGCGCATGATCGCGAAGATCCCGACCCTCGCAGCGATGGCCTTCAAGTACAACGTCGGCCAGCCCTTCGTTTATCCGAAGAACTCGCTCGGCTTTGCAGCCAACTTCCTCAACATGTGCTTCGCGGTGCCATGCGAGGAATACAAGATCAACCCGGTGATGGCGGAAGCGCTGGACAAGATCTTCATCCTCCACGCCGACCACGAGCAGAACGCATCGACTTCAACGGTCCGTATCGCTGGCTCGTCCGGTGCCAATCCGTTTGCCTGTATCGCGGCCGGTATTGCCTGCCTCTGGGGCCCTGCCCACGGTGGCGCCAACGAAGCCGCGCTGCAGATGCTCGCGGAAATCGGCACGGTCGACAAGATTCCTGAGTTCATCGCCAAGGTGAAGGACAAGAACAGCAACGTCCGCCTCATGGGCTTCGGCCACCGCGTGTACAAGAACTACGATCCGCGCGCGAAGATCATGCAGCAGATGTGCCACAAGGTGCTGGCAGAAACCGGTCACGGAAACGACCCTCTCCTGCAAGTCGCCATGGAGCTCGAGAAGATCGCGCTGCACGACGAATACTTCATCCAGCGCAAGCTCTATCCGAACGTCGACTTCTATTCGGGCATCACCCTGAAGGCGATGGGCTTCCCGACTTCGATGTTCACCGTGCTGTTCGCCGTCGCTCGTACCGTCGGCTGGATCAGCCAGTGGAGCGAAATGATCCAGGACCCGCAGCAGAAGATTGGTCGTCCGCGCCAGCTCTACTCGGGCGAAACGCGCCGCGACTACGTCCCGACGGACAAGCGCAAGTAATCGATCCCTATCTCAACATAAAAAGGCCGGTGCATCGCACCGGCCTTTTCTTTTTGGATGGATCCAATCGCTTCAAGAAGACGGTGGCAGAAACGCGATCACCCCTTCCGCCGCGAGTTCGCTGGGAGGCTTGCCATCGGTGGACATAATGTCTTCCAGACGAGCGAACGCATCGATCTGGCGCTGACGTGCTGGTGTATCGCTCAAGATATCCTTCAAGGCCTTGGAGAGATTCTCCGGCGTAAAATCTTCCTGAAGAAATTCGGGAATGACATTCTCGCCAATAATCAAGTTCGCCAAAATAACCGATGACGTCTGGATCACGCGGCGCGCGACAAAGGCTTCCACCGGCGTCACCCGATAGGCCGTCACCATCGGCACGCCGGCGAGCGCCAGCTCCAATGTCACAGTGCCTGATTTCGCCAAGGCTGCACGGGCCGAACGAAATGCGGCTTTCTTGTCGTCGTCGTTGACCACGATCTTCGGCTGAATCGGCCAGTCCGCGGCCGCAAGGCGAACGCTTTCGAGCAGATGCGGCACGGTCGGTAAGACCGGTTCAAACGCGATGTCCTGCCCGCGAAGCAATCGCAGCGTTTCGCCGAATGCCACCATGTTGCGCTTGATCTCGCTGCGGCGGCTCCCCGGCAGGACCAGCAGCAATGGTGGTGATGCAGAGCGGCGCGCCAGCTCGTTCGGATCCGGCCGCAGGACGCCGATATCCTCGAGCAGCGGATGTCCAACGTAAGTGCATGGCGGCCCGTCGAGTTTGCGGTGAACCTCCGGCTCGAACGGCAGCACCGCCAACAAACGATCGACATAGGCGCGCATGGCCTTGGCGCGGTGCGGCCGCCAAACCCAAACGGTCGGCGAGACATAGTCGACGATGGGTATCGACGGATCGCGGGCACGGACACGCCGCGCCACGCGATGGGTAAAGTCGGGGCTGTCGATAATGACCAACACATCGGGATGTGCCTTCAGCACAGCCTCGGTTGCCTCGCGAATGCGGCGCAGGATCACTGGCAACCGCTTCGGGATCGCGGCGAAACCGATAATCGACAGTTCTTCGGTCGGAAACAGAGATGTCAGTCCCTGCTCGGCCATCCGATGACCGCCGATGCCCGCGAACTCAATACGAGAACCGAGACGAGCCCGCAGAGCCTTGATCAAGCCAGCGCCGAGCCGATCGCCCGACTCTTCAGCCGCGATCAGAAACACTTTTTGGGGTAGCGCTGTGCGATCCAGCATCACGCAGGCAACCCGATGACGAAAACACCTGCCCGATCAGCCTTCGCGGTCATCACGTCGGCTTCCGCGACAAGGGTGCGACCGGCGACAATGCCAACGCCGGCGAGACCGGCTCCGATAACGCCATCGATGGTCCTTGGCCCGAGGGTTGGAAGATCGAAGCGCAGATCCTGTGTGGTCTTGGGCATCTTCACCAGCACGCCACGCCCTGGCTTGGCGCGTACACGCCCTTCGGTCCGCAGACGCGCGACCCGCGCCAGCAGCCCGTCGGTGCCTTCGATATCTTCGATCGCAACGACATGGCCGTCGATGACGACGACCGCCTGACCGACATCGAACGGGCTTAAAGCGTGCATCAGATCGCGGCCTTGCGCGATATCAACCTTCTCACCTTCGTCGGGTGTTCGGCGCGTGATGCTGCCTTCCGGCATCAATAGTTCAGGAGCGACATCCTGAATGCCGACGACCCGAAATCCATGACGCGCAAAGATATTGCTGATGCCCGACAGAAGATGATCATCGCCGCCGCGCAATGCCGCAGCGATGGCGGGAATCGCGCGCAGCGTTCCGAAGTCGAGGCGAATTTCCGACAGCGCCGGCCGCACCAGTCCGCCAATGAAGACGATGTCCCGGCACCCTTCCGCACGCATGAGACGTGTCAACCGTCCAACCTGGCCAAGCGCTATCCAATGATGAGGAAAGCGCTCAACCTGAGCCGGATCGCAGAAACCGCGGATCGCAAAGACAAACGGTTTGATCCCCCGCGCCTTCAGCAATTCCGCAACTGAAAACGGCAAGACGCCGCTCCCGGCAACAATACCAACAGTTGCGGAAAGGGAGGACGCCGTGGTCATGGGGCGTTGAGGTTAGAGCGTTCTGTAGACCTGGTGGGATTATTGTGGGCCATGCAGAGCGGGCGTTTGATGCCGTCTCCGATGAAGGTCAAAATCTCCGTGATCGCCGGATCTGCGCTTGCCATTGGCCGAAGAGCCTCAAGCCGCTCAGCAAAAATTCCGCCGCCGTGAAAGAGCCTTTGATAAAATTCGCGCACCACCTGAAGTCGCTTATGCGTGAAACCCCGACGTCGCATGCCGACGACATTAAGGCCCTCGAGGTAAGCGAACTGACCACTGGCAAGCCCATAGGGAATCACATCATGGCGGAGGCCGGAAACGCCACCAATCATAGCCTGCGGTCCGATGCGGACGTATTGGTGTGCTGCAGACAATCCACCAAAGAAAACGTAGTCTCCGACTTCGCAATGGCCACCTAACGTCGCCGAATTCGCGAAAACAACGTCGTTTCCGACGATGCAATCATGACCGACATGACTATAGGCCATGAAAAATCCACGCTCGCCGACGCGCGTGATCCCGCCTCCATTCACTGTGCCGATATTCATCGTCACAGATTCTCGAATGGTGCAGCCGGCTCCGATTTCCAGCTTTGTCGACTCACCGCGATAGCCCAACGATTGAGGAGCTGATCCGAGCGAAGCGAATGGATGGACTGTGCAGCCAGCGCCCAGCGTGGTTTCTCCGGAAACGTGCACGTGAGCGATGAGCTTGCAGTTCGGACCTATCGTAACGTTAGGCCCAATGATGCAGTAAGGACCAATTGAAGCGTCGTCTCCAATCACTGCACCGTCTTCAATCCGCGCTGTTGGATCGATCTTGCTCATCAACTCCTCTTGTCAGTCTCTTTCGTGCGAACGCCACTTCTACTTAGGCGATGCAAGACATTTCATGTGGTCATGAATTGTTACGCATGATGACGAAAGACCAATTCGTCCTTCCGCCGTAGCTTTAATCCGCCAGCATAGCCCCGACATCGGCTTCCGCGACGACCTTGCCATTGACGCGCGCTTCTCCGTGAAACCACCACATCTCCTTGCGGCGTGTGATGAGGTTCATGTGGTAGTGGATGACATCGCCAGGCCCCGCGGGCTTGCGGAATTTGCACTTGTCGACAGTAAGGAAATACACCGCCGTCGGCCGGTCGGTTTCAGTGGACAGCATGCCAATGACGCCCGCCGTCTGCGCCATGCCTTCAATCATTAAGACGCCTGGATAGATCGGTCGATTTGGAAAATGACCGGCAAGCTGAGGCTCGTTCATCGTCACGTTCTTGATGCCGATGCCGCTGAAATCGCTGCGAACCTCGATCACCCGATCGATGAGCAAAAACGGATAACGATGCGGCAACGTTTTGAGAATCGTCCCGATGTCGACCGTTTCGATGGTGATTGGCGCCTGCGCTTCCATTATGTCTGCCCCTTGTCGCCCGCAGCGGACGGCTTCGATTTCGTTTTCTGACTTCCTTCCCGGCCCAGACGTTCGACCTCGAACAATTCGCGGAAGAACTGCTTGATCGGCTTGGCCGGTGACCCGCCCCACTTCGCTCCGGCCGGCACCTCACCGACGACGCTGCTGCGCGCGGCAATCTGCGCACCATCGCCAATCGTTGCATGGTCGCTCACGCCAATGCGCGCGCCGAGGATGACGCCGTCGCCCAGGGTGGAACTGCCCGCGATACCGCTTTGGCTAACGACAATGCAATTCCGCCCAATGATCACGTTGTGGCCGATCTGGACCAGATTGTCGATCTTACTGCCTTCCCCGATCACCGTGTCGTTCAGGGCGCCCCGATCGACCGTGGTGCCTGCACCGATTTCGACGGCGTTCTGGATGATCACCCGTCCGGTCTGTGGGATTTTAAGGTGCCCCTTGGCCCCAGGCAGATAACCGAACCCGTCCTGGCCGATCCGGCAGCCGGGATGAATAATAACCTCGTTCCCGATCAGGGCGTAGAGCACGGTTGAGGATGCGCCGATACTGCAGTCGCGGCCGATCCTGACCCCGGCCCCGATCACCGCGCCGGCTCCAATCACCGTTCCTGAACCGATTTCCACATCCGGCCCAATCACAGCCAGTGGATCGACAACCACGTCCTCCTCAAGCCAGGCTGTGGGGTGGATGACGGCAGAATCTGCTATCTGGCTATGGTCGAAGCAGGAAGCAGGCCGCAGCGCGTCCGGGTAAAGCTGACGCATCGCCGTGATAAACGCGCGATACGGGCTGGCCACCTTCAGAACCGCGACATGAGGCGGCACGGAGGCTTCCAAAAGCTCGTTCACCAGAATGGCCCCTGCATGGGTCCGCGCCAGCTGGTCGGCGTATTTCTTCTGCTCGCAGAATGTCAGATGGATTGGCCCCGCCCGGTCCAGCGCCGCCGTTCCGGTAACCACACGCCCCCCGAGGGAGGCATCGGCCAGCTGGGCCCCGGTCAGTGTCGCCAAATCCGCCAGCGTTGTGGGCTGAGGGCGTTTAAAGAACGTCGGCTGCGTCATTTCACCCGCCGCGATGAGGGAAAACCACTTTCCCGCGACGTGATCCTCAACTCGCTGACGGAAAATGCCAAGTCCCGCTGATTTGAGCCTGTCAAATCCATGGGGCCTTTGTCTCGGTGTAAGGCTTTTTCGCGTGTAATACGAGCCTGCATCGGCAGAAAAAGCTGACTATACAACAACAAAGCGGGTACCGGCTGACCCGATACCCGCTTTGCCTTTAGATCCACTTGCCGGCTTAGAACGACGTTCCGCCGCCGAACCGGAATTCCTGAACCTGATCGTACTTGCTCTTCGTAACCGGCACTGCGTAGTCGAAGCGCAACGGTCCGAATGGCGACTGCCAGATCAAGCCCACACCAACCGAAGTACGAACCAATCCATTATCTGCACCGATGGTGAGACATTCGTTGGTCACAGCCCAACAGGTCGGTCCCTTGTAGTCAAACAACGAACCAGCATCCGCGTAGACAGCGCCTTTCAAGCCGACTTCCTTGGGCAGGAACCAGAACGGCATCTGCAATTCGACCGATGCGCCCCAGTACTTCGTACCGCCGAGGGCGTCGTTATATGTACCCGGCGTAATGTCGCGTGGACCGATACCAAGCGGGGCAAAACCACGAACAAGGTTTGGTCCCATCTGGAAGTGATCCAGCATGCGGATATCCTTGCCCGTCTCGTTCAGGATACCGCCCTGAAGATGGAGCAATCCGACGATGTCAGACACGATCGGGGTGTAGGCCTTAATGTCGCCAGTGGTCTTGAGGTAGCTCACATCGCCGCCGACACCTGCGAAATCCTGGTTCAGGGTCGCGAGAATACCCTGCGTTGGATCCTTGTTGTTATCGAGCGTGTTGTAGGCCAGCGAGTAGCCGACCGCCGAGGTCAGCGCAGCACCGTTGGCCAGTTCCTTACGAACTGCGAGAGAGGCTTCGCCGTCGATGAAGCAGTTGTTGCCGCCGATAGCTGAACTAAACGGTCCGGGCTGAACTGCACCGGGGAAGGGTCCGACAGCGCTAGGATTCGCCGCAACAAAAGCCGGGGTTGGGAAGAAGTTCGGCCCAGGATTGTTCTGACAGTTGGTCAGATAATCCGGCAGCGTGATCTTCTGCTGCGAGATCGAGTAACGCACCTGCAAGTTCAGGTCTTCACGCAGTTGGAAGCCAAGGCGCGGACTGAAGCCCAGCGTTGACGTGTCGTAGGACACATAGCTCGAAGCGAGCTGCTTGCGCTGATAGAAGTCGAGACCCAGAGCGACGCGGTAACCCAGCAAATACGGTTCGACGAAGGACAGCGAGTAGCCCTGCGTGCGCTGGCCGTATTGAACCGACGCCTTCGCAAACAAGCCACGGCCAAGCAGGTTACGCTCAGAGACGCTGACTTCACCCAGCAGACCGTCGGCAGTCGAGTAACCGCCCGAAACCGAGAAGTCGCCAGTGGACTTTTCTTCAACGTCAACGTTGAGAACAACGCGGTCGTTCGAAGATCCTGGCTCCGTGCCAATTTTTACGGTCTTGAAGTAGTCGAGGTTCTTCAGGCGGCGCTCGGCGCGATCAACCAGCGCGCGGTTATACGCATCGCCTTCCGAAATATCGAATTCGCGACGGATGACATAGTCGCGGGTTCGCGTGTTGCCGCGAACGTTGATCCGCTCAATGTAAGTCCGCGGCCCCTCTTCCACTGCAAACACGATCGAAACGGTGTGCGCTTCGAAGTTGCGATCGCCACGTGGCTTCACGGTTGCGAACGCATAGCCACGGCGCGAGGCTTCAATCGTCATTTCCTCAACGGACTTCTCGACCGCTTCGGCGTTGTAGACAGATCCGACGCTGACACGCGACAGGCTGCGGAATGAATTGCCGTCTAGGGTCGGAATCGAGGACTGGAACTCCACCGAACCCACACGGTACTGCTGACCTTCCTCGATCTTGAAGCTGACGATGAAGCCCTTGCGCTCAGGGTCATACTCAGTCAACGCGGCGACGATCTGAACGTCGGCGTAGCCATTCTTCAGGTAGAAACGACGCAGAATGTCACGATCCGCTTCGACACGGTCCGGGTCATAGACGTCGTTGCCTCCGAGGAAGCTCAGGAAGTTGGATTCACGAGTCTTGATCACGTCCTTCAAGCGATAGGTCGAATAGGCCTGATTGCCGATGAACTCGATAACCTTGACGCCGGTCTTCGCACCTTCGGTGATTTCGAACACCAGATCGACGCGGTTGTTCGGCTGATCAATGATCTTAGGCTCAACACGAACGTCGTAACGGCCGTTGCGGCGATAGATTTCGGAAATGCGCGAGGTATCGGACTGAACCATGGCGCGGGACAAGGTGCCGCGAGCCTTGGACTGAACTTCCGCCTGCAGCTGCTCGTCCTTGACCTTCTTGTTGCCTTCGAAGGCCACTCGGTTGATCACCGGGTTTTCGACGACCACAACCACCAACCGGCCGCCGGCCTGGTTGATCTTCACGTCCTGGAACAGACCAGTCTCGATCAGGGCCTTCAGGCCGTCATCGATTTGCACGCTATCAAGGCGACCGCTGGGGCCAGGCTTGAAATAGGAACGAATGGTATCGGCTTCGATGCGCCGGTTACCCTCAACGCCAATAGACGCGACGGTCTGGGCAAACGCTGGGGACGACACAAACGACGCAGTCGTTACTGCCGCAACTGGCAACGCACACATGATGAGGGCGGCGGCTAACCCACCCCGTAGCACTCGCAATCCAAACATCATGCGCCAGGCGCCCTTATCATTCTTTTGCCGACTGATTCCAGCCGGGAGATTCCCACTTGTTGCCCGCTTGTAGCTAATTTTAACCAGCGGGCAAATGTCCTTTCGCAGCGCAATTCCAATTTCCCAACAAGACGTTGCTGATCGGCCACGTTTATCCAAGCAAACTCTTGAGCCAAGGTACCTGGTGCACGTCATTATAGAACGTAAAGACTACCAACATCAGAATCAGCGCCAGCCCAACGCGGAAGCCGAACTCCTGCGACCGGTCCGACATTGGGGTGCCTTTGAGCGCCTCAACCGCATAGAACAAAAGGTGCCCGCCGTCCAAAAGCGGGACTGGAAACAGGTTCAGCAGACCGATTGAGACCGAAAGCACCGCCGCGAGGTGGATGAGAGGCACCAGACCAAGGGTCGCGACCTGTCCCGATATCTGGGCGATTCGTACCGGGCCACCGATCTGGTCGGTACTGGCACGGCCCACGAGCACCTTGCCGATATATGACAGCGTCTGGTCCACCACGAACCAGGTTTCCTTGACGCCGAGCCAGACTGCGGTTGCAGGATCGACGCGTTGAACGGCAGCGGCATCCTCAGGCGACGTTGCCCGGGTGATGCCGAGAACCCCCATCCGATGGGTGTTGCCAAAGTTGTCCGTCACCTCGCGCAGTTCCGGCGTTGCATGCAGAGTCACGATCTCGCTGGCACGCTTGACCGTAAAGGTCATCGGAACGCCTGCCGAGGAGCTGACGATTCGCTGCATGTCGGTGAAGTTCTCGACGGTCTTGCCGTCGATCGCCGTCACCACGTCGCCGGATTTGAAACCGGCCGCCGCCGCCGCACTGCTTTCCTGAACTGTGTCGACCCGCGCACTCTGGTTGGGCTTGCCAAAGAAGGTGAACAACGTCGCGAAAATAACGATGGCCAAAAGAAAATTGGCGATCGGCCCCGCAGCAACAATGGCCGCGCGCGGACCAACCTTCTTGCCGTGGAAGCTGACCGCCCGCTCCTCATCGCTCATCTTGGTCAGAGCGTCTGAGGACGGCGTGCTCGCCTCGGAGTCGTCGCCGAAAAACTTGACGTAACCACCGAGCGGGATCGCCGAGACCCGCCAGCGTGTGCCGTGACGATCGTTGAATCCAAAGAGCTCAGGCCCGAACCCGAGCGAGAACGTTAACACCCGGACGCCGGCCCAGCGGGCGACAAGAAAGTGCCCGAGCTCATGGAAGAAGACGACAATGGTGAGAACAAACAGAAACGGGACTATGTAGCCGATCAGGCCATGACTTAACGTACTGAAACTATGGAGTAAAAAGTCCACAATTAAATCCCTCACCGGCCAGTCTGAAACGCGGTCCCCAATCGTCTAGGATGCCTTTAAGGCTATTTGAGGCAAGAGGGTTCCCGCAAGATTTCGTGCATTATGGTCAACATTCAGTGCGTCATCCGCACTGGCCGGGGCCTTGTTGTTACTTTGGCGAGCCATGGCGTTCATCGTGGCCTCGACCAGCCGCGGAATGCCGCCAAAACCGATCTTCCGATCGAGGAAGGCAGCCACCGCGACCTCATTTGCAGCATTCAAAATAGTCGGCGCAGCACCACCTGCAACCAGGGCTTCCTGCACAAGACGTAGCGCCGGGAAGCGGACTGGATCTGGGGCTTCAAAGGTCAGCTGACCGATCTGTGCGAGATCGAGCTTGTTCGCCGGACCATCAATCCGCTCGGGCCATGCAAGACAATGCGCGATCGGCGTGCGCATGTCGGGCGCTCCCATCTGCGCGACGACCGAACGGTCGCAGAATTCGACCAAGCCATGAATGATCGATTGGGGATGCACCAGCACATCGATCTGGTCGGCCTTCAATTCGAACAGATGATAGGCCTCGATGATTTCGAGTGCCTTGTTGAACATGGTCGCGGAGTCGATGGTGATCTTTCGTCCCATGCTCCAGTTCGGATGCTTGAGTGCCTGCTCGACGGTCGCGTTCTCGATCTGCGCCAGCGTTGCCGAGCGGAAAGGTCCTCCCGATGCGGTCAAGATCACACGCACGAGATCTTCACGGCGGCCAGCACCCATGGCCTGAAACAATGCGTTGTGCTCGGAATCGACCGGCAGAACCGTCGTTCCATTTGCCGCAGCATGACGCATAAAAACTTCGCCGGCACAAACAAGGCATTCCTTGTTGGCCAAAGCGACGACCTCCCCGCGGCCGGCGGCGGCCATGGCCGGCTTAAGCCCGGCAGCGCCGCTCATCGCGGCCATCACCCAGTTGGCCGGGCGAAGTGCTGCTTCGACAAGAGCCGCCTCACCCGCGCCTGCCTCGATGCCGGAGCCGGACAGCGCATCCTTCAGATCGGCGTAATGTTTCTCATCGGCAACGGCCGCGAACTTCACGTTCAGTTCGCGCGCGAGCTTGGCCAGCTCGACGACGTTGCTGTGCGCGGTGACGGCTTCGACGCGAAACTTGCCCGATGAACGGCGCACCAGATCAACCGTGCTCTGACCAATGGAGCCTGTTGCACCAAGAATCGTGACGACACGATCCTTCGTCAACGCATGTTGATTCTTATTCAGAGGAACAGCATTCATCACATCACCAAACCATGAAACCGCGGGCAACGCCATCAAGGCCGCCGCGCATAAAGCCAATCAACGCAGCGAAAACAATCGCCGCAACGAAACCGTCGAGCCGGTCGAGCAAACCGCCGTGACCGGGAATAATCTGGCTCGAATCCTTGACGCCGAACCGGCGCTTGATTGCAGACTCGAACAGATCGCCAAGCTGAGACACCACGGAGAGTACCGTTCCGAGCATCAGCAGCGGAAACATCCGGCCGAAGCCGAGAAGCGCGAATGCCGCGGCAATCACCAGGCTTAAAACCAGCCCACCAATGGCACCGGCCCAGGTCTTCTTTGGACTGACGCGTGGCCAGAGTTTCGGCCCGCCGATGCCACGCCCAGCAAAGTAACCGCCGATGTCGGTCACCCAAACCACGAGCAAAACAAACATCAGCGCAACGAACCCCATATCGGGATCAGCACGCATCAGCACCGCCGCGACAAGAGCAGCGGCCGCGTAAGCGAGCCCGCTCGAGGTCCACCGGCGCTGTTCTTGTGCAAGAAGCGCGGACAGGATTAGACCAACCGCGAGAACCGCCAGCATCAGACCCGGCTTGCCAAGCGCAAGTAACAATCCGGCCGCCACCAGCGCCGCCACGCCCACGCCGACGATCGGCCAGTTCCGCGAGGCGCCGACGATCATCAGCCATTCAAAATACAGCAAAGCCGCTGCCGCCATCACGAGCAGAAGCCACAACCAGCTACCAATCCAGGCGATTGCGATGGTCAGCGGCGCCAGCACGAGCGCCGCGACGACCCGCATGAACAGATTGCTCGCGCCGCGGGGTACATCTGGCGTCATTGGGGTGTCCGGCGTCACGCCGCTTACGATCCGGTCTTCGCGACCAAGCCGCCAAAACGGCGCTCACGAGTCGCGTATTCGGCAATCGCACCTTCAAGCGCCGCTTTATCGAAATCGGGCCAATGAACGGGCACAAACACCAGCTCGCTGTAAGCCGCCTGCCACATCAGGAAGTTCGACAGACGCTGTTCGCCGCTGGTACGGATAATCAGATCGGGGTCCGGAATGTCCGGCGCATCGAGATGCTGTCCCAAGGTCTCTGCCGTGATCGTCGACGGATCACGCTTGCCTTCCGCGACTTCCCGCGCAAGGCGTTGCGCCGCGCTCGCAATCTCCTGCCGCGATCCGTAATTGAACGCGACCACAAGCGTGAGGCGATCGTTGTTGCGGGTCAGATCTTCGGCTTCTTTCAACAATGCGCAGATATCGGGATCGAGACCCTCGCGCTGACCAATAATACGTACGCGCACGCCGTCGGCATGCAGTGTTGCGAGGTCGTTGCGGATGAAGCGCCGCAGCAGACCGAACAGATCGCCGATCTCGCTCGCAGGCCGCGACCAGTTCTCCGAGCTGAATGAGAAAATCGTCAGATACGAGATGCCGAGTTCGTGCGATGCACGCACGACCCTGCGCAAGGCTTCGACACCACGGCGATGCCCCTCAGCACGCGGAAGTCCGCGCGCCGCGGCCCATCGGCCATTGCCATCCATGATGATTGCAACATGCCGCGGGCCGCCGGATCTAGCCGGTCCATCGGTCTTGGGCATGGCGCCATTGGACATCGAGGAAGCTCTTAAACAGTGAGAATTTCTTTTTCCTTGGTGGCCAGCAGCTTGTCGATGTCAGCGATGGTGGCGTCGGTGGCCTTTTGAACCTCACCCGAGTGACGCTCCTGGTCGTCTTCGGAGATCTTGTGATCTTTTTCGAGCTTCTTGACGACATCAAGACCGTCACGGCGAACGTGACGAACGGCGACGCGCGCAGCTTCCGCATATTTATGCGCAACCTTCACCAGTTCCTTGCGGCGCTCCTCGTTGAGCTCGGGGATACGCAACCGGATCACCTGTCCTTCCGTGGCCGGGCTGAGGCCGAGGTTGGAATTGACGATCGCGGTCTCGACGGCCTTGACCATCGACTTATCCCAGACCTGAACCGACAACAGCCGCGGCTCAGGCACGCTCACCGTCGCCACCTGATTTAGCGGCATGTGGCTGCCATAGGCATCCACTTGCACCGGCTCAAGCATCGAAATTGCGGCACGTCCGGTACGCAATCCGCCCAGCTCGTGCTTCAACGAGCTGACCGCGCCTTCCATACGACGCTTCAAGTCGTTGAGATCAAAATTCCCGGTCGTCATGCGATGCTGCTCCTTCTTCATCCGACACGCTGATCAAGGATGAGCTGTGCCGCATATCTTCTTGTTTTCGCACGATCTTTCCCGAGGTCATCTCGGAGATCATGTGATATACTAACCAGAGACGATCGTCCCCTTGCCCTTCCCGCTCAGGATCGCGCCGATCGACCCTGGCTCCGCAATCGAGAAGACGATGATAGGCAATGACGTTTCCCGGGCAAGCGCGAAGGCTGTCGCATCCATCACCTTATAGCCACCTTCGACGGCCTGTGAGTGGCTCAGTCGTTCGAACCGGGTCGCGGTCTTATCTTTTTTCGGGTCCGCGCTGTAGACGCCGTCAACATTGGTGGCCTTCAGCACCGCCTGCGCACCAATCTCTGCCGCGCGCAGCACCGCCGTCGTATCAGTGGTGAAATATGGATTACCGGTACCGCCAGCGAGCAGCACGATCCGGCCTTCAGCCAGGTATCGGTGTGCGGCGCTACGCGTGAACAACTCGCAGACCTGCGGCATGACGAATGCGGACAGCGCGCGTGCGGATTGGCCCTTGCGGCCCAATGCGGATTCCAGCGCCAGGCAATTCATCACTGTGGCGAGCATCCCCATGGTGTCGCCGGTCGTTCGCGAAACGCCGCGAGAGGAGACTTCCACACCGCGAAAGATATTGCCGCCGCCGACGACGACTGCGATTTCGACTCCGAGCTCGCGCGCCTTGATCAGGTCGCCGGCGATACGGTCGATGGTCGGCTGATGAATGCCAAAGGCCTGATCTCCGGCGAGATATTCGCCGGAGAGTTTGACAACGACCCGTCTGTAAGCCGGTTCACCCATAATGCGATCGCCCTATCTATCGAGTTGAGCGCATTCCAGAGCAGTGTTCCGGCCGATGCGCCGTGTCGTCAGCCCTGCCCGGCAGCGGCTGCGACTTCAGCAGCAAAGTCCGATTCCTGCTTCTCGATTCCCTCGCCGAGAGCATAGCGCACAAATCCAGCAAGCTTGATAGGCGCGCCGACTTTACCCTCGGCGTCCTTCACGGCCTGTCCAACGCTCTTGGCGTTGTCATGAATGAAGGCCTGCTCCACCAGGGTGACTTCCTTGTAGTAGGTCTTCAGGCCCGATTCGACGATCTTCTCGATCATCGCATCCGGCTTGCCCTGCTGACGGTACTTGTCAGCCATAACGTCCTTCTCGCGGCGCACCGCTTCCGGATCGAGGCTCGCGGCGTCGAGCGCCTGCGGGTTTGACGCGGCAACGTGCATGGCGATCTGGCGGCCGAGGGCTGCGAGTTCGTCCTTCGAGCCGGTGGATTCGAGCGCCACAAGCACACCCAACTTGCCGAGGCCATCGATGACCGCGTTGTGGACATAGCTGGCGATCACGCCGCTGTTGACCGAAAGCGAAGCCGCGCGGCGCAACGTCATGTTTTCGCCGATGGTTGCGATCGCGTCCTGAATGGCGCGCTCGACCGTGATATCGCCGACCTTGGCAGCCTTGATCGCCTCGACATCGGCACCGGCCTTGAGGGCGACCTGGCCGATCATCTTGACGAGGCCCTGGAACTGCTCGTTGCGCGCAACGAAGTCGGTCTCGGAGTTCACTTCGACAACAACGCCCTTGGTGTCGGACACGACAGCCGCAATCAGACCTTCCGCAGCAACGCGACCGGCCTTCTTGGCGGCCTTCGACAGACCCTTTTTGCGCAGCCAATCGACCGCCGCTTCCATGTCGCCGTTATTCTCGTTGAGAGCCTGCTTGCAATCCATCATGCCTACGCCGGTCTTCTCGCGCAGATCCTTGACCATTGCTGCTGTGATCGTTGCCATCGTCGGATATCCTTTGCCTGTGCGGGCCGTGCGGCGCAGCGAAGTGCTGGCAAGCCGGGATCGACGCGCAGGATTTTTCTACTCTGGAAATATCGCGGCCGGGTGACCCGGCCGCGAGATCGCTTTGCCGCTTATTCTGCTTCTGCAGTAAGCGCCTTGGACTGGGCAACCCAGCCGTCCACACGTGCCGGCAGACCGACTTCGTCGCCGATCTTGTGAGCGGTGTCGTGGTCGAGCTCGGCAATCTGCCAGAAGTGGAAGACGCCAAGATCGTTCAGCTTCTTCTCGATCGCGCCGGACACGCCGGTCAGCTTCTTGAGGTCGTCGGCCACGCCGCGCGGACCAGCAAGCCCCTGGAAGCCAGCAGACTTCGCAGGTACGGCTTCAGGCGTCGGGTTGGCCAAAGCACCGATGTCGATGCCTGAATCACCCTGACCGCGAGAGATGCCATCAATGGCTGCGCGAGCGATCAGATCGCAATACAGCGAGATTGCACGGCCAGCGTCGTCGTTGCCAGGGATCACGTAGGTGATGCCCTTCGGATCGGAGTTGGTATCGACAACCGCCGCGACCGGAATGTTGAGCCGTTGGGCTTCCTGAATCGCGATGTCTTCCTTGTTGGTGTCGATCACGAATATCAGGTCAGGCAATCCGCCCATGTCCTTGATGCCACCGAGCGAGCGGTCGAGCTTGTCGCGCTCACGCTGCAGCGTCAGGCGCTCTTTCTTGGTGTACTGGGCACCTTCGCCCGAGTTCAGCATCTCATCGAGCTGACGCAGACGCTTGATCGAACCGGAGACGGTCTTCCAGTTGGTCAGCGTACCGCCGAGCCAGCGCGAGTTGACGAAATACTGCGCGGAGCGCTTCGCGGCTTCCGCCACGCCATCCTGCGCCTGGCGCTTGGTGCCGACGAACAGAATGCGACCGCCCTTGGAGACGGTGTCGCTGACAGCCTGCAGCGCGCGATGAAGCATCGGCACGGTCTGGGCGAGATCGATGATGTGAATGTTGTTGCGGGCACCGAAGATGTAATCCGCCATTTTCGGATTCCATCGGTGAGATTGGTGACCAAAGTGCACGCCAGCTTCCAAAAGCTGACGCATAGAAAATTCAGGTAGCGCCATTGATGTATTCTCCGGTTGGTTCCTCCGGAAACGTGTGAGCAAGACGCGCCTTCTAAAGCAGAATTGCCTTGCGGCCGGCTTGCCACCGGACGGCCTTTGAGAGCCATGTTTCCGTGTGAGATGCGCGGCTTATAACCACCCGACTGCCGTTAAGCAAGCGATTCCAGCGGCTTTTCAGCCGTTCTCCTTACAGCCAGATCCCGCGCCCTCTACTGCCCCGGAGGCTTTTGGGCCGCCGGAGCCGGACGTGCGGGAGCTGCCGGACGAGGTGGAGCGGCTGGACGTGGTGCCATTTGAGGGCGAGGAGCCATCTGGGGACGGGGCGCCATTTGCGGAGGCGCGGCTGGTCGAGGTGCCATCTGAGGCCGGGGCGCCGCTTGCGGAGCTATTTGGGGCCGCGGTGCCATGGCGGGACGCTGGATTTGCGGCTGCGGCCGAGGTGCAATCTGAGGTCTTGGGGCCTGCGCCGGCCGTTGGAACTGGGGACGCGGAGCCGCCTCGGGACGTTGAGGCGGCCGAGCCTGGATCTGCGGCGAGGGCCGACCGTCCGGCCCGCCCCTACGACGATCGAGTTGTTGCATATCGGGTCTGGAACCGGGGCCAGGGCCTGAAGAAGGAGCGCGGGCGCCACGGTCCGGTCCCTGGCCGCGTTGTAGTCCCTCACGTCCGACTGCTGCTGCGGGTGGCGCACCCGTCGCGCCTGGTACCGGCAGTGTGTTCGCCCTGGGCACATCCCGCCTGTCAGCTCCCGGCAGTGGCCGGCCAGGAGTCACATTGGCATTGGGCAAGGCCGGCTGCTGCCCGGGAAGCGCCCGTTCGGGGCGTGCACCGACCGCTGCCGGCTGTCCCGGTCCCCCAGGACGGCCTCGGCCAGGAATCACGCCCGCCGGAGCTGTCACGCGTCCTCGACTGATCAAGTTGGCCCTGCGCGTTGCCGAAGGCGGCAGGCCGGGAGCAAATGCAGGTCGCTGCAGAGCAGTTGCGACATTTCCTTGGGGAACCGGTCTGAATCCCCCTCTGTTCCCCGGAAGCGACCTGCGATTGATGATGTTGGTGATGACCGCGCGGTTGTGGATGTTGGTGAATAGGAAGCGGTTGATCGGTGGCCGCACATAAATCGGCGGACGCACAAAGACCGGGATCGGCACGAACACCGGTTGCGGCAGATAGAAGATGCCGCTGTCCACCACAAGTGGCGGCTCAAGCGTGACAAAGTCATCCGGCGGTGGCGGCAGGAAAAACACCGCTGGCGGAGGCGGTGGTGCGAAATCATACGCCGGATCGCCGAACATCAGCACCGGCTGGTCGAAATAAGCGAGTTCGTCCGGCGGCGGTGGCGGGACATCATAGGCATACTCGTCGAAGCTTGGCGGCGGCTCAGTCGCGGCCGCAATGATCGCAAGCCGGCGACGCGCGTCGGCGGCGTGCGGACCGCGCGGATAACGTTTCAGATACGACCAGTAGGCTTGCGATGTATCGGCGTTGTAGGTTCGCCGCCACGTGATGGCTTCACGGCGTGCAGCAACGATCGCCCTTACCCGTTTTGCCATCGGATCGTCCGGGTACGCGGCAAGGAAGCTTTCGTAATCGGCCAGCGTGTCCCGCTCGAGCGCCGCGGTGTAGGCGTCTTTCGCATCCAGTTCGCGAATAGGTTTCGAGCGCTGAGCCGCATCCTGGTCTGCAGCCACGGCCGGCGCATCGGATGCACGCTCAAAAAACAGGAACTGTCCGTCGAGCTTTTGCGCGTCCCATGGCACTTCCGCGCCCTTGGTTACTTCGTTCACGCGCAGCCGCACGCGATTGAAAACCTCCGGCAGTGCGATGCCGCCTGCGCGGATCATTTCCGCCAGGGCCTGCGCATAGGCGCCGTACGATCCGGTCTCATTCGGCCCAACAGTGCCGGGCGTCGCGTTGAATGCCACAAGCCCTTTCGGTTCAGGCTCGATCAACGCAAGGCCGCCGGCCAGTGGCTGACCTTCTTTCGCAAACGGATGCGCGTGCGCAGCGTCGAGGACAAACACCGTGGCTTTCAGCGGTAACGCCGCGAGCTGGCGCATGTAGTCGCCCACGCGTAGCCCTTCGACCGGAATGTCCGTGTCGCGCTGCGCATTGGCATCGACCGGTAGAAAATAGTTCTCGCCCGCAAGCTGCACGCCGTAGCCGGCGAGATAAACAAACGCCACGGTTCCAGGTCCCGAGGATTGCGCCTTCTGGATGAAGTCGCGGAACGTCTGGCGCAACGTTTCGCCATCGAGGTCGCGTGCACCGACGACGTCGAAGCCCGCAGCCTGCAGCGTCTGCGCGATCAGGCCCGCATCGTTCGCCGCGGTCGCCAGAGGTGAACTCGCGTAGTTGCCGTTACCGACCACCAACGCGATGCGCTTCTCCTGCTCTTGCGCGTGCGATGCTGGAACACCGGCTGCAAAGAGAAAAAGCGTCGCAACACCTAAGAGCCTGGCAATTCTGCGCATGCGAAGTGTCCCATCCAAACGTGAGCGACGAGTGGATTCCTCACCGCATGAATAGAGTTTGAATGAAACACAGTGGAAACAAGGCAGAACACATCAACGCCTTATATCGCGACGCAATGTCGCAAGCGTAAGAGCGTTTGCGACATCGCTTACCGCGTGATCGCTAGGCGACGTTGTTAAAGCGTCTGAACGTCGACCACGCCGGCAACAGCCTTCAAGGCTCCCGCGATCTGCGGCGAGACCCGGAACCGGCCAGGAAGCTTCATCTCCACTTCCGTCTGCAGGTCGAGCATCATGATCAGCGTCACCTCGCCGTCGCCGCCGGACTGCAGAGGCGCGGACCTTACTGTCGGGATTCCGTTCGAGCTGCTTGCAGTCGATGTCTGATGACCCTCGAGCCGCTTCGCGATGGAGTCGAGCGGCTTGTCGTCGCGCACAAAGATGCGAAGACCCTTTTGCGTCTTCGCGGCGGCATCGTCGAGCGGCTCGGCATGAAGAATGCGCGCACGTACATCTTCACCCTGCAGTTCGGCGCCGAGCTGCAGGAGCACCGCAGTGCCCGGCTCGAGTACATCGCGATATTGCGCAAGCCCCTCGGAGAACAACACCGCTTCAAAGTGCCCGGTCGGATCGGACAGGCCGATGATGCCCATCTTGTTGCCGGTCTTGGTGCGGCGTTCCATGCGAGAAACGACCGTGGCCGCGACACGACCTGCCGTCGCACCACTCTTCACCGCACGCGAGAACTCGCTCCACGACTGCACGCGCAGACGCTTCAATGCGGTCGCGTAATCATCCAGCGGATGGCCCGACAGGAAGAAGCCGATCGCATCGTATTCGCGTCTCAACCGGTCCGCGGGCAGCCATGGCTCAATGTTCGGCAGTACAATGCTCGGTGCATCAGCCATGCCGCCGAACATATCGTTCTGTCCTGAGGTCGACGCTTCATGACTGCGCTGGCACGCGGCAAGAACTGCGTCGGCCCCCGCAAATACGCGCCCCCTATTGGAATCGAGAGTGTCGAACGCACCGGCCGCAGCAAGACTTTCAAGCACGCGCTTGTTGATGGCGCGCGGATTCACTTTGGAGGCGAAATCCGCTAGCGACGTGAACCTGCCTTCGCGTCGCGCTTCGACGATCATGTCCACGGCCTGACCGCCGACTCCCTTGAGCGCAGCCAATGCGTAATAGATCGTGTCGTCGCTCACCTCGAATGTCGAACCGGACCGATTGATGGACGGCGGCTCGACCTTTTTGCCGAGGCGCAGCGCTTCCGCTCTGAATTCGGACAGCTTGTCGGTGTTGTTCATATCAAGCGTCATCGACGCTGCGATGAACTCCACCGGATAGTGCGCCTTCATGTAGGCGGTCTGATAGGACACCAGCGCATAGGCCGCAGCGTGGCTCTTGTTGAAGCCGTAGTCGGCGAACTTCGCGAGCAATTCGAAGATCGTGTCGGCCTGCCCCTTGGGGATACCGTTCTTGACCGAGCCCGCAACAAAGATCTCGCGTTGCTTCTCCATCTCCGCGCGGATCTTTTTACCCATAGCACGACGCAGCAGGTCAGCGTCGCCGAGCGAGTAGCCGGCCATCACCTGCGCGATCTGCATCACCTGTTCCTGGTAGATAATGACGCCGAAGGTTTCCTTCAGGATCGGCTCCAGAATGGGATGCAGGTATTCGGGTTCTTCGTCGCCATGCTTGCGCGCGCAATAGGTCGGGATGTTCGCCATCGGGCCCGGGCGGTAGAGCGCCACCAGCGCGATGATGTCCTCGAAACGGTCGGGGCGCATGTCGATGAGCGCGCGCCGCATGCCCTGGCTTTCCACCTGGAACACGCCGACCACTTCGCCACGTGCCAGCATGTCGTAGCTGTCTTTGTCGTCAATCGGCAGCGTCGCGAGATCGACATGGACATTGCGCTGCTTCAAGAGCTTCACGGCGACATCAAGCACCGTCAGCGTCTTGAGGCCGAGGAAGTCGAACTTGACGAGGCCAGCAGGCTCAACCCACTTCATGTTGAACTGCGTGACCGGCATGTCCGATTTCGGATCTCGGTACATCGGCACCAGCTCGCTCAGCGGCCGGTCGCCGATCACGATGCCTGCGGCGTGGGTCGATGCGTGGCGTGTCAATCCTTCAAGGCGCTGCGCGATGTCGAACGCGCGCGCGACCACCGGATCTTCATCACGGAAGGCCTGGAGTTTCGGTTCGCTCTCGATCGCGGCGGCAAGCGTGACGGGCGCGGCCGGGTTTTGCGGCACAAGTTTCGTCAGGCGATCGACCTGACCATAAGGCATCTGCAGCACACGGCCGACGTCGCGCAACACGCCGCGCGCCTGCAGCGTACCGAATGTGATGATCTGTCCGACCTGATCGCGACCGTAACGCTCCTGCACATAGCGGATCACTTCGCCGCGGCGGTCCTGACAGAAGTCGATGTCGAAGTCCGGCATCGACACGCGTTCTGGATTGAGAAAGCGCTCGAACAGCAGGCCGAAACGGATCGGATCAAGGTCTGTAATCGTCAGCGCATAGGCGACCAGCGAGCCTGCACCGGAGCCGCGGCCCGGTCCGACAGGAATGCCCTGCGACTTGGCCCACTTGATGAAGTCCGACACGATCAGGAAGTAACCCGAATAGTTCATGCGGGTGATAACATCGAGTTCGAAGGCGAGACGCTTGCTGTAAGTCTCTTCCGTAATCCCTTGCGACAGACCGTGCGTGGTGAGCCTGCGCTTCAATCCTTCCTCGGCCTGACGCCGCAGCTCCGCGCCTTCAGCTGCCTCCGCATCGGCCGCGTTATCGCTTCCGACTGTGAAGCGCGGCAGGATCGGCTTGCGCGTCCGCGGACGAAATGCGCAGCGTCGCGCGATTTCGACAGTCGAGGCCAATGCCTCCGGCAGATCCGCAAACAACACCGCCATCTCGGCGCGGGACTTGAACCGGTGATCCGGTGTGAGCTGGTGGCGATCGCTCTCCGACACGAGTCGGCCGCCAGCGATACACAGCAAAGCATCGTGCGCTTCGTAATCGTCCGCGGTGGCAAAATGCGCCGCATTGGTTGCGACGAGCGGCAGCCCCTTCGCATAGGCAAGATCGATCAGGGCGGACTCGCACTTCCGCTCATTATCGAGACCGTGACGCTGCAATTCGATGTACAGGCGGTCACCAAACAATTGCACAAGCCGGTCGCACCGAGCTTCCGCCAATGCAGGCTGATCGGCGATGATCGCTTGTGCGACAGGGCCTTCTGCTCCACCCGTGAGCGCAATCAGGTGAGCGCTCTCACCTTCCAGCCATTCGGCCTTGATATGCACAGTCTCGTTGGTCGGCGTCTCAAGAAACGCGCGGGAGTTCAGCCGCATCAGGCTGCGATAACCTTCCTCACGCATCGCCAACAGCACGATGCGCGCAGGCGCCAGCGCATTGCGGGCGTTGGGATCCTGATCGCCGAAATCAACCGTCACGGCACATCCCGTGATCGGCTGGATGCCGGACCCAGCCAGCTTCTCGGAGAATTCCAACGAACCGAACATGTTGTCGTTGTCGGTCAACGCCAGAGCCGGCTGATGATCGGCCTTCGCCAGAGCAGCCAACTTCGCGATTGTGATCGACGCCTGCAGCAACGAATAAGCGGAATGGACGTGCAGATGCACGAATCCTGCGTCCGATCCGGCCAATTTCGATGATACGACGTTCGACATGGCAACCTGCAACCCTTGGATGTCTCTGCTCCCTCACCTGCGGCGATGGGAACAGAGCGACCGACTCAGCAGGGCCGATGGTGGTGCTTCGGCCCACAGGTGTCCACGTTCAAGACGCCGACAAACGGGCTCATCATCCTTTTCCCCAGTCCCTGGTCGGGACTGGGGAACCCAAAGCGTTTTCGAGCGAAGTGGCTACCGGTTCGCGTGAAGAAAACGCGTCAAACAGGATTCTACAGCTGAGGAATGACCTGGGCCCAGATCGCGATCATTCCGACGAACAGCACGACCGAGGCCAGCGCAGCAGCTTCTTCAACGAATGTCTTCAGCATGGATCGACTCCACTAAGAACATAATAGGAACATTGTTCTATTTTTGTTCTCGAAGTCAAGCAAGTCCAAAGCGCCGCGAAGCGACTGGCTTAATAAATTCCTAATATCAGCTAAGCTATTGATAAGAAAAGGAACTATCAGAGGAGTTGCCGGAACCATCGTTTCGCGATGTGAAACGGGTCAGTTCAGTCGAGCTCGACGACCTTGCCGTCCTCGATGGACACCCGTCGATCCATACGAGAGGCGAGCTCCATGTTGTGGGTTGCGATCAGCATCGCCACCCGCGTCGCCCGCACCAGCTGCATGAGCGCCTGAAATACGTGATCCGCGGTGTGGGGATCGAGATTTCCAGTCGGCTCGTCGGCAAACAAAACACGCGGTGCATTGGCGACCGCGCGCGCAATCGCGACACGCTGCTGCTCACCGCCGGACAACTCGGCAGGCCGGTGGGTGATGCGTTCGGACAAACCGAGATACGAAAGGATCTCCTGCGAACGCTTCACCGTTTCCTTGCGCGACAGACCGCGGATCATCTGCGGCATCATCACGTTCTCAAGGGCCGAGAACTCCGGAAGCAACCGGTGCGATTGATACACGAATCCGATGTCGGTGCGACGGATCTGGGTGCGCGCCGCGTCGGACAGGCTCGATGTGGCGGCACCGCCAATATAGACCTCGCCTTCGTCGGCGTGTTCGAGCAGACCGGCAATATGGAGAAGCGTCGACTTTCCGGTGCCGGACGGCGCAACCAGCGCGACAGACTGCCCTTCCCACAGCGCCAACGTGGCGCCGTCGAGGATCGTCAGTGTCCCCTCACCCTGCTTGTAGCGTCTATGGACATCATGCAGGTAAACGACCGGGACTTCCTTCTCCTCTTGCTCCATCCCCGTGCTCACTCGTACCTGAGAGCTTCGATGGGATCGAGACGAGCCGCCCGCCACGATGGGTAGAGCGTTGCCAGGAAGGACAAGGTCAACGCCATGATGACGACCGCAGCGGTTTCGCCCACGTCGACCTCAGCCGGCAGCTTCGAGAGGAAATAAAGCTCGGGCGAGAACAATTCCGTATTGGTCACCCACGAAATGAACTGCCGGATGGACTCGATGTTCAGGCAGATCAACAGACCCAGCAGAAACCCGACCAGCGTGCCGACCACACCGATGGCGGCTCCCGTGATCAGGAACACCCGCATGATCGAACCTTGGCTGGCCCCCATGGTTCGGAGAATGGCGATGTCGCTGCCTTTGTCCTTCACCAGCATGATGAGGCCCGACACGATGTTCAACGCCGCCACGAGAACAATCAGGGTCAGGATCAGGAACATCACGTTCCGCTCGACCTGAAGGGCGTTAAAGAAGGTGGAATTGCGCTGTCGCCAGTCGATCAGGAAGATCGGTCGTTGCGCCGCCTCGGTAACCGCTTTCCTATAGGTGTCCACCTTGTCAGGATTGTCGGTGTATATCTCGATCGAGGTCACATCGTTGGCGCGATTAAAGTAGGCCTGCGCCTCAGGTAACGGCATGAAGACAAACGACGAGTCGTACTCCGACATGCCGATCTCGAAGACTGCTGCCACCTTGTAAGGCTTGATCCGTGGCGTGGTGCCCATAGGTGTGATCGCGCCCCGTGGCGCAACCAGCGTGATGCTGTCACCGGCCCGCAGCGACAATTGATCCGCAAGACGGCGGCCGATGGCAACGCCTTGTCCCTCATCGAAGCCTTCCAGCGTGCCTTGCTTGATGTTCTTCGCAATCGAGGTGAGCTTGTTCAAGTCATCTGAACGGATGCCGCGCACCAAGACGCCGGAGGCATTGAACGGCGAGGACGCAAGCGCCTGCCCCTCAACGATCGGCGCAGCAAGCCGGATGCCGTCAACAGCAGCGATCCGCTCGGCAACATCGCGCCAGTCGGTCAGCGGCGATTCCAGTGGCTGAACAAGCAAGTGACCGTTGAGGCCGAGAATCTTGTCGAGCAACTCTTTCCGGAATCCATTCATCACCGCCATCACGATGATCAGCGTCGCAACGCCAAGCATGATGCCGAGAAACGAAAATCCTGCGATGACCGAAATGAACCCTTCCTTGCGCCTCGCCCGGAGATAACGGGTCGAGAGCAGCCACTCGAAGGGCGCAAAAGGTGGTGTCCGAACTGGCTCGCTCATGTCTGTTCCACTGTCCGGATTTTCACACGAATCGGGCTAATTCTAGTCCAGTGCGTCAGCGACTGTGACAGCACCAAATATAAATTAGTGGACGAAACGATTAATTGCGTCGTCGAGGCTCATGAACTCGCGTGAATTATCGCTACGGCGCTTGATCTCAACTTTGCCTTCAGCCAATCCGCGCGGACCGATCAGAACTTGCCATGGAATGCCGATGAGATCGGCGGTCGCAAACTTACCGCCGGGACGCTGATCGGTGTCATCGTAGAGAACATCGACGCCCTTGGCGGTCAACGCCTTGTAGATCTTCTCGCAAGCCTCGCCCGTCGTGGCGTCGTCCTGCTTCAAGTTCAGGATCGCAACGCGGAAGGGCGCGACTTCTTCCGGCCACTTGATGCCGTTCTCGTCGTGGCAGGCTTCGATGATCGCACCAACCAGACGCGAGACGCCAACGCCATACGACCCGCCATGGATGGGTTGCTCGCTACCATCCGGACCGTTGACCATGGCCTTCATGGTGTCCGAGTACTTCGTGCCGAAATAGAAGATCTGCCCAACCTCGATGCCGCGGGTCTGCACCCGCTTATCTTCGGGGACTTCACTGTCATAGCGCGCGGAATCGTGAACATCCTCTGTCGCCGCATAGAGTTCGGTCCACTGCTTGATGATGGGTGTGAGGTCGCCGCTGTAGTCCACATCTGCGCCGGGCACCGGGAGATCGAGGACATCCTTGTTACAGTACACCGCCGACTCACCTGTCTCCGCCAGCACGATGAACTCATGCGAGAGGTCACCGCCGATTGGGCCGGTCTCGGCGCGCATCGGGATGGCCTTGAGCCCCATCCGCGCGAATGTGCGCAGGTAAGCCACGAACATCCGGTTGTAGGACAGGCGCGCGGCGGCCTCGTCCACGTCGAAGGAATAACCATCCTTCATCAGAAACTCGCGGCCGCGCATCACACCAAAGCGCGGACGCTGCTCGTCGCGGAATTTCCATTGAATATGATAGAGGTTGAGCGGAAGGCTCCGGTAAGACTTCACGTAGGCACGGAAGATTTCCGTGATCATTTCTTCGTTGGTCGGCCCGTACAGCAGCTCGCGCTTATGCCGGTCCTGGATGCGCAGCATCTCCGGACCGTAGGCATCATAGCGCCCGCTCTCCCGCCACAGGTCCGCCAACTGGAGCGTCGGCATCAAAAGCTCGATAGAGCCTGCACGGTCCTGCTCTTCCCGGACGATCTTCTCGATCTTCTTGAGTACCCGGAAACCGAGCGGCAACCAGGCATAGATACCCGCGGCTTCCTGACGGAGCATGCCGGCGCGCAGCATCAGGCGATGCGACACGATCTCGGCCTCCTTTGGCGTCTCCTTGAGGATGGGCAAAAAGAAGCGCGTGAGTCGCATGGGGGTACTCTGACTTTGGCTTGAAACTGGTGGAATCGGGGGTGCTGTTGGGTCGCTAGTCAAACCGGATCGGCTGTGAAAAGACAAGTGAAAGCGGTCAGCTGAGGCAGTTATAGGGTCAAATCTCGCTTTCCGGCTTCTGGGCGTCATGTTAACAAACGGACAGGATTTGGGGTCGAACCTGTGACCTTTTCGTCGCGCATCAAGAAGATCGGTCGGTTAGCGACGCTCGTCGCAGCCTACGCGCTTGTCTTCAATGTGATGCTGACCGGCACACTTCTCGCCTCAATCTCCCCACTCAAGCTGAACGACATCCACGAGTTCTGCCTAAACGGCACTTCCTCCGGACAAACCACTGACGACAACGGCAATCCGGCCAAGCCGATCATCCATTGTCCGTTGTGCGCGTTCGGCGCCGCGATGGCAAATATACCGCCGCCACCTCCGGCGCTCGCGATCCGCATTGCGTTCGACGTCCTCTACGAATTTCCACCCGCTGAATCTTTCGTTGCCCCGTTAACGGTCGACGATCACCAGCCTCGTGGTCCGCCTCACCTCGGTTGACGACCTGCGCCGTCGCGCGCCCGCTTTTTCGTCAATTCGCCTGGTGAGAACCTATCCATGTTACCCGTGTATCCACGGCTGCGGCGCTTAGCGTCGCACAACGCAACAGCGCAACGTCTCTGGTGTGCATCCGCCTTATTGCTGGCGTCGGTTATGTCCGCGACCGCACAGACCGCCGGTCAAACCCTGCCCACGCTCGATGTGGCAGCCGAAAAACAAAGTCCAAATCCAAGTCCAAATTCGACCATTCCGCCTTCGCTGGCCGTGCAGACCGCCGAACAGGCGCTGCGTGAAATCCAGCAGACGCCCGGCGGCGTGGCGGTCGTGCCGGCGGACGCCTACAGAAACAGCTCGGTCACGAGCACCATCAAGGACATTCTCGACTATGTCCCCGGCGTGTTTGCTCAGCCGAAATTCGGCGACGATACCCGCCTCTCCATTCGGGGATCCGGTCTCTCGCGCAATTTCCACCTGCGGGGCGTCCAGCTCTACATGGACGGTATCCCGATCAACACGTCCGACGGCTACGGCGATTTCCAGGAGATCGATCCGACCGCGTACAAGTTCACCGAAGTCTGGAAGGGCGCCAACGCCTTGCGCTTCGGTGCCAACTCGCTCGGCGGCGCCATCAACTTCGTGACCCCGACCGGCCGGGACGCCAATATCAACAGCGCTGGCATTGATATGGGATCGTTCGGATACCGCCGCTTCCAAGGCAACGTCGGCGGGTCGAATGGACCGTGGGATGGCTTCTTCACCGCGTCCAACCAGCAGTCGCAGGGCTTTCGCGATCACAGCTACGGCCATGACACCCGCGCCAGCGGCAACATCGGCTATCAATTCTCGCCTGATTTCGAGACACGCTTCTATATCGACGCCAACGATGTGCGGCAGCGCATCCCCGGCTCGGTGACCAGAACATCAGCGCTGACAGACCCGGCGGCGGCCGCGCCGGTCAATGTCGCCAACGACTGGCAGCGAAACATCGACACCGTCCGCATCGCCAACAAGACCACCATGCGGTTTGATACGACGACTGTCGAGTTCGGCGCGTTCGGTGTCGACCGGCACCTGATGCATCCGATCTTCCAGTGGCTCGACTATCGCTACCACGACTATGGCGGCTTCGTCCGCGCGACCGATGATCGGGTCATTAACGGGTACCGGAACAAGTTCGTCGCCGGCATCAACATCCTCAATGGCACCATCGATGCGCAGCAATATGTAAACATCGGCGGGTATAAGGGCGCGCCGATGTCGTCCCTGGTGCAGAAGCCAGAGAACTACGCGGGCTATGCCGAGAACTCGTTCTACTTTTTGCCGAATGTCGCGTTCATTGCCGGCACGCAATACCTGTTTGCGGTTCGCGACCAGCAGGTGAACTTCTCGCTCAATGGCGACCCCAATGGCCGCAGTACCTTCAGCCTGTGGAGCCCAAAGACAGGGCTCCTCTGGGAGGTCGATCCGACGTGGCAAGTGTTCGGCAACATTTCACGGAGCGCTGAGGTGCCGAGCTTCGGCGAAAACGTGGCCCCCTCCAGCGCGACACCGACCTTTCCCAACATTCCGTTCTTCGACATCAAGGCACAAACCGCCACGACGTATGAGATTGGCACACGTGGCAAGCGCCCTGACCTGACTTGGGAACTCACCGGATACCGCGCCAACATCCAGAACGAACTGCTGTGCTTCTACAGCACCTTCGGCAACTGCAACGTCACCAACGCGGACCGCACGATCCATCAAGGCATCGAGGCAGGGCTCGGCGCTGCCATCTTCAAGAACATCTTCGTGCAGGGCGATGGCGCCGACAAACTCTGGGTCAACCTCGCCTACACCTTCAACGATTTTCGCTTCGATAACGATCCGACGTACCACAACAACCAGTTGCCCGGCGCGCCGCGCCACTTTTTGCGCGGCGAGTTGCTCTACAAACACCCGAACGGCTTCTACATCGGCCCGAACATCGAATGGGTGCCGCTATCCTACTACGTCGACAGCGCCAACACGCTCGGCACACAGGCCTATGCGATCTGGGGACTGAAAGCCGGCGTCGATGACGGCAAGTATTCGTTCTATCTCGAAGCCCGGAACATCGCGAACAAGGCGTACATTGCCAGCGCCAGCATCATCAACCAGGCGACTCAAAACTCCCCGCTTTTCGAGCCGGGGAACGGTCGTGCGGTTTATGCAGGCATGCGCGTGCGCTGGTGAAAAAATCTTTTGCTGGCATGCCAGAAACATATCGCGAAAACCCACATTTTATTGGGTTTTCGCGATTTTCCGACTTATGGTGCAGCGCCGCAAAAATAGACATTTATTGCTGAAAAAGGTGACAACTCAAAATCACTGAGTTACAAATTTGATGTCAGACAGATGCGTTGTTCGCCGCATCATCTGGTGGTCCAAGTCTCGGGAGGAGTCCCTGGCGCGCAAAAGCAGCGTCGCCCCGTCTAAGCAAAGATAGATCCAACACATTCGGGGAAATAGGGTCGACACATTTTTTGAGCAGGGCTTTGGCCCTGCTTTTTTTTATTCGCGATCGGTCAACGCGTTTAAAACAAGAATTAAGCGCTTCGGTTCTGATTTAATCCGAAGCCCTAGTACCCGCTTTCCGAAGTTCGTGACACGTCGCAGTAACCACTTTGCGAACTTCGGAAAGCAAAGGGTACTAGCAACCCTAAGATTCTAGTACCGCCTTCGATTTGAAGTCCCTGAAAGAGATCGCCGCACCTGATGCAAGGACTTCAAATCGGCGGTACTAGAGCGGAAAGCCCATCAGCTTGCTGAGATTTTCGACATTTAGATAGCCGGCCTTCTGCGCGGCCAGGCCAGCGGCGAAAAGCACCGCCGAGATAATCGTGGTCCACAGCAGCTTGCGCGCCATGCGCGGCATCACCGGTGCGCCGGGATCGGTTCCGGGGGCGGCCTCGCCTTCCTCATGCTGACTGCGCACTCCGAACGGCAACGTCAGGAACAACACGACCCACCATATGACAAAGTAGATCGCGAACATGGTTGAGATTGTGTAGGCCATCGCGGCTCAGGCCTGTTCGATTTCGACGAGCGCGCCGGAAAAATCCTTCGGATGCAGAAACAGCACCGGCTTGCCGTGGGCGCCGATCCGCGGATTGCCGTCACCGAGGACGCGTGCGCCCTCTGCGATCAGCGTATCGCGCGCGGCGATGATGTCCGGCACCTCGTAGCAGATGTGGTGAATGCCGCCGTCGGCATTGCGCTCCAGAAACTTCGCAATCGGCGAGTTATCGCCGAGCGGCTGGATAAATTCGATCTTTGTGTTCGGCAGCGTGGCAAACACCGTGATGACGCCATGTTCCGGCAACGGCACCGCGTCGGAAATGCCCGCGCCAAAAGCCGTGCCATAGATCTTGGCGGCCTTCTCGGCGTCCTTCACCGCGATCGCAACATGATTCAGCCGGCCCAGCATGGTTGTCCTCCGCGCGAACTCAAACCATCAATACGTGAACATAGCAAAGCGGCTTCTTGCCCCATTGCTCATTGATCCCGGCACGAACCGCGCGCCGGACGGATTCCGCCACCGCGTCAGGATCGCGACGCCGCGCGCGCGGCAGATTCTCAACGGTCGAGACCACGAGATCGAAGACCTCGTCGGCGATATCCTCACCATTCGCATTCTTTTCCGGAATGCCTGCGAGATCAACTTCCGGATCGTCTGCGAGTTCGCCCTTGTCCGTCATCGCGATCGCGACGAAAGCACAGCCTGCGAAAGCCATCCGCCGCCGCTCGACGACCGCGCGGGCGTTCTGATCTTCCAGCAGATTGCCGTCCTTGTAGATACGGCCGGCGGGAATCTCATCGACAATCGCAGGATCGCCCGGTCCTAGCCGAACCAGATCACCGTTCTTGCAGATCAATACCTTTGGCACGCCGCAGGCGCGCGCGAGCTTGGCGTGCTCCGACAGATGCAGCGCTTCGCCGTGGGCCGGGATCAACAACTGAGGCCGCACCCACGAGATCATGTCACGCAGCTCGTCCTGCCGCGGATGTCCGGAGACGTGCACGAGATGGTTGCGATCCGTAATGATCTCCACGCCCTGCATAATCAGGCCGTTGATGATCGATCCAACCGCCTTCTCGTTGCCGGGGATGGTTCGCGAGGAGAAAATCACCGTGTCGCCCTTGTTGAGCGTTACCAGCGGGTGATCATCGTTCGCGATGCGTGCCAGCGCGGCGCGAGGCTCGCCCTGGCTTCCTGTGCAAAGCGCCAGCACTTTGTCCGGCGGGAAATGTCCGTAGAGATCGGCGCTGCGAAAATTCTGCACGCCGTCCAGGTAGCCTGTCTCACGCGCGACCTGTACCACGCGCTCCATGGCGCGTCCGACGAGCACGACCTCACGGTCGGCGGCTTTTGCGGCTTCCGCAATGGCGCGAACGCGTGCGACGTTGGACGCAAACGTGGTCACAGCCACGCGCCCGCGCGCCGCCTTGATCAGCTCCGCCATGGTTCTGGCGACTTCGCGTTCGGACGGTGAACGCCCTTCGCGCACCGCGTTGGTCGAATCCCCGACCAGCGCCAGCACGCCTTCGTCGCCTATTTCGCGCAGGCGCTTCTCGTCCGTCGGCTTGCCGATGATCGGCGTCGGATCGATCTTCCAGTCGCCGGTGTGAAGCACCGTTCCGACCGTCGTGCGGATCGCAAGCGCATGGGATTCCGGAATCGAGTGCGCGACAGGAATAAATTCGACGTTGAATGGACCGATGTCGACCCGGCCACCTGACTCGATAATGGTTACCGGGATTTTGGGCGCATTGCGTTCAGCAGCGCACTTCGCCTCGAACAACGCCGCGCTGAACTGCGTCGCATAGATTGGGCACTCAAGCTGCGGCCACAGATCGATGATTGCGCCGAAGTGATCCTCGTGGGCATGCGTTAGCACAAGGCCCATGAGATTTTTCCGCTCCTTCACCAGGAAGCGAATATCCGGCATCACCACATCGATGCCTGGAAGATGCTCTTCGTTGCCGAACGATACGCCGAGATCAATCGCGAGCCAGCTGCGCTGGTGGCGATTGCCAAGGCCGTAAATCGACAGGTTCATGCCGATCTCGCCGACACCGCCGAGCGGCGCGAAAGTCAATTCGTCAGGTCGCGCCATCAAGTTGCTCCGGATGATTTGGCGGACCCAAAATAAACGTCCCCAGCGGCAATAGGCCTGCGCTTACCGTCATGGCTGGCCACGATCATGCAGCCGTTGTCGTCAATGGTTTCGAAGACGCCCTCAATGACCGTGTCGTTTGATTGGATCGACACCGCCTCCCCAAGGCCCGCAGCACGCTCCAGCCATCGGCGGCGAATTTCGCCGAACCCTTTTCCGTTGTCCCAGATGCCGCGAAGTTCGGCCCAGGAGTCGGACAGCGCCATAAAGAGATCACCCGCGTTGGCGTTCACACCGAGCTTCGACAGGCAGGTCGCGGGATGCGGCGTTCCTTCCGGTGACGCCACGATGTTCGTGCCCATTCCGACCGCGACCGCGAGCCCGCCGTTGACGATCTCCGCCTCCAGCAAGATGCCGGACAATTTCTCGCTGCCCGCGAGAACATCATTGGGCCACTTCAAACGATAGCTGACTGCTGATCCACCTGAGCGCATCACGGATTCCAAGCTCACTGCCTGCAACGCCGCTTCAAGCGCGAGCCCCGCAGCAAAACCTAATGTTGCCGCGATAGAGGGTGGTACGTCCATGGTTTCCAGGACGGTTGCCGCGAGATTTCCCCGGGGAGAGATCCAGGCCCGTTGGCGGCGACCACGGCCTGCCGTCTGCAGGTCCGTGACCAGCCATAACGGTCCGCGTTCTCCGCCTCTCGCCTGCTCCAGTGCCTCGGTATTGGTCGAACCGATACTGTCGAACGCTGTGAGACGATACCCTTGAGATTTAGCCCGTGGACCGAGCGCAAATGCCATTTCAGAACAGTGACTTCGCGGCAACGGTGGCCGCGCTCACCAGCGGCGCCGGATAGACGAAGAACAGCAGGTTAAAGGCGCCGGCGATCGTCAGAACGGTGCGCAGCTCAGCCCCCATCGGCTCGACTGCACCCGCCGGCTCGTCGAAGTACATCACCTTGACGATGGACAGGTAATAGAACGCACCCACCACACTGCAGAGCACGCCGATCACGGCAAGCGCAAACAGGCCCGACTGGACCGCAGCGAGGAAGACATAGAACTTGCCGAAGAAGCCCGCGAGAGGCGGAACGCCGGCCAGCGAGAACAGCAGCATGGCGAAGACGAAGGCCAGCAGCGGATTGGTGCGGGAAAGGCCCGCGAAATCGCTGATGGTCTCAACGGCCTGACCGTTCCGCTTCATCGCAAGGATGACGGAGAACGTTCCCAGCGTCATCGCCACATAGATCGCGATGTAGACCAGCACACCCTGTGCACCCTGCTGGGTGCCAGCGGCCAGACCAACAAGCGCGAAGCCCATGTGACCGATCGACGAGTAAGCCATCAGGCGCTTGATGTTGCGCTGGCCGATGGCCGCGAACGAGCCAAGTGCCATGGATGCGATGGATACAAAGACGACGATCTGCTGCCACTCCGAGACGATGCCCGGGAAGGCAGTCAGCGCGACACGCGTAAAGACTGCCAGTGCAGCTACCTTCGGAGCCGAGGCAAAGAACGCGGTCACCGGGGTCGGAGCGCCCTCGTAAACGTCAGGCGTCCACATATGGAACGGCACCGCCGAGACCTTGAAGCACAGACCCGCAAGCAGGAACACGACACCGAATAGAATGCCGATGCTGCCGCTCTTCGCTTCCGTCGCGATGCCGGCGAAGTTCACCGTGCCGGTGAAGCCGTAAATCAGCGACGCGCCGTAGAGCAGCATGCCTGACGACAATGCGCCAAGCACGAAATACTTCAGGCCTGCTTCGGTGGACTTGGTGTTGTCGCGATGGCTGGCCGCCACGACGTAGAGCGCAAGGCTCATCAGCTCCAGGCCGAGGTAGAGCATGATCAGGTCGGCTGCCGAGATCAGCACCATCATGCCGACGGTGGAGAGCATGACCAGGATCGCGTATTCGAAAATCTTGGCCTGCTCGGCGAGGAAGCTGCGCGACAGGATCAGCGTGACGCCCGAACCGATCAGGGCAAGAATCTTCAGGAAGCGTGCGTAGTCGTCGACAATGAAGCTGCCGTTGAATGTCGCGAGCTTGCCGGCCGGCAGCCAAAACAGTTCGAGAAGACCTGTGACAACGAGGAGGATCACCGCAATGCTGGTCACCATCGGCGTGGTCTGCTCACCACGAAACGCACCGAGCATCAACAGTGCCATCGCGCCGATCGCGAGCACCAGTTCCGGTACGACCGGGAGCAGCGAGTAGCCTGAAACGTCGAAAGCCATAACGTCCTGTCCTGCCCGTTGCTTAGTGAACCAGCGCCGCCGCTTTCACGGCGGTGACGGCTGTATTGAAATTGGTGACGACGTGCTGCACCGAGGCTGCCGACATATCCAGCACCGGCTTCGGATAGACGCCGAACAAAATGGTGAGGATCACGAACGGCGCGAGAATAACCACCTCGCGCAGCGTCAGGTCCTTGATGCCGGCCAGTGACGGCTTGTCGAGTACACCGAACACGACCTTGCGGTACAGCCACAGTGCGTAGGCCGCCGAGAGGATCACGCCGAGCGTCGCAAACGTAGCCGTCGGAATGCTGGTCTTGAACGTGCCGAGCAGCGTCAGGAATTCACCGACGAAGCCGGAGGTGCCTGGCAAGCCGACATTCGCCATGGTGAAGACCATGAAGACGCACGCATACAGCGGCATGCGATTGACCAGACCGCCGTAAGCCTTGATTTCGCGTGTGTGCAGGCGGTCGTAGACCACACCGACGCAGAGGAAGAGCGCGCCGGAGACGATGCCATGCGAGATCATCTGGAAGACGCTGCCCGCAACACCCTGCGTGGTGCCCGCGAAAATGCCCATGGTCACGAAGCCCATGTGCGCGACGGATGAGTATGCAATCAGCTTCTTGATGTCTTCCTGCATCAGCGCGACGAGCGACGTGTAGACGATCGCAATCGCGGAGAGCGTGAACACCAGCGGCGCGAAGTCATGCGAGGCCAGCGGGAACATCGGCAGCGAGAAGCGCAGGAAGCCGTAGCCGCCCATCTTCAGCAAAATAGCCGCCAGCACGACCGAACCAGCCGTCGGCGCTTCGACGTGCGCATCCGGCAACCAGGTGTGTACCGGCCACATCGGCATCTTGACTGCGAACGACGCGAAGAACGCCAGCCACGCCCACGTCTGCAGGCTGCGCGGCACGGCGGTTTGCATCAGGGTCGGGATGTCGGTTGTCCCCGCGTTCCAGTACAGCGCCATGATGGCCAGCAGCATCAGCACCGAACCGAGGAACGTGTAGAGGAAGAACTTGAAGCTGGCGTAGACCCGGCGCGGACCGCCCCAGATGCCGATGATCAGGAACATCGGGATGAGGCCGCCTTCGAAGAACAGGTAGAACAGCACGAGATCGAGCGCGGAGAACGTGCCGATCATCAGCGTTTCCAGGAACAGGAACGCCATCATGTATTCGCGCACCCGGAACTGAACCGATTTCCAGCTCGCCAGGATGCAGAACGGCATCAAAGCCGTGGTCAGGATGACGAAGGGCAGCGAAATGCCATCGACACCCATGTGGTAGTTGATCGTACCCCCGATCCAGGGCGCCTTCTCGACGAACTGGAAGCTGGTCTGGGACGGATCGAACCGTGCCACCAGAATGAGCGACACCGCGAAGGTGACGATCGTGGCCCAAAGCGAGATCCAGCGCGCGTTCCGCGCAGCCGCTTCGTCGCCGCCCCGTGCCAGAAGATAGACCAGCAGAGCGCCGACAACCGGCAGGAACGTAACTACGGAGAGAACGGGCCAGGTCGTCATTGTTGGCCCCCAAGACCGAACATGAACCAGGTGATCAGGCCAGCGACGCCGATCAGCATGGCAAAGGCATAATGATAAAGATAACCGGTCTGCAGCTTCACGACGTTCCGCGTCACGTCGAGCACGCCCTTTGACACGCCGTCAGGACCGAAGCCGTCGATGATGTAGCCATCGCCCTTCTTCCAGAGGAAACGGCCGAGCCACTTCGCTGACCGTACGAAGAGGACATCGTACAGCTCGTCGAAGTACCACTTGTTCAGCAGGAACTGATACAGGCCCTGATGCTGGTTCGCGAGTTCGACCGGCAGATACGGCCGGCGGATGTAGAACAGCCAGGAGACGATGAAGCCGATGACCATCATGACGGTGGGCAAGAAGCCAATCGTCTCAGGGATGTGGTGCATCTCTTCGATGATATGCGGGCTCATCTTGAGCGAGTCGCGGAAGAACTCCTCGATGCCGTGCCCCGCGAACAGCTCCTTGAACGGGAAGCCTGCAAGGATCGAGCCGGCCGACAACACGGCAAGCGGGATCATCATCGTCCACGGGCTTTCATGCGCGGCCTCGTAGTGATGCCGATCATGGGGCTCTCCGAAGAACGTCTTGAAGATCAGGCGCCATGAATAGAACGACGTCAGGCCGGCCGCGATCACCGTCGAGAGGAACGCATAAAGCGCGAACGGGTTATGCGCGACGAATGCGGACTCGATGATCGCGTCCTTCGAGAAGTATCCGGCAAACAGCGGGAAGCCCGTGAGCGCGAGCGTACCGATAGTCATTGCGGCGAAGGTGTACGGGATCCGATCCTTCAGGCCGCCCATGTTGCGGATGTCCTGCTCGTGATGCATCGCGTGGATGACCGAGCCGGAGCCCAAGAACAGCAGCGCTTTGAAGAAAGCGTGGGTGAACAGGTGGAAGATACCGACAGAGTAAGCCCCCGCTCCCATTGCCACAAACATGTAGCCGAGCTGCGAACAGGTCGAGTAAGCGACGATGCGCTTGATGTCGTTCTGGACGAGACCAATAGTCGCCGCAAAGAACGCCGTGGTCGCGCCGATGAACATCACGAAGGCCTTGGCATTCGGTGCGAGTTCAAACAACGGAGACAGGCGCGCCACCATGAACACACCGGCGGTGACCATGGTCGCTGCGTGGATGAGTGCCGATACCGGGGTCGGGCCTTCCATCGCGTCCGGCAACCAGGTGTGCAGCAGGAACTGCGCCGACTTACCCATCGCGCCCATGAACAACAGAAGGCAGGTCAGCGTCAGGGCATCCACATCCCAACGGAAGAAATGGATGGTCTTGCCGACAAGGCCCGGCGCGCTGCCGAAGATCGTCTCGAAATCGGTCGAGCCGACCAGCATGAAGATGGCGAAGATACCGAGCGCGAAGCCGAAGTCGCCGACGCGGTTGACCACGAACGCCTTGATCGCGGCGGCATTGGCCGAAGGCTTCTGGAACCAGAAACCAATCAGCAGGTAGCTCGCGAGACCGACGCCTTCCCAGCCGAAGAACAGCTGCACCAGGTTATCCGCCGTGACCAGCATCAACATCGCGAAGGTGAACAGCGAGAGGTAAGCCATGAACCGCGGACGGTTCGGGTCTTCGTGCATGTAGCCGATCGAATACAGGTGAACGAGCGACGACACTGTCGTCACCACCACCAGCATCACGGCGGTCAACGTATCAACCCGCAGCGTCCAGTTCACGACGAGGTCGCCGGAGCCGATCCACTGGAACAGCTGGACGCGGACATCGTGATGCATGAAGCCGACGTCGACGAAGGTCATCCACGACAGCGCAGCTGAGACTAGCAGCAGCGTCGTGGTCAGGACTTCAGCGAGGCGCGACCCCATGGCCGCCGGCTCCACCGGGCCGTGATCGTCGTGGGCATGGTCGTCGTGGCTATGATCACCATGACCGTGATCGTCATGCGCGGTATGGGCATGTGCGTGGGCATCATGCCCATGGGCATGATCCATTTCGTCGCCGCTCGGGTTGCGGCCATGTGCGCCAATGAGCGCGACCGCACCCGCGATCAGTGCGCCGATGAGCGGCAGGAATACGATAGCCTGAATCATGGTCCCCATCAGCCCTTCATCAGATTGATGTCCTCGACCGCGATCGATCCACGATTGCGGAAGAACACCACGAGCACAGCAAGTCCGATCGCAGCCTCAGCGGCAGCAACCGTCAAAACGAGCAGTGCGAAAACCTGCCCCACGATGTCGTTGAGAAACGACGAGAACGCCACGAGATTGATATTCACGGCGAGCAGAATGAGCTCCACCGACATCAGGATGACGATGACGTTCTTGCGGTTCAGGAAAATACCGAGAATGCCGATCGTGAACAAAATGGCGGCGACGGCGAGATAGTGACCAAGACCGATCGTCATCGCACCCACTCCCCGGCATCCGAGTCCTGAAGACCCTGCCCCGACGGCACCTTGCGCACGTCCATCGCGGCCTGCTTGGTCCGCGCGTTCTGCACCGGAATGCTCTGGCGCTTGACGCTTGGCTTGTGGCGCAGCGTGAGCACGATGGCGCCGATCATTGCGACCAGCAGCACGAGGCCAGCCAGTTGGAAGTACGGCAGGTACTTCGTATAGAGCACGAGGCCCAGCGCTTCGGTGTTGCTGATGTTGCCCGGAATGGGCGCCGTGATCGCCTTGGTGATCGCCGGGTTGATGGCCCAGCCGCCTGCGACCAGCAGCAGCTCTGCCAGGAATACCGCGCCGATCAGGAGACCGACCGGCAGGTATTCAATGAAGCCTTGCCGCAATTGGGCGAAGTCCACGTCAAGCATCATGATCACGAACAGGAACAGCACCGCGACGGCGCCGACGTAGACGACGATGAGGATCATCGCCAGGAATTCGGCGCCGAGCAGCATGAACAGCCCGGCCGCGTTGACGAAGGCCAGGATCAGGAACAGCACCGAGTGCACGGGATTGCGCGCGGTCACGACCATGATCGCGGACGCCACGCACACGCAGGCGAAGAGATAGAAGAAAAGTGCGGGACCGATCATGCCCTCACCTCACCGGTACGGCGCGTCGAGTGCGATATTCTTCGCAATCTCGCGCTCCCAGCGGTCGCCATTGGCGAGCAGCTTCGCCTTGTCATAGTAGAGCTCCTCGCGCGTCTCGGTCGCGAACTCGAAGTTCGGACCTTCGACGATCGCATCCACCGGGCACGCCTCCTGGCAAAGCCCGCAATAAATGCACTTCACCATGTCTATGTCGTAGCGAACCGTGCGGCGCGTGCCGTCATTGCGGCGCGGACCGGCCTCGATGGTGATGGCCTGCGCCGGGCAAATCGCTTCGCACAGTTTGCAGGCGATGCAGCGCTCTTCACCGTTCGGATAACGGCGCAGCGCATGCTCACCACGGAAGCGCGGCGAGATCGGTCCCTTCTCGAACGGATAGTTCAAGGTCGGCTTCGGCTTGAAGAAATAGCGCATGGCGAGAAAGAACGCCGAGACGAACTCTTTGAGCAGAAGCGAATTGGCTGTGCTTGCTATTCCCATGACGTCCTCATTTCGGTGCAAGCCCCGCGAATTGCAGCACGCTGGCAACGATCACGACCATCACCAGCGATAGTGGGAGAAAAACCTTCCAGCCCAGCCGCATCAGCTGGTCGTAGCGGTAGCGAGGCACGATCGCCTTCGCCATCGCGAACAGGAAGAACATGAAGAACAATTTCAGCACGAACCAGATGACGCCCGGCACCCAGTTGAACGGCGGCAGATCCACCGGCGGCAGCCAGCCGCCCATGAACAGGATCGCGCCGAGTGCGCACATCGTGGCGATGGCGACGTATTCACCAAGCATGAACAGCAGGTACGGCGTCGATCCGTACTCGACCATGAAGCCGGCGACCAGTTCGGATTCCGCTTCGACGAGATCGAACGGCGGACGGTTGGTTTCCGCCAGGGCCGAGACGTAGAAGACCACGAACATCGGCAGCAGCGGCAGCCAGTACCAATTCAGGAACGTCAGCCACGGCAAGCCGATCAGGCTCGCCAGTCCCCGCGTGTGCTGCGCTTCGACGACCGAGGTCAGGTTCAGCGAGCCGACGCAAAGCAGAACGGTGATGATCACGAAGCCGATGGAGACTTCGTAGGAGACCATCTGCGCCGCCGAGCGGAGTGCGGCGAGGAACGGATACTTCGAGTTCGACGACCAGCCGGCCATGATGATGCCGTAGATCGACAGCGAAGAGATTGCGAAGATGTAGAGGATGCCGACGTTGATGTCCGCGATCACCCAGTTGAGGTTGACCGGGATCACCGCCCACGCCGCAAGCGCGAGCACGCAGCTCACCAGGGGCGCCAGCAGGAATACACCCTTGTTTGCGCCGGCCGGGATGATCGGTTCCTTCAGCACGAACTTCAGCAAGTCCGCGAAGGATTGCAGCAGGCCCCACGGGCCGACCACGTTAGGGCCGCGACGGATCTGTACCGCCGCCCAGATCTTGCGATCGGCCAGCAGGATGTAGGCGATCGCGATCAGCAGCACGACGAGCAGCAACAGGCTCTGCGCGACCATGATGATCAATGGCCACAGGAAGCCCGTCCAGAAGGTGCTTGCGAAGAATTCGGTCATCGGATCACGCTCACTCCGCCGCCGTCAGAATTTGCCCGGACGCCAGTCGCGAACATTCAGCCATGATGGCGGACGCGCGTGCGATCGGGTTGGTCAGGTAGAAGTCCTCGACCGGGCTCTTGAACGCAGCCTTCTCGACCGTTCCGCCGCGCGCCGCAAGGGTCTTAACGCCTGCAACGTCGCCTGCCTCGATCTGATCGATCCGCATCAGGTGCGGTGCCGTCTTGAACATCGCCTGACGCACCGCACTGAGCGAGTCGTAAGGCAGCTTCTTGCCCAGAGCCTCGGACAATGCACGGATGATCGCCCAGTCCTCGCGGGCTTCGCCCGGCGGGAACGCGGCGCGGTTGGCCATCTGCACCCGGCCTTCGGTGTTGACGTAAATGCCCGACTTCTCGGTGTAGGCCGCGCCAGGCAGGATGACGTCCGCGCGATGCGCGCCACGGTCACCGTGGGTGCCGATGTAGACCACGAACGTGCTGTCCGGCACCTTGATCTCATCCGCGCCGAGGGAGAATAGCACATCCAGCGTGCCGAACGTGGTCATTTCGGTGACGTTCAGGCCGCCCTCACCCGGCACAAAGCCGATATCGAGCGCGCCGACCTGCGATGCCGCATTGTGCAGCACGCCGAAGCCGTTCCAGCCATCCTTGATCGCACCGAAATCGGACGCGAGCTTCGCCGCCATCGACAGCACAGCTGCGCCGTCGTGACGCGAATTTGCGCCTGCGCCGACCAGCACGATCGGGTGCTTGGCGTTCTTCAGCACGTCGGCAAACGAATGCTTGCCAGCAGCGAGGTCGCTCAGCGTGTCGGTGCCTGCGCCCAGATAGTCGTAATCGTAAGTGAGATTGGCCTTCTCGCCGATCACCGCGATCTTGAGCTGACCGGTACGCCAACGCTTGCGGATACGCGCGTTGAGGACGGTCGCTTCCTTGCGCGGGTTGGAACCCACGATCAAGAGTGCATCAGCCTGCTCGATGCCGGCAATGGTCGGATTGAAGATGTAGGACGCGCGGCCCGCCTTCGGATCGAAAGCGCCGCCGTTCTGCATAGCTGTGTTCGTCGAGCCGAACTTCGCCAGCAGTTCCTTCACTGCGAACATGTCTTCGACCGCAGCCAGATCACCCGCAATCGCGCCGATCCGCTTGCCGTTCAGCGAAGCGGTCTTCGCGACGATCGCGGCAAAGGCTTCATTCCAGCTCGCTGCGCGCAGCTTGCCGTTCTCGCGGATGTAGGGGCGATCCAGGCGCTGTGTCCGCAGGCCGTCGACCACATGCCGCGTTTTGTCCGAAATCCACTCTTCGTTCACCGCCTCGTTGACGCGCGGCAGGATGCGCATCACTTCACGGCCACGGGTATCGACGCGGATCGCTGAGCCGACCGCATCCATCACGTCGATGGACTGGGTCTTGCCGAGCTCCCAGGGACGCGCAGCGAAAGCATATGGTTTCGAGGTCAGCGCACCGACCGGGCAGATATCGACAAGATTGCCCTGCAGTTCCGAGGTCAGCGCGCTTTCGAGATACGTGGTGATCTCAACGTCCTCGCCGCGCCCCGTCAGGCCCATCTCAGGCACGCCGCAGATTTCCGTGGTGAAGCGCACGCAGCGGGTGCACTGGATGCAGCGGGTCATCGAGGTCTTGACCAGCGCACCGATGTACTTGTCTTCAACGGCGCGCTTGTTTTCGGCGAAGCGGCTGGTGTCGACACCATAGCCCATCGCCTGGTCCTGCAGATCGCACTCGCCGCCCTGGTCGCAGATCGGGCAATCGAGCGGATGGTTGATGAGCAGGAACTCCATCACGCCTTCGCGTGCCTTCTTGACCATCGGAGAATTGGTCTTGACCGACGGCAATTCGCCGTTCGGACCCGGACGGCAGTCACGCACGCCCCATGCGCAGCTCGCGACCGGCTTCGGCGAGCCAGCCACCTCGACCAGGCACATGCGGCAGTTGCCCGCGATGGACAGCCGCTCATGATAGCAGAAGCGCGGAATTTCAGCGCCCGCCGCTTCGCACGCCTGGATCAGCGTGTACTCCGCCGGGACGTCGATTTCTTTTCCGTCGATCAGAATCTTGGTCATCGCATTCACTCCGCCGCAGCGACCATGTGAGCGGGATCGAGAATGCCCATGTCATCCCTGTCCGCATTGCGTGAGAACGCATCGATGCGCCGTTCAATCTCCGGCCGGAAGGCACGGACGAGGCCTTGAACCGGCCAGGCCGCAGCGTCGCCCAACGCACAGATCGTGTGGCCTTCCACCTGCTTGGTCACTTCGAGCAGCATGTCGATCTCGCGACGATGCGCGCGGCCTTCCACCATGCGGCTGAGAACGCGCCACATCCAGCCGGTGCCTTCGCGGCACGGCGTGCATTGGCCGCAGCTCTCATGCTTGAAGAAGTAGCTGATGCGGGCGATGGCGGCGACGACGTCAGTCGACTTGTCCATCACGATCACACCGGCGGTGCCGAAGCTCGACTTCACGGCTCGGGTGCCGTCGAAATCCATGATCAGCTCTTCGCAATCCGCGGCCGGAATCAGCGGGCACGAGGCGCCACCCGGGATGATCGCCAGAAGATTATCCCAGCCGCCGCGAATGCCGCCGCCGTGTTTCTCGATGAGTTCCTTGAACGGAATGCTCATCGCGTCTTCGACGACGCAAGGCGTGTTGACGTGACCGGAGATGCCGTAGAGCTTGGTACCGACGTTGTTGGCACGGCCGATACTGGCGAACCAGGCCGCGCCGCGGCGCAGAATATCTGGCGCAACCGCGATCGACTCGACGTTGTTCACGGTGGTCGGGCAACCATAGAGACCGACGTTGGCCGGGAATGGCGGCTTCAGCCGCGGTTGGCCTTTCTTGCCTTCCAGGCTCTCAAGCAGCGCGGTCTCTTCACCGCAGATGTAAGCGCCGGCGCCGTGATGGACATAAAGATCAAACGGATAGCCGTGGATGTTGTCCTTGCCGATCAGCTTGGCTTCGTAAGCCTGATCGACCGCAGCCTGAAGATGCTCACGCTCGCGGATGAATTCGCCGCGAACATAGACGTAGCAAACATGCGCGCCCATGGCGGCGCTGGCGATCAGGCAGCCTTCCACGAGCAGATGCGGATCATGCCGCATGATCTCGCGGTCCTTACAGGTGCCGGGCTCGGACTCGTCGGCGTTGACCACCAGGTAGCTCGGGCGTCCGTCCGCGTTGTCCTTCGGCATGAACGACCATTTCATGCCGGTCGGAAAACCTGCCCCGCCGCGGCCGCGCAGGCCCGACGCCTTCATCTCATTGATGATCCAGTCGCGGCCCTTGTCGATGATCGCCTTGGTGCCATCCCAGGCCCCCCGACGGCGCGCGCCCTCGAGGCCCCAGTCGTCGAGGCCGTAGAGGTTGCGGAAGATGCGGTCCTTGTCGTCGAGCATGTTGGTCGCGTCCCGAGGATCAGCGTTTGGATTGCTGGTAAGCGAGCCCGGCTGCCATAGCGCCGAACCCGATGGCCCAGAACACCGCAGACTGAAGCTCTGTCTTGAGGATGTAGTAGTTGAGAATAAAGATGAACGCCGCCGCACCGGCTGCGTGCAGAACGATGTAACGAAGAACTTCGCCCGTCATTATGCGCCTCCCGGTTGCTTCTTCAGCACGCGCGGTCCGCCAGCGGGTGCTGCGTACTGCCGACCGTCCTGCGGACCAGGCTTCGGCGGATTACCCGACGCGAAACCATCGAGCACCTTGTTCAGGGTCTCGGGCGTCAGATCCTCGTAGGTGTCCTTCCAGATCATGACCATCGGTGCGTTGACGCATGCGCCGAGGCACTCGACCTCTTCCCAGCTGAAATTGCCGTCGTCCGAGACGTGGAAAGGATCGTGATGGATGCGGTGCTTGCAGACCTCGATCAGGTCCTTGGAGCCGCGCAGCATACACGGCGTGGTGCCGCAAACCTGCACGTGCGCTTTTTTGCCGACCGGCTCGAGCTGGAACATCGTGTAGAAGGTCGCGATCTCAAGCACGCGGATATAAGGCATGCCAAGCAGGTCAGCGACGGCGCGGATCGCAACTTCTGACACCCAGCCGTCATGCTGCTCCTGCACTCGCCACAAGACCGGAATCACAGCCGAAGCCTGACGGCCCGGCGGATACTTCTCGATCTGCTTCTTCGCCCACGCGAGGTTCTCCTCAGTGAACGTGAAGCTGGCAGGTTGCTTTTCTTTCGGAGCCAAACGGCGAACAGCCATCGGAGACGTCTCTCAATCTTTCATTGCGCCATTGCGCGGCGCGTGTTGCCAGAATTCAAGCCGTAGATGCGCTGTTCCCAGAACGCACTTGACGTAGCGAAGACATTGTAACCGACGTGCGACGCGACCTTGATGCGGTCGAGCGTCGAAAGCTGCGTCAGCGGCTCGAAGCGATCCGTTGCCGGATCATGAATGATCGCCTTCATCGGCGTGTGTTCAAGAATGTAACGCGAGACGGCGTGGGTCGGATCGTTGCCGTGCTCCTCGCAAATCACCACGGAGTCGGTTTCGAGGAGACGCTTGCCGCCCTTCATCGCATCGATCTCGACGCCTTCGACGTCGAGCTTGACGATGTATTTGCCTTGCGCCGGGATTCTGCCGTCCTCGATCAGATTGTCGAGCGCGAGCACTGCGACTTCCTCGCCGCCGGCATCCGGCGCGTCTGCGATACTGAAGGCCTCATGGCGAGTTCCGGACAGACGGGCCGTCCCCCGCACCGAACCAATTGCAGCATTGATCGGGTAGAAGCGGCTGCCGTTGATCTTGGCGTTATGCGCAAGACGCGGAAAATTCCTCGACGAGGGCTCCATGGCGATCGACTTATGCGATCCGAAGCGCTTGCTCGACACCATCACCGACCAGTAGCCGTAGTTGGCGCCGCAATCGATCAGCGTGTAGTCGACGTCTTTTGAATCAAGCAGAAGCAGCTCAAGCTCATCTTCGTACTTGAACGTACGGTTGAGCAGCTTGCTCCAGTAACCGTCGCCATACGGGAACGAAAACGCCGCGTCCGGACTGAGCATGACGTTGATGTCACGCTCGGGAAGCAACGTCTTCAACATGTTGGCGCATGTGTTGTAACCGCGATGCGAGATGTAGGCGCCAACCTTCGATCCAGCCAACAGCGCGAAACCGATGGTGCGCTCCCAGGGCGTTGCCCCGCGCATGTCACCGGTGACACGGTCAAACTGGATAGGCGGCTGAGGCATCAGCGATCCACCTCGCCGAACACGATATCGAGCGAACCGAGAATGGCCGACACGTCAGCCAGCAGGTGGCCCTTGCAGATGAAGTCCATTGCCTGCAGATGGGCAAAGCCCGGCGCGCGGATCTTGCACTTGTATGGCTTGTTGCTGCCGTCGGAGACAAGGAACACGCCAAACTCACCCTTCGGCGCCTCGACAGCCGCATAAACTTCGCCGGCCGGAACGTGAACACCTTCGGTGTAGAGCTTGAAGTGATGGATGAGCGCTTCCATCGAACGCTTCATCTCACCGCGCTTCGGCGGGACGATCTTGTTGTCCTGAAACGAAACCGGGCCCTGCGCTTCCGGTTCGCGCAGCTTCTGGATGCACTGTTTCATGATGCGGACCGACTGACGCATCTCTTCCATGCGGATGCAGTAGCGGTCGTAACAGTCGCCGTTCTTGCCGATTGGGATATCGAATTCCATCTCGTCGTAGCACTCGTAAGGCTGCGCCTTGCGCAGATCCCATGAAGCGCCCGAGCCGCGAACCATCACGCCCGAGAAGCCCCACTCCCACGCCTGCTCCAGCGTCACGACGCCGATATCGACGTTGCGCTGCTTGAAGATGCGGTTGTCTGTGAGCAGCGTTTCCAGATCGTCCACCACTTGGAGGAACGGATCGCACCACGCTTCAATGTCGTCGATGAGTTGCGGCGGCAGGTCCTGGTGGACGCCGCCGACGCGGAAGAACGCGGCGTGCATGCGCGAACCCGAGGCGCGCTCATAAAACACCATCAGCTTTTCGCGCTCTTCAAAGCCCCACAGCGGCGGCGTCAGAGCACCGACGTCCATCGCCTGCGTGGTAACGTTGAGGATGTGCGACAGGATGCGGCCGATTTCGCAGTAGAGCACGCGGATCAGCTGTCCGCGGCGCGGCACCGAGATGCCAAGCAGCTTTTCGGCCGCGAGGCAGAACGCATGTTCCTGATTCATCGGCGCGACGTAGTCGAGCCGATCAAAGTAAGGAATCGCCTGCAGATAGGTCTTTTGCTCGATCAGCTTTTCGGTGCCGCGGTGAAGCAGGCCGATATGCGGATCGACGCGTTCAACCACTTCGCCGTCCAGCTCCAGCACGAGGCGCAACACGCCGTGCGCCGCCGGATGCTGCGGTCCGAAGTTGATCGTAAAATTGCGCATTCCCGGTGCTTCGTTCATCAGCCACCCACCTTCGGCGCAGGCTTCGCGTCGGCTTTCGCTTTCTCGTCACCCGGGAGCGGGTAATCCGCGCCTTCCCATGGCGAGAGGAAATCGAACTTGCGGAATTCCTGATTGAGCCGGACCGGCTCGTACACAACACGCTTTTCCTGGTCGTCGTAGCGGACCTCGACGAAACCGGTCGTCGGGAAGTCTTTGCGCAGCGGATGACCTTCGAAGCCGTAGTCGGTCAGCAGGCGGCGCATGTCCGGATGCCCGGTGAAGATCACGCCATAGAGATCGTAGGTCTCGCGCTCAAACCAGTCAGAGCCCGGAAACACATCGATGATCGACGGCACCTGCGTGGTCTCGTTCGCTTCCCCGCGCAGCCGAACGCGTGCATTCAGGATCGGTGACAGGAAGTGATAGATCACGTCAAAACGGTTCTCGCGGCCGGGGTAATCCACCGCGGTCACATCCGTGAAATTCACGAAGCGAAACCGCTGATCATCGCGCAGCGTGCGCACGATCTCGACGATCTTCTCGATATTGACGTTGATGGTCAGCTGGTTGAACGCAACGGCATGGCCGAGTGCCGCGCCGGGCAAGGCGGCAACAATCGTTTGACCGAGAGCGTCGAGTTTCGCGTCATCCATGAGGATTACCGTTCAATCGTTCCGGTGCGCCGGATTTTCTTCTGCAACAGCAGGACGCCGTACAGCAGCGCTTCCGCCGTGGGCGGACAGCCCGGGACATAGATATCGACGGGCACGATGCGATCGCAGCCGCGCACCACCGAATACGAATAGTGATAGTAGCCGCCGCCATTGGCGCACGAGCCCATCGAGATGACGTAACGCGGCTCCGGCATCTGGTCGTAGACCTTGCGAAGCGCGGGCGCCATCTTGTTGGTCAGGGTGCCGGCGACGATCATGACGTCCGACTGGCGCGGCGACGCGCGCGGCGCGAAGCCGAATCGCTCAACGTCGTAGCGCGGCATCGACACCTGCATCATCTCGACGGCGCAGCATGCGAGGCCGAAGGTCATCCACATCAGCGAACCGGTGCGGGCCCAGGTGATCAGGTCATCGGCGGCGGCGACGAAGAAGCCCTTGTCGGACAGCTCGTGGTTCACTTCGAGGAAAAACTTGTCGTCCGCGCCGATCGGCTGACCGGTACGCGGATCGATGATTCCTGTGGATGGCTGCGAAACAGCAGGCTGCAGCACGGGGCTCAATCCCATTCCAGGGCTCCCTTCTTCCACTCGTAAGCAAATCCGATCGTCAGCACGCCGAGGAATACCATCATCGACCAGAAGCCGGCCGCGCCGAGCTTTCCGAATGCGACCGCCCATGGAAATAGGAACGCGACCTCAAGATCGAAGATGATGAAAAGGATGGCGACCAGATAAAAACGCACATCGAACTTCATGCGCGCATCGTCGAATGCATTGAAGCCACATTCGTAGGCTGAAAGTTTCTCAGGGTCGGGCTGTTGGTAGGCGACGAGGAAAGGCGCCACCAGCAATGCGAGACCTATGACGGTCGCTACCCCAATAAACACCACAAGTGGCAGATAGTTCTGTAAGATTCCGCCCATCGGCGACCCTCAATCCTGTCCAATCGGCTTGCGAAGATTCGCGCCAGTTTGGAATGGTTCTGAGGGCATAGCGCAGCGCAACAGCAAGGGCAAGCCAAGCTATTCTAACGTTTTTGCGCCCTCAACATCCCTGCATAGCCGCTATCCCTCTTCCGTCGAGCGGCATCCTGCACGGAGAGAGTGACTTCCAGGTGATGAAAAGGGAACGGGTCCCGGCGTTGTGCCGGAACCCGTAAAACCAAGCGAAAACTGCATCCACCGTTACGACAAGGCGCGTGCGATCTCGGTACCGCAACCCACCGTATCGGCCTGACCGCCGAGATCTCGCGTCCGCAGTTTTTCTTGCGCCAAGATCGTTTCGATCGCAGTGACGATCGCCTTGCCGGCTTCCGGCTCCCCGAGATGATCAAGCATCATCGCCGCAGACCAGATCTGCCCCACAGGGTTAGCGATTCCCTTCCCGGCGATGTCCGGCGCCGAGCCATGAACCGGCTCGAACAGCGACGGAAACTTCCGTTCCGGATTGAGACTTCCCGAGGGGGCTATGCCGATGGTGCCGGTGCAGGCCGGGCCCAGGTCGGAGAGGATGTCGCCGAACAGGTTCGAGCCGACGACGACATCGAACCAGTCGGGATGCAGCACGAAGTTCGCGGCCAGAATATCGATATGGTACTTGTCCCACTTCACGCCGGGATAGTTCTTGGCCATCTCCTCCACGCGCTCATCCCAGTACGGCATTGTGATGGAAATACCGTTCGACTTGGTTGCCGAGGTCAGGTGCTTTTTCGGGCGGCTTTGGGCCAGTTCGAATGCGAATTTCAGGATCCGATCCACACCGACCCGCGACATCACGGTTTCCTGAATCACAGCCTCGCGCTCGGTGCCTGGGAACATCCGGCCGCCGATTGAGGAGTACTCACCCTCGGTATTTTCACGGACCACGAAGAAATCGATATCGCCCGGCTTGCGCCCGGCCAACGGCGACTTGACGCCCGGCATCAGGCGAACCGGCCGCAGGTTCACGTACTGGTCGAACTCCCTTCGAAACTGGATCAGCGAGCCCCATAGCGAGATGTGGTCGGGCAGAATCGACGGCATACCGACCGCGCCGAAAAAGATCGCGTCATGGCCGCCGATCTGGGCCTTCCAATCGTCCGGCATCATCTTGCCGTGCTTTTGGTAGTAATCGCAGGAGGCAAAGTCGAATTCATCAAGCTGCAGGTTGAAGTTGAACTTCTTCGCCGCCGCCTCCAGCACGCGCAGTCCTTCCGGGACGACTTCCTTGCCGATCCCGTCTCCCGGGATCACCGCAAGCCTGTAGGTTCTGTTGGTCTTATTCGTCGACATACGGTCGTCCCTCGCCTGAAGCTGATTCTCATTGGGCGCGCCCGAACGCGGGGCGCGGCGCCCCGTAGCTTTACAGGAGTGTCCGCCGAACCTGAAAGGGGCAATGGGAGGGAAGCCCGCTTGAACGCGGAACATGGCTCAATGCCCGATCGCCCGCTGGCGAGTTCCGATCCTAAGTCTCTGAATTTTGGGGATGATCGCGTAAGTGGCGCGAGAGACGGGGCTCGAACCCGCGACCTCCGGCGTGACAGGCCGGCGCTCTAACCAACTGAGCTACTCCCGCGCAGATCGGATGTGATCCGTGCAGGTGGTGGGACTTAAAGGGCTGAACATTCCAAGTCAAGGACGTTGCGAAACACCTTGCACATTGGCTGCTTTTTACCTGTTGATGCGATTAACCGGCTGTTTACGGGCAAAACAGCGTAGTCAGATAGCGTCAGAATCAACTAAGCCCTGATACATCGTATTTTCTTGAGCCAGCACCACCGAGGAGAGCCAAATATGGCGAAAAAAGCCGCAGCTACCCCAGCTACTGTCACCCTCAAGCACCTTGCCGCCGCGCTCGCTGAAGATCATGAATTGTCGAAGAAGGCCTCCGAGGCGATTCTGACCGACCTCGTGACCCGAATCACCAAGCACCTGAAGAAGGGCGAGCGCATCCGCATCGTCGGCCTCGGCATCCTCCAGGTCCGCAAGCGCGCTGCCCGCATGGGCCGCAACCCCGCCACCGGCGAACAGATCCAAATCAAGGCCAGCAAGAAGGTCGCCTTCCGCGCCGCCAAGGAGCTGAAGGAAGCGGTCTGATCGTTTCGATCCAAGGCTTTCCTGATTTGCGCCATCCCGGCCTTCATGGTCGGGGTGGCGTTTTCATTTGTGGCCTGCTTCAGACGCCGAGGATAGGCTGCCTATAGATCGCAACGTCGGACTCGGCCGGCCGCGCGAAAATATCTCTGTCCGTCAGCATGATGTCCCCATGAGCTCCATCACATTCACACACAGCGTCACCGACCGCTTCCTGCGCTACGTCCGCATCGACACCCAATCCGATCCGGAATCGCCCACCTGCCCCTCCACGGCCAAGCAGAAGGACCTGGGCCGCCTTCTCGCCAAGGAGCTGCAGGACCTCGGATTGAAGGACGCCCACATGGACGAGCATGGCTATGTCTATGCGACGATCCCGGCCACGACCGACAAGACTGTTCCGGTCATCTGCTTCTGCTCGCATATGGACACTTCGCCGGACTGCACCGGCAAGGATGTGAAGCCACAGATCGTCCGCAACTATCAGGGCGGCGACATCGTGCTGCCGGCCGATCCATCCCAAATCATCCGCGCCGCCGACAATCCGGCCCTCGCCGACCAGATCGGCAATGACATCGTCACGACCGACGGCACCACCCTGCTCGGCGCCGACAACAAGGCGGGCGTGGCAGAGATCATGGATGCCGCTCAGTTCCTGCTCGCCAACCCACAGATCAGGCATGGCACCATCAAGATCCTTTTCACGCCTGACGAGGAAATCGGCCGCGGCGCCGACAAGGTCGACCTGAAGAAGCTCGGCGCCCAATTCGGCTACACCATGGATGGCGAAAGCGCCGGTCATCTGGAGGACGAGACCTTTTCCGCGGATGCCGCCATCATCACCATCCAGGGCGTCAGCGTTCACCCCGGATTTGCTAAAGGCCAGATGGAGCATGCGCTCAAGATCGCAGCGCGCATCATCGATCGTCTGCCGAAAGATCTCGCCCCTGAAACGACCGAAGGGCGCGAGGGCTTCCTGCACCCGACCGGTCTGAACGGCGGCCTCGACAGCGCGACGCTGGCGCTGATCGTGCGCGACTTCACAGAAGAAGGTCTCAAGCAAAAGGAAGCTCTGCTCGAGCAGATCGTCCGGAATGTCATGACCGACTTTCCGCGGTCGTCCTACAAGTTCGAGGTCAAGCAGCAGTACCGCAACATGAAGGTGGTTCTCGATCGGAATCCCGAGGTCGTCGACAACGCGATCGAAGCGATCCGCCGCGCCGGGCTCTCGCCTATCAAAAGCAGCATTCGCGGCGGAACTGACGGCTCACGATTGTCCTTCATGGGGCTGCCCTGCCCGAACATCTTCGCCGGCGAGCACGCGTTTCATTCCCGGCTGGAATGGGTCAGTGTCCAGGACATGGAAGCTGCGGTGCGGACCATCGTGCACCTGGCGATGGTCTGGGAAGAGCGCGCGTGATCTCGCGGACATGCGGTCCAATCCCTTATAGTGCGGACGTGCATGCGCCGATCGATTGATATTGCAGTTGTCGGCGCCGGTGTGGCTGGGCTCGCAACTGCGGCGATGCTCAAGATGGCCGGGCACAACGTTGTCGTCTTCGAACGGTTCTCCACGTCACTGCCGCTCGGCTCAGGCCTGATGCTGCAGCCGACAGGCCTCGCCGTACTGGAACGGATGGGCCTGCGGCACACCATCGAAGCGCTCGGGCACCGCATCGAGCGCTTGTATGGCGCGACCGACAAAGGCACACAGATCTTTGATCTCGCCTATGCAGACCTCGACCCGGCCTATTACGCCATCGCGGTCCACCGTGCGTTGCTGCACGGTGTGCTCTGGGAGAACTTCAAGACCAGTGGCGCGGCCCTTGAAACGGGACGACAGATTAGCGGCTTCGAACTGCAATCGGACTCAAGGGTCAAGCTGAAAACCAGCGCGGGCGTCATCAACGGCACCTTTGATCTTGTCGTCGATGCCTCGGGAGCAAATTCCGCGCTGCGCGCACTTGTCACTCCCGATGCGGCGCATCAGTTCACCTACGGCGCGGTCTGGGCAAGTATCCCCGACATCGGCATTGCACCCGGCTCCCTGTCCCAGCGCTATGTCGCAGCAAGGGAGATGGTCGGTTATCTGCCGATTGGCCGTGTCACCAGCGAAGGACCACCTCTTGCCGCGTTGTTCTGGAGCCTGAAGCCAGCCGAGTATCAGACTTGGCGGGAAAACTTCGAGCACTGGCGCGAGTGTGTCATTGCACTCTGGCCTGAACTGACGCCGGCTATCACGCGGCTTGCCGGTCCCGACGACCTCACGCTGGCGAGCTACACACATTTTACAGCCCGGCGTCCGTTCAAGGGCCCTGTCGTCCTTGTGGGCGATTCCGCTCATGCGACATCGCCTCAGCTTGGCCAAGGCGCCAACAATGGATTGCTCGATGCATTGGCTCTGAACGACGCCCTTGCAGACAACGATGATCTTGATATTGCGTTGTCGGCATACGCGAAAACGCGGCGCGGCCATGTCCGCTTCTATCAAATGGCGAGTGCGATCATGACGCCATTCTTTCAGTCCGATTCACTCACGTTTTCGGCACTGAGGGATGTGTCTTTCAACCACTTGAAGGTCATCCCTTATCTGAGACGCGAAATGGTCCGCACGCTGGCTGGCCTGAAAACAGGCATCTTCAGCCATACTCTCCCCGAAGCCATCGCCGGCCTGAAACCTGGTATCGCTCACCCCGCAGATGTCCGCTCTGCAACTACGGAATGGGACAACGTCGCCCCATAAAGGTCCGCATCGCTTAACTTTCCCGATCGCGATGCTAGATTACACCCGGTGCTGGTAGCTGCGCTGGACGCGTAATGACTGACAAACGGTTAGATGCCTTGGACGGCTTGAGGGGTGTCGCCATCCTGTTGGTGATGGGCTTTCACTATTTCTACCATCTCGAATCCGCCTACTATAAATCGCACCTCTATCCCTACGGAGAGACCTTCACCGGTGTTCCGTTATTCAAGTACGGCTATCTCGGCGTTGAGCTGTTCTTCATCATCTCGGGATTCGTCATTGCGTTGACGCTGGAGAAGTCCGGCTCGCCGCTTGAATTTCTGCTGCGCCGGTTCGTGCGCATATGGCCTGCGCTGCTGTTCTCCGCGGTGGTCACGTTCTTCTTACTCAATTGGTCTGATGCGCCCTTTGCTCTTACGCGCCGGCAGATGTGGCCGAACTTCCTCCCTTCACTGACATTGACGCCGACCGTTCTGTGGTCCGGCGCGTTTCCCCACGTCGATTTCGTAACGGGGGTTTACTGGTCGCTGGTGGTGGAAATTCGCTTCTATTTGATTGCGGCCCTCCTGTTCTGGGGGCTTTCAGGCAAGAACTTCGCGCGCAATCTGACGATCTTCGCGTTGGTGGACTGCTGCATCTGGTTCTTGATCAGGCTTTTTTCCCTGCACGCTGGAGAACTCTACGACATAGCTTTAGTGCCTGAGTTCATGCCGTGGTTTGCGGCCGGCGCCTTATTCTACGAGCTGTATCAAAACCGGATTTCACAGCAGCTCGCCTTCGCGCTGCTCGTGGCTGTGTTCATCCCGATCTGCATCAGCAGCACTCACTACGCGATCATCAGCCGAAATCCGGTGGTCGCAAGCGGCATTGCGCTTCTCTTCATCGCGACATTCTGGCTGCTGATCGCGAAGAACGGGCGTATCAACATTCTACAGGCGAAACCGCTGGTCTGGGTCGGCGAGTGCAGCTACTCGATCTACCTCTTTCACTACGCTGTCGGCATGATCCTGATTTCGAGCATCTCGAAATCCATCGGCCTCCCCGCGCAGGTGTCGTTGGCACTCGGGGCTTCGCTGCTGGTCCTGATCCTCGGCCGCGTCTCGTTCCGGCTGATTGAAAACCCCAGCCGACGCTATCTGACCAAACTTCTGATCAACCGCACGCCAAAGCCGACCACGCCGCTGCCAGCATCGGCTGGATGACAGCACCCCTGGCTGAAAATTTCTTCTCAGGCGCGCATGCGCAACTGAAGCATGGGCAGCACATCGTACCTGGCGCCGATGCCGGCCTTGATCATGGGATCATCGGAAACGGTTGCCTGAACGTCCTCGGCATTCTGGTCATCATTTGCGACGAACAGGGACATGCCCCATCCGCCGGCCGGATCAGCGACCGGTCCATGCGCAACAAGATTTCCTTTTTCCAGCAAGCGCTGCAGGAACTCCCCGTGCTCTTTCATGAGTGACTTCTGGTCCGGTGTCATGGTCCTGATGAAATCGGGCGCAGGCGGAACGAAACGGCACAGGAAATACTTCATCGGACACAACCATGCTCACTGAAGACACTTGAAAGCTGCCCGCCGCAATGCCGGGCGGGGATGTCTAGTTCGCTAAAATGGCGGAGCCGTGACAAACCGTATTAAGGCTTGCGCAGATTTGCGCGGCAGTGCAAATACAAGCTCTGGAGGGCGGTTAGCTCAGCTGGTTAGAGCATCTCGTTTACACCGAGAGGGTCGGGAGTTCGAATCTCTCACCGCCTACCATCCCCTTGAACCACTTTCAATTTCATCGCGTCAAACCGGGACGGACTTTCCCGTTTCGAGAACGCCTATGAAAAAGTGGTTTGCGCTTGCACTCGCAGTCGCCACCCCGCTCCTCATTGCCGCAGCGATTGCGGTATGGATGACCCTGCCTCACTACATCGACTTGCGGATTCCGGTTACCCCCCAGGAAAGCGGCGGCGACTTCTGGCGGGAGAAGCAATATTCATCCCTCGGCTACGCCCACGTCACCGGCACTCTCTGGGTGCACCGTGAGGTGGGAACAGCCTATCCAGAAACCCAGGGTTGGAAGTCAGTGCCGGAGATCCAGGCCTTCTTCGATACGCAGCTTCGCAAACGTGGATGGAGCAATGTCTCGGAAGGCGGCAATAACGCCCTGCTTCCTGAAAGCCGCCTTGTGGACAAATCCATGGTGAGAACCTACACGCGCCCGGGAGACGACGAACCTCCTGCCCAGGTTTTCGTGGCCGTCTGGCACGAGGATGGCGCAGCCGGCTTCAACGTGGTTCTTGTGACCGCGAACCCATCCCCGCTATATCGCGCGGCGAACGGTTTCTTCGATTAGCGTGTCGATCGCGGCCAATCGCTCGAAAGATCCAAACAAAAACGGCGCCCGAAGGCGCCGTTTCCGTTCACTCTCTTGTTCGCGTCAGTGCGCGGTCAGCCCCGAACCCTCGTCCGACGTGTCGGACTTGGTCGGCACGGCCGTATCCTCTTCCCAGACGATCGGTGTCGGAGCCCGCACCAACGCCTTGGACAAGACGTCGTCCATTCGCGAGACCGGGATGATCTCCAAACCGCCCTTGATGGCGTCGGAAATCTCCGTCAGGTCCTTGGCGTTGTCCTCAGGAATGAAGACCGTCTTGATGCCGCCACGGGCAGCAGCAAGCAGCTTCTCCTTCAGACCGCCGATCGGCAGCACGCGGCCCCGCAGCGTGATCTCGCCGGTCATGGCGACATCATGCCGGATCGGAATGCCCGTCAGCACCGAGACGATGGTGGTTGCCATCGCAACACCGGCCGACGGTCCATCCTTCGGCGTCGCGCCTTCCGGCACGTGCACGTGGATGTCACGACGATCGAACAGCGGCGGTTCAACGCCGTAAGTGATCGCCCGTGAGCGGACGTAAGATGCAGCAGCCGAGATCGACTCCTTCATCACGTCGCGCAGGTTGCCCGTCACGGTCATGCGGCCCTTGCCGGGCATCATGACACTTTCAATGGTGAGCAACTCGCCGCCGACATCCGTCCACGCCAGACCGGTCACGACACCGACCTGATCGTCCTGCTCGATCTCGCCGAAGCGATACTTCGGCACGCCGAGGAATTCCTCAAGGACTTCCTCCGTCACCTTCACCGACTTCTTCTTCGAGATCATCAACTCCTTCACGGCCTTGCGGGCCAGCGTCGAAAGTTCACGCTCGAGGTTACGCACACCCGCTTCACGGGTGTAGCGGCGGATCATCAGCAACAGCGCACCGTCATCGATCGAGAACTCCTTCGAGTTCAAACCGTGCTTGGAGATTGCGCTCGGGATGAGGTGCTTGCGCGAAATCTCAACCTTCTCGTTCTCCGTGTAGCCGGCGATCCGGATGATCTCCATGCGGTCCATCAGCGGGCCGGGAATATTCAGCGTATTCGCGGTCGTGATGAACATCACGTTCGACAGGTCGTAGTCGATCTCCAGGTAGTGATCGTTGAACGTCGCGTTCTGCTCAGGGTCGAGGACCTCGAGCAAAGCCGACGACGGATCGCCACGGAAATCGGACCCCATCTTGTCGATCTCGTCGAGCAGGAACAGCGGGTTCGACGTCTTCGCCTTCCGCATCGACTGGATGATCTTGCCAGGCATCGAGCCGATGTAGGTGCGGCGGTGACCACGGATTTCCGCTTCGTCACGCACACCACCCAGCGACACGCGCACGAACTCACGTCCGGTCGCCTTCGCGATCGACTTGCCGAGCGAGGTCTTGCCGACGCCCGGAGGGCCAACGAGGCACAGAATCGGACCGGTCAGCTTGTTGGCACGGGACTGCACGGCGAGATACTCGACGATGCGATCCTTGACCTTCTCAAGCCCGTAGTGATCGCTGTCGAGAACTTCCTGCGCGGCAACGAGGTCCTTCTTGACCTTGGACTTCTTGCCCCATGGGATCGACAACAGCCAGTCGAGGTAGTTGCGCACGACCGTTGCTTCGGCGGACATCGGAGACATCTGCCGCAGCTTCTTCAATTCATGCTGAGCCTTCTCGCGAGCTTCCTTCGAGAGCTTGGTCTTGGCGATTTTCTCTTCCAGATCAGCCAACTCGTCGCGACCTTCGTCGTCGCCGAGCTCCTTCTGGATCGCCTTCATCTGCTCGTTCAGGTAATACTCGCGCTGGGTCTTCTCCATCTGGCGCTTGACGCGCGAGCGGATCTTCTTCTCGACCTGCAGCACAGAGATCTCGCTCTCCATCAGGCCCATCACCTTCTCAAGGCGTTGGGAGACGGACAGCGTTTCCAGGATCGCCTGGCGATCGGAAATCTTCACGGCGAGGTGCGAGGCGATGGTATCCGCCAGCTTCGCGAAATCCGTGATCTGCTGAACGACACCCACCACTTCGGCGGAAATCTTCTTGTTCAGCTTCACGTAGCTTTCGAAGTCGGAGACGACCGAACGCGACAAGGCTTCCGCTTCGACGCTGCTGGCATCGACATCGGCGAGCGCAACCGCGCTGGCTTCATAGAAGTCAGTCCGATCGGAATACTTGTCAGCCTTGGCGCGCTCCAGACCTTCGACCAGCACCTTGACGGTGCCGTCAGGCAGCTTCAGGAGCTGCAACACGCTTGCGAGCGTGCCGATCTCATAAATGGAATCCGGTGTCGGATCGTCATCGGACGCGTTCTTCTGCGTCGCGAGGAAAATCAGAGCATCGTTCTTCATCACCTCTTCGAGCGCCTTGATCGATTTCTCGCGGCCGACGAACAGCGGCACGATCATGTGCGGGAAAACGACGATGTCGCGAAGCGGCAATACTGGGTAGGAATGGCTTTCGCCGTGAACGATGGTTGGACGAGGCTTTGAGGCAGTCATGCCCATATTCCTTATGTTGCGCCCCCTTGCACGCAGTCCGCCGTTCAGACGCAACCACCACAAGGTGCCGTGTGTGCCGGAAAGGAAAGAGCTCTTTTGAGCCAACGGCCGCTAACGCGGCCTCTCACCTGCCCGGGTAGATTTGCAGCGAATCTCGAAGGCCAAGCTCCGCAGCCTGACATTAGGTGGCGATGGCTTAGCGGGGTGTCAAGTGAACGGAAAACCCCAGTGGTTGTAGGCTTATTCCAACCCACAACTTCCTCAAAAACAAAAGGCTGCCGGTTTAATCCGGCAGCCTTTTGAACGGAACCTCTCACCTTCCAGCGACTGAAATCAGGCGCTGGCGCTGGTTTCTGAGGCGCGGTCTGACCGATCCGCATAAATGTACAGCGGACGGGCCGTCGCCTCGACGACTTCACGGGAGATCACAACTTCTTCAACCCCTTCGAGGCCTGGAAGATCGAACATGGTCTCCAAGAGGATGCTTTCGAGGATCGAACGCAAGCCGCGTGCACCGGTCTTGCGCTCGATGGCCTTGCGAGCCACCGCGCCAAGCGCTTCATCGGCGAATGTCAGCTCGATGTTCTCCATTTCGAACAGCCGCTGGTACTGCTTCACCAGCGCGTTCTTTGGTTCGACCAGAATCTTCTTGAGCGATGCCTCGTCGAGGTCTTCCAGCGTTGCAACCACTGGCAGACGTCCGACGAACTCAGGTATCAAGCCATACTTCAACAGATCCTCGGGCTCGACTTCCCGGAAAATTTCGCCAGTGCGGCGATCTTCGGGAGCAAGCACTTGGGCGGCGAAGCCGATCGACGTGGTCCGACCGCGCGACGAGATGATCTTCTCGAGGCCGGAGAACGCGCCACCGCAGATGAAGAGGATGTTGGTCGTATCCACCTGCAGGAATTCCTGCTGCGGATGCTTGCGGCCGCCCTGCGGAGGAACCGAGGCAACGGTGCCTTCCATGATCTTCAGCAAAGCCTGCTGCACGCCCTCACCCGACACGTCGCGCGTGATCGACGGGTTGTCGGACTTGCGCGAGATCTTGTCGATTTCGTCGATGTAGACGATGCCGCGTTGAGCGCGCTCAACATTGTAGTCGGCCGCCTGCAACAGCTTCAGAATGATGTTCTCGACATCTTCGCCGACGTAGCCCGCTTCAGTGAGCGTCGTTGCGTCCGCCATCGTGAACGGCACATCGAGGATGCGCGCTAGCGTCTGCGCAAGCAGCGTCTTACCCGAACCAGTCGGACCGATCAGCAGGATGTTCGACTTCGCGAGCTCGACGTCGTTGTGCTTGGTCTGATGGTTGAGGCGCTTGTAGTGATTGTGAACCGCGACCGAGAGCACCTTCTTGGCGTGCTGCTGACCGATCACGTAATCATCAAGAACCTTGCAGATTTCCTTTGGCGTAGGAATGCCGTCGCGCGACTTCACCAGCGAGGATTTATTTTCCTCACGGATGATGTCCATGCACAACTCAACGCATTCATCGCAAATGAAGACCGTCGGGCCCGCGATAAGTTTGCGGACTTCATGCTGGCTCTTCCCGCAGAACGAGCAATAAAGAGTGTTCTTGGAATCGCTCGTACCGACCTTGCTCATTCCTGTCTCCGTCCGCAGCAGATCTTATCCAGGGATTGCCCCATCCCGACACACGCCGGCATGACGTGTAGATAGGAGCAAAAACCGTACCAGAAAAGACCTGTCACCTCAGTTGTCATACGAATCGCAGGCCTGCCGAATCCCGCGATCACCGTAACCTTACATAGCCTAGCCAATCATGGTGCCATCCGACTATCAAGAATTCGCTAATCGGGGGGATATTAAACTTCCGGATACTAGCCGAATTTCGTGCATTTTCACGGCCAGACCCGGGCGAATTCATTGCAGCGTTGCGCGAATGACACGTGTTCCTGGCCCGCGGAACCCCCGATTAACCCTGTGGAACAGCTTACCGCCCCTCTCAGCCCGGCACGCGAACCGCTCCACAGCCTGGACAATGCGCGCGCCGCGTCGAGGTTGCGCCTCTCCGGCACGTTTGTCCCGACATACGAGATGCCAGTCACATTTTGAAACGCCATCCTGATTCATTGTTATCGATAATCTTCAGGGATCAGACCGCCAACGATATTTCCGGTACCAAATGCCAGCTATGCATTTGATCACCGAAGATCGTAGTCGCAGGTCACGCAGAGTGTGCACACTGAGCGATGTTCATTCACGGCACGATCTTCAGTGTGAAGCTGGTCGCCGCTGCACGTCCGTCCGAATCCTTGAGATCGATACGCAAGACATGATCGCCGGCCGGCAGCACTGCGTTCGGCATGTCGATGCCCGAAGCTTCAGTAAACGGTTTCAATCGCTGTGTGAGATCGACAGCCGGATTCTTCACGTACGTCACCTTCAAGCTCTCGATATCGATCTTCGCGCCTCCGAACGACTGAAACTTCACCCGGAAATGGATTGGAGCGCGCGCAGGGCTTCCCTCCGCGAGATGCTCGATGCGTGGCCCGCGCGTGATGCCGCGGGTTTTGTCCGAGGACTCTTTCGGTGGGGGCAATCTGGCTTCGTCTTCGGTGATCAAAACATTATTGGCATAAGCGTGGGCCGAAACCGCGAGCATGAAGCCGGCGACCCAAACCAGGCCGCACGCACGCATCAAAATTCCCATTCTGAAATCTCCCGCCCGCCATGCGCGCAGATAGTACACGACGTGTTCCAATCGCGACAACGCGCACGATGAGGCGGACTTTGGATTCGGGACGCTAGAATGGTCCCATATTACCGCGACTGATCACCGACCGCCCACGCTAACAAAAAAAGCGAACGCCGGACCGGCGTTCGCTTTGAAATACTTGCGTCGAGGCAGAGCTTTTACAGCGCCTTCGGCGTCGCGTCCTCAGTACGCTTGTCGATGACCTTGTCGACAATGCCGAATTCCTTCGCCATGTCGGCGGTCAGGAACTTGTCACGCTCGAGCGCATCCTCGATCGCTTTGTACGTCTGGCCTGTGTGCTTGACGTAGATCTCGTTGAGACGCTTCTTCAGGTTCAGGATTTCCTGAGCGTGCAGCATGATGTCGGTCGCCTGGCCCTGGAAACCGCCGGAGGGCTGGTGAACCATGATGCGTGAATTCGGCAATGAGAACCGATTGTCCTTCTCACCTGCGGCAAGCAAAAGTGAGCCCATCGATGCAGCCTGCCCCGTGCACAGCGTGTGCACCGGCGGACGGATGAACTGCATCGTGTCGTAGATTGCGAGGCCCGATGTCACCACGCCGCCGGGCGAGTTGATGTACATCGAGATTTCCTTCTTCGGATTCTCGGCCTCGAGGAACAGAAGCTGCGCGACGACGAGCGTCGACATGCCGTCTTCGACCGGACCGGTCACGAAGATGATGCGCTCTTTCAGAAGACGCGAAAAGATATCGTAGGCCCGCTCGCCGCGGTTGGTCTGCTCGACCACCATCGGCACGAGGTTCATATAGGTTTCAACGGGATCGCGCATTTATCACCTGAAGGTTGGCGGAAACGGACGCCTTGTGATGCAAAACGTATGGGCCCTACAGATATGAGCCAGCGGCCCCATCACAAGACCGGCAAACCCAATCCCCGCAGGGCCTTAAAGTCGCATCAGTTGAAGCTGATTCGAGCAGCCCCGGAAAGCGAAGCGGCCGCACCGCTTCGCCCATTTGGATCGTATCGTTAACGCGGGCTCAACCCCTGAGGGATCAGGCGGCCGTCTTATCGTCCTCTTCCTTCATCAGGTCCTCGCGCGAGACCTTCTTCTCGGTCACGGTGGCGAGTTCAAGAATGAAGTCGACGACCTTGTCTTCGTAAATCGGCGCGCGAAGCTGGGCGAGCGCTTGCGGGTTGTTGCGATAGAAGTCCCAGACTTCCTTTTCGCGGCCCGGCGACTGACGCGCACGGTCGATCAGCGCACGGCTCACTTCGTCGTCGGTGACGGTGATCTTGTTCTTTTCGCCGATCTCGGAGAGTACGAGACCCAGGCGCACGCGGCGGTCGGCGATCTTGCGATACTCTTCCTTCGCGGCTTCCTCGGTGGTGTCCTCATCGGCAAATGTCTTGCCGGTGGAATCCATTTCCGCCTTGATCGAGTTCCACATCAGGTTGAACTCTTCCTCGACCAGCGACGGCGGCGGATCGAAGCGATGCGTTTCGTCGAGACGATCGAGCAGGATGCGCTTCACGCGCTGACGCGACGCGCCGGAGAATTCGATCACGAGGCGCTCTCGCATCGCTTCCTTCAGCTTGTCGAGCGATTCCATGCCGAGGGTCTTGGCGAACTCGTCGTCGACCTTCGACTCCTGCGGAGCTTCAATGAGACTCGCGGTGGTCTCGAATTCCGCGTCCTTGCCGGCGAGGTTCGGAGCTGCATAGTTCTTCGGGAACGACGCCTTGACGGTGCGGGTCTCACCAGACGCAATGCCGATCAGCTGATCTTCGAAGCCCGGGATGAATGTGCCCGAACCGATCACAACCTGGATGCCCTCGCCGGTGCCGCCGTCGAACGGCACGCCATCAATCGTACCCTTGAAGGCCACGGTGACGCGGTCGCCGGATTCTGCCTTCGCGCCCTCGCCCTTGTCCGCATACGGACGGCTCTGGTCGGCGATACGCTTCAGCGCTTCATCGACGTCAGCGTCGGTCACTTCAGCAACCGGCTTCTCGACATTGAAGGTCTTGAAATCGGCAAGCTCAATCGGTGGCACGACTTCGATCGCGACCGAGTACTTGAGATCGGACTTGCCCTCGAGGATCGCTTCGATTTCCGTCGCTTCCGTCGGCATGGTGACCTTCGGCTCCGACGCCAAGCGGAAGCCGCGCTCGGAGAAGATTCCCGCGTTGGTATCGCGGATCAGCTGCTCAACCGTCTCAGCGGCCACCGAACGGCCGTAGACCTTCTTGAGATGGGAGACAGGAACCTTGCCGGGACGAAATCCGTTCATGCGAACCTTGTCTTTCATATCGACAAGACGAGCATCGACCTTGGCATCGATATCGGATGCTGGAACGCTGACCTGAAATTCGTGCTTCAATCCCTCGGAAAGGGTTTCGGTGACCTGCATGGCGTCAATCTTCTTCCGGTCTCGCCCGGCCGGCGGCCGGGTCGTTGTCAATGTATTGGACGATGCCGTTCAGCATACGCCTGTGGTGCGGCGAAAGCGTTCCGGCAATGGCACGCTCCCTCCAAAATCTCTTGCGCAGACGAAGATCGCGCTGGTGCGGGCGGAGGGACTCGAACCCCCACAACTTTCGTCACTGGAACCTAAACCCAGCGCGTCTACCAGTTCCGCCACGCCCGCGCAGCGCTCATCGTCAGGCGGCACAGCCGCGAGCGGCGGGCTTATAGCATGGGGCGGCCGGTTCGCAGCAAAAAAATGGCTTTTGCAACGCGATCTTAAGCGCACAGCGACCAGACGTCCGCTGGACATCCTGGATAGAAGGTGATCGGCATAACGCATGACAAATCCACTGTTTTCGGCCCACAGGCGAATTTTCCTGGCTGGACTGGGCGGCCTCGCCGTCACATCGGCGCTACGGCTTCCCGCCGCCGCTCAGGGCCGCCCCTCGCTTTCGCTTCGTCTTTACGCTGGAACGGCGAATCTTGCGCCGAATCTGTCTGCCAGCCCGATCTGGGCATTCGATGCCGGGTCACCAGGATCGATTCTGCGATTCAAACGTAACGACGAACTGCAAGTCGCTTTTGCGAATGAGGTTTCCGCCCCAGCTGCCCTGAGCTGGGCCGGTATCGACGGCGTGCAGGCGACCGCTCCCCTGGCTGCACAGGCAGCCATCCCGGTAGGCGGACGCGCTAACCTGATCGTTCCGCTGCGCCATGCCGGCACGTTCATGGTGGGGCCTCTCCTACTCGGCGACGGCAAGGATCTCCCGTCTCCGGCCTCCGCGCTGATCGTCGATGAGGCCGAAAAGGTCGCGGTCGATCGCGACGAGGTGCTGCTGATCGAGAGCTGGCGCGTGCGACGTGATGGCGGTGCGATCGCGCCCGGCACATCCACCCACGACACCACCGTGGCCTATACCGTCAACGGCCGCCCAAACCTCGATCTCACTGTCAGGGCGAACGAACGGCTACGGCTGCGGTTCATCAATGGCTGCCCGCGGGCGCCCATCGGTCTCAAGGTCGAAAATCTGGATGTGCGCGTCATGGCCATCGACGGCCAACCGGCTGAACCGTTCGTCGCGCGGGATGGTCAGGTGGTGCTGCCCCCCGGTTCACGTGTGGACGTTTTCATCGATGCGACCGGTACGCCGGGCACCAGTTCGTCGATCATGCTTCACGACGGAACGGCCGCGACACCGATCGCCCGGCTTGCTGTCTCGAAGGATGCCCCGCTTCGCCCGGCGCCGCTGCCCGCCGCCGGACCTCTGCCTTCCAACGGCCTGCCCGCACGCCTCGACCTTCAAGGTGCGGTCCGCTCGGATGTCTCGCTCGATCCCAAAGCGTGGAGCACACCGGCCGACTTTGCGGCGACGTCGGCTCCCGCCTGCCGCGTCAAGCGCGGGCGGACCGCAGTCCTGGCTATCACCAATCCGACGCCCGCACCGGTGACATTCCGCCTGCAAGGCCATCACTTCCGCCTGCTCGACCGTCTCGACGACGGTTGGAAGCCGTTCTGGCTCGACACCCTGCTTCTGACGCCCGGTCAAACCCAGCGGATCGCCTTCGCCGCTGAACACGGTGGGCGATGGTTGATGGAAGCGATCCCGATCGACTGGGCCGCGCCTCGCTTGGTTCGCTGGTACGCGGTCGAATGACGTTAGTAAGCGATATCCAGCTCGTCGTAGAGATTGCGCAACACCGCAGGCAGAGCATCGGGAAGATCCTCGGCGATCAATCCCGGGCCGAACTCCTGCGCCGCCTCACCATGCATCCACGCTCCGATGCAGGCTGCCTCGAACGCCGGCACGCCTTGTGCCAGCATCCCCGCGATCATTCCGGCCAACACATCGCCGGCACCGGCGGTTGCGAGCCAGGGCGGTGCGTTGGCGGTGATGGCCGCGCGGCCATCGGGCGAAGCCACCACTGTGTCCGCGCCTTTTAGCAGGACAACGCCGCCGGACTGCCGGGCGGCAAACCGGGCGCGTTCGAGCTTCGTCGAACATCCTTCCGGCAACACTTTGAAGAGTCGAGCGAACTCTCCCTCATGGGGCGTCAGGATAATCCGCGGATCATCGCTTTGCTTGATCGCTCGGAAGAGAGATTCCGGATCGTCCGCAAAGCTCGTCAATGCATCGGCATCCAGAACGGCAACCCGGCCGGCTCCCACCACTGTTTCGACAAATGCGCGTGTCCGCAGGCCTACGCCGGCACCCGGCCCGATCACACAGACATTGAGCCTCTTGTCCGCGAGGAAGTCCTTGAATTGCTCCGGTGTATCGACGGCGCGAACCATGACCGCCGTCAAAGCCGCGGCATTGACCGCAAGCGCATCATGCGGCGAGACCAATGTCACAAGTCCAGCCCCGGCTCGCAGCGCTCCGCGCGCCGACAGACGGGCCGCACCGGTCGAGGCCATATCGCCGGACATTACCACCGCATGCCCGCGCGCATACTTATGGCCGTCGATCTGCGGGACTGGAAAGACGTCGGCCCACAGGTCCGGGACGTTCTCGAAAGTCCGCGGCGCGATGTCATCGAGTACGCCGTCTCCAATTCCGATGTCCACGACGTGGACCTCACCGCACCGAACCCGCCCCGGCAGCAGCAGGTGCCCAGGCTTGCGACGGAAGAACGTCACGGTGGCCGCGGCCTCGACCGCGACACCCATGATCTCCCCCGTATCGCCGTTGACGCCGCTCGGCAGGTCAACACTGAGGATTGGAACGCCACTTGCGTTCATCGCCTCAATCATCACGTGAGGATCGCCCTTCACCACACGGTTGAGACCCGCGCCGAACAGGGCGTCGACGATCAAGGCCGGCTTGCCGATGGCGGCGGGGTCGCAGGGCAGAACCACGCCTTGCCATTGCTCCGCCGCAAGCGCCGCGTCGCCCTTCAACGTATTCCGATCGCAGAGCAGAATGACGGAGACTTCGCGACCGCGGGTAACCAGCTCGCTGGCCGCGACGAAGCCGTCGCCACCATTGTTGCCGCGACCAGCCACCACCAGGATCGGTCCTGCCTCGGCAATGGCATCGGCCACCTCAGCGACAGCGCGGCCTGCTTGCTCCATCAAGGCAAAGCCACTGGTGCCGCCCTCGATCGTCAGTTGGTCGGCCCGGTACATTTCTTCGACGGTCAGAACGTCCATGCCGATTACCTGTTCGGTTCGCCTCATCCTGAGGCAACTTGCCTGCCTATTATTTGCCCATTTGCCTATTTTATGGACCGTTGCCTTTCAGCAGACCTCATCAATGATGGCACCTTGTCGATTTAACGATCTGACAACGCTACCTAATCTTGTCGCGTTAAAAATTGGCATGGACCCTGCTTTTACGGGATTGAAATGGATAGGCTGTGATCGCGAACGAAATAAAGGCGCACACGGCGATCATCCTGTTTGACGGCGATTGACCTGTTGAGAAATCACATTGAGACGTTAATCGCCTAGACGACACCACTTGAGCCGCGCATCAACGCGCAAACCGAAGTAAAAGTGCAGCCAGCCGTAGTGCCGGGAGACGTTCAGTGAAAAAGATCGAGGCCATCATCAAGCCATTCAAACTCGACGAGGTAAAGGAAGCGCTCCAGGAAGTTGGAATCCAGGGCATTACCGTCACCGAGGCGAAGGGCTTTGGCCGTCAGAAGGGCCATGCTGAGCTCTACCGTGGAGCGGAATACATTGTGGACTTCCTTCCCAAGGTGAAGATCGAGATCGTTGTCGGTGACGATCTGATCGAAAAGGCGATCGATGCGATCCGACGCGCCGCCCAGACCGGCCGTATCGGCGACGGAAAAATCTTTGTCTCGAATATCGAAGAAGCCATCCGCATCAGAACCGGAGAATCCGGGCTCGACGCCATTTAATCACAGACCATCCTCTGCCCTTGCCCACGGGCAAGGGCGCCTCGCCAGATAACGGCGAGAACTCGACCACGAACGACCAACGACCAGACCTAGAAGACAAAAAGGGGTATTCATGAAGACCGCTAAGGACGTCCTCAAATCCATCAAGGACAATGATGTAAAGTACGTCGACCTGCGTTTCACCGATCCGCGCGGCAAGTGGCAGCACGTCACCTTCGACGTGTCGATGATCGACGAGGACATTTTCGCCGAAGGTACCATGTTCGACGGCTCTTCGATCGCCGGCTGGAAGGCGATCAATGAATCCGACATGACGCTGATGCCAGATCCGACGACGGCGACGATCGACCCGTTCTTTGCGGAAACGACCATGGTCATCGTTTGCGACATTCTCGAGCCGAGCACCGGCGAGCCCTACAACCGCGATCCGCGCGGCATCGCCAAGAAGGCCGAAGCCATGGTGAAGTCCATGGGCGTGGGCGACACTGTTTTCGTCGGCCCCGAAGCGGAATTCTTCGTGTTCGACGACGTGCGCTTCCAGACCACCCCTTACAACACGGGCTTCAAGCTCGACTCGTCAGAACTGCCGACCAATTCGGACACCGAGTATGAAGGCGGCAACCTCGGCCACCGCATCCGCACCAAGGGCGGCTACTTCCCCGTGCCTCCGCAGGACTCGGTGCAGGACATGCGCTCGGAAATGCTCGGCGCCATGGCCCGCATGGGCGTCAAGGTCGAGAAGCACCACCACGAAGTGGCTTCCGCCCAGCACGAACTCGGCATGAAGTTCGACACCCTGACCCATATGGCCGACCAGATGCAGGTTTATAAGTACTGCATCCATCAGGTCGCGCACATCTATGGCAAGACCGCTACTTTCATGCCGAAGCCGGTCTACGGCGACAACGGCTCGGGCATGCACGTGCACCAGTCGATCTGGAAGGACGGCAAGCCGACCTTCGCCGGCAACAAGTACGCCGATCTCTCCGAAACCTGCCTCCACTACATCGGCGGTATCATCAAGCACGCCAAGGCCATCAACGCCTTCACCAACCCGTCGACGAACTCCTACAAGCGTCTCGTCCCGGGCTACGAAGCGCCGGTGTTGCTCGCCTACTCCGCGCGCAACCGTTCGGCCTCGTGCCGCATTCCTTACACCACCAACCCGAAGGCCAAGCGCGTCGAGGTTCGCTTCCCCGATCCGATGTCCAATCCGTATCTCGGCTTCGCCGCGATGCTGATGGCTGGTCTTGACGGCATCAAGAACAAGATCGATCCGGGCCCGGCGATGGACAAGGACCTGTACGATCTTCCGAAGGAAGAGCTGAAGCAGATCCCGACCGTTTGCGGCTCGCTCCGTGAAGCGCTCGAAAACCTCGACAAGGATCGCGCATTCTTGAAGGCTGGCGGCGTGTTCGATGACGACTTCATCGACAGCTTCATCGAGCTGAAGATGACGGAAGTCGAGCGGTTCGAAATGACCCCGCATCCGGTCGAGTTCGAAATGTACTATTCGCAATGATGTCCCGCGCCTGACGGCGCGTTGCATCGAAATCTCAAAGGCGTCCCTCCCGGGACGCCTTTTTTGTTGCCGCATGTCTGAAAGCCGCTTCCTCGAAGCCGCGGCAAAGCGAGGCGGGTCAGGGACTTGGGGCATGATCCTCTCTTGATCCCGCCCTCTGTTTCAGTGAAGAGTGCTTCATCGTCGTTAGCGACAGGGGCCGATTGTGACACTTCCCGAGAACCGGGTTCAGACCCGCACCGATCTGGCATGGTCGATCGCCGTGGGCGGCATCGGTGTCGTGGCTTTTACGGCCCTTCTGGTGTTCGCCTGGTTCTTCGCAGCGACGCTATTTCTGATCTTTTCAGGCATCCTGCTGGGCGTCGCGCTCAATGCCATGACCAACCTGCTGCAGCGGGTGATCGGCGGACCGCATCCGCTTCGGCTGGCCCTCGTCTGCGTCATTCTCGCTGGTCTGCTGAGCGGTGTGGTTTTCCTTGGCGGATCGACCATCGCGCAGCAGGCGACTGTCTTGAGCAACACCCTCAAGTCTCAGTTGGTGAACGTCAAAGCCTTTCTCGAAAAGCATGGCGTCGACACCAGCTATCTCGAGCTTGGCAGCACGACGCCGGCCCCGGCTACTCCGGCGAATGCAACCGCAACACCTTCGGAGACGACCGCGCCGGCGTCTTCATCGACGCCACGCAATCTCCCGAGCGCAGGCGCCCTGGCTTCCAGCGGCGGCGCCATCGTCAGCCAGACGCTTAAACTGCTGCTCGGGACCGTCAGCGTCGTCGGCAACTTCTTCATCGTCTTGTTTCTCGGTCTTACGTTCGCGGCGCAGCCGAGCGTCTATCGAAAGGGGCTGCTGCACATGGCCCCGGTGCGTCACCGCGCCACTGTTACCGCTGTGGTGGACCGGATCGGCGACACCCTCGAACGTTGGCTGATCGCCCAGATGATCACTATGGCTGCGGTGTTTCTGGTGACCTGGATCGGCCTCTCCGTCATCGGCATTCAGAGCTCGTTTATTCTGGGCATTCAAGCAGGCCTGCTGGCCTTCATTCCAACGGTTGGCGCGTTGATCGGCGGCCTGATCATCGTGCTGGCGAGCCTCGCATCCGGCTGGGTCGCCGCCGCCAGCGCTTGCGTGCTCTTTCTCGGCGTCCATGCGCTCGAAAGCTATATCCTGACCCCGATCATTCAGCGGCAGGCGCTCGATATCCCGCCCGCAACGTTGTTCGCAGTCCAGATCTTGCTGGGTGTGGTGTTCGGACTCTGGGGATTAGCACTCGCGCTTCCCCTGATGGCGATCGTCAAGGTCATTATCGACTATGCCCGCCACGAGGAAGAGAAGCCGCAGGAATTCATGGTGGCGTGAGCGGCAGAACCGCCGGCTAGAAACGAAAAAGGCGCCTGAATTAGGCGCCTTTTCCTTAAATGCCGTTCCGCAGAATTTAGAAATTGACCGTCGTATTGGTGTGCTCGACTTCGGGAGGCGATGCAAAGTAAGGTCCGACGAGCGCCCGCCATTCGGTAAAATTCGCCGACTCGCGGAAATCGACCGTGTGATTTTCCAGTGTTTCCCACTTGATGTGCAGGCGGTAACGCGACGGCTTTTCGATCGAGCGATGCAGTTCGAAGCTCTTCCAGCCTTTGCAGCGTTTGAAAATTGGCTCGGCCTTGACGATGGCGGCCTCGAAATCCTTCTCGCTGCCCGGCTTGATCTCGATCTGTGCAATTTCAGTGATCATGGTGTTTCCGCCTTTTTGTGAGTCAAAAGGGCTGTAGCGCAAAAGCAGACAGAGGAAAAGAAAAAGGGCGCCTAAGCGCCCTGCTCATCAGCCTTGCTGGCCGTTAAGACCATCACGGGGGTTTAGGACAGAGCTATCAGCACCAATCCGGACAGAATGAACACGGCACCAATCAGCGCCACCGGCTGCCAGTCGAATGGCGCCTGATAGCGACCTTCGGCACGCCGCGCGGCGATCAATGCATTTTCGTATTCATCGGAGGTGGAGAACATGCAGGCAAAGCCTGCACGAGCTGTCACGGCAGCCGCTTCGAGAGCGCTGAGTTGAGTCTTGGAATCGTTGATGCGTGCAGTGGACATAACACGAATGCTATGGCTGGAATGGTAAACAGATCGTTAGCGAGACGGAGCAGGCATTTCCTTTGCTGTTCTTCTGCAAAGATTTGACGCTGCAATCGCGTCCTCACGTCTTCAGCGCAGCGATCCGCACGACGGTCGGCGTCGACTGATAGCGATCCCGGAATGTGTGGTTGAAGTGGGACACATCGCCGAAACCCGATTCAAATGCGATCGCACTGATGTTGTGATCAGCAAACCGTGGATCCGTCAAAAGCTGGTGCGCGTGCGTGAGCCGCAGACCCAGCACATAGTCGGTGAATGTCGTATTCTCGCCGGCGAATAATTCGCGGACATACCTCGCCGAAATCCCGTGTCGTGCCGCAATGACGTTGATCGTCAACTGTCGATTGCGCACATTGGCGGCGATATCGGATTTGATCGCCTGCATGCGGATCGCCCGCAGGCTCCCCTTGCGGAGTTTGGGATCGTGCTCAGAGCCACGCCCAACAATGATCGCCATCAACTCATGAATGTGAGACGTGACGATGGCTTGCGTTTCCGGAGGAATGGGTTCGCGCAGCAGAACCTGCACATAATTCGTCAACAGCCTCAAAGCAGCTGAATCACGCGCAATGGATGCGAAGGTCATCCGATCCGGGGGAATGCGATTTCGTTCGAGAACGTAGCGTGGAACAGCCACCGACAGCAATTCAACCGGCGCATTGTAAAAACTATGGCCGACCGATGAATTGGACCAGACGACTGCATCCCCCTTTCCGATGATGATTTCATCGTGACCGGCTTGCGATACTGCGGCGGTGCCATTCAGCGCTACGCCAATCATGATATCGTCACCACCGTCGGCAATCAGGCCAGGTGTTCGCGTGACCCGATTGGCTGTGCTCGCAAATACTCCGAAGGCGAGATCAGGTAACACCTTCATCGTAACACGTCCCTGGAACGGCTGATCCTTAGGCGGCTCCATATCCAACTTCACGAGCTTTGCCCCAAACATTTCCCGCCAGGCGGCAATTCTCTCGTGCTCTGGGAATTCATCGGTCGAAAAACTGAATGCCGTCATGGGCCGCGCGCAATTCCAAATCAGACGAGACGTCGCGAACATCCGCGAGTACTGGTCGCCGGGATCATGATAGCGTCACGCTGCACCGCATTCTTGGACAGGACGGTACTTCGGCTTGGACTGGAGGGAAGTCCCAGAATTTGCGCCTTATTGGACTCCTGCGGGCGCCGAAAGTGCTGCGCGAACACCGGCCGTCATGTATGCCTTCGCCCGGGATCGCCGCCCCACAACAATTGGAGTTTCGTCAGATGCCTCGCCTGTCCGCAATCGCGCTTGCAAGCTGGTTCATGTTGTCGTTTGCACAGGCGGAACCAGCAACAACGCCTCAATCGGCGAACGCAGCAATCAACGAAGTTCGGCAGTCATTCACGCTGGATGGCAAGCCCATTCCTCCCGAAATCTTCCGCGACTTGGGAGACGGCGACATCGCGGACGGCATGAGCATCCTTGTTACCGTCGATCTGAAAGCCGCAATCGGCAGCAATCGCTACTACGAAGACATCAACAAATCCGGCAAATGGATCGAGCAAAAGAAAGCCAACAAGGATGTTGCCAACGGCTCGGAGGCATCCGCGTACAACTACATCGGATCGACGGCCAACAAGCTGCTTATTGTCGTCACCAGCTACAATGGTGGTGGTTCAGGCACTTTCTATACGTTGCATATCTTGGATCTCGCACCAGGAAAGGCTTTTGACCCCGACGGAAAGGTCTATGACCGTCTGAACTTGACGACCGTACGTGAAGTGACCTTGGGCGATCGATGGCAGGGTGACGTCAAAATCTCCGGGAATTCGATCGTCATTCAAACAACAAAAAACAGTCAATCGGACGCCAGTGGAAAGGTGTCGACAGAGACCATCGAAGCGCGACGCCCATAGAAACGTCGCGCCTCGGAAAACGAGCGCTCTGCCTTTCGAGGGATTACACCGACCTACTCGATCAGCGCGACGATATCCCCTGCGCGCAGCGTCTGTCCCGGCTTCACGCGGATTGATGCAACACGACCCGCGATCGGCGACTGGACACTGATCTCCATTTTCATCGACTCGATGATGGCCAGCGCATCGCCTGCCGCCACAGTCGTTCCCTCTGCCACCAACACCTTCCAGACGTTTCCCGGCACTTCTGAAAACACGCCGGTGTTTCCATCGGGAATATCTGCGGGAGCCGCTGCCGCGCTATCGAGATCATCGACAACTTCGTCGATCTTCAGGTCTTTCCAGCGTTGCCGTTCCGCCTCGAAAGCGGCTTGCTGCCGGCTCTTGAAGGCCGCGATGCTGTCCCGGTTGCGAAGCAGACCACTCGCGTAGTCCGCATATGAAAATTCGGTCTCTTCAATCTTCACCGGATATCCGCCATGCGGGAACGCAGCGCGCGCCTCCAGCAACTCTTCGGCGCTGACGGGGAAAAATCGAATTTCATCGAAAAAGCGCAGGAGCCACGGGTGGCCCGGTTTGAACACAGGCGTGGTTCGCCATGTATTCCACACCTGAATAGTGCGGCCGAACAGCTGATATCCGCCCGGCCCTTCCATGCCATAGATGCACATGTAAGCGCCACCGATGCCGACGGCATTCTCAGGCGTCCAGGTGCGCGCCGGGTTGTATTTGGTGGTGACCAGCCGGTGGCGTGGATCGACGGGTGTCGCAACCGGCGCGCCAAGATAGACGTCGCCAAGACCGAGCACGAGATAGCTCGCATCGAAAACGATCCGCTTCACATCGTCTTCGCTATCGAGACCGTTGATGCGCCGAATGAACTCGATGTTCGACGGGCACCAGGGCGCATCCGGGCGCACCAGTTCCTGATACTTCTGCATCGCCAGAACGGCCTGCGGATCGTTCCAGGACAACGGCAAGTGCACGATGCGACTTGGCACCTTCAACGCATCAATGGGCGGGAGGCTACGTTCAAGCTCCCGCAGAACATCAAGCAGCTTCCGCCGTGAAAGCACTGTACTGTCGTAGTGAATTTGCAACGAACGGATGCCCGGCGTGAGATCGATCAACCCCGGCAACTTTGCGCTGGCGACTGCTTCAGCGAGGACATGCACGCGCAGCCGCAAGGCGATATCAAGCTCCATCGGCCCATATTCAACCAACAGATTGTCATCACCCGCGCGGCGGTAAACGACAGGAATGGGCCCATCGTCATAGCGCCCGACAATCGCAGCACCGAGGTCGACACTCGTCTTCAGCGGCAATGGTCCGGCGACTGGATCCTTATCCCGCGTAGCCGCGACAAAGCGCACCTTGTCGCCCGGTCTGAGCTGCCCGGTTTTCCAAAGCTCATCACGCGCCACGACCGCAGGACAAACGAAACCGCCGAGACTTGGTCCATCAGGACCCAGAATGATCGGCATATCGCCTGTAAAATCGATCGCGCCGATGGCATAGGCATTATCGTGGATATTGGAAGGATGCAGCCCTGCCTCGCCGCCGTCGGACCGCGCCCAGAGTGGCTTCGGTCCAATCAACCGAACCCCTGTGCGCGCGCTGTTGAAGTGCACCTCATAGTCCGCGCTGAACAACGCCTCGATGTCTTCATCGCGAAAGAAGTCAGGGGCACCGTGCGGGCCATAAACGACGCCAATCTCCCATTCACGGGGCAGCGCAGGCGTCTCCGCTTCTATGAGAGCGCGAGGCCCTTGCAACTGTACGGTTTCACTGCCGACATGCAGCACCTCTCCCGCCTTGAGCGCACCGGTGGCATGTCCGCCGAACGCGCCGAGGGTAAATACCGCCCTCGAACCAAGGATCTCCGGCGCATCAAAGCCGCCCCGCACAGCGAGATAACAGCGCTGTCCGCCCCCTTCGATCTTGCCGATGGTGAGGGTCTGACCGGCGCGTACCGTCACCGGTGCATGATGCGCCACCGGCACTCCGTCCAGCTTGGCGGACATCCGAGCCCCCGCAAGCCCGATCGTTGCGTTCGTATTGAAACGCAACGTTGGCCCGTTAACGGTCAGCTCCAGTGCGGCTGTGGTTTCCGCGTTGCCGACAACGATATTGGCCAAACGGAAAGATCGCTCATCCATCGGTCCACTCGGCGGAACGCCGACGTGCCACAGATGCAGTCGTCCCGGCAGTTCCTGAAGTCCGGATTGCGCGCCGGGCGCCAGCACGTCGATCGTTCGCGGCGAGAACGAGAAATTCGCCAGTACGTTAGTCGCCACGCGACCGCTGCGAAACACGTCGGAGTCTGCGATGGCGTGAACGTAGTCTAGATTTGTCTCAATGCCAGCGATGCTGGTTTTATCGAGCACACCAACAAGCTTATCGATGGCATTATCGCGTGTGTCGGCTGCGACGATCAGCTTGACCAGCATGGGGTCATAGAACGGCGTCACCTCGACACCGGTTTCAATCCAACCATCGACCCGCACATCGTCAGGAAACGCAACATGGGTTAATCGTCCCGCACTCGGCCGGAAGCCCGCGTTGGGATTCTCGGCATAAACCCGCACCTCGATGGCAGCACCTTTCGGCTTGAGATCGCGCTGGCTGGCCAGAACCTCCTCGCCGGCCGCCTGCCGGATCATCCACTCAACGAGGTCGACACCAAAGACCGACTCGGTGACGGGATGTTCGACTTGAAGGCGTGTGTTGACTTCTAGGAAATAGAAGTCGGCCCGCTCGACGTCATAGATGAATTCCACGGTGCCGGCGGATTCGTAAGCAACACTCTTTCCCAGTGCGACAGCAGACTCATGGAGCCGTTTGCGCATCTCTTCGCTGAGACCGGGAGCCGGCGTTTCCTCGATGACCTTCTGGTTTCGCCGCTGGAGCGAGCAGTCGCGCTCGCCCAAGGCAATCACGTTGCCTTTGCCGTCGCCAAAGATCTGAACTTCGATATGCCGCGCCTCGGCCACAAAACGTTCGAGATAAACTCGCGCATCGCCAAAGCTCGCGCGCGCCGTGCGCTGCACCGTCTCGAAACGCTCACGGAGCGCATCGGCGTCGTAGCACAGCTGCATGCCGATCCCGCCGCCGCCCGCGGTGCTCTTCAGCATTAGCGGATAGCCGACAGTCTCGGCCACCGGCAGTGCTTGCTCAATCGTGTCCAGCAACCCCGAGCCTGGCAGCAGCGGAACGTGACTGAGTTGGGCAATCTCGCGCGCCTTGTGCTTCAACCCGAACGCATCGAGATGCTCCGGCCGCGGACCGATAAAGGCGATACCGTGCTGGGCAAGCTTCTCGGCGAAGAGACGGTTTTCCGATAGAAAGCCGTAACCGGGATGCACTGCCTGAGCGCCTGTCTGAAGACAAGCGGCAATGATGGCATCGATGTTGAGATAGCTCTCCGCCGCCGGCGCGGGGCCAACGCGGACCGCCTCATCTGCGTCGAGAACGGGTCTCGTGAACCGATCCGCGTCCGAATAGACGGCAACCGATGCAATACCCATACGGCGGAGCGTCTTGCCAATCCGCCCGGCGATCTCGCCGCGATTGGCAATCAGGACCTTTTTGAACATGGCATCATCCCTCTTGCGGGTCGAAGATCACCACCTGGATCGGCGTCGGAAAGAAGCCGTTGCAGGGGTTGTTGATCTGCGGGCAATTGGAAATCAGACAGAGCACGTCCATTTCCGCGACCATCTCGACGTAGTCTCCGGGCTTGGAGACACCATCCACCACGGTGAAGTTGCCGGACGTGTCGATCGGAACGTTCATGAAGAAATTCAGGTTCGGAACGATGTCCCGTTTGGACAAGCCGTGCTTGGCGGCTTCGATCAGGAAATTCTCCCGGCAGGCATGCTGATACTTCGTCTGATGACCGAAGCGAACCGTATTGCTTTCGCAGGAACACGCACCTGCGCAGGTATCGTGCAGTCCGCAGCTGTCCGCCGTGACGCGCACCATGACACGCCCTTCGTTGGACATGATGCGCGTGCCGGTGCTGACATAGGCTGAACCCTGAGCGCGTAGCGTATCCTGTCCGCTGTAACGCTCCTGATAGTCGTCAGCACAGTAGAACAACGTATCGACGGCCTGCTGGCCATGGCTGTCGATGATCCGCAGCGTCTGGCCCTTGCGGATGATCGCCGACCATGGCGCGTTCGAAGGGATTTCGGCGTCAAACACAATGCGTCCGGGATTGGAATGAACGGTCATTGTGCTCACCGCGCCACGCTGGAGTTGAGATAAAACGCATTGTTCTCGAACGCGCGCATGGATTCCGCGCTGGCCGTGCGGCATAGATCGCCATCGCCCGCCGCCTCGGCCCGATAGCGAATGATCTCCACGTCGCCAGGATTGTAGGTTAGCAAGGGATCAAGAGGGTGCGGACAGTTGGACAGAGCGATCACCAGGTCCATCTCTGCGCGCAGATCGATGAAGTCGCCCGGATGACGCTGGTCTTCGTGCCACACAAATCGTCCCTTGGTGTCGACGCCGACCGGCGCGAAGAAACTCAGGCATGGATGAACGTCCCGCCGGTCGAGACCAAGCTTGCCCGCTGCGAGAAGAAAGTTGTCTCGGGTATTGCGGAGCGGCTTGTCTCCATAGCGTTGCTGATTGGTTGCCGCGGTCGACGCGCCGGTGACGGCATCATGCGCGCCGCCCGTCGTCTCCTCGATCACGCTGAACAGCACGCGCCCCATATCTGAGAGAACGACGCGGCCTTTGCGCAAGCCCGCTGCCCATTGGATCTTGATGGTGTCGGCATGGTTCAGCCGCTCACTCGTGTCGGCTCGATTCCACGCCAGCAGGCTGACGCAGGAATTCCCATGCGTATTCACAAGCCGAATAACTTCTCCACGATCGAGGCGCGTGGTCCAATACCAGCCGCCGGGAATGATCTCGCGGTGAACGACCGCATCTGCCGGAATAAGCGCGCCATCACGCGCGGTCGGCTGCGGCAGCGCGCGGGGTGCCTGCCCCTGCCCCGCAGCCTTCAACTCGTCGTAGCGCTTTCTGTTGGCCGCGACTTCGGCCTGCTGCTCTACGGTCAGGATCATGGTTTGCCCTTTCTCAGACAAGCGCCGGGTCGTCCCGGCTCATGCTCCCTGTTCAGCCGGGTCGTCCCGGCCAGAGCGAAATGTTGCGGATTGTTTCGCGTCGGCGACGCGGCGCGGATAGATCTCCAGATCGCGCGAAATGGATGCGCCATAGCGCTCACGCTCTTCCGGTCGGTTTCGATCCCGCTCGAAGGCAACCACACGGGTTGCCAGACGAAACGCCTCACTCAGATCATGCGTGACCATCACGACAGTCAGCTCGGTCTCATTCCAAAGCCGTTTCATCAGCACATGGATGTCAGCCCGGATCCCTGGGTCGAGCGCGCCGAAAGGCTCATCGAGCAGCAATATCTTCGGCTTGCGCATGATGGCCTGGGCCAGCGCCAAGCGCTGCTGCATCCCACCTGAAAGCGCAGCCGGATATTTGCTTTCATGGCCTGCAAGGCCCACTTCCGCGAGCAAGGCCATCGCCTCGTCAGCCGCAGCGCGACGTGCAGTGCCGAACAACCTGCCCATGAACTTTGCATGCTGCAGCTCGCGCCCCAGCACCACGTTCTGCAGGACGGTCAAATGCGGGAAGACTGAATAGCGTTGGAAGACCACACCCCGGTCGGCATCTGGCTCCGGGATCAGCGGCACGCCGTCAACAAGGATGCGGCCGCGCGTCGGACTTTCTTCACCGAGCAGCATGCGCAGGAAAGTTGTTTTTCCACACCCCGAGGGCCCGACAAGCGCAACAAATGCCCGCGACGCCACCGAAAGCGAGATCTGCTCCAGCACGATGTGATCGCCGTACTCTTTCCAGACGTTATCGAAGAGGATCTCGCTCATTCCGCCCTCACGGAAGCAAACCATGGAAACATCTTGCGTTGCAGAACACGCAAGGCCGTATCCATCAGGAAGGCCAGCAGAGTGATCCAGACGACGTAAGGAATGATCACATCCATCGCGAGGTAGCGGCGAACCAGGAAGATCCGGTAACCCAGCCCCGAGTCCGAAGCGATGGCTTCGGCCGCGATCAGAAACAGCCATGCCGGCCCGAGCTGAAGCCGCAGGGAATCCAGCAATCGCGGCAAGATCTGCGGCGTCACCACGCGGATTGCCATTTGCCACGTCGATGCACCGAGCGTTTGTGCCTTGATCAACTGCTCGCGCGGCAGCTCCTGCACCTTCATGGCAAGATCACGAATAATGCAGGGCAACGTCCCGATCACGATCAAGGCGATCTTCGAATTTTCACCGAGCCCCATCACAATGAAGAGGATAGGCAACAACGCCAATGGCGGGACCATGGACATCACCGAAACGAACGGACCGAGCAGTCCGTTCGCGATCGGCAACAGCCCAATCACAATCCCGAGGACCAACGCCGCCGCCGTCGAGATCGCCAGCGCGGAGCCCAATCGGCCAAGGCTTGCGAGCGTATCGGAAGCCATCAGATAGGTCCCGGTCCGCGTGTCCACCTGAAAGGCCATCTGCTTAACCGCCTGCACCATGTTAGGCAGTGCAGGCAGCAACTTGTCATTTGGATTTTCCGCAAGCCGTGCGCTCGATCCCGCGAAATAAGCGACCGCCAGCAATATGAACGGCAGCGCGGCCAGATAAAATCTGGTCTGCCTGCCCGGCCGGATATTCACGAGGCGCACGGCTCTGCTCCTGTTCGACGGCTTATGTGGATTGCGTCAAAGCTTTTCGGCGGCTGCGGCATCCATGTAGGTCGGATCGAAACGCAGCTTCACGTTGGCCTTGTCGCCGAGCACCGACTTGTCGCCCAGTTCGATACCGACCGCATCAGCCGATTTCGCGCCTTTACCCAGGAGCTCCTTCTCGAACAGGAATTTCCGCACGTGATCCATCGTGGTACCGACGGTCTTGCCCTTTGTGAAAGCTTCCGCGTCGGTCGCTTTGTCAAACAGACGAGTCGATGCGAGCTGACTCTCGAAGCCGGCGAGATCGGTGCCCGACGCTTTAGCCATGGCTTCCTTTGCGGCCTTCCCCTCAGCGCCGGCGGCATTCATCTTCGCGATCGTCTCGTACCAGATGCCAACGAGAGCCTTGGCGAAATTTGGATTCTCCTTAATCACAGCCGTGTTCGCCACCATCAGGTCGATGATCTCTCCCGGGACTTGCGAGGAATCAAAGACCTTCTTGGCGTCGGGAGATGCGAGAATTTCCGACACGATGGGATTCCAGGTCACAACCGCAGTGACTTCAGGCGTTTTGTAAGCCGCAGCCATGTCCGCGTCAGAGGTATTGACGACCTTGACGTCCTTCTCCGCCATCTTCTTGCTCTCAAGCGCACGCGCCAGCAGGTAATGAGAGACAGAGAATTCGACGAGATTTACTTTCTGGCCCTTGATAGCCGCGAGATCCGAACCACCTTTCAGGATCACCGCATCATTGCCGTTGGAGAAGTCGCCCACGATGACAGCCGTGGTGTCCACGCCGCCCGCGGCCGGAATCGACAGCGCGTCCATGTTGGTGATGGTCACCGCGTCATAGGCGCCAGCGGTGTACTGGTTGATCGATTCAACGTAGTCGTTGAATTGCTTCACTTCGATGGTGATGCCGTACTTGTCGGCCCACTTCTTGACGATGCCATTGTCCGCGGCATAGCCCCACGGCATCCAGCCGACATAGATCGACCAAGCGACCTTGAAGTCTTTCTTCGGCGCGGCATCAGCTGCCGATAACGCGGCAACAGCTAGCGCTGATGCGAAGGCTAAAGAACGTACAAAGGATTTGAAGGTGTTCATGCCGATCCCTCTTGTAAAACTTACAAAAAGGGAATGGCGACAGACCATCGCTCCGCCAATCCCTTGGCTAACGAGGTCTCCCGGGCTTTTATCCCGCCGTGCACCCGTGGGGATGTCTCCCCCACAAGCGGCCGCTCTCGGACCAGCACATTGCGTTGCGCAACATCGGAACCCTAGCAGCCAACTCGTCCTAAGAGATGCACGAGGCGTGCCACACGATGAACACCCAAAAACATCGCGATTTCACGCTTCATGACAGGGCGATCGATATCGGCACAGCCTTCGCATTGTGCGACTGCCTAATTCGTGCGCACCCGATGCATGGAAATCGGACTGGCGTTCAGCAACGAGTCGGCCCACGATTTGTCCGAGGGCAAATCACATGACGCGACACCGCTACATGCGCTGGATGCACGAAATGCTGAGTGCTTTTTGGCTCGGCATGAATGGACGGTTCGGCCGTTCTACGGAGCGATAAGCCGAACCGCTTTTCATGAAGCCGAAAGCCTCCGTTAAGCTGCCTTGCGCCCGTGATGACTGTGCAGCCGAAGCGACAATTCGCGGCGGATATCATTGAAATCCGATGAGACCACATCGCGGGGCCGCGGCAACGTGATCTGCATTTCGCTGTCGATACGCCCCGGCCCCGGTGACATGATGACGATCCTGTCGGCCAAAAAGATCGCTTCCTCGATCGAGTGCGTAACAAAGAGCACCGTCAAACCGGTCCGCTGCCAGATGTCCAGCAATTCGTCCTGAAGGCGGTCGCGCGTCATCGCGTCGAGCGCACCGAAGGGTTCGTCCATCAAAACAACTTCGGCGTCATTGGCCAGCACGCGTGCGATAGCCACGCGTTGCTTCATGCCACCCGACAGTTGATGCGGATAAGCGTCTGCGAAGCGTTGCAGGCCGACCAGCGCAATGAAACGCTCGACTGTTTCACGAACCTCCTCCGAAGGACGTCCGCGCGACGTCGGCCCGAATGCGATGTTGCCGCGAACGGTCAGCCACGGAAACAGCCCATAATCCTGAAATACCATGCCGCGCTGGGGCCCCGGCCCCACGATCGGCATATCCCACATCAAGGCATCGCCCTGGGTCGGCGTCTCGAATCCGGCAACGATGCGCAGCAGCGTCGACTTTCCGCAGCCTGACGCTCCGATCAAGCAAACGAACTCACCCTTGTTGACGCGGAGGTTGGCATCACGCAAGGCATCGATGCGCTGCCCCTGCATTTCGAACTGCTTGTTGACGCCGCGAATATCGAGAATGGGAACCGGTGCCTTAGACAAAGTTCGGACTCCAACGAAGAAGACGTTGCCCCAGCCAGACCACCACGCGGTCGGACAGGAAACCTGCGATGCCGATGATGATCATACCGGAGATGACGATTTCAGTCCGCGACAGCTGCCGCGCTTCCATGATGATGGCACCGAGCCCGGTCTGCACGCCCGTCATTTCACCGACAACGATCACCACCCATGCGAAGCCAAGCCCGAGCCGCAGGCCAGTAAAGATCGCGGGCAGGCTCGCCGGCAGCACGACACGGAAGAACTGCGCGGTGCCCTGACAGCCGAGCATGCTCGCCGCCTCGAACAATCGCGGATCGACGGACCGCACGCCGAAGATGGTGTTGACCAGCACCGGATAGAACGCGCCCAGGCAGACAAGGAAGAATGCTGAGCGAGGCCCGAGGCCAAACATGATCATCGCCAGCGGTAGCCACGCCGTGACCGGGATTGGCCGCAGGATCTGCAATGTCGGATCAAGCAATCCACGCACGAGGGTAATTCGCCCGATCATCAACCCAAGCGGGATCGCCACGGCGACCGCGATGGCAAAGCCGCCGTAAACACGGCCGACCGATGCGAATAGATGGGTTAGCAACGTCCCGCTGTAAGCGTCATCATTGATGCCGCCGAATGCGAGGTCGTACATCGCGAGAGCAACTTCGCTCGGCGGAGGGATCAAGCTGTACTTCCGCCCATAGGTGGCGAAATGCCAGATGATCAGCATGACAAGCGGAAACACGATTGCCAGCAGCGGTCCTTTGGACCGCTGCCAGATAGAAGCCATCCACGCTGGCTTCGTCGAAGCCTTCGCCGTTACCGGCTCAAGTGGCGTGTCGAGCACTGCGCTCAAGCTTGCTTCTCCATCTTCTTGACAAAGCTCGTATCGAAGAAATTCGCGAAGTCGGGCAGCTGCTTGATCTGCTTGAGCTCAAGCATGTGCTCGGCGTAGGTCTTCGATTGCTTGATTTCCTCGTCGCCAAATTTCCAAGTGAGCTCGACATTCGGAACGGATTTCTCGATCGCCTCTTTCTTCTGGCCGAGCTTGGCGACCGCCATCGCCGCCATCTGATCGGGATTCTTCATGGCGTATTCGGAGGCCTGGCGATGAATATCCAGGATCACCGCGGTGATCTTCGGATTGTTCGCAAGCGTATCGCGATGCGCGCCGAACACCATATTCAGCGATCCCATGGCGGTGCCGTAAGGATATTCGACGATCTTGCCGATGCCCGAAGCGAGGCTCACACCGGGGCCTGGCTCGGCGCCGACATAGGCGTCGATATCGCCGCGCGAGAGCGCGAGATGCATTTCGCTAAACGACACGCGTACCGGCGTCACGTCCTTGAGCGACATGCCCTCCATCCGCAGGCGCTCGAGAATAAAGACTTCCTGCGTTGATCCCGGCCAGATAGCCAGTTTCTTGCCCTTTAGGTCCTTGATCGAGTTGATGTTGGCGTCCTTGCCCGCCACGACCGCCATGCCGCGGTTGCACGCGCTGGCGATCACGACGATCGGCTCACCGGCTGCGGCACCGAGCGTTGCTGCTGCAATTCCGAACATGCCGAAGTCGACGGTTTTGGTGACGACGGCGTTCTTGCCCTCGGTCGGGCTTTCGAACGGAATGATGTCGACGCGATACCCTGCCGGCGTGAATTTATCGTAGAAGTAAGGCGCAATCGAATGAATGAGCTTGAGTGCACCCATCTTGATGACGACCGGCTCGTCCGCACGGAGAATGGACGGGGCCGCGACGGTCGCAATGCCCGCACCGATAAGAAACTTGCGACGATCGATCATGCTTGAAACTCCCAGCTGAAATTGACGAGCCCCCAGCCATGGCAGCCCTCAATTGCTGCTATGCAATGTCTATTCCAGTTCCCTAGCGGGGCATTTTGGCGGGTGGCGAGCCCAAAGCCGCGCGCAGATACCGCGTGAAGAGACCGCATTGATCAAATTGCTTACAATTCAATCAGGCTTGCGCTGATATTGTGGGCAGACGTGCTTCGAATTAATCAAATACGTCTCAGCCGTTATATACACCCTAGCCCTCGCCTCATTCCGCCAGTCGGTCATTCCCTGCTCACGAAAGCCATTGAATGCTTCTGCCATCCACTCAGCTCGGCAGCATTAACGACCTTGGAAAAGGCGTCCGGTGGGATGCGCCTCGGCTTGTGCAGGAGATTGGGCACCGCGCGGCGTTCCTCGCGAAGATGGGCATCGGCCGCAACTCGAGGGTTGCGATTGTTCATGGCGGCAGCGCGCGCTTCTTTGCAGATCTCTTGGCGACATGGCAGCTCGGAGCAACCGCTGTCTGCCTCGACAGCACACTGACCGATCCCGAACTTCGAACGGTGCTCGCTTTGGTCAACCCGGTGGCGCTTCTCGCAGACAGCGAGGACCTATCGCCTGACCTGCCGGTCGATATCTTGAAGCTTGCGGATATCTCGCACCACGGATCGGCGTTTCCGATGGCTGCGGACATCAACGCAACAGATCCCGCTTTGATCTTGTTTACATCCGGCACCACTGGCGATCCGAAAGGTGTGGTCCTCAGCTTTGGGGCCCTGAAGGCGCGCCTTGCCTTGAATGTCGAGGCCATCGGCAACGCAACGTTGGCGCGAACCCTTGTGACGTTGCCCACGCACTTCGGTCACGGCCTGATTGGAAACGCACTGACCCCGCTCCTCTCTGGTGGCGAGATTGTGCTCCATCCGCCCGGACTGGCGCTGACAAAAAACCTCGGCAGCATCGTCGACGGCGAGCGGATCACGTTCATGAGCTCTGTGCCTGCGCTGTGGCGCATAGCGTTGAAGTTCAGCTCGCCGCCGTCGGGGCAATCACTCGTGCGACTGCACGTCGGCTCCGCACCGCTACCGGCGGATCTGTGGTCAGACATCGCACGCTGGTCTCGCGCAGATGTCGTCAATTGCTACGGCATCACCGAAGCCACCAACTGGATTTCCGGCGCGTCCTCACGCACCGATGGCATTGTCGACGGGCTGATAGGAAAGCCCTGGGGCGGCACAGTTGCCGTCGTGAAGGCAGATGGATCCATTACGGCTACGGGCGAAGGCGAACTGGTGCTGCAGTCTCCTGCCCTGATGTCCGGCTACTTCGGTCGCAATGACCTGACCGCAGCAGCCATGGATCGCGGCTGGTACAAAACAGGCGATCATGGCCTCATTGGCGAGAATGGAAGTACCCACCTGATCGGCCGCCTCAAGGACGAAATCAACCGCGCCGGATTCAAGGTGCAGCCGGCTGAAATTGACCGATTGCTCGAAGCCCATCCAGCCGTTGCCCGAGCCTGTGCGTTTGCTATAGCTGACCCGATCGGTGGCGAAATCGTTGCTGTGGCTGTCAAGCTCGCGGATCATACCGACGCCGATCATCTTCGGAATTGGTGCCGGGAACGATTGCGTCGTGAAGCCGTCCCGGAGAAATGGTTTATCGTCGACGAGTTGCCGCAGAACGCTCGCGGCAAGATCAGCCGCGATGCCGTCCGTCGCATGCTGATGAAGGAAATGCCTGATGGGTCCCGCTAAAGGCCGGCCGGTCGAACTCCAGACCGAGCGTTTCAATCTTCGCAGCCTCAAGCCTTCTGATGCGTCCGAGCGCTGGATTGGCTGGGCCAAAGATCCCGAAGTGATGGGACCGCTCAATGCGCCTGTGACGCGCATGACGTGGCAGGACCTGGCGAACTACATTGCGACGTCAGACAACACGACGCGATACCTGATCGGTATTTTCGATAAGGAAAGTAAAATCCAAATCGGCTTCTTCATGGTCGATGCGGACCAGACGCATCTCCACGTCACCTTCAACATCGTGATCGGCGAGAAAAGCTGGTGGGGCAAAGGCGTCGTCAACGAAGTCCGCCACGCATTGCTTAACCATTTCTTCGAGCAACGCGGGATGGAGAAAGCGTGCGGCATGCCACTTGCCCGTAACTTCCCTGCCATCTTTAACTACAAGGCGCAGGGCTGGCGTCATGAAGGCACACTGCGCGGCCAGTGCCGATCGGTCGCCGATGGATCGCGGCTCGATCAATTTCAATTTGGATTGTTGCGCGACGAGTGGCGCGCGTTGAAAACGAAGCAGTCATCATGACCGAACGTGAACAGGCCAGAGCCCTTCTGGCAGATGCCATCAATATCGACATCGCAAGCCTATCTGATGACGCGCGATTGGGCTCAACGGAGCAATGGGACAGCCTCGCGCACCTGCGCCTGATCCTGGCGCTTGAGGCGCGGATCGGCCGGTCACTGGATCCCGATGAGATCGTCAGCGTTGAAAGCCTTGATGATGTGGCGGCGTTGCTGAATCAAAAAAGCCCCGGATAATTCATCCGGAGCTTTCTGCATTGTTGGGCGGCGATTTATCCGCCGAATTTATAGTTCACGCCAATCCTGACGATATTGAGGTCGTGATTAAACTTCGCGATCGTCCCGAAGCCATCACGTGCTCCAAACCCCGCAAGGGGAGGCGGCGATGAATAGGACATCGATGGCGATGAGTCCTCGAATTTTGCGTAGAGATATTCGGCTTTCATCGACCAGTTTGGTGCGAAAGCATATTCCAGGCCGCCACCGACCGTGCCACCCACAAGCGTCTTCGAACCGGACCACACGGTGAAGTCACCGCCGAACACATTGCCGCCCGCAATGGTCTCTTTCACCTGGGTCACAGCCAGACCGCCCGTGACATACAGCAGCCAGTTCTGTGCGAACGTGATGCCTGCGCGCGCGCGCGCGGTCAGCAGCCAGTCGTACTTGGTGGTATATGTCGCGGAGCCCTTGCCGATAAAAAACGGATTGACGCTTTGCTCGGCCTTGGCGTCCATCCCGCTGAAGTCAAGCTCGGCACCCAGCACCCAAGGACCACTCTGCCAGTTATATCCAATCTGTCCGCCGCCGATGAAGCCCTTGGGGCGGAGCGAAGGAACATTAGCGATGAACGGAGGATTAAGGTCGTTACCTAAGGGCGCCCCATCCGAATTGCCCCAGCCGTAACCGGCATTGAGACCCACGTAGGCGCCAGTCCAAGAGGACGCCGCCACGAAGGCGGGAGCCTTGGTTGGCATGGCGTTAAGGTCAGCAGCCATCGCCGTTGAAACACCGAGCGCCGCAATGGAAGCGCTGGCGAGAATTGCTTTAAGCATGATTTTCGTGGCCCCTACCTTCACATACCTGCGAGTATCAGCCACCAAAAGAGTCGTCTTGGCCTATAGCGCACTAACTTGTCTTAAACGGAACTCTTCCCGGATTTGGTTGCGTTGTTGAATTTCCGCAACACGCCCGATGGTGAACGCACTGATCAACCCATCCACATGAAAAAGCCCGGCATGAAGCCGGGCTTTGACGAAGAACAACACTTGGCCAAACGACTGGTAGGCTCTTCGCTAGAACCGGTAATTGATCCCCGCCCTTGCCGTGCTGAGATCATGTTTGAAGCTCGCGATCGGTCCGACAGCGCCGTAATTTGATGTATCTGTGAGGGTCGGCGTCGTATTCTCGAATTTCGCGTAAAGATATTCGGCCTTCACGGACCAGTTCTGTGCGAACGCATACTCCACGCCAGCACCGACCGTGCCGCCGACGAGCGTTTTTGAATCGGCATAGGGGAGCAGCAGGTCCAACGCTCCCGCCCCGTGCGGTGCTCCCGCAATGGAATCGCTCACACGTGTCACCGCCAAACCGCCGGTCACATAGACCAGCCAGTTCTGCGCGAGAGTCACGCCCGCGCGCAGCCGCGCGGTGGCGAGCCAATCGTACTTGCTGGAATATGAGGCAGAAGAGAAGGACTTGCCGGAAAAGAAAGGATTGACGCTCTGATCGGTCTTCGCGCTCATCCCGCTGAAATCAGCTTCGGCACCCAACACCCATGAACCGCTCTGCCAGTTGTAGCCGATCTGACCGCCACCGATGAATCCTTCCGGCTTGAGGGACGGAATCGCCATCGAACCCCAACCATTCGCTCGGCTGAACGTGCTGGTTTCAATGGCCGTCCCTTCAGAATTGCCCCACGCATAACCAGCGTTCAGACCAACATAAAAGCCTGTCCAAGAAGGCGCCGCGACGAAGTTTGGAGCCTTGGTCGGCATGGCGCTGAGGTCAGCAGCCATCGCGGTTGAAACACCGAGCGCGGCAATGGAAACGCTGGCGAGAATTGTTTTATGCATGATTTTCCGTAGCCCATCCTCAGATACCTCCGGGTACCAGCCACCATAAGAGGCGTCTTGGACTGGACGGTACTGACTTGGACTAAACGGAAATCTCCCCGGATTTAGGTGAGCTGTTGAGTTCGCGCAACACCTTCAACGATCGCAGAGACGATCGGGGTCGGTAACAGACTTATCGTGACACGATATAACAGGCGGTCCGGAACTAAACGACCTGCTTCGCGGCCGACGGCATGCCAAGTGTTTTTACGAGCAACTGGAGCGCCGTGCCAAGCTCTGCCCGGTTACGGGCCGCACCAAGACAAATACGGACAGCATGCGGCGGCCGCTGATCCACGGCAAACGCCTCACTGCTGACGACCGCAAGGCCCTGCCGAAACAACTCGCTGACGAAATCCAGTCTGTTCCAGTGACTGGGCAACGGCAGCCACAGATGATGTCCTTTCGGATGGGCTGAGAAAGAATAATCTTTCAGAATTCGCGCTGCGAGTTGCTGGCGTCCGATGGCTTCGTTCCTAATCGCCGCGATAACCTGATCAGCCGTACCAGTGCGAAGCCATTCCATCACAAGAGCGCTCATGAGAGGCGGCGCCATTTGCGACGTTGCCTGCAGGCTGTGCCTGAGCGTCTGCGCTGCGGATGTGTCAGGCGCGAGAAGGAATGAAACGCGCAGCGCCGGCGCGATGCATTTCGACAGGCTGATGGTGAGGAACGTCTGGTTGGGTAACATCTCCGCCAGCAACGGCAACGACGGTTCGAGCGCGCCGTAGGCATCGTCCTCGATCAGAAACGTGCCGGCCTTGCGCAGAACATCCGCAATCTCTTTCCGCCGCTCGCGGCTCATGGTCGCGGTTGTGGGGTTATGCATTGTCGGCGTGAGATACACGGCCTTTGGTTTGTGATGTTTGCAGGCCTTTGACAGCGCGTCAGGCAAGATGCCCTGCCCGTCCATGGCAACGCCGACAAGACGAACGCCGAGCTTTTCCGCCGCGGATTTCATGCCGGGAAAGGTCACTGCCTCCGTGAGAACGACATCGCCCGGAGAGACGAAGGACAACAAAATATTGAAGATGGCAGACTGGCTGCCGGGATAAATGACGAGCTGATCAGATGCGACATTTGGCATGCGCGCGCGCAACCAGTTGGCAACGGCATGCTGATCTTCTTCGCTGCCGCCCGGCTGCTGATAGTTCAAGAACGAAGAGATCCCGGCGTGTCTGTGAATCGATGTCAGCGCGCGCTCGATCCGCACATCCAGACTGGCCTCCACCGGCTGCGGCGGCACATTCATCGACAGATCGATTTTGACTGCCAGAGGGACGTCCGCCGTTGCGCGTGTCGTGGTCTCGGAGACGAACGTGCCCTGCCCCACACGCGCATCGATAAAGCCGCGATGCCTGGCGTCGCTGTAAGCGCGCGTGACCGTCGTGAGATCGATGCCGAGCGCCTGCGCCAGCGCGCGGTGGGTCGGCAATTGCTGGCCGCGCCTTAACCGGCCGCTTGCAACATCGGCTTCAATGGCATCGGAAATCTGCCGGTACACCGGGCCTGCATCGTCCGAGATTGTAGGGATCCAATCCATGCAATTTCCCGACTTTCCTTTGATGTTTCCATACAAACAATTATTGTATGGACATCAGGCAGTCAAGGAGGCCAGCCATGAACAACCAGGATCGAGTTTCCCTCTCACAAGCGCTGTGGCGCGGCTTTCTCTGCAAGTGCCCGAACTGCGGCAAGGGACATCTGTTCGGCAAGTTCCTGAAGGTCGCGGACCATTGCGAGGTATGTAACGAAGAGTTTCACCATCACCGCGCCGACGACTTCCCGGCCTATCTCGTGATCGTTGTGGTCGGACACATCATCGTGCCGCTGATCCTCGCGGTCGAGACTGCCTATGCACCGCCCTACTGGCTACAGTTCGCGGTATGGTTGCCGCTCACGCTGTTCAGTTCGCTCGGGCTGCTACAACCGACAAAAGGCTTGGTGGTTGGATTTCAGTGGCAGACCGGAATGCACGGCTTCGAGGCTGCCAAGCTACGTCGCCTCAAGGAAGTGGCAGACGGGACCGCGCCACACAATTCAGTGCTGGCCTGACGCGTAAGTATCGCTCAGAAGAAAAAGCCGCCGAAGTTCGGCGGCTTTTGTTTTGGGTGGCGTGTCCGTTGCTGCCTCTGCAAAGAGCAGACAACCGTCTAGTAATTAGTTGCCGTTAACTCATTCGGGATGCCTTCGATCGGGCATTCGTCAGTCCCCGCGGTCGGACGGGTCATCGCCTCAACCATTTCGCGGGTGCCTTCAGGATCGGCGATCCAGTTCTTGTAGAAATCGTAGGGACAGGCCGCGACGCCGCGCGCGGTTTCGCCGGAATTGATCATGCCGGTGTAGCCGCGATGAACCAGCTTGAAGAGGTGGTTTTGCGACTGGCCGGTACGGCGCGCGTCGCGGATCAGATTCTTCGATAGCTGGGCATACTGGATGCCGTATTCCTCCTCGCCGGTTTCGCCCAGGGTGCGACCGTCGAAGCCGATGATCGCGGAGTGACCGAAGTAGGAATAGACGCCGTCAAAGCCGGCGGCATTGGCGACAGCAACATAGACATTGTTGGCCCAGGCCATCGCTTTGGAAATGAGGATCTGCTGTTCCTTGGCCGGATACATATAGCCCTGGCAGCGTACAATCAGCTCGGCGCCCTTCATGGCGCAATCACGCCAGATTTCCGGAAAGTTGCCGTCGTCGCAGATGATCAGTGAAATCTTCATGCCCTTCGGGCCATCGGACACATATGTGCAATTGCCCGGATACCATCCCTCGATCGGCACCCACGGCATGATCTTGCGGTATTTTTGAACGATCTCACCCTTGTCGTTCATCAGGATCAAGGTGTTGTAGGGTGCCTTGTGCGGGTGCTCCTCGTGACGCTCGCCGGTGAGCGAGAACACGCCCCAGACTTTGGCCTTGCGACACGCTTCAGCGAAGATCTCGGTCTCGGGGCCCGGGATCGCCGACGCCGTCTCGTACATCTCTTTCGAGTCGTACATGATGCCCTGGGTGGAGTATTCCGGGAAAATCACGAGGTCCATGCCCGGCAGGCCGGCCTTCATGCCCACCAGCATGTCGGCGATCTTGCGGGCGTTATCGAGTACCTCGGCCTTGGTATGCAGGCGCGGCATTTTGTAGTTGACGACGGCGACGCCGACTGTGTCGTTGCTGCTGGAAATATCACCGTGAAGCATTGCGATTGGCCTTTCTTTTGATTTGTAACGTGCCGTCGATTTTCGACGAACAACCTCTCGATGAATGTTCGGGATTGCGCGTTAGTGGCTGATCATCCAGGGGCGCGCGGTTGGGAAACCCTTCGCGCCGCTGCGCGTCTTGGTGACGAGGCGTGAGGCCTTACCCGAGCAGCAGCCGCATCCCGGGCCGTGCGATGCTTTGTATTCGTTGAGCGTCTTCGGCGCGTTGGAACTTCGCTCGTTGGTGGCGTGCGCCTTGCGTCGATCCGCCGGCATGCAGGCGAAATGTGGCGCTGTCAGAATGACCCGCGGCGATTCCACAGCACACTGCGGACAATCCTGCGGATCGTCGCACTCGGACATCGGCCGCATGTCGGTGAATGGCCCACAGTCGTTACACAAATATTCGTAAACCGGCATCGATGCTCTCCCTGCGCTTGCCGAACAAATTTGCACGAGGCGGCAGACCGCCGCCCCGTGCCGCCCCCGCTCACTTGTCTGGAGACAGCGGCATGTCGATGCCGCCCTTGATGTGTTTGATCGGGCCTGCCGACGACGGCATGATGTCGAAGTCGAAGATCTCCGTTGGCAGCCACAGCGTGGCGCAGGCGTTCGGCACGTCGACGACGCCCGAGATATGCCCCTGAACCGGCGCAGTGCCGAGGATCGAGTAAGCCTGCGCGCCCGAGTATCCGAACTTCTTGAGATACTCGATCGCATTCAGACAAGCCTGGCGATAAGCGATGTGCACATCGAGGTAGTGCTGCTTGCCCTGCTCGTCGACCGAGATGCCCTCGAAGATCAGATAGTCCTTGTAGTTCGGCGTCACCGGCGACGGTTTGAAGACCGGGTTCTTGATGCCGTACTTCGAGACACCATCCTTGATGATATCCACCTTGATGTGGAGCCATCCGGCCATTTCGATTGCGCCGCAGAAGGTGATTTCGCCATCGCCCTGGCTGAAGTGGAGATCGCCCATCGAGAGACCGCCACCCGGCACATAGACCGGGAAGTAGATCTTCGAGCCACGCGACAGATCCTTGATGTCGCAGTTGCCGCCATGCTCGCGCGGCGGCACCGTGCGTGCGCCCTCAGAAGCTGCTTTTGCCTTCGCGTCACCCTTCAGCCGGCCCATATGCGCAGTCGGCCCGAACGGAGGATTGGCGAGGCCCGGAACACGCGTCGGGTTCGTCGCAATCAACGCCGTCTCACGCTCGTTCCAGGTGGAGAGCAGCTTGGGATCGGGCAGACAGCCGATCAGGCCGGGATGGATCAGACCGGCGAAGTTGACGCCCGGGATATGGCGCGAGGACGTGTACATGCCCTTGAAGTCCCAGATCGACTTCTGCGCCAGCGGGAAATGATCGGTTAGGAATCCGCCGCCGTTCTTCTTCGAGAAGAAGCCATTGAAGCCCCACAGGCTCTCTTTCATTGGACCGACGTCCAGCAGATCGACGACCAGCAGATCGCCGGGCTCCGCGCCCTTCACGCCAATCGGACCGGACAGGAAGTGGACGATCGAAAGATCGATGTCACGAACGTCATCAGCGGAGTCGTTGTTCTTGATGAACCCGCCCGTCCAGTCATAAGTCTCGATAATGAAATCGTCGCCGGGATTAACCCATTCGACCATCGGAATGTCAGGATGCCAGCGGTTGTGGACCTTATCGTTTTCATAAGCCGACTGAGACAGGTCGACCTTGATCAGTGTATCTGGCATTTAAAAGCTCTCCCCTTGGTTACAGTGACGTGATGTGTTGACGATTTAGACCGACAGATATTTCGCGACCTGGTCGGCATCGATGCCTTCGCGCGGCGCATCTTGGACGATCTCGCCGTTCTCGATGACGAGAACCCGATCGGCGACGTCGAGGGCGAAGCTGAGCACTTGCTCAGAGACTATGATTGAGAGACCGCGCTCATCGCGAATGCGTTTCAGCGTGCGCGCCATCTCACGAATAATCGACGGCTGAATGCCTTCAGTCGGCTCGTCGAGCAGCAGAACCTTCGGCTTGGTGGCTAAAGCCCGCGCAATGGCAAGCTGTTGCTGCTGACCGCCGGACAGATTGCCGCCGCGCCGGCCCTTCATCTCAAGCAACACAGGAAACAGCTCATAGATGTCGCCGGGCACTTCCTTGTCCTTCGTCGTAACAAGGCCGGTTTCGATGTTCTCCTTCACCGTCATGGTCGAAAAGATCATACGGCCCTGCGGCACATAAGCGAGCCCTTTGGCCACGCGCTCATAGCTCTTAAGCTTGCTCAGCTCAGTGCCTTCCATCGCCACCGAACCGCTCTTGGTAGGGACGATCCCCATGAGCGACTTCATCAGCGTGGTCTTGCCCATACCGTTGCGACCCATGATGGCAACGATCTCATTGGGCGCCACGGAGACATTGAGGCCATGGAGAACTTCGCTCTGACCGTAAGCGACGTGAAGATCGGAGATCGCCAGCATTGCGTATTCCCTTTTGGCTCAGTGACCGAGATAGACTTCGATGACCTTGGGGTCGTTCTTCACCTTATCCATCGAACCTTCCGACAGGATTTGGCCCTGATGCAGAACAGTGACCTTGTGCGCGATGTCCTCGACGAACTTCATGTCGTGCTCGATGACGAGCACGGAACGATCCTTGATGATGCGATTGAGCAGCTCCGCCGTCTTGACGCGCTCGCTGACGCTCATGCCGGCAACGGGCTCATCCAGCATCAACAGATCCGGGTCCTGAATGAGCAGCATGCCGATCTCGAGCCATTGCTTTTGCCCATGGCTGAGCAGTTCGGCGTTCATGTTCAGCCTGTCCTTCAGGAAGATCGTCTCAGCGACCTCCTCCACCCGCTCACGTACGGCAGCATCGCGTTGGAAGGTCAGCGCACCAAAGACGGTGCGTCCGCGCGGATAGGAGATCTCCAGGTTCTCGAACACCGTCAGATCGTCGTAGATCGATGGCGTCTGGAATTTGCGGCCGACACCGGCCTGGACGATCTGGTTCTCCTTCAGCTTGGTCAGCTCCTGTCCGCGAAACTGAATTGAACCGGACGTCGCCTTCGTCTTCCCGCAGATGAGATCGAGCACCGTGGTCTTGCCGGCCCCGTTGGGACCGATGATGACGCGGATTTCGTTTTCATCCACATAGAACGACAGGTCGTTGACCGCCTTGAACCCGTCGAAGGAGACCGTGAGGCCTTCGACTGCGAGCAGAAAGTCTTGGGGTTGATGACCAACAAGCATCTCAGTCCTCCTACTCTGCCGGTGCGCCGTCGGCGACCGAGCCGCCGGTCCAACCGCTCTTGCCGTTCGACTTCGGCTTGCGGGCAGCAATGAAGCGGTCGATGTAAGTCTGGACGTGATCGCGCCAGATCCCAGCGAGCCCATTTGGGAATGCGAGGACGACGGCGATGAACAAGGCCCCGAGACCGAACAGCCACAGTTCCGGGAAGGATTCCGAGAAGCTTGTCTTGGCGAAGTTCACCAGCAGCGTGCCGTAGACGGCGCCGAGGATCGACAGCCGACCACCAACCGCCGTGTAGATCACCATTTCGATCGACGGCACGATGCCGACGAAGGACGGCGACATGAACCCGACCTCAAGCGTGAACATCGCGCCGCCGATCGCAGCGAAGACGGCGGCGATGCAGAAGGCGAAGATCTTGAAGTTCGCGACGCTGTAACCTGAGAACCGAACCCGATCTTCCTTCTCGCGCATCGCCACCAGAATGCGGCCCAGCTTCGAATGACGAATGAACTGCGCGATGGCGATGCATCCGAACAGACAAGCCACTTCGAAGAAATACAGAATGACCTTGGCGTGATCCGGCCGGATATCCCATCCCTTGAGGGTGCGGAGATCCGTCATACCGTTGATGCCGCCGGTGTAGCCCTGCTGACCAATGATCAGGATGGTCATGATCGCGGCGATCGCCTGCGTGATGATGGCGAAATACGTGCCGCCGACGCGGCGTTTGAACATCGCGGCACCGAGGATGAAGGCGAACACAGCCGGTACTACGAGGATCGCAATGATCGTAAACGTCAGACTATGGAACGGTTTCCAAAAGAAGGGCAGCGACGTGATCTGATTCCAGTCCATGAAGTCTGGAATGCCGGGCGTCGACTGGATCTTGGTGTTCTCGACGCTCGATGCCTCGAGCTTGAGAAACATCGCCATGCAGTAGCCGCCGAGGCCGAAGAACACGCCCTGCCCGAGGCTGAGAATTCCGCCGTAACCCCAGCAGATCACCAGTCCCAGTGCGACGAAGGCGTAGGTCAGATATTTGGCCACCAGGTTCAACCTGAAGACGTCGAGCGTCAGCGGAAGGATGACAACCAGCAGCAAGGCGAGTGCGGCGATGCCTAACAGCTCTGACTTGGTTGCGAAGCGCGTGTTGTTAATCATGGCTTCTGCCCCTCTCACTTGCGGACCTTGAGGGCGAACAGGCCCTGCGGACGAACCATCAGGATCGCGACGATGGACAGCAGCGTGATAACCTTGGCCATCGATCCCGACAGGAAGAACTCCAGCGTCGACTGGGTTTGCGAGATGCTGAAAGCCGAAGCGATGGTGCCGAGCAGACTTGCAGCGCCGCCGAACACGACGACCAGGAACGTATCGACGATGTAGAGCTGACCCGATGTCGGCCCCGTGGAGCCGATCATGGTGAACGCGCTGCCGGCGACACCGGCAATGCCGCAGCCAAGACCGAAGGTGAAACGGTCCACCTTCTCGGTGTTGATGCCGACAGCACCTGCCATGATGCGGTTCTGCACGACCGCGCGAACCTGCCGGCCAAAGCGTGACCAATAAAGGATGTAGGAAACTCCAAGCGTGATGAGCACGGTCAGACACATCACGAAGATGCCGTTGATCTGCACTTCGATCGTGTCGGTGACGTGCAGCGATCCGAGCATCCACTGCGGCAGTTCGACGCCGACTTCGCGAGCGCCGAAGATCGAACGATAGGCCTGCTGAAGGATGAGACTCAGCCCCCAGGTTGCGAGCAGCGTATCCAGAGGCCGCTTGTAGAGATGTCTGATCAGTCCCCACTCGACCAGCATCCCCAGCGCCCCTGACGCTATAAAGGCCAGGATCATCGCAACGAAGAAGTAGCCTCCGAACAAGGACGGCAGATGTGCCTGGAAGAAATTCGACGTCATCCAGGTGACGTAGGCGCCCAGGATCATGAACTCGCCGTGAGCCATGTTGATGACGCCCATCTGTCCGAAGATGATCGCCAGACCCAACGCCATCAGCACGTACACAGAAAACAGGATCAGTCCCGCGAAGCCCTGCATCGCGAAGATTGCGCCCAGATCACCAATCGAATAGTCGCCGAACATCGATCCGTCCTCCGTCAGGGAAAGGATCCCGCGCCGCAAAACCAAGTGCGGCGCGGGGTCTTGAGCGCGGCTTTTGATGGCCGCCGCCAGGGAGCTCTGTCTGGGAAAGTGCGCTAGGAATGCGCGATCATTGATAGCCCTTGGGGAACGGATCCGGCTCGACCAAGTCAGCGGTCTCGTAAATCACGTCGAACTGGCCATCGAGACGAGCCCGACCGACGCGAGTCTTCGACCAGAGGTGATGGTTCTCGTGGATCCGGACGTAACCTTCCGGAGCCTCCTTGAACTCAACGCCAGGTGAAGCCGCTGCAATTTTATCGACATCGAAGCTCTGGGCCTTTTCGACCGTCAGTTTCCACAGCCACGGGCCGAGGTAAGCAGCCTGGGTGACGTCTCCGATCACGGTCTTCTCGCCCCACATCTTCTGGAAGGCAGGAACGAATTTCGCGTTGTTGTCGTTCTTCAGCGACTCGAAGTACTTCATGCAGGCGTAGGCGCCCGCGATGTTTTCTCCGCCAATGCCGTCGATTTCGTCTTCCGTCACCGAGATGGTGAGCAGGGTCTGCTTCGACAGATCGATACCGGCGGCCTTGAGCTGCTTGTAGAAGGCCACGTTCGAGCCACCCACGACGTCGGTGAAGATCACGTCCGGCTTGGTCAGCTTGATCTTGTTGATGACCGAGTTGAACTGCGTATGGCCGAGCGGGAAGTACTCTTCGCCGACAACCTTGAGCTTGAGGAAGTTCTCGATGTGCTTCCGCGCGATCTTGTTCGACGTGCGCGGCCAGATGTAATCCGATCCGATAAAGTAGAAGGACTTGGCACCCTTCTCTTTCGTGATCCAGTTCAGGCCAGCAAGAATCTGCTGCGTTGCTTCCTGACCAGTGTAGATCACGTTCTTCGACTGCTCGAGGCCTTCATAGAAGGTCGGGTAGTAGAGCATGCCGTTGTACTGCTCGACGACTGGCAGCACGGCTTTGCGGGAGGCCGAGGTCCAGCAGCCCATGATGGCGGCGACCTTGTCGTTGACCAGCAGCTTCTTCGCCTTTTCAGCGAAGGTCGGCCAGTCGCTGGCGCCGTCTTCCTGAATGAACTTGATTTTGCGCCCGAGCACGCCGCCGGCGGCATTGATCTGCTCGATCGCGAGCTTTTCCGCTTCGATCGATCCGGTCTCGGAAATCGCCATGGTGCCGGTCGCCGAGTGCAGAATGCCGACCGTGACTTCGGTGTCGGTCACGGCAAGTCCGGTCGTGTTGACGGCGGACGTCGCCGGCCCCGCGCCGAATGATGGACGCGACATCAGCGACAGCGCGGGCAACGCCGCCATGCCCATCAACATCTTACGCCTGAATGGAGATTGTAATCCTCGATCGTTTTTGTCCGACATAGCCACCCCTTTTCGTTGAACAACGGTTTGGTGGGTCGAGGATGGCCCGGTTTGTGCAACGCACGCATACGCGAAATCGCGCATACGGCACCGCAAAAGCGCGACGTAGATTTTGAATCGGCTCTAACGAATGCTCGGGAGGTGCGGGTTTGGTCGGTCGTCAGCGCATAGACCGTGTCAGGCGTCAGTATAATCAATGGGTTGCGAACCAAACCCTTGAGGACTACGCACTTCGGTTTACAGCCAAGAGCGCGCGGCGCTGGTCCGCGTCTCGCGTGGCGAACACCGCGCTCGGCGCGATCTCATTTCTTGCACTGGAAGCCATCGGCGGCACCATCACGCTGAACTACGGCGTGACCAACGCCACTGCCGCTATTTTAGTCGTCAGTGTGATTATCTTTTGCTGTGGTCTGCCCATTGCCTATTACGCCGCCAGATATGGCGTCGATATCGACCTGCTCACGCGCGGTGCAGGCTTTGGCTATATCGGGTCGACGATCACCTCGCTGATCTATGCCTCTTTTACTTTCATATTCTTCGCCATCGAGGCAGTTATCCTCGCCATGGCGCTGGAGCTGTGCTTTGGCCTGCCCCGTCCCATTGGTTATCTGGTCGGCGCCATCGTCATTATTCCTCTGGTGACGCACGGCATCACGCTCATCAGCCGCTTCCAGCTCTGGACTCAGCCGTTCTGGATCCTCCTTCACATCCTTCCCTTTGCAGCCATTGCGATCAAAAGCCCCGGATCGTTTGCTGAATGGCGCGCGTTTGCCGGCGAACACGGAGATCCGTCAGGGCAGCTTGATCTCCTGCTGTTCGGGACTGCAGCGGCTGTGGTGTTCTCACTGGTGGCGCAGATCGGCGAACAGGTCGACTTCCTGCGCTTTCTTCCACGCGACCGCCGGACATCGAAGCGATCATGGTGGATCGCCATGATCAGCGCTGGCCCCGGATGGATCATCCCCGGCACGGTCAAGCTGCTGGCGGGTTCTTTCCTTGCCTACTTCGCGCTCAAGCACGGCGTCTCGCCAGAATATGCGGCTGAGCCGTCTCACATGTACCTGGAAGCTTTCCGGTATGTACTTGCCCAACCCGATCTCGCGCTCGCGCTGACCGGCACGTTCGTCATTCTCTCGCAGTTGAAGATCAATGTCACCAATGCCTATGCGGGCTCCATCGCATGGTCGAACTTCTTCTCGCGCCTCACTCATAGCCACCCGGGCCGCGTGGTATGGCTGGTCTTCAACGTGCTGGTTGCTTTGTTGCTGATGGAGATCGGCGTCTACAAGGCGCTCGAACAAACATTAGCGCTTTACTCGAACGTTGCGATCGCCTGGGTCGGCGCACTGGTCGCCGACCTGATCGTCAACAAGCCACTTGGTCTGCGGCCGCCCACAATGGAGTTCAAGCGCGCGCATCTCTACGACATCAATCCCGTCGGCGTCGGCGCCATGGCCATTTCGACCATTGTGTCGATCAGCGCATTCTACGGATTCTTCGGTACGACAGCGAAAGCGCTGGCGCCGTTCGTGGCGCTCCTGACGGCATTCATCGCTGCGCCTGCCATCGCATACGCCACCAAGGGGAAATACTACATCGCGCGAAAGCCGAAGCGCAGCTGGCAAAACCTGGAGACCATCAAGTGCTGCATCTGTGAGCATTCATTCGAGCCTGAGGATATGGCGTCATGCCCCGCCTATTCCGGCCCGATCTGCTCGCTGTGCTGCTCCCTGGACGCACGATGTCACGACCTCTGCAAACCTCATGCGCGCGCGCCGGCACAATTTGCAGAGACGCTGGGCAAGCTGCTTCCCGACACCGTTTATGCGCGCCTCAACTCCCAGCTTGGGCATTATCTCGGCGTGTTCGCCGTTTCCGCCGGGCTGGTTGGACTAACGCTCGGTCTGATCTATCTTCAGACATCCGCCGCGATCAGATTCGATCAGGCCGCGCTTTCCGATGTGCTGTGGAAAGTATTCTTTGCGCTCTCGATCATTATTGGCGTTGTGGCGTGGTTGTTCGTGCTTGCACGGCAGAGCCGCCACGCGGCTGAAGCCGAAACAAAGCGACAGACCGCTCTCCTCATTCAGGAAATCGACGCACACAAACGTACCGACGCGGAACTGCAGCGGGCTAAGGAAGTCGCCGAAGCCGCCAATCTGGCGAAGAGCCGATACGTGGTGGGTTTAAGCCATGAGCTTCGCTCGCCACTCAACGCCATCAGCGGCTATGCGCAGCTTCTTGAACAGGATGCCAACCTGCCGAACAAGCCGCGCGACCAAGTCCGCGTCATGCGGCGAAGCGCCGATCACTTGTCGGGCCTCATCGACGGAATTCTCGACATCTCGAAAATTGAAGCTGGACGGCTTTATCTCTCGCGCGACGAAGTTCGTCTCAGTGAATTTCTCGATCAGCTGGTCGGCATGTTCCGCCTGCAAGCCGCAGCAAAGAACATCGAGTTCGTTTTCCAGCGCCGCGGCAACCTTCCACCCGTCGTCTATACTGATGAAAAGCGCCTCCGCCAGATCCTGATCAATCTTCTGTCCAACGCCATCAAGTTCACATCGCGTGGCAGCGTGCGCTTCGTCATGCACTATCGCAGCCCCGTGGCGGAATTTGAGATCTCCGATACCGGTCCCGGAATCCAACCGGATGACCTCGAACGTATCTTTGCACCGTTCGAGCGCGGTGCGCTGGGCGAGGCACAGCCCCACACCGGGACGGGACTGGGCCTGACCATTAGCCGCTTGCTGGCTGGCGTCATGGGCGGCGACATCAAGGTGTCCAGCACCGTCGGCAAAGGCAGCACGCTCCGCGTCAAGCTGCTGTTGTCGGAGGTCACGAATCCGAAGCGGATCGCGCCGATTGCAGAACCCGTGTTTGGCTATCACGGGCCGCGAAAGACCATTCTTGTCACCGACGATGACCCAACCCAACGCGAACTGATGCGCGAAATTCTGGCGCCGCTCGGCTTCATCATGCTCAGCGCGGAGAATGGCCCGTCCTGCCTGACGCTCGCACAACATTGCCAGCCAGATCTCTTTCTTCTGGATATTTCAATGGCCGGCATGGATGGCTGGACAGTGGCAAAGACGCTGCGCGCTGCCGGCCACCATCAGGCACGCATCCTGATGGTGTCCGCAAGCGCTATCGAGGCGCATCGCATGCCGCTGGCCGAGCCTTATCACGACGGCTATCTGATGAAGCCTGTCGATGTCCCCCGTCTGCTTGAACAAATTGGCCAGTTGCTGAAAATCGAATGGCAGTATGCCAGCGAAGACAGTCCGGAGCCGGTCTGGACGCCCGGAAAGAGCGCATACCCGTCAGCTCATGACGTCGCTGAGTTGATCGACCTTGGACAGATGGGGCACGTGAAAGCCATTCATCAAAAGCTCGACCAGCTCAGCGTCGATTATCCTGAGCAAGCCGCCTTCGTTACGCGCATGCGCGCGCTCATCGATCAGTTTGATTTCAATCAATATCTCTCCACGCTGAAAATACTCGAGCCACATGAGCAATGATTCAAAGAAGCGCGATGTTGCGCTCGTTGTCGACGATTCGCCTGATACGTTGCGGCTCTTGACCGATGCGCTCGACAATGCCGGCATGACAGTCATGGTTGCGCTCGATGGAGCATCCGCAATGCGCATTGTGGAGCAGATCACTCCGGACATCATTCTTCTCGACGCCGTCATGCCCGGGATCGACGGATTCGAAACCTGCCGGCGGCTGAAGCGCGCGTCCGGCCTCGACCACGTGCCAGTGATCTTCATGACGGGGCTCGCGGACACCGAGCATATCATTCGCGGTCTTGAAGCCGGTGGCGTCGATTATGTCACCAAGCCAATCGTGGTCGCCGAAATGCTCGCGCGCATCAAGGTACATCTTGCGAACGCGAGACTCACACAAAGCGCGCGGGCCGCACTCGATGTCTCGGGGCGTTCTCTCTTTGCCGTCAACCGGACCGGAGAGATCATGTGGTCCACGCCGCAGGCACAAAAGCTTCTGGCGCAGGATCAATCTGCCGACAGCTCGGGAGACAACTTCTCCCTGCCGCGACCATGGCGCGAATGGCTGGAGCAGACTGCCGGCGGCCAGACCAAAACCAAGCCGCCGGAGACACTCGCCTCTTCTGAAAATCAGCAGCTTCGCCTGCAATATATGGGCAGACTCGGAACCAATGAATTCCTTCTAAGACTCGCGCGCGATACCAGTTCGGCATCGCCAGCCGAGTTCAGTCAGGAACTGGGACTGACAAGCCGCGAGGGTGAAGTGCTGTCCTGGCTCAGCAAGGGGAAAACCAACCGCGACATTGCCCAGATCCTCGGGCTCAGCCCGAGGACGGTGGATAAGCATCTTGAGCAGATCTACGCGAAGCTTGGCGTTGAAAACCGGACCGCAGCTGCAGCGGTTGCCAACGCCAATCAGAAGCGGTCGGGATAACCTTGTCGGAGCGTCCTACGCGAACTGCTGCAGCAACGTCACGAGTTGTTCCGGCGCAATGACCATCACATCGTGCCCGACTTGCAATTCAGCGAGCTTCCAATCCGACTTGCTCTTCACCTTGGCGACGTTGGCATCAAAGGTCGGGCTCTTATATCCCTCGGCGCGGATATAGGCCTTCTTGGCAATCTTGTCCCGGCCCCCGGTATAGGTCGCCTTCTCGCCATAAGTACCGATCGGCTGCGGTGTGGTTTTCGAGTTCACCCAGGCCTGATCTTTCTCATCGACGACACCGAACGCCGCCGCCGGAGGCGCCTTGAAGGACGCTTCGTTGCGGCCAAGGGCTGCTTCAATCGCCGACTTGAATCCAGGAGATGATTTCTCAAGAAAGCTGTCGCCGTTCTCCGGCAGGAACGCATCGAGGAAGATGATCGAGGAAATCCGGTCACCGGCCTGCTCGGCAACACCGCTGATGACCAGTCCACCGTAGGAGTGGCCGACGAGCACCACGTCCTTGAGATCTTCAAACGTCAACACATTCACAATGTCGGTGACATGTGTGCTGACGTTGACATCCTTGGTCAGAAGATGGGAGCGCTCGCCGAGCCCGGTGAGCGTGGGCGCGAACGCCTTGTGCCCCTGCTTTTCCAGCAAGTCGGACACGCGACGCCAGCACCATCCCCCGTGCCAGGCGCCATGCACCAGCACAAAGGTTTTTGCTGTCTGTTGCGCGGTCGCTGCCTCAAATCCCGTTGCCGCCATAGCAGCACCAGTCATCCCCGCCGCAATTGCGCCGCGGCGTGTCATCTTGATCGTCATGATTTCACTCCCCTAAAGTATTCTTTGGTCTTGTTTGGTCTCAGGCAGCCAGGACGCCCTGAATCTGCCCGCGGATCACTTCCTTGTTTTCGGCTGTCGTCGTTGCCGTCAGCGGAATGTCGACGGCGATATTTGCCGGCCGCTTTAGCACGACAATCCGATCTCCGATCTCCAGCGCCTCGTTGATCGAGTGGGTAATGAAGACAGCTGTCTTGCCGTTTTCCTTCACCAGCTTGACGAATTCCGCGCGCAGCTTCTTGCCGGTCATTTCATCGAGCGCCGAAAACGGCTCGTCGCACAGCAGGATGTTAGCGTTGGTCGCGAAAGCGCGCGCGATGGAAACACGCTGCCGCATGCCGCCAGACAGTGCATGCGGGTAATCGTTTTCGTGACCACGCAGACCAAGCGTCTCGAGCCAACGTTGGGCATGCGCCCTGCGCTCGTCGGCCGACATGTTCAGAATCTCAAGACCGAGCTCGACATTCTCGATGGCGGTGCGCCATGGCAACAACCGGTCGTTCTGAAACACGATCGCCATCTTGCCGCGAAACGCATCGAACTCGCGGAACGGATCACGTCCATCGACGGTCACCTTCCCTTCGGTCGGCTCGGTCAAGCCCGCGATCATGTTGAAGATCGTCGACTTGCCGCAACCGGTCTTGCCGAGCAGCGCAAGCATCTGCCCCTGCGCCACCTGAAGGTTCAGCTTGTCGACCGCGACATACGATCCTTCCGACTTGGCCTTGCCGAAAATCTTGGAGACCTTCTCGAGGCTGATCGCAGCCTTCGGGGTGTCGTTGGTCATAGCGTTCGCTCCGAAACAGCACGATAGCGGAAGGCAATGTTCTCGATGAACGTCAGGATGGCCTGCACGATCAGCACGAAGACCACCAGTTGCAGCGTCCACGCGAGCGCGCCGGCCATATCGAAGACCTGCTGCTGCTGGAGAAGCTGATAGCCCACGCCACCAGTGGCGCCGACGAGTTCAGCGACCACGACCACGCGCGAGGCATTACCGAGGTTGACCTTCCAGGCCGTGAGAATGTCCGGCAGCACCGCCGGGAAAATCATCGACTTGAACAGCTTGTATCGGGTGGGCCGGAAGCTCATCACCATTTCGGTCAGATCGCGCGACATCGCCTGCAGCGCGCCTAGCACCTGGAATGCAAATGCAGGAAGCGTCGTCATCACCATAATGAAGAAGATGCGCGGCTCAATGCCGTGGAACCAGATGATCGCAAACACCACCCACGACAGCGCCGGGATGCCCTGAAACAGCGTCAGGATCGGCGACAGGAAGTCATTCGCCGCGCGCGACTTCGCCATGATCACAGCGAGAGCCGCTCCGATGATGAAGGCACCGGCGAGGCCTGCGAGAATTCGCATGACGGTCGCGAAGACGTCGACGAATTGAGACCAGTCCGTCACGATGCTCAGGAAACGCCAGAAGACGTCCACCAGCGATGGAAATAGGAACGGCGGAAAAAACAGCGACGCGAACTGCCACAATCCGGCGAGAACCGCGAAAGGCAGCACGTAAGTCGCCGCCTTGCGCAATGCGCCGGCACCGAAACTCGCAATTCCCGACGCGCTTTGTGTTGCGGATGCCGTCATTTCATCGGCCCTTCGTAAATCGTTGACGCAGCTGGATCCGACGGCAGGAAGGCAATCGACTTTCCAGCTTCATAGACAGACTTGATTTCCTTGCTCACCTCGGCCGCGGTGCGCAGATTCATGCCGAGGCGATCATTGGCTCGGATGAGTTCCGCAATCGCCTTGCGGTCATCCTCCGTGCCCTTGGCGGCAATCAGCTTGGCTGCGTCGTCCGGGTTCTTGGCCACCCACTCGGCTGCCTGCTTGTAGGCCGTGTAAAGCTTTGGAATGAGGTCCTTGTTCTTCTCAGCCCACGCCACGTGAGCGGCCACACCGAGATACGGAATGTTGGTGCTGCCCGTGAATTTCTTCCAGCTCTCGGTGATATTCAGATCCAGCAGCCGGATGGTGGGCTTCTTGGCATGGAGCGTCGTGTAGGCCGGCTCCCAGAGCTGTACAGCTGTCGCGCGGTCAGCAAGCGCATAGCCGACAAGGCCCGGCGTTGCGGTGTTGATGACGGAGAACTTGCTGGTGTCCGCACGAAGCTGCCGGGCAAACCAGTCGAACATCACATAATTCGTCGTACCCTTCGCTGCGGCAAGGTCCTTGCCTTCAAGGTCCTTGAGCGTCTTGACCTCCGGGCGCGACGTCACGACTGCGCCCCAGAAGTCGAACAGATTGAAGAGATACGTCACTTTGACGCCGCGAACATCCGCAAGGCCGACAGTGAGTAGCGAAGCGCTGCCGCCGACCTGGAATTCGCCTGAGTTGAATTGCGCCGTATAGGCGTCTGGCGTCCGCTCCTGAAAATCGACGGAGATCCCGTTTTTTTCATCGAGCTTCTGCGCCTTGATGATGGGCGGCAGGAACGCACCGAGCGAAGGTGCGCCGAACACGACGATCGAGATCTTCGGCAAATCCTGCGCGGCCAGCGGCGACGCGGTGATGGCTGCAGAAAGCAGTCCCAATGCGAATGCAATTTTTTTCACAGTACGTCTCCTCCCGATGATCATGTTGCCGCGCTTAACGCGCGGGAAAGGAACTGGGTCACCGCTTCGGCAAAAGCGTCCGGCGCTTCAACCGATGAGATGTGAGCCGCATCAAGAACCACCATGTCGCTACCTGCGATCGAAGCCACAATCTCTTCGCCGCGCGCCGGAGGGGTTGACGGATCATGCTGCCCGCAAATCACGCGAACAGGACAAGCGACATTAGCTAGGCGTGGCTTGAGATCGGCCGCAGCCAACACTTCGCAACATCCGGCATAGCCTTCCGCCGGCGTTGCTCCAACCATCCGCCCGAGTTCGGCGAGACGATCTGGATGACTTGTGTGATAGGACTTGGTGAACCAACGATCGAGTGTGGCTCCAACCAGTGATTGCATGCCGTTGGTACGCACCGCAGCCGCTCGCTCCTGCCACATCGTTGCGGGAGGGAAATTGGCCGCAGTGTTGGCAAGGATCAACCCGGCGACACGCTTTGAACGTGCGGCACCAAGCCACATCCCTGTCAGACCGCCGAGCGACAGGCCGCAGAACACGGCGCTCTGGATATCGAGCGCTGCGAGAATGGCTTCGGCATCCTGACCGAGCTGATCGATCGAGTAAGGCCCCTTGGGAACATCCGACTGCCCATGACCGCGCGTATCGTATCGAACGATACGAACCTTGTCGGACATGCGTTCGACGAACTCGTCCCACATCGTCATGCTGGCGCCGATCGAATTGCTCAGCATCACGACAGGCTTGCTCGACGGCGGAGCAGCCTCCACCGCCAGCCGCACACCCGGCTCAACTTCAATTCGTTCGACGCGAGATGACGACACGGTCATGCTTACTCCGCTGCGCCGTGCACCGGTACTTCGAACTCCTTGCGAAGTGCGACGAAGAACCGGCCGATCAGATGCTTGGACACGCTGGACAGGATGCGCTGGCCGACACCCGCGACCAGGCCGCCGATCTCACCATTGCCCTTGTAGATCAGCTTGGCACCCTCGCCGTCCGGCTCAATGTCGAAACGGGCCGTACCGGTGCCATGTCCGAGCGTTCCCGCTCCGGACACTTTGATGTTGCACGACTTCGGGGCGTCCTTGTCGGACAAGGCGATTTCGCCTTCGAACGAGCCGCCGACTGCAGCCACGCGGAGCTGCATCTCGACCTTGTACGCGTCCGGAGCGGTTTCCGTCATCGTCTTGCAGCCCGGGATACACCGGGTCAGCACAGCGGGATCGTTAAGCGCAACCCAGAGCTGCTGCACAGACGCAGGAACTGTTTCGCTGCCGCCAATATCGAGTTTCATGTCGCCTCCTTAGAGACCGAACAGTTGCTTCGCGAGACCACCATTGATGGAGGCGCGCTCGCTATCAGAGAACGAGGTTTCCTTGACGATGTTCAGCGGAGCGAGATCCCCGATCGGGAACGGCATGTCCGACCCCATCATGATGCGGTCCGCGCCGACCACATCCGCGAGGTAGCGCAGCGCGCGCGTATCCTGAACGATGGTGTCGTAGTACATTGCAGCGAGCGCGGCATCCGGATCGCCCAGCTTCTCTTTGTCGAGCGAGTAGTTGCGGCGCAGACGACCGATCACATAAGGCAGCGCGGCGCCGCCGATGCCCGCAACAACCTTCATGCCCGAATAGCGGGTAACGTGGCCTGCATAGATCAGGCGCGACATTGCGATCAGCGTGTCGGTGATACGGCCGACGGCGTTCGCCATGCCGTAATCGTGCACGCGGTCATCTCCGCTCTCGAACACCGGGTGGATGAAGATGATCGAACCGAGCTCGTTGGCGGCTTCCCAGAATGGAGTGAGCGTCGGATCGTCGAGCACGCCGCCCTTGCCCTTCGGCTGTGTTCCGATCATCACACCCTTGAAGCCCTGACCGTGCGCCTCACGCAGCACTTCAGCTGCGCGCGCACCGTCCTGCAGCGGAACGGTCGCGAGCGGAATGAAGCGAGGCTGTTCCTTCGCGGCCTGAGCCAGATGGGTGTTGATCAGCCGCGCCCATTGCGTGCCTTCTTCCGCCGGAATCTCATTGGCGAACATGTCAAGCCAGCCACCAACGACCTGCTTTTCGATCTTGTTGGTGTCCATCCACTGCAGACGGCCAGCGATATCGCTGAGAGGCTTCGACACAGGGCGCGTCGGCTTGTTGCCGGCGAACGAGAAGCCGATGCTGCCGCCTTCCTCGATCAGGCGGATCGACGGAAACTTTGCCTTCTCCGCGCGGATCGCGTCAAGCAGGCTGGGAGGCACAAGGTGGGCGTGGCAATCGATAATCATTCTTGGTCCTTACTTGGTCTCTTGTGCCGCAGCGATGGCATCACTGATCGCCGCGATACGGATTGGAAGCTTCGAGAACGAGATGTTGAGAGGCGACACTGCGTCGTTGATCGCGCCGGAAATCGCTGCAGGCGAGCCGAGGTAACCGCTTTCACCCGACCCCTTTTGGCCGAACACCGTGAATGGTGACGGCGTGCAGTGGTGCACGATCTCGACGTGCGGGACTTCGTGCGACGACGGCAGCAGGTAGTCCATGAAGCTCTGGGTCAGGAGCTGACCCTCGCTGTCATAGGCGAACTCTTCCAACAGCGCCGCGCCGATGCCGTGGGCGATACCACCCAGTGTCATGCCCTTGACGATGTGAGGATTGATCACCGTGCCGCAGTCGTGCCCGATGATGTAGCGCCGAATCTCAGGCTTCGCGATCTGCGGATCGAATGCCAACAGAACGAGGTGAAACTCGAACGAATGGCATGGATACATCTGTACGCGGCCGTTCTCCGGCAGCTTGGCGCCTGTCGGCACCTGCATCACATGCGTCGTCTCGAGGCCGGGCTCCATGCCTTCGGGCAACGCATGAAAATGGCGGTGTCCGATGTTCACAAGGTCAGCCCAGGACAACGACTTCTTCGACTTGGGATCGGTGATGCCGCCGGCCGCATACTCGACGTCGTTTTCGCCGAGCCCAAATTGGTGCGCGCCGATCTTCATCAGCTTGGCTTTGAGCTTGAGGGCAGCGTGATAGCACGCACCGCCCATCATGATCGCCATCCGGCTACCGACCGGAGTATTCCCCGGCAAGCTCGCCAAAGAATCCGGACGCACGACCCGGATCTTGTCGGGATCGATCTCAAGCACTTCGCCGACGACCGTCGAAGCAAGGGTCTCATGGCCCTGTCCGGCTGACGTCGTGTGAATGGTCACAGTCACGAATCCGACGCCATCCACATTGATGCGGATAGACTCCATCCACGTGGACGTCGTGTTCTTCTCGTTGAGCAATGGCTCGAACGACGAGTTACCGCCGCTCGGCTCAAGGCAGGCGGCAATACCGATGCCCGCCATCATGCCCGATGCGCGCAACGCATCGCGCTCCTTCACCATTGCCTTGTAATCCGCCGTGGCGAGCACCTTGTCGACGACGGTGTGATAGTCGCCGCTGTCGTAGTGCGTTCCGCTCGGGATCAGATAAGGGAATTCTTCCTTACGGATGAAGTTGCGGCGGCGGACTTCGAGGCGGTCGAGACCGACCGCAGCCGCCACCTTGTCGATGGCAGTTTCGATCGCGTAGTTGGTCGGCGCCTGGCCAAAGCCGCGCACAGCCTCCTGCGCCGCCTTGTTCGACATCGTCGCCATGGCGCGATACTGCACGCTCTCGATCTTGTAGGGACCGACGATGGCACCGATCGGCTTGCCGAGCTGGAAGGGCGAACGGCCGGCATAACCGCCGACATTGTCCAACGCCCGCATCTTCATCGACTTGACGATGCCGTCGTCGTTGAACGCGATATCGACGTCGAAGATGCGCTCGGGTCCATGGGCATCCCCTGCCCGCATGTTTTCGAGACGGTCTTCGATCAGACGAACCGGGCGACCGAGAATGCGTGCGAGGTGCGAAGCAAGCACGGTGTGCTTGATGCCGCGCTTGACGCCGTAGCTGCCGCCGACATCGACGTCTTGATGCACGCGGACATTGTTGGTCGGAATACGAAGCGCGCGCGAGATCTGGTCCGGATACTTCGGCATCTGGATCGAGGCCCAGACGTCAAGCATTTCGCTCCACGGATCCCACTTCGCAACCACGCCGAATGTCTCAATCGGCACAGTCGAATTGCGGCCCCAGACCACGCGGAACGACAGATGCCGCGGGCTTTCGGCGAAGTGCTTGTCGACCTCGCCCCAGACGAACAGCTTGTCGAGCAGCACATTGGTGCCGTGCTCGGGATGAACTTTGGGGCTTGCGTCGGTGATCGCCTCTTCAGCGTCGATGACATACGGAACGGGTTCGTACTCAACCTTGACCTTTTCCGTCGCGTCTTCGGCCTGAGCGCGGGTTTCCGCGACCACAGCCACGACCCACTCGCCGGAATAGCGCACCTGGTTCACAGCCAACGGATAGCGCCGCACCTTCGGCGTATCGAGACCGTTCATCAGGGGATCGACAGCCTTGGCGAGCTCTTCACCGGTCAGCGCGTAAACCACGCCCGGCATCTTCAACGCAGCGCTGGTGTCGATCGACTTGATCTTCGCAGCCGGATACTGCGACGGCACCAGGGCTACATGCAGCAGACCGTCGAGTGTGATGTCCGCGACATATTTGCCATGGCCGGCGACAAAGCGCCGGTCTTCACGAACGCGCCGGTTGGAAGAGACGAATTTCAGGGTTGTCGGCTCACCGCTCATGGGCGTCCTCCGTGGGGCGTGTCCGTTTCCGCGGCTTCAAGGACGCCCTGCTGTGGCGCATCGGCTTTCGCGTTCGGATCTTTCACCGGCTCGTTGGCGTGCGATCCCTTGAGGTGTCGCGGCGCGTTAGCCTTGCGCAGACGATCGGCTGCGAATTCGATCGCTTCGACGATCTGTCCATATCCAGTGCAACGGCAGATGTTGCCAGAGATGGCTTCGACAATGTCATCGCGGGTGGGGTTTTCCTCCCGCTCAAGCAACGCATGAGCGGTCAGGATCATGCCGGGCGTACAGTAGCCGCACTGCAGGCCATGGGTTTCGCAGAACGCATCCTGGATCACGCTAAGTTCACCGGGCGCAGGCGCCAACCCCTCGATGGTGGTGATCTCATATCCATCGGATTGAGCCGCAAACATCAAGCAGGCGCGCACCGGAGCACCGTCGAGCAGAATGGTGCACGCGCCACAAACGCCATGCTCGCAGCCTGTGTGGCTTCCAACCAGTGAGAGATCTTCGCGCAGAGTATCCAGCAAGGTCTTGCGCGGTTCGACATCGACCGTCCGGGAACGGCCATTCACTTTGAGATTCACTTTCATTGCACGACTCCGGCAGCGCTCCGAGCCGCCGGCGACTTCGCGTCGGCAATTGCATCTTCAAGCGCACGGCTTCCGAGAACATTGGCAACACGCATGCGGTACTCCGCCGACGCATGCAGATCTGATGTTGGTTCCAGCACCGTCGTCGCCTCGCGAACGGCATCAACGATCGACGCCTTGTCGAGCTTGCCGCCAATCAGCCCGGACACATCGAGACGGATCGCGCGATCGCCGACGCCACCGATGCCAAGCGCGACATCAAGGCAGCGCCCGTCGTCATCGAGGGCAACCTGTGCAGCAGCAGCAACAAAGGCGAAGTCGGATTTGCGTGCGCTGACTTCGTGGAAACCCGTTCCGACTTTCGCGTGCGACCAGACCGGGAAACGCACGGCGCTGACGCAATCGCCGGGCATGACAGAAGTGAGCATCGGACCGATGAAGAAATCATCGGCCGGCATCGTGGAGACACCATCGGGATTCGTGATCTCGATGTCCGCGCCGAGCGTGACAGCAACAAGCGGAATTTCCGCCGACGGGTCGGCATTGGACACTGAGCCGCCAACGGTACCGCGGTTACGTGTCGGCGGATGGCCGACCCACGGCAGCGCCTTCGCCAGCAGCGGGAGAGCGTTGCGTGTCGTTGCGCTGTTCTCCACCTGCACCTGACGCGTCGTCGCACCGATGACGACAAAGCCGCCTTTAGTGCGAATGCCGTTCAAGTCAGGCAAGCGATAGATATCGACAAGCTTTGCCGGCCGCGCGAGCCGCATTGCCAGCATCGGGATCAGGGTCTGCCCGCCCGCGATGATGCGCGCATCCTCATCGGCTGCGAGCAGTGCGCAGGCCTCTGCGATGGTCTCCGGCCTGACATATTCGAAAGGGGCTGGCTTCATAATGCTCTGCCTTCCACGTGTGACACATGTCTCAGCGCGGCCCCCGCCGCCCTGAGACGACAACGAATTATCCGAGAAGCAACCCGGCGACCTTGGGCGAGAGAACCGATACGGTCTGGTTCTTCAGCAGAGGCCCGTTGGTTTCACTTGCGGCCTTGATGGCGCGCCATTCCTCATCGGCACCGAAAGCGGCCCACGCCTTGGTCCGATCCTCTTCAGTCTTGAAGCGGGTCATGTAAGTCATCCGGCCGTCTTCGGCAGGCGCTTCGAACACGCCGAGCAGTTCAATGCCATGCTTGGGGAGCCTTGGAACCACCTCGGTCTTGAACCGGGCCCTCATCGCTTCGGCTTTGCCTTCAGCGGCTTCGTAGATGCGAATTTCGTAAATCAATGCAGGCTCCTTAGTGCTCAGCGATTGAGCGCGATAAAATCAAAGACCGAAGCATTGTCAAACTTATTATAGTTCAATTAGGCAAAATTCTCTGATTGCACCGCAGCAATTTGGAAAATCAGGGCAAATTCAGATGATTTTTGGGATTTTCTTCGGTTTTCATCGCTCGAAAGCATCAGACGATTGCAACAATGTCATAATTGTACTATTCGGTGACCAACCCGATTTGAGGATTTTCCGTGTCTCAAGACACCACATCGAAAGAATGGATTCCGGTTCTCGCCGACGCTGCAGGTCCGCGTTACCTCGCGTTCGTGCAGTCGCTCGAGAGCGATATCGAATCCGGTGCGTTGAAGCCGGGCACACGTCTGCTGCCGCAACGAGACATGGCCGCGCAGCTTGGGCTGAGTGTCGGGACGATTTCACGCGCCTATGCGGAGGCTGAAACGCGCGGCCTCATTTCGGGAGAAGTCGGACGCGGGACATTCGTGCAGCGGCGACGCCATCACGCGCAAACCGCCAATGGCGGCCCCGCAGCAACGACCGTCAATCTCGCGTTGAACGTGCCGCCGTCCACCGGCGAAGATGAGCTGATCGCTTCCGTTCTGGAAGAAGTCGTTGCCGACGGTGCATTGAAGCCGCTGCTCGGCTATTTGCCCCATCAGGGACTTCCCTATCATCGCAACGTGATGGCCGAATGGCTCGCTCAGCTCGGCATCACGACCGATGTGGATCATCTGTTCATCACGCACGGCGGTCAGCACGCGCTCTCCATCGCACTGAACATGGTAGCAGCACCGCATGACACGGTGCTAACCGAACGTTTCAGCTATTCGGGCATGATCGCGCTGTCCGCGCTCAACGGCTATCAGCTGCACGGCGTCGCCGGCGATCGACACGGCTTGTTGCCAGATGCATTGGACCGGGCGTTTACCGAGACGGGTGCACGGGCGTTGTTTGTCACACCCACCCTGCAGACCCCGACGGGCACGGTGATGCCGAACGAGCGCCGTCAGGAAATCGCGGACATCATTCGCAAGCACGACGGCTTCCTGCTGGAGGACGACGCTTACGCATTCCTGTTCACGACGCCGCCCAAGCCGATTTCATCGATGGTGCCTGAGCGGAGTTTCTACGTCACCAGCTTCGCCAAGTGCCTTGCACCGGGCCTGCGCATTGCCGCGATGATTGCACCGGATCAATTCCGCGATCGCTGTATCAATGCGGTGCGTGCCACCGGTTGGATGGCTTCTCCCATCATGGCGGAAGTGGTCGTTCGGCTCATTCACAGCGGCGATCTGCAACGCCAGGTTCAGCTCAAGCGTGCAGAAGCCGTTCGCCGCAATGCGATTGCCGACGAAGTGCTGGGCAATTGGCTTCCCATTGTCTCGGATACCCCCGGCTTCCATCGCTGGCTGCCGATCCCTGCCGGACGCACTCTGATTGCTCTCGTTGCTCAGGCCGCACAGGCGGGTATCACGCTCGCCCCACCTGGCGCATTGCAGCAGGTGGACCGCGGTACGTTGGGTGTGCGTATCTGTCTCGGCCATCCGAAGACCGACAACGATCTGCGGCGCGCCCTCACCCAGCTGCGGCGAATTCTGGAGTCAGCGGAAGAACTGTCCTTCGTCTGAGGCGCGTATAAGCGCGATCAGTTCGTTAGCGCGAATTGCAACGCCCTGGATTCAGTCGAGCCGGAAACGCAGAACGTCGGCAACGCGGCCCGTCAGATCCACCAGCGACAGCACATAGTTGGTGTCCAGCGAAACGACGACGGAGCCGATAATCGTCACGAAAGCTCCGACGACAACGGCGGTGTTCAACACTTCAACCTCGCGATTGACCATCTGCGACAGGAACAACCGAAAGACCAGTGACAATTGCAGGATGGGCGTCACCACCATGAGCGGCGCAATTGCGAGCGACGCATAGACAAAGCCCTGCGACATCGCGACGAGAATAGCTGAGCCCACAAACCACATCGCATTGTTGCGGTTCAGCGAAAGAACATCCTTGCGGATCGATGCCGAAGGCAGGACCAGGAAGCACAGCACAATGGTCGCCGCGGTGTAGGCGATCACGCCTCCGGCCATGGGGCTCTTCACCGGCATGCTTTCAAACGCCATGCGCACCATCAGCGGTGAAATGCCGTAGCATGTGGCAGCACCCAATGCGGTTAAGAATCCCGGAAGGTATTGCGGCTTGAACATAGGCTTGTCCGAACCAGGCGCGGCCTCCATGGCCACCGCTTTGTCCGAGCGCACAACGCGTTTTCCGAACGTCGAGTGCAATTGTGTCGCGAACGACCCGGCCAGCATCAAGATCGTGCCGAACAATTGGAGCACCGTGAAGGGCTCCCTCATCAGCACAACGGCCAGCAACATCGTCACCAGGACTTGAAGCTGAACCACTGGCGCGGAGATGTTCACGCCGACCAGCTTGTTGGCTTGATAGTTGAAGTACCGTCCAAGCAGGAAATGCAGACAGCCCTGAGCGATAAGCCAGGACAAAGCGATGGGGGGAAACGAGGACAGAGAGCCGAGCTGGCCCGTGACAGCCGCCATGATCACGAAGCCCACTCCCCCCAACGGCACCGTGATGGCCATGGCCTGCGTGACCGAGCCGGTCAGCACGCCTCGGCGCATCGCTGTGTTGTTCATGGCGAACGTGAGCGCGGCCAAGGCCGCATAGATTGCACCGAGCATGAACTCCCCGCCCTGGATCCTTTTGCGGCGGGAGCTTTAGTCGATTTCCAAAAAAGAACCAGCCGCGCTTTTGCGGGCCGCATCGACGTTTGATGCAGCCCTCCTCTCACGCGATCCGCAACGTCAGATGCGGATTTCCATGGCGGGGGTTGGGTGGATGGCATGGTGCGACGCACCAGCCATCTTGCGACGCGACTCTCCGAGCGACAGCGGACGTTGTTCTGCAGCCGCCTCCACGCGGTTACGTCCACCACGCTTGGCCTGATAGAGCGCCGTATCGGCTGATGCCATCAGCACTTCGAGTTCAGTATTTGCGGGACCACCCGCGACACCGATACTCACGGTCGTTGCCAACGGGTCGTCATCGACGCACACGCCGGATGCTTCGAACGCTTCGCGCACGCGCTCTGCGGCAAGCAGTGCTTCGTCCATGGAGCACGGCAGAAGCGCGGCGAACTCCTCGCCGCCAACCCGGCCAACGAGATCGGTGATACGCAAGGACGTGACGATGCAGTGCGAAAATACTTTCAGGATATCGTCACCGGCTGCGTGACCGAAGCGGTCATTGACCGACTTGAAATGGTCGATGTCGAAAATCATCACGGTCACAGGACGGCCAGCTTTGGCTTCGCGCTCGATCATGCGCGACGTCGCCTCACCAAAACCGCGACGGTTCAGCAAGCCCGTAAGCGGATCGATCGAAGCTGCGGTCTTGTGCGCACTGACAGTCCGCTCTGACACCAGCATGAAGATGATGAATACCGTGCCGATGGCATAGAGTACCAGTTCTCCTGCGAAGACCGCGACCCAGCCCACGCTGATCGCGGCACCGGTGGCTCGCATCATGTCCCCGAGCACGATCGGCATCACCAGCACCGCGCCGTGCAAGAGCGGGATGATGATCGCCGGCCAGCGCGCCCGCAAATTCTTGCGGCGCTCTCGCCAGAGCTCGCTCGCGGTCAGTGCCGTATAGACCGCGACGATGCCCGCACTCAGCATCATACGCCGTTCCGGATCGAGCGGATCGAGCGCGATCATCGCTCCAACCCAAAGCGCCGGACCAGCGAGGATCACGATCCAATTCGGGGAGCGGCCGTGAAAGACACGCGCCGCGTCCCAGACCAGGCCGCAGGCAAAGAAGCCGACTGCGCTCACCGCAAGCGACAGCCCTTTGCCAAGTTGATCTCCGCTCGCGATCCATAACGCAATGGAGGTCGCCCCTAACAGATAGGCTGCGCCCCACCATCCGAGTGCCGGAATCTTCTCTTGCCGCCAGAAGAATAGCAGCATGAGCCCGAGAAGCGCGGCGGCTAGCGTGGCAATGAGATACAGCGTGGAAATATCCAGCGACAGATGTGATCCAGCGGGCATCTTAAATGTAGCGCTCTTAAAAAAAGACGGAGCTGGAATAGCCCCCTCAGCCGATCAAACGCTAGCGACGGTATCTTGGGACTCCGTTTGCGCCCGTCACACAATTTTCGCAAAAAATTATCCGCAATTCCGCGCCTTCTGGAACTCGTATGGTGCTCGCTCTACTTTCCCGCGAACCCTTTCAACGAACTTCTAAAATCACACTAGAATCATAAAGTTCGCGGGGGAGCGCGCTGCGCGATGAGGCGAACCTTGGATTCGGCACACCAGCAAAAAGGGCGCCCCAAGAGGCGCCCTTTGAAACCAATCTGCAGTTGCAGATAATTTGATCGTTGCGATTAACGCTTCGAGAACTGGAAGGAGCGACGGGCCTTGGCCTTGCCGTACTTCTTACGTTCAACGACACGCGAGTCGCGGGTCAGGAAGCCGCCCTTCTTGAGGACGCCGCGCAGTTCAGGTTCGAAGTTCGTGAGAGCCTTCGAAATGCCGTGACGCACAGCACCAGCCTGACCGGAGAGACCGCCGCCTGCAACGGTGCAGTAAACGTCGTACTGGTCCTGACGAGCAGCAGCGACGATCGGCTGCTGGATCATCATGCGCAACACCGGGCGAGCGAAATAGGTTTCGACTTCGCGCGAGTTGACGACAATCTTGCCGGAGCCCGGCTTGATCCAAACGCGGGCAACCGCGTCCTTGCGCTTGCCGGTGGCATAAGCGCGGCCGAGCTTGTCGACCTTCTTGACGTACTTGGGACCTTCAGCGGTCGCGGTCTTGAGCGACGACAACTGATCGAGGGACTGCATGGTATCGGACATTATGCGACCCTCGTGTTCTTACGGTTCATCGATGCAACATCCACGACTTCGGGCTGCTGTGCTTCATGCGGATGCTCGGCACCACCATAGACACGCAGGTTGCCCATCTGGACGCGGCCCAGCGGTCCGCGCGGAATCATGCGCTCGACAGCCTTCTCGACAACGCGCTCCGGGAAGCGGCCTTCCAGGATCGACTTTGCAGTGCGCTCCTTGATGCCACCGATGAAGCCGGTGTGCTTGTAGTAAACCTTGTTCTCGCGCTTGCGTCCGGTGAGGACGACATCAGCAGCGTTGATGATGATGACGTTGTCACCGCAATCAACGTGAGGGGTGTAAGTCGGGAGGTGCTTGCCGCGCAAACGCATGGCAACCAAAGTAGCGAGACGGCCGACGACCAGACCCTTGGCGTCGATCAGCACCCACTTCTTGTTGACCTCGGCTGGCTTGGCCGAAAACGTCTTCATGTGAGAGATCCGTGAAATTGATGTTCGGCGCAAATCGCCAAAGCTGCTGCGGTTTCTAAATAACCGGGCGACGCACGTCAACGCCCCATCACAAGAAATAGATGTTAAAAATCAATATCTTATAAATATGGTATTTTGGTACCTTCGAAATCACTGAGCATTCGGAATGGAATAGGTCGCCGTCACGTGTGCAATCGGGTCCGGAGATGTGCCCGACAGCAGCATCACTTCACCGACGGCAAGGCGCTTGCCAAGCTTCATGAGCTTGGCGGCGGCGACGATGTCCTGCCCCGGCTGCCCTTTTCGAAGGAAATTGATGTTGAGACTGGTGGTCACCGCAAGCCCGACGGGGCCGATTGCCGACAGCAGCACCACGTACATGGCGAAATCAGCCAGAGCCATCAACGTAGGGCCTGAAACCGTTCCACCCGGCCGAAGCATCCGCGCATTGTAGGGCTGGCGCAGCAAACTGGTTGCCCCGTCCGCGCTCTCGATCAGGATTTCACCGCTGGCGAAAGCCTGCGGAAATTCCTTGTGGAGGAACGCCTGGAGCTCCGCCACGGTCATTTTAGCTTTATTCATGGGTGGTCTGCCCTGCCTCATCCCTTATATGACGGCCTTGTAACACACAGGACGATCAGCAAAAGTGGAAACAGATTTCACATAGGCGTCCCCCTCGCCTACAAACGGCGCAATGTGAACTTCTCAGGCAACGACGGACATCGCCATGACGATCCAGGCTGCAACGGCGACACCGGTTCAATCATCGCCCCTTTTGCGGGAAACCATCGACGGCATTGCCGTGCTGACACTGGACTCGCCCAAATCCCGTAACGCGCTGTCGGAAGAGATGCTCGCCTCAATACAGGCGCAACTCGATGCGATCCGCGATGACAATTCGATCCGCGCCGTCGTTATTGCTGCGGTTGGGCCTGCGTTTTCCTCGGGGCATGATCTCAAGGAGCTGACCGCACGCCGTAGCGACGCCGACAATGGGCGTGCTTATTTCGCGCAGATCATGACGGCGTGCAGCACGATGATGCAGACTATCGTGCGTCTCCCTAAACCAGTCGTCGCCGCCGTACAGGGTCTCGCCACTGCCGCTGGTTGCCAACTGGTTGCGACGTGCGATCTTGCGGTGGCCTCCGAGCAAGCAACATTCGCCACACCCGGCATCGATATCGGACTGTTCTGCTCCACGCCGATGGTCGCGCTGTCACGAAACATCCCACGCAAGCACGCAATGCACATGCTACTGACCGGCGAGCCGGTTTCTGCACAGCGGGCCGAGGCGCTTGGCCTCGTCAACGACGTCGTCCCCGCCGGCGAGGTGCGGCAGGCAGCCATCGATCTTGCGAAGAAAATCGCGATTAAATCGGCCTACACCCTCAAGGTCGGCAAAGAGGCATTCTACCGGCAGGCCGAAATGAGCCTTGCGGATGCCTATCTTTATACGGCACAGGTGATGACCGAAAACATGCTGGCGCGCGACGCCCAGGAAGGCATCGGCGCCTTCATCGAGAAGCGCACACCCAAGTGGGAAGACCGGTAACGCCGGCGGAAACCTAAGATGAATCACGACTCATACGACGACGCCTACATCCGCGGCATTCTCACCGGGGTCAAAACCATCGCCATGGTCGGCGCCTCCCCGGTCAACGTTCGCCCGAGCTACTTCGCGTTCAAATATCTTGCCGAGCGCGGCTACGACATGATTCCGATCAATCCGGGACAGGTCGGCAAAAGCCTGGTCGGCAAACCTTTCGTCGGTTCGCTGAAAGAGATCGGACGTCCGGTCGACATGGTCGACATCTTCCGCAACTCCGATCACGCGGGCCCGGTCGTTGACGAGGTCTTGCAGCTTCCGACATTGCCGAAGGTGATCTGGATGCAGCTCGGCGTGCGTAACAACGAGGCCGCAGCCAGAGCAGAAGCCGCCGGCATCAAGGTGGTGATGAATCGCTGCCCGAAAATCGAATATGGCCGCCTGACATCCGAAATTCAGTGGATGGGCGTGAACTCGCGCACCCTGAGTTCGAAACGTGCGCCGATTCCGACAAGCAGCATGCGGTTGTCATTGAATCGTGCGAGCGTCAGCGGCGGCGCGACCGCGGCGGCGGATCGTGTCGCGAAAGACAAGAACGACGTTTCATAACGTCGTAATTTCGGAGCACGTTTGTTACGGTTGCAACGAAGCCGGCCAATTTCTTTTCGTGTTAACGCCGACCACCGCTGAACGCTTGACTGATCCAACGCGCACCCGCAGGATTCCAATCTAGTGGAGTGCCGGTTCACGGCACTGAATGAAGGATTTCACATGACTGACCGTCTACCGGGATTTTCCACGCTCTCTATTCATGCCGGCGCACAACCGGATCCGACCACCGGCGCACGCACCACACCGATCTATCAGACCGCATCTTATGTCTTTAATGATGCGGATCACGCCGCGTCCCTGTTCGGCCTGCAATCCTTCGGTAACATCTACACCCGCATCACCAACCCGACGACCGCTGTCCTGGAAGAGCGCGTCGCGGCGCTTGAAGGCGGCACGGCAGCGGTCGCGTGCGCGTCCGGTCACGCCGCGCAGATGCTGGTGTTCCACACGTTGTTGCAGCCGGGCGATGAATTCATCGCGGCGCGGCGCCTATACGGCGGCTCGATCAACCAGTTCAACCATGCCTTCAAGAATTTCGGCTGGAATGTGGTGTGGGCCGACACCGACGACGTACAGAGCTTCCAGCGCGCGGTGACGCCAAAGACCAAGGCGATCTTCATCGAGTCGATCGCCAATCCGGGCGGCACCGTTACCGACATCGAAGCCATCGCAACCATTGCCCGCAATGCCGGCGTCCCACTGATCGTCGACAACACCCTCGCCTCGCCGTATCTCATTCAGCCGATCAATCACGGCGCCGACATCGTCGTGCACTCGCTGACCAAGTTCCTCGGCGGCCACGGCAACTCGCTGGGCGGCATTCTCGTTGATGCCGGAACGTTCGACTGGTCGCGCGACGGCCGCTATCCGGCGCTGAGCGAGCCACGCCCCGAGTATCATGGCATCAAGTTGCAAGAGACCTTCGGCAACTTCGCCTTCGCCATCGCAGCCCGCGTGCTCGGCTTGCGCGACATTGGTGCTGCAATCTCGCCGTTCAATTCTTTCCTGATCCTGACCGGTATCGAAACCTTGTCGCTGCGCGTACAGCGGCACTCCGACAACGCGAAGGCCGTTGCCGAATTCCTGTCGACGCATCCCGCCGTCGCCTGGGTCAACTACGCCGGTCTGCCGGGAGATCGCTATCATAACCTCGCCCGCAAATACTCGCCCAAGGGCGCAGGCGCGGTGTTCACGTTCGGCCTCAAGGGCGGCTACGACGCAGGCATCAATCTCGTGTCGAACGTGAAGCTGTTCTCGCACCTTGCCAATGTCGGCGACACCCGTTCGCTGATCATTCATCCGGCGTCGACCACGCACAGCCAGCTCAGCGACGCACAAAAGGCGCAGGCCGGTGCAGGCGTTGACGTGGTGCGGCTGTCGGTCGGCCTCGAAGACAAGGAAGATCTGATCGCCGATCTCGATCAGGCGATGAAGTCCTAACGGCTTCTAATATATCAAAAGCAAACGCGGCGCCGGGGATTGGCGCCGCGTTTTTAGTTTAGAGAGCAAATGGACTTTTTTAAAAATTCAGGATTTCGAAGCGCGGAGTGACGCCGACGCCTTGTCCTCGCGGCTCAGGCGCGCATTGCGCTGGAAGATCGAGAAGGTCGCGAGCGCAAACAGGATCACCAGCAACTGCGCCGACAGCGCCTCGACGGTGGGATTGAGACCAATAGAACCGAGCCATCCGAAGCTCTTCAGTTCGGTGAACGGCACGATGCTCTGCTCCTGGAATTCCTGGATCGCCTCGCCGATGAACTTGATGCCCATCGCGAACAGGAAGGCCGACGTGATGATGAACAGCGGCCGCAGCGGAATGCGCTTCGCAATCAGATTGATGAAGTAGAACAGCACGACCAGGCCAAGCGTTGCAGCCCCAAGGCCTGCAAACAGCCCGACGCTCCAACCGCCGGATGTGGCGGCGAGCGCGTTGATGAACAGCACCGTCTCGGCGCCTTCACGGAAGACTGCAAAGAACGCCAGCATAGCGACTGCCCACGAGGTGTCCTGCGCGAGCGCGTTGTTCGCCTTCGCGGCCAGATAATCCTGCCAGCCGCGCGGATCCTGCTTCACCATCAGCCAGCCGCTGACATAGAGCATCAGGCCGGCCGCAACCAGAATGATGAATCCTTCCAGCACGTCGCTGTGCTCGCCGGAATTCCAGACCGCGAACAGCCAGGCCGCGATGAGGCTGAAGCCAACCGCCGCAAGCGCACCGCCATAGAGCGCGGCGATACGATGCCCGCCGCCGACCTTGCGCAGGTAGCCCGCCAGCGCAGCGATCACGAGCATGGCTTCCAGCCCTTCGCGCAACAGAATGACAGCGGCTTGGACAAATGCGTTCGACATAACGGGACTCGAAATCGTCACCCTTCGGAATGTGGTGGTTCTAATCCCCGGCCTCGCGCAGTGAAAGCGGGTGCGCCACGCACTAAGTTGTGAAGAGCCGCCGAACTAAGAATAATGCCCGTAAATCGGGCATTTCTGGCTTGTGTCAATACTTTAGAATAACTCGACTTAATTCGGATTGCTGACCACGAGGCTGAGCTTGGCCGACGTGGTCGCCGGCAGTCTCACACCGAGCCGCTCCGTCTGAAACAGCGCCATTGTCAGGACCACGATTGCCATGGCCTGATGCGACAGCCCGAGATCGATCGGCACCTGATTGAGCAGCGTGATGATGCCGAGCGATGCTTGCACGATCATTGCGACGGCCAGCCACACCGCGCCGCTCACCACAGCAGAACTCGCACGCGAACGAACCGCATCGATGGCATGCACGGCCGCGACCACGAGTAGCGTGTAGGCGATCATGCGGTGAGTGAACTGAACCGTCAGCGTGTTATCGAAGAAATTGCGCCACCAGGGCTGCTCGAAGAACAATCGCTCGGCTGACGGGATCAAGCCCCCGTCGATCAGCGGCCAAGTGTTGAACACCTTGCCGGCGCGGAGCCCCGCCACCAGCGCTCCGAAATAGAGCTGAAGGAAAACCAGTACGAGTAACAGACGGCTCGTGAATTTCACTCGGGCAGACGCAACGATGGCCTCAGGCTTCGCCAGACGCCGCAGCGTCCAGACAATGGCTGAGAAAATGAACAGCGCCAGCATGAAGTGTAAGGCGAGCCGGTATTGCGAGACCGAGACACGGTCAGTGAGTCCCGATTTCACCATCCACCATCCGACGGCCCCTTGCAGCCCGCCCATGGCGAAGATGATCCAGAGCCTGCGCTTCAATCCCTCGGCGCTGTTAAAGGCGCCCTTCCAGAGAAACCAGAGAAACGGAAACAGGAAGGCGGCACCGATCAGCCGTCCCAGCAGCCGATGGCCCCACTCCCAAAAGAAGATCGTCTTGAATTCGGACAGCGACATGCCCGCGTTCATTTCGCGGTACTGCGGAATGGTCTTGTAGGCTTCGAATTGCTGGGTCCACTGCGCGTCCGTCAGTGGCGGAATCATACCCGTGACCGGCTTCCACTCGACGATCGATAGACCGGATTCGGTCAAACGCGTCGCGCCGCCAACCAGCAGCGTGCACACGATGAGTGCGGCCACGCAGACCAGCCAAATGCGCACCCCGCGCAGACTTGCCACGGGCTTTTCCGGTCGATCGATCACAGCAGAGAGCATTTAAAACACAGCCTTGAATGAATTCGCGCGGACCTTATAGTCCCGGCACTTTATCGCGCAAGCCGCGCTCCAGCCACCACCAGCACAATCCTGTTATGACAATCCGCACCCGCAAACTCATTGGAACTGTTGGACTTCTCGTGCTGGTGGTCATTTGGTCGCTGACCGGAATGGCGATTGCGCAGATCCCATTACTGGCGTCCTCAAAGCTCGCGCAGGCGATTTTCTATGTGGTGGCCGGACTCGGCTGGGTCCTTCCCGCCATGCCGCTGATTTCATGGATGTCGCGGCCCGATCCTCAGCCGTAATTAATTGCGGGTTCCACCGCCTGCGCCTTTCCGCGACGTATGCTGATGCCAGAAAGAACCGCGTGCAGAGCACGGAGCGACGTTCGCTGCCCGTCCCAGGCGATGCGAGGTAACTGCATCAAGTCCGATTGGCCGTCGCGGCCAATGAGGCCTGCCTTCGAGGAGACGGCTGTCGCGAATCCTGCTTCCCGCGCCAGCATCACATCCCGCGGTGTGAAGGTATCAGCGTCTCCGAAGGGATAGGCGAAGTGCCGGCATGGCACCCCGAGTGCCGTTTCCAGGACCTTCCGCCCCATGGCCATTTCCCGCAACACCGCGGTCCCTTTGGTCTGCCGCAGATTGGGATAGTTCACCGTCGCGCAGCCGATGGTCGCCAGCGGATCGCGCGCCAGCACCGCGAGGCTCTGCCACGTCATGGTGATGTCTTTCGAGACTGCAGAAAGATCGACGCTGTAACGCCGGCACAGATCGTTTATCGCGACCGCAAGGTCATTCGGCGGCAACGACAACAACCACGCATGCAATCCGGCATAGAGTTCGTACTTGCCGGCACGATCCGGAACGCTGAACCGCCTTTCGACGCCATCCATGACCAATGCAATCCGCGTGGTCTTCGCGATGACATCGCGCAAGGCAAGCCACCACGCCTGACCGATGCCATCAACGAATCCGGTCGGCACATACAGTGCAAACGGAACGCGATGGCGCGACAAGACCGGATAGGCCGATGTCATGAAATCGCAATAAGCCCCATCGAACGTCAGGGCAATGAAACGCCGCGCCCCGCCTCGATAGGCGGCGCGTTCCGCGACCTCGTCCATAGACAGAAAGTCAAAGTCCCGGCGCTTCAAGACATCGATGGCGCGATCAAGGAATTCAGGCGAGATTTCGTGGTTGCGCAACGGCTGGAACGCATCACGGCACGATGGCCGCACATGTTCGAATTTAAGAATAACGCCCGAGCCCTGCGCTCTCCGCTCCGCGACACGAGCCAAACCGCTGAAATAGGCGACTTCCAGCGCGGAATTTGCCAGCGCTCGCTTCCAAGACAGCACCATTAATCCTTACCCGCCATCATCCGCAGCAAACCATTGTCATTACTCTTTATTGACATTTGTTTGAATAAGGTCGGCCCAAACCGCAATCGACCGGTTTAGATCACAAATTAAGGTCCCTGATGACCATGGCTGCCGCGCTTCAAAGCCAAACCGAACATGGCCAGTCGCGCTCCGGCGGCCCTCGTATTGCCCGCGTCGATGTCATCCGCGACATGGCGGGGGCCGAAGCGGTCTGGCGCAAGTTCGAAGGCCCGGATGTCCTCTCGACCCCCTATCAGCGTTTCGAGCTGCTTGATGCCTGGCAGAGAACCGTTGGGCAGGACGAAGGCTCTGCTCCATTCATCGTCGTTGCCTATGGCGAACACGACCAGCCGCTGCTGCTTCTGCCGCTCACGGTGGGTCGTGAAAACGGCGCACTCGTCGCGCGCTTTATCGGTGGCAAGCATCCGACGTTCAACATGGGCCTGTGGCAGCGCGACTTCGCGGCATCCGCAACCAAGGCTGATATCGACGCCCTGATTGCGGGGATCGGCAATCGCGTTGACGTGCTTGCCTTCACCCAACAACCGCAACAATGGCAGGGCGTTGCCAATCCCTTCGGGCTCTTCGGCGGACAGCCATCGACGAACCGTTGTCCGATGATGACGATGGTGCCTGGCTGCAAGCCCGAGGACCGCGTGAGCACTTCGACCCGGCGCCGTCTGCGGAACAAAGAGCGCAAGCTTCAGGCTCTGCCCGGCTATCGCTATTTCGTGGCAACCTCCGACGACGAGATCAACCGCCTGCTGGATGGTTTCTTCATCATCAAGCCGCAGCGCATGGCGCTTTCCAAACTTCCAAACGTCTTTGCAGATCCTGCTACGCAAGCCTTCATTCGCGAGGCCTGCTTGAGGAATCTGCCAAACGGTGAACGCGCCATCGCGACACACGCGCTGGAATGCGACAGCGAAATCATTTCGATTTTCGCATGCGTGGCCGATGGCCAGCGTTTCTCGACTATGTTCAACACGTATACGATCTCGGAGAACGCTCGTTACAGCCCGGGCCTGATCCTGCTGCGGGACATGATCGATTATTACGGCGACCTCGGCTACAGCTCGCTCGACTTCGGCGTCGGCTCCGACGACTACAAGATGACGTATTGCAAGGAAGACGAGCCGATCTTCGACAGCTTCATTCCATTGACAGCGCGTGGCAAGCTGGCCGCCTTGGGCATGTCGTCACTCACGCATGCCAAGCGCCTTGTGAAGCACAATCCGGCGCTGATGCAGATGGCGCAGCTGTTGCGCAACGCCATCCATCGTTAAAACTTCTCCAGTCGTCTTACGCGGCAGCGATGCGATCGCTGGAAGCCGCGACGTCAGCCGATTGCACGGCGGCTTTCAAGATCGTCACATCGACGAACCCCGAAGCCAGCAGTTGCTTACGCATCGTATCCCGAGCGTCTGTCGTAATGGCAGGATCCGGAATGATGACGGCGTGAGCCTGTGATGCGATGAGCGTAGCCGGCAGATCCGACGCCGTGCCGGCATCAAGCACCACATGATCGTAGGCACGCAGCAACGCATCGATGGCGAGGTTTACGCGTGGTAGCTGCAGCAGTGACCGCTGTCCCACGTCGCGCCCTGCGCCGACCAGATGAGCGCCTGACATCCGATCCTTGGTGATGATCTGCCCAAACGATGCCGCACCCTGCATAAGGTCCGTCAGGCCCGGAGCGGCAGGATCGGACGACATCGCCCTCAGGGTCGGCGAGGCCATCGCCATATCCACCAGAACAACCTTGGAGCCGCGGGCAAGCAGGCGCGCCAGCGTCAAGGCGGTCAACGTGACGCCCTCATTCTGATGTGCGCCGATCACCGTGATCTTTCGTGACGCGTCGCCTCCGGCCCGCAGCGAACTGGCCACCCGTTCAATCTCGCCGGTGATTCCAGGCGCTGGTACGGGCGCCCGAGACGGTGTCTCCTGCAAAGACACAGGCGCTGTGCGCTCGCCCATGACACGTGGTGCCGTCATGCGCAGCAGCTCGCCGGTCGCGATATAGCCCGCGCTGAGCATGAACGTGGCCAGCGTCGCGATCAGTACGATCGGCAGCTTCTTCGGAAACGCCGGCGTGTTCGAGATAATAGCGCGCGAAATGATGCGACCGTCCGCAGGCGCGGCATCGATGTTCTCGCGGGTCGTCGCCTCACGGTATTTAGCCAGATAGGATTCCAGAAGGTCACGCTGTGCCTTGGCTTCGCGTTCAAGCGCGCGCAACTGCACGTCCTGACCATTGGTCGACGTCGCCTGACGCTTCAATTGGTCAAGACTTCCGTTCAGACCATCGACACGGGCATTGGCGATTTTCGCGTCATTTTCGAGTGAGCGGGAAATCTTGCTCGCCTCTTCCCGGATCTGGCGATCGATGTCCGCGATCTGGGCTTTCAATTCCTTGATGCGTGGATGGCCGTCGAGCAGCGTCGAGGACTGCTCTGCAAGCTGCGCCCGCAACGTCACCCGCTGCTCGGACAGACGGCGAACCAGTTCGGAATTCAGAACTTCGGAAGCCTCAATGGGGCGGCCGCTCTGCAGCATCTCACGGATCGACCGCGCCTTCGATTCGGCATCCGACTTCAAGGCGCGCGCGTTGTTGACCTGAGAATTCAGCTCACCCAGTTGTTGGTTCGACAATGTCGTGCTGTTGGTGCCAATGAAGAGATTGGACTTCGCGCGGAATTCCTCGACACGGGCTTCGGCTTCCGCGACCTTCTTGCGCAAGCCTTCAATCTCGCCCTGCAACCACTGCGACGCAGACTTCGCCTGATCCTGCCGGGCGGCTTGCTGAAAGATAAGATATTCATCAGCGACAGAATTCGCCACGCGGGCCGCAAGGTCCGGATCGCGCGACTGGAATTCCACGACAATGACGCGCGATTTTTCGACGGCATACACGGTCAATCGCTCGGAATACGCCTGAAGCACCCGCTCCTCGGGGGTCATGTTGAACGGATCCCTGGCGATGCCGAACAGCGACAGCAGCGTCCGCAGCGGCGAGATGCCGTGCAAGACGGGATCAAACTCGGCCAGGTCGCCAAGCTTGTTCTTCTTGATGACTTCACGCGCAAGGTCGCGCGACAACAGCAACTGAACCTGGCTGGTGACGGCTTCGGCGTCGACGCTGCCCCGCTCCTCGTTGCGTTCACCGTTAGGGCGCAGGAAGACGTTCTCGCGACCGTCGATGAGGATGCGCGCCTCTGACTTATAGCGCGGCGTGATCATGTTGACGGCGATCAACGAGAGCACCAGCGCGAGCCCGGTCGGAACAACCACCCAAGCCCGCTTGCGCACCAGTTCCCGCCAAATGGCACGCAGATCGATGTCACCTATTTCCGATGAAGGGGCCGGTCGCGGCGCCGGAGCGGGCTCGACGGGCGGAGCGACGGTCGCAACGGTCTTCGACCAGGTCTTGCTCACCCATCCACGCGGAAACGCGAAACGCATGCAACTCTCTCCACCGACCACTTACTGCACGGACTTAAAAACCCAATCGATGGAGGCGATTACAGTCCATTAAGGTTGCTGCCCGGTTAATTAAGGCAAGATTCCGACGCCCGGACACGCGGCGTTACGCTTTGTTAACCATGAAAGTAGTTAATCGGAATCGTACTTACCTTGGATTGCCCCATGCAGCGCAGTCGAGCGCTATTTCTCTCTTTCCTCCTCGCGCTCGCGGTGTCGGGCTGTATGAGGACTCCTGGCCCGGTAGCAACTGCTCCCGCCACCAGCTTGGATTCCCTTGCCTACGGCGGCTATCAGCCGCCGCGCGAGGTCGCAGTCCCTGCCTCCTATGCCTATGCACCGCAAGATGAGCCGTATCGCCTGGATGCCGGAGATCGGCTGCGTATTGTCGTCTATGGCCAGGAAGGCCTGACCAACACCTACACGGTTGGTGCCGGCGGCTCGATCACCATGCCGTTGATCGGCGCGGTCCGCGCGCGCGGATTGACGCCTGCGGAACTGGCCGCGGCGGTTACAGCTCAGCTTAAAAAAGGCTATCTGCGCGAACCCTACGTCGCAGCCGAAGTCGAAAGCTATCGCCCCTTCTTCATCCTTGGAGAGGTCACCGCGCCCGGGCAATATCCCTTCGTTCCGAACATGACGGTTGAGAGCGCAGTTGCCATCGCCGGAGGTTTCACACCCCGCGCCCAGCGTAATGACGTCCAGCTCACGCGCACCGGCGAAGCTGGCACCCAGCGCGCCACCGTGCCACCCGGCACAGTCCTCAAACCCGGCGATACGGTTGTTGTGACCGAACGGTGGTTCTGATGCCTGAGACGGCGAGCTCTCCGCTGCGCATTCTTCATGCTGTCCGCGCGCCCGTCGGCGGTATCTTTCGCCACATCGTTGATCTCGCCATCGGACAGGTTGAGCGGGGGCATGAGGTCGGAATTCTAACCGATAGCCTCACCGGCGGAGAACGTGCCGAGGCTGCCCTCAAGGAGATGGCGCCGAAATTAAAACTCGGCGTTCATCGGCTTGCGATTCGGCGCGAGCCCCATCCCGCCGACACCACGGCCGCGATGCAGTTCGCGAAGATCGCTCAGTCCCTCAATCTCGATGTGCTGCACGGACACGGCGCAAAAGCCGGCGTCTTTGTGCGTCTCAGAGGAAAATCCAAGAACACAATCCGCGTTTACACGCCCCATGGCGGCTCCCTGCACTATCCGCCGAATACCTTGAAGGGCGCGCTCTATGCAAAAATGGAGCGGGCTTTGATGGATCGGACCGAACTGTTTCTGTTTGAGAGCGCCTTTGCCCGCGACACCTATGAGCGCGTGATCGGCAAGCCAACCAAGGGACTCGTTCGTTGCGTGTTCAATGGTGTCACCGCGGCGGAATTCGATCCTGTGACGCCGGTGGAAGATGCGACCGATCTCGTCTACGTCGGCGAGTTCCGCGAGATCAAAGGCGCAGACCTCTTGATCCAGGCTGTCGGCCGGCTGCGCTCTCGCGGCAAATCTGTGACCCTCACTCTTGCCGGGGACGGTGAAGAAACCGACAAGCTGAAAGCTCTGATCAAGAAGCTGAAGCTGGAAGACGCGATCCGCTTCATTGGACACGTCAAGGCCCGGTTTGGATTCTCGAAGGGTAAACTCTTGATTGTTCCATCCCGCGGCGATTCGATGCCCTATGTGGTGATCGAAGCTGCGGCCGCAGGCATCCCAATGCTCGCCGCCAATGTCGGCGGCATCCCGGAGATATTCGGCCCTCTCAGTTCCGGACTGTTTGTCCCGAATGACGCAGGCGCAATCGCTGACGCTGTGGAAACGGCCCTCTCCGATATGAATGCGACCCGCGAGCGCGCGAGGGAACTGCGGGAACGAGTCTTCATGCATTTTTCACAAAACGCCATGGTCGACGGCGTCATGAGCGGATATCGGGACGCGTTTAATTCGCGTTAACCGGTCTTTACCAACGATAACCAAATCTTCCGATTTGTTCGCTAAGGCATGCGCAGTGGGACTTCACGTTCCCCACTCCGTCGCTACCTGACGTGCAACAACGGAAGTTCGTTCGTGGAACCGATTGACGCTCGCTCGATGATGAATGCAGCCGCTGCGGCAGCAGCCGCGAGCACCGCTGATGGCGGTCCACGCGTGGAACGCCGCAAGAGACTTTCCCCGGCGGCTCTCGCGGTCGCCAACCGGAAAGTTCCAAGCGCTTATTCAAGCATCGTTATCACAGGTGCGGTCCGCGCCGTTGACTTTCTCTTGCTGAGCACCATCGGCATCATACTGTATCTGACATACGTGCGGCCGCTCGACGGGTTCTCCTTCTCTTGGGAGTACATCGAGGCCATCCTTTTGATTGCGCTGGTCGCCGTGATCAGCTTCCAGGCCGCCGAGATTTACGACCTGCAGGTGTTTCGCGGCCAGCTTCGCCAATTCACTCGGATCATATCATCCTGGTCCTTCGTCTTCCTTCTGTTCATCGGCGCATCATTTTTCGCAAAAGTGGGTGACGCGGTCTCGCGCGTCTGGCTTGCTGCGTTTTTCGTTGCGGGCCTCGCTGCTCTGATCGCGGAGCGCCTGGTGCTACGTTCGCTCGTTCGAGGCTGGGCTCGCGATGGGCGTCTCGACCGGCGGACAATTATTGTCGGCTCGGACGAGAATGGCGAGAATCTGATCCGTGCCCTTAACGCGCAGAGTGATTCCGACATTCAGATACTGGGCGTGTTCGATGACCGCAACGACTCGCGGGCGATGGATACATGTGCCGGTGCGCCGAAGCTCGGCAAGATCGACGACATTCCCGAATTCGCCCGCCGCACCCGCATCGATCTGGTGCTGTTCGCGCTGCCGATTTCAGCGGAAACCCGCATTCTCGAAATGCTGAAGAAGCTTTGGGTACTGCCGGTCGATATTCGGCTCTCCGCGCATACCAACAAGCTGCGCTTCCGTCCCCGCTCCTATTCCTATCTCGGCGAGGTACCGACCCTCGACGTCTTCGAACAGCCGATCACCGACTGGGACATGGTGATGAAGTCGGTGTTCGATCGTGTGGTCGGCGCGATTATCCTTCTCCTCGTTTCGCCGATTATGGCGCTGATCGCGCTCGCTGTTAGGCTCGACAGCCCCGGCCCTGTGCTGTTCCTGCAGAAGCGCTACGGTTTCAACAACGAACGCATCGACGTCTTCAAGTTTCGCTCGCTCTATCATGATCAGGCCGATCCTTTGGCGTCCAAGGTCGTCACCAAAGGCGACAAGCGCGTGACGCGCGTCGGACGGTTCATCCGTAAATCCAGCCTTGATGAGCTGCCGCAGCTTTTCAACGTGGTGTTCAAGGGCAATCTTTCGCTCGTCGGCCCCCGGCCGCACGCCGTGCAGGGCAAACTACAAAGCCGCCTGTTCGACGAAGCCGTGGATGGCTACTTCGCGCGCCATCGCGTCAAGCCTGGCATCACCGGCTGGGCTCAGATCAACGGCTGGCGTGGCGAAGTGGACAGCGAAGAGAAGATTCAAAAGCGCGTCGAGTTTGATCTCTACTACATCGAGAACTGGTCGGTGTTCTTCGATCTCTACATCCTCTTCAAGACTCCGTTTGCCCTGATCAAGGGTGAAAACGCGTACTAACGCGAAGAGGATCCCGGTTCACATGGTAACCGCCGCGGCAGATTATGCTCTCCCGACCTCGGCGACGCCGCCGCGCATCGCTTCGATTCAACGCGGATTGATGTGGGCCGTCGGCGCAGGTGGCGCGATCGTCTTCATCGAACCAAGCCCCTACGAACTTGTAACGCTCGCTGCGCTGATCTTCTTCTTCGCAACGGGATTGCGGATGCGACCTGTTTTCATCCCGCTTCTAATCCTGCTGTTTCTGACAAATCTCGGCTACACCATCTGCGCTGCGTATTTGTTGGAAAACCAGCCGATCATGAACTGGATCCTGACGTCCTGGTATATGGCGATCACCGTGTTGTTCTTCGCGATGGTGCTATCCGAAGACACCGCCGAGAGGCTGGAGTACCTTCGCCGCGGCCTAATCGTCGGAGCAGTCATCGCATCAGCCTCAGGCGTCGCAGGATATTTTCATCTGGTGCCGGGCGGCGATGACCTGTTGACCCTCTACAGCCGAGCGCGTGGCACCTTCAAAGATCCAAACGTGCTCGCCGCCTTTCTCATCCTGCCCGCGATGTTTACGCTTCAGGTTGTCGTAACTGAGCCCTTGTGGAAATCAATTCGCAGCGTGCTGGCGTTGGGCATCATCAGCCTTGCCGTGCTGCTGGCCTTCTCACGTGCATCCTGGGGCCAGCTTGTCCTTTGCTCGGCCTTCATGCTGATCTTGATGTATCTCACCAGTCCATCGACGAAAGAACGTCAGCGTATCGTGACGATGGCGATTATCGGGGTTGTCATTGCGGCCTCGTTGATGGTGGTTCTGTTGTCGTTCAGCTCGATCGGCGATCTGTTTAAGGAGCGCGCGAGCTTCAATCAAACCTACGACAGTGGGCGATTCGGACGATTTGGACGGCATGTCCTCGGCTTCCAGATGGCTCTTGAGATGCCTCTTGGAATTGGCCCGCTTCAATTCACGAAATACTTCCCGGAAGATACGCACAATTCGTTTCTGAACGCCTTCATGTCGGGCGGATGGATCGCAGGCATCTGCTTTCCGGCGCTCGTCTTCATGACTGTGATTCGTGGGTTCAAACTGATCTTCGTCCGCGTTCCCTGGCAACGAACGTATCTTGCACTGTTCTCCGCGTTCCTTGGCACCGTTGCCGAAGCCTTCATCATCGACGTCGATCACTGGCGTCATTTCTGGATGATGTTAGGGGCGATGTGGGCGATGTTCGCGGCCGTGCACGCTTATCAATACAGCCAACGACACGCGCGAACGAGCGTCGCCACATAGCTTGCGCAATTCGATTTTCTCTGTTCCTCAATGAACAAGCGTTCAGTAAATAAACGCTGACCTTTGCGAATAAACACTGACGTTTGCGGAACGGCAGAGGTCACTTCTCGTTGATGTTCGGGCAGACATCGAGGAGGACAGAATGAGGAAGAAGCTTCTTATTTCAGTTGCGACGGCTGCGTTGATCAGCGCGACAGGTTTCGCGACGGCTCAATCGCCAGGTAACGCACCAAGCGCAGGAGGCGCGTCGCAATCAGCTCCATCTGCGTCGCCTAGCGCGCCGTCAGGCGCTGGTCAGATGAACCGCGGAGAGACCACAGGCCAAGCCCCGAGCCGCAGCGGTTCGGAAAGTGGCATGAAGTCCGAGGGTGGTATGCGGGACTCTCAGGCCGATCAAATGAAGCCGGGCGAAAAGGCAACCGGCAAGAGTGCTCAGGACAACGAGCGGGCGACCGGCAAGAACGCTCCGGACAAGAGTGCTCAGGATAATATGCGCGGCGATCAGAAGAGCCGCTCCGACAGCACGATGGATCGTTCGAAAGACGGCATGAAGACCGAAAAGAACGCAACCGACAATAACGCAAAGAGCGGAACGACCACGGGACAGGCAGCCTCGGGTGGCAAGCTCACAACCGAGCAACGCACCCAGGTTCGAAGCGTCATCACTAAACAGAACGTAAAGTCGGTGACGAACGTCAACTTCTCGATTTCGGTTGGCACCCGCGTTCCGCGGAGCGGCGTTGAATTCCATACGCTCCCGGCTGAAGTCGTCACGATTTACCCTGATTGGCGCGGATATGAATTCTTCGTCGTCAACGAACAGATCGTGGTGGTGAATCCGCGGACGCTTGAGATCGTTGCAGTTCTCGAAGCGTAAGCGACAAACACATGCTATTGAAAAGCCGGCCTTCGGGTCGGCTTTTTTTGTGAGCTCTATCTTTCGAGAAAAATCTTAGCGGAATCGCTCTCTGCGAACGTTGTATGTCCACGAGCGCCGGCCATTACTGAACACCACGCGGCTAAACTGGAGAGACTTCGCTTGTTCAGGAATCTTCGCGCTGTCGGCTAACTGCATCGCCATTGGCCTTGTCATATTCGGCGATACGAAGCGGACAGTACTGTTGTCCCGTCCGGAGACCTCGACCTTCATGCCGTCGTCCCGCATCCGCTCGCCCATCGCATGTGCATAGAGTTGGCGATTGGCGATAGCGGCGATTTGCACTGAGGGCCTGAGGATCTCGAACTGCGCCATCCGCATGGCGCCAGCCATGGCCTGCGCCTGGGTATTTGCGGGATCTGCGGCGGCTGCCATCATCAGCCTCAATTCCATGCTTCGGAAGGCGGACAACGACACCGGCGTTTTGCTTCGGCCTCGCTTGTAGTCCTCGTAACTGGCTTTCAAAGCGCCGGCTTCGGCCATCAGCCGATCGAACGCAGCTTTTGCGTCCGCGGCTTTTTGCTCCGCCGGTGAAAGTGGCGGCGGTGTCGTCTCTGACGGCTGCGGCGTGCTTGAGGAGTTTTGGTCCGAGGACGGAGGCTTGGCTGCGTCCGAAGGAGTAGCCGCTTCTATAGACTTCGGGGTCTGTGCGGATGGCGAAACGCTCCCAGTCGTTTCTGTCGCCGCATCCCGGACCTCGCCCGGCTTATTCTGAGTTGCCGGCCCTTGAGGCGTCTGGCCGGCAACAAGACTTCCCGCGGCTACCGCCGCAAATATCCCTAATCCAATGGAGAGGCTCTTGCGTCGCAGCAAATCCACACCCAATCGTTAGGAGGAAGAAGGATTGGCGCCAATGTCCTGTAACGTGCCAAATGCGGTTTTGTTCGGTAAGACGTAGCAAGCTTGCCTCATTTTCTTGCGATTTCTGAACGGGTTCGGCAGCTTGCCTTCACCGGCCCGAGCCGTTAGGGGTGGCCTAAACTATCCTCCCGGCGATCATCAGTCCTCGCCGCACACCCCGGCGTAGCTGCTGCCCTTGGAGTCGAACCGAATGAAGGCACTTATTACCGGCGTAACCGGACAAGACGGATCGTATCTGGCTGAATTTCTGCTCGCCAAGGGATACGAGGTGCATGGCATCAAACGCCGCACATCGCTTTTCAATACCGATCGCATCGACCACATTTACGAAGGCCCCGAGGTGAAGCATCGGCACTTCGTGCTTCATCATGGCGATTTGACCGACTCCTCCTCGCTCATCCGGATCATGGAGGACGTCGCACCAGACGAAATCTATAACCTCGCGGCCCAAAGCCACGTGGCAGTGTCATTTGAAGAGCCGGAATACACAGCGAACTCTGATGCGCTGGGAACGCTGCGGCTATTGGAGGCCATGCGGATTCTCAAGCTGAAGGACAAGGCCAAATTCTACCAGGCCTCGACCTCCGAGTTGTATGGACTGGTGCAGGAAACCCCACAGAAGGAAACAACGCCCTTTCATCCCCGCAGTCCTTATGCAGTCGCGAAGCTTTACGCTTACTGGATCACGGTCAATTACCGTGAGGCCTACGGCTTCTATGCCTGCAACGGCATCCTGTTCAATCACGAGTCACCAAGGCGCGGCGAGACCTTCGTGACGCGAAAGATCACGCGTGCGCTGGCCCGCATCAAGCTAGGGCTGCAGGACACTCTCTATCTTGGCAATCTCGACGCCCTGCGCGATTGGGGGCACGCCAAGGACTACATCGAGATGCAGTGGCTGATGCTGCAGCAGGATCGCCCCGAAGATTTCGTCATCGCAACCGGTGTGCAATACAGCGTTCGCCAGTTCGTCGAGGTGGCCGCACGTATGCTCGACATCGATATCACGTGGAAGGGCAAAGGCATCGATGAAAAGGGCTACAACAACGGCAAGCTCGTTGTCGCCGTTGATCCGCGTTATTTCCGGCCCGCGGAAGTCGAAAGCTTGCTCGGCGATGCCACGAAGGCGCGCGAGAAACTTGGCTGGTCACCCAAGATCAGCTTCGAGGAACTCGTTGCAGAAATGGTCAAGGAAGACTTCACTGCGGCTGAGCGCGACCAACTGGTCCAGAGCGCAGGTTTCACGGCGTATAATTATCACGAATAAGACGATCATCATTCGATCGTCAGAAGCGACAAGCCGTCGATCTAGTGCCGCGGATTTGAAGTTCTTCCAAGTGAAGCCGCAAGCGCGATGAAGAACTTCAAATCTAAAGCGGCACTAGAATTATAGGCTTGCTAGTGCCTCTTTGATTCCGAAGTTCGCATCGAAGCAAGCCACAAGCCTGCGCGAACTTCGGAATCGGGACACTAGGACGCCTGCGCTCGCGCGGGCACTAAGCGATTGAGCAAGCGTTGCGCCCTCGCGAAAAGACCGGAGGGGGCATCGATGATCACGCCCCGCGCGATCAGCCAGAAGCTCCCGGCACAAATAAGCGCGAGCATGGCGTACTGCCCCATGATCGCCGTAGGCACCTTTGCCGACACCGTCGAAAAACCAAAACCCGCGATACGCACGACCAGAATACCGACGATCAGCACTGCGATCGCGAAATTGCGATTCTGTCTGTTCGTACGGGGAGCGCCAAGGGCTGCAAACGCCATAAGCACGAAGACGAACGGGTAAATCGGCGCGATAATTCTGTCGTGCAGCTCCGTGCGAAACTCCCCTGGCCTCTGCTGATACATCGGATCGTCCAGCGGCGGTGAGAGAAGTTCACCAAAGGAGCGTTCGCGCGCACTGTATGTGATGTTCTGGGCCATGTTCGAGAATTGCGACAGATCGAACGCATAGCTCTTGAACGCGACCAGTGCAGGATCACGCTTTCCGGCTTCAAAACGCTGGAGATTGCCATCCTGCAAAACCAGGAATGATCCCCTGTCATTTTTTTGGACGGTTCCACGATCGGCAAGGATATCTATTCGCTCGGCCGGATTTCGCTGGTCATCGATAAATATACCCATCAGAACGCCGCCGGGCTGCCGGCCATCGACGCGAATGGTCAGCGGACCCAGCTTCGTGAATTCACCCGGCCGAAGAATGTTGGTGAGGACATCCGCGCCGATCTCGGTCTGCCATTTCCTCAGCGCGCGCAGGCACTCTGGTGCGATGTAGATCGAAAGCGCCGCGACCAGCACACTCACCGCGCACGTCGCAATCAGAAACGGCCGAAGAAACTGCACCGGTGATAATCCGGCAGCGTTCATCACGATGATTTCGGAATCCGTCGCAAACCTGTTCAGCGAATGCATCACCGCGATGAGCAACGCGATCGGCGCGATGATCATGGCGAGGAGCGGAATGGCCAATCCCGTGACGCCAAGAAACACCAGGACGGACTGCCCCTGCCCGGTCATCAAATCGATGCCGCGCAAAGCCTGCGTCACCCAGATGATCCCCGTCAAGGAGACGAGAACCATCAGGAACGCCAGCAGCGTTGTCCGAATGGTGTAGGTGTCGATTGCCTTCATCTGCCACCCGGTTACAGCCCGGACGGAGGACCGTCAAGACAACTAACCGCTGTTATATCACTGAATTCTATAGATATTTCTTCATCAACGCGACTGCTCGCCTCACGATCGCCACCGATTGGCCTGTCGCAACCAATCGGCGGCATCCGCTGGCTATCGCCTCTCAGGCGTGGGCGCTTACGTGCGGGTCAGCGTGATATTGGCCCCCCTGAACTCGCTGCTATCGGAGCGGATCACAACAGTCTGCGAACTGCCACGCGTTGTTAAACTCAAATTCGCGGAAAATGTCCCTGCGCTGACAGTCACTTGGAAACGGCCGCCCGATGCAGTCCCTTGAAGCTCACCGCTGATATTGCGCGTCGCTTCGCTCCAGGTCCCGGACAGTCGCCCGCCGCTTGCGACGACGTTGCTTGAGAGCTCGATTTTATAGCTGTCACTCGCGCAACGCAGGGTTTGCTGCAAGCCGTTGCCATCACCTCTCACTGCATAAGTCGCCCGGCAACGAATGGCTTCGCGGGCTCCGCCTTCCAGCGAAATCGTGCCCCTTCCCGACCAGACGCCTGACATTCCTGCGAATGGCTGCGAAGACTGCGCCATAGATTCGGTGGCAACCAGTGACAATCCCAGAACAGCCGCTGCTGTCACACCTTTTCCGACCGATCCAAACGAAAACATCTGTGCCTCATATTTGCCAAGGCCTGCACCATCCACAGGCCACATAGAGTTAAGAGCGGTTCTTCACTTTTAAAGAGCCGTCGAACTCCTTGGCATGATCGGCTCAGAATGAAGGTGGAATTTAGGACGACGTATGCCGAAGCCGGCCGGAGCGGGCTTCAATCCACTAGCGAATAAAGCTAGGCTCGCTCTCGTGGCGAGGATCGCAAGCCGCTGATGTCATGAGAGATACGGAGACGTTGTGACCACCCCGCTCGCCGCAAAAATCGCCAAAGAATACGGCACGCCTGCACTTGTCATCGATATGGACCGCGTCGAACGGAATATCGCGCGCATCCAGGCCATCTGTGACACGGCCGGCGTCGCCAATCGGCCGCATATCAAGACGCATAAGAGTCCCTTCCTCGCGAAACTTCAAATGCAGGCCGGCGCTCAGGGCATTACGTGCCAAAAGCTTGGCGAAGCCGAAGTGATGGCGGAAGCCGGCCTCGACAACATCCTGATCAGCTACAACTTGATCGGCGAGGAAAAAATCGCTCGCCTTGGCGCCTTGCTGGCAAAGACGAATGTGACCGTGGCAGCGGACAATCCTGTCGTGATCGCGGGATTATCGAACGCAGGCATCGCCGCAGGACGCCCTCTCCCTGTCGTGATCGAATGCGATACCGGCCGCAAGCGCGCGGGCGTCGAAACACCGGCAGAGGCGATCGGTCTTGCCAGACAGATCTCCAATACACCTGGTCTCTCCTTCGCAGGCTTCATGCTGTATCCGACCGAGGCAGGATGGCAGGAGGCGCAACAATTTTATAACGACGCCTTGAGCGGCGTCCGGCAACTCGGACTTCATCCGGAAATTGTATCGACCGGTGGCTCACCAAATTTAAAGAACGTTGGAAAGCTCGACGGCGCGACGGAGCATCGGCCTGGCACTTACATTTACAATGATCGCATGCAGGTCGCCGCGGGCGTTGCCACATGGGACGACTGCGCTTTGCATGTCTATTCCACCGTCGTCAGCCGTGCCGCACCGGAGCGAGGTATTCTCGACGCCGGCTCCAAGACTCTCACCGCCGATTCCGGCGGTCTCGATGGCTACGGACTGATCCTTGAACATCCGGAAGCGAAGATCGCGCGTTTTGCCGAAGAACACGGTTTTCTGGACCTGTCGACAACCAACAGCCGGCCAGCCGTGGGTGATGTGGTGCGCATCGTGCCCAATCACGTGTGTGTTGTCGTCAACATGGCTGACGAGGTGGTGATGGTTCGCGGTGACGAGATTATCGGCATCTTGCCGACTGCCGCGCGGGGAAAACTGCGCTAGTTTTTTTTTGCAGGAGGCGAAATAAATATCGTCACCGCCTTTAATGAATTTTCAATATCCTTCGGTAGAATAAATCCATTAAATTTTTAAGTGCGGCTCTTTAAGTGCGAACTCATGGCGTCGATCAATGAGTGGGCGCCAAATTAATTAGCGAAGTTTGTTGTTGAAATTGCTGTACCCGGCAAAATTGCCGGCCTTGTTGATGCAGCCAGCACCGCGAAAGGTGTAGAAATGGGCAGCGAGCGGCGAGTTTGTACGCGCGTCGATTTTGAAAGCGGCATTGGCGTCCACATCATGGCGATTGATGGCACTTGGCGTCGCGAGTGCCTGATGAAGGACGTGTCCGCCTCCGGCGTACTTTTAATCATCAAGGATCCGGTCGCCGGATTGGATATCAGGGAGTTTTTTCTGCTGTTGTCGTCAACCGGTCTGGCCTATCGCCGGTGTCAGATGGTTCGGCTGAACGGCAATCAGATTGCCGCGCGTTTTTTAAAACCCGAAGTTAAAAGAAAGTCGGGACGCATGAAATCAATAATCTAGAACTGAAGAAATCAGAACGTCCTGCAGCCCGATCACGCCCAGCTTTGTTTGTGGTCCGTACTTCGCTCGATAAAAGTATCGCGCGTGGTCCAAAATAGTATCGCGCGTGATCCAATTTGTGGGATGGAATGTCGTCAACCTGGTGTAAAAAACACTCGGTCGGTCGTTGCGAAGTGAATCCATACCCGTTGATTTGCTGCCTGGCCAATCCGTGTAGGCTTGGGGAGCGAATGCGTCTTGAAGCTGAAGAACACCGAGATCGTCATCTTCGATCTGGAACTCGACATCATCAATTCCCTGGCGAACAAGCACGGCCTTGATGAGCTCAGTTGCGATATGGCGTCGCCGGAGTTCCACCACCGGCTGAGCGAAATCACCCATGCCGCCCGGCTTGAGGATATGACGCTTTCTGATCCGGCCCCCTCGAAATTGGGACAAGCGTAAGCGATTGGACCTGGATTGAGACCTTCTGAGTCCCGTGTACAGACCGAGAAAACCGGGCGCCAGCCTCCTTGCGCGAACGAGCGAACGACGGTACAGCAGCGGTGCCGTCTGGCACGGTTCGGAGCGTAGCGCAGCCCGGTTAGCGCACTAGTCTGGGGGACTAGGGGTCGGAGGTTCGAATCCTCTCGCTCCGACCATTGATTTTTCAAGAGAACCTCATCCGGAACGCCGCCTGCCCCATCAAGGGACCGGGTGTATCCGCCGCCCCTTAAGCCCTACCCCTCCTTCAGAACCTCGTCGATCAGAGCTCGCGCCCCGATCAGGTCATCGAGTGCGGCCTGCAGCTTGCCGCGATCGGACGGCTTCACACCGCCAATGCCATTGTTGCTGTTTCGGATGCTTGGCGGGGCATAAGCCTCAGCGCCGGACGGCCCGCTGCCCAACGGGCTGGGCTGCACAGGTTTGGCAATGACAGGGCTGGGCAATACCGGGCCATGGAGGACCGCAGCGTCGCGCAGCCGGGCCCCGCGATCAAGAGCTGAGAACGTGGACGGGAATGACTCGTGACCGGCCTCTTCGTCACCATCCTCGTCGTCATGGACCGCATCATCCTCAACGCCGTCCATCTCCTCGGGCGCTGTCTCGTCGTGGAGCGTCTCGACAAGAGCCGGTCCGTCGAACAGCGCGGGAGGCCGCTCCGATGCATCAGTCAAGTTCTGCACAGATTTAACGCCATGCTCGCGCAGGATGCGCTGCACACCACGGATTGTATAACCCTCGCCGTACAGCAGCCGGCGAATCCCGCGCAACAGGTTGACGTCGTCGGGGCGGTAGTAGCGGCGACCGCCGCTCCGCTTCATCGGCTTGATCTGGTTGAACCGGGTTTCCCAGAAACGCAGGACGTGCTGCGGCACGTCGAGGTCATCGGCGACTTCGCTGATCGTCCGAAATGCATCCGGCGCTTTGTCCAAATGCATGCTCCTTGCTGAGGGCCGTCCCGCTCAGTCAGTCGTCGGAACCATTGGCGCTTTCGGCGCTGTGATTGCCGTTGATCCGCTGCTTCAGGATTGCCGAAGGCTTGAACACCATCACGCGACGCGGAGAAATGGGAACTTCCGTTCCCGTCTTTGGATTGCGGCCGATTCGCTGGCCCTTCTTACGCACCATAAACGAACCGAACGATGAAAGCTTCACTGTCTCGCCCTTCTCAAGGCAGTCAGTGATTTCCTTCAACACCAATTCGACGAACGCAGAGGATTCCGTGCGCGACAGCCCTACCTTCTGGTAGACGGCTTCGCACAGGTCCACACGTGTGACTGTCTTTCCGGTTCCGGTCATCGCCCGCCCCGCTCACGGCGAAAAAAATCTAGTCTGAAATTATGAGCTTAGTGAGCGAGGGTCAACCTTGCTCATCAATGCAACGGCATGAAGTTTATAGCTAAAATACGGTCGGCATTTTAGACAAATGCCTACCAGCGCAATAGCGCGGAGCCCCAAGTAAAGCCGCCACCCATCGCCTCGAGCATCACGAGATCATTCCGCTTAATGCGTCCGTCGTCAGCGGCCGCTGCAAGCGCAAGTGGAATCGACGCCGCCGACGTGTTGCCATGGCGATCAACAGTCAGCACGACCTTCTGCGGCGCAATATGCAACTTCTTCGCAGATGCATCGATGATGCGCTTGTTGGCCTGGTGCGGAACCAGCCAGTCGATGTCTTCTGCGGTTGTACCCGTTGCCTCGAACGCATCGACGATCACGTCGGTGATCATGCCCACCGCATGCTTGAACACTTCGCGCCCTTCCATCCGCAGATGCCCCACGGTCTGAGTCGTCGATGGTCCGCCGTCCACAAACAACTTATCCTTGTGGCGCCCGTCAGAGCGCAGATGAGTTGTAAGGATGCCGCGATCGGCTGAAGTTCCCGCCTGCGGCTGGGCTTCCAGCACCACCGCGCCGGCTCCGTCGCCGAACAGCACACAGGTGCCGCGATCGTTCCAGTCCAGAATGCGCGAGAAGGTTTCGGCGCCGATCACCAGCGCACGCTTGAAGGCGCCGTTCCTGAGAAAGTTGTCCGCAGTGGCAAGTGCGAAAATAAAACCCGAGCAGACGGCCTGAAGGTCAAAGGCGGCGCCATGGTTGATGCCGAGCCCGTTCTGGATCGCCACCGCGGTTGCCGGAAAGGTGTTGTCCGGCGTCGATGTCGCGAGCACGATCAGATCGATCGACTGTGTATCGATCCCCGCTTTGGCGATCGCGGCCTGTGCCGCCTTCAGACCAAGGTGCGAAGTGAACTCTCCCTCCGCCGCCATATGGCGCTGCTGGATGCCGGTACGCTGGACAATCCAATCATCCGAGGTGTCGACCATCGTCGCCAATTCGGCATTGGTCAGGATGCGCTCCGGCAGATAAGCGCCGTAGCCAAGCACAACCGAACGCATCACAGTCACGAGACAGCCTCCTGCGCGCTCGGCACCTTGGAAAGTGCGTTGCCGTCGCGGTTAAGTGTATGATTGATTTTTGGCAGGAGATCGTAGCGAACCATGTCGTAACCCACATCGACAGCAGAGGCGAAGCCTTCCGCGTCGGTGCCACCATGACTCTTGATGACCACACCGTTCAGTCCCAGAAAAACACCACCATTGACCTTGCGAGGGTCCATCTTGTCGCGCAACGCATTAAAGGCGCCGCGCGCAAAAAGATAACCGAGCTTCGAGCGCCAGGTCCGGCTCATCGCACTGCGCAGATATTCCGCGATCTGACGCGCGGTGCCCTCAGCAGTCTTCAACGCGATATTGCCGGTGAAGCCCTCGGTCACGATGACGTCGGCGGCACCTTTGCCGATGCCGTCGCCCTCGACGAAACCGATGAAATCAAGCTGAGGCAGGTTCATGGCACGGAGCAGATCCGCAGCCTCGCGAACCTCCTCGACGCCCTTCACTTCCTCGACGCCGATATTCAGCAGACCGACGCTCGGACGCTCAAGATCGAACAGCACCTGGGCCATCGCACCGCCCATGACCGCAAGCGACGCGAGATGGCGTGCGTCGCCGCCGATGGACGCGCCGACATCGAGCACCACCGATTCACCGCGCACCGTCGGCCACACCGCGGCGATGGCCGGGCGATCGATTCCCGGCAGCATCCGCAGGTTGAGTCTGGCCATGGCCATGAGTGCACCGGTGTTGCCGGCCGAGACGGCAACATCCGCCTCGCCATTCTTGACCGCATCGATCGCCAGCCACATGGAGGACTTCTTGCGGCCGCGCCGCAGCGCCTGACTTGGCTTTTCATCCATGCTGATGGCGATGTCCGCGTGAACCACCCGTGAAATCGCCTTCAAGGCCGGATGCTGCTCCAGCTGGGCATTGATCAGGGTGCTATCGCCGAACAGCAGGAATTCCACATCCTGATGCCGCGTCAGCGCCAGTGCCGCCCCCGGGACAACCACCGACGCACCGAAATCGCCGCCCATGGCGTCAAGCGCGATTCGAACCTTTTGCGGCATGGGCGTCCTGGAAACCTGATTTTTGCGGCCTTAAAGAACCGCGGGTTGGGCCTGAGGCAAAGGCGGACCAAAACACGGTACCGGCCCCCAGCCGGGCAGCGACAATAGCGTTTTCGTTGTCTGACACAACGCCTTGACCGGGCGGAGCGGTTCGGTCAGTGGCCCTATACCCGGTTTCTTCACTTCTTCCTTGGCTTCTTGGCCTTGGAGCCTGGGTCGGCCTCCTTAAGCGCCTTCAGGGCAGCGAAGGGGTGTTCCTCCGGGTCCACGGGAACTTCCGGCGGGACAAACTCCGCCCCAGGCTTCCGTGGATAGGGATCTAGTCCTAGAAACAGGAACTCGGTCGCCAACACGCCGAGATCGATAAAGCCGTTGACGATGGGCTCCGGCGGATCGGGAATCTCGAACTCTTCCCCTTCTTCCGACTGCACGACCTTCGCGCTCACCGGGATCTGCGAGGGCGGCGCGAACATGATATCAATCGGCTCATCGACATCGTTCTCGACCGGATCGAGGGTGACCACACAGATCTGTTCTACACGCCCCTGCACGCGCCCGGTGACGTGAACCTGGCCACCCGGCGCATGGGCCAAATTCAGTTCGGCCCTCGCTTTCATCACCGCAGGCAGGTCCCCGAGGACTGCGATCGCGGCACGCTGCTCGGCCGAGGTTTCCAAAGTCTGATGTGAGCCCTGCTCGGGCAGCTGAGCCACCGCAAATAGGAAGCTCCAGGGAATCATCTTGTCAGTCATCTCGCCCGCTTTGCTCATGCTATCGACACTTAAGAATTAAGCATCGGCTTGGGAAACGTCCACGCCCCCGAGTAAAGAGCCTTGGGCTCCGCGGCATTGAGAGCCGCACTGACCTCCCGCACATAGTTTGCAAGGACGCGGGCGCTGTCCGGGAATTCACCGTTGAGGACATTGCGCATCAGCGCCTTGGTCAGCTCCTCGTCCCCGGCCTCAAACGCCATGTCATAGGCGGTGGATCGACCATAGAAAGCCTCGCCAAAGGCCTGCATCTTTTTCGGCACGGTTAGATCGCCGACCCCCATTTCACGCAAATTGTCGTCCATATCGGTGCAGAAATGATCGAACAGGGCCTGCGCCAGCTGTTCGCTCCCCTCCACCGACCGCAAACGGCGCAGCACCAGCCACATATGGAGAATGACCATATCCAGCCGGCCATTAACCGTATCGCGCACGTTGAGGCTTTCGTAAAAGTCCGGTTGTCGCGCCTGCGCCACGATCATGCCATAGATGGCTTCAATGGTGCCGCGCGACGGGGCCTGAGAATTTTTGAAGCGATTGAAGGGCCAGAGCATTTTTGGTTCCGCGTTGAAGCTTTAGGGACTTATTAGATAACCCGTGGCTTCTGGAGTGTTGAAATCGGAAGCCCTGCCCGGTACGTCAACGCTTCGATCGACGCAAGAGGAAGGTCAATCCCAAGTATGACTGTTACCGGTCAAGCTGGTCCTGCGACCAAAGGCTGGCACGGCTTTATTGCCGGCTGGCGGAAATTGCGTGCAATCGCTGTAGTGGCTGTCGTCTGCGGCGTCCTGGGCGCCTGCACAGGCGAACAATTCCAGAAGGGCTACATCCTGCCGGACGGCGCGCTGGAGCAAATCCCGATCGGCGCCAGCCAGGATCAGGTCCTGATCGTGATGGGCACGCCCTCCACCGTCGCGACCCTGAGCGGCGAGGTGTTCTATTACATCTCCCAGCGCTCAGAGCGTAAAGTCGCCTTCATGCCGCAGAGCGTGGTCGACCAGCGCGTGATCGCGATCTATTTCGACAAAAACCGAACCGTCCAACGTATCGCCAATTACGGGCTCAAGGACGGCAAGATCTTCGACTTCATCAGCCGCACCACGCCGACCAGCGGTCAGGAAATGAGCTATCTGACACCGCTGTTCAAACTCCTCAGTCCAAAGTAATCGGCGGCCTGTGACATCATGAAGCCCCGCAGCAGTGCTGCGGGGCTTTTGCGTTGCGAATACCTTCAGAACTTCCTCAACCGCCTCGGCTTGCCGCTGGGAAATACGGCCGGTACGCTCTCCCAATAAAAATCTCGCAAAGAGATGCACATGGGAGGATAACGATGACGCGTTTGCTGTCTCGCCGCACCGTGCTGTCCGGTGCTGCCGCACTCTCCACAACACCGTTCTGGCCGCGCCGCGCGAAAGCGGACTGGCGTCCGACCGAGACCATCCGCATCGTTGTGCCCGCGGCCCCTGGTGGCAGCACCGATGTGATCGGGCGTTATCTCGCGCAACATCTTCAAGCGGCGTGGGGACAATCGGCGGTCGTCGACAACAAATCAGGCGCGGGCGGCACCATCGGCACGGCCGATTTCGTTCGGCAGAAGCCAGATGGCCACACCATCCTAATCGGCAATCCGGGGCCGAACGCGGTGGCCTACAGCATCTTCCGTAGCCTGCCCTACAAAGCCGACCAATTGCAGCCCGTCAGCAACGCGATCCGAATTCCGAACATCGTGTCTGCTCATCCCTCCAGCGGCATCAAATCGATTCCGGAATTGATCGCTTACCTCAAAGCCCATCCGGACAAGCTGAACTACGGCTCGTCCGGCGTTGGACAAAGCCCGCATCTGACCGCTGTCTGGTTTCTGCAACTGACCGGCTTGAAAATGACGCATATTCCCTTCCGCGGCGCAGGCCCCGCCCTCACCGCAGCGCTGGGAGGCGATATCGCGATCCTGTTCGACAACCTCTTCCCAACACTGCCGCAGGCGCTGGATGGCAAACTCATCCCGCTGGCCGTCACCACACCGGAGCGCAGCTTCATGGCGCCGAACGTTCCGACGATGCGGGAAAGCGCGCCGGAGCTTGCGAACTTTGACGTCTCATCCTGGTTCGGTGTGTTTCTGCCACAAGGCACACCAAGGCCTGCGGTCGACGCACTCAATGGCGAGATCAAGAAGATGCTGGCGCGCGACGACATCAAGAAGAACATCAGCCAGATGGGCGCCGTCCCCGACTATGGAACGCCCGAGCAGTTCACGGCCTTCATCAATGCCGAGATCAAAAAGTTCGCCGGCATCATCGACAAGGAAGGGCTGAAGATGGACGTCAACTGACGAACATCGCGTTCGCTTGCCGACATCGATGCGTCCAAAAAGATACGGCCGTCGTTCGGACGGCCGTTTTGTCTTCTAGCTGATCTCCATCACACGGCCGTCAGACCGTGGTCCACGAACTTGTAGCCGGCCTCCCAGCGGTCGTGCTGTTCGGAGTTTTTAGGATAGGGATTTTCGTGCGGCTCATTGTTGAACCGAGCGAGCTTCCCCTGCTCAAACGGATCTCCATCATCGGCTGCCATAGCTTCGCTCCCTCGTTGAAAGCTTTGCGTCCTCATCGAACGCAGATAACGCGGCAACTGAGGCGGGTTTCCAGGCAGGCACGAAAATATATCCGGTGCAGCCCGCTCGAATTGTCATCAATTCGAACCGAATCACCGAGCTTTCGCCGTTGAGTTTTTGTCGAACCGGCAGCCAATTCGCGAAAGAAAAACCCCGCAGCTTGCGCTGCGGGGTTTTGGTCTATTGCAGTCTGCCGCCTGTTAGTGTGCCAGAATTGCCAGCAGCAGCAACGCGACGATGTTGGTGATCTTGATCATCGGATTGACGGCCGGACCTGCCGTATCCTTGTAAGGGTCGCCGACGGTGTCGCCGGTCACGGCTGCTTTGTGAGCTTCCGATCCTTTGCCACCGTAGTGGCCGTCCTCAATGTACTTCTTGGCGTTGTCCCATGCGCCGCCTCCCGACGTCATGGAGATCGCAACGAACAGACCCGTCACGATCACGCCGAGCAGCATCGCACCGACGGCCGAGAAAGCCGCCGACTTGCCGGCCGCACCGCCGCCCGCGATCACATAAATCAAGAAATAGACCACGATCGGCGACAGCACCGGCAGCAGCGACGGAATGATCATTTCCTTGATCGCGGCTTTGGTCAGAAGGTCAACCGCCTTACCGTAGTCCGGCTTGTCGGTGCCTTGCATGATGCCCGGCTTTTCGCGGAACTGACGACGCACCTCTTCCACGATGGCGCCGGCCGCACGGCCAACCGCCGTCATGCCCATCGCACCGAACAGATACGGCAGCAAGCCGCCGAACAGCAGGCCGACCACGACGTACGGATTGTTCAGTGAGAAGTCCGGAACGACACCGTTGAAGTAAGGATGCTTCGCACTGTTCGCGATGAAGAACTTGAGATCTTCATTGTAGGCGGCGAACAGCACCAGCGCGCCGAGACCGGCGGAGCCAATGGCATAGCCCTTGGTTACGGCCTTGGTGGTGTTGCCGACCGCATCGAGCGCATCGGTCGACTTGCGGACTTCCTTCGGAAGGCCCGCCATTTCCGCGATGCCGCCGGCGTTGTCGGTCACCGGGCCAAACGCGTCGAGCGCAACGATCATACCGGCGAGCGCCAGCATGGTGGTTGTCGCGATCGCGATGCCAAACAGACCGGCAAGGCTGTAGGTGACCAGGATGCCCGCGATGATGACGATGGCGGGACCCGCCGTCGACTCCATCGAGATCGCGAGACCCTGGATCACGTTGGTGCCGTGTCCGGTAACCGAGGATGCCGCGATCGACTTCACCGGACGGAAGTCCGTGCCGGTGTAGTATTCGGTGATCCAGATGATGAGACCGGTCACCACAAGGCCGACAATGCCGCACTCGAACAGTGCGAGGCCCGTGTAGTTCACGCCTGCCAGCGGACCGAAGCCGATCAGCCGGTGAATGACGAACGCCACACCAAACAGCGACAGCACACCCGTCGCGATCAGCCCCTTATAGAGCGCACCCATGATCGATTGGCTGGCACCCAGTTTCACGAAGAAGGTACCGATGATCGAGGTCAGGATGCAGATGCCGCCGATCGCGAGCGGCAGGATCACCATGTTGGGCAGAAGCGCAGGTGCCCCAGCGAAGAAGATCGCGGCGAGCACCATGGTGGCCACCGCTGTCACGGCGTAGGTCTCGAACAGGTCGGCGGCCATACCGGCGCAATCACCGACGTTGTCACCGACGTTGTCTGCGATGGTCGCCGGGTTGCGCGGATCGTCTTCCGGGATGCCCGCTTCCACCTTGCCGACGAGATCGCCGCCGACGTCTGCGCCCTTGGTAAAGATACCGCCGCCGAGACGCGCGAAGATCGAGATCAGCGACGCACCAAAGCCGAGCGCCACCATCGCATCGATGACGACGCGATTGTTCGGCGCCAGACCCAGCATCTGAGTGAGATAGCCGAAGTAAAGCGTGACACCGAGGAGCGCGAGGCCTGCAACCAGCAGCCCTGTGATCGCGCCTGCCTTGAACGCCAGCTCAAGACCGCCTGCGAGCGACTTGGTCGCCGCTTGTGCAGTGCGCACGTTGGCGCGAACGGAGACGTTCATGCCGATGAAGCCTGCAGCGCCGGAAAGCACGGCACCGATCAGGAAGCCGACCGCCACAAGGATTCCGAGGAAGTAAGCCAGCAGCACGAAGATCACGATGCCGACGATACCGATCGTTGTATATTGCCGCCTGAGATAGGCCTGCGCGCCTTCGCGTACTGCGGCGGCGATTTCCTGCATCCGCGGATTACCCGCGTCCGCACTGAGCACCGACGATGTTGCCCAGATGGCGTAGACAATGGAAAGCGCTCCAGCGAGCACAATCAACCACAAAGCTGTCATCTATTTTTTGCCTCAGATCCCGTGTGTTTCCCCAACGCCCCAAATTATTTTTGCTCCGCACAAAGCGGTCAGGACGTAAAACGAGGCAAACCCCGAGAGAGAACAGAGGAGCAGCCTCAATTCGGGACGAAGCATGCCAAAATCATATTCGCGACGCAACGGCGCCAGCGGTTTGATCACACCAGTGTCCCGAATCCAAAGTTCGCCTCATATTGCGGCACGCTCCGTAGCGAACTTTGGATTCGAAAGGACACTGGCAAATTTATGATTCTAGTGTGGTTTAGGTTCAGAAGTTCGCTGGAAGGACGCGCGGGAAAAATGGAGCGAACTTCTGAACCACCACACTAGAGTTTTTAGACGTTACAACGTTGAACGGTTGCGGTGCGAAAAGCTCAGAAGTGGCTGTAAGACAGGCGTTTCAGCGTGATGTGGTTCCCATCCGCATCAATGAACCGGGGTGTCTCCTGACCCGCAACAACCCTGCCAATACTGGTGACAAGCGTATTTGCTTCCGTCGCCGCGGCAGAGAACGCATCCCAGCGGCTCTCGGGAACCGTGCAAAGCACTTCGTAGTCGTCGCCCCCGGCGACGATGTTTTCCAGGGTCACCTGCGCCTCAGCCAGCATGGTGCGTGCCGGTTCTGACAGCGGAATAGCGGGGATGTCGATGACTGCGGAGACGCCGGATGCCGCACACAGCTTGGCAAGATCGCCGGCCAAACCATCCGAAACATCCATGGCTGCACTGGCATGCTCACGAACCGCGAGCGCGATCGCGTTGCGGGGCTCCGGCACCCGGTAACGCTGCACCAATTGTTCCCGCGACGGCGCATCGAGGCTTTCGCGCGGGATGTCTCCCCGCAAGATCCGCAAGCCGAGCGCAGAATCGCCGATGGTCCCTGTCACGACAACCCTGTCTCCGGCCTTCGCCCCGGCACGATGGACCATCTTGCCGACGGGAACATGTCCAAAAGCGGTGATCGAAATCATCAAAGGACCCGGCGTCGACACCGTGTCACCGCCCAGCAGCGGGCTGCCGAACGCCTCCGCATCTTCGCCAATGGCTTTTGCAAATGGTGCGAGCCACGCCTCGCTGGCGTCACGCAGCGCGAGTGTCAGCACAAAGCCGGCAGGCTTGGCGCCCTTGGCAGCAATATCCGAGAGGTTTACGCGCAGCGCCTTGCGCGCGATCGTGTCCGGCGGATCGTCGGGAAGAAAATGGACCCCTTCGACAATAGCGTCGGTGGTCACTACCAAGTTCTGACCGTTCGCGGCCAGGATCGCCACATCGTCGATGAGACCCAGCGCGCCCGGGTTGGTCGCGAGCGGGCGGAAGTAACGCGCGATCAGATTGTCCTCACCGGAACCACTGTGGCCGCGCGCTGTCATGCCACCACACTAGCCGCTTGTGCGCGAGAACTCGTCCGCGCGAAATTGCCGGGCGATCTGGTCGAGGACCGCGTTGACGAGGCCGGTCTCATCACGATCGACGAAGGCGTTGGCGACGTCGACATATTCCTTCACGACAACGCGGGCCGGAACATCCTTGCGATGCTCGAGCTCATAGGCCCCGGCGCGCAGGGTCGCGCGCAGGATCGCGTCGATCCGCTTGAGGGGCCACCCCCTGCTCAACGCGTCATCCAGCAACGGATCGAGCTTGGCCTGGTCGCGCACAACACCGGCGACGACATCCTTGAAGAACGCGGCTTCAGCGGGCAGATACGTATCGCCTTCGACTTCGTTGCCGAGCCAGTGGCTTTCAAACTCGGCAAAGATATCGTTGATGCCGGCGCCGCCGATGTCCATCTGGTAGAGCGCCTGCACGGCGGCCAGCCGCGCTGCACCGCGCCGGTTGGCTTTCTTCTCGCCGGAATTCTTGTCCGCGTTTTTCTTCGTGTCGTTCATAGCGGTTTTGCCAGACGGCGTTTGATACGCATCATTGTCAGTGCAGCACGGGCCGCATCGCCACCCTTGTTCAGCTTGTCCGCCCGCGCACGCTCCCAGGCCTGCTCGGTGGTATTGACCGTGATCACGCCGTTGCCGAGCGGCAGGCTCCGCGCAACCGACAGATCCATCAACGCACGGGACGACTCCATGGACACGATTTCGAAATGGATCGTGTCACCGCGGATCACGCAACCCAGCGCAATCGCGCCGTCATAAGGCCGGCCGTTCTTCTTTGATGCATCGAGTGCGATCGCAATGGCTGCCGGAATTTCCAACGCGCCCGGAACGCTGATCACGTCGTACCCCACTCCGGCGGCATCCAGCTCAGAAGTCGCACCGGCCAGCAGGGCATCCTGAATGTCATCATAAAACCGAGCCTCGATGATGACGATATGCGAGCCGCTAATATCGGTTTCGTCTTTCAGTTCTGCACGGCGCGGTTCAGCCATCGTCCCATCCGGTCTTTTCACATTATTCTACAACGACAATGTGCTTATGCAGATTGTCAACATATCGGGGTAAGCGGCGGTTGTAACCGCAGCCTCAAACAATGCCAAGGCAATTAAGCCCTGCGTATGGCTGCTATTTCATCTCCGTCAGCCGCGCCGCATACCGCGCCATCAAGTCGACTTCGAAATTGATTTCAGAGCCCTCGCGCCAACCACCCAGCGTGGTGACCTGCAGCGTGTGAGGGATAATGAGCACAGAGAAGACGTCGTCCACAGCGGTATTGACCGTCAATGACACACCATCGAGCGTGATGGAGCCTTTTGCAGCGATGAACTTTGCGAGTTCACGAGGAGCGCGCAGCGCAAATCGCGCCATATCGGGCAGATCCTCGCGCGAGACGATGGTCGCGATACCATCCACATGCCCCGCCACGATGTGGCCGCCAAGCTCATCGCCGATCTTGAGTGCACGCTCGAGATTGAGCCGTGTTCCCTTCCCCCAGCCCTTCGCTGTGGTCAGGCGCAACGTCTCAGCCGCCGCATCGACATCGAACCACGTTCTGCCCTGGTCGACGCCCGAGGCCACCACCGTGAGGCACACGCCGTTGCAGGCAATGGATGCGCCATCCACGATTGTGGTTTGATCGTAGCGGCACGCAATGCGCAACCGATGCAGTTGGCCCTGCGCCGTCGGCGCGGCGCTGACAATTTCACCCACGTCGGTGACGATACCGGTAAACATTAAGCTCGCTCGTAAATTGTGAGAGTGTCTTGATCCAGCGTCTCAGTAGCACGCACCTGCCAGCGCGGCGAATGCGTGATCACGGATACCGGCTGTGCATCGAGTGCGGCGATCCCATCGGAACCGATCTCGCTTGGTCCGCGCAGCAGCCAGACCTCGTCCACGAGATCCGCCGCGAGAAGCGACGACGCCACCCGCGCGCCACCTTCGACCAACAGCCGCGTGATGCCTTTATCGGACAGCGCATGCAAGACAGCCTTCAGATCAAGGCCGGGCTGATTGGCGATAGCCGGGATGCGCATGATGTGCACCCCGGCCCCTCCGAGTTTGGCAGCGGCAGGCGCCTCGGCCAGATCGGACGCCATGACCCAGAGCGGATGCTGGCGCGCGGTATGAACCAACCGGCTGTCGCCGGGCAGCCGCAGGGCGCGATCCAACACCACTCGCACGGGAGATAAGTCTTCCATGCCCGGCAAGCGGCAGGTGAGCAGCGGATCGTCGGCAAGCGCCGTCCCAATGCCGACCATGATGGCGTCACTGCGAGCCCGCAACAGATGAACACGGGACCGGGAGACATCACCGGTGATGGCGAGCGGGCGATATCCCGCAGCCGCGATCTTGTCATCGGCCGACAGTGCAAGCTTGAGAATGATGTAAGGCCGCTTCTCGCTCACCCGCAGAAAATGTCCGGCGTGATCCCGTGCAGCTTCATCGGCAAGGAGCCCGACATCGACCTCGACGCCCGCAGCACGCAGCCGGGCATGTCCCTGCCCGCCGACGTCTGGATTGGGATCTTCGATGGCTGACACGACACGCGCGATGCCTGCCGCGATGACCGCATCGGCACACGGCGGCGACCGGCCGAAATGCGAACATGGCTCAAGGGTGACATAAAGCGTTGCGCCGCGTGCCGCTTCACCAGCGCGCCGTAGTGCTTCGGGTTCAGCATGTGGGCGTCCGCCGGGCTGGGTCCAGCCACGGCCGATGATGACGCCATCCTTGACGATGACTGCTCCGACCGCCGGGTTCGGCCAGGTACGGCCTTGCCCGCGCCGGCCAAGCTCCAGCGCCAGGCGCATGAAGCGCTGGTCAGAAGGTTGTGACTGCATCTTCGATGCCGTAGCGCGCAAAGGTCATTTGCGCATGACGAGCGGGCGCGGCGCCGCCGGCGGCGATGGTTCTTCATCACTGCTCAACTCGCCGAGCACGGCTTCGAAATCCTTGGCCTCGCGGAAATTGCGATAGACCGAAGCGAACCGCACATAGGCGACGTCATCCAGCTGGCGCAGATGCTCCATCACCGTCTCGCCGATGACCTCCGAGGATATCTCGGATTCACCACCGCTTTCGAGCTCGCGCACGATGGCGGAAACCATCTGCTCCACCCGCTCCGGATCAACCGGGCGCTTGCGCAGGCTGATCTGGACCGAGCGCACGAGCTTGTCGCGATCGAACGGCACCCGGCGGCTGTTGCGCTTGATGATCGTCAGTTCGCGAAGCTGCACACGCTCGAAGGTGGTGAAGCGGAAGTTACAGGCCATGCACACGCGCCGCCGGCGGATCACGGACGAATCTTCCGTCGGCCGTGAATCCTTCACCTGCGTATCGAGACTGTTGCAGCTTGGGCAGCGCATGCGTGGTTTGCCTTCCTTGTTTTCCTCTTACTGATAAATCGGGAAGCGGCTGGTCAATTCCTTCACACGCTCCTTGACCGATGCTTCGACGAGCGGCGCACTGCCCTCGCCCGACTGCGCAACGGCATTGAGCACTTCCGAAATCAGCGCACCGACCTGCTTGAACTCCGCGACGCCGAAGCCGCGCGTTGTGGTCGCAGGCGTGCCGAGGCGAAGACCGGATGTGACGAACGGCTTCTCGGGGTCGAACGGAATGCCGTTCTTGTTGCAGGTCAGGCCCGCACGCACCAACGCCTTCTCGGACACGTTGCCCTTGAGACCCTTGGGCCGCAGATCGACCAGCATCAGGTGGTTATCGGTGCCGCCGGAGACGATCTCAAAGCCGTTGGAGCGCAGCGTTTCCGCCAGCGCCTTGGCATTTTCGACGACGTTCTTCGCGTAGATCTTGAAGTCCGGATGCAATGCTTCAGCGAACGCAACGGCCTTCGCAGCGATGACGTGCATCAACGGGCCACCCTGCAGGCCGGGGAAGATCGCCGAATTGATCTTCTTCGCGATCGCCTCATCGTTGGTGAGGATGAGACCACCACGCGGACCGCGCAATGACTTGTGCGTGGTGGTGGTGGTGACGTGGGCATAAGGCACCGGCGATGCATGCACGCCGCCGGCCACGAGGCCCGCGAAGTGCGCCATGTCCACCAGCAGATAAGCGCCGACGCTGTCAGCGATCTCGCGGAAACGCTTGAAGTCCCAGGCGCGCGAGTAAGCCGAGCCGCCGGCGATGATCAGCTTCGGCTTGACCTCCTCGGCCTGCTTCGCCACCGCGTCCATATCGATGATCTGGTCGTCGCGGCGCACGGTGTAGTGCACCGGCTTGAACCACTTGCCTGACATGTTGACCGGCGCGCCGTGCGTGAGATGGCCACCCGCTGCGAGGTCGAGGCCCATGAAGGTGTCGCCCGGCTGCAGCAGCGCCAGGAATGCGGCCTGGTTCATCTGGCTGCCGGAATTCGGCTGCACGTTCGCGAAGTTCGCGCCGAACAACTTCTTGGCGCGTTCGATCGCCAGCGTCTCAGCGACGTCGACGAACTCGCAACCACCATAATAACGCGCGCCCGGATAACCTTCCGCGTACTTGTTGGTCATCACCGAACCCTGTGCCTCGAGCACGGCGCGGCTGACGATGTTTTCCGAGGCGATCAGCTCGATCTCATGCTGCTGACGACCGAGTTCACCCTTAATCGCGGCGGCGATCTCCGGGTCGGCCTGGGCAAGGGAGGCCGTGAAAAACGAGTCGGGCGTGGAAGCAGTTTTGGCAGATGAGCTCATGGATAAAATGTCTCCACCGCCGCAACCTCAAATTGGGTGCGGACGGCTCTGGGTGGTACTAAAGGGCGGCAATGGCGGGATACCATATCTGGGGCGAACGGCCAAGTTCGGCCTCCTCCGGCCGCTATTTAGGCGTAATAGCGGCCTCTGCAATCCAGATCGGCCCCCCTTGGTCAAAACGTCCGCCAAACCGGCCAAAAGGCGAAAAATCATCTCCCCGAGCGGATATATCGGGGTAACCGGGGCCGCCGGACGACAGATAGCCCAAAACCCGAGGGTCAAGTCCGGGCGACGGCCTGCAGGCCCTTGAAGGTCAGGCGCTTAGGGTCCCTCACCCCGTCCCGGTAAAGCTTCTCGATCAGAGCCGCCACCGTATCGCGGTTACAGCCGGTGAGAACGACGACCGCGTCGACAGCAATTGTTTGCGCGTCCATGGGCTTCCTCTTCTGAGGCAACGAGATTCCCGACGGTTGATCGTCGCCTTAATCGATTAATTATTTGTCAACCATCGAGCCTCGGGCGCTAACCGGTCGCCTCCGTCCACGGCAAAGCAGCAGGCCTCGCGCGACGTCCCGGGCTCTCGAACGATGTCTGGAAAACGATGGGGCGCAGCCTAAAGCCACGCGCAGAGGAACATCACGTTCAGCGAGCACGCCATGAACAATGCAACGGTCAATACAACCTGCATCCGATCGCCAGCGGTTTTGAGAATCGTCTTCATGCTGAATGATGGGAAGACTCAGGCGAAGAGTCCCGGGGTTTATTTTTGGCTGGAACGCCGCAGGATTCAGGTCTCGTTTACGAGTCGATTCCTTTTCCCCAACGCGAAAAGGCGCCCGAGGGCGCCGAAGTCGCATTTCGTACTACGAGGGGGATTCTCGCGCAGAACTGTCCCGCGTGCGTCTTGCGCGCACTTCGGCGTTGCCAGTGGAGGGACTGGCCGAAAAACCCAAGGGATGATCATGAGGCGCCGATCTTCCGCCGGCTGCCTCGCAATTTTCCCGATTAAATTGAAATCAAAGACGATAGAGGATCTGGTCGGTCCAGAAGCGCTCGAGGCGATGCAGCGACTTGTTCAGCGTTGCAAACTCGGCGTTCGAAATGCCGCCCACCTGCTCCACCGTCTTGACGTGCTTCTGATACAGCGCGTCGACGATGTGGCGGATTTCCTGGCCCTGCGCGGTCAAGCGAATGCGGACCGAGCGACGATCAACGCGCGAACGCTGATGATCGAGGAAGCCCATCTCGACAAGCTTCTTCAGATTGTACGAGACGTTCGAGCCAAGATAGTAGCCGCGTGTGCGCAGCTCACCGGCGGTCAATTCCTTGTCGCCGATGTTGTAGAGCAGCAGCGCCTGCACGGAGTTGATGTCCGCGCGACCGCGACGGTCGAATTCATCCTTGATGACGTCGAGCAAACGGCGATGCAGCCGTTCAACGAGAGTCAGAGCTTCAAGATAGAGCGGCTGCACTGGAGCAGCTGCATTCTCACGCGCAGGTTCGATCGCCGTGGTTGCGGCTTTAATCATGACACTTCCCCTATGTCGTTTTTTACGACTTATTCGACGAAACTTTTGTCTCGTCTGATAGGGGCAAACTAAGGGATGCGTTTGAAGATCAGCTTAAATAACAACATGAAGAGAGGGTTTATTTAAAACGGTAAATCATACATTACCCCTATGAAATAAGGGGTTTTGTTAGCTTTGATTCACCCAAAACGGGGCAATGTTCACGCTTCGTCGCCCCCGCTGTCGCATTCCAGAACAGCGACCGTTCAAATTTGAAAGATTCCGTCAAGCATCGTGGCAAGGGGCCTATTATCGGACCACTATGGCGGCCGCTCCCGCGCGGCCATCCAGGCGAGCGCGAGATAAGCAATAAGAAGTATTGCTGCGACGAGAACGGCAAAAAGATTGCCGCCATAGATTGTGGGAAACATCAATTCGATAACGGCAGTGGAGACGATGGTCGTCAACCACACCACCGCGCCCCACGGCGTCGCGAGCCACAACCCGACAGCAGCAACGAGTTCGATCACGGCGAAATAAACCGTCGCGGTTTGCCACTGCGTTGTTTGATATTCAAACGAGCCATCTTCACCGCCGATGAAGCCGGTGATCTGCGCCCAATGATAAAGCCCCTTGATCATGGACAGCACCGCCATGACTCTGAGGAAAAGAACGAGCCGGCCTGTCCACGTGTTGTCGCCGGTCTCCGCATCCGGAGGCGGCATCGCCGTGACCATATTCACTTTGTCACGATTAGTATGGTCAAGCTCGGGCCGAGCGACATCGTCGTTCGCCGCGGCTCGGCCCAACTTCGCCGAGAGTGATCGCAGGGGATTCTTGCTCATGGGGGCACTGTTTGGTCCTTCAGGCCGATAAAATCAATGCATAGGGCTGTGATCCCGCGCGGTGACGGGGCGATTTGCAGGTGCTACAATTGCAGGCAGACTGTTTTGCGCACGGGAGTGGTTTCAAGATGGCAATCAAGTTCGGACGTCCGATCGAAATGCGTGACGACCCCACGCGTCACAATCCCCGGACTGCCGCCGCTGCGCCCTCCCTCGATCTCGCCACGCGCATGCGCCGCAACCGGAAGTCGGAATGGGCCCGGCGTCTGGTGCGCGAAAACGTTCTGACTACCGACGATTTGATCTGGCCGCTGTTCGTGGTCGGCGGCAACAACACGCGGACACCCATCGCATCGATGCCGGGTGTGGATCGCCTCACCGTCGATCAATGCGTGCGCGACGCCGAGCGCGCCATGAAGCTCGATATCCCCTGCATCGCCTTGTTCCCCTACACCGACCCATCGCTGCGCGATGACAACGGATCGGAGGCGCTCAACGCCGATAACCTCGTCTGCGAGGCCGTGCGCGCGATCAAGAAAGAATTCCCCAACCTCGGCGTCCTGTGCGACGTCGCGCTCGATCCATACACCAGCCATGGTCACGACGGCCTGCTGCAGGATGGCAAGATCCTCAACGACGAGACTGTCGCTGTTCTCGTTCAGCAGGCACTGGTCCAGGCTGAAGCCGGTTGTGACATCATCGCGCCGTCGGACATGATGGATGGCCGCGTCGCTGCCATTCGCGAGGCACTCGACGATGCCGGCTTCCTGGATGTGCAGATCATGGCCTATGCCGCGAAATACGCCTCCGCATTCTACGGTCCGTTCCGCGATGCCATTGGCTCCTCGAAAACGCTGACCGGAGACAAGCGCACCTATCAGATGGACTCAGCGAATTCGGATGAAGCCTTGCGCGAAGTCGAACTCGACATCGCGGAGGGCGCGGACATGGTGATGGTGAAACCCGGCTTGCCCTATCTCGATATCGTTCGCCGCGTGAAGGACACCTTCGCGATGCCGACCTTCGCCTATCAAGTGTCGGGCGAGTACGCGATGATCGCAGGCGCGGCCAACAATGGCTGGATCGACGGCGAACGCGCCATGATGGAGAGCCTCGTCGCTTTCAAGCGTGCCGGCGCCGACGGGGTTCTGACCTACTTCGCGCCTGCCGCAGCGGAGAAGCTAAGGGGGCAGCGCTAGGACGCCGCTGCCACGTTCTCGCCAGATATCTTTTTCTCCATGTGAGCCTAACCCATCTTGCAGCGTTGCAGGACCGGGGCCATGTGCGGGAGAACCGGCCAACGAGGCCGGTTCCGGAGGGGTTAAGCGATGTCTGACACGAGAAACACTGGTGGCGCGACCTGGCGTAACAATCCGTCGGCCGGCTCAAGCGCCTATGACCCGTGGACACAGCCCGAACTGTTCCGCGGCGTACTGACCAAGCGGTTCTTCGCGTTTTTGATCGACCTGCTGGTGCTGTCGATTCCAATTATCCTGGCCATCATCTTCATCACGCTGTTCGGCGTCGTGACGCTTGGACTGGGCTGGTTCCTGTTCTGGCTGGTGTCGCCGTTCTCGGTGATCTGGGCGCTGATCTATTACGGCATGTCGCTAGGCGGTCCTCATGGCGCAACCGTCGGTATGCGGACCATGGACATCCAGATGCGAACCTGGAGCGGCGAGCGACCCTACTTTCTGCTCGGCGTGGTCCATGCCGTTCTGTACTGGGTGTCGGTTTCAGTCCTGACACCGCTGGTGCTGGTGGTCGGCCTGCTCAATGACCGTCGCCGGATGCTGCACGACATTGTGCTTGGCGCCGTGATCATCAACAGCAACGTTCAGGCCCCGACCCTGGTACAAACGAACCGCGTTTAACCCCAAATTAGCGGGCTAGTGTCACGATTCCGAAGTTCGCATCATTCCGCTGCACGTTGGTTTGCGAACGTCGGAATCGAAGGACACTAGTAAGTTATTGATCTAGTATGGCTTTGGTTCAGAAGGCCCGCATTACGGGCTCGCCGCACAAATGGTGCGGACTTCTGAACCGCCACACTAGTGGCCAAATTCATTGACCACCTGTCCGCTCAGCGCGATGCTGGAGCAGAATCGCATAGTCTGGAGACAAACGGCACCTCGTGACCCAGCACTCGCGCAACACGCCGCAGTTCTACCTGACGGCTCCCTCGCCTTGCCCCTACCTGGAGGGCAAGCAGGAGCGGAAAGTGTTCACGCATCTTGTGGGCGACAAGGCCGGCGACCTCAACGACCTCCTCACCCATGGCGGCTTCCGCCGCAGCCAGTCGATCGCTTATCGGCCCGCCTGTGACCAATGCCGCGCCTGCGTCTCGGTGCGGGTGATCGCAAACGAATTCCGCCCCTCACGCAATTTCCGCAAGGTCCAGGCCCGCAACGCCGACATCATCAGCGAACAACGCAGTGGCGTGCCGACCTCTGAGCAGTATTCGATCTTCCGTGCCTATCTGGACGCGCGGCACCGCGACGGCGGCATGGCCGACATGACCGTGCTCGACTACGCCATGATGGTCGAAGACAGCCATGTCGAAACCCGCATTATCGAATACCGGCGGCGCACGATCGACAGCGGCATCACCGGCAAAGGCGGCGACCTGATCGCCGTGGCGCTGACCGACATCCTCAGCGACGGCCTGTCGATGGTCTATTCGTTCTTTGAGCCCGGCGAGGAAAGCCGTTCGCTGGGGACGTTCATGATCCTCGACCACATCGCCCGCGCGCGCAGGCTGGGCCTTCCTTACGTCTACCTTGGCTATTGGATCGATGGCTCGAAGAAGATGGACTACAAAGCTCGCTTCCTGCCGCAACAGCGGCTGGCGCCGAGTGGCTGGATCCGTGTCGACGCCGCCAGCAGCGCGGCGACCGAACCTCAGGACTAAGCCCATTCACAACATTGCGCCCAACGGGGCATCGCGCACAAAGCGCGATGTCCCGTTTGCTTGTCGGCTCAGGCCGCCTGCAGCCCAGTCGCCAACTGCATCGCGCCAGCCAGCGCCTTCTCGCGATGCTCAGGGCCCATCTGCAGTCCGTCCGCCGCAATGATTTCCGGATTTGGAATACCGATAAAGCCAAACACCCAGCGCAGATAGGTTTCGAGATGCTCGCCGGCTGCGGTGGGCATATCTGCGCCGTAGAAGCCACCGCGCGAGATCGCAACGATGACACGCTTGCCAGCGGCAAGGCCCTCGAGGCCCTTTTCGGAATATCTGAAAGTCTTGCCGGCCACGAGGATGCGATCGATCCAGGCCTTGAGTTGGCTCGGGATGGTGAAGTTGTACATGGGGGCGCCGATCACCACGATATCGGCGGCAAGGAATTCGTCTAGCGCAGCAGAACTCGCGGCGATATCCGCCTGAACGTCGACCGACTCCGGCGTCGCGCCCTGGGCGGCAGCGAGATGCGCCCCGCTCAGATGGGAGAGCGGCGCCGACGTGATGTCGCGATAGATCACCTCGAGATTGGAAACAGTCGTCTTGAGGCGATCGACCACCGCGGCGGAAACCTGCCGGGAGACCGAATTACCGCCGAGGATGCTGGCGTCGATGTGGAGGAGTTTCATAGGATCGCCTTTAGCGTTGGTATCAAACTTATACCTAGACGCTATAAGTGACCTTTGATAAACCGCGCAAGAAGGCACATTTTTTAAACCCGAGCACACCCATGGCACCCGCGAACACCGATGTAACCGAGCCGCCGGAGCAGCAGCACCTGCCGAGCGACTGCCGGGAGGTGGGCTCGATCCTCGCCCGGATCGGCGACAAGTGGAGCGTGCTGATCATCATGATGCTCGGCGACCAGCCTCGCCGCTTCAACGAGCTCAAGCGCATGGTCGGCGGAATCTCGCAGAGAATGCTGACGCTGACGCTACGCGGTCTCGAGCGCGATGGCCTCGTCACGCGCACGGTGTTTCCGACGATTCCGCCGCGTGTCGACTATGAGCTGACCGAGCTCGGACGATCGCTCCGTGAACCCGTGCAAAATCTCGGTCATTGGGCATTTGAAAACATGCCCGAGATTAACAGCGCGCGGGACAAGTTCGATTCGAAGGACACGTGATCGTATTTCGATCGCGGCCATTGGCGCTTGAACTATCAATCCAATTTTTGAATACGCACGCGTTCTCTAGCGCACGTGATGTCAGACTTGTGACAAAAAAGCGCTGCAACTTTGCCGCGTCTCTTAAGATATTCTTGGTGATCACCCGATAACCTTTTTGCAGTCCGTTTCGATCATGATTTCAGCGCCCTAAGCGCTCTCTCGAAGGCAAAGACTGCAATGCGCATCCGGCAAGTTTTTCTGTTGTCCATCGCTCTTGGTTCGGCGGTGGGTCTCTTCGCCACGGTTCTGTTCACCACCCAGCAATGGTCTGCACTATCGACCGCGCGGAATGTCGATCACGACGTGCGATTGCTCGCGAGTGCGCTTCGCCTGCCCGAGGCATTGAACCTTGAACGCGCGTTCTCGAATCCGCCTCTCGTTCAGCCGACACCGATCACAGCTGAACAGAAGGCACCGGTACAGGCCAAGATGAAGGCGTTTGATGCCATTCTTGCAGATGCCCGCAGTCAGGCTGCTCTGGAAAGCGACGTCGTTGCTCTTCGTGAACTGGAAGACAGCCTCACCAAAGTCCGCAAGGCAGTCCTCGCCGCCGCTGAAGTGCCTCTGACAGAGCGTCCGAAGAACGTCGTCGACAATTACCTCCCGCAGATGTTCGCCATTCAGGAAACCGCCCGCGCCTTTGGGGCCACAGTTCAGCGGCGCATCAATGCCGGCAATCCGGACGTCGGACAGGCCGCACGTCTGGCCCAGCTTTCCTGGGACATGCGTGATTGGGCCGGACGGCAATCGAGCACCATGATTCGCTACATGACCATGAAGTTGCCGATGGACGGCGAACAGGCGGAAGTGCTCTCGGGCTTCAAGGGCCGCATCGATCAGATCTGGTCCACCATCCGCTCAGCCGTTGAAGACATCCATAGCCCTTCCGTCTCGGCCACATTCGCCGAAGTGGATCGCGCGTTCTGGGGTAAGGGCGGCGAAGCTTACGCCACCTATGTGCTGCCGAACCACGGTAAGCCGCTTGCTCTGGAGCCCAATAAATTCCTCCCCTACATCATTCCGATTCTGGACAACGTTCTGCCGCTTCGTGAAGCGGCGCTTGCGGAAGCCACGCGCCAGAGCGAGGCCATGATCAACGTGCTGTGGATCAAGTTCGCTCTCGCCCTCGGCCTTGTCGCACTCACGATCTGTGCTGCAGCCGTGGGCACATGGTGGTTTAATCGCCGCGTCGTCACGCCAACCGGCAAGATCACGGAAACAATCCTCGCTCTGGCTAACGGCAACCGCGACATCCAGGTGCCGCTGCAAGACCGCACCGATGAACTGGGCCAGATGGCACAGGCGATTGAAACCCTGCGCCGCAACGCCATCCAGGCTGACACAACCAGTCAGAGTGCATTGGCGGAACAACAGACCCGTGCATCGCGCGGAGCCGCACTGGAAAGCTCGGCTCGGGATTTCGAGACGCAGATCAACGCAGCGCTCAACGCAGTTGCGCATGCCACCGCACAGCTTGAGAGCGCAGGCGCCACCCTCACCGGCGCCGCCGAAGACGGCAATTCGCAAGCGGACGCCGTTGCGGCTGCGACGTCGATTGCTTTGGAAAACGTTCGCCTTGTTGCGGCCGCGATCACGCAACTGGCGGGCAGCATTGCCGACGTCGACGGACGCGTTGCCGACGCAGCTCAAATTGCAGAGAGCGCTTCTACAGCCGCACGCGACACCGATGCATCGGTGCAGGAGCTCTCCAACATGGCCCAGCGCATCGGCGATGTGGTGCAGCTGATCCGCAACATCGCCAGCCAGACCAACCTGCTCGCCCTCAACGCCACCATCGAAGCCGCCCGTGCCGGCGAGATGGGCAAGGGCTTCTCGGTGGTTGCCGGCGAAGTCAAAGCGCTGGCCAGCCAGACGGCCACCGCGACTGAAGAGATCGTCCGTCAGATCAGCGCCATGCAGGGCGCTACCGACACGGCGGTTTCAGCAATCCACAACATTACCGAGACGATCGCTAAGCTTGAGGGCGTGACGGCAGCGGTCTCCAACGCCGCAAGCGAACAGAGCCAGGCGACGCAAAGCATTGCCGATGCAGTGAAGCGCGCGGCTGCGGGCGTTGAGGACGCGGCTCGCCATGCCGAGTCCGTTCGTCAGGGCGCGGGCCGCACCCGCGCCACGGCCGATGCGGTCAACGAAGCGACCAATGCTCTGAGCCAGCGCGGCAATGCCATGCAGGAACAGGTCGGCGTCTTCCTCGGCTCGCTGCGGGTTGCGTGACAACTCTCTTAGGTGACAATCTTTCGGAGCGGGTGCCTGGCGCCCGCTCCATTTTTTTAAGGCGCCTGTGGCGTTATCCGCTGACGAAGTCGATCAGCAGCTTCACATTCAACGTCACGACAAGGGCTGCGATCAGTGCAGCGAAGACGGTGAGCCAGCGCGGTGCAACGAACTCCCCCATCTTGGCCTTGCTCGCAGTGAACATCACCAGCGGGATGATCGCAAAAGGCAGTTGTAGGCTCAGCACCACCTGACTGAAGATCAGGAGTTGAGCTGTCCCCTTCTCGCCATACCAGACCGTGACCAATGCGGCCGGAATGATCGCCACCATGCGCGTGATCAATCGCCGCAACCATGGCGCCACCTTGATGTTGATGAAGCCTTCCATCACGATTTGACCCGACAACGTCGCGGTCACTGTCGAGCTCAGGCCGCAGCACAACAGCGCAATCGCAAACAGGTTCGGCGCCAGCGTCGATCCGAGCAGCGGCGACAAGAAGGAGTGCACCTGCTCGAGCTCGGCCACGTCGGTCTTGCCCGCCTTGTGAAACGTCGCAGCCGCAAGGATCAGGATCGAAGCATTGATCAGCAGCGCCAGGCACAACGCGACGGTGGAATCGATGGTCGCAAGTTTGATGGCCTCTTTCTTCTCGGGAACGCTGTGTCCGTAATTGCGTGTCTGCACGAGGCCGGAGTGCAGATAGAGATTGTGCGGCATCACCGTCGCGCCGAGAATGCCAAGCGCAAGGTACAGCATCTCCCGATTGCGGATAATTTCCGTTGTCGGCGCGAAGCCGCGGATCACTTCACCCCAGTTCGGATCGGCCATTGCGATCTGAATCGCAAAGCACGCCGCGATAATGCCGAGCATGCCGACGATAAATGACTCGACCCAACGGAAACCGGCAGCTTGCAGCGCGAGGATGAGAAAGACATCGAGCGCTGTGATCAGGACACCGATCTCGAGTGGAATGCCGAACAGAAGATTGAGACCAATCGCCGTACCTATGATCTCCGCGAGATCGGTAGCGGCAATCGCGATCTCAGCGAGCAGCCAGAGCGGCCATGCCAACGCCTTGGGAAACGCATCGCGACACGCCTGAGCGAGATCGCGCCCCGCCCCAACACCCAGCCGCGCGCACAGCGCCTGCAGGATGATGGCCATGATGTTGGACATCAACGCGACGGTCAACAGCGCGTAGCCGAACTTCGAGCCACCAGCGAGCGATGTCGCCCAGTTGCCCGGGTCCATATAGCCCGTGGCGACCAGATATCCCGGTCCGAGGAAAGCAGCGAGCTTGCGCCAGAATGATCCGGATTTCGCGATCCGGACCGAGGCGAACATGCCGCTCAGCGAAGGTTCACCTCGCGCGTTGCGCCAGCCACCGGCCACAGGAGTTTCGCTGGCGCCACTTGTCGCGGGCGCAGGCGTGAAAGAGGTCTTTGCATCCATGCACCGCAATATGCACAGATCACTACCTAGTTGCAAGTGACTTGCAAAAGCAAAAAAGTGGCGGAGAGAGCCTCCCGGGGCCGACCATTCAGGACCCCATCTGGCCGCACGTTGCTCCTGACGGGCGGGAGCAACGAGACGCCATCATGACTTCAACTTGCGAGCGCCTGCCTGCCGTAGTTCTGCGCGTAGGCGTTCTCAACGCCAGGCAGGATCTCGACGATGTCGAAGAAACGATCCCAGAAGGGTGTTTCCCGCAGCTCTTCGACGAGCAACTGATAGTCGGCATGGGAGGACGCCTCCCACACCCACATGTCCGTGACCCTGCTTGAGTAGAACTCCGTGTCGTAGAAGCGCAGCCGAACCTTGCCTTTGTATTTTTGCAGGATCGGCTGAACGGTCTCCTCCATATGCTTGAAGCGCCGGTCGACCGTGAACCCGAGCCATTCCGTCGTCGTCTTCACCAGCATGAAGACCGTGATCTCCGGCTTCAGCCGTTCATCCAACTGATTTTCGATTTGTGCTGCCATCAAAAAACTCCTTGTGTTTGAAGCTGCACACGAAGAATATGAGCAAAAGCTCACAATCTCTACTCGCATTGTCAAACGGTCGGAAACTTGAAAAGAGCACGCCTCAAGCCCCGGAAATTACCCGCCCAAGCCCGTTCAACTGAGACGGTGAAAGCCATTCTCGAAGCGGCGGCTCGCATTTTGGAGACGAAAGGGTTTGAGGGTTACACCACGAATGCCGTGGCCGAGCGCGCAGGCGTCAGCATCGGATCGCTGTATCAGTATTTCCCGAACAAGGATGCGATCACAAAGGCACTGATCCAGCGAGAGACATCAACGCTTCTCGCGGAGATCGAAACGCTGGATAAATCGGATCTAAGGCAGGGAGTTTTGCAGATCATCCGCGCAGCCGTGGCACATCAGCTGCGCCGCCCGGCCCTCGCACGTCTGCTTGATTTTGAGGAAGCGCGCCTCCCGCTCACCAGGGAAGTCCACCATGTTCGTGACGCCATAGCCGCATCGCTGGGAGCGATGCTGATCAATCATGACGCACCCACTCCACCCGACATCGCGACGACCGCTCAGGACGTCGTCGCGATCGTCAAAGGCATGATCGACGCCGCGGGTGAACGCAGCGAGCGGGATTCACAGGCATTGGAATCCCGCGTCGCACGCGCCGTCTTCGGCTATCTTCAATCTCCCAGCCCGTAAAAAGTCGCAAGCTAGGCTAGCCTCCTCCTCACCACACGAGGCTGAACCGCCTTATGCGAACCAGAAGTCACCCGCTGTCAGGTTCTTCACCCCGGCGATCGTCAGATCGTTGTTGGCGTCGAAATGCACAACCGTGTTGCCACCAGTGATTTCAATATCCAGATCGCCGATATTGTGGATGCCCTCTGATGCCAACGCGGTTACGTCAATCTTGTCGCCCTTCGAGAAGTCGGCAGTGTCATGGCCACTATCGGCGGCAAACACGAACCGGTCTGCACCGCTGTCGCCAAACATGTGATCATTGCCAATGCCACCGGTCAGGACGTCCCTGCCATCACCACCATGGAGCACATTGTCTGATCCACCGATGACCGTGAGCTTGTCATTGCCTGTCCCGCCATTGAGGAAACTCGTACCAAGCGAACCAGGCGCGACCGTTGCAGTGAGCGTGTCGTCACCACTGCCACCATCCAGATGATTTTCCGCCGTCGAATTGTCGGTGATATTCGCGGCAGGACCGGTGGACAGGAAAGCTGTGAGGCTGTCGTTTCCAGCACCGCCATTCAGCACGTTCGAGACATGGTACAAATCGTTGCTCAAAAATCCGCGGGCATTGGCATCGAGATTCGCCGTGAGGCTATCCCGCCCATCTCCCCCCTCAAGCTGATTGAGGGCCGTGACAGCTCCCCCCAGTGCGGTTGAGTTGGCTGTCAGACTGTCGTTCCCTGTCCCACCATTGAGATAATTCGTGACGTTCGTGATCGAGTTTTCGCCATCGGTGGATTGGGTCGCGACCAGGACATCGTTGCCATCATCACCAAATAAATTGTTCACCCCGACAGGTGCGCGTGAATTGGAATCCGTGAAGTTGAAGGCAGTCAGCGTGTCGTCTCCACGTCCGCCGTGAAGTTCGTTCAACACCAATTGCGTCGAATTCGACCGGCCAAAGGCAGACGCATCCAGGATGTCGTCACCGCCACCGCCATCAAGGATATTTTTGGCAGTCGCCAGGGAGCCAGACAACTCTGTGTCGGCGCGCGCGGTGATGTGATCGTTGCCCGCGCCACCATCCACCACGTTGATGGCGGTGTTATCGCCGACAGCGCCGTGTGTATCGGCGACGGCATTTATGGTGTCGTTCCCTGCCCCTCCGAGAAAATGAGTTCTGGCAGTAACGTCGCCAAGTGCGATCGGCCCTGCAAGGTTGGCCGTGGCATTGATCGTGTCGTTACCAATTCCGCCATCCTGCAAAACCTCAGCAATAAGCGGCCTATCTAGAGGTATTCCTAATATACCCTGCAGAGTGACGGTCGCATCGAGACTATCGTGGCCGGATCCGCCAAGCTGGACCGCAAGCCCGTGAACCGGATCAGTGCCTTCCGTTGGAACGAGAACATTCGTCGCCAATGTGTCGTTACCAGTGCCACCAATCAGCGCTGTGCGATTGAACGCGCTGCCCAACTGATCATTCCCGCCAAGCCCGATGACGATGTCACCATCGGCCCTAGCACTGAGAACATCCGCTCGACGGGTGCCGATGATCAAATCGTTGATGGGATTGATGAGAGAAAGCCAGCCAAAATCTTGAGTGCTGAAAAAATCATCAACCCCGACCAATTGTTGAACGCTCTGGCTCCTTGTGGAATTGGCCATGTTTTTCTCCTTTGGCAAATTGCCGCGTGAGCAACTCCTGAACCAACAGGAATCCAATTCATTCGCGCGCCTGTTATTTTCAAAAATTAAATAAGGCGACCAACTTCAAAATAGTAAATTAAATGCCGAGCCTGATTAAATTGACAGCGGAACACCCGTCAATACCCAGTTCGAGAATCAACGTTCACGATTTAATTCACGCCAAGAATGTGGCGACGAATATAATCCGAGCGAATTTATTGCGCTCAAAGATTTCACGGCGATGTTGTTAGCTTGTCAGCGAAAGCGGTTCAGGCTTCTGCTTCAAAATCGCCCGGCTGCGGCGGCGCGATCGGCGTGAACTGACATCGATCGGGCTTGAGATCAATCAGCGGCGTACCGTCGAGACAGTCGAGACCGCGCACGAGCACAGTCGCTCCTTCCATTCCGACAAATTTGGCAACCGATGTCCCGATGGGATTGGGGCGAACAGGCGAGCGCAGCGAGAACGTTCCGCGTGTCGTGCCGTCGCTTGCCGGACTTTGCAGCACGAGATCACGGCGCGACTGATGCAGCCAGTACAACACCTCGACCTGACTGTACTGATCAAGTCCCTTCAGTGCAGGCACCCATGGATCGAAGATTTCGATCCGGCAGATCGGACCGTCGTGCCTGCCCTGCCGCGGCGTCATCATGCGGTCGGTCCATGGGGTGCGAATGCGGCCAATGAACACGAGACCGGCGTCGGACGGCGTCGGCGGATCGACGGCAACTTCACCTTCACGAATTTCATTATAGCGGACCATTCTCACCGTTCCCCGGACACTGCACTTGCGTGACGATCATAGCGGAACAGAAGATCACGTTTCGACAGTTTTCACTCCAACTTTGAAGCTTGGGCGACGGTACAAAAACGAATGGACCCGCTTTTGGCGGGTCCATCAAAACACAAACAGAGTTCAACCCGCTCAGAACTATTCGATCACCTTGCCGAACTTGTTCGACTTCGGGAAACCATTGGCGAGGCGGCCCGCATCGCCACGATTGCCGCGCCAGTCGTTCAGCTCTTTCGACGTCAGGCTCTGCTCGCGACCCGCAGTGTCCTTCCACGTCATGCCGTCCTTGTTGATGAAGGTCATGACGTCGGACAGTCCCTTGTCCTTGTAGCGCTGCAAACGCACGCCACGTCCGCGGGCCATCTCCGGAACCTGATCCAGCGGGAAGATCACCATCTTGTGGTTCTCGCCGATCACGGCAACCGTATCGCCGTTGACCACGGTGATCGCTGCGGCCTTGTTCGGCGCCGTCACATTGAGAATCTGCTTGCCCTTGCGGGTGTTGGCGGCACAGTCATCCTCATTGACGACGAAGCCCTGTCCATCCTGGCTCGCGACCATGAACTTGCGGCCGCCCTTGCTGACGAACAGCGAGACGATATCGGCATCGCCTTCCATGTCGATCATCATGCGCACCGGATCGCCATGACCACGCCCGCCCGGCAGCTTCTGGGCGTCGAGCGTATAGAAGCGACCGTTGCTTGCGAACAACGTCAGCTTCGATGTGGTCTCTGCGAAGAACGCATAACCGAGACTGTCGTCGGTCTTGAATGCCAAATTCGAAAGATCTTCGACGTGACCTTTCAGCGTACGCACCCAGCCCTTTTCCGACATGACAACGGTGATCGGCTCGCGCTCGACCAGCGCTTCCTCGATGGCAGCAAGATCGTGCTCAGGCGCGTCCGCAAACTGCGTCCGGCGCTTTCCGAGCGGCGTCTTCGGCCCGAACAAGTCGCGGACCTTTTTGACGCCCTCGCCAACCTTCTTCCACTGCTCGTCCTCGGAAGCGATCACTGCATTGATGCCTTTCAGTTCGGCACGCAGTTCCTTGTCTTCGCCGCGGATTTCCATCTCTTCCAGCTTGCGCAAGCTGCGCAGCCGCATGTTGAGAATAGCCTCCGCCTGGATCTCGGTCAGCTTGAAAGTCTTCATCAAGACCGGTTTCGGCTCATCCTCAGTGCGGATGATCTTGATGACCTTGTCAATATTCAGAAAGGCGACGAGATAGCCGCCGAGCACTTCGAGCCGATGCTCGATCTGGCCCTTGCGGTAGTTCGAGCGGCGCAACAGAACGTCGCGCAGGTGATCGAGCCACTCGCGCAGACACTCGGCCAAGCCCAAGACCTTCGGGATACGGCCCTTCACCAGGACGTTGAGGTTGAGCGAGATACGGCTTTCAAGCTCGGTCTGCTTGAACAGCGTCTCCATCAGCACTTCGGGATCGACGTTGCGCGTCTTCGGCTCGATGACGATGCGGACGTCTTCAGCCGACTCATCGCGGATGTCGCCGACCAGCAGCAGCTTCTTCTCGTTGAGGAGTTCAGCGATGCGCTCGATCAGGCGCGACTTCTGCACCAGCCACGGAATTTCCGTGACAACAATATCCCAGGCGCCTCGCGCGCCCTCTTCCTTGTGCCACTTCGCGCGCACACGGAACGCACCGCGCCCGGTGGTGTAGGCCTCTTCGATGAGCTCGTGGGAATCCACCACGATGCCGCCAGTCGGGAAATCCGGACCCTTCACATAGCGCAACAAGCCGCGCGTCTTGGTCGCGGGCTTGTCGATCAGATGCAAGGCGGCGTCGCAGAGCTCAGCCGCATTGTGCGGCGGGATGGCGGTTGCCATGCCGACCGCAATGCCCTGCGACCCGTTCGCCAAAAGATTGGGGAATGCGCCGGGCAGAACTACCGGCTCTTTCGATTGACCATCGTAGTTGGCGCGGAATTCGACGGCATCTTCATCGATGCCTTCCAGCAGCAGCCGCGCGACTTCCGTCATGCGCGCTTCGGTGTAGCGATACGCGGCAGGGTTGTCGCCGTCGATATTGCCGAAGTTGCCCTGCCCGTCGACCAGCGGATAACGCGAGGCAAAATCCTGCGCGAGGCGGACGAGCGCGTCATAGATCGATTGGTCGCCGTGCGGATGGAAGCTACCCATCACGTCGCCGACGATCTTGGCGGACTTCTTGAACGGTGTGCCGGGGTCGAGCCGCAGCAGCCGCATGCCGTAAAGAATGCGGCGATGAACGGGCTTCAGGCCGTCGCGGGCATCCGGCAACGCGCGGTGCATGATGGTGGACAGCGCATAGGCGAGATAGCGCTCTTCGAGCGCCTCACGGAGGGCGACCTCCTGAATGTCCATCGGTTCTGGCGGAATCAGTCTTTTTCCCATGGCTAGGGGTTAACTCTCCCGAGCAAAATGAACAACCAGTGAATTATTTGGACATCGCCTGTTCGTAATTGTTCCGCCATAATTTGGCCTGTAGCGCGGTGGCCTGGGCCATGCCCGACAGCGCCGCGAACAGTGCGACGTGCCGGAATGTGCCGACACCTCGTTGCGCCTTTGAGGAGGAAGAAATGCGTCGTTTGATTTTGGCTGCGGTTGCCGCGGTCACTTTGGCCGGCGCCGGTTCGCTGGCCGGCACCCGGGCTGAAGCTATGCCCCTGGGCGGTCTGTCCGGAGCAGCCACCGGCCAGGCGGAAACCGTCGCGCTGGTCTGCAACCCGGTCTGGAACGGCTATGCCTGGGTCCGCACCTGCTATCGCACCGGTCCGCGCTATTACGGCCCGCGCCCTTACTATGGTGGCTACTATGGCCGCCGTTACTACCGGCCGCGTTACTACTGATCGCACGCAGAGTTATCCGCATGCCAAAGCGGGCCGGATGATTCCGGCCCGCTTGCTTTTATCTGTCCACCGCTATCCTTCCACCGCGCGGACGCGAGGCCGCGTGACAGCCGCGATAAACCCATCACGGGCGTCGGAGTGGCCCTGCCCCCGCGGCTCCAGAACATTCCGCAGCAGGAATAGTCCTGTCAGCCGGAACCCGTCCTCCAGATCCTGACCGGTCCAACTGGCGCCCGCACTTCCCTCCTGCAGGAATGGCGGCAGACGCAACAACCGATCCCGCCACGGCTCTCCCGCCTGACGCGACACCGCTGCCCCCGACTTCGGCGAGACATACACAAGGTCGTTCATCGTGCCGGTGGCTGCGCAGGCCGACAGGTCCAACCCGAATCCGAGTTCAGTCAGCATGGTGAGTTCAAACCTGATCAGGTGAACACCTGCCTCTCCCGCATTTTCGAAATCATCGAGAATGGCTTCGACCGTCTCGTAAATGTCTTCGTGCGGATCACGTTCCGGCAAAAGCCGCACCAGCGACGCCAAATGCGTGACGCCATAAACCGCGTGAGACGACCCGAACATCGTGGCTGCCCGGAGCCGTGTTCCCTCAAGGGCATAATAGCCGAGATGCTCATCGAGCCGCGCGCGCCAGACCGCGTTCACCGTGTTGCCGGGCTGAAGCAGCGGCCGCATTCGCGATCCCGCGCCGCCACGGACCAGACCAAGATGCCGGCCATGGGAACGCGTCATCAACTCGACGATGGCGCTCGACTCGCCATGACGCCGCGTCCCCAGGATGATGCCTTCGTCCGTCCACTCCATGACTCGAAGTCTACACGAACTCGCGGCTTGATTTCAGCACTCTCTAGCGCCGGCCGTTCTGAGGAGCGAACCAGCCTTGCGCGTCGCCGGTAAAGGAAAAGAACAGCCCGACAGCCGTGAGCGCCGCTGAAATGAAGTCGACAAAGGTCTCGATCTGCCAGCCGGTTTCGTTGACCATCGCGGCGACCGAGATCACCGACATCACGAGCGACACCAGCAAAACCATCCGCGCCCAGTTTTGTCGCCGGTGGGCCGCCAGCCAGACCAGAAACACAAAGAACAACAAAAGCACCGCCGTGATCAGCTTGGCCTCCGGAGGAGTCATCTCGCCGAGATCGTTGAACGTATCGCTGCGAAACACCATCGACAGTGAATCGAGCAGAAGCGACAGATAAAGCAGCACTTCAAAATAGAAGATGTGCTTTGGAACTGTGACGTCAGATCCTGTCATTCTTTCGGGAACTCCAGGCCCATCTCGCGGTAGCGCTCGGGATCGTCACCCCAGCCGTCACGCACCTTCACAAACAGGAACAGATGCACGGGCTGGCCGACGATTTCCGCGAGCTCCTTGCGGGCATCCGCGCCGATGGCCTTGATGGTCGCACCGGCCTTGCCGAGCACAATCTTGCGCTGACTGTCGCGCTCGACAAAGATCGTCTGCTCGATCCGCACGGAGTTGTCCTTGCGCTCGGTCCATGTGTCGGTCTCGACCGTCGACTGATACGGCAACTCCTGATGCAGGTGGCGATAGATCTTCTCGCGGGTGATTTCCGCCGCCAGATGCCGCATCGGCGCATCCGACATTTGATCCTCGGGATAGTGAAACGGACCCGGAGGAACGTCATGCGCCAACGCCCGGCGCAGATCGTCCACGCCGTCACCACTCAGCGCCGATACCATGAATGTCTGCGTGAAGTTCAGACGCTCGTTCGCCTTCTGGGCCAGAACCAGCAACTTCTCCCGCTGCACCAGATCCACCTTGTTCAACACAAGGATTTTCGGATGGTTGACGCTTTCAAGCTTCGTGAAAATCGCGTCCGCCTCTTCATCGATACCGGCGCGCGCATCCAGCAGCACACACACGAGATCAGCATCGTGCGCACCACTCCATGCCGTTGACACCATCGCGCGATCGAGACGCCGCTTTGGTGCGAAGATGCCGGGGGTATCGACCAGAATGATCTGGGCGTTATCTTCGACGACGATGCCGCGGATCAGCGCGCGTGTGGTCTGCACCTTGCGCGATACGATCGTCACCTTTGAGCCGACCAGTGCGTTGACCAGCGTCGATTTGCCGACGTTCGGCGCCCCGATCAGCGCGACGAAGCCGCAGCGCGTCTCGCGGTCCGCCATTGTTTCTTGATCAGCCATCGTTGCTATTGCCTGTTACGCCTTCACGCTTCAACAACGCCGTAGCGGCGAGTTTTTCCGCGGCGCGCTTGCTGCCGCCGACACCTTCGGCGGGCGAAATACCTGGCAATTCCACAGCAACGCGGAACTGCGGATCATGATGCGGGCCGGTTCGCTCCACCTCGCGATAAACCGGCGTCGGCAAACCTTTGCCCTGCGCCCACTCCTGCAGGACGGTCTTGGGGTCGCGCAACGGCCGAACCGGCTTGCGCATGCGCTCGGTCCAGTTGCGTTCGACGAATTGCGCCGCAGCGGCATAGCCGCCGTCGAGAAAGACAGCCCCAATCACGGCTTCGCAGATATCACCAAGCACCGAATTGCGCAGCCGCGCACTTGCACCGGCGCCGACCGAACCAAGCTTGATGGCCTCATCAAGGCCAAGCGATTTCGCCACATCCGCGCAAGCTTCCCGGCGAACGAGGTCTGCAAGGCGCTTGGACAATTCACCTTCATCTGCCTTGGGGAAAGCACGGTAGAGCATATCGGACACGATCAACCCGAGCACATGATCGCCGAGAAACTCAAGCCGCTGATAGCTGTCGGTGCGGTTGCGCGCCGACTTCAAGGCGGACACGTGGGTGAAGGCGGTCGCCAGCAATGACGGATCGGCGAACGTGTGACCGAGGCGCTGTTCAACGATCTTGGCAGCGGCCTTGGCGCTCGGCTTCCGCACCGCTTTCTTTTTCGCGGGCGATTCATCGCCGGGGCCACCAGCCGCAGCGTCATCTATCGTCGGAGTAGGTTTCGTCAGTGCGCTCTCGCCGTTCATCGCACGAAGGAGAAAATACGATTCCAGCGGACCGCCACCGGCCATCGCCAGAACTGCCAGGCTTGCTCGCCTTCAGCAATGGAGAAGAAAATCATCTGCGCGCGACCGATCAGATTCTCCGACGGCACGTAGCCTACTGCGGACAGCACGCGGCTGTCTGTCGAATTGTCGCGGTTGTCACCCATCATAAAGAAATGTCCGGGCGGCACAGTGTAAACATTGGTGTTGTCGTAAAAGCCGTTATCGACGCAATCGAGCGTCTTGTAGGTGACGCCGTTCGGAAGCGTCTCCTGCCATTGCTTGACGCGAGCTGTCGCATCCGATCCGCAAGGGTCTTCGCCGATGAAATCCGCCAACCGTTGGCGCTCAACGGGCTTGTCGTTGATGTAGAGCAGTCCCTCTTTCATCTGAATACGATCGCCCGGCAATCCGATCACGCGCTTGATGTAATCCGTCGTGTCGTCCTTCGGCAGGCGAAACACGACGACATCGCCGCGATTGGGATCAGAACCGAAAATGCGGCCAGAGAAAATTCGCGGTGACAGCGGAATTGAATAGTGGCTGTAGCCGTACGAATACTTCGAGACGAAAAGGTAATCACCAACCAGCAGGGTCGCCTTCATCGATCCGGACGGGATGTTGAAGGGTTGAAACAGGAAAGTTCGGATCACCAGCGCAATAATGAGCGCGTGAATGACGACGCGAACGGTTTCACCAACGCCGCCTTCGGATTTCGCCGGAGATGTCACGCTCATTGCTCTTTCGGGTCCTGGTTTTGTGATGCTTGCGGTCCGCGCCGGCAAGTGATCCGCCCAACCGGAAAGCCAGCCAAATCACCCGCGCGGGTTTTAGACTGTTGTCGCAGAGGGCGCAATCAAGAGCCGGATGAAAACTTGCTAATGGTCTGACAAATCAGTGAATTTTAGATTTGCGCGTACTTCCTGGTCCAAAACGACGCGGCTTAGCCCCTGGCGGCCTGAACCGCTGAAATGATCACGAAAGCCTGCGCCAAAGGCCAATCATCGGTGATTGTCAGGTCAATTCGGGCTTCAAAGCCCTTCGGCGTCAGGGATTCGAGCCGAGCCAGCGCCCCCCCTGTGAGCTTCATCGTGGGGCGCCCTCCCGGAAGGTTGATCACCCCCATGTCCCGCCACCAGACCCCTTGCCGGATTCCGGTGCCAAGCGCCTTGGAACAGGCCTCCTTGGCCGCAAACCGCTTGGCATAGGTCGCCCAGACCATTTTCGGCGCCTTGGCGCGACGCTCCGCCTTGGCACGCTCCGCGTCAGTAAAGATGCGGTCCAGGAACCGGTCCCCGTGCCGCCCGATCACCTTCTCGATGCGCGTGATGTCGATGAGGTCCGAACCGATCCCGATGATCATGCGTGGGTCCGGATCAACTTGCGACCCCGGTCCATCGCGGCGCGCATGTCACGGACACACTGCGGCAGACCGATGAACATCGCCTCCCCCATCATGAAATGACCGATGTTGAGTTCGACCACCTGAGGCAAGCTCGAGATCGTCTGGGCGGTCTTGTAGTCGAGGCCGTGCCCGGCGTGTACTTCGAGCCCCGCCGATTGCGCCAGCGTGGCACCCGCGACAATGCGCTGCCATTCGTGCTCGGCCTTGTCCTTCTGCCCCTCGACGACAGCATCGCACCATGCGCCCACATGGATTTCGATCACCGGCGCCTTCAGTTTCGCCGCCATTTCGATCTGGCTTGGATCGGCAGCGATAAACAGCGAGACGCGGATGCCGGCATCGCTCAGCCGCGCGATGAAAGGTCCGAGCGCATCGCGCTGACCAACCACATCGAGCCCGCCTTCGGTGGTGACTTCCGTGCGGCGTTCCGGAACAAGACATGCAGCGTGCGGCTTGGTCGCCAACACGATCTGAAGCATCTCCGCGGTGGCGGCCATTTCAAAATTGAGCGGCTTCGAAATCTCCGCCTTCAACCGCGCCATGTCCTCATCGCGAATGTGGCGGCGGTCTTCACGCAGATGCGCAGTAATACCGTCGGCTCCCGCCTCGATGGCAAGATGAGCGGCGCGCACCGGATCAGGTACATGGCCACCACGCGCATTGCGCAGCGTAGCCACGTGATCGACGTTGACCCCGAGACGGAGCGGAGGAGTTGTCGCCATGGGAAAATCCAAACCAGATGACAGAAGGATGACGGTTACCCGTTGACGCGCTCGACGCTGGCAACCACCGCCTTTGCACGCAACTGAGAAATGATAGCGTTCAAATGCTTGAGGTCATAGACCTCAAGATCGATGGTCAGGTCAGTAAAGTCAGGCGAACGGCGACTCATATTGATGTTGTCGATATTACCGTCGTGCTCGGCAATGACCCCGGCAACCTGTGCAAGACTTCCCGGTTCGTTGACGTTCTGCACATGCAGTCGCGCCGGAAAACGTTGCGGCGCGACTTCCTCGATGTCCCAACGAACATCGAGCCAGCGCTCCGGCTCTTCCTCGAAATCCTTCAACGCCGGCGACTGGATTGGATAGATCGTGATCCCCTCGCCCGGCGTGACGATGCCGACGATGCGATCGCCCGGCACCGCACCACCATTCGGCGCGAACTTCACCGGCAAGTCCGAATTGATGCCGCGAATTGGAATCGCGGTTGATGCCTTGCTGTCCACAGGCGTTTTCGCCTTTGGTGTCGCCCCGATCACCTTCTTCGCGCCAACACGCGCTTCTTCCTTGTAGTCGGGGTACATCGCGCGCGCGACATCAGAAGCTTTCATCTCGCCGCGTCCCACCGCAGCCATCACATCGTCGATGGAAGATCGCGCCAACCGCGGCAGTGCGCCCTTCAGCTTGTCATCGGCATAAGCGATCTTCGCGCGCATGAACAAGCGCTCCACGATGCGCCGTCCGAGTCCAGCGTACTGATCCCGCACGGCGGCGCGGGTCGCACGGCGGATCGCAGCGCGCGCCTTGCCGGTGACGGCAAGCGCTTCCCACGCGCTCGGCGGCGCAGACTGCGCTTGCGACGTCAGCACTTCGACCTGGTCGCCGTTTTCAAGTTCAGACGACAGCGGCGCGAACTTGCCGTTAATCTTGCAGCCGACGGCGCTGTTGCCGACGTCGGTGTGAACCGCGTAGGCGAAGTCGATCACGTTGGCATGCCGTGGCAGCGCAATGAGCTTTCCCTTCGGCGTGAAGCAAAACACCTGATCGTGGAACAACTCCATCTTGGTGTGTTCCAGGAATTCTTCAGGGTTTGAGCTCTCCGAAAGAACCTCAATGGTATGCCGCAGCCACGCGAACGCGTTGGACTCGCGGTTGAGCATTTCAGTCGGAGATCCAATGCCGTCCTTGTAGAAGGCATGCGCCGCGATGCCGAACTCGTTGACGCGATCCATCTCCTCGGTGCGAATCTGCAATTCGACACGTTGCTTGCCGGGACCGATCACCGTTGTATGGATAGAGCGGTAATCGTTCTGTTTGGGCGTCGAGATGTAATCCTTAAAGCGGCCCGGAACGACAGGCCACGTGGTGTGCACGATACCCACCGTGCCATACACCTCTTCGAGGCTCTTCACGACCACACGGAACCCGAAGATGTCGGAGAGCTGCTCGAAACCGATGGATTTCCGCTCCATCTTCACCCAGATCGAGAACGGCTGCTTGCGTCGGCCCTTCACCTGCGCAGCGATTCCGTTCTTCGCGAGCTTGGCGACCAGCTGCGACTCGATCTCGCCGATCAAATTGCGGTTACGCTCCTCGAGCGCATCCAGCCGCTGCACCACCACCAGATGCGCGTCGGGATCGAGGACACGAAACGACAGGTCCTCGAGCTCCTCGCGCATCTTTTGCATACCCATGCGTCCTGCGAGTGGCGCATAGATATCGAGGGTCTCTTCGGCAATTCGCCGTCGCGACGCTGGAGGCATGAACTCCATCGTCCGCATATTATGCAATCTATCCGCGAGTTTAACGAGCAATACACGCACGTCGTCAGCAATGGCGAGCAGCAACTTGCGGAGATTCTCGGCCTGCTTGGCTTCGCGCGAGACGAGTTCCAATCGCTTGAGCTTGGTCAGTCCCTCAACCAGTGCGCCGATTTCCTTGCCGAAGATCTGGTCGATTTCGGCGCGCGTCGATTCGGTGTCTTCGATGGTGTCGTGAAGCAGAGCGGCGACGATGGTTGCATCATCCAGCTTCAGGTTCGTCAGAATCGCGGCCACTTCCAGTGGATGCGAAAAATATGGATCGCCGGAAGCGCGCTTCTGTTCGCCATGCGCCATCATCGCATAGACGTAGGCCCTGTTCAGCAGGTCCTCATCGGTGTTCGGATTGTAGGCGCGAACCCGATCGACCAGGTCGTATTGCCGCATCATCTTGGCGCGCGTCGGCTTTTTCGCAGCCGCGGATGCGTCGGCCTGAGTCGCCGCGCCGGCATCGGCTGCCGCCTGCATTTGATGATGATTTTGGCGCCACGTCGCCATTGCAACACTTCCTTGATTGGCGAAATTCCTAACGGAACAGCCAATCACAATATCACCGCGTTGGCCGGTGACCGCAAGGAAGACACGCAAAAAGTCAATAAACGCAAAGGCACGCAAAACGAAAGGCCCGGAGTATCCGGGCCTTTCGAATGATTACGAAAATTTCATGTAGAAAGTAAGATGAGTTTTACTCGTCTTCTTCAGGCTGCTCTTCGGGAGGTGCGAGGCCTTCGAGGCCCTTCAGAAGTTCTTCTTCCGTCATGCGCTCGACAGCAACTTCGGTGTCGTCAGCATCAACGGAGGCGCCAGCAGAACCAATCAGTGGGACCGTATCGGGCTCAGGCTCATCCACTTCAACAAACTTCTGAAGCGAATGGACCAGCTCTTCACGCAAATCTTCAGGAGAAATGGTCGTGTCCGCGATTTCGCGTAGCGAAACCACCGGATTCTTGTCATTATCCCGATCGACGGTGAGAGGAGATCCCGACGAAATCATCCGCGCACGATGTGCGGCGAGCAGTACGAGGTCGAACCGGTTATCGACCTTATCAATGCAGTCCTCAACGGTGACACGCGCCATCGGCTGTCGCTCCAAGTAAGTCAGAATGTCTCGCTATGCGTCTTAGGTATAGCGACTAGGGCCTTTTCGCAAGTAGCAATTTTTAAATGCCCGAGAAATCCGGGTTTTCGCGAGGTCACTTCTTGTCAAATGAAAGGAACAATTTGGTCCATGGACAAGAAATCGGCTTATTGCCTGCCCAAGGTGATACCCTATCCCGATCGTCCCCAACGGTTGTCGATCTGATATTTACTATTGCTTATCCCTCTTCAACCGTTTGGCGACCAGCTGAAATCTGAAGCAACAACACGCGGCGCTTTCCACGCCGCCAAAAATGCTACACAACAAACACGATGCGAGAACAAACTGATGCCTGCCACTAACAAGATCGCGCTCTTTATCGACGGTGCCAATCTCTATGCCACCGCCAAGACGCTTGGTTTCGACATCGACTACAAGCGGCTTCTCCTCGAGTTCCAGAGCCGCGGTACGTTGGTGCGGGCGTTCTACTACACCGCGATCATTGAGGATCAGGAGTACTCATCCATCAGGCCGTTGATCGATTGGCTCGATTACAACGGCTATACTGTGGTCACGAAGGCCACCAAGGAATTCATCGACGCCAGCGGACGCCGCAAGGTGAAGGGCAACATGGACATCGAGCTTGCCGTCGATGCCATGGAACTCGCCGAGCACATTGACCAGATGGTTCTGTTCTCCGGCGACGGAGATTTTCGTTCACTTGTTGAAGCCGTGCAGCGCCGCGGCGTGCGCGTCACTGTCGTCTCCACCATCGCCAGCCAGCCTCCGATGATCGCCGACGAATTGCGTCGTCAGGCAGATGTCTTTACAGATCTTGTCCAGCTACAAGCAAAGCTGGGCCGCGACCCCAACGAACGTCCTGCCACTCGGGAGCCTCGCGAACAGCGTCAACACACGCCGCAATTCCTGCAGCGCAGCACCAGCACGATTGCACCGCGAGGCGATGACGAAGAGTTCGACGACTAAAGCAAGCGAATCGCGGCAACGGCACACAAAGGCCGCTGCCGCACTTCCCCCCGTTCCCGACCATGACTGCCCCCTCTGCCCTCGGCTTGCAGCTTTCCGCCACGCCAATCAGGCGCGCGAACCGCTCTGGTTCAACGGACCGGTCGATTCTTTCGGCAGCCGCGACGCAGCTCTTCTGATCGTTGGTCTCGCGCCCGGCATGCAAGGCGCCAACCGCACCGGACGCCCTTTCACAGGCGACTATGCAGGCGACCTGCTCTACGAAACTTTGCTCGAGTTTGGTTTCGCCAAAGGTGTTTACGACAAGCGCCCCGATGATGGCCTAAAGCTGGTCAACGCCCGCATCACCAATGCAGTGCGTTGCGTGCCACCGCAGAACAAACCGCTGCCCGCAGAAATCAATACGTGCCGCACGTTTTTCAATGCCACTCTGGATGACATGCCGAACGTGCGCGCGGTTATCTTGTTAGGCCGCATCGCGCATGACACGACGCTAAAGGCGCTCGGCATCCGAGCGGTGACCGCGCCGTTTGCGCACGGCGCGATTCACGATGCAGGCCGCTTCAAGCTCTACGACAGCTATCATTGCTCGCGCTACAACACGAACACCGGCGTCCTCACGCCGAAAATGTTCAAGAGCGTGTTCGCAAAGGTCCGCAACGATCTCGCTCGTTAAACCGGATTGGCCTGCAGCCACTCCAGCACATCTCCCGCGTTCCGATCCGGCGGAAACACCGGATAGAACACATGGGTGATCTTGCCGTTGTCGATAATCATCGCCATGCGCTTGATCAGCGTCAGCCCGGCGACGTCCATCGTCGGCAGATTGAGCCCACGTGAGAGGGCGAGTTCGCTATCGGACAACACCAGGAACGGCACGTGCAGCCGCTCGACCATCTCGCGCTGATATTCAGTTTCCTGCGTCGAGATGCCGAACACGTGGCTCGCACCCGCCTCTTTCAACTCCTTGAACAGGTCACGGAATGAGCAGGTTTGCGGCGTACATCCACGCGCGCCTGGGATCATGTCCCAATCATCCACGAGGCCGATCTTGCCGGGCTCTCCCGTGCGCGGGTATGCGAACAAAACAGTGCGACCGGGCAAGGACGACAGCGTGACCGAACTGCCATCGGTCGCGCGCAAAGCAACCGGCGGAATGGCTGCGCCTTTCAGGTGCTTTGCGGCTCCATCGTCGACGGGCGCCGGAATTGTGCTCCAGTCGACACCCATCAAATTCGGTTGATTCATAACGTTATCCTCTTGCCCTCAGCAGACGGCCCTTTTCGCGCGACCAGTCCCGTTTCTTTTCAGTCTCGCGCTTGTCGTGCAGCTTCTTGCCCTTCGCGAGAGCGAGCTGAAGCTTCAACTTGCCATGCTCATTGAAATACATCTTGAGCGGAATGAGCGTCATGCCCTCGCGCTCGATGGCGCCGATCAGCTTGTTGATTTGCTTCCTGTGCAGCAACAGCTTACGCGGCCGCTTTGGCTCGTGATTGAACCGGTTGGCCTGGAGATATTCCGGGATGTTAGCGTTGACGAGCCAGATCTCACCGCCCTTGGAGTCGGCGTACGACTCCGCGATCGTGGACTTGCCGTTGCGCGCCGACTTGACCTCGGTCCCTGTCAGCACGACTCCCGCTTCAACTGTGTCCTCGACGGCATAGTTGAACCGCGCCTTACGGTTCTCCGCAACGACCTTGATCGGACGCTCTTTCTTTTCAGCCATCGGTGCCTCGGTGCGTGTTCAGGCGAAGAAAACCGGCTCGCGTGAGAACGCAATCCTTCAGATTGAAACTGACGGGCTGTCAGAACATCTATCTTCTATAGATAGCAAATTATTTCGATTTCAAAAGATCGCGGATCTCGGTGAGCAGTTCCTGATCTTTCGTCGGCTTTTCCGGTGCCGGTGGCGCGGTCTCTTCCTTGGCCTTCAGCTGGTTCATGAGGCGGATCACGATGAACAGCACGAACGCTACGATCATGAAATTCAGCGTCAAAGTAAGGAAGCTGCCCCATGCCAGCACGGCGCCCTGCTTCTTGGCGTCTGCCAAGTTGGTTGCCGTCACCGCCTTCGACAGCGGCGTATAGTAATTCGAGAAGTCGAGGCCGCCGGTGATCGCACCGATGATCGGCATGATGACATCGCCGACCAAGGAATTGACGATCGCGCCGAACGCTGCGCCGATGATGACGCCAACCGCCAGATCAACAACATTGCCCTTCAGGGCGAACTTCTTGAACTCCTCAAGCATCGGCAATCTCCCTCTACCGCATTGGCGCGGATCAGTTGATCAGCCCCGCGAAAACCATTGCATCGCGGATGGCCTTGCCGGTCGGCGCTGTCACCGGCATCAAAGGCAAACGAACTTCCTCTTCCAGACGTCCGAGCAGGCTGAGGCCGTGCTTGGCGCCCGCGAGTCCTGGCTCCTTGAAGACAGCGTCGTGCAGCGGCACGAGCCGATCCTGAAGCTTGAGGCCGGTCGCATAGTCGCCCTTCAGCACCGCGGACATCAGGTCGGCGCAAAGCTTAGGCGCCACATTGGCGACAACAGAGATACAGCCATGACCACCGGCAGCCATATAGGCGAGCGCGGTCATATCCTCGCCGGAGAGCTGGATGAAGTCCGGCCCCATAGCGTGACGCTGCTGTGATACGCGCGCGAGATTTGCGGTGGCATCCTTCACGCCCGCGATGTTCTTCAGCTCGAACAGCCGGGTCATCGTCTCAACCGACATATCGACAACCGAACGCGGCGGGATGTTGTAGATGAAAATCGGAATACCGATTGCATCGTTCACCGCCTTGAAGTGCTGATACATGCCTTCCTGAGTAGGCTTGTTGTAGTAAGGCGTCACGACGAGCACGGCATCGGCGCCAGCCTTCTCCGCATGCTTAGCGAGATCAACCGCCTCGCGGGTTGAATTCGACCCTGCACCGGCGATCACTGGTACGCGACCCTTGGACTCTTCGATGCATACTTCGACGACCTTGTTGTGCTCTGCGTGGCTCAACGTCGGGCTTTCACCCGTGGTGCCCACAGGAACCAGGCCGTTCGACCCTTGCTCGATCTGCCAGTTCACCAGCGCACGCAGGGCAGCCTCATCGACTGCGCCGTTTTTGAATGGCGTCACCAAGGCTGTGTAGGACCCTTGGAACTTCGTCTTGGCTGCCATTGTCTGTCTCCGAACGCGTGTCGCTTCTTGTTTTGAAAAGTAAAAAGGTTACCGATTGATAACGAGTCCCGGCCCATGATGAAAGGGTCATGGGCTCAGGCCGGCCCGGGGAGCCCCCGGATCGGTCGCATCAGCCGCTATTTTGCCGTGGTGTTGCGGCAGGGTACCGGTTCTAACACATTTGATGTTTTGTCCACATAATCAATCCAATAGACTTGAAGGCGCGGCCATTGCACGATTCGCCCCACAGGTTTGCAGTGACATCGTTTTTTGCCCCCTCAGCCGGTGTTAACGCAAAGCTGCGGCGTACATTCGTGCTGGGCGCGGCCATTGCCGTTCTGGCGTCTGCAGGTCTGCCGTCGAATGGCGCATCCGCCGTGCCGCTGCCAAAGCCGCGGCCAATCCCCCGCAGCGTGACGCCTCACAGCGCGCCAACGCCATCACCACAACAATCCGCCCTTACCCAGCCTGCGCCTACGCCCCCCAAAGGCCCAGGGCGCACCGTGGCAGCACCTGTTGCGCCACCACCGAAGAAGCCATCCGTATCGCTGGCGCTATCTTCGACGTCGTCCACATCTCGCGCGGATATGGAAACGCTCGAACAGGTCATCGAGCTGGTCCGCAACAAGAAGCAAACCGACGCCACGCAGCTCGAAGCCTCGATCACCGATCCCGTCGCGCGCAAGCTTGCGGAATGGCTCATCCTGCGCAGCGACAACAACGGCGCGCCGATGGAGCGCTACCGCGCGTTCCTCGCTGAGAATCCGACATGGCCAAGCCAAGTCTTTCTCCGCCGTCGCTCGGAGGCCGCCCTGTGGGACGACAAGCGGGACGACGCGACAGTCCTTGCCTTTTTTGGCGGCGAGCAACCCACCACGGCCAAGGGTCGCTTCATGCTGGCGCGCGCACTGCTCGCCCGTGGGGATCGGCAGAGCGCGGAGCGTTATGTACGAGAATCTTGGCGCACCGATCAATTCGGATCGGACATGGAAGAGGCCGCTCTCGCGCAATTCGGTCCGCTGCTGACATCCGGTGATTACAAAGCCCGGATGGACATGCTGCTTTACGAGAAGGACGGCGCGGAAGCAGCCCTGCGTTCGGCCAAGCGGCTCGGCCCCGCTTATGTGGCGCTCGCCAAGGCGCGGATCGCGATCAACAACAAGTCGTCGAACTCCAAAGCGCTGCTCGATGCAGTGCCCCGCGAACTGCATAGCGACCCGGGCTACATGTTCAGCCGGATTCAATATCTGAGACGCGAAGATAAAATCGCTGAAGCCGGGCAGCTGATGATGGCAGCACCGCGCGATCCGGCGCGCCTGTTCGACCTCGACGAATGGTGGATCGAGCGTCGGCTTGTGGCGCGTAAGCTGCTCGACAACAACGATCCGCGTTCGGCTTATGTGATCGCGCGCGATGCGGCGCTGCCTGCCAAGGACATCTACAAGACCGAGCAGGAATTCACCGCAGGCTGGATTGCGCTCCGCTTCCTCAACGACCCCAATACGGCCGCCCAGCATTTCGCGCGCATCGGCGTCAACAGCGTCAACCCGACGGCACTCGCACGCGCCGGTTACTGGCAAGGCCGCGCGGCCGAGGCCGCAGGACGCTCCGACGCCGCCCGTTCGGCCTATGAAGCGGCGGCCGCGCATTCGACCAGCTATTACGGACAACTCGCACGCGCCAAGCTGCGCTTGCCGCAGATCGCCTTGAACAGCGCGCCGGGGCGGTCACGCGGCGGCGAGCGGCTCGAAGTCGTTCGCGCGGTCGACATGCTCTATGCGCTCGATGAACGCGAGATCGCAATTCCTATTCTCGCCGACATGGGCGAGCGCGCGGATATGGATGGCCTGCTGGCATTGTGCGAGCTGGCCCAGCGCCAGAACGATGCACGAGCGATGTTACTGGTCGGCAAAGCCGCGCTCAATCGCGGCATGCCCTTCGACTACTACGCCTATCCGGTGATGGGCATCCCTGCGTACAAGGATTTCGGGCCGGAAGTCGAAAAGCCGATCGTGTTCGCGATCGCGCGGCAGGAAAGCGCTTTCAATCCGAGCGTGGTCTCGCCTGCGCAAGCCTATGGCCTGATGCAGGTCACACCAGACGCAGGCAGATACGTCGCCAAGAAGTACGGCACAACGTTTGATCTCAGCCGTCTCAAGACGGACTCGTCCTACAACGCGGCCTTCGGTGCCGCCGAACTCGGCGGGTTGATCGAAGATTATCGCGGCTCCTACATCATGACGTTCGCCGGCTACAACGCAGGACGCGGCAGCGTGCGCAAATGGATTGAGCGTTACGGTGATCCGCGCGATCCGAATGTGGATGCCGTCGACTGGGTCGAGAAAATCCCGTTTGCCGAGACCCGCAATTACGTCCAGCGCATCATGGAAAACGTGCAGGTCTATCGCGCCAGGTTCGGCGGCGGCAATAAGCTGTTGATCGAAGCAGACCTGCGCCGCGGCGCCGGGGGCGAATAACGCGACGCCTCCAGACGTTTCCATTCGTCTTACAGATGTTAAGCTCGCCCCTCATTTTGAGGACGCGATCCCGCCTGCATTGTGCCCGACGGACAAACGTCACGGGTTTGCAGGAGAGCCGCAACACTTGATCTTGCCCTGCCCCCGCCACTGCTCAAGGCCAACACCCGATGTCCGACCAATTCCGCGACGTATTCTGCCAGTCAGCCGACGGTCTCAAGCTTCACGCAAAGACCATCGGCCCCGAAGACAGCCCGGCCCTGCCCGTGCTGTGCCTGCCGGGCCTCACCCGCACCGCCGATGATTTCGACGAAATCGCGCGGGCGCTGGCTCTTGATCCGGCAGCTCCGCGCCGCGTGGTGTCCATCGACTACCGTGGCCGCGGCTTATCCGATTACGACCCGGATCCCGCGAAATACACCGTCCCGATCGAGATGGGTGACGTGCTGACAATCGCCGCTTCACTTAGCATCTCACGCGCCATTGTGCTCGGTACGTCTCGTGGTGGCCTGATCTCAATGGCCCTGGCCGCGACACAGCCTCTGCTATTGGCCGGCGTCATCATGAACGACATCGGCCCCGCGCTGGAAATGGATGGGCTGATGAAGATCAAGGGCTATATCGCCGATCCGCCGCCGCGAAAAACCTGGGAGGAAGCTGCGCGCGGGCTCAAGGATCTGTTCAGCAGCGTCTTCCCGTCTCTCACCGATGCTGAATGGATGGCATGGGCGCGCCGCGCGTTTCGCGAAAAGCCGGACGGTAGCGGTCTGGAACGGACTTACGACTTGAGACTTGCGCAAGGATTCTCGAGCCTCGATCCAGCCAATCCATTGCCGCCGATCTGGGAGCTGTTCGACAAGCTTGCAGACATTCCACTGATGCTCGTGCACGGCGGTCTCTCCGACCTGCTGTCGCCGCAAGGCGTGAAGGACATGCAATCACGGCGTCCCGACATCGATCTGGTTGTGGTGCCCGATCAAGGGCATGCGCCCTTGCTGGCAGACCGGCCGACAATCGATCGGATTAAAGCCTTCTGCGTTCGGCTCGACTCTTAAAGAGCTCCTTGTTGACGCATCCATAGCGCGGCAGGCACGCTGACCTGTGCCATTTCGCACAAAGAAAAACCCCCGGCGGTTTCCCGCCGAGGGTCGTAAGCGGTTCAGATGATGAACGCCGTCAGGCGATCACGATCAGAAGGTGCGGCGAACACGAAGGTTGCCGGCGTAGATGCTCTGATCCTTGAACTCGTAGGCGCCAGCAGGCTTGAACGTGCTCGGGATCGAGGGGTTGCCGACGAGGTTGATGCCGCCGGTGTTCGACTGATCGAGCATGGTGTACAAGAACTCTGCGGAGAACGTCAGGTTCTGGACAGGGGTCCAGGCCGTACGCGTTCCAACTTGCCAGATGTTGAAGTCTGGGTTGCACGAGCTTCCAGGCGTAAACGTCGCGAGGGCAGTAGCCGCAGTTGTCGTCAGACGGTTGCAGATCAAAGTCGAAGCAGCACCGTTGTAGTCGACATGCGTGTAGCTGCCGAACACACTGGTTTCCCAATTCGGGGTCCAGTTGTGCACGAAGGCGCCACGGAAGCCCCAAACCTTGGTCTTCTCGATGCTGGTGCCGGTGCCGAACACGCCATCGAACAATCCAGCGAACGCGAAGCTATTGTAGAAGCCGCCATCGCCGCCGCTAAAGTGTTCGAAGCCGTTACCCGTCACGCCGCCGATGATGTACTTAGGCGCACCATCGGTGTAGGTCGCGTCCAACGACAGCTTGTCGCCAGGACCGGTCGGCAGGTTCTTCAGCTGAAGACCGCCCGACACTGCGAAGCCCCATTCGTCTCCCGGATGACCGTTAGGCTCGGTACCCTGTGCACCAGCTGGGGTCGCGTAGTAGCTGGCATGGATGTTGTGTACCGCACCTGACAACTGGAAGGTGAAGGCAGACTGGTCAACGCGGATGTTACCGACGAAGTCCGGAGCAACGTTGCCGCCGGTTGCGCCTTGCGGAGTGAAAGGCGAACCAGCCGGAGCACCGGTGAAGAAGCCGCCAAGGCTCGTGATCGCCAAGCCGGTGTTGAACAACGGAGCGCGGTTAATCACGCGGTTGTCTTCAACGCCGATCTGAGCCGACACGCCATTGCCGAACTGCCAAGTGTAGGCTGCCTGGGTGATGCCGGTCGCGTTATCGTAGCCACCGAGCAGATACGACGTGTTGTTGTTCGCGCCGTAAGCACCCCATGGCGTCTGGAAGCCCGAAATCGCCTTACCGAAGGTAAACCCAGCGAACTGGACGAACCCGTAATCGAGGGTGATGTTACCCGATGACGGCGAGCCGCCCGTCGAGAATTCGAAGTTGCTCGACCAGTAGGTGCGAACAACGCCGTATTCGGTGGCGGTGCGGGTATCGATGTTGAACTGAGCACGCGAGCGGGTCGTGAAATAGTCTTGGTCGCGACTGCCGGTGCCGAGTGCGTTGGAATAAGCAGTTGCAGCGGCCTGGCCAGGGGCGCCGCCCTGATCCCATCCCGGCTTGTTGTAGTTACCAGCGAGAATGTTCGCGTCGGCCTGAACGTAGCCGCCGAGCTTAATGCAGGTATCGGTGCCGGGGATATAGTAGAAGCCGGCGCCATAAAGGGAGCAAATCTTCACGTACTGAATGGCTTTCGCCTTGACGGGAAGATCAGCTGCCTGTGCCCCGGTGATCGCAGCAATGCCCGCTGCAGACCCCAGGATAAGGGTCTTAATCTTGCTCATAAAACCTCCAAGTTTGTTTGAGAGATCAAGCACGTCCCACCCCGGCGGATGCCGCCCGCCGCGAGGTTCGTTCAAAATCTCCGCTAGCCGCTTGGTGGCCGCACGCCCTCAACGCTCCCGCATGAACGCGAGCGACTAAAGCGAAACCACCGAACGGGACGACCTCGGGATGCCCCCCTACGTCGCTGAATGCACGATTACCTAAGGTTCATAAACGCGCAACAAAGGAGCGCCATCAAAGGGTGCGGTTGCGGCCGTTTTTGGAGACGTGTTGCACAAAGAGCACGCAAGGATGTGCCCCACAACCTCATAACCAACTGAAATAAAACAACTATTCCAAGGACGCATAACGCGACATGACGACGGTATCCCAATGGGGATTGAGGCAGACCGCAGCTGCACGGGGGAAAACTGCCGCGAATCAAGCCCGTCGTGACGAACGAGGCAGCAAACCGTTCGGCCATCGTGGCTTCGACTATGGGACTCTATTAAGAGGCGCACGCCTCTTATCCATCAATCTGAATGTGCTCCGGTTCAACACCGGCCAGATGTTTGTCGTACATCACACGATAGGCCGCCTCGATATGCTTCACATAAGACGGCATATCGAAGAGCTGCCCTGAAACCCGATTGACGGAAAGCTTGTGCTTGATTGCAGCGAGTTTATCCGGATGCGCCGCCAGTTCGGTTGCGGTCGCAATGTAGGCGGCGTCCGTTGTCTTGATGAGCTCGCTGACACCGCTTGCATTGACGAGGCTCGCCCCTACTCGGGCCGGGAACGTTTCTCCCGCCAGAGTGAGAACCGGCAACCCCGCCCACAATGCATCGCTTGCTGTCGCATGAGCATTGTAGGGCAATGTATCGAGAAACAAATCCGCTGCGCGATACCGGGCCAAATGCTCTTCAAGGCTTTCCGTTCTGCCGGCGAAGACCAGACGCGATGGATCGACGCCGCGTGCGGCAGCCTCGCTCTTGAGATTGGCGATCGCCGTTGAATTGCTTTCAGCTAACCAAAGCACGCTGCTCGGCGCATTCCGCAGGATCGTCATCCAGCAGTCGAACACCCGCGGGTTGAATTTGTAGCTGGCGTTAAAGCAGCAGAAAACGAATCCTGTTTCCGGCAACCCCAATTCCGAGCGCGTGAACAACTTGTCCGAGATCGCGCGCTTCGTATCTCGCGGCATGAACGATCCGGGCAATTCGACAATCTTCTCCCGGTAGTGGACCCGGTGCGACGCAGGAATCGTCATGCGATCCGCGATCAGATAGTCGATGTAATCGACACCAATGGTGCCGGGATATCCAAGATAGTTGATCTGAATCGGCGCTGCGCGGGCAGCGAAAATCTCCGGCCGACTGCTTTGGGTCATCCCCATCAGATCGATCGCAATGTCGATTTCAAGCTCTTGTGCAAGCAACGCGATCGCCGCATCGGTCTTGTCGCGAACGTCGATAAATTTGTCGAACGCCGCCTCAAGGCGCTTTCTCATGGGGTCTTGCGTGTCAGGCCCGAACGAAAAGGCCGTCAGCTGAAACTGCGAGCGCGCATGCCGCTCAAACAATTCCGCGCACAACAATGAGACCGGATGCATCCGAAAATCCGCCGAGAAGTATCCGATCCGGATCACGTCGTGACGTGGGTGTGCCAGGATGGCCGGCACCCCACTCTTCTGCGGAAACTTCACTGCCATGAAGGCTTCAGCCGCGCATCTTTGCAGATCGGGATCGTCAAGCAGCGCGAACAAATTAAACGGCGCCGAAGCCCTCTCGCCGCCCTTCAGCCTGTTTTCCAGTTCCTCGGTTCGAGCACCCCAATCGACCCAGTCGCACTTGTAGAGCTTGGTACTCAACCAGTTGCCGAACAGGAAATCGCAGTCCCGATCAATTGCGAGGGCCGCGGAGTAACTTTCATCCGCCTCATTGAAGCTCTTTAACCCAACGAGAACGCTGCCCCGGCTGATCAGCGCGTCCACATTCTGCGGATCAAGCTTGAGGCCTCGATCTAGGCTCTTGAGAGCGTCCTCCTGCAGACCTGCCCGGCTCAGCGTCTTACCTCGCTCGATATAGGCGTCGGCGTCGCGCGCATTCAGATGGATCGCCGTATCGTAGCTCGCGACCGCCTCACGGAAGCGCCCGAGATCGTTCAGCAGGCCACCGCGATTGAAGTGCGCCACGCGAAAGTCGGGCTTGGCCGCGATCGCCTTGTCGTAACTTGCCAGGGCATCTTCAAGACGACCGAGGTGCCGGAGCGTTTTTGCCCTGTTGTAATGGGCATCCGCATAGCCGGGCGAGAGAGCAATTGCCTTGTCATAGCTCGCCAGAGCGTCCTCGTATCGATGCAGGCGTGCCAACGCGTTTCCACGATTGCTAAGGGCATCCACAGCCCGGCTTTCAAGCTTGATCGCGGCATCATAAGCCGCAACCGCATCGGCAAAGCGCTCCAGGTCGGACAATGTGTTGCCCCGGCTGACATGAGCCTCCGTAAATCGTGGCTCGATCGCGATCGCCATGTCGTACGCCGCAAGCGCCTCATCAAAACGCTTCAGTCCACTGAGCGCGTTGCCGCGATTGCAGTGCGTGCCGGGATCCCGCGGTTTCAGCGCGATGACCTTGTCGAAGCACGTCAGCGCCTCCTCGAAACGGTTCAGATCGTAGAGACCCGCTCCGAGGTTACCAATGGCGGAGACTGCGGCCGGATCGAGAGCGATCGCTTTTCGGATCAATTCGATGCCGCGCTCGGCACGATTTGTCTGCAACGACAGGACGCCGAGCAGATGAAGCGCGTCGAAATGTCTCGGATCTGATTTCAGGACCTGCTTGTACAGCTCCTCCGCTTCACGGAGGCGGCCCTGCTGGTGGGCGGCCAAGCCCTGTTTGAATTTGTCCTGAGCCGACAATGGAGGACCGCACCTCAAATGACGCTGCTTCTTCCGTATTTCGAGGCCATGTTACACAAATGACAGGCTGCAAAATAGCTAACCCTGCGCAAGTGACATAGTCCAGCTGTTCGCTCCTCAACCATCAGCCTTGTTGCTCATGGGGAAATCCGCCTGCGACGAAAGGTCCTGCAGCGCTCACACATCCCCATCAATATGGCTTGGGGGCAAATCTTGCATGTGCCGTTCATAGATAGCGGTGTAGATGCCCTCAATGTGTCGCGTCAGGGAGCCATCGAACAATGGCGTCGTAAGACGATCGGATGCCAGCCTGCGCCGGATAGCCTGAAGCCGTCCCGGATCCGTGGCAAGTTCGATCGCCAATGAAACATAGGCTTCTGCAGTGACCGTAACGAGCTCAGGCAGACCGCTCGCGTTCAACAGACTTGCTGCAACTCTTCCCGGAAAGGCTTGCCCTTGCAGCGTCAGCACTGGCAACCCGGCCCACAGCGCGTCATTTGCAGTCGCATGGGCGTTGTACGGCAGTGTATCCAGAAACAAGTCAGCGACCCGCAACCGTGCAACATGATCCGCTAGTGAAGGCATCCGGCTGGCAAAGATCAAGCGCTTGGGATCGACACCCCGGCTGCTTGCCTCCTTTTTCAGATTGACAACGGCCGACACGTTGTCTTCCGACAACCACAGCACGCTGCCCTCCACGGCTTGCAGGATTCTCATCCAGCGATCGAAAACAGCCGGATTTATTTTATAGCTGTTGTTGAAGCAGCAGAACACGAATCCTGTATCGGGAAGGCCCAATTCCGCACGTGTGAACTCTCTGTCCGAGATCACACGCCTTGGATCGCTCGGCATGTAGGAGTGCGGGAGGTACGCGATTTTTTCCACGTAGTGCTCGCGTTGAGCGGGCGGGATCAACACAGGATCGGCGATCAGATAGTCGATATAGTCCGCGCCCATTGTCCCTGGATAACCCAGATAGTTGACCTGAACGGGAGCCGCCCGCATCGCGAATATACTTGTTCTGTGGTCCTGCGTCATTCCCATCAAATCAACGGCGATATCGATTTCAAGATTCCGCGCGGCCATCGCCACGGCTTGATCGGACTGCTCTCGGACGTCGATAAATTTGTCGAACGCCAGCTCCAGTCTCTTACGCATCTCGTCCCTGATGTCCGGGCCGAAGGAAAAGGCCGTTACTTCGAAGCGCGATCGATCGTGATTTTCGAACAAGTCGGAGGACAGAACCGCGACGGGATGGGTATGGAAATTTGCTGAAAAGTAACCGACGCGGATCTTCTCATGCCTCGGATATTTTGCGAGCGCCGGGAGCGCATCGCTCGGCGGAAACTTGGAATCTGCGAACGTTTTTGCCGCCGTCAGCAGCACAGCGGCGTTATCGGTCAAACCGAACAAAGCGAATGGGTTCGAAACCCGTTCACCATGAGTGGCCTTCTTCAGAAGACCATCGACCTCTTCTGAATGGTTCGACCAACTGCATGTCTTCATTCGAGCAAACTGCCGATGGCCATGAGCAAATTCAGAATTCGGATCTAACTCAATCGCCCTGTCGTAGCTTTTGACCGCCTCTTCCGGGCAATCCAGCATCCTGAGTGCGTCGGCCCGACCGAAGTGCACGTTCGCACTTTCAGGATTGATCTGAATGGATCGGTCAAAGTTTTCCAGCGCCTCCTCGAACCGATTCAGCTGTCCGAAAATGTAGCCGCGATTGCCATAGACTTCAGCAAAGTCAGGTTTAAAGAGAAGCGCGCGATCGTAACTCTGTAGTGCAGCGTCAAAACGTTTGAGGTCTGCCAAAGCGCGACCGAGGTTTACGTATGAATCAGCGTGATCCGGCTTGATCTGCAGAGCGCGTGTGTACGCCTCCACAGCTTCATCAAAACGCTTCAGCCCGGCCAGCGCATTGGCGCGATTGTAGCACGCCTCCAGGATGTTGGGATTGACAGCCAACATACGATCACACCCGTCGAGCGCTTCCTCGAAACGCTGGAGCTTATTAAGCACGGCCGCTCGACTGTAGAGCATCTCTGCGTCAGGGGGCCTGATGGCTATCGCTTGATCGAAACTTTCAAGCGCCTCTACGTGTCGCCCAAGTTCTTGCAGCCCTATCCCTCGATTGTAGTGAGCTTCGGCATAGTCCGGCTTGATTTGAAGGGCGCGCTCGAAACAAACAACTGCCTCCTCGTGCCGTTTCATGGCGTGCAAGACAGCACCGGTGTTATGTAACGCGACGGCATGGTCTGGCTGAAGCTTGATTGTGCGATTGTAGCTTTCGAGCGCCTCAGCCAGGAGCCCGGACGAGTGTTGAGCGAGGCCCAGGTTATAGTGTCCCTCGACCGACTCCGGTTTGATTCTCACGGCTTTGGCAAAGAATTCCCTCGCCGGCTCAAACTGCCCTCGCTGGGCTAACGATAACCCCAACAAAAAAGCGGCATCGAAGTTACGCGGCTGCCCTTTAAGGACGGATCGATAGAGTGCATCTGCCTGCGCCAGTTGGCCGGCTTGGTGCAATGAAACCGCGCGCTTGAGATCATCCAGAACGCCCCGATTGGTCTTGCCCGACATTCCAACCTATTCCTCGTCTGATCGCCGGACAGCTCTCTCCGGACGGCCACTCATAACTGTCTCATAAATCGCTGAGCGCTTCCCCACGCGCTCGTCGAGCTCGTACCGACGACTCTTACCCGATTGTATTTCGCGGGGCTCGCGCGGCGTGGAACCAGTATCGGGGATTATCGTATTTCCGCGACCGCCATCAAAGCGGCAGACAGAAATTATCTAATTATTTCAATTATTTGAAGCAGATGGCGGAGACGGAGGGATTCGAACCCTCGATACCCTTTTCAAGGTATGCTCATTTAGCAAACGAGTGCCTTCAGCCGCTCGGCCACGTCTCCTGAGACGTTCCGTATGCCCCACCCTGCCCGGCGCTGCAAGTCTCAACGTCGCGCCAAACAAATTTGTTTTGCCAGCCGTGGGGAGCCGGAGGGATTCGAACTTTAAGGTGATCTCCCGCTCTGGTTTTGGCGCGAGCGTGACAGGCGAAACGCGAATGTTCGCACAACTTGTTACCTGCCAGCGGGCCCGCATCGAGCCAAAGTGATCCTTGGCTCTGCGAAGCTTCAGCGTGCGCTTCATAACGCCACGGTGAGTTCAGGGACGATCTTGGCATGATCGGATCCCGCGCCTATTCACGGGGCATGCGCGATCAGAGATCGCATGAAGCGCCAGGAGCACATCTCGAGCGGCTACAGCTCGCCGATCTATCCTCATACGATCATCCACAACGCCTATACGACGGCCTGTGACGCGCTGTGGGCTGGCGTCTCGCTTGTGACGTGTCTCGGATCGGCATTCGCAGTAAAGGTTGCGCGAGCCTTCTCAAGGCCGCCGGGCTCCCCGCGCTCATCACGACGTCGATAGACGACGAGACGCTTGCGTTGAGACTGGCCAGCAACGCTGACCTTTTCTCTTCGATCAGAACAAAACTGTCAGAGCAAAGATTAACGACGCCGTTGTTCGACACCTCGCAGTTCACGCGGCATATCGAAGCTGCGGACGCCATGATGTGGAAACGATCGCAACGGAGGGAGACGCCCGAAGGCCTCTCCTTCGCCCCATAGTGGACAGATCCCGCCTCTTAGTGCGCCGTCATCCAGGCCCGCGCCTCGCGCTGAGCGAGCGCGATGTCGGCATCCGACATCAACTCGGCGACTTCACGGCGCAACGGGATCGCGTCCGCGCGTCCTTTGAGTGCCGCAAGGTTGAACCATTTGTGGGCGGCAATCAGGTCGACCACGCCAGCACGGCCGGTCGAATAGAGCATGCCGAGATCAAACAGCGCATCGCCATTCGCATCGGCTTCTACCGGCATCGCTGTGCCGACATTGATCAATCCCTGAAACATCCTGTCTCTCCGTTTCCGCCGCGGCGGCTGTTGAAATCAGCCGCAGCGAGCGCGGCCCCTGTCCTTAGTCCGTTTGACATGTCCTTCGCGTTGTCCGGTCGCCCGTCGCCGCGAAGGCCCCTCGCCGTTTGCCGGCTTGTTGAAGCGATCATGGCCCGTAAAATTTGAAGAGCAGTTTAAGTATCGCAATGAACGGAATCTGAACGCGGGAACCGGCCCTCGGACGGGAAATCTCAGAAACGCCCATTTTTCAGGGCTTTCTTGCAAGCCGTAAACATCGATTCACCGTGGTGGTTGGTGAAGCGATAACCATCGGCGGAGCTCGTCGCGTGTGGGGTTCAGAAATCCAAAGTTGGCGACAGGGCGCGCAGCACAGCGACACGGCACAACACCCGACAGGCGGAGCTATGTTCCGGAACTTGACTGGATGGGAGAGTTTGGGATGGCCCGACGGCCAAAGGAGCGCGCGGCGATGCGGCGGCTCTCATAAGACGAGGGCGTCGGTGAACACACCCGGGTCAAGATTTCGAAGTGCAGAGCGCCGAAGCACCTGCCAACGAAAATGCGGAGAACCCGCAACGAACGAAGAGCCGCTTGGACTCCTCTGCCTGGTCGGTTGAGGAGAACAAGTCTCCTCCTGATCAGACCGTCTTGCCGGATGTCTCGCCGACACCCTCTCTCGTCGACCAGAACCTCTGCTTCAAACTCGTTCGTGTGAACGAATAAGGCTGGCGGCTCTTGTGACGTCGCCGGCATCAACCTGCCGGCTCATTCCATAAGGCGAAGCCTTACTTCTTCTTCTTGGCGACCTTGCGGGTCTTCTTGGCAGTCTTCTTCACTGCCGACTTTGCCTTCTTTACGGTCTTCTTCGCCTTCTTCGCTTTCTTGGCCATGTTGCCCTCCTAAATGAGTGAGATGGCTATAATCGCTCTGTGTGCACTCGGGAATCGAAATGCACTCCATTCGAATTACACCAACGCGAACAAAAAAACAGCGTCCCACTTAAGGAAACGTTTACGCCCAAGGCGCAACTCGCGACGCAAGCACGCAGTGCAAACACTTCAACACATACGCAAGCCAACAAACACTTCATGCAAACCTCGAATGCAGAGAAACATCATGCATGCAAGAAGTGCCTGTGCCGCAACGATTTCTTTCATCGCTGAATACACGACGCGAGAGCATTCAAAAGCAAACGCACAACTGATCGACGGATAAAAAACGCCTCGCGCGAACTCTGAGTCTCGTTTTTTGGCAATAAAAATATTTTCGTGAAAAACTACTTTTCGACCGATGGTCGCTCGCACCGAGGCCCCTTTTGGGCGAGTCCGGGAAACCGATTCGCACATCGCGTCTCTCGGCGGGAGACCTTTGAGCTCCACTCAACGACCCAAGAAGGGCAACATCGAGACAAAAATTGGAGCGTGGGAGTGCTTGTCGAAGCGGCAATGACGCCGTGCATCGTCGCATGATGCACAGCGTCAGCGATGTTCAGAGACCAAGTTTGGCCTTGAGAATGTCGTTCACCGCCTGCGGATTAACCTTGCCGCCGGATGATTTCATCACCTGACCGACGAACCAGCCCATCAGTTGAGGCTTCGCTTTCGCCTGCTCAACCTTGTCGGGGTTCGCGGCGATGATGTCGTCGACCACCTTCTCGATCGCGCCGAGATCCGTGACCTGCTTCATGCCGAGGCTCTCGACTAGCGACTTTGGATCGCCACCCTTGGTCCAGACGATCTCGAACAAGTCCTTTGCGATCTTACCGGAGATGGTTCCCTCTCCGATCAGATCGATGATGGCAGAGAGTTGGTCGGCGGAGACTGGCGAGGACGCAATATCGCGGCCTTCCTTATTAAGGCGGCCGAACAGCTCGTTGATCACCCAGTTTGCAGCAAGCTTTCCGTCGCGCGCCTTGTCAGCGAGCTTCGCGAGGACAGCTTCATAGAAGTCGGCGCTCTCCCGCTCAGCGACAAGAACGCTGGAGTCATAAGGCGTTAGCCCGAAGTCTTCCATGAAGCGTGCGCGCTTCTCATCAGGTAGTTCAGGAAGCTTCGCCTTCAGCTCTTCAACGTAAGCGCTGGTGAATTCCAGCGGCAGAAGATCCGGATCGGGGAAGTAACGGTAGTCGTGCGCCTCTTCCTTCGAGCGCATCGACCGCGTCTCACCCTTGTTGGGATCGTACAGCCGAGTTTCCTGCTCGATGACGCCGCCGTCTTCGAGGATGTCGATCTGCCGTCGTGCTTCATATTCGATGGCCTGACCGATGAAACGGATCGAGTTGACGTTCTTGATCTCGCAGCGCGTCCCGAAAGGTTCACCCGGCTTGCGCACCGAGACGTTGACGTCCGCGCGTAGGTTGCCCTTCTCCATGTCGCCGTCACAGGTGCCGAGGTAACGGAGGATGGAGCGCACCTTGCTCACATAAGCCCGCGCCTGTTCGGCAGAGCGCATGTCGGGCTTGGAGACGATCTCCATGAGCGCGACACCGGAGCGGTTCAAATCAACGAACGACATCGTCGGGTGCTGATCGTGCAGCAACTTGCCGGCATCCTGCTCGAGATGCAGTCGCTCGATGCCGATGGAGATGCTCTCCCCGTCACCCGTATCGACAATCACCTCGCCCTCGCCGACGATCGGCGACTTGTACTGGCTGATCTGATAGCCTTGCGGCAGATCCGGATAGAAGTAATTCTTCCGGTCGAAGGTCGACTTCAGATTGATCTTTGCCTTCAGGCCGAGCCCGGTGCGGACTGCCTGCGCGACACATTCCTCGTTGATGACCGGCAGCATGCCGGGCATCGCTGCGTCCACCAGCGAGACGTGATCGTTCGGCTGACCGCCGAATTCGGTCGAGGCGCTGGAAAACAATTTGGAATTCGAGGTCACCTGGGCGTGGACTTCCAGGCCGATGACCATTTCCCAATCGCCGGTGTGGCCTTTGATGAGCTTTGAAGATTTGACAGGTGCGTTCATGGGCGACTTCTACCTCGCACGGCACAGCGAGAAAACCCCTTAGCCAAGCCCGGATATGCCGCGCCGATATCGCCTCAGACGTGTCTCGCGTCTTGCGGACCGGCAGCGACATGGCTGCATAAAATATTTCATTTACACCAGTAGATATACGGGCAATATACAACCATAAATTACGTGCATTCTCTTCGATAACAACCCGTCATATTCGTCGCTACTTTTTTTCCCAAGAGAATCAATTGAGTACCCCATTTGGTAAAGCCGTTTTCGTCGGCTGTGCGAAGGATTGTGCGCATTATCTTCCCCAGGTCCTTCGCAATATCGAAAGCATCGCTCAGCTTTATAGCGAGGTCGCTTTTATCTTCGTCGAAAACGACTCCTGGGACGGCACCAAGGAGCTTCTTGGAGGGTGGTGCCGTCGCGTACGGAACGCACGCCTGATTTCACTGGATGGCCTGTCCCGTTCGCATCCTGTTCGGACAATGCGGCTCGCTCACGCCCGCAATCAGTATCTGAATCTCATCAAGACAGAGTTCGGTGACTTCGATCACCTGTTCGCCCTTGATTGCGATGACATGAACGCCAGGCCGCTCGACCTGACACAGGTGAGCAAAGCGATCACGTTCCTCGAGTCCGACCCGGGCCATGCGGGTGTATTCGCAAATCAAGACGGCCCGTATTACGATCTTTGGGCCTTCCGGCACCCGGTCCGATGTCCGGGTGATGTATGGGAAGAAGTTCACGATTACGCCGAAAGCCGAGAGGTTTCGGATCAGGAAGCTTTCAATCAGATATTTGCCAAAAGAACGTTCTCCATTCCCACGGACGCCCTGCCCTTGGAGGTTGATTCAGCGTTCGGCGGGTTCGCAATCTATAAGATCAGCAGCGTCCTGAAGAACCGGCAGAGCTTCATCGGCTACAAGACCAAACCTGTCAGCGCGCCAAGTGGCTCCAACGAAATTGGCTGGCAAACCTGCGAACATGTCGCGTTTAATGCCGGCTTCCGCCAACAAGGTGAGAGGTTGTTTGTCCTGCCGTATCTTACTAACGCGGTCGTGCCGGATTGCACTTTTCCTCCGTCGGTCTTTCGGACGATGATTTTTGACCCTGCCTTGACGATGCAACAGCGGCGCAGCGTTAAGCTCGGCAGAAACGATCCGTGCTGGTGTAACTCCGGCAAACGTTACAAGCAGTGTCACGGACGATAAGCGAGCTACGCCACCATCAGGCACAAGCCTCGCAAGCAGCTGCGCTCTACAGGCTCGCCGCAAAATTCCGGAATGCCGGATTGCTCCGCAGCGCATCACGGCCCGCGGAAATCACCGCATCCACTTGCTCGGCCGGGAGATGGAAGCGCGTTGGCACCTTTTCGAGCTCGGCTGCCCGCTCCGGATCGAGTTGATCGAAGCCGACGCGGCCGACGTAAAACTTGATATCCTTACAGTTCCAACCTGCAGGCGCACCGTATTTGGCGCGCTCGGCAGCCGAAAGACCACAACGCCAGCGGACCAGCGCGCCCTGCCAGTCACTCATGGTGCTGTTGAATGCCGTGAAGCTGCCGGCAACGCTGGCGTCGATGGCGGTGTCGGCCGCCGCCTTCACCAGTTCGACACCACTCGGCCCCTGCACGGTGTTGATCCAGTTGCCCGCGACACCCGTCTTCGCATCTACCACCAAAAACACCGCGCGCCGTATCTTGACCGCCTGTCGCGGGCTGAGCGGACCATAAGGAGTATCGGACGATAGTCTTGCGATCGTGAAGCCCGACAAACCAAAATTATCGACAAGACCACCGTCGAGGAGCTTGATGTAGGGGATCGAACCGTCTCGATAGCGGCTCATCGCTCGCGCAAACCCCGTCAGTAGCGGAGGCGAACTGGGATTGTCGCGCACACGCGCGATCCATGGCGGCAGCGGATCGTTGCATTGACCTGGATACGTCCGGATCACGATCGGCGCGAATGCGACCGGCACTGCTGCCGAGGCCGCGACCGCATCCGCCAATGGATATTCAGACAGATCGCTGCAGATCGCGCGGAAGGCCGTCGCATCAAATACGAACGGCGTCCGGTTGTAGATGTCGGAAGCGTTGATCCAGACCCGCGGCCGGCCCTCGGCGCGGAATTGCCCGAACGTGGCGCCATGAAACAGGTTCGCATCGAGCCAGCGCGGGAAACCTGTAGCGTCGTTGATGCCACCCGCCAGCGCACGCGACAAATTCGTCAAGTTGAGATCGGTCTGCAGTCCCTCCTCCGCATTCCGCAGGAGAAACTTCTCGCGGAAATCGGTCAGGCCGGCGCGCTTCTTCAGACCGTAATAGGCTGCGGTCACCGAACCACCCGAGACGCCGGAGATGAAATCGACGTGCTCGATCATCGGTCCTTGGGCGCCGCGAACCGGGATCTGCTCCAGTTCAGACAACACGCCGTAGGAAAAAGCCGCCGCGCGCGTACCGCCGCCGGAGAACGAGAGGCCAATCACCACGTCGTTTTCGATCTCGTTTTCCTTGAATCCGAGACCGAGCCGGTTGGCGAGTGTATTGGGTGTGCCGGGGACGTTGACGGGATCGTTCTGGATACTCGCGCAGCCGAGCAGTACCGCGCTCGCGAATGCAAATCCCCCAATCGTCCGAAAGATACGCATGACACACGACCACCCCTAGTGGTCCGTTTCTAACATTCGCATCCCGTCTCGGCGGGCACTTCGTGCGAATGTTAGAATCAAAGGACCACTAGCAAATATAAGTTTCTAGTGGAGTTTTGGATTTGACATTCGCTTGACGAATTCGCTGCCGAGCGGGGAGCGAATGTCAAATCCACTCCACTAGCGGGTACCTTCGCCCCGCGAGGTTAACGAACACATACCAATGTGTCGCGTTGGAGGCACAGTGCCTCCTCCGAGAACTTCCCGCGAGTTACGTCGCAGGCATTTAAAGAACTATGCCCACCAATGCTTAGGCGTGAAGCTTCCGGCGGCCTGCTCGATCACTTCGCCAAGCGAGAACAACGTCTCTTCTTCGAACGGGCGACCGATCAACTGCAGGCCAAGCGGGAGCCCCTGCCCGTCTTTTCCGGCAGGCACCGCGATGCCCGGCAATCCCGCCATGTTCACCGTTACGGTGAAGATGTCGTTGAGATACATCTCGATCGGATCGGCCTTGCTCTTCTCGCCGATACCGAACGCGGCCGAAGGCGTTGCTGGTGTCAGGATCGCGTCCACGCCTTTCGCGAAGACGTCTTCGAAATCCTTCTTGATCAGCGTGCGGACCTTCTGTGCCCGAAGGTAATAAGCGTCGTAATAGCCAGCAGAGAGCACATACGTGCCGATCATGATGCGGCGGCGCACTTCCGGCCCGAAACCTTCGGCACGGGTGTTCTCGTACATGTCGATGATGTTGCGGCCATTAACGCGAGCGCCATACCGCACGCCGTCATAGCGCGCGAGATTGGACGAGGCTTCCGCCGGCGCCACCACGTAGTACGCCGGCAAGGCGTATTTCGTGTGAGGCAGCGAGACTTCGACAAGCTCGGCGCCCGCCGCCTTCAGCCATTCCGCCCCCTGTGACCACAATTTATCGATTTCGCCGGACATGCCATCAAGGCGGTATTCCTTCGGAATACCGATCTTCATGCCCTTCACCGACTTGCCAACCGCGGCTTCATAGTCAGGGACAGGCCGATTGACCGACGTGGTGTCCTTCGGATCATACCCTGCCATCGAGCGCATCAGAATTGCGGTGTCGCGCACCGTGCGCGCGAACGGTCCGGCCTGATCCAGCGATGACGCGAAAGCGACGATGCCCCAACGCGAGCAGCGCCCATAGGTCGGCTTGATGCCGACAATGCCGGTGAACGCGGCAGGTTGGCGGATCGAACCGCCGGTGTCGGTGCCGGTGGCGCCGAAACACAAATTGGCCGCGACCGCTGCTGCCGAACCACCGGACGAACCGCCGGGCACGAGGTCCGTGTCCGAACCTTCCCGCCGCCAGGGATTGATCACGGGACCGAATGCGGAGGTTTCGTTCGACGAGCCCATGGCGAACTCGTCGTTGTTCAACTTCCCGAGCATCACCGCGCCGTCTCGCCAGAGCTGCGAGGTGACGGTGGATTCATACGGCGGGATGAAGTTGCCGAGGATCTTCGAGCACGCCGTAACGCGCACGCCGTTGGTGGCGAACAGATCCTTCACGCCGAGCGGAATACCCGCGAGCGGACCGGCTTCACCTTTTGCGATCTTGGCATCCTGCTCGCGCGCCTGCGCACGGGCCTGATCCGGCGTTTCGAGCACGTAAGCATTCAGCGCCCGCGCCTTCTCCATGGCGGCGAGATGCGCATCGGTCAGTTCCAGAGCGGTGAAGGATTTCTGCGTGAGGCCCTCGCGGGCATCGGCAAGCGTCAGCGAAGTGAGATCAGTCATTCATCAACCGGGTCGCAGGAAAAGGGAGACTTGTTCTTGAGCTTTTCGGCATCGCTCTTCTGGATTTCTTCGATCAGCATATCCATCGCCTTGTCCGGATCGGCGACCTGTCCCGCGCGCTCCATGGCATCGAGATATTGCAGATAGGCGGCGTAGGATTTTTCGTCATCGCACAGCAGGCACATGGCATGGCCTCAAAAAAGTTACTCGACGACCTTCGGCACTAGAAAGAAATGATCCTCGGTGGCTGGCGCGTTGGCCAGCACCTTGTCCGGGATTTCGCCGTCGTTGACGACATCCGCCCGCTTTTTCATCTCCATCGGCATGACCGATGTCATCGGCTCGATGCCGTCGACGTTCACTTCCGACAGCTGTTCGACAAACGCCAGAATGGCATTCAATTCGCCCTGGAGGTGGGCCACTTCCTCATCCTTGACGGCGATGCGCGCAAGATGCGCGATCCGGCGGACGGTGGCGGTATCGACTGACATATCCTTAGAAACTCCGGGGCGGCTGCGCTGTTCAGCCGCCCTCATAGAGCATTTTAGCACGGATCGCCAATGTCAAATGGTCCCGGCGGACACGCCGTTGGGAAAATTATGACAGAAACTTCAAAAGGTTGAGCAAATCCGCCGGCGCGATCAAGGCTGATCGGTCGGCGAAACGGCGTTTTTCAACGTCTGGAATGGCGACTGATTGTCTTCCGTGAACAGCGTGACGATGCTGTAGATCTGGTCGACCTGTTCCCCGCTCCGCGTGAACGGCAGCAGCAGCCGCTCATAGTTCACGCTCGCTCCGCTTTCGTCCAGAACAACGGTTGAATTGAACGCAGGTATCCGCTGATCGACCACGCGCCAGTAGCTCTTCAACCCTTTTTCGCGGATGGACGGGTCCATCACATCATTCAGATAAAGACCGACACAGTTTCGATTATGCATGCGGTCGATATCGGAGCCCTGATATCGAATCAGATAACGGGGCTCTCCATCCTGCCATTCCACATCGAGCAGCATCACTTTCTCGCGCATCCGGGCGAGATCTTCATCATGAACGCAAGACACCTGCGGCAGGACTGCTCCGCGTTTCGAGCGTTCCCATAGCTTGAGCATACCGATTTGCTGAACACAGCGAATGCGGTCACGACCGAAAAAGTCGGTTTGATCCTGATTTGTCAAAGGGAGAATCCAGTGCGGGCAAGCGAGCGTTCAATGCCCTCACTCTCGTCAAAGTACAACCATAACTTGCGCATAACGGCGTTCTTTTTAGTGCAGGCCAAAAGCAAACGCCTCAGGCCCCCAACTATTCCAACAACTGTATCAAATAGGTTCAGTCGCGAGCCATACGAAACACCAACCGAAGCTGTCGTCGCCCCTCGCCTCGCTATGCCGCGGCTTGCTGCTTGGCGAACCAGCGTCGCAACGCCACCAGCGCCCAAATGGCCTCCACAAGACCAAAAGGCCACGCCCCCTGCAGAAATCCGTAAGCCGATCCCAACGCGCAGGACAGGGCGAATCCAAAGATGAACCACGGACTACGGTCTTCCAGGGCATAGCAGACCAGCATTGCCGTCACGGCAAACAATCCGAATAACGTCAACCCGCCCACTGCCCACCGTCCTTCCTCTTTGCAACCCTTATGCCGCACATGTTATGCGACGACATGCCCGCCCCGATACACCCGCTGATTGAAGCCGCTGCGCACTGGCCACCACGAGGCGCCCTGATCGGGCTCGATCTCGGCACCAAGACCATTGGCGTCGCCGTGTCCGACCCCGACCGCAAACTGGCAACGGGGATCGAAACCATACACCGCAAGACCTTCACCGCTGATGCTGCCCGGCTGATCGAACTGGGCAATGAGCGCAAGGTGGTCGGCTTCATTCTTGGACTTCCCATCAACATGGATGGCAGCGAAGGACCTCGCGCTCAATCGACACGGGCCTTTGCCCGAAATTTTTCAAAGCTCACACCGCTCGCGATCGGCTTGTGGGATGAACGGCTGTCGACTGCCGCCGTCGAGCGCGAATTGATCGGAATGGATATGAGCCGCGCCAAGCGTGCCAAGGTGATTGACGAGCACGCAGCGATTTTCATCTTGCAAGGTGCCCTCGACCGCCTTGCCGCACTGGGCCGCACGGCCGGAGATCCGTGACCGATGCTGCCTGTGGTCGTGGCCATTGTGCCCATATTTCTGCTGATCGTGATGGGCTTCGTCCTTCGCCGCATCCTGCTCAAGGACGACGTGCTGTGGGACGGCACTGAACAACTCGTTTACTACGTGCTGTTTCCGGCGCTGCTGTTCCAGACGCTCGCCCGGGCCAAACTTGCGGAAGTCCCCTTCGCTGGTGTCGGCGGCGCGTTGCTGATCTCGGTGTTCCTGATGTCGGCGTTGTGTTTGGCGCTGCGGCCGCTGCTGATGAAACGGCTTGGTGTCAGCGGCCCTTCCTTCACGTCGATCTTTCAATGCTCCTGCCGCTGGCAGACTTATGTGGGGCTCGCGGTCGCTGGCAGTCTTTACGGCGCTGTCGGTCTCACCCTCGCCTCGGTGGCAATCGTCGCGATGATTCCGTTTCTCAACATCGCCGCCGTCTGGGTGCTGGCTCAGTATGCATCACCCATCCGGCTGTCCTGGCCCCGCATCCTTTTGACAATTGCCCAAAACCCTTTCATCTGGGCCTGCGCATTGGGTGGGGTGTTTAACCTGTCCGGACTCGAGCTCCCGACATGGATGAATGAATTCCTCGACGCGCTGAGCCACGCATCCCTCGCGATGGGTCTGCTTGTTGTCGGCGCAGGTCTGAAACTCAAGGGCGTATTCCGTCCGGATGCACCGACGATACTGGCGTGCTTCCTGAAACTGATTGTGATGCCGGCAATTGCCATCACGCTCGGCATCGCGTTCGGGCTTTCAGGAGTAAACCTCGCCATCGTCGCATGCTGCGCCTCGGTACCGACTGCATCGAGCGCCTACTTGCTCGCACGTCAGATGGGGGGTGACGCGCCACTGGTCGCGGAAGTCCTGACCCTCCAAACCGTGCTTGCCATTTTCACCATGCCAATCGCGATTGCGCTGGTGGCGTAGCGGTTAGATTGATGCGAGTGTCCGTCTACTTACCACGTGTAACGTAACGTGCCCGTTCCGGCGTATGTCTGGGAGTTTCCGGACAGTTCGGTATCGAACCGGGCGAGCACGGACCAAGCAGGCGTCATGAACAATTCGGCACCGGCCGAAGTGAGCAGCGTGTCCTTCGCCGGTGCTGCTCCACCGACAACGAAGCTCGAGCCGGGAAGCGACTGGAAGGCCGCCGTCAGGGTTGGATCACTAACCCAATCATGAGCCCATGCGAGGCGACCGCGGAACGTAAGCAACGCATTTGAGTTGAGGAGCATCGTGCGATCATAGCGCATACCAAGTTCGCTCCGCGTATCGGTTGCGTCACGCGAGCCGTATGACAATGCCAGCGCTCCACCAGCAACGTCCGTCTCGTTGTAGCCCGGGGTGTGGAAAGCCTGTGCCTGCACGGCGGCATATGGCGTGATACCGCCAAACAACGTCGTGAAGCGATAGCCGCCTTCCAGCCGCCCGCCGTAGCTCTGCGCACCGAAGTTTCCCATGAGATGGTCGCCGGCCAATGCAAAACGGTCGGTCGACATCCAGTGGTTGGCAAATGCGAACGCGGCGGCCGCATAGGCGTTTCCCCATTGTTTCGAACCGTAGACCCCCGCCTGAAAGGCATCGCTTTTGCCGCCACCGAGCCCACCGGTAAGACCCCAGCTGGTACCGGCTCCGGCAAAAGCAAAGCCCACGGCTGTGTCAGGCGAGAAGTGATAGTCGGCTCCGCCGGCAGAGCCATAGATACGCGCAGTGCTATCATGCGAACCGGATGCGATGTCTCCGCCGGTTTTGCTGGAGCCGCCGAAGCCGGAAGCCCATATATTCCACTGTGGCTCGAAGGATTGCGGTTCTTTGATCGCTGACTTGAACACAGAAGCATAAGCGCGAGCAACATCAGGCGACATGTCACGCTCCGCGGCAAAACCGAGTGCGGGCCCTCCGCCGGCCCGTCCCGTGCCGCCCATCGCGGGATCGAGCATGACCCCGAAGAACCTGTTCATGAGCTGGAACGCGCCCTGCTGCGCGCCCGTTGCCGCTTCTCCTGAAGCCTGCGACAGCGCATCGCCAAGACGGCTGCCGCTGAGACTGAAGATATTGGAGAAACTGGACGGCAGCATACCGCCATTGTTGAAGTAATCATTGATCGTATTGGCGACGTTCTGCTGGTTACGCCCAAGCCGCTGCCCCGCGCCGAGAGCCGCCGACGAGATCGTCAGCACCGCGTCGTTGGCCGTGTAACCGAGCGAGGTGACGAAACCCGGCATGCTTGTCTGCAGCGTATCGAACGTGGTGCCGCCCAATCCACCAGCCGCAGAAAGGAGAGTATAATTGCCCTTCCGATAATTTCCGGAAGCAAAACCGACATAGGCGGTGCCGGCGAGGTTTGCCGTCCCGGTGATATTTGTGTGTCCGGCGGCTGTCGGCGAAATTTGTACGGCGTATGTTGCGCCGGTGTCGAACGTGAGGTTGCCATTCACTGACAGAGCCGTGTTGGTACTGCCGGGGGCCAGCGTGCCGCCGCCGGCAATAACCGTTGACGGGAGGAAGCCAGAGCCACCAATCAAACCGCCCGCGTTCACTTGGACTCCACTTGACGACACGATCGAGCCATCGACCAACAAGCGTCCACCGTTGACCGTCGTTGCACCGGTGAAAGAGTTGGTGCCCGAGAGCACCAGCGTGCCGGTGCCAGCCTTGGTCAACGCCGTCGCCGCACTTCCGTTCTCAATAACACCACTGAAGATCGTCGAGCTGTTGTTGCCGTTGGCTGTCAGCGTCGCCGCGCTCGCACCGCTGTTGGTGACCGTCCCGGCTCCGGCCAGCGCGCCGATCGCCTGATCGAAGCCATTAATGTCCAGGAAGCTGTTCGCCGTCACCGTTGTCGTCGAATTGGCGCTCAATGTATTAGCTCCGCCGGCCTTCAGTGTCGCCGCGGCACTCGACGTTCCATTGCCGACGAAGGTGTCCGCGGTGTAGGCGTTCGGGCCGTTCAGCGTGAGCACGTCAACGGTCGCACTGGCGGATGTGCCAAGGATGTTGATGTCACCTGAGCCGGCAATGGTGTTCAGCGAGTTCGCACCGGTGACGGCAATATTCGGATCGCCCCAGACATTGACGGTATTGGTGATCTGCACGCCTGCAAGATGTAGTGTCGTATTGGGATCGAGCATCACGGCTCCGGTCCCGAGCGCATCATTGTTCGCCAGACTCAACGTTCCCGCGGCAACTCGCGTGCCGCCACTATAGGAATTGGCGCCGGACAACGTCAGGTCGCCGGTCCCGGCCTTCACGATCATGCCGCCGGTCGCCCCGGAAATAGAACACGCCGTGCCGCCTGCGCCGCAATCGCTGATCGTACCGCTGACCGTCGTGCTTTGATTATTGCCACCAACGATCAGCGCGTTGCTGCCGAGATAAAAGTTTCCAGCGCCCGCGATCGAGCCGGCGCTGATTTTGTGGTCGCCGTTAGGCCCGCTGCTGGCGGAGAAATCGACCTTACCACCTGCGTCGTTCGTGATCGCCGCATTTCCGGCCGTGCTGGTGTTGCTGAAGAAAAGCATGCCGCTGTTGGTGATCGCTGCGTCGCCCGCGGTGCTCGCATCCAGGAACGACACGAAATTGCTGTTGTTCAGGGCAACATTGCCAGCGTTGGTGCTATTTCTGACGAACACAAGACCTGCATTGTCGATGGTGGTCACCGCGCCCAGATCGGTGTTGATCAATTGAAGAGTGCCGACATTGCCGACCGTCACGTTGCCGACGATGCTGCCCTTGGCGGTGGCGTCGCCCAGCACCAACAATCCGCCATTGACCGTCGTGCCGCCGGTGTAGGTGTTGGCCCCGGTGAGCGTCAGCGTGCCGCTTCCGCTCTTCACCAGCGCGCCGCCGGTCGCTCCGGGCGTGTTGCAAGCGGTTCCGCCCGCGCCGCAATCGCTGATGACGCCACTGACCGTCGTATTGAAACCATCATTGAGCGTGAGGGTGTTACTGCCCAGATAGAAATTGCCGGCGCCCGCAAGACCCGCGGCGTTGAGCTTGCCGTCACCTGCGGGACCCGTGCTCCCAGAGAAATCGACCAGGCCGCCCGCATTGTTCGTGATGAGAGCATTGATGGGATTCGTGTTGTTGTGAAACTCCGTGACACCGGAATTATCGATACGTTGAATCCCGCTCAGATTCCCGTTGACGGCGCTGAACGTCGTCCCGCTTCCGACGTTCACGCTGCCGACGATGCTGCCGGCCGTCACCGCGTCACCGATTTGCACCTTTCCCGCGCTGATCGTCGTGCCGCCGGTATAGGTGTTGGCGCTCGTGATCGTCAGCGTACCCGTACCGATCTTGACCAGCGATCCGCCGACAGCGCCAGCGTTCTGGCAATCGTTCCCACTCGCGCCGCAGTCGCTGACGACACCACTCAGCGTCGTATCCTGGTTGTTGCCGCCTATGGAGAGCGCATTGCTGCCCAGATAGACATTGCCATCACCGATGATCGCGCCAATGCTGAGCTTGTGATCGCTATTCGGGCCGCTGCTCCCCGAGAAGTCGACCACGGCCCCAGCATTGTTCGTGATGACAGCGTTGCCGCCCGTGCTGGTGTTGCCGAAATTGATGACACCCCCGTTGTTGTTCTGGATCGTCGCGCTGCCCCCGGTGCTGCTGCCGGTGAAATTGACGATATGGTTGTTGGTGATGCTGGCGTTCTCAGCGTCGCTACCGCCACCAATGCCGAGGGTACCGCCGTTGACGATGGTGGCGTGGCCAAGCTGGCTGGCATTGAAGTCGACAACAGCCGTGGATGTCAGATTGTTGATTATGGCGTTATTGGCGGTCGAGTGCGACTCGAAGGAGACAGCACCGTTGCCGCTGTTGTTGATGACGACATTCCCCGCCGTCGCGGCGTTCGAAAATGTCAGGAAGTAATCGTTGCTGAGGGTAACGGTGTTGCTGCCGTTATTGATGATACCGGCGCCGGAGAGAAGCAGAGCGGCAGGAAGGGTCACGTTGTAGGAGTAGTTGGGCGCGCCGGCGTCGAACGTCCAACCCCGCATGATAAGAGTGCCAAAGGGCAACGATGACGACAGGTTTGTATTACCCGACGCGCCGAAATTAGCTACTCCGGTTGGAACGGCTCCGCCGGCCCAGTTGGCAGGGTCGCTGACGTCACCGGATACGCCGCCGATCCAGGTCGCATCCTGCGCACGCGCCGCGCCGGACGGCAGCACAAGAGCGACGGCGAGCGCGAAGGCCGCAAATTTCCCCGCAAGTACGAAACGTGAGCTCGTCGTCCAGAGCGCTCCGTTTGACAGCCCGATACCCTCCCGAAGAAGGATTGCCTCTCCCCGCATTTCACCCTCTCGCGAGCCGTACGCGCGCGCACCGCACTCGCTGAACCGAATGCGGCACCGTATCGGGAGGATTGAGATTTTCTATCGCGCTGGAACAGCCGCTGTTTGGCTAACGAACCGTTAGCCTGCGCGTAATGCCGACGACTGCCGACTCAGACCGAGGTTCAGTTCTGGCCCGCGCGGCCGTTCGGCCATCGATAGCGACGCGCGGCTGCAATAGCCGCAGCAACCGCCGGGCTGTGCGGCCGGCCGGCGACCGTTGCCAGGCTGATCTGCCGAAATACTTCCGGGTCCACCAGCGGGCGCATTTCGAGACCGGACAGCAGCGGCAGATATTCGGGCATCACCGCGCAGCCGAGACCGGCCCGGACCAGCGACTGGATCCAGTCTTCACGCTCCCCGACATAGCGGACATTGACAGCGTCATAGGGCTTGGCGACGCCGAGGCGAGCCAGGTTCGAGGGAAATTCACAATGCAGACGCTTAACATAGTCTTCACCCTCAAGCTCACGCATCGGCACCGTCTTCATTTTGCTGAAGCGATGGCCGGGACCAAAGGAGATGTAGAATGCCTCCCGAAACAGCGGCGTCATACGAATTCGCTCGTCGAGTTCAGGCGAACTGGTCAGAGCGACGTCGATCTCGCCGCCGAGCAGCGCGCCTTCCAGCTCTTCGCAATTGGCTTCCCAGATATGGAGTTCAAGCTCGGACGCCTGATCCCGCAAGGCGGTGAGATAGCCGGTCAGCAAGTTTGCACCGATCGACGCAAATATGCCTAGCTTCAGCCGCGACCCCGTAAGCCTCGTATAATCCTTAGCCTCGCGTTTCGCTGCATCGGCGGCGCGGCTCATGATCGAAAAATGCTCAATCATGAGCCGGCCGAGATCTGTTAAATGCGTTAGGTGCCGCTCGCGCCGAAAAAGTTGCCCGCCTAACTCTTCCTCCAATTGCCGGATTGCACGACTAAGCGAGGGCACGCTCACGCCGCACTGCTCGGCGGCGCGCGTGAAATTCAGCGTCTCCCCCGCTTTGAGGAAGTACCGTATCTGATGCATTTCCATGATGAGAGCCTGATCAGTCCCAAGAATGGCTTCGGCTGATTGTAACCGCATTGGTGGACACATCGCCAGCGCGGTGTGTTGAACCTGTCACCGGGACGAATCTCCAGGGTCGGTTGCTGCTCACGAATAGTGCGCAAGCCAGAAGGTTTGCACCGTCGCAGCCAGATTGTTGATCCCGTGCAGGATCACCGGCAGCAGCAGCGAGTTGCTGCGATAGCGCAGGAAACCGAACAGCAGGCCGATCGAAAACACCTGCGCGAGGAAATACCAGTTGTATTGCATGTGCATCGCGGTCCACACCGCTGACGACAACAGGATGGCGCCGAGCGGCCGCAGAAACGATTCCGACCATCCACGATAGAGAAATCCGCGCGCGAGCAGTTCCTCAGTCAGAGGCGCCGCGACGCAGAAGGCAAACACCAGGAGCCAAAGCGCCCCATCACTCTGCGCGGTCTTGAGCACATCCACCATGAAGCCCGGCGAACTCTCGCGCCCCATCAGATGGCTGATGCCCTCCCAGGCCAGCAGCAAAAGAACGAGCCCGGCGATACCCACACCAAGCATCCGCCACGATGGCCAGCGCAGCGCCAGATAATCGGCGAACGGCACGCCCGACCAGCGCGTTGCGATCCACAGCGCCAGCAAGATCGCCGGCAATCCCATGATGACCGACAGGGAAATCACCCGGCCATTCGCAGCCAGCGTCATCACGGAATTCAGGTCGAACGGCTCGCCACTGACGAAGATAAAATAGAGCACGCCAGCAACCTGCCCGGCGAACATCGCCACGAACAGAACAAGTCCCCACACGCTGGTTCCGAAGAACTTCCAGACCCGCGGCTCACGGCTATTGCCGGGTGGAGAAACGGGTGCAAGATCGGTCGGGCCTTCAGCAACGCTCATGATCACTCCAATAAAAGATGTCTGTCGTTCTCAACACTTCAGGCCGGTAGCGCACGATCGAGCAGTCCGCGGATATTGTCGTCGGACAGATCCACCGCGCCATAGAGATGACCGTGCTCGGCGACGAGCCGCGTCGTTGCGAACAGTTCGGCATGCCTGGGCGAAACTTCATTGAGTGCGGCAGTGGCCGCGACCAGAGCGAGGATCTCCACCGCAAGGCGCGCGACCCGCTCGGCATCCGGCTGACGGAAAGCCTTTGCGATGAAGGCCACCGCCTCGACAACGCCCGGCACGCCCGAGGTTTGATCGACAAGCGTGCGCAAGACATCGGCTGCCGCATCTGCCTCGCGTGACAGCGCCCGCAGCACGTCAAGACACATGACATTGCCGGAGCCCTCCCAAATGGCGTTAACGGGGGACTCGCGATAATGCCGGGCGAGAATGCCTTCCTCGACATACCCGTTGCCACCCACGCACTCCATCGCTTCATACAAAAATCCCGGTGCGCTCTTGCAGGTCCAGTATTTCACCACCGGCGTCAACAGGCGCATATAGGCCGCTTCCGCCCTCTCCGACGGTGCGCGGTCGAACGAGCGGCATAGCCGCATCACCAACGCAGTAGACGCCTCCACATGCAGCGCCATGTCAGCCAGGACGTTCTTCATCAAAGGCTGATCGACGAGATGCTTTTGAAACACGCTGCGGTGACGCGCATGATGGAGCGCGTGGGCAAGCCCTGAGCGCATCAAACCAACGGACGCCAGCGCGCAGTCCTGCCGCGTCAGCGACACCATCTGGATGATGGTTGGGACACCACGCCCCTCCTCGCCGAGCCGCAACGCATACGCATTGTCGAACTCGACTTCTGACGACGCGTTGGACCGATTGCCGAGCTTGTCTTTCAGACGCTGAAAGTGAAGTCCGTTGACGCTGCCGTCCGGCGCAAATCGCGGCATGAAGAAGCATGTCAATCCGCCTTCCGCCTGCGCCAGGACGAGAAACGCGTCGCACATCGGCGCCGACATGAACCATTTATGCCCGGTGATGCGATAGGCGTCGCCGTCATCACGCTCGGCGCGCGTAATGTTGGCCCGCACATCGGTGCCGCCTTGCTTCTCGGTCATGCCCATGCCCGTGGTCATGCCGCGCTTCTGCCACCACGGGGCGAACGCTGGATCATATGTCTTCGTGCTCAGTACCGGCATGACCTTGGCGCGCAAGGCCGGATCGGTCCCGAGCGCGCCGACAGCCGCCCGCGTCATGGTGATCGGACACAGGTGCCCGGTCTCGACTTGCGACGCCATGAAAAACCGCGCACCACGCACGACTTCGGAAGCACCGCCTGCGGCCTCTCCGCTGTCATTCCATGTCGAGTTGTGAATACCCGCGTGAGCGCTGTATGCCATCAGTTCATGATAGGCCGGATGAAACTCGACCTCATCGCGGCGAAACCCACGCGCATCGAACAGTTTCAGCTTCGGCGTATTCTCATTGGCAAGACGGCCGCGCTGCGCCATCGCAGCCGAACCCCAATGCCTGCCGAATTCCGACAGCTCTGCCGCCGCCTCGCCGCCGCCATTTGCCGCGACTGCATCGACCAGCGGCCGGTCGAATGTAAACAGGTCAACATCCTCGAACGGCGGGGACTGATTGAAGACCTCACGGGTGCCGTGTCTGGCATCTGTCATCGTGTCCTCCGTTGTCTTCGCCAAAGCGTTTCATGCCCCATCATATCAACGTGACCGCGTCACCGGAAAATCGAAGGCCGTGTTCCCGCCGCCCGGCAGCGAGAAATGCCACCATTCCAGCCGATAGTTGACGAAACCTTGCTTTGCCATCGCCGAAACCAGGGTATCGCGCCATTTGCGCTGCTCCGGCGAGATCGCCTTCGAGGCGGTATGCGCCACCTCGTCGGAGCAGTCGTAACCCGTGCCCATGTCGACGCTGCTGTCGGGCGCGCGCCGGCTCTTGGGCGCCGTACAGTCAGCATAGTCCGCCTGCGGATCGAATGACGGCGACTGCGCAGCCGGTAATGTTACGAGGGTCAAATCCACCGCCTTGCCGGTGGAGTGGCCGGAGTGCCGCGCGATATAGCCGAGGCGGAACAAGTCTTCCTTGCGCATCTTCGGATTGTAGAGATGCTGTGCGGGCGTTTCATGGCCGTCCTGCGCCCATGCATACATGTCATCGACGGCGCGCTGCGGGCGATAGCAGTCGTACATCTTCAGCGAGAGCCCCCGCGGCGCAAGATCCTGCTGCACGCGCCTCAATGCTGCCGCCACACTGCGTGTGACGATGCATTCCCCGGCCTCATAGCCGCGAAGCCGGCGCCCGACGAAATTGTTGTCGGTGGCGTAACGCATGTCCTGGACGATGGTCGGATCGACCTCGCGCAGAAACACGAAATCCCCGGGCAATGCCTCGCCGGCGTGCGCTCCGAGCACGGGACTGCCGAGAGCGACGATCAGCAGCGCGGTTGTAAATTTCATGAAGCCTGCCCCGGTTTTGGTATAGGCCGGACAAACCCGGCAACGGCGGCGAAAATACGAAAATGTTCCGTTTACCCGCTCCTTCTGTTTACCCTGGCCCCCTATCGGCAGGGGAAAACTCTCGAGGAGCCGAATCCGCCTTGCCCGCCCGGGCAACACTGCCTATAGCTCTTGCTTTAATGACCCTTGCATCAAAATCGTCTTTTGTCCTCGGGCACCGGCATCTGCTGGGCATCGAAGGGCTTTCCGCCGCCGACATCACCGGCCTCCTGGATCTCTCCGAAGAATATGTCGAGTTGAATCGACAGGTGGACAAGAAGCGCACCAATCTCCGGGGGCGCACCCAGGTCAACCTGTTCTTCGAAGCCTCCACGCGAACACAATCCTCTTTTGAGCTCGCCGGTAAACGCCTCGGCGCCGACGTCATGAACATGTCCGTTTCCTCGTCCTCGATCCGGAAGGGTGAGACGCTCATGGACACGGCGGTGACGCTGAACGCCATGCATCCCGATATCCTGGTGGTGCGCCATCATGCCTCCGGCGCGGTGGAACTGCTGGCGCGGAAAGTTGACGGCTCCGTGATCAATGCCGGTGACGGTGCCCACGAACACCCGACCCAGGCGCTGCTTGATGCGCTGACCATCCGCCGCAACAAAGGCCACCTCGACGGCTTGCTGGTCGCGATCTGCGGCGACGTGCTGCACTCGCGCGTGGCGCGCTCCAACATCATCCTGCTCAACACCATGGGCGCGCGCGTCCGCGTCGTCGCCCCCTCCACGCTACTTCCACCCGGCATCGAGCGGATGGGCGTCGAGGTCGCGCGCGACATGCGCGAAGGCCTGGACGGCGCGGACATCGTCATGATGCTGCGGTTGCAGCGCGAGCGCATGAATGGTTCGTTCGTGCCATCGAGCTCTGAGTACTTCCACTACTTCGGTCTCGACCAGAACAAGCTCGCCTACGCCAAGCCGAATGCGCTGGTGATGCATCCGGGCCCGATGAACCGCGGCGTGGAAATCGACTCCATCGTGGCCGATGGTGCGCAATCACTGATCCGCGAACAGGTCGAAATGGGAGTGGCGGTGCGCATGGCGGTGCTTGAAGCACTCGCCCGCAACCTGCCGAACGCGTGACGCCATGCTGACAGAACGCCGCCCTATCCTCCTCGCCAACGCCCGCCTGATCGATCCATCGCGTGACCTCGACGGTTCCGGCGACGTGCTGATCGCCGACGGCATCATCCGCGATGCCCGTCGCGGCATCGGCGCGGCCGGTGTCCCCGAAGGCACAGACATTATAAATTGCGCCGGCAAGATCGTCGCCCCCGGCCTGATCGACATGCGTGCCTTCGTCGGCGAACCCGGCGCAGGCCATCGCGAGACGTTTGCGTCCGCAAGCCTCGCAGCTGCAGCCGGTGGCATCACCACCATCATCTGCCAACCGGACACCAATCCGGTGATCGACAATTCGGCGACCGTCGATTTCATCATGCGCCGTTCCCGCGACACCGCGATCGTCAACATTCATCCCATGGCCGCTTTGACCAAGGGAATGAAGGGCGAAGAGATGACGGAAATCGGTCTCCTCAAAGCAGCCGGCGCAGTCGCGTTCACCGATGGTGACAAGAGCCTGATGAATGCGCAGGTGATGCGCCGCGCACTGACTTATGCCCGCGATTTCGACGCGCTGATTGTCCAGCACACCGAAGATCCCAATCTCGTCGGCGAAGGCGTCATGAACGAGGGCGAATTCGCTTCGCGTCTCGGCTTGATGGGCATTCCAACGGCATCGGAAGCCATTGTGCTGGAACGCGACATGCGCCTCGTCGCTTTGACCGGCGGCCGGTATCACGCCGCGTCGCTGACCTGCGTCGAGTCGCTCGAAATCCTGAAGCGCGCACGCGACGCGGGCCTCAATGTCAGCGCATCCGCCTCGATCAATCATCTGACGCTGAACGAAAACGATATCGGCCCGTATCGCACGTTCCTCAAGCTGTCACCGCCGCTGCGCACCGAAGACGATCGCAGGGCGCTGGTTGCCGCGGTGGCATCGGGTCTGATCGACGTCGTCATGTCTGACCACAATCCGCAGGACGTCGAGGTCAAGCGTCTCCCGTTTGCGGAAGCCGCCTCCGGAGCCATTGGCCTTGAGACCATGCTGCCCGCAGGCCTGCGGCTCGTTCATTCAGGTGACCTTGAACTCAAGGCCCTCATCCGTGCGATGTCCACGCGTCCAGCGGAACTGCTCGGCCTGCCCGGAGGTTCATTGCGTGCGGGTGCACCCGCCGATGTCATCGTGATCGATCTCGATACACCCTGGATTGTCGATCCGGCCGACCTCAAGTCGCAAAGCAAGAACACGCCGTTCGACGAGGCTCGGTTCTCTGGACGCGTGGCCCGCACCATTGTCGGCGGCCGCACCGTTTATGAACATGTGTGAGGACGCATGATCAGCACCCTCCTGCTCGCCCTTGTCTTTGGCTATCTCTGCGGCTCCATCCCGTTTGGGCTGATCCTGACCAAGCTCGCTGGGACGCAGGATCTGCGTTCGATCGGTTCGGGCAACATCGGTGCAACCAACGTGCTGCGCACCGGCAACAAGGGCCTCGCTGCGGCGACACTGATCGGCGACATGCTGAAGGGCACCGTGGCCGTCATCGTCGCGGGCCAGTTCGCCGGACCAGATGCCGCCATGGCCGCGGGCCTTGGCGCCTTCCTCGGTCACCTCTTCCCGATCTGGCTGAAGTTCAAGGGCGGCAAAGGTGTTGCCACCTACATCGGCGTCCTGCTCGGATTGTTCTGGCCCGCCGCGCTGGCCTTCTGCGCGATCTGGCTCGCGGTCGCGTTTATCTTCCGCTACTCATCGCTCGCGGCCCTGATTGCAAGTGCCGTCGTGCCGTTGATGCTGTTCTGGTCGCAGCACCAGACCCTCGCCGCGCTATTCGCCGTTCTCTCCGCACTGCTGTGGATCATGCACCGCGCCAACATCAAGCGGCTGCGCGAAGGCACCGAGGGCAAGATCGGCCAAAAGGGCTAGCAATCTGTCAGATGGCGGACGCATCCAGCGCGTAATATCGCGACGCGTCGGCATTCAAACTCAGCAAAGAGTAATCCGATATGCTCCATCTGCGTGTATCGGGATCGCCTGACCAGCCACCCATCGTTTTCCTCCACGCGCTTGCAACAAGTGGATGGATGTGGGGCGAACAAACCAGCAGTCTGCAGGATTTTCACTGCATCGCTCCAGACTTACCCGGTCACGGCCACAGCCGCACCATCCCGTGGCGCTCCCTTGAAGACACCGCCGATCTCATCGCCGAGATCATCCGCACGACTGCGGGTGGGAAAGCGCACGTCGTCGGCCTGTCGCTCGGCTCCTATGTCGGCCTCACGCTTCTGTCGAGACATCAAGACCTTGTCACGACCGCCCTATTGAGCGGCATCAACGTGTTGCCACTTCCGAACCCGTCGCTCATGACTGCGTTTGCTTATGTGATCGCGCCCCTCGCAAAGACATCGCTGGGCGCCCGCCTCAATGCGCGCGCGTTGAGGATTCCAGAGACATATATTGAGGAATACCGTCAGTCGCTGCGGCAGTTTTCCATCCGCAGCTTTATCGCGGCAAACCGCGACGCCATCACCTTCACCTTACCTGCAAACGCGGCCACCATCGCAACCCCCACGCTCATTGCAGCCGGCGAGCGCGAACATTCGCTGATCAAGGGTTCGATGGCCACGCTTGAAAAGACCCTGCCCAATTCACGAACCTTGCAGGTCAAGGACACCGGCCATGGGTGGCCCGCCGAGCGGCCGGACCTGTTCACCGCAACGGTCAGGGCCTGGTGCACGAGGCGCGAGATTGTCAGCGAGCTGACGGCGCCGCCTGCATAATTTTCGCGACCTGCCGATTGTTCCATCCCCCTACATCGGCGACAATACCGTCAGGGGGAGCACGTGAACTTACAGTCAGACAACACCCACACGCTGACCGACGCAGAGCGGATCGACTGGCTGCGGTTGATCCGCAGCGAGAATGTCGGACCACGTACCTTTCGCTCGCTCGTCAATCATTTCGGAAGTCCGCGCGCCGCACTTGAGCGGCTGCCAAACCTTGCGCTTCGCGGTGGCGCCGGACGACCGGGACGCATCTGCACCTTGGATGAAGCCGAGCGGGAAATCACCGCCAGCGCCAGGCTTGGCGTCTCGCTGCTCGCGCCCGGCGAAAACGGTTATCCGCCTCGCCTCGCGTTGATCGACGACGCGCCGCCGCTGCTCGGCGTCCGCGGCTCGCACGATGTCGAAATGCGTCCGATGATCGGCATCGTCGGCTCGCGCAATGCATCCGGTGCCGGCCTCAAATTCGCGCAAATACTCGCGAGCGATCTTGCCGAAGAAGGATTTGTCATCGCGTCGGGACTGGCGCGCGGCATTGATGCCGCAGCTCATCGCGTTACCTGCAAGACCGGCACCGTCGCTGTGCTGGCAGGCGGCCACGACAGGATCTATCCGCCGGAACATGACGAACTGCTTGCTTCGATCATCGGCGCCAACAGCGGCGCGATTTCAGAAATGCCGTTCGGTCACAGTCCGCGTGCGCGGGATTTCCCTCGCCGCAACCGGCTGATTTCGGGTGTTGCCCTCGGCGTCGTGATCGTCGAAGCGGCGCATCGGTCGGGCTCGCTGATCACCGCACGCTTTGCCAATGAGCAAGGCCGCGAGGTGTTCGCCGTACCAGGCTCGCCGCTCGATCCACGCGCAGCGGGAACGAACGACCTCATCAAGCAAGGCGCGACGCTGATCACGAGCGCGGCCGATGTGGTCGATGCCGTACGCCCGATCATGGGGCGGCCGCTCGAATTGCCGCTTAATGAGGACGCAGATGATTTCATTGATGGCGAACCGCACAGCGGCGAGCGCGCTCAGATCATCAACCTGCTCGGGCCCTCGCCCGTCAGCATCGACGATCTGCTTCGTCTCACGGGTGTGTCGCCTGCCGTGGTGCGGACCGTGTTGCTTGAGCTTGAACTCGCAGGACGCTTGGAACGTCAGGGCGGCGGAATGGTGTCGCTGATCTGACCAGCGCCCCGATCAGTCGGCCTCGTTGCGCTGATCGAAGCGCTCTCAGATTCGCCCCTTGTACATCAGGTGAAGGACCAGCACGAGATCGTTGGCATCCACCAGCCGATACGGATCGATCCAGTCCTCGCACTGATAGAACAAGTCCACCGCCTCCTCCCGGCGATGGAGCCAGTGGTGGAAGTAGTAATGCTCGGCCCCGGACAGGGCGACCATGTGCTCGATGTCCTCGCCCAGCGCGACGTATTCGAGCCTCGCCGCCTTGTGCTCCGCCGAGCCCGCCGCGGTGGCGGCCAGCTCCAGCTTCGCCGCCTTCTTACGGACGAAGGCCTCGAGCAAGGCGTCGCGGCGTTTGAAGCCGGGCAGCGCCGCAAGGTGCTCTGGGAGAGGCCAGTCGTCGGTGGTGTTGAGGCGGTCGTTGGCGATCTTGAACAGCTCGTTGGTGATGTCGTCCGACTCGGTCTCGCGCGCACCGGTCGCCACCGAGTTGCCGATCTGGTGCATGTCCTGGAAGACGATGGCGTTCTGCCGGTACACCGCGGCGGCGCCCGACGTGACGAACGAGTCCCAGCGCCTCGCGTCGAAGGCGCGGAAGCACATCAGATCGATAGTGAAGAACGCGCCGCGGTTGGCGTTGTGGGCAAGCACAGCGCCGAAGTCGGGGCCGCCGTACTCGCCTTGCAGCTCAGCGGAGGGCGCGCGGAAGATCTCGATCGGGCGGTTGTTGAGTTCGACCGAGAACCGCATGGCCTTGAGGATCAGATCGTAATCGTGCGCCAGCTCGGTCTCGAGGGAGGCGTAGGCTGGGCCGACCACCTCGACGAGCTTGCCGAGGGTCACCGTCCATGTCTGGACGGCGAGGTCGAAGTACGCCTCGAGGCGGGACCACCCGAGCTCGGAGAGCCGGGCGCGGAGCTTAGTGTAGGCCTCAGGGGACGCCACGCCGAACTTGCCGCCGGCGACCGGGATAGCGAGGAGCGTGGCGAGGAGCTCCGCGTCCTGAAGGTTGTCCGCGACGTCGTCGAGGAGCACGTTGAAGAGAACGAGCGCGACCTTGATGTCGGCGATCACCTCTTCGGACGCGACCAGCGCCGCGTCGCCGTGATAAAAGTCATAGGTGACGCTCTTGATGTTGAAGCGGCACCAGGGCCAGAGGATGGGGTTCCGGGTCTTGATCGGCAGCGGAGCATCGCCGCGACCGAGCTCGCCGGTCACCGCGTTGTAGCGGTTGAGGAGGCGATCGAGCCACTCCCCTCTCCGCTCCTTGGCGATGCGGAGCACCGAGCCGAACACGTTCTCGGCGGTGAGCAGCTTCTGCACGTCCGCCGGTACATTGGCACTGGCCCGCCAGAAGCCGAGGCAGGGAGCCACGTGGATGGCCGTCACGCTCGCCTTGAGGACGATGTCGCGCAGCTCCGCGTCGTGCGGGAACGCCAGCAGCGAGGCGCGGTAGCGCCGGAGGTAAGTGGCGAGCTCGCGAGAGACCTGGGGATCTTCGAGGTATTCGAGCGCGAGCGGCGACGCGAGGAGCTTCTCGAGGCTGTCGGCGTAGCCGACGAGGCGGGCCTGCTCGTCGGCGTCGCCTGCCGTGAGCGACCGAGCGCGGAGTTCGTCGCTCGTGCCTCGGATGAGACCCTTGGCATCCTCGGTGACCGTGTGCGCCGAGCGGGCCCCGCCCTGCGTCGGCAGGATGCTGCGGAAGCGCGCGGAGACAGCCTCGAAATCATGATCAGGCTGTGACGAGCGCAAGGACGGTGAGGATACGAACGGAAGCGGAGCGGGCTCGTCCTCACCCTCGAATAATGTCGAGATGGGCTGGCGACCGCTGTCAGGAGCTAACAATTCGGGGTTCTTACTGAGATTCTGATCGCCGTCCGCCATGGATCTCTTTCGAATTGGGCAAGCCGAGTTGGCTCAGAGATTCCGATAGGCGCAATAAGTTTCGCCGCGGTTGATGCAATCCACGGCATTTATCTGACGTCCTTCTTTGCAGAAAATTGCTCTCAATAGGAGCGCTGCTTTATGCCGCGTAGCCCAATGTTATATACCGCATAGCCCAAGATCGAACGTAACGATCCAGAGATCCGGCGAGATCGCGAGCATTGAATCATTCGGTGAAAGCTTCCGCGCGACACACCGCCTCTGCTATCGCGGTTGAAGCATCTGCGTCGCGCGGAACTGGTTGAATCATTTGCTTCCGATGAAGGGCACGATGATGCTGATGGCCTGCTGGGGTTGTTCTTCCATGATCCAGTGACCGGAATTGGTGATGACGGCGCCCTGAACATTGCTCGCGACCGATGCGAGTTCGGATTGCATGGATGTGCCGTAAGAGTGGTCACCGCCGATCGCCAGCACAGGCATGGGCAACTTGCCGCCTTTTGCAAAGAGCGCCTTGTTGTCCTCCGCATCCTGGGCGAAGGCTGCGAACTGTCCGCTGAAAGCGTCATGGATCGCGCCCGGACGAGCATACAGCGCCGCATAGTGGTCGCGGGTCTGTTCATCGATCCCGGCGGGATTAGCCGACAGATCGTTGTAGAAGCGATCGAGCAGAATTCGCTCACGGCCAGCGACGAGACGTTCTGTGTCGGGGCCGCGGAAATTGAAGTGCCAGACCTTGGGATTTGTCAGTTGCGCATACCATGTCCCGAGTCCGGGAAGCGGCGCATCCATAATGACCCATTTGGTGACGCGGTCGGGATACTGCGCTGCCAGCGCGTAGCCAACCATGTTGCCGATGTCATGGGTGACCAGCACGAAATTTTGAATCTTCAACTGGTCGAGAATGGCGGCGGTATCGCGCGCTTGCGCGACCTTTTCGTATCCCGCCTCCGGGTGCGACGACAGGCCCATCCCACGCAGATCGGGAATGATCACCGTGTGGTCCTTCGCCAGCACTTCGGCCAGCGGCTCCCACATATCTCCCGTATCCCCGAAGCCGTGCAGCAGCAGGACGGCCGGCCCATGACCACCGACGCGGACGTATTGCGTCCCGCCAGTGACCGGCATCTGCTTCGCGTGAAAGCTAGTTGAGAAGGGCTTGACCTTAGCTGAGGCCGGAGCGCCGACGATGAACGGCAGTACCAGCACGCTCAGCAAACTTCCGGCAACGGCCGCAGCCAGCCTACGACGAGGGGAAAGAGAGACCATCACTATCTCCATTGGTTGCCAAGGACGCGACCCACCGTCGCAGGTTAACGGCATGGAGATACTGAACTGTCAATGCAAGTGAAGAATTTTCATCGCCTTCTGGAATCCACGCATCGTGGAGACGACTAGTGTGGTGGTTCAGAAGTTCGCTCGATTTTCCTGCGAGTCCCTCCAGCGAACTTCTGAACCTGAACCACATGAGTGCCGCGGATTTGAAGTTCTTCCGAGTGAAACCGCGAGCTCGATGAAGAACTTCAAATCCAAAAGCGGCACTCGAATCATAGGCTTGCTAGTGTCCCTTTGATTCCGAAGTTCGCATCCGAGTAAGCCACAAGCCTGTGCGAACTTCGGAATCGGGACACTAGAATCATAGATTCACCAGTGTCCCTTCGAATCCAAAGTCCGCTACGGTGCGCGCTGCAAGATGAGGCGGACTTTGGATTCAGGACACTGGCTCGATTTATCTCCTGAGCCAGTCGAATTTATCGTCATCCACGAAATACAGGTGCACCGGCGGGCGATGCGGTCGCGCCGCCATCGACGAAGATTTCCTGGCCCTGCACATGCGCGGCGTCGTCCGACGCAAGGAACAGAACGGTCTTAGCGATGTGATCCGGCTCAGCGATACGGCCGAGCGGTGTGGTTCCTGCAATGCGCTTCTCAAGCACGGCGAAAGCTTCAGCGGTTGGCGCAGCGCCATTCCAGATCGGCGTGCGAGCAGCGCCCGGCGCCACAACATTGACGCGGATACCGCGCGGCGACAGTTCACTCGCCATCACGCGCGCCATGGCGCGCACACCTGCCTTCGTCGCGGCATAAGCTGAATAGCCCGGATTGCCGAGCACACTAATCACTGATCCGTTGAGAATGATGGAGGCGTTGTCGTTGAGATGCGGCAGTGCCGCCTGCACGGTGAAGAAGACCGACGTCAGATTGGTCCTGATAATATTCTCGAACGCCTCGAGAGTTGTCTTACCGACGGGCGTGTTGCCCGGAATGCCGGCGTTCGCAAACACGATATCGAGCTTGCCGAATTTCTCAGCCGCTTGTGCGAAGGCACGTTCCGTTGCCGCGACATCGTTCGCGTCAGCCACGATCGCAAGGCCATTGGCGCCGAGCTCCTTCGCCGCCGCGTCGAGCGTCTCCTTGTTGCGTCCCGTGATGGCGACGCGAGCTCCCTCCTCCACGAACAGCTTTGCCGTTGCCAGGCCGATACCGCTGTTGCCGCCTGTGATCAGCGCGGTCTTGCCCTTCAGTCTCATGGAACTCTCCTGTCCAAATCTGGTTTCATGATAAAACCGTGCTTGATACCTAAGGCACTTGGTCCTATATTGCAACCACAATCGCGTGATCGGAGATCGGCCTGGTGAAACGTAAGAGTCTGCAGGGGGATATGTGCCCCATCGCCCGGGCACTGGACGTCATCGGTGACTGGTGGTCGCTGTTGATCGTGCGCGACACGATGATGAGGCCCCGCCGCTTCAGCGCACTTCAAAAGAGCCTCGGCGTCGCGAAGAACATCCTGACAGTCCGACTGCGCGCCCTCGTCGCCGAGGGCATTCTGGAGCTGCAGCCCGCGGCGGACGGCAGCTCGTATCAAGATTACGTGCTCACCCCCAAAGGCCGGGCGCTGTTCCCAATCCTGGTGGCCCTGCGGCAATGGGGTGAGGAATTCTCGTTTAAGCCTAATGAAGACTTCTCGAAGCTCCTCGACAGGAAGGACGGGAAGCCCCTCCGGAAGCTGGAAATCCGTGCCGAGGATGGCCGGGTTATCTGTCAGGGTGACGTCATGGTCCGTCTGGCAGGCGCTCCGGCCTGAGGCCCGAGCACATCGCCCGGCGCCCTGCAGCCCGGGCGGGTTCGGATCCGGCGATCCCCAGAAATAAAAGAGCTTAGCCCGCTGTGCTCATCAGGCGGGTGCACACAACCCGACACGATGTCCGCATGTCACCTATTATAAAGTGATGGGCCTCACTATCCCGATCCGATTGGCGAATTCCGCCGCGGACGAGCGTTCGGCCTGCCCATTCGCGATACGGTTTTTAGGGCCCTGCCAGAGGCGAAGCTGCCCCCTCTGGAACAACCGCCAAGGTAAATGCCGGCCTCAAAATGCACCTATAGATTGAAAATTCTACAACCATGAGGGGAATTCTCCCGTCATTCCCAGAGCCATCACCAGCTGTCGATTTGACAGCGAGGGCCCTTTTACCCATGTATCCGACTAACCACCCAGGGCGAATCCTCCGATTCCGGCGTGTATTTTCCCCGTAAGCCATTGGAATAATATGAACATCGTCATTGTTGAGTCGCCTGCAAAGGCCAAGACGATCAACAAGTATTTGGGCGACTCTTACGAGGTTTTCGCCTCCTACGGGCATGTCCGGGACCTCCCCGCCAAGAACGGGTCGGTGGATCCGGACGCAAATTTTCAGATGATTTGGGAAGTCGACCCGAAGGCCGCCGGTCGCCTCAATGACATCGCACGCGTCGTCAAGGACGCGGACAAGCTGATCCTCGCAACCGACCCTGATCGCGAAGGTGAAGCGATCTCCTGGCACGTACTCGAGGTGTTGAAGCAGAAACGCGCCCTCAAGGACCAGAAGATCGAGCGCGTCGTCTTTAACGCCATCACCAAGCAGGCCGTCACCGAGGCCATGAAGCATCCGCGCCAGATTGATGGCGCGCTGGTGGACGCCTACATGGCGCGCCGTGCGCTGGACTATCTGGTCGGCTTCACCCTCTCCCCCGTGCTCTGGCGCAAATTGCCCGGCGCACGTTCAGCCGGACGTGTGCAGTCGGTGGCGCTGCGCCTCGTGTGCGACCGCGAGCTTGAAATTGAAAAATTCGTGCCGCGCGAATACTGGTCGTTGCTGGCAAACTTGGCGACACCGCGTGGTGATACCTTCGAAGCCCGCCTTGTCGGCGCCGACGGCAAGAAGATCCAGCGCCTCGACATTGGCAGCGGCACAGAAGCCGAGGATTTCAAGAAGGCATTGGAAGCGGCCAACTACACCGTCACCACGGTGGAAGCTAAGCCCGCTCGCCGTAATCCGCAGGCCCCCTTCACCACATCGACGCTGCAGCAGGAAGCCAGCCGCAAGCTCGGCTTTGCGCCTGCGCACACCATGCGTATCGCGCAGCGTCTTTATGAGGGTATCGACATCGGCGGCGAGACCACAGGTCTCATTACTTATATGCGTACCGACGGCGTCTCGATAGCGCCCGAAGCTGTCACGCAGACCCGCAAGGTGATCGGCGAGGAATACGGCAAGAACTACGTGCCGGACGCACCGCGTCAGTATTCGTCCAAGGCGAAGAACGCGCAGGAAGCACACGAAGCCATCCGCCCGACCGACCTCTCGCGCCGTCCTGCCAGTCTGCGCAGCCGTCTCGATAACGATCAGGCGCGGCTGTACGAACTGATCTGGATGCGAACGATCGCGAGCCAGATGGAGTCAGCTGAGCTCGAACGCACCACTGTCGACATCACGGCCAAGGCAGGCGCGCGGACCCTCGAACTGCGCGCCACCGGTCAGGTCATCAAGTTCGACGGCTTCCTTGCGGTTTATCAGGAAGGCCGCGACGACGATCCAGACGATGAAGAGAGCCGTCGCCTTCCCGCCATGAGCGAAGGCGAAGCGCTGAAGCGCGAGAGCCTCAACGTCACGCAGCATTTCACCGAGCCGCCACCGCGTTTCTCGGAAGCCTCGCTGGTCAAGCGCATGGAAGAACTCGGCATTGGCCGGCCTTCGACCTATGCGTCGATCCTGCAGGTGCTGAAGGACCGCGGCTATGTGAAGCTTGAGAAGAAGCGCCTGTCCGCCGAGGACAAGGGCCGCGTCGTCGTCGCGTTCCTGGAGAACTTCTTCGCGCGCTACGTCGAGTTCGACTTCACCGCCGATCTCGAAGAGAAGCTCGACAAGGTCTCCAACAACGAGATCGGCTGGCAACAGGTCCTGAGGGATTTCTGGACCGACTTCATCGGCGCAGTCGATAGCATCAAGGACGTCCGCGTCTCCGAAGTGCTCGACGTGCTCGATGCGATGCTCGGCGAACACATCTACGAGCCGCGTGCCGATGGCGGCGATCCGCGTCAGTGCCCGAGCTGCGGCAACGGCAAGCTCAATCTCAAGGCCGGCAAGTTCGGCGCGTTCGTCGGTTGCTCGAACTACCCGGAGTGCCGCTACACCCGCCCGCTCGCAGCCTCCAGCGGCGATAGCGACCGCGCACTCGGCAAGGACCCGGTATCGGACCTCGATGTCGTGGTAAAGGCTGGTCGCTTCGGTCCCTACATCCAACTTGGTGAGCCCAAGGACTATGGCGAGGACCAGAAGCCGAAGCGCGCCGGCATTCCAAAAAACATGTCGCCGGCCGACGTTGAACTTGAGCTCGCACTCAAGTTATTAGCGCTGCCGCGCGACGTTGGCCCGCATCCAGAGGACGGCGAGATCATCACCGCCGGCATCGGCCGCTTCGGTCCGTTCGTGCGTCATGGCAAGACTTATGCGAGCCTCGAGGCCGGTGATGACGTCTACAACGTCGGCCTCAACCGCGCGGTCACGCTGATCGCGGAGAAGATCGCCAAGGGCCCGAGCCGGCGCTTTGGCGCTGATCCAGGCAAGGCTGTCGGCGACTATCCTGCGCGCGGCGGCACCATCATGCTCAAGAAGGGCCGCTATGGCGCTTACGTGACCATCGACGGCATCAACGCGACCATTCCGGACGACAAGGAGCCAGAGGCGCTCACCCTTGAAGAAGCGATTGCGCTGATCGAGGACCGGGCTAAGAAAGGTGGCGGCAAGCCGAAGCGCGCAGCAAAGAAAGCTGCAAGCAAGAAGCCCGCGAAGAAAGCCGCTGCGAAGAAGTCGTCGAAGGCTGCACCTGAGGCGGATGACGATGATACAAGCGCCGAGGTGACGCCGATCACAGCCGCGAAGCCACGCGCGCCTAAGAAAGCCGCTGCGCCGAAGAAAGTTGCGGCCAAGAAAACCACCAAGGTCGCCGCCAAGAAGAGCGCCGGTAAAGCACGCGGATAATGACGAAGAAACACGACGCGCCAACGGCCTTTCCCGATCGGGATAGCATTGTCGCGTTCGTTCGCTCGCAACCGAGCGATGTGGGCACGCGTGAGCTCGCCCGCCATTTCGGGCTGAAGAACGAATCCCGCGCCGAGCTGCGCCGTGTACTGCGTGATCTGGCCGATCAAGGAATCATCGAAAAAAGCGGCAGGAAGCTTCACGAAGCGAAGTCGCTGCCGCCGACGCTCGTTGCCGACATCACAGGCCGCGACGAGGACGGTGAATTGCTCGCAGCCCCCGCCGAGTGGCTGGAGGATGTCGACGGTCCGGCACCGGTGATCCGCATCGACGTGCCGCGCAGGCCGAAGCCCGGCACAGTCGCAGGCGTCGGTGACCGCGCCCTGCTCCGTATCGAGAAATCCGAAAACAAGGGCGAGCGCGGTTCGTATCGCGGACGCGTCATCAAGGTGCTCGACAAAACGCGCCACCGCGTTCTTGGCATTTTCCGCATCCTGCCCAATGGCGATGGCCGCCTGATCCCGATCGACAAGAAGCAAGCCGGGCGCGAGCTGGCGATCCCTGTCGCCCACAGTGCAGGCGCGCAGGACGGCGACCTGATCAGCATCGAGCTGATGCGCTCGCGCGGCTTTGGCCTCCCCCAAGGCCGCGTCAAAGAGCGCCTTGGCTCGATGAAGACCGAGAAGGCCATCAGCCTGATCGCCATTCACGCTCACGACATCCCGCAGGAATTTCCCGCTGACGTGATCCGCGAGTCCGAAGCGGCGCAGCCGGCGACGCTCGCCGGACGCGAGGACTGGCGCGATGTGCCCCTTGTCACCATCGATCCCCCGGACGCGAAAGACCACGACGACGCGGTCCACGCTGAGCCTGACAACGATCCGAACAACAAGGGCGGCTACATCGTTAACGTCGCCATTGCCGACGTTGCGTTTTACGTGCGCCCCAATTCGCCGCTCGACCGCGAGGCACTGAACCGCGGCAACTCGGTCTACTTCCCCGACCGCGTCGTGCCGATGCTGCCGGAGCGCATTTCAAACGACCTGTGTTCGCTGAAGCCTCATGAACCCCGCGGCGCGCTGGCTGTACGCATGGTCATCGCCCCTGACGGACGCAAGCGCTCGCATACATTTCATCGCGTGCTGATGCGCTCGGCAGCCAAGCTGAATTACGCACAGGCGCAAGCGGCCATCGATGGCCGTCCAGACGACACCACAGGCCCCCTGCTCGATCCAATCCTGAAACCGCTCTATGCCGCCTACGCGCTGCTGAAGCGCGCACGTGACGAACGCGATCCGCTCGATCTCGATCTGCCCGAGCGCAAGATCATGCTCAAGCCGGATGGCACCGTCGATCGCGTGATCATTCCGGAGCGGCTCGACGCCCACCGCCTGATCGAGGAGTTCATGATCCTCGCCAACGTGGCCGCGGCTGAGACGCTTGAGAAGAAAGCGCTGCCGCTAATTTATCGCGTCCATGATGAGCCGACTGTCGAGAAGGTCCACAATCTTCAGGAGTTTCTGAAGACGCTCGACATCCCGTTCGCCAAGGCTGGCGCATTGCGCCCTACTGTCTTCAATCGCGTGCTCGCGCAGGTTCGCGGTCACGATTCAGAGCCGCTCGTGAACGAGGTGGTGCTGCGCTCGCAGGCGCAGGCGGAATATTCCGCCGACAATTACGGACACTTCGGTCTCAATTTGCGCCGATATGCCCACTTCACTTCGCCGATCCGGCGCTATGCCGATCTGATCGTGCACCGCGCCTTGATCCGCGCGCTTGGACTTGGCGAAGGAGCGCTGCCCGAACAAGAATCGTTCGAAACGCTGAGCGAAGTCGCCGCAGCCATCTCGCTGACCGAGCGTCGCGCCATGAAGGCCGAGCGCGAGACTGTGGATCGCCTGATCGCGCATCATCTCGCCGACCGCGTGGGCGCGACATTCACGGGCCGGATTTCCGGCGTGACTCGCGCGGGCCTGTTCGTCAAACTGACCGACACCGGCGCTGATGGTCTTATTCCGGTCCGGACGCTGGGCAGCGAATATTACAACTATGACGAGACCCGCCACGCGCTGATCGGTTCGCGCAGCGGAACCATGCATCGGCTGGGTGACGTGGTGGAGGTTCGTCTGGTAGAAGCAGCGCCTGTGGCCGGCGCGCTGCGGTTTGAACTGCTGTCGGACGGTCAGGTCGCCCCGCGCGGCGGCCGCAAGCACGAGGGCCGCGGCCCGAAATCAAAGGCTGGCGTCAAGGCACGGCCCGGACGCGACAAGAAGAGCAAGAAGAAATCGCGCAAGCCGTCGCGAAAGGAACGCAAAGCTAAGAAGAAGGGCTGACCTTCAAAGGAGCGATGATGGAAAGCCGGACGACACACCCCGCGACCACATGGACGCCGGACGTCAGCAAGCCGCCCAAGCGCGATGTCTGGCAGGCGATGCGGCGCGGACTTCGCTGCCGCTGTCCGAACTGCGGCGAAGGCAGGATCTTCCGCGCATTTCTGAAAGTCGCCGACAAATGCTCGGTCTGCGGACAGGATCTCAGCGGCCATCGCGCCGACGACCTCCCCGCCTACCTCGTGATCGTCATTGTCGGCCACATCGTGGTGCCGATCGCGCTGTGGATCGAAACCAACTATTCGCCGCCCGTGGCTCTGCAACTGGCAATCTATCTGCCCGTCACGCTGGTATCGTCACTGCTGTTGCTGCAACCGGTCAAAGGTGCCGTGGTGGGATTGCAATGGGCATTCCGCATGCACGGATTTGACGAAACCCGTCCAGAAGGCGAAGAAGAAGGCACCCTTACCAAGCTGAATGTGACCTCGCTGAAATGAACGCTCCACAACCAGAAAAAGAAGAAAAGGAAGACGACAGTCATCCTTATCGCCGCCCCAAGGACGCCGCGACACTCATCCTCGTCGATCGCAGCGGCAGCGTACCCAAAGTGCTCGTCGGAAAGCGGCATGACAAAGTTGTCTTCATGCCGGGCAAGTTCGTATTTCCGGGCGGCCGGGTCGACGCAACCGACAACAAGATCCCCGTTGCCGCCGAGATTCCAAAGGCGCTGGAAAAGAAGCTGGTCAGTGGAAGTCCGAAGATCACGCCGGCCCGCGCCCGTGCACTGGCCGTCGCCGCCATCCGCGAAGCCTGCGAAGAAACCGGTCTTTGTCTGGGCAAGAAGGTCTCGCGCATGAATGGCGCGGCCGCGAAGCTGACCGGCGAGTGGAAGCCGTTCGCGGATGCCGGATTGCTGCCTGATCCGTCCGGCCTCTTTCTGATTGCGCGCGCCATTACGCCGCCTGGCCGCGTACGCCGGTTCGACACCCGCTTCTTCACGGCGGATGCGTCGGCAATTGCCCATCAGGTCGAAGGCGTGATCCACGCCGATGCCGAGCTGGTCGAACTGGTGTGGGTCGAGCTCGGCTCCCAGCCGCTGGCTGATGCGCACATGATGACGAAAATGGTACTGCGTGAGCTGGATCAGCGCCTCGCCACGGGTCCGCTGTCCCATAACGCCGTCATCCCGTTTTTCCATTTCTACGGCGGCAAAATGCAGCGGGATACGATCTGACGGGCCCTAGTGGTCCGATTCTAACATTCGCATCCCGTTTCAGCAGGCACTTCCTGCGAATGTTAGAATCAAAGGACCACTAGCAAATAAGAGTTTCTAGTGTCCCGTCTCCGAATAACCGATTGATTTGCGGCGCGCTCGCACGGTTATTCGGAGACGAAAGGACACTAGCAATATTAAAATGCTAGTGTGGCTCCTGTCTCGCAATTGCCGAAAGAGACAAGCTGCAAGGGATGTCGGCAATTGCGAGACGCCACACTAGTGGAGTTTTGGATTTGACATTCGCTTGACGAACTCGCGGCCAGGAGGGTAGCGAATGTCAAACCCACTCCACTCGATCAATTCCCCGGAGAGTGTCAAAAAGGTCAACCACATGGCCCGGCCAGCAGGTTATGTTGGCGGGCGAAAACGGTACGAGAAGCGTTGACCGGGAATGTTTTCACAATTGCTCACGCGCGCAGGCATCGCGGTCTCGGTGGCCGGCCATGTGCTGTTTCTGGTCTGGGTGATTTTCTTCGCGGAGACGCGCCCGTTTGAGCCGCACCCTGTGGAGGCCATTGCCGTCGATATCGTGACGCCGGACGAGGTCCCCCAGCCGGCCAAGCAGGAGCCCCCGCAAGAGACACCGAAGCCTCCGGACACGCTGACGCTTCCCGAAATCACCGATAAGGCCAAGCCTCCAGAAGAAAAGTCTTCCGAGCAAAAGCCTGCTGAGCAAAAGCCCGCTGAGGAAAAGCCTGCCCCGGAAAAGGCAAAGCCTGCGGATCCACCAAAGCAGCAGGCTTCCGCGCCTCCGCCGGCAGCTCCGCCGCCCCCAGCGCAATCGCCTGCTCCGCCAACGCAGGCTGCACCGGCAACGCCGCCCTCTCCGCAAGGCGCCGCCGCGCCTCCTGCTCCTTCTCAGGCTGCGCCACCGCAAGCCGTGCCGCGCGCCGAGCCCGATATCACCGAAAGGTTCGGCATGATGTTCACCATGCCGGGCGGCGGCGCGGGCGATTTCGACGCTCAAGCTACCCAGGCTGCCGATGTCTCCACCAACATCATTGCAGCCCTGCGCGCGCATCTGAAAACATGCACGCCGCTGCCGAAATCCGTCGCGCCGACTGATGACATCCAGATCGTGCTGCGTGTGTCCTTCACCCCCGACGGGCATCTCGCCACCGAGCCAATGCTGATCAAAGGCCCCCGCCCGAGCCCGAAGGTCCTTGCGTTGCTGCAAGGCGCGATGAGCGGCCTGCAAGCGTGCCAACCCTACACGATGCTGCCGGCGGACAGATACAAGGAGTGGCGCAGCGTCGACCTGCCCTTCACACCGCGGGATTTTGGCGGCGGATAGCACTTTCGCCCGCTGGAAGAATTCTCCCCGTCCGCGAAACAAAAGACAAAAATCTTCCGTAGCGGTCTATCCGGTGCCGCACTTACATTAGCAGTGCATCTCGTTCCGTCGTCATCCTCAAGGAATGTCTCGATGAGTTCACGGCAATTGCGCCTCGGCGCATTCATGCGTCCCGTCAGCATCCATACCGGCGCATGGCGCTATCCCGGTTCATACCCTGATGCGAACTTCAACTTCGCCCACCTCAAGCGCTTCGCGCAAAAGCTCGAGCACGGCAAGTTCGACGCCTTCTTCATGGCGGATCATCTCGCTGTGCTGAACATGCCGATCAACGCACTCAAGCGCAGCCATACCGTCACATCGTTCGAACCGTTCACGTTGTTGTCGGCCTTAGCAGGCGCGACCGAACACATTGGCCTCATCGCGACCGGCTCGACCACATTTGACGAGCCCTATCACGTGGCCCGCCGTTTCGCGTCGCTCGATCACATCAGCGGCGGGCGCGCGGGCTGGAACATCGTCACCACGTCCAATCCCGACGCCGCACTGAATTTCGGGCTCGACGATCACATGGAGCACGACGAGCGTTACCGTCGTGCGCGTGAATTCTTCGACGTGGTCACGGGCCTGTGGGACTCGTTTGCGGACGATGCGTTCGTTCGCGACGTGGAGAGCGGCCTTTACGTCGATCCCGCGAAGATGCACATCCTAAATCACAAGGGAAAATATTTGTCTGTGCGCGGCCCGCTCAATATCGCGCGCCCGGTTCAGGGCTGGCCGGTGATCGTGCAGGCAGGCGCTTCAGAAGCGGGCAAGCAGTTGGCCGCGGAAACCGCAGAAGCCGTGTTCACCGGCGGCGGCAGCCTCGCCGATGGACAGGCGCTCTACGCCGACATCAAGGGCCGCATGGACAAGCTCGGCCGCAACCGCGATCACCTTAAAATCCTTCCGGGTGCCTTCGTCGTGGTCGGCGACACCGTCGATGAAGCCAAGGCCAAGCGTGCGCATCTCGACAGTCTGGTCCACTACGACAGCAGCATTGCGTCCCTCTCCGTAATCCTCGGCACCGATGCCTCGGGCTTTGATCCGGACGGTCCGCTCCCGGAAATTCCGGAGACCAATGCCAGCCAGAGCGGCCGGCAGCGGATGGTCGAGGCGGCGGCGAAGAACAACCTGACTGTTCGCCAACTGGCGCAACGCGTCGGTGGCTATGGCGGCCTATCGTTCGTAGGAACGCCCACTACCATCGCCGATCAGATGGAGGAATGGCTGATGACGGACGCCAGCGACGGCTTCAACATCATGTTCCCGTTCCTGCCGCAGGGGCTGGATGACTTCGTCGACCGCGTGGTTCCGGAGCTTCAGCGCCGCAGCATCTTCCGCAAGGAATATGAGGGCCGAACCCTGCGCGAGAACCTGGGGCTGCCCCGCCCGGCGAACCGGTTTTTTGAGGGGCCGGACGCCGCAAATGCAGCCGAATAATTACCCCTGAAACCTTGACTTTGGGGCGTTCGGCGGTAGGTTGCGCCGAAATGCGGCTCGACCTGTTTGGGCCCGCTCGTGATTCCAGACATTTGAGGTTCTGAACATGGCCAAAGCGGTCACCATCAAGGTCAAGCTCGTTTCCAGCGCGGACACCGGCTTCTACTACGTCGCCAAAAAGAACTCGCGCACGATGACCGACAAGCTCGTCAAGAAGAAGTACGACCCGGTCGCGAAGAAGCACGTCGAATTCCGCGAAGCGAAGATTAAGTAATAAAATCAATAACTTGATAGTCGCAACGGAGCCGATTGGCTCCGTTTTGCGTTTCTGGGGCTTGGCTCTAAGCTTCGCGCGCGGCCGTTATCCGGCTACCGCCCATGCAGAACCTTGGAGCCCCGTCATGTCCCTGCCGGCTTCGCAAACCGCGGAAGTTCCCAAATCGGACGCCCGCCACCGAATCGTGGTTGTCGGCGCAGGCTTCGGCGGCCTTGAGACGGTCTACCGTCTCGCCGGGGCACCCGCGGACATCACCTTAATCGACCGGCGCAACCATCACCTGTTCCAGCCCCTGCTCTATCAGGTCGCCACAGCCTCGCTCGCAACCTCAGAGATCGCATGGCCGGTGCGGCACCTGCTGAGCAGCCGGAAGGAAGTGACAACGCTGCTGGCGACCGTGACCGGCGTGAACACCGAGGCGCGTCATGTGGTGCTGGATGATGGGAGCACCATGCCTTACGACACGCTGGTGCTCGCCACCGGCGTGCGGCATGCCTATTTCGGCCATGACGAATGGGAGCCGTTCGCGCCAGGCCTCAAGACCCTGGAAGATGCGACGACCATTCGACGCCGCATCCTCTATGCCTTTGAGCGCGCCGAGCGTGAAACCGATCCGCAGCGCCGTGCGGCGTATCTGACGTTCGTCATCGTCGGTGCCGGCCCGACCGGCGTCGAACTCGCCGGCACGATCGCGGAATTGGCGCGGATCACATTGCCGTCGGACTTTCGCAACATCGACACGAGAACGGCACGCGTCGTCCTCATCGAAGCAGGCCCGCGCGTGCTGGCAGGCTTTGCTGAGGATCTGTCGGCCTATGCGCAGCGCTCGTTGGAAGAGCTCGGCGTCGAAGTCGTCCTCAACCAAGCCGTCTCCGATTGCACCGCCGATGGCGTGATCTGCGGCGGCAAACAACTCGATTCCAAAACCATCATCTGGGCGGCCGGCGTGCGCGCATCGCCTGCCGCGGAGTGGCTCGGTGTGCCGCTCGATCGTGCCGGTCGCGTGATCGTCAATCCGGATCTCACAGTGCCTGGACATCCCGAGATCTTCGCCGTCGGCGATACCGTGACCATCAACGATCCGGAGGGCAAGCCGGTGCCCGGCATCGCGCCCGCAGCCAAGCAACAGGGACGCTACGTGGCGCAGGTGATCAAGGCACGTCTGCGCGGTGAGAAAGCGCCAGCCCCCTTCCACTACAAACACGACGGCAGCCTCGCCCAGATCGGCAAGCGCCGAGCGGTGATCGATTTCGGCTGGATCAAGCTGCGCGGTTCACTCGCCTGGTGGATCTGGGGCATCGCGCACATTTACTTCCTGATCGGCGTGCGCAACCGGCTCAGCGTGGCGATCAGCTGGCTGTGGATCTATACCCGCGATCAGCGCAGCGCGCGGCTGATCACACAGGGACGCGGTGCCATGGAACCCAAAAAACCTGGCTAAGAAGCCAGCCTGACGACTACTTGTGGTCGAGGTGCCACGCGCCATCCCAGCCATGGGCCGGCGGAATGGCTTGGAAATTGGCAACGCGCGCGGCCATCGCCATGGATGGTCCGTCGCCCGGAACAGCTTCCAGCGCAGCGTTGAAAGCCTTGGCGGCGTTTTCCCATTGCTGGGCACGATAGGCCGCAAGCCCCTCTGCGTAGTGCGTTCGCAGCAGAAGCTGCTCCGGCGTGAGTTCGCCTTTGCGGCCCATGATCTCGAAGACCAGTTGCGGCGTGGTCTGTCCCACCAGCACCAGCAAATCGAGTTCGCGCACTTCGATGGTATCGCCGGCCGCAACAATGGTTGCCTTCGACACCAGCGAGCGGCTGCCATAAATCTTGTTGGCGGCTTCGAGGCGCGACGCGAGATTCACCGTGTCACCCATCACGGTGTAGCTCATCATAAATTCAGAGCCGATGCTGCCGACCACCACCTCGCCGGTCGCAATCCCGATGCGCAGATCGCATTGATTGGGCACCTGACGAACGCCGAGCAATTCGGGAATTTCCTTCCGTAAATCTCCAATGCGATCGATCATCTCGAGCGCAGCGAGGCATGCCAACTGGCCCTGTTCGTTTTCTTCGGTGAACGGAGGCCCCCAATAGGCCATAACAGCATCGCCGATATACTTGTCGATGATGCCGCGATGGCTTCTGATTGGTGCAGTGATCGTCGACAGATAGTGGTTCATCACCTTGACCAGCCCCTGCGGCGTCATGCCCTCGCTCAGGCTCGTGAATCCTTTCATGTCGCAGAACAGCACCGTCATAACGCGCCGCTGTCCTTCGGACGCCGTCAGCGCCGGACGATCGATCAGGCCCTTCACCACCTGCGGATCGATATACTTGCCGAAAGTCTCGCGGACGCGCTCGTTGTTACGCAACTGCTCAACCATACGATTGAACGCGCCGGTCAATTCGCCGATCTCGTCCCGCGTGGTGACGGAAATAGTTCCGTCGAGCTGTCCTGCCTCCACGGCGCGGGTGCCATCCAGCAACCGCCGAACCGGCCGTGTAATGCCCGTGCTGACGAGAACGGACACCACCAATCCAAGAATGGCGGCCAGCCCAGTCATGATCGCGGAGATCAAAATCGCCTGCCGCTGATGCCCCATGGTGACAATGGAGTCCGCGCGAACCTGCGCCAGCATATCGGCCCGGATAGCATCGACCTTCGCATTGAAATCGTCACGAAGCTCATCGATCCGGACAAGCGCCCGCTTCAGCTCTTCAGGGTCCCGGCGTTCTACGACTTGAAAAAACCGGTCATATTCCTGGTCGAGATAGCGGCGAACATCGTTGCTCACGGAGTCGATGCGGCTGTCCAGCCGCGCCAGCGTGGCGTTGTCCGAGGCCGTGGATGTGTCGTCAATGATCGCATTGATGAGGTCGCGCGCGCCTTTGGCTTCGCGCCCGACTTCAATTCCCTTGGCCTCATAGACTTTCTTCCGCTCTGCATAGGCAGTTTCGTCCGGCGGCGATTGCATCTTCGCGATCACCATCTGGCGAAGCGCCAACGCCTGCTCCAGCGAGCGGACGTTCATCCGCGCGAGGTGACCGTAGGCCTGAACGTATTTCGAGCTCAGCTCATCAAGGTAGTTCGCGACCCGCGCGGACATCACCATCGACAGAACCGACGTGATCGCCATCAGGATGATCAACCCAACGGCGATGCCGACGATTTGCCTTCTGATCGACTGGCGGATCATTGGTCAGTGCCTTTGACGTCCTAAGACGCTCGCGGCTAAATTGCCTTAGTATCGAAAAATTCGCGCTGTCCCAGCCTGTCGCGCACATCCATATCTGAACGCGCGACCAGCCAATCGTCAAATCAAAGCTGACTTACGCCGCCGCCGCAACCACGCGGTTACGTCCATCGTTCTTCGCCCGGTACAATGCCTGATCGGCACGCTTGAGCACATCACTGATCGCCTCGCCCTTGATTTCGAGCGTGGCTATGCCGATGGAAATCGTCACATCGAGCCGCTTGGCGCCTTTCTCAATGGAAAATGGTTCGCCTGCGATGGAGCGGCGCAGCCGCTCAGCCACCATGCCGGCCACGTGCAAATCCGTCTCAGGCATGACGATGACGAATTCTTCCCCGCCATAACGGCAGGCGAGATCGATACCCCGGATCGACTTGCGGATACGCACGGCGAATTCCCGCAGCACATCGTCGCCGGCATCGTGGCCATAGCGGTCGTTGATCGACTTGAAGAAGTCGATGTCCAGCATCATCAGCGCCAAAGGCTTCGCGCGTGAGGCCGCCTGCTCGGCGAGCGTGGCAAGATGAGTTTCCATGTAACGGCGGTTGTGCAGCCCGGTGAGCGCATCGGTGATCGCCATTTCAATGGAGTTCTGCACATTGTCGCGCAGATGGTCGGTATAGCGGCGTTTGCGGATCTGCGTGCGCGCGCGGGCCAGCAGCTCGTTCTTGTCCACCGGGCGCAGCAGGTAATCGTTCACGCCGATCTCAAGGCCGCGCAGCAACCGCGAATTGTTGTCGGCATCAGCAATCGCAAGGATCGGAACACTGCGGGTGCGTTCCAGCGAACGTGCCTGGCTGCACAGCCGCAGGCCGTCGAAATTCTCCAGGGTCAGCGACACGATCAGGAGGTCGTAGTTGCCTTCAGCTGCGTGAAACAGCGCTTCAGCCGGATTGGGCTCGACATCGACGCTGTGTTCAGTTGCGAGAACCGGCGCCAGCCGCTCGTAGGACGACGGCCGGTCATCGACGAGAAGAATGCGGCCGCCCATTCCGGTATCGGCAATGGCTTCCCGCTCCGGCGCCTGCACGCCGATCTCGTGTGACGTGATGGCGCGCATGCGCAGCTCGTCGGTCATCATCTTCAGGCGCGTCAGTGAGCGCACGCGGGCGATCATCACCACGTCCGACACCGGCTTGGTCAGGAAATCGTCAGCGCCCGCATCGAGCCCGCGGACTCGATCCGAAGGACTATCGAGAGCGGTGACCATCACCACTGGAATGAAGTGCGTCTTCGGATTGGATTTCAGCCGCCGGCAAACCTCGAAGCCGTCGATATCGGGCATCATGACATCGAGCAGCACAATGTCGCATTCCGCACGCTCGCACATCTCAAGCGCCTGCATGCCGCAGTTCGCGGTCACGACATCGAAATATTCGGCCGACAGACGAGCCTCTAACAGCTTGACGTTGGCAACAACATCGTCAACGACCAGAACACGCGCGGACATAGCACTTCCCTTAACCGATGAACCGTCGAACGGTCTCGATGAACTTGCCAACCGAAATCGGCTTGGACAAATAGGCCTCGCACCCGCCCTCGCGGATACGCTCTTCGTCGCCCTTCATGGCAAACGCGGTGACCGCGACCACCGGAATGGCGCGCAGTTCAGCATCAGCCTTGATCGAGCGTGTGACATCGAGGCCAGAAATTTCAGGAAGCTGAATATCCATCAGGATCAGATCAGGACGATGCGCACGCGCAAGGCCCACCGCTTCGACGCCGTTGCGTGTGCCGACCGTCGCATATCCATGGGCCTCCAACAGATCGCGAAAGAGCTTCATATTAAGCTCGTTGTCCTCCACGATCAGGACGGTTTTCGCCATCCTGCCCTCCAATCCCCAAAATGCCCGTACGCATAAAAGCCAAAGAATTCGCCACGCCGTGATGACTCGGGCATGATGACTTAAAATAGAGACCAGAAGTTACGGAAAGGCAAACACAACCAATGAGAAAGGGCGCAACCAACCCTCAGGAAGTGGCTGAATTTGTTGCGATTCAGGCGCTTTCCTTCCTCGCGTCAGATCCCGAGCGACTGGGAATGTTCCTGACCGAGACAGGGATCGGCCCACAGACCCTGCGGGCATCGGCCTCCGATCCAAAGTTCCTGGCCGGCATTCTCGATTTCATCATGCGTGACGACGCCACCGTACAGGCGTTTGCCGGAGCCTCCCAACTGACGCCGGAGGCCATCGCCAACGCGCGCGAGGTGCTGGACCCGCGCTGGGAATAAGCTGGGAGTAAATCGCTTGAGCGACCGGCCCACAGAGGGTTTGTCAGGGTTCTGCCGCGACTGTCTTTCCGACGCCACGGCACGATCCATACGTTGCCATGCCTGCGGCTCTCCACGACTGGTCCGCCACCGCGCACTGCGACAGCTTACCCTCGCCCACATCGATTGTGATGCGTTTTACGCCACCGTCGAGAAACGCGACAATCCGGACATCGCCGACAAGCCGGTCATCATCGGTGGCGGCAAACGCGGCGTGGTCTCGGCTGCTTGCTACATCGCGCGCACCTACGGCGTGCGATCGGCGATGCCGATGTTCAAGGCGCTCGATCTGTGCCCCGATGCGGTCGTCGTGCGGCCGGACATGTCCAAGTATGTGCGCGTCGGCCGCGAAGTCCGTCAGGCGATGCTATCGCTGACGCCGCTGGTCGAACCCTTGTCCATCGACGAAGCGTTTCTCGATCTCAGCGGCACCGAGCTGCTGCATGGCATGATCCCGGCGAAGGTGTTGGCACGCTTCGCCACGCAGATCGAGCGGGACATCGGCATCACCATCTCAGTCGGCCTGTCGGTGAACAAGTTCCTCGCCAAGATGGCGTCCGATCTCGACAAGCCGCGCGGCTTCGCAGCCATCGATCCGGAGGAAGCCACAGCGCTGATGGCCGACAAACCTGTCGGCTTCATCTACGGCGTCGGCCCCGCCTCGCAAGAAAAGCTATCGCAGCGGGGCTTCCGCCTGATCAAGGATCTGCACCGCGCCGATGAGACCGACCTGATGAAGCAGTTCGGTCCCGAAGGGCGGCGGCTGTGGCGGCTCGCGCGCGGCATGGATGAACGCAAGGTCGTGCCGGACCGTGGCGCGAAAACCATCTCCAACGAGACTACGCTGGAAACGGATGTGCGGGATTTCGCAACGCTGGAAAAAATACTCTGGCGGCTGTGCGAAAAGGTCTCAGACCGCCTCAAGGGCGGCGACCTCTCCGGCACCACCATCACGCTGAAGCTCAAGACCGCGGACTTCCGCCAGCGCACCCGTTCGCAATCGATCCAGGTGCCCACGCAGCTTGCCAATCGCATCTTCGGTATGGCGCGCGAGATGCTCAGCCGCGAGATCGATGGCACGGCCTTCCGCCTGATCGGCGCAGGCGTCAGCGCCCTGCGCCCGGGCGCCGAAGCGGACGATCAAAACCTGCTCGATCGCCGCTCGGCACATGCCGAACGGGCCATGGACAGCGTGCGCAAGAAGTTCGGCAATGCCGTTTTGATCCGCGGCATTGCTTACGAAGGTCCGGCAAAGGCGGAATGATTGGCCCGCGCTTTATTTGTGGAGCTTCGCTTTATTTGCAGGGCTTGGTTTGTCTGATGTCGATTTTATCCATCGCACCGGCAATAACAAAATCGTTGTAGTCCAGCGTCAGCGCCCGGGAAACGCCGTCTTCAAACAGCTCGAATGACATCGCGTAGACCGGCGTCTGCTCACCGGAGTCGGGCTTCGTCGCCTGGTCGTAATAGCTGACCGTCACAGGCCAGCGTGTCTTCGACTTGAACACCTCGTTATCGGTCGTGGCATCCGACACCACGGGCGCCTTCGTGCCGGGGATCGGCTGGCCGATGACTGTGAGCGTGTTGTAGACCTTCTCGCCGTTGTCCGACCCGTCATAGACCACGAGCTCGAGCAGCGATTTGCCCTCGCGCGCAGCCGCGATGATGCGCTTGACCTGCTCGGTCGGGAAGACCGCTCCCTCGATGGTGAAGGTTTTCGCCTGAGGCTGCTTCAGCTTGACGGTCACGGTATCGCCTTTACGCTCCGCAACGCCATCCACGGAGGTCGTATCGCCCTCATTCATGCGGGTGTCGACCTTGAAGGTATATTTCTTGCCCTCGCTGTCCTCCCAACTGGTCGAACGCAAATCGCTCAGCGTCGTCTTGTTCTCGCCTGTATCGAGCTGAGATACCTGCCGGAATTCGGTCGTGTAACCTTCACACTCGCTGCCGGAGAAATTGTACAGGATACGCCCGCGCACGCTGTTGACGGTGGCATTGCCACGGGTCTTTTTCAGGCTCAGTTCATACACCGCCTGATGCGCCAGAAACGACACGTTGGGCGCCGCGTGTGCCGCGCCGCGCCCCACACCCGGCGCGAGCAGGATGGCAGACACAATCACCGGCAAACCGACTGCTGAAATTCCGCGCGCGCGACGCATGACGTCTCCTTAAAGATAAGATTCGAAACAATAATAGTCGCAACATTGCGCCGCAACCGGGGCAAGCTTGCCCTCAAGATCCCTGTCAGTCCTAGAAACCGAAGCTGCTGCAAGCTTGCATGTGCCAGCACGATGGGCGAAATATGGCACCCCGATCCACAATCGGCGCGAAACCGACACACTTCGATCGGGTCAACATTACAGCATTGAGGTACACATGTCGGGAACGATCGAGCAGAAACTGAGCACGATGGGCATCACACTGCATCAGCCCAACGCTCCGGTAGCGAACTATGTCGGCTTTGTCCGCTCTGGAAATCTGCTCTTCGTGTCCGGACAGGTCTGCAACAGCCCCGAGGGCAAGCTGATCGCCAAGGGCAAGCTCGGAGCCGGCGTCACCATGGAGCAAGGCGTTGCGGCCGCACGCGGCTGCGCAATCAATTTGCTGGCACAGGTCAAGATGGCGCTCGGCGACCTCGACAAGGTTGTGCGCGTGGTGCGCCTCGGCGGTTTCGTAAATGCCACTCCTGACTTCCTCGACGGACCGAAGGTGCTCAATGGCGCGTCGGACTTGATGGTCGACGTGTTCGGCGACAAGGGCCGCCATGCCCGCACCACGGTGGGCGTAGCTGCCCTTCCCGCCGATGCGGCCGTGGAAGTGGAAGCCATCTTCGAGGTATCTTGATTCCGATGGCCTCACGAGCGCCTGATTGGTTGACCGCGCGGCCGGTTGCCCACCGCGGCCTGCACGATCGCGCGCAAGGAATCATCGAGAACATGCCGTCGGCGATCGATGCCGCGATCGCCGGCAATTTCGCCATCGAAGTCGATTTGCAGCTTTCCGCCGACGGCGAGGCGATGGTGCACCACGACTATGAGCTCGGCCGCCTGACGCAAGGCAGCGGCCAACTGCTCTCGCTCACGGCGGAGGAGCTCAAACAGGTCGCGTTCAAGCACACGCCGGAACGCATGATGACACTCGGCGACCTCTGCGAACGCGTCAATGGACGCGTTCCTTTGGTGCTTGAGGTGAAGAGCCGCTTCAACGGCGACCGTAAACTGGTCGGCCGCATGGCGCAGGTTCTGGAATCCTACCGCAATCCCGTCGTCGCGATGTCGTTTGATCCCGATCAGGTTATGGCGATCCGCGAATTGCTGCCTTTCATACCGCGCGGCATCGTCGCCGAACGCCATTACGAGGATGGCGAATGGAAGCAGCTTCCACCCGATAAGGTCCGCGGGATGATGGGCCTGCGCCACGCGTTCAGCACGCGGCCGCATTTCGTGGCGTACTGGGTGAACGACTTGCCCGCGCCAGCCCCCTGGATCGCACGCAACGTCTTCGGCTGCGCACTCCTGACATGGACCGTGCGGACCCCTGAGCAACGCGAGCGCGCGTCGCGCTACGCCGATCAGATGATCTTTGAAGGTTTCGTGCCGGTGGGATAAGTCACTGACATGATCCCGAACACTTGAAGTTGGGCGCTCAAGCAACGATCTATACTCCTGAACGTCATCGCTTTTCTCACGGCCACGGTATCCCTGCTCCTTGACGGATTTGTCCGACATCACTCTCGAAGCCGTTTCTTCGACCGGCCAGATCGCGGCAGACGAATGGGATGCGTGCGCCAATCCCTCTCGCCAGCTTTCGGGCGAGTTGAGTGCTTCGCCATGCGCGGGCAACCATCCCTATAACCCATTCATATCGCATGCTTTTTTCTCTGCGCTGGAGAAGTCGGGTTCCGCCGTCGCCCGCACCGGCTGGGGCGCGCGCCATCTGGTGGCGCGGATGGGTGGCAAGGTTGTCGGCGTTGTTCCCTGTTATCTGAAGAACCATTCGCAGGGCGAATACGTGTTCGATCACGGCTGGGCCGACGCCTATGAGCGCGCCGGCGGCAGCTACTATCCCAAGCTGCAGGCCACCGTTCCTTTCACGCCCGCCACGGGGCGGCGCTTGCTGGTGCGCGACGGCGTCGATGCAGCCCGCGTTCGCAAAGCGCTGGCCGGCGGACTGATCGGCCTCTGCGACGCGGTGAATGCGTCTTCGGTTCACATGACATTCGCGCCCGAGGACGAGTGGGAATTTCTCGCCGGACACGGCTTCCTGCAACGCACCGACCGGCAGTTTCACTGGCACAACGAAGGCTACGCCACGTTTGACGACTTCCTCGGCACGCTGGCGTCGCGACACCGCAAGGGCATTAAACGCGAACGGCGTGACGCGGTGGCCAACGGCATCACCATTCATCACCTGACCGGGCGCGACATCACGCCGGATGCGTGGGACGCATTCTTCGAATTCTATATGGAGACCGGCTCGCGCAAATGGGGCCGCCCTTACCTCACGCGCGCGTTCTATCAGCAGATCGGCGAGACCATGGCCGACGACGTCCTGCTGGTGATGGCGAAGCGCGATGGACGATGGATCGCGGGCGCGATCAACTTCATCGGATCGGACACCCTGTTCGGCCGTCACTGGGGCGCGATCGAGCATCATCCATTCCTGCACTTCGAGGTCTGTTACTATCAGGCCATCGACTTCGCCATTCAGCGCCGCCTGAAGCGCGTGGAGGCCGGCGCGCAGGGTGAACACAAGATCGCGCGCGGCTATCTGCCGCAAACCACCTACTCGGCGCACTATATCGCCGATCCGTCCCTGCGCCGCGCTGTCCGCGATTATCTCAAACACGAGCGGGCCTATGTGCAGGAAGCGGTCGAAGATCTCACCGACGCCGGTCCCTTCCGGAAAACAGAAACCGACGAGTGACGCAGCCGCGCCCTGATTGGCGCGCAGACAACGTTGTCGGCCAACCGCTGCGAGCTTAGTCTTGCGATAACAGAACTGCGCTTTGGGATCGATGTCTGAGCAAGCAAATACATTCTGGACGCGCCGTGGGCCTGAGCTGCGCCAAACCCTCCGGGTGACCGTGGCAGCCGCCGCGGCGTTCGTCGCGTACAAGCTGCTCAATCTGCAGCAAGGCTACTGGGCGATCTTCACTGTCCTGATTGTCATGCAGGGGTCGATTGGCGGAACGTTAGGTGCAGCAACCGAGCGCATGATCGGAACGTTTGCAGGCGCCATTCTCGGTGGCGTTGCCGCGGCGCTACACGACGACAGCCCCTACAAACTCGGCACGGCTCTGGTCATTGTCACCGGGCTCGGCGTCTGGGGCGCATCTTTGCGCCCACAGTTGAAGGTCGCACCTGTTACCGCAGCAATCATGCTGCTCAGTGCGCCAGCCGGTGTCCCCGTGCACACTTTCGTGCTCGACCGGATCATCGAGATCGCGCTGGGCGGCGTCATCGGCGTGTTGGCCACCGTCCTGATCTTCCCCGCCCGCTCCCACGATGTGGTGATCACCCGTTCGGTCGACGTCCTCAGGCGCATTCAGCACCTGCTTCAGTCCGAGGCCGACGCCATCGAGCGCGGAGAAGCGCTCCCGCCCTCCAACGAACATCCCAATCTTCGCGAGGCACTGACATCCGTAGAACAGGCGATGAAGGATGCTGATCGCGAACGTGCATCGCGTCTCGCCACTCACGCCATTCCAGCGGCCATTCCGCGCACGTTGTGGAGAATCCGCAACGATCTCGTTCATATCGGAAGCGTATTGAACAAACAGCTGCCCGAGACCATCCTAGCCAGTCTCGCGTCTGCAGCAGCAAACCTGCTTCGCGCCGAAGCCGCATTTGTCGGCCATTGTGCAACCGGACTGAACGATGGCACCGCGGTGACGCGCGACCATGTCACCGAAATGTATCTCGCCTTCACGGACGCATTCGACAAAGTGCGCCAAAGCGGCGTCACCCACGCGCTGGACTTCGACGCGGCTGGCCGCGTGTTCGGCCTCGCCTTCACACTGGAGCGACTGCACCGCGACCTTGGCGACCTCGCCGACCGGATCAATGAAATTGCCGAGGGGAAGCCTGAACAGGCAACGGCTTTGTGACACGGCGCAGGCTCGGTGACGGCTTGACCCGCATGCCCCGGGCGGCGATTGTCGCGCCATTCGAAGATGAGGGTGACTGATGACGGCCTACGACAACAACAACATTTTCGCGAAGATCCTGCGCGGCGAGCTACCCTGCCACAAGGTATATGAGGACGAGCACACCCTCGCCTTCCTCGACATCATGCCGCGCTCACCGGGCCATACACTGGTGATCCCGAAAGCGCCGGCCCGCAATATTCTCGACATCAAGCCGGACGATCTGGCGCATGTGATGCGCGTCGCGAAAAAGATCGCTATTGCCGGCAAGAAGGCGTTCGAGGCCGACGGCATCACGCTGCAACAATTCAGTGAAGCGGCCGGCGGCCAGGTGGTGTTTCATCTCCACGTGCACGTGATGCCGCGTGTCGACGGCGTCGCGCTGCTGCCGGCAGCAAGCCGCAAGGAAGACATCAAGGTGCTGGAAGACCACGCCACGCGCCTGATCGCGGCGCTGGCATAAACGCTTAGACGCGAGCGGTCTCCGCATCAGTCTATGGAGATTTTCTGCTCCCTGATGATGCGCTCCCAGCGATCACGATCATCGTCGATGAACTTCGTGATCGCCTCCGGGCCTTGAGGCCGGTAGACGACGTATCCGATCTTCTCCAGCGACGCACGGAACGCCTGATCGTTGAGCCCGCGGTTCAGGCTCGCCGTAAGAGTCTGAGCGATATCGTCAGGCAGTTTCGCCGGTGCTGAAATTCCGTACCAGACGATCACGCGATAGCCCGGATAGCCGCTTTCCGCGATGGTCGGCACATCAGGCAAATCAGCGAAGCGCTCAGGCGTTGTGACACCCAGCGGCCGCAGCGCGCCGGATTGGATGTGCGGCAGCGACGTGCTGATCGTGTCGAACATCACATCGAGCTGGCCCGACAGCAGATCCGTCAGCGCAGGCGCGACACCCTTGTAAGGTACGTGCGTCATCTCCACGCCCGCCTCATGCTTGAACATCTCGGCGGCGAGATGCAGCGTGCTACCGATACCGGACGATCCGTAGTTGATCTTGCCGGGATTCTTCTTTGCATACTCCACGAACTCCGCGACGGTCTTGACCGGGATCTTCGGATTGACCTCCATGATCACCGGCACCTGCGTGATCAACGACAACATCCGGAAGTCTTTGATCGGGTCGTAATTCAATTTCTTGTAGAGGATCGGATTGATCATGACGATCGAACCGGACGCCACGAACAGCGTGTAGCCATCTGCGTCGGCATGCGCGACCATCTCCGCCCCGATCGAGCCCTGCGCGCCTGGCTTGTTCTCGACGACGACAGATTGCTTGAGATCCTTGGTCAGGAATTCGGCCACCGCACGTCCGAGAATGTCCGTCGGGCCGCCCGCGGCATAAGGAACGACGAGCTTGACCGGACGTGTCGGATAATCTGCCGCGAGCGGATAATCGATCGTGACGACGACTGCCAGAGCAGTCAGCACAAACCACCGGGCTGACGCCCGGCACCATGACTTGAGCACGCTTCTCTCCCGATATTTTATTTTGTTGGAGAGAGGCTAGCCAAGATTCTTAGCAAGCGATAGCGGCTATTACCCGAGCCACCATTCACCCGCGATGACGACGATCTCACCCGCAATGACGCCCGCGAAAACCGATTTGCGCATTGCAACGTAAACCGCGAACCCGGCAACAATCGCGCTGTAGCGGACAATGCCTGGCACCGTCGCCAGTGCGCCCGGTGGAGCGATGAGGATCTGCGCGATGACACCAGCGAGAATGGCCGCGGCAACTGCCCTCACCCAGACGAGAAATTCGGAACTCTCATCGATCCCGCCGCCGATCAGCAGGCCGAGCAGCCGCCAGACTTCATTCGATAGAAATCCCGCCACCAGCAGCAGCGCGATCGCCTGAGGGCTGCCAAACAACTCACTCATGCGACGCGCTTCCGCCACAGATGAACACCGAAAGCGATGCTGCCGGCGGTCAAACCCGAAATCAGAATATCAATGCCGGTCTGCATCATCGACACCAGCGGATACAGGGCAAGTCCAAGCCCGAGCGCAAGCTTGTCGACCAGCAGACGCGCATTGCGCGCAGTCGAGAGCAGAAACGTCAGCGGCGTCAGCGCTAGCACCGCCGCAGCCAGGATCGGCGGCAAGTTCGCTGCCAAGCCATAACCCAACGTGGCTGCGATCATGCTGAGCACGACGAGCGTGACACCCAAACCGTTGATGAATGGCACGCGCCGCTCGCGTGGCACGAGCGGCAACAGGCGAAAACTTTCCACCCAGACGGTCACCGCCACCAGATGCGCGGACAAAACCATATGGCGCATCTTCGTCTTTGGCGAGCGCAGCATCGGCAACACCGACACTACCATCGGCAACAGCCGGATCGCACTCAGCGTCACCGCAAGCGCGGATTCGAGCAGCGTAGCGCCTGCGTGCGACGTCGAGATCAGGATCACCTGTGCGGGCCCCGCCCACACCAGGACCGTGCTGGCCAGCATCCACCCGAGCGTGAAGCCGGAATCGTGCGCGAAAGCGCCGATGCCGATGAAGGTTCCGAACAGCACCAGCGCGAGAACCGACGTCATCGCCGATTGCACGCCGAACATGAATGCTCTGGCGGCGCTATGCCAGTCCGGTGAATCGAGAGGTGGAAGTGCCAAGGAAATAGAAACCGGTGAGTCGAAAGAAATCTATCACGCGGCTGATTTATCTCGTCGTCAAGGGACGTGAGCCGCTATTTGCGCGATGCAGCGCACCCGCGAATGCAGGGCTGCATGCTCCATCCGCAGTTAGGTTTAGGCGCGGGCAGACAAAGTATTTCATCGCAAGTGAGTAACAAGCGGATGACAGGCATTTTTTGAACGCTGGCCATCGCTCGTCGTTGTCAGGATCGTTATTTGACAACCCAAGATAATAGGTCGACCAATCCATTCGCGTTTTTAGCTGTGAGCTGAATTGCTCTTAAATGTTATGGAGAATTTATGAGCCGTCATTCCCGCAAAATTCTCGCCGTATTGCTTCTCTCAGGCGCTCTTTTTGGATCGTCGGCGCACGCACAGGACTATCGGTCCATCGTTGCATCGTCCGACCGCACTGCGGCAGATCGGGAAAACGACAACAAGCGCCACCCGATTGAACTCCTGGAGTTCATCGCTCCCAAGACAGGTTGGCGGGTGCTCGATATGGCCGCCGGAGCAGGCTATAGCACTGAACTGCTCGCCAGAGCGGTATCGCCCAGCGGGAAGGTTTTAGCTCAGCATACGAAAGAGTCTGAGAAATTTTCAGAACGCAAGAAGCTTCCCGCCATGTCAAACGTGGAAGACGTGATTACGCCGTTCGATGCGCTCTCTCATCCGGAGATTCGCGATTTAGACCTCGTGACCTTCCTCTTTGGATATCACGACACAACCTTTCTAGGTGTTGATCGAGCCAAAATGGACAAAGCCATTTTCGGCTCCCTCAAGCACGGAGGAATTCTGGTTGTCGCAGACCACTCGGCAAAGCCTGAGGATGGGGCGTCGGTCGGCAAAACCTTCCACCGGATCGCTGAGGACACTGTGAAAACCGAGATCGAAGCTGCCGGCTTCGTTTTTGTCGAAGCGGGAAATTTCCTACGTCACCCCGAAGATGCCCGGTCCAACGCCATCTTCAGCAACCCAACACCCGTCGATGAATTTGTCCTGAAATTTCGTAAGCCCTGATCGGCGAACTGGGCCGTCCATCCGCATCAGCGAATATGCGTGGTGATGAACCGCTAGCGTCTTAGATGGACGGCTCGCGTGCCGACGGGCACATCGTCGCGCAAAGGCACAACACGAGCAGCCCGCAACCGATCAGAATAAATGTCATATCCCCGCTCCTAAAGGCGCGAATGATGTCGATCACTTCGACGTCGGTTCAGGTGATTGGAAAAGTGTTGCGTAAAACTTAATGAAAATCGCGCCGCAAATTGCAGAGATCAAATTAGGATTTTATTGACGATAACGCCTCGCATCCGACATCGAGAAACGCCTGATTCTATTGGCTTTTTTGAATCCGGTATGCAGCCGGCCGCGTTAACCGTCGCACGAGTTTCGAACTCGGTGTGTCGTCGCCGCTCAGCCGCGCCCGTTCTTCAGAACGATGCAAGCCTGCCCTGCCCGCCTGATCTGGCCGCAAAGATCGTTCGCCGTGGCTCGTGTATCCGCTCCGATCCTCACCTGAAAGAACGGCCGCGTGCCGCGGCTGCGGAAGATCGAGCTGATGAGAGTCGGATCGCGATCGCCGATGATCGAACTGAGATGCTTTATCGAACGCGCGTACATCGCAAGCGCGTTGTCGCGTGAGAAGCCTGCCGCAAGCTGCACGCCCCATGGCATGTCGGCACCGAGCACAATGCGATGTTCGAGCTCAGCGACAAACGGATTTGGCGCGGTCTTCAGCATCGCCATCAACTCGCGGCAGCCCGCAGGAGGCTTACGTTCTTTCGTGACACCATTTCGTCCGGCGGACGCCCACTCATCCACCGTTGATCCGGTGATGGCGTACACATAGTTGCGTGTCTCAGAGGGCATATAGCCCGTGCCCGCGATCCATTCCTGCACGCGACGGGGGCCCGCGTTGTAGGCTGCGGCGGCAAGTCCGAGATTGCCGAACTGCTCTTTCAGTTCCGCGAGAAATTCCGCCGACTTCGGCAGCGCCTGCACCGGATCGAACGGATCGAGCAGACGCCGCTCGCTCGCGGTGCCGGGCATAAACTGCGCCACACCCTGCGCGCGCTGGCCGTTGCGCGTCATCGGGCCAACAGCATTGGGTTGAAATCGGCTCTCCTGCCAGATGACGCGCGCGAAGAACTCCAGCGGCAGACCGTTGGCCGATGCCGCCGACTCGATCATCAGGCACATGGCCTCGCGTGTATCGGTGTCCTTCGCATCTTTGGCTGGCGGTGACGGGGACGCGGTCTCTGCAGACGGTTTGGACTCCGGCACGGCTCTGGGAGCGGTCGGCACCTGCGCAGCGGCTGGAGGCGCAGGCGGGTTCTCGGTCGCCGGCTTGGCCGCTTCGTCAGGCTTGGACGCATCAGTTGGCTGAGGAGAACCCGCCGGCTTTGGTGCATCGATGGGCTTCGATGGCTCAGATGTGACCGCAGGCGGCGCAACCGGTGCCGCCGCGGGCTTGTCCTCTTCCGCCCGCGCGATGGAAACGCTGGTCGCAATTGCAACAGCAACCGCAAGCCGCACATGCCAGGTCATGGAGCACCACCGTGTTGCAACTCTCTATAACCCGGAATTTGGCGAAGAATGTGTAGGCACAAGGCCGCGGCCACGCGTGGGCTCAAAAAATCTCCATGGCAGCGTCCTGACGAAATGGTCGAGCGCAATCATACGGACTTTCCGTCGCACACAGCGGCATTTACCTTAACGATGCCTTTCCGACGCGCCGCATGGCGCAGTTCCATCCGGCGCACTACGGTTAGCAAACAGTGAATGATCGGATTGTGTCACGTGATCGTATCCAGCGGGCTGATTTTAATGCCGATGAGTGTCGACCTCGATGCGGAGCACGACGCCCTCTTCGATGAGGATGTGATTGGCCGTCCGTTGGAAGCCGCAGACACGGCACCCGAAAGCGTATCTGCGTCCGATATCAACGAGATCTCTGCGGATCTTGCGCCTCGAACAGAACGCGCATCTTCCGCCGGTTTCCGCCCCATCGCCCGCGGTGTGATCAAGCCATTGGTCGCTTTGATCACCGCGCAATACGTCATCGTCGGAGCACTGGTGGCCGGTGTGGCGGTGACGGTCGCGCATCATGCTTCGCGTGCGATTCATGAGAAATTCGCTGCAATAGTCTCGGCTCTCGAGCGATTTTGATTTTTATCTTCACTCTGCAAAAGAAAAACCCGGCAATCTCGCGATTGCCGGGTTTTCGATTTTCAAGGCTTGAGGCGCTCTAGACCTTGGCGAGCGGCTTGGCCGGCCCCTTCGGTCCATCGTCCCCTTTTGGCTTGCGCGAGGCTGCACGCTTGCGCGCACCCGGCAATTTCTCGGGCTTCGGTGTAACCGGGCCTTCGACGAACTCGAAGCCGATCTTCTCCTTGTCTGCGACCGCCTCGTCCTTGACGAGAATGACGCGGACATGGCCACCACCCTTGAGCTTTCCGAACAACACTTCGTCGGCCAGCGGCTTCTTGATGTGCTCCTGGATGACACGCGACATTGGCCGCGCACCCATCTGCTCGTCGTAGCCTTCCGTGATCAGCCAAGCCTTCGCAGGCTCTGACAGTTCGATCGTCACATCGCGATCCGCGAGCTGAGCCTCGAGCTGCAGCACGAACTTCTCGACCACCATACCGATGACGTCGGTGTTGAGGTGACCGAACGACACGATCGCGTCGAGACGATTGCGGAACTCAGGCGCGAACTGACGATTGATCGCTTCGTGATCGTCGCCTTCCCGCTTCGAGCGCGTGAAGCCGAACGCCTGACGAGCCAGATCAGCCGCGCCCGCGTTGGTGGTCATGATCAGGATGACGTTGCGGAAGTTGACCGACTTTCCATTGTGGTCGGTCAGCTTGCCGTGATCCATGATCTGCAGCAGCACGTTGTAGAGATCCGGATGCGCCTTCTCGATTTCGTCGAGCAGCACAACGCAGTGCGGGTGCTGGTCGACGCCATCCGTGAGCAAGCCGCCCTGATCAAAGCCGACATAGCCCGGAGGCGCGCCGATCAGACGCGAGACCGTATGACGCTCCATGTATTCCGACATATCGAAGCGGATAAGTTCGACACCGAGAGATGCGGCGAGCTGCTTGGCAACTTCGGTCTTGCCGACGCCGGTCGGACCAGAGAACAGGTAGGAACCGATCGGCTTTTCGGGCTCACGCAGGCCCGCGCGGGCGAGCTTAATCGAGGCTGACAATGCCTCGATGGCCTTGTCCTGTCCGAACACCGTGCGCTTCAGCGTCGTCTCGAGATGCTTCAGCACCTCGGCATCGTCCTTCGACACCGACTTCGGCGGAATGCGCGCCATCGTCGCGATCGTGACCTCGATTTCCTTGATGCCGATGGTCTTCTTGCGCTTGTTCTCAGGCACCAGCATCTGCGCTGCGCCCGATTCGTCGATCACGTCGATCGCCTTATCCGGCAGCTTGCGGTCATGGATGTAGCGCGCCGACAGATTCACCGCCGCCTCGATGGCGTCGTTGGTGTACTTCAGCTTGTGATAGTCCTCAAAGTAAGGCTTGAGGCCCTTCAGGATACCGATCGCATCTTCCACCGACGGCTCGTTGACGTCGATCTTCTGGAACCGGCGCACCAGCGCACGGTCCTTCTCGAAGTGCTGACGATATTCCTTGTACGTGGTGGAGCCCATGCAGCGGATGCCACCCGAAGCCAGTGCAGGCTTCAGCAAGTTCGAGGCATCCATTGCGCCGCCGGAGGTCGCTCCCGCGCCGATCACTGTGTGAATCTCATCAATGAACAGGATCGCATTCGGATGCGCTTCCAGCTCCTTGATGACCTGCTTCAACCGCTCTTCGAAATCACCGCGGTAGCGGGTTCCTGCGAGCAGCGTGCCCATGTCGAGCGAGAACACCGTGGCAGCAGCGAGCACTTCCGGCACGTCGCTGTCCACGATGCGCTTGGCCAATCCTTCCGCGATCGCGGTCTTGCCGACGCCGGCCTCACCGACGAACAGCGGATTGTTCTTCTGGCGGCGGCACAACACCTGGATGGCGCGGTTGATTTCCGCGTTGCGGCCGATGACCGGATCGATCTTGCCGTCGCGGGCCTTCTTGTTGAGGTTGACGCAATAGGTGTCGAGCGCCTCCCCCTTCTTCTTGGAATCCTCGCCACCCTTGGTGTCGGCTTCTTCATCGACACCACGCACCGGACGCGCCTCGGAAACTCCGGGACGCTTGGCAATGCCGTGGCTGATGTAGTTGACCGCATCGTAACGGGTCATGTCCTGCTCTTGCAGGAAGTAAGCGGCATGGCTTTCGCGCTCCGCGAAGATCGCGATCAGCACGTTTGCGCCTGTGACCTCTTCGCGGCCCGAAGACTGCACATGGATCACAGCGCGCTGAACCACGCGCTGAAAACCAGCCGTCGGCTTGGCATCGTCCGAATTGTCTGCGACGAGATTTTCAAATTCTGTTTCGAGGTAATTGACCAAGCTGCCGCGCAGCTTGTCGAGATCAACGCTGCACGCACGCATCACCGCCGCGGCATCCGAGTCATCGATCAGCGACAGCAGGAGATGCTCCAGCGTCGCGTACTGATGATGGCGCTCATTTGCGATTGCAAGTGCGCGGTGCAGGGATTGTTCAAGGCTCTGAGAAAAAGTCGGCATTCGCGTCCCTTATGGCCCCCGCCAATTCACTTTAGAACTCAACTCTCAAACTTAGATGGGTCGCTTTGCTGGCCAGTCAATCCGTCTCTCGTTTCAACTGTCACCTGACACGACACTTCGGGTTCCCCACCCGCACCAACAAGAGGTTACTTCTTTTCCATCACGCATTGCAAAGGATGTTGGTGCTTGCGCGCAAAATCCATGACCTGCGTGACCTTGGTCTCAGCGATCTCGTAGGTAAACACCCCGCACTCGCCGATCCCGTGATGATGAACATGCAACATAATCTTTGTCGCGGCTTCAATGTCCTTATTGAAGAACTTTTCTAAAACATGAACGACGAACTCCATCGGCGTGTAGTCGTCGTTCAGAATCAAAACGCGATAAAGGTTCGGACGTTTCGTCTTCGGTTTGACTTTCGTGATGACTGACGTACCGGGACCAGTTGGCCCATCGGAGCGATCATCGTCCTTGCTCATCCGCGGAGCAAACCCCACGTCTTTTTTCGCTGGCATCTGAGGTGCCAGAACAGGTACCGAGACGGGTTCCAGGTATGAATTCGCGTTTGGCATGGCTTGGAAGGTCTAATTCCCCAGGAAAAACGATCACCAAGGGCCTCAAAAACTCCCCGGATCAACCTCCCCAATATGGGTCGCTATCGCTCTGCCTGCAAGCACAACCAAACCGCTGAAACAGCACGTTGAAGGACGCCGGCCTCACCCTTTTTGGTTAGCAGAGGCGGTTCAATTGATCGGAATTCGTCCTCATCCCGTTGAGATTGCATTTACCGTATTTGGCCGATCGCAGCCGTAATGAGCTGCGTGTGCGTCATTTTATGCGAACTGGCGGCAAAATTAATGAAATTCGCCGCGCGCCTGCCATGCGACATTCGGGCACCCTTCCCCTTGCAAAAGCCCGTGCCTTACAGATTGCCGTCCTGCCATTCCCGCGACTTACCCGACAGCATGCCGCCGGGAATTGAGACAATTAACGGGATCACCTCAACCTCTTCTTTACGATGAAACCGCATCACCCGCCCCGCGCGGCGCCTTCGCCGGGGGTTACCCCATGTTTCATCACCGTATTTTACGACCTCTTCATGCCTCCCGATTAGCCATGAGGCACAACCACATCTGTCCGGTGACACTATGAGTGATGCATCGTTTTTCAATTGGGCCCTGCGACGCGCTGCGAATTTCCGCAGCGCCAGAAGCGGCAACGTCGCAGTGATCTTTGCTTTCTCGCTCGTCCCGCTGTTGCTGTTTGTCGGTGCCGCCGTCGATTACACACGCGCCAACACCGCACGGACCGCCATGCAGGAAGCGCTGGATTCGGCGGCACTGATGCTCTCAAAGGACGTTAACGGCCTTTCGCAAGCGGACATGCAAACCAAAGGCGAAGCCTATTTCAAAGCGCTTTACACGGATCCCGCCGCGCAGAATATCTCGGTGAAGGTCACCTACACTGCCAGCACCACAGCCGGTTCAACCTTGACCATGAGCGGTTCCGGCGAGATGCCCACCGACTTCATGTACATGGCCGGCTATAACACGCTTGATTTCGGCGCGAGCTCCACGACGGTCTGGGGCACGACGAAGCTGCGCGTAGCGCTCGTCCTGGACAACACCGGATCGATGTCAAGCGCGAACAAAATGAGTGCGCTTAAGACCGCAGCGAAAAGCCTGCTCACACAATTGCAACAGGCCGCATCCAAGGATGGCGATATCTACGTCTCGATCGTCCCGTTTGCGAAAGACGTGAACGTTGGGCCTTCCAACGTGAGTGCGAAGTGGCTGCGCTGGGATCTCGGCACATGCACCTCCACCGTCAAAAAATCGACTGTTACCCAGGGCTTCATGACTCAGGCCGATTGCAACAAAATCAGCAACAGCAGTTGGTCGAAAACCAACTCCAGCGGCTGGACGGGGTGTGTCTCCGATCGCGACATGGACTACGACACCATGAGCACAGCGCCAAATACCAGCAAAGCAACGGCTACGGCCGCGACTGATCGCGCAACGCAATTTCCGGCGGAGAACTATTCCGCGTGTCCGGCACAGTTGATGCCGATGAGCTACGACTGGTCGCAGTTGTCGTCAAAAATCGATGCCATGAACCCAACAGGAAACACGAACCAGGCGATCGGCTTGGCGTGGGGCTGGCAATCATTGCTGCAACAATCACCGCTCAACTCGCCTGCGGAAGATTCAAACTTCAAGTATCGCAGAGTCATTATCCTGCTGTCGGACGGCGACAACACCCAAGACCGCTATTACGATCAGTCCCTCAGTTCGAACTACGTCTCTCAGATCGACGCCCGGCAGAAAAAGCTTTGCGACAACATCAAAGCGCCGACGGACCCGAAAACGAACCAGCCGATGTACACCATCTACACAATTCAGGTGAACACGGCGAACGACAACACCTCTCCCGTGATGTCCTACTGCGCCAGCAGTACCGACACGTATTTCTCGACGACGACAGCTGCGGGCATCAATACCGCGTTCAGTGCGATCGGCGCTTCACTGTCCAAATTGCGCGTCGCTCAGTAATCGCCCTACCCACGCTACAAAAAAGCCCGGCCGCAAGGCCGGGCTTTTGTTCTTTGGCTAGAGAGCCGTCGAACGAATTTTCAGATTGTAATTAGTGAGTGGCCGTCGGGTTCAGCTTTGAGACGAGGCCTTCGAAAGGCTTGTAAGCCTGCTTGGCCAGGTCGCTGTATAGCTCGCCGATCTTCTGCGATTCCGCGACGAAAGTGTCGTAAGCGGACTTCGCATATTCCGACTGCGCTTCGAGAGCTTTGTCGAACGACTTCACGCTCGAAAGCTTCTCGACAAAGGACTTGGTGTCTTCGAACGACTTCTTGGTGTAGTCGCTGTAGGCGGTCGCGATGGCCTGAAAGCCGCTCGAGAAGGTATTGGCAGAAGCCATAGCGGCATCGAACTGCTCTTTGCCGTACTGCTGAAGCTCTTCAACTTTAACCACAGTATTTCCTCCGGACTTGATGAACTGACCTGCCGGGGGATTCCCCGGCTCCCTAACCACGCCCTCAACATAGTGCAGCGCACAATAACCGTCAAGAATCTTGTGCGTCGCACAACTGATTTAATTCTGAAACAAATCTCACAGGTTCCCGAAAGGGTTACTTAACTTTTTGGAAACCGGGCCGACCTACTTTGATTCCTTATGCTGGTTCGCGTTCTCGAAAGGAGCGTGAAAAGCAACGTAGCTCCAAAGCCTTAGCCGCATCGCAAAAGAACGCTGCGATAAAGCACCGAGCGACAATCTCGTATGGGCCGTCTTTGCCGCGAAATTCGGGCCAGGTCGGACCAAATTTGGCCTCAGAACGGGGCGAATACACAGGGAATCGGACGGGGAAATCTATGCTTGGGGTCAAATCGTCGGCGTCATCACGCACGCTTCGCCTGTGCCTGCTCGGCGTCGCCACGATCTCTGTGGCCATCATGGCCACCACCGATACAGCCGATGCGCGCCGCCGCCATCGGGGCCATTATCGCGCTGCCGTTTCGAGCTACAGCCCGGCCTTCTCCTCGATCATCGTCGACGCCAATTCGGGCGCCACGCTGCAGGGCACCAGCGCCGACGGCCTGCGCCACCCCGCTTCGCTCACCAAGATCATGACGCTCTACTTGCTGTTCGAGCGCCTCGATAGCGGCAGGATCAAACTCGACTCGCCGATGGACGTTTCGGAACATGCGTCCGAACAGGCACCGACAAAACTCGGCCTACGCCCTGGGCAGACCATTCGCGTCGAGGATGCCATCAAGGGTCTCGTCACCCGCTCCGCCAACGACGCCGCCGTCGTCATCGCAGAAACCCTCGGCGGCAGCGAAGATGAGTTCGCCAAGATGATGACGCGCAAGGCGCGCGCGCTTGGCATGAGCAAGACCGTGTACAAGAACGCTTCCGGTCTTCCGGACGATGATCAGGTCACCACCGCGCGGGATCAATCCACACTTGGCCGCGCCATCCAGGATCGCTTCCCCAAATACTATCGCTACTTCTCCACGGCCTCATTCGCCTACCGTGGCAAGGTCATTCGCAATCACAATCACCTGCTCGGGCAGGTTGAGGGTGTCGACGGCATCAAGACCGGTTACACGCGCGCCTCGGGCTTCAACCTCGTGACATCCATGAAGCGCGGCAATCGTTTCCTCGTCGGCGTCGTGATGGGAGGCCGCAGCGGCGGATCGCGTGACGCCATCATGCGCAATTTGCTCGCCGAACATCTTGACGAAGCGTCCACCCGCCGCACCGTTGCCGCCATCTCCGAACGCGGCAGCGTGAGCGAGGTGCAGATTGCTGATGCGCGCAGCAATGACGCCGAGAACGACGACGATGACGTCAAGACCGATACGCTAGCAGCACGTCCCGCTCCGGCGCCTCAAGCCCAGAGCGGCATGCAGCTAGCGGCAGTAGCCTCGGATCCCGTTCCATTGCCGAGCCCACGCGCGCCTGTTCAATCCGCCAAGCCTGTGGCTGCTCCTCAAGTTCAAGCTCAAGACGACAAGCCCGCTCCTGCTCCGCTGACCAGCGGCGTCATCTCCGCCCAGTCATTTGGTACAATTCCGGGCTCGGCCGAGCCGATGACACCCGTTCGCGTCAAGACCGTTCAGGTGCGCATGGGACAAACCAAAGTCGCATCGGCCGCGCCAAATGCGCCAGTGCCGGCGCCTGTCGCAACCAATCCCGCACCGGCGCCCAGCAAGCCTGACATGGCCGAGGCCGCACGGGCCGCTCTACTCCGCGCAGCTGCTGCCAAGACCGACGCCCGAATGGAAGCAAAGGCCGAGACCAAAACCGAAGTCCGCTCCGAGCCAGTTCGCTCCGAGCCTTGGGCTGTCGCCTCCGCTCAGTCGCGCACCGAATTCCCTGCTCCGATGCCTGCTCCGCCAACCACCAACAACGGAATCGGTCAGGTCGTGATCGGCGCTCCTGTTCAGCCGTCCAATCCGGCGGCTTCGACGGATCCCGCACGCGGCGCTCCTCCGACGACACTCGGCGCTCAAGCCGCAGCTCTCCAGACCTCCTCGATCCCGCAACAACAACCGCTTCAGCAGCAGGCTTCCCTGCAGCCCGCTCAGCAGCCGCAGCCTGTGCGTGCAGCTCAACCAAGCCTTGCCACGCCCGCCAAGCCGGCCGTGCGTAGCGGCTGGATCATCCAGGTCGGCGCCCTCGACACAGAAGGCGAAGCCCGCCAGCGCCTCGATGCCGCGCGCGGCGCCAGCAAGCTGTTGAACGAGGCTGATTCGTTTACCGAGACTGTCTCAAAGGGCAGCAAGACGTTCTATCGCGCACGCTTTGCTGGTCTCGACCAGAATTCAGCTGAAGCCGCATGCCGCTCGCTGAAGCGCTCAGAAATTTCCTGCATCGCCATCAGGAACTAATGACGATCTAGTGTCGCGGTTCAGAAGTTCACCCGATTCTTCCTGCGAGTTCTTGCAGCGGACTTCTGAATCTCATCCACACGAGTGCCGCGGGTTCATCCGCGTGAAGCCACAGGCTCGGCGAAGAACTTCAAATCCAAAAGCAGCACTCAACGGGACACTCGTGGATGGCACGCGAAAACGGCGCCGGCCCATAAGGCCGACGCCGCGGAATCACACGATGGTGCGATTGATCTTACTTAGTTCGTCGTTGCCACGGTGCCGAGGCTCGGATCGAGGATCAGCTTCCGAGAATTGCTCGTATGGAAGTCGAACATGTCCGCGATCGAGCCAGTCGTAGCATCGAAGGAGCCGCCGCCGAGACGTCGGCCGTTCACCCAATTGTCTTCGATGAATTGCGGGATCGAAGCCTGCGAGATCTGCACATGGCTGACGTAGTTCTGCTTGGCGTAAGGAGAGATCACCAAGAACGGCTGGCGGGTGCCCGGGCCGCAGCGGCCTTTGACCGGCAGGCCCGTGACGCCGCTCGGGACGGGAGTGAGGCCAGGGGTCCCGCAATTGCCGGTGCCGTTCAGCGCGTCTGACGAAGAAAACGAACCGTGCGTGATTTGCGCCATCTGATGGTCGTACCAGCCGTCGGAGTCGTCATAAGCGATGATCACAGCGGTGGATTCCCACTCGCCCTGCTGCTGCAGGAAATTGATCAGCTGGACAACGCCGGTCTGCTCGTCAAGCGGACTGGAGTTGCCTGGGTGACCGTCCTGCACGGCAAGCAGCTTGATGAAGGAGACCGCCGGATAATTGCCCTGCCCGACCGCCGTGAAGAAATCGTCGAGGTCATAGGCATGGTTGGCTGGATCCTTCGTGTTGGTGCCGGCGCTGTTGGTGAGCCCGATCGACTGCACCGAGGCCGGACGAGCGTGGCTCGGATTGGCCGTGGAATCGAAGTACTGGAACCAGATGTGGTGCGGAATGTAGTCGGCCTGGGTGCCGACCACCGGGCTACGGGTGCTGCGCTTACAACCGGTGGTGCCGTTAGCGTTGACGGTCTGCAGGTTGAAGCCGCCGACGAACGAACCCCACGGCACATTCGCGGCGTTCAAGAGGTCGCCGATGTTGTGCGCCGTCGACTTGACCGTCGCGGTCGTGCTCGAGCAGGCGTCGCCGGCGGGATCGGTGTCGCCGGTCAGCGTGAAACCATTCTCACCGTCGGCGAGCAGGCCGCTGCTGCCGATGACCTTAACGAAACCATTGGTGTTACCAGAGAACATGTTGACCGCGCCGGGTGACGACGGACCGAACTGGTCGCTATAGGCGTTATCGCTCATGGCGAAGTTCTGAGCGTAATTCCAGTAGGCGGTGACGGTGTTGCCGTCGTAATAGCCCATCACCTGACCGGTGGTGCCGAATGTGCCTGCGCTGCCGGCGGTGCCCTTGCCGGTGTTCAGCGGGAACAGGTCGGCCTTGCCGGCGTCATAGGCTTTCTGCTCGGCACCAGCGCCGTGGGACTGGTCGGCGGTCTTGGCTTGCGAGCGGTCGAGGCGGAACGGATTGGACGCACCAGCGCCGTTCAGCGGGTTCAGATTTGGATTGTTGGTGAGCAGTGTCGGGTGGCTCACATAATTGTTGATGGCGACCGGGGTATTTTTGGCGGCCACGAAAGCTGGCTCGCCGTCCACGTTCGAGGCGTGCGGATAAGTGCCGAAGTAGTGATCGAACGACACGTTCTCGTTGAAGATCACGACGAGGTGCTTGATCGGGGTTTTCGTCGGCAATGCGTCGACGGCGGCGGTCACGGTGTTCGTGTTCTGGGCGGCGACTGGACCGATGGTCGTGACAGTCGCCGCAACAGCGAGGAACGCTGCAGTAGAAAGCAAAACGGATTTGAGCTTCAGATTTTTCATTTTGTCCCAGAGCGAAAGGAGTTTGTGGAGCGCCGGGACAGATAGGCAGCGTCAATGACGGCCATGTGTCTGTTTTACTTCAAACCACTTCGGGGCGCGCTTTTCCAGGTGAAAGCGCAGTATTTTAGTCGGGTCACGATATAAAACGAGGCGGTTATCGCCTCCACATCGCGCGCGATGGCTAATCCGGGCGGTTGATCACCGCCGCGGTCATGATGCGGGCTTCTGAACCGCCACACGAGACCAAGCCTTACCGTGGATGGCCGAGGTGGCCCTCCTCCGACAACACTCGCCGCCTAAGCCGCCGCTCTCCGGACCGCCTCGATGCCGCGCGCGGCGCTGTTGAGGTGATGCTGATTCGTTGACCGAGACCGTCTCGCGCACGCTTCGCCACATGGACTTCGAACCGTGATGGCGAAGAAGTGTCAACAACGACAGCACAGCTGACGGATATTGACGCGTGATGCGGCCATCGGCCGCAAAAGACGCCGCTTCAAAGTTTCGTTGAAAACCATTTTTCAAGATTTGGTCTCTAAAAACTTAACCGTGGAACCGATCACACCGGGCAACGGTGGGCGCCCACAGGGGGACTTCAGCACAGAGACGGAGCGGCCGCTCGCAGTGAGTGGCGTGATGATGTTGCGTGCTGGAGTCAGCGATGATTGCGAAGAAGAGTGTCCTTGGCCTCGTTCACGCGGGCGGCGAGATACGTCGAGCCCCCTTGGTCGGGATGAAGTTTCTTCATGAGCCCGCGGTGAGCGCGGCTGATGTCCTCGCGCCCCGCGCCGGGCTTCAGGCCAAGGATCTGATAAGCTTCGTCCGCCGTCATTTTGCCGCTCGGCGTCGCGCGGCGATCCTCGCTGCCATTCCCGCCTGCCCCTGCGCCTTGCGCGTTCTCACGCCAGGCGGGAAACCGGCGGTCCAGATAACCTTCCAGAAGGGACCAGCTCTCCGCGTCAAAGCTCCTCGCCAGCGTGATGAGTTGGTCAAGCGTGAATTCGTCCAGTACACGCCCCGCTTCGGGGCCGGCAATAATTCGCCCGTCAAGCGCTCCGGTGTCATGGTCGAGAGTCATTTCTATAAACTGGGATCGTACCTGGGATTTTTGCCCCTGTGATTTCCACGCCTTGGGGCCGTAATTGCCCCAGGCGGAGCCAAGCTGTGCGCCGAACGGCGACCAGCCCAGCAAACCTGCACCGAACACGGCGAGCGGTATAGCAACAGCGAGCTCGCCCTTCGCTCCCACGAACGCCGCAGTCGCGAGCGCAAGCACGCCACCACCGCTCCTGATGATCCTGGCCAGCCACTTCGGATCGGCCCCCTTGACGACGTTGAGGGCCGTATAGAGCAGCGCTACGGCGACGATACCTGCGATCAGGGTGGGCATGGAATTCTCTTAACTGACCATCGTTTCCGATGGTCGCACACGACAGCACCGGTTACCGGCGCCAAGTTGATGTATGAGTCTAGCGTGCTTTGGTAAGCGCGGGTATCTGCGAATTTTTGCCGCGTATCGACCTCGCGTTTAGCTCTTCATCTGCTCAAGCAGCATCGCCGCGCCCGAAGTGTTTCTCGCGAGCTTCATCAGAGCGTCGCGACCACCTGAAGCGTAGGCCGCCACAGCGCGCAGCAGCTCGCGCAATTGCGCCGCCGAGCCCATATCGAACCGGCACCACGCGCCTCCCGTCAGCCGCGCGATCTCGCGGAAGGCGGTCTCTGCTGTCGGATCGAGCCCTTCCTGAAACATGAAGCATGGCACCTTGAGCAAACCCAGCTCGCCCGCGGTGGCGCATAGCCCATCCAATTGCTCTTCCATCGCGTCGCCGACAAAGACGACAGCCCGCACACCCGATGCCACCGCTTCCCGCCGGGCATCGGACAACACGCGGCTGAGTTGGGTATGCCCTCCCTGGCACTGGATCGTGCTCATGAGCCTGGAGAGACGTGCGGTGTCGGATATCCAGGGGCTGGCGCGGCATTCGTTCATGCCACGGAAATAAACCAGCCGTACGTGAAGCCCGCCGACGCGGCCTGCCTCCTGAAACATGTCTGCCTGGAGCTGGCAGGCCATATCCCATGTCGGCTGGCGGCTCATGGTCGCATCGAGCGCGAAAATCAGCCGCCCGGTATGGGTCTGGGTGTGCGCCACCGACCGCGCCTTTGCGACAAAGGCCGCGATGTCGGAGGCGGACGACTTGACCTCGGCCGGCGTCGCGCCCGCGTAGCCAGTGCCAGATTTCGGGATAGTCGGGTCGCGTGTCATCGAAACTCTCTTAGAACCTCAGTAAATGTGGGGAGTTGCGTGAGAGGGAAACAGGAGCAGTCCGGAAAATCGAGCTAAATTGGCCGTTTCCGAGCCGAATGCCCATGCCATCCAGTCCTTTTGACCTATATATACTTAGGTCCAATAACGGATCCCGGAGTTGAACGACAACGCCATGTTAGCCTTCGAAATTGCGACGGTCATTGTTCTGATCGTCATCAATGGCCTCTTGGCAATGTCCGAATTGGCAATTGTCTCCTCCCGTCCGGCGCGCCTTGCTGTCCTGGTCGAGAAGAAAGTCACCGGCTCACGCCGTGCCTTGGCGCTTGCCTCTGATCCCGGGAAGTTTCTCTCCACGGTTCAAGTCGGCATCACGCTGATCGGCGTTTTGTCAGGTGCGGTCTCCGGCGCAACGCTCGGCCAGCGCCTCACCCAATGGCTTCTTGATCTTGGCGTCTCGCCAGGGCTAGCCGATGCGATCGGGGTCGGCATCGTGGTCACTGCAATCACCTATGGATCCTTGATCATCGGCGAGCTGGTGCCGAAACAGATTGCCTTGCGTGACCCGGAAGCCATTGCGGTGCGCGTTGCACCGGCCATGACTGTTATGGCGAAGATCTCTTCGCCGGTCGTCTGGCTGCTTGATCTCTCGGGCAAGGCATTGCTCGCTTTGCTCGGCCAGCATGGCGACACCAATGACAAGGTCTCGGAAGACGAAATCCGCAGCCTGATTTTGGAAGCCGAAAACGCCGGCGTTCTGGAGCCCGGCGAAAAGGAAATGATTGCCGGTGTTCTGCGCCTCGGCGATCGGCCTGTCGGCGCGGTGATGACGCCACGACACGAAGTCAACATGATCGATCTTGCTGATCCGCCAGAGACCGTCCGTGAGACATTCCGGAAGAACCCGCATTCACGCCTTCCGGTTTACGAAGAAGATCGCGATCGTCTGCTCGGCATCATCCAGGCGAAGGACCTGCTTGATGCGTATCTCTCCGGCGGAGATCCCGACATCAAAAGCCTCATTCGCGAAGCGCCCGTCATCCCGATGTCGGCGGACGCGCGTGATGTGCTGGCGATCCTGAAACACTCCCCCGTGCACATGGGCCTTGTCCACGACGAGTACGGAAGCTTCGAAGGCGTCGTGACGACGGCAGACATCCTGGAATCCATCGTCGGCAGCTTCCACACCGAGGAAGGCCCTGCAGAACCGGCTGCCGTGCGCCGTCAGGACGGATCGTATCTGTTGTCAGGATGGATGCCGGTCGATGAATTTGGCGACTTGCTCTCCATTCAGATCCCTGACGCGCGGGGGTACCACACCCTCGCCGGCTTTACGCTCCAGCATTTCGGCTCCATCCCCGCCGTGGGTGACAGCTTCGACTATCAAGGCTGGCGCATCGAAGTCGTCGACCTCGACGGCCGCCGCATCGACAAGCTGATGGCAAGCAGGATCAAAGCACCGAGGCGCGCGGCCTAGGACGCTCAATCGCAGATTTTCGCTTCGCTCAGAATTGCACTGATGAACGGATTTTTGGCGGCGAGATACTCTTGAATTCCACCGGTATTCTCCAATTCCAGCCTTAGCTTGAGTTCCTGGTATCTCATGCGATCCGCAGGGTGCCGTCGCAGATGGTCTCGAAAACGCAGAATCCTGGTGATTTGTGCGTGGCCATCCCGGCAGATGTGAAGCTTGTGTGTGCGGACACCAGGGACATCCCGCTTGAAGAAATGATGGCCCTGAGACAAATCGCCTCCACGTCGATAGCCCAGCGCCTCTAACGGCCCGCTCCAATCTTCGACTGCGCCGGTGGAATCGATGACCGCAAGCATGTCGATTTCGCCTTTCGCAGCGAGCTCGGGTACAGCAGTGCTTCCAACGTGATAGATGCTCACCAAAGCTGGCCCGAAAATAGGTCGCAGGCGCGTCTCCGCATTCGCGTATTCTTCAGGCCACTTCGGATCGTAAGGCCGTATCGGACTGGTGAGCGGCATCTGTAAAGGTTAGCCAAGATACAGACCCCGGAAAAGTACCGGCGCGTCGGCGGCTCTCCATGGAACGATTCTTCGAGCAATGCCGTCGGATCGCGACGCGCGACGACAGGCTTGCCGCCAACGACCTCGGCTTCGTCCAACTTGTCCCAATCAGGTCGCGCCAAGCGCTAATGAGTCCACGTCCTAGCCGCGCGCCCAGGCGTGATCCGCACTACTCAATTGTGACGGCCAGCCTTCCAATCAGCTGCGCGACCTCCTCAAGCCGGCGGTCATCGTGCTGCTCCACTGCGCGCGCCAACCGCACCATGCACTCATCGTCGCTGATCGCGAGCCTTGATTGATCTTCCATCGAAGGGGCGAGATTGGGAGACGAAGAAGAGAAGCTGGTCATCACTCACCTCACGAGTAGGAATGTGCGTATCCGGCAAGACATGCCAGCAATGGAATGTGGCGGGATCAAGCACAATTTTGTGTGATCACGCGCTCGTCAGAATTATTAAGAGACTTGGACAAGAGACATGAACAAGAACCCTGGACAAAAAAGCGGCCCGTCTTGGAAGGACGGGCCGCTATAAATGCCACGACGTTCTTAACGAATTAATCGCAGCGCTAATTGATCGGTGGCGCGACCTGGGCAACAGGGCCCGGCTTCGGCACGACGATCTTACGCGTATCAACCGGTCCCAGCTTGCTGTCGTCCGCGAGGAATTTATCAAGCGTTTCCTGGATCGACGTCTTCACGTTGTCAGGACCACGGTCGCTCATGTCGACGTGCTGGAAGCCCGTCTTGACCACCGTAATGCCGGCCTGCTCGCAGATATCGTCATCCGGCACTACGCCAGGATCAGCCTTGAACACAGGGTCCTTTGAGCGGAACGACAGGATCTTGAACTTGCCTTCCGTCATGAACGGCACGCGCAGATTATCGAGCGTGACGATCTTCTTCACGTTCTCCGGGTGGAGCTTGGCGAAATACATCGAGATGTCACCGCCATTGGAATGGCCGACCATCGTGAGATGATCGTAGTCCGCGTTCGGCTCGATCTTCTTCATCTTCGCAATGGTGAATTCGATATTAGCCACACCGCGTTCGTACACCGGCAAACGGCCGACATAGAGCTCGCCGACCTTCGTCACCAGCGGCGCATCGGATGCGAGATCGTGCTGGATACTGACTGCCAGGTAGCCACGCGCAGCGAGCACGTTGGCGAGGAACGAGTATTCGGTGAACTTCACGGTGTTACCGTGATTGATGATCGCAACCGGCAGCGCACCCATGCCAGCGTTTGCTTTCATCTCCTTGTCGCGACGAACAGCGATCGCGACGTCGATCGGACGCCCGCGCGTTTCATCGTAGAAGCTGATCGTCTCGTGACGAATAGCCCATTTACTTGCGGTGAAGTAGGCGACAGTCGCCACCGCAAACAAGCCGAGCAGAATGATCAATCCACGCTTCATATCGTCCCCGCGGGGTCTAAGGGCTTGGCTGGAAATGGAACCCAGCCTCGCCCCACAGAGTGTTTTAGAATCCGTCGCTCTTGTCCATATAGTTCGTAACGTTCCCGTGACAAAAGCACCTAAAATCGAGGCAATGTTGCCGTAACACCATTGTCGCATGTGCAATGCAGCAACCGTGCCAATTTTGGACCTAGGAACAACCCTGCAAAATCCCTGGAGGTCCCCGGTTTTTGGTGAAAAATCCTTGGTTTCGCCGGGAACTTTTCCGGATGTGCCTTTTGGGCAGGCTTCTGATGCCCATAGCTTCGGCTCAGAGCCGAAGCCTAGCTTGCCGAGACGGAACGCGAACGTTTAAATCGGACCACTAGGTCTAGGTGTGACTTCGCTCGAAAACTTTATGCGATCAAATCGTGCATCTCGAGCGGCTGGTCGATCTGAGCGAACCATTCGGCCCGGTTGGCAGCCCGCCGCCGTCCCCGCTCGTCGATCGGCAACTTCAGGTGGCGCAGCAAGGCGGTCACTTCCTCACGGGCGGTGACATGGGACATGCTGGGGCGAGCACCCAGGGTCGCCTCGTTCAGGTCGTCCAGGGCCGTCAGCCCGCGTGGGAAGAACTCGCGGTAAACCACCCGCTCGGCAAAGCCATCGGTGGGGCGGAAGCCAAGACGAAACGATAACTGATCGAGCCCCTCTGCGATGAGTTGCTTGTTACGCGAGCCCAGCATCGACAACCGGTTTCGCACCACGATCCAGTCGGTGGTGACACCATCGAGGTCGCGGCGCTGCTTGCGGGCCGCCCTCACCATCGTGGCGTAATGGCTTTCGCCGATCACCGCGTACGTGGTCGGATCGATTGCGCCCAGCACGTCGAAGTCGAGAAAGCTATCGTTCAGCGGAGTCACCAGCGTGTCAGCCATCGAGTGCGCCAGCCGCATCAGGTAATTGTCGGTCCCCGGTGTATCGATGACGATGAAGTCGCAGGTTTTCTCCACCGCACTGATGGCCGCGGAGAACTGTCCGAATTCGGACACTTCGTTGTCCTCGATCTGCATGCTGTTGCCTAAGGCGACGCAACAGTGATGCGGCAGTTCGAGGTCGATGCCTGTGCGCTTGGCCCAGGCGCGGCGATTGTCGAGATAGCGGGTGAAGCTCTTCTGCCGGGAGTCGAGATCGATCGTCGCGACGCGCTGTCCAGCCTTCAGGAGAGCCACTGCGATGTGAAGCGCGGTGGTGGATTTGCCCGAGCCGCCCTTCTCGTTGCCAAGGACAACGACGTGCGCCGAACCTGATTGTCCTTGGCTAGCCTGCAGCAGCATCAACGTCCCCCGCGCAATACTTTCAATCAGACTCAAAAGAATCAAGCGAAATGCTTTGATCGATTTGGTTCAGCGTGAACTAGCCGGCATATGTTGCGTGTTTGCAAAACGCGGGGCAGACCAATGGCCTCATGCTGCGACCTTTGTTATGGTCGGCGCCCACCGATCAATTGCTCCAGCCATCATCGCGCGAGACGAATGCCCCAAGCCCCCATCATTGCCCGCACGCTTTCATCCCTTCATCGCGCCCGGGCTGACCTCGGCAAGCGCAGCGCCACGGTCGGCCTTGTCCCGACCATGGGCGCGCTCCATGACGGCCATGTGTCGCTGGTGCGCCTGGCAAAGCGCCGCGCCAAAAAGGTTGTGGTTTCGATCTTCGTGAATCCAACCCAGTTTGCGGCGCATGAAGACCTCGGCTCCTACCCGCGGACGTGGAAGGCCGATATCGCAAAGCTTACAGCGGAAGGCGTCGACCTCGTCTGGAATCCCGATGTGAAGGCCATGTACCCGGATGGCTTCGCCACCAGGATTGCGCCCGAGGGCCCTGCCCTCGCCGGACTGGAAGATCGCTTCCGTCCCCACTTCTTTGGCGGCGTCGCAACCGTCGTGGCCAAGCTGTTCACACAGGTTCGGCCGGATATGGCGTTCTTCGGTGAGAAGGACTTTCAGCAGCTCAAGGTCGTCACGCGCATGGCGCGTGATCTCGATCTCGGCGTCAGGATCGTCGGTGGCGCAATCATCCGCGAGCGCGACGGCCTCGCGATGTCGTCGCGAAACGTCTACCTGTCGCCGGATGAACGCCGCGTCGCGCCAGTGCTGTTCCGGACGCTCAAAACAACTGCGAAGCGCCTGCAGGCGGGCGACGACTTCAAGAGCGCGTTGGCGGATGGTGTGGCCGCGATCAAGGAGGCCGGTTTCGCGGGGGTCGACTATCTCGAAGCCCGGCATGCGGAAACACTGGCGCCGGCTTCAACCATGGATGACGGCCCCGTCCGGCTGCTGGTGGCGGCCAAACTCGGCACCACCCGTCTGATCGACAACATCAAGGCTTGAGAGATCTAAAAAGCTCGAAACTCAGAGCAGACCAAGCTCGCGCAATTCGCGGCGCATCGGCTCCGGCATCGCGGCAACGCCCTCCGCAGCCTTGCCGAGGTCAGGTGGCGCGTCCTTCGCATTCAGGTAGCGCCAGCCCTGGAAGGGGCGCATCGGCCGCGGCGACACCGGGATCAGCTTCGGCTCCATGATCAGGCGGCATCGTCCGATGCCTTCACTGTCGCGGAAGGGTTCAATGCCGACGAGCTTCTCGCGCGCTGCGATTTCGCCCTTGATCACCCAGTAGATTGATCCGCCGTCAAGCAATTCCTCTTCACGTTTCGGAGTCATGCGCGTGACGTGGATATGGCGACCTGGCTGTCCTTTTGCCTTGGCCTGACGAACGCGCTCGGCGATCCAGTCCTTCAAATCCTTGACGGAGGTCGCACCGACGCTGAGCTTGATGAGGTGAAGCGGCATATCTGATGATCGGAGAGACGCGTCACACGTCTCAGGGAGTTGGAAGCTTAATTATCTTCGCTCTGCTCGGGCGCTGGCGCAAGCTGTACAGGGGTCTGCGCGGGTGCTTGTGCACGCGATTTCGGCGTTGCAGGCGCGGCCTTCTTTGCAGCCGCCGGCGGCGACTTCGCAGCAGGCGCTGGTGTAGGTGCAGGCGGCGGGATCAAGGTTGCACCGGGTGAAGATGAAGGCCGCGCAGGCGTTGACACAACGGTCTCCACCTTTTCCTTTTCTTTCTCCGGCTTTTCCGCTGAACGCGGCGCCGATTGCGAGCCCTGCCCAGATGGTTCCGGGCTCATGATACTGACCGGCGGAATGGATGCAGCGCTCGGAAAATCACCCGAGACCGGCCGTCCCGGCGGCGGCACGGTTCCCAGCGCGGCCAACGGCGCGCCCGGTGTAGACCCGGTGGCGAGCGGCGACGGCGCCGACCATGCAGCCGTGTGCCGCTCAACGATCCCGTCATACACAGTGTCGCTCATGTTCGAGGAGATCTGCGCGGAATTGGTCAGCGACTGAAAGAAGGGACAAGGCGCCGAGAGCGAGCAACCTTCGCGCGTGGTGAGGACATGCGCCACAAGCCCGAAGCGATCACGCTCGACCGTACGCCGAAGCGCATTGAGCTCAGGTGTCATGACCTTGTCCGCAGCCGCGACACTTCCAAAGCTTGCGAGTTTCGTTACCTGAGTGGCGGTATAGGACACTGCGGCAGCGGCAGTATCGGCGGAAGCAAACAACGCCTTCTCGCAGGCGTTCTCGACACTTTCGCCGGCCAGACCATCAAGGCACGACAGAGCCGGCAGCCCTGCTGCCGACCGAACCGATGATCCGAGATCAGCAGCCTGACGCGCAGAACTGTCGCCCGACGCACGCATCATGGTCGTGACGGCGATACCAATCGCGAGCAACGTGATGACGGTCAGCGCACCGTTGGCGACTGATCGTTCAGCGCGAAACAACGTCACCAGGAGGACGATGGCAAAGAAACCCGCCGCCGCAACCGTCAGCCACATCGGGAGGCTCGGCGAATGCCACAACTGGTCGATTGTTGAAGGCAATGCCTGGTTCATATGTGGTCTCCCTCAAGACGAACCAGACCGCACTTGCGCTGCTCACGTCGCCAAAGGCGGTTACGTCTGAGCGAGCTGACTTTCTTTGGCAACGCGCTCGAAAGCTTCCGTGGAGCTTTTGATCCGGTACTGGCAATCATCACCATCCGTCGGCAGGAGGCGAATAACCTCATACATACCGCTTGCGGCTGGTCGTGCCACATTGCTTGCCGTGAAATAGACAGTCTCTCCAACGCCGTATTTGTGCTTCAACACCTGCTCCATCACGCGATAACGCGCATTTGGTGGCCTGCCGTGTCCCCGGCGTTGGCCGTTTGAACGCCCGGCAGGCGTATAGCACGCGGGATCGGCTTTTGGCCAGACAAATCGCTCCACCAAACCGGCAAATTTCTTCATATTTCCCAATGCGATAGATCGATTTTTGCGGGCTGCGCCGGGGGCAAAGCAGGGTCCAGCCGGGTGCAATCCGCAAGTTCCAGGTTTCGGGCGTTCTCCGAGCAAAGTCAGGGACTTGGGTAAGAGTTGTTATGCCGTGTGCGGCAACGTGCCGGCCGGGCTCGCCTGGTCCACCGCGTTCGGCAGAACCTGCGCGAGAACCGTCGAAAGCTGGTCCACTGGGATGCCAAAACGTCCGGCCAGTTGTTTGACCGTATCACTGCCGAGAACCTCTTGCAGCTGCTGGGCACTGATTGGCAGGTTCTGGCCCGTTCCGACCCAGGATTTGACCTGCTCTCCGAAGCCGGCCTGCTCAAGCTTGGCGACAATCGTCGACAATCCACCCTGCCCGCCATTGCCAAGCACTTCGCTCAAGACAACCGGAATGACGGCAGCCTCAATCTCGCCAGCCGCTTTCGAAGCCATCATGCTGGTCAACGTATCAAGAATTCCCATGTGCAGTCCCCGGATCGAAATTCGATATCGCTAGTGTGGTGGTTCAGAAGTTCGGTCCGGGTCAAGCGAACGGCTAAGCAAATTTCCGCGAGCAGCTATTCGACCTCAAACCTTTCAATGACGAGCGTTTCGGCAAGGCCCGCCTCGGTCCACTCCTTGAAAGCAGTATTGGCCTGCATGGTGTTCATGTATTCGCGAACCGGAGGTGTCACTTCTATGGCGTAGGTATGAAAGCGATGAACCACCGGCGCGTACATCGCGTCAGCCCCGCTGAACGCTCCAAAGAGATACGGTCCCTCGCCCGTATGACGCTCGCGGCAATCCGTCCAGAGTTGCTGGATACGCGTAATATTGGCCTTCGCATCGTCCGAAAGCGGCTTCGCACCAATCTGCCGGTGAAGATTCATCCCGCATTCGTTGCGCAGCGCCATGAAGCCGGAATGCATTTCCGCCGAGACGGACCGCGCATGCGCACGGCTGGCGCGATCCTGCGGCCAGATATGCGCGTCAGGAAACCGCTCGGCGAGATATTCAATGATGGCGAGCGAGTCCCAGACCGTGATGTCGCCGTCGATCAGTGCTGGCACTTTGCCGGATTGCGTAAAGCCCAAGATGCGGCGCTTGTCGGCGTCGCCCGTGTAAAGCGGAACGAGAATTTCGTTGAACGGAATACCGAAGGCTTTCAACGCCATCCACGGCCGCATCGACCAAGACGAATAATTCTTGTTGCCAATCACGAGCGTCAAAGCCATCGATCAAAACTCCGTTTGTGGGAACATGTTGACATGGCGAGCCGCGCCCGTGCAACCAGCGTTGCCGCGCCGATGACCGCGTGGCAGCATCGGCGACAAAGCCCTCTAAGGATTTCCATCGTGAACCTGTTCACCCTCCCCGACATCTTCGCGATCGGTTTCTTCGTTCTTTGCTGGGCGGTGTACGCGATCACCCTCGAGCGCATGCCCCATGGCCGCGATAGTCTCAATGCACGCATGAACATCTATCGCGAGGTCTGGATGCGGCGGATGCTCGACCGCGAGGTCCGCATGGTCGATACACAAATCATGGGCTCGCTGCAGAACGGCACGGCGTTCTTTGCCTCCACAAGTCTGTTCGCGATCGGTGGCGGATTGACCTTGCTGCGCTCGACCGACCAGGCCATGTCGGTTCTGACGACCTTGCCGTTCGGCCTTCGCAGTTCTGAGGCCCTGTGGGAATTGAAGTCGGTCGGGCTGATCCTGATTTTCGTCTACGCGTTCTTTAAGTTCGCCTGGGCATATCGCCTGTTCAACTACGTCGCGATCCTGCTCGGCGCCACGCCTCCATCGGACAGAAAAGACACACCGGAAGCGCAGGCGCATGTCATGCGCACGACGCGGCTGTTCCAGTCCGCAGGCCGCCACTTCAACCGCGGCCAGCGCGCGTTCTTTTTCGCACTCGGATATCTCGGCTGGTTTATCAGTCCGTGGGTGCTGTTCGCGACGACACTGGCGGTGGTCATCGTCATATGGCGCAGACAGTTCGACTCTGACTCCTATCGCGCCATGGCACGGTAACATGGCGCGATAACGGAAGTTTCCTTGCCGCGCCGTCGTGAATGCGTCATGGCATGGGCATGAACGCCTCCGATTCGAATTCGCCCGAGACCAAATCGCTCGACGACGCCATTCTGGATGTGCTGGCACGTCCCGGCGTCAAAACCCTCAGCGCGCCGGAAATCGCCAACGCCATTGCAATCGATGGCGATTGGCACGACCTGCTGGTTCCGATCCGTAGCACGGCCGTCACTCTCGCCCAGGCCGGACGCCTCGTAATTTATCGCAAAGGAAAACCGGTCGATCCGACGGATTTTCGCGGCGTGTATCGGCTCGGTCTGCCCCGGCACGATTGATCGCGATCAATCGCGCTTACAGCCCTCTCCAGCGTTGGTATCCTTGCATCCGGTTGTCACACGCGGACCGGGAAACAGTTCGCTGCTGAGCCCCGCCAGCCAGTAACCGATCAACCCGGTCCATTCGTGGATCGCGGAGTCAGCGCGGGCCAAACCTCCGCTCATTTTGTCAGGCGGGTCGAATGCTTCGGTCCATCCCTGCGAGCGCCAGTCCACCGGATAGGCTTCGACCTCAAAACCGACTTTGCGGAATGATCCGATCGATCGCGGCATATGAAACGCGGATGTCACGAGCAGCCAGCGCTCGCCTGGCTTCGGTGACACCAGCCGCTTGGTAAATTCCGCATTCTCGGCTGTGGTCCTGGATTCACTCTCCAGGATGATCCGGTCCTTCGCCACTCCGAAATCTTCCAGCAGTTGTCCTGCGATGGGTGCTTCGGGCACGGAGCGCGCAATCAGGTTTCCGCTTCCGCCGGTGAAAACGATACGTGCGGACGGATATTGCCGCGCCAGTTCCAGCATCGCCAGGATGCGCTCGGCGGATTGGTCCACTTCAAGCGAGCTGCGCGCGACTGTCGCCTCGGCATTGATGGCGCCGCCAAGCACAATAATGCCATCAGGGGCGCGGCCATCCGGCTTCCATGCCGGAAAGCGCTCCGTTAATGGCAGCACCAGCCAGTTCGATGCCGGCGACAATCCGAGCAGCAGATACAGGCTGAGGCCGACCGCGAGAAGCCATGTCGCTGTCCGCCGGAATGGCGTCATGATCAGCAGCGCTAGACCGAGCACGGAGATCACCATCAGCGCGTTCGATGGCAGCGCGAAGAAATTCACAATTTTGGAGAGAATAAAAATCATGAGCTCCGCAAGCCTGCATGCTCGATCAGCGGCACCGGATCAATCCCATTTCGGCGCAAAGCCGTAATCGACGATGCGGCCTTCTCGCGTACCCATGGTGGAGATTTCATCCATCTCCTCATCAGTCAGTTCGAAGTCGAAGATGTTGATGTTTTCGGACAGCCGCTCGATGCGCGACGTGCGCGGGATCGCAACGACATTCTGCTGGATCAGCCAGCGCAAGGTGACCTGCGCGGGAGTCTTGCGATAGAAACCGCCGATGCGATTGAGCGCTTCGGAATTCTTCACCCGGCCCTTCGCGATCGGACTATAGGCAACCAGCGCCATCCCATTCGATGCGCAGGCGGCAAGAACCTTCGACTGGTCGAGATACGGATGATACTCGACCTGATCACAGACCAGCGGCTCGGACGAAATCGCAACAGCCTGCTCGATCAGCGCGACCGTAAAGTTCGAGACACCGATGTTGCGGGCGAGACCGAGCTTCTTGGCTTGCGCAAGCCCACTGAGCGTCTCTTCCAGCGGCACTTGAGGATTAGGCCAGTGCAGCAGCAGCAGATCGACCTCGGTCATCCGCAGCCGCGCCAAGCTCTCCTTGGTCGAACGCAAAAGATCATTGGGGGCGAAATGTGTCGTCCAGACTTTCGTCGTGACGAAAACGTCCGAACGGCTGACGCCGGACGCACGGACGCCCTCACCCACTTCGCGTTCATTGTCGTACATCTGCGCGGTATCGATATGGCGATAGCCAAGACGAAGCGCCTGCTCAACGACCCGCGCGCAGGTCCGTCCGCTCAACTCCCACGTGCCAAGTCCAATCGCAGGAATGCGCGCGCCATTTGCTTCAACGAATTCCATCATGGGTCCTGTGGCGGAATTAAACCGGGAGAGTCACCCTGGCATCATGACCTGCGTAAAGGACATTGCCAAGCAACCCTCCGATGTTCGAAACGGCGACCATTTAGCCTCGGCGCGGCGCAAGAGCCTCGAACACAGTGTCAGGCGCATGGGCAATGACTGCCAGCAACGCCCGTGCCGGTCCGCGCGGCGAACGCTTGCCTTGCTCCCAGTTTCTGATCGTTTCGAGCGGGACACTGAGGCGCGCTGCGAACTCGGCTTGGGTCAGCTTTGCCCGGAGGCGCAAATCGCGCACCGGCGGCGTTGCCGACATCTCTTCCGGAATCGCGATGCCAGTATCCGGCACCAACGGTGCCTCACGTCCGTCGATCAGTTGAACGATCCGGCCGTCCGCCTTCAAACGCAATCGCTGCATGGTCATCTCCCCAGTCCGTAAGGGTCGACGACACGTGGTAAATGAAGACTTAAGAAAGCGCGGCGAATTGTCCGGAGAATTCAAAATTCTCCGGACAACGCTAGCCTACTTATCGCATGCGCGCGTAAGCGCTGCGGAAAGCGTGATGATGACGCCGGCCGCCTCCATGGGCGAAGCGCAGGCCCATCTCCCGTCCCCCTGCATCGTCGTAGGAGATGTGGATGTGCTGCACGCGCCCGGCATCCGTCGAGTAACCACCGGTCCAGCCCTTCAGTTCTGCGTAGATGCAGCCATACGGGCCGCGAACGTCGACGGCCTTGCCTTGCGCGTGAAGCGACATGCGCCGGGAGCCTGCGATGCGGGTGTGGCGAATACCCGAAATCGCATGAGTGCCGGGGCAAGCAGCTTCGATCGAGGCGAGCTTCGCCGCGAGCGGTGAGACAAGCCCTGAGACCGAGACGCCGGTTTCGGTGGTATCGGATTCACGAGCGCGCCGCGTTGACCGCGCAACTGAAGTTTCAGAGCCCGGAGTCTCAGAGCCGGAAGTCTGCATCTCAACGCCTGACGTGAGTGATGCGTGTCGTATTTTAGGTTGAGCTTCGGTTCCGAGACCGACGCCAATGCACGGCATTGTAATATTGCATTCCGGAGAAATAGCTGGTGCGCGCGTGCGGGCTTCCGCAACAGAACAAAGCACACACGTCGCCACTACGGCGCAAAATATTCGTCCCAATTTTTGTACTCCAAGTGAAAAATCAGCTGGATGTCTCAGCACGTCAGTGCGTGCATGCATCGCGGAGGCTGAAAGTCAGGATCGTCGGGAAAAGCGCATCGACGAACCGGCGAGAGCCCTGTTCCACAGGAGGGAACGGGCCGCAATGCGACGAAAATGTGACGATTTTTAGAGTTAATTGTAACGATGCCGCTCTACAACCGAGCGGGCCTCGCTATTTAAGGCCGAACCACAGCGTCGCAATGCCAAGGAATGCAAAGAAGCCGACGACGTCCGTGACCGTCGTGACAAAGGTGCCCGAAGCAACAGCAGGATCGGCTTTCAACCGCTCGAGCGCCATCGGAATGAGAATGCCGCCGAGCGCACCGGCAACGAGATTACACATCATGGCGAGCCCAATGACGATGCCGAGGCCGGGAATCTGGAACCACGCGGCGGCAGCGACACCTGTAATTACAGCGAAGGCCAATCCATTGACGAAGCCAACAAGGCCCTCACGCATGATCACCCGCCATGCGTTACTCGCGCCGAGTTCACGCGTCGCGAGTGCGCGAACGGCGACCGTCATGGTCTGGGTCGCAGCATTGCCGCCCTGGCTCGCCACGATCGGCGCGAGCACAGCGAGCGCGACCATCTTCTCGAGCTGACCTTCGAATAGTCCAAGGACAGCGGACGCAAGAAACGCGGTCGCGAGATTTACCAACAGCCAGTTGAAGCGGCTCTTGGCGGTCGTCCACACGGAGTCCGAGAGTTCTTCGTCGCGGCCGACACCGCCCAACGCCTTGATGTCTTCTTCGGCCTCTTCCTCGATGACGTCCACCACGTCGTCGATGGTAATCACGCCGACGAGGCGGTCATGGGTATCCACCACCGGTGCTGCGACAAGGTTGTACTTGCCGAACATGCGCGCGACTTCGGCCTGATCTTCGAGCACCGATACGCGCCGTCGGTCTTCGTCGATCAGCTTGGTGACCGGCACCGGCCGGTGCGCCCGCAACAGCGCATCAAGCGGCACCGCGCCGAGCAGATGCTGTGCGTAGTCCACCACGTAGATTTCGTAGAAGCGATCCGGCAGATCCGACGTATCACGCATGTATTCGATCGCCTGCAGCGCCGTCCAATCCGGCGGAACGGAGATGAACTCCGTCTGCATCCGGCGACCCGCGGAATTGTCCGGATATTTGAGGCTGCGCTCCAGCGTGACGCGCTCGGACAGCGGCAGCTTTTCGAGGATCTCCTCCTGGTCCTCTTCGTCGAGGTCCTGAAGCAGTTCGACGGCGTCGTCGGATTCCAGTTCACGGACACCTTCCGCGACCGTTTCCGGCTCAAGCTCTTCAAGGATTTCTTCGCGAACGGTGTCATCGACTTCGTTCAATGCCGAGAAGTCGAAGTCCGTGCTGGTCAATTCCACCAGCCGCGGCCGCAGGTCCGGCTCCAGCGCCTCGATCAGGTTGCCAAGGTCGGCCTCGTGAAGCTCGCCGACGATCTTGCAGAGGAAGTCGGCATCGCCGCGCTGAACCGCATCCGCAATCATCCCGACAAAACGGGGGCGGATTTCTCCATCCTCATCCCGCATCGGATACCGGTCGAGCACGGAATCGTGAACCGTGTGCTCTAACTCGGCGAGGTCTTGATCGTCGGCCATGCCGGGGCCTCGCGGGGTTGAAGAAGATTTACTGATTTGCTGTGCTTATCAGGCATTACCCAATCGACTGTGCAGAACGCAATGCTAAATGTGCGATGCGCGCAAACAGCGCCCGGAAAACTCACGATGCTCCCACTGAAGTCTGTGCTGCTGGCGCTCGTTGTCTGCACAACTGCGGCCCACGCTGCCGAATGCCCCCGAAAAGATGCTCTCGGCACCTCGCGTGTGCTGGCCGTGGACCCGCAGACCACGCCTCGCGTGGGTCTCAAGAGCTTCCCGCAGACGTTGCCGCTCGCCGACAAGGAAGTGGTGCTCACGTTTGACGACGGCCCCTTCCCGCCGACCACATCGAAGGTGCTCACAGCCCTTGCCGCCGAATGCGTGCAGGCCACGTTTTTCCTGATCGGCAAGAGCGCCGAGGCCAATCCGGTCATGGTCCGGAGGATCGCCGCCGAGGGCCATAGCATCGGCCATCACACATGGTCGCACCGGATTCTCGACCGGATCAGCGAGCGTGAAGCGATCGAGGAAATCGACCGCGGCTTTGCCGCGGACGAGACGGCTCTTCACGGCAAGGTGAGCAGCACTCTCTCGACACCTTTCTTCCGCTTCCCCGGCTTTGCCTCGACGCCCGCGCTGCTGGCAAACCTTCAATCACGCGGAATTGCAGTGTTCGGAGCGGATCTATGGGCCAGCGACTGGAATCCCATGACGCCCGAGCAGCAGCTCAAATTGCTCACCGAACGCCTCGATAACGCAGGCGGGGGCATCATCCTGCTCCACGACACCAAGGTCCAGACCGCCAAGATGCTCCCGGCATTCCTGCAATACCTGAAGCGCAACGACTACAAGGTCGTCCACATTGTGGCCACACAGACGGCCAAAAGCCCTGTGACCACCGGTAGTTCCTTACGCAATTAAGCCGCTATTCATAGGCATGGCGATAAAAACGATGGCCTCTTGCCACGATGGTTTTCCTCTGATGAACCGAAGATCAACGCTAAAACAATCCTCTCTCCTTCTGCTGGGTTGTTTGATCGCATCCGCCTGCCTCGACCCCGCGCGGGCACAGGCACCGGCTGCCGATTGTCCCGGCCACCCGGATGCGCTCGGCACGTCGCGCACCATCGTGGTCGACCCGACAGAGCACACCCGTATCGGGACCATGCAGTACAACGAGACGCTGCCGCTGAACGATCACGAGGTCGTTCTGACCTTCGATGACGGCCCGCTCCCGGCTCACACCAATCCGATCCTCGACATCCTGGCCGCACAGTGCATCAAAGCGACGTTCTTCATGGTGGGCCGCATGGCCCAGGTTTATCCGCAAGACGTCCGCCGCGTTTACGATGCCGGACACTCCATCGGCACCCACAGCCAGAACCATCCCCTTCACTTCGGTGACCTGCCGCCGGACCGCATGAGTTCGGAAATCGAGGACGCGATTACCAACGTCGGCAACGCTCTCGGCGATCCGGCGAAGATCTCACCGTTCTTCCGAGTCCCCGGCTTGCGGCGCGGTAACGCGGTCGAGGCCTACCTCGGCAAGCGCGGCATCATGACGTGGAGTGCGGATTTCCCCGCCGATGACTGGCGGCACATCACCTCGGCACAAGTCGTCCACTATGCGCTGTCGCGGCTGGAAGCCAAAGGCAAAGGCATTCTGTTGCTGCACGACATTCAGGCGAGAACCCAGGCTGCGCTACCAGTGATCCTGCGCGAGTTGAAGACGCGCGGCTACCGCATTGTCCATGTGGTCGCGGCAACGCCGGCGCAGCCCAAGACCGCCACCGATCCCGCGCAATGGGTGCCGCACTGGATCCACGGCGCAGTCGCGAATGCAAAGACTTCTGCACCTGCGGCCAAATTCGTCTTCGGTGAAACCGAAAACCCGGTAAGCGGATCACGCTCAGCCCGATCCGTCTGGCTGGCGCAACGGCCACGACGTCCGCGCGCATCTGCGGTTGCGGTGTTGATGCCCGCGAAAGGTCCCTTCCAGATCAATCGGGAAATCGGAGCCATGCGCCGGCCTGGTCCAGCGCCGAAAAATGCGGCGCATACACCATTGCCCGGCAGCTGGCCGGTCACCGCCGGGGACATGACCTTCCGTCCTGGTCCGGTCAAAACAGGCGCCCGCACGGACATACCGTCTGGCCAGTTGCGATAACGGCGGCTCGCAACGCGAACGGCACGCAAGGACGCTTGGGATCAAGCCCTCGCGTCATCGGAATTCGCTTGGCGAAATCGATTACGCGCCCCTACACTAGTATGGCGGTTCAGAAGTCCGCGTGATTTGTGCGGCGAGTCTGGAATGCGGACTTCTGAACCAAAGCCATACTAGATCAAATAACTCGCTAGTGTCCTTCGATTCCGAAGTTCGCAAACGAAGGCGCCGCGCAATGATGCGAACTTCGGAATCGAGACACTAGTTCAGATTATCTCTTTTCAGTCTGAATGAGGGGCAGTGAAATGAGGTTGTTGGTCGGCACGGCGGCAATAGTGACGGCACTTACCGTCGGCACATTCGCTCAGGTGAAGCAGGCTTCAGCAGAACAAGCGACGCTACGGATCGAAAGTCCAGACAAGGCGAGCACCACCGACATCAGCGCGCGGCATCGTCGCTACCACCGGCACTATGGCCATCGCTATTACCGCACTGCGACGCTGCCTTACGACGGCTATCGTCCTTATCCGCCTCCACCGCCTTGCTATCACTACTGCGACAGAGACATGAATCTGCTGCCGTACTTTGGCCGTGGCTGGTAAGTCGTGATGCATGCGCTGCGGGCAGCGATATGCTTGATGTTCGTGCTTAGCGCGAGCGATGCATTCGCCGTGACGGCTGACGTCGCGAAGACGTGCAACGCCCTTCTCGCAAAGAAATTTCCGCCGCGCGTGGTTGGCAATCCGGCGGCAGGCAGCGCGCAAGGCACGGGCGCCGCCCAGCGGGATTATTTCAAGAAGTGCGTCGAGAGCGGCGGCAAGATCGAGGACGGCGACACAAAGCCCACCAGCGATACGAAGCCCAAATAGCAAGTCATGCCCACATCCGCGGCAATACCCCCGAAGACGGCATGAACCTATTGGGGGCGGATGATCAGACGTTAAAGTGCCAGAGCAATAATACAGCGGCTGATACGATCGCCAAGCCGATCGCCCATCCTGTGCCATAGGCACCTTCATCGTCGGTTATCGGGTCGCGCGTATGAAGCCAGTGGTCAGCCATTGCAGCCTCCAAACAAGCCTTGCCTGACCAGAAACACAGTCTCGCCGCAAAAGTTCCAGGAGTTTATCGGGAACGGCATATGGTCGCCGGCGCGACACTCGTCATTGGGTGGAAGCCCGGCCTGCCTAGCCGCGACCGAACCGCAACATCATTGCGGTCGCCCGTAGGAAGCCGGCGAGCGCCCTGGCTGCAGCGCGAAATGTGCCGGGCTCTTCGCACAACTGCACGTACCGCAGGAGCAACTCGCCCGCCGCGGCAACGCAAACTCGATCCGTTCAGCAATCCTTTTGCCTTATGGAGCGATGGAGATCCGTTTGCTAGCTTGAAACGGGGAGGCAGCTGAATTCGTCCTGACTCAGGATCTTGAGCTCAAGGAGACGAAATGCCAATTGTACAAGAGATCCCTTCCCATCCGCACGCACACGACCATCCGACTGGCTGGCGTCGCTACGTTCTGTCAACCAATCACAAGGACATCGGCACGATGTATTTCGTGTTTGCGATGTGCGCGGGGTTGATCGGCGGGATCCTCTCGGTGGCGATCCGGGCCGAGCTGCAGGAACCCGGCCTGCAGATCTTTACGAACAATCATACCTACAACGTCTTCGTGACCAGCCACGGCCTGATCATGATCTTCTTCACGCTCATGCCGGCGATGATGGGCGGCTTCGGCAACTGGATGCTGCCGCTGATGATCGGTGCACCGGACATGGCCTTCCCACGCATGAACAACGTCTCGTTCTGGCTGCTGACGGCGTCATTTGCGTTGCTCATCCTCTCGGCATTTGTCGAGGGAGAGCCGGGCTCGCCGGGATCTGGGACCGGCTGGACACTCTACCCACCTCTATCGACATCCGGGCACCCTGGCCCGTCGGTCGACTTCGTCATCCTGTCGCTCCACCTGGCCGGCGCGTCTTCGATACTCGGCGCAATCAATTTCATCACCACGATCTTCAACATGCGCGCCCCTGGCATGACGATGCACAAGATGCCCCTGTTCGCGTGGTCGGTGCTGGTGACAGCATTTCTCTTGTTGTTGTCGCTGCCCGTGCTCGCCGGTGGAATTACGATGCTGCTCACCGATCGAAATTTCGGAACGACATTCTTCGCTCCGGAAGGTGGCGGCGACCCGGTGCTGTATCAGCACCTCTTCTGGTTCTTCGGTCACCCTGAAGTCTACATCATGATATTGCCGGGCTTCGGCATGATCAGTCAGATCGTGTCGACCTTCTCCCGCAAGCCGGTGTTCGGCTATCTCGGCATGGCTTATGCGATCGTTGCGATCGGGTTCATCGGCTTCGTCGTCTGGGCGCACCACATGTACACCGTTGGCATGAGCGCCGACGCCCAAGCCTACTTTGTTGCAGCCAGCATGGTGATTGCGATACCGACCGGCGTGAAGATCTTTTCCTGGATCGCCACGATGTGGGGTGGTTCGGTGACGTTCGAACCGCCTATGCTGTGGGCGATCGGGTTCATCTTCGTGTTCACGATCGGCGGTGTCACCGGCGTCGTGCTGGCCAATGCGGGAATGGACCGCGTCGTGCAGGACACCTATTACGTCGTCGCACATTTCCACTATGTGCTGTCGCTCGGCGCTGTCTTCTCGATCTTTGCCGGCTGGTACTACTGGTTTCCGAAATTCACGGGTTACATGTATTCCGCGCCCCTGGCCAAGCTGCACTTCTGGCTAACCTTTATCGGCGTCAACCTTGCATTCTTTCCGATGCATTTCCTCGGTCTGTCGGGAATGCCGCGCCGCATTGTGGATTATCCTGATGCGTTCGCAGGGTTTAATCTGGTTTCTTCGATCGGCTCATATATTTCCGCCGCGGGTCTCGTCGTTTTCTTTTGGGGGCTCGTTTACGCCTTTGTCCGCAAATCAAGGGCTGCAGGCAATCCATGGGGCCCAGGTGAGACGACGCTCGAATGGACGCTGCCTTCGCCGCCGCCATTTCATCAATTCGAGGTTCTCCCTCGGATTCGGTAATCCAGCGAGCGAGACCGTGTTCGATCTAAGATGCGGCCGCGCCCACAAGCGCCCGCCCCGCCTTAAACTGATGACGCACCAACAAATAGAATGCGGTGAGATGCGTGATCATCAGCACCGGCACGACGATGATCGGGATCGCGTAGGCAGCGCCTAATTCCCCGGCTTTCGCGGGAAGGCCTACCTGCACAGCGTGGTAGTAATCGAGGATAAAGTCGACGACCCCGACGAGGTTGAAGGCGACGACGAGCAGCCAGAACAGCGGCCGTATCCTGATCGTGACAAGCGCCAGCATGGCCAACACGCCGGTCGCGAAATCCCAGTAGGCGGCGAACTGGGCGAACTGAGCGGGCAGATTCGGGCCGACGACGCCCGGGAGGATGAAGACGAGCCCGAAGAAGCGAAAGCTGTGCAGCGTGGCAATGGCGCGTTGCGCTTCGATGTGGTCCATCATTTTGAGCCACGGCCAGATGTACGTACCGAAGCAAAGCAGCCACACGACGTAACCCAGCACGAGATGTGTCTGGAACAGGATTTCCGGCGACATATGACCTCCTATCGTGCGTTGATCGCCGTGGCGGCGAACACAGTGATGATGTTGCCCCTCCAGATACGGCAGCTTCCTGTGAGCGACTATTCGCGATAATGTCGACGTGCCATGAAGCAGAACTTCACAGTCCGGCAAGGCGCGCTCGACGGCGTGGAGGCGTTCCTGCGCGTTGCCGAGCACCGCAGCTTCCGCAGGGCCGCCGCGGAACTTGGCGTCACGCCCTCAGCGATTAGTCAGGCGATACGCGTGCTGGAGTCCCGCGTGGGTGCGGCGCTCTTCATCCGCACAACACGCAGTGTGGGCCTGACCGAAGCCGGCGAACGTTTCCTGTCGCGCGCCAAACCCGCCTTCGAGGAGCTCATCGCCGCAAGCGAAGTCGCCCGTGAACTCGGACAGCGTCCCTCCGGACTGTTGCGCCTTTCGGTGCCGCGCGCCGTGGTGCCGATCCTGCTGGAACCGCTGATCGCCTCCTTCTGCCAGGCTTATCCCGAAGTCGAGGTCGAGATCGCGGCGAGCGAGGAGTTGATCGACATCGCGGCCGAAGGATTCGATGCCGGTGTCCGGATGGGCCAGTTCATCGCCGCCGACATGATCGCGGTGCGGCTGACGCCGCCGTTTCGCTTCATCATTGTCGGTAGCCCCGCCTATTTCGACCGGAATAGCCGGCCCGAGCAGCCGGATGATTTGCGCCAGCACGCGTGCGTGAGATGGCGCCGTTCCAACGGCGCGCTCGCGCTGTGGTCACTCAACGACAACGGACACGCCATCGAGCTTGCCGTATCGGGGCCTCTCATTGCCAACGACTTTCCCACCGTGCTCGGCGCAGCTCTCGAAGGCGTAGGCCTTGCACAAGTCCCCGAGCCGATCGCCGCCGAACATGTGACCGCCGGGAGACTGGTGCACGTGCTGGAGCCGTTCGCGTCAATGGTGCCAGGTGTCTTTCTCTACCATCCCGGCAAGCGTCAGGTTCTGCCAAAGCTGCGCGCCTTCATCGATCATGTGAAAAGTCATTCCGCTGCCGATGAGAGAGTCCGTCTTCAGGTCGATGAGAAGCTGGGAAGACCGCGCAAAAGAGGTTGATGTTTCACACACATGCTCTGTCAAATCGTCGGGCGCGCCGGTGATTGCCCAAGCGCAAGCAGAGCTGCGGCGAGTGCCGTGGCCGCCTTTTCAGGCCGGCCCTTCTCGTAGATTGCGAATTCAAGATCGGGAAGACGCGGTAGCCCCTCTTCCAATCCCATAATGCGCAAGCCGGAGATGATCGCGCTGGCCGGAAGCGGCGTGATCGCCAGCCCCGCGAGAGCCGCCGCGCGTACGCCCGTCAGGCTGGGGCTGGTATAGACGATCTCCCAGCTCCGCTCGCCGCTGTCGAGCGCGGCAAGCGCTGCCTCGCGTGAGACGGATTTTTCGCGATAAAGCGCAAGCGGCAGCATCGCCCCAGGGGCAAGATCGAAGGTCTCGGCCGCCGCCCAAACCAAGGGCTCGCGCCACACCAGACGTCCGCGCGTGGTGCCGAGCGGACGCTTGGCGAACACGACGTCGAGCCGTCCCTTGTTGAGTTGCTCGATCAACTCCGCGCTGACGCCGATCTGCACCTCGAGCTTCACGCCCGGATGCAGCGCGGCGAAGCGGCCGAGCGCCGACGGCAACGAGCCGCCGGCAACTTCCTCGACCACGCCGAGACGCACCATGCCGGACAGACGCGGCGCCGCCAGACGATGACGCGCGGCCTCCTCGAGCTGCAGCAGACGGCGGGCATCACCGAGCAGCATCTCGCCGTCGTCGGTGAGCGCGACGCTGCGGGTCGTGCGCCGGAACAGCGGACGTTTCGTCTCCAGCTCCAGCCGTTTGATCTGCTGGCTGATGGTCGACTGCGTCAGGTTGAGCCGCTCGGCGGCACGGTGGAAACCGCCGTATTCGGCGACGGCAACGAAGGCGCGCAACAGTTCGAAATCGAGCATGTGATTGATCCATATTTACGATCAATGATATTATAAAGCATCGTTTCTATAATCAATCATTGGCGCCTACCTTCGCTGCAGACAGGATCAAGCGAAGGAACCCATCATGTCCCATCCATCACAGCAGACCACTGGCCGGACCGAACGTCTGGCGCGCGCAGCCACAATCGCGAACGGGAAGATCTGCCCGCCCGATCGCGCGACGGCGTTGCTCGAAGCGATCATCATGCCGGGTGACCGCGTCACCATCGAGGGCGACAACCAGAAGCAGGCCGATTTTCTGGCCGCGGCGCTCGCGAACGCCGATCCCGCGCGGCTGCACGATCTGCACATGGTGCAGTCGGTGCTGGCGCTGGACGAGCATCTCGCGGTGTTCGAGCGCGGCATTGCGAACCGGCTGGATTTCGCCTTCGCCGGCCCGCAGAGCCGCAGGCTCGCCGAGCTGGTCGGAAGCGGCTCCGTGAAGATCGGCGCGATCCACACCTATCTCGAACTCTATGCCCGGATGCTGGTGGACCTGACGCCGCGCGTGGCACTGATCGTCGCCGACAAGGCCGATCGCGACGGCAACCTCTATACCGGCCCAAATACCGAAGACACGCCCACCATCGCCGAAGCCGCAGCGTTCCGTGGCGGCCTTGTCGTGGCGCAGGTCAACGAGATCGTCGATCAACTGCCGCGCGTCGACATCCCCGGCGGCTGGGTCGATTTCGTCGTACCGGGTCCAAAGCCCTATGCCATCGAGCCTCTGTTCACGCGTGACCCCGCCAAAATCAGAAACGAGAACGTGCTGATGGCGATGATGGCGATCGCTGCAGTCTATGAACCCTACCAGGTGCGCCGGCTCAACCACGGCATCGGCTACGCCACCGCAGCGATTGAGCTGATCCTGCCGACGTTCGCCGCGAAGCGCGGACTGAAGGGCAAGATCGCGAACCACTTCGTACTCAACCCGCATCCAACGCTGATCCCCGCCATCGAAGCCGGCTTTGTCGACGGCGTCTATTGCTTCGGCTCCGAGCTTGGCATGGAGCGCTACGTCGCGAAGCACTCCGACATATTCCCGATCGGTGCCGACGGCAGCCTGCGGTCGAACCGCACGCTGGCGCAGGTCGCGGGACATTACGCCTGCGACATGTTCGTTGGCGCGACACTGCAGATCGACGCACAGGGCAACAGCTCGACGGCCACGAAGGGACGGATCACGGGCTTTGGCGGCGCGCCGAACATGGGCGCAGATGCGCGCGGCCGTCGTCACGACAGTCCGACCTGGCTGCGCGTCGGCGAGGAAGCTGGCGACCACCTGCGCGGACGCAAGCTCGTGGTGCAGATGGTGCAGACCCATCAACCCAATGGCGCGCCGAGCTTTGTCGAACGGCTGGACGCGTTCGATCTTGCCGCCTCTGCGGGCTTCGCGCTGCCGCCAGTGATGATCTATGGCGACGACTTGACCCACGTCATCACCGAGACCGGCGTGGCCAATCTCCTGCGCTGCCGGTCGCTGCAGGAGCGCGAAGCCGCATTGCGTGCGGTGGCTGGCGACACCGAGTTCGGCCGTCGGCAATCGCCGGACGCGACGGAAAGCCTGCGCCGCCGCGGCATCGTCATGCTTCCTGCCGATCTCGGCATCGATGTCCAAACCGCGACCCGCGATCAGCTCGCCGCCCAAAGCATCGACGAACTCGTGACGGCTTCTGGCGGGCTCTATGCGCCGCCCGCCAAATTCCGCCCGCATGCCGCGACTGCCCTCTCCCATACGTAAGGAGGCAACGATGACCCTGGCTAACCAATCCACCTCGCACAATACGACGCCTGCGCTCGACCACGCAAAGCAACTCGCCATCACTCTGTTGTCGGAGCGCGGCGAAGCCTCCGGCGCCTTGGTTGCGCGCGAGCTGCACGGCGTGCTGCGCAAACTCAATACAAACGACCGGCACGACTTCCACCGCTATTTGGCCACAGGATTTCAACCCGACCAAACCGCGCTGCGTACTGCGGCGGAACGTTATCTCGGCGATGCCTCCGCGGAGGCGGCGGCCGCCCTCGCGCAGGCCGCCGATCCCCCGCGGCAGGAGTTGTTGCGACGAATGAACATGGCGCCCGGCGGCACGGGCGCGCTGATCGCGATGCGCCGCGAGATCACCGCACATCTGCGCGACGAGCCGGGACTGAAGCTGCTCGACGCCGACCTCAAGCATCTGTTGGCGTCGTGGTTCAACCGTGGCTTCCTCGAGCTGCGGCGGATCGACTGGCAATCGCCCGCCGCAGTGCTGGAGAAGCTGATCGCCTATGAGGCGGTGCATGAGATCAAAGGCTGGGCCGATCTGCGGCGCCGCCTTGCGCCCGACCGCCGCTGCTTCGCCTTCTTTCACCCCGCGCTTCCCGGCGAGCCATTGATCTTCGTCGAGGTCGCACTGGTCGAGGGATTGGCGACCTCCATGCCTCCGCTGTTGTCACAGGAGGTCGATGCAGACGCGACAAGGGCAGAGGCCGAACGCGCCGACACCGCGATCTTCTACTCGATCTCTAACTGTCAGGAAGGCCTGCGCGGTGTGTCGTTCGGCAATTTCCTGATCAAACAGGTGGTCGAGGAGCTGCAAGCTGAGTTTCCGCGTTTGAAGCAGTTCTCGACGCTCTCCCCGGTGCCGGGTTTCCGACGCTGGCTCACGCAGCAGCTCTCTGGCGAAGGCAATTCAGGCGCCGCGCTGCAGCCGGAGCTTGCGCGTGACGGTTGGTGGAATGATCCGGCACAGAGCGAGGCGCTACGAGCTGATTTGATGCGGCTTGCTGCAACCTATCTGACGCAACGCCCCTCACCCGGCAGCCGCATCGATCCGGTGGCGCGCTTTCACCTCGGCAACGGCGCGCGGCTCGAGCGGATCAACTGGCTCGGCAACACCGCGCCGCGCGGCATCCAGGAGTCCTTCGGCGTCATGGTCAACTATCTCTACGACCACGACAGCATCGAGAACAACCACGAGGCCTTCGTACGCGACGGCACTGTTGTCCGATCGGGCGATGTCGACGCCCTCTTGCACAAATCAGATTGAGCCGACGCCGTCATTCTGCGCCATCGAGGTCAACCGTCACCACCCCGCATAACCAAGGAGAGAAACCATGATGATGAGCAGACGTACTTTTTCGACCGCAGTACTCGCCGGTGCAGCGGCCTCGCTGATCTCCACGCGCGGCATGGCCGCCAACGCCAAGCCGCCCAAGGCCCGCAACGTCGTGCTGGTGCACGGGCTGTTCGCCGATGGTTCGTGCTGGACCGAGGTGATTGCACGGTTGCAGGCTGCGGGCCTGAACGCGACTTCCGTGCAAAATCCGCTGACCACACTGCCCGAAGCGGTCGCCGCCGCCGAGCGCGTGCTGGCGCGGCAGGACGGTCCGACGGTTCTGGTCGGCCATTCCTTCTCCGGCATGATCGTCACTGAGGCCGGGGTCCATCCGAACGTATCGGCGCTGGTTTATGTGGCGGCCCGCGCGCCGGATGCCGGCGAGGACTACACAGCGCTCGCCAAAACCTACCCGACGCCTCCGGCGAGCGCCGGCATCGTGTTCGACGGTGACGAAGGACGACTTTCAGAGGAGGCTTTCCTGCGCGATTTCGCTGGCGACCTGCCGAAAGCGAAAGCCAAGGTGCTCTACGCGGTCCAACAGCCATTCCAGAAGGCGCTGCTCACCGGCAAGACGACCAATGCTGCGTGGCGGTCAAAGCCGAGCTACTACGCTGTTTCGACCGAAGACCGCACGATCAATCCAGACCTCGAGCGTTTCATGGCCAAACGGATGGGCGCCAAAACCATCGAAGTGAAAGCGAGCCATCTTTCACTGATCTCGCACCCCAAGGAGATCACACGGCTGATCCTCGAAGCCGCGGGACAGCAAGCGTAGCGACCAAGCTTGAGGACCCAAACCTGAGAGCCCAAGCCTGAGGGCGGTTAGCGAATGACACCCGCGCCATCGAGATTGCTGGATCGGACCGCTCATTCCCAACGACTGTCCCACGTTGCTTGGCGCAGCACTCGAAAGCGCGGGCCTTGCGCAAGTCCCCGAGCGATTGTCGCCGCTCGGCGGACTTACGCATGTGCCGGAGCCGTTTGCGTCAATGGCGTCTTTGTCTATCATCCCGGCAAGCGCCAGGTCTGCCAAAAGCTACGGGCCTTCATCGATCACGTGAAACGCCGCTCCGCGGCCGCCGACAAGGGAGGCTCCCCTGCACAATCTTGATTTCACGTCGTGGCAGAGTTTGCTGGCGACACTGATTGGCCTCGCTCTGTTCACACTCATCGGCGTCAGCATCCGCCTGCTGGCGATGTTCACGATTCAGCAGCGCCGCGAACGCATGAATCGCCAGATCAACGAGCGGCTGCGCACGCTGATCGCGGCTTACAAAACATTAGGCGGCTCGTTCACCGGCAATCTCACTGTCGATCCGACGCATCTGCGCGATCTGCGCCGCGCTGGCGAGCCTGTCGCCGAGAGCGAGGCCGCGGCAACGCTGGATCTCACCGACGGGAGTGTTGAGGGATCAGACCGCAGGCGACGGATCCGCGACGCAGTCGAGGCTGCCCTGTCCGATATCATTCTGCTGGGGACGGAAGAACACGTGCGCCTGGCCGAGCGCGCGGCGCGCGAGCTGGTCGCTGGACGTCCGGTCCACGTGCATGAACTCGTCGTCTCGCTGCGTGGCTTCATTCGCGACGCGCTCGATCTCGATCCGATCCCACCCGACCTTACGATTCCATTGCAGGGCCCTGCCCGCCCCTCGAACTCCGGCGGTCGCGGCAAAAGCGACCGCGGGGAGAAAGAGACACGACAAGGCGGCGGTGGAAAAGGCGGTGGAATGGGAATGGGTGGCGGTATGGGCGGAGGCCTTGGAACAGGCTTCGACTTTGACGATCCTGCCGCGCCCGATCATCGTCCGTAGATTTCTTTCGGGCTGTTCGCGTGCCGACACGCGCAGCTATGTTCGCCGCGTACGGGAATTCGCGATCAGAAGACTATGGTTTCAACGGTGTCGAGGCCCTTGCGGTAGTTGACGGGACTCACACCATATTTCGCGCGAAAGCGGCGCGCGAAATGACTCGCATTGGCGAAGCCACAGGTCCAGGCGACATCGCCTGCGCGATATCCGTTGAAGCGACGATCACGCAGCATCTCGGCGGCGCGTTTTAGGCGTAGATCGATCAGCAGTGCGCCGAAGGTAAGACCGGCCTGCGCGAACAGGCCGTGCAAGTGACGCCTAGAGATGCCAATAGCATTCGCGACAGTGGTTGGATCCAGATTGGGATCGTCGAGCCGTTCCTGCATACAACGCTTCATACGCACGAGCACTTCACTTTGATACCGACTGGTACCTTGTTCATGGCTACCGATCATCAACGCCAGGAATGCCCCAAGCTGATCGGCGATGACGCTACGTGGCAGGATCGCGTCAGCCAAACCGTGCTTGGCTATCGTTCGTAACGTGGCAGCAAGCGACGATCCCCAACCGTCCTCCGCAACAATTGGCTTTGCGACGGCCGCTTTTGGATGGGGTAGCCAATGACGCAACCACACATCCTCGAGGCGCATCGCCATAGTGACGCCGCCGTTTTCGCGCAATAGCTCAAAAGGCTGTTGGTTATCCAGCAGGACGAAACATCCCTCGGGAATACTCATCTCAAGCCCGTAGTGCCGCAATTGCGCGGCTTCCTTTTCAAAAAGAAGGAGCAGGTAATCACTGGAACTGCGGTTGGCCATCGCCGCGCTGTGCGAAACATGTTGCGAGGTTGCCGACAGAAAATTCAGCTGAAGGGGCCCCAATTCGAAATGCTGTATCCGCCCGCGATGCGCGCTAAAGGCTCTGTTTTCAACGTGAAGTTCGGTCAGATAGGTACCGAGGCAATCCGTCCAGGAAGAGACGGAATCGGTCGAGCGCTCAAGGTCAATGCAATGGTCCGACGCCGCGGTCAAAGCGCGCCTCTCCTAAGCTGATTGGACTTCTAATCATTGCCCAGCTGCTTACGGTTCGCAAGATTAATGGCATATCCCGTGCTAACGGGCCGCACCCTCGCAACTGCTAATCCTACTAATTATAAGAGGCGCAAGCTTTGATGCAATGACGGACCGCGTGTTCCGCCATACCCGATCGGCATCGGCATCCGCTCGATTAAGTATTGGACCCATCGTAGCTTGGACGAGGAGAATTGGGGACTCGAGCCGAAAGCAAATTGGGACGCCACGAATGACCTTGAATCCGATCGCGCGCATGACGTCAAAAGTCATCGGTGATATTCGTGTGGACGCCCTCGTTGACTGGCTCGGCCCGACGCGCCGTCCAGAGGACATGATGCGTGACTTCCCTACTGACCTGGTCGAGGACAATCGCGAATGGTTGGTCCCGAACTATCTAGACGCAGCCTCCGGCCAACTGGTGCTGGCCTATCAGTCGTTCCTGATTCAGACACCCAAGACATCCATTCTGGTCGATTGCGCCATAGGGGAAGACGGCAATTATCCGTCGCGGCCCGATTGGCATTTGAGCAAGACGAATTGGCTCAATCATCTAGGTAAGGCCGGCATTGCTCCCGATGAAATCGGCGTCGTGTTCCTGACTCACTTGCACATGGATCATACCGGGTGGCTCACACGCAAGCATCGCGAACGTTGGGTGCCGTCGTTTCCGAATGCGCGCCATCTTGTGTCTCGGACTGAACTGGATTTTTGGAGCACCGCGCAAGGCGAGCGGCCATTTATGGCGTCGTCCATCGCCGACTGCGTCGATATCGTCAGACACGCCGGATTGTTTGAATACGTGCTCCCCGAAACTGAAATCGACGATAACCTCTTCGTCGTAGATTTGTGCGGTCATTCTCCAGGCATGATCGGGTTGGAGTACCGCGATGGTGACCGCGTGCTCGCGTCATTTTGCGCTGATCTGATGCACCATCCGCTCCAAGTCACTGCGCCACAGGTCACCACCATCTTCTGCGAAGACCCCAAACGGGCGGTGGACACCCGCACGACCAAGTTAGCGAAATATGCAGACGATGCGACCGTGTTGTTCAATGGACACTTTCCGGGTGAATGCGCCGGTACCGTGGACCGCAAAGGAGACGGCTTCCACTTCACACCGCTCATATAGCGTAGACCAAGTGACCGGCTGCCGCGCATTTTGGCTTCGCGACTCCCTATCCCGACGAACAGGGTATCGGGACATAGCGATCGCGGAAGTCAGCAGAGGCGGCGTATCAGCCAGTGTTGTCGAGAGTATCGCCCTCTCACGTCCGCGAGATCGCTTGCGCCATCTGACTACAATATCGCGCTGAGGCTACGAGTATGGATTTCAAGCGCCTCAAATACTTTGTCGCCGTTGCGGAAGAACTGCATTTTGGGCGAGCGGCGGAACGCCTGGAAATGGCTCAACCACCCCTCTCGCGGCAGATCGCGCAGCTTGAGCGCGATCTTGACGTGCTTCTGTTCGATCGCTCGCGCAGTCAGATCCGGCTGACCCAGGCTGGCGAAACTCTCTTTGAACGCGCGCGGGAGCTTCTCGGACTGCTAGACAGCGCCTATCGCGAGACAACGATGATCGGTAAGGGCGGCGCCGGCATCCTTCGAATAGGCTTTGTGGGCTCGGCCACCCATGGCCCGCTGCCCAGGCTGATCAAGGCCTTTCGTTCCAACTATCCGCCGGTCGACATCGCCCTTTATACAATGAACAATGCCGAGTCCGAGCGCGCGCTCGTTCAGCGGGAAATCGATATTGCGGTCGCCCGGCCGTCGCTGTCAGGCAACGAGTTCCGTACGGATATTCTGAATTCTGAGCCGTTCATCCTGGCGCTGCCGGAAGACTCCGAATGGAGCAAGGTCGACAAAGTCGTGCTGGCTGATTTGCATGACGAAGTGTTCGTGCTGTTTCCCAGACGGCCAAGACCGGCCTACTGCGATCGCATTCTGAAGGTTTGCCGGCAGGAAGGGTTCACCCCGAAGCAGCCTGTGATGGCGCAAGACTTTCAAACGGCCATCAGTTTGGTCTCGGTCGGCGTTGGTATCTCCATCGTGCCCGAGAGTGTCTCGCAATCAAAGATTTCGGGTATCGCCTTCCGACCTTACATAGGTGCGAATCCGGGAACGTCGCTCTCAATTCATGCCCGTCTTGATAATCAGTCTCGACACGTATCAAACTTCTTTGACCTGCTGAAAACCTTCAAGAAGCAGAACAGCCGGGCGTAACATCGTTGAGCCCCGCGCAATGCGCGGAGCTCTTGTATGTTATTGATTTCGGTCGTACCGCCAGCTTACTTAGCCCAGCTTACTTGGCCCAGCTTACTTGGCGATGCGCTTGAGCATGTTGACATCGTCGGGGTTGACCAAGCCGTGGCTGGTCCATCCATTCAGATCGTATTCCGACATGCATTTTTCAGCGAAGGCTTGCATTCCGGCAAGTTGACCGGTTGCCTCCGACATCAACATGGCTTCGATCCTGATGGCCTCGTGATTACCGCCATAGTTGATTTCGTAAAGCTCGTGGCGACCGCCGAATTCCGTCCCCATAGCATCCCAAAGCAATTTTAAGAGCTTGATCCGATCGATCGCAGCATATCCATTTGAACCGCGAACAAAACGATCGATATACGGGCGGATCTCGGGGCTCTGGAGATCGTGGGCCGAGCCGGGCAAGTAGATCAGTCCTGACGCAACATGGCGCTCGATGAGCAGCTTAATGCGCTGGTAGGCCATCGGAGCGAATACGCGATACGATGCCGCGGAGAACATGTTGGGGAGAATGCACCCATCTGTTCCGGGCCATGGCACCGGGTTGAGAACCATCGAGTCGGTTAGTCCCTTGAACAGGTTGGCCCAAGCAATCACTTCGCCGACCGCGGTCTGTACGCCACGAAAATCCTTAGTGCCGGTGGCTTCGACGGCCTTGCTGAAAAGGCCGGCGATGAATTCGAGCTTCACCGATAGCCGGGTTGCGCCATGCATGGTGAAGCGTGGAACAAATCCGCTCATCGGAAAGAAATTGTTGGCTTTGTCCAAATCGCCGTAGACGAAAATGTTCTCCCACGGGACCAGCACCTTGTCGAAAACGAGAATCGCGTCATTTTCATCGAACCGGCTCGACAGCGGATAGTCGAACGGCGATCCGGTGATCGCGGCATTTAGCTCATACGAGCTTCGCGAAATCAGCTTAACGCCCTGGGAAGCCGTCGGCGTGGTGAATATCAACGCGAAGGCCTTGTCCTTCACCGGCACGCCATAATGGGCGATAAAGTTGAAGTGCGTCAGGGCCGAACCCGTCGCGACCACCTTGGCGCCCGAAACGATCAGACCAGCGTCGGTTTCCTTTTCGACGTGGATGATCACATCGCGAATGTCTTCGATGGCTTTGCCGCGATCGATCGGCGGATGGACGATGGCATGATTCCAATAATCCAGACGCTCTTGCGCCTTAGCGTACCAGTTTAGGGCGTTCTGTTTGTAGTCACCGTAAAATTCGCAATTGGCGCCGAGCGTACCCAGAAACGCTCCCTTGTAATCCGGGGTCCGGCCCATCCAGCCGTAGGATGTACGCTGAAGTTCAGCGATGGCGTCGCGCGACTTTACCAGATCATCGACAGTTTTACTGCCAAGGAAGAACGGATGTGTGAAACCACCGGATCCAGTGTCGGTCGGCACACAGATCAGGTCCTTCTTTTCATGCAGCGCGTCGTACCAGCGGGCGATCATCCGCGCAGAATTGCGGAAGGCGGGGTGGTTTACGATGTCCTTGACGCGCTCACCATGAAGATAGACGCAGCGATCATCGTTGAGACTGGCGAGGTACTCCGCGCCTGTATAGGGCAAAATTGGTGCGCCCTTGGCTGCTGTTTTGCTACTAGTCACTATTCGGTTCCTCCTAATGGCGCGCTCTGGCGCGGTGTTCCGGTCCCTTCCCGGCGGGATTTCCCGGTCTCAAGTTGTGGTTTTCCCGCAATTCCCAAGTGAAGTGCTAACTGGATTTGGCGCTTTTGGAAGGTATGGCGTCATACCTTGATCCGGGTTCGGAAATTTCGAATGGTGAAGCTCAACCGGTGAGGCAAATTCGTCTGCATCGAGTTCGCTTCGAAAAATATTCGAAAGGCTCAAGCATGCCGTGGAGAGCGCGATGAAAGCGACAGACAGAGTCGTTGAGTTGCTTTGTTTGTTCACAGCAGTTCGGCCGGAGTTGAGCACGTCGGACGTCGCCGAGAGTCTCGGAATGGCGCATTCATCTGCTCATGAACTTCTCAACGGACTTGCCAAGACTGGCTTGATCCGAAAGCGAGCTCCCGGCCGTTTTCGATTGGGGCCCATGATCAACTCCCTCGCCGAAGTACTCGCCAGCACCGATTTAGTCTTGGAGGCTAGCCGAGAATATGTTGTTGAAATGGCCGAAACCTACGGGGAGACCGTTCACGTTATCGAGTTGATGGGATCACGATTGCTGTCTCTCACGGGACAGGAAGGTAGTAGTCAGGTTCATGTCGCCAGTGCGATCGTGAATGGCAGTCTACCCGCTCATCTCGTCGCGCCCGGCCTGCTCTTGCTATCCCATCTGCCTGTGGACCGACTGGAAGGCACGGTGAGAGAGTTGAGCGATGTGAAAGGTCCAGACGGAAAAGCGGGCTCAAGTGAGCAACTCCTGGCCGAACTCGCCGATATCCGGGCCAACAACTATGCCTGCGAGGAAGGTCGCTACCTTCCTGACCTAGCAACGGTCGCTGCACCGATTCTCAACCACGCCAATATGTGCATTGCCGCCTTCGCCCTGTTCATCCCGAAAGGACGTTACGCCAATGAACCGCGAGCATTTCGTAACATCACCAACGAGGCAGCCAGGAAGATTTCCTCGCGCCTCGGATGGGAGTCAGGGAATGCCTCGAAGAACAGCAAATCGCAGCAGAACTCTGCCCTCCTGATTGGATCCCAGCGATGACCCCAGCGCTCCATCCCACTCTTGGTGACAGACCGCCCACAACGATTGCGCCCTATGCCGGGCAATTGGCGTTGTCAGGATCGGTCGTAACCATCGGCTCGTTTGACGGCGTCCATAAGGGACATCAGGCGCTGGTGAATCATGTTGCGTCACGGGCGCGCACGATAGGCGTTGCCTCTGTCGTCTACACATTTTCGACACCGCCAAAAGCGGCATTAGGCCTGGCGCAGCAGCTGACAACGCTAGACGAGAAGCTACGCCGGCTGTCGCATTTCGGAGTCGATTTTGTACTGGTCGCCGATTTCACCAGCGAGTACGCGAGCAGGACAAAAGAACATTTTATCGATGAGCTTGGGAAATTGAATCCCAGAGAGATATGGGTCGGTGGTGATTTCCGGTTCGGGAAAGGCCGCACGGGCGACATCCACACGCTCGGCCGTTACTTCAACGTGCACGTGCTAAGCGAGGTCGTTTGCGCGAAAGGCGATCGCATTTCGAGTACGCGGCTGCGCGATCTTATGCTGCAGGGACGATACGCCGAGGCAGCCGAACTACACGGCTGGGACAACAATCCACTGACAATAGACAGTTCAAATTCCTCACCTAACATCGACGGTCAATAATATGCAAAACCACACCAGTTCCGCCGCTCATTCTGTTGCTTCGATCCCACCGGGCGCGTTCCGTAATGCGTGCGGTATGTTTGGCACCGGCGTCACCGTGATTACGACGCGTAGCGACGGCGCGGACTACGGCATGACCGCAAATGCCTTCATGTCGATATCACTATCGCCTCCACTGGTTGCCGTCTCCGTGGCTAATACGACCAACATGCTCGTTCGAATCCGGCAGTCCGGCCGTTTCGCAGTATCGATTCTTGAGGAAGGCCGTGAAGCATTGGCGCTGCATTTCGCAGGGCGGCCAGACGGATCGATCGCGGAGCCATTTTTCGATTTTGACGAGCTGCCAGGCGTCAAGGACGCTTGCACCGTTCTCGCCGCCGTAGTCGAGCAAGAGATTGAGGCGGGAGATCATGTTATTTTTGTGGGCCGGGTCAGTCGCATACAGGTCGAGCCGGAAAAGGCCCCGCTGATGTTTCATAAAGGAAAGTTTGGCAAGTTGCTTTCTCATGAAAGCTAACCAGCGCTGCGATCAAGGCGCATGAGCCGGTCGGCGGCCGGCGGGAATTATGCTTTCCGCGGCCACCCGGACAGCTCAGAGATCGCTGCGCGCCACGGTTAAAGCTGAAAGGCGCATCATCGGGAGAGCAACGGGACGGGCTCTAGTCCCGTCTCAGTCGTCGACGCGGTTCGTTGAATCCCCGGCTATACCGAAGCAATAGCAGCGAAGGTGAAGCAACTCGATCCGCGATCAAGAGCAGTTGAAATCTCCGCCGTTAAATTAATCGCTCCCGAAGTTTTTACTGATGACAAAAAAAGAACGGGGAGCTTGAAGCTCCCCGTTTTTCCGTCCCCCCGTGACGAAGGCTTATTCAGCAGCAACCGCATATGCGGGTTCGAGCGCGAAGTTCACTTGCATGATCCGCTTGCCGTTCTCGTAGACCTTAGGGACAACCAGATCCAAATGATCGGACTCGCAGCAATCGTCTCCAACATAGTCGCCGCCTTCAAAATAGGCCTGGTTGATGAGATCGCGCTTGCCTTTGCACCTCACCCAGAAGTGAATGTGGGCCGGACGCCAAGAATGGCGACCAAGATGCTTTTCGAGCAGTTCGCCGGTCGGCCCTTGATTGGGGATTTGATAGGCGACAGGAGTTTTGGACGTGACCGAATACTGCCCGTTCGCATCGGTTACTACGCGACCACGATAATATTTGCGATCGATTTTGTCGTGAATGCCTGAATAGCGTCCGTCGGGGGTTGAGTGCCAGATGTCGATCTCCGCACCTGCGACGGGTTGGCCAGTCAGATCAGTGACGCGGCCACGAACGATCATGTCTTCGGCGTTCGCGTCCTCCGGACGAACTGCAAGCGCCTTTGTAACCAACGGATAATTCTCGTCGATATAATATGGTCCTTGGATATCGGCCTTGGTGCCGCCGCGAGTCTGATTTTCGATTTCGACAATGGTTGAGTTCAGCAACGCGTCCAGCAGCAGCGGGATTTCCTTCGCTTCCTGGACCCCGATCATATAGCCGAATCCAGCTCGATATTCATCGAAGGTGACCTTGTGCTGACGAAGAACGTTGCGGACCGCCTCGATCAAGTCAGGAACGATTTCTTTTACGCGATCGGACATAAGTGGCTCCTAGTTGGCATTTCACTATTCGCGACTAGTATCGCGCCCGCCCAATCAACTCCAATACCTACAGGTGACCATCTTGATGCAAGATCGGTATGACCCAATCGGCCCTCTTCAATGCTGCGACGGTTAGTCCCGTATAGCAGCGTGTTCGCGGGATACATGCCGAAGACGCAGAAGATTTCTTGGTGTGCTTCGTGACTAAGTCACGAAGAATTGCTCTGGGTGTTCTTTGCGAACGCAGGCCCGTTAGAACTCAGGACCTTTCCGTGACGTACGTTTGAACGAAAGGCTGGGATAGCAATCAGAACAACACTCAGCAGGATGGCCCTCGCCACCCCACTTCTCGCGTTCTGAAGCAGAAAGCGTCGATTGCAGGAGCGAGAATTACCAGAGTTGCGAGCAGCGGGTCGACGTTCCCGCCTGCGTGTGCCCAACCTCAGACGCGTTACTACGTCCACTTCGCAATGGATTGCCGAAGGTCAGGATCAAGGCTGAGTTCGGCACGAAAGAATTCGATGACGAATGTGACGCGGCCATCGTCTCGCAGATCGTGATCTAGGGCGACGCGACCGATCACATCAACGCAGAGAAGCAGCGCAATGAACCACGCTATCAAACGTCTGCTGAACCTCTGAAGCCTCACACCTTGTGTTGGTATTGGTCGCTCTACAAGCAGAGCGACCACTGCCTCGACAATCTCAGCGTCGGACGAAGGCCTGTCCGACTCGACGCGGCGGCAGCGCACCGGGCTGATCGAGTCATTGTTGGTCGAGAATGCCGCGAAGCCGTTTGGGTGCTGACGCGCAAAGTGATCAAGGCAGAGATGAAAGCGCGCACGCCGGGAGCTTTGAAGGATCAGATCGCCGACGCGGATTCGCGACGCGCTTGATCTCGATCCGATCCCATCCGACCTTACAATTCCACTACAGGGCCCTGCCCGGCCATCGAGTTCCGGCGGTCGCGGCAAGAGCGATCGCGGGGAGAAAGAGTCACGACAAGGCGGCGGCATGGGCGGTGGAATGGGAATGGGTGGCGGTGGAGGCCTCGGAACAGGCTTCGACTTTGAAGACCCCTCTTCGTCCGATCATCGGTCGTAGATCTGTTGCAAGCTGTTCGCCTTGCCATCGTGCTCCTGCAGCCGAAAGGGCCGAGCGCTCGCTCGGCCCTATGCTACGCTTACTCCGCGCCCTTAAGAGGCTTCCAATCCCCTTGAGGCGCTTGGGCTGTGGTTACGGCCGGGGCCTTCATTGTGTCCGGGTGCATCGCGTTGGACAGATGCATTGCGCATGCACCCATCTTGCCGTCGAGCATGGCATGTTCAGCCTGCGCGATTTCCTTTTGTGCCACGGTCTTGCCCGGGCCATCAGCCATGGCTTCGGTCGCGGATTCGGTCTTCTGCAGGTTACCATCGCTGCAACCCGCCATTTTTGCGGCGGAGGCTGGAACGACGGCTAAGCCAACGGCAGCTATTACGGCCGCTCCGAGCAACTTCTTGAGCATGTTTACTTCCAACATTGTTTTGAACAGATCCAGCGCCATTGCTGAATGCTGCGAGCGAACTGATCGCCGATCCGCTAAAAGTTTCGAATTGAATTCCGCGCGATCCAAGTGTGATGAGCGCGCGATGCAAAGCCCTATGCGAAAAGACGCATTTTCATTACGGGTTTGTAACGAACTTCCCGGACGCGGCGTGAATGCCGCTTACGCCGTCAGGCGCGCAGCCGCGCTCGCCTCTATCGGACGGACGGCCTGAGCCGGTGCTTATCGATCATGATTTTTGGGCTGGTGCGCTCGGAGGGACTCGAACCCCCACGATTTTACTCACTGCCACCTCAAGGCAGCGCGTCTACCAATTCCGCCACGAGCGCTGGAAAGTCGGCTCCGGATTCGTACCGGGGCACGTCTTGGTGGCGCCCATGTAACAAATCAAAGATGGAGGGACAAGGCCTCCGAGCGACCTTGTCACAAGGCTTGCAAACTATCTGTGGTCAGGCGCCCGCGGGAGCATCTGCTTGACTTCAACCGCGATGCGGTTGCGATTGACCACCACCGTACCGCTGGCAACCGGCATGTTATTGGCGTGTATCTTGACCTCGTCCTGCTCGGTGGCGTCGAGTTCGATGATCGCGCCGCGGCTGAGCCGCATAACCTGGTGGACGGGCATAGTCGTGGTTCCAAGAACCACCATCAGATCGACCGAGACGTTATCGAGGGTTGCCACTTTGATCCTGAATCCGCACATGAATGATGACGGCAGATCAGCACAACTATGGTTACCCAATGGTTAATACGCCTCAGGGGCGCGAAAGCCTTGTTTTAACACCCTTTTCCGCCCGTTCCGGCCCTCCCGTCGAGTGGCGGATCGCAGATTCGCCGGTTCCCTATCAGGAAGCGCTCGAGACCATGGAATCGCGCGCGGCCGCCATTGCCGCCGGGAACGAGCCGGAGCTGGTCTGGCTCCTTGAACACCCCCCGCTTTATACCTCCGGCACCAGCGCCAAGGCTGGCGACCTGCTGGACGCCCGCTTCCCGGTGTTTTCCACAGGCCGCGGCGGCCAGTTCACCTATCACGGCCCCGGGCAGCGGGTGGTCTATCTGATGATCGACCTGAAGCGCCGGCAGCCGGATGTGCGGGCCTATGTGGCCAGCCTCGAACAGTTGATGATCCGGACGCTGGCGGCTTTCAACGTCAAGGGCGAGCGGCGCGAAGACCGGGTCGGCGTCTGGGTGGCGCGGCCTGAAAAGGGTCCGGCCCACGAGGACAAGATCGGCGCGATTGGCGTTCGGCTGAAACGCTGGGTCTCGCTGCACGGCCTCGCGATCAATGTCGAACCCAACCTCACCCACTTCACCGGCATCGTGCCGTGTGGCGTCGAGGACCCACGCTATGGCGTGACCAGCCTGGTCGATCTCGGCCTGCCGGTGACGATGGAGGACGTCGACGTTGCGCTTCGGCAATCGTTCGATGAGATCTTTGGCCCAGCGAATGCAGACCTGCGCGAGGCCGTCACCTGAGGCGGCTCTTCCCGTCAAATCGTCGACAGCACCGAAAACCGTTCTCCCGGCTGCCGCGCATGCAGAGCATCGCGGCCATCGATCTTATCGTCGATGGTATCGACCCTTGCCGTTCCGGGTCCGTAGCGGCATTTCGCGATCATGGCTTCCACGGCGTCCTCGGGACCGGCGAAGACCGCTTCCACCGATCCATCCTTGCGGTTGCGCACCCATCCTTCGAGGTTGCGCGCACTCGCCTCGCCTTCAACCCAGGCCCGGTATCCAACACCCTGGACCCGGCCGCGAACGAAGATATGACGAACGATGTCACTCATGGTCTTGATACTTGCATCGACGCGCTTTCTTCGCGCAAACCGCTTTAGCGTTTCAGCCCCAGAACCTCCGCGCTGCGCGCTTTGACATCGGCCTCACGCATCACGCGATTGGTCAGCTCAGTGGACGGCAATCCTTTCAGATCTTTGGGCGACACACCATCACGCAGCGCCTTCAAAGTTTCGTAAACGGCCTGTGTCGCGGCGGCGATCGGCGTGTGTCCCTGATTGGCGACACGGACGCGATGAATGCCGAGGAACACCGTGTCCGACAGTTCACCATCGAAGCTGCCAAGAATAATAGGCAGCGTCGTGGCCGACGCGATTGCGCTTAGTTCGGCGCGGGTTTTCACGCCGGTGAAGAACAACGCATCAACGCCCGCGGCTTCATAAGCTTTGGCGCGCGCCACAGCGTCATCGATGCTGGTAATCGACGCAGCGCCCGTGCGGCCAACGATGACGAGAGACGGATCAAGACGCCCGTCGAGCGCCGCCTTCATCTTGCCGACGCCCTCTTCGAGCGAAATCAGTTGCGGCTTGGCCTCTGCGTAGGCCTGCGGCAGCAGCGTGTCTTCGATGGTCAATCCCGCGACGCCCGCCGCTTCAAGCTCCTGCACCGTGCGGCGGACATTTAGCGCGTTGCCATAACCGTGATCGGCATCGACCAGCACGGGGATGTTACCCGCGCGGCAAATCCGCCGCGCCTGCTCAGCGAGTTCGGACAATGTGATCAGCAGCAGATCGGGATCTCCGAGGATCGTGAGCGACGCCGCCGAGCCACCGAGAAGACCGAGTTCGAAGCCGAGATCTTCGGCAATCCGCGCCGAGATCGGATCATAGACCGAGCCCGGGCGAATAACGTTCTCGCCTTTCAAAATGGCCCGAAACGCATCACGCTTTTGCTTCGGGACCATCATCAGCGCCTCATGCGAATTCGAGGATGAGCGCATCGACGGCCAGCGTCGCGCCGGCTGTCGCGTGGACCTTCTTCACCGTGCCGTCGCGCTCGGCGCGCAGCACGTTCTGCATCTTCATCGCCTCGATGATCGCGAGTGTTTCACCCGCCTTCACTTCCTGCCCTTCGGTGACAGCGATCGACACCACAAGACCCGGCATCGGACACAGCACCTTCTTGCCGCTATCAGCCTGTGATCCCACCGGCATCAGGCGAGCCGCAGCGGCTTCGGTCTCGGTGTAGACCTGCACCGGCACTTCATAGCCCTGATAGGCGAGACGGAAGCCGTTCGGCATCGGCCGCACCTGCACCGCCGTAGGATGACCACCGACCGTGCCCTGCCAGACCACATCACCCGGCGTCCAGTTCGAGACCAACTCAACCGGCTGCCCCAGTTCGCCATCGGTGCCCATGAAGCGGACAGCGATATTGTCGCCCTCGCGCCCGACTTCGAGCGTGAGCTCGCTGCGATCGAGCCAAACGGCGCGACGGCGTTCACGCGACACCGCACGGCCTTTCATCTGGCCGGAGATCTGCCGCTTGCGCTCGCCGAGAATGTGATCGACGGCAGCACCCACCGCAGCGAGGCGAAGCGCGACATCGCCTTCCGGCGTGCGCGGCCCAAAACCTTTCGGGAATTCCTCGGCGATGAAGCCCGTCGACAAATTGCCGGAGCGCCAGCGCGGGTGATTCATCAACGCCGAGAGGAACGGAATGTTGTGGCGGATGCCGTCGACATAGAACGCATCGAGCGCATGCGACTGCGCTTCGATAGCTGCAGCACGCGACGGACCATGCGTCACGAGCTTGGCGATCATCGGATCGTAGTAGATTGAAATCTCGCCGCCCTCTTGCACGCCGGTGTCGTTGCGCAGCGTGATGTCGTCAATCTTGCTCTCTGCCGGCGGACGATACTTTACGAGACGTCCGATCGATGGAAGGAAGTTGCGGTACGGGTCTTCGGCGTAAACGCGAGATTCCACCGCCCAGCCGGTGAGCGTCACGTCCTTCTGCGCGATGGCGAGCTTTTCGCCGGCCGCGACGCGGATCATCTGTTCCACCAGATCGATTCCGGTGACGAGCTCGGTCACCGGATGCTCGACCTGCAGGCGCGTGTTCATTTCAAGGAAGTAGAAGCTCTTGTCCTGCCCCGCGACGAATTCAACCGTGCCGGCGGAATCGTAATTCACGGCCTTCGCCAGCGCGACGGCCTGTTCGCCCATCTTGCGGCGGGTGGCCTCGTCGAGCAACGGCGACGGCGCTTCCTCGATCACCTTCTGGTTGCGGCGCTGGATCGAACACTCGCGTTCGCCCAGATAAATCACGTTGCCATGCTTGTCGCCGAGCACCTGGATTTCGATATGGCGCGGATCGACGATAAACTTCTCGATGAAGACACGATCGTCGCCGAACGACGATTTGGCTTCAGCCTTGGCGAGGTTGAAGCCTTCTGCGACCTCGGACGTGGAGTGCGCGATGCGCATGCCCTTGCCGCCGCCGCCAGCGGACGCCTTGATCATCACCGGATAGCCGATCTCGTCGGCAATCTTGACCGCGTGGACATCGTCCTCGATCACACCGAGATGGCCGGGCACCGTGGAGACCTTGGCCTTGGCTGCGGCCTTCTTGGATTCGATCTTGTCGCCCATTGCGGCGATGGCACCCGGGTTCGGTCCGATAAAGACGACGCCGGCTGCGGCAAGCGCGCGCGGGAACGCTTCACGCTCGGAGAGGAATCCGTAGCCCGGATGGACCGCTTCGGCGCCGGTCTGGCGGCAGGCCTCGACGATCTTGTCGATCACCAGATAGCTCTCAGCCGCCTGCGGCGGTCCGATGAAAACGGCCTCGTCCGCCATCTCGACGTGAAGCGCATCGCGATCGGCTTCCGAGTACACGGCGACCGTCTTGATACCCATACGACGCGCGGTCTTGATGACACGGCAGGCAATTTCGCCGCGGTTTGCGATCAGGATCTTTTTAAACATGCTTTATTTCTTGATTTCTTGATCTGTTGGTGTCGAGGGCGGGCAACGGGCTGCCAAGTCGGGCTTATTAAGTCCTGGCAGGAGCAATTTGGCATGGGCGGCGGGTTGTAACAATTCTGTTGCAGACAAAAACTACACCAACGTACCGTTCGGCATAGCTGTACTGCTTGGCCCATTTTCTCTCAAAAGCGAGTCCCTTATGCGCCGCACCATTCCGGTCGTTTCCCTAGTTTTTTTGGCGTTATCGTCGTCCATGGCTTTCGCCCAAAACAACCAGCCCCGCAACCTGATTCTGTTCGTTCCGGACGGTCTGCGCGCGCTCAAGGTGACGCCCGAAACCGCTCCCGCCATGGCCGCAATCCGCGACAAGGGCGTGAACTTCAAGAACTCACACTCCCTGTTCCCGACGTTCACGATGGCCAACGCCTCCGGCATGTCCACCGGCCACTATCTCGGCGACACCGGCACCTTCAGCAACTCGATCTACACCGGACATCCGGTCGCGGCCCAGAACGGCACCGTGGTGCCCTTCCTCGAGCACGATCAGGTACTGCGCGATGTCGATGAGCAGTTCAGCGGCGACTATCTCGACGAGGAAACCTTGTTGAAAGCCGCGCGCAACGCCGGCTTCAGCACCGCCGCCATCGGCAAGCTCGGCCCGACGCTGCTGTTCGACCACACCGAGCGCACCGGCACCAAGACTATCACCATCGACGACCAGACCGGTGCGGTGGAGAAGGATGGCTCGCTGATCGGCATTCCACTGTCCGACGAGATGAAGAAGGCCATGGACGCGGTCAAGCTTGCTCTCAAGGCTCCCGGACGCGGCGACAACGGCAAGGCCGGTGACGCCAAGACGCCCGGCACCGTGGCCGCCAACATCGACCAGCAGGCATATTTCGCCGACGTCGCCAGCAAGGTTGTGCTGCCGATGTTCAAGGCGCGCAACAAGCCGTTCGTGCTGGTGTTCTGGTCACGCGATCCGGACGGTACCCAGCACAATCAGGGCGACAGCCTCAACAAGCTGACCCCCGGCATCAACGGACCGACGTCGCTGGCCGCCATCAAGAACGCCGACAATAACCTCGCGCAACTGCGCAAGGCGCTCGACGATCTCGGTCTCTCGGCGTCGACCAACATCATCGTTTCCGCCGACCACGGCTTTTCGACGATCTCGAAGGAAAGCAAGACCAGCCCGACGGTGAAGGTCACCTATCCCGACACGCCGGAAGGCTTCCTGCCGCTCGGCTTTCTTGCGTTGGATCTTGCGAAGGCACTCGACCTGCCGCTGTTCGATCCGAACGACAAGAACGCCCGCGTTGGCGACAACGCCTATCCGAAGGCCGGTAACGGCCTCCTCGGTAAGGATCCAGCGAAGCCTGAGATGGTGGTTGCCACCAACGGCGGCTCCGACCTGATCTACATTCCGAGCAACGATCGCAAGCTGGCGGGCCGCACCGTGAAGGCGCTGCTCGAGCAGGATTACGTCAGTGGCATCTTCGTCGATGACGCTCTCGGCCGCTTCCCCGGCGCGCTGCCGATGTCGGCGCTCAATCTCAACGGCCGTTCCGTCACGCCGCATCCGTCGATCGTCGTGAACTTCCGCTCCTACGCGGTCGGCTGCGATGAGCCGGTGCTTTGCTCGGTGGAGGTTGCCGACACGGTGCTGCGTCAGGGTCAAGGCATGCACGGCAGCTTCAGCCGTGGCGACACCATGAACTTCATGGCCGCGATGGGCCCGGACTTCAAAGCCGGTTACGTCGACGCACTGCCGGTGAGCAACGCCGACGTCGGCATGACCGCCGCCAAGCTGCTTGGCCTCAGCCGCAAGGCCAACGGCAAGCTGCTTGGTCGTGTGATGAGCGAAGCGATGCCGAACGGTGCGACGCCGAAGGCCTTCACCGGCACCCTCACCTCGAAGCCGGATGCCAGTGGGCTGCAAACGGTGCTGAAATTCCAGCGCGTGCTGGAACAGCGTTACTTCGACGTGGCGGGCTTCCCGGGACGTACGGTCGGGCTTGACGCCGAGAAGAAAACAGCGGGCATGAAGTAACGCCTCACTGTTGAACGCATCGAAATAAAAAATAAGAGCCTCGGTTCTGATGGATCAGAACCGAGGCTCTTAAACTTTGGGACCTTTCGGAATTACATTCCGAGGTCGAAGACGTTGGGCAGTGCGATCAACGGCAGCGTCGCAGCGCCGATCAGTGTCGCGACCAATGCCATCAGCTTGCGGTTACCACGGCGCTTGCCGCGCATTTGGGCCGCGATCCATTCAAGCACTTCGATATTGACGCCGATCGCCTGCGTGGGCGCCCAGGTCTCAATGGCGGTATCCGGTGACAGCGCAACAGAACGCGGCGGCACGGGCAAGCCTGACGACGAAGCCGCGTGATGGACGATCGCCTTCGCGAACAAATCGTCGAAACGGCCCTCGTCGCTGCGCTCCGAAGCAGCTTCATTGATCTCGAACAAAGCTTCCGCCTCCGCCCGGCTGACCGGGAGATTGGAGACAGCCATCGCATTCAGGATGCGCATGCACCATGCGACGTCCACAGCATCGATGGCGCGCGAGAAGTGAACGCGGCCTTCGGTGGTAGGTCCCTCGCCCGTGATGACGCCATCACGGACAATACCAAGCGCTCGGGCCGCAAGATCGCGGTCCGCACTGGCGGACGTTTCGATGTCACGAATCAGATCGGTGAGATTGGTTGTGGAACTCGAGGGGGCAGACATGTTACTTTTCTCTTGCTGTGTACCGCACCATTTCCATGCGGACGTGAACGAAGCCTTAACGACGCAAGTTTGAGTCACATTCATCGTTAACGTTGCAGATTGGTCGCAGCCGACGTCTGCAAGGTTCGACGGAATTGGCAGTGTGACCCGGCGGCGGTTGGGCGCCTCGGCGTCAAATTCGGGGCATCCCGCAAACGTGAAAGAAAGGCCCGCGAACACAACTTTTCGGGATCAAGCCCGGCGCAGAACAGGATTTCGCAGGCCCTGCAGGACACGAAAAAATCTTGTCCTTTTCCTGCCCCCGTTCCACTTAGCCCGCCTGCTCGTTATATGCTTTCGGTCGAATTACGTTGTCACCGTAAACCTGTGAGGCAAAACCATGACACTTCAGATCGGCGCGGTCGCCCCGGACTTCGAAGCAGACACCACCGAGGGACGCATCCGCTTTCATGACTGGATTGGCAACAGCTGGGCTCTGCTGTTCTCCCACCCGAAAGATTTCACACCTGTCTGCACCACCGAGCTCGGTGTCCTCGCCCGCTTGAAACCTGAATTCGACAAGCGCGGCGTCAAGCTGATGGGGTTGAGCGTTGATCCGGTCGACAAGCATGCGAAGTGGTCGGACGACATCAAGGAGACCCAGGGCCACGCGCCCAACTATCCGATGATCGGCGACACCGATCTCAAGGTGGCCAAGCTCTACAACATGCTGCCGGCCGACGCCGCCGGCGACGCGAACTCGCGCACGCCCAACGACAACGCCACTGTGCGCAACGTCTTCATCATCGGGCCGGACAAGAAGATCAAGCTGGTGCTGGTCTATCCGATGACCACCGGACGTAACTTCGACGAGATCCTGCGCGTCATCGACTCGCTGCAGCTCACAGCCAAGCATCGCGTGTCCACGCCTGCCGACTGGAAGCAAGGCGAAGACGTCATCATCGCGGGCTCGGTCTCCGACGATGAAGCCAAGACGATCTATCCGGGCGGCTGGAAGTCGCCGAAGCCGTATATCCGGATCGTTCCGCAGCCGAAGTAAGCGGCGGCTCAAAGCAAAAGGGACGCCCCGCGGCGTCCCTTTTTTCTTTTGGAGTGAGAAATCTCAAGCCGCCCGCACACCGTCCAGGAAACGGCCAACCTCGGCTTTCAGATGCAGGCTGTCGTCGCTCAGCACCTTCGCTGACTTGAAGATCTCGTCCGACGTGTGGCCGGTTTCATTGGCGCCGCGCGCGACGTCCCCCACATTGGCCGCGACGTCCGCGGTCACCTTTGATGCCGCCTGCACGCTGCGTGCGATTTCCTGGGTTGCCGCGCCCTGCTCTTCCACCGCAGCCGCGATGGATGTGGCAATGTTGCTGATGCGCCCGATGGTCTGCCCGATCTCCCGAATGGCCGATACGGACTCCTGCGTTGCGGACTGCATGCTGACGATCTGGTTGCTGATTTCGTCGGTGGCTTTCGCCGTCTGGCCCGCGAGGTTTTTGACCTCTTGCGCGACAACCGCAAAGCCTCGGCCAGCGTCGCCTGCCCGCGCCGCCTCGATGGTGGCATTGAGGGCGAGAAGATTGGTCTGCTCGGCGATGGACGTGATCAGCTTCACGACATCGCCGATGCGCTCTCCAGCTTCCGACAGTTCGGCAATCCGTTGATCGGTATGGGCCGCCTGCTGCACGGCGCTCGCCGCGATGCCGTTGGATTCCTGCACTTGGCGGCTGATCTCATTGATGGAGCTCGACAGCTCTTCCGAGGCTGCTGCCGCATTGCGCACGTGCTCGGAGGCCTTTTCCGAAGCGTCAGCAGAATCCTTCGACAGATGCGCTGTCGTCCGCGCAGTTTCGGTTAATTGTTTTGCCGCGGTTTCAAACTGGCCGGAGGAGTTCAGGACATTGTCAATGATCCCGCCGACACTGGCCTGGAAGTCGTCGACGAATGTCCGCAGCTCCGCCTTGCGTTGTTCGACTGCTTGCTGTTCCGCGGCCTTGCGTTCTGCCTCCAGCCGGCGGCGCTCCAGCGAATTGTTCTTGAACACGCCGAGGGTCCGCGCGATTTCACCGATTTCGTCGTAACGCTCCGTGTGACCGATCTCGATATGAGGATTGCCCTCCGCCAGCGACGTCAATGAATTGGTCACCGAGCGCAGCGGACTTGTCACGAGCTTCACGAGCAGCATCGTCAGCAACAGCACCAGCAACGCGCCGAGCACGGCCGCGATCGACATCATCTCCATGGCGTGGGTCAGCATCGAATCCAGCGGCGCCGTTGCAATCCCCACATAGAGTATGCCGACAACCTTTCCGGCGGTGTTGAACACCGGCTGGTACGCCGTGATGAAGCGGTTACCGAACAGGACCGCCGGCCCCTTATAAGCCGCACCTGAGCGAACCACGGGCTGCCCGGGATGATCCGCCGCGAGCTGAGTGCCGACGGCGCGGTCACCGTTCTCTTTCTTCAGATTCGTGGTACGCCGGACAAACTGGCTTGTCGCATCGTCATAGACGAAGATCGTGGCGGTTCCACCGACATACCCTGTGGCGCGATCGACTGTCTTGTGATCTTTGAAGTCCGGCATCGCGGGAATCTCGACGCGATCGACAACGCCATCCTTGATGGAGACCTTCGCATCGCCATAAGCCTCGGCAAAGGTCAGCGCGAGGGTGCGCAGATTGACCTCGAGATCGGCTCTGGCTCGAGCATCGAACTCATTGCTGAGCGACCAGTACGCAGCACCGACGACCATGGCAGTGGTTGTTGCAATCAAGAATGCGGCACAAATAACGGCCTTGGGGCCAAGCTTAAATCGGAACAATGAAGGCGAGCCCCTGTTCAACCCGAATGCCATGCTGCTAGGTCCTGAAAATGAGTTTGCGATTTAAAATGCTAAAACATGACCGGTTATGTTTACCGTCTGATTAACGTTTCGTTGCTGAAGCCTGCCGATCAATTTCCCCCTCAGGATCACCCTTATCGCGATGTCGTCCTCACCCGCGCCAGTCATTGTCTGGTTCCGTACCGACCTGCGGCTGTCGGATCACCCCGCTTTGTTCGATGCCGGACAGAGCGGCGCGCCTGTGATCTGCCTTTATGTTCTCGACGAGAAAAGCGCGGGCATTGGACGCCCCTTCGGCGCGGCATCCCGATGGTGGCTCGCGCAATCACTGCGTGCACTTGACCAAAGCCTGCAACCATTCAGACAAACCCTGGTGCTTCGCAAAGGCCGCGCCGCCGAGGTTATCGCCGCAGTCGCGCAGGAAACAAATGCGACGCGCGTAAACTGGATCGCCAGCGACATCGCGGGCGACGCGTCAGTGGAGCGCGAGGTGGCGAAGGCGCTTGAAGCCATTGGCGTGGAAGGCCGTGCCTTTCCGAGCGACCTTCTCGCCAAGCCATCCAGTGTTCGCAACAAGGAAGGCCGCGGCCTGCGTGTCTTCACGCCGTTCTGGAAACGGGTCTTAAGCCTCGGCGACCCGCCCAAGCCTTTGCCCGTACCCAAGACGTTGAAAGCAGCGCCACGCATCGCGAGCGACGATCTCGCGGCGTGGAATCTCGAACCGACGACGCCGGATTGGGCGGGCGGCCTGCGCGAGACATGGACGCCTGGAGAAGCGTCAGCACAGAAGCGTCTCAAGGAATTCCTCGATCACAGCATCAAGGGCTACGGGGCCTCGCGCGACTTTCCCGATCGCGACGGCACATCGCGTTTGTCGCCACATCTGCGCTTTGGTGAAATCAGTCCGCGGCAGGTGTGGTACGCGGCGAATTTCGCGGCCGCGCAACGGCCTGCTATCGCCAGTGATGTTGGAAAATTCTTGAGCGAACTCGGCTGGCGGGAATTCTCGCGCCATCTGCTGTTCGATCTGCCGCAACTGGCAAAGCAAAATCTTCAATCGTCGTTTGACGAATTTCCATGGAAGCGAAATGCCAAGGCGTTGCGCGCATGGCAGCGTGGTGAGAGCGGATATCCGATCGTTGACGCCGGAATGCGCGAGCTGTGGCACACCGGCATCATGCACAACCGCGTGCGGATGATCGTCGCCTCGTTTCTCGTCAAGCATCTGCTGATCGACTGGCGCGACGGCGAGGCATGGTTCTGGGACACGCTGGTGGATGCCGATCCCGGCAACAATCCTGCAAGCTGGCAGTGGGTGGCGGGCTCAGGCGCCGATGCGGCACCCTACTTCCGCATCTTTAATCCCGTGCTTCAGGGCGAGAAGTTTGATCCGGAAGGCGCGTATGTCTCAAGGTGGGTGCCCGAGCTGGCGCAGTTACCCGCAAAGCTGATCCACCATCCATGGGACGCGACGCCCATCGAGTTATCAGCCGCAGGCGTCGTGCTTGGCAAAACCTATCCGGAGCCGATCGTCGATCACAAAGCCGCGCGCGAACGTGCGCTCGCAGCTTATAAGAAGACACGCAGCGATTAGCCTTTTGCGGAAGCCTTGCCCCTGTTCACAAGAAGAACGGCGGCTGCGCAGATCACCATTCCGGCAATCGCAATCGTATCAAGCCGTTCGTCGAACAAGAAATAAGCCATCAGCGCGGTCACGCCCGGCACGAGATAAAATAGACTTGCCACGCTGGTGGCCGCCGAACGGCGGATGAGCCAGTAAAGCAACCCGACCGACCCGATCGAGAGCACCAGGGCGAGCCACGTCAGCGCCAGGATGAACTGCTGGCTCCACTCGATCGTCCGAGTTTCGAACAACCATGCGCCAACAGCGAACAGCACACCGGCTGCCGTGAACTGAATCAAGTTACCTGCGCGCCAGTCGATGCCGCTGCAAAACCGTTTCTGGTAGAGCGTGCCGAGTGTGATGCTGAGCAGCGACACGCCGGAGGCAAGCCATCCCCACCCTTCGGCGCCTGATGTGGAACGATTATGCAGCACGAGAAGCGTCCCGGCGAGACCGAGCAGCAGGCCCGTCCACTGCAGCGGCGTGACGCGTTCGCCCAGCCAGCGATTGGCCAGCGTCGACGTGAGGATCGGCTGCAAACCTGGAATGAGCGCAGAGAGCCCCGCCGGCACCGAATGAAAGATCGCGACTGATGTGCCGCCGAGATAGAAGCCATGCACCAGCAGCCCCGCCACGGCGCTGTGAATGACCCCGGTCCGGTCCGGCCATTTTGGCCGTGTGATGGCCGCGATGACTGCCATCAGCAAGACAACGAGGATCATTCGCGTGGTGAGATAGGTCAGCGGCTCGGCCCCGGCCAGCACGTATTTCGTGCCGATGAAGCCGGTGCTCCACAGCAGCACGAAAATCGCAGGCACCGCACGTGCAGCAATTGATTCTGATGACGAATGTTTGGAAAGCGTGCTCATTTGCGCGCCTGATTGCCCGATCATATGCTATCGAGCAATCGTCAAATGCGCTGAGCCGCGCACCCAAAAAAGCAGACCTGAAAGGAAACAATCATGGATGTTCGCGCTGCCGTCGCCATCGCTGCCGGAAAACCGCTCGAAATCACCACGGTTCAACTCGAAGGGCCTCGCGAAGGCGAAGTGATGGTCGAGGTCAAGGCGACGGGCGTGTGTCACACCGATGAATTCACCCTGTCAGGTGCCGATCCGGAGGGGCTTTTCCCCGCCATTCTCGGCCATGAGGGCGCCGGTATCGTCGTCGATGTCGGTAAAGGCGTCACCAGCGTCAAGAAGGGCGACCACGTGATTCCGCTTTATACGCCGGAATGCCGCCAGTGCCCGTCGTGTCTCTCGCGCAAGACCAACCTCTGCACCGCGATTCGCTCGACGCAGGGCCAGGGCCTGATGCCCGACGGCACCTCGCGCTTCTCCATGGGCGGCAAGCCGATCCACCACTACATGGGCACCTCGACATTCGCGAACTACACCGTGCTGCCGGAGATCGCGGTCGCGAAGATCCGCGAAGACGCCCCCTTCGACAAGGTCTGCTACATCGGCTGCGGCGTCACCACCGGCATTGGTGCCGTGATCAACACTGCGAAAGTCGAGCAAGGCGCGAAAGCCATCGTGTTCGGTCTCGGCGGCATCGGGCTCAACGTGCTGCAGGGCCTGCGCCTCGCAGGCGCGGACATGATCATCGGCGTCGACATCAACAACGATCGCAAGGCCTGGGGCGAACGCTTCGGCATGACGCATTTCGTCAATCCGACTGAAGTGGGTAAGGATCTCGTCCCTCACCTCGTCAACATGACCAAGACCAAGGAAGACCAGATCGGCGGCGCGGACTATACGTTCGACTGCACCGGCAACGTCACCGTGATGCGGCAGGCGCTCGAAGCATGTCATCGCGGCTGGGGCCAATCCATCGTGATCGGCGTGGCGCCATCAGGAGCCGAGATCGCCACTCGTCCGTTCCAGCTCGTTACCGGACGCGTCTGGAAAGGTACTGCGTTTGGCGGTGCACGCGGCCGCACCGATGTGCCAAAGATCGTCGATTGGTACATGGACGGCAAGATCCAGATCGATCCGATGATCACGCACGTGATGCCGCTCAACGACATCAACAAGGCGTTCGACCTGATGAAGCGTGGCGAGTCGATCCGCGGCGTGGTGACGTTCTAGTACCGCCGATTTGAAGTCCCTGCATCAGTTGCGGCGATCTCGTCCAGGGACTTTAAATCGATAGCGGTACTAGTGTGGCGGTTCTGAAGTCCGCATCATTCGTGCGGCGAGTCCGGAATGCGGACTTCAGAACCAAAGCCACACTAGAACAATAACTTGCTAGAGTCCTTCGATTCCGAAGTTCGCAGACGAACGAGCAGCGAAATGATGCGAACTTCGGAATCGGGACTCTAGAATCATAGGTTGCTAGTACCCTTTGCTTTCCGAAGTTCGCAAAGCGGGTGCTGCGACGTGTTACGAACTTCGGAAAGCGGGTACGAGCCATGGGACAGCCGCTGCAATTCGTCACCGTCGACGTGTTCACGTCGGATCAGTTCAGCGGCAATCCCCTCGCCGTTGTGCTGAATGCCGAAGGCCTGTCATCCGCTCAGATGCAGGCTGTTGCAGCGGAGTTCAATCTTTCTGAAACGACGTTCGTGCTGCCGCCGAATAACCCAGCGCATACGGCGGCCGTGCGCATCTTCACCCCGCATGGCGAAATGCCGTTCGCAGGTCATCCCAATGTCGGGACGGCCTATGTGCTGGCGCGCGCGGGCGAAACCTACGGCCGTCGCGTACCAAGCGATCGCGTGATCTTCGAAGAGAAAGCCGGCCTTGTCCCGATCGATCTGCAGCGCGATGGTGATGCTGTCGTCGGGGCGCGGCTCGCCTCGCCTCAGCGCCTGAGCGTCGGCGAAAACATCTCGTCCGAGTTGGTGGCATCAGCCTGCGGTCTTTCGGCTGATGACATCGAAACCCGAAATCATCAACCTTGTATCGCATCCTGCGGCGCAGCCTTCATTCTCGCCGAGTTGAAAAGCCGGGATACGCTGACCCGCGCCATCGCCCGCGCGGATGTTTTCAGGCTTGAAGTCTCGAAACATCCCTCAACCAGCATCCTGCTCTATACGCAGGTCGATGAAAGCGACATCGACATTCGGGCACGCATGTTTGCACCGAACCACGGCATTCCCGAAGATCCTGCCACTGGCAGCGCAAATGTCGCACTGATCGGCCTACTGGCAAAGCTTCGCCCGGAACAGGATGTCACGCTGTCGAAGACTGTGGCTCAAGGCGTGGAGATGGGACGTCCCAGCCTGCTGTCGCTCACTGCCGAGAAACAACACGGCGTCGTGACCGCGACCTATGTCGGCGGCCGTTGCGTACCGATGATGACCGGGACAATCAACCTCGCCTGATTAGGTTAAGTCTTGTTTTGACGCGTTTTCTTCACGCGAACCGGAAACTACTTCGCTCGAAAACGCTATGTACGCTCGAACGTACCCTCAAGCTTGCCGCGCGCGATCACGGCGCGGTTCATAGCGGACATCAGTTCAGCAAGCGATGGCGGCTTCTTGAAGCTGAGCTTGCGGTTGAGAGCGAACAGCTCGAACACGTAGCGGTGCAAACCATGGCCCGGCAGCGCGCGTGGACCAGCGTAGATGGTCTGACGCAGCATGTTGCGCCCGATCAGGAGGTTATGCGCACCACCGGAGAGCGCTTCTTCGGCGATCGTTTCCGGCATCGGCGCAATTCCCGCGACCACAAGATGCACGAACGGGCGCGGCAGCGGTGCGTCGGGATCTTCCATCACCAGCGCGAGTTCAACAGTCCCCGGCGGGAGTCCGCTCCATGCGAGTGGCGGAGACACGTTGTCGCCCACGCCCGCGCCTGCGTAGCGCAGCGGAATGGGAGCACCTTCACTGAATGCTGAACTTGTCAGGCGGATGATCGCAGGTGCGGATGCTGCCGCTGGATGGTTCCACGCCAGCTTTGCTTCACCAGCCCTGATGCCGTGAAGCGTGCGACCCATGAAGGTTACGAATGAAATGCCAACCTCCACATCGTACGATCGCGCGTCAGAAGAATTCTTCCGGACACGGATCGACGACCTTCCACAAATCCACGCCGTTCTTAAGCTTCTTCATCTCAGGCGTGAGCCCGCCATTGCGCGCGATCCATGCCTTTATCGGCGGCGTGTAGTACGACATCAGATCCGACGTGCCCTCTGCACTCGTGACCTTGATGCCGAACGTGTAGGACTTGTCGTAGTAAGCTTGGTGGAACCCGACGCTTGCGCGCGGCGTGACGCAGATCTTGTTGAGCGGCACGATGCCGAACACCAGCGTGCAGGCCGAATTACAGATGCCGTCGATGATGACGCGCTCGCCGGTTCTGCGGATGCGCTCATACTTTGCCTTGTACTCCTCGACATAGCCGCCGTGGTCACGCGTGATGCGCAAATCGGCCCATGCTGGCGCTGAGGCCAGCATCGGCAGAAGGCAAGCAAGCAGCACAAGAATTCGCATAGGCGGGTCAGCAATCCGCGGATCGAGAGTTGATGTCGACGGCGTTGGTGCTCCCCATCAGCACCAAGACTCTGGCGTTACTGTGTTGGAAAATCGTTAAGCATTTTTCGGCGCGGCGGAAGCGTTTTGACGCACCGACCGGCAAGCCGATGAAATATTTATGCAATTTCCAATGCTCAAGCGCTCCGCCGGCGTGTTTCGGGAACAAACGGAAAGTCCTCCTGTTGAGCTTTGGGCTATTTCCGCCCGCCTAGTGTCCCGAATCCAAAGTCCGCCTCGTCGTGCAGCGCGCTCGGTAGCGGGCTTTGGATTCGAGAGGACACTAGTAAATTTATGATTCTAGCGTGGTTTAGGTTCGGAAGTTCGCTGGAAGGACTCGCACGAAAAATCGAGCGAACTTCCGAACCACCACGCTAGGGAAAGGTGATTCCATGATCAAGCACGTCATCGGGGCTACACTTCTCGCCAGCGCATTGCTCATCGGGACCGGTGCTCAAGCAATGCCTGTTGCTCCCGCCCCATCACAAACGATCCAGGATGATGATCTGATCCAAGTCCGCGATGGATGTGGTGGTGGCAGGCACTTCAGTCCCGCTCTTGGCCGGTGCGTCGTGAACTATGGTTATGGCGTGCCGGGCTACTACGGCGGCGGCGGTGTCTACGGATATCGCGGCGGAGTTTATCGTGGCGGCGTCTATCGCCGTGGCGGATATGCCTATCGCGGCGGTGTCTATCGCGGCGGAAGAGTGGGTTATCGCGGAGGATATCGTGGCGGCGGACGTCGCGTCCGCTGATATCATTCGACATCGCAAAACAAACGCCACAGCGAATTAAACGGCTCAACGCCGGACGCTGTGGCGTCTCACCAACCTTGCCGCATCTCGACAACAAATCCGACCGATCAACAAAATTACAGGAACGGGCTTGCCTTTACTTTACAACCGTGCATACTTTGCAATGTAAAGCACAGGTGATTGATGCGCGACCTCGACAAGGCGCTTGCCGACATTATCGCCATTCGTAGCCAGCTTGCCGCGGGTACGGCGTTTCGCGGATATGGCCCGGCCGCCATCGCCGCGACTGGTGGCCTCGCGTTATTGACTGCACTGCTCCAGTTCATCTGGCTCGAGGACCCAACCGGCTCTCCCCTGACCTTCTTTGCCGGCTGGACTGCGACAGCACTGGTTGCTGCGGGAATGATCGGGAGCGAGATGCAGGCAAGATCACGCCGGCATCACTCGGGCCTCGCTGACGCAATGATCTATCAGGCCGTCGAACAGTTTCTTCCGGCTGGTGCGGCAGGTATTTTTCTTGCGCTGGTGTTTTGGAAGTTTGCTCCGGAAGCGATGTGGATGCTTCCCGGGCTTTGGCAGATCCTCGTGAGCCTCGGAATATTCTCGTCCACCCGCTCGCTACCGCGCATCGTTGCACTCGCAGGCGCGTGGTATTTCGTGGCGGGCTTTACCAGCCTCGTGTTGACAAGCGGAAGTCACGCGCTATCGCCCTGGATCATGGGCGTGCCATTTGTCGTTGGTCAGTTGCTCATGGCTGCCCTTTTGCATTTTGCTTCCGGAGACGAATCCGATGCCGAAGACTGATGCGCAGAACGCGCCGTTTTCTTATGATGGCCTCGATCGCGTGATTCACGAGAAGGCGCGTCTTGGATTGATGACATCACTGATGGCACATCCGAAAGGATTGGCTTTCGCCGATCTCAAGCACCTTTGCGGACTGACTGACGGCAATCTCAGCCGTCATCTCCAGGTGCTGCAGGAAGCGGGATTGGTTGAAGTCACGAAAGGCTATGAAAACAACCGCCCCCATACCACTTGTCGCCTGACCAAGATTGGCCGCCGCCGTTTCCTCGACTACCTCTCGGTCCTTGAGCGCCTCGTTCATGACGCAGCTAAAGCTGCAGGCAAAGAGGATACCGTGACAACCCGCTTAGGACTCTCCCCCACCTGAATCACCCTATTTTTTTGAAAGGAAACTTTGCAATGCAAAGCACTCTCTCATCTAAACTTCAATCCAAGCTTCACGTCGGAATTATCATGGACGGCAATGGACGCTGGGCTGCCCGACGCAATCTTTCGAGATTGCACGGACATCAAGCGGGTGTTGAAGCCATCCGCCGGGTGGTCGAGGCCGCCCCGCAACAGGACGTCGGAACGCTGACGCTCTACGCGTTCTCAAGCGACAACTGGCGACGCCCCCAAGCCGAAGTCACTGCGTTGATGGCGCTGTTGCGATCCTATCTGGCAAACGAGATCGAGAGCCTCATCCGCAATGGCGTACGTCTCACGGTCATCGGGCGGCGTGACCGCCTCCCCTATGGACTCGCCGCGGCGATAGAGCACGCGGAGTTGGTGACGAAGAATGGACGTCGCCTGCATCTGCGTGTTGCGATCGACTATTCAGCGCGCGACGCCATCCTGAGAGCGGCAACACAAGCAACCGGGCTGGCTGATCTGACGCGCGAACGTTTTGCCGAACTCATCACCGGCGAAGCAGACTTCCGCGATGTTGATCTTGTGATCCGAACCAGCGGCGAGAAGCGGCTATCGGACTTTCTGCTGTGGGAAAGTGCCTATGCTGAACTGCATTTCACTGAACGGATGTGGCCCGAGTTTGAAGCGGAAGATCTTGCGGAAGCCTTGAGGTCTTATCACCAGCGCGAGCGCCGCTTTGGCGGTTTGCAATCGGCACCGTCCGAACTGGCTCTGACATCGTGACGGGCGGGTTCTCGCCATGCGCATTCTCCTGATTAACGTGCCGCATCCAGCGATTGGAAGCCGGATTCCCGACGACCATCTCCCGCCGCTCGGCCTTCTCGCGGTGGGTGGACCATTGCTCGACGACGGCCACGACGTGCACCTGATCGATGGCGAGTTCGATCCGATGACGACCGAGGCTATCGTCGCGGGCGCGGTACGCTTCTGTCCTGATGCCGTGTTGTTCGGGCACTCCGGCTCGACATCCGGACATCCTGTCATCGCACAAGTTGCGCGTGGTATCGCCCACGCGATGCCGGACGTTCACATCGTCTATGGCGGCGTATTTCCCACCTATCACTGGCGAGAGATTCTCGCGGACGAGCCCTATGTCACCGCGATCGTCCGCGGCGAAGGTGAGGAGACCGCACGGCGCCTAATGAGCGCCCTGCAACAGGACCTGCCTCTCGGCGATATCCCGGGCATCGCCTACCGCGCGGTTGAGGGCCCTCTCGCAACCCGGCCAGTTGCAGTCATCCGCGATCTCGATGCCTATCGGATTGGTTGGGAGCTGATCGATCATGCGCGTTACAGTTATTGGGGCGGACTGCGGGCGGTCGTCGTGCAGTTCTCACGCGGCTGCCCTCACCTCTGCAATTACTGCGGACAACGCGGGTTCTGGACGCGCTGGCGTCATCGCGACCCTGTCCTGTTCGCAAAGGAATTGGCGCGGCTCCATCGCGAGCACGGCGTCAAGGTCATCAACTTCGCGGATGAGAATCCAACAGTGTCCAAAAAGGTCTGGCGCGTCTTTCTTGAAGCCCTGATCGCGGAGAATGTCGATCTCATACTTGTTGGATCAACCCGCGCGGACGATATCGTCCGGGATGCAGACATTTTGCATCTTTACAAGAAGGCCGGCTGGGCTCGCTTTCTGCTTGGCCTGGAAACCACCGACGAAAAGACGCTCGATCTCATCCGGAAAGGTACAACGACGACCACCGACCGAGAGGCCATTCGACTCATGCGACAGCACGGCATTCTCTCGATGGCCACATGGGTCGTTGGGTTCGAAGAAGAAACGGATCGCGATCACTGGCGCGGACTGCGCCAATTATTATCGTACGATCCGGACCAAATTCAGATGCTCTACGTCACGCCTCATCGCTGGACACCGTATTTCAAGTTCGCCGCTGAGCGACAGGTCATACAAACCGACCGGCGCCGTTGGGACTACAAGCATCAGGTTCTTGCGACGCGGCACATGGCACCGTGGCGCGTGCTGCTCTGGTTCAAGTTCACCGAGATGGTTCTTCAGAGCCGGCCGAAAGCAATCTGGCGCGTTCTCTTTCATCCCGATGCCGGCCTGCGTCATGCGATGCGCTGGTACACCAAAATGGGACGCAGGGTCTGGCCTTACGAGATCATCAATTTCCTTCTTGATAGCCGCTTGAAAAAGGGCCCGACGGTGGCCGAATTCTGGGGCGCTCCGCAAGATGCGGAAGAGGAATCGATGTCCTCATTGCGTCCTGAACGACGTCCCCACACGCGAGAAGCAGCGTAAGCTCAGGCGACGACCACAGCGATTCAAAGCTACATATCAAGTCGCAAGAGCAGCGACAGAAGCTCTGCCTGACGGCCCGTTCCAGTCTTTGCAAAAATGGACTTGAGCTGATTTCGAGCCGTTTGACGACTGATGCCTAGAGAGTTGGCGATCTCGTCCAAAGACAAGTCCTTTGCGAATAAGGAAGCAAGCCTCGCTTCCGCCGGCGTCAGATTGAAGACCTTCGATAACAAATTCGACTGGATCGCCCTCTCCTGATCAAGATCGTTCAAAATCAGGACCGCACGCGCTCCAAGGAACGGGGATTTGGCTGCCGGAGGAACAGGCACGGCTTGGATGACGATCGGACGCCTGGTTTTCCTGCGCACGATGATCGGAAACACGGACAATGCGTCGTTCTCGCCGGCATTGCGCAAATCATCGACAAGATCGTCGAGAGATGCCCGCGCGGCTGTATCAGCAGCAGTCAATCGTCGGCCTCTGATACGCAACTCATCATCAAATAAGGTGTTTGCGCTGTCGTTGGCATCGATGACAAAGCCATATCGATCCATCGCAACGGCGGGCTTTTTGATATGGCTCAGAGCATTGATCACTCCAAGCAGGACTTGCCGGCCGGCGACCTGAGACAGTGTCGCAGCGTCGGTTAAACTTTGAGACAGTTGAGCAAGGGCATCGATCTCTATCCCCTGGAATTGTCCTTCCATCGGCGTGCGTTGAAGCGCGAACCCCCATAGAGCCGACCCGGCCTGAAAACCGATTGCCGCCCACCAGCGAATCCCGAACTCGTCGAGGTTTGTGTAGAGCGGATCGCGCATCATCTCCTGCTCAGATCGGAAGATATCCTGGTCGGTGACCACTCGCTTCCCAGACAGAAGCAATGGAACGCCACGGACAGCACGCACATCATTCAGATGAAGATTGTTGCGGAAGTAATTCTTGAAGTATTCGGCCGCCGACCGGGTGGTCGGAATATCCGGTGTTCTCACGTCGCTTTGCAGCAGCGCCGCTCCGGCCGTTCCGGTTGCCGCGCAAATATCTTCCATGAGGGAGACCCACTGACCGGGATCGATCGCCGCTTCCCCAAGCCGGACCTTTGCCGTTTCTAACTTCTTGAGGTCGAGGCGAGCCACGACAGTTCACTTTCCAAAGCCAAAGAGGGCGACGTTTGAAGGAGGCACGCTCCAAGGCTAACGACGAGAGGCTACCAATCTATTGCGACGGTAGCCTAATGCCGACCGCAACAAATGAAAATTGCTCTTCTATCCGGGAAGGCCTGGCCCAAGCAATCGACCAATGACGCCCCGCTGACCTTACACGCCGCGCCATCAGCCAAGTGGGTTATCGGCGATGATCAATTTGTGAAATGACTCGCGGATGAAATCCAATTAAATCGTGTTTATTAAATAATCGCGTCGTGGCATTTAATTCACCCCCTGTCGTTCAATCTCGTCTTGGGGAGTGGCGTTATGAGCATTTCAGAAGGCGGCGGTTCCGACGTTCAATCGCGCATCGCACAGTGGCTATCCGAAACATTCGGGACCGTACGTCCCCACGGGCCACTGCCCTCCCGAACCAGCGATCCCTCCAGGAAAACGCGTTTCAGTGGCGACAAACAGGGCGATGGCAATCCGGATCATTCTCACGAATTACCCGCGAGCGATCTCGCAACACGGGATATTCTCCGCGACCCATTCGTAGCGACCACGGCAGTCGCCGCGCTCGCATCGTCTCCAATGGCCCGAGCGGACGACACGGCTTCACCAACGGCACAGTCACTGACCGTCACGACTAACGAAGCTGGCGCGACAATCCCGGTCGCAGATCAAAGCACTTCGACGCTTTCGTCGATGAGTTTGAGCACGGTGGTCACCGGCTCCTCCACACCTGCAGCATCTCAGCCCACAGGACTGAACGTCAGTCCGTGTTGCGGTGGCTGCGGCTATGTCAATTGTCCGCTGCAGGCGATGGCTCAGGCCGCTACCACAAAGTTGACCGGTGAGTTGTACGGAAGTGGATCACCTGGCGCAGCGGATGCCGTGCTGAGCCGGAGCGGCACGATCGGCGCCTCGATGAGCGATCCGATGCTGTCGAAGAACATTTCGCCCGCGACGGACTGGAACATTGCGCCCGTGATCGCGACCAACGGGGTGTTGCCCGGCGGCGGTGAGACCGGGACCGGACCCAACACAAAGGGCCTCGGAATTCTCGGCGGCTCAGTCACATCACCTCAAGTCCAAGCCCAGGCTCAAGCCAGATCAGCACTCGCCGCACCGAACGCGCTCGCAATAACGGCAACGAACGCGATTGTGCTGGAGAACCAAAAGCAGGGTAATCCGGAAAGCGAATGGGGCATCGATGGCGCGGGCAGCTCGAATATCGAGGGCTTCGCAACAGACATCAGCGTCAATCACGGCAACACGATCAGCTTCAAGATCAACACAAATTCGAACAACTACCGGATCGATGTCTACCGGCTTGGCTACTACGGCGGCATGGGCGCCCGTAAGGTCGACACGATCCAGCACACCGGCGTGCAGAACCAGCCGAACCCGCTGCGTGATGCAACGACAGGCCTGGTGGACGCCGGTAACTGGGCTGTTTCGGCCACTTGGAATGTGCCTGCAGACGCCGTATCGGGCGTGTATATCGCCAAGCTTGTACGTCAAGACGGAACCTTCGGCGAGAACCACATCCCGTTTATCGTGCGCGACGACAGCAGCCAAAGCGACATCGTCTTCCAGACGGCGGATCAGACTTGGCAGGCGTACAACGGATGGGGCGGCGCTAACTTCTATGGCGGCAACGGCCCCGCGACAGGTCAAGGCGCAGGACGCGCCTATGCGGTGAGCTACAACCGGCCGATTGCAACCCGCGGCAACGTTGGAACATATGCAGGCCCGCAAGACTATCTCTTTGGTGCCGAATACGCGGCGATCTCGTGGCTGGAGCAAAACGGTTACGACGTTTCGTACATGTCGGGAGTCGATGTCGATCGCTTCGGCAGCCTGCTGCTCAACCACCAAGTTTACATGGACGTCGGCCATGACGAGTACTGGTCGGGGCAGCAACGCACCAACGTCGAAGCGGCGCGCGACGCCGGCGTAAACCTGCAATTCTGGAGCGGCAACGAGGTCTACTGGCGCACCCGTTGGGGCAACGCGATCAGCAGTGACGGAACACCTTATCGCACCCTGATATCCTACAAGGAAACCTGGTCGCCGAGCGCCTCGATCGATCCCACCAATCAATGGACCGGGACTTTCCGCGATCCGCGTCTCAGTCCGCCCGCAATCGGCGGAGGCAATCCGGAGAACTCCCTCACCGGCCAACTCTTTAAGGTCGATGATGTCCGCGGCAATCTTGAATCGATCAGGGTTCCCTACGACGACGCCAACCTCCGCTTCTGGCGCAATACAAGTGTTGCCAACCTACAGTCTGGGCAGACTGCAACGCTGACGCAGAATTACCTCGGCTATGAATGGGACGAAGCGCCCGACAACGGCTTCGATCCCGCAGGCTTGGTCAAGCTTTCATCGACGACACTTCCGGTTAGCACCTATTTGCTCGATTACGGGAATACGACCGGCGACGGTATCGCAACACACAATCTGACCCTCTACCGCGCACCAAGCGGCGCATTGGTCTTCGGCGCCGGAACGGTCTATTGGTCATGGGGAGTAAGTGACAATCACGACCTGAATCCCACCCCCACTGACCCGCGCGTGCAGCAGGCGATGGTCAACCTGTTCGCCGACATGGGCGTCCAGCCTGGAACGCTGCAATCAGGACTCATCACCGGCGCACCTTCGACCGACAGCACCGCCCCCACCTCCACCATCAATGCACCTCCCGCATCGGTGACCGCCGGGGCCAGCGTTACGATTTCCGGCACCGCGTCGGACCTTGGCGGCGGCGTGATCGCCGGCGTCGAAGTTACGACTGACAACGGTGCCAGCTGGCATCCGGCAATCGGCGACGAGACATGGACATATACTTTCTCGCCGCAAGTCGCCGGCAACTATACGATCCGCTCCCGCGCCGTCGACGACAGCATCAATCTGGAGACGCCCTCGGCCGGACGCACGCTCTCGGTCACTGGACCGGGCTTCGTGTCGCTGTTTCCCGGTTCAGCAACTCCTGCGGTCTTGAACACCAATGATGCGAGTCCGGTCGAACTCGGGGTGAGATTCACGTCTTCGGTCGCCGGAACCATCAGCGGCCTTCGCTTCTACAAGAGCAGCCAGGACACCGGTGTTCACACCGGCACGCTATGGTCGAGCACAGGTGGGGTCTTACGCACGCTGACCTTCAGCAACGAAACCGCGAGCGGTTGGCAGACCGCGACCTTCTCCAGTCCAGTTGCGATCACAGCGGGCGTAACTTACACCGCGTCCTATCACACCAATGTTGGCCACTATTCCAACACTGCGAACTACTTCACGACAAACGTGACGAGCGGCCCGCTGACAGCCCCCGCTGGCAACAACGGCGTCTTTGCCTATGGCAGCAACAGCCTGTTCCCGACGGAGACTTTCCAGTCAACGAACTTCTGGGTCGACGTCATGTTCAATCCGTCGACCGGAACCAACCAACCACCGGTGGCCGGCGACGACCCTGGTCCTACCGTCATCATCAACACGCCGATCACGATCTCGGCGGCATCTCTGCTCGCCAACGACAGCGACCCCAATGGTGACGCGCTCACGATTACAGCGGTGAACGCCGCCAGCAACGGCACTGTCTCGCTCAACACGCAGACCAACACTATCACCTTCACCCCCACAACCGGCTACACCGGCACGGCTGGCTTCAGCTACACGGTCTCGGATGGACGCGGTGGTACGGACTCGGCCAACGTCAGCCTCAACGTGACGACGGCGCCGCCACCGCCAACCAATGTGAGTTTCTTCACCACGTCGAACACACCGGCGCAGACCGGTTTGAGTGACGGCACGCCACTGGAAGTCGGGATGAAGTTCACGTCCTCCACGGCCGGCCAGATCACCGCACTGAAATTCTACCGCAGCGCTAGCGACACCGGCCCCGATCTGTTGAGTCTGTGGACCGCAACCGGCACCAAGCTCGGCAGTGTGACCTTCACCAACACATCCGCAAGCGGCTGGCAGACCGTGACGCTGCCGACGCCGGTGAATATCAGCGCCAATACCACCTACATCGCGTCCTATCACACCACCGGTGCCTATGTTGCGACCAACAACTTCTTCACCTCTGCCATCACCAGCGGGCCGCTGACAGCCCCGTCCACCACGACTGCGGGCGGCAACGGCGTCTATAGCTATGGCGGCAATGACACCAACGGCATCTTCCCAACCAGTACCTTCGGTGCTGCCAACTACTGGGTCGATGTGGTGCTCAACGGTTCGACCGGTGGCGGCGGCAATACGACGCCAACCGCGGTCGCCGATACCGGCGACGCCACCGAACGCGGCGGTACCGCTAACGGCTCGGCCGGCTCATCTGCCACCGGCAACGTCCTCAGCAACGACACAGACCCGGACAGCGGCGACACCAAAACAGTAAGCACGATCAGCTTCGGCTCCACAGCGGGCACACTCGGCACCGCGCTCGCCGGCGCGTTCGGCAGCCTCGTCATCGCCGCCTCCGGCGCTTTCACTTACACCATCAACGAGACGGTTGCCGCCGTGCAGGCCTTGCGCCTCTCCACCAACACGCTGACGGACGTCTTCACTTACACCATGCGCGACACCACGGGCGCCACGTCCACCGCGACGCTCACGATTACCGTTCACGGCGCCAACGATGCACCAACGCTAGCGGCCCAGACAGCCAACCAGAATGCCGTGGTCGGCTCGGCATTTTCTCTGGTATTGCCCACGACGACGTTCACCGACGTGGATACGGGCGATACGCTGACCTATTCAGCGACCCTCGCCGACGGCTCGGCTCTCCCCGCATGGCTCGCTTTCAACGCGACGACACGCACTTTCAGCGGCACACCGGCAGCGGCCAATGTTGGCACGCTCAACATTAGGGTTACCGCCACCGATCTCGGCACCCTAACCGCCACCGAGACGTTCAGTGTCGCGGTGACGACAACAACGACACCACCACCCCCGACGGGAGTCAGTTTATTCACGGCATCGAACACACCGGCGCAGACCGGCCTCAATGATGGCCAGGCGCTGGAAGTTGGAATGAAGTTCACCTCCTCCACCGCAGGCCAGATCACGGCGCTCAAGTTCTATCGCAGTACGAGCGATACCGGCCCGGATCTGCTCAGCCTGTGGACCTCGACGGGAACAAAGCTCGCAAGTGCGACCTTCAGTAACACAACCGCGACCGGTTGGCAGACCGTCGCCTTGCCGACCGCAATCAACATCAGCGCCAATACGACCTATGTCGCCTCCTATCATACCAACGGCGCCTACGTGGCCACCAACAACGGATTCGCGAACTCCGTCACCAGCGGGCCACTGACTGCGCCGTCGTCATCTTCGATAGCCGGCGGCAACGGCGTCTATACTTATGGCGGTAACGCCACCAACGGCATCTTCCCGACCAGCACGTTCGGTGCAGCCAACTATTGGGTCGATGTGGTGTTTAACGGCTCGACCGGTGGTGGCGGCAACAACACAGCGCCAACCGCAGTTGCCGACACTGGCGACGCCACCGAGCGTGGCGGCACAGCTAACGGCTCGGGCGGCTTGGCCGCAAGTGGCAACGTCCTCACCAACGACACTGATCCCGACACCGGCGACACCAAGACCGTCACGGCGATCAGCTTCGGCTCCACGGCGGGCACGCTTGGCACAGCGTTGAATGGCGCGCGCGGCAGCCTCGTACTGAGTGCGTCTGGGGCGTTCACCTACACCATCAACGAGAACGATACTGCCGTCCAGGCTCTGCGGCAGTCGACCAACACCCTCACCGATGTCTTCACCTACACGATGCGCGATACGGCGGGCGTCACGTCCAGCGCGACACTCACAATCACCCTTCACGGCGCCAACGATGCACCGGCGCTGACAGCCCAGACCGCCAACCAGAATGCCGTGGTCGGCTCGGCATTCTCGCTGGCGCTGCCCGCCAACACTTTCACAGATGTCGACACCGGCGACACGCTGACCTATTCAGCGACCCTCGCCGATGGTTCGGCGCTACCGTCATGGCTGGCGTTCAACCCGACGACACGGACGTTCAGCGGCACGCCCGCAGCGGCCAATGTCGGCACGCTCAGTGTCAGAGCAACAGCCACTGATCTCGGCAGCCTCACCGCCAGCGAGACCTTCAACATTGCGGTGACGACAACCGCTCCGCCGGTAACGGACGTCAGCCTGTTCAGCGCATCGAACACGCCGACGATGACCAGCCTCAACGATGGCCGAGCGTTGGAAGTCGGAATGAAGTTCACCTCGTCGACCGCGGGCCAGGTCACCGCGTTGAAATTCTATCGCAGCGCGAGCGACACCGGATCCGACCTGCTCAGCCTGTGGACGTCTACGGGAACGAAGCTTGGGAGCGCAACCTTCACCAACACGACCGCAAGCGGCTGGCAGACTGTTGCGCTGTCGTCGCCGGTGAACATCAACGCCAACACCACTTACGTCGTGTCCTATCACACCAACGGCGCCTATGTGGCCAGCAGCAACGGCTTTGCCAGCGCCGTCAGCAACGGACCATTGACGGCGCCGTCATCGTCCTCCTCCGGTGGCAACGGTGTCTATGGGTATGGTGGCAACGGCACCAACGGCCTCTTCCCGACCAGCACATTCGGTGCGTCGAATTACTACGCTGACGTGGTGTTCAGGCCGCAGCTGGCGGCGTAGGTCAGCCAGCTTTTGGAGTTGGCCTGGAGGCAAAGGTCAAGACCCGATCTCGGCCGGCCAACCGGGCATCGCCAGCAGCGGCGTCACGCTAAATTTTCTATCGTAACCCGAGCGATACCGGCTCCGGCCTGCTCAGACTTTGGCGGGCCGTTAGCTGCGCCGTCCATCAGCACATCGGCCGACGATCGCGTTTACGCATGGTGGCAACGGCACCAACGGCTTCTTCCACCAGCACTTTTGGTGCGTCGAATGACTACGCTGAGGTGGTGTTCAGGCGGCGGAGAGCGGGATGGGTTACGCCTTGGGAGGAAACAACCAATCAGGGGAAGCGCCACGGCTACGCTCGTCACGCATGCAAACCTGTCCCCATCGAATGATAGTGCCTCCCGAAATGTGGGACCAGTTCGCTGATTCCCACATTCCAAAACTGGACACACCTAACGTCACCGTCGGCGGTCGATACGTGTGTTTAGGTCACCGATCTGAGCAAAGTCCGACATTGCTACCCGATGGGTAATGGCAAACGCGATACCCTGGACACTGTTGACAATCCATGCTCGTGGAACAACTACCCGGACAATAATTGATTTTTCGAGCGAGATGTCTGTCCAAGGACAGTTGAGGCGCAACATTCATTGCCACCATTGAAGCTTTTACATCGGTTTGAGCAAAGCCCTGAGTAGCGATCATGCAAAATGCCGCTGCTGTAGCGATCCTAAACATCCTTGTCGCGTTGGTAAGAGTCATGAAGCACCTTTCTAAAGATCTGCTTCCAGCCGAGTCCTCTCATAGCAGGAAGCCACAAATATTGTTGTAGCCAGAGCGACCTCCACGTTCATGACCCATTTGAGTTATATGGCTCGGGCAATTTGATAAATGATCTCGCAACGAAGCTGGTCGTCGATGGTCTCTAAACGCCTTGCCAGGTCCGCCATGCGCCTCATCAGAAAGAAATGTCTCACGTGAGTTCTGCCATCATGACCTAATGGATCGTGCGACGTGAACTCGCGGCTGAGCCGACAGACTCCGCCGTTTTCAGTCCGGACGCGATCGAGCGGTTGAGTTAGGTCATGTGCAACAGCATCGCTGCCGGCGGCGTCCCCCTCGCCAGGCTTATATTCAAAGTGTCGTCGGCCGGATCGAGCTTGGCGGCCACATCATCAGCATCATCGAGGATAGATCGACGCTGGAACGAGCCGTTGCGGCCGCATCGTGGGCCTCCGGCGGTGTTCGCAGATGTAGCGAGTGGCGCGCTCCGAGAGATTCGAACTCCCGACCCTCGGAATCGAAATCCGATGCTCTATCCAGCCTCGCTAGGAGCGCGTGAGGGCGCGTCACCCCCTGCTCTGCATTGGGTCGGCATAAGAGTAGCGAGCAGGCAATGGTGATGATATCGTCGAACATCACGCCGGATACCATTCGCCCTTATCGTTGAGATTTGCTGCTGTTATGCCCTCGCCTGACTCCCCGCAATTGCTGACGTTTCGCTGCCCGAAAGAACTCGAAGGTCTGTTGCCGCCGCCGATCCCAGCGGCGCAAGGCTTGCCGGATTGGTTGAAAACCATGCCGCAAGAAGTGGCCAGCGAGATTATGGGGCAGAACGACACCGTGAAGCGTTGTCCGCCATTCGTGGATGCGATGACGTCAGGCTTTCTGATTTCGTTGATCTGCGATGTAAAATTCGAGAATGGCGAGTTTAGTTGGGATAATGATCTGCCGCCTTGCAGCACGGTCGATTTCCCACGCTCGCCCCTGGGGCTGCACGACGGGACTCAACTGACGGGCACGCCGTTCTTCGAAGCCGACCGCTTCGTGATCAAGTTTCACAATCTCTGGACCATCGAAGCACCGGAGGGTTACTCCCTGCTGTTCACGCATCCCGTCAACCGGTTCGATTTGCCGTTTACAACGCTGACGGGCTGGGTCGATTGCGATAATTATCGCGATGGCTGGATTCACTTTCCAGCGCTGTGGCGCGACAAGAATTTCAGCGGCGTACTGCCGAAGGGAACGCCGGTCACTCAATGCTTTCCGGTGAAGCGGGAAAAATGGCAGTTGCGAACCGCGGCTTTCACGGAAGAAGACACGCAGCGTACGCACGACCTCGTCGGCCTGATGTCTCGTGAGGCCGGCGTTTACCGGCGTCAATTTCGCGCCTGATAACGGTCAATTGTTTCGGGCGCGTAAAAAATCCAGCGTCGAACTGGGCTGCAGGAAGATTCGCCCATGCGATGTAGATACCATCGCTTTAATCGCAGGGGCGGCCAATTGGTCCAACCCATGGGTGGCTGTGCGCAAGAGCGCTTCCGCCTCCTCCCGCTGCCGAAGTTCCATCAAACATTTCCCGAGACGGATCCGCGTCTCATCCAGAGGCCTGATCGCCAGCGCGCGGCGATAGAGGTCTGCGGCCCGTCCGTAGTCGCCGTCCCATAGCAACGTCGCCGCAAGAGCCAGCAAAGCGTCGTGATTTATCGGCTCCGCCGCGTGGACTTTAGAAAACACCGCCTTCGCCCGGGTACGCTCGTTGCGCTCCGCCAGAACATATCCCAAGGCAAGTTGCAGATCGGTCGATTGTGGCTCGAACGTTAGCCCGCTCTCGGTGACGGTCATTGCCTCGTCAAATTGTCCGGTCTTTCGCAACTGGAGTGCGAGTTCGACAAACGCCGGAATGTAAGGCGGCCGCCGGGCGACGGCGCGTCGCAAATGGTCCAGCGCTTCGTCTCGGCGGCCGACAGCGGCGAGCATGCCCGCGAGCAAAGTTTCGATCGATGGCTCCTCGGTCCTGCGCGCGAATTTCGCCAGGTGCACGACAGCCTCGTCGAGGCGATTTTGCGCCATAAGGGCGCGCCCGAGAATTTCTGCGGCAAACGTGTTGCCGCGATCGGATTTCAGAACCTGCGACGCAAGCTGCTCCGCTTCCGCGAGTTGCTGCATCTGAAATGCCATCACCGCCTTTGCAAGCGCGGGATGGGGTGGCCTGCCTCGTTCCGAAGAAGGGTTTTTGGAGATCGGTTTCATCAGGATTGCCGGCGCGCCATTCAGAGTAAAATTACGAGCTCGTATGTCATTGAAATTCCGAGGGTGTTTTAATCACCTCGATCTCGATGACAAGGTTTGAATCGGGCGCCTCGATGGCGTCCCGCGACATCCCCGCAGTCCAGACATTGTCGTCCGCCATTGAAACTGTCCTCTACCCTAACGGGTATAGCCGATATCACGTCCCTCCACCAAAAGGACTCAGCCTGAATTGACGGCTCGGCTTTTGACTTGGCCGGGGCGACATTCTTTCCTCGGGAGAGGCCTGTCGAGTCCTGCAGAGCGACTGCGACGAGGGAGGCGGCCATGGGTTTCCGACATATGTCGGATGGAATCCGACTGCATCACCAACCTCATCGGGGGCACGATGGGCATGGCGCATCAGCCGCGCCGTGGCGGGACTCTCCGCGGCATTCCGCAATCGACACCGGCGATAATAGCGCCGGTGATGGCGGCAACGGCTTCTTCTTCGGGGCAGCGATCAATGCTTCTGTCGCGATGCTCAAGCCGTTGAACACTGCGTTCGCCGGCTCCCATGGTAAGGTCGATGCCCATCAGTCCAACATGGTTGAGATCGATCAGCACGCCACGCAGACTGCGGGGATGGGCGGCCATGGTGGACATGACAACGCGGCGATTGGCGGGAACGTATCGATCCTCAGGCCCGCTTCCGGCTCAGGCAACGCCTGGCATGATTCTAGACCGTTCCATACCGGGACCCACGAAGTCGACAACGGCCACATCGTATCAGGTGGAAACATCGGCATTGCTTCCGCCCCTTCCGGCGTAATCGCCACTGGCGACAATCACGCGGGCAATGGAGGCAACGGCCTCTTCTCCGGAGCGGCAGTCAATACGCCTGTCGCGATGTTCAAGCCGTTGAATACTGCGTTCGCCACCTCCCATGGCAAGGCCGACGCCCACCAATCCAACGTAGTTGAGATCAATCAACACACCACGCAGATTGCGGGGATCGGCGGCAACGGTGGACATGACAACGTAGCGATGGGTGGGAACGTATCGGTTCTCAAGCCCGGCTTCGGAAACGCCGGGTTTGACTCCGGACCGCTTCATACCGGGGCCAACGAAGCCGGCAACGGGGGCGATGGATATTTCTATGGAGGCATCATTCACGCTTCGCTGGTCATCTACCAACCCATCAACATCACGGTGTCCGCAGGCTACGGCTCCATTGCCATCGCCCACCAGACGAACAATGTGACGTTCGATCAATCGGCCATTCAGATGGCCGGCATCGGAGGCAACGGCGGCAACGGCAACATCGCGGCAGGAGGAAACGTCGACCTTGCTTCTTCCAGCTCCGGTGCGATCACGACCGGCGACAATAACGCGGGCAATGGTGGCGACGGCCACTACTCCGGACTATTGCTGGACGCTCCTGTCGTCATCTACCATCCCATCAACATCGCAATGGCGAGCTATGGCGGGACGGCCCACGCAAGTCAGTCCAATACGATTGAGATCGATCAATCCTCCATCCAGATCGCAGGCGTCGGCGGGAATGGCGGAAACGGCAACGCGGCGGCTGGCGGCGAACTATCCATGTTCGGATATGGCTCAATGTCAGGCGGTGGCGGATACTACGGGCAACTGATCCACACCGGCGACAACCACGCCGGCAACGGTGGAGACGGCAACTTTTACGGCAGCCTCCTCCACACGTCTTTCGCGGTGTATGCCCCGGTCAACGTCGCGGTGGCGGGCTACAATTCCAACGTTTCCGTCAGCCAGACCAACAACGTGGATTTGAATCAATCCTCCACTCAGATGGCCGGCGTTGGCGGCTACGGAGGCAATGGCAACGCCGCCATTGGGGGACATGGAAGCATTGCCTCCGGCGAATTCTGGGGCGGCTCCGACACGATCGCGACTGGGGCCAACAGCGCGGGGAATGGCGGCAGCGGCCACGCCTCGGGCACTCTCATGGATGTCAGCGTCGCGATCTATGCTCCGATCAACATTGCTATCGCTGGTCCCCATTCCACGGCCGAAGCCGACCAGACCAACAACGTGCACTTCGATCAGAGCGCGGTCCAGATTGCCGGAGTCGGCGGTAACGGCGGCCACGGCAACTTTGCGATGGGGGGTGATTTCGCCACGCACCTTCTGTCCGATCTTCATTTGATCGCATAGCGCGCGAAAATTCGTACGCGTGATCGGCCCGATCATGTGGCAGCAAGCCTGCCGCCGTTCCGGGGTTGCGCATGATCGAACAGAAGCGCCGGCGACTTTTCCGGACGACGCAGCGAGCGGCGTCAACGTATGTCAGTCTTTCGTGCGTACACCCGAACCGCGTGCCATCCAATTTGGCATCTATTCTGCTCAAGAGGCGGAGACCACACTTGACCAGCACATCCGTCATCCCCGCTCGGAATGGATGATGCAAAAACCAACACAGCACGGAGGCTCACATGACAATGCCCGTGGTCAAGTCATTGCCCCACATCACCGACACGATCTCATTCAAATCGATCAGCACCGGTGGTCAGAGTGCAGGAAACGGCGGTGATGGCAGCTTCAAGGGAAGCATCAGCAATCAGCCGACTATCAAATTCGATCCATCCAACAAAGCCAGCGGCGCCGAGGTTAAGGTCACCACCGGCGATCACGTCAGTCAAAAAGCGTATTGGGACGCCGACGCTGGAAGCGCAAAGGCCTTCAAGTTCTCGAAGGCTTACGGAGGTGACGCCAAGTCGAACGGAGATCAGAGCTCGAGCAGCGGCTATGACACCTCCAAGGTGTACGCCAATACGACGGCCGAGCAGAAGAACTACTTCTCCGCGGACCAACATCAGGAAGTGGTGGCCGGCGTTGGCGGCTACGGCGGAGACGGCAACTTCGCGTTGGGTGGCAATGTCGAATTTGGCATTAGCTGACCGATGGTTCGTATGACTTGCAGCGACCGGCGGCACGTGCCGCCGGTCCTATTGGCGCTCATCGAGCCGTCGTTCGTCGGATTGCCTGTCAAGCAAGGTCGAAGCTCAGATTTCTGGCGGTGAGGATAATGCTGATGCCGCCGCTCCGCTTACACAGCGTACCGCCGTCTCAGGCTCCGTTGCAGGCGGCGCTGTGGGCCTGCGCTGGCTCCCTCGGGCTCGTGTTCGCCTATAGTTGCAGCTATAATCTGCTGCTCTTCGCTCCTGCCATCTATCTGCTTCAGATCTATGATCGGGTTCTGTCGAGCCGGAGCGACCACACGCTTCTGATGCTCACTGTGGTCGTTGCGGTCACGGTCGTTGTCGGAGGAATACTCGACGCACTACGTCGCGCAGTATTGGGACGGCTCGGTGCGTGGCTCGAAGACCGGCTTCGTCCTTCCGTGCTCTCGGCCAGTCTCGAATGCGCCTTCCGGTGTGATCCCGCGCGAGCATCTGAAACGTATCGGAATCTCACCGTTCTGCGTCAGTTCGTTGATTCCCACGCTTCCTTGATGCTGTTTGACGCGCTCTGGGCTCCTCTCTTCCTCTGTGTTCTTTTTCTCGTCCATCCAATACTCGGAGTGATCGGGGCCTGCAGCGTGCTTTTGCTGTTCGGCCTCACCCTTGCCAGCGACCTCTTCACCAAAGATGCGGTTGCCAGGTCCGGCGCAGCATTGTTCAGAAGCCATGGCTGGCTTGCGACGGCCGTCGGCAATGTTGGCTTGATCCGCACCATGGGGATGTTCGACGGCGCCGCGCGCCTGATCTATCAGAACGCCCAGGCCGAACGACGCGAGCACGACGTGGCTCAGCGGCGAAGCGAGATCTTCATGCTCGTCGCCAAGCCGATACGCGCGCTGGCGCCGGTTCTGATCATGGGCGCGGCCGCGTGGCTTGTCCTCGATTACGGGAAAAGTCCCGCGATCATCTTTGCCGCGACACTGCTGTTCAGCCGCGCGCTCGCACCGATCGAGGGCGCGATTGCTGGCTGGAAATCGCTCGAGGCGGCTCTCAGTGCCTATCGGCGGCTCAGGGACATTCTCGCCGCCCTTCCCGCTGCCGTTGACAACACAGACGTTCCGCTGGAGCAACCGAGGAGCGGGCTCATCGTCGAGAATGTTGGCCTCGTGCTGCCGGCGTCCGGCGATTTCCTGCTGAACGACGTCTCGTTCCGTCTCGCGCCTGGAGAATGCCTGAGCATCATCGGTCCATCGGGCTCGGGCAAATCAACACTTGGACAAATCATCGCCGGAATCTCTGCGCCAACGCAGGGACGCGTCCTGCTCGATAACATCGACGTGTCGGTCTTCCGCGAGGCGCGAGGGAGCCGTCACCTGGGATACCTACCGCAAGACATCAATCTGTTTGGAGACACGATAAAGGACATCATTGGTCGGCTGGACGATACCGATCCGCAGAAAATTATCGACGCGGCGAAACTCGCTGGAATTCATGAGACCATCATGAACATGCCCCAGGCGTACGACACCGTTATCCCCGATGGCGGCTTGCTTTTTTCACGGGGGTACCGTCAGCGCCTCGGCCTTGCGCGAGCTTTTTTTGGCGATCCCCGCCTTGTGGTTCTCGACGAGCCAAACGCCAGCCTGGATTACACGGGCGAGCGCGTCCTCGTGGATGCAATCGAACAAATGAAGAGCGCCAACATCACGGTGGTCATTATCACGCACCGAATGGGTATCCTCGCGGCCTCGGACAAGATTGCCATCTTGGAGGACGGCACATTGACCGCGTTCGGTGAGAGCGAGGATATCTTCGAGAGGTATTTGAGCCGGCCCCAAGTCGTATCGCACGCGAACATACCAGCGGAGCCAGTTGTGTCGTGACCTGGAGACGACAAAACACGCAGGTGCTGTCGCCCGCTCTCCTCCTAGAGCGAGCAAAGATATCGCATTTGAAGTTTTTGGGATCTCTTCCGCCGCTTGGCTCCGCCCTCCTCGCGATGTCGAAACGTTATGTCCCCACAATTGGCCCGCGCCGGAAAAAGCCAAGCCATCCTCTATCCTTTCTATATGCGGCGAGCATGCCCGTTCGAGGAAGCCGCGTCACGATTACCGCGATTGACGAATTCGAGCCTCTCGAGTTTGCGTGGTGCTCTGCACCGACGCCGATTTCACCTCGCAGCAGGCTTCGTAGCGTCACCCTGGCAGGCAATCTGCTGGTCATCTGCTTTGTGCTGGGTCTCGGAATATGGTCCGGCTTCGCGCCGCTCGAAAGCGCCGCGATCGCTTCAGGCGTCGTGGAATCGGAGTCGAGCCGCAAGACAATTCAGCACCTCGAGGGCGGTATCGTTCGGGAAATTCTGGTCTCCGACGGCGACGTCGTGCACGACGGGCAGACACTGATCGCGTTGGACGACACCAGGGCCCGGGCCGAGGTGCAGAGCCTTAAGGGCCAGTTGTGGGATGCCGCGGCACGTGAAGCGCGGCTTGAGGCCGAGCAACAGGGGCAAGAGCAGCTATCGTTTCCCGCTGAACTGGAGACGGCACGGAGCGAAAGTGCATCTGCTGCGGCGATCCTTGCAGCGCAGCGGAATATCTTTGAATCGCGCCGACAGGTCTTTCATTCGCAGGCTGCCGTCATTCGCGAAAAGAGGCTACAGGTCGAAAAGGAGATTGAGGGTCTCAAGGCGCAAGAGACCGCAGTTGCGCAGCGGGTGGGTATCGCCCGCGAGGAACTGGAGATGGTGGCCACCCTCGTTAGCAAGGGCCTCGAGCGGCGACCGCGCCTCCTTAGCCTCGAACGGGAGGTGGCCGATATACAGGGCCGCCGGGGCGAGATCGCCGCGCAGATTTCGCGCGCCGGACAAGTGATCAGCGAATCTCACGCGACGCACCTGAAGCTCGAAAGCGATCGGCAACACGAGATCGCACAATCCCTGCGCGAGGCGCAAAACCAGATATTTCAGTTGCGTGAGCGATTGCGGGCAGCCGAGGACCAGCTGTCCAGAACGCAAGTTAAGGCGCGTGAAGACGGCGTGGTCACCGAGCTGCGGGTTCATACCCCCGGCGGCGTGATCGCGGCCGGCGCCCCGCTCATGGATATGGTGCCACGGCAGGACCGCCTGATCGTGATCGCGCGCGTCAGGCCTGAGGACATCGATGTGGTTCATCTTGGACTGAATGCTGATGTGCATCTCCTGCCCTACAATCAGCGCCGCGTACCGCACTTGAAGGGAACAGTGATGCACGTATCCGCCGATCGGCTCACCGACAAGCGGACTGACCAGCCATATTACGCGGCGAAAATCCGTGTGCAGGATCCGCGGATCACCGAGAACGACATCCAGATCATTCCCGGAATGCCCGCACAGGTGTTCATCAAGACCGGAAGCGGCACAGTCGCACTCTACGCGCTGCGGCCTCTGCTCGACACATTTAACAGTGCATTCCGCGAGGATTGAGCGACGCCTAATTATTAACCCGACAACCGACCACTCCAGCGGAGCACCGCCTCGGTGCGATTGCGAGCGGAGCACTTCCGCATGATATGCTGGATGTGCATTTTCACGGTGTTCTCCGAAAGATTCAGTTTTGCGGCGATGAGCTTGTTCGGAAGACCCAGTTCCAACGCTGCGAGCACATGTTGCTCGCGAGGCGTGAAGTCGATGATGGCTTTCTCCATCGCATCTTGCGTGACATCAGCCGCCGGAACCATCGCCAACATCTCGGACCGTTCGGGGCCTGGCGCGCCATTGTGTCCGATGATAGGAAGCGGTCTGTAAACCCCGCCGGCGAGCACGAGACGCAAACCGGCGACAGCGAGTTCAACCGGTGTCGACGTCGGGATGAAACCGCGGACTCCCCGATGCATCGCCGCGAGCGCACTGACTTCGTCATCACGATTTGACAACAGCGCGATCGAAGCATTCGGATGGAAGTCTTCGAGCAGCACAAGATCATCCTCGACGGAGGGATCAACGATGGACTTGTCCCCAATATTGAGCGCCACCAAGCGGACATCTCGTTTCGACACCCAGCCAAGATTGTCTGTCGTCGCCATCTCGACGATGTCGAACCCAGGCAATTCCCGCCTGAGAATGCTGAGAATACAGGTACGCGTCAGAGTCAGAGGCTCGATAATCACCAGGACCGGCAAATGTAGCGATCCATTGAGCCGCTCTACGGAATCCGTTAGGTCGTCCATAAGATCCCCGAGTTTGAAAGAGCGCCCCCGCCCATTCCGCATTCCCAGTGATCGTAACTTCCGTTGCGCCATATGCGCCCGAAGGGCCAGTGTTCGGCTCTCGCCAGTTCATGCTCTACTTGCAAATATTACGATACGCGATCGCGGCCGCTGAATTTGCCTTGCCGTCGACAACGTACGCATCATCATCGTCCACGAGATACAGGAACGGCCTGTCCCCGACGTCGGCACCGGAGGTATTCTTCCCCCTGACGTGGCCGCAAATGGTATCCACGGGCCGCCCGATCATGTTCTTTCTGACAGCCCGTTTCATGTCACTGAACTCCGCGGACGCCGGATCTTCCATCTTCGCTGCGATCGAAATCTTCGCCTTGTTCAGGACGGGATCCGATGCTTCAGCGCTACGATCAGAGACCGAGGTGCTGCCCCTCGTCGGCAAGCTCGCATTTTTGACGAGGTCTTTCTTTCGGCCCGACTTGCCCGCCGATCGTTTTCCTGACTTCACCGCCACCGCAGGCTTCACTGCGGGATTTTTCGCAAGGGGCGTTGATTTCGGCTGCATCGGCGGCGTGACCGCGATGTTGTCGAAACAGCCTTGCGAAGGGCACTCCTGCAAGCTCGCCTGCGATGGCGCAAGCAAGCCATAGCCGACCAAGATTCCGGCCAGCATGCCAATGAAAAGCAGTCCCACGCAATTCCCTCCTCGGGTGCAGGTTTCCGCTCGCGTTTCTTGCACGACTTAATTGTACTGCTGATCCCGTATCTGTCGCCCAAAAGGGTTAAGCGCTCATTAAGCAGGCGTCCTTTGTCAAAGCGCGCTCCCGCATGGTTAACGTTCGTGTATTCGCGCACGCACCGGGGAAAAGTTGTTACGGATTTCGCTCGTTGCCAGCATCGCCACCTCGATTGACGCGTTGGTTCAAACACAAACACAGCCAATGCCGAACCGGGCTTCAGGCGCATTATTCGTTGCGGGTCTTCGCCCCGCATTCCCAAACTAGAGGCACGTTGATCGCACGACGAGAAACGCCGCACGCAACCGTGCGCGTGCAGCAATCGGCGTGTGTGGAGAGACGCCGGCTGCACCTTGTCGAAATGAACTGTCTTCGCGCGGAATCTGCGAATTCGCAGATGACTGACAAAATGGCGCGCTCCGAGAGATTGGAACTCCCGCCTCCCACAGCGATCACAAGGCATACCGCCCCGTTGATCTACGTCAATTAGCTACAATCTGGTCGCGGTTCACTAACGCCGGAACAGTCGGCCAAAAGGCCCTCTGTACTGCTGAATGCAAAACAACCTCATGGGAGGACGTTATGCATCGACTTCGACTGTCGTTAACACTCACCGGACTAGCACTGAGTACCCTGTTGGGCTCGACGGGAATGATCGTTACTAGCGAACCAGCGGGCGCAGTCGTTTACTGCCAATACGTTGGCTATCCACCAAGCTGCGTTGCGCGACCTGGGGTCGTCCTAAGGCCACGCCCTGTAGCACGCGCAGCCGCTCGCGAGGCGGTCCGGCCAGGAACGCCAATGAACCGCGGTGGACCTGTCAACCGTGTTGGACGTCGCTGATACCGGGGACTTAATTCGGCGAAAGAGAGCGGTGAAACCGTACGCTCAAAGTTCGCGATTTTGCTGAGAAATGGCGCGCTCCGAGAGATTCGAACTCCCGACCCTCGGAATCGAAATCCGATGCTCTATCCAGCTGAGCTAGGAGCGCGTGAGGCCGCACAATAGCCAAGCAGCCTCCGAAAGCCAGCCCCAAAACGGGTGTGGAGTTGTATTTTTTTGGCTTTTCGGAACAAGAGCTTACACCCGCAGCGCCGCCACCACGGCATCGAGCCCGTCGGTCAGGGCTGCCGGGCCCGGCTGCAGGATGAGTGGTGACTTGATTTCAATGATGCGGCCATTGCGGACTGCCGGAATCTCGCCCCAGCCCGCCCTCTGACGGATTTTCTCAGGCACGACCTTCTTGCCGCACCACGACGCGAGGATGACATCGGGCTTCGCTGCGATGACGGCCTCGGGCGCGATGATGCGATCCTTGGCGGATTTCTCCTTCGCCAACTGCGGGAAGACATCCTCGCCGCCCGCAATGCCGATCAGCTCCGACACCCAGCCAATGCCGCTGATCAGCGGATCGTCCCACTCCTCGAAATAGACCTTTGGGCGGGCGCCACCATTCGCATTCGCGGCCACCGCTGCAAGCCGCTCTTCAAGCTGCGCCGCAAGACCGTCTGCCTTCGCGGCTTCGCCGATGAGGCCACCAAGTGTGCGGATCATCGCGAGAATGCCGGCAACATCGCGCTGATTGAATACGTGCACCGCCACCCCTGCCCGCACCAGATCGGCAACGATATCCGCCTGCAGATCTGAGAACGCGAGAACGAGATCGGGCTGCAGCGCCATGATCTTCGGAATGTCCGCCGAAATGAATGCCGACACCCGCGGCTTTTCACGGCGCACCTGCGGCGGTCGCACGGCATAGCCCGACACCCCGACGATGCGATCCTGCTCGCCCAACAGATAAAGCGTCTCGACGGTTTCTTCCGTGAGACAGACAATACGGTTGGGAGGAAATGCGCGCATCTGGATATTCCAAAGACGCAACTGTGCGTCGATAGGAACGTGACTACGCCGACGCGGCGCTCATGCCAATCCGTCCGATAGCGGGAATCTTGATTGCGGGCCGCCGGATATCGAGGCCCAGCACCGCGCCAAGAACATTCAGCTCGATGCCTTCAAACCAGCCGACAGTAAGCCCCAGGTAGCCGCCGAGCGTCATGCGTACGCCAGTGCCGGATGGCGTGCGGCCAAACCAAGCACCGTCGTAAGGAAAGTCCTTGCCGATGGCGGTGGGCGGCAACACCGCTTCCATTTCCGGCACCGCATCGATGATTGCAGCGACGAAGGTATTCGAGTTCGGTCCGGGCCACGCGCGATAGTCGCCGAGATTGCGATACTTGTAGCTGTCGATCGCGGCCTGAATTTTCGGGATCAGCTGATCCGCGCGCTCGCCGTCCGCATGAAACACTTCTTCTGGCAACTGCCCAAACCAGCGCCCATCAGCGACGAAGCCGTTGACGCGGATCGGCTCACCCCACGCGGTGTAGTCGTAACGGCTGTAACGCGAGGCGCCCCTCTCCTTGAACACGATCCAGCTGTGAACCGCAACGATGCCACGCCAGCGCACAGTGCGCGCCGCATAGATCCTGACAAGCGCGTCAGGATGCTGAGACGCTTCCGGCAAGACGCCCGCGCTCGAACGGTCCGCGACCTGCCAGTTCGCCGAGGCGCGGTCACTCAGAAAATAAGAGGCTGCGGAAACACCGATGGGACCGAGCAGAAGTGCGAGAAAGGCGATCAGGAGCATTTTCCACGATCTCATCGATGGAGTCTCATTGGACGCGCGCGCTCGCCAGATTCTTATTTGGACGCGTTTTCTTCACGCGAACCGGGAACCACTTCGCTCGAAAACGCTATGAGCGCACCTGCTGACTATCGTGAAACCGCGAAACAATTATGGCGATGATGGTGCCGATCAGTGACCGGATTAACTACCTCGAAAGTCGAATACCTCACCATCATACCCCGCCTCGCGCGGGATACGCAGCTGACGCGTTCCGTCCTCCCGCTTGCTCATTTCAGGCATCACGGTCACCACCGGCGTCGCCCTCGCAAATTCGAGCGCGGCTTTTGCCGTACCGAGCTTGCCGAGCTTGATCAGGTTGCGGATGGTGGGAAACGGCAGCGTGAAGCGGCCGGATGCTGCGCCATCAAGCGCTTCTCGTGGCGAGAGCCAAAGCGAGTCCACTGACTCGTGCCCATCGTGCTTGCCGACGTGATCGTCCGGAGCAAGCGTCAGCAGAAAATGCGTATCGAAACGCTTCGGCAAATTGACCGGCGTGATCCAGTGCGCGAACGGCACCAGCAGATCAATGGCAGGCACCAGACCATGTTGACGCAAGATATCCGCGAAGCTGATCTTGCCTTCATCCAGCGCAACGCGCAGCGGCTCGATATCGGCGAGTTGCGCGGCCGGAATGATCGCGGACGATCCCTTCCCGCGCGCCAGCAAGATGCCGCTTTCCTCGAAGGTCTCGCGGACACCGGCGACGCGGATCGCCACGGTCTCAATATCGAGACCGAAACGATCCGGCACGAGCGCGCCATCAGCCGCGATCAAATCGTCATTGGGATCGAGGCTGCCGCCTGGAAATACCAGCGCGCCGGAAGCGAATTCGATCTCATGGTGCCGTTGCACCATGAAGATCTCCATGCTGTTGCTACGATCGCGCAACAACAGCACGGTGGCGGCGGTTCGCATCGCCTTCTTGTTGTCTGATCCCTGGGAAGGGGTATCGCTCATCCGAGGTTCGCGCGCTTATCGTGCTTCGCAACGCGCGAGAGCAGATAATCCACCTCGCCGCGCGCTGTCGCGCTCATGGCCGATCCCGGCTTGCGCTGGGCATCCGACGTCAGCAGACCGCGCTTCTTCAACACGTATTTGCGGACCGCAAGGCCGACGCCCGGCTGTTGCTCGTAACGGATCAGCGGCAGATGCGCATCGAAGATATCGTGCGCGGCATCACGCTTGCCGGCCTTGGACAGATTGACGACATCGATCAGCAATTCTGGGAATGCGTAGCCGGTCATGGCGCCGTCCGCGCCGCGCTCCATCTCGAAGTCGAGGAATGTTGCGCCGTTGCCGGTCAGGATCGACAGCGGCCGCAGCGAGCCGTCCTTCTGGAAGCCGCGCAGCGCCGAGATCTTCTCCAGTCCCGGCCAGTCCTCATGCTTGAGCATCACGCAGGACGGGCTATCCATCACGATCTTTTTGATGACCGAAGGCGTCATCACGACAGTGAGCGTCAACGGATAATCCTGCAGCACCCATGGTACGTCAGTGCCGATGGCCTCAGTCGCCTGCTTGAAATACGCGAAGATCTGTTCGTCGGTGCGCAGATGCGGCTGCGGCGCGATCATCACGGCGGCCGCGCCCGCGTCCATCGAGGCCAGAGCCAGCGAGCGCATCTGGGCAAAGCCCGGCGCCGAGACGCCGACGATGACCTGCTTGTCCTTGGCGCGCTTGATGAAGCGCTTCGCGACTTCGACTGACTCGTGGCTCTCCATCTTCGGCGCTTCGCCGAGAATGCCGAGCACGGTGACGCCCATGCAGCCCACTTCACCATAGAAATCGGTCAGCCGATCGATCGATTCATAGTCGATGCGGCCATCGTCGAAGAACGGGGTCGGCGCGATGGCAATGGTGCCGCTCGCCTCATGGGTCAGCTTCATGTCGATCAAATCTTTCGTTAATTCGTTAGTTCGTTATTTTTAGAATCTGCGGGCGGCCATCTTATCGCCCTCGTCGAAGAAAATCTCCTTCGCGTGGGTCGCAATATCCTGTGCTTTCCAGGGCCCGCCGGGCTTCCAGCCCTCCATTTCGAGCATTTTCATCTCGCGGACACCGCGCGGCCCGGAGACACCCAGCGTCTTGCCGGTCTGCTCTCCTGACAGGGAACTGACCATGTAGAGCACCGCAGGCGCGATCTCGTCCGGCCCCATGGCGGCACCAGGGTTTTCCTTGTAGCGCGGCAGGTCGGCGGTCATGCGGGTCAGCGCGCCGGGCGCGAGCGTCCACAGCCGGATGTTGTACTTGCGGCCTTCGATGGCGAGCACATTGCTCAGGCCCCAGATGCCGCCCTTGGCCGAACCATAATTGCTCTGGCCGAAATTGCCGATCAGGCCGGAGGTGGACGACGTGTTGACGATAACGCCGCCGCCGTTCTCCCGCATCCATTTGAACACCGGCATGGTGACGCAGAAGGTGCCTTTGAGGTGCACCTTCATCACCTTGTCCCACTGCTCTTCGGTCATCTTGGCGAAGGTGACGTCGAGCAGGATTCCGGCATTGTTGACGAGGATATCGGCGCGGCCGAACTGCTTGATGGCATCATCGAACACCGACTGCCCGCCAGCCATGGTGGAGATATCCGAGGTGTTGGCATAGGCGCGGCCGCCCTCCGCCTTGATCGCCTCGACCACCTTCTGCGCCATCCCCTTGTCGGAGCCGCTGCCGTCGCGAGGCCCGCCGAGGTCGTTGACGACAACTGCCGCACCTTCGCGCGCAAACAGTTTGGCATAAGCCTCACCGAGGCCTCCACCTGCTCCCGTGATGATCGCGACCTTGCCCTCGAGCAGACCCATTGGTGCCTCCAAACTTTTCTTGTGTTGTTGTTAGGCGAGAACGGTCATGCCGTTCCTGATCACCGTGACGCCGCGGCTCTTGACGCGCCCTTCGATGGAAATGACGTTGCCGTCCTTCCAGAGATCGAACGACACAGTCTCTCCCGGGAATACCGGCGAGGAGAACCGCGTGACATGCTGCTTAAACGCCGACGGATCGTAATCGGCGTAAGTTTGCAGCACAGCGCGGCAGCTCAGGCCATAAGTGCACATGCCGTGCAGGATCGGACGATCGAACCCTGCGCGCTTGGCAAACTCCGGATCGCTGTGCAGTGGATTGCGATCGCCACAGAGGCGATAGATCAGTGCCTGATCCGGCCGCGTGGAAATATCCACGGTCATATCGGGTGCACGCTCGGGAATCTTGTGCGGCTCGGGCTGACCGCCGGACGGGCCACCAAAGCCGCCATCGCCGCGCGCGAATTGCGAAGCGATCAACGTCGCAAGCGCCTCACCTGTCTCGTCCCTGAGCACGGTCTTGCGCAGGATCACCGCGCCCTTGTCCTTGCCCTTGTCGAACACGCCGAGGATGCTGGAGTCCGCCGTGATGTTCGCGGTCACCGGCATTGGCTTGTGGAAGGTGATGTCGCGCTCGCCGTCCACCACCATCACACGGTTGACGTCGATGTGTCCCGCGCTGGCGCCCCATGCAGCAACCGACGCGTACGTCGGCACCACCTTCAGTTCGCGCGGCGTGAAGTAGCCCTCGTTGACGAACGAGAGCTCCTTCTGATCCATCGGATCGGCACCCATGCCGATCCCGACCGCGTAGAGCATCACTTCGCGATCGGTCCAGGAATACTTCTGGCCGACATTCTTGAGCGCCATCACCTCATCGTACTTGATCGGCATGTTTCCTCGCGTCTCTTTCTTTTTGCTATTAGCCAACCGGCGTGAAGAACGGCAGCGGCGCGCCATCCGTCGGCTTGAACACCACCTTCACACGCTGACCGATCTTCAAGGCCGTGAGATCGCAGTCGACAAAGTTCGTCAGCAGCGACGGACCTTCATCGAGGGTGACGTAGCCAATTGCATACGGCCCGGTCGGCGACTTGCGCATCAGGCTGTAGCTGTAAATCACACCCTCGCCCTTGCTCTCCTGCCATTCGGTCTTGTCGGAGAAGCACACCGGACAGATCGAACGCGGGAAGTAATGGCGCTCACCGCACGTGGTGCAGTGCTTGATGAGGAGCTTGCCCTGCTTCGCTGCTTCCCAAAATTCTACGGTTTCGGGATTGCCGACTGGGGCTGGATACTTTGGTTTATCGGTCATCACACGCGCTCCAGAACAGCGGTCGAAGCCGCATGACGCACACCAAGCAAGCCGCCGGTGCCATGGACAAGGGCAAGATCGCAGTTCGGCACCTGCACCTTCGGATGCGCCTCACCGCGCAGCTGACGCACCGCCTCGATGATCTTAGTGATGCCGCCGCGATTGATCGGGTGGTTGTTGCAGAGCCCTCCGCCGTCCGTATTCCACGGCAACTTGCCAACGCCCGAGATCAAATTGCCATCGGCGACGAACTTGCCGCCCTCGCCCTTCTTGCAGAAGCCGAGGTCTTCGAGCTGGACCACCACGGTGATGGTGAAGCTGTCATAGATCGACGCGTACTTGATGTCCTTCGGCGTGACGCCGGCTTGGGCAAATGCCGGTGGACCACTCCACACACCTGCGGAATACGTGAGGTCGAGATTGCGGCCGCCGTTCGGACCTTTCAGTGACTCGCCGTGTCCGGTCAGGCGCACCAGCGGACGCTTCAGTGATTTCGCGATCTCCGGCGTCGTCACCACGAGTGCGCCACCGCCATCTGAAACCACACAGCAATCGAGACGATGCAGCGGGTCCGAGATCATCGGTGAGTTGAGCACGTCTTCAACCGTGACCACGTCGCGCAGCATGGCATGCGGATTGTATTGCGCATGATGGGAGGCTGCGACCTTCACCCACGCCAGTTGTTCACTGGTGGTGCCAAAGTCATGCATATGTCGCATGGCGACCATGCCATATGCGTTGTGGGTCGTCGCACCATAAGCTGCTTCGAAATCGAGTTCAGGTCCGGTTGCGCGCGGCGGCATCGGGCCGGTGCGCGGCTTGCCGGCCAGTGTGATAAGCGCGACGGAACATTTGCCCGCGGCAATCGCCTCCGCCGCATGGCCGAGCGCGATGATGTAGGAACAACCGCCGGTTTCGGTGGAGTCGAGATGGCGCAGCTTGAGGCCGAGATAGTCAGCCATCGGCATCACACCGCCCGGTGCATCACCAGCGCAGAAATAGCCGTCCACATCCGCCTTTGTCAGGCCCGCATCCTCCAATGCGCCCTTGGCGCATTCAGCGTGCAGTTGTGCGGTGGATTTGTCAGGTGCGTGCCGGGTTGGGTGTTCGTAGATCCCGGCGATGTAGGCTTTTCCCTTGATGGTCAAACGAAGTCTCCGCTGGCGTGTCTTTTTTCTTCTTCCCAGCAGGATAATTCGCGCGCCAACACGCGCTTGGCAAGCACCTTCAATTTCGCAGGGCGAACGAACGCGCTTTCGCGCGTTCTATTCTGCAGCGATCGGCTGAGGAGCGAGCTCCGGCGGATTGACAAGGTCCTTCGCAAGCTGCTCGTATCGCGCCTTCGCTTTCTTGACCGATGCTTCCTTCACCGGACCGTAGCCACGGATCTGATCCGGCAGCGAGAGCAGTTCGACCGCGATGTCATGGGTCCGCGGCGACAGCAACTTCACCGCCGTGACCACATCCTGCTCGTAGCCCTTGATCAGATCGCGCTCGAGCTTGCGGTCCTCGCTGTGACCGAACGGATCGAAGATCGTCCCGCGCAGGAAGCGAAGCTTCGTGAGCAGACCAAACACCGGCAGCATCCACGCACCGAACGCGCGCTTGCGCGGGCGGCCCGATGCGTCCTTGCCCGGCAGCATCGGCGGCGCAAGATTGAAGCTCATCTTGAAGTTACCGTCGAACTGCTTGTTGACGCTGTCCATGAACTTGCTGTCGGTGAACAGGCGCGCCACTTCGTACTCGTCTTTGTACGCAAGCAGCTTGGCGTAGTTGATGGCCACCGCGCGCGGCACCGCCTCGCCGTAACCGCCATCGAACGCCACTTTGCGCACCTGCTCGACCAAATGAACATAGCGCGCCGCGTAGGCTTCGTTCTGATAGTCGGTCAGAAGCTTGGTGCGATGGGCAATGATCTCGTCGAGCGACATTTGATCCAGAGTCTTCGGCGCTTCAGGCGCATCGCCGCTCATCATCTTCGCAAGACGCGCGGGATCGATCGCCGCGAGACGGCCGAGCCGGAACGCCTGCGTGTTCATCTTGATCGCCACGCCGTTCAACTCGATCGCCTGCTCGATCGCTTCCACGCCAACCGGCAACAATCCCTTCTGATAGGCGTAACCCATCATCATCATGTTGGTGGCGATGGAGTCACCCAGCAGCGCCTCCGCGGGCTTGGTGAAGTCGAGGAATGCCGAATCCTTGTTCAAGGCATTTTCCAACACAAGATTGACCTTGCCACGCTGGAAATCAAAATCGCGGTTCATGATGAAGTCCGCGATCGGAATAAGATGCGTATTGATAACGCCGTGGGTGCGCGACGATTCACAGAGCGACAGCGTCTCCTTGGCAATTGCGACCACTTCGTCAGCCGCAATCAAAAGGTCGGCTGTTCCGGTGACGATGCGCGAGCACGTGACATCAGCCGTGTGCTGCGACAGCCGCACGTGGCTCAACACCGCGCCACCCTTCTGCGCGAGCCCCGACATGTCGAGGATCATGCTGGCTTTGCCTTCGATATGCGCGGCCATGCCGAGCAGCGCGCCAATGGTCAGCACGCCGGTGCCACCGACACCGCCCACGGCGATGTTGTAAGGCCGATCGAGCGACGGCTTTGAGGCCGGCTCCGGCAGCACGCCAAGATCGCCGAGATCGACCGGCGCGCGCTTGCGCAGCGCGCCGCCGTCAATGGTGACGAACGACGGGCAGAAGCCCTTCACGCAGGAATAGTCCTTGTTACAGCTCGACTGATTGATGACGCGCTTGCGACCCAGCTCGGTTTCCAGCGGCTCAACAGAAATACAGTTCGACTGCACCGAGCAATCGCCGCAGCCTTCGCAGACTGCCGGATTGATCATCACGCGCCGTGACGGATCTTCCAGAATGCCCTTCTTGCGGCGGCGGCGCTTTTCAGCGGCGCAGGTCTGCACGAACACGATGGCCGAGCATCCCGGCACCTCGCGCACTGTGCGCATGACCTGGTCGAGCTCATCGCGGTGCGCGAGCTTTGTCCCCGGCGCGATGGTGCTCGCCGGATAGGCGTCGGGATTTTCCGACACCAGGTAAATTTCGCGAATGCCTTCGCTGTGAAGCTGGAACGTGATCTGCTGTGGCGACAGATCGCCGTCATGCTTCTGGCCGCCGGTCATGGCGACGGCGTCGTTGTAGAGGATCTTGTAGGTGATGTTCGCTTTGGACGCGACGGCCTGCCGGATCGCGAGGCTTCCCGAGTGGAAGTAAGTGCCGTCACCGATATTGGCGAATATGTGCTTTTCGTTGGTGAACGGCGCGATGCCGGTCCATGGCACGCCCTCGCCGCCCATATGCGTGAAGGTCTCGGTGTTGCGATCCATCCACAGCGACATGAAGTGACAGCCGATGCCGGCGAGCGCGCGGCTGCCATCCGGCACCTTGGTCGACGTGTTGTGCGGACAGCCCGAGCAAAAATACGGCGTACGGGTCACTGGTGCTACGGCCTGCACCTGTGAGGCCTGCCGCCCGTTGAACCAGTCGGCCTTGGCGCGCAGCATCGAAACGATTTCAGGATTGAGATCGAGCTGCAGCAGGCGCTCGGTCAGCGAGGTCGCCAGTGACGCAACGCTCAGCTCTTCCGCGAACGGCAGGAAGCGCTTGTCGTGCGAGTCCATCTTGCCGACGATGCGCGGACGTACGTCATCGCGCCAGTTGAACAGCTCCTGCTTGACCTGGTTCTCGATGATCTCGCGGCGCTCTTCCACGATCAAGATTTCCTCGAGACCGACGGCGAACTTGCGGACGCCTTCCGGCTCCAGCGGCCATGGCATGCCGATCTTGTAGAGCCGCAGGCCGATCTTCGCGGCCACTTCCTCGGTGATACCGAGTTCGCGCAGCGCCTGACGGATGTCCTCGTAGCTCTTGCCGGACGCCATGATGCCGTAGCGGGCGTTCGGCGAATCCATGGTGATACGGTTGACATTGTTCGCGCGCGCAAATGCGACGGCAGCGAACCCCTTGTAGTCCTGCAGGCGCCGGTCCTGCGCGAAGCGATCATCCGGCCAGCGCAGGTTGAGGCCGCCGGGCGGCATCTCGAAATCGGTTGGAATGATGAAGGGCTTCATTTCGTCGGCGAGATCGATCTCCGCCGTGGTCTCCACAGTTTCGGTGATGACCTTCATGCCGACCCAGCAGCCGGAATAACGCGACATGGCGATGCCGAGCAGCCCCATTTCGATCATCTCGTGGATGCTCGAGGGATAGAGGTAAGGCATCAGCGCGGAGATGAACGCATGGTCCGATTGGTGCGGCACAGTCGACGACTTCGCGCCGTGGTCGTCGCCGGCCAGACACAGCACGCCGCCATTCTTCGCCGAACCCGCCGCGTTGCCGTGGCGGAAGACGTCGCCGCAGCGGTCAACGCCGGGGCCCTTGCCGTACCAGATGCCCACCACGCCATCGTGCTTGGCGCCGGGCGAAAGATTGAGCTGCTGCGATCCCCAGATCGCGGTGGCGGCGAGGTCCTCGTTGACGCCCGGCTGAAACTTGACCCCGTACTGATCAAGATGTTTGCGCGCTGCAAAAAGCTGCTGATCATAACCGCCGAGCGGTGAGCCCCGATAGCCCGTAACAAAAGCCGCCGTATTGAGACCCGCCGCGCGGTCGCGCCGGATCTGCGCCATCGGCAGGCGCACCAGGGCCTGAATGCCGGTTAGAAAAACATGTCCCGAACCCTGGGTATATTTCTGGTCGAGACTAATAGGTCCCTGGTTGATTCCCATTTCAATTTGCCTCTTCGACGGGCTGTTGTTGCGTTTGGACGAGTCCAGTTAGACCAGTCTCCAATTAGAACCAGTCTATGTCGCTTTTCGTTGCGAGTGCATCATAAATCTGTGCGCCAGTGCGTTGTTATCTAACGGCAATTTTACATCGCCCACCCTCGCCCCGATGACGCGTTATGTCGCAATGACGGCTTTCACCGAAACAAACGACATGAATGCCTCTTTTCCAGTGAGGAAGTTGGCGCCCCCCTCAATCTGCAGAATGTTCCGCAAAGCTGCCCCGAGCCACACGCAAGGCTCCGCAGGAACGGTGCCTCGCTCTGGCCATTAGCCTCTGCAAGAAACCGGACAAACGTCATGGCAGGTTGAACCTGGACGTCGAACCCGGTCACCAAGAACCGGACAAACCAAAAAAGTTTGGAGGAAATGCTTATGGCCCTGATTTCGGGAAACAGGTGGGCGTCCGACAAGGACAAACGCGGCTACGCGGACGCGCCTGATATCTACCAGGACTTCCACTTCACTCAGCGCAATAAGCCGCTGAAAGCCATGGTTGGCGTGGCGCTTCTGGTGGGGCTGGCGCTCATCCTGGCGCAGATGCACCCTGCCCCGCACGAGATCCAAAATCCGCCGTCTATTTCCAGCCCAGCCAACTGATCCTGGTCAGGAAGCCAAGGAACAACCCAGCCGCCCCGTGATTGTCCTGTTGTACAACTGGAGGAACGGCTTATGGCAATTGAGCACAACCCCAACGACCCATATCGGACGACTCCGACCAACGAAGAGCTGATCCGGCAGCGCGCCGAACGGCTGGATAACGAGCTTCAGGCCGATCCTGAACTCGCAGAAGGCCCGGCAAGCGGTAGCCGTATCGCCCTGTTTGCGATTGCGGTTGTCGCGATCCTCGGCGTGGTGTTCTACGGGCTGAATAACGGCTCGATGAATCCAAACGACAGGACCGCCCAGGAGACGGCACCCGCTGCGACCAGCCAGCAAACCACGGGCTCGGGCTCAGCGGCGGCTCCGACAGCACCTGCGGCAAAACCGGCACCGGCGCCAGCTCCGGCCGCACCTGCGAAACAGTAAGCGCGCAACTCTCTCTTGCTGAGGCGATCAGGGCGAGCACCAATGCTCGCCCTTTTTGTTTTAAACAGTTCTCGGCGGTCACGCCTTTTTCGCCAACACCCCGTTAATCTCTGCAAACGGAACGCCTTTTCCGAACTCATCGAACGAGCCGTTGTCGGCGATATCACGTGCGGCACGCAAGAACGCACCCCAGGCTGCGCGCGCCAGCGAGCTTCCGACACTAATACGCCGCACGCCGAGATCCGCGAGCTCAGCGACGCTCCATCCCGGCATACCCATCAGCACATTGACTGGCTTTGGCGCTACCGCCTTCACGACTTCCGCAATCTGTTCTTTCGTCTTGAGCGCCGGCGCATAGAGACACTCCGCGCCTGCATCCGCATAGGCAACGAGCCGCTTGATGGTCGCGTCGAGATCAGGCTGCCCGATCAGAAAGCTTTCACAGCGGCCAACCAGCATCACACCGCTTTTGCTGTCGTCGATGGCTTTGCGCGCTGCGCGGATGCGCTCCACTGCAAGCGTCATCTCGTAAAGCGGCTTCGAAGCATCGCCGGTCGTATCCTCGATCGACAATCCGGCAACGCCGGTTGCAACAGCGCGCGTGACGTTGGCGGCGACACCGGCGGGATCATGCGCAAAGCCCGCCTCAAAGTCCGCATTCACCGGCAGATCCGTCGCCTCGCACAGCGTCGTCAGATGCGCGATCACGTCGTCGCACGTCACCTGGTTGTCACGGCGCCCGATCGACCACGCAAAGCCTGCACTTGTGGACGCCAGCGCCTTGAAACCCATGTTTGCGAGCAGACGCGCGCCACCGACATCCCACGGGTTTGGAATGACGAAACATCCGCTCTCATGCAATTTGCGAAATTCCGCCCGCTTCTGTGCGACCGAGACTGACATCCGCCTTCTCCATTTATGTTATCTGCGTTGGCGGAGCCGACGATGCGGCCTGCGCGATGCAAAATCAACCGACACCCGCGTCAGCGTTCCACTTGCCGCAAGAACGTCCGTTTTTCTGCCAAAATGAATCTGTGCTCCCGTGCGAAGTTGAAATTGGCCTTCCCTGCGTCATCCACTTTCAGCCGTGCGCGATAGGTCTCGTAGTCCGCAAGACTGCGGAACGAGATCAGGCCGAATGCGATGTTGTTCGTGCCCTCATGCGGCATCCAATAGCCAAGCAGATCTCCGCCGCATGCCGGAATGATGTCGAGCCACCGCTTCGCATACTCTTCAAATTGCGCATTCTTGAAAGGATCGATCTGGTAGCGAATGAAAACCGTGATCATCGTTCACCTCTCCGACTTTAACGACCCGAACATTACCGCGTTGCCTGTCGTCAATGCTTCGATTAGGATCGAAGTATGAAAGCAGGACCAGACATGACTATGATTGCCGCGCTTGTCGGCGATCCCGCACGTTCCAACATGCTCACCGCGCTGATGAGCGGCCGCGCGCTCACCGCAACCGAGCTCGCGCAGGAAGCCGGCATCACGCCGCAGACCGCGAGTTCGCATCTCGCAAAACTCGAAAGCGGCCGCCTCATCGTCCCTGAGAAACAGGGGCGCCATCGTTACTACCGCCTCAGCGGCCCTGATGTTGCTGCTGTGTTGGAAGGACTGATGGGGCTTGCCGCGCGCGCCGGACATCTGCGCACACGCACCGGCCCATCGGATCCGGAACTGCGCCGTGCCCGTGTCTGCTACGACCATCTTGCGGGTGACTTGGGTGTCCGGATGCTCGACACCATGACGGAGAAGCGCTTCATCCGTCGGAACAAGGGAACAGTCACCCTCACCCCGGATGGCGAGCGCTTCATGGCCGAGTTCGGCATTGATTTACCTGCGCTGGGCGGAACGCGCCGCCCGCTGTGCAAGGACTGTCTCGACTGGAGCGTGCGACGCAGCCACCTCGCAGGCGCGCTAGGCGCGGCCATTCTCGAGCGGTTCTACGAATTGAAATGGGCCAAACGCCGCACCGGAAGCCGCATCGTCGCGTTTACCCCCAAAGGCGAAATGCAGTTCAAGGCGCTGTTCGGCTCGCCTGAGTAATGAATTCCACAGTTGACATCCGGACAGAGAAATTGGCGTAATCCGCCGCGTTTTCCGGCTATTTACCGCTTGATTGCATAGGTGATCGATGTTCCGCGCAGGTTTAATTGCGTTTTTGGCAGTGGCTGTTCCTGTTGCGGCTTCAGCCTACGAGATCAAGCCGAAATCACCTGAGACGGCGTTCTCCGGCAAGTTGCAGCCGGACATCGTCGGGCTGTCGACTGCGACCGAAGGCAGCAAGGCGGCGTCCGTTTTCGAGGCGTATCTGAAGGATCTGCCCGGCGTGAAGCCGGAATCCACGCAGCAGAAATTCGGCAGCACCAACGTGACCTATGTCACGTCGATGAAATTCGCTTCGCCCGCAAGCGGCAATCGCGCCGGCGAGTCAATGCTGGCGATGTTCTCTTCGTCTGCCAGCGCGAACCGCGCCTATTACGTCTCCCGCACCCTTGGCTTTGCCAACGACAAGCAGCTCACCAAATCGGATATGATCCAGCAGGTGATGGCGAAGTATGGCGACAAGCCCACCGCCATTGGTGATGGACGCCTCTACTACTTCTACAAGGGCGGCAAGGTCGTCTCGGTGAAGCAGAAGTACGATCCCGCCTCAGCGATCGAAGCGCTTAACGCGCCGATCAATCCCAAGGCGGCGGTTGCGCTGAACGATGCCAATGGCCGCGGCAGTTGTGTTGCGGTGTTCAAGCACGCGCAGGCCAGCGACAAATCGCTCGGCAAGCTGCTTGATGACGCGAAGGCCGCCAATTGCGACGGCCTCCTTACTGTTGAACTCTCTCCGGGCACTGCGCCGGATCGCGTCGGCAAGGCCGAGTTTACACTCATCGATTTCAAGCAGATCGTCAGCGCAGCCAGGATCGATGCGGACGCGTTTGCTGCGGAGAAAGACGCGGCGGTTAACAGTGCACCGGGCAACGCGCCGAAGCTTTGAAACCAAGGCTTGAAACCAAGGCCCCGCGCGGCCGCCTATACACGTCTTTTGGAGGTCACGGCATTGTCATGGCACCGTGACTCCCGACGCTCTATACGCAGAGCCGCATTGTAAGAAATGCAAGATTCCAGGAGACTTTTATGAACCGCTTTTCCATTGCCGTGTCGGCACTCGCCTCACTGGCATTGCTGTCCTCGGCACACGCGCAGACCTCCCCCGCACCGGCGGCGAAAGAGCCCTACGGCATCGGGCTTGAGGGCTTTGCGTATCCCTATCCTGTGCACATGCTGCCCCTGACCAATGAAGGCGAGCAGGTGCGCATGGCGTATATGGATGTGGCGCCGGCCAACCCGAACGGCCGCACCGTTCTGTTGCTGCATGGGCGCAACTTCCCGTCGAGCTACTGGGCGCCAGTCATCAAGACGCTGACCGACGCAGGCTATCGCGTGGTGGTGCCGGACCAGATCGGCTTCGGCAAATCCTCCAAGCCGACCTTCGACCTGCACTTCGATATTCTCGCGCGCAACACCGTCGCCCTGCTCGATCACTTGCAACTCAAGCAAGTCGATGTCGTCGCCCACTCGCTCGGCGGCATGCTCGGTGTGCGCATCACCCGCGCCTATCCTGATCGCGTATCCAAACTGCTGCTGGTCGCGCCCATCGGCCTGGAGGACTACCGCCTCTACGTGCCGCCGACGCCGACCGAGGCGATCCTGGAGCACGAGGACAAGCTCACCCCGGACGGCTATCGCAAGCAGCTCATCACCAATTATTCGCTGAAGCTGCCGCCGGAGCAGATCACACCGTACGTTGATGCGCGTTTCAACATCAAAGGCGCGGCGGATTATCCCCGCTGGCTGAAGGCCTTTGTCAGCTCGGCACAGATGATCTACCGCGAACCGGTGGCGCATGAGATCCCGCTGATTACGCGGCCGACCCTGTTCATCATGGGCGAGGACGATCACAACGCGCCCGGCAAGCCGAACGCGCCGGAAGCGCTGCGGCCGAAGATGGGCCACAACGCCGACCTTGCTAAGGAATTTGCCGCCAAGATGCCGGATGCGAAAGCCGAAGTGATCCCGAACGTCGGCCACCTCGTATTCATTGAGGCTGCACCGAAATTCAACGAATTGATGCTCGGCTTCCTCGCGAAATAATGCAATGTGAGCGGCGCCAGGTTACGCCAGATTGAAAACAGGAATACCCAATGAAGACGCTAGTCGCAGCGATCCTTCTTGCCACCTTGCTGTTTCAGATCGACGCCGTTCGCGCGGCGCCGCTCGCGCCTCTCTCCATGCCGGCTGACACCATCATCGTGGTGAAGGACGGATGCGGTGTCGGGTTCGAGCGCATACCGGGCGGCGCCTGCCGGCCGCAGGCGAAGGGCCCTGCCCTGATGCGGATATTCGCGCGCAAGTGCCCGCTCGGCTATCGCCGCAACTGGCTGGGCAAATGCCGCCGCGAGTGACGCGGCCCGTTTACAAAAAGACAGACAAAAACAAACCCCGGCTCGAGCCACTCGAACCGGGGTTCATTTTTAAACGGCAGCGCGTGCTTACCAGTGGCGGCGATGCCAACGACGATGGTGGCGACGGCGGTGCCAGTGACGGCGGCGCCAGTAAACCTGCTCGGGCTTGAGATGTTCGACTTCGTTCTGATCGACCACAGCAGGCTCTGCGGGCAATTCGGGTTTGGGGAGCGGACCAGTCATCTGCGATTGGGGAGCGAGCATCGGTGCTGCGTTGGCACTTGCCGCGGCGAGAACACCAGCGCCAGCGGCAAAGCCGAGGGCGAACTTCAGAAAGTTACGACGTTCCATATTCCAATTTCCTCTTCACGTGAGCGAGGTTGCAACACCGCAACTCTTCCGCACCGCCGATGAACGCAGTGTGAATCGTTTTGGTTCCATTCGGAGAACGTGATGCATTGCCTCCACCTTGTGAACGCATGCATATCCCTCATTCGCGGCATGATGATTGCTTTCACACCGATGGAATCGCGAATGTCACATCACGTCGCGGATGTCATTTCTTCTTCATCTGGTTGAGAAGCTCCTGCGCTTGCTTCTGAATGCGCTGCATCTCTGCGTCATCGTCTTCATCAGCGTCTTTGTCAGCGTCTTTGTCCTGTTCGGCCGGAGCAGCTGCAGCATTCACATCGCGGCAGTTGGTCTCAACGCCTTTGACGCGCGAATACTCAACGCCGCCTTTCTTCACTTCCGTGCACAACACCAAATCTGTCGCGCCACCAGGGACTTGCTTGCTGCAGGACACGGTGCCGAATCCGTTCGGCACCGCCATATCGCAGTTCGCATCGCACGCCATTGTCTGGGATGACGGATTTGTAAACGCGACAGTGACAGTGCGTTTGTCATCCGCAAGTTTACAGACCGCCGTTACATCGGCGAAGGCTGGACTGATCGCGAAGACGGCAATCACCATGCCAATGGATTTTCGAATCATGCAGCCCCTCAAAAATTAATTTAGCGTTTCCACTGATTAGTCGTGTGGCGATGCAACAAGGTTCACATCACAACATTTCAAATTCATTCATTCATCATTCATGGATGATAGCGTTTTGTACGTCCGTCACAGCAGGCAAGGCGCTCTTCATACGGACTCCTTGCTGCCATGATTTAAATGGACTCATGGCGCGCGTTTTGATTCGCGCCTCATTTGGAATTGGAAGGGAATCCCATGAAGACATTGTTTGCAGCAGCCCTCTTCGCCGCCACCGTTGTTGGCCTCGGTTCAGCCAGCGCGATGCCGCTCGCTCCCGCTAGCCAGTCGTCTGACGTGATTCATGTTGCACAGGGCTGCGGCCCTGGCTTCGCCCGCGGCCCAATGGGCGCCTGCCGGCCGATGCGCGCTGTCGTGGTTGCTCCGGCTGTGCGCCGCTGCCGCTACTGGGGCCCAGGCCGTCGCGTTTGCCGCACCTGGTGGTGAGCGACTGATATCGCTTAATAAAACCCCGCTTCGGCGGGGTTTTTCTTTTTTGAGGTGAGCTTTTTATTCCACTTCAATCGAAAAATATTTTTGCAGTTGCGATGCAACCTTTTCCAGTTCCGCGCTTGGTAGAGGATGGCCGAAACCAGCATCTCGCGACCCGCCACCCGCTCCCGGACCAGCAAAGCCGCCCATATCATTGAGCGGATCGGCTTGGCGATGGCTGGCGGCTCCTGCGGCTTGTTCGTCGCCGCCCATATGGCCAGTTCGCGCGTCGAGGCCTTCGGCTCGGTCGCACTGGTCTTTGGGCTGATGATCCTCGGCGCTGTCGGCTTCTATCTCGGTATCGATATCCCACCACATAGCACCGCCGGACATACGGCCGGCAATTCAGAACGGACCGATCCGGTTGAGCTGTTCAGCGCCATCGGCACCTTCCTCGCAACGCTCGCTGCATTCCTGTCGGTCTACATCATCGTGTTCGACGCCAATCCATCGACACGCTCCACCATCATCCTCGGCGTCTGCTGGCTGGTGGGTGGCATCATGCAGATCGTCGCCGGCATCAGCGCGCGACGGCATCTATGTTAGTGATGGATCACTCCGCGCTTTCGCGTTCGTAAGCACATTACGATAGCGCCGCCACTCCACATATTTGCGCCGGATTGCGCCCCCAGACTGGCTGTCTGGAGAGACCGAATGACCAAGACAATCCTGACCATTCTGATGCTGTGTGTGACCGGTACTGCGCTGGCCGATGACGTGCGGCCTTCGACCGACGCACGCCCTTCGATGCCCTACACCGGCACGGCGCGCATGGAGAGCGACGGCACCATCATCCTGAACTTGACGGCGACCGCTGACGGCAAGCCCTACGATAGCACAGTCACCTACAAGACCACCGACCGCGGCTACGACACCGTCAAGCGCCACACGGGCTTGAGTCCAGGTGCGACCCGCGAGCTGCGGCCATGGAAGGAATGACGGACTTGGATTAGGCGCTGAAGTTCTCGGACTGCACGAGAATGTCGCGCGTGCGCTTGATATTCGGCCAGTCGCGGTCGAAGTCCCGCACCAGCCGCTTCATCTCCTCGCCCGTGGTCCCGCGGTCGAGCGATTCACGGTCATTGAACTCATACATCGCCGAATGCTGCGACGGATCAACCACGCTCCAGAACCGCCACGCGCGCATGCAGCCGAACGATTTCACCGCATCCGGCAAATGCTCTCGCGAATACCATGCATCGAAAGCCTCACGCTCGGCGGGATCAGGAACGGAGGCACGGACGATGAAAATGTGACGGGGCATGAGATGACTCGCTGAACAGAACGCACAAGCTAAGACACGAGAGCACTGCACTCATGGATAGGTCCCAGAATTTGACCGTTCTTGCCAGCGGACGCGTCGATATTCTTAAGCACTCCACCTGGCGAAGAATCATCAGGCAGAACGGTCAGATCCACTTCGACCGAGTACTGTACCGTAGGATACTCCGCAGTATAACGGACCTTATCCAACCCTGCGTAGCCAGCACGCGGCACATATATGACGTGGATGCCACTTACTTTTCGCCGCAGGCAGTGCACTAGATTAGATTCTACAACTTTCGTGAGCCAAACACCTGCACGTCGCAAACAGACAATCCCGTGCTCCGGGCTCAGATCGAGATTAATTTTCGGAGGATCAATGCCCTCACAATTGCTGTTTGACCGCGCATATCCCCCTAGAAAAAGTTCATGCTCAGCTTTTGTGCTTTTCGACAGATGCTCTTGGGCACTAGCCGAAAAGCTAAATCCGAAAGCGCCTATCATCGAAGCAAAAATGACAGCGCATCGATATGCCGTCTTTCGCGTTGTCAGAACTCCCGCAACAGCTCTGTAGAAAATAGCCATCACCGATCCCCGACCGGCTTCCATCTCTGCGCCACGCGAAACGCGATCAGCCCCACGATCGACAGCCCCATCATCCCAGCAGCGAACAGCGATGGTGATGCAGGGCTTCCCGAGAGATCACGCACGCGTCCCGCAAGCGCTGGCAGGATCGCCATGCTGGCGTAATAGAACGCGTAGAATACGCCCATGCCGATGGCGCGGTTCTGCGGCGACAGCGCCTGCGACGCCAGCGACATGATCAGCCCTGCAGGCAGACCGGCCACCACCGCGATCAAGAAGAACGTCGGCATGAACGCACTGATGAACGGCAGCGCGAGCGCAGAAAGTGCAACGAGGCCGAAGCCCAGTGTCATGAGCAAGTTGGGACGGTTGACGCGCTGGGCGACGTAGCCCGCCAGCGGCACGCAGAAGATCAGCGCCCAGCCAAGCACGCTGACGATCCGCGCCGCATCCTCATGGGTATAGCCCCGCGATGTGAACAGCTCCGGCAGGAAACTCACCAGCACGATGTAGCCGACGTTGTAGAGCCCCCAGATCAGGCCAGCGATCGACACCAGCAGCCACTCGCGGCTGTCCATCGAGATGCTGAACTTCGCGACAGGCTCATCCAGATTGCGCGGCGGATCGCGATACAGCGCCGCCATCAGCATAAGCCCGACCAGTGCAAGACCCGCGGCGACAATCATCGCCGCCGGCCAGTGCCAGGCGCCCGCCACCAGCGGCAGCGTCATCAGCCCGAGCGCGATGCCGAACGGCCAGCTCGCCACGAACACCGACATGGCGAACACGATCTCATGGCCGGCGAACCAGTCGGTGACCATCTTGGTCATCATCACGTTGAGGATGACGCCGCCGATGCCGCTGATGAGGCGACCGGTCAGGACAATGTTGAAGTTGTCCGAGGCGGTCAGCAGGCCGCCGGCAAACATCAGAAACAATCCGAAGATCACCGCCCGCCGCGCACCGAAGCGCTGGCCGATGGCGCCGCTCGGCAGCGCCACCACCGCCCCCGGCAGCATGTAGAGGCCGATCAGCGTGCCGAGCCAGGTGAAGTCGATGTGGAAGCCATCGATCAGAAACGGCCCGACGGAGCCGATGCTCTGAAACTGATAGGCCATCGAGCTGCGCGCCAGAAACAGCACGAGCAGGATTTGCCATCGCAGAGGCAGAAATGGTGCCGGCCGCTCTTCAACCATAGGACTCGACACCCGTCCTCCGCGATTCACCGCACCACTTTAGCGAATTGAGGCGGGAAGTCCCGCATTAATTCTACTTATAGTGGTATATTGTCGTGCTTCTTCATCGGCGCTTCGACATGCTTGTCCTTCAGCATCGCCAGCGCACGCGCGATACGCTTGCGGGTCGAATGCGGCATGATGACGTCGTCGATATAGCCGCGCTCGGCCGCGATGAACGGCGACAGGAAGCGGTCCTCGTATTCCTTGGTGCGCGCGGCAATCTTCTCGGCGTCACCAATGTCCTGCCGGAAGATGATCTCCACCGCGCCCTTCGCGCCCATCACCGCGATCTGCGCCGTCGGCCAGGCATAGTTCATGTCCGCGCCGATTTCCTTCGACGCCATGACGTCGAATGCACCGCCATAGGCCTTGCGGGTGATCACTGTGACCAGCGGCACCGTGCACTGGCTGTAAGCAAACAGCAGCTTGGCGCCGTGCTTGATCAGGCCGCCGTATTCCTGCGCGGTGCCCGGCAGGAAGCCCGGCACGTCCACGAAGGTGACGATCGGAATGTTGAACGCGTCGCAGAAGCGGACAAAGCGCGCGGCCTTGCGCGAGGCGTCGCTATCGAGCACGCCCGCCAGCACCATCGGCTGGTTGGCGACGAAGCCCACCGTCTTGCCCGCGATGCGCCCGAAGCCGGTGACAATGTTGCGCGCGAAGGTGTCGGCGAGTTCGAAGAAATCGCCCTCGTCCACCACCTTCAGGATCAATTCCTTGATGTCGTAAGGCTGGTTCGGGTTCTGCGGGATCAGCGTGTCGAGCGACTCATCGGTGCGCTCGATGTCGTCGAAGCTCGGCCATTCCGGCACGCCTTCGGTGTTGTTGGACGGCAGGAAGTCGATCAGCCGGCGCATCTGCAGCAGCGTCTCGACATCGTTCTCGAACGCGCCGTCGGCGATGGAGGATTTCGTCGCGTGCACCGAGGCGCCGCCGAGTTCTTCCGCGGTGACCACTTCATTGGTAACGGTCTTCACCACATCCGGGCCGGTGACAAACATGTAGCTGGTATTCTTCACCATGAAGATGAAGTCGGTCATGGCCGGCGAGTAGACGTCGCCGCCCGCGCACGGGCCCATGATGACGCTGATCTGCGGGATCACGCCCGAGGCCTGCACGTTGCGGCGGAAGACGTATGAGTAGCCGGCCAGCGCCGCGACGCCTTCCTGGATGCGCGCCCCGCCTGCATCATAAAGGCCGATGATCGGCGCCCGCGCCTTCATTGCCATGTCTTGCAGTTTGGTGATCTTCAGTGCGTGAGTTTCCGATAGCGAGCCGCCGAACACCGTGAAGTCCTTCGCGAAGACGAACGTCTTGCGGCCGTTGACCGTCCCCCAGCCGGTGACGACGCCGTCGCCCGGGATCTTGTTCTTCTCCATGCCGAACTCGACCGAGCGGTGCTCGACGAACATGTCGAATTCCTCGAACGAGCCCTTGTCGAGCAGCAGCTCAATGCGCTCGCGGGCAGTCAGCTTGCCGCGGGCGTGCTGAGCCTCGATGCGCTTCTCGCCGCCGCCTTGTTTCGCGCCCGCGCGCCGCTCATCGAGTGCTTCGAGGATGTGCTTCATGGATATCTTCCCGATTGGCGGTTAGCACCGCCTTTTGGTTGTTTGGGCGGCTGGCGCCGTCCTTGTTCATTCTCGCTGGCCAACTTTCTAGCACGCGATTTGGCCGGGGGAAAACGCCCGGGCGGACACGAAAACGGCGGCTCAGGGCTGCATTGCACTGCACGATAGGACTTCAAGGGAATCCGCTAAATGACTGACAACATGACGACTGACACCGCCGGCGCTGTCACCGGGGGTGTCCGTATCCTGCTGCGGCTGGAGGGACTGGGGCTGCTGGCGCTGTGCGTGCTGCTCTACGCCAACTCGGGCCTGTCCTGGACGGCGTTCGCCATCATGTTCTTCGCCCCGGACCTGAGCTTCTTCGGCTATCTCGCCGGCCCGCGTGTCGGCGCGGTGGTCTACAACCTCGCCCACGACACCTGCGGCCCTCTACTGCTGGTTATCCTCGGCTACATCTTCGCGGCCCACGCCTATGTGCTCGCCATCGCGCTGATCTGGCTGGCGCATATCGGGCTCGACCGCGCGCTGGGCTACGGGCTGAAATACCGCGCCGGGTTCGGCTACACCCACCTCGGCCGCATCGGCCGAGACGCGAAGACTTAAGGCGAGACGTCTCCCTTGTTCGTCTGAACCTTCGATCCGATCTCGATTCCTGACACAAACTGTCAGCAATCCGTCGTAGAGTGGATCAAAGGTCCAGTTGCTTTATGTCCCGTTCCGCACGTCTCCTCCGCCTGCTTCAAGCTATGCGCGGACGCCATCAGCCGGTCACCGCCGTGCGTCTGGCCGAAGCGCTGGAGGTCTCTGAACGAACGATCTATCGCGACATCGCCGAACTCATCGCGCAGGGCGCACCAATCGACGGCGAGGCCGGCGTCGGCTATATCCTGCGACCTGGTCTCTTCCTGCCGCCGCTCATGTTGTCGGAAGACGAGGTCGAGGCGATCACGCTGGGTTTGCGCTACGTTGATCAGCGTGGTGACGCCGTGTTGAAAGCGGCGGCTTCTGTCGCACTGGCAAAAATAAGTGCGGTATTATCGCCCCAGGCCCAGGCGCAGCTTACAAACCCGCTCTCTTTGCCAGGACCACCCCCGAGCTTTCCCCAGAATAGCGTGCCAATCGATGAGCTGCGCACGGCAATTCGCGGCCGCGTCCGACTCGATATCGGCTATGGCGACGAACAGGGGCGGCGTAGCGAACGCATCATCTGGCCAATCCAAATCGGCTTCACGGACCAAGCGCGCGTATTGTTCGCCTGGTGCGAGTTGCGGCAGGATTTCCGCACTTTCCGCACGGATCGGATCGTCGCGATGACGCCGCTGGACCGCTACCCCGCCCAGCGCGCAAACCTCGTGCGCCGCCTGCGCACCCACCTCGACAGGCTGGCGAACCGGAAAATCTCTCCTGACGGAAACTGACAGGAGGATGCGCGTAAAACCTTCGCAACACCCCGTGCAAAGGAGATCGTCATGACAATCGATATTACCAACAATCTACCAAAAGTAGTCGCCGACCATATCGCCGCCTGTAATGCCCATAATGTCGAAGCCTGGATGGCGACATTCGCTCCAGATGCCATGCTAAATGATATCCAGCGTGAGTTCATCGGCACCGCCGCGATCCGCGGTTTCGGCGAGAAGGAGATTTTCGGAGCCAAAGTGACGATGGAAGTCCAGCGCGCCTGGGATCGCCATGGTGACGTCACCGTCCATGCCAAGCTTGACGGCACTTACGACAAGACCGGCCTGCCCGACCCGTTGATCCTGAGTTTCTACTTCAGCCTGCGCGGCAATCAAATTACCCAGCTGATCATCATCAAGAATAAGACCAAGGTCTGAGTCATTGGCCAAACGTATCAATCCCGACCACCTGAGTATGTCAGGCTGGCGCTAAGCTGCCGGAGTTGGCCGCACTAGGGTTCGCCCGGCTTGAACGGCTCTTCCTTGCCGGGCGGCGTGGTCTCCTCGGCCATGGCCAGCAGCATCGCGACAGACACGTAGGCGCCTGCCACAGACGTCAGGTCCACGAGCTGCTGGTCGTTGAACAGCTTGCGCGCCTTGGCGAACAGCTCGTCGGAGACCGCATGCTTGGTGGTGAGATCGGTGACGAAATCATACACCACCGCCTCCTCTTCCGACATGTTCGCCGGACGCTTGTTGGCTTTCAGGTCGGCAATGATCTGCGGCGACAGCCCGGCCTTCGCCGCCAGCGGCGCATGGGCGTACCACTCCACCTGCGAGCGCCACTGCCGCCCGATGATCAGGATGGCGAATTCATTCAACTTCGTGGGGACAGACGTTTCCCAGCGCAGATAGTGATACAGATCGAACAGCCGCTGTCCGAGCACGGGGCTGCGCATCATCGGATTGTACGGTCCACCGATGCCGACGCTCGACACCTTCATCACCTGCTCGCCGAGCGGCTTCTGCTTCTCGCTCAACTGATCCATGGTCAGGACCGGAAAGCGCGGCTCTTCGCTTTTGGCGGCGGGTGAAAATGCGGTGGCCGCGAACCAGCCCGCACCTGTCGCAACCGCGAGCGAACATAGCCAGAGCGATCGTGATGCCGCTCGTTTTCCTGCATCCATGCGTTTCCTCCATTGCTTCTTTTTTGATGCAATAAGGATAAGCGGTTCATGCACGGCTTGCCTATTGCGGCATCGCCGATGCACCATGGCAAATAATCATAACGACTTTCGATCAGGCCGCGGGCTTGTCCCGTGGCGGACGGCTGGTGACGAAATAGCTGGACTTGCTGACCACCTTGCCGTCGCGCAGCGTGATCACGTCCACCAGCTCCATGCGCACCGGCTCGCCGTTCGCCGTGGTCGCGGTGATGATGGACTCCGAGACGAAGTGATCGTCACTGCCGTAGAGCGCGACCGGCTCGAAATGGATGCCGGGCAGACCGGAGATGTCTTTGGCAAATTGCTCGGCGACGGCTTCCTTGCCGCGATAGACTTTCGGGATGCCGTGGCGCTGATAGCTGGTGTCATCCACGTGAAAAGCCATGATGGCCGGTACATCGTGCGCGTTCCACGCTGCATTGTAGCGCGTGGCGAGATCTTTCCATGACGGCACTGCTGATGACATCCTTGGCTCCCTGTTCGTGATTTACAGAAAGCCTAACATGTTCGCACCTAGTGTGGTGGTTTAGAAGTTCGCTCCATTTTTCCCGCGAGTCCTTCCAGCGAACTTCTAAACCAAAACCACACTAGAATCATAAGGTTGCTAGTGTCCTCTCGAATCCAAAGTTCGCTACAGAGCGCGCTGCACCATGAAACGAACTTTGGATTCGGGACACTAGACGCGAAACCCGGCAATTGTCCCGCGCAGCACTGGCATGCTCAGCGCAGACGGCCGGACAGTTTCATGACGAAGATCAAAACTTCCGCCACGGCCTTGTAGAGCTCCGCCGGGATCTCGTCGCCGAGTTCGACATGCGACAGCGCACCCGCGAGCACTTCATTCTCTTCGATGGGAATGTCGTGCTCTTTCGCGACCTCGAGGATCTTCTCGCCGATGGTGCCCCTGCCCTTGGCAACGACACGCGGCGCACCCTTTTTGTCGTAGTGCAACGCGACGGCGAGCAGACTTTCAGGACGCGTAATCATGATGCGCGATCCAAAAATTGGCCGGCCGGCGGCGGCGCCGGCGGCGGCGGCGCCCCGTCCCGGATCACGATGTCTCCGGGCTCAAGGGCGGCCTCGCGCAATGCATGCGTGAGCTGATCGGCATTGGCGCGCAGTTGCGCGGCCGTGTTGGGACGCTCCGCCCACATGCGCACCGATGTGCGCTCACCACTGAGCGTCACCACCGCATGCACCGGGCCGGTGGGCTCGACATTCAACGAGAAGCGCGCACGCCACGTTTTCTGCGCGCGGCCGATTTCGACGCCGTCGCCGTCACGCGATATCTCGAACTGCGCGATCGCCGTGCCTTGCGGCGTGGCGAAAGGAATTTCGAAATTCCAGCGCGGCTGTCCGGCATCGGTGCGCAGGCCCGGGAGATCGACGCGGTCCGGCAGCGATGCAGCCTGCAACAACGTCTGCCGCGCGATGGCGGCATCGGTGTCCTTCAACAGGTGCTGTGCTACAGTTCCCGGCGCATCATCCGGACCGAGCGTTGCGCGCGCCATGGCCTGCGCCGTCGGCGTCGAGCCACGAAACGGCGGAGGCGGCGTCTGGGCCGGAGCATCGCTCTTCGGCGCAACGGTATGCGAGTAGAAGGCGTCGGCGTCGAGCAATGCCTTCACGGCATCGCGCACGCCCTTCGGAAACACATCGAGCACTTCCTGAAGCGAAGCCAATCCGGCAGCGCTCGCGGACAACCGCACCGTGGCCGTCTGCAGCGGCTCGTTCGGCGCGAAGATGCGCATCTTCGGTTCGACTTCGATGGTCTCTGCGCCCGGCCGGATCGGCGAGCGCGGTAAGATGATATCGTCGGCATCGATCTCCGGCGCCAACGATGGGCTTCCACCGGGCAGCATCAGCGTCACCTTGCCGGGCAACGCCGCCGTGGATGACGCGGATTGTCCACTGAGTTGAGCGGCTATGCTTTGAAAAGCTGTGCCTTGCGAAGCTGTACCTTGGGGCGTAGCTCCCTCGCCTGCCGAAGCTGCCCCCTGCGCAGTTGAACTTTGCGACGCCGAGGTCTGCGATGCAGCACCCTGCGCCGTGCCCTGCCCCTGCGACTTCGCAGCTTCCTGTGCGGCTGGCGTCGCGAGCCATGATGACAGCGTCTGACGGAAGACGATCAAGGCCGCCTTCATGTCCGGCAAACCGGCCATGGATTGCGATGCGCCGCCGGTATTGGGCATCGACTGTTCGAGGAACAAACCCGAATTGCGGAAGGCGGTTTTCAGGTCTTCGCCACTGAGATTTTCGTTGAGCTTCGGCCGAAGCGCCAGGAGCTGCGCAGCGGCCTGTTGCAGGGTCTGAGGCAATGCGCCTGACGCCATGGCCGCGCTCAGGTTTGCAAACAATGGCGCGAGACTGCCCTGCTTGGCGGCAGCGGTCTGAACCGCGGCCGAGACGGCCAACGCCTCGAGGTTTGTCAGCGGGCGGCCCGCTGCGGCGGCCGCGGTCGGCGCAGTCGGCGTATCGACCCGGACATTGCCGGTCACGTCTGGGCCGGCTTCAGCGGATGCGGTTCCGTCCGCCGTTGTCGAAGCACCCGCCGTTGTGGACGCGCCGGGCTTCGCCGTCGTCTCCAAAATATCCAGCAGCGTCGCGTCGGTAGCGGTGGTCACCAATGCGTTGGTCGAAGCCGGTGGCGGCGCGGGCTGCGCCGTCGTGCTCAGAATATCAACAATCGTCACCGCGGTATTCGCCGGGGTCGTTGTTGGAGGATTTGGAGCCGCCCCGTCGTTCTGCGGCACAATCTGCAATCGCACGCCCTGCGGCGTTTGCGATACCGCCAGTTGCAGGATCTGCCCCACCTGCAGCGGCACTTCCGACAACACTTCAATCGTCATGTTGGGAAGAGCGATACGGACGCGATTGGCGTCGAGCTGCTGCAGCACTTGCGCGCTAACTGTCGTGCCCGGCTGCAACAACGTGCTTGCCGTCGGGCTCGACGCGGCGATGACCGGGAAAACAGGATTAATCGCGAACGACATGACTCAAACTCGACGCTACTTAGAGCGGCAAGTTAGCCAAACGACGTAAACCCCTCCTTAACCGAATGCCGACCAGAGCGATGAATGCGATGCGAAATGTCCAATCGTGACGCGGGACCCGTCGATATTTTTTCGGAACCTTCCGCCGGAATTAGCCGTTGCGGTTGATCGCCCGCATCACGGGAGGCGCGCATGACGGGATTGAAGGATCAGGCGCTCGAATTTTTCAAAACTTATAGCGAACGCAGCAACCAGGCGCTCCAGTCCCCGACCAGGGATGTGGGCGACGATCTGGGCGACGGCTTCGCGCGGTTTTTCGTTGAAGCCGGCCCAAAGGGTGTGGTCGGCAGCGCCAACGACGACTATTTCCGCCGAGCGATCCCGCGAGGCTTCAGGCGCTACCGCAAGATCGGCGGCAAACAGTTTGTCATATCGCAGGTTGAAATCACCGAACTCGACGACGTCAACGTGATGGCGCGCGTACACTGGGACTTTGCCTATGAGCGCCCGAAGGACGGCGGCAAAGGCACGATCCGGTTTCAGAATCTGTATTTCCTGAACTTCGCCGAGGGCTCGCCCAAACTATTCGCCTGCATCGCCCCCGATGAGGAGAAGGCGATGAAGGAGCACGACTTGATCTGAGGCAAAACCTTAGCGGATCGCCTTAAGCACCAAGGCCGCGGCCTCGAAATCCAGCAGGCGCGAGGCCCGCCGTGCTTCGACCTCCTCGTCGGCGCCCCACTTCTCGCGGTTCCAGTCCTCGTCCACATGCGCGGCGGTCCAGACCTGCACCTTGTCGAGCGCGCCGTGCTTAAACGCCAGCGCCAGCAACGCGGAGCCCGTCAGCGTCGTCACCAGATGGAATGCGCCCACCGACCACGGGTCGGCGGGCATCTTCGCAAGCGCGGCGGCGATGGCTTTCTCCGGCTGGCGGACATGCATCACGCCTTCCGCCAGAATGAAATGCGCCCCAAGCTCCTCCGCCGCCCAGCCCAGCACGGGGTCCCAGTGATCGGCCTGCCGCTGCACGAGCGCATCCGGGAAGCCTGCGCGATAGAGCAGCAAATCTGTCTCGAAATACTTCGCTGCGTCATCGATGACCGCGCGGGTATTCCACGCCACGCCGTCGATGACGCTGTTGGCCAGCCGCGTCAGCGGCATCGACATCGGATCGATCAGCTCTTTCTGCGCATTCCATTCGGCTGCGATGGCATCAGCGATTTCTTTGTTGGGAGCGGCCAGTACATGCTTACCTGGCGTGCGAACCGTCTTACCGTCGAGCGTGATGGCAAAACCGTCCGGCCCTTCAGAGACATCCGCCGCTGTATAAAAGCGTTTGCGCAACGGCGTGCGCGCCGACAGCCGCGACGCTTCTCGTGGATCGAGCGGAGACTTCCCCGCAACCTCGTCGAACAATTCACGCATCGTGTTTTCCAGAAATCATTGATTAGCGCATGAACGCGAATAGGCCGCACGCCCATTGGGGCCATATCCCAATGCAGCCGCCTCGTCGAGACAGCGGGCAACGCGATCGCTGTAAGACTTGCGATGTCGGGACTTCAGCACCTGCTTCGGGGGCGCACCCTGCTCCACCAATCCGGGCGTGGTGTTCTGCAAAGCGAACGGCGGCGGGTTGCTCATCTGGGGCACCACCGGCACCTCGATCCGCGGCGGCGGGATCGGCGCCGGGGCGGTCGGATATGGAATGACGGGCTGCATGTTCGGCGGCTGATAGCCCACCTGTGCCTGCGCCGCGCCAGCCAACGGGACGGCCAGTCCGATCAGGAATGCTGCGAGAATCTTGCGCATCACTCTCATATCGTGATCCCGCTTTGCGACGGCAAGATGATGATCACTCTTCCGGGGCATTCTCGATCGGATCGAACCGTTCGTGCTCGAGCCCCAAAAGGTTCCACGATTGCAGCATGTGCGGCGGCAGCGGTGCCGTGACATCGATCACGCCTCCGCGCGGGTGCGGGATGACAATTCGTCGCGCCAGAAGATGCAGCCGCTTCTGAAGGCCGCCCGGCAACTCCCAGTTTTCCTTATTGAAATACTTCGGGTCACCGACGATCGGATGCTCGATATGGGCCATATGGGCGCGCAGCTGGTGGGTGCGCCCGGTCACCGGCTTGAGCGACACCCAGGCGAGCTTCTGTGCCGAGGCCTCGACCACAGCGTAATACGTCACCGCGTGGCTTGCGCCCTCGTCGCCATGGGCGGCGATGCGCATGATGGAGTCTTCCTCGTTCTCTTCCTTGGCGAGATACGTCGAAATGCGGCCCTGCTTCGGCTTCGGAACCCCGGCCACGAGTGCCCAGTAGATCTTGCGGGCCGAGCGATGGCGGAACGAGCCCGTCAGGGTCGAGGCCGCAAAGCGGGTCTTGGCGATCAGAAGGCAACCCGACGTTTCGCGGTCGAGACGATGCACCAGACGCGGCCGCTGGCCTTTGGCGTCGCGCATGCTCTCCAGCATGCCGTCCACGTGCCGCGACAATCCCGAGCCGCCTTGCACCGCCAGACCCGCCGGCTTGTTCAGCACCATGACATCGGCGTCCTCGAACAGGATCATCGCCTGCAAATCATCGCGGGCCTTCGTCTCGGCATCGGACAGGTTGCCACCAACCTTCGGCGCATCGAGCTTGAGCGGCGGAATGCGCACGCTCTGGCCTTCTTCAAGCCGATCCTTGCTGTCAGCGCGCTTGCCGTTGATGCGCAGCTCGCCTTTACGGACGATACGCTGGATATGGGAGAACGACAGGCCGGGAAACCGATGCTCGAGAAACCGGTCGACGCGCATGTTGTTTTCATCGGCGGTGACGACAACGGTCTGCACTTTGGTCGGCAGTGGCGCGGCGGCTTTGGCCTCTTCCCTCACCGGTTCGGGTCGCGGCTCGCGCACCGGCTTGGCCGAACGAGCTAACTCGCCGGCGGGACGCCGCGGTGAAAACTTTTCAGACAGGTGTTTCTCGACTGCGCGCTTCTCCGTCGCGCGCTTCTCTGCACGCTGCTCCGAGCCGCGTTTGGCTGTGGCCCGCTTTTCGGTGGGACCACGCTTCGCAGGACCGCGCTTGTCGCCGCGCTCCGACTTCTTCGCGAGTGGCTTTCTAAATCGGCGGCTCATGATGATTTTTCTTTTCTCAACTTGGCCCAATAATCGAGCCGCTTGCGAATCTCGCGTTCAAAGCCGCGGTCCGGTGGATTGTAGAACGACTGCCGACCGAGCGCTTCCGGGAAATAGTCTTGTCCCGAGAACGCATCCGGCGTGTCGTGATCGTATTGATAGCCTGCCCCATAGCCTTCCGACTGCATCAGCTTGGTCGGCGAATTGAGGATGTGCTTCGGCGGCAGCAGCGAGCCCCCCTCCTGCGCCACGCGCTTGGCGATACCGAACGCCTTGTAGGCAGCATTGGATTTCGGCGCGGTGGCGACATAGATCACCGCCTGCGCGATGGCGAGTTCGCCTTCCGGGCTTCCTAGAAAATCGTAAGCATCCTTCGCCGCATTGGCGATGACGAGCGCCTGCGGGTCCGCGAGGCCGATGTCTTCCACCGCCATGCGCACCACACGCCGCGCCAGGAACAGCGGATCCTCACCCGCGTCCAGCATGCGTGCGAAATAATACAGCGCGGCATCAGGGTCCGAGCCACGCACCGACTTATGCAGAGCCGAGATCAGGTTGTAGTGACCGTCAGCGGACTTGTCATAGATCGGCGCCCGGCGCTGCAGGATCTCCTGCAACTGCACCGCATTGAAAACTTCATCCGTCCTGGCCGCGCGCCAGACTTCTTCAGCCAGCGTCAGCGCGGCGCGGCCATCGCCATCGGCCATCCGCACCAGCACGGCCCGCGCCTCGGCATCGAGCGGCAGCTTTTTGCCTTCAACCTCTTCGGCACGTGCGTAAAGTTTTTCGACGGCCTCGGGATCGAGGGATTGAAACACCAGCACCCGCGCCCGCGACAACAGAGCGGCGTTGAGTTCGAACGATGGGTTCTCCGTGGTGGCGCCGACCAGCACCACGGTGCCGTCTTCCATCACCGGCAGGAAGGAATCCTGCTGCGCGCGATTGAAGCGATGTACCTCGTCCACAAATAGCAGCGTGCCCTTGCCCATCTCGCGGCGGGCCCGCGCGGCGTCGAACACCTTCTTCAGATCGGCCACGCCGGAGAACACCGCCGAGATCTGCTCAAACTCGAGTTCGGTGGCGTCCGCGAGCAGCCGCGCCACCGTGGTTTTGCCGGTGCCCGGCGGCCCCCAGAAGATCAGCGAGCCGAGGGTGCGCGTCTCCAGCATGCGGGTCAGCGCACCATCGGGACCGAGAATGTGGTCTTGGCCGACAACATCGGCGAGCGTCCGCGGCCGCAGCTTCTCCGGCAGCGGACGCGGCGCGTCCTGCTCCAGCCCCGCGGCAGCGAAGAGGTTCGGCGACGATTGTGGGCGTTTCGCGCTCATCCGCCCAACACGACGTTCATCTGCTGACCGCCGCGCACGAGGGTGATGCGCCAGAGCCGCGAAGACTCGCCCGACGCCTTTTCGAGATCGCTCGTGCGCTTGATCTGCTTGCCGTTCACCGCGGTGATGATATCGCCCTTCTGGAATCCGACGTTGCTCGCAAGCCCATCGTCCGAAATGCCGACGATGATCACGCCCTCGGCGCTGCTGTCGAGTTTCATCTCGTCAGCAAGCGCCGGCGAAATGTTGGCAACCTTCGCACCCTGGAACGGCGAACGCGCCTTGATCACGATCTCGTCGCGGCCGGTGTCGGGCGCAGTCTCCAGCGGCACTGCCAGCTTGACGGTTTTGTTCCCGCGCTGCACGTCGAGCTGCGCCGAACCACCAAGCGGGCGCGTCGCGAAGCGATAATCGAACGCGTTGGGATCGTCGATCGTCTGGCCTTCAATCGACACGATCAGGTCGGAGATCTTCAGGCCCGCGCGGTCTGCGGGACTTCCCTTCGCGACGCTGGCGACAAGAGCACCAGTCGGACGCTTCAGGCCGAGTGTTTCAGCTATCTCGGGCGTCACCGTCTGCAAGCGCGCGCCGAGCCATGGCCGCTTCACTTCGGTGCTGCCACCCTTGGCGGATGCGACGACCACGCGCACCATGTTGGCCGGAATGGCAAAGCCGATCCCCTGCGAGCCACCGGAGCGCGAGAAGATTGCGGTGTTGATGCCGACAAGCTTTCCGGTCACGTCCACCAAGGCGCCGCCGGAATTGCCCGGATTGATCGCAGCGTCAGTCTGGATGAAGAACTGATAGTCGGTGATGCCAACCTGCGTGCGCGCCAGCGCCGAGATGATGCCGTGGGTCACGGTTTGACCGACGCCGAATGGATTGCCGATGGCGAGCACCACGTCACCCACCTGCGCGTCATCCGAGTTGGAGAAGTCGAGAACCGGGAATTTTTCTTTTGCGTCCTTCAGCCGCAGCACGGCCAGGTCCGTGCGGCTGTCCTTCAGCACGATCTCCGCTTCGAATTCGCGCTTGTCAGAGAGCGAGACCTTCACCTGATCCGCGCCTTCGATGACGTGGTTGTTGGTGACGACGAGACCCGACGGATCGACCATCACACCCGAGCCCAGCGAGCGCTGCATCTGCTCCGGCTGCTGGCCCGGCCCGCCAAAGAAGCGGCGGAAGATCGGATCGTCGAGGAAGGGATTGCGGTTCTGCACGATCTTCGCGGCATAAACGTTCACGACGGCCGGCTGCACATGCTGCACGACGGGCGCATAGGACGCGCGCAACTGTCCCTGCGTTGGGACGAAGCGATCCTGCGCCAATGCCGGAGCCACAACAACGGTTGAAACGAGAAGCGCAGTGAGCGCGCGGAGAACGGTCATGAAAACGATCCTGAGTTTTAGGTCAGAGGAAATGGAATAACGATGTGGGGTTAAGCCGGTTGCGGTTGCCGCGCCTGGCGCGTGGTGTTTCCGGGTTGCGATTTTGCCTTCTTTACCTCAGATGCAGCAAGCCGGGCACGATGATCCTCGCCCCATGCTTTCAGCGCATCGATCACCGGCCGAAGCCGAAGCCCCGTTTCGGACAGTTCATAATCCACCCGTGGCGGCACCTCGGCATACACCTTGCGGATGATCAGGTCATCCTCCTCCAAGGCACGCAGCTGCTTGGTCAGCATCCGTTGAGTGATCCCAGGCAGCCGCTTGCGCAATTCGCCAAAGCGCAGACGCCCCTCCTGCAGGTGATAGAGGATCACGCCCTTCCACTTGCCGTCGATCAGGTCCAGCGTCACCTCCACCGGGCAACCAGGACCGCAACCGAAATCCTTGCGTTTCAAGGGGAAACTCCCATTAGTATCCAAACGGTGACTATATCCCCGAAACGACAGTACTTGCAATTCACGACAGGGCGAGACAGGTAGGCAGGCAGACGCTGCAAATGGAGCCTGATGATGAAAGCCGTGGGTTACAAGAAATCGCTGCCGATCGATGCGCCCGAATCCCTGATCGATTTCGAGGCTCCCAAGCCGGAACCAAAGGGACGCGATATCCGTGTCGCGGTGAAGGCGATCTCCGCGAATCCCGTTGACTACAAGGTGCGCAAGCGCGCCGAGCCGCCAGAGGGTGAAACCAAGGTCCTCGGCTTTGACGCCGCCGGTATTGTCGATGCCGTGGGACCGGACGTGTCGCTGTTCAAGCCGGGCGACGAAGTCTGGTACGCCGGCACGATCCTGCGGCCGGGCACCAACTCAGAATTCCATGTGGTTGACGAACGCATCGTCGGCCGCAAGCCGAAGACGCTGTCGTTCGCGCAGGCCGCCGCCCTGCCCCTGACGTCCGTGACCGCATGGGAATTGCTGTTCGACCGGCTTGGCGTTGCCCCCGGCAAGAGCCTCGATCCGCGCACGCTGCTGATCGTCGGCGGCGCCGGCGGGGTCGGCTCGATCCTGATCCAGCTCGCGCGTCGCCTCACTGGCCTCACCATCGTCGCCACAGCGTCGCGTCCCGAATCCCGCAAGTGGTGCCTCGATCTCGGCGCGCATCATGTCATCGACCATTCCAAGCCGATGAAGGAACAGATCGACGCACTCAAGGTGCCACCGGTCGCATTGATCACCGGCCTCACCAACACCGAGCAGCACTTCGCGTCCTTCGCCGAGATCATCGCGCCACAGGGCAAGATCGGATTGATTGACGACCCCGCTTCGCTGAACGTGAACCTGCTCAAGGGCAAGTCGGTGTCGTTGCATTGGGAGCTGATGTTTACCCGCTCCACATTCCAGACCGACGACATGATCGCGCAGCACCACATGTTAGAAGATGTCGCGAACTTGATCGACAACGGCGTGTTGCGCACCACACTTGGCGAGATGCTCGGCACCATCAACGCCGCCAACCTCAAGCGGGCTCACGCGCTGCTTGAGAGCGGACGCGCCACCGGCAAGCTGGTGCTGGAAGGCTGGTAACTGCGCGCGGATGAAAAGCGCAGACAACAAAAAAGGGATAGTCATTCCGACTATCCCTTTCCTCTCATTTCAACGCCCTCAAAAAAAACGGCGCCTAGAATTTTCTCAACGATCTCTCAAAAAGAACGCTTACGCGATCGTTTGAAGAATGCCGCCTTCAACACGCAGCGCTGCACCATTGGTAGCGGAAGCTTCGCGCGAACTAACATAGACCACCATGTTCGCGATCTCATCGACGCTGGCAAAGCGCTGAATCAGCGATGTCGAACGATGTTGCTTGACGAAAAGCGACGCAGCTTCTTCTTCCGACTGACCATTTTGCCGTGCGAGATTCTTCACGAAGGTCTCGACACCTTCAGACAACGTCGGCCCCGGCAGTACGGAATTGACAGTGACGGCCGTACCCTTGGTCAGCTCCGCAAGGCCACGCGAGATGGCGAGCTGCGCAGTTTTTGTCGTGCCGTACTGAATCATTTCGGTCGGAATATTCAGCGCGGATTCCGACGAAATGAAAACGATGCGCCCCCAGTTACGCTGAAGCATCCCCTTCATGTAAGCGCGCGACAGGCGCACGCCCGACATCACATTCGTCTCGAAGAAACGAGTCCAGTCTTCATCGGTGATCTCGAAGAAGTCCTTCGGCTCGAAGATGCCGGTGTTGTTGATGAGGATATCGGTGCTCGGCACCTCTTCAACGAGCTTTGCACAACCTGCTGCCGTCGACACATCCGCCGCAACACCACGAACCTTTGCTCCCGGCACAGCCTTCGTGATCGACGCGGCCGCAGCGTCCGCCTTCTCTTGCGTCCGGCTATTCACCACGACGCTTGCCCCGGTGCCGGCAAGTCCCCTGGCAATCGCAAGACCAATTCCGCTTCCTGAACCGGTCACGACTGCGGTTTTGCCGGATAGATCAATTTTCATGGAACGCTCCTTTGCTTCGGCTCTGATGGAATCAGAACCGAAGCTCTCAATTCTCGATTGACGCATTTTCTTCACGCGAACCGGTAGCCACTTCGCTCGAAAACGCTCTCGGCGCTCCATATGGCGGCTTACACCGCGAATGCCATCGCGCCCCAAAACAAAAAAGCGGCGCACCAGGCGCCGCTTTTGAAAAACTGTATCGAGAGTAAGCTTACGCTGCCTCGTCGGAGGCCTTTTCCTGCACCGGACCTGAATCCTGGCCCTTGGCGTCTTCATCGCGATCGACGAACTCGATCACAGCGAGAGGCGCGTTGTCGCCGTAGCGGAAGCCGGCCTTGATGATGCGGGTATAGCCGCCCTGGCGGTCCTTGTAGCGCGGAGCGAGCACGTCGAAGAGCTTCTTGACCTGGTCGACGTCGCGCATCTCGCTGATCGCCTGACGGCGCATGGAGAGACCGCCCTTCTTGCCGAGAGTGACGAGCTTCTCGACGATCGGACGCAGTTCCTTTGCCTTCGGCAAAGTGGTGATGATCTGCTCGTGCTTGATCAGCGACGCGCTCATGTTGGCGAACATGGCACGACGATGCTCTGCAGTGCGGTTGAGTTTGCGATGAACCTTGCCGTGACGCATAATTTAAGTCCTCATTTTGAATCGCGACGGTTCGTCGCTTTGCTCAGGTGGGCCACCTGCGTTCGCCCGTAGAAACAGCAAAGAAAGATGGCCGGGTGACCCCGGCCAACCTTCCAATCTTAGTAGTGATCCTCGAAGCGCTTGGCGAGCTCGTCGATGTTCTCCGGCGGCCAGCCCGGCACTTCCATGCCGAGGTGCAGACCCATCTGGGCCAGCACTTCCTTGATTTCGTTCAGCGACTTGCGGCCGAAGTTCGGCGTGCGGAGCATTTCGGCTTCCGACTTCTGCACCAGATCGCCGATGTAGACGATGTTGTCGTTCTTCAGGCAGTTTGCCGAACGAACCGACAGCTCGAGCTCGTCGACCTTCTTGAGGAACGCAGGATTGAAGGCGAGATCTGGAATGATCTCCTGCGCAACTTCCTTGCGTGGCTCTTCGAAGTTGACGAACACGTTGAGCTGATCCTGCAGGATACGCGCCGAGTACGCGAGCGCATCTTCCGGCGAGATCGCGCCGTTGGTCTCAATGGTCAGCGTCAGCTTGTCGTAGTCGAGGATCTGACCTTCGCGGGTGTTCTCGACCTTGTACGAGACCTTGCGAACCGGCGAGAACAGGCTGTCCACCGGGATCAGGCCGATCGGCGCGTCCTCAGGACGGTTGCGCTCAGCGGCAACGTAGCCCTTGCCGGAGTTCACAGTGAACTCCATGCGGATTTCAGCGCCCTCGTCGAGGGTGCAGATCTGCAGGTCAGGATTCAGCACGACGACGTCGCCGACGGTCTGGATGTCGCCGGCGGTAACAACGCCCGGCCCCTGCTTCTTCACGACCATACGCTTCGGGCCTTCGCCCTGCATCTTGATCGAGATGTCCTTCACGTTCAGCACAATGTCGGTCACGTCTTCACGTACACCGGCAATCGAGGAGAACTCGTGCAGCACGCCGTCGATGTGGACCGACTGCACGGCAGCGCCCTGCAGCGACGACAGCAGCACGCGGCGAAGCGCGTTGCCGAGCGTCTGGCCAAAACCGCGCTCGAGCGGCTCAGCAACAACGGTAGCGAAACGGGTCGGATCCGAGCCAGGCTGTACGTTCAGCTTGTTCGGACGAATGAGCTCTTGCCAATTCTTTTGGATCGTCACTTGTTCACCCATGCCACTCGAATTCTTGGCGTTGGAGGAATGGCGGCGCGGAATACCCGCGTCATCGCATTTTAAGCAAAACGCGGGTGAAGCTAGGTCCACCCGCGGCAGTAAAAAATCAGACGCGCCGACGCTTGCGCGGACGGCAACCATTGTGCGGGATCGTGGTGACGTCACGGATCGACGTCACGGTAAAGCCCGCTGCCTGCAGTGCGCGCAGAGCCGATTCACGGCCCGAACCCGGACCAGCGACCTCGACTTCGAGGGTGCGCATGCCGTGCTCCTGCGCCTTCTTCGACACGTCTTCGGCAGCAACCTGCGCCGCATACGGTGTCGACTTGCGCGATCCCTTGAAGCCCATCGTGCCAGCGGACGACCAGGCAATGGTGTTGCCCTGTGCGTCGGTGATGGTGATGGTCGTGTTGTTGAACGACGAATTCACGTGCGCGATGCCGGATGCGATGTTCTTGCGTTCACGGCGGCGGACGCGAGTGGCTTCTTTACCCATTGTGATTCCTTCTTACGATCTCAACGCCGCCGTAGTGCCAGCGGCTACACCAAAGCAGCGAGTGGCGAACCTGACAGCTCGCCACTCCCCGCTTAATTCGTTGCTTACTTCTTCTTGCCGGCGATGGCCTTTGCCGGACCCTTGCGGGTGCGGGCGTTGGTGTGGGTCCGCTGACCACGCACCGGAAGGCCACGACGATGACGCAGACCGCGGTAGCAACCGAGGTCCATCAGGCGCTTGATGTTCATGCCGACTTCACGGCGCAAATCGCCCTCGACCAGATAGTCACGGTCGATCATTTCGCGGATCTGCAAAACTTCCTGGTCGGTCAACTGCGATACACGACGATCGGTCGGGATCTTGACCTTTTCCATGATGTCAGCGGCGTTCTTCTGGCCGATGCCATGGATATACTGAAGCGCAATCAGCACGCGCTTGTTGGTCGGAATGTTCACGCCTGCAATACGGGCCACGGTCTTCGCTCCTGTCGCCGTCCATCTGGGATCGGCTGGTTATTCTGTTTGTCGGGCGGGCGTTCCAAACGCGAACACGACGCCCTCCCCATTTCTCGTTCGGGGCCCGGCATCGTCTGAACAATCCGACTGGATGCGGGCTTATTAATGTATTTAGCGGCGTTTCGTCAACCGCTTGACGGCTTTAGCTCGCTTTTTCGTGACCTTTTTGGCCACCTTCCGGGTCTGCGCGGCCCTTGCCGCACCTCCCCGGCCCTTAGCCCCCGCGGACCGCTTTTTGGCGGCCTTGGAGGCCCTGGCAACGCTCCCACGGGCCGTTTTGGCGGCTTTTTTGGCCTTTGCCGGCGCCTTGGCAGCGGATTTCTTGGCAGATTTCTTAGCGTCCTTAGCGACCGCCTTGGCCTTAGAGGCCTTTTTGGCGGTCTTCGTCGACTTAGCAGCGGTCTTGGAACCGGTCTTTGCCGACGCGGTCTTCTTGGCTGCCTTCTTCTCGGACTTCGCCGCCACCGCCGATTCGGTCGCTCCAATGGCGGACAGCAGGCGGTTAATAGCCCCTGTGACCTGCTCGATGGTCATCATGCCATCGATGGTCATCAGCTTCCGCTTCTCGGAATAGTAATGCACCAGCGGCTCGGTCTGGGCGCGATAGCTCGCCAGGCGCTTGGCCAACACCTCGGGCGTATCGTCGATACGCACGTTCTCACCGCGCTCGCGCATCTGTGCGACCCGCGTCTCGACCCGCTCGATCAGGGCGCTTTCATTGACGCGCAATTCGACGACGGCATCGAGCTTGACGTGCTTCTTCTTCAACAGCTCGTCGAGCGCCTCGGCCTGCGGCACGGTGCGCGGAAAGCCATCGAGGATGAAGCCCTTCTTGGCGTCCGGCTCTTCGATGCGATCAGCAATGATGCCAACAACGACCTCGTCGGGCACCAGCCCGCCGTTCGCCATGATGTCCTTTGCCTTGAGACCGATCGGCGTTCCGGCTGCAACTGCGGCACGCAGCATATCTCCCGTGGAGAGCTGAACGATACCGTGTTTTTGAACTAGCCGTTGTGCCTGTGTTCCCTTGCCCGCCCCCGGCGGCCCGAGAAGTATCAATCTCATTTACGGCGGCCCCTCAATTTCGATTTCCGGATCAATCCTTCGTACTGATGCGCCAGCAGATAGCCCTGCACCTGCGCCACCGTATCCATCGTCACGCTGACGACGATGAGCAATGACGTTCCGCCGAGATAGAACGGCACCGAGGCGTAGGAAATCAGGATCTCTGGAATCAGACAGACGACTGCCAGATAGATTGCACCAATCACGGTGATACGCGACAGCACATAATCGATATATTCAGCAGTTCTCTCACCCGGACGGATGCCTGGAATGAAGCCGCCATGCTTCTTGAGGTTGTCCGCGGTCTCGACCGGGTTAAACACGATCGCCGTATAGAAGAACGCGAAGAACACGATCAGCGCGAGATACAGCACCAGGAACAACGGACGGCCGTGGGCCAGCTGCGTCGTCAGCCACTGGAACCACTCCGGCCCCTTGCCCGCGTTGAAGCTTGCGATGGTGGTCGGCAGCAGCAGCAGCGACGATGCGAAGATCGGCGGAATGACGCCCGAGGTATTGAGCTTGAGCGGCAGATGCGAGGACTGGCCCTCGAACATCTTGTTGCCGACCTGGCGCTTCGGATACTGGATCAGCAGCCGGCGCTGTGCGCGCTCCACGAACACGATCAGCATGATGACCGCAACGGCCATGATGATGATCGCAAGGATCACGAAGGTCGACAAAGCGCCCTGACGGCCCAGTTCGAGGGTGCCGGCGATGGCCGACGGAAGCTCCGCGACGATACCGGAGAGAATGATCAGCGAGATACCGTTACCGATGCCGCGCGAGGTGATCTGCTCACCCAGCCACATCAGGAACATGGTGCCGCCGGTCAGCGTGATCAGCGTCGAGAGACGGAAGAACATGCCCGGATCGGCCACGACGTTGCCCGCGCCTTCGAGGCCGACACCGATGCCGTAGGCCTGGAAGGCCGCGAGAACGACGGTCAGGTAACGGGTGTATTGGTTGAGGGTCTTGCGGCCCGCCTCGCCCTCTTTCTTGAGGGCTTCGAGCTGCGGCGACACGCTCGTCAGAAGCTGGATGATGATCGATGCCGAGATGTACGGCATGATGTTCAATGCAAAAATCGCCATGCGGTGAATGCCACCGCCGGCGAACATATTGAACATGCCGAGAATACCGCCGGCCTGCGACTTGAAAACCTGATCCCATATGTTCGGGTCGATGCCCGGCAGCGGGATGTAGGTGCCCAGCCGATAAACAAGCAGCGCACCCAGGGTAAACCAGATGCGCTTTTTGAGTTCGTCAGCCTTTGCGAACGCCGAGAAGTTGAGATTTGCCGCTAATTGTTCCGCTGCAGAGGCCATTCGAGGCTCCGATCCTTTAGCACTTAGTACCGGGATATCCGGTCACCCACGTCCGAAACGCCAATATAGGAAGTAACGTCGTGGGTGCCCTTCACAAGCCCGGGAACGCGGAATCAGGCCGCCTCGCCTTCGTCCTTCTTCGGCGCAAGGATCTTCACCGAGCCGCCGGCCTTCTCAACCGCCTCGATGGCAGTCTTGGTGGCGCCGTACACTTCGATGGTGACCTTGGCCTTGAGTTCGCCACGGCCGAGCAACCGCACGCCGTCTTTGGCGCGACGGAGCAAGCCCGACTTCACCAGCGTCTCGGCATTGATCGTCGCCTTGGCGTCGAGCTTGCCCGCATCGATGGCTTCCTGCAGGCGATCAAGATTCACTTCCGTTAAATCGAGACGGAAGATGTTGTTAAAGCCGCGCTTCGGCAGGCGACGATGCAGCGGCATCTGGCCGCCTTCGAAACCCTTGATGCGCACGCCCGAGCGCGCGGTCTGGCCCTTGCCGCCGCGGCCTGCCTGCTTACCCTTGCCGGAGCCAATGCCACGGCCAACCCGCATGCGCTTCTTGCGCGAGCCGGGGTTGTCGGCGAGATCGGTGAGCTTCATCGTTCTCTTCCTTACTTCTCGTCGACGACGCGAACGAGATGCTTGACCTTGTTGATCATGCCGCGAACTTCAGGCGTATCCTGCAGTTCAGAGACGCGACCGATCTTGTTCAGACGCAGGCCGATCAGCGTCGCGCGCTGCGATTCATGGCGGCGGATTGCGCTGCCGGTCTGCTCGACCTTGATGGTTTTTGCGGCCTTGGCCATTGTCTTAACTCCAAAAGGGCGCGTGAATTAGTCCGCTGCTGCTTCCGCGTCACCGCCGATGCGGCGCGACTGCAGCGTGGAAACCTTGATGTTGCGACGGTTAGCGACCGAGCGCGGCGAATCCTGATGCTTCAGCGCGTCGAAGGTTGCGCGAACCATGTTGTAAGGGTTCGACGAACCGACCGACTTCGCCACCACGTCCTGGATACCGAGCGTCTCGAACACAGCGCGCATCGGGCCACCCGCGATGATACCGGTACCGGCAGGTGCAGCGCGCAGGTAAACGCGGCCCGCGCCATGACGGCCGGCGATATCGTGATGCAGCGTGCGACCTTCGCGCAGAGCAACGCGCGTCAGGTTACGCTTCGCTGAGTCGGTCGCCTTGCGGATGGCTTCCGGCACTTCGCGCGCCTTGCCGTGGCCGAAACCGACCCGGCCCTTCTGATCGCCAATGACGACCAGGGCTGCGAAACCAAAGCGCTTACCGCCCTTGACGACCTTCGCCACACGGTTGATGTGGACGAGCTTGTCAACGAACTCGCTATCGCGCTCTTCCCGATCCCGACCGCCCCGTTCGCGTCCACCGCGTTCGCGTTCAGCTGCCATTGTCTTTTCCAATCCTTGAGGGGCAAAGACCCCTGCTCTTGTATCCGGTTAAATCAGAAATTCAGTCCGCTCTCGCGCGCGGCATCGCCGAGCGCCTTGACGCGGCCGTGGTAGAGATAGCCACCACGATCGAAAACCACGTCCTTGACGCCCTTCTTTACGGCGCGCTCGGCAAGCAACTTTCCGACAGCCTTCGCCGCATCGATGTCGGCGCCGGTCTTGCCGGTTTCGCGCATCGACTTCTCCAACGATGACGCCGAAGCGAGCGTCTCGCCCTTCAGGTCGTCGATGACCTGCGCATAGATGTGCTTCGACGAACGGAACACCGACAGACGAGGACGTCCGTTGGCAGTCCGGCGCAGCGAAAGACGCACTCGCTGCTTGCGCCGGGCATTCGTGACCTTGAGTTTCGACATGACCGGCTCCGTTACTTCTTCTTGCCTTCCTTGCGGAAGATGAATTCGCCTACGTACTTCACACCCTTGCCCTTATAAGGCTCCGGCGGACGATAGCTGCGGATCTCCGCAGCCACCTGGCCGACGCGCTGGGCGTCGTTGCCGACGACGGTGATTTCGGTCGGCTTCGGCACGGTGATCGTGATCCCTTCCGGGATCGGATAGATCACGTCGTGGCTGTAGCCGAGCGCGAGCTGCAGGTTCTTGCCCTGCAACGCGGCGCGATAACCGACGCCGGTGATTTCCAGCTTCTTCTCGAAGCCCTTGGTGACGCCTTCGACCAGGTTCGCGATCTGGGCACGAGCGGTGCCGTACAGCGAGCGAGCGCGCTTGGTCTCAAAGCGCGGCGCAACCGAGATCTTGCCGTCCTTCATCTCTACCGAGACGTCGTCGTGCACGATGAACTGAAGAGCGCCCTTCGGCCCCTTCATCTTGACGGTTTGCCCTTCGACATTCGCGGTGACGCCCGAGGCGATCGCGACGGGCCGTTTGCCTACGCGTGACATATCTCTTCCTTCCTCAGAACACCGTGAAGAGAATTTCGCCGCCCACGTTCGCGTCACGCGCGTCGTGGTCAGCCATGATTCCCTTCGGCGTCGACAGCACCGAGATGCCAAGACCGTTGCGCACGCGCGGCAGGTTCTTGACCGAAGCGTAAACACGACGTCCCGGCTTCGACACCCGCTCGATCTCGCGGATGACCGGTGCGCCGTCAAAATACTTCAACTCGATTTCGAGTTCGTTGTGACCGCCGGCATGCTCAACCGCGGCATAACCACGGATGTAACCTTCGGTCTTCAGCACCTCGAGCACATTGGCGCGCATCTTGGAGCCCGGGGTCGAAACCTTGGACTTGTTGCGCATCTGTGCGTTGCGGATGCGGGTGATGAGATCGCTGATCGGATCGTGCGTTGACATGTCCGACCCTCCTTACCAGCTCGACTTGACGAGGCCGGGAATAAGGCCCTTCGAGCCGTATTCACGAAGCGCAATGCGGCTCATCTTGTTCTTGCGATAGACCGCGCGAGGACGACCGCTGACTTCGCAACGATTGCGAATGCGGGTCGCCGACGAATTGCGCGGCATCTCGGCAAGCTTGATGGTCGCAGCAAAGCGCTCTTCCATCGGCTTGTTCTTGTCCGAAATGATCGCCTTCAGCTTCGCACGCTTGTCGGCGGCGTTCTTCGTCATCCTCTGACGACGATTGTTCTTCTCGACTGAACTCTTCTTAGCCATACGAGTAGTCTCCATACCTTTCCGCGTTTGAGACGCTGTAAATCAGTGTCTCACTGCCGGAACGGGAAATTGAAAGCATTCAGCAACGCACGCGCCTGCTCATCGTCAGCCGCCGTGGTGCAGATCGTAATATCCATGCCCCAGGACTCGCCCGACTTGTCGTAGTCGATTTCCGGGAACACGATGTGCTCCTTGAGGCCCAGCGAGTAGTTGCCACGGCCGTCGAAGCTCTTCGGATTGAGGCCGCGGAAGTCGCGAACGCGAGGCAGCGCGATATTCACAAGACGATCGATGAAATCATACATCTTGGACTTGCGCAGCGTCACCTTCGCGCCGATGGCCTGGCCTTCGCGCAGCTTGAAGGTCGCGATCGCCTTGCGGGAGTGCGTCACGATTGGCTTCTGACCGGCGATCAAAGCGAGATCCCCTGCAGCAAGCTCAACCTTCTTGCGGTCGTTGACGGCTTCGCCGATGCCCATGTTGAGCACGACCTTCTCCAGCGCAGGAACCTGCATCGGATTGGTCAGGCCGAACTGTTCAACCAGCTTGCTGCGAATTTCCTTGTCGAATTTCGCGCGCAGATGCGGAACGTACGCGGTCTCAGACATCGATCTCAGCTCCCGAACGCTTGGCGACACGCACCTTGGTGCCGTCTGCCTGAATCTTGAAACCGACGCGGGTCGGCTTGCCGTCCTTGCCGACAACGGCAATGTTGGACAGGTGGATCGGCGACTCCTTGTTGATGATGCCGCCTTCCTGGTTCTGCGTCTGCTTCTGGTGGCGCTTGATCATATTGACGCCACGCACCAGCGCACGGCTCTCGGTCGGACGCACCTCGAAGACCTCGCCGGTGCGGCCCTTGTCGCGACCGGACAGCACGATGACCTTATCGCCCTTGCGAATTTTGGCAGCCATTACAGCACCTCCGGCGCAAGCGAGATGATCTTCATGTGGTTCTTGGCGCGGAGCTCACGTGGCACCGGTCCAAAAATACGGGTGCCGACTGGCTCGGACTGGTTGTTGATCAACACAGCCGCGTTGCGATCAAAACGGATCACGGAACCATCCGCACGGCGGATGTCCTTGCTCACGCGGACCACAACGGCCTTCATCACGTCGCCCTTCTTCACCTTCCCGCGTGGGATGGCTTCCTTGATGGACACGACAATGATGTCACCTACGGTTGCATACCGGCGCTTGGAGCCTCCAAGAACCTTAATGCACATTACACGGCGCGCGCCTGAATTATCGGCCACGTCGAGGTTGGTCTGCATCTGAATCATTGATGCACCTCGTCCTCTTTCTGTGCGCTAACTGCGCTTAAGCTGTTTTCTTTGCGTCGCTCTGAACAACAGTCCAGCGCTTCAACTTCGAGAGTGGTTTGCTTTCTTCGATCCAAACCGTGTCGCCCGCCTTGAACTGATTGTTCTCATCGTGCGCGTGGTAGTTCTTGGACCGACGAATCGTCTTCTTGTAGATCGGGTGGGTAAAGCGACGGTCAACACGCACGACAACGGTCTTGTCCTGCTTGTCGCTGACGACGACGCCCTGGAGAGTACGCTTCGGCATCTTTTCGCCCCTTACTTCTTGTCTTTCGCTGCACGCTTCTGCGCAGCGACGGTCTTGATGCGTGCGATATCGCGGCGAGCTTCACGCAGACGCGAGGTGTTCTCGAGCTGCCCGGTGGCGCGCTGGAAGCGCAGATTGAAACGCTCCTTCTTCAGATTGAGGATCGCGTCCTCCATCTGATCGGCGCTCATTGCGCGAATGTCTTCGACCTTCATTTCAGCCATTTCTGTTACTCCGCGATGCGCGCTACGAAGCGCGTCTTGATCGGAAGCTTGGCGGCCGCCAGGGTCAGCGCTTCACGCGCCGTCTGATCGGTGACACCGTCGATCTCGAACAGGATGCGGCCCGGCTTGACCCGCGCCACCCACAATTCAGGCGCACCCTTACCGGAGCCCATTCGGACTTCAGCAGGCTTCTTCGACACTGGAAGATCCGGGAATACACGGATCCACACGCGGCCGGCACGCTTCATGTGACGGGTCAGTGCACGACGGGCGGCTTCGATCTGACGCGCCGTGATGCGCTCTGGCGCCATCGCCTTCAGGCCGAACTGGCCGAAAGACAACGTCGCGCCCGACGAGGCGACGCCGTGGATACGGCCCTTATGCGCCTTGCGGAACTTTGTCTTCTTTGGTTGCATCATGGCTTACGCCCTCAAACCTTTTCTTAAAAATTGATCAGGCTGCATCGCGACGCGGACGTCCGCTGCCGCCACCGCTCTCGCCTTCTGCCATCCGCTTGTCCTGCGCCATCGGATCGTGCTCGAGGATTTCGCCCTTGAAGATCCAAACCTTGACGCCGCAGGTGCCGAACGTGGTGAAAGCCGTTCCCACGCCGTAGTCGATGTCGGCGCGCAACGTGTGCAGAGGCACGCGACCCTCGCGGTACCACTCCATGCGCGCGATTTCCGCGCCACCCAGACGGCCCGAGCAGTTGATACGAATGCCTTCGGCACCCAGACGCATCGCCGACTGAACGGCGCGCTTCATAGCGCGGCGGAATGCAACACGGCGCTCAAGCTGCTGCGCGATCGATTCAGCCACCAACGTCGCATCGAGTTCCGGCTTGCGGATTTCGATGATGTTGATCACGACGTCGGAGTCAGTGATCTCGGCAACCTTCTTGCGCAGCTTGTCGATGTCCGCGCCCTTCTTGCCGATCACGACGCCCGGACGCGCCGAGTGGATCGACACGCGGCACTTCTTGTGCGGGCGCTCGATGACGATGCGCGCGACAGCCGCCTGCTTCAGTTCCTTCATCAACATCTCACGGATGCGGATGTCCTCGTGGAGGAGCTTCGCATACTCGCTCTTGTTGGCGAACCAACGGGAATCCCAGGTCCGGTTGATACCCAGACGCAGGCCGATTGGATTGATTTTCTGACCCATCGTTCTCTCCCGCCCTTAGGCGCCAGCCTCGGCCTCGACCTGACGGACAACGATCGTCAGCTGCGAGAACGGCTTAAAAACACGACCCGAACGGCCACGGCCGCGCGGTGCGAAACGCTTCATCACGATGCCGTTGCCAACATGAGCCTCGGAGACGACCAGCGCGTCGACATCGAGGTCATGGTTGTTTTCGGCGTTCGCGATCGCGGACTCCAGGCACTTCTTGACGTCGACTGCTATCCGCTTGCGCGAGAACTGCAGATCGGCAAGCGCCGCCGAAGCCTTCCGGCCACGGATCAGCTGCGCCACCAGGTTCAGCTTCTGAGGGCTGACCCGAAGCATGCGGGCGACGGCCTTGGCCTCGTTATCCGGGAGAACCCGTTCGCGCTTTGGTTTGCTCATGACTTAGTCCTCAAGCCTTCTTGGCTTTCTTGTCGCCTGCATGGCCATGGAAGGTCCGCGTCGGCGAGAACTCACCGAACTTGTGGCCAACCATTTCCTCGTTCACGGCAACCGGAACGTGCTTTTGACCGTTGTAGACGCCGAAGGTGAGCCCCACGAACTGCGGGAGGATCGTCGAGCGGCGGCTCCAGATCTTGATAACGTCGTGACGGCCGGACGCGCGCGCGTTATCTGCCTTCTTGAGCAGAGAACCTTCAACGAACGGGCCTTTCCAGACTGAACGAACCATGTCCGGCGATCCTTACTTCTTCCGCTTGTGGCGGCTGATGAGAATGAACTTGTTGGTCGACTTGTTGGACCGTGTCTTCTTGCCCTTGGTCGGCTTGCCCCAAGGCGTAACCGGATGACGGCCACCTGAGGTGCGGCCTTCACCGCCGCCATGCGGGTGATCGACAGGGTTCATGACGACGCCGCGGTTATGCGGACGACGGCCCATCCAACGCTTACGACCGGCCTTACCGATCGAGATATTCATATGATCCGGGTTCGACACCGCACCGATGGTGCCGACGCAACGGCCGTGAACCAAACGCTGCTCGCCGGAATTCAGGCGAACGATCACGAAGTCATGGTCGCGGCCAACGATCTGAGCGTAAGTACCGGCCGAACGGGCGATCTGGCCGCCCTTCCCGATCTTCAGCTCGACGTTGTGCACGATCGTGCCGACCGGCATGTTGCCCAGCGGCATGACGTTGCCCGGCTTCACGTCGACGTAGTTGCCGGCAACGACAGTGTCGCCAACAGCCAGACGCTGCGGAGCCAGGATGTAAGCCTGCTCGCCGTCTTCGTACTTGATCAGCGCGATGAAGGCGGTGCGGTTCGGATCGTACTCGAGGCGCTCGACCTTCGCCGGCACGTCAAGCTTGGTGCGCTTGAAGTCGACGATACGATAGGACTGCTTGTGGCCACCGCCGCGGAAGCGAACCGTGATACGGCCGGTGTTGCCACGGCCGCCCGACGAGTTCTTGCCCTCGGTCAACGCCTTGACCGGCTTGCCCTTGTAGAGGGCCGAACGATCGACCATCACCAGCTGGCGCTGGCCTGGCGTCGTGGGGTTGAATGTTTTCAATGCCATGGTCGCTGAACCTTACAGGCCGGTGGTCACGTCGATGCGGTGGCCCTCAGCGAGGGTCACGACAGCGCGCTTGGTATTCGACTGAGAACCGAACTGGCCGCGGAAGACTTTCGTCTTGCCCTTGCGGACCAGCGTGTTCACGCTCTTCACCTTCACGTCGAAAAGCTTCTCAACCGCGTCTTTGATCTGCGGTTTGGTTGCCTTGGCAGCAACCTTGAACACAACCTTGTTGTGCTCCGAAGCGACCGTCGCCTTTTCGGTGATCACTGGCGAAACGATGATGTCGTAGTGACGCGCATCCTGAGTGGTCATTTGAAGCGCGCCTCCAACGCATCGAGAGCGGCCTTGGTCAGAACGAGCTTCTGACGGCGCAGAATGTCATAGACGTTGATGCCCTGGATCGGCAGCACGTCGATGTGCGGAATGTTACGCGCAGCCATCGCGAAACCGGCATTGAGCTCGGCACCGTCGATGATGAGCGCACTGGTGAGACCGAGGCCGGAGAAGTGTCCGATCAACGCCTTGGTCTTCGCATCCTTCAGCTCAGCGTTCTCGATGACAACGAGACCGCCGTCCTTGGCCTTCGAAGACAGAGCATGACGCAGAGCGAGCGCACGAACCTTCTTCGGAAGGTCGTGGGCATGGCTGCGCACGACCGGACCGAACGCACGGCCACCGCCACGGAACTGCGGCACGCGTGCCGAACCGTGACGAGCACCGCCGGTGCCCTTCTGCTTGTACATCTTCTTGCCGGTACGCCAGACTTCCGCACGGCCCTTGGCCTTGTGCGTGCCGGCCTGACGCTTGGCGAGCTGCCAGTTAACGCAGCGCTGGATGAGATCCGCGCGCGGCTCGAGACCGAAAATCTCGTCCGAGAGCTGAATCGAACCAGCCGATTTGCCTTCAAGGGTTGTGACTTGCAATTCCATCACGCACCCTCTTTCTCAGCTGCGGCTTCAGGAGCTGCCTGATCGTTAGCAGCGCCAGCGAGCTTGAACTTGCCCGGCTTCACGGCTTCCTTCGGCAGCGGCTTCTTCACAGCATCGCGCACGGTGATCCAGCCGCCCTTGGAGCCAGGAACGGCGCCTTCGACGAGCAGCAGGCCGCGCTCAACGTCCGTCTGGACGACGCGCAGGTTCAGCGTGGTGATGCGATCGACACCCATGTGACCAGGCATCTTCTTGTTCTTGAAGGTCTTGCCGGGATCCTGACGGCCACCGGTCGAACCGATCGAACGGTGCGAAACCGACACACCGTGCGTGGCGCGCAGACCGCCGAAGTTCCAGCGCTTCATACCGCCGGCAAAGCCCTTACCGACCGAAGTACCGGTCACGTCGACGAACTGACCGACGACGAAATGGTCTGCCTGGATCTCGGCGCCAACCGGAATCAACGCATCTTCAGTGACGCGGAATTCCGTAAGCTTGCGCTTCGGCTCCACCTTAGCGACCGCGAACTGACCGCGTTCAGCCTTCGGCATGTAGACGCTCTTGCGCGAGCCCGAACCGAGCTGCAAAGCGACATAACCATTCTTCTCGGTCGTGCGATGGCCAACAACCTGGCAATTGCCCAACTTGAGCACGGTCACAGGGATATGTTCACCGGTCTCTGTAAAGACCCGCGTCATCCCGACCTTTTGTGCGATCACTCCGGAGCGCATCGGCGTGCTTCCTGTCTTTCTGTCCGCCACCGCGGACTTACAAAATTCTTAGAGCTTGATTTCGACGTCGACGCCTGCGGCCAGGTCGAGCTTCATCAAAGCATCGACTGTCTGCGGGGTCGGGTCGACGATATCGAGAAGACGCTTGTGAGTGCGCATCTCGAACTGCTCGCGGCTCTTCTTGTCGACGTGCGGCGAACGGTTGACGGTGAACTTCTCGATGCGGGTCGGCAGCGGAATAGGTCCGCGAACCTGTGCACCGGTACGCTTTGCCGTGTTCACGATCTCGCGGGTCGACGTATCGAGGATTCGATGGTCGAACGCCTTGAGACGAATGCGAATATTCTGGCCGTTCATTGCCGTTGTCTTTCTTGTCCGTCGCGACCGGTCAGCCCGGCCATCCACGTTTACTCTTAAGGGTCGTGAGTGCCCGGCTGGTTAAAGCCGGGCACATTGACGGATCGTTTATTACTCGATGATGGTCGCGACGACGCCTGCACCGACGGTGCGGCCGCCTTCACGGATAGCGAAGCGGAGCTTCTCTTCCATCGCGATCGGCACGATGAGGTGCACTTCCATCGCGATGTTGTCGCCCGGCATCACCATCTCGGTGCCTTCTGGCAGGTGAACCACGCCCGTCACGTCAGTCGTGCGGAAGTAGAACTGCGGACGATAGTTGGTGAAGAACGGGGTGTGACGACCGCCCTCTTCCTTGGTGAGGATGTAAGCCTCAGCCTTGAACTTGGTGTGCGGCTTGACCGAACCTGGCTTGCAGAGAACCTGGCCACGCTCGACTTCTTCGCGCTTGGTGCCGCGGAGAAGAGCACCGATGTTGTCGCCAGCCTGGCCCTGATCGAGCAGCTTGCGGAACATTTCGACGCCGGTCACGATGGTCTTCTGAGTTGCCTTCAGACCAACGATTTCGATTTCTTCGCCGACCTTGATGATGCCGCGCTCGACACGACCGGTGACGACGGTGCCGCGACCCGAGATCGAGAACACGTCTTCAACTGGCATCAGGAACGGCAGGTCAACCGGACGCTCTGGCTGCGGAATGTAGGCGTCAACCGCCTTCATCAATTCCAGAACGGCGTCGTGGCCGAGCTTCTGGTCCGAGTTCTCGAGAGCAGCAAGAGCCGAACCCTTGATGATCGGAATGTCGTCGCCCGGGAAGTTGTACTTCGAGAGCAGTTCACGGACTTCCATTTCAACGAGCTCGAGGAGCTCCGGATCGTCGACCATGTCGCACTTGTTCATGAACACGACGAGCGCAGGAACGCCGACCTGACGAGCCAGCAGGATGTGCTCGCGGGTCTGCGGCATCGGGCCGTCAGCAGCGGACACAACCAGGATCGCGCCGTCCATCTGCGCTGCGCCGGTGATCATGTTCTTCACGTAGTCGGCGTGGCCGGGGCAATCGACGTGTGCGTAGTGGCGGTTCGCGGTCTCGTACTCGACGTGAGCGGTCGAGATCGTGATGCCGCGCGCCTTCTCTTCCGGCGCCTTGTCGATCTGGTCGTAAGCGGTGAACGTTGCACCGCCGGCTTCGGCCAGAACCTTCGTGATCGCTGCGGTCAGCGACGTCTTGCCGTGGTCGACGTGACCGATGGTGCCGATGTTACAGTGCGGTTTATTACGTTCAAATTTAGCTTTAGCCATGACGTTCTCCGTTTAACTTTGACTTGCGTCAAAGAAATCAAGCAAACTTTTTCTGGACTTCTGCCGACACGTTCGCTGGAGCTTCAGCGTAGTGATCGAACTGCATCGTGAAGGTCGCGCGACCCTGGCTCATCGAGCGCAGGTTGTTCACGTAACCGAACATATTCATGAGCGGCACCATCGCGTTGATGACGTTGGCGTTGCCGCGCATGTCCTGGCCCTGGATCTGACCGCGACGTGAGTTCAAGTCGCCGATCACAGAACCCGTGTAATCTTCAGGCGTCACCACCTCGACCTTCATGATCGGCTCGAGGAGGACCGACTTGCCCTTCTGCAGCGCTTCGCGGAAAGCAGCACGCGAAGCGATTTCGAAGGCCAGCGCCGATGAGTCGACGTCGTGATACTTGCCGTCCACCAGCGAAACCTTGACGTCGACCACCGGGAAGCCGGCAACCACGCCCGAAGTCATGACGCTGTTCAGGCCCTTTTCAACGCCTGGAATGTATTCCTTCGGCACCGCGCCGCCGACGATCTTGGATTCGAACGAGAAGCCAGCACCCGGCTCCGTCGGCTCGACCACGATCGACACTTCGGCGAATTGGCCGGTACCACCGGTCTGCTTCTTGTGGGTGTACCTGACCTCGGCCGTCTTGGTGATCTTCTCGCGGAACGCAACCTGCGGCGCGCCGATGTTGGCGTCGACCTTGTAGGTGCGGCGGAGAATATCGACCTTAATGTCGAGATGGAGTTCGCCCATGCCCTTCAGGATGGTCTGGCCGGACTCGTGGTCGGTGGACACGCGGAAAGACGGATCTTCCGCAGCCAACTTCGCCAGAGCGACGCCCAGCTTTTCCTGGTCTGCCTTCGACTTCGGCTCGATCGCGATTTCGATCACCGGCTCCGGGAATTCCATCTTTTCAAGGATGACCGGATGATCCGGGTCACACAGGGTGTCACCGGTACGGGCTTCCTTGAGGCCGGCCAGCGCGACGATATCGCCGGCATAGGCTTCCTTGATGTCTTCGCGGTTGTTCGCATGCATCAACAGCATGCGGCCGATGCGCTCTTTCTTCTCGCGGGTCGAATTGATGACGCCCGTGCCGCTCATCAGCACGCCCGAATAGATGCGGCAGAACGTAATGGTGCCGACGAACGGATCGTCCATGATCTTGAATGCGAGCAGCGACAATGGCTCCTTATCGTCCGCCTTGCGTACGATTTCGTTGCCGTCCTCATCGGAGCCCTTGATCGCAGGAACGTCGAGCGGCGACGGAAGATAATCAACCACCGCGTCAAGCAACGGCTGCACGCCCTTGTTCTTGAACGCCGAACCACAAAGCACAGGATAGAACGCGCCGGTCAGCACCGCCTTGCGGAGGAGCCTCTTCAACGTCGCTTCATCCGGCTCGTTGCCGTCAAGAAATGCGGTCAAAGCATCGTCGTCGAGCTCGACGGCGGCTTCGATCATCTTCTCGCGGTATTCCTTGGCCTTCTCGACCATGTCGGCCGGAATCTCTTCGTCCTCGTACTTCGCACCAAGCGCCTCGTCCTTCCAGACGACCGCCTTCATGCGAACGAGATCGATCAGACCCTTGAAGTTGTTCTCCGCGCCGATCGGCAGCTGGATCGCAACCGGCTTTGCGCCGAGACGGTCAATGATGTCCTGCAGACACTTGTAGAAGTCCGCACCCGTCTTATCCATCTTGTTGGCGAAGACGATGCGAGGAACGCGATACTTGTCGCCCTGACGCCAAACGGTTTCGGTCTGCGGCTCGACGCCCTGGTTGGAGTCGAGAACGCAAACAGCGCCGTCGAGCACGCGCAGCGAACGCTCGACTTCAATAGTGAAGTCGACGTGGCCGGGAGTGTCGATGATGTTCAGGCGCTTGCCATTCCAGAACGCGGTAGTCGCAGCCGACGTAATGGTGATGCCGCGCTCTTGCTCCTGCTCCATCCAGTCCATCGTCGCGGCACCTTCGTGCACTTCGCCGATTTTGTGGCTCTTGCCGGTGTAATAGAGGATGCGCTCAGTCGTCGTGGTCTTACCAGCGTCGATGTGCGCCATGATACCGAAGTTACGGTAGTCCTCGATGGCATGTTGGCGGGGCATGGGTCTGTCCTTAAATTCCGGTTCGAGACGCCGTTACCAGCGATAATGCGAGAACGCACGGTTGGCTTCCGCCATCTTGTGCACGTCTTCACGCTTCTTGACCGCGTTCCCCCGGTTATTTGACGCATCGAGCAGCTCCGCGGAGAGCCGTTCCGTCATTGTCTTTTCGTTACGACCACGTGCAGCCGTAATAATCCAGCGAATGCCCAGCGCCTGGCGGCGAGTCGAACGAACTTCGACCGGCACCTGATACGTCGCACCACCAACGCGGCGTGAACGCACTTCGATGGTTGGCATGACGTTGTCCAGCGCCTGCTCGAACACCGTGATCGGGCTCTGCTTGGTCTTGGCTTCAATGGTGGTCAGCGCGCCGTACACGATGTTTTCGGCGGCAGACTTCTTGCCGTCGTACATGATCGAATTCATGAACTTCGTGATGACAATGCTCCCGAACTTCGGATCCGGGTTCACTTCACGCTTTTCAGCAGAATGGCGACGAGACATTGATCAAATTCCCCGATTACTTCGGACGCTTCGCGCCGTACTTCGAACGACGCTGCTTGCGGTTCTTGACGCCCTGCGTATCGAGAACGCCGCGGAGGATGTGGTAGCGAACGCCCGGCAAGTCCTTGACGCGGCCGCCGCGGATCATGACCACCGAGTGCTCCTGAAGGTTATGGCCTTCACCCGGAATGTAGCCGATGACCTCGAAACCGTTGGTCAGACGCACCTTTGCAACCTTACGAAGCGCCGAGTTCGGCTTCTTCGGAGTGGTCGTATAGACGCGCGTGCAAACACCACGCTTCTGTGGCGACTGCTGCAGAGCAGGAACCTTCTTGCGCGACTTTTGCGCTTCGCGTGGATTTGCGATCAGCTGGTTGATCGTCGGCATCGTTCGCCTTCACCCTTGTTCGCGCGAAACCTCATCGATTTCGCAAATTCGTTAGGAGCAACCGCCCCACTCTCTTCACGTCGGCCCATCGACCCGCCTCGCGCAACATCCACGCAAAACGAAATCGCGCCACCCATTCATCGCTGAACGGAAAGCGCTTGGACGCCACAGAGGACCACGGCTCGCTCGTCAGGCTTCCACCTGAGACAGACCGGGGTCATGCATCCGAGACTGAACTCTTGAGCCTTAAGCTCTTGAGACCAATAATGTCCTGGCATTGCCTGGCTAGTGCCGACAGCGTCTGAGCGACATTCGTCGAGGTTGGTGCCGTTTCATCCTGGCAGAGGCCTAATTCTGGGGAGGCCAAGGCTGAAATGGTGGTCCGTTCCGACGTGAAGAAGCTCACCGCCTGTCGTGAAGTGGCCGGTTTGTATAAGCCATGTCGACTTAAGTCAAGGACAAACAACATCGCAAAAACACAAGCGGCAGAGCCACTTCTCGCACTCTGAGTATGACAGCCGCAACGCTTTTTGCGCTGCACGGTCGAATCGTCAGTGTGCCGTTTCGAAGCGATTCCTTGACCCCTCACGACGCCGAAACCGGGAAGTCCCGTGCACGCAAAGCGACGCACACCAGACCACCCGCCAGAACTCGGCGCTTTCCTTACTTGGGGTGTTTTATTTTAAAATCAATACCTTAAGGGACCATTCGGAAGACGATTCGAGCTCCGGCCACTCTGCCGGTGCAGCACCAGCACCCCAACCAGACGGCAGGTGGCGGCCGCCACGGGAATCCCAAGCGCCGCCCATGGTGCGATGAAAACGGACAGTCTGCCGAATCCCGAGCGAGGCAAACACAGTGAGTCGCGACAGGCCGAAAGCCTGCAGGACGCTGCCCCAGCACAAGGTAAAGCAGCACCGACAACAAGCCAGAAGCCGCCGCGACGATCGTCGCACTTTTGGCTCTCGGCCCCGCCGCAGAATCAGCTCCCTGCCGGACACAGCAACCAGCACCGGCGCGAGCGCCAAAGTGAAGCATGCCGACGCCACATAAGGCCGTAACACACCATCAAGCATGCCTCGCTTGAGCATGGCGAGATTGGTGGCCCATTGGCCGACTGGCGATTCGAACGCCAGGAACACCACCGACGGCGCTTCAAATGAGCCGGCCCATAGATCATTCGCGCTACCGCGGCAGCGTCGCCATGATCGCTCGGCGCCGAATTGCCATGAGGAAAAGGTCGACCCCGAACGCGAGGGTTTCTCGCAACCTCATGTATGTTCGAAGTCGCAGCGTTCCGGCCGGTGACGTTCGGGGACCAGGATCACTCTGCACGCCTAACATTCGCAACAAGGTGCGGATTCGCGGGATGTGATAAGCGTCGCTGCAAATCACGACCCTTTCGATGTGATGTCGCCGCACAAACGTTGCGATACTGACGACACTCCCAAATGTGTCGGTGCTTTTCTCATCCAGAACCAAACGTTCGCCAGATACTCCGTACGACTGAAGCGCGGATGACATCACCATGGCCTCGGAACGGCCAAAGCGCCCTACCCCTCCCGAACAAAACACCATGGCATCAGGGTCTAAATTTGAGGCTTGTAAGCCGCATCTGATCCGGCGCGCCAGCGTTGGAGACGGGCTACCGTCGGGAAGAACAGCAGCTCCGAATATCGCAATCAGAGTTTGGCCCAAGATAACATCCTGGCACTCGAGATGAAAAACAGGCAACGCGCGATCGCGTCGCGCACTTCCTGGAAGGCAAGTCTACTGGGAGCAGGACAAAGGAAATAGAGCGTTATGCTGACTGCGACGAGGCGAGCCGGCGCTTCGCCGCCAGCAACGACATCGCGCGCAGCCGATCGCGCAACGTCCGCAGTTTCTCGTAGCCGGACTGGCGCGCCGCCTCCATCGCAAACACCAGCGAACGCCGTGTACCAACGTCGACGACCATATCGACCATCGTCTTCCGGCCGGTCCAGAGCTGCGCCATGAAGCTGGTTTCGGCCGAGCAGGAATCGACCACCTGCACATTGGTTGAGCTGAAGAGCTGCTCAGGCAGCTTGTCGATCAGCAAGGAGCCCGGCGAGTATTTGGCGAACTCTGTATCGAATGCGGTCTTCCACGTGTAAGCCGTGGTTCCACAATACATCACCACCTGGGCCGCGATCGGCCGATTGTCGAGACGCAGCAGCGCCACCGACGCATTACCATCGTCTGCGAGATCACCGATCAGTTTGCGCGTGAACTGTGCGTCATGCTCGTCGCAGAGGATTGCGGTCCCCTCCGCGCCCTTCCAGCTTCGCTTTTCCAGATCGAGAAAATGTTCGAACCCGGCGCGCGCCGCTTCGCCGGAGCGTTCATTGACGACCTCCAGCTTGCCGAGCGCGGACAGCCTGTTCCAGTCCTGACGCAGCTTCTTGCGTGTCGAACCCGAACTCTTCACGCCGCGTTCGCGGGACACGAAGGGGCGCGCGCTTTCAGTCAGCATCACATGCGCGTGATGCTCATCGGTGATGGTCTTTTGGATCGCAGCATACGCCTGCGTCTCTGCATCCATTTCTCGCAGACTGACCACATTGGGCAGTGCCGGATTGTTGCGGATTGCCGCGAAGAAGGCTGGAATCACCTCGCTGGCAAATGCAGGATCAATCACCGGCGTTGAAAGAAATGCGTAGTTGTACGGGCGCGCTTCGAGCAAAGCCGGCCACATAAACATGACACTGCGCTGCTGCAGGGCCCACATGCCCACCAAACGCGCAGGCTCAACGCCCTCTTCCCAAGCCAGCAGCACGTGAACCACTGCAAACATGGTGTCGAGCGCCGCTTTGAGCGCCACGGGATTCATGAACACATTCCCGGGTGCACGCGCGATGAGATCATCCCATTGCGCCTTAAAATCTTTGTCCGGCGATGCGATCGTAACCGAGATCATAAGAAGGGCCCGCGACGCCTTGGAAAATACTATCGCCGTCGGATTGCAGCACCGTTAAGGCAATGCGACGCGCCAAATCGTGTCACATGAATACTAATGCTGCGGCGGCGTAACGCAGGCAAGAAGCAAACAATTAAAGCGTTAATAAACACGTTTCTTCGGCATTAACCTCACCGACGATTCACCTTGTTTCATTCAAGGTTTAGTCGAGTTTGCTGTCGCAATGCTACGCTGTCGGAAAAGAGGCGTGTCATGCGACAGACGGATATTGCAATCGTTGGCGGCGGACTGGCCGGATCGACGGCGGCGGCGATGCTCGGCCGCGCAGGCATTTCCGCGATCCTGATCGATCCGCACAAGATTTATCCGCCTGACTTCCGCTGCGAGAAACTCGACAGCCATCAAGTCGGCATTCTGCAAAAGACAGGGCTGGCCGAATCCGTGCTCCGTGCAGCAACACTCGATCACCACGTGTGGGTTGCGAGACTCGGACGCCTGCTCGATAAGCGCCGCCCCAGCGACCAGAACGGAATTTTCTACGACACCCTCGTCAACACCGTACGCGACGAGATTCCTCAAAGCGTCGAATTCATCGAAGCCAAGGTGACCGGGATCAAGACCAGCACCGAACGGCAAACGATCACGCTATCGAACGGCGAAGAGATCGTCGCGCGGCTGGTCGTGCTGGCGAATGGATTGAACATCGGCCTGCGCCATTCGCTCGGGATCGAGCGCGAAATTACCAGCCCGTGCCATTCGATCACTGTCGGCTTCAATCTCGAGCCAGTCGGCCGCGACAAATTTGAATTCCCGGCGCTGACCTACTTCACTGAGAATTCCGCCGCGCAGATGTCATACCTGACGCTGTTTCCGATCGGCTCGGTAATGCGCGCGAACCTGATGGTCTATCGCACCATGGAAGATCCGTGGTTGCGCCGCATGCGCCGGACACCCGAAGACGCGCTGCACGAAATCATGCCGCATCTCCATGCGCTGACCGGCGATTTCAAAGTCGAGGGCGATATCAAGATCCGTCCGGCGGATCTCTACATCACCAAGGGACACCGGCAGGCCGGCGTCGTGCTGGTGGGCGATGCCTTTGCCACGTCCTGCCCTGCGGCCGGCACCGGCACGGGCAAGGTGTTCACGGATGTGGAGCGGCTCTGCAACGTCTACATTCCCGCATGGCTCGCCACGCCGGGCATGGGCCTGCTCAAGGTCTCGCAGTTCTACGACGATCCCGAGAAGCAGGCTTGCGATGAAGAATCGACGCGCGAGGCTTACAACCTGCGCTCCATGTCGATAGATACCGGATTGTCGTGGCACCTGCGCCGCTGGATCCGCTTTGGCGTACGCCTTGGCATGGGCTGGGTGCGCAATCTGCGCGAAATGATGGCTGTCAGACGGACTGCCGAGTCTTAAAACGCGACGCCTTAAACATCGGCGAGGAGCTTACTCCTCATCGTCATCATCCTCATCGTCATCGTCATTGTCTTCATCTCCATCGGCTCCAATCGGCGCGTGCGATTTGTGAAGCTGATCGTCCCACAGCTTGCGATACGTGCCATTCGCGGTGAGCAGCTCGGCATGCGAACCGCGCTCAATGGCCTTGCCGCCGCTGATCACGATGATTTCGTCCATATCGACCACCGACGTCAGCCGATGCGTCGAGAAGATCATGGTGCGGCCTTCCGCAACCTTGAACAGCGTGCGGTTGATCGCGGCTTCCGTGGTCTGATCCAGCGCCGAGGTCGCCTCGTCCAGCAGCAGCACCGATGGATTGCGCACGATGGCACGCGCAATGGCGATGCGCTGGCGCTGACCGCCTGACAGGGTGTCGCCGCGCTCTCCGACCACCGTGTTGTACTTCTCCGGCAACGTCATGATATAGCTGTGGATCTCGGCCTTCTTGGCGGCTTCCACCACCTCTGCATCCGTCGCACCTTCCTTGCCGAGACGGATGTTTTCGCGGATCGACATGTTGAACAGCATGTTCTCCTGGAACACGACGGCCATACTCTTGCGCAGGGAGTCCCGTGTCACCTTGCGGATGTCGACGCCATCGATGGTGACCCTGCCGTCATTCGGCATGTAGAGGCGCAGAATCAGGTTGAGCAGCGTGCTCTTGCCCGAACCGCTCGGCCCGACGATCGCGATCTTCTTGCCGACTGCCAGCTTCAGCGAAAGCCCATCGATCACCGAGTTGTCGCTGCCTTCATACTTGAAGACAACGCGATCGAAAGTGATGTCGTTGGTGATGCGCGGCAGATCCGGCGCGCCCGGACGGTCGGCCCCACGGGTCGGCTCATCCAGCAGCTCTTCCATGTGCTGCACTGAGGCCGACGCCTGAATGGCCACCGGAATGAAATGCATGAGATTCGCGATGTTGTAGGAAATCTCCCAAAACGCGCTCTCGAAGGTGACGAACGTGCCGACGGTGATCTTGCCGATGGTCGCCAGATACGCGCCGATCGCCAGCACGACGAGGTGCAGCAGCAGCACGGACACCGCAACCGTCCGCTCCACCATGGTCGAGAGAAAGGTCGCCTCCGCCATCGAATGGCGCGCCGCCCTGTTGCGGAAGGCGAACCAGCCGAACGCCTTGCGCTGCAGGCCGAAGGCTTTCACGACCATCTGAGCCGCGACGTTTTCCTGCACGACGCCGAGAATGGCCGCTTCGTTGACCTTCTGCTCGTAATTAGCTTTGACGGCTTTCGGCGTCAGGATGCGCGGACCGATCAGCGTGATCGGGAACACCAGCAGCGCCACCACCGCAAGCTGCCAGTTCAACCAGATCATCAACCCGATGCCGGCGATCAACTCAAGGAACGGCAGCGCGGCGCTGTTGGCGAAGTGCTTCACCGAGGACTCGTAACCCGCCATGTCCACCGAGAAGCGCGACAGGATCTCACCGCGCTTGGTGCGTCCAAAATAGGCAGCCGGCAGGTTCTGCACGTGATCGAACAGCCGCGTGCGAACGTCCGCGATGATCGAGGCCGTCAACCGCGCGTCCCAGCGCTCGTACCAGACGGCGACGATGGACGTGATGATGCCCGCCGCCGCGAGCACCGACAGGATCACGTAGAGCGCGTTGAAATCTTCCTCACCGAGCGCATCATCGATCAGGTATTTCAAACTCAACGGCATGATGACGTTGAACAGCGTCTCGATGAAGAGACCGATCGCCACGAATGCGCACCACATCCTGTAATTGCGCAGATGCGGCTTGGTGAAGCGCCAGACGGTCGCAAAGGCACCTGCCGCCTCTTGCGCCGTATAGGCGACGAGTTCCTCGTCGTCGTCATCGTCGTCGAGATCGTCGATCGCCGGCGGATCTGGCAGCTCTTCCTGCACAGCCGCCAGGCGCGCCTCCTCCTCGTCGAGCGGCCTGCCCTTCACCGGCTTGTCATTTTTTTTGGAAGGCGAATTGGTCGGCATGAAGTAACCGTCATTAGTGCGGTGGATCTGACGTTCGTATCAGAATTGACTGCGATGGCCCGATACGCCGCCGCCCCCGAACGCGGCCAGCATAAGTGAATCCGCCACTCGCCCACCGCGCAGGCACTATAGCGGCGCCCGCTCCGTTCGCCAAACCGTCAACGATGTGACAATTCGCACGCGAGGCGAACTTTGGATTCGGGACGCTAGATCAGTCGTCGTCTTCGTCGTCATTGACCTTATCAAAGAACGAATACCGCAGGCTGTCGGCGTCCGCATACCAATCGCCGGGGCCCTTCCCGGCCGCCAGCGTCGCTTCCCAGACAGCATCCGTGGTGTCACGACGGTGCATCGACAGATCGAAACCGTTGCTGAAGAACAGTTCGGACCATTCCCACCAGGTGCCGAGCTTCTTCACGCCGCGCAGCAGATCGTAGCGATCGATCACGGCCGGCGCCATGTCGCTGGTGACCGAGCCGAACACGAAACCGCTCTTCACCACGCGATTGAGTTCACGCACCGCACGCGCAACCTGCTTGGGAGTGACGTGACAAAGGCTTGTCTCGAACACGAAATCGAATTCACTGTCCTTGAACGGCAGCTTCGTCACCGACCCGAGCTTGTTGTATTTCTTGAGCGCCTTCGGCGTCTTGCCGTGGATGGTGCGGTTATTCTCGACACCCCATGCGTCGATGCCGCGGTCGCGCAGCGCACCGACGAGTTCACCGCTTGCCGAACCTGCGACCAGCAGCTTGTAACCCTTCGCGCGGCCCCAGACGATCTTGATCAAGTTCATCAGATAGTCGGGATCGGTGAACTGGCTCCAGACGTCGGCATACGGACCGACATTGCGATAGTTCTCGAAATACGCGCGGTCGATCTTGTCGGACGGCACGTTGCCGCTCTCACCGCGCTCATAGCGCAGCTTCATCATCTGGGTGAGAATGATGTCAGTGGCCGCGTCCGACGAATCCAGCAGACCGTTCAGCGTCGAGTCGAACAGATAGTCACCAACCACCACAAAGCCCGGATGCTCATACGGCTCGGGATGATGATTGGTCATCACGTCGCGTGCCGGCAATCCGCCAGGGATCGCGTTGACCGACGACAGCCAGCGATGGATCTTGCCTTCCAGGAAATGCTCGCGCGCATTGCCGAACGATGTCGGCAGCGACTTCAGCGCCGCGTCGATCAGTTCATTGTCGCTTAGATTGGCGAATGCGAGCGCATCCGAGCCCGGGATCAGCCAGTTGAGCACGCCATGCCGGCCAACATCGTGGCGCGCGCCTTCTACATAGACGCAGCAACCGCCGAAGGCTTCGGACATCCACCATGCGCCGGAAACCTTGTCGCCCCAGAACGGCTCGTCGAACAGGATCGAGACCCGCAGGTAGTGCGCGGGGCGATCAAAGTATGCGATGTGCTTGACCATCGAGTGGCGCAGCAGTTCACCGTCCCACCGCATGGTGGTCAGCCACGAGTGCGGCAGGCACATCACGACAAGGTCGTGCTCCTTGGTGATCGGCCCCTTGCCGTTCATCATGTTGATGGCGTAGCGGCCGGAGTCGGCCTTGCCGACCTTGAGCACGCGATGGTTCAACTGGATGTCGGCTTCGATCTCGCTGCGCAGGCTGTGAATGAGCTGTTCGTTGCCGTTCTGGATCGAATAGAGGCCGATGTAGCCGTCCACATCCATCACCAAGTTCTTCAGCGCGTTGAGGCCGTTGGTGTTGTGCGGCTCAGTCGCGATGTCCGAGCGCGCCTTCACTTTGAGAAAACGCTTGGCGACCGGGTCCTTGACCTCGCGGTCCAGCAGTTCCTCGGCGCTGATAAACGCCCAGGGGTGTTCGTTGTCGTGCGCGCCGACGCCTTCGTAGTATTCGATCGGCGACACCATCTTGGCGCACAGCTTGCGGAAGTCCTCGATCGCCTTCGCGGTCTGCGGGCCGTACTTGCGGCGCATGCCGGGCACGTCATCAAGCAACTCGCCATCGAGCTGCACCTGCTCGGCTTCGATCGGAATGGTCTGCAGCCCGAAATGCTGGATCAACTCACGCAGAGGATCTGGACCGGTCATCGAGTAGTCGTAGATCTCGGCTACGCCTGCTTCGTACATCGCCGGCGCAGTGTCGAACGTCTTGGTCAGGATCTTCCCACCAAGGCGATCGGACGCTTCATAGATGGTGATGCGGCAGAGGGCCCCAAGTTTCTTCTTGAGGTACCACGCACTCATAAGCCCGCCAGGGCCGCCGCCAACAATCGCAAGATCGAGCATGATGTCCTTCGCCCGCCGGCCCCCCGTTCGGGTGAAGACACGGTCTAACTCAAGTTAAACAAAAGCGTTTTTCATCTGAAGGAAAGATGAACAAAGCAGGATTTGGCAGCGAAAAATGTCAAAAATATCAAAAACGACGGTGTTTCCCCCGCGTTCTGGCCTGATCTAGTGGAGTGGATTTGGCATTCGCTCCCCACCCAACCGCGAGTTCGCCAGGCGAATGTCACATCCAAAACTCCACTAGGAACCTTTCGACGATTCCGGGACAGGAAGCGCCTTTCCAGCCAGCAGGCTGATCAATTCCTGCTGCCGCGAGAGGCCGGTCTTCGACAGGACTGCCTTGAGCTGGGTCCGCACGGTTTCGCTCGACACGCCGAGCGACATCGCAATCGCATCGATCGATTGCGCCTCGCCGATCCCGCGCGCCACGCGTGCCTCGGCGGGCGTCAAATCGAACAGCCCTTGCAGCACATGTGCCCTCGGCACCATAGCCCGATCCACCGGCGTCACCACCAGCAGCGAGGTGGCGCGTGCGAACACATCGTGCGCCGCTCCGCATACGGGCAGCAGATGGAGGATCAGTGGTGCGTGCCGCTCCGTTGCGGCAACGGGAATTGAGCTCACCACGGTCCGCCCGCTCACGAGCAAGTCCTCGCGAAGCGCCACCGCAAGCAACGCATCCGCCGCAACATCGGCGAGCAGCAAACGTTCGCGCCGATCCTGAAACAGCGTCGGCATCAATTGTTCGAACAGATTGTTGGCGGCAAGCAGCCTGCCGCCGCGGAACAACACAGCCCCGGGCAGCCCGAGCGATTGAAGGGCATTGGCCGTGGCAACGGCGCGCTCCAGACCGAGACGCGACGACAACAACGCCGCGCGCACGAGATGCGGGCGCAACAGGTCGAACTGCTTCACTGTCTCGGTTGGGACCGGCCCTTTCTTGTAAGCGCGCTCGAATGAAAAAATGATCGAGTCGCCGGACGGCGTCTCCACCATGGTGCCTGTTCCCCAGCCGAGGCCGCGCTGCCGATAGAAGTCGCGATAGACCGGATCGTTATCCAGCTCCTCGTCGGTGAAGACATCGTACTCGCTCACGAAGCCTGGATAATTTGCGGCCGCAAGCCGACCAGGACGCGGGTTCTGTTCCGCCCAGCCGTCGCGCACGAACTCTTCGAAGACGGATGTGAGGTTGGGCGACGTGATACCGATGACGTGATGAGCGTTGGCGGTAAACAGAACCCCACCCGCCCCATCGGCCGCCACCGACATTTCATCGAGAACGGCCGGCCACTTTTCTGGCACCACCGCCGCCTCGTAGATGCGATCCGCCAGCGTTTCGTCAAACAGCTTGGTCACTGAAGCTCACTTAAAGCGTTTTCGAGCGAAGTGGCACCTAGTGCCGCGGATTTGAAGTTCTTCCGAATGACGCCGCAAACTCGATGAAGAACTTCAAATCCAAGAGCGGCACTAGAAACATAGGTTTATTAGTGTCCCTTTGATTCCGAAGTTCGCATCCGAGCTAACCGCAAGTCTGTGCGAACTTCGGAAGCGGGACACTCGTTCGCGTGAAGAAAACGCGTCAAAAAAGTATTTGGAGCATCGTCGTCGCGGCTCTTAAACTAGACCATTCAAGGTTGCAGAACCACGACAACCACATTTGCAAGTTGACCCTGGACGCTGCCAGAGGGAGAGGAAAAAAAAACAGGCCAGCTCGCGCCGACCTGCCGGAGGTATATCCAGCTATCCGGAGCCACGAACACCAAAATAATCGCCATGAGACGATCGTGTTCAATGGCTGTCTAATATCACTTGAGTTTCAATAGCCTGCCCCAATGCGTCCCGCAGTATCAGCCTGGTCACAGAATAAGGGGATCATATAAACGCCGTCAAAAAGTCACATCCCCCAAATGGGTGATCCTGCGGTGCAACATGCCAACTGCGACAACTTGCCTCGCCCCGCCTATTTGGATGCGAGCCGGGAGATCAAGGCGGCCAGTTCGCTTTGACGAGACACGCCGGCTTTCGAGAACACACGCTTCAAAACCGAGCGGGCGGTCTCCTCCGCAATCCCTAATCTCTCCGCTGCATCCTTTGGCGAGATGCCCGAACCGACCAGCGACGCAATCTTGGCTTCGCCGAGCGTAACGCCCAGAACATCTCGGATCAGCGTGGGATCGGCCACGCCGGACACCACCGGATCGCTCACCAGAACGACGGCGCGCGCGCTGGCAAGAAACGCGTTTGATGGCTGCTTAGATGGCGGCAACGGCAGGACGTGAAGCACCAGCGGACGCTTCGGCGGCTGGCGTTGAACCAGAACCGGCTTTGCCTCCCACGACAACGCCTCAAGCGCTCCACCATCGAGCGCACGACGGATCGCCATCACCGCATCCGCACTGGTCGACGGGTTCGCCAGCACCAGCCGATCCTGAACGATGTTGAGCCCATCGCCCAACAGCGCTTCGGATGCCGCGTTGGAGAAAACAATGCGGCCGAGCGAATCCAGCGCAAACACACCGATGCCGATGCGAGCCAGTGCGGTGGCAAGCCCCGACTGAATCGATCGAGCATCCATGAGGCGGATGCTGAGCCGCAACGACCGCTCCACATGCGGTGCCAACTTCTCGAGGAGTTTCAATTCGTCTTCGGAATACTCCGCGCGGCCGAGCGCCCGCTGCACGCTCAGGGCCACCTCGATACGCGGATCGGGCGACACAATCGCCGCTGCAAAATACTTCAACCCGTGCCGTCGCAGCAGGTCGCTGTAGAACGGATCCATTTCTATCTCATCAGGCGTGAGAACGTCGCGATCGGTGATGACATCGCGATTGAGGAAATAGCCACGCTCGCGCGAACGAAGCGCGCGGATGTCGCGTGCGCTCCAGTGCAGTGCATACTCGGCGGTCACAGACTCAAGCGATGGCGAGTCAATGACGCCGAAGCTGCCATCATCCCTGCCGTAGATGAGAATCGCGCCAACATCGTCGAAGCAATCCGCGATCGCCTGCAGCGCCGCCGGCCAATGCGACGGATCGGCTGCAGCGATGTAGATGGCTTCAATCGCCGAAATAAGTGTGTCGTGGTGTCCCAAGTGATCCCCAAGCGAGTGCAAAAAACAGACTAAAGCCGTGTCGTAACATGACCTCCTCTCGTCGTGACCTCGGGCAATTACGGGGAACGACGTTCAAAACTCACTGAAGTTCAGTCATTCCAACAAAAAAGGCCGCCCCGAAGGACGGCCTTTTCAGCATGAGTGATACGCGCTCTACGCGGCGGAACTATTCCGCAGGCGGCAGGGCCAGCGGCTCCGGCTCCGGAGCGTTCGGCACGATCGCGGCCTGCTTCTCGCGCTCGTCGAGGATCAAGCGGTCGCGCTTGCTTGCGACTTCGCGGATCTTCGCCATCGACGCACCAGTGCCCGCCGGGATCAGGCGGCCAACGATGACGTTCTCCTTGAGGCCTTCGAGCGGGTCCACCTTGCCGTTGACGGCAGCTTCGGTGAGCACGCGCGTGGTCTCCTGGAACGACGCCGCCGAGAAGAACGAACGCGTCTGCAGGCTGGCCTTGGTGATGCCGAGCAGCACAGGGTTTCCGGTCGCGGGCTTCTTGCCCTCGTCCTTCGCCTTGGCGTTGAGCGCGTCGAACTCGATCTTGTCGACTTGCTCGCCCGAGATCATGTCGGTCTCGCCCTGATCGGTGACCTCGATCTTCTGCAGCATCTGACGGACAATCACTTCGATGTGCTTGTCGTTAATGAGCACGCCTTGCAACCGGTAGACTTCCTGGATTTCGTTGACCAGGTAGGCAGCGAGTTCCTCGATGCCCTTGATCGCCAGAATGTCGTGCGGCGCCGGATTGCCTTCGACGATGAAATCGCCCTTTTCGACGATATCGCCGTCCTGCAGATGGATGTGCTTGCCCTTCGGAATGAGGTACTCGCGAGTCTCCTCAGTCTTGTCGAGCGGCTCGATCGAGATGCGGCGCTTGTTCTTGTAGTCGCGGCCGAAGCGGATCGTGCCGGCGATTTCCGCGATGATTGCGGCATCCTTCGGCTTACGGGCTTCGAACAACTCAGCAACGCGCGGCAAACCGCCGGTGATGTCGCGGGTCTTGGCGCTCTCCGTCGAGATACGCGCAAGGATGTCGCCCGGCTTCACAGTCGCACCGATGTCGACCGACAGAATGGCGTCGACCGACAGCATGTAGCGGGCATCGCCGCCACGTGCGAGCTTCAGCACCTTGCCGTCCTTGTCCTTGATCACGATGGCCGGACGCAGGTCCGCACCGCGGCCCGTCGTACGCCAGTCGATGACCACGCGCTTGGCGATACCGGTCGATTCGTCGAGCGTTTCCGAGATCGACTGGCCTTCGACCAGATCCTCGAAACCGATCGTACCCTCGACTTCGGTCAGGATGGGACGCGTATACGGATCCCACTCCGTAATACGCTGACCGCGCTTGATCATATCGCCATCGTCGACCCGCATACGCGCGCCGTACTGAATGCGGTGCGTCGCACGCTCGGTGCCATCGGCATCCACAATCGCGACGACCATGTTGCGGACCATTGCAACGGTGGCGCCTTCGCTGTTGGTGGCGATCGCACGGTTCTTGATGACGACCTTACCGTCGAAGTTCGAGTCGACGAACGACTGCTCGTTAAGCTGAGCGGCGCCGCCGATGTGGAACGTACGCATCGTGAGCTGCGTGCCCGGCTCACCGATCGACTGCGCGGCGATGACGCCGACAGCTTCACCGTGATTGACCGGCGTACCGCGAGCGAGGTCGCGGCCGTAGCACTGGGCGCAGATGCCGTTGACCAGTTCGCAGGTCAGTGCAGAACGGATCTTCACTTCCTGGATACCGGCCTGATGGATGGCGTCGACATGCGTCTCTTCCATCAACGTGCCGCGCTTGACGACGACCTTGTTGGTCGCTGGGTCACGCAGATCCTCGCCCGCGGTGCGGCCGAGAATACGCGAGCCGAGCGAGGCAACGACCGTACCGGCGTCGATGATCGCACGCATCTTGATGCCGAGGTTGGTGCCGCAATCATCAGCGTTGATGATGCAGTCCTGAGCCACGTCAACGAGACGACGCGTGAGATAACCCGAGTTCGCGGTCTTCAACGCCGTATCCGCGAGGCCCTTACGGGCACCGTGGGTGGAGTTGAAGTACTCCATCACCGTCAGGCCTTCCTTGAAGTTCGACACGATCGGCGTTTCGATGATCGAACCGTCAGGCTTGGCCATCAGGCCGCGCATACCGGCGAGCTGACGCATCTGGGCCGGCGAACCACGCGCACCGGAGTGCGACATCATGTAGATCGAATTGATCTGCGAGTCGGCGCCCTGGTCGTTCTTTTTGACGGAGGAAATTTCCTTCATCATTTCTTCGGCGATCTTTTCGCTGGCCTTGGACCAGGCGTCGACCACCTTGTTGTACTTCTCGCCCTGAGTGATCAGGCCGTCGTTGTACTGCTGCTCGAACTCCTTCGCCATCGACTTGGTGTCGTCGACGATCTTCCACTTGCTGTGCGGTACGACCATGTCGTCCTTGCCGAACGAAATGCCCGCCTTGAAAGCGTTGTGGAAGCCGAGCGCCATGATGCGATCGCAGAAGATCACCGTCTCCTTCTGACCGCAGTGACGGTACACCTGATCGATCACGCCCGAGATTTCGCGCTTGGTCATCAGCTTGTTGACGGCGTCGAACGGCACCTTCTTGTGCTTCGGCAGCACTTGACCGAGCATCACGCGGCCAGCCGTGGTGTCATACCAACGGGTGACGGTGTTGCCGTCCTCGTCGAGACCGGTCCAGCGATACTTGATCTTGGTGTGAAGGTGGATGACCTTCGAGTACAGCGCGTGCTCAATTTCAGCCATCTCGTGGAAGACCTTGCCTTCGCCCGACAGGCCATTCCGCAAGATCGAGAGATAGTAGAGACCAAGCACGATGTCCTGCGACGGCACGATGATCGGCTGACCGTTCGCGGGATGCAGGATGTTGTTGGTCGACATCATCAGGACGCGCGCTTCCAACTGCGCTTCAAGCGACAGCGGAACGTGCACGGCCATCTGGTCGCCGTCGAAGTCAGCATTGAACGCCGAGCAAACCAGCGGGTGAAGCTGGATCGCCTTGCCTTCGATCAACACCGGCTCGAACGCCTGAATGCCGAGACGATGCAGCGTCGGCGCGCGGTTCAGCAGCACCGGATGCTCGCGAATGACCTCGTCGAGGATATCCCAAACCTCGGGACGCTCCTTCTCGACCAGCTTCTTCGCCTGCTTCACGGTGGTGGACAGACCCTTGGCGTCAAGCCGCGAGTAGATGAACGGCTTGAACAGCTCGAGCGCCATCTTCTTCGGCAGACCGCACTGATGCAGACGCAGTTCGGGACCCACCACGATCACCGAGCGGCCGGAATAGTCGACGCGCTTGCCGAGCAGGTTCTGACGGAAGCGGCCCTGCTTGCCCTTAAGCATGTCGGCGAGCGACTTCAGCGGACGCTTGTTGGCGCCGGTGATGACGCGGCCGCGGCGGCCGTTGTCGAACAGCGCGTCCACAGCTTCCTGCAGCATGCGCTTTTCGTTGCGGATGATGATGTCCGGCGCACGCAACTCCATCAGCCGCTTCAAGCGGTTGTTGCGGTTGATGACGCGACGGTACAGGTCGTTGAGATCGGAGGTCGCGAAGCGGCCACCATCCAGCGGGACCAGCGGACGCAGATCCGGCGGAATCACCGGGATCACGGTCATGATCATCCACTCCGGCTTGTTGCCGGAGACGCGGAACGCTTCAACGATCTTCAGACGCTTGGCGAGCTTCTTGTGCTTGATGTCGGAGTCGGTCTCCGCCATCTCAGCACGAAGCTGGCCTTCGAGCTTCTCAAGCTCGAGACCCTTCAACAGCTCGCGGATGGCTTCCGCGCCGATCATGGCGGTGAAGCTGTCCTGGCCGTATTCGTCCTGCGCGCGGAGATACTCTTCTTCCGACAGCAGCTGACGGTCCTTGAGCGCGGTCAGACCCGGCTCGAGAACGACGTAGTATTCGAAGTACAGAATGCGCTCGAGATCCTTCAGCGTCATGTCGAGCAGAAGGCCGATGCGCGACGGCAGCGACTTCAGGAACCAGATGTGCGCAACGGGCGCAGCCAGTTCGATGTGGCCCATGCGCTCGCGTCGGACGCGTGACAGCGTCACTTCGACCGAGCACTTTTCGCAGATGATGCCCTTGTACTTCATGCGCTTGTACTTGCCGCAAAGACACTCGTAGTCCTTGATCGGTCCAAAGATGCGCGCGCAGAATAGTCCGTCACGCTCAGGCTTGAACGTGCGGTAGTTGATGGTTTCCGGCTTTTTGATTTCGCCGTACGACCAGGACAGAATCTTCTCAGGGCTCGCGATCGAGATGCGGATCTGGTCGAAGACCTGAGCCGGAGTCGTCGGATTGAAGAGATTCATAATTTCTTGGTTCATCGTATTCTCCTCGCGTGCCGATCGTCACCGGCAGCAAATTCGAAATTCGTCTGTCGTCCCCACCCCTGCGTGACGTTCTCGCAGGATGGAATGCCCGGCTCGGAGAGCCGGGCATGGAATCTTGATTACTCAGCAGCCTCGGACGTCGGCGCCGGACCCAGCTTGGAATTGTGCAGGTCGACGTTGAGGCCGAGCGAACGCATTTCCTTGACCAGAACGTTGAACGATTCCGGAATACCCGCTTCGAACGTGTCGTCGCCGCGCACGATGGCCTCGTACACCTTGGTACGGCCGGCCACGTCGTCCGACTTCACGGTCAGCATTTCCTGGAGCGTGTAAGCCGCGCCGTAAGCTTCGAGCGCCCACACTTCCATTTCGCCGAAACGCTGTCCGCCGAACTGCGCCTTGCCGCCCAGCGGCTGCTGGGTGACGAGCGAGTACGGACCGATCGAACGTGCGTGGATCTTGTCGTCCACGAGATGGTGCAGCTTCAGCATGTAGATGTAGCCCACCGTCACGTTGCGGTCGAACTGGTCGCCCGTACGTCCGTCGTAAACCGTCGACTGGCCCGACTTGTTCATGCCGGCCAACTCGAGCATCTGCTCGATGTCGGCTTCCTTCGCACCGTCGAACACCGGCGTCGCGATTGGCACACCGGCGCGCAGGTTACGGCCAAGCTCCATCAGCTCCTGATCGCTGAGCGTCTTGATGGTCTCGTCCTCACCATAGACCTTCTTCAAGGTCTCCTTGAGCGGCTTGATGTCGGCCTTACCGTCGGTCTTGCCATGGTAATAGGCATCGACCGCCTGCCCGATCCGCTTGCCCAGGCCTGCGCAGGCCCAGCCGAGATGCGTTTCGAGAATCTGACCGACGTTCATGCGCGAAGGCACGCCAAGCGGGTTCAGCACGATGTCAGCATGCGTACCGTCCTCAAGGAACGGCATGTCTTCGATCGGCACGATCTTCGATACAACGCCCTTGTTGCCGTGACGGCCGGCCATCTTGTCGCCGGGCTGAATCTTACGCTTCACCGCGACGAAGACCTTGACCATCTTCATCACGCCGGGCGGAAGTTCATCGCCGCGCTGCAGCTTTTCGACCTTGTCGAGGAAGCGCTGTTCAAGCCCCTTCTTCGACTCGTCGTACTGCTTCCGCATCGCTTCGATTTCGGACATCAACTTGTCGTTCGGCGAAGCGAACTGCCACCACTGCGACTTCGGATATTCATCCAGGATCGCACGGGTGATCTTGGTGTCCTTCTTGAAGCCCTTCGGACCAGCGATGCCCTGACGGCCTTCGAGCAACTCGGCCAGACGGCCGAAGACGTTGCGGTCGAGGATCGCCTGTTCGTCGTCGCGGTCCTTGGCAAGACGCTCGATTTCCTCGCGCTCGATCGCCAGCGCACGCTCGTCCTTGTCGACGCCGTGGCGGTTGAACACGCGGACTTCCACGATGGTGCCCTGCACGCCCGGAGGCACGCGCAGCGAGGTATCGCGGACGTCGGAGGCCTTTTCACCGAAGATGGCGCGCAGAAGCTTTTCTTCCGGCGTCATCGGGCTTTCGCCCTTCGGCGTGATCTTGCCGCAGAGGATGTCGCCGGCGCGGACTTCCGCGCCGATGTACACGATGCCGGCTTCGTCAAGGTTCTTCAGCGCTTCTTCCGACACGTTCGGAATATCGCGCGTGATTTCCTCCGGACCCAGCTTGGTGTCGCGGGCCATCACTTCGAATTCCTCGATGTGGATCGAGGTGAAGACGTCTTCCTTCACGATCCGCTCGGAGAGCAGGATCGAGTCTTCGAAGTTGTAGCCATTCCACGGCATGAACGCGACGAGCACGTTACGGCCGAGCGCGAGCTCGCCGAGATCGGTCGACGGACCGTCAGCGATGATGTCGCCCTTCTTGACGTGATCGCCCACCTTCACCAGCGGACGCTGGTTGATGCAGGTCGACTGGTTCGAGCGCTGATACTTCATCAGGCGGTAGATATCGACGCCCGACTTGGTCGGATCGAGATCTTCCGTCGCGCGGATAACGACACGAGTCGCGTCGATCTGGTCGATGACGCCGGTGCGGCGTGCAGCGATCGCAGCGCCCGAGTCACGGGCCACGACGCCTTCCATGCCGGTGCCGACGAACGGCGCTTCGGCGCGCACCAGAGGCACGGCCTGACGTTGCATGTTCGAGCCCATCAGCGCGCGATTCGCGTCGTCGTTCTCGAGGAACGGGATCAGCGCCGCGGCGACCGACACGAGCTGCTTCGGCGACACGTCCATGTAGTCGACGCGATCAGGCGTCACCTGCAGAACTTCGCCGGCGTGACGGCAGATCACGAGGTCATCGGTGAAACGGCCCTTGTTGTCGAGCGGCACGTTCGCCTGCGCGACGTAGTGCCGCCCCTCTTCCATCGCCGACAGGTAGACCACGTCGTCGGTGACGCGGCCGTCCTTCACCTTGCGATAAGGCGTCTCAACGAAGCCGTACTTGTTCACGCGCGCGAAGGTCGCGAGCGAGTTGATCAGACCGATGTTCGGACCTTCCGGCGTCTCAATCGGGCAGATACGGCCATAGTGAGTCGGATGCACGTCGCGGACTTCGAAGCCAGCGCGCTCGCGGGTCAGACCGCCCGGTCCAAGTGCCGAGAGACGGCGCTTGTGGGTGATTTCCGACAGCGGGTTGGTCTGGTCCATGAACTGCGAGAGCTGCGACGAACCGAAGAACTCGCGCACCGCGGCAGCGGCAGGCTTCGCGTTGATCAGGTCCTGCGGCATGACAGTGTCGATATCGACACTCGACATGCGCTCCTTGATCGCGCGCTCCATACGCAGCAGACCGACGCGGTACTGGTTCTCCATCAACTCACCGACCGAACGCACACGGCGGTTGCCGAGATGGTCGATGTCGTCGATTTCGCCCTTGCCATCACGCAGATCGACCAGCGTCTTGATCACCGAAAGGATGTCTTCCTTTCGGAGCGTACGCATGGTGTCCGGCGCGTCGAGTTCGAGACGCATATTCATCTTCACGCGGCCAACGGCCGAGAGATCGTAGCGCTCTGCGTCGAAAAACAACGACTGGAACATGTTCTGCGCCGAGTCGAGCGTCGGCGGCTCACCCGGACGCATCACGCGATAGATGTCGAACAGCGCGTCTTCACGCGTCATGTTCTTGTCGGCGTTCAGCGTGTTGCGGATGTACGGACCGACATTGACGTGGTCGATGTCGAGCAGCGGAAGGTCCTTGTAGCCTTCCTCGTTCAGCGCCTTGAGCAGCTTCTCGGTGATTTCTTCACCGGCTTCGGCGTGGATCTCACCAGTCTTCGGATTGACGAGGTCCTCGGCCAGATACATGCCGACGAGTTCGTCGTCGATCATGCGCAGAGCCTTGAGGCCCTTTTCCTGGAGCTGGCGAGCCGCACGAACGGTGAGCTTCTTGCCGGCCTCGAGAACAACCTTGCCGGTGTCAGCATCGATCAGGTCATTGATCGTGCTGTAGCCACGGAAACGGGTCGCGTCGAACGGCACGCGCCAGCCTTCCTTGGTCCGCTTGTACTGGATCTTCTTGTAGAACGTGGACAGGATCTCTTCGCCATCGAGACCGAGGGCGAACATCAGCGACGTCACCGGAATCTTGCGGCGACGGTCGATACGCGCGAACACGATGTCCTTGGCGTCGAACTCGATGTCGAGCCATGAACCACGGTACGGAATCACGCGCGCGGCAAACAACAGCTTGCCCGAGGAATGGGTCTTGCCCTTGTCGTGGTCGAAGAACACGCCCGGCGAACGGTGCATCTGGGAAACGATGACGCGCTCGGTGCCGTTGACCACGAAGGTGCCGTTCATCGTCATGAGCGGAATGTCGCCCATGTAGACGTCCTGCTCCTTGATGTCCTTCACCGACTTCGCGCCGGTTTCCTCGTCGATATCGAACACGATGAGGCGCAGCGTCACCTTCAGCGGCGCAGCAAAGGTCATGCCGCGCTGGCGGCACTCGTCGACGTCATACTTCGGCTGTTCGAATTCGTAGCGAACGAATTCGAGCTGCGAGGTGCCGGAGAAATCGTTGATCGGGAACACTGAACGGAAAACTGCCTGCAAGCCCTCGTCCAGTCGCCCGCCCTGAGGTTCCTCGACCATCAGGAACTGATCATAGGACGCCTTCTGAACCTCGATGAGGTTCGGCATCTCGGCGACTTCCCGAATGTGTCCGAAAAACTTGCGAACGCGTTTGCGACCGGTGAACGTCTGCTGCGCCATCGTGGCCTCTCATTTCGCCGCCCTGGGTGGCGGCATCTTCCGGAGTGCGATGGGCACCGCCCCCCGGGTTGAATTGTCAAATCGTCCAAACTTCAGGCGTCTTCGGTTCCGGCGGAATAATGTTCCGCTCCGAATCCCAAGACGCAAAATGACGCGCGGGGCGCTATGGGCGCCCTGCCCGTCAAAACAAACTCTACGGACTGCTAAAGCCCGAAATTGCTCGTCTCCCAACGTCGCGCCTTGAACTCGGTCCCGGTGTCAAAGAGCGATTCGTCCTTTCGTGCCTCCGCCTATATGGGCGGTTTTCGTAACAATTCGAGGGGGTCAATCATCGAACCGTCACACTTTAATGTGTCCGGCCGGTCGAGAGTGACCGGCCGGAACAAATATCGTCGTCTTACTTGAGCTCGACCTTGGCGCCAGCCTTCTCGAGCTGAGCCTTGACCTTCTCGGCTTCGTCCTTGGCAACGCCTTCCTTGAGGGGCTTCGGCGCGCCTTCGACGAGGTCCTTGGCTTCCTTGAGGCCAAGGCCGGTGATCGCACGGACTTCCTTGATGACTTCGATCTTCTTGTCGCCAGCCGAAGCGAGAACGACAGTGAACTCGGTCTTTTCTTCAGCCGGAGCAGCACCGCCGCCAGCACCTGGAGCAGCAGCAACCGCAACAGCGGCAGCAGCCGAAACGCCCCACTTCTCTTCGAGAAGCTTCGCGAGTTCAGCAGCCTCGAGAACGGTGAGGCTCGAGAGGTCGTCTACGATCTTTTGCAAATCAGCCATTTTAACTTTCCTTCAGCGTATTAGTTCGAACCAGTTGAGATGGAGAATGGCGTCACGCCGCTTCACCCTTTGAGGCATAAGCCTGAACCACACGGGCCAGCTTCGCAGCAGGCGCGGTAGAGAGCTGAGCGATCTTGGTCGCCGGCGCCACAAGGAGGCCGAGGAGCTTCGCGCGCAGTTCATCAAGCGACGGCAGCGAGGCAAGCGCCTTCACAGCGTCGGGATTCAGGACAGTGGTTCCCATCGCACCGCCAAGGATGACGAACTTTTCGTTCGCCTTGGCGAATTCGACGGCAACCTTCGGCGCCGCGACCGGATCGTTTGAAGTTGCGATCACGGTCGGCCCCTTCAACAGGGAGCCGATGGACACGACGTCCGTGCCTTCAAGAGCAATTTTGGCGAGACGGTTCTTCGAGACCTTTACCGAGGCACCAGCCTGCTTCATCTGCGTACGCAGCTTCTGCATCTGGGCAACGGTCAGGCCGGAATAATGAGCGACGACCGCGACGCTGGTGGCCTTGAAGGCCTCGTTCAGCGACTCGACCGCCTCTTTTTTTGCCGCTCGTTCCACAGCAAGCTCTTTCCGGTTGGCGGTCTACCTTAAGGCAGGACCGCCGGGTTGCACCGATCGTCCTGCCCGTCTGATCTCAAGACTCTCGTCTCTCAACACGTCGGGGCACGACGACATTTCGGAAGCCTGCCCTCTCGCCTGACCCGCCTTCCGGCACGCCCGACGAGGTGTCGAGGTTCGAACCAAACCCGCAGCCCGCCGCAAACATGAGGCGGGGTCACGAAATCCGGTTTTCACCCGTCTGTGCAGGGGATTAAGCTGAACTCCGATCCCGAAGGATGAAGGACGGCACCTGCAGTCTTGGACAGGATTGGAGCCGTCCCGGTCTGTTCAACCGAGGGACTCCCGCTCGCTTTCGTCAGTCAAGACAAGGATTTCCGTTCCTGTGAGCGTTCCATGCGGAATGATCGACGAGGAATGGTCTCCTATTGGCCTGATTTTCGGAAAACGAACACGGACGCGCCAGCGACAGCCAGCACGCCCGGAAAGGCATATTTAACGAGTCTGAACGGCCTTGCCAAGAGGATTCTGGGTTCCGAAAGCAGGTTTCGGGCCACCCCGGAGGCTTTTTGCCCATCCCGGCTGGATTTTTTGACGGCCCGGATTTTTTTTCACCCGACGTCACGTTCCCCGCCTGTCGCTCGTCTTGGGCGCAGGAGGTTCGTATGAAGCGATTGATAGCAGGAGTGCTCGGCATCGCCAATGCCCTGAACGGGCTGGTTATGCTGGCAAACGGCCCGCTCTGGTACGCGAACGTCCCGGGGGTACCCGAGACGGGCCCCTTTAACCCCCACTTCGTCCTCGACATCGGCGCAGCGTTTCTTGTCGCCGGGGTTGCGCTCGTGGTCGGCGCCTGGCGCCCCGTCTACTGGGCGGCAGCCGCCACCGGCGCATCATTCATCACCCTGCACGGCCTGATCCATCTCGTATCGATCGTATCCGGCGGCCACAACCATCACACCGCTTTCGATCTGCTCGCGGTCGTCATTCCCTCAGCACTCGCTCTTACCTGCAGTCTTCCCAACAAAGGAGTTCATGATGCGTAAGTTCTTGATGCGCCGCGTGCTGCGCGCGTTCAGCAAGCGCTATAACTACGATGCCAGCTACCTGGAGATGATGCTGGACGAGGCGCCCTCGGCTTTCTTCAAGTTTGCAAAGATCCAGGCCGTCTCCCGGCATCGCGACGCCGTTCCGGTGGACGCTTATTTCGCGGCCAAGCTCGTCGGCGCGTTGAAAGAAGATTGCGGCCCCTGCGTACAGCTCGTGGTCGACATGGCTTTGGAGGCAGGCATGCCGGACAAGCAAGTCGAAGCGGTGCTGCGCGGCGATGTTGCGGCCATGACCACGCCGACGGCAATCGCGTATCGCTTTGCCGATGCCGTCGTGCAGCGTTCGCTCGACGTGGATCAATATCGCGACGCCGTGCGCGCCGAATGGGACGACAAAGGCGTTGTGGAATTGACGCTTGCGCTGACCATTTCGCGAGTTTTCCCGATGCTGAAGGCCGGGCTCGGATATTCTGCGCAATGCCGGCGGATCAGGGTAGAAGGACACAATGTCGACGTCGTCAAACAGGCCGCGTGACGCAGATCCCATAGCGCCTCACCGCGGGCGCCTGCTCGGCCTCGCCTACCGTATGCTCGGCAGTCACAGCGATGCCGAGGATGTGGTTCAGGATGCCTATTTGCGCTTTGCCACCGCGCAGGATGTCCAGAACCGCGAAGCGTTTCTCGTCACCATCGTCACCCGCCTCTGCCTCGACCGTTTGAAGAGCGCCCGCGCCCAGCGGGAGGTCTATGTCGGGCCCTGGCTGCCCGAACCGGTGTTCGACACCGAGGGCCTGTCGCCCGATGCGGCGACAGAGCTCGCCGACGACCTGTCCTTCGCATTGCTGCTGGCGCTCGATCGGCTGTCGCCGCTGGAGCGCGCTGCCTTCCTGTTGCACGACGTTTTCGACACGCCATTCGCTGACATCGCACGCGTGCTCGAACGCAACGAGGCCACCTGCCGTCAGCTCGCTGCGCGGGCCCGGCGCGCTGTGCGCAATGATCGCGCTGCACCGGCAGCCACGCCGGACAATCACGCGCGGCTGTTAGAGGCCTTTGGCGAAGCAGTGCGCAGCGGCGATGTCACCCGTCTCGCGGCGCTCCTGCGTGAGGATGCCATTGCCATCACCGATGGCGGCGGACGCAAGACCGCAGCACTCAATCCCGTCATGGGCGCCGACAAAGTCGCGCGCTTCTTCATCGGGCTAGCCGCGAAGAACGCGGGTCACGACCTGCGTGTTGAGACGAGGATGATTAACGGCATGGTCGGCGCCCTCGTCTATCTCGACGGCGAACTCGATCACACGTTTACGCTTGCGGTCGATGGCGAACGGATTGCCGCGATCTATCTCGTGCGCAATCCGGACAAGCTGCAGCATGTCCCGGCATCACCGGGACACTAGTGTCCCGATTCCGAAGTTCGCATCATTTCGCGGCACCTTTGTTTGCGAACTTCGGAATCGAAGGGACACTAGCAAGTTATTGATCTAGTGTGGCTTTGGTTCAGAAGTCCGCATTCCGGACTCGCCGCACGAACGATGCGGACTTCTGAACCGCCACACTAGTGATCAAAACGTATGCGCCAGCTCGGCGGCTCTGGCCTTGGCCGCCTCGATCGTATCATGGGCGCGACCGTCCCACGTATGCTCCACATTGAGCGACACAACGTCCCGAACGCCGACGAGTTTCAGCCAGAAGTCGACGTAATCGCTGACATGCGCGAACCCAGGCGAATTGAGGTGGCTAATTCCCGCCTCATCGCTTTGCCCACGGACGTAAACGACGAAGGCCTTATCGATCGACAGCGACGGCCCGTAATTCTTCCCATCGAAGGTGAACAGCATGTTCCTTTGGCAGGAAAGATCGACAAGCTGCTTGAATTTATAGGGATAGGAGAAATTCCACATCGGGACGCCAAGGACAATCCGGTCCGCATTCTTGAAGCGTGACGCCAGGCGCTGGATGCTGTCCCATGTCTTTTGTTCAATGGCCGAGAGTGGAGCGCCGGATACGCCCTTATATTTGGCGCCGATCGCTTCAGCATCGAACTCTGGAAGCGCTTCATTCCAAACGTTCAGCGTATCGATGGTCAGATCAGCCTGTCGCTGACGATATGCAGAGAGAAACGTGTCAACGATGGTTGTCGACACGGAATCTGACCTCGGCGAGGTCAGTATGCTCAAGACCTGCACCATGCTCAGCCGTTCACCGGATAGCGCAGCGCCTTACCGGCAAAGAACGCATCGAGATTGGCGAGCACGCAGGTCTGCATCGCGACGTGGGACTCGATAGTGTGGCCGCCGACATGCGGCGTCAGCACCACCGTCGGGAATTTGGTCAGCGCATCCGGCGCGTGGGGTTCGGTCTCGTAAACATCGAGACCCGCGCCTGCGATGAGGTTGTTCTCCAGCGCCAGCACCAGCGCCTTCTCGTCGATCACCGATCCGCGCGAGATGTTGACGATCGTGCCCTGCGGGCCGAGCAGCTTGAGGATGTCCGCGTTGATGATGTGCTTGGTGTCCGTGCCGGCGCGCACCGCCACCATCAAGATGTCGGCCCACTCAGCGAGCGAGGCAAGACTCGCGTGATAGGCATACGGCACGTCGTGCTTGCTGCGACTGTAATACGCGACCTCGGTTTCGAACGCCGCGCAGCGCGCCGCGATCTTGCGACCGATCTCGCCCATGCCATACACGCCGACCTTGCGGCCGGTCATGCCCGGCTGCGGGCGCATCAGCGGCGACGGCTGCTTGTCGAACCATCTTCCGTCGCGGACATAGGCATCCGCCGGAAGCAGGCGGCGGGTCGCAGCCAGCATCAAGGTCATCGCGAGGTCAGCGACCGATGCTGCATTCGCCGCGGGGCTATTGCCGACAACGATGTTGCGCTTCTTGGCGTCGTCGAAGTTCACGCCGTCATATCCCGTGCCGTAGCAAATGATCGCGCCGAGCGACGGCAGTGAATCGAGTACCGCGGGCGAAAGCCCCTGCCCACCGGCGGTAATCAAGGCGCGGACACCTTTGAGTTCGTCCGCGGAGAAAGTTTCGATGGGTGGTTTACCCATGGCGTCTAGCAGGTCGTAGTGCTCGCCGATGCGCACCAGTTGGGCCTTGGGAAAGCGCGAATAGATCAGGACTTGCTCAGCCATTTCTCAACTTCCAGCAGAACTTTAAAAAGAAAAAGGCGGAACAGGTTTTGCCCGCTCCGCCTTTGCATCACTCACCAGTGCGTGGTGTTCACATCACGCTGCTTGGTTCAACCTTCACGCCCGGGCCCATGGTGGAGGAAACCGCCACGCGCTGGACATAGGTGCCCTTGGAACCCGCCGGCTTGGCCTTCACGACCGCGTCGGTCAGGGCCTTGATGTTCTCGACGAGCTTCTCTTCCGAGAACGATGCCTTGCCGATACCAGCCTGCACGATGCCGGCCTTCTCGACGCGGAACTCGACGGAGCCGCCCTTTGCGCCCTTCACGGCGGACGTGACATCCATGGTCACCGTGCCGATCTTCGGGTTCGGCATCATGCCGCGCGGGCCGAGCACCTTACCGAGACGGCCGACCAGCGGCATCATGTCAGGGGTTGCGATACAACGATCGAAATCGATCGCGCCGCCCTGCACCTTCTCGACGAGGTCTTCAGCGCCGACAACGTCAGCACCGGCAGCCTTCGCCTCTTCAGCCTTCGCGCCGCGCGCGAACACGCCGACGCGCAGGGTGCGGCCGGTGCCGTTCGGCAGCGTGACGACGCCACGGACCATCTGGTCGGCGTGACGCGGATCGACACCGAGGTTCATCGAGATTTCGATGGTTTCATCGAACTTCGCCTTGGCGCGTTCCTTCACCATCTTCACCGCATCGGCGATCGGATAGAGCTTCTCGCGATCGATACCCTCGCGGGCCTTGACCAGTTTTTTGCCAACAGCCATGACCCTTACCCCACCACTTCCAGACCCATCGAACGGGCAGAGCCCTCGACCATACGCATGGCCGACTCGACGGTGTCACAGTTGAGATCCTTCATCTTCTTCTCGGCAATCTCGCGCACCTGCGCCGAGGTCACCTTGCCCGCCTTGTCACGGCCAGGAGCCTTGGAGCCGGACTGGATCTTCGCCGCCTGCTTCAGGAAGAAGGACATCGGAGGCGTCTTCATCTCGAAGGTGAAGGAGCGATCCGCATAAATCGTGATCACCACCGGAATCGGGGTGTTCTTTTCTTCCTTCTGCGTCTGGGCGTTGAACGCCTTGCAGAATTCCATGATGTTGAGACCGCGCTGACCAAGCGCTGGACCGATCGGTGGCGACGGATTCGCCGCACCGGCCGGCACCTGAAGCTTCAGGTATCCGGTCACTTTCTTTGCCATACGTCACTCCTCTAAGCGGCCCGGACCATTCCGGACCTTTCAGGGAACCGTGGTTCGGTTCGGCGATGACTGGCGATCATCGGCCTCCTCCCACGGGTCTTAAGGATAAGCTTGCGCCTATCCATTGCGCGGCTGGAGATACCCCAGCCCGCGCAATCTCGTCAAATCAGGCGACTTTCTCGACCTGACCGAATTCCAGTTCCACCGGGGTCGCACGGCCGAAGATCGACACCGCGACCTTCACGCGCGAACGCGACTCGTCGACTTCTTCGACGACGCCCGAGAACGAGGCGAACGGGCCATCGGCCACGCGCACGTTTTCGCCGACTTCGAACGTGACCGAGGTCTTCGGACGCTCCACGCCTTCCTGCACCTGATGCAGGATGCGCATCGCCTCAGACTCCGAGATCGGCATCGGCTTGTTTTCCGCGCCGAGGAAGCCCGTCACCTTCGGGGTGTTCTTGATCAGATGGAACGCCTCGTCGGTGAGGTTCATCTTGACCAGCACGTAGCCCGGGAAAAACTTGCGCTCAGCATCGACCTTACGGCCGCGGCGCACTTCCGTGATCTTTTCGGTCGGAACGAGCACCAGCTCGAACAGCTCTTCCAGCCCGCGCTGCTTGGCCTGCTCGCGAATGGATTCAGCGACCTTCTTTTCGAAGTTCGAATAGGCGTGAACGATGTACCAGCGCATGCTCATTGGTCAGGTCCTGCGCGCATCAGCCGTGGATGCTAAGAATGTAGGTAATAAGAACGCGAATAAGCTGGTCGGCGACGAAGAAGAAGATCGACGAAGCCGCCACCATGATGAAGACCATCACCGTAGTGATCATCGTCTCGCGGCGGGTCGGCCAGACGACCTTGGCGGTCTCCGAGCGCACTTCCTGCAGAAATTTGAACGGGCTGGTGGCCATCGTCTTTGATCCGCGTCAGTAGTGCCCGAAATCGTGTTCCAGGCGCCAGTCAATGTCAGGAATCCAGACAGCCCTCTCGTGTGCCCAACCCTCTTTTGAAGGATGAGCCGCCAAGCGGGCTCGATTGTCCGGGGATGTAATGCCGCGCTGGAAATCCGAAACGGGCCAGCAGCAGGTGTCGGTTATCTACTGCGGGACCAGCGGAAGGTCAAGGTATTGGACCGCCGCAGGGCGGAATATAGTCCTCGGAGGGGCCCTTCCCCTCGCCTGACATTATATGTATCGCGAGGCGGTCAGGAGACCGTGGTCCCGGAGAAATTGGATGACAAGCCTGAGAATCTCCGAAACGCTATAGTTGTTGTAGCTGACACAGGACAACCGGAAGTGAATCGCCCTTCTCTACAGACCACCCCCGCGCCAACGAAACCATTCTGGTCAGGCCTGTTACTCTTAGCCGTCTTGATCGTATTCCCGCTGCTCTATCTCTGCTCTTTCATCGCACTTGGTGTTTGTTTTGGTGTGCTCGAGCATCGTTTTTCCATTGCCGCGGTTCCGGCAGTTATCCTGACGCTCTCGTGGGCGTATTGCTTCCACCGCTATCCAGCGTTCCAAAAGGCAACAATCGCATTTTTCGAGCTCCTGCGAATGATTGTCCGGGCCGCTCCTCATCATTAGTCCATCGGACAACGAGGCGGCATCATCCTTGCGTCTGGATTCAAGGACGAAATCGTCTCGCTAGGACGGCGTCCGGGGGGCCATCGACCTGACGCTTCTGTGGCGGCGCGGTGACACTGCCGCCAAATCAGTTGGAAGTATCGCCCAATCTATCCACACTTCCGCGCCGCCCAAGCCGAACACGGCGACGACTGTTAGGCACAGAGAGACGTGGATTCTCTCGAGGCCTTTGATGAAAAAAATTCTGCTCACCACAGCACTTGTTGCGTTCAGTTCAATCAGCGCCGTCGCTGCCGATCTCGGCGCCCGCCCCTACACCAAGGCCCCGGCGATGGACCCAGCCTACGACTGGTCGGGATTCTATATTGGCGTCAACGCAGGCTACGGCTGGGCGCGCAACGAACACACAGATATCACTCCTGGTGGTGCCTGGTGGACTGCGGGTGCGGATATGGGCAGCGTCCAGACGACAAACCCGCGTGGCGCGGCCTACGGCGGCCAAATCGGCTACAACTGGCAAGCGGCGAACTGGGTGTTCGGTGTGGAAGGACAATTCAACGGCGCCGACCTCAAGCGGACGGATCTCAGTATCTTCTATCCAGACACAGACTCCCTTAGCTCAAGAATAGACTCCTTCGGGACGGTCACCGCCCGTCTCGGCTACGCGTTCAACAACTGGCTGCCCTACATCAAGGGGGGCTACGCCGCCGCGCATCTGGGAACGAAAAACTTCGACGACGAAGGCAACTATCTCGACCACAGCGCGTGGCGCTCCGGCTACGTGGTGGGTGCAGGTGTCGAAGTTGCGTTCGCCGCAAACTGGATCCTCGGCGTTGAATACAATTACATGGATTTCGGCGGGACGTCGTTTTCTGGAACAGACATTGGCAGCAAAGTCGATCCATCACTGAGGGACGAGGCCTTCAACGACAGGCTGAAGGTCGAAACCGTCACAGCGCGCCTCAGCTACAAGTTCGGCGGCCCCGCCGTGGCGAAGTACTGACCGTTCATAAACTCCAGTGTGCAAACTCAAGCCCGGCCTCGCGCCGGGCTTTTCTTTTGATCCGAGACCTCATCGCTGTAACGCCTGCGACCGCGTCACGTTCGGCTTACCCCCGCGATGAGCCTGCAAGCCGCATTTCAACCTGGCTACTTTTTCTGCTTGGTGCGCGCATCGGCCACCGCATGCGCGAAACCATCGTAAGTGAGCGCCTGATTGACCCTGTAGGGCCCGATCAAAAAGCCCGGCGTTCCCAGAAAGCCGATGGCGGCGCCAATGGCGAGATTGCGTTTGATCAGCTTACCGATGTCCTCCGCATGTCCGTTGATATCCGCATCGAGCCGGGTCATATCGACGCCGGTCTTGCGCACCTCCTCGATCATGCGCTCCTGCGGAATGCCCTCACCCGGAATGTTCATCAGCGCATGATGGACGTCGAGGTACTTGTCTTGATACCTGGCTGCCAACGCTATCCGCGCGCCGACGATGGAGGTCGGCCCCAGGATCGGCCAGTCCTTATAGACAAGCCTGATCTTTCCATCGGTCTTCACAAGGCGCTCGAGATTTTGCGCCGCCTTCTTACAGAACGGGCAATTGTAGTCGAAGAAATCCACGATCGTCAGATCGCCGTCCGGATTGCCCGCCGTCGGCGCTTCCGGATCATGCAGGATGTCCTCCCGCGTAATCTCATTGTCGTCCGCCAAAGCAACGGACGGCAAGATCAACAGCAATGTGGCGGCCAGACGCAGAAAGGATGCGCGTGAAAGCAATTTTTCCATGAGGTATCTCCGATAAACGAAAGTCGATGGGTCAGGCGCGCAAGGCCCTTGCGACCTTGGCAAGGAACGCATTGACGCTGACGGCGCCGATCACACGTGAGCTTGAGATTTCCGCCCCTTCCGGATCGAGAAAGACGATGGTTGGCGGGCCAACGACATCAAACCGCTGCATCAGCTTCTTGCTGAACTGATCGACACGCGTCACATCCGCGCGGATCAGGACCACATTGCGCAGCTCCTGAAGCACCGCGGGCACCGAGAGCACGTTGCGCTCCATCACCTTGCACTCCACGCACCACTCGGCAGAGAAATCCACCATGACCATGCGGCCCTGCTTGCTAGCGGATGCAATCGCGCGATCAAGTTCGGCTTCGCTCGAGACGATCTGGAAATGACTTTTGTCGGCGTCGGCGTTCTGCGGCCGCGTCACGAGACCGACCACGTCGAGCGGACGGAGTGGCTCGTACCGCGCACTCGCAGCACCAACGAGCAGCACACAACCGTAGAGCATGGCGACGACACCGACGGTCCGAAAGGCGATGCGCGGCACGCTCCACCTCGATTTGAAAATATTCAACGCGTCGAGCGCAAAGCCGATGGCGATGAACAACGCTCCCCAGCTAGCCGCGACCACCGCGATCGGCAGCACCCGCGACGCCATCCAAATCGCTAGACCAATGAAGATGAAGCCGAATGCGGTTTTGACATGCGCGAGCCATGGTCCGGAACGTGGCAACACCTTCGCGCCGAGAATGCCGAACGCCAGCAGCGGAATTCCCATCCCGACGCCAAGCGCGAATAACGCCGACGAACCACGGAGAACATTTCCGGTCTGCGCGACATAGATCAACGCGGCTGCAAGCGGCGGCGTAACGCAAGGACCGACAATCAGCGCCGAGCCAAATCCCAAGAGCCCCGCTCCGCCAATCGATCCACGATTGCCCGCGGCACCGGCCAGCTTCGTCGTCCAATGCTGCGGAAGCTGCAACTCGAACAGCCCGAACATGGACAGCGACAGCACCACGAATATCAGGCTCATCAGTAGAATGGCCCATGGCGTCTGCAGAACCGCCTGCAGGTTTTCTCCCGACCATGCGGCGAAGACGCCGAGTACGCTGTAAGCCGCAGCCATGGCGAGCACATATGTTCCCGACAAAGCGAGACTGCGCCCGATGGATAATCCGCCGCCGGTACGCGCCAGCATGCCCGACAGGATCGGCACCATCGGGAACACACATGGCGTAAACGACAGCAACAACCCGAACCCGAAGAATGCGGCCAGCATCGGCAGATATCCGCCGTCGAGGCTCACAGCTCCCGTTCCGGATTCTGTTCCCGCTGCGGGCTCTGCTGCCACAGGCACCGCCCCTGCGGATTCATACTCAACAGGGCGCGTGCTCACGCCATTGTGTTCACTCTCGGACGGCTCGGTCACCGCGAGCGTTTCGAGATCGATCGCCTTCGTGATGGGCGGATAGCAGAGGACATTTTCCGCGCACCCCTGATAGGTGACCTGGATTGTTCCGGTCTTCGGTAGATCCTCCATGGCGACCGTTGCCATGGCAGAGCCGTGATAGACCTCCGTTAACCCGAATGTCGGGTCGTCCTTCATGTCACCGTGGGACAGCGTGATCTTCAGCGGCTTGCCGTCGCGGGTCGCAGCAATTCTCTCCCGATAAAGGTAGTGCCCCGGCGCGATCGACCAGTTGAGTTCGATTCCCGTTTCCTCGTCGAGTTGAACATTCAACTTAAAAACGTCATCGGCCGGGCGTGGTCCTGCGGCGAATGCCGCACCGACGACAAACGCGAATATCAGGACAAGGAACGTAACAAACCGGAGCGTGCGCACGTATTGCATGGCGTACCTTCTGTGAATGATGGCGCCATGTGAATTGTCCACCTTAAGCCAGCCTTAAGCCTGGTTGGTCACTTGAGCGCCTGATTGGGGATTGACCATCCATGCGAATTCTCGTTGTCGAAGACGATCCGGTTCTGTCCGACGGGCTACGCGCGGGCCTTGGCCTGTTCGGGGCAACCCTCGACGTCGTCTCGAATTGCGCCGACGGTCGCGCCGCGGTGGCATCAAGTGAGTTCGATGCACTGGTTCTCGACCTGATGCTGCCCGATGGATCGGGGCTCGATCTGCTGACGCAGATGCGGGCCAACGGTGACCTGACGCCGGTGCTGGTGCTGAGCGCGCAGGACGAGATCGCGGACCGCGTGAAAGGCCTTGATGCGGGCGCCGACGATTACCTCGGCAAGCCCTTCGACCTCGATGAACTGGCCGCACGCGTGCGCGCCATCGGCCGCCGTCAGTCAGGCCGCGCCTCTCCTTTCCTCTCGCACAATGGCATCATCCTCGATCCCGCGCAGATGACAGCGAGTGTCAGCGGCGAACAGATTCGGCTGTCGCGCCGCGAGTTCGCGATTCTCTCCGCTCTCATGCGCCGCCCCGGCGCAGTCATCTCAAAAGACGATCTCGAAGCACGGCTCTACGGTTGGCAGGAGGAGATCGAAAGCAACACCGTTGAAGTGCACATCCACAAGCTGCGCGCGAAGGTCGGCAAGCACAGAATCGAGACCGTTCGCGGCCTCGGCTACCGCATGAAGCTGGACGCTGCATGAACTCCTTGAGAAGCCGGCTCTTCGTCATTCTCGTGGCGGCTACCGGCTTGATCTGGCTGTTTGCTGCGTGCTGGATCTACATCGGCGCGAAGCAGGAAGTCGAAACGGTTCTCGATGCGCGCCTGCAGGAAGCGGCGCGCATGGTGGCATCGCTGGTGCCAAGCAGCGGCCTGCCCCCAGCCGGACAAGGCCCCACATCGAGCCATGTGATCGACATTCCAAGTTACGAGCGCCAGCTTTCGTGCCAGATCTGGTCGCTGGACGGCCAACTCGTTGCCAAATCGAGCGGCGCGCCAGCGACGAAATTCACCGACACACGCGCGGGCTTTTCAGACCGCAAAATCGACGATGAAAACTGGCGTGTCTACACCATCGAGGATCACTCTAAAGGCATCCGCGTCCTCGTGGGCGACCGGCTCGGACAGCGGACTCACCTTGTTGCCGAGTTGATCAAAGGCTTGCTTGCCCCGATGCTGCTCATGATTCCGCTGCTCGGCTTCCTGATCTGGGTAAGCCTCAATCGCGGATTGCGACCGCTGCGGATCATGGCGGAAGGGCTGCAGGCACGAGACGCTGACGACATGAGCCCGGTCGATGTCGGACGCCTGCCAAAGGAAATCCATCCGGTCGTTGCGTCGCTGAATGGATTGTTCGCCAAGGTACAGACGGCACGGCAGCATGAACGCGAGATCACGGCATTCGCGGCACATGAGCTGCGCACGCCGCTGGCCGGCTTGAAGATGCAGGCGCAGATTTCGATCGCAGCACACGACAAGCCGACGCGCGACGCAGCGTTGCGGCAGATCATGATCGCGGTCGACCGCACTACTCGGCTGGTCCGCCAGCTTCTCACGGTTGCCAAGCTCGATGCCACCCAAGAGGCCGAACACAACACGACTATCAATATCGGCACCGTGCTGGACGAGATAGTGAGCGCGCTGCCCGTTCCTAACGTCGGCGTTCAAATCGCAATCGATCCGTCGCTCCGGCGCACAACCGTCAACACCAATCGCGAACTTCTTACGCTCGCGATCCGCAATCTGCATGAGAACGCACTCCATCACATGCCGGACACAGGCGTCGTGAGGTGGTCTACGGAAACGGTTGGCGACGAGCTGGTCGTCTTCGCTGAAGATGAAGGCCCCGGCATTCCGGATGATGAGATCGCGCTCGCAACCAATCGCTTTTTCCGGGGCCGTCACAAGAGCGCCGTGGGCAGCGGCCTCGGGCTGTCCATCGTCGAGCTCGCCTTGAAAGCCAGCGGCGCGCGGCTGATCCTGCAAAACCGCACCGACAGATCGGGCCTGCGGGTTCAGATCATCTGGCCGATAAGCCGCGCCCCGCAAAGCCATACATCGAGCGAATACATCCACGGCAACGCGCAGCTTCGCCTTCAGGCCGCGTCGTAGCGCTCACTGATCCTTCTTGCGGCGCGAAGCGAGACGACGGTCGATGGACAGCGGCCCCGCTCCTCCCATTACAAGAGCGGCAAGCCCTGCAAGATAAAGCAGATCGGTTTCATATCCCGGTTGACCGAAATACGCTCCGCTCTCGGTTACAGATTGCAACTTGATCGAGCTGAAGCCGTTCGGCAGGTGCACGGTAAAAATCGCCACCAGCAGGACAACCGCCATCGGAATGCTGACGAGCGGAAGCAACGCGCCAACAAGCACAGCCAATCCTCCCACAAGCTCGATCAGGATCGTCAGCCACGACATCATCCACGGCATCGGCACATGCAGAGCATGCAGGAGACTCGCGAAAGAGTCCGCGCCACGCGCGAACTTCGCGTAGCCATGCTGCATGAAACCGAATCCGACAATCATCCTGAGCGGGATCGGATACCAAGCCGATTGAATCGAATTTGTGAGAGCGTAGTAACGGGCGACAAGCGAGCGCATGTGTGGATCCAGTCATCTTGAACAGATTGATGCGCCGATCCCGGATTACGGGACCAGCGCAAGACCGGACCAATGCGAACTTAAACCAGCCTTAAGCAAGCCATGCGGGTCACTCACGCGTGTTCAATGACGCGTGAACTATCCACGACGATCCTCAAAGAATTATCGAGAGCAGACACACGCCCCGACAGGGCGGTAACACCCGTGTGCGCGAGTGACACAAGTGTGCGTTCTTGCACAATTTCACTTTTTCGACATCTAAGCTTCCACCTCACCCATGGATCGAAAATTCGCGACGCCGTCAACGCACCGCGATTCACTCTTTCCCAACGAGAAGCCCTGACATGCCCGCGATGGAAATCGGAATCGACAGCTTCGCCATTCTTCCGCTAGGCGCAGCATCGGCAAACCAGCACCAGGCCGCAGCCGCGCGCATGGAGCAACTGCTTGTGGAGATCGAGACCGCTGACCGCGTCGGCCTCGATAGTTTTGGCATGGGCGAACATCACAGGCCTGAATTCCTGGACTCCGCACCGGCACTCATTCTCGCCGCCGCAGCCGCGCGGACGAAATCGATCCGCCTCACCAGCGCAGTCACCGTACTTGGCGCAGCCGACCCCGTGCGCGTCTTTCAACAATTCGCAACCCTCGACCTGATCTCGAAGGGGCGCGCCGAGATCGTTGTCGGCCGTGGCTCCTCCATCGAGGCCTTTCCGCTGTTCGGCTATGACCTGAACGACTACGACGACCTGTTCGCCGAGAAGCTCGACCTGCTGCTCAAGGTGCGCGATGCCTCCCATATTGAGTGGTCTGGACGCTTCAGGCCCGCACTGCGCGGACAAGGCATCTATCCGCGCCCCTTACAAGAAAAGCTGCCGATCTGGCTCGGCGTCGGCGGAACGCCGCAATCGTTCGTCCGCGCCGGCATGCTCGGCCTGCCGCTGATGCTGGCGGTGATCGGCGGGCGATACGAACAGTTTCGCCCGCTGGTTGATCTTTATCGCGAGGCGGGTCTGCGCGCGGGACACGCGCCGGACACATTGCGTGTGGGATTGCATACGATCGGCTTCGTTGCTCCCACGTCGAAACAAGCAGCGGACATCTTCTATCCCGGTTGGGCGCAGCTGATGTCCGTGGTCGGCCGCGAGCGCGGCTGGTCCGCCCCCACCCGTCGCGACTTCGATGTGATGTGCAGCGACAGGGGCACCTTCCTGATTGGAGACCCGGATCACGTCACCGCCAATCTGATGCGGGCGAACGACATCCTCGGCGGGTTGTCGCGCGTCACATTCCAGATGAGCACGGCGTCCACCGATCACGAGGCCATGACCGCCGCCATTACGCTGCTCGGCGAGAAGGTTGCGCCCGCTATGCGGTCGGCGACCGCATAAACACTCGCCCCCCGAACCGATTGATCCCGCGAGGCTTTCACGGAACCGTGACGCGGGAAATCACCGCGTCATATTGGCTGCTTCATAGCGAAAGGCAGGACGACAAATTGCGGGATGGCCCCGCTCCCGGTATGAATTGGGTCATCTGATTTGGTGGCACAGCCACATTTACCCGAGGCAGAAGATCAAGCCATGATCCAGGCCATCAAACGTATCACGCTCGCCCTTTTCGTCAGCGTGTGCATCGCGGCAGCCTTAAGCGCAGCGCCTGCGGGCGCGCGCGCGGTGACCGATTCCGCCGGACGGCAGGTCGATGTGCCCGACACGATCTCCCGGGTATTCGCGGCCGGCCCTCCGGCTTCAACGCTCCTTTACGTGCTCGCGCCGCAGAAAATGATCGGCTGGGTCCGCCCACCGCGCGAGCCCGAAAAACCCTTCCTGCTTCCGTCCACGCGTGAGCTTCCTGAATTGGGACGGCTGACCGGCCGTGGCGATACGCTCAACCTCGAGCGGCTGCTGGCGGCAAAGCCCGACATCATCATCGACTTCGGCACCATCAATGACACCTATCGCTCGCTGGCGGATCGCGTCCAGGGCCAGACCGGCATTCCTTATCTCCTCATCGATGGCCGCTTCCAGAACACGCCAACGGCGCTGCGCCTGCTGGCGGATGTGCTAGGCGTGAGAGAACGCGGTGAACAACTGGCGCATGCTGCAGAACAGACCTTCGCGCGTGTCGACAAGACCATCGCCGAAATCCCAGCCGATAAACGCCCGCACGTTTATCTCGCGCGCGGTCCCGAAGGACTTGAGAGCGGATCACGCGGCTCGATCAACACCGAGATCATCGAGCGTGTCGGCGGCATCAATGTCGTCGAGGGACTGCGGGAGAAAGGCGGCATCGTCAATGTCTCCCCCGAACAGGTGATCGCATGGGCGCCGGATACGATCATCACGCTGGACCGCCGTTTCCAGAAAGCTGTGCATGAGAAGGCTGAATGGAAGCCTGTCCCGGCCGTTGCTTCAAACCGCATTTTTGTGGCGCCCAACCTGCCCTATGGCTTTATCGACTCGCCGCCATCGATCAACCGCCTCGCTGGTCTGACGTGGTTGCTCTACAAACTCTACCCGGACAAAACGCAGGGCAATCTGCGCGATGATACTCGCGCGTTTTACAAACTGTTCTATCAGGTCGATCTGACGGATGCGCAGCTCGACACCTTGCTTGATGGTTCGGGAGGTTGAGACGCAGCCTTGCGCACCGCAACCACGATCATTCTTCTCTTCGTTCTTCTCATCGCCATTGCGCTGATCGCATCGGGTGTCGGCCCCTACCCGATTGCACCGCTGACCGTTCTCGATGTGTTGACCCATCGGCTGTTCGGCACCAGCGCCGACACAACGCTTTCGACCGTCCTGTTCAATATCCGCCTGCCACGCGTGGTGGCTGCGGGTCTCGTCGGTGCGGCGCTCGCCGCTGCGGGCGCAGCCTATCAAAGCCTGTTTCGCAATTCTCTGGTTTCGCCTGACATCCTTGGGGTCTCGACCGGCGCCGGACTGGGCGCCGTGATCGGCATCCTGCTCGGCCTGCCGGTGTTCATGATCCAATTGTTCGGATTTGCCGGCGGCCTTGCCACCGTCACGATTGTGGTGGCGTTGGCGCGGACGCTGCGCGGGAGTGGCGACGTGCTGGTGCTCGTCCTGGCGGGCATCGTGGTCGGCGCGCTCGCGGGTGCGGCGATCTCGCTCGTGAAGGTGCTTGCCGATCCCTACGACCAGCTTCCCGCGATCACGTTCTGGCTGCTCGGCAGTCTTGCCGGGGTGAAGGCCAACGATGTCGCGGCCACCGTGCCCGTTGTGCTGATCGGCCTTGCGCCGCTGATCCTGCTGCGGTGGCAGATCGGCGTTCTCTCCCTCGGCGACGACGAAGCCCGCGCACTCGGCGTGAATGTCGAGCGTATCCGCGCCATCGTGATCGCGGCGGCAACCCTTGTGACCGCGAGCGTTGTGGCGATTTCCGGCGTGATCGGCTGGGTCGGCCTGATGATCCCGCATATGGCGCGCATTCTCACCGGACCAAGATTTGACCGCCTGTTGCTCGCGTCGATCCCACTCGGCGCGGCGTTCATGATCGCGGTCGATACGCTGGCACGATCCGGCGCTCGCATCGAGATTCCACTCGGCGTGCTGACAGCAGCCATCGGCGGCCCGCTGTTTGTGTGGTTGCTGGCGCGCAGCCGCAAGAGGCTCGTGCCATGACGCCGCGCGAAGCCAAAAACCTGGCCATCGGCTACGGCTCGACCACCATCGCGCGCGGTCTCAATCTCGCATTGCCGCCGGGCACGATCACATGCCTGCTTGGTCCAAACGGTGTCGGCAAGACCACGCTGTTCAAAACACTGCTCGGATTGATCCCTGCGATGCATGGATCGGTGCTTGTGGGCGGCGAAGACCTCACCCAGATGACCCGCGAGCGGATCGCGCGCCAGATTGCCTATGTCCCTCAGGCATCCCCTTCTGAATTCGCCTACACCGTTCTCGATCTCGTCATGATGGGACGTACCGCTTATCTCGGCACCTTCGGTACGCCGCGAAAAGCCGACTACGAGGAAGCTGCCCGCGCGCTCGACCTGCTCGGCATCGGCGCCCTCGCCGAGCGCGATTCAACGCGTATCTCAGGCGGGCAGCGGCAGCTGGCACTCATTGCACGCGCACTGGCCCAGAAGGCGAACGTCATCATGATGGATGAGCCGACCGCGAGCCTCGATCTCGGCAATCGCAGTCTCGTTCTCGATACTATCCGCAATCTATCAGCGAGTGGACTGACGATCGTACTGTCCACCCACGAGCCGGAGCACGCGTTCTTGGTCGCCGATCAGGTCGCGATCCTTGGCCGTGATCGTTTCGTCACGGGCACTCCCGCAACGACGATGACATCGGACGAACTGTCGAGGCTTTACGGCTTGCCGATCACGATCGAGAAAACGTCTTCGGGACGATCTGTTGTTGTCGCCGGGAAGAAAGAGACGTGACGATTCAAACGTGTTACGCGCCAACCTAACCCGCCGCGCGGCGCGACCGACCGATATCGGACTTAAGCGCCATCAGATCCTTGCGAGCCGCGGCCTCCGCCGCCTTCTCGATCCGACGATAGCGCTCGACCAGCGAGATGCCGAACGGCGTGAGCGCCGCTCCGCCACCGTGTTTACCCCCGGTTTTCCGTTCCACCGCCGGGCGTCCGCAGATGGTGTTGATTTCATCCACCAGATCCCAGGCACGCTTGTAGGACATCTCCAGCGCCCTTCCCGCAGCCGAGATCGAGCCGCAGGTCTGGATCGCCTCCAGCAACTGAATCTTGCCCGGACCAATCCTGGCACCGGAATCCAGATCGATCCTTAAACTCAATGAGGGGGTTGCCTTTGGAGATGACTTTTTCATCGCTTAGCCATTCGACGAGCTGCTATTCCGGCGCTTTGCATCAACATCTTGGGACCGAGTAGCCCGACAATAATCCGTCCCCGATGCAAAGCAACTCGACAGGTTGCGAGCTGAGGACACGCAGGGCGAAAACGAAGCCGCCGAGCGGGTGTCCGCGCGAGGCCACTTTTTTATTCGACGCACGTGGCTCGAAATGTCGATTGACACTGATTGTGGTTCGTCAGTATGGATGCCGCCATGAACAACAACCGGACAATCATCCGCGCTGGACTCCGTCGTCGCTCGTTCGACGATGCCGGGTCGCGCCATGTCCGACGACGATGCTGAACGCTTAAACGTCAGTATGTCTTCAAGGAGGCCGCACCCGCAGTGCGGCCTCCTTGCGTTTGGGCCGCCTGCTCTTTCCAGCACAGGAGCCCAGCATGACTGCAGCAATACACTCGTTCGACGCGTTGATGGACATCACGCCCCGCCCACCGATCGTATTCGCTCGCGGCGAAGGCAGCTGGCTGTGGGACCAAACCGGCAAGCGCTATCTCGACTTTGTGCAAGGTTGGGCCGTGAATTGCCTTGGTCACTCGCCGCCGGCAGTCACTGAGGCTTTAGCCCTTCAGTCAAAAACCCTTTTGACGCCGAGTCCGGCCTTCTACAACGCGCCGAGTCTCAAACTGGCGCAGGCACTCGTTGACAGCAGTTGCTTTGATCAGGTGTTCTTCACCAACTCAGGGGCCGAAGCCAACGAGGGTGCGATCAAACTGGCGCGCAAATACGGCGGGCTGCATCGCGACGGCGCTTACGAGATCATCACGTTCGATGGCGCCTTTCATGGCCGCACCCTGGCGGCGATGTCAGCCTCGGGCAAGAAAGCATTCGAGCCGCTGTTCGAACCCAAGGTGCCAGGCTTCCCGAAAGCGAAGCTCAACGACCTGGAATCAGTCAAGGCGCTGATCAGTCGGAAGACCGTCGCGGTGATGCTGGAGCCTGTTCAGGGCGAAGCCGGCGTCTGGCCTGCAACCGACAAATTCCTGCAAGCACTGCGGGAGTTGACGAAGCAATATGGACTGTTGCTGATCGTCGATGAAATCCAGACCGGCATAGGCCGCACCGGAAAGCTCTTCCACTACGAACACACCGGCATCGTTCCCGACATTATGACGCTTGGCAAAGGCATCGGCGGCGGCGTCCCGCTCGGCGTTCTGCTTGCGACAACGCCGGCCTCCTGCTTCGAGTACGGGGATCAAGGAGGCACCTTTAACGGCAACCCGCTCATGTGCGCGGCAGGGCTCGCCGTCCTGCAACAGGTTAATCAGCCGGATTTTCTGCAGCAGGTCGTGGACAGCGGCACTTTCTTGACCAGCGAGTTGGAACGACTTTCCGCCCGGTATGGACTTGGCGAGGTGCGCGGCCGGGGTCTGTTGCTGGCGCTCGATTTGAAGCGCTCCATCGGACCATCAATTGTTGCCACAGCGCTCCAGGATGGTCTGCTGCTCAACGCCCCACAGCAGGATATTCTGCGCTTTATGCCCGCCCTAAATGTGACGCGGGATGAAATCGCACAGATGATCGTGCAGCTCGACGGGATGCTGGGCAAACTCAGCGGCGATGTCGTCGCTGCGTGATCCCAAAATAAAAAGCAGCTCCGAACGGTTGCCCGTTCGGAGCCGCTTTTGTCGTGTCAGATCTTACTCGAAGCCCGCGACGTGGTGCGGCTCGTACGGCGACTCGAGTGCGCTGATCTCGTCGTCGGTCAGCTTCAGATACACCGCCGCCACTGCATCGGTCAGGTGGTTCGGCTTCGAAGCGCCGACGATCGGCGCAGTCACGCCGAGCTGCCGCATCACCCATGCCAGCGCAACTTGCGCCCGCGACACGCTGCGCGCCTTGGCAATCTCCGCTACCTTCTGCACGATGACCTTGTCGGACTCGAAGGCGCGGGCAAAAAACGTCTTGCCGAACAGATCCGTCTCCTGACGCTCGCTGGTCTCGCTCCAGTCGCGCGTCAACCGGCCACGCGCCAGCGGGCTCCATGGAATGACCGCCACGCCCTGATCGAAGCAAAGCGGCAGCATGTCGCGCTCTTCCTCGCGGTACAGCAAGCTCAGATGGTCCTGCATGCTGACGAATTCGGTCCAGCCGTTCAGCCGCGAGACATACAGCGCTTTGGCGAATTGCCACGCATGCATCGACGACGCGCCGATGTAACGCGCCTTGCCCGCCTTCACGACATCGTGGAGCGCCTCTAATGTTTCTTCGATCGGCGTTCCATAGTCCCAGCGATGGATCTGATAGAGATCGACATAGTCGGTGCCGAGTCGCTTCAGACTGTGGTCGATCTCGGTCATGATCGCCTTGCGGGAGAGCCCTGCTCCATTTGGGCCAGGACGCATGCGGTTATAGACCTTGGTCGCGAGCACGATGTCGTCGCGCTTGGCGTAATCCTTCAGCGCACGGCCGACGATCTCCTCAGACGTCCCGTCCGAATAGGCGTTCGCCGTATCGAAGAAATTGATGCCGAGGTCGAGCGCCTGCTTGATCAACGGCCGGCTGGCTTCTTCCTTGATGGTCCAGCTATGATTGCCTCGATCGGGCTCACCGAAGGTCATGCATCCGAGACAGATGCGCGAAACATCCATACCGGTTGATCCGAATTTTACGTATTCCATTGAGTTGCTCCGGGACTGAAGAAAGGCAGACAGGTTCGGGCGATTGCGCCGAAGGCGGCCGACAGCCTAATTCGCGCCACGTGGAACGCAAGTGGCGCGCGCTATATCAAAATGGCAATAGCGTACGGGACATGTTCAGCTTACCGCGGTCAACACGCGTCAAGTCGTTCGCCTGCATCTCAGGCATGCCCTAGTGCGGTGAATCTGACGTTCGTATCAATAATAACCACTGGTCCATCATACGAACGTCAGATCCAAAACCGCACTAGCTTCATATTTTTGCTAGTGTCCCCTAGGTTCTGACATTCGTAAACGTGCTAGCCGCAAGCTGATACGAATGTCAGAACCGGGGCACTAGCGCACGCAACAGCCGCTGCGGCGTCATCGGAATTTGCGTGACGTGCGCCCCGAGTGGGGCCATCGCATCGTTCACCGCGTTCATCGCCGCAGCCGATGCCGCCGCCGTGCCGGCCTCGCCGCAGCCCTTGGCGCCCAGTTCGGTGTCGCGCGTCGGTGTCTCGACATGGGCGATCTTGATGTCGGGCATCTCAAAGGCCATCGGCACGAGGTAATCTGCCAGCGAGCCGTTCTCGAGTTGCCCAGTCTCGCTGTATTTGCACTCCTCGAAGAATGCTGCGCCCAGCCCCTGGATCGCGCCACCGCGAACCTGCTCGTCCACCAGCATCGGGTTGATGACGCGTCCGCAATCCTCCGCCACCCAGACGCCGAGGATCTTCGTGAATCCGGTCTCGACATCGACCTCCACATGGCAGCCCTGGACGCCGTTGGTGAAGGCAAACGGATAACCGCGCGGCGAATAGTGATGCGCGACGGTGAGCTGCGGAGACACGTCAGCCGGCAGCGTATCGGAGCGATAGTAGGAAATGCGCGCGACATCGGCGAGCGACATCCGGATGTTGCCGGTGTCCGCATCGACGATCTGCGCGTTCTGGATATCAAGGGTGTCAGGCTTGGCCTGTAAGATCGCGCCAGCCACCTGAAGAACATTGCCCTTCAACTTCTTCGCAGCCTGGAATGCGGTCTCACCACCGATGCCCGCGCCGCGGCAGGCCCAGTTGGCCCCGCCCTGCGGCGTCACGTCGGTGTCGCCGGTGATGACGCGCACGGTCTCGCGATCGACGCCCAGATTTTCCGCGACGATCTGGCCGACAATGGTCTCGGTGCCCTGCCCGTGCTCACCCACGCTGATGAGGCACTGCACCTCACCCGACGGCGTGATCTTCACAATGGCGCCGTCCTGCGAAGAGATGCGCGCACCGCCGACGCCATAGAAGGCCGGCGATGGGTTGGTGATCTCCACGAACATCGCAATGCCAATGCCGCGATAGATACCCTTCTCGCGCAACTCTTGCTGCTCCTTCACGAGCCGCGGGTAATCCATCATGTCGTGAAGCTTGTCGAGGCATTGCTCGTGGGACAGACGCTCGAACTTGTATCCCGTCGGCGACGTATAGGGATACATGTCCTGCGTAATGATGTTGCGCCGCCGGATCTCGAACGGATCGAGGCCGACGCGCCGTGCGACGTCGTCCATCAGCCCTTCGGTGACCGAGCACGCGATCGGATGGCCCACGGCACGGTACTGGCTGGTCTGCACCTTGTTCTGAAACACAACGTTGAGATCGCCGCGGTAGTTCCTGAAGCGATACGGCGCGCCCATCAGGCGCACCACCTGATTGCCTTCGACAACGCTGGTGCGCGGAAAGCTCGAAAACGCGCCGATCGCCGTCACATCGTCGACCTTCATGCCAAGGATGTTGCCGGATTCATCTGCTGCAAGACTGGCGTGAACGCGATGATCACGGGCATGAATATCGGAGAGAAAAGATTCCATGCGGTCGGCCGAGTACTTCACCGGCCGGCCCGCCATGATGCTGAGGCCCACCACCGCCATGTCCTCGTGATAGACATGAAGCTTCATGCCGAAGGAGCCGCCGATGTCCGGCGCGACCACGCGCACACGCGACTCCGCGATACCGTAGTGACGGCTGTAGAGATCCTGGAACTGATACGGCGTCTGGGTCGCGTGATAGACCGTGAGCTGCTCTTCGGCTGCGTTGTAATCCGCGATGATGGCGCGTGGCTCCAGCGTCACGGCGGTATGCCGGCCAAAGCGGAAGGTGTCTTCCACGACAACCGCACTGTCCTTGAACGCGGCCTCCACATCGCCGCTCTCAAGCTTCAGCGTGAATGACACGTTGGTGCCAAGCTCGGGATTAATGATGTCCGCGCCTTCTTCCCGCGCGGCATCGATGTCAGCGACCACCGGAAGCTCTTCGTAATCCACATTGACCAGCTCGGCAGCATCCTCGGCAATCGCACGGCTGCGCGCGACAACAGCAGCAACCGCCTGCCCGGCCCACACCACCTTGCCGGTCGCAAGCGGCAATTGCGGCGTCGACTTCATGTTGTGGAAGTGATCGAGCGTGCCGACCCATGGTTTGCACAGCTTTGCCAGATCCTCACCGGTCGCCACCAGATGGACGCCCTCGACCTCCAGCGCAGCGCTGGTGTCGACCGACATGATTTTCGCATGGGCATAAGGGCTGCGCACAAACGCTGCATACAGCATGCGCGGCAGCTTCATGTCGGTGACGTAGCGCCCCTTGCCCGCCAGCAATCGCTTGGCGTTCGGACGCGTGACAGAGCGGCCGATATAGCTATTCGGGCGGTCGAGCTTGCTCAGCGTCTTCTCCATGGCCGCAACCTATTCCGGCTTCGACGAGACCGCGCCGGCAGCGACGCGCGCCTGGGCGACGGATTCGATCGAATTGACGATGGCCTCATAGCCGGTGCATCGGCAATAGTTTCCCGACAGGCCGTCGCGGATCTCCTCGCGATTCAGGACCTCGCCACGACTGAGTAATTCATGGGCGGTCACCAGCATGCCCGCGGTGCAGAACCCGCACTGCAATGCGTTGTTGTTGTGAAAGGCCTCCTGAATATCAGCAATGGCCTTGCGCTGGGTCAGCCCCTCGACGGTCTCGATGCGCTCGCCATGTGCCTGCACCGCGTACATCAGGCAGGCGTGCACGGCCTTGCCGTTCAGCAGCACGAGGCACGCGCCGCACACACCCATCTCGCAACCGAGATGCGTGCCGGTCAATTCCAGTTCTTCGCGCAGGAAATCCGCAAGCGACATGCGCGGCTCGATGTAGCGCGCGACGGTCTCGCCGTTCACCTCGAGGGCGACAGGAACGTGTTCGCTCATGCGTGAACTCCTTCAAGCATGCAATCGGCATGGCTGAGTTGCCCAAGCAATCGACCGAGCAGCACGCGGGCCAGATGCATCCGCATCGCCGCACTGGTTTCTTCATTCTCTTCCGGATCGAGATCGTCGTCGAGCGACGCCTGGGCCGCTGCAATCACCGCTGGCGACAGCACTTGATTGGCGATAGCTGCTTCGGCGTTGCGCGCACGGACCGGCGTGGATGCCACAGAGAGAAACGCGATGCGCGCGGACAGCAGCCGGTCACCATCGAATGTTCCCTGAATGCCGGAGCCCACCATCGCGTAGTCGCCTCGGCGGCGCGCCAGTTCGTGGAAGACGCAACGGTCGTTTGCGCCGAACACCGGAATATGGATCGCCACCAGAATGTCGCCGGGCTCCAGTCCTGTGTCGAACAGGTCCTTGAAGAAGCCGTCTGCCTTCATGGTCCTGGTGCCCTCGGGACCGGCAATCTCGAACTCGGCATCGAGGGCCAGCGTCATGGCCGGAAACTCCGCCGCAGGGTCCGCCAGCGCGATCGTCCCGCCGAATGTTCCCTTGTTCCGGATGGCCGGATGCGCCACGTAAGGCGCGGCCCGGCTCAACAGCGGCGCGTAACGCGCAATGTCCGGCGACGTCAGCATCTCGGCGTGCCGCGTCAGTGCGCCGACGCGCAGCACATCGCCGGATTTCGTAATGCCCTTCAACGCTTCAATGCGCGAAATATCGATGAGCACGGCAGGCGCCTGCAGCCGGAGCGAGAGCGACGGCACCAGGCTCTGCCCGCCCGCCAGATACACACAGTCGCCATCGGCTTCAGCGTAGGCATCAAAAGCAGCTTCGAGGGTTTCCGCCCGGACATATTTGAAAGCCCGCGCCTTCACGTCCATTCTCCGATTTTATCACTTGTGACCAATTGGTCTCAAATCACTACTGAAGCCGGATTAGCCCAGAGTCAATATAAATTACCCGCTGGTCTGTTTTCGTTTACCTATCGAAACACCTTAAATTGGTACAATGCCAATCCATCTAGTGTCCCGAATCCAAAGTCCGCCTCCCCGTGTAGCGCGCTCCGTAGCGGACTTTGGATTCGAAAGGACAATAGTAAATCTATGATTCTAGTGTGGCTAAGGTTCAGAAGTTCGCTGGAAGGACTCGCAGTAAAATCAGGCGAACTTCTGAACCGCCACACTAGTGACGACGGGAACGCTGGCTATGCGAAGCAGTGGAAAAAAGACGGCCAAGACCGCACGCCCGAAGAAGGCCGCAGCCGCGAAGAAAGGCGTCCGAACGCGAAAGAACATGCCCGCCGCCGAGCGGGAAAAGGTCATTCTGGAATCTGCCATCCGCTTCTTTGCGGAACATGGCTTCGAGGGACAGCAGCGCGAACTCGCCAAGCGGATCGGCATCACCCATTCAGCGATCTATCGCCACTTCCCAAGCAAGGAAGCGCTGGTCGAGCGTGTTTACGAACACGTTTATCTCGGCAGCTGGCAGAAGCATTGGGCCGATCTGATCCAGGACAGGAGCCGACCGCTCGAAGAACGGCTCAATCAATTCTATTCCGAATACATCGATCATATTTTCCGTTTCGACTGGGTGCGCATCTTCATTTTCGCAGGGCTAAAGTCGTTCGACATCAGCGAGCGCTATCTCACCATGGTGATGAAGACGGTCGGCACGCCCGCACTGATGGAAGCGCGCGAAGAATTCGGATATACGCCCCCCGATGCGCCGATCGGCTGGCGGGAGCATGAATTGTTCTGGGGCCTGCACGGGCGAATTTTTTATATGGCAATCCGCAAATTCGTTTACCGGATGCCCATCCCACCGGACGAGGAGCGCGCTGTGGTCGTGAGCGATGCGGTGCGTCAGTTCATCCTTGGCACGCGGCGGGTTCTCAGCGAACTGCAGAACGGCTGACGGCAGCGACGCGCCACGGGAAAAAATCGTGGCGTCCTTCTACTCCCGTCACGACTTCCCGGAGAAGAGATCCCTGAGAACAACGGCCGCCTCGGCGTTCGGCAGGCTGGTGATGGTTCTGTAAAGACTGATCATCACATTGCAATAACGTGCGTGCTTTGACGGTTCGAGTTTTGTCGCGTTCATCAGGGCAAAGTCATCCTTGGAGAAGCCCTTCGCCGCAAGGTTTGCACCGATCTTCTTCCAGGTCGCAGTGGTGTCGCCGGATGGCGGGCGCTTGACCGCCGTTTTAACGATCTGCTCGTCAAGCGCGAGTTCGCGTTTGATGAGATCAGGCGACAGGGTATCGGCATATGACGTGCGCCCTTCACCGGAAGCATATGCGTAGCAGGCGGCCGGTGCACTCTTACCCAACATCTCGTATTGATCCGCCGCAAGATTTGCAAAGCCAACCACAACCCCATCGTCTGCCTGGGGCAGCAAGCCCAAGATGTGTCCAAACATCTTGGCCCGCATGCCTTCGATGACATGGCCCTCGAGCTCGCCTTTCGAAATCCCTACGTAAAACTGATCCACCAACTCATTGTAGAAATCGGGAAAACGTTCTTTCAGCGCAACGTACACCGGGCCCGCCTTCTGCAGTGATTGATCGAGAACCTCGCGCGAAACGCTTGCGCCGTAACCCGATATAGCGAAGCCTTCACCATCATTGACACTGGTGATCACACCTTCCGCCAGCAGGGCCGAGGTTGTCGGCGTCCACATCTCTTTGTTGGGCGTCGAAAGCGCCTTGTCGATGAAGCTGCGGCTGAAGCCCGCATCAAGGAAGATCCGACGTTCGATTCCACCCTGATGGTCGTCGACCTGATCTTCACCCCCGAATGCGCCGCGATGAAAACCGAGCACCGCGTCTTTTTTCAGGATGCGCTGCTTCCCGCCCGCAAACGCCAGCGTGCACGCTGACATGCACTTCGCAGCGACGAACGTTGTCAGCCCATTCTCTTTGATGACGGCATTGAGAGCAGCTCCCTCACCCAGCCGCCCGCCGACGCTGTCGAGATGCACCACCCGCACCTGACCGGACGCCTTGAGGATTTTCTTGAACTCCTCCGCAAGGCCGTACTTCATACCGCCGATAATTTCGATCTCGGTGCCGCCGTTGAGCAAATGAATCGTGTAGTCCGGCACGTCCGGATCGTTCAGGAAGGCGACGCGCACCGACTCCGACAATTGCGGCACGCCGAATTTGACGAACGAGCCTATGCTTTGCAGGACGGCGATCAGGATGACGAACTTCGCCAACCCCGCCCAAGGCGCCCCCTTGCCGATCGAGGCGCGTTCCGAGATTCGCACATTCGCGGAACGCCATACGCCGACAAATTGCCAAGTAAGCGCAAATACGATCACCAGCCACAGAGCAGCGAAGAATGCGAAGTTCGTAAGCGGCCAAAGACCGTTCTGCGGCCGGATAAGCAATGCCAGCGCCAGCGGAATGGCAACCGCCGCGACATTGGTGCCAACACCTACGAGCCAATAGGACACCCAGAGCGGATATTCGCCCCGCCAGTTACGAGCGATGAAGTTATTGAAGCGATGCTTGGTGAAATGGTCCGGCGACGCCAGATCGTCGAGTGCCGAATGCGGTATCGCACCGTCCTTGGTCTTCTTAGGCCTTGAGAAAATGTCGGCGATCAAACCTGCTAGAAAAAACAGGAAGGCGGTCCAGACTATACCGATCGCCATCATGGCGGCATTCTCGGCAACGCTTTTTCCCGACCAGTCGATATATGAGACGAGCGGCCCGACCCTTAGCGCAGCAGCAAGTGCGACAAGCACCACGCCGAAGCCCAGTCCGTAAAGCGCCCACTTACCCTTCACTCGTGGGAGCTTCGCCGGAATTGCGCTCTGTTGAAGGAAAGTTGCCGCCGGTAACCAGTCTTCAAAGCCGTCACGCCAGACAGCGACGTCGCGAAGTTCGGCGTAGCCTCTCAGGCGCGCATGCAACTCGTAATCATTGAACGGACCATGCTGTCCGCGTGAATCGTGGATATGCCAACCCGCGCCCATTAGTCGCCCCAACCCCAGGTAGGTACATCTTACCCAAGGTTGCATCCTTGAAAAGAGGCAAAACCAGCGCGCGCTTTGCGAGGCCGATAGCGAGGAATCAGTGCGCGGTCTTCATGCGATCGTCTCAGCATGAGACATCGAAAGGCGCCGATAACCCGCAAGGGTTCGCACGATCTGCGTCAGCGCCGCCGTCCGGCGGCGAACATCGCGCCGGCAATGAAAGCGATGCCCAGCATGGCAAGCGGCGCTTTCCGCGTGAAATCCTCGATGGTGTCGAGAATGGGTCTGGTGTTCACGCCCCGCACGGCATCCGCAAACCGACGGCCCGCTTCGAGCGCCTTGTCACTTGCCGCGTCTACCGATTGCCTGACATCCGTCAAGGTATCGGACGCGCGCTCACCCATGTTTGGATTGTCGGTCATCGTCATCCCTCTTCGTGCGCATGTGATCAGGTTTCAAATCATCAACGCTTCAAATCGAATTCACAACGCAACCGCTCAGCGATAAGGAAAATCATCTCTCGCTGGCGAGGGTCTCCTGGCCCCTCCTGCATCACCTCGACACGCCAACTGTCGCCGTCCGGATGAATGGAAACCGCCATGTCGGTCGGCCATTCGCAGATGTCTTCCATCTCGACCTTGATCGACGCTTCAAGTTCTCCGGCCGTCCTGCTCGGCTTCTTCATTTTAACTGTCCACCGACTTTTTGGAGGAAGCCCGGCCACACTGTGACCGGGTCCACCTGTCAGCGCGTTTACTTGCCCGTCTTGCTGGAATTCGGTTGTGCCGTGTTCGGCGACTGCTCCGACGTTCCACCCGCGTTTGTCGATCCGGGAACGGTCGCTCGGTCCTGGCGCGACATCCCGGATGTCTGCCCAGACGTCGTGCCTGTTCCTTTGTGCATGGTGTCAGCACCTGGCTTCATCCCGCCCGACTTGGCGCTCGGCGCGCTGCTACCTTGCGCTTCTGGGGTCTGCGCCATCGCGCCGGTTGAGGACAGTGCCAAAGCACAGGCGCCAACGAACAGTAATTTCTTCATCAGTTCACTCCTTGCATTTCCTGCCGCTAGTGTCCCGATTCCGAAGTTCGCATTATCCCGGTGCACTCTCGTTTGCGAACTTCGGAATCGAAGGACACTAGCAAACTATTGATCTAGTGTGGCTTTGGTTCAGAAGTCCGCGTTCGAGACTCGCTGCACCAATGACGCGGACTTCTGAACCGCCACACTAGGTTAAGTCAGCGCATTTCATCACGTTCCTCAGCATGGTGACGAAACCGTAGGTTCGCCTGCCGCACTAGGCTGACATCTACGCGGTCACGCAAAACCGCGTTCGATCAACTTCTCCTGAAATCCCTGTGAGCGTTTGGCGAGCGCGGAACAAAACGTTTTCCTCCCGCTTTATGGCCATTGGAAAGCGTTCGTTTTTGGAGTTGCGTCGTGTGCTGGTCCGCGCGGTTTCAACCGCCTGTCGAAGTTCCGAACGGAAAACCCCTGCAGACCCTGGCAGACGCACGAAGATTTCTTCTCAAGCTTCCGGACAACGAACGGCGGACCGAGGTCGTGCAAGCGGTCATCGAGACAGTGTTGATGGCCGCCATGCGAACTGGCCACATCCCGAATGCTCAGGCCAGTATGATCGCCTTAATACAAAGCAAGGCGGCGCGGCAGCCAGTGCAGAAGAACGAACGATGATGATGGACGCAACGAAAGGACTGAAAAACCTGCTGGCGGTTTTGGATGCGCATAAGTCGCGCGGCTGGGCTGCGCACAACGAATTCGATTACTTCACGCTATGTCCCACATGCGGATACTGGTTCGATTGTCGCAATCCGGAAAATCTCGTCAAGCACAAGCACACGATCGCCGCCGGCATTGCCGTGACCACGATCGTGCAAACGTCCGGCGTAGAGATCCGCGATTCGGCTCTCCCACTTCGGAATTCGCCGCCAAGCATCGCGGTCGAAACGCCGGACCTGCTTCCTGAAACCCCGGTTGGTGGAGCGAAGCCATAGCCACCGGCCGCACCGGGAAAGGCGAGCATCCAACAGCTCGTTGTTTATTTATTTAAAAAGGAGGATTGAGAATGGTTCGTGCGACGATAGTTGCGGCCGCGATATTACTGGCAAACTCCGGTGCCTTCGCGCAGGACGCTCAGCGCAGCGGCACACCCCAGCAACAGCAGGCATGTTCGAAAGACGTCTCGCGCCATTGCCGCTCGGTGATGAAGGAAAGCGACGCCATCATCGCAAACTGCCTGCGGGAGAACCGCGCCAAGCTCAGCAAATCCTGCCTCAAGGCAATGGCTGAGCAGCAGTAGCGCCTGCGGTCGATCTGCGAGGATGATTGATAGTGGCAAACCACGCGAAGGCATCCGTGGCAAAGGGCATCTGTGCGTTTGTCTCACATCCTATATTATGTAAGTAGGCATAGCGGCATGAAGGCCGCACCGCTGAGGGCATCCGATGAAAACGCCTCGCGACCTCGCCCACCGCATGCGCGATCGCCAGGATCGCCGCAAGGTTGACGACGGATTCGTGCGCGAGACATTCACGCTTCCCCGGCCTGAAGCGCGCACAAGAGCGGAAGGCTTCTTCGCGCGCTATCCGAAAGCGGCTTACATGAGTGAAGTCGAAAGCTGGCGCGAATTGCCGAGTGGCGAGATCGAATTCACCATGAAGCGGCTGCGGTCGGCGGATTGAGGCAACCAGCAGTAGCGGGAACTGACCGGAAATTGGAATTTGGGCGGCGCCTCACCAGCTCGTGAGGCACCGCCGGAGCCACTTCCCGAGGCCGTGATAGCCCTGCGCTGGAACTTAATGGCCTTTTTTGCTATTGTTTCAGGGCCAACGGAGCGGGACAGTCCATTGGCTAAGGCCCGGCCGGTACGGGTCCTTCAACCCTGACGGGCCGGTCGGGCCGATTTCCCTGAATGCCTAGCGCACCCTAGCTCACTTATTAAAATGTCCACTTCGCGGCGAAGCGGAGGCTACAAAAGAGTTGATCACAATAAGCAGCCTCGCTTCGAGACGCGTATGATCATCATACTTCATACTTCTGCTCGCTAATTGATCCGGTTTTATGCCGGCTCCTTCGCTCAGCCTCTTGTCAGCTTCCGACCTCGCCAGCAATCGCGCACCGAACCGAACAGCCCCCTGCCCCCGCCTAGCGCGGATTGACACCGGCCATTTCTCCCAAGACATTTTTAATCGTTCTAAGTTGCCGGTATGACAATCACTTGACCGGCTCGGGTTGCTGCTCAACAAGACGGCATGACCAGTGATCCGACGTCTTCACAAGAATTGCAGCTTGGGCACGCCGACCGGGGTTTTGTCGGGACGATCCTGAGGGTGGATGCGACGAGGATTACCTCGTCACTGCCGTCCCATGAGCTCGAGCAGCAACTGGTCGAGATGGGGTTTCTGGAAGGCGCCCGGGTGGAAATCCTGCACGAGGGGACGATCAAACGCGACCCGATCGCTGTGCGCGTTGATAACATCACGATCGCACTGCGCCGGAGCGAAGCCTTGGCTGTTTTCGTAGAATCGGCTGTCTTCGTAGAATCGGCTGTTTTTGTAGAATGACGACAGAAACCCTGCGCCTTGCACTCGTCGGCGCGCCGAACAGCGGCAAGACGGCGCTCTTCAATGCCTTGACCGGCAGCCGGCAGAAAGTCGCCAATTATCCGGGCGTCACCGTTGAGCGGAAATCCGGTGCATTCGTTACGCCTGCTGGCCGCAACGTGACCCTGCTCGACCTGCCTGGCACTTACTCCTTGCGGGGCCGCAGCCCGGATGAAGAGATCACCCGCGACGTCGTGCTCGGCCGTTACCGGGATGAGGCCGTGCCGGATCTCGTTCTGTGCGTCGCCGACGCCACCAATCTGCGCCTCACCTTCCGGCTCGTCCTCGAGCTGAAGCGTACCGGCCGGCCGATGATGCTGGTGCTCAACATGATCGACATTGCGCAGCGGCGCGGCGTCACCTTCGATCTCGACAAGCTGTCCCATGAACTCGGCCTGCCCGTGGTCACATCAATCGCCGTCCGCAAGCACGGCATTGAAGAACTCCTGAAACGCACCGACGCCTTTCTCGACACGTCGTCCGCCCCGGCCAGAGCGTTTTCGAGCGAAGTGGATACCGGTTCACGTGAAGAAAACGCGTCAGAACAAAAATCCAGCGTCGCCCCGTGGACGCCGCCGACCATCGCCGACCTGAAAGCCGCCCAGCGCGAGGCCGACCGCATCATCCGCACGACGGTAACGATGCCGGTCAAGCCGGATTCGATGACCACCCGCGTCGATGCCGTGGTGTTGCATCCCGTTGCCGGCCTCGCCATCCTGGCGCTGATCCTGTTCGTGATGTTTCAGGCAGTGTTCACCTGGGCGCAGCCGGCGATGGATCTGCTCTCGTCGTCATTCGATTCACTCGGCCAACTCGTCCAGCAATTTCTCCCGCCCGGCCTCCTGCAAAGCTTCATACAGAACGGCCTGATCAGCGGCGTCGGCAGCGTGATCGTGTTCCTGCCGCAGATCATCATGATCTTCCTGTTCATCCTGTTGCTGGAAGATTTCGGCTACATGGCGCGCGCGGCGTTCCTGATGGACCGCATCATGGGCGGCGCGGGTCTCCATGGCCGCGCCTTTATCCCGCTGCTGTCGAGCTTTGCCTGCGCCATTCCCGGCATCATGGCCACGCGCGTGATCGACAATCGCCGCGACCGGCTGACCACCATCCTGATCGCGCCGCTGATGACGTGCTCGGCGCGCATCCCCGTCTATACGCTGATCATCTCCGCCTTCATTCCGGCGAAGACCATCTGGGGCTGGGTCAACCTGCAAGGCCTCGTGATGTTCGGGCTTTATGCTGCGGGCATCACCAGCGCCCTCACCGTTTCCGCGGTGGTCAAGTTCTTCATGTGGCGCGACTATCAGCCTGCCCCGTTCATGCTCGAATTGCCGGACTACAAACTGCCGCGGCTCAACAGCATCGCGCTTGGCGTCTACACCCGCGCCAAGATGTTCCTGCAGCGTGCAGGTACCACCATTCTGTCGATGATGGTGCTGATCTGGCTTCTCGCCTCCTTCCCGCAAGCGCCCATCGGCGCCGAGGGTCCCGCGATCAACTATAGCTTCGCCGCGATGATCGGCCACGCGCTGGAGCCGCTGCTGGCACCGATCGGCTTCAATTGGCAGATCGCAGTCGCCCTCATCCCCGGCATGGCGGCACGTGAGGTCGCGGTCGCGGCACTCGGCACGGTTTATTCGATTGAAGGAGGCAAGGAAGCCGCCGAGCAAATCGGACAGGTGCTGGCGCAGAAGTGGCAACTCCCGACAGCGCTGTCGCTGCTCGCCTGGTTCATTTTCGCGCCGCAGTGCGCCTCGACGCTTGCGGTGATCCGGCGCGAGACCGGCAGCACCAAATGGATGGTGGTGACGTTCCTTTACATGTTCGCACTGGCCTATGTCGCAAGCTTTATCGTCTACCACATCGCACGCGCGGCGGGGCTTTAGCGGATAAACCTGTCTCCTGCCCGGTTCGGGGGGCTGGCGCCGAGCGACTTTTTTTGAAAAATTCCTGATCGGGCGCCAAGGTTTTCCGCCCGGGCGGCGTCCTATGCTCGAACGTAACCGGTAACGGAGCCAAGATGAGCATAATCAACGTCAATCTGGAGCGGCAGGTGGGCCGCGCCTCGGACAGAGAGGCAGGCAATGGCCGTCATGACAAACGCTAACCTATTGAATTGTGGACGGCCGGACGGACTCTTCCTCGCGATGGCGATCCTGCCTGCGCCGGCGCCACGCTTCCATTGCGTTGCCGAGGGCGACATCCTGGCCCGCGTACCGTCCTCAGACGAGAGCGATAGCGATCTCGTGGAGAAAGCGAACGGAGGCGATGCTGCCTCTTTCGAGCGGCTGGTGCGCCGCCACTATGATCTCATCCACCGTGTAGCTTGGCGTCAGACCGGCCATCGCGCCGATGCCGAGGACATCGCCCAAACGGTAGTGATGCAACTCGTAGAGCGCTTGGCCACATGGCGTGGCGAAGCAAAATTCACCACCTGGCTGATCGGCATCACCATCAATGCCAGCCACGATCATCGCCGGGGCCAGTCCCGCCTTGGGCAGGCGCGTCAGGCCCTGGCCGGGTGGCTCGGCAGCAGCGAGGCCGCGAGCGAAGCACCTGATCCGATGCGGCACCTTTGGCTCTCGAGCATTCTCAGCCAGCTCGATCCGAAGCTGCGCGCCACCATCGTGCTGGTCGCGGGCGAAGGCTTGAGCCACCGCGAAGCGGCCGAGCAACTGGGCGTTTCAGAAAACACCGTGGCGTGGCGCATGCATGAAGTGCGCAAACGCCTGAGCACTCCTTCCGATGAGGTGATCCGCCATGAGCGTTGATCAAATCCCCGAAACTCTTCCCAACATCGTTCCGTCCAACCGCGCCCGCGAACAAGCTGTCTTCAACGCGGTCGCGGCCTACCAAAAAGCCCATGGACAGCAAACTGCAATGCCAGCCGCGCAGCGCCGGGGATTTTCATTGGTTGCGTTGTTCAAACGGCCAGCGATGCAATTCGCCACTGTCAGCGTGCTGGCCCTCGCCGTCGCGTCGCCTTGGCTTTATTCGCTAACGCGGTTTCCTCTCTCCCAACAATCGAATGCGATTGCCCCCAAGCCGAACACTGCCGATGGCGAACCTGCGCCGTCGCAAGCAGTTGTGCATGCAGCGCCAGAACTCGCTAAGCAATACAGCCCTGTGGAAGAGCCTCCACCGGTGGCAGTTGCTCCCAAAGCACCGCAACCTAACCAGCAAGCGCGTTCAAGCGCCGAGTTGACACTAGATGCGCATAAGCCGAGCGGCGCTGCGGCAGCGCCTCCACCGGGGATCGCGCCCCAACCTGCTGCCGCTCCGCTACAAAATTACGCCATGCGATCGCATCAACAGGAGCCGATGACCCGCAGTATGCGCGAAGGTCGTGGGCCCTCTTCATTCCAGCCCGCCGCTCCCGCCATTGCCGGATCAGACGCCGATAAGAAGCGGTTAATAGCCCCGGACGACAGCGTTGTCAGCACTGACCGCTACGCGCCGCCCTATCAACCGCCCGCCGAGAACCGCGACCAGTTCGCCAATGCACCGGTCAATGGCTTCAAGGACGTCATGCAGGATGCTGTGTCGACCTTTTCAATTGATGTCGATACGGCCTCTTATTCCGTCGTGCGATCGCTATTGACGCGTGGTCAACTGCCTTCGACCCAGGCGGTCCGCACCGAGGAACTGATCAACTATTTCCCCTACGACTATGCTCGTCCGGCTTCCGCCAACGAGCCCTTCGCCACCGATGTCAGCGTCATGCCCAACCCCTGGGCCAAGGGGCGCAAGCTGATCCGCATCGGCATCCAGGGTTATCAGATCAAGACCGAAGAACGGCCGCCGGCCAATCTCGTGTTTCTGGTCGATACGTCAGGCTCGATGGATAGCCCCAACCGGCTGCCGTTGGTGCGGCGATCGCTCGAAATGCTGGTCGAGACCTTGCGGCCGGAGGACCGTGTCGCCATCGTCGCTTATGCGGGGTCGGCAGGGACCGTGCTTGAACCCACAACGGTCAGCAACAAGAACCAGATCCTGATCGCGCTCGACAATCTGAAAGCCGGGGGCTCGACAGCCGGTGGCGAGGGTCTGCAACTGGCCTACAGGCTCGCTGAACGTAACTTCGATCCGAAGGCAGTGAACCGCATCATGCTGGCCACCGATGGCGACTTCAATGTCGGCATCACCAATCGGGACGAGCTGAAAGGTTTTGTCGAAAGCAAGCGCGATAAAGGCATCTTTCTCTCGGTGCTTGGTTTCGGGATGGGCAATCTGAACGACAGCCTGATGCAAGCTTTGGCGCAGAACGGCAATGGTGTCGCCGCTTATATCGACACGTTGGCCGAAGCGCGCAAAGTGATGGTGGACCAGGCTTCAGCCACGCTGTTTCCGATCGCCAAAGATGTGAAGATCCAGGTCGAGTTCAACCCGGCTACGGTGTCTGAATATCGCCTGGTCGGCTATGAAACACGCCTCCTCAATCGCGATGATTTCAACAACGACAAAGTCGATGCGGGCGATGTCGGAGCGGGAGCCAGCGTGACGGCGATCTACGACATCGTGCCAAAAGGCGCGCCGCGTCTGATGGACGAAAGCCGCTATCAGCCTGAGGCGACGCGGCGTCCGGTCGAAGCGGCGTCGCAAACCAGCGAATATGCCTATCTCAAAATTCGCTACAAGCTACCGCAAGCGACGACAAGCACGCTGATGGCCCAGCCGATCACGCTTAAAAATGAAGTGGCCGACATCAGCCAAGCTCCTGAAAGCGCACGCTTCGCGGTGGCCGTGGCAAGCTTTGGCGAATATCTGCGCAATGCCGCGCAGATGGGCGATATGAAGCTGGAAGGGATCATCGATCTCGCCAATGCCGCCAAGGGAGCCGACCCCTATGGCTATCGGGCCGAGTTCGTCAGCCTGGTGCGTGCCGCGCAATCCGCCAAGGGCCGCGACAGATAGTCCATCTGAGGAATAACAAAACGGCGCCACGCCCACCGGTGAACCGGGACGGGCGTGGCGCCACACCCTCTTGTGCACTTTGGGCTGCGCCACTCGTCCTGCGACAGAAACCTTATCAAGCATGACGCGGCGCGACGATCCTGCCCTGCGTGGTCGCAATTCCCATCTCGAGACTGTCGGCGATCCGCCGTGCGCGCTCAACGAAATGCGCAGCCGCCACCGGCGGACAAATCTCCGCCGCGGTTTTCTCGAACAGCCCGAGCCAACGATCGAAATGCGACCGATCCACCGGCAGGCCCAGATGCATCCGCATCGGCTGGCCGTGATAGCGCCCCGTCATCAGCGCCACTGAAGACCAGAAGGCGCAGAGCTTCTGGATGTGATGCTCCCAGTCGGTGATCTTGGACGCAAAGATCGGCCCAAGCACCGGCTCCGCCTGAATGCGCTCGTAGAACTTCCGGACCAGACGCTCGATCATCGGCTCATCGATGCCGGTCTTGTCCATCAGGTCTGCAGTGATCCGCGCGCGGCGCTCGGGTCCACCTTCTGCGGCAACGGTCATTGTTCGATCCTCGATTCACATGCGGCTCATGCCGCGGGACGAATTCCGAAATCCTCCGGGCGGAGCACGAGGTCCGCCAGGGTGTAGCCATCCAGTGTCGACAGGAAGGCACCAAGCGCCTCCTTCAAAACACCACGCAGCCGGCAACGCGGCGTGATCCGGCACTGATTGTCGGGGGTGAAGCATTCGACCATCGCGAAATCCGGCTCAGTCGCGCGGACCACGTCGCCGAGGCGAATTTTGTTCGGGCGCATGGCGAGCGTGAGACCGCCGGAGCGCCCACGCACCGCCTTGAGGTATCCCGCTCTGGTCAACTGATTGACCACCTTCATCAGGTGAGCCTTTGAAATTCCGTAGACTTTCGCCGTCTCCTCGATGGTGATCAACTCGTCACGGCGCGCCGCCGCATACAGCAGCACGCGCAGGGCATAATCGGAAAAGTTCGTCAGTCGCATGCCCTATCCTTTCGGATGGTACCGGCAGCCGGAAAAATCAGGTATAAAAGATATATACAAAATGTTTCTTTTAGCAAGGAGTTGTACGGCGAAGACTTTATGAGAATTTGCAGGAGCTGCTTGGCGCGAAACGGCTTTGCACCGCCATTGATCTATCTCATTGCGCGCACAACAGAATGGATCGACCTGAGGAAACGGCGAGAAATTGTTGAGCGCTGCGATGAAGAGACTTTCAGCTTTCAAACAACAACCTTAGGCTAGGACATCTCGTCCTATCGATTTGACCTGACCTTTCATTTTTCAATGCGAACCGGATCACGATTCCGGTTTTGGGGGCGGCAAGACAATGATCGGACAACTGACCAAGGCTGAACGTCAGTACGCGCTGCTAATTCTGCTGGGGCTTGCGCTTATCGGGCTGATATTCGGCGTCGCAGGCAAGGACGATCCGCTCGGTGTTCACGGCGCTCTCGTTGGCGTCGCAGCGCTCGCGGGCATCTTCAAAGTCATTTCGATCTACTACGATCCTGAGCCCGGTGACGACCGCCTCACCCGCTACTACGACGACCCAACGAAATTCGGCATTATCCTTGCGATGATCTGGGCCGTGTTCGGCCTCTTCATCGGCGACTGGGTGGCATGGCTTTTGGTCAAGCCCGACTTCACCTTTGATGCAGGATGGGCCAGCTTCGGACGGCTGCGCCCCGTTCATACCACGAGCGTGATCTTCGGTTTCGGCGGCAACGCGCTGATCGCCACATCATATTACGTGCTGCAGCGAACATCGCGCGCACGCCTGCCCGATCAGTTGACCCCATGGTTCGTGCTGCTTGGCTACAACCTGTTCTGCGTGCTTGCCGTCACCGGCTACATGATGGGCATCACCCAGTCCAAGGAATACGCGGAGCCGGAATGGTACACGGACATCTGGCTGGAGATCGTGTGGGTCACCTACCTGGTCCTCTACTTGCGAACGCTCGCGCGGCGCAAAGAGCCACACATCTATGTGGCTAACTGGTACTACATGGCCTTCATCCTGGTGGTGGCGATCCTGCACACCGTCAACAATCTCGCCGTCCCTGTCTCGTTCGGAAGCGCCAAGAGCTACTCGCTGTTCTCCGGCGTGCAGGATGCGATGACCGAATGGTGGTACGGCCACAACGCCGTCGCCTTCTTCCTCACCGCCGGCTTCCTCGGCATGATGTACTACTTCCTGCCGGTGCGGGCCGGACGGCCAATCTATTCCTACCGGCTCTCGATCATCAGCTTCTGGGGCATCACCTTCTTCTATATGTGGGCTGGCTCGCACCATTTGCACTACACGGCGCTGCCGCAATGGGTGCAGACGCTGGGCATGACATTCTCGCTGATGCTGCTGATCCCCTCGTGGGCGTCCGCTGCCAACGCGTTGCTGACGCTGAACGGCGCCTGGGACAAGGTGCGCGATGACGCGACGCTGCGCTTCATGATGGTGGCCGCGGTGTTCTACGGCATCACCACGTTCGAAGGATCGTTCCTCGCCATCCGCTCGGTGAACTCGCTCTCGCATTACACCGACTGGACCGTCGGCCACGTCCACGCCGGCGCACTCGGATGGGTAGCGATGATCACGTTCGGATCGATCTACGCCATCGTGCCGTGGCTCTGGAAACGTGAGAGGATGTATTCGTCGCGCCTCGTTGAGGTGCACTTCTGGCTCGCACTGGCCGGCACCGTCGTCTACGTCTTCGCCATGTGGAATTCCGGCATCATCCAGGGGCTGATGTGGCGGACCTACAATGAGAGCGGCACGCTGGCCTATTCCTTCGTGGACTCGCTGATTGCGATGCGCCCCTACTACATCGCGCGCGCCGTCGGCGGATTGCTGTTCCTGATCGGCGGGATCGTCGGCGCCTACAACATCTGGATGACGATCAAGACCGAAAGCGAGCGACGTCCTGAATCCGCCGTCGATGCTCCAGAGCCCGCGCTCGGCGGCTCGGCCGTCCTTCAACCCGGAGAGTAAGCCGTGTTCGGATTGCACTATCGGCTGGAACGCAAAGCCATCGGCCTCACGCTCGGCATCATCCTCGTGGCGAGCATCGGCGGCCTCGTGGAAATCGCCCCGCTCTTCACCATCCACCAGACAGTGGAAGATGCGCCCGACATGCGCGTCTACACGCCGCTCGAACTCGCAGGGCGTAACATCTACATCCGCGAAGGCTGCTACGCGTGCCATTCGCAGATGATCCGCACGCTGCGCGACGAGGTTGAACGCTACGGGCCCTACTCGCTGGCCGTTGAATCGAAATACGACCACCCCATGCTATGGGGATCGAAACGGACGGGCCCGGACCTTGCGCGTATCGGCGGCAAGTATTCGGATGAATGGCATGTCGCCCACCTCAACAATCCGCGCGATGTGCTTTCCGTCTCCGTCATGCCCGCCTATTCATGGCTGCTGAAAACAGCGCTGCGCACCGATGACCTCGGCGCGCACCTGAGGGCCCAGCGCGCCGTTGGCGTACCCTACACCGATGACATGATCGCGAATGCGAGCAAGGACGCTTACGGCCAGGCCGCGCCGGATTCACCTTTCGCCGACGGTGTCACCCAGCGCTACGGTAAGGCCACCACGGTCCGCGCCTTCGACGGCAAGCCCGGCGATCTGACCGAAATGGATGCGCTGGTCGCATATCTTCAGGTGCTCGGCCGCCTCACCGAGGCGGCGCATAAATCCGTCGCCGACGTTGCGAGGTGATCATGGATCTCGGACACGATACGCTCGTTTGGTTCTCGAAGTCGTTCGGATTGTTTTATCTGATCGCGCTCGCGATCATCGTTGTCATCTACGCCTACTGGCCCTCGAACAAGACAACGTTCGATAAGGCTGCAAAGTCGATCCTGCGCAATGAGGATCGGCCATGAGCGCAGAAGAACGCGACAAACACACCGGTTATCTCACCACCGGACACGAGTGGAACGGCATCAAGGAATTGAACACGCCCGTTCCGCGCCCGGTGTATTTTTTCCTGCTGGCGGCGTTTCTGTATTCGGTCGGCTATTGGGTGCTGATGCCAGCTTGGCCGCTCGGCGTCAGCTACACCAAAGGTCTGCTCGGCCTCGACCAGCGCAACATCGTGCAGGACTCGCTGAAACAGGCGGCGCTGGGCCGCAGTGTTTGGGCGAAGCAGATCGAGGCCAAGAGCTATCAAGACATTCAGGCTGACCCTGCGCTGATGAAGATCGTGCGCACCACCGGCCGCACACTGTTCGGCGATAATTGCGCGGTGTGCCACGGCCTCAATGCCAAGGGCGGCGCCGGCTTCCCGAACCTGACCACCGCCTCGTGGCTATGGGGCGGCGATCCGGAGGCCATTGCCGAGACCATCCGCGTCGGCATCAACTCTCCGCATCCCGACAGCCGCACCTCGCAGATGCCCGCCTTCGGCCATGACGGGATCATCAAGCCTGCCGAGGTCGACAAGGTGGTGGCGTTCGTACGGTCACTCTCCGAACCGTCGTCTGTGAAGACGGCGAAGCCCGGCGATGTAGAGGCCGGCAAGGACGTCTTCGCCGCAAACTGCGCCGCCTGTCATGGTGAGGACGCCAGGGGCAAGAGTGACATGGGCGCGCCGAATCTCACCGATAAATTCTGGATCTATGGCGGTGACACCCAGACCATCACCAACACCGTGTGGAGCGGGCGGCAAGGTCACATGCCGTCCTGGGACGGCCGCCTGACACCGCTCGACCGCAAGATCCTGGCGCTCTATCTGGTCGATCAGAGGATGCCCAACCAATGACCGGTACGGTGGCATCGCATAGCGCATGGAAGACGAGATCCCTCGTCTGGCTGTCGGTCAGCCTCGGGCTGATTGTGCTGGTCGCCGCCAACGCGCATCTGGTTTACGTGGCCGTGTCCACGCAGCCCGATTGCGTCGCACATGTGAGGCACGGCCAAGGTAACGGCACAACCAGCTTCAGTGCGGCGACCTCGTCGTGCTCGTCGAAATTAACCAAAGCGCAGGTGGAGTGATCGACATGACCATGCTCCCATCCGTCATGCCTCCGCTTCCCACGAAGAACCGCTGGCAGCGCTCGCTTGCTCCCTCCGATGCCTTCACGTGGCTCGAAAAGGGTTGGCATGACCTGACCGTGCAACCGATGACGAGCCTGAGCTATGGCCTGCTGATCTTCCTCGTGTCCGTCGCCATCGTCGGCGGATTGTTTCGCTTAGGCTGGGACTACATCCTGTTTCCAGCGTTCGCCGGCTTCATGGTGGTGGGCCCGATCCTCGCGGTCGGCCTGTATGAGAAAAGCCGCCGCCTCGCCGCAGGCCTGCCCGTCAGCCTCGCCAACATGATCTTCGTCAGGCCGCAGTCCGGCGGACAGATCCTGTTTGCGGGCGTGCTGCTGTGTTTGCTGATGATCACCTGGATGCGCGCAGCCGTGATCGTCTACGCTCTGTTTTTCGGATTGGTGCCGTTTCCCGGCCTGGAGCACATTGCGCCGATGCTGTTCACCACACCGGTCGGCTGGGCGATGCTCGTCGTCGGCAGCGCCATCGGCGGACTGTTCGCGGCGTTCTCGTTTGCCATCAGTGCGTTTTCAATTCCGATGATGCTGGATAAGCGCGTCGACGCTCTCACTGCCATGGGCACGAGCACGGCGCTGGTCTGGAACAATCTGCCCGTGATGCTGACATGGGGCGCCATTGTGCTGGCGCTATTCCTGCTTTCGCTTGCCACCGGAATGCTTGGCCTGATCATCGTGTTTCCCGTGCTTGGGCACGGCACGTGGCACGCTTATCGGGCGATGGCCGACGAAGCGGTTTTGTAAAGGCGCGCCGCCGGCACATGACCAGCGGCGTTCAGAAACGGAGTGCCGATGAGTTGTTGTGCGCCCGGCGCTGAACTAGCTCTCGCGGTGTCTGATCCCCACACCGAGAACGAGGAAGTGCTGCTCGCGAGCCGCACGGTCGGCGACGGCATTCGCCAGACCGATCTCTCGGTACCGGGCATTCATTGCGGCGGCTGCATCCAGAAAGTCGAGAAAGCACTTGGCGCTCTTCCCGGTGTGGAGAACGCGCGTGTCAATCTCTCCACCAAGCGCGTCGCGATCCGCTGGCAGGCGGACAAGCCGCCTGCGCCGTTTGTCGAAGCACTTAGTAAGATCGGTTACGACGCCCATCTCTACGACACGGGTACGGACAAGACTGACGGTACGCTGACAGAGCTGATCCGCGCGCTCGCAGTCGCAGGCTTTGCCGCCAGCAACATCATGCTGCTGTCGGTATCGATCTGGTCCGGCGCGGAAGATTCAACCCGCAACCTGTTTCACTGGATCTCCGCGCTGATCGCCTTCCCCGCACTGGTCTATTCCGGCCGCGTGTTCTTTTCCTCCGCATGGCGCGCCCTGCGCCACGGCCAGACCAACATGGACGTCCCGATCTCCATCGGCGTACTGCTCGCCTTCGGCATGAGCCTTTACGAGACGATCCATCACGAAGCACACGCTTATTTCGACGCGGCGATCTCGCTGCTGTTCTTCCTGCTGATCGGCCGCACACTTGATTACATGATGCGCGAGCGCGCACGAACCGCCGTCCGAGGACTGGCGCGCCTGTCCTCACGCGGCGCTCTGGTGGTGCAGGACGACGGCACCCATGCCTATTTGCCGGTCAACGAAATCCAGCCGGGCATGCACATCCTGCTGGCGGCGGGTGAGCGCGTGCCGGTCGATGCCCGCGTTGAAACAGGACAATCCGAGATCGATTGGGCATTAGTGTCCGGCGAGAGCCTGCCGCAGCCAGTTGCGCCAGGGGCGATGTTGTCCGCAGGTACGCTGAACCTGACCGGCCCGCTTTCCATTGTCTCAACAGCAGCAGCGAAAGATTCATTCCTCTCCGAGATGATGCGGATGATGGAAGCCGCCGAAGCCGGACGTTCTGTCTATCGGCGCATCGCCGACCGCGCTTCGCGTCTCTACGCGCCGGTCGTGCACCTCACAGCGCTGCTGACGTTCATCGGCTGGATGATCGTGGAAGGCGACCTGCATCGCGCAGCAACCATTGCCATCGCCGTGCTGATCATCACCTGCCCCTGCGCGCTGGGTCTTGCTGTGCCCATGGTGCAGGTGGTCGCTGCGCGGCGTCTGTTCGAGAGCGGTGTCATGGTCAAGGACGGCGGCGCACTGGAGCGTATCGCCGAAATCGACACCGTGATCTTTGACAAGACCGGAACGCTGACCATGGATCGCCTGCGGCTCATCAACCGCGACGCCATCGATCCCGTCGCACTTGCCATCGCAACCTCCATCGCCGCTCACTCGCGCCATCCCTATTCAAAGGCACTTGCCGCCGCGGGCCGGGATGGCGCGATCGCGCCAATCGCTCTGAACGACGTGTCAGAGCAACCCGGCGCAGGATTGCAGGCCGCCATCGGCACAACGATCTACAGGCTCGGCCGGGCGGATTGGGCCCTCACAAATCCATCCGATAAGACCTCTACCACAGGCGTTGTTTTGTCGGAGAACGGACGACTGCGTGCGGCTTTCCATTTCGACAGCGATCTTCGCCCCGATGTCCGCGAGGCCGTGCTCGCCATCTCCAATCGTGGATGCCGCGTCGAGATCATGTCCGGCGACCGCGACGAACCGGTGCGGCATCTCGCATCGGATCTCGGACTTCCGTATCGCGCAGGTGTTTCTCCAGCCGACAAGACCAAACACATCGTCGAGCTGACGGAAGCAGGACAGCGCGTGCTGATGGTCGGCGACGGCCTCAACGACACGCCCGCGCTCGTCGCCGCCCATGCATCCATGGCCCCCGCGACTGCCGCCGATGTCGGACGCAATGCCGCCGATCTCGTCTTCCTGCACGACAGTCTGTTGGCTGTGCCTCAGGCGATCGCGGTCGCCCGCAATGCGCGCCAGCTCGTGCGTCAGAACCTCATCCTCGCCATTGGCTATAACGCCATTGCAGTGCCGATCGCGATCCTCGGCCACGTGACGCCGCTGGTGGCGGCAGTGGCGATGTCTGCGTCGTCGCTGCTGGTCATCGCCAACGCCCTGCGCCTGAACAGTTGGCGCTTCCGCGAAGAACCGAACGCGGATACCGCTCGGCTTGATCTCTCCACGCTCACGATGGAGAAAGCCCGATGACGGATTTCTTCTACCTGATCCCCATTGCGCTCGCGCTCGGCGCCATCGCGCTTGGCGCGTTCATGTGGTCGCTGCGAAGCGGGCAATATGACGATCTCGCGGGCGCTGCCGAACGAATTCTGTTCGAGGACCGGGACGGCCCCGGGAATTCGGCCCTGGCGCCCGGAGAAAAGCCACCTCTCCGCAATTGATTTCAGTAAAAGCGCTCTTTTCGTCCGGTCCCCGACATTTCCGGGCTCGTGCCTGTTGACCGCCGCGCGCGTAAGGTTGACAAGACGATAAAGACCAGTACGGGTATTTAACCCTCCTTAATCGCTTGTCTTCACTGACATTTTAAGCTCTTCGCGTACGGCTGGGAAATGATCGTCATCGACTATAATTCCCTGCTTGTCGCGCTGAGTTTCTGCAGCGCTGGCCTCGCGTTCACATTCTTTGTGAGCTGGCTGGTCTCTCGCAGTGATCGCGTGTTGATGACGTGGGCCATCGGCGCGCTGCTGATCGTCGTCAGCCTGCTGATTTACAGCGAATTTGTCAGGCAATTCTCTCCGCATGTAGGCGTGCTCGGCTTTGGCACCCTGCTCGCCGGCCTCACCTTCCTGCTGGGGGCCGGCTATCAATTCCGGACCGGCGTTCTGCCTCTCGGAACAATGGCCGTTGTCGCAGCCGTAACGACTGCAGCCATGGCGGTGCCCATGCTGCAAGGATATGACGGCATCTCCTACATTGTGTTCAATCTCGGTGCCGCCGCCATCCTGTTTTATACCGCGTGGGATTATTGGTATTGGCGCGCGGAATCTCCGCTGCTGATTATCACTCTTTCCGGCCTCTACGCGCTCACCGGCCTTTCGTTCGTGCTTTGCGCGGCCGTCCTGGTCCATGACCGAAGCTGGGTAATGGGCCACGCGCCGGAAACCTGGGCAGAGAATATCAATCTCGGCGTTTCGCTTGCCAGCATTGCATCCATGGGCGCGCTGTCGCTCGGCCTCAATCAGGTGCGCGATGCGCGACGCCACAAACGGAATGCCGAAACCGACGTTCTGACTGGACTGTCCAACCGTCGCGCGTTGCTCGATCGAACACAAAACCTTCCCGCTCCGGTCGCCGCCATCGTCTTCGATATCGATCATTTCAAGCCGGTGAACGACCGGCACGGACATGAGATCGGTGACGTCGTGCTACAGAGGTTCGGGGCGCTGCTGGAAGCCAGCATCCGCGATGGCGACATTGCTGCGCGTCTCGGCGGTGAGGAATTCGCCGTGATCCTGCCCGGCGGGAATGTCGCTGCTGCCACACTGGTGGCCGAGCGCATGCGCCAGAGTTTCGCCGAGTGGCGGTTTCAGTCGCCAACTGGCGCGTTCACCAATACGGTCAGCGCAGGTATTTCATACAGCGTGGATGGACAGCCGGATCTCGCAGGCTTGCTTCGCGAAGCCGACGCCGCTTTGTATGAGGCCAAGCGCACCGGCCGCAATCGCGTCGTCGTCTATTCGGCAAAGATAGGCCTGGACCCGAACGGCAAGCCGTTAGCCGAAGTACTGCAGTTGCGCGCCTGATAGTCTGAGGCTTGCGCCTCGCATTCCGATCAGGCGACCATCGGCTTCTGGTGGGCAATACCATCATCGACCGGCATCGGCGTAACGCCTGCAATGCCCTGCGCATGACGGCTGAGAAGCCCTGCAAGCGTGTCGCAGTCCACCGCCTTCGAATACAGGAACCCTTGCCCGAGAAGACATCCTGCGGCTTCCAGCAGAGCGGCCTGCTCTTGCGTCTCGATACCTTCCGCGACAATGCGCATGCCGAGCTTATTGGCGAGGCCGATAAGCGCCTCCGCGATCGCCATGCACGGATTTCCAGGCGCGAGATCGGAGACGAACGAGCGATCGATCTTGATATTGTTGGCCGGTATGGATTTCAGATGCGTCAGCGACGCATAACCGGTGCCGAAGTCGTCGAGCGAGATGCTCAGACCGAAATCACGCAGTTTCTTGACTTCCCGCGCGGTGATCCGATCGTGATTCCCCATGTAGACGCTTTCGTTGATCTCCAGCGTAATCAGGTTCAATGGCACGGCATTCTTACCGAAAGTCGCTGCGATCTTGTCGAGCAGATCGCCAGCATGCAGATCCGCCGTGGAAACGTTTACGCCGACTTTCTGTAACGACAGCCCGTCGTCGAGCCACCGGCGCATATCTGCGCTGATGATCGACATCATCCGGCTGGTGAGCGCCCCTGCGATACGCACGTCGGACATCGCGTCCTGAAACGCGGCCGCTGTCACGATGGCACCGCTTGTGGTTCTCAACCGGCACAGCGCTTCGAACCCGATGATCTCGCGGCTGTCGAGACGAACCACCGGCTGGTAATAAGCCAGAATCCGGTTGTCCGCGATCGCGGCCGTCAAATCATGGATCGCGGTGCGGCGATGGCTGATGCGACTGTCGATTCCGGGCCAGTAGCGAACATAGCCGCCACGTCCGGTTTCCTTGGCGTGATAGAGCGCGAAGTCGGCGTTCTGCCGCACGGCCAGCGCGTCGGCATCGTCGGCCGAGATCACCGCGCTGCCGATCGTGGCCTGCGGGATGATGACCTGACCGCAAAAATCCACCGGTGCTGCGATCGCTGCGAGTACGCGCTCAGCCGCAGCGGCGAGATCGCGAAGCGAATCCTGATGCTGCACAATGACGGCGAACTCGTCGCCGCCGAGCCGGAACGTGACGTCCGGCGCCATTACGCGCGAAATTCGACATGCGACAGATTCGAGCAAAGCATCGCCCGCCTGATGCCCGAACGTGTCGTTGATGATTTTGAGGTTGTCGAGATCGATCATGAACAGCGCCCAGCTTCCGGGGCCACGGCTTGGTACGCGCGACAGCGCGGCATCGAAAGCCGCGCGATTGGCGAGACCTGTCAATGCATCGACAAATGTACGGCGTTCGCGCGCGACGAAGCGTTCATTCCGCTCGAACGCGATCACGAACAGGCGATGGAAGATCTCCATCAACCGTCGCTCCCGGGTGCCTGGGCCTCGCATCTCAGGGAAATAGAAAGCCAGCACTGCGATGGCGTGGCCGTTATCGTCGCAAATGGGCACGGACCAGCAGGCCCGGACGCCGAGCGACAGAAAGACATCCTTGACGCGCGCAAACTTCGGATCGTGTTCGATGTCCTGAACGAACACCTGGGTTCTCATATACGCGGCGGAGCCGCATGATCCGACATCTGGCCCGACGAGCGAACCCTCAAATCCCTTGTTGAGTGCTTCGGGAAAACTGGGACCAATGCACGTGCCGATACAATTGTTGCGCTCGACCGTTGCTGTGGAGCATCGAACGCCCGGCAACATTCGCTCGATCTCGCGGCACAGCCTCTCGATCGTCGGACGAAATGTCTCGCCTCGCGCGATCATCTCGAGAATGGTGTTCTGAAGCCGGAGCACTGGCTCACCTGCCGTTTCTTCTTTCGGGCGTAGAGGTATCAAATGCAGGTAAAGCCGCCGTTGGCAAAGGCGCTGAATGGTTCGTTAATTCACGTCAAGGCATTGAAAACTGCTGGAACTCACGCAATCGAATGCAAGCCCAAGATTTTGTCGTTGTGAATTGTTTGTGACACGCTGCGATGCGCGCAGACCGTTCGAGTGTGCGGCGCAATACGTCATGCGCTGACAGAGATGGCCTTTAATGCGCCGAGAGAGTCAGTGTAGCCTTCCCGCAGAACCGCGTAGACGGTTCGTTCTTCGGAGACTCATGAAACTATCTCGTCGCCAATTTTTGCCATTAGCTGCCGGTGCGGTTGCGCTGCCTGCTGTTTCGCGCGTCGCAAGGGCTGAAGGCTATCCGACACGGCCTGTTCGCTTCATTGTCGGTTATCCGCCGGGCGGCGCCGCCGATATCACGGCGCGCCTGATGGGCCAATGGCTGTCGGACCGGCTCGGCCAGCCGTTCGTGATCGAGAACCGGCCGGGCGGCGGCACCAACATCGCCACCGAGCAGGTCGTGCATGCGGACCCCGACGGCTACACGCTGATACTCGTGGCACCGGCCAACGCCATCAATGCGTCGCTCTACGACAAGCTGAATTTCAATTTCCTCCGCGACATCGAGCCGGTCGCCGGCATCATCCGTTTCCCGAACGTCGTGGTGGTGAACCCACAGCTGCCGATCAAGACGATTCCCGAATTGATCGCCTACGCGAAGGCCAATCCCGGCAAGCTCAACATGGCATCGTCCGGCAATGGATCGACCATCCACATGTCAGGCGAACTGTTCAAGATGCTCGCGGGCGTCAACATGGTTCACGTACCGTATCGCGGCGGGGCGCCAGCGCTGACCGATCTCATGGGCGGACAGGTGCAGGTGATGTTCGACAACATCCCGACCTCCATCGAGCACATCCGGTCCGGCTCGCTGCGCGGATTGGCCGTCACCAGCACCCAGCGATCTGCGCAATTGCCGGACCTGCCGACCGTTGCCGACTTCCTGCCGGGTTATGAAGCGAGCGCCTGGTACGGCATCGGCGCGCCGAAGAACACGCCGGTCGAGATCAAGGAAAAGCTGAACAAAGAGGTCAACGAAATCCTTAAGGATCCGAAGGCCCAGGCGAAGCTGGCAGAGCTTGGTGCCTTCCTGCTGCCCGGATCATCCGCAGACTTCGGCAAACTTCTCGCTGACGAGACCGAGAAATGGGCCAAGGTGGTCAAGTTCGCCGGTGCCAAGGTGGATTGAGGTTGCGGACATCTATGCCACAATCAAAAGCGGCGGATATCGCACTCCGCCGTTTGTTGTTCTAAGTCGTCGTAGCGTCATCTCGCACGAAATCGGAAACACCACACAGCCCCGGTATGGGCATTGCGGAAGTCTGAATAGTTGGCCGCTTTACCTCTTCTTGGCGCCCGTGCGCGTCAGACTCTTGATCGCGAGCGGTGGGCGACCGGATTTCTCTGCGATCTCGCGATCCTGCTCCATAATAAAGCCACGGGCAGGCTCATCCTTGTCCAGGCCACTGAGCAATTCGGCCGGTACACGCCTGTTTGAACGCTGCGAACCGTCCTCATAGACGACATCGAAGAAGGCAAATTCGCCTTTGGGATTGGTTCCGGGTTTCTTGGCCATGGCGCCTTGTGTTCGATGCGGCGACACAAGTCAAAGCAAATATCCCCAAACCCAGCGCGCCACCGAATTTGTCCCCTTAATAAATGCGACCTCCGTGACGGTATTTAAGGCCGCTTTGGGAACATCCCGCCCCTTTTAATGTTAAGCCAACATACCCGCACATCCACTGTCATGTGCGCCCTGTGATTGACCTGTATACGCCGACGGGCACGAGGTCATCCGGTTAGCCCCGCAACTGAGACTTGAGCAGATCCGGCAGCAATGCCGGGCGATCCGTAACGTGTTCGCCCCTGCCCCACCCGATGGAGCTTTGATGGGACAACCACTCTCCAAAAGAACGACCAACCGCGCAGAAACCAGCCGCGGCCTCACCATGGCCATTCGGTTTCCAACAAAGCTGCGCGGCGCTGTCGTGAAGTGGGCCGAGAACCAGCCGGATGCCCCTCAAATCCCCACCGCTGTCCGCCGCCTGGTCGAATTGGGATTGGCCGCGGAGCAAGCGGCCACCGAAGGCAGATCAACCAAACGAACACGCAATTCCAATCAGCAAGCCCGCGCGTCCGAAATGGCCGGCAAGGTTATCGACGACATGATCGACGGCGCGGCAGCAGAAGAGGACAAGGTTTATCGTAAGCGGCGATTGATCAAGGGCCCGGACGAATTTCAAAAAATTCGAGACGATCGGAAAAAGTCGACCAAACAACAGCGCGACGTTTGAAAACAACGACCTGTATAGATGTCAGCCTTTCAAGATCTGACATTGAAAGACTTCATCACCACCTCTTCTCGGCGGTCATTGTGATCCTCGAACTTCTCGCCACGGGAGAAAAGCATGGGTCAGGCCGATATCTACCGAAATAAAGCAGCCGAACTGACACGCGAACTCGCCTCAATAAAATCCTTGAGCCAGAGTGCGAAAATTCGCCGTGAACGCGATACCTACATCATGCTTGCAAACAGTGAAGATTGGCTCGACGGAAAGATTGGGGAGGCAAATCACGGAAAGATCAAGGAGACAAATCAATGACCGACCATGTCTATCCAGTTCATTTTCGGCGTCGCTTCGAACAACGATGGGCCGCACGCTTTGCAACCGCGGCTGCTGTTAAACCGGCTAAACCTCGCAAACACGTCGCGAAGGCGTCTCCGAATCAGACTACGATTGAGGCGAGTCAGATTGTAAAAAAGCGGATTGATCACGCGTAGCGGCAGCCCGTCCACGTGAAAATTGGCCAGATCTACCGACTATTTCCTCATTGTCGTCGCGCCGATTCTCGCTTCGGCGTATTGCAATCGCCAGCGTTCAACAACTTATCGCTGACTTACATGGAGCCAGGACGATGAGACAGTCGAACATTTTCAGGGAGAATGCCGAAAACTGCATGCGGCTCTCGGAGCAGGCAACAAGGGAACAGGATTGCCTGCGGTATCGCCGCATGGCTCATGCATGGACCGCATTAGCCAATGAGCAAGACTGGCTCGACGGCGAAATCATAACGGCCAACGACAACCATCAAATTATTATTCACGGGCCCAACTCTCGCCGCTAACCAGATCAGAGTTCGCTTCCGCCAAGAAAGGCAGGAAAAGATGAAATCTCACAGAATGAACGCTCGCAAAGCACTTCTGCCGAGAGCAGCACATGATCCCCATCGCAGTCTTACGGCGGAGTTGGAGGCACTCACGCTCCTGCGCGAAAAAGTTCGACTAACCGAAGCGCGCCTCCGAAAGAGGACCTCCCCGATCGCGCACCCCGCAAGATTATGTTTGTTGCCGTGATGATATTTCTGCCTCTCGCCCCCTTAGCGATTTTTATGACTGTCGGCACAAATGCACAGCAGCTAGATTGCCGGGACTTCCAGAGAGTTCTCAACGGCTCATGGACTCCCATCAGGCAAATTTTAGTTCTTGGCCCCGTCGGCGATGTTGCAATTGGCCCTACCGACAGGTTCGATCCGGGCATCCCTTTTAAAGGAGTTGATTTCGCAACACTGCTAAATGCCAAGTGCGACAATCCATCCTGACGGCAACGATCGCCGTCAACGCAGCGCAAGTATTGTCTGAATTCAGCGTGCAAGCCTTTCATCGATCGGAGCCGCGCGACTTAAGCGCATCTCGCGGCGACGTCCGCGCATTATTCACCGCTGTCATCGCTCTCAGATGTAAGACGAGCGAAATCCGCAAGCACGGCCGCGACGAGATCGCGGTGTCGGCTGTCTTGGGGACCTAGCGAACCAGCATACAAATTCAGCAGGTAGCGCGCCTTGGCAGCCGCCTCGTCCCATGTAGTTGCAGGCGTGTCTATAAGATGTGCTTCGATCTCGGCTTGCCGCTCACGCATGAGCGCTGAATGCTGTTCCGCTTCGGCGAGAACCCGCCGGAGATCCGTGGCTTTCTGGGCGGCCATTCCCCGATGTGCATCAAGATCAACTGGGTGATCGCTCATGGCATACTCGCATCGGCCAACTGTGCATCCGACAAATCAACAGATCCGATGGAGATCATCTCCATCGATGACCCACGCTCGCTGGGTAACAGGATCAACGTGGCAACGCGCCGATAAACGGGAAAGGAAATCCCCTCGATCATTTCTTCGTCGGTGACCACTTCATAGCTTCCAGCGGGGATCGTTCGGTCAACGCCCTTAATACGCGCTGGATGTTTGAAAGTGACCATTTCTCGTCGCGTTCTGGTGGTCATCGATCCACTCCGCTCTACGTGACGCATCAAAATTCGTGTGGATTGTGCGCCTTTCCGATCCGGATAGCTACATAAACACGAACGATGAGCGAAAATGGGGCACGGCGCTGCTGGAGCTTCAAGCGATCCGGCACGGTGACATCGATTGCAGTGGATATGCAACTGCACAGCCGACGACGAACTCGACACAGTTGATGTTCACGCGCTTTACCCGCGGCCCGCCGGACCTTCTCTGAGCGAGACTTCCCTCCAAGTAAAAAGGCTCGGCAATCCGCCGAGCCCTCATCTCAATTGCTCTGCGAAATTACTTCTGCTGAGCGGGTTTCGCGTCGCCCTGCTTATTTTCTTGATTCTGCTGAGGCGCTGCTGGAGTGGCCTGATCCGGCGCAACTGCGGGCTTCGGAGTATCGGCAGCAACGGCTGGTGAATTCGACATTTGAATATCCTTTAAGACACGCTTGGGGAAATCCCCCCGCGTCCTTTGAACTTGGCTATCGGAATGTCGATTACAACGTAGCGCCTGCCTTATTCGGACGAATAACCCGTTTCGCGTGAAATAAGTAGATAGCTATTTACGACGGAAAGGCGCAGGGTTCGAAAACGTTCTTTTTCTGCACTTGTTTCCACGCGGTATGCCAACGCTCGTCTTTGCGTTTGATGTGCGGGAAACAGTGACATTCATTCTATCTCATCAAAAACAGCGAAACGCGCGTCGATTGTTTTCCGCGAACAATGGATCCTGAAACCGACATGACGTTCTGCGGGAACGGGAGAATTTAGACGTGGTCGAAATTTCAATGCAAAATCTATCCTCGCGTCACGTGAAAGCCGAAGAGGCCAAACGCCTCGGTGTAACCTCTGGCTGGTATAGCACGAAAGTTAGCGGCACCTTTGTGACAGGTCCGCACGCCACCGACCAGGAATGCCTTCGCAAGATCGCAGAGCTCAATCCGCTACCGGCAAAAAAGATTAAGGCGCCGACATCGCGGTAATTTTTAAGCCGTCGAGATTCCACACGTTGACAGGAGATCGCATGACGAGTTCCGGAACCATCCGAGACGCCTACGGCCTGCCTGCTATGTTTGTCGGGTCAAAGACGGGCAACGAAGATGATCCATTCGTGTTTGTTCGAGTCGGCGATGAAGAGCGCCGAATGCGAGCAGCGGAGTGGAGCGGACTTCCAGCCTGGAAAGGCCCGCTCCCCGCCTGGGCCAAGAAGAAATAAGATTCGTTCAACGAAGACCGCGCATCATTGACTTAGTTATGTCGCGCCAGCAGCAACGGGTGAAGAAGTTTGTCTTTGAAAAAAGCTATCCTTGTCCTGGAAGAAACTCCAGCGATCAAACCATCGCGAGCGGATCGCCCGCCTGTCGATGGCTTCGTTCTCGTTGTCGACGGGCATTTTAAAACCTGGTTCACTTCCAGCGAAGCCGCGGACGAGGCTGCGCGGGCGCTCAAGTCAAAATTCCAGATGCTGCAGGTGCAGATCTACGACGCATCGGAAAAAACCTGGTCGGCTCCCCTTTGAGCCAGCTGGCGCTATTTCCCGTTATTGAAACAGCTTCATGGCATTGACGAGCGTTTGCGCAACGCCTGCCAGCAATGGAATGCCGGCGATGCTCCACGCCAACATCAATTGCAGCGTACTTGTCTGAGACACCTCGTTGTTCTGCATGATCAGTCCTTACGTGCCTGATGGATTGCCGCTGCGCGCCACCAGCGCAGCGATTTCTTCGCTCGAATGTTCCGGCTTGTTCGCATCGACAGCTTCCGACAAGCGATGCGCACCCCAGGCGAGCAACATTTGCCAGAAGGAGAGATGCGAATGCGGCGTATTCTGCATCGTCATGACGAGCACTCCTTATGCGCGCCCGGGGACTGCGGCGACCGACGCAGTCGCGCCTGTGGCATCCGGTTCCAAGCCCTTCACGCTAACGTCCTTCACCATGTGGTGGCGCTTATCGACCGCCTTGATGCAGAAGTTCGCGATAAATCCGATCACGAACAGCCCACCCATGATGTACATGGTGACATTATAGGCCTGCGCTTTCGGAACGCCGTGCGTCACATTGTACTCAGGGATCAGTACCAGTCCTGCGGCAACGGACCATGCCGTTAACAGGATACCGTGAATGACGCCGAACATTGTCGCGCAGGTACGCCGGCACCGTAGAGAAGCCGCGGCCACCTGTTTGCAGCGAGATCAAAGCACTCGATGAAACTGCCGCAATGATCAGCGCGGAGCGATCGCGATCCGCGCCGTCATGTTGGGATGGAAGCGGCAGTAATATTCGACGTCACCCGACTTCCTCAGGACAAAGCTTCCAGTTGTCTTCGCCGGGATCATGACATCCCAATCGCCGCGAACCGTCGCCGTGTGTGCGATCACGTCCCTGTTCTCCCACTCCACGGTGTCGCCGACCCTTGCGCTGATTGTTGCTGGTTCATAGCCCAGCTTTTCGATGACAACGCGAATCGTCTCAGCTTGCGCCGGATAGAGCGACAGCACGAAGATCGTGGAAAGAGAGACAAGCCAAATGCATCCACGCATGCCATCCTCACTTTAATTCAGAGGCGACATGCTCGGCGTGCTTCTGGTGGCCCTGGAAGATCTTCAAGCCGGTCTGCAGCAGGTCCTTCAGCTCCGCATTGCTTGCGGACGGAATGAGCGTCGTCTCCAGCGCGCCGTTGACCGTCTTGTGATAGGCAACCTCATTGGCGACGTAGGCCTTGTCGTAGGCGGCTCCCGAAAGCTTCGAGAGTTCAGTCTGCTTGTCCGCGGCCTGCTTGGACAGTGCCTTGCTCGTGTCGTTGTCTTCCGGCGTCACTTTCAGCTTTTTCACGAGGTCCAGCGCCTGCTTGTTCACGGCCTCATGGTCGCGCACCATGTCTTCCGCGAATGAGACCACCGCCTTGTTCTTGGATTTCGAAATGGCCTGCTTCGCCGCGGTGACGTCGATCACGCCGGCGGTGTAGGCGATATGCGCGATCTGCGGATCTGTGGGCTTGGCCGCCTGCTGGGCGAATGCGCCTCCCGCGAACAGCGATAAAGCAGCAACAGCCGCGCTTAACTTTACGAACATGGCGTCAATCCTTTCGTTCGGGCGCGCAGTTGCAGTGCCCGCGTTGGTGAGAACTCACACCCCTTGGATGGATGCCGATGAAAAAGGTTCCTGAAAAAAGCGCCTGCGAATTCTGTCAATCCGAGAACCCGAACCGTCGCATCACGGTCTCGGTCATCCGCTCGCAGCGTTGTCCGGCGAACGGAAACGCATCCATCAGCACCGGGCCGATCTGCCGGTCGAGCTGCTCGCGCACCAGCCGCCGGGCACGGTGCAGGCGGGTCTTCACGGTCTCCGGCCGCAGCCCGAGAACCTCAGCGGTGTCCTCCACGCTCATGCCTTCGATGATGCGTGCGGTGAAGACAATCCGGTAAACATCGGGAAGATTGTCGGTTGCTTGTTCCACAAGCTGTAAAAGCTGGCGCTGCGCCATGGTGCGTTCCGGATCATCGAGTTTCGATGCGAGAGGAAATGGAATGATGTCAGCCGCCGCACGGGTCTCTTCGAATGTCGCAAGATCCACATTCGGACGCTGTGTCCGCAACCGTCCAAGCGCTTCGTTGATGACGATGCGGGACAACCACGTACTGAGGCTGGAGTCGCCGCGAAAGCTCGCAAGATGGGTCAAGGCGCTTATGTAGGCCTCCTGCACGGCATCTTCGGCCTCAGAGTCGTTCTTCAGGATACTGCGCGCCATGCGGTAGAGCCGCTGGTTGTACCGCTGAATGATCGTGCGGAACGCATCGCCGTCTCGCGCAATCGCTCGGCGCACCAAATCGGCGTCCGGCGCTGACGCGACCGAAGCCTGGGGACGCTGTCCCTTAGCCAGTGTCATGGCTGATCCTCCTGTCGTCCGTTAGATGGAGGGCAGCGAAAAAGGTTCCTAAGAAATCCGCCGTTTTACCGATTGTCCGGCGGCTTCCTCACGCGGGAATATTCGCAGCTGCGACGTGACGCACCGCTTCGATGAAATCCGCAGCCTGAAACGCAAGCTCGCTGAATCAGTTCGCGGCCACTTGTCGCCCTTTCGGCTGAACGGCTTCAGATTTTACTTCAACAACCGTAACAGCGCCTGCCCGGCCTTGGTCTTGAATTCCTTGGCATCGATGGTGCCGTCGTTATCAGGGTTTGCGGCCTTGAAGCGCTGCTCAACCACCTTGAGGTATTCATCCTTCGTCAACGTGCCATCGTTGTCCGGATCTGCGGCGGCCAGCTCCTTGGCAGTGAGACGTCCCCTCAACTCTTTAGCATCAAGCGTACCGTCGTTATCTTTTTCCAGGCGGTCGAACACGGCAGACGCGGCCTTCTTAGCTTCGTCGAGATCGACGGTGCCGTCGTTGTCCGTATCGAGCAGACCGATCGGGCCCTTCCGATGTGACTTGGCGAGAGCGGGAGTCATGACGCAGACGGCGCCAACGGCAATCAGCATCTGAACAATGGCACGGCGCGTGATCATAGGGCGGTCTCTCCGCTGGCATCGGGAATATGACGATAGCACGCCAACGCCGCTACAACCACCGAGTTCTCATCAGGCCTTCACGGCTGCATCGTTCGGGCGACCCGGAAGCCCAGCGTATCGAACTCCACGAGGCGATGACGCCTGACGCGACTGGCCGAACGAACGCGTTCGCTCTCATTGCGCCAGGAGCCGCCCCGGATCATGCGGAAGTTTGGATCGCTATCCTGAAGCCACACTGAGGCGTCGATTGGCGCACCCACGTAAGTCTCGTGCCAAGGATCCTCGACCCACTCCCAGACATTGCCGACCATGTCATGAAGACCGAATGCATTGGGCTTGAACGTCCCCACAGGCGCGGTTTGCTCGCGCGTCCACTCGCCTCCGCAACCGTCGCAGTTGGCATCGCCCTTTGCAGCATCATCGCCCCAGTAGTAGCGGGTCGTGGTTCCGGCGCGCACCGCATACTCCCATTCGGCTTCGGTCAGCAGGCGATAGTCTTTTCCGGTCGCTTGCGCGAGCCAGACGACATAGGCCTTGGCATCTTCCCAGCTCACATTGATGACGGGCATCTTTCCCCGCCCCCAATGATCGGGGACCTGCGCGCATGCACCGGCAACCGTGCATGCATCCCAGTCGTCAAATGTCACCTCGAATTTTGAGACAGCGAACGGCCCTGCGATGGTCACCTCGTGCTGCGGGCCTTCACTGTCCGAGCGGTCCGGCTCGTTGTCAGGCGATCCCATGACGAATTTTCCGGCAGGGATGACAATCATCTGCGGACAACCCTTTGCGCATTCCTTGAACGTTGAACCAGGCTTCGCAGTTATCGCCTTTTCTTCCTCCGCCGTGAGCACGGTCGATCCGGATCGGCCCTGCTGCTTCAGGACGTCCTGTGCTGCCGCATCGAGAGCGATGCTGCAAAGGCCGCTAAAGCTAAGCAGGACCAAAAATTCTGAAAGCAACTTGAAGCGCCGGGCCAAGGAAGGATGGTCGGGAATGCCGCTCCCTTGCAACATTGTCGAAGTCTCGGACACGATCGCCGCCTCCACCAAATGCGCCAGTCGGAGAGACTACACACGGACGAAAGCGCTATCCAGATGCCGGAGCCGTCACTTCATCAAACCGGCCGCTGTAAGAGCACGTGTGATAACTGCATTGACGTCGATGCCGCCTTCACCTCTCCGGCTTCTCGATCCAAATCCGCCAGCCTTCGATTGTTTCTTTTGCTCGCTCTGAACGCCCTCAAGCACGGGCGCCGTTGTTGTCAATGAAGTCGCTCGGGCTTTGTGAATTTTCCCGGTCAAACCGAAGAAATTTGCAATGTGAAACGACGAAGATATTCCCGCCTCGATGAGAAACGCTCCTTCGGTGCCAAATCTCTCTCCACTTTCCGCAATTCCAAGGGGCGTTCCGTGAGCCATATTGCTGATCGTGAACGATTCAACCACCGTCTGCCCTTCGGAATTTCGCCACGTCGTGCGTGGATGGCCATCGATCATGTCTTCCGACATGGGCGACAGTGGAAGTCCGTGCACGTCCAGCCATTGCTTGATGATCTCATCCGCGTTGCCTGGATTGACAGTTCGATCCGCGCTTCCATGCCAAACTGATAGTTTCGGCCACGGACCCTTATGAGGTGAAGCGCGCCGAACCAGATCTCCCAGCTCACGGTGGGAACGATACGGGATCTGGAACATCCCGCTGAGCGCTTCCTTCACATTGCTCGCGACGCCATATGCAAGACCCGCGATGATCGCACCTCCGGCAAAGACCTCCGGATACGTTGCCAGCATGACGGTTGTCATCGCCCCTCCGGCAGATAGTCCGGTGACAAAAATGCGCTTCGGATCGATACCGTGCTTGCGCACGATGTGATCGATCATTTGACGAATGGAAAGCGCCTCGCCGCTGCCGCGGATGGTGTCTTCGGGATTGAACCAGTTGAAGCAACCGTTGGCGTTGTTCGATGTGGTTTGCTCCGGCATGAGGAGCGCAAACCCGTAACGCTCCGCCAGCGTCGACCACCCGGCTCCTGCATCGTACCCGCGAGCGTTTTGCGTGCAGCCATGAAGAACGACAACCAGTCCGCTTTTTGAGGGAATGCCCTCAGGCACAAACGAAAGCATGCGCAAGTTGCCGGGATTGGAACCGAAGCGCGATGTTTCGATCAATGGACTGTGGGCACCACCGGCTCCCGGGGATCGATGAAATCCGCCCAATCCTGATATTTTGTCCAGCTTGGGAAGATGGCGAAGAAACTCGATATTTTTTGCAAGGGACACGGCAGTTCCTTTGTGAGAGAGACTACCAACACACCTCCCGTCAGAAGGTTGCTGCGTCGCACAATAATAATGCGTGATCGAGTTCCCCAAAGTCACGAGCCGTTCCGAGATGCAGACGCGCTTAACCGCGTCGCGGCTTCAGAAAGAAGTAAGCGCACAGCAGGATCGGGATGCCGAGCGTGATCCACGACACGCCGTCCCACACGCCGTCACCCACCAGCGCGGAGATCAGTCCCACCGTGCTGAGCACGCCGAGCACAAGCGGGATGATGAAGATCTGCCAAAGCGTTTGCCGCCGCGGCGAATGGTGGAGGCGTTTCCCCGTCATGACGTAAACACCGGACGCTCGGATGGCGTCGACGCACTGCTGACTATCGCGCGTTCGATACTCACGCCCGACCGGCGACGCCGCAGCCAGAGATAAAGCCCGGTGATCAGCACAGCGATGGTGATGATGTCGAGGATCGCCCAGATGATCTTCAGCGGCATGCCGCCGTAGTCGCCGAAGTGCAGCGGTTGCGACACCAAGAGCGTGGAGACGTACCATGGCAATTCGCGGCTGTCGGTCAGCTGCCCGGTTTCAGCATCGATCAGCGCAGGCTTCAAAAGCTTCGAGGTCAGCGGGGTATTGCCGCGCATGAACACGCCATAGTGGCTCTTGCTCGAGAAGATGGTCCCCGGGAATGCCACGAACGCCGGCTTCATATTCGGCTCGGCACGTATCGCCACCTGCACGGCCGCGTCGATTGATGACGGATGGCTCGGCGGCGGCTTGCCCTTATACTGCGCCGTCATCTCCGCGAGCTGGCCAAACTGCCAGATCTTGATAACAAGCTCAGCCCAGGTGTTGATCACGCCGGTGAAGCCAACCACGAGCATCCACATCACCAGCACGATGCCCGAAAGATTATGGATGTCGAGCCAGCGCACCACGCGCGGCCGCTCGCTACGGTAGGTGCCGAACTTCAGCTTCCGCATCGACGGCGCGTAAACGACGATCCCTGAAATGATCGCAACACAAAACAGAATGCCCATCAGGCCGAGAAAGAGCTTTCCGGGCAGACCTGCGAACATATCGGTGTGCAGCTTCAGCATGATGTAGGTGAAGCGCCCCGTCACATCCGGCGCATCGAGATAGGCTGCGGTGTGGGAGTCCACCCGCACAATGCGGTTGGTGGACGGATCGACATCGATGGACTTGCCGATGCTCACCATCAGCGAATTGGGATCATCGTTGTCCCAGATCAGAAAGTGCGGGACGTGTCCCGGCTCCTTGGCGAGGCTATTGGCGACAACTGCATCCAGATTGGCCAATGGCGTTCCTTCAGGCACCACCGCGGCCTTGGTCTCTTCATGCAGCAGATCGTCGATCTCGTGATGGAAGATGAGCGGCAGGCCGGTGATGCACAGCATCAGCATGAACACCGTGCAAACGATGCTCGACCATTTGTGCACCCAGCCCCATTTACGCAGCGCGCCGCTCGTCACACCACTCTCCTAACTAGTTCCAGGAGTACTTCAATGTCCCGAGCACCGTGCGCGAGGTGCCCAATCCGCAGTAAGGCAACCCTGTTAGGCACGATACCGTGTAGTACGTATCAAACAGGTTTGTGGCATTGATCTGGGCCTTCCAGCCCCTCAGGTCCGTCCGCCAATAGGCAAGATCGTAGCTGACTGTGGCGTCGAACAGCGTGTACGCCGGAAGCACGAAGGTATTGAGGTCATCCCCGTAGCTGTTACCCACGTAACGTATGCCAGCACCAAGGCCAAAGCCGGCGAGAGCACCATCGAACCACGTATACTTCGCCCACAGTGATGCCTGATCGAGCGGCACGCCCTGCAGGTATTTGCCGACTTTCGCAGGCAGCAGGCTCTTGGTGACCGTGGGATCAATCGTCGTGAAGCCGGCAATGATCTCCATCTCACGCGTAAGGTTGCCGCGCACTTCGAGTTCGAAACCGCGTGAGCGAGCCGCATCGGTTTGAATGCTGAGGAAAGGATTGATCGGATTGGCGGTGAGAACGTCGTTCTGATTGATCTCGAACAGAGCGGCCGTCACCATCAGGTTCATGCCCAACGGCTGGTACTTGACGCCGATTTCTTTGCCATCGCCGGTCGTCGGCTTGAAGGGCTTGAGGTCAAGCCCTGCGCCAGTGTTCGGCACGAAGGATGTCGAGTAGTTGATGTAAGGCGCGAGACCGAAATCGAACAGATAGTTCAGGCCGACACGTCCCGTCTGCGCGGAATCGCTGCGCCGGTACGTGCCAGCAGGCGGATAGAATGCCTGGCTGTTCAGCTCGCTGTTCACGAAATCCTGGCGCCCGGTCAGAGATAGTGTCCAACGATCAAGCTTGATCTGATCCTGCGCGTAGAGGCCGACCTGATCGAGCTTCGCATCGCTCTTGATGAATGAGCCCAAGGAATCAAAGGATGGGATCGGCGCGCCATAGATCGGAGTGTACGCGTTGATCGATGGGAACGCGCCACCGAAGATCGTCGAGCCCTGAGTCCGATAATCGCTGTTGCCGGTTTGGTGCAGATAATCCGCACCGACCAAAACCTTGTGGGTCAAGATGCCGGTTCTGAAATCAGCCTGAAGCTGATTGTCGAGGGCGACGTTCTGCGATTCAGACTTCACATAATTGTAGGACCGCGCGACCAGCTGTGTCGGATTGGCAGGGTCCATTCCTTCCGGCCGTGTGCTTTGCAGGTCGTTCTTGACGTCCGTGTAACGGAAATTCTGCCGGAACTGGATGTTGTTGTCGAAGCGATGCTCGAAGGCATAGCCGATCATCGCCTGCTCCAGCTTATAGCCATCGACGGAAGGTTCGCCCAGATAACGGCTGAAGGGCACGGGGCCGTTCGGATTTGGCAGGAAGATACCTGTCCCGGCACGTACTGCTGGTAGCCCTTGTTGTCGATCTTCTGATACTGCGAGAGGATCGTGAAGTTGGTATCCGTGGTCGGACGCCAGGTGAAGCTCGGCGCAATGAAAAGCTTGTTGTCCTGCACGAAGTCGGTCTGCGTATCGGCCAACCGACCGAGACCCACGATGCGATAGAGAAATTCGCCGTTCTTATCGATCGGGCCGCCGATATCGAACGCGCCTTGCTTATAGTTGAAGTTGCCGAAGGTTGTTTCGAAATCGTAGTGCGGCGTCACCGTTGGACGCTTGCTGACCATGTTCAGCAAGCCGCCTGGGTCTGATTGCCCATAGAGCCCGGACGACGGCCCCTTCAGGACTTCGATACGCTCAAGACCGTATGGCTCGATCTTCGGAAGAGCGAACTGGACGCTATCATTCGGAAGCCGAAGGCCATCGAGATAACGCGGCGCGTCGAAACCGCGAATTTTGAAGCCATCGAAGAATGCGTTCGCACCAAAGCTCTGCAGAGAGACGCCCGGCGTATATTGCAACGACTGCTGAACAGTTTGCGCTCCCTGCTGCGCGATCTGATCCTGGGTCACGACCGAGATCGATTGCGGCGTTTCCAAAATGGGCGTGTCGGTTTTTGTGGCGGTGACGCTCTGATGCGCAAGAACACCGTTCACGGGGCCGATCCCGCTCTCGGGAGCAGGACTTGGGGCTTCAGTTGTCTGCGCGGGCGCGGACGCAGGCGCCGGAGCAGGCGTCGTACGCGGACGTGGACGGTTACGCGTGGAGGTGACGCGAACTTCCGGCAACGCCGTTCCCTGCTCCGGTGCTGCGGACTGTGCAAAAGCTGGCGAGGCTTCTAAGCCGCCGCTGAAAATTGCGATGCCAAGCGCGCCCTTGAACGTCGCACGTAAGATTCGCCTCGAACCATGAAGCCCCATAACAAAGTCCCCGTCTTACTGCCTTGCGGCCTAAGCCTTTGAAAAAGCAGATTTGGAAATGGGGTGCCTTTGCAGTTGCGCAGAAAATCTTTGATTGAATGTTGAGGCTCTCGAAGGAAGGTCGTTCCGCGCACGGTGTGTTGTTTTTGCTGCAGCCCGCTCGATGTCTTACCGCAGCCTGTTACCGTTGGCCGCGATAGGCGCTCGGAGCCGCTCCGAAAAACTTCCGGAAGGCCGTGGCAAAATTGGCGGGGCTCGAATAGCCCGCGACATAGGCCGCTTCAGTCACCGTCAGATTCTGGTGCACCAGCGCTTCGCGCGCCAATCCCAGCCGTTTGTCTCTCAGGTAATCATTGGCGCTGACGCCATAGACCGCCCGGAACTGGATATTGAATGTCCTGCGGCTCGCCCCCGCACGCCGGGCTAGCTCTGCGACGCTCCACGGATAGCTGGGATTGGCATCCATCAGCTCTTTCACCGATTGCAGACGCGCCCGCTTGTTGCCGCACGGCGGATCGATATCCGCATGATGGCGGAGTGCAAACAATGAGCGCGCCAGCAGCTCCGTTGCCTGGGCCTTGAGCAGCAATTGTCCCGGCTGCCCCTCGATGGTGGGCGACAGCATTTCCGCCGCCAGCGCCTGAACACGCGGCGTTGCCGGCAGACTCATCGACAGCACCGGACGTTCCGTCATGCTGAAAAGCTCGACGAATTCGTGCTCCAGCCCCAGCCGCTGGATCGACGGAAATGGAAACGCAACCCCGACCGCGCGGATGTGCGAACCACCAGCGGCCTCGCCGTTGCAAGGCGTCGGTTCGCGAACCGCCATCGCAAGCATCTGCTTATCGCAATAGGAATGCGTGTCGATGCCGTCGCTCGTTCCCCCGCGCCCGCTTCCTTCGAGCACGATGGAGAGAAACAGACCGGGCTTTACGATGCCGTCGGAATGAAGGTCGGCAGGCAGAGAGAAATCGCTGCGCTGAACCACGCAACCGGGCGGTTCCAACCAGAATGCAAGCCCGGAGTAAGTATCTTCAATCGGCCGATTTTCAGCATCGAGAATACGGTAGTTTTCAAATATCCGATCGTAAATATGAGTCATAAGGTACTATGACGGCCCATGCCTGAAGCCTCAACACATCACCTTCACATTTAGAGATATTCGAAAAATACACGCGGAATAAAACGCGCCTTAACTTTGATCAAGAATGGTCCGGACCTTCTCAGCGAGCGCATCGATGCTGAACGGCTTCGACAGGAGATTCGTGCCCGCATCGAGAACGCCGTTGTGCACGATCGCATTGCGCGTGTAGCCCGTGGTGAACAGGATTTTCAGATCCGGTTTCATCTTGCGGAGAATGTCCGCCATCTCCCGGCCTGACATCTCCGGCATCACCACGTCGGTGAACAGCAGATGCACTTGCTGTCCTTGCTCGAGCAAGCGGATAGCTTCCGTTGGCCGGCTGGCCTCCACGACGGTATAGCCAAGATCTCGCAGCGCTTCGACAGAGATCGCCCGCACCCGATCTTCGTCCTCGACGACCATGATGATCTCGCTGTGGAGGCCACCGCAGACATTATCTCGCGACGAGATGACCGCGTATTCATCGGCGACACCGACATAACGCGGCAGATAGACCTTCACCGTGGTCCCGACGTTAGGCTCGGAGTAAATCTTGACGTTGCCACCGGACTGCCGGACGAAACCATAGACTTGGCTCAGACCAAGACCCGTCCCCTTCCCCACGCCCTTCGTCGTGAAGAACGGATCAAACGCTTTCTCAATCACATCGCGCGTCATCCCGGTGCCGGTATCCGTGACGGCGATGAGGACGAATTGACCTGATGCGAGGGCATAGTCCTTCGCGTATCTTTCGTCGATATACGCGTTCGTCGTCTCGATGGTGAGCTTGCCACCTTGCGGCATCGCATCGCGCGCATTCACGGAGAGATTTAATAGCGTGCTCTCAAGCTGCGCCGGATCGATCTTCACCTGCCACAGGCCTGCTGACAAAACCGTTTCGACGTTGATGGTCTCGCCCAACGTTCTTGACAGAAGATCGCTCATGCCGGCGACCATGCGGTTGACGTTCATCGTCTCCGGCGCGAGCGGCTGTTGACGCGAGAACGCGAGCAGCCGTTGCGTCAGGTTCGCGGAACGCTTCGCGCCGTCCATGGCGCTGTCGATATAGCGCTGGATATCAGTCTCACCCCGGTCGAGCTTGCGCTGGACGAGGTTCAGGCCGCCGATGGTCACCGCCAGCATATTGTTGAAGTCGTGAGCGATGCCGCCGGTGAGCTGACCGACGGCTTCCATCTTCTGCGCCTGCCGGAGTTGCTCTTCGGTCTTCAGTCTTTCAGCAATCTCGTCACGGACGCGCTGCTCAAGCGTCGAATTCAGCGACTGGAGTGCAGCCTCCGCACGCCGCCGCTCTGCCAGCTCGCGTTCAGCAGCCTGAAACAGACGCGCATTGTCGATTGAAGTCGCCGCATGGCCCGCAATGCCTAGCAGCGCCGTCTCGTGCTCGACCGTAAACTTTCCAATTTCCGCGTGGCCGAAAAACAATCCGCCGTGGACTTCGCCCGAGCGCGACACCACCGGAACTGCCAAATAAGAGCGAACTGGCAGGTGCCCCTCCGGCATGCCCTTGCGCGGCGTGTTCTTTCCGTAGCGGGGATCTTCCAGGATATTATCCGAGCGCACCACGCCGGTGCCAAGGAACGTCGGCTCGAACACCGCGGTCGAGCGCGGCATCGGATAGTTCGCAAACGCCGAGCGGGGCGCGCCTGAGAGCGCGTAGAGCATGTAGCTCGCGCCTTGTTCATCGAGCACATTGTAAAAGAACGCGCCAAACTGCGCGCCGGAGAGTTCCACACCTGCATCGGTAACGATCTGCACGATCTTGTCGAGGTCGAGCTCCCTCGCCACCGCTGCACCCGCATCGTTCAACAGGCGCAGATGACGCTCGGCCTTCTTTCGCGCGGTGATATCGATCACCGTGCCGACGAAGCGCGTGGCGTGTCCGTGGTCAAAGATCGCATTGCCGGTCGCAGCGATCCAGCGCTCGATACCGTCCCTCAGACCGATTGTGCGATACTCGATATCGTAAGGGTCACGCGAGGCGACCGACAAGGCGCTCTTCACCGCGTCATGGGTCGAGGTGCGATCATCCGGATGAATGCCCGCAAGAAATGTGTCGTAAGTCACCTCTGCGTCGGGCGGCAATCCAAACATGGCCTTGCAGCGTTCGTCCCAGCGCAGCACCTTCGTCACCGGATCGAAATCCCACGTGCCGATCGATGCCGCTTCCGTCGCAAGATTTAGACGATCGACGCTTTCAAGCGCCGCCTGCTGGGCGCGCACGCGCTGGATATGCGCCCACGATCGCTCGGTGACTTCGGTCAGCAGCGCCAGTTCATCCGCGGTCCACTTGCGTGGCACCTTGTCATGGATCGCCATCAGTGCGGTCAGGCGCCCCTCGATCACCAGCGGAATGCAGATCGTCGCCGCCAGTCCTATGCGGAGGAAGGTTTGTGCTTCTTCAGGGATCAATTCATCCGCGATGTTATTGACAATGAGCGGACGACCGGCGCGCAAACTCTTCACCGCAAGCTGCCCAAAAGTGGCGAGACTGTAATAGCCGACAATGCTTGCCGCACCGCGCGCATTCCAGTCGCCACGGATAGTGAAGTGATCCTGATCCGGCTCCATGTCTGCATAGGCGCAGACAGCGACTTTCAGATACCGCCCCAGCATCCACGTCGTTGTTTTTAGAATGTCATCGGCGTCGAGGCTCTTGGCGGTTTCTTTGCCAAGCATGTCGAGAAAACGCAAACGCGATTCATTCTCCCGCAACGCGTCTTCGAGCGTCTTGCGCCGCGCCTCCGCCAGCATGCGCTCCGTCGTCTCCACCACGATGGCGATCACACCGCCCGGCCGCCCGCTCTCGTCGATAACGGGCGAGTAATCGAGATTCATCCACGCCTGTTCGGGGCGCCCCCGTCGCGACAGCACCAGTTCCTGATCTTTGTAAGACAGCCTTCCACCGGACAGGCCGACCTTCATGACGTTGTCGTTGAAGTCGGCGACTTCGGGCCATCCTTCGCGGACCTTGCTGCCCAGAAGCTTCGGGTGCCTTTCCCCGGCGAAGATCGAATAGGCATCGTTGTAAATCATGATGCCGTCTTCGCCCCACAACAGGACGATAGGCACCGGGGAGCAGACGAGCATGCTCACGGCGGTTTTCAGGCTTTGCGGCCAGGATGCGGGAGGACCAAGAGAAGCTGACCAATCGTGCGCCCCGATGAGAGCAGCCATTTCACCGTCACCGGTGAGAAAATCGGTATTGCCGGATAAACTTGCCAATTCCCATCGCCCCAAAGCGCCCGCCTCCCCTTTTTTTGAGACCAAACGCGTAATCCTTGAAAATCGGTGGCCCCCCGATTGGTTCCCATCCCATTGAAATAAAGCAGCATTAATCCACAAGAGCTTGGGCTGAACGGCACACGTCTGGACAATGTGCCGGTGAACTCGGCTTCCCGCCGGAGCAGGCAGGAGCTAACTCCACGTGCCATCAGATGTCCCTTCAGCTTTGAGGTTCCCACAATCCATGCTTCACTAATGGCGAACGCGGGCAAGGATCGCCGCATCACAGCGTTCGGGGGGCCAATGGAGACAAGCGCTTCGTCACCCTGTAGCTGCCGCTTTGGCGGATTGATGAGTACATTGAAACTTGGTGCGCAGCCGCGCCCGGGAAAACGGCGGTTTCAGATCTTCGCCGCGCTGCTTCTCTTTTTGGCGTCGTGTATTTTGTGCGACGCCATCATCTCGGACGACACCGACCTGGAATTCATCTCACTGGTCGCCATCGGAGGTCTTGCTGCAATGACCTTCGCGTTGGGCACCTTCAGCGGCATCGTCGGTGTGTTCGGCTGCGACGACTGCGTGTCGCGGCTTTGATTGCCGATAGTTGAAGAACGTCCTTCTTACCCGCACGCGATGCGAGTATTTGACTAAATCATCGATACACGTAAACACACCCATAGGTTGTGAAGCCTAGTCGCATTGTGTCAGCCAATCGCGTAGAAACGCCTCTGTTCCGGACTCGGAACCTACTCTGAGTTGCGCAATTAACGAGCATTTAACCCTAACAAATCATGATCGACACCACTGGAACGTGTGGTGTCGCGACGATGCAGAGTAAGTGCAAAGCGATAAGGGCGATCTGGTACGCCGGAGGCCTGGTAGTTCTGAGCGCAGCTCCGGCGCAGGCGCAGATCTTTAGCTGCCTACTTGCGGGGGTCATATCTGGCGGCAGCATCAACGCAACCGCATGCGGCCCAAACGCCTCGGTTACGGGAAACAACAGCACAGCCTATGGCGCATCGGCGACGGTCAACGGTGCCAATGCCATCGCCCTCGGCGCTAACAGTGCAGCCAGCGTCAGCGCAGTGGCACTCGGCTATATGGCGAGCGCTTCAGCGAACGGATCGGTCGCCATCGGCGCCAATTCTGTTGCGAACGTCGCCAATACTGTCTCCTTCGGCAGCGTCGGCAATGAGCGCAAGCTCGTCAATGTTTCGGCTGGTGCCCTGACTGCGACGAGTACGGATGTTGTCAACGGCAGCCAATTGTTCACCACCAACAACACAGTGTCAGGGCTTCAGGCTGCGCTGACCACCGCAAACACGAATATCGGCCTCAACACCACCGCCATCACCAATACGACCGCCAATCTACTCACCACCAATCAGAGGATCGCAGCGGCATTCGGCGGCGGTGTCACCGTTGACGCAAACGGCGTAATCACCGTGCCGAGTTTCAATGTGCAAGGCAACGTCTACACCAGTGTCGGCGGCGCCTTGGGCGCGCTTGATACAAACGTAACCGCAAACGCGACTAATCTGAGTTCGCTATCGGCACAGATCAATCTAGGTCACGTCGGCCTTGTGCAGCAGGACAGCGTGACGCGACAAATCAGCGTCGGCAAAACAACGGATGGCGCAAGCATCGATTTCACGGGCTCCGCCGGTGTGCGCAAGCTGACCGGCGTTCAGGCCGCAACCCTGTCCGTCTCCAGCAGCGATGCGGTGACCGGCGCGCAGCTCTTCACGACCAATCAGACGGTCGGCAATCTTGGCGCCAACGCGACGCTCCTCAATCAAAGGCTCGTCTCTATCCTGGGCGCAGGGGCAACCGTCGATGCCAACGGCATCGTCACTATCCCGAATTTCAATATCCAGGGCAGCAACTACACCAGCATCGGCGGCGCCTTTACGGCCGTCGACACCAAGCTGACCACCAACAGCACCGACATTGCCAACCTCAGCGCGCAGATCGGAAGTGGCGGCGTTGGTCTTGTCCAGCAAGACAGCGCGACGCGACAGATCAGCGTCGGTAAAACCACCGATGGCGCCGTCGTCGATTTCACCGGAAGCACCGGACGACGGCAGCTCACCGGTCTTCAAGCCGGGACGCTCTCCGCGGCTAGCAGCGATGCTGTCACCGGCGCGCAGCTCTTCGCCACCAATCAGACGGTCGGTAATCTCGGCACCAACGCCACGCTCCTCAACCAGAGACTCGTCTCGATCTTCGGTGCGGGCGTAACTGTCGATGCCAACGGCATTGTCACGGTACCGAGCTTCAATATTCAGGGCAGCAATTATGCCAATATTGGCGGCGCCTTCACCGCGGTCGATACCAAGCTGACAAGCAACAGCAACGACATCGCCACGCTCAGTGCCCAGATCGGCAGTGGCGGTGTTGGCCTCGTACAGCAGGACAGCACCACGCGGCAGATTACGATCGGCAAATCGACAGACGGCACCCTCGTCGATCTGCGCGGCTCGATCGGCACGCGACAGCTGACGGGCCTGCAAAATGGCACCATCGCAGCCGCGAGCACAGATGCCGTGACCGGCGCTCAGCTCTTTGCCACCAATCAGACCGTCGGCACTCTCGGTACGAATGCAACCACGCTCAATCAGAGACTCGTTTCGATCCTCGGTGCAGGCGCGTCGATCGATGCGAATGGTGTGGTGACCATGCCGAGCTTCACCATCCAGGGAAACAGCTATTCGAGCATCGATACGGCATTCGGTGCAGTGGACACGAAACTCACCACCAACAGTAATGCGATCGCCAACCTGACCGCGGAGATCGGCAGCGGCGGCGTCGGTCTCGTCCAGCAGGACAGCACCACGCGGCAGATTACGATCGGGAAATCCACCGATGGCGCCCTCGTCGATCTGCGCGGCTCGATCGGTACACGAACGCTGACAGGTCTGCAGAATGGCACCATCGCGGCATCAAGCACCGACGCCGTGACCGGCGATCAACTCTTCACAACGCAGGCATCGATCACCGCGAATTCGAATGCGATTACCGCCATCAACACCAATTCGGGCATGCTCAACCAGCGCCTCGTCACAGTCTTCGGTGGCGGTGCAGCACTCGATGCCAATGGCGTCTTCACTGTCCCCACCTTCAACGTGCTAGGAGGCAGCTACGGTAATATAGATGGCGCGCTGACAGCCCTTAGCAACCGCGTCCAGACCAACAGCAACAACATCAGCATTCTGCAGGCCTCGAGCGGCGGCGGTGGCGGCACGAGCTTTGTGGTGCAAGACCCGACAACACGCGCGATCAACGTGGCGGCAACCACCGACGGAACGTCCGTCAGCATCGCCGGCACCAGCGGCAACCGGCAGCTCACGGGCGTTGCCGAGGGAGCGGTCAACGCGACCAGCAGCGACGCAGTCACCGGCAGCCAGCTTTATGCGACCAACCAGGCTGTCGCCGCCACCACAACCTATGCCACGAACTCCGCGACAGGGTTCGCGAACGCCATCGGCGGCGGCGCCAGCGTCGATGCCAATGGCAATGTCACCAATCCGAATTTTACGGTGCAAAGCCAGAACTATTCGACCGTTGCCACAGCCGTCGGCGCGATCGATGCCACGCTCAGCGCGCACAGCACCGCGATCAACGATTTGCAGAATTCCCTCTCAGCCACCAACACCTATACGAAGATCAACGGACAAGGTGCAGCGGCCGTCGCCTCGGGGACCAATGCGATTGCTGTCGGCGCAGTATCGACGTCATCCGGAAATTCTTCGATCGCGATTGGCGCCGAGTCGATCGCGAGCGCCGATGGCGCTCTGTCTCTGGGACGGGCCGCTCGTGCAACCGGCCTCAATGCCGTTGCCATCGGCACCAATGCAGTAGCCGCGAGCAATGGCGTGGCTATGGGCAATGGCGCGAGCGTCACGGGTACCGGCGGCGTCGCGCTGGGCATGAACGCAAGCGTCACTGCTGCAAATGCCGTGGCGATCGGCTCTGGCTCAGTAGCAACGGCACCTAATACTGTGTCGGTCGGCGCGCCGGGGAATGAACGCCGCATCACCAATGTCGCGGCAGGCGTCAATCAAACCGATGCGGTCAATCTCGGGCAGCTTCAGGCGTTCGGCGCCAACGTCTCGTCACAGATCGAACGGCTCGATCAGCGCATCACGAACAACGCCGGCGGCGTGGCAATGGCCATGGCGTTAACCGGGAGCAGCCTTCCATCGGACAAGGCGTTTGCCACCGCTATGAACGTCGGCACCTTCGCTGGACAAAGCGCGCTCGGTATCTCGCAATACATGCGCCTCACAAACAGTATGGTTGTCTCGGGAGGTGTGGCGCTGCAAAGCAATCAGGTCGGCGGCCGCGCCGGACTGATGGTCGCGTGGTAAGAATTCGTTACGCCGTAAAATTCTGTTTTTTCGTTTCGTTTTATGTCTTTTCACATGTGAGGTTAGATTATGAGACTGCTCACCGCAGCCTGCATTGGCCTCCTCTGCGCAGCCGGCACGCAATCAGCCATCGCGCAGCGATTTGACTGGCAGCGCGCGCCACGCATGACCCTCGACCGGCAGTTCGCCGGCCCCCTCACCGACACGATCATCCAGCGCCTCCGCGACCCCGTGGATGGTTCGGTGTGTTACATCTATCTTCCCATCAGCGCGTCACACAGCGAGAAGACCGGCTCGGATTACGTCCAGTACGGCTCCAACACCATCGGCTCGATCAGTTGCACAGCGGGATCTGGCAGCGCTCCTTCCGCGCAAAAGAAATAAGACAGCGACCGATCTGCCCTCATCGAAACTTGGTCTTGCATCCAGACGCGGGTTCTGGATGATGAGGTCTATTCCTTCATGGACTAGGCCTACGAAGCTCCTCTGCGCAGAATCGACGGGCTCCGAAAAGGTGGAGAGCAGTCGGATATGATCGAGCTTCGGCAATTCAGGCAGTTCATCGCAGTGGCGGAAGAATTGAGTTTCCGCCGCGCGGCGGAACGGCTGAATATGGCACAGCCGCCGCTGACCGCAACAATCCAGCGCATAGAAGACGAAGTCGGCACCACGCTGATCGAGCGGACCAACCGCATCACGCGGCTGACGGAAGCGGGCCAGGTCTTTCTGGAGGAAGCGCGGCGGACCGTTCAGCAGGCGGAACGCGCGATGATCGCGGCCCGGCACGCGGGCGCGGGTCTCACCGGAACGCTCCGGATTTCATTCGTCGCCAGTGCCGCCCGCGAAATTCTTCCCGCCATCCTGCTGCGCTTTCGCGAGCATCACCCCGAAGTGCGGCTCGAACTGCAGGAGGCGATGACCGGGCAACAAATCACGTTGCTGCAGAAGAACAGTGTTGATCTCGGCTTTGTCATTCCGCCGCTGCAGAACGCGCACAAACTGAAATGCGAAGTCGTGGCGCGCAACCGTCTGGTGGCCGCGGTTCCCGAAGGTCATCCGCTCGCCCAGCAAGACATGATCGCGTTGACCGATATGGCCAACGAGCCCTGGATCTCGTTCTCCGAGCGGCAGGGTCCAGGATTGCACCGGATCATGCAGGTGGCCTGTCTGGAGGCCGGCTTTACACCGCGGATCGGCCAGGAAGCGCTGCAGATGGATACCATCGCGAGTCTCGTCGCAGGCGGCATGGGCGTTGCGCTGGTATCGCGTGCCCTCGTCAAGGGTGGCGGACGTCAGGGGGTTGCCTTTCGTGAACTGACGGGCGCCGGAACGCCCGTCGAGTTCGAGTTGGCGATCGCCTATGGAGACGCTACTCCGGTCGTCGAAGCGTTCGTCTCGGCGACGCGGATGCAGGCCAAGCTAATGGCGCCCTAAGCTGCCCTGTTGCTGCGCCCGACGATCCAGATCAAGACCGCCGAGATCGCAAGCAGCGCCGCGACATAGAAAAGTCCCGCCCTGAAGCTGCCGGTCGCGTCCCGCAACACGCCGATGACCGCAGGGCTGACCGCTGATCCGAGCAGGCCGACCGCGCTGATCAGGCCGATACCGGCGGGCCGCGCCTCTTCAGAGAGGATCGCCTGTGGCAACGTCCAGAACACGCTCATGGCGCAAAACGCGCCGGATACCGTGAAGATCAATCCCGCCAGACGCAGTTCCGGCGCTGGGAAATAGGTCACGGTGAGCCAGCCGACCGCCGCCATCGCCAGCGCGACGATCACATGCCATGGCCGCTCCTGCATGCGGTCCGAACTGCGGGTCCAGATCGGCATCAGGATGAGCGCGCAGATTGCAGGGATCGCGGTGATGAAGCCCACTGACGTCAGCGAGTAAGCCTTCAACACCTCGCGCACGATCGTCGGGATCCAGGTGGCGTTGGCATTGATGGTATTCACCAGGCAGAAGTAAGCCACCGCCAGCAGCAGGATGTTTGGCTGCAGCACCTGCTTCAGCACGGGAATCCGCGGACGATCATCGTCCTTTACCACCTTTTTCTGAGCGACGGCCACCGCGAGGGCGTCCTTTTCCTCCTCAGTGAGCCAGGTTGCGTCCTTCGGTTTGTCGGTCAGATAGAAGTAAGCGACCACACCAAGCACTACCGCCGGCAGACCTTCCAGCAGGAACATCCATCGCCAGCCTTGCAGACCGAATATCCCATTGAAGTGTTCGAGGATCAGACCCGACACGGCGCCGCCGAGCGCCATCGCCACAGGCTGCGCCATCATCAAATGGCCATTGGCGCGGGCGCGATGCGAACTCGGTATCCAGTAGGTCAGGTAAAGCAGGACGCCCGGCACGAAACCCGCCTCCAACACGCCGACGAAGAAGCGCACGACGTACAGACTATACGGGCCGACCACCAGCATGGTGGCCGCTGAGGCAAGGCCCCACGAGATCAGGATGCGCGCGATCCAAATGCGCGCGCCGAAACGAACCATCAGCAGGTTGCTAGGGATCTCGCAGACCACGTAGCCGAAGTAGAAGATCGAATTGGCAAGGCCGAAGACCGTTGCGGTCAACATCAGGTCCTTGTTCATCGATAGCGCGGCAAAGCCAATATTGATGCGATCGAGATAGTTGATGATGTAGAGCACGAACAGAAACGGAATGAGCCGCCGCCAGACCTTGCTGATGGCCTCACTGCTCCTTGCCTGCTCTACCGGATAGTCTGCCGCAGTGATCGTGGTCATGCTTCCTCCCCGAATTTTATGCCGTCCATTTTTGGACTTTGGCTTTTTCAAGCTCTAGTTCTGGTTTCGGGCGGCACGCCCCCTCGCGCCGCCCGCCGTCCCTCCCTTATTTTCTCTATTTGGCGTCCGCGCGCAGCTTCTTGACCGGTGTCGGATCGAGATTGAACAGCCGCGCCGCGTTGAGGCCAAGAATGTTGCGCTTGGCCTGCTCATCGAGGAACGGCAGGTCGCAGATTTCCTGCGGCAAATCAAAATCAAAGTGCGGCCAGTCCGACGAAAACATCAGCTGCGTGTCAGCCTTGATCATCTCGAAGGTGTTCTGCAGCGCCTTTGGATGCGTCGTCTCCATGGGTTGCGTCGTATAGAAGCAGTTGGTGTTCATGTATTCGCTGGGCATGCGCTTGAGCTGCGGCGCTTCCGAGGGACGCATCAGATACTGATCGTCCAACCGCTGCATCAGGAACGGCACCCAGGCGAGCCCGCTTTCCACCCACATGGTCTTCAGCTTCGGAAATCGCTCCGGAATGCCGTTCAGGATCCAGTTCGTCATGTGCACCATGTTGCACCAGGCGAAGCCGAGCGCATGCATGCCGAGGAAGCGATTGACAGTGGCGAGCGATGGGTCCTGCCAGTGATAACCGGCATGGAAGGCCAGCGGCTTGCCGCGCTCCTCAATCATCGAATACAGCCGCATGTAGTCGTTGTGATGCACCGGCTTGTAGCGTGTGCTCGTGACGCAAAAGCCGATCACGCCTTTGTTGTCGCCGAATTCCTCCACGGCTCGCTCGGCTTCCTTCGGCGTGTTGAACGGCAGATAGATCAGCGTCTTGATGCGATCGTCACCCGCGAGAATGCGCTCGCCCATCCAACGGTTATAGGCGCGACCAAGCCACACCTCCATTTCCGTCTGCGGATGCATGCCGAGGAACAGCATCGGCGTCGGAAACACCACCATGTTGTCCACACCGAGCGAATCCATCGCGCGGCGGGTCAGCACCACGTCGCGATGCACATCGGTCTCCTCGATCTTCTCGCGCTGGTCGTCCTGATGCGGAATGCGACCGCCCACCGATTGATAACGCAGACCGAGATCGCCATTGAGACCGTAAGGCGGCGCACCGATACGCTCCATCTGGTAGCGCATGGCGTTGTCCCGGATCACCGGATCTTCGATATAGGTAACGACCTCTTTCCACGACACCGACTCGACATGGTGCGCATCGATATCGACGATAAACCAGTCATCGAGACCGCGCTTGATCGCGTTTTTCTTGGCGAGCGCCAGCACGTCACGAGTGTCCGTGTAGACGTTGATTTCTTGTGTCGGCGAGAACTGCGGAGTGACCTTGTTATGAATATTCACGATTTTGCTCCGGGATAATACGTGTCTTCGTCCGGCCGACGGCGGTACCACAGCGCCAGCTCCATGGGGCTGAGATGCAGCGCGCGCAGCATTTCCGAGACGGCGGAGAGAAGCTCGGTCGGCGTCATTTCGCTGTCGTGTTGACCGGCGATCGGCGGAAACGTCCGCTCCTCCCCGTCAGACTTCGCGACATAGAGCCTGATGGCCGCGGTGAGGATTTGCGCGACGGCTTCATCGGAAACGCGATAAGCTTGGCTGCTCTCAACGAGCTCGCGCGAGGTGCGCAACAGCTCCGGCGCCATGGTGTCGATCCAGCCATAGGGATCGTTCTTGCGATCGTCAGACCCGTACATAGACGTCTCCATCCCTGATCGAGAGTTCGGCCTTGCGCAGGCGGATGCGCGGATTGCCCTGATGAGCGCCGGTCTTGATGCTGTATTCGTAGCCGTGCCACGGGCAGACGATGTTGGTCTCGGTCTCGTCGTAGGCCTGGGCGCGCACGGTGCGGTCTTCAGCGACAGGTTCCAGCACGCGCTTCATGATGCGGCCCTGACAAACCGGCCCGGCGCGGTGGGCACAGCGATTATGCCAGGCATAGAATTCGCCATCGAGCCGGAACACCCCGACCTCGAATTCCCCGCAGACCACCACCTTGCGGTCCCCGTCCGCGTAATCCGACACCTTCCCGGCATTGTATTCAGTCATGCTTCCATCCTCGTCCTGCATCGGCTGGGACAAACCGGCCGAAACATTTGAATTAGAAGCATTCTGAACAGCGAGAACTGACCAGCAATATCGCTTTCAGGAACGAGCGATACGTTGCGCGTATGGTGCGCTGCAGTGACCATCTACTCACAGCACACTTTCAATTCATTCGATTTTGAATCGATTTTCGCTCCGCTCGCTCACCGCAAATTAAGCAAGCGCGCTCCGGCCTGTTGGCAACAATTTTTGCTGGATTGGAGATCGCGCGACGCCCTGTCATCAAACACGCCTCGGACAACTTCAACGCGATCGTGTTGTCCGTGCTCGGCAGGGGGACCGATGTTTTGGTGGAATCTCGTATTCATTGCGATCGCGGGCTATGCGGTGCTCACGCTAGGTATCGAGCGCGCATCTCCGACAGAAAGCGATAACAAAAAAGCCCGGCAGCTATGACGCACCGGGCTTTAAATTCGCTCTCGAATTGTTGGAGGCCCAGCCTGGATTTGAACCAGGATCTGAAGCGTTTGCGACGCTCCCGCGTAGACATTCCGCCACCGGGCCAATTTGAATTTCTTGCACGAGATTATTCCCTAACGCAAAGCCACGTTCTGACTGTGGTTAAAGCGGAACCAAAATACCGTCCGAAAGCGGACATTGGGAGTGCCTCACCACGGTGCGACGATATCGGATGTCGAGCCGTGCACGCATTCGGTCCGCCAGCATTGTTTGACACGAAATTTGCGCAACGCATTCGATCTCGGCTGCTGTCCGGGCGCTAAAGGACAGGAGCCGACACATGGATTTTTCGGGACTAACGCCCGTTATCCTCCTGCTGTGGATTTTTGTCGTCATCTCCATCCTGGGGCAAATTGCATTGACTCTCGCCACCGATGGCCACCTGCCCGCGCGGAATATCTGGCTGATCATCTGGCACTGGATCAGCGGCGGATGCTCAATGACAATTTTTACAATCGCCACGCAGGCCTATTCGCAAAAGGTCCTGTCGGCTCATTGGACGATCATCACGATTGTCATGACCTTCGTCGTCGTGTTCTGCCTGCAATGGTGGATCAATCGGCGGTATCCAAAGATCGAGGCGCCCGAGAGCTGAGCTCGCTAGATCTGACTAGCGACGAACGAGAATGACGCCACCGATCAACAACGCCACACCGATCACGCGTGGCAAATCAACGGACCGTTGCGCCAGACCCAACAGGCCGAAATGATCGAATGCCACGGAGGCGACGAGCTGGCCTGTGATCAGCAGCGCGAAGAACGTGGCCGCGCCGAGCTTCGGCACCAGCACCACCGCGAGGCCAATGAAGACCGCGCCGAACAAGCCCCCGCTCCACGCCCACCAAGGCACGCGTGCCGCAACGCTGAGTGAAGGAATGGGATCGCGCAGCGCGATCGCCAGCGCGATCATGCACAAGAGGCCGACGAAGTAGCTCATAAAGCCCGACCATGCCGCCGAGTTCAGAAGCGTGCGCAGATTGGCGTTCAGCGCCTGCTGGAGAACGATGCTTGCGCCTGACATGACTGCGAGAAGCATCAGCATCAACGAGTTGGACATGAGCTTTCCTTGGGCATTCCTGGCCTGACGGCTACTTTTATAAAGAGAGGCCCGCGTGGTTCGCGGAACCTGTTACCTTCGCTAGGCCCTGATGGCGGCGCTGTCGAAGACTTTCTGACGGTTTTCCAAAGTAGCTTTCAAAGGCTTGCTGAAATGTCCTGCGGATGAACCTGAGCAGGCAGCGCGGAACAAACAGTGAAATCAGATTCAGAATGGAACCCGAAGCCACCCGGGGACTTAAGCCATTGTTCTGTAGCGTAGGAGTAACCGATGGCCCCGCGAGCCAATTGGAAGGGTTTTCTGCGTCTATCCCTGGTGACGTGCCCCGTGGCGCTATACCCGGCCACCTCGGACTCTGAAAAGATCAGCTTCAACCAGATCAACAAGAACACCGGCCATCGCATTAAATACATGAAGGTGGACGCGGAGACCGGCGACGAGGTCGGCAGCGACGACATCATCAAGGGCTACAAGGTCGATACCGACACCTTTGTGCAGGTGACGAAGGAAGAGCTCGACAACATCGCGCTGGAATCCACCCGCACCATCGACATCGACGAGTTCGTGCCCAAGGCCGACATCGACACCCGCTATCTCATCCGCCCCTATTACCTCGTGCCGGATGGCAAGATCGGCCACGACGCCTTCGGTGTGATCCGCGAGACCATCCGCAAGATGGACATGGTGGCGCTTGGCCGCGTGGTGCTAACGAACCGCGAGCACATCATCGCGCTCGAGCCGCTCGGCAAAGGGCTAATGGGCAATCTGCTGCGCTATCCTTACGAAGTGCGCGACGAGAAGGAATATTTCGACGACATCCAGGACGTGAAGATCACCAAGGATATGCTTGATCTCGCGCAGCATATCGTCGAGGGAAAGTCCGGGGAGTTCGAGCCGGAGAAGTTTGAAGACCACTACGAGACGGCGCTGATCGAGCTGATCAACAAGAAGAAGAACGGCCAGCGCATCGAGGCACCGGCGAAGTCGCGCACCGCGGGCAATGTGGTGGATCTGATGGACGCGCTGCGCAAGAGCCTCTCAGGTGGCAAAGCCCCCGCTCCGGCTGCGAAATCCGCCGCACCCGCCACCAAGCCGAAGCGTGCCAAGAAACGCGTGGAAGGCCAGCGCGAGATGCTCTTGCCGATCGCGGGTAAAGGCGGCGAGCGCAAGAAAGCTGAAAAGCAGACCGAGAAGCCGGCGGAGAAGCCGCAGCGCTCACCCGCGCGCGGCAGGAAGGCAAGCTGATGGGCATCGACCGCTGGAAGCAGGAGCATCGCAACTGGCGTCCCAACGGCGTCAGGTTCGTCGCGTCTGAGCCCCGGGCGGATGAGCCCTCGGCAGCTACACCCTCTTTGGTATCGAGCGAAAAGCCTCTCGGCGAAAAGCCACGCGTGGCGAAGAGGCAAGCGGCCTCTTCGTCCAGCAGCACTGGTCGCGCGGCCGACAAAGTCAAATCCAAGCAAGGCAAGCGTTAGCACCCCACTCAACCGGTCTTCGGTTCTGCTAGCGTCGGCGGCTGCGCTGGTCGGAATGGCTTGGGAGCAGACTTCAAGTCAAAGAGTCTGATGATCTCTTTGCACGGATCGCAAATGAACGTACGCGGCTCAATCTGTCACATTGCGATATTACAGGCGGGGCATCTCATGCGCCGCTAACGTGCACAAAATCTCTTCGTTCCTGATTCACGCAAAGATGAAAATAAAAAGAAGGCCCCTTTCGGAGCCCTCTTTCTCTTCAGTCTATATCGCCTGCAGTCTATCGTCCCGTCAAAGATCAGCTTAGCGCCAGAATAGCGCCAGCAGAATAATGATTGGAAGCGGGATTCCAAGAATCCACAACAGTGCACCTCGACCTAAACCCATCACGATCCTCCATCGTTTTGACGCAGGACCAACATGCAAGACGCGATGAGGTTCCGAGAGCTCTTGCAATGCTGCGTAGCCTCCCCCAGCTAATATGCATGAAACAATCAGACGCTTACCGCAACAACGCCGACAACTGCCGCAGGCTCGCCGAAGACGCGGTGGATGAGCCGCAACGCAAACGCTATCTGCGTATGGCGGAGGCGTGGCAAGCCCTTGCTGAAGAGCAGGATTGGCTCGACGGCGAGTCGTCCGTCTCATCTGAGAAGAAATCATCGACGAACTGAGTTTCCGGCGCACGCGCAAGGTGCGCAGGGTCATTTTTCGTCGTCGCTTTCTCACGACGCTCTGTCGCCGTCTGTTAGGTACACAAGAGGATTTAAGGATTTCGACGTGTCCGACCAACTCGCGCTCTTCGCAGCGCCATCGCCCTTGCCCGAGGGCCTGCACTACACTGAGGATTTCATTTCGCCCGCCACCGAGCAGGAGCTGATCACGCATGTGTCGGCTTTGCCGCTGCAGCCGTTTCAGTTCGGCATCTATGAAGGCAAGCGCCGCGTGGCGTCATTCGGCTTTCGCTATGACTACGCCCTGCGGCGGCTAGAGACGCCGAGCAGATCCCGCCCTGGCTCTTCCCACTCGTCGCTCAGGTTGAAGAGTCCGGCGGCGAAGGCACGCGGATCGCGCAGGTGATGTGTACGGAATACGACACCGGTGTGGGCATCGGCTGGCATCGCGACAAGCCGCAATTCGACCGGATCTTCGGGTTGTCGCTGGGCTCGCCGTGTAAATTCCGCTTCCGCAAGCCGGACGGCAGCAAGTGGCAGCGTTTCACGCTCGATGCAGCGCCGCGCTCGCTCTATATGATGTCAGGCGAGTCACGGCACGTCTGGGAGCACAGCATTCCCGGCGTCGAAGCCCCGCGCTACTCGATCACCTTCCGCACCATGGCCGAGAAGTCCTGACCGAAGATCAAAACCTCTCTAATATAATCCAGCCGATTCATCTCGGAACCTAACAATCAGACGATGGCCAGACGCACAGGCAGCGCCGATCTTCCCCTCCATAGCGGACGCGTTCCGGCATGGCTCGGCACGCGCATGGCCTCGCTTGGCGCCATCATTACGCAGGCGATCGTGCATCATTACGGTCGCGACGAATTCTTGCAGCGCCTGTCGCATCCCTTCTGGTTTCAGTCGTTCGGCGCCGTGATGGGAATGGACTGGCACTCGTCCGGCATCACCACCAGCGTGATCGGCGCATTGAAACGCGGCCTCACCCCGCTGCAGGGCGAGCTCGGCATTCATGTCTGCGGCGGACGCGGCCAGCATTCGCGCAAAACACCCCAGGAACTTCAGGCGCTCGGCGACCGCATCGGCTTCGACGGCGCCGGGTTGACGCGCGCCAGCCGCCTGGTGGCCAAGGTCGATAGCGCCGCGGTACAAGACGGCTTCGATCTCTACCTGCACGGCTTCTTCGTCACCGACGACGGCAAATGGACCGTGGTCCAGCAGGGCATGAACGAAGATAAAAGGCAGGCGCGCCGTTATCACTGGCATTCGGAAAATCTGAAGAGCTTTGTCGATGAGCCGCATAGCGCCATCGACGGACCGGCTCAGGGCGAGATCGTCAACCTCACGGATCATCGCGCGGAGACGTCGCGCGCCGCGCAGCTCGAACTTCTTGCCGACTTGGGCCCGGACCGCATTCTGTCGGAATACGAGGTGCTGAACGGCGAACCGCCGCAACAGGCCCTGCTCCCGCATCTCATCATGCCGGCGCACCACGACGTCCGCTCGAAGGATGTATTTACCCGCCGCCTGCATGGAACGCTGGCCGCCGTGGCCGAGCGCGGACCTGCGGACTTTCCCGATCTTCTGCTGACGCCGGGCGTCGGCGCGCGAACCGTGCGCTCGCTCGCGATGGTGGCTGAAGTGGTTCACGGCGCGCCCTACCGCTTTGCCGATCCGGCGCGGTTTTCCCTGGCCCATGGCGGCAAGGACCGGCATCCCTACCCCGTCCCGCTCAAGGTCTATGACGAGACCATCCGCGTGATGAAATCCGCGGTGCAAAATGCAAAGCTTGGGCGCGATGAGGAAATGCAGGCCTTGAAACGCCTCGACGATCAGGCCCGCCGGCTGGAACGCAGCGCACAGGGGCCGTCCTTCGACGCCTTTGTCGCGACCGAACGTGCGGCTTCACCGGCGCTCGACGGGCGATCGGTGTTCGGCTGGGAAAAGGATATCGCGGGCGACAAGACGTCGTCCGGATCGTGAAGACTTTCATCAAAGGTGACACATCACTTGAGGCCGCAGTGATGCCTTCCGCTGTTGCCTGAAGCCTGTTGCAGGTTCCGGAGCCTGTTCAGGATGATTCAAGCTCGATGCGGGACGATCGATTAGGGCGGGACAAGCCGCGCGCGAGAATCTTCATGTCTTCCGATCTGCCGCTTGCGATCAGCCGCGCAAACTCTTCGTTCGTAAATGGCAGATCATCATCGGAGACCGGGCGCGATCCCCTGCGAAAGAAAGTCTTGAACCACCGTGCCAGCCGCTTCATCTGAAGGCACCCCCTTTTGATGCTCTTCAACGTCGCCCAAGTCTAAGCGTTCCTCGGTGCGCGCTGCAAGCACAGCATTTGTGCTGCTGACATGCATACATGCAGCAGCCGAGGCATTAGCACCGGCAACAATGGCGATGTCACGACCAACCCAAAATTCTCCGAACTCGCCGTCGCGAATTGCCGCAGCGCAACGATGAGTGGTCAGCGGAACCGAAGGAAAGCCTTACGCGTGAACTTCGTGCCGCGATTGCGTTGCGGCATCGTACACGCGGATCTGCAGCGTCGGGAAACGCCGCTTCAGTTCGATGGCACCGCGTTCGGCGCCTTCCTTGGTGCTGAATTCAGTCTTGATGCGACCATCGATCTCGAGCGCATACCCGGTCTTCGGGAGATCAGGAGAATGAAGAACCATGTCGTAAGTCCAGCAACGTCGTGGGATGACTTTGGTTACGGTGAGTCCGGCCATGCAGACAAGCACATTGAATTGTGGACAAGCCGCTGCCCACATCTGAAGCAGTATCGATTCGCGTTCGTGACCTCTCACAATCTACACGCGAAGCAAGACAGGCTGATGATCTCATCAATCGCGGCGTGGCGCACGGTCCGGGCACACATCCCAGAAGCCGCGGGTGCGTGATCGATTGGTGTAGTACCAGCAATAGCCCGGCGCGGGCTGCTGCCCCGCCACCATCGGGTTGGCTTTCGAAGCCGGGAGAACGCCGCGCGCCACGCCGGAGGCGATGGCGCTGTCAGGTCCCCGGCCATAGCCGCCGGGGATCGCACCCGTGCCGGCGTAGCCCGGCTGGTATCCCGGACGGATGCCGGTCTGCATGCCGGGAGTAATGCCCGAATACACACCGCTTCTCTCGCCGCTCATTTGAACCTGCTGCACATCATGGTGTGTGGCGGATGTCCCAGCTTGATACGCTGGAACCCGATGTGCACCCAGCATGGCATGGGCCGGCGTGTCCGCAACGGCGGCCGACGCAAGAACTGCTGCGAGCGCCAGGCACGTCATGACCGGTAACCAGAACCCATCATCGCGTTGTCCTTCCCTCAAGCACGTCACTTTCCGAAATGTAATCTTCATCGCGTGAACGTCCAGACTCCTCAGTCCGACAAGAAGAGAGAGACCCACGCGAAAGGACAACGTCATGAGCCGCTGGATATTGGCAGGCACCCTATTGATCTGCGGCACACTTCACGCCCAGGCCGACACCGACTTCTGGATCAATATGACGAAACACCCCCGCGGCAACGACGCACTTCACATCGACACCAGCGAGTGTGAACAGCAAGTCGGCATCGACCACGACGGGGAGCCGACATCAGAGGCGCGCAGAGAATGCATGCGCGCGCATGGCTGGCGCCTTCAGCGAACGGTGCGACAACCTCGCAAAAAATGGATCGATCCGGAAACGGGGAAGATATGCGAGAACATGATCGAGAATGGCGTCGTCATCGCAACAGGCTGTTTAAACTAATGAGACAACCGCGCTCACATTGCTGCACGCGGGCGTTGCAAGCTTTATTGCTTCGCAGGCGCAGCGTCGATGGGAGTTAGTCAGGACCGCGGACGCAGCAGCGCGTCACTACACCGTGCGCTCCGGATCATGATCCTTCGGCCGCAGGATAAGGCCATGCTAACGAAATAAGCGGCCCCACCGCCGAACCACGGTCCGTGCGGGCGCGACTATTGAAAGAACGCCTCTTTTCCGGGACCAACGACCATGATCCGCCGCGCCACATTTGGCCTCTTCGCAGCCTTGTGCTTGCTGACCTCGCACGCCGCAGCAGCGGAAACGCCGGATGCGCGCGACATCAAGACGATAGCGGCGTGCCTGCAAACCTTCGACAAGGCCGGCGCTTCGCAGGAGGCCTATGAAGCCTGCGTGTCCAAGATCGCCGATCCCTGCATGAAAGGCGATGAGGCCACCGACAGGACGCAGATCCAATGCTTCGACCGCGAACGCATGGTCTGGGACACGATCGTCAACGATTCCTACAAGACGATGATGGACCGCCTTGAGCCGGAGCAGCAGGACAAGCTGAAGGCGATGCAGCGATCATGGATTCAAACTCGCGATCTGACCTGCAATTTTTGGTACGATTACTTTCAGGGATCGATGGCCTATCCGATGATTGCGGCCTGCAACAACCGCGAGACCGCGCGGCGCGCGATCTATCTGCGCGTCTTCGTCGACGATCTCTCGCAGCGAAAATAACCGGAGGAGCGAACAATGAAACGCATAGTTGCTGTCGCGGCACTTTTGATCACGTCAGCGGCTCACGCCCAGCCTTACAAGATGGTCTGGGACGACGTGCAAAAGCCGTGGAGAAGCGACTCCGAGATAAATAGTGACGTACAAACAGACACAAGCGAATGCGAACAGGTGGCAGGCGAACAGCGAGGAATTCCGACAGCACGTTTCAGGAAATGCATGCTGAGACATCATTGGAAACTCAACCATCTCGAACCGTTGCCAATCGAAGAGTTCCGGGATGTGATCCCGGGCGTCCCTACACCGTAACTGTCAACACGCCGCCTCCACAGGTCGCGGTGCCCCCGCCTCCGCTGAATTGAACCAACATCCACTCTCTCTCCAGCGAAACTTGAGCCCGGCTTCACGCCGGGCTTTTTTTCGTTGGCAGGCATCCGAAAGCAAAAAACCGCGCCCGTGGGGCGCCGAGCATGTCCAATTTGTCATCGCCCGCCCGTGAACCAAAGCCTGCGTCACACGCGACAAACTTTGAGACGAGCGAGGGAGCGAACAATGAAACGCAGCATACTTGTCGCCATGGCAATTTTTATGGCCTCAGCGGCTCACGCGCAGACCTACAAGGACGTCTGGAACGACGTGCGAAAGCCATTGAGAAGTGACTACGAGATGGATGGTGACATGCAAGCCGACGCAAGCGAATGCGAACGGGTGGCTGGCGAACAGCGGGGATTCCCGACAGCGCGTTTCAGGAAATGTATGCTGAGACATCATTGGACGTTCAGCCATCTCGAAAGGCTACCGACCGAAGAAGATGACGACGTGATCCCGGAAGATACAGTCATCCCACCGCCGCCGGTGCCGCCAGTCATCGATACGACGCCACCTCCACAGGTCGAGGTGACCCCGCCTCCACTGAATTGAAGAACATCCGATCTCTCCAGTGAAACTTGAGCCCGGCCTCGCGCCGGGCTTTTTTTGCGCTGAAAGGCGCCCGCGAAAGCTCCAGTGTGGCTGAATGAACACGACTGCAACAAACTTCCGGGAGGGCCTTCCTGTCCTAGTGAGAGCACTGACTAATCCAAGCCAACATCCCGGATCGTCCTTACACAGTGGCTTGAGGAATCGCGCGGCTCTTACAGCCGGCCTCCGCCAGACTTTTTGTGAGGAAGACATGAAATACTTTGCCGTTAGCATCGCACTTGCTGTACTGACCGCCGGTTCTGCAACTGCCGCAGATTTAGGCGCGCGCCCATATACCAAAGCCCCGGCGGCATCGCCGATCTATGACTGGACCGGCCTGTATATCGGCGCCAACATTGGCGCGGCTGCGGCAGGCACTAATGTTGCACCCGATCCGACGACCGGCTGGTTTGGAAATCCCAACACCGGCAACAACAACGATCTCTTCAAGGCCGGCGTCACCGGCGGCGGGCAGATTGGGTATAACTGGCAATTCGCGCCGAATTGGGTGCTCGGCATCGAAGGCGACATCAACGCAATCTCAGCTAAACGCTCAACTTGCGATATCAATGACTGCTTCCACGGCGAAGAACTGATCTTCAATTCCAAAACCGACTATCTAGCAACGGTTCGCGGCCGCCTCGGATACGCTTGGGATCGCTCGATGGTGTACGTCACCGGCGGCGCGGCGTTCGCAAACGTGAAAGACAGCTTGGTGGATTTTGGCGTGCCTGGCGCAGCGCACGACGACACGTTGTCAGGCTACGCGATCGGTGCGGGTCTAGAAACCGCGATCTGGTCAAACTGGTCGCTGAAGGCCGAATACCTCTATGCGAACCTCGGAACCAATCGGGTTGACTCCATCGTCAACCCTGGCTCCTACATCGACTTCAAACACGAGTATCAGATTGGCCGCGTCGGCTTGAACTATCGCTTTGGTGGCTCAGGCACCAATTACTGAGCTGCGATTGATCTCCAGTCAAACTCAAGCCCGGCTTCGCGCCGGGCTTTTTTTCGGGCGCGCGGTCAGGCGCAAGCGGCCTTGTGGCCGGATAGCGACACCGGCACGAAACCTTCCAAAGTATCGTTTTGTCCGCTCCGCAATACCGCCTGCCCCAAGACGAGAATCTGCCTGACCGGTAGCGATGTGGTTATCGTAATGCGACGACCACCTGAAAGCAAAAATGCGCAAGACCTTTCTGACCACCGCCGCCATCGTGGCGTTCGGGACTTCGACGGCGATGGCAGCTGATCTTGGTGCGATGCCGACCAAGGCTTATGCGATGGCGGCAGCGCCGTGGTCATGGACCGGCGCTTACGTGGGCCTCAACGCCGGCTATGCCTGGGGCAACTCGGATGCCACTCCCCTGCATGACGGTCAGTTCGGGAAAATAAACGGTGTCGATATTTCGGCTCCACCGGTATCGGCTCGACCTCAAGGTTTCATCGGTGGCGGCCAGATCGGCTACAACTGGCAGACCGGCCCCTGGGTGCTGGGCGCCGAACTCGACTTCAGCGGGATCAACGCCAGAACCAATACATTCGTCGATCCGTTCTTCAACGGCAAAGGCGGCACCACCTCAGCCACCTATTCCAGCCAGTATGATTGGCTAGCGACCGCTCGCCTGCGAGGGGGTGTGACTGTCGCTCCCAATTGGCTGCTTTACGTCACGGGCGGCCTGGCAGTGACCCATGCCAAAGACTCCATCTACTCGGCGCAACCAGGTATCTTCAACCAAGGCTCCGTCGTCACATGGTCCAGTTCGTCGACGCTTTACGGCGGAGTGATCGGCGCCGGTACGGAGTATGCCTTTGCTCCGAACTGGTCCGTAAAGATCGAATACCTCTACGCAAAATTCGACGACACCACGCCGCCAGTCACCGCAAAATTTGACGTGCCCCAAAGCGTCAACCCCATCGCCAGCTTCCATCACGATCTCAGCACCGTCAGGGCCGGCATCAATTACAAGTTTGGCGGCTAGTCCTCGTCCGCGTCGGCAAATACGATCCGACACGCTTCAATGTTGAAAGCCCGGCTTCGTGCCGGGCTTTTTTGTTGAGCAAGTGAACCCGTGCCGCCCGATCAGGCCGCCCGCACGGTGTGCAGGAATTCGCGCAGCTCGTGCTTCAGGCGGTTGCTTTCCTCCGCCAGCGCCTTGGCCGACGATAGCACCTGCACCGAGGATGAGCCGGTGGAGGCCGCACCTTCGTTGACGCTGTTGATGTTGGTGGCGACATCGTTGGTCCCGGCAGCGGCCTGCTGCACGTTCCGTGCGATCTCCTGCGTCACCATTCCCTGCTCTTCCACAGCCGCCGCGATGGTGGTCGCGATGCGGGAGATGTTGGAAATGGTGGAGCCGACGTCCTGAATGGCGCTGGCTGATTCATTCGTTGCCGATTGAATGCCCGCGATCTGCTCGGCGATTTCCTGGGTTGCCTTGGCGGTCTGAGCCGCCAGTTCCTTCACTTCGGCTGCGACCACCGCGAAGCCCCGCCCCGCTTCGCCCGCACGTGCCGCCTCGATGGTGGCGTTCAGGGCCAGCAGGTTGGTCTGCCCGGCGATGGTCTTGATGAACTCGCTGACGTCGCCGATGCGCGCGGCTGCCTTCGTCAGGTCGCCAATACGTTGATCGGTGATGTGCGCCTGCTGAACCGCATCCGCGGAGATGCGCGTGGACATTTCCACCTGACGACCGATCTCCTTCACTGAAGATGCCATCTCCTCGGTCGCGGACGCCACCGACTGTACATTGCTCGACGCTTGCGACGAGGCCGACGCAACATTCACCGCCAGGCGCTGCGTGGTGCCGGCGATCTCGGTCAGCGATCCTGCGGCAGCTTCCAGCTCGGTGGATGCCGACGAGACCCGATCGATGATCTGGCCCACCGCCGCCTCGAACTGGTCCGCGAGTGCATTCATCTCGGTCTTGCGCTGCGCGGCGCGGGCCACAGTCTCGCGGGCGGCTTCGTCTGCTTTCGCCAGGGCCTCGTTCTCGGCATTCTGGCGGATGACAGTCACCGTCTTGGCGATGTCACCGATTTCGTCGCTGCGCGATGCGCCGGGGATCTCCGAATGGACGTCACCGTCGGCCATGGCCTGCAGGGCGCCGTTGAGCTTCTGCAGCGGCGCGGCGAGCCGCAGCACAACGAAGGCGATCGCCGCGAGGCCGATCAGGATCGCCACCACCACGAGGCCGATCATCGAGCGTTGCGCACTATCAAAGATGCCTTGAGCTGCGCTGGTTGCCTGCTTCGCACCCTTGTTGTTGAAGACAATGTCTTCATCCAGCGGCTTCAACGCATCGAGATAAGCGGCTCCGTTTGTCTCGGCGAACAGACTTTCCAGCCGGTCGCGGTCCTTCGAGAGCGCTTCCTTCTGCAGCCGGAGATACCCCTGCCATTTATCCGTGAAGGACGTCCAGTATGTCCGCTCTTCCGCATTAGAAATGAGCTTTTCATATTTCTTGCCGACAACGTCCATCGCCTCGAGATGTTCGCTCAGTGCCTTGAGACGGGCTTGACGGCTTTCACCTTCCGAGGTCGCTGCATGGATGGCATCGAGACGGACGCGCGCGGCCAGATATTTCAGCTCGCCGAGCGACTTGATCGACGGCATCCAGTTGGTGTCGATGTCTTGCGTAGAGGAATTCATCTTGTCGACCTGGGAGATGCCATACCATCCCTCACCTGCGATCATGACAACCAGCAGGGAGAGCACTCCGATCAGGGACGCCTTCAACGTGACGCGCATAATGTTCTTTCCGTTTTCCGAATCATGCCGGGGCATGTCGGGCTCGGAAAATGACCGCGAGCTATTAATCGCGTGCTAAATAAATTAAGAGGTGTCTCAATAAGCGCAAAATAATTTCCATCCTCGCGCGGAATATTCGATTGCGCGCGGTGTACCGCGCCTCGATTGTCACGAAAGATTTACAAAACGTTCCACGCGATGGAACAACGATGCGCACATGACGTGGTCCGCTGTGAACAGAGCGCCGGCCACCTCCGCACCTCAAGACGAATTCGAAAACAAAAAAAGGTCGAGCCTGGAATGATCGGGGCGCGGCCAGCGTGTGTACGGTATCGTACTCAAACGACGGCGTGTGATGACGGTCGCGTCGCGACTGATGGCATTCACCGATGTTCATCGGCCGCTATCGCGTCAGTGCCGCAGAACGATGCGTCAGCACCGCTGCCTGATCGCGTTCGGCGTCAACGCCGCGCAAAACTTTGAGCGAGGTTGTGAGCGCCTCATTCGCAGCTTATCTCGCAAGCTGCCCTCACCTTCTTCCGGAGGGATATGCCATGTCCACCGAGCGGCCCAACAACGCTTTCCTGCGCGCACTCAATGAGCAGGATTTCACCGCCATCCGGACCGAGTTGACCGCGGTCAACTTGCCACTGGCGCAAATCCTGTACGGCCCCGAACAGCCGATCCGTGCGCTCACCATCCCCACGTCCGGCATTGTGTCCTTCGTCGTCCACTTGAGCACCGGCGACGGTGTCGAAGCAGGCATGGTCGGCAATGACGGCATCATCGGCTCGTCTGCCGTACTGAATGAGACGATGGCTCTGAATACAGCCATCATTCAAATGCCCGGCGCCGGCCTTGCGCTCGATGTGGGCCTCGCTCGCAAGATTGCAGCGGAAAGCCCGAGCTTCCGACGGGCGGTTTACCGGCAAGAGCAGATCCTGTTCCTGCAATCCCAGCAATCGATCGCCTGCATTGCCAAACATCCGTTAGAGGCGCGGCTATGCCGATGGCTGCTGCGCTGCCGGGATCTTGCCGAAAGCGAAAAGCTGTCGCTGACCCAGGAATTCCTGGCCCAGATGCTCGGCGTGCAGCGCAGCACCCTCAGCGTCACCGCGCACCGGCTGCAGGCCGCGGGCCTGATCGAATACAGCCGCGGCAATATCCGCATCCTGAATCTCGAAGGCATGAAGGAATCCACCTGCGAATGTTACGGCGCGATCAAGGAGGTCGAAGGCAAGCTACTCAGCCTCGCGAAAAATTAATCGAACCTACGTCGGCAATCGGACAGACAGGCGATATTCCCCTTTCCAAAGTAATGGAACATGACGAGTGGCAGCACTCCGAATTGCGTCGCATCGACATCATTGTTTGGCGTACGGGAGTGGCTCATGAGCGAAACCCAGGCAACCCAGGCCAAATGGCGAAAACTGGCCGAGCAGTGCCGCGACGAGGCACGCAACACCCCTCAGGGAGAGGCAAGAGACGAGCTTCTCGAAAAAGCGAACAAGCTTGAAGCCGCAGCCCGCCTTGAAGGTTGGCTCAACTCGCCCGGTCTGCGCGCACCGGAAGGCAAGCGTGTATGACACATATCACTAGCCGGACATGGACGGCGGCCGATATCGAACGTTTGAAGCAATTGGTGGCATCCGGCGTCTCGGCTGCGCGGGCCGCCGTGATCTTTCACCGCAGCATCGTGTCCGTGAAGGCTCAGGCGAAGCGCTTCGGCTTCCCCTTTCCCGATGAACGGGTGTTGAAACGCGAACGCAAGGCGCGCGATATCCAAACCGGATTCTAACGATCGCCGTCGCTCTTTCCGCCAGATGCCTTGCCGCGCCGGAACGCGCCATCCGCAACGGGCGACTCTCGAAGCTCCCTGATCGACTGCGACAACTCCTGATCCGACATCGGCAGGGATGACGGCACCGTATCCGCTGACACAGTCTCGGCCGCGCCGGATGTGAACAGGCGTTGGATGAACGACAGCAAAGCGGTGAAGGGCAAAGGCAACCTCAATCGGCCAGCGACGCGGCCGTTCGCGCAATTGAACCCATCGGCATCTGCAAAGTTACCTCCGATCAGGTCCAGCCATTGTATCATTTGATACGGATGGCTGGGTCACCGGAGTATCTCGCGATGGACCTCCCTCCCCAGATCCTGCTGCGCAAGCTGAAGGAGCACTCGCGCCTCTCCGCAGCCGACGTCGCGGAAGTCAACGCGTTCAGCTACCAACTCCGCCACCTCCAGCCCGGCGAAGATTTCATCCGCCAGGGCGATGTGCCGAAGGTCGCGGTGCTCGTGATCTCGGGTATGGTGGCGCGCTACCACATGCTGGATAACGGCCAGCGGCAATATCTCTCCTTTCACATGACAGGCGACCTGCCCGACGCCCAGGCAATGTTCATCGAAGAGATGGATCACGCGGTGTGCGCCATCGGGCTTGCGACCATCGCATCCATCCCACACAAGGAGATCACGAGAGCGTTCGACCGCAAGCCGCCGGTCGGCTTCGCCATCTGGCGCGAGACGCTGATCGATGCGGCGATCTTTCGCGAAGCAATCACCAACAACAGCGCGAGATCGATGGAAGCGCGGATGGCGCATCTGTTCTGCGAATTGTTCTATCGTGCACGAGCCTCAGGCCTAGCGAAGGATAATACGTTTCATTTACCCGTCAGCCTCACGCAGCTTGGCGAGACCCTCGGCATGTCGATCGCCACCGTCAATCGCACACTCAACGAGCTTCGTGCGTCACGGACAATGGACTTTCGCAACGGCACGCTGACGATTCAGAACTGGCGCAAGCTCGTGCAAATCGGGAAGTTCAATCCGCGTTATCTTCATCTCAAGAAGGCGCCGCTTTGAGAACGACGATCCTTGATTCTCTGCAATACAAGGGCAAACGTGTTTCAATCTGAACACCTGTTCAGAAAATTCCACGCCGCATTTCAGGAACGCAGCTCACCATCGCGTGTTCTCTCTCTGCATTGAACAGAGGAGATCATGCATGAAAAGAATCGCTTTGGCTCTCGCGACCGTTTCCGCCTTTGTCTTCACCCTGCCGTCGCTCGCTTCGGCAAAGACGGTGATCATCAAGCACGGACATCACCACATGGACCACGGCTGGCATCACGGCCATGGCAAGAAGGTCGTCGTCATCAAGCATGGTCATCACGACTAAAGCAAAATGGCCCCGATTATCGGGGCCATTTTTTCAATTTCACTTCTAACACGATGACCTCATTGATCAGCGCGATGCCGATGCGAGGAAACATCAGCATCAATCCGCTCGAACGTTCGGCATTCTCGAAGGCCGAGCATGAGGAGGCTCGATACGCCCGGCTCACCCCCGCTTGGGAGGTTTCAGGCCGGGACTTTCGGCCCATCGCCGCACTTCCTCTTCCGTGGAAATGCGTTTGGTCGGCGTGGGCTTCTTCTCTGGTTTGGGGTCGTCAGATTTTTCTGTCATGCAGACAGTCTACGCCTGCCCGCATCAGAGTCGAAGCACAAAATTCATTCAACACGTTGATTTTAAATGAGTTTACCGCTCACTTTGAGCCATCGCCTCACTCTCACGGAACTTATTCAATTGAGTAACGTTGGTTGATTACTCAATTTGATGAATTTTGAGAAAGGCCATGAACCCTTCACGTGAAGAACGCCTCCAGATCATGTTGTCGCCCGCCGAGCTGGCCGTTATCGACGACTTCCGCTTCAAGCACCGCATGCCAACCCGAGCCGCTGCGGTCCGTGAACTGCTAAAGATGGGCTTGGCGTCAGCTGGCGTCACTGCCGACGGATCGAAGTCGAGCAACTACGGCGTCTTCGGGCGCGGCACCGACGGCCATCACAATACCGGCGAATCCTGAATCATCCTGTCCGTGCACGAAATGACACCACTCACTACGGCATGCGGGCGTTATGCTTTTGAGGTACGGAACAATTACCACAAAGACCACTTTGACTTCCGTGACCTTGTTCGCCGAAGATGCCGAGGACCCAACAGGTCGAGGCAGGGCCGCGAGATGGATCTCGAAAGGAGATTCAGTATGGCCGAGTCAAATCCATCTGAAATTCACGGGATCGAAGATCGCCGAAAATTTCTCGCCGCGTGCGGAAAATTCGCGGTCGTAACTCCACCCGTAATTACACTGTTGCTGTCGACGTCACTCAACTCGCCGGCCGTAGCGGGCTCAGGTGGCGGCTGGTCAAGGCACGATCCCGGTTGCGATCGCGATTAAATTATTCGACGACAGATAACCCGCTCTGCGGCGAGAAAGCCGCAGCGCGGTGTGCGTTTCTTTTTCGCTTTTAACGGACGCGCAAGAATTTCGCGAGACACGGGCCTGCGTATCAGACGTAGTCCACAGCGCTCCATGATGCCTTCTTTAGAAATTGGAGCACCAGGAGGTATCGTTGCCGATATCCCTGCATCGGTCCCCGGTATCGGGATCGATCCATGTGCGCTGACGCTGCGTGTTCCGATACCGCCAGCCGCGGCTCAACATACATTTCTTGTATTGGGGAGGCGTGACGTCACCATTCATGACGGGTCCGAGCCGTTGGTCGCAATATTGAGCAGCGACATCTAGAGTATCTTCGCTATGGTGCTGTTTGCGCACATCATCGTAAATTGATGTATCTGCGTGAGCTACAACCACCGCCCCCAAGAGCAATAAACCCGCGATAACAGAACGCTTCATGTCAGATCTCCCTTTTAACGACAGTGGGTTACTGACATTGGTGGCGGCTACTTCAGATTGCGTTCGAGATCGGCGGATTACAAATTTGACAGGTGATGGCGCACATAGAGAGGTGGGGCTGAACGCCCTGTACAGATAAAGCTTAGGGACGGCTGGCTCCGTTCGGAGAAAAGAAACGCACAGCCTCCCCCGCGCGCACCTCGCGTGATGCGATGCGCGAATGAGGGATCACCAACAAGCTTACAGCAGCGCGATCCACACAAGGGTGATCGCAGCCACCGTTCCACCGAGCGCAATCGCCCAGTCGGTCGGTTCGTTGGCGTTCCAGTCGTAATCGTGGTCGTGGCTACTCATGAGACGTAAAACCACACATGCGCGTATATGTTCCTTGGAACCGATGGCATGTCCGCGCGTGATAGCCTTGGCACTTCACATTCAGGAGAGCGCGTCATGCGGTGGCCGAGCCCTTCAGAGCCTTGTCACGGCGGCAGCGGACAGACCGACGACGGGAAACCCAGGCTGAGTGAAGACGATATTCAGCGCGCCGAGCTCGGCCCTCGCGGCGTTCCGGACGCACCGGATCCTGCCCGGATGACACCGCAGCAGGCCAAGAACATATCCCCCGACGCCAACCCGCCACACACCGCATGACCGGGGCCAATTGCGTCGCAAGGTCAGCGTTGTCGCAGGGCACGGAACACGCGAAGGCCTGACGGGTTGTGTTGGCCAAACGTTCGATCGTGAGGCCACACAATGACCGAGATCACGAGCCTGACCTGGAAGCCCGAACAGACAGAGCACCTGCGGAAGCTGGTCGCCAAAGGCGTGCCGCCGGTGCGGGCTTCGGCCATTTTCAAGCGTTCACCGGATGCCGTGAAACTGCATGCCCAGATCTCCGGATTTCCGTTTCCGGATTGCCGCGATGCGGTGACGGAGCAGCGGCGCAAGCAGGCCGCCGTGCGCAAGTTTCTGGGACTGCCGGTGTCCGAGTGACGCCATCTGCTTTCCAGCACTCCAGCGCCATCACAAGCGGTGCATCGTGATCTGACGTGGCGAAATTGCAATCGCTCTATGCATGGGAATCATGCAATAATCCGGAACGGAATTGCTGCCACCGAATTGCCCATTTTTAAATTGGGCTGAACATTCCGGGCTGCACCATGAAAATCATCAACGCTATCGCCGAAGATCGCCTGCTGTGCTGGGCGGTTGCCACCGCGCTCGTCATCCTGATGTTCGAGCTGGTGCTGTGAGGCCTTGAATCTCACCACGGCATGAAGGTCGCGACGTTCAACGTCAACAACATCAATAAGCGCTTGCCGCTCCTTCTGGCATGGCTGAAGAAAGCCAAGCCTGACATTGTTTGCCTTCAGGAATTGAAGTGCGAACCGTCCGCCTTTCCCGAAGCCGCGCTGCGGCGAGCCGGATATGCCTCCGCATGGGAGAGCGAACGAAGCTGGAATGGCGTCGCCATCCTGGCGCGCAAGACCGAACCTGTCGTGACGCGTCGCAGGCTTCCGGGCGATCCAAAGGATCATCAGGCGCGCTATATCGAAGCGGCTGTTAGTGGCGTCATTGTCGCGTCGCTTTATCTTCCGAATGGCAATCCGCAGCCGGGGCCGAAGTTTACTTACAAAATGCAATGGTTCGCGCGCCTCGCCCGCCATGCAGCCGCGCTGCAGAAGAAGCGCGTGCCGGTGATCTTGGCAGGCGACTATAACGTCGCGCCGACACCGATCGATATCTATCCGACCACATCATGGAATAAGGATGCGCTCGTGCAGCCTAAACCCCGGCAGGCGTTCGCCCGCCTGCTCGACAAGGGGTGGACCGATGCGTTGCGCCATGTCAGTGGCGAGAAGCGCATCTATACATTCTGGACCTATTGGCGCGAGCGCTATGAGAAGGATCACGGCCTTCGGATTGACCACCTGCTGCTGAGCGAAGTTCTGGTTGCGCGATTGTCCCGCGCCGGCGTAGATCGCAAGGCTCGAGGCCTCATTGGGGCAAGCGATCATGCGCCGGTCTGGATTGCGCTCGATTGAGCAGGCGCAGCGAAGCCGCCTTATCCGCCGGTCAAGACAGCGAACCGAACCCCCGCGCTGTCCATCATGAAAAAATGATCGGAAATACCGCGGAGTCCAAACGATAGTACCGTCCCGTCCAAGCCACGCAACCTGACTGCTGCTAAGCACGGCGGACTGATCCCACGAGGACAGCGTGCCTGGCCGGTGAACCACATGGAAAGATTTCTCGACCTCGCCATCCTTCCCGTTGTGCTGGTCTATCTACTTCTTGTCGGAGCGTTCCTTGTGATGGGCACGCTTTTGATTGCGAAAGTACGTCGAGATCGCGGCGTGTGGGGCGACAATCTGTAACTGCTCCGGGGAAGGAGTCATCTATCCAGATCACGGTGGCTACGTCTTCCCCTGCAGCAGCGTTTTGATTCCGAGCCACAGCGCGCCGGCTGCACCGGCAACGATGATTGTGACCATGGCCCTGATCGTCAAACTTTGCGCCTGCTCGACGCTCTTGCGCCACTTGCGCAGATGAATGAAGTCGGCCCGCAGCTCCGCCCTGTCCTCTTCCTCGATCCCGAACGATGTCAGCATCGTGGAGATCGTGCGCTGAACAGCTTCCTCCGTCTCCGCGCCATAGAGACGCTTCTGTTCGGCAAGGACTTCGGCAATGATGGCCTTGACTTCATGATCGTGCATGGCCGCCTCTTACCTATCGCTTGATAATGCGTGCGATGTTCTCGAAGCCGCGCTTGGCGAAATAAAACGCGACGATGAGGTTGGCCGTCGTCTCGGCGAAGCCCGCCAATGGATCGGTCACGCCCCATCCCATCACCTTATCGATGATCAGAAGCTTGGCGAAATAGATCGCCACCGCGTACCCCATGATTTTGTCGGGCTCATACCAATGACCGATCTCGGCGATGCGGTATTGGGTCTGCAGCTCCGCCTCGCGCTGCTGCAGCAGAATTTCCTTCGCCGCGAGGTCCGCTGCGATGCCGGCATCGGTGTTGCCAGCAGCAAGCTTCGCCTTATACGCATCGAGCGCCTTGCCCAGCAGCGGCCCTGCGAGAAAATTTCCGAGCCAGGACCAGAACATGATCAGGCCGCCGGCTTGATGACGTCGACGACTTTGGCGACGCCGTTGTCATCCTTCTGCGTCACGATCTGCGGCGGATTATCGGTAATCCGGCGCAAATATGCGAATAGCAGGCCGACGCCGACCATGCTGACGGGCAGTGCCCACGCTGGAATTTTCGCCGTCAGGGGCGTCCAGTCCTGCCCCGTGACGATCGGCAACGCCTGGTCATACAAACCGACAAAGAAACCCGCGAGCATGGTCAACCGTGCGGCGATGCGCGTGCGCCAGCCGACGACCTTGGCCCGCACCTTATCGACAAACGACGCCTCCGCCTTAAAGGCCTCGGAAAATGCAGGCTGGGTTTTCAGGATCGGGCGGATAATGAAAATATAAACTGAAACAACGATAGCAACGACAAACAGAACAATTGCAAGCATGTCATCTCCTTATGCAGCGCGTTTGAAGATCAATGAAAAGAGTCCAGCGATCAGTGCGCCGATGCTGCCTCTGGCTGGATTGGTGGGTGATGGAGCGGATGGCATGGCCGGCGGCTTCACCGCGACGACCGCGAGTTTCTCAGCAGTCTCGAACTTGATGCTGGCGTCGATCTGCATCATCGCGAGGATGAGACCGGTGCAGCCGAGCTGCTTGTCGACGACGTTCGGATCGAACTTGCCGTCTGCGATGTATTTGCCTTTGACGTACTGATCGGTCCCGGACCAAATGTAAGGACTCGGGATGCCGCGGTTGAAATATCCCAACCCATTATATTGCTCGAGCATGGTCAGCAGACCGCCGACGGTCCAGTCCATGTTGCGCGCGGCATACGGCGCACAGTTCGTCAGGGCATCAACGGCAGCGTCTTCGAATGACGCGAATGGCCCCCGCCCCTTCGGGACGTGGGTTGATGTCTTATTCCACGGATCCCCCTGCGCGAGACTGCGCGCCCAATCCTGCGAAGACTCGCGCTGGTGCACTACGGCGATGAAGAACCATGGCACCCCGGTTTTCGCCTCGATGGCCTGGTACCGCGCCTTGGCGGCTGAGGAAGCGAGCCGAGCCGCGACGAGCCCAAATTCAGAACCACGCGTGAGCTTTGCATTTTGCCAACGCACAGCATTCCGCGCCCGCAGGGATGCGAGGTCTGGCATAGGATTCTCCATGTGGAATTGGCCCGCGAGGGCGGGATGTAACCCGCAACGGACGTTGAAATCGGCTATTCGGCGGTTGCGGTTACCCGCCTGACTGCTCTAGGTTCCTGCCCGCAATGGGCAGAGGGAATGGATCGTGAAGTTGAAAGTCTTGGTATTCGGGCTGCTATTTGCGCTCGCCGTTCTTCAGGCGTTCAGTGCGGTCAAGAAAGAAAGTGCGGAAAAGCCATTCTACTCTAATCCGACGACTTATGTGCTCAGCGCAGAGTGCGCCCGAACGACCGGAAAAGTTTTAATTCTTTGCAGCGACGACAAGATACGAGCCATCGCCGAGGAGAGCATCGGAGACGATCCCGGTCATGCGCTGTTTCTTGGAATCTACGCCGCTCTCACAGGGCAACCCGCCCATTTGACCGATTACGCCGTAGTCAACGCGGTGATTAACGTTACAGGAATTGTAGCCCTTACGGCCCTTCTCTACTGGCTGAAGCTCCCGGCCGCCTCGATTTTCTTTCTTGCTGTGGCGCCTCTCGTATCGCAGCGTTATTTGTTCAACAGCATGCACACCTCGCACTTCGGCGCTACGTGCCTCGCCATGATTCCAGCGATTTTTATCTTAGCGACAGCACCTCTCGACAAGCGCAGATCGGCAAAAACTTGGTTTATCGCTGCGATCATTGGGCTCGGTATCGCAAGCTTGATTCGCCAATCGGCGGGACTTATGGGGCTTGTCGCCGGACTACTTGCGGTCTCCTATCGAATCTTCGCAGCACCGCGAACAATCCACAATCTGGCGTTCTATACTGTTGCCCTTGTTGCGTTGTACGTCTCGTACAACACGCCAGCCATCGTATTTAAGGCCAGAGACGTTGCCTATGGCTTGCAACCATCCGAGCAGATGGAAACACACGGAATTTGGCACAATCTCTATATCGGTCTCGGCGCCGCCGACAATCCATTTGGTATCAGTTGGGTTGACTCCAATGGCCTTGAACATGCGAGAGCAATCAACCCTTCCGTCAAATACGCCAGCAAGGAATATTACGACATCCTGAAGGTCGCTTACTTCGATGTCGTCAAGAAGTATCCGTTGGCCGTCGCGCGCGTCTATGCTGAAAAACTCGCAATGGCCGTCAGGCATGGAAAAATTTGGGTCATGCTCCTTGCCTCTCTCATTCCAGTATTATTGCTGCGTTTCTCAGGCCCGGCCCAGAAATTTTTCCCGGAAGGGATTGATGCTACGCTCCTAGTTAGCAGTCTCTTTGTATGCTTCTTCTTGGCACAAGCCGCGCTATTCCACTATGCGATGCAGTTTCTGTATCCGATCACGGTTTCATTCACCCTGATGTGTGGCATCTCTGTTGAGCTTGTTGTGAGGAGATATCTACGCGCTACAACTGGCGCCTCGCTCTCCGCTGGGTCGCCCGGCCATCAAGCTTGACGAAGCTCGGATCGCGTTCGAATGGTTCCGCGGAGGCCAGAGCCCTCAATCATGGCGTTGGCGAAGGAGGCGCACCAGGGATCGCCTTCGGACCCACAGTGAGCAGCGGAAATATACTGCCGGATCGCCGGTCCCCGGTTCTCGGGTAACTCTCGGGTACCAACCTCCTTTAGAGCTGCGAAAAACCAAGCGCGCGCCCCCGCAAAAATGCGAGATCGGGCACATCCATCTCTCCAGTTGTTGAAAGTAAGCGCGCCTCGCCCAGCCGTAAACACGGTTGCGTGAGTGGGTATTTACTTCCAAATACGTGTATCGGATAACGTGGTGCCGTGAAGCCGTCGCGGCCAATAAATGGGGTCAGCACCTTGTCTGCTGGGCTTCAACCATTCCCGGCACCAGCCGGGACAGCGTAGAGGGCTGTCGTGGAGAGAGTACGCAACGCCCGGATAGGAACCGCGAATTTCGTTGCGATTATTTCATGTGATACGGGGCCATCTGCCCCATGAAGATCACCCGGAAATTCGCCGGCGCCGTTCTCCTTGCCACAGCCATCGCAACGCCAAGCTATCTGGCGCTCCACTACCGTGCCCGCGCCCGTGTTGCTGATTTCGACGGAGATCTGTCGAATGAAATCGTGCGCCGGGATGCCGGGCTGGCCATAATAGGTCCTCTCGATCCGAAGCGGGCCGCGCTCGCGGTACGCGATTATATCTATCGAACGTATCGGCTCGAGCCTGAGAGATTACCCAATGCTAGCCCCGCAATGCGCTATGCATCACTTTCATCCCCCGATGGCACGATGTTTTGCGGAGGAGCTGGCGTTGCATATGTTTGGGCGCTGCAGGCAATCGGTATTCCAGCAAGGTTTATCCAGCTTGCCGGCGATGACTTTCTCGATGGCATCGACGGCTTCGATACACACGTCACCGTCGAGGCATTCCTGGACGGCGCGTGGCAGATCTCCGACCCCACGTATAACGTTTCTGTCGCGTGCTCGACCGACCCGGCTAAGCCAATTGCCACCCCAGAAGCGCGGGCCTGCATAAAGGACGGTCATTCGCTCGTTTTAACTCCGGGCAAAACGCAGATAGCCGAAAAAACAAAATGGGGCTCAAAAATCGCAGATCCAAAAGTTTACCAAAGGTATTTTTCAGCATATACGCGGGGCAAAGTATCTTCACCAATCCGATCTGAGCGAGTCGATACTTTCCCCCAAGACTGGTATGAGACAGCTGTGAAACTAGCAGCTGACTGTGGCGTTCAACTCGGCCTGAATATGCAGTGTCAGTGAGCGGTGACGGCAGTTTTGCATCAAGGCACCGCCGCGGCTCGTTGACTGAAGCAAGTAACCCAACCCCTTGTCTGAACCGGTCGTTCTTCTCAACTGATGACACAACAATGCAACGATTAGTCATCACCGGTGACACCGGCTTTGTCGGACAAAACCTCGCGAGTTATCTGCGCGGAGAGTACGAACTCGCTCGCATCGGTCGCCAGCTTCAGGCACCGGCGGCCGGCCCAGACAATGATTGTTGCTGGGACGACATCCCTCCGGATTATTTGAACGGCGCTGCAGCCGTCATTCATCTGGCAGGCAAGGCGCATGACGTTCATGGCACGTCGAATGCCGATGACTACTTTACGGTCAATACCGGGCTGACGTCCCGTCTCTTCGATCTTTTCCTGCAGAGTACAGCGCGCGATTTCTTTTTCTTCAGCAGCGTAAAAGCAATTGCCGACGAAGTGAGCGATGTCCTTTACGAGACATCAGCACCTGCACCTCGAACGCCTTATGGGCGATCCAAGCTGGCTGCTGAACAGTACATTGCCAGCCGCGAACTGCCGCCGGGAAAGCGCGTCTTTATCCTGCGCCCCAGCATGATTCATGGTCCCGGCAACAAGGGAAACCTGAATTTGCTCTACAGGTTTGTTAAAAGCGGAATCCCCTATCCGCTCGCGGCATTTCAGAACAAGCGCTCGTTCCTTAGCGTTGAAAATCTATGTTACGCGGTGGCGACGCTGCTGCAGCGACCCGAGATTCCTGGTGGCGCCTATCAGCTCGCAGATGACGATGCACTCTCCACGAATGAAGTCATTCAACTGATTGCCACGGCGCTGCACCGAAAACCTCGCCTGTGGAAACTCCCCCCCGGACTTCTGGAGACGGCGGCTCGCGCTGGAGATACACTTCGCCTGCCGCTGACCACGGAGCGGCTGCGTAAGTTGACCGAAAACTATGTGGTCGATAATCGGAAGATAAAAGAAGCCCTTCAAATCTCGCGATTTCCGGTCGACGCAAGAGAAGGCCTGTCGGAAACTATCAAAAGCTTCGGTTGAGTTCCGCAGGACATCCATAGGACCCGAAAGAAAGATCTGCCTCAAGGCAGCTGAGGGCCGTGGATTGCGTGTTTTGCGCATGGTAAACCTTACCCATCCGAAAGGCGCAACGATGAGCGACGTGATTGCAAAAGAAGATGTCCGGCTTTTCTGGGAGGAAGCTTCCTGCGGAGAGGAAGCTTACGCCATTGGAGAAGACGACCAGTCCCGCCTGAAAGCCCAAGCGGATGCACGCTATGCCATCGAGCCCTATATCTTTGACTTCGCTCGTTTCCCGGAAGCTCGCGGTAAATCCGTTCTTGAGATTGGCGTCGGCATGGGCGCCGACCACGAACAACTGGCGCGCAATAGCCCGTCCCGACTTTGCGGCATTGATTTGACTGAGCGGGCGATCGAGTTCACGTCGAAACGTCTCGCGCTTACAGACCTCCAATCCGAGCTACAAGTTTCAGACGCAGAGAACTTGCCGTTCCCTGACGGCAGTTTCGACGTCGTCTATAGCTGGGGTGTCTTGCACCACTCACCCAACACGCAGCGCGCGTTCCAGGAAGTTGCCCGCGTCCTGAAGCCCGGCGGTGTTGCGCGCATCATGATCTACCACAAGAACTCGATGACCGGCTTTCTGCTCTGGGCGCGATATGGCCTCAAGAACCGCCTCTCTCTGGCCGAGACATATTCCCAATATCTTGAAAGCCCCGGCACCAAGGCTTACTCAATCCAGGAAGCTGGAGAACTTTGCAGCAACGCAGGCTTGGAGAACGCCAACATCAAGATCCAGCTTTGCAGCGGAGACCTTCTGGAAGGCGCAGCCGGCCAACGGCATCAGGGGCGCCTGTTAAATTTTGCGAAGGCAATCTGGCCTCGTAGCCTTATTCGAACTTTCGCGCCGAATTTCGGTCTGTTTATGTTGATCGAAGCGCACCGTAGATAGTGCTGCTGCCGGCCCAAACTCCCTCCCCCACATCAGCTTGGCATTTGCGCAACGTTTCGCGCCTGCAGGGATGCGAGGTCTGGCATCGCCTTCTCTCCAACGCGTGCGGAAGAGGCCGAGAGAGGCAAAGAAAAAGCCGCCCGTAGGGCAGCTGTGGCGGTTGATCGCTAAAGTCGTGCGGGTTAGTTTCACGCATGAGCGGGAAACTCGAAGCACAAAAGACATGGGGCGCAAACCCCACGGGATGGACCTCTGCGCGGGACTTTGCTCCCGGCACTGTCGAGTTCTTCAATAAGGCACGAGAATTTCGCGACAACATCGAACAGCCCTGGCTAGCCGACGTCGTCCCCTTCCATCAAATGGCCGGAAAGCGGGTTCTCGAGATCGGCTTCGGCCCAGGCTACGACACACTCAAATTCCTGCAGGCAGGCGCTAACTACACCGGCATCGACATCACACCCGAGAATGTCGAGCGAACGAAAAAACACCTCGCGTTCTTCGGATATGATCCCGACGTTCAACAGGGGGACGCGGAGAACTTACCATTCGCCGATGCAACCTTCGATGTTGTTTATTCCAATGGTGTCCTGCACCACGTGCCAGACATGGAGCGCGCCTTTCGTGAAGCGCGTCGAGTTCTGAAGCCCGGCGGTCAATTCATCGTTATTCTGTACAACAAGCGCTCGGTATTTTATGCGGGTCTTGTCTTAGTTCACTTTCTGAGTGGTCGCTTTCGGCGCGAAACGCTTGCACAGCGGCGATCAAGAATTGAAACAACGACAGCCGATGCCGCGCCGATCGTGAATGTCTATTCACGGAATGAATTAGACGAGATCTTGCGGAAGCAAGGCTTTGCGCATCCCGAAATAACAGTACGCAAATGCACGCCAGAAGATTTTCCTGGCAGTGGAAAATTTGGTGCGCTCTACAGGTTACTACCTTCCCCTGTTTATAATGTCCTTGGCCGCGTCGCTGGCTGGTATCTGATCGCGCGTTCGACGAATATCTAAACCTAGATAACTCGCATAATCACAGGGCAGATGAATGCGGGCGGCATGTTGGTGTGAGCACCACCCCCGCCTGCTGAAGCGTTAGTGATCGTGACGTTAGTGGGAGAAACGCCAGTATTGTCTGTTGTGGTTGTCGCAAACACGCCGGAGCCGGATGGCTGCATGATGTTTAACACTGCAGCCCTCGAATAAGTGTGCGAATGCCCTGGATCGTTGAGTGAGTTCGCATGTGTATGCGCAGGGATTTGAGCCGACGTGAGCGTTACATTCTCTGCTCCGCCCGTCGCCCCGATCGTCGCCCCGGAAATACTGCTCCCTGCGGTCGTGATGCGATTGGCGGCCGTGCCACCCATATTATCAAGCCCGAAGAACGCGCGACCGCGAATATCCGGCCCGGTGAATGTGGTTGAACCGTCCCCAGGTCCGAATGCCGTCCCAACCAGCGCAAACAGCATTGAATAGACCGTGCGCGAGAACAGCTGTCCGAATGGAAAGGCGAAGTTGTTGTTGGGCACCGTCGTGCCGAGATACGGAATACATCCGCCAACGGGAATGACTTCCGGCAGGGTGTAAAAGCCTTGCAGGATAAATTCGCTCGTTGCGTTATAGTAAGTCGCCACATACGGACTGCCGGCGATCAGCGTGGCCGCAGGCAGCTCGACGCCAGGCGCGCGGCGTAGCGGCTTCGCGCCAAGCCCATCCACCGCCAGTGTGACAGTAGCATCGTTAGTGACATGGGGCGTGAAAGCGATCTGCTGACCGTCCAGATGCGCGAGCGTGTCGAAGCCTTGATAGCTCGCGATCGTATAAGCCGTGGACGAGCCGGCTGTCGCCAGTGCACCGGAGATATCATCGCGCCATTTGGCAGCGGACGCCATCATGCCGCGGCCGCTGTCGTTGACCGCCGATGGCGCCATGCCTTCAGCCCAGTTGACGGCATTGTCCGCGCTCGCGTTGGCCGACGCCGTGCGGGACCACGTGTAGAATCCTGACATCTAGTCTCTCCAAACAAAAACGGCGACTCCGAAAGCCGCCGTCACTTCAGTTTCAATTTTCGCTTAGCGTTATTGGATCGGAAAAAGGCCGCGGCTTCCCACGGCTTGAATGATCGAACGCAGTTTGAGCAGATTGCTTATATCGTCGGACGAAGCCGGAGTTGCGCCCGCGGCTGCACCAGGATCAATCTGCGGTCGATCGACTGCAGATGAATCGGGAACGTCCTGCTGTTGTGGCTGCACTAATCGCAGCACCGGCGCCCGGTCCTCAAACGCCTGCCCCGGCAAACGCGCCGTGCTGTATGACATGCTCTGATAAGGCACAAACGGCACAGCCTCGTGAGCAGACTCGAAGGGGCTTACATTGGCTTCAGTCTGCCAACCCGTCGTGTCGGCAACAGCCCGGCCATTGGGACCTGGAATAATTGCGTGCCGGCCGTTACATCACTCTCGGCTCTCCGAGCTGCGGTGTTCAGGGGCTGAGACGGCTCGTTGGCTCTCGGACTCATTTTCCTCAGCACATCTAAATCTCGCGCGTTCGCAGGAATGCCCGAACGAGGATCAAAACCAGGAAGACCCATCCCCTGCTTCCCGAGTCCATCGTTCGGTTTTGTCAAACCGTTATCGCCTGACGGCACACCTTCCCAAGGTTTGTCTGTGCCTGGCCACTTCTTATAATCTCGCTTCAAAAATTCAGGGGGCTCTATCGAGAGCGTCTCGGTTATCTTTTTTGCTCCATCTGCCACCCATTCGGGGCGGCGTTCTGCGATACCAGCTAGAATTTGCATCATGCGAGCCGTGGCATAGACAGCACGAAATCCCGAGGCGACGTTCCCGTTTGGATCAAACAACCCATCCCGCGAATCTGGACGAGCGGACCGGATCATCTGATCGCCAAAACCAACAACATTGCCGTTTCCATCAACCTGGCGAACTCTCTGGTACCAATGGCCGTCGTCCAGATTCTGAACAGGTTTCGAAATCTCATAATGAATACCATTGATATCCGTCATTTTGCCCCCTCAGCTTGGAACGCTTCCCATTCGCTCGTTTGCTTTCTTGCTAGCCCGGTGAGCGCGACCGAAAAAAGCGCATCAACTCCCACGTTGCTATTGAAGACATAGATGCTCTTTACGAGGCACCGGTCGGGATTTAGGGTGCCATCAGGCACTCGCTCGCAGATGCCAACCGACAGCACGTAGTGCGCAATTTCTTCGCGATAACGCACAGCGAATATGTTTCTTTTCTCCCCCGATAGCGAGAACCCCCAGGGGCATTCAGCAACATTTGCATTTACGTATATCCGCGGGATCGCGAGCTGCGCGCCAATTGTGCTCACCAGCTTCTCGCTGGGATACTGCCGCTCATTAAATACGATCCGCCGCGGGTTAACCGAAAGACAGTGAAGTCGATCAAGCTGAAGCTCCAGTTGATCCCAAACCACCGCAGCCCGGATTTCAGAAGTGCGCTCAAGATCGCCGCGAAACAGGATGACGGCAATAAAAACCACCAAAAAGAGAAAAACTCCTCGACCAACAGTTTTTAGCAAATGCACTTAGAGCTCCGTTTGAGAATTAGCTCGCCTCTGAAAAAATCGAGCGAAGCATCAGGGCATTTTGAACATTGGTTTAAATCTTGTTGTCCATATCCGCTGCGAAAGCGTACGAACTTTTTTCGTTTCTGCAATTCCAGTTCGCGCTACTGGATTGGGAAGAGGCCGCGGTTTCCCACGGCTTGAATGATCGAACGCAGTTTAAGCAGATCGCTCATATCTTCAGGCGGAACCGGAGTTGCGCCCGCGGCTGCACCATAGTCGACCGGCTGTCGATCGACTGCAGATGAATCGAAATCGCTCTGCTGTTGCGACGATACCAATCGCCGCGGCGCCTGCGACATCGGCGCCAAGGAGGAATCGAACATGCCGTTCTGCCAACCCGTCGTGTCGGTAACGGGCTGGCCTTTGGAGCCTTGGAATGATTGCATTCCGGTTGCTACACGCTGAGTACTATCGGCTGTCCGATCTGCAGCGTTCAGGGGCTGAGAGGGCTCGTTGGCCGTCACGCTCATTTTCTTCGGGTCTTGCCCGATGTTGCGCCACCAATCACCAATGCCGTTGTTATCGCCGATGCCAGGCGTCGCTCCCCTGGGATTGGAGAACGGCCAGCGCTCGTTAAAAGTCGCTGGCCCCGACTCGGTGAGCGATTGGAACGCTCGAAAGTCCCCAAGAGAGGGCACGTCAAGAGCCGGCTTATATGTGCTGGCGGGCCGCTGATCATCCCAGAATGCTTCTGGATTAACGCGATTTCCCGACTGATCATGGATTTGATAGTGAACGTGCTGACGTCCCTCTGCTCCCACTCCCCCCATGGAGCCAATGAGCTGTCCAGCCGATACGGATTGCCCCTTCGAGACGGATTGGGACTGCAAATGAAGAATTTCATGCAAAAAACCGTTGGCATCTCTTATTGACACCATCCCAAGGTACCCACCCGGCTCCTTAACAACAGTGCCGTCTACAGGTGAATATACGCTTGGATGCTGAAGGTTGAGCCCGCGCTGCCCGGGAACGTTGTAATTGAAATCGACGCCACCATGCGGGCTCGATGCGCGCGGTATGTTGTCTCTCCGCTCTCCAAAATGGCTAGTCGGATGCGGCGGCACTCCCCCGATCGGTGGGAGGATGCTAAACATTTTACGATTTTTATCGTCCCATGGCATATCAAGCGCTCCCGTGGTGATGCGTTGTTCTTAATCTGCTAAATTGAACGATCGGAAATGCCGTACAGAAACCAACAACGCGAATCCCTCCGGAAGCGAAAGTGGATACGGAAACCCGTGTCAGGAACAAAGATTGTTGCCGTCGCGCTTTCCGAGTCATTGATGACTCGCTCTGGATCCGCATCAGGATTGGAATGAGAGTTCTTGCGTGTCGTAACTTCCACACGAAGTTCGTATTTCTTTCTTTCCGTTTCGCCCGGAAAGATTACGCCCTTATTGAACAAAGGTATGTCTTCAAACCTTTCAATAAGTCGCGTCTTGAACGCTTGATCTTCCTTATCTGTCCCGATCAAATCAGCATCAAGCCGGAGGTAATCGAGTGGAAGGCGTGTGAATTTTCTTTGCACGTCTGAGCGCGTGGAAAAAACCTTAAAGAACGCACTGAACTCGCGAGAGGGACAGGTCGCGCTTGCCTGCGAGACAACCGGTGAGGTTTGACTATCGCGCTCAAGCGCAAAGCCCCATCGAGATGGAGCGACCAAGGAGACTGTCGCGATGGCAACAGCAATCAACCAACGAAAAATAGCGCGTTCCATAACAGCAGCCTCATAAAAGATCATCAGCGAAGATTTACGATAGCGTCCGACCGTCCTACAGCCGTCGACATTTCCTTTGTCACCAACTCGACGAATTCCTTGATAGTCGTCACCCACCCTCCTTTTGGTTTCTGACGGGCTTCTTTTGGCAAGTGCACTTCGAACTTCCCCTTTTGGATAGGCCACTTCCCGAGACACTCCCGTGATCCCATCCGTTGCAAACGGACAAGATGCAGCGTGTAGGCATCAACAATAATGCCTACGGTTGCATTTGTTCTTCAAATGTTCCATACTGCAAATGTGTTTTTGAGTAAAGAAGCCGACGCTCGGTCTCGTTACAATCGGAAGACTTATGTCCCACCAGTTCCTGAACGTCGTCCGCGAACGATCGTCATCGTTCGTAGCAGAATCATGTCAACCGTCGCCGATCTCACTCGCACCGAGACTTGAGGACGTGATGAAGCGCTATTTCCTTCACATCCTTCGCAACGTCGTTGCGTGCTTTCCTCGCAGCTATCGCATGCGCAAGGTCTGGCCGGCTTTCATCGGCGTTGGCGCGGCGTTGTTCGCAGGCTGCATGACCATCGCTCCAGCTCAGGCGGCGGATTCGTACAACAAAGAATTATTCGGCCACAGGGTGAGAATAGTCGAAAAGGACAACACCGAGCGGCTTATGATCGACGGGAAGACCGTCGTCAAAGATAGATATGTGTCCATCAACGAAGAGCACACCATCGCAGGTGCTGGTGCTCTCATCGGGTCGAGCAGTGAAGGTGGGTCTCTCTGCCCTGAGCCCGCAATTTTCGTCGTGTCGTTTCCAAAGGATCGCCCCTTTCGTTTGCACGGCCCGAAAGGTGACTGTGGCGAGATCACCTACGAAGTCGAGAAAGATGCGATCCACTTTTTGAGATCGAAGGCTTATAAGCCCAAAACATGGACTTGGACGCCCGACAAAGGCATGTCCGCGGAAGTCGACGCGAACCTGCCAAATCCGTTTCAAGATTCTGATCTCTGGCAGGATATCTCCGCGGGGCGTGTGGATCACCCGCTGCTTCTGTTCAGTCATCCTCAGATGAAGGAAGCGATCAAAGCCTGGATGGGGATAGATGAAGATCGGATCGCTCACGCCGCATTTGGAGCGGGGGACGTCGAACACAAAGGGGACCTCTTCGTTGCAAAAGCCTGTGCGAGGCCCAATGCCTTCTGCGATGACGAACAAATCATTTTCGTCTTCGACACAAAGACTAAAGAAAGATTTGTCGCGTGGAAGTTGTTCGAAAAGCCGCCTGTCGTAAAGCCCGCAGCCGAACAATGGTCGCCGCTGGCGCGTGCTGAACTCGATGATTGGCTTAAGAAATGGGAAGACCACGAAGATCTTCGCAAGAATCCCCCTCCGCCCCGCGATGCTGTGACCGGCGATCTTTTGAACGATCTCCGCAGCAAGAATTTGTCGAAGCCGGAAGAGATCTTCAAACATCCCGACATGGTCGTTCCGATCGAGACCTTGCTTTTGGGCTACCGCGAAACAGTGATGTCCATGGTACGCGGCGGACAAGGGACGATAGAAGACAAAGGCAATGTCATCGTCGGAACGTCCTGTCTCCCTGATGAGTGCAGCGATAAATCATTGATGTTTGCGCTCGACCCCACCAGCAAGCACGTCTTTTTTGCGTGGAAATCGCCCGGCAATCCGATTGTCGTGAAGCCCCCAGTGAAAGAATGGCCGCAACCTGCAAAGAGCGAACTTGCAGCATGGTCCAAACGCTGGACCGAAGCTGTTCAGAACAGCGGGAAGAAAACTCAGTAATGACTACTGGTTCGCGGCTCACATTCACAGCCTTTGGCTCCCGCCGCGAACGATCGTTCGGGTAGCTGTCAGCAGCAGATCACCATCGCGCAAGCTAACCGCGGTTATTGCCGATCAACTATAAAATGAAAATTCACACCCGCTCCTTTCAAGACGGTAATTTGCCATGAACGATCCCGATAAACCTGTCGATCTGGAGCCGCACGAACGGGAGCTAGATCGCGAAAAACCAAGAGAGCCTTTTTGGGGGCCAGGCTTGCCTGATGTCCTCACGCAATTAATCCTCTGGGCGTTAGTTATTTTTGTTTTGTATCTCGCGAAGCCACTTATAGGTGACGTGGGAGTACCTCCGGCGGCATTCTTCTCTATGCCGAAGAAATAGCGAATATCCGTCGCTTCAGGCACAGCGGCAAGCGCCGCACCACCTTCCGATCGGAATGCCCCAGACGGCGCAACGCAGCGCCCTGAACCGTGTCAATCAATCTGAGCGCCGGGTCGGGTCCATTCTTTTCTCCACGCGATAGCAATGCCTCCGCAATGTGCAGACGAACCTCGCCCTGCTCGTCAGATAGCAGCGTGATGGTGCCAGCAACGCTTTTCAACGCTCTACCGATTTTACCGAGGTCCAGAGAGCGCTGCTTGATCACACCTTCATCAATCTGACCATCAGAACACAGCGGGATTTACCCGGCTCCAGATATTCTTCGCTACCGGAGCGACATATTTACTCAACGCGCTGAAGGCGACAGGCAAGCCAGTCCCAACCGCCCCATGCTCGACACCGTGCCGCACCGCGTATTGCGCTGCGTTTTTTAGACGTTCGGAAAGGGAATTGCCATCAAACGCACCGGCAACAGCGCCTTGGGCGACACCATCTCCAAGATGCGCGAGAAATTTCTGGATCAGAGTCGCCTCGGGAGCGAGCCCGGCGGCCGCTGCAAGCCCTGCTTTGGTAAGGACCCCACCCGCGAGAACGCCGCCAAGAGCTTCAGCCCCTTTGCCAACCAAGCCATATTGCTTGCGAGAGTCGTCAAGTATCATGTCCTCTTGAGCCTTGGCATACCGATACGCCTCAGCAGGACTCCAAGTGCCCCGCTTAAACATTTCAAAAGGTGTTGCAACGCCCGCCATGATTTCATCATCCGCGTTCATGGTCATGCCATGAACAATGAGACGCTGCAGCCCTTCCCCCGTGGGCATACCCTTGGCCTTCAGGTTATCAATCTCCCGCCGAACGACCTGCCGATATTTGTCCGTTTGCGGTAATGCAGCGGTTTTCTCGACCGCGACTTTCATTTCATCTGGGTTGAGTTTCGGAAATCTATCGTCGAAACGAGACTCATCATCAGACGGCGCGATAGTTTGAAGAAATCTCGTCGAATTTCCCCTATCCGCTGCATTGAACCGATCATTGAATGACGTTTGCGTCGATGCTGTTGGCAGCGTTGAACGTAAACCTGGGCTCTTGGGCACCACATGCTGTAACCATGAAGGCGATGCATTATTCAATACATACGTTTGCGGATCGAACGCATGGTCGAACCGAGATGAGCCGCCGACGCCAGCATCTGACTGCGGAGCGGATTGAATATTTCCGGCCGAGTTCGATCCATCCGTCCCGGCATAGAACCGCTTATCGAACTGAGCTTGCGTAAGGCCAGCTATTGGCAGCGCTGATCGGGATTGATCAGGCACCGTTTGCAGCCACTGTGGCAGCGCTGGTGAGAGTTGCCCTTGTCCCGGAATGCCGCAGCTTGCGGCACCTGCAATCAACATCGGAGCGGAAAGCGCGTTAATATCCCCACCGGGAATATCCGTCGGAGGGACAGACCGAGAAGGATCGTCACCGCCAAACAACCCTCCGGAGAGAGGAGAGTCTTCATCGAAATAATCAAGCAGCCCCATTGCAATCTTCTCCTTATGGTTCGTTTCGGCTTGCGAAGGCTCGTCGCTCAAGCAATCTGCATCGATTTGTCCGTCGCGCGCTTGTAGTCGACCGTCTTGAGCGGCCCGAGCCGGCCAATTGCTTCCGGCGTCGTCTTCTCAACATCCTGTGCCATAAGACCGATCTGGAATCCGGGCTGGCCGATATAACGGAAGCGATAAACGGGGGTGCCATCAAACAGAGCTCCCACCTGAGCTATATCTTCCTTCACGCGCCGATCGGACAGCTTGCTGAGATTGCCGAGATTGCCAAGATTCCCGAGACTTCCGATTCCGCCCAGGATCTTCGCGAACTGATCCGCACCGGACATTTCGCTCGTCGTCTCGCCCGTGCTGTTCGACTGATTGCCGAGGCCTGCAATCGGCACGCCGATCTGCGCCAGCAAGGACAACGTCTGCGCCGGCAATTGCTGCTTCAACTGCTCGAGCTGCAGCATCTGTTGCGGCGTATAGTTCTGCGCATTGAGCGCGTCGTTTGCCGTCTGCGCACCCTGCACCTGATTTTGAATGCCCTGCTGCTGCAAGCCAGACTGCAAGCCTGCGGTCGTATTGCCCGCGGAGTACAGGTTGCTCGCCGCGCCCTGTTGATTCTGGACATTCTGGTTGTATTGAGCGGCGATCGTTGGCGCCAACCCCTGCGCGAGGCCGCGCGCCAGCGCCTGCGAGTTTGCCCCGCTGAAGTCTCTGCCCGCCGCCGCGAATTGACTGTTGACGCCGTTCGTGATGTCGGAGCTGGCCGTCTTGATCGCATCCGCAAATCCCGGCGTGCTGTAGGGATCGTAATTCGTGTTCGACGCGAGCGGGTTCGTCTGCTGCTGATAGGTCTGGTAAGCCTGATTGATGTTGCCCGACTGATCCGTCGCCCCTCCGCCGCTCAGCAGATTCGTCGCCAGGCTGCCGATCTGCGGGGCATAGGGATTGCCCGCCTGCGCATTCTGCTGAAGCTGATTGATGGCGTTCTGCGACGTCTGCGACAGCCCGCTGTTCGGAATGAGAGTGCCGAGCTGATCCAGAATGCCCTTGAGCGCCGGCTGCGCCGCCTCCCAGGGCTGGGTCTGGCTTTGCTGTGTGGTGGTCTGCTTGCTTTCACCGCCCATTAGAGTTCTTTCTCCAGGATAACGTTACGGATGCGATAGCGTTCGAGCACGCGCACCCACCCCTTGCGCCCGAAAATGCGGACGCGCGAACAACCTTCTGCTTTTGCATAATCTTCGATCTCGCCAAGAAGGCTGAGCCAGCGGCGCATGTTCTTGCCGCCGCAGGCCGTCAACACGCAAACCTTCTCCGCATCGGTCTCGATCAGCGACGTCGTTGCCGCCGCTTCCACGGCGCTTCCGTTCCAGGCAATCCACAGAAGGCCATCGCCATTCAGCACATCGAAATCGATGTCCTGCGAATGCGAGAGATTGGTGCGGCGGATGGCGCGATGGATCAGGTCGGAAACGTGGGGCCAGAATTCGTGAACGCGGTCGGGAGCAACGCAGATCAACTCAACCGACATTCACGTATCCGAACGTGCGATCCGTCGAGGCCGCGCTGGTATGGGTGAGCGTGAACGTGCCTGGCGCCGTCGCAGTCACGTAAGTCGTCGCAAGCGCGGCCGCCGCATTCGCCGTCTTCGGCATCAGCAGTACGATGCTCTCAGGCCCGCAGGTCTGATTGCTCACTGTGGTCGCCGTTGCGTCATGCTGCAGCGTCACCTCGCCCACCGCATTGGATCTCCCCTGCGCGAGCTGCTGCAAGGCAAATGCGAACTTGGTGAGGTCTTTCTCGTTGGTCTGAACAATTGCGACGCTCATAAGCTACCCGCCGTCGTGACATCGGGCTCGACGCCCGCAATGAACGTCCAGCTTGTTCCGGCAGGGATACGCGCCTTATAGCGGGAGTAACGCGTGTCCTTACGAAAGTCGCAGCGGCCGGTGCGAGGGTTGATCAGCGATTCCGGAATCAATACCGGTGCGATTTGCTGATTGTCCCTGAACGAAGCCGAGCCATAGACAGGGCTGGCATCTGTGATCGGCCGGAATCCCTTCAGAAATATCCGCCGCCCGTCAGTGCCCTGCTCCGCCGTTTCAAGCGTGGCTTCAAGGTTCGCGCCTCGGAAGAAACCCAACGTGCCAGCCTTGTTGAATTGCGCGATCTCAGGCGTGACCGACGTGGCGTAACTATCCAGAGACGCAACAAGAGCATCGATCGAGGATGAAAGTTCGTCGAGCCCTTCCAGCGTGACGCCAGTCTGCGAAATTCCCAGCAGATACTGCCCGCTCATGCTGATCGGAAAGAACCGATCTAACGCCCTGTCGTAACCAAGGATGGTGTCATACGATCCCGTTGCGCCGTTGACTGATTTATAAGCCCAGAACACGCGGGTGCCGCGTGGATCGGCAGCGCCCATGAAGAGCTGCAGGTTGCTTTTATCCAGGTCTTTGAAAAACGAACGGTCCACTCGCTCACGCCCGATCTGCTGCGGCAGCCCTCCCGGCTCGATCTGGTAGAACCCTTTTGCGGAATAGAAGAAGATTGCGTCGCCAGAGCGTATGATGCTGTAAGGCGCATAAAGTCCTTGGTCCTGCGTGACACGTTCAATCTGGAAGATCACCGGAGAACCGGGCGCGTAGGTCATGCGGCGGATCGCCTGATCCTGAAATATGGTGCCGTACTCGCCACCCGCCACGCCGCGCACGATGCCGCCATCCGGCAGGTCCTGGAAATCCGACGAATTGAGACCACTCGTCCAGGAGTCTGCCGTGTTGACATTATTCAACCCGGACCACTGGATGCGATACGGCGTCTCGAGAAGACCGGACAGCACGAGGAAACGGCCAACGACTTCGATATAAGCGGCTTGTGGCGGGCCCCCGAGTGCGTCCTCAAATTCTGTCGAGGATTGAAGATCAAATACCTGCAAGACGTCGTTTGCCTGCGTCGCGAACACCAGATTGTTGAACTGCGCAAATCGCCACTGCGCTGTTGGGTTCAGCGTTCCGTAAGTGCCGCCTCCCCTCGAGACATCGCTCCAAGAGAACGTGGTGTTATTGAGAATATAGAGCCTGTCTTCCGTTCCGGCGAACGTCGCAACCGTGCCGTCTCCGCGGAGAGCATAGAACGCGCCACGGCAGGCCGCAGGCAGCGAATTGCTGTAGCTCGTGAAGTCCGGGAACGGCCCGTATCCATCACCCTGCGGGAGTACGTTTTGGATGTTCTTTGTGTTTGTAGCGAGGTAGTCGGAAACGTCGGGCTTGTATTCACCCCATTGAATCAGAGGCATGGATCACTCGCATAGATCTGCGTCCGAATTCCTGGCTGGCGCGCTTGAGGCGCCTAGATCTCGGACTGTTTGGGTGTGTCGGTTTCAAATTTGGTTTCGCCGCAACCCCGTCGAATCAGTCAGCCTCAAAGGCCTGGGATCAAAATCCGAGGAGAATGCATGGCCTGCCATCGCTTCCTGAGATGGAACTTACCCTTGGAGAGCGATGAAAAGCCGCCTGAAGGCGGCCGGGGTTGTATTCAATTGGGAAACGGCTTTAGTACATGCCAATTGACTAATTGGAATTCGATCCATGCGTCCCGATTTCGCAGAGAACAGCAACAAGGCAGCTCAACAGCTTTGGAACAGCAAGGCGGTTGGCAGCGATCGAGCTTTGGGCGCGGAAAAAGGATCAACGCTCTATTTCGACCGAATACGTTCATACCGATATGGATATGAAACGCCCTTCATCCCAACGACATTCGATTTCGTCTCTCTTAACGGCAAGAGAGTTCTCGAAATCGGCGTTGGCAACGGCATTGATGCTATTGAAATGATGCGGTACGGCGCGATCTATACCGGCTTGGATGTCACGGCTAATCATCTCGAATTGACGAGACGTCATATCGAGATGATGGGCCTCTCGTCTCAGGCCTCCGAACTGATCCATGGAGACTTACTTTCATCAAACCTCGCCGGCGACTTCGATGTTGTCTACTCCTTTGGCGTCCTTCATCACATCGCCCATGAACAAGACTACCTTCGGAAAATCCGCTCTTTGCTCAAGCCAGACGGCGAACTGAGAATTGCCGTTTATTCAAAATACAGTTTCTTCAACGTCTACCTGCTGGCAACCTGGCTTCTGCGAAACCGAATGAAGAATTCGTTCGATGATTGGCGTAGCCATGTCGCAGAACATTCAGAACTAGGCGCTCCTGTTACGATCAAAATCAGATCCAAGGCTCGAGTTGAGCGCGAGCTCGTGGAAGCCGGTTTTACGATTAAGCGCTATGAAAAACGCGGCTTTGTGCAAAATTATCTTCCTGTGATTGGGAAGAAGTTCGCGCCTGATGGGCCCGAGCTCAGAAAATTAGCAACGATACTTGGCTGGTATCATTGCTTCATATGTAAACCAATCTAGCGCCCTCATGATCCGAAACGTCCGGCCCGGTACTCACCCCATTGAATCAATGGCATGCTAAATTGTCTCGTCCGTCCAGTTTTCAGAGGGCTTGCTGCGTTCGGTCCAGCCGTCCGATAGCGCAGGCTTGGTCGTCCAGGCCTCTGAAGCCTTCGCAACAATGACCCATGGGTCTGATGGCGTTGGCTGCTCGGCCCAGCCGTCTTGATCTACCGGAATCGGTATCCACCATTCAGGGATGACGATGAAGGCGACAGGCCACCCCGTCAGAATGAAATCGCCTGCTGCGGTCCCAAAGATTGTTGTGAATGCGACTTCATTTCCGACGAGCGCGAAAGCGCCGAATCCAAGCGGGACATTTGTTCGGAAGGCTGCATCCTCGCCATTTATGTTAAAGTCTCCAGTTCCAGGTGCAATCGCTGCATTGAGCTGAACAGGATTGCCGGAAAGGGCAAATGACCCAGAAGCAGTGGGTTGCATAACGCTGAACGAAGCAGGTTGACCAACCAAGGCGACCGATCCTGTTCCGATAGCGTGCTTGATATTGAACGCTGCTGAATTGCCTGTCAGAACAAATGAGCCGGTCCCTGCGACCAGTACAATTGTCGACGCGGCTTGGTCTGCGCCTTGCCCGAGCGCGAGGCGGCCTAGAGCATCGAACCCAAGCACGTACTAAACCAATTCGTTCGCGCGAATGATGATGTGATCCACCTGATCTGACGAGAGTTGCAGCGCCGCGATCAACTCTTGCACCAACTTGTCGCTACGCCTGATCTCAAGCGCTAAATCCCATTCTTCCTGTGCATCAGGGTCAGTCGCAATCGCCGCTTTCACCTGATCCCATGCGCCAAGTTCATCGAATGCCCGCTTGAGCCCGAGCTTCGTAGCGCTAGCTGGCACGGGCGGGACGTAAGGGTCTGGCGTGTTACCTCCAGCAAGCCAATCTTCGTACTCTGCACGATCTCGGTTAGCTGGACCGCTCGGAATAGAAGCACCATCCACAACACGAACAACTATATCAGTAGCGGTTAGCACATATGCCTTGGTCATGGCTCACAATCTCGCGTTCGCGGTCCAGTTGCCCAAAACAAGAGAAGCCCCTCCGACCGTCGCACCGCTCACGCCCATATTTACGTTAAAGCTGTCCTCATAGACGTCTTGCGCGGTGATGACTGCGGTGTTTCTCCAAGCGCTCCCGTTAGGCAACCATTGCCAGAAACCATTGACAGGTGTGTCATTCGTGCCGCCTTGAAAGGCTGGACAGAAGAACGTCATCGTTGGCGACACCCGCATGTTTCGTGGAAATCGGATCATTTGGCTGGTAATCGCAGTAGTAGCCCAAGCCAAGGCCGAGATGCGCGACGCGCCACCACCATTGAAAGGAGGAGTGCCTACAGGAAAGCCCTTTGAATAAAACCGCTGAGAGCGAAAAAGCTCTTGATCAAACGGACGCATGATGGACGGCGAGCTACCTACCATCGGCAATTCGAGGCCGGGCAATATAATCAACCCGGTTATTTGGAACGTATCTGTCGTCGCTGCGCCGCCGTTGATGCTTCCTGTGGCTCCAACGAAATTACCATTCATCCACGCACCGGGCGTTGTCAAAGACCCGCTAAAACATGCAGGGACGAACGTGACGGCCAATCCAATCCTGTTGTCGCCAAACCACGTTCCGGATGTGTCACCAAAAACGGTAACAGTTTTAAATTCCCATGTATCAGCGGCATTGATTGTAAAAGTGAATGAATAGGATCGGTTGAAGCTGCCGTTCCGAACACCTCCGGAATATGTGCCAGGTCTATGGGCCTTAACCCAAAACCCGAATGAAATGGGTTGAGCATTACCGCTGCCGAACGCTAATTGAACCGAATCGTAACCTTCGATGTAGTGACTAATGACGATAAATTCGCTCGAACCAATCGAAGGAACTGCTGTTGTAACAGAGATCTTTAGTGAATTGTTGTACCCCGGCGGTGCATCAGATACCTGTTGTCCTGAGACGACAAATCCACTCGTGTTCACCAGCCAGCCATCGAGCAAATAGGAATTGACAGCAGCAACAGGGTTTTGCCCGTATTGCTGGCTGACTTCACAACCGCCATTTGTTTGAAGACCTTTGGAAGCAAGGGCATCGAATGGCGCGGCGCATATGTTGCTGCGACCTTGCGCTTGCTGCGCGCTGGTCAGCGACATGGCAGCATCGAACGAAAGAATGTCCTCCGCTCGCGCGGTGATGAAAACTTCGGCCGTACCTGACAGATTCAACGCCGCATTAGCGTTCGTCGAGCGTGACACGGTGCGCGTCAGCGTCGGGCCGCCAGGGCTATAGGTGCCCGTCCCAATCTCGCTGTTGTTGCCGTCCTTGATGCCGTAGGCGACAACGTCGCCATTAGCCACGCCTGCTTGGGCGAATGTCAGATAGCCCGCGACTGGAACGCCAAGCGTGATTGCACCCGTCCCCGTCGTCGACGTGGTCATCCGGGCGAGATTGTAAAGCTTTGCCATCAGGTGATCGTCAGAACGCCGTTGGTGCCGTCAAAATCGATCGTGAACGAATTTCCACTCGTGAGCGTCAAGGCCACTCCATAATCATACCAGCCGATAAGCTCATCATTCGCCGCTGTGTCGTTATAGAGGATGACATACTGAAAAGGCCCCACAACGCCGCCGGAAGCCGTCAATGTGGCGTCGCTGATTGTAAGCTTGTATGTCCCTGACGTCTGAGCAGACGATGCAACGGTCAGTGCTATGCCGCCGGCTGGATAACCGCTCGTCGCCGCGATCTGCGTGATGTTGGCAAGAACAGTATTCGTCGCTACTGGAAGCGTGTTCGACAATGCGGCCTTAAGCTGATCCGACTGAAGATTATGCACCTTCTCGGCCAGGGCCTCTACGAAACTTTGAAACTTGTTGAATGTCGCCATTGTCTGTCCTTATGGCGTTGAGCCGGTAACACGCGCGGTCATCGGGCCCGCGTTGTAGGCCTGATCGCGCGAAAGTTGATTGATGCTGTCGAGCGCGTATTTGAATCCTGTTGCCCAGGTGGAGAGGCGCTCATCTTCCTTGATATAGGGCGAGGTCTCGAGCAACGCCCCGTACAGATAGATATCCGGCGATGTCTCAAGCAGCCAATTCAAAGGATTGGTGTCCGATAGCGCCGGAATGTTGGCGCGGTAGACCATCTCCAGCGTGTAAGCCATATCTGGTGTGCGGATCAGCTCCATCTCGTCGCCGAAGATGGTGAAGAACTGCGGACGCCCCGGCGCGTTTCCGGAGCGTGTGCGGAATTCGTCCGCCTGTCGTCCGCTCAGAAACTCAAGACGCGGCTTGCCTTCCACACCATTCAGGCGCACGCGCCGCATGGTCTGGAAGTCCAGCGGCAGGCTGACGAACTCCGGCTCATCACTCAGCATGTTCACCAATGTCGTCGACCGCTTTTCCATCTTGTTGGAACGCAGATCGCGATTCAGCTTCGCTTCGCACAGGCGGACAAAATCCGGCACACGCGCGAGAATGCCAGCATCGGTCTCGCGGCCAAGCCATTCGGCGATGGCCGCTTGTAGATCGGCATAGTTTGCAAGACTCACAACGAACCTCCAATCCAGCCCGCCCGTGTGGACGGCGCATCGATGCGCAGAAATCGCCAGTCAGGATCCTGCAGCTTGCGTGCGACCAACCGGTCGAATTCCGGTGTGAACAGTCGCAGGCTCACATTGCCGCGGGCGTATTCCTCGTTCAGCCATTGCTCGAGGAAGATATTGGGAATACGCGCGACATGCCGCCCCCAGTCACTTGCCTGCGGCACAGCTGCGGCCTGCTTGTTGGCTTCGATGATGTCCTCCACATCCTGCGAGCGCTTGAACGTGAAGCTCTGCGCGCTCTCATCGATGTGGAGGGAGGTGTGAACGCTCATTGCAGTTCCGTCACCCACAGGGTGCCGGAAGTTGAGGTCACCAGGCCACCGGTTGCGGCCTTGATGGCCGAGATGCGTTGGCCTGGCGTGACCGTGACGAAGGTTTCCCAGTTGGCCGGCAGATAGGGATCGGCAGCGGTAGCGGTCTGCACGCCGTCGCCGATCCGGAAATGGCAGGCTGAATTCGACACCAGCCTGATGCGATAGGTTTGCGGGCCGAACGCGTTGGCGATGGCTGCGGATGCGTCATAGGCAATGGTCTGCGTGACGCCGATGCGGGTTGAATGTTTCATGTCAGGCGATCTGAATGTCCGCGAAGAAGGTTGTCGGCACCGGGCCGTTGCCGGCGCCGTCGGTAATGAACTCGATCGCGTCGTCTTCGTTGACGGCGTTGTCATCGGCCGGAACGACGGTATCGACATCGCCGGCCGCAGAGCCGGTGAACCCGATGGTCCAGCCGCCGCCGGTCACGGCGACACCTTTGATGTTCGTGGTGATGATGTTGTCGGCAGTAGTGACTGCGGCATGGATGACGGAGCCCATCTTCACCACTCTGCCGCGGCACGGCGCAGTGGTGAACGCACTGCCCGCGGTGGAACAGTCCGCCATGTGCGCGAACACGCGGATGATGTTGAGCGGGCGCGGATTAGCGAGAGTCATTGAGAGCCTCCAAAAAGAATGGGCGACCCGAAGGCCGCCCATGAGTTGCAGGGAGATGCGTAAAAGCTTAAGCGGCCGTGTTGTCGAACACGCCGCCGGAGGCTTTCTCGTTGCGGGCTTCCAGTGCGTATTCGCTCAGGAGCTGCGCGCGTTCACTATCGCCGGTCTTTGCCAATGGCACGGCCACCATCTTGCGGCCGTTGAGATGCGCCACCGCCCACATGTCGTCCTGCAGGACGAGCACATCACGCGGGCGCACCTGGCGGCTCGGCGCCACCTTCAGCACGCCGAAATCGGATTCGTAGACGTCCACCGAGGCCACGATCTTCTTCGAGCGTGCGTCCTCCATCGGCGTGGAGCGGCCGGTGAAGGTCGAGAACTGTTGCTTGTTGAAGCCGCCGCACATGATGATGTTCGGCTTGCCGCCATTGGTCCAGCAGGATTGCAGCACGGTCTTCAGCCGTGCCTCGGTGAAGGCCACCTGTGTGCCGTCGGTGCGGGTCCCGGTGCCGTTTGCTGCTGCCGGATCAGCAGCAGTTCCCGTCCCCTTCGATGTATTGGTCTTGAGCCAGGAGAGAACTGACGCGGTCTTGCGCGCGGTGGCATCGTCGCCAACAATCTTGGCCTGGTTGGTGCCACAGAGAATGGCGTCGATGTCGAGCTTCAGCGCGAGACCCTTCAGCATCTTCTGATAGCCCATCTCGTCGCCGCGCCCGGCGTGCTCCACCGCCTGCTGCGTACCTGAAACGCGGGCCACCTTGTCGGAGATCTGACAGATATTGCCCAGGCGCACCGTCGGCACGGTGGCGTCGGTCGTGGCGTCATCGCCTTCGAGCACCGCATTGCCGGTGTCGCGGCTGTCGAGCGCCTGCGTCTGCCACTCGTGATTGACGGCTGAGGCTTTCACCTTCTCGCACATGGTGAAGAACGGCGTGTCGGTCGGATCGATACGGAAGATCTCGTCCGACAGGTCTTCGCGGTTGCCGACCGCTTCATAGGTGGCAAAAGTATTAGATGGCATAGCCATGGATATGTTTCCTTTCTCGCCGGCATCGGCTCCACGCGAGTGCGTCGCGGGTATTGCCGGCGTTTGGGTTGAGACGTTATGAAGTGCTTGGACTGTTCGCGACGCGCTAGAACGTTTTCGAGCGAAGTGGGTAACGGTTCGCGTGAAGAAAACGCGTTAGAAAATTGAGACCTGCGCGTCGCATAGCCGCCTCACCTGCACGCGGTCGGAATGACTCCGTGCAGTGAACGGCTGTGTGGTGACTCTGGCGAACGATCGCCAGGACCTTGCTGTCATGCGCAGCGGAAGCGTCCGCATCGCACGGTTCGAGTTCAGATCAAGGGTCGTTGCTTCGTCCAAGACCTCGGACTATCCGGGGAGCGGCTATGTCAGCCGGGCCGTTGTCCTGCGTCTCACCGGGAGCCTCCGTCGCTCTCTATCTCAACAGCGTCCGGAGGGGCGGCGTCAGCCTTATTGGCTAAATCTGATTGATATCCGAGGTTGCCACATCGGCAACTGGAAAGATTGGAAAATCAGGCGCTCTCGGCTTCGGCTTGGATTCGTTCTCCGAACGCACTGTCAATTTTCACAATTATTTCCCGCAAGCTTCCGACACATAGTGCAACGATCGCAACAATGGCTGATGCAATAAGCAGCGGAAGAGATTTGAACACCATCATGGTCATTATAGCTAGACGGGCACGTCGAAGATGTCTCGCGACTTGCTTCCGCGTTTCTTGATTCTCGATTTTTCCCAGCGCTTTGCTTACAGCCGACGGCTCGCTGTCACCAACGGGATACAGAGCAACAAACCTTACCCAAGTGAGGTCATGAGCAAAACGGATGAATTGGTTGAACGACTTGCGGACAGATTTGTACTCGTCGGAATCGAAATCCATGGTGCCTGCGCTCGCCATATCGAATACGGCGTCGCGCTGCTCAAAAACAACTTGGCGCGCAACATCAGTAACTGTTTGCTGCCAAGGTCCATAAAAGAAAACAATAAAGAGCGAAAAGGCAAACAAGCCTGCGATTGCATCCGCGTAAATCATCGGAATTTATCTCCTGGGTTTGTTTTACCGGCTGTCGTCAATCCAGAGCTACTACGATTTGGATCCAACTGACCTTCTAATTGTTTGATTCTGCCCTGCATGTAATCAACTTTTCGATGCCGTAAGCCCCTTTCAACCATCGCCCACACTGTCGCCGCCCCTCCAAGAGTTATAGCAACTGCAAATCTGAAATCGGCGAAAGCGGTCAACACCAACGACATTACGACAGAAAAGTTCGTGTCTTGTCCGGCGATGGCCTCCACAGCCCTGAAGATAAAATACGCAACCGCGACTGCGACAGCTCCCCTGATAGCCGTACGTATCGTGCGGTATAGCTGATCGGTCGCGTATAGCTGGATTCTCTCGCGCGACTCTTCCGACAAGGACATATGGCAACTTCCCCCCGGTTGAAGATAGCCATATCTACACGTAATAATCAATTAATCGCGAGCCGCGCTTGCCCTGGCAGCACCAGATAAACGCCAGTTTACTTCGCCAAGAATCGCTGAATTAGCGTAGCTACCCTCGGAAACTCCTACAATATGAGGGCCGCCTAAAGCGTTGCGGCGTCGCAATAATTAGGAATTAGATCCCAACACAATGAACGGACCGACGTTTACCCAATCCCAAACCGTTTCCGCCGCTCGGCGTCGCGGGCCAGATCGTCGAGCTGTTTCGCAGCCACGTGGCCGTTAGCGACGATGCTAGAGAGATGTGCACGCACCTTGCCGACCACATTCACGGCGATGAACAACTTCTCGCGCCCGCGCTCGTCATCGATGTGGGTGGCGCGCCAGCGCTCGATATAAGCCGCTTCAAGGGCGCTGAACGCCTCGTCGAGCAGCACGTTATCGAGCAACGCCTTTGCCCGCGCGCCGCGGGACATCTCGTTGTTGGCCTTCAATTCGTCGATCATCGTCAAACGGTGCCCTGCGTGTTGTGCGCCATCTTCTGCTGGTGCGCTTCGGCACCCGCGGCCAGGTTGAAGTGCCCCTGCGCCATGGCATGCTCGTGCATCTGGCGAGCATGCTCCATTCGCTGTTCGTGTTCGCGGTCCCGGCGCGCTTCCTCGCGTTTGAATTTTTCGCGCTCCAGGTCGGCTTCCAACAAAGCCAGCTCCCGCTTCAGCGTGAAGTCACGTTCGGTCTGCGCCATTTCAGCGCGGGTCTTGTCGCGCTGGGTCTCGATGTCCGCCTGCGCCTGCACGCTCTCGATCTGCGCCTTGCGCTGATCGGCTTTCTCGTCCAGCGCGGCTTTCATCTGCAGTCCGGCCATCACTGGGTCCGGCTTTTGCGACGAGGCCTGCGCCATCGTCTTGCCTTCTGGCGAGTCCGGGTCGGTCATGTACGGGCTGACATCCTTCAGGTCGATGACTTTGCACAGCTCCTTCGCCGCATTGAAGATGTTCTTCGGCGTGACGACCGGCAAGCCGCCCATCATCGCCTCCTTCTGCAGGTTCATCAGCATGGTGAGATTGGCCGCCCGCTCCTGCCGGGTTCCGGAGCCAAGCCCCACCTTCACCGTCATATCGTTACGGGTCTTCCAACCGCGGGGGTCGACCGGCACCCACTGCTTACGTAGCTCAACGGTGTCGGCCTGCGTGGCGTGCTTGCGGATGATGCCGTGCAGCAGCAGGAACAGATCGCGGATACCGGTCTCGGCGAAGATGCGCGCGATCAGCTTCATGCGCGCTTGCGCAGCACTGTAACCCTGCGCCGATGCAGTCGCCGACACGTTCTGCAGCGAGTTGGCATCAATGCCCTGCCCTTGCCGCGTGACACCGGTGCGCCACTCACGCGTGGCGTCCATATATTCGATCACCGGAAGCACATCGCCGGCAATGGCCGGATGCTTGAACGGCTCCACCGCTCCTTGCGTCTTGGCGCGGATAATCCCGCCAGGCCGCGCCACCAGCAGATCGTCGATGGTGTTCTCGCTAGCGAGTCCTTCATAGACAATGGTGCGCGGGTTGTTCGCCAGATATTGCGCATCCAGCATCGCGCGCACCAGCGCGGTCTTGATCCGCTGGATGTCCATCACCAGGTCCGCGATAGAGCGGCCGAAGAAGCGATGGGTGACGATCACTGGCGTCATCGCGGCGAACGGCATCATATCCACCTGCTCGATGTCCTCGCGCCCGTCCTTGCGGAGAATCTCTTCCTGGCCGCCGCCGGTCGTGACCTTGTAGAGACAGGCCCTGCCATTTCCCTCGTAATCCATCCGGATGTAATGCTCGACCACCTCGATGATGCGCGATGCGGCATTGGTGCTGCTGTCCGCCCAATATTCCTCATCGACACTGTCCCGGCTCAGCTCCTCGGTGTTGGACGTATTGCCATAGGTCTGTAGCGCCTTTACCTGAGCACCGTCATAGCCCTGCTCAATCAACTGAGCCTCGGTCAGCGTCACGATCTTATGGAAGCAATAATTACTGGCAGCGATGGAGCGCGCGTTGCGCTCGATGCCGAATTCCTCGGGAGGAACCCCCTCAACGCGCGCCTGCTCGAACTTGCGGGTGGTGACAATGGTGATGTCGTGGGTCACAAGAATCGACGGCTGGCCAGTCGCCGGATTGACCGCCCCGGGGTTTTCCTTCCGCGTATGCGCCTCGATGGCGAGCGCACCGTTACTTTGGAGGACCGCCTGCGCCAACAATGCGAAGGCGTCATCGGACTGGTCGATGTAGGTCTCGCGCTCTTCCTCCGTGCGCGTTTCCCACCAGGCTTTCACCACGCCAACCTTTTGCAGCAGCGCATCCTTGATGAACGAATACAGGATCAGGAATCCCGGATTGCGCTGCATGAAGACGTGATTGACATAATCGGTTTCCTGCTCGGCGGCAGCAACGTCTTCCGCGCTCACCGGATTGAAGCAGACGATCTCATCAGAGCCGCAGAAGATCTCCATCAGGCTCGGCATCAGACCTTCAATGGTGTCCGCCACATCGGTAGAGACCGCGCCCGAGCGGCCTTCGAGTTGCGGCATGTCCTTGCGCATGTCCCCGAGGTAATAGTCCATCGCGTCAGCGCGCTCGATGGAGAGCCGTGCCGACGAGGTTGCCGCCAGCGCATCGGCCTTCTCCGCCGCAAGCATGGCCTGCAGCGTGGATACAGACATTTTTGCCATTTATGCGATGCCTTGACGTGGATAGTTGATGGGACGGTTGAACGATGAAGGCGCAACAGGTTTGGCGAAGGTCAGCGCCACCGCGTCCCATTCGTCGGGGCTGAGCGCATCGCGCCGCCGCATGTCCTCCTTTTTCTCCAGCACCAGCCGTGTGTTGCTGTCGTATTTGTAAGTTGGGCCGCAGGCATCGGCCTGCAGGCTGTCGCTGTCAGGGATTTGCGCGCCGGACGAATCTTCCAGCCAATCCTTCGATTTCATCCAGATCTCCGCACGCCGGTTGAGCGGCCCGCCGCTCGGCCTGCCGCGCTCATCGAGCGGCGGCGGCTCGTAAGGCGCAGCACCAAAATTCACCGCTTCGATGATAGAAGCGTAAGGTTCACCCATATGGCGGATCTGGTCGAACACACCTGCGCCGACCCCACCCACATCGATGAACATCTTTGTCGGCTTGTCACGATCGATGACAGCCTTGGCCCAGCCCGCGCCCTGCACGGTGTCGAGCTTCTGCTTCGATTCCACTTTCAGCACACGCCGCCCGCGCCGCCACGCCATCGAGTGACGATCGCTGCCCATCCATGCGGGATCGTAACCGATCACCAGCGGGCCCGACGCCTCGCATTGCGCCTTGCGCGCACGCGCGACGAGCGCGGGCGGAATGAAGCTGTCATGTCCGGACATCTGGAATGCTTCCGCAGCAGTTGCCGGATATTCCTGTTTAAAGAGCACCGGATCTTTCAATTCCACGATCTTGTTCCGGCGCCAGGACATCTGCTCGTCATCGAGGCCGTAAAACGCGGCATACTCGCTCTCCTCCTCGTCCAGCATGAAGTCGGCCGGCGGCGCTTTGCGGTATTCCTGTTGCCAGAACCACGGAATGAAAATTGCGATGTAATCGCTCTTGCCGGCTTCGGCATCGCGCCATTTGCGATGAAAGAAGTTGCCGACACCGTTGGCCGTGCTCTCCAGAATGATCTCGGTGCCAGGCTCATCCGACACCGCCTGCAGCACACCAGCGGCATGCGTGTCGGCATGCGGCCAGAAGCCGACCTCGGAACCGTGAAACAGTTGCAATGTCGATGAACGCCCCACGCCCTTCGTGCCAGCGGTGCCGACCTTGTAGGCACTGTCGAGCACGTCGAAGTTCAGTTCCTTGGCGTTGGCCGATCCGGTCGACGGCTTCACCAGTGGATGGCAGTGCTGATGATAGCGAGTGACCATCTCGAATAGGTTCTGCGTCGCCGCGTCCTCATGAGTGAGAATGAAGGCTCTTAAGCCGCGGCCGTGCGAGACGCGGTGGTAGTAACGGCCCTCCACATAAGTGGAACAACCTTGTTGCCGTCCCTTCAAGATCAGTGCCCGGACTTTTCCGGTCTCGGCCCTCTGCCCCTCGAGCCGTTCATGAACGTGAAGCTGCGCCCGGTTCAGAATCAGCGGTTCAATCCTGCCGGACTTCGATCTGATCTTCAGGCACTTCGATGCGTAGTAAGGAAAGTCATCGCGAAGTCTTACGCGAATTTGTCTTTCGCGCATCGTCAAGTTCATTCAACGCGTCCTCGTGGCGCATGACCATCTCGCCGGAATGCTTCACACCGGACAGCCGCGCATGCAAATACGGCGCCGCCGCTTTGGCCGCGTCCATCCGATCCCCTTGCGATTGTGCCTCATCACGCAAAATCGAGAGCATGTAATCGACGGGCGAGAGATCGCTGGCCGCCCTGCGAACGTTCGTTACGCGAGCGGCAGAGCCTGTATCGGTAGTACTCGCCTTGGCAGCGCTCGCCTTACGCGTTGTTCGTGCTCCGCGCTGCGCCATCTTAAAAACCATCTCAAAACAAAAGCGCCCGGCGGGATATCCGTCGGGCGCAACTTGTCACGATCCACTTACGCCAATAAGCCATTCACGCCATCGCGTAAACAAAGACGACAAGCCTCCGCATTGAATAATGTGAAAACTCAAATTCGGCGACAGCGATCAGATGAACCGCAATTGCTTGCGCTCCTCGCCGCGCCATTCTTAGAGCTCATCTCAAAACAAAAAACGCCCGCTCGGGTGTCCGGCGGGCGCAACTTGTCACGATCCACTTACGCCAATAAGCCATTTGGGTTATCGCGTAAACAGGAAGAACGATCCGTGACTTTGAATAGCGTGAATACGCGTGGTGTACGCGCGCATAAGTGAAAAGCGCCATCACACCACCTGTCATAGTATGCGAATATACTGCCTGCGATGCACGTGACGTAGCTATGTTCGTTATCGTACATGCGCCGAAGATTCAGATGGCAGGATCGTCGCGCACCTCTATTTCATTATTCGTTAGGCTTCGGAAAATTTTTACAAGAAAATCGCGCGCAGGAATTTCATTGTTCATTCTTGCTCGCCCAACTCTCGCCAATTTTTCTTACTGTTTTGCATCGTAAGCCCCCGATTTAAGAAGAGGCGCGTTATTGGAAGCTATTGATCAACGGTTCGAAGCGTTTCCGGACCCCTGTGACAACTGGATCGTTTGGGATAACGACGAAGATCACTTCGCAGAAGTTGGCACGCAATACCTGATCTCCCTTTCGGAGAGTTCGGCCCGCTCGTTCTGCAGTTTGCTAAATAGATTGTTGCCGCGGATCGATGGACATTCGCCGACTGACCCAGGGCAGATGACGACAACGCAAGCACGCCGCGGGCAAAGTTCCCACCAGAAACAACCTTAGTGTGCCCCCGCCGCTACAGACTCACTGCACGCTGCGTGGTTTGATTTAATCATTAAACAGACGTAATGATTTTACAGTAGCGACATTAGCTTCGCTCGGATCTTAGCCAGCCCTGTCGGCTGGCTTCTTCTTTCGTATCCTCCTTGCGTACTTCGCTTGCGGACGTCTCCAGCGCAAATGCCGATCGTTAGAATTTGAATGATCAAGCAACGCCTAAATTAAGCCTGATATGCCCAGGTAGAACATGCTCAAAACCAAAGCTAAGCGACACGGCCGGCGCATGGTCCGCCACATGGACGCATGGATCTCGCCGGACGATGTACAGAGAACAGAATGCAAGATTATTGATCTCTCCGCCCATGGCGCGAGACTGGTGCTTCCGCGCGAAAGCTCGCTACCCCGCACCTTTACCCTGCGGTGGAATGCCGCGCCCTCCGGCAAACACTGCCAGGTGGTCTGGCGCAACGGATCAATGACCGGCGTCAAGTTTCTCGACTGAGCCGCTCGTACTGAAATTCAAACACCGCGATATTGAATGCCTCAAAAGATCTTCCGCCTGCTCGCCTGGTGCTCGCTGCTCGCGATCTTCCTGTTCACCGACGCGCCCATCTGGCTGCGTCCTGTCACGCACTTCTCGCCAAACCTTGAGCGGTTCGTGGCGCTCTTCGTCGTCGCCGCACTGTTCGTTCTCGCCTACCCGAAGAAGTCGATGTTCATCACAGGGTTCCTCATTTGCGCCGTCGGGCTTTTCGAGGCACTACAGATGCTGTTCGCGGGACGGCACGCCACGCTGCACGATGTCGGGGTCAAGGATGCGGGCGTGCTTGCGGGCGTCTGGCTCGGCAGCCTGCTGAGCGATCTTTCGCAGATGTTCAGGACAGCCGAGGGCTAGTGTCCCGATTCCAAAGTTCGCATTATTCCGCGGCACGTTTGTTTGCGAACCTCGGAATCGAAGGACACTAGCAAGTTATAGATCTCGTGTGGCTTTGGTTCAGAAGTCCGCATTCCAGACTCGCCGCACGATGATGCGGACTTCTGAACCGCCACACTAAACGAGCCGGCGGATGTCATCTATGCTGGAGAATACCAATGCCGGCGATGTCTTCGCCAGCGCCGCTGGTGTGGCATACCCCCAGCTGACCGCTCCGAAGGCGATACCCGCCTTCTGCGCCGCTTCACCGTCCCGCACTTCGTCGCCAATGGAAATGGCGTCGGACGCCGGAATGCCCGTGCGCCGGAGCACGGCCTTGTATTTCACCGCTTTGCCGAACATCGATGCGCCACAGTCGAAGTGCGCGATGTATTGCGTGGCATCCCCAAGCGCCGCTCGAACGTTACCCTCGCTGTCGGACGAGACCATCGCCGTGACGACACCGGCCTCCGCGAAGTGACGCAGCATGTGGTCGACACCTGCGAACAGCGGAATATCCTTGAGTCGCTCGGTTTTCATGCGCCGCATATCGCGGGCGATCGCCGGAATCTTCCAGAACGGGACTCCGAGAAACTCCACCAGCTCCCGCGAGCCCTTGCCGCGCATCTCCTCCACCTCATGCGGCGCCACGCGGCGAAAACCATGCGTCCCGGCGACATCGTTCACGACGCTGAGAAACCACGGAAAGCTGTCCAGCAACGTGCCGTCGAGATCAAAGATCACAAGCTTGTATTTACGCATTCGGGGAAACCATGTCGGGCAAAGACCGATTGATACGAGCCACCGGAACAACGATCAACCTGTCCGACTGTCACAGGCGCGCAATTTTGCGTCATACGCTCCGAGTCAGATCAGAGGCCTTCAGCCCTCGTCCAGCGGCACCTGCCGTGACTCGGCGAAACTCTCCCACGCCACCATGAACATTGCCGCGATCACCGGGCCAATAACGAATCCGTTGAGTCCAAACACCTGAATTCCCCCAAGTGTCGACAGCAGGACGACATAGTCCGGCAGCTTGGTGTCCTTCCCGACCAGGTAGGGCCGCAGGAGATTGTCCACGAGACCGATGACCAGCACGCCCCAGGCAATGAGAAATACTCCTTGCCATATCGAGCCGGTGGCGAGGAAATAGATCGCGACTGGCAGCCACACAATCCCCGCGCCTATCGCTGGCAGCAGCGACAGAAAGGTCATCAGCACCGCCCACAACAGCGGCGCGCGGACGCCGAGAAACCAGAACGCCAATCCCCCAAGCGTCCCCTGCACAATCGCCACCAGGATTCCGCCCTTCACCGTGGCGCGCACGACGATGGCAAATCGAGAAAACAGCGCGGACTTCTGATCCTCACGCAGCGGAATGGCACGCTTCAATCGATCCGCGAGATAGGCACCATCGCGCAGCAGGAAGAACAGCAGATAAAGCATGATGCCGAGGCCAAGCAGAAAGTCGAACGTATTGAGCCCGATGGTTAGGGCTTGCGGTGCCAACGCCTGGCCGCCCTTCATCAGACCAGATGACAAGCTTTCGCGGAGTGTGGATAAATCCGGAAGATTGACGCGATCCAGCAGGCTTCTGATCCAGCCCGGCAGCGCATCGAACACCTGCTGAACATATGCGCCGAAATTGATCTCGCCTGACTGCACCTTGGCATAGATGCCGGTGGCTTCGCGAACCAGTGAGGTCGCGACCATCGCCAGCGGCAGGATCACCATCGCTGTGATGAGCAACACCGCGATTGTCGCGGCTAGGCTTGGCTTCTCGGTGGACCGCAGCAGCCTCCGGTAAAGCGGCGCAAAGATCACTGCACCCACGATCGCCCAGAGGATCGCGCCATAGAACGGCTGCAAGATCCAGCCGAATGCGATGGTGACAATGACAATGAGCAGCAGAAAAGTGGTGTCTTCGAAGCTACGCTTCTCGCCGGCTTGTCTGGTCATCGCGTCGCTCCCGACGATCTTTGCCGCCGACTTTACTGAAGATCCGCGCCCAACACCGGCGCTGTTGCCTCACCTGTCCTCCGCCAGGCCTGATAACGCATGTACGGAACATGCCCGGCTCGCTGACGTTTCTACAAGTGATCGATGCTACGTATATGAGAGGATTCATCAATGCCGGACTTTCCAGACCCGCCCTTTATCTACGAAGGCGCGGACAACATCCTCGGCGAGAAGCCAACAGCCATTCCGGGTAAGAAACCGGAAGGATCCGTCAGCGAGTCGGTCTCGCGCGCCATCCATGCGATTCAGAACACAATTAATACCGCCAAGCAGCCGGGAATGCCGCTCAGCATTCTCAGCAACGTCGTGCGGGAAGCGCCGCTCGGCTCGCTGCTGTTGGCCTTTGTGCTTGGAATAGCGGTGGGCCGGCGGCGATAGCCGCAAAGCGGCTACGCCAAGCCTCTTCTCTCATGCCGATCGGTTGGAAGCCTGCGTCTCCGGGACGTCGGAATGCTTCATGCCGTTACGAAGATAGGTCAACCCGCTGACAGCCAGCCGGTTGGCATCCTCTTCGCCTTCCGCATTCAGCTTCTCGATATAGCCGGTCAATTCGACCCTCTTCACATCGAGATCATCCTTCGTCAGACCGTGCATCATGCCGAAGGTGTTGAGGCATCGTTCTACAATGTCGTTCATCCAGCCGCCTTTCTTTCAATGAGGACAAACGCGGACCACGCAATTTTGTTCCCGAATAGCGGAACTGTCCCCTACGACCAGTCACGTTCATTTAAATCGAATCAAGAGGCCGGAGCCTCTCGACGGTCTTGAAATCTCATCCACCTGGAGGGCTCGGTTGTCCCCAAAATAAGTGGTGTCGCCGGTCCTCCAGCGAAGAACGGACGGCGGAAGACCCGAAGGCGGAGCAACGACGCTTCAGCGCCTCCCCCCAAAGAGTGAATTCTCCTTGCGGCATGCCTGCCGTAGGTTCAGCACGCTTGTCCTGGAAAGGGATCGACCATGAGCAACGCAGGGAAAATTGCGATCGTTACCGGTGCATCGCAAGGCCTCGGCGCCGGCATCGTCAAGGGATATCGCGACGCTGGCTACGCCGTAGTGGCCAACTCCCGCAACATCAAGCCGAGCTCGGATGAAAACGTCATCGCCGTGCCTGGCAACATCGGCGACCGCGCTGTGGCCAAAAAGGTGGTCAAGACCGCGATCGATCGCTTCGGCCGCATCGACACCTTGATCAATAATGCCGGCATCTACATCGGCAAGCCGTTTACCGAATACACCGAAGACGACTTCCTCAACGTGCTCGATGTCAACGTCGCGGGCTTCTTTCACATCACGCAGCTCGCTATTCCGCAGATGCTGAAGCAAGGTCGCGGCCATATCGTGCAGATGACCACGGCTCTGGTCGACCAGCCGCTGGTGGAGTTGCCTTCAGGTCTTGCTGTTTTGACCAAGGGCGGCCTCGATGCTGTGACCCGCGCGCTAGCCATCGAATATGCCAAGAGCGGCATCCGCGTAAATGCAGTAGCACCGGGTATAATCAAAACACCGATGCACGCTCCGAAGACGCACGAGTTTCTCGCGGGCCTGCATCCAATGGGCCGAATGGGTGAAGTGAAGGATATCGTCGACGCGGTGCTCTATCTTGAGCGCGCCGAATTCGTCACCGGCGAAACGCTCAATATCGACGGCGGCCAGCACGCGGGCCGCTGGTAATCGCGGGGCGACGGCCTCCCCACCCCAGAATGGAGAAAGCGGCTTGCCGTACGCGGAGGCTCTTCGGTATGAATTGCCGAAGGACTTTTCGCGCTGTTCCCTCTATAACGACCAAGCTTCGAACAGTAGAAAGAAGGCCATGAGCAACTGGCAAGACAATCGCATCACGCGTCTTTTCGGCATCGAACTTCCCATCATCCAGGCACCGATGGCCGGCGCGACCACGCCGGAGATGGTGATCGCGACGAGCGAATCCGGCGGGCTCGGCTCGCTCCCCGGCGCGATGCTGTCGATCGAACAGATGAAAGCGTCGCTCGACCAGATCCGTAAAGCGACCAAGAAGCCGATCAACGTGAACTTCTTCACCCACGTTCCGCCGAAAGCGGACGCTGCCAGCCAGATGGCATGGCGCGCGAAGCTCGCACCTTATTATGTCGAGCACGGGCTCGATCCAGCCGCGCCCATTCCGGCCACGGGCCGTGCGCCGTTTGATGCGGAATACTGCGCGGTGATGGAAGACTATCGTCCCGAAGTGGTGAGCTTCCATTTCGGCCTGCCGGAGCCTGCCCTGCTCGATCGCGTGAAGCGAACCGGCGCGAAGGTCATTGCATCGGCCACCACGGTCGCCGAAGCGCGCTGGCTCGCGGAGCGCGGTATCGATGCCGTGATCGCCATGGGCTATGAAGCCGGTGGCCATCGCGGCAACTTCCTCACCGACGATATGTCTACGCAGGTCGGCACCATCGCGCTGGTACCGCAGATCGTCGATGCGATCAAACTGCCGGTGATCGCAGCGGGCGGCATTTCCGATCCGCGTGGTGTGCGCGCTGCTTTTGCCTTGGGTGCATCCGCCGTGCAGGTGGGCACCGCTTATCTTCTAACACCGGAAGCGAAGGTCAACGCGTACCACCGCGAAGCACTCAAGATCGGGCGCGACGACGGCACGGCGCTGACCAACCTCTTCACCGGGCGGCCTGCGCGCGGCATCTATAACCGCCTGATGCGTGAAATCGGTCCAATCTCCGAACATGCACCAGCCTTCCCGACTGCAGGCAGCGCCCTCGCGCCGCTACGCGCGGTGACGGAGAAAGCGAACTCATCCGACTTCAGCAATATGTGGTCGGGCCAGGCCGCCGGTCTCGTGCGTGAAATGTCGAGCGCGCAGCTCACGCGCTATCTCATGGAAGGCAATTGAGGCACAGGCTTCAAGACAAACGGCACACAAGAGCAGATGGCTCGGCAACGCCGGACCTTGGTCGTTTCGTCCGGCAGACATTTTCCATGAGACAAGCGCACGAGGGGCGCCACGACAATGGCGCCCCTCGGCTCGATTATTCCCGCCTCCACAATCAGGCACACGCCCCGCCTCGATTGTCCTCGTGCGCCGCCTATCGTGCCTCGGGAATAATGTTGGATGAAAGCTTTGGCTTCGCCTTAAGCCGATTGATCAAGGAGCTTGGCAAAGGTGTCAGATGAAATCACGGGCGCGAAGAAATTATTGATGCGCTCCAGTGCGGGGGCCAGTTGCTCCGGCTTTTGCGTCCCGGTGGCGTCACCGATCACGATCGGCAGATATCCGTTGTCACGTGCAGCGCGCGCATTTCCCTCGATGCACCAATCCGTGTGGATACCAGTGAGAACAAGGACTTCGATCTTCTTCCGTGACAACTCCAGCGGAAGCTGCGTCCCCACAAAGGCTGTCTGCAGGGCCAGTTCGTTGAATTCGAGGTCGCCCGGCTTGACCAGCTCTCGCAGCTCGGGAACCAGCTCGTTGTCGGCTTTCTTTTTCTCCTCAGAGAAATTGAGCCCATTTATCCATGTCTCGTACTGCACCCGGTCGAATTCAGACTGAGGATAGTTTTCGCGGAAGACGGAATATCCAATCCAGCTGAACGACTTGAAGTTCGATGCCTTCCTCGCGGCCTTGACCGCTTTGACGGTGGCGACCAAAGACCCACGCTCCCAATGCTTCTCGGATGCTTGCGCGCCCCACGACTGATAGAGCGAATTGTTCTGGCTAACTGATGCGAAAGCGGCCGGCTTCTTCAGGATCGCGGCCAGATCGAGCTTCTTCCATTGCGGAGCAAGTTCGGGAATCGCCTTGAGTTCGTCTCCTGCGGACGCCGCTATTGCGCCTCCTGCGTTCAATAAAGCCCCTGCTGCAGCGAGACTTGCAGCTCCGCCGATCACAGCCCTTCGAGATGCCTGCATGATTTGACCTCCACATGTTCAAGCATGCGAAGGCTAGCAACAGCGACGAACAAAGTGCTTCCAAATTATCTTGGTGCAAGGAAACGAGACCGCCAACGAATTTGCTTCTCTCGAAATCTTTCGTCTTTTAAGTGGGAAAGAAAACAGACCACCAGAATTCACCGGCATAACCCTCCGGCGGAATCGCTCAGACGTCATGATCGCATGTGGGAGATATTCTCCCGGCGTCTCGCGCATGGAGAAAAAGATTGCCGGCATCACTCATAAAAGCAAAAAGCCCGGCGATGCCGGGCCTTCGTCATTTCGTATGCAATCCGCTTTATCCTACACCGAACGCAGCGCAGCCTTCACCTTGTCCCGCTTGAACGGCACGGAGCGCATCCGCGCGCCGGTGGCATCGAAGATAGCGTTGGACACCGCGGCAGGAATCACCGCCGCTGTCGGCTCGCCCGCACCCCACGGCTTTTCAGTGGGACGATCAATCAGTTCGATCTCGATCTCCGGCAATTCCGGGAAACGCAGGATCGGATAGCTCGCCCAGTCGAGCGACGTGACGTTGCTGCGGTCGAAGGTGACTTCTTCCTTCAGCGTGCGGCTCACGGTCTGAATGACGTTGCCTTCGATCTGCGCCTTGACGCCGTTCGGATTAATCACCTGCCCGCAATCGTGCACCACATAGACCTTGGTGACGCGGACATCGCCCGAGGTACGGTCCACCACAACCTCAGCCACCGCGCCGACATAGGTGCGGACGAGTTCGTATTTCACGTAGCTGACGCCGCGGCCTTTGACGATATTGCCCGACATATCCTTGCGCGGCGATGGCCGCGTCTCCCATTTCGACAACTTCGCAAGGCGCTCCAGAATATCCAGCCCACGCTTGTCCGCTGGATCCGTATAGCGCACGCGAAACTCCAGCGGATCGGCATTCAGCGTTGCTGCGATCTCGTCGAGAAAGCACTCGTTGGCAAAGGTGTTTTGCATGCGCCCTGGCGTCCTGATCCAGGACGGCCGAAACGGTGTGGTCTCCAGACGGTGACAGACCGTCTTGATGTTCGGAAACTTGTAGCCGATGGCGGAGTCACCAACGATGCCGCCCGGCGACAGCATGCCGTCCACCGGCTTGTCGCTCAGCGTTGCGGCCACGAGATCAACGGTGCCGGCTGCGCCTTGCGGGATGAAGAATTCGGAATCCCACGCAACCACCTTGCCCTCGCTGTCGAGCTTGGCGCGCAGGTCGATCAGCGTCGGCGGCCCCTTGGGGTCCCAGCCGTGCTCGTCGGCGCGTGACCACTGCACGCGCACCGGCTTGCCGACGGCCTTGGCCAGTACCGCAGCATCGGCGGCCGCATCCTCGTGACCATTGCGACCATAACAGCCCGCACCGTCCACATAGATGCAGCGCACGTCGTCGAGCGACATCCCGAACATCTTGGCGAGCTGCTTGCGCAGATTGTGCGTCGCCTGCGATGCCGACCACGACGTCAGTTTACCGTCCTTGAATTCGGAAATGGCGCAAGACGGGCCGATCGAGCCGTGGGTATGGATGGTGAAGTCGTAAGTCGCCTTGAGAGTTCGCCCCTCACCCGCCATTGCGGCGGCAACGTCGCCGATATTGCTCGTGACATCATCCTTGAGGATCTTCGTGGCGCGCACGTGTTCCCACAGCTTCTTCTCATCCGGCAAAGTTTGCGACTTCGACCACGTCGCCTTGATCTCACGCGCTGCACGCACCGCCGACCATTCGTTATCGGTGACGATGCCGAGGAAATTGCCGTCGCGCACCACTTTAACGATGCCGGGAATATCCTTGATCGAGGCTTCGTCCACGCTCTCAAGCGACGCACCGATCGCAGGCGGACGCACCACGCTTCCGTGCAGCATGCCCGGCACGCGGAAGTCATGCATATACGTAAAGCGCCCGGTGAGCTTTTCCGGAATGTCAGCACGCGCAATGGATTTGCCGACGATCTTGTAGTCGGCAGGGTCCTTCCCTGTCGCGGCCTTGTCGACCTTCAGCTCGAAAGTCTTGCCACCGACCAGCTCGCCGTAAGTGATGCCAGCACCACCGGCCTTCGCACCGATCTTGCCATCGCTGACAGACAATTCGCTTTTGTCGACATTGAGGCGCTGCGCCGCCTGATCAAGCAACGCGCTCCGCGCCGTCGCCGCTGCCTGACGGATCTGCATGCCGCCGGTCTGGATCGACTGGCTGCCATAGGTCGCGCCTTGATCCGGCGTCAGCGCGGTATCGCCTTCAACTACTGTGACGCTCGCAAGCGGCACATCCAGTTCTTCCGCAACGATCTGCGAGAGCGCCGTTCGGACGCCGGTGCCGAGATCGACCTTGCCGGCATAGAGCGTCACACCGCCCTTGGCGTCGATGGCGAGAAACGACTCGACCTGATCGAGTGTAACCGGCTTTGCAACAGCGGCTGCATCCTGCGCCAGGGCAGCATCGATGCGTGGTGAGATGGAGAAAGTAACGACCAGTGCACCGCCTGCCTTGAGCAGATCGCGCCGTGATGTCCGGAATGGAGCGTTCATGATGCCTCCTACGCCACGGCAGCGCGCTTGATCGCGCGCATGATGGCAGCATGGGTGCCGCAGCGGCAGAGATTGGTCCGCATGTGATGGTGGATTTCCTCGTCGGTCGGATGCGGCTTCTCCTTCAGCAGCACCTGCGCCCGCATCACCATGCCGGAGATGCAGTAGCCGCATTGGGCGGCTGCTTCGTCGATGAACGCCTGCTGCAGCTTGTTCGGCTTGCCGTCCTCCAGCAGGCCTTCCAGCGTTGTGACTTCGCGATCGCCCACGGCCGCGATCGGCAGCACGCAGGAGAATGTCGCCTTGCCGTCCACGTGCACCATGCAGGCGCCGCACTGGCCAAGCCCGCAGCCGAATTTCGGCCCATGCAGTCCGAGATCGTTGCGCAGCACATACAGCAACGGCGTCGATGGATCAGCATCCACCTGCTGCGACTTGCCATTGACCTTCAGCGCGATCGTCATGGCTGGGCTCCTTCCCGTCTTGCTTTCGCGATCATCGCTCTGACATCCGTCCATGGCTGCTGGCCGCTGTAGCGGCCGCGGACATACTGCGCGAGCGCTGCGATCTGATCGTCGGTGAACATGCCGTCGAACGCGGGCATATAGGGGCCGCCATCGGCACGGTACGATTGAATGCCGTTGAGGATCACGCGCACGGTGTTTGTCGCTTCTTGCTGATGCACAGCCGTGCTCAGCGACAGCGGCAACGCTTTCGAGGGACCAATCGTGTTGCGGTCGTTATGACATTTCGCGCACGCGCCATTGTAGATCGCAACGATCTCCGGCCGGGCGTTCGCCGCATTGCCTGCGTCCACGGCAGCCGGCGTGCTCGGCGCCCCACCGCCCTGCGGCGAGAGGCTTGCGATGTAGACCGCCATGGCATGGACGTCTTCCTTTGAGGCCTGTCCGAGGTTCTTGGCCACGTCCGCCATGGGGCCAGCAGCAGCGCCATGCTGCTGATGCCAGCCGGAGGACAGATATTCCGCGAGTTGATCCACCGTCCAATGATCCCCTGCGATGAGCGACGCATTGAGCGGTGGCGCATTCCAGCCGTCAGCAATGCCGCCCGCATAAGCGCTGTCCTTCTTCTCGCCGCCCAGCGCATTGCGTGGCGTATGGCAGGAGCCGCAGTGCCCAAGCCCTTCCACGAGATAGCGCCCGCGATTCCACTCGGCACTCTTGCTCGCCTCAGGATCAAGATTGGCCCGGCTCAGGAACAGCAACTTCCAGCCTGCAACGAGCGGACGATAGTTGAGCGGGAAATTCAGCTCGTTGGCGGGGATCGTGTTGCGAACCGGCGCAAGGCTCATGAGATAAGCATAAAGCGCGTGGATGTCCTCATTCGTCGCATTGGTAAAATGGTCGTAGGGAAAGGCCGGATAAAGCTGCCGGCCTTCGCGATCGACGCCCTCATGCATGGCGCGGCGAAACGCCTCTTCCGACCATTGACCGATACCGGTGTCGGGATCTGGGGTCAGGTTGCTGGCATAGATGGTGCCGAACGGCGTTGGGAGGCTGCGCCCGCCCGCATAGGAAGCGCCGCCCTCCTTGGTGTGGCAATCGCTGCAATTGCCGATCAGGGCGAGTTCAGCACCACGATTGATCGTTTTACGATCAAAAACAGGCTTTGCGTTCGCGGCAATCGGCGCAATGGCAGGACGCCAGATCCAGGCAAGGCCGGCAAGGACGATTACAACGCACACAGTCACCACTGTGTACACAACACGACGGAAGCTCATTCCGTACTGCTCCGAGGCATATCCAGGGGAAGTACTCCTGTTTCACCTTACGCCGTTCGCTGCAGCGCCGGAAGCACCGTTCGCGAATGGAGCCAATTCCCGCACTGCAATGAAATCAGGCACAACAAAACACATCGAAGGGAGGCCCACTTCGACGTGTCACCGTGCGATATCAGACCTAATGCGAGCGGCGCGGAATGGTTCACGTCACGCGCGCGCGAAGCCCACACGAAAAGATGATTTGTCAAAGCGACGATGGCTCGTCAGCCGCCGCTCGCGGCCAAAAGGGATGCTCTTCGTTGGCAGACCACATGCGCAAACGAACCAGCCAACGCGCCATTTGCAAGACGTCTTCTCCCGTTCATCGAACTCGTCTATCTCGACCAGAAATAGAGTGCGGGATCATTGGGGTGCGCTATGAAGAGTTCTCATCGGCGGAATGAATCGTTGGATTGCTTACGACGAGCAGCCGTAGGCCTGTCCCACCTGACAGTGATCGCCTTCGTGATCGCTGGGCTGCAAGACATCACGGTGGCTAATGCCCAGTCTCCCAACGGCTATGAGGTGGGGATGGCGAAAGTCGTTCAGGAGGTCAAGCCGACCCTGCCGAAGAAACTCAACGAAGCCATGTCGATGATCGACATCAGCTTGAACAACCACCGGCTGACTCAGGTCTACGCCATTGACACCACAAAGGCCGACCTCAGCGCCGAACGCTTGAACCGCCTCCGAGAGAATCTCAGGTCGCAAACCTGCCAGGACAGCGGCATGCGTGAAACGATGACCCATGGTGTGGCCTACGAATACTCATATCTCGACACCAGTTCAAAGCCCGTCCTCAACCTCGTGGTCTCCGCCGAGAGTTGCAAAGACTAGTCCCGCTTTGCGGGCGATGCACAAATGCGCATCGCCCCGGACAATATAAGGGTTCAATGCGCCAGCGGATCGGGGCGCATCTGGATCTTGTACACCTTGGGATAGGCGTCTGTGCCGCCCTCGCTGTGGAAGTTGGCGCGCGTGCCCGACGTCGTCCAGACGCCGCGCCCTTTCCAACCGGCGGATGGATCATCGATGCGGCCGTCGAAATTCTTGGTGAAGAAGCCGAGCGGATAAGGCACGCGCAGGTTCACGAACTCACCGTTGACCAGCGCCAGCGCAGCCTCGCCGCCATTGGCGCAAGCAATCGGCACATTCGCGCCCAATCCAAGCGTGTTGTAACGATCGACCCACACATAATAAGCGTGGTTCGCGCTGCCGCTGGCGTCCATGCCCTTAAACTGTGGTCCCGGCATACGGTAGGTCTTCCAGCCTTCCGGGCATTGCTTGCCTTCGGCCGTGGTCGGCCCGTTGAGCGGTCCCTTGCACAGCTTGCGGTCGAAGCTTGCCAGATGTCCGCTGGAGAGCACCGTCCACACCACACCGTCGAGACCAAGATCGATCCCGCGCGGACCGAACGTGCCCTCCGGCGGCTGATACACTTCCACCAGCGCAGTATTTGTCGGATCAGAGCCTGGCATCACGCGCACGATGTAACCGGGTTGATCGACGCGGGAGAAACCGCGATCCATCGCCTGCCCCCAGATCGCATCATCCACGGGGCTCGGCATAATGCCGTAGAACGACGCCTTGATCCGCTTGTCCTTGTTCGGATCGAGCGGCTCCTTCGGCTCCACATAGGCATCACGCTTGCCGTTGCCGTTGGTATCGATGACGAGCGGCGTCCAGCCCTGCGACTTGACGCCATCCAACGTTTCCCGGAATTGCTTGGTGTTGAGCCAGCCGACCGCGCCACCACCGAGCCCCGGCCCGCCCGCGCTCATCCATAGTGTGTCGTTCGCATCGTGCGCGAAGTAGAGATGATGCGTATTGTAGCAGGTGTTGATCAGATCCCACTTTCCGGTGACGGGATCGAAGCGCGACAACTGACGCAGCGATGTCGCCTGCGGAAACGCTTTCGCGGAAGGATGATCCGAGCCTTGCTTGCAATAGTCCGGATTCTCAGGCGGGCGCAGCCGCGCGGTAAACCACACCTTACCCTGCTCGTCCATGATCACGTTATGGATGCTGGTGTGGCCATCCCAGATCGCTTCGTCGCCCCAATAGGCGGACGGTCCGCGTCCCGCATCTTCCGACGACGGCGTTTTGGGGTCGAGATACGGATGCTTGATCGTCGAGGCGATGTTCTTCACCGGATCGAGCGTCGGCACCAGATCGGTGCTCTCTTCCGGCGAGCCGTAGATCAGGCCGTTGGCATTCACGGTCGGATTCCGCTTGTCGGTCGAGATCGCGTCGTGCTGGTAATGCTTGGGCGAGGCCCAGTCCCACATGGTGTACACCGCATTCCGCTCAAGGCCTTTCGGCCGCTCCGGCTTGTCGAATGGCAATTCGCCTGCTGCGATGCGGTCGGTCCACTTCGAGAACAGCGAATAGACTTTCTCCGGCCCCATGCTGCCGAGCGCCACCGCCATGTATTCCTGGGCCTGCCCCGCCTGCGTGCGCAGCGCCCATGCCGTGTGAGAGTCGTTGCCGTCCATGAACGCCTTCGGCACTTCGCGAATGCCGCGCGATCCGATGGCATGACACGACTGGCACATGTTCTTGACCGTATCGACCCATTGCGCCCGGCTCTTCATGGTGTCGGGCATCTGGTTGCCCTTGTCGCCGGTACCTGGAAATTCCGATGGAGGGGGAATATCGAGCATCGAGTACCAGTACATGCCGGGATAGTGCTGCGCGTCCGCAGCTGCAGAAGCCACCGGTGTGGCTTTGAAATCGAGCAGCTTGCCCGGCCGCGCATCCTGCTGTGCGCTGTCCTGCAGGCCATAGCCGCGCACCCACACCTTGTAGTTTGCGTCCGGCAGATCGGGGATAACAAAGCGGCCCTGATCGTCCGTCACCACCACCTTGGCATATTTCGTCGGAAGATCTTTGGTTTCGGCGACGACCCACACGCCTGCTTCAGGACCTTTGGCCCCGGCCACCTGACCGCCAATGTCGTGTGAGGAGATATCGACACTCGCGGCAAAAGCAGCACTTGTGAGGAACGAGGCCACGGCCCCGAGAGTCCCGGCAATAACGAACTTCATGTTTCCTCCCCGTCGTTCTTTTCGAATGTGATTTGGGGTTAGAATATTACCGTAAATCGGTAACATGGTTCGTTGGCATCGTCACGACGACGGCGATGTCATTTGGGAAATTTATTCGGACCGCATGCCGTATTTGATCTTGAAAGCAGAAAGGCCTCGCGATGATCGAAGGTCTCAGCGCCGTTACGCTCGCCACCCACGACATGCAAAGAGCTGTCTCCTTCTACAAGACGCTCGGCTTCGAGGTCGTGCATGGCGGGGAGACATCACCGTTCACGAGCTTCCGTGCGGGCACTGGCTTTCTCAACATCACTGCAGAGACACCCGAGCGGCGCTGGTCGTGGTGGGGCCGCGCGATCTTCTATGTCAACGATGTCGACAAGATGTATGAGCGCGCTGTTACTGCGGGCTTTCGGCCGACCACATCACCACGCGATGCGGCATGGGGCGAGCGCTTCTTCCATCTCGACGATCCCGACGGCCACGAACTGAGTTTCGCGCGTCCATTACAGCCATAGCCCGCAGACCTAACAGCGCGACGGCGTGTCACAGAGAAATAGCCCCAGCTTGTGGGAACGCATCCGTCCGTCCGACGTTCGAAATCCCAATGACGCTCGTGTCCCGAATCCAAAGTTCGCCTCACCGAACTTCTGAACCACCACATTGAACTACCAGTATCGCGTAAAATTCCAGGCCGGCTATGCTCTCGCAGGACGAACAGAAGGATACGCGGCGCGACGATTGGGCGATGAGCAAAGGCGTGGCACTCGGCGCGCTCACTGGCCTACTGCTTTCAACCTTGTTGATCTGTATCGCTTACTATTTCAACTGGAACGACATGCGTACGCTGGTGCACCTCGTTTTGGATTAGCAGTCCTGGGGCAACCGCGCTGGATCAGCGCGCCAGCATCCGAGCGAGTTCGACGAACTCAGTGTCGATCGGCTTGGTGAGCCCCGCAATCTCACCGAGTGGCGTGCGCGTCACCTGCCCCTTCTGCTGACCGATCAACACGCCGTACTCGCGATCGTTCAGTGCTGTGACGGCATTGACGCCGAGGCGCGTCGCAAGAATGCGATCGAAGGCCGTCGGCGGTGCGCCACGTACCACATGCCCCAATGTGGTGGCGCGCAATTCGAAGCCCACCATGCGCTTGTCGTGCTCGAAGTAGCTCAGGATTTTTTCGCAATTGTGCGTGGCGCCTTCGGCGACCACAACGATAGCGTGGGTCTTGCCGCGCTCGTAAGCCGCGCGCAGCCGCTCTGCGACCTCGGCGGGGTGCACCTCAGCTTCGGGCGTGGAGATGACCTCGGCGCCGCCCGCGAGCCCCGCCATCATGGCGAGGTAACCGCAATTGCGGCCCATGGTCTCCACCAGAAAAGCGCGGTTGTGCGAGGATCCGGTGGTGCGCAGATGATCGATGGCCTCCAGCGTCACGTTGATCGCGGTGTCGCAGCCGATGGTGATGTCCGTGCCGAACAGATCGTTGTCGATGGTGGATGCCACGCCGACCACCGGAAACCCCATCTGGCTCAGCATATGGGAGCCGGTCTGCGAGCCGTTGCCGCCAATCACCACGAGGCCATCAATGCCTCGCTTGGACAGATTGCGCAGCCCCTTAGCGCGGCCGCTCTCCTCGCGAAATTCAGCCGAGCGCGCGCTGCCCAAAAATGTGCCGCCGACATGGATGATGCCGCCCACTTCACGGGCATTGAGCTGGATCATCTGGTCCTCGATCAAACCCTGCCAGCCCTGGCGCACCCCGTACACGACCATATTCTGGTCGAGGGCAGTTCGCGTGACGGCACGAATGGCAGCATTCATGCCCGGCGCATCGCCGCCGCTGGTGATGATCGCAATGCTCTTCATGTGTTGTGACTTTACCCGCCCCAAATCCGATTTGTGAACCCTCGCCGCTCTCAGACCTCATTTGCGTCGATGTATTTTGGCGCAACGTAACGAAGCTTGTACAGTCTGGCGAAGGACGCAAATCCGCGTCACGCTGTTAACGGCCTCATGGGGGCCTAGTTCCGGAGAAAGATACCGTGTCCGATGTGACTTATGAAATCCTCGTCAAGGGAAACAACCTCCGGCTCCAGACCGGCTACCTTGCGATGACCAACTTGACGCTCATCCAGAGCAATGACGGCCCGATGCTGGTGGACGTAGGCCACACCGTGAACCGTCAAGGTCTGGTCGCGGAGCTAGATAAACGCGGGCTCAAGCCATCCGACATTCCGCGCGTCTTTCTCTCCCACCTGCATATCGACCACGTCCTGAACATCGACCTATTCCCCTACACCACTGAGATCTTCGTCAGCCGCGCCGAATACGAATACGCCGCAAACCCGCATCCGGACGATCCGTGGATTCCGTGGATGGTCCGCGAGCAGCTCGCGAAGTACAAACTTCATTTGCTGAATGGCCCGGGCGAATTCCAAAGCGAGATCCGCTATATCCCCGCGCCCGGCCACACGCCGGGATGCTACGCGCTGGTGCTGAAGACCAAGGACGGCAATGTCGTGGTTGCCCAGGACGCGATCAAGTTTCCGAAGGAAGCGCTCAACCGCAAGGCCGACCACGCCTTCGATACCCAGGAGCGCGCGGCCGAGACCATCCGGCATCTCCTCACCCTCGGCGACCGCATCATCCCCGGCCATTACATGGAGATGTACAAGCGCGACGGCACCTTCACATGGGACGGCACCATGGAGCTGCCGATCATTATGCGTTGAGACCGCCAGGCATCGAGGTGTTAAAGCCGTCGCCAATGATGGCTTTAGCACGCTTCTTGCATGGGTTTTGCGTCGGTTCAGCAACCTGGCAATCAATTTATCTTGGCTCTCAGAACTCCGGCTCTTTTCTCCTGCTCACAAACCGAGGTTCCTGCACAACGATTGAGGTCTCACATCATGCTCAAGCTCGACGGCTATTTCGACCTGCACATGCATTCTGCACCTGCCCCCTTCGTGCGGATCGGAGACTCGATCGATATCGCACAATGGTGTGCCGACGCCGGCATGGCGGGCATCGTCATCAAGAGCCACTTTGAGAGTACGGTCTCCAAGGTCCATCACGCCCGCCGCGCCGTGGCCGAGACCCATCCCGACTTCAAGGTCTATGCGAGCATCGCGCTTAACCGCGGTGTCGGAGGCATCAATCCGGGTGCCGTCGAGCTGGCGCTTCAACAAGGTGCCAAGGTGGTCTGGCTGCCGACCCTCGATGCTGCGGCCCATGCGGAGGCCTATGGCTCCGGCGGCACCTATGGCTTCAAGGCCATGACGCTCACCTCGCGCCGCAATCGGCCATCTCCGCTTCTGTCGGTTCTGGACACGGGCGGCAAACTCACCGCTGAGACAAAAGAAGTCATCGACCTCGTGCATGACTACGGCGCGATCCTCGGCACTGGGCATGTCTCAAAGCGCGAGATCTTCGCAGTTGCGGACTATGCGCTCGGTATTGGGTTGAAGCGCGTCGTCATCACTCATCCGGAGCTTGCAACGCCAAACCTCGACGTTCCAACCATGGTCGAACTCGCGAAGATGGGCGCCACCATGGAATTCTGCGCGGTGAACCTGCTTCCGAAATTCCACTGCCTCTCGCTCACAGGACTGATGGAAGCCATCGATGCGGTGACGCCCGCGCGCGCGATCCTGTCGAGCGACGGCGGACAGCCGTTCAACCCTCCGCCGCATGAATCACTGCGCATCGTCATTCAAAGCATGTACGATTCGGGTATGCCCCTGCAGACCCTGCAGACAATCTGCCGCGACAATCAGCGGGCTCTGCTCGATCTCGCGGATTGATACGTCATGTTGCCAGCGCGTCAGGCGCGGACCTTCACAGCCCGCCGCGGGCTGAACTGGACGCTTTCCTATTTGCGTCGCTTAGAGGGAATGTGCTTGCTGTAGTACCAGCCATACTGGGCCATGCAGCGTTTGAACTCCCAACTGGCGGGTGTGCCGTCGAGCACCATCCCCCAGTCATCCTGACAAAGCATGTGAGCCTGATCTAAATCGGTCTGAGGATTCCTCGGGACATAGACGTCAGTGTCGGCAAACGCCGGCATGGTGCTTAAAACCAGAGCAGCAATGATGAGGCGCATGATGTTCTCCCATGAACATCGGTCGCACCAAATTCATACGCGTTCACTGCATCACAAAGATGTGGCCGTGGGGTCCATCACGCTTTCTGAACAATAATTTAGTGGTGGGGAGCGATTGCGAGCCTACATGAGTTGTGGGGCTTTCAACCGATGGAGTCTTTCCATGTCGAACGTCTCACGCAAGCTCGGTCTCGCCGTTTGCCTGATCTTCGCATCCACCGCCGGGTCATATGCCCAACAAACAGGTTCATATGCCCAACAAAGAGCAATACGAGCGGCAGGTTCGGCCGGAGCCGGAGCATCTGCCGTTAATGGGATTCCGCCGATGCGGAATTCATCCATCAGCGACCCAAGCGGAATAGGTAACGCGTCGCGGATCGCCTCGCCTCCCCCGCCGTCGATGAGCGTCCCACCGGTCCCGCAGTTTCGATAATCATCTTGAGCTTCTCATTCGCGGCAACCGAAGTGGTCGAGTGACGCAGCGTCACTGCGCTCAGAACGCCCTTCGCCACTCGCTTCCTGACCGGCGGGCGCGCGCCCGCCCAGGAACCGCGCCTACCGTCGCGCAATTGGATGGAACTTTTTCGGACACCGGACGTTGATTCTTGTTCCATTCTTCCTCTTAAGCCTATCCGCACAATTTTAAGAAGATAAGTCAGCGCTTTGCCGCTGAACAAATTGAATTCTTTATGAAAGCGGGTGCAAACTTTAGCACCGCAAGCGAGAAGCGCCGCAGTGCCGAAATGACCGTATTACCGAATGACCTTCCAGACGCATCTATTCCACAATCAAACCGAGAAATTCTCCTCAAGCGGCGCGAGACCGAGCTGGCGCTAGTGCAGCGGATTGCGGGCGTCGGCGGCGTGGAGGTCGATCTCACCAACGGCTATCGCAACCGGCGATCTCCTGAATATCTCTTGATCCACGGCCTGCCGCCGGAAGCCACGCACGAAACCCACGAGGATTGGGTCAACCGTGTCCACCCTGAAGACCGTACGCGTGCCGTCTCGCATTTCGAGAACGCACTGACGGGCACCGCTGAAGACTTTGCCCAGGAATACCGGATCATTCGCCCGAGCGACGGCGAGACCCGCTGGATCAGCGTCATTGCGAAAATTGAACGCGATGCCAACGGCCGCGCCACACGGCTCATCGGTGCCCACACCGATGTGACGGAACGCAAGCTCGGAGAGCGAGCGCTACGGGAAAGTGAAGAACGCTTTCGCCTCATCGCTGACAGCGCGCCGGTGCCGATCTGGGTGACGAAGCTCGACCGCACCCGTTCTTTCGCCAATCGCGCCTATCTCGATTTCCTCGGTCTTCCCTATGAGGAAGCGTTGGTGTTTGACTGGCGCAAGGCACTGCACCCGGACGACCTATCGCGAATCCTGAAGGAGCAGATCGCGGGGGAAGCCTCGCTGAAGCCCTTCGTGCTTGAAGCGCGATATCGCAACGCGGAGGGCGTCTGGCGCTGGCTGAGATCGGAGTCGCAGCCGCGATGGGACGCCAGCGGCCAGCACGCAGGCTATATCGGCGTCGCGCACGATATCACCGCGTCAAAAGAAGCCGAGATCAACCTCCGCGCGGTCAACGACACACTCGAACGCCGGATCAGTGAGCGCACCTCCGAGATCGAGTCGCGAGAGGCGCAGATGCGCGCAATCTTCGAGACCAGCCATCAATACAAGGCGCTCCTCAATCTCCATGGCGAAGTGCTCTACGCCAACACCACCGCCCTCTCCGGCCTTGGCGCAGCGATCGACGATGTCCTTGGCGAGCGGATTTGGGAAACACCGTGGTTCGCGCAAACGCCGGGCGCGCGCGAGACGATCAGCATCGCTTTTCAGAACGCCATTGCGGGCAACAATGTCCGCGCCGAGATGGAAACGCAACTTCCCATCGGCAAGCGCACTTTCGATCTCACGCTGCGTCCAGTGGTCGATAAATACGGCGCCGTGACCGCTGCGATTGCGGAAGCGGTCGACATCACCGAGCGGCGGCGCAGTGAGGAAGCGCTGCGGCAGTCTCAGAAGATGGAAGCGATCGGCCAGCTCACCGGCGGCGTCGCGCACGACTTCAACAATCTTCTGACCATCATTCGCTCGGCCACCGACTTCCTGCGGCGGCGCGATTTGCCGGATGAGCGACGCAATCGTTATGTCGACGCCATTTCTGAGACCGTGGATCGCGCCTCGAAGCTGACCAAGCAGTTGCTGGCGTTTGCACGGCGGCAAGCGCTCAAGCCCGAACCTTTCAACGTCAACGACACTGTCAATTCCATCGTCCAGTTGCTTCGCCCGCTGGTCGGCAAGACCGTGCGGGTCGATGTCACCAATTTCGATCAGTCGTTATTTGCCTTTGCCGACGTAGCCCAGTTCGAGACGGCGCTGATCAATCTTGCGGTGAATGCGCGCGACGCCATGAAAGGCGATGGCCGCCTGACCATCGCGGTCGCCACCGCCACCGAAATCCCACCGTGCCGCAATCGGGACAAGCGCACCGGCGATTTCATTACCATATCCGTCACCGATACCGGCATCGGCATTCCCGCAGATAATATCGACAGCATCTTCGAGCCGTTCTTCACCACCAAGGAAGTGGGCCGCGGCACGGGCCTTGGCTTAAGCCAGGCGCTCGGTTTCGCCCAGCAATCCGGCGGCGAGGTCATGGTCGAGAGCACCATCGGTGCGGGCTCTACTTTTACGATCTACCTGCCGCAAAGTCCGGTGGTCAGCGATGAGGCGATTACCGCAGCCGCGATCACCCCTGTCTCGGGCAAGGGGCACCGCGTGCTGATCGTGGAAGACAATGAAGGCATCGGCGCCTTCACCAGCGAGATGCTGCAGGATCTCGGCTACAAGGTCGAATGGGTCACCACCGCGCAACACGCGTTGACCATGATCTCGGAAGACGAGTTCGCCTTCGACGTGGTGTTTTCCGACATCGTGATGCCGGGCATGAACGGCATCGAGTTCGGCACTTTCGTGCGCGAGAATTACCCCGGCTTGCCGATCGTGCTCACCAGCGGCTTCAGCAACGTGCTGTCGGAAAATGCCCACCACGGCTTCGAGCTTGTGCACAAGCCGTACTCGGTCGACGGCCTGTCCCGCGTCCTGCGCAAGGCCATCGCCTCCGCGCGACACGGTCACGCGATGGCGACGTGAGGCTCAACTCACGGCAGCCCGCGCTTTCTCGCCGTCATTCCCGAATTCATCCAATCCGGCAGTGGCTCGCCGTCGCGGTGACGGCCTCCGGTAGCCGCGGCCGCCCAGGCCACCGCAGCTCCGATCAACAACGCGGCTGCGACTGAGAATGCGACGATCACGCCGGCTCGCCGTGACCGCGCGATCGCGGTCTTTGCATTGACGATGGCCGTGTCGGCGCGGCGTTCAGCATCAGGCCCGGCGAGGCCGGTGGTGTTCGTGACGAGCTGGATCAGATAGGCGCGATCCTCGGTGGTTATCCCCATATGGCTTGATGTCGTCAGCAGGATACGGCCCGCCTCTGCCCTCGCCTCCGCAATATCGACGTTGGCCGGACGGCGGACCGGTCTGAACATGCGGTCAAGATCAAGGCCCAACAGCGTTTCGGCTGCGCTTGTCCTCGACGGCGTCACCGGAGCTGTGTTCGAGCGCGGCAACACTGCGCTGCCCACCAGAGCCGCAAGCACGGCTCCCAAAACCACCGCAAGTGCCCACGCCGCCAACCCATGCAAACCATCGCGCCGCTCAGTCGCATCCGGATCGAGCGTTGAGACAAAGCCGGTGCGTACCCGGCCCGCGATATAGCCGCCGACACCGAAGCTGATCACCGCCTGAATGACGAGGTAAAGCCCTGACAGCAACGCCAGCGACGCTGACGCATCACGCCATGTCGGCGCAGCCGATGACACGCCGAGGCCGACACTCACGGCAAACGCCAGCATGATTGACGACAGCGCCGTCGCCACCAGCGCACCGATGACGATCGGCGTCCAGCTCACATATGATGATGTTGCATCGAGCTCATCCGACGCAACAATCACATCGACATCCGCAGGCATCGTCATCAGCGCAGTCCCAGGAATGACAGGATCGCCATGACGACGACGATCAAACCAATCAGATAGATAATACCGTTCATGGAACTTCCCTCCGATGCTTCGCTTCACTCTCGGAGTGTTAATCGCGGGATGAGTGTGATGTTCCCGAACATGCGCTGGAATAGCAACAAACGTGCTTGGTGCGTTGCGATGTAAGATGGTCGCGCCGCGAAGTCGCAGCTAACCCACTATAAACCCTGCACCCGGCTTTCGGTTTTCTCCACGGGCAGAACGAACTTCACCTTCAGAATGTTCTGGACGTAACGCGCAAGCTTGTCCGCCGCAAACGGCTTGGTGATGATCGCCATCCCCGGCTCAAGGTAGCTATTGCCGACAGATGCGTTGAAGGCATACCCGGTCATGAACAGCACTTTTAAGTCCGGCCGCAACACACGCCCCGCATCCGCAAGCTGCCGCCCATTCAGCCCTCCGGGAAGGCCGACATCCGTCAGAAGCAAATCGATATCCTGAATATTGGTTTCGAGAAGTTTTAGCCCGCTCGCGCCGTCAACGGCTTCAAGCGTGCGATAGCCCAGCTCGTGCAACACATCGATCACGAAGCCCCGCACCGCGGCCTCATCTTCCACCACCATCACGGTTTCCTCGCCGTCCGACCGGCCATCGGATCGGTCGGCATCCGCATAAACTTCGCTTCTCGGAACTTCTTCATTGCGCGGAAGGAAGATGCGGACAGTCGTCCCCTGTCCTTCCTTGCTCTCGATCTCGGTGAAGCCATTCGACTGTCGCGCAAATCCATAAATCATCGACAAGCCAAGCCCCGTCCCCTGCCCTATCGGCTTCGTGGTGAAGAACGGATCGAAGGCCTTGGACGCGATCTCCGGGGACATTCCATATCCCGTATCGATGACGGAAATGACGACATACTCGCCATAAGCTGCGCTTTGATGCGTCTTGGCGTGGTGCCGATCGATCCAGGCATGTCCAGTTTCGATCGCGAGCTGACCGCCATTCGGCATCGCGTCGCGTGAATTGATCGCCAGATTGAGAATGGCGCTTTCCAATTGATTGGGATCACACTTGGTCGGCCACAGGTCTGAGCGGGTGACGATTTTCAGGTCAATCGACTCGCCGATTGTCCTGCGGACGAGATCTTCCATGCCATGCACGAGTTCGTTCGCATCGACAGGTTTCGGATCGAGCGACTGCCGCCGCGAGAACGCGAGCAGACGCTGTGTCAGCGCCGCAGCGCGATTGGCAGAGGCTGTCGCGACGGAGACAAAGCGTTGCACATCGGAGGTGTTATCCTGCGCAAGCCTGCGCTGCATCATATCCAGCGATCCGATGATACCGGTGAGCAGGTTGTTGAAGTCGTGGGCAATGCCTCCGGTCAATTGACCGACCGCCTCCATCTTTTGGGCCTGGCGAAGCGCGTCTTCTGCCGCTTGCAGCGCGGCTTCGTTGGCTTTCTGCTCGGTAATGTCGCGGCCATAACCGAAGACCAGCCCCTCTTCCATGGCCGTGTGCCATGAAATCCAGCGGAAGTCGCCATCCGCTGTCCGCAAGCGATTTTCGAATCCGGTAAGATCGGTATCGCTGACAGCCTTCTGCAATCCGTCTGCGGTGGATAGGATATCGTCAGGGAGAACGAACTCCCTGAACGAATGGCCGATCACGTCCTCCACTGGATGACCCAGAATACGCGTCCATGCCGGACTCACAGAGCGATAGATCCCATCCGCGCCGACCACCACCATGAGATCGCGTGCGTGACTCCAAATCCGGTCAGCACGCCGCCGCTCCGACTGCAGCGCACCGACATTGGCCATCGCGCCGCTGATCTGCCCCGCAATCAACCGCGCGATGTCCATCACATTGGGGTCGTTGCGGCGATGAGGATTGAGACCAAGAATGAGCGTGCCAAACGCATCCTGCCCGTGCGCACCGGGGATTGGCACCATCACGGCTTCGGTCGGAGGTAACCGCCATTCTCCGGTGGGATAGACCGGGCCTTCACGAAGCTGAATAATTCGCCCCTTGCCGAGCGTCTCACGGTCCTGTAGCGGCCAGGATTCATTCAGCAGAGCCGCGGCATCATCGGTGCAGGCATAACCTTCATTGCAGAGATAAAGCAGCGCGAAGGGAAAGTCCCTCCGATTGGTGCTCAGGACAGAACACACCGCCTGCTGCACGGCATGTTGATCCGAGGCGCCGACCAACTCTGAACCGAGATGCCGCAGCATATCGATCCTGCGCTCGCTGATGATCCGCTCGGTGTCTTCGCTGACAACGCAAAGCAGCCCCTCAACCGAGGGGCCCTGCCCGTAAAGCGGACTGTAAGAGAAGCTGTGGTAGGTCTCTTCGGGATAACCACTGCGCTCAAGGAGAAGCAGCAGCGCCTTATTCCACGTCGCTTGCCCGGCGCGCACCCGTTCCACCTGATCGGCCACGTCGGCATAGACTTCCGCCCATACTTCGCGAAACGGCTTGCCAAGCATGGACGGATGCTTGAGCCCGAGAGTCGGGATGTACGCGTCGTTGTAAAAGAACAGAAGGTCCGGCCCCCACCCGAGCCACATCTCGAAGCGCGACGTCAGCAGCATCCGCAACGGAATCTTCAAGCCATCAGGCCATCTACGCGGATCGCCCAGCCCTGTTCGACTCCAATCCCATTCGCGCATCAGACGCGCCATGACGCTGTCGCCCGGAAAAATTTCAGTCAGATCATCCGTAGCGACCACGCTCATAACAAAACCTGGTGTCGTCCTGAGGGTTGTAGGGATTGGGCGCCTGCCGAGTGACCCAGTCCGGGCAATGCACAAAGAGGTGGAACCACGACAATGCGCGGCCCGGCTTTGGGTTCCTTTGGTGAAACTGAAATATCTGCGGCAGATCGGACGCTGGCCCGCGGTTCTTACCCGCGAGAAGGCTCACGGCGGAAAAGATTCTTGCCCGCTTCAGCAAACGATCCGGGATATCGATAGTTATCTCCTTCCGCGATGGGAGAAGATCAGATGATGTCTGCTGAAGCCAAGCGATGCATCGACGCCTGCCTTCTTTGTTATCAGACCTGCCCTTCCACCGCGATGAACCACTGCCTCGAAGCCGGGGGCAAGCATACCCAACCACCGCACTTTCGCCTCATGATGGCTTGCGCGGAAATCTGCCGGACATCGGCGCACTTCATGCTCATCAACACGCCTCATCACAGACACACGTGCAAAGAATGCGCGGAAATCTGCACCGAATGTGCGAGCGATTGCGAGCGCATCGGCGATATGGACGAGTGCGTGAAGGCCTGCCGCCAATGCGCCAAGTTATGTGCCGCGATGGCTGGATAACGAGAAAGAAAGAGAGAGAGAGAGAGAGAGAGCCTATCAAGCAACATGCCGATCAAGGTCTCACCCACGAAGCTCGACATCACGATTGCGAACGCCGTCGCAGAGCATGCGGAGCCACTGCCGGAATTCCTCGCACGCACAGCGACATATGGCGCAGACGAAAAGCTCCTCATCGCGCTGGCAGGAGCGTTCTGGATTTATGCGCGTGAGGAAAAGCCCTCGCTGCGGCTTGCGGCCAATCATATCCTCGCAGTCACTGTCGCGTCGGCCGTTCTTCCGCATCTCCTGAAGCGAGGCTTCAACCAGACACGGCCTGATCGCCGTTTTCTTCGCGCTCACCGGCGTGGTATTCCGACATCCGGGAAAGCAAAAGACGCCTTTCCTTCAGGACATGCCGTCCATATGGGCGCGCTCGCCTCCGCCGCGACGGCACTGCCGCCGAGATACCGCAACGCGGTTTGGACGGCGGCCTCAACGCTAGCGCTCTCGCGGATCGTGATCCTGGCGCATTGGACGAGCGACGTATTAGCCGGTTTTACCATCGGCGTGGCGGTTGAACGGCTCATCCGGCGAGCGACCGGCTTCGCTCCATCGCGCCAACCGAGACACCCGAGGCGATAGCGGCTGAATCACCGTTTCGATGGCGGCATAATGGCTTTACAAGCGGTCACCATGGCGGCGACGTCTGTCCTGAACAAACCGCCGATAGTCATTTATCGCATGGTTCGACAATAAAATTCGGTGCTCCTCGCCGGACCGCAGCCTTCGTTCGATCGTCTCAGCGAGATAGCGTGCCGCGGTCGCGGGCTCCTCGATTTCTCCAAGCCGTTCGAGATAATCCCACGCTATCTGCAGGGAGTCCTCAAACAGCATGGCCATTCGTTCCGATCCGTAACCAAGCAATATGCGTCACTCTCTTCGAAGCGGTTAGTGGTGCCCAAGCGCTGTTTCGCCAACTTCGCGACCCGGCACACTGACATGAACCTCATGCCCCTGCCGGACCGCGAGAGACGCCGCTGAGACTGCCGATTCAAATGCAGCTTCCTTGGTCTCAAAGTCACCTTCCGCCTCACCATCGTGCAGGATCACCCACCCACCTCGGTGTTCCACAATGGCATAGCTTGCCAAACCCATTGCTCGACTCCCTTTAAAACTGCGATGTGCCAGTGGGAAAACGGCACACTTATCGCAACGTTCCAGGGACTTAGATGATAGGGCGGCCGCCGGTCACCGCAATGGTGGCACCCGAGACGTAACTGGATAGCGGGTCAGCCAGCATCACATAGGCCGTGGCCAGTTCCGTCGGCTGACCCGGCCGCTGCATAGGAACCTGCTTGCCGAAGTACGATACGCGCTCCTCCGACATCGTCGAGGGAATGAGCGGCGTCCAGATCGGGCCTGGCGCAACGGCGTAACAGCGCTGTCATGTTTTGCCGCCAGCGGCATCAGGGTCACACGGGCGACACCACTGTTTTGCGGTAGCTGCGCCGCACAGCATCGCGCCGAAGAACAGGCGCCCATATTGGGCGAACGGGCAAAGAGCTTGCTTCTCACGGAGGAGGCCCTTCCAGGTTACGGCATGTTGGCGATCGCGCTTTACCTCGGCGCGCAGGTGCTAAGACACATGTACCGTCAATTGACTACTGCGGACATCCTCTTGCTTGGGCTCGGCGCGTTGTTCCTGCTCGGCTCCTATGCCTGCTTCCGCAACAGTTGGAGCACAAACCAGTATCGCCGCATCCCGCCCCAAACCAGCATCACGCGAAGCTTCGACTTCGGTGACGACGATTCATCGCTCTACAGGACGGTCAAGCGCACTTACGCGTTGCGCCATCCGATCTACGCCGAAGCATTCGCGCGCATGAACGCAGATCTCAACGCCAAGTGGCTCGGACCGGAGCGCCGGCGGCGCGAGAGGTTTCATTTCTGGATCGTGGCCGTGATCTGCGCCTTGGTGGCAATTGCCGGCTGGTTCATGCAGGCCCGGTGATCCTGGCTGAGCCACACCAGCTTGCCCGATGACACGAGGCAGCGTGACAAAGCGTCAGCCAGATCGGTCGATGTCAATGGATAACGCACCAGCTCCGTGACGCCCGAGGTTGCAAGTTGCGTAGCGTCGAAATCACGCGCCGATGATGCGGCCAGGACAATCGGAAGGTGAGGCACGGCCGCATGCAACAGCGCTGCTCCTGTCAAAGCGGAGTCGGTTGTCTTATGAAACACCAGCGCCGCATCGAAATCGGTCTCGCCCGAGCTGCACGCCGCCTCAGCATCCTTGCATGTCGTGAATCCGATGGGCTCGAAGCCCAGGGCCGCGACGATTTCCTCATGACGCAGCAGACGCGCCGGATCGGGATCAAGCACCAGTACAGCCCTGCCGAAGTCGGCATCGGACACAGCGTGCTGAGCGGGCGGCGTAATCACATGCGGCGCATAATCGGACGGCAGCCAAATCGTGAAGCGCGTCCCCACTCCGACCGTACTTTGCACGTCGATAGCCCCTTTATGGTCCTCGACAATTTCCCGCACCGTCGCAAGACCGAGGCCGTTGCCGTCGGAGCGCGTGGTGAAGAATGGCTCGAAGATCCGCTCCATTGTCGCCCGATCCATGCCTTTGCCAGGATCGGAAACTACAACCGTGGTAAAGCGCCCCGGCGGCAGCCATTTGCGCCCGATCTGGCGCGCCTCCACCAGATATTCTGAACTGATGTGGATCTCGATGGTGCCTGGCTCCGCCATCGCCTGCGCCGCGTTGTTACAGAGATTGAGGATGACCTGCTGCAGCTGCGCGGCCTCACCGGAGAGCATGGCCGAGTCGGAGGTGTCGGCCACCGCAAGAGAAATGTGCTGCGGCAAAGAGGCTTTCAGCAACGAGACGGCTTCGCCGACAAGCGTCTTGACGGATACTGCCCGCCGCTTGCCCTCGCCGCGGCGGCCAAAGCGCAGGATCTGCTCGACGAGTTCGCGCGCCCGCTCGCTGGCACGATGAATTTCGATCAGACTCTTGCCAGGGTCTTTCCCAAGCGCGATGCGCGTCTCCGCGATCTCGGTGTATCCGTGAATCGCCGCTACGATGTTATTGAAGTTGTGGGCGATGCCACTGGCGAAGGTGCCGATGGTCTCCATCCGCTCGGCGCGCTGCAGGTTTGCCTCCAGCTTCTCTTTCTCCTGTTCGAGCAACGCTCTGTCCACAGCGTTGGCGATCGCATCAAACGCCATGCGAAACAGCGCGAAATCATCCCGGGAGCCGAGCGCACGGGCGTTTAGGCCATCGAATCCCAGGATGGCATCCACCCGCTTGCCGATGCTGCGAACGCAGAGCCAGCTCTGCAGCCCAGTCGTCGTGAGCAAATCTCGCTCCGGTGCATGCGCCGGGGTGAAGCTTGAGGTGCGGATGATGCCGTCCTTGCCCGCATCGAGGCGAAATGCATGGTCCAGCATCGGCGCGGACCAGTCTTTCGGAAATTCCGCACCGTTGCGTGTCCAATGATAGACAAGCGCAGGCTCCGCCAGCACGAAATAAGCACGATCCGCGTCAATGAATTTGGCGAGCCTGCGCAACGCCCGCTCGACGGACGTCGCCAATTCGTGATGCTGCGAACTGATGAACCCCATGGAGATATTCGTGATCATACGCTCGAAGGCGCCCTGCCGCCGCAGCGCCACCGCGCGCTTACGCAACTGAAGCGCAAGAATCACCAGGAAGACCACCAGCAGCAGCGATGTCGCATAGAGCCAAACGCGGTACCTCCGTGCTGAGGTCCGCGCTGCGACCTGACGCTGGAAGATCATCGACCGCAGGACATCCTGCTGTCGGCTATCCGCCTCGCTGATCAGCGCCCTCAACAACGTGTTGATGTCAGGCAGAAGGGTCCGCAGCATTCCCCCATGGGCGAGAATGGCGGCGATAGCGTCACTGTCATCCGGTGTCCGGTCGACGGCGGACAACTCGTGGAGCCTGTTCTGCACGTCCTCCACCGTCGTCTGCGAAGTGTCGATAGTGAGCAGCAGCATCGCGCCGGCAAGCCGTGTCGCGGCGCCCGCCACCGGCTTATTATCGGATGCAAGCAGACGCGAGGTCAGCACTCCGAAATAAACAACGGAGTTCTGCAGTAGTGCATTCTTGGTCTTGAATTTCTCGATCAGAGTAAACTCTCGATTCGCGCGATCCTCGAGCGCGCCGATGGCCGGGGCCTCAGGCGCATTGGGACCAGCCGCCTTGCGCAGCCTTTCAAGAGAATCCTGAACAGCATCGCTCATGCGCACCAGCGCATCGTAATTGCGCGACAGCCCTGCTCGCGCCGTCAACACCTCGCGATGGAGCCCGCGCTCGAAGCGAAGGAAATCCTCCAGCGCTCGCATCTCCTGGTCATAACGGGGGGAATTGAGATTCAGCCCGCTGAACTGCAGCCAGGTCAGCGCGCCAAGCAGCAGCAGGACAACGATACTGGTATAATGGCTCGACTTCATGGCGCGGCCCGAACGGGAGCGCCCTGATACTCTCCCGTCAATGTGTTGAGATAGGCGACAATTGCCGCGATATCTTCGTTCGGCAGCGCTGTGTTGAGCTGGATGCGCGCCATCCGGCGAACCGCCCCATCGAGCGTCCATGTACTGCCGTTGTGAAAGTAAGGAGGCGTCACGGCGACGTTGCGCAGGCTCGGTACACGGAAAACATCCGGAGGACTCGAAGGCGGCGCAGTGAATACGCCGCTCTGCTCGAACAGATTGCCGCCGACATTCACACCCTGATGACAGGACACGCAGCCGAGTGACTTGAATAGATGATAGCCTTTCAGCTCCTGAGCCGATAGCGCATTCGCGTCGCCTTTCAGCCAACGGTCGAACTTGCTGTTGGGCGTCAACAGCGTGCGCTCATAACTGGTGAGCGCATCAAGAATATTGTCTGCGTCCGGCCCTGTTGCGTAAGCCTCAATGAAAGCACGGCGGATCTCCGGGTCGGCATGGAGCTTCGTTGCGGCATCGCCGAGCGTGATGCCCATAATGTGCGGGGACGTGAGCGATGCAGCTGTATCAGCTTGCAATGTCCGGAAGGCACCGCGCCAACCAAAACGAAAACTGAGCGCAGCGTTGAACATGGTCGGCGTGTTGAACTCCAGCATCGCACCATCGAGACCAAGGTCGTGGCTCTGCTTAGTCGCGCCATTGGTCAGCACATCATGGCATGACGCACAACTGTGACTGTTGCCGCGAGAGAGTCTCGGATCGTTGAACAGTTGCTTCCCGAGCGAAACCTTCAACGGATCGATCTCCGGCGGATCAGGAATGGGTGTGATCGGCTCACTAACGGCAGAACTCGCCTCGGGCATTGGCGTGACGGATTGCGCAGTGCAGAGCGAAAAAGAGAACATCGATCCAAGGATTGCGAGAAAGCCGACGGCCACGACCAAAACCGCGCTCCGAACACCAAAGTGCTCGGGCGCCCACGCAATACTTTCGATGCGATCGATATCGTTTGGATCCACCCTGCCGCTCATTCTGATGCTGATCACGATATGGGCGCTGGTCTGCAATGGCTGTAGACTTCCTTGCCGCATGGCAGGGATACAAACAACGGCGCTTGGACGCGCAGACCAGTGCACGCGCTCACACCGCATCACGGACAATGACGGGCGCGCGTTACAGCATCGTCACCACGAGACCTGGGTGTATTACTGCTGTAACATCTTCGCCACCATTTAGCCATCCTTCGCACCGGCACTATCCGCCGAGACCGCCACGGCGAGGCTCCGAGAAGCCAGGCCCGCCAGCATCGGAGCCGCTTGAAAAAGCGCTATAGACGGCCGTCCCAAGACGCACCGTGCCCCCTCTCCAAAACTCTGTCAGGCATAACCACGCTCTCGCTTGCACGATGATTTTCAGATAGTTACAAGCCATACTGGTGTGGCGCTCGTTCTTAGGTTCTGACATTCGCAAGGGAGCCCATTTCAATGGGATGCGAATGTTAAAATCGGACCGCGGGCTTCTTTAAGTGATGATGCGGACGTGAGTGAGACTATATCGGCTGACGAGGTGACGGACGCCCCCGCGACCTATCCTGAGTACGGGGCGCATGCACTGGAGCGGTTGCGCGCGGCGACGGCAGACATCTGTGACGTAAATCCCCTCACCGCCGAAGATGACTTCCATATCACCACCCTCACGATGATGACCGGCAACGCCATAATCGTCGATTCCGCCTCGACCGCACTGGAATACGACCGCACCCCCGCGCACATCGCCCGCGGCGGCCTCGATCACTATCACGTAACCCTGTGCCTGCATGGCGAGATGTGGTTCAGCTCCGGCCGGCGGGAGCTGAACATGAACCCCGGCGACATCTGGTTGGTCGACATGGTGCAACCAAACCGGACAAGGTTGACAGGCGTGGGCACAGAGCGCGCCCGGCTGATGTCGATCATCTTGCCACGCGCCGTGCTGGCGCGGCGGCTGGCGAATCCGGATTCGGCGGCGGCGTCATTCCTACCGGCAAGCCACTCCCACGCGCGGCTTCTGGCCAGCCACTTCGCTGCGCTATGGCAGCCCCCCGTGCCCGAAGCCGGCAGTCTGGAGGCCGCCATCGAGGCGATGGCCGATATCATGGCCGCGGCAGCAGGCTGCACCGCCGACACAGAGCATGGCGTCGAGCGGGCCGAGCGCCATCTGTATCTTTCGATGATCAAGCGCCATATCGCGGCCGATCTCGAAAGCCCGCTGACTGCCAGCGATCTTTGCCGCCATTTCGAGATCTCCCGCGCCACTCTCTATCGCCTCTTCGAAGACGACGGCGGACTTGCGCGTTACGTGCAGGAGCAAAGGCTCAATCGCGCCTTGATGCTGCTTATTTCGCCGGCATCACAGGGCAAGCGCCTGATCGATTTTGCTGTCGATCTTCGGTTCAGCAGCGACTCCACCTTTGTCCGTGCATTCCGCCGGCAGTTCGGTCTGACGCCGGGCGAGATCAGGAAATTGTTCGAGGAGTGGGTCCGCGAAACAGGAGTGGCGCCGACGCTGGACAACCTGCTCCACAAGCTGACCCGACGCTAGATCCTCGCCAATCGCAACCTCTAATTTTCCTTGCCGCGCGGCCGGAATACAAACAACGGCGCGCAGATGCACAGACCAGCACTCACACATGTTCTCCGCGAGAGATGATCACGCACGCGCCGTTGCAGCCTCATCTCCGTCGGGCGTGGCGCGTGTTACGGCTGTAACCGTCCGCGCCACCATTTCGCCATGGCTTGTCTTTAGCTGAGTTGCTCCGCATCACGTGCTTGGCGTGCGCGCGCGGCATCATCTGCACACGCAATCAGAGAAAGTCAGAATCGTTCAAATTTCGCCCATATCTTGGGCGATCGATGCTTATATCACGAGCTATCACGCGCTTGGGGCGAAGCGTGACTGGAGCCGCCATGAAATCCGCGACCTCGGCCTTGATGCTCCCCAATGCTGGGAGAACGAACGACGACATGAGCGACGAGCTGAACAAGCTTGGCCACATCATTGTGGTCGACGACGACGAAGCGATCCGACACATGGTGATCGGCTACTTCGAAGAACAAGGCATTCCCGTCAGCGCCGCTTCAAACCGGAGCGAACTCAATCGCCACTTTGCCAAAGCACCGCCGAGCCTGGTACTGCTCGACTTGCGGCTCGGCGACGACGATGGACTCGACCTGTTGAGAGAACTCAGGTCGCATTCAGATGTCCCTGTCATCATCATGACAGGTCATTGCGTCGACGAAATCGACCGCGTGGTCGGCCTTGAGCTCGGCGCGGATGATTATCTCGTCAAGCCGTTCGGCCTGCGTGAGTTGCTTGCACGCGTGCGGGCCATTCTGCGGCGGCAGGAGCTTGGCCGGGTCGCCCGCTCCCGCGACCCCGAACGTGGCGGCTACCGCTTCAACGGATGGCGGCTCGAACGACGCGACCGACGGCTGCTTGATCCGCAGCGGCAGCAGGTCACCTTGAGCAAAGGAGAATATGCTTTGCTTTTGGCGTTTCTTGAAGCGCCACAGCGGCCGCTGACCCGCGAACATCTGTTGCAAGCCACGCGCGTTCACGACGACATCTTCGACCGCAGCATCGACGTTCAAGTGCTGCGGCTGCGGCGCAAGCTGGAAACTGATTCGCGCGCACCGCGCGTGATTCAGACGACTCGCGGCGTCGGTTATACATTTACCCTGCCCGTCGAGCCGTTCTGATCTTACGTAGTTAAGCGGCGATGACGTTTCCGTGCCGGATCACGAAAGCATCATCGCCGCTGCACACCCGCGCATGACAGCGGGCCTGCCTCGTATCCCGAATCCAAAGCTCGCCTCATCGTGCAGCGCGCTCCGCGCCACACTCGCGTGGTTCAGGTTCAGAAGTTCGCTTAAAAGCCTCGCCGAGAAAATGAAGCGAACTTCTGAACCACCACATGAGGTGCCGCGCTGTGCACCGGCCACTTGAGCTGGCGCAAAACCTGAGACGCACGCCCCCATGTACAGGTGGCCGCATAAGCTCCGCGCCAAACTTTGAATCCTGCGATCGTCAGGCTGATCACATCAGCAATCATGACAATACCTCACGACATATTCGATCCGCGATCGATGCGGAATGCCCATGTCCTGCAGCGTCTCGTCGTCGAGTTCGGAGAGCGCATCGACGGCGCGCTTGATGTCCCGCTCCCTGCGCAGATGCTCGCCAACTGCGATCGCAACTTCTTGGGACGATGCCCACCAAGTCCAATTCGGAGCAGCTGATGAAAACGGTACGGGATACATCGCGGCCGCGTGTTGCCCGTTCGCGGACTGGATCTCTTGCTTCTCTTCAGGCCAATGATCGTCCTGCAGGAAATCCTCCACCGGACGCGGCGAGACGCCGCCCATCGCAAGACCTTCAACGAAGAAGTTGAATACCTTCGACCAAATCGTCTGATCGTCAGCATCCCTCTTCGGTGTCATCTTCGCCGCGTCCAAATTGACGCTTCCGAGATGCCGCGCGGCACGCGAAATGCCGTTGGGCGCAGTGGCGCGATGATCTATTTCTGCACCAACGCCCGCCTCGACATTGAGCGCGTAGTACAGCGTTGCAGGCTTCAGTAATGTGTCCGATGAGTATTCCTGTCGCATCAGTCTTCTCCCATAAGGCTAGGTGCGGGAGAGAATGTGCAGTCTCGCTGTTACGTCGTGGTCACGCATGCGCGGAATCTGGCTACGTTCGCAATGCGGTAGTCATTCTTTTGCCACGCCAATGTCATCTCATCTTCATATCGCGCGATGCGAGGCCTTTTATTCTTATTTGCCTCGTCGATGTTGAAGATCGTTCATTTTCATCGTGCGAGTAATTCACTTCCACGAACTTAGAACGTTTGCAAACTGCATTCATCTCAACGTGAAAAGCGAGTTTGGCCATGACGATCAAGCGTCGTGAATTCGTTGTGGGGGCCGGTGTTCTTGGTGTTGCCAGCGTAACTGGCGGATCGATCACTCCACAACCTGCATCTGCGCAACATGCGATGCACATGGGCAAAAAGCAGGTTGCGCAAGCATCTCCATCGACACCTGCGCAGGCTGCAACGTCTACCCCACCCGAGAAGCGCACTTATACTTTTCTCAATCCCGATGAAGCTAGTTGGGTCGAAGCCGCGGTGAATCATATGATTCCGGCGGATGACTTAAGCGCCAGCGGCGTCGATCTGGGGATTGCCTATTTCATCGACCAGCAACTCGCCGGCGGCTTCGGACAAGGTGGTAAGATGTTCATGCAAGGTCCTTGGCATCCGGGCCTGCCTCAACAAGGCTGGCAGGTTCGCCTCTCGCCTGCGGAGGCTTATCGTGCCGCGATACCTGCGATCAACGCTTACTGCACGAAGACGTACGGCAAGGACTTTTCATCGATCACGGAAGATCAGCGCGACGAGGTGTTGAACGGCCTCGGCACAGGAAAAGTGGATTCCGGGCCGCTCCCCGCAGGGCTCTTTCTCGATCTGCTTTATCAGAACGTGATGGAAGGCTTCTTCAGCGACCCCGCTTATGGCGGCAACCGCAACAAGGCCGCGTGGAAGATGATCGGCTATTCCGGCGCGACCGGTAACTTCGTCGACCTCATCGAGACCACCTACAACAAGCCTTACACCGAAGAACCTCAAAGCATCGCTGACTTGAGCTGATCCGATCTCAAATCGAAGGAGCATTTCCGATGGCGACGAAATTGAAATCCGTCGACGCGGTCATTGTTGGTTTCGGCTGGACCGGCGCCGTGCTCGCCAGAGAATTGACGAAAGCAGGCCTCAATGTGGTGGCCATCGAGCGTGGCGGAATGCGCGACACGACGCCGGAATTTTCCGCGCCCATGATTCATGACGAACTTCGCTTCGCTATACGGCACGATCTGATGCAGGACGCGTCCCGCGAAACCCTCACCTTCCGAAACAATGTCGACCAGACCGCACTTCCGATCCGGCGCTGGGGATCGTTCCTCCCCGGAAACGGCGTCGGCGGCGCTGGCGTCCACTGGAATGGTCAGCACTACCGGTTCGCGCCGAGCGAGTTCAGGATCCGCAGTCACTACCAGGAAAAATACGGCAAGAAATTCATTCCCGAAGGAATGACGATTCAGGATTGGCCCGTTACCTACGACGAACTCGAACCCTATTACGACCGTTTCGAATATCTCTGCGGCACCGCTGGCAAGGCCGGCAACATCAAGGGTGTGATCCAGCAAGGCGGCAATCCGTTCGAGGGCCCGCGTGCCCGCGAATATCCCAACCCTGCGATGAAGCGTAGCTTCCAGATGAAGCTGTTCGAGGATGCGACGCGTGAGATGGGATTCCATCCGTACGTTCAGCCATCCTCCGACGTCACGCAGCCCTACACCAATCCTGAAGGCGTTGACATGGGCTCCTGCGTCTACTGCGGGTTCTGCGAACGCTTCGGTTGCGAGATGTCAGCCAAGGCAAGCCCGCAATCGACGCTGCTGCCACCTTTATTGAAAGACTCGAAGTTCGAGCTGCGCACCCTTTCTCATGTGACCAAGGTCAATCTCGACTCCACGCGCAAGAAGGCCACCGGCGTCACCTATGTCGACTCGCAAGGTCGCGAGTTCGAACAGCCAGCCAACATGGTGCTGCTCTGCGCCTTCGGCCTGCATAACGCGCGCCTGATGATGCTCTCCGGCATCGGCCGCATCTACGATCCCAAGACCGGCAAAGGCGGCGTCGGACGCAATTACGCCTACCAGATGTCCAGCAGCGTGACCGCGCACTTCAACGACAAGATCTTCAACCCGTTCATGGGGGCCGGTGCGTGCGCCATGATCATGGACGACTTCAACTACGACAACTTCGATCACGGCCCGCTCGGATTCGTCGGCGGCTCTTATCTCTGCGTCGAGAGCAAGGGTCAGCGGCCGATCGATTTCCGCAATCTGCCTCCCGGCGAACCGCGTTGGGGCAAGGGCTGGAAGCAGTCGGTGGCGCACTGGTACAACCGCACATTCGTGATTGCCGCCTTCGGCAGCGTCACTGCCCAGCGCGGCAACTATCTCGATCTCGATCCGAACTACAAGGACGGCTTCGGCAATCCGCTGCTGCGGATGACGTTCGATTTCAGCAAGAACGATTTGGACATGTCGAAGTACTGTACCGATCGTTCAGCCGACATCGCGAAGCATATGAAAGCGGACAAGATCGGCATCAACTATCGCAAGGGACCTTATTCGATTGTTCCCTACCAGACGACGCACACCACCGGCGGCACCATCATGGGAGCCGATCCATCAACCAGCGCCGTCAACCGCTATCTCCAAAGCTGGGATGTGTCGAATGTGTTTGTGATGGGCTCAGGCGCCTTCCCGCAGAACCCGTCGCATAACCCGACGGGCACTGTCGGAGCCCTTGCCTACTGGGCGGCCGATGCGATTACAAAGAAGTATCTGAAATCGCCGGGCCGTCTGGTCCATACCTGAGCGTCATCGATCCTCCCCGATCACGCTCAATGATGCGCTGAAGTGAAGACAACCGCGACGCGAGAGACCGCGCGTCGATCGATTGTGCAAAAACACCGTGCGCGTAAAATTTTCCACGCGCGCATGGTCCGGGGCGTCGGACTCGAACCGACCCGCGAACAGCCATCTGCTGCCAATTAAGGGGGTATAAGGCCCTCCCGCACACCCGTGCTGCCCCGGCAAATTAGCGGGAGCGACGTATCAGGTGATGAGCGGCGAGCGACTTCATACGGAATCGATATCATCGCCGCTGCATTGTTGCAACTGGATGAGGTGATGCGGAGAGCATCACCGCATCAATTCATGGAGCGGTGTCAAATCATATAGCCGCCGCCGACCTCGATGGTCTGCGCGTTGACCCATGCATGATCATCCGAGAGTAGCGACGCGATCATCTTGCCGACATCGCCCGCCTCACCCAAACGGCCAAGCGCGGTCTGCGAAGCCAGCAACTGAGCGAACTCGGGATATTTATCGAGCGCGCCGTTGGCGAGATCGGTACGGATCGGTCCGGGCGAAATCGCGTTGGCGCGGATGCGGCGGTCGCCGAACTCTTTCGCCATGTAGCGCGTCAACACTTCGAGCCCGCCCTTGAACGATGCATAGGGTGCGACACCGGCCGTGGCCACACGTGTCGATGCGCTGGTCACGTTGAGGATGGCACCCCCATCTGCCATGAGCGGAAGCAATGCCTGTGTGAGAAAGAATGGTCCCTTCAGGTGCACGTTGAACAGGCTGTCGAACACCGCCTCGGACACATCGGTCATCGGTATGAACACGCCGAAGCCCGCGTTGTTGACGAGATAATCGAACGATGTCCGTTCGAACGTGTCTTGCAGCACCCGCGCGACTTCCGTGACAAAACCGGGAAAGGCCGCGGTGTTGCCGACATCGAGCGAAAGTGCCACGGCCCTGCCGCCGGCGCCTTCAATCTCCTGCACGATCTCGTCCGCGCCCGCCTTGTGGCTATTATAGGTGACGATCACGCCCATGCCGCGCGCGCTGCATTCGCGCGCCGCCGATTTGCCGATGCCCCTGCTTCCTCCAGTGATGATGACTACTTTCATTTCCATCTCCTGACATTGCGATGGCGCGTAACCTGTCAGAAGGCGTGATCGCGGGAGCCGCCGAAAGCTGGCGCATGTTTGCCTAATCCTGCTTTTGATCTTGAAAGCCGATGACGGCCGGGTCAGAAATCCGCCATGGAAACAATGCTCGAGGAAATGCGCCGTTTAACGGTCGGTGCCGAAAACCGCAGCACCGAGACCGGCATTCCCGGCGTGGTGATGGTGCGCGGCGAAGTCCCCGAGCATCAGCTCGCCGCCGTCTATGAGCCGATGATCAACCTGATCCTGCAAGGCGGCAAGACGCTGAACATCGGCGATCAAGTGTATCACTATGACACGGCGAACTATTTCGTGATGTCGATCGACACGCCGGCCACCGGCACTGTGCATCATGCCGGTCCGGGGCGACCCTATACGAGTATCGCACTCATGCTCGACCCGATCCGTGTCGCGGATCTCTTGATGGATGTTCCGGTGCAGCCCAATACCGGCGGTCAGCGCGGCGGCTATTCGGTGTGCACCGTCACCCCTGAACTTCTCGATGCCTGGTTGCGATTGCTGCGGCTGATGGTGCGGCCTGCGGATATTGCAGCGCTCGCGCCCGCCTATGAGCGCGAAATCCTTTATCGCGTGCTGCGAGGCCCCCAAGGCTGGATGCTGCGCGACATCGCAGCGCCGGACAGTGCGCTGTCACAGGTACGCTCGGCGATCCGCTGGATCAGGGCGCATTACGCTGAAACCGTGGAAGTCGAACAGCTTGCGCGGATGACCTCCATGAGCGTCTCAGCCTTTCACCGTCACTTCAAGGCGGTGACAGCGATGAGCCCGATCCAGTTTCAGAAACGCATCCGCCTGCTGCAGGCGCGCCAGCTTTTGATTTCCCAATCGTGAATGCATCGTCCGTCGCCTATGACATAGGCTACGAAAGCGCGTCGCAATTCACCCGGGAATACGCCCGCTTCTTTGGCCTGCCGCCCGCCAAGGACGCTGCACAGATCCGCGAACGGATCAAAACCGCAGCATGATCAACGGGCAAACGGCGCTTCGCAAACGCCGCCCACAACTCACTCTGCAGGAGTCGGCACCGGCTGCGCGATCTTTTCCTTGAGATCCGTGCAGGTCTTGCGAACCTCCTCGGTCATCCGCGTGCAGTTCTCAATCTCCAGGAAGATGCGCTTGGCCTCCTCGCGGTATCGCGCTGCGGTCTCCTTCATTTCCTCGGAGGCTTGGAATGCGTTTTTCGTCATCGTCTCACATTGCTTGACGCGTTCGATCAGCTCGGCGCCCATGCCCTCGATTTCTTTCGCAGCAGCCTCGTATTCGCGGACTACAGCTTCTGCCGAGAGTTTGCCGATTTCGGTGGCACCGTCGCAATGCTGAACATAATCAGGCATCGCGCGTGCCGGCATTCCAGGCTTTGCAGGTACGACATTCAAAGAGCGGTTTTCACGAATTGGTAAAAAACTGTGAACCTGCGCTTCAATCTCTCTTTCCAAATCAACCAAGTCCAAGACTTGTCCATCTGTCGGCTTCACCATCACTAGTACTCCTTCGGTTACAAAGTCAGTCCTCGTAATCGGAGCTTAGTTGGTCACAGCCTCATCTAAATCTATTCAAAGGTTTTTTGGCGATGAGTACTTTCCTCGTCTCCAACGCCCGGCCACGAACACTGTAATCCGATGCGCGGATACAGGGCTCCATCCCGCCATAAGCCTCGCTTCACGATACCGTGAGGTTGGAACCGCGCTTGCGCAAGTGATAGTTGCAGCAGCCTGCCGGCCGCGGTGCCGCCGCGCCAATCCGCAAGCGGATCCAGAGCGCGGCGTAATAACCCCATGTGGCCACATCGAAATACATGACAACGACTCGTCTCTGCGTGAGAACTAACGATGGACCACCACCATTTTACCGCCGGCTTCGTTGGCCTCCATGACGCGATGCGCCTCGCGGATGTCTTCGAAATCGAAAACGCGTGAAGGCTTCGCATTGAAGCGGCCCTGCTCGATCTGGCGCGCGATGTCACCGAGCGGAACGTCGGATACTGGAAAGCCCGGCGTGCCGAACACGAAGCTGCCGAAGAAGGTCAGATACACACCGCTCGACATTTGCAGCAGCGGATTGAAATCCGGGATCGGCGCAAGACCACCCAGCCATCCCGCCAGACACGCTTTGCCGCCGCGCTTGAGCATGTCGAGCGAGCTCATGATCGTGCTGTTGCCGACGAGATCGAGAACGGCATCGAGTTGCTTGGTTTCAGGAAGGCGTTGGACCAGATCAGCACTCTCGCGCTCGGCACGGTGGGCGCCCAACGCCTCGAGCATGACGAAACGATCCGGATTTCGCGATGTCGCAATGACGCGCACGCCTGCATTCACCGCCAGATTCACTGCAGCCTGGCCGAAAGACGACGTTGCACCACGGATCAGAAGTGTTTGTCCCTTTTGGATGTCGAGGTTGCGGAACAAACAGGTCCAGGCTGTCGCATATGTCTCCGGAATGGCGGCGAGATCAGCCCACGGCAAATCGGACTCGATCAGCGCCACATTCGAGACAGGCGCGCGGGTGAATTCCGCATAGCTGCCGTTGATGGTGCGCCCAAGTCCGCCCATGAGGGCTGCTACTTTTGCGCCGACAGGAAACTCACCGCCGGGGCAGGACTCGACAATGCCTACGCATTCGATCCCGCTCACTTCCGCGGCTTCCGCCCACTCCCCGCGACGCATGTGCATCTCGGCGTGGTTGATGCCGAACGCCTTGATCTTGATCACCACATGGCCGGCCTTCGGCTCCGGCTTTGGAATGTCCTTGTAAACCAGGCTGTCGAGGCCGCCGAATTTCTCCAGAACGATGGCGCGCATGTGAGCTCTCCTTGAGCATGTCGCCGCTCGACGGCGATCGGTGATTGACGAGGCAGGTAAGGCCGATGCCCGCCAAGTTAACATAACCTCTTTAATGACATTAATATGGTTACATTGCATCGGCGTAACCTGTCAATATCAATTTGAGAGGTTAGTAATATCTTTGAATCTGCACGCCATCCCAGCCCGCGACGTCCAACTGCTGGTTGCGGGGGGTATCCAGCCGAAAAAGGCCGGTGGCCGATCAAATCATTTTCGTGAGGATCGTTTGCCGCTTGCCGGCAGCGATCAAGCAGACGTAGCGGCCTTCCCCGGCGCAGATTCACGAATCAGCGCCATGGCGGCGAGGCCAACGGCAGTCGCAAACAGCAGATACCACGCAGGCGCCAGCGCATTGCCGGTGACGTGAATGAGCCACGTCACCACCAATTGCGCCGTGCCGCCAAACGCAGCAATGGCGACGGCATAAATGATGGCGAACGATCCGCCGCGAATATGCTTCGGCAATCCTTCCGCGAGCGCCACATAGAACGCGCTATAGGGAATGCTGCCGATCAGCGACAGCACGCCGAAGCCGCCGAGCAACGCCCACGCGCTATGCGTATTCACGATCCACAAGAACACCGGATAGGTCAGCAGCAGCGCCGCAAGCTGCGGCCACACCATGATCGGCCAGCGCCCGTAACGATCTGCAAGCCAGCCGCCATAAAGAACGCCCGCGAGACCGAGCGCATTACTGACCACCGTGGTGCCGAATGCGAGCCCCGGCCGCACATGCAGTGTGTTCTCGGCATAGGTCGTCATGTATTGCGTGACGTAAGTGATGATCGTGCCGCTGGCGAGCACAAGCAGGCCGAGGATCAAAAGGCGCAGATGATTGCGTACACCACCGGCCGCCTTGGCCGCGGCTTCTGGCGTGTCCCCTTCATTCTCCGGCAGATGCAGCGACTCCGGCAGTCCCCTGCGCATCCACAAACCGAACGGCAGACAGACCGCGCCGAGCAGAAACGCGATGCGCCAACCGTAAGCATCGAGCGCCGCGCTGCTCATAGTTTCGGACAGGATCGTGCCGACCAACGCGCCGATAGTTGCCGCGATCTGTTGGCTCGCCGGCTGCCAAGAAACCGCCAGCCCTCGCCTGTGTGGCTCTGCCGTTTCCAGCAAGTAAGCCGTCGTCGGCCCCACCTCACCGCCGAGCGAGAAGCCCTGCACCATGCGCGCGATGATGGCGAGGATCGGCGCGGCGATACCAATGCTCTCATAGGATGGCGTCAGTGCCAGCAGGATGATGGCACATCCCATCATGGTGAAGCTCAGCACCATCGCAGGCTTGCGGCCCACACGGTCGGAATAAGTACCGAGCACGAGCGCGCCGATCGGCCGGGTGATGAACCCCGCACCAAAGGTCGCCAGCGACAGCATCAAGCTGCCGAACTCACCTTGCGTCGGGAAAAACGTGCGGCCGATTTGAATGGCGAAAAAGCTGTAGGTGATGAAATCGTAGAACTCGAGCATGTTGCCGATGGTGACGGCAAGCGTGGCGCGGCCCGGCGACGGCAGCGCGGTTTGATCGATGGTGGGAGCGAGTTGTTCAGACATTATTTACGAACTCCCACGTCCACATGTTCACCCGCCGTAGCGCTCGGTCTTGATCATATCCGCGGGAATTCCAGCGGCCTGCGCGCCGTCCGTCGCAGCATTGACGAACGCGTTCGAACCGCAGACAAAGACATGAAGGGGCGGCCCGGGCAATCGTTTCACCACATCGGCAACCATCGCAGCATCGATGCGTCGGCCGAAATCCTGCCCGCGAACACTGGCTTCGCGGGTGAGATTCAACACAAATGTGAAGCCGCTCATCTCTTTGTTGAACTCCGAGAGCTCATCGCGAAACAGCGCTTCGTCCCACGTGCGCGCCGACAGCAGCAGAAGCACCGGAACCGTCGAGCCCGCAAGGTTCGCGGCCTTCAAATGGCGCACCATGGACACCAGCGGCACGACACCCGAACCGCCGCCAAGCAACAGCAGCGGACCGCCGTCGGTCACTTTCCATATGAAATGTCCGCCGAGCGGCCCACGCACCTCTATCTCGTCGCCCTGCACGATGACATCGTGCATGAACATCGACACCTCACCGTCGTCCAGGCGCTCGACGGCGAGCTCAATACTAGTGCCATGTTCCGGGGCGGAGGCGATGGAATAGCTGCGCATTGCCTGATAGCCGTCCGGCGCGGTCAGCCGGATATCGACATGCTGCCCCGCCTGAAATTCAAACGGATGATCGAGCGACAGGAAGAAGCTTTTGATGCGCGGCGTGCGCACGACGATATCGATGACGGTGGCGGTCTGCCAGCGCACAGAGCCTTCTGACATGCGTGAACTCAATCTCCCGAGTAGCGCTGCTCGCGCCAGGGATCACCATACATGTGATAGCCGCGCAATTCCCAAAAACCTGCTTCGTCGCGCTCGGTGAACTGGAGGCCGTTGAGCCATTTGGCCGACTTCCAGAAATAGAGATGCGGCACCAGCAGCCGTGCCGGCCCGCCGTGGTCGCCATCCAGCGGCTCGCCGTCAAAGCGCAGTGCCACCATCGCCTTGCCGGCGAGATCCTGCATCGGCACGTTAGTGGAATAGCCGTCGAATGAATGCGCCAGCACATAGGGCGTCGGCGCCTCGATGCCCGCCGCTTTCAGGATGTCGTCCACGAGAACGCCTTCCCACGCGGTGTCGAGCTTGGTCCAGGTGGTGACGCAGTGAATATCGCGTGTCATCTGCGTCATCGGCAGCGCGTTGAATTCAGTCCAGCTCCAGCTCTTCACCGGACGCGGGCCGACCTTGAGGGTGAAAGTCCAGTCCGCGATGCGAATGCGCGGCGTCGGCCCGGCGCTCAACACCGGAAAGCCCTTTTCAAGATGCTGTCCCGGTGGAATGCGGCTGCTCAGATCCGTCGCCCGCGGGCGGCCGGTAAAGCCTCGGGTCGTCGCCATGCTGGTCTCCTGCTCTCCGTGTGCGAATACACTGAATGTGTTGCACAAAGATAAGCGGGAATGTTGAGTAGTCTAGTGCCGCGGATTTGAAGTTCTTCCAAACGAACCCGCACGCTCGATGAAGAACTTCAAATCCAAAAGCGGCACTACAATCATAGGTTTGCTAGTGTCCCTTTGATTCCGAAGCTCGCATCTGAGCAAGCCGCAAGCCCGTGCGAGCTTCGGAATCGGGACACTAGCGACGCTTACGTGAATTGTGTCATCTGATTGTTCAGGTGCGACGTACGCTTTACGGAGCCGTCGTCGCCTTGGCAGCGATCGCCTTCAGCGCGCCCGACATCCCTTCGACAACGGGCTTGGCGGCGTCGCCGAGTTCATGCCGATGCGCGAGATAGGCAGGATCGTTGTAGGAGAGATACGTCGTTCCGGCCTCATCTTGCCAGACCAGCGCCTTGAGCGGCAGATCAATGCCGATCGTCTGGACCGATTGCATCAGAGGCGTCCCGCCCTTGGCCGCTCCGAAGATCAAGAGATCCGTCGGCCGCAACGGCAGGTCTACGGCAGCAGCAGCGGCAGCGTGATCAATGTGGGCAAACACCGTCATGCCCTTGGCGCCGATTTCTGCCTCAAGCCGCTTCATGGTCTCTTCCGGTCCAAAGCTGCTGCGTGTCGTGATCAATCCATCTGCAGACATGGCATACTCTCCAAACAGGGTTAGAGCGACTAACGCGACGATGAGTGTCCTTGCGAGTCTCATGTCATTTCTTCCTGAACAGTTTGGCTGGATCGAAATTCGGATCCGGCACGAAACCATCGCGGTTCGGCATTTTGATTTTCGGCAGGCTGTCGCGATCAAGCTTGCCGTCGTCAGTCAGAATGCCGTTCAGGCTCAGGATGTAGGCCGCGAGGGAGTAGTAATCGTCGTTGCTCAGCGACCCCGGCGCCTGGTACGGCATCGCCCGGTGCATGTAGTCGTACAATGTCGTAGCGTAAGGCCAGTAGCTGCCGACGGTTTTCACCGGCGCGTTCGACGCCAGCGTTCCCTGCCCGCCAGCCAGTCGGTCCTTGATGCCGCCGACGCCGTTGTCGCCGTGGCACACAGCGCAGTTGTCGGCGAAGATCTGCTTACCCTGCGCAACGGTGCCGCTGCCCGGCGGCAATCCCTTGCCGTCCGGTCTGACGTCGATATCCCACAATGCGATTTCATCGGGCGTCGCCGGACGGCCGAAATCATATGCGAGCACGGGCGAGACAAAAGCCAACGCGATCGCTCCGGCGAGAAAGGCTTTCTTAGTCGAGGACATTGCGAACCCTCCCCGTCTCGTCGATGCTCCAGGTCTGCTGTGCGTTGTAGTGAAACAGCGCATTGGTCCCGACCTCTGCGATGAACGACTTGCGGTCCGGCTGGACGTTGCCCTTGTCGTCGATCGAGCGGCTGACGATCTTGGTCGGTTTACCGTCCCAAACCCAATCCATCTGGAATCGAGACTGTGCTTTCGGCAACGTCGGAAGATTGAGTTGCGCGGGCTTCCAGGTCTTCGCGCCGTCGGTGGAGATTTCCACGCGGGTGATCTTGCCGTGGCCGCTCCATGCAAGCCCGGTGATGCGATTATATCCGGGCTTGATCACCATCGTTCCGGAGGGCGACGTGATCACAGAGTTCGTATCCATCCGAAGCTGGAATTGAATGGCCTTGCCGTTGGCCTGAAGCTGCGTGTAGCGCGCCGTTTCCCAGCGCGTCATCCATGGCCGGTCGCCGAATTCGAGGCGGCGCAGCCATTTGATGTTGAGGTTGCCCTCGAAGCCCGGCATGACCAATCGCATGGGGAAGCCGTGTGCTGGCCGCAGCGGCTCGCCATTCTGGCCATACGCGACGAACGCTTCGTTCAGGATCTCATCGGTGAGCGGAATGCTGCGGGCGACCGCCGCCGCGTCACCCCCCTCGGCGAGCATCCAATTCGAACCGGAATCCTTTCCGACCAGATCGACGAGAAACTTGAGCGGAATTCCGGTCCATTCGTTGGTGCTGACAAGACCGTGCGTGTTCTGGACGGTGACGTTCTCGTCAGCCTTCTTCCAATTTTCCCAGCCGTTGCCGGTGCATTCGATGAAGACCGTGCGCGAGATCGACGGCATCGCCTTGAGATCCTCAACGTTAAACACCAATGGCTTCTTCACCATACCGTGCACAAGCAGTCGATGTTTGGCCGGATCGAGATCCGGCGCGCCGGAATGGCTTCGCTCGTAGTGCAGATCCGACGGCGTGATGGCGCCGAAGAGCTTGTCAAGCGGCGTCTTCGAGTTGATCGCGTCGCTCGGATCAATGTTGCGCTTGCCCGGTGTGGATTCTGGAATGCGGGCGATTTTAACATACTTCGATCGCTCGCTTGTTCCACCGAGGTCGGCACCAGGCTCGCGCGGCGGCACGTCGGCCAGCGTGTCGGCAACGGCCTTTCCCGCAACGATGCTCCCCGCAAGGCTTGTGGACGCTGCGATGAAATTCCTGCGTGACAAACCGCGCTTGGCGTTGATGCTTCCAATGGGAAGATCGCTCTCTTGAATGGACATCTCGGTTTCCGAATGTTTGCTGTTTGAGTGGAGCCTGCGACGATCAAACCCCTTCCCACGCAATGCGGGTAAAGAACGCTGGATCGATCACGAACTGCCCCCACTTCGCGTCAAAGGCTGCCGTCGGCTTGGCCTTGATAATGTCGTCCAGGGAGAGACCCTTCGCCTTGAGGGCGGCAACGTTGCCCCGGATATCGACCAGCATGTCCCTGAACTCGATGAGCTCAGCGCGGTGACCAATCGGACCATGGCCCGGCACAATAATTGTCCGGCCGGTCGTCATCGCGATGCATTCGCTGGCCCCACGGATCGTGCCGTCGATGCTGCCACCCGTGGAATAGTCGATGAACGGATAGATCCCATTCCACCATATATCGCCGGTGTGCAGAATATCGGCTTCGGTGAAGTACACCGAGATATCACTATCGGTGTGCGCAGGCTGGTGCACCTTCAAGTAAATGGTCGATCCATTGTGATGAAGCGTCTTGTCGGCGGTAATCAGCTCGCTCGGCAATGCTCCCGCCGGTGATGGCGGAAAATCGAAGCTCCAATCCGCGACACGTTGCGTCGAGGCCAAATGCTTCCGCGTATTCGTGTGGGCCAGAATTTCCGCGCCCGCCGCATGAAGCCACTCGTTTCCATCGCAGTGGTCGAAGTGCCAATGTGTATTGATCAGGCGCTTGATTGGATTGGCATCGAGACTATCCAGCGCCTCGACGATGCGGGGCTTTGTGGCCGTAATCCCCGCATCGACAAGAAGTTTTCCATCTGGACCGGTCAGCACCGCAATGTTGCCGCCGGACCCTTCCAGTACACTGACGTTCCCGCGCAGCTTGTGCACGGTGATCTTCGCCTTCGCAGCCTCGCTACGCATCATCTCAACAATGCCGCTTGCCTGGGCGAAGACTTCTCGGGGCGTGAGCCAACCTGCAGCCGCCGCGGTTGTGGCGGCGAGACAGCACAAGCAGAAGCCGCGTCGTGAGAGTTGGTGACGTGCGTGTGTAGACATCGTGACGTCTCCTCGTTCAGCTAAAGCCGCGATAAGCTTGTCGTGTACGGTGCTGGATCTATAAGAAGGACGGTATTTCCGGATGGTCGCCGGGCAAATGCTTGCCAGGCTCAGGCTCGTGTCCGCACGGATCATTCAATGGGTGAGACATTTCGAATGATGGAAGGCTCCGCATCCGACGCCTTGAGTGGTTTGGCGCCGCTGCTGAGGGTGCGTCCGGAATTGCAATATATTTGCCGTTTTGAAGCGCAGTGGGCATCCGACCACCCGCGCGAACGTAACTCTTGGGCGCCATTTCACATTGTGACAGGCGGGAACTGTGTGCTGCACCTCACAGCGGCCGACCGCTCTATTCCACTCGGAACAGGAGATGTCGTCGTTCTCCCGCACGGAAGCGCTCACGTCGTGCACAGTGTAACAACGTCGCCCACGAACCGCGGGCCGTTCGGCATTCAAAGCCAACCGAATCGCGCAATTCTTGTTAAATCAAACACCGACGCGGAACCGGATACCCAGCTCGTCTGCGGCCGGCTCAAGTTCGAACATGCCGGACAGAACTTCGTGATGGCGGCGTTGCCGGAAGCCATCGTCATTCCAGGCGCAGTCGGACAAGACGCGCAGCACATGGAGCGCCTTATCGCCTTCATCAAGATGGAGCTGGAAAGCGCTCGTTCCGGCGCTGCAGCCATCGCGACCGATCTGGCAAGCGTGCTCCTTGTTATGGTGGTTCGTGCGCATATCGAATCCGAGACTTCATCCGCGAGCGTTTTGGCTTTGCTTGGTCATCCGCAGGCAGGCCGCGTTGTCGCGGCGATGCTGAACGACCTAAGCCGCGCCTGGACGCTTGATGAGCTGGCCGCTCTCGCAAATGCGTCGCGGGCAAACCTCGTCAGAATTTTTCGCAAGACGGCGCAGGTGTCGCCGCTCGCATTTCTTTCCGAGATGCGGCTTGAGCTCGCGCGCCGAAAGATATCGGGATCAAGCCGCCCCCTCGCCGGGATTGCCGCGGACGTGGGCTATCAGTCCGAGAGCGCATTCAGCCGCGCTTTTCAGCTTCGGTATGGCATGCGCCCCGGTGAAGCACGAACTGAGGCACGCTCCTCCAATAGTCGCTCATAAGCCGCGCTAGATCAAAACAGCATTCGCCACACTCCAATCGCGGCATAGGTCATCCCGATGATCACCGCGAAGGTCGCGATGATGCCGAGCATGTAAGCGGCCATTTCGTCGCGTTGTGACGGCAGACCGGGCACCTGGTTGAAACGAACGGGCCTGCGATCAACGCGACCGGCTTGCAAACGATTGCTCACGCAGCGTCTCCTCGCGCGAGCGTGTCCAGCAAAGGCTTCGCCAGATAAAGCACTTCATAGCCCGTCCCCGCCTCACTCCCGGACGGCGCGTTTTCAGACAGAACGAAGTGCGTGAATGTCCAGTTCTGCGGATCGACCCCGACCGCAGCAGCAACCGTGCCCGGCTGCGTCGCCCCCTCCCGGTTGCGTGCGATGGCCCGTTCACACGCCGCCGTCAGCTCCTCATCGAGAGGAATGCTCACCTCTTCCTTGAAGGCAAAGCGAGCATCGCGGCCATTCCCCTTGCGCGCATCCAGCACAAAGCGTGTCGCGATGTCCGCGCGCCCGAAGGAATCCGTGACTGTTTTGTAGTGACCCGCCACCAGGAAATTGCGGAACGCGTCATCCTGTCGCCAGAGATAAAACGACGAATAGTTGTGAGCGATGGCGCCGTAACGCCCACTTTCGCGCAACAGGAATCCCTTGAAGACCAACTCGGGGGTCGCGTCCCACAACGGGCCTCTTTCCTTCGCCCGCGTGCGGATCTGATTGATATCCAGCGTTGCCGGTAGACGGTGAGCGTAGTTCGCCATGATCATGATGAGACCCTTTCTCCAGGCCGGCTCGGCATCGGCAAATCGCCTGCTTTCACCCAAGCCTCAATCGTTGGTTTTGATCATAGAGCCACGTTGATCATTGGAAAATCATATGGAATAATATTTCAATGATTACGATTTGAAATGGATGCCCTATGAAAGCGCTGGATATCGAAGCCGTGCAGGCCTTCGTCCTTGTCGCGGATTTCAGGAGTTTCACCCGTGCGGCGGAGGCGCTCGACACCACCCAATCGGCGGTCAGTCTCAAGATCAAACGTCTAGAAGACGGACTCGGCCGGCGGTTGCTTGAGCGCACATCGCGCCTTGTCCGCCTGTCCGCCGAAGGCATGACCTTTCTGGAGCCGGCGCGTTCGCTCGTGGCTGCGCATCAAGGTGCGGTCGGATCGTTTGAGGCGGAGCGCCGCCGTCTCGTGGTCGGCATCAACCATCACATTGTCGGCGCCGAGCTGCCGCGCCTCCTGAAACAGGTCAACAGCTCAGAGCCTGGCGTGGTGATGGAAATGCGGATTTCCACCTCGCGCGATCTCGTCGCTGCATATGATCGCGGCGAGCTTGATGCAGCCGTGGTCCTGCGTCACGACAATCGCCGCGATGGGGGCGAGATCATCATGGAAGAAGATTTTGCTTGGATGGGCCTGCCCGACTTCGAGCACCACGCCGGCGAACCTTTGCGGTTGGCGACACAGCCTGCGCCCTGCAGCGTGCGCAGCATGGCCGTCGATGCGCTCGATGGCGCGGGAGTGGCATGGACGGAAGTTTTCGTCGGCGACGGCATCAGCACAGTCGGAGCAGCGATCTCGGCGGGGCTAGCGATTGCCGCGCTTGGCCGGCGTGTGGCACCGATGGGCACGGTCGATCTCACCGCGCGTCTCAATCTTCCACCCCTGCCCGCCCGCGACATCGTCCTCTATACGAGCGCATCGGACCGGCTTGCCCGCAATTCACTGCGGACACTCGCCGCAGCGATCCGATCGACAGCGCTTTGAATCGCGGCCTTCACTGATGCGCTGACATAGCATTCACCCGACGGCGTACCGACGAGACAATATTTTCAGCGAAAATCCACGCTGCGGAGAACGACACCCGGAGGATGTCCCTCAAGTTCATGATTGGCGAATTTATGCGAGGCACGCTCTTCAATGCGATCGCGGAGCCGGAGAAACTGTTCTTCGCGCTGGGCAGGTTTCACTCCGGTCTTTCCCTCCAGCCCGTCCATGGCAGCGGAACTGATTGCACATGCCACCTCGGTCGCAGCATCCGTCATCGTGAACAGAACGATCATTCTGTCATAGTCAAAATGCTGAAAACTTCCTCGCGTGAGCGTCATGGCATAAGCTCCTTCTTTGGTGAAACATCAGACGGGAGCGCGACACTCTCAATCACCGGTATTGGTCATCAGACGGTCTATGATGGCAAGATTCTACGCCTCTTCGTGAAATGAGGCCACTGCCAATTAAAACCGCGCCGCCTACCGAAGGAAACGACGCGGTCAAGGTGATGAAATAAGGAACCAGGAAAGGGATTACTGTGCGCCTTAAATGACGAATAGGCCACAAAGAAAGAGGTCGTCGCCTGCTGAATTAACTGGCTATCTGATTACCGAAGGCGCACTGTCTTGTATCGCCGCTCGTCATCCGGCAACAGCGGTGACTGAGAGTGTTGTGCTCCCGCCTCATTCAAGAGAGGTGAGCCATGCGCGAAGCCAAACCACCTCCTCCAACATGTCCGCTTTGCAAAGAGCCGATGAGTTTCATGTTCGCTCCACTGGGCGCCCGTGAATTTCGCTGCGAGCATTGCAACCAAGCAGATCCGCTGACCTCACCGGTAACTCTTGGCTGGCTTCGAGGCGAGCTTGGTAAAGGACAGCAATTTAGTTCGCGTTCCGACAATCGATATCGCTCCCGCTAAGCCTCACTCTCGCAGCAGAAACGAAAGCGCGGCCTCGCATTGGTCTTCGACTTTCAGCGACAGCAAATCGTCGCCGCGCGTGCGGCCAAGATTCACCGCCGCAATCGGGATGCCGCGCTGAGCCGCCATCTGCACGAAGCGAAAGCCGGAATACACCATCAGCGATGAGCCGACGATCAGCATGCCGTCGGCGTTGTCCATATGTGTCCTTGCCGTCTCGACCGTCTCGCGCGGAACAGTCTCGCCAAAGAACACGACATCCGGCTTCAGGATGCCGCCGCATGATGCGCATGGCGGCACGCTGAAAGACGAAAAATCCTCGTGATCAAGATCGGCGTCGCCATCCGGCGCATCGCGTCCGCCCAGCTCAAGCCACGCACCGTTCGAGCGCGCGAGTTCTGTCTGGAACGCATCGCGTGGGCTCTTTTCGCCGCATGCCATACAGCGAACCCTGTCGAGCCGCCCGTGCAGATCGATGACATCACGATGACCCGCCACCTGATGCAGCCGGTCGACATTCTGCGTGAGAAGAATCTCGCAACCGCCTCTGGATTCGAGATTAGCCAGCGCGCGATGCGCACCATTCGGCTGGGCGCGGCCGAAACGTTGCCAGCCGATCAGGCTGCGTGCCCAATACCGTTGCCGGTTGGCTTCCGGGCCCATGAAGGATTGATAGGTGATCGGCGGCGTGCGTTTCCAGTTGCCCTGGTTGTCGCGATAATCGGGAATGCCGGAATTCGTGCTGCACCCTGCCCCGCTGAGCACAAAAAGACGCTGATATTGATGGATGAAAGCTTCGAGAGCGCGGCGGTCCGACATGGTCCCTCATTTAGGGCACCCCGCGCCTGATTTCCAGATGTGCAAGGCTCTGCTGCAAGGCGCGAGAATGAGAAACGCCGGGAGCGCAAAGTAGGCGCGAAACTAGAACTTTTCGTTCGCGGCGTCCGCCAAGGCTTTGTCATAGTCCCCCGCCTTGAGGGACTGTGTGAGCCATCTGTCGATTGCCTGCTTCAGGGCGCCGTCACGCGTCATCCAATAAGCCTTGTCGAAGTGATCGAATGGTCCCGGCACCTTTGCCGCACACAAAACACCCGGATGCTGCCGCGCCTGATAATCGACCTCTGCGCCATCGGTGACCATGACGTCGGCTTGATTGCTCACCACCGCGCCGAAGACCGTACGGTTGTCATCACGCTCCTCCAGCGAGGCGTGCGGGAAGTTCGCCTTGGCGAAACGCTCATTGGTGCCGCCGATATTGACCACGACACGCACGCCAGGACGATCGATCGCCGCGATCGACGTGTAGCGCTCCGTGTCCGAACAACGCACGATCGGGCGTTTGCCGTCCTGTAACACCGTGATGGAGAAATCGCCGATGGCCGCGCGATCCGGCGTGACGCTGACGCCGCCCATGGCCACATCGAAGCGATCTGCCTGAAGATCCGCCGCCATGGCCTTCCATGTCGTCGGCACGATCTCGAGCGTCACACCGAGCGACGTCGCCAATGCGTGCGCCATCGTCACATCAGCTCCGTGAAATGAGCCATCCGGCGCGCGGCGCGAATACGGCGCATAATCACCCGTCAGGCCAACGCGCAAGGTGCGGGTGGACTCAATGGCGCTGAGCGGACGGCCGTGGGCGGCCATGTTTGCCCCCATGACGATAAGTGCAAAGGCAGCGGCGAATGGCGGCAATCTCAAGTTTCATTCCCTTTTATGTTGCAAACGTAACGCAAACCGAACTGCGGCCGTCAACGACTATCATGCGCCCGTCACCGCAGCAAAGCGGGCGTCGCGGAGGACGCGTAGCCTGCTCACTTAGTCGCAAGACAACGCGCCAATCTGATCCGTCAACATTGCCACAACGACGAAGGCATCCCCGCACCTGAGCGGGAACGGCAACACAAACGCGTGCGTGATATTTGAATGAATATAACGTTGACGGCTCGAGCCGCCAGACGCAGATTTAAACCTGACGGAGAGGAGCCTGCCTTCTCTTCTGAATGCGACGCCGCAATACACAGAACCAGAGACATCCGGCTCGCTTTTATATGGCGGAGACAAGGAACGTCCAGCCGGGCCAAAGACAAGTCAACAACGCTCAGTGCAGTTCATCAGGAGAGAAATTGCCATGTTTCAGCAAGCGTTAGAGAAGGTCTCCAAACAGGTTCTCATTCGCGATCGCTACGATAACTTCATCGGCGGCAAGTGGGTGCCACCGGTGGAAGGACGGTATTTCGATGATCCAAGCCCGATCACCGGTAAAAAGCTCTGCGAAGTTCCGCGCTCCTCGGCGGCCGATATTGAGCTCGCGCTCGATGCCGCCCACAAGGCGAAGGAAACCTGGTCGAAGACCTCGGTGCAGGAGCGTTCGCTGATCCTCAACAGGATCGCCGATAAAATCGAAAGCAACCTTGATCTTCTCGCCCTCGTCGAGACACTCGACAACGGCAAGCCGATCCGCGAGGCCACCTATGCCGACATGCCGCTGGTGGTTGATCACTGGCGCTATTTCGCCAGCGTTATACGCGCGCAGGAGGGCGGCATCTCCGAGATCGATCACGACACCGTTGCGTATCATTTCCATGAGCCGCTCGGCGTGGTTGGCCAGATCATCCCGTGGAATTTCCCGATCCTGACAGCCACCTGGAAGCTGGCCCCTGCCCTTGCAGCGGGTAACTGCGTGGTGCTGAAACCTGCGGAGCAGACGCCGCTCAGCATTCTCGTCGTCATGGAGCTGATCGCCGACATCTTGCCGCCGGGCGTCGTCAATGTGGTCAACGGCTTCGGCATCGAGGCCGGCAAACCACTCGCCCAGAACAAGCGCATTGCCAAGATCTCGTTTACTGGCGAGACCACCACAGGCCGGATGATCATGCAGTACGCATCCGATAACCTGATCCCGGTCACGCTCGAACTCGGCGGAAAGTCACCCAACATATTTTTCGCCGATGTGGCCGAAGCCGACGACGACTTCTTCGACAAGGCGCTGGAAGGCTTCACCATGTTCGCCCTCAACCAGGGCGAATTCTGTACCTGCCCGAGCCGCGTACTGGTGCAGGAAGCGATCTACGACAAATTCATGGAGCGCGCCGTCGCCCGCACCAAGAAGATCAAGCAGGGTCATCCGCTCGATGCAACGACCATGGTCGGCGCACAGGTCACCAACGATCAATTAGAAAAGATCCTGTCCTATTTCGACATCGGCAAGCAGGAAGGCGCGAAGGTGCTGACCGGTGGCAAGCGCGCCAAGATGGAAGGTGAAATCGCGGAAGGCTATTACGTCGAACCCACCATCTTCGAGGGCCACAACAAGATGCGCATCTTCCAGGAGGAAATTTTCGGACCCGTGGTGTCGGTGACGAAATTCAAGAACGAAGAAGACGCGATCGCCATTGCCAACGACACACTCTATGGCCTCGGCGCCGGCGTGTGGACCCGCAACGGCACGCGTGCTTACAGGCTCGGCCGCGCCATTCAGGCCGGCCGCGTCTGGACCAATTGCTATCACGTTTATCCCGCGCACGCCGCCTTCGGCGGTTACAAACAATCGGGCACCGGGCGCGAGTGTCACAGGATGATGCTCGACCACTACCAGCAGACCAAGAACATGCTGGTCAGCTATTCGAACAAGGCGCTCGGTTTCTTCTAAGCTTTACCTTCGCGGGTGCGCGTGCACGGCGCGCCCGCGCTCTTCTTCTCGCTTGTTGAGACGAAGCGTCAGCCGATCTGACCCGCGTGAAATCACCTGAGACTTACATCGGCTATGACCGCGCCGAGAACTTCATCTCGCCCAGCGGCGCGGTGCGCGACACCGGTCATGATTACGATGTCGGCAAACCGGAGCTGAACCAATGGGGACTGACCGGCAACTGGACGGTGCATGAGGAGCATGCGGCTTTATCAGTCAGCTCGTCAGAACGGCCCCATTGCGGACCACACGTTCGAGATCCGCTTCCTCGATCCCGGCGTGCAGGCTTACGCTTTCACGTTTGGATAGCGGGCGCCATCTATCCTCCAGCACATTATAAAGGCACATCGAACCTGGCGCGGGCGTAAGCCGACAAAGTCGTATTGAGGACTTTCTGAAGCAATTTTCTGGGAGAGATGATGATGACCACCGTGACCGCCAAAGCCGCCCTGCTCGCCTTTGCGGCGGTGTTGTCGCTCTCCGCTCCCGCGCTCGCCGATTGCAAGGAGCCGGAGATCGGCGCGGACAACGCCCCGATATTCTCGCCGCCCCTTGGTGAGGTCGTGATTGGCAAGGTACGCCTACAGTTTTATTCAGCGCCGAATCTCGCTTGTCCAATGCCGGGCGTGTTCGTCATCCCAAAGGATGCGTTGATCGCGTATGCCGAGACCAATGACGGCTGGACGTCCGTGATGTATTCGAACCCCAGGACCGGCGACAGCGTCACCGGCTGGGTGAAGTCGTCCCGCCTGAAAGAAACAGGCACCATGGGGCCGAGCCAATAATCCGACCCAATCCCGTTCCTTCGCAAGGCCATCATCGCATTGACTTCTTCGCGGCAGCGAAAGCCCCCGAAGTTCATGACAAACTGGTGAAAGCCAGAGCGGACTTCATGTCCGCCTTCGAACGCCAAGGCGCAGCTTAATCAAAATTCGTGCCGATCCCGAAACCTCGTATTGCGACAGACCCTGTCGGGAATTCGTCAGGCCGGCATCGCACGAATACTTGAAGCCGGATGCTTCGACGCATAAGCTCCGCCTCGCTGGCGCAGAGGGCGGGAAGCGGACAGCGATTGATCGTCTTGGGGGCAGGCTGTGGGGGATTGCCATCGTTGCGGAGGGCCTGCGGGTCTATTCCGCTTAATCCATGATGGGCGCGTCGATCAGCGTCGTCAGGGGCCCGCGTTCCGAAACATCGCGGCGGCCAATCGACGTCCATCTTTCTTGAAATTTTGCGCAATCAAAAATTTTTAGCATGCATCTGCGTTGCCGAAGCAGCGCAGAGCGTCATTCTTTTGGAATAAGTATTGGGGAGTATACATGAAACGTCTGGCTGTTCTTTTTACGATTAGCTTAGTGAATATCCCTGGGGCGATGGCCGCCAGCAAACTTGTTACCGTGACCTCCGGCACGCTCGGAAATCTTCAGGGCTCGAGACTTTACTCTGTCGACTATACTTGCAACGCAAACGGAAAGGTCGGGGACTTCATTGCCAACGCCAAGGGGTTGCTCCAAGGACTGACGTCGTCCGGGGCAATCAACGAGAGCGTATCGATAACGTCCTCCAATGCCGCGACACCTCCCATTGTCGCCGATGCGACAGCCGCCAATCCTCCGGCTCCCTCGCCACAAACTACCGACAATACGGTCTTTCGCATCAACGCGATGATGATCACTTACAATGGGGCCATTTCGAATGATCTGCATGGAGGCACGTGCAGCGGACAATTTTTTCTCAACGGGAAAGATAATTACCGGATCGATGCCGCGATCGGAATTAATACAAAAGATACGTTCGCGGACCTGCTCTCGCGAGGAGCAACGCTTGCAAAGTCCGCGGCGACCTCGATGTATGCCCTCTTCAGAGTTACGAAGCCGGTCGACTTCGACAACAATGTCCAGCAGGCGCAAGATATCCTGACTGATTACAAGGCATTCGCAGATCTTTTCCAAGTTGAGGACAAGGAAAGACAGCTCGACGGCAATGATCTTCGCGTTGGAAGGAACTGGGTCACGACCTATGACCAGTACGGACGGGTGATGTCGTCCGTGCTGCTCAACGTTCGCCCTGTCGTCAGCCTTGTTGTCGACGGCAACTCCAAATTTCTGGACGCCTATAAGAGCTTTGCTTCCACAACTGCGCTCAAGGTGACTGGAGATCCCGCAACGATGCGAGATCAATGCGACACTGAGGTTCAGCCGTATTTGACCGCAGGCATCCGCGACAACCGGGATATCGCGTACCTGCTGTATCGCCGGCTCCTCCTGTCACCGACGTCAAGTCAGGACGTCGCCTATTGCATGGGGACGGAGGTGGCAAATGCCGCTCTCTCGTTGCTCAGAACCAAGCCCGATATTCTTCCGATGCTCCCCAAGTATAGAGTGACACCTGCGGACATTAAAAATATTCCCGCCCCTCATCCGTCGGATCAGCCTCACAACCGGCCGAGCTTGGAATCCGACGTCAGCGATTTTCTGGATTTGTTAAGTCGCCATCTGCAGGGCAATGGTCTGCGCGGGAGCCAACGCGACGATCTGCTTCACTATTTTGCGCCCACCGTGGACGCCCAAGATCAAACGGCTAACTACAGGGCTCTGTCTCTGCTTTTCCCCGAAATAACCGACCAAACGGGCAAATCAACTGATGGACCCGGACTGCTCGACGCCCTGCGGAAGGCTGGCATCGATCGATGGCTCTGTGTTCAGCGAACCAAGAAGCAAATCGCTGGCTCGACAATTCCCATATATGACTCAAAGATCGATTCGGCCGTGATGGTCATCGCGGCGAAAGCATCGAGAGACGAGACGCTCGATAAAAACAAGACACCGTTGTTCGGCGTCCATTTGAAATTCAAAGAGGCTTCGAACAACGATCCTCTCGTTATCAATAAAATGATCTTTGAAGAGCGCTATCGGGATATCGTGATCACCGCGAATTCATGCATTCCGGACGCGACCAAAGAACCGAAGTCTCCTCCGGCTCAACCTGCACAGACGGCTCAACGGTAATCCCTGCGAAAGCCCCTCAGGATCAGGCGGCGTTTCTCGCTGCCTGATCCTCAAGTGAGGCAGCGATCCCGAACCCTCCCCGCGGCAGATGCTCTCGGAATTTCCACAAACCGGCATCGCGGCGAATGGTGGGACGTTGACATTATTAAAGGCGATAATCCGGTGCTGCGGCGGCAGCACCAGCGGCTTCCGCGCATCAAACCCGCAAAAGAGAATATTTTTCTCCACTGGAAATTGGCGTGAGACGGATGCTCCATGCTGCCGGATGCATTCGTAATAGCATTTCATTGCGGTGCACACGTTTCAGGGCCATTTTCTGATGTATGCAGCGGCGCATCTTTCGCGCTGACGGACCAGGACTTAACGGGCGAAACGGCGTCAGGCTCTCTCCAGCACGTCTTTCAAAAATAGAATTTCGTTCTCACGCGCGGTCACATGACGCGCGAACGGGACGGCTTGTCCCAAACAAAGGAATATCGCGATGCGTTCCTTCAGGCTCTCCAAGTTGATTTCGGCGTCTCTCGTGGCGGCTGGCATGCTTGTTAGTGCCAGCACCGCATCGTTCGCGGGGGCGGCGTGGCCGGCCCGCACCATCAAGTTCATCGTGCCGTTCCCGGCGGGCGGCGCCACCGACACTATCGCGCGGGTTTATGCCGACAAGCTCAGCGAAGCGTTCAAGCAGCCTGTCGTCGTCGATAACAAGCCCGGCGCCGGCACGGGGATCGCTGCTGAATTCGTCGCCACGGCCGAGCCCGATGGCTACACCATTGCGCTTGCGCCAGCGGCGCAGCTCGCGATCCTGCCGCACATCAACAGCAACATCCGCTTCGACCCGTTCAAGAGCTTCGCGCCGGTCTCGCTGCTCGCCTCCGTTCCTTACGTCATCGCGGCAAGCCCGAATACGCCGATTGCGAACGTGAAGGAATTGATTGCCGCAGCGAATAAAGATCCGGGCAAACTGACCTACTCGTCATGCGGCCCCGGCACGATGTGCCACCTGAGCGGCGAAATGTTCAAAAGCCAGACGGGCACCGACTTGTTGCACGTCCCGTTCAAGGGCAGCGCTCCGGCGATCAATGCTTTGATCGGCGATCAGGTGAACCTCGCCTTCGACACGCTGACCGTGCTTGCGCCGCAAATTCGCGACGGCAAGGTGAAGGGCCTCGTCATCGGCAGCCGTGAACGCTCGCCGCTGCTTCCGAACGTCCCCACCGCAGCCGAGGCCGGCCTGCCCGATTTTGCGGTCGAGTCCTGGTTCGGCCTCGTGGTGCCAGCGAATACGCCGGCCGATATCGTGCAGCGTCTGAATGCAGAAGTTGTGCGCATCGGCAATCTGCCGGACGTGAAGGAGCGCCTTGAGGCGCAGGGCCTGACGGTGACGACAAACACACCGGAAGAATATGCGCAGCTTATCCGTGCCGACTACGCCCGCTGGGGCAAGGTCGTGGACTCCGCCGGTGCGCAGATCAACTGACCATTTGCAGCCGGGGCAGACGCCCTGGCTGTCACAAGTTCTCTCTGAGACTTAAGGAGGCATCTTTCGATGCCTCCTTCTTTTTTTGCGAGTCGTGATCGGTTTCGCGGAATATCGCCAACGCCCGCACAGCCTCTTCGGATATCGCCATGTATACTGTTGAGTGAATGGACGGCATCGAGAGACGCAGATTAGGATGCCCGCAAAACGGCGGAGCATCGACGATGGAAGACCTGGTTCTTCAGGAAACACGCGGCGAGATCGCACTTCTCACACTCAACAGGCCTGAGAATCTCAACGCATTGAGCTACGGCCTTATCGATCAGCTCATGCAACTCCTCGACACCATCGAGGATGATCAATCGCTTCGCGCCGTTATTCTGACCGGTACCGGCGATCGCGCATTCTCTGCCGGCGCCGACATCTTCGAATTTTCTGAAAGTGTGAAGGAGGGCCCGGACATCGCGGTCAAAGTGTTCGTCCGACGCGGACAAGCACTGACAGCCAGGCTGGAAGCCTTCCCTAAACCAATCATAGCAGCCGTCAACGGCATCGCCTTCGGAGGCGGCTGCGAGATCACCGAGGCTGTCCATCTTGCGGTGGCCAGTGAGCGCGCCACTTTCGCCAAGCCCGAGATCAATATCGGTATTCCACCAACCTTCGGCGGCACCCAGCGCTTGCCGCGCCTCGCCGGGCGGAAGCGAGCGCTCGAGTATTTGTTGACCGGCGACCCCTTCTCGCCTCACAGGGCCTACGAGCTGGGATTGGTCAACCGCGTTGTGCCACATGATCAACTGCTGAGTGAATCGATCGGCCTGGCTGAGCGTATTCTCAGACACTCGTCGCTCGCATCCGCACGCATCATTTCAGCTGTAACGCGTGGCTTGAACGTTTCAATCGCCGAGGGGCTCGCGATCGAAAGCGAGCAATTCGCACGCATGGCCGCAACAACAGACACCCGCGAAGCACTTGATGTATGGTTGTCGCGACGCGCAAGCGCGTCACCTGCCTGATCTACTCATCGATAGACTCAACTTTAGAAAGCGAGTTTCTGATGATTGCTGTCATTTTCGAATCCTGGCCAAAGCCGGGAAAGAAAGAGACCTATCTCGATTTCGGCGCCAGGCTGGCGCCACTGGTCGAAGATTTCGATGGCTTCATCTCGGTCGAACGGTTCGAAAGCGTCAGTCAGCCGGGCAAGATGGTCGCGCTGTCGTTCTGGCGTGACGAAGAAGCCGTAACGAAATGGCGCAACGTCGTCGAGCATCGGCGCGTGCAAGATGGTAGCCGCCGGTCCGTATTTAATGATTACCGGCTTCGCATTGCCCATGTTATTCGCGACTACAGCATGCATGATCGCACTGAGGCACCGGAAGACAGCACCTCAGCGCATGAGGTTGACCCAAATCTCGATCGGTCGAGCACCTCGTAGGACCGCATTTTTATCTTGAGGGACTGCGCGTTCGACGCGGACGTTATCGACTTTGAGCGCGCTTCCTCATTGATGCGAGCCGGCCGTATCCGGCATCACGATCGCCATCCGCGGAACGGTCGGCTTGTCGCTGACGCCGAATGGTCCCGGAACCTGATGGTGAATTGGCGGCAAAGTCTTGAGATAACTGGCGATGGCTCGCGCATCACTCTTCGTCAGAGTCGCGAAAGCACGCCACGGCATAATCGGGGCGAGCACACGGCCGTCAGGCCGAACCCCAGTTTGAAAGGCGGTGACGATTTGTTCCGTCGTCCAGTTGCCGAGTCCGGTTTCCTTGTCCGGCGTGAGATTGCGCCCAACGAATGTGCCCAAACCCGGGATGTCGAATCCGACGTCCGATCCTCCAAGAAACTGAGACATGTCGGGTTTACCAAGAAGGTAGCCCGGAGTGTGACAGTCGTTACATCCGGCGAACGAAACAAGATATTTGCCGCGCTCGACTTGATCCATAGCGGCTGTCGAGGCTGTGCATAAGATCACAATCGCAAATGCTGCGAGAAGACAAGCAACAAACCATGCATTGAGGAAAGGGCGGCTGTTATAGACCGATAGCATGAGATTCTCCCCAAAAGACGAAGGGAGGTCTTTTCGCGACAGCTCATTACGGCATCATGTTCTGGCCTGGCGATATTGTTACAACTGTAGTGGGCATGCCTCATTCTCTCTTTCGCCTACGACGGCGAAATCTCTTGTTCATTCCCCCGCAGCGAAGAAGCTCGACGGCGTCATGCCGAAGTTCTTGCGGAACATCGCGGTGAACGCACTTTGGCTGGCATAGCCGCTTTCATAAGCGACGCTGACGATCTTCTCGCCGCGCGCCAGCATTTCCAGCGAATGAAACAACCGCGCCTGCCGGCGCCACTGCGCGAACGAACAACCGGTCTCGCGCATGAACATGCGTTGCAATGTCTTCGCCGTCACGCCGATCCGCTCGCCCCACTCCTGTGCGGTCGCGGTGTCGTCGGGATTGTCCATCATCCTCTCGCAGACTGATCGCAGCTTTGCATTGTCCGGCATCGGCAAATGAAGCGGCACGACCTCGTGCTCTTTCATCTCGTCCAGCAGAAGCCGCAGCAGACGTCCATCGCGTGAGGCGGGATCGTAATCGCGCGGAATCCGAGCTGCTGCGACCAGCAACTCCCGCAGCAACGGGCTGACCGTCATGACGCAACTATCGCCGGGAAGCCCATCGGAGACTGACGCATCGACATAGAGCGTACGGATCTTCACACGCCCGCACATTCGGACATCGTGAGCTTCATTGGCGACGAGCCAGACTGCCCGATTGGGCGGCACGACCCAATATCCGCTCTCCGCGCGTACGACCATCACCCCCTCGATGGCGTAGAGCAATTGCGCACGGGGATGCGAATGCAGTCCCGTCGTGATGCCGTGAGAGAACTCGACATCCATGGCCGCCATGGGCCGCGCCGTGGAGTGATAGCCAAGATATTTAGTCGCCGCAGCGCTCATGTCCCAAACTCGACAATGAATGGTCATTTGTCGTGAGACAAAACATGATAGCAAAAGCTACGCAACCGTCGTTTCTCGAACCACGGTCGCGCACCCATGTCATATCTCGCTCTCCTCTATCCTCTCCTCGCTGTCGTGCTCTGGGCCGGCAACGTCATCGCATCGCGGCTCTCCGCGCACGTGATCGGACCGCAGGCGATGACGTTCTATCGGCTGGTGCTTGCTGTGGCGCTGATGAGTTGCTTCGTGCTTGCACCGGCCTGGCGTAATCGCGCGACGATCTGGCTTCTGCTCGGCAAGCTCGGCATCCTCGGATTTCTCGCGATGTGCCTGTTTCAAAGCCTCTCTTATTTAGCGGCTGAGACGACCACGGCCACCAACATGGCGATCTTCACGGCTCTCATCCCGCTGCTCACCATCGCGTTAAGCACTTACGTGCTCGATGAGCAGCTGACGGTTGGCATGATCGGCGGCGGAGTTCTCTCGCTGGCCGGGCTTGTCTATCTCGTCAGCAATGGCGATCCGGCAGCCCTGCTAAGACAAGGCGTGCATCTCGGCGACGCCCTGATGCTGATCGCCGCCGCCGTCTATGCGCTCTACAGCGTTCTCGTCAAACATTGGCGTCTGGCGTTGAGCAGTTGGCAGTCCACTTACATGCAGGCACTCTGCGCGCTGGTGATCATGTTTCCTGCCTTCCTCGCAACGCCTGCGCCGCTGCGGCAGATCGATTCAACAACGCTGCCCTTGATCGCCTACGCCGGTGGGCTTGCCTCCGTCGTTCTTCCTTTCTTCTGGTTGCGCGGCATCGAGCATCTCGGTCCAACACGCTGCGCGATCTTCATGAACCTGCTGCCGCTGCTGACCGCTCTCGGCGCCGTCGCGATGCTGGGCGAGCCGATCCGCTCCTATCATCTCATCGGCGGAGGCATCACGCTGGTGGGTGTTGCCTGCGCGCAATTCCTGCGACAACCGCTCCGGCGCGTGCAGCGGACATAAAGGGCGACGACGATGTTCTACCCACCGCGATACTGCGTCGGCGAACAGCCGAAGCGCACGCGGAAGCGGCGGTTGAAATAGGACACGGCGTTGAACCCGCATGCGAAGGCGATATCGTTCACTTTCGTCAGGTCATACCGCACGTCGGAGAGCATCGCCCGCGCCTTCTGCAGACGCAGTTCGAGGATGCGCTCGGAAAACGTTGTGCCAGTTTCGAGAAGAAGGTTGCTGAGATAACGCGGCGACAACCCAAGCTGATCGGCGAGCGCACCGACGGACAGGGATGGCTCAGCGAACCGCCTTTCGATCATCGCGATCAATTCGCGCTGCCGCGCAGCGCGCAGGCCGCGCGCCGCCGCGATCTCCGCCGCCTCGCCGCGCGCGCCAAGCGCCAACGTGATCAAGTCGCCAAGCATCGTTGTCGCGTGCTGCGTCAATTCCGGAGATTCGTGAATTTCATCGGCATCAAGAAGGAATTTGATGGTGCGCTCGAGATGCCGCACCGCCGGATTGGCCGGATCGAGCAACATCGCCGAACGGTCGTCGGCGTGCGGGACGAGTTTGAGAATTTGCGCACGAGGAATGGATGCCAAATTCCATTTCGTGACGCCATTCGTAAAGCTCGTGACCGGTTGGGCGATATTGAAGGCCAAGACACTTCCCTGCTTCATATCGAACCCTTGATTTCCTGCGGACCAGAGTTGCGGCTGGGGGCTGCGATAGAAACCGAGAAGAATGTCGTCCCGATCGTGAGCCACGTGTTTGCGCGTGCGCACGTAGTGCCCCGTCGTCGTCTCGAACCGGCTGACGCTCAGCTCGCCAAGCAGGACGTTCCTGGACGCAGTATAAAATGGCTTGTCTTCGGCGTGCTTCATTTCCGCGTTGCCGAGTTGCTCCATCCATATCTCGTGCCACAGGCGGAATCGCGCCCTGTCATTCAGATGAGATGGAAGCTGATCCGATGAAAACTCTATCTTCGGCATATCCGTCATACCCCCGCGCAACGGTTCCCATTCGTATCATGGCAACCGCGCGGTTGGCATCTACCTACCTCTCTATCGGAGTGATGCAAAAGCGGGCCACGGTGCCTAATAAGTCAAGGAAAAGACCGCACAGTTCAAAAGATCGCGGCGCAGACCGTTGCGCCAAAAACACATTCTCCTTCGGTTTTATTGTCGTGCCGTTTCGATCAAAACCAGTTCCTTTCCAGACAAGACGCTCCGGGCGCGACTCAGTAGTCATGCTTTGCGACAGACTTAATTGGGGTATTTTGAGCATGAGAAAATTGATCGTAGCCGGCGCCGTCATTTCAAGCACGATGCTGTCGCCAGCGCTGGCCGCCGACATGCCCGTGAAGGCGCTGCCCGCGCCTGCCGCTTATCCGAGCTGGACCGGCTTCTATATATTCGGCGGCGGTGGCTACGGCCTGTCGAGCGCCGATCAGCTCACCTCGACGCCTGCGTCCACTGTTACCAACCGCACCGGCGGCCACGGTTATTTCGGCGCGGTAGGCGGCGGCTATGATTGGCAATTCGCGCCGAAATGGGTTGGAGGCGTATTTGCCGACGCACAGTTTGGCGACATTAAAGGCGTTATCCAACCTTACGATGGGTTCGGAGGCTATGCCACCGGCACGATGAAGAACACCAGCAGCTACGCGGTTGGCGCGCGCCTTGGCTATCTGATCGCACCGAATGCGCTGTCCTACGTCAACGCCGGCTACACCCATGCGAATTTCACCGGCGCCGACCTCTATGACGTCGGCATGGTCGGAAATCCAGCTTTCTTCGTCGGGACAACACCGAAGCTGCATCTCGACGGCTGGTTCATCGGCGGCGGCGTCGAGAATTCTCTCGACCTGTTCGGCATCACGGCACCGGGCTGGTTCATGAAGACGGAATACCGTCTTGCCGAATACGAGCGGCAAACGCTCGTTGCTCCAATCTTCGGCACGAACCTTCCGACATCGTACAAACCTTACGTGCAGACCGCGTCGACCTCGCTGGTCTATCGCTTCAACTCAGGCCCCGCATATTCAACCGCTCCGCTTTACACGAAAGCGCCCATCGCCCCTCCGGTCAACTGGAGCGGCTTTTATCTTTCCGGCGGCGGCGGTTACGGACTGTGGGACGCGGATGTGGGAAAAAGGACAGTGGCCGGTGCGTTATACCCGAACCAACACCATACCGGCGGACGCGGCTGGTTCGGCACCGCGGGCGGCGGCTACGACTGGCAATTCGCGCCGAAATGGGTCGTGGGCCTTCTTGCCGATGCGCAGTTTGGCGACCTCAACGGTAGCATCATCGATGTGTTTCAGAACTATCCCGGCTCCACCAAGAACAACCTGAACTATGCCGTCGGCGCGCGCCTGGGCTATCTGGTCGCGCCCAATGTGCTGACCTATGTGAACGGCGGTTACAGCCATGCCGACTTCACCCAAGCGACGTTGACCAACGGCGACGGAACGGCTCTGCTTGGAGGCGGCAATTACAAGGTGCTCGAGCAGCATCATGACGGCTGGTTCATCGGCGGCGGCGTTGAAAACTCGCTGAACATGTTCGGCATCACCGCACCGGGCTTGTTTATGAAAACCGAATACCGGCTCGCCAGCTATCGCCGAGAGGACATCACGCTGCTTGGCCCATCGGGCGCACCGACCGGCGAATCCGTGACGTTCAAACCGACGGTACAAACGATCTCCACCTCGCTGGTCTATCGCTTCCACTAACGCTGGAAGCTCCGCAGGCGAAAAGCTCGGATTACGCAAAGGAGGCATCTCGCGATGCCTCCCTCTCTTTTTTGCCATTCCGCTTACGCGAAGTGAAAGTCGTCGACCTTCAGGCTCGCCTTCGTCACGCCGCTCTCCGTGCGAACCTGTGACAACTGTTGCACGGAAAACACATTCGCTCTGAATCCTGTCGGAGTATCGTTCTGTCCAACCCAGTACCGTCGCGTCCAAGACCCACGGAGTGCGAGTCAGTAGTCATTCCTAGGGTGGTGGTTCAGCAGTTCGCTTCATTTTTTCGGCGAGTCCTCTCAGCGAGCTTCGGATTCAGGACACGAGCGACGGGCTTATTGGGACATTTCAAATATGAGAAAATTGATCGCAGCCGGAGTTGTCCTTGTAACTCCGATGCTGTCGCCGGCGTCGGCTGCCGACATGCTCGTGAAGGCAAAACCGGTCCCTGTCTATAACTGGACCGGATGGTATGGCGGCGTGAACGCCGGTTATGCCTGGCAAGACAGCAAGACGGCTTTTACCGGCGATGGCCCTGACGGCGGAGGCACCACACTTACCGATGAGCTGGCGATAAATTCGTTGCAAGCAGGTGACGACGCGTTCGATAACCACCCGGCCTATCGGCAATCTCAACGCGCGTCCGGCTTCACCGGCGGCGGGCAGCTCGGTTACAACTGGCAGCTCGATCGCAACTGGGTCGCCGGTTTCGAGACAGATCTGCAATATGCGAACAATAAAGGTAGCGAACTTTTTAACGCGCCCGATACAAACGGCGTCCGCCTCTCAGCCGCCTCCTCCCATCAGCTCGACTGGTTCGGTACGTTGCGTGGCCGGATCGGCTACTTGATAAGCGACCGCTTCCTCGCATTCGGTACGGCCGGCCTCGCCTATGGCGGAACGAAATCGCAGGCCTCGATCTCCATCATCGGCCTCACAGGCTGGAGCGTCGGAAACACGACACAGATCGCCTGCAGCGGCTTCACGACCTGTCTCGCAGGCTCCTCATCGCAGACCTCAGTGGGTTGGACGGCCGGCGCCGGCCTTGAATACGCAGTGCTCCCGAACGTCACCATCAAGACCGAATATCTGCACATCGACCTTGGCGACCAGAACGTGAAACTGGTGGTGCAGAGCCCGGCGACCGGCAACGGCTTCGCCAATGCCAAGTTCAGCAACGCTTACGACATCGTTCGCGCAGGAATGAACTTCAGGTATTGAGTCAGAGCTGTCGAAACAGCGGCCCTGCTCGTTTCATTCCCGGCTATTCTGAAGAGCCAACAAAAAGGAGGCATCTCGCGATGCCTCCTGATCGTTGAATATCCGCATTGGATGAGTTACGTCGAAGGCATCACGAGATCGTCGATCCGGATCGGAAACCGTCGCACGCGCACGCCGGTCGCGTGCCACACGGCATTCGCGACCGCGCCGGCCGAGCCCGTGACACCGATTTCACCGACGCCCTTGATGCCAAGTGCGTTCACGTGCGGATCGTGTTCCTCGATCATCAGCGCTTCCAGGTTTGGGACGTCGGCGTTTACCGGAATGTGGTACTCGGCGAGGTTCGCATTGATGATGCGGCCGGAACGGTGATCGCTGATGGCCTGTTCGTGAAGTGCGAACGAGACGCCCCAGATCATCCCGCCATAGATTTGGCTGCGGACCATCCGCGGATTGATCACGCGGCCCGCCGCGAATGCGCCGACAAGACGGGTGACGCGGATTTGACCGAGATCTGGATCGACCTTGACCTCTGCGAAAACGGCGCCGTGCGCATGCATGGCATAGGCTGACTGCGCGGCGGGATCGGGGGCGCCCTTGCCGCGGGCCTCGATCTCGCTGAGGCCAGCGCGGCTGAGAATATCCGCGTAGCTCTCGCTGCGGTTTTCATCGTCGTTGCGGACAAGGCGGCCATTGCGCGCGGTGGCGCCGGCATTGCCTGCGCCGAACAATGGCGAGCGCTCATCTCCAGTTGCAAGAGCGGCGAGCTTGGCAATGACAGCGGCACCTGCGTTGTGGATCGCATTGCCGGCAGTCGCTGTGTGCGCCGAGCCGCCGGCGATACCTGCATCCGGCAGATCCGAAGTGCCGGACCTGAACTCGACCTCGTCAAGGCCGAGCCCATCGGCTGCGATTTGCGCGAGCGCGGTCCACGCGCCTTGCCCCATGTCGTGAGCGCCGGTCTCCATCACGCCCGATCCATCGCTGCGGATCACTGCGCGTGCTTCGGCTTGGAACATCAGCGCGGGAAATGTCGCGGTCCCCACGCCCCAGCCGACCAAGAGGCCGGCATCGTCGCGCATTTGTCGCGGCGCAAGCGGGCGCTTCGACCAGCCGAAGCGTGCCGCGCCTTGCGTGTAGCATTCGCGGAGCGCCTTCGAAGAGAACGGCTTGCCGGAAATCGGCTCGACATCGGCGTAGTTCTTGAGACGGAAGGCAAGCGGATCGATGCCCGCGGCCCAGGCCGCTTCATCGATGGCGCTTTCGAGCGCGATCGATCCGGTGGCCTCGCCGGGTGCACGCATGAACAACGGCGTGCCGGTGTCGACCCGGACAGCCTCGTGCGAGGTCGAGATCGCAGGACTGGCGTACAGCGTATGCGAGGCGTCAGCGGCCGGTTCGAAGAAATCGTCGAAAGTGCTCGAGACCGTCTTGGCGTGATGGTCGATCGCGGTCAACTGGCCATCGCCATCGACGCCGATCCGAAGTGTCTGACGGGTCGGTGCGCGGTGGCCGATCGGACCGTACAGATGTTCACGGCGCAGCACGAGCTTGACCGGTTGACCGACCAGCTTTGCCGCGAGGATGCCGAGGATCTGCGGTCCGGAGATCAGTCCCTTGGAGCCGAAGCCGCCGCCGAGATAAGGACTGCGGATGTGGATCTTGTCCGGCGCGATGCCGAATAATCCCGCGATCCGCCCTTGCGCCATGACGAGACCCTGGCTCGGCGTATCAATCGACAGACTATCGCCATCCCATGCCGCCACGATCGCGTGCGGCTCCATGGCGTTATGATACTGCGCGGGCGTCTCATAGATCGCATCGATGCGTTTCGACGCCGCGGCCAGGCCCGCTTCCACATCACCCAGATGAGTCTCCGACGGATTGCCGACGCCGACGGCCGCCGGCACGAAGCTTTCATCGGCATCGAGGCCGACGCGGGGTGGCAGCACTTCATAGCGAGGCGCCAGCAGCGCGGCACCTTCCGTCGCGGCTTCCAGCGTTTTCGCAATCACGACCGCGATCGGTTGGTTCGCGTAACGCACGCCGTCATTCTGCAGGAGATCGAGCCGGAACATGAACGGGTGGACCTTGGCGTCCGGATCTTCCGCGAGTAGCGGCCGATTTGCGGGCGTCATGACCTCAATGACGCCCGGATGATTTTTCGCTGCCTGCACGTCAAGGAATGTTACGCGACCCCGCGCGATGCTGCTCACCGCCATCACGGCATGCAGCATGCCGGCCGGATGATTGTCCGCGGCATAGCGGGCTTGTCCCTTCACCTTCAGCACCCCCTCGCGGCGGGTGTGCGGCTGGCCAATGTTCGAACCATGCCGGGCGTGCGCCGGCGTTTGCGTCAAGCTGATGTCAAGCGACATGAAGCGCTCCGGAATCCGAGGAAAAAGGAGAAGCGGGCAGCGCCGGAATACGGTCCGGCGTTCCAACTGCTGCGAGCGTCAGGGTGCGAACGAGAATCCGCTGTGCCAGCTCGATCTTGAAAAGATTGTCGCCGGACGGCTTGGCATCGGCGAGCGCCACCTCGGCCGCACGACGGAAGGCATCGGCAGTTGGTTCGGCGCCTGCCAGGCTCTCTTCTGCCGCACGAGCGCGCCATGGTTTGCTGGCGACGCCACCAAGCGCAAGGCGCGCGTCCTTGATCTTGCCCTGTTCGATCCGCAGCGCCGCGGCGGCCGACACAACGGCAAAAGCGAATGAGGTGCGTTCACGGACCTTCAGGTAGCGTGCATGTGGAGCGAAAGCGCGTGCCGTCGCCGGCAATCGCAGCGCCACGATCAGATCGCCGGGCTCCAGCACATTGTCCTGCTCAGGCGTATCGCCGGGCAAGCGATGCAGGTTCTCCAGCGCAATTTCGCGCCGACCGTTCCTGCCCTCAATCTCCACGACGGCATCAAGTGCAACCAGTGGCACGCAAAAATCCGACGGGTGGGTCGCGATGCAGGCCTCGCTCCAGCCGAGAACGGCGTGCAGCCGATTGTCGCCATCGCGCGCGTCGCAGCCCGAGCCGGGATTGCGCTTGTTGCAAGCACTGGCGGCGTCGTAAAAATATCCGCACCGCGTCCGCTGCAACAGATTGCCGCCGACAGTCGCGGCGTTGCGAAGCTGTGCCGAAGCACCCGACAGCAGCGCCTCAGTGATGGCCGGATAGGATGTGGCAAAATCGGGATCGTGCGCCAGATCGGCATTGCGGACGAGCGCACCGATACGGAGATCGCCGTCAGCGAGGCGTTCAACGCGGTCGAGCCCCGGCAGATGCGTGATATCCACCAGACGGCTTGGGCGCGCAATGCCGCCCTTCATCAAGTCGAGCAGGTTGGTGCCGGAGGCGAGATAAGCAGCGCCCGGTTGGCTTGCGGCAGCGACAGCATCGGCAATGGTCGCGGGCCTGATGTATTCGAAATCATTCATGCGGAGCGCTTCTGGCTGGAGGGAGCGAGGCTTTGCTGGGCTTCCAGCACGGCTTCGGTGATGCCGGCATAGGCGCCGCACCGGCAGAGATTTCCGCTCATGGCTTCGCGAATTCTTTCGGGGTCATCGCCGGTTTGCGCTTCCTTGATCAGGCCGATCGCACTCATGATCTGGCCCGGCGTGCAAAATCCGCACTGAAATCCGTCATGCGCAATGAATGCAGCCTGCACCGGGTGCAACTGGTCGCCGCGTGAGACACCTTCGATGGTGAGCACATCGGCACCGTCCTGGCTGACCGCCAACGTCATGCACGAATTGACTCGCCGCCCATTGACCAAGACCGTGCAGGCGCCGCACTGCCCCCGATCGCATCCTTTCTTAGTGCCCGTCAGATCGAGCCGCTCGCGCAGCAGATCGAGCAGCGTCACGCGGGGGTCATCCAGTTCGATGTCCCGCCTCACACCGTTAATGGTGAGGCTGATGGAAAAATTCATATAAGCTCCAGTCAATGCTGTGATCCGAGCCGGGTCGGCGTGTCGATCAGCCGGCCCTTCCCTGATCTGCTAGCTATCGCCATATACGGAGGTGCCCTCCGCTTTCAAGAGGGTCAAGCGAAGAAAGTGCGATGCGGGGCAGCGACGTCTTCGGAAAAGATTATTCTCACTCAATGCGATGAAAGAATGCGGGCCCACGTCAATGGTTCGTGATCGCGGCGTTACGTTCGCTCGCTTGCCCAGCGCCGTTTACTCGTCACCTGCCTGTCGAACTATTGTCACATCCTACGGCTGCTGTGCCGGGAAGACCTGCGCTGGAAACGCGGGCTTCACGTTGGAATTGCATGCTCATCTCTTGGCTCTTCACAAGTTGAAAGCCCAGAAACAAAGAGGAGGCATCTTGCGATGCCTCCTTTTCTTTTTCAGCCAGCGTAAGCCACCGAGGGACAAAAGCGCGCGCCCTACGCGCAGCCGAGGGTTTGCAACGTGGAGAGCACATCGTCCGGAGCAGGCTTTGCCGTCGAATCAAGCGCTGACTGCAGACGTGCGATATCCCGCAGTATCTCCGGCTCCCAGCCGCACCGGCATTCACCCGTATGATGACTGTCAGCGACTTGACGATAAACCGATCCCAGCGCTTCCGCCATTGCACTCAGAACAATCATCGGTGTCAGGTAAGACGAATCCAGCGCCCGGCAAAATGTGCTCAACAAAGCATTGTCGAGTTGCTTGCGTATCGCGCGATGATCATCACGTTGCGGCTGGTCTTGAGGTTCAACCATTCGCTCCTCCACCGTCACTTGACCGGACTCGGTGCAGGTCTATGACGCTCACGAGCGATGCTCAACGTGAAACATCACAATAGAATTAGAAAACCTCCAGCGCGACGATCGTAGATCCAAAGCACCTCCGATTCTCCGGAGTTACCTTGGCTGCGGGGCAACGGTTACAATTTGTCTCGGAGGTTTTCCGTCGTGACCGGAACAGCCAGAGGTATGTCTGGCCGGATCAGCCATACGAGCGCGGCGCCCACGAACAGAATCACCACTGCCGTAATGAACGGTATGTTCCAGTTGCCGGTGAGATCGATGAGCCATCCGAAGACGATCGGTGAGATAATTCCGGACAAACCGAAGCCGAGCGTCATCATGCTCGTTGCTATTCCGGCATAAAGCGGCGTGATGTCCATGCAGACGGCCCACATTGGCGCAACAACAAGTTCGACGCAGAAGAATGAAAGAGCCAACAACAATACGACCCAGTAGAGATCCGTCATAAAGAGTGTCGGAAGCATAAAGCATCCCCCACCCAGCATTCCGACAAACATCACACCACATCGCGCGAGGCGTCGATTGCCGGTCCTTACCGCCAACCGATCAGTGAGAAGGCCTCCGACCGTGTCTCCGATCATTCCTCCGCCGATGAGCAGGCCGGAGAACAATGCCGAGCGCTTCAGATCCTGGTTATGATGGTTCATGAAATACAGGGGTAACCAGGAACTAAAGACCCACAATGTCCAACCATAGCAAAACTCGACCACGGTTGCCGGCCAGATGCGGCGTATCAGCGCCTTGAACGGTGTCTTGCCATCGCGATTTGTGGGTTTTGGTGCCTCTAACTCGTCTGCTTCCGCAGCCGTAAGCAGAGGGTGTTCGAAAGGATTATCGCGATAGAACAATAACCAGATAAGCCCCCAAATGAGGGACATTGCACCGCAGACGTAGAAGGATAATCGCCAGCCATCCAGAAGGATCAGCGCTGCAACCAGCGGCGGAGCGATTGCGCCGCCCAAGCGAGCAAAACTATGTGTGACGCCCTGAATCCAGCCGAATAATCTAGCCGGATACCAGCTCCGCATCGCGTGGGTCGCCGAAGGAAATGCGGGCCCCTCCCCTATACCCACAGCCAGACGTGCCGCGAACAGCGTCACCAATCCACCAACAAGTCCGCTTGCGATGGTCCCAAGACCAACAACAAGAGCGCAAAAAAGAAGAATTCGCCGCCCTCCGAAGCGGTAAGCAAGCCACCCACCAGAGAGTTGCCCGGCCAGATAACTCCACGAGAATGCGCTGAAGATCAGCCCCAATTCCGTGTTCGATAGAGAGAACTCCTTCTGAATGAAACTGGCGGACTGCGAGATGTTCACGCGATCGAGATAAAATATCGCGTACATCGCACATAGAATGCCGGTTAGCCACGAGCGCGCTGGAATCCCAACGCGCGTCACCAACAATTTGGCGCCGCCGGATATTCCTGTTCTTGGATTCATATCCATCCTCAGGGTGACTGCGGTTCATCCATTGCGGATTTGCGTCCTCAATGAGAGAACGGGCGCGCAAGCTTGACCTCGAAAAAGGCTATTACTCGCCGTGAGCAGGAGTGCGCGCGCCAGTTGGCTCACGCATCTACGCTGGCGACTTCTTTCAGCGCGGGCATGATTTCTTTGGCAAAATGCCTCATGCCTTCCAACGGAGGAATGGGTTGAATAACGAGATGAGTCACCCCGGCATCCTTCCACTCCCGAATGCGTTGCGCGCAATCCTCGGTCGCCCCCCAAAGATTTTCATTCAGAACATCCTGAGGGGTTGGAGGTACCGCGAAACGATGCTTTCGCTCCAGTGCGTACAACTCGCTCCACTTGGTGACTTCCTTTTGAGAAAGACCAGCCAAACAAACAGTCGAAACAGCGATCGGCACCTTCCGACCAGCGCGGCGCTCCATATCTTTCGCCCACGCACGAATGACTTCCGGCGGCTTGGAATAGATGAACCAACAGTCACCAAGCTCAGCCATCAACTGTCGTGTCGCCTCAGAGTCGCCCGGCACCCAAATTGGCACGTGCGGCTTTTGAATCGGCTTCGGCTCCAGAATCGCGTCCTGTACTTCGTAATATTTGCCCTTGTAGGTGACGCGAGATTCCGTCCACATGCGTTTTGCGATGATGAGAGCCTCGCGCAGCCGCGCCACCCGATCATCATGATCATCCCACGGCATGCCATACCCTAACGTCTCGTCTTTAAACCAGGCGGATCCGAGAGAGTAATAAAGGCGGCCACCGAACATCACATCAAAGGTCGCCGCCATCTTCGCCATCAGTGCGGGATTTCGAAATGAGTTATTGAACGTGTGGCCGCCAAATTTCACTTTCTTCGTAAGGGCTGCAAGCGCAGATAGAACCGTCCAATTTTCGAGCATAGGGACTTCTTTATTCATGTGCGCATTGATCACATGGTCAGGCAACCATACTGAATCGAAGCCGAGCTCTTCAGCCTCCAACGCCATACTGCGTGTATAATCCCACCCCTGTCCTTTTGCCCCCATCTCGCCCTGAACGGCTAGCCGCACACCAAATTCCATCACGTCCTCCCGGATACCTCGATATGCGGGAAAACTAACTTGCGGACACAAGGTGCTCAGTCAGCCAACTGACAATCAAATGCATCTTCGACTCTTATCCGCCCCATATCGCCAAATGGAACATATCGTTGTGCACCACGGTACGATAAGGGACCTCTTCGGAGAGTCCTCCATTTTGTTTGCGCCATCGTACAATCGATGTAGGCTACCGAGCCCAAAGCAACACTCGGAAGGATGCGGCAATGCGAGAATACGCCCTGCGGATGGGAATCGATCTTGGTTCGAGCCTGTCGCAGGACGAGGCGAAGTTGCTGGCGAGCGTCGGGACGGAACGGTACGTCGACAGCGACACCGTCATTCTGCGACAGGACGATCCTGCCGACTGCATTCACTATTTACTATCGGGTACTGTTAAAACCTTTCAGACACACGCCAGCGGCCAAGAGTCGGTTTTACGCATCCATCTGCCTGGCAGCATCATCGGCTTGTCATGCCTCACATCCCGTGGCCACTGGGACGCAACTTCGATCGCTCTGAAGCCATCCCGTCTGCTGAAATTGTCGAAGACGTCTTTTCTTAAATTGCTGAGTGAGCATTCATCACTCGGCATCAAGCTCGTTCGCTTGCTGGTCGATCGCCTCAGCGATCTGCATTTCCGCATTGGCGAACTGCAGACCCAGACGGTCGAACAGCGTTTAGCGTATGCACTGTTGTCGTTGAGCAGAGGCGACCCTAACAAGGATATTGGCAATCAACGCGTCAGCATCTCCTTGACCCACGAGGAGCTAGCCCAATTGATTAACACGCGTCGCCAAACAGTAACGAGCGCGCTTCGACGCTTTGCACAGATGGGATTCATCGCGAGATCTGCCCGATCCATCGACGTCATTTCGCCTTCGGGACTTCAGCGACTCTTCGAAACAAATCCTGACATGGCCTTGTTAGCTTCGTGAACCTGGCGACAAACCGCGGGACCGGTATGTCGCGGTGGAAGAGGTTTGTCGACGAACGAGCTCCTGAAATTTTTGCGAAGCAGTGTCAGGCTGCTGACAGCATCAATCCCGTTCATTGATTAATGACAATTGGAAGCCGTTTTCTCGCGGGAACAGGGCGTTCTTTGTGGGCACGCCACCATCAATAGTATTTTCAGGCTCAGACACGCTGCGCAGCCTTTGCCAGCCAGCTATCTGATCCGTCAACGATGATTGGCTGGCCGCGCCACGATCACGTGAAGATTAAGCTTCTGCAGAAACAACGAGCCGAAACATCGGCCGGGCCAGGAGGAAGCGACGTGGAAAGAGAGATATCAATCGAGCGGAACGAACCGGGCATCCAAAGCAGAGCCCTACCAAGGCTCCTAACCGGGCGCAGCACGCTGACCATCATTTTCTGCGCAATGTACTGCCTGTTCTATCTTGATCGCGTCAACATTTCCCAAGCAGCAAGCAGTATCGCGGCGGAATTCAACTTAACGAACACGCAACTAGGCGTTGCTTTCAGCGCATTTTCTTTGACCTATATGATCGGTCAAGCAGGCGGCGGTTGGTTCGCCCGCCGTTATGGTGCGAGAGCTGTTCTTACTTTCTGCGCCATTTGTGTCAGCATCGCCACTATAGCGACAGGGCTGGTCGGAGGCTTCGGTTCTCTGGTCGCCGCGCGTTTGCTGGTCGGCCTCGGCGAAGGACCGGCTTTCGCGACGGCGACGCACGCCATGCGAAATTGGTATCCTCAAAATCAATTTGGCTGGATTCAAGGAATCACACACAGCTTTGCCAGGCTCGGCGGCGCGATCGCCCCACCGATCGTCGCAACATTGATCGTTGCGCATTCGTGGCGGTTTTCTTTCGTTGTATTTGGCGTGGTGTCGATTGCTTGGGGGCTGATCTGGTGGGCGTTTTTTCGAGACGATCCACGCACTCATTCGTCAATCAGCCGCGAAGAGTTGGCGACACTGCCACCGCCTTCCCGCCACGCCAATGCTCCAACTCCGTTCGGACTGATCCTCTACAGGGTTATCCCTCTGACAACCGTCTTCTTTTGCTACGCCTGGATCCTTTGGATGTTTCTCTCTTGGATGCCGCTCTATTTTCAGCACAAGTATGGACAAACACTCGGCTGGTCGGCCACGCTTTCCGGGCTATTACTGTTCGGCGGAGTTATCGGCGATACATTGGGAGGGATCATTTCCGATAGGCTTCTCGAACGCACCGGAAAGCGCTGGGTTGCACGAAGCTGCCTTATAGCTTTTGCGTTGGCGACTTGCGCGGCATTCACGACCCTCGCAATGCTCGCGAATGACATCAGATATGTCATTCCGCTTCTCGCAACTGGCTACTTCTTCCTTGAGCTGCTCGTGGCGCCACTTTGGTGTGTCCCGATGGATATCACCCGAGAACATTCGGGCCTTCTCAGCGGCTTAATGAATGTTGGCGTCGGTCTTGCCGGAACAATCTCACCCATTGCTTTCGGCTACATGATTGACCGCACCGGAAACTGGGACCTGCCGTTCATCACCGCAATCGGAATTCTCCTGGCTGGCGCGTTGACCTGTCGTTTCATGCATCCCGACAAGCCCTTAACGGAATCAGACCAGTCCCACTAAAACACGTGCAGCCGGTCAGAAGAAATCTGTGATCTGCTGCGGACTCGCCAAACAAGATGATGGCGCACGATGCTCATCCACCGCGCGCCTTTTTCCCGACCTCATCAATATTTGGCTCGCGCCGCCACGGCAGAAGTTCCGCGTCCCTTCCGCCGATTACGCTCAGGGTGAAACGAGAGCCGCAAGCTTACGAGCCGCTTGTCTCATGGCTGGCAAGTAGTCTCTTGCCTGCCGCAGCGTGAGTCTTGCCATTGGCGCATGGAGGGACAGAGCCGCCAGCACTCGACCATCTGCGGCGAGGATCGGCACGGCAACGCCAATGACGCCCTCCATGTACTCTTGATCATTTTGGGCAAAGCCGTCCTGCCGGATTCGATCCAGCAACGGGATAAGTTTCGTCCGGCTGCCAATCGTGCTGGAGGTGAACCGCTTCAGTGCAGCATTCTCGACGACTTGCTTACGTACCTCCTTTGAGCTGAATGCCAATATGACCTTCCCCAAAGACGTACAATGCACCGGAACGCGCGATCCTGCCGTGAAGTGGCTACGGAGCGGCCAGTCGCATTCAACGCGATGAACGTAAACCACGTCTGAACCGTCTAACACACCGATATTGAACGTTTCACCGATGGAGTCCACAAGGCCACGAAGGATAACCTCGTTAGAAGTACGAGCAGCTGATTGAAGTGTGGAATAAGCCAACCGTGTCGTACGCTCGCCCGAAATATATCTCTTGCCGACTAAATCTCGCTGGACCAGTTTGGTTTGCTCCAATTGAGCCAGGATACGATGCACGGATGGCTTGGGAATACCCAGCTTCGCGGTAATTTCGCTCAGACTGACAGGCTTGTTCGACGAGCAGACCGCCTCGAGAGCAGCAACAATCTTTTCGAGGTACGTATTGGCGGAATCCTCGGGTTCAGTAGAATAGCGTTGGACCGCAAGCTCATTGCTTTTCAATTTCGTGGCAGGCATCTCGGCGCGTCCCTTCGTTCAGGCTGCAACAAATGGCTTACGATAAATCTCCGTCGCCACCTGCAGCTTCTCCAAAGCCTCCATATCAAGCACCGGCACATAATCGTCCGGGATGACGATGGACCCGCCGACGATAACCATTGGGTTCTTCAATGTCGAAATCCTTGGCTTCAGAAAGCCGTTCATTTCACCCGCCACATCGCGCAGACGGCTTACCGCCACGCATGCCTCCATCCAGCACCCTACGTCAGTGGCCACGCCGTTCCCCAGAATTGTCTTCATACCGAGCAGCGATGTCCGCTCCAGAGCGCGTTCCAAAGCCCCCAGGCTTCCCAACTTCATCAATTTGAGTTTTACGAGGTCTGCGGCGCCCAGAGATGCAGCCTTATCAACATCGGACATGTCGTAGATGGCCTCATCCAGCATGATAGGCACGCTGGCTGCGCGCTTGACCGCCACTGCGGCATCCCAATTATCCGCGTCGCAAGCCTGCTCAAACAATTCAACGTTGTCCGGTTTGAGTAATCTCGCGAAAGTTAATCCGTCTTCTGGGGAATAACCTTGGTTGGCATCGATGCGGATCTTCGCATCGGTCCCGGCAATGATGCGCTGCACCGCGGCTACCCGAACCAGATCTTGATGAACGTCCCAACCAGCCTTAACTTTTAGCGTTTTGTAGCCCGCTGAAAGCAGCGACTCTATTTCGCTTCCGACTTTCTTTTCATCAATCGTGTTGATGACGCCGAGTATTGGCACTGCGCCGGAATTGCGAAGCACGGAATAACCCGCCGCCATTTCCAGAGCGGTCCCAAATGCAGTTGCGGTAAAAGGATTGGTCGCTGCCCAGGCTGCCAGGATAGCTGAGGCTTCCTTACTTCCCTTGCCTCGCAATAGCGAAGCAATCTCTCTTGCAGCAGCCCAGCATTCGTCAATCGTCTCATCGGTGTAGCCGGTCAGAATGGTTGCTTCACCCACCCCATACCGCCCATCATCGAGAAAGACTTCTACCAGCAACGTATCGAACGCCGTCACGGTGCCGAACGACAGCTTGTATGGCTGGGCAAGCTCGACGCGCAACAATCTCAACGTGATCCGATCAGTGATTGCCATGATCTATCTCCTGACATTCCGGAACAAATTGTTCCACAGTACTGAATGTGGAAGAAGCCGATTCTTCCTGTTCCGTTCCACCTGCCGGAATAAGACGCGCGATCCCAACTTTGTTGGCGCGTCCGAATCCTCCTCCTGGCATCGCGACATGTCGATCGTGCGCTCCGATCAAACGGTCGGGTCAAGCTCGTGTCTGTCGCGTGATGTCGGTTGCAGGAAACCCTGTTTAAGGATGCCGAACGAATGGTAGCGACCACGGTGATAGAGCAGCGGCTTGCGGTTCGTTACGATCGACGAAACAATTCGTCCGATGAAAATTGTATGCGTCCCATAATCGAGGCGATCGTCGACATCAGCTTCCATACTGGCCGCCGCGGAATCGATCAAAGGAGAGGCTGTTAACCCGAACTTGCAGTTTGAAAGCAAGGCTTGCTTCGTACTCGACGCAAAGGCCTGCGCCAGGTGTTCTTGATCCGCAGCCAGAACGTTAATTGCAAAGCACCTATTTTCTGCGATTGCATCGTGCGTGTGAGCGGATCGATTGACAACAACCAGAACAGATGGCGGCTCTGCAGATACAGCACAAACTGCAGTTGCCGTCATTCCGTGGGCATCCACCCCGTTTCCGGTTGTAATAACAGCGACCGTGGATGCGATAGACCGCATCACCGACTTAAAGGCCGCACCATCGACGACCGGCAGGATTGGCTTGGCTGCCAACGGATCGCACCTTGTTAACATTCGGAAGCATCTGAATCCCCAAATCGGAAAGGATTCTCTCCGTTTGCCTTACCCGATTTCGACTGCCACGGATGTCAGCTTGCTGACAACAATCGCAGAAGATGAATCTGATCGTTTCACGCTAATCGGAGGAATTGGGTCGCGACTGCACGCGATTGTTGCGGTGATCAGATAAGAAAAAGGAGGCATCTTGCGATGCCTCCTTCTCCCCCGCCATCAATCCAATTCGTCTTACGCGAAGTGGAAGTCGTCGACCGTGAGGCTGTTCTTGGTCACGCCGGTCAGCGTGAGCGTCGAGCCATCGGCGTAGGCGATCTGCACGCCGCCAACCGCGTCGTGCACGGCACCCGAGGCCATCAGCGCGTTGAAGTCGGCGAAGACATTGTGATCGAGTTCGATCACGTCATGCCCCGTTCCCTGCGCTTGGAAGTCGAACACCGTGTCCTGACCGTCGCCAGTCTTGAAGACGAAGGTGTCGCTGCCGGTGCCGCCGAAGATCTGGTCGTTGCCTGCGCCACCCCAGATCCTGTCGTTACCGGCACCACCCAACAGCATGTCGTTGCCAGCACCGCCATTGATCGTCTCGTTGCCGAGACCACCGTTGATGGTGTCGTTGCCGCCATCGCCATTGAGAACGCTGTCAGCAACACCGCCGAAGATGCTGTCGTTGCCGTCGCCGCCGTTGATGGTATCGTGACCACTGGTGCTGATCAGCGTGTCGTTGCCGTCGCCACCGTTGATGGTCTCGTTGCCGAGGCCACCGGTGATGGAGTCGTTACCGGCATCGCCGTTCAGCGTGCTGTCACCCGTACCGCCAACGATGGTGTCGTTGCCGTCACCGGCATTGACGATCTTGTCGCCGGCCTGGAGCATGATCGTGTCGTTGCCGGCTCCGGCATCGATCGTGTCATCTCCGAACGATGAGAAGATGATGTCGTTGCCGTCACCTGCGGTGATGTGGTCCGCGCCGGTGGTGTCGGACAGGACGTCCGCACCGCTGGTGCCCGTGATCGGATGAAGATCGGTCACGCCGTCGATGGTCAGAACAAACTGGCCGTCCGAATGGCCGCCGTCATTGTCCGTCGCCGTGTAGTCGATGGTCACGGTGGCATGCTGCCCGTCGTCGAGTGACGAGAAGATGTCGCTGCTGCCATCGTACACCAGCTGACCATTGACGATGTGGAAGGCCGATGTCGCGTCGTTGAGGTTGACGTTGACACCATCCACGCCGGTGACAGAGAAGCCCGTCAGGTGCGGCTGGCCATCCTCGACGTCGGTATCGTTGTGCACGAGATCGAACGTCGCGGTGTCGTGCTCGTGGACTTCGCCGGTGTCGTTGACGGTGACCGGCAGGTCATTCACCGAGTTGACCGTCACATCGACAACAGTGTCCACCGAGGTGTGGCCGTCGCTCACCGTCACGGTGAAGCTGTCGCCACCGTGATAGTTCGCACCCGGCGTGTAGATCCAGTTGCCGTGATCGTCGATGGTGACGGCGCCGTTGGCAGCACCATCGCCATCCTTAATCGAGTAGGTCAAGTGATCGCCATCCACGTCGGTCGCGATCACCTGGCCGGACACCGGAGTATCTTCGTCCGTGGTCACCGGAGCAACCTGCGTCACCACCGGAGCGTCGTTGACCGGGGTCACATCGAACGAAGCATGAGCGACTGTCGTGCCGCCGCGGCCGTCATCCACGGTGAAGCTGAAGGATGCTTCGCCGTTGAAGTTGGCATCGAGAGTGAACTCCACGCCATCGGCGGTGAGCACCGCCTTGCCACCGACGAAGTCCGCGACACCGTCGACGAACAGCGAGTCGAGGTCCGCGTCGCTGGCGCCGGCCAGCAGCTTGTCGAACGAGACCAGGAAGGTCTGCGCATCCTCGCTCACCGTCGGCAACGTCACATCGTCAGCCACCGGTCCACGATCGGTCAGATGAGCCGCGATGGCGTCATGATCCCACTCGATGCCGTTGTCGAAGGCGATGTTTTCAACACCACCACCAGCGAACTGGTCGGTGACGGTGATCTTGCCATCGTTCTCGATCACGATCTCAAGGTCGTTGCCGTGCTTGTAGAGCGTGATCGGGCCGTCGCCGTGGTCAGTGAAGATCAGGCTGTCGCTATCGCCCGTCTGGCCTGCACCTTCGGTGATGACGTCGTTACCGTCGCCGCTGGTATAGGTGTAGGTGTCGGAGCCGTCACCGCCCGCGAGCGTATCGTTGCCGGTACCGCCGTGAATGGTGTCGTTACCCGCACCGCCGGTGATGTGGTCATCCCCTGCTCCACCATCGACGGTGACCGCGTTCGCGGAAGCCGTGAGGGTGTCGTTGCCGTCGCCGAGGGCAATCGTCCCGTTCACCTGCGATCCATCGTTGAGCGTCACGGTGTCGTCGCCGCTGCCCATGTCGATGTGACCGTTGATGATACCGGCATTGGTGAGGGTATCGTTGCCGCCATCGGTGAAGATGCCGCCGACGATCCTGCCCGAGTTGACGATGGTGTCGTCTTGCGAACCGATGATATCGATCGCCTCGCGGCCATCGATCTGGGACTGCATGGCAGCAGCATCGGCATCGGAGACGTTCGCCGGACCGTGACCATCACCCTGGATCAAACCTTCGTTGATGATCGTGGTGGCGCCTGCCGCCGGACCATTCGAGGAGTCATCGATCTGGATGGCACGGCCGTAGCCGTAGATCGTACCATCCGCATAGTTGTGGATGGTGCCACCGCCAGCCGCAATGCCTTCCGACACGTTGACTTCGCCGTTGTGATAACCGAAGGCGCCCGTGCCGCTCACTTGACCGTAGTTGTCGAGGTGGAGCAGACCATCGACGTCGATGGCATCGCCATCGCTGTCGGTGTAGCCTTCCGTAGCGGCACCGATCATCGTGCCGTGGTTGACGACTGTCACCGTCTCAGCCGGATCAGAGCTGTTGTCGATGTTCACCGCGCTGCCGCTGTTGCCGATGATCAGGCCGCCGTCATCGTTGTTCACGGTGATGCCATGCGCGCCGGTGATGGCGTGATGGGCACCGCTGATCGTTGCGCCGTCGTGGTTGTTGACCGTACCGGCGCCGTCATCCTGGAAGTCGATAGCGTCGTTCTTGCCTTCAACGTCCTGCGTCGTGATGATCTGACCGTAGTTCTCGATCAGGGTATTCGCACCGCCTCGGATGGCATCCGCGTCGAACGCCTTGATGATGCCCGTGTTCTCGTTGGTGATCACGATCTCGGTGCTGGCCGAGACGACGTTGGCGAGATCGATCGCCTGGCCGCCCTGCGAGGCGATTTGACCCGCGTTATCAATGGCGACATGGCCGTTGGCGAAGTCATTCTTGATACGGATCGCATCGTCGCTGCTCATGATCTGGCCGGTGGTCAGAACATCAATTTTCACCGTCGTGCCGTCAGCGAGTGTCCCCGAGGCGTCGATGGCTCGGTCCGCGTCCGTGGGCAGCAGCATGCCGCCTACGGTGATGTGCGTCGAGCCGGTCACGGAGATCGCGGTCGTCTGGATCTGACCCGCCGCGATCGTGATGTCCGAACTTGCGGGCTTCACGTCGAAGCTGACTTCGGCTGTGCTCGTGCCGCCCTGACCGTCCGAGATCGTGTACTGGAACGATGCCTCGCCGGTGAAACCGGTGGCCGGCGTGAAGTGGATGCCGTTCTGGTCCATCGTCACGGTGCCGCCGACAGCCGAACCCACGCCAGTGATGGTGAGCTGGTCGTGATCAGCATCGGTGTCGTTGCCGATCAGATCTGCAGCCGAGATCGTGATGGACTGACCATCCGCTGTCACGTCCGGCAGCGTATCGTTGACCGCAACCGGTGCGCTGTTCACCAGCCGAAGCGCGACGTTGTCGAGCTCGGCGCCGTTGTTGCCGCTCGCATTGCCCGTGCCCTGGAAGATGAGCTGGTTGGCGGTGCCGCCATTCGCGATATCACCACCCGTCACATAGACGGTGATCTCCTGCCAGGTCTGTCCGGACGGAGGTGTCGCCTGACCCGCCACTGAGCCCGCAGCGATCGTACCGGTTGCCGGATCAAAGCCCGGAGACGTGCTGTAGACAAGCTTGCCGCCCCAATAGACGTTCATGCCCTGGTCGGTATGCGACGCGTCGCCATCCGCGATCCAGAAAGTCAGCTTGTAGGTCCTGCCGGCCTCCACGCCCTGCACGTTCTGGGTGAGCTTGATATTCGAGCCGTTAGAGCTGCCGACCGTATCAACGTAATAGCTGCCGTCCTGGGCATCGACAGGATTGTTTGTCTTGTCCTGGGAATGCGGGCCATGCATTTCGATTTTTTTGGTGCTGGTGGTGTTGGTATCGGTCCAGCCCAAGATCGCGGCGGGCTTGTCATTCCGGTAGCCCCAGGTGGCAGAGTCGTTGACCATGCTCAGGTCTTCGAAGCTGCCGTTGACGATCAGGTTGGGATTCTCGACTGCGACCATCGAGACATTATCAAGCGCCACGCCAGCACCGTTCGGGTTCGGTGTGGTGCTCTGGAACGTCAGCTTGTTTGATCCATCGCCCGCACCGCCGACCACATCAAGGCTGATTTCCTGCCATGCGGTCCCGGGCGTGCCCGAGTAGATGACCTGACCGCCCCAGATAACTTCGATGCTGTCGTTGGTCTGCGCGGTGTCAGTATCAGCGATCCAGAACTTGAGCTGATAGTGTTGGCCCTGTTCAACACCAGAAACTGTCTGCGTCAGCTTGGCGTTGTTGGGAGCGCCTTCCATGTCGAACCAATAGGTTCCTTCCTCGGAATGGACGCCACCAACCGTGTCCTTGTGGACCTCGGCACGGTTATCGGCCTCATTAACCCAACCAGGGATGACGCCTGCGGGTTTCGTATTGCGATAACCCCAGGACGCAGAGTCATTGGCGCCGGTGAGATCTTCGAAGCCACCGTTGACGATCAGATTGACGCCATCCGTCGGCTGAGTCGTGTCGGGCGCCTTGATGGTCACATGTTCGGTCGCGGTATCTGTGCCGCCGTGCCCATCGCTCACCGTGAAGGTGAAGCTGTCGGTGCCGGTGAAGCCATTGGCCGCCTTGTACGTATAGGTGCCGTCAGCGTTGACCACGACAGTGCCGTGAGCAGCGGCATCCTTGAGGACGAAGCTCAGCGGTGCATCGCCATCGGGGTCGGTTGCCGTGAGCTTGCCGGTGAGGACCGTGTCGTTGGTGCCTTCAGCGGTGCCGTCCGTGGCATCCGGCGCATGGTTGGCCGGCGGCGCGTCGGCATCAGCGATCTTGACGAAATGCACGTCGTCGAGCGCTGCGCCGTAGGTGTTCAGGTTCGTACCCGTCGCGACGAACTCCAGCTTGTTGGAGCCATCCCCCGATCCACCGACTACCGTGAAGTTGAAGGTCTGCCATGGGTTGGTCCCGAGGCCTTCGTAGACGAGCTGGCCGCCGAAATACACCTTGATGCCGTCATCGCTTACCGCCGTATCGGCATCTGCCACCGAGAACGAGAGACGGTACGTTGCGCCGGTCTCGACGTGAGAGATCGTCTGAACAATATCCGTGTTGGTGTCAAAACCATCCATATCGATGAAGTAGCTGCCATCCTTGGCCACGACGCCATTCGGCGAATCCGCGTGCTGCTCGATGCGGTTGCCGTTGACATCGGTCCAGCCGGCGATGATGCCGTTCGGGTTGCGATAACCCCAGTCGCCCGCGCCGTTGTTGCCGGTGGAGAGCGAGGTGTCTTCGAAGCTTCCATTGACGATCAGATCAGTGCCGATCACGACGCCCGGCTTGACGGTGAGGTTCAGGGTCGCCTCATCCGCGCCGCCGTGTCCGTCGTTCACGACATAGGTGAAGCTGTCCGAACCGGTGTAGCCGGAATCCGGCGTGTAGACGTAAGAGCCGTCCGCCTTGAACGTAAGGTGGCCGTGCTGCGGACCATCACCGAGGCTGTAGACCAGTTGATCGCCATCGGTATCGGTTGCCGAGACCTTGCCGCTGATCGCGATGTCCTGGCTGACCTGGGCGCTGGCATCGACTGCATCCGGCGCCGCATTGTTCGGCACCGGCACGCCTGGATCGGCGATCTTGACCAGATGCACGTCGGTGAGCGACGCGTCGAAAACGCTCGAGTCAGATCCCGCGCCTTCGAACACAAGCTGGTTCGAGCCGTCGCCAGAACCGCCGGTGACTTCGAAGTGCATCTTGGCAGCACCGTCCGGCGTGCCTTCATAGATCACCTGGCCGTTCCAAAGCACCTTGACGCCGTGGTCGTCCGCGCCGCCGAGATCGCTGAGCGAGAAGCTCAGGCGGTAGATCGCGCCGTTCTCGGCATTCTCGACATGCTCGGAGAGATGGCTGTTGCCGATGCCGTCATTGGCAACGAGATCGGTACCGACCGCGATGGTCGAAGGCGTCGCGAGTGTGGGCGCGTTGTCCGCGACATACTGGAGACCTGGGAGAGCGGCATCGACCGCTGCATCGGTACCCTGCGTCGCATGCGACAGCAGGTCAGAGCTAGTCCAGGTTACGCCATCCGCGAATGTGATGGAGGCTGGCAGATGCGAGGCATCGGTGCCGTGAATCACCAGCGCGTCGTTGGCATTGATGCGGATGATCAGGTTGCCATTGTCTTCGGTCACAGTCACGTCCGTCGACTTGGCGTCGCCGAACTTGATCGTGGTGGTGTCGTTGAGCGTAACGAGATCGATGCCGGAGCCGGTATTGAACAGCACCTGATCGCCAGTGCCGCTCGCCACGATCACGTCATTGCCCGAGCTGCCGTCGAGCACGTTGGCGCCTGCGCCGCCCGAGAGATAGTCGGTGCCTGAGCCGCCGACCAGATGGTCGTTGCCCGTGCCGCCGAACAGCAGATCGTTGCCGCCGTCACCGTAAAGGGTGTCGTTGCCGGTGGTGGAGCGGATGATGTCGTCGCCCTGCATGGCATAGACCATGTCGTCGCCGGCAGTGTCGTTGATGACGTTCCAGTCCGTCTTGCCGTAAATGACATGGATGTTGTTGATGTTTTCTTCGTTCGGGCGGGCGGCCGTCATGTTGTCGACGAACACACCATCGACACCCATGTCTTCGAGATTTTGGATATCGGCCTGCGACGCTCCGTTGATCGTCCAGGCGATCACTTTAAGACCGGCAGCATGAGCAGCGTCGACATCTGCCTTGGTGAACGAGCCCACCGAAGGCGCGATGATGTCGGCATAGGATGCCGTGTCGCTGGGATTGGTGATGCCGCTCGAAAGCTGCAGCAGCTGAAAGTCCACACCATACTTCGTCATGATGGTGTCGTGCAGCTCTTGCAGGTTCGTTGCGCTGAAGCTCTGGATGATGACCCGGCTCGGGTCGGTGAAATCATGCGCGATCAGCGTCTGCACAACGGCCTCGCTGGTTGCGAAATCGGTGCTCTTGGTCTCGGGAATGATGCCGATGTTACGGCCGGTCTGGAGCGAGTAGTCTTTCACCATATCGATGACCTGACCAAAGGTCAGCAGCGACGGGTTCATCGCCAGCGCCTGCGCATAGGTCACATTGGCAAAGCCGGCGGCAATGTTGTCATGGCTGACGACGAGCACGCCGTCCTTGGTCAGATAAAGATCCGGCTCGACGAAATCCGCACCTGCGTTCATGCCATTGATGTAGGACTGCGCGGTTGAATCCGGAGCAGGATCGCCGCCGCCACGATGACCGTAAAGGGTGATGTCAGACATGATTATTCTCCAGCTCTCAGGATGCAGATGAGGGTGTTGATGGATCGGCCGGCGACGGATGAATGCCCGCGCTGGTCCGGTGATGAGAATTCGTGAATGGATGACGAGAACGGACTAGTGCGGCGGTTCTGAAGTCCGCATCATTCGTGCGGCGGGATGATGCGAACTTCGGAATTGGGACTCTAGGCGCGACATTGCTGCGCGCCTCGGTCACTTCGATGTTGTCCTGAGAACGTTGCGTCGGGAGGCGATACATCGCCTGCACACGCGCAAGCCTCAGGCGATGGAATTCACCGCAGACACGGACGGGGTGCCCTGCCCTTATCGAGCGCCCCGCGTGATATTCCTGCTCTTTGTGTCGCCAAATGTTCATATGAACACAAAATCAGCTTCTATAGAGTCCAAACCAACAAAATCGCGTTCATATGATCACGCGCCATGTTCGTTTACATGGTTAAGATGACGTGCAAACGACACCTCGACCTTTAGGGAAATGACGTGTGAGAAAAAATTGGCTCGCTGATTGAATCGCTGTGGATGAATTGCGCTGCTGTTCAGTCAGCATGGATCAAACGATCATCCACGCATTCGAATGAAAGCTGCGCGCACACATTTATAAAGTGATGAGGGTCTCACCTCGCGCCACGCGTCACGTGCGACAGCACACGGCAATGTCATTTAACCTTCAAATAAAGGCTGATATGAAGGCTTCGCCCTCTTCCTTCGGACGGCGTGATTGTCACTGACGGGCTGGAATTACAGTCTGGACGCTTCGTCACATGACGGAAGGATGGCAGATCGTTTACATGATCATCATGTGACTGCGACGTCAGGACCGCGATTCTGACTTTCAGAATCAGCGCCCGCCGCGCAAACTCAACATCGACGAATTGTCGTGTTTTCGATCTCTTCCACGCTAAAGCATTCAAAGTTCAAATGAACATTGGGCGCGACGCCTTGCGCCGGTTCACTCACACGGGCTTTCGAGACGGATTGATGACAGACGCACGACAAGCCCAGATCCTGGAAATGGTGCGCGAGGTCGGCTCCGCGTCGATCGAACAGCTGGCCGCCCATTTCGCGGTGACCCAGCAGACGATCCGCCGCATCGTGAATCCCCTCTGCGAACAAGGGCTGTTGCGCCGGGTTCATGGCGGTGTCGGCCTCCCCGTCTCGTCCCAGAATCTCGCCTATCAGAGCCGGCAGAAGCTGAACTTGGAGGCCAAGCAGAAAATCGCGAAAGCCGTCGCCAACTTCATTCCCGACGGCGCATCCGTCATGATTGGACTCGGCACGACGCCCGAGTGTGTGGCGCTGGCGCTGTCCGGGCGCTCCAGCCTGCGCGTCATCACCAACAGCCTGAGCACGGCGGTGGCTCTCGCGATCAATCCGGATATCGAGATCACCATGGCGGGCGGCACGCTGCGGCCGCATGATCGCGACATTATTGGTGACCCGGCCGCGCAGTTCTTCTCCGGCTTCAAGGCCGACTTCGGCGTGTTCGGCGTCGGCGGCATCGATGAAGACGGCAGCCTGCTCGATTTCTATGTCGGCGAGGTGCAGGCGCGGCAGGCGATTGCCGCGAATTGCCGGACGGCGATGCTGGTGGTCGACGCCACCAAGTTCGGCCGCAACGCCACCGTGCGCGGCGGACATTTCGGCGAGTGTCATCACATCTTTATCGATCAGCCCCCGCCTGCGAAATATCAGCCGCTGATCACCCAATACACCGACCGCACGATCATCGTGACCGAGGATCAGTTTCAGGCGGCCTAAATCCGGGAATCGCACAGCGCAACGCGATCCTCGGCGTTTCGTTCACCGATGTTTCGTTGATCGCGCTGGGCAGCGAGCGAGCGCTGATGCCGAATTGCAACAGGCGCCCGAATAGAGCCATTGTATCGCTCAGGCTTAGCCATAGTATCGTTTAAGCATAGCCGGTGCGCCGCCTGGCCCAAGCCTTGCGCCCCGACTCCCGGTACCCAAGACCAGAGGAATCCTGGGGTCTTGGATGCGGATCAATCGTCTCACTGTCTTGGCGCTACTCGCGGGTTTATCCGCAACGTCCGCAAGCGCCGCAGACATGCCGGGATCCTCCAACGCTGTGCCGCAAGGCTCCTCCAGTTGGACCGGCTTTTATATCGGCGCGAATGCCGGCTATGGTTTCAGCGATAACTCTGCGGCGGCCTATACCGCCAACGATCAAAACGCGGCCTTATCAACGTGCGGATTCGAAGGCTGCGTTCCCGCCTCGCCGTTGTCGTTCAAGGGAGGCATGGTAGGCGGACAGGTCGGCTATAACTATCAGTTCAATGAAAGATGGCTGGCCGGGATCGAGGCCGACTATGACTTCAGCAACCTCCGCGGCAGCGGCAACTCGACATTTCTTCTCGACAGTGCCGGACCTGCCACCGCGACAACAAATATCAGTGTCGACTCATTTGGCAGCGTCAGAGGGCGTATCGGTTACCTGCCCAACAATTCGCTGTTAATCTACGGGACCGGTGGTCTCGCCTTCGGGCGGGTGAGCACCAATGCAACCATGTCCGCGGACGGAGGCTTTATGCGCTTCGGCTATGGATATTTTTGTGACAGGTCCATGCCCAATTGCTTCATCGGGACCTCGTCTAGGATCTCTGTAGGTTGGACCGCCGGCGCAGGCACGGAATTCGCCCTGACGGATCACTTTACTGCCAAGTTCGAATACACTTACGTGGATTTGGGTAGTACAAAAGGCCTCGCTGCCGTAGCAACAAATAGCCTCGGGTTCGCGCCGTCCTCATTCGCGGTCGATATGGCCACAAGGTTCAACGTCGTTCGCGTCGGACTGAACTATCATTTTGAATGAAATATCGAGCCAGCCCGGACGCTAAGCCAAGAGATGATATAAAGCATCACGTCACTTGAGACGCTTCATCACCCCGGCCGTCTCATCACGGCCTGCAGCAAGCGCACGCGCCCCTCGCGAAGATTTCGCGCAAGATTAGCGGACATGGCGGCAAAGCCTTCGCCCATGGCAAGCCCCAGGTTCAGGCGCGGTGGCGGCGCCTGACGCGCTTTCTCAAACCACGCGAGACCCTGCGCCGTGGTATCCGTCCACGAGATTTTCTCGAAACCAGCGGAGCCAAGAACATCAGCCATGGCCTCTGGCGTCACAAGGTGGCTGGTTTCCGCGCTGGGCGCCCATGGCACCGGATAGATGATGCCGCCGCCGTCGCCCAGTACCACATCATAGATGCCGAAACGCCCGTTCGGTTTGGTGACGCGATAAATCTCGCCATAGAGCGCCGCTCTATCGGCGATGTTCATCGCCACATGCTGCGTCCACGCGTGATTGAAACTACGGTCCGCAAACGGCAGCGCGAGCGCGTTCGCCACTTTGTAATCGACCGCCACACTCAGGCCGACAAATGCTGCAAGACGCCGCGCGACATCGACGAACTGCTCACTGAGATCTATGCCGGTGACATGACAGGCATAGGACGCCGCGAGATACCGCGACGGACCGCCGAGCCCGCACCCAACATCAAGGATCTTGTCGCCTTTGGCGATTGCCATGTTCGCGGCGAGTTCTTCCGTGGCGGCGAGTCCGCGCACATGGAACTGATCCAGCGCAGCCAATTCGCGCCAGCTCGCCTGCCCAGCGGCTAGACCTGCCTCCGCAAGACCGCGCTCGATCACACGGCGCAGGTCCTTCACTCCGTAATGGTTCTGTTTGTCTGGCACGCCACTGTTCTCCCTGTCTTCACCTCACCGCTTGAAGAACTCTACCAGCCTATCCAGCACAACGCGCGTCTTGGGTGGCATGCGTCGCCCTGCCGGGATCAGCGCATGAATGGGCGGTCCATCGACATCGGCTTGTGGCAGCACATGCTGCAGTTCGCCCGAGACAAGATGCGGCTTCGCGACGCCGTCGAAGATCTGCGCTATGCCCATGCCTGCAATGGCCGCGTCGATGAATGCACGCCCGTCACCAGTGATGATGCTGGCCTGCGGCATCGTATCGAACACGCGCGTGCCGTCGGTGATGGTCCAGGGCCGTGTCTTGCCTGAGCCGGCACGAAAGATGATCCCTTGATGCTCGCTAAGATCGTCGACTGTTTTAATCGGCGCATGACGCGCGAGATAATCGGGCGACGCAAACAGCCCAAGGCGCATGTCGCACAGCTTGCGAACCGTCATCTCGCCTTCCGCCGGCAGCACACCCGCGCGGATGACGATGTCCCAGCCATCTTTTACAGGATCCGATTGACGATCGCTCAAATTCAGTTCGACCGTGACCTTGGGATAGCGCTCGCGGATGCTTGTGAATGTCGGCAAGAGCAGACGGCCAAAGCCGATGGGCACATCGAGCCGCACCCGGCCGACCGGTTCATCCCGCCGCGCCGACAGCGCCGTTTCGGCATCGTTCAATCCATCGAGTGCAGCGCGCGCGGCTTCGAGATAGATCTCGCCATCTTCGGTGAGACGCACCGCGCGGGTGGTCCGCTGCAGCAAGCGCGTCCCTAACCGCTGTTCGAGCCGTTGCACCGCCTTGCCGACATTCGATTTGCTGGTGCCGAGCCGCTCGGCCGCGCGTGTGAAGCTTGCATTCTGGGCGACCGCGACAAACGTCGCGATATCGTGGACCGGTAACTCGCCGCCCGACATGCGCTTTCCCTCCGAGGGACAAAACCTGCAGTGAAATGCGAATTATCCCCGTTTGGGCGGCAATACCATCGATTTTTGTGGCCCCAACCGGTGCAGTGACGACCTTACTCGCCTTAAGTCATTGCAATTGCTTCGCTATCATCCGCCTACACATTGTATCGCCAAAGGCGACAAACCGTCTCCTTTGAGCATGTTTATCGCGCCACCCCGGCGAGGCATATCGCATCTCGGAACACAGGAGACGGCGATGCCAACGCCTTCATTGACCAGAGACATGATCGAGGCCGGAGAAATCGACGCCATCGTCGCGCGCGATGCGCCGGCCATGCGCATCCTTTCCGAGGACGAGCGGAAGGTGTCGCTGCACAACACATTGGCCGCGAAGCCGAAAGAAGATGTGTGGCTGTTCGGCTACGGCTCGCTGATCTGGAATCCCACCGTGCGATTTGTCGAAAAACGCGTGGCGCGTGTACGCGGCTGGCACCGCGCATTCTGCCTTGTGACACCGGCGGGTCGTGGTTCGATGGACAATCCCGGTCTCGTGCTTGGCCTCGATGAAGGCGGTCATTGTGACGGTGTCGCGTTTCGCATTTCGGCCGACGAAGCTGAGACCGAACTCACGATGCTCTGGAAGCGCGAGATGCTGTCGAATTCCTATCTGCCGAAGTGGCTTGATCTTCTGGACGAAAACGGACGCCGCTTCGCATGCGGCCTCGCCTTCACCATCAATCCGGCCGACGAACGCTACGCCGGACGCATGCCGCGCGAACAAGTGGTGCGTGCACTCGCCACTGCCTCTGGCGCGCTCGGCAGTTCGGCCGATTATCTCTTCAATACGTGCGAAGGCCTTCACGCCTTCGGCATCCGCGACGCTGACCTCGAACATCTCCGGGACGACGTGATCGCACTCCACATCAATGAAGCATCGGCTTCATCACCTGACGCCGACGCATCAAAACCGCAGGGGAGCATCACGTCGATTGCGCCGCCCTTTTGAAAACGCTGCGCCGCTCCGGATGAACGATCCGGCCTCGCGCACGCCGTAACACCCCAAACCAGTTTTCCAAAAAACTTCAGCCGCGAACGGACTGAGGACCGGGGCCGCATGCCTCGGGCCGCCGACCTGTCGCGCATCCACGAGGCCACCATCATGTTTCGCATCACTACACTCGCCAAGCTCTCGGCCGTCAGCCTTCTCGCACTGGCGATCGCAGGCTGCGGTCAGCAAGCCGCCGCTCCTGCCCCCACGCCGACGGTTTCCGTCAGCACGCCCATGGTCACCGAAGTCACCGGCTGGGACAATTTCACCGGCCGTCTTGAAGCGGTGGACACCATCGAGGTTCGTCCGCGCGTCAACGGCTACGTCGAACGCGTGGCTTTTCGCGACGGCGATTATGTCAAGAAGGGCGATCTTCTCTTCGTGATCGATCCGCGCCCGTATGAGGCCACCGTCAAGCAGGCGGAAGGCCAACTCGCCCAAGCGCAGGCGCAGCTCGTGCTCGCTGCCAAGGATCTCGAACGCGCCAAGTCGCTTGTCACCACGCAGGCGATCGCGACCAACGTTCTCGATCAGCGTCAGGCCAATCAGCAGGCGGCGGAAGCAGCCGTCGCCGTGGCAGCCGCGACACTGGCGCGCGCGCATCTCGACCTCAGCTTCACGCAGGTCCGCTCGCCGATAGCCGGGCGCATCAGCCGCAAGCTGGTGAGCGAAGGTAACCTCGTGATGGGCGGCGAAGGCAATGCAACGCTGCTGACGACCATTGTCTCGCTCGACACTATCGACGCCTATTTCGATATCGATGAGCAAAGCTACCTCCGCTACGAGCGCACTGAAAAGAACGGCGACATGCGGACGGCCTTTAAGGCCGACGGCAAGGTCCAGATCACCCTGCCCGGTGACAAGTCACCGAGCTTCACCGGCACGCTGAACTTCGCTGAAAACCGCCTCGATGCATCCACCGGCACGCTGCGGCTGCGCGCCAGAATCGCGAACCCCGATCGTGTGCTGGTGCCCGGCCAATTCGTGCGCGTTGCACTCGCTGCTGAGCCTGCGCATCAGGCCGTGCTGGTGCCTGCTGCGTCCATCGCCAGCGATTCCTCCCAGCAGGTGCTTTACGTCGTCGGCCCCGATGACCATGTCGCCACCCGGCCGGTCGAGGTCGGCCGCGTCTTCGGCAGGATGCGCGAGATCACGCAAGGCTTGGATGCCAGCGATCGCGTGATCGTCTCCGGCATCCAGCGCGTCCAGTCCGGCGCTAAAGTCACCGTCCGCAATGAGCCCATCAAGCCCGAACAATTCGCGTCAAAAGGAGACGTGTTATGAATCTCGGCCAGCTGTCAGTCCGCCAACCGATCTTTGCCATCGTTCTGTCGATTGTCACGATCATCATCGGCGGCATCGCCTATTTTACCCTGCCCGTCACTGAATATCCTGACGTGGTGCCTCCCACCGTCGTCGTGAGCACGACCTATCCCGGTGCGTCCGCGCAAACGGTGGCCGACACCATGGCGACGCCGATTGAACAGGAGGTCAATGGCGTCGAGGACATGCTTTACATGTACAGCCAGGCCACCTCCGACGGCGGCTTGACGCTCACCATCACCTTCAAGCCCGGCACCAATCTCGACAAGGCGCAGGTGCTGGTGCAAAACCGCGTTGCGCTTGCGGTGCCGCGCCTGCCACAACCTGTGCAGCGCAACGGCATCTCGGTGAAAAAATCCTCGCCCACCATTCTGAGCGGCGTGTTCCTGTTCTCGCCCGACGGTACTTACGACCAGCTGTTCGTTTCGAACTACGCGCTGCGCGCTGTCGTTGACGTGCTCAAGCGGGTCGATGGCGTCGGCGATATCCAATTGTTCGGCGTGCGTGAATATTCCATGCGGATCTGGCTTGATCCTGATCGCGCATCGTCGTTCGGCGTAACCCCGTCCGACATCACCAAGGCGATCAATGCGCAAAGCACGCAGGTCGCAGGCGGTCTTGTCGCTGAGCCGCCGATATCCGATCAAGCGTTCCAGTCAACGTTGATCTTCGAAGGCCGCCTCAAGCATCCCACAGAGTTCGGCAACATCATCGTCAAGAGCGGCGAAGGCGGACGTCTTGTACGCTTGAGGGATATCGCTCGAATCGAGATGGGCGCACTGACCTATTCCACCGGCGGCTATCTCGGCGACAAGCCTGCGGTGGCACTCGCCGTGCTGCAGCGTCCCGGTGCCAATGCGCTCGCAACCCAAGCACAGATCGCGAAGACCATGGAAGAGTTGAAGAAGGACTTCCCCAAGGGCATCGCCTACGAGATCGGTTACAACCCCACCGGCTTCATCGCCGACAGCATCCATGAGCTGGTCAAGACGATCTATGAGGCGATGGTGCTCGTCGTCATCGTGGTGGTGGTGTTCCTGCAGGGATGGCGGCCGTCGATCATTCCGATCCTAGCAATCCCCGTCTCCCTCGTCGGCACCATGGCCGTCATGGCCGCCTTCGGCTTCTCCATCAACAACCTCAGCCTGTTCGGACTCGTGCTCGCAGTGGGCGTGGTGGTCGACGACGCCATCGTCGTTGTCGAAAATGTCGAGCGGCATCTGGCCGAAGGCAAGACCGCTCGCGAAGCCACATTGTTGACAATGCGCGAAGTCGGCGGCGCGCTGGTGGCGATTGCCCTGGTGCTGGCCTCGGTGTTCGTGCCGACCGCGTTTATCCCCGGCCTGTCGGGACAATTCTTCCGGCAGTTCGGCATTACCATTGCGGTGGCGACGGTGATTTCGCTGTTCAACTCGTTCACGCTGTCGCCTGCCCTGGCGTCACTGATGCTGAAGCAGCACGGCAAGAACCACGATCACAACACGTCGAAGAACATCGTGATGCGGCTCGCTTCAACTGCGGCGGATCGTTTCAATGTTGCGTTCGACAAGCTCTCGCGGCTGTACGGCAAATCCGTTGTCGGCTTGATCCGGTATTCGAAGATCATGCTGGTGCTATATGCAGTCTTGCTCGCGGCGACCGGGTATCTCCTGATCGAGAGCCCGAAGGGCTACATCCCCGGTCAGGATCGTGGCTACATCATCGCCATTCCGCAGTTGCCTGCGGGATCGTCACTGGAACGCACCACCGAGATTGCCAAGGAAGTCGGACGCATCGCGCTCCAAATCCCCGGTGTGTCACACCTGCCGACCTTCGCGGGTTTCTCCGGCGCGACACAAACCATCTCGTCCAGTTCGGCGGCGGCTTATGTCGTACTCAAGCCGTTCGAGGAGCGCATGAAGCATGGTCAGACCGCGGTGTCGATCCAGCAGGAATTGACCAAGCGTGTCGCGAACATCACCGGCGCGAATATCCTGATCGTCCAGCCACCGCCGGTCTCTGGCCTTGGCAGCGCGGGCGGCTTCTCGCTCCGGCTGGAAGATCGCGGCGGGCTCGGCACGGCGGCGCTTGCCAAAGCCACCAACGATCTCGTGGCTGCTGCGAATGCAACACCGGGACTGGTCGGCGTCTACACCACGTTCGCGGCCGATACGCCGCAGGTGAAAGTCAACCTGGATCGTGACCGTGCTGAAATGCTCGGGGTGCAGAGCGCAGACGTGAATGCGGCCATCGAGACCTATTTCGGCTCGAGCTACATCAACGACTTCAACATGTATGGGCGCACCTATCACGTCACCGCGCAGGCCGATCTGCCGTTCCGCAAACGTGCCGAGGATCTCGCTCGCATCAAGGTCCGCAATGCGTCGGGCGACATGGTGCCGCTCGGCAACGTGACCAACCTTGAGAACGCGTTCGGCGCCGACCGCGTGCCGCGCTACAACCTGTTTCCGGCTACGGAAATCAACGGCGACACGCTACCCGAAGTCGGCGCGGCCTTCGGCGTCGCCAAGATGGAGGAGCTCGCAAAACAAATCCTTCCGCAAGGCATCAGCTATGAGTGGACCGATTTGAGCTACCAGCAGACGACGACGGGCAACACGGGTCTTCTCATCTTCCCGCTGTGCGTGCTGTTCGTTTATCTCGTGCTGGCCGCGCAGTATGCGAGCTGGAGCCTGCCGGTCTCGATCCTGATGATCGTGCCGATGTGCCTGCTCGCGGGTTCTGCCGGTGTGCGCATGCTCGGCCAGGACATCAACATCCTCACGCAAATCGGCTTCATCGTTCTGGTCGGTCTCGCCGCAAAGAACGCCATTCTGATCGTCGAAGTTGCCCGTCAGCTTGAAGACGAAGGCAATGGCGTCGTTCAGGCGGTCGTGAAAGCTGCGCGGCTTCGCCTGCGTCCGATCCTGATGACCTCCTTCGCCTTCATCCTCGGCGTGTTGCCGCTGGTGACGTCCACCGGACCCGGCGCCGAGATGCGGCAGGCCATGGGCATCGCGGTGTTCTTCGGCATGCTCGGCGTGACGCTGTTCGGATTGATGTTCACGCCGGTGTTCTACTTCGTCGTGCGGCAACTCTCCGGTGCGAAGCGATCGCACGGCCATACCGATCACCCGGCGGAGGCCGTCACGGCCTGATCTCCAACCGTGACATCCGCCAGGAAGGGTCCGTCCATGATCGTGGGCGGGCCCTTCGGCGTTTGAGGGCTATTGGCTTCGGCCCCGGCCATTTTTCCTCCTATTGTCTCCTTTAAGGATACACTTAGGCGCCCCCATCGTCGTTTATCGCTCCAAGGGATGAGATTACACCAAAGGACACTGATCAACCGAAAGGGTCCTCCCATGAAGCTCTACATCGCTAAAGCCACCTGCTCCCTCGCCGCCATGATGGTCGCCAACGAACTCGGCCTCGCGCCGGAGCTGGTCCATTACGATGTCTTCAACAAGACGACGTCGAACGGCGAGACCTTCGCCGACGTCAATCCGCTGGGTTACGTGCCGGTCCTGCAGATCGACAACGCGACGCGCGACACCATCACCGAGACCATCGTCGTCAATTCCTACCTAGCCGATCAGTATCCGGAGACGCGTCTCGCACCGAAGCGCGGCACGCTGGAGCGCGCGCACTTCGACCAGCTCCTCGTCTTCGTCGCGACCGAGATTGCGCAGAAGCACATTCCGCTCATGCGCAAGCTGCTGACCGAAGACGGCACCGCGTGGACCCGCGCCAAGCTGGTCACCGCCTACACAGTGCTCGACAACATCCTCGCCGATGGCCGCACCTACATCACCGGCGAAGACTTCACCGTTGCGGACGCCTACATCTGGGGCACCATGTGGCACGAGCGCTCGGGCGCCGCGATCGGTCACCTGACAAACTTGATGAAGTATGTTGCGCGCGTCGCTGCACGGCCGTCGGCTCAGAAAGCGTTGAAGGATGAAGCCGAGACGGTGCAGCAGCATGAAGAGCGTCTCGCCGCGTGAGTGGAATGCGGCATTCTAGATCCGGCAGCGTTGCAATTGCGCAAGGCTGCCGGATATGGCGCGCTCCGCGACGCGCGTCTCGCTTATTCCCCCTTAAGGCCCGCTTCGCGGATCAAGTCGCCCCACTTCTCCGTTTCGCGATCGATATACGCGCCGAAGTCCGCACCCGACTTCGGATAGGCTTCTAAGCCCTGCGCCAAGAGCTTCTGTTTCACGTTGTCATCGGCGAGCGCGCGCATCACTTCTGCTTGCAAGCGCTCGACGATCGGCTCCGGCGTTGCGGTTGGCGCCATGAAGCCGAACCAGCCTGCTGCGATCACTTTGCTCAATCCCTGCTCGCGCAGCGTCGGTGCCGAAGGATAGATCGCACTGCGCTCTTCTGATGCCGTGCCCAGCACGCGCAGCTTGCCGCTCTCGATATGCGGTAGTGCGGCGCTGATCGCCGTCAGCGTTGCATCGACACGACCTGCAAGCAATTCAGTGTAGGCCGGGTTGTCACCGCGGAACGGCACGTTGAGACCTTTCACGCCTGCTTCCTTAAATAACAGTTCAGCGGCGAGATGCGGCTGCGAGCCCGGTCCTGGAGACCCAAAAGTCAGTCCGTCCTTCTTCGATTTGCCGTAGGCGATCAGGTCCTGCACCGTCTTGATGGGCGTGTCCGCATTCACGATCAGAAACAGTGGCGCAAGCACCGCCATGGCAACGGGACGCAGCTCCTTGCGCTCGTAGTTGAGCTTGCCGAACAACGCTTCCGCTGTGATGTAAGGCGCGGCCGCATAGAGAAACGTGTAGCCATCGGGCACCGCATGCGCGACGAATTCATTGGCGATGCGCGTGCCCGCGCCAGGCTTGTTCTCGACCACGAACTGCTGATCAACCCGCTGGCCGACATACTCACTCAATATCCGCAGCGAGATGTCGTTGGAGCCGCCCGCGCCATAAGGCGAGATCACCTTGACCACACGCGACGGCCACTCGCCCGCAGCACGGGCAAAGCCACCGGACAGCGCGAACATCGCTGCACCACCGCCACCGATCAAAACTCGCCGCCGCGATACAGCACCATTTATGATGGCGACCTTAGAGGTCATGCGTCTCTCCCGTGCAACAGTTGTGCTCTGTTTAAACGGGAGCCTGACTTATCTCCTCCAAGCTGCCAAGCCCTATTCGCTATGGCCGCGCGCCTCGCAACACAGCGCTATTCGTTGGTATCCGTGATGACGGAGCCGAACGGCGCCCATCGCTCGCCATCAAACCGGATCATCTGAAACTGCTTGTTGACGCGATAGTCGGTCGGCGTGGTGTTGACGGAAATGCCGGGGAGCAGCAGATCGAGATCGACATTGGTGAGGTGCGAAGCCTGTTGCATGACGTTTTCATGCGTCAGCTCGTCGCCGCACATCTTGAGCGTGTGCACCAGAAGCTGCGCGGTGATGTAGCCATAGACATTGAGGTTCGAGTTCTTGTCGCCGTCGGGATAATACTTCGCCATGAACGCGAGATAGCGCTGCATGCCGGGATCGTTCGCCCACGCTGCATCAGCTGCGTCCTTCACGTAGTTCACGCTGATCAAGCCCTTCGCGGCCTCAAGCCCGGCCGGCCTCAGCGTGGCGCTCATCGAATTCGCATTGATGTCGACGATCTGCACAGGGTGCCAGCCGATCTCCGAAATTTTCTTGATTGCTTGCGCTGCCTGCTTCGGCGTCGAAGCACTGTAGAAGAGATCGGCTCCGGCGTCCTTGATCTTCAGGATTTGCGAGTCGATGGTCGGATCGGCCACCTCATACGAGGCCTCGGCCACGATCATCGATGCGGCCTTGTCGCCGAGCCCTGCCTTGAGACCCCTGAGATAGTCCTTGCCGAGATCGTCGTTCTGGTAGAGCACACCGATCTTCGCGTTGGGGTGCTCCTTCAAAATGTACTGCGCGTAGATCCGGCCTTCCGTGAGATAGGACGGATTGAAACCCATGGTCCACGGAAAGCCTTTGGGATCAGAGAACTTCGCAACACCCGTCGCGGCAAAGAGCTGCGGCACTTTCTTCAGATTGAGATATTTCTGTACGGCGGCGTTTGACGGCGTTCCGGTGATCTGGAACGTCAGCAGCACTTCATCACTCTCGACCAGCCTGCGCACCTGCTCGACCGCCTTGGGAGGGCTGTAAGCATCGTCATATTGAATGAGGTTGATCTTGCGCCCGTTCACCCCGCCCAGATCGTTGATCATGTGGATGTAGGCCGCCTGGGTTTTGCCGATGGTCGCATAGGCCGACACCGGCCCGCTAAACGGCACCGTCTGGCCAACCTTGATCTCGGTGTCGCTCGCGCCCGCGTCGTAGTGCTTTTGAGCGTCCGCAGGCTGGGCCAAAAGCCCGCATGACATGGCGATAACAAGCGCCAGAGAGAGCCGCTTCATAACGTTTCCTCCGCAAAGTTTTTTTGATGAGCGGAGCGAACCCTCCGTGCGCGGGATGTTACGGCAAAACGCTTCCCGCGCAACCCGGGATAGGTGCAGCTCTGGTTTTCCGTTCGTACAGGTCCCCCTTGCACGACTGATCCGCATTCCGCGCAAAATATTGGTCTCCCGTTTCGCGTCCACTGCAGACCACGGGCGCGCCCGCCGCGCTTGTTTCATGCTGCGTTGCATTGCATGGTGCCGCCGCGTTTCAACAAAGGAATTCCCATGAATTTTTCGGCTTTTTTTGCCCGCATCGTCGCGTTGATCGGTGCGTCCGCGGTTCTGTGGCGTCGGCAGCAGGGCCCCACGCCTCCCCCGGCCTGGGGCGATAAGCCGAATTTCCCCGAGGCGAAACCGCAAGGGGCCATTCCCACCCTGAAGATGCCGACCGCACGCGGCTGGCGCGAAGGCCACAAGCCTACGGTCGCGCAAGGCCTGAAGGTCAACATGTTCGCAGGCGGGCTGAAGCATCCGCGCTGGATCGACGTGCTGCCCAATGGCGACGTGCTTGTCGCTGAAGCCTCGCAGGTTGCCACCACCGCGAAGAGCCTGTTCAGCTACGCGATGCAGGCCACCATGCGCCGCGCGGCGGCGCTCGGCGTCAGCGCCAACCGCATCACGCTGTTGCGCGACAAGAACGGCGACGGCGTCGCCGAGACACAGCAGGTGTTCATGGAAAACCTGAACCAGCCGTTCGGCATGGCGCTGCTCGGCGACACCTTCTATGTCGGCAACACCGATGGCGTGATGGCCTTCCCCTACACGCCGAACGCGGACCGCATCACTGCGCCGGGCAAGCGGCTGACCACGTTCAAGCCCGCCGGTCACTGGACGCGCAGCCTGTTGCCGAGCAAGGACGGCACCAAGCTTTATGCAGGCGTCGGCTCGCTCACCAACATCGCCGACTACGGCTTTGAGACCGAGGAAGGCCGCGCCGCGATCTACGAACTCGATCTCGAGACAGGCACCAACCGCATCTTCGCCGGCGGACTGCGCAACGCGGTCGGCATGGCGTGGGAGCCGACAACCGATGTGCTGTGGACCGTGGTCAACGAGCGCGACGGCCTCGGCGACGAGACGCCGCCCGACTATCTCACCTCTGTGCGCGACGGCGGCTTCTACGGCTGGCCGTATTGCTACTGGGGCAAGATCGTCGACGATCGCGTGCCGCAGGATGCAGCGATGGTGGCAAAAGCAATCCAGCCGGACTACGCGCTCGGCGGCCATACCGCGTCGCTCGGCCTGTGCTGGATGCCGGCCGGCACCCTGCCCGGCTTTCCCGACGGCATGGTCATCGGCCAGCACGGCTCGTGGAATCGCAGCAAGCTCTCCGGCTACAAGGTGGTGTTCATCCCGTTCGAGAACGGCCGCCCCTCCGGCCCCGCGCGCGACATTCTCTCGGGCTTCCTCTCAGACGACGAGAAAGACTCGTACGGCCGTCCCGTCGGCGTCACGCTTGGCCCGGATGGATCGCTGCTCGTTGCGGACGATGTCGGCGACTGCATCTGGCGCGTGACGGCGGCGTGAGGGGAAAGTTGCAGGCGCCGGACGACGCTGTCAGCGCGAAATCCTCTCCCCGGTAAACGTCCCCTTTCACACTAGAATCAGATATTTGCGTAGCCGACTTTCTCGGCCTGCTCCAAAACCTCAAAGTTTCCCTCCTCCCCATACATTCGGCGACGGCTATCTTACGAAAGTCAAGGAAGTTGCGATCTCTGTAACGAAAGGACGTTGAATGACGTGGGGGGATATTCTCAAAGCTTGCTGCGTTATAACCGCCTGTACCTTCCTCAACTGCACGAACAGTCCGGCAGCCGAAACCAAAACATTTACCTGCTCCGGTAAACTTTGGAGCATTCATACTGATCCAGCCGGTGTCTCTTGGTTAGAAATGGGCCATGGAATTCATCAGTGCTCAGTTAAAAATGCATCAAGTGAGAACGCAAAGCGGATACTTTCTGTCTGCAATTTGAACGCTGATTGCTCAATGGAAGTCGAGGTAGATACCCAGCGCCTTCAGAAATCCGCCGCGGAGGGTGAATGTGATGATGTGTGCATCTTCGAAGGCGACAAAATCATGTGGGTCAAAAAAATAAAGAAGCGATAGCTGTATCTGGATCCATTCGCAGCAGTGGAAGAGAAAAATTGAAGAAATTTGCACTCATCTTGACGTTCACTTTGGCCGTTGCTTGCCCTGCCTACGCTAAAGGCTGCAAGACGAATTGTGCTCTCGTGGATTCGCTGGCTCTGACTAAACTGTGCCCCAATTTAACGCTGAACCACGACGGTGAAGAAGAGAACGCGGAATCCCCGCCGAGCAGCCGCATGCTTCGAGAAGAAGTCGATCTTTTCATGAGCCAAATCTCGCAGGGAACAGACATTTGTCATCCTGCCTGCTTTAAGACCAAGGACGGGATCTGGCCCTGTAACTATCTACAGGAACGGCCTGTCAAACCTCTCCAGCCCTAACGCGCGGGCCCTCTCGCCTCCTGCCCGTCTCGCACTCCCTCCCCTCACCCCACCGACACCCCCGCCTTCGCCCGCCTAATGCCAAGCGCGACAATGCGATGGAGGAGCTCGGTGTAATCGAGGCCGTCATGCAGTGCGGCGGTGGCGAATTCCTGGCTCTTGGCGATTTCGGGATTGGGATTGGCTTCAATGAAATACGGCGTCCCGTCGGGCGCGAGACGAAAGTCGATACGCGCGTAGCCATCGAGCCCCAGCGTCCGGTAGATGCGTTTCGCCGTGCGTTGAATGCGCTCGGATAATTCCGGCGTGAGATCCTTGGCCGGTCCGTCCACGATGCCGACACGCTCCTGGTAACGGGTATCGTGCTTGACCTTCTCGGTCGCGATCTGATGCGCACCGCCCATGGTGCCGAACTGCAATTCCCACACCGGCAAAGCCTTCAGCCGATTGTTGCCGAGCACGCCGACATACAGCTCACGTCCCTCGATGAATTGCTCGGCGATGGCGGCGGTTTCGATCCGCTCATGAATGAAGGCGACGCGCTCAGCAAGCTTCTCGTCCGTATCGACGATCGACGCCTGCGAGATGCCGTGTGACCCGTCCTCGTTCAGGCTCTTGACGATCAGCGGCAGCGCCAGACGCGGCGGCCGCTTGACCTTCTGTCGCATCGGAAACACCGCAAAGGCCGGAACAGCGACGCGGCGATGATGCACGAGCATCTTCGACAGATCCTTGCCACGGGCCAGCACCAGGCCGCGGGGATTGCAACCCGTATAAGGGACCTTCATCAATTCGAGAAAGCCCGCGATGTGCTGATCATACGCTGTCTGATAGTGAAACTCTTCCAGCAGCGTGAACACCACATGCGGCTTGAAACCTTCAATCTCGTCGCGCACGGGCTTGATGTCCTCCTGCACGCCGAGCGGATGAACATCATGGCCGGCCGCACGCAAGGTGCTGACGACATCGTATTCCGTTTTCCACTTGTTGATTTCTTCCGCGCTGTATCCTTCGCTCGACTCCGGCGGCATACAGTCCGGATGCATCAGAACAAGGATACGCAGGCGCCTCATAGCGCGATCCATTTGCGTCGCGACGGACCAAAAAGCGCGTGCATCGTCTTGGCCGTCAACAGCACCGTGAAGTCCATCACAAGCTTCTGTTCGGGGCCGACGGCACGCAGATCGAGCTCGCGGCAGCGAGAGATCATATCGTCCAGCACGGCGTCCAGTGTGAGTTGGTTCTCGCCGGTCCACCGCGCAACCAACTCCCGGATACGGGCGCGGTGCCGCCGGATAAAGTTCGACGCCGGTTGCGACCGGCGGTGCTTGGGGTCGGCGGAAAACAGCCGGGAGAGATCGCGGTCATATGTCTTCGGCGGTGTGAAGGCATAAAACGCCTGCTTTTTCCGGTAGTGCTCGGCAAGCGTCTGACTGAGTTCATTCAAGGGATCGACACGCTCCCGCGTCGTGAGCAGCGGCCGCTTGCCGGCGATCTCGCCCATCAGCTCGTCGACATATTCGAGCTTCTTCAGCGCGGGCCAGCCCGCATAGCGGGTTCGCCAATTCGAACGCGGACGCAGCCACACCGCGAAGGTTTCGGCGAAGTCTTCGTCCGGATGGCTCTGCGCGTACCAGAGCCGAAGATGCTGGACATAATGCCGGCTGGCCGGATTGGGCCGGTAGTAGCGCGGATAGTGTTTCGAGGACGGGCCGAACAGCTGTTGCCAACGCCGGCGGCGTTGCAGTTGGTAGGCGTGCTGCACAGTATGGCCGGCCTCATGACGGAGAATGGCCATGCACTCGGACCAAGTGCCGCCCTCGACCTCGAGCATCATCTTCTTCTCGAGCTTCATCAGGCGGGGATGAGTGAGATAGAAAGGAACGGCGATGCCTGGCGTATTTGCCGGACTGAACCATTCGCTCGAAATCCATGCGTGCGGCCGCAGCCGGATCGCCCGTTCTTCGAGCTCTTCATGCAGTGTTGCGAGGCAATCCTCGAGCCAGGTGCCTTTGACTCCAACCTTCAAACTGCTGAGGCGGCGCGTCAGCAATTCCTCGTCCGATAGCTTTTCCCAGGCAAATGTCCGGCGTGACATAGAACTCCGAAGGCCATGAAACATCGACCATCGGAGTGTGTCACAGGATATCGCCCGCAACAACCGTTGGGGTTTTCGAGGCGCGCCGCTGTTCGGGCAACGCTCATCGGCATTGCAAGAGCCGCGCCTCGGAGCATTGGACTTACACGCGTTATAGATCGACTGGCTCAGAAATCGTCAGCCCGATGCCCCCTCACCCGACCCGTATTCGTACGCCCCTCGCGCCATTGAGCAGCCACCGCCAATGATGCTGGCGAGTGGACCATCGGTATGCGTACCCAGCATCAATTGAAGGCGAGCACGGCCGCAAGAAGAACGCCGAGAAATGCCACGGCCGCGATGATGCCGCCGAGTTTCGCATTTCTGGCTGCAACCGCATCGCCCGAGGCTGATTTCTTGAAGTTCGCCTCCTCGAAAATGATTGCCGCGATCATGACCACCATCAACACCATCTTCACCCAGAACCACGGTGTTGCCCCTTGCAGGCCGCCATATTTGAGCCAAAGCAAAAGAGGCCCGCTCACGAGCAAAGTCACCCCGGCCACCTTTCCTACGGTCGCCATCTGGAAGCCAATCCCAAACAACGTCGCACGGGTTTTCTCGTCAACTTTGGGAAGCGTTGCGCCGATGATCGGCATCACGACGGTGTTGGAGCCGCCTGCAACGAGGGCCACGATATGAATCCAGAGCAAGAAGTTAATCGCATCCATTTGAGTGCTTTCCGAGTGAAGAGAGTGATCACGAGCCTTGGCCGCGATCGATGGCCGCGAGCACGGTGCGCCAGAAAGATCGGCGCTGCGAACGTACCCTACTCCGAATTAAGAACACGATGTGACGGTCGCCCATCGCTTGTCTTTTTTAAAATGGCTCAACTGAGAGAGCGAACGTATAACCCACGCCACGCTCGGTCTGGATGATGCGTGGGGCGCGCGGATCGAAATCCAGCTTTCGTCGTAGCCGCAGAACCTGAACGTCAATCGCCCGGTCATAAATATCGTCATGCACCCGTGTCGCCTGAAGTAAATGCTCACGCGTCAAGGGACGCTGAGGCGCCTCAAGAAAGGCCAAGAGCAAAGTGCACTCCACCTTGCTCAATCGGACATTCGCGCCGCTGGGATCAACGAGCCTTCTATGGCGGCGTTCGAATTGCCACCCCGCGAATCTGTAGCCGCCTCCCCCGGAACTGCGCGTCCGTGCGACTCTTCCGATCTCTTGTCGACGCAAGACTGCACGCACGCGAGCAAGCAGTTCCCTGAGGCCGAATGGTTTGATCATGTAGTCATCCGCCCCGAGCTCAAGTCCGACGACGCGATCAATTTCGTCGGAGCGATGACCGGCCATGATAATGATCGGCACATCCGAACGCGAGCGGATCTCTCGCAATACATCCAAACCGTCCTCCTGACCCAGCTCCAGATCCAGGAGAATCATGCTCGGCTGCATATCCTTTAGCTGTCGATTTAGCTCGGCTCTATTAGATGCAGATCGTGCAGGAATATTCTGATCTACAAGATAATCGGCCAACATTTGCCGCTCGACTTGGTCGTCATCCACAACAACGATATGGCTCATATCCCGCTCGTGTTTCCAACACTCTCGCAGCACTCATTGACGTCAACCGGTTGAGCAACGCTGCCGGACCCAGGAGTTGACCTCTCCTATGCTTGAGCGCATTTGTGACATTGGCGTCACCTGGGCATGAGACGTAAAATTAATTGCCGCTTATCTGAAATGATGTCGCCGAATCTTTAGGACCGTTGGCCGCAACGTTCGGCGACGCTCTGAAGGTGCAATAATTGGCTAACGTCGCGACGCAGCTGACCTCACCACGCACATCAGCGGTGCTGGGTACAGCGCGCTCCTGAGATCACGGAAGCATCGAATTGGTCGCTGGCGCTTGACATCACTGACAGGTCTGGTCGCATTGCTTCGCATCCTTGTAACGTTACACTCCAAGAAGCTAGCGATCCGGCTTGCTGATGTCGTGAGACAAAGACGCCCTTTCAGTTGGACGTAAGTGAACATTCGCGCGAAAGCGGTTCAGGAACTCCTCGCGCGAAGTTGAAGAAAAAGCAGCTCGCGCCCCTACCACGCGTAGCGCAGCGTGCTCTTTCCCGCGTAGGTTTGCGTGGTGCTGGAGAACTCGCCCTCGAAACTTCCACCCAGCGAGAAGCCGTTCAGCCATTTCACCTCGGCGCCGGCTGTCACCAGCGCGGAGTCTGCTGCAGGCCGCGCGCCGTTCACCGTGAAGGCAGAGCCGGGCAACGATTGGAACGCTGCCGTCACCGGCCGATCGGTGTTGGAGTCATGCGCCCAGGCAAGACGTCCACTGAGCGTGAACAACCCATTGTCCATCAGAAATAGCTTGTCGGCGCGGGCACCGAGTTCGGTGCGGACATTGGTGGTGGTCTGCGCGTTATAAGAGAGTGCGAACTGATCGCTGCCGGAGACTACGCGCTCGCGATAGCCCGGCAGGTCGAAGCTCGAGACCTGCACCGCGGCGTAAGGCGTTGCGCCGAATGCGGGCCATGGCGCGAAGCGATAGCCACTCTCGACGCGTCCGGTGAACGTGTTGGCCTTGAAGTTGGCTTGCAGTTTGTCGGAGCCCGACACCGTGACGGTGCGGTCCGTGGTAACATCCTGCAATCCGTAGGCGAACGTTCCGGAGATGTACGCCGCTCCCATGGCATGACGGCCATAGACGCCGGCCTGGAACAGATCAGCGCGGCCACTGCCGAGCCCATCGGACACTGCAAAGTTGAAGCCCGCGCCGCCGAGCGCGAAGCCGACAACCGCATCCGGCGAGACGCGATAGTCAGCGCCCGCAACAGATCCGTAGATACGGCTGGTGGTGCTGCTCGCCCCACTCGCAGAATTTCCAGTGATCGTGCTCGATCCGCCGTAGCCCGAGGCCCACACGCCCCAGCGTTGGTCCAGCGATGCTGGCGCCGACGGCGGCATCACTGCGGCATAGGCCGCCCGCATCTTGGCGTCAGGCGAATTGGCTGCAGCATAGCCGAGCGCGTCGCCGGCGAAGGACATCACGCCGCCTTGCCCACTCCCCGCATTGCCGGAGAACGGATTGATCATGGTCACGAACTGCTGCATGGCGCTGAACGAACCCTGCGTGGTGGTGGCGCCGGGCTGGCCGGAGACTTGGTTGAGCGCATTGGTCAGCTTCGTACCGCTCACGTTGAGCAGCGCGTCGAACCCGGCCGGCGGCGTGAAGCCATTCTCGACGGCTTTGTTGATCGCACTCGCGACACTGGCCTGATTGCCGCTCGCGCCGTTCGGCAGCACCAGCGTGCCGGCATCGAGCACGAGGAAGACGTTGTTCGCGTCATAGGTCAGATGCGGATTGCGCGTCGGCGCGAACGTGTCACCGGTGAGACCGGCGAATTGCGTGCCCCCAAAGCCGCCGGTGGCATTGAGGATGGTGTAGGTCTGGGCTCGGAAGCTGCCCGGCAATTGCACCGCCTGTACGGTCGCACCGGTGAGCGTCGCGGTGCCCAGCACATTGGTGCGATCGGCTGAGGTTGGCGACGCTTCGATCTTGTAGAAGCTGCCGGTGTTGAACGTCAGGTTGCCATTGACCGTAATAGTGCCGATAGAGTTGCCCGGCGCCAGTGTGCCGCCGCTATTGATGACAGCCGTCGGCAACTGACCATTGCCGCCGAGCGTGCCGCCGTTGTTGACAGTGACACCGCTCGACGACGTGATCGAGCCGTTCACCGCGAGCGTGCCGCTATCGACGGTGGTGGCACCGGTATAGGTGTTGACGCCCGACAGCGTCAGCGTGCCGGTGCCGGTCTTGACCAACGAGCCGCCGGTGGCGCTCAGGCCGAAGAGGTCCGCGTAGCACGCCGTGCCGCTCGCGCCGCAGTCGCTGATCACGCCGCTGACCGTTGTGCTTAGGTTGTTGCCGCCGACGGTGAGCTCCCTTGCGCCCAGATAAACATCGCCGGCTCCCGCGATCGAGCCGACGCTGAGCTTGCCGTCACCGGCAGGGCCGGTGCTGTGCGAGACATCAACGATGCCGCCAGCGTTGTTGAGAATGCTGGCATTGCCTCCCGTCGCATTGACGAAGAATCCAAGAGTGCCGCTATTGGTGATGGTGGCATTTCCGGCCGAGCTGCTGTCGGCAAACTGCAGGATGGTATTGTTGACGATGGTGGCGCTGTCGGCCGTGCTGGTATCGAGGAACGAGACGGCGGTGCCGTTATTGGTGATGCTGGCACTGCCCGCCGTGCTGGTGTTCATGAAAATGATCTCACCGCCGGCATCGTTGGTGAAGGTGGCGCTGCCAGCGGTGCTCGCATCGAAGAACATCAGGCCATGGCTATTGGAAATCGTTGCGTTGCCGGCGGTGCTGGTGTCCCGGAAATTGAGGATGTTGTTGTTGGTGATGGTCGCGGCGCCGGCGGTGCTGGTGTTATTGAAATTGAGCTGGGCACCGCTGTTGTTCGTGATGGTTGCGCTGCCTGCCGTGCTGGTGTCGCCGAATGACGTCGTACCGTTGTTTGTGACCGTGGCGCTGCCAGCGGTGCTGGTGTTATTGAAACTGAGCTGGCCACTGCTGTTGTTGGTGATGGTCGCGGTGCCGGCGGTGCTGGTACTGTTGAAATTCACAGCGCCGTCGTTACCGATGGCCGCGCTGCCTGCCGTGCTGCTGTCCCTGAAATTGACCTGGCCGGTGGCGTTATTCGTGATCGTCGCAATGCCGGCTGTGCTCGTGTTGTTGAAGCTCACAGCGCCGTCGTTACCGATGGCTGCGCTACCTGCCGTGCTGCTGTCCCTGAAATTAATCTGACCGGCAGCGTTATTGGCGATGTTCGCGTTGCCGGCGCTGGTGCTGTTGCGAAAATTCGTCGTTCCGTTGTTCGTGATCGTGGCGATGCCGCTGGTGTCGGCGTTGACGACATCGAACGTGCCCGCGCCGCCGATAGTGACGGCACCCAAAATGGAGCCGACGCCGCTGACATCACCAAGCTGCAATGTTCCGCCGTTGATGGTGGTGCCACCAGTATAGGTATTGGCCCCCGACAACGTCAGTGTGCCGGTGCCGATCTTGACCAGCGAGCCGCCGGCGCCGCCCCACATTCCGCCATCGGCGATCACGCCGGAGACAGTGGTCGACAAATTGTTGGAGCCGACGGTCAGTTCATTGCCACCGAGATAGAACATTCCGTTGCCCGCGATCGAGCCAGCGGTGAGTTTGTGGTCGCTGTTCGCACCGACGGTGCCGGAAAAATCGATCTGCGCGGCGGCTGCGTTGTTGATGAGCTGCGCGTTGCCGGCATTGGCCGTTTGACCGAAGTAGAGAGAATCCGTGTTGGTAATTTTGGCGTTGCCGGCCGTGCTCTGGTCGGAGAAGTGCATCTCCCGGTTGTTGGTGATGACGGCGTCGCCGGCCGTGCTGGTGTCGAAAAACTCAGTGTACTCGTTGTTGGTGATGCTGGCGCTGCCGGCTGAACTGCCGTTCTGGAAGTAGAGCCCGTAATTATTGATGATCGTCGCGCTACCCGCGGTGCTGCTGTCCTGAAAATAGACCCGGCCGGTGTCGTTATTCGTGATGGCGGCAGTGCCCGCTGTGCTGGAATCGTGAAATGCAATGTTGCCATTGCCGCTGTTGGTGATGATGGAGGCGCCGGCAGTGGCCGTGTCAAAGAAATCGAGGTTGCCGCTGTTGTTGGTGACGGTTGCGCTACCGGCTGTGCTGGCGTTGTGGAAGGCTACGCCGCCGCCGTTGTTGCCGATGACAGCGGACCCGGCGGTGCTGCCATCATTGAATGTGAGATTGCCGTTGTTTGTGATCTGGGCGTTGGCCGCTGTGCTGGTATTGTAGAAATTCAGGCTGCCGCCAGAGTTGTTGGTGATCTGGGCATCGGCCGCTGTGCTGGTGTTGTAAAAATTCACAATGCCGCCGGCATTGTTGCCGATCCCCGCGTGGTCGGCCGTGCTGGCATCGTTGAAAGACAGGCTGCTGCTGTTGTCGAAGCCGGCGCTACCGGCGGTAGCCGTGTCGAAGAACCCGACGTTGCCGCTGTTGTTGAAGATGAATGCGCTACCGGCTGTGCTGGTATTGCGGAAGGCTATATCGCCCCCGTTGTTGTTAATGAGAGCGAAGCCGGCGGTGCTGCCATCATTGAAAGTGAAATTGCCGTTGTTTACGATCTGGGCGTGGGCCGCTGTGCTGGTGTTGTAGAAATTCAGGCTGCCGCCGGCATTGTTGCCGATCACGGCGCTGGCCGCCGTGCTGGTGTTGTAGAAATTCACGCTGCCGCCGGCATTGTTGATGATCGTCGCGCTGCTGGCTGTACTCGTGTCGTTGAAAGATAGGCTGCCGCTGTTGGAGATGGTGGCGCTGCCGGCGGTGGCGGTGTCGAAGAACCCGATGTTGCCGCTGTTGTTCGTGATCGTGGTGGTGGAGAAGCTGCTGCCCGCTGTGCTGGCGTCGTGGAAATCCACCTCGCCGCCATTGTTGGTGATATGAGCCTGATCGAGTGAGCTGCTGTCTCCGAAACGGACAACGCCGGCGCTGCCGTTAATGATCGTGGCCTGGCCAGCATCGCTTTGCCCTGAGAAATTCAGAGCCAGATTGTTGGTAATGGTCGCTGCGTTTGCATAGCTGCGATCATTGAAGTTCACGACGCCGTTGTTGACGTAGGTTGTCCTGTCGCCGCCGTCGGTGCTGTCGTTGAAGGTGATGGTGCCGTCGTTCATAAAGGTGTAGGCGCCATCGAGCTGGTTAAAACCGGAAAACGTCAGACTGCCGCTGCCGCTGTTTGCGAAGCTGACGTTAATTCCGAACGGGGCGAAGATGCCGCTGTTGTTGATCGCCACCGCATGACTGTTGCTGAAGTTGTAATTCGGTGCCCCACTCAAGAAAAGCATACTGCCGAGCGTGGTGTCGGCCGAAAATGACAGGTTGGTGACGGTCGAGGCGCCGAAGATGGCGGTATTGGTCGGCACCGTGCCGGAGTCCCAGTTGGCGCCGTTGTTGAAGTCGCCATTGGCCGGAGAGCCGAGCCATGTCTGCGCCTGCGCGGGCGCTGCGGGCAGCAACAATGAGGCCAAGACCAGGGCCGTTGATGCAAGCAATGCGGCGCGCAACCGGCGCGTGCCAAATCGATCCGTTACCATTGCTACGATCTCCCCCCGCGCACGGCGTGGACCAGCCTCCCAGCCGGCCCAACACGCCACCAAAAATGCGCGCAGCTGTCCCCACAGCCTCTAACTCCTGAGTCTGCGTCAGCTTCATCGCATCGGAGGGGGAGCGAAGTCCTGAAACGGCTGTGGGTGGCGTTCTGAAAATTTCTGAAATTTTCGATTCAACGTCATTTTCGATATGTTTTGTTGTATTTAGGCGCCTCGCGAACCGCCTTTGGGACAAGAGCCGGTTCATGCTCCGGCGTTAGAATTTAAGCGGCTCAGAAGCCGCGTTTGGGCTATGAGGAAGTCCGAGCGCCGGCTTCTGAGATGGAGGCGGCCAAGAGGTCTCTCGAAAGTTGAGGCGGCTAAGCGCCGCCTATGGGTGGTTGGGGGTTATCTGTGTTTCGTTTCGCCGGTTTCGAGCTGGACCAGCAGCGTGATGAGCTGCGCGGGCCTGATGGCGTTGCCGTCAAGCTCCGGCCGAAGACCTTCGAGATGTTGCGCCTGTTCGCGGCCAACCCGGCCCGGGTGCTCAGCAAGCAGGAATTGATGGAAGCGGTCTGGCCGAATGTTCATGTCGGCGAGGACAGCCTGTTCCAGGGAATCCGCGAGCTTCGGACCGCTCTGGGCGACGACCGCCGACAATTGATCAAGCTCGCAGCCGGCGGCGGCTACGTGCTAACGGCCCAAGTCATTGTCGAGCAAATCGTCGAGCCGGTCGCGCCACCCTCGACCCCGGTCCCGGATGCGGCCTCCCCTATCCTGCCTTCAGATGCCGCCCCCGCGACACCGGCCGACATTGCAACCGGATCGGGAAAATCTCAGTGGTCCATCTTCGGTTTGCGTGGACGTGTGGCAGCCATTGCCGCTGTCCTCTGTGTGGTGATCGGGCTTGCGGCCGTGGCAGCGGTGCTGAAGCCGGACTTTATTATCAAGCGAACGCCGCCGGTCATCGCCGTGATGCCGATTGTCGATGCGAGCAACGATCCGCGTGGTGCGGCGATGGCAGGCGAAGTCACCAGCCGCCTCGCGGATGGTTTCGCCAGGATCGACAACATCAGAACGGTCGCGCCACAGTCATCACCGTCGGCACCTACCGAAAACGTTGCTGTCACCCCAGCCGATTTCGAAGTCCGGGGCGAATTGCAGCGCAGTGAGCAAGCGTGGACCTTGCGCGCGCGCATCATCAAGACCGCCACCGGCGAGGTTCAATCGGTGGCGATGGTGTCGGTCGACGTCAACGAGGCGGACGCGCAACTTCAGCAGTCCCGGCTTGCGGCGGGCGTGGGCCATCCGCTCGCGCGTCGCTTGAACGAACTTTTAGAGGCCAGCGCATCTTCACCAACCAACCAGGACGCGTCCGCAGGCCGCGCCAAGGTCGTTATCGATCAGGCGACCGCATCGATCAATCAAACCACGCGCGAGCGTTTTGGCGTGGCGCAGACCATGCTGCAAAAAGCTCTCGCCGACGAACCCGGCAATGTCGACATCGCTGTCGCACTGTCATCGCTTCAGCTCCGCGGCTTCCAGATGCGCTGGTATGGCCCGGACGAGGCCAAGGCTGTGGAAGCGCAGGCCAGCGCGACGCTTGAGCGCGCCTCGCGCGCGAAGCCCAATTCCATCGCGGTGCTGGAAACCTATTGCCGCTTTCTCAGCGCGACCAACCATTTCGCGGAAAGCCTCGTCACCTGCGCGAGGGTCTTGAGCTTCGACCCGTGGAACGGCGGCGCGCTCTACCTTGTCGGCCTTGGGCAGATCTTCCTTGGCCGCTTTGACGATGCGCTCGCGACATTCCAGCAAGCCGACCGCTTCGACACGCCGGCCGTGTCGCGCTGGACCTGGTTGCTCGGCGCGGGATGGGCGAACCAGTTGATGGGTCGCGGCGCCGACGCAGTGCCGTGGCTGCAACGTTCGATCGCCATCACCACGGCGTCCGGGCGCACACAGATGATGCTCGCCGCCGCCTATCAGCAAGCGGGACGGTTCGATGAAGCCAGGGCGGCGATGCAGGAAGGCTTGAAGATGGTGCCCGGCACGACGAAGCTCAACGTCGCGCCGCCGTCAAAGAACACCAGTCCGGTTTATCTCGCAGCGACCGACAAGGTCGTTCAGCTCATGGTCGATGCGGGCCTGCCGGAAAAGTAAATCCGGTAGGTAGCTGTTCGCGTCCTTCTTCAGGCTTTTTCACGCAAGCCGGTGCTTCTCAATCCACGCCTTCACATGTTGCCCGATCTCGGCGCCGGAATCTTCCTGAATGAAATGAAGGCCGCTCACGGTCGCCTCGGTCTGGTTCCTCCACGTGCGACAGAACTCGCGCGGCGCGCCGGTGAGAATGGCGCCGGGATCGGCATTGATGAACAGCTTCGGAATGTCGTTTTCCGCCATCCACTTCGAATAGGTTTCCACCAATTGCACGATGTGAGGAGGCTCGCCCTCAATGGGCAATTGCCGCGGCCATGACAGCGTCGGCCAGCGGTCCTCGCGCTGGAGAAACGGCCTTCGGTATTCCGTCTTTTCAGCCTCGGACATTTGACGGATGATCGATCCGAGCAGCACCCGCTCGACGAACAGGTTCTTGTCCAGGATCATCTCCTCACCCGCCTCCGAGCGGAAGCCTTGGAAAATTGGCGTGGCTCGTTCGCTCCATTCGCTCCACTCCGCGTAGGGCCGGACGATGCCCTCCATATAGGCGATGCCGAGCACGCGATCGGGATGCTCATACGCCCAATCGAATCCGAGCGCCGATCCCCAGTCATGAACCACCAGCACGATCTTCTCGGACAACCCAACGAGCTCATGAAGCAGAGCCCAGAGATGCTTTCGATGGTTCTCGAACGTATAGGTGTCCGGACCGGGGTTCGGCAGCTTCTCGGAATCTCCCATGCCGATGAGATCCGGCGCTATCAGGCGGCCGACGCCGTCGAGTTCGGCGACGGTGTGCCGCCACAAATAGGACGACGTCGGATTGCCATGAAGAAAGACGATCGGTGTGCCCTGCCCGTGATCGTAGAAGGCCATCTGCTTGCCAAGGACGTTCAACTTTTTCTTCGGAAGGGGCTGTTCGCTCATGTCACGCCGTCTGTTGAAAATGAAATGATTTGAGAAAGCGCGTCACGCTGCTGCGCGAGTTCGACAGCTCCCTCGTGCTTTACGTCTTCGCGCTTGTCTTTCGTGGCCGGTGGGGTTCGGTAACGGCCGCTGCATCCAGAAGAGTGACAACCGCCGCTTTTGCCGAGACGAACGGCGAACTGTCGCCGAACACCTGAGAAAGCAGCAAAGCGCCCTGAAACAGCACGTTGAGCTGCTTGCCGAGGCTCGAAGGCTCCGCAAAATTCGCCTGCTCACATATTGCGATAAATCGCCGTTCGACACGAAGAGGCGCGCTCTTGCCCAGCGTCGCAATGCCCTCATGCTTGCCGACATATTCCTGAGAGGCTTTGACGCCCAAGCATCCGCGCGTGGGGGTCTCATCGATCATCGCCTTGCGAATGTCGAAAAATGCCAGGATCTGCTGTCGAGGATTGTCGCTCGCAGCAATCACGGGATCGAACAGCTCATGCACGATGCCCGCGCCGTAATAATCCAGCACGGCCTCGATCAGTTCTTCCTTTGACGGAAAGTATTTATAGAGCGTGCGTTTCGAGATGCCGCTGTCGGCCATCACGGTATCGACGCCGGTGGCGTGAAAGCCGCCTTCGTAAAATCGGTCGAACGCCCATTTCACGATTTCAAGCTTCTTGCCTTCGGCCTGTGCGTCTTGAGCCATCTCACTCACCTCGGGACTGACCTGCGACTGACCTCGCGCCCTCTTCCCCGAAGCTAGCAAATCCGGTTGACGAAGTAAACAGATCGGTTTACTTCGTGGCAATAGGTAAACAATTCGGTTTACCAACTGTTCCGTGGCCACGAATGGTCAATCGTGAGGAAGACAATGTCCCTGTCGAATAAAGTTATTCTGGTATCTGGCGCCAATCGCGGCATCGGTGCAGCGACCGTCCGGGAACTGCTGAAGGCTGACGTCGCCAAAGTCTACGCTGGCGCACGCGATGTGAACGCGTTGCCGGATTTCGGTGACGCGCGCGTCGTGCCGCTGCAGCTCGACGTCACCAGCGATGCGTCCGTGAACGCAGCGGCCAATGCCGCGACCGATATCGATGTGCTGGTGAATAATGCGGGAACCATGGGGTTCGGCGATGCGATCGCCAGCTCGCAGGAGACGATCGAGGCGGACATGCAAACCAACTACTACGGCACGCTCCGCGTCATTCGCGCCTTTACACCCCGTTTCGTTAGCCGCGGTTCTGGCACGATCGTCAACGTGGTCAGCGTCGTTGGCCTCGCCGCCGTGCCGCTGCTCGCCGGATATTCCGCATCGAAGGCTGCCCTGCAATCGCTCACCCAGTCCCTGCGCGGCACTCTCGAAAAATCGGGCATCACCGTGCTCGGCATCTATCCCGGCCCGGTCGATACAGACCTCGCCAAACCCATCCCGCTTGAGAAGGTGACGCCTGAATACGCCGCCGTGAATATCGTGCGCGGCATCGAACGGGGACAGGCCTACATCTTCCCCGATCCGATGGCGCTACAAGTTGAGCATCTTTGGGCGAACAACGGCCGCCAGTTGGAAGCTGCGATGCAGGTCGGCGGGTAAGCCGCCTATTGCTCCATCAGTCCCCATCCTAAAAACAAAGCCCCTGATCGGGGCTTTGTTCGCATCAGGCTTCGTTTGCGCCGACGCCTCTGTCGGAGAGAATCTTCTCCGCCTTTGGCGTCAGTTCATAGAGATCGCCGTCTTTCGAGACGTATCCCTCTTTAATCAACCGATCGATCTCGCCTTGTCTGTCGTCAGCAAAGGCAATCGATTGGGCGATATCGCACAGAACAGCGACCTCTTCGTCCTTGAGCATGACGTTCCTCCACTTTCGCAAGGAACGTGCGAGGAGGCGTTATGTTCCAGAAACCGTCTGACGTAATCTCACCCCCGGCCACTCAAAACCCCAACTGCTGAAGATATCTCAAACTTGCCTCAATGCTCTGCAGCGGGTGAGCGGGATGATCATGCTCGACAAAGCAGTAAGCGACACCGGCCAGCGTTGAGTGACCCAGCACACGCTTGAAATCGACAACGCCCTGCCCCACCTCGGTGATCGCACCATCCGGCGTCATGTCTTTCAGATGGAGAAGAGGAAAACGCCCCGGATATCGCTGGAAGCACGTTACGGGATCGCGGCCTGCCCTTGTCATCCAATAGAGATCCGCCTCCATCTTAACGAGATCGGGGTCGGTCTCCGCAAGGATGACATCGTAAGGGATTTGCCTATCGATGGGTACGAATTCAAAATCGTGATTGTGGTACGCGAAGCTCAGACCAGCTTCTTTCGCTTGCGCGCCGATCGCATTGAATCTTTGACAGACGCGCTTCCAGTCATCGATTGTTTGTAGCCTACTCGCATCCACAGACGGACACACGATAAACTGCTGGCCCATCGTTCGCGCCATCTGCAGATGTTTTGATAGTTCATGTTCGAGCTGCTGATAGCTCACGTGGGCTGCCGGCGCGATCAAGCCATAACGTTTCAGGAGATTCAACGTCTGCTCGGGCGACGGGCCGCTTATCCCTGCAAACTCGACTTGCCGGTATCCGATGCGAGCGACCTCTGCCAACGTCCCTTCGAAATCGCTCGTGAGCAGATCCCGCACGGTGTAGAGCTGCAATCCAAAACTGCGGAGGCTCTTGCCCAAAACCGGACTCGTCAACGATGCGACCAGTGCGGACAACAGCGTGAGGAATTCCCGTCGATCCGTGATCATCACCACCTCTTCGGTCTGAAGCGGCTCTTCTTGACGCCGGTGATACGGCCTTACTCTCCGAGTTGATCGCGGCTGAAAATATCACCTTCACGAACGATTAAACACAACGAATGCTTGGCGTTCCTCTGCAAACGCCTTCGACAACACTTCGCAAACCATCTCGCAACACGACCACGGCTCCGCACCGCGCGGTAACGAATCCAAAATTCTTCTCGCTCAAATTGCTTACAAACAACAAGGCATTTGGGAGTGCGGATTATGAAAGCAGAAACCATTCTGGCGAACGTGCGCCGATATCAAGCGATCGCGTCGCTCTATCGGCGTACGGCCACGTTTCGCCCGAGCCAAAGCTGGTCCTTGCTGGGACAGGCCAAGGAATGGGAAAGCCGTGCAATCTCGGAGCTTGAAGATTACTTCACCTGCACCGCTTACGTGCAGGCGGCGTAAGGCTTCGGCTGACGCTTACTGAATTATTGCGAGGTACAGGCTTGGCTCTTGCCATTGCGGGTGAGTGTGGCGCCTTGTCCCTTGATCCAGAATTCGACCTTGCCGTTGGCATAGCGGCCGCCATCTGCCGACATCACTTGCGGCAGGGCGAGGCGCCGTTGCGATCCGCCAAAGGTCAGCACCGCGTGGCCGGGCGTCACGCCGGGCTCGGAGAATTGTGCATGCAATTTGGTACCACGGCCGCAATTGTAATTGGCCTCGGCGGCATAGGCTGAGCCGCTTGTCGCCATAGCGGCGATCGTTGCTGCGGCGAAAGCCACGCCAGATTTGGAACGACAAAACCGAGGCGAATTAGGAATTTCAGTCATTGGCTTATTCCTTCCGCGCGTCAGGCGCACACCATTCGCTAACGTTAATGGACTGCTACATTAACATAGCGACTGACCCTTGGCAGACCAAGAATCCGCCAAGGGGTGAGCCCGTCGTAAGCGCGACTTATTTCCAGCCGCCGCCGGGCAACCGGCCGTGATATGGCGTGTCGCGGCAATGGCCCCATGGTCCGCGCCAGTAACCCGGAGGGCAGCCATTCCAGCGCGCAGCCGTGCGAAAAGGACCAGAATAACCGCCGGGATAGGGGCCAGTGCCGTACCTGTGACAAGATCCATACGGCCCGCGATATCTGTTAGCTCCGCATCCATTGGCGACCTGGATCACCATGGATGATGCGTCGTTCGGTGGCAAAATCGGCAGCGCTACAGAGGGAGCAATGGCCGCGCCGTATGTTGCGGTCACGGTCGTTAGAACCAAAGCAAATTTTTTCAACATGGACATGTCCTCTCAGTCGCCGAAGCGTTGAGCGGCGAAATCGATTCCAGCCTGCACCTCGCTCATCGCCTGCTGGATGAGGCGTACAGCGCGCGCCTTGTGGCCGCCTTTGTCCGAAGTTGCTTCGTGCAGTGAGCCCAGCGCGTCTTGAAGCTCGGACAGCGCGCGTTCCATGTTGCCCTGAAACGCGAGCGCGCCTCCGGTGGATGCTGCGAGCAACGTCGCGGCACCGGCGCCGGCGGCAGCTAGAGAGAGCAGGTTACGGCGTGTGGTAGCATGCGAATTGTCATTGGTCATTTTATCGTCCTTTCCATTTGTGCTTGAGGTTTGTTCGTTGAAATCCGCGCGGCGCTGAGCCGCTGAAGTGCGCGGGACCCTCGTCGATAATCCAATCAAGAACAAATATGCGTTCGATATCCCGCTATCGTGGACGCTTATAGCTGAACGCTGAGGGACGACGGGACATGGCGACGCCACGCTGCCATGTCCATTGTATGCCCCGAGGTTTGGCGATCAGGATTCGAGGTGCTTGTGAATGCCTTCGCTGGCCTGCTGAATGGCAGCTTCGACCGCGGGCACGCTCTGGATTCCGGATCCATTGGGGGGAACCATATGAAATAGGGCAAGTTATACCGTCGAGGCGTGGTCTAAGTTGCGCCGGCGCAAATGCTGCACAGGGCCGCGCGTCCGTCGAGGGAGGAGCATTCCCATGATGGAGCACAAGCTTGGCAATCGCCTGTTGGCTGCGTTACCGCCAGCGGATTTTGACTTGATCGTTCCACACCTGCGTAAAGTGTCGCTTGAACGCGAGATGGTATTGGCGCGCTCAGGAGATAAAATTGAGCACATCTATTTTCCCCGTACCGGGGCCATCTCGTTTATGCAGGACATGCCGAATGGACAGACCGTCGCAACGGCAGTGGTCGGAAACGAGGGCGCGGTCGGGATGCTATCGGTGCTCGGCCCTTCCCGCTCTCCGGTCACCGCCGTCGTGCACGTGCCCGGAACCGCACTGCAGATTTCTCCGGCGCGATTTTTAGCGGCGTTCAACCACAGCAGCGCCCTCAAACAAGCGGTCCAAATCCATACGATATCGCTGCTGGCGCAATTTCAACTCGTGGCTGCCTGCAATGCCCTTCATACAGTGGAGGCACGACTAGCCAGGTGGTTGCTTCACATCCATGATCGCGCCCGGGTCGACTTGCTTCCGCTGACGCAGGAGGTGCTTTCCGATCTGATCGGGGTGCGACGGCCCACTGTGACGCATGTCGTGCACAAGCTCCGCGAGTCCGGCGCGATCCGCTCCACGCAGCGCGGCATGATCGAGATCGACAGGCCGCGGCTCGAAGCCGCGACCTGCGAGTGTTATGTGATGATGCGCCGCAGGATCGACCAGATCGTGTCCCCTGACGTCAAAGTCCTTCCCACGCACACACCGTCTGCGCACGCGGTCCCCCGTGCACAAGACGCTCTGCTACCCAAAGCGCAAGGACCTGGACGAAATCCGCGTCCTCACAGCACGACCGTCCACCGGCCACGAGGCCATTGACGCGGGTCGCGTTCTCCCCTTCTCGATGGCTCCGCACGAATAGCGTGCGGCCATCAGCGCATCGAATTCGTTGCGCTGCGGTTCATCGACCCAGGCTTCCCTGGCGAACCATTCGTGCTGAGTGCGGCAGCTCGGGCAATAGGTGCTTGAGAAGAACACCGCACTGCTCCGAAATTTTTGCCGGTCCGCCGTAATACCTGTCGAGATTGCACGTCCCGTTCGGGGACATTTGATCATGACGACGCCCATCATATTTCTCCCTGTTCTGTTTCAGTGCCGCAGCGCCGTTTCCGTTCGCCGCACCCGGCTGGACACACCTCTTCTTCCGGAGGCGCTGTCCAGCCGCTCTTGGAAACTGAAGATGTTTGGTTCAGGAGACTGGTTGCAGGACTTTTGCAAAGCTCTTCTTGATCGGCTCGGCTGTCTCTGTCGCGACCTTCTGAGCGAGCTCCCAAAGCTCCTTGTTCTGTGCGGATACAGCCTCAAAGTTCTTGCGGCTTTGCGTGGCTGAAAGATTCATAATGTCAGACAGCGACTTGGTCGCCATGAGACCGGAGAGAAAATCGAGAGCGGACTGCGTGTTGATGCTCGAGATCTCGATCACCTTGGCGCCGTAATCCGCGGCGCCCTTTGCGTTACAGGCATACGCTTCCCGGAGGTTGTCGGTCACTTCACCGGACGTCACCTTCATCTTCTCGCAGTTTTCCTTGACGCGTCCGACACTCTGCTCGGCGAGCCCGCGGAAGATTCCAGGTATGGGAAAAATGGTCATGTCGAAGCCTTGCGCGTTGGCGCGGACTCCTGCATTCAGCGGAATGGTATTCACGTCGACTTTCACGTTGGCATCATTCACGGCTTTTCATCCTTCTCTCATCAACAGCAATCCGATTGGCACTCCGGGGCATCGGAGGCTGCGGAAACGGAGCCGAGAATCTTTTCCCGAGGTCCGTGGTGAGTGCGTCGCAGATCATTGCTTCGCATTCGCTTGATCGAACTATGACTGATGAGCGCGCCAGCTTCCGTTCGCTTTCTGACGCTCGCTAAATTTTTTGTGAAGTTCTGTTTGAGAACGAGCGTGATTCACGCTTCGCGATACGTGTGGCCGCCACCGCGCTTGTTGGCATTGAGCTTTTCATGAGAACATTGATCGACCGATCAGCAAAGATCAGTCGATCCAGTCTCCTGTGCGTCTGGCGGACGTCATTTTTCTTAGGCGAAGACGTGCAAGCGGTGAGGCGCGCCCACTTTCGCCCTCACACTTCTACCTCAAGCCATTTGCCTTCGCCGGGAGCTTTAACAGCGCTTGATCGCGGCAAAGGCTGGTAAAGATAACGGTCGGCGTGGCAAGAAGAAGCGACCAAACTTCGCGATGCATTCCAGCGCACGCGTTCAGACCGGCGGGGTTCGATGGAGCTGACGGTACTCATCTTCCTACTGGTCTATGTGGCCATGGGCTTCGGAAAGCTGCCGGGCTTCATGGTGGACCGTACCGGCGCGGCGATTGTTGGCGCGCTTGCGATGATGATCGCCGGCAGCATCAGTCCCAAGGCAGCTTGGGACGCGATCGACTATCGCACCGTAGGCATGCTGTTCGGGCTGATGGTGGTCTCAGCCGCCTTTGTGGTTTCGGGCTTCTATGCATGGGCTGCGCGAAGCATCACGACGCTCAAGGTGAGCCCGCCCGCATTGCTTGCCGTTCTTGTGGCAGCCGGCGGCCTCCTCTCGGCGCTGCTGACCAATGATGTGGTCGTGGTGGCGATGACACCGTTGCTTGTATCGATCACGCTCAGCCGCGGACTGAACCCCGTGCCTTTCTTACTCGCCTTTTGCTTCGCGGCGAATACCGGTTCGGCAGGCACTTTAATCGGCAGCCCACAGAACATGATCGCCGCCCAGGGCCTCGGCCTTTCGTTCAACGGCTTCCTGCGCGTTGCCGCCCTGCCCGCGCTTGTCTCTCTGCCGATCGTGTGGGGAATCGTCGCTTTGGTCTACCGCGGACGCTGGCAAGCGGTCACCACCGGCACATCCACTCCCGCCTCGGCGTCGCCTGTCGCGTTCAACCGATTGGAGACCGGAAAGGCCGCGGTCGTGACATTGATCGTAGTGGCGGCGTTTGTATTTTCGCAGGCCTCGCGCGAGTTGATCGCACTCTGTGCAGCAGCTTTCCTGCTGATCGATCGCCGGATCGCTTCAGGCGACATGCTCAAGAACGTCGACGGCAATCTTTTGCTGCTCATCATGGGATTGTTCGTGGTGAACGCGGCACTGGCCTCGACCGGGCTTCCGCAACAGCTGCTGGCGCAATTCCGCGCAGCCGGGCTCGACTTGAACCACCCCCTTACACTGTTTCTGGTGGGAAGCGTCCTCAGCAACATCGTGGGCAACAATCCGGCGGTGATGCTGCTGGTGCCGTTCTTGAATCCCGACGTCAATCGTGACGCGCTTGGCGCGGCACTGGCGCTCGGCACCGGCTTTTCCAGCAACCTGATCATCTTTGGCAGCTTGGCCGGCATCATCGTCGTCGAACAGGCCGCAGCTCATGGGGTAAAGATCTCGTTCAGCGAGTTCTGTCGCGCAGGCGTACCCGTGACGCTGGCATGCATGCTGATGGCCGCGGCTTGGGTGGCCATGCTCGGGTAGGAACGAACAGAGCGCTGGGGAGACGCGGCCTTGTAAGCTGCGCCGATCGCCTCCTATGATACAAAGACACAAGACACGGCGAAGCAAAAAGCAAAGGATTTCATCAAGGGAGCAGCACGTGCAATTTATAAGCGATTATTTGAAAGCTATTGACCTCCTCGCGTTAGTTGCTGTCGTGGGAATTGCAATTGCCTCCTTCAGCCGCACAGGGTCCGCAGCCATTCTTTGTTGCGCGGTCGTTGTCGCAATTTGGTGCGCTATACGCGTGTGGGGCCTTTGACAACAAGATCACATGGCAATGACTAACTCGCCGCATCCCGGATGAGGACGGACCTCGCATGAGTTCCGCCCCTCCTTCATCCGTCAGTCAGCAGAAGCCTTTCCGCCGTACCAATACCCAAGCAAGAGGATGAGCAATCCGGCAATCAGCATGGGGATGCCGGCGACGTAGAGAATATTCTGCGCGCTGAGATGATACGCGAGCAACGCGCCGATCAGCAGCGGGCCGGCAATGCCGCCAAGTCTGCCGATGCCGAGCGCCCAGCCCACACCGGTGGACCTGATCGCTGTCGGATAATAAATCGCCGCGAGCGCAATCACACTCTTCTGCCCGCCGCTGATGCAAAAGCCGGCGCAGAATGCAGCCGTGATCATGATCCAGCTCGGCTTGTCGATCGAATAGCCGAACAAGAGCACAAACAGGACGCCTGCCAGATAGACGACGGCAAGCGAACCATAAGGCCCGATACGATCCATCGCCGGTCCGATCGCGAACGCAGCGACAATGCCGCCGGTGGTCGTCATAGAGGTGGCAAGCGCGACCATATTAAGGGAGTGACCAGCAGTCGTCAGCATCGACGGCAGCCAGCTTTGCAGTGCGTAGAACTCAGCGAGGTTGAGCATGAACACGACCCAGATCACGAGAGTTCCCGCCGCACGCCCCGATGAGAACAGGCTTCCCACCGCACTGCGCTTCTCGGCAGCCTCCGTTGTGAACTGCGTCGGCCCCTGCACCGGCAATGCGCCGTCCACGCGACGCACCACGCGCCAGACCGCATCCGGCTTTGCTTTGGTGCGGATCAGGAAGTCCATCGACTCGGGCAGGAACATCAGCGCCAGGAACGCGACAATCATGGGCGCCGCTCCGCCGATCCACAGCATCGAGCGCCAGCCAAATTCAGGTATCGCCCAGGCGGCAACGGCGCCGGCCGCGACAAAGCCCAGCGAGAAGCCGCAATAGATCGCCAGAACGAACGTCGCGCGCAGACGCGCCGGGCTGAATTCGGTCGTCAATGCAATGGCGCTCGGCACCACTGACCCAAGCGCGATGCCCGTGACGAAACGCAGCGCGATCAATTCGGTGACGTTCGTTGCGAAAATCGTCGCGAATGTCAGCAAGGCGAAAGCAAACGTCGAGATGATCACGAGCTTGCGGTGGCCGAAGCGATCCGAAAATGGCGAGACCAGAAGATAACCGACCATCAAGCCGACCAGCGCCGATGAAAAGATCGGCCCGAGCAGCTCTCTGGAGAGCCCCCACTCTTTAGCGATCGACGGCGCCATATAGCTGATGGCCTGCGTGTCGAAGCCATCGAGGAACATCACGAGGGCGCACAACACCACGATGCCATACTGCGTGATGCCGGTGCGGCGGGAATTAATGAAAGAAGGGACGTCAAAGGCAACCTCAGTACTCATTTCCTCACCTCTAATGGCCAAATGATTTGGTCCAATTTGTTTTTTTGATTTCAATACAGCGCGGCGATCGCGTCGCGCTGCAGGCACGAGAACGTGCAGTATTCGTCAACCCACGGCTTGCAAAGACGGTTGCGCAGGTTGTGTGTCGTTCAACCCGCTCGGCACGAACGCATCGGCGAAGAAGTGCTCAGCCGATAATCCACCACGCGTCGTGAAGTCACGGCGTGCCGCTTCGATCATCATGGGATTGCCGCAGGCATAGACATGCCGCGCCGATAGATCCGGACAATCCTCGAGCACCGCGATGTGAACCAGCCCGCGACGCCCGTTCCAGTCATCGTCCGCTTCAGACAACACCGGAATGAACGTGAACCACGGATAGCGCTTCGCCCACTTCTGGCAGGTTTCCGCGAGATAAAGATCGGCCTTGCTGCGTCCGCCCCAATAGAAGCGCACCTCGCGGTTGAGCCGCCGCCGGATCATGTCATCGAGCATCGACTTTAACGGCGCGAAGCCGGTTCCGGTCGCGACGAACACGTAACGCGCCTGGTTCTCCTCGCGCAGATGGAAATCGCCGAACGGCACCTCGACTTCCAGCTTGTCGTCGAGTTGCAGCGAGGCCAGCACTTTTTCGGAGAACGCGCCGCCGGGCACATGCCGGATGTGCAACTGCACGCCGTCACTCTCCTGCGGTGCATTGGCCATGGAGAAGCTGCGCTCGTCACCATCCGGGGTCCGGATGCGCAGATACTGCCCGGCCTTGAACTTGGCGCGAATGCTGGCCGGAAAGCGCAACTGCAGGATGGCCACATCGTCAGCCGGGCGCGAGAGGCGAAACACCCGTGCTTTGATTTTCTTCCGCGCCAATGGATCATGACGCGAGATGCGCCGCGGACGAATGGTGAGATCGCTCTTGGCGGTGGCCGTGCAGAACAAGACCTTGCCTGTCGGCCCCGTCATTTCCTTCGAGCGCTGTTTCGCGTCGCCTTTGCTTAAGAATCCTTCACAGGAGGCGCAGACGCCCTTTCTGCAGGAATACGGCATCGTGTAACCCGCACGCTCCGCTGCGACCAGAATGCTCTCGCCGTCGTTGCATGGGAAGCTGATGTCGGTTTCTTCGACCGCGATTGTGTGCGTCATGCGGTTTCCTCGAATTGATTGGCGCCTGCGACGAGCTGGATGCAGCGCAGGACAGGCGTGGGATCGGCGATGCCTTTGCCGGCAATGTCGAAGGCGCTGCCATGGCCGACACTTGAAAACATCAGGCCGGCACCGATCGACATCGCTGCGGAATTCCGCCCCGCGAGCAGTTTGATCGGGATGTGTCCCTGATCGTGATACATCGCCACGAACGCATCGAAGCCTTGCTGGCCGAGCATCAGATCGGCGCCCACCGGACCTTCGATGTCGATGCCTTCTGCCTTCAGCCGCTCCACCAGCGGCTTGACGATGCGGTCGTCATCATCGCCAAACAAACCGCCCTCGCCAGCATGAGGATTGATGCCGAACACGCCGAGCCGCGGACGCGGAATGCCGAGGTTGCGCAAGGCATCGATCGTCGTTCGGATCGCGCGTTCGATCAGCGCTGGCGTGATGCGATTGAGGGCGTCGAACAGCCGCTCGTGCAACGTCACGTGAACGATGCGCAAGCCCGCACCGACCAGCATGAGGAACACCTCATCCTCCGGCACCTTCTTCAGCCGCGCCAGCAGGCTTGGATACCCAGAGAACTTGATGCCGGCGGCGTTCACGTTGGTCTCGGAGTGCGGACACGCCACGATGCTGTGGGCCTGCGCTTTCGCCATCAGGCCGAGCGCTTCCTCAACATAGGCGACAGTCGCAAGGCCGCCCTCCGCATTGCCTTGCCCTGGCTTGAAAGCAGCGGTCTCCAGCGCAGGAACAGGATGATAGAGCAGCGTGTCTTTTCCGGCGGATGTCCCAGCCAGCGTCAACGGACGGCCGGGAGCGAATTTGTCGGCGTAAAAGCGGATGACGTGTTCATCACCCACCAGAATTGGCGCCGAGCCGGGCTGCACTTCCGCGCACAGCACTGCAGCTTTCACCGCAATTTCAGGGCCGATGCCATTGGGATCACCGATGGTCAGAGCGACAGTTTTCGAGGTCATAGCGGCAGCGCCAGCAGTGTGTCGATCCGCGAACTGTCACACACGACAGTCCGCTCTTGCAGTTGCGCCGCGCCGTCCGCGATCTCATAGGTGTCGAAATAACGGCCGGTGGCGTAAATCGACGTGTCGCCATCCTGCAGGATGCGCGCGACCATGAAGGACGTCTCGCTACGCACCGTCTTGCCCTCTTCCGACAGGATCGACGGCTGGCCAAGGATGTGACGATAAGTCTGCCGCTCGTAAATATTGGCTTCGCGCAGGGCCGAGACGCGATCGGTCAGCATGCCGCGTGAATTGGCGAACACGATGCCGGCTTCGAGCCCTTCGCGATAGTTCGATGCGGTCGTGATCTTGTAGAGGCACGGGCCGTGAAACAGGCTGGGCCATTCCTCGAGACGATCGTCATCGATGCAGCGCGCGTAATTCGCCTGTGCCTGGGTGATGTATTGCAAAACGTTGCTGGTCATGGCGTACCCTTAGATCCCCATATTGGCGCGATACGCCTTCCAGAAGCCGCGGACCGACGACTCGGTGACCCGGCTCTCACTGCTCTGAGCGTCAGCTCCACCCATTTCCAGCACTGCTTGATCATCGCCTGCGCCGGCAATGCCGCGCTGCACGAAGCCGCCGACACAGCCGTCTTCCATCGAGATGTATCCGGCGGGGCCAACGAGGTTCGCCTGCTTGAGGCGTGTGAGACGCTGCTCCGGCGTGTCGTCAGCGAAACCGAGATAAGTCCAGTTCAGATCGGTCTTGTCGACCGCGCGCGGCACGATCTGGCGGACGGCAATGGCGTTCTGGATCTGCTGCAGCACGAAGGTCGGGAACACCGACAGGATCTGCAACGTGCAGCCATCGTGATACTCGTCGAAGCTTTCGAGCAACGTCGGATCAGCAAGCTTGTATTCGCTCTCGGAGCGAATCTGCTGCTTGGCGTAATCGACATCCTTCTCCGCCTCGCGATCAATCGCCGAATAGCTGACGTGATGTCCGCCGCTCTCGTCAACAATGATGCCGCCCTTCATCGACAGCTTGTTCAATTCAAACGTCGTGAAAAAGAGATGCAGGATGCTGGCGTGATAGGAGTCCTTGACGTTCTCCATATAGAGCTTCCAGTTGTTCGGAAGCACCTGGGTGAAACGCCCGAGCACCACCGGCGTGCGCCCGCCGAGCACGCGCTCGATGCGGTTCAAAATCTCTTCGCCGAGATATTCCTCGATCGGCGGCACGTCCTCGGAGAATGAGCCGAAGATCAAGCCATGAACGATGGCGATGCGGAGCTTGCGCGGACCATGCTGCTCCATCTTGAAGCTGTCCGGCATGCCGCCCTTGCCCTTGATGCCGTCCTTGAACGCGACGCCGGTCAGGTTGCCCTGCGGGTCGTAGTTCCAAGCGTGGTACACGCAACTGAAATCCTTGCGATGCTTGCCGCGGTTTTCCAGACAGATCAGCGCGCCGCGATGGGCGCAGCGATTTTCAAACGCGTAGATTTCATTGTCGGTGTCGCGGGTGACGATCACCGGCGTGTCGCCGACGTTCGTCGTCAAAAAATCGCCCGCCTCGGCCAGTTCAACTTCCAGCGCGAGATAATGCCAATTCGGCCCCTGGAAGATTTTGCGCTGCTCCTCCGCGTAGACCGACTGATCCTGAAACACCCAATACGGCACGCGGGTGAGGCCTTCCGGCCAAGGGGCTGGATTCGCGGCTTCCGGTGGCAAAACGATCTTATTCATCTGCGCTCCCTACGCTTGACTTCGCATTCGATTTGTTCGAATATCGAACATATATTTGAATTTCGAACACTTTGAGCTGTTCTAAAATGGCTGTCAAGGCGACGTCGGCTATGGCGACCGCACAACCCAAAGAGAAACGCGAAGGAATGGCCGGGCTCGCGAAGGGCCTCGCGATCATCGAGGCGTTCTCGGTCCACCCAGTGATGAGTGTCGCGGACGCCGCGCGCGCGTCCGGCGCGACACGCGCAGCAGCACGCAGATGTCTTCTGACGTTGGTCGAGTTGAATTACCTGGAGTTGTCGGGACGGGACTTCCGCCCTCTTCCGCGTCTGCGCCAGTTGGGCGGCGTGATGTCCGAGCGCGATAAACTCGCGCAGATCGCACAGCCACTGCTGGAGCGCGCCCGCGACGAAGTCTCCGAGTCGGTTTCGCTTGCGGTGCTGGACGATGATCAATCGCTCTTCATCGCGCGCGCCGAAGCCCAGCACTATGTGCAAACCGGCGTTCGCGTCGGCGCTCACCTGCCGCTCTATTGCTCCGCGACAGGCCGCATCCTGCTCGGCCACCATGCCTATGACGACATCGCGCGACGGCTGAGCCGGTATCCGATGATCGCACGCGCGCCGCGAACTCTGACCGAGCTTCCAGACATCTTGTCTGCCATCAGAAGCGCCGAGAAGAACGGCTATGCCATTATCGACGAGGAGCTGGCCCCCGGCATCAGAGCGATGGCCGTGCCGGTATTTGGCGCCAACGGCAACATCGTTGCTACCGTCAGCGTGAGTGCGGCCTCGGCGCGTGTCAAAGTCAGTGATCTGCGCAAGCGTCTGCTGCCGGTGTTGCTCAACTGCGCTGAGCAGATCTCGCGACCATTAAAGGAATTGCGCTGAGGCGCATGGCTCGCCCCATCAGCGGGCGTCGCGAAACTACCAGACGTAGTGCAACACGCCCTTGCCTGTGTAGGAGTTGGTGACCCTGGACAACTCGTCTTCGAAGGTCGCGGCAACCGACCAGTTGTTCGTCCATTTCATCTCGACGGAGGCGGTGGTGAGTGCGGAATCAGCCGCCTGCGCCGCGCCGTTGACCACGAAGGATGCGCCCGGCAGCGTCTGGAACGTCGCGGCGATCGAACGATGCGGATCGTAGTCATGCGCCCAGGCGGCGCGGCCGCGCAGCGTGAGAATGCCGTCAGGCATCACAAAGGACCGGTCGGTGCGGATACCAAGCTCGCTGCGAACGTCAGTCGCATCGTGCGCGCCGTAGCTCAGCGCAAAGTTGTTGGTGCCGCTAGTCGCCTGTTCGGCATAGGCCGGCAGATCGAAGGTCACGAACTGCGCGGCAGCATAAGGCGTGATGCCGACGCCGCCGCTCCAGGGCGAGACGAAGCGATAGCCGCCCTCCAGCCGTCCCGACCACGCGTTCGCGTTGAACTCGGCGCGTAATTGATCGACGCCCGCGACTGTCACGGTGCGGTTGGTGGTGATGTCCTGCCAGCCGTAGGCCAGCGCGGCCGAGATATAGACCGGGCCGTCGGTGTGGCGGACATAGGCGCCGGCCTGGAATAAATCCGAGCGGCCAGTCCCGCCATTGGCGACCGAAAAGCCCGTGCCAGCGCCGGCGAGCGCAAAGCCTGCGATCGTATTCGGCGAGAACAGGTAATCAGCGCCGACGGCGGTGCCGTAAATGCTGCTCGTGCTGGTGTTCGTGCCGGCGGTTGCATTGCCATCGGTGGATTGCCAGCCGCCAAAGCCCGCAGCCCACACGCTCCAGCGTTGTGCGACGATCACCGATGGCGCCTTGGTGAACCTCGCAAAGGCATCGGTCTTCTTAGTGGGCGCATAGGCGCTCGCCTCATCGGCATATCCGGCTGCACCCGGCGCAGAATTGAAACCACCTCCCCGATTCATGAAGGGATCGGTCATCACGCCCATGAACTGGCTCATGGCGTCGAAGGTCGTTTGCTGCGAACCGGTCGCGGTCTCGCCGGAGACCTGCGTCAGCCCCGCCGGCGTGAGACCACTGAACACCAACGGAATGCTGCCGTTGGTGTTGAAGTAATTGATGATGGAATCACCGGACCCCTGCTGGTTGCCACCAAGGCCCTGTCCGGGCGGCGGGGCGAAATTGAGCGAGAGGTTCAGGTAGGCATGGGTTGTATCGTAGCTCAGTGTGGTGTGGAGGCCCGACGGCAGATTGGTGTTCACGACCGAACCGAAGGTGCCGCTGACGCTGCCCGCGCTCAAAATCATGTACTGCTTGGCAACGTAGCTGCCATTGGCAAACAGCGCACTGACCCTCGCACCACCAAGCGTGGCCGATCCGGTCACGTTGGCGAAGCTCGATGTCGCCGGATTGAGCGAGACGACATAGAGCGCGCCCGATTGCAAAGCGAGATTGCCGCCCACCGTCAGCGATGTGCCCGGCGTATTGGCGGTGCCGGGCATGAACGTGCCGCCGCTCATGATGGTCGTCGTCGCCAGCACCGGATCGACAAGGCCGGTGCCGGTCAGCGTTGCACCGGAGGCGACGTTGACGCTCGTGGAGCCTGCGATCGAGCCGTCCACTTGAAGGGTACCGCCGTTGACATTGGTCGCGCCGGTGTAACCGTTCGATCCCGAGAGAATTTGCGTCCCGGACGTCAGGGTCAGTCCACCGCTGCCGCTTATGTCGCCCGAGAAAGTCGTCGAACCATTCGAGATGGTCAGCGTCTGGCTGCCCAGACTGACGTTGCCGCTTCCCGTAAGCGTCTTGATCGTCGCGCCCGCGGTCGTCGCCGAAATATCGAACGTATCGGCCACGTTGACCTGGCTCGAATTGGAGAGGCTTCCCGTGCCGGTCAACGCCAGCGTTCCGCCGGAGATCAGCGTCGTCCCCGAATAAGTATTGCTACCCGACAAGGTAAGTATGCCCGTGCCAGTCTTCGTCAAGCCGAGCACGCCCGTCCCGTCAGTGAGACCTCCCGAAAACACCGTCGAGGTGTTGTTGCCGCCGGACGTCAACGTCGCCGCCGTCGCGCTGCTGTTGCTCACAGCGCCGCTGCCGGCGAGCGAGCCGATCGAGCTCGAGAAGCCGCCGAGATCGAGCGTCGCATTGACCGTGAAGGCCGAGGTCGCCGAGAACGCCGTCGTCGATCCCGCCGCCAGCGTTCCGCCGGACACCAGCGTCGCTCCCGAATAAATATTGCTACCCGACAAGGTCAACGTGCCGGTGCCGGTCTTCGTCAAGCTGAGCGCGCCTATCCCGTCGATGAGACCGCCCGAAAACGCCGTCGACGTATTGTCACCGCCGGCCGTCAACGTCACCGCCGCCGCGCGGCTGTTCTTCACTGTGCCTGAGCCAGCCAGCGAGCCGATCGCGTTCGAGAAACCGGCAAGATCCAGCGTCGTATTGACCGTGAAAGCCGAGGTCGCCGAAAACGCCGTCGCTGATCCCGCCGCCAGCGTTCCACCGGAGACCAGCGTCGCGCCTGAATAAGTATCGTTACCCGATAAAGTGAAGGTGCCCGTGCCGGCCTTCGTCAAACCGAGCGCACCGGTCCCGTCGATGAGATTGCCCAAAAACGCCGTCGATGTGTTGCCGCCGCCGGCCGTCAACGTCGCCGCCGTCGCGCTGCTGTTGGTCACCGTCCCTGAACCGGTGAGAGATCCGACCGTGTTCGAGAAACCACCGAGATCGAGCGTCGCATTCACGATAAAGGTCGAGGTCGCCGAGAACGCCGTCGTCGATCCCGCCGCCAGTGTGCCGCCGGACACCAGCGTCGCCCCCGAGTAGGTGTCGTTACCCGACAAGGTCAACGTGCCTGTGCCGGTCTTCGTCAAGCTGAGCACGCCCGTCCCGTCGATGAGGCCACCCGAGAACGCGGTCGAGGTGTTATTGTCACCCGCGGTCAACGTCACCGCCGTCGCGCTGCTGTTCTTCACCGTGCCAGAGCCGGCGAGAGAGCCGATCGCGCTCGAGAAGCCGCCGAGATCGAGCGTCGCATTGACTGTAAAGGCCGATGTCGCCGAGAAGGCCGTCGTCGATCCAGCTGCCAGCGTGCCGCCAGAGACCAGCGTCGCTCCCGAATAAGTATCGTTACCCGATAGGGTGAGCGTGCCCGTGCCGGTCTTCGTCAGGCCGAGCGCACCCGTCCCGTCGATGAGACTGCCCGAAAACGCCGTCGATGCGTTGGTGCCGCCGGCCGTCAACGTCGCCGCCGTCGCGCTGCTGTTCTTCACCGTGCCTGAGCCGGTGAACGAACCGATGGTCTGGTTGAACCCGGCAAGATCAAGCGTGCCGGGCGACGTCACCGTGATGGCACTGGTGGACCCGAACACATTGGAGGAGGCCCCTGCCGCAAGGGTGCCGCCGGAAATGACCCATGGGATCGCGGTGCCGGGGGTGCCGGTCAGCGTCCAGGTGCTGGTGCCGACCTTGTCGAACACGCCGAAGCCGGAATACTGGCTGCCGAGTTGCGAAGCATTGAACGTGCCGTTGGCTGTGCCGCCAAGCTGAAACGTATCGGCCGTGCTGAATGCCACCACGTTGCCGGTGATCGTCGAGCCTGCCTGAAGCTGCAGGGTGTTGACGCCGCCGGTGAAGGTGATGGCATTGGCCTGCCCGTTGCTACCGGTGCCGCCCGCGATCGTGCCGCTGTTGGTGATGGTCATGCTTGCGCCAGTAACTCCGACGCCACCAAGGCCATTGGTGCCATTGGGGCCGTCATTGCCAGGGCCGCCGGTAAACCCCGTGCCGCCTTGGCCACCAGTGCCGCCATTGCCGCCCTTGATGGTGCCGTTATTGATCAGCGTGGCGCCGGGGGTAGTGAATTGGGCACCGATTCCGCCGTCGCCACCATTGCCGCCGCCCATGCCCTGGATGTCGAGCGACGTGCCGCCTTGGCCACCATTGCCACCATTGCCCGCCGTAATGGACGAGTTGTTGGTAATGCCAGTCGCTCCGGTCACGACAAGACCGTAACCGCCCGCGCCGCCGCCGCCACCGCCGCCACCAAAGACACCGCCGATTCCATCGGGGCCAGCGCCGCCATTGCTGCCATTGCCGCCGTTGATTGACGATCCGTTGGTTACGGGGCCCGCTGTCGTCTGCCCGTTGGCGCCGCCATTACCGCCACCTCCGCCGCCACTAGCCTCGCCCGAGCTGCCGGCGGTTCCGGGATTGCCCGCCGTGCCACCGGCGTTACCTTCACCGGAGGCTCCCCCGGTGCCGCCAATGCCACCTCCTGCGCCACCACCACCGCCGCCGCCGCCGCCGTCCCCCGGGAAGGTGCCGTCAACACCGGGACTCCCCGGCTGACCCGCAGTCCCAGTCCCGCCTGCACCGCCTTGGCCGCCAAGACCAGGGTTTTGGTCAGAGGGAAGTCCGCCGCCGTGGCCACCATCAGCGAGCGCCGGCCCCGCGCTTACAATCAATGCTGACGACATGGCGATCGGAACAAGCACCGCGAGCGCAGCGACGCTGGCGAGCAATCGCGATTTGCGCCCACGCGTTGACCGAAGAAACGCCATCACCTGATCCCCCGCCCACTTTGCTTTCGTCGCAAGGTCACAGCCTCGCACGCCCGCGTAGGTCGGCCATAACGCTTACACGGTTCTTTGCCGAAGTTCCCCAGGCTCGCTAGGTCTTAGGAGGTCAAGACCGGCGAAAACAATGACAATGTTGTTATGCGGACACATGGCGCATCGATGATGGAGCCGTGGTGACTGCGCGCAGGCATGCGTCGTCAGACTGCTGATGCCTACTTTGGGTTGTGATCGGCACTCTGCCGGTCGGTCGTTACTGACGACTGACGCAAAAACTTGGCTGAGTTGATGCGGCCGTAGTTAAGATGAATGGCCCTCTTGAACGGCGCTTCCATCTCAAGAGCAAACATCCCGGACTCCCGTGTTGCTGCATTGTGCAAAACAGATCGCGCAGTCCCCGACCTTGAAGAACGGCTAGAAAGGCGGACGAAGATGTCCGCCGTCTGTCGAGCCAGCCAAAAATGACGCAGCCTACTTTTCTGATTTTTTCGCCTTGATGCCTTTTTGAGCTTTGTGCTCGTTGAAGACAACATCAATGGCTTGAATGATCTTCTTGCCTTTGTTTGCCTGGCAATACTCAATGATCTTGTTTTCTAATTCCTTGGCACGCTCCACGTTCATCATGTGCTTCTTCGCGAGTCCGTTGTACCAGCCGCTGTACCAAGCCGTCAGATGATCGGCATCCTCCTGATATGTGTTGGCGAGCTGGGCACACGTGAGAGCCTGCACATCAATGTAGCCGTCACGATTTGCGTAGGTCTTCAATTCAACCTGAGCCTTGGAAGGCGTCGCAAATGCGATCGCGAGTGCTGCGCAAGCTAAAAGAAATTTCATCGGCGGCCTGCCTTTCTGACAAAGGAATCATTCGGCTACTTCAGTCGGATCGTAACACCGCCCAAAGCGGCAGAGAGCTCTGCTCCGACTTTAGGGCCGCTCAGTTGCAGGATGACGCCGTTCTGGTTCTGGAGCTGAACGCCTCCGGCCCCGGCGACAACTGCACCGCCAGCACCTGCAACGGCATAGCTGCCCTCGATCGACCTGGGAGTCTTTACATTGTACGCACGCCCCATCAGCTTGGTCGTCGATGCCCCGATGGTGGCGCCTAAACTCATTCCTGATACGGTGAAGGGATATCGCTTCCCGTGAAGCGTCAGAACACCCTCGCCGCCTCCCACGCCGACGATAAATCCTCCCTTGGTGAAGACGACGGCGACAGAACCCGTATCGGCGTAAGCGCGATCAAGACTGCCCTGCGTGAGTGCCACCGCCGCCAGCGCAATTGCATACAGAAAAGGGGTTTTCATCAGAAATCTCCATCGGTTACGCACCAAAAGCCGACAAGCGGCGTGGTGCTTAGGGGTTCAATGCGAAGCCTCGCCCATAGCAGTGCCCGGGCTGGCTGCAAGAACCTTTGACAGAGATCAACAAAGCGAGAAGAGACACCACCCTGTTGCAGAGCGTTCGATGGGGCGTGGAGATTGTGACGCCGGACATTTTCTTGTCGCCGATCTTCGAAATCGGAAGCGAACGTTCAATCGTTGAGATAGCAACCAGCCTCGACATTATTGCCGTCTAGGTCGATCAGGAACGCGCAGTAGAAAGGTGCTCGCCGAATGCCGGGAGCACCATTGTCACGCGCGCCATGCTGCAGGCCCGCTTCATGAAAACGGTCGACTGCCTCGCGTGACGGAGCCGAGAAGCAAAGATGGAGAGGGCTGGATGCAACCGTTGCCGTCGCAGACCAGAAGGTTGGCCTTCCCTCACCAATGACCAGGAATGGTGACTGCGGTTTCCCGGTCGAAAAAACGACCCAGCCAGAATCAACCGCGAGTCGGTGCTTCTCAACGATACGGATACCAAGCGGCGCGAGCATGTGCGCGTAAAGCCTCGCACTGGCTTTCAAGTCCTTGGCGACAATTCCAATGTGGTCGAACATGTTCATCCATGGCCCTAGCGAGGGCGCATCTCTTCGATCACGGCGGTCCACTCCTCAGTGGTGACCCTCCGAAATATACCAGGAGGCACTGCTCCTACACCTTTCAGATCGAGCTCCCTGAACTGACCTGGGCTAGTGTTCTTGCCAGCATCCGTGTTCTGCCCAAGAACAAACACGAGCGGAGGAAAGCACCTTTTCTGAAAGAAATCGGCGGCCTCGCTGGCTGTCTTGATCCCGGCTTCCTGAGCTGCCGGCGCATTGGTTCGAACACAAGCCCTCAGCTTGGAAAGGACTTGCTTCAGTTTCTCGTCTTGCTCCGTCTGCGCCGATGCTGACGAAGCCATCGCTGCGAGTAACAGGCAAGCTATTGAGATCGATTTGAGCATGATGGATTTTCGCTGACTGCAAGACCGTTGGTGGCTCGCGCATTCATCACGCGAGCCAACAAGGACACCTCAGCCCTTCCGCGCGGCCTCGATCTTGGCGACGTCGATCTTCTTCATCGTCATCATCGCTTCGAATGCGCGCTTGGCTTCAGCACCGCCGGCCGCCATCGCATCCAACAGCACGCGCGGCGTGATCTGCCACGACAGTCCCCATTTGTCCTTGCACCATCCGCACGCACTCTCCTGCCCGCTGTTGCCGACGATGGCGTTCCAATAGCGATCGGTCTCTTCCTGATTGTCGGTTGCGATCTGGAATGAGAACGCTTCACTGTGTTTGAACACCGGACCACCGTTGAGGCCCACGCAAGGAATTCCCACGACCGTGAATTCAACTGTCAGCACATCGCCCGCTTTGCCGCCCGGAAAGTCGCTCGGTGCGCGATGGACGGATTTCACTGAACTGTCGGGAAAGGTCTCGGCATAAAAATGCGCCGCAGCTTCGGCGTCTTTATCGAACCAGAGGCAGAGCGTGTTTTTCGGCTTAGTCATTGCGTGTCCTTCCCTTCAAGCGACTGGCTTGTTTTTGGACGCGCAACCTAACCCGCTTTTCGTTTGCTCAGAAGTGGCCGTTTCGTGACGACGGCCGGTCCCTCGCTGGAACCGGCCGTCGTTCTTTTGTCACGCAGTAACTCGCTCCGCGCTGCGCGCGGTCTGAGTGCCTTTCTCAAGCATGAGAACCGTGAGAGCTGCGGCCGCGGGCAGAATTCCGAGCACGAGAAGGCCCATCACAGTGCTGCCCGTCGTTTCCTTGATCCAGCCAATCAGATACGGCCCACCAAATCCCGAAAGGCTGCCGATCGAATTGATCAGGGCAATTCCACCCGCAGCAGCTACGCCGCTAAGATAAGCGGTCGGCAACGTCCAGAACAATCCGAAGGCTGCGAAGCCGCCGATGCTGGCGAGGACGAGGGCTGTCATCGTCAGCACGAGATTGCCCGCGTAGGCTGAAGCCACGAGTGACGCAGCAGTGAGAAACAGCGGCAGCACCACGTGCCAGACGCGCTCCTTCGCCTTGTCGGAGCGCTGCCCCCACAACAGCATCGCAATCGTCCCGAACGCAAACGGCACCGCGCTGACGAAGCCGATCTGCATATTCGTCAGCCCGAAGCCTTTGACGATCTGCGGTAGCCAGAACTGAATTCCGTAAAGCCCTGCGAGCAATCCGAAATAGACGAAGCCGAGCGCCAGCACCTTGGGCGAACTCAGTGCCTCGCGCAGGGTCATGGCGTTCACGCCGTGCTTCTTCCTCTGTTCGTTGGCAAGCTCCGTCTCGAGCCAGGTTTTCTGTTCGGGAGTCAGCCAGCGTGCGCCTGGGGGTTTGTCCGTCAGATAAAAGAAAGCCACGAAGCCGAGCAGCACCGGCATGATGCCTTCGACGATGAACAACCACTGCCAGCCTTTGAAACCGCCGATGTGGTGCATCTCAAGCAGAGCGCCGCAGAGAGGGCCGCCCAGCACGGCGGATAGCGGCGCGCCGACGATGAACGCGGACATGACGCGTGCGCGGTATTTCTCCGGATACCAGTACGTCAGATAAAGAATGATGCCGGGAAAAAAGCCCGCTTCCGCAACGCCGAGCAGAAAGCGAACGGCATAGAAACTGGTAGGCCCGGTCACGAACGCCGTTGCGGCTGAAATCAAACCCCACGTGATCATGATCCGCGCGATCCAGCGCCGTGCGCCGAAGCGATGTAGCGCAATGTTGCTCGGCACTTCGAGCAGAAAGTAGCCAATGAAGAAGATGCCCGCGCCCCAAGCATAAACCAGCGGCGTGAAGCCGAGATCGGCATTCATCGTCAAGGCGGCGAAGCTCACATTCACCCGGTCGAGCACGCAGGTGAAATAAGCGACGATGAGAAACGGCAACAGTCGCCACGACACTGCGCGCATGGTCGAGTTCTCGACGTCGCTGGCGGCAAGATCGGGCATGGACTCGACAGCTCTCTGACTCATGTTTCTTCCCCGTGATGTTGATGTTTGATTGGGCGAGTGTGCCTCGCCTCTTCGCGTGTCCTTTGATGAAGGCGCGCGTTCGCAGCCGGGCGGAGCAATCATGCGCCCCGCCCGAGAATCGATTTCGGATGATCTGAGATCGTCTTAAGAAATGACCGTCCGGCTTATTGCCGGAAGGTCGAGCCCTCGGCGTCGAGCTGCCGAACGAGAGCTTGATATGTGTCCTGGCCAAAGGCACTCTTCGCGTCGAAGCCCTTGGCGACCGCCGTCTGCGTCTGCTGCACCGTGCGATCGAGAACGGCTTGCGACAACGGTCGCAGCTCCTTGCCCATCTGCAAAGTATGGACCTGCACCTCGCACGCCCGCTGCAACTGATATATCCTGAAGAACGCGGCAGCCGCAGTCTCACCACATGTCAGCAGGCCGTGATGGCGCAGGATCATGTAGTTCTTGTTGCCGAGCGAGCTGACCAGACGCTCACGCTCGCTGAGATCGACCGAGATGCCCTCGAAGTCATGATAGGCCACCAGTCCATTCAACTGTGCGCCGTAAAAATTATGCGGCGAAAGCCCGCCATCGGAGCAGGCGACGGTGACGCCCTCGGTCGTATGGGTGTGGACGATGTAGTGCGCATCTTCGCGCGCCATGTGGATCGCGGAGTGAATGGTGAAGCCCGGCGCGTTGACCTTGGCGTCGCTGCCGTCCACCACATTGCCGTCAATGTCAATCTTCACGAGATTCGATGCAGTGACCTCGTGATACATCAGACCGAACTGATTGATCAGGAAGTGACGCTCCGGCCCCGGCACACGCGCCGTGATGTGATTGTAGATAATTTCCGTCCAGCCATACCGGTCGCAGATGCGGTAGAACGCTGCCAGTTGCTCCCGCTCGTGCCGTTCTCCGGCGACTTCCTGCTTCACCGCCGTTGCGGATTTGACGTGTTGATTCATGATTGCCTCCCTGTGTCGTTTTTTGTTGTGATGAAAGACGCCGCGCGGAATGCCAGGCCTCCGCGCGGCGCAGCGCATCAGTCGAGGAAATCCGGTTGCTCTTTCAGGATGCGGGCATAGAGCGACTGGAACTGGAACCAGCCGCTAAATGGCGAACCTACGATCTGCCGCGCCTGCACTGCAGACTCTTTCGAAACCAACGACAGCTTTTGCCCGGAATGCGCGGCGGCAGCTTCCGCGAGCAACTGAACCTGACAGGAACGATCCATGGTGATGAACCACCATGCGGCTTCGTCCACGGTCTGGCCGACGGTCAGCAGGCCGTGATTTTTGAGGATCACCGCTTTGTAGTCGCCGAGCGCTTTGGCGATCTGCTGGCCTTCATCGAGATCGACGGCCACCCCGCCGTAGTCGTCATAGAGACCGTGATCGCCGTAGAAGGCACAGACATCCTGAGAAATCGGATCGAGCTTGCGGCCGAGCGCAGCGAACGCCCGGCCATAGGTCGAATGCGAATGAGCTGCGCCCACTGAGTCAGGTCGCGCGGCATGCACGCGGGAGTGAATGGCGAATGCGGCGGCGTTCACCGGCCGGTTGCCCTCCACCACCTTGCCGTCGTGGCCAACGCGAATGAGATCGGAGGCCTTGATCAGGCTGAAGTGCATCCCGAATGGATTGACCCAGAAGGTGTCGGTAAATTCCGGATCGCGGGCGGTGATGTGCCCGACAACGCCTTCATCAAAGCCGAACTTCGAGAATAGTCGAAAGCTCGCCGCCAGTCGCTGCTTGCGGTGCTGCCGCTCTTCCGCGACGGTGGCAAACACCGGCGGCTGCGGCAGCGATGAGTACATCTTCTGCGAAGCAGCCGTCGGTTCATTGAATGTCTGTGGGGCGTTCATTGCTCTCTCCTTTGATGAAAAACGCGCATGCCAGACGGCCGACCGTGAAGGGACAGTCGCATCGTGAAGCAGCGATGGTGATCGTGGGTTCTTGTTGCAACGCCCGCGGCAACGCGTAAGCGCCAACTCCCGGCGGCAACAGCCGCGTTGCACTGGCCAACTTGATGTCTCCCTCGCATCCTCCCGCCCCGCATTATGTTGCAGGTGCGTTGCCGGAGCGCCCCGCATGGCTGCCATTCTCTGGCCCTCGCGTTGCCTGCCCCGATCGTTGGTGCGAGCATGATGAGGTCACCACGCGCCCGCAAATGAATTCCATTGCGGCCAGATGAATGGAATTCACATGCAACGCTCAAAGTCTTCGCTGCCGCCACTCTCGACGCTTCGCGCGTTCGAAGCGGCTGTGAGATTGGGAAGCTTCAAGTCGGCGGCGGAAGATTTAAGCCTGACGCAATCGGCGATCAGTCATCAGATCAACGCGCTGGAGGCGCACTTTCACCGCAAGCTGTTCGTGCGCCAGGGCAACAAAGTCGTGCTGACGAAAGACGGCCAAGCCTATGGCGCGGCGATCCTGAAAGCATTCGCGGAAATGTCGCGCGCCGGTGAAGGACTGCTGAACAAGGCTGGACGTGAGATCGTGAGGGTGAGCGCCTCGCCAAGTTTTGCAGCGCTCGCCGCGCTGCCTCATCTCGTCCGGTTCAAGACCATCAACTCCGCACTCGATGTTCGGTTAGAGGCGCGTAACAACTCTGTCGATTTCGAGACCGAGAGCATCGATGCCGCCATTCAGGTGTGCACGCCGCCGTGCCACGGCCTGATCGCGCACCGGCTGTTTCGCTCGAAGCTGGCGCCGCTGGCGCATCCCGATTTGTGCAGGAAGCACGGCCCAGTCAAATCCGCGAAGGATCTCGCGCGGCTGCCGCTGATCGAACTGAACAACATTCCAGGTTTGTGGGATCGATGGTTCGCGAAGATCGATCGCAAGATCAAGCTCAATGAGCTGAGCCTGTCGAGCGACAGTCTGCTGGCCGCCATTCAGATGGCGGAGTCCGGTGTGGGCGCAGTGCTGGCGCCCTTTCCTCTGGTGTCGTCAGTTGTGGCTTCCGGACGCCTTAACGCGCTTCTTCCACCCCGCGTGTTACTTGAAGCCCCCGACTTTCATCTGCTCTACCGGAAGGAAGATGCCAGCACGCCGAAGATCAAGGCCGTGCGGCGATGGCTGAAGGAGATCGTCGCCGAACTGGAGCACCGCCCCGATACCAGCGACTTGTAACGTCATACGCCCCACAGCGCGCGGGCGGTCGGAACATCGGCTTCCGATACATCTTTGTTAGGGTCGAGCGGAATGTACTGCCCTTGCCAATACGACAGTGCGCCCTTGTCTTCCGTCGTCAGCACATCGAGCACACGCCCGATGACGAGCATATGGGAATGCCGCTCCACCACATGCTCGACCTCGCAATCGAGCGCGACGGGCGCACCAGCCAGCAGCGGAACACCCGAGACAAGCGTGGTCCACTCCGCGCCGGAAAACCTTTCCGCGCCCCTCAATCCGCCGACACCCGCGAAGCGCTTCGCGATCTCGGCATGATCGGCGCCGAGGATGTTCACGCCAAATGCACCGACCTTGCTGATACGTGGCCACGACGATGACTGACGATTGACGCTGACCACGAGCGTCGCCGGCTCCACCGCCAGCGATGTTACCGACGTCACTGTCATGCCGGTGATGTCAGCTCCCTGTCCCGCCGTGATGACGCTAACGCCACCGGCGAGATGCCGCATGGCGTTGCGAAAGCTCTCAGCCGAAACCGCAGGAACAATATCCGCCTTCTCAATATTCCGAACCATCGAATTCATCACAGCCTCACGCCCGACCACTTAGATCACTAGATCGCCGGTCTCTTTCAGCAACTCGCGAAGGATGTTTCCTTCCAGGGCGGCCAATTCCGCCGAGCCGCGCTGGCGCGGGCGCGCCAGATCGACATTTATATCGTGTGCCACGTGGCCATCTTCAATGACCAGCACCCGGTCGGCCAACGCCACGGCTTCCGAGACGTCATGGGTCACCAGAATGGCGGTGAAGCCCTGGTCGCGCCAGACCCGCTCCAGCAGCCGCTGCATCGAAATACGCGTGAGTGCGTCGAGCGCGCCGAGCGGCTCGTCGAACGCCAGCACGCGCGGATGGCTGACCAGCGCCCGCGCCAGCGCCACGCGCTGCTTCTGCCCGCCCGAGAGCACAGACGGCCACTGGCCACGTTTGTCGTCGAGACCGACTTCTTTCAATGCCTCGTCCGCGCGGATTTTCGCATCGGCTGACTTCCTGTCGCGGCCGAGCCCGACCTCGACATTCGACAGCACCCGCGCCCACGGCAAGAGCCGCGGCTCCTGAAACATCACGCGGACATGATCGCGCGCATCGCCTTCATGGTCGCCGAACTCGATGCTGCCTGCGCTCGGCTGCTCAAGGCCCGCAATCAACCTCAGTAGCGTGCTCTTGCCGCAGCCGGACTTGCCGACGATGGCGACGGATTGCCCCGCCGGAATGTGGAGATCGATGCCGCGCAGCACTTCATTGTTGCCGAACGACTTGCGAAGCCCGCGAATGGTGAGCGACAGCGCGCGCGACGGATCGCGCACGCCCCGCGCCACCCTCGCCTCGCGGATCAGATCCGCTGCAGTATCCGCGACCTCAGTGGTCACGGGAGCAAATCGAAGCGCCTGATTCATGTTCATTCTCAATGTTTCTGGAAGGCCGGATGCCAGGACAGCGTGAGCCGCTCGAGCACGCGCGCAGTGCTGTCGGCGAGTTTGCCGAGCAAGGCGTAAATCAGGATGCTGAGAACGACGACGTCGATCAGCATGAACTCGCGCGCCTGCATCGCCATGTAGCCGAGGCCGGAGGACGCCGCGATCGTCTCAGCGACGATCAGCGTCAACCACATGATGCCGAGGGCAAAGCGAAGACCCACGAAGATCGACGGCAAGGCACCGGGGAAGATCACGCGGCGAAACAGTTCGCCGTTGGTCATGCCGTAGATGCGGCCCATCTCGATGAGCTGCGGATCGACGGTTCGGATACCGTGCAGCGTGTTGATGTAGATCGGGAAGAACACACCGAGCGCGACGAGGAAGATCTTCGCGGACTCGTCGATGCCGAACCACAGGATCACCAGCGGGATCAGCGCCAGATGCGGCACGTTGCGCACCATCTGAAGTGTCGTGTCAGTCAGCTTGCTGGAGAGTTGCGACAGGCCGTTGGCGAGACCGAAGGCGAAGCCGATGCCGCCGCCGATCAGAAAGCCGACGCCCGCGCGCCAGAAGCTGACCCAGATGTTCTGCGCCAGCTCACCGGACTGCGCCAGTTTCCAACCCGCGAGCGCCACATCGCTCGGCGCCGGCAGCACGCGCGCCGGAACGTAGCCGGTCTCGCACGTGACCTGCCACACCACCAGGATCACCAGGGGCACGATCCACTGGGTCAAGCCGTCCGCGCCGGAAATTCTGAAGCGCGTTGTGCGCGTGGAGACCGGAAGAGACTCTGTTGCACTCATGAACTCGACGCCTGTTTCTGCGGACGATAGTCGTTGCCGATGGTCTCGCCGAACGGGCCGGTATTGACGCGCAGCGGCGTGACGTTGCTCGACTGGTTCAGCGTCAGCAGCGGGAACACCAGTTCGGCGAAGCGATAAGCTTCTTCGAGGTGCGGATAACCGGACATGATGAACGTATCGATGCCGACATCCTGATATTCCTTGATACGCGCTGCCACCGTCTGCGGATCACCTACCAGCGCCGTGCCTGCGCCACCGCGCACCAGACCGACACCGGCCCAGAGGTTCGGGCTGATTTCGAGCTTGTCGCGGCGTCCACCGTGAAGCTGCGCCATACGCTGCTGCCCGACGGAATCCATGCGCGAGAAGATCTTTTGCGCCTGCGCGATGGTGTCGTCGGTGACGTATTGAATGAGTTCGTCCGCCGCGCGCCACGCCTCTTCATTGGTCTCGCGCACAATGACGTGCAAACGAACGCCGAACGACAGCTTGCGGCCTTTCTTCTCGGCTGCGGCCCTCACGCGCGCGACCTTTTCGGCAACCGCGGCCGGCGGCTCGCCCCAGGTCAGATACTTATCAACCGTGTCCACCGCGACATCGATGCCGGCATCCGACGAGCCGCCGAAATAGAGCGGCGGACGCGGCGACTGGATCGGCTGGAACAGCAGACGGCCATCCTCGATGGTGATGTGCTTGCCCTTCATGTTCACGGTCTTGCCCGCGAGCAGATCGCTGTAGACGTTCAGGAACTCACGCGTGACTTCATAACGCTCGTCGTGATTGAGGAAGATGCCGTCGCCCTTGTTCTCGACGGGATCGCCCCCGGTCACCACGTTGATCAGCAGGCGTCCATTGGTGACGCGATCGAGCGTCGCGGTCATACGCGCAGCAACGGCCGGCGATTGCAGGCCCGGGCGCACGGCGACAAGGTAGCGCAACCGCTCCGTCCATGGCGCAACGCTTGAGGCGACCACCCATGAATCCTCGCAGCTGCGCCCTGTCGGCAGCAGCACGCCGTAATAGCCGAGCTGATCGGCAGCCTGCGCGATTTGCCGCAGGTAGTTGAAGTTCACCTCGCGGCCGCCCGTGGTGGTGCCGAGATAGCGGCTGTCACCGTGGGTCGGGAGAAACCAGAGAACGTTGGCGGGTGAAGAAGCATGGCTTGTCATGATTTAAGATCCTGGCTTGCGCTGAACGTCGGAAACTTTGATGGCCTTCGGCAGCAGGCCAAGTCCGTGAAAGGTGTCGGCAATGCGCTGCTGGCTGGCGATGACTTCGTCGGAGATCGGCTTGAGGCCGTAAGACTCTCGCCTCAAGGAGACCGCGAGCACCGATGCAGGGAGGCCAACGGACGGGCTGAGTTGCTCCGCAACGGCCTCGATGTTGTTCTTGGCCCATTCGTCGGCCTCGTTGAGCGCTTCGAGAACAACATCGGCGGCTTTGCTGTCGGTTGCGAGAAACGCTTTCGAGGAGAAGTAGAACTGATGGTTCGCGACGAGATCCGTTCCGTCGGCGAGAATGCGTGCGCCGGTCGAGGCTTCAGCAGCCGCTTCATAGGGATCCCAGATCACCCAGGCATCGACGGAGCCGCGCGTGAAGGCCGCAAGCGCATCGGACGGTGGGAGGAACACAGGTTGAATGTCGGTGTATTTCAGACCCGCCTTCTCAAGCGCACGCACCAGCAGATAGTGCACGTTCGAGCCTTTGTTGAGCGCGACCTTCTTGCCCTTCAGCTCCGCGATCGACGTCAGCTTGCTGTCTTTTGGAACGAGGATCGCCTCGCCCTGCGGCGCCGGCGGATCGTAGGCCAGATAGACCAATGGCGCGCTCGCAGCCTGGGCGAAGATCGGCGGCGTTTCACCCGCCACGCCGAAATCAATCGCGCCGACATTGAGTGCTTCCAGCAGCGGCGGCCCGGATGGAAATTCCGTCCATACAACCTTATAGCCGAGCGGCTTGAGCTTTTCCTCAAGGGTACCCCTGCCCTTCAGCAACACCAGCTTGCCGTATTTCTGGAAGCCGATGCGAACCGTCTTCTCCTGCGCGAAGAGGAAGCTTGAGGACAGCGCGACAGCAGCCGTAGCTGCGAGCACAGTTTTCAGCAATGAACGACGTGTGGACATGAACAATCCCCGTGATGAAAGGAAATAAATGAAGTGATCAGGTTTGCGGCGCGCGCCAGACGATGTCCCGCACCTTGATGGGGCGCGGAATGAGACCTAGCCTGGCGAAGCCATCGGCCACGCGCTGCTGGGTTTCGATCACGTCATCGGTGACCGGGCCGATCGCAAAGGTGGCGCGGTTCGCCGCCACCGTCTGGATATCAAGTGGAACGCCAGTGATCTCGTGCAGCGACTTCGCCACTTCATCGCGATGGCCTCCCGCCCACTCGGCGGCAGTGGCGAGCCCGGCGATGATATTGCTCAACTGGCCACGGCGCTTGTTGGCGAAATCGCGATTGGCAATGAAGAATGCGTTGGTCTTTCCGACTTCATGGGCGTTGATCAGAATACGCGCATTCTGCTTCTTCTCGCCGATGGCGAAATAAGGGTCCCACACCGCCCATGCATCAATGCTGCCGTTTGCGAACGCAGGTCCTGCATCCGGCGGCGTCAGATACACCGGCGTGATGTCGGCATACGTCAGACCCGCTTTCTCAAGCGTGAGAAGTACCACGTTATGCGCGCTCGATCCCTTGGTGAAGCCGACGCGCTTACCTTTGAGATCTGCGATCGTTTTGATCGAGGAATTTTGCGGGACAAGGATGCCCTGCCCGTTGCTGATCGGCGACGCCGCCGCGTAAACAATGTTGGCGTTTGCAGCCTGGGCGAAAATCGGCGGCGAGTCGCCCACCGCGCCGAAGTCCACAGCGCCGTTGCTGATCGCTTCCATCATCGGCGGGCCGGAAGTGAATTCGACCCACTTCACCTGCACGCCTTCAGAGGCAAAGCGCTTCTCGACGCTTCCCTGCTGCCGCGCGATCACCAGAACGCCGGTCTTCTGGTAACCGATCCTGACTTCACCGGTCGCCTGCGCGCGCAACATCGTCGGCGCCAGCGCGAATGCTGATGGCGCCAGCGAAGTCAGCTTAAGAAAGGTCCGGCGATCCATACTTCACTCCTGCATCATGAACACAGCACACGCCGCATTCGTGATGAGGGATGATGGTCACGCAATCATGGGCTGTCGAGTGCTCTGCGAAAATAGCGATGCCTGCACTGCCCCACGCTGATCTCGCGACGGAAACATTGTCGAAACCGCTGCTGTTGCAGAGCAATTTTACTCAGTTGATGATTGGTTAAATCGCACGGCTTTGTGAGATTTCGCTTTCGATGGATTCGACGCAGAGCTGCACAAGAAATGCGCATCGCTCAATCATTTCAAAACAAGCAGCAAACGTAGAAAACGTTTCTCGCGATCCACCTGCTATTTGGCAACTCAATCTCCGGCGCTTTTTCTAGTCTAGATCAATCGCATTACGCGGATAACTACCGCGCCGGAGACGATTCAAATGACCAATCGATTTATTAAGCCGATAGCTGCCGTCCTCGCTGCGGCTTCACTTCTCTTGTCGGCGTCAGCTTCGCTTGCGGAAGACAAGGGCCAGATCCGTATCGGCTTGCAGAAATCATCGACCCTGATCGCGGTATTGCGTGCCAATGGAGAGCTTGAGAAAGCACTGGCGCCGCTCGGCGTGAAGGTGTCTTGGCATGAATTCTCCAGCGGTCTGCCGTTGCTGGAGTCGCTCGGCGTCGGCAATCTCGACTTCGGCGCGGACGTTGCCGACACCGTCCCGATCTTTGCCCAAGCCGCGGGATCGAAGCTCGCTTATGTGGCGGAGGAAAGCCCCTCGCCCGGCGCGCAGGCTATTCTCGTTCATCCAGGCTCCCCGATCAAAACCGTCGCCGATCTGAAGGGCAAGAAGGTCGCCGTCACCAAGGGCGCTGGCAGTCATTATCTATTGCTCGCCGCGCTCGCCAAATCAGGCCTGACGTTTAAAGACATCACGCCCGCCTATCTCGCGCCCGCCGATGGCCGCGCGGCGTTCGTCAGCAACAATGTCGATGCCTGGGTGGCGTGGGACCCATTCCTTACCAGCGCGCAGCGGCAGTCGAACGCGACCATCCTCGCCGATGGCAGCAATGGGCTCGCGAGCTACAAGCGTTACTACCTTGCGTCGGAGCCTTTCGCCGAGAAGCGCAGCGACGTGCTCAACATCGTATTCGCCAAACTGCGGGAGACCGGAGACTGGGTGAAGGCGCATCCGAAGGACGCGGCGAAGCTGCTCGCCAATCTCTGGGGTATCGATGCCGAGACGGTGGAAGAAGCCAACAGCCACCGCAGCTATGGCATTGGTGCCGTGACGCCCGCAGGCCTCGCCGAGCAGCAGAAGATTGCGGACGCTTTTGTTGACGAAAAGCTGATCCCAAAGAAAATCGACACCGCTGCAGTCAAGATCTGGACGCCGAATGCGCCGTGACGCTGTGTTTTTAGTCAAAGCTTCCGCTGGTTGGGCGGCGGCTGATTATGAGTTTCGCCCCGATCAGAACGGTGTTTCCTCCCGCGGCTTCAAATTGCAGCCTTGACTGATATTCACCTGGCGCCCAGTTACTCGCGCTTGCTGACATTGTAACAGTGACGCTGCTGCTCGAATTTGGTGGGATGGTACCGGACTTAGAGCTTATGTCGAGCCAGTCAGGATAGCTGACCAGTTTCCAAGACACGCCGGCTTCATTAGACGCCATTGGCAACAAAACAGGCTTCGAAAGAAATCCCCCTTCCTGAATCCGGAAAGTCAACATGGGCCGCGATGTGACAGTCAGATCTGGCGTGCCCTTCGGCGTTGGCGCGTCTGGATTGACGGTGAGCTTGACCTTCCGGATCACCTCATTGCCGCCGACCGCCATCAAGCGGATCTCGGACGGATATTCGCCGGGCTGCAAAGCCGATGCAGCTGGCGCGATATTAAAACGCAGATTGACGTAAGAATTGGCATTGATCGTTCCGGATTCCGCTTCCACGGACAACCAGTCGGGCTTTCCAGTCAGCCTCCAATTGACCGTCGTCTCGTTCGCAATGAGCGGAATCGTCAACGTTTGCGGCTCGATCGTCCCGCGATATAGCCCCTCAAAGGTCAGCAGATCCGATGCCTGGACCGAAAGGTTCGGCGTTGGCCCCGATGCCGGCGCGCGGATGATGAGTTTAATTTTCTGGACGGCCTGTTCGCCGGTGCTCGCCGCGAGGCGAAGTTCTGTCTCATATTCACGCGGCGCCAGCCCCGCTGCGAAATCGGTGATACGCGCGGTTAAAGCCTCCTGAAGATGGGGGTAAAGTGTGCCGGAGGTCTTATCGACGGCAAGCCAGATAGGCGTGCTCGCGACAGTCCAACGGACGATGTCATCGTTCGAAAGCACCAGAATGTTTGCGGACTGCGGCTCGACCTTGCCGCCCTGCACACCCTCGAACACCAGCATCGGCGGCCCCGAGATGGACAGCTTCGGTCCGGGCACACGAACAATGAGTTTGGTCTTTATAATGACGTCGCTTCCGCCGGCCACAGCCAAACGAAGTTCAGATGGATATTCGCCGGGCTGGAAGGTCGATGCCGCAGCCGTGGCATTGACACGCAAGTTTACGTAAGAATTGGCATTGATCGTTCCGGATGTCGTGTCTACGGACAACCAGTCCGGCTGACCAGTCAGCCTCCAGTTGACCGCGGTTTCATTCGCGCTGAGCGGAATCGTCAGCGTTTGCGGCTCGATCGTCCCGAGATGTGGACCCTGAAAGATCAGCACATCGGACACCTGCGCGGAAAGCTTCGGCACCGGCGCCGGTGCGCGAATGACGAGTTTGATCTTCTGGACATACTCGCCGCCGCCCTTCGCAATCACACGAATGTCCGAAAGATACTCGCCCGGCGATTTGTTCAACGCGTCGCGAGCCGGCCTGAACGTGAGAAGCAACGCCTTGTCCCCATCGAGCACGCCTTCGCGTGAATTGGCCGACAACCAATCGGGCAACTCTATCCGCCACTCGACCCGCGTGACGTTCGTGTTGAAGGCGATGGAAATTTGCTCCGGATCGATGCGCCCTCCCTTCACACCTTCGAAGACAGGAACCTTGGTCGTCATCGGTGCAATTTGCGGGACTATTGCCTGGGTGACTTGAGGAGCGACGGGCGCGCGATCGGACTGATAGATGGAGGGCAAGATGAGCGCGCACAGAGCCAATATGACAACCAAACAGGCTGCTATCAGTTTGAGGATGCGTTGATCTCGTGAACGACGCGCGTCAGATGGTGCCGGACCTTCGCCCCCTTCAGTGTCATCATGACGAGGCGTGGTCGATTTGACCGCTCGCTCCGGCGCGACAGTGCGAATGGGATCTATACGACGCGTTCCGACCGCATCCTGCTTGTCTGGAGCAGAAACAGAAATCGGCTGCACCGGGATAGGCGCTCGAATTCGCGCGAGTGACGTACGTGGAGCTGGCGTGACGAAAGGCCAGTGGACTATGCCAACGACGCCGACGTCCTTGATGGAAATCTCGATCGGGACAAGTTCGCTGATCTCATCGACAACCGATGGGCCCACGCGAAACACGGTGGCTGGGCCGGAATTATCGATATCGTCTGCACTGAGCCAAACGGCTTCCGGCTGCCAGCCTGAGAGGCCGAGATGACGTGGCTCGACGTCCAGTCGGCGCACCGCGAAAAAGACAGGAGCTTCGATCTTCCGGCCAAGATCGATCAGCGCAAAGCCGCCCTGCTTGCTTTCGTCCTCTCTAACAGTCACGCCCACTAGACGATCGCCCCACCAAATGATCGGCTACAAATTCAGTTTGCTCGGCAGCGCATATCTGCCGCAGTTGAAAGGGATTCGCATAACCCATTTGGGTCAATCCCGCCAGCCGCTCAGGCGATATCACCTGAATTGTCGTGGTCATCGCGGCGGTGTGACAGCTTCGCGAATGGTGGCTGGTTGGCCGGCTGTCGCATGACCCAAATGGGCCATCCCGCAAAAATCACGTCTTCGGAACGAGGGCTGAAAAATCCCCACCCTGCCGGCTGGTCCTGATCTTCGGGACAATGGACTTTAGCTCGTTGTGCGGAGTCTGCTTCGAGAGCTGCCGCTCTTTGGGATGCAGCCAAGCGGCAAAGCCCGGATGATACCCGAGCTCATTCAAGCCACGCCCCAAAATAGAGGCGCACTCACGTGACCGCAGACGAGCCTATTGCACGTCTGCCTTGGTCGTTAGCCAGACGCTATTCGATGTCACTGTGGTGCAGTGGCGTTCTCGACGCATGGCCAGGTGAACTGACCTGTGCGCCTTCGTTGCGTCGCATGATCTTCAGAACCATGAGGATCAGACCCGCCGCGAGAACCAGCGTCCCGAACACTATAAGACCTGTTGAGTCCGTACTGACGCCAATGGCGATCAACACCAGGCCGAGGATAACCAAGAAAAGACCGCCAAGCTTTTTGCCGAGAAGAGACGGATCACCTGTCGCCATAGCAATCACTCCTTTTCACGTCACGCGAACGGACTGTCCGGATTTCACTCCTGTTTAAAGTTCTTGCATTCAAGCGCCGGCAGCCAAGCCCGCTGTCCTTTTGACTGTCAGGTTATCCCCTCAGTGCGACATCCGCAAAGAGTTCATTCGTTGCCGAACGTCATAAAGCCGGACCCCCGCTCACGATCACGCGACCACCGGTATTTTAGTCAATAAATTGAGGAAGCTCTCATGCCGCATCGCGAGGTGACGTCTCGCGAGAAGACATCGCCTCGACATTTGCCGTACCTGAGCTACGATTATCGGAGTCTTGATGAGCAGTAACAACGCGCGAGGTCGGGCGTGGATGATTTGAAGGTCGGCGCTGAGAACATTCGCGAAGCCTCCCCCCATCTCGATCGCGGTGACACAATCGGTACGCGATGGCGGCTGAACGGGCTGCAAACAGGCATCGCTTTGCTGGCGGCCGCTGCCGGCCTGTTCCTTGTTTGGCAGATGTCGTCGAGCCTGCTGCTCATCTTCGCGGGCGTTCTGTTCGCGGCTTTTCTCGATGCCTGCGCGCGGGCGCTGAAACCTGTCGTCCCTGCCGGACATTCATGGCGGCTCACGCTGATCGTTCTCATCCTAACCGGCCTGCTTGGCCTGGGCCTGGTCTGGGGCGCAGGCAAACTTCCTGAGCAAACCCGGCTTCTCTATCAGGTCATCAACTCGCAGCTCGACGTTCTGCAACAACGCCTTCAGTCGGTCGGCGTCGATCTGTTCGGGCCGGACGGCGGCCGCGATTTCTCGCAATGGCTCCCGGCCCCCGGCAAACTGTTCGGTCACGCGCAGACCGCGGTTGGAACCGCATCCGGCTTCCTCGCCAACGCGCTTATCATCCTGTTTCTCGGCGTGCTGTTCGCTTTCAACCCCGGCATGTATCGCGACGGCCTCGTCACCTTCGTCAAGATCCCTTATCGCGCCCGTGTCCGGCAGGTGATGGACGAGATGGGCGGCGTACTGCGCTACTGGTTCGTTGGCCAGGTGTTCCGCATTGTGCTGATGACGCTCTGCGTCTGGCTGATGCTTTATTGTCTCGGTGTGCCCGGCGCGTTTCTGCTCGGCCTGCAGGCGGGAATATCCAACTTCGTCCCCTACCTCGGGCCCATCGTTGCAGCTTTCCCGATCGGACTGGTCGCCATGCCGCTCGGCCCGTCGAAGCTGATGTGGGCCGTCGGGCTTTATACGATCATCCAGTCCATCGAAGGCTACATCATCGGTCCGCTCATTCAGCGCCACGCCGTCGAAGTGCCGCCCGCCTGGACATTGGTTGCCATCGTGCTGTTCGGCTCACTGTTCGGCGTCATGGGCATCGCGCTTGCCATGCCGTTGCTGGCCATCGGCCGTATTGCGGTGCTGCGGCTCTATGTCGAAGATTGTCTCGGCGACAAACCGAGCTGAAAAACCCGTCAAGCATCTGCCTTCGCAACACCGGCGATCTCTACCTTTTCAGGCGCAAGCAGACACAACCTGCCATCGGACCCGCTCGCCAACGTATGGATGTGAAAATGCGTGGTCTGCGCATCTGTCGCATTCATCACCGGTGAAGGCGCAGAGATGATTTTCATCTCGCCACAAGTGCCGATCCAGTCGATATGACGATGGCCATGCATGATAACGATGCGGCTCGCGAACGGCTTCAGTTTTCGGACGAACCAGCTTCCATTCACCAGCGCCGTCCCCACCCGCTCCGAGAACTTCACGCCCGGCATCGGGTATTCCATCAGGTGATGATGCAGCGCGACGATCCACCGGGCCCTGGGATACCCGTTCATCACCGCGACCAGACGGTGCGCCTGCTCTACCGACACCAGACCAAGCGCGTTCGTGAACGAGAAATGCGTCTGCGCATTCGAATTGAGAATGACCATTCCCAGTCCATCCTCGCTGTCAGGCGGCAGCAGCATTGGAAACTGCTCGTCGAACACGTCCCTCAGCTTTGCGGCGCGCCAAAAGCCGCCATCCTTCGCAAACGTCGCGATGTCATCACCAAGTGCATTCAGCTTTTGAGCGAGCGTCCGCGCCGCGTGCGCCGGCCCATCCTCGAGAACCCGCACGCGCGCGCCCTGCACGGCCGCCATGGCTGACAGCGTCCGCATCTGGCGAAAACGTTTACCCGGACTGAACGACAGATCGAGCCGCGCCGGATTGGCCCGATCGACGATATTCACGTCGTGATTGCCCGGCAGCAGGATCATCCGCGCGACAAGGTCTGGATGCTTCGCCACGACATCGAAGAACTCGGCCCACTCCGTTGAGAGCCCGGCATCGGTCATGTCGCCGGAGACGAGCACGACATCCAACGGATCGCTGGCATGAATGGCCGCAAGACGCGCGAGCAGCCGCTCCAGCCGATGGTTGCCCTGCGGGCCGCCGCGTCCGCTCTCCATGCGGAAGCCATAGCGCTCACCGACCACGTGAATATCCGACAGATGCGCCACGCGCCAGGTCCGGCTTGTCGGGGACGCGGTATCGAATTCCGTAAAATCGAGCGGCTGATCCATGCTCGCATCCGCAAAGCCCCACACCAGTGCCGCGGCAGCAAGATAAAGCGATGTCAGAGCAACCGCGTTGGCAATGGTCGGAAGGATCAGACGGTACGGGGCCATGAGATCGCCGACGCTGCCGAGCCAGCGCGTGCTTGGCCAGACCGCGAGAGCGACGAGCACTGCGGCGATGCAGACTACCGTCCCTGCGGCGGCAGAACTCGCCGCGCGGAGCCGCGCACGTTGCGTCGCCGAGTGTCTTGCACCGAACCAGCGCTCCATCAGATGCCGGATCGCTTCGCGGCAAAACACATAGCCGGGTTGGACCGCCAGCGCGTTCAGCGACCAGAAGTTGGCTTCTGCCATCCGAAACAGCGGCCGCCATGCAAACCAGCCCAGCGCAAGCACGAAGACCATGATGAACGCGGCACCGATCCCGGTGAGATACCGCACCTGCGCGGTCGCCGTGGCAGCCCAACCGGTCGCCACCAGAGGTGCAAGGCCAAGCAAGATCGCAGGCAATGCCAGCGACACTGTCCAGGCCAGCAGCAGCTTCGGCAAACTGATTTCGACGAGCAGACTGCCTGCGATCGCAAACAGCGAGCGCTGCTTGGTCGCAGATCGATCGTCTTCAGCATCGCCTTGGCGTGGATCGACCAGCACGGCCTTACGCACCTGTGCCTCCTTGGCCGCAGCCATGTCGGATTGCATCATCGGATGGCTCCCACATTCTGCAACGGCGGCAGGCCTCTGATCGCAAAAGAAAAACGTCGATAGGGAAAGATGTAACTCAAGTTGTCTGCGAATGTCATGGCGCGGTCATGCGTCATCTTAACGTTGGTCGGGTGGATTGGAAACTCTTTGCGGCGCGCGGAATGTTTGCTGCAGCCGCACCAATGAAGCATCTCGCCGCGCACCCGATCACGAAGCCTTGCGATTCCGCCTCTCGGAACACGACGCAATTGACTCCCTGCATTCACGAGGCTCTACTCGATGAAATGATATGAGAGACGTGCCTATCCCTTCGCTTAAGCGAACTGCTGTGTTGCCGAAGTCCTAAGACGATCCACAAGACGATCGTCAGCTTGAGGGGGGTCCAATGGACTTGCCGCCGGTCGCAGACGAAAGGCCTTTCGTTTCAACGGGACATCTTCCCGCGCATGAGCACGTGCAACGGCTCGTTGACGATGCACACAAACTCTTCAAATCAAACCAGGACGGCGAAAACTCGCAAGTCTACCCCGCGCTCGCACGCGTGCCCAAGGACCTGTTCGGCGTCTGCATCGTCAACACCAATGGGCGCGTCTATGGCGCAGGCGACATCGACCACGAATTCTCCATCATGAGCGTGTCGAAGCCGTTCGTGTTCGCGCTGATCTGCGAAACCATCGGTCCTGAGGAGGCGCGCGCAAAACTCGGCGCCAACGCCACCGGCTTTCCATTCAATTCCCTCACCGCCATCGAACGCGGCGATGGCCGCACTAATCCGATGGTGAATGCGGGCGCCATTGCGACCACGAGCCTCGCCCCTGGAAAGACCGCCGAAGAGCGTTGGGATTTTCTCTATGACGGACTGTCGCGCTTTGCCGGCCGGAGGCTGCCGCTGAATAAAGAAGTTTATGCGTCCGCCTCGGACACCAACTTCCGCAATCGCAGCATCGCGCGCCTCCTGGAAAGCTACGATCGTATTTACTGCGATGCCAAGGAAGCCACCGATCTCTACACCCGGCAATGCTCGTTGAACGTGAGCGCACGCGATCTGGCAGTGATGGGCGCAACGCTGGCAGACGGCGGCGTCAATCCCGTGACGCGAGAGCGGGTCGTCGATGCCGGCGTGTGCCACTATGCGCTTGCCGTGATGATCACTGCAGGACTGTACGAGACATCCGGCGATTGGCTCTACGACATCGGGCTGCCCGGCAAGAGCGGCATTGGCGGCGGCATCGTCGCTGTCTCTCCCGGCAAGGGAGGTTTCGGCACATTCGCGCCGCCGCTCGATGCGGCAGGCAACAGCGTGAAGGGTCAACTCGCGGCAAAATTCCTGTCTCAGCGTTTGGGAATGGATCTGTTCGTCTCGCGACCTGAAGAGTGAGCGAACAACGAACGTCAGCCCTGCCGCTGCCTCGACTATTCGAAGACACGCATCAAAGAACTCGGCCAATCGGAGGACATGATGACAACGATGACAGCCGGCGCCTATCACGAGGAAACGCGGACATCGTGGCTGCCGATGGTCGCCATCGCGCTCGGCCAGATGATCATGTCCTTCAACGTCGCGTCGCTGCCGGTGGCGATGGGCGGCATGGTGAAGAGCTTCGGCGTTCCGCCGACCACCGTTGCCACGGGCATCGTGGCCTACTCCATGCTGGTGGCCGGTTTTGTTATGCTCGGCGCCAAGCTCGCGCAGCGATTTGGCGCGTTGAAGGTCTTCCGCGCCGCCGTCATCCTGTTCTGCGTCTCGCAGATCATCATGACCTTCAGCCCGTCAGCCTCCACTATGATCTCAGCGCAGGCGCTTTGCGGCGCTGCCGGTGCGGTGATCGTGCCATCGCTGGTGGCGCTCATTGCCGAAAACTACACTGGCAAGCAGCAAGCGACTGCTGTCGGCGCACTCGGCTCCGCGCGTGCCGCAGCCGGTGTAATGGCGTTCGTGATCGGCGGCGTGCTCGGCACCTATATCGGCTGGCGGCCCGCATTCGGTGTCCTCATCGCCGCCTCTGCTCTCGCTTTCGTCCTGAGCTTCCGTCTGAAGCCCGACCATGGGCGGCCGGACGTGAAGATCGATTTTATCGGCGTCATTCTGGCGGCCGCTGCCATCATTATGATGGTGTTCGGCTTCAACAACCTCAACGGATGGGGCGTTATGGTGGCGACGGCCAACGCACCGTTCAATGTGCTTGGCCTTTCACCAGCCCCCATACTGATCGTGATCGGCGCTGTGCTGGGCCAGGCGTTTCTGGCCTGGACCCATCGCGCCCAGGCCGCAGGCCGCACACCCCTGCTCGCCCTTGAAGTGATCGATTCGCCCGAGGAGCGCCACGCGGTCTATGCGCTGTTTGCCGTGGTCGCGCTGGAGGCAGCACTGAATTTCTCGATCCCGCTCTATATCCAGATCGTGCAAGGCCGATCGCCGCTCGCCACTGCCATTGCCATGATGCCTTTCAACCTGACGGTGTTCTTCGCGGCGATGCTGATCGTCAACCTCTACGACAAATTGACGCCACGCCGCATCGCGCAATTCGGCTTCGCACTGTGCACCATCGGGCTGGTGTGGCTCGCCTTCGTGGTGCGCAATGACTGGAGCGAAGTCCCGGTTCTGTTCGGCCTCGTCCTGTTCGGCATCGGCCAAGGCTCACTGGTGACGTTGTTATTCAACGTGCTGGTGACATCCTCGCCCAAGGAATTGGCGGGCGATGTCGGCTCGCTGCGCGGCACCACGCAAAATCTCGCCGCCGCTGTCGGCACGGCGCTGGCGGGCGCACTGCTCGTCGGCCTTCTCAGCACCATCGCGCTCAGCCGGATCACGTCCAATCCGATCCTGACAAAAGACCTTCAAAGCCAGGTCAATCTCGATAACATTACCTTCATCAGCAACGACCGCCTGCGCACGACCCTTGAAGGCACCACCGCCACACCGCAGCAGGTGGACGAAGCGGTGCAGATCAACACCGAAGCGCGGCTGCGCGCGCTGAAGATCGGCCTCCTGATCATGGCGGGACTGGCGATGCTCGCGATCTTTCCGGCCAGCCGACTGCCGAATTATCGGCCGGGCGAAATCCCCGCCGACGAGGACGTCGCTGGATCTGCACAACGGCGCAACTGACCGAGACGCAACTTACCGGAACGCAAGATCCGGTCAGCATCAGCCTCTGGAATCGCGCGTGGCCTGCGTGACTTTCGTCGCTTGCGAGATGCTGCCAATCCGTTTTCCCGAAACTCTCGTCATACGGCGGCGGCTGGGGCGCGGATTCATTCCCTCATTCGCCGTATCGCCTGCCGCCGGGCGAATTGAGAAATTAGCAGCGCGCCGCATCGCTAGCGCCCGATGCGCAGCATCAATATTGGCCGCACGCGCTTCCAGATAGCGGGTGCGCTTGATTTCCTTGTTCAGGCGCCTGAGGGCGTGTGCAAAGACCTGCTGGCGCTTCATCGGCTGCTCGGTCGTTCCCGGAAAGCTACTGCCGCGCGGCTCAGCCTTGCCTCGCCGCTCGCGTTGCTTCTGTCTCGCCAGAGTCCGCTCCTTGTCGCGCATCTGTTTGAGGCGACCGCGGAGTTTCTCCAGTTCCGGAAGATTGAGATCGTAGATTTCGGGATGATGTGACGTCCGGATCACATCATACTCCTCGTGACTCACCAAACTACGCTCGCCTTTGCAGGATATAGCCATGCGCGTCTCCTCGTTGAGCGAGCAGCCGGCGAGACGTGCCAAATTCGCGCCGGACGTTGCTCAGCCGTGTTTTTGAAACCAGCGTCCCGGTCCGACCATTCTCGACCGGACCGGCGCTAACGATCAGGCATTCATCAAGCCCTTGCAGGCGCCCCGTTACCGACGTCAACACCGCCCTGACGTGCAGCCGCGGCCGCCCCCTCAACGCCAGCACTTGGACTCGGTGCTTGCGCGCGTTCGAGCGCCTCCTTCAATTTGTTTTCCTGCTCCGGAGACAACGACGAACGAATGAGATGCCCCTTGTATTGGTGCAGCTCCTTGAGGACCTTCTCCGGCTGCGCTTTGCGGATCAGGAGAAACAACGCAGATGAATCCGGCTTGATGGTCTCGCCGATCTGCTTGATGAAATCGTCATTAATTCCGAAATCCATCAAGCTGCCCGACAAAGCCCCGGATCCTGCTCCGATCAGGCCGCCCATGGCAAAGCCCGCGAGCGGATTGAGAAACAGCAGCCCAATCAGGCTTCCCAGCAATGCTCCGTTCAAACCACCCGCCGTCGCGCCAACCTGAACGAGATTGACGGACTGCTTGATCCGAACGGTGCCGTCCGCATTGCGAATGGCAACGACGGCATCCTCAAGATCGATCAGATACTCCTTCTGCAATCGAGTCAGATCGGTCAAAACCCGATCGGCATCCGTTTGATTGTCGAAACCAACGATGACGAGATCAGACATAGGACAGTCTCCTTGTTGAACGATTTCGCCCCACAATCGAAGTTGATCTTCCGGTACTCGCCTTACGATCCTTCCATTTCAACTTTGCTCAGCGCCTTTCCCCTTTAGCGCCTGCCTCTTGGCCCGAGCGTCAAGCTCGTAACGCCTGCGGCCAGATTGATGCCGACTTTACGCTCAATGGAGATCGGTTGCAGAGCAATGCTTCGTCTCGATCCTCCAATAAGAACATTGGCTCCAAGCCCCGGTCCGAGAGACACGCTCCCGCTAGCGCCGACATACGTTCCGCGCAAGGTTCCGGGGCCAACCCGTGAACTCCTTGCAAGGACAAGCCACGACAAAACGCCCGCTGACGTGGCGCCGATGTCGAGCCCGACACGCCTGATCCGTCCCTCGTAGATGTATCGATGACCCGTGGTCGCGTGGAATTCACAACGCAACGACTGAGTTGAGCCGACGACCAGTCCGACGCGCGCGCTGGAAAAACACAGCAACCGTCCTGCCCGCAGCAATTGCGCATCAGCCGGAGACGTGGTGACACATCCAAATGTCACCACACCCAAAGCGGCAAGCAGACTCGTTCCGCGCATTCCCACCTCCACGCTTCACTTAATCAGTTTGAAGCAGTTTGAGCGTGTTTAGCGCTTACGGGCAGAAGTCCCAGAATCCCTGTCTGCGAGTCCAATCCGTATAGTACCAGCAGAGACCTGGTGATGGGGGCCTTCCGGCCCAACTTGCGGCCGTGGCAGCAGCAACAAACCCGATCGCAGCACCAGCAGCTATCGCACCTCCCGGACGCCAGGAATAACGTCGCGGACGAGCCCAGGAACGATGCGCTACAGGCGGACGCGGACGCACGCCCGGACGATGTGCGCCGGGACGTCGCCCCGGACGATGTGCTGCTGGTGGCCGCCCCCCTGGGCGCCCCGCACCCGGACGACGGTTGCCTTGTCCACGCTGTGCACTGAAATCTGAAATTGTTTCAGAGACCGCCATTGGCGAAATCACTGCCGAAGCACTCGCTTGCGCGGGCGATGTCTGCAGAGCGAGATTGAGGGGATAAACGAGAGCGATAGAAAAAAGACAAGAGCTCAGGACTCGATGCATACGTAGCCTCCTGATCACAGTTTTCTTTTTTAGGTCTAGTGTCCCGAATCCAAAGTTCGCCTCATCGTGCAGCGCGCTCCTTAACGAACTTTGGATTCGAAAGGACACTAGCAATTCATGATTTCTAGTGTGGTTTAGGTTCAGAAGTTCGCTGGAAGGAAGCGCTGCAAAAATGGAGCGACCTTCTGAACCACCACACTAGAGCATCTCTCCGACAAACGTGTGTCAGGAACAATCGCCACGACGACACATCACAGCAGCGGGATCATAGCTGAGAAATGCGGCCTCCGTCACGAACTATATGCCGACGACAAGGCCCGAGGCGCGCCGCGTGCGTTCACAAATCCGAGGGGTGAATGCGCGACGATAAGTTGGCGTGACACGCGTCATCTCGAACTTGAATCAAACCACCGTTTGATATTCTGCCGCACGAACAAGATTCATTGTTTTGCAGACCGCTCCAGACGCACAGTTGTATGTGCATTGCGAAACAGATCAACGAACCAACGCTCCCCACTTTCTGAAAGCAGTCACCGCGATGTTACATCAGCGGCACATAGTTCGTGTCAGATTTGCACGACTTGCTCTCGCGCATGAGCACCTACGGATCTCAAAGAGGCTTTCACTCCAGCGAAGCCAAAGGAGGACTCATGGAACGTCGAACTTTACTAAAAGGCGGCGCAGCTGCGATCGCACTGGGCGGAGGAACGACTGCCAGCGTTCTATCGAATAGCGAAACGGCATTCGCCGATATCGATACGACCAAGCTCCCCGAATATATTGCCGGCGCACTCCAGCGCTTTCTCACCACCATCCCGAAGACTTTCGATCCGGAGTACGTTCGCCACGCCGTCATTCCCTTCTTCTTGACGAGCTTCTACGAAGGCGAGCGACCGACGCTGCCGATGATCGACGTCAATCTCACCAAGGAGAATGCTCTCCCCTTTGATTTCTGGGGCCTCATTTATAAGGACTGGCAACCGACGCCCAAAGAAGGCGTGACAGTCTTCCTGCAGGGGCTCGAGAAACGTGGCGAGAACAATCTCCGTAAGCGAATTTATTTCGCCGGGATGACGCCCGACCTTTACGCGCCAATGTACGCTCAAAAAGTCAAATCGTTTTTCGACAAATTGCTTGACGGTCAGTTCGCCAACAAGCCGTTCATGCGGCACTACCTGGACTACTATTTCGACCTGTATTGGGACCTCCATCTCGGGGTCAAGGGAGACGCCATCCCGGCAAAGGTGCGGGAGATCGGAGAAGCCTTCAACACGGTTCTGGCCTATCGCAACCCGTTGCTTCCGATCACCCACGACAATTACATGAAAGTCCGCGAACGGCTCGACTTCCTGAAGACGTGGATCGATGATCGACTCGGCGAGATACAAAACGGCCGGATGGCTCAGCCGGAGAAGACGATCGCCTACTACTGGCTGAAGAATGCCGGCGATGGTGCGCATTTCAGCAAGGCAGACGTCGTCTTCGAATGCTTCCACAATTTCGTCGCGCTGAGCCAATGGGGCAATACGATATTCGGGATCATGTCCCGCCTATCCGAAAATGCCGGCGACTCTGCAGTTCGTACCGCCTTCCAAAAGGTGATGAGCAGCGGCACTTACGACCACGCCAATGGCGCGCCCTATACACCATTGCAGATGTTCGTGATGGAATTGTTCCGAACCATCATGCCGAACACCGGCAGCATTTCCGCAATCCAAGGCAGCCGGGCGAGCTTCTACGGTGCGGATCCGCAGAAGTCGTTCAACCCGCGGCTCGAGTGGCACAGCTACATCGCCACGCCTCACACATCGACGAGCGTGGATCCGGTCCAATGGAATGATCCGCAGTCGTTCACTCCTGAGCGATACCTGAAGGTACCGACCAGTGCGGACATCACTGATGAGCACGTCCAGAAGATCGGACTCGCGCGTTGCCCATTCGAAGCCACGAATTTCAGCGTGAAGGATGGACGCAAGGTGGAGATCACGAACAGTGGCTTCGGCACCGTTTTCGGGGTTGTGGATGGCGTCAAGCATCCGGTCTGCGATCACGCCGGCTTCTCTCCGTTCGGCTTCGGCTATCGCAGATGCCCAGGCGAGCAACTCACGATCAGTGTTTTCGAGGATTTCCTGCGCAAGGTCTGGCAGGACAAGATCACGTTCCACAAGCTCAACGGATCGAACCCGGGGCAGGTCCCGATCGGTCCGCTCACGGTCATCCCCGACGATTTCGGATTCTCGCGAGCAACGTAACGCGCGACCGCTCACCGCTGCAGCGACCACGCCCGCTGCAGCGGTGACATCACAGACGCTTCCGCCATTTGCCCCATCCGCTGCGCGCGTCCTGAAGTCCCCTCATCGCTCACAAATCGCCGCAACAATTCCGCCAAGCGAAACGCAAGTGATTGAACGGCCAAGAAAACTCTTGCTCGCCGCCGTCAAAACTGGCTGATGCGCCCGGGGACTTAAGGCATCTGGAAATCCGGGACATATTGACACCGTTTTGAATCCTGAAACTTTTTGAAACTCATGGCCGCGTGGCACGTTAGATCGTGCCCGCAAGGGCGACACAATCAACTGAGCGCATCAAAGCGCGATCTGGAGACGAGGGAGCATGGCGCGCAACATTCTCATTCTTGGAGCCTCATACGGTTCTTTGCTGGCAACGAAGCTGCTGATGGCCGGTCACAACGTGACCTTGGTTTGCCGGCAGAAGACCGCCGATCTGATCAACCGTGACGGCACCGAGGTGCGCATCAAGCTGCGCGACGAGCCGAACCACCGCTCCATCTTCTCGCGCGACCTGCCCGGTAAACTCGACGCAGCGCCGCCGCAGAGTATCAACGTGTCGCGTTACGACATGGTCGGCCTTGCGATGCAGGAGCCGCAATACACCAACCACACCATCCGCACGCTGATGATCAAGATTGCCGCGGCCAACCTGCCGTGCCTGTCGATCATGAACATGCCGCCCCTGCCCTATCTCAAGCGCATCGGCAAGCTTGAGGGCATGGACCTCGAAGAGGCCTACACCAACGCTTCGGTGTGGGAGCGCTTCAAGCCGGGACTCGTGACACTCTGCTCGCCCGATCCGCAGGCTTTCCGTCCGCCGGAGGAAGGCGCGAACGTGCTTCATGTCGGCCTGCCAACGAATTTCAAGGCTGCCGCCTTCGCCGATGAAGCGCACAATAAAGTGCTGCGCGAACTCGAAGCGGACATCGATGCCGTGAAGCTCGACGGCCAGGACGTGCCGGTGAAGCTGAAAGTGTTCGACTCCCTGTTCGTGCCGCTGGCAAAGTGGTCGATGCTGCTCACCGGCAACTACCGCTGCATTACACCGGAAGATCCGGTGTCGATCCGCGACGCCGTGCACAAGGACATCAAGCTCTCGCAGTCGATCTACAATCACGTCGACGCAGTGGCGCAGAAGCTTGGCGCCGATCCGGCAGACCAAGTGCCGTTCGAAAAATATGCCAAGGCCGCCGAAAGCCTGCTCAAGCCATCGTCAGCCGCACGTGCGGTGGCCAGCGGTGCGCCCTTCATCGAGCGCGTCGACCTGTTGGTGAAACTGATCTCGCATCAGCTCGGCATGCCCAATGCCGAGATCGACCGCACGGTCGATACCGTGGATAACAAATTGCACGTCGCCGAAGGCGGCGGCGGCTCGGATTGAGGTGCTGTCGGTCTCAGACCGGCGAAACAAAAACCCCGCTTCGGCGGGGTTTTTCATTCTTGGCGTCAGCGCCAGGTTATGCGTTTATTTTAGCGCTTCACACGTTGGGCCGGTTTTCGGTTTGATATCGGTAGCGCCATCCTTTTCAGCAGCGCATGGCGTTGGATATTCCTTCCGCACTCCGTCCTTTGTTCCGCACGATATCACTTGCGAGCACATGTCTGTCGACGTTGCTTGTGCGAACCGGCTTACCGAATTGTCTCGTGACAGCGCCGGAACATTGCCAAGAACGGTCATCAATCCCACAACCAATATATATTGTGTTTTCATCTCGCTCTCCCTCACTTGAAATGTAAGTTCAACTACCGGGACCAAGGCACGGGTTTGCCCCTCCCACCATTGACCGAAAATCAGTGACCGTTGCGCCTTCTTGGAAAGCGACCTCCCCCCCACTAAAACGCCCTTTCGAAGGCTTACGGCTCGCGAAGTCCGTCCGGTCGAGACTGTTGACGCGCGCCGCCCGCGAAAATGTCGTGCACGAGCCCGAGCTTCCCAAGCCCAAGAATAATCAGGCCATTGATGTCGATCTCGTACCAGGCGTGCGAAAGGTAGGCGTCTCGCGGAAACCGATGATGATTGTTGTGCAGCCCTTCACCGAAGGTGAGGATCGTGGTCACCAACTCGTTGGTCGTGCCGTCGTTGGTCTCGAAACGGCGGTAACCGTAGCGACCGTCGCTGTGACAGACCGAGTTCACCAGCGAGGTGGCCATGGTCATGACGTAGCTGCGGAACAGGCCGGAGAATAATACGCAGCCGATCATCGCGTGCACGCCGCCAAACGCGTAGCCGATGGCGCCTGGAATCAACACCGCCGACATCGCGTACCAGAACCAGCGCGTTCTGGTGAAGAACATGGCAATCGGGTCGGCCAGAATATCCTTGGCGTAGTATGCGCCATCGGTGGTCGCGTGGTCCCACACCCAACCGCCTTGCGCATGCAACATCCCCTTGGCGAAACTGACAAAGCGGTTGCCGACGCCGTCATAGTAAGGGCTGTGAACATCGCCGGGCTGGTCGGCGTGAAGATGGTGCCGGCGATGATTGGAGACCCACTTGAGTATCGAGCCCTGCACCGCCATCGTGGCGATCGCGGCGAATAACGTCCGCATGACCGGACCGCAGCGGAAACTGCGGTGGACAAAGTAGCGATGCATGAAGCCGATGCCGACCGTGGACAGCGTAAACATGCCGAGGAATACCGAAATTTCCACCCAGCCGATGCCTTGCGTGAATGCCCAGACCAACGCTGCGATCGAACCTGCGATCAAAATGCCGAATACGGCATAGGATTCGCGAAGCTTGGCGTCGACCAATGGACCTTCCACGAGGACGCCAGGCGGCAGTCCCCCAACGCTTTCCTCCGGCACCGAGTTTTGAACTACGGTCATTTGAGATGATCCATTCATGGAAAATTAACTGCGACGCACCGTACAGACGCGGGTTATTTCGAGCAAGGACCCGCCCCTCCGCCGGGCGCAGAGCCGGGACCTAAAAAGACGCGGTCAGAGGGAAGCGTCTCGCCTGTCGGCGCGCGGAATTATCGTTATGCGATTCAATGATTTGTGGATGCGCTAAGGGACGCATTATATCCGGCGCCCTCAAGCAAAATCGTTGCTGCGGGATGTCGCAATCGAATTGTATGAAGCCTATGCGATAGTCTTATGAAGCATGGGGCGACACACGACGTCGCCAAACGGAGAGCGCGGATGGACACGCAACGCAGAGCCATTGCTGAGCGATGCCTGAATTCCGCCTATGACGGGAGCGTGGATTCACGTGGAGCATTTTCCGAAGTGATTCAGATCACCGCCGCGCCAAACTCCGCGCGCCAATGCGCGAGGCGTTCTTTGAGCAGCGCATCGCGGCAGTAAGCAAGATCATCATCTTCCAGTCGCTCGACCACATCGAACGTGAAGTGCTCGGCGCCGTGATCGTCCCACGCTTTCTGTAGCGCACGGTTCAGATTGCCTGCGACGCGCAGCGTGAACCACACGCGGTTTTGCACCGTGTCGAGATTGGGGCTTTGCCCGACCCAGATCTCACCCGTCGCCGTGCAGCGGACCGTGTAGATTCCGGCGGCGCTCTTGCGTTCCTTGTAAGCCGCGATCGCAGCCTTTCTCGCTTCACTCTTCATGGCTGCCTCGCCTGGGATTCCGGGAAACGCCCGGTGCTACGCGGCACAATATTATCCGGGTATTATTGACGCAATGATTTTTATCAGGGTATAAATCACCCAATCCAATCCTGCTCCGGTATTATAATGAGTGAAGTCCTCTCCCGGCCGTGCACCGCCTTTGAAGGCAGCCGGCTTTTGCTGTCCGGTCCTCTCGTCGAGGTCGCCCTCGCCGTCAAAGCCGCGATGGCGTGGGAGGCGGCCGATCCGATCCTCACCTTCGACGACGCAACTGGCCGCGTCATCGATCTCGATCTGCGCGGCTCGAAAGCCGAGATCATCGCGCGGCTGTCTGAGACTCCACACGCCGCGCCATCGTCATCCCCGCAGACCGACGCAGCCGACGATGCAACCGAGCCGAAAGAAGCGCGGGGGCGTGGCCGCCCGAAGCTCGGTGTGATCGGCCGCGAAGTCACGCTGTTGCCGCGGCAATGGGAATGGCTCGCGGCGCAGCCGGGCGGCGCGTCGGTCGCGCTTCGCAAGCTGATTGATGAAGCAAGACGCACCGGCGGCGCGGTTCAGAAAACGCGCGCGGCGCAGGAGCGCGCCTATCACTTCATGCTGGCCATCGGCGGCAACCTACCCGGCTATGAGGAAGCAACACGCGCCCTCTTTGCCAACGATCGCACGCGCCTTGAACAACACATCGCCGACTGGCCGAGCGACATCGCCGCGCACGCCATTCGCCTCGCTTATGACACTTAAGCATCACAGCATCGAAAGTTCACATCCGTGATAAAAGAGCCGAGTTCACATCCATGATAAAAGAGCCAATCGCTTATCTGCAGCCAACTGAAGCCAGCGGCCACGCCCTCATCCGGCGCGCGATCACAGGCGAAGTCGTGATGCTCAACCTGCTTCGCTTTCGCAACGTTGCGGATTATTCAGCGCATCCCTCGTTGAAGCCTGACAAACCGATCAGCGGCGCTGAGGCGTTTGACCGCTACATCGCACACTCGCTGCCTTATCTGCGCGAGAGCGGCGGCGAGCTGATGTTCATGGGCGATGGCGGTTCGTTTCTGATCGGTCCGGAGAGTGAGCACTGGGACCGCGCGATGCTCGTGCGCCAAAGCAGCGTATCGTCCTTCATGGCGTTTGCGAGCAGCGCAGCGTACCTCGCCGGGCTCGGCCATCGTGAAGCTGCAATTGAGGATTCACGACTGCTGCCGTTGGTGCCATCGTCGGAAGCGGTGTGAAGATGAGATTCTTAGGGATATCCGGCAGCGCCCGCCGCCTTTCAACGAATACGCACTTGCTTCACGCGATGAGCCGAGTGGCGCCCACCGGCATTGATTTCCGGGTTTTAGATCAGATCGGCGATCTGCCGGTGTTTTCTCCCGACCTTGAAGGTGAACTCACCCCACCCAAGGTTCTGGAGTTCATCGAAGCTATCGACGAGAGCGATGGCCTGATCATTTCGAGCCCCGAATATGTCAGGACCGTGCCAGGTGGCCTGAAGAACGCGATCGATTGGCTTGTCTCCCGAGAGGCCATTGTTGCCAAGCCGATCGTCCTTACGCACGCGTCCCACCGTGGAGATGATATGCTGGCAACGCTGCGAACGGTTTTGTCGACCATCACCGCGAACTTCAATGCCGATATTTTCTTGCGGCTTCCGGTGATGAAAGAAGCTCCGGATTCGATCGCTGCGGTCGTGGAGCTTGCAGATCATCGCCAGCAGGTAGAAGACTATTTACTTGCGTTCGCTGAATTTTGCCGCCGGTGCCCTCGCCTGATCTAGCGCGGACAATCCGCGCTACAGCTCGATCTCCATACCGTCGAACGCGGTGGTCTCGGGAATATCGTCCGAGATCTTCAGCATCTCCTCGGACATGTGCGTGAGCACCACTTGCTTTGCGGAGATGCGCGGCAGCTTCTCGCGCAGCGTCTGCAGATCGAGATGATAGCGATGGCGCGGGCTCGGCCAGAAGCATTCACAAATGAATAGATCGGCCTCGTTGCCGACATCGATCAGCGCGTCCGTCCACTCGGTGTCCCCCGTATAGCTGATGACGCGGCCATCGCAGGTCACACGCAACGACAGCGTCGGCGTGCCGCTCGGATGCACAGCCTCGAACGCCGTGACTGAAAGCCCGTCATCAAGCCTCGTCGCAACGCCGACCTCAAGCTCGACGATCGTCACCGGAAATTTGGTGCCGTGGGCAACCGCGCCGGGAAAGGCAGCCTCCAGGGATTCATCGATCCGTTTGCCGATACCGACCGGCCCTGCAATGGTCAGCAGGCGATCCCGCTGATGTACGAGGCGTAGTGCGCGCAGCATGAACGCCAGCCCGCCGAAGTGATCGCCATGACCATGCGAGATGATGACGGTATCGATCGAATTCGGATGAATACCAAAATGCCCCATGGCCACGAGGCTCGACGCGCCGCAATCGATCAACAAACCGCCTGATGCTCGCGCGATATGGAAGCAGGTGTTGAAACGTCCACCGGAGCCGAACGCATCACCGCTGCCGAGAAACTTGAATTTCATACGAACTGGTCCTTGGGGCTGAGTATTCTTTAGTTCGTTCCGCGAAGGCTGGTAAGACAAACGGTCGGTCCTTTTTATCCCCACTCGACCCGTAGCCCAAGGCGGTTCCCTGCCCCACGTCCGCGCCGATCGAGCCGCCCAGCGCCGGCTAGTCTCTCGTCTTATTGGCCGAACGCCGGATTTACGGTACTTAAGCCTTCCCTCCCGGTGAGCCGACGGTCGGCTGCCGAACGCTTGATGGCGCAAATGCTGAAATCAGAAGGGCTGCACCGGTCGTTGCTGCCGCTGTTTGCCGGATTTTTCCTGCTCCTGGTCACCGCAGCAAGCGTCATCTGGCTCTCGGTTCAGCAGCGCACCACGGCGGAACTGGTCCGCCATACGCTTGAGGTCGAAAACAAGCTCAATCAGGTGCTCAGCCTTGCGACCGACGCCGAGACCGGCCAGCGCGGCTTTCTGCTGACGGCCAAGGACACCTACCTCGAACCTTACGAGACCGCGAAGGCCCAGCTGCTTAGCCAGGTCGACGTTCTCAGAGAACAGACCGCGGACAGCCCCACGCAGCAAGCGCGGGCGAAGCAGCTCAAGCCGCTGGCTGGATCGAAACTCGCCGAGCTTGAACGGGCTATCACATTGCGCGCTACGGGCCATGGCGACGAAGCGCTTGCGCTGGTCAACGGCGACAGCGGTAAGGCGATCATGGATCATATGCGCGCCATCATCGCCGAGATGCGGCTGGAAAATCAAAGAGCGCTGCGTGACCGCTCGGCCCGTGCCGACACACTCAACGAGCTTGCGCTGGGTGGCCTTGTTGGCACGGCGCTGCTGCTCGTCGGCGTCGCGTTCGTCGCGCTGCGCGACGCACGGCGACGGCTCTTGTCGCTCGAAACTGCGAACGCCCGCCTGCAGGGTGAAATACAAGAGCGCTCCGCCGCGCAAAGCCAGGTGCGCCAATTGCAGAAGATGGAAGCCGTCGGCCAGCTTACCGGCGGCATTGCCCATGACTTCAACAACATGCTTGCCGTGGTCATTGGCTCCCTCGACGTAGCGCGCCGCCGTTTAACTGGGGCCGAGCATCCGAATATCTTGAAGTGTATCGACAATGCCAGCGAAGGCGCGGCCCGCGCTGCGGTGCTCACCGCACGGTTGCTCGCGTTCTCACGCCAGCAGCCTCTCGAACCACGCGTGGTGGATGCGAATAAACTCGTCAGTGGCATGTCGGAGCTGCTTCGTCGCACGCTCGGCGAAACAATCAATGTCGAGACGGTGCTGGCGGGCGGTCTATGGCGCACCCATGCCGATCCGGCGCAAGTTGAAAGCGCCCTCGTCAATCTTGCCGTCAATTCGCGCGACGCCATGGCGAACGGCGGTCGTTTGACGATAGAGACAGCGAATACGGACCTCGATGATCGCTACGCGGCCTCCCACACCGAGGTGGTGCCCGGCCAATATGTGATGATCTCCGTGACAGACACTGGCGAAGGCATGCCGCTGGACGTGATCGAACGCGCGTTCGATCCGTTCTACACCACAAAGCAGGTTGGTAAGGGAACGGGTCTTGGGCTGAGCCAGGTGTTCGGTTTCGTCAAGCAGTCCGCCGGCCATGTTAAAATCTATTCAGAAGTCGGCCACGGCACCACCGTCAAACTCTATCTTCCGCGCTATAGCGGCGATCAAGCAGCCGACATCGAAACCACGAAGAAAGCAGCTGAATTGCCGATCGGACAAATCGAGGACATCATCCTCGTGGTCGAGGACGAGGCGCGTGTCCGCCAGGTGTCAGTCGACGCGCTCCGTGAGCTGGGATATTCCGTTCTGCAAGCCGCCTCTCCATCGGAGGCATTGCAACAGCAGAAGGATCATCCCGACATCAAGCTGTTGTTCACCGACATCGTGATGCCCGAGATGAGCGGCCGGCAGCTCGCGGACAAAATTCTTGAAGCGCAACCGCACATCAAGGTGCTCTACACCACGGGGTATACGCGCAATGCCGTCGTCCATAACGGCGTGATCGATCCGGGCACATTCTTCCTGCCGAAGCCATTCACGATCGAGCAGCTCGCGCTGAAGGTCCGGCAGGTGCTGGATAGTTGAGGGTTTGCTAGGGGGGATCAACCATTGCCCACCTCGCCGAATGCAACTGTGTGCTAGCAGCGGAAAGAGGCGCAGCCAGAAAAACGCTGTGGTTGAAATTGCGATTGGTTCCGCACTGCTGCCGCCATATCGCGAGGTTGCGTTTCCGTGCTACAGTCAAGCATCAGGCACGTCCGGGGAAGCCTCAAAGCGGGGCAACATCTCTTTAGCGAAATCGCTCAGGCAGAATCGCAAAGGCAAAATCGCACAAGGAGGCTTGATATGTTGCGTTCAAAGCTGACGCCTATCGCTCTGATGATGCTCCTCGCGATGGGCTTTGTTTTTTACCCTCAAGACTCGGCGGATGCTGCCAAGTATTGCGCGAAGTTAAGAGGGACATCAGCTATGGCACAGCCTGACTGCTCGTTCTCGACACTGGATGCGTGTCGCGCCCGCGTCAGGCATCGCGGCGGCGGGCACTGCTACAAAGCAACGCGCTAGTACCCGCTTTCCGAAGTTCGTAACACGTCGCAGCACCCGCTTTGCGAACTTCGGAAAGCAAAGGGTACTAGCAACCTATGATTCTAGTACCGCTATCGATTTGAAGTCCCTGGACGAGATCGCCGCAACTGATACAGGGACTTCAAATCGGCGGTACTAGATGCGGATGCACCACGCATCCTGAGTCCACCTGCCGGCGATAAGGCATTGAACGTGGAGCGCGCGCGCCTCAACTTGCGCGCTTAACTGATCGGCGCCGCAGTGCCCATTATGGACCGCCATACTTGGATGGATCGTCATAGGAAACAGGCGGGTCGTGGTCGGTCCGAAAACCACCAGGAGCGGAGTCGTCGCGGTAGACACGCACACCGCCTGGAGAGACGTAGGCTGGACTGGCGTAGCCTGGCATCACTGCCTGGCTGGGACGAACGATGACATGCCGGGATTTGCCTTGACGTGCTCTTGTAGCAGCGTCGGCAAAGGCACAGAAAGCAATCAAAAGACAAAGTGCCAAGGCGAAACGCATTGCATGTCTCCCATCAGTTCGCCCCGTCCCTACATGGTGCTTGGTCCGCGCCATCACATCCGGTCACGGCCTCTCCACCAAAAAAATCTGAGTGATCGAGACCATCCTGGCGATGCCAAGCAGCGGGTCAGCTTGCGGGGACGCGTGTCATCGCGCCGACCACGGCCTCCGCAGTCTCCAGCGCTCCCTCCACCCATCCCTGATTGGTCGACCACGCCTCGCCGACGATGTGCAGTGCTGTTCCGGGTACCGGCGCCGCGATGGTCTTCATGACGTCCCAGCTTTTCACGCCCTGCTTCCAGGTATGCCAGGCGCCACCGTATGGATCGTCTTCCCAGTTCATGAAGCCGACTGACAGCGGCGCCGGCATGGGCTGATCGAGCCCGTGCACGATAGCGATCTGGCGGCGGACTTCTGTCGCCACGGGGCCTTCAGGATCGAGCAGGCCGAATCCGCTGGCGCCCGGCTGCTCCAGGCGCCGCAAGCCAACCCAGTAATCGAGCTGCGGACGATCGAAATAACCCATGGTCAGGTAACCTGTCGCATCTGTCCGCCGGTCAGGCTCGGTGCCGAAATAATAGATCTGCCGGATCGGCAGGTCCGTCGTCGCCTTTCCGCCGGTCAGACCGAGCGGACGCCACCAGGGCTGCTCGTGGGCGAGAAAGACCTTGCCAAACGGGCGTGGTGTCACGTTGGCGAGCAGAGCGGCGATGCGAGGTTCTTTCAACGGTGCACAGTCGTCGATGAGTTCGATTGAGCGTGGCGGCAGCGCAAGGACAACACGACGCGCACGAACGGTACGCGGTCCATCAGGCGTTACGAAGACGAGTTCTTGCAGGCCATCGCTTGTCTGGGCCGGGCCGCGCAATGACACCAACCGATGCCGACGATGAACTGTGCTGCCGCCGCGCAAGACGGCCATCGCAAGAGCGTCCGGCAAGGCCTGCATGCCGTCTCCCAGAGTTTTCTCCATCGGGCTGTTGATATACTCGACAACCAGCGACAATGCGTCGGCGGCATTCCAGTTGCGCACGACCGAACTATAGCCAATCCCCATTTCGATGAACTGCAGCGCCTCGTCCGAGAGGAAGCGGCTAAGCAGATTGGCGAAGCCCCAGTTGATCAATGGAAGGCCGTCGAGAGTGAGCTGTTCTTTGGTCTTCGCCCACTCATCGGGCTCCAAATGTTTCACGACGGGCATGACCTGCTGGACGGCTTTGGCAATCAACTCGAACGGATCGAGATCAAGCTCATCCGCGCGCAGCCCGTAGGGGATGGATTGCTTCCTCGCCATGTCGCCGGCACGCCACCGCTTGCCGCGAGAATAGAAGATGTTCTCCATGCCACCCGCCGGAAACTCGCGAACCTTGAGACCGAGTTTTGCCGCGACGGAGGTGATGAGCGCGTGGCTGGAGAGAAATCGCATCCCGCCAAACTCCGCGGCGATCCCTATGGTCCCCGGCATATTCATGCTGAAGAGACGACCGCCGACACGCGCGGAGGCTTCGAACACCGAAATTCCGCCGGGAGGCTCGCCGCAATCGAGCAGGCGCCACGCGGTGTAGAGACCACCAATGCCGGCACCGACGATAGCTGTATCCAAGGAGTCACCGGTGGATCGACGTGGATTATCGCCGTGCATGGGGGGCACTCCTCGAAGCCGAACGATGACGCCGCCGCACCACCCCCTGAGAAAGAGTGAGCGAACGATCAGGAATGAAGGAAGTCCTCCTCCGTCATGACGACAATATTTCGAAGCTTCGAAACTCGGTTACGGCTGTAGCACCGCATGGCCGCGTTGGACGAACGTCCAATCCGGTCAAAGCGTTGCCGCTGTCTGCTCATTGGTGAGGTTACCCGTGTTGAGCGTCGTATTTCGCGCGAGGAGAACGACACTGCATGTCGGCACCATGGGAACCCGACTGACATAGATCAACATACGACACGCGAGTCCAATGCAACTCTGACAGGTCGCGAGAGTTGACCAGGATGGCGCGAGTATACCGGCCCATGAACGAGGAGCCGCGTGCATGACCCTTGATCCGATCCACCAGTTCAACATCAACAATATCTTCACGATCGGCCAGATCGGCGGTCACACGATCGCCTTCACCAATTCCTCGGCCTACATGCTGCTCACGGTTGCCGTGATTTCCCTGCTGGCGGTTTGGGGCTTGAAAGGCCAGCAACTGGTTCCCGGCCGTTTCCAGTCAGCGGCGGAATTAAGCTATGTGTTCGTAGCCGACATGATCCGCTCGACCGCCGGCGAAGACGGCATGAAGTTCTTCGCGCTGGTCTATTCGATCTTCATGTTCATTCTGGTGTCGAACGTGATCGGCATTTTTCCCTACGCCTTCACGGTTGCAAGCCATATCGTCGTCACAGCGGCGTTCGCGCTGCTCGTGTTCTCGACGGTGCTGATCTATGGCTTCTACAAGAACGGGCTGAAGTTCTTTAAGCTGTTCGTTCCGCAGGGCATGCCGTTCTATATCCTGCCGCTCGTCGTCACCATCGAGATCATTTCCTTCCTGTCACGGCCGGTGTCCCATAGCGTACGTCTGTTCGCCAACATGCTGGCCGGCCATGTCGCGCTGAAGGTGTTCGCGGGATTCGTTGCCATGCTCGGTGCTTCGCTCGGTGCAATCGGCTGGATCGGCGGCGTGCTGCCGCTGGCAATGACCGTTGGGCTGACCGCGCTCGAATTACTGGTGGCCTTCCTGCAGGCCTACGTGTTTGCGATCCTGACCTGCATTTATCTCAGCGATGCGATTCATCCGGGGCATTAACGCCCGCTCACACCAAGCTTTGCGAGAAGCTCGGCATCGACCCCGTCCCCGAACGGCTCAGTTGATGCGAGCGTGTGCGGCAACATCCGATCGGTCAGCAGCAGACCGTCGAGATGATCGATCTCATGCTGGAAGATGCGGGCCGGCCAGCCTTCGAGCGACCATCGCTTGCGCTCGCCCTTTGCTGTGTAGCCCTCCGCCTCGATCGCCCAGAAACGCGGGATGTCGGCCCTGAAACCTGGGATACTCAAGCAGCCTTCCGGCTCGATCGCGATGCGCGGCGATGTGGCGCGCCATGTGGGATTGATCACCGCTTCGAACGGAAACGGATGGCGATGACGGTCACGCCGCTGTTCCGCGCTGAGATGCTGCATGCGGTCTTCAGTGTCTTCGATGACGAAGAGACGGAGCGGCACAGCGATCTGTGGCGCAGCAAGACCAACCCCCTTGCCGTTCAGCGTCATGCGCATGACGTCGATCAACTCATTGAGAGCCGGTGATCCGAACAGCTCGGGTGCCACCAATCGCGTGCCCTCGCGAAGCACGGGATGACCGATCTTGACGATTTCCGCCGGGTGCAGTGCGCTGTTCATTGTCATGTGATCCAGATTTACTCTCACTCGAAGGTGAAATGGGTCACGGGTGCCCGATTATCCAAGTCCCCCCATAGATAACCGATTTGCGGACAGTGGCAATCCACGCCGAGACGACGGCTCGACTGCTCACGGCCCCTTCTTTGCTTTCAACTTCGCAATGGCAGCCCGGATCGGTGCGAACGGTCCATACTTGTGCTGCCGCTCACTGTATCCATCGGCATAGGGGCCGTATGGCGCATCGACCGGCTTTTTCAAGAGATCGGGAAAATCCTTGTCCAGCCCGGCCTTCTTGGGACGGGGCATTGAGACAACAAAGGCCGCGACATCCCACGCCTGCTCCACCGAGAGCTGCGGGTTCAGATAATCCGCGCCATGCGGCATGTTGAAATGCAAGAAGTTCGCCGCGGTGATCAAGCACGCCATGCCTGCACCGTCGTTGAAACTATCCGAACCCCATAGCGGCGGCATCATATAGCCGAGATCGGTCGTCGGCAGGCTGCGGCGAATACCCGAGCCGTCGGTGTTGTGACAGGCCTGACAAGAGTTAACGTAGATCGCCTTGCCGCGAACGGGATCGGCCGCACGCTTGAGTTCGGCCATGGTGCCGGCACCGAGGCCGGGCAGAATCTGGCCGGGCGCAACGCCCGACGAGAGAAATTTAATGTAAGCGACGATCGCCTGCATCTCGGCACTGTCGATCGGCAGCTCGCGGCCATTCATGCTGCGCATCATGCAGGAATTCACCCGATCCTCGATGGTGATCTCGGCACCGAGCCGGGCGCTGTATTGCGGAAATAATTCGAACAGGCCGAAGATCGGCAATCCGAACTTCTTCGTTCCGGCTTCAAGATGACAGTTGGTGCACGCGAGATTATTGCCCGCAAACCGTTTGGCGGGATCGGACACTTCGGGCCCGATATGGGCATAGGTCGCGGTGATGAGATCGCGCCCGCGCCGCACCTGCGCACCGAAGGCATCGTTCGGCAATGCGCCGACCTCCGGCACTGTCCAGATGGTGGACGCTGGCATTGGCGGCGTCTGTGCACGGGCCGGACCGTAAGCAGCGAGCCCGAATGTCACGGCGGCTAGAATGAAGCTTTCGCGAAATAGAGAGACACCAAAGTAAGAAAAACAATGTTTCTGAAATAACATCTCGGCCCTCGCGTTTGAGTGGCAGCACGATCTATTTCTACGGCAAAGACTTAAGCAAAGCAGAATCCGATGCCCGAATGAGTGCGGCAACGGACCCGATCAACCGGTTTTTGCCGTGTCCGCACCCGCACGCAGTTCAGACGGCGTGATGCCATACCAACGCTTGAACGCGTGCGTGAATGTGCTCACCTCCCGATACCCCAGCAGCCAAGCAATCTGTGAAATCGACAGATCGCCATGGGTCAAATACGACTTCGCAAGGTCGGCCTTGTTTTGATCCAGGATCCCCGAGAAAGTTTGGCCTTCCGATGCCAACAGGCGCGCAAGGGTGCGATGGCTGACGCCGAGCTCCTTGGCGATGGTTGATGCCTTGGCTTTTCCATGCGGAAGCAAAGGACCAATCACATGCTCCACTTTTGAGCGGACGCTGGTTCGTTCCGGCGTCCGGTTCGCCAGGGCCTCGTCTGCGTACTGCACGAGCATCTCGTGCAGGTATTTGTCATTGCCGATCATCGGAAGCGTATTCACCAGCGCGGGGAAAGCAATTTCATCCACGTCCGCGCCGTATGTCATCTCGCAACCCAAGAACGCGCGGCACTCCGGCGGCGTCGCTTCGCGGACATGCCTGACGCGAAACTGTCGTGGCGCGATCCGCGATCCGGTGATTTGCCGGCACACCCGGACAATCGAAAACATCCAGAATTCAAATTGATGCCGGTCCGATAGACGCTCGACGCCGGCACAGTCGAGTGTGATGGCCGCGCGGTCGGCGTCAAAATTGATCCCGATGCCCTCGTTGACGATCCGCGTGTAGCGCTGACCATTGCTCATGGCATCCGCGAAGCTGTCGGACGACGACATGATATAGTAGAGCAAGCCTATCTCGCGCAGATCAAAGCCTTGCGAAAGGTGAAAGCCAAGAAGATCGTCTTGCAGCGCTTCGGCTGCAATCTTCAAGAACTTGACCTGGGCTGAGACCTCGATCCAGCGGCTGGCGTCGTCGACGTCATCGGCCGTCAGACCTGCCTTCTCCAGCAAGGGCGCCAGCGGCAGGCCGGCCGCGCGCAGCTTGGCGCATGCCATTCGCGTGGCCGCTCCGGCCGCGCTTGGAACTGCTGATAGCGGCGACTTCCCGGGAATACCCATGCCAATACCGCCCTGTCGTGCACCAGGCGCCAAAAGTCAAACAATTGGCCCGAGATAGCAAGGCACGACAGGGCACCTCCCAAAAAGTTGCCATCAACGCAGCCGATCTCATCGGGTCTTCATCACCTTTAAATTTGCAAGGGAAATAAATGGCAATGTCGCCATCGGCCCGGGTCGGGCTTTTTATTGACGGCCCCAATCTCCATGCGACGTCCAAAGCCCTCGGCTTCGATATCGACTTCAAACGCCTTCTGGCGCAATTCGAGTGCCTCGGATCAATATGGCGCGCCTACTACTACACCGCTATTTCCGAAGACGAGAGGCAACGTTCGTTTCGTCCGCTGGTCGATTGGCTCGACTACAACGGCTACACAGTCATCGCCAAGCGAGCCAAAGACTTCGTCGACGACAATGGCCAGCGCAGGACAAAGGCCAACACGAATATCGAGCTCGCCGTGGATGCCATGGCGCTTGCGGGACAATTCGATCAGATGGTGTTGTTCTCCGGTGATGGCGACTTCCGCGCCATGGTCGAAGCCGTGCAGCGGCGCGGCGTGCGGGTGACGGTCGTCTCGACGACATCAACCCAACCGCCAATGCTGGCCGACGAATTGCGGCGGCAGGCCGACGTGTTCATCGACCTTGCTTCGCTTAAGCTCAGCGTTGGCCGCGGTGCTTGATAGGCCCGCCTTGGCTCAAGCGTTACGCGCGTTACGTTCCAAGCGAAAGTGAATTATCTTCCAAACTCTGGAGGTTATTGGGTTCTCCAGCTTCGGCACCCGAGGTGTTGACCTGGAATGTCTCGAACTGGCCGATCTTCTCTTCGATGCGACGCTTGAGGTCTTTCCGACCAGATCGCGCAATCCAGGTCCATTTCTGGATCAGGAGCGCTTTTGCCTCGCGATCGGTCTTAAAATCGATTGCGGCGACGATCTCTCCGTCAACCAGGACAGGCAGCGCAAAGTAGCCGTAGACGCGACGCTCTTTCGGAAGGTACGCCTCAAATCGGTGCTCATATCCGAAAAAGAGTTTCAGGCGCTTTCGCTGGATCACCAGCGGATCGAACGGCGATAGAATGTGGACGTGGCCGCCCAGATCGTCATGTGCTGCGTCCAAAGTCTCTGGCGAAGCCCAATGCACCTGTTTTCCAGCGTCATTTAACTGAACGGCGACCAGCTCTTTGCGCCGCGTTCGTCGCTCGATCACTTTTCTCACCGCCGCTTTACTCGGCGCGTCCAGGTGACAAATCGAGTCAAGACTAACCAGCCCTTGCGAGCGCAACGCTCTGTCCAGCAAGTACTCCGCAACTTCAGCCGTACTCGCCGCTTTCGGCGCCCTTTCCCAACCGAAGTGGCGACCGATCAAATCGTAGCTTTTCAGCATTCCGTTGCGCTCGCTGATCGCGAGCAATCCAGAATAAAAAGCCAGTTGGAGCGCCCGCTTCGACGGCTTCCGGCTGGCCCATGGATGGTCCTTCTCCTGAAGAACATCGTCCTCGATATCCCGAATCGTCAAAGCACCGCCCTTTTTGACAAGCGTCATGACTTTCCTGAGATCGGCCTTCGATACTGATTTGAACCAACCACCCGGATTGGCCCGGTGCTCCTTCATCGCTCTCACGAAGAAACGGAGATCTCGCGTCGGAATATAGGAAAGTGCGTGCGTCCAGTATTCGAACACGCTTTTCTCCACGCTCTGCGCGGCATGGAGGTCCGCGCGCCGATAATCCGGAAGCCGTGTCCATAGGATATGATGGTGGCACCGCTCGATCACATTGATCGTATCGATTTGCACGTATCCGAGATGCTCGACTGTGCGCGCAACTGCGTTTGCGCCCTCAGTCGAAAAGATCGGCTCTAGCAGTCCTTGCGCACGAAGCCAGATCTGCTTCGCCTTCAAATTGTCGATGTGAATGTTCTTGCTCACCATATCCGCGTGCCTTCGGCCGTCCCATTCAACGGACCACATCCCGGCATATAGGTATTCAATCGCGGATCAAAAAGCGATCTTGGCTCTTACTCCCCGCCCAACCCCAGCCGGTTCGGCATGCGCTTTTCGATGTTGAACTTGAGCAGCGCAACGGAGCGGAAGATGCCGTGGGCGAACTTCCCATAGGGCAATGTGAGGAACAGCGCCATCACCGTGCCGAGATGAACGGCGAGCCACAGCGCCATGAACGATGTATCGCGCAGCAGCAGCAGCGCGAGGCCGGTGACGCTGACCAGCAGCAACAGCAGGATGAAGCCACGGTCCATGCCGTGCTGCGCGGGATCGCCGTGCTTGGGGTCACGGTTGAGGTTCAGCCAGAGAAGACCGATGGGACCAACGACGAGGCCGATGCCGCCGAGCGAGCCCAAGGTCACCGGCAGGCTCGCGAAGTCATATGGCGCGTGGAGATTGAGCAGATAGTGATAGAGCGTCGCGACACACGTCGCCGCGAAGCACAGCAGGAAGCCGTAGAGCGTGAAGTGATGGAAGCGCCGCCGCCACAGCGTGAAGCGGTCGTCCTCCTCGTTGCACCCTTCCCCATGGCCGCCGCCGAGATAGCGCAATTGCGCGACATCGGAGACAGACTCCGCCACTGCGGGAACGCGCGCCTTGGCAATGGCGGCGATATCGCGCGCATCGCCGCTGTTCGCGGGCGACACTTCGCGCCAGAACCGCATCACGCCGATGCCAAGCGCCAGAATGGCGTAGAGAAATACGATGCTGAACAGCACCGCGAGGAAATTATGCGGGAAGATCGCGTAGAAGTTTCCCTTGAGCGGTTCGTGGAACAGCCGCCCGTTCATGGCAATCGCAAGCACAAGAAACAGCGACAGCCCGCCAGCCAACGCCCACGCCACCGTCAGCCCCGCGCGCTGATAGGCGCGGCCGAACGCGGCCGGCCACGCATATTCCTGATAGGTGCGCACGCGCACCTTCGCCATGGCCTGCGGCACGTTGACGGCGAACTCGTGCGGCGGCGCGTATTGGCACGCATGCAGGCACGAGCCGCAGTTATGGCAGAGGTTGGCGAGATAATGCGTGTCGGCCTGATTGAATTCCAGCCGCCGCGTCATCGCCGGAAACACCGCGCAGAAGCCTTCGCAATAGCGGCACGCGTTGCAGATCTGCATGACGCGCGCGACCTCCGCTTCGTCCGCGCTCAACGCACTGACGAGGCTGACATCGCTGGGATCCTGCACGGCCAGATCAGTGAGCCGCTGCATAGGCCAATTCCTTCTCGAATGTCGGGTGCTTGAAACCCGCGCTCTGCGCGGCATTGACGCCTGCGATGCGGCCGAACGCAGTGCCGATGCTCATACCGACGCCGGCGGTGTAGCCCTTGCCGAGCACATTGCCCGCCACCATCTCCCCCGCCGCGAACAGGTTCTCGCTCGGCGCATCGTTAAAGCGCACCGCTGCGGTGAAATCCGTCTTCATGCCGAGATAGGTGAAGGTGATGCCGGGCTTGAGCGGATAGGCATAAAACGGCGGCGTGTCGATGACGCGGGCCCAGTGCGTCTTCGCGGGCGTCAGGCCTTCGGTTCGGCAATCGTCCAGCGCGGTGTGATCGAACGTGCCGGGCCGGCACGCGGCATTATAGGCCGAGAGCGTCTGCATGAAGGTCGCGGGATCGAGACCGATTTTAGTAGCCAGTTCTTCCAGCGTGTTGGCCTTGGTGCCGTCGAACACCGGCGGCATGAAGCGGCCAATGGCTTTCTGGTCGATGATCGACCACGCGGTCTGGCCCGGCTGCTGGGCCACCAGGCGGCCCCAGATGGCATAACGCTTGGGCCAGAAATCTTCGCCCTCGTCGTAGAAGCGTTGCGCGTCGCGGTTCACCACCACGCCGAGCGAGACGCAATCGATGCGCGTGCAGATGCCGCCATCGTAAAGCGGCGCGCGGGCATCGATGGCGACGCAATGCGCCTGGGTCGGATCGCCGATGGACTCCGCGCCCTGATCGATCATGAATTTCAGCAGTACACCCTGATTGAACCGCGTGCCGCGGATTAGGAAGTTTTCGGCGGTCCACTCGCCGCGCTCGTTCTGGCCCCACGCCTCGCGCTGCCATTCCAGATTGGATTCGAAGCCGCCGCAGGCCAGCACGCACGTCTTCGCTTCAATCCGCTCGCCGCCTTCCGTGATCGCGGCGATGAAGCGGCCGTCCTTTATTTCAAGACTTTTGACCGGCGTGTCGTAACGGATCTCGACACCGAGATTGGTCGCGCTGCGGTAATAGGCATTCACCAGCGCCTTGCCGCCACCCATGAAAAACGCGTTCGTGCGCGCCACATGCAGCGCGCCGGAGAGCGGCGGCTGAAAGCGCACGCCGTGGCTTTGCATCCAGGGCCGGCATTGCGACGAATGACGGATTACCATGCGCGCCAGCGGCTCGTTGGTGAGGCCACCGGTGACCTTGAGCAGATCCTGCCAGTATTCTTCTTCTGGATAGGCTTCGACCAGCACATCCTGCGGCGCGTCGTGCATGCAGCGCAGGTTGCGCACATGCATGGAGTTGCCGCCGCGCCATTCGCGCGGTGCGGATTCCAGCATCAGCACCGATGCGCCCGCCTCGCGCGCCATCAGCGCCGAACACAGCGCTGCGTTGCCGCCGCCGATGACCAGAACGTCAATCATGAATCATACCTTCGAAGCACACGCGCCGCCTCACTTTTTGAACGCAGGCCAGGCGCCACCGAGATTAAGCGTCAGCGCCTTCGCCACCGGGCCGAGCACGCGCTTCATCTCCGCAATTTCAGCCTTGCCGAACCGCTCGCGCGGGCCGGACAACGAGATCACGCCGATCAACATGCCGCGCGGGCCGAACACGGGCGCCGCCACCGCCGCGCAGCTCGGGTCACGCTCGCCGAGCGAGACGTCGAAACCATGAGCACGGATCGCATCGTAACGCGCACCGCTACGCCCATCGTTATAGGTCAGGATAATGTGTCCGGCCGCGCCGTGCAGCAGCGCGTAGCTGGCACCCGCTTCCACACGATCGAGCGTCGCATGGTTCGAATTCACCCGGAACAGACACAGGCGATTGTCCGCATCCTGCCGCACATGGAACGACGCACTCTCGGTGCCTTCATCGACCAACTGTTGCAGCGCGGGCAGCACATGATGGCCGATGGCATTCTTGCGATTGAACGCCACACCGAGACGAAAAGCCGTCGGCCCGAGATCGTAGCTGCCGTCGGGTAGCCGCATCACATAGCCGTTGGTGATCAGCGATCCGAGCAGGCGGAGTATCGTGCTCTTGTAGAAGCCGGTCCGCGCGGCAAGCTCGGCCAGCGTCACCGGCTGGTCCGAGCCTTCGAGGGCTGCAACGATCGACAACGCCCGCTCGACGGCGGCGACGCCCTCGCCAGCCTCGCGAGCAGGCGTATCCGCTGCCGCAGTTTCCGCAGCAGGTGCTTTCGCCAATTTTGTCGCCGTCTTCTTCATGGCTCTTTCAAGGTTCTCGGGTCAGCTCGCGTGCGACGCCTTGATGATGCGCGCCAGCACCGGCCAGTAGAGATCGCCGTAGCCGGCGTCAATCGCCTTACCCAGCATCTTGTCGGCCAGCTCCGCACCGCGCAGCTTGATATCGACAGACTGCGCGAGATCGAGCGCATAAGCGATATCCTTGCGGGCATATTCGGTGGAGAACGCGCGCTCCGGGAAGTTATCCGGCAGCATCGCCTTCATGCCGTGATTGCGCAATGCAAAGCTATCCGCCGATCCCTTGGCCAGCGTCTCGAACACCAGCTTGCCGTCGAGCCCGGCGCGCTTCGCCGTTTCCAGCGCTTCGCCGAGCGCGACCACAGTCTGCATCAACACCATGTTATTGAGGATCTTCACCACCTGCCCAGCACCGACCGCGCCGCAATGGGTGATGTCGGTGGCAAACGTCGCGATCAGCGGCTGCAGCTTGTTGAACACGGCTTCGTCCGCGCCGACCATGACGCTGAGCGTGCCTTCTTCTGCCGCCTGACGCGTGCGCGCGATCGGCGCGTCGGCATAGCTCGCGCCTTTTGCATTGAAACGCTTGGCAAGCTCGCGGCTCGCTTCCACCGGCGAGGTGCCGAGATCCACAATGGTGTGGCGCGCCTCGGCGTGGGCGAGCAAGCCGTCATCACCATCGCACACGGCCGCGACATGTTTGCCGCTCGGCAGCGCCATGAAGATCACATCGCATTGCTTAGCAAGCTCAGCCAGCGATGCCGCGCGCTTTACGCCCACAGCCTCCAGCCGCTGCAGCGGTTCATCCGCACGATCGAAACCAAACACCGGCGTGCCGGTCTTACGGGCGAGATTGCGGCAGATCGGCTCGCCCATCACACCAAGACCGATGAAACCAATGGCACCTGTCATGCCGGACTCCTTCAACTTCAGTTCACTTCAAGATAGAGAGAGCGGACGCGGCACCTTCGTTAGATGCTAGAGCCGCGCCCGCGATGTGTTGACACTCAGTTCTGCACCAGCGGGCAGCCGCCCTCGTTCATCGGACGGAACGCTTCTTCGCCGGGCGATGTGTTGATGACCTTGTAGTAGTCGTACTTGTACTTCGATTCTTCCGGCTTCTTCACTTGCATCAGATACATGGTGTGCAGCACGCGGCCGTCCGGACGGATGGTGACGTCCTTGTTGTACATGTCGTTGACCTTCATCTCGTGCATCTTCTTGGCGACGGCGGCCGTGTCCTTGGTGCCTGCGGCCTTCACCGCGGCGAGATAGTGATGCACGCCGCTGTAGACGCCGGCCTGCACCAGGCTCGGCACCTTGCCGCCGGTGGCTGCAAAGTAACGCTTCGCCCAGGCGCGGGTCTCGTCGTTCAAGTCCCAGTAGAACGATGTCGTCAGTTGCAGTCCCTGCGTGGCCTTGAGGCCAAGCGCATTGACATCGGTGATGAAGACCAGAAGGCCCGCGAGCTGCTGGCCGCTTTCCACGATGCCGAATTCGCCCGCCTGCTTGATCGCGGTCTGCACGTCGGCGCCGGATGTGGCGAGACCGACGACCTTGGCCTTGGAGCCCTGTGCCTGCAGCAGGAACGAGGCCATGTCGGTGGAGCCGAGCGGATGCGCCGCCGAGCCCACCACCTTGCCGCCCGCCGCCTCGATGAACTTGGTGGAGTCGCGCTGCAATGCATGGCCAAACGCGTAATCGGCCGTGACGAAATACCAGCTGGTGCCGCCGGCCTTGGTGACCGCCAGCCCCGTCATCTTGGCGAGAGCATACGTGTCGTACGCGAAGTGGAAGCTGACCGGCGAGCACGACTTGCCGGTGAAGTCCGACGAACCCGAACCGCTGATGACGAAGATCTTGTTCTTCTGCTTGGCGACTTCGAGCATTGCAAAGCCTGCCGACGACGCGGCACCATCCGCAAGGATGTCGACGTTTTCAGTGTCGAACCATTTGCGCGCTATGGCAGCAGCAACATCCGGCTTGTTCTGGTGATCGGCGGAGACCACCTCGATCTTCATACCCGCAATCTCGCCGCCGAAATCTTCCGCTGCGAGCTTTGCCGCGGCCACCGAACCGAGGCCGCCATTGTCCGCGAACACGCCGGATTGATCGTTCAGCACGCCGATCTTGATGGTGTCAGCGGCATGCGCCGCCTGCCCTGCGACCAGCAGCGCCGCCGATAAATACAAACTTCTCGTCAATGCCTTGAAAGTCATACGTCCCTCTTCACTCGTTACTGCTGTTTCAAAATGTCGTTGAGCACCGGCGCGATGTAGCGCCGGAACTGGGTTGGGTTCTCACTCATCGGGAAATGCCCAAGCTGCTCCATGATCGTGACTTGCGCGCCCTTGATGCCGTTTGCCGTGCGCAGCGTGTCTTCCGGCATGCACGAGAAATCGTATTCGCCGGTGAGCAGATAGAGCGGGCACGTTTGGGTATCGATCGCGTCCGTGCGGCCGCGCAGGTCGCCATCGACGCGATAGAAATAGAGATCGCCCTTGAATACGCCGGGGCCGCCCTGCTTGTAGGCCCACAGGGTTTCCATGCGCGCTTCCGCCGGGCTTTGCGGCGCGACGAGACCCGACACCAGTGCGGCGCAGACTTCGCCGCCGTGAATGTCCGGCCGGTTCAGCCACTCGGTGTCGTACCACGGCGCCTGGAAGTCAGCGGCCTCCAGGCCGACCAGCGCGCGAAATTCGGAGGCGTGATCGATGGCAAGATTGAGCACGATACGCCCGCCGATCGAGCAACCCATCACGATGGGCTTGTCGAGTTCGAGCGCCGCGCAGAACGCGCGGATGGTTTTGGTGTAGCGCGCCGTGGTGAGCTGATATTCACTGCCGTCCCAGTTCGCAGGCGGATTGGACTTGCCGTGCCAGGGCACGTCGAACGCGATGATGCGGAAGTGCTTAGCGAACTCCTCATCCGCCAGCAGATAGCGCCACTGCCGTCCGTCAGAGCCTGCGGTGTGGAGACACACCAGCGGAATGCCCTGCCCCGCTTCCTCGAAATAAATCCGGTGCGGCGTGTCGTCGATGTCGACATGAACGTAGCGCCCCACCATGGGCTCGATGCGGCCGCTCATGCTGCGCCTCCTGACGATCGCGGCAGCGCCAGCAGATCCTTGAAATACTGAAGATGAGTCATGAACGGCTGAATGTCGCCTTCCAGCGTCGCCTCGCCGCGCTTGGTAAGCGAGAGCAGATCGTGCCAGCCGGCTTTCGGCATATGCTCCCAATACGCGGTCCAGGCCTGCGGCGTCGCGCGATAGGCAAAGCGCCACGAGCGCATCAGGATCGGCGCCGGCGCCATGTCGATGATGCGGCCGCCGCGAATGGAGACATGAAATGCTTGCTCCGTGGATCCGAGCAGGCAATCCACATCGAGAAAGCGCCCGCGGTGCATCAGCGGCTCATTGCACGCCAAGAGATCAGGAATTTGCGTGAACGCCTGCGTCACGCTCGCCTCAGATTTTTTCAAGACCGGACTCCTTGATGATGCGGCCCCACAATTCGGTCTGCTGCGTCACATACTCCGCAAGCCCTGCGGACGTTGAAATGTTGAAGTCCGATATCGGCGAAGAACGTCTGCGCTTCCGGCGAGGTGACGACTTGTGTCAGCGCCTTGTTCAGCGTCTGGACAACATCATCGGGTGTGCCCTTGGGCACGAACAGCCCGCTCCACGCCGCGAAGTCGTAGCCGGGCAACCCTGCCTCGGCCATGGTCGGCACATTCGGCAGTGAAGCAACGCGCACTGGTGTGGTGACGCCGAGCGCGCGCAACGAGCCCTGCTGTATGAATTCGCGCGTCACGGCAATGTCAGTGATGATGAACTCGATGCGGCCGCCCAGAAGATCCGTGATCGCCTGCGGCGTGCCGGGATAGGACACGCGCACAGCATCCACGCCCGCCATCGACTTCACCAGCTGGGCCGCCGCCATGCTGCCGGTGTTGCCCGTGCCATAGCTTAATTTGCCGGGATTGGCCTTCGCATAGCTGATGAACTCCGCGAGGTCCTTCGCGGGGAAATCCTTCGCCACCACCATCACCAGCGGATTGCGCGTCAAGCGCGCCACCGGCACGAAGTCCGCCACCGGGTCGAACGGCAGCTTGTTGTAGAGATGCACGTTGGCGGAGTGCGTCGAATTGGTCGCAAGATAAAGCGTGTAACCATCGGGCGCTGCGCGCGCCGCTTCTTTCGCACCGAGATTGCCGTTGGCGCCAGGCTTGTTCTCGACGATGATTTTCTGATTGAGCACCGTGCCAACCTTTTCGGCCAGAAAGCGCGCTTCCACGTCGGTGGCGCTGCCCGCCGGAAACGGCACCAGCAATTTGATCAAGCGGTTCGGATAGCCGTCCGCCGCGCGCGCGGTCGGCGCGAGCACAACGGCTGTCGCCAGCAGCAATGCCGCGACTGCCCGACGCGTGAGCGCCGCTCCTCGTGTTCCTCTCATTCGTCCTCCCGCTTTTTGTTTCTTGATTGTCCGGATCGGCGAGCCGCACTCGCATCACCGTCATCCCTTGTTTACGCGTTCCGTCTGACAGAACACTTGTTCTGTAATATCAACATATGATTGGATGGCGCGCAAGAGAGGCAACTGCCCCACCGCGAACAGGAACTGGACTTCGACATGACCTACCCCACCATCGAGCTTTACATCGACGGACGCTGGCGCCAGGCGAACGGCGCACCGATCATCAACCCTGCGGACGAAAGTGTGCTGGGAACGGTGCCGCACGCTTCCCGCGCCGATATCGACGATGCGCTCGATGCAGCGACGCGCGGCTTCAACGTGTGGCGCAACACCCCGCCGAATGCGCGCGCGCAGATCATCCTGCGTGCGGCAGCCCTCATCCGCGAACGCGTGAACGAGATGGCCGTGGCGATGACGCTGGAGCAAGGCAAGCCGCTCGATCAGGCCAAGCTCGAAATCCTGCGCGGCTGCGAGATTATCGAATGGGATGCGACGGAAGGCATGCGGCTCTATGGCCGCGTCATTCCCGCGGGCCCCGGCCTGCAGCACACGGTGTATCGCCAGCCGATCGGCCCGGTGGCTGCGTTCTCGCCATGGAATTTCCCGATGAGTTCGCCGGCGCGTAAAGTGGCGGGCGCGCTGTCATCAGGCTGCTCGATCATTCTGAAGGCCTCGGAAGAAACGCCGGCCGGCGCGCTGCAGCTCGTGCGCGCCTTCCACGATGCAGGCCTTCCCCCGGGCGTGCTCAATCTCGTGTTCGGCGATCCGGCGGAAATCTCGAGCTATCTCGTGCCGCAACCGTCCATTCGCCTGATCACGTTTACGGGCTCGGTGCCGGTCGGCAAGCATCTTGCCGCCATGGCGGGCGCGCACATGAAGCCTGCGATCATGGAGCTCGGCGGCCACGGCCCCGTCATCGTGTGCGATGATGTCGATCCTGTTGCCACCGCCGCAGCGTCCGTCGTATCCAAGTCACGCAACGCCGGACAAGTCTGCGTCGCGCCGACGCGCTTCTTCGTGCAGGAGTCGAGCTTCGACAAATTCGCCAGCACTTTCGCCGAGCGCGCCGCGCAATTGAAAATCGGCAACGGCATGGACCCCTCAACGCAATTAGGTCCGCTGGCCAATCCACGGCGCATCGAAGCGATGGAGCGGCTGGTGGCGGACGCCACATCGCGCGGCGTGCGCCTACTCGCGGGCGGACAGCGCATCGGCAATCGCGGCTACTTCTATCCCCTCACCGTGCTCGCCGACGTGCCGGAGGATGCGCTTGCGATGAACGAAGAGCCGTTCGGCCCGCTGGCGCTGGTCAATCCCGTGCGCAGTCTCGATGAAGCCATCAGCAAAGCCAATGCTCTGCCGTTTGGTCTTGCCGCTTATGCCTTCACCAACTCGGCGGACAATGTGCAGCGACTGTCGAACGGCGTGGAGACCGGCAACCTCTCGATCAACCACTTTGTGGCATCAACAGCGGAGACACCATTCGGCGGCGTGAAGGACTCAGGCTATGGCCGCGAGGGCGGCACCGAAGGCCTCTCCTGCTACACAGTAGCCAAGAACGTCTCGCACAAGTTCAACTGAGGCGAAGGCATCGACCCGGCGAGAACATGACGTACGTTCTCGCCGGGCATCAATGCTTCATCACGCGCGTGAATACCTCCACAACGGCAGCGCAGAAGCTGGCCAATCAGGCGATGCTGCGCACGCCTTCCGCGGCGCGCACGTGGGCAACGTAGCCATCCGGACGGACAAGCATTGCGGCAAATTTGCCGAGCAAGCCATCGTTGCCGTCGGATGCCAGATGGACGACGTTGATTGCACCCATGACCGGCGTCGGGACGCTCTCAGCTGCAACTTGCAACTGGACCCAGTGGCCTCCTTCAAGGCATTGATAAAGCGTCGTGCGTGAACCGTCCCTCAGCACGAGATTCCGATCGGGAAGACGGTGCCCACTCACGCCTGTCCAATGTTGCCAATCTCGTTCCGCCTGAAACAGCGGCTCCGGATAAGCGACACCAAAGCCGGAGAGCTGATCCGAGAGCTGGCGATTGATTTCGGGCACGCGAAGAAATCCGCTGAGCATGCCCCGCAAAGCCAACGCCGGCGGATCGAATGCGGAAAACAGTGCGAACTGTGCAAGCGAGTCCTGTCGAAGCGCCTCACCGACCGGCCAACGCTCTGACTGATAGCTATCGAGCAATTCATCAGTCGCGGTGCCGTTGAGTACGCTTGCCAGTTTCCAACCGAGATTCATCGCGTCCTGGATGCCGACATTCATGCCCTGACCGCCCATCGGCGGATTGATGTGAGCGGCATCGCCGGCGAGGAAAACGCGTCCTTTCTGATAGAACTCCGCGAGACGCGATTCATCCGTGAAACGCGAAATCCAAACGGGATCACGTGGGCGGAGATCCCTGCCGAAGATGCGCGCCGCGGAAGCTGCGATTTCAGCGAGCGATACCGGTTCGGATGGCGCGATAGTGCTTGACGAAGCATCAATGACGCCAATTCTGTGATGGACGCCATCGCCACGCGGCGCGAGGACCAGACCACCAGCCGCGTTGACGAGGGTCAGAACTGGCTTCTCTGGAGGCGCATCGAGCACAACGTCTGCCAAGGTCATTGTATGCCGTGGCGGATGACCGACAAAATCGATATCTACGGCCTGCCTGACAAGGCTGCGCGCACCGTCGGCGCCAACGGTGTAACGCGCAGCAAAGCTGAATGGTGTTTCGCCGTTACGGCCCCGTATAGAGACGCCATCTGTCCCCTGTTCCACCTTTTCCACAGTGTGGCCGCGTCTGATGTCCACGCCCAATTCGCGTGCGCGCTCTTCGATGACTCCTTCAGTTGTCGCCTGTGGCAGAAACAGCGTGAAAGCAAAACGCGAATCCAACTTCGAGAAATCGAACAAGGTGTCCAGCCCGCCGAAGTGGAAGCCCGCGATCGGACGCCCTTGTGAGAGGAAGCGCTCTGCTATTCCACGCAGAGCGAACACCTCCAGCGTTCGGCCATGGACGGTCAATGCGCGGGATTGGGTGACGCGCTCGGTGCGCCGTTCCAGCACGATAACTTTGACTTTTGCGAGCGCCAGTTCGCAGGCAAGCCACAGGCCTACCGGGCCGCCGCCAATGACGACGACGTCGAATTCGTTGCTCATGATCAATTCTCCACGTATCTTACATCGTTAGATAGGATCTAACAATGTTAGGGAGAGAAAAAGGCAGATGGCTGCTGGCGCGGGCGTTAAACAAGAGTTGATCGTACAAACGGCTCTGACGTTGCTCGATGAGGTCGGGCTGGAGGGCCTCACGATGCGAGGACTCGCCAACGCCTTGAAGATTCAGGCGCCTTCGCTCTATTGGCATTTCCCCAACAAGCAGGCGCTATTGGACGGCATGGCGGATGCCATTTTTGGCGCCGTGTCACTGCCGCGACATGTAACGGGCAAAGCCTGGGACAAGCGGCTGAAAGCTGTTGTCCGTGCCATCCGGCAGGCTTTCCTGGCTCACCGCGATGGCGCTCGCGTCTTCGCCGGCACCTATGTCCCCACCGACAACGTGCTCCGCGTCGTGGAAGCCATGATGGCACTGATGCGGGAAGCCGGCGCCTCGCCCAAGCTTTCAACCGACACCGCCTTCACCCTTGTCTATTACGTGCTGGGTTTCACGACGGAGGAACAAGGACTGGATCCGCGAACAGGCGGCCCGCTCGATCTCACGAGCCGGCAAGCGGAGTTCGCGAGCCTTGCAGCGAAGAGTTATCCAAACATCCGCGTCGCATTGAAGCACATGTTCAGTAACGATTTCGACGATCGCTTCGAACAAGGACTCGACTTGCTGATCCGTGGGCTCAAAGCGCGGATCGGGCCGTAGTTCACTTCTCGCGGACAAGCAGCACTCTTGAAGCGCCGCCAATAGCGCCTTGATGTGTCAACAGTTGATTATGTTTGATCTTACGGGGAGACTCCTCTGTTATATCAGGGATGCCCATAGTATTTCGGATCTCTTTCGCTGCCGAAAACGTCGTGGGGCATCAGACAAAGTGAAGTTCTTGGGAGAACGAAATGTCCAACTCTCGCGCAACGCCAGGCTCAGCGTCGCTTTCAGCCTCGCCGCGTTCAGCGTGCATCGCACCAATTAAAAAGTCTCTTCAATCAAAAAGCGCTATCTTGGCCCTCGCATTGGCTTTCACAGTCCCCGCGCATGCGAAAGACAACGGCGCTTATCCTCACGCCAAGGAGCAGATCGGCACAGGCCAGCAACTCTACGACGGAGTTCTGACTCCTGAGTTGACCGCAAACACGCTTCGCAACGTCGATCGGCTCTTTCCAACACGAACGGTGAAGCCATCGAGCCAGCCGCGGGCTTTCCAGCCGTCAGAAAAGCCGCTCACTCAGGTTAAGTTCTCCGTCAACGACCGCACTTACGACCTGTTCGACTTCCTGGCGGTCAACCGGGTGTCCGGGCTCATCATTCTCAAGGATGGTAAGGTTGCCTACGAGACCTATCAGCTCGGCAACACGGCGCGCACGCGATGGACATCGATGTCGGTTGCGAAATCTATCACATCGACATTGATCGGGGCCGCTCTCAAGGACGGGTACATCAAGAGTCTGGACGAGGACGTCACGAAGTACGTACCTCGGCTGAAAAACAGCGCCTATGAGGGTGTGACTATCCGCGACGTGCTCATGATGTCGTCCGGCACCAAATGGGACGAGACTTACACGAACCCCAACTCCGATCGCCGCCATTTGCTCAAGGCGCAGGAATCGCAAAAGCGGGAGGCGGCCATGGATGTCATGGCCGGTCTCTCGCGGGCAGTCGAACCCGGGACCAAGTTCAACTACAGCACCGGCGAAACCCAGGTCGCCGGAGAAATCCTGTACGGCGCAATTAAGCGGCCGCTGGCTGACTATCTCACCGACAAGATCTGGAAACCCTACGGTATGGAGGCCGAAGCCAAGTGGTGGCTGGACTCTCCGAACGGTCTGGAAATCGCCGGCAGCGGCCTGTCCGCAACGCTGCGCGACTTTGCCCGATTTGGCCAGTTCTATCTCGACGGCGGCAAGGTGAACGGCCAATCAATCCTGCCCGACGGCTGGATGCAGGAAGCGAGTACACCCAAAGTCCTGAAGGGCGGCACGAATCTGGACTACGGCTACATGTGGTGGATTGCGACATCCGATAAAGCGCGGGCCGACAAAGCCTTCATGGCCCGCGGCATCTTCGGCCAGTTCATCTACATCAATCCCAAAGAGCGCGTGATCATCGCCATGACAAGTGCGGCATCGAAGCCGCAAAATCTCCAGCTCATTCCGACACAGGCATTCTTTGACGCCGTGTCAGATGCACTGAAATAACGAAACAGCCGCCGCGAGAGTGATCTCGCGGCGGCTGTTTGTTGTCCTCTTCCGCGCAGAGCGCATGGCCCTATCGTGCGTCGGGCTCGACAGGCGACAAGGCTCGTGTTTCACCGAACATGTGCGTCACCGCGCGTTCGAGTAGCATCACCACCAGCGGGGTGACGAGTGCGATATAGATGTCGTCAATGCCAAACGGATCACCCGCCACATACCATGCCGTCGTGGTCAGGGTCGCCGCAATCAAGCCGAGCGTCGCGCCGCGATTGCTTCCGAAACCCGGCAGATAAAACGCGACGACCGCAACCACGGAAATCGACAAGCGCAACGCTCTCGTGAAGAACGAGAGGTGCAACACCCCGGGGACGTAGAAGACGAACAGCAGCGGAATGAAGCCGATCGGGATCGAGAGCAGCCGCGACATCCGGAATTCGGCTTCCGGTGTCGGGTTCCTGGCGGGGACGTAGAAGTCCCGCACGATCAGCGCAGATGTCGCCAACCCGACACTGCTTACACCGACCAGGACCGACGCAACGACCGAGACCGTCACGATTCCCGCGAGGAACGGTGGCATGTGATTGAGAAACACCGGAAAGGCGTAAAGGCTCTTCAAATCAGGAAACAGGACCTTCGCTCCGACCCCGATGAGGCCGAGAGCGACGCTCACTGGCAAGATCAGCAGCGCCGCAGTTAGGCAAGCCTTGCGGACGTCTTGAGGACCTTTGAGCGACGAGATCGCCTGCATGATGTACTGCGTGGAGAAGATCGAGCCAACGCTGGCGATCGTCCAGGCGATGATTGTCGTGAGCCCGACTTTTCCATCCCACGTGAAATAAACGGCCGGCAGCTTTTCCATCATCGGCTTGACGCCGCCGGTCATGTACAGGGCTGTGCCCATCACGATCATGATCCCGATATACTTCATTCCTGTGTGCAGGAGTGACACGTAAGCCGCGCTCTTCTGACCGCCGATGATACAGTACAGGGTGCTGACGGCCGCGATCAGGATCGACGCGGATGTGAGCGACATATGGAACACTGACGAGAGCGCCGCCGCCCCGCTGATGTAGAACGCGAGGTTCACCAGCAGCAGCGCATAGATCATGATCAATGAAATGGTGAGCTGCGTCGAGCGGCCGTACTTCTTGGCGATCGCGGCGGAGATCGTGTACTCGCCGGACGTATAGAGCCTTCGTGCGAGCACCCACCCGAACAGCGCGAAGCCCAGCGAGACGCTCACCACGGCCCAGATCGCCGCCATGCCTGACTCAAATGCGGCCTGGGCGACCCCGATAGTCGACTTCGGAGCGATGAATTCGGACATCATCAGCACGCCGATCACCAAGGCCGGGACCGAGCGCGCAGCCACCAGGAAGTCCGAAGACGTTTTTGCCCGGAAGCGGTACGTCAGCCAGGACACAATCACCATGTAGATCACCACCATGGCGGCGATGAGAGCGGTGCTTTCAGACTCGAAGCCCTTCATTGTTTTGTTTCCTCCGTTGGATCGGACCTAGCGCCCGGTGTTATCGGTGTCGAACTCTTCTTTCTTGCTTGGAGAGCTGTCTGTGATTCAAAGTGTGTGCAGCCTCACGAACTCAATGAGCTTTGCGCACACGGCTTGCGGCTGCTCCTGTTGAACCCAGTGCCCTGCCCCCTCGATGAAGCAGGGAGCGGTCATATCGGTGAAAACTGTTTCCCTCATTCTCTCGAGGCCACCGGGGACCTGATGCGCGCCCCAATCCTTATCGCCGGCAATGAAGAGAGCCGGACAATCGATCTTCCGCGCGGAGAATAAAGCGAGGTCTTCGGCCAACGCGCCATTCATCCGGCCGCGATACCATTGCAAGCCGCCCTGAAAACCGGTTCGCGCGTATTCGGCGCTGTAAAAGGACAACTCATGCTCGGGCAGCCATCGGCAGGAAGCGATCGTGGTCGCGTTCGGCATCTCGGGAGCGACGGACTGAGACATGCCGAGCGCGAGCGGCATGACGTAGTAGTTCGGCATCTTGGCCAGCTCTGAAGCCGACCAGGAACGCAGGGCATGCGGTCTGTTTCCAGCCCAGTCGCCGCTCTTGACGTGAAAATAAGCGCGCAAGAAATCGTGGACATTGTGCTGCGGGCCCCACATGTCCTCGTTCGCAGCCCGCGTCGCGAAGTACGCATGGTAATGTTTGCGCGGCGGATCGAGCGCTGCAAGGTGCTGATGAATCACATCCCCCGCCGGTGGCGCCGCCAGCGGCCAGGACGATGGCCCCGCGAAGGGTGAGCTCATGATGACGACAGAGCGAAACAGATCCGGACGCACGAGAGCACAGGCTGCGGCAATAGAGGCGCCGTAGTCGTGGCCCACTACACACGGCACACTGTTCACGCCGAGGATCGTCGTCAACGCCACCATATCCCGAACAAGATTGAGGATGCGAAACGGCACGAGATTGTCGTCATAACTGACAGGCGCCCGGCAAGTTCGGCCGTAGCCGCGCTGGTCCGGCGCGACGACATGGAATCCGGCCTGCGCGAGCGGTCCCATGATGTGCCGCCAGGAATAAGCCAGTTCCGGAAATCCATGGAGGAGCAGGATGACGGGCCGGCCGGGCTGCTCGTAGCCCGCTTCCAGCACGTGCATCGTGAGGCCGTTCACGCCTTCGACCATCCGGGCACGGACGCCCTTCGGCAGCACCGAGATTGGAGCAGGGTCAATCGCGGTCATACAGGTGCTCCGGAAACGTCTGCGGACTCTCGACAGCGTCCTGCACCTTGAGGCATGATGCAGCCACGATAGCTTCGAGCTTGGCCTCGCGAATTGCGCGGGCTCTTGACAATTCGGGCGGTGCGCCCGACGACCGAACGGCGGTGCGAGGCAACAGCAGGATTGGTTGAGACGTGGTACAGCAGGACGAACCTGAGCAGGCTCGCTATATCGTCACAGCCTTGCGGCGCGGTCTCGAAATTCTGCATCTTTTCCGCCGCGACCGGCGCGTCGTGACTCTCCCGGAAATGTCGGCGGCCCTCGACTTGCCGCGAGCGACCGCCTTCCGCTTGGCCTACACCCTCGAGCGCGACGGTTACTTGCAGCGCATCCCGAACTCGCACGCGTTTCGGCTGGGGCCGAAGGTGCTGCTTCTCGGCTTCGATTACCTGGCCACCACTGAAGTCGTGACCTGCGGACGTGATCCGGTCCATGCCCTGCGCGATCGCACAGGCTTCTCCGCGCACATGTGCGTTCGGGACGCGACCGATATTGTCTATGTCCTCAATGCCTCGTCGCATCACCGCATGCGCGGCGAGATTCCGGTGGGCACCCGTTATCCCTGCCATGCCGTCGCTTCGGGACGCGCCCTGCTGTTCGATATGAGCGAAGCTGAACTCGCTGCACTCTACCGCGACGTCAAGATGCAGGCTTATTCCGATCAGACGCCGACGACGGTCAAAGCGCTCTGGGCCCTCCTCAAGAAGGAGCGGGCGAACGGCGTCGCTTCGAATAAATCCGGTTTCGTGAGCGGAATCGTGAGCCTGTCCGCGCCTGTGCGTGATGCAAGTGGCGCGATCGTTGCCGCGATCAACGTGTCGGACTCCGAAACCGTGCTCAAGGATGTCGACGCCGTGCGCGACGAAGTGCTGCGCGCGGCGTCTCAAGTCTCCGCGCAGCTCGGCTGGCGCGCTTAGCATCCCCTCACTGCAACTCGTCCGCATGCAGCGGCATGCCGATGTCGCGAAGTGCGGATTGAACGCGCTCGATCGGGACATTTCGCACCGTCGAATTGCCCTCGACCGCGATCGCAGCGGCGATGCCGGCGGCCTGCCCCGTCGCCATGCAGGCCGGAACATTGCGGCTTCTGCCGTGCGCGACATGGTCGGCCGAGATGCAGCGACCGGCGACCAGCAACTGCTCGACCCCGAGCGGCACCATGCTGCGATACGGCAACTCGTACGGGCTCAGGCCCTGAAAATCGACATCCGCGCCTTTGGCATCGTGCACGTCGAAAGCGGAGACGTCGGCGCCGATGCTGTCCGCGAACGTGCTGCCGCCGCGCACGTCGTCGGCTGTCAAGGTGTACTCGCCCTGGATGTGCCGGGTTTCGCGCACGCCGAGGACCGGGGCAATCTGCGCGATCTTCGCCTTGGCGAAGCCGGGCACTTTGCTCACGAGGAATCGCGCATATTCGTCGATCTGACGGTAGCATTCAACGACGGCGGCGCTGAACTCGATCGGCGAGAACACGTTGACGCCAAGCACGCGCGTGGCGTTGACGTACATGAGGCCGTTGGCTGTCTTGAGCGTGATATTCTCGCGCGGCAGATCGATGCCGGTCTCCGCACGGTAAGCTCGGATCGTCTGATTGAATCCCGTCAGCCACAGCCCGAAGTCGAGATCCTTGTCGTTATCGGGAATAGCCTGAGCCGGAACGTCGTCGGTCTGACGCGCCCAACGCGCCAATTCGATGGTGTCAACATCGGACATCGTGAAATACATACCGACCGGCTGCATCTGCACATCTTCGTGGTCGTCGCCCGAGCCCATCGTGAAAGGTGCACCGGCCCCAGCGGCGATATCGCCGTCGGCCGAACAGTCGATGACCACCTTGGCTCCGATGAAGCTGCGCCCCGCCTTGTTCTCGATGATGACGCCAGTCACCGTGTTGCCGTCGAGCACCGGGCGCGACACCACTGTCTCGAACAGGATCTGAACACCGGCGTCCGCACAGAACCGCGTCAGCAACATCTTCATGATCTCGGGGTCGCAGGGCGACGCGATCTTCACCTTGCCGGTCTTTGTTCCGGCAAAATAGTCGCCACCCGCAGCGCCGTTGGAACGGGCGATGCTCCACAGCTCTTTCGGAAGACCGCCGACGAGAGCGCCTGACGGCTTGGTGTTGAGACCCAGAGTTAGATTGCCGCCGAGCGATCCGAAACGCTCGATGAGGACGACCTTTTTATTTCGTCGCGCTGCCGCAGCTGCCGCGATCGGACCCGTCGTACCGCCTCCGACAACGACGATATCGACCTCCATCAGCACCGGGATGTCGCGCGCCGGCTCTTGGATTGTCCGCATCGAAGCTTCCTCCATTTTCTCTTGCTTCATATATGAAACAACGTTTCAATTTAAGAAAAGAGGTAACAGGGCCCCGCCCTTCGGTCAATTGAGCAACCGCCCTTCGGCTATGCACGAGTCACAGATAAGGCGCGCGATTTTTTGGGAGGCTCCGTCGCTTTCGCATCGCAACAGCGCGATGCTCCCAACGAAGGAGAGAAAGATGGCTTTCGCTTTTTGAAGTGAGTCAGATCGCTCGCGCCGGCGCGATCAAGGAAGCCGTGAGCACCTAGTTATCTCGGACGCGGCGATCATCAATCGGCGCCAACGCTATGCAATGCGCGACTTGTGTCCGTTGTGCGCACCAGAGCACGGCCGATCGACTGACTTCCGCTCGGACCGAATCCAAGAGGCTAGAAAGAAAAATCGGCCGCGCCTATAGGACGCGGCCGATCTGCGAATCTCTTCAGATCTAGTTGCTAGCTCTAGTTGTTCGCTTCAGCCTCTCGCGAAAGACGCAAAGCTCTTAAACGATCCCGATTGGCGTAAAATGCCTTCTCCGCTTCACGGTGCTCCTGCATCGCGCGTGCCGCCTCTTCTGCTCGTTGACGGTCGCGTTGTTGCCGTTGTTCGGGTGTTAAGGGTGCTTTCTGAGATACATTTGTCATGCTTATCAACGCGGATGTGGCAATTTTGTTCCGTTGTTTGGACTAGCGTTGCAGGAACGACTTTGCGATCAGGCCATGTTCGACATGATACTCAGATAAGGACGTAGAATCCCCAGACGCCCGGCGAGAGCTCGCCGGCTGCGAACAGCACCGGCTTTTTAGTATCGCCCACCTCGTAGATGTCGAAATAGTGCCTTTGATCGGGATAGGCGGGATGAGGCAACTGAATGACTTTGTGCCCCGTGGGGCGCCATCTCTCGCCCCAAATTTTCACGCCACCGATTGTGAGGCCATCTCCTCCAAAGCCGACATGCACATCGCGCCAGCCTTCATATTCTATTCCATATGCTTGGGGTTTGAAGCCGGCGCTTTGACCGTTCTCAGGCTGATCGGATATCTCGGACGGGCGTGTATCTTGAGTTTGCCTCATCCGCCCTTGGATCAACCACGTTGAGATCACATAGAAAGCGCCCGCGAGGACGACAAAGATCAACAAGAACGCCAGCGCTACGTCTTGATAATATGCGCCTAACACTCTCATGGGCATCCGATACAGCCCGAGCAGATAAAACAATCCGCAAGAAAGAGCGACACTCAATAAAGAAATCAGCAATCGATACTTGGCAGGCATTATCAATTTTCTCAATGACTGCCGGACATCCTAATCATGCGATAGATCATTCGGCCAGCAGAGTTGCCGTCTGCTCCTTGAAATTCGCTTTTTACTAACGAGAATTTGGGACATCGAAGACCCGCGCCGTTTGGTAAAGCCATAAGAACGGCTCAATTGATCCTTCTCTTGCACATCGAAATTTGCAGTGAGGATTTGCCTGTGCGCAGGTCAATTTTGATTGGTTCGTTTTTGCTGCTTCCGTGGACCGCTACTGCGTCGGAAGCCCCGTTTTCCCCCTCGCCCGACGTGCCTGATTACGTCGCGACCTTCATCTCGGCCAAAGCGATTCCCGAGCACAGGATCGTCCATCATCATGGGGCATGGACCCGGGTTGAGCTGACGCAAGGTGACGACCACACCACCATCTATCACAACGCCGCCCTGCCACTCTTGATCACCATGAATCCCGCCAGCAGCGAGTACCCGAGGCTGAGCATCGAGGCGGCACGGCCAATGCTTGGCTTGCACGAACATCCATCCAAATTGCGTCAGCACGATACTGTCCTGGGCGAGCCCTGCGACGTTTGGGAGGTTGGAGACTTCTTGCGTAGTTGCGTCACGGCGGACGGCATCGAACTCTGGAAAGCGCCCGACGACCCGAAAGCCGCGACAAAGGCTGTTGCGCTGGAACGCCGCGCCGTTGCCGAGAGTGATGTGCTGCCGCCGGCTGAGATCTTCAATTGGACAACATGGTCAGGTCCTGCATCGGATTCCGCCTCGGGCACAAAGGCCGACGCGACCGTCACCATGGAAGCGACCGGTGAGAACCCCGCCCAATGGATCACGCGCGACATCAAGCGGCGTCACCATCACTGGAGCTATTCCGAGAGTTTTGCGGGTGAGGTCAGGCGGAGGCTCCTGATCAACAACAAGACAACCGGGGTGGCCCTTCGCGTCGACACAAATCCCGCCGGCAAGCATGTCAGATTGTGGGCCTGGAAAATGAGAGAAGGCTCAACCGGGCGCCAGCCCATCCCGCTCGTGCCGCTCAGATCGCGGCCTAAGGAAACGGTTCTGGGCGAAGCCTGCAGCTGGTTTACCGTCCAATCGGGACCGGAATACATGCGGCATACCGAGTGCAATACAAAAGACGGACTGACTTTGAAAGAGGTGATCGAAGAGCACGGAAAAATGACGCTCGCCTTGACGGCGACGCGCATTGACCGAACGCCACTGTCACTTGCCGATATGACCCCGCCCCCCTCGGTGTTCGATCCGAAAAACTGGGGAATAATCGATCTGGCGCCGCGCCAATAGAAACAGCATCGGGTCAAACCCCGAGAGCGAGCAACTATATAACAGTCACGCTTCGCGCTTTCGCCCTGCTCGGTATCAGGATGACCACGCGAGGCGCATCCTTCAAATTTTAAGTATCCGTTTTGCTCTCTCTTAAGTCAGAGCGCGGATGCAACTTGTGTTTGAAGATGCGTCGCAGCATGTATCAGCGCGAAGAAATCGTGAATCGGACTCATGACAACCACCATCGCACTCTGCTCCTGCCTGCTCGGCTGGTGGTATTTCATTTGCCGCCCGCCGCTGGGCACCACGTATCTCGACCGCAGGGCGTGCCGTTACTTTTATTAGACGCGCGTTCGTTGACGTTCTTCCGATGCGACGCGTCAAGCTTCTCTTCAGTTGCAGAAGCCGGCACTGGAGCCCTGACACCACGATCACTCGTCTGCCTCATACATGAGATCCAGCCATTCCGGCTCGGTCGCCGTGGAGTTGCACCTCGCGTCAAAAACCGGCTTCTGCCCCTGCAGCCGCACCCATCGATCGTCGTCCGAAACAGTACCAGAAACCGCGTAGGGCGCGGGAGTGCAGCCTTTCTTGAAAGCATAGGCCGTTCCAGAATAAGTCTTACCAGACCTCCGCCCCGAGAACAGCAGCGTCCCTGCCCTGACGCCCAGTTGCGCTTCACTGTCATCCGGCACCTGGAAAAAGAACTCCCGCTTCGTACCGCTCGCCGCCAGCCGGACGTTGGACCCCTTATAGTCCCAGTACGGGCGAGGCTCCTGGCAGTCCAATCCTGGCGGCACTTGATCTCCCACTAACGGCCCACAGTGCTCATCGTCTATGGTTGGAAGAAAGCTCAACGTCACGATGGAATTGGTCGAAAACATCGGCATGACGACGTGAAGAGATAACCGGAATTGTCCATCTACCCCCTCACCATTCGCGTTCTCAAAGTGCGAGCGCACGACCGCCCTGTCCCAACAATAGTCCATCGTGTCAGTGTTGACGCATTGCGTCGAAATATCCGACAGCCAAAATTTTCTGACCGGCCACCGATCGAAGAACGCCTTACGGCTCGCGACAATGTTTGGAAATCCGGTCTTCGTTCTGTAAAAGGCTATCTTTTGATCCTCATCTGCGATGTCTGGCATCACGTATAAAAGCGCCTGGCTGTTGATCGCAACATCAGCCGGCGCGCTCTGGACGCGCACCCATTCGTCTAGGGCCTGGCGAGCAACGGTGACCTCCCACGCGTTGACATCGTCATACACGTCGCTTTCACTCGTCTTTCGCGCCGACCACCCACCGTTGGCTTCCATGGCTTGGCGCCAAAGCTGCAGGTCGTTGAACATGCTGGAGGCGCAGCCATCGTCGTTATTTCCGCGCGACGTGTATCCGACATAGAGCCAGCGTCCATCGAGTGCCTGGATAAAGACCGGGCCGCCGCTGTCTCCATGCTGAACAGGATTGACGCCCATCGCATTTTGCCCGGTACACCATATCCATGGAGCCCCCGGCTGCGCGAGATTGGGCTTCAGTGTCAGCTCTGTATATCTCCGCTGACCGTCTGAGACGCAGTTTTCCTCCCTCGCGTTATAGTCATCGCACCTGTAGTTGCCATAGCCAACCACACGCACCTTGACTTTGCTCAGGTCAGCGCCCAGCACCTTCCTCAAATTGTCGGAGAAGACTTTGTTGTTGTGGATGTCGCCGTTCCACCAGTTCGAGCAGTCTGACTTGTAATTGCAAGCACCTGGCCCGAAGGAGTCGTCGCGAAGCAGCTCCAATCCCCAATGCAGATAGCCGGCAACAACGACGTCCTTATCCAGTACGACATAACCGATGTCGTGCGGAGCGCCCTCATAGCTATTGTGATATTTGGGGTCGTCTTCGATATACTTCCGAGGCACATAGATCGCCTTAGAGGACGCCGTCTGTTGCACCCCCAATGTATCCACATAGCTCACCGTGACCCTCAGAGCGGTACCGCTGGAATCGTAAAGACAGTGCGCTGCGGTGCTCAGGATGTAACCATGAACAACGCCAGAACATGAAGAGCGATGATTTCCCCGAAACTCGGTACTGAGCTTGACGACATAAGGAAATTCATCCTGGTGATCGACAACTCCCACAAGCGCGGAGGCCGAATGGATCAGAGTGAAAATTGCGATCACGGCGCAGATCGCACGGAACATGAATTTCAACATCGTCGCAGAGTCCCAATTTAAAAATCTAATGAAAAGAGTCTCGCTTCATCGCCGCAAAACCTTTGGCGCACGCCCCTCACTCAATCTCTGAATTGATTCAGCAGAAGTACCAGATCGATCTGCCTGCTGGTGCCTGTCTTTGCAAAGACCGATTTCAACTGGTTGCGGATGGTGTCGCGCGAGACGCCGAACTTCGTTGCGATATTGTCCACACTCTCGCCGGATGCGATCTCGCCCGCGATCTTCGCCTCCGCGCGCGTCAGCCTGTAAGCCTCCATCAAGGATGACTGCCGCAACGACCGCACCTTCTCCGGCGGCGCGATCACCAGCAGAGCCCGCGCGCCAAGGAACGGAATCTTCGCGGCGGGATGCACCGGCAGCACCCGAATGACGAGCGGCGGACCGGCCTTCTTCCGGATGACGATCGGCTCGCACGAAACCTCGCGCAGGTCCGGTGCAATCGCGAGTTGATCCACCAATGCATCGATGCGTTGTTCGGCGGCACTGTCTTTGACGATCAGCCGCCGGCCCTTCATATAAAATTCGTCGTCAAATATCGTTGCCGCGGCGGCATTGACCTCAAGCACGTTGCCGAAGCGATCGATGGCGATCGCTGCATGCTTGATCATTTCGAGCGCGTTGACAGCACCTTCCAACGCAGCCTGCCCGATGGCCGCTGAAAGCGCAGAAACCTCGGAGAGTTTTTGCGACAGCGGCAACAGCAATTGCTTGTCCTCCGGCGTAAACATGCCTTCCTTGATCTTTCGATGAATGGTCAATCCCCAAACCGTATTCCCGGCCCGAAATCCTACGGCGGCGAACCAACGGTAACCGAGATGCCCGATGAGTTTGTACATCGGGTCGCGCGCCATCTCCCCGGGCGTGACGATATCCGCATCATCGATCACTAGCCGTCCGCGCAAGATCAACGGCACGGAGCGCTCCGCGCGGATGTCGCGCGTATGAAAACTTCCATCGAAATAGGCGTTCATGAGATCGGCGATGCCATCCGACATCGGCACGTCGCGCGTGCGATTGTCGCCGCTCAGAAGGATGGCGCCCGTAGACGCGACCGAATGCGAGATATCTTCGATGATGCTCTTCCATTGGCTGGGGTCGATGACGACCTCGCCAAGCCGGGCAATGGTTTTCTGAAGCTTGATGACGTCCGCTCGAGACATGCGGGAGCTCGGATCGGGAAAGCACGAAAGTATTATTGTACCTTTGTAAGCCGGTCAATCTGACACCCTCCGAGACTTCCGAACGAACTTGAGCGTTTCCCCTCAGAGCTTGACCAGCACTGACCTCGCCAACCCGGCTTCTCAAGAAATACGTGACGCGCGGCACCACCCGCATGACCCATTTAGGCTATGCGCGACAGAAGCTGATCGAAGATGAAAGCCCCCGCCCCGCAAATATCTCGCATCACGAGATAACGGACCGGCGCTATGCGGCTTGGCACAACAGTTGTGGAAAGTTAAAACCGCCACCACAAGTGGGGCGAACTCCACGACCTTGGGCTGGGAATATCATGGAATATCCAATTGCCGGGAGTGGCGCTGCCGTCCCGAAGCTTCCTCTGTGGGAAGTCATCAAACTTTCTTATTCGACATACTTCGAGAATTTTATCGACGTTTTGCGGATCGTCTGGGTCTGGGCCTTGCTGGTCATCCCTGTCACAGCCGTCGCAAGCTGGCTGCAAGTATCGTGGTTGGGCCAAATGATGACTCAGATGTCTCATGTGCATTTGCAGCCCGGCGAGCGGCTGAATCTTCCAGCGCAGCCGATCGCGCTGACCGTGGCCTCGAACGCCTCGACGCTGCTGCTATTATTCTGCGGTGTCGGGATTGCGGTCGCATGGCACCGAAGGCTTATCCTCGGTGAACACCCTGGCATCAGCGGAAGCAACATCGCGACCCGCAGCTTCTGGAGCTACATCCTGGCCGGCATCATCATTCTGTCGGTGTCGGCGCTTCCCGCTTTTCTCGTTGTCGTGTCGACGGCTTACTTGCTTGGTTTCATTGGCAACGCCCCCTCTGCAAAAGGCTTCGTCCTGCTGCCCCTCTTGGCCGTTCTTTATTTTGTCGTGGCTGGCGCGCTGCTCCGCCTGAGCCTGTTATTGCCTGCTCACGCCGTGGGCGATGTTGGCCTCAAGCTGAAAGAAGCCTGGCGAGCCACGCGCGGAAATACCTGGCGCCTGTTCTGGGGCTTATCCGCTTGCAGCGGACCGCCAATGGTATTGATGCAAGTCATATTCCTCGTGTTTATCAGAATACCAACCCCCATGCGGTTCGCGAATCCTGCGTTTGCAACGGAATTCGCCGCCTTCGGCACGTTGTCCATGTCCTACTACTTGCTGATGCTGCCGATCACCATTGGTTTTCTCAGTCACGCCTATCGGCATTTTTTCGGCGGCACTCGTCTGGCCTAAAAACAAAAACCCCGGCGTTTTCGCCGGGGTTTCACACGCGCTGTACGCGTCGCGTTCAGGTGCTCACACCCTGAACGCTTCGGGATTGACCACCTGCTTCGCAAGCGCGCTCAGCACTTCGTCCGAATGCTTTTCCTGCTGTAGACTCTCCAGCAGGTCCTTCAGGTCATCCTCGCGACCAAGCCCCTTCGACCATGTCGCGAGCGTACCATAGACCGCGATCTCGTAATGCTCGACGCGTTGCGCCGAGGCGATCATGGCGGCATCGCGCAAATCCGCGTCACCGACCATCTTCGCCCAGCGATCGGCCTCGTGGATGATGCTCCACATCGATTCATCTTCGTGTTCGCGCGGCTCGACGCCTTCCTTGGCTAGGATGCGATCGAGGCGATCCAGCTGCGCGCAGGTTTCACTGAGATGTTTCCTGAACGCTTCCTTTAGCGCCGGATGATGCGCTTCATCGGCCATCTTCGGTAATGCACGCGTCAACTGATCCTCAACCGAGCGCAACTCCTGCAGCTCGGCGATATACATCTCCTTGAAATGGTCGACGGTCATGTCGAACTCACTTTTATTATGACAGCATGTGTCCGTTACATCGACTGCGTGTGGTCGCCGCCCGGCCGCGAGATACCGGCTAGCGCCATGGCCGTCATACTGCCGCGGCGCGCGAGGTCTCCCAGTGAGACGATACCGATCAGTCGCTTCGAGCGATCGAGCACCGGTAAACGGCGGACCTGAAGATCGGCCATGGTCTCAAGCACCTCGTCGATGTCCTGATCGTCGAAGCAATATTTCACATCGTAGGTCATGACTTCGCCGATCCGCGTGTTCGGCCCCTTGCCTGCCGCCACACCGCGCACCGCGATATCGCGGTCGGAGATCATGCCGACCAGCCTGTCGTTCTCACTGACCGGCAGAAGGCCGATATCCATCGCGGCCATGATTTCCGCTGCTGCCCGGATCGTATCGTCAGGGCTCATCAGCTTCACGTCCGACGTCATTGAGTTCCCAACCTTCATGTGAGCCTCCCTCAAGATGTTCGGATTACGTTTACAACATGCCCTCGCGCAAACGTTCAAATGACACCGGCGCAGCCACGCGTGCGTCCCTGCGACGTGCGCAAGATAACCGGAGCCACGCGCGGACGTTCCGAAGCGAAATGAGGGAATTTCGTCATCGGCTCCGCCGTCTCAACTCACCCGTGGCGGAACATGCGGCAGGTTCGTCAGGCATGATCGAGCTGCTCGGACAGTTCGTTGATGATGGAAGCAACCATCTGGTTTTGAGCGAGCGAGATGCCCGGCCACGCATCACCCACTTTGCAGGCGCACGGCTGCTCTGTCATAGTAAGGTGATGCCGCCGATACTGCCGCCTTCCGCGCGAGGCCGTGCTCGGGCTTTGCGTCCATCGATTTTGAGAAAAATACGGCGCATCGTGCGTCCGCTTTTCAGCACCATCTAGTGTCCCGATTCCGAAGTTCGCATCATTGCTACACTGGGAGAGAACCATGGCCCCTGCGACCAAGACTCCGAAAGCCTCAAGCGATATGAAACTGGAGATCGTTGTCATCCCGGTATCGGATGTCGATCGTGCGAAGACTTTCTACAACTCTCTCGGCTGGCGGCTGGATGCAGATTTCGCAGGACCTGATGATTACCGCGTGATCCAGTTCACGCCGCCGGGCTCCGGCTGTTCGATCATCTTCGGCAGGAATGTCACTGGAGCTGCGCCGGGCTCCGCGAAGGGACTTTATCTTATCGTCTCCGACATTGAAGCCGCGCGCAAGGAACTGATTGAACGCGGCGTCACGGTGAGCGAGACCTTTCATGCGGGCGATGGCCACATCGGCAAGGACGCGCATTATTTGTTCGGCACCCAGCGCGTGAGCGGGCGCGATCCGCAGCGTGGCAGCTATCGCTCCTTCGCCTCGTTCAGCGATCCGGACGGCAATGGCTGGCTGTTTCAGGAAATCACTGCGCGGCTGCCCGGACGCGTGGACGCCGACACGACCTTCACGTCCGCCCCCGACCTTGCGGCTGCGTTGCGGCGTGCGGCAACGGCCCATGGCGAGCACGAGAAGAAACTTGGCAAGCACGACGACAACTGGGCGGACTGGTACGCCGAGTACATGGTCCGCGAACAATCCGGCGAGCAGTTGCCGACGTAAGGTCAAGCAAATTTGGCGAAATGAGCTGGACGATATCTTGTGAGGGTATTGGCAGCTTGAAACGCGGCACGAGACATCCGCGATGATCCCTCGCGATGGCCGTTTTCATCCATTTTTTTGAAAGTAAAGACGAGCGGCATCCGTTAGCCACATCGCCAAAAAACATCGTGACTCAGCGACCGCCGTGTCACGGCCATTTGATCGCGCTCGTCCGCCTGCATTTCATCTGTAACCGATCGTCCAACCTTCGCCACCGTCAGGAAACAGTTGCTTTGTACGAACCTCGTTGTCTGCACCGTGCGGGCAAGTTGCCAGCACATCTTCAAGGAGGCACTCTTGGTGACAAGCAATACCCAGACGGCACGCAACCGCATCGAGACATCTGCTTCGCGAGAGCCGCCTATGGGCGAGGCCGCAAGGATCCTTGCAGCCCTTCGCGATCTCGCGCCGGAATTTGCCGCACGCTCGAAGGAGATCGAAGACGGCCGCCGGGTGCCAAACGATATTGCCGTCAAGCTGCGGCGCCTCGGCCTGTTTCGGACGATGTTGCCGCGCAGCCTTGGCGGCCTTGAACTGACCGCTGCCGATGTGGTGCCGATGATCGAAACAGCGGCTACGGCTGACAACTCCGTCGGCTGGGTGACGATGATCGGTGTGGCGTCACAGATATTCTGCACCAGGGCGTCGAAAGCGGCTCTCGAACGGGTCTATCTTCAAGACCCCGACGCGCTCGTGGTCGGGGTGGGTACCCCGGCCGGACAGGCCGAAAAGGTCAAAGGAGGCTACCGGATTTCGGGACGCTGGCCATTTGCCAGCGGCTGCCAGAACGCGCAGTGGATCGCCGGACATGTCGTGATCTGCAAGGACGGCCAGCCCCTGATGTCAGAGCAAGGGCCGCAAACCAGATTCGTCCTTCTTCCCGCCGACCGTTGGCAGATCGAGGAGACGTGGCAGGCCTCCGGATTGACAGGCACCGGCAGTCACCATGTGACGCTGAACAATGCAGAAGTCCCCGAAGAGGAAGCATTCGATCTGTTTCATGGAAAGTCGTCCGTGCCGGGGCCGCTCGAAAGCACGGTCATTCCGTTCAATGCCAGCTTCCATGCAGCTGTCGCCATCGGCATCGCGGCGGGCGCAATGGCGGACCTCGCTGACCTGGCCAGCGCCGGCCGCCGCCAGCTTTTTGCAGCCACCGACCTGAGGGATTCGCCAGTCTTCCAGCACGAGTTCGGGCGGCTCAACGCCCAACTGCGTGCGGCCCGCGCGCTCACACAGACGCAGGTTGAAAAGCACTGGCGCCGAGCGATCGAGGGTACGCTCGACAGCAAGGCAGACCTTGCCGAAGGCCTTCAGGGCAGTGCCTGGGTCCACGCGGCCTGCACCGATATCGTCAGCGGCTGCTACACGCTGGGCGGCGCGAGCTCCGTCCTGAACACTTCACCGCTGCAGCGACGCCTGCGCGATATCCACGCGGCCAGACAGCACTTCTTCGCGCAAGAGCGACACTACGGCGCCGCCGGCAAAAACGCGCTGGGCTTTCCGCCGGTCGATCCGATATCGGGCCACTAAAGCGCTTCGAGCGAAGTCGACACGGCATCGGTTTGCGTGAAGAAAACGCGTCGGAGAACGATGTCAGAGCTTGGACTCTGGCGGACTGGTACGCCGAGGACATGGTCCGCGAACAGTCCGGCGAGGAGCTGCCGACATAACGCCGCCATATGGCGAGGACACACTTCACGCGAGTTCAGTGATACTCACTTTGAGGAGTTCGACATGAACAATGCGCGGACAACAACGAGACACGGCATGGCGCTCGCCGTGCTTATCGGCGCAGTCATCATCGCGATGCCTGCGGCACGGGCCCAGCAGGACGGCATCAGACGCACCGATCTGCAGCGGCATGATCTCAGCGTGCCGGGGCGCGAGGCGATCCAGGTGCGCGTCGATATCGATCCGGGCAAGGCGTTCCCCAAGCACACGCACTTCGGCGAAGAAATCATCTACGTGCTCGAAGGCACGCTGGAATACGAGATCGAAGGCAAGCCGCCGGTGACGCTGAAGGCCGGCGATGTGCTCTTCATCCCCGCCGGCACTGTCCATGCGGCGAAGAACAACGGCACTGTGCCCGCGGCCGAGCTTGCCACCTACGTCGTCGAAAAAGGAAAACCGCTGGTCACACTCGCGAAGTGAGACGCGCGGACGCATGACACGATGCGGCTTTGACAACCGCATCGTGTCAGCAATCGAAAAGCCCGCCGACGACGGCGGCTTTTTGTTACTGCGATCGATAGCGGCCCATGCCCGCCCAGGTCGAAAACAACCAAGTCGGCAACCAAAGATTAACCCTGCTCGTTAATCATTTGGCTCATCGCAATGGCCCGAGTCAGGCACTCCATTGACTCAGGCTTTGCCGGATGCGCGTCGCATCTCTATGGCGGAGTCAGGCGGGTCACTGCCCTTCCCCAATCGACGCATGCTTGGTTGGGGAGCCGCGCAGGTGAGATTCGAGACAGGGAACGGCGCCAATGCCGTCGGTTATCGCCGGTCCTTGTTTTTGACGACGGCGATCGTCACACTCGTCACTGCGATGGCCGGCATGCAGGCGGCGTCCGCGCAAACGGTCACAGACAATGGCGGCGCAAACCCGGGACCCGCTACGTCGCCGACTTGGTCAATCGGTAGCGACCTCGACATTAATAGTCCGAGTCCTGGCGTCGTCGGCACGCTGGACATCCTGAACGGCGGCAAGGTCACTAATAACACTGCCTTCATCGGCCACGGCGGCTCCGACGAGGGAAAGGTCACTGTCTCGGGCAGCGACGCTGTCGTCGGTGCCTCGACCTGGACCAATAACGGTGACCTCGTTGTCGCTCAAAGCGGCAAGGGCATGCTCATCATCCAGAACGGCGGGGTGGTGAGCAATGTTGGGGTTTGGGTCGGCGCGGATAGCGGCAGTCAAGGCGATGTCACTGTCTCGGGCCACGGCTCGACCTGGACCAGTAGCGGTCAGTTCAACATTGGCGACAACGGCACAGGCACGCTCACCATCCAGGACGGCGGGACGGTGAACAGCACATCGGTGGCCAATATCGGCCTCGGTAGCGACATCACCGGCGCACACACTGGCACGGTCACTGTCACGGGCAACGACATCAACGGCAATGCCTCGACCTGGAATATCACCCAACAGATCAATATTGGCGAAGGTTCTTTGAGCGGTTTCGGCACAGGCACGCTCAACGTCCTGGATGGTGGGGTGGTGCACAGTAACCAGGGCAATATTGCCTTTGGGGCCGGCAGCCAGGGCGATGTCCTTGTCTCGGGTCGCAACGCCAACGGCAATGCTTCGACCTGGAAGGCTAACGACAATATCTACGTGGGGGCTTCAGGCACTGGCACGCTCACTGTGGCCGACGGTGCTGTGGTCTCCACGACGGGAACGGGCCCGGGCGGCAATGCCGCTGTCTATATCGGCTACAATGGAGGCAGCACGGGCACGGTCAATGTCTCCAGCACCACCGGCAATGTCTCCAGCTTGACCGCGATCGACTACATTGATGTTGGCAGCCAGGGCACTGGCACGATGACCGTCGACAAAGGCGGCTTCGTGAGTGCCGGCACTGATGTCTATATCGGCCGCTTCGGCGGGAGCAGTGGAACGCTCCATCTCAACGGCGATGCCAGCGGGCGTGGCGTTCTCGAAACCGGCTCGGTGATCCAGGGGGTCGGCACCACCACGATCCTCGATCTCAACGGCGGCATTCTGCGTGCGAACCGCGATGAAGCCGATTTCCTGAGCGGCTTCACGGCCCTGACGGTGAATACCGGGGGCGCGTGGTTCGATACCAACGCACATGACATCGGCATCGCCACCGACTTTTCCGGCACGTCGAGCTTCAACAAGCTCGGCCTTGGACAACTGACACTGACCGGCGACAGCTCCGGCTTCACCGGCGCGTCGACAGTCACGGCCGGCACGCTCGCTGTGAACGGCGTGCTGGGCGGCAACATGCTGGTCGACACCGCCGGACGGCTCGCGGGCACGGGCAGCGTGGGTAATGTCCTCAATACCGGCGTCGTCGCGCCGGGTTACAACGCTGCCATGGGCACCCTCACCGTCCAGGGCAACTATGCCAGCAACGGCGGCCGCCTCGAGATCGCGACCGTTCTGGGCGACGACAGTTCGCAGACCAGCCGCCTCTTGGTCAACGGCACGACATCGGGCTCCACACTGGTCAACATCGTCAACCAGGGCGGCCTTGGCGCGCAAACGGTGAACGGCATCAAGATCGTCGATGTGGTGGGTGCGTCCAACGGCACGTTCGTGCTCAACGGCAACTATATTTTCCAAGGCGCACCGGCGGTGATCGCCGGCGCCTATGCCTATCGTCTTTATAAAGGTGGCGTCTCCACGCCGACGGATGGTGATTGGTATCTGCGCTCCGCCCTGAACGATCCGGGCACGCCGAGTGGGCCGGGAGAGCCGAGCGGTCCCGCCGCGACGCCGCTCTATCAGCCCGGCGTGCCGGTCTACGAGGCTTATGCCTCCAACCTGCAGTCGCTCAACGCCCTGCCGACGCTGCAGCAACGTGTCGGCAATCGCATCTGGGGCCCCGGCGCCAATGGCGACGGCAACGGAATTTGGGGCCGGACGGAAGGCACGCATGGTCGCTTCAATAGTGCAGTCTCGACGAGTGGCCTCGATCAAAGCATCGACACCTGGAAGATGCAGGCGGGCGCGGATCGGGTGTTTGTCGACAACACAAGCGGGCGTCTGGTGGCGGGCGTCAACGTCTCCTATGCCGAAGCCAATAGCCGCATCAACTCGGTGTTCGGCAACGGCGAGCTGAAGACCAACGGCTACGGCCTCGGCGCGGCATTGACCTGGTATGACGTCACCGGCTTCTATGTTGACGGTCAAGCGCAGATCAACCGCTATAGCAGCGATCTCATGTCCGAACTTCGCGGCTCGCTCACGCATGACAATGGCGGCAGCGGCGAAGCGCTCAGCATCGAGACCGGCAAGCGGATCGCGCTCAGTGACAAGCTCGGCATCACGCCGCAGTTTCAGATGGTCTATTCCAACGTCCGGTTCGATCGCTTCATTGATCCGATGGGTGCCGACGTGACAGATGACAAGAGCGACAGCTTCAAGACGCGGTGGGGCGTCGCGCTCGATCATCAAGGCATGTGGCAAGGCGGCCGCAGCCGCATCTACGGCATCGCCAATGTCAGCTATGAGTGGCTGGATGGCGCGCGCACCCTGGTCGCGGGCACGCCCATCATCAATGCCGACCAACGGCTGTGGGGCGAACTCGGCCTCGGCGCGAGCGTGACGTGGCGCAAGGACCTCACCGTCTATGGCGAACTCTCCGGCAACACGCCGCTCCGTGATTTCGGCAACAGCTATATCGTCAAAGCCAACATCGGTCTGCGCGCGCAATTCTGAGCGCAGGCGTCGAACAACCATGATGCAGGTAACGGAATGAGTGCCACGACCGCCTCTGAAGAAACACACCACCGCCACGGACGGCCGATGAGCGGGCGCGATCCCCATGAGCAGAATCGAGCGGCAACTCCGCTCGAAGCGTTGTTCGACCTGACCTTCGCAAGCTGCTTCGGCCTCGCCGCCGCCCAGTTCTCCCACATGCTCGCAGAGGCACACTACGCCGCAGCATTAATCGGCTTCGGCTTTTCGAGCTTCGCCATCTGCTGGGCGTGGATCAACTTCTCCTGGTTCTCCTCCGCTTACGACACGGACGACTGGGGCTTCCGCCTCCTCACAATGATTCAGATGATCGGCGTGGTCATCGTGGCGATCGGCCTGCCGCAGATGTTCACCTCCATCGAGCACGGCGAACATCTCGACAATAAAGTCATCGTGCTCGGCTATGTGGTGATGCGCATCCCCATGGTGTTCCAGTGGCTGCGCGCGGCAAGCCAAGATCCCAAGCGCAGACGCACGTGCCTGACTTATGCCATCGCAATCTCGATCGCACAGGTCGGCTGGATCGCTCAGATCTTTATCGACGCATCAATCTCCGCAACACTCCTGTGCGCGGCCGTTCTCGCAGCCATCGAGTTTGCCGGCCCGTTGGTCGCGGAAGGAAAGGACGGCGGCACGCCTTGGCATGCGCATCATATCGCCGAACGCTACAGCCTTTTCGCTCTTATCGCGCTTGGCGAGGGCATCGTCGGCACGGCTGCGGCTGTCTCCGCCGTGGTCGAGGCGCGGGGCTGGAATATCGACGCCGCCCTCGTCTGCATTGCCGGCATCGGACTCACATTCAGCATGTGGTGGGTTTATGACCTGTTGCCGTCGGCCGCCATCCTTCACGATCATCGGGATCGGGCCTTCATCTGGGGCTACGGCCAGATCGTCAGCATCGCTTCCATCGTCGCGACCGGTGCCGGCCTCCATGTCGCGGCGTATTACATCGAGCACAAATCCCATGCCGGCGCTCTTGCGACGCTGTTCTGCACGGCCATTCCGGTGTCCGTGTTCCTCGTCTCCGTCTACGCGCTCCACGGCTATCTCGTCAGGCAGTCAAATGCCTTGCACAGTTGGCTGTTAGCCGTGATCGCCGCCATCGTGGCTTGCGCAATCATCGCTGTGAGCCGCGGCGTTGAGATGTCGATCGGCCTCGTCATCCTCATGCTTGCGCCGGCCGTCACAGTCGTCGGCCACGAAGCCGCTGAGCATCGCACTCAGGTCAATGCAAGCGCCAAAGATACCGCCTGATCCTCATTGATTTGTTGACCTTGAAGTATGTGCCTCGTGCGTGCCGTGACGCAGACAGGGCGTCCGACTGGTCGGATAAAAGACTCCTCATCACGAGCGCCGCAACTCTCGCGAGCGATGTGTCGGATACCGGACCTTTATAACCCGTTTGTGTTACTCGCCATCACGCACGATCTTTGGCAATGAACGAAGCCCGGTCTCACCGGGCTTACCTCGACGTTGTGTCGCATTCCAACAGGTCTTGTCCTTCGCATCGCGTAAGCCCGCCCGGCTACAGCGGGACCAGTCGATATTTTGAAATTTTTGGTTTGGTGTCTTTGGGACCCGCTGCTGCTAGTGGAACCGGCGGCGGAAACTTGAGCCCGGCCGGTATTCTGCATTGCGCCGGCCGGGCTTTTTAATTCCTCACCTACCAATCACGATGTGAAAAAGACACGCTTGCGGTGAACGCCGTTGCAAAACTGTTGAATCTTCTTTGCGGCCTTCGCGAATCGGCTAGCCTGAAACCGCTGGGAAACTGGAGGGTGACATGGACGACCAACCGATCGTGGAACAGGTGACGGACGTGGTGTCGGGCGCTGCAGAGACCACCAAGAAAGTGGCCAAGCGCGCTCCAAAGCGGGCGAAGAAGGCCGCCAAGTCGGCAATGCCCGCGAAGAAGGCCTCCGCAAAGAAGACGAAGAAGGCAGGAAAGAAATCAGCGAAGAAGGCTGCCAAGAAAGCTTCGAAAAAGACGATGAAGAAAAAGGCTGCGAAGAAAGCGCCCAAACGGAAGAAAGCAAAAGCAAAAAAGAAATGATGGCGCTCCCGCAGGCCTGACAACAAAACCCCGGTTCGCCGGGGTTTTTTATTTGCGGGTTTATTTGCTCACGGGCTTTTCGCTGGCGCCGTGCGGAATGCTCTCGCCGATGGTTCGCTGCGTATCCTTCGACGTCGTCATCGTAAACAACGTGATCAGGACGACGGCCAGAACGGCGATGAAGCCCACTATTGTTACTCTCTGGTGGTTCATGCGTTCTCCTCTTTTAAAGCCAAGCGAAAACGGACCGGAGTGTTCCATGACAATTTTTCGCGGCGAAACCGGAACGATTGCGCGACGAGCTTGGCGAAGCCCCTTCGGCAACTCCACATCAACTCGCAGGTCAATTCCGCTGAAGTAACTGGTCAAGGGCGCTGCTTTGCATGACACAGGCCGGATCGCCAGGGCATCTTGTTATGCCGCGATGCCGATCACTTGCTCCGTACGATCACCTGCTCCCGTGGATGAACGCTTTCATCTCCTCCGGGGTCAGTTTGCCATCTCTATTGGCATCCATTGCCTTGAAAATCCGTTCGTGAGCCGCCTGAAATTCCTGCAGCGAAATGGTCCCATCGCCGTCGGCGTCCATCAGAGCGAACATCATACGCATCGTAAAAGGCGTTCCCATCGGACTGCCATGCATCATGCCGTGCCCCATCATTTGCCCTCCCATCATACCGCGGCCCATCATCCCGCCTGGTCCCATCATGCGTGGGCCGCCCTCACCCATGGGGTCAGGTTGCATCTGCTGGAGATCCGGTTGAGGCGGCATTCGATCCTGTGCCGTCGCGCCACCGGCACCGTACGCCAAAATGAGGGTGGATATCGTGAGTTCCAGAACGCGCCTGCGCATGTGAGCCTCCTTGAAAAGCGTGGCCCCCGTTCTGTCCCGTTAATTCCCGACGAGCGTTATTGATCCGCGATCGCGGCTTTCACATTCCGCCAGATGGTTCTCTCGTGTCCTCGCCTATTCAGGCCACCATCGCCTTTCTCGTGCGTCCATGTCCTTGCCATTAGCCGTCAGGCTCACTCGCAGCACCTCAAAAATGACGGCAGTAGACCAGCCGAACAACAGAACGCCGTTCATCGCGGTCATCGGCCCGAGCAAATACCAGCGCTTGACCGGCGTCACGTCGCCGTATCCCAGCGTTGTGTAATTGACGAAAGCAAAATCGATGAGATTGGTGCCAGCGGGTGCGATGTCGACGATTGCGTAAATCACGGACCAGACGATGACCTCAGCGAGGTGCGCCATCATCAGAACAGTCACAGTCGCGATCATCACAGTGATCAATCGAAACGATCGATGGGCCGTCACGCGCGCGTCGGCGAAGCGCACCGCCTTGATCACCGCGGCCATGACCAGGGCGTGGATCATGATGTTGCAAACACTGGCGGCTCCGCCCACGAGAAATTGACGCAACATGCGACTATCTCCGGCAACGCTATCTCAATCCTAACACCGAGCGGCGAAAGCCGCTGCCGCGCGCTTCATTCCTGCACACAAAGCTGCCAGTCTGACCAAGCGCGTAGCGCTTCTGTCCCTTCTGATAGTAGCGCCTCGTTCGGAAATCGAGCCACACCACTGTATCGGTCGGACAATGGCGTTGCGCCTGGGCCTCATAGCGAAACGTCGTCAGCGGCACCGCGTTGCCATCGCGGATGTCGCAAAGGAAAATCAAAGTGGCCAACAACAGAATGGACAACCTGGACACGGCATCCTCTCGTTTCGATTGGCGCAATTATCGCGATCGGCCGCTGAGCGCTTATGGGCGCAACAGCCGGCATCAGAGACTTTTAAGCGTCCGACACAAGCGTATCCGCAAGGAGCCGTTTCCGTAAAGCATCGATGAAAGCTCTCACGCGGGAGGGCATATGCGTACGGGTCAGGAAAACCGCCCAGATGCCAAGCTCACTCGGCTCGGCATCGGTGAGGACAATCCGCACTAATTCCCCGCGCGCAATGTGCTCCCGTACGTCCCAATAGGTCATCACGGCGACGCCGACCCCTGCGATGCAGGCTGCCCGAACTGCATCGACCGTGCTGGCCGACAACGGACCGTTGATGCGGACCCTCTCCAGTTCTTCGCCACGCCTGAACGGCCAGGTGTCCATCGCATGAAGTTTGATGCAAGGGTGAGCGACGAGATCGCTTATCGTTGCAGGCGCCCCGAAGCGAGCGATATAGGCGGGAGACGCGCAAAGGACATAGGGATTGTCGGCGAGCTTTGTCGCGATCATGTCCGACGGCTTCATCGGAGACACGCGCACGGCAACGTCCAGCGCAGACGATGCAATGTCGATCACGCTGTCGCTCAAGGTCAGATCGACACGCAGCGCCGGGTTGTCGGCGATCAGTTCTGCGACAACAGGCACAATAACGGCGTGACCAATGACGTTCGGCGCTGTCACTCTAAGCACCCCCGACAAGCCAGAGCTGCGGGAGGACACGGACTCGAATGCCGAGTCCCGCGCTTCGATAAGAGCGACGGCGTGCGGCAAGAAGGCTTCGCCCTCTGGCGTCAGAGACAAGGATCGTGTGGTGCGATGGAAAAGGCGCGCGCCCAGTTCTTCTTCGAGGGCCGCCAGTCTCCGGCTGACCAGCATCGGCGTCGTGCGCAGCTGGCGTGCTGCGGCCGACAGGCTGCCGACGGAGATGATCGTTCGAAACAGGGCGACGTCCGCGAGATCCATTTTATAACGATAAATGATAAAGTACTTACCGTCCAGGCCGGCTACTGCCCCTCCGCGGCAAAGGCTAAATCCGTCTCCAGAAGCGAGCCACCCTCGGATTTTGAGGAAAACACCTCATCTCGCAGCCCTGGAGACCAAGCCGATGACCACCGACACCAGCTCACTTTTCTCACAAATCGATATAATTGGCCGGACCGTCCAAAACCGCCTGTCGGTCGCGCCGATGACGCGCATTACGGCGACCGAGGACGGCCGGGCGACCGAGACCATGACCCGCTATTACGAGCGTTTCGCCCGCGGCGGCTTCGGGGCGGTGATCACCGAAGGCATCTACACGGATCAGGCGTTCTCGCAGGGCTACATCCATCAGCCGGGCATGAGCGACGACGTTCAGGCCAGCGCCTGGAAGCCCGTCGTCAACGGCATCAAGGCACACGGCGCGCTCGCCATTGCTCAGATGATGCACGCCGGCGCGATCAGCCAAGGCAACCGCTTCCGCACCGGCACGGTGGGCCCCTCTGCGATTCAACCCAAGGGGCTGCAGATGACCTTCTATCACGGCAAGGATCGCTATGGATTACCCGCTGCAATAACGGAAGAACAGATCGCGGATGCGATTACAGGCTTCGCGAACGCGGCTGGACGCGCGATCGAGACCGCAGGGTTCGACGCCATCGAGATTCACGGCGCGAACGGTTACCTGCTCGACCAGTTCTTGACCGACTACGCCAACGATCGAGCGGATCGCTGGGGCGGCACCACAGAGAACCGCGTGCGATTGATCGTGGAAACCTTCAAGCAGGTGCGGGCCAAGGTTGGCGCAGCGGTGCCGGTCGGCGTCCGTATCTCGCAAGGCAAGGTGAACGACTACCATCACAAGTGGGCGGGTGCGGAGCGCGACGCCGAAATCATCTTCGGTAGCCTCGCTGATGCGGGGGCCAACTTTATCCACGTGACCGAGTTCGAAGCATGGAAGCCTGCTTTCGCCGAACAAGGTCCGTCCTTGGTGAGTCTCGCCAAGCGCTATGCGCCCGGAGCGAAGATTTTCGCCAACGGCAGCCTGCACAACATCGATCGTGCCGTGGCCGCGCTCGATGATGGCGCGGATATCGTCACCATAGGCCGGGGTGCGCTGGCGAATCCCGATTTGCCCAAGCGTCTCTCCAATCGCCATACTCTCAACGAGTTTGATCCCGCGATCCTCGGCCCGATCGCCAACGTCAAGGATATTGAACTGGCGATGTGATCGCGTCCTGATGATCGGGTCCCTGCCCTTGCGTGTCGCAACGCAGGGGCCCGAATGCCGACGCAGTCCGAAGAGGTGAGAAAGCTATGGGGTGAGTGACAGCGGGATCCGCCGCGACAATAAAGAAGGCAGCGCGCAGCTGCTGCTTCAGTCGCCCGCAGCGGCGCACCCCTGAACCTCCCTCACTGGGTGGCTCCCATCTGACCGAGTTCCTTGCGGACGGCTGCGGCGGAATTTCCCACCTTCGCCACCGTCTTTTCCAGCGTCTCGCGACTGACGCCGAGATGCTTGGTCCAGTATTTCATTTCGCTGAGATTGATCCGGCTGCGGTCCGGCCGCCCCTTGTTGTCCTGGTTGGCCACGTTCGATGTCCCTCCACGCTGTGTTGAAACGGCACTCGTTTGTTCTCCGTCCGCCGCATTCGCGCGTGCATCCTCTGCATTCAGAACGGCGATGAGGTGCATACGTTCCTCGCTTGTCTCAGTCGCGCGCATATCATTGCGGTCGCACCTCTAGCGCACGTGCTGCCGGTGGGCAGCGACGGAACGTCGTTGCCTCAGGCGGGTTTGCATCATGCTTCCAGGAAAAACCGGCTGCGTGAGAGACAATCCATGGCAACACCCTCCCTCCTTCCACCACGCCGGCCGCTCGGCCTCGTCGCGGCGCTCGTGGGATCTTATCAGTCGGATGTGAGCGGCTGGCTCGGCCGCCTCTCGACGAAGTACGCTCTCGCGTTTTCCTTTGTGATCGCTGGGGCGATTTGCATCCTTAGCGCACTCGCTGTCGCTTTGGCGGCGCTGTTCCGATGGATCGAACTCAATTACGGCGAGGTCGAAGCTTACGCCGCTCTCTTTGGCTTGCTGTTCGGCGTCGGCATCATCGCCATGATGGTGGGCTTCGTTGTTTTGAAGCGCCGCGCGCCTGCCTTCCCCAGAGGCGAACGGCAGATCAACGCGATTACAAGCACAGTCAACGCCACCGCACATCGCGCCGCAAGCACGGTCTCCGCGCGGGTCTCAAACCGCCCGGACGCCGTCACGACGCTGCTCGCAGGATCAGCCGCCGCCGTTCTTGCCGGCTGGCTGTTCAACGCAAGGCGGAGATCGTCACGGATGGATGAAGACTGATGGCCACGCGGCGCTTGCATCTTCCCAGATATCTGGCCGTCGCAGCCTCGTCCCTCCTCGCGGTGACTGCGGCTTACCGTCATTTCCTGGCGGGATCTTCCGTCATCGAAATTCCGGCAAAGGCCATCGCTGCGACGCGACTGCCCGATGCCGCGCAGCTCCATGCCGGGCGGGTGTCAGCCCCACCCGTGTCATCTGAATCCGGTCGCGGACGCCACGCCACACGTCCGTGGCAAATTCCCTTGCGCGGCTGGCGCGACATCTTTGTTCGCACATACCAGCAGATCGACGAAGACCGCCTGCTGGCGACCGCCGCAGGCGTGGTGTTCTACGGATTGCTCGCGATCTTCCCGGCCATCACCGCACTGGTGTCGAGCTACGGCTTGTTCGCGGATCCCGCGACGATTTCCAACAATCTGCAAAGCCTCGCGGTAATGCTCCCCGAAGGCTCGTTCAGCATCGTGCAGGACCAGATCACCCGTGTGACCGCGCAGCCTCCATCGACACTTGGATTGTCTTTCGCGTTCGGCCTCGCCGTTGCGCTGTGGAGTGCGAACGCCGGCATGAAGGCGGTGATCGAAGCGTTGAATGTGGTATATGACGAACGCGAGAAACGCGGCTTCTTCATGCTGAACGCCGTCTCGCTGCTGTTCACGATCGGCGCGATCGTGTCGCTGCTCATCATGGTGAGCGCGGTGATCGCAATGCCGCTTGCGCTCGAACGGCTGGGTCTTGCCGCGGAGCTTGAGGCCATCGTCGCATGGGGCCGCTGGCCGGTCATTATTGTGCTTCTGCTCGCAGCCCTCGCGGTGCTTTACCGGTTCGGGCCGAGCCGCACCGCCGCGCAATGGGAATGGCTTAGCCCGGGCGCAACTGTGGCAGCATTGCTGTGGCTGGCGGGCTCCGCCCTGTTGTCATGGTATCTGTCGCACTTCGGCAATTACAACGCGACCTACGGATCGCTCGGCGCAGTCATTGGCCTGATGATGTGGATGTGGATGTCGGCCATCATCGTGCTGTGCGGCGCGGAGCTGAATTCAGAGATCGAGCATCAGACCGCCGCCGACACCACCGAAGGTCGCGAGAAACCACTAGGTGCACGCGGCGCTGTCGCTGCGGACACCGTGGCACCCGCGCCTGCGTCGTAAGCGTCTCTCACCGCGACGAGAGAGACGCGAGGAGCGCAACAAGCTGACCCTGCCGATGGGTATCCGTCTTGGCGAATATCGCTTTGAGTTGGTTGCGTGCCGTCGCGCGCTTCACACCGAGTTTTTCGCCTGCTTCGTCGGGAGAAAGTCCCTGCGCCAGGAGATTGGCCAACTTCGCTTCAGCCGGTGTCAGCGAAAACAAATGCCTGAGCAGACCTTGATCGAGGCGAGGCCGCGCCTGAGTCTCCGAAAGGGTGAGGATAACGCGCGCCCCTAGAAATGGATTTCGCGCAACCGGATGAACAGGAAGCACACGAAGGATAATCGGGTCGTTGTCTGTCCTACGAACGACGATCGGCTGTGCCGCAAAGGGTGCCGTTTCGGGCGTCACAAGCAGCCGGTCCATGAGGTTCTGCAAGGATGCCGCAGCGTTGCGATCGGTCGTGGTCAGGCGGCGATTTCTGACACCAAGATCGCCGTTCAAGAGACCATGAGCACCACTATTCACACCAAGAACGATGCCAAACCTGTCCAACGCGATCGCGGGTTGATGGATCAGGTCGAGCGCGTTGGTCGCGCTCTCCAGTGCGATCCGGCCGACTGCGGTAGAGAGTGTCGCAACCTCCGTCAGCCTGTCAGGCAAGGTGGAGAGAATGCGAGCGTCTTCCGTATCGAACGGCTGCTCCCTGCTCGCCCTGTGCAGGCAAAGGGCCCAAAGCGCCTCGCCGGCCGAGAATGCCACCCCCGCCGCCCATTGAAAGCCCATGGGAAGAGTGCACTCGTTGAAATACTGCATGGAGCGGATTTCGTCCCGCGTCAGAATATCCTGATCGGTAAAGACGCGCGTACCCGACAGCAGAAGCGGCACGGCCCGGTGAGCCCGCGGATCGCGATTTTGCCACCCGTCGCGGAAATAGACGCTCACCAGATCGCCCAACGAGTCCGTCCGCGGCACGTCCGGCGTCCGAACGTCGGCTTGCAGGAGAAGAGAGCCAGTCGACCCGACGGCCTCGCAGATGCGCTCCATCACCTGCGGCCAAAGCGACGGATCAATGATGGTTTCACCAAGGGCAAGGCAGGCCTCGGCCATCTTGTCAGACTTAAAGTCACCCATCGCGTGCGTCCCGGCGCTGTTCTGTCATGAGGCGGCAGGATCGAAAAACGAAGTTCTCGAAGCTGGCGCGCAGCCCAAATGGCTCATGCATTCCGGATCCATCAAGGCGATCTTCATGACGTCTCAAGGCTTAAGAACCACACGCGGCCATCAACCTAAAGAGCTAACATAGGTTGATGAAAAAAACGCGTCTGTTTCGTCAGAACCCCTTCTGCGGACACGGCCGGGTCTGCACTTTCACAGATCAGAATTGAAAATCGCAGACCTTTCGATCTGCGATCTCCATCGCACGAGCGATCAGGACTGGTAGCGCGGCGCGGGCCTGCTGGTTTGTGTTGCGGCAAAGAGCGTCGATCTCGCCTGGTCGAACTTGTCCCAGAGACCGGCGTCCGCGACGGACGGCCAGGTGACTGCTTCGCCCTTGTCGAATCCGGCCAAGGCTGCATCCACGAGGGTTTCAGTCGGCATCACTGTCTCCTGGTTCAAGGCCGACAGCGGGATACCGGACAAATCCCAGATTTCCGTCGCTGTCGACGCAGGCAACACCACCTGAACCTTCACGTTGGTCTGCGCCAGTTCCTGCTGAAGTCCGCGGCTGAAATTCAGGACATAAGCCTTGGTGCCGCTGTAGACCGAACTGACGGGCATAGCGTGAACGGCGAGCACCGAGGCGATGTTGATAATGACGCCATCGTTTCGCGACACGAACCCCGGAAGCACAGCGTGGGTCAGGCGCGTCAGGGCCGTGATGTTCAGGTCAATTTGAGAGAGTGAATTCTGCACCGCCGAGGTAGCCAGCGGACTAAGCCGCGCCAGTCCGGCGTTGTTGACCAGCACGCGGACGGCGGCATTCGTCGCAAGGATCTTTTCGACCCGCGCGAGATCAGCGTCCTTCTCCAGATCGGCGGCGACAACCTCGACTTTCGCGCCATGTTTGTCCGTGATCGATTTGGCGAGCGCTTCGAGGCGATCGGCCCGCCGGGCAACGAGGATCAGATCGTATCCCCGCCCGGCCAGACGGTCGGCGTAAACCGCGCCGATGCCTGAGGAAGCCCCTGTTACAACGGCGATTTTCTTTTGGTCGGATGTGGTCATGTCCATTATCCCTATTAATTGAGCACTCAAGTATATTAGTTGAGTGCTCAACTATCTATGATGCCCTCGCCCCTTTGCAATGGGTGAGTGCTCAACTATTTTAGGGGGATGAGCAAAGCCAGGAACCCGAGCCACCCGGAACCCATCGACATCACCATGGTCGCCGATCTGGCGTGCACCAACACGGCCCTGCGCCGCGCGGCCCGTCGGCTTGGGCAGCTGTACGACGACGCGATGGGCCCTGCCGGTCTCAAGGCCACGCAGGCCGCGATGCTTTCAAAGATTGAGGAATTTTCGGCGAATACGCCGAACGAAGATCCAACACTGCAGATGCTGGCGGAGCGCTTGGGGATTCAGATCTCGGCTTTAACGCATGCCATGAAACCGCTGCTTCGCGACGGCCTCATCAAAGTCCGGCAGGATGACGAGGACAAACGCACCAAGCATGCGATCCTCACGGCGTCCGGCAAGGCGCGGCTCAAGGAGGCCCTTCGCCTGTGGGCTGGGGTGAACAACCGGGTCGAAGCCGTGCTGGGGCCGGGTTCGGCGCAAACGCTCCGTGCTCTCGCCGATAGCGTTTCGTCGGATGCGTTTCTCCAGTCCTACAAAGCGAACAAACGGTTGGGCTGAGTTTTCACCCGGCTTCTTCTTCCTCGGGAAGACGAAGAAGCGATGCCGAGCGCGACTTACCAGTTGTAACGCACCACGCCCTTGCCGGCGTAGCTGCGGGTGACATTCGAGAACTCGCCTTCGAACGTGCCGGCCACCGACCAGCCGTTCATCCAGCTCAGTTCAGCAGACGCTGTTGTGAGAGCCGCGTCGGGCGCGAGCGCGGCGCCGTTCACGATGAACGATGCGCCAGGCAACGTCTGGAATGTCGCGCTCACCGCGCTGTTCGGATTGAAGTCGTGCGCCCATGCGGCGCGGCCGCGTAGGGTGAGAACAGCACCATCGAGGGCGTAGGACTTGTCGGTGCGAACACCGAGTTCGCTGCGTGTCGCGGTGGACGTGTTGGCGCCATAGGCCAACGCGAATGTGTTGTTGCCGCTGACCGCCTGTTCGGCATAGGCAGGCAGTTCGAACGCGGTGATCTGCACCGCGGCGTAAGGCGACACGCCGAGCCCGCCGAACCATGGTGCGAGGTAGCGATGACCGAGTTCGAGACGGCCTGAGTATGAGTTGGTGTTGAACTCGGCCTTGAGATGATCGACGCCTGCCACCGTGACGTAACGATCGGTTGTCACATCCTGCCAGCCATACGCAGCGGATGCGGTGAGATACGTCGCGCCGAAGTTCTGACGCACGAAGGCGCCAAGCTGGAACATGTCGGAGCGTCCGGTGCCGCCATTCACGACAGAGTAATTGGTGCCACCGCCCGACAACGCGAAGCCTGCGACCGTATCTGGCGAGAAGCTGTAGTCCGCACCGACCGCAACGCCATAGATGTTGCTCGACGAGGTATTCGTTCCCGCTGCGACGTTGCCGTCCGTGGTCTGCGATCCGCCATAGCCCATCGCCCATGTGCTCCAGCGCGCCGCGAACGGAACCGGCGGCGCCTTGGTGAACGACGCGAATGCGTCGCGCGGATTGTTGGAACGCTTAGCCGCATAGGCCATGGCTTCATCGGCATAACCTGTAGCGCCGCCAGCACTTCCCGCTCCGCCACGTCCCGCAGCGGTCGGATCGCTCATGATATTCATGAACTGCGTCGAAGCCTGGAAGCTGGTGCCCTGCGCACTGCCGCCGATTTCGCCGGAGACTTGCGTGAGGCCTTGCGGCGTCAGGCCACCGAACGCCAGCGGAATGCCGACGTTGGTGTTGAAGAAGTTGACGATGGCATTTCCGACATTCGACTGGTTGCCGCTGAACGAGCCGCCGGACGGCGGAGTGAACGCGAGGGCCAGATCGAGATAGGCTTTGGTCATGGCCGTGTCGTAGCTGAGCGAGGTCTTGAAGCCCGACGGCAGATTGGTGTTGATCACCTTGGCGTCGAACGCACCGCTGATTCTGCCTGCATTCAGAATGGTGTATTGCTTGACGACATAGCCGCCGCTGGCGAAGTTCGCATTGACCTTCGCGCCGCCGAGCGTCGCCACGCCGGTGACGGTGGCAAAGCTCGATGTGGTCGGGTTCAGATTCACCGCGTAGAACGCGCCGGACTGCATTGCGAGGCTTGCCACCGTCATCGTCGAACCCGGCGTGCCGCTACCCGGGGCAAACGTGCCACCTGCGTTGACCTGCACCGCGCCGGCCGTGCCGCTGCCCGCAAGCGTACCGGTGTTGTTCACGATGACGCGGCTCATTGACGTGATGTCGCCGTCCACCGCCAGCGTGCCGCCATTGACGTTCACCGGACCGGCGAACGTGCTGGTGCCGGTCAGCGTCCAAATCGAGCTATCGACCTTGTTGAAGGTGCTGAAACCCTGATACTGCGCGGCATCACTCAACGCGCTGATGTCGAATGTCGCCGCACCGGTGCCGCCAAGCTGGAACGTATCGCTGCCGGTGCCGAGCACGTTGCCCGTGATGACCGAGCCCGGCGCCAGCGTCAGCGTGTTGCCGGTGCCGCCGAACTTGATCGCCGCGACGCCGCCGCTGATGCTGCCGGCATTGACCACTGAGGAACCGCCGCCATCGGCGCGGATTCCGTAGTAATCGCCGGCGATGCTGCCACCCGCATTGTTGGTCACCGTCGCGCTGGTCGAGGCGTAAATGCCGGAGTTGTAGAATCCGAAGGAGCCTCCGCCGGTGATAATGCCGGAATTGGTTACATTGGCAGAGCTCGCAAAAATTCCGCTATCGCCGCCCGTGATGCTGCCGCCCGCATTGTTGGTCACGGTCGCATTGGTCAAGGCGGTAATTCCGAAGTTACCGCCGCTGATGATGCCGGCATTGACCACCGAAGCCACGCCACCACCGGCCGAGATGCCGTATTGGCTGCCCGTGACGCTGCCACCCGTATTGTTGGTCACTGTCGCATTGGTGCCGGCATAAATGCCGTAGAATCCACCGTTGTCGGTGATAGTGCCGGAATTGGTGACATTGGCAGAGCCCGTGGCGTAAATTCCGCTAAAGTCGCCCGTGATGTGGCCGCCCGCATAGTTGGTCACCGTCGCATCGGTGCCGGCGTAGATGCCGTAGTCCGAGTTGCCGGTAACACTGCCGGAATTGGTGACGTTGGCAAAGCCATTCGCGGCGTAAATTCCGCTACCGCCCGTGATGCTGCCGCCCGCATTGTTGGTCACCATCGCATCCGTGCCGGCGAAAATGCCATAGCCAAGAAAGTTGCCCGCAATACTCCCTGAGTTGGTCACATTGGCAGAGCCCGTGACGGCGAAAATTCCGTAGTCGCCCGCGATGCTGCCGCCCACATTGTTGGTCACCGTTGCGTCGGTGACGGCGTAAATGCCGTAGGTCGAGCCGGTAATACTACCGGAGTTGGTGACATTGGCAGAGCCGTGGCCAGCCGCAATTCCATTGATGCTGGCACCAGCTCCGTTGATCACCGTCCCGTCGCCGATATAGATGCCCAATAGGTCGCCCACGACCGCGGCGCCGCCGACGACGGTGACGGTGACGCCGGTCTCATTTCCAGTGCCGTAGCCGAATTGGTCCCCGCTGGTGCCGGGCGCGCCGCCGCCCTGATTGTTGGTGGTGCCGGTACAAATCGCCGTCACGCCGTTGGCCGCCTGGGGCGAGCAATCGGCCCAGGCGGGCGTCGCAAGGAATGCACCGGAGAGCGCAACGCCGAGCACACATACGCGCACCAGCGCCGTGGTATTCAGCAAAGACGTGCGCAAAGCCGCAGGCGGATGGAATGAAGGTGAGCGGGTGTTTTCAACGGCAGTCATGTCACGTCTTACCAATTGTACCGCACCACGCCCTTGCCGGCGTAGCTGCGGGTGACGTTGGAGAACTCGCCTTCCAACGTTCCGGCCACCGACCAGCCGTTCATCCAGCTCACCTCAGCCGAAGCCGTTGTGAGCGCCGCGTCAGACGCGAGCGCTGCGCCGTTCATCACAAACGATGCACCGGGCAGCGTCTGGAATGTCGCGGTCACATTGCTGTTCGGATTGAAGTCGTGCGCCCACGCGGCGCGGCCGCGCAACGTCAGCACGGCACCCTCAAGCGCATAGGACTTGTCGGTGCGAAGGCCGAGTTCACTGCGGGTCGCGGTCGAAGTGTTCGCGCCATAGGCCAACGCGAAGGTGTTGTTACCCGTGACCGCCTGTTCGGCATAGGCAGGCAGTTCGAATGCTGTCACCTGCACAGCGGCATAAGGCGACACGCCGAGCCCGCCGAACCATGGCTGCAAGAAGCGGTGACCGAGTTCGAGACGGCCTGAGTATGAGTTCGTGTTGAACTCAGCCTTGAGGTGATCGACGCCAGCGACCGTGACGTAGCGATCGGTCTTGACGTCCTGCCAGCCATAGGCGGCCGACGCGGTGAGATACGTCGCGCCGAAGTTCTGACGCACGAAGGCGCCGAGCTGGAACATGTCCGAGCGGCCGGTGCCGCCATTCACCACAGAGTAATTGGTGCCGCCGCCCGACAGCGCGAAGCCTGCGACGGTGTCCCACGAGAAACGATAGTCCGCACCAACGGCAACACCATAAATGTTGCTCGACGAGGTATTCGTTCCTGCTGCGACGTTGCCGTCTGTGGTCTGCGATCCGCCGTAGCCCATCGCCCATGTGCTCCAGCGTTGTACGAACGCAACCGGTGGCGCCTTGGTGAACGACGCGAACGCATCGCGGGGGTCCTTCGACTTCGGCTTGGCTACGTAAGCCATGCTCTCATTGGTGGCTTCATCGGAGTAACCTGCCGCACCGGCACCCCCACCCACGCCGCCGCGGCCCGCAGCGGTCGGGTCGCTCATGATATTCATGAACTGCGTCGATGCCTGGAAGCTGGTGCTCTGCGCGCTGCCGCCGATTTCACCGGAGACTTGCTTGAGCGCGTTCGTCAGTTGCGCACCGCTCATGTTGAGCAGCGCGTCGAAACCGGCCGGCGGCGTGAAACCACTCTCGACTGCTTTGTTGATCGCGCCCGCGATACTGGACTGATTGCCGCTCGCGCCTTGCGGCAGCACGAGCGTGCTGGGATCGAGCACGAGGAAGACGTTGTTCGCGTCATACGTCAGATGCGGATTGCGCGTGGGCGCGAACGTATCGCCGGTGAGACCGTCGAACTGCGTTCCGCCGAAGCCGCCGGTGGCGTTGAGGATTGTGTAAGTCTGGGCACGGAAACTGCCCGGCAGCGCCACCGCCTGCACCGTCGCGCCGGTAAGCGTCGCGGTACCGAGCACATTGGTGCGATCGGCCGCGCTCGGCGAGACTTCGATCTTGTAGAAGCTGCCGGTGTTGAACGCGAGGTTGCCATTGACCGTGATGGTGCCGATGGAGTTGCCCGGCGCCAGCGTACCACCGCTGTTGATGACGGCTGTCGGCAACTGACCGGTGCCGCCGAGGATTCCGCCGTTGTTCACGGTGACGCCGCTGGACGACGCGATCGAGCCGTTCACCACCAGTGCGCCGTCGTTGACGATCGTCGCGCCGGTGTAACTGTTCGTGCCCGAGAGCATCATCGTGCCGGTGCCGGTCTTGGTCAAACCGCCGTTGCCGTCGATCACGCCGGAGAACAGCGTCGATGTGTTGTCGCCGCCTGTGGTCAGCGTCCCAGCAAGCTCGACGGAGCCTGCTCCGGCCAATGAGCCGATAGTCTGGTCGTGACCGTTCAGGTCCAGTCTCGCGCCGGACGCCACTGTATAAGCCGAGTTGGGCGAGAACGCGCCGGCGCCACCGGCGGCGAGCGTGCCTGCGTTGACGGACGTCGCGCCGGTGTAATCCGAGATTCCCTCGAGCGTCAGGGCGCCTGCGCCAAGCTTGGTGAGTCCGCCGGTGCCGCTCATCGAGCCCGAGACGATGAGCGTTCCCGCCGCATCGCTGACGTCGAAGCCGCCGCCGTGGTCGCCCCAGGTGAAGTTCGAGAGACTGGCTGCCGATGCGCCGGTGAATCGCAGCGTGCCGCCATTGAAGTTGAGCGAGCTGAAGATGCCGATAGCGTTGACATTCGAGATCGAGAGCGTGCCGTCAAGCAGCGACCAGTTTGCGGAGCCAGATTGCGTTCCGGTGAGCGTCCACACCGAGCTGCCGATCTTGTTGAAGGTGCTGAAGCCTTGATACTGCGCCGCATTGCCAAGCGCGCTGACATCGAACGTATCCGCACCGGTGCCGCCGAGTTGGAACGTATCGCTGCCGGTGCCGAGCACGTTGCCCGTGATGACCGAGCCCGGCGCCAACGTCAGCGTGTTGCCGGTGCCGCCGAACCGGATCGCCGCGTTGCCGCCGCTGATGCTGCCGGCATTGAAGACCGACGATCCGCCACCACCGGCGTAAATCCCGTAGCTACCGCCGAAGATGCTGCTGCCCGCATTGTTGGTCACCGTCGCGTTGGTGCCGGCGTAAATGCCGTAGTTAATGCTGCCGGTAATACTGCCGGAATTGGTGACATTGGCAGAGCCCGCGTTGGCGAGAATTCCGCTATCGCCGCCCGTGATGCTGCCGCCCGCATTGTTGGTCACCGTCGCGTCGGTGGCGGCGTGTATGCCGTAGTTAAAGCTGCCGTTAACATTGCCGGAGTTGGTGACATTGGCAGAGCCCCCGTTGGCGAAAATTCCGCTATCTTCGCCCGAGATGCGGCCGTCCGTATTGTTGATCACCGTCGCATCGGTGCCGGCGTAAATGCCGTAGTCGATGACGCCGGTTATACTGCCGGAGTTCGTGACATTGGCAGAGCCCGTGTAGGCGTAAATTCCGCTTCCCATGCTCCAGATGCGGCCGCCCACATTGTTGGTCACCGTCGCGTTGGTGGCGCCGTAAATGCCGAGGTTTGAGGTGCCGGTAATACTGCCGGAATTGGTGACTTCGACAGAGCCCATGAAGGCAAGGATTCCCGGATCGCCGCTGATGGTGCCGCCGACATTGTTGGTGACCGTCCCGTCGCCGATTAAGATGCTTCCGGTGACCGTCGCGCCGTTCTCGACAGTGACGGTGACGCCGGTCTCAGTTCCAGTGCCGTAGCCGTTGGTGGTGCCGGTACAGGTCGCCGTCACGCCGTCGGCCGCCGCGGGCGTGCAATCGGCCCAGGCGGGCGTCGCAATGAACGCACCGGCGAGCGCAACACCGAGCACACCCGCGCGCAGCGCCGTGGTGTTCATCAGGGATGAAACAGAAAATGCATGCTGCCGGGCTTGCAACGTCCCGACCTTTCGACTTCCAAACGTCACCGCACTGCCCCGAACCGCCTCACCAACGGGTCTTTCGACCCGTTGCTCCATCCGTCATGGGCTCACTCAATTCGAGCCCATCCACAAAAATCCCATTGAACGATGTGGTAGCCGAGGAGCCAACGGCAGGCCATGGCAGGCGCACTTTTGTTGGCGGCATCCTGGCGGTCGGTAGCGCCTATCAAGATGTCAGAAAACGACTCCAACACCTTGCGCTGAAAAGGATTTTCACCCGCGTTGAAAGGAAGTGTTCGCGACCTGATTTCAGAAAATATCAGAAGATATCATCGGCAAATCGGCCTGCTTTTGCCGTCTCCAACGCAACGTGCGCGCGACCTTTTTGGCCTCGCGTGCGCAGGTTGAGACACGGGCATAGGGACAGATTCGTGGAAGAACTTTGGCCGCGCATGCCGCCCTGCCAATGACGGCAGGATGCGAGTCACGTGGCACACGCCTAAGCCGCGTCCGCGTGGCGGAGCAACCCGGCGTCGCGCGCCGGGCGTGCCTCACCAATTGTACCGGACCACGCCCTTGCCGGCGTAGCTGCGGGTGACGTTCGAGAACTCGCCTTCGAACGTCCCGGCCACCGACCAGCCGTTGATCCAACTCAGCTCAGCGGATGCCGTGGTGAGCGCCGCGTCGGGCGCCAGCGCTGCGCCGTTCACGATGAACGATGCGCCGGGCAACGTCTGGAATGTCGCGGTGACATTGCTGTTCGGGTTGAAGTCATGTGCCCATGCCGCGCGGCCTCGCAGGGTGAGCACTGCACCATCGAGGGCATAAGACTTGTCAGTGCGGATACCCAACTCGCTGCGCGTTGCCGTCGAGGTGTTGGCGCCATAGGCCAGTGCGAATGTGTTGTTACCCGTGACGGCTTGTTCGGCATAGGCAGGCAGTTCGAATGCGGTGACTTGAACAGCTGCGTATGGCGAGACACCGAGCCCGCCGAACCACGGCTGCAAGAAGCGGTGACCCAACTCTAACCGGCCGGAATACGAATTCGTATTGAACTCCGCCTTGAGATGATCGACGCCCGCCACCGTGACATATCGATCGGTTGTCACATCCTGCCAGCCATAAGCGGCAGACGCCGTTAGATATGTCGCGCCGATGTTGTGACGTACAAATGCACCGAGCTGGAACATGTCCGAGCGACCAGTGCCGCCGTTGACGACAGAGTAGTTCGTGCCGCCACCCGACAACGCGAAGCCTGCGACGGTATCCGGCGATAAGCTGTAATCCGCGCCCACCGCGACACCGTAGATGTTGCTCGACGAGGTGTTGGTGCCAGCCGCGACGTTGCCATCCGTGGTCTGCGATCCGCCATAGCCCATCGCCCACGTGCTCCAGCGCTGCACGAATGACGGTTGCACAGGTGCTTTCGTGAACGACGCGAATGCATCGCGTGGATTGTTCGATTTCTTACCCGCATAGGCCATCGCGTCATCCGCGTAGCCGCTCGCGCCAGCACCACCACCCGCGCCGCCAGCACTTCCCGCTCCACCGCGTCCCGCAGTGGTTGGATCGCTCATAATATTCATGAACTGTGTCGAAGCCTGGAAGTTGGTGCTCTGCGCGCTGCCGCCGATTTCGCCGGACACTTGCGTCAGCCCTTGTGGCGTCAGATTGCCGAACGCCATCGGAATGTGGCCCGTGGTGTTGAAGAAGTTGATGATGGCGTTGCCGGCGTTCGACTGATTGCCACTCAAGGGCGTTGCCGGCGACGTGGGGCCAGCACCACCACCTCCTCCGCCACCCGGCGGCGTGAAGTCCAGCGCCAGATCGAGAAAGACCTTGGTATTGGTCGGATTGTAGCTCAGCGATGTCTTGAAGCCCGACGGCAGATTGGTATTTGCCACGGTCGACGCGAACGTGCCGCTGATGCTGCCTGCATTCAGGATGGTGTATTGCTTTTCGACATAGCCGCTGGCGGTGGCGAAGTTCGCCGCGACAGTGGCGCCGCCGAGCGACGCGTTGCCGGTGACGTTGGCGAAGCTCGATGTGGTGGGATTGAGCGAAACCACATACTGCGCGCCGGACTGCATCGCGAGGCTTGCCACCGTCATCGATGAACCCGGCGTGGTGTCGCCTGGCCTGAAGGCGCCGCCTGCATTGACCTGCACCGTGCTTGCAGGGCCGGTGCCGGCCAGCGTGCCGGTCGCGTTCACGGTGATGATCGACGCATTCGCCAGTGAATCCTGTACGAACAGCACGCCGCCATTGATGACGACGTCGCTCGTCCAGCCGCTGCTGTTGGTCAGTGTCCAGGTCGAAGAACCGCTCTTCGCCAGGTGCGTGAAGCCCTGATACTGGCTGGTTGCAAGCTCCGAGAGATTGAAGCTGCTATCGGTCGTGCCGCCGAGCCGGAATGTACCGTTGCCGGTGTTATCGACCACACTGCCGGTGACGATTGCGCCGGCCCACATTTCGTAAACGTTCGTGCCGCCTGTGAACACGATGGCATTGGCCCGCGTGACGTTGTCGCCGGCGAGGCCGCCGGAAATCGTGCCGTCATTCACGATCGTCAGGTTGGCGCCCGTGACGCCAATCCCGCCAGGGTTGCCGAAGCCGGTTGAACCCGTCGTCCCGCCGAAGCCGCCGCTGCCGGCTTGGCCATTGCCGCCATCGCTCCCCGTGCCTCCCCCGGCCCGACCGCCGAAGCCGCCAACGCCACCGTTGCCGGGAGTAGCGCCGTTGCCGCCATTGCCCCCAGCGCCACCCGCGCCGCCATCACCGCTGGGGCTGCCTGTGCCTCCATCCCCGCCACGACCTCCGGTCCCGCCGACACTCCCATTGCCGGCGAGACCGCCGATGCCGCCGCCGCCGCCATTGCCGCCGCTGATCGTTCCGTGATTGGTCAGGACGCCGCCGTTACCGAAAGCAATGCCGATACCGCCATTGCCCCCAGCGCCACCCGCCCCGCCGCTGCCACCGCTGCCGCCGCTGCCGCCGACACCGCCGGTGCCACCGCTGCCGCCGGGGCCGCCAGCGCCATCCGTTCCGCCAGCACCACCGACACCACCGTCGCCGCCGGGGCCGCCAGCGCCACCCGTTCCGCCAGCACCACCGACACCACCGCCGCCGCCGGCGATCGTCCCCGAATTCGTGACCGTGGCAGCGCTTGTGAGTTCCACGCCGGCGCCGCCATTGCCACCATTCCCCCCGGCTGCTCCGACACCACCGGATCCGCCGGCGCCACCATCACCGCCCGCGCCGCCGCTGCCGGCACCCGGACCACCGTTGGCAATCCCACCCGCACCGCCGAAGCCACCGCGGGAGCCGATACCACCAGCCCCTCCTGTGCCGCCCGTGCCGCCGGCTCCACCGGCACCGCCAATGGCAGTTCCAGAATTGATGAACGTGGTGCTATTCGTGATCAGTATGCCGGCGCCGCCATTCCCACCGTTGGCGCCCACGAAGCCACTGCCGCCGCTTCCGCCGGCGCCGCCATTACCGCCCGCGCCGCCGGCGCCGGCAACGAAATTACCATCAGCGCCGAAACCACCGGCGCCACCCGCGCCGCCCGGGCCGCCCAAGCCGCCGGCGCCACCGCTGCCGCCGCCACCGCCATTGCCGCCGCCGATCATTTGCGAGTTCGTAAACGTGGTACCCGTGGTGAACCGGATGCCGGCACCGCCATTGCCACCACTGCCACCGGTTTGGCCGCTACTGCCAATTCCGCCGGGATCACCGGCATTGCCAGCACCGCCATCATCACCGGCATTGACGCCCGACGCCCCGGGGTCTCCGAAAGCGCCAGCCGATCCGGAACTACCCTGAGCCCCCTCGCCACCGCCGCCACCACCACCGCCGCCGGTGTCGGTGCCAGCACCTTGCGTGCCTGCACTGCCATCGGCGCCGCCCGCGCCAGCACTGCCGCCCGCGCCGCCGTTTCCTCCGCCACTGTGGGCGATGCCGCCGTTGCCGCCACTGCCCCCCGCCGCGGCGCCGCCACCACCATCAGCACCCGCTCCCGGAGTCAGCGGCGAGCCTCCCGTTCCCCCGTTTGGAGAACCAGCCGTGCCAGCAATGCCGCCGGTGCCGACGTGGCTGGCACCACCGGAGCCACCCGCACCGCCGCCGGCAAACGCAGGCGTCGCGAGCAGCGCACCGGAAAGCGCGAGGCCCAGCGCACCGGCGCGGCACACCCGCCCAAGCGCTGTGCTGCCCAACAGCGATTGCATTGAAAACGCGCGATGGCGGGCTTCAGCCTGCCCGGCCTGTCCACTCTTGAACGTCGTTCCCAAGCGCGCCCCCAACGAGTCACAACTCGCACGCGTGTGGTAGCCCGTTGAGGAGGGCGGAACCACTGCCGGAGCGCCTGATAAAGGGTCATTTGGGGCGGGCGGCACAGAAAGATAAATCATGTGATAACGGCGCAACAATCGACTGCACAGCAAAAGACGACAACCGGGTGACGCGCTCCGGGATGGGACCCTCTATGTCGCGATCAGATATAACCGCGCGACACATCATGGAGATAGCGACCCGGCCAGTTCACTTCGGCTGATGCAGTGGTGAGAGCCGCGTCAGGCGCGAGCGCGGCACCGTTCACGACGAACGACGCGCCGGGCAGCGTCTGGAAGGTCGCACTTACCGCACTGTTCGGATTGAAGTCATGCGCCCATGCGGCGCGCCCACGCCGCGCGTCATCAGAACGAGCGCAACGCCGACAGCAACTGTTCGGGGCCATAAGGCTTCGACAGGAACACGCCGCGCATCGGCAGTGCTTCCGGCTTCGGCTCGATGAAGCCCGACATGACGACGATTTCAACAGGAGGCCAACGATCGCGAATGGCCGCCGCCAGCTTGAGACCGTCCATCGATCCCGGCATGTCGATATCAGTCAACACGATGGAAATGTCAGCGCGCGACTTCAGGACTTTGATGGCCTCATCGGCATTGGCGGCTTCGACCACATCAAACTCCGCTTCACCGACAATATCCGATGCGTACATCATCAGGATCGGCTCATCTTCGACAATCAGGACAACTTTGTTTTCGTTATAGGGGTGCGACTGGGCCAATGGCACCTTTCAGGCCGATCTTAATTGTCGGCAATGAGCGCGAACGGCGCGCGGAACTCGGCAAAAAAACCCGATGGATTGTAACGAAGCACACTGTGGCCTGTTCCTGATATCCCGGCTTTTATCAGCCGCATTCCGAGCCCCTGCGTCTGCGGCTCACCGACAAGCGGGCCGCCGCTCTCCGTCCACGTCATCACGAACATCGGCTGCTGCGGATCGCGCTCGATGCGCCAGTCGATTGCGACCTGACCATCGGGTATCGAAAGAGAACCATGCTTCACGGCATTGGTGCCGAGTTCATTGATGAGAAGCGAGAGAGAAAGAACCGCCTTGGGCCCGATATTGACATTGGGGCCGCTGAGGTTCACGCGCACAAGGTCGACATGCAAGCCGACCAACCCTTCGATCAGCGGCTTGATCCGCGCGCTGGTCCAGCTTTGCCGCAGCAGGATATCGTGCGCGGTGGACAGCGCCGCGAGCCGCTTGCGGAATGCGTCCACTGCATCCTGGTCATTGGCATTGCGCAGCGTCTGAGAGGCGATGGCTTGCACCACCGCGAGCGAATTCTTCAGACGATGGCTCAATTCGATATTGAGGAAACGCTGATCTTCTTCGGCCTTCAGCCGCGCGACGGTGGCGTAAGTGATGTCCGCGACCGCCTCGGTGAAGTCAATCTCTTCCTTGCGCCAATTGCGCGGCACATCATCGAACACGAAAGAGACGCTGCTCAGCTTGCCATGATGCACGAAGGGAATGGCGATCAGCGAGCGGACACCGAACCTTTCATAGGCCGCAAGATCCGCCCCCAACCAGCTCACGGCCGAGACATTGGCGGTGACGAGCGCCGCGCCGCGCTTGAGGTGATCGATGGTGACGTGAAACGACGACGGCGTAAAAACACCTGTGATCCGTTCGGCGCCCGGTTTCGCCCAGCCGCCTTCCACCCTGAAGATGCTGGCATCGATATCGATCACGGCATATCCGGCACTGCTGACCGCGAGATTTTCACCCAGCGCCCGCGCGGCGGCGGTGATGGCACTCTCCGCCGTGTTCACTTCTCGCAGTTGATCGGCGAGCCGCAGCAACTCGGATTGCTTTATCTCGTTCGCTTTTCTGACGGTGATGTCCTGAACCGTGCCGGTGAAGCGGACCGGCTCTCCGGTCGGCTCGCGGATGAACTCGCCGCGCCGCGACAGCCACCGCACGTTCTTGTCGGAGGCACGCTGGATTCTGTATTCGGCATAGGAACTCGCGATGCCATGGCGGCGGGAAGCGACGGTCGAGGCAATATCGCGATCTTCCGCCAGCACGAGATCGGTGAAAGCCGATGTCGGATAGGATTCCGCATCCGGCAGCCCGAAGATGCGGCACATCTCCGCCGAGCAGTAAAGAACATCAGCCGCGATATCGACATCGAAGGTGCCGACCTGCCCGGCCTCCAAAGCTGCGCGCATCCGCGCTGGGCCGCTGCGCAACAGTTCCGTCGCCGCCTCGCCGATCAGAACGCGGTTGTGACCAAGCTGAGCTTCGGTACGTGACGACTTGAGGGCCGCGTCTCGTGTTTCGATCGCCTTGCGCTGATCCATGATCAGGCAGACCTGCCGCGCCAGCGCCTGCAAGGACGAGAGCTGCACCTCGCTCAAACCTTCCGGACGCGGCTTGTTGTCGATGACGCTGAGCGTGCCGAGCGGTTCGCCGTTGGGCGCCCTCAACAAGGCACCGGCATAAAAACGGATGCGCGGTTCGTCCACGACCAATGGATTGTCCATCGTCCGCGGATCTGTCGACAGATCGGGAATGACAAGGGCCGACTCTTCGTTGAGCGCGTGGGCGCAGATCGACTGATCGAGCGGCGTCTCGCAGGCCTCAAATCCGGCGGCCGCCTTGATCCACTGCCGGTCCGCGCCGACGAAACTGATCAGTGCGACGGGGGTGTGACACACCTCCCTGGCGATCCGCACAAGATCATCGAACACCGGCTCGGACGGTGTTCCGACGATGCCGTAATCCTCCAGCGTCGCAAGCCGTTTTGGATCTCGAACAATTTCCAGCGGAAGAATGGCCATGGATGAATCAGACAAATGAACGGCTTCCAACGTGGTTTCGCGTTGAAAGTTCCATTTCGCCACTCACACCGCCAACTAAGAGGTTGGTATTCCATTGCGCGAACCGGGTGACGGCTTCGCGCATGTCTGGCATGGAGACTGATGTTGAATGATGGCGCATCAATGATGAGACCCGCCGCCTCGCCAAAAGGCAGCGGGCTCCGTCGTTTACGCGGCTTCCGCTTCGGCGTTGACAGCCGTCTTCGCAAGCTTTGTCAGCGCTTGATCGGTGTTCTTTTCCTCGGCCAGCGTCTCTTTGAGCAGCTTGCTGGCGTTGGTGAGGCCCAGTTCGTCGGCCCAGGTGATGAGCGTGCCGTAGCGCGAGATTTCGTAGTGCTCGACCGCCTGCGCCGCCGCAAGCAACCCGGCATCGAGAGCTGGCGCGCCCTTGTACTCGGACATGATTTCCTTGCCCTCGTCGAGAATGCCCATAATCGCATCGCAGGTCTTGCCCTGCGGACGGGCTTCGATCTCCTCGAACACGGCCTCCAACCGCTCCACCTGCCCTTCCGTTTCATCGAGGTGCTTTTCGAAAGCTGCGCGAAGGTCCGGATTGTGTGCCGCCTTCGCCATCTTGGGCAGCGCGCTCATGATCTTCTTCTCGGCGAAGTAGATGTCCTTCAGCGTGTCATGAAAGAGGTCGTGCAAAGTCTTTGTCTTGGTCATAGAAAGCTCCTGTTGGAAGGGACACCCGCTCAATCACAAAGATGCGATGGTGTTCCACCGACTGGACGCTGGTCGCAGCCTTCTTTCGATTGCTTAGATCTCAGCTGTCATCGGGGAGCATATGTGCCGCTGCAGCAGGATCACGACGGCGGTTTGGTCGCGGCCGGATGGCCACTCTCGAATGGAGTGAACCAGCTCGGCGCGCCGGATGGCGGCTTCGGCGCTGCGGATGATTTAGGATCAGTTGCGCGCGCGGGCGTCGCCGGCTTCGCGTCCGCGACGGGCGGTTGCGGCGCCGCGGGCGAAGCGGAGCCGATCCCCACCGAGATGGCGAACAGACGCCACTGTCCGTTCACAGGCGCAAAGGACAAATCGAAATTCACCTGCGACGGCGCCGACGGAAAAAAGCCCACCATATGCATCATCCCGTTGGCCTCGATCTGCGGCAAAAGGCTGAGCTGCGGCTCGATCACGGCCACGCCTGCGAGATCGAGATTGTCGTTGCGTTGCTTGGCGAAAATCTCCGCGAGCTTAGCCGCCGTATTGTTCTGGAAGCCCGGCGCGCCGAGGTCGCGCAACACGGTGTAATTACCGGTCTTGTTGCCGTGGTCGAGCGCGAGCAGCGTCGATCGAACCAGCATGATGACGCCGTTGCGATCGATCTGCGCGGGCTTTGCCTGCTGCGCCTCAGCGCCGGTTGCCCCCACCGACGCGGCGGCCGCGACACCGGCCAGCAGTGCAAGCGTTCGCCAGCCGCGCGATGCGAGACCTAACACCTGATGGGCACCTCGTTAGTGTGGTGGTTCAGAAGTTCGCTTCATTTTCTCGGCGCGTCCTTTAAGCGAACTTCTGAACCTAACCACACGGGAATCATAGATTTGCGAGTGTCCTTTCGAATCCAAAGTTCGCAACGGAGCGCGCTGCATAACGAGGCGAACTTCGGATTCGGGACACTCGTGGAGCGGATTTGACGTTCGCACCCCTGCTTGCCGCGAATTCGTGATGCGAACGTCAAATCCAAAAGCTCCACGAGAATCTCATATCTGCTAGTGGTCTTTCGATTCTAACGTTCGCAAGAGTGCCTGCCGAGATGGGATGCGAACGTTAGAATCGGACCATAGCGTCAGAATTCGCCGCCGAGGCCGACATAGCCGACATGCTCGCGCCCGCCGCCATTGCCGTAACCGCCGACGATATTGAGCGGCGCGGAAGTGTGGAGACGGTATGCGACACCGACGCCCATGCCGTACTCGCCATTGAATGTTGAGCCACGGATTTGCCAACTGACCTTGCCCGGCGCCGAGGGCATCGGCGCGCTCGCGGTCGCCACCGCAGCTGCGACACCGCGCCGCGCCTCGGCACGGTTGTCGGTGATCTGCGATTGAAGCGAGCCTAGCTGGGACTGGAAGCCGGAGGTAAGACCTGAGAGCTGACTGACGTTCACCGCATCGGTCGGGTTCACGCCCGCTGCCACGTTGGTCAACCGCCGCTCGTTGCCGGGGGTGCCGAACGAAGCGGTGTTGGCGGCGGTGGCCACCGAGCCCGCGCCGATCGCCACCGAATTGGCTCCAATCGCCTGCGCACCAGCGCCGAGCGCGGTCGCGCCGGTGGCGGAGGCAACGCTTGCCTGGCCGATCGCGGTGGTGCCGACACCCGTGGCATCGGCGTTTTGGCCGAATGCGCTTGCAGTCACGCCATTGGCGATGCTGCCCGCACCCACCGCAGTGGCGCGGTCGCCGGTGGCTCGGCTGAACTGCCCTGTCGCGGTGGCGGCGGGGCCGTTGGCGACACTGGCCTCGCCTATCGCGGTCGCGGCGAGGCCGTTGGCGATGCTGTGGCTCCCGATCGCGGTGGCGGCAGCGCCGGTGGCGCTGCTGGCTTGACCTGTTGCGGTGGCGTTGGTGCCGCTGGCGCTGCTGTTCTGGCCCGTTGCAGTGGCGAATTCTCCAGCGGCGACGCTGTGCTGACCTGTCGCTGTGGCGTTGGTGCCTTGGGCAGAGCTGCTCTGCCCCGTCGCGGTGGCGAAATCGCCTCCAGCGAAGCTGCTCTGCCCCGTCGCCGTGGCGCGCTCGCCATTTGCAATACTGTCCGAGCCCGTCGCTGTGGCGTTCGTGCCATTGGCGGTGCTGTTCACGCCTGTCGCGGTGGCGGTGTCGCCTTGAGCGGAGCTGCTCTGTCCCGTCGCGGTGGCGAAATCGCCGGTGGCGATCGCGCCGGTGCCGGAGGCATACGCGTTTGTGCCGGTGGCCGTGCCGCCATTCAACGACTGCTGCGCCACCGCCGGCATCGTCCCGAGAAGAGCAGCGCCGATCGAGAGACCGGCAGCGAGCGCTAGTCCGCGCAACGCGCCAGTTGCAATCGCGCTATTGGCGAGGAACCGGAGCCGATGACGGCATGCGGATGGCAATACTGACGTCCGCTCCATCGGAAGGCCATGCGCGGTCCGGCGCAAAATGTGCCGCTCAATACATTGAACCGAGCCAAAGTGATCCGAAAACAAAAGCCGCTCCCCTTTGCTGCCTCTGCCTTCGTAGCTGCTTCGCTCGGGAAGCTCTTGGGCTGATGCGAAGGGCCTTTGCACTGGAGCGAACTCGCCATCATTTTCGGCAGCGCGATGCAATCCCGCAACAATCCCAGCACTTGAACCTATTGCCAGCGCGAGGCACAAAAGAAATGCGGCGTCGTGGGCACGACGACGTGGGGCAAGCTCCGGCGCGGAGAGGTTTGGGGGAAAGACGTGCAGAGGATCATATTCGATGCCGCCAAGCTCGCCGGCGACAATGCTGCGCGCAAGGACCAGTGGATCGCCTCCCTGTCGGCAAGCTATGCGCGGCTGAACGCCGATCCTGTTACCGACCGGCCCTTCCGCGGCGAGCTGCGCACCGTACTTGTGGGCGACATCTCGGTCGGCACCGTGCGCGGCACGGTGAAGACCATCGCGCGCACCGCCAACGACATCGCGATCCACAACACCGACAATCTGGTCGTGCTGTGCAACGCGGGCACAGCTCCGATCCGTATCGAGCAAAAAGGGCAGAACGCCGATCTCGCCACCGGCGCGGCCGTGATGATCGAGCAGTGCGAGCCGTCCTGGGTGCGCGCCGGAACCGAGTGCCACCTGCTGGCGCTGCAAGCGCCACGGCGGCGCGTCCACGCCCGCGTCATGAGACTCGACGATCACTACATGCGCCCGCTCCCTGCTTCGTCGGTGGCTATGGCATTGGTGCGCAGTTACGCGGAGGTGCTCCTCAACGAGACCCGGATCGGCGGCGCGACAATCGGACGCCTGGCGGCCGACCATCTTGCCGATCTGATCGGCGCGAGCATGAATGACTCGGGACTCAAGTCCGAGGCCGCGGGACATGGCGTCGCTGCGGCGCGGCTGCGCGCCGTCATGAAAGACATCGGCGAACATCTCGGCAGCAGTGAACTCTCGACCAAGGCGCTCGCGCGGCGTCATGGTGTATCCCCGCGCTATATCCAGAAGCTGTTCGAGATGGAAGACGCGACGTTTACTGAATATGTCAAGGAACGGCGACTGGCCGAGGCCTACCGAATGTTGAGCGATCTGCGCTTTGCAGAGCGCACCATCAGCGAAGTCGCGGGCCATGTCGGCTTCGGCGATCTGTCCTATTTCACGCGCTCGTTTCGCCAGCGTTTCGGCATGACGCCATCGGAAGCGCGCGAGCTGGCAAGACGCGAAAACGATACGGCGCCTTGAACAGCGCTATGGCCGACGGCCAAGCTCGCGACCAACGCGGAGACCGACCGCCCATGCAGCAGCTCCTGAGATTCTCGACCGACGCCCTGCCGGAGCGCGATCGTCTTGCGATCTTTTGCGAGGAGTTCGGCCGCCGCATCCTGACGGTTCAGATGGACCCCGTCCAACGTGACGCGCTTTCGGCGACCGCCACATTGCGAAACCTGCCCGGATTGTCGCTGGCGTCGATGGACGTCAGCGTTGGATTCCGCGTGGCACGAACCATTGGCGACGGCAAGGACGACCTTGTCGTGAACCTCCTGATGGCGGGCAATGGGCAATATCGCCAGATCAACCGCGAAAGCGAGATCGCCTCCCAAGGGGGCATCTTGCTGTCGGCCGCGAATGAAGGCGTTTACCTTTTCCCGCACGCGACACAACAGTTGGTGATCACTGTTCCACGCGCGAGCATCGTCCCGCTGGTCAGGAATCCCGAATCCGCCGTCTGCCGGCCATTACCACCAACGGAGGTATGGCCCCTGATCACCGCCTACGTGCAATCCACCGACCCACTGAGCCTTGAGTCTCCTGACGCCGCCCGAGCCTTCGCAACGCATCTGCAGGATCTGATCGCGTTGGCGATTGGCGCCACCCGCGATGGCGTGGAGATCGCGCGCGGGCGCGGCCTGCCTGCGGCACGGCTGCGCGCCATCATGGAGGACATCGGCGAACATCTCGGCAGTAGCGAACTGTCGATCCGCGCGCTTGCGCGACGCCATGGTGTGACCCCGCGCTACATCCAGAAGCTGTTCGAGATGGAAGGCGCGACGTTCACGGAATATGTCCTGGAACGGCGACTGGTCGAGGCCAGACGGATGTTCAGCGATTCGCGTTTTTCCGAGCGCACCATCAGCGAAGTCGCGGGCCATGCCGGCTTCGGCGATCTGTCCTATTTCACACGCTCGTTTCGCCGCCGCTTCGGCATGACGCCGTCAGACGCGCGTGCGCTGGCAAGACGCGAAAACGGCACGGGGCTCTGAACGACGCGATAACCAAGGGGAAGCTTGCGAGACCGCTCTCGACTTCAAGAGAGAGTGTGTGTGAAGCCTGACCGCCTCTTACCAGTTGCAGCAGCTAGATCGCGGCCGTCGCCACGACCTTGGCCAGCACCTGTTCCCGACGCGCGGGGGAGCGGCAGCCCTTGAGTGTCGAGGAGAAGCGTTCAAGGATGCCGTCTTCAAAAGCCGTGACGATGGTCTCGTGGACGTAGCTCTTCCGGCAGATCGCAGGCGTATTGGCGAGTTCATCCGCCGCAGCGCGCACGGCGTCCAGCACCTGACGCCGCCGCCCGCGCGCGCTCTCCGCAGGCACTACGCGCGATAGCGATTCAAGCACGGCGGCTGACGCCATCAGCGTGCGGAAATCCTTCAGCGAGATCTTGATCCCGGCAAGCTCGCGCAGGAACAGATTGACCTGCGATGCATTCACGAGACGAACTTGTCCCTCGTCATCGCGGTATTGAAACATCCGCCGCCCCGGCAGTGCGTGCAGGATTTCGATGGCACGGACGAGACGCGCAGCATCGCATTCCTTGCGCACCGATTTGTTACCCTTCGCCCGGAACGACAGCACGATGCAATCGCCCTCGATCGCTACGTTGGACTTGAGCAAGGTGGTTGCGCCGCGCGTGCCGTTGAGCCTTGTGTAGGACTCGCCTCCCGGCCGGATGGCCGTGCGCGCTATCAACTCGATGACAGCAGAGAGCGCGAATTCTTTGACCGGCTCTTTGCCCGAGAGATGGCGTGCGACAGCCCGCCGGATGCGCGGCAAGGCATCGACGAGTTTCGCAAGCCGCCGCGCCTTGCGTGCCTCACGCACCTTCTCCCAATCGGCATGATAGCGGTATTGCAGTCGGCCCGCGGCATCGCGGCCAATTGCCTGCAGATGCGTCATCGCGTCGCTCGAATAACGCACCTCAACATAGGCTGGCGGCACCGCGAGCGCATTGAGGCGCGCGATGACGATCTTCTTCCGGATCGTTCGCCCGTCAGGCATCACGAACGAGAATCCTGTCCCGCGTTTGACGCGCCGGATGGAAAGCGCGCTTTGATGACAAAGCGTGAGGCCGAGTTTCTTCGCGAGCTTGATGACACTCGCCGGGTATACAACCTCACGCACTTCGCTCGCTGAAATTTCCGGCGTTTGCGCGCGGAATGATTGGGCATCCATGGTGTTTTACCTCTGCCGGTGACAAGCAAAGTGAAGCCATCTTGGTTCCCTGGCGAGATATTCGATGAGTTTTCAAAGCGGTGAAGCGATCATTTCGTGACGCAAAAGTTCATTCAAGTTTTCGATGTTTTGAAAGCAGTACCAACTTGGGACGGGAAATCTCCGCATCGAATCTTGCGCGCGGTTAGCCCGGGACCTAGTTTCCCGCGCGGAATGAGTTGGGGGAGTGTCGGCGATGCTTGAGTTTTGTCTTGCCGTGCTGGCGAGTCTTGTCCTGATTTGCGGTGCACAGGTCGAACAGCTCTCAGAACAGCACCGACAGGAGCTTTCAGCTCCCTCTGCCGATGAGATGACGCCAGACGTAAGATGACACTTCGCGCAATCCAAGGGTTCCGATTGTTCCCGCGCGCATCAGAAATATTCCGGTCGACTTCAAAATCAGCCCCTGCAAGAATTTGCCCGTCCGGCGGGCTGTCAGCCGTGCCCGCCTCAGACAGCGGAGGTGCTCGATGAAAAGTCAGCTTCAATCGCCGCTTCGTTCAAGGCTACGCGAATTCGCACTGTCCTTTCGCGAGAAGTCGTCCCTCACCCGCCTCAAGACAAAGAAGCCGGAGCCAACATTGAATCCGGCGCCGATGACTCCCGCGCCGATCAGGCGGATCAAGGGATGGCTGAATGCGCACGATTTGCTGGGACCGAAAGGGCGGCGCTGATTGCGACATAGTGCCACTCGCTAGTGGATAGAATCGAACTACTAGCGACGACGTCCGGCCAGGTTGCCGCAAGCGATCACAATGATGCCGTGCGGACGGATATAGCTGGAGAGCCGCAAGAAGGTGAAGCGTTCACCCCTGCGAAAAAGGCTCTGCCGAACAATGAGAGCATCAAACCGTTCAGACGGAGCGAAGGTGTCGAGATCCGCAGTGACAAATCGCGTCCAGTAACATTGACCAGCGACCGTCGCGCGCCGCGCAGCCGCATCGATGGCTTCCGCAGACTCGTCAATCCCGACGACCAGGCCCGTGGGGCCAACCACCTTCGCGATCGAGAGAGATGCGTCGCCAGCACCGCATGCGAGTTCGACAACATGCATGCCGCGCTCGATGCCGCACTGCTTCAAGATGCCTTCGCTGATGTCCAGCACGGAAACGACGCGAAGTCCCGGTGGCGTCGGTTCGATTCCAGAAGAACTCTTGATTTCGGAAACACACCTGGGCGAAGCAGCGTTTACTGTTGCGACCTGCATATCAGGCTTTACGAAGAGTTTACGCATTGGTTTCTCATTCGGTTGGAGTGGATCTGGCCGTCTGCAATCTCGGATCTGTGGAGCGGCGTGCGCTTGCCCCCTTTCGTTCTGCCCAGCGCATCGCGCGAAAATTCATCGGCGCTGGCAGCGACGTCAAAGCCGCCATCCTTGACTCTAGAGAGCGGGATTATGGATGGATTGAAAAAATCAGACTCGAAGCCGCAAGCCAGTGAAGCGCAGTCATTTATCCGAACGCTGTCATTGAGCCGATGACGCGCTGCGCTGTTCTGCATCGGCTAACGATCCTCCGACTGCAGCGCGCTTGTCTCATTCGTCATCAGCACGACAAGCGCACGCGCCGGTTCGACGGCGCTGGCGTTCTTGGTGATGATGTCGGTAGCAACCGCCGGCTCAACCCATGTCTGACCGGAACGATACGTGCCCATCCCCGCTTCCCAGGCCTGCGCGCGAATCTCGCCCGACAGCACATGGACCAGAACATATCCCGCGGTCGGTGATCGATGCAGAAGTGCCGAACCACCCGGGAGGTAGTCGACAAGGAACATCGAAAGACATGGTTCATGCAGGTGAATCGCCGGTTTGAACGACAGAACAGCGACAGTTGCGTTTGTCCCCACAGGATGATCCGGAGGCAGCTCTGAGATGATGGTGGCCAAGTGTCCGCCATGCATGCCGGACATGATGTTGGCGTCGGACCCATACGAAACCCTGGTCGCGCTGAGCATCAACACGGCCGAGGCAAGCAGAGTTCGAACGATGATGGCAGCGAACGATCTCGCGCTCCGCCGCACCGGCAGGCGGCTGGCGTTCGTGTCAAACGCTGGCATATCGCCTTCGTCGTACTCGCTTTTGATGTTGATTTCCAATGACTGGATCATGAGTGCCACTCCCGCGACGCGATGAATGGGTGTGATGGCGTCAGTCGCGGCGATATGACGCCGCACTTGCACCGGTCGCATCCAGCTACGTCGTGTGCGAGGTTTTACGGATCCCAAAAAAGGATGGATTGAAAGAACCGGACTCCTATTTCACCTGTAACCGGATCCCCTCGCTCGGTAGCTATCGCGTAACAGCCTTGCCCGAGGCTGAGTTGGGCTGGGCAGTCTTTCTCGTAACATCGTCGCTGGTCAGAACATCCTCGCCGGCAGCAGATCAGGAGAGATGCATGGCATTGTCAGCGCGGCAGCAGCAGTCTGAACCGCGACGAATGGATTATCGGCAACACGTGGAGAAATCCGGCGCGCTCATTGAAAGCCCGGAGAGACCGAGACCAAACAAGCTCGTCCACATCCATCCCTTGTTGGCGGATATTGTCGAGCAGATCATGGATTGGGACGTTCCCGACGACAACGTAGCGCGAACTATCACGCCCAAAACATTACCGAGCACCACGCCTTATCTCATCGCGCAATATCGCGCGCCGATGCGGTCGGACCGGCATTTCGGTTCCAGCGGTTATCAGCATCGGCAGTTCCAGCACGTGATGACCGTGGTCGGGACCGGCGTCGTAACGGTACGGCCAAGCGGCCCTCTCGGCGTTCTCATCGTTCGCCTCAAGCCGGAGGCCGCCACCCGTCTCGTTGGCTGCGGGATGCATGAATTCGTCAATGAAAAGATCAATCTGTGCGATGTCTTCAAAGCGGGGGACGTATCGTTGCTCGAAGAAGTGCTGATGGAAGCACCCGACGCCTCCTCGCGCTTCGCGCGCGTCGAAAATTTCTTGCTGCGAAATCTGCGTCAATGCCGAACGGACTCCGCCGTATGCAAGGCTGCGCAATATTTGCGACGAAATCCCTCGCTGCGTGTGCGGGGGCTTGCAGCAAAATTGGACGTCTGTGAACGGCATTTGTCGCGTGGCTTCCGGGCGATGTTCGGGGCCAGCCCGAAGCATTTTGCACGCGTCGCACGTATCGAAAAGATCATGGCGATGCGGCAAGCAGGATCCGCCTGGGCCGACATCGCCTATGCCTGCGGCTTTGCCGACCAGGCCCATATGATCAACGATTTCGACGCCCTTGTCGGAGAGACGCCCCAGCAGTTCTTCCGCACAAGCGCTCTTGATGTCAGCTGGCAAAACCCGCCGATTGGCCGGCCGGCCGACCCCACGTTCGTCGGGTACTGAACACGCCGCGTCGCTCAAGTGCACGACTTGACGCAAGCGGTATTGCGGTCACGACACAACGGGCGCTGCTTCGGAGAAAACAGTTCCGCGCGGAACACGCGGAACGCGCGTGGAGCCTGTCCGTTGGCTCTGTATGTCAGACTCAACCGACTATCTAATGGCGCACGCGAGACGGACCATCATGGAGGCCCGCAGGCTCAAACCCGGCCCTGCGAAGTTCTGGCTGCGCCATATCGGAAGCATCTATCACCTGCTGGCGAAGCAGAGCGCGTACGCGAACGTCGAATTCCTCGAAGATTACCGGCGCGCCAAACAGGCCGAAGACAAACTCCGCCCGCATCTGGTGTTGGTGTAGCGGTACTGTTGTAGCGGCGCTCATCCAAGGCGCGCTGATTTTGATCCTCACAAAAAATAATGAAAAATCTTTGGAACCGATCACCGGGATCGCCGTTCGTGCGGATACTTGGCCGCGAGCTTGTCGCAGCGCGTTGTCACACACTGTTTGATTTTTTTGGTTTGATCTTTTTGAAAAGCCGTTCGACCAAATTGCTAGCCGGTGAAGGGCTCCGATCCACCGCGTCATAACCACGGCCGGCGAGCAACATCGTCGCGCCGTATGTTGCTGTTGAGCGCGAAGCGGCGAGTTTCGTCACGCCTTTCACTCAGCGCAGTCACGGTTGAAACGCAATGGACCAGCGCGCTGATGACGATTGCGATAACCAACCCAGAAGCCAAGCGTGTCTGACGACAACGGAGGATCAACATGAAGATTGTCGTGATCGGCGGCACCGGCCTGATCGGCTCGAAGACCGTCGCCATTCTACGCCAGGGCGGCCATGAGGTCGTCGCCGCCTCGCCAAATACAGGCGTCAACGCCATCACCGGCGAAGGACTCAACGAGGCCATGGCCAACGCGCAGGTCGTGATCGACCTCGCCAACGCGCCCTTATGGGAAGACAAGGCGGTGCTGGAATTTTTCGAGACCTCCGGCCGCAACCTTCTTGCAGCGGAGACCGCAGCGAACGTCCGGCACCATGTCGCGCTGTCCATCGTCGGAACTGACCGGAGCGACAATGGCTATTTCCGCGCCAAGGTCGCCCAGGAAAAACTGATCGAGGCCTCCGGCATCCCCTACACCATCATCCGCTCCACCCAGTTCATGGAATTCCTCAGCGGCATCGCCGCTGCAGGTGCGGATGGAAATGTGGTCCGGCTTTCGCCCGGCCTCTTCCAGCCCATCGCGTCGGACGATGTTGCTGCCAACGTCGCCGCTGTCGCGCTCGCGCCGCCGCAAAACGGCATCGTCGAGATTGCCGGCCCGGAACGAGCACCGTTCAACGAAATCGTCGCCCGCTATCTGAAGGCGATTGGCGATCCGCGAGAGGTCGTGAGAGACCCCGAAGCGCGATACTTCGGCGGCCGGGTCGACGAGAAATCGCTGGTGCCGCTTGGCGAAGCGCGCCTCGGCCGCATCGGTCTGGAGGAATGGCTCCGCCGCTCACAGGCTGCAGCCTGATCCGCATCGGAGGACGAGCACGTCCCCTGTAACGAAAGAGGCGATGATGACGATGAAACTCGTTGCGTTGGTTCTTCTGTGCGTCATGAGCGGCACGGCGATGGCTCAGGAGCCTAAGGTCACGCCACTCATGACTAAGGATCTGCCGGAGAATCCCGGCAAGGAAGCTCTGATGATCATGGTCGAGCATGCGCCCGGCGGCTCGAGCGCTATCCACCGGCACAATGCACATGCGTTTGTTTACGTGCTGGAGGGCTCGGTCGTGATGCAGCTGAAAGGTGGACAACCGGTGACACTGACACCAGGACAGACCTTCTATGAAGGCCCTGCTGATGTTCATGTCGTCGATCGGAACGCGAGCAGCACTCAGCCAGCGAAATTCATGGTGCTCTTGATCAAGGACAAGGGCGCTTCGGCGCTCATGCCCGCGCAGTGACTCTTATGCAATGACAAGGTGTGGGTAAGGCAGTCAGCAGGGGGCAAGCATGGCAAACGTCTCACAGCCCTCGGTCAAATCCTGTGCCGACACGATCAACGCGATGTTCATCCACGGTCGGCCGGAGCACGAGTTGGTTCCGTCGCGCTACGCGCTGAAGATCGGCGACATTGATGTCATGGTGGTCAGCGATGGAGTGCTATCGCTGCCGGGCGCGATGTTGGGCCACAACGTTGACCCGGCCGTCCGCGCGGCCTGGCTGAACGAACAGTTTCTGCCGCCGGACGTGCTGGAGTGGGCGTTGAACGTGGTCGTGGTGCGGAGCGGTGGCAAAACCATCCTCATCGACGCTGGGATGGGAGCGGAGTTCCCGGACTTGCCGCGGGCCGGTCATACGGTCGAGCGACTGGAGGACGCCGGCATCGATCTTTCGTCCGTCACCGACGTGGTGCTGACCCACATGCACATGGATCATGTTGGCGGGCTGCTCATCGACGGCGTGCGGGAGCGGTTGCGCAAAGACCTGCGCATCCATGTGGCAGCCGCTGAAACCACATTCTGGGAGGCGCCTGATTTCTCCCACGTCTCCATGCCGCCGGGCTTCCCCGACGCGCTTCGCCGGACGGCCAAGCGGTTCATGAAAGAGTACCAGAACCAGTTTCGGACGTTTGACGAGAAGTATGAGGTGGCGCCGGGCGTGCTCGTCACACGTACCGGCGGCCACACCCCCGGGCACAGCGTGGTCCGCCTCGCGTCCGGCGGCGACCGGCTGACGTTTGCCGGCGACGCCGTGTTCCAGGTCGGGTTTGAGCATCCCGACTGGTTCAACGGCTTCGAACATGACCCCGAGGAGGCGGCACGCGTCCGGGTGCGTCTTTTGCGGGAGCTGGCGACGAACCGCGAGTCGCTGATAGCCACTCACCTGTCGTTCCCGTCCGTCTGCCATGTGGCGGTCGACGGCAACGCCTTTCGTTGGGTACCGGGCCCCTGGGAGTACTGATCGCTTGTTGGGTTAAGCCGAATGAGGGTGCGCGGATTTTGGCTCGATCAAAAAAAAGAAGAAAAATCTCCGGAACGAAGGACCGGCAAGGCCGTTGGTTTTTCAGCTGATAGGATGGAGGAGAAATCCAACAAAATGTCAGCGAAAGCCCCGTCAGCACCTTCGGGTACTGGCGGGGTTTTGATTCATACCCTTTTCCTTTTTTAAGCGGCGCTCTCAAGCGAAGTCGCGTGAAGAAAACGCGTCGAACATAAACATAGCGTTTTCAAGCGAAGTGGTTTCCGGTTCGCGAGAAGAAAACGCGTAAAAACATAGAAGCTTGAGGAGGCTCGCATGTACGCCCTCTTCAAAGACCACAAGCAGATCGGAAGCCCCTTCCCGACCGAAAAGGAAGTCTGGGAAGCCGCTCTCATCGATGGACTCGTTGTCGATGTTCCCATTCCAAATGACGAAGACCGCATCGATCCGGCGGGCTATCACGTTGCGAAAGTCGATGACGTGAATCGATCGCGAGGTGACGGATGCCATAAGCCGTACGCGTCGAAACGTTGACTGTCCGCGCACAGTCACTCCAAACTTTTTAAATACGAAATGAAATCGTTGATCTGATCCGGTTCAAGCTGAAATTCCGGCATGGTCGGATGGCCGGTCGAAATGCCTTCTGCCAAAGCCTCCGCCAGCGTTTCGACCGGATACCGCTCGTGAAGCGTTCGAAACGGGGGCGCGATCTTTAGTGGACTGGGCGTCACGCGATCAATCGAGTGACATTTCGCACAATTGACCCTTGCGAAGGTACGTCCCCTGATCTCGGCGGGCGTCTCCGCACAAGATGGCGTCGCGCCAAAGACAACGAGCGCGATCGGAAGAAGTGCTCGTTTCAACATCGCGTCGCTCCTCCCCTGCGTCAGGATCTATGCCGAGACTCATCGAGCCTCTCGTAGAAGCCGGGAACGCGATGGGTATGCACGATCTCGATGCAATCCGGCGCCAGGCCCGGATCGACCTGACTTTGGGCGAGCCGGAGAGCCGCTGAGGGACTATCCGATCTGACATCGATCTCCCGCTGCAAGCATTTGAAGTTGTGTCCCTGAGAACTCAGAAGCGTCTTGTAGAAATTTACGCGGTACTCAGGCATCGCGATCTCCAATTGCAACATTAACTCGTCGGGTCCGTGCACAGCCAAAGAGCCTTGATAACGTCCTGCCGCGATATGATTCCGACGAGCTCCCTCTCCCCCCGGATGACGGGAACGCTCCGGACGCGATGCGAGACCATCAACTGAAGGACGTGTGAGAGCTTGGCCGCCGGACTGACACTGATGAAGTCCTTGGTCATGGCGTCGCCGACCGTTCGCTTCATGAGCTCATTGTAATGCGGAACCAAGTGAGACGGCTCAAGCGCAAACACCTTCAGGAAATCAAACTTGGTCATGAGACCGAGCATATGGCCGTGTTCGACGACCGCATATGCATTGAAGTCATCGGCATCGAAGCGTTTCTTTAATTGCTCCATGGAGACTTTGCGCGTCACCGTCTTGACAGACGTCGTCATGTGATCAGCGACCGTCTCTTCAAGAAAGCGGAGCAAGAGACCCTCCTGCAGAAGTTTTCCAGCCCCCTGCGTTAAATTCGGTCCAATCTGCGCCGCTAGTTTGATCGAGATCAACAGCGGCCGGCTATCTTGAGAGCAGCGCACACCGTTCCGATTCTTGCAGGAAATGCCTCGTCACCCCGCCGAACACCCATTGCCGCAACCGCGAGTTTCCGTAGGCCCCCGCGACGACGAGCCCTGCACCGGCGTCGGCTGCGATGCGTTCCAATTGCTCGCCGACGTCCCCTTTCTTTTCGACCACTAACGGCGCCGCTGAAACACCATGACACTCCAGCCACGCGACGACATCTTCAACGTGCCGCTGCGCAGCTCGTGAAGACACACCTCCTTCGATAATTTCCACGACGCTGACGTCGTTCACCAGCCGCAGCAAGGGAATTGCGTCGGCGATCGCGCGCCTCGATTCCACAGCCTCCTTCCAGGCAACCACACAGTGCCGGAAGTCTATCCAGCTGACTGAATCCGGAACGATGAGCAAGGGGCGGCCTGCGCCCATCAGGAGATCGCTTGCATCCGCTGACGCGAAGGCGTTGGACATCATGATGTCCTGGCTTTGGCCGGTGACGATGACATCGGCGGCCCGTGCCTCCTGCGCAACGTACAGTGTCGGGATCTGCCGCGAGCAGCGCCACTCAGACCGATCACTATCAACCTCCGCATCAAATTCCGCCTCGAGAGTAGAAAACGCCACCTCAATCGCTGTCATGCTCGCCTCGATCATTCTTTGACCAGCGTCTCCGTCCGCAAAATAGAGCGGCGGGGTGATCTCGGATGCAGCCACTCCGATGAGCCGGGCGTCGAAGCGTTCGGCGAGTTGCTTCGCAACCGCAATGCGCGGCTTGTTGATGCTTCCGATTGCTAAATTGACCATCACCGTCTTGCAATTCATGCCACCCTCCATGCCACACATGGATTTTGATCGCCCGCGATTGCATGTCGATAGGACGAAATGACCAAGGCTGGATGAGATAGATCAAGACAACGGGCGTCGGTGCGATGCCGTACTCTGCTTGTCGTTTTTCGATCGTATCGGGAGGGTCCAGCTCAATGCGAGAGAAACACAGGAACCGTCATGGACGACAGCATTGTGCGGGTGACGCCGCCGAGCACAAACTCTCGAAGCCGGGAATGTCCATAGCCGCCCATCACAAGCATCGAGGCGGATTGGTCTGCGACCCAATTCAAGATCGTGTCCGCGACATCCACGTCAGGCGCCGATGTGACCTCGACATCGATCTTGACACCGTGCCGCGCGAGATGCGCGCCAATCTCCAACCCGCGACATTCGTTCAGGTCGGAAGAGTCGTTGGCAATTGTGAGGACCCGCACGTTCCGCGCCTTTTTGAGCAGAGGAAGCGCGTCGCCGATGGCGCGCGCGGCTGCCCGGCCTCCATCCCAACAACAAACGACCTGATCAAGCACGACTCCTTGCCGCTGGATGTAAGGCACCGCTATGATCGGCCGCCCCGATTCAAATAGTGCCGCCTCTATGACCTGCGCATCGTCAACCGATGCGTCCGGATCTGGCTGCATCACCACGCTCACATCGAAACACCTGGCCATGTGTGCGAACGCCTTTGCAGGACTTAGATCGCTTTCACCTATCAGCCGGTGCGCCACCGATGAGAGTCTCGGCTCCGATAGTCGCGCGAACCGATCGATCGACGCCTGAGCCGCCTCCTCTGCCTCCGAGGAGATCCTTTGAACGACATCCAATGGCAGTTGCGCGAGCGACACCTCCAAGACTCGCTCATCCGTGAATGACACACCTGTCAGATGCGCATCAAACAGCTCCGCCAGCGAGACCGCGACTTCGTTGACCGCGTCGCGGCGGGCATCGCGCTCAAGCCTGACGAGAATGTCCTTGATCATCATCCCCTCCGACATATGCGTCCTGTCTCCTGCCACACGGGGCGGCGGGGCTTCGACCCCGCTGCAGAGCATTCTCGATCGGGAAAGGAATTGAGATTTGATCTGCCTCAACTGTCCCGCCCCGGAGACAATCAGGTGGATGAGATAAATCAAAGCCTCAGAGACTATGCCCGGCCAGAATGGCGAGGATCAGCTCCGGTATCTGGAGAGGGAGATGGGCATGACGATCAGGGATACGATGCTGGTCCTGACCACTTATCCAACGCCGACAACGACGGACGTCATCGGCTACGCCGTCAGCTTCGCTAAGCTCATGGAGAGCCGCATCTCATGTTTCGCACCCAAAATTCAGATCAAGGTTCCAAGCACCCTGTTTGGCGCATCGCTCATCAATGTCCCCGCGATGGCCGCTCGCGAAATGAAAAAGAGCGAGGACAATGTGCATTCGTTGCTGAAGGTGTTCGAGACCGAGGCAGACAAGCTCGGCGTTCGTCATGAGATCGTGCATGAGCATGGACTGGTGGCGGAGCTCCCTACCCTTGCCGCCGAGTATGCAAGGTTCAGAGACCTGACGATTCTGCCTGTCAATTTCGACGACTTCGTCAATCGATGGGATGCGGAAGCCGTTATCTTTAAATCCGGACGCCCGACCCTTTTGATACCCGAGGGCCGCGTCCCAAAGACAGCAGCGCTCAATGCTGTCGCAGTCGCATGGGATTACAGCCGCGCCGCGGCCCGTGCCATCTCTGATGCAATTCCGGTCCTACAACGCGCGAAGACCGTGCATGTGGTCACTGTGCTGCATGAGAAATCTTTCGACGTCAGGCGCAAAACGCACGACATCGGAGCCTACCTGGCACGGCACGACATCACCGCGTTGACGTACCAGATCGATGCCGCGGGACGCCCCATCGAAGACGTTCTCCACCAGTTCATCGATCAGGATCGTATCGATCTGCTGGTGATGGGCGCCTATGGTCATTCACGCCTGCGCGAATTTGTCTTGGGCGGCGCCACGCGATCAATGCTGGCGAACCCGCCGATTCCCCTGCTGCTCTCGCACTGACGTCAGCTCCGGAATGAGACTTCGCGGGTCGAGCGAACTTCAATCAACGTTCGCAATTTTGTAGATTTCAACGCAAGATTTAGCCCTAGCCTGATGGGAATGATTCGGGGCGCGCCTTTTCAGATCGGCGCTGCAGAGGTTCGGTGATGAAATACGTCGCGCTGGCTGTGCTTTTCGGCGTTGCCCTCATAAGCCAGGCATCTCACGCAAAAGATTTCCACGTGAGGCGGATCCTCCCGAAAGTAACCCATGTTTCGTGGTATTCGGTGGCGGTTACCAATTTCACCGCGGCACCGGGGCTTGAAGAAACTGCGGCTGAGATGACGCGATCGGTGCGCGATATTCTCGCGCACAGCGGTCCATATCCCTTCAAGCGCTCCGATGCTCTCAATGCCGAAACTGTCGAAATAGATTCCCCGCCAGACTTTGCGTATTGGAAAACCCGTGGTGTCGGGCTTCTTGTTGTCGCCAATGTCCGTGAAGCGTCAGACGGACGGCTGGAAGTCCGCTTTCGCCTTTGGAACACGATGGCCGAAAGACAGGTTGCTGGACAAATATACTACGCCGCTCCCGAATTTAAGGATCGACTTGCGCTGACACTGGCCGGTGAAATTTTCGAGATCCTGGACGATAGCTACAGATCGGCTCTGTCTCGGCTCGACAGATGACGATATCTGCACGCCGCCTCGGAAAACCCAACGCTGGCCTCTTTTGATCGAGACCGGCGCATGGATTTCACACTGGTGCCAAACTCATAGCGGGATGTGGCTTCCGCGCGGGCCAGATACCGCAGTGACGCCGCCGGGCGTCACTTCTCCGCTTTATCTCCAGTGCCAGGTTTATACCCGTCCGTGAGCGTCTGCAGAAATGCGATAATGTCGGTCTCTTCCTGCGATGTCATCGCCGGCGTGTCGCCGAGGTGACGATCGAACGGCGGATCGTTCACATCGACATTGGCGTGATATTGCGCAGGGATATCGTTGAGCTTCTGCACCGAGCCGTCGGCCGCGCGCGGGTAGACCTTCTCCGGATTGGTATCGCGGAAGTTATAGAAGTCGAGCACCTCCTGCAGCGTGTGGAACACGCCGTTGTGGAAGAAAGCGTGGCGCGTTGCGGTGTTGCGCAAGGTCGGCGTCAGAAACATGCCGCAATACTGCGTCTGATCCGCGATATCTTTGCGCGTGGGCCCGCAAACGCCGAGATCGAAATAGTTCGGATCCTTGGTGTCGGCGAGTGCCGTATTACGCGGCGCGCCGAGCGCCTCGAACTGATGGTCCGTGAACAGCGGCGGCAAACCGTCTTTGCCGGGCTGACTCACATGGCAGCCCGCGCAATTGGCCTTGTCTGGATTATTGAACAGGTCGTAGCCGCGCATTTCGCTGGCGCTGAGACGCGCTTTTCCTTCCAGCCAGTAATCGTACTTGCTTGTGTAGGAATGAAAGCTCGGCTCTTCGATCTGGTAGCGCGCGACGGCGAACATCGCCTCGGAGACCAGAAGCTTCTCACTCGTGAGAACACTCTCGCCGAACAGTTGCGTGAAGCGTTTCACGTAAGCTGCATCGCGCAGCTTCGCCGCCACGATCTCGACACTGCCGGCGTCCATCTCGCGCGGATCGAGCAGCGGGATGAGGGCCTGGTCCTGGAGCGTATCGGCGCGGCCGTCCCAGAACTGGCCACCTTGCGGCACGATGTTGGCCGCCGATTGCGCATTTTGCGTCGCGGTTTTTGACGTGCGCGTGGACTGCTGGGCGACTGCGGCTTGCTGCGCCAGGCTGGGCGGCTCGTCGTTTTCTTCTTGTTCGGGACCGATGCTGAAGCCCGGTTGCCGCTCAAGATAAGTGAGCGACGGAACGGCGCGTGCGCCCGGGCGCGACAGTGTGGGTCCGCCTAGCATGACCGGGCCATCGTTCGGCGGACCGTAGGCATGCTCCGGACTGTGACACGACGCGCAAGACAGCTTGCCTGACGACGACAGGCGCGTGTCGTAAAAGACCTCGCGGCCGAGCTGCGCCATCGCCGACAACGGCGCGGTTTGCGGACGGATAAGTTGGATCGGGTGCGGGTTCTCGCCGATCGAATCTTGCGGTTCGGCGGCGAAAACGGCGCCGGCCAAACTAAGGCCGGCGCCGAGAAGCCACAATGCGCGAATGCGTATCATGTGCGTAAGTGACCGTAGATGTCCTTAGTTCGTCGTCACGGTTCCGGTCGACGGATCAAGGTTCAGCTTGTCGGTCCGGGCAGCCTTGGTGAAGTCGAACATGTCGATGATCGAGCCAGCGGTCGCGTCAACCGAACCGCCGCCGAGGCGACGACCGTTCAGCCAGTTGTCCTGGATGAAGCGGACGACAGAAGCCTGCGAGATCGCCGTGTGGCTGATGAAGTTCTGCTTCGCGAAGGGCGAGACCACGATGAAGGGCACGCGGGTGCCCGGACCGCAGCGACCGTTCACCGGCAGGCCCTTAAGGCCCAGCGGCTGACGCTGAATGTTCACGCCGCGACCGCACTGGCCGGGACCGTTCACCTGGTCGACGGTCGCATCGTAGGATGCCGTGGTCGGCGTGGCGTAAGCGTGATCGTAGAATCCGTCGGAGTCATCGTAGGTGATGATGACGGCGGTGCTGTTCCAATCAGGCTGCTGCTGCAGGAAGTTGATCAGCGCGACGTTGCCGGCCTGCTCGTCGAGCGGGTCGGAGTTGCCTGCGTGGCCATCCTGATAAGCCGACATCTTGATGTAGGAGACCGACGGATAGTTGCCGGAGCTCACTGCATCATAGAAGTCCTGCAGATCGTAGCCGTGGTTGGCCGGATCTTTCGCGCCGTTGACATTGGTGTAACCGACAGCCGCGATCGAGCTTGGTCGAGCATGCGTCGGATTGGCGGTCGACACGTAGTACTGGAACCATGCGTGGTGCGGAACATAGTCTGTCTTGGTGCCGTTAAGGACAGCGCTGAATGTTGAGCGCTGGCAGCCCGTGCTACCGTTCGCGTTCTTAGCTGCAAGGCTGAAGCCGCCCATGAACGAGCCCCAGGTGAGGTTCGCAGCGTTCAGCATATCGCCGATGTTCGGACCCGTCAGGATCGCTGCGCTCGAGGTGCTCGAGCAGACGTCGAAGCCGGGATCGACGTCGCCGATCAGCGTCAGGGCGCCCGCCCCGTCATTGATCACGTTGCCGTTCGGCGCAGTGCCCGCGGTCATCTGCACGCCGTTGGTCTGGCCGGAGATCACGTTGATCGCACCGTTGGTCGATGGACCGTAGCTGTCGGTGTAGGCGTTGTCGTTCATCGCGAAATTCTGGGCGTAATTCCAAAACGCGGTCACGGTGTTGCCGTCGAAGTAGCCCATCACCTGGCCCTTGGTGCCGAACGCGCCGGCGCCGCCGGTGGTGCCCTTACCGGTGTTCACCGGGAAGAGATCCGCCTTGCCGTTGTCATAGGCCTTTTGCTCGGCCGTATAGGCATGGTTCTGCGACTGAGTGTTCGCCTGCGAGCGATCGAGGCGGAAAGGATTGGCGGCGTCGGTGCCGTTCAACGCGACCGAAGCGTTGCCGTTCATGGAGAGCAGTGTCGGATTCGAAATGAAGTTGTTCGACTTCGGCGTGTTCGCCTTAGCCGTGAACACCGGCTCGCCCGCAGGGTTCGCCGCATTCGGATAAGTGCCGAAGTAGTGATCATACGAACGGTTTTCGTTAAAGATCACGACGAGATGCTTGATCGGAGTCGCGGTACGGACCGCGTTCTGCGGGCTTGTGGAATCAGCCGAAACCGATCCGCTGACACCAGCTACGACGGCAAACATCGTAGCAGTCGACAATAAAAACTTTTTCATCTTGGCCCCAAAAAAAGAGATGGCTTAGCGCCGCGCGTTTCTAATCGGCGGGAATGACGGTCATGTGTCAATTTGACGCAGCCCGACAATCTCATCACCGCACGTGCAATTTTTTTTTGAATGACACGCGCGTCGCACAGAAAACGGCGATCGCTCTTTGACGTTTGCAAGACGAAACGATGAAACCACTCACCTCACCCACTGGAATCGGCAAGGAAGACGAGGCATCGGACCTTATGATTCCCCGGCATCATCTCGCTTCACGATATTTCTGCGCAACTGTTTGAGCGCGAGACAACGTCTCACTCTTTTCGCTGCGAATTGCGAAAGTTTTATTTCAGAAAAAATACCGACCTATCGGACTACGATTGTTCTGTGGAATTTCACAGGCGCCCTTGCGAATGTCAGCGCAACAGATCTGCCTCGCTCGGCCGCGGCGACGACGAGGCCGGTTATTTTCTCCGGCCTCGTTCATCCCGCACGAATGGTTGCGGCACTTTGTTCCAACCCGCCCCTCCCTCTTTCGACTCGTAATTGTAAGCCTAAAGGCGCAATATCCAGTATCGCCGGCATGACAAAGGCCGCTGGCGACAGAGAGACCGATTGCGCTCCCCGTCTGTCTCGAACAGCGGAGCAGTCCCAATGGCCCGGATCCAATCAACCTATCAAGCCCAGTTACGCAGCCTGGCTGCGCAGCTGCGACACGAAGCAGATACGATTCCGCATGGACGCGCGCGGGATGGTTTGTTGCGGCAAGCCGAGAAGCTCGAAAGTTCAGCCACCGTGGAGGGCTGGATCAGCTCGTCAGACCTTCAGTCTCCCAGGGAACAGTTGAATGAGACGCCATGTCACCAGTCGAAGCTGGATGCCCGAACACCTTGAAGAGCTAAGACAGCTTGTCGAGGCCGGAGCATCTCCCTTGCGCGCGGCGGTCCGTCTGAAGCGGACGACGGTGTCTGTGCAAATCAAAGCCAAGGAGGCAGGCTTTCCATTTCTCGATAAGCGGGTGGCAAAGCGACAACAGCTGGAGCGCGAGGCCGACGCTCGCCGCGAGCTGGGCCTGGAGTAAGCGGAACCATCTTGCGCCGTTGATAGCGAACATCGCGGCGCACGCGCGTGCGGTGGGCAAAATGCCGCGGAACGTTTGATCTTCTCGACTGTTTGATTGTTCGAGTATGGATCCGTCGCGCGGGAAACATGACACGCGACGGGAAACTAAAGCCCGGCCAGTCAGGCAGACTGACCGGGATTTTTTTTTGCAGGAACGCGCGCGAAAGATTTCTGTTGGATCCCTCGCCTGATGTGGCGGTCAGGTGTCCAGACACTGATCGCCGCTGACGGCTCAGGACCGGCTGGCCATCCTTCTCTCCAACTTGCTCGTGGCCAGCCGGCCACCTTCGTTGTCTTTCAAACGTTCCGCTGTCCGTCGCAAATATTCGACTTGCTGCACGCACGCGTGAGGAGCACACTTGCGTCATCACCGCGAATGAACGGCGTGCGGTGACTGAGAGACCAGTCGCGCTCCTGCCTATTTTTCGAAACAGCGGGGCGGTCCACAAGTCAATCGACACACAGATCAAACCTCCTCCTTGAAACCGCATGAGTGCGCAGGGCGTGGCCAGGCGTCCACACAAGCGCGCTCCAAAGGATCACTCGGTTCGAATTGTATGTAACTGTCGAATGGGTGAACGCCATCGAGCTCCGACGCCCCAGGGAAAACCATGCCCAAACACATCACGAACCGCGCCTGGAATCACGACGACCGCCTGTTGAAGCGCGCATGTCGCGGCAGGCAAAAAATTGTGCTGATGCCGGTGCACGCTCAATGAGCAAACCTGGATGGACCACCGAACAAACCGAGCGCTTGCGAAAACTCGTTCAGGACGGCGTGAGCCCTGTCAGAGCATCCGTACTTTTCAATAGGACGACAGCTTCTGTTCGGCAGCGCGCCGCACGATCTGGATTCCCCTTTCCCACGGACCAGGACGCGAGAAGAGCACAGCGGCAGAAGGAAGATAAAATTCGCGCGGAGCTTGGCTTGCAAGTGCTTCGGCGCTCGTTGTGATGTTCCGTGGATGAACTGAAGGTGTTCAACGATCGAGGTATCAGTTGGGACCGGGCTGGAACGAACACACAAAAAGTCGATTGGGCCTAGCTACCAAACAGACGATCTCAAAAGGAAAACTAAAATGACAAGCGAAAACGAGAACAAGCAAGGCGGACAACAGAACCAGCAGGGTCAGCAGGGTCAGCAGGGTCAGCAGGGTCAGCAGGGTCAGCAGGGCGGCCAAAACCAAAAGCCTGGTCAGCAGCAACAGCAGAAACCAGGCCAAGGCGGCCAGCAAGGCGCACAACAGAACGAAAACGAAAAGCAGCGCTAGTCGCACTAACGATCCTGGCGCCCCGGCCACGATTGGCCGGGGCATCAGCCACAGAGGCAGCCGGCTTGAACCGGAGCAATCATGGCCAAGATCCGCGTTAGCAGGACCGCCCTCGAGCGCCTGGCCCTCGCTGAAATGAGGAGTGAGGAAGGATGCGGTCAGGTCGTCTCGGTTGAGATCGAATACGCGCCCTGCCGCACCGACGGAAATTGGCGCATTTGCACAGTCGACTTCGGGAGACAGCGAGCCATCATCCGGCCGTCGCTCGCCGTCGACTCGACACATCGAAGAATGTGGCAGCGATACGAGCTGTTAATCGATTCTTGAGGAAGGCCTGCCCACCCCCTCACCAGCTGTAACGAACCACGCCCTTGCCGGCGTAGCTGCGCGTGACGTCCGAGAACTCACCTTCGAAGGTGGCGGCGATGGACCATCCGTTCGTCCAGCTCACTTCAGCGGAGACCATGGTGACGTCCTGTCAGCCGCAAGCGGCGCATCAGCGCCGTGGTTGCGAACAGCATCGTGCGAAGTGAATTGAATTGCATCTGCACTTGCCCCTGAATTCCAGCCCCTGCGTCGTCCCCGGGAGAATCTGGACAAGCCGTAGGAGGTCGAAGATCGGCGCAATGTGCTGAGCGTCTCAGTCAAGAATTTCGATGGTGTTGTTTCGATGCAACATTGATGGCAGCGGATGATGCTATACGCAGGTCTTACGCTGTCAGAGGGTTACCGGTGCAAGTGAGCGGCGCATCCAAATTCATCAAAGCATCGATTATCGTGTTGCTCATAGCTGCGGGAAGTCTGCTGGCTCGTGACAGCGGGGCGAGCTTTCTTCGCCTGCACGAACTGCTCCAGAATAACAGCTTTGCGCCGATCATCTTTCTGGCACTGCACGTCGTTTTCAGCTTGTTGTTTTTGCCTCGCACGATCATGGCAATCACTGCCGGTCTGGTGTTCGGCTTTTGGTATGGCCTGGTCTGGGCGTCGATTGGGAGTGTTGCCGGTGCGCTCGCTGGCTTCGTCTTGACGCGCTACTTCGCAAGCGACCTCGTGAAGCCATCGGAATGGTCGCGGTTTGGTTCTGTTGTGCGACGTGTCGAACAAGGAGGCTGGAGAGCTGTCGCGATGGTGCGGCTCATACCCGCCATCCCGCATTCCCTGACGAATTACCTTCTTGGATTCACGGCCATCAGTGTCGTCGATTTCTCACTGGGGTCGTTGATCGGACAGTTGCCGATGACAGCCGCATTCGTACAATTCGGCGCTGCGGGCGCTCGTCTTGCGATGGGAAAATTTGACTGGGTTCAACCGACGTTGACCGGTTTGGCGATCCTTCTGCTTTCGATGCTCCCGCAACTCTGGCAACGTTTGTCCCAACGAAAACTCTCCGGTCCCGCCGAGTAAGGCGGCGTTCCCGCCGCCTCTCACCTCGCTGCCGCATCGCGCCCTCTCACCAGTTATAGCGCAACACGCCCTTGCCCGCGTAGCTGCGGGTGACATTCGAGAACTCGCCTTCGAACGTTCCGGCGATCGACCAGCCGTTGATCCAGCTCAGTTCAGCGGATGCGGTGGTGAGCGCAGAATCCGGGGCCAGCCGCGCGCCGTTCACGACGAACGATGCGCCGGGCAGCGTCTGGAATGTCGCCTGCACCGCGCTGTCGGGATTGAAGTCGTGCGCCCACGCTGCACGCCCACGCAATGTCAGCACGGCACCATCGAGCGCGTAGGACTTATCGGTGCGGACGCCGAGCTCGCTGCGTGTCGCAGTGGACGTGTCCCCGTTGTAGTTCAGCGCAAACGTGCTCGCGCCACTGATCGCGCGTTCAGCGTAAGCAGGAAGCTCGAATGCCGTCACTTGCACAGCAGCATAAGGCGACACGCCAAGTCCGCCGAACCACGGCGCGAGGAAACGATGACCCAGCTCAAGACGGCCTGAGTATGAGTTGGTATTGAACTCGGCGCGCAGATGATCGACACCCGCAGCCGTGACGTAACGATCGGTGGTGACATCCTGCCAGCCATAAGCGGCGGACGCAGTGAGATACGTCGCGCCGAAATTCTGGCGCACGAACGCACCGAGCTGGAACATGTCCGAACGCCCCGTGCCGCCATTGACGACGCTGTAGTTGGTGCCACCACCCGACAGCGCGAAGCCCGCGACCGTATCCGGCGAGAAGCTGTAATCCGCACCGACCGCAACACCGTAGATGTTGCTCGATGAGGTGCTGGTCCCCGCAACTGCGTTGCCGTCCGTTGTCTGCGACCCGCCGTAGCCCATGGCCCACGTGCTCCAGCGCTGCACAAATGCAACCGGTGGCGCCTTGGTGAATGACGCGAATGCATCGCGTGGGTTCTTTGATTTGGCCTTGCCCGCATAGGCCGTCGCTTCATCGGCGTAGCCGGTTGCCCCACCCGCGCCGCCAGCACCGCCGCGTCCCGCAGCGGTTGGATCGCTCATGATGTTCATGAACTGCGTCGCTGCCTGGAAGCTCGTGCCCTGCGCGCTGGTGCCGACTTCACCCGACACCTGCGTAAGGCCTTGCTGCGTCAGCGCGCCGAACGCCATCGGGATGCTGCCGTGGGTTTTGAAGTAGTTCACCAGCGCGTTAGCCACGCCCTGCTGATTGCCGCTCAACGCGTTGCCGAACGATGGCCCCGATGCAGGCGGCGTAAAATCCAACGCCAGGTTCAGGTAGACGTTGTTGGCATCCTGACTGAGCGACGTTTTGAAGTTCGTCGGCAGATTGGTGGGCACCGGTCCTGAAAAACTGCCGTCAAGGGAGTTCGCAGTCAGGATCGTGTATTGCTTGGCGACATACGGGTTCGCCGTACCTGTTGCGAAGTTCGCGTTCACCTTTGCGTCGGCAAGATGAGCGGTGCCGTTGACAGTGACAAGCCCTGCGCTCGATGGCGACACCTGCACGAGATAGGCCGCCGCCGTCGTGAACGTGAGATCGCCGTTGACAGTCAGGTGAGCGTTGTCAGCGCCCGGCGCAAGTGTGCCGCCGTTGATCGTTGTCGCTCCGACAATGCCGTTGCCGCCGAGCGTGGCGCCCGCATTCACGGTTGTCAGGGATGACGACGCGATCGAACCGTTGACCATCAGCGTGCCGTTACTGACCGTGGTCTGGCCGGTGTACGTGCTCGTGCCGTTCAGGACCAGCGTGCCGCCGCCCATCTTGTTGAGACCGTCGGTGCCATCGAGCACGTTGTCTATCGTCGCGCCGACTCCGCCATCGACGTTGATGACCGGCGCGGCACCGCCCGATCCCACCAGTGTGATGGCGCTCCCGAACAGCCGATAGCCATCCGTCCTGAATTGCATGCCCGTGGCGCTGACTGTGCCAAGGGAGTTATCAACCTGAACCGTGCCCTTGTCGCCGCCGAAAATCGCAAAGCCCGGCTGCGGCGCCATCGGCCCGATATGGACGCCGTTGACATCGCTCCACGTGGAAGACGCGATGCTCCACGTGCCGTCGCCGCCGCCTGTGGCCGTCCCGTTGGGATTCCAGATGTCGAGCGTGAGCTGCTGCGCGTTGATGAGGTTGATCGCCTTCCCCGTCATGTCGACCTGGAGCGTGTCGCCAGTGGGTGGGACTAACGCATTCGTGCCGAAGTTGAGCGAGCCGGTCCAGGTGAACAGCGTATAGAGGCCCGGCCCCATGCTCCCGGTATCGTTGACGGTCAGTTGGGCTTGATTGATGGCGAGATTGCCGTTGACCGCGACCTTGTCGCTTGCGCCGGGCGTGGTGGAATTAGCGCCGGGGGCTCCGAAATCGAAAACGACCTTAGAGCCTGCTTGAATATCCAGATCGCCGTTGACGGCAAGCGTTCCAATGGAGCCTGCGGCAGCGCCGGGCGTAAGTATGCCGCCATTGATCGTCATGTTTCCGACAGTGCCCGTGCCTCCGAGCGTGCCGTTTGGATTGACGGTTGTCAGCGACGACGCGGCGATTGAGCCCGCGCCGTTCACGAACAATGTGCCGTTATTGACCGTGGTTGTTCCGGTGTAGGTATTCACGCCGGTGAGAGTCAGCGTGCCGGCGCCTTGCTTGATCAGACCGTTACCCGCTCCGGTGCTGCTGATGACTCCGGAAAATGTTGTCGAGCTGTTGACTGGCCACGTTGTCAGCGTGTTTGTGCCAAGGTGGACAGCCCCGGCGCCCGACAGCGAGCCGATATTGCCGTCCACATTCAACAACTCAAGGACGCCGCCTGAATTCACTGTGTAGGCGCTATTGATGGATAAAGCCGTTGCGCTCTCGGCTTGCAGGGTGCCGTCATTGACGATGGTCGCGCCCGAATAGCCGTTGTTACCTTGTAGGACCAGCGTGCCAGCGCCGGTCTTGGTGAGCGATCCTGTATTGTTGAGGTTCTGAGAGGGGATCGATCCTACGATAAGGGTGGTGCCGGAGGTGATGTCGAATCCGCCGCCGTTCGGGCCCCAGCCGATTTTTTGACTCAGCCCGATGTTGCTTCCAGGGGCATTCACTTGCAGCGTGCCGCCGTCGAATGTCAGCGTGCTCTGTGAGTTGCCGAGGCTTGCGGTGTTTGGTTGAGCGCTCGCCGAGATCGCGAGCGTGCCGCTCTTGAGCGTCCAGTTTGTGATCGCTTGCGTCGGCGTCCCGGTCAGCGTCCACGTGCTGGTCCCGGTTTTCTGAAAGGTCGTGAAGCCCTGATATTGTCCCCCTCCGCCAAGCCCCGAGATCTGCGAGGTATCGAACGTTCCGCCGGACGCCGAGCCACCGAGGATGAACGTGCCGGTGTTGGAAGAGACCACTACAGTGCCGGTGACGGTCGCGCCGTTCCACATTTCGTAGACGCTGTTGCCGAGGAGGCTGACGGCGGTGGCACGCGTCACGTTATCGGAGGCCAATCCACCGCTGATGCTGCCATTGTTGATGATGGTGGCATCCCCGCCAGTGATGCCAAAACCGCCAGACATGCCGGCGCCACCAGAGCCGGCGGTGCCGGCCTTCCCGCCCGTCACCGTCCCGCCGTCTATAAAAACGGTGCCACCGTTGATTAGGAGGCCTCCGCCGCCGGTGCCAGCGTTGCCGCCGAAAGTTGAATCGGTGGCGCCGCCGTTGCCACCGTCACCGCCCGTCGCACTGCCCTTCACCGTGAGGGTGCCACCACCGTTCCACGTGACTCCGTAGCCGCCGACTCCTCCACCTCCTGCACCAAAGGAGCCCCCTGTTTCGGCTCCGCCGTTCCCGCCATTGCCGCCCTTCACAGCGGATTGAATAGTGAGCATTCCCTGATCGGCCGTGTAAAATCCAACACCGCCAGAACCACCCCAGCCGCCGCCTGCTCCCTGGCCATTACCACCATTTCCGCCGTTGCCGCCGTTGACATTACCCGACAACGTTCCGGTCCAGCCGGCCGGTGCACCGTCGAGCAGCGCACCCCATCCGCCAGCGCCGCCACCACCGCCTGCGGTGTTGGAAGCCAAACCATTTCCGCCGTTGCCGCCATCACCGCCGGTGACCGGCCCTGTCGGAAGGGTCGCCCCCGCAAAGCCATGCGCGCCGCCACCACCGCCGGTACCGCCAACAAAGGTGGTGTTTGAGTCAGCTCCTGCGCCGCCAGCGGCGCCCGCCCCGACCCCGCCTGACCCAGGGTTATTGCCGCCGTCTCCGCCCGTGATGCCCGCACCGCCGCCACCACCACCGCCTCCGGTGCCCGGCTGACCGCTATTGTTGGTGTTGCCATTAGGGATGGCATCCAAGCCGCCCGAGCCGCCGTTGTTAAAAGTGACGCCGGCGCCTGCACCGCCGTCGGCAAAGACAGGCGTCGCAAGCAGTGCACCGCTGAGCACGAGGCCGAGCGCACTGACGCGGCAGACCCGAAGCAACGCCGTGCTGCTCAACAGGGATTGAATTGAAACCGCAGTCCGCCGGGCTTGAACTTGCCCGGCCTTCTCACTTCCAAACGTCACCGCACGTGCCCCAAGAAAATCTCAGCCCGAATCCAATTTTTCTGGAAACGGATTGTAGCGGAGCGCACAAGCAGCAACCACTGGCTGCCGCATTACAGTGGCCTGAAATGGCTGACTTATATCGAATTCCGATAGAGTGTGGCGACGCTGCATAACCCATTTGCGTCATGCCGGCTGGGCGGTCGCCAGTTCAAGGGAGTGAGGGGCGGCCCGTCCGCGCCTCACCAGTTGTAACGCACCACGCCCTTGCCGGCGTAGCTGCGCGTCACGTCGGAGAACTCGCCTTCGAACGTTGCAGCCACTGACCAGCCGTTCATCCAACGCACTTCGGCGGATGCAGTTGTGAGTGCAGTGTCGGACGCGAGTGCTGCGCCGTTCACCACGAACGATGCGCCGGGCAGCGTCTGGAACGTCGCCGTCACTGCACTGTTCGGATTGAAGTCATGCGCCCATGCCGCACGGCCCCGCAGTGTCAGCACCGCGCCATCGAGCGCGTAGGATTTATCCGTACGTAGACCGAGTTCAGTGCGCGATGCTGTCGTGGTGTCTCCACCGTAGTTCAGTGCAAACGTGCTCGCGCCGGAGATCGCGCGTTCAGCGTACGATGGAAGCTCGAACGCAGTGATCTGTGCGGCTGCGTATGGCGACACACCAAGCCCACCGAACCACGGCGTCAAGAAGCGATGACCCAACTCAAGACGGCCTGAGTAAGCATTGGCATTGAAGTTGGCACGCAGATGATCGACGCCCGCGATGCTGACGTAGCGATCGGTGGTGACATCCTGCCAGCCGTAAGCGACCGATGCGGTTACATACGTCGCATCGAAATTGTGCCGCACGAACGCACCGGCCTGGAACATATCCGAGCGGCCCGAGCCACCGTTCGCAACGCTGAAGTTGCTGCCGCCACCTGCGAGCGCGAAGCCTGCGACGGTGTCCGGCGAGAACCAGTAATCCGCACCAGCCACGCCACCGTAGACGCTGCTGGTCGTGTTGTTCGAACCAACAACTGCATTGCCATCCGTCGTCTGCGAACCGCCATAACCTGCGGCCCACACGTTCCAGCGTTGCGCGAACGCGGCAGGCGGCGCCTTGGTGAAGGCCGCAAATGCATCGTTCGGATTCTTCGACTTGGCGCGGCCCGCATACGCCATGCTCTCGCTCTCATCGGCGAACGCGGTTGGACCATTGTTCGGCACGCCACGTCCCGCCGAGAACGGATCGGTGATCAGGCCCATGAAAAGATTCATCGCTTGGAATGTCGTCTGCTGCGCACCGGTACCGAGTTCGCCGGAGGCTTGCGAGAGATTCTGCGGAATGTTGCCGCCGAAAATTGCGCCGAGCCCGTTGATGTTGGCGCCGGAATTGAAGGCGGTGTCGAGCGTGTGCGCAACCCGCTGCTGATTGCCGTTCAGCTCGGCGATCTGCCCGAGCTGCGATGTCAGCGTCAGCAACACGTCATTGCTGGTATAGCTGAGCGCGCCGCCAATGCCGGTCGGCATCACCAGTGTGTCGAAGGTCGAGCCGTTCAATCCGCCCTGCGCGGACAGGATCGTATAGGGCGAGTTGAAGCGGTAGCTGCCGGTCGGTGACGTGACCCGCACCAAACCGGTCAGATCGGCTTCACCGCTGCCCAAGCCGCCGGCGACGACGTTGACGCGGTCGCTGCTCGTGCCTGACACCTTCACGGCGTAAGTGGCGCAGTCGCAGAACACAACGCGATCCATGATGGTCAGCGTACCGGTGCCGTTGAGCGGGCCCGGCGCCAGCGTCGCGCCAGTGTCAAGCAGCGTGAACGGCACAACGCCGGTGCCTGACAACGTGCCACCGGGATTGACGAGCATCAGGCTGGCCGACGACAGATCGCCATTCACCACCAGAGTGCCGCCATTGACGTTTACATCGCCGGTAAAGGTGGTGGTGCCGGTCAGCGTCCACACCGAGCTGTCGATCTTGTTGAAAGTACCGAAGCCGCGATACTGCACGGTGTCGCCGAGCGTGCTGACATCGAACGCCGCAGCGCCAGTGCCGCCGAGCTGGAACGTATCGCTGCCGGTGCCGAGCACGTTGCCGTTGATGACCGAGCCCTGCGCCAGCGTCAGCGTATTGCCGGTGCCGCTGAACTTGATCGCGGAGCCACCGCTGCTCGGGGAGCCGCCGTTGATGGTGCCGGCATTGAAGATCGAAGACCCACCGCCGAGGGCGAAAATTCCCACAAAGCCCGTGATGCTGGCGCCGGCATTGTTGGTCACCATCGCACTGGCGGCCTTAATGCCGAAGCCGGCGGCGGTAATGCTGCCGAAATTGGTGACATTGGCAGAGCCTGCGTTGGCAACGATTCCGTAGTTATCGCCCGTGATGATGGCATGGGCATTATTGATCACCGTCGCATCGGCGCCGGCGGAAATGGCGGCGGAGGCTATGGCCGTGCTGGTGATGGTGCCGGAATTGGTGACATTGACAGAGTTGGCGATAATGCCGTTATTGCCGCCAGTGATGCTGCCGCCGGCAGTGTTGGTCACCGTCGCGTTGGTGTTGGCATAAATGCCGTTGGTGCCGCCGGAGACGCTGCCGGAATTGGTGACGTTGGCAGAGCCAGTGTTGGCGACGATTCCGTATTGTCCCCCCGTGATGCTGGCGCCGGCAGCGTTGATCACCGTCGCGTCGGTGTTGGCGGAAATGCCGGTGTCGGCGGTGCCGGTAATGCTGCCCGAATTGGTGACATTGGCAAAGCCATTGACACCGTAAATTCCGGTCTGCCCCCCCGCGATGGTGCCACCGGCGTTGTTGGTCACTGTCGCATTGGTTAGAGCGATAATGCCGTAGTCGCTGGTGCCGGTGATGGTGCCGGAATTGGTGACGTCGGCGAAGCCACTGATACCGTAAATTCCGTTCTGCCCCCCCACAATGGTGCCACCGGCCTTGTTGGTCACCGTTGCGTTGGTGCCGGCGGAAATGCCGGAGTTGTTGGTGCCGGTGATGCGGCCGGAGTTAGTGATATTGGCAAAGCCGTTGTTGGCGATGATTCCGGTGTCGCCGCCCGTGATGATGCCGCCCGCGGTGTTGGTCACCGTCGCGTTGGTTCCGGCGGAAATGCCGTAGGCGAAGCCGCCGACGATGCTTCCGGAGTTAGTGACATTGGCAAAGCCAGTGTTGGCAACGATTCCGGTGTCGCCGCCCGCGATGGTGCCGGAGTTGGTGACATCGGCAAAGCCGGTAACGGCCAAGATACCGCCAGTGCCGCCCGTGATGGCGCCGCCGGCAGTGTTGATCACCGTCGCATTGGTGCCGGCGAAAATGCCGAACTGGGCACTGCCTGCGATCGAGCCGGAATTGAAGACATCGGCAAAGCCAGTGACGGCGGAAATTCCGATGGCGCCGCCCGCGACGGTGCCGCCGGCATTGTTGATCACCGTCGCGTCGCCAAGATAGATGCCAACATCACTTCCTGTGACCGTATTGGTGGCGCCGCTGGCGACGTTGACGGTCACGCCGGTTTCAACTCCAGCGCCGTAGCCCGCGATAATACCGCCGCCGCCGCCCTGATCGATGGTGACGCCCGTACAGGTCGCCGTCACGCCGTTGGCGGCAGCGGGCGTGCAATCGGCCCACGCCGGCGCCGCAAACAACACACCGGACAGCGCGAGGCCGAACGTCCCGGCGCAGAGACGCACCACCGCGGTGCGGCCTAAAAGGGATTGAACCGAAAATCCAAACCGCCGGGCTCGAACCTGCCCGGTCTTACCACTTCCAAACGTCACCGTGCCCCCCGGCGATTCACAACTTGCAGGTGTTTTCGTACCCCATTTGGAGCAGACGGAACCACGGCCGGAGGGCCTCGTGTGGCGTTATTTTGGACAGATCAGCGAGATTGCGGACACGTGTGCCTGTGGTGCAACAATCGATTGAACCGCGAGGGTTAACAACCGGCCAACGCCGGGATTGACGGCATTCAAATGCCGAGCACCTCGCGCGCAGCAAAAGGCATTAGGCCGGCCCGCCGGGGGGGGCCTCACCAGTTGTAACGCACGACGCCCTTGCCGGCATAACTGCGGGTCACATTCGAGAACTCGCCCTCGAACGTGCCGGCAACGGACCAGCCGTTCATCCAGCGTACTTCGGCGGATGCTGTTGTCAGCGCGGAGTCGGATGCGAGCGCAGCACCATTCACCACGAACGATGCGCCGGGCAGCGTCTGGAATGTCGCCCCGATCGTACGATCCGGATTGAAATCGTGCGCCCACGCCGCACGGCCGCGCAGCGTCAACACGGCACCATCGAGTGCGTAGGATTTGTCTGAACGCAGACCAAGTTCGGTGCGTGATGACGTGGTGGTGTCTCCACCGTAGTTGAGTGCAAACGTACTCGCCCCGGAGAGCGCGCGCTCGGCATAGGACGGAAGCTCGAACGCCGTGATCTGTGCGGCGGCGTATGGCGAGACGCCAAGTCCGCCGAACCACGGCGTCAGGAAACGATGGCCCAACTCAAGGCGGCCTGAATAGGCATTGGCGTTGAAGTTGGCGCGCAGATGATCGACACCCGCGACCGAGACATAGCGATCGGTGGTGACATCCTGCCAGCCGTAAGCGACGGATGCAGTCACATACGTCGCATCGAAATTGTGACGCACGAACGCACCGGCCTGGAACATATCCGAGCGGCCCGAACCTCCGTTCGCAACGCTGAAGTTGCTGCCGCCGCCTGCAAGTGCAAAGCCAGCGACGGTGTCGGGCGAGAACCAGTAGTCCGCACCGGCCACGCCGCCATAGACACTGCTGGTCGTGTTATTTGAACCAACGGCGGCATTACCATCGGTGGTCTGCGAACCACCGTAGCCTGCCGCCCACACATTCCAGCGTTGTGCGAATACGGCAGGCGGTGCCTTGGTGAAGGCCGCAAACGCATCGTTCGGATTCTTCGCCTTCGCCCGGCCTGCATAAGCCATGCTCTCTTCATCGGCGAATGCCGTCGGACCGTTGTTCGGCACACCCCGTCCCGCCGAGAACGGATCGGTGATCAGGCCCATGAACAGATTCATCGCCTGATACGTCGTCTGCTGCGTACTCGTACCGAGCTCGCCGGAGGCTTGCGTCAAACCGTTTGGCGTCAACGCGCCGAACGCCATCGGGATGTTGCCCGTGCTGTTGAAGAAATTGATCGCGGCGTTGGCGACATTGCGCTGATTGGTGTTCACGCCGTTCTGCGACGGCGCCGACGGCGGAAGAATGTTGAGCGCCAGATCGAGGAAGACCTTGGTGTTGGTTGGATCGTAGCTGAGCGAGGTCTTGAAGCCGGACGGCAGATTGAGGTTGTCCACCACAGGGTTGAACGTGCCGGTGATGCTGCCTGCAGTCAGGATCGTGTATCGCTTCTGAATATAGCCGCCGACAGTCGCAAAGGTTGTCCCCATTGTCGCGCCGCCCAGCGACGCATTGCCGGTGACGTTGGCGAAGCTCGATGTGGTTGGATCGAGATTTACGACATAGAGCGCACCTGATGCGAGCGCGAGACTTGCGACTGTCATTGACGAGCCCGGCGTGAAATTGCCGGGGGAGAAGACACCGCCCGCATTGATCTGAACGGCGCCAAGCGTACCGGCGCCAAACAACGACGCGCCGCCACTCACCGTGGTCAGCGTCGCGGAGGCAAGCGAGCCGTTCACGGCCAGAGCGCCGCCATTTATTGTGATGTCGCCTGCATAGTTGCTGGTGCCGGTCACGCTCCAGGTCGAGGTGCCGGTCTTCTCAAAATGCGCGAAGCCCTGATAGGTCTCGCTGCCGCCGGTGCTTGAGGCGAGGCTCGATGCATCGAAGCTGCCATTGGTCGTACCACCCAGCCGGAATGTGCCGTTGCCGGTCCGATCGAGCACGGTGCCGGTCACGCTTGCGCCGGCCCACATTTCATAGACGTTGGTGCCGCTGGTGAACGTCACGGCGTTGGCCGTTTGCGACACGCCGGCATAGGCACCGCCGCTGATGTGGCCTTTGTTGACGATGGTGAGGTCCGCGCCGAACATGCCATCGCCGCCGGCCGCAACAAATCCAGAGCCACTTGCACCGGCATCGCCACCAATCACCGCCGCGCCGCTGTTGACGGTAACAGTGCCGCCGGTGGCCACAAAGATGCCGGCTGCGCCTTGACCGTTGAAGCCAACACCTAGCGCAGCGCCGCCAGCACCGCCCGTCACCGTGCCATTCACCGTCACAGTGCCGCTGGCGCCCATGACAATGCCCCGCTCGCCATTGCCGGCGCGGCCGTCGGTCGTCGCGCCACCGGCGCCACCCGTCGCATTGTTCACGATGAGATCGCCGCCGCCAATCATTTCAATGGCTATTCCGCCGCTGCCGCCGAAGGCCCCCGCACTGCCAGAACCGCTCACGCCACCGGCGCCACCGTTCACCGCGCCGTTCACCGTTACGGTGCCGCTGTGGGCCATGAAGATGCCGGCGCCGCCCGCGCCGCCCGTCCCGCCCAACCCACCGTCGCCGCCGCTGCCGCCCACGATAGTGTTGCCGCTCGCCACCGTAACAGCGCCACCCGCGTTCATCGCAATGCCGATGCCACCGGCACCGCCGCTACCAGCGGTGCCGACAGCCGCTGTATCCCCGCCGTCGCCGCCGTTACCGCCTTTGAGCATGAGGCCATCAAAGACAACGGTGCCGTCCGCGTTCATGACGACGCCCGCTCCGCCGGCACCACCAAAGCCGAGACCGGTGCCGTCACCGCCCTTCCCGCCGTCCCCGCCCGTGACCGCGAAGTGCAAGGTGAGGCCGCCACCGCTGTTCATGAAGATGGCATCACCACCGTTGCCGCCACCGCCGCCGCTGATCACTCCGTTGCCGCCGTCACCGCCGCGTCCACCGGTCGCGTTCGAGTTGAACTCCAGTGTCGAATTGCCGGTCGCATAAAATCCGATGCCCCCGGACCCGCCCCAGCCGCCGCCGGAATTGGTGGCGGTCGTGTCGCCGCCCTTGCCGCCATTGCCGCCGGTGGGATCCAGCGCGGTCAAAAGGTTATTATCGGAGCCATTGAGGACGAGACCATAGCCACCGGCGCCACCACCGCCGCCCGCTGAGTCGAACCCACCAGCGAAACCATTACCGCCGTTGCCGCCGTTGCCGCCGGTATAGACTCCAACACCTGGAATGCTGGTGAAGACACCGCCATGGGCGCCACCGCCGCCGCCGCCTGCGCTGAGGCTGCTCCCCAGAGCTGCGCCTCCGTCGACTGCATCGACGGGCACGGGACTCGGGGTACCTCCGGCCCCGCCACCGCCGCCACTCGCGCCGCCGGGGCCGCCGGTCGAGCCTGCACCACCACCGCCACCGCCGCCGGGAGCCGTTGAGCCGGGGTCACTAGCCGGGCCCGTGGGGTTATCTGTGCCACCCGGACCAACCTGACCGCTGACCTCACCGCCGACACCGCCGTCGGCCAACGCGGGCGTTGCGAGCAAGGCGCTTGTCAGCGCGAGGCCAAGCACACCAGCGCAGCACAAGCGCAAGAGCGCGGTGCTGCTGAGCCGCGATTGTGTTGAAGAGACGCGACGGTGGACAACAGTTTTGAAAGCTTGATCAGCAGTGCTCATTTGCGAGCCTCACCAGTTGTAGCGCACGACGCCCTTTCCGGCGTAGCTGCGCGTCACGTCAGAAAATTCGCCTTCGAACGTCGCGGCCACCGACCAGCCATTGAGCCAGCGCACTTCGGCAGACGCCGTCGTGAGTGCAGAATCCGATGCGAGCGCCGCGCCATTCACGATGAATGAAGCGCCGGGCAGCGTCTGGAATGTCGCCCCGATCGTGCGATCCGGATTGAAGTCATGCGCCCACGCGGCGCGGCCGCGTAGTGTGAGAACTGCGCCATCGAGCGCATAGGACTTGTCTGTCCGCAGACCCAACTCTGTGCGTGATGACGTTGCAGTGTCGGCGCCGTAGTTCAGCGCGAACGTGCTCGCGCCCGAGATCGCGCGCTCGGCATACGACGGCAGCTCGAACGCCGTGATCTGTGCCGCTGCGTATGGCGAGACACCGAGCCCGCCGAACCATGGCGTCAGGAAACGATGACCCAACTCAAGACGGCCTGAATAAGCGTTCGCGTTGAAGTTCGCGCGCAGATGATCGACACCCGCAACGCTAACGTAACGGTCGGTGGTGACATCCTGCCAGCCGTAAGCGACAGCAGCGGTGAGATACGTTGCATCGAAGTTGTGCCGCACGAACGCACCGGCCTGGAACATGTCCGAACGGCCCGAACCACCATTCGCAACGCTGAAGTTCGAACCACCGCCCGCAAGTGCGAAGCCTGCGACTGTGTCAGGCGAGAACCAGTAATCCGCGCCGGCCGCGCCACCATAGACAGCGCTGGTCGTATTGTTCGAACCAGTGACAGCATTGCCGTCGGTGGTCTGCGAACCGCCATAACCCGCGGCCCACACATTCCAGCGTTGAGCGAATGCAGCAGGCGGAGCTTTCGTGTACGCCGCAAACGCGTCGTTCGGATTCTTCGACTTCGCGCGGCCTGCATACGCCATGCTCTCGCTCTCATCCGCGAACGCTGTCGGCCCATTGTTCGGCACGCCCCGCCCCGCCGAGAACGGATCGGTGATCAGGCCCATGAACAGGTTCATCGCCTGATACGTCGTCTGCTGCGTGCCGGTGCCGAGTTCGCCGGAGACTTGCGTCAAGCCCTGCGGCGTCAGCGTGGCAAAGCTCAGCGGGATGCCGCCCGTCGTATTGAAGAAGTTCGTCAATGCGTTGCCGACGCCCTGCTGATTTTGCGTGAGGCCACCAGGCACAGCGAAGGCGATCTGGGTGTTGAGATAGACATTGTTCTGGTCGTAGCTCAGGCTTTGCGTAATGGTCGACGGCAGATTGTTGCTGACCGGCCCGTTGAACGTGTCGGTGAGCGGGTTGCCGGCGGTGAGGATGGTGTATTGCTTCGCCAGATAGCTACCCGGCGCGTAGGACGTCTGCACGGTCGCGCCATTGAGCGTCGCGGTGCCGGTGACGTTGACGCGGTCGGCATTGGATGGCGACACCTCGACCATGTAGCTCGCTGCCGCCGTGAACGACAGATTGCCGTTGACCGTCAGCAAGCCGATCGAGTTACCCGGCGCAAGTGTACCGCCATTGATACTGGTGTTGCCGACAAAGCCGTTGCCGCCCAGCGTGCCGCCCGCGTTCACGGTGACGCCGCTGGATGATGTGATATCGCCGTTCACCGCAAGCGTGCCGCCATCGACGATGGTTGCGCCGGTGTAAGTGCTGGTGCCGGTCAGGTTGAGACGGCCGGTGCCGGTCTTGGTGAAGCCACCGCTGCCGGTGATCACGCCGGAGAATGTGGTCGATGTGTTGTCGCCGCCCGCGGTCAGCGTCCCGATGCCCATATCCACCTGGCCCGCGCCGGCCAGCGAGCCGATGGTGCCATCGGAATTATTCAATTCAAGAAACGCACCTGTTGCAACGGTGAACGCGCTGTTAGGGGACAAGCCCGTTCCCGGTGCTCTGGTCAGCACGCCCGCTTCGATGGTCGTGGCGCCGGAATAGGTATTATTGCCCGCAAGCGTCAACAATCCCGCGCCGTTCTTGGTCAGGCCGCCCGCGCCGGTGAGCCCGCCACCCAGCGTCAGGTTTTGGGAGCCGAGCAGCGTCAGGGTCGAATTCAGAGTGATGTTGTTGGAAAGGGTCGCCGCGGTGGTGGTGTCGAGCGTCGCAGCATTGTTGACCGTCAGCGCACCGATCCCGAGCGCCCCGGCGTTGGCAAGGAGCAGTCCGCCGCCGTTGAGCGATATGCCACCGCCGAATGTGTTCGCGCCGGACAGTGTCTCGATGCCCGCGCCCTGCTTCACGAGGTGACCCGAGCCCGAGACCGTGCCTGCGAATGCCTGGTTGGTCCCGTCCCCGAAGGTCAACGTATTAGCGCCGAGCGACACAGTTGTGCCTGCGACACCAGAGAGAGCGCCGATCGTCTGGTTCGTCAATGTGCTGCCGCTGATATCGAAACCGGCACCACCGTTGTTGAGGCTCACAGCGACGGTCGGCGCAAACTTGCCTGCCCCGGAGAGCTCGAGTGTGCCGACATTGATTGTCACGGCGCCTGTGAAGGAGTTCGCGCCGGTGAATGTCTGGGTGTTGGGGCCGTTCTTGATGATTCCGCCGCTGCCCGCGATGTCGCCGCCGAATGTGCCCGGCGCGTTCCCATCGAACGTCAGCGTATTGGTGCCCATGTAGACCCTGCCGCTGCCTGTCAGCGTGCCGAAGGTCTGCGTGCCGTTGCCCGCCGACAGATCGAAGGTTGCGCCGGTCGCGACATTGACGGTGCCATTCACATAAAGGCTTGCCCCGGCTCCGAGTGCGAGCGTGCCCGCGTTGATGTTCGTACCGCCGGTGTAGGTGTTGGTGCCGTTCAGTGTCAGCGTCGCCAGACCGTCTTTCGTCACGCCACCGGTGCCGGACATCGAACCGTTCAGTGTAAGATCGTTCGAGCCCGCCACCGTGAGGTTCGCGTTCAGCACGATATTGTTGGCCAGCGTCGTTGAAGTGCTGCTGTCCAGCGTCGCGGCGCCACCGACCGTCAGCGTGCCCGTGCCGAGCGCCGTGTTGTTGCCGACCACGAGACCGCCGGCGTTGAGCGACGTGCCGCCCGCATAGGTGTTGTTGCCGGACAGCGTGATTGTCGAGCTACTGTCCTTGATCACTGCGCCGGTGCCGGTGATCGCGTTGGCGACGGTCGTATCGTTGCCGGTTTGGTCAAAGGTCAGCGTACCCGTGACGTCAATGTTGCCGCTCAATCCGGATGTGCCGCCGAGGAAGCGCAGCGTGTTGAATCCGCCCGTAAAAGTGATGGCGTTGGCTTGCGTGCCGTCGCCATTCAATCCGCCGGCGATGCTGCCTCCGTTGACGACCGTCATGCTCGCGCCGGTGATGCCCGCGCCGCCCGCCCCTGAGGCTCCGGGAGTGGAGCCGGCACCGCCGACACCACCATCACCGCCCTTCACCGAGCCATCCACCTCAACGGTGCCGCCGCCAGTCATCACAATGCCCGCGCCACCATTTCCACCGTTGCCGCCCGACGAAGCGGATCCAGTGGCCGCACCACCATCACCGCCGCGGCCGCCCTTCACATTCGCATTCGAATCGATCGTCAAATTCGCGGGGGTGGTGAACGCATTCAGCCCCACGCCGCCGGACCCGCCATTGCCACCCGAGGAATTGTCGGCTGACGTGCTGCCGCCCTTGCCGCCGTCGCCGCCGGTGGCATCGACAGACAAGGACCCCGTCCAGCCCGCCGCGTTGGTGATAACCGCACCGGAGCCACCAGCCCCACCGCCGCCGCCATTGCTCTGATTGTTCGCGGTACTGTTGCCGCCGTCACCGCCCTTGCCGCCGAGGGCCGCCGCACCCGGAACGTTGCCGACCGAGTCATCACCGCCAGGGCCTCCGCCGCCTCCGTCAACGGTGTCGGTGCCTGAATTTGCTCCATTGGCGCCGGGGGCACCAGCGGCGAACGCGGGTGTGGCAACCATTACGCCGGAGACAGCGAGGCTCAGAAGCGCGACGCGACCTGCTCGCATCAGCGCGGTGCTGCTCAACAGCGATTGCCTTGAAAATACGGACCACCGGGCTTGGACCTGCCCGGTCTTTTCACTTCCAAACGTCATTTGCGACGACTTCCCGGCGATTCCAAAACTATGTCCGATTTCGTACCCCATTTGAGGGACATCGAACCACCGCCATGCCGCCCCGTGGGGCGTTATTTGGGCCGGGAGGAACAGATTGCCGGGCCGTGTGGTCCCCGCGCAACAAGAAATTGCAGCCGGATTTATGACAACTGGATAACGTGTCCCGGGATGGGGCGGTGGAATGCGGGGATACTCTGTATAAGTGCGTGAAGAACGCTCTTCTTGAACCGCTTCCGCGCCATCCGCGTCAAATGCCTGCCCCTTCCCGCTTAAGGCATGACCATGACGCTGTCGCTGAACATCACGCCTTTGATCCCGTATCTCGTTCTGAGCTGGGTTGGCGCCGCCATCATCTCGGTGGCCGGACTGGCGATTGCTGAGAGAAAGGGCCGTCTGCCGGACCGCCCCATTCTGTGCACGGCCTTGCAATTCATCGACATCGGCAGCTTTTTTACGGTTGGTATCCTCGCTTCCGAAGCCCACAATCAGGGGCTCATTCCGTTGTGGTTGTTTATTGTGCTCCCGTTCCTGACGAAGGCGATCTTCTTCCTCGTGTGGAAGGTAAGTTCGTGCGCTGACTATGATGCGGTGTGAACGCAGTCTCCACTCAATTGACGATTGCGAATAATCGCTGACCTGACCTAAGTTGCCGCCATTCTTGGCGGGGCGAAAAATTGATCAGTCGCAGAGCAGACATTGACGGTCTCAGGGCAATTGCTGTCACCAGTGTCTTGTTGTTTCACGCCAAATTCCAGACGTTCAAAGGCGGCTTCGTCGGCGTCGACGTGTTCTTCGTCATTAGCGGCTTTGTGATAACGCAAACGATCCTCCGCGACATCGAGGACAATCGTTTCACCTTTTTGAACTTCTACGCCAGGCGCGCCAGACGCCTCCTGCCCGCGCTCGCTATCGTTCTCATTGCAACACTCGTCGCCGGCTGGTTTTTGCTCTGGCCTATCGATTATTACGAGCTAGCCAAGCAGGCGATTGCCGGCACATTGTTCGTCCCGAATTTTCTGTTCTGGAAAGAGGCAGGTTATTTCGACGTCTCCGCAGACACAAAGCCGCTCTTGCATTTGTGGTCCCTCGGAATCGAAGAGCAGTTCTACTTCGTGTGGCCAATTGTCGTTGTTCAATTGGCTCGGCACCGCCGCGTGCTGCTTACCTTTTTAGCGATCACGAGCGCGGCATCGTTCCTGCTTTGCATTTACCTCACCAAGGTTGCCCCAACAGCGGCGTTTTATTCTCCCCTGACGAGATTTTGGGAATTATCTCTCGGTGGCTCCATCGCCATCGTTGGGCTGCGGACGATGCCCGCGCAGATACGCTCGGCGATATTTGTCATTGGCCTTGTCGCAATCGGCTACGCTGTCTTTGCGTTCGACCCAAGAGGCCGCTTTCCGGGATATCAGGCCGCGCTTCCAACGTTGGGAGCTGCAGCGATCATTTGCACGGGATACAGGACGCCCATCGCACAATGGACGCTCTCTCTGAGACCCGTCGTCTACATCGGCCTGATCAGCTACCCGCTGTATTTGTGGCATTGGCCGATCCTGACGTTTGCGAAGATTGCCCGATTGGATGTCCCGCCGGTTATCTCACTGCTGTTGAGCGTTATCCTCGCGGCGGCAACTTATGAACTTGTTGAAAAACGAGTCCAGCGCCTCAAGCCGCTCGCGATCTGGAAACCCCTTTGGGCTTCCATGGCAGCCATTTCCGCGGCTTCTCTCGCTATCATGACGAGTGACGGGCTTTCTAGTCGCTACCCGGACGACGTGAACGCTATTCTAAAAATGGCGCAATACGACTACGGCCAGGGCGCCAGGCTGCACACATGCTGGCGAGAACCTGCAAAAGACTCTTCGGATTTTCCGCTCGAATGCTCGGCCCCGAACCAGCCGGGAGCTATTCTATTGGTCGGCGATTCCCATGCAGGTCGGCTTTATTCGGGCCTCAAGTCGGCCTTCGGCGACAAGCCAATTTGGCAAATTACGATGTCAAGTTGCATGCCTGCAGCTCAAGCGCCGGACTGTGTGGCGACCGCAGATTACGCTTTCAAGATCGCGGCGGAACAGGCGCCGCAGTACGTGATCTTGTTCGCGGCGTGGCCGAACTACACAAAGGACTGGAGTGAAACGACGCAGGAGAGCAAGGCGCTTTCATCGGCCATCGAAAAATTCAGCCGCACGGGCGCTCGCGTTATTGTGCTCGGCCCTGCCCCGATCTGGCAACCTACACTTCCTATCGTCGCATATGACCTCAAGATAAACTCAGGACATGTCCCGCCGCGTGACAAAACTGTTGCGCCTTTCGTCAGCACCATTGACCAGCGAATCAAGGCTATCGCGAAACGCCAGGGGGCCGAGTTCTTCTCGGTCAACGATGCTTTGTGCAACGACGAAGGTTGCCTTGTTTCCGTTCCGGGAAAGCCTGGAGAGCTAACGACCTGGGACTATGGTCATCTGACGACTGCCAGCGCAGAATTTGTCTCTCAGCGCCTCGCGCAAGCTTTGGGTGTTAATTCGGCGTCAGCTGTACCTGAGTGATGTCCTCACTCACCTCCATGGTGTGCGGACATTGCGAGCGCCTTGGTCATTGGATAACCGGAGCTCGTTCCAAACCCGCCGACCGGCGCTCCGTTTTCGACGTAGCCGTTCGATAAGTAAAATCGGCGCGCGGTCTCGGTGCTCGTTAAATGACACCGATGATTGCCGCGTGCGGCGGCTCGTACTTCGAGGGCTCGCAGCAAGGCACGGCTCACGCCCTGAAAACGCGCATCCGGCGACACGTAGTTAAGCCCGATCATGCCTGCATCGGTGACTGATCCGACCGCCAGAATGGTCTGATTTGCGACAGCCACAAGTATTGAATTATCGGGTTGGTTGACCCAGGCGCGGAAATTCTCGTGGGTCTTGTTGCCCAACCATTGCGCCAGGATGGCGGAGTCGTTTCGATGGTCGGCAACGCAAAGCTCGGCTATCGATCGTTTCAAGACGATACAAGCAGCCGGCGCATCCTCTGGCGAAGCATCTCGTATTTGCATCCGCCGATTTTGGCATTGAGCCAACACCGGAACAATAGGCACCCTCTTCTTTCCCGCCATTGTATCGTGACCAGATATTGAGGCGACACTCGGCCGGATGAGGATTGACGCGGGCGCAATCCGCGCAACATAGTTGGCTGCGTGAGTAAGGACTCTGACACGATGGACAGCCAGCAGACACAGTGGACCGATCCCGGCGCGTATCTGGCGCAGTTGAAGGAATTGCCGTCCGAGCCTGTGGCGCTTGCGGACGCGATCGAAGAGTTCGTGATCCATCATGCCGTAGCGCGGCAGATCGGCTTTCCGGTGCCGGACTACGCGGAAAGCGATCGCAGCCTGCGCCGCTCGTCATTGCTGCTTGAGACGCTCATTCAACCGGACCCGCGCCCGCTCACCATCCATCGCGACCTTCCCGACTATCTCTACGTCACCTGCCGCGACTTCGCCCTGCTCGCGATCAGCGCGCTGCGTGCACACAGCATTCCGGCGCGGCTGCGCGCGGGCTTCGCGAGCTACTTCAGCAAAGGCCAATGGGAAGATCACTACGTCTGCGAATATCAACGCGACGGACAGTGGGTCATGCTCGATGCGCAGCTCGGCCGGCGGGCGCGCGAAGGCATGCGCATCACGTTCGACATCGCCAACGTGCCTTCAACCGGCTTTCGATCCGCGGCATCGATGTGGCGCGCGGTGCGCAAGGGCGAGATCGATGCCGCAACCTGCGGCCTGACCTATGCAGATATCGTCGGCGAATGGTGGATTGCGTCGAGCGTGATCCGCGATGCGGCTTCGCTTGCGGGCACGGAATGCCTGCCGTGGGATGACTGGGGTCCTGCGATAGCTTTTCGCGCGACGCGCAGCGTGACGGACGAGCAAGCACGCGACATCGATGCGCTGGCCCAAGTGCTCGATCCCGCCCCGTCCGACAGACACGCTGCACAAACGATCCTCGCGCAATTTCCGTGGGCGGCACCGCCGAAGGATGCTTTCGCGTCATCGTGATGCGCACCTGATCAGCGTTTCCGTTCAATCCTTTGCAGTTCCAGCACGGACGCATGATGTTCGATGTCGGCAGGTCTGCATTTGGAAGCGGCTTCGTGAAGGTATCTTGCAGCGTCTGTCTTCGCACCGGCACGAAGCTTCAGCATCCCGATATAGAAGTTAGCTTGGCAAGTATGGAGCGTTCTCACGTTGACATCCGATTGGTCTGCCGCGGCCAAAACCGCTGCTGGAGTCAAATCTCCCATATAGAGTTTGACGATGGGTCCAGGCCACTTTGTCATATCGAATTTTTCTGATCTTCGCGCAAGACTGCTTCGAATGCCGTTGCGGTCACCAATAATGTCGAGCCACAAAGCAGTCGTGGGATCTTCAGGAGAAATCTCAGCTGCTTGGCTGATGTCCGCCAGGGCTTTTGCCAGATCGTCCCGATACAGCTCGATCATGGCGCGATTACCCCACGCGTCCGGTGTTCTCGCGTTCCGCCTGATCGCCTCATTGTAATCTGCCAGCGCGTGGTCGAAGTCACCTGTATTGTAATAGACCCATCCGCGGGCGTTATAGGGCCTATCCAAATCTTTTGCGGCCGTGCGTTTAATTTCCGCCGTGCAGTCTGCGATCGCTCCCTCTGTCACGTCTTCGTAACAGGCGCTGGCCGGAGCTGGTGCCAACTCCAACTGCTTACTCGGTTTGGAGGCTGCAAACTTGGTCATTGCTGCATGGAGGCCCTGAGGAGACGGCTCAGCCAATGCGGCGACGGGTATCGAAGCAGCCCCAATCAAAAAGACAATGCCCATCATTTTCATTGAAACAGCAATCGGTGTCGTGATCGGAGAGTTCATTCTCGCTTTCCTAATATTCCGACTTTTTGCACGTCAGCGACAACTTCTGGCGCTTGAGGGTCTATCCTCCCCGAGAGAATCTCGCGGTCATGGATAAATCCAACTGGGAGCGAGATTTACTTTATGTCTGATGCGACCTGAACCTTCACCATCTTGTCGGGATCTACAGCCGGTTCGCCGCGCTTGATTTTATCGACCACGTCCATTCCGGATACCACTTCGCCGACCACGGTATATTGTCCGTTCAGTTGCGGGATATCGGCCAACATGATGAAGAACTGAGCATTCGCACTGTCGACGGATAGCTGGTTGTGGGCCATGCCGACAACGCCACGTTTAAAAGAAACCTTGGAAAATTCCTGCTTCAGATCTGGATATTTGGACCTGCCTGAGCCGTCGAATTTTTGGCCGTCGCCGGTCTGCGCCATGAAGCCGTCGATGACGCGATGGAACGGCACGTTGTTGTAATAGCCATCGCGCGCGAGCTGCTTGATTTGCTCGGCATGTTTTGGCGCAATGTCGGGACGTAGCCTGATGACGATGCGGCCCTTATTGGTGTCGATGACAATTGAATTTGCCTTGTCAAGACCAGCGGGCAGCGACTGCCCCAGCGCGGGAACGAGAAAGAGGACTGCGGCAACAAATGCGACGATTCGAATCATGGATTGATCCTGTCTGAAGAACGTGCGGAGCATGCGCATGCCGGCAGCGCAATCGATGTCGTGATCGGAGAGTTCATTCTCGCTCTCCTCTAATATTCCGATTTTTTGCACGTCAGCGGCGACTGCTTGCCATTTTCCCGGATTATATCGGTTGTCGCCCGGCAGACCGACGGGGTCGCGTCATTGCAGTACCTCATCAGTTCAGGTACCGGCAGATCATCGTCATCATGCACGCCGTACGCGATCCACAGAGCAAATTTAGCACACGAGTTATTTCGAAGCGCTGTCGCTCGGTCCACGGCACCATCATCCGTGCCCCACACGGGACCGACAAAAAAAGCACCCACCAGCAACGGCATCAATAAAAATCTGATCATAACAGCTCCCATACTCTCACTTGTCTGACGTCTGCGGCAAAATCAGCGGCACCGAAGCTGCTGCATTGCTTCCGCAGTTGAACGGTGTGCTTGCGAATTTCTCAAAGACAACCTGTGATGCTGCTTCACAGACACCTTTGACCGGATGACTGTCGCATGTCCGAACCAAAGCAGCAGCCAAGGGCGAAAGCGGCTTAGACGTGCTGCTTGAGTAGCTGTCTTGGACTTGCTTCATCGCGTCGAGACATGACTGATCGGCGTCGGAGAATTTGCTGGTTCTTGCTTCAGACGCCGAGACGGACGTCGAACCTAAAATCATCATGGCAAACGCAAGACGTCTCAACATTGGAGATCTTTCGGCACAGCGTTCAATTGCAGTTCAACCCGGCGGGTATCTCCGACGACAGCGAGCGGCATCGTTTCTCACTCCGTTTACAGCTCGTCTCGACCAATGTGACTGTGAACCATGCACATCGCCCCGCATCGTCTATTAATCAAGTTGGATGCTGGCGGGGCTTGCCGAACCGACCGGCCACGCTGAGGTGCCTGCGAATTGTCACAAGCCATCGCCGCAAAAGGGACATTAGGCCATTGCCACCCAAACATCTGACCGTCCGCTGTTGAACAGAGCCTCATCAAGCGGGAGTCCGCCACGGCGGTGGTTTGAGGTGAACTCTGTACGTTTTCCATCCCCTTCTTGGCCTGAAGCCGATCTTCTTTCCGGATCGTTGAAGCGGCATCCTGCGACGCACGTCGCGCCTCTTTGGACGGAATAGCCTCGTTGACGGCAGAGTAAGAAACAAGAAACGCAGCGGCTACGATCGAGGACGTCAGCACTCCTAATGTTGCATTCAGGAGCGGCATTTTCCGTCCCCTTTGTTGCAGGTCAGGCCGACGTCGCGTTTGTCTTCGGACGAAATATCTTCGCGGCCACAGCGCCCAACGCGAAACCAACGATCAGCCCAATCACCCACGCAAACTGGCTGTCAAGCGCAACGCTGTATCGTGCACCGGTGCTGACGCCCCCGTATGGATGGGCGACTTCGAATGAGACGAAAGAAATGATCCCGCTCAGGACGGCGGTTATGAGAAACGCAAGCGCATGTCGCTTTGGCGTTGCAGACTTGCGCAGCACAAGGAAGGAAATGACAAGGGAGACAGCAGTATTGAAAAATATCAACATTCAGGTTTTCCATTCAATGTTGGCCTATGCCGGTAATGGTGCTTTGGTCGCCCCCCGGACCGCCTTCGGGACCGCCGGGCTGATTGATCTGACATTGCACGGTGTTTCCGCCGGGGAAGAACAGGTGGTAGCCGGGACCACATGCTGTTGGACTTGGTGCCGAACTCGACATGATGCACTTCTGTCGCCCGTCATTGGAGCACTTTGTGTTTCCCGGACAGAAGTGCTCTCCATCTGCGCATGCTATTCCGCCGTTTGGGACGCAACCGTGCCCGGCACAGTAAAAACCTGCTCGGCAGCTCGTTCCATCACCGCAATCCGAACTGCCGTTTCGGATGCAACTGTTTTGTGAACCCGGGTGGAAACCGGGATCGCATATCATCACCCGAACAGTCCCCCGCTTCGGGCCGGCCGCCATCAGTGCACCGGACGGCAACGAAAAATACGATGCGGTCAGCATAATGAGCACCAGCGCTCTGCGCGCGATCGTCCCCCGAGACACAGACTTGAATCCTTTGCGCACGCGATTTGAAGCGGACAAGTCGGCCTTCAGTCCGATCGAACGACCGCTCTTATCGATCCGGGCCTTCCACAAGCCATCAAGATACGGCCCGCCATTTCCGGTCGCCTGACCCAAATGGGTCTAGGTCAGGACAATTGCGTGTTTTTTTTCAAAACAGGGGCATTGGCGGGAAAACCAGCAGGATAGGGGGCAGTCTGCTGCGAGCGACCCGGGCCGGTGGTGCATCGGCAGCCACCTCGACGACAAGTTGTTATCGTAATACGAGCCGTCCGAGCAGCGCCGCGAGTTCGCTTTGCCGGGATATATCGAGCTTCTCAAAAACCCGTTTCAGCGCGTTGCGCGCCGTGTCCTCGGCGATCCCAAGGCGGTCCGCAGCCAGTTTTGGAGCAACGCCCGAGCCGACCAGGGACGCGACCCTTGCTTCGCCAAGCGTCAACCCGAGGATGTCGCGCACGACCGCCGGATCGGGAGGCTCAGCAGTCTTCTGCTCAATCGCGAGCACGATCGCGCGGGTACGGTTCAGAAAATTACGATTTGAAGCAGCGCGCGCCGAGATCGGCAGCAGGTAGAATACGAAACGCCTTCCCGACGCGGTCTCGACGAGAAAGGGTCTTGGCTCAGCCAGCAAGTCCTGCGCCTCGGCGCGAAGCGTTTGCGAAACCGCGGATTCGAACTGAGCACGGCTGGGGGGCATCCTGACATTCAGATGGCCGTCAACAACGTCGAACACCTCGCCAATCAGGCTCTCGCCGACAGGATTAGCGAACAGCACGCGCGCCGACCAATCGAGCGCAAACACGCCTGCGCCGATGCGGGCCAAGGCCTCGCCAAGTCCCAAATTTGTCAGTTCGGCATCGAGAAGCCGCACCGACAGCCGTAAGGATTTCTCGATGCGGCGTCCCAGGGCGCTGACAACCTTCAGTTCGGCATCGGAATATTGCGGCTTTTCAAAAGCTCGCTGCACGCTCACCAGCACGCCTATCCTCGGATCCGGCGACACCGACACTGCGCCGAACCAGCCCAAGCCGTACTTCGCGAGGAATTCCTTGTTGAAGGGATGATTAAGGTAAGCATCGTCGACCGGACCGATGTGCCGATCGGTGATCGGTTCGCCTCCGAAGTAGAGGCCGGCCCGCATCGCCCGCTCGCCCTTGAAGTTGTGATGCGTCCACTGCCGCTCCACAAACTCGCGATTCGCCGCAATCAGGCTTTCGGAGACGATGACGCCGAACGTCGCATCCTCCTTTCGCCACTCAAGGATTGCGCCGGCGTCATCGAAGCAGTTCGCCACTTTGCCGAGAGCGTCCGGCCACAATGACGGATCGGGAGCTGCGTCGTAGATGGCCTCGACGGCGGCAAGAAAATGGTCTGCGTCAGCGGGCATGGGCTCGACTGATTGGGGCGAACCTTATTCGGTTACCATGAGATCGACCACCGTACAACGGCGGCGCAGAATGGCGCGACGAACAACTCTCAATCAGGGTGTGGCTGCGGCTTAAGTCCGTGTCTTGGTCACGGTGCGCGTCTTGTCACGGCGCGAGTCTTGACGCCGCGCGTCGAGGCGATGCGGCGGTCATCGTTCCGCACCGGACGATCTCGAACGACAGCATGGCATGGCAGAAGCCGATCGGCGTCATCGAGCGCCTCGGCGTGATGGACTCCCCATGCGATGACCGCCTCCAGGATAGGCCGCAGGCTTTCGCCGAGTGGAGTGAGCAGGTATTCGATCCCCTGACGATGCTCGCCGCTGGGCTGCCGGGTCACCATTCCGTGTTCTTCAAGCGCGCGCAGTTGCTCGATCAACACCTTCTGCGATATGCCGGAAATGCGGTTCTCCAGCTCGCATGTACGCTGCGGGCCATCCAGCAGCGTGTGAAGGATGACCGCCTTCCAGCGTCCCGAAATGACGCGGAGCGCGCGCTCGGCCGGCAAGCCCGGCAGTCTCTTGTTGATCTTCATTCGCCACCACTGACCAAACGGTGTGTAGATGGGCACGGCGGCCGAAAAGTAAACCTTCGATCGAAACCGACCGGAGGAAAAGCGATGGCCGACCTGTTCCAATCTCACCTGCTCGGTGGCACTGTTCCGCTGAAGAACCGCATCGTCATGCCGCCCATGACTCGCACGCGAACGTCCGAGGGCGCCCTCCCCACCGATGGTGATCTGCCGAACGCGACGATCGCCACCTATTACGGCCAGCGCGCCAGTGCCGGCCTGATCATTTCCGAGGTCAACGACGTGGATCAGTCCAGCCACGGTTACGCGCGGATACCCGGCATCCATTCGGAAGCCCAAATGCGTGGCTGGCGTCTGGTGACCGATGAGGTCCACCGTCACGGCGGCACGATGTTTATGCAGTTGTGGCACGTCGGCAGGCTGGCCCACTCTTCGATTCTGCCGCACGGCCAAGCCCCGGTCGGCGTGACCGCGCAACGGGCTGAGGGCTCGGAGGTGTTTGCCCACGGCCCGGACGGACGATTGCGGTTTATGGCTGTGGACACGCCGAGGCCTCTGAGCACCGATGAAGTGTCGGCCATGGTCGGCACCTTCGCCAAAGCTGCCGTCAATGCACGAAAGGTCGGGTTCGATGGTGTCGAACTCCATGCGGCCAACGGCTACCTGATCGAGCAGTTCATGAACTCGGTGCTCAATACGCGCACCGACCGCTACGGCGGGAGCAGCATGGACAATCGTACGCGCTTCCTGATGGAGGTCGTCGATGCGGTGGTGGCTGAATTCGGTCCGGGGCGCGTGGGTGTCCGCCTGTCTCCGTTCGGCAAGTACGGCTCCATGCCCACGGACCCGCTTGTCGAGGAAACATTCCTGTATGTTGTCGAGCAACTGGGGCGCCGCGGCGTGGCCTATATCCATCTGCTCTACGAACTGCTGCCCGAAGGAAACATGGAGACGGGCGTGTTCAAGCCTCGATACCTCGACCACGCACTGCTTGCCAAAGCTCGGGCATTGTTTCCCGGCGCCTTCATCTGGTGTGGCGGCTTCAACGATCGCGCGCGCGCCGAGGCGGCGCTCGACACCGGCTTGGTGGACCTCATCGCCTTCGGCAGACCGTACATCGCAAACCCGGATCTCGTTGATCGTCTCAAGCACGGCTGGCCGTTGGCGGTCGCGGACCGATCAACCTATTACACACGAAATGGTGAGGCAGGTTACACGGACTTCCCTGCCTATCGACCGGTCGCGCTGGACGCGGCAGCAAGCTGAGCGCGGCGTGCCTCAGAAGACCATGGCGGTCTGAGTCTAAATCCCTCTGACAAAAAAGTCCCGACAATTAGGTCGGGACTTTGCCGTGAGCGCAGCATGAGCGATAAATTTGCGGCGCGGCTGCGCGGCCCGTGTCTCTCAATTATTTGACGCGTTTTCTTCACGCGAATGAGTAGAGTTTGACGTTCGCAACATTACTCGCTGAGACGGGGTGCGAACATTCAAATCGGACCGCTAGGTACCCACTTCGCTCGAAACGTTTTGAACGATTTCCGCGGTCCTGACGTCAAACGCATGTCCCTTCCTTATCCGCACGGAATTCGACATGAACGATCTTGATATGGTCACTCTGATCGCCGCGATGCGCACGTCATTACGCCCCTGTTGGGTTCCGGCAGAGGCCGGCGGCATCGTTCTCATGGGAGATGTGAACGATGAAGAAGCCAATCGAACGGTCCTTCAGAAGGTCCTCGCGCTGTTTCCGGATGAAGACAACAACGAAGACGGCAAGTGGGAAAGATTGGCTGAAGAACTCTGCAAAACCGCTCATCAGTTTCTTCAAACCTATCATCTGGCTCCGGGCCGGTATGAACTCGACAATTATCACCGCGCGCTCGCGCAGGACGGCGAACTCCAGCTCAATCAGTGGGATTCACCTCCAATCAAAGTGCCGCCGGAGGACAAGTTTACATTCGCCGTCGCACCGGAGCATGTGACTCTCATGCGCAACGTCAACACCCGCACCTATGACGGTTATGTCGAATTGATGGATTTCAAGCGCCCCTATGGCGACATGACATACTTTTACATCGACATGGCCGATGCTCTGGGAGAGCCCGTTCCTCGCGACGACAAAGGACGTGCCGCCTTCTCTTCGGACGCCGAGCAGCGTTATGAGCGGCTTCATGGCGAGATGCTTTTCGCCGTCCAGGCGTTCTGGGATCACGCGTCGCGCGAAGTACCGCACCAATCCTGATATTTGAGAACGATCGCGAGCTCGCGTCCGATATTGATGCGCTGGGACGTGACTTTTAAGGTCCGGCCCCAGTCATCGCATGCGGACTCGATGAACGGACGTTGGCATGAAGTTCTTCCTGTGTGAAATCGTTGCTCGCATCGTCGCGATCTACTTGCTCGTCAGTGGCAGCCGCAAACTGCAGTCTGCCCTTGCCGAGAGAAAAATCAGGCTCTGGAGTTCCAGTTTGCTGGACTGGTCGAACACGGATGTTCATCAGGATGCCAAGCCGGTCCAGTACTGGATACAAATCGGCTTCCGGATATTGGCCTTGGTGACATGCGTCATTCTTGCGATATTTGGGTGGTTTCACCCAAGCACCTGAGCGTTCGCCGGCCTGATCACGATTTGATCAAGTCGCACCTCTCAAAAAAACTACTTGATATGCACGGGGCAGCCGGTCGAAAAGGCCGGCTCGTTTGTGAAGTTCAAGTGTGCGTCAATGCTGACAAGACAAGTCCTGGTCGCCGTAGTGATCTGCCCTCTTCTCGCGGGCTGCAGCTATGCCGTCGATGCGGGCAATACAGTCGCTCCCGACTGGATTCCCCATCGCAAGGCGTACGAGACGCCGACGGAACGAGAACCCGATCTTCATCAAATCGTGAAGGACAATCCCAACTCGCTTTTTGTCGGGACACCGCAAAACACCCGATTGAGCAAGCCGCGCCTGAACGGAAATCATTGGGAAGCGTGCGCCTCGGCAACAACCGCCGACGTCGCGGGGCACCCATCGCAAACGATGGTCGTATTTCCGATCGAGGGCGGACGGATTGGCGAACGCACGCGGGTGGAGCCCGGGCACTGGTGCTTCAGCGAAACCATGAGTCCGGTCTAGCAGCGGCGGCGCCTTACCCGGTTCGCCGCCGCCGGCAGTGTCATCGCGCACGCAAGAACTCGTACGGATTCCATCTCGCGTCAGTCCACATTGGAACAATATGAACCGGGAACGCCCATAAACGTGTTGTGCCGGCAGTTCAGTCCGGTCTCGGGATCGATCCAGGTGCGTTCGCGCACGGTGTGGCTGAATCTCCAGCCGTGCCCAAGCATACATCGCTTGAACTGCCGCGACGTCTCGGTGCCGTTGTCAGGCGCACCGAATTTCTGCGCGCAATCGGCTGAAGCGGCGTGAAGCTCGGCGTCGCTGCGCGGGTATTTTGTGGTGGGGTTGTAGACGTCATTGTCGGCATGGGCATTCACCACGCCTGCGATGAGCAACATTGCAGCGATAACGGCCTGCTTCCTGATAGGCTTCATATGGTGTCCTCCATCCTGACGACATCGTTCACAGACGCCGCTTACTCATCATGTGTCGAGCAAAATGGGGGCCCGGTTCAACAAGGCCTGATGAAAAATCGGACATGAATGAGGTCGCTCGTGTCCTCTTTGGGCCATAGCGCCATGTCGAGATGGCCCCGCAGATTCAGTGAATAATCATCCCCATGCGTTCGAAACGAAGCGAGCGCGCGCCGTCGGGCTTAGGCACGCGCGAAAAGAAAATCATGCCCACACGGCCGAAGACCTTTCCCAAGGGAATGGTGCCAAAGGCCGATTGCACGCGGCTATCAACCGAATTGTCGCGATTGTCTCCCATCACGAACATCTGTCCGGGCGGCACAACAACTTCGGGGGTGTTGTCGTAGTATGAGTTGTCCACGCAGTCGATCGTCTCATAGCTCACGCCGTTCGGAAGCGTTTCGCGCCAGCGCTTGATGACAGCGTACGTTTCCCCACAAGGCCGATCGCGACCGCTGTCATCCGGCAGACGCTCCCGCGGCACGGCATTGCCGTTGAGATAGAGCTCGCCATTCTTCATCTGAATGCGGTCACCAGGGAGACCAACCACGCGCTTGAGATAGGTCGACTTGTCTTTAGGCGCCGCAAACGCAACGACATCACCCCGCCTCGGTTCAGATGCAAAGCTGACCTTGGTGACAAAGACGTAGTCGCCTTCCAGCAGCGTCGGCGCCATCGAACTAGCCGCGACGCTCAAAGGCTCAAACAGGAATATCCTGATGAGCAACGCCACCAAAAAGGGAGAGAGAAGCCCGCAGACCACGTAAACCGAGATCGTCCGCCAGCGTCCCAGTTTCAGAATTTGTAAAAGCATCACCGCCGTGATGATCATCAACCAAACGCCGCCCGCGCCCAGGATCACCTGAAGCGTATTGGATAACGATCGCGCGGCCGGCACACTCCCGGCCGTATTCCAGCTCAGCACGAGTACGACCATAAGCACGCCGGCAAGGATGACGGGCATCGTGCCCCAGGCAAGAGCCGCGCGCACATCGGATGTTGACGCGCGACTTCCCAATCTGCGCCCAACCCAGGCGATGAGGAAAGCCGTCGCGTAGAGCTGGATAATGTTGCTGACGGCGCCGAGCAGCACCGCGCCCAACAACACGCGCCAGTCCTTTAGCTCCGCAATGACGCCGACTTGGATCATGAAGCTGGCGACCCCTGCAAAGCCGCCCAGCGCAGCCAGAACCGGGATGTGCCAGCCGGATCCATTGGCAGGAACGTGCTCGATGGTCTTGCGCGGCCTGAACCACACTGAAAGCCATGGTGACAAGCGGCTCGCGGCCGGATCTCGCGTCATTTCACTCTTCTGATTAAATCGCTGGAGACGTCAGCGGTCGATGGTGACAATCCCATAGGGGTTGAACTTGAAGTCATCGGGCTGATAGGACGAGTCATGGGACAGCCGCGCCTTGCGACCCGCGAGCACGGACTGCAGTCCGCGCGTGGCGAGTTCATCGCCGACGTCATCCATCAGCGCGGCCACCTCGCGCTCGCTGCCGTAAGTCTTGGCCACATAGACTTCGGGCAGGCCGACAAGGTGAAAGCCAACAGTTTCCGTATAGACGGGGCTCGCCAACGGCCGCTTGGCAAAAGCCAGCCGGCATGCACGGAGCGACGCGACATGATCGTCAGCGCGCAGCGCCGCTGCGCCCTCGCTGGTGAGTTCGCCCCAACGCGCAAGGCCGTGCGCAACGCCTGCACTCTCCCCCTTCGCAGCGACGGCCCCTGCCTTGATGACGGCATCCACCAGAAACAGCGCGCCGATCGAGCACGTCCCGGCAGTATCCGCGGTCATACGTGGCCCCAGAATGTAGAGCACCGATTTGTGGTTCGCGACCGCGGCCTCGTCCGCCTCCGTCCATGCATGGGGCGCGACGCGGTCCCAACAGACACCGAACGAGCGGGTCATGTGAGGGTCCGGTTCGTCCTGCGAATAGGTGGTGTCGACACTGAAGCCCGCAGCGAACTCCTCGATTACGCGCGACGCCGCGTCCGACAATCGCGCGAGATCGCCTTTCCCGCCGAGGAAGCACAGCACATGGCGAGGCTTTACGGTCGGTTCAGCGGCGTGCGTGGCATCCATTGACAAAACTCCCATCGCGATCAGCAGTTCTCTGCGGGATATGGTCATGACGATCTCACGGCTCGGACGAGCCGGAACGGAGTAAACAGCCGATCTCCGGCTTGTTGGTCGAGGGCCGATGCCACCAGGTTCATGCGCGAAGCACCTTCACATGTGAGGCGCCGGGCCGGTGAGATCAATCGGCTTTATACGGACGATCGCGACAAACCATGCGGACGGCAGCGACATCGATCATCAATCATCGGTCCCGCTGCCTTATGACAGCGCATTCCAGTTGAATGTGAACCGGTACACCACATACTGATACATATTCGGGATAGCAAAAATTCCCTCGAGGAGATTCAATGAGCCCCACGGATTGGAGATTTCGGAGCGCGCTTTTTGCTGCCTTGGTGGCCTTGAGTTCTCCAGCCGCCGCCGGTGAAGCGTGCGATAGTCCGGAAGATCCCGCGGCTGCGATCGTTGACTGCACCCAGAGCATCAAGTCGGGGAAATTCAAGGGCCCCCAGCTGGCGGCGTTCTATAACAATCGAGCTGCCGCTTATCGCGCCACAGGCGACAACAGCCACGCGATGGCTGACTTGAATGAGGCAATCCGGCTCGATCCCACATTGGCCATGGCTTTCAACAATCGCGGCGCGGCCTATAACGAACAAGGCGACAACGATCGCGCCATTGCCGACTACAATGCGGCGATCCGGCTCGATCCCAAACTTGCCATGGCCTTCCAGAATCGCGGCAACGCCTACAGCGACATGGGCAATAAAGATCGCGCCATCGCCGACTATAGCGAGGCGATCCGCCTCGATCCGAAATTCGCCATGGCGTTCCAGAATCGCGGCAGCGCCTACAACGACAAGGGCGACAACGACCACGCCATCGCCGACTTCAACGCGGCGATCCGGCTCGATCCCACCCACGCCATGGCCTTCATTGGTCGAGGGATAGCCCTCAGCGACAAGGGCGACACCGACCGCGCCATTGCCGACTTCAACGCGGCGATCCGGCTCGATCCCACATCCGCCGTGGCCTTCGACAATCGCGGCAACGCTTTCAGCAACATGGGCGACACTGACCGTGCCATCGCAGACTACAATGAGGCGATCCGGCTCGATCCCAAAAGCGCCAAGGCCTTGGTCAATCGCGGCAACGCCTTCAACGACAAGGACGACAATGATCGCGCCATCGCCGACTACGATGCGGCGATCCGGCTCAGTCCCAAACTCGCCATGGCGTTCCAGAACCGCGGCAGCGCCTACCACGACAAGGGCGACAACGATCACGCCATTTCTGACTACAACGAGGCGATCCGGCTCGATCCCGCACACGCCAGAACCTATGTCGGCCGGGGGATGGCCTATAGCGACAAGGGCGACACCGACCGCGCCATCGCCGACTTCAGCGAGGCGATCCGGCTCGATCCCACATCCGCCTCGGCCTTCATCAATCGCGGCAGTAACTCCATCGACAAGGGCGACACCGACCACGCCATCGCCGACTTCAGCGAGGGGATCCGGCTTAATCCGAAATCCCGCAAGGCCTTCATCGGCAGAGGCCTTGCCTTCAGGACCAAAGGCGACTTCGAACACGCGATCGCCGACTACAGTGAGGCGATCCGGCTCGATCCGAAACTCTCCCTGGGCTACTTTGTGCGCGGGCGTTTGTATCTGTTCACCGGCTCAGCCGAAAAGGCGCTGGCTGATTTCAATGAGGCCAATGCGAATGCACCAAGCAGCGCGTATATCGCGCTGTGGGCGGATATCGCCAGCCGGCGCAACAATCTCCCGAGCCATCTCGCGCAGGCGAGCTCAAAGCTCGACATGACTGCCTGGCCGGCGCCTGTCGTCAAAATGTTCATGGACCAGATGACGCCTGCTGCCGTGCTTGCAGCCGCCGACGATCCGGATGCCACCAAGACAAAGGGCCAGGTCTGCGAGGCTAACTTCTACAGCGGCGAGCTTTCGTTGGCGAAGGGGGCGAAAGATGAAGCAACGCGCCTCTTCCGTCTGGCGGCAAACGATTGCCCGCACAGTTTCGACGAGTGGGATGCTGCCAATGCCGAACTGAAGGCGCTCGGCGTCACTCCATGAGCAAGTGCGCGCGGTCTCCCCGCGCGGCCGGCGGTCTTTGCAAGTGCCGTTCGCAAATACCTTTTTGAAGCTGCCGATTGGATTGGTTATCGATCGCCGATCGCGTCCTCACGTTGCGACAAGAGCATTCCGGCAACCGCCGAAACCTCAGCGGACAAGGCGATGTTGTGGAGGCGCTTCGTGCTTCGCTTCGTGCATTGCAACGAGCGGAGCATTTTTTCCAACTCTGCAATTCGTTTGGCTATGTGACGACGATCGTCACCGGGACGGTCTTCGTAATCCATAAAAATGACTCTCACAAAAAATACGACAATAAAAACATCAGGCTACGGCCGAAAAAGCCGCTATCTCAAGTGTGGAACGAAAAACCGGGTGGCGCAATGGGTTTCCCGCGGCTTCGCCGCCAATGGATGAGTTTTGACGCACCGCAACGATGCGGCGCCTGAACGCTGAAAGCGCCGGGCGCCGCAAGTCAGCTCAATCCGGAATGGTCACCGTGCCGTTCTTGACATTGATCACGTCGCCTTCCGCAGGCGTCATGGAAATCGGCGGCACGTTGGAGAGCGTCAGCGGCGGCGCCTTGCCCGCCTCACCGCCGCGCGGCGTGGTGCGCACCACCTGGCTCGGCGGCAGGTTGCCCTTCTCCGTCAAATGCGCCCACATCAGATCGAGCGCGCGCAGGTGATAAAGCACCAGCGGCACCATGCGCGTGTCAAAGCCCGGCAGATCCGTGCCGAAGTGCTCGGCGTTGGTCACCTCGATGTAGCGCAACTGCGACGCGGCGCCGTCGGTGAGATTGTTCAGCGCCACAAACGGACGCGAAGAGAAGCTCACCGGCACACGGTCATCGCTGCGGCCGTGAACGATGATCGTCGGCAGATTGTTGAGTTTGGCCGATCCGACGAACTCGTTCACGCCCGCCTGCACCCGCTGCGCCTCCGGCGATTTACCAACCACCAGATCGCGGATGCAGATCGCGCCGTCGAGATTGAAGTCCTGCCGCCCCGTGCTGGGTGATGCCGACAGCCAGCTGCGGCGCGGCCCGGTCGGATCGTTGTCGTTCACCACATCGATGAGGCCTGCCGGTGCACCACCGGGCGCAATGGCGAAGTTCTGCGCCGCCTGTGCAGACGGCACCGCGATGGGCCGCCCTTCCGGATTGGTCGCGGCGTAGCTGTACCCGCAGATGCGATCGCGCAGGTCAAAGCGGCCATGGTCGTTGACATACTTCGTCGCCGTGGCATCGGGCGCGACGAAGTAACCGAACGCATGGCCGATGTCGGTCTCTTTGTCCCAGCCGTAAGCGTGCATCCGCTCCAGCGCTTCCTTCGCCTGCCCTTCAAGCGTGTCGGCCTTGAGCAGGCCTTTGTCGTGCAACGACTGACAGCGGTTTGCGGCATACGGCACGCGATCCTTCAGCGGAATGTCAGCCACCGCCAGCACCGCGCACGGCTGATAGAGATTGCCGAAGGAGAAATAGTCGAGCAGCGTGCGGCCGGTGCCGCGCCGCTCGATGGTGCCAACTTTCACCACCGCACGATCGTCCGGCTTCAACTGCACCTGCGGCTCGCGCGCCACGACGCCGTCGAGCAGATGCGATGTGTCTTTCTCCGCGGCATAGAGCACCGCGCCGCCGCCGTTTGAACTGCCGGTGGCAATGACAATGGTCTTGTCGCGGGTAAAGGACGGATCGCGCTTGGCAAGTTCAAAGAATGCGAACTGCACGGCGTGGAGCACGTTCACACCCCAGTCCTTCTCCGGATTCTGCTTCGAATGCGCCGCCTTGAACGCCACGCGATGCGGCCACTTGGCGAGAAATTCCTGACGCGCACTGTCATCGAGATCGGCGCGGAAATGCGCGGACTTGCCCGCCTCGCCCGCTGGCATCATGCGGCCATCGAGCACGTCCACCGTGTTGGTCTCGAGCAGATGAAAGCCGTTGCCGTGGCCCTTGTCGGTGTAGACCACGGCGCAACGATGCCGCAGGCCCCAATAGCCGAAGTCGACGATGTCGCGATAAAGGCTTGCGGAGCCCGCGACAGGAATAGCGACGATGCAGCGGCGCTCAGTGCTCAGGTTTTGCGGGATCTGCAGCAGCATGGCGACGTTCTGCTTGCCGCTGCCATCGTCCTCGTAAGCGAGAATTTCATCGCCTGCGATCTTGCCGTTGTCGTCCAAAACCTTGCCGCTCGCGTGATCGACCGCAGGCCCGAACAGCCGTCCATAGCCCTGCCCGCTACTCGCGCGGAAGAAAATCGATGCGCGGCGCAGCTCGGCAGCGGTCGGATGCTCCGGGTCCGCGTAAGGCGGCGGCGTCTTGCCCATGGCGTCCGCGCCGAGGCCCGCAGTCACCAGATCGTTCGACTGTCCGTCGGTGTGGAGCGTGTCGCCTTCATGCAGCCACGACGGCTTGTCCTGCGCATGGGCAGCGACAATCGATGTGGCGACAAGCAGTGAAGCGAGAGCAAGGCGCTGGATCATGGATGCATTCCGTTTTGCAAGAAGCGAGAGGCAGCGAACATGAATGTTCGCTGCGAAGGTGAGTTGTTGTCAGCGCCGATAGGTTTCGGCGGTCAGCGGCTTCGGATAGCGATGGCCGTCGGCGCAGGTGAAGTTGGCGCCAACCTTGTTGTCGCCATTGCCTGAGAAGCGCGCCTCCTGCGGATACGGGCACAGCGGCCGCGTGAATTCGACACCGTCGTCGCGCTTGTTGTTGACGAACTTGGTCGCGGCGATCTGCGCCGGCGCGTTGCCGTGCTCGACCCACTGCTCCAGCGCAATCTGCGTCTCCAGCACATTGGCACCCTCGCCGCCGCGGCAATGCTCCATGCCCGGCACGAGAAACAGCCGATAGTAATCGGCGGTGACGTCCGCAGGCGCAGTGTCCGACTTCGCCTGGAAGCGCTGAACGGATTCAAAGTAATCGATCGAGTCGCGCGGCGGCACCACAGGGTCGGCGAGCCCGTGATACTGGATCATCTTGCCGCCCTGCGCGCGGAAGGCCGACAGATCCGGATTCATCGCGTTGATGGTCCCCGCGAGTTTGTCGTCCACCGCTGTCATGCCCGCGTCGAAATCGAACGAGCGCCAGTCCCACTCCGGATCGTTGAACGCCCACACCTTCCAGAAGCTGGCGCGCGCGGGCTTGGTCGCATCCTTCGGGTCGGCCCAATAAAGACTCCAGCCCGGCAGCGCCTTCACCACCTGTCCGGAATTCTCGCTGCCCTTCGGCCATGCATAATAGATCGCCTCACCGTTGCGCGGATTGCGCGCCCCTTGATACATCGCGGTCAATGCATCGGCCTCGGGTTGCGTCAGGCAATCCGGCGCATCCCCCCCCTTGCAGACGATGTCCTTCGGCTGGAAGCCGCACTCCTCCGGCGCGGTGAGATATTTGTCGGTCGCAAGACCGCCATCGCGGCCGCGGCAAGCTTTCAGGACCGCAGCGGACACTGCCGCGAGCTTTGCCGGCGGAATGATCGGCGTCGCGTCCGGCGCCTTTGTCCGGTTGGCGACGAACTGCCAGAGGAAGCCGGCATTGAGATGCGTGCGGTTGTGACCCGGATCGCCCGCGATGATGCCGTTGAAATCCGTTGGATACCGCTGCGCTTCCATGAACGCCTGATGGCCGCCAGTGGAGCAGCCCGAGAAATAGGAATACTTCGGATGCGCGCCGTAGAACTCGTTCACCACCGTTTTTGCTGCGACGATGGATTCATGCACTGCGCGATGGCCCCAATCGACGATCGACTCTGGATGGCCCACAGCGAAATCGGGATCGTCTCCAGTGTGGCCGGTATCGGTGCCGACCACCACATAGCCGCGCTTGAGTTGTTCGCCGAGTGCGGCATAGGCGATCTTCGAGCTGTAGCCGCCGTTGCCGAACATCTCGATCTTGCCGTTCCAGTCGGTCGTCGGTAGCCAGACTTCGAAACCGATTTTGGAATCCGCCACTGGCGAGACCGTGCCGTGCACACGGCAGAACGCGGGCGCGTCCTTTAACTCGACGCCGTCCGGCATCTTGAAATGTCCGGCCTGCTCCGGCTCTGCCGTATCGATCTGCACGTTCGCTGGCTTGAACTCTTTAAGCTGGGCGCAGTGGGTCGCAGCCATCCCGGGCGCGGCCGCGAATGGCACGGCGATGCCAACCACCGCGCTGCAAAGCGCTGTGACCGCAAGGTGCCGGGTCAAATGACGGTTCATGCTATTTCCACCCTATTGAACATTTTTGCATCGAGCTTCATGTCTCGATTTTTGATACGGCGACTGAAGCCGCCGCACTTATAGACTAGAAAGTGAACACGCCGAACACCACGCACGCAATCGTCATGATGAGCGACGCGCCGAAAAGAAATGGAATCGAGAATTTCTGGTGATCGGCGAGATCGATGCCGGTGAGGCCTACCACAAGAAAAGTCGCCGGCGTCAGCGGGCTGACCGGGAACCCGGTCGTCATCTGGCCGAGCAATGCGCCCTGCGCCAGTTGCACCTTGGAGACGCCAAGCTGGCCACCGACTTCGGCGATCACCGGCAGCACGCCGAAATAGAACGAGTCCGGATCGAATAAGAGACTAAGAGGCATCGAGACCACGCCGAGCGCCACCGGCATGAACCGCGCAGCCTCCACCGGCACGAAACCCACCGCCGTCTGCGCCATCGCCTTCAGCATGCCCGAGCCCTGCATGATGCCGGTGAACACACCCGCCGCCAGCAGGATGGACGCCATCAAGAGCGCCGCCTTGGCATGGGCATCGATGCGCTGACGCTGATCATCGACGCTGCGATAGTTGATCAGAAGCGCCAGGCACGTGCCGACCATGAACACGATGGCGGGAGCCAGCTTGTCGCCGAGCGCCACCATGGTGCCGAGCACGATCACGGTGAGCACGATGTTGATCCAGAAATTCTGCGGGCGACGCAGCGCTTGCTCCGCATCGGTCAACTTGCGCTGCGCGATCACGTCGATGGACGCTCCACCCGTCAGGCCGAGCCGCTTCTCTTCCCGCCGCCCGAGCCAATACGACACCGCGAAGATGAAGATGATGCCGACGATCTGCACCGGCACCAGCGGATTGAAGATCTCAGGAATGGGCAGCTTAAGTGACGCGGAGGCGCGGATCATCGGCCCGGTCCACGGCAGGAAGTTGACGCCCGCCGCGAGCGACGCCGCACACGCCAGAATTCTGCGGTCGATACCCAGGCGATCGTAGAGCGGCAGCATCGCGGGAATGGTGATCAGGAACGTCACCGCGCCGGAGCCGTCGAGATGAATCAACAGCGCCAGCAGCGTGGTGCCCATGACGATCCGCGTCGGCCGGGTGCCGACGGTGCGCAGGATGCGGTCGATGATCGGATCGAGCATGCCCGCGTCCGTCACCACACCGAAGAACAGGATGGCGAACACAAACATGCCGACGACGGGCGCGAGGCTCTGCAGGCCCGAAACGATGAACTTGCTGGTGTTCCAGCCGAAGCCGCCGATCAGGCACGCAATCAGCGGGATCAGGATCAGAGCGATGAGGGGCGACATCCGCTTCGTCATGATGACCACGAGCAACAGCACAATGGTCGCAACACCCAACAAAGCCAGCATCGAAAGCTTCCCCACAGTCTTCTTGCACCGCGGCCCAAGGGGCGGCGCCGATCGCGTTTTCAAAAAAGCTTGAGGGCCTGCCGATGTATTATGCAATTGAAATGATTCAATCGCAGCGATAGAGAACCTCTATGGATGTCAGCGTCAGACAGTTGCGGTCTTTTGTTGCGGTTGCGAAGTTGCGGAGCTTCACGCAGGCCGCCTCCGCCCTGCATATCTCCCAACCCACGCTGACGGTTCAGATCAAGCGGCTCGAAGAAGCGCTGGGCCTGCGGCTGTTCGATCGCAACCCGCGCTCCGTGGATCTCACACGCATCGGCCAGCAATTGCTCCCCGCGCTGGAGCGCGCCTTGCAGGATCTCGATTCCGTTCTGCTCAATGTGCAGGACATCGCCTCCGAGCGGCGCGGCGTCGTGCGCATCGCGGCCCTGCCCTCGTTTGCGGCGGGCGTTTTGCCCGATGTCATCAAGCAGTTTCGCGAGGACTATCCCGGCGTCACCTTCGTGCTGAAAGATGTCATCGCGCGCGATGTGCTCACACTCGTCCGCTCCGAGGATGTCGATCTTGGACTGACCGCAGGCGATACGAAGTTTCCCGATGTCACCAATCTGTTTGCCGCGCGCGACGAGATGGTGGTGGTCTATCCGAAGAACCACGCCATCGCCAACGCAGCCAAGGTGACCGCGGCAACCCTCGCCGAGCATCCGCTCATTCTGATGTATCAGGGTACAAGCGTGCGCGCGGTGACGGACGCGGCATTCCGGAAAGCAGGCGCAGCGCCGAATCCGGCGTCGGAAGCAACCTATATGATGACGGCCATCGGCATGGTGAAGGCCGGCATTGGGCTGGCCATCCTTCCAATATCCGCACGTGAAATCGCGGCGGAGCGCACCTTGCGCAGCCGCAAGATCAACGACGCCAACTTCTCGCGCCCGATCAATCTGATCAAGAAAGCCAACCGCACGCTGCCGCCGATCGCGCAGGCGTTCTCGGATTTTCTCGCGGAAAATCTCAACACCGCGCTGGCCGGTTACGCGTCCCACGCGTCACACCGGACGTGAGCTGATCTCACCCCGCATAATGCCGTTGAGCCCAATCATTCCATAGGCCCCCGGGGTTGCGGTGGTCATATGAGCATGTAAACCTGAGCCGGGGACTGGGGGAGGCTCAATTGAAGTGGAAATGGCTCGTTTTCGGGTTGCTGGTCCTATCCGTCGTCGCACAAGGCTGGAAAGCTGCGAAAACTGAAGCCCTCTCAAAACCTTCTTATGGGAACGTAAAAGCCTATCTGCGGTCCGCCGAATGCGCGCGAACAACAGGCAAGATCCTTGTCATCTGCGACGGCGCGCAGATTCGCCCCATCGCCGAGATCAACGCAGCCGATGATCCGGGCCACGCGCTTTTTCTCGACCTTTATTCCGCGTTGAGCGGAAATTTGATTGATTACACCGACGTCACTGTCCTGAACGCGTTGATCAACGCCCTCGGCATTTTTGCCCTCGCCGGGCTCCTGGTGTGGCTGAGACTGCCGCTCGTCGCCATCACGCTTCTCGCTTTGGCGCCTATCGCCTCAGGTCACTATTTGCTTTTCAGCCAGCACACCGCCCAATTTGGCGGTGCGTGTCTCGCGATGATGCCGGCGCTTGTTATCTTGACGACGTCGCCTTTCGATAAGCGAAAATCAGCGATCGGATGGCTTGTTGCTGCGGTCGCCGCGCTCGCGCTCGCCAGCCTGCTCCGTCAAGCGATTGGCCTCATGGGGCTCGTGGCCGCTGATTGCGCGCTGGCGTACAAAGTCCTCTCCGTCCCGCGAACGCTTCGTCATCTTGGCTTTTACGCCGTCGTTTTGGGCGTACTGCTCGCATCGTATCAAGCGCCGCTGTTAGTATTCACGCTCAGAAACCTTGCCTATGGTCTGGCGCCATCCGGACAGATGGAAACCCACGGCATCTGGCACAATCTCTATATCGGTCTGGGCGTTGTCGGTAATCCCTTCGGAATCATCTGGGACGATACCAATGGATTTGAGCACGCCAGAGCCATCGACCCCAATGTAAAATACATCAGCAAGCACTACTACGATGTTCTGCGGGACGCGTATTTCGACATCGTCGCGCAGCATCCGCTCACGGTCGCCCGCATCTACATCGAGAAACTCACGTACGCCATCACGAGAGATAGAGTCTGGCTCATGATCGTCCTCTCGGCGATCCCCGCCATACACCTGCGGCGCGCCATGCGGAGCCAGAACCTTGGCAATATCGACGCTGTCTTCGTCGTCAGCGGCCTCTTTGTCTGCTTCTTTCTTGGACAGGCCGCCCTTTTCCACTGGGACATCGGCTATCGATTCCCGATGACGATTTCATTTATTTTGATGCTTGGAATATCGATCGACATCCTCGTGCGACAGCGCATGCAGGCGGTCAGGCTGGCGACTGAACGCACCGGATCATCCGCGTGATGAGCCGCGAGTTTGTGAACGCATCGGAGCACGCTGGTCACTCAACCATTGCGGTCAGAACCATCGCCGCCCCTCTGAGGCGCTTTCATGTGCGCTTCACATCGAAGCGCACCGAAGACCCTGCACGAGGCGGCTACTTGCGCAGTGCGCTCGCGACCGGGCCCACCAGTTGCTGCGCCAGCATGCGATAGCCCTCTGGGGTGAGGTGCTGGCCGTCGACCTGGTGCGGCTTGCCGCGGAACATCCCGTTCGGCACCATGACAACCCTCACGCCCATGGCGTGGAGACGGCTTTGGATTTCGCCGGTGACGTTGGTCTGGCCTTTTCGCATGTCGTTGCCGCCGGGTTGAAGGATAACGACTCGGGTGCCCTTCGGAACGGCACTATCGAGCCGCGCCAGCATTCCGCCTGTGGTGTCGCCGCTGATCCCCTCATTGATGACGGTCACGTCGAGCCCCCGCGCGCGAAGCATGCCCTGAAGCTGAGCTGGAAATGCCTCGCTTTGCGATACACCCTTCCCCGCGGTGTTGCTCGCGCCCAGCGCGACAACGGTGGCGGCGTGAGCCGCGCCAACCTGGACAAGCATTCCGAATGCGGCGAGAGCGACGAGGAAACGTTTCATCGACATTTTCAAATCCTCAAAAAAGTGGTGGCAGCTCCGCAAGGGTGGTGACGGCGGGTCCTTGCCGAGGCAACGGCGTTGAACGGCGGGATCAGCTTTCAACCAGCCCTGCAATCACCATTGGCTGATATTGATCGTTTAACATGGCCGGTTGATCATCGCATGCCCCGTTTGGACTACGGGATCTTCCTTATCTCGCATATTCGACGGAAGATGTTTCTCTAGTCCGCTATCGAACGAATGACCCTCGCCGGATTTCCTCCGACCAGGGTATTCGGGGGAATGTCCTTGGTAACGACGGCGCCTGCCGCAACAACAGAGTTTTCGCCCACCCTCACGCCGCCAATGATCGTGGCATTGGCTGCGATCCATACGTTTTTCTCAATCACGATGGGCTTTGCGATCACGGCCGCGCGCCGCTGGGACGGTTCAAGGGGATGGCCGGTCGTGATAAGGCTCACGTTCGGCCCGATCATCACATCGTCGGCAATGTCGAGCCCGCCAAGGTCATAGAACGTGCAGTTCTGATTGACGAAGACATTGCGTCCGACACGGATATCGACCCCGCCGGCTGTGTAGAATGGCGGGATCAATATAAAGCTGTCGTCCACCGTCTTGCCGATGAGATCGCTGAACACAGCCCGGACTTCATCCGCATCGTCGTACGTCAAACGATTGAGTTTAGCGGTCATCGCCATCGCGCGTTTGACGTTGGCCGACATGGCCGCGGATTCCGGCGTCCGTCTCGGAATTATTATGGAGCGATCATCATTCGCCATTCGTTATTATCCTGCGAGCGAGGTCGAGCATGTGTCCGGCACATTGGCACAATCAGTAAAAATCAGAAGCGAACACACGTTACCGATTATGCAGAAACACCACATAGCCGCGAAAGAGAGGATTGAGCTGCAGCGTAGATGGTGGCTCCCATTCCCCACCCTGCAGCAATCCGATGCGAAACGGCACCGTCATCCGTCCCAATTTGGCAAGATACGTGGCATATCCCGGAATGACGTGTCTGCCCTGGTAGATCTGCAGCACAACCTCGTCGACAATTCCCTTCAGGGCGTCGAGACCAGCTGGATCTCCATTCGCACTCCAGTCGAGAAGTCCGGTAATGCTGAGCCCGCAATCGGAGGGCAAACGCTGGCGTAGGTCTGCGAGAAACTGAGCGTATCGATCGAGATGGCGCGTACGCGCATCGAAATCGATCTGCACGCCAACGACATTGTTGCCGGCGGCACGCCATCTGGCGAGTCCTTGCAGGAGCTGTTCGTACAACTCGGGCGGCCACGCGAGCGTTTCGACCCGAACCACGAGCCAAACTTGCGAGCCCTGGACATGCGGCAACGCTGGCCGCAAGTTGACGAGATGGATCGGCGGGGCTGCCTTGACCTCTCCGTGCAGCAAATAGATGCGCTTGGCGTTGGCGAGCACCGGTTGCGACCGGACACCAGCCCACAGCCAAAAGGAATCATAATCTCGCGCATCAATACCGCGCGACGCTTGATTTGACGCGTCAACGCGCGGTTCTTCAACGCGCGATTCTTGGGAGCGCAGCGGTGGACCTACCCCGAGCAGGATGACCGCACAGATCAGCAGCCGCAGTGTTCTTACCACCAGTAGCGCAGCTCCTTGGCCCAGCTTGACGACGGATAGTCCTGCCTCAGGCGATTGTACCAAGCCTTTCGTTGCGCGCGCGGAACGGTGGCTCCGCCACAGTCATTGGTGCCCGATGGCGCATAGCAATTGACGGCGCGGAACAAGGCGTAAGCTTTATCGGCGGCGGGTGCACGCGTGTCGGCGATGATCGCTTGATAGGTCGCCGCACGTGCATAGGGCTTGCCGGGAAACAGCGAGGCCGAGCCCCCGAGCTGGTCTTTGGGAAGCTGGGTGTCGACCGAGTCAAACCCCTCCCCGTTCACCCGCATGAATTCGGCAAGGCACAGGCGCGCATGCGGAGAACGCGCATCGCGTGCCAGCGTCTCCACAACGGTCCGGAGTGCGGGGCAATCGTAGTCGTCGTCCATCTTGGCTTGGGTGAAACTGCCGAGCGGCGCGCGTCCGTCTCCTCCGGGGACGATCCCGCCCTCGACGACAGCATCGGAGGGAACCTTGGCAATATCGGCAAGGAAGTCGTTGTAGTAGCCCCGCGTCACTTCCTTGTAGAGCAGCGTAAACAATGCCAACTCCCGCTCGTGGTCAGGCACGGCAGGATCACGCGATTGTTGACGCAACAACGCGGCGTTTGCCACGTGGGCGAGAAGAGTCTCGCGAATGGTCTGGCTGTTGACCAGCGAGCCGGCAGCGAAGACGCCCGAGAGCTTGCCATGTCGCTCGTCGTGCATCGCGAGAGCCAGTTCGATCACAGGTCGTTCCAGGGGCTTGGTCGCGCCGGGATGCAATTCGGTCCAGAAATCGCGCGCATTGCGGTCGCCTGTCGCCTCCAAAGCCATGCCACGCAAGACTTGCCGGCTGAACCACACATAATCGCCGTCCCGTCGTTTTGCGGCGTCGGGAAGCAGTTTGAGCACAGCGGCGTTATCGTGAGCGATATAGAAAGCATGAACCGCAAGGAGATAGTCGAACAGCGGCGATGCGGCTCCGAAGGCAGCGCGCTGCGCTTCCAGCTCGTCACGTCCGAGGGGGGCTTTCTTCTCGTCAGGATCGGTTTTTCGCATCCGCATCAGGTCGACGACGGCGAGCAAGATTGGATCGCGGGTCATCTGCGGCGTGAGTTGCGGCAGCAGCTTGCTATCGATCTCCTGCGCCAGGAGATCATCGCTGATGCCGCGCGTTGCCGGCGGTATCGCGAGAAGTTCGGCATACTGCGCGGCAAGCTTGTCGGTTTTCCCGGCGAGCCAGCTGACACGGCGCAGCAAGCCGCGCGCGGAAGCCGCATACTGCCCTTGCGGATGATCGTGAAGATAGGCGTTGAGGCTCTCCTCCGCACGGGTAGCGACCTGCTGGTCGACCTTGGCGCCGCCGGCCTGAAAATCTCCGTATTGGTCAAAGGCACCGGCTTGCAGGCGATTCACCTCGACACGGGCAACCATGTAAGCGGCGGTATCGGCAAGCCAGGTCTGCGCGCTTCCCTTGAGCGAATTGAATGCGGTTGCGGCTTCGTCGAACCGCCCATCGTAAAAGGCCATCGTGCCGCGAAGATAGGTGGCGAATGCCTGACCTGAGGGTGAACTCAGGTGCTGCACAGCATCGTCGGGCCTCTTAGCCGCAGCATTGTCCGTACACATCGGCGCGAGCGCTTTTCGTGCGGAGCGCAGGATCGTGCGCTCGTCCGGCGGCAAGTCTGATGCAGCATCGAGAGCTGCGTCGAATCCGCTCGCACCAGTCGCGTTGCTGCGGCAGCGCGAGCCTTCCCCATCGGCGTAGCCTGTGGTGTCCTCGGTCGGAACAGGGAAAAAGCGCTCGCGAAAACCGCGCCAGCCATCGGCGAAGGGATCGATGAGGGGGAGCTGCGTGGATGGTCTCTCAGGCGGCGTCCCGTGCCGGTCGAACAGCAGCAACAGAAGGTTGACGCGCGTATCGTTGCCCGGCCCCAATGCTGGCAGATTGCTGCATCCTGTCATTGCGGGGGTATTGAGCTTCCACTCGACCGTACAGCCGCCATCACCGGTCGCAGATGCGGGAGACATCAACAATGGTGACATCAACAGCAGCGACGCCAGCCCAGACATCAACAATCGGAAACGCCTGCCCATCACTCTTCCCCCAGCCATCTGGACCTAACGAATTAATCCTGCAACGAGAAATCGATCAAGTTTTCAACTCATAAGTTTTCCGCACAAAGCAGTCCAGGTTTTCTGAACAAAGCTGTCGAGCGACCTGAGCTGATCGGCAAAGGCACAATAGCTTTTCGGGTCTGACATGTTCGTAACTGGCGCAAAAGCGGACATACCGTTTGGTCGACTCTCGGCTGCTAACGGTTCGAAGCTGACAACCGAACGCGGCGCCCCTCACCTCACGATGCCGGTGACCAACCACACAGATCAGCAGCGCATCGTTTTCACCACCAGTAGCGCAACTCCTTGGCCCAAGGTGACGACGAATAGTCCTGCTTCAGGCGATTGTACCAGGCATTGCGCTGCGCTTTCGGAACGGCAGTCCCGCCACACTGATTGGTGCCTGACGGCGCATAGCAATTGATGGCGCGGAACAAAGCGTACGCACGATCCGCAGCGGGTGCACGCGTGTCGGCGATGATCGCTTGATAGGTTGCGGCACGTGCATAGGGCTTGCCGGGAAACAGCGAGGTCGTCCCCCCGAGCTGGTCTTTGGGAGGTTGTGTATCGACCGACTCACTGTCCATGCCGTTGATACGCACGAATTCGGCGAGGCAGAGACGATCATGCAGTGAGTTCGGATTGCGTGCGAGTGCCTCCGCAGTGGGGCGTAACGCGGGGCAATCGAAGTCGCCGGCTAGCTTCGCCCGAGTGAACACACTGAGTGACGGATGTCCGCCTCCCCCAGCAACAACAGAGCTGTCGGCGGAAGCATCCGAAGACACCCCGGCAAGATCGGCAAGGAAGTCGTTGTAGTAGCCCCGCGTTACTTCCTTATAGAGCAATGTAAACAATGCCAGCTTTCGCTCGCGTTCAGGCACGGCGGGATCGCGCGATTGTTGCCGCAGCAATGCGGCGTGAGCCACGTTGGTGAGAAGCGTCTCGCGAATTGTTGGGCTGTTGACCAGCGAACCAGTCGCGAACACGTCCTGCAGCCTGCCGTGTCGCTCGTCATGCATCGCCAGAGCCAGTTCGATGGCAGACCGTTCCAAGGGCTTCGTCGCACCGGGATACAATTCGATCCAGAAGCCACGCGCATTGCGATCGCCTGCCGCCTCCAGCGCCAAGCCCCGCAAGAGTTGGCGGCTGAACCACAGATGATCGCCGTCACGTCTTTTTGTGGCGTCCGGAAGCAACTTGAGCACAGCGGCGTTATCGTGATCGATATAGAACGCATGAACGGCAAGGAGATAGTCGAACAGCGGCGATGCGGCTCCGAAGGCAGCGCGCTGCGCCTCCAGCTCATCAAGCCCGATGGAGGCCTTCTTCTCAGCAGGATCGGTCGCCCGCATCCGCTGCAGGTCAATGACGGCGAGCAAGATTGGATCGCTGGTCATCTGCAGCGTGAGTTGCGGCAGCAGCTTGTTATCAATTTCGCTCGCCAGGAGATCGTCACTGATGCCCCGCGTTGCCGGGGGCATTGCGAGAAGTTCGGCATACTGCGCGGCGAGCTTGTCGTTCCTCCCGGCGAGCCAACTGACCCGACGGAGCAAGCCGCGCGCGGAGGCCGCGTATTGCCCTTGCGGATGGTCGTGAAGATAGGCGTTGAGGCTCGCCTCCGCACGGGCTGCGGCCTGCTGGTCGACTTTGCTGACGTCCTGGAAATTTCCAAATTCGTCGAAGGCACCGGCTTGCATGAGATTCACCTCGACACGGGCAGCCATGTAAGCGGCGGTCTCGGCAATCCACGGCTGCGCGCTCTCCTTGAGCGAGGAGAACGCAGTTGCGGCCTCGCCGAACTGCCCGTTGTAAAAGGCCGTCGCGCCGTTCAGATAAGTAGCAAATGCCTGACCTGATGTGGACCGCAGATGCTGGACGGCATCGTTGACCGTCGCAGCTGGCGATTTGTCACCACACGTCGGCGCGAGCGCTTTTCTTGCGGTGTGCAGGATCGTGCGCTCGTCCGGCGGCAGGTCCGATGCGGCATCGAGCGCCGCGTCGTATCCGCTCGCACCGCTGGCGTTGCTGCGGCAGCGTGAGCCTTCCCCATCGGGGTAGCCTGTCGATTCCTCGGCCGGAATAGCGAAAAAGCGACCACGAAAATCACTCCAGCGACCGGCGAAGGGATCGGTGGCGGGGAGATCCGTGGATAGTCTCTCAGGCGGCGTCCCGTCCCGATCGAAAAGCAGCAGCAGAAGATTGACGCGCGTGTCGTTGCCTGGCCCCAGTGCCGGCAGATTATTGCAATCGGTCAGTGCGGGGGTCACGAGCTTCCACGTGGCCGAACAGCCGCCATCCCAGCTCGCGGATGCCGGAGACATCAACAACAGCGACATCAACAACAGCGACATCACCAGCAGCGACGCCAACCCGGACATCCACAAACCGAAACGCCTGCCCATCACTTCCCCCGGCCATCTCTGGACCCAAAGAATTATCGTTCGACGAGAAATTGATCCAGTTCGCAACTCATAAGTTTTCTGCACAAAGCAGTCCAGCGACCTCAGCTAATAAGCAGAGGTACGCCAGCTTTTCGGTCCTGAAATGTTTGTGGCTGGCGCAAAGCGGAGACATCGCCCCGCTCCCGCGCACATGGGAAATGAGCTTAACTTCGCCCGATAATGGGGTGAAGCAGCAAGGGACCGACGTTCGCGCGTGCCGCGTTTGGTGTTTGGCGGGACTTACCCACCGAAATGATAGTTCACACCGACGCGCACGATCTCGTCCGTCAGTCGGGCACTCGTTCTCAAGGTCCCAGTGAAGGGAATGATATGGATGGGTGGGAGAGTGTTACTGACGTCGCCGAAGTCCACGTGAAGATATTCGAGCTTGCCGGTCCAGTTTCCAGCGAGCGCTGTTTCCACACCCGCGCCCACGACCCACCCGGCTCTGGTTTGACTGAAATTGCCAGCGACAGACCCGCCCGGCGTACCGGTACATGGAAAGGCACAGACCACTGGCGGGACAGTCAAGGTCGAGTTGGTCTTTATTTCACCATAGGCAAGCCCGCCCGTTGCATAGACCAACCAACCCGCCGACGGGGTCACACCGATCCGTCCGCGAAGCGTACCGAACCACGGTAGCTTTTGTGCGGTGTCGAAGGGCGCCTTCGTCACAGTTGGCGGCCGCGGCGGCGTGCAGGACGGCTGACATACCGTTGGGGAAGTTTGCGTGACAGTCGATTGCGCGTCACCTTGCTGGCCGGTGGCCTGGATGTCGGTTTCGAAACCAAAGAGGAAGGCACCCGTCTGCACATTGTATCCCGCCTGAAGGCCCCCCAGCGCGCCGTTGAGCGCGTTGGAAGTCGAGTCAACCGCAGCCGTATCGAGGCTTGACCTTGGAGCGAAGACGGCACCCGAGTTGGAATGTCCCCAGCCTCCGCCAGCATTCACGCCAACGTACCAACCGCTCCAGCCAGGTGCGCCCCCTGTGTCCGCGGCCGAAGCGATCGACGTGACGCCGAGAATGGCAAGCACTGCCAAACCAAAGATTTTCAAGCTCTTCACGGCCCATTCCTCGCGCGAATGATGAATCCACAAGCTTTGAGGAATATGGACCAGACGAAACCCCGTCTTGGACTCAGCGATACTCGTCTTGGGCTTGGCGGCACCGGCGAACAAGTTGCACCCAGTGTGGCCTTTGAGCGACAGGCGGCTAACGGTTCGAAGCTGACAACCGGACCGGCTTCGGGGGAGCGTAGCCCCATAGGCGCTAACTTAACGGTTAGAGCCTTCGTTAGCTGCCCGTCGGCAGCCGCCCCACGAGCGGACATTCCATAGGACGCCTATCGGCACATACGTTCTCGATTGGATCAGCGTAGAAAACTGGGTTTACCTGCTTTGGACCGGGATGTTCGCGGCGAGCTGGCTCATCGGAGAAAATGTTCTGCTCTATTGGTGGCGTAGGGATGCGCGCCGGAGGTTGCCGCCTAGCAAAGATCGCCCCATTTGAGGTCTTTGGAGAATTGCTTCGCAGCATCCTATAGCGGACATCGGCACGTACGGTATGATGGTTCTATGAAGCGACTTCTCTACTATTTCCGACCGGGGTGGGAACCGAGAATGCTCGCTCGCTGCCAGTTCGGTTGCGACGAAGAGATCGCCAATTGTGGGGCGACGCTAACCTATCCCGTCAAAGGAATGCCGTGGCGGCGAAATGTCATGCGGAGCTACTCGTTCGACCTTGAAGCGGACGTTATCGCTCGCCTATTCGCCGAAGTCTCGCGCATCAGGCGTGAGTACCCGAACGAGTGTTTATCGGAAGGGCTGTGGAGCGACTTTTCCGACAGAGCTAATACTGTGACCCGAGACAGCGCGACGGGTGCGCTCTGTTACACGCTCGGGATATATCGCAGCGATGGCGGCACGGAAGACCACTACTGCCTTCGCGAGGACTCTGAAGCCCTCTTATCGTCGGAAATCTTCAAGACGTTCAGCACATTGACCTCGCCATACGAGGTGCTGACCTGAACGTGTCGCAACATTGCGGAAGACCGCTATGCGATCTCGTTTTCCTCAAAGCCTACTCGCCTCCGCGCCCCTCTCCCAGCACACCAAAGCGATGGCAAGCTTTGAAGACCAGTGGCCACATCACCAAACCAATGAGGCTGGTGAAAAAAATCAGCGTCGCAGGAGCCGTCGCGTGAAGAAGTATGTATGTGCCTAACGCCCTGGGGGAGCGCAGCCCGACCGTCGCTTCATTCAAAAGCAGGATGTAGATCACGAAAATGCGCATACACTCCATGGAGAGCAAGCACTTCCAAAGCGTCGCCGTCGGCTGTTGTAAGGGATCGGCGTAGAAGGCGTGAGCCCTCGCCTGCAGCGTCACGATCAGCAACGAGATGAAAAAGAACAGAACGGCCAGCACAAAAAACTGTTTGATAAAATCGGGCAAAGCGTCGACGGAGATCATCTCCCCACCTGAGACCCGCTCGGCAAACGCGATCACCAGACTTTCCGGCTACAATGCCCTTAAGCCCGTATCGGCCGAACCGATCGCCGTGGCGGCGGCGACGCCGATTATCGCCGCCGCTCTCTGTATCAGTTCACAGCGACACTCGCGGCCGCAGGCGCCTTCGCCCTGACCAGACACATCGCGGCGAATGCCGACAGGCTCAGCACGGAGGTCACCATCAGCACGCCTGCGCCCATCCAGTCGATCAGAACACTGAATGCCAGGGGTGCCATGGCCTGCAAAACCCGCGACGGCGCACCGAGGATACCGAGCCGATATCCATAGTTGTCCGGACCGAAGATCGCGAGCGGCAACGTGCCCCGTGCAATGGTGAGAATGCCGTTGCCGCTGCCGTGAAAGATCGCGAAGGCGATGGCCCCGACACCGCCAGACATCGCAAGAATAGCAGCGCCAATCGGATGCGTCAGACAAGCGAGACGGGCGGAGATCAGCGGATGGTATCGATTGAGAAAGCTGGCTTCCACGATACGCGCGAGCACCTGGGCCGGACCGATAAAGGCTCCCGCCGCCACCGCCTGCACGCTCGTCGCGCCAGCGGCTTCAAGGATGCGCGGAAGGTGGGCGGCCATTGCGCCGGCCACCGTCCATCCAGCCGCGAAGGTAAAGCCCAACAGGATCATTGTGCGATCAATCGGGATATGCGGCTTGGGCCGATTGATTTCAGGAGTTGCGCTGCGCGCGACCTGCGGCAGAAAGAAAAGATTGAGTGGCAGGCCGATCGCAATATGCGCGACCGCCCATGCAAAGCAGACGTTGCGCCAACCAATGGTCTCAAATCCCCATGCGGAGAGCGGCCAGCCGATCGTGCTGGCAAATCCAGCGAGCAACGTGATCCCGGTGATCGCCGATCTCGCCTTGTCACCGTAGATGCGGCCAAGCGCACCGAAGGCTGCGTCATAGAGCCCGAGGCCCATGCCGACCCCCAGCATGAGCCACGCGGCAGAGAGCACGAGTAGCGAGTGCGCGCTTCCAAGCGTTGCCAGCCCCGCCGCAAACACAAGATTTGAGATCGACAAAACCTGACGCCCGCCGACCAGATCGATCTGGCGTCCGACGCGCGGGCCGAGCAACCCCGAAATCACCAGAGCTGCGGAGAAAAACGCGAAGAACCAGTTGACCGAGATTCCAAGCTCATGAGCGATCGGATCTGCGAGGATGGCCGGAAGATAGTAACTCGATGCCCATGCCAGCGTTTGTGTCGTGCCCAGTGCAAGGATGACGGGAAGCTGCTTCGACTCTCTCAAGTGCAGCACGATTGCGCTTTCGAAGAGCCGCAGCACTTGTCCTGCTCCTCGAGCCAGCGGTCGCGTGGCTTGCAGCTCGCGGGCCGGCGCGACAAGGTGACGGTGACGCGGCTTGCGTCGACCGCAATGGTGTCTGCCCTGTACAGCTTAATGGCACCCAGGCCGTCACTGACCTCAAAGGTCAGCTTCGCATCTGAATCATAGGCGATCCGATCACGAACCTTGTTCATGATCGCGGAGAATTTTGCCGCAACCATATGCGTCCGGTCGTCTTCGGCGGGCACGTCCCACAACTGAATGAAAGTCTCGCGCCACGCTTCCGGATTGGCGCCGCAGTCCAATGCCTCGAAGTGGCCGTCCTTCACCTCGGTGACGTGGTAACCCGGCAGCACGTCCTGCCCGTCATAGGAAAAGATCAGTTGTTTTGAGGCGTGCGCAGCAAGCTCGGACAACAAGGTACGCGTTGAGATTTCTCCGGCGGGCGGCAGCGAAAGAGGAATGGGCTTGGCAGAGTTCAGCATTGCGGCTATACCTCATTTTGACATTTCAAGGAATATTGAAATATGGATCAGAGTCAAGCATTGGATTGTTTCGCCGCGCTCTCGCAGGAGACACGGCTCAGCATCGTGCGGCTTCTGGTCAAGGCGGGCGAAGATGGTGTCGCCGCCGGCGCGGTGGCCGATGAGGTTGGCGTCTCCGCCTCCAATGTGTCCTTTCATCTCAAGGAACTGGAGCGATCCGGCCTTCTGCTGCAACGGCGGGAGTCGCGATCCATCATCTATGCCGCCAATTACGATGCGCTAAGCGGATTGATCGACTTCCTGATGAAGGATTGTTGCGCGGGCCGCCCGGAGATTTGCGCGCCTGCCCTTGCGCCATCGTGCAAACCATCGCCCGCGAAAAAGCGAGTGCGTCAATGACTGGCGATCTCCCTCGCCGCCTCGTGGCGGAAGCTCTCGGCACGGGGCTGCTGGTCGCCACCGTCGTCGGCTCGGGCATCATGGCGGAATCGCTGACGCGAGATACGGCCCTTGCGCTGCTCGGCAATACGCTGCCGACCGGCGCAATCCTCGTGGTGCTCATCAGCATCCTTGGTCCGCTTTCGGGCGCGCACTTCAATCCGGCGGTGTCGCTGGTGTTTGCGCTCAAGCGTGAGCTAGCCTGGCGCGACGCCCTGCTCTACATCGCAGCGCAGGTTGCTGGCGGTATTGCCGGAACGATTATCGCCCATCTGATGTTCGCGCTGCCTGTTGTCGATCTGTCCTTGAAAATGCGCACGGGCGGCGCGCAGTGGATCGCGGAAGCGGTCGCCACCTTCGGCCTCATCGCAACCATCCTTGGCGGAATCCGCTTCAAGGCCGATGCAATACCATGGTTGGTCGGGCTTTATATCACCGCCGCCTATTGGTTCACGGCGTCCACCTCGTTCGCCAATCCTGCGGTCGCGATTGCGCGATCCCTCACCAACACGTTCTCCGGCATTCGCCCCATCGATCTGCCCGGATTTATCTCAGCCGAGTTCGCCGGCGCCTTGTTGGCGCTCGCCGTAGCGTCGTGGCTGTTCACTAATCCTAAAGCCAAAGAGGCAAGCGTATGACCGTCACGATCTATCACAATCCCGACTGCGGCACCTCGCGCAATACGCTGGCGATAATCCGCCAGAGCGGCGTCGAGCCGGTCATCATCGAATATCTCAAGACCCCGCCGTCCCGCGAGCGATTGAAAGAGTTGACTGCAGCGATGGGCATTTCGGTACGCGCACTGCTGCGCGAGAAAGGCACGCCTTATGCGGAGTTGAAGCTCGGTGACGCTTCGCTCTCGGACGATCAACTGTTAGAGGCGATGCTCGCCCATCCGATCCTGATCAATCGGCCCATCGTTGTGACATCGAAAGGCGTCAAGCTCTGCCGCCCGTCGGAGGCTGTGCTCGACATCCTTCCCAATCCGGACATCGGCGAGTTCGTGAAGGAAGACGGCGAAGTCATCAATACATCGGCGCGCGCTGGTCACTAGCCTTTGCCGGCGGCGCTCCCCGCCCCACCCCGTAATACCTTTCAGCCTCGCGCGGCCAGGCCGGCATATTTGTATCGCGACTCCTTGCTGCTAAGCTTATCCCAGCGCCAAGCGGCGCGAACGGTTTAGGGCATGACATTGCGCATTGTGGCGACGGCGTTACTTCTTGCACCATTGGCGATTTATGCCTACGCAGCCGACACTGGGTATTTGCGTGGTCAAGAGCCGGAATTTGTTATCGCGTATTTCGCCGCGTTCGTCGTCCTCGCATATGTACTGACACGCTGGGTGCCGCGATGGTGGTGCGTGCTTATCGTGCCGGGAATATTCGTTGCGGTATTCGCGATCGAGGTTCTCTTCGTGATGTACACACGTCACGGCGACTTCAAGTCGTTCAACTCTGCACGGTTTCTCGCTGCCGTTCTCGGCACATCGCTCGGAACGCTTTGGTCGAGCTATCCAGCCCGCCTGTATATGCGCAGGCGCCGCGATTTTATAGGACGATAAATATTCGGATCGTATGAGACCTGAAAGGCGATCTCTCGAACAATCTGGAAGAAAAAACAGAAACTTTTATCGAGTAGCGGGTCTCGAATAATGCGCGGCGCGATGTCACCGATGATCACACATGGTCATCGATGACGCCGCATTCTCCACGAACGGCCCTGGTGGGACTGACCGGAATCAATCAGGCTTAGACGGAGTCCTTGGCCACCTTCAGCGGTGACGCCTTAACGGACTTGCTGGCAGGCTTGGCCGCGAACATCATCGGTTCTTTCGTGAACGGATTGATGCCCTCGCGGGCTTCCGTCGCGGGCTTGTTCACAACAGTCATTTTGACAAATCCAGGAACAACGAACTCACCAGATTCATTCAGTTCCTTATAGCCGACTGTCGCCATTTGCTCGATCACAGACTTGACGTCACCCTTGGAAATCTGGGTGGCTTCAGCAATAGCGTCGATCAACTGGGTCTTTGTCATTTTGGCCATGAATGCTCCTTTTGAATTGAGGAGCCCGTCTACTCGGATTGAATCGGCATGTCCAGAAGGCGATTCAGCAACCCACTGCTCTCTGCTTTGCGTCAGACCCGGTCGTAAGCTGTGGATTTTCATCAACAAAGATGAGCAGCGCTCGCTTCGTTTGATCGCGTCTCCCTCTGGGAAGGATGCTTTATCGGCGAAGCTGAAAGCATTCGATCACAGACCAAGGCTGTAGGCCTCCTTAGTCGCGACGACTTCAACTCGCTTTCATCTTGAGGCTGTTGCAGTTGTCGAGCGCTTGGCGGAGCGCGGGGGATCGCGTTTCGCCACGCGCTTCGAAAGACGCGATACGTCCCGTGCGGCGACGCGTTTCGCGGGACGCGAGGAGTCGCGCATGATCACGAGATTCGGCTTCTTCACGCCTGTCTGCTTCGCGTTGGATCCTGCCTGTTTGAGACTCGTCTTCTTCGCGTCCCCCTTCTTTGCGTTCGATGCCGCCTGTTTGGTGCCGCGGCTGTGCTTGGCATATTCCTGACCGTCGAGAGGAGCGACATGCGGCGGGTCCCTGCCGAGATACGGGCGCCCGATTCCGAACTCCTTCCCATGCGCATCGACCCACTTCCAGAGCCTGTCGGAGGACGCCCACCGCTGATTGCGCGTCCCACCCTCGACGCTCACGACATCGGCCGCAACCCCATACCCATAGCCACCGCGCAAGCTGCCGCCATGATAAGACCGATTGCTCGCAGCCTTGAGGCCGCTTGCGATCGATTGGCGATAGTCATCACGGAATGCGCTGGTGATGCCGGGCGAAAGGCCCGCCGCCTCCGCCGCACGAAGCATGCGAAACAATTTCAACTTGAAGCTGCGATCCATGCCACCGATCACGTAGTCCATCATCGGCATGCGGACGCGCTCCGCCGCCTTGGGGTCCTTCCACGTGAAATCCTGATCGACAAGTTTGGTGAAGGCCTTGGAGATAGTCACCATTTTAGTCTTGGTTTTTCCCTTCACCTTGATCTTGCGCTCAACGGTGACATTCCTCCATTCAACCTGCTTGATGGAGTCTTCCTTCGGCGTGCGCTCATAAAGCGCCCATAGGTAGCGATCGACACATATCTGCACGAGCAGGCAATCGTCCGGGAGATCGATGGACTTCGCGGTCTTGCCGGCGTCAGCAGGTTGAATATCCGAAAGGTCGATATCCGACGGATTCACGGCTGCGATTTGCACAGGCGCTGGTTCCGTTGGCGGCACTTGTTTGGCTGGCGGTACATTTTCTGCCAGCGGCGTTTGTCCTGCTGGCGGCGAATGTTCGGCCTGCGGCGCTTGCGGCGAATGGATCGGCCCCGTTTCAACCACCGGCTCCGGCATACTCTTCTGCATATTCAAGGCGATCGATGCGCCGGCCCCTGCTCCCGCAAGCGATGGTTCCGCCATCGCCAGTTGGGTTTGCGCTTGGGTCATCAGCTGGATTCGCGCCTGGGTTTGCGCAAGGCTTTGAGCGAGATCGTCACTGGATATCGAGGCGAGCTGCGGCCCCCTATCAAGCTCCTGCGTGATCGAGTCAGAGGCCGCGCTGATGTCCGTGCGTGGTTCCGCACCAACCATGTTCTGGAGCCCTTCCGGCCCGGTCGCGAGCAGGCCGACAACCCCGGTCGCGAGAACAACCGATCGCAACACTGGCGTAGGCATCTTTGAAATCGGCAATGCCGAAAGTCGCCGCAGGTTGATCATTCCAGCCTCCTTGGAAGCGGATTACATTGCCACGCACGCGAACGCCGTTGAGTGTTGTGACAATGAAATGTCCAAGCAATGGCGCAAAAGGATGGGTCGTGTCCTTTTCCCGGGAGTGTTGCCTGTGGGCAACGGCGGGCAAGTAGGCCCAATGGCGCGGAAAATGTGACGCCCGGTTGCATGTGAACCGGAACACCAAATACTGAGACTTATTGGGGATACCAAAATTTATGCGAGGACGTTGCATGAGCCGCGCGGGTCGGAGATTTGGACCGCGCAAGCGCCGACTACGATGAGGAGCTCCGGCTCAATCCCGCATTCGCCGCGGCCTTCATCGGCCAAGGCCACGTGTTCAGCGATAAAGGTCGCGATCTTTTTCAGCGGCGAGCTTTCGCTAACGAAGGGGGCGACAGACGAAGCAACCCGCCTTTCAGGCGGTCAGCGGTTGCCCGCAATGCTTAGCGCCCGCCTCGGCTGACGGCGAGGGTGTCGGTCCAGTGATCCCGTGAACTCGCGCACAGGCCGCGGCCAATGTGCTCGTTCTGCATCAGTCGATGCTTATGAGAGAGCATGACGTGACTCGACAATCAGCTCGGCGCGAGAGTCCAAGACAGGGAATGCGGGATCTTTATTTTCGGTTGCAACACGATTCACACCGAGATTTTTGGGGGTCCCATGCGTCGGAAGTTCTGGGCTGGTTTAATTAGTGCCGGCTCTTTTTACATTTCCGTGGCCGGGGCAGGACCTGCGTTGGCCGCCGACGTCGCGCTGCCGACTCCGACCAAGGCGCCGATTGCCTCGGCACCGAACTGGACGGGATTCTATCTCGGTGCCAACGTCGGGTATGGCATCGGTCGCAATCCAAGCACTGCCGGCTTCACCAATTCTGATGCTCTGGAATCTCTCACGCAGACTCCGTCCGGTGCGGTGGGAGGCTTCCAGGCGGGCTACAACCTGCAATCGGGGCTGATGGTGTTCGGCATCGAAGGTGATTGGCAGTGGTCTGCGCACGGCGTTGATTCTTGTTTGATAAGCTGTAGTGACGAAACGGCCGTCACCTTCAATCAGCGGCTGCAGTCGTTCGGGACTTTGCGCGGACGTCTTGGCGTCAGCACTGGCAGTTCACTGCTTTACGCCACCGCGGGCTGGGCAGTGGCTAATGTTACGACCGACGTCGGATTGACCGGCGGGTTCGGCAATGTTGCGAACATCTCCAGCTTCCGGCATACCACTTCGGGCTGGACGGCTGGCGGCGGCATCGAAACAGCCATCGGTGGTAACTGGACAGCAAAGGTCGAATATCTCTACGCGGATTTCGGCAATGTCAGCGAGTCGCTCTTCACGGTGCCTGGTGGTGGTTTCCTCCCCGTAACGACAGTCGCCACGAGTGCTCTGCACGAACATATCGTCCGGGCCGGGATCAACTATCGCTTCGGCAATCCGATCGCTCCGGGCACGGCAGCCATGGCGCCATGGCAGGCACTACAGGCCGTGCCCGTGAGCTGGGCCGGCGCCTATGTCGGCGGCAATATCGGCTATGGGATCGGGCTGAATCGAAGCGAGCTCTCCCAGACCAATGACCCTACGGTTTTTGTCCCTGAGAAATTCACCATGTCGCCGGGCGGCATCATCGGTGGCGCGCAGGCGGGCTACAACTGGCAAGCGGGACACATCGTCACCGGTGTTGAAACTGATTTCCAAGGGAGCGGACAGAAGGATTCCGCCTGCCTAGAAGGCTGCCAGGACCCTTTCCGCGTAAACATCATCCAGCGCCAGTCGTGGTTCGCAAGCGTTCGCGGCCGCATCGGGTACGCGGCAGGTTCATCGCTATTGTTCGCGACCGGCGGCTATGCCGTGGCCGATGTCAAGACTAATCTTCAGACGACAAATTCGGGCGTGGTGACATCCGCGAGCTTTAACAACGTCCGCAACGGTTGGGTGCTGGGCGGCGGCATCGAAACCATGATCGCGCCGAACTGGAGCACCAAGCTCGAATACCTCTACACGGATCTCGGCAGCATATCTAACGGCTACGTGTATTCGGCGCCATTCTCAACGATCCTGAACACCGACCTGCGCAATCACGTGGTTCGTGCCGGCTTGAACTATCACTTCGGCGGGTGACCGAGGGCGGCTAGTCATTATGGAGTAGACCAACGCCGCGCTCGTTATCGGGCTTATGTGACCAGACACGCAGCGCAGCTGGACTGTGCAATCAGACCATTATGAGCGGTAGCCTAATCTAGGCCACCGCTGTGAATGTGAAGAGGCCTCTCTGCGACACAGGTTTGTGAACCTGATAGGGCAATCTCGGACAGACGAAGCGCAGATACATGAATTGACGAGAGCGACATGAAGCGGCTTGTTATATTTTCGGCACTCCTTCCGCCGCTTGCGCTCATCGTGTTCGTCGCCCCTGAAACGCTCTCGCATCGAGCGATACCGTCGTATTTCTGGGGCGGCTTATTGCTTGGCTATACGGTTGCCTTGCTGCCCGCCTGGTTGTTGGCCGTTGTGGACTGGCTCCTTTTGGCAAAGCCGTTCTATTTCCGGATTTTAGGAACAGCGGGAACTGCAGCCCTGATGACGACCACTACCGCGCACTTCATGTGGGATGGCTTCAGGGAGCTCTGGCCAGTCGTCATGGCTGTGCTTGTCGGCGCAATTCCGGCTGCGGTGTGTTCGTTCCTATCCGGCGAATAAGCAACCCTTCGCACCTGCAGACATCATTTATGAGGGTCTCGTTGGAATTGAAAGTTGAGGCCAAGAACGACGGGGTTTTCGTCGCGCTGCCGCCGCCCCAGGCGCATGCGCTCCGAAAATGACCCTTTTTCGCATTTTCGCACACAGAGCTCATAACCCATGAATATAAAGCCTGAGACCGAGACAGAGACGACACCGGTCCTGGTGAAGGCGGACCCGACGACGCGGGCGCTCTTCGTTGACGACGAAGGTGCGATCACGATCAGGGCCGGCACCATCTTTAATGGTCACACGTTCGCCGACGATACAATTGTGCCGCACGATGCAGAATTCTCAGTCGGCTCAGACTACATCGTCATCGTCGATAACGGAGTTCCGGAAATCCGTCAGTGCACCGGCATTCCGGATGGCCCGCGCGTGCTCGGCGGCTTCCATTACGCGCCTGGCGGCTGCGCAACGGCCCGTGCCGGTGGCAGCGATATCCCAACCATCAATAGTCATTCGCTGTGGGACCGCAATTTCCGCCCGGCATGCCCCGATCCGCGCGGCATGGCACTGGTGACCAGCCCGCTCGGTCATCGATTCTGGTGCGACATTTACCTGCTGGGCGTGAAGCATACGACCGATGGGACCAGCAAGCTCGGGGTCCGGATCGCGGATGGCGGCGATCCACCGATCGACCCAGTGAGCAGCGGAGCGTCCAAGCGCTTTGAATGGGCGTTCAAGCGCTTTGAATATCAGCATGCTGTGACCGTGATGGCGCATCATGGAAAACAGTTGTTGTCGTACGATGAGTTCGTCGCAGCGATGACCGGCGTCACCGAGAAAACCGCGTGCGATGACGATCCCATTGTGACGAAGCTCGATGCGCCGCACACCAGCCGCTTCGGCATCATGCAGGCCACCGGCAATCTCTGGGTCTGGGGTCACGACGGCGACCCGGACGAGCCGCGCGAGTCCCTCTTCGGCGGTTCCTGGCACCACAACGGCCACGCCGGCTCGCGTTACGGGGACGTCGGCCGCTACTGGCGCGAGGAGTCGGACGAAGATATCGGCGCGCGTGGCCGCAGTGACCACCTGCAGGTCCCTTGAGCCGGTGTCTGACGTTCGAATGACACTTTCCGGACATTGGGGCTATGCCCCGCTTAAACCCGTTTTGCGCTCGAAAGCGGACGTTGTTCGCTTCCAAATTTACGGGGGCACGCCCTAGGATACCGTCAGCGAGCATGCTTTTGCCTCACGAGTCGTATATGACGGGCTGGTTCGCGAGTGAGAGATGAATCGGTGGCGGCGGCTTTTGCCCCAACGGGGAATGAAATGGTGAATCGATTGATGTCGGCTAAATCCACGGTAACGATGCGCCGCCGGTCGCGCCCCGCCATGACGACGTTCTCAGCGATGCTGGCGATGGCTGCGCTGGCGGCGCTGAACACCGACGCAACTGCCGCGAAAGCGCGCCGTCCTGCCCAACCCGCCGAGGCAACGGCGGATCGCGTTGCAGGCGAGCCGATCATGGCGATCGTGTCGATCAAGAGCCAGAAGGTCACATGGTACGATTCCGAGGGCTGGATCTATCGCGCGCCGGTCTCGACCGGCATCAAGGAACGTGAGACGCCGGCCGGTGTGTTTGCCATCGTCGAGAAGGACAAGGATCACCACTCGACGATGTATGACGATGCCTGGATGCCAAACATGCAGCGCATCACCTGGAATGGGCTTGCGTTGCACGGCGGGCCGCTGCCCGGCTATGCGGCCTCGCACGGCTGCGTGCGCATGCCTTTCGGCTTTGCGGAGAAGCTGTTCGACAAGACGCGGATCGGCATGCGGGTGATCGTCTCGCCTGAGGATGCAGAACCGGTCGACATCACCCACCCTTCTCTCTTCGAGCCGAATGCGGAGGCCATCGCGGCTGTCCCGGCCAAGGCCGAGACGCTTGCGCGCGACGCAGCCGCAGCTGCCGCAGCCGCCGACGAAGCCAAGAAGACCGCTGCAACAACCGCCCGCGAGGCAGCACCGGTTGCCGCGGCGCTGAAGAAGTTGCAGCTGGCCAAAACCCGCGCCGATGCCGAGCTCGCATCCGCCGAGAAGGCGCTGACCAACGCGAAGACCGATCAACTCAAGGCGAAGGCCGAAGACCGCAAGCAAAAGGCTGCCGCCAAGGCAACAGAGCTGGGCACCCAGCTCGACACGGCCAAAGCTGATGCGGCAGCGAAGCTCGACGCCGCGACTGCTGCAAAGGAAGCGGCCAAGACGGCACAGGCAAAGAAATCTGAGACCGCCGGTGCGGCGCTCGACGCCAAGCTCGCGGGCGAGCCGGTCTCCGTCTACATCAGCCGCGCGACGCGGACGCTTTACGTCCGCCGCAACACCCATAAGCCCGCGCCGGATGGCGGCGGCGAGGTGTTCGATACGAGCATTGAATCCCCGGTCGAGATCCGCGATCCCGGCAAGCCGCTCGGCACGCATATTTTCACAGCGATGGCGCGCAACGATGCGGGCCTGCGCTGGACCAGCGTCACCATCGACAATGGCGATAACGCCAAAGACGCGCTCGACCGCATCACCATCCCGAAGGCCGTGCTCGATCGCATCGGACCAACTGCATTGCCGCGCTCCTCGATCGTCATCTCGGACGAGCCGCTGAGCGAGGAGACCAACTATCGCACCGAGTTTGTCACGGTGCTGAGCGACCAGCCGCAGGGCGGCTTCATCACGCGGAAGCCGACGCCGCCGACGGACAGCGTCCTCGTTGCGGATGACGGCGGCTACAACAGCCGGAACGACAACATCTTCGGCATGTTCTTCGGGAGCAATCCGGCTCCGCAGCCCCAACCCGTCAATCCGCGCCGTCGCGGCGGTGGCGCTCAGTACGCCCCTCCTCCGCAACGCGGCTTTTGGTAAGACGCGGCGCGCTGCCCCGCCTCACTCTGATCTGATAATGCCCGTTGGGCATCGCCGTGGCGAACCGATGCCTCCGCGGTCTGTCGGTCAGTGATGACGCGCGCCAATCACATCTTTAAGTAGCCAACATCTTTTGAGCTGACTTGCGCTTGCCCTCGCGCAACAGTTGCGATTGGATCCGCTCGCAATATTGCGCACATCCAGCGCGGCCGCCCGGATGTGACAGTTTTATTCTCTCTTATTCTCTGCGCGATCCGGAGTTGACCGAATGAAGAAGATCCTGCTCGGCGTAGGTGCCGTCGTTGTCGTCGCGGCCGCCGGCTTCTTCGGCTTCGACTTTTATCTGCAGCACAAAGTCGAGAGTGAGGTCGACGCGGCCTTCGCGCAAATCCGCGCGACCGGCGCCAAGGCGAGCCACGGCAAGATCTCATTCGACCGAAGCAGCCGCACCGTCACGATCGCCGACATCGCCACCGAAACGACGTCGGAGCCGCCGTTCAGCGTCAAGATCGCGAGCTTTACGGCGTCGGGCGTCAGCCAGCCTGATCCCGCACGGTTCTCCGCCGACAGCATCGACGTCGCAGACCTCGAAGTCGGCGCCCCGATAGGGAGCAAGGCACTCGCCGGTGTCACCTACAAGGTGCCGCGCATTGTGGTCAAAGACTATTCCGGGCCCGCTGCCATCCAGCGGCCGGCGGTTTCATCGTCGCTGATCGAGCTTTACCGGTTTGGATTGGCGCAACTGGCGAGCATCACTGCGACATCGATCACAATCCCGAACGCGACCGGGACAATGATGTTCAAGGCCGCACCGCAGGGCAGCGTCGGCAGTGGCGATTACAGCTATTCGGGCGTTGCCATCGAGGGGATCAAGGACGGAAAGATCGCGTCCGCGAAGACCGACGCCTTCCATTTCAGCTTCAATCAGCCGGGCGGAAAACCTGCGCAGATGACTGGCGATCTCGCCAATATGGTCACGAACAACATCGATGTCGGCGCGATGGCTGCCGCACTCGATCCGAGCAACGCCAACGACGACAAGTATCGCCGCATTTACGAGCACGTCTCAGCCGGTCCCTACGTGATCACGTCGCCGGAAGGTCTGAACATGCGGATCGACAGCGTGACCGCCGATGACATCGGTCTCACCCCATCGCGGCTACAACTCCCGAAGTTGATAGCCATGATGTCACTGGCCGGAGCAGCGCAGCCGGCGCCAGGGTCTGCGCAGGCGCGCGAGATGATGGAGACCGTGGCCAACTTCTACGAGGGCATCCACATCGGAAACACCGAGATGCGCGGATTCTCTGCCGAGACACCGCAAGGCCCGTTCAAGCTCCAGGTGATGCGGGGCAATTTTGCAAACGGCAAGCTCGGCGAGATGGCCGTCGAGGGCGTGGAAGGCCGTGCGCCAAAGGGCCCCTTCAGGCTCGGACGCTTCGCGCTGAAATCCCTCGACATCGCCAACCTCATGCGGACGACGGCGCAGTTTACCGCAGGAAAGCCTTCGGTCGAGCAAATGGTTGGGCTGTTGCCACTGATCGAGGGCATCGAGATCAAGGCTCTGACAGCGCCCGACAAGGCCACGGGTAAACAGAGTAACATCGACACCTTCAGCCTGGACTGGGGCCAGTTCGTCGGACCGATCCCGAGCAAACTGCATCTGATCGCGAAGATGTCGGGGCCGTTCAACCCGGCCGACCCCAATCAGCGACTGTTCATCACAGGCGGAATCGACAAGATCGCAATCGATGCCGACCTCGGCGCTGCATGGACCGAGGCGTCACGCACAATTGCGGTTGAGCCGGTGAAGCTCGACCTTGGCGGCCTCTTCAATGCGACCGCGCGTCTCTCGCTCGCCAATGTTCCCCGCGAGGTTTTTTCGGCCACCCCGATGCAGGCGATGGGCGCGGCAACGCAAATCGAGATGGGCTCGATCGAGCTCACACTGCGCGACCAGGGCGGCGTCGATCTCGCCGTTGCTCAATTTGCCCGCAGCCATAACCTCAGCCGCGAGGCCGCGCGGCAAGCGATCGTCGAAACCATCAGGAACGCCAACACAGACGACGCGCTCAAACCCGCCGTGGACGCGCTGGTGAACTTTGTCGAAACGCCGGGGCAGACGCTCGTCATCAAGCTCACGCCACGCGCCAAGGCCCCGGCCCTCCAGCTCCTGAGAACCGAACCGCCGCAGGCGCTGGCGCAATTCCGGATCGAGGCCTCGTCGGGGCTGTAAGGGCTCCGCTAAGGTGTGCCGAACTTGTATGCGATCCCGACTGTCGCCGTATGCGACTTCAAAGCAAGATCGTACCCGACGTTCAAAGAACTGCCCGCGTTACATCCTGGCTGCTGTGTGCAGGGACGAACGTCCGTGTAGCTTGCGTTCCCATAATCGGAGTAGCGATATTCCGCGCGCACAATCCAGTTGGCCGCGAGCATGCTTTCCACGCCGGCGCCGACGGTCCAGCCGCTTCGGATCGAGGACTGATTAAGCACGGTGGGAGTGTACGTGCCTGGGAAACAACTCAGCGCGCCGCAATTGGATGTCAGGTCCGTCTTCAACCACGCTGCACCACCGGTCCCGTAAAGGAGCACGGTCGGAGCCACGAGATAGCCGAGACGGCCGCGTGCGCTAGCGTCCCAAGTTGTCCTGACCGAGAAGGAGCTGTCAGGGGGAGGATTTCCGAGAAAGAATTTGAAACCGTCATTTGTTGTTGTGTTGTCGGCCCACGCCCAATCGCCTTCAATGCCAGCGACCCAGCGCTCTCCGAATTGCCAGTTGAAGCCGACATACGAGCCGACCCTGAACGCGGTGCCCCCGCTCGACGCACCGGTGCGGCAGGGACGAAGAGGCTGTTGCGCGCAAGTCGGAAGATCGTGCTGCGTAAATGTGTTGTTGAAAGAGAGTTCGTCGATTGAACCAATGGACAGGTCGCTGTCCGTCCGCCGCGCTCCGATCGCGCCACCGACATAGAACCCCGTCCAATTATAAACAGCAGCGACAGGTGCATTGACAGGTGCCTTGACCGGCATATCGGCGGCAAGGGCAACAGGTATACCCACCAGGCTGAAAGCGATTGCACCGAGTAGATTTTTAACAGGAGTCCGCATCGCCTTTAACCCTCAGCCAAACAATCGATTCTGAGGCGTGACCGTAGTGTGTTCTCAAAGGCGCGGCTTGGTCTGGTCGACACTCAGCTAGGACTGGATGATACTCACCGCAAAATCAGCCGATCTGTGGCTTGCAAGACACAAACCGCGCACCCGCCTCTCGCTTAACGTCCGCTTGCCGTAAAGCGGGCCATGGCCATGTCGGCTTCGCGCGCATCACGCCGAAGCGCTTGCTGCACTCAACCCGCTTTCAACAAAGTCGGCAAAAGCACGCGCCTTTGCACTCGTCAATCGCCCGGTCGGAAAAACGGCCCATAGATCGATGGATGGAAGAGTCCAGTCCGGCAGTACACGGACGACCGCACCGCTCGCGAGTTCGGGCGCGAACATCCAGTCTGATGCCACTGCCAGTCCCATATCGGCAAGCACGGCGGCACGGATTCCTTCAGCGGCACTGAGCCGAACACGGCCGCGCACGGTGACGGTCTCTTCCCTGCTTCCTTGCCGGAAGGACCAGTTGTCCGTGAGCTGGCTATAAATCAGAGCGTGGTGGTGAGCGAGGTCAGTCGGCACTCTGGGCATTCCTGTGCGGGCCAGGTAGGCAGGCGTTGCAACAACGGATCGACCACCAGTCGCGATCTTTCTCGCCACCGCGGTCGAGTCCGTCAGCGTCCCAAGCCGAAGCGCGAGATCGATACCTTCGGAGACAAGGTCGATCACACGGTCATCAAGGATCACATCAACATCGAGCGAGGGATGGCGCGCTAGAAATTCCGGGAGACGCGGCACAATCATCAAACGCGCAAATGTTGTCGCTGAAGAGATCCTCAGGCGTCCCGAAAGGCCTGCACCTGCGCCCCGGGCCTCCAGTTCCGCCTCATCGACCTCTCCGATTGCGAGACGGGCGCGCTCATAGAAACGCAGCCCCGCCTCGGTTGGAGTGAGGGCATGTGTCGAGCGGATGAGAAGCCTGACCTGCAGCCGGTCTTCCAACTGCGAAATCGTTTTGGATACGGCAGGTTGACCAATGCCGAGCTGTCTCGCTGCACCCGAGAAGGAACCCGCCTCCACTACGCGCACGAAGACAGCCATCGCCTGCAATCGATCCATATTATTCCTAACAGGAATGGCAAATATCGCTTCGACACGTCTGACATCATCGTACAGGAATAGCAATAGTCCCATTCAGCGGCGGCGGCTCAGATCTTCCCAGTCCGACCCGGCCACGCGTCAACCGACACCGTCCTAGCAGGGGCGGCACAATGGAGCGGGATATGTCTCATCTTGAAGGAAAAGTGGCTGTCATTACGGGTGGATCGAGCGGCATCGGTTTGGCGACCGCCAAGCGCTTTGTCCGCGAAGGCGCCCATGTATTCATCACCGGCCGGCGCAAATCGGAGTTGGATCAGGCGGCGGCCGAAATCGGCAAGAACGTCACCCCAATTCAGGGTGACGTGACGAGCCTTGCCGACCTTGAACGGCTCTATGCAACGGTCAAGGCGCAGAAGGGAGTCGTGGACATTGTCGTCGCGAATGCCGGCTTCATCGAGCACGCCCAGATTTCCGATCTGTCCGAAGCCCACTATGACAAGACCATGGACATCAACGTGAAAGGGGTGGTTTTCACGGTCCAGAAAGCGTTGCCGCTGATGACTCGCGGCGGGTCGATCATCGTCGTGTCCTCCATCGTCAATGTGAAGGGCATACCGGCTCACGGTATCTACACGGCAGCAAAAGCTGGCGTGCGCGCGTTAGTGCGCGTCTGGGCTCAGGAGCTCAAGGGTAAGGGCATTCGCGTCAACTCGTTGAGCCCTGGTGCAACAGAGACCCCGATCATCCGCGGTCAATTTGACAACGACGAAGCGTCGAACGCGGCCAAGAAGGTGTTTGCATCAATGACACCTCTCGGCCGCCTTGGCCTCCCGAATGAGCTGGCTGCCGGCGCCTACTTTCTCGCTTCCAACGAGTCGAGCTACGTCACAGGTATCGACCTGCCAGTTGATGGCGGTCTGGCTCAAGTCTGAGGCCATCGATCCGGGGCCTTCCACGATCTGCGAAAACGTCAGTCAAGGAAGGCCCATTCGTCTCACAAACCGCGAGGATCAGAGGCGCCTCGCACCTCACCGCAGGTTCTTTCTGCGAGCCGCATACGCGGAAACGCGACCTTCAATCCTTCTCAAGATGGAGTCCCTGATATGTCGACTTTTTTTGTCATGATCCGCGAAAAGACCACCGATGCGGCAGCGTTGGCTGAGTATGGACCAAAAGCCGCGCTGGCTGCTCAGGGTCACCCGCTCAAGCCTCTCGCTATCTACGGTGCAATGGACCAACTCGAAGGAGATGCGGTCGAAGGCGCGGTGATCATCGAGTTTCCCGACATGGCAGCAGCGCACGCTTGGTACAACAGTCCCTCGTATCAGACTGCGGTCAAGTTTCGTCACGCGGGTTCATCATCCAAAGCCTTCTTCATCGAAGGCGTGTAAGCTCGCCCATCTCGCTTGCACAAAGACAGAGACGCACCCTTACGTCCGCTAAAAATTGCGCTCACTGGCGTGGCAGGATTGGCTCCAGCCACGCGTGCGGCGATGAGATAAGCCATTGAGCAATTTCCGCCCTTCAAAAGAGTCGGCCGTTCAGCCGCTCGGCTTCCCAGCTTGTCAGGAACTCGAGTCCGCGCCCGATCCACTCGATCGGTTCGCTCCCCCACTCCCGCGCCCGGCTCGCATATTCGCCCATCAGCCAGATGTGCCGAACGATAACGAAGGCGTGTGCGGCTTCGAAATCCTCAGGTGTGATGGGCCGCACCGTTCGATACCCATCGACGAAAGCATCCCACATGGCGTGGAGCGTTCGGCCGAAGGAAACCTTGGCCCACAAAAACACCGACAGGTCATAGGCGAGATAGCCGGGACCACCGTCGTCGAAGTCGAAGAACGCCGCCTGACCGGCATCGCTGATGCGCGCGTTAAAGCCGTGACAGTCGCCGTGACAATGCGTCCAGGTGAGATGATCTGATGTTTCGATTCTTTCGGCGGTTCGGGCGGCGATGCTTTCAAGCTCGGCATTTGCCTCAGCGCCGATCGTGCTTTGAAACGCCTGCACGCGCGCCATCGGCCGGCGCAACAAATGATCGAGATCGAGTTTATACAGCGGCGCGACAGCGCGATGCGTCTCCGCGGCATTGTGCAACATGGCAAGGGTCGCCCCGTTCGCGCGCGCATCTGCGATCGATCCCATATCGGGCACCCGCCCCTTGAGCGCGCGAAAGAGCACACCTTCACGCACGCCCTCCGGCGACGAACCACGCACGAAAAGCGCCCCATCGCGCGCCTGCACCGGCTCGGCGACCGGCACCCCCGATCGGGCAAGATGCGATATGAAATCCGTCTCAGACCTGACATCGGCAACGCCCCGCGCGCGGTGATGCGAGAGGCGAAACACGTAACGCTCGCCCGTCTCTGTCACGATCAGATAAATGTCGTTGAAGCCGCGATTGAGCATGCGGCAATTGAGCGGAAGCGGAAGCGCGTAGTGTTCGGTGACAAAACGCGCAATCGCATCCGCCCGACACGTCGCGTATAGCGGTTCGAAATCAACCAAAGCAGTGTCCCGGCACACGGAGAGGAGCACTGATCCTAATATCGGTGATGCATGGATGGAAGACAGGGCAGCGATCTGCGCTCCTGCTTAGCGCTCTGGCTTGGAAGCACTATCCTGCCCCGTGAAGCAATGTCGCCTCACTTGGCGGACCAACCGGCTTCTGTTCTAGAAGCCGACTTTGTATCAGGGTTAGGGTATCAGGCCGTGTAGTCGAGAAGCGAAGCTGTCGACGACGAGGTGGAAGCTGTCGTGGCATCCGCCGAATAGCTCGACGACTGAGAGTCTTGCACTGACTTAATAAGATCCTGCAGAAGCTGCGACGTGTTATCGCTGCTGCTGGAAGAGCCCGTGGTGTCAGTGGCGTCCGACGACGAGCTGTCGCCGCTCGGTGGCGGACCACCGTGATGATGCCCACCATGATGGGCGTGGCCTGCGCCGCCGGTACCATTGGCGAAGGCATTCTTGAACAGGTTTTGAAGTTCGCTCGCCTGATCGCTGGTCAGCTTTCCGCTGCTGACTTCGTTCGAGATCAGGTCGTCGATCTTCGACTTCATGTCGCCCGGCTTGGAGCCGGAAGACTGGCCCGAGCTGTCGGCGCTGAGCGACTGATCGATGTCGTCGAGCGCGGAGGACAGAGCGGATTGGTCCGTGGACGAAACGGTCCCGGACGACACTTCGGACAACAGTTCGTTCTGAAGCAGCTGACGAGGCGAGATGTTCGATGATGATGCAATTGACGTCATACACTCTCCTTTTAGCTGAGACAGTATGCCGCAGGTCCATTAACAGAATGCTAGCCATAACGAGAGTGCGGCCAATCATGTCGGATCACGATATAGCGATCAGCGAGCCGGGATCCATCGCAAGGCGGCGATGATCGATGCAGGAAGCGCATCTTCGGCGCGTGATGAACTGATCGAGCTGGTCCCCGCGCGTGAGGCTATTGTTGGAGCATGATCTTTTCGGAAAACCGCTGCACACTTTTCCGGATCATGCTCTATCGCTCCGGCTCGGGAAGCACCATCCTGCCCCGTGAGGCAATGTCACCCCACTTGGCGGACCAACCGACTTCCGAGGTCGAGGGACGCTCCATGCCTTTCCGCCCAGCACCTTGCAGCGCAAACAACGCGCCCTGAGGATCGGCACATCGCACGATCCAGCAACCATCGGGCAATTCGATTGGACCCTGGAGGATATGGCCTCCGCCAGCAGTGACGCGCTTGGCGGCTACGCCGATATCGTCGACATTGAAGTAATAAAGCCAACACGGCTGATAGACGCTCGGAAGCTTGGTGAGCATGCCGCCGATGGTCTGACCGGCCACTGAGAACAATTGATATAAATCTGCCGGATCGGTTTCACTGTTGGCCTTCTGCCAGCCAAAGAGCTCGCCGTAAAAATCAAAGACTGTGTTGCGGTCTTCAGCCAGCAACTCGTGCCAGCCCACACGCGCAGGCTTATCCAACCCGCCGGGTTGCCGTTGGCCATACGTCAGACCATTGACCAGCGCAAAAGTCGCCTTTTGCGGATCGGCGACCACTGAAACGCGGCCGATATTGGTGTCCGTTGGCGGCAGCAAGACCGCTCCACCGAGACGCCTGATCTGTGCGGCCGTCACATCCATGTCATCGACGGCGACGTAGCCGACCCATCGCGGCGTTGCCCCCAATCGCCGCCCTTCTTCCGGGATTTCCATCAGCCCGCCGACCTGAACGTCGCCGGCAGTGAGCACCGTGTAGGCCAGTTCCGGCGTCGACGCGTCCTTCACATCCCAGCCGACGACCTTGCCATAAAAGGCGCGTGCTGCCGCGAGGTCCGTGGTCAGGAGTTCATACCAAGCGAACTGTCCAGTTTGATCGACCACGCGAATTCTCCGTTCAATCCTGCAGACCCAATCCTGAAGACCATTTATGCCGCCCGTTGCAATGCACGCGCCGGGTCATTGTGCGAAGATGTGGTGCTGATATCGTTCATGAAGATGAACGCGATCGGAGTGTGCGCGGCACCACATTTTCGTGTATGCGAAATTCTTGCCCACTTTATTTAGTCAGCGTAGGATACCTCCCACGATCCTTCTTGCAATGTCGGAGGATGTGACCATGCCGCGGGTGAAGCAGGCTTCGAAAAAGAAGCGAGTGACGAGAACCGCCATACCGGCGTTAGGCGCTGCCGGTTTGACTTTTTCAATGGCGGGAAGCGCGTTGGCATCAGCTGTGCCAACAGGCGACGTTCAACAAAGACCGAATTTCGTACCGAATTTCGTGCCCGGCATGATGGTCACGCTCGGTGAAGAAGAGCTTTCCGACGTCAGTCTCGCCACCTTCCATCTCGTCGACAACGAAGATGTCGGTGACTTCGTGCAAATAGCCCAGCGCGGATGCGGCGGTTGCCGTGGATGCGGCGGCGCCCGCGGCTGTGGTGGTGGCTTCCGCGGCTGCGGTGGTTGCCGTGGCTGTGGTGGTTGCCGTGGCTGCAGATCTTGCCGATGTGGCATCGGTATCGGATGCGGCGGATGTGGCGTTGGCTTGGGTTTAGGATGGGGCGTCGTCGGGTGCGCAGGCTGCTGTGCATCGTGGGGCAGCTGCCGCTGGTGCTAGTGTCCTGAATCCGACGTTCGCCTCATAGCGTGTATCGAAAAGCCACGATTTCATTGGCCGGGCGCGCGATCGACCCGGCCATTGGTTTGATTCTAACGTTCGCATCCCTTCTCGGCAGGCACTCTTGCGAACGTTAGAATCGAAAGACCAATGGCAAATATAAAATTCTAGTGGAGCTTTGGGATTTGACGTTCGCATCACGAAGTCGCGGAGGCATGGTCGCGAACGTCAAATCCGCTCCACTAGTTTCTTGTTTCCATGACAACGTTCGCCTCGCCCGCGCTGGCTGCTTGCCTGCCTACTGGTCGCGCAGCGCGACGCCGACGGTTTGCAATGCCGCTTGCGATTTGAAATGACCAACAGGATCCGCGTGCTGACCCGATGACAACGAAGCGCAAGACCCGCAATGGCAAGACCCGCGTTGCAAAGCAGACCCGCAAGGAGATTTTGCGGTTTGCGCCGAACTTCACCGCCTATGTGCTGCCTCCCGATGTGGTCTGCCTCTATTCGGAGGATCGCAAGTTCTTCCTGCATGGCACGCTCTATTGCGCGGTGACTGCCGCAATCGGAAAAAATGGCAAGGCTGCGCAAGACATCGTTCGCCAGCTTTCGAAGCATTTTCCGGCCGACAAGATCGAGGAAGCGATCAAGCGGCTGCTCGATCGCCGCTATGTCGTGCCAAGTGCATCGCACGCATCGGCGAGCACTGTGGCCGGATATTGGGCGAGCCTCGGCCTGCCTCCCGATGTCGCCGAACAAAATCTCCGCGATTGGCCCGTGCAGGTGGAATCGATCGATGTCAAAGGCGCCAATGAACTCACCGCGGCCCTGAGCAAACTCGGCGTTCACATCGCCAAGCGGTCACCCAAACTCACGATCACGCTGGTCAACGATTATCTCGACCGGCGGCTGGCTGAGATAAACCAGAAGCGCGTGGCCGATAAGACGCCAGATAAAACTCCATGGCTGCTGGTGCAGCCGTCCGGCGTGTTTCCGCTGGTGGGACCTATTTTTAAACCGGGCGAGAGCGCCTGCTGGACGTGTCTGTTCGATCGCATGATCCGCAATCGGGAGATCAAGGGATTTCTCAATCGCGGATCGGCGCAGGCCGTCGCAGTATCGCCCCTGGTCAACGACACCGTCGGACAAACCGCCATCCACTTCGCGGCCATCGAGATCGCCAAGGCGATTGCCACCGGTTTTCGCACCGATCTGTGCGATCACATTGCAAGCTTCGACCTGACCGGTGCGGTTATCGCCAAGCATACCGTCGCGAAGCGCCCGCAATGTCCCACCTGCGGCAGCAAGAAGCTGCAGAGTCCGCGCCGGGCGGCAACGCCGATCGAGATTGCTGAGGGCAAAGAACTCATCATGACCAGCGGCGGGTACCGCACCGTGACGTCGCGAGACACGGTCGCGCGCTTCCGCAAACATGTCAGCCCGTTAACCGGCGTGGTCTCGCGGCTTGAGCGGATCGAGGTCGATCTGCCGATGAACACCAGTTTCTTTGCGCATCACAATTTCTCTGCACCGGCCTTGAGCCTCGATCAGCTCAGGTCTGGCCTCAGCGGCGGCAGCTTCGGCAAGGGCTCCACCGCCGAACAGGGCGAGGCCAGCGCGCTGATGGAATCGATCGAACGTTACTCCGGCATTTTCCAGGGTGACGAGATCAGGATGGAGCGCCGCTTTACCGATTTCGCGCCCGGCGACGCCCTGCTCGCCAATGACGTTCAGCTTTTCAGCGAAACACAGTTTCAAAACAGGAATAGCCGGCAAGAAGACGATTCACATCCGGTTCCCGAGCCGCTCGATCCCTCAGCCAAGATCGAGTGGTCGCCGGTCTGGTCGTTACGCGACAAGCGTTTCAAATACCTCCCAACCGGCCTGCTCTATTTCTTCTATGGCAACGCTCCCACGGATTCAAACGGCTGCGCGGCCGGCAACACCCGCGAGGAAGCTATCGTTCAAGGCTTCCTCGAACTCGTCGAGCGCGATGCCTATGCGATCTGGTGGTACAACCGGCTGGAGCGTGCGGAAGTCGACCTCACACAATTCAACGATTCCTATGTGCAGGATCTGCGAGCCCAGTTTACTGAAAGCGGACGCAAGCTCTGGGTGCTCGACATCACCAGCGATCTCGGCATTCCCACCTACGTCGCGATCGTGCACTGGATGCAGAATGGACACGAGAATATCGAGTTCGGCTCCGGCGCGCATTTCGATCGTCGCATCGCCCTGCTCCGTTCGCTCACCGAGCTGACACAGTTCATGTCGATCGGCATGATGGGCGGCGCCAGTGGCGAGAAGCCGTCCCTTGACGGTGTCACGCCGCTGCGCCTGGAGGATTATCCGTTCCTGCTTCCAAGCGATAACCCGATCGTTCCGCCGGCGCCTGGCCTTAAGGTTCACGGCAATACGCGCGACCAGGTGAATGCCTGTGTCGAGATCGCTGCCCAAGCGGGGTATGATTTCCTCGTGCTCGACCAGACGCGGCCCGACGTCGAGGTCCCCGTCGTCCGTGTGCTCGTACCTGGCTTGCGGCATTTCTATCGCCGCTTTGCGCCGGGCCGGCTTTATGATGTCCCGGTAAAGCTTGGATTGTTGGATCGCCCGCGGCTGGAAAGCGAACTCACGCCATTCCTTCCGCACACCTGAAGGCCGGTCTTTCGTGCGCAGTCCTCGAAAAAAGCCGAAGAAGAAGAAAACGACCAAGAAAAAGCCGATCGGGACAATCGCGCCAGTCATCGCCGCCCGATTGAACCGTTATTTCTCGCTGCAGATGCAGGCAGACGGACATATCGCCGCCTCCTCGGGCAACTATTCGATCAGTCTTGGACGATTCAGCACTGATGCGATGGAGCGCGCGCGACACCTGACCAGCGGCCTGCCGCTCGCGTCCTTTGCCGGCAAGAGCGCCGTCGCGAAGGACGTCGACGCGCTGGTGCATCGACTGGCACAGCATGGACTTCTCGAATACCGGCTCTTCTCCGTGCGTGACGAGCGGGATCTCGTGGTCATCGAGCCGCAGATGTCAGAGTATTGGCCGCAACGCGCAAAGCTCGGCAACGCTGATACCGTCGTGCTGTCGCGCTTCGCCTATCTGCGCCGGCGTGGCAATGAGATGGTGCTGGAATCGCCGCGCGCCGGTGCGCTGTTTCGGATCAGCGATCCCGCCATCGCCGCGACCCTCGCGACACTGTCACTGCCTCACAAGATCAGCAAACTCCGACAGGCGGCCTCCTTCAATCTTGAACTGCTTGAGCTGCTGCTGGACAGCCAGATCCTGCTCAAGCTCACTGCGCAGGACGGCGACGGCCTTCGGGTAAATGAAGGCGACGGCCATCTCGTGCTTTGGGATTTCCACGATCTGGTGTTTCACACGCGCAGCACCGAGGGCCGGCATTCCAATCCCGTCGGCGGCGCCTATACCTATGCGGATATCGTTCCACCCCTGCCCGCGGTGCGTCCACCCTGGCCCGGCCCAACAATCGACGTGCGCAAATTCTCCACGTCAGATCAGATTTCGCCCTTCGCGAAGCTGTTGCGCGAACGGCATTCAATCCGGGATTTCGACGACCAGCATCCCATCACGCTCGCCGAGCTCGCGCAGTTTCTCAACACCGCAGCCCGTGTGCTGTCGGAATGGACAAGCGGCGAGAATTCCGAAGGCGATCCTGAGATGACTTACAGCGCAAGACCCTATCCGTCGGCGGGCAGCGCGTACGAACTGGAATTGTATCTGGCGGTCTCGAACTGCGAGGGGCTTGCACGCGGACTCTACCACTACGACGCAGGCGGCCACGCGCTGGTCGCGATCGAAGTCTCTGCTCAGCAACTTCAGGCGCTCTCAGCCGCAGCCGAGTTTGCCATGGACGCATCCGGTCCGCCGCAGATCCTGATCACGATCGCCGCGCGCTTCGGGCGGATCTCATGGAAGTACTCGTCAATCGCTTATTCGCTGATCCTGAAGGATGTCGGCAGCCTGATCCAGACATTCTATCTGACCGCGACCGATATGGGCCTCGGTGGCTGCGCCATCGGCACCAATAACATCGATCGGTTTGCAAAAATGACGGAGCTCGAATTCCACGTCGAAGGTCCGGTCGGTCAATTCGCGCTCGGACGCGGCAGGAAACAGGCGAGCCCAAACTAGCGCACGTCGCTGTTTGACCCCGCTTGGGCATAGACTCGGGCACGATACAATGGCGTGAACTCAGTCAGCATCCCTGACCAACCCGAAGCCGTGAAAACCTGCTACTTTGGAATGCGGGCGCTTCATTGTCGGGTCTGAGGAAGGGAGGCGTCCGGGCGGCGAAGCCTGTTCGTTTGCTGATGAGGCGACGGCGTCTTCTTCTGAAAGCGGACATTCCTGGATTAATGATCAAGGAGGTCGCACGATGTCGGTTCGCGAACCCATTCTCAAGCCCGTTGCGATTGCAGACCTGCGCCCGACCCAGATGACGGTCGGCTTTCGTGAGGTCAAGGAGAAGCGCAAGCGCTGGCATGACGAGAGCAAAAGCAAAGGAGCCGAGTTTCTAGGCAAGCATATGATCCCGGTCGTGCTTGGCCCGGAGGACCGCCACTACGTCATCGATCATCACCACCTGGCGCGGGCGCTGCTCGACGAAGGCGTCGAAAATGTATTGGTGACCGTGGTGAAAAACCTCAGGACGCTGGAGCCCGAGTCGTTCTGGTTCGTCCTGGACAATCTCAGTTTGATGCATCCTTACGACGACGAGGGCCGCCTGCGTCCTTACAAGGATTTGCCGAAGAGCGTTGCCAAGCTTGTTGACGATCCGTACCGCTCGTTGGCGGGCGAGCTGCGACGCGCCGGCGGATACGCCAAGGACACGGAGCCGTTCAGCGAATTCCTGTGGGCCGATTTTTTGCGTCGACGGGTCAAGCGCAAAACCGTTGAGACCCACTTCGAGTACGCCCTCGAGCAAGCTCTGGAATTAGCGAAAAACGATGAGGCGAACTACTTGCCCGGCTGGTGTGGTCCCGTCTTGGACGACGATTGAAGACATGCCCATCAGCGCGAGAAACGCGCAAGCGCGCCGAGGACCAGACGAGCCGTGCTGGCCCGCTGAGAGGCTAACGGACGGCGGCATCGATGAGAGGGAAGAACAGTTCATGGCGCATGCAGAGGCCGAAATAATACTGAGCCATGCGGATCACGAGCTCGTCGCGGCGCTGAACAACTTCCGCGATCCGAGCCAAGAGTGGCGCCGCCTCTTCTCGGAGTTGCTCGGAACGTTCTTCCTCGTCCTTGTGGCCGCCGGTGGCGGCATGATGGGACAGGCCTTTCCCGGTACGATCAGCCGTGCCGCTGCGGTTGTCGCACCCGGTCTGATGGTGATGGCGATCATCCTCTTCATGGGCAAGGTGTCTGGCGCTCATCTCAATCCTGCGGTCAGTATCGCGTTTTCGTTGCGTGGCGATTTCCCATGGGGGCGCGTGCCGGGATACATCGTCGTGCAGTTGATCGGTGCAACGCTCGCGGCACTGTTCCTGCACGCGGTGATCGACGTGTCGGCCAGCTACGGGTCGAACTATCCTGCGCCGGGATACTCCGCGTCCGCTGCGTTCCTCATGGAGGCCGTGCTGACGCTCGGTCTCGTCAGTGTCATTCTCGGCACCGCGTCCGGCGCCCAGAACATCGGGATGCTCGGCGCGATCGGCGTCGGCGGGTACATTGCGCTCGCCGGACTGTGGGGGAGCCCTATCTCGGGAGCATCGATGAACCCCGCGCGCACGTTCGGTCCGAACCTGGTTGCAACCGACTTCACGAGCTACTGGGTGTATGTCGCAGGCCCACTCGTGGGTGCGGTTCTCGCAGTGGGTGGAGCATGGGTGCTCCGCGGTGCCGGCGGCGGCCGCGCAGGCTCAGGTGCGGCACAGGGCGATCTCTACACCGAGATCGAGCACCCCGATAAGGCTTGAAGCGTCGGAAAAACAGGTTGTCCTGCCGTAAGGACTAAGTAAGCGCATGCCCGATCTTTCGTCATTCCTTGCCAGAATTCCGGATGATTTAAAACCTTTGGCCGCGCTCGGCGTCGGCGCAGTCATGCTGGTTTTTCTCGTGATGTTCCATGGTGCCGGTCTCCACCTTATTCTCGTGTTGCGTAGGCGGCGTGAACGACGGCTTCGTCTGGACCGGCCCCACCTCGTCGCGGCATTTCTCTTGTTCGGTTGGTCCATCTTCCTTCTGCTCACACTGCATATCGTTGAGTTTATGATGTGGGCATACACCCTCACATATCTGGGCTTGATTGCGCGCGGCTACGACGCGATCTACTTTTGTGCGAACGCCTACACCACGCTCGGTTACGGAAGTGTCGACCTCGAACCGCATTGGCGGCTTATCAGTCCTATCATCGGAATTTCGGGATTGTTCACCTTCGCCTGGACCACCAGCGCACTCATCGATTTGGTGTCATCGCAGAGGCGACTCATCGATCGACTAGAGGACAAACGCGAACGGAGCTAAATCTGCGCTCCGCCCGCAGAACCGCTACGGCGGGCAGCCACGCGCTGGCCTACAGCGCGCGCTGCACGTTCAATGAATGTGCGAGGATGGCGCCAAATATGTTCAGAACACGCCGGGCAGCAACATGGCGACCTTTTGCTTGTAGTGGCGATATTCCTCACCGAACAACGCGACCAGATCGCGCTCTTCGAGCCAGATACCGACAAAGATGTAAGTCGTCGTCACTGCCGCGAATAACAGATGGCCCAGCGTCATCGTCGGCGCCGACCAGAATGCGATGATAAAGCCGAGATAGATAGGATGCCGGATCACCCGATAGAGGCCGGGCATCTTGAACTTGATCGGCTCGGCGAGCCGACCCGTGAAATGACTGACCACCTGAGTCAAGCCGAACAGCTCGAAATGGTTGATCAGGAAAGTGCTGTAAAGCACGATCAGCCAGCCGAGAAAGCCTCCGGCAATCGCGACAGAGACAAGCGTAGGCGTCTCGATTTGCCAAACGACCGTCGTGATTGGCTGCCACTGCCAGAACAGCAGCAGAAGCGTCAAGCTCGCCAGCAACACATAGGTGCTGCGTTCGAGCGCAGGCGAGGCGAATCTCGCAAACAGCTTCTTGAAGCCTTGTCGCGCCATGCCGCTGTGCTGGACGGCGAAGAGCGACATCAGCGCAAGGTTGACAATCAAGGCATGCAGAGGCGAGTTCGCCGTGCCACTATCGATTGTCTTCGGGACCAGGAACTGCGACACGAAGCCGATCGCGTATAGGAACGCGACGAGAAAGATGAGATAGGCGAGCGTCCCATAGCCGAGTATGAAGCTCCGCGCGACGAGCGAGCCGAGGGCGGAGGCCGGCCGATGTGCTGGCCCATTTTCCAGGGATGTGGACATATTTAATTCTCATGATTTGAGGTACGAAATCGCCGTTGCCAAAGTCGACCCCGCTGGCGCGGTGAGTCGCCGCTGACCTACTGCCAACGGACTCTGTGCGGCTGGGCCTTAGGTGTCGCGAGGCGATCGCGCCCAATCGTCCGTACGAGCGCGCACCACGCCAATGTGAGGCGTTCGCCCACATGACGACACACCAGCCGCACGAAGCGACTGGTGTGTCGGGACTCATTCATCGGAGCGGATTCGTCCGCCATGATCACCCACGCACGTTGCGGCGCCCGCAGCGTGGTGTTGAGCCGCGCCTTGGTGTGGCGGCCCCGCTCCGTCTCGTTCTCAGAGAGAAGCCGCCGCCTTTGCGATGAAGTCCGCGACAACATCGGGCTGAGAGAGCATCGGCACATGCGAGCTTTCAAGCACGAGCGTCTGGGCGCCCATCCGCTTTGCGGAATCGCGCTCGACGGCGGGAGGGATGGTCTCGTCGTGAGCCGCGACGATGTACCATGTCGGCTTGGAGCGCCACGCCGCCTCGGTGATCTTGGCGCCGAAGCATTTCACGGCCAGCGGTCCCTGCGTGGCGAACACGAGATCCGCCTCATCCTGAGGAACGTCTTGTATGAAGTGTTTGCGAACACCGTTCTGAGTCAGCGCAACGTACCCATCGCCATAAGGCCTGATTTCGGCCGCGCCCGGCGCCGGAGGATAAGGCTTCCACCAATCGTCGAACGACTGCCCGCTGTCTGGCGCACCGGCCGCAATATAGACAAGACCCTTCACCTGCGGATGGTTGCCGGCCTCGGTGATGACGGCCCGGCCCCAGGAGTGGCCGACCAGAAGAACCGGACCTTCCTGCATGCCGATCACGCGATGGGCGGCCGTCACATCGTCAGCCAGCGAACTCAGGGGATTTTGAACTGCGACGGCCTTCAGCCCTCGCTTCGTCAGCAGAGGGATGACCTTTGCCCAGCAAGAGCCATCCGCAAAAGCTCCATGTACGAGAACGACCTTATCGATTGCCATGACGCTGCTCCCTTCGTTGATCTTGGCCAGGATGTCCCGGCTCGTCGCAGTGAAGCGACCGTGCGCAACGGTATTATCGAACAGGAGCGATCGCTCGTGCGGTTAAATGAGGTAAAAAAAGACAAGCCTTCGCGTCACCACGCCTTAGCAGCACGCGACGTCAACCCATCGCAGCAATGTTGATTTGAGCGGGCCTGCATGCAGCCCTGCAGAGTGGCTGCATCTTTGCGGAGGCGATGTTGTGTGCCAGTCTTCCGATTGCAAGACGACGACGCCGAATGGCGCGAGATATCGGGGAAGGAAACTGGATGCTCACGCTCGGTTTTTCTCGAGTGCTCGGAGGCATGGTGGCGCTGCTGATCTTCGCCGGCACCCAAGTCTTCGCCGGCAGTCAAGCGCAAGCGCAAACCTATCCCGATCACAACATCACGCTCGTCGTGCCATTTCCGCCAGGCGGAACAACCGACATCGTCGGGCGCATCCTGGTCGAGCAACTCAGCGCGGACTTCGGCAAACAGATCATCATTGAAAATCGCGGCGGCGCCAGTACGTCGCTCGGCGCACAGGCGGTCGCCGCCGCAGACAAGGACGGCTATACGTTGCTGCTCGCCAGCGCGACGACGTTTACGACGAACCCTCACCTGCTTCCATCTATCAAATACAAGCTTGAGGATTTCGCGCCGGTCGCGATGGTCGTGAAGGTGCCGTTCGCCTTCGTCGTCAGAAAGGACTTTCCCGCCGCCGACATCGCGGCATTTCGGGCCTATGCGTTGGCCAATCCGGGCAAGGTCAATAACGCCACGAACGGACCGGGCAGCACGGTGCATCTGATGGGCGAAATCGTGGCGCGCGGGCTCGGGGTCAAGCTCCAGCATGTGCATTATCGCGGCGCTGCGCCTGCGATGAACGATATGCTCGGGGGAATCGTCGACAGCAATGTGGAGGCGCTGACGAATACAGTGCCAAACCACAAGGCAGGCCTCTATCGTGCGCTGGCCGTGTTGTCGGAACAGCGCCTGCCGCAGTTGCCGGACGTGCCGACATTCAAGGAGCTGGGCTATCCCAGCATTGTCGGTGAAACGTGGTTCGCGGTGTTCGCGCCGGCCGGCACGCCTCAGCCCGTGCTGGACAAGCTCTCTGGTTCAATCACGCGCATCGTGAACACGCCCGATTTCGGCAAACGCATGGAAGCGATCGGCAACGTGCCATGGGCGATGACACCGGCCGAACTCGGCGCCCATGTGGTGAGTGAACGGGAACGCCTGGGCAAGCTCATTCGCGATGCGAACATCACCGTGGAATGAATGGCTGAGGCGCATCGTCGCCCCCTTGCCCATAGGACGGGCGGTCACTAGCCTGCACTCAAATAATCAAGGGTGAAATTGATGAACGCTGCTGTCAGTGCACCGGCCGTGAAGGTCGTTCGATCGGTCCAGGAACAGGTCAGCCCGGAGGAATGGCAGTCGCGCGTCAATCTGGCGGCCTGTTATCGTCTCACCGCGATGTACGGCATGACCGAGATGATCGCCAACCATATCTCATGCCGCGTGCCGGGCACGGACAACGAATTTCTCATCAATCCCTATGGTTTGCTCTATGAGGAGATCGACGCGTCGAGCCTCGTCAAGATCGATGTCGACGGCAACGTCCTGTTCAACGCATCCGACTACGGCGTGAACGCCGCCGGTTTCGTCATTCACAGTGCGATCCACATGGCGCGCCATGATGTCGATTGCGTTGCGCATACCCACACCGTGGCCGGGATGGCGGTCTCGGCAATGGAATGCGGATTGCTGCCGGTCGCGCAGACCTGCATGCGTTTCCTCCACGTCGCCTACCACGACTTCGAGGGCATCGCGGACAATCCCGAAGAGCGCCAGCGACTCGTCGCTCATCTCGGCGATCATGAAGCCATGGTGCTGCGCAATCACGGACTGCTCGTGGTCGGCAAGACGATTGCCGCGGCCTTCAACGTTCTGTTTCGGATGGAGCGCGCTTGCCAGGTGCAGGTCGCGGCCCTGTCCTGCAACACTAAACTGATCACGCCTCCGCAAGAGGTCTTGCAGCAGACTTACGATCGCATGAAGCCGCGCGACAACGTGCCGGGCCTCAGTGGTGAACTGGCGTGGCCCGCCCTTCTCCGCAAGCTCGACCGCGCTGATCCGTCCTATCGGAATTGATGGACGCGACAGCGAAGCTGTTCTTCATCACATAAGAACACACCCGCCGCGCGACGCGGCTGGTGTTGGGATTCTCATTCAGCGCAGAGTTACTCCTCCATCAACAATCCGTGACTGCTCATTTCGGCTTGCGGAGCGCATGAATCACGCCCTTTCGTTGCATCAAAAACACACCCTGAACGAGAAACAGGAACCCGGCCCACGACGGCCATAGTCAACGGTTGTGAGGTATGGGAATGCTCCCCCTCAACCGGGAATAGGAATTGCTCAAGCCATTGCAACGGCAGCGTTCCGGCCACGGCAGGGGACGGCAGTTGTTTAGGGTTTTATCGGCGCTTCGGGAGCGGATTTTTTCCGCTCGCGTGGCTTTTATATTCGCCACGGTCTTGCTTGGTCTTGTCGGCGGGACAGGCGCGGGTTTCGCGCAGGACTTCGTGGTTTCATCGGTCAAAAATCCCAGCGTGGTTGGCGATTCGGTGGAGTTAATCGCAACGGACGCGGGCGGCGCCGTCCAGATAGGCGACCAGTTACAGTTCCTTGATAATGGAACCACCATCCTGGGCTCAGCTTTTGTCGCTCTCGGCCAGACGGCCATTACCGTCACAAACTTCACCGCGGGCACTCATCACATCACAGCGTTTTATCCTAACAACCCGGGATTGACCTCGAACACGGTGACACAAGTCGTTCTGTCTGCGACCACCACTAGCCTTGTGTCCTCGCCCAATCCCAGCGCGCCGAACCAACCGGTGACGTTGACCGCGACGCTGACCGGTGTCGCGCCGTTAGGAACGGTGGAGTTCTTTGATGGAGGCACCTCCCTCGGCACAGGTACTGTCAGCGGCGGCCAAGCGAGCCTTGTCGTCCCATCGTTCGCCCCAGGCAGCCACTCGATCACCGCGGTCTATAGCGGCGACACCAACAACGGATCGTCAACCTCGGCGGCAGTGACACAGAACGTCAGTGTCGCGACGACGACCACCACCGTTGGGTCTTCGCTTAATCCCAGCACGTTCGGACAATCGGTGACCTTCACCGTAACGGTGACCGGCTCCTCCCCCACCGGCACGGTGCAATTCAAGGATGGCGCAGGCAATCTCAGTGCAGTTACGCTTACCGCCATCAACGCTACCGTGAGCAGCGCGACTTTCACGACGTCAGCGCTGACAACAACCAGCCACAACATCACCGCGGTCTATAGTGGCGACACCAACAACGCGACGTCGACCTCGACGCCGGCACTCACACAGACCGTCAATAAGGCGACGACGACCACCACCGTTGGGTCCTCGCCCAATCCGAGCACGCTCGGTCAATCGGTGACCTTTACCGCAACGGTGACCGGCGCTTCGCCGACCGGGACAGTGCAATTTAAGGACGGCGCCTCAAACCTCGGTGCAGCGGTGAACCTTGCCGCCGGCGTCGCAACCTTGACCACTTCAGCGCTGACATCAGGCGGCCACAGCATCACCGCGGTCTATAGCGGCGACACCAACAACGCGACGTCAACCTCGACGCCGGCACTGACACAGACCGTCAATGCGGCGGGAAGCAGCACCGGCCTGACGTCGTCGCACAATCCCAGCACATTTGGCCAATCGGTGACCTTTACCGCAACGGTGACCGGCATTTCGCCGACCGGAACGGTGCAATTCAAGGATGGCGCGTCCAATCTCGGCGCAGCGGTGACGCTTGCCGGCGGCGTTGCAACGTTCACGACCTCAGCGCTGACAACAACCAGCCACAGCATCACTGCGGTCTATAGCGGCGACGGCAACAACGTGACGTCGACCTCGGCGCCGCTGACGCAGACCGTCAATGCGGCGGGGACCACCACCGCCGTTGTGTCGTCAGTCAATCCCAGCGCGCCGGGACAATCGGTGACCTTCACCGCAACGGTGACCGGCGCATCGCCGACAGGCACGGTGCAATTCAAGGATGGCGCGTCCAATCTGGGCGCAGCGGTCACGCTTGCCGGCGGGACCGCGACTTTCACCACCTCGGCGTTGACGTCAGGCGGCCACAGCATCACTGCGGTCTATGGCGGCGACGGCAACAACGCGACATCGACATCGACAGCGCTGACGCAGACCGTCAACCTGTTGGCGACCACCACGGCCCTCTCCTCCTCGGCCAATCCGAGCAAGATCGGTGAAGCCGTGACCTTTACCGCGACGGTGACCAGCGGCGGCGGCACGCCCACGGGCACGGTGACATTCAAGGACGGTGGTGTCGCGATCGGCAGTGTGGCATTGGCCGGAGGCGGTGTGGCGACGTTCACGATCTCGTCGCTGACGACCGGCTCGCATTCCATCACTGCAGTCTATGGCGGCAGTGCATCGTTCAACACCAGCACCTCCGCGGCACTGAACCAGACGGTCGGTGCGCCTGGAGACAGTCTGAAGCTGCGCGCGATGCAGGCGCTGGCGGCGCCGGTGGTGGCGCAGAATTCCGGTGCTGCGATTTCCGGTGCGGTCGATGCTGCCATCTCCGAAGGTTTTAGTGGTGGCGGCGGCGCACTGGTGACGCCGAGTGGCGGCGGCGTGCGCTTCAACTTCGCTGCTGATTCCGACGGCCAGCCGGCGGACGGCAGTGCTCCACATTCCAGCGACCCATTCTCGAGCGCCAACGGATCGTTCGCATCGACCGGGCGTGGCTTTGCCGCGCAATCATCAACGAGCAACACCAACACTTCGAATTCGCGCGTCGACGATGCCTTTGGCGCGCTGGCGTATGCCGCGCCCACCAAGGCGCCGCCGCGTTACGTCCAGCAACGCGACTGGCTGGGTTGGGCGGACGTGCGCTTCTCCGTGCTCGACCATTGGGGCACCGGTAGCGGCGCGGGCGGCACTGTCGCTGGTGCGTCCGTGCTCTACGGCAGTCAGGTCAACATGATCGCCGGATTGACGCGACGGGTGACGCCGGACTTCCTCGTCGGCGTGCTCGGCGGCTATGAAACATTCGACTACCGGTCCGACGCCTTGCAGGGTCATCTGACGGGCAACGGCTGGACCGTAGGCTCCTATCTCGGCTGGAAGTTGACCGAGACCGTTCGCTTCGATGCGGCGGTGGCCTATTCCGGCATCGGCTATGACGGCAGCGCCAACACCGCATCCGGCAACTTCAACGGCAAACGCCTGATGGTGTCCGGCGGCTTGACCGGCGCCTATCAGGGCTTCGGCCTGCAGATCGAGCCTTCCGCACGCGTCTATGCGCTATGGGAGCGCGAGAACGCCTATACGGACTCGCTCGGCACGTTGCAGACTGAACGCAACTTCTCGACCGGGCGCGCGAGCGGTGGTGTTAAGGTCGCCTATCCCGTCGCATGGTCATCGACGATCGCGATCGCGCCTTATCTCGGATTGTACGGCGATTATTACTTCAATTCCGACAATGCACTCGCGGCGGCAGCGGTGTCCGGACTTCCGGGCGCGGTCGTGCTCGACGGCTTCTCCGCACGTGCCATCGGCGGGGTAACCGCCAAATTCGCCGGTGGCGGACAGCTCGCCCTCGGCACCGAGTTCAGCGGCATCGGCGGCAACGCCAGTATCTGGATCTACCGCGCCCGCGCCTCGGTACCGTTCTGATACTTGCACTTAAGCTGAAAACGGAAACAGCCGCGCGATGCGCGGCTGTTTCGTTAAGATCTGTCACATGACATGGCGAAGGCACTTGCCTGGAGAGATGATGCTCGGCCCCCGAGCGGTTTCGATGAAGAGTCTGTCGCCATCACTTCGATAGTGACAGTCTCGGTCTGCTTGCGCCCCAGACTGAATGAGCTGAGACTGTCGACTGGTTGAACCTCGCTCGACGAAGCAACCACCAATGATTTCCGGGTGCAGCCGCATACAGGTCCCGAACGGGTCGATCCAGCTCAAGCGAGGTGTGCCACAATGCTTCTGATGTCCGACCTATTTAAACACTCAGTCCTCGCAGTGATGCTGCTGGCGATATTGCTCGCATACTTCAAGGGACGACACGCGGTCTCTGCAAACGGTCGCTCGCTCGCCTGGACACAAATTCCTCTGATTGCGTTCTTGACCGTTTCTATCGGCCCAAGCGTCATCGCCACACTTCTTTATCTTGGCTACAAATCCGGCCTGTTGCAGGCCGGACCATCCGGATATCAATTTTCAACATTCATTTTTCAGCTGCCCCTTGATTTCGCGATCATGAACTGGGGATTTGTTGTTTTGTACGTGATTTGCCGGCTGTCACCGAACTCTGCATCGGCCCGGACTGCGATGTGGCTTTCCGCAACCGCGATGTCTCTTCTCAACGTGCCGCTGTTTTTCCTGGCCCCCGAAATGGTTTCCAACGTCCGCGATGCGGGGCAAGGCATCGGCATTGTTCAGGCCGTGATCGGCATGCCGCTCTGGTTCGGTCCATACCCTCTTGATCCCGACTCGGGCATTGCTCTTCTTGTCTTTGCGCCGCTCGCACCGATACCGTTCCTGGGTTTGATCGGCTGGATCGCTGGACGGTTCATCGGCGGCTTTCCAAAAAGGGAAACTGCGCGGTCGTAATGCACCGGAGGGACTTGTCGCCGCCGCGCCTTGCCCGGTCTCTTGCCCGGTTTCTTGGCGCTTCTTTGGGCGGATGCCGCAGGTGTGTCGCAATGGTCGATAGTAGGGTTGATTGCCACAGTCGGGTGTTGTCAACTCAACACACGTTGACCGCGCGCCAAGTCGCGGCAGCCGGAGGGAACGAAAAGGAAATTAAATATGGTGTCACGTCGTGCCGCGATCGGTCTGATCGCGTTTGGTTTTTCTGCATTTGCTGCATCTGCTCTCACATCTGTCACGCCGGCGCTGGCACAAGCGCAAAACTATCCAAACAGGCCCGTCCGCTTTGTCGTCGGTTACCCGCCGGGCGGCGCCACCGACATTCTGGCACGCCTGATCGGGCAACGCCTGTCGGAGAAGATGGGCCAGCAATTCGTCATCGAGAACAAGCCGGGCGCCGGAAACAATATCGGCACCGAGACCGTGGCGAATGCGGAGCCCGACGGCTACACGGTGCTGCTGGTCAATCCGGCGAATTACATCAATGCGACGCTGTATGCGAAGCTGAACTTCAACTTCTTGCGTGATATCGCGCCGGTCGCCGCCTTCCACCGCACCGCCAATGTGATGACCGTCAACAAGCAGGTCACCGCGAAGAACGTCGCCGAATTTATCGCCGATGTGAAAGCCAATCCCGACAAGATCAACATGGCGTCGTCGGGCAATGGCACGTCAGTGCATCTGTCCGGCGAGATGTTCATGATGATGACGGGCGCCAAGATGCAGCACGTGCCTTATCGCGGCGCTGCGCTTGCGATCACCGACATGACGGGCAACCAGGTCCAGGTGATCTTCGACAATATGCCGTCGATCATCCAGCACATCCGCTCGGGCAATCTGCGCGCATTGGCCGTGACCACCGCCCAGCGCTCGCCATTGCTGCCGGATGTCCCGACCATCGCCGAGACGGTGCCCGGCTATGAGGCCAGCGCACTGTTCGGCATGGGCGCGCCGAAGAAGACGCCGCCGGAGATCATCGCCAAGCTCAATACGGCTGTGAACGAAGTGCTGGCCGAACCGGCGATCAAGGCGAGGCTGATCGATCTCGGCGGTGAACCGCTGATTGGGCCGCCGGAAGCCTTCGGCAAGATGATCGAGGACGAGACCGCGAAGTGGGAGAAAGTGGTCAAGGCCGCAAACCTGAAAGTGGATTGAACCACTGCCGCATCAGCGACGATGAGACGCTAAACGACAGAGCCCGCGGGTCGCCTCGCGGGCTCTGTCATGTCGAGATGACGCAACAATTGCCGCAGCGCAGCAGTTAACGGCTTCGGCATCATCGCACGATCTCAACATGAACCTCCCACACATGCAGGAAGCAGCCGAGCGATTACCTCGATTGGGCAGTCATGAGAGTCTTGATTTCAGGAGTTCTGCGTTGCCTATTGGCTGCACGCCACCCAAAATGGCGGTTCTCTTCAAGAGCGTTCGGCGCACTCTAAATCGCGATGAGATAAGGCAGACGTAGCCAGATCAGGAGGACCCATGTTGCATTGGGTAGAATCCCAATCGATCCTCGTCATCACGCTTCTTGTTTTCGCCTTCTGTTACGTGTTGACGATGGCGATTTTCGGCGCAGCCACAATCCTGTCCAAGCGCGCAGTGGCGAAGGACTTGAAGGCGACGTCGCCTGTGACGTTGACGCCTCTCGCGGTGATCCTGGCCCTCCTCCTCGCCTTCCTGTCCTCGCGCGTATGGACAAATGTCGATCGCGCCGGAGGATATGTCGGTCAGGAAGCCAGTGCGCTGCGGCAAGCCGTACTCCTCGCGGAGGCTTTGCCGACGGATGTTCGCACCAAGCTGCGCGAGAGCATCAAGCGCCACCTCCATTTCATCGAAACGCAGGATTGGCCCGCGATGGGCAAAGGCGAAGCCAACCTGCAGCTTATCCCGGCTGGATTAACTGACGCGATGGCGGCGATCCTGTCCTTCACACCCGCGCAGCCCGCTCAGCAGTTGGCCCAGGAGCGCGCTTTGGCAGCGATCGAACAGGCGCTTGAAACGCGGCGCGACAGAATCCGGCTCAGCCAGCTTCAGATCGCGCCAATCCAGTGGGCCGTCATCATTCTCCTGACGATGCTGATCCTCATAACGATCGCAATGATCCATATCGATAATCGAACGGCGATGGCGGCGACCATGTTGATCTTTTCAACGGCCGTCGCGCTGTGCCTCGTCCTTCTCATGGCCTTCGACCGGCCTTTTGCCTTCGGCGGCGTGACCATGGCACCGACAACGTTTCGCGAGGTTGCTGTGGAGTGACTTCCTTCGGGAACGGAGGCCGCATCTCCTATTCACCGCTCGCAACCAATTCGTAAATGGCTTGCTCGAAATCTGAAAACGCCGCCAGACAGTGCTCATCCCCGAAGGGAAGGACTTGCATCATCATGACGCCGGTCACATCCCGAACAGGATCGATCCAATAATAGGTGTTAGCTAGACCCGCCCAGGAGAGGCTGCCGGCGCTGCGTCCCTCCGGACTTGGCGCCGTGTTGATCATGAAGCTGAGCCCCCATTTCTTGTCCGTACCGGGATAAAATTCGATATCGTTGGTCAGAGCAGGAAGTGAAGACTTCATCGGCAGCATGTTGAGTTCGCCGATATGATTTTGCCGCATGAGTGCAACTGTTTGCGGCTGTAAAATTGTTCCTGCAGGGCCTCGGCCTTCGTTCAGGATCATCTGGGCGAACTTGATGTAGTCCGGTGCAGTGCCATACAAACCAGACCCCCCCACATGAAATTCAGGATTCTGTTCTACTTCGTGAGGTATGACTGCAAGTGATCCGTCACTATTTCGCGTATGCATGCCTACGCGGCGCTCGCGCAATTCCGGGGTGAGCTTGAATCCGGTGTCGCGCATCCCAAGCGGCCCAAGGATATGATCGCGCAGATAGGCGTCCAGTCTGAGCCCGCTGACAGCTTCAACGGCCTTACCGGCGAAATCGATATTGGTGCCATACTCCCAACGCGTCCCGGGATCTGTTGCGATGGGTGTTTTCAACGCATCGTTTTTGCCGCTCGAAATGCGCGGCAGGCCGCTAACCTGAAGGTATCGCACCATGTCCTCGTTCCACATATCGTAGCAAAAGCCTGCGGTATGCGTCAGGAGATGGCGTAACGTTATCGGACGGCGAGCCGGCCTTAGCTTTGGCGCGCCATCGACAGAAAATCCTTCGAGCACCTGCGGTTCGCTCAAATCCGGCAGCACGCCTGCGATGGGGGCATCGAGTGATAGTTTGCCTTGCTCCACCATCTGCATCGCCGCGGCGGCGGTGATGGCTTTGGTCATTGAGGCAATCCAGAACACGCTGTCGAGCGTCATCTCGCGATCGCTTGATACCGCGCGCTTGCCGGCTGTGTGCTCATAGAAGACCTCTCCTCCACTCGCAGCCATGGCGACCGCACCCGGGATATTTCTATTCTCGATTGCTTGATCCAAAAGGTGGTTTATGTCGGCCGGAAGTCTCGTCATCTGGTTGCTGCCCCAATAATTCAATCAAGATCCCAGTTATTTACTGCCGTTGTCGCCCTTCGCATTAATCGGCCGCAGAAACGATCTGCGCACCAAATCAAAGCACGACCAAACCCCGTGTGATGGAGATTCAATATCAATCCCGTCGCGAGTTAACTAGTTAACGGTGGGAGGGAATTTTAGGCAGGCCGATCGCGTTGAATATGCTGGAGAACTGATCTTCAGAACTCACGAGTGGCGAGGAAAGGAGCAGCCTTGCGGGACATTTGGGCATCGCAGTCAACTAGTCGACGGTTACGCTTTCTCATCGAACGCTTGGTGAGGAATTTCAATGGCGAAATCCTGGTGCCTGACGTCAGTCGATGCAGGGTCGCTGTTTCTCTGCGTGACACGTGTTCCTGAAGGCTCGTCGATATCAAGCGCGCCCTGGCGCTGCGCGAGGATCGCCTATCCGATCCTCAGGAGCAGAACGTGATAGTTCCTCCTGCCAACACCGATACGGGGACAGTGGGCGTTGTGTATCGCGAGATAAAGCAGCGCATTACGGAGCGGGTCTACAAGCCCGGCGATAAACTTTCGGAAGTCAAGCTTGCTGCCGAATTTGGCATTGGACGCTCGCCAGTCCGAACTGCTCTCGCGCGTTTACAGCACGAAGGCTGGATCGAAGTCCTGCCGCAAAGCGGGACGTTCGTTCGTGGGCTCTCTGACGCAGAGATCGTCGAGATACTTGAGACCCGCATTATGCTGGAATCCTATCTCGCGGGTCGTGCGGCGCGAACCATGGACGACGCGGATATCGCCGAACTTAGGCTCGCCTTCACCAATTTCGGAAATCAGTTTGGAAGCGGACGGATCGACGAGTATCTGGAACTTGATCAGCTCTTTCACGTCGCAATTTACAAAGCAGCCGCGAGCAGCATCGTTGCCGACTTCCTATTCAACCTGATCGACAAGGTGCGCTGGATTCGACGTGGGAGCGCCAGAAATCTCAAACGTTTTCGCGAGGCCTATGCCGAGATCAGGCTCGTTCTTGACGCGATCGAGGCGCGAAATGAAGAGGCCGCATCTGCAGCGATGCGAACGCACATCGAGAATTTTCTCGAATTCCGGACAATCAAACCGCCACGCCGCATAACGGACCAGCCGGGGAAAGAGCGCTAGGTCCATGGTGCCGCACATTGGTGGAATTCTCTTCGACGCATTCGACTGGAGACGACGTATGATTATTTCTAAACCGAGTGTCCTCGTGACGGCATCTTTGCTGTTCTGCGCTTCTTCCTTTGTCACCCCATCTCACGTTCAGGCGAAGGATACCGTCAAGCTCGCTTTCATCGCCAATCTGAGCGGGGGCGCAGCCAGCATCGGATTGGGCGGACGCAATTCAGCTGATCTAGCCGTCAGGCAGCGCAACGCCGATCCGAATGCGAAGTATCACTACGAACTCAATTCCTATGACGACGAATGCAAGCCGAACGTCGGGGTCCAGGTCGCCACCCGGGTCGCAAGTGATAACTCCGTCTCCGCTTCGATTGCGCACTACTGCTCAGCGGTCGCGATGGCAACGGTCGGCGTGTTTCACCGATTCCAAATGCCCATGCTGGTTTATACTGCGGTTGCACCTGAGATCACAGACGCACAAAAATTTCCCGAGATTAACCGCGTGGGCCCAAGCGCGCTGGATCAGAATCGGATCGGTCCCGACTTCATGAAAAAGCTGGGCTACAAGACTTGGGCAATCATCTACGACACCACGGCATATGGCACTTCCAACGACAAATATTTCACTAAGTTTCTTGATGAGGCGGGAGGACGCACCCTCGCAAAGTTCGGAGTATCACCCGATCAACAGGACTTTACCGCAGAGCTGACCAAGATTGCCGAGCTAAAGCCGCAAGTTGTTTACGTTGAGACCTTGGCGCCGGTTGGTGCGCGAGTCCTGCTTCAAATGGACAAGCTCGGTATCAACGCTCAATTTGATTCCGTATCCGGAATATTCTCCGATGAGTTCATCAAGACCGCTGGACCGCTCGCGGAAGGCGCGCTGAGCCGCAGAAACGGCGAGCCCATTACGGAAATTCCTGGCGGCAAAGACTTTCTCGCGCAATATGCGGCTGCGAAGTACGATCAGTCCCCGGATGTTTGGGGCCACTATGCCTATGCTGAAATGACTCTGTTGCTCGATGTGATCGAAAAGGTTGGTCCAAAGCGAGAGGCAATCACCGCGGGTTTGCACGACCTTAAAGCTCATCCGACACTGCTTGGACCTGTGACGTTCAATGAGAACGGCCAAAACGTAAGTGGCGTAATGGCCGGCATTGTTGTCGTGCAAGACGGCAAGTGGATCGATTGGGAAAAGAGCGAGTACGCCACGGGCAAGCGTCATCTCAAGAGGCTAGGCGAATGAGCGCCATGGTTTCGATTTTATGGGCACATTGGAGTCCTGCGGATATCTGTGTTGCTCGATCTGGTTGTCAGTCCTGCATGTCGCCGGAGCAAAGTTGTGATCGACCCTAGTATATTCGCGCAGTATGTCGTCAACGGGCTCATGCTGGGCATGTTCTACGCTTTGCTCGCCCTGGGATTCACTCTCTTCTTTGGCGTGCTGGACGTGGTGAACTTCGCCCACGGTGACGTTTACATGTTTGGGGCGTTTTCCGCCCTCATCGGCTACGCTCTCGCCCGAATGCTGGGGATCGGAAATCCCTATTTAGAACTCGTCGTGATGATCGTCGTCTCAATCGCATCGTTGTCGGCAGTTGGGGCGGTCACGGCGACGGGCCTGATCCTGCCACTTCGGGGAGCCCCACCACTCAACGTCCTGCTCGCAACGATGATGTTCGGCACGGCACTTCGCGAGGCTGTTCGACTGTTCTATCCGCAAGGCGCAAATCCGCAGGCGTTTCCGGCGTTGTTGCCCACCGGGAAATTCATGATAGGCAGTTTTGCCCTGCGTACCGATAATTGCATTATGTTTGCAATTGGAAGCGCTGTGATCGTTGCCGTTAGCTTTTTGATTAACCGCACTCGGCTCGGACTTGCCATCCGCTCCGTCGCGCAGGACGAAGAAACAGCCCGCACGATGGGCATCAATCGCACTCTTATTGTGATTGTTACCTTTGCGCTCGGCTCTTCCTTGGCAGCCATCGCGGCCGTCATGATCGGGCTATACTATCATGAGGTCAGCTTCTCGATGGGGCTGTTGGCCGGCGCAATCGGATTCAGCGCCGCGATCATCGGCGGATTGGGAAATTTCTACGGCGCAATTCTCGGTGGCTTGATTATCGCGTTCCTGCAGACGTTTGGCGCGGTCGCAATGCCGTTCTCCAGTTCGTACAAAGATGTGTTCATGTTTTCCGTTGTGATTGCGCTGATCACCTGGCGGCCAACAGGACTGATCCCCGAGCGTACGAGTGACCGCGTATGACATCTTCAGCGCATGTAACGGGTCACGAGGACCTCGCGAATAACTTGCCGCTGGCGCAATCCGGCCGGTCCTCTCCCCTTCCGATATATCTGCTCTTTCTTGCGGTTTTTGCGTATTTCACGCTCGTGCTGATAGCCACTACACAGGCGGTCGTTCTCGCGTTGATTGTCGCTGGAGCCGGCGCGGTGTGGCTGAGCCGGCGTTTTCGTTGGTCATCAAGGATCGGGCGGTCGTTTGCCGATCACGAACCCCTCGCAGCCACTTTATCTGTTGTCGGCGTTCTGGCTTTATCAGCGTTATTTCACGACAATTCGTTCGTGTTGTTGCTGCTGTCAACAATATTACTGAATATGACCGCATGCTTTGGTCTCAACATCCAGTTTGGCTATGTCGGGATGTTGAATTTTGCCGGCGCCGCCATGTTTGGCATTGGGGCTTATACTGCTGCGCTCATTGGTCAGATCGATAGCGTGCCGGGCGTGGCCCTGCTGCCACTTGGCGGCGCGGCCGCGGCGCTCATCGGTTTGGTGTTGCTTCCGCCGATGCTTCGGACAAAAGGGCATTACAGCGCGGTCATAACGGTTGCATTTGCGCTGCTGTTCACATCCTTCCTCGACTCCTTCGCGGCTGTTGGAGGATCCCAGGGGCTGCCCGTTAGAACGATGACTCTATTTGGTTGGAGCTTCGGCGACAGCATTCAAGTCGGGCCGTTCAAATTCGCGTTCTATATGAACTTTCTTCTCCTGGCCCTCGTTCTGGCGGTGGGTGTCGGCCTCCTGGCGAGGCGCGTTGAACGCTCATGGATTGGGCTGCGCTTGGATGCGGTTCGGATCGATGAGACCGCATCCAGTTGTTTTGGAATCGACATCGCGGCGGCAAAAATATTCGCGTTCACAGCGGGCAACTTCATCCTCGGCATGATCGGGGCGGTCTATGCGCTCATGCTCGGATACATCGCGCCCAGCAACTTTACGTTTGGCGATTCATTAATTCTCATCACGGTCATCCTGTTGGGCGGAATCGGAAGTCTCTGGGGGATCGTCGTCACAACTGCCATTGTACAAATCCTCCCCGAAAGACTGCAGGCGATTCAAGAGTATCGGCTGCTGATCTATTCGATACTCGTGCTCGTCGTGCTTCGTTTTATGCCGCATGGTCTCCTTCCTCGGGCAGTGCGCGTGTACTTCGCGGGGCGGCGCCTGCGATGATCGAGCCTGGTGCACCGCCATTGTTAAGTTGCCATAACCTGACCAAGCGGTTCGGCGGTGTTGTCGCGCTGGATCGGCTGATGCTTGATATTCGTCGCGACGAAGTCCTTGGTATTCTTGGTCCCAACGGGTCCGGTAAAACCACCTTCTTCAACGTGATCACCGGCATCTTTCCAGCAACCAGTGGCTGGATTCGATATAACGGGGAGAATGCGACATCATGGACCCCTCAACAATTGCATCGAGCTGGAATCGCGCGAACGTTTCAGAGGTCGCGACTTTATTTAGAGCTGTCAGTTTTCGACAATCTCATGATTGGCAATCTCGCACATCTTTCGCATGGCTTGGGATTCAATCTCTTCAAGCGTCAGAATTTACGGGCGCAGGTGGAGCAACAAGAAGAAAAATGCAGAGCGTTGCTCCGGTTGTTCGATCCTGCGCTTGCCGAACGCATTCATGATCTCGCTGGAAACCAGCCAATGATCGATCGCCGGCGCATTGAGGTTTGCCGGGCCTTGATTAGCGAACCTCAGCTCCTCTTGCTGGACGAGCCATCTGCCGGAATGACCGAGCTCGAAACCGAGCGGTTGATGGATAACATCCTGGAAGCCAAGGGCACATTTGGAGGCTTAACGATTGCTCTCATTGAGCATGAGATGAACGTCATCGAGCGCATATCGGATCGCTGCGTCGTGCTGAATTTTGGCCGGAAACTATGCGAAGGGAGTTATGCGGAAGTCGTTGGGAACGCCGAAGTACAGGACGCCTATCTGGGCGATGCTGTTGAGAGTGCTGCGTCATGAGCGGTCAGTTGGTCATTGACGGACTCTATGCGGGGTACGATAGCGCCGATGTTCTGGAGAACGTTTCTCTATCTATTGAACCTGGCGGCATCACCTGCCTGTTGGGATCAAACGGAGCCGGCAAGACGACGTTGATACGATCTATCCTGTCGCTGACCTCGCCGCGCCGCGGGAAGATCGTATTTGAAGGGGAAGATATCACCGGCATAGAAACCCACCGGCTTATTGCACGCGGGATAGCTTGTATCCCGGAAGGCCGAAAGGTATTTCCAAAGCTCACGGTCGAAGAAAATCTGCGGATCGGCGCATACGTCGAGCAAAGCCAAAAGTTGATCGGCCGGCGACTTTCGGAAGTCTACGAGATATTCCCTCGTTTGCTTGAGCGAAGATCGCAGGCGGCGGGCACGTTGTCTGGCGGTGAACAGGCAATGGTGTCGATTGGGCGGGGCATGATGGGATCGCCACGCCTGCTTATGATTGACGAGCCTTCGCTTGGCCTCTCGCCGCGTTTCGTCAAAGAGTGCTTCAGTGTCATTCAGCGGATCTGCGATCGAAAGATCACCGTATTTCTGGTTGAGCAAAATCTGCGTCAGACCTTGGCAGTCGCAAATTACGGCTACGTCCTTTCAAAAGGTCGCGTCGTGCGATCGGGATCGCCGCGAGAGTTGGCCAATAGCTCAGAAGTGGCAGGTGCTTATTTTGGATCGTCTGCCGGTACGACGTGACCTGACGGACTATCTACTCGACGATTTCCTTAAAGAACCCGAAAATTTCGAGCGGCCGCCGACAGTGATCGCGCGGAAAGACCGCGCCCTATTCTCCAACCAGCAAACGGCCCTACGCGCTCGGCCTTAAAGACAAAGGCTGAGCACCTTGATGCGGCACTCGCTGGATTTGGGCCGGGTCGAGGGAGCGGCGTCACGTTTCACCGCAACAAGAGGCTCCTTGTCTTTCTTGCCCTTGCCCTTGCCCGGCTTCGGCTCGTAATCGCCGGCGATCACCATGGCCCAGTAGGTGCGCTTGCCGCTTGCATCCTTGGCGCTCGCAATCCCGACGCGGGAGGCATTGCGCAACAGCAGGTTTTCGCGGTGCCCGGAGGAGTTAATCCACTGCCCGAGCGTTTTCTCGAAACTGTCGTAGCCGTAGGCAATGTTCTCGGCCGCGCGCCCCGCACGCGCCGGCGCGACCCGCGTGGTGAACGAACCGAGCACCTCATGACTGAGATCATCCTTCGCCGCCATCGCGCGCGCCTGCTCCAGCGCAATGCGGTCGAGGGTTGCATCACGCACGACGCGAACCTCGCCATGCTTGAGGCGGAAACTAGAAATAAGTTCGGCTGGCGACTCGGCGGCCATCGCAGGCGCGGCCAGCAGCAGAAAGCCTGCGATCACTCCGCCAACGGCACGACGTGTCATTGTCCCCAAGTGCCCTGCCCTCAAGTGTCCCTTGCTCCCCAAATCATCGCTAGATTTGGTCGCTTCTCCGTCAGGAATGTGGACCCTTCAAGGCACAGGCCGTGTGTTCTGGTCTCGGCGCAAAGTCGCCAAGCAGGCGCCTGGCGCTCCTAGCCCTTCACAGCGGGTGCCGGCGGCACCGGCAGAATAATTTCAGACGCGATCTTCCAGTCCTCCCCGACGCGAAGCCAGTTGATGATCATCAGAAACGGCTTGGCTGTTCCATCCTGCCCCGCATATGAGACCGTGATGTTCATCGGCACGTAAGATTCCGCTACGTCGCCGGTCAGGCTGACGACCTTGAGCTTCGAATAATCTGGCTCGAGCACGACCGGACCGGAGCTGCCGATGTCATGCAGTTTCTGATCGATTGCTTCGTTGCCCCAAAAGCCAGCCCAATTCCCTTCGGACGGGATCGCGCTCTTCGCGACCAAAAGGGCCGATGGCGATTGCCAGAACATGTCATGCAGAGCCTTGAAATCGTGCTTGTTGGCCAATTCCATCAGCTTACTGAACTGCGATTTGATCGCGTTATGGGTCGCGGCATCCAGCGGCTCAGCACTGACGGCGGGAGCAGCCGCGACAGCCACGGTGGAAAGAGCCATGATAGAAAGAGCGATGGCTGTGAAGGCAGCACGAAGCTTCTTGGACATGTCAGAATCCACTTTCAGGTTGAATGGCCGGTCGGCTCGCTCGCGTTACGAAGTTGCGTTCTCGCGTTACGCGATTGACGTTTCGAGACGCTCACATCCAACGGCCAAAACGTCCTCAGGAATTTTTTAGCTTGCACATTCGCGTAGCAAGGCTGTGATTTTCGCATCGAGATCTCGTGCGACGGCAAGCGCTTCCGGATTGCCATAAGGCAGCAGATAACTCTCCATCTTGTCATAAGAGACGTGCACGCCATCGGCACGTTCATCGATGAGCACTGTGACTGGAGCGTAAGATCCAGCATCGGGCACGTGCTTGACCATTTCTTTCATGATGAGCGGATTGCCGACGACAAGCCGTATGATCTTAGGCGTCTTGGATCCGGCTTCGCGACTCAGAATGTCGCCCAAGTTGAATTCCGCGAAGAGCATAAAACCCGCGCCACCGAGCGCGCCTTGCACAACGCGCTCCAAATCTGGGAAGGAAGTTGCCGCCTTCGACGCCTTAAAATATTCGACCATGTTGGGCTGTCCGACCGCGGACTTGAGCGCGGCCACAACAGTGTCGAATGGTTTTGAGCTCGTGAGGCTGAAACGCTCCACTTCGACTTTGGCGATTGTCATTTGTCCTCCGTAACAACTCTCATGGGTAAAGTGCGTCCGATCGCGTCGAAACGCGCGAGGATCATTCAGCCGCCTGTTGCGCTAGGAAAGTTCGGACGTGGCTGACGAACATCTCGTGGTGCTGAAACAAGGCGCCATGCCCTGAGTCCGGATAGAGGGCCAGTTGAGCGTTGCTGAGTTCCTTGAACATCGCGTAGGCGTTGTTCGCGGGCAGCATGGTGTCGTGGCTACCGCTGACCACAAGAGTGGGTTGGTGGATGGCGCGCAGAATGGCGTGCCCGGGATCAGGTGTGGCGCACCAGGTGATCAGCGCCTTGGCCTGCGGATCGGTCACCGCGCTGCCGTTATCAGTGTCCCGATCGTCCTGACGAACCTTCGCCCGCTTCAGGAACGCAAGGCCGGATGACTGGCTGGCGGACGACGGTGTGAAGAACAGCGGCAGGCGCGGGTCCGGCGCATCGGTTTGAGAGAACGCTTGCTGCAGAACCGCTAACAGATGTTCCTCTCCGCCTTTCGGCGCGGTGCCGACGAGGATGAGCTTGCGGACCAGCCGCCCCTGCTCTGCAGCGATCACCTGGGCGATGCAGCCGCCGAGGGAAAAGCCCAGCAGGTCGACTTCGGAGAGGCCAAGCGCGCTGATGAAAGCGACCGCGTCGCGTGCCATCGCCTCGACATTGTCGGGCGTTTGACCGGTCGAGCGACCGACCCCGGCGTTGTCGAATACGATGACTGGGCGATCGGTAGCGAGCGCGTTAACGACGGCGGGATCCCATGCATCCATGTTGCCCGAGAAGTGCTGCAAGAGAACCAGCGGCGTTCCGGTTGCGGGGCCGAGGCGACGATAGGCGAAGCGGATTCCGTTGCCTTCGATGTAAAGGGTCGGTGCCGATTCAAGCGTGGCGGCGTCCTTGCTCGGGATGTCGAGGTCAGTCATGTCATCCTCCGGATATTTGGTACGATCATTGAGTGGGACGAACCGGCGGTGCAGCGTTCGGACTTTCCTCAAGAAGGTCGTCGCTGCGTCCGCAGATTTGCTACGTTTGCGCCGGTCGCGGTTTGGTGCGTTCCGCATTCCATTGGGCAGGTGCGAAGCGCTCTCGGCACGAAGTGCCGAGAGCAGTCTTGTCACTTCGCGAGCGCGGCCTTTTCAATCACCGCGGCGACTTCCTTCGCGTGAACAACGAGCGAAGCATGGCTACCGGCGACTTCCGTCGTATGAGCCTTCATCTTGCCGGCAAAAAACTTCTGGGCCTCGGGTGCGATGACCTTGTCCTTGGTGCTGATCACGTAGAACGTCGGTTTGTCTTTCCAAGCGGCCGTATCGACCGGTGCCTCGAACGCTGTGTGGTTCAACGGAAGCTGATGGTTCGCCAGGGATTCGGCGATCTGCGGGGGAAGATCAGCCGCGACCGCCGAAGGAAACACCTTGGGATCGATAGTGAGGTTGCCTTTGTCGTCAGGATGAATCGCCGCACCACCTTCGGTCGCAGGACCACTCTTGGCGAGGGCCGCCAGAGATTGTCCGACGTCTGGCGCGAAAGCGGAGACGTAGACAAGCGCAGACACTTTGGGATCGTTACCGGCTTGCGTGATGACCACACCGCCCCAAGAGTGACCGACGAGAACGGTCTTGCCGTCCTGCTTTGCCAGTGCCTGTTTGGTGGCATCGACGTCAGCAGCAAGGGACGTGAGCGGATTTTCGACGAGCGTAACGTTGTAGCCCTTCTTCGTCAGGATGTCGGCAACGGGTTGCCAGCTCGTCTGGTCCACGAAAGCGCCGTGCACGAGCACAATGTTATGGGCAGCTCCCTTGGGCAGTTCGGCGGAATGGGCGGACCCGAGCAATGTCGTTCCGGCCAGGAGTGCAGTTGCGGCTGAGAGGAGGAGATTTCGCATTCATTGTTCCTGTTGGCATGTCGGACGAACACAGTCCGGGGGAATGGACAGGCGTTTCCAGCAATGGCGCGGTTCTTCCATTCTGCCGTTGGCGCAATGGTTGCCGCACGTGACGGCGGCCCGCCGCGACATGACCTAATACGAAGAAATCACGGACGGTAGAGCCCTATCGTCCAAGTATTGCGTCGGATCGTCCGCGGGATTACATCACCGCCATGGACATCCTCGCTGAAGTACTCGACCGCGTTCGCCTCGGCGGCACTTTGCTGTACCACTTCGAGCTCGGTCATCCCTGGAGTCTGGCGTTGCCACAACGGCCCTACGCCATGTTTCATTATCTCAGTCGTGGCTCAGCAACTCTCGCACTCGAACAGGGACGAGAATTCCGCATGACCGCGGGCGACTGTGTTGTCATCTCACGCGGCGAGCCACATAATATTTATTCAGATCGCGGGATGACACCATTTTCGGTTCTCGACTTCGATCGACCGTCGGCGGATCGTGGCGTCGTTCGTCACGGCGGCAACGCGCAGCCGCATACCACGATGATCTGCGGCAAGTTCACTGTGGCGCGGCCCTCAAGCGGCAGCGTGTTGGAATTACTTCCGCCCATGTTTCTCCTCAAGCCCACTGAGGACGGTGAGTGGCTTGAGGCGATTCTGCGACGCATGGTTATCGAGTCGGCGTGCGAGCGTCCCGGCCAGGGCGTCGCACTTTCGCGACTGACAGAAGTCCTCTTCGTTGAGGTTCTGCGAAACTGGATGAAGTCTCTTGGTCCCGGAGAAGGCGGGTGGCTTGGAGCGATGGCGGATCCACACATCGGACCAGCACTTCGGTTGATCCACGAAAGACCGGCTCAGCCCTGGACCCTTGATGACCTCGGGCAACGCGTTGGGCTAGGTCGTTCAGCGTTTTCGGCTCGCTTCACCAAGCTCGTCGGCCAGTCCATGTACCGCTATCTGATCGCGCGCCGGATGTCGGAGGCCGCGTTTTTGCTCGAAACCAGCGACGAAGGGATCGCACGGATCGCGACGTCTGTTGGCTATGAGACCGCTGCAGCGTTTTCGAAGCTCTTCCATCGACATCACGGCCTATCGCCTGGTCGCTACCGAGCAACGCGACGCTCTAACGGCGGCCAAAGGCACGGGGACGTTTCGGAAGCAGAAGTCGCCGATTGAGGTCCTGGCGCAAAGCGGACGTTTCCCGAGGTCCGCTCATGACTCACAGCGGACATTGCCAAACCTGTCAGGTTACCGAGAAAATGTTATTCGCTAAGTCGTGTAACTGTCGTGCCGGCTAGGCATAATCTTTGATCTATCTCAAAATCCTCGATGTTCATAGTGGGAGCTTCCCGAGGTAAATTGGAGGGAAGTGATATGACCAGATATAGGCTAGTTGTGCTCGCTGGCTTGGCCTTGTTGGTCGGCAGTTCCGCCCATGGGATGAATGCGCCAGCTGCTCTTCAACCGACTGAGCTAATCACGCAAGTCGCGGTCGGTTGCGGTCCCGGCAGGACAAAAGTGAATGGTGTTTGCGTCGCACGAACAACCGTGCGGCAAACACGACGCGCCGTCCGCAGGTGTGCGAGATGGCAGGGCGGAGCTTGCCTCTCGTACCAGTAGATCATGTCCGCATGGATCGGACGTGTAACGTTGTCACGATCTATTGGACCGATCGTGATCGTTGATTGCATTTCCAGCTTGTTGGTTGAGGCAGTCGTCCGGAATCTCCTTCCGGACAAGGCGATAAACGGCTCGCATGGCAGATGCCGCAAGGGTCGGTGCATTTGTCGTTTGGTTCTATCTGATTTGGCGCATCGTCAATGCCATTCGCGGTATCTACGGATCGGATAGCGCCCATTACCTCGAGGAAAGTCCGATTTGGAGGATTTTGCTGGATGTGACGGCACCTTATGCAATTGCGGCATTCTGCTTCGCGGTCTTGTACGTCTACATATCCCGCCGAAACGCAGAAGCCTTCTCGACAAGTCTTACGCTTGGCGACGCCCTGATTTCAGTGTTGTTACAATGACCACGACGGGTTACGGGGACATATCGCCCAAGTTGGGATTGGCGAAATTTTTCGTATGCATACCAATTCTGTTTTGTTTCTTTTACAACGTTCTCTTCTTTTCGATTTTCGCCGGGCTCGCGGGCCGGAAAAGGCAAAACTGAAATTGATGCCGCTTGGTACGGGTCAATGATTCTGATTGGCGGGTTTAATCTCGCCTTGTTCGCGGTGGCTGCGGCCGTTGTGGGATGTGGTTGTCGCCGTCGGTACGTTTGATCCAATGTTGGGCAATTGCCATAGAGCATGAGTGGCAATACGGCGATGACTAGTGAGTGCGTTCGCATTGCCGACAGCGAAGACACTGTCGGCTTATACGCTCGCGAACGATCGAAGCTGATCGGAGAGAAAATGAGGTGCGCCCTACAAGTCATGCCTTTGTTTGCTGTGCTTGGGACCTGCGTCGAGGTGCAAGCCATACCGTGCTCGTCCTATTACATTGCGGAAATCACCCTCGTATCACCGGCCGACACCGAGGCCGGGCATGTGCAGACCTTCGTTGGGTTTGGAGCATCGCAGGAGATTGCAGAGCAGAACGCCTTAGGATCCTGTTCACACATCAAGCTTGACCTACAGACGTGCCTGGAGTCAGATCGCGTTCTGGGTCCAAACAGTCTTTCGGATTCTCCCGGCAACTTCCTTCACCTGAAATACATGAAGGCCGTCAAGCGCATTACCGCATGCGATTAGTTGACTAGCTAAGCCTTATCTCAACGTCATCTGTCCAGAACTGCTCACGTGATGATCGCCGCTCACAAGACTTCCGACGTCTGCGGAAGCCTCGATAGACGGGTGAACCAATGGGGCACACTTGGTACGTGACCTTTCAAGTGCAAAAGCGAGGAACGCTGCCAAAGGCACGACACCCTCGCCTGACCAAGACATTCGAAACTGAAACGGAAGCCAGGAATTTCGCCCGCGAGAAATTCCATCGAGGTCTGGTGGTGACGGCGGGCACCCTCAATCCCTTCTCGCCCAAGCAGATTATTCCGCCAAGCATTATCGAGAGGTGGCTCGATACCGGGAGAGCCGAAAGGGATGAAGAGCTTGGCGACCCCAACCACACATCTCAAAGTATCGAAACATTGCCTCGGCCGAAGGATCGTTCGTGAGTGTTGCCATTTTGGTACATGGTTCTTTGAGTCGTCTCATTAGCGTTCGATACCAGTGTGGTGATTCAGAAATTCGCCCGGTCGCTCCCAGCGAACTTCCGAACCTGAACCACACTGACGCATGGATTGGATTGACTGATGTCCTCTCGAATCCAAAGTTCGCGACCGAGCGCACTGCACGATGAAGCGAACTTTGGATTCGGAGCACTAGCGACAAAGACGCGTCTGCAATCGATCCGCGTTTGATCAACGTGACCAAGGGGACAACTCATGAAGAAGTTTCTAGTGACTGCTGCCCTGTTGTTCGCGAGTGGCGGGATTGTCCCGTCATTAGCCGCCGACATGGCAGTAAAGGCACCGCCGCCGCCTCCGCTTCCAATGATGTACAATTGGAGCGGCTTCTATATCGGCGCCAACGGCGGATGGGGCAACAGCCACAACTGCTGGAATTTCGAACGTGTCGCCGGGCCAGTATTCGACGACGGCTGCCGGAATCGCTCGGGAGGCCTTGTCGGCGGCCAAATCGGCTACCGCTGGCAAAGCAATCAATTTGTATTCGGTCTGGAAGCGCAAGGCGATTGGGCTGATCTCAGCAACACCCGCGTGAGTCTGTTGGACCCGACGCTATCGACACGCGTGAAAACTGACGGTATCGGCCTTTTCACAGGTCAGATCGGTTGGGCGTGGAACGCAGCGCTGCTTTACGTCAAGGGCGGCGCGGCAGTGGCCGGCAACAAGTTGGAGATCCTTGATACAGCCAGCGGCATAGGCCTCGTCTCGGCGAGCAATACCCGCTGGGGCGGCACGCTTGGTGTTGGCTTTGAATATGGTTTTGCACCGAACTGGTCGATCGGCGCCGAGTACAACCATCTCTGGATGGGCGACGCCAACAACTCTTTCTCAGTCGTCGATCCGCGTCTGATAGGGTTCACCGGCAATCGAATCGACCAGGACATCGATATGGTCACGCTGCGCATCAACTACCGCTTCGGTGGTTACTCCCCACCAGTGGCGGCGCGATACTGATCAATTATCCGTACGTAGCAGTTTAAGCCCCGGCGTGCCGGGGCTTTTACTTAATGCCCCGGATGAAGGGCATCGTTGAGGTAGATGCAGGTCAGGATCGCAAACACATAGGCCTGCAGGAAAGCGACCAACAACTCGAGCGCAGTGAGCGCAACCGTCATGGCCAGGGGCAGCACGCCGCCGAGCCAGCCGATCCGGGCGAAACATGTCGGGATCGCCGCGCGCGCGCCGCTCCGCTCGCAAAAGCGATGTGGTCAGTTAAAGGAGAGAGGCGGCTCTCAGAGCTGCCTTTCGTCTGCACTGAAGCTCTATTGGCAGACCTGCATCAGCCCGTCAGAGCCTTTGAATGTGGTGCCGGGATCACAGGCAATGCCGTTTCGCGCCTTGTAGTCGGCCCATCCGCTGTAAAAATACCAGGGGCCATTTCCGTAGTACGCCCTGGGGATATAGAAGGGAGCCGTTTCGATGGCACCACCGATGGAGGCTTGGGCCGCCATCGCGCGGCCATAAGGCCTGGCGCCATAGTAACCTCGATTATCGAATCCGGTATCACCCACAGGACCACCATAGTAGGCCCGGGCGCCGAGTACTCCAGCGCCGTAAGGCCTGCCACGATAGTATCCCCGGTTATAGTATCCCTGATTATAGTATCCCTGATTATCGTATCTGGTATCACCCAAGTTCCACGGTGAGGTGGCAGCGACGGCGGCGGCCGTGCCGACCGCGGCAGCGCCAACGCCGGCGCCGACGACACCTGCGCCGTAGCCATACGCCCTCCTGTTTTGTCGGCGTGCGACACCAGCCACGCTCATTGGGGTTGCGGGACGACCGATACGCGCCTGAGCACTTTCGATCGACAGGGAGAGGCCGCTTTGCTCAGACCAGTCGAAGGAGAGGAGTGCCATTCCAGCGACGGTCGAGGTTGCTAATGCAATATTCCTCAGGTTCATCTGCATGGATCTGACTCCAGGGTTTTCCGCCCCACTCAACGATGCGACATCGTGTCAAGGAAAGCGTTGCGCTAGATCAAAGATTCCTCGATTTATCGCCTCTGCCGTAGAAGAGCACCTTGCGACACTAGACTGCGTCAAAGTCAATCTACAGGCGGTCGAATCCAACTCCGCCGTTGTCGCGTTCTATGAGCGGGCCGGCTATCAGGAACGGCTGATCAGTATACGCAATCTCCTCCGCCATTACTGAACGTCAAGGATGCGTTCACATCTGGAATTGGCCCGAAGCGGACGCTTCGAAAACTCGTGAATTTTTCTGACCGCGCCGTGCTGACGAACGCTTTCGGACAGACGAGCATGATCAGCCGCAATTCCAGATCGGCCCAATGGGAGTGCGCGTATAGCAAGGACCAAAGGTGCCGCCATTGTAGCGACCACCGTAAAAGCCGGGCCGGCCGAAATAGTGCCATTCGCCATCGTACCCGTAATAGCGAGGGACCGGGTCGATATACCAAGGGCGTCGGTGGCGGAGCGCCAGACGCTGCCTCGCATCTTTTTGGGCGTAGAGCGGAATGCTGTTGCTCAGCGGCTGATGATAGCCCGGCAGGAAGCCGTAGCCATGCCAGCGTGTCGCGGGCCGCTTGTGAACTGGAGCAGCCAGCGCGATGACCGACGGCAGTGACAGAACGATCGCGATGAATAGGCACATGAGGCGGGACATTCGCTCACGATAGAGATTCGACTGTGGGATGGCCATTCACATCCGAGTGCTCAGCACGCGCAGTTTAACGCGGCCACGACAGACTTAACGCAGCCAAGACAGATATGGGCATGCGTTGCAGGTCAAAAAATAGACTTCCAGGGAATGTCCGCCTTTGGCGCAAGCGGACGCCTGCCGAAGTCCGCTCATGACGCCTTTAGCGGACATGGCCTCATTGATCGCCCGACGTCAATCGAGCGATCAGGCGTTGGTGCCGCCATCCACGGTCAGGTTCGCGCCAGTGATGTAAGATGCCTCCGGGCTGGCGACAAACGCGACGAGCGCGGCAACTTCTTCGGCCTTGCCGTAACGATTCAGCGCCGTCACAGCCTTTTGCGGCGCCGCCCAATCGCCGGATGCCGGGTTCAGATCGGTGTCGATCGGACCGGGCTGCACGTTGTTGACGGTGATGCCGCGATCGCCGACTTCTCGAGAAAGCCCTTGCGTAAACATGCGGATCGCGCTCTTCGTTGCCGAATACGGCACCAGCCCCGGGGTCATCATGCGTTCGCCCACGCAGGAGCCGATCGAGATGATGCGGCCATTATTGTTCATCTGTTTCAACGCTGCCTGCGTGGTGACAAACACACTGCGGATATTGAGGTTGATCACCTGATCGAATTCTTCCAGCGTGGTCTCTTCGAACTTCTTAGGGATTGCGGTGCCGGCATTGTTGACGAGCACGTCGAGCTTGCCGAGCGCGCCAACAGTCTTTTCGACCGCGGCGTGTACGGCCTTGGGGTCGGTAGCGTCAGCCTGGATCGCAATCGCGGTGCCACCGGCACGTTCGATCTCCTTCACGACGGCAGAAGCTGCGTCCGCGCCCCTTGCATAGGTGATAGCGACCTTGGCGCCGTCGGCAGCCAAACGTTTTGCAATGGCAGCGCCGATTCCGCGAGAAGCGCCGGTGACGAGTGCGGTCTTTCCTTGAAGTCTTTTTGACATGCCGTTTGTCCTTGCTGGCGTTTCTGGAATCAACTGGCGGTCTTGCCGCCGTTGACGGGGATGATCTGGCCGGTGATGAACGCGGCTTTGTCCGAGGCCAGGAACGCGATCGCGTCAGCCAGCTCTTCGGGTTTACCTACTCGACGAAGCGGAATACCCGCGACCAATCCCGCCTTGCGGTCGTCGGATCCGGTGAAGCGGTCGAGCATCGCGGTCTCGACCGGCCCGGGTGCGACGGCGTTGACGCGAACGCCGAAGGCGGCCGCCTCGAGCGCGCCGGATTTGGTGAGGCCTTCGACCGCATGTTTGCTTGCGACGTAAAGCGACGCGTTGGCAGCACCCCGACTGCCCATCGTCGAGGAGATATTGACGATGTTGCCAAAGCCCTGGGACTGCATCACGCGCAGCTCATGCTTCATGCAAAGAAGTACGCCGAGTACGTTGGTGTCGAAGGTCGCGGCGTAGGCTTCCAATGTCTGCTCGGTAACAGGGCCGAGCGCGCCCTCAGTGCCGGCGTTGTTCACGGCTACGTCGAGGCGGCCAAAGCGTGCGATGGTCTTCTCGACCATCGCGCGAACGTCATCTTCCTTGCTGACGTCGGCCTTGATGAATTCGGCCTCCGGACCGAAGGCGCGAAGTTCCTTGACCAGTTTAACGCCAGCTTCCTCGCGACGGCCAGCGACGACCACGATCGCGCCTTCCCTGGCGAACGTCAGGGCGGCGGCGCGCCCGATGCCGGAAAGTGCACCGGTAATCAACACGACATAGCCAATCATGATAAACTCGCTGATGATTTGCGGGGCCTCGCCTCGAGTGGCTTCCCCCGGCCCCGCTTTCACAGCAATTGATATGCGGCCCGCCACCGCCGGTCCTGAAACCGCGCTGAAACATTCCGAAATAGTTCTGAAATTTTCCGCCGCGGTTCTCGTCTTGCAACGGCAATCGGCGGGGTGCAGTGTTGCTATACCTTTCAAACAAGCTGCCGATGCCGGATCAAAGAAAGTGAATATTCGCCCTCAAGACGTTGGATCAGGCGGCCTGAGCGCTCCCGATCTGGTCCAGATTGCCGATCTGACCCTGGATCTTCGGCGCGAGGAATTGCGCGACGGAACCGGTACGCGCGTCGAATTGCGAAATCGATCGTTCGATGTTCTCCGGCACCTCGTCAGGAATGCGGGGCGAGTTGTTTCCAAGGACGAATTGCTGGCCGCCAACTGGCCCGGCCTGACCGTGTCAGAGGATTCTCTGACCCAGTGCATCTCGGACATTCGCCGCCTGCTCGGCGTATCCGGCCGCGATGTCCTTCGTACCGTCGCGCGCCGCGGCTATATGGTCGTTCTGCCGGAACGTCCCGCCCAAGCCATTCGGGACATTTCGGCGGGACCCACGGTGGCGGTTTGGCCCTTCGAGTCCGACTCCAGCGTTCATCTGAACGTGCTTGCCGATGGGTTGACGCAGGAGATGGTCTCCGCACTGGGACGCTTCGGTGAGTTACGGGTTCTCTCGCGCAACGTGACCAAATCTCACAAGGAGCGTTTTCAAAGCACGGAGAATATCAGCCGCGAACTCGGGGTGGATTACCTCGTCGAAGGCAGCTTGCGGCAAGACGGCAAGCTGGCTCGTATCGATCTGCATCTTTCCGATGCGCGCACGGGCGCACAGGTCTGGAGTAAATCCTTCAAGGTCGACGTCACCGCCTCCAACCTGCTCACCATTCAGGACGATATCTCCGGCCAGGCCAGCGCCATGATCGGCAGCTATTGGGGCGCGATCGGGGCCGCCGAATATCGACGCATCCAGAACAAGTCGAGCGCGGAGCTGACGCCCTACGAATGCATCGTTCAGGGCGTGATCGGCGTCCCAACCGACGCCACCGTTCTGGAGCCTGTCTTCAAGGCGCGCGAGGGCCTCGAGCGTCTGACGCGCGATGAGCCGCGAAACGCGGCTGCCTGGGCCGCGCTGGTTCTCGTGTTCAATAGCCAGCGAACCTGGGGCTTTCCTTCGCCGACCGGAGAGGTCGGCAGCGTCGAGGAGCGGCTTTATCTGGCCGACCTTGCGGTTGAAGCCGCCAACCGCGCCGTCGAGATTGCACCGAATGATGCGTTCGTGCGGGGCCTCGTGGCCCGTGCCGCCTGGATGGCTTGCCAACCCGATCTGCTGCGCATCGAGACCCTACGTGCGATCGAACTCAACCCGAATGATCCGCAAAACCTTGGGCCGCTTGGCAACCTGATGGCCTATGCCGGCTTTTGGGATGAAGGCGTGGCGTTGGCCGAAAAGGGGATCGCGTTGACGGCCCCCAGCACTCCACGCTGGTGGTGGTGGGCGCTTGCGAAGCGAGGGTTTGCGTTGGAAGACTATGCGGGAGCTTTCGACGCCTTCCGCCGCTCCTACGTTGAGCAGCTATGGATCAGCCATCTCCACATGGCCTACACGCTGCCGTTCCTCGACCGGACAACGGAAGCAAAAGCGCATGTAACAACGTTGCTGAAGATGCGTCCGGGATTTTCAATCCGCGAAGCCGACGCTTATTACAAAATGTGGTGCTTCGCACCGTCTTATCGCGAGAGGATGTGCGAAGCGCTGGTGATTGCGGGGCTACCTATTGCGAGCTGAGTCTTGCCCTTAGGACTGCCGTTTCTGGCACAGAGCAGACTTTGCCCGGCCGTCGATCCACGTCAGCTTTTGACAAATGGTGTTGAAAAAGTCGAAAGCACTGCCGAGGCAAAATTCTTGCAAAGACAAACACCCCAGCCGGGCGATGCGGCTGGGGTGTCGGGACGCATTCCTCCGCGAATTTATATCCGCTTATTATCCGCGGGCATTGCGGCGCCCGCCGGCCTGCTGTGGACCGATCGCGTCAAAGGCTGCCTTCTGCTCGTCGGTCAACGATCCGTAGAAGGTGTCCATCGCCGCGCGCACACTCTTCACCGATTGCAGCATGGCGTCGAGCCGCTGGGCGACGAGTGCAAGCCGCGCCGGCGGCGTCTGCACATCCTGCGCCTGGTTCTGACACGACGCTTTCAGATTATCCGCGGCTTGTGCTGCGGCCGCCTGAAGGGCGTCGAGAGATTTGCGCTGCTGCTCGGTTGGCTTCACAGACTGCGCGATGGCATCCGTCGGCCACGCGGTCATCTGTGGTTGGGCCGCGTCACAGACTGCGCCGGTCGTTGCAGCGCCGGTTGAATCCGCGCGCGCGCTCCGCACCGGACGCTGGCCCGTGGTAGCCAGCGCATTGATCTTCGCCTTCTGCTCATCGCTCAAGAGGCTGTAGAACTTATCCAGCGGCCCCTGCACCGTCTGCACCGCGACGATCATCGCCTCGATGCGCTGCTGCATCGCGGCTAACCGGCCCGGCGCCGTGAGTGCAACGTCGGTAGGACAGGAGTTCTTGAGGTCTGCAGCCGCCTTCACCGACGCGTTGCCGAGAGCATCGAGCGCGGCGCGCTGCTCTTCATTCGGCTGGATCGCGTTCTGGAAAGCATCGATCGGCAGTCCTCCGATCACGCGGCTGTCGTCGCCGCACATTTGCGCGAGGTTGGTCTGCGCGCGGTTTGCCGAATCTGTCGACCGCCCGCCTCTCGATGGTGCATAGGCATTGGCGTCGAGGTTGCCTCCTCCCCTCGCGGCCGTGCGCGGCAGATAGCCCGCATAGCCCATCAGGTCATCATAGCCATAAGGCCCGAAGATGCCGGCATAGAGATCCGGATAGCCGTAGCCCCAGAACGCGTCGTCATACGGTGCGCCCCAGAAAGCGTAGTCATAGAAATCGTTATAGGCGAACGGCCAGAACACCGGGCCGACCCAACCGAAGCCGCCATTGCGATGGCGCCACCACCAATTTCCGCCGCGCCAGTTACCACCACGCCAGTTGCCGCCATGCCATGCCGCAGTCGCCACGCCCGCGGTGAGGAGCGCACGGGTGCGCGGATCGCGCAGCGCGCCACGGTTGGCGAACGCACGGTTGACCTGGCGCCCGCTTAATGAGCGTTGCACCGCGTTGGCGTTGCGGGTGATGTTACGATTCGCGATGTTACGATTCACGTTGCCGTTGCGTGCCGCCAGCGCGCCTGCCCCGACGCCCGCGCCTGCACCGATCGCAGCAGCACGCCCAACGCCGCTGAAGCGCGTGGGATTGCGTCCCGCATATGATCGCATGTTGAGTGAACGGGCACTACGGAAGCCCGGCCGCGCAAACGAGCGGTTCGCAAATGAACGGCCGCCGAATGAACGGCCTGCAAATGAACGGCCACCAAAATGAGGTCTCGCCGCAAACGAGCGGCCACCGCCGAAGCGCGCTCCGCCGAGATGCATGCCGCCGCCACGGAAGCCACCCATACGCATGCCGCCGCCATGGAAACCACCGCCGCGAAAACCGCCACCGCCGCCGTGGAAACCTCCTCCACCACCGCGAAAGCCTCCGCCACCGCCGTGGAAGCCTCCGCCTCCACCACCACGAAAGCCACCGCCGCCGCCGCCATGGCCGCCGCCGCCGCCGGGTCTTGCATAGGCTCCAATTGAAAGGACCATCGCGCAAGCCAGCACGGCAGCATATCCGATGAATTTCGATTTGAATCCGAACATGGGTGTCATCATGACACCTCCTCCCATGCAACCAAGGGGCCTCACTAGTGTGGCGTTCTGAAGTCCGCATCATTCGTGCGGCGAGTCCGGAATGCGGACTTCAGAACCAAAGCCACACTAGAACTATAATTTGCTAGAGTTCTTCGATTCCGAAGTTCGCAGACGAATGAGCAGCGGAATGATGCGAACTTCGGAATCGGAACTCTAGAACTTATAACTCCGGCATGCGACAAGTTGTTCCGGTCATCCAGTCGGGTGACTGCTTTCTTGACCGCTTGCTGATCGCTTTAGTTGGCCGATCCGCAGACAGACGAAGCGGCCATGATATCGCGGATGGCGATTGACAATTCGGCCTGCGTGAAGGGCTTTTTCAAAAGTGCTAATCCGCCTCCTGCGGGCATATCAGGAATGGCGCGCTGCGCTGTGTATCCAGAGGTCAAGAGCACCGGTAGTCCCGGCCGCAACGACGTTATCCTGCGAGCGAGTTCAACGCCGCTCATCCCGTCCGGCATGACGACATCACTGAAGACCAGATCGATCGCATTGTTGTCCTGAACGATCTGGAGGGCGGCATTTCCCGTATCCGCGGATACGACCAGATATCCCAGATCGTCCAGCATGCCGCTGGTCGTCGCCCGCACGGCGGCATCGTCCTCGACAACGAGCACAAGGCCTGTACCGGCTTCCGGGCTCGTCGCCGAGATGTGACTGATTGCAGAACGCGCCTCCAGCGACCGCTTGAGAAACACTTCGATAAGCGTTCCTTTGCCTGGGGTGCTCGCGACGGTGACAAACCCTCCCGACTGCTTGGCGAATCCGTAGACCTGGCTCAAACCGAGACCTGTCCCCTTTCCAACGTCCTTTGTCGTAAAAAACGGCTCGAAGATATGATTGAGCACGTCCGGTGACATTCCTATCCCGGAGTCTTCAACGGATACGACGACATAATCGCCAGCTGATGCGCCCCATTGAGAGGCGAGCGCCTGTTCGGCTTCGCAATTCGACGTCTTGATGATCAACCGCCCTCCCTGAGGCATCGCATCGCGCGCGTTGATGACCAGATTGAGGATCGCTGTTTCGAGTTGATGAGGGTCGGTCCGGCATTCCCAGAGTTCAGGAGCTCTGATGAATTCCAACTTCACAGTCTCGCCGACCGCCCGGTCGAGCAGATGCTCGAACGTCGAGATCAGATCGTTGACTTGAACGACTTCCATTCGCAGGTCTTGCCGGCGCGAGAATGCCAGAAGCTGCTGGTTCAATTTGGCTCCTCGGCCGACAGCCTGCCGTGCCGCATCGAGAAGCCTTGAAACCTTTGGATTGTCCGTTACGCGCCGGCCCACCATGTCGAGGCTGCCGCCGACAATCATCAGCAGATTATTGAAGTCGTGCGCGATACCGCCGGTCAACTGTCCGACCGCCTCCATCTTTTGGGCTTGCCGCAACTGTTCATCGACCTCGCGCCGCTTCGTGATATCGGCGGTGACGCCTGTGACACGCACCGGAGTTCGGCCATCGTAAAATGTTCGCCCTTTGACGTTGACCCAGCGAACCGATCCGTCATTTGCTCTGCGGATCCGATGCTCGAACTCAATCATCCCGATTGATTTTGCGCGCACGAATGCGTCAGTGACTTTGGCGCGATCTTCGGGAACGAAACAGTGCGTCAGCAAGTCAAGGTCAAAGTATGCGAAGTGCGTCTCGTTTCCAAAAATCAGGTCGTGGCGCGAGGAACACCTGATTTGATTGCTCGCCAGATCGAGCTCCCAAATTCCCATCTCGGCAGCGTCGAGTGTCAGCTGCAGGTTTTCTTCGGTCTTGCGCCGCTCCACGATCTCAGTGGCCAGACGTTCATTGGCCACCCCGAGTTCGCGCGATCGCATGCGGCTGTAAGTCAAATCCGTGACGATGGCGCAGACCATTCTCGGCATCCCGCTGTCGACCTTCAGATCGATGAGGGAGATGTTGACTGGAATGTCCGAGCCGGATTTGTCGACGATCGTGAATTCTCCGGCCGCACTTGGCCGGAGAACTGCCCCGATCAGGTCCAGAAGATTTGCACGCTGCGTCACGTCGAAGAATTTGACGACGGACTCTCCGATGAGGCTGTCGTGAACTTCGCCGACCAGCGTTGCGAAGCGATTGTTGCAGTAGAGAATCAACCCGTCCTCGGACAGTGTGACGGCGCCTTCCCGCATCTGCTCGACCAGAACGCGATACGGCCGGTCCGCATTTTCCAGGGCGTAGACTTGCTGACCATTGGCGCCAGCAACGACCACCGCATCGACTTCACCGATCCGGATGGCCTCAAGCGTCTCCTCAGCCTCGCGCAGACGGGCGATCAGTTGCTCGCCGCTGAGGGAGTCATAGCCGTCGGAGTTCTCGCGTGCAGGTCGATCATCCTTCATCGGATTTTCAATCGCTGGATTTCAAGGGTCTCAAGTCCAGGCCGGCTAAAACCTTCTCCCGATCTGACAAATCGCCGATAATCCGGCGCAACGGTTCCGGCAATATCTTGATCAACGTAGGCGTCGCGATCACCTGCAATTCCTTGGTCGCGTCCGGGTTTTCGTAAACGTCGACAACCTCGAGATCGTAGCGGCCGTGCAGATTTTCCTCGCAGATCTTGCGCATATTCGCGATGGCGCGCGTGGAGCGCGGTGTCGAACCGGTGATGAACAGGCGCAACTTGTAATGGCCTGATGGCCTCTCACCTGGTTCGCCTGTCATGCCGCGCTCTTTCCGACGGGTCGCAAGTCGAGCCCGACGATAACTTTCTCCGTGTTTGACAGATCTCCGATCATTCTCTTGAGCGGCGGCGGAAGCCGGCGCACCAGTGTGGGTATCGCGACAATCTGGTCGCCTGCCGCGAGCTGAGGTGTCACGACGAGATCGATCACTTCGAGCTTGTACCTGCCGGCCAGGTTGTCTTCACAAATCTTTTTCAGATTTGCGATTGCGGCGAGCGACTTCGGCGTTTGACCCGCGATATAGAGGCGCAGGTTATATTCTGTGGATTCGTCGACTTCGGCATTTTCATTGTCCATCGGTGACTCCGCGTTTCCTCGCCATTGCGGCGCGGTCGGACGTCGCCGAGGCGCTTCGGGTGTTTTGATAGTCGACAAGCTCTGAAACCTCGTCCTCCTCCGCGTCGAGTGCGGCTCGCATCTCTGCAATCTGGCGTTCGAGCGCGCCGCGTTTCCGCGATATCTGACGTTTGCGTAGCTCGGTCGACTCGTTCCGCTCACGCGCGGCTTCCCGTTCACGCGCCTCCTGGGCCAATCGCGCAGCCCCGGTCAACACACCATCGGGACCGAGATACGGAACGATCAAGTGAATACCGTCGTCGCGCAGTTCGTATTCCCTTATCTGCTTCGAATGGCTCATGCCGCGCGATTTCAGAACATGCAGAACGCGGTTGCGTTCACCATCGGCCTCGACATCATGCAAAGAGATCCATGTATCCATCAGCGATGAAACACTTCGCTCGCTTTCGTTCATTCTCTCGGCCACTGACGACAGGCTGGTGAATAAAGCCGTAATCCCCCGTGTTTTGCAGATGTCCGCGAGCCGGATGAGCGTCGCATGAATTTCTGTTGAGGGCCCGCGAAAAGCTGAGATCGGATCGACAACGATTGTTTCCGGCTTGAACTGTTCGATATCACGGTTCATGCGGGCCAGGTGCATTTCGAAACCGAAGAGACTTGGCCGCGCCGCTTCGAACCGAAGCTGTCCTGACTTCACATGTTTGCCGAGGTCTATGCCGACCGACCGCATATTCCGGATGATCTGGTCGGGTGACTCTTCAAACGCGAAAAACAGACTGCGCTCGCCCCTCAAACAGGCGGCGTCAACAAACGCGGCGCCAAACGTCGATTTTCCCGTTCCGGCAAGCCCGGAAATCAAAATACTTGAGCCTTTGAAATACCCGCCTCGACCTAACATGGCGTCAAGGTCTTTCACCCCGGTGGGAACGACTTCATCCGAGATGGCATGGGCGAGCCCGGCAGACGTGATGGGCAAAACACTGATGCCCTCATCGTCGATGAGGAATGGATATTCGTTGGTGCCGTGCGCGGAGCCACGATATTTGATAACGCGAAGGCGGCGCGTCACGACCTGATCCTGGGAGCGGTTGTCGAGCAGAATGACGCAGTCGGAAACGTATTCCTCGATGCCAAAGCGCGTGAGCTGGCCTTCGCCCCGTTCGGCGGTAATGATCGCGGTAACACCCTTATCTTTAAGCCAACCGAACAGGCGCCGAAGTTCGGCTCTCAGAATAGCCGTGTCGGCCAAGCCCGAGAACAGGGCCTCGATCGTGTCGAGCACCACGCGCTTCGCACCAACCGATTTAATCGCATGGTCCAGTCGGACAAACAGGCCCTCCAGGTCATATTCGCCGCTCTCTTCAATCTCCGCCCGCTCGATGCGAACGTAATCGATGAAGAGCTTCTTCTCGGCGATGAGCTCCCTAACGTCGAACCCCAATGAATGAACGTTGGCTGCCAGATCACCTTCCCGCTCCTCGAAACTCATGAAGACGCCGGGTTCGCCGAACTTCTCAATCCCGTTCACGAGGAACGTCATTCCGAACAGCGTTTTTCCGCATCCTGCGGCGCCGCACAGCAGTGTAGGACGCCCCGTCGGCAAACCGCCGAGCGTCAGATCATCCAATCCGCCGATTCCAGTCCGGGTTTTGGGGAGATGTACGGAGACTGCAGGCGCTGTGGCAGGGTCCCTACGATTTGGCAATGAGCGACCTCTTTGAATTACGTTTTGCAGGCTTCCTGCTGTTTGATGACTGGCCCGATGCCCGCGAAATCCGGGATCCGTCAAAGCGCTCCTTCAGCGCTGTTTCGAGAAAATTCGTCAATGTCCGATTTTCTTCCTTCGCTTTCATACGCGCGGTGGCAAGCAACTCAGGATCAAGTCGAATCGTGATTGGCTGTTTCATGAGCGCCACCGCAAGAAAATGTATTGCTTAGGTAATGCCCCAGCAATACAGGCGCAAAGCGATAAGTTTTTGGGAAGCCATGGAACAAACGCAGCAATTCCAAACATCGCTATGTCGCAATCCGGACAGTTCGCACACGAACGAGCAGCGGAATAACGTGAGCATGAACTTTGGAATTGATAACTCCACACACGAGACAAGGTGTTCCCATCATCCAATCGGGTAACCGCTGATCTGGGGGCTTGAGCGGAAGCCTTAGCCGAATAAAGCCTTGGTCGAATACTTTTGGTCGATTTCAGCGTACGTGGGCACGCGCCCTTGAATCACGCCTCGATCACGTGCCCCGGCGCAGCAGACCGTTTTCCACGTAAGGAGAACAACAATGGTCGCCCATCGATCCGGCAAAACGTCGGATGCATCTTCTCTGGCGGGCCGCATCAACCGTCGCCGTCTGCTTGGCTCGGCATCAACCATCGCCGCGTCAATGGTGCTCGCTACCACGTGGCCGCGGAGTGTAATCTCCCAGACACGGAACGCATCGCCCGAGCCACTCACGGCCATCGACACACTGCTGGACCCCGATCAAACGATGGTTCAGAGAGCCATGGCAGCAAATGCACGGTTGCTCCAAAGCTTTCCCAAAGGGTTCGTGCTGGGCGAAACGCATCAACCGCATATCTCAATGCTGCAGCGATACGTCAGAACGTCAGACCTGGATAGAGTCTACGACGCGGTCGGTAAAGTCTTGGCCGACGAGCACCCAGCGGCCTGGAAGCTGACCGCATACAAATACTATTTCATTCCCTGGAAAGAGATCGGCCTCGCGGGCATCGTCATCAAGCCGACGGATGATCTCAGGAGATTTCAGCAGAAGCTGATTGACGCCATCGGGCCGTTCACCGCCAAAACGGGAACGGCCTCTGCGTTCGTCAGACCTAAGGACGATCCCGAGATCAACAAACCGACGATCGACTACGTGGCACGGTACGTCCCGGATGACAGCGGCGCCAAATTCAATCCTCACGTGACCATCGGCGTCGCGTCGCAAGACTTTCTCAAAAAACTGCTCAAGGAAAAGTTTGACGAGTTTACGTTCTCCCCGACAGGATTATCCGTTTTCCATCTCGGCAACTTTGGAACCGCCCGGGAAAAGCTCAAGAACTGGTCGTTTGCTTGAGTGTGCCGACTCTTGCGGAGTCCGCGATCATTCGCGCAAGAGCGACACGCCAATCAATTCGGACAGGGTTGCCCGGCGGCGCCCCACAGGGCCATGTCTTTCACGTGATCCTCAAAAGTCCCCGGCGGCGTCGAGCGGCCGGCACCAGGTGCCCACCCACGCGGGATGAAACCGTTGAGCGACGCGTCGTGCCGCAAATGTTCGAGCAGAGCAACGGCATCGCGGCCGCCATTGCGTTTGGGATCCTTGAGTTGCGTACAGATCTCGGCGCCGCTCTTGCCGAACCAGATGAACTCGACAGGCGCAAGCTGCCAGTCGATGCCCGCGCGCAACGGCGCCGGTGCGGGATCGTTCGGCAGCGTCGAGGTCATGTGACAGGTCGAGCACGGGACCGTCTCAGCCCCGATGCGGCTCTCGCCGCCATGGATGTTCATGCCGTGCACGCGCGGCTTGGTTTCGCCTGCCGGCGTCCAGATCGGAACAGCCTTGGCGTCGACGTGGCAGTTGGCACACCGTGGATGTGTCACCACCGCCTCGATCCGCTTCCAGGCTTTCAGACCCTCGTCGCGGCTGACGCTGCCCGGCGGCAGTGCATCCTTGTTGGCCTCGTCTTTGGCCGCGACAATTCCCGTGAGGGCAGCAATCGATGACACCGCGAAGACGGCCGCGATCAGAGTTGTCTTCATGGCTCGCCCTCACACGAAATCAATGAATTTGTTGAATGGCATTTCGCGGATGCGCTTTCCGGTCGCCGCGAAGATGGCGTTTGCGAGCGCAGGTGCGGCAGGAGGCACAGGCGGCTCTCCGACACCTCTCACCTTGGGATCGTTCTCAAGCCCGCGCACTTCGATCACCGGACATTGGTAGATCCGCATCGCTTCGTGGTGATTGTAGTTGGTCTGCTGCACGGCGCCGCCTTTGTAGGTGAGCTCGCAGTTGATCGCGTGGCCGAGGCCCCAGACGACGCCGCCTTGGACCTGGTTCTCGAAATTGACGGGATCGACGACCTTGCCGACATCGGCTGCGATCCAGACCTTGTCGATCCTGATGCCCCGGTCCGTCATCGTGACTTCAATGACTTCGGCTGTTGGTGTGCCGAACGACTCGACGAACGCAACGCCCCGCCCTCTCCCGTTGCCGAGCGGTCCCTTCCAGTCCGACATCTGCGCGACCGTCTCCAGCACTTTGCGATAGTGCGGCACCGTGCACATGTCGATGCGTGCCTTCATCGGGTCGAGACCGGCCGCGTGGATCAGTTCGTCGATAAAGCTTTCCGTGAAGAAGCCGGCACTGGAGGCGCCGACCGATCGCCACGTGGTGCAGGGCGAGAGTCCCCTCGCCTCGTAGCTCGTGCCCCTGAAATTCGGAATGTCATAATAGACATTCCACAGACCCGCGGCCAATTGCCCGTCGGGATCCTTTGACGGCGTGCCCATCCGCTCGAGCAATCCGTTGAGCGGCGCGGTCGATGCCAGTTGCAGATCGGCCGCAACGATCTTGCCTTTGTCGACGCTGCCTCGGTGCCGGGCGATGGCGATCTGTCGCGGAATGTCCTGGAGGAAATCCTCCTCGCGCGAAAACACCAGCTTGATCGGCGTGTCGCGCATTTGGGCAACGATTTCACCCAGTACGCGGACGTTCTCGAATTCGAGACGATGTCCGAAGCTTCCGCCGGTCCATTGATTGTGGAACGTCACCTGCTCCGGCTTCAGGCCGGCCGCACCCGCCGCGATAGCCTGCACAGCCTGAGGGCTTTGATGCCCGACCCAGATATCCATTCCCTTATCGGTGAGAATGGCAACGCCGTTGAGCGGCTCCAGCGGCTGATGCGCGACATACGGCGCGCGATACTCGGCCTCGACGCGCGTGCCGGTCTTCAAGCCCGCTTCGATATCGCCGGTCTTCTTCCATTCCTTGCCGAGGAATTCCGGCTTGAACGAATTTTCCAGAACCTTCCAATGCTCGGCTTGCTCGGCGGGATAAATCGACGGCGCCCACTGACATTCGATCGTGTCGACGGCCTGCATCGCGTACCAGCTGTTGGTGGCAACGACGGCAACACCGGTTTTGAGTTGAAGGACTTTCTTCACCCCCGGCATCGACTGCGCCTTGCCGGCGTCGAACGACTTGATCGGCTGTCCCTTGTTGGGGTTCAGCTTGACGGCGGCATACAGCATGCCGTCCATTTTCATGTCGATGCCGAATTTCAATTCGCCCATCACCTTCGACTTCACATCGAGGCGCATCATCGGCTTGCCGACCAGGCGCCACGTGGATGGATCGCGCGGCTTCACATCGAGTACCGGCGGAATCTTGGCGGCGTCACTTGCGAGTTCGACGTAAGCAATCTTCGTTCCATTGGGCAGGATCACGTTGCCGCTCTGCGTGCGCAGCTCGGCCACCGCAACACCTGCGCGCTTGGCCGCCGTGGCCTTCAGCGTCTCGCGCGCGACCGCACCGGCCACCCGCAATTTTTCGTACGTATCCGGGATCGTGCTCGATCCGCCCGTCATCTGCAGGCCGGACTTCCGAAGCCATTCGAGTGTGGCCTCGCGCGCTTTCTCGGCTGCCGGGCTTTGGTCCGCAGCCACGAACGGCGCGAATTCATCCGCGAAGCCGGTGTTGAAGTAAGCGGGACTGGGCCCCGCGAAGCGGATTTCGAACTGGCCGGGATCGAGGTCCATTTCCTCGGCGATCAACGCGACCTGCGCGGAGCCAACGCCCTGCCCGATGTCCGCGTGTTGGGCAATGAGTGTGATTTTTTCCGGGCTGATCTCGACCCAGGCATTGAAGCTCGCGGAATTCGGCGCAAGGCCCCTGGCTAACGGATTAGTGGCGTCCGTACCAACAGGTGCTTCAGCATAGCTGTAGGAACCGAACGCGATGCCGCCGGCGACAGCCGTCGAGCCCACGATGAACGCGCGACGGGAGATGTTCTGCATGGTGCCCATCTCACTTCTCCGCCATCTTTGCCGAGGCCGCATGGATCGCAGCACGAATACGCGGATAGGTGCCGCAACGGCAGAGATTGCCGGACATCACCTGATCGATCTGCTCGTCGGTCGGCTGGGGAGCAAGTTCAAGGAGCGAAATGGCCTGCATGATCTGGCCGGTCTGGCAATAGCCACACTGCGGCACCTGATGTTGGATCCAGGCCTGCAGAACCGGATGCGTGTCTTTATTCTCCAGCCCTTCGATCGTGACGATCGACTTGCCGACAACATCGCCGACACGCGACTGACAGGAGCGCACTGCCGCTCCGTCGATCTGCACCGTGCAGGCGCCGCATTGCGCGACTCCGCAGCCGTATTTGGGACTTGTGATGCCGAGTTCGTCGCGCAGTGCCCAAAGCAAAGGCATTTCAGGAACGACGTCGATGTGATGCTTGGTTCCGTTGACCGTGAGCTCGATCATGGCGGCATATCCTTTAGCACATGATTGTTGTCATTGTTGTCCTCACCGGAACGGCTCATATAGCCGAGGCACCGGCGCGGAATTCCTTAACGAAAGTGTTGTTTGCACTCGCAGCAAAGTCCAGAGACGGTTCGGTTAAAAGAGGTAAAAAAGCAATCGGTGATCATCGCTTCTGATCATTACTCCCGGCTTCGAGCCGAACGATCAAAGATCGCGAACTCATCACCGGGCACACGCCGCAGTACCATCTGATTGCGTAGAACATAATTCAGACACTGCGGCGCCGTGTCGCAGCATCACAACGAACTGTCACGAGACCGAGATGTCGTTTTCTGACAGATCAAATACGCACGACAGGCTGGACTCGTTCCTCGACAATTTTACTTCATTTTACTCCTCACTCTGATCGCCTTGGATAGAAGCTCACAACCGGGAGACGCAGTTGCGACGCCATGGCGAAGTTTGCCGCCGAGGTCGTGACACCTCATCGGCAACGCAAGCGTTGCAGTTGATGTCGAGCACGTCAGCAACAAATCCTTTGCGGACAGACGGCACTGCCGACCATCAAGGAAGGAATGAAATATGGCGCTTAAGAATATTCTGCCCGGCAAGCTAGGCTTCGGTTCGGCGCCGCTCGGCAACATGTTCCGCGACATTCCCGAGCGAGAGGCGCTCGAAACGGTGAATGCAGCGTGGGAAGACGGCATTCGCTATTTCGACAATGCCCCCTTCTATGGCGCGGGTCTCGCAGAAATCCGCATGGGCGCCGCGCTCGCCGACAGGCCGCGGGCCGATTATGTCATCAGTACCAAGGTCGGTCGCGTGATCCTGGATGAGATCGAGGATGTCAGCGCGCGCGATCTCGGCGAGAAAGGCGATGTCTTCAAACATGGGCGCCCGAACAAGATCGTCAACGATTATTCGAGCGACGGAACGTTGCGCTCGATCGAGGGCAGCCTGAAGCGGCTGGGCACTGACCATATCGATATCGCGTTCGTGCATGACGTGGCGCAGGATTTCTATGGCGACGAATGGCTGGCGATCTTCGAAGCTGCGCGCAACGGCGCATTCAAGACGCTTGATCGCCTGCGCGACGAGGGCGTGATCAAGGCATGGGGTCTCGGCGTCAATCGCGTGGAGCCGATCGAACTGCTGCTTGCGCTGGAAGGTCCGCGCCCTGACGGCTTCTTGCTCGCGGGGCGTTACACGCTTCTCGATCATGATCGCGCACTGCAGCGGGTGGTGCCGATGGTTGCGGAGCGCGACCTCGCACTTGTTGTGGGCGGGCCCTACAGTTCAGGTGCGCTCGTTGGCGGCCCGAATTTCGAGTATGCGCCGGCGACGCCGGACATCCTCAACAAGGTGGCACGCATCAAGGCGATCGCGGATCGCTATGGCATCAGCATGAAGGCTGCGGGCTTGCAGTTTGCGCTCGCAAATCCCGTTGTCGCCGCCGTCATCCCCGGAGCGAGCCGTCCGAGCCGCATTGCTGAGGATCGCGCGGCGCTGAAGGAATCCATTCCCGCCGATTTCTGGCGCGAACTCCGCTCGGGAGGTCTCGTCAATCCCGATGCTCCCCTTCCCACGGCGGACTAAATGACCTCGAAAGCGTCGCAGTTGTTGCCCGGCGCAGCAGTTGCGACGCCATGACGAGGCTTCCCGTCGAGAAGCCTTCGCTGAAGCTCTGGTAAAGTGGTTGCAGCACCCGGATGGCATCATCGTTGCGATTGCAGTCGATGTAGTACGCGGCCAGATCATTGGCGATACGCAACTCAAAAGACATCGCGCCGATTGCATGGGCCTCCTGCTTTGCGCTGACGAGAAACCGCACAGCATCGGCATGCCGGCCGGCGCGCTGCAGGATCGAGGCTTTGACCCGCAGCAACTCGGATCGGCACCAGCGCTCCTGGTTCTGCTCCTGATAATTGAACGCAACGGCAATGATCTCGTCGGCCTCAGTCATTTGCCCTTGCCGGGCCAGGACATCGGCGAGATGACCGAGATACATTCCAATCCGCATGAGATAGCGGCATTCGATTAATTCGTCGACGGACGCGCGCATGTCGCGCACAGCCCCCCGATCTCCGTTCAAATCCCTCAGCGTCGCCGCGAAATATTTCTGAACGGGGACCCAGCGCGCGATATCTTCACGCTCCAGAATAAATTGCAGTTGCGCGGTGTAACGCGCAAGTCCATCGAGATCGCTATTGTAGAGCGCGACCGGCAGCGCTGCCAGTCCGAGCGCGTTGGACTGCGAGACCAGATGTCCGGCGCTTGCCGAGGCTTCGACCGCTTCGTGCGCGGCTGCGGCTGCGTAATCCATATGGCCGTTGAGCCACGCGACGATGGGAAGATAAAAGCGCGTCGAGATATAGCGATCGACATCGAGCTCGGCCATGCGTGTGCGCTTTTTGGGCCGCGGATAGACCGCCGCCTGTCGCGACAACTCGTGCCAGCTTTGCTGCAGATCTCCCGCATGTGCCTTGGCCCACGCCAAGGCACGATCACCATCAGGCGCACCCGGCCAATCCTGATGATCGCGCGAGAGCTCGCCCAATTCCTCAAGGCGTTCGATCGCCCTGGCAATGTGTCCGATCTGGAGCAGGTAATAGGACAGCCCCAGCAGCGCGCGCATGTGATAGTCGGGATTGCCGGCGCTCTTCGCGTATGCGATCGCGGCGAGCCAGATGTCCTCATTTTCGTTCTGCTGCTTGCGCGCGTAAAACAGGCCCCACCCCCGGGAGCACGCGAGCTTCGCCTTCAACAGGTCATCGCACGGCATCGCATCCGCTGTTGTGAGCGCCAGCGACACCCACCGCTGAGACTCTGACAAGAGCGAACTCTCCGACCACAGCGGAATGGCAGCCGCGGTCAGTGCGATGCCAAGCTCGGGCGCGTGTCCCGCACCGAATGCCCACGACAACGCCGCGCGCAGATCGGCGAGCCGGCCCCGATATCGCTCCAGCCAATCGCGAGCCTCGCGCCCGTCGTATTCTTCTTCAGACCGCTTCAGCAGCGCGAGAATGCGGCGCGCGTGACATTCCAATGCAAGCGCGTCGATCGGGTCGGCCTGCCGCCGCGCGATAGCATAGCGCCGCGTGCTGTCAAGCAACCGATAACTGAGCCCCGTTTCGCTCATCTGCGCCGTGACCAGCGATTTCCCCACCAGACCACCGAGGCCGGAGGCGACATGCGCCGGCTTCAGCGCGGCTGCACCGGCGATAGCCGCGACATCGTCCAGTTCAAAGGCATCGGCAAACACCGAGGCAAGCCGGAAAATCGTCGCTTCGTTGTGCGACAAACGCTGGAAGCTCCAATCGATCGTCGCCATCAGCGTCTCATGACGGGGTGACGCATCCTGCGCGAACGGATTGCGGTAGCTCAGATGTTGGTCCAGCATCGCAAGCAGATCCTGCGCGCTGTGGTGTGTCATCTTGGCTGCGACCAGCTCGATCGCCAGCGGCAGTCCATCCAGGGCGCGGCAGATCCGTGCAACAGGCGCGCAGTCTAAATCCGCAAGCTCATAGTCCGCCCATTCCGACGCGCGGCGCGCAAACAGCTCGATGGCTGGAAACTCCATGGCCTGAGACGCGGTCAGATTGTCGCTCGTCTCGGGACATGCGAGCGGGTCGATCCAGACGATATGCTCCGCAGCTGTTTCCAGCGGCTCGCGGCTGGTGGCGAGCAGTGTCGATTTGCCGTTCTCGACAACAATGCCGTTCGCAAACATCGCGGCCGCAGAAAGCACGTGCTCGCAATTGTCCAGCACAACAAGCGTGCGGCGCTGCCGGAGATAATCAAGGACGGCCACGAGCGCATCGTTGGGGTTGCCGCGGATGCCCAGCGCCGCCGCCAATGCGACCGGGACGAGCGCCGGATCGTTGATCGTCGACAGATCGACAAAGCAGACACCATCCGGACAGTTCGGTTCAAAGGCACGCGCCACGGCGACGGCCAATGTGGTCTTGCCGATGCCACCTGCGCCGACCAGCGTGACGTGCCGCTTGTCGCGCAGGTCGGCCAGGATATGGACGATGTCCGTTTCGCGGCCGACCATGTCGCGATGATGAGGAAGGCCGGACAAATCCGATGACTTCGCAGCAACGGCTGGATCGGAGACATCCGCGATGCTGACCTGCACCGGCGCGACAAATCGATATCCCCTGCCCGCGATCGTCGCCACAAAAGACGGCTGCGCCTGTGTGTCGCCCAGCGCGCGGCGCAGGCTGGAAATGTTGACCTTGAGATTGCCGTCATGAACGAACGTATCCGGCCATGCCGCCGCAATCAGTTCGTCCTTGCCCACCAACTGACCGTTGCGCTGGACCAGCAGATGCAGCAATTCGAATGAGCGGCCGCCGAGCTTGACCGCACATCCATCACGCATCAGCAAATGACGCCTCGGAATCAGGCGAAACGGGCCGAACGAGAAAACGAGTTCGTTATTCCTAGAGTCGTGCCAATCCATTGGACCCTCGGTCGCAGCCGGGTCAAATCGAGCGTGAACGTCAAAAAATATAGGGTCGTTCTTATAATATCGGCGAGGCCATCAACGCCTCGGCGGTCCGCATATTCAGGCTCGCATATGCGTCGTACCGGAATTACCGTATCGCCTCAAGGCGCAGGCGCACGGAATATCCGTTTCTGTCGCGAAACGAGACATGCGGCCAGTTCGCCCTGCGGTTGCTGACGGGTGAAGAACCAGGCCGTCAACTCCCGCGACAAAACCGCAAGATCGGTCGAGCGCGTCATGTCTGCGTGCGCTTATCTGGCGCTGCCACGGAGAACAGAACGATGAAGGCGGCGCTTCGCAACTACCATGCCCGGATGCAACGGGTGCTGGATCACATCGACCGGCATCTGGACGACGATCTGGACGTGGACGCGGTGAGCAGCGTCGCAGCCTACTCGAAGTTTCATTTCCACCGGCAGTTCACGGCGACTTTCGGGCTGTCCGTGCATCGTTATATCCAGCTCGCCCGCATGAAGCGCGCTTCATATCAGCTTGCCTACAGGGATGCCGACTGCATCACGGATATCGCGATGGATGCCGGTTACGATGCACCGGACGCCTTTGCCCGCGTCTTTCGGGAAAGGTTCGGGCAATCGCCTTCGTCGTTCCGGAAGTCTCCCGACTGGGAGCCGTGGCTTGCGGCCTTCGGGCCTCTCGATAACGCCAGGAGCAAACTCATGCAGAAGACTTTTACCACGGACGACGTGACGATCCGCGATGTGCCTCCCACGCCGGTGGCGATCATGGAGCATCGGGGCGACCCGGCGACGCTCGGCGCCACCATCCAGCGGTTCATCGCGTGGCGCAAGGCCGCTGGCCTGCACCCCAAGACAAATCCGACCTTCAATGTCTGGCGTTCCGAGCGGCGTCCTGCCTCGCCTGCCGATTATAGCCAGGACCTCTGTGTCGCGACCGAGCAACCGATCGAGGCGAACGGCGAAGAGATCAAAGCCGGCGAGATCCCCGGCGGACGCTGCGCGGTGCTGCGCGTCGTCGGCTACACCGACAATCTGGAGCCCGCCGCGCTCTTCCTTTATCGCGATTGGCTACCCGTCAGCGGCGAGGAAGCCCGCGACTTCCCGCTCTATTGCCAGCGGCTGAGTTTCTTCCCGGAGGTGTCGGAGCATGAGACTGTCGCGGAATTGTTTTTGCCGCTGAAGTAGCGCGTCGACTGATGTTGTTATTCTTGGCCCCGCGTCCGACGATCGCAAGTGAACGGTGAGGCTTGCGCGGGGCTGGTCCGCGCTGTCGTTAGACTTTCGATGCATGGAACATCGTGATCCGACATATCTTGCTTTACATTTTTGCCTGTGCTCGACTTCTCCCAAGCCGTCATAAAGACGGATAATAAACGGGAGAAACAAGTCCAATGGGTCATCAGATCAACGTCAAATTCTCATACTTTCTGAAAGCGACCACCGCCCTCGCCGCTTTGACCGCAGCGTCCACATTGCCTGCCTTCGCGCAATCAAACGCTCCGATCAAGATCGGCGTGATCGCAGAAATCCAGTCGATTGCCGGCGCGGCAACGCCGGGTGGTGCGCAGATCGCGGCCGACGAAATCAACGCCAAGGGCGGCATCAACGGCCGCAAGATCGAGATCGTCTCCTACGACAACAAGAGTTCGTCGGCGGATTCCGTCCGTGCCTTCCAGCGCGCCGTCTCCGATGACAAAGTCAGCGCCGTGATCGCGAGCTATATCAGCGAGGTCGTGCTTGCGCTGGAGCCATGGTCCGCGCGCCTGAAGATGCCGCTGATCACGCCCGGCGCCGCTTCCAATGAGATCACCAAGCCGGTTCACACCGATTATGCGAAGAATAAATACACCTTCCACGGCTACCTGACGTCGGCGGCGCAATCGCAAGCCGTGTGCGACGCCGCTAAGGATTTGCTGGTGGACGGGATGAAGATGAAGACCGCGGCCATCATGAGCGAGGACGCGGCGTGGACCAAGTCGCTCGATGAAGGCTATGAGGCGTGCCTGCCGAAGGCCGGTCTCAAAGTGGTCGATCACGTTCGCTTCTCGCCTGACACCACCGACTTCACGCCGATCTTCAATGGGCTCGAAGGCAAGAAGCCGGACGTCATCATCACCGGCATCTCACATGTCGGCGTGCAGCCGACGGTTCAGTGGAAGAACCAGCAGGTGCCGATCCCGATGTTCGGCGTCAGCGCGCAGGCGCTGAGCCCGTCGTTCTGGGGCGACACCAATGGCGCTGCGGACGGCATTCCATCGCTGGCCGTTGCCACCGCCACCGCCGCTGTGACGCCAAAGACCATGCCCTTCGCAGCCGCCTTCAAGGCGAAGTTCGGCACGGATCCGGCCTATACCGGCTACACCGCCTATGACGAGGTCTACATCATTGCGGACGCGATCCAGCGCGCCGGCTCGACCGATCCGGACAAGATGGTCGAAGAGCTGGAGAAGACCGATTATGTCGGCACCATCGGCCGCGTGAAGTTCTACGGCAAAGACGATCAGTTCACCCATGGTCTGGTCTACGGACCCGAGGCCGTCAGCGGCATGATCTTCCAATGGCAGGACGGCAAGCAGGTCGCGGTGTGGCCGGCCAAAATCGCCCAAGGCAAAATGAAGTACCCGGCCTTTGCGCGCCCGACGAACTGATCGGGGCGCTCTGTCGCACTGAGTTCAAGTCTGGCGATTAAAAACAATGGCGCGCCTGTTCTTTCGGGCGCGCCATTTTGCAAACGGGATCAGTAACGATGTTCGGTTGGTTTGGCGGTGGCGGCGGCATTCAGCTCAAGAAATTCGTCAATGCCAACCCGCCTCATACAGGCAACACGCCGGTGTCCGCCGAATGGGCCAGCCGCTATGACGGGCGGCTGCCTGCGTCCCTGATCGAGCTTTGGTGTACACACGGGCTTGGCGTCTACGGCCCTGCCGCGCTGCGCCTCATTGATCCCGAGCCCTGGCAGCCGATCCTCGACCGCTGGGTCGCTCTCAAATTTCCCAACTCACAGCGCCCGTGGATTCGAATCCCGATCGCGCTGACTCCGTTCGGTGACCTCGTTTTCAATGCCAAGGTGGACGAGAACGACGGCGTCGTCTTCGCGATCAACGCGACGTTTTCCACGGGGCGTGTGCTCGGCGGCAGCGCGGATGAGTTCTTCAACGGCTTCATGACCAAGCGCAAGGAGCGTGACGATTTCATCGAGCCGGGATGGCTGAAGACGCGCGCGAGCGTTGCGGCGAACTCGAGGCCCACGAGGTCTATCAGGTCGATCGCCTGCTTCTCGAGATGCACATGCTGAAATCCGTCAAGCGCGACGCGATGGACATGCATCACGAACTCTGCGATGCGCTTGCGGCAAAGCAAGCGGCGACGCGTGAGGCGCAAACATAGCGCGCGGTGTCATCAGGACACTTCACGCCACCGGTGTCTTGGACGCTGGAGTCTTGGACACCGAAGTCTCGCGCGGGTGCGAGTGAACGTGATCATCCGACGCGAGTGGTGTGGCGGGACTCTTTGAAGAGTTCTTGCGCCTGTCCTCGGTCATGTTCTTGGGAGCGCTCCCGGCATCGCGGTACGCGACGATCCAGATCAGAAAACCTGCGAGCGCGAGTGCAGCGCCGACGGGGCCGGTGGACGTCCAGCCCATCCCTGCGCGAATGGCAATGCCGCCCAGGAACGGGCCGAGCGCATTCGCGGTGTTGAATGCCGAATGATTCAGCGCTGCAGCCAGCGCCTGCGCGTCTCCGGCCACATCCATCAGCCGTGTCTGGAGCACCGCCCCGAGCGAGACGCCGGCGCCAATGGCGAAGATGTTTACAGCGAGCAGCCACGGATTGCTGGCGGTCAACGGAAAGATCAGGAGCGCGAGCGCTGAAAACAGCAGGATGCAACCCGCCGTCGGCATCAGCGCGCGGTCCGCAAAACGCGGCACGATCAGATTGCCGAGCGTGGCGCCGATCCCGAAGACGGCGAAGAAAAACGGAATGGCGGCGGCGCTGACCTTGGTAACCTCGATCAACGTTGTCGCGAGATAAGTGTAGACGGCGAACATGCCGCCGAAGCCGATGGCGCCGATCGCAAGCGTCATCCAGACGCGTCCACTCTTCAGCGCTCCGAGTTCTTTCAGCGGATCCGACCTGCCCGCTTGATCCCGCGGCACAAATAGCGCGCAAAGCAGGATCGTGAGCAGCGCCAGTATCGACACGAGGCCGAAGCTCGCGCGCCAACCCACCGCCTGCCCCAGCAGATTGGCCAGCGGCACACCGATGATGGTCGCGCTAGTCAGGCCGAGCATCACCTGGCCGATCGCTCGCGAGCGGCGATCTTGAGGAACGAGCGACGCTGCGACCAGCGCGGCGATGCCGAAATAGGCGCCATGCGGCAATCCCGCCAGAAAGCGCGCCGCGATCATCCAGCCAAAGCTGGGGGCAAGCGCGGTCAGCGCATTACCGAGCGCGAAGACAGCCATCAGCGCCAGCAATTGCGTGCGGCGTGCGAACCGCGCACCAATGACAGCGATGAGTGGCGCACCCAGCACCACGCCCAAGGCGTAGGCACTGATCGCATGCCCCGCGGCCGGCTCGTCGACACGAAAGTCGGCGGCAAAAAATGGCAACAAGCTCATGGACGCGAATTCGGTGGTTCCGATCGCAAATCCGCCCATTGCGAGAGACAACAGGACGATGCCGAAATGAAGGGGTTTTGAGGTGGCGGTCGCGTGCGCGTGAGGCGTGGTGGTCATGTGTCCTGCATGGGTGGCGTCAACCAGATCCCCTGCGAACGTCACCACCCTTGCAGATTTTTTTTAGAGTTTTTTTGTTCTTAGTCCTTCGTCAGGTGAGGTCAACCCCGCGCCTCGCCTCAACGCAATGCTGCCCATCGGCATCAACAAGTTGACGCAATCCGGTTGCTCAAGCGGCGTCTCGGCAAAGCGAAGGTTCAGGTTGAAAAAGAAATGGCGCGCAGATTCATGCGCGCCATTCTTCATCTGAGACAGCAGTTGAATGCAGTCCGTCAACCGACTGACATGACTCAAGCTTAGCGGCTCTCGCCGACGGTCGCGGTCTTCACCTTGCGCGGCGTCAGCACGCTCGCCTGGACGGGCGTGAGCGTCGCGGCAGGCGCCGCCGCTTGCTGCTCAACGTTGGCGGCACCGAGCACACTCACCTGCACTGGTGTTGTCGGAAAACCGTTGGCCTCGTAGGTCGGCAGTTCGCCGGCGAAAGCGGTCGTGCTGAGCGCAATCGCTGTGATGGCGGCGGCGAACGTCAAAGTCTTCGTATTCATTGATGTCACTCCGAGAAAAAGTCTCGGATCTATTTAAGGTGCGAATTGCTGCGTCGCGATGATTTTTGCTGCAATGCAACAATGCATTGAACGCATGGCGTTTTTTGTGGCTAGGTGCCGCGCGGATAACGCCACCGATGGCTGTCGGGCGCATGAGATCGAACCGCCATTCGCGGCCCGATCTTGAGGAGATTCATCTCTCTGTGAGCCGGCAAACAGGCTATTCGACCCCAATCAAAGCCCTTGCTTCAAAGGTCCTTGTGGGGGCCGCGATACCCCGTTATGGCCGTGTCACATTCCTTTTAGTCGCGACAAAACGTTCATGCCCGGTTCCAATTCCGGAAAGAAGCCTCCCCGCAAACGCGGGCACCTGTTCTTTTCCCCAATCCTCGCCGGAGCAACGATACGTGATCGTTTGATCGCGTGCATTGGCGCTCTTGCAGGGATCGCGTGTACCGCGCTGATCTGTAAGGCTGTGCTCGGAAACGGCTCGAGCTTTCCGCTCATTGTTGCGCCGATCGGCGCTTCGGCTGTGCTGCTGTTTGCAGTCCCAGCGAGTCCCCTCGCTCAACCCTGGTCGATCATCGGCGGCAATACCATCTCCGCGCTGGTCGGCGTTGTGGTCGCGCATCTCGTGAAAGATCAGATCCTGGCGATTGGCTTTGGCGTATCGCTGGCCATTCTCGCCATGTCATTCACCAGGAGCCTCCATCCGCCGGGTGGTGCTGCTGCGTTGACGTCGATCATCGGCGGCCCGGCGGTGACGAGCTTAGGGTTTCTTTTCCCGTTCGTGCCGGTGGCTTTGAATTGCATCTTGCTCGTGCTGCTCGGTCTCGTGTTTCACAGAATATCCGGCCGAGCCTATCCGCACACGCAGCCATTGCCGTCGCCGCGCCCGACAGCGGATCCTCGTCCGGAGTTGCGCGGAGGTTTCCGGCAGGAAGACATCGACCGCGCGTTGGAGACGTTTCACGAGACGTTCGATATCAGCACGGATGATCTGGATAAGCTGCTTCGTGAAGTCGAGTATCAGGCAGCCCTGCGATCACATGGCGTGATCGTCTGCGCCGACGTGATGTCGAGGGACGTCGTCAAAGTGCAACTGCGCGATAGTCTCGATCGGGCACGACAGTTGCTGCTCGACTTCAATATCCGCGTGTTGCCGGTTGTCGACGCCGATAATCATCTGGTCGGGACCATCGGCTTGAGAGAAATCGCAGGCGCGTCCGGCGATGTCGGTTCGTGCATGTCTACCGCCGCAACGAGTTTCGCGGAGACGCCGGCGGTCGCGCTTGTGAGAACGCTGACAGACGGAAGTACGCACGCCGTGATCGTCGTCGATTCAGATAAAGCGATCCTCGGCATCGTCACGCAGACGGACCTGCTCGCGGCTGTCGCCAAGCTGCTTCCACAAGCGGCTTAGTTTTTTCGCGCTCGCGGTCTGTATCCGCCCTCGCGAAGCGTCCGAGACCTGCACCAGCCTCAAAGATGACAGCGTGCTGAGTGCCCCCTCTACAACCGGGCGGACTTTCGCCAGATTTCTGACCCACTCTGAGCAGATTTGCAAATCACGCTAAGACGTTGGCTTGGGGACCTCGGTATGAAATGAGGGACACCAATGACGAAGCTGAGTGTGTTGGCGTCAGTCGTTGTTTGCCTTTTGCCACTGTCCTTTTTGATGGGGACCGAGAGCGCGACGGCGAAGCAATGCAACGTTGCAATGCCATCGAAACCGAAGACACATTGGTCTTATCGGCTCATCGACGGACGAAAATGCTGGTACGAAGGCCAGAACAATCTTTCGAAATCATTGTTGGCCTGGTCCGTGAAAACCTCTCCACGTGACAAGGCATCGCCGCGTCGCGAAACGGAAGCAGCGCCTCCCGTCAAGGAAGCAATGCGAACGATCACGGAGCGGCCAAGCAGTGCCCCTGATCAGGATGCATGTTGTGGCGCGGTGAGCGAGACGCTTTATACATTTGAAGCGCGTTGGCGGGATCTCCTGTCCAAATAACTAACGGCAGCGGCTCGACCAGCATGCCTTGAAAGTGATCGTCAATCGGCGATGTTGCGAGCCGGCTGGTCAGTGGGGTTTGCAGTACACACGGCCAGCCGGCCAACAGGAAGTGACAGACCGACTTTGCTTCGGGAGTCCGTTGTCACGCCAATAGAAGTGAAATCTTGTCTGCGCGTTCCGCACGACTCACGTTAGTCCCAATTTTCTCCGGACCTCAGATTCGCGCATCAGCCGCCGCCGCTTCAACACCCGCTTGTCGGCGAATGGAGTGCCCAAGTCCTTGGCTTTGATCTGGACCGAGACCGTGGACCGCTTCAGGCGCGCGGCTGCCTTCACGGGAGATGCGCCAGCTTCAACCAGCCTTCTAAGTTCTTCGACTTGCGCCGGCATCCACGTTCGGTTCGTCACATGTGTCATTCGCTCGTCCCTTCGGTGGTTGGAGTTCTGAACAGGCGACCCAGCCTTCCACGATGGCCGCGCGTTCGAGCCGTTGCGCTTGCAACAGGAGCGCATCGCGGGCACGTCCGTGCGGGAGGATGTCTGCTCTTTGCCGAAGCAGATTAGCTTGGTCGCGCAACTGCGATTGATAGGCGGATTGTATTCGGGTCATAGACCACTCCGCTGTTGGACAGCCGGGAGCGCGAGTGGTCTCTCAGTCGCCGGCGGCCGAAAATTCGTGCCGGCAATGAAGAAAGGCTACACCCGTTTCGGATGAGCAACGCATCAAATGATACTTTTATTTGCTTGAATCACTGTCAGCCGTAGGAACCTGCGCAGAAGTTGCCTATTGGCAATCTGAGGTGTGCGTATGCAAAGACACTTTTATCTCATGGCGGGAGTTGTTGCGGCTTTAGCGGTGTTACTCGCAGTGACACTTTCGTTGACCGCCTCCAAGGATACAAATAAGGCGATCAGCGAAAACATTCCGCACGGTGCGAACGAGCGGCCGATCTCAAGGTAACACTGCTGCTACGGCCGAGGAGATCGATGAAAGACCATTTCCTTTTAATGGGTGGGATCTTGGCCATTCTGCTTCTGGTGTTGCAGGCCGTCGCCTCGCTCAACGCTTCGAAAGAGATAAACCTGGCAACAGCCGAAAGCGTTTCCTTGAATTCAAATGTTCAATCGAAATGACGCAGGAGTGCGACATGCAGCGTGAGAAGCCGAACGACGATCCGCGACAGCGGACCGACAAGGAGACTTTCAAGCAGACCGACACGCCGTGGAAGCAACCGGTCGAGAAGGAGCAGGATCCGGGAGAGCTCTCGCCTGAAGACCTCGAACGCTGGCAACGCACCAATACGCATTAAAGAAATCAGAGCGGCTTACGTGCGATTCACGATCCGAGACAATGAAGCGGCATGCGTTCACGGTGACGATCGTGATCGTCGCATGTCGTATGTCGCGGGACTTACCCGCCGAAACGATAGTTCACACCGACGCGCACGATCTCGTCTGTCAGACGGGTATTCGTTCTCAAAGTCCCGTTAAAGGCATATAGTGCGACGGGTGCGAACGTGTTGCTGATGTCGCCGAAATCGACGTGGAGATATTCGAGCTTGCCGGTCCAATGTCCACCGAGCGCTGTTTCCACACCCGCGCCCACGACCCACCCGGCTCTGGTTTGACTGAAATTGCCGACGGCAACTCCGCCCGGCGGAGCGGTGCATCCACTATTTATACACGGCAGACCTGGCGGCACAGTCAGGGTCGCGTTGGTCTTGATCTCACCATAGGCAAGCCCGCCGGTTGCATAGACCAGCCAACCGGCCGACGGCGTCACACCGAGCCGTCCGCGAAGCGTCCCGAACCACGGCAGCTTCTGCGTGGAGTCGAAAGGCGCCTTCGTCACCATTGGCGGCAGCGGCGTCGGCCCGCAGGGCCCGAAACATCCGTTTTGGTGGGTGAGCATAACAGTCGATGACGCGTCACTCCTCTCGCCGGTGATCTGGAGGTCCGTTTCGAAACCAAAAACGAAGACCCCCGTTTGCGCGTTGTATCCCGCCTGAAGGCCCCCCAGCGCGCCGCTGATTGATTTGGAGGCCGAGTCACCCGCGGCCGTATCCAGGAAGTGGGATTTTGGATCGAAGACGACATCCGAATTGGAACGTCCCCAGCCTCCGCCGGCATTCACGCCAGCGTACCAACCACTCCAGCCCGATGCGCCTCCTGTGTCGGCGGCCGAAGCGATCGGCGTGACGCCCAGAATGGCAACCACGGCCAGCCCCAAAATCCTCAAGCTCTTCACTGCCCATCCCCTGCCCGATCGAACGATCGATTCCGAGGCGCGAAGGTAGTGTTTTCCAAAGGCTGGCGATTGGATTTGACGGCCCTCGAACTTTAACTATTCCGTACTCTCCATCAAATCAGACAGTGTGTGACCAGCGAGACACAACGTGCGAACCCACCACCGACGACGCAAAAAACTGCCGCAGGCAATGCTGCGCGCGAGCGAATTGTCGTGCTCAATTCGTCTCGGTGGTCGCGTTAGTGGTTGTCACCACCCGAGACGACCGTTCCGCGTTGTCGAACAAACTGGAGATCAGCCTCTATGCCAGCACCGGTGCGTTGCCGGTGACCTACGCCCTGCGATACCGCGTCCAGAAGACCCTCTCCGTTCATACGATCGTCACAACGCGGCGCGAACTGTTTTACTGGAGCGCGATCCTCTTCACGTTCGCGCTTGGAACTGCCGCCGGCGATCTCGCGACCGAAGAGCCTGAACTGGGATCCAACCTCCACACGCGGCTTCGGATTGGCACACGGTCGACAGAGCGATTGACCGGACCCTCTACACACTTCGTGCCGGAACGCCGGATGCCGCGAAATGCAAGCAGTCTCGCGCCAAGTTGCTTTGACAGCGTCGCCATCACTTGCATTTCTCCTGATGCTGGACATCGGACACCGCCGGGTGCGTCCGATGCAAGCACAAACCGAATTGGATTTGGCATGGATCAGGTGCGTAACAATTTCGTCGTGGAAGACATCGTTCGCAAGGTTCCGGAAGTCACAGCCGGATTCTGGATTATCAAGATCCTCGCGACGACATTGGGCGAAACCGGCGGCGACGCCGTAACGATGTCGATGAATCTGGGTTACTTGATCGGCACCGCCATCTTCGCCACGATCTTCGCGATCGCCGTTGCAGCGCAGATAGCGGCGAAGCGTTTTCATCCGTTTCTGTATTGGACGGTCATCGTCGCGACGACGACGGTCGGAACAACGCTTGCCGACTTCGTCGATCGCTCGCTCGGGATCGGCTACCTCGGGGGCTCGTCCCTTTTGATCGTGCTTCTCGTTCTGTCACTGTTCGTCTGGTATCGCTCGACGGGCACCATTTCCATCGCCTCGATCCATACCCGAAAGGCCGAGGCCTTCTACTGGATGACGATCATGTTCTCGCAGACGCTCGGGACCGCGCTCGGCGACTGGATGGCGGACTCGACCGGCCTTGGCTATGGAGGCGGTGCAGCCGTCTTCGCCGTTGGCCTCGCGATCGTCGCTGCTTCTTACTTCTGGACCAACGTTTCGCGCACCGTCCTATTCTGGATCGCCTTTGTGCTCACCCGTCCGCTCGGCGCCACGATTGGTGACTTTCTCGACAAGCCTCTCGATCACGGCGGATTGGCGCTCAGCCGCTACGCGGCATCGGGAGTGCTGGCCGTTCTGATCGTCGGGCTGGTTGCGTTGCTGCCTCAACGCGCAGCGAACAAACCCGCGTAGGGCAATCTCAGGCAAGTCCAAAGGCGGCGACGACTCGGCATGCCTTCGCATTACACACCCGCACGTTGCGTCGCAGTGCCACCTCCTTGCCTGAGATGCGTCACCCAGTGATTGATGCGATCCAGATAGATGTAGACCACCGGTGTGGTGAACAGCGTCAGCAACTGCGACAGAAGAAGCCCGCCGACCATCGCGAAGCCGAGCGGTTGCCGTAGCTCCGACCCCGTGCCCGTTCCGATCATCAGCGGAATGCCGCCGAGCACGGCGCACATGGTCGTCATGAGAATGGGCCGGAAGCGGGTCTTGCAGGCTTCGAACACGGATTGCTCCGCACTCAGACCGCGAGACCGTTCAGCCTGCAGGGCAAAATCGATCAGCATGATGCCGTTCTTCTTCACGATGCCGATCAGCAGGATGATGCCGATCAGGCCGATGACGTCGAGGCCAAATCCGAATGCCATGAGCGTCAGCAGCGCGCCGATACCGGCGGACGGCAATGTCGACAGGATCGTGATGGGATGAATGATGCTTTCATAAAGCATGCCGAGGATCAGATACACCGCGATGAGTGCGGCAACGATCAGGATCGGCGTGCTCTTCAAGGATGACTGGAATGCCTGGGCGTTGCCCTGGAAGTTCGCAGTGATGGTGTCAGGCATGTGAAGCGCGGCGGTGGTGGCCTGAATGGCCGAGATCGCGTTGCCTACGGCGACGCCGGGAGCCAGATTGAAGCTGAGCGTGACCGATGGAAACTGGCTCTGGTGATTGACCGCGAGAGGCGCGGTCCCCGCCTCCACCTTGGTGAACTGGCCAAGCGGTACCATCGCTCCGCTGGACGAGCGGACATAGATCCGGTTCAGCGCATAGGGGCCGAGCTGAAACGACGGATCGACTTCCAGAATAACGTAGTAGCTGTTGAGGGTCGTAAACAGCTGCGCGACATGGCGCTGCCCGAACGCATCGTACAGCGTGTTGTCGATGGTGGACGGATCGATGCCGAGGCGAGAAGCCGCGTCGCGATCGATCTGCAGCTTGAGTTGACGTCCGGCATTGGCCTGATCGGTCGCAACGTCGGCAAGCTCGGGCATGTTGCGAAGTTTCTGATAGAGCCGTGTGGCCCATTGATCCAGCTCGTCGCTGTTCACGTCGGTGAGCGTGTACTGGTACTGGGTCTTGGAGAGACGGCTCGCCAGATTGATATCCTGCGTCGCCTGCATGAACACCTCGACGCCCTGCAGTTTCTGAAGCTTCTGGTCGAGCCGCCGGATGATCGCATCGGCGTTGGCGTCACGCTGGTCGCGCGGCTTCAGCAGAATGAACAAACGGCCGTTGTTTTCCGTCACGGTCGGTCCGCCCGGCCCGATATAGCCGGTTGCGTTCGAGACCGCCGGGTCTTTCGAGATCACATCGATGACCGCGCGCTGCAGGCTGGCCATCTGATCCGGCGAGACATCGGCGGCGGCCTCGGTGATGCCGGTGATCAGTCCCGTGTCCTGCTGCGGAAAGAAGCCCTTGGGGATGATCACGAACAGCACGCCCGTGAAGGCAACCGTAGCGAGCATGATTCCGAGCGTGATGGCCTTGAAGCGCAGCGCCACGCGCAACGCGGCTTCATAAGCCGATTGCAGCGCAGTGAAGCCCTTCTCCAGCGCACACGACACACGATTCTGGCTGACCTCATGCGACGACCAGAGTAGATAGGCGCACATCATCGGCGTCAGCGTCAGCGATACCAGCATGGAAGCTGCGATCGCGACACAAACGGTGACCCCAAATTCCTGAAACATGCGGCCCACCACGCCGCCCATCATCAGGAGCGGAATGAACACCGCCACCAGCGAGGCCGACATGGACACGATGGTAAAGCCGATCTCGCCCGCGCCCTTGAGCGCTGCCTCGAACGGAGACAGCCCCTCTTCGATGTGGCGCTCGATGTTCTCAATCATCACGATGGCGTCGTCCACCACGAATCCTACGGCGATCGACAGGCCCATCAGCGACAGATTGTCGAGGCTATAGCCGAGCAGATACATCACGCCGAACGTGCCGATCAGCGAGATCGGAACGGAGACAGCGGGGATCACGGTGGCCCAGAACTTTCGCAGGAACAGAAAGATGACACCGACCACGAGCCCGATCGTGAGAACGAGGGTGAACTTCACGTCGTCGACACTGGCGCGGATGGTTTGCGTCCTGTCGGATGCGATCTCGACCTTGATGTCGGACGGCAGCGCTTTCACAAGCTGCGGCAGTGCGGCCTTGATGGCGTCCACGGTGCCGATGACGTTGGCGCCGGGCTGGCGTTGAACAGCCAGCACAATGGCCGGCTTGTCATTGTACCAGCCGTGAAGCGTGATGTCCTCAGCGCCGGGAATGGCCTGACCGACATCGCGAAGCCGCAACGGAGCGCCATCACGATACGCGATGATCAGGTTGTCGTAGTCATGCGCGGCGAGCAGCTGATCGTTCGCCGCAAGCGTGTAGGCTTGCCGCTGCCCGTAGAGTACGCCCTTGGGCTGATCGACGGTGGCGGCCGCAAGGCCTGTGCGAAGCTGTTCAAGATCCAGTCCCGCCGAGGCAAGCTTGGCGGGATTCACCTGAACACGAATGGCAGGCTTCTGCGCGCCACCGATGGTAACAAGCGCAACGCCCGGCATTTGCGACAGCTTCTGTGCCAGGATGCTGTCGGCATAGTCGTCGACCTTGGTCAGCGGGATGGTGTCAGAGGTCAGCGCGATGAGCAGCACTGGCACGTCCGCCGGGTTCACCTTGCGATAGGTGGGAGGCGACGGCATCGTCTTCGGAAGCTGCCCCGCCGCCGCATTGATCGCGGTCTGCACATCCTGCGCCGCCGCATCCACGCTTCGGTTCAATGCAAATTGCAGCGTGATTTGCGTGTTGCCGAGGCCGCTGCTTGATGTCATCTGAGTCAGTCCGGCAATCTGTCCGAACTGCCGTTCAAGCGGTGTTGCCACCGACGCGCCCATGGTTTGCGGATCGGCGCCCGGCAGTTGCGCCGTGACGAGGATGGTTGGCGTGTCCACATTCGGCAGCGCCGAGATCGGCAATTGCCGAAAGGCAAGCAGGCCCACCAGTGTGACGCCGACCATCAGCAGCGCGGTGGCGATGGGCTTGCGGATGAATCCTGCGGAAATATTCATGGCAACATCCCTGCGCTTGCTGTTGATGCATTCTGCACGTCATTCCGCCGATCCGGCGGCACGACCTCGACGCGGGCGCCTTCGGACAGTCGATATTGTCCGGCAAGCACGACGTTCTCGCCCGCGCTCAGCCCACTGGTGACGATGATCTGACCGTTACGCGACTGGCCGGTCGTCACCGCGTGAATGCTGACCTGTTGCGACGGCGAGATCGCATAGACGAAGGGTCCGGCCGGACCCTGCAGAACGGCGGGCAAAGGCAACGCCAGCGCATTATGTTCGACGGCGATGACAAGGTGAGCATTGACGAAGATACCGGGCCAAAGCGCTCGCTTTTCATTCGGAAAGATGGCCTTGAGGCGCACCGTGCCGGTGGCCGCGTCGACCTGATTGTCGATGAGCAGCAATTTGCCTTCGTCCAGCTTGATCTTGTTGGCAGCGTCGTAGGCTTCCACAACGACGGGACCTTTCGCCTGCGCCTGCTGTGCTTTCGCAATGTCGGCGGATGGCAGGGTGAAGATGACCGAGATCGGCTGGATCTGCGTCAGCGTGACCAGACCATTCACATCGTTGGGATGAACGACATTGCCCGGATCGATCTTCCGGATTCCGGTGACGCCGTTGAAAGGCGCGGTGATCGTCGTGAAGCTTAACTGCGTGCGGGCGCCTTCCAGCGCAGCTTCGTCCAGCTTGACGGTGTTGTGCAGTTGCCCGACCTGCGCCTTTTGCGTGTCGACCGTTTGCGGCGTGGCAAACCCGCGGCTGAGCAGCGGAAGCGAGCGATTGAGTTCCGTCTCCGCGTTTGCGAGCAAGGCCTGGTCGCGGCCAAGCGCGGCCTCGGCCTGATCGACCTGGGCCTGAAAGACCCGAGGATCGATCCGCGCCAATCCCTCGCCCTTCTTGACCTCCTGCCCTTCAATGAAATCGACGCTTGTGAGCGTGCCCTGCACCTGGGAATGCATCGTCGCTGTGTTGAGCGGCTGGACCGTTCCCAGTCCCTCCAGCACGATCGGCACATCCTGTTGCAGGACTGTTGTTGCCGTCACGGGAACGGCGGGCTTGCCGGGATGAGTTTCAGTAATATCCGGAGCTGATATCTTCGGTGTGGCTTTGGCCGGTTGGGCCATCGCCGCATATCCGGTCCAGGCTGCGATCACGACACTTGCGGAAAGACAAGTCGCGCCGATCAGAAGAACTTTAGACATGGCTCGATCCCTTGCTTGCTGAGGATTGACGGCACGCTTTGGCGGTGAGTTCGGAGAGGAAGGTTGCGGCGGCGCGGGTCGTGACATCACGAGCGTGAGTTCCACCCGCCGGAAGATTCATCAGGCGGATGTCCGCATCCTGTTGACGCAGCGCATCGATCAGGCCGGCCTCCAGCCCGCCCATCTCGCTGTCATGCCGAACGATGCGGATGCTTGCGGCTGTCGCAGCGATCGGATCGCGCGGCAATGTGCAGGGAACATCCACGGCCACGATGCCCGCGCATGTGATCGCGCCCTTGAGGATCAGATCGAGCGCGATGCGCGCCGTATCGTGCCAACCCAGCATGACGAGTTGGCCAAGGTGCATGTGCTTGCGGCCGAGCGCGCTGGAGAGTTCGCGCCGAAGCCAGCTCTGGCGTTGCGACGTGGGCGCAGTGCTGATGTCGACTTCGACCCAGTCCGCAAGCGGCGCCACCTGCTCGCGCAGCGCTCGATGGTTGACCGCGTCGGCATCGGGTTCCGCGGCGTTCCGCACGAACGCGACGAGGGCCTGCGGCTGCGCATCGAGACCGGAAATCCTGTGGGGTGATTTGATCATGTCCGCAATATCGGCCTCGCCTCGAATTAATCAAATGCATTGATTTCACATCCCAATTCATGAAATGAATATTGCCGGAGACGGGCCATGAATCTTCGCAACTTCGATCTGAACCTGCTGCTGGTGTTTGACGCCCTGCTGCGCGAACGCAGCGTGATGCGGGCTGCCGACGCGTTGGCCCTGAGCCAGCCTGCGCTGAGCCATGCTCTCAACCGGCTCCGGGATCTGCTCAAGGATCGCCTTTTCATCCGGACGCCGGCGGGAATGATGCCGACGCCGCGCGCGGAGCAACTCGCCCTCCCCGTCCGCAAGGTCCTGAACGACCTCCAGCTCGCGCTGGAGATGGAAACGTTCTCCCCGGCGACCGCGGAACGGCGCTTTGTCATCGCCGTCAACAACTATGCCGCCGTTACGCTGGCCGGTTCGATCGTCGCTGCATGCCAGGCCCAGGCGCCGAAGGTGCGTCTGTCGCTGCGTCCAAGCGGAACGCTTGATCTTGCCGAACTGCTGGAACGGGGCCAGCTCGATCTTGCCATCTCCGCACGCGACGAGCCGGCAGAGCGTTTCGCGTCACGCCCGCTGGTTCAGGATCACTATGTGGCGGTGTTTCGAAAGGGCCATCCGGCATTGCGGCGCAAGCTCACACTCGCGGCGTTCGCCGAGCTTCAGCATCTGTCGATATCATCCAGCGGTGAGAACCTGAGTTTCGTTGACCAGACCCTGGCTGCACATGGAATGACGCGATCGATTGCGCTGGAAGCCCCTTATCTGTCGGCGGGCGCCGTCCTTGTCCAATCAAATATGGTTGCAGTTCTCGGCCGCAAGCTCGCGCAGGAATTCCGTCGCACCTATCCGATCGAGATTCGGGAGTTGCCGTTTGATGCAGACCATCTGCAAAGCATCATGCTGTGGCATCGCCGGTTCGATGATCAGCCTGCACATCGCTGGCTGCGCGACACAATAGCTGCGACAGCCAAGTCGATCTGAATCGCTATTTGCCGACGACGCAAAAAACTGCCGCAGGCAACGCCTGCGACGGCTTTCTCTGCAATTGCCCGCGCGCGCGAGGAACCCCAGGGGCGAGAGACGTTGGCACAACTGGTTATGGATTTCGGTATCCCCGTTCCTGAAGCACCCAACGATTACCATCGGGGTCCATAAAATCGGCAAAGCTCGCATAGTCCCTGCGCGCAGGGTCCAGTCCTGCAGCGAAACGTCCGTCCCAGGCATCGATGGGGACCTTGTGACGGATCACACTGACCTCAACGCCGTGTTCGAGCAGGCGATTCCGTGCCGCCTCCAGATCGGTCACCACCAGATAAGTGTTGCGGAGTGATCCGGGGAGCGCGTCGGTCAGTCCTTTGCCGATCTGGATCGAGCAGCCGGAGCCAGGCGGTGTGAGCTGCACCACGCGGAATGTGTCACTCGGCGCATAGTCGACATCGAGCGTGAAGCCAACCTGATCGACATAGAACCGCAGCGCGCGATCGACATCACTCACCGGTAACGAGATGACCTCGATAGAGAACGTTATGACTGATGCTTCGGCTGTATTCATCGCGTCTTCCTTTCGACCAATCCGCCGTTCTGGAAACTCACCACGCCGATCAGGCTTCCAAATTCAGCCGGCTGCCTTGGATACGATCTATCCAGATCGCGGTGCGCACTCGCCTTCTCCCATACAATGTCGCACGGATGGCCGAGTTCACCGATCGCAGTCGAGGCAGACGCTGCTTCGTCTTGAGACGTGGGGCCGGATGCCGCCTAGCTGCTCGTAGCGCGATCCAACTCGGCGAGGTCGAGGTTGCGATCGGGACCGTGCGGAACCACCGACTGACCAGGCTCAAGACGGAGCTGGATGCCATCGAGATGCACCGTGACGATATCAGGTTCGAACGACACCAGGTTCGAGATGCGGCGAACCTCGGGATAGGCGTCGGGATATGACCACGCTGCCTGACGCGCGTCGCCAATCGAGTAATAGCTGCAGAGCCCCTTGTACGGGCAGAACGTCTGGAGTTTCACAGGCGTGAGAGCTGATGTGTCGACGTCGTCGCGTAGAACATACCAGCGTGGCGCGAAACCGGACTCGTAGAGAACCAGCGGCCGCTTGGTATCGGCGATGATCCGCTCGCCTTGGCGGACGACCAGGTTGCGGGAAGTCTGACGAATGTCGATGCGATGATACGGATCCGCGGCATGGCCGAGGATACGCTCGTCTTCTTCGTAGAAAGCATCCATCGCGCGCCAAGCGAACGCGACGCGTCCCTGCAATTCATTGGCGTACGCGGGCAGCCCAGTGTGCTGCCACGCTCCTCGCGCCGCGACGTGCTGCTCGTCGGCTCGGACGCTAAACCAGGACGTGAGTCCGAGATCCGAGTGTTGGGTCGTGTAGTCGGTGCGCTCCAACACAAGTGGAGATACATCACCCTCCGGAAAGTAGGCTACCGGATAGCGGCCCGGTTCGAATAGAACGAGGACATTCTCGCTTTCCGCGATCCAACGACCTCCCAAGCGCACACGCATGCGCCTGCGCAAACGCTCGACGTATAGGAGTTTCTTCGGCAGTGGCTCGGGTACCAGGAACTTGCCGACTGGTCCCGTTGAGAGCGGACCTTGTTGCCAGGACAATCCCACGGCTTTCTCCTATCTGGTTGGATGATCGAGGCCCTGAGACCTCGATCAATGACACAAAATCAGACCGAGACGGATTCGCGGACCTCGAGCAGCAATTCGACGACACGCTCTGGTGCCGTCACGATTGGCGTATGATCGACATCCAACCGCCGAAGTTTGGCTTTCATCCGCTGCGCCATGAACTCCTGCGTCTCGGGGTTGATCATGCGATCCTGCTCGGCCATGAGGTACCAGGACGGCAGGGTCTTCCAGCGCGGCTTTCGAACCTTTTCCTGCAGACAGGCGACATGGATCGGCCGCTGCACGGCGGCGAACAGTGCGTTCTCCTTCGGGCTGGCGTTCTGTGCGAAGGCCGTAGCGAATGCGCTGTGCGGCATCCAGATGAAGCCGTCACTGTCGGGAGCCAGCTGAGGTGCATTTGGATGCGGCTTCCCTCGGCCAAACACTTCGCCGATGGTTTCGCCCTCGTCGGGCGCCAACGCTGCGACGAAGACCAGGCCCTTGATGCTTTCGTTCTGCGTGCTCGCGATGACAACGCCGGCATAGGCGTGCGCGACCAGCACGACCGGCCCCTCGATCCTTGCCAGGCAGCGATCCAAGGCTCGAACGTCGTCCGAAACGCTCGTGAGTGGAATGGGGGCCGCTATTGCGTTTGCGCCGCTGGCCTGAAGTGCTTCGATCACCTTCTGCCAGCTCGATCCGTCCGCCCAGGCTCCGTGAACGACTACGAAAGTCGGAGCTGTCTTCAATTCTGCCATAGAAACGTTCCTCTTCAGATGACTCAAGCTAGTTGTGTTGACGTGCGGCGCTCGGTGCCCCCGGGCTCAGGTAAACGATGAGGCAAAGGCAGATCATCGCCATGCCACTGATCGGGTAACGAAGTGCGACGAGGCCCGCGGCGACGAACACGCCATCGGAGAAGGCGTTCCTCCTATTGGGCGTCACTGTCTCTTCGCTCGTCGTCACCGCGCGCCGTCAGCACTGTAAAGAAAGCCGGCTGTCGATTTGCCGGTCAGGCCAGCGTCTTCATCCACGCCGCGATGGCACTGCCAATCTCGTTCGGCGAATCTTCCTGGACGAAATGGATTCCGTTGACAGTCACTTCGGTCTGCGCTGGCAAGCTTCGGGCGAATTCAAGAACCTTGCCCTCCGCGAGGATTCCACCGGGCTCGGCCTTCAGGAAAAGCTTCGGCACATTGCTGCTCTTCAGCCAGTCCGCGTAAGCGTCAACGGCCGCCGTCACGTCGGCGGGATCGCCTTCGATCGGGATTTGCCGGGGAAATGTCAGTGTTGGCCTGCGGCCCTCGCCGGGTTCTTTGAACGGTCGGCGATACTCCGCCATCTCCGCGTCCGACAACTTGCGCAGGATTGCCCCTGGCAAGATCTTCTCGATGAAGAAGTTGTCTTGCAGAACCATCTGCTCGCCGGCCTCGGAGCGTAGCGCCTCCAGCACTGGCCGCATTCCGAATTTGTCCCAGTGATCCCAATACTGCCGGCCCACCATCGCCTCCATATATGCGATACCCCTCACGGCATCGCGGTGATGGTTGGCCCAGTCGAAGCCGAGTGTCGAACCCCAGTCGTGAATGACCAAGGTCACGCGCTCGCGCACATTCAGCGCCTCAAGCAGCGCGCCGAGGTAACGGCGGTGCTCAACGAAGCGATAGGAGTCGGGCCCGCTATCGGGCAACTTGTCGGAGTCGCCCATACCGATCAGATCGGGCGCAATGCAGCGGCCCAGCGGTTCCAGATACGGCAAGACGTTGCGCCACAAGTATGACGAGGTTGGATTGCCGTGGAGCAGGACGATGGGATCCCCTTTTCCCACCTCCACATACGCCATCTCACGGCCAAGGATCTTGCACCGCTGTTTTTTGTAAGGAAATTCCGCGGATGTCATGATTGCTCCTTTTGAGGCAGACGCGGCCTCACCAAAGCCGTTGCTAAACGATTGATTAATTTGGACTTTTCTCTTCCGCCGAAAACTCGAAGTATGCTAACCCGAGTTGCCACACGATGTCCGAGGCTTCCTGCTTTAGGCCGCCATCGTTGGAGTGAGCGTTGGAGCGATCATGGAAATGGCAAGCCTATCGGCGGACCGCGTGCTTTTGTTGGGACCGCTGCAGGTCATGCGGAATGGGAGCCCCCTGCCCCAGCCGCCCTCGCGCAAGGTTCGCGCTCTCCTTGCCTACCTCGCGATGGTGGCGCGGCCCATTTCCCGCGAAAAACTGTGCGAGCTGCTCTGGGATGTCGCCGACGATCCGCGAAGCGAGTTGCGCTGGTGCCTTTCCAAGCTGCGGCCGTTAGTCGACAGTCCCACAGCAATACGACTGATCGCTGATCGCAAGCAGGTTCAGATTGAAGCCAATTCACTCGACGTCGATGCGCTTTGGGTTGCGCACCATACCCAAACGACGCTGCGCAGTGGATCGTCGAGCGACCTTCGGTCCCTGCTGGCTCACTTCCGCGGCGACTTTCTCGAAGGTCTTTCGGTTGAAAGGGCTCCATCGTTCGAAAGCTGGCTCGCGGGCCAGCGGCACCGTTTTGGTCAATTGCGCCAACAGCTCCTTGAGCGCCTTAGCACGATATTGCCGCCTGAGGAGCGTATTGAAGTGTTGCGGGAGCTCATCGAAGTCGCGCCGTTCGATGAAATAGCTCACGTCGCGCTGGTTCGCGCGTTGATCAACAGCGCGCTCTATGCCGAAGCGAGGCTCCAGATTGAAGCGTCCATCATGCGTTTTCAAAATGAAGGCATCGACCCGGCATCGCTAAGGTCGGCTTTTGCGAGCGTGCAACAACAGCGTGACAAACCTGCCAAAGCCTTCCAGCCCCAAAGCTCCAGCTTCGATACCGCGGGCCATCAGCAGGTGGCGCAGACGCGCAGGCCTACACTCCTGGTGATGCCGTTTGCCACGGCGACGGCCGAGGACGCCGCAGATGCCGGCAATGTTACGAGCGACATTATTTTTGGCATCGCCAAGCTGCGCGGCGTGAGCACTATTGCCCAAAGCACAGTATCCTCATTGGTTGGTCAATCGCCGGTCGCGGCGGCCGCCCGTGTGAACGCGCAATATGTCGCGAGCGGCCGCTTGCAGCGCCATGGCGCGGATTATCTTGCATCAATTGAGCTCATCGAGCCCGTGAGCGGCCGTATCTTCTGGGTCGCCGAATTTTCCTGCAAGATCGGCGATGCGTTCTCTGCGGCGAACCCGTTAGCTTCGCAGATCGTGGCAGGTCTCGATGCGGAGATTCACATCATAGAACGCAATCGAGCGCTCCTCATGCCGCCTGCCTCGCTCGATGCATGGCAGGCGTACCATCGTGGCGTCGCCAATATGTACCGTTTTACTGACGAGGATAATCGCGAGGCTCAGACGTTCTTCAAGAGAGCCATCGCTCTTGACCCGACTTTCTCGCGAAGTTACGCCGGCTTGTCCTTCACGCACTATCAGAATGCATTCCTGCTAAGAACGCGTGACCGTGAACAGGAGATCACTTTAGCTCTAAATACGGCTGGACGGGGACTAGAGGTGGACCCGAGCGATCCAGCCGCACACTGGGCGATGGGTCGAGCACTATGGCTTCGAAGAGACCAGGAGAGCGCAATTACGGCGCTTGACCAAGCCACCCGTTTAAGCCCGAGCTATGCTTCGGCCCATTACTCCCTTGCGATGGTCCATTGTCAGATCGGCGATCCTGTGCGCGCTGTCGAAGCCGCCGACACCGCAGCCCTTCTCAGTCCATTGGATCCGATGCTGTTTGCGATCTTTGGCGCACGGACCTTCGCGTTGCTGCGACAAGGAAAAATAGAGGAAGCCGCTGCATTTGCCATTCGCGGCGCCGAGCAACCGAACGCTCACATCCACGCGCGAGCGATCGCAATCCTAACGCTCGCGACGGTAGGACGCATGGATGAAGCCAACGCTGAATGGACGCGCCTTCGACATTTGCAACCCGACTACTGTTTCAGACAATTCGAAGCTGCATTTCATTTGGTGGAAGATTTGAGGCGCATCTATCAAAAGGCGGCAACGGCGATGCAAATGCCTCAATAAAAAGGCGGAGCGAACATCCGGCTCGGATCAAAAACAGACTTCACCCGAATAGCTGACGCAAGGCGGGGCGTTCGCCACGGAGCGCATCGCGTGTCTGTCGATCAGCATGCGCGATAAAAAACCCGCCGCAGGCAATGCCTGCGGCGGGCTGATGAGCGTCACTCAATCGCGTTGGGCGATCGCCTTACTTGTTATCGCCACCCGAGACGACCGTTCCGGTCACCGGATCGAGGATCAGAGGCGTCACGTTCGGCTTGCCCTTGAAGTCGAACATGTTGGTGAGCGAGTTTGCGTAGCGGTCAACCGAGCCCTGTCCCTTCGGCGGAGCAACCGGACCATCGATGAAGCCGAGGTTCCAGTTGTCTTCGATGAAGCGAAGCACCGAAGCCTGATGGGTCAGGGTGTGATCGACGAAGTTCGACTTCGCATAAGGCGAGATCACGAGCAGAGGCTGGCGTGGGCCGAGGCCGCAGCGTGCCTGCTCAGCGTTCGGATCCGGCGTACCGCAATTTCCAACTCCGAACAGGAAGTCGACGTTGGTCGCCGACGGGGTCAGAACCGGAGGCATCACGTGATCGTACCAGCCGTCAGAGTCATCCCACACGATAACGACCGCGGTTTCCTTCCAGAAAGGCGACTGCTGGATCGCGTTGATGGTCTGCACGATGAAGGCCTGCTCCACGAGCGGGTTGGAGCTGGATGGGTGGCCGTACTGATAGACCGGCGCCTTGACGTAGCTCACCGACGGCAATGAGCCGGCGTTCAGCGACGTGAAGAAGTCCGAGATATCGTACATGTGGTTGGCCTGGTCGGTCTTGCCGATCATGTCCGCCGAGGTCGGCCGCAGATGGTGCACGTTGCGCGTGCTCGCGAACTTCATGAACGGGGTCACGCCGGTGGAGTAGTCCTTGGCCAGAGCGTGAATGTCCACGCCCGGGTTGTTGACGCTCGGGTTCTGCACCAGGTAGGTCTGACCGTTGATGTCCATCTGGTGAGCTTGGTGCGCGGTGTTGCAAGCCGCAGGCGTCAGCACATTGCCGTTCGCATCGAACGTCGCGGGCGCGCTCGGCAGGAAGCCACCCTGGAAATAGCCCCAGGTCACGTTCTTCGCGTTCAACAGATCGCCGACGTTCTTGCCGGTGAATTCGAACGTGCGGCCTGGGCCGCAATCGTCGAGATAGCCAGGCAGGTTTGCGTCAACGAGCGTAACCGAGTTGTCCTTCGGATTGACGTAGAAACCGGACATGTTCGGGTTCGACGGGTTGGAAGGGTCATGCACGATGATGCCGTGCGTGGTGCCGGCGATGAGGTTGGCGTGGCCAGGCACGGTCGGGCCGTAGGTCGTGGAGAAGGAGTTGTCGCTCATGGAGTAGTACTGAGCGTAGTTCCACATCGCGGTGACGGTGTTGCCGTCGTAATAGCTCATGACGGTTGTGCCGTCCGGCTGGCAAGCCGTGCCCTTGCCGGCAGTGGTCTCAGGGAATTGATCAGCCTTGCCGCCGTTGAGCGCCTTCTGCTCGGGCTCGTAGTCGTGGCCCATGTCGCAAGTCACGGCGTCGTTCCCGCTCGCGCGATGGGGATTGGCCTGAGCTCCGAAGATGTTGCGGTTCGGATTGTTGGTCAGCAGGGAAGGATTCGCCGCCAGCGTATTGGCGGTCGGAGTGCCCTTGCGCGCGACGAACTTCGGCGCAGGCACGCCGATCCAGCTCTGCTCGCCGGCAATGTTCGCGGCGTACGGATAAGTTCCGAAATAGTGATCGAACGTCTGGTTCTCAGGAATGATGACGACGATGTGCTTGATTGGCGTTTGCGTATCGTCAGCAGCAGTCTGCTGGGCCTTGTCCTTGGCGAGACCGGCGGACGAGCACAGCATCAGCGACGCTGCCGATAAAAGAAGCATTTGACGAAGAGGACGACGAGGTGTCGGCGATAACATTAAAAACCCCCAGATAAGGAAGACGAGACTCTCGAAGCGAGAGACAGCAAGAAAAGACGAGCCGGTATTTAGATGACGCGTATTTCAGGGGTGCGACATTTTGGCGAATGCGTTCGAATGTTCACGCGTAAACGCAAGATCGCAGCGATGTTCGTCGCGAATAGCGATACAATTCTTCAAATATCGAAGTGCGATGCTTTTCAATGTGATGTTTTTCATCGTGCTTGCGGCTTCATTCGCAAGAGAATCCGCGACACGACGATGTTGCGACACGTGCTACGTGCGTCATAAACAGCGAATGCAAGCGCAGGTTACGGAATCACGGGTACTGCATTGAACGAAAGCAGGAATGCGCGGCGCATCACGCGCGCGAATCCAGAATGCCCACATCCAACCAGTGACTTGTGCGGCGACTTATTCTGTACTGACCGATGATTTGGCCAGCGACGCGGTCAATGACCTATCCGGTCACGTGCCCATTTACCTGTTGTACGACTCGAGCGCTTGATTCTTGTGAGATCCGAGCTGCTCTCGCAGAGCTGCATAATAAGCGTCATGAACGTCTTTATTCAGCAGCGAAAATGGTTCGGCGCGACTGACAGCGGGCTGCACCTCGACACTTATAAAGTGATTGTAGTTTTGATATTCGCGCGCCGCGTCGTCATATTTGCCCGCAGCAGCATTGCTGCCGACCCGCTCCAGAATCGCGACGGCTTCTTTCAGCGCATTGCGTGCAGCCTCGCGTTCTTTCTCGCCGCCTGATACGCCGGGGGCGCCCTGCTCCGGAATGCGGTCCATCACATCACCCAGATTGCCACCCACGGCTGCGACCGTGAGCGTGATGATGCCATTGTCATGCGCCTGAATGGCGGGGCCGAGCGAGCTGGCAAAATCGAAAATATCCTGCAGCAGGATCGCCATGGTGATGCGTTCATAAGGCTGCGTGGCATCGCCGATCGCCTTCAGATAGGCCACCATGTCGGTCCGATCCTGGGCCGAATAGCCGAGCGTGAATGAACGATCAAAATAGTCGACGACCTGATCGATCGTCTCGAAACGCACGTCGTGGAAGTAAGGCCCATTGAAATTGGCGTTCAGCAGCGTCGGTGTCTTGTAGAGACCGCCTGAGCCCACATCGTGCCGCTTGTTATCAACGAACGCGGCAGATGGAATGTGACAGCCCGCGCAGCTGAGCTCAGCGTCTTGCGGAAACGGCTTTCTGAACAGCGCTTCACCGCGCTTTTCAGCTTCGCTGGCGCCCGCCGCCAGTTTGCCGCCGATGCTGATGCGGGGGTTGGGCAGAAAATCGATATCTTCGATATAAGCGACCAGCGCATCGAGCACCGCGGGCGCGGGATCAGGACCGGAGAATTCATCGACGATCACGGTGCGGACGAAATCGCGAAGCGATGACTTTCTGCCGTCGTTGCCGTAGGGCCCGAGAAAACGCACGCCACGCAGGCTCGGCACCCGAACCGGATCGAGCACGGAATTCTCGGCTTTCGGATTGAACAGAGCGCTCGTCGTATCAAAACCGCCATGCCGGATCGACAATCCCGGGATGAACAGCTTCGGATTATTGGCGCCGTTGAGGTGGCATGTGCCGCAACTGACGTCGCCCTTCAGCGCGGTGCCGCCGAGAATCGCAGGCGTGTTGAATGCCATGTTTCCGAGCTTCACCAGATATGATTTCTGGCCTTCGATCGCTTCAGAATGGAACTGCTCGCGCGGCTGCCAAAGCGCATCGTCATCGAGCTCCGTTCCGACGGGAAGCGACGTGTTCACGCCCTCGACCGGAAAGGCCAACGCATGCTGAAGAGCCAGCACCGTTGCAAGACCAGCCGCCGCTGACAGAAACACTCGAACGTTCATCCACTCGCCCCAATCCGAAACGACATATTGAAGCGAGCGAAAATCCGATCTCGCCAGCTGCGCGATGCCAGCCGCTCAACGCAAGCCAATCGATGCAAGCTGATCGATCCAAGCCGATCGGTGATTCCTGCTGCGCCTGGAATTTCGGCAAGGCCGTACCGGTCTTGATCGAAATCAGGCGATGCAAGCAGGCCACCCCGCCGTCATTGAGCTGGGGTCTTCTATCAATGTACCGATTGCTGTTTTGTGACAGGTTGATGTGTTGCGTACACGTTTGATCGTGACGCGATACACCCTGATGTGCACAATGATTGATGCTCAACCAATGCGCGAGATCAATGCCGCGCCGCTCCCAGCGCCGTCATCCAGTGCAGTGCCTCCTCGGGCACCATGGTGATCACGGCCAGCGACAGCACGACGCCAAGCGCAGACAAAAGTAACACCGCTTCCAGATCATCGGGCCGCTCATCAATCGGGACCATGGATTCCTCTCATGTCTCGTGCCCCGATTCCGAAGTTCGCATCAATCCGCGGCACCTTCGTTTGCGAACTTCGGAATCGAAGGACACTAGCAAGTTGTTGTTCTCGTGTGGCTTTGGTTCAGAAGTCCGCATTCCGGACTCGCCCCACGAATAATGCGGACTTCTGAACCGCCACACTGGATGTCTCTGCAGTGAAGCGCTTGCCACGTGACAGCGCTTGCTTTTGCAGGTGCCTCATGCGGGATGATAGCCGCAACCAGAGCGCGCGTCCGTGCGCTCTCATGCCGCACTCCCCTCACATAGCCACCCTGGGCCGCAATCTTTGACTGCAATCCTTGGCCACCACCGAGGCTCGTGGCGCGCGACGAGACGCTGAGGCGATAGGGGCAGATGAGATAACCGGACTTTGGATCGGGCTTGGATCGGACCTTGGCGCGACGCAGCCGAGATGGTGTCAGCACGACAGCGCGCCACGCAGTGCGCGCAGGTACGCACGACTGGGCGCGATCATCTCACGACACCTGAGGTCACAGCCGACTAGATTCGGCGAATATCACCAAAGCTAAACAAGGATAACTCGAATGCCTCTGTGGCATATTTACGGTCCGGAAAATGCGTACTCCGCCGAGGACAAGTGCACGCTTGCAACGCGTATCACGGACCTCTACGCGGATGTCGGCTTGCCCCGGTTCTATGTCAGCGTTGTCTTTCACGAGTTGCCGAAGGACTCGTTCTTTGTCGGCGGAAAGGCAACGAACGATTTTGTCAGGATTTGGATTGATCAGATTGCTCGCGCAACTGCTCCCGAGCTGCGAGCGTGGTGGCTTGAACGCATCAACACCACGCTCAATCCCTTCGTAAGCGAGCGTGGTTATCGCTGGGAGGTCCACATTGACGAAACGCCATTCGATTTCTGGACCATCCAAGGGATGAAGCCGCCGGCCCCCGATTCTGAGGCTGAAAAGCACTGGGTCAAAGAGGACCGTCCGTCGGCATATACCTGAGTGTGAGCGCAACCTTCAGCGAGCTGATCGCGGCGATGGCTATCAACCCGCCAAGTTTCTATGCAGCCTTTGGCAGCAAGGAGCAGCGCAACGGGGCAGCTGATCCGCCAATGTCGACGCGCACTCTGCGTTGTCGTTACCGGTGGCGCCTGCTCCGACGGCGCCCGGCGTGGTGCCGAAACGCTGGCGGAATCTGCGCGCAAAATGTGTGTAGTCACGAAACCCGCAGGCATAGGAAATATCGCTGAGAGGTTGACCTGTCTTCATCAACGCGCGGCGTTCGATCAGATGTGCCGCGTGATCCAGACGGAGCGAAGCTATGTAGTCACCACATGTCGACCCGCGGATCGTGAACAGCTTCTGCAAATAGCGCAGTGAAATTCCCATCTCGGCAGCCACTTCGCACGGAGAGATATCCGGATCGGCAAAGCGATCCTTGATGATGCCGCAGGCGCGCGAGAACAGCTTGTCGGTGTGGCATGAGCCAAGTGGGACGGGCGGCGCAAACAGTGCACCGATGAGATCATAGACCGCCAGACGCATAAATTCATCAGCCGCTGCGGACGCCGGTTCTGCATTGCCGACGGGGTCAAGAGCGAGTTGATAGAGCAGACGTGCCGCTTGCGCCTGCCGCCGGCCGCACGCGCCGCCTTGCGGCGCGAAGCCGAGATGCGACACCAGGTTCTGGCGCGGCACTTGCAAACCAAGCCATTGTGGGCACCCGGGTTGGCCCGTCGAGACGAATGTCACGGGTCTTGTGGAATCGAGCAGGATGACATCGCCAGCAGCGATATTCACGACTCGGTCGTTGTGAATGATGATCGATTCGCCGACATCCCGAACTGTGACGTAATAGTACTCCATACTATCACGGCGAATGTCCAGTTTCGTCCGCTCAAGGCTGGCGGCGTTGCAGGTGAGATCCACTGCAGCGAATCCGCAGACACGCCGCGTGCGCACCTTGCTGGCGAAGAGCTTGTTTTCGCGAGCAGGAGTAAACCATCCCCAATCCTCGCGCATTGCAGCTCGGAAACCGTCATAGTTCAATTCTGGAGCACTGAAATCGTCGTTCAGGTGCATCATCGACTCCACGTGGAAATAATCCTGAAAGCCTAGTCGTATGGTTTGTAACGGCCCGCGCCGAAGCTACAGGCAGACATTCATGAACCTAGCGTGACCCCGAGACAGGTCCCGCTCAACTCTGCCTCACGCCAGATCACGCCTCCGAGATGGTGTCAGCCCCACGGCGCGCCAGGCAGTGCGCGCTGATACGCACGACTGGGCGCGATCGCCTCACGACACCTGAGATCACAGCTGCTTAGTGTGGCGGTTCTAAAGTCCGCAGACGAACAAGCAGCGCAATGATGCGATCTTCTGAATCGGGACTCTCGATTCCAATCCTGACAATCACACGTTGCAGAGAGCGAAGACAGAGAGTGTGAGTCTTCGAGCGCGTCGTTCAAGGTCTTAGATAATTCTGTATCAATCATTGCAGACGTGGAGACACATGACGCTAGAGGGAAAACGAGCTCTCGTAACGGGAGCAAGCAGAGGTATCGGCGCGGCGATTGCAAAGGAACTCGCCTCTGAAGGTGCAGATGTCGCGATCACTTACGAGAAATCCGCGGAGAGTGCCGCGGAGGTCGTCAGCGCCATAGAAGCGAAGTGGCGCAAAGGCGTGGCGATACAGGCCGACAACGCGGACGGCGATGCCGTTCAGGCCTCGGTCGACAAGGCGGTCGCCGAACTGGGTGGGCTTGATATCCTCGTCAACAATGCAGGAATTCTTCGCGTGGGTGCGCTCAAGGACATGTCGCTCGCCGATATCGACGCACTCCTGAACATCAACGTTCGCGCGCCATTGATCGCGAGCAAAGCCGCCTTGGCGCACATCGCCAACGGCGGTCGCATTATCACCATCGGCAGTTGTGTCGCAGAGCGCGTCCCTACGCCGATCCTCGGTGCCTATGCGGCAAGCAAGTCGGCGCTGGCCGCGTTCACGAAAGCGCTGGCGCGGGAGCTCGGGCCGAGGGAGATCACCGCCAACCTCGTGCAGCCAGGCTCTATCGACACAGAGATGTTCCCGGCAAACGGCCCGCACGCGGGAATGGCCAATCAAGTCTCGGCACTGGGCCGGTTTGGCGTGCCGGAGGACATCGCCAACATGGTCGCGTTCCTGGCGAGCGCGAAGGCTCAATACATCACCGGCTCGACGCTGACCGTCGACGGCGGCGCGACCGCCTAGGTGCCGAACATGCTCTTCAGCCTCTACGCATTACAGGTCTTAGGTCACAACCCAAAGGAGATCGCTATGTCGATCCGCAACATGCTTGTTGCCGCAGCATTCGCCCTGGTCTCTTTGGACGCCGCCAACGCCAACGGCCCGCGTCCGATAGATGGCATGAGCATCGACCTCGGTGACGTATCTGGTGTCGCCTACTACACCGTCGAGCCCGACGGATTCCACGTCGTCGCGACCCTTGCACAGGGCAAGGAAGGAACACCGATCCGTGTCGTGTCTGTTCTTGCACCGGGTCAGAGTGTGGCTTTCTCAACAGCGCACCAGTCAGGTGCGCTCGAAATCAGCCGGAACGGCGACAGCGTGCTCGTCCGCAAGGTGAAATCGATCTCGAACTAATGTCCGGCCAATTAGCGCCTTCTCACCGCCACAGAGTGCGCACTGGTGCGCACGACTGGGCGCGCTCGCCTCACGACTCCAGAGGTTCAGCCGCCTAGTGTGGCGGTTCTGATAGTCACGCGTTGACGAGAATTCGGAGAGAACAATGATGACAGCAGTTGAGAATACAATGACGCTAACGGGAAACCGGGCTCTTGTGACCGAGCAGGCAACGCAAAACGGGGCCGATCCGGCCTTCGGAGTCGGGCGGCCTCCTCCGCTCCATTGTTTACCAGTGACAGATGCCACAGTCATTGAGTTGTACGAATATGTTTTGGCGCCTTGGGTGAAAATGCTCGGCCTTCGTGATTTCAAGGTCTACCCGGGCATCGTGTCCGCGATGCTTCCGCAAAGTGATGCGCTCAAATTTTCAAGCGGTGCGGTATGTGGCCAGGCAATCATGGCAGCCATTGACTCGGTTGCAGCACTGTCTGTGGGCACGACGGGGCGCGTCACGAAAGGCACCGTGTATCAGCACACGCACTTCCTGCGTCCAGCCTTCAACGATGACTATCAGGTCAGAGCGGAAGTCTTGCGCTTCGGCAAAACGTCGGCCTTCACGGAAACCCGCGTTACGTTTGCGTCGACGGGTAAGTTGGTTGCACACGCCAGTCTGGAATTCGCCTTCTGACGCGCGTCCAACACTTCATCCCCCAACGCGCCGCTCCCGACGTCTGTTCAAGCTCGCTCTCGGATATCCCCGTCGCGGCACCTTCTTGACCAGCCATACCGGCTGATCATCTCGCATTGACCCGCAACCCTCATCACCGGAAGGCACACCATGACCAAGACTATTCTCATCACCGGCACATCGAGCGGCTTCGGCCGCGAAACCGCGGAAAGGCTGGCGCGCGACGGCTATCGCGTGTTCGCCGCGATGCGCGACATCGCCAACCGCAATCGCAGCCACGCCGATGCGCTGCGAAGCCAGAAAATAGACGTCGTAGAACTCGACGTGACCGATGACGGCTCGGCCGATCGCGCCGTTGCTTCTATCCTCGCCGAAACCGGCAAGATCGACGTGCTGGTCAACAACGCCGGCATGGCGTCGGTCGGCGTGACCGAAGCCTTCACGAGCGATCAGGCGAAGGCGATCTTCGACACCAACGTCATTGGGCTCCTCCGCGTGACGCGGGCCGTGCTGCCTTCGATGCGTCGCGAGCGCGATGGCCTCATTATCAACATGGGCTCGGCCCTCGGCCGGGTGACGTTCCCCTTCGTCGGCATCTACTGCGCGAGCAAGACGGCGATCGAAGCTTTGACCGACAGCATGCGGCTGGAGGTCTCCCAACTCGGCATAGAGGTGGTGGAAGTTCAGCCTGGCGCTTACCCGACAAGCCTGTACGCGAGCATCCAGAGACCTGCCAACGACGACATCACGAAGTCCTACGGCGAACTCGGTGAGATACCCAACACCATTCACAAGACCTTCTCGTTAATGTTGCAGGGTAAGGACGCTCCGAAGAATCATGACGTTGCCGAGGCCATCGCCAAGCTCGTCGGCCAGGCGAAAGGCGGTCGCGCGGTTCGGACGGTGGTGGGCACAGCGTTCGGTGCTGACAAGATCAATGCCGACATCGCGCCCATCCAGAAGGCCGTCGTCGACGGTCTGGGCCTCGGGCATCTCGAAAAACTCGCGTGATGGAGCGGACGAGTGGCATCGCCGCCGGCGCGGTCCACGCGATCCATTTGAATGAGGAATAGCCGAACATGAAAAAAACCATTCTGCGTCCGGGGATCGACCGTCGCACCTTGCTCTCGACGTTCGCGTTACTTCCAGCCCTGTCCGCGCTGTCCTTGCCCATCTCCGCGTCGGCAGAGACTGCTTCGAGCGGCACATTGCCCTCGTGGAATGAGGGATCCGCCAAACAAGCGATCCTCAACTTCGTGCGAGACACGACAGACCCAGCAAGTCCGAAGTTCGTGCCTCCCGAGGAGCGCATTGCCACTTTTGATCAGGATGGCACGCTTTGGGTGGAGCACCCGATTTATACCCAGATGAAGTATTGCCTCGACCGGGTGCCGGTGGTGGCCGCGGAAAAGCCGGCGCTCAAGGACGTTGAGCCATTCAAGACGGTGCTCTCCGGAAACCGGGAAGCGATAGCCAAGCTCACGATGCAGGATCTCGAAAAGATCGTCGTTGCCACGCTCTCCGGCAGGACAACTGACGAGCTTGATGCCGATGCAAAGAAATGGCTTGCCTCCGCGAAGGACCCACGCTGGAAGCGGCCCTACACCGACCTCGTCTACCAACCGATGCTGGAGGTGATGACCTATCTGCGGGCGCATGGCTTCAAGACTTTCATTGTGACGGGCTTCGGTCAGGATTTTGTGCGCCTGTATTCGCAGCAGATCTACGGCATTCCACCGGAGCAGGTGATCGGGTCGGCTCTTTCCGTCGAATATGACTATGACAAGGACGGCAAGCCGATCCTCATCCCGGAGGCCAAGGTCTTGTTGAATGACAACGCTGCCGGGAAAGTGGAGGGCATTCACCTGATCATTGGCCGGCGTCCGAACGCATCATTTGGTAACTCGACGGGAGACCAGCAGATGCTGGAATATACGGGTGCCGGAGACGGCGCGCGTCTATCGATGCTCGTCCTGCATGACGATGCAAAACGTGAGTACGCCTACGGTCCGGCGCAGGGGCTGCCCGATACCAAAATTGGCGCCCTCACCCCCGCTCTCGATGCCGAGGCAAAGGCGAAAAACTGGACCGTCATCAGCATGAAGAATGACTGGAAGAAGATCTTTTCGTTCGACTAGCTCGCCCTAAGCGGAACACTCAGCGGCAATTATTTCGCTTTGCTGTTCCTGTTCCTGCCCCTCCTCCTGCGCCGGACAAAACCCATTCACCGGGACAGCCTCCCGAGAACGTGAGCAAGAACCGATAGAGAACCGCCATCAACCGGCGACGGCCCGGACTATTCGCCTGGGTGGTGCCTTGACTGCACCACTCGGATTGGGCGAGACAGGGCCATGAACGATGCAACACCGATCGAAAAACCGCGCCTGGCTTTCACCGGGTACCAGACATTTGTCCTCGGTATCCTGGCCTTTTTGCAGTTCACGCTCATCCTGGACTTCATGATCATCTCACCGCTGGGTGCGATGATGATGCCGACGCTCAATATCACCCCGCAGCAATTCGGTTGGGCGGTTTCGTCCTATGCCTTCAGCGCGGGTGTATCGGGTTTCCTGGCGGCTGGTTTCGCTGATCGGTTCGACCGCAAGCGGCTGCTGTTGTTTTTCTATTGCGGCTTCATGCTGGGCACATTGCTGTGTGCGTTGGCCACCAACTATCACATGCTGTTGGTTGCCCGCATCGTCACGGGCTTGTTCGGCGGGGTCATCGGCTCGATCGTGCTTGCGATTGCGACCGATCTCTTTCCACTCGAAATGCGTGGCCGGGTGATGGGGATCATTTCGACGGCATTCGCTGCAAGCCAGGTGCTGGGTCTGCCGGCAGGACTGTTCTTTGCAAATCATTGGGATTGGCACGCGCCGTTCTTCGCCATTCTCGCCGTCGCGGTACCGGCAGGGCTCGTCATCCTGATCTTCATGAAGCCAGTGGCGGATCACCTCGCGCTGAAGCAGGAACGCAATCCGCTGATGCATCTGTTTCACACCATCTCGGAGCCGCGCTATTGGCTGGCTTTCGTCCTGGTCATGTTGATGCCGACAGGCGGCTATATGCTGATGCCGTTTGGCACGGCCTACACCGTTAACAATGTCGGATTGACGTTTGAGGTCTTGCCTCTGATTTATCTGATCACCGGGCTTTGCACGATCTTTGTCGGACCGTTGGTCGGCAAGGCCAGTGACCGTTTCGGCAAGTTTCGAACATTCTGTTTTGGAAGCGCGGTGACGCTGGTGATGGTCCCGCTCTGGACGAATATCGGCCACGTCCCGCTCGCCTGGGTGATTGTCATCAATGTGGTTCTGTTTGCGGGGATCTTCTCGCGCATCATCCCGTCGCAGGCTCTGATCTCGGCTATCCCCGATCCCACCAAGCGAGGGGCATTCAACGCCGTCAGCGCCTCGTTGCAACAATTTGCGGGAGGTGTTTCAGCCGCTATTGCTGGTCTCGTCATCGTCCAGCTGCCGAGCGGCGCTTTGCAGCATTTCAATTGGCTGGGCTACATCGTCGTCTCGATTGCGATGGTGTCAGTGGCACTGATGTATTTCCTTCACAAGCAGGTCCCTGAGCCGGCATCGCGCGTGTGAGGCGCGTGAACCAAAATTGTGGCTCGTGCATGCAACACTATGTCGCGGGACGCGGTCTCAATCAGAGGCGCATAGTCGTTGTTTACCTGTTGCCTATTTCATGACGTTAGCCGCGCTCCTTCACCGGGCGCGGCTTTTTCATTTAGTGCATGGCTCGCTTCGCAAGAGTACGGGCCTTGCGAAGTAGAACCAGACACTCTTGCGCACGCAGCAGGAATTCATCGGCAGGAAGGTCTGGCGAACGATATCCATCCTTCATCAGTCCACGCAGCAGGAGGCAATGTCGCAAGATATCGCTTCTTCGGATCGCGAGGGATCGTAGTGGCGGCAGAGTACTAAGCCACCTGACGTGGGCCAGTGTCTTTTTGGTGTACCGATGAGCTATCTCTCTTTCCCGTGAGGCCATCAGTTCCTCCGACGAGTGCTTGGCTGGTGTTGAACAAAGGTGGTGAAAGAACTATCCACCGGCTACCGCTAAGACGGATTTATGCCTCGGTGTTCCGCTTTCCAAGCTCGCCTTTCAGCCAGCCGAGTGCTTCGTCGGAATGGAGAGGATCAGGCTGGCCACATGTTTCGCATTGGAATTTGCGACCGCCGCCTTTGACGAGCATGAATTTCATAGGCTTGTGGCACAAGACGCAATGCGGCGTCGGATGGACTGTTGTCATGTTGCTCTCCGTAGTCAGGCGGGAGCACAAAACTCTCAGTCACCTGTAACTGCCGAGGGCACGCGGGTGATGGATTCACTGTGCGCTCGTTGACCTACACATAGCGAGTCATTAATCGCCGCGGTGCCGGTAGAGTGATCCACGGGCATTGGGCTTATTGTCGCGGGGTGCGGTCAAAAGCGAACGCGCATAGTGCGAGATGCCTTATTTCGTGACGATCGTGGCTGGCACTGGTTCCGAGCTTATTTCTTAAAGCAGCATTCTGCCATTGTAATTGGGCTCACGGATCCACACCTACACAGTGCGCGTGTCCATTTCCTAAAAGGAAATGCCGGTGCGATTTTGCGGCAACCAAATGAAGTCCAAGGGCCGCTGCCCGAGCGAAGCTACGCTCGTCCTTCAAGACAATTCAGGCATTCCAGTCGGCGCCGAGCAGCCTGCATAACTTGCCGCGGTGGACAATGAAGAGCTTGGCAAATGCGGGGCTCGGGAGATTTAGCTATGTCAAATGAAGCGCCATTCCGCATCCGAGATTGGCTGGTTCCGCCGATTATCATTCCCCTGTTCTGCGGCTTGATCGTTGTGGGTATGGCATTCCTTTTATGACGCTTGATCGGCGCAAGGATGCTCCGCCCGCGGTTGCAAAGGAACATCACCCGTATCCTGGAGACAGCTTCGGCACATATGCCGTTGTCTCGGCCGCGACTTTTGCCGTTGGGCTATTTTTCTTTGGCAAGTTCTATAGCGTCAATATCTCGGATCATCCCATCCTCGCATTCGCTGGGGGCTGTTTGATCATCTGCCTGTCATGTCTCCTCCGCTGGCGGAGAATGAAGCGGCACAAGATCGAGCGGAGCTGAACACAAGTTGAGCGCTCAATCGTTGAGCGGCCCGAGGATGATCATGAAGCACAGTGATGAGGTAAGCCGAGGCGGTGTGCCACCGATAAGGACCGCGCCCAACGTGGACAAGCTGTTGACGGTGCAGGACTTGGTCACGGAATTGGCTCAGTGGGATGGTGATGCCCCGGTCATATTCCGTTCAACGTCAGATGGCGGCGCCTTGCGTTTTTATTGTTTCAGATCGCCAGAGCCGGGAGTCCTCGAGATAAACCTCAACGAATAAGTCCGTACCGTTACCGAGCGCAGCGCATCGTGCATCGACGGCCGGAGAATGAGGTTGGGAAAGAGGGCCGAGCCTGGACCACTCTATCTCAGACTAAGCGCTATCCTCGGCGGCAACTGCCTATGAGTTTTTGGCGCAAAAGCGACGTTTCGGCCAGTGGGCTTTGGCGGCCAGCGGCTATCTGGAGATGAATGTCTGTAAGTGCCGATGATCTTCAGTATCACTCATTCGATCACGATCATGCCGGACGGCTGCATGAACTGCCGGAGGCGCCTGATCGAGGGGACTAAGGCAAATGGTGAAACCCCAGGTCGCAGATCACGCACAGGTCGCAGGCGCAGGCTGAGTGTCGATGATTCGGAATTCCGGCGGCGTTGGACGTCTGCTAAGTTCGCGTCGTCGTCTCCCCGCCCCGTGCTCGCGCAACGGTGAATTGCATTGGGCTGACTCGTAGCTGTACCGATCCATTCATCACGGGAACCAGCTTATGAATGACAAAAAGCCAAATACTTTGCAGACGTTGTTATCACGTCGTCATCTTGTCAAAAGCTTAGGCTTTGTCCCGTTAGCAGCGGCCATACCGGGCGCTGCGTCCGCAGATAACGCAGTCAGCACCTATACGCCGACGGTTTTCAACCCGGCGCAGTATGCAACGCTCACAGCCATCTGCGATCATTTGATTCCCGCTGACGAGGTGGGCCCCGGCGCGGTTGAGTCCGGCGTCCCTGAATTCCTCGACCGTCATATGCAGACACCTTATGCCAGCGGCGCAATCTGGTACACGCAGGGACCGTATATCGAGGCCTCCGCTGATTTTGGCTATCAGGGCAAGCTGACGCTGCGCGAAATTTTAAGTGTTGGTCTCGACGCAATGGATGCCCATTGCAAGCAAGCCTTCGGCGGCAAGGCGTTCAAGGATCTGGATCACGCGCAGCGGGAAACTCTCCTGAAAGACGCTCAGAGCGGCAAGCTTGAGCTCGACGGAATCTCCTCGAAGACCTTCTTCGCTTATCTGCTGGGCGAAGTCCGCAACGGCTATTTCGCTGACCCGAAGTACGGCGGCAACAAGAACATGGGCGCGTGGAAGATGATCGGCTATCCCGGTGCGCGCGCCGACTACATCGACTGGGTGACCGTGCGTGACAAGCCGTATCCGCTGCCGCCTGTTGATCAGGCCGGAAAGCGGGGCTGACCATGGCAACCGTCAAACCAAAGGTCGATGCCGTCATCGTCGGCATGGGATGGACCGGGGCGATCCTGGCCAAGAAGTTGACCGACGCCGGCCTGCGCGTGGTTGCGCTTGAGCGCGGTCCGGATCGCGATACGCAACCGGACTTTGCCTATCCCAAAACCGTGGATGAACTGGAAGGCTCCGTCCATCGCCATTACCTGCAAAGTCTCGCGCAGGAAACGCTCACCGCGCGTCATGGCATCAAGGATACAGCGGTGCCCTACCGGCAGATCGGCTCCTTCAAGCCGGGGACCGGCGTTGGCGGCGCGGGCAGCCATTGGTCGGGCTGCCATTTCAGGCCGTTGCCCGAGGACATGACTCTCCGCAGCACCACGGAAGAGCGTTACGGCCGCGACTTTATTCCCGAAGACATGACGATCCAGGACTTCCCTGTCACCTACGACGAGCTGGAGAAGCATTTCGACGAGTTCGAATACGTCTGCGGCACCTCCGGCAAAGCGGGCGTGATCAACGGCCAGGTCCAGCAAGGCGGCAACCCTTTTGAAGGATCGCGGTCGCGCGATTATGCCTTGCCGCCGAACCCCGATTATCTCGGCGCCGAATACTTCAAGAGAGCGGCCGGCGAGCTCGGCTATCACGCCTATCCGATTCCGGCATCAAACGCGTCGCAGCCGTATGTGAATCCATATGGCTGCCAGATGGGTCCGTGCAACTTCTGCGGCTTCTGCAGCGACTATGGCTGCATCAACTATTCAAAAGGCACGCCGAACGTCTGCATTCTTCCGGTGCTTCGCCGGCGCAAGGATTTGTTCGAGCTGCGTGTGCTGGCGCAGGTTCTTAAAGTGAATCTCGACAACACCGGCAAGCGCGCGACCGGCGTGACCTATCTCGATGCGCAAGGGCGTGAATTCGAACAACCCGCAGACCTCGTGCTGCTCTGCGCGTTCTCCCTCTTTAATGTGCACCTGATGTTGCTCTCGGGGATCGGCAAGGCCTATGACCCCGTCGCCAACGAAGGCACAGTCGGCCGCAACTATTCCTACCAGAACCTCAACCGCGTCTCGCTGTTCTTTGACAAGGACGTGCAGGCCAACGCCTTCATGGGCATCGGCGGCGGCGGCGCGACATTCGACGACCTCAACGGCAAACAACTGGACAATGCCAAAGCCGGCTTTGTCGGCGGCGGCATCATCTGGGCACGACAGCCTGGCGCGGGACCGGTGCGCGGCATTCCTGTGCCCCCGGGCACGCCCGCCTGGGGCACCGCGTGGAAACGCGCGGCTGCGGATTACTTCCGCCACAGCTTCTATTTCGAGGTGCAAGGCGCGTGCATGTCGTATCGGCAGAGTTACCTCGGCCTTGATCCGACGTATCGCGATGTCTTCGGGCGGCCGATGCTGCAACTGACGTTTGACTGGCACGACAACGAAATTCGCGCGGCACAATTCCTCGTCGGCAAGGCGGAGGAAATGGTCAAGGTGCTCAACCCGAAAGCCTCGTCCTCCGAGAGTAAAAAACCCGGCACGCACTACAACATCACGCAATACCAAAGCACGCACACCTGCGGCGGCGCCATCATGGGCAGCGATCCCAAGACCTCGGCGCTCAATCGCTATCTGCAAAGCTGGGACGTGCCGAACGTGTTCGCGATCGGCGCGAACGCCTTCCCTCAGAACAATGGTTACAACCCGACCGGTCTCGTTGGCGGATTGGCGTACTGGGCCGCGGAAGCGATTGTGGACCAGTACATCAAAAATCCGGGTCCGCTTGTGCGCACGTAAGGAGATCGACCGATGAAGAAATTTCTGATCGGCGTGCTCTCACTTGCTGTGCTGGCAGCAGTGGCAGTGCTGCTTTACGCATTTGTTCCAACCTCGACCCGTGAGATTACCGCGACCTCGAGCGGAGACGACGCGGCACTCGTCGAGCGGGGCCGCTATCTTGCGGCCGCTGGCGACTGCGCTGCGTGCCACACCACTGCGACGGGTAAGGACTTTGCCGGAGGCCTCGCGCTGGCCTCGCCGCTCGGCGCCATTTACAGCACCAACATCACGCCTGACCGTGACACCGGCATCGGCGCTTATACGCTGAACGATTTCGACCGCGCCGTGCGTCACGGCATCTCCCGCAAGGGCGGCAGCCTTTATCCGGCGATGCCTTATCCATCCTATGCGCGGATCAGCGACGATGACGTGCGCGCGCTTTACGCCTACTTCATGCATGGCGTTGCGCCGGTGAAAGCCAACAATAGCCCTGCCGACATTCCCTGGCCGCTGTCGATGCGCTGGCCGCTGGCGATCTGGCGCAAGACGTTCGCGCCTTCACCAGACAGCGTCGCGTTCGACCCCAAGCATTATTCCGATCCACGTGTTGCCCGTGGCGCTTACCTCGTGCAGGGGCTGGGTCATTGCGGCAGCTGCCACACGCCGCGCGAAGTGACCCTGCAAGAGCAAGCGCTGGATGAGCGCAGCAACGCCTATCTCGCGGGCGGGCAGATCATCGATGGCTGGTATGCCGTGAACTTGCGCGGCAACACTGCCGATGGTCTTGGCAAGTGGTCCGTGCAGGATATCGTCGATACGCTCAAGAGCGCACGGAATGTTCATGCGGCGGTGATTGGTGCTGCGATGAGCGATGTCGTCGTCCACAGCACGCAGCATCTCACCGACAATGACCTCGAGGCCATTGCGGCCTATTTGAAAACATTGCCCGCTGCGCCCGGCGACAAAGCCGGTTTCAAGAACGACCCTTCAACTGCGCGCGCCTTGCAAGCCGGCAAGAATGACAGCCGTGGCGCCGAGCTTTACGTGGACAACTGCGCGGCCTGTCACCGCACTGACGGAACGGGATACGCGCATGTGTTTCCCGCAATTGCGGGCAACCCGAGCGTGCTTGCGGACAACCCGGCGTCGCTGATCCGCCTGATCCTAGGCGGCAGCTCGCTGCCTCCGACGGCGAGCGCACCGTCTGCGCTCGGCATGCCCGGCTTCGCTCAGCGGCTGTCGGATGACGAAGTCGCCCAACTCGCAACGTTTGCCCGCAACAGCTTCGGCAACCGTGCCGGCAAGGTCGATGCGGCTCAGGTGACGTCGATCCGGAAGGAATTATCAGCGACGAAAGCGGACGCGAGTCCGAATTAAGGACATGCACGCGAGGAAGCTCGCGTGATGGAGTGGCTGAACCGCGGAATGATGCGAACTCCACATCAGCGCCATCGGTTGGATCAGTCCGATCGCCTCAATTGAAATGGAAGTTAAGACGCGCCGTCACGGTATCGACGTCCTGGCTGATGCGTTCTCCGCGCGTGTTCGTGCCCGCGGCCCCCATCGACAGCCCCGTTGCAATCAGAGTGGTGTCACGGTTTCCCATGAACAAATGATCGTATTCGAGCCCGAACGACACGCTGCGTGAAATGGCGTACTCACCGCCGATTCCGACGGTGCCGCCCCAGCGGGTCTCCGAGCCTCTGTCGATGTCGACGCCGTCCTGCAGTTCAAAGCCGGCGTACCTGTTACGGGCCACCGCGGCGCCGCCCTTTGCGTAAAGAAGCACGCTGTCCCACGCGTACCCGACCTGCCCCGTGAAGAGACCGTAAGTGTCAAGCTTCGATCGGTTGATCAAGCCACCAATCGGGCTGAGATTGGAGCCGTTGAAGTCGGCCCAGTTGCCTTGAGCCTCCAGGCCGAAAACCCAGCTCGATCGTTGCCACCGATATCCGATTTGGCCGCCTGCGGTGCCGCCGGATGCATTATGACAACCTTCAGGATCGTTTGGACGAGGGGTGCCGACATCATTCGTTAAAAACCAGCAACTGTGGCTCGAACCCCAGCCACCATTGGCTCCGATGTAAATTCCGCTCCAGTCATAGACCTGTACGCTGGCGGCCTTGGTATAAACGCGGGCCGGAAGATCAGCAGCCTGGACACCGATCGTCGATCCGACGAGCAGGAAAGATGCGATAAATGCATTGGTCCGGGATGTCATTGTGGAGGCCTTTGATTCCGTGCGGGTGTGCCAGTTCCGCAAGCTTTAAGGACAGACCACCACGTCGTCTTGGACAATTCCGTCATGCTTATATGCGTATTCGGCCATGCACGCGTTTACCGGCGATGTGTTGCGTCATCGCAACGTGATCCGGATCACGGACGGCGTTCCGCGCATCGAATCATCGCGAGCTCCGACGATGCTGATGTACTTCACAAGCAGGTCCCTGAGCGGGCATCTCGCGCATAAGGCCGGTCCGCGCTGCGACGCTTTTATCCACTTGACTCGGTACTGACTGAATTAAGGTCACTCGGGGTTTGAAAATGGGCCCCTAAGCTTGGCAACAAAAAGCCCGCCGATTTAGGGCGGGCTTTTGTTCGGCACTGATTACGCCCTTTTTTCTTCAAGGTCAGGCGCGGCACGACGCTTCCAGTGATTGTTGCGTGCCTTTCCAAAACACCCGGTAGTATTTGAGAGTTGATCGAGCTCCGCAAGTTTTTCCAACATTCCGCGGATTTTTCCATCGCCTCCTATGTATTCAGCATAAAGAGCGCGGATTAGCCGATCTGCCGTTCCGGGTATTTTCTTCTTCCTATTCTTTTCCCATAGGCGAAAGGTTTGCTCCGTTGCTCCTATGATACCCGCGAGATCGCGTTGAGTGGATTCCATTTCTAGGCGAAGAAAACGAAGCTCCGCACCGTTTATGGGCTTCGGCTGAGAGATGAGCCATTTGCCGATAACCTTGTGTAGGCCTTCGCTATCTTGGATGGATACGCCTTTTCCGTATGGCGTATCGTGTATCTGAAAGCCGTCCTCGAGATAGATGTTATCGAGGCCGCTTTCCGTGTAGTGATAAGACATGGATTGCTCCTCTTTCAAAACGTGTTGATAACGAGAACGTGCGTAATCCAATCGATGGCTACGACGCATGTGATCTGCTCTCCGGCAGCGTGCCGCCAAAGGTTCACTTGCCAATTTCCATGGCCGTTGATGAACGGCCCTTCTGATATCGTACCCTTTTGGACGCACAGTTCGATTTGCCGGCGCGTCACTCTTCGCTCATTTGCCCTCTTCTTCCCATAGGGGATCACAACTATTTTCCCGGTATCCGCAGCCAGCATACGGATGATTTTGAGCGCATCCGCTGCCGATAGCTGGTCAGGCTGTTGGGCCGGTGGGAATGGCCTTTTCAGCTGCACAACTTTCGCCGAATGAGGCGGTCCCCCCGCCTCTTTTCGTCTTGACTTTGGCTTATCGGGTTCGGTCATGACCTATAAATATTATAGGTCCAGCACTTGTCAACAAAAGGTTGACAGAATGGTTCCTGGGCCTGGTTAATTCGCGGCAATGTGATTTGCATGGCACGCTATTGTCAGCCGCATTGGATCGCCTGGAACCCGCGCCGCCGCTCTGCCGGCGCTTCCTTTAATGTTCAACGCGGGCGCCTCAATCTGGCCCCCATGCGCCAGTGCAGGACACCATCAAATTAGGCCGCTGCGAAAGTCAAAACCGGCCACCAAGGGATAAGAGAGGCCAGTACTACTTGACCCCACAAAGACAAACCAACCCGGAATTTTGAGACTCACCCCCACCTCCCTTCAGCCCCGTATAGGCCAAACCGACCACCGCCGCGGCGACGGCCAATCATGGGACCAACGGTTTGCATCAGATGCTGGATCAACCCCGACCGGCGGCGAAGGTGCTCCTCGCCAACATCCTGACCGAACTGACGCGCGACCTGACCGAGCTGACGCACGGCGCGCGCGTCGACCAACCGCCTTCAGCGCTCCCCGGCCACTTGATCAGGGCAGATCACCTTTCAGGACAGATCAGCTCTCAGTAAAGATCACCTGCGCCGAAACGGCGGCAAGCCTCGCAGCCAGATGGTGCCATTGTCGAACTGAACGCGCATGCCGTCCGGAGAATAGACCGCGCCTTCGTTCAAGGCATCGACCCAGATCCGGCTCGTCGGCGAAAACCAGTCCGGCCAGGCGCGTGAAGCCGTGCCGGCCTCGGTCACGATATTGAGTTGAGCTCCGTTCTGCGTGATCTGGGCGGGCTGGCCTCCCCGGCACTTCTCAACGCATGTAAAGACGCCGGTCAGGTTGGCGACTTGCGCCGATGCATCGCTAACTGCAGCCGCGGCCAGTAGTCCGATCACCCATGTGAGACGTGTCATAAGTGTCTCTCCTCGTTCGACGAGAGTCCCGCTTCCGAAGTTCGCATCATCTCGCTGCTCGTTCATCTGCGAACTTCGGAATCGAAGGGCTCTCGTAAGTTATTATTCGAGTGTGGCTTTGGTTCTGAAGTCCGCATTCCGGACTCGCCGCACGAATGATGCGGACTTCTGAACCGCCACACTCGTCAGGAAGAGGCTTAGCATCGCTGCGCGAACTTCGCGTCGCTGCGCGGACGTCACATCGCGCAGCGCGAATACAGCATTTCCACCGGCACCGGCTCCTTGGAGCTGAGTGTCATCTTGTTCTGCCCGGTGATTTTCACGTCGAACGGGACATTCGAAACCGCGACACCATCCGAGCACGCGGCAACCACGCGCATCGTCGTCCCGTCATCGCGAAACGATGTGATGGTGCATTTTTGAAATGTGCCGGTGACTCGCTTTCCCTGAACGATCAAACCGCCCGCGTGAAGATCAGCATCCGGCTTGAAAGCAAGCCTGTTGTCCTGATCGGTAAACACGGCAGCGCACGCCGTGGCGTCGACCGTCCAGGCTCCGTTCAAATCTGCAACCTGGGCCAGGGCCGGTTGTGTCATGAGCAGTGCGAACAGCAGCAACGGATGAAAGGTTTTCATGAGACCCTCCGATGAACTGGTCGACAGGCGACAGGAGCCCGTTCGACCGGACGCGGAATTGCCGCTCAATCAGTCTCTTCGATGCAGACGAGCGGTGCACCCAATACTAGCCCTTCAAAGCGGTGCGTCGCATCACTCTTATGCGGTATGCATGCGGCGCGTGAGCGGAGCGTTCGTTGATCCAGGTCAACGCTTCAAGTCAATGCGCTCTCGGGAGCCTGGCCGTGTCCGGACGGCCCACCGTGCCCTCAGCGTCCCGGCCCGTCTGACTGATTGATGGAAGGACGTGCCATCACCAACCTCGTCTCGCAAAATCGGCTTGAGGCGTAAAGCGAAAATTCAGCGAGTGCGCAAGTCGTTGATGTGCCAGATGCGGGCTCATGCACGCAAAGGGACTTACGCGATCAACAAGCCCTGGTGGCTATCGAACGGTCCCGATCAGTCAGCGCGGCCATTGTGATGAAACGGTTGAAAGCATCAGGTGAAGCACCTCTTCACCCTAAGCTCCCCTGCGATCCTGTTTGCCAATCACGCAACGCCATGCTGCGAGGCGCTCGGCCGGATGCTGCTTCATCCACTCGGCGAGCTGCGGCACGCCCATCATGCAGGACTGCATTGAGATGTCAGCGAAGTCCGAGGTGGTGACGGTCTGCTCGTGGCAATTTGTCGGAGAGGCGAGACTGCAGAGCACGGCGATGATCGAGATCAAAGAAGAACCCCCTTGTTGAGATGGGCATTGGCGCCGCAGACCGTATGATCTATCCGTGTCTAGTCCTGCTTCTCGCGGGCTGGCTCAGCCTGCGGGAATACGCTGTCGTAGAGCGCGCGGGCTTCCCGAATGAGGCGGATTCGCTCGCGCTCAGCCTTCGGGATAAATTGAACTACTTCTCCCATATTCACTCCAAACGATGATGAGGGGACGAGATGGCTATTATATGATACACATCATACCATCCCGATTTAGTATCCCACTCTCAACTTTGAAGCTCTGCAGGCGGTCACGAAGGAATAAAATACTTGTGACTGGCCGGAGCGCTTTTTCAACCGGTGCAGCCTAAGACGATCGCGATCACCAGTTCCATTGAACGTAGGTCATCGTCCGGCATCTAAAGATGTGACGGAATAATACGAAGGTTTATGGTGCTCGCCCTTAAAGCCGACCGCGTTCGCAATGGGTCATGAGCGGAAGTGAACTTAGGCCCCGACGAAGTCCGCTTTGTCCTAACAACCGGACATCGCGCAGCACGAACACCAAGTCAGAAAAGGGCCAAAAGCGGGCTCGTCCTATTGGATCGGAACGGGCCGCAGCAACTGCGGCTTGAAGAACCGGCTGCCAAGGGCTGCCAAGATTATCGGCGTGAAACCGATCACAGCGGCATAGACCAGCAAGCCATTACCTCCGATCACCTCGGACTTGAAAAGCCCGTAGCCGATAAAAAGCAAGACATGCGTGAGCGCTCCGGCGGCGAACGCCACGCCCACGACCTTTCCTTTGTACGGCCCACGGATCGCGCAGGCATAAATGACCCAGAGTGACAACGGAACGAACAAGATTGCCGCAGTCCATAGGCCAGTGTTGTAAGCACCCTGCGCGATGCCGCCTGCCGTGTGCAGTAGTCCGTTTGCTAAAAGTAATCCCCAGTAGCTGAGGCCGATGAGTATATTTCGCCTGCTGAGGTACGCTGCGAGTGGCGCACCGAACCACATGAGAGCAATGTTCACCAGCGGGTAGAACGGCAGCGGGATCGGGCAAGCCGGATACGGCTCAAAGCCGAAGTTCTTACAAACCATATCCGGGAGTGAGTAGTTCAGGCCGATCACCGGCAGGCTATATTCCTCAAGTTGATGCAGCCAATAGAGTGGCACGGCTAACCACGCCAGCCAGACAAGGTCTCGCCAGCGCGATACGGTGGTGTTGCCACGGAATGCGTCTGTCATGAGCAGGATGGCGACCATCACGACTGCCCCACCGAACCCTATGAACGGCCAAACGGTGTAGAACCAATGTGTTTGCATCGTTGCTTCTGATACCGAATTGCTGAACGCACCTAATAGACGTCGTACACTTCCCGCCCGGTAGTCAGCGGCGTTGACGCAGATCAACATTGTTTGGGAACAGGTCGGTCGTTGGACCGATTCCGCTTCGGGTCATAAGCGGACTTCGTCAAAATGTCCGCTTTGGGTCAAAGCCAGAATTCACCGGAACGGCTGAATATCGCGAAGCGAACAGCCGTCGCTCCGGCCTTCTGCTGCTTACAGGCAGAAGCCGCCACCACCAACCCGGCCGGCCCCTACCCCACGATCCCCTTCAGCCCTGTATAGGCCGAGCCGATCGCAGTGGCGGCGACGCCGATCATCGGGCCGGCCGTTTGCATCAGATCCTGGATCAGCCGCGCGCGGCGGCGCAGCGTTTCCTCGCCGACATGCTCACCGAGCAGACGCGCGACGCGAAACGCAGCTGCATTGGGCTTCCCGCCCTGCCCCAGCGTCTTCGGCAGCACGTCGAAGATGATGAGGCCAATGGTGTTGCCGCAGATGAAGGCGAGGAAAATGCTGGAGGAATATTCCAGCACCTCGCGCCATTCGATCCATGGCCCCGGCAATATCGGCACGTGATCGTGCAGGCCGGTGACCGTGAGCATGCCGCCGACACTGAGCAAAGCCGTGAGCAACGCCAGCAGCGCCGCGCCGCCGATGCGCACCTTGTGCAACGGAAAACTCAGGAAGCCGAACAGCAGCGGGATGACGAGCGAGGCGATGCGCAAGTAAAGCTGCGAGACATCGAGCACGATGGTGATGACGCTGTGCGCGACCAGCAGCAGCAACACCGGGATCAGCACATAGAGCGCCACATGCGTTGCGACATAGCGCACCGGATGGTGATAACGCTCCAGCTTGGCGTTGGTGCGGTCGAGCGCGCTGCGGATGCGCTCCAGATCGCCGACCAGGTCCTGGATTTCAAGCAGGACCGGACGCACCACGCGCAGATCGCGCGAGCAATGCTTACAGGCGATCGCCTCGTCCCGGATGGTCTCGGCGCAGAACGGACATTCCATCAGCAGTTCTTTCAGGCAGACCTTTTACGGTCTTTGGTCTTGAACATCGCAAGCTCCGCCATCGCCCTCTGCAATTCCTCACGCGCGGCGTCGCGCTTCTCGAGGAGATCATCGCGCTCGGCGATCAGCGTCGCAGGCACCGCGATGTCGCGCGAGCAGGTGACGCACACCAGCACCTCATCCGCATTTTCTTTCAGGCAGTACGGGCAAATCATCCGAAAAGCTCTAGTGTCCCGGTTCTGACATTCGTATTGGTTTTGCGGCACCCTCGGTTACGAATGTCAGAACCTGAGGGACACTAGCAACAATATAATCCTAGTGCGGTTTTGGATCTGACGTTCGTATGATGAACCCGCAGCTAGCAATGATACGAACGTCAGATCCACCGCACTAGGGCGCAATCTTCAGCGTGAAACTGGTGCTGGCGGGACGGCCGTCGCTGTCCTTCAAATCCACGCGCACCATATACTCGCCCGGCGGCAATTCCGCATCCGGCATATCGATGCCGCCTGCCTGCACATATTGCTTCACCCGCGAGGTCAGATCCACATTCGGCGTGCGCAAATACGTCACCTTGACGGACTCAGGATCGATCTTGGCATCGCCGAAGGATTCAAACTTGAGCACAAGGCGGATCGGCGAGCGCGTCGGATCGCTCGGCCCGGTGAACAAGACCTTGGGCCCGCGCAGGATGCCGCGCCGCTCTGTCGCCACCGCGCCCTTCGGCGGCGGCAGCTTGGCTTCCTCATCCGTGATCAGCTTTTGCCCGGCGGCGGCCTGCAATGGCGTGGCGAGCAACATGGTGACGGCCAAGGCGGCACATCCATTCAACATCTGTTTGATCACGGTCAGTCCTCTTCCTCTCTCGTCACACAAAGATCAACGCACACCGCCGTCACCGATGATGGTGTACGGCGCCCAGAACAGCGGATGCGCATAGGCGAATTCGGTCTTGCCCTCGGCGTTGAGATAGCCGGGTCCATCCACCAGCGCCATCATCGCCTGCCGCAACGCTTCGCTGCGCGGCAGCTTGGCATCCGCCGCCTGCCGCTTGAACAGATCGGTGACCAGTTCGCGGGCGGATTGCGAATGCACCGACCAATTCGTCACCAGCAGCGCACGCGTGCCGGCATAGAAGAACGCGCGGCCAAGACCGGACGCGGCTTCCGCGCCCGCACCTGCGCCCGTGCCGGTGTTGCACGCCGAGAGCACGACCCAGTCGGCATCGAGCTTGAGACCGAGGATCTCTTCCATCGTCAGAAGACCGTCACCCTCTTCACCCGTCACCGTGGGCGATGACAACGCGAGCGCGGGCTGCGTCAGGCCATTGAGTTCGCCCGGCACCAGACCGTGGGTGGCGAAGGCCAGCACCTTGAAGCCGGAGAGGTTCATGGTCTTCACGTTGCCTTCAGTCGCGTCCTTGCCGAGATGTAGCACTTTCGAGGGGTCCGCCTGCAGCGCGAGCGCGATGGATTTCAGCTCCTCCGAGGTGTCGGGAAGACGCGGCAACTGTGCGATCTCGGCGCTGTCCACGCCCTCAAGTTTGGGACTGCTGCGACGCTTGAGCGGCACGCCACGCATCACGTTGTCCGTGGCAGCGACTTGCACCTTCTCGGCTTTGTCCTGCGCTTCCGCCTGCTGCTCGGTGCTGAACAACGGATCGCCGAACGCCACCAGCTCGCCACGGCTCGGTTTGCCCGGCGGCAATTGCCGCAGCGTGCGCAGCGCCGCCGCCGACGGCACCGTGGTCACCGCGTGGGTGCGCGCCAGCCACGGCACATTGCGATAGTCCGCGAACAACGGATCGTCGTCGGGCTTCACACTGGCGGGCGCGGTCGGCAACAGCGACAGCGGCAACAAGCCAAGCGCGCCGTTGGTGACCACGACGAGGTTCTTCGACCCCTTCCAGCCGCTCTCCACCGGCTGCAGCAACAGCGAATAGAGGTCATACGCCAACGCGAGATCGAACGGCGGAATGTCCGAGATCATCGCCGCCTGCGGCTCCAGCGCCTCGCGCAACTTGCGCACCTTGCTCTCGATGTCGCCGCTTTGCGCCTTGATCTGCGCAAACGCGACGGGACCAGTTTTCGGCACAGCCCACACGAAGCTGCCGCTCTGGCCGAAATAGAACGAGAGCATCGCCTCGCCGTCCGCCAGCAGCGCGCGGATCTCCGCGACCGACGGCGGCTTCGGCGACACCAGATCGGCATAGGCCGGGAATTTTTGGTTGATCTCCACCCGCGCCTTGCTGCGCTCGGTGCGCAGCGTATTGATCGAGGCATTGATCGCCTGCACGCCCTTCTCGTCGCGCTCGCCGGAGGGCAGCGACAACACGTTGTTCAGCGTGCCGAGTTGCGCGTTGACCTGCTTGGCGAGGTCCTGCTCCTTGCGCACCAGCTCCGCGAGCTTCGGGTCCTTCGCGGCGGCACGCGCGCTCGATGCAGCCAAAGCCTGTTGCACGGACTGGCCGCGCACGGCGTCCGCCAATGCAAACGTCTCCTCGCCGACATCACCCGCGGCAGCCGCATCGCGCGTCAGCAGCAGGAAGTAATTCTCCACCGTGTTCTGCAGGCGCTGCGTGCGCGCGGCCACCACCGTGGTGTTCTCGTCGTCCGCGTTCTCGCGCGCGGCCGTCAGCAAGATCGGGATCGCGGCCTTGAACTCGCGCGCTGCGTCCGCGTTGCGGCCGGCCCGCATCAGGCCGACAGCCAGCACGCCGCGCGCAGACGCTGTGTCGAAATGGCCGTCGCCGACGCGCGCCACCTGCTTCTTCACCAGCGCCTCGGCGGCGGCGAGCCCGGCCTCGACCTGACCTGAACCATAGAGCGAGAGAATGCGCGCCGGATTGAGTTCATACACCTGGCGGCGCGCAGGCTCCCATTTCGCAGTGGCCTTGTCGATACGGTCGAATGTGGCCGCGGCCTCCTTGCCCTTGCGCTGCAGGTTCAAGACACCCGCAAGCTGGCCAAGCAGATCGACGGTGGACTGTGCGTCCGGCGCGATGCCGAGTGTCTCGTTGACCTCGAGCGCCACGCGCATCAGCTTTTCCGCTTCATCGTAGCGGCCTTGCTCCACAAGGATGGAGGCGAGCCCCGCCACATAGCGCGGCGTCTGCGGATGATACTTGCCGTTGTCCTTGAGGCGCGAGAGCAGCGCGCGCCGCGCATCGACTTCCGCTTCCGCAAGCCGTCCCTGCCGCGCCTTCATCCGCGCCTGCTTGAGCACGGTGAAATCGATGCCCTGCAGCAGCACGGATTCCGATGGCGGATTGTCCGCATCCAGCAGCGCCTTCATGGCGGCGCGGCGGCGCTGTTCGGTGAGGCGATAAGCGGCCTCAGACTCGGCGAACTGCCCGCGCGCCTCCGCGATCATGGCGCGGCCGAACTCGATCTCGGATTCCCAGTTCTGGCCGAACTTGGCGTAGGAATTGCGCCAGCCGGGGTGGCCGCTGGTGCGCGCTTCCTGGATCGCGGTGGCGTTCTTGCGCACATAAGCATCGGCCTGGGCAAGATCGCCCATCTGGATCAACAGACCCGCGATCTGGCGGTTGGCGCCGAACAGATAGCCCTTCGCGCCCTGCTGGCCCGCAACCTCGCGCAACTGGCGCATGTAAAGCTCGAGCGCCTTCTTCGGATCGCCCGCGGCAATATAGTTCAGCCCCGCCAACACAATGATGCGGCCCTTGAAGTTGGCGGTGACCGCACCCTGGCCGACCTCGAGCGCCTTGTTGGAATCGGCGATCGCATCCGTCACGCGGCCAAGTTCGGCGCGCGCATTGCTGCGGTCGAAATAGAACTGCGCGAGATCCGCCTTCGATTCCTTGCCGGTCGGCTGATCGTCGGCGTCGGCCTTGGTCTGCTCGATCTTCTTCAGGTCCGGCTTCTCGCTGTCGAGAATGGCGGTGATGTCGGAAATCGTACGCGGCGGCGCGACGAAGCCTGCGGGCAGCTTGGTGCCCGGCGAAACCTTCGGCGCAGCTTCAGTCGGAACAGCAACAGCGACATTGGCACGGCCATTCGCGGCGGTCAGCTTCGCCATCACACAGGCGCGCACCTTCGGCGTGGCCTGGGCGCGGCAGGCTTCAAGACTGCCGCCGCCGCTGTGCATGCACGCCATGACGATGGGCCGGCCGACGCTCATGCGGCATTGCTCGATGGCCGCTTCCTTCGAGAGTTCGGCGAAGGCCGGCTGCGCGACTAAAACAGCGGGCACAAGGACCGCGAGCCCGCCGGAGAAAAAGATGGAGCGCTGGCATGCCGCCTTGAGGAGCCCGAGCACAGACATCTTAAAATCTCCGTCAAAAATTAATTCTCGCAATAGTGCGATACTACCGGCACATTGCGCGAGAACAAGACCCAAGTGGGTGATGAACCACGCCTTTCCCTCCACCAAAAGCGTTATTGAGACCTCTTATGACGACAAGAGCTGGGATAGCCCGAGCCGCGATTGCGTCTGCGTTGATTGGCGTGTTTGCAGCCTGCTTCGCCGCCACGGCGAAAGCGGACGACATGTGGCCTGCGGCGGCAATCGCGCGTGGCGCGACACTCGCGCCAGACCTGACCTTTCCCGACAAAGCGCAGACAGGCGCCGCCGATTTGCAGCGGCACATGACGCTGATGAAGCCCGAGGGCGACGGGCCCTTCCCCGCCATCGTCATGGTGCATCAATGCGCGGGGCTCAATCAGGCCGTCATGGCCAACGCCCGCGAGGCGGTGGCGCAGAGCTACGTGGTGCTGATGATCGACAGCTTTGGTCCGCGCGACGTGACCAGCGTGTGTTACGGCCCGAAGAACGGTGTGAACTTCTTTCGCGGCGTGCGCGATGCGTTGCAGGCCGCCGAACATCTGCGCGCCCTGCCTTATGTCGACAAAACACGCATCGCCATGGTCGGCTTCTCGTGGGGCGCGATGATCGGCCTGATGGCGTCGAGCCAGCATTACGCATCGGGCGCGCTGGCGAACGCTGGCGGCTTCGCGGCGGTCGCGAGTTTCTATCCGGGCTGTTTCCACATCACGCCAAAGAACGGCAGCCCGCCATTCGACGTTCTCAATTCGGACATCAAGCATCCCCTGCTCGTCTTGATGGGCGAGGACGACACCGAGACGCCCGCGGGCGAATGCATCACGAAGTTGGAGGCCGTGAAGCAAACCGGCGCGCCGGTGGAGTGGCATCTCTATCCGAACACGACGCACTGCTGGGATTGCCGCGCACTCGACGGACGCGCCAAGACCGACGTGCGCGGCAATCGCGTCGAATACCGCTTCTCGCCTGAGGCCACGAAAGATGGACGACAGCGGTTGTTTGAGTTTTTACAGCGCGCGATGCCGAAGGGGTGAGCGCGTTCGAAATCTACTCCAACTGCGCTGAAGCCGCGTGTGGCGCCCATCCCACTTATCGTTGGTTCTTTTTCCTGCTCACTGAACCAATTTATCATTCCAGTCTTAAGAGTCGGTCCCGCTCTGACTTATGGCAACAAAGCGCTCCCTCACAATATCGACGCGGCCTTGGGGCCCTTGAATGTTACCTTCGAGAAAATAGTCAAACTCGGGATGATTCAGCACCGCTTTGAACTGCTCGGCAATATAACGACGAACATCGGCGTCCGCGCTTTGAATTTCAGCAACGACCTCCTCGCGGCCATCGATGACAAGAAGAATATCCTCCATGTCACGACTTCCCAGGAGATCACCGTTACCGCGGCCGAGATACGCTTCCAGCTTCGTTGCTACGAATAATTCTGGCGTGAGGCGCTTGATATTCAGTCCCTCAGTCAGGGAGCAAGTAACTGCTGTTTGAATGCCTTTTGCGTACCAGCGATTGCTAAAGCCAAGAATGTTTTCATCGTCGGGCATAAAATCGACTTTGAGGCCATTGAGCCGCATGCGACAAATCACATCGTCTTCCGGAGATTCCGTAAATCCCCTTCGCCGCAACTGTTCCTGGAGTTCGGTCCATTGCGCGCGCCCGACGAGATCAACGATGAGATCAACATCATCGGTCGATCGAACGCTTTCCAGTACGACCGCATCGGTAATGAAAAGAGCTGTCGTACAGCCGCCCACAAAAACCAACCGCTCGCGCAGTTCAGGTCCCAACGCCTCCGCGACCGTTTTCAACATATGAAGCAATTGGCCTTTTACAGTGGTCATTTTTTCAAAAGCCCCAAAAGACGATCGGTTGCAAATCCGACTTCCCTCTGATGTCCAAGTCTGATGGCATCAACAAGGGCCAGATATTCGTACAGGTGATCATCGTGCTGAACGGCTTCGGGCACGCTTTTGAACAGCGGCTCCACTGATTGCCCCATTTCCTTGCCTTTGGCGTAAGGCCAAACGTAAATGTACTGCCCCCCGCTGATCAGTAGTTTTTTAAGCGGGGCAGCCGCAAAGGCGGTTGGGATGCCGCGCGCCATGGCGCCGGGCTTGACCGGAAAAACGAACTTCAGTCCGTGCGCGATGAAATTGGAGAGGTTGCGGCGATGAGGCTTTGCTCGGCCAGATTCGCGGTCTTTGATCGCAAGTCCCGAAGAAACGCTCCGGTTGATCGAGGCGTTGATCTCTGTCTTGCTGATCCCAAGAGCAGCTTCCAAGCTGCGAACTGAATAGGGGTCCTCGAGATGCCCCCCCGGTCTGATAGGCGCCCGCTCCTCCTGTTCCAGACTTATGAGCTTGAGTAAAACGACAATATCTTGGCTTTTCATTCCCATGTCCTCTGTCCTAGGACTAAGGACAGTGGATCATGAAACCGCCACTCCTGTCAAATTATTCAAGAAAACGGCCAAGCGAAGTCGTTCGCTGCATGCGTTGAACTACGCCGCCTGCGTGACGACAACGCCACGCGGGCAAGCGTTCGCCGCCGCTATTTCAAGTCGATCGTGACTTTCTCGATTCTACCGGTGAATGCGAACGGCAGCTTGTAGGTGAAATCCACCGGCGAGCCGACATCCATCCCGACATCGAGCCCCTCACCCAACGAGAACTGAATCGGGATCGTCCGTTCCAGCCGTCCCTCGGCCAGCGACTTGCCGTTGCATGACAGCTTGATCGTTCCGCCCTTGCCCATGCCTCCGCCGTCATAGGCGAAATCGACAACAAGCGTGGACTTGCCCTTGGGCAACGCCTCCTTAGCCGCAAAGGTGATGCGCTCGGCGCCGAGGAAGTTGTAGACGAACACCGGCTTGCTATCGCGCAGATACAATCCGTATCCCCCTTCAAGGCCACCGTGGGTGACGACCATTCCGTCGGCCTTCGCATCAGGAAGGTCGATCTCAGCCGTGATGGTCCACGACTTGTTGCACATCGGCGGCGACGCGCCGTCCGGAAGACCGATCGTCCCGGGATAATACGTCATCGACTTGCGGTGCCCGACAAGGCTTGGCCGCCCCATCGCTTCCGCGTTCATGCGAATAGTCGCACGCCAGTCCAGCGGCAACACGTTGTATTTCGCGGCCTCGATCCACCAAAGCTCCTGCAGCTGCTTCAGCTTCTCCGGATGTTTGGCAGCGAGATCGTTCGCCTGCGAAAAATCGTCTTCAATGTTGTAGAGCTCCCACGGCGCCTTGTCCGGGTCCCATTCGTCGCGGTTCGGATCCCACGGCACAAACGATGGGCACGATGCCATCCAGCCATCGTGATAAAGGCCACGGTTGCACCCCAACTCGAAGTACTGCGTGTTGCGCGGCGCGTCCGCCATGGCGTCGTCCAGCGTCGCGGCGAAGCTTCTGCCTTCGATCGGCTTCTGCTTCACACCATTGAGATCCGTCGGCGCGGTGATGCCGCACAGATCATAGATCGTCGGCACGAGATCGATGGTGTGCAAAAACTGGTCGCGCAATCCGCCCTTGTCCTTGATCCGTGCCGGCCAGGAAATGATCATGGGATTGCGCGTGCCGCCGAAATGGCTCGCCACCTGCTTTGTCCACTGAAACGGCGTGTTCATCGCGTGGGCCCAGGCGGATGGAAAGTGATTGAAATGTTTAGGACCGCCGAGGTCATCGATCGCCTTGATGTTGTCCTGCCACTTCTCCGAGAAGCCGTTGAAGAACATGTTCTCGCAGAGCGAGCCTTCCAGACCGCCCTCCGCACTCGCTCCATTATCACCAGCGATATAGATGATCAGCGTGTTATCGGCGCCGGGAAGCTCTTTGCAGGCGTCCACGATCCGGCCGAGTTCGTGGTCGCAATGGGCCCCGTATCCCGCGAACACTTCCATCATGCGCGCGTAGAGCCGTTTCTGATCCGCATTCAATGAGCTCCAGGCCGGCAGTCCTTTTGAGCGCATCGTCAGCTTGGTGTCCATTGGTACGACGCCCAGCTTCTTCTGGCACGCAAGCGTCTCTGCCCGATACGCATCCCATCCGCCGTCGAACTTGCCCTCGAACTTCTCGATCCAGTCCTTCGGCGTGTGATGCGGTGCGTGGGTCGCGCCGGTCGCGACATACAGGAAGTATGGTTTGTCCGGCGCGATGCTCTTGGCCTGCCGCACCCAGGCGATGGATTTGTCCGCGATATCGGTCGTGAGATGATAATTCGGATCATCCGATGCCGGGACGAGATTTCTGTTCTCGAACAGAATCGGATTCCAGTGGTTCATGTCACCGCCGTTGAACCCGTAAAAATAATCGAAGCCCAATCCGTTGGCCCAGCGATCGAACGGACCCGCCGCGCTCGTTTCCCACGTGGGCGTGTTGTGGTTCTTGCCGATCCACGCAGTCATGTAGCCGTTTTGGCGCAGCACCTCGCCGACGGTGCCGCAGCTTTTCGGCAGGATGCAGGTATAGCCATCGTAGCCGGTCGCCACTTCGGTGATGCCGGCGAACGCTGCGGAATGATGATTGCGGCCCGTGATCAGCGCGGCCCGCGTGGGACTGCACAACGCCGTTGTGTGGAAACGATTGTAGCGAAGGCCCTCAGCCGCAAGCTTGTCCATGGTCGGCGAAGGAATCCCGCCGCCGAAGGTGCTGTACTGACCGAAGCCGCAATCGTCGATCAGAATGAGCAGAATGTTCGGCGCGCCATCGGGAGCCGAAACCATCTTCGGGAATTGCGCCGGATCGGAGTCGAGGTAGGTGCGGCCAATCTCGCCGGGGAAATGAAAATCAGGACGGGGTAAAATTTCAGGTGTGCCGCGTTCAGAAGACGTTCGCTTGGGGTTAGGCCTCTCACCACCCATAACGCACTCCTTTTTATGCACAATGCGATGATGTCTCTCCGTTTAGCTGTGTCAGGAAAACACAGTTTCCGAAGGCGAGATACGACAGTGCTTTTGACATAAGATCGCGAAGCGTCGCCGTGTTCGCGGCCGCGTGCAGATCGCGGGCGTGATCAGGATGGCGGTGAGCCTACGCTCTTCCGACCCACCAAAAGAGAGTTCCGAAGAGCAGAATATACACTGCGATGGCTGCGAGGAATCGAACCATCCCGGATATGATGTCATTGCCGTACATCAGGTTACGCAAAGCATCCGTACCGCTCGCCATCGCGTCCACCTGCGTGAATTCCGGCGCTTTGCCTCAACGCAACGCGCATTGAAAGACGCCGCCCCCCGGGACAGATGCACCGCATCCGACCCGGGCAACGTCGCTCCCCTTCGTCAGAACGCGAACTGCGTGCGCATCGCCACCGCATCGAACGTGGAGCCGGCATCCACCGTCGAGGTCGGAGAGAACTGCCGCGCCACATCGCCATGCAGATAGTTCAGCATGAAGCGGATGTTATTGTTGACGTACCAGTTGAGGCCCGCGGTGTAGACGGTCTGCCGGCCGCCTGCGACGCCGAGCGCCGTGCCGACCCGATCGTTGAGATCGACGGTGGAGATGCGGCCCGCGATTTCCCACGCGCCCCAGCCGCCGCCGGTCAGCGAGAACGGATCGCGCGGTTTGACGCCGGCATACGCCGCGTTGGCCGCGTTATACGCGCGGCTCTCGCCGGTGATCACCCAGCTCGCCTGCGCATAGCCGCCCTGGAAGTGCAGGCTCGGCGCACCGATCGGCGCGAGGCCGGTCGAAGCATCGCGATCGACATTGTACCAGTAGTACTCACCCTGGAAGTACAGCGGACCATAATTGCCCGCGGCTTCGACACCGTAGACCTGCGCGCTCGAGACGTTGGCCATGGCGTTGGTGGTGATCAGCGAGGTCGGATCGATGCGCAGCTCCGGACGATCGCTCAGTGTCAGCGTTTGCTGATTGCTGACGAGATTGCGCGGCGGCGTGATCAGCCATTCGGCGTTGCCGCCCAGATGCAGCGAATAACCCGGACCGCTCAGCAGCTGGCCCGCGGCGCGGACCACGGCGCCGAGCTGTTCGGTCGACCCGGGCGGCGTGATGCTGGACGCGGAGTGGATCTGGCCCGTGGTCGGACCGGTGACATAGCCACCCGCCCAGAACCAGTCGTTCCACCAGCGCGTGCCGGCGGTGGAGCGGAAATCGCCCGCCGCGATGCTGGTGGCGATCACGTTGGACGAAGGGCGCTCCATGAAGGTGATGTCGTTGGAGCTGGTGGCTTCTTCCAGCGTCCATGGCAGATCCATAATGCCGCCTTCGATCGCCATCTTGCCGCCGAACGGCTTGAGGCCCGTATAGCTGATGTACGCGTTTTCGACGCCTGACGTGCCGCCGCCCGGAAGCGATCCGGGCGCACTGCCGCCGAAGCCGTCGGACGAGCCGCCGAAGTCGTAGACCAGCGCGAAATTCCAGTCCTCGAAGAATTTGCCCTGAATGCCGATGCGGGCGCGGCGCACGTTCTGGCCAGAGTCGAGCCGCTGCGGCGACGTCGATGCCGTGTTGGGATGATAGTCATAACCGCCGACGTCGTAGTGCAGACGGCCGGAGATCGAGACGCAACTCTGCCCGTCCGCGGTGCAGATGGTCGGCCGGTTGTTCGGCATCGACACCACCGCGCCGGTATACGGCACCGGAGCTTTGGTCGGAATGGCGGCGTTGGCGTTAGCAACCGCAACCTGCGCTTCGGCTTTCGCTTCAGCCTTGGCTGCGGCTTTGGCCTCGGCCTTGGCTTCAGCTTTGGTCTTCGCAGTGGCGGCCGCATTCGCCGTGGTCTGTTTCTGCAGGTTGTCGAGCTTCTGCTCGAGCATGCGCAACTGCTGCTTCAAGAGCGCGATCTCCGCCTCACTGCCGCTGGCGGGTTCTGCGTGGGCTTGCTGGATGGTGAGCGCGGCAACAGTGGTGACCGCGAGTACTGCAATGGAAGGGAAACGACTGATCGGCATGTCAAGCTCCCAACAAGTTTACCTGCTCAGGCAATCACTTTTGCGCGTTCAGGCAAACATGCGCCGGTGACGTGAGCTTGACGAAAATCACTTTGTCGGCTGAGCGTGCTGTTCAGGCAACAGAACAGCGCGCACCGTTGTGCGCAGCGGTATCGAAAGACCGCTGGTGAGGCATCCTGAGACCACTGGCCCGGCCTTCAACGGCCGCGGTACATGCGCGCTACGTTCTGCAGGTTGTCATGTGCGCGACTTTCGCTCACGCCAATTGCAGCGCAACACGCCCGTGGCATGACTCACAGCAAGGTCTCGTGATTCGCTCTGTCGCGCGCGCCCGCCGTCGAGCGGCTGCGGTCGAGCGGCTGCACAACGCCATCATCGACAACACGCTGAGCGTTGCGGATAGCGCAAAGCCTCGACCGTTCATTCGGTTGAATCAAAATCTTCCTCCGAGGCCAGCATTGCAGCCAATGTACGCAGGCCAGCATCGAGTTGATCAATTGCCGGACCTGCCAGCGCAAGCCTGACGGCGTTTGGTGCGTGGCCGGCCGTAACGGCGAACGTCGTCGATGGTGTCAACGCAATGTCGCGCCGGGCTGCGGCCGCGACGAACGTCTGCGAGCGCCATTGCGGCGGCAGCGTCAGCCAGAGATGATAACATTTCTCGTTGGCCTGGATTTCAAAACCAGAAAGACGATCGCGCGCCAGTTTCTGTCGCGTGCGAGCATCGAGGCGCTTGAGCCTTGCGAGCTCCGCGACAGTGCCGTCGCCGATCATGCGCTGTGCAGCGGCAAACGCAAATCCCGACGCGGTCCATCCACCCGAACGCACCGCGGCCATCACGCTTTCACGCAAGCGAAGCGGCGGCACGATGAAGCCCAGCGTCAGGCCCGGTGCGACCTTCTTGGAGAGACTGTCGATGACGATGCAAGACTCCGGAGCCAGAGCGGCGAGCGGCGGCTCATCGTCAAGGAAGCCGTAGACATTGTCCTCGATGATTGGAAGGCCGAGCTTTTCAGCGACGCGCAGAATATCGGCCCGGCGCGCCGCGTTCATCGTCACGCCCAGCGGATTGTGAATTGCCGGCTGGATGTAGATCGCCGAGAGATGCCCCTCACGATGCGCCTTCTGTACGGCATCGGGCCGCACACCTCCTTCGTCCATCGCCAACGGCACCAGCGAAATGCCAAGCCGGGCGGCGATGCCCTTGATGAACGGGTAAGTCAAAGTCTCCACGCCGCAGCGGCCACCTTTGGGAACGATCGCGGCGACGGCTGCGGCGATGCTCTGCCGTCCGTTGCCGGTGAATACGATCTGCTCGGGAGACGCTGACCATCCAGCCTGCGACAGATACGCGGCCGCAACGCTTCGCGCTGACGGCGTTCCGACACTGGTCGCCTGACGCAAGGCAACGTCGAGCATCGCGGGATTGTCCAACCCCCTTAGACTTTTCGCGACGAGGGCGGTTTGATCGGGCAGCAGCGGATAATTGAATTCGAGGTCGATGCGGATGCCGCGCGGCTCGCTCGGCGCGGTCACGCCCCGCTTCGCTTCACCTGAAATGAACGTGCCCCGCCCCACTTCGCCGACGACAAGTCCGCGGCGCAATAATTCAGCGTAGACGCGTCCCGCCGTCGAGACGGCGATCTTGCGCTCGAAGGCAAAGCTGCGCTGGGGAGGCAACCGGTCGCCGGGCTTGAGGACGCCGCCGGCTATTTCTGCGGCGATGACGTCCGCCAATTTCAGGTATTCGGACTGGGGCACATTGCACCGAGGTCAATATTCATTGCACCGAGATCAATGCTCCACTTGCACCGAGATGATTACCGAAACATTCTAGCGCCATCAACTCGATTGTAGCGGTGTGCGAAGGTTTCAGCGGTGAAAGATGTGCGGCGTTATCGACGCGCACTTTCGCCGGCGGCCTCGCATTGCCCTGAAGCAGGCTTAGCGAGAGACATCCCATGGAACTGACGCTCGGTACAATCCTGATCGCCTTGACCGGCGTGTTCCTGATCAGCTTCATGAAAGGCGCATTCGGCGGCGGCTTTGCCATTGTCGGCATTCCGCTGCTGTCGATCGTAATGGACCCTGTCGTTGCGGGCGCCCTGCTCGCGCCCTTGTTCATCGTGCAGGATCTGTACGCGTTGCGTTACTGGAAGCCGTCGACATGGTCGAAGCCGGATCTGGTGCTGCTCGTGCCCGGGCTCATCGCCGGCATCGCGTTTGGTTGTCTGCTGTTTCGTTTCCTCGACCACCGCGCCATCGCCATCACGATGGCGGCGATCACCCTGATGTTCGTAGGCCTGTGGCTCGTCGCAGGCGCGGAGGTGGCGATCGGTCCGCGTTCAACACCGAAGGCGATCACCGCCGGGTTCGCCTCGGGCATAACCACCATGGTGGCGCACTCGGGCGGCCCGCCTCTTGCGATGTATCTGCTGCCGCTCGGCCTCAGCAAGGACATCTACGCGGGAACGACGAGCCTGTTCTTCACCGTCGGCAACATGACCAAGGCGGTGCCGTGGTTGCTGCTGGTGAAGCTCGATGTCGGCGTGTGGACATTGATGGCGATTTGTCTGTTCGCCGTGCCCGCCGGGGTTTCGCTGGGTTGGCGGCTTCACGGCGCGCTGGACCAGCGTCAGATCTATCGCATCTGCTACGGACTACTGGTTGTTACGGCATTGAAACTGCTGTGGGATGGCGCGTCCGGGTATCTGGTGTGAGAGATGCATCGTCCTGCACACCATTTCACAGTTCAGCGGCCAGTTGAGCCACCTGCTCCCGTAACCAGGCATGTGCAGGATCGCGATCGTAAGACGCGTGCCACACCAGCGATACCGTTACCGCACCCAAATCCACCGGAGGCGGGCTGATGCTGAGGCCGAGAGCAGGAGCGAAACGCCGGGCCAGTCGCGCGCCCACGGTCACGATGAGCGGCGCCTGCGCAACCAGGAACGGGACCGTGAGGAAACGCTGCGTGGTCACGACGACGGAACGGCGCAACCCGAGCTTTTCCAGCGCCTGGTCCACCACGCCGTGCGGGCGCTCCTCGGGCTTCAGACTGGTCAGCACATGAGGAATCCTGACGTAGTCATCGAGCGAGATCGGTGGCGTGACGCCCGTCTTCTCGGCATTGAACAGGCAGAGGAAGCTCTCGACGAGCAACTTCCGCTGCTTGTGGTGGAATTGTCCTTGCCCGAACGGCTCATGACCGATGGCGAGGTCCAATTTGTCGACGTCGAGATCATGAAGCAATCGCGATGGGTCGATGCTGCGGAGTTGAAGGTGAATGCCGGGCGCGATGTCGCGCAAGCGCGCCAGGAGCATAGGCATGATCAAGACTTCCATGCTGCCCGGCATTCCGAATCTGAACGTCCGCACCGCCGTCGCCGGATCGAAGACCTGATCGCGCAAAACCAGCGCCTCGACTTGCATCAGCGTCAGCCGCACCGGCTCAAGCAAGGTGACCGCGCGTGGAGTGAGCAGCATGCCATCGCCGCAACGCGTGAGAAGGCTGTCACTGAACAGTTCCCGCAGACGCGCCAGATTGTGGCTCATAGCGGATTGGCTGATCCCGACGCGGACCGCCGCGCGCGTCACGCTTTTTTCGGTGAGCAGCGCATCAAGATGAGTCAGCAAATTCAGGTCGATACGAGCCAAATTGACGGCATCGATACCCATTATCCACCCCATCCATTTGATCAATATCATAGCTGGCGCATCTTATCCGGCAAGGGAGCAGACGAACCGTCGCTCACGGTGCGGCCCTCCCGATGCGGACCGACAGCCTTACGCCCGAGCGCAAGCTCCCGCCCGGCCACGATCCAGCCGGACCCAAGTTGACCAGTCTCGATGCAACTTTTCGTCAAGCGCGTGCAGGAGCTGCAAATGTCTACGATTCATCTTCATCGAACGACCACACTGACACCGGAGCAATACATCGCCGGTCTCACCGATTTCGAACCAGGGCGCTCTAAACTTTTTGGCAACAGCGCCGACGCCTATCTGAAAGTACATCATCTTGGCGACTCTTTCGCTGACGTGACAGAGGGCTCAAGCGGCATCTGGGAACGCCTGCACTATGACTGGTCGAATCCCAATCATGTCGTGCTGAGGACGACCGACTCCAACGTGTGGGGCGGCGCGTCGGGGCACACGTACACATTTACGCAACGCATTGACGGTGCGACCAACATTGATGTGACCGTTGTACGCAAGGGCAAGAATCTCAAAGGCCGGATTCTTGGTCTTGTGCTCGGGACCATCGGCAAGAGTGTGCTGAAAAAAGCATTCAACAATTCCGTCGACGCGATCGAGGCCCGAAGCTTGGGCCACCACCATCGGATCGCCGCATAGCCCTCGGGCAGCCAGTGAGACGTGAAAGCCGAGATCGCCATGAGCAAAGCTTCGTCATTCTTCAACCGGCACGCGGCCCTCGTCTTCGCGTTGAGGACTTTCGCAGCGGCGATGCTGGCGTTTGCCATCGCGTTGCGGCTCGACATGCCGCGTCCCTACTGGGCGATGGCTTCGGTTTACATCACCTCCAACCAACTGGTCGGAGCGACATGGTCGAAAGCGGCCTATCGTCTGCTGGGAACGCTGATCGGCGCGGCCGGGACGATCGTGCTGGTGCCCAACCTTGTGAATGCACCCGAACTCCTCAGCCTCGCCATCGCACTCTGGGTCGGACTTTTTCTCTACTTCTCTCTGATCGACGGCACACCCCGCAGCTACGTGTTCATGTTGTCCGGCTACACCGTCGCCCTGCTTGGCTTGCCCGTGCTCTCAATGCCGGGATCGACCTTCGACCTCGTCGTCGCCCGCGTTCAGGAAATCATGCTCGGCATCGTGTGCGCGGGCGTGGTGTCGATGCTGGTGCTGCCACGGACCGTGGCTTCGACCATCGCGGCGCAAACGGACGCGTGGCTCGCCGGTGCGCGCCGCCTTGGCATGGATATCCTGACCGGCACCGGCAGCGACACCGATCGGGACAGCGAACGCGTGCGGCTTGCGTCCGCAACGTCGGAGATCGACCAGCTCTGCCGGCATCTCGACTACGAGACCGCCACGTCGGCAAACACCGCACGAGCTTTGCGGCGGTTGCGGCAACACATGCTCTCGCTGCTTCCGCTGCTTGCATCGATCGAGGACCAGAGAATCGCGCTCGCTTCTCACGAGAGCGCACCGGCAAGGATTGCACAGGTCAGTGCAAGAGCCGCACGCTGGCTCGCCGATGGCGGCCAGAATGGACCGGAAGCAGATGACCTGCACGCTGCATTCGATCATGCTCAACCCGCGCTTGGCGTTGACGCCGGCTGGAACGAGATCGTCATCGCTAGATATGTGATCCAGTTGCGCCAGCTCATGGACGTCATGTCCGACTGCCGATCGTTGCGCGAGGCGATCGCCGACGGCCGCGATCCGGACACCGTTCCGCTCGCCTTCACGCCCGATGCGGTGAGCCCTCCCGTTCTGCACCGTGACTACGGGCTGACGCTGTGGGCCGCGGCCGCGACCACGCTTTCAGTCCTCGTCTGCTGTGCGTTCTGGATCGCCACGGGCTGGACCGACGGTGCAACCGCCGCGATATTCGCCGCCGTCGTCGGCTCCTTCGTCGCGGCAGTAGATGATCCCCTTCCGGCCTTCCGTAACTTCGCCGTGGTGTTTCTTGCCGTCATCGCGATCCACGGCGTCTACACGTTCGGAGTGTTGCCACGCATCACGACGTTCGAGATGTTGATTGCCGCACTCATGCCCGCCTTCGTGCTGTTCGGCTGGATGGCCGCGCGGCCCGCGACCGCCCGCGCCGGCTCGTTGCTCGCCATCTTCACCTCGGTGCAATTGGCGCTGAATTCCTCCTACGAGGGCGATTTCGCGGCTTACGCCAACTCCAGCGTATCGCTGATGGTTGGCGTCGGATTGACAGCCGTGGTCTTCGGCATCGTGCGCGCGTTCGGCGCCGACTGGATCGCAAGCCGCCTGCTCCGCGATAATTGGAAAACCCTCGCTACGGTTGCCGGGCACACCGCGCGGCAGGATCGCGTCGAGGTCGCGAGCCTCATGCAGCATCGCCTCGCCTTGCTCGCCGCGCGCATCGCGGTGGTCCCTGCCGAGGCAAAGCGCGACGCCGCCCAACTTCGCCAACTTCGAACGGCCCTGAGCATCATCAATCTCCAGCAGGCGACGGCCGGCCTGTCCCACCTCGCAACGGCGGAGATCGACAAGTTGCTCGAACACCTCGCCACAGCTTTCCGCGCCGCCGGCGCGCTTCCGGACGAACTGCTCGAACAGCTCGACGGCACCATCGCATCGACGGCCCATGAAGCACCTAGCAAGAACCGCAATGATGCCCTTGTCGGCCTTGCCGGACTTCGCGCCGGGCTTTTCCCGGAGGCCGGCCCTTATGAGCCACATGAGGAAAGGAGAGCAGCGGCATGAAATACGAGATTGATCTGTTTGGTGTGATCGTTCCGAGCTTCCTGTTTTGGAGCGTCGTTGCCTGCGTCCTCACCTACGTTGTGAGCAAGGCCATCGCACGCGCCGGCCTCTACGGCCATGTTTGGCACAAGGCCCTGTTCGATTTTGCTCTCTACGTCTCCGTGCTCGCTGGACTTATCTTTATTTCAAAGGATCTTGCGTCATGAAAACCGTTCTGAATGCGTTACGTCGCTTCTCGCTCACCGGTCTCGTGGTTCTGGCCGCGCTGTGGACCGGCTACAAGCTGTGGGATTACTACATGGACGAGCCGTGGACTCGCGATGGCCATGTCCGGGCCGACGTGGTGCCGGTCGCTCCCGACGTCTCCGGCTTCGTCACCGAAGTGCTCGTCAAGGACAACCAGCAGGTCCGAACCGGGGACGTGCTATTCCGGATCGACCGCGCGCGATATGAGATCGCGCTGAAGCAAGCCGAAGCGGTGCTGCTCGGCAAACGCGCGGCGCTCGACGAAGCCAACGCCGACCAGACGCGCTACGGCGCGCTGACACCCGGCGTCGTGGTCTCCAAGCAGAAGCTGGATCAGATCACCGCCACCCAGGGCTCGGCCCAGTCCGCCTTCGATCAAGCCACTGCGGACCTTAGTCTCGCCAGGCTCAATCTCGACCGCAGCGAGGTGCGCGCCTCCGTCGATGGCATCGTCACCAACATGGAGTTGCGTCCGGGGGCTTACCTCACCCCCGGCAAGGGCGTGATGGCGTTGCTCGATTCAGACACGCTGCACGTCGAAGGCTATTTCGAGGAAACCAAGCTGCCTCGCATCCATCTTGGAGACGCCGTCTACGTGCGGCTGATGGGCAGCAACCACATGCTGCTTGGCAAGGTAGAGAGCGTCGCGGCAGGTATTGAAGATCGCGATCGCAGCGCCGGGACAACCCTGCTTGCCAACGTCAACCCGACGTTCAATTGGGTACGATTGGCCCAGCGCGTTCCGGTCCGGATTGCGCTCGATCCTGCTGAGCGAAACGAACTCGTCGCGGGAGCGACCGCGACCGTCGAAGTGCTCCCGACGGGCAGCCACACGCACGCGCAGGTTATCGCAAAATCCACACCCTGAGCATCACATCGAAGACATGAAACGCGCACATCATGCTTGGCATGATAGGTCTCATGGGCAAGTATCGGACGCTATTTGCTCAGGAAACAAGCCGCTCAGGAAACAAGTTATGGCACGCACAGTTGCAGATCAGTTCGCCGAGACCCTTGCCGCAGCAGGCGTCAAGCGCATCTACGGAATCGTCGGTGACAGCCTGAATGGCCTCACCGACGCAATCCGCAGTCAGGGGAAGATCGAGTGGCTTCACGTCCGGCATGAGGAGGTCGCAGCTTTTGCGGCAGGTGCAGAAGCGCACTTGACCGGCGACCTCGCCGTCTGCGCCGGAAGCTGCGGACCGGGTAACCTGCATCTCATCAACGGCCTGTTCGATTGCCATCGCTCGCGCGTGCCCGTGCTGGCAATCGCGGCCCACATTCCCTCGGTTGAAATCGGAGCTTCCTACTTTCAGGAAACGCACCCCGAGAATCTCTTCAAGGAGTGCAGCCATTATTGCGAGCTGATCTCGGGCGCCAATCAAATGCCGCGCACCCTCGAAATTGCAATTCGCGAAGCGGTCGGAAAACGCGGCGTCTCGGTCGTGGTCATTCCTGGTGACGTCGCACTACGCCCTGCCACCGACGCGCCGGCGCCTCGCGTTGCCGGGCTGCTTCCGCCGCGTCCGCTGACCGTGCCGGCGGATTCCGATCTCGACCATCTGGCAGCCCTTCTGAACGGTGACGCCCGCGTCACGATCTTAGGCGGCTCCGGGTGCGCCGGGGCGCATGATGAATTGCTGGCTGTCGCCGAGCGGTTGAAGGCGCCCATCGTTCACGCCATGCGCGGTAAGGAGCATATCGAGTGGGACAATCCCTACGATGTCGGCATGACCGGCCTGATCGGCTTCTCGTCCGGTTACTACGCGATGCTCGATTGCGATGTTCTGCTGATGCTCGGCACGGATTTTCCCTACCAACAGTTTTACCCGAAAGGAAAAGAGGTCAGGATCGCACAGGTGGATCTACGGCCTGAGAATATCGGCCGCCGGGCCGCGGTCGATCTCGGAATCGTCGGCGATGTCCGCGCAACCCTGCAGGCGTTGCTGCCGCGTCTCGATCAGAAGTCGTCAGACGGCCATCTCAAGCAGGCCCAGGACCACTACGCCAAATCGCGCCGGCAGCTCGATGAGCTCGCTGAGACCAAGGCCGGCAGCAAGCTCATCCACCCTCAACAGATCGCCAAATCGCTCAACGATCATGCTGCGCAGGATGCCATTTTCACCTGCGACGTCGGTTTGCCAACGGTGTGGGCCGCGCGCTACCTCGCCATGAACGGCAAACGCCGGCTCCTTGGTTCGTTCTGGCACGGCTCGATGGCCAACGCCATGGCTCAGGGCATCGGTGCACAGGCCGCATATCCCGGAAGGCAAGTGATCTCGCTGTCGGGCGACGGCGGTTTCACCATGCTGATGGGTGATTTCCTGAGCCTCGCGCAGCTTGGATTACCGGTGAAGGTTGTGGTCTTCAACAATGGCGCGCTCGGCTTCATCGAGCTGGAGCAGAAGTCGACAGGCTTCATCAACTTCGGCACCGAGTTGAAGAATCCGAACTTCGCAGCCATGGCAGAGGCCGCTGGCGTGCGCGGAATCCGCCTGGAAGATCCGTCGAAAGTCGACGAAGGGATTACCGAGGCGCTCGCGCATAACGGACCGGTGTTGATCGATGCTGTGGTCAACCGCACCGAGCTCGCGATGCCGCCGTCCATCACGGTCGAGATGGCCAAGGGGTTTTCGCTCTATATGGTGAAGGCGATCATGAACGGCCGCGTCGACGAGGTCATCGACCTCGCGAAGACCAATCTCTGGCGCTGAAAGGCGATAAATCAAAACGAGGAACGGTGTGAACCATCCGCACCGTTCCTCGTTTTTGTTATGGTGCCACGTCGAAAAGAAGCCCACTGCCCGCTTGAGAGGACAATCTGATGAAACGGGAAGTCATTCGCGTCGAGCCGCTGTCCACTTGGCTCGAGCGTTGGAAAGCACCGACCTCCGCCGTCACCCGCCACGGTGACACCATTTATGTATCTGGCTTTCCGCCGTTCGATCCCGAGACCGGCGAAGTGGTGGATGCGCCCATCGAGCGGCAGACCGAACTGGTGCTGGAGCAACTCAAGCTGTGCGTGGAGACGGCGGGCTCGTCGCTCGACAACGTGCTGAAGTGCAATATCTACTGCACTTCGGTCGAAAAGTTCGCCGCCGTGAACGCCGTCTACGCGCGCTACTTCCCCAACAATCCGCCGGCGCGTATCTTCGTCTGCGTGCCCGCCTGGCCCGGGCATTTCGATATTGAGATCGACTGCGTTGCGGCCATCTAGATAAAATAAAGACTCCGGAGGAGATGCATGTTCGCAGTGCTGTTCGAGGTGCAGCCGAAGCCCGGCAAGCGCTGGGAAAACTTGCACCGCCACGAACGTCGTCTGGTACCCGCTTTCCGAAGTTCGGAACACGTCGCAGCACCCGCTTTGCGAATTTCGGAAAGCAAAGGGTATTAGTAACCCTATAATTCTAGTACCGCGTTCGATTTGAAGTCCCTGGACGAGATCGCCGCAACTGATACAGGGACTTCAAATCGACGGTCCTAGCTACAGGACACGCCCGAGGAAATCGTGCACCCGGCTGGCGATCTCTTCTCCCTTGTCGGCCAAGGCGCAATGCCCGCTGTCCGTCAAATGGATCTCGGCGTTCGGCAAAACCTCCCGATACTTCGCCTGATTTTCACCGTTGAACAAAATATCGTTCTTCCCGCTGACAACCAGCGCCGGCGGTTTTTGTGCGAGCAGATAGTCCTGAGCATTCTTGAGTGTGGGACCGTTGGTGCGGATATCGTAGAGCAGATCGAGCGAGATGTCGCCCGCGCCCGGACGTTGCAACAAGGCATACTCTGCCTGCCACTGCTCCGGATCGATCAGGGATGAATCGCGCGCACCAGTGACGTAGAGATCGCGAACGACGTCGCGGGTGAGATAGTGATCTCTCGCCTTCTCGCGGCTCTCGGCCGAACCATCCTTCCAATATGGCACAAGCGGCCCGAACCATGGGCTTGCGCTCAGGAACAGCGGATTGTTCTGCGCGACCAGCGCTTTCATTCGGCCGGGCGCTTTCAGCATCACGCGATATCCGACAAGGCCTCCGAAATCCGTCGCGTATAAAGCGAAGTTCTTGATGCCGACCTTGTCGACGAACTTGCCAACGACCTCGCCGAGGGCGTCGAACGTATAGTGGAAGTGCGCGTGATCGGGCGCATCGCTGTTGCCGAAGCCGGGATAATCCGGCGCGAAAACATGGTAACGGCCGGACAGTTCGCGGATGAGATCACGAAACATCGCGGATGACGACGGCCAGCCGTGCAGCAGAAGCACGACCGGTGCACCCGGTGCGCCGGCTTCACGGTACGCGATAGAGACTCCGTCGATATCGACAGTTCGGTAGTGGGTCGGGACAACCGAATTCCTGTTGAGCGATGTTTTTTTAGCCGGTGGCGCGGTCTTGGTTTCGGTCCTGGTTTCGCTCTTGGCTTTGGCCGACGTTACTTGGGATACGGCCAAGACTGCAGAGCCGGCGAGAAAGCTGGTTGTCAAGAAACGACGCGTGAGCATGACGGGATGATCCTGCAAAGGTTGGATGGTAGTTAGTTGTGGGTCGTGTTCGCTGCTGAGTGTCTGTTGACTTGCTACGAAACATCATTCGGCGACCTGGTCGCGAGAGAGAACCACGGACTCGAGATCGAGCCTGAAGATCGAGGGAGCAGTCAGAAGCGTGCGATTGTCCGCATCGCGGAAGACCACGCGCCGATGGGTCGGGAAGATGAAGCCGTCGAAATTCCTGTGATCGAAGGTGTAGTGCGCCGCCGTGCCGCGGGTGACCTCGGGGGCGTAATCGTTGCGGACGAGATAGCCCGCATCATTGAAATAGAACTTCTGTTCCGGGCAGTGCACATGAATGCGCGATGGGAAGGTCACTTGAAGCACCCTCCAGCTTTCGCCGTGTTCTTCGTGCGGCGCGATCTCCTCGCAACGCACGCCCTCCTCCGTGAGCAGGAACGGCATGGTCATGTAGTTTTGAAGTGCGTAACCGACGAAGTAGAGAAACTGCTGTTCTGTCCACGGCGATTGACGCGTGTGGCCTTCAAAGGACTTGCGCGGCGCATTGAGCTCCGAGGTTGTCACTCCTGCGTCGGTCTCGATGGTGACGCGGCCGTCGCCGAAGATGCCGCGATGACCAGGGGCCGGAAAAGGCGTGATCAATGTCCGCCGGCGGCGTGTGTCGATCTTGACGAGGACATCCCGCAGACCATGGGGCTGCTGTTTGATCGCAAGGGCGCTGCCGCGAAACGTTAGGCGGAAATCGACCGCGGTCACGCGGCGCCAGTTGTCAAGTCCGCCATGGACGTCGAGGACTTTGTCCAGAAGATCAGTCATTGAGTGCTCAATCCTCGAAGTTGACGGAAAAGCCATCGCGACCGGGCATCCCCGGTGCGCGCACCACGTAAGTAAACGATATCGTTTACCTTTGGTGTACAAGTAAACGGAATCGTTTACTTGGTCAACAGGCTTTGCTATAAATTTTCAAATGGCACGCGTGAGGATGATGCGATGGGCGAAGACGTTGAAATGGAAGGTAAAAAACTTGAAATCGTGAAATATGCCTTCGATCAGTTCTACAAAGGCGGATTCCACGCGACGGGCATGGAAGCGGCACTGGCCGGCAGCGGCATATCCAAACGGACGATCTACAAATATTTTCCGTCGAAGGAGGATCTGATCGAAGCCGTGTTGCGGCTGTACAGCGAGCACGTCACGCAAGAGCTGTTCGGTCCGGTCGAAAACATTCACGATCCGCGCGAACAGATCCTCGCCTTCTTCGATGTGCGCAAGACACCCGGCCGGATGCTCACACGCGGCTGTCTGGGGATGAAGGCGGCACAGGAATTCGCCGGGAAGCATGACGGAATTGTCGAGCTTGGGAAAATCGCCGCGTCACAGGCGCAAGTGAAATTCACCGAGCTTTGCAGGCGCGCGGAATTTCCGGAGGCGACACGCGTGGCAAAAGAACTGAACGTTGTGTTTCAGGGTGCTTTGGTTCTCTCGAACGTCCTGGGCGATACATCACCCTTTCTGTCCGCGAAGACCGTCGCTGCCGGGATTTTGGAGAAGGCCAGCCAGGCAACGCGCCGCAAGCCGACGGCGCGTTCCAGGCACTAAGAGGCCGTGGCGAACGCGTCGTTACAACTGAGGCTTAATGCCTCTGATCTTGAAAGATGGCACTCATCCGTGCCGTAATCGCGTCGCGCTTCTCGTTACTGTTCTCTGATTTCATATTTTCGTGGAAATTGCCACGGCCACCCTCCGCGTCTAAATGATGCCCACAGCCTGAAACATCCGGTGTGAACCAATGGCACCCTTCGTCGTTTTCAATTCAGGTGCAAGGACATAAGCTGCCATCTAACCGCCCGAAGCGAAAGACCCCGGAGAAAACGCATGTTCGCAGTGCTGTTCGAGGTGCAACCGAAGCCCGGCAAAACGGACACCTATCTCCACTATGCCAAGGTGCTGCGGCCGGAGCTGGAGACGCTCGACGGCTTCATCGACAATGTGCGCTATCGCAGTCTCACGCGCGACGGTTGGCTGCTGGCAATGTCCGGCTGGCGCGACGAGAAGGCCATGGTGCGCTGGCGCGTGCATGCGCGCCACCACGCGGTGCAAGACAAGGGCCGCACCGATGTGTTCAGCGATTACCATCTGCGCATCGGCGAGATCACCGCCGACACCCGCCCTCCTCAAGGTTACACCGTGCAGGAGCAGCGCCTTGATGAGACACAGGTGGGCGACGCCACCACCGTGACGCTGATCGACGCCGCACGTTCACCCGAATGGGTGAAGCAAACGAGCGCCATCGAGATCGCCACCGCACTCGGGCTTGAGATCAACGTTGATGGTCTCGTGGCCTGGGATGTGTTCGAGGCGGTGCTGACGCCGGGGGATGTCATTCTCCTGATGTCCTGGCGCACCAAGGAAGATGCCGAAGCCTTCGAGGCGCGCATCGCGTTGCCTGACGGCGCACGGCGGCGGCGCGTCCGCATCGTGCGCGATTACGGCCAGTTCGACCGGCGCGAGGCGCCACAGTATTATCCCGATGTCGCGAGGGGGAAGCCGATGACGGACACCACGAAGCCAACGGTCACCGAGCCACTGTACTGCTATCTCTACTCGATCGAGGACAAGTGCCGTGTCAGCGATATCTTCGACAGTGAAGACAAGCTATGGGATTTTGCCAAGATCCACGGCTTTTGCGCCGAGGAGATCGACCGCGAAGACGCCGACCCGCGCTGCGTGCTCAATCAGGGCCTTGAGATTCACGAAAGCACCGAAAGCGGTGAACGCGTGGGCGTGACAACAAGAACCGGGCGGGTGTGAGCGCCCCCCGCCCTGCACCGATATTTATGGGGCCTCTCGCCGATCGATCACTTGCTGAAAAATCCAAACGATCCGGTCGATCGCGAAAATAACGATGTTGAGAATCACGACGAGCACACCGGGATACACCAATAAGAAAGTTACGGCTTTGCCGGGTTCGTTGTCTTGGCCGGCGGTGGTGCAATTGTCGACGTAGTTCAATCGCATGGCCTCAGGCAGGTGATAGACAACCCATGCCAACAGAGCCAACAGCAGAGTCGTCGTTGCTATGCGCGCCAAGCGCGACCGCGCGAGCAAAGCTGGGAGAACCAAGGCCAGGAACGCACCCAGCAGATAGGACAATCCCTCAAAGCCGCGCAATTCCTTCCAAAGGTCGTAGGTGCGTATTTCGGCGCCGCACGCTTTATTCCATAGCGCGATGTCATAGGCGAGCAAGCAGGCCGTAGCGATCAGGATGATGACCGCGATTGCTGGTGCGACGGCACGGGAGCTGAAGAACCTGACCATGAGACCTGTGGGCATTGGATATTGGCGGCCGAAAGAGATCCTGACATCGCTTCGAGATTTAGGGAAGCGCCACCAGCGGCGAACGCGTGGGCGTGAGGGCGCGAGCCGGGCGGGTTTGAGAATCAACAATCGAAGCCGCGTGGCCGGGACTCGAGGTCCATTTGTCACCACCGTATGGTAAAGCTCGTTCGCACGAGTCGACTTCCCCCTGTTCGGCGGCCTTTCTCATATGCCCCCCCTATCGATCGTTTTTGCAGCGCTCTTGATCGCTGCGCTTAAGCCAGAGCGACTGCCTCGCAAGCCTGTTTTCGCCTTTACGGCGCTGACTTTGGTGCTGTGCTGTTTCGTCCCATCGCGTGCGCAGGACGGGGGCACACAAGGTCCGAACGCTCAGGTTGAGCGTACCCTTAACGACTTCGCATGGAAGAAGGACGTGTCTACCGGGAACGAGCTTGCCGCTTCTCGAAGTGACACCTCCTTTAATTTTTTTGATGTCGGCGATCTCTCTTACTACAGCCAGTATTTGGTCGAGCAGGATCTTCGCCGCCTCGCCGCTGCAGCCGGCCTGACAATAGACCACACGCCTGCGAAGTATTCTACCGTTGCGATCGTTCATGACACGCAGGTTTTCGCGCGGCTAAAGAGTGACAAGTCTGCTTTCAAGTCTTTGGGCTTTTCGGATTACGGAATAGAGACGTTGGAAAAGCAGGTGACGTCCGATACTCCCAAGTGTCTCACGATGACTAACACGGATGGAAATAATGACATTGTTGGTACGGTCGTTTTGCTGTCGGAGAAGTTCGAGGGTTGCCTTGTCGGCGCACTGCTCAATTCATTCGGAATCACTGGTTCGGACATCAACGCCGAAACGCTCATCGATGTTTGCGTTCTCTACGAAGGCCGCCGGCTCGGTCTGCGGGATCGCCAAAGCCTTACCCGAGAAATTCCTAAACTTCGCGACGTTTGCATAACGAAGGCGGGAATTGACAACCAGCAGCGGCAACGAGGTTAGCAGCTTTGCCCCTTCGAGGATCGAGCCCGCTCATGGCCCATAGCTGCTATCGACGACCCACCCAGGACTATCTGCTTCTGGGGCAGCTTCGCCATCATCAGTTTCCATCGTAAAAATACGATACACCGCACTCAGCGCGGGCCTTGAAATCCAGAAAATCCACGAATGAACGCATCGGCTCCCGCGCGCGACGAAACATGGCGGGTGACACACGCCGGGTGACGATCATCTCAGCGGCAGTGTCTCACGCGCGCGCACTTTCAAGACAGGCGCGCCGCCAACCCTTTCCCATCGGCTGCTTGCGGGACATCACCGTGCCATCGCTGCGAACACTCTTTCCGACGAAGCTCCGCCCGCTGCTTCGGCTCATCCTCGGCTTCCTCATCGCCCCGATCATGCCGGGCGTGGTGATCGGCGGCGTGGCGGAGCTGTTCAGCGGGCCTGTCACCGGCAGCGGCGCACTTGCCTTAACGCTCTCTGCGTATTTTGGTTATCCCGTGGCTCTGCTCGGCGGCGTGCCGTTGTATCTGCTGCTGCGCTGGCGCGGCTTCAATGGATGGCTGGCTTACGTCGGTGGCGGCGCCCTGCTCGGCAGCCTTCTGTTTCTGAAAGGGGCCGTTATGTTCCGCGAGGCGGGCTTCTTGGCGCCGCCCGGCAAATTCATTGAGAACGTGCCACTTCTCTTGCTCTCGATCGTTTGCAGCATGTTCGCTGCCTGGTGCTTCTGGATGATCGCCCGGCCGGACCGCAGCGTCAAACACTCCGAGCTCGCGCCTTCCGCATAAGACAAGCGCGCCATGAACGCATCGGCCCCCGCGCGCGACGAAGGATAGCGGGTGACGATCATTTTCAGCGGCAAGTGTCACACGCGCGTGCTATTCCAAGACAGGCGCGCCGCCACCCCTTTCCCATCGGCTGCTTGCGGAACATCACCGTGCCATCGCTGCGAACCATCTTTCCAACGCGCCTCTGGTCCCGGCTTGGGCCGCTGCTGCGGCCGATCCTCGGCTTCTTCATCGCCCCGATCATGCCGGGCGTGGTGATCGGCGGCGTGTTGATGCTGCTCGGCGGGCATCTCAACGGTGGCGGCGGACTTGCCGTGAAGGTCGCGGCGTATTTCGGTTATCCCGTGGCGCTGTTCGGCGGCGTGCCGCTGTATCTGTTGCTGCAACGGCGCGGCTTCAATGGATGGCTGGCTTACCTCGGTGCCGGCGCCCTGCTCGGCAGCCTCCTGTTTCTGAAAGAGTTCGTTCTCTTCAACGGAGCGAGCTTTCCGGCCGCGCTTAACAACATCATTGAGAACGCGCCCCTTCTCTTGCTCGCGATCATTTGCGGCATGTTCGCCGCCTGGTGCTTCTGGATGATCGCGCGGCCTGATCGCAGCGGCGAAGACGCGGACGATGCGGCGCGGTCAGCGCCCTAGACCACCGCCGCCGCGATCAGCACCACCGTGATGACCGACGAGAACACCAGCGGCGCGGTGAAGAAATATTGCCAGCTCAGGACCGTCGTCACCGCGAAGGCCAGCACGAGCCCCCAGCCCAGGAGACGCAGCGGCGCGAGCTTCGCCACCTCCGGATTTCCCAATTGCCAGGCGAGCAGCGCCGCCAGCAGCAGGAACACGGTCACGAACAGGCCGAAGCCGGTGTAGAAATCCCAATAGGTCCGGGTGAAGCCCTGGGTTTCGAACGAAAGCGACTTCATGGAGGACAACAGCGCGTCCACCTTCCATGCCGGATCGTTTTTGCGGAATCCGAGCGTATGGCCGGCCGCGAACAGCACGATCAGCACCGACGATATTCTGTAAAGCAACGACGCGCTCATGAATTCCCTCCCCCAATATTCCCCGGTAATCGGCGATGATGTTCAGCAAGCTCCGCGCATCGAGCGTCATCGGGCCCTTGCTACTTTTTCACCTTCTTCAGCGCCTTCGGCAAATCGGCGATGGCCGCAATGATGGTGCCGCCGCTGGCGCGGATGAAATATTCCACCTGCAGGTTCACAGTGCAGCCTTCGTTCTCGGCGGCGATGCGGAAGTCGCCGCGATAGCCGATGATTGTTTTGCCCTTCGCGAAGCCATAGCCGATCTCGGCGGCGGTGCCGCTATCCACGTCCACACCGTCGAGCACGGCGACGATGGCATCGGCCTTGTCGATCATCGCCTGGTTCGATGCGCCGATTTTCGGATTGAGCTTCGCCCATGCCTTGCGCCGCGCTTCGCCGTAAGGCATCGCCAACACTTTCATGACGGCCTTCGGCGAATAGGTCCACGGGTCGAGCACCTCGTGCTGCAGCTCCTTCAGCTGCGAAACCATCATTGCGTGAAACGCGCGCCCCGCTTCCGAGAAGCCGAGCGGCCCTGCTGTATAGATTTTCATGGAAGATCACCTGCCCCGTGCAGGCGGCACGATACACGCGCGCGGCGCACGCCGTCGAGATCAAATCGCTGGACGTGTGAGCCTTTATGAATAGGCGCGGCACATCAGGGCGCGACGCGGCTGGCGCGGCCAACGCCGCTCACGCGCCAATTCAATCTTGCGAAAGTCAAACTTGCGGACGTCAGTATGCGTAATTGCGATTGTATCGCGGACGCCCGTAGCGCGCATAAGCGCCGCGAAGCGCGTAGTTCCGCTGGCAGTAATATCCGGTGCCTGACGCACTCGCCTGACACTGCCGATAGGTTGAGTACGCGCAGTTGCCCGGCCCGGGGCCCATCTTCAGGCAGTAGGGATAATTCTGGGCTTGCGCCGCGCCGACGTCGAGAACGGATGCGGCCGCCACGGCTGCGGCGGCGAAAAGAATGGTTCGCATGGCCATCTCCTGATGCAACGGATACATCAACGGGATATAGGCAAGCCTGTTCCTCAGAGAAGATCCGCGAAAGTGTTACACGGCCGCGGACGATGCGTCCGCATCGTTGACCGATCGCGACCGCATTAGTATTGCGGGTAATAGCGGTATCCCCGCGGCGCGGGAGATGCCGGACCATAGCCTGCCGGCAGCATCGCGTAATTCGGCTGGCAGTATCTAATGGTGCCGGATGCGGTCGCCATACACTGCGCATAGCTGGTGTATTTGCAATCGCCCGGCCCGGGGCCGCTGATCAGGCAGAATGGATATTGCTGAGCGTGCGTCGGGCCGGCGTTCAACACCAAGGTCGCGGCCACCGCCGCAGTCGCGAAAAGAATGGTTTGCATGGCAACCTCCTGAAGGTACAGGCGTCGATCCCACCCTTTGGATATAGGTGGCGAGTTGCCGGGAGGAAGGCCGGGGCGAGCGATCGTGGTGGGGGGACGGAGGCCGATGCGAGGGTCGCGTTGACCGATCGCGATCGCGTCAGGATTACGAACCGTAAAGACGGCCGTTCCGCAACAAATGCCCAACATGTGGCGCGTTGGGTCGCTGAATCGAATAGTTCGGCTGGCAGAAACCGCCGGTGCCCGATATGGCCATCAGACACTGGTCATAACTCACGTACTTGCAGTCTCCCGGCCCTGCGCCGCCGTTGTTCAGGCAGAACGGGTAAGTCTCGGCCTCCGCCGCGCCGGCATTGAACGTCACGCTCGCCGCCACCGCCGCGACAGTGAAAAGAAGAGTTCGCATCACAATTTCCAGAGGCAATAAGCTTTGGTTCTGTTGGAGGATATGGACGCGTTGATGGATTTAGAGAAGGCCGTGAGTAGAAGTGCCGCAGATGTGTCGCGCGGCGTGCGGTCAGAGAAGCGTGAAGCGCTCAGTTCGCCCTCACGCATGAGGCGGAAAAGCGTGCAGCGGTTGTTCGAAAAGATGATACGCGAATAACAGCATGATCCGGAAAAATGTGCAGCGTTTGTCCGACAAGATCATGCGCGAATAACAGCATGATCCGGAAAAGTGTGAAGCGGTTTTCCGATAAGATCATGCGCTAACAAGATGTAAGCGCGATGACGATTGATCCCGATCTCATCGCGCTTGAGCGCCGCCTCAGTACTGCGGCCCGTAACCGCGGGGCCGCGGCGAGTAGCCGTAGCCGGCGCCCGGCGCGCCGCGAAACTCCGGCAGCCAGTAGTTCGGCTGGCAGTATTTTCCGGTGCCGGACGCGGTCGCCATGCACTGATCATAGCTGACGTATTTGCAGTCGCCCGGCCCGGGGCCGCTGATCAGGCAGAATGGATAACCCTGGGCGCGCGCACTGCCAATGTGGAACGCCGTGGCCACAGCCAGCGTCGCAAGGATGAAAAGTATGGTTCGCATGGCAATCTCCAAATGCAATCAGACTTCGGTTCCGCTGGGAGATATATGTGGGGCGGGTGTTTAAGGAAGCCCAAACAAGAAGGAGTGATGGGGGAATAAGGGGGATGGGGGTGGCTTGAGGGCTTACCTGTGATCGGCGGACGCAGAGTACTCTGAGCTCAAGCAAATCGCAGAAGCATCACTCAAAAAAGCAGGTAGAAATCTTGTCCTTGGCCGCTTGGACATTTGGAATCTCACACTCCCACACCGTGAGAACCCGCCACCCCGACCTTCGCAACAAATCGTAATTTTCTTCATCTCGTTCAACATTACGCGAGAGCTTTTTCGCCCAGAAGAACGAATTGCTTTTTGGCAATCGGCTTTTAGGACAATTGGCGTGCTGATGCCAAAAGCAGCCATTTACAAACAAGACAGTCTGAAATCGAGGAAACGTTAGATCTGGCTTACCTGGCAAATCATTTCGAAAAAGCCGAAACCGCAGACCTAGGCTGTGAGCAGCTCGTCGCGCGATTAGTTCGGGCCCGGTGTTTTTCCCTCGAACCGCTCGCATATTTGCGCTGCGTTTTTCACAACTCACGTCGCCACTTCTACTTTCTGAAAGGCTCGAATTCATCAAACCCAAGTCGACTCATTTCTTGCCCTAGTTTCTGCACAGTGCGTAAGGCTCTTCGGTGTTTTAGATCAGCTATCCAGCGATAAATCGCACCATCAGCATCAGAAAAAAACAATCCACGTCGGCGCGGCAAAGTTCCTGCGGTCACTACATCTTTATTTTCGGTCGGGTTAAACAAAATCGAGACCGTTTCCGCGTAGGAACTTCTCTTCATTCCAAGGCCGATCCAATCTGGCTTTCCTTTACGCAAGATCTGTATCACATGATCTGGATCGTCAGCCCTCTCTTCTAGCCGGGCGAATAGGAAATTAGACGGCTTTCTTACCCGAACCGAGTCGCAACTAGCCTGCAGACAGAGCAGATATTCGCCACTCACACTCTGCACGATTGTACCTAGACCTAAGTGCGGGTGACGCTCCCCATCGCGAAAGAGATGGCTCCCAGGGTGAGCGCGCGTTCCGGTAACCGCCGCAAACTGACGCATTTCAGAATGCGCTGTTTGACGATCCTTACTGAAAAGCGTTGAAATCTCTTTTTGAATAATCTTCTTGTTCGGTGCATTTGCCAACGAACTTTGTGCCGATGCTATGCCCAAATTTACAATCTTAATTGCATCTTCAACAGGGACATCGAATTGCTTGGGGCCGTTCTGATCATACCTAAGCGGCAAGGTTCCAGAACCGTTCGCTATTTCACGTATGCGAGCCGCAATCGCCTTCGGACCAGCAAACACCTCTCCGACGTTCTGCTTATCGATGGCATTCTTCAATTCGCTCAATATAACATTGATAGCATACTCTTCAGCGTCACTGACATTGGCAATGATTGCACGGTGATGAAAATAGGGGCCGTCCATGGAGCCAGTTATCTTAGCCAAAACATGGTGCGTCGCATCTCGAATGGACGCGATGGTTGCTATGGCTACACTGGAAAGCAACCCATCAGCCAAGGCCGAAAACTCGACTTGGAGGCGCTTTGGTAGGAGATCCTCAGTTACTTGGTTGGTGCTTCTTGCATCTGCCAACTGAATCCCGTGAGCCTTAAATAGGCACACAATTTTAAGCCCTCCATTACTCTGGATAAGAAGGGACTCTCGCTTAAGATTGTGCTTTCGCTTGAATCGTGTCGAGAACGCATCAAACACTTTTTCCAAAATGCGATTATTCGTAGTATCGCCGGTATAGATAGCGATCAACCTAAGACGCCCATTTTTTCTAGCGTCTGATTCGGCTATCTCTTTAATAATGCCTACGGCGGACCGACCTGCGTCCCCGTGAATCTCCCAATCCAGACATACGATATCCGCTCGCTCCGCAGCCTTTTTAACTCGATCTTTAATGAGCTCCCCTTTCCGAGGGCGAAGGACCGAACAAATCAGACCAAGATCCATTGCGTTTTCGATAAGAAGTTTAGCGTTCAAAGCATGCTTACCTAAATCGGAACGCTCCTCGTTCAATTCGACCAACGAAGAAGGACGCTGAAAACGGCTCGGCTTGGTAAGACGCGTAGTTTTTGGCTCCGCGACTTGCGTTTCGGCATACTGGCTCGCCTCGTCGTCAATGACGATCATTGTTTGGGCAAAAGAGCGTGCCGCTAAAAGCCTATAGTCAGGAAACGTCATCTCACTCCCGCGCATTTACTTACTCGCGGCAGCATTGACAGCTGAAATGCGAAATGTAGCGCCATCGCTAGCGTCTTCCTTTTCATCTAAGGTGAGACGCAAGCCAACTTTCTCCAGGCTCCCCCGCGATATATGCAACCCCATTCCGCGCCCCCCAGGCTTTCTTGAGAAATTTAGCAAGAATATATTTTCCCGATCCCGCGTATTCACACCCGGGCCATTGTCCTTCACTAATAGATCTTTTCCAACTGCATCAAGCTTGATCTCGCGGCTGCCGCCCTTTCGCTGAAGCCAGAAAATTGAATTATCAACGAGATTTACAAAGGCCGGTAAAATTGACGATGGATAACTGTGGACCGACGACTGCAAAAACCTATTTGTGCTAGCTAGCTTAACGCCGTGCCTGGCAAGTCGAGGGCCGAAAAGTTTTTCCAAGAATTCGAAAATTTGCTTACCAGAAATGTCAATTTTTGATCGGTGAACTCGCCGATCTAGCGGCGTAAACAGCGTGAGATACTCATCAAGATGATCGAAGCTGTCTCGGATATCTCGATACAATCTACGCAAGTCAGGATTTGTGTCAGCCCACGCCTTCAGCCGCCGCAACCCATCCCGCAGCATCCCCACCGTCTTCTCAAACTCGTGGCTGACCGTATTCAACGCAAGACCGACCTGCGCAAGCTCAAGATCGGCATCGCGTCGAGCACGAAGTTCGTCGATTTCTTCTTCAAGAGCTTCCGTCAGCTCTGCAGTGTCGTAGGCCCCCTCCTCCCAAAGCCGCTTAACCTCCGACAATTGATCCCGCAACCGTTCAAGGCGACTACGCTCTTCTTCATGAACGGAAGTAATTTGTGCAACGAGATTCTCTCGAACGGTGGCGAGCGATCCAATATCCACTGAGGATCTCTGGAGACCTTGAAGCTGAACCATTACCTCATCGATGGTATGCGTGACTCTTGAAAAACTCTCCCGTGTGGTTTCTCGAACATTATTCGCAACGTCGCCAAGCAAAGCGATAATGTCAGCCCTGAGTTGCCTTATGGCACGATTTGCATCGTTTCCGTATTCTGAGATCGACGCCGTCAATCTCGCAGCATCATCCAAGGGAATTTTTGACCGTTTAGCCAGATTTGAGACGAACTGCTCTATTTCAGTTTCAGCTGGCTCGACGAGCTGAGAACTCAGTCTTTCGCTTTGAGAAACATACGTCTGCCATTCATTCGACAGTTCACGTGACAATCCGACACCGCGAGGTTTAATTACTGTCCACGATTTCTCCAGCTGACGCAGAATATCGCGCCCCTCTTTCTCTACCCGCATAAGGGCAATGGCCTTCTGCTGAGTAGGAATTCGCTGAGCCATTACGGATTCCGCTTTCCGCTTCGTCTCCGCAATACTTTCAGTAACCAGTTGCTCAGGCCTGCGATCGTCTATCGCACTGAAAACTTGCGTGAGAGCTCCTTGGAAATCAGAACGTTTCTTGCGAACTTTACTCGCCTGCTGCCGGCGAATTTCCTCATTTCGATTTAGTTCGGCTCTTTTTTCTGCATGGACATCTGCATACCTTCCGTCCTCTCGAAAAAAGTCTCCTGCCGTCTGCAAGAAAAAATTCATGAGAATCGAGCGCATCTGCCGATAAGCGCGATTTTCGCGAAAACCTTCGCGCCCGGCCTTCTCGGTTAAGCTCCCGTTTTCTTCCTGCGTTAGGTTTATTACTCCGAACATACGGCGATACGAGTAAAAATAATAAGACGCACCCAAAGTTCTGTTTCGCTCAATGTCGAGCCAGTCATAGTCAGAGTCGCCGTAGGGCTGAATGCGAATTCCGTCTCGGTAAATATAAAGTCCGCCGTGACGATCCAGCTTTTTCCTGAGCCGAGCATGCTCCTCTGGAGTAACAAGGGAGTCTTTCGCTACACCTTGCATGTAAGCGAATGCAAGGCTGAACGGTCCGCATTCGGTTTCCTTGCCATCGGCTTCATTCCAAGAAAGAACATAGTTCTCGGGCTTCATCTGGTAGATGCCCACCTGCCCCCGGAACTGGCCAAACTTGTCAAAGCGTCCAATGAAGTGGTGATCCACCTCTTTGAATTCGCCCGGCGTAAAAAAAGCGCGGTCGCCTATAAGCTCTTCCGGTTCTCCTTCATGTCGGTGATCTCGGAAGCGCGCGATAATTTGCGGAGATTCGTGTTCCGGCGTCATTGTGTTTGTGAAGCCGATTAAGCTGCGTTCAAAGCGCGTAGCTTTATTGTCGGCCTGACGAGCATCTATGTCGTCTTGAATGATAGGATCGGTCGGCTGAATGAAAAAATGTGTACCGGTGCCATCTCCGCGCAATGTAGGGTGCCCGAGCACTTCGGACCACTGGCGCGGGTCCACACTAAATTCTTTCATTTGCTTGGCAAGAAACTGTGCCAACTTGGCATTTTTCTTATCCGAAACGAGTTTCAGTCCTTCGATTGCTTCTTCGATCATTGCCTGAACATCGTGATTAGTTGGCAACGTTCCGCCCTTAAATTCCCGGACCGGAATCACGACGTCATCCAGATCTACGCCAGGCAATTCGAATATCCCCCAATGGAGATAGGCGGCAATTAGTTTGTCACTCGGTATTTTTTCTCGTCGCGCCCGCGACAGAATAAGAACCTGTGGACCAATGATAGCGATAGCGAGTCGCCCAATTCCTTTTTCGCCGAGCGTTGGTCTAATCTTTTGATCTGGATCGCGCGGCGGAAGGTCTAATTGCGCCGACCCAATCTTACTCTCCGTACCGAGTGTAAGCCATCGACGTTCGAAATCCTCCTTGGTCATCCCAAGGCCATCGTCTCTTAGAACGAATAAATTTTCGTCTCGGAAATAGTCAACTTCCACATTCCTTGCATATGCATCGTGAGCATTCTTAAACAGCTCACTAATCGCTGTTGGGATGCCGGCAATCTGCTGGCGGCCCAACATATCAACCGTTCTTGCGCGGACTCTAAATCTCGCCATTATTTAAGAACTCGTCGCGAGGTATCGCTTGTGATGATTCATTATCGCTTTGCCAAACACCTGCGCCATTTCCACCGGAACAGCATTACCGATTTGTCCGGCCATAGCGCTCAGCGTACCCAGAAATTTAAAGCTCATCGGAAAAGTCTGAATACAAGCAGCCTCACGAATGCTAATTGCGCGATTTTGCGTCGGATGGCCAAAACGACCATTAGAGAGGCTATGGCACTTCGTGGTGAGGGCAGCCGCAGGTTGATCCTTCGGTAGCCTTCCGTATACATCAGTGTGTCCCGAGAAATCTCGATGGCAATCCAACCAAAGTGACTTAGGCCAATCAGCGCGTCCCCCTCCTGGAGGCGTTGCGGCAATACGCTGCAAATTTTTTGGCGAAAGATTTGCCGCTTGATGGTTTGCGATTTCGGGGTGCGCTTCTCCGGCCGCTATGGGTGGAAGGTGAGAAATTCTTTCCCACACTGTCGGTAGCTTCGGACTTCTTGTTCCCGGACCGTGCGTTGGCGCGGGAAAGTTAATAGGACTTAGTCGGCTAGCGATAAGAACCAGCCGTTGACGACGCTGCGGCACTCCATACTGGTATGCCATTACAACTTTATGCGAGTGCCAATATTTCAACTCTTTCAGCAATGCCAGAAATTCCGAGAACGGCGCATCGGATTCTTTCACTGACTGCAAACCGGGCACGTTTTCGATAAACAAATACTCCGGCTTATACGCTCTAACAAATCGATGAAACTCGCGGAGAAGATCCCGACGATTGTCTGCCTGCTTGTCAGCTCTATTTTGTTTCGAAAACGGTTGGCATGGCGCACATGCACCGAAAACCACCGGAATCTTCCGCTTCCGCTTCCTTACAAAACCTTGCAGAGCATCAACCTGCAATTCTCTGATGTCAGTCCTGATAAAATCTGCGCCCTTAAAGTTCGCCTTGTAGGTTGCCTCAGCTTGATCATCAACGTCGATGCCCAATCGGACGTTCAGACCGGCCTTCTGCATTCCCAAGCTGGTACCGCCGCACCCACTAAAAAAATCGTAGAACTCAAGCTTCATGTCTCAACTGTCCCCCGTCGGGGAATATTAAGCTAGACATGTTAACTGTCCAGAAATGCAGGAACATCTGACTAGATACCGGCCGCACAAAAAGTTCAATAATTTCAACGTCTAACTCCCCGATGGATACATATTCCCCTGCTAAGGTCCACCCCCTACCCCCTCAACACCCGACCCACCGTGTTCAGCGCCACGCGTAAGTTGCCCAGCTCCGCGTCCTCCGGGTAGCGCTCTTCGATGCACACTTTGCGCAGCGCTTTGAGCAGCGCGGTGCTTTGACCTATCCCCGCGCCGAGCGTGCGGCCCACTTCGTTCACGCGGTCGTGGCAGAGATCATATTTCGCGCGCAGCCGCTTGCGTCGCCGCTCCTGCTCTTCCGGCTCGACGCTTCCACCGTCTCCTGCACCATCGCCCTCCCACACATAAAAGCCGGTGGCGACAGCCTCCGTCAGGCTGCCTGATTTCGGCGAGCCGATGCGCAGGCCGATCATCCGGCTATAGGCGCGCACCATCGACGCCCACGCGTTGCCGGCGTTGAGCTGCGCCTCGTCGATCAGCCCTTCCTGCCGCAGCCGGCCGAGCGGATAGCCCAGCAATTCCGACTTCGGGTTCTTCTGCCCACGCCGATGCGGCTGATTGTAAATGACGCTGAGATCCACGATCTCGCCGCGCGATTTGCCCGATGCATCGCGCACCACATTGGTCTTGCGCTTGCGGCCCGTGCGCTTGTTGATGATGACCTGCACCATGATGGTTCTCCTTGTTGTTTGAAAAATAGTCGACGCGGCTTGCTGTCGTGATTTTCTGTTGCGCATCGCGTGATTCACGTGAAACACCGCTGTTCACAGCCCTCTCGTTCACAGCTCTGCGGATCGACGCGCTTGCTTCTCCGCGCGACGCGCCGCGTGCTCACGCGCCGGCTTTGAGCCGCATCCGCAATTGTTGAAAGCCTTCGATCACCCGCGCCTTAGCGGCGTCATCGCGCTCCGGCGGGGCTAAACGTTTGCGCTTGCTGCGCGCCACGCGCTCCAGATGCGCCTGATGCTCGCGAAAGCGCGGCTCGAGAAACGCCTTCACCTTCGCCAGCGTGGGCAGGAATTCGCATTGCGCCGGCAGGCCGTGCACGGGATCAACCGCCGCGCTCACCAGCGCCTCCGGGTAGCTCGCAAACATCTTCACCAGGCCCGCCGCATAGACCTTCGGATCGCTCGCCTGGATCGCCGGATAAAAGCCGATCAGCCGCTCCGCTGCCGCCGCAGCCGTCTGCAAGGCTCTTGAGGTTGGCTCGGACATCGTTGGTTTCCGCCTGTTTGCGCTGGAATTCGGTGAGAGGTTTGCTGACTTGTGCCGCTCCTTGCGCCTCGCGCGGCCCGCGCACGATGGCGCCGATATATTCGTGCGGATTTTCCTTGGTGCTCGCGGTCTCCAGCGCCGCACGCGCCAGCGCGACATTGCCGCCCTTCGCCGCCTTCAGCTTCGCGAGCAGGCCGCCCGCGGTCTTGCCCAACAGCGATTTCCCGCGCGTGAAATAATCCCGCTCGGCGATGGACGGATCGCACACAACGTCGTCGCAATCGTCAGCATCGCCATACTCGCGTGTTTCCTTGCGCGTCAGCGAAAATGAATCTGGTTCTGACTCTGTGTCTGACTCTGGGGCCGTTGCGGCATGGGGCGCGCTGTTCGTTTGAATCGTTTCCCGCGTGTCGGGCGAAACGTTGCGTCGCGCGGCCCGATGCTTCCGCACCCGCTCGGTGGAGGTGTCGGATTTATATTGCCGCCCGTCCCAGTTATGCGGCACGAGGCCGGCGTCCGTTTCATCCACAAGGCCGGCCTCGCGCAGCCGCGCCAGTGTGGCAGCGGCCTTGCGCATCGGCATGCGCAGCAGCAGCGCGATGTCGGCCAACTGCGGCAGCACGCCGTCGTGTTTTGAGGCCACGCACAGCATGGCCACCCACTGCCAGCGCGCCACTTCGGGCAGGCGCAGCACCTTCGGATCGTTGATCGCATCATCATACAGGCGAAACCAGCGGCTCATGATGCGCGCGCCTCGTTCAGCGCTGCGAGCGTGCGCTCGATCTCCGCCACATCGCGCGCCAGCTCCGCATCCAGCGGCAGCTCGCGTTCGACCTTGCGCGAGGCATAGAGAATGGTGGTGTGGTCCAGCCCGCCGAAGCGCATGCCGATTTCCGGCAGCGACTGCACGGTGAGGATCTTGCTCAAATAGATCGCGATGTGGCGGCGGCGCACCGTGGCCTTCGAGCGGCGCTTGGCGAACAGCTCCACCCGCGGCATGCGGAAATACGCAATCACCGCGTCCTGAATGTCGCGCACAGTGAGATGCGCGCCCGACAAGCTCGCTTGTGACAGCCTTTTAGAGGTGCGTGGAGTTGGCGACGCGTGTTCGCTGCCGACTTCGGGAGGCGTGTGGTTGGCCTCAAGAGGCGCGGTCACGCTGTTGAGCGACGCGATTCCGCGTCCTACTCCGGCCCGGATGTTTCCTACTTTGGGGAATCCGGCACTCAGAGGGTGGAATTTATCCCTCTGGGTTGAGGCCGGTTTCGGCGGCTCCGGTGGCTGGTAGGCGCTGTTCTGAATGCGCGCAAGCCGCGCCTTGTGCTGCGCGTGCAGCCGCTGCTGTTCGGGTGTCATTCTGGCCTCCCTCGTCTCTTGCCGGTGCTGCCGGATGCCGGCGATGCATGGTTCTTGGCTCATGGTTCTTGCTCGCGCGGGCCAACGTCCGCGCCGTGTTCGATGAAAGTCTTCGCGAACGCGCGCCGGGCTCGGCGAACTTTCACGCGCGCCCGGTGGCGGGAGGTGGATGGTGGAAGCTGCGGCAGCGCGTAGACCGCCAAGCCCATCGCAAACGACATGCGATAGACCCCGCCGATCATCAGCAGCGGATAAACACGCTGATGCTCGGAAATCGCTTGGTTTGAAGGGAAAACGCGCGCTGACACTTCTCCGCGCCGCGCGTCCCCGCCAGCATCCCGCTCCCTCGCTTTGTCCCTGGCGCTCATGGCGTGGCCGCCTTCCGCGAGACCGCCCGCCGCATCTTTTCGCGGACCGGCCGCACCACCGCCTGCGGCCATTCCAGATCCGCCGGCCAGTGGTCCGAAAACCACTGGATGATCTCGTCATATTTGCGCGCGGTGAACGACGTGCGGCTCTCCATCAGCCGCGTGAAGAACGGCGAGAAGTTCGCCGCCTTTCTGCCCAAAGTGGTGAGTTTCATGTTGCGCCGTTCCGCAAAGGCCGTGGCGCAGCTCATCAGATGTTGTTTCAGGTCGTGCTCCATGTGGGTAACCATGATAGAAATTTTCCCACTACGCAATAGGATAGTGGAAGATTTTCCATTGGATTTCCACAGGCACATCGTGGAAAATATTCCACATGAGCGACAACGACTTACGCACCCGCATCCAGAACCGGCTCAGCGAGCTTGGGCGTTCGCCGATCACGGCGGCGGTCGGCGTTGGGCTGGAGCGCACGTATATTCGCGACTTCGTCAACGGGCGGAAGGATTCCATCCGCCTCGACAAGCGCGCGCTGGTGGCGCAGGCGCTGGACTGGAGCGTCGATGAGCTGATGAACGAAGGCGCGTCCGCCGCCTCCCCGCCGTCGATCGTTGCGGGCAATTTGCTGGTCGGCGCGCGCGACTTCCCGATCTATGCGGCGGCCCAAGGCGGCAACGGCCACATGATCATGCACACCGACGTGATGGAGTATGCGAAGCGGCCGGTGGTGCTGGAGGGCGTGCCCGAAAGCTACGGCATTCTCATCGTCGGCGAGAGCATGGTGCCGGCCTATCGCGAGGGCGACATCGCGCTGATCCATCCGCGCCGCCCGCCCGAGCGCGACACCGATGTGGTGCTCTACGATCAGGACCACCGCACGGGCGAAGCGAAATCGATGATCAAGCGCCTCGTCGGCTTCAACGATCGCTCATGGAAGCTCGAACAATACAACCCCGCGAAGACGTTCTCCGAACACCGCGCCGACTGGCCCATCTGCCATCAGGTGGTGGGGATGTATAAGGGGCGGAGGTGAGAGGCGGTTTGAACACCCTCCCAGAGTGTGTGTTTATACATCTTGCAAAACCATATTGGTGTGTATAAATACACATGAAATCGCAGGACATTATATCTGCCCTGAAATCAGACGGCTGGGAACAGGTCGCCCAAAAGGGCAGCCATGTTCAGTTCAAACATCCGACGAAGCCAGGCCGCGTGACCGTCCCGCATCCGAAGAAAGACATTCCACTTGGGACACTCAGAAGCATCGAAAAGCAGGCCGGTCTCAAGCTGAGATGAAATTCGAAATCGGGGCAATGCGCCCCAACCTCTGCTGAAGAGGAGACTATGAGATGAGACAGTACATCGCCCTGATCCATAAAGATGCCAACAGCGATTACGGCGTTTCGTTTCCCGACCTTCCCGGTGTGATCACCGCCGGAAGCACGTTGGACGAAGCGCGCGATATGGCGGTGGAAGCGCTCGCCTTGCACCTCGAAGGTCTCGTCGAGGACGGTGAAGCCGTGCCGGAGCCTTCATCGCTCGAAGACATTATGTCCGATGCCGAGAACAGAGACGGCGTCGCGGTCTTGATCGCAGCGCCCTCGCCCGACGTGAAGACCGTTCGCGTCAACGTCACCTTGCCTGCCGATGTGCTGAGCGAGATCGACAAATATGCCGAGCGCGAAGGCTTCACACGCTCGGGCTTTCTTGTTCAAGCCGCGAAGAAAGTGATGGCGGCGTAAAGCATCGGTCAGATCAGCATGTGAAGCGGTGAAGCGATGCATACGACAAAAGCCATGCACAAGACACTCAAGCTCTTATGCCTGTCATTGTCGTTGGCTTTCGTTGTTGCCCTCTTCTCCCCGCTGGCGCACGCGCAGCGCGGCGCGCGCCTGACGCCGAAGCAATCGCTGGCGGCGCAGGTCCGCGCGCGAGGTCACGCCTGCGAAACGCCGCTGATCGCAAGGAAAGACCGGCACCGCCAGTGTGGCGGTTCAGAAGTCCGCACCACTTGTGCCGCGAGTCCGGAATGCGGACTTCTGAACCAAAGCCACACTGGAATAATAACTTGCTAGTGTCCTTCGATTCCGAAGTTCGCAAACAACGGTGCAGCGGGATCATGCGAACTTCGGAATCGGAACACTAGCGGCGCGACCACGCCGACTGGGTGCTAACATGCAGCGACGCGCGGTACCGCATCGTGCTCGTGCCGAACCGCGCGGCAAGGATCACGCCAATCCAGTAAAAACGTCAGAGCTGATCTGACTCAGCTGGCCGGGCGGCGCAGAAAGGCCGGCGTTTCGAGAACGTCGTCCTCGATCGCGCTGGGCACGTGCGTCGCACTGCGCATGTTCGCGCGTGGGCGATAGGCCTCAAGCCCCTGTGGCGTCGCATGGCGCGCATTGTCCGCGATGGGTCTTGCCGGCCGCCCTTCGTGTGCGCGAGGAGCCGGCCGCAGCGGCGGACTATCGACCCGCGGCAACGGTGCACGCTGTGCGGCCTGAGGTGCGTAACCGAATCTGTCGTCGGCGAGTTCGTCATGGCGGGGCGCGTCGTGATGAAGCCTGCTGGCGAGCGCCGTCAGCGTCTCGCCCATTTGCGCCGTGCGCGCGGCGTTGACGTTATCAATGCCGGTGGCCACCACTGCGACGCGAACCATTCCTTCCATGGTGTCGTCGAACGACGCACCGACGATGATGTTGGCGTCCGGATCGGCCTCCTCGCGAATGCGCGTGACGGCTTCGTCCACCTCGTACAGGCTCATGTCTTTGCCGCCGGTGATGGAGATGATGAGGCCGCTGGCGCGCTTGATCGAAGGATCCTCGATCAACGGATTGGACATCGCGGCGACTGCAGCGGTCAGCACGCGCCCCTCGCCGGACGCCTCGGCCCTGCCCATCATGGCCTTGCCCTTCTCGCGCATGACGGCGAGAACGTCGGCGAAGTCGAGATTGATCAGGCCTTCCTTGACGATGAGGTCGCTGATGCAGGCCACGCCGGAATAAAGCACCTGATCGGCCAGCGCGAAGGCATCGGCGAACGTAGTCTTCTCATTGGCCACGCGGAACAGGTTCTGGTTCGGGATGATCAGCGCCGTGTCCACCACCTTCAGCAATTCCGCGATGCCGGCTTCGGCAGAGCGCATGCGGCGCTGGCCCTCGAAGTGGAACGGCTTGGTGACGACAGCGATGGTGAGAATGCCAAGCTCGCGCGCAGCTTGCGCGATCACCGGCGCGGCGCCGGTGCCGGTGCCACCGCCCATGCCGGCGGTGACGAACACCATGTGCGTGCCGGCCAGATGATCGCGGATCGCATCGATGGTCTCTTCGGCTGCGGCGCGCCCCACTTCCGGCTGCGAACCGGCGCCAAGACCTTTGGTCACCTTCGCGCCCATGTGGATGACGGACTTGGCGTTCGACATGGTGAGCGCCTGTGCATCGGTGTTGGCGACGACGAAGTCGACCCCCTCCAGCCCGGCCGCGATCATGTTGTTGACGGCATTGCCGCCGGCGCCACCGACCCCGAACACGGTGATGCGCGCCTTCATTTCGCGGATGTCGCTGAGCTTCGTCATGGTGCTTTACGCCTTTTGTTACTTACAAGCTTTGCGGTCTGCTTCCACAATGGTCGCAGCCAGATGTCCTAACCGTCGCGCAACGTGTCCGCGGCTGTCGCCTTCAAGACGTGCGGTCACTTCATGGGCTGCACGCAGCTCGGCAGCCGCCTGCAGCAGTTCAGCATTCAGCCGATCCGCGCGCTCGCGCTCGCGCGCGACATCGGCCTGATGCTCGGCGGCGATTGCCTCGAGCCGCGCGATCTCCGCCTGCATAGTCGCGATGCTGGCTGCGAACGCGGCGATGCTGCCTGCCCCGCGGCCAGCTGTTGACCGCGGCGTGTATCGAATGTCGGCGAGATCGATGCTCACCAACGCCTTGCCACCGTCTGAGCGCGCGCGCGGCAACTGCAGCCGCCTGGCCAGCGAACGCGCAGCCATGGGCGAGATGTTCAGGCGGGCACCTAAAGCGGCATATGTCAGCGCTTCAACGGACATCGGCTGTTCTCCTCGAACGAACCGGGCGGGAATCGGCTGAAATGACCGGGCGATGACAGGACGCTAGGCCGTGATGGTTAATGGGAGGTTAATGGTGAATGGATTATTAAGAACGCGCGCGCCAGCTCGGCGCGATGCGGCCCCGGCGTCTTCCCGCGCACCGTGGTGCGACCGTAGACTAACCCGCGTGGCAAGTGAGGATCTTGATGCATTTACGAGATGCTTCGGTGGATTTAGACGGCAACATAATTGTGCCCGGCTCCATGGTTTACCCCCAAGATGAGCTCGGCCACTTTCCGATCTTGCACACCGATAAACTCTGCATCATGCGCACCCGTGGCTACGCGGTGTCGCCCTGCCATGCAGAGAGAGATACAGCTTCCGGGTTTCTCGATAGCAAAGCCTTCGGGCCGCAATTGAGCATTCCAGAAGCCCTGAAACTCGTCATAACGCGCGCTCTGCAGTCCGGCACCGAGAGCCGGATCGAAATGTCTCTTCAAGCCCAGGATGGAATATTCCGTTCCGCTCCTGCAGGAGAAACATGGGACCAACCACTTTCGGATTGGCGCTTGGACATTCAAGACATTGACGGGACCATACACATCAGATTGTCGGCAGCCCTGCGATCGACATTTCCGAGTGAGGCTTCGAGGACGTCGCGAAATAACTATTGGTCCGCCGAAGGGCCGCCCTGTCGCGTGGAGATCGCCTTTCATGTTGATCCTATCACACGGGTTGCTTGTTATGGCGCCTACATCAAGTCGCTGCCCGACGAGAAGATCGCAACGACCGCGGAGGTACAATCGACATCGGTCAATTTTTTAGTCCTTGAGCAGGCCCCCGTTGGAACACGCCACCAATTCGGCATCGACAACGCCGGAGAGTGGGTTGAACTCTATACGAGCCCTCACGCGCTTTCCCTCACCCCAATAAATTCATTGAAACGGTCGACGCTCGGATTTTCGGAGAATTTCAGAAATTTCTACCTTTGGCCGGGCATCCGGCTCCGTGGAATTGACCTCGATCTTGCTGCATCTGCAATGCGCGCAAAGTCCCCTGCGACATTGACCTTTAGCAACGGTCAGTTCGGCGATTTACAGCAGCATTACACTTTCTATGGGGACCACGAGCCACATCCCAACCAAACCATCCTGGAAGTCACGATGTCCTTCGAGATCGTGTCATCCGGTCTGAAACTGACATACCGCGCTCTTGTGAACGATTTCATCGTGTCGGCGACGCCCTATCAACCGGGTTGGATAGACGGCAGCGTTACGCTGTCTTGGCCGGTGCTTATCCTCAGATTTCCGCAATTCGCGCGCTACCGAAAATTTTTCGCAGCTCAACGCGAATAGCAAAGCTTGCTTCAGCCGATAGCGGAAGACGAAGCAGCTGCGTCTGCAACGCCATTCCTGCGCAAATAGATCGCCGCAAAAAGTCCACCAGCACTGCTCACATCACCGCATCTGCACCGCCTCGGTGCGGAAGCGCTCGGCCGGCATCGGCAGCAGCGGCTCTTCCACCGCGGGCGGCGCGCCCTGCCCTTCCAGCATCTGCCGCAGCACCTCAATTTCCGCGGTGATGGTCTTTTTGAATTCGCCGCCGACGTGATCGAGAAACGCCTGGTCCTTCGGCTTCGGTTTCGCCAGCCGGATTTCAATATGCGTCGTGTCGCGCGTGTCCTCGATGAAGGCGTAGGACATGATCACCTTGGGCGCATCGGGCATCGGCAGCAGCGTTGAAATCGTCAAATAATCGAACGGCCGCCAGTCCAGCACCTCCTCGATGATAGCGTGGGGACCGTGCATGCAGTGATTGACGGTGCCGACGCCGCGCCGCCCGCTCTGCGATGTCTCACGCACCTCGGTCGCCGCGCGCCATTTCGGCCGCAACCCCGGCTGGGTGAAATGCTCCCACACCACCGGGCGTGGCGCTGCGATGTCGAACGCGATCACAGCGGCCGCGTTCTCGCGCGTCACCAGATTCACGCAGTTGTTGTTGTCCTGCTGCCATGCCGCCTCGAGATCGCGCACCCAGCACGTCACCTCGCCGATGATGTCGATGTCCTCGCGGTGCTCGATCAGGCCCTGCGCAACCGGGTCGATGCCCATCGCCTGGATGCAGCCGTCGGAATACAGCGCATAGGCGTTGCCGCCGAGGCGTTCATTGACGCCGTTCTTCAGCAGGCGATGCACCAGTATCACATCGCGCCCGGCGAGCTCGTCGCGGCCGGACATTTTCTGCTTGATGAACTCGCCATGGTGACAGACGAATTTGAGATCGAGATCCTTCATGCGGCTGCAGGCGTTGCACGCACACGACGTCGCCTGGCTGATGTTGCGCAGGCGCTTGCGGAACGCGATATACGCCGCCTCCACTGCGTCCTGCAGCACCGAGCCATCAGCCTTGTCGCCGCACGCGTAGAAGAAAGCCGCGTCGCCTTCGAACTTGGCCAGCCGGAACGGCGGCCGCAGCCGCCTCACCATGGTGTCCATCACGTCCGCAATGATGTCCTGCGCGTGCTCCAGCTCGACCCCGGCGAGAAAGCCGGTGTAGCCGGAGATATCCGCGATCACGAAACAGGCGGGTTCGGGTTTCGCAAGCATCGGCTGTTCCTTCCTCGTTCAGAGAAGGCGCGCCCCGTGCGGCTGATCATAGATCGGCTTCCGCGATTGCGAATGAGTTATCGGCCGTCAACTGCCCGTCATATACAAGGATGCGACGTATTGACGCGCGCACCGGGAACACGTGTGGCTTGGTCAGCCGAGACAAATGCGACTACGGTTCCGTACGCCATTTTGTGTCGGAGTTGAGCCCACTGCGGTTCGCTGGCCGCGGGAATGCTTTCTATGCGGGTGTCACGCCACGACTCCGAACGGTACAGCGGCGGCGGCGTTCTCATGTCGTCGGCCGGAAGACGCTGGCGTGGATTAACCGCCGAGCGGCGCTATGTGCTCGATGAGTTGTATCGGGACGCAGCGGCCGTCGACGCGCATCACAAGACGACGCACGACCAGAATTACCTTGCCCGTGTGCCCGAGTTAGCTGATCGAACGGCTTGGGTGCTGGAGGGAGTGGACGTCAGCTGACTGAATGACAATGGGGCCAAACCGATGATCCGAATTGCTTTATCACTTTTATTAGCTGCAATCGCTGCTCCAATCGCTTCGGCGCAGCCCGCCCAAAAGCCCTTCTCTATCGTGCTGGTTCATGGCGCTTTCGTCGACGCATCAGGATGGCAGGCCGTCTTTAACATCCTGTCGAACGATGGGTATGAAGTTCTGGTCGTACAAAATCCAACAATCACACTGGATGGAGATGTGGCTGCGACCGAACGGGTAATCGCGACGGCGAAGAACCCGGTCATCCTTGTTGGTCATTCCTACGGGGGAATGGTCATCACACAGGCTGGTGACAATCCCAAGGTGCAGCGTTTGGTCTATCTCGCAGCTTACGCGCCGGACGCCGGAGAGTCGGTCGCGTTGATCGGCCAGCAACCGACGGCTCCAGGTGAGACGAGAGCGTCGCTGCTTCCACCTCAGGACGGCTATCTGAGGGTCGATCCGGAAACATTTCCGGCATCGTTTGCGGCCGATGTCGATACCTCCGTGACGCGATTCATGGCGGCATCACAAGTGCCGTGGGGCGGAGAAGCCAGACAGACCAAGATCACGAAGGTCGCATGGAAGGTCAAACCGACTTATTACCTGATGACGACCAAAGACCGGATGATACCTCCCTCGTTCCAAAAACACTTCGCGGAGCGATCTCGCGCGAAAACCCAGACGATCGACAGCAGCCATGCTGTCATGCTCTCGCACCCGACGGAGGTTGCATCCTTCATTAAATCCGCCGCATCGGATTAGGTGTGGTCTGACGCGCGCCGTTGCTCCAATCGGTCACGCACGCACATCGAAGATCATGTTGAACGGCGTCTCCGTCGCGCGGCGGAAGTGCTTGAAACCCGCTTCCGTCGCCACCTGACGCAATCTGCCTTCACCCGCCTGCGCACCAAGCCCCAGGCCGACTTCCTGAGACAGTGACGCCGGCGTGCAGATGAATGTCGAGGCGTGATAGAAGATGCTTCCAATCGGATTGAGATTGTCCTTGAGATTATCGTGCGCGAACGGCTCCACGATCATCCACGACCCATCCTTGGCCAGCGTTTCCTTCACATGCTTGCCTGCGCCCACGGGGTCGCCCATGTCATGCAGGCAATCGAAGAACGCCACCAGATCATAGTCCTTCGCCGGAAAATCCTTGGCGCTGGCCTGCGCGAACGTGATGCGGTCTCCAACGCCCGCTTCTTTCGCCGCGGCCTTCGCGCGTTCGAGCGACGGCTTGTGATAATCGAACCCGAAGAACTCGGACTTGGGATAGGCCTGCGCCATCACAATGGTCGATGCGCCGTGGCCGCATCCGACATCGGCCACTTTAGCGCCGGCTTTCAGTTTCGCTTCGACGCCCTCTAACGTGGGAATCCAGTTCGCAACGAGATTGGCGTTATAGCCCGGCCTGAAGAAGCGTTCGGTGCCGGAGAAAAGACACTTCGAATGCTCGTGCCAGCCAACGCCTTTGCCGGTGCGAAACGCGTCCTCGATTTTCGGTTCATCGAGATAGGTGGACTGCACCACATCGAATGCACCGGCAAAGAACGCCGGTGATCCCTCCTCCGCAAACGCCATGGCTTGCTCCGGCGAGAGCGAGAACGCATTTTTTTCGGGGTGGTAGTCGATGTATCCTGAGGCCGCCTGGGCGGACAGCCATTCGCGCACATAACGCTCGTGCAGCCCGGTCTTTTTCGCAAGCTCGGATGGCGTAACCACCGCACCATCCGCCATCGCCTTGTAGAGCCCGAGGCGATCGCCGAGCAGGATGCTGGCGCCGCCAAGCGAGATGCCAAGGTCGCCGACCAGCTTTCCGACCAGCGCGTTCAACTTTTCAGGGTTTGGTTCACGCATTGCGGCTTCCTCCACGCTTGAGAGAACTGCCCCATCGCTGGCTGAAATAAGTGGCGGACCACCAGCCGAACGCAAGTGTGCGGAACGTAACTGTGAACGCGTTCACGTTTCGACGACGTACTACGCGATGCCGGATCTGGGCATTCGCGACCGGGCGGGACGAAAGCGGACGTCAATTCAGAGCATTAGCGGCACGGCCAGGGCGTTGCCTGTTGATCGGCTGCACCCGATTTGGGCAGGCATGCTGACGCGACGATGCCCGGAGAAGACCGTCGACAGCCATGGCCGGCATCGCGCCAGTCTGGCCGCCAAATCTGGTCGACAAGTCTGGACAACAAGTCCGGACCCCGAGTCCAGTCATCTTCCGTTCATCGAGCCGTTGCCAGAATGAGGTGTTCAGGTACGCTGAGCGTCCACCCATTGGGAGCACACCATGAAACGCCTTTTTGTCGTCCTCACGTTAAGCCTTTTCGCCGCCGCGCCGACCATCACGCCAGTCATGGCGCAAAGCGCCTGCAAAGCCGTGAGCAATGATGGAAAGCCGCTCTCCGGCGCGGCCAAGAAGAGCTATATGAAGAAGTGCTGTGAAGACAACGCCAAGAGCGCCGAGGGCAAGCCGCTCTCCGGTGCAGCCAAGACCAGCTCCGTCAAGAAGTGCATGGCGAGCTGAGCAAGCCGCGCTTTTGCAGCGCTGCGGTTTGCAGAGCTGCAGTGACAACAAAGCCCCGCTTTAACACGCGGGGCTTTTTTGATTTCAAGTCACGCGGCTTTGGCGGCCAGCGATCAGGCCATAGATAAAGAGCAAGATGACTGCGCCCACCACGCCCCCAAGGAAACCGGCAGTCTCACCGGCCTTGTACCACCCGACGGCCTGACCCAGGTAAGTCGCGACGAACGCGCCGACGATCCCCAAAATGGCCGTCAGGATGAAGCCCTGCGGCTCCGTTTTGTCGCCGGGCATAATGAACTTGGCGACGACGCCAACGATAAAGCCAATGATAATTGTCCAGATGATGCTCATCTCAGGGCTCCCGTCCCGAACAGGCACATTTCCCGTCATCACCCTGCAACGGCTCGCACAACCGCCGTTGATGTAGATCAAGCACGCGCGATCACGCAAAAGCGCCGGGCAAAAACGGCGAGTCCAATTCATATCCGTGACGCGCGCGCTTGATGCGATTGCGCATGCCCGGCAACGTCTACCAAGTACGTTTCAACAATTTCCACGCGGGCGCGACAGTAAACCCGACAGCCGGAATCGATATGCCACCAACCAACAGCCCGGTGATCCCCGAAAGGAATGTTTCAACAGTCCATTTCACGACCTCGGCAACAGGCGGCAGCGCGTCAGCTGCACCTTGGGCAGCGCGACCGATGGCGTGACCGAGGAAATGTACGTCGTAGGCCTCGAGGCCATGGATAATAATACTACCGCCAACCCAGACCATGGCCGCAGTGCCGACCGCACCGAGAAATTTCAGAAACCCCGGCATACCGAGGACGAGTGCGCGTCCGAATGCGCGGCTCATGACACCAGCAATTGAACTTCCATCGTGTCTTGCAAGAGCCACGCCCACGTCATCGGCTTTCACGATCAAGGCGACGACGCCGTAGACTGCGATGGTGATACCAATTCCGACAACCGCCAACACCATGGCCTGCATCCAGAAACTTGCATCGGAAACGGCCGCCAACGTAATTGCCATGATCTCCGCCGAGAGGATGAAATCGGTCTTGACAGCACTAGCGACCTTCTCGTCCTCGAGTGACCGTGTGCTCATCGCAACCGTCCCCACACGAGATTCATGATCGTGCGCCTTGTGAGGAGCGATGGCTTCCAAAACCTTTTCGGTTCCTTCGTAGCAGAGATAGACACCACCCAGCATGAGAAGCGGTGTGAGCATCTGCGGAAGGAAATGGCTGATGGCCAGGGTCGCAGGAAGCAGGACGAAAAGCTTGTTGCGAAGCGAGCCGGCCGCAATCCTGGCTACGATCGGCAATTCCCGTTTGGCCGAGAATCCGAACACATATCGCGGCGTAACAGCTGTATCATCGATCACGACAGCGGCAGCTTTGGCCCCCGCTTTGGTAGCTTGAGCCGCAACATCGTCCAGAGACGCAGCTGCCACCTTTGCGATCGCCGCAATGTCGTCGAGCAGTCCGAGAAGCCCGATACTCATCGCAGTCCATCCGCGGCTCGCGGGAGGGGAGCGACCCGGAGCCCGCACTGCAGGTAAGCCGACTGTGTCAACGCCGGCATGTGACTAGTTCGCCCCTTCGTCAGGAATGTTGAGCACTGTGCCACACGCCTTGCAATGCACCGCGTCGGTATCATGCCGCTGCAGGCCACAGATTGGACATGGGAAGCGAACCTTGGCCGGTGCCAACAAGGTTTTGGCGAGATTCAGGAAAAGTGTCACTCCGAAGATCATGATAACAACGGTTATCAGGCGACCAATCGTCCCGGGCAAGGTGATGTCACCGAAACCGGTCGTGGTCAGCGCCGTGACTGTGAAGTAGAGCGCATCAGCATAATTGGCGATCTGATTGTTGTGGGATTTCTGAGTCTCGTAGACAACTCCGGTCATCACGAAAATGAACACGGCGAGGTTTGCGACAGCAAAGATGACTTCCTCGTTTTTCCGAAAGAAAGAGACATCAGTGCGAAGCCGCGCTGCCATTTGAACGTCGCGCAGCAGCCGTAAGGTTCGCATGGTACGCAGGAAACCGCCGGCTTCTCCAGCGAACGGCGCAAGAAATGAAATGATCACGACGATGTCCGCCCACGTCGACAGACGGGTGAATTCCCGCAGTGGCTTTCGACTTATGATCAACCGCGCGGAGAAATCCGCGAGGATCAGAACACCGAACACCAGGTCGAGCGATTCGACGGCCCTGCTGCGCGGCAGGAACGAAGTCACGATGATAAACAGGACCGTAACGAAATCGAGCGTGAGCAAGGCGTACCTGAACCGCACGCCGCCCGGAGATTCACCCTTATATAGTTGTCGAATTTCACCCTTCAGGGAGTCAAATGGGCTGGCGACTGCGTCAAGCAACCCATGTTTATCCGGGTGGTGAGGAAGCGCCATGACCGATCAGATCAAACAGCTCGACGCTTGTTGGCTTGTGCCTGTCCGCCGCCGGTCTTGGACGAGGCACCCCGCCCGGCTCTGGTATCCCGCAAGGGCGAGCATTCCAAGGAGCGCAGTCATACCACGGCTCATTTTCGCCTCCTGTGACACGCTTTAGAGGTTGTATATCCTGGTCGGAGTGATCTGAAACTTCGGCAGGATCGATCCGATCGACTCTAGTGGGCCTTTGACAGGGGCGGTCCTTGACGTGAATCAATGAAGCAACGTTCATCGCGTTGTGATCGTCGTCTCCCAGCGTTGGGCCATGGCGACATGGCAAAGGCGACGGTCAAGATCCGTTAAGGGTCGCAAGCAGACGTGAGCCAAGGAAACTGAACGCGATGTGGCGAAGCTGAAGTCAGGACAGCGCAAGCCGCTTTGCTCGCGGAAACCCTCGTTGGGCTCCGCGAGCAATCGCCGTTGATGTCGATCAAGCACGCGCGATCACTCAAGACGCCGAGTGCGTATGCGCTTTCGAGGGCAGCCCACTCGACACGGTGCTGCGCGCCGCAGAGCAATAGCGACGAACGCCTGACGTGGCCCCCCGGCGCATTGTCCCCCAGGTGGGCGGCCAAGATCGCCATGTCGGCGAAGGACAAGAAGCACCCCTTCGGGTCAGAGCGTGCGTGTCCCTATCCGTCGATCGCACAGAGCGGGTTCATACGGTGGGCTCCCAAATTCCTTTGACCAGAAACGCTTCGTCTGGGCCGGGCCAAGGCGGCATGGTGACGCCGATGGCTTCGAGGGGTTCATCCCCGTCGTTTCTGAACTGAAATTGTGTGCCCGACGGAATCGTGATCGACACTCCGGGGAAGACATCCACAGTCTCCGCTGGACCTTCGCTGCTGCCGAGGCGACGCCACATCTGACCTCTTCCGCGTACGAAGTACCAAATCTCCTCGATCGTCTTATGTGCAACCGCTTTCGAGACATGACGAGGGCCTAGCGCGAAGTGCGCCATGCTGCCTCGTGTCATCTCCGACAGCAGCCGGACTTCCGATCCATCAGGCGCTATAGCGTCGTGCTTCGAGCCAAGCGTTTTGGTCGTAAAGTTGCTCAAGTTAATCTCCTCCTGACACGCTCTCGAACCAGGCAGCGTCAATCCTCTCGAACTGCCACACTTGCCAGCAGTTCGCGCAGCAAACGACCCCTGCACTCGCTGTCTCGACAACTGCTTCGAACCCGCAACAATCCCGGAGCCAAGCTACGGAATTGTTTCAGGGCGGCGAGAATTTGTAATAGGAAGATATGATCCCCTGCCCGGTCTTGCAGGCGCAATTGCCGCCGCTCTCCCGGGAGAAAGAATGGATCAGCGGCAGCAGCCAATCACTGGCTACACCAGTTCATGATCGTATGGACGATGTCTCAGGCTCTCCAGAGCAATCGCCGCCTTACGATTTGCGCGCAGCCAAGCGGGCAGCCACGTGCGCAGCGAGCTTGTCGAGCGTCTGGCCGCCGTATTCGACAGCGCCGAAGCCGATCACGTGATCGCGTTGCGCGCGCGTTGGATGCATCTGACGCAAGGTGAGAACCGTCTTTCCGTCGGTTTGCTCATCGAACGTGACCAGCATGCGAAACTTGCCCTGGTCATCATCCTTGTCGGAGCCGTGATCGACCTCGATCAGACGCGGCCGCTCGATGCGCTGAAACGTCATGCGATTGCCGTAGCGAACGTCTGGACCGACCATGTCGAACCGCCACACACCGCCCACGCGAATGTCGATCTCGTGCGTCTCGATGGTCAGGCCTTTGGGGCCGAACCACTCGACGATTTGCTCGGGGTCGGTCCACGCGTCGAAGACGTCCTCACGGGGCGCATCGATCACGCGGGAAATGACGACTTCACGATCGAGCGGCCACGCGGCCCAAGCCGAGTCCGTCTGTGTGGAGGTTGTCTTCGGGGATGAGTCAGTCATTTCGTCGTGTCCTTCTTTTCGCGGGCCTGCTTTTTGCGCGCTAAGTGAGCTTCCAGCCGATCGAGCCGGCTTTCCCATGTCGCAATGTGGGTGCGAAGCCAATCGTCGGTGCCCCGAAGTGCGCCCGGGGTGAGAGAACATGTTCGGACGCGCCCGGATTTTTCTGAACTGACGAGCCCGCCGCGTTCGAGCACGCGAATGTGCTTCAGGAGGGTCGGCAGCCCGATCTCAAAAGGCTCGGCGAGTTCGCCGACGGTGGCGTCTCCGCTGCACAAGCGCGCGACGATCGCGCGCCGGGTCGGATCGGCCAGGGCCGCGAACGCAAGGTCCAGGCGACTTGAATAGTTTTCCATACGGCGAACTAATATGAGACGCGGCTTGGAGTCAAGATTAGTTTTCCAGATGGCAAACTTTTAAGGGGCGAACTTCTTGCGGGGTCCCCTGCCCGCGCGCGGCGTGGACGATCCGAATGTTATGAGCCGAATGTTATGAGCCCTGGGCCTCGTGTGGCGCTTCAGACGTTCGCGTCATTTTCTCTGAGCGTTGTATCGTTCCTTGAGATACGGAAGAACGAAGCACCAGAGCGGATTGACCACCTGGATCGCGACCACGGTGCCCGCTCGGATCAGGCCGCGCGTAAACGCAAGCAGCGATCCAAGCAGCACGGCGTGCAGGCCGATCCCCGCAGCGAACAGCACCGCGATGCCTGACTTGCCGACGCGGCGATCACCGGCCATGGCGTAAGCGACCCAGATCGCAAACGGCACCTGAATGAGAAAAGCCGTGAGCAGGCCCGGATTGTAGTGGCCCGTCTTCACAAACGAGCCGATATGAGAGATCGCGTTCGCGGGAAAGACGCCGTAGAGCCCGAGCCCGATGAGAGGATGACGCCGGCTGAGCAGCGCGCAGATTGCGCCCGCGATCCAGATCAGCGGCACATTCACCGCCACGAAAAGCGGCGGCGGGATGATACAGCCGGGATAAGGCGGCTGCCCCAGCGTCGTACAGAGCACATCCGGAAATGCGAACGACTGGCCGAACAGGGTGATGCCGTATTCCTCGGTCTGATGAAGCATATAGGCCGCAGGCGCCAGCCACGCGAGCCAGACCGGATCGCGCCAGCGCGACACGCTGCGGTCGCCGCGGAATATGTCCGTCGTCAGGAGCAACATCAGCAACGCCGAGATAGCCAAACCAATCCATGGCCAGTTGATATCGAACCATCCGAACGTCATCGGCTGCACTTTGCCCCTGTCGCTGCCATGCCCGCACAAGCCCGCGCGTTCCTCCATCGTTTTACGATGAAAGCGCTTAACAGGCGCATGCAAATCTTTAAGGGCGCATGAACGCGAAGTCGCGTTCAACCACTCAAACCGTCCAGGTAAACTGTCACATTACCGACGTAACACAGTCTCGGGCGCCTGAAATGCCTCTGTAACAGCCTGCCCCCTATCGCTGTCGTCTGCTAACCGGAGATTGAAATGAGTACCGTCGTAAAAGATGCAGTCGGACGACAACAGTCAAGCGCAGTGCGGGCTTACAAGAGATCGCCCGCGTTGAGTAACTCGCGGTCGTATAAAGGCATTCTTATGAGCGAGATGGCGGGAACTGCCGATAATAACGGAGCGTTTGATGTCACGATTGGCAAGCTGACGCGGGGTACCGAGCCGCCGCCTCACGTTCACGCGCGAGAGGATGAGTTCTTCTACGTGCTCTCGGGTGACATGAAGTTTTATGTCGACGGCGAGGTCTTTCTGGTGACCGCCGGAGAATTCATGTTTCTTCCCCGGCTCAAGCCCCATGCATTTCGGGTCGCGTCTGAGGAAGTCCATTGCCTCGTCTTCATTACGCCCGGTGGCTTCAATGAAATCGTCAATAAGATGAACGCGCCAGCCAAGCGGATGGATGTGGCAAACGATTCCGATGAGACCTATGCGGAGATCGACCTCACGGAAACGATCAAGCTATTGCGGAGATCGGCGTACAATTTCTAACGCCTGACCAGATCGGCGCCGAAATGCCTCTCTATCTGACCGCGTAACGGTTCACCACCGACACGCCGGAGGCAAAATCCGTCACGCCTTGCGCGATGACAGCCTGCGCATCACCGACACAGCAATCACGCGCGATGTCTGCTCTGGGCCGACATCGCTCGCGCGTCTCGTCCCTCTCCGCCTTCACCTATGGCGCATCGAGCCTTACAGGCGCATGCAAATCTTTAAGGGCGCATAAACGCGAAGTCGGCGTCGGGATCGCAGTTGTCCGCCGCGAAACGCAGCTCCGACTGCACGTCTTCAACGCTGCGCGTCTGCAGATATTGCGCGACGATGAGCCCCATGAGTGCGCGGCACATGGCGTCAGCCACACCCTCGCCCGCTTCAGCGATGGCCGCTTTGAAATGACGCTCTGCGATGGCTGATGTGGACATGTGACCTCTCCCTGACTTCGCGTCGTGAACGTTGTGCAGGGAGAGGAAAGCAGCGGTGCGGATGGAGATCAAGAAGGCGGTGGGAAGTGATCGCAGAATTGCGCATTCATGAAAGATGCATTTCTATTTCAGACCTGAGAGACGGTAATCGCTTTTCCAAAGTGGCGATTCTCCGCTGAATTCGCAGAATGAGCGGCTTTAACTTGGCAACCGCCCTCTCTAACGTTCTTCGCTCTGCTTCGACGTCTCCTCTAGATTCGACTTTCCTTCGCGCGAGCTCGGCTGTCGCAAGGATAAGACCCACTGCATTTCTACACAGTCCTCGCGTCCTGATATCCGTGTACGGCAAGGCCGTCTGGATTTCCTGGATTCCGTCGCTGAGCACGCTGCGAAATCCCACGTTTTCCAAAGATTCGAATACCTGCTCAACAAAATCAGGTTTCTTGAGACGCAGAAGTAAGGACGTATGCATAAAATCCAAAAGCATTTCAGCATCATTGAGACCTGGAAGCTCTTCTTCGATCCTGTCTTCCTCTCTGCTTAGAAGGAGTATCCGCTGTTGATGCGTGATGCCGCGCCAAGCAAAGTAAATTGCAATTGCGGCGATACCTCCAGTAAGTACGTTTCCAGCGAAACCCAGCCAATCTGAAATTTTGATTGGGTCTGGCGCAAGACCAATAGGAATTCCTATGGCGAGGAGGACCGCAAGTACGGTCGAAAGAACAAGTACTCCCGCCGCGCCAAACCCCGGGTCAAATTTTTGCATTTTCGAAATCCAAGCAAAACAAGAGACAGCGGCCCGACCTACCCCACAACCCTAGGCTAAAGCAAGGCTTGCGCTCGCGCTTAAGCTGCGCTTGTATACGTGCGAGTCTGGGGAGACTTCCAATGCAAATTTTGGGCGTTGCGGCGTTGAGCGTCGCACTGGGCGGCTGCGCGTCTGTATCGCGCGGCACCACTGAAACCATCGGCGGCGCATCCACGCCGCCGCGCGCCGTGAAGCCGCGCAACCCCCTCCGGCTTTCCGCGCCGCCTCAAACGTGAGCCGGGTGAACAGTGAGCCAACGGTTTTCGCGTTTGCGGTTCGGCATCATCCGTCAGCGGATGATGAACCCTGACAACGAGGACGCTCTTGAAGCGGCCTTCAAGGGAGCAAGCCATGCGCGCCGTGAGGTGGGTGATAGCCGTGTTTGCCATCAGCGCGATCCTCGCGCTGATGTGCTTCGCCTCCACCCGCGTCATGATCGGAGAAAGTCACACGTGGGAAGGACTGCTCCTCCTTGTTGTCTTGATGGTGGTCATCGGCCTGGCGATCCGCCAACGGAGGATGGACCCGCACAACGCGGCCGCGCGTGATGCGACCTCGTCGGGACGATCGATCACACGCCGCGGTTGGACACGGATAACACTCGCGATCTGTTTAATGATCGCCTTTGTGGCGTGGGCTCTGTACAGCGTCGTGGTCTACGACGCTTGCCTCGATAGCATCCATTACGACAGGTCGCGCTGGCATGAATGCGATTAGATTTGGACCGGACCGACTGCTTGCCGGTCACGTTCACTTTCCTCACGCCGCTTCAATTTGAAAACTGAACACTTGCGTGGGCGTGCCCTCACATGGCTCACCGCGGACCTATTTGGACTACCCGAAAACAAGGCCCAGCAGGATCGCACCGCCGAGACCCCAGATGAGCAAAAGCAATTCAACGAGAACGGACTTACGCCAAAAACTCTGACCGCGTTCCGTGTACGAGCTGGGATATCGCTGGAGCGAGAATTGCAAACCCTGAGAGGAGCCAAGGTTTATCCCTGGAGCGAGGTTATTGTGCATCTGCCAGACCAGGCATCCCTCGCAGACAAACAGAATGACATTCCCGGCTAACCATATCCAGGCCGCCCCATTTAAACTCATCAGCTTTGCCCAAGATACTTGATCGGCATCGATCTCAAGAATCGATCAGCTCGATGGTATCTTCCATGTCCGAGACTTTGTCACTCACCTCTTCTTCAGCGCGGTTCGGAGCGCGGTTCATGCATCAGTGAAATGCAAAAGATCAGCGACCGAGATCAGCTGCGAAGACGCGTCAATGCACCTTGGCTCGGCGGCAGCACGACGACGGGCGCGCCTAGACTCACTCGCGTGGAGAGATCGATGACGTCCTCGTTGGTCATCCGGATGCAGCCGGACGATATGGCCTGGCCGATGTATTCCGGCTGATTGGTGCCGTGGATTCGGTACAGGGTGTCCTTGTTGCCTTCGTAAAGGTAGAGCGCGCGTGCGCCCAGCGGATTCGCCGGACCTCCTTTCACGCGCGCCGGATAAGGGCCGAGCCGCTCCTGAATCTCCCGCGTCGGAACCCAATCCGGCCACTCCGCCATTTTGCCAACGGCCGCAACGCCGGACCAGGCCATCGCCTCTTCGCCCACCGTCACGCCGTAGCGGATCGCCTTGCGTTCCGGCAGCACGTAATAGAGATAGCGCGCATCGGTATCGACCAGGATCGTGCCCGGCGCTTCCCGGCGCGTATAGTCGACGATGTGGCGGCGGTAGGTCTCGGGAATGGTCGCCTGCGCATAAGGTGGATGCGCCAGCAACTGCCGGTCCCTCGGTGTCAAATTGGCGCTCGACGACGGCGCGAGCGTCGACTGCATGCAACCGCCAAGTATGAGGCTGAATAACCCCAAGAACGCTATAGAGCGTGCGCCCAAGCGCAACCACGCCACCCCGGACCTGTGCATTGTCGGCCCCCAAATGCGTTTGACGGTACAATCTGCGGCTCGAAGTGTGCGCAAATCAAGGCAGCTCCGCAATATTCTGGGCCGGGCATGGATATGGACGTCTCAACGACTTGTTCTGAGACGTGCATCAGGCTGGATTGCGATCGGGCGCCTGTTAGACTTTGACAGGCCACCAATGGTCAGCAGAGGCGACGATGAAAACAGCGATCGTGATTGGAGTGGGGCCCGAGCGCGGGCTTGGAGCGCAACTCTGTCAAAGGTTTGCGGACGATGGATTGAGGGTTGTCATCGCTGGCCGGACGCAGGCAAAGCTCGAAGCTGTTACTGAGCGCATTGTGCGCGCGGGTGGTCAGGCCATCCCACTGGTCGCCGATGCGACCAGTGAAAGCGATATCGCAAAGCTGTTCGATGCCGCTGGTCCCGATCTGGACCTCGCGATCTACAACGCGGGCAACAACACGCCGGGAAAGATCGTCGATATGGAGGCGGATTATTTCGAGCAGAGCTGGCGGGTCGCCTGCTTCGGCGGCTTTTTGTTCGGCCGGGAGGCCGTGCGCCGGATGCTGCCGAAGAAGACAGGTACGCTTCTGTTCACAGGCGCCAGTGCTTCGCTGCGAGGCAGACCGAACTATGGCGCATTCAATTCGGCGAAGGCGGGACTTCGCGCGCTGGCGCAGGCGATGGCGAAGGAATACGCCGAGGACGGAATTCATGTTGGACACGTTGTCGTCGACGGCGCGATCGCTGGAGACAAGATCTTCAAAAAATTTCCCGACGCGGCCAGCCGGGAAGAAAGCCTGGTCCAGATCGAGGCGATCGTCAGCGCCTTCGCGTTTCTCTATAGCCAGCCACCCCGGGGTTGGTCGTTTGAACTCGACGTTCGGACGTCGCGCGAAAAATGGTGAGGATCATGCTCCCCTCTTTCGCGCGATGATCAGCCAACCGGTCCGGGAATCCAATAGTCCCCTAACAGCGGCCTGACGATGACGTCACCAATGACGCCGAGCTGCAGGCTTGGATCGAAATAGCGCATCGCCCGCTCATTCAGATCAATGATGCGGCCGGGCGTGAGTGGCCCCACGTCATTGATCTTGACGATGGCCTTCTTGCCTGCGGCTTCAACGAGCGCATATTTCGGCCGCGCGCCAAATAGCACGCCACCAAATTTCCGGCGCAGACTCGTCTTGATGGCAGCCGCCCACACAGAGGGACTATAGCGCTCGCCGGAGGCTGTGTTCGGGCCGCCCTCGCGCCATCCGGGCTTGAACGGATTGTATGTGGATGCTGCGCCAACGATCGCATCTCCAGCAGCGGCCTCGACGACAGCGCTTGAATGAACCACACCGTTTTCACTTCGCGCAACGGTCATCGACATGGCAAGCACAACCAGCGCGCCGCAAATCGCGGCGCTCGAGCGGAACAGCATTATGACTCCTAGTGGTCCGATTCTAACATTCGCATCCCGTTTCAGCAGCCCCTCTTGCGAATGTTAGAATCGAAGGACCACTAGCAAATATGAGTTTCTAGTGGAGCTTTGGATTTGACATTCGCTTGGCGAGCTCGCGGTTGAGTGGGAGCGAATGTCAAATCCGCTCCACTAGACTACGTTATTTGATTGTTCGGTTCCCGACGCCGAAAACATGACCGAGCGAACGCGAAAGCGTTGACAGCTCGTGCCAATGTTTTGCGGATTGGTGCCAATGAATGGCGACGCAGAATGGCGGCGAACGCGTTGTGGGGAACCTCTCAGGGTTCTCACACAGTGTTTTTCGTTGCCGGCGATTAAAACAGAGAATGCGTCAGCAACATGACCGCGCGTGAGCGGGAACAAACGCTTCTCGGCTGAGTGGAACAGCTGACATGCTTGCTTTGAAGCGCGATGCGGATCTCCACGCGGGAAGCTCATTGAGCGATCACAGAGCGAATGTGCGCATGGTCGACGACGCGCTCGAAACCGCGCGATCCGCTGAACTCATTGACATAGATCAACGAGAGCTCTGCGCACTGGTCGCACTTGAATACAGCTCAAAAGAGATCCGAAAGGCCCCGCGGGGTGCTACGCCCGTGCGCGTCGACAACCATTGAATCGGAGAGTTCTCATGCGAACCTTCAATCCGTTGGTGCTGTTCGTGCTTCTCGTGACGCAATCGGTCTCGACACTGGCTGCAGATTTGAGCGGAGCCTGGACAGTCGACGCCTCGGCCTGCGGTGACATGTTTATCAAAGAGAACAACAGGCTTGCTTTCAAGCGCGATGCCGATCTGCACGCGGGCGGCATGATCGTCGAGGGAAAGCGCATCACCGGCACATTTCAAAAATGCACTGTCGTATCGTTGCACGATGATGGAGCGAATGTGCGCGTGGTTGCGTCGTGCTCGGATGGTGTTGCGGTTACAGACACAGCGTTCGACGTGACCATCACCGGAGAGAATAACATCACACTCAGCTCCAAGCAGCCGGTGCCGGTGGAAATGCTCTATTCGCGCTGCCAGATGTGACGACATGTAACGATGTAACAAGGATATCGTTATGAGCGACACGAGTCAGATGGCCACCGAGTCGGCTCGAAAAGCAGACGACGAAGAAAAAAAACAAAATCAACGAAATCTTTTGATCAGCATACTTGATACGCTTCCGCGCGGACCAAGCGACCGCGATGCTTTGGCCGAGAAAGCGATGGTCGCGTACTTGCTAAATTACGCATCAAGAGACTACGCCACGGTGGCCGGCTATGCTTACGAAATGGCAGATGCCATGATTGCCGAGCGCCTCAAGCGTTCCGCCGGGACATCATAAAGCAGGCGATACGCAAGGCTTGCAGAAACGGCGCCTGCAGCGGCTTTCCGCAAAGATCATGCTCAAGCCATCATCTCAAGCGCGATGATGATTCATCCTGATCTCATCGCATCAGGCCGTATTGGCCATGTTGGCGCGCAAGTTTTCGAGCAATTGGGCAACTTGTTCCCGGCTCTCCAGCCGCAATTTGGCACCCGAGAAATCGTTGAAGATCCTGGAGTGGCCGGCAAACGACGATGGTGTTGGCCTCGTCCAGTAAGCCTCCGCCCATGTCATCAGGTCTGTGGCGTCATCATGTGTCGCGCCTCGCCGCAGACCGCGCGCGAGAAGTCCGGCGCGGCAAAGGCTCCACGGCAAATCCAACCAGATGAGAGCGGTTGCTCTCGGAAGCGCGACGTCCGCAAGCCACCCGAATACACCTTCGATGATCCAGCGCGGCTGGTTTGAAATCTCGAGAACCATCTTCCGCGCGACGTCTTCATGTCGCTTCACGCCATAGCTGCCTTCTTCCCAGTGCAGCAGGTCGAGATCGATCGCAGGGATATCGGCCAAATTGGCGATGGCTTCGGCCAACGTGCTCTTTCCGGAGCCGCTGTTTCCAATCACCACTGTGCGTTCGGTTAGAGGTTCAGGCATTCAATCCGCCGATGGTGAATTCCTATCTTGCTGCCCATCAGGCGTCTGCCGTTGAAAGCCACCAGCCCTCACCCGCAAACCAGGAGCTGTCATCGGGGGATCCGTCGCGCCGGAGCGAACGCACGCGATTCCAGTTTTTCGAGAATGCCTCTGTCAAACGGCGGCCTGCCTCCTCGTCCTGGAGACCGACACAGCCGATGAATGCGGCGCGCGTGACAAACTTTGCCGGCCACGCCGAGCCTTGGTCGGGACGCGTGATGAGCAACATGCCTCCGAGCACACCGTCGGGAGCCAGGGGAAACAACAGGCGCCCTCCGGGCCGCAATGCGTCGAGCCAATTGCGGCTCGGCTGCGCGGCGCCAGCACAAACGTAGATCAGGTCGGCTTGCGGCAACTCGGACACGGCGCCGGATTGCGTTCGCACTTCTGCATGACGCACATCTCGGAGGTTCTCCCGAGCCCACGCCGCCAGTCCCTCGTCGATCTCATAGCCGTAGACCCGGCCGTTCGCGCCGACGAGGTGGGCAAGGATCGCGGTGTAGTAGCCGCTTCCCGTCCCCACCTGCACGACGGTCTCGGCTTCCTTGATGTTGCAGGCTTCCAGCCACATCGCGTGAGCGCTGGGCTGGCCGATATTGATACTTCGCTCGCGATCCAATGCGAGGAGCATGTTTCCGTAAAGAAATGCGGGATCATCGTCAGGCGTCTGAACGTATGGGAGGTGGCCGCCGAACGTCAGGTACCACGGCCCCGGTCCGGCAAAGGGCTCGCGTTTCACAAAGCGAAATGCCTCCTCAATCCGCGGATCCTCGAGCTTGCCGCCGGTGCAAATCAGTTTGGCATAGAACGATCGATATTTTTCCGATGCATCCACTCTACGACCTCTTCCCACCTGCGCTGAAAACCCGGACGCGCTGTTATATTCGAATGGGGCTTGTCGATCACTCGAAATGCGAGGTGGCGCTGGCTACTGGCGATGACAGCGACGCTTCAGTCAGGATGAGTCCGCGTTGGATCAGATCGCGGCCTGCTCGCCCGTTACTGACATCAATTCACTGTCATAAAGCCCAAGACCACTGGCCTCCGGCAGAAGCGGGCGTTAATGGCTGGAAATTGCCAGGAGAGTTTCGTGACGCGCATGATCGTTGTCGTATGCCTTGCCTCTGCGCTCTGCGGCTGTGCTGTCCAGGCGGACGCGCCCGCGCCTGCCGCGCAGCGAGAAGACGGCGCTGCTGATCAGGTGCAGGGGTCTCCCAGTGTCCAGCCAACGAAGCCACCCGCGTCCACCGCGTTGGCCCAACAAGCGGTGCATTGCGATGTTGAGGCAAAGTGCCTGGCGAAACTGCCTGGCATCGCGAGCCGGTCCGGCAAGACCCTGAACTTGAAACTGGACGATGGGTCGACAAAGTCGTTCATCACGAACAGCTGCGATGCAGATGACCGTTGTGAGGAGACGTCCCTTATCGAATACCGGCCTTCGCAGCGTTTGTTTGTGCTCTCAGTGGGATACTACGAAAGCCGCGGCAGCTTCATAGTGAGCCGGCGCACTGGCGAGGTCTTCCGCATTGATGATGCGGACCCGAATTTCTCGCCGGACGGCAAGCGCTTCGTGATCGTCGCAGCCAGCGAGCAGGATGGCGAAAATCAAGTCAGCATCTACAGCATGAGCAGCTTTCCCCCACCGCTTGAGTGGAAGCACGTCCCCAAGTCTATCGACACCATGTATAAGTTTGTCGGCTGGAACGGTAACGATCAGATCAAATTGCTGACACTCCGTCAGAACTCCGAGGCAAGTGTCAGCCGCACCGCGCGTGGTTGGACGCTTGCACCGCCAGATGGCTGATCAACGCGCGCATGGACAATGAGCTTCTTCGTCGGGTGCATTGCGGCGCTTCACCTCAAAGATGTCCCCTCACAGCACAACGGGCAGCTGATTGTCTCAGCCGCCCGCGCGTCACCTACTCTTCTCTCTTATGAGATCCCGCCCTACTCGATCTTGATATCCGCGTCGGTGATGACCTTCTTCCAGCGCGGGATTTCTTCGGCCACGAAGGTGCGGAATTCCTCCGGCGTGGTGCCCATGGGCACGATGCCCTGCGCCTCGAGCTTCTTCTTGAGATCCGGATCGGCCAGCGCCTTCTTGGCTTCCGCTGCCATGCGATCCGCGATCTCTTTCGGCAGGCCCGCCGGCGCGATGATGCCCGCCCAGGTGCCGGAGACGAAATCCGCCACGCCCTGCTCGATGAAGGTCGGCGTATCGCCCGCCGCCGGAATGCGCTCCTTCGAGGCCACGCCGAGCGCCTTGGCGTTGCCGGCGCGCACCTGCTCCATCAGCGGGCCGATGATGTCAAACATGACATTGATCTGGCCGCCCACCGTATCCTGCAGCGCGCCGGCCGTGCCTTTATAAGGCACGTGCTGAAGCTTGATGCCTTCGCGGCTCTTGAGCATCTCCATGGTGAGATGCGCGGCGGCGCCGATGCCGCTCGACGCAAAATTCAGCTTGCCCGGTTCGGCCTTCGCCAACGCGATGAACTCCTTCACGTTCTTCGCAGGCAGCGACGGCGTCGCGATCAGGATCAGCGGAGCGACGCTGAGCAGCGAGACGTAAGTGAAATCCTTTTCCACGTTGTACGGCAGCTTCGGATTGAGCGTCGCGTTCACCGAATGCGCCGCGATCACCGTGCCGAAAGTGTAGCCATCCGGCGCGGCCTTTGCGACAGCATCGGCGCCGATGACACCGTTGGCGCCCGGCTTGTTCTCGATGACGATGGGCTGCCCGAGCGAGGCCGCGACCTTCTCCGATACGAGCCGCGCCATCATGTCGGTGTAGCCGCCCGGCGTGTAAGGCACGACCATGCGGATCGGCCGCGTCGGCCAGCTCTGGGCCGATGCGCCACTGGTGGCAGCAGCGATGACGGCGAGCGCTCCCAGCGCGCGAACGAGGGACTTCATTGCAGCGTTCCTTTCCTTGATCCGCGGATTGAGGCCGGACGGCCCCCGCGGCTTTTGATTTTGTTTTGTCCCGCGCAGCTGTTTCGCCACGCGAAATTTATGCCGCGGATGCTACATCAGGCGGAACTGATTTGGAAAGGTGCGCAAGTGAAGCAGGTTTGACGTTCGCGCCGCTGCTCGCCGCGCATTCACGATGCGAACATGAGAATCGGACCACGAGCGTTGACGCATAGCGCGCGTGACTGACACCGCCAAGGCTGGCTCGGTGACAGATTGCGGCATCAATCAATTTGGCGTCGCTTGCTTTTCCGAGGGATATCTGGCGACAGTGGATAGCATTGTTGCCTGATCAGTCATTCGCGCCGATGTCCGTAAAAAGGAACCCCGCCGGCGTCTTGGTAAAGACGAAGATGTGCTGGCCGCAGAAGACGGAGTAATAGTCATTGTTCTCGTCATCGCGACCGTAGAAGGCCTTGCCGCGTTGGATACAGGCGCGATTTTTCGCCGTGAACGAGGTCGCATAGGTCTTGGCGCGAAATTGCGCGGCGTCGCGAATTGCGCTGTCGTTCATGAACGGCAATCGTGTCATACCGGCGACGGCGGCGGAATCGTTTGTCCTCAACGCCGCGCGAAACTTCTCGATGAAGCCATCGAATTCCTTCTGCAAGGCAGGAGAAGCGACGGCTTCCTTCGGCGCCTGGGCGACGGCTGGAGCAAGGTTCACGAGAGCGGTTACGAGCATAATTCTCAGTAAAAATTTCACGGGTCGGCTCCGTCCATCGATCAATCAAGGTCTTCCGATCGATCCAAATCCATCGTGTTCTGTTGCGTCAAGGACTTTCTGCAACAGCATTTGCCAGAGCATGCGCTGGCATGTTTTGGCGCGCCTGGTCGAACAAACCCCGCCGACATCGTGATGCTGTTTGGCCGGGTGACCTCCGGCCAAAGATAGAACCTCGCATGAGCTGGTTTCAAAAACGGCTTCGGCGATGTTCGGATAAGCCGGGAGACATAATTTGCTTCTAACAAAGAAAGCGTTTGCTTCTAACAAGCAAAGCCCGACGCAGCGAAGCGCCGGGCCACTTGACTCCTAGTACCCGCTTTCCGAAGTTCGTGACACGTCGCAGCAACCACTTTGCGAACTTCGGAAAGCAAAGGGTACTAGCAACCCTATGATTCTAGTACCGCCTTCGATTTGAAGTCCCTGGAAGAGATCGCCGCAACTGATGCAGGGACTTCAAATCGGCGGTACTAGGTCAATAAACCGAAGGCCGAAAAATGGTTCGATGACCAACTCGGCCTTCATACCGCCTGAGCGGGGTTAAATGATCTACTTCATGATCGCCAAAAGATCATCATAGGCTTTACACACGTCATCAACATTCGCTGATTTCTGAAGCTGCGCGGTGATAGCCTGAGACTTTTGACTTATCTCCTGAGCTTTGCTCGGATTCTTCTGCAAATAGGCAGGCATTGTCGTTTGCAGATCCATTGCCTTCTTGCTCAATTCTTCCGGCGAACAGGCAAAGGCCGATGACGAAGCCAGGACGAGACAAGAAGCGGCGATCAAAAGCATGTTCTTCATTTAGGAGTAGCCCCATATTGAATGACGAAGTTGCAAACACGCCAAGCGCTGTAGCATCCGCGATCCGGCCGAAATGTCACCAAAGCATCAGGTTGGTCAGCAACGCACAATTTGTACGCCGCCTGAGTCCACTCGGTCGATCGCTTCAATTCGCTGGCGAGACAAGCATTGTGATTATGCTCGCTTTCAGTGAGTGGCGGTGCACGACTGAAAGGTTCATAGGACCCGTTCTTTTTTTTATGTTTTTTTCTGGCCCTTCTCGCTTGGCTCGCCGGGACGTTCTTCAAAGCCATTCTTGTCGAGAAAACGACATAAGAACCCGCAGTCAAACCATCCGCCCTCAAGCCGCGTCTTGGAACGGTTGATGACGCGGTTCGAGTGAACCGCTTCAGGTGTTGTCAGACTGCGCTCGCCGGCTTGGAAGTATTCACCGCCAATTGTCCGCAAAAACCCGCTTGTCGGCGGGGCGACCTCCACCGCACGCGACATAGGCCGCGAGGTTCAGCAGCAGATCAATAGGCGCGTGCCCGGCGTTGTCCCCCGCATGGCCAATCCCGGCCACGGATCCGGCCGAGGCCAGCAGAGTCTGGCGCCGGCCAGACCGGAAGATACACCTCTTGAGACCCGTATCTGATGACCGGCACCACGGGCCCGCCGCATGGATCGACCCGGTCATCCTGAGGGCGATAACTGTATCGTGGAATAATGTAGTAATCCCAGGGCGTCGGTGTCGGCGCCGTGATGATGGGGACCCGGGTCACACGCCTCGCCCCCGGTTCGGTCTGTGCCTGCGCTGCGATACTCAACGCACCCACGCTGCACAGGGCCAGGGCCGTTCCCAGAGCACCGATCACCGTCCTTAGTTCTCGCCTCATCTCTTGGCCTCCTTGCTACACACAGCTTCGTGGAGTGCACCCTAACTCGGACATTACAATGACGTTCGCTTTCGCGCCGCTCTTGAGCGCCTATCGAATATCAAAGGCGCTTGATCCGCAACGTCTCATTTTGTGAAGACTGAGTTGGTGGTTCAGAAGTTCGTCCGCCGTCGCGCCACCCCGCTGCCCAAACCAACGGACTGGAATATTCCCCCGCCCCGTCGCATACTCACCTGATGGAGCACGTCAACAAATGTACCGCTGCCTTGCGTTCGCTTATTTCTGCGGGCGAGACGGACGGCATGCCGCACGCTGAAAAGGCGATCGACGACATGCTGGCGGCTGCGCCTGCCCACGAGCACAAGGATTCGCTCGATAGCATTCGCGCGGCCATCGACGCGCATTGCACCGCGGCCTTCGCGCCGCATCAGCTTCGTTTTGCCGACGCGATCAATGACTATATCGAACGGTTGATGACACGGTTCGAGTGAACCGTCCGGACGCTCGTTAGTCCACGAGTGAACTTCGCAATTGGCGCATCAACGGACGGCGACGGATCTGCCCTATAAGTCAACGTCACCTTTTTTGAAGGAAAGTCTTCGACGAGCAAGGGAGCCCCAAATGTACGCCAACATTCTCTTGAGCACGGATGGATCGGATGTCGCGAGAAAAGGCGTTGAGCATGGAATGGCTTTGGCAAAGGCCTTGAATGCGAAAGTGACCGTCGTCACCGTGACGGAACCGTTGCTGGTCGGATATGGGAGTGCACACGGCGGATGGATTCCTCCGCAGGAAATGGTCGATAGCTTTGACGAAGCCCACAAGCAGCGTGCGGGCAAAGTGCTCGATGACATTCGAGCCATGGCGAAGCGGGCCGGGATCTCTGCAGACGTTTTGCATGTTCCGAATGCACTCAACCCAGCCACCGTGATTATCGACACAGCAAAGTCCAGAGGCTGCGACTTGATCGTCATGGCCTCTCATGGCCATCGCGGCCTCAAGAAGCTGGTGTTGGGCAGCCAGACATCGGAGGTCCTGGCGGACGGAAGCGTGCCGGTGCTGGTGGTGCCGTCGCGGACATAACTAACCCGCGTTCACCGCCAATTGCGCGGCGAAGGCGCGCTTGTAGGCGGGACGTGCTTCACCGCGCGCAACATAGGCGGCGAGGTTCGGAAATTCGTTGAGAAGGCCCGATGGCCTCACGCGGAGCAGCACCGACACCATCATCAGGTCGCCCGCGCTGAACGCACCGTCGAGCCACTCGGCATCGCCCATCCGCGCGGACAGTTGCTTCAGCCGCTCGCGCACACGATCCTTCACAAGCGGCAGACGCGCTTCAGCCCATGGCTTGTCGGCCTCGAAAATTTTGGCGGTGACGAGTTCGAGGATCGGCGGCTCTACGGTGTTGAGCGCGGCAAATATCCATGTGATGGCGCGCGCCCGCGCATCGGCCTCGCTCGGCAGCAGGCCCGCATAGTGCTCGGCGAGATGGAGGACAATCGCGCCCGTCTCGAACAACGCGAGATCGTTCTCCTCATAGGTTGGGATCTGGCCGAACGGATGCAGCGCGAGATGTGCGGGCTCTTTCATCGCCCGAAACGACACAAGGCGAACCTCGTAAGGCTGGCCCACTTCTTCCAGCGCCCAGCGCACCCGCGTGTCCCGCGCCAGTCCCTGGCCGCCATCGGGTGAACGTTCAAAGGCGGTGATGGTGATGGTCATCGTGAGGCTCTCACTTCGTGACGGCAATTGTGCCTGCACATCCAATAAATCGGATCTGTTGCAGCAGGACCACTGTCCAACAATGTCAGAATCTATAGGGTGTGACGAGTTGGCGCAGACAGACTTTCCATCACGGCTTCATTTCACGACACATAACAACACCGTAAATTATTGGGGATGCGACATGGGCTTTTTGCTTAGGTTTTGTGCTTTTTCGATCATCCTGACCGGCATCACGATCGGCTCGGCCAGTTTTGCTTCGGCTCAAATCGTAGCGCTCGGCTCAAGCACGGTGGACGACCAGCGCGTCTCCAGCAATGAGATGTGGCCAGCCGTTCTGGAAGGAATGCTGCGGGCAAAAGGCTCTCAAACCCATGTCAAAAATGCCGGAGTTTGGGGGGATACCACTGAGGGGACGCTTTCGCGCGTCTCCAGCGCGGTCCCCGATGGGACCAAGACCGTCATCCTGATGATCAACGGATATAACGACGCCCACAAACTCTCCCAGGGCGCCGCTGGTGCTGCCAAAAATGTTGCGGCCATCAAGAGCCAACTCAAGGCACGCGGCATCAAGGTGATCGACGCGATGGGGACTTACATCTCGGTGCTGAAGCAACCGGGGATGGCCTCGACGGATGGCATTCATTTGAATGCTGAGGGAAATAAAAAGGTCGCGGCGATACTGGCCGGAATGGTGAGGTAGGCGCTCACGCGCCCTTTATCGCGCTGAACGACACGAAGCGAACGTCTGTGCCGCTGTCATGTTCAGCGCGAGGCGCATCACGCAACCCTCATCTTGCCGCTCGGTGAGAAGACATTGATAGCGGGTCAGCAAGTGCACCTCTGCCGGATATGAACAGAACCATCCACCTCCATCCGGCAACAGCGGCGCACTATCAGTTTGCGCTGGAGCTATACTTGCTGACCATGCGGCCCTACACCGAAGAACTCATGGTGTGGGATGAAGCCAGGCAACGGAGCGGTTTTACTTCAATATGGAAGCCGGCCGAAATCAGGATCGTGACGGTCAACGGAAGCGATGTCGGCTGGCTTCAAATTCAAGAGAGCCCTACAGAGGTTCGCCTCCTCCAATTCTTCATTGCCCCGGATCAGCAGCGGTGCGGCATCGGAACGGAAGTCCTGCGAGAGCTGTTGGTGGCCTGGAGAGCGGCAGCCAAGCCGGTTGCTCTGACTGTTCTGAAGAATAATCCTGCCAGGCGGCTTTATGAACGAGCGGGATTTTGTGTGGTCGGTGACGCAGGCGTGAAATATGAGATGAAGCTCAGTACTTGATGACATCCATGGAAAAATTCCACCATCTCCTGAGCCTCGCCTGGCTGCCCGGCTATATCGCTCTTTTCGCGTTCATTGTCTGGTTTAATGTCTGTGCCGTTCAGCGCCGCACGCGGAACCTGTCCGTGAGCAAAGCGATCATGTATGTCTGCAGAAGGGGAGCACTGACTGGCGACATCGATCCCTCCGAACGCGCTGTCCTTCGCATACATATTGCTCTCGATGGCACGATGCTCAGTGACGACGATCTCGATCTGTTCATCCGCTACTGCAACAGAGCGAACCTCCAGCAAGTAGGGCTGCTGGCCTTCTATCTTCCCGCTGTCTTCTTCCTGATGCATCTCACCGGCGGATGATATCGGTCTTGCGCCCTCCTCCTGAGACAATTTTGCCGTCACATTGCATCGACATAATCGCGCATTATGTTCACGTCCGCCGCAACCCGAACCTCCCGACACAGGAGACCGGCACGCGCTGAACCGAGATTAGAAAGCGAGATAGCGTATTTTTGAAGACGGAATGAAATCACCCTCACCCACGGAGGCCATGATGAATCGCCGGACATTTATCGCTGCTGCCGCTGCTACCTCTGCCCTTTCCTTGCTGACGCGCGTCGCCAATGCGCAGGCGCCGCTGAAGACGAACAATGTCGTGTTTGTGCACGGGCTGTTTGCGGATGGTTCGTGCTGGACGAAAGTCATTTCCCGCCTGCAGCAGAAGGGTGTCAACTGCACCAGCGTGCAGAATCCGCTCACGTCGCTTGCGGAGGCCTGCGATGCCGCCAAGCGCGCGATCGCGTTGCAGCCGGGACCGGCGGTGCTGGTCGGCCACTCATTCTCGGGGATGATCGTCTCGGAAGTCGGCGTGGACCCGAAGATCAGCGCGCTGGTCTATGTCGCCGCGCGGGCGCCCGATGCCGGCGAGGATTATACGGCGCTGGCAAAGCAATATCCCACGCCACCGGCTTCAGCCGGCGTCACCTTCACCGACGATTGGGGACAGCTCTCGGAAGAAGCTTTCCTGCGCGACTTCGCGGGTGACCTGCCGCGGGATGAGGCCCGCGTGCTTTACGCGGTGCAGCAGCCGTTCAAGAAATCGCTGACGGCCGACAAGACGACGAATGCAGCGTGGCGCGACAAGCCGAGCTTCTATGCGGTGTCGACGCAGGACCGCACGATCAATCCCGACCTCGAACGCTTCATGGCCAAGCGCATGAACGCGAAGACCATCGAGGTCGAGGCCAGTCATCTGTCATTGATCTCGCAACCCGATGCGATCACTGGTTTGATCCTTCAGGCGCTCGCCGTCTGAGACGGGTGCCTAAGAGCAAACGAGACGCGTGAGCAACGCCGAGCCGAGCTGCGCCCTCACGGATGCAACTTGTCGAGCTCCGGCAGCAGGATCACGCTTTCCTGCTCGTTCGGGTCGGTGCGCGAAATGATCGCGACCACGTCTTCGGTCTTGCTCGGGTTATACGGCAAATGCGGCACGTTGGCCGGGATGTAGAAGAAATCGCCGGGCTTCACGATGACATGATGCTCCAGCCTGTCGCCATACCAAGTGCCGGATTCACCCTTGAGCGCATAGATCGCCGTCTCATGGCTGGCGTGCTTGTGCGCTTTGGCGCGCGCGCCTGGCGGGATCGTCACGATCTGCATGTGAATGCCCTTGGCGCCGACAGTCTCCGCGGAAATGCCGACGTTATAGGTCAAGCCCTGCTTGCCTTCGTACGCTTCACTGGCGCGCACCAGCCGACACTCGGGCTTTTCCGAAGCTGGTTTTTCCAAAACAGATCTTTCCAGAACAGACATCTGATGCTCCTTATCCGGTGCACGGGACGCACTAGTGTGGTGGTTCAGAAGTTCGCTCGATCTTTCCAGCGCGTCCTTCCAGCGAACTTCTGAACCTAAACCACACTAGAACCATAAGTTTACTAGTGTCCCTCGAATCCAAAGTTCGCTACGGAGCGTGCTGCACGATGAAGCGAACTTGGATTCGGGACACTAGCAGCACGTTGATCATTGGTCCCCATCATATAGTGAGTCTGCCACGCGGCGCATGGGGCAAAAGCGTTTTCAAGCGACGTGGCACCCGGTTCGCGTGAATAAGATGCGTCAAAACAAGGACCTAGAGCTTCGGTTCAAGTCGAAACTCTACCGATCACGTCCGTGAGATCGCCGCGGCCCGCTTGGCACGCAACATTCCGCAAGGCTCGGGTGCTCACGCTTTGCGAAAAAATCGTGGGCGATTTGATCGGCGGAACTCGCCCGCGCAACTTCAGTGCGGCGGCTGCTTCGGCCCGAGCTCCATCGCGTGGGCTTCGATGTCGTCGAGGTGAATCTCTTCCGCTCGCTCCTTGCGCTCTTCCGCGCGGAATTCGCTCTCGCGCCGCTCGAACGCTTCCAGCTCGTGTTGCACGGATTTCATGAAGCGCTCATGCGCGTCGACGATCTGCGTATGGTTCATTGTACCACTCGGCAACTTTTCTTCGGCCGGTCACCACAGCAAAACACTTTGCAGAAGTTTCGGCAGCGCTGGTTCCACCGCTCCATTCTCCTAGAACGAACATGGAACATCATTCACATCTCGTTGCAACGACTGCGGCGGACAGCAGCAATGGCGCACAGCAATGAACGCGGAAGCGATGGAGGACGACAACAGACAGTCGCGCGCGGCGACTAACGGCGAGATAACGCCAATAAGAGCGTAGATCATGACAAGGACGATCGCATCAACACCCATCCAGACCGCTTACGACAGAACATAAACTGCACCGCGTTCGCGACAATCAAACGCAGACAACTCCGTCATCACACACTGGGAATGGATCAAGGAAGCGGCCGTGAGTGACAACCAACAGCCGGCAACAGTGAGCGGTGCGAGCGGCGTCACCGGCACGACGTATCACCAGATCGATGGCTGGCTCATCATCCCGGCCTACTGGCAGCCCGCGCTCAGGATCGCCGCGGATATTTACCTCACGTATCAGACTGTGATGCTCTATGCGACGCTCACGACGGCGCACATGCGCATCACCCCTGCCTCCCAGGCCTATACCGCAATCCTGCTCGCCATCACCATCGGAATAGCCGTCGCGTGGGCAATCTGCGCCTACCTCGCTTGGTCGATCAGGCCGGTTTTTCCCAAGGCTTATATCTGGACCAGCACCGCCGATGTCGTGTCATCGCTCTTGCTCATGGGAGCCGGATACACTTTGCGCGACATTCCCCCGGAGCCCGATGTGGGCATTCTCGCCGCAGCAGTGATCTGGATTCCCTATATGCTGGTCTCGAAGCGCGTCAAGGCAACGTTTGATGGCGTGCCCATGCCGCCGACCACGACGCGATAGGGAATGCGTTGACGCAGCACGTCGGGCGATGGCAAACGACGTTGAAGCGACATCAACAACCGGCAGCGTGCAGAAAAACCAGAATGAATCCCCCGTCCTTTTCCCCCACTCTCTCCCCCTCTTCCGCCGATGCGCTGCTGTTCGATCTCGGCCGCGTCGTGCTCGATATCGATTTCGGCAAGGCGCTCGCCTGCTGGTCGGCCTATGCTGGCGTCCAGCCTGACGACATTGCCCCACGCTTTACGCGTGATGAGCACTATCACCAGCACGAGCGCGGCCTGATCGAGGACGCCGCTTATTTCCAGAGCCTGCGCAACTCGCTCGGCATCAGCATTACCGACGATCAGTTTCTTGAAGGCTGGAATGCGATCTTCGCAGGCGAGATGCCGGGCATCGCACCGCTGTTAGCGCGCGCGGCAAAGCATTTGCCGCTTTACGCGTTCTCCAACACCAACCGGCCGCATGTGGCGTATTTCCGGGATGAATATGCCGATGTGCTGAAGCACTTCCGCGAGATCTTCCTGTCGTCGAGCATCAATCTGCGCAAGCCCGATGCAGAAGCTTACGACCATGTGGTGCAGGCGATCGGCGTGCCCGCCTCACGCATAGTGTTCTTTGACGATCTGCCTGAGAACATCGAAGGCGCACGGGCGCGTGGCTTGATCGGCGTTCAGGTGAATTCGTCAGCGGATGTGGCACGGACGCTGGAGGCGTTGGGGATTTAGCGGAAGAGCCGCCGAGCACGATATGCGAACTCCCGAGGGGTGACGATGATGACTCAAGAGCAACCCGCACCAGCTGACGGCGGCCGTGCTGTCGATTTGTCGGACTACGACAAGATCAACGGCTGGCTTTTGTTCCCGGCCTATCTGCATCCGCTGGCCAAGATCGGTTCGAGCGTTTACACCGTCATGCAGACGCTGACTGTCCTGGCAAAACCCGGCTTGTCCGCTGCGGCCTTTGCCTACGTGATCGCCGTGCTCATCAGCAACGTCGTGTTCGGCATCGCCTGGGGCGCGTGCGGTTACTTCGCCTATTCGCTCAAGCCCTTTTTCCCCAAAACATATATCGGCCTCAGCATCGCCGATATCGCCGTATCAGGCCTGACGGTGGGCGTCGCCTATTCCGTGTTCCTCGTCTCTCTTACGCCAGACGACGCGCTTGCGATGTTCAAAATGATCGTCGCAGCAGCGATCTGGATTCCCTACATGCTGCTCTCCAAGCGCGTAAAGACGACGTTTTACGAAAAGATGCCCGCACGTTCATGATCCCGAAGCGGGCCGCTATCCCCTCATCGCCCCGCGGATAAGGTTTGCCGCGCCTTCTGCTGCCGTCTCCATATAGGTCGGGTCACGATGCAGCAGCTCCACGGTGAAGGAACCATCGAGCAAGAGCATGATTTGCCGTGCGAGAGAGAGCGAGGCTTTGCCTGCCCCGGCCTCCTTGAACACGCCATGCAGCCAGTCCTCCACGCGCTTCTTGTGCGCGCGGCCGATCACCATGGCCGGATGGCCGGGCTTGTCGACCAATTCCACTGACGTGCGTAGGAAGCCGCAGCCGTTCCATTTCGGGTGCCGCACGGACTTGCCGAGATGGCGGAAGATGGCCGCCACCTTGTCGGCGAGATCGCCGTCGGCCTCCGCATACCAGCGTTGAAACAGGGCGACGTTCGGTTGGTCCAGCACCTCGAGATAGGCGGCGATCAAATCGTCCTTGCTGCGGAAGTGATAATAGAACGTGCGCTTGGTGACGCCGGCTTTCGCCGCAACGGCATCGACGCTCACGGCGCGGATGCCCTCGCCGTAAAACAGCTTGCCAGCGGCTGTGATGATGCGCTCGCGCGTCGGTGTGACCATCTTGCCCATGCGCCTTTATAGCACACTCCATGTATACCGACCAGTGAATGTACATCACAGGATGGCGAGCTTAACGATTGCGATATGTCGACCATTGACCTGCTGACCCCTGCGAAGGAAAGAGAACCAGCCTGGCTCCGCTGCCGCGACGGCGCGGCTCTGGGCGGCGATCTGTGGTACGCGGCGGATGGCGGCAGCAATGGGAGCGTCATCATCAATGCGGCGACCGGCGTGCTCGCACGCTACTATCATCGCTATGCGCGGTTTCTCGCGCGGCACGGCTTCAACGTTCTCACCTACGACTATCGCGGCATCGGCGCGTCGCGTCCGGAAAACCTGCGCGGTTGCCCGACCTGTTGGCGCGACTGGGGCGAGATCGATGTCGACGCCGCGCTGTCCTTCATGCACGCGCGCCGTTTGAGCGATGGACCGCTCATGGTCGTGGGTCACAGCATCGGCGGCTTCCTGCCGGGGCTCGCGGACAGCGCACCGCTGATCGACCGGATGCTCACCGTCGGCGCGCAATATGCGTGGTGGGGCGATTACGCGCCGCGTCAGCGGTTCGGCCTGTTCCTGAAATGGCATGTGGCGATGCCCGTCGCGACCGCGCTGTACGGCTATTTCCCCGGGCGCAAGCTCGGCTGGCTGGAAGACCTGCCCGCCGGTGTCGCCAATGAATGGAGCTTTCGCGGGCCAAGCTTCGAGCGTAGCCATCCACCCGAGGAAAGATCAGACGTGCTTGCGCGTATGAGCGCTGTCACGGCGCCGATCCTCGCCATCTCCCTATCCGACGATGAATTCGGCACGGTGCCGGCTATCCGCCGCACGCTGAAGTATTACACACAAGCGCCGCGCACTGCGGTGCGGTTACAGCCTGAGGATTATGGCTTTGAGCGCATCGGCCATTTCGATCTGTTTCACGATCGTCACGCGAGCGGCTTCTGGCTCGACACGCTGCTCTGGCTGCGCGATGGGCACAATCCCTGGCCGGAGCACGTCATCGGCGTGCGAGATAACGCCAGCTTTTGATTATCAAAGCCCGAATAACAAGTTGAGAAGCTTTGTTTGCAAGAGCGCTTGGATCCCCGTAAACACGGCAGTTGCGATAGCAAAGAGAGCCGCAATCAGATTAAGCCGCCCTTGCCGCTCGCCAGCTTCACGAATTTGCTCGACATGTACTGCGAGAGCGTCCAGCTTCACCGACAAATTGCGTGTTGTTGATGAAAGAGATTCTATCGACGGTTCCGATGCAGCTGACAACTCGGGCGCAACTGGAGCTCCCTCAAGCACTGTCGGTAAAATCGATGCAGGGAGTTTAACCTTCCCGGTCTCAACCCAAAAAAACGCCGCACCGTATCCACATAGCACTATCAAGACCAGCAGCAGACTATCAAAAGCAATCTTCAAAACCATGAACTAACTCACAAAAAATCCCACCATCGTTAAAATGGCAGGAAAATCTCCTCGAACCACAATTTCAAATTGGGCGCACAAGTCTTGTTGTCAAGTCAACGTCGCTCGCGCTTGAACCGTTCTTCGACCTCGATATCCCGAACTGTGTTGACCGCAAACGGCGCGCTCTGTTCGGGAGCAAAGCGGGTGACAAGTGTTTTGCCTCCCGCATGGATCATTCGGCCCCACTCCCGGATCGGCCATGCAATCAGCATGAGAACATCGTTTTCCGGGACGCCCGGAGCGCCCATACGCGCTTCGCACTTGCCCGGCACGTAATATGTGCCGAAGATCCAGTCGAACAGTGGGCAGATGTTCGCAAGATTCTTGCCGTAGGCTTCTTTGACATCCGCGTGATGCCAGCGGTGAAAGCGCGGTGACGCAATCAGCATGCGGAGCGGCCCATGCCCCCAATCAACGTTGATATGGACGTAGATGTTATGCAAAGCGATAAGAATTGCGCCGATGCCGATCGCGTCTTTCGGCAATCCCAACCACGACAGCATGAGCGTGTAGGACACCGCCATCACGAACGCTTCGAACACATGGATTCGATGTCCGGTGAGCCCATTCACATCCGGGTCAGAGTGATGGATCGCATGCACAGGCCAAAGCCAGGGCTGGTGCATCAGGCGATGATTCCAATAGTTGGCAAAGTCGTAGGCCAGCGCCGCGAAAATCGCCAGCAGCCATGTCGGCATCGTCAGCCAGATATCGGTGGGAATGCTCGGAATTCCAATGGAAGCGTAGAGCTCCTGGACCTTCTCGGAACCGAGCCAGATAAATGGAATGAATATGAAGTTGATGTGGAAGATGGAGAGGGTCGCAAATATTCCCACAACAGCACGCCGTGACCAGGACAGGCGCCATCCACGATGCGCCACATCAATGATCAAAAGCGAACATAGGAATGCGATGGATGCAATCGATCGCGGCGAGTGGAGCCACCCAACCCAGGCACCCGCAAGCGCAGAAAAGAAATCGATCAATTAAACACCTCGCGCGATGGCGGCTCCAAACTCCAAACCGGTGCGGCCGCAACGATCAGACCAGCTTTCTATTGAAAAACTGCTTCTCATTCCCGGAGCTTTGCGTTTCCAGGTTCCGCGATGCGAGCGTGGCGGGCGAGCCTTAATGTCGATTTAACCGGCTCGATTAAATGCATGCGTTTGCCCTCAATAGACGGGCCGGTGGTAAATGATTGCCGCCCGGACGCTGAGGAAAAGGCCCCACTCTGCAGTGTCGCGATGAGCGCGCAGGCGGCAAATCGGGCAACACGGCCGCCCGCTTTCCGTGAACCTTCCGTGCAAATTCGTCGACAAAGGCAACAGCACGATCTCACCGTGACGAAAATCATACGGTTCGCGGCAAAGCTGATCGCATCCAAATGATGCCGACGAGAGGACGATTGAATTGCCACAGGATCACGAAAGCCGGCCGGCGATCAACGAAGATCTCGTAGAGTTCATCGGACGCGACCTGATCTCGTCTGGCGTCTCGTGCGATCTGACAATGGAGGATGAACTCGCCGCCACACGAGCAAGGAACAGGCTCGTGAAGGAGTCGCTGCGCGGCTTCACCTGGTTCTTCTGGAGATACTATCCAAGCCTGAGCGCCGTCATCATCATCGCCATCTATCAGGCGGGCTATTGGTATTATCCAGCCCTTGCTGCCACCTTGCCTGATCCCATCTATCTGCTCGCTGTTTTCGCTTTATGGATCTTCTACCTGTCCGTTTTAAGACGGGTCGGAGAGCGTTGGGCCCGCAAGGGCTTGAGCGTTGACGACAGGTCGCCTTTGCGCGTTGCTGGCGTCAGCGATGGCGTTCTGTGGATATCAAGGGCTGGAGAGCTGGTCACGTTTTCCCGGGCGAAGACGTTCTACGCAATCAAAGAAGTCGGCGATTATATCTCTGTTTTTGTTGATCCCTTCCGATCTCACACCTTCAACCGCGCGCTCCTGATGCAGTCCGAGGCAGGTCAGAAGATTTTGGGCTGGCTCGCAGATGCTCCCAGATCGCACTGACAGCGATCCCGCCCATTCATGCTGCGTGAACCTCCGCTATAGCTTCGCCGACAAAGGTAAAAGCGCCATCCGGCACTCACTCCCTCCCGGCGGATCTCATCATGACGACAGCAGCACGGATTGTGGCGAAACTGATCTTCGCGGCGACGGTATTAATGACCTACGCAGTGTCCGGCAGCGCATCCGCTGCGACCCGCCAGGCCGAATGCACGCTGATCGTGAATGGCAAATCCTACATCAGCGGCGTCTGCGAGCTTTCGCCCGGCGACAACGGCTCGTTCTCGATTTACGGCGACAAATACTGGGCGATGGTCGACGTTGAGAACGGCAAGGGTAAGGCTTCCTGGAACGCCGCGCCTTATGCCACGTCTGCCGAAACCGAGCTTGGCAAAGTTCATCAGGTTGGCGGATGCTGGGAAGGCGCGAAAGTCCGCATCTGCGCAGGCGGCATGACCCAGGCCCACCGTGACGCGATCGTGGCCTATCGCCCAAAGGGACTGGCCATCTCCCCGGCATACGAGGGTTATCTCTGCGTCTCGGTCCCCTTCTATCGGTTCGAGCCGGGCGCAGTGCTGGAGATGAATCGATGCGACCAATTCGTAGGAATTCGCCAACGCGTCTTCCAGCTCTCCGAGGGCAAGATCTCGTTTGAAGGGAGACCTGGGCTTTGCATCGACGCGAGATCGGTCACCGGCGTGAAGGAGTTGAAGCTCGTTCTCGATGATTGCGCACATGTTGCCGTGCGCTGGACTTTCAACAAGGATGCGAACGAGATCCGCTCGAATACAAATCTGTGTTGGGACATTGTCTTCGGCCTCGGCCATACGAAGAAGGCGGATGACTGGACATCGGCGATGTTCGCGCACCCGTGCAATCCGGACCCTGACAAGAATGGAAAATTTGAATTCAGCGTCGATTGAGCGTTCCACACGCCCTTCACGCGTGGCGCGGCTCATGGCTTGCGGTAGCGCGAGGGGCCACAATCCCTGCCCGGAGCACGTCATCGGCGTGTGAGGCGATCGCGGTCGACGTCCTCAAGCCGACGATAATATTCAGTGAAAGATCGTTCATCGCGCGATCCTCCACGAAAAAGTCAGCTCCCTGAATTCTTGGTTCTGCGGCCGGGGCAATTTTGAACTCAAGAAATAAGCTCTCTCGAAAAATTTTCGCATGTTGTCCGCTATTTCTCCAAGGTGCTCTGGTGCAAGCCTTGGAGACGAGCCGTGGAATTGCTTTGTCGTAGCATTATTTACGTCGACATCATAAGCGGACCGGCTCGTCCAAATCCGATCGGCGTAGAAATAGAAATGGTAATTCCTATCCTTATAAACGAAGGCATGCTCTCGCTCCGGCATGCCGCCTATCCACGCAATGAAGCACGACCCCGCTTCCCCATCGATCTTGACGATATATTCCTTTGAACTGTCATCGGTCGGCGGCAGTAACTCGCCCTGACCGCTTCCGTCGGTATCTGAGTTCTCTGTCATAGATCCCCGAAGAAAAGGCGAGGTCTCATCGGCTATACCGCGCAGTTTAAGACATAAAGCGCGGCTCACATTTTCCCCGCCACATATATCGTTATCCGATCCATCAATAAAACACGCTCCCTCCGGAAAATGTGATCTGCACCCCGCAACGCGCACGTTTACGTCGCGAAAAGCTGCGCTACAACTTCACGCACCTAAAAAGAACAACAACGGAAACGCCACCCTCTCCCCCGATGGTCTCACCATGACGAGAGCAGCACGGTTTGCGGCAAGGCTGATCTTTGCGGCAATGCTTTTAGCGGCATACGCAACGCCCAGCACCGCAAATGACAGGATGCGCCCCGCCGATTGCATGCTGATCGTGGAGGGTAAGTCCTACATCAGCGGCATCTGTAAATTCGTGCGCTCCGACAAGAAGGGTTCATTCTCGATCTACGGCGACCAGTATTGGGCGACTGTCAACATCGAGGATAGCAACGCTAAGGCCGCTTGGAACGAAGAGCCTTATGCCACGCACGCTCAAGCCTGGCTTGGCGATGTCCACCGCGTGGGCGGATGCTGGGAAGGCCCAAAGGTCCGCATATGTGCGCTGGCCCTTGACCCGGCCCGCCGCGATACGATCCTCGCCAGCTGGCCGAAGGGGCTGCACATCTCCCCAGAATACGTAGATTATCTTTGTGTCTCCGCTCGCGACTATCGCTTTGAGCCGCGAGCAGCGCTGGTCATGGACCGATGCGAAGGTTTTTGTGGGTGCGCCAACGGGTATTCCAGCTCTCCGGAGACAAGATTTCATTTGAGGGCAAACCGGGGCTTTGCGTCGACGCGAGATCGTCAATCAGCGAGAAAGAGCTGAGGCTCGTTGTCGACGATTGCGCACACGTTGCCGTTCGATGGACTTACGACAAGGATCGGAAAACGATCCGTTCGAGCGACAATCTATGTTGGGACACCGGCCACTCTGACAGGAAGCCCGATGACCGGGAATCCGATGACAGGCCATCGCCCATGATCGCGCGCCCGTGCGATCAGGACCCTGAGAAGAATGTCAGATTTGAATTCAGCGTCGATTGAGAAAGAGAGCGGCGAGAGGGGATCTTCAGCAGGCCCGTTGTTGTCACCAACGCATCGGCCGAGATGCCGAGCTCTGATTAAGCTTGCAGGGTGTGCTTCGCTCGCCGAGGTGTTCATTATTTTCGCACCCTTTCCGTTCTGGATCATCAGTCCGTCGCTCGCGCCTGTTCTCGATGCGGTTGGATTTGGACAAAGCCAAGCACGCATGATCTGGCTCGTGGATCAGAAATGGTGGTTCTACGAGTCGCGCGGTCTCATCGCGATGCTCGCTGTCCATCTTCAGTCCTGGGGCATGCTGCTCTGGATCACGGCGGCGACCATTGCACTTCGGCTTGCCACGTCGCCGATCGTGCTATTCGACCCGTTCTTTGGGCGCCTAGCGGAGCATCGGCATAAGAAGCCGTCGAGCCTGCTGATCGGCTGGCTGCTGTTAGGTCCGGGCGGCATATGGTGCGCGCTGAATTGGGAGACCACCCACACGCCGAAGCTGCTGTTTCTTCAGTATCACGCCCCCCTCTACTATTTCTGGCTGGGGGTGTTCCTGCTCAACGTCGCTGTTGTTGTCATCATTGAGGGACCGCTGATGCTTGCCACCATCTGGTTTCAGAGAAGAAGGAAGGCGGGAGATGTGACGGTGAAACATGGCCCCTCCTCGTCCTGAAATCATCAAAGAAAGAACGGCAGGACACATGCAAAGGCTGCGGATACTTGCCGCGCTTGTGATGACATGCACCGTGTGCAGCATCGCATCCGCGGAGCGAGCAACCGAAGAGGCGCTCACGCTCTGCCGTTCCATGCTGGTGTCCGAAAAGCATGCCGTCGTACCGAACTGGTCGACAACGCCGTTGCCGCAGGACCTGCAAAAGACCGCCCGCGCTCCTTTGGGAGACAGCACTGTCAGCGGCTGGGTTATCCATCGCAATCCGAACCGGTCCCGGACGGTTGTTATTCGTGCGTCCGATCCCGAAACAGAAGAGACATCATTTGCCGTTCTGACTGGCGACAAGGATCTCACACTGAAAAATACGATTTTTGCGTTCGAGTTTGCCTTCTCGAGGATAGACCACGACGGCGTCGCCGGACTTTTCTTTTGCAGCAGGATAGGCCCATCCAAGGAATGGGTCTGGAACGGGGCCGACTGGCAGGTGGCGAGGTAACGGCCGCATGTGTACTTACTCAGAAAGGCCCGCGTAATGTTGCGCGATCCCTATCGGCCCAATCGGGTTGCGCCCGGCACGCTCTTCAAGATCATTGTCCTAGTCGCGTCGTGTGTGGGCGTTGCGATCTGGTGCGCGCGGGGCATTTACATTGCGCTGACCACGGGCTGGTTTTACAGCGGTCGCCTCGGCTCCGGTCACTGGTATCAGTATTCGGACCATCAGGTTTACTTTGTTCTCAACCTGATCGGTATGACCCTGGTGTTCGTCCTGTGTGCTGGGGTCTCGGTGCTTATCGCCATCGGCTTATATCGCTCCATACGGACGCGCAGATACGACGACCTCAACCGATCTTATGAAGGCGCTTTTCGAAGAGTAAAACGTGTCGGGGTGGTTCAACTCGTTGCCTTCTCCGCGATGGCTCTGATCATAGGGGCCATTCATGAGTTCGGCGGCGATCTGTCGCGTTGGGAGTGGTACTGGATCGCCGGCGCCCTCGTCGCGCTCGCCATCATCGTGCAGCTCTGCTGGAATTCGCGAAGACGGCGATGATGCGAGACATCAGCGCAATTCTCAACACGACTTACCAGGCACTATTGCTACTTTCAGTGCCTGTGATCGTCGTCTGCGGTTTCTCCGTCAACCATAAGATATGGCAAGCCTACAGGTTGGTCCGCGATCACGCACCACAACTCGGCTTCCAATGGTTTGCCTTCCAGTTCCAACTCCCCCGCTTCTCGCGTTCGATGGCTCGGTACGTTGACCTCTCCGCATCGTTGTCGCTCGAAACAAACGCCCGTCTCGACCGCATTCGGAAGGACATGAATGCCTGGATCATCGGATGCATTTGTTGGATCGCGTTCGTCTTTTTATTTGGCGCTCTATCGGCCTATGTGAGGAGACACCTCTTATGAGCAAAGAACTTGCTCTCAGCTTTTCACTCTGCTCGCGGCCCTCATGGCGAGCCGTGCCGCGGAGGATTGGATGCGCCGCCAATCTCCCGGGCTGTATCGTCACCGCAGCATCCTGCTAGCCTCGCCCTGGGCATTATGATGATCGCGGCGGACCTGCTCATCTATCCGCCGTCCAAAATCCGCGAGGACATGGTGCACTCGGGCCACGTCATGCCGCTGCCGAAATCAAACTAGGATCGCTCCCGCGATCGATGACGTCACGCCCCTCTTGCGCTCGCGCCGGGAGTCCCAAGAAGCTCGTCCAGTTGCTCGAACGCCTCGCTAAACCCACTTGTACTCCCCGAAGCGATAGCAGCGTCGAGCGCTTCCTTCGAGGGATGGACGTCGTGCATGACGACCAGTGTCTTGCCGCCTTTGTCTTCGAAGGTCACCGTGGTCACGGCCCCACCTTCGCCGTCTTCGTCATTCGTCCAGACGAGGCGCGCGTGCGGGATCACTTCGATGTACCGGCCGAAAAATTCCATCGGCCGCTCTGAGGAAGAGTGGCCAAACACAAAACGATACGTGCCGCCTGTCCGAACATCGAGCTCACAGGACAGGAACGATATTCCAAATGACTTCGGCGCCCACCACCGCATGAGCAGCTCGGGCGTGGTCCACGCCTCGAACACGAGGCTCGCGGGGCCGTTGAAGGTTCGCGTCACAACCAGTTCGCGGTCGGACTTCCGTTCTACTGTCGTGTGATTCGTCATGGGGCTGCCCTCACTCTCTTTTCCTGCGTCCATCGGACTTCTCTTTCCGTTTCAGGTCCTCGATAACCTCGTCCAAAGCATCGAAGCGTGCACTCCAGAGCTGGCGGTATCTCTCGATCCATGCCGCCTCTCCTTCCAGTCCGCGCCGGCCGAGCTTGCAGGTCCGCACACGCCCGACCTTCTCGGTGGTGACCAGCCCCGCCTGCTCCAACACGCCGACGTGCTTCTTCATGCCCGTGAGGGTCATGTGGAACTTATCGGCAAGATCCGTGATCGACGCCTCTCCACGTCCGAGCTGCTCCAGAACACCCCGTCGGGTGGCGTCCGAAAGCGCGGCGAATGAGGCGTCGAGATGGGCTTTTGAATACTGAACCATGTGGTTCAGTATGTAACCTATGAATGAGCCGCGTGCAAGAGGAGACCGAGCGATCGTCAACGAAAACGCCAATGGCGGCGCAAGCCGCATCCCCCGTCGCGACAGTCCGTTCACGCCGCGTGAACCTTCGCTATAGCTTCACCGACAAAGGCAACAGCATCACGCGGCTTTCGGCCTTTTCGCGACGGATCTCATCATGACAAAAGCAGCTCATCTCACAGCACAACTGATCTTCGGCGCAGCGCTTTTAACGACATCGTTGGGTGTGACACGCGCCATGTCCGCCCCGGCATCCGCCGCAGAGGCAGGTCCTGCGAATTGCACGCTGACCGTGAGCGGCAAGTCCTACATCAACGAGATGTGCGAGTTTCAGCCCGACGGCAAGAACGGCTCGTTCTCGATTTACGGCGAGCGGCATTGGGCAATGGTCAGTATCGAGCACGGCAAGGCCGAGGCTTCCTGGAACGGGGTGGGTGATCCCCAAAACGCCGATGGCACGCTGGGGACTGTCCACCGCGCCGGCGGATGCTGGGAAAACGCGAAAGCGCGCATCTGCGTGCAGCCCATCGAACAGGCGCGCCGCGATGCGATCCTCGCCGCCCGGCCCAAGGGGCTGATGCTCTCACCAGACCTCATGGAAAACCTCTGCGCCTCCGCCCCCGGCTATAAGTTCGAGCCCGGCGCGGCGCTGGTGATGGAGCGATGCGACCAGTTTTTAGGACTTCGTCAGCGCGTCTTCAAACGCACAGGGGACAATATCTCGTTCGAGGGCAAGCCGGGACTCTGCGTCGACGCAAGGCCGTCGGCAGATGGAAAGGAGACGCAGCTCGTTCTCGATGACTGCGCCCACGTTGCCATCAGGTGGTCATATGACAAGACAATGAACGTAATCCGCTCTGGCAACAATCTGTGCTGGGACGTACGTTTCTCCGACGACAAAAAGGATGGCGACACCCCCTCGCCGATGATCGCACGCCCCTGCGAAAACGACGCGGAGAAGAATGGCCGCTTCGCCTTCCGCGACGGTTTGGGCGATGGAGACTGACGCCAAGCGCGGGCGAACCATCGCCCAGCATAAACCTCTTTCCCTCCTTCGGCGGATATCCATCATGACGAAAGCAATGCAGCGCGCGGCACAACTGATCTTTGCGGCTCTCACAATCGCCTGCACCATATCGGGCAGCGCGTCCGCCGCCACCCGCCCCGCCGATTGCACGCTGATCGTGGATGGCAAATCCTACATCAGCGGTGTCTGCGAGTTCGCCCACACCGACAGTGACGGCTCATTCTCGATTTACAGCGACCAATACTTTGCGATGGTCAACGTCGAGAACGGCAAGGGTGAAGCGGCCTGGAACGGGGTGCCTTATGCCACCCGTGCGCAGGCCGTGCTGGGGGACGTCCACCGCAATGGCGGATGCTGGGAAGGCGAGAAAGTTCGCGTCTGCGCGGTGTCCATCGATAAAGCCCGCCATGACGCGGCCGTGGCCAGCCGGCCCAAGGGGCTGTACATCTCTCCGGAACAGGCCGATGACCTCTGTGCCTCCGCCCCCGATTATCGGTTCGAGCCGGGCGCGGCGCTGGTGATGGATCGCTGCGATCATTTCTTAGGCCTGCACCAGCAGGTGTTCCACCTCGCCTCCAACGACAAGATCTCATTCGATGGCAAACCGGGGCTTTGCATCGACGCGAGAGCTTCAGAGGGCGCGAAGGAGCCACGGCTCGTTCTCGACGATTGCGCGCACGTGACCGTGCGGTGGACTTACGACCGTGAGAACAAGATCGTCCACTCCAGCAACAATCTGTGCTGGGACGTGCTCTATCCTGACGACAAACAGCGTGAGGGCAGGAAAGCGGGTGACTGGTCATCGCCGATGATCGCGCGCGCGTGCGCGAAGGACGCAGAGAAGAACACCCACTTCAATTTCGGCCACAACTAACCCGGAACACCGTCCATCTTGGGAACGTCTTCCAGATGCGCGTCCCACTCAGCCCGACTCGCGCAACAGATGTGCGAGTCCGGCCGGATGTCGACCGCGCTATCGAGGCTTCCGGCGGGCACGATCAGGAGGCCATCCTGCACCTGATCTCTCGGCAGCGCAGAGCCACATTCACTGCAAAAACATTTCTGATGCCGGGTGCCGGGAATGCGGTAGGTCTTGACGCGGTCCTGCCCCGACAGCCAGGTGATCGTTGCCGTCGAGGAAAACAGATTGGCCCCATGGGCCGATCCCGTATCCTTGCGGCACCGCGAACAATGGCAAAGGAAGAAGCGCTCAAACGCGCCGGAAATCTGAAATCTCACAGCGCCACACTGACAAGCGCCACTCGCCGTTTCAGTCATCAACACACCCATGTTCGGTTGAATGGGACCGCGACAACCGTTGCACCCCGCAGGACCTACGCCGCAGGACCGACGGGGTACCCACTTCGCGGATCTCGCGCGTGCCCACGCCGCTCAGGCGTGGCCCGGCTTGTGGCCTGCGGCGGCGGAGACCGGAGTCTGAACGTCCTTCAAGAGATTGTTCAGCAGCTCGCGCAGCGCGACCAGATTGTCGAGCGAGGTGACAATGCGCGCGCGCACCACGCTCTCCAGCACCAGCTTGCCTTCATCGACCATCGGCCCCACCTGCGGCCGCGGATGGGTGAACAGCAGCGTGGCATAAGGCCCGCCGACCTGGATGTTGAACTTGCCCAGGCAAATCGTCTCCGGGACGTTGTCAGGGTCGGTCGTCGGCAAATTCGTGAGTTCGACCATTGGGATACTCCGGAGATTCGGTTCAATTGCCTTGCGCTGTAACAGAATTCGCACCGTTCCGCTATCGAACCTCCGGCTGACCCGTCACGACAAAAAGGATGGATGGAGACAACCATGACAATAACGACATTGCGCGCGGCCGGGGGCGCTGCGAGGGCTGTTCTCGCCGCAACGATACTGGCGATCGCAGCACCTGCGATTGGCGCAGAAGGCATTCCCGCGGAGACGCTCTCTCCGGCGAACCAGGCCAGCATTCTCGTGCCGACATATCTCGACTGCGGCGAATATTACACGTTTGTGTCCGCCTGCGTGGCTGACCAGAAGTCGTACCTCGCCATCGGCGACGCGCTGTGGAAGCGCGGCAAGGACATCGCCAAGGCAGGCGGCATCACGCAAGAGGCGATGCGGGACCGCGTCTTTTCCTTAAGAGACGAGTGGATCAAGGACACCGGCTACAACTGCGCCAAGATGGAAAACATCCACAAGCAGTACAAAGGCTTTTGCGAGGGGATCTATCAAGGCCTGCAGAGCGACGGCAAATAGCCCACCCAGCGCAACGGATCTCCACCAGCATCGAGACGATCATGCAGCGGTTGAAAGAATTTGTCCTGGTCTGCCTTGTTGCGCCGGTGTTCGCGGCCGTGGTGCTGCTATGGGAGACATTCTTCGAGGCGATGCTGTTCGCAAGCGTCATCGGCTCGCTGCTGCTGGCGCTGGTGCCCATTCACGTGCTGGGCTATGCCGTGCTCTACAGCCGCGATAATACGTCCGAGGCCAGCGGCAAGTTCACCGCGGCCTGCAAATATATGAATTACTCCGGCGAGACCGTTCACACCACATGGTTCGATTTTTCCAGCTCGCGTGACCATTTCTCCTGCCCGCCCCTCGCCAAGGCACACACGTAACAAGGCACCCACATCATCCGCCGCGACGAAGACCGCATGAAACCACCCGGCCCCGCGCCTCACCACATTGGACGCGCGCGGACCCTGCTTCGCCTCTTGCGCGATGTCCCGCTCAGCGCGCTCGCGGTCGCCACGCTGCTGGCTGCGGTCTGGCTGCCGTTTCAACTGCGCGGCTATGAGTTGCTTCGCAGACGCGTCGATACCGACGGCACGGGGCTGGCGCGGAGCTCCGACTTCAGGGTGGCCTGTCATTATCACAGCTTCACCGGCCGCGAGACATTCGTGCGCGTCTATCCCACCGCCGTCCCGCGCGATGCCTATGCCTGCCCGCGGCTGCGCAAGCGCGGCGACGAGCCGTCTGTGCTGGTGTTCGACGAATAGTGCGGCACGGGGCAATCAAAAAAGTTGCCCGATAACAATGTCGGCGGGGCCTTCACCTTATTTTTGATGAATTTTGATTGTCTCGGTCTCCGATACTTTGCAGGCATTTGGAGCGGACATGAAGCGCCTCGCCGCCATTTTATTGTTCTCGATTTCATCCTTTTCACCGTCCGTCGCGCAAGAAAACTGCGACTGCAGCAGATACGTCTCCGACTGTACGGCTGAGGCTCACCTCGACGAGGAGAGCGCGACGGTCGAGCTGAAGACGGACGCCAAGATATGCGCGAAAGTCGACTTCATGATCGACGTGACGGGCTATACGGCTGTCTTCAGTGGCGGCGCCACCACCGGGCCGGTGATCCTCTTCCGGGGGCGCCCTCTTGCCGCCGGCGTCCGCGCCTGCCACGTCTGCGTCAATACCGACAAAGCCGCGAAAGGCCCGACGGACGACGCCGCCGCACCCAAGACCCTGGCGGAATACCTGCAGGGCTCCTGGTATTACGGCCAGAACGAGGTGACCGCGATGTACACGTTCGGCGCCGACGCGAGCGGATCGTCGAAACACATCAACCCACTTTTCCCCGGCGAAGGGCGGATTACGTGCAGCGGCGAACCGTCGAAATTTTCATGTGGCGACGCAGTCGAGGTCACGACGGACGACGGCCAGCACCTGACCTGGAACATGGGCAGGGAAGGATCGCGCATCGACTACGACACGTTCACCTTCGGAAACGGCGTGATCTTCACGCGAAGATAAACATCGCAAATCGCGCGACGATACTTGACCCGTCGCACACCGCAGGTGCCGAAGAGACTGCGCGTCCTCCGTGATATCCTTCCGCACTCACGCCACCGTTCATGCTAACTCTCGGCCTTGTTGCGATGCGCCGCCTGCTTCGCGCGATTGCCGCAACTCGCCATGCTGCACCACCGCCGTGTCCGCCCTCTCGTGCGATCAACGAACATCATCGTGCATGTGGGCCCTTCGCAGTTTTTGACGTCCGTAAAGTCATTCTCGCTCACGAATTCGGCTAAAGCCTCCGCAATCGGCAACAACAAAGACTCCGGCGACCGCCAGCGACGCATCCTCTGGACACTCAGATGAGCGTGGTCTTCATGATCCTGCACATCAACGCGACTGTACGACTCGTCCCGCTCCAGGAGGCGGTTGAGTGGCGCCAACTCCATCAAGGCGTCCGCTTGCAGCGAGCGGCCTTTGCGACGGGCGACAAAATCCCTGAACCATTCCCGAAGCTGTCTCGCTTGATCCGCGACTTTGTCCAACTCCCCTCGCAGGGCTTGGTTTCGAATCTCGTCAAGAGCTTCGGCCGGCACGAGGCCCACCTCCCCGAGCCACCGCAGCAAACCCTCACCGCTGTCGATCCAATCGGTTCGCTTGGTAACCGAGTTGAGGAAATCCAGCCCGAGCGCATCAGCGATCAAGATCGCGGGCGGGTGTTGTTCAACCATGACGTCATCCTTGCGGCGGACTTATATAACCTGTTTATAGCTATATAAAAGGTTATCAACAAGAGCCGTTACGCCTCGCTCGCCGTCTTGATCGGTTACCGCAATTCGCAGGCTTGCGGAGCGGGCAACTCGGGCGCCGGGCCGCCTCGCCATCAATCTCACATCAGTTGATGCATAAAACGCTTATATAATAGCCATTTATATCGAATGACCACTCGGCAGACTGTCGCTCCGTTTCCCCGCCCTCACCAATGCCGATACCTCCAGAACCAGCCGTTCGTAACCACAAAAACGCGATTGACAAGTTACGCGCCCTTCTTGTAACCATCATTATAGCATCAAACAGGTTACGATGCGAATGCATGATCATCCAAGAGGAGACCGAGTATGTCCAAGACAGTCCTGATCACCGGCGCCAGCAGCGGCTTTGGCCGTGACACAGCCGAAACGCTCGCTCGTGCGGGGCACACCGTGTACGCCTCGATGCGCAGCGTGCAGGGTAAAAATCGCGCGGCCGCCGAAGCCCTGCAAAAGCTCGGCATCAAGGTCGTGGAGCTGGACGTCAACGACGGCGCGTCGGTCGAAGCCAGCGTGAAGAAAGTGCTCGCTGAAGCCGGAAAGATCGACGTGCTCGTCAACAACGCGGGCATCGCGTCAGCCGGTGTGACCGAGGCTTTCACCGCCGATCAGGCAAAGGCCATCTTCGACACCAACGTCATCGGTCTGCTGCGCGTGACCAATGCCGTTCTCCCCTCCATGCGCCAAAAGCGCGATGGCCTGATCATCAACATCGGATCGATCCTCGGCCGCGTGACCTTCCCGTTCTTCGGCATCTACGGCGCGAGCAAGATGGCGGTCGAGGCCCTCACCGACAGTCTGCGGCTGGAAGTCTCTCAATTTGGCGTAGAGGTCGTGGAGGTGCAGCCGAGCGCCTATCCGACCAACATGTACGCCAGCATTCAGACACCCGCGCTTGCCGATGTCGCGTTGTCATACGGCGAAGTGGGCCAGATTCCTGGCGCGATGTTCAAGACTTTCATGTCGATGTTCGAAGGCGCAAACGCTCCCAAACCGCACGACATCGCCGAGGCGGTGACCAAGCTGGTCGGTCAGCCGAAGGGTAGCCGCGTCGCGCGCACTGTCGTTGGTGCGGCATTCGGTGCCGACAAGATCAACGGCGACGTCGCGCCAGTGCAGGCAAGTGTGGTCGAAGGTCTTGGCCTCGGCCATCTCGCGAAGCTCGCCTGATCGATCGGTCGGTGGGCGGAGAGCCGCCCACCGCCTCAACCAACAATGCGGAGATCGTCATCATGACTTCCCCAGTGGAGATCGTTCGGCGCTTCTACGACGCTCTCGGACGTGCCGACGTCTCGGGCGTGCTCGCGACCCTGAGCGACAACGTCGAATGGACGGAAGCCGAGCGCTTTCCCTATTACACTGGCACCTGGCACGGACCGCAGGCGGTTCTCGATAATCTTCTGGTGCGCGTCGCCAATGACTGGGATGGCTTTGCGGCCACGCCCTTTGATTTCATTGCGGATGGCGATCGCGTTGTGGCGCTCGGGATCTATACCGGGACGTACAAGAAAACCGGCCGCGCGATTTCAGTGCCTTATGCACACGTCTGGACGGTGAGCGGCGACAAGCTCTTGAAGTTCGTTCAATACACCGACACCGCGAAGGTTCTCGAAGCCCTCTAATCGAATTGTCTGTCACGAGATCAGCGTCGCGAGATCAGAGCGACGATGGTCTCTCACACGTGGCGGGCATCAGCTCTCAACCACTCAAAGATGGACATGACTGTGCTTTATCGCGGAATGGATCGCGCTGCACTCGATGCAGCCTACAACAACGTAAAAGCTGTCTCCGACTTCCAAACGATTTTTGCGGACTTCAAATTGCGCGGCGCGCAACTTTACGACACCACGCCATGTGAGCGGGACCAGCCCTACGGCGATCAACCCCGTCAGCGGTTCGACTTGTTTCGTGCGCGCGCAACTCATGCACCGACGGTGGTCTATATCCATGGTGGATACTGGCAGACGCTGACCAAAGAGGACTTCGCCTTCGTCGCCAAGGGACCGCTTGAGCGCGGGTATAATGTCGTTCTTGCGGAGTACACCCTCGCACCGCAGGCTTCGATGACACAGATTGTCGAAGAGATTGGCCGGCTGCTGGATCATCTCGCGGCCAACCGGGACGCGCTGAAAATCGGACACGGTCCTGTCTGTCTCGTGGGGCATTCAGCGGGCGGCCACCTCAGCCTCGTTCATCGTTCGCATCCTCTGCTCGCTCACACCATGGCCATCAGTCCGCTGGTTGATCTCGAACCCATTGGTCTCTCGTGGTTGAATGAGAAATTGAACCTCAGCCCGAGCGAGATCGACCTGTACAGCCCGCTGCGGCACCTCAGTCAAGGCACGCCGATGACGATCGCGGTGGGCGCGGCTGAGCTGCCGGAGCTGATACGCCATGCAAGCGAATATGCTGCTGCGGCGGCCAGGTCAGGTGAACACGTCGGGTACGTCGCAACCGAAAGCCGCAATCACTTTACGGTGCTGGAAGATTTAGCCAACGTGTCAGGCACGCTGATGAACTCGCTGGCGCGTGCCTTGGCGCCGTGACCTTTGCTTAGACGAGAGGTGTGGGTGTCGGGTGACGATGAGAAATTCTCACTGGCACCAGACGCCCCGGACCTCTCGCTCCGCCAGGCTAATGGAGAAAATGGCGCATTCCGCTGTGAAGCAAGACGATAGCATGCTCGTCCGCTGCGGCCGTAACGTCGGCATCGCGAAGCGAGCCTCCGGTCTGCATGATATGCGTGACGTTGCTGCGAGTCGCACGGTCGATATTGTCCCGGAACGGAATGAAAGCGTCCGACGCTAAACAGAGCGACTGCCCTCTGCGAAGCCAGGTTTCGCGCTCCACCGCAGTCAAAGGGTGGAAACCGGACGGCAGCCTGTCGATGAGCATTTGGCGCTCAACAGCACTCAGTTCTTCAAACCGGAGGAGCATGTCCATCAAGTTCATTTTTTCGATGCGGCCAACCTCAGGCGCGAACGAAAGACTAGACACCTTAGGATGTGTTAGAAGACGGTAGGTGTCTGCCTTCTCGCATGCCAAGCGGGTCGCTGAAATGCGGGATTGCTGGCCAGCACCAATGCCGATCGTTTGTCCGTCCTTTGCGATCACGACCGCGTTTGACTGGGTATGCTTGGCGACAATCATTGCCAGAAGCAGGTCGTCCCGGTTTCCATCCGTCAGCACCCTGTTCTGAGACACCACCTTCGCGGCGTAAGGATCGGGAACGTCGCCAATATCAGCGTCCTGCGTCATCGTCAGGCCGAACTCTGTGCGGCTCTCGACCTTGCCGGGTTCAAAGCTCGGATCAATCGCCAAAACGAGATAGCGCCCCTCCCGCTTTCTGCGGAGGATTGCCAGAGCTTCCGGCGTGTAACCGGGTGCAATCACGCCGTCCGAAGCAACGCCCTTGAGCACCTCGGCGGTTTCGATGTCCACCTCTTCGCTCAGCGCGACGAAGTCCCCATAAGACGAAATCCGATCGCCATGGCGGGCCCGCAGATATGCCGTCGCTAACGGCGACAACGTCAAATTGCCGAGAAAATGAGTTGCCATAAAATCGTCGGGCAAGTCACCGCCGCCCAAGCCGACACCGGCCGGATTCACGTGCTTGAAAGATGCCGCGGCGGGGCGATTGAAGCGTTGGCTGAGTTCGCGCACCAGCTTCCACCCACGCAGGGCGTCGAGGATGTTGATGTATCCCGGATTGCCGGACAGCACGTCGAGAGGCGACGGCTCATTGGGCGAGATGACGTGCGCGCCCGACTGATGCGGGTTAAGGCCGTAGCGAAGGGCACGACGTGAATTGGGATCAAGTGAACTGGGATCGGGTGTATTGGGATCATTTGCCATGATTGGCTGGGCTCCATCAAATTGGATGAGCCGAGATCAATGTCTCGGCGGCCCAGGCGATCGGCTCTCAAAAATCTGCGCTTCCCGATGGTAACCCATCTTGCTTCGCCAGTTACGCAGAGAAGCAAAGTAGCAGACTGGCAGGATGGCTTCAACAATAGCCGCTGATGGGAGTGCACAAAAATGCTGAATTTATTGGTTCACGCCCACGTCGAAACTTAGCGTTTTCAATTTCGATCTTGGCAACGCGATCGCGTGATCAGCGCGCCTTCAACACCCCACCAAGAAACGCGATCGCCTTCGCCTGCCGCGCAATCGCGGCGGCATCCGCATGCCCTGCGCCGCGCACGGACTCGAACTGATGCGGCACACCGAGTTCAATCAGCACGTGGTCTAAATACGCCGCACCATCATGCAGGTTGAACTCGTCGGCATCACCGCAATCGAAATAGATGCGCTGGCCGAACTGCCTGATCTGCGCGTGATGAGCTCGCGCAATGCCGTAGACGGTGTTGGACTTGTAAGTCGCCTCATCCGTGCCCATGGCGATGTTCAGATCGTTGAGGATCGCAGGCCGGTTGCGCTCGGGCACGCTCGATGGCGTCTCGCCCGGAAAGATCACCGGACAAAGTGCCGCCACAGCACGATATTTATCGGGATGCCGGAATGCCAGCTTCAGCGCGCCGTAGCCGCCCATGGAAAAACCGATGACAACGCGCGTATCGCTTAGGCTGAACTGCTCAGCAAGCCACGCAGGAAACTCTGTTCCCACCAGCGTCTCCCAGTTCTTGCCCGGACCACCGTCGATGTAGAAGCCGCCGAGCGTCGGCGTCGAGGCACAGGCGATGACCGCGCGCGGGAGAATTCCGTTCGACCATGCGAGATCATAGGCATCCTTCGCCGCTTCCAGCGATGCCGACGACGACATGGCGCCGTGCAGATGCAGAATCAACGGCAACCGTTCGCCCTCGCCCCGATCCGCTGGTGCCAGAACCCGATAGTCCACTGGCGTACCGGTGGACTTGGCGTCAAACGACGCGGCGATCAGTTGGCTCTTCATGTCGGGCGACCGGCTCCAATACCCGCGGGCTTCGCAGGCGGACGCGCTTTTTAGCGCGTGAGTTGCATTCATCAAGGCCAATCGCCTCGCGGCATGTCGCGATATGGCACATCGACAACACATGCGCGGCTATCCACAGCGATCACGAAACGATGAATGGCCTTCATGGCAGGGATAACCTATCTGCGGTCCGGTCGCCTGTTTGCAGTGAGGCGGCACACGCCGGCCGGGCCTGCGATTCCATAAACCAAGCCCGGTCGGCTTAATTCAGCGGCGCCATCAGCCGTTCGCTCTCTGTCAGCAATTCCCTATCAGAGATTCAATGGCTTAGACGGCGCATGTCCGCATATCGCCACAATCCCTTGTGAGGCGCTCCTCGCCAGTCTAAACGGCTCGCAGATCTAGCCGATGGAGATCCCCTTGCCTGCACGCCGTCCCCTCGCCGCGACCCTTCTCGCCTGCGCCACCTTTGCGCTCGCGCCCATTGCATCCGGCGCGGAGCTGGACGATGCGAAGCTGAAGCAGATCGTCGATGACGCGGTGAAGCCGGTGATCGCGCAATATGCAGTGCCGGGCCTTGAAGTGGCGGTCACCGTCAACGGCACGCGGCATTTCTTCGATTATGGCCTCGCCTCGAAAGCAGAACAGACGCCGGTGACGCGCGACACGCTGTTCGAGCTCGGCTCCATCAGCAAGACCTTCACCGCGACGCTCGCAGCGCAGGCAGTGGAGGAAGAGCGGCTGTCACTGAACGATCCTGTCACCAAGTTTATGCCGGAGCTGAAAGGCAGCGCGCTCGACAGGGTGAAGGTGCTCGATCTCGCCACCCACACCGCGGGCGGATTCCCGCTGCAGATTCCGGACAACGTGACCAACGACAAGCAGCTCATCGCCTATTATCGCGCGTGGAAGCCACAGCAGCCGCGCGGCACATCGCGTGTCTACGCCAACCCGAGCGTCGGTCTGCTCGGCATGGTCACCGCGAACGCGATGGGCGGACCTTTCGAGGCGCTGGCGCAGGACCTGTTTCACGACCTTGGGCTGAAGCGCACCTACATCACCGTGCCTCAGTCAGAGATGAAGTCCTACGCATGGGGCTATCGCGACGACAAGCCGGTGCGCGTCAACCCGGCCCCGATCGCCAATGAAGCGTACGGCGTGAAATCCAACGCCGTGGACATGCTGCGCTTCCTCGAGGTGAACATGGGCGTCGGCACCGCGCCCGGATCCATCCAGCGCGCGGTGAACGCCACACACACCGGCTACTTTCAGGCAGGTGGCCTCGTTCAGGACCTGATCTGGGAGCAGTATCCTGACCTCGTCGGCCTCGACAAGCTCGTTGCAGGCAATGCGTCCGAGATGCTGAAACCGCTGCCCGCCACCGCCATAGATCCGCCGATGCCGCCGCGCGCGGATGTGCTGATCAACAAGACCGGCGCGACCGGCGGCTTCGGCGCCTATGTTGCGTTCTTGCCGGCGAAGAAGATCGGCATCGTGATGCTGGCGAACAGAGCCTATCCGAACGACGCGCGGGTGAAGGCGGCTTACGCCGTGCTGTCGAAGCTGGCGGAGTGAACCTGCCTACCGGCAGGCGCGGTAGCCGAAGCGCTTGATGATGTCGCCACCAGAAATCTCATGAAAGTCGAGAGTATCCATGAAATGGTTGGCGGTGACATATCGGCGCAAGGCGCCGTTATAGGTGTTGAGCATTTTTTGCGTGTAGACGGGGCTGACGCCCGATGCCCTCGTGCCACCGGCGTGAAACAACAGCGTCGCATCCGGCGAGACGCAAACATTCCGGATCGACAGGAACATGGTGCAGGCGGATTGACAGTGGCTGTCAATGCGAAAGCGCTCACCGGACGCGTTGTACTGCTGTATCACGGACTGGAATCGCGCAAATTCAGCGGGATTACGCGCACCGTAGCCCATGCCCAAGGACGACACGGATCCATCGGCATAGGCCGGTTGCCCCGCGACGCAACAGAAAATGAAGAACGCGCCCAGCGCGCGTGCCGATTGCTGCCATTTATGCAAAGCGCTCTCCCCGTAAAATCTTGATTGAAATTTTTGAACCGATCATTTTGCGAGGGCTTTATATCGTATAAAGACGTATCGATCCACGCCTGCAACGCGCTCTTTAGCGCCGCCATTCCATGACCAGGAACCACCGCGCGCGTTGAAATCGATTTCACTGCGGTGGTATGACTCCGGCATGCCTGTTCTGATTTCATTCTCCGGCTTACCGGGGGTCGGCAAAACGACCGTTGCCCGCGCTTTGGCAGCGGAAATCGGTGCCAGCTATATCCGCGTGGATTCTATCGAGGCGGCGCTGAAAAACAGCAGCTTGAAAATCCACCCGGCCGAAGATGCCGGATACGTGACGGCGTATGCGGTCGCGCAAGACAATCTGGCGCTGGGCTTCGACGTGGTTGCCGACACGGTGAATCCCATCGACGTGACGAGGCGATGCTGGTCCGACGTCGCGGACGCCTGCGGCGCACGATTGCTGAACGTGGAGATTGTGTGCTCAGACCAGGCTGAACACAGGCGCCGTGTGGAGACGCGCCGTAGCAATATTGCTGGTCTCGATCTGCCGGATTGGAAACGCGTGCAAAGCCGCGGCTATGAAGACTGGACCAGCGAGCGTTTGGTGCTGGACACCAGCAAGCTGTCCGCGGGCGAGTGCGTCAAAAAGATTATCGAATTGGTCCGCGCCCTCTGAGCGCGACATCATCCCCGGCTCGCGCATCCGGTGCGCGGCCCGTGATGCCCCTACTTCGCGCCTTCCTTTTCCTTCTTCTTGTCTTTTTTCTTCTTTTCTTTCAGCACGTCGGCCTGCGCGCGGAAAGCCTCGGCCAGGCTCGACCTCTCCTGCGCCTCCTCATCATCGAAGCTGAAGCTCGCGAAACGCGCGGCCCGCTCAGCCTGCTTTTTCAGTTGCTTGGTTTCCTTCATGGGCGCGATTCCAGCGTTTTGAAACGAATCCCGACGGAATAACGCTGAAACATGAAAGCTGGACGAAGGTTCCACGAAATGTGCCGGCCGCGCGGTGAAAGATGCCCCGCCGGAGCGGCTTCATATCCCCTAACGCGCAAGTGGGGGGTCAGTAACGGCAAGCGTGAAAAAGGAGCGCGGATAAAACGCCATTCGCCTTTTGGACGTAACTCGATCGAGGGATGTTTCTGGCGGCTGACGCGCCCGCTCACAGGGCGGATAATGCTCTCGGACGTCAGTGGCTTTCGCAAGGCCCAGCTTGAGATCGTGCTTTCGATAAGGCGGCAAATACAGCCATTGGGAGGGCATCGTGACCAACATGACGAAGCTCCTATCATCGAGCGGCATTCTCCTCTGTCTATCACTGACGTCAGGCGCTTTGGCGCAACAGACCACGGGCACACCAGGGACGCCGAGCGCGACGACCACCATCGACGGCAAACAACTGCCGCCCGAACCTCCCAAGTTTGGTGGTGTGATCAAGGAAACGGCGCAGGAGTCCAAGCCGTATTGGCCGCCATCCGTGGTGCCGCCCAAAGGCGCACCAAACGTCCTGCTGATCATGACCGATGATCAGGGCTATGGCGTTTCCGGCACCTTCGGCGGCGTCGTTCCGACTCCCAACATGGACCGCATCGCCAAAGCGGGGCTGCGCTATACCCATTTCAGCTCCACAGCGCTTTGCTCGCCGACGCGGGCGGCGCTGATCACCGGCCGCAATCACCACTCAGTCGGGTACGGTGTGATCGGCGAAATGTCGACCGGCTATCCGGGCTACAATTCCGTCATCGGTCAAGACAGCGCGACGATCGGCACCATTCTTCGCGACAACGGATATGCCACATCGTGGTTCGGCAAGAACCATAACACGCCAACCTATCTCTACAGTGCGGCCGGACCATACGATCAGTGGCCGGTCGGCATGGGCTTCGAATATTTCTACGGATTCATGGGCGGCGAGACCGATCAGTGGACGCCCTACCTGTTTCGCAACACGACACAGATTTTCCCGTGGCTCGGCAAGCAGGGCTACAACCTCACCACCGATATGGCGGACGAAGCCATCAGCTACATGAACAATCTGAACGCGGCTGCGCCGGACAAGCCGTTCTTTGTTTATTACGTGCCCGGCGGCACGCACTCGCCGCACCAGCCCAAGAAAGAATGGATCGACAAGTTCAAAGGCAAGTTCGACATGGGCTGGCAGAAGCTGCGCGAGCAGATTTTTGCCAACCAGAAGCGGCTCGGCGTGATCCCCGCCAACACCGAGCTGACGCCATGGCCTGATACTCTGCCGAAGTGGGACTCGCTGTCATTGATACAAAGGAAGCTGTACGCGCGGGAGGCTGAAGTGTTCGCCGGCTATGCGGCCTACACTGACAACGAGATCGGCCGCGTTATCCAGGCGGTCGAGGACATGGGCAAACTCGACAACACGCTGATCATCTACATCAGCGGCGACAACGGCACCAGCGCCGAAGGCACCCTTGAAGGCACGCCGAACCAGATGACGGCCTACAACGGCATCCTGAAACTGCCGGAAGCCGAGCTGATGCTGAACTACGAAGCCTGGGGCTCCGACAAGACCTACCCGCATATGTCGGTGGCCTGGTCATGGGCGTTCGACACGCCGTTCAAATGGACCAAGCAGGTCGCATCGCACTTCGGCGGCACACGTCAGGGCATGGCCATATCGTGGCCCGGCCACATCAAGGACACCGGCGGCATCCGCTCCCAGTTCCACCACATCATCGACATCGTCCCGACGATCCTGGAGGCCGCCGGAATTCAGGCGCCGGCCACGGTCAACGGCATCGCGCAAAAGCCGATCGAAGGCATCAGCATGGCCTACACATTCGATCAGGCCAATGCCAAGGCGCCATCAAAACGCGAGACGCAGTATTTCGAGATGTTCGCCAATCGCGGCATCTATCACGACGGCTGGTACGCCGCGACGACGCCGCCGGTGCCGCCGTGGGATCTGGGAACGACCAAGCTTCCCGAGATCAACGACTACAAATGGGAGCTCTACAACATCGCGGAAGACTTTTCGCAGAACAACGACCTCGCCGCCAAGAACCCCGACAAGTTAAAGGAGATGCAGGCGCTATTCCTGACGGAGGCGGCGAAATATCAGGTCTTGCCGCTGGACAACTCGATCCTGCCGCGCATCGTGACACCGCGGCCGAGCGCGACCGCAGGTCGAACGCTCTTCACGTACTCCGGTGAGAACGCCGGCATTCCGGACGGCAATGCTCCGAGCATCCTCAACAAGGATTACACGATCACCGCGGAGATCACCGTTCCGCAGGGCGGCGCCGAGGGCATGATTGCGACACTCGGCGGCCGCTTCGGCGGATACGGTCTCTACTTGCTCAAAGGCAAGCCGGTCTTTGTCTACAACATGCTGAACTTGAAACGGTACCGCTGGGAGTCCGGTATTGGAAGGCGCGACCTGCTCGCCGGTGCGCTCAAGCCCGGCAAGCACACGATTGAATTCGATTTCAAGTATGACGGGCCCGGCCCAGGCAAGGGCGGCACGGGCGTGTTGAGCGTCGATGGCAAAGACATCGCCAAGCAGACGATGCCCCACTCCATTGCATTTCTGATGGCGATCGATGAGACCTTCGACATCGGGAGTGATACCCGCACCGCCGTGGACGACAGTTACAAGCTGCCATTCCGCTTCACGGGCAAGATCGACAAACTGACCTACAAGCTTGGTCCGACGCAGATGTCGAGTGAGGAACAAAAGCGCATGCGGCACGCGCTCGAAAGAGCGACCGACTGAGCAGGCAGTTGCATGGCCCCTCAACAAGGGCGTACACGGAACAAGTGTTATGCGCGCGGCCCGCTTTGCCGGGGTGCGCCTCACAAAATAGGCTAGTGTCCCGGTTCTAACGTTCGCATCACTTTGCAGCACTCTCGTTTGCGAACGTTAGAACCAAAAGGGACACTAGCAACTTGATGAAACTAGTGCGCTTTTGGATTTGACGTTCGTAATGAGGACTCGCCGCAATACTGATACGAACGTCAAATCCAGCGCACTAGGGTTGCCCGAAATTTCCGCGCGACGGCGGCGGGTCATATCGCTCACAATCTGGTATCGCTCGCCACGACGCTGCGCCTGCACCACCTCTCCGAAAGGCTTTCAATGCTCGGAATTCCCCGCCGCTACGCCCACTTCATTTTCGGCGTCATCCAGTCCGGCCTCACCTCCTGCATCGCGGCAGGAATTGCGAGCTATCCATTCATCGCAAGCGGCGGCTTCGTTCACCACTGGCTGTCGGCGTGGCTGATCTCATGGGCCATGATATTGCCGGTGGTGATCTTTGCAGCACCCGCGATCCGCGCATGCGCCATGGCCCTCACGCGCGAAGACGAACCGGCGGCGTCCAGCTAGCGAATATGCGCGGCAGCCGGGTTAGCTCTCCGGCTCCGATGTCGGCTTGCGCGTCGTCTTGTGCGCCGCTTCTGCCACCTGGGCCGGCGTCATCACCTCCGTGGCTGCCTTTCGCGAGGCAACTGCGGATGACTCGTTCTCTAAACCACTCTTGAAACCATTCTTGGCCGAACGCTTCCAGCCATCGAATACGAAACCGGACCAGAAGGCGCAGAACAGCATGAACGCCGCGGATTTCCCGGTCGGTGGGATATCGCACACCCACGCCATCAGCGTCGCGCCCACCGCGAAGACGAGCGACCGGATGGCCAATTCCCAAAACGCGGACAACCTCACGACAACAGCCCCGCTGTGAACGGCTCGCCCATGAGCCCTCACCTGTTGGTCGGTGGCTGCCCGGCAAGGGTTCAAATCGAGGGTTCAAGTCAAGGATTCAAAGCTGTGCGTGCCACGCGCAGACGCAGATCGGATCAGGTCTGCCCGTCCTGATCCACTCCCGAACGAGGAAGCATCCCCGGCTTTCGGCGCGGCCTGAAATAGGTGTTCAGGTCCGGCTGCATGGCGCGGCCGATGATGCGAGTGCCATAGAGGCCCGCAAAGGCTTCGACGTCGTCGACCTTCTTCTCTGCGACTGCGCGGAACATCCCCTCGATGCGCCCGGGCGTGAAGATCACGATGAAGCGGGCCACAGCATCGGTGAGATTGCACCACGCATGAGGCACGCCCTTGGCGACGGTGATGGAACGGCCGGCCTTGAAATCCTTTGTCTCGCCTGCGATGGAGATTTGCAGCGTGCCGTCCACAACGATGAAGTGCTCCTCTTCATTGAGATGAAGATGAAGCGGAACGCCCATGCGCGGGTCCGCTTCCACTTCCATAACGAGATACGCGCCGCCGGTGTCGATGGAAGATGTCTGAACCCTGAACCGCTCGCCCGGCGTGGTTTCGAGCCATCCGCTCTGTGTGCTTCCAGCCTGAGAGCCTGCGTTCTGTTGGCTTGCGCTATCCGTGGTTGGCGATGCCATGCTTTTGCCCCTCTGCAGCCCGCGCCGGTGACCGCGCGCGTCGTTGAATACAGATGTAACGTGGCTGGAGCGCGCTACTGCGTGATTTCAGTCTTTGAGAAGAGAACTACGGCTGTAGCGCGCTGCCTAAGATGTGGCGCAACCAAAACGCGCACAGCTAACGCGAGAGCTGTGATCGACGAAGAACGCTTCGAAAATAGGCCTTATCGGAGTTTCTGGAATACGTGATGCCGTACACTTGGAACGCGCCGCCGAAAAGCTTGCGTGATGTCACTCAACGATCACGCGACGATCACAATGAATCATGAAAGCGCCATCTGACGGGCAGTCGATAATAAGTGTGCGGAATCCGAAGTTCGCTTGAAGAACGTACGAAGAAAATGAATCGGATTTCTGAACCACCACACGAGGGACTGGGGCCAACGACAAAACCTCTGAGGGAGGGGTAATCCATGGCAATTCGGTTCCGAACAATCGACGGCTCCAACAACAATTCTGCAGATTCCACCATGAACCAGGCCAACACGGACTTCACGCGTGTTGGCCCGGCGAATTTCGCCGATGGCTTCAATGAAATGACGGAAGGGCCGAACCCGCGCGAGATCAGCAACATTGTTGTGGCGCAGCCAGAGGACGCAACGCATTTGATAGATGACAGCGGCGTTGCGTTGTCAGGCATGATGTATGCATGGGGCCAGTTCATCGATCACGATCTGGATCTGCAAAAGACGAGCACGACCACGGATATCTCGATCACCGTTCCTGATGACGACAAGTTTCTGGAGCCCGGCAGCACTATTCCGCTGACGCGTGTGGCCATCGATCCTGCAACCGGTGTTGAGGGACATCCGGCAACCGCTATCAATACGGTCACAGGCTGGTTCGACGGATCACAGATCTACGGATCCGACCCGGCCATCGCAAAGAGTTTGCGGACAGCCGACGGCCATATGAAAGTCTCAGCAGGCGATAATCTGCCGATCGTCAACAGCGATCAGGGCCCGGTCTTTGCAGCCGGCGACGTGCGCGCGCAGGAGAACCCGGACCTCACCGCGCTGCAGGTGCTGTTCGTGCGCGAGCATAACTATCAAGTGGACCAGCTGCACAAGGAACATCCAAAGTGGAGCGGCGACAAGCTGTATGAGACAGCCAAAGCCATCACCACAGCCGAGATGGTCAACATCACCTACAGCGAGTTCCTGCCGCATCTGTTGGGCGAGAATGCCATTGCCCCCTATCGCGGCTATAATCCCAACGCAGACGCGCGGATCAGCGAAGAATTTGCAGGGGCGGCTTTTCGCTTTGGTCACTCCGTTGTTTCGGACGGGATTGAAGCCACCAATAACATCGGCGCCGTCACGTCGGAGCAGACGCTCGCTGAATCGTTCTTTACAGATACAGCAGGCTACGTGGCGATGGGCACGGACGGCTTGCTCCGGCATCTCGCAGGAGATTTGGCCAACGAGATCGACGCCCACATTATCGATGGCCTGCGCAACTTCCTCGTCGATCCTCCCGCCGGCATAGATCTCGCAGCCATCAACATCCAGCGCGCCCATGATCTCGGGCTCGGCACGCTGAACCAGACCCGCGAGGCGCTGGGGCTAACGCCCTATACCAGCTTCGATCAGATTACGTCCGATCCGCAGGCCGCGGCGGCACTGAAGCAAGCCTATGGCAACGTCGATGCCATCGATCTGTGGACCGGTGGATTGTCGGAAAATCATGCGCCGGGAGCCGTCATCGGGTCGACCTTCGCGAAGATCATCGACGATCAGTTCACGGCGTTACGCGACGGCGACAAGTTCTATTTCGAGAACCAGAAGTTCGACAAGGAGACGTTGAACGAGATCAAGCACACCACCCTCTCCGACTTGATCATGCGCAACACCGATACCACCGCCATGCAGAGCGATGCGTTTGTCGCCACCGAACGGCACAGCGGCACGCTCGGCGGCGTCGACCCCAAAGGACAAGAAGCGGCCGAGGGCATGGCGCAACTCGTGGTCGGATCTCCGGGCAAGGATACGCTGACCGGCGGAAAACTGAACGACACGTTGGTTGCAGCGGCCGGACAGATGACCATGACCGGCGGAAAAGGCGCCGACACCTTTGTGTTCAACAGTGAGTATTTCCAAGGTCACCAGAAGAGCACCGCAACCATCACCGACTACAACCCGAAAGTGGACAAGCTGCAGATACTGTCCGACGCGCACGTCCAGATGTCGTCCGATCATCACGGCGGAACGCTCCTGCACGTCGGCAACGACACCATCGACCTGGTGGGCGTGAAGCCGAACAACTTGCACGATCGCGACTTCGCGTAAGCCCCGGTCAGGGGGGCAAACTGCAATGTCCGCCTCAGCATGAGGCGGACATTCGCTAAGATCTAATTACGGCGTCACCGCAAGAACTTTGACGCCAAGCACGTCGGCGACACGGCGCGCCGTCGCCTCCCGGCGCGCAACGATCGCCGCCATATCCTGCTTGGCCCTCTGCAGTACGGCTGGCGGCGCCGTTTCCGGCGTGCCGCTGTCGAATGGCGGCTCCGGCGCATAGGCCATTTGCAGCTGAATTTCCTTCGCCGCATCTTCACCGCGCAAATCAGCCGCGAGACGTAGTGCGCCGTCGATGCCCGCGGTGACGCCTGCGGCAAACACCCAGTCATCATCGATGACCACGCGTTCATCGACCGGGATCGCGCCGAAATGCGGCAGCAGGTGGAACGAAGCCCAATGCGTCGTGGCGCGCCGTCCCATCAACAGCCCCGCCGCGCCGACGAGCAGCGCGCCGGTGCAGACCGAGAAGATCCGCGCATGCCGCGCCTGCTCGCGCAGCCAGCCGAGCACGTCTGCGTTTTGCATCAAAGCCTCCTGCCCGCGGCCGCCCGGCACGTGAAGCACATCGAGCTGCGGCGCGTCGGCAATGGACGCATCGGGCGCAAGCCGCAAACCACGGAAGTCGCGCACCGGCGCTTCGGTGAGGCCGTACAGGCGATAGGTCGAATTCGGAATTTGAGACAGCACTTCGAACGGACCGGTGAGATCGATCTGGTCGAGACCTTCGAACAGCAGCGATCCGATCTTCAGATGTTGGTCATGCGGGATCATGGTTAGCCTCGTAATTTACAATGGACAGGCAGAGCCTAATCGGGCACGCTCTGGCGGAAATGCCAAAGACCCCTCGTTTCCCGCCAGACCAAAAATCCGTGTCTTTGAGGCGCAGCGCACTGTTACGCGCGATCAAGACGCGCGCGATCGAAGTACTGGTCTTTCCATCGGTACAATTGCTCGACGCCTCAGGCCCTCTGCAGGTGTTCGCAACGGCCAACGAGCTCGCGGTCAGCGCAGGTGGAACACGGCCCTATGCGCCGCGTGTGGTTGCGCGCGGCGGCATGCCGGTCACGTCCTCTGCCGGACTCGAACTCGCGACGCATCCGCTCTCTCCCACCGGCGTATCGCTCGACACGCTGCTGATCGCTGGCGGTCCCGGCGTCCGTGAAGCTGCCACCGATCCCGCCACCATCGAATGGGTGCGCAAGCGGACCGCGAAAGCGCGCCGCACCGCATCAGTCTGCACCGGCGCCTTTATACTGGCGGCAGCCGGCGTGCTCGAAGGACGGCGCGCGACGAGCCACTGGCGGCATTGCGATGAACTGGGACGGCTCTTTCCGAATGTTCGTGTCGAAGCCGATCCGATCTTCATCAAGGATGGTGAGGTCTGGACCTCGGCGGGCGTGACCGCCGGCATCGATCTCGCATTGGCGCTGGTCGAGGAAGATCTCGGACGGACAATGGCGCTGGCGGTTGCGCGCCAACTCGTGGTCTTCCTGAAACGTCCCGGCGGCCAATCGCAGTTCAGCGCCGCGTTGTCGCTGCAGACTGCGGACGACAAGTTCGGCGCCCTGCATGAGTGGATCGGCAAGCACCTCGCCGACGACATCTCGCTGCCGGTGCTGGCCGAGCGCGCCGGCATGAGCGAACGCAGTTTCAGCCGCCACTATGTTGACGCCACCGGCATCACGCCTGCCCGCGCCGTCGAGCAACTGCGCGTCGAGGCCGCACGCCGGTTGCTCTCCGAGACCAGGCTTCCGATCAAACGCATCTCACAGCGCTGCGGCTTCGGTTCTGAGGAGACGATGCGGCGCAGCTTCCTGCGTCTGCTCGCGGCGACACCACAGGACTACCGCGCGCGCTTCAGTGCGTGAGACTGCAGATCGCGCGCGGAAGGACGTTCGCGTCCGGTGAGAAGCGGACGCGATCAATGTCCCTATTTCGTGAGTTCGGTGATCCGGTTCAGCGCGGTGGGAAAGCCCTTGAGCGAGACCTTGAGCTCCACCGGCTGTGCCTGGGCCTGGCCTGTCGCGCTGACATTCAGCGCGGTGCCGGTTTTCAGCTTCGCAACCTGAGCGCCATCGAAGTTCAGCGGCACCAAACAGCCCTGCGGCAGGCAGGTGGAAAACGCCAGCCCGCCGGCCGCGGCTTCATCGATCTTGAGGACCACGCCCTTGGCGAGCGCGAGGCCAAACGGCATCAGCAAAGCGCCCTCGAGCTTGCCCCCGGCGGCGTTGCGCAATTCAACGGTCAGCACAGTCTGATTGGTCTGGGGATTGCTCTGCACCTGCCGCATCACGCAGCCGGCCGCATTGTTGGCCTGTGCCTGGCAGGCGACGACCCAATCCTGATAGCTCTCGGTCAGCGAGCCCGCCCCGTTCGGCAGCGGCGCTGCCGTGACTGATGAGGCCGCGAATACCGCGCTAGCGAGCAATAAGTTGCGCAGGCCGGCGCGCCGCGCTGCGATCATTGTCTTCAACGTCATGTTCTTGATTGCCTTCATCGTCCTGCTGGCCGGCATGGCTTGATGCCGGCTGTTGGTGCCGCCACGCCGCCGGGGACCGCTTCGGTAAGTCGACGCTCCACGGGGCAGCAGCGACGCCCTGTCTATCAGGTTCCGCTGAGTAAACATATCTCATGTCGCGATGATGAAGGGTTGCGGACACCGGCGCCAGCAGCGGCGCGGGCTGCCCAATAACGCCAACGCACTCAAGCTCGACTAGCGGGGTCATTGATTGACGTCCCTTCGTCCATTATATTATCATCGTAATACAATAGATCAGACGATTTAGCTTGAGGGAAAATCCTGTGACACAGTCATCTCAATCGCCGGAGGCGATGTCGCTCGAACTCGCAAGCCGCCTGCCCGGACTGGACATCATCCAGGGGCTTTTGAACGGCAAAGTGCCGCCTCCCCCATTCGCAGACATCACCAACGTCAATCCGACGCTGGTTGAGCGCGGCCGGGTCACGTTCGAAGGAACACCGTCCCACCGCTTCAACAATCACATCGGCGTCGTGCACGGCGGCTGGGCATCATTGCTGCTGGATACGACCATGGGCTGCGCGGCGCACACGATGCTGGACGCGGGCTATGCCTACTCGACGATCAATTTGAATGTGTCATTCATCAAACCTGTGCGCGCGCTTGGCGTCATTCGCTGCGAGGCAACGGTCTTGCATTCCGGCAGAAGCACGGCTTCGGCCGAAGGCCGCGTGTTCGACAGCAAAGGAAATTTGGTGGCGCACGGATCGGCGACGTTTTTCGTCTTTAAGGCAGGTGCTGCAGCCTGAACACAGCCGCGTTTGGCGCTGACGAGATTCGTCATCGGGCAAGCAATCCGCTGCGCGCGTTTGCCGGATTCGAGGGCTTCGCGAACCGGTCATCATATGAAGGAAATACGTCACGCATGCCGTGCGCGTGAAGTTTTTGCACCCATCGCTGCCTCATTTTCTCCTTGGCCGAATTGAATAGTCCGGCTCCTCGTCGATATTTCGGCGAGTCGCAGCACGTGCCATGTCTCAATCGAGTTCCCGCTCGGTGGATGGCGCAGCCAGAACAAGAAACTACAAGGAGCGGTTCTCCAATGTCGTTCAAGCATTCTGTTGTTTGGCCTGTTTCAATTCTCGTTTGCCTCAATGCCATCCCAGCCTCTGCACAGACTCCTGCCCCGGCGAAACCGGGCGCACCGGATGCATGCAAGCTGCTGACGCAAGCCGATCTTCAGGCGCTCTTCCCCGGTCGTCCGGTGGATAGCAAGGGGCCAACTTTGAGCCCGATCTTCAAAGGCCCGCAATACAACGAGAGCTGCATGTATACGGTCAAGGTCCCAAGTCCGACATCGAAGTCGGAACTGACCAAGTTTGCGAGCCTCAACACCGTGCTGTGGGGCGGCGAGATCGACGGTCCGCGAGGCTCGGCTGCGACGTTCGCCTCGATGCGTTCGACCCGCGAGAAGGTGAACGCCGATCCAAAACTGAACCACAAGATCGAGCCGCTGACCGGCCTTGGTGACGAAGCATTTCTCGAGACGTCGGACTTCACCATCACGGCCCGCGTTCGCAAGGGCGACCTGATCTATGTCGTCAACCTCGATACCTATTCGCCACAGACACGGCCCAATGTCATCGCGCTTGCCACGCAGGCAGCCAAACGCTGGCAGCCGGGCACCGGTATGGTCGACGCCTCCGCGCCGGTCGCGACAAACGGCAGCGTCGATATCCCGGAGGATACGCGGACCTCGTCCGCAGCCCCATCAGACCAATGGCCGGATGCCTGCGCGCTGCTGACGCCCGAAGACGTCCACTCGGTGTTCGCCGACATGAAGATCGATCCGCCGCGCAAGATCATGGCTCAACTCCGGCATGAATCACGCATCGACCATGTCGAGACCTTGCCGAAGCCGATCCGCTGCATTTACTCGACCAGCCGGACCGACATCATCAAGGGAGAAAAACGATTTGCCGTCTATGACGCCAGCGTGAGCATCTCCAATATGGCGGCGAACGACGACCTGTCGAAGAAATACTACAAGATCGCCCGCAATACCGGCGACGGCAGCGCCGACGTCCCCGGACTTGGCGACGAGGCAAGCAGCAGCATCATGAATTCGATTGTCATCCGCAAGGGGCGTCTGGTGCTGGAGGTCCGGGTCAGTGGCGGCGATCGTGATCGTGATCTGCATGATGACGGCACACGGCGCGTCAACGAACTTGCCAGGATAGTGGCTGCAAAGCTGCCCTGACCGGACGCGCACCAATCTCCATCACAACAGGAGCGACTGACAGCGCCGGACTTGCCGTCTGCCAGTCGTTCAATATGTCTCCGCTCTGCGGCCGCCTGATTGCATTTCAGCGAAGTCGGCTGTAAGACAACAGCCCTCAGGAGAATGAATGATGCACTTCGCTGCACATACAAAGATTGCACGCGCCAAGATGCGAATGCCCGCCCCGCAGGAGACATGCTGGAGGGATTAAAGGCGCATGCGCGCCGTTCGGTCGAAGCGGACCCCGAGCCCTCCCATCCTGCGGGGGGCTTTTTGATTCTAGTGCGGCGGATCTGACGTTCGTATCAGTGTTAACCGCTGGTCCATCATACGAACGTCAGATCCAAAGCCGCACTAGATTCATATTTTTGCTGGTGTCCCTTAGGTTCTGACATTCGTAAACGAGCCAGCCGCAAGCTGATACGAATGTCAGAACCGGGACACCAGGTCCGCACTTTTCGCCCAACGGAGTGCACCATGACCAAGTTCCTCATCACCAGCGCTTTACCCTATATCAACGGCATCAAGCATCTCGGCAATCTTGCCGGGTCGCTTCTTCCCGCCGACATCCACGCCAGATACCGGCGTCAAACCGGCGCCGAGACACTCTTCATCTGCGCCACGGATGAACACGGCACACCCGCGGAACTTGCAGCCGCGGAGGCAGGCCTCGATGTCGCGAGTTATTGCGCCAAGCTGCATCGTATTCAGGCTGACATCTACAGCCGCTTCCAGCTCTCTTTCGATCATTTCGGCAGATCGTCGTCTCCTCAAAATCGCGCCCTCACTCAGCATTTCTTCGCACGTCTCGAGGACAACGGGCTCATCGAGGAACGAACGCTCGAGCAAGTGTTCAGCCGCGATGACGGCCGCTTTCTCCCCGATCGGTATGTGATCGGGACGTGCCCTCACTGTGGCTCCGACCGAGCCCGAGGCGATCAATGCGAAGCTTGCACGCGTCCACTCGATCCATCGGATCTGATCTCGCCACGCTCGGCGATTTCCGGATCGACAGCGCTGGAGCTGCGGCCAAGCCGCCACCTCTTCCTCCGCCAGAGCGCTCTCGAAGGTGACTTGCGCGAATGGCTGGCCTCTCGATCGGATTGGCCGCCGCTTGTGTCCTCGATTGCGCGGAAATGGCTGGATGAAGGCATTCGCGATCGATGCATCACGCGCGACCTCACATGGGGCGTGCCGGTCCCGAAGCCTGGCTTCGAAGGCAAGGTTTTCTATGTCTGGTTCGACGCACCGATCGAATACATTGCAGCCACACAGGAGTGGGCCGAGAGACATCCGAACAATCGCGATTGGCGTTCGTGGTGGTTGGAGGATAGCGACGTGCGGTACGTTCAATTCCTGGCCAAGGACAACGTGCCGTTTCACGCCGTGAGCTTTCCATGCACCCTGCTCGGATCCCGCGAGGGCTGGAAGACGGTCGACGTCATCAAAGGCGTGAATTGGCTCACTTACGAAGGCGGGAAGTTTTCGACCAGCGCCGGACGGGGCATATTCCTCGACCAGGCACTGGATCTTCTGCCCGCAGATCGTTGGCGATGGTGGCTGACGGCGCACGCGCCGGAAGGCAGCGACACTGACTTCACATTCGCGCGTTTCGCTTCCGACATCGATCATGATCTCGCCGATACATTCGGAAACCTTGTTCAACGCGTGCTCAGCTTCGTGTCCACGCGCTACGATGCCACCGTCCCAGCCGGTGGCAATCATGGACCTGAAGAACGAAAGCTTGAAGACGAACTCCACAGGCTTATCGATGACCTGCGCCTTCATCACGATGCATTGGCCTTACGCAAAATCGCCGATACCGTTCGTGCCATCTGGAAACTGTCCAACAGCTATCTGGTGACACGCGCACCGTGGACCTTGATCAAAACCAATCCAATCGACGCGGCAGTGACGATCAGAACGGCCATCAACCTCATCGGCATTTGCGCCCGTGCGGCGTGGCCGATCATTCCCAGCACAGCTGAAATCGTCCTGACCGCACTTGGAGACCTCGACGGCGACGTCCCGGCTTTCCCATCCAAGGCTGACCTCCTTCGGATTCCGGAAGGACGACGTCTCAAGAACCCTGGTCCGCTGTTTGAAAAGCTTGGGCCCGACTGGGCTGAGCAAAACCGCCAGCGTTTCTGCGGCGAAGTACACCACAAACAATTTTGAGGTCTTGGGAAAAAAATGAGGCCGGCAACAACGCGTCTGCCGGCCTCATTTTTACAATCGTACGGATTTACACTGCGCGTCGCAGCGATCACGCGGCGCGCCGCCGATTGGTCAATATCAACACGACAGCCGAGACCAGGAAGTAAAACGCACCGAAGGCTGCGTAAGGGGCCACATCAGTGATCGTCGGAATCTTGGCGCCGCCCGCTCGCACCACAAACAACCCACCGGCAAGCGCCGACTGCGCTCCGCTTAGGATCATCGCCCACTGTGCGCCGAACGCGCGCCAGCGGCGAACGCCAGTGACCAGTTGGGCCAATCCCGCTCCGATCGCCCAGATCCCGAACACTGCGAGCACGGCATTCATGCTCACCTGCAGGGCGGCAGCAACAGCAATCGCGGCGACGAGACTGACGGCGACGTTCAGCGCCTGCGTCGGGTTCGCCCTGAGACCACCGCTGACCTGAGCATCGAACCAGTTCGCCAATGCGTCCCACGCAGGATAGCTGACCAGCAACAGCGCCTCGGCTGTGGCATTTGAACGGCCGACGGCCACCGCCGCCGCCACCCACGCCGCGGCCACAATGGCCCGGACCAGATAATATCGCGCCAAATTCCCTGTTAAATCCGCCTGCGCACCAGCGTTTTGCAGATTGCCTGTCGTCGTCGTCATGTCTGTCTCCATCACCAAGTGAGGCCGAAACCATCCCGCGGCTACGCGGCCCCAAATACATATTGCGATAATTATTATCGCGATATATTTATGGGGCTTGATTGGCGACGTGTCCAGAATTATTTATCGCGATATACAATCTTGTGATCGCACGCGAGGATTGCCGTGGAACTCACCCTGGATCAGCAGCTCTGTTTTTCTCTCTACGGCGCCAGCATGGCGATCGGCCGTGCTTACAAGCCGCTGCTCGACGCATTGGAGATCACCTACCCGCAATACCTTGTGTTGAGCACGCTTGGGGAAGGCGGCGCACAAAGCGTCGGCGCCATTGCCGACCGGCTGGCGCTGGAATCGAGCACGATCACGCCACTCGTGAAGCGGCTCGAGCAGGCTGACTTCGTGGTGCGGAAGCGCAATCCCGAAGACGAGCGGCAGGTCGTCGTCAGCCTCACGGCGAAGGGAACGCGGCTGCGCGAGAAAGCACGCTGCCTGGGCGAAACCTTGTTTGCGGCCGCGGGTATGACACCGAAGCGCTTGATCGATCTCAATGGAGAAGTCCGTGCCTTCCGCGAGGCCGTGAACCACTTTCTTGAAAAGAACCCCTCTTAAGATCAACTGAGGTATCCGTTGTGGTTTGCGGTGGCTAGGCCCCTTCTACGTCGAGAACGATCTTTCCTTTCGGTGACGGCATCTGGTGCTCCAACATCAGGTGAGCATCCCGCGCAGCGGAGAAAGCCAGCACCGCGCCCACATGTGTTTTCAGTTCACCGCGATCAATCAGGTCGGCGATTTTGTGCAGACGCTCGGCCGTCACTTCAACCAGGAAAAACGCTGCGGTGACACCGTGCTGTTTCGCGCGCTCTTGATCAGGTGGGGATACGGCGGAGATCAGCTTGCCACCCGGGCGCAGAACCTGGAATGAGCGTTGTTGCGTCTCGCCCCCGACCAGATCAAACACCGTGTCAGCGTCCGTGACCTCATCTTCGAAGCGTTGGGTATGATAGTCGATCACTTGGTCTGCACCGAGCGACCGCACATACGCGATGTCCTTGGTCCCCGCCGTCGCAATGGAGCGCAGCTGAGCACGCCGCGCGAGCTGAACCGCGTAAGCGCCAACACTGCCTGCAGCGCCGTGAATGACGACGGTCTGCCCCGCTTCCAGGCCAGCATGATCGAACAGGCCCTGCCACGCCGTGACCGCGACAACCGGAACGGACGCCGCTTCAGCATAGTTCAGTGAAGTTGGCTTCCTCGCAATCATCCCTGCGGAGGCCACCGCGTACTCTGCATAAGCGCCGAGAAACTGAGTGTTGGTGACGCCGAAAACTTGATCTCCGGCAGCCAAGCCAAAAACGTTCGGGCCCACAGCCATCACAATTCCCGACAGATCGGAGCCGAGCGTCAAAGGAAGCGGCTGCGGCAACGCGCTCTTGCCGGCCCTGATCCAGCTGTCCCAGGGACCCACTCCTGCTGCGTGAACATGGACAAGCACCTCGCGTGGACCGGGATCCGGCCTCGGAACCGTATCGAGGATCATCGCGTCCGGCGGGCCGAACGCGTGCACACGCCAGGCTTTCATCGATGCAGGAGCGGAGGGACTGGTCATCTTGAACCTCCTTATGACGGCGAGGGTCTGCTCGCATTCACGGCAAAGCGGCCGTCGCGAAGCGCGCGTCGGCCGCATGCGATGCCGGTTCGGCCCGCCTAATGTAGCGTGGCTTGCGGCGCACTGCCCTCATGTGCCGCACGAGCCGCGTGGTCCACCGCTCCCCGCGTCATCCGCAGCATGCGCTGTGTTTCCTCGCCATACTGAGTATATGCGTTCTGCCAGAATTGGCTGTAAGCCTGCTGCAAATCCGGTAATGACCGGCAGTCCTGAAGAGTCTGGATCAGATGCACATGCTGGCTCAGCCGCATACCGGCAAACTCGAACCATTCCAGGAATAGATTCTGGAGGACCGTACTCTCCTGCTTGTCAGATTTTGTGCTTGGCGTCAGCACCTTCTCGTCCAGCTCGCTGGCAGGTGGGCGATCAAATGACATCGTGACAACAGACGCGCTGGGAGCGTCCTCACTTGCAGATGCGCCGCGGGCGTCCTCACTCACCGCGTCTGCGGCTACTTCGAATGGATCATGACTGATCGCTTTCGTAGATATGTCGAGAGCAGCCTCGCGCACCGCGTGTGTCGATGCCTCAAGTTGCGCTTCGTTGATCGTTTCAACAGATGCATCGAGAGCGCGCTTGTCCGCCTTCGGAGCGCTCCTCTTGTCTTTCTTTGATCTGGCTGTCATTTCTGATCCCTCATTCTGCGGGTTCGTTCAAGCAAGAAAAGGACTCATGAAACGACAGTTGCTCATCGCGCGATGGCGATTGTGTGATGTGCCGTGCGGTAAATCGTCTAGCTGTGGAGGAACCGAATTCTCGGGTCATCACTGACCGGTAGGCAGCGAAGCCGGTCGACAGGCTCCGCGCTGATCACAGTGGCGCATATATCGAAGGCTGCTGATCGAGCAGCCTTCGACGTTTGCGTACTTCGCACAGACGAACCCGAATGTCCGATTTGCTCCGGACATCAGCTGGCGTTGAAATTTTTCGAGATCCTAACCCTCGAATTTAAACGAGACCTTGAGCTTGGCGCGATAGGCCTCGATCTTTCCGTCATTCATTTGCAAATCAAGCTCGACGACTTCGGCAACACGCAGATCACGAAGCGTTTTTGCAGCCCTTTCGACGGCTGATTTAGCTGCCATTTCCCAAGAGTCGGTACTGGTTCCGATTAATTCGATGACCTTGTAAACACTCTCAGCCATGAAGTCCTCCTGTTCTAACGTGTTGTTGAGAAAGCAGGCTTGCGGCAACGGTGGGATGATATCGACAGCAATAACTTCGTCCAGAACTAATATCCAAATGACTCACATAAAGGACACCCAACGACGTGCCCCAGCAGAAAAGCCTGCTATCGGGACAGATCGCTAACGAGCAAAATTACAGAACCTCGGACTCTCAACCAGTGAAGCGCAGCAAGAGTCGCCTCCATTGAAACGAGGAAGCTCACGCCGCTCGCTTACTTTCCAAATCTGCACTCCACTCGCCTATGCTCGCGAGCGAGTTCATGCGCGCGCGATGAGTAAAGGCCTGCTGCGCCGCCCGCACATTGTCGGGATTGCCCGCCCACGCTTTCTGTGGCGCGGACTGCAGCGCACGGCCATAGGAGAACGTCAGTTTCCACGGCTGATGGACGAGCCTGTTGATCGCATCAAGATGCGCGGTCGCTTCCTCGTCAGATTGACCGCCGGACAGAAACGCAATGCCCGGTACCGCCGACGGCACACAATTCTTCAGCAGCCGGATGGTCTTTTCCGCGACTTCCTGAACGGAGGCCTGCTTCGCATTCTTCTTGCCAGGTACAACCATGTTCGGCTTCAGGATCATGCCTTCGAGCGCGACCTTTTGGTCGTAAAGCTCCTGAAATGTTTGCTTGAGAACGGCCTCGGTCACCTCGTAGCAGCGGCCAATGTCATGATCGCCGTCCATCAAAACTTCCGGCTCGACGATCGGTGTGATCTGCGCGGCCTGACACAGCGCTGCGTAGCGTGCGAGCGCATGCGCGTTGGTGTGGATCGCAGTATGGCTTGGAATGCCCTTGCCGATATCGATGACCGCGCGCCATTTCGCGAAACGTGCGCCCTGCTCGTAATACCTCTTCAGCCGCTCCGAGAGCTTGTCGAGGCCGACGGTCACCAGTTCGCCAGGGCACTGCGGCAGCGGCTGGGTGCCTTCGTCCACTTTAATGCCGGGAATCGCCCCCGCCTGCTCGATCAGTTTGACCAGGGGCGTCCCGTCTTTACCTTTTTGCCAGATGGTCTCGTCATAGAGGATGACGCCGGAGATATATTTTGACATCGCGTCCGTGTCGCGGAACAGCATTTCGCGATAGTCGCGACGGTTGTCCTCGGTGGACTCCACGCCGATCGCATCGAAGCGTTTCTTGATCGTGCCGGAGGATTCGTCCGCGGCAAGAATGCCTTTGCCCGGCGCGACGAGGGCTTGAGCAACCTTGTTGAGGTCAGCAAGATTCATTTCAGCCTCCGCGTGATTGCGGTGCAGCTTTCCCCAAGTTCACAAGCCGGCACAGCATGGCAATGAGAAGCTGGGTATTGTTAGCACAAAAACCCGTCGGCAAACCATACTCACATTAACGCCGGTAACCCGGTTTACCTCCGGCCGAAGGGCTTTCGAGCTGCTTGAGCCGATCGCACACCGGATTCTTTGCGCAAGTACCCCGGTAGGATTTTTTGTGACACGATTTCTGATCGCATGACATCCGCACAGAAGATGCCCTTCATCGCAGCCGTGCAGACGACCTCTCGCTGAATTAAAATTTAGTCAGATATCAGTCGCGGAGAGTTGAGTGACGAGCCTCTCCAGAGCCGTAGCGATTTTTGAAAACGAACCCACCTCAGAGGTACAGGCAATTCCTGACGGAGAGTGGTTATGTTTCGTAAAACAATGATCGCGTTATTGGCAGTCGCCTCAGTCGGCTTGGCTTTGCCGACCATGGCGGAGGCGCGTGGCGGCGGAGGCGGCCATGGCGGCGGCGGAGGCGGTTTCCATGGTGGTGGCGGCTTTGGAGGCGGAGGTTTCCATGGTGGCGGCTTCCATGGCGGTGGATTTCACGGTCGCGGCTTCGGGCGCGGATTCGGCTTCGGCGGCTTTGGTTATGGACCTTATGCCTATGACGATTACGGTTACGGTTACGGCTATCCGTATGCGTACAATGACTATTACGACGACAATGGTGATTGCTACGTGATTCAGCGACGCGTGCACACCACACATGGATGGCGCGTCCGTCCCGTTCAGGTGTGCAGTTGATGTTTGACCGCGATCTGGACTGATCGCGAGAGCATGATCCGGAAAAGTGTGTAGCGGTTTTCCGAAAAGATCATGCTCAAACAATACCCTAAAGCGCGATGACGATTCATCCTGGTCTCGGCGCGCGCTTTAGTGGAGCAATTTCGGCGCTCAGGCGCCGAGCTTGCTTCGCAGAGGCTGCTTTGCGATCTCTTCAGTGACCGGCTTGAGCAACGCGACTTAGCGTTTCTGAAGATAGTGCTTCCGGGGATGAAACGACCTGCTCAGAGCCAGATGCAGCCTCCGGCTTGGTCGCCAGCACCGTGCTGTACGGGTTGCCGAAGATAAACACCTTCGAGCTGCGCCAGATGATCCATTCGAGCTCGACGAATGTGCGCATCTTGAGTTTGTATTTCCACAGCACGAGATGCTGCAGGAAATTCCATGTGAGACCCCAGGCCCAGAATGGCAGCCGCCGATAACGGATCGGGCCGAAGCCGAGCCGCCGCAGCTTGTAGACGAGAACATTGGCGCCGACAAAATTGTAGCGCCAGTTTTCGAAGAAGGCGGTGACGTTGTGGTAATCCTCTTTACGCCGGCAATGATCCAGCGCACCCGGTGACTGGATGAGCAGTCTTCCTCCCGGCTTGAGCATCCGCCAGCAGCGCTGCAGCCACGCGTCCAGGTTTTTCGAATAGCCGATGGATTCGAGCGAATAGATCGCATCAAAGGTTTCGTTCGGAAGATCGAGGCTGTCGAAGTCGGTGACGATCACCTGCCCTCGCCCGGAGAGCTTTGCAAATTTCCGCCGGCAGATCTCCGCTTGCTTGGAGGAATTGGTCACGGCCACGATTTCAATGTTGCAACGGCTGGCGAGGTAATACGCCGCAGCCCCCGATCCACAGCCGAGATCCAGCACCCGCATCCCGTCCTTCAGATTCAGAAGAGCGTATTCAGCTTCATAGGGGCGCGAGAATGGCGCGCGTGGAAAAATGCACGTGCTGTAGTTCGCTTCCTCGTCGCGATACGTTCCGAACAGGTCATCATATGTGCGCTGCTGATCGTCGTGTTTGAGAAAGTCGTCCGGCTTCGGTGTCCACTCGATCAGTTGACGTTGCTCGAATTCATTCAACGCATGACCGATCGTGCTTGCGTCCTTCGGCCGGGTCACTAGGAGAAAAAGTACGTAATGAAGTATGTTGTAGGCCACGAACAGCGCGATGACGATCGCCACGATAAACAGAAACGTCAGAACAATGTTCAAGTTTACTCCTGTACCCACTGAAACACTCTGAAAACGATAGAGACTGTTAATGTCGATCAGGCACGGCCAAATAGCACCGTCCCTGATATGCTAATATGCTCGTCTTGGAGAGTACAAGAGAGATGCGTCGTTAATGGATGACGCAAGAAGAGCCTCGTGGTTCCAGCCGCGACAACAAATAGCTATGCGCGGCCAGTGCGTTAGCGCTCAGAGCCTCGACCGGCATAAAACGCCTTGGCATCGGCCGTGAATTCAGTCCGCGAAGCCGGCCGTGTGTAAAGCATGTGACCGCCACGATAGACTTTGAATGCCACGCGAGCGCTGATGTTGTCCGGCAGATGATCGACAACGTATTTGTTGACCGCGTAATGGACGACCAGATCGCTGTACCCTTGGGCGATCAGAACCCGCATGGACGGATTCAGAGCGAGAAGCTGCCGCAGATCATCGCTGGCGCTGACTTGGGAACGAGCGCCCCGCCCCCAATCCCACTTCTCGTTGATGCCATCGCCGAGAAGGATGTACGTCATCTCGGTTTTGAAGCCGAGTTGCTCACGGGCATAGTGCACGAAGGCGCCTCCGTAGCTGCGAACGAAGCCATCGAGAATTGGGTCGTCGCCTTTCGCTGTATCTGACTCTGGGAACGGATCAGGCGCGGCGAAGGCGGCATCGTAGCGGCTGACAACAGCGCCATCCCCTTTCCGCAGATTTTTGACGTATTCGTCGCGCACGAAGCCGCGGGTTTGGCGGATCATCTCGATCGGCAAGCCTGTCAATTTGGCAACGCGTTCATAAAACGTGTCTGCGGCTGCGCCTTTCGGAGGCGGGCCAGCGAGCGTGGTCAGGAAATCATGCATCGCAAATTGTTCGGCGGCTTCCACGCCGTCTTTTGAAAAAGTCTTCCGGCGCTCCATCTCTGCGGCTGCCAGCGATGGAAGCTGCAGCGCCGCCCCCAACGCGAAGTGATTGGCTCTGAACAGAAGCGGCCCCTCGATCAGCGGCGACAGCATCACGATGCCTGATACAGCGATCCCCTGATCCTGCTGAAGCGCGCCCGCGACCTTCACCGCACGAAGACCGCCATAACTTTCGCCGAACAGGTAAATCGGAGACGACATGCGGCCGTTGTGAGCGATGTACAGCGCGATCGTCTTGGCAATCGCCTGTGCATCCTGCCGCACGCCGTAGAAGTCTTTCGCCTCATCAGGTTTGGCGGCACGGCTCCAGCCCGTCCCGACCGGATCGACTAACACCAGATCAGTGAAGGCGAGCCAGCTTTGCGGGTTGTCGACCAGTCTGGCGTTGGCTGCGTCCCGTTCTGTCGGACCGAAATCGAGAATTTTGGGACCCACCAGGCCGAGGTTCAAGAAAGCGGATGCCGCGCCCGGTCCGCCATTGAAGACGAATGTCAGCGGGCGATCCGCGCCTTGGCGATCGGCCACATAGCTGGTGTAGAAAATCGCGGCCGATCGGTTGCCGTCCTGTCCGTAGAGATTCAGCGTCCCGGCGGTCGCCTTATACGAAAGTGTCTGATTGCCGATCGTGAGCACATGTTCCGTCACCGAGTCGGCCGGCAATAGGCCGAGCACGCCCGCTGGCGATGAGCTGCCCGGCGATGGCTTGCTCTGCTGACCCGGCTTCTCGGTCTTGCTGGTGGGCTGCGGCTTCTCAGAACTGCCGGCGACCGGTGGCGCGGCGTCTTGCGCCTGCGCAAGGTGAGGGAAACACGCAAGAAGGATCACTGAGATCATGACGCGGGCGTTAGGCATCATCGTTCCTCGTTCGACTGTCATCTTATCCCCGACTAAAATATGTCAATTCGGCGATCTTATGAGTCCTGTCGATTTCGACCTTGAACTCACTCCCAAGGCACTTAAGTGCCGCACGCGCCGGCGGAAGGTTGCAACTGCCGGGGACGCGCGGGAATTTGTCCTGCGCCGAAATCTTGAGGAGGGAAACCGATGAAACTGAATTCAGACCAAGTCACCCGAACCCTCAGCCAGTTCGATGCTCAGGTCCTCCCCGAAAGTCACCCGGCGGTTCCCCAATTGAACAGCCTGTTTGGCGATCACACTTTTTTCTTAAACAACAACGGCCTGAACGTTCTTGAGCCCGCCGCAACATCGGAACGAGAAGCTGAAGCCGGCGAGATCGTTAATATTGCTCTCTGGAGCGACGAAACCCAGACGAGCTTGCGCGTGCACGACCCCGAACCGACAGGCGTTGTCATCTCGCTTGCGAGCAAACACTGATCCGCGAAGCGCATTGGGGCGCGCTTCATTTGTTCCAAATGTCTTCCACGTGTGGCCGTCCGATCCAGGCCTTATTGAGACATCGGGTCACCCAGTCGAGCTGCGGCCTCCCCTGCAGCCGCGCCTGGGCTTCCTGATAGGGACCGACGGTGCGAATGCGTGCAGGCAGTTTGGGATAGATGCGTCGTATCCGGTTCAGCGCGCGATCAGCAACTTTCCGATCTTGCTCGTCAATGATGAAGCCAAATTCTTTGCGTAGTCGATCCGGCAACATCTGCGCCGTGATGGTCCTGTACCATCGCGGTGGCCGCAACCATGGCCGTCCACCGGTGAAGATCTGTCCGGCGACATCGCGCGCGGCGCTGCTGACGGTCAGAACATCTGATTGCATCATGGCGGCGTTGTAGGTGACAAACGAAGCCCAATCCGCCGGCAAGTCGTCCGGTGTCAAACCGAACAACGCGCCATACAGCCGGGCCTCAGTCCAATATTGCTCGCGCTCTTCGAGCGACAAAGGAGGCAACACAAGATCGTGCACCATGAGAGCGGTGTCCACGAGAGTCGCGTGAACCCAGCGCAACGCTGAAACCTCGTTCGCGCGATAGGTCGAGCCGGCTTCGAACGGACCGGCTGCTTCCGGCATGACACCGACGATCGCAGCGTGACGATGATACAAGCGTCTCGCAGCGGCAAGCGCATGGTCACGCGAGCCGAACACCATTGTGAAAACGACATCGAAGGTGCGATGGAAGCGGCCAATCGGGTCCGCAAACGTTCGCGAGTGTTCAGCGATGGCGGCGGCAACCCATGGATGCGCCAGCTGAAGCAGCAACGCGCGACCGGCGCCCAAAAAGATCACGGCTTCCCGGTCCACCCGCCATGTCACCGAGGCCGGACCAAAGATACCCTCGACCGAGCCCGCGGCGTTAGCCCGGACCAAATCAAGCGCAGCGTTCAGTTCGCTCTGGGATACCAACTACACAACCCTTCGCAACTGGGAGCGAGACATATTGACGCCGCTGCAAGCGGCGGTGCCGACGATAGTGAACAAGCGGTCAGAAATCATTTCGTGGCGGCAAATATAGGGCTGGAGCTTCGCTTGCGAAAGCAGGCGCCGCACCCTCCATCCAATTGTCAACGATGAACGGGCGCCATTAACCCTGTCAAATTGCGGGTGGATGCTTGCAAGAGCCCGGATTCGACAACGCCACGTCAACATGGCAACCTCCTTCCCCATAGGCCTTTTTCTCAAATACTTAGCGCGATAATGAGCCCGCCATGTATTCCGTTATTACGAGGCTGATGCGTTCGAAGGACAAGAAGGTGCGATCGTATTTCGCGATCTTCTCCACACCAGACGGGGTTAAGGGAAGTCTCTCGGTCAAGGTCCCGAAGAAGAAAAGGGTCAATGTGAAAACCCTCATCCGGCGAATGATCGGGATCATCAAGTAAGCCGCTTGCAGTGCCTCTCGGGCCGGCGAACTTTCCCGATAACGATGTCTGACTCAGACAAAAGGAAATTATTTAAAAAAAAGCCCGGATTGCTCCGGGCTTTTGTTTGCCAGTCTTTTTTACCAGTAATGGCGGTGACGATAATAGCGATGTCGGTAATACCGCGGACCACCACCATAGTAGGCTGGTCCACCGTAATAGGCGTATGAGCCGCCGTAATATGGTCCACCGCCATAGTAACCATAGCCCGGCCCGTAATAACCTGAGTTAGCTGCCGCTGCCGCACCCAAGGCGCCTGCAGCCAACCCTAAACCGATGGCCGCACCTGCCGCGCCGCGCCCGCCACGCGCTTCCGCTGGTGAGTTTGCAACGGCGGTCGCGAGTGCCGCAACTGCTACAGCTGTGAACGCTATCTTTCGCATGCCTGACTCCTTTCCATCTTTGGAGAGTCAACAGCGCGAGCGCGCAGTGGTTGCCGGAACTGGGCGACATGAATTTGCAGCTCATAGATTTTTTTCCGGAACAACTGAGACGAAAATCTCTCTCAACAAAGATGAATGAAAGCTGCAAGGGGAACAGCGACCACATGAAGGCTGCGAAGCGCGTGGATTGCGCAAGCGTGAGTAACACCCGCTCTGCGCCATGAGATGCAAAATATGTGATGCCATCGAAATATCGTTGAACGATATCAAAACAGACGGCGTCGATACGCGGCTGAAAACAAAACTCGTATCAATTTTGAATTGTCTGCTTCACGGTCGGTGTAGCCGTGGTCTTGGTCAACGCTCTCCACCACAGACGATGGATTCAGTGTCAGCATCGCTGACGTGCATCGGAAAAAGGTCTTCGTGCTTTCGGCTAGCCGCCCGCAAAAAAACGATCTACGCTCCACGACGCTCGGTCGAAATTCGATAAAGACTCATCGATAAAGACTTGGAGCCGTCTCATGATCAAAACGCCAATCGCCATTGCTGCTCGAGCCGCGGTGGAACTTTCGTTTGCGAAACCGGCGTTGGAGCAACCCACTTCACCACGTTGAATCGGTTGCATCCGTTCCGCTTGGACCGCAAGCGGCATGGCGAGAGGAAGGAGGATCAAACTTCGCCAACCTAAACGGGAGAAACGTCAATGGGTAACAACCTGAGAAGCACATGTGACGCGATTTTGCAGGGGACTGCGACTGGTGTTCCCGGCGTAGTGGCGATGATCACCGATCGCTCGGGCAACATCTACGAAGGCGCCGCCGGCAAGCGCAGCCTTGGCGGCAGTCAGCCGATGACGACCGACACTGTCTTCGCCATCTACTCGACCACCAAAGCAATCACCGGAACGGCAGTCCTCCAATGCGTCGAGGAAGGCAAGCTCGACCTTGATGCTCCGGCCAAAAACTACGCCCCCGACATCGGTAAGCTCGAAGTGCTCGACGGGTTTGACGCCGACGGGACACCAAGGCTGCGGGCGCCGAAGCGCGACATCACCACCCGCATGCTGATGCTGCACACCGCTGGCTTTGGCTACGACTTCTTCAATACCACTTACTTCCGCCTGGCGCAGGAGCGCGGCCAACCCAGCGTGATTACCTGCTCGAGGGCATCAATCATGACGCCGCTGCTGTTCGATCCCGGCGACAAATGGGAATACGGCAGCAACATCGATTGGTGCGGGCAGGTTGTCGAGGGCATCCGCGGCAAGCGACTCGGCGAAGTTCTCGCTGAGCGGGTCTTTGCACCGCTCGGCATTGAGGACATGGCCTTTTCGCTCAGCCCCTCAATGCGCGAGCGCCTCGCCACCATGCACCAACGCGAGGCCGACGGATCACTGACTCCCCTTCCCGACATGCAATTGCCGGCTGAGCCGGAAGTCGATATGGGCGGCCACGGACTCCACGCCTCGATCGGCGAGTACATGAAGTTTATCCGGATGTGGCTGAACGACGGAGCGGGTCCGAACGGCCGCGTGCTCAACGCAGAGACGGTCGAGATGGCTGTCCGCAACGGCCTGAAAGCGCATCAGACGGTTACGGTGCTGCCCGGCGTCATCGCAAGCATATCGAACGATGCCGAGTTCTTCCCCGGTCTCAGGAAATCCTGGTCCTACACCTTCATGGTGAACGACGAAGATGCGCCGACCGGCCGGCCGGCAGGAGCGCTGGGCTGGGCCGGGCTGCCCAACCTGTTCTACTGGATCGATCGAAAGAACGGGTTCGGCGGATATTGGGCGACGCAGATCCTGCCGTTCGCCGATCCGATTTCGTTCGGCGGCTATATGGATTTCGAGACGGCCGCCTATGCAGCTCATGAGGTGCGCGCGGCGGCCTGATGCCGGCAGCAAGTCGAGGGTGACGCGAACTCAGACTCATCGGCGGAGACCGTCCCGCTCGTCTTGAGCAGGTGGTGCGTAAATTTGGCCAACGCATCATCGCGCGCATTGCCCGACAGCTGCCGCGCGGTCGGCTAACGAGCTGCCGCCTCATCCATCGCGGCTTCAATAGCGGCGAACCGCTTCTTGACGTCATCATGCATCTCAGGATGCGTGAAGACGTAGAGCGCGTTGTCATGGATTGCTTTTAGCGTCCGCTTAGCGACATCAGATGGATCAATGCCGGCCTGTTGAAGCCGCGCGCTCTCGGCGGCGAGTTTTCCTCCAGCACTGGTTGGATCCAGCATAGGAGCCGGCCCGTACCGTTCGGGTCTGTTTCGTGCGCTTCCACTGATCTGCGTACGCACAAATCCGGGACACAGCACGGTCACGCCAATGCCAAGCGATTGAAGCTGCAACGCCAGCCCTTCCGACATTGCAACGACTGCAAATTTGCTCGTCGCGTACGGACTAAATCCCAGTCCGCTTTCCAAGCCCGCCATTGAGGCGGTGTTGACGATGTGGCCCCCTTCTCCATGGGCACGTATCCGCGGCAGGAAACTATGGACGCCGTGAACCACGCCCATCAAATTGACATCGATCACCCACCGCCAGGTCTCAAGCGAGATGTCATCGATCCCGCTGCCCCCGGCCACGCCCGCATTGTTGCAGAGGACGTGGACATTTCCGAATGTTTCGCATGTTGTGTCAGCGGCTCGCTCCACACTGGCCGGATCGGTGACGTCGCAGACCACTCCGTGCACTCTCGAACCGAAATCGCGAAGCCGTTCGACCGCCGCCGTCAAAGCGCCCCGCTCGATATCCGCAAGCATCACATTCATGCCCGCTTCCACAAAAGCTTGACCGAGGGCGAAGCCGATGCCGCTCGCGCCGCCTGTGACAAAGGCGGTCTTTCCAACAAGGTCCTGCATTGCACTCCCCCAATGCCAGGATAACTACTCACCACAATCGTGAGCCAGCGTCTACCGGCGGCTATGTCTTGGGGGACGACCAGCAACCGAAAAGCCCACGCCCTGACCAGGCGTGGGCTCATCAATCACCACCGGCTCTTATGGTCAGGAATGCATCGCGCCCGTCTTGATGTAGTCCACCATCTGCGTCAGCACGGTGCCCCAGCCGCCGTGGAAGCCCATCTCTTCATGCTTCTTGCGCGCTTCGTCGTTGCCGTGAATGGCGATGGCCCTGTAGCGCGTGCCATTGCCGTTCCGCGTCATTTCGATGACAGCGGTGAAAAACGGATTGGCCGACGGACGATAACCGCCGAGCAGCGTATCGGTGACGACGATACGTTCGAACGGGACGACTTCAAGATAGCATTGCGTATTGGGATATTCCTCCCCCTCAGGGGAGCGCATGGTGAAGTTGATCGTGCCGCCGGGGCGCAGATCGAGATCGCAGGCAGTGATGATCCACGGCTTCGGCGCGAACCACTGGCTCAGATGTTCCGGCGACGTCCAGGCTTTCCAGACGAGTTCAACGGGCACATCGATGTCGCGTTCGAGCACGAGGTCGAGGTTCGGATCGATCTTGATCATGGATGAAGTCACTTCTCTGTCTCCTGTTTCATTTGCATCAGATAGTTGTCGAGTTGATCGAGGCGTTGCTCCCACAACATGCGCTGCCGCGTGAGCCAGTCTTCCGCGAGCCTCAATTGCCTGGGCACGAATTCGTAGGTGCGGACGCGTCCCTCTTTATGCGACCGCACAAGCCCGCTGCCCTCCAGCACCTTGAGGTGCTCCATGAAGGACGGCAGCGCCATGTCATACGTCGCCGCGAGATCACTCACCGACGCCGGGCGGACGCTGAGCCTCGTCAGCACATCGCGCCGCGTGGCATCGGCCAGCGCGCGAAAGACGCTATCGACGACCGCGGGCGAGACCTTGCCCTGGGGCGCGGAGCTGCCTGCTTGTGGAGTCATGAATTGCTCCGTGCGTTTGATGAACCGGCGCCGGGAGTTGCTGTCCCCTCGCCGTGTCGTTGCGTGTTGGTAGCTTCGAATAATACTTAGGTCAATACCTAAGTATTGAGGTCCGTACGCGAAGCCGGTCCACACCCTTCGCTTCGTTGCGCTTGCAGAACAAATCGTGGACTCTTCCCCCTCAGGCAGGGGATGATTCGGTGTTGGCAGCGGCTGAAGTTTCATATCTGGAGACGTTGAATCCGGAGCAGCGGCGCGCGGTCGAACACGGCGTTGGAACCGCTGGCACAGTCGGACCACCGTTGCTGGTGATCGCCGGTGCGGGGTCCGGAAAAACCAACACGCTGGCGCATCGCGTCGCGCATCTCATTATCAACGGCGCCGATCCGCGCCGCATCTTGCTGATGACATTCTCGCGCCGCGCGGCGGGCGAAATGACCAAGCGGGTCGAGCGTATCGCGCGCAAGGTGCTGGGCGATAAGGCGAACGTGATGACCGACGCGCTGAACTGGGCCGGTACGTTTCACGGCATCGGCGCGCGGCTGCTGCGCGACTATTCCGACCAGATCGGGCTGGATCCGTCGTTCACGATTCACGACCGCGAGGACTCCGCCGACCTGATGAACCTGATCCGGCATGAGCGCGGGTTCTCCAAGACCGAGAGCCGCTTCCCCACCAAGGGTACATGCCTGTCGATCTATTCGCGTTGCGTCAACGCCGAGCTTCCGATCGAGCAAGTGCTCGGGCAGTTCTTTCCGTGGTGCTCGGGCTGGGCGAACGAACTGAAGGAACTGTTCGCCGCCTATGTGGAGGCGAAGCAAAAGCAGAACGTGCTCGATTACGACGATCTGCTGCTCTACTGGTGCCAGATGGTCTCCGATCCGGCGCTTGCGGAGGACATCGGCGGCCGCTTCGATCATGTGATGGTGGACGAATATCAGGACACCAACCGGCTGCAGTCGTCCATCCTGCTGGCCTTGAAGCCCGGCGGCCGCGGTCTCACCGTGGTCGGCGACGACGCGCAATCGATCTATTCCTTCCGCGCGGCCACCGTACGCAACATTCTCGACTTCCCGGATCATTTCACGCCGCGCGCCGACATCATCACCCTCGACCGCAACTACCGTTCGACGCAGCCTGTCTTGTCGGCGGCGAATGCCGTTATTGGACTCGCGAAAGAGCGCTTCACCAAGAATCTCTGGACCGAGCGGACATCCACACGCAAGCCGCAGTTGGTCACCGTGCGCGATGAAGCCGACCAGGCGCGCTACATCGTCGAGCAAGTTTTGGCTTGCCGCGAGGAAGGCAATCTCCTGAAGCATCAGGCAGTGCTGTTTCGAACGTCATCCCACAGCGGGCCGCTGGAGATCGAACTCACCCGCCGCAACATTCCGTTCGTGAAATTCGGCGGGCTGAAGTTTCTCGACGCCGCCCACGTCAAGGACATGCTGGCGCTGTTGCGCTTTGTGGAGAATCCGCGCGATCGTGTCGCAGGCTTTCGTGTGCTGCATCTCCTCCCCGGCGTGGGACCTGCGTCGGCGCAGCGCGTGCTGGATCGCATGGCGGAGGCGACGGACCCCATCGGTGCGTTGTGCGATTTGCCTCAGCCTGCCCGTGCGGGCGCGGACTGGACGGCGTTCGTCGAGACAGTCGGCAATCTGCGTTATTCGGAATGGCCGGTCGATCTCGAACGCGCGCGGCTGTGGTACGAGCCGCATCTTGATCGCATCCATGAAGACGCCGAAGTGCGCCGCGCGGATTTGATTCAGCTCGAGCAGATCGCCAACGGCTATCCCTCGCGGGAGCGCTTTCTCACCGAACTCACGCTCGATCCGCCCGACGCCACCAGCGATCAAGCCGGCGCGCCGACACGCGATGAGGATTACCTGATCCTCTCCACCATCCATTCCGCCAAAGGCCAGGAATGGAAGTCGGTCTATGTGCTCAACGTCGTCGATGGCTGCATGCCGTCGGACTTGGGCGCTGGCACCAGCGCCGAGCTGGAAGAAGAGCGCCGCCTGCTCTATGTGGCCATGACGCGGGCGAAGGATGATCTCCATCTCACCGTGCCGCAGCGCTTCTTCACCCACGGTCAGCATTCGCAAGGCGACCGGCATGTCTATGCGTCGCGGACGCGCTTTATTCCGGAAGCGCTGGTGCCGATGTTCGAGCGCACGAGCTGGCCGCACGCATCGAGCGCGACCGCGCGCGCGCAAAGCAACGGTCCGAAGATCGACATCGGCGCCCGCATGCGCGGCATGTGGCGGTAGCATCAGGCGACCTCGATGCGCGTGCCTTCCTCGCCGTTCAAAAGCCTGCGCAAATGGAATCCGGCGAGCGCATCGCCCGGCTGTTCGCCAAACAAGGCTGCGAAGGCCGGCATGACGGTAGGATCTCCGGCACTCAGTTTCGCGAACGCTTCGGAGTAGCGTGCGGTCAAGGGATCCTCGAAGACGTCCCTGGTCAACGGCTCGTAGGCCCTCAGCGTCTCGCTTCGTCCGCGCAACACCAGGTCGCCGATGGGCCGCCCGACGAAATCCGGGATACCGGCAGAGACGGCTTCGCTCACGCAGATGCGCGTCCCCAGCAATTTGTTTGCAGATTCCAGGCGCGCGGCCGTATTGATCGTGTCGCCATAGGCCGCGTAGTCAAAAAGGCGCTCGCCGCCAAAATTTCCAACGAGTGCCGCCCCCGAATGCAATCCGATCCGCGTTGCGCCGAACACAACGCCTTTGGCTCGCCACCGCTCGCGGAAGTTCTGCGCCCAAGCATCGAGCGCGTGCGCGCATGCGATCCCGCGTGCGCCATGATCAGGCTGGTCGCCCGGGGCATTGAACAGAACGTGGATCGCATCCCCAATCACCTTGGCGACAGTGCCTTCATGAGCGAAGACAACGTCGGTCATGCCGCTCACATATTCATTGATCAAAATGCCCAAGACTTCGGGCGGCGTTGTGTCCACCAGGGATGTGAACCCGGATATATCCGTGAACATCGCGGTGACATCGCGCCAATGGATCGTGACTTCGGCGCCCTTGTCCTTCGCGACGAGTTTGCCGACGAGCTGCGGTGAAAAGAAGCGCGATAGCACGGCATAGGCCCGCTCTGCCTCAACTTGTTCCCGCCTCGCCTGCCTGATCCCTTCGACATGGCGCAACGTCTTGCCGATCGTATGTTCGAGATCTGAAAAATCGATCGGCTTCGTGAGAAAATCGAAAGCGCCGCGGTTCATTGCGGCGCGGATGTTGCCCATATCGCCATACGCGGAAATGATGATGGTCGATTTCTTATCATCCATTTCCTGGAGTTTCTGAAGCAGCGCCAGTCCATCCATCCGGGGCATATTGATGTCGGACATGACGATATCGACATCCGGATTGTTGCTGATGGAATGAAGAGCCTCGACACCATCGCGGGCAAAAAGAAACTTGATCCCGCCCTCACCGACCTGCTTGCGGAACTTCTGTAGAACCAGCGTCTCAAGGTCGGGCTCGTCGTCCACAACCAGAATCGTGGAGGTCATGCGACTTGCTCAATTCTGGTATCGATCGCGCGGCGAAGAACGTCGAAATCGACAGGCTTCGTGAGGAGCTGCATGGCACCCCTCTCGATGGCCTGCTGTCTCGTGCGATCATCCCCATAGGCGGTGATCATGATCACTGGAACATCCGGCCTCATTTTCCGCACTTGAGGAAGCATATCGAGGCCCGTCATGCCGGGCATATTGATGTCAGACAAGATGAGGATCAAAGACCGTGCAGAAGCTTCCGCAACCCGCGCAAGGGCATCGGCAGCGGAGCAAGCAAACTCCATTTGAAAGCGCTCGGCCCGCAGATCGCGACGGAAACGCTGCCGAAAGAGATCTTCGACATCTTCTTCATCATCAACAACGAGGATGAGAACACTCATGACTTGCCCCCGCTTGTTCTGGCGTAACGCGTGTTCTTGGCAGCACAATGAGAAATTCGGTGAACTCGCCGGGCTTCGTCGCAACGCCGATGCTGCCGCCATGCTGCTTCACGATGATATCGTGGCTCATGGATAGTCCGAGGCCGGTGCCCTCACCGGCCGGCTTGGTGGTGAAGAACGGATCGAATATCTTGTCTTTCACGTCATCCGGAATGCCGGTGCCGTTGTCGCGAATACGGATCTCGACATTATCGCCCCGGCTTTTTGTTGCGACGCTCATGGTCGGCTCGAAGTCCGCCGGAAGCTCCATGCCCTTCCTCTGGGCGGCCGCATAGAAGCCATTCGAGATAAGGTTGAGAAACACCCGCGTGATCTCCTGCGGATACAGATTGATCAGACCCGCGTTCGGATCGAGATCACGCTGGAGCGTAATGTTGAACCCGGGTTTCTCGGCCCGCGCACCATGGTAAGCCAGGGTCAGGCTTTCCTCGATCACTGCATTGATGTCGACGGTTCGCTGCTCGCCGGGGCCTGAGCGCGAGTGAAGCAACATGTTCTTGACGATGGAATCGGCGCGCTTTCCGTGCTGGACGATCTTTTCGAGATTTCCCTTCAACATGCCCGTCAGTTCGGCAATTTGCAGCCGCGCTTTATCTTCAATGCCGAGCGACTCCAAGGTCTCATTGAGCTCGTCGATCAGCTCACGCGACAGCGACGAGAAATTGTTGACGAAATTGAGCGGGTTCTTGATCTCGTGCGCGACGCCGGCCGTCAACTGGCCAAGCGAAGCAAGCTTCTCCGTCTGCACCAGACGGTCCTGCGCGGCGCGCAGTTCATTGAGCGATGCCGACAGCTGCCGCGTGCGTTCCTGAACCTGTTGAAGCAGCCGGGCATTTGAGATCGCGATGGCCGCCTGATCTGCGAAAGCGTGCATGATCTGCACATGATGGTCCGTGAACACGCCGGCCTCCGCGCGTGTGATCGTAATGGAGCCAATGTGCATCTGATCGCTGATGAGTGGCAAAAACAGGATGCTTCGGAAGCCGCGGGCGCGTCCCAGATCCCGTAGCATCGGATCGAGCTCGGTATCGGGAATGCTGTGAATTTTTCCCCGGCTCAGAATGTCGCGAAAAGCCAGTTGCTCCAGCTTCATCGGGAACATCGATCTCAGCGCGGCGTCAGCAGCCGGACTGACGGGCGAGAACGCCCTGAGATGCACCATATCGTCGATGTGGGCGAAGACTGCGGTCGACATGCCGCCGACCATGCGATTACCGCGCTGTGCTATCGCCTCAAACACGGGCTGCATGTCGTCCGGCGAACTCGCGATGACTTTCAGAATGTCCGCTGTCGCAGTCTGCCGTTCCAGCGCCTCCTTCATCTCGTTAAGGAGCTGAGCGTTCTGCTGCAAAAGCCCATCACGCTCTGCGGTGCGCTCGATGAGCTGGCGCTGCAAATCGGCGTTGATCCGGTGGGCCGAATCCAAGTCAGAAATTACTGAGGTCATTCGTGAAATCAGACCTTAAAATCTGCGAACCATTGGATCGATAAATACACGGCCATGGTGGCACAAAAATAAATTGCCGGACAATAGAATATAACGAAATCAATATTTTGGGCGGCTGCCGGTTGGATGACCTTGCTCGGCAAGTCCACCCCCTGACGTCAAAAGCAGACATCAAGAAACACGCAAAGATGCTGACGACCAATGCGCACCCGGGCGCACGACGATTGAGAGCGCGCAACAGCAAGGTCGGAATTCGGACAAAACCGAAACTCGGGTCAAAGTCGTCCCGAATATCGCTCGAGACGACTTTTCCCCCCGCCCTCTAGAAGAACCCGGTCAAAGGTCCTTCCCCCACATTAGTTATGCAGCGTTTAGCTTTCGACCGCCAGAGGCCGATCCTTCTATTTGCGCCCATGTTGCTTTTCTGCACTCTCTGGGTACGTCCACGTGCAGTTGAAGAAAAAAGCCCGGATTGTTCCGAGCCCTTCTTGTGATGATGATGCTGGCGATCATCGCGTGATTGTCGCGATGCGCCGCGCTTACGCGTTACCGGTGATCACCAAGATCCACCTCAGCACGAAGCTCGTCGCGACGCGCAAGACATCGGAAATAATGTCCAGGTCAATTCCGAGTTGTCGCCCCAGCATGGGAAGAATGATCAGAATGCCGATGAGGACCAGCATTCCGTAAGGCTCAAGCCGCGCCAGCGGAAGCGCCAGGAAATTGGGTAACAATCCAACCGCAATGCGGCCTCCATCCAATGGCGGCAAGGGCAGCATGTTGAACACGGCAAGAACGACGTTGATGATCAGTGCATTCTTGAGATTGTCGGCGATCCATTGTGCGGCACCGGCGGGCGCAAAGCCGATGAAGTGAAATGCCAGAGCGGCGAGCGCTGCCAGCACGATGTTCGTTGCGGGACCTGCGGCAGCGACCCAGACCATATCCATCCGCGGATGATTCAAGGCACGAAAATTCACCGGCACGGGTTTGGCGTAGCCAAACAGGAAAGGCGCATGCGACAATAACAGGATCCCCGGCAGCAGGATGGTGCCGAACGGGTCGATGTGCTTGATCGGATTAAGGGTCACGCGGCCGAGCTTCGACGCCGTATCGTCGCCACAGGCGCGCGCAACGAACCCGTGGGCGGCTTCGTGAAATGTGATGGCGATGAGAAGCGGAAGAATCCAGGTCGAGACCTGATAAAGCGTCGCGTTAGCCAGCAATGACTTTCTCCCTGACGGCCGGTTCAATTGATGGCCAGGCTCTCAATAGCGGAGGCATATAGGGTCGGCAATCTAGCATGCCCCAGGCCGAATAGTCGCGTGATCAGCCCATTTCGCAAATGAGACAGCTGGGGTATCCTCCTCCGCGTGACTGAGAGACGTTGGTTGGGGAGAGACAACCGTGCGTTCCGACCCTGTCGCCTTTGCTGAAATCCCTCACAAACTGCGGCGGCGCGATGTTCTCGCGATCGCTGGTGCCCTGGCGTGGCTGGGTCCGGCCTCGGCTCAAACGATACCCATTGTGGGGTATCTCGGCCCGGAGAACCCGGAACGCTTTAGTAGTCGTCTCAAAGCATTCCGCGAAGGTCTTGCAGAAGCCGGCTACGCTGAGGGGCGCAATGTCACCATCGACTTTCAATGGGCGGATGGAGAATACAGCCGCCTGCCCGCACTCGCGAAAGATCTCGCGAAACGTTCGATGAACGTCATTGTCGCACCGGGCGGAGCTGAAGTTGCGCTCGCGGCAAAATCGGCAACGTCGACAATTCCGGTTGTCTTTGAAATGGGTGGCGATCCCATCGCGCTTGGCGTGGTGGACGGCCTGTCCCGGCCGGGAGGAAATCTCACTGGCGTGTCGAGTTTGAGCGTCGAGGTCTCGCGCAAGCGTTTGGAGCTCATGCATGAGCTGCGCCCGGACAGCAAGCTGTTCGCCTTCGCGCTTAACCCGACAAGCCCGACCTGGAACTCGCAGCTGAAAAATCTTCAAATTGCGGCCACCAGCCTGGGACTGGAGCTCAAAGTGCTGAAAGCCAGCCATGAACCGGAGTTTGAGGCCTTGTTCATCGATGCACGCGAGATGCAGGCGGGCGGACTTGTCTTCGCCTCAGATCCCTACTTCGCCTTTCGCAGTCCGCAACTTGCCACTCTCGCCGTTCGCCACGCGGTTGCCGCGATCACGCAATCCCGCGATTTCCCCATTGCCGGCGGCCTGATGAGTTATGGTGGTGATTTCACCCAGTCACACCGGCATGCCGGTGTTTACGCTGGCCGTATCCTCAAGGGCGAAAAGCCTTCCGAATTGCCGGTTCAGCGTGTCACCAAAGTCGAGCTCTTCGTTAATCTGAAAGCCGCGCACGCGCTCGGCATAGCTGTCCCGCCGTGGATATTGAGTAGCGCCGACGCGGTGATCGAATGACGAGTGAGGAAGAACTTCAAATTCGCGGCACGAGGCCGATCAACTGCCTTGCGAGCTAACGCGATGTCTAATCCGCTCGCCGTCCAACGCACGTCACTTTTCAGGAAATACTTCCGCGCACTTTTTGCCGCGGCAGTGGTGCCGCTGCTCATTGCAGGGATCAGCGAAGCCTGGTTCGGCTATCGCGATCAACGCAATCAATTGAACGATCTGTTGAATGCGGAATCCCGCTATGCAGCGGTCAAGATCCAGGATTTTATCGAAGGGATCCAGGATCAGCTGGGCTGGACCGTCTTGTTGCCGTGGACGGCGGATAGCGGCGACGACAGGCGCAGGCTCGACGCCTTGCGTCTGCTGCGGCAAGTCCCAGCCATCGAGAGCCTCACCTTGGTCGATGCCGGTGGCAAGGAACGCCTCTTCGTGTCCCGCATCGGTTTGAACAGAATTGACAGCGGCGACGATCACTCCGCAAACCCCGCTGTGCAGCGAGCCCGCGCCGATCGGGTCTGGTTTGGACCGGTCACGTATCATGGCGGCTCGGAGCCCTACATGACGATCGCAGTCGCGGGAAACCGTGCGGCGAACGGCGTGGCCGTGGCTGAGGTCAACCTCAAGTTCATTTGGGATGTCATCTCTGGAATCCGGATCGGAAAAACCGGAGATGCGTTCGTGCTCGACCGGCCGGGCCGACTCGTGGCTCATTCAGACATTAGCTTAGTGTTGCGCGCGGATGAAGCTGTGCAACGCCCGCTCCAACGTTTGCGATCCGCCATTCTTGCCCGGCCCGGCCAGGCGGCGGTGGGTCAGGACATTCGAGGAAAAAGCGTGCTGGCGGCGATGACGCAAGTCCCCGGCGTCGACTGGAGCGTCATCGTCAAGCAGCCGCTCATCGAAGCATTCGCGCCGATCGACGCGGCCCTGTGGCGCACAGGGGCCTTGCTCGTGGCTGGTGCCGCCCTTGCCGCGGGGCTCGCTTACTGGCTGACCAAGCGCATGATCGAACCGATACGCCTGCTGGAAGATGGCGTCGCACGGATTGGCGCGGGACATTTCGATCATCGGATCAACATCAAAACGAACGATGAATTCGAAGCTCTCGCCACGCGATTCAACGAGATGGCGGGCGAACTGGCAGTTTCGCAAGAGCGTTCTGAGCGCATCAATCGCCTCAAACGATTTCTCGCACCGCAAGTGGCGGAGTTGATCGATCGCACGGGGGACGACAGCGTGCTTGACGGGCGGCGTGTGGACGTGGTCGTCGTGTTCTGCGACTTGCGAGGCTTCACGGCCTTTTCCGCTCAAGCCAAACCCGACATCATCATGAGCGTTTTGCGCGAATATTACGACACGCTTGAGAAGGTCGTCAGCGCTCACGAAGCAACGCTTGTCAATTTCACGGGCGATGGCGCGATGGTGCTGCTCAACGCGCCGGTGGCCTGTTCCGATCCGGCATTGCGGGCCGTGAACATGGCGTGCGATATGCAACAGAACGTGCAGAAACTTCTGATGGGCTGGCGCGTGCTGAACCATGGGCTTGGCTTCGGCGTGGGACTGGCCATGGGCCCCGCCACCGTCGGGCGGATCGGATCTGAAAGCCGCCTCGATTACAGTGCAATCGGCAACGTTGTGAATCTTGCCTCGCGCTTGTGTGCAGGCGCGGCGGACTCCGAGATTCTTCTCGATCGCGTTGCAGCTTCCGCCGTTGGCCCACGCGTACCACTTGTCGAATTGGACTCGCGAACCTTTAAAGGCTTCGACCAGCCTGTCGCCGTCTTTTCCGCCGGCATCAACCAGAACCGCCTGGTGTCGTAGGTGCGCGACATGACGGCACTTCCGAAAAATGCCAGACGTTTCGCTATAGCATGGCGACGCGATATGAGTTAGCCACCGCTGCGAAATTGCGTGATATTCGGCGGGGGCGGATTTGGATATCGCTTCAACGTTGCCAGATACTCATCGACAGTCTTGAGCGCAGGCTCCGATACCCAGCCAAACATTGCCGCGACAATGAGATCCTCGTGTGGGTCCATCTCAATGTTGTAAACCTTCGGGTAGCCGGCCATCGGAGCGCTGGCGGAGAACATACCCGGCTGCCGCTGCGGCCCAATGCCGGTCGGATGAACGTCGGTGAAATAAATGCGCCACTGCTTCCAACGTGCGGCGACGAGGTCTCCACCAATAAAGCTCAACATGCTTTCGCGATGCCCCAAGGCTGAACTGCCGAGCAGGACATCGGTTTGATCGACGCCGTCGATCGCCCGGTCTGTCGGCATCTTGCCACCGACAATGTTGGCAAAGGTCGGCAGGAAATCCATGATCGAGAACATGGCGTATGAGGTGGTATTCGGCTTGACCTTGCCGGGCCAGCGAACGATCGCCGCCGTCCGTATCGCCCCTTCAGTCACTTCACCTAATTCTCCGCGGAACGGGCCGGAATTGCCCATGTCCGGTGTTCCATGATTGCCGAATTCGCGGGCAGCCTCGCCATACGGTCCGTTGTCGGACGCGAAGATAACGATGGTATTATCTTCAGTGCCAAGTTCCTTGAGCATGTCGAGGATTTGGCCGACGTGGAAGTCACCCTCCATCATCTTGTCGCCGTAGTTGCCGATGCGCGATTTGCCGGCGAAATCCTTGGCGGGCAAGTTCGGCGCATGCCCCATCGAGAACGGAAGATAGAGAAAGAAAGGTTTTCCAGCGGTCTTTTGCCGCCGCATGAAGTCGATTGATTTATCCACCAACTCATTGTCGATGTTGGCGCGAACATCTTCAGTAAATGGCTTCACTGTCCGCAACGGCTCGCCGGACTTCGCCTCAACGATCTGCGGCCCCGCTCTCACCAACGCGTCGTAAGGCTCATTGAGCGAGTGCGTGAGGGCAATTGTCGCCGGATATGTTGCTGCATCCCAGCTGATATCCGGCGGGATACCATAGAATTCATCAAAGCCGTGCGCGGTCGGCAAACTTTGAGGCGCACTTCCAAGGTGCCACTTTCCAAAAATCGCGGTGGCGTAACCAACACTCTTGAACAAATCACCCATGGTGAAAGCGCTAGCCGGAAGTGTATAGGGGCTTCCCTCAATGGCGATCAGCGACAGACCATTACGGATCGAATATTGCCCGGTCATAAGCGCCGCACGGGATGGGGTGCACGCTGGTTCGACCAGGAATTGCGTGAGACGCAATCCCTCCTGCGCCAGAGCATCGAGGCGCGGCGTCGGAGCCCCGCGTAACTCGCCGCCACCATATGACCCAAGGTCGCCGTAGCCGACGTTATCGGCGAGAATAAAAACAACGTTGGGCCGATTGCCTTGTTGCGCAAAGGCAGTTGCCGAACCCATCAAAGCGAGCAGCGTTACCGCTGAAACGTAGCGCTTTAAGGCTGTGACTTTCATGGTGGTAGCTCCCATGACCATTGCCCGTCGTAAGCGGGACCGGGCGTCTAACCTCTCCTCAGATTGTCCATCAGGATATAGACGCTGATGAGCAGCACCCAGATGGGCAGCACCGCAAAGCTCCATCCGATGTTGTAGCTGGCGAACATCAGTACCAGCGCACATAGATAGCCGATATACGCAATCCAGCGCGGAACGATGCCGGTGTAGATCACAATGGTTGACGTCGATACCATGAAGACGGCCGCCATCTTGGTCGCATACACGTTGTTGACGATATAGGCCATCGCTCGCGCATAGTGAAAGACGGTGGAGCGCGACAGTTCACCGGGTTCGGACATGGAGGCCAGGAGCATCACGGCGCCGATCACTGCTGCTGCCGCAAACAACATGGCCAGATACAACAGCCCGGTGCCGAAAAACACCGACGCGAAGAAACGATCTTCCTGCTGCCCGAGCCGATCGCGCAGCACGCCGATGAACCACAGGAAGGCTACGCCGGCAAAAGGAACCAGATTCAATGCAAACGCAATCCGCGGCCTGTCGGCGGCGAGCCACGCACCGGTATCCAGCGGGTCCATCGGAATGGAGCCGTGCAGCAACCCAAAGATCGTGAACATCAGCAGGGAAAAGACGATCCCCGCCAACGCTGCCGCCTTCGGCGTTTTCAGACGCGCAAAAGTGAGGGTCTCGCGTTCCGGGTTCGCCATAGGTCCTCCTCGCGTCGACGCAGGATTTCAAGACCAAAGCTGATAGGCATTCTCCGATAGCTTAGCGCGGGATCCGAGCATGAGCATCATTGAGTTATTCAAGTGTTTTCGTGGGATTCTTGCTGTTGACTTCCATCCTGAACGAGCAGCTTCTTAAGGCTTCGGCCGCTTTTTGCGGACCGCCGCCCGCTGCTCGTTACCGATCACTGTGACCTGTACAATTGACTTGTCCATTGTGACCTGTGCCGGGATTTTTCTTCATTCACTTCATGACCCAGGAGGATTTTCGCGATGAAACGTCTCGTTCCTCTGCTGCTGGTTGGAGGCTTTATTGCCTTGACGACGACGGAAGCGTCCGCCGTGGTGTGCGCTGCCGGTGTCTATCGCGCCGGGTGCGTCGCAGCACGTCCCGTCGTTGTGGCTCCACGTCCTGTTGTCGTCGCTCCGCGCGCGGTCACACGGACAGTCGTGACGACGCCGCGCCGGACGACCGTTGTCACCCGTCGCAGGGTTTACTGAAGAACGCTCTCTATTTGCCGCGGACGCCGCGGCATTTTGCAAGTGCAGTGCGTCAAGCCAAACTGCTGTCTCGGTCATCACGCGATGGCCGGGACTCTTGGCGTTTGATGTTTGCGTGCTTGGCATTGTCCCGTGTGCAAGTCTCTGTTTAGATCGCACCAAAATCAAAACGGGGGAAACAAATGAAACTCACATCATTTCTGGGGTTGATACTGATGCTGTCGACAAGCACTGGCGCACTGGCTGTCGAGGACAGCGTCATGAAACAACTCGTCCCCACCGGCAAGCTGCGGGTCGGCATCGCCTATGCGCCCGCACCTACCCCGATTTTCGCGACTAAGGACGCGAGCGGCGATGTCCGCGGTGTGCCCAGCGACCTCGGCAACGCACTTGCAAAAAGCCTTGGCGTCCCCGTCGAGCTCGTTGTGAAAGCAACCACCGGTGAATTGACGGACGCCTGCACGTCCGGCGACATCGACATCGGCTTCATGCCGGCGGATGCCGAGCGCCGCACGAAGGTCGATTTCAGCCCGCCCTATTTCGTGATCGAAAGCACTTATCTCGCCACCGGCGCCTCGGGGATCAAGACGCTCGCGGAAGTCGATCGTCCTGAAGTCACTGTTGTGGGCATCAATGGGTCGACCACCATGCGGGCTGCAGGCCGAAGCTTGACCAAGGCGAAAATCATCCCGGCGAAATCTGTCGATGAAGCCATGGGCATGATGAAAACGGACAGCGTACAGGCCTTCGCCCTCACCCATGACGCGTTGCCGACGTTGCAAAAAGAACTGCCGGGCTCACGCATTCTCGACGGCGCATTCCAGACTGTTGGTGTTGCCATCGCCGTGCAAAAGGAACGCCCGGCGGCGCTCGCCTACGTCAAGGACTTCATGGACAAGGCTAAAACCGACGGCACTGTTCGACGCGCGTTCGATGACGCCGGATTGAACCGGTTGTCCATCGCGCCTTAGCGCTGCTTCGGCTCTCCTTCAGAACGGAGGCGGCTTTGGCCGCGGGAGCTTCGGGCCGAAAGCCCGTGCCGTATCCCGCTGTGGGCGGCTCGCTTGAGCGAGAGCGAGTTGCCGGGCATACTCCTTGTCGCCGAGCTCCTTGTATTGCGGGCTTGTCAGGGATGAGAGAAACGCCACGAGATCGTCGATCTCGGGCTCGGTCAGCGCCAGCGGCTGAATATCGTCATCGAGCCACGGATCAGTCACCCCGTCTCCCTTGTTGTAGTGATCCACAATATCCCATAACGTTTGCATCGATCCATCGTGGAAGTAAGGCCCGGTCACAAGGATGTTTCGTATGTCCGGCGTTTTGAAGGACGCAAGGTCGTTCGGCTTTTTTGTGATGAGGAAGCGCCCGAGCACCGATATCTCGCTCTCGAGAGCAGCACCGTCGATATCCTTAAGGTTTCCCTGTGCCAGATCGCGTTCCGCCTGCTGCGCCAGAGGGACGACGTGATGCCGGAGAACACCAATGCCAATGTTATGAAAATCATTGTCGGTGAAGACTGTGGTATCCCGCTGGCTGTCCGTCAAAGCATGGCACAGGTTGCAGCGGGCCTTGGTGTTGAACAAATCCCAGCCGCGTTTAGCTGAGTCGCTGATGGCGTTTTGGTCTCCTGCGATGAAATGATCGAAGGGAGAATCGAACGAAGCGAGCGTCCGCTCATAAGTGGCAATCGCGCGCAACAGGTCCTGTTCGTTCACGCCACGGCCAAACGCTTGCATGAATTGTTCTTGGTATCCCTGATCACCGGCGATTCTGGAAACGGCATCGCCGATACTGGCCGAGCCCATTTCGATGGGGTTCGTGATCGGCAGCGCCGCCTGTTGCTCGAGCGTATGGACCCGGCCGTCCCAAAACTGCGTCTTGTTATAGAGCGCGTTCAAGACGGTTGGCGCGTTGCGCTGACTGATACGACCTTGGATGCCGACCGAGGTGGGCCTGCCGTCAGTGAAAGCGCGTACCGGATCGTGGCACGTGGCGCAGGCGACCGTGCCGTCACCTGAGAGCCGACTGTCGAAGAACAGTTTCTCGCCCAGCGCAACCGCGGCGGGCGTGAGCGGGCTGGCCGGCGGGATCACCGATGCGGTAAGCGCCGCAGGAAAGCCGATTTGATCTTGCGACCGCGGCTTCGACAGAGGACCAGCTCTCGGCAGTGGTGGCGCCTGTCCCGGTGTCAGCGCGGGCGGTGGGCCGATGCCGTCGTCTCCATCCGCACCGGGTGCAGCGATGACCGCGTAAAAGCATATAGAGAGCGCCGCGGTAACGGCGGTCAAATGAGCGACTATCCATCGATTGGTACTCATCCCGCTGCGGTCCTTGTCATCCGTAAACAGCGCGCCCGCGGCAAGCCCTCAAGGCGCGCCAACCAATGAACCCATTCCGTGATACCAGCGGACGTGAAGAGGCCTAACCGCGCCAAAGTCGATCGACAACCATGACCCTGAGCCAGGTTGCAAGGCGCGTGTCGAGGCCAGCTCCGGTCCTGACATCTGACGTTCGGATGCGATCATCACCGGGACCATCCACGAATATCTTTCTCGCCTTCATGAACTCCCAAACGAACGGATTCCGCTTCTGAAAAACTTTCTGAACTTCGTGATGCAAACATCCCGACAGAACATCGGGCGGTGATGCAAAGACCTCCGGCAACGTCGAGGACAAACCAGCGTCAGTCAGAATATTCCATCGTGAGTGACCGCCCATGACCGGCGATCGAAGGCCGAACATCACCCTGCCGATCCTGGCTTCCCGGATGGCGTAAGAACACATGGCACAGGGCTCAATGGTTGAATAGATCGTGCATTCGTCAAGACTCGTTGACCGCAGCTTTCTCTGTGCTGAAGAGATTGCGACCATCTCGGCGTGCCGCGTCACGTCTTGATCAGTTCTGACCATATTGAGCGACTCGCAAATGAACTCGCCTCGCCGTCCGATGACAGCTGCAAACGGGTATTCCCTCCTTGAACCTGCGGATTGCGCCAGAGCCACGCAGCGGCGCATCATTTCCATATCAAATGATTCTAAATCATGATCAGTCATGGTGCTGACTTTCGCGGCACGGCAGACCGTTAAAATGATTTCGGGTTTTCTCCGTCGCAAATAATTGTCACGATATAAAATCGATGAGACTAGCGGCGCATCGCCGCCCGCTCCTGACACTCAAACTTCGCAATGTCCTCTGCGTCTATATATAAAGCGCTTAGGGTCGCGGCCTCCGTATCTCTCGAAGCATCGCCAATAAGTCGTTCGGCTTAACCCAATCGGTGAGCCGCGGATCAGGTCCGGCGTCTTGTCGCCGATCATCCTTGGTTAACGGCCCGTTATCCCCACTGCTGCAATTGGGTCAACGACATTGAAGCTTGCTTATGAAGGGCGTGCGTAAGTGACAGCGTGAAAATCTGTCCAACGAGCCCTTGATGAGCAGCATCTCCACGATCGCACTGTCCGGCATGAAGGCGGCCACCCGCCGCGTCGAAGTCTCCGCCTCGAACATCGCCAATGTCGTGAGCACGGGCGCACTGCCCAACGCCGACGGCACGGTGCCGGCCGGGGCGCCAACGGCTTACGCACCGCTTGAGGTTGTCCAGACCGAGAGCGCCGGCGGCGGCACCCAGACGACCGTCACGACAGCCAAGCCGTCCACGACCGCAGTCTCCGATCCGCAAGCCCCCTTCGCCAACCAAGACGGCCTTGTCGCCGCGCCCAATGTCGACCTCTCCCAGGAGATGATCGGCCAGATGATCGCAAGCTATAGCTTTGCCGCCAATGCGACAGTGATGAAGGTGGACGCCCAAATGAACAAGGCGCTGCTCAATATCATGGCTTGAAGCCAAGCATAGAACGCTCGGGCTTCCCGCTCCGCGCGCTAAAGCTTCGCAGCGTTATGTGCAGACCGCTTTACGTATTCGTCGGCCAGTGCCGCTCGCGGAACCAGTTGCGATAGTCCGAACCCATCTTCGCCTTCTGCGCCTGCGACGCGCGGCGTTTGCAGGTCGCGGCTTCCTCGCTGTTGTCCGGTGCTGCCCAGCGCGCCTCGGCGCAGTCGTTCGGATTATAAGCCATCTCGAAATCCTGCATCCGGTCGAGCACGTCCTTCAGCGACAGCGTCCACTGCGAGCCGTCGCTGCGGGTGTAGGCGATCTTGCGCGAGGCAAGCTCAGACGCGAGCACGCCCTGCAGATCGCTCTTCACGGCGTCAGCGCTCTTGCCGCTCGGCATGGTGAAGCGCGAGGCGCGCCGCACCACGCGATCCGGGAATCCGCGCACCACATCGATCGCGATCAGCAAACGGAAATCGCGCGCTGGCGTGGAGAAATCCTCCCACGGGCCGTTGGTCTGGAAGATTGACGGACCGTTCGGCATCGAGATCTCGCCGGGCTTCTTCTCCTGATACTTGCGTCCGTTCTCGACGGACGTGACGCGCGTCTTCACCTGCTCGTGCAGGCTTTCGATCGCGTCCTTCATCGCTTTCACCGGATCGAGCGGTTCGGGCGACATCACGTCGTCCATGCGATCGTAGAAATCCTCGACGCTCATCTTTGATTGATCGAGCGAGAAATCGCCGTAGCTCGGATTCTTCGCGATCTCGGCGTTGGCCAGCCGCCGCAACGCCCCGCCACCATCGCGCACGATCGGCCGGAAATGCTTGAAGCCGGAGTTGCCGAGCGCTGGATCATGGGCGAACAGGAAGTTGCCGCGCCAGAACCGCTTGCGCGTGATCGAACCATCCGGCTCGGCATCGACAGCAAGGAAGACGCCGGGCTTTCCGTCCACCTCGGGCACCAGATGCACCAGCATCAGCACGTGACCATACGGATCGGCGTACACCGTGCCCGGGCGCAGCGAGCGCTGGGTCAGCGCCACCGTGTAGAAATCGGTGTTGTCGTCGGCTCCCGCCACGCGCGTGGTGCCGGAATGCACGACGTCACCCACGGCGCGCAGATATTCGCTGAAGTTCGATGGCCGCTTCGGCTGCGGCTTCGGCTCCGCAGGCGTCACCGCTGCGTCCGGTGATGGCGGCAGCTCGGTCGGCTGGGCACCTGCGAAAAGGCCGAGAATGTTCGGCCTGCGCTGCGGTTGCGCAGGTGAAGCCGGTGCCGCGCCAGGTGCCTGAGGAGCCGTCTGGGACGCCATGATGTCTTGCTGCTCAGGCGGTGCAGGCGGACGCGTCAGTTCGGGATGCTCGATGTCGAACCACTGATAGCACTTCGGCGGCTTGCCGCCGGCACCGCGCGAGCAGTTCGAATAGCCGAACGGCAGGCCCATCTTGTAGGCAAAATAAGCGCGCAGGAAATAGACGAAATCGGCGCAGTCCGGCTTGAGGCCGCTCTTGGCATCGTCTTCACCGCGGCCGAGATGGTTGAACAGGAAGTTGCGCGACTTGTCCTGCAGCACCTCGTGCCACACCTTCCACGACAGGTCCTGATCCGGCGGCGCATCGAACAGCTTTTCGATCCATGCCGCGAACAACGTCTCTGTGGTCGCGTTCCACGCGCCGCGCACCTTCCAGAAGCTGTTCGCTGTCGTTGCCACGCCCGCAGGCTTCTTCGCAGCGACCGTGATCTCGTTGGTGCAGTTCGACCCGCCGCTGATCGCGAGCATCGCGCGCCAGGTGCCGGCCGCGGGCGACGCCACCTCGGCGATCCATGCATAAGGCGGTCCGCCCTGCCGGCTGGTCGATTTGGCAGCAATGCTGCCATCGGGTGCGATCAGCGACAGTGCGCCGTTTAGCGGCTTTTCGGTGACGACCATGACGCGGAGCGGCGCGCCTTTCCATGGCGACAACGGCGACGGCAGCACCGTCAGCTCGGGCGCGTCGGCGCAGGCGGCGCTTGCCGCTTGAGATGCCGCGGGCGCTTGGGCCACTGTTTGCGACCACGCCTCGCCTTGTGACAACAGCAGAGTGAAACCGCCTGCGATCAATAAAGTCGCAGCAACAGGAAACCGGCGTGCGAAGAGCATCGGATCACGACCTTGCTGGAGAGACCCCAAACCGCGTCGGCTCCGCCATCGGAACCGCATTTGGTCCCGCAACCGGGACCGGATTCCAAGTTACAGATTTAGGCTGGATCAGTCAGCCATTTTGAAGGCGATTTTGCGACCCGGCGGGGCTTTGGCTGTGGAACAGATGCCGCTTCCGGGCCGCTTACAACGGACCGGCCCCATCGGCACACGATGAGGCTCCGATCCCGACACAGCGCAGTCGCGCTCTCGTGAGCGCTCACATCCATTTGCGGTGTCTTGAGGCCTTAGCCGACCAAAACTGAAACACGCTTGAAACACGACCCAGTTAGAGCCGGACCGCAAGGACAACACCCTGAAACAAGCGGGAAAGAAAGCGATGTCCACATCTAAGGTCTCTTACGGCCTCGGTCACTCCGAATCCGAGTTACAGCGGCTGGGGCGTCAGGCGAGCGTGGTTGCCCCCATCACGCGCCGCCTGTTCCGCGACGCCGGGCTCTCGCGCGATATGCGCGTGCTGGATGTCGGCTGCGGGACCGGCGATGTGTCGATGCTTGTCGCCGATATGGTCGGACCGGGCGGCTCAGTCGTCGCGATTGATTTCAGCAAGGACGCCCTTGCCGTTGCGCGCGAACGCACACGCGAGGCGGGTTATGACAACATTGAGTTCCGCGAGAGCAGTGCCGAGGAATTCAAGGCACAGGAGCCGTTTGATTTCGCTATCGGCCGTTACGTGCTGATGCATCAGCCAGATCCCGCGGCCTTCATTCGGAGCGTCGCCGCACATGTCCGCCCCGGCGGCGTGGTCGCGTTCCACGAGGCCGGACTGCACGACAAGCATAATCTGATGACGCCGCCGCATCCCCTGATCTCGAAAGTGTATGATTGGCTCATCACCGCATTCCAATCCTTCACGCCGCACCCGGATGCCGTCGCGAGGATGGTCGAACACTTCCATAATGCTGGCGTGAGGCGCTCCCCTACACTCTTCTGCGAGATTCCCACCGGCGCTGGCCCGGATTCTCCGATCTATGGCTGGTTCGCGCATACGGTGCGCACCCTTATGCCGCAGATTGAAAAAATCGGTGCCGCGACAGCCGAACAGATAGATATCGAGACCATGGAGGATCGCATACGCAGCGTCGCGTTGGACTCTCATGCCCAAATCATGGCCCCCCTGCAGTACTGCGCATGGGCGAGATTGTAGCGGCTGGTCGAAATGCAATAAGGAACAAGCCTCAGCAGTTGCGGCCTCCCACAGAACATCACGCCCGTGGAAGGTCGTTGATCCGCCATCATCCTGATCTCCATTTGCGGCCTGCCACTCACCTCCGCGCGTCACGCGCCGGAGTCATCGGGAGGACCACGCGATGGGATTGTCCTGGCAGCAAGGGCCGCTTTCACTGGGACGCGCCGGCCGGTTTCTCGTTCCTGATCCGTTGCCGGAGCGATTGCTCTACGCCGAGCCATTGCGACGGCGCATGCGCGTGCGCTTTGGCGGCGCGTGGATTGCCGACAGTGAGGATGTTCTGATCCTCCATGAGCCTGGCCGCTACCCGGTCGCTTACTTCCCGCAAGACAGCGTCAAAGCCGGCACGCTGGAGCCCGACACCTTCACCTTGAACCACCGCGACCTTGGACCGACCGCGTGGTATGTGGTTCGCGCCGGGGAGCAACGCAAGCCGCGTGCGGCGTGGCAATACACCGAACTGCCTGTCCACGCACGCGAGCTTCAAGGACGCGTGGCGTTTGCATGGCCGGCCATGGACGCGTTCTTTGAGGAGGACGAACGCATCGTCGGCCACGCCGCTGACAGCTACCACCGCATCGACATCCGCCAGTCTTCCCGCCATCTGCAAGTCCGTTCAGGTGACAGCGTCATCGCCGACAGCAAGCGTCCCTTGGTGCTGTTCGAGTCCGGTTTCGCCCCGCGCTGGTATGTCCCCCGCACAGACATCGAGGAAACGGCGCTGACGTCGGTCGAAGGACAGACCTTCTGTCCCTACAAAGGCGTCGCCAGCTATTACGACATCGGCGATGCGCGCCGCGCCGCCTGGTATTACCCGAACGCATGGACCGAGGTGGCCCGCATCTCCAACCTTGTCTCCTTCGAGCCGGACAAGGTGACGGTTCACATCGACGGCGTGCAGCTCAAACAGGAGCCGGGCCAGACCGTAGTCGAGCACGGCATTGACCGGAGCCTCACTGTCGAGGAGATTGCCGAGCGCGCGGCCCACCACCTCACTGGTAGCTCAGGAGTTATAGAGTCTCCCTGGGCTTGAAGTCAGTTGGGCGCGATGCCGGCCATTGCGAAAGGACGCCAGATGCCATCCCTGCTGTCAGTGAATGTCGGCTTGCCGCAGAATGTCGCCTGGCAAGGCCGCACCGTTTTCACCAGCGTGTGGAAGAACCCGGTCCAGGGACCGCGGATGGTGCGGCGGCTCAATATCGACGGCGACGGGCAAGGCGACCTCGCCGGACATGGCGGCGAGCATCGCGCTGTTTTCGTCTATCAAATGGACTCCTATCATCATTGGCAGCGCGAGCTCGGCCGCGACAGTTATGACTACGGACAGTTTGGCGAGAACTTCACCATCGACGGCCTCTCCGACCAGGACGTGTGCATCGGCGATCGCTACCGCATCGGCAAGGCGCTGTTCGAAGTCTCGCAGCCGCGCGTCACCTGTTATCGCGTCGGCATCCGCATGAACGAGCCGCGCATGGCCGCGCTTTTAGTCGCGCACAACAGGCCCGGCTTCTATTTCCGCGTCGTAGAGGAAGGCGAAGTCGAAGCCGGTGATGAGATCGTGCAGGTCGCGGCCGGGCCAGAGCGCATGAGCGTGTCCGAGGTGAATGCGCTTTTGTACAAGCCGGGTCACCCGCGTGAGCAGCTCGAACGCGCATTGCGCATCCCGTCCCTGAGTGCAGGCTGGCGCGCGTCGTTCCAGGCACTGCTTGATCAGGGAGACACCGGCGCGACAGGCAATGCGGGACTTGGGCCCGGGTCCTCGCCGCCTCCGGCATGGGCGGGTTTCCGTCCACTGCGCGTGTCGCGCAAGGTGCGCGAGAGCAGCGATGTGACATCGCTGGAACTTGAGCCCACCGATGGACTGCCCCTGAGCGCGGCCAATCCCGGCCAGTTTGTCGTGCTGCGCCTGACGACGGCGTCCGGCGCGCCCGCGATCCTGCGCAGCTATTCGCTGTCGGAAGAGCCAAGCGCCATCCGCTATCGCATCAGCGTGAAACGCGAACTCCACGGCGCGGCGGGCGCCTATATCGACGACACCGTGAAAACCGGCGATGTGCTGGATGTGAGCGCGCCGCGAGGGAGTTTTACACTGCGATCAGGCACATCTCCCGTGGTGCTACTGAGCGCAGGCATCGGCGCGACACCAGTGATGGCGATGCTGCATACTCTGGTGGCTGACACATCGCCGCGCGATGTCTGGTGGCTTTATGGTGCGCGCAACGGCCGCGAGCATCCGTTTGCCAAGGAAGCCCACGCACTCATTACGGCGCTCGCCCGAGGCCACAGTCACATCCGCTATAGCGCGCCCGATCCTGCAGATGCGCTCGGTGTCAATTTCGACGTGCGTGGACGCTTGGACGTTGCGATGCTTCAGGAGCTCAACGTGCCGCGCGATGCGGACTTCTTCATCTGCGGACCAACCGCTTTCATGAGCGCCCTCACCGCGGGCCTTGCCGCCTGGGGCATTCCTGCAGCCCGCATCCACAGCGAATTGTTCGGCGCTGGTCCCTCCAGCACGCCGGGCATCGCCACCGCGCCACAAAAGCCGCCGCATCTGCCTGCCGGAGTGAACGGTACGGGACCGCTGGTGTCGTTCGCGCGCAGCGGCTTGAACGTCCATTGGGCACCTCAGTTTGGCAGTCTCCTGGAACTTGCGGAAGCCTGCGACGTTCCCGTGCGATGGTCGTGCCGCACCGGCGTCTGTCACAACTGTGAATCCGGACTTGTAGCCGGCACCGTCGCCTACCAGCCGGAGCCGATCGATGCACCGGCCCAAGGCAATGTGCTGATCTGCTGCTCACAGCCGCAAGGCGATGTGGTGATCGATCTTTGATGCGATTGCGAAACAGAGCGACACATTCAGATGGGCTCGATTCATACCAAACGCATTTACGAGAAGCCTGAATCCACCGATGGATTCCGCATTCTGGTTGACCGGCTCTGGCCCAGGGGCATCAGCAAAGAAAAGGCCGCGCTCGATCTGTGGTGCAAGGAGATCGCGCCGACGCCGGAGCTTCGAACATGGTTCGATCATCGCGAAGATCGCTTTGCTAAATTCAAAGCGCGTTATCTCCACGAGCTCAAGGACAACGCTGCCGTCCCCGAGATCCTTCACAGCATCGGATCGCGAAATACGACCCTGCTTTATGCGGCGCACGATCCGGCGATCAACCACGCGGTGGTCCTCGCAAGCTTTCTCAAAAAACAGCAAGCTAAAAATGATGGATGATCGTTCATGTTGCAGGGCAACTGTGTCATTCGGACTTCTTGGTCGATACATTGCATACCCGCGATGACGAACGCGCGCTTGCTCATTCCCAATAGCATGCAAGTCTGCCGCAGTTTTACGACAGGCAGGCACCCATGGCGCTGGATGAGGAATTCGTAGAGGAAATCGCGTATCTGCAGGAGAAGGCCAACCCTGTCACCTTGCGCCATTTCGATCCCACGCCCTATCGGGACCGCGTGCCTGACTCGCTCGATTATCTCTGGCGCAAATTCGGGGTTTCGAACTGGGCGGAGAGCTCTCTCCAGCTCGTCGATCCGGCGACTTATACGGGGCTGGTGGGAGGCCTGCTCAAAAACAATCGCTTCATTCGGCCCGATGACGTCGTGCCCTATAGCGTCACGGCATTCGGCTTCATGCGTGTCTGGCACCGGAAGTTCGGACACGTGAATATCGATTTCCCGCAGTCGAAGATCTACTTCCCCAAAAAGCCTATCGACGAATTGAGCGGCAGGTTCAGGGAGATCAACCTGACGGTGACGATTCCGGAGCAGGTCGTTGGCGATCATTACGACCTTCTCTCCGCGTGCCTTGCAAAATTCGGCCCGATCAAAGAAGCGGAAATTTACGGTTTCGTCCCCGCACTTGCGCTTGGCGGTGTCGCGGACATCGAGCATGTCCAGAAGCTCGGTGCACCGGAGCATCTGTCGATGCTGAGCCAGCTCACATCGTTCGGCACGTATTACCGCGATGGATCGACATCCCGCGATACGCTGGTGGAGATGCAGTCAAACGCGGGCGACGCCTAAAGCGCCTTGACCGGATCCTGAATTGATGATCGTGAAGTGGATCGACACCGCTGAAACCGCGACACGATAAGGATTCAAGCCTGAATGACCAGGGAACGTGCAACGACCGGCCAGCCCTACCGCGACTACATTCTCAGCGTCTGCGACGGGATGCCAATCGATGATCGTCAGGTGTTTGAAGCGAAGTTGATGGAAGCGGCGTGGCCTGTGTCAGACCGCAAGGGTGACACGCCAGCCGCATGCTTACATGCCGATCTGGGCGAAGACTTCGAGGTTCGCGAATTGCCCGACGAACCGGGAACGATCGAGGTTCATCGGTTGAAGGCGTGATGGGCTCCATCACCTAGCTTCGCTTGAGAACATGCGGCGATGTTCCGTAAGCCTTCTTAAATGCGCGGCTGAAGTGAGACATATCCGTGAAGCCGAAGCTCATAGCAGCATCGGTGACATGTCTGACGTGTCCTTCCGCAAGCGCCTTGTAGCTGGCATCGAGCCGTTGTTGCCAGAGCCAGCGGATCGGCGTCGTGCCATCGGCTGCAAACAATCGATTCAGAGTGCGAGGAGCGATGTTATGCGCCCGCGCAATGGTCTCGATATCAAGCTCAGCCTCATGAATGTGAGCCAGCATGTAGCGTTTCACTTGACTGAAGAGACCGCCGTCACCGGCCCCTGCTTCCAGGGGACCAGCCAGTTCAGCTGCCAGCGTCGTGGCGATGATGTCGAGAGCGGATGTGCCTAACCGGTCCACCACATCATCATTGGCTGGCTCGTCGAATGACACGAGCTGACGGATGACGCTGCCCGCGAGTGCACCAAGCTTTGAATCGCCCGCAATGCGCTGAGCGGTCAGCCGCCGCGCCTTCGGCAACCGCGACACCAGCAATGGGCGGGGAATATTCACCAGGATGGTGCGATGGCCGTGATAAAAGTCCAGGTCAAACGGCCGGGTTTGATCGTAGAGGAAAAGATCACCCGCCTGCGCAAGGGCCTCCCGTCCGTCCTGCGTCACCCCGATCTCTCCACGCAGCACGAGATAGAGCATGAAGTGGTCCCGCTGATCCTTGCGGATTCCCTCGGGCGTGCGGCTCAACCGAATCTGATCGGGCGCTAGCGAGCAGCCTTCGCTCAGCGCGAGGGCGCCGAATGCCCGGCTGGTAAGAACCCCTCTGAAGGGGCGATCCGACGTGCGCCGGCACTCGGACAGCGAGTAGTTGCGGCACGTGACGTCGTGCCACTGATCGAAGCAATCGCCGTCTTTGACAGCCGCTGTACTGTGCATCGCAAGCATTTTCAGTCACCTCCGCGCGCATCATCACGGTGTCTGGCAAACGATGTGCCATATGGGAATTCTCCTGCCGAGCGGCAACTGTTCCGCCCTGCCCTCATGGGCCCGGAACGCCCCTCAAACGGCCCAGCAGGCGTGTCGATGGCAAGCATAGACCAGCCATCTGGCAGTTTGAACCGAGCGGCCTCCAGTTCAGCGTGATTACCTGCCGGTCAATCTTCACCCTTCTGACTGGAGACACGATCAAATGCCCGGTTTTCCATCATCCAACGACCTGCACCTGCTTTCCGCGACCGAAGCAGCTAGCGCGATCCGGGATGGTTCGGTGACTGCATTGGCTTACGCCACGGCGCTCCTGCATCGTTGCCGGCAAAACACCGATTTGAAGGCGTTCATCACGCTTGATGAAAATGCGGTTCTGGAACAGGCACGTCTTGCCGATCTTGACCGGACATCGAACAAGCCGATGGGCCCGCTGCATGGCGTGCCAATCGCCATCAAGGACAGCATCAATACTCGGGATTTCCCAACATCGGTGGGAACGAAGGTGCTTGCCGGCTTCCGCCCTCAACACGACGCCGACATTATTGCTCCGCTGAAGGCTTCCGGCGCGATCCTGTTTGGCAAAAACAATCTCGTTGAGATGTCGTATGGCCTGACAGGGGTCAACGCGCATTATGGTCAGGCCAGGAACCCTTACGACAAGACGCGGATCACCGGCGGGTCTTCAAACGGCGCAGGTGCATCCGTTGCGGCGGGGCTCGTGCCGGCTGCGCTGGGTGGCGACACGGTCGGTTCGATCCGGGTTCCGGCGTCGTTGTGCGGCATCGTCGGCTTTCGCCCAACCACGGGGCGCTGGCCGGGTAACGGCGTTGCGCCGATATCCCATACGTTAGACACGCTCGGCCCGATGGCGCGTAGCGTCGAGGATTGCGCTTTGCTCGATGCGATTGTCACCGGCCGCTCGCCTGCGACTGCGACAGCAGGCCGGAGCCTGAAGAGCATGCGGATCGGCTATGCGCCAAAGCAGCATCTCGATCTCATCGACGCCGATGTGGAGCGCGCTTTCAAGTTGTCGCTCGAAAAAATGAAGGACGCGGGCGCGGAGCTTGTCGAGATCGATCTCGGCGACGACTTCATGTCGCTCGGAATGGAAGCCAACTGGCCGATCTTCTGGCACGAAACAATCCCGCATGTCACAGAATATCTTGAAGCCTGCGGAGCGCCGGTCACCTTCCAGCAAATCGTTGATGGTCTCGGAGAAAACGTGAAGCGCCTATGGGGCCACGCAGTCCTGCCCGGTAGTCCGAACTATGTGTCGAGGGACGCTTATCTGAAGTCGTTGAACGTGCTTCGTCCGCAGCTGCAAAAGCGTTATGCCGACGCCTACCGGTCGAACGGAATCGACGCCCTGGTCTATCCCACGACACCTGCGGTCGCTCCTTTGATCGGCGCCGATAGCAAAATGACAATCGCGGGACAGGAGGTCGATATCCTGACCATCGGCAAGAATGGTTTCGCATCGAGCTGCGCCGGGCTGCCCGGTCTCACCTTGCCCATCGGGCTCTCAGTTGAGGGCATGCCGATCGGAATGGAAATCGACGGACGCCCCAACGAGGATGCCAGGCTGCTCGATCTGGCCACCCGGATTTCGGCCATCGTCGGACAGATTTCTCCTCCGGCAATTTAACTTCACGCCCTACTCCGGCAGCAGCGCCGTGGCGTGCTTCAGCAATTTCTTCGCGCCGTGCTCTTTCGTTGCCGTAATCGCAGCGCGGATCTCGTGCACGGCACCGGTCTTGTCGCCCAAGCGGAGCTGCAGCTCGGCCAAGCTTAATCGAACGCGCGCGGCGTTGATGTGGGAATCAACGCTGGTCCAGAGCTGACGCGAGAGGTGGAGGAAATCCAGCGCCTTCTTCGGATCGGTCTCCTCAACGAGGTATGCGCTTGCTTCGTTTGTCAGCGCGCGGATCGACGCCATCGGCCAGCGCTGGGCCTGTCCCGTCAGGTCATCGATGATCGCGCGTGCTCGCTCGTGCTTTCCAGAGCGCGCGGCCACCACGGCAAGATGCCCCAGCAAGATTCCCTGCCGCTGCAAGGTCCACCAGGTCTCACCGATCAGGCTGCGCTCAAGGGCGAGATAAGCGGCCTCGAACTCTCCGCGCTCGAGCAACAGCATCGCATGGCCGGGCTGCGGGTCCCACCCGAGCGCATAGGATCGTTCGTAAGCCGCGAGCGCGTCATCGTCGTCGCCCATGGCCGCGCGAATATCGCCCAGCACGCGATAGGCATCGCCCACCGCCCATGGTGCATCGCCGGGCAGTTTGCTCAAGGCATCGACGATGTGGTCAACGGCATCGACGAGGGTACCTCGAATGCCCAGCACCTCGGCGCGATGCAACTGGCATGATCCGGCGAATTCCATCCGGCCTTTCGAACAGAATTGCTGATAGCCGAGCGTCCACTGGTTGGCCCGCGCCCAATCGCCAAACGTCCGGCACGCCCAGAGGATATTGCAGTAAAGAATGCCGCCGGTGAGCGGATCGATGTTTTGCGACAGGCCCAACGCCGCGGCATGGTCTTGATCGGCCACACCGTTGTCGGTGTCGCCGAGACTGAGTTGGAAAAATCCGCGGTACATGAGGCCCAGGGATTCAATTTCGATATAGCCGTGATCCCGGCCAAACTTGTAAGCCGCATCTGCCTTGCTCAAGGCGTCGCGCGGCCGCCCTTCCACCGCGGCGATACGCGATTCCACGCAAACGATTTGCCCCACAGCGCGGCACTCCGGCACATCGGCAACCAGATCCTGTGCGCGCGCGAGCCACCCTTTGGTCAATGCCATCTCGCCGCGTTCGCCATGAATGGCTGACAACGTCACCGCACTCGACGCGGCCAGATCCGGATGTCCATCCTTCGTGTGCTCGGCAACGGCACGGACAAGCAACGGAATGGCATCCGATGGCTTTCCTACACATTGCAACGCGAGCGACCAACGATCGAGGTCTTCACCGCTCAGCGCGCCCTCGCGATCGAGTTGCCCGTATTGCGTAACGGCATCCTGCCAGCGCTGCTCGGCAATGGCTTGCCGGGCGACACGCGATGAAGAGATATCCGGCTTTGACTCGTTTCGAAGAGATGTCGTTCGCTCGTCCAGATCAACACAGAAACGATAGCCGTTGCGCGGAAAATTTCGCACCGCGCTTTCCATACCGCCTTCGCGCAGAATCGTGCGCAGCGTGCTGACGGCTCTCTGCAATGAATTATCGGTCACAGTGACGCCGCCCCAGACGGCATCGAGCAGTTCGTCCTTCGAGACCACGCGGGTTCGTGAGTTGATCAGGTAAATCAGCAGATCGAAGATCCGCGGCTGCAACGCCAGCTCACGGCCTTGCAGCAGCAAGGCGCGTCTCGGTTCGTCCAATTCAAATGGGCCAAATTTCAGCTTCACCGCACGTACCTGTCTGCCGCCGGCATCAATGAAAATTCAGGAAATGATCAGAACCGCGTAAGGACGCGAATATGTGGGGCCGATTATATCACTGCACAAGCCGCAGACAGCAATGCGACGCAATGACACTAAAAGGACTAATCATTTCAACGGACTGAACATGACGATGCGACGGAGGCTAACGATGATGATCACCCTTCTGACCTTCGCAGTGACGGGATCTTCTTATGCCGCTCACTCTCTCGTGATGGCGGCCCGCGCCGACAAGGGCGCGTTGGGAACCGCAGTGAACGCAGCGAAATCGATCGCGCTTGCAATGAAAGCGACTGCGCCCGGCTTCAACCAGGCAAGCGCCATGAAGCCGGCAATGATCCCGGTCAAGCCGGTGGCGCCCAACACCGCGAGACGCAAGGCCTGCACGCTCAAGGTTTAAGGCACGCAAGGACTGAGCGACGATCAGCAACAACTCACAAAAAGGAGATTGCCATGGACCTCTACGTCATTCGCCGCCCCAGCGCATGGGCAACCATTCCCGAGCTTGAAGCCGCTGGCGAAATTTCGGCCCGCATCGGCAACGACGAGATGTCGGATCGCGTGCGCTGGATTCGCAGTTACGTGGTGCACGAGTCCGACGGCCGATACGGAACGTTCTGCGTTTACGAAGCGCGTGACGGCGATTCCATCCGCGAACATGCGCGCCGCGTCGGGATGCCCGGCGAGGAATTCTACAAGGTGGCGGCAACAGTCGTTGTCCGCGACGATCCTGCCCCGCAGGACGATGCTTCCCAAGACAAGGAATCTGTCCCGGCCTCAACCTGATCCGGGGCATAGCTTCGACGATTGCCAATTTTTGAACCAGAAAGTCATAGGAGGAGACGATGAATATTCAGACCCCGGTGACAACTGCGCCGGACCTTGCTGCGTTGAAGACGAAACAACACGCGGCCTGGAGCTCTGGCGACTACGCCGTCATCGGGACGACATTACAGATCGTTGGAGAAAGCCTGTGCGAAGCGGTTGATCTGCGCAGCAACGCGCGCGTTCTGGATGTCGCGGCCGGCAACGGCAACGCATCGCTCGCTGCCGCGCGTCGCTTCGCGGACGTGGTGTCCACCGATTATGTCGGCGCCCTGCTCGATCGCGGGCGCGCACGGGCTCATGCCGAACGTCTGCCGATCTCGTTTCAGGAAGCCGATGCGGAGAACCTGCCCTTCACTGACGCGAGCTTCGATGTTGTGCTCTCGACCTTCGGCGTGATGTTTACGGCGAACCAGGAGCGAGCTGCGAAAGAACTGATCCGCGTTTGCAAACCGGGCGGCAAAATCGGGCTCGCCAACTGGACACCGGACAGTTTCATCGGTCAGGTGTTCAAGACCTTCGCCAAGTACATTCCGCCGGCACCGGGTGCGAAGTCGCCAGCGCTGTGGGGCAGCCGCGTTCATCTCGACCTGCTGTTCCGTCATCAAGGCTCGATCCAGGCCGCGAGCCGTTACTTCATGTTGCGTTACCGCTCGCCGGATCACTGGATTGAGGTCTTCCGCACTTATTACGGCCCGGTGATGAAAACTTTCGCCGCGCTCGATGTCGAAAGCCAGGCCAGTCTCGACACGGATTTGCGGATGTTGATCGACAGGTTCAATGTCGCGAAGGACGGCACGGCCGTCGTCCCAAGCGAATACCTCGAAGTGGTCGTGACGAAGGCGACTTAGGGGCCCATCGAACCAGCGAAACTTCGCACCCGGCGGCTCCTTTGGTGGACGCTTTCCATCTCTTCGTACTTCGATTGAGGTCAATCGCCCCGGCTCGGAGCCGCTATCGTTGCACGACAGGCAGGACCTGCTGATGAGCATCCACGATGGCGGGGAACCGGTTGCGGTGGCGCTCGTTGATGTTGTTCAGGTGAAGCATCGCCCGAACCACGGGGACACAGGAGTACAGGCCAGTGAAAGTCTGGAGCTTCGGTTTCGCAATCTTCGTCACCATAATGTCTGCCATAGCCTCGACCGCTGGCGCACACGATCAATGCGTCGGCCGTGCCTGCACGGATGATCTCAGAATGCGAACTTCGTTCGAGATCGCCCGTCAGTACGCGAATGGAGGCCAGTTCGGTGGCACCACACCTGGCACCACCGGCACGGCACTGGAGATTGCCCAGGACTCAGTCGATTTCTTTGGGGCTCCAGATCTCTATATATCTCTTTGGCGGGCTCCGCCCGTCGTTGCAAAGGGCAAATAAAGCAGTCACATGCATCCGCTACCGCGGTGCACGCGATTCCGCCTTACGCCGCGGGCTCGCTTATCGGCTCGGTCGACACCGAAGTCGGGAACGCACTGCACTTGGCCATGACCGGCGACGAGCCGGTTGAAACGTCGTGCCGGTGGTTTCATGAACTGCTTGCGGTGACACCAACGAAAATAGCCGGAGCGTTCATGCGCTCCGGCTATCGTGCTGCCCCTTCACAGCAAGCCCCGCCCCTCTCCCACACATCGCGCCGCGAGCAACCGGCGCGCTGCGTAGAACCAATCAGGCAACCGCGCGGGCGGACGAGGCTGCCGCAATGCGGTCCTTGATGCCCCGCTCCTGCAATATGCTGCCTGGCTGCAGAAGCTGCGCGACATCCACCACCGCACGCTGGACAACCGGATCAGTCATCACCGCGCGGAACAGTGCCGCGTCGAACTGCTGCATCTCCGCAAAATTCTCCGGGCGCTCTCCCCGTGTCTTGGGGAAGGAAAGATCGACATTTGTCGACATGTCCCACGGCGTCCGCAGGATCGCCTCAAGGCGCGCCATGAATTCCGCCTGCACACCGCCGAGCGGATCAGGCTCGGCCGTCGCGCTCGCCAGCACGTCTTGCAGCAATCTTGCCTCCTGAGCCGCGACGGACATGCCCTGGCCGTGCGTCGGATTGAAGCGGCAGATCGAATCGCCGATGGGAAGAATGCCGCGAGGCAACCGAGGCATCCGTTCGAAGTGCCGCCACACGCTGGTGGGGAAGCCGAAATGCTCTATCCACTTCGGCGGCTGCACCTGACGCAGAATGTCGAAGAGCGTCGGCGTGATCAGCTGGCGCAACGTGTCCAGGAACGCCTCCCACGTATTCGGACGCGGGACGTCGATCGGCGTCGCAATAAACGCGATCCAATCCCCGCCCTCGATCGGCCCCAGCGCCGCGCTCAGGTTTGACGCCGGCAGATCCGGAAACGTCCGCACAATCTTCGCATCCGACATCAGATGAGGAGGAATCTTCACGACGACGGTCGAATACGTGATATCGGGGCCGACTTCGGTGATGTCCGGACGTTCATAGTCAAGCTCGTCGAACAGCTCCAGCGTGGGCCGTGCGCGACCAGAGGCGTCCACGACCAGCTCGGCTTCAAGCGTCTCTATCGCACGCGATTGCGCCTCACACTTGACACCACGCACCGCCCCATCGAACGACAGGACGGACGTGGCCCTGCACTGCGTGCGAAACTCGATATTGTCGATCGCCTGTACTTTGCGCCGCAGGACGAATTCGAACAGCGGACGCGATGCCAGGAGAACAGGAGTATCAAAATCCCGTTTCGGCAGCACACCGACATCGACGCGTTCAAAGTGAACGTCGCGCCACAAGCTGATCGGAATAGCGCCCGCATCCGCGAGGTCATTGCTATAGCCGGGCAAAATCTCGTCGAGTGCATTCAACCCGCCGGCAAGCAGCACATGCGTATGCCGGTCATGAGGCGTGCCCGGCCTCGATGTCGGATGATCTTCCAACCGATCGCGCTCCACGATGACGACCTGCTCGAAATGCTTTGCCAGGGCCGCCGCCGCCGGCAAACCACTGAAACCCGCGCCAATCACGACCGCGCGCCGGCCAAAAATATTTCTCATTCTGCTGCTCCCTCATGTCGCAGGAAGCAAATCATCGAAGTCGGATTGCGATCGAATTTCAAGCGGGCGAAAAATCGCTACAGCAGTAATCTTGGCCGGCCGCGTAACGGCCATAATCAGCTTCACTCAAATCACTTGCGCGAAATTATTTGCGCGAACACACAGCCAAACGGCAATGTCGCTCCCGATGCTGTCCATCGGAAGCGACATCCCCGTTTGAGCGCGCGTCTAGTGGAGTGGATTTGACATTCGCTCCCCACCCGACCACGAGCTCAACAAGCGAATGTCAAATCCAAAACTCTATTTGCTAGTGGTCCCTTGATTCTAACATTCGCAGAAGATGCTGCTGAAACGGGATGCGAATGTTCAAATCGGACCACTAGCCGGCGTACGCACTCAACAGAATGTTCTGCGCCAGCGTTTGCAACAGAATGGGAAGAGCCACGACCGACAGACGTCTGCCAAGGGGATACATCGCCCGCCAGATGCCGTCGATCGAGACGAAAGCGCGGCAGAAAGTCATCGAGGCGATCCCGATGGTGATCACATCAGACGCCATTGCCATTCCTCACGGCGTATTCGATATGGCTGCGTTGATGAATGCCGATATCTTTCAGCATGCCGTCATCAAGTTGGGCCAAAGCCTCGATCGCCGCCCCGATCTCTCGCTCCCGGCGCATATGAGCCCGAAGGGCGACGACAACATCCCAGCACGACCTCAGCAGATTCCAGTGGTTCGGCCGTTCAACCTCTTGCGAAGAAAGAGCGTTTGAATCCGAAAACGCGGGATCAGCGGCGCCTTCGTCCGCAAGGCTTCGGGTCGGAGGCGCTCGATTGGAAAGAGCTCCAGGATAAAGGCTTGGGCCGTCGAGTAAGACCTGTGATGCCACTGCAAGACCACTCGCCACCTGATTGGTGCCCGCAGCTGGTCGCGGAGCATTTGGCACGAGGGACAGACGCCGCTCGTTCGCGGCGAACGCTTCGCGCAGCGGCACGTCTGCATCGAGCAGAGGGCCAGCGGCACTCAAATGGACGGCCGAATATAGCGTGCTGCAATTCGCAAAGCCTTCCACGAAGAAGTCGAGCACCGCGGACCAGATGCTCTTCTCCGGGAGTTCCGGCACCGGCGCCGGTGTTGGCGGCGTCTCCTGAAGATGCGAATTGATATGCGCCAGATAAAGCGCGGCCCGTGGGACGTCCCTGTGCACCGTTGGGCATTGCTCAGCAGTAACGCCGCTTTCTTCGCGTTGAACCGTCTTGGTGACCGTCACAACCGTGTTCGCCGGCTCCGGCGCGCGCTCGCTCAACATAAACCTCTCTCCCATTGCTTCGTCGGAGAGAAATCTCGTTGTTCGCTGTTACGGCGTCGTCACGTTGCGGAGCAATATGGCTACGTCCGCAACCTCGCCGCCATGTTTTCGCCATCAGCGGCGGGGCGAGGACGCACTCGTCGGCGATCGGCCGCACTTCACGCCCTGAGAGGCTCTTCGTTGGCCCATTTCAGGAACAGATCGATCACCGTGCGAAGGTGATTGGGCCCGCAGGCGCTTTCAAAAAAGTTGCCCCTGACTGCGCATGTGTACCAGTCATGCGGATGCTCGCCATCGAACTGGACGTCGTCAAATCGCCGGCCGGCAAGTGCAGTATCGTCAAGATTCGCCTTGAATGCCCAACCCGGACTATCCAGGGTTGCTATGGAGACGCCGTAGCCGTGCTCCCATCGTCCATTGCACTGAGAAGCATACCAATCTTGCAGGATATGGATGGGGTCGGCAATTGCGCTCATTTCGACATCTCACTCGGCGTTGTTGGGACAGTTAGGACGTTCATCAAATAGGACTGATCAAAAGATCAGCAGTTCTCCTTCGCAGCGACAGTGTCTGCCTGCGTGACTTCAACTTGACGGTGATTTATTTGCGATCAACAACGGCCAGCGGCATCGTTGATCTTGAACTTGAAGGTGCTGCCTTGAAGGTGCTTGTCTTGAAGGTGCTTGTGTTAAAGATTATTCGAGCTCGATGGCCTGGTACTTCCCGGTTTCATCCAGCGCCGTCCCCCATATTTTGTGAGAGGCTTGATGCTCGGAACGGCCAAAGCTGAGAGATGCTCCGAGACCCATATCGATGCCACTCATGCTCTCCAGGGTGTCGACCAGCTTCTCGGTATCGAGTTGGGGGCCGGTACGCTTGAGCGCCTGGATCAGAAGGTTTGCCGTAACGTAGCCCTCGAGCGACACATAATCCGGCGCCTCGCCGGGGAAATACTTGGCGAGTGCGGTCTTGTATTCGAGAATCGCCGATGAATAGCCGGACACCGCTGGCACCACCTGCGTGACGATCACGCCGGTGGCGTAGCGCGGACCCAGCAGCATCAATTCATCCGCCAGCGCGGTCGAGCCCACGAACGAGACGTTGGTGTAGAGCAGCCCGGGATAAGAGGTGTGCGTCTTCTCGATGAATTTCGCGGCAGCTCGATAAGTCGCCACCATGACGACCGCCTTGATCGGGGTCTTCGACGCTCTCAGTTGATTAATCGCATCATCCACGTCCACGGTGTTGCGCTTGTAGTTGAGGCGCAGCACCGTACTATCACGCGGATTGAGCGTGCGCATGGCCTTGGCGACGCCGGCGAATCCTGCGTCACCATATGCATCTTCCTGTGCGAAAACGGCGATCTGTTTGGGTTGGATCCGGCGCACCTTGACGAGGTAACGCACAACGGCGTCCGTTTCCTCCGAGTAGCTCGCACGATAGTTGAACACGTAGCGGTCGGGCGGGTCGCGCCGCAGGACATTCGCGCCTGTAAACGCGCCGAAGAACAACAATTTTCGCTCAAGCGCGTACGGCACCGCGACAACTGCGGTGGGCGTGCCGACGTTTCCGATGATGCCGAAGACCTGATCTTTGTCGTAGAGCTGCTTCATCGTTTCCGCGGTCCGCGTCGGCTCGTAGCCGTCGTCCGCTGCGATGAGCCGGAGCATCCGGCCGTCTACGCCCCCGGCTTCGTTGACCCGGTTGAACGCCGTGTCGATGCCGAGTTTCATCTGCCGTCCCAGCTCCTTGGCGGGACCGGAGAATGGCGCAGAGATTCCGAACCGGATTTCCTTGTCGGTGACACCGCGAACCGTGGCGCCGGTTGCCCCCGTTGCCGCTGCTATCCTCGGAGCCTGAGTGGCAGCCGGCGATGTTGCGCCTGGCGAAGTTGCACTTGGAGAAGCAGCGCCCGACGGATTCACTGCCGTAATGGAACGTTCGAGCTCAGCGAGCCGACGATCCGCCGATCCGCAATCCGTTTGTCCCGCGGTGACCGCGCGACGGCCATCCGCGACGGTGCGATCAAGCAACTGCGTCAGCTCGTTACGTTCTGCCTCGTTGGACGTGGCTTCGTTGATGACCGTTGCGAACTTGTAGACGATGGCCTGGATGCGAGGCCGGCCAATGTCTGGGCAGGCCAGCGCCGCACCAACAACCGGACCCACGCGACCGGCAAGGTCGCGGACAACATCCACCCTGTCTCCAGGCGCCGCACCCGCGGAGCCTGCGAGCGCAATACTGAGTGCGAGCGCGATCCACCGAGAGGTCATCGCCATCTCCACGAGACCAGTGTCACATTGAACCTGTCGTGGAGCATCGTCAATTCCTCTCGGTGTCTCAATTGCCGCAGCTTACTAAGGTGTCTGCGTTGGCTTCTTCTGCCACTGCAAGAATTGCTGAAGCAGCGTTTCGGACTGCTCGTGCGTCACGGGCTGCTCGGCCCGGCTTGACGCAAGGATTGTCTGAAACTCGGATACATCAGGCATCGCGTCTTCGTCTTTTTGACGCGACGGACTGAGTGCAGCTTTGACCGAATTCATGATGCCTGCGATTGAGGTGAGGTTGTCTGATTGCCGTGCATGGTCTTGCGAGACGGGAACCAAAACGACGAAGACGAGCGCCGCACCGGCCGCAACGCCGATCGCTGCTGCGGAAAGGCTGACGACACGCAGCACCGACTTTCGCTGATCGCGTTCACCCGAAAATTCGTGAGGCTCAGGAACGACCTCAGGATCGAGCGGATGGCGCAAGGCCTGAGCGACCGCATCCTCAAGCATAGTATCGAATGCAGGTGGAGTGGAGGTTGAAGCGAGTCGCTTGAGACGGTCGATTTTCGTTTCCGCAAAGGAGTTCGACGAGCTCTGCGATTTTTCACGCAGCCGGCGCGGCGCATAATACAACGGGTTTTGTGGGCTGAGATGATCGTCTGAACTCAGGGTACTCATACGCTACTCCTCATGACACGCGACCTTGACGCCGCGATCGCCGCTTGGCGCCGCAGTCATCTTGCTGTTTGACGTTTCCCTAGACGTGGCAGACTCGTTTCCAACCGGCGAATGCGTTCGCACGGGGAAGCCCTGTCCGCGGATTGTTCTCGGTTTCATTGCCGGGAAATGTGGATCGAGGTGTTTGTTGTTACGTTCGTTGTTAAATGGGCATTGCAAGAACTAATCGTGCTGCCGGCAAAACCGTCGCAAGGCTGCACGCACCTGTAATGTCTGCCGTCCCGATCCCTCGGCGAAGGCCGCCGGGAACTCGCGGAGGAGTCACCTGGATGTGATGGAACTACGGCGAGACATTAATAAGTCGGAAAGCGGGCCGAACTGAGACAGCCCGTTTTTCGTCAGCAATTTCAGGCTGCGTTGATACCGTTCCTCACAGCCGTCGATTGCACAACTTCGCGTAGCATCGTTTTGGAACGGAACAGTCGCCGCACCTTTGCGCGGATGCTTTGAGCCACGCGTGCTCATAACAACGCGCCACTGCAAGACGATGCTCAATATTCTCACAGTGCGCGCGCAATCAGGACACGACTCATCGACGTCAGCGCCGCTCAGAACTTCACTGAACTCTTCCCACACCTTGTCATCCCATCGGCGCAGCTTGAGCTGTGTAATAGCCTGTACATTGGTGGCAGTCGTATTGATGTGCACACCATCGAGGAATGTCGGCAGCGCAATGGTCTTGAGATTGTGAGCCTGACGATTGATGCTCTCGCGCATAAGATCGCTACCGCATTGCTTCAGCAACTGCGCGAGGATTTGCCTCTGCTGCGCTCCGGTCAGATACGTTGTATCGCCAATGTCCGCCCTGGCAGTGCGATGACGAGCTGAGCCGTTCATGATTGCTTGATCACCCTGCTCTGGGCTCACAAGCCCTATGCTCTGCTCCCAGATCGCGCCGAATTGATTTTGCCCGCTGCACCGATACGAACTAATGGCTCTCACGTCGTTCGGATCTCTTATTTCCCGCCTCGATGGGACGACCACTGTCACCGGGGCGAAGATTGAATACGAAACGACCTCTTACTTGATGTCATCGAACAGTCTTATGTTTCGGAATGAGGACGACTCCATGTTTACACGCCCGCTATTAATCCTTGCTGCCCTGGCATTTTCGACCGTGACCGCCGCTGCACAAGACGGCATTCCTGCCAAACTCGCCCCTCCAGCGGGGGCGCAGCTAATCGGAAAATACGCCGCGAAAGGCGTCCAGATTTACGTCTGTAGCACCAAGAACGGTGCGAACGAATGGACTTTCAAAGCGCCGGAGGCCCAGCTCACGGATGCACAGGGCAAGCCGTTCGCCAAGCACTACGCCGGTCCGACCTGGGAAGCGCCCGATGGCTCGAAGGCCGTCGGCAAGGCTATTGCCAACGAACCTGCTCCGAAAGCGGACTCGATCCCCTGGCTGCTGCTGTCGGCAGAGTCTTCGGGATCGGGGACTTTGGCCGGCGCGCGTTTCGTCCAGCGGGTTAACACCAGCGGCGGAGCCGGACCGACCGGCGCGTGTGAGACCGCGGGCACCGAGCGACGTGTCGATTACACTGCCGATTACGTCTTCTACAAGTGATGACGGATTGCGGATCGGCTCAAGCCGGTCCGCATTATTCCGTGTCGGCTACTGATCGACCGACAAGCGCGGGGCGCTGCCCGCCACGACTTACGCTTTCTTGTCCACCGCCGCCTTCACCTTCGCGCCCTCGGCGAGATCGACGGACGGATTGAGGATCACACTCTCGCCCTGCTTCACGCCATCGCGCAGCTCGACCTCGGTGCCGAGATCGCGGGCCACGTTCACCTTGCGCAGATGCGCGACACCGTTCTGCACGACGGCAACGTGCACACCGCTTGCATTGAAGATGATGGAATCCGCAGGCACAGTGACACTGGCAGCCGCTTGCGGAATGTGGAGTTCAACCGTGCAGTAAATGCCCGGCGTCAACACGCCATCCGGGTTGGGGATATCTATTTCCGTCAGCAGCGTGCGCGAGCCCGGCTGCAGCGCGTCCGCAATGCGCGTGACTTTGCCGGTGAATGTGCGGTCCGGAATTTCCGGAACACGTATGACGGCATCAGCGCCGGGATGCAGACCGAATGCTTCATCCTGCGGAACATAGACCTGCGTGCGGATCACATTGCCCTGCATCAGCGTGAACATGAATGTGCCGCTGGTGGCATCAGCCTGCACCAGGCTGCCGACGTCCACGTTGCGTTGCGTGATCACGCCGTCAAACGGCGCCACCACTTGCTGATAGAGTTTCTGCTGATGCAAAACCTGCAACTGTGCGTTTTGTGCATCCACATTTGCCTGTGCGACGCCGACGGCCGCCTGATCGGCCTTGAGGGTTTGCACGTCGGTGGTGCCCTGTTGAGGCGTCAGCCAACCTTTCTGCACCAGCGGCTCGTCGCGCTGCCACGTCACTTTCGCGAGCTCCATGTTGGCCTGCGCCTGCTGCAGCGCCGCCTTAAGCTGGCCAAGCGTCGCCTCAGCCTGCGTGATCTGATGATCGAGTTCGGGTGCGACGATTTCCGCGAGCAACTGCCCTTTCTTGACGCGGTCCCCGATATCGACCTGCCGTCGATCAATATAACCACTGGCACGCGCAAAGATATTGGCGACCGCAAACGCTGACGTGGTCGCCGGCAGGTTCACCACAGTGTCACTGCCGCCTGCCTTCACCGTCGCGACACGGACCTGCGGCGCGAGATCGCGCTGCGCCTCTGCGGTGGCCGCCACGGCGAGATTTTGCTCGTAATGATTCCACGCGCCGAAGGCCAACCCCACCACAAGCAGGCTGAGAACGCTCAGGCCGAACAGCCGGCCGCCGCGTCCCTTATGTTTGGGCGGCAACACGTTCGGCTTGTTCTCTGGAATCTTGTTTTCAGGAACAGGAATGTAAGGTGGCGTCAGGGGATCCATCGCGTTCATATCGTGCCCTCCTCGAACACACCATGGGCCGTCTTTCCGTCATTGCCTTTTCGCAGCCAGGCGAACAGATACGGCACGACCAGCAATGTCGTCGGCGTCGCGAACAGCAGTCCGCCGATCACGGCGCGTGCCAGCGCCGCATTCTGCTCTTCGCCTGCGCCGCCAATCGCCATCGGGATCATGCCGACGATCATGGCGGCTGCTGTCATCAGCACCGGACGAATGCGGGTGTGGCCAGCATCGATGGCAGCTTCGAACGACGTCTTGCCTGCGAGTTGCTGTTCACGCGCGAATGTCACCAGCAGAATGGAATTCGCCGACGCCACGCCGGTCGCCATGATCGCGCCCATCAGTGACGGCACGTTCAATGTGGTGCCGGTGATGAAGAGCATGGTGACAATGCCGCAAAGCGTGGCCGGCAGTGCGAGAATGACGACGAACGGATCGCCGAAATTCTGGTAATTCACCACCATCAGCATGTAGACGAACACCGCCGCGAACAATAGGCCGATGCCGAGATCCCAGAACGCATCGTTCATGCTCTGGATCTGGCCGATCACCTGAATGGTGTTACCTGGCTTAATCTCTTTCTGTAGATCCGCAACGATGTTGTTGATCTGCGTCGAGATTGTGCCGAGGTCCCTGCCCTGCGCACTCGCATAGACTTCATAGACCGGCTGGATGTTCGCCTGATTGGAATTGGTCGGCAAGCTCTCGCGTTTGAGCGTGGCGACATTGCTGAGCAAACCGGGCACCGGGCCGCCGCCGACAGTTGACGACAGCGACGTCGACACCGGCGTGTTGCGCAAATCATTGAGTGAACTCACATCGCGCTCCGGCGTCTGCACCGCCAGATAATACGGAATGCCGGATGTCGGATCGGTCCAGAAATTCGGTGTCACCTGCTCCGATGAGCTCAAGCTCACGTTGACATTGTTCGCGATGGTTTGCGCATTGAGCCCGAGCTGCGCGGCGCGGGTCCGGTCGATGGTTGCATAAAACGCCGGTCCATTGACCTCCTGCTGCAAGTGCGCATCCGCGATGCCCGGGATCGCGGCGATGCGCTGGCGCAGCTCATCCGCCACTTTCAGATTGTTGGCGCGATCATAGCCCACAGTGCGGACATCGATCTGCGCCGGAAGACCGAAGTTGAGAATTTGGGTCACGATATCGGCTGCCTGGAAATAGAACTGGTCCTCAGGAAATGCCTCCGGCAGCACCTCGCGCAACTTCTTGACATAGCTGGCGGTCGGCGCGTGGCCCTCTTTCAGCGAAACCAGAATGACGCCGTCATTGACGCCGATGGTCGAGCCATCGGTGAAGGCGAGGTTATATGTCCGTGCCGGAAGGCCGATATTGTCGACGATCAGCTCCCGCTCCTTTTCCGGGATCACTTGACGGATCTTGTCTTCGACCGCCTGAAAGATCTTTTCCGTGGCCTCAATGCGCGTACCGGCGGGCGCGCGGACGTGCAACTGAATTTGTCCACCATCGATCACCGGGAAGAAGTCGCGCCCAACCAGCGTGAGCATGGTGCCGCCAAGCCCAAGCACCAGCACGCTGATGATTGGAATGATGATCCGGCGATGGAGCAGCATGTTCAGCAACGCGACATAGCCCTGCCGCATGTGCTCGAACCCGCGATCAAAGGCATGATGCGCCCGCGCAAACCAATTGCGCGACGTCGTATCGTGGTGCTCGTTCTTCAGCAACAGCCCGATCGTGATGGGCGTCAGCGTACGCGACAGCCCATAGGAGGCCAACATGGCGAACACCACGGCGAGGCCGAGCGGCGTGAACAGGTATTTGGCCGGACCGTGGAGGAAAATCACCGAGGTGAACACGCAGCTGATCGCCAGCGTCGACACCAGTGTCGGAATGGCGATGCCCGCCGCGCCATGAAGGGTCGCCAGCGGCAACGGTTGATGTTCTTCCGTTAAAAGACGGTGCGTGTTCTCGATCGTCACCGTGGAATCGTCCACCAGAATGCCGACCGCCAGCGCAAGGCCACCCAGCGTCATGGTGTTGAGCGTCTCGCCCATCCCCCACAGCACCACGATCGACGTCAGGATCGACAGCGGAATGGAGATCATCACCACCAGCGTCGAGCGCCACGACCCGAGGAACAACAGGATCATCAGCGCAGTCAGACCCGCGGCAATGGCGCCCTCACGCAGCACGCCCGCGATCGAATCCTTGACGAATACCGACTGATCGAACAGCTCGTTGATGTTGAGGCCGGCAGGTGCCGCGGCGCGCGCCGACTTCAGTGCATCCTTGACCGCGTTGACGACCGCGAGCGTCGAGGCATTGCCGTTCTTGATGATGCTGAGCAGCACCGAACGGCGGCCATCCTTGCGCACCACATTCTGCTGCACCAGCCAGCCATCGTGAACTTGGCCGACGTCCTTTACAAACACCGTCGCGCCGTCCACCACCTTGATCGGGATGTTATTGAGATCTTCGATACTCGCAGGCGAGGCGTTGGTGCGCACCGTATATTGTGTGGTGCCGATTTTCGCCGTGCCGGCGGGCAGCGTCAGGTTCTGCGCGTTGACGGCATTCACCACGTCCAGCGGCGTCAGTCCTTTGGCGACGAGTTTGGTCGGATCGATATCGACCATGATCTGGCGATATTTGCCGCCCGACGGCGTCGGCAGCGTGATGCCAGGGATTGGCGCCAGTTGCTGGCGGATGCGGTAGATGCCGTAATCATAAAGCTGCTGTTCGCTGAGCTTGTCGGAGCTTAAGCTGATCTGTAGCACCGGCACACTCGATGCATTGAACTGCACTACGATGGGTGGCTGGATTCCCGGCGGCAGCAATGCGCGGATGGAGTTCGTCGCGGCAACGATCTGCGAGATGGCGAGGTCGAGATTGACGTCAGGCTGGAAGTAGATCTTCTGAACCGAGATGCCGTTGAACGTCTGCGCCTCAATGTCCTTGATGCCGTTGACGTTGGCGCTGATGGAATACTGGCTGTACGTGGTGACGCGCTGTTCCATCTCCGGCGTGCTGAGGCCGGTGTAGCTCCAGATCACCGTGACGACCGGGATTTGAATCTCGGGAAAGATATCCGTCGGCATCGAGCGGCTGGCAACGACACCGAGAAAGAGAATGAGCGCTGCCACCACATAAAACGTATGAGGGAAGCGCAACGCGAAGCGGACAATACCCATGGTGCACGCCTATTCTGAATCGATCTGGCCGCACACCACGACCAGCCCATGCAAGAACAAACTTCAGTTTATTATTTCATCGAAACGAACTCCCTCGCCGTCAGAAACTGACGGTGCGCCCTTTCGGCATCATGCGACGATGTGCAATCGACTGTGTGAGATCGCTTTACGAGATCAGCGTCGTGCACGCCATGCACTGCAACATGGGGAGTGCATGACAAAGCCTCAAGTAAAAGACAGTTTAGGATTCTCACATCAAGTTGACGAACGACATCTCACGAGAATTCACGCCGCGTTGAACGCGGTGATCGTTGTATGTGAGGGTGATGATATGCCGCCTCTCGACACGACCACCACCATTGCCGCGCAATATGGCGTTGTGACGGTACCTGTGCGATCCTCCGCCAGTCGCGCGATGGAGGCCCTCGCTCTAGGGGGATATCAAATACCGGAAACACGATCGGCAAGCGCTATCGGAACGCGGCGGCGAACAGTTCGAAAGCTGTAAGAAGTCAGCCGACGACCGGGACAGCCGCCTCCCGCACCTGCCCTCAAAGCCTCAAGTCCCGGCATCTTCAGTGCACGAAGGCCAATTCCAGTAACGCAGCGCAGAGCCCGGCATAGCCGGTCAGCGCGACAGCCAGGAAGGTCTCCGCAACCATTTCTCTCGCGATACGCATGACAATCCTCCCGAGATCACCCTTAGTGTCCCGAAGGAGAAATGATGCGGACGAATTTATTAAAGATTTCGGAATCCAGCCCCGATTCGGCGATGGAACCTGCTTGGGATGACTCACTACAGTGTGAGGAGTCTTAACTCCGGCGGATTGCTTGAAGAGCGTCTCGCCTTAGCTGAGACGCTCTTCAAGTGCGAAGGCAAGCTCGCGTGAACGAGGCGAACAGCGATCACTGCGGGTTCTGCACCTGCACCACAGGTCCGAGCCTGGTCGCATCGCCATGGGCGATGACAAGGAAGCGGCGCGTGGTGTTTTCTTCGCCCTGAACGATCTGGCGGATAGGTCCGGTCGCGTTGACGATCGCCGATCCTGCCGGATTGGTCATGAATGCCGCCAGCGGTTCGAGCAGCCCCTGGCCATCAGCTTGATTCGCAAGCGCGAGTACATACGGTTGCTTGGGCTCGAGGCCGGTGACCGATGCCTGCAATACCTGGATCAACCCCTGATCGAACAACGACACACTGGTCGGCCCGCTCCCAGCATCGTGCTTGGCTTTGCTGTCCGCAACAGCGGTGAGCGTCAGATGCGTGGTTTGGCCCGCAAGACCGATCGGCCGCAAGCCTTGTCTGCCATCGCCCTCGGGAACCGCGTTCGGCACATATGCAATGGCCTGCGGCGCCTGCCCAACCGGGCTCGTCGCAATCACCTTGTTGGTCATGGTATCGATGGCGGTCACACTATCAGCATTCTCAAGCCCAACATAAATACGGCTGCCGTCGCCCGATGGCCACAAGCCATGCGGCAGCTTGCCGACCGGAATGGTTGCGACCTGCGAGAAATCATCGGTGCGAAACACCTTGACCTCGTTCAATCCACCAACAGTGACGTAAGCAAACGTCCCATTTGCATTATGGACAATATTGACGTGATTGGTGATCGGTCCGGTGTCGAACGATTTGATCACATCGAACGGCGGCTGCGCATTGAAGACCATCGTTCTGCCGACGTCCTTCAGCGTGAGCCAGACCTGCTTGCCGTCCGGCGTCGCTGCGATGTTCGGGCAGAACGGACTGTCCTGCTTGACGTGCCCGACGATCTGGTGATCCGCGACATTGACAACCACGGTCTCCGGATTGAACGACGAGCAGACGTATCCGTATTTTCCATCGGGTGAGAAGATCTGCATCCCCGGGCCTGCAGGCACCTTGATCCGCGTTTTCTCCTCGAACGTCGTGCCATCGAGCACGGATACATAGTCCTCGCCGCGCACCGTGACCCACACTTCTTTGCCATCGGGCGTAAAGAACGTCTCATGCGGCGAGCGGCCGACATAGGTCGTGTGCTTGACCGCGTTGGTGGCGGTGTCGATGAAGGTGACCGAGTTCGAGCCGATCGAAACCACAGCAATGGTCTTGTGGTCGGACGAAAAGCCCATGCCGTGGACAAGAACCTGCCCTTTGTAGAGCGGGCTGAAATTTCCTGGCTGCGGATCGCCAAGACGGATGACGCCCAGGAGCGTGTTGTCGACGGGATCTGTCACCGAGACGGTGTTGGAAAACTGCTCGGCGGTATAGACACGATCCTTATGACTGACGGGAATATCCGAATCGCTTGCAGCGCCGGGCGCTTGACCTGCCCAAATTGGTGTAACGATCGAGGTGGCGGCAAAAAAGCTCATTGCCAGAAGTGTGCGCTTCATCTCGATGTCCTACTTCGTATTCATTGAATTTGTGGAGCCGTGAGACCCATGCGACATTGCATCAGGAGACTTGGCTCCGTGTGACATCTCCATCGTGCCCTGCATTGCTGACGAAGGCGCTGCGGGTTCGGCCGCCGTTGGCGAAGCGACCGATGGCGGCAACGGCTCTCCCACCGCAAGGCGCATCGCGGCGATCTCCTGTTGCTGGGTCACGATGATTTCCTGCGCCATGCGGCGGAGCTGCTCGTTTTTTCCGTAACGGAGGACCGCTTTCGCCATATCGATCGCGCCTTGATGGTGGGGCACCATCATCGCAACAAAATCGCGATCGACATCGCCAGTCGGCTTCACCGCCATGTCCGCCATCATCTTGGACATCGCGGTATCGTTTTCGGCGAGAAACGACGCTTCGGCCGAGTTCTCAAGATTGTGCTCGGTGTCCTGGGCCATCGCGCGGAACGACAGCAGATGTCCGCCCGCCAGAGAGATCATCGCAACCGCCGATATTGCTGCAAGAGAAATTGCGCGCTTTCGGACAGAGGCTCGGAAAAGAAAATTCATTGTCACCCCATCAGACAAAATTGATGCAAGACGCAAACACCAGACGATGCGGACTATTCCGGCCGGCATGCGATGCCAGTGTTTACACGCACGCCACGCATTCCGGCATGGGGAGCCGCGAGTGGCAAATCCTCATGTCACAAGGAGTCGCCACTTTTAAATTCGAATTAGGACGACTTCACGACAATTCGCGCCGAACGCTGTCGTCACTGCGTGTGAGATCGATGATTTGTCAGGGTAACTGACATGACGCTCAACGCCTCCGCACCACGCCCATGGCAATCCCTAAGGCGATCATGAGGCTCGCAACGACGAGCGGCAGATCGATATGTTCATGCAACATCATCGCGGACATGAACATGCCAACCACCGGCGTCGCCAGCACGCTGAGCGATGTGACTGTCGCCGGCAACTCCTTGTTGACGATCATCATCGCCCAGAAGCCAAGGGCCGTGCCGATCGCGCCGTTGTAGATCAGCGACCAGACGGCGGCCGAGCTCAAGTTCAGGTTCGGCGCCCCTTCGAGCGCAAATGCAAAGCCAATGAGCATGATGGCGGCCAGAAGTGTCTGCCACACGATCAATTGAAACGGCGTGCCGATCCAGCGGTGCGCGCGCGTATAGACAATGCTGATCGACCAGCACAGCGCCGCCAGCAGGACGAGAGCGTTGCCTTTGACAGTCTCCGGCGAGTGCCAATCGAACCGCGTCGGATCGAACAGCACGAACACGCCGGCAAGCCCAAGGGCCACACCGGCAAGCCGAAGCAGCGGCAGCGGCTCCTTCAAAAACATCCAGGCGGCGGGTGCCACCCACAACGGCGTGGTGTAGCCGAGCACGATGGCACGGCCGGCCGGCAGATATTTGAGGCCGATGGTCATCAGCACGGCAAACGCCGTCATATGAAAGAGCGAGATCACCAGAACGATCGGCACGTCGCCGCGCGCCGGCAACGTGAGCTGGCCGCTCAGCGCGACGCCGGGGACGAGCACGGCCACCGCGATCACCGTGCGGACGGCGACGGCCCACAGCGGCGAAATCTCCTGAACCGCAACCTTCATCACAACCCAGTTCAGGGCCCAGGCGAACACGATGAAAACCAGGAGGCCAAACATCCATGCCGAGGCGGCACTTCGGGGTGATGAGGTCGACGAGGTCTGGTCAGTCATGGTTACGTCCAGTCTTGGCTCAGGTCAGGCACTCCCCTCACGCAAATTGCGCGAGGCCGTGGCCGACCGACCAATTCTCTTTCGCGGATTCGAGAATATTTACGAACACGTCTTCCGGCCGGATGCCGGGGCTGTCGCTGAGCAACTCCGCGGCGCGCTGAAACAGCGCTTTCTTCTGTTCAGCCGTGCGGGTGTTGAACACCGTGATCTGGATGTACACGACATTCTCACTGCGGGTGATGCCAAAGCAGGAGCCGCCGTAACGGAAATTCCCAGCGTCATGCTCCGTGATGGTCATGAACTGGTCGTCTTCGGGCACGTTGAGCGTCTCGCGCATCGCGCGGTAGAGCGTGTCGAAGATCGCCTGTCGATAGGCTTCCGGCTTTCCTGCACGCAACGAGATGTGGACGAGCGGCATTCGCAGATCCTTTTACACACTGGCTATGGTGACGGCGACCGCAACGCGCGGCCTCGGGCTGGTAATTCACCCATTGAAAAGGCGAGCGATCAGCCCCAAGTTGTTTTTAACGTAGTGTCAAGAAATGATGTCCATATTCTTGACACCATGTCAAATACTTTCCAGCCCGCACAGGATGCGGGAATTCGCCCTGTGCAAAGAGGAGAGACATGTGAGGCCGCGCGAATTTGACCACGACGACGTGTTGCGGATCGCGTTCGATCAATTCTGGCGCAAGGGCGTGCGCGGTACATCGCTTGCGGATATTGCGCGAGAGGCCGGCGTCCAGCGCGGCAGTCTCTATAATGCCTTTGGCAGCAAGGAAGCGCTGTTTCTCACCGCCTACGAGCGCTACTCCGGCAAATATCTCGGCTCTATCCAGAAGGCGCTCGGTTCGGGGACGTTACGCGAGCGCCTCACGGCGTTCTTCGAAGCCGTCATCAAGAACTTCCGTTCCGGCTCGCCGCCTCGCGGATGTCCGACCACGCGAGGATTGATGGAGTTAGACCCGTCCGACGATGAGGGGCTGGATGAGACCGCGCGGCAAGCCTTCGCGGATATGGTGGCGCGCGTCACACGCCTCATTCAAGACGCTTTATCCGATGGTGTTAAACGCGGCGAGTTCAGCGGTGCGCCGGAGTTTGCAGCGTTACATATCACGACCGTCGCGCGCGGACTGGCCGTGATGGAACGCGCCTTCGATGACGAGGCCCAGCTTCGCAAGATCGCCAGGCACACGATCGATCTCATCCTCGGCAAGGAGAGCCGCTAGCCGAACTCCTCCGTGGAAATATCAGCTTGGGGTGATAACGACGGACTCGAGGGCGCTTGCTGCGGCGGCCGCATCCATCGCCCTAGGCAGGTCATCGAGAGGAAACGTCCGCGGCCGAATGACGCCAATGTCCAGCATTCCCGACCGAACCAGCGCGCCGAGCCTGCGATACACATCGGGCGGATACATGAACAGCCCGATGATCTCGAGGCCGTTCATCATTACCTCCATATAAGAAATCGGCAGCGGCGCTGACATGCTGCCCATCAACACAAGCCGGCCCTCGCGCCTCAAAGCGCGCAGCGCTGCAAGTGTTGCATTCGGATCGCGGGCATTGCCGACCATGTCAAAGGCGATGTCCGCACCGCGTCCGGCAGCAGCGCGCAGCTTCGCTGCATCGCTGACCACATCACCTGACAGGATGACGGGCTCAACGCGCGACCCAGCTATCTGAATGAGACTCTCAAGCTTCTTTTCATTCCGCCCGGCGGCGATGACGCGCCCTGCTCCCAACGCCAGCGCCAGCAGGACAGCGGCACTGCCATAGGCCCCGGTTGCGCCGGTGACAATCAATGTCTCGCCTGCGACCAGGCGTCCACGCAACAGCCCACCATAGGGCACCGCGAACCGCGTCAGCGCCGCGAGTTGCACGGCATCGAATGCATCGAGGCCATCCAGCGGCGTCACCGAGGACTTCGGAACGAGCGCATATTGCGCGAGCGTGCCGTCGCGCCAGTCCTGCTGAAGCGATTTACCGGAAGGACCCATGGCGGTCACGCCGAGCAGGATTTGTGCAGGCTCCGCAATCCGCTCGTCGGCAACAATGTGCGAGGACACAAAGACGCGCTGCCCCGGATGGATGTGACACACATCCGGGCCGACAGCATGCACGATGCCTACCGCATTTCCGCCCGGGGTGAACCATCCCTCCGGAGGATCGTAGATCGGCAATTTGCCGTCCACATAGTTTTTCAGATAGGACATCAGAGCCGACGCCTCGATCCTGACGACGACGCTTCCGGCACGCGGTTCGGGCATCGACACATCACGGAGGGCTGTTGCGCCGCCCAGGCGTTCGATCTGCCATGCCTTCATCTCTTTTCCTTTCGCGAGTATTCAAGCAAAAGACTAGCGATCGCTCTGGACCTTATTCAGGGGGAGATTTATCCTAGGATAGTGCTAGGCTAGGACAATGACCCAAACCGCCAGCAAACAGATCGGCGAATTGCTGCGCCAGCGGCGCGAGCGGCTGAACCCGGCCGATTGCGGCCTGCCCGTAGTGGCGCGGCGGCGAACGCCGGGTCTGCGGCGCGAAGAAGTCGCCGAACTCGCGGGCATTTCTGTCGATTGGTATGTGAGGCTTGAACAGGGACGCGATTCACTGCCATCGCGTGCGACGGTGGATGCGCTCGCACAGGCACTTCGTCTGACGCCTGCCGATCAGGCTCACCTCAACAGTCTGGCCTTCGGGCCGCCTCGACGGCGCTTCACGAAGGAGACCGTGCCGCCTCACCTCGTCGAGATGATCAACTGCATGAACGCGCCGGCCTATATCGTCGGTGCCCGTTTCGATGTGCTGTGCTGGAATCGGCACGCCGTCAGGCTGTTCCGCGACTACGCCAAGATTTCGGCGAAGCAGCGCAACTCGCTCTATCAGATGTTCACCGCGCCGGAGATGAAGGAGCGCTACCCCCACTGGGAGCAGGAAGCGCGCGGCATGCTGGAGAGCTTCCGCGTCAATTACGATTTCTGGTCCGATGCGCCGGAGTTCATGGAATTGGTGGAAGAGCTGCGACAGCTAAGCCCCGAGTTTCGGCGCTGGTGGAAAGAGCACCGCGTCCGCATCAGATCGTCCGGCGAGAAAGTGATGCGACATCCCGAGCTCGGAACGATCAAGACGACCTATGCGACATTTCAGACCAACGACGATCCGCGCCTGACGCTGGTCATCTATGGCCAGCCGAAACAACGCACGGCCAAGCGGCGGAGTTAAGCGCGGGAGCCCTCAGCTTTATCGCAACGCGGCTGAGTGGTGGCCGGCATGATACTCAGGTGCAAAACATCGAACGCGCGCGAAGCATCTGCGCGCGCGTAACGATCGCTGCCTCGAACTGGATTACTGCACGCGTTCGGGCGCCAGCTGCACCACCTTGCGGTCACCGTTGATCTTACGAAGATTGTCCACCCACTCCTCCGGGTACAGCAGGTGGGTATATGGCGTCTTCAGACCCATATACTTCGCAATGTCGCCAATGAACGCTGTGCAGTTGTATGTCACGGCATTCCAAACCGGCGAACTTTTCTGCAGCTTCTTGATGTAGGCGAAGACGCGTTTGCCATCCGCTTCATTGAGATAAACGCGATAACTGCTCGTCAGGTATTGAGCGTCGAGGTCGCCGTAACTTGCACCGGTCTCAGAAGGCACCGGCAACACGTGGCCAAGAACGTAAGGCACCGTGCTTTCTCCGGCTGGATGCAGCCCCGCAACTTCAACTTTTCGATCGGTCCTGCGGCCGTACCAGACGAACGCATGGCCATAACTCGCCGCGGTCCTTGCGCGGAAGTCGACGTAATATGGATATTGCTCCCGCGGTTTGTGCGCCTGTCTGCCGGAAGTCTCCGTCGTCGTTGCGGCCTGACTGGACCTTTCAGGCTCGCCGCGTGCTGCAAGTTGCTGCCCCGAAGCAACGCCAGTGCCCGCTGCAAGCAAGATTGCGAGCACACAGAAGCCCGTTAGGGAAAAGCCTCTGCGGCTCCCTTTCATTGAAGTCATTTGCACTGTCAGCTCCTAAAGCCGTCCAGATAAAGACGTTGAGATAAAAGCAGTCTGGATAAAGACTTGCATTCCGCTCACAGACGCGCCGACGAAGCTCGACGACACGTCACCCCAAAGAGCGGAAGCGCATTACCCCTTGGTCACAACGGGAGCAGCAGCAGTCGGATACTTTCCAACTGGGTATTTTCCAACCGGGTACTTTCCAACCGGATATTTGCCGATCGGCATTTTTCCAACTGGCGCCTGTGAGACCACAGGCTGGGCGCGCGGGAGGTCGGCGGCGGTAGCGAGACTTGCAGTTCCGAGACTTGCCATTCCAAGCAATGCTGTCGTTACGACGAGAGCCTTCAGCATTAGCCATCTCCTTGGATAAGGTTTGGAAAACGTGTCGTGCTCGAAAACCCCATTTGCGGCGATTTACGCTGGTGAAAGCTTGCCACACCAAAGGTGGCAAACAAATAAAAGCGCTTGGATTTAATTGAGGGTGCGGGAGAATTCTTAAGGATGTGTCTAAAATAACACGTGGAGTTCCGCTTTTTCTGTGTGCTTCAGCATCATCACACCGCGGATACCTGTGTTTGTCAGGCTTTTCGCAGCCGAGAGCACTCCACGAGATCTGCCGATCAATAAATCCAGGGAATCACGCGAGAGGTTCGCGACATATATGCGCGATAATCGTCGCCAAATTTCTCCAGCATTAATTCCTCCTCTTTTTTAATTCGGCCAAAAAAGAGAATACCGAACCCGACAAGCCCGGCGCATCCGGCGAACCAGTTCGGCAGAAGCAATGCTTGCGCAACGGCCCACAGCCAGAAGGCTGTGTACATCGGGTGCCTCACGTGGCGATAAATTCCGCTCGAAATGAGCTTGTGACTTTCGCGGACTTCGAGACTGACGGACCAATTCCGCCCGAGCGCTTTGTGAGTCAAACGAAACATCGTGAGCGCCGCGATCGCGACGACGAGGCCGATCCAGGCCTGAGCCGGCCGAAAGGCATAATTCGCAAAGCGCGGGAATCCGGTTGCGATGTAGACGAAGGGCAAAATGCCAAGACCCGTGAGAGAAATGGACAATAGCGCGATCTCGCGCGCACCACGGGCGTTGCGCACGACAGGCGTGAGGCGGGACCTTCGTTCATAAGGGAAACGAATAACGTACCAGCCCACTGCGAGAAGAGCGAAGATCACCTTCGCAAGTGATGGCGTCACCGTTGGTTTATCCGTGCTGATTCAACAGGTGTGTGATTATCCGGCTCAACGCCGATCAATGCGCCGTTTGCGTCAAGCGCCGAGGCTGCTCCCTCCGGCAATTCGACCTGCCGCTTTGCTGACAATGGCCCACAGACTTGCATGAAATAATCGTACGGCGTGCGCCGTTGGTTGCCGCTGATGAACTGATTATGCACCCTGTAAAAATTGCGACGGATGCGGTTGTAAAATACGGGATCCAACATGCTGCGGATTCTTACGATGCGCACCACCGGGCGGTCAATTGCCGTGAGGCCCAGTTCGGAAACTGGATTGGTCTTGTAGAAATTCATCACGTCGGTCAACGCCTGATACTCCGCCCAGAATAGGCCGGGGGCTGCGGCCACACGCTGAAGTGACGCGCGGAAATGTTTGGCACCGCGATGCAGTCCGATTTTGAGAATGGACGACCCCACCGACAGGAATGCCACTCGCGGAGCGCGTTCGCCGATGGAAGGATTCACCGCCACCACGCGAGCCAGAAGATCGACGGCAATCGCGGCACCAAGGCTGTGGCCGATGACGAGGATCTCGTCCACCTGAGCGCGGCGCGCAGCACTGTCTATTTCGCCTGCGATGACGTCGAGCCTTCGTTCAAGAACAGGATAGGCAGTCCGGACATAAGCGCTGGAAAATATCCAATCATCGAACAACGTGGCGAGGCCGAACCACCGGCACGGCCCCCGCACCAGAGCAGCAAATGTTATGAGCCCTGCGAGTATCCCGACCCAAATGGAATTGCTCGCGCGGGTAAAAAATTCACCCGTAAACCAGGCAATAAGGACAAAGGCATCGAAAAGCAAAAACGGATAAATAAAGAACAGTGCGTATCGCCAATTGGTGCGGATATAACCCCATAGCGCGCCCGCCGCGGCAAAATCGATAAACGCCAACTGACTGAGAGGAATGCGGCGCCACCAGGGCTGGCGAGCCACGGTCGCAATGATGTCATCCCAACGCACCAGACAATAGCGCGTCTCAACTTGCCAATTCGGGCCTGTGGTCGTGATCTGCCATATCGCCTCATCGGCCGTGAGGTTCGGCGGAGACACCGAGACTGTCGCACTCCAGGTTTTTTCAAACCGCTTCGACTCACGAACAAACCGGAGATATGACGTCTCCGGCAAAATATGCGGATCATAGCCGCCAATATGAAACACCAGTCTGTTGAGGATGAGTGGCTCGTCCATCATCGCTCCTCCCAGGTGTATGAGAATTCCGGCTGGTTGCCTTCAATCCAAAAGCTGCGTCATCAAGAACTGCATCATCAGGAACTTCGTCGTGGCATCCGGGCCGGCAACTGCGCCGCACCGGCAAATAATGAGACTGGTCCAAGTTCTTGACGAACTTGCTTATGAACTTTCGCAACCAGCTTGCACGTTCAATCGACAGGACTTTTAAGAAGTGTGGCCTTTTTAAAAAACAGTGGTCTTGGCCTTCATTGCAGAAAACAGGTCAGGCCGCGCTCAAACTCGGCCGATCTCCGAAACGTGTCTTGCGGCAAATCAAAATGCAGTCTGGCAACACACTGCCACGCTCGTTCGCTCGCCTCAAGTTCGGCGGTCCATCTAAAATGGCCTTCGCGGGCTCATCGTCAACGGCTAGTTTCGGTCCCTGAACTCAACCGCAATACGCCGGAGCCAAGGCGGCCCCATTCGTCATTTGGTTCCGGGAATGAATCCTGGGACGCCGGTTTCTACCACCGGGTTAAACCGAACGCGCGTTGTGATGCTATCTCCAATCTCCTGCGCGGCATCCTCAGGGAGGGCCGAAATGTCGAAATTCTCCTCGATACGGCGAGGCGTCTTGGAAGTAGTGAGAAAAGCGGTCCCGCGCTGCAACGCCCACGCCAAGGCAACTTGAGCCGGTGTCTTGTGAACGCGCCGTGCGATGTTTTCGATGATCGGGTCATCGAGCACGTTCGGGTGCATTGCATGTCCCAAGGGCGCAAACGCCTGCAGCACGATGCCGTGCTCCTTGCAGAAGTCCAGCAGCTCCCATTCGGGAAGATATGGATGGGATTCCACCTGCACCACGGACGGCTTGATCCGCGCAACTGACACGATCTCCCGCAGCTTCTCCAAAGTGATGTCCGACAAGCCGATCGACCTGCAGTGCCCCTCGTCCACGAGGCCCTCCAGCGCCCGCCATGTGTCCAGTAACGTCACGCCTGAGTCATAGATGACCTTGCCCTGCTCATCTCTCGGGTCCTGGTCGTCGCCGGGCTTAAAAGCAAAGGGCGTGTGGATGATGTAGCAATCGACAGTGTCGATCTGCAGCCGCTGGCGACTTGCATCGAAGGCCGGTTTGACGCGTTCTGGACGATGATTGGTGTTCCAGAGTTTGGCAGTTACGAAAACATCATCGCGCCGAACCATCCCCGTGTCGAAGACCTCGCTCATCGCTTCACCGACCACGGCTTCGTTGCGATAGCGCTCCGCCGTATCGAAATGTCGAAAGCCCACTTCCAACGCAGTCTTGACCGCCTGTTTGGTCGCGACAGGATCGGGGATCAGGGTGCCGAAGCCCGCAGCGGGCATCAAAACAGATCCGTGATTGAGGCGAATACGCGTATTGCGAAGCGTGTCAGGTGTAGTCATGGGATACTCCTTTATTTGACCGGCTGCGGCTTATGGAGAAAAAGCACCAGCGGGCTCACGATCAGCATGGCGAACATCAGGATTTTGAACTGGTCGACAACCGCAACAAAAGCCGCCTGGTGCGTGACCATGCCATTGAGCGCGGCAAGCCCCGGCTGGCTGAATGAACTCGCGACATGAGCAACGGTTCGGTACGGCGTGAGGTGTTTGGCGAGCGCAAGGTGCATCGCCTGGGTGTTGTTGTAAAAAAACAGCTGGACGATCGCGATGCCGATGGTGCTTCCAAAGGCGCGCGACAGACTGAACAGCGCCGTGCCTTCCGGACGGAATTTTTGATCGAGCGTGCTGAACGCCACCTTGGTGAGTGCCGGCAGCAACGTGCCGAGACCGGTGCCCTGGAGCAGCCCCGCCACGACCACCAGACGCCAGTCCATTTCAGGTGAATAGCCAAGCATCAGCCAATTGGCATAGACCACCATCGCCATGCCGCCGATCATGAACAGCCGATTGTCGATCCGCGCCGGGGCGAAGCTCATCAGCACGACTGCACCCACAAGCGTCACGCCACGCGCCAGCGTCATGTAGCCAGTGGTGTCGACCGGATAGTCGAGTAGTTCCTCCAGCATCGGCGAGGTCAGAGCGAGAGTCGGCAACAGCACGAAGCCGACGGCGAATATCATGATCACCGAGAGGATGAAGTTACGGTCCTTGAACAGCGCCTTATTGAGGAAATGCGCATCGCTCGTCAGGACATGCACACTGAAAAGATAGAATCCCGAGATCGAGGCGATCGCTTCCACCCAGATCTCCGCTGAGGCAAACCATTCCAGGCGTTCGCCGCGATCGAGCACCATCTGCAGGCCGATCAAGCCAAGCAATACCGTCGCCACGCCAAAGAAGTCGAAGGGCGGGTTGCGCTCCGCTCTCTTCTCGGGAAGCAAGAGCGTCATCGTGAGGGCGATAAAGCCCACCATCGGCAGGCTGATCATGAAGATTGAGCGCCAGCCGTGATATTCGCTGAACCAGCCGCCGATGCTTGCACCGCTGCTGATGCCAAGCAGGAAGCACACCGTCGCCGCAAGGCCGATGCGGCCATGGCGCTCCGGCGGCAGCACGTCGAGCAGGATCGCCATCGACAGAGGGCCGAGTGCGCCTCCCCCGGCTCCCTGGACGATCCGTGCGAAGACAAATTGAAGGGTCATTGTTGCAAGCGTGTCGAGAACCAGACCAAGCGCAAAGACGGCGAGCGCAAGCTGAAAGATCAACTTCCGGCCAAAGCGTCCGGCGAGCCAGCGCGCCATCGGCATCACCGCGGCGCCTGCGACGATATATGCAGTAAACACCCAGCCGACCTCGTCGTTGGCCATCGACAGCGTGCCCTGGATATGCGGTAGGGCCGCATTCGGCAGCGAGATGTTCACCGCCTCCATGTAGGTCGCCATCAGGGCCGCCGCGGTGATAACGCCGTGCCCATCGGCTGCGCTATGCGTGGCAAGAGCCGTGCTCATTTGACCTCCGTCGCGACCGCCGGCTGCAGCAGACTGGCACAGAGCAAACTCAGCCAGGAGCCGCGGTGGCGCGTATCGACCCGCGCGGTGACACTGATCCCTGAAAACAGCGGCCGGTTCGGATCGGCCTCATCGAGTTCGAGGCGCACCGGCAGACGTTGAACGACCTTGACCCAATTGCCGGTCGCATTTTCCGGCGGCAGCACCGCGAAATCCGATCCGGTGCCCGGGCTCATGCTGACGACATGCGCCTTGAACGTTCGACCTGGATACACATCGACATCGATCGTTGCGTCTTGACCCGGACGCATATGGGTCAGACCCGTTTCGCGGAAATTCGCCTCGACCCAGATTTCTCGACTCGAGAGCAGTGTGAACACGGCGGCGCCGGGATTGACGAAGTCACCAACCTGCAGATTGTCCACCTTGGTCACGATCCCGTCGTCAGGCGCTCTCACCACCGAATAAGAGAGATCGAGCCGGGCGCGATCGAGCTGTGATTTGGCTGCGCGGACTGTCGGGTGGCGATCGATCTCGATATCGGGATCACCAGCCAGCGCGACCACCGTGCTTGCGATCTGCTGTTCGATCGAGACGATGCGCTGACGCGCCACCTTGAGATCGGTATCGGCGCGATCGAACGCAGCCTTCGGCGTGAAATCGGAGGCAACCAGGGTTTTCTTGCGATCGAACTCGCGCTCGTTAAAAGCCGCTGAATCCTGAGCCGACTGGAGCTCAGCCTGTTGCTGGCAGTATGTCGCTTTCAATGCATCGATTTGCAGACGCGCGCTCACCAGCCGCGCTTCGGCTTGATCGACTGCCATCTGGTAGGGCTCGGGATCGATCCGAAACAAAACCTGTCCCTGCCGGACGCGCTGATTGTCCCGCACGGCGATGGCGACGGCCTGCCCGGCAACCCGCGCGTTGATGGACATCTTCGCCGCACGGACGAACGCATTGTCGGTCGAGACATAAGGCTCTTCGGCGAGATAGTAGGCACCGCCGAACACAGCGAACACGATCGGCAGCGCGAGCATCAGAGGCCGGCGCAGCCGCGCGCGGAGTTCCTTCCGGTGCGGAGCGGCCGCGCTGACGGACGCCGGGCCATCGACCGCCCTGTTGCGCTGCGCATCCATCGCGGGATTTGTCATCTCCGCAGTGGTTGCACCGGTCACCGCGAGCGCCCGCTCCGTCCCGGCAGCCTGGCCTCGACTGGGCACAGGAAACTCGACCACATCACCGTTCTCAGCGAGTTCCCTCCCCGAGCCCATCCAGCGCGCGAACGGCGAAAAATGAAAACTCATGATCGGCCTCCATTAATTTTGTAACGTTCACTACAATTAATGAGGCCGAATTCGACAATCAAGCTTGATTTTTATAATATTCACTACAAATATTGGCCGAGGCTCGGAAACCGAAGGTTCCATGTGATATGACGGAAAAGAAGAGCGATACGGCAGTGAAGCGTCGAGGACGGCCGCGCGACTATGACCGGCAGGCCGCGCTGCAGCGTGCAACGGAAACATTCTGGAAGACGGGCTATGCCGGCACGTCGCTCGACAGCCTCTCCGCTGCGACCGGTATGAATCCGCCGAGCCTCTATGCAGCATTCGGCAACAAACACGCTCTCTATATTGAAGCGCTGTCTTACTATTGGCAGGCCAGTCTGGCCGCGACGCGCGAGGCTCTCGCGGGCGACCGTCCTTTGGCCGAGGCGTTGATGCTTGCCTATGACGCCGCGCTGTCGTTTTATTTTTCAAACAAAGGCCAGCGGCGCGGCTGCTTTGTCATCGGAACCGCGGTCACCGAAAGCTTTGAGGATCCTGAGATCCGAAAGAGTGTTGCCACGGGGGTTCGATTGATCGACGCCGATTTTGAAGCGCGCTTCCGCCTCGCGGTTGAGAAAGGCGAGCTGAAGGACGACGCCGATCCGGCGGCGCTTGCGATCCTTGCATCCGCGACCATGCAGACGATCGCCATCCGCGCCCGTGCGGGCACTTCCCGTGATGAATTGCGGGAGATTGCGCGCAAAGCCGTAGGTGTGATCTGCGGATACCCGGTCGAGGCAAAGTGACTGGCGCACCCGCCAATCCCGCCCATGTGCCGGAACAAGGTCCCGCACAATGAATTCCTTGCAGGACTGATCGCGGGAACAGCGGAGGGAGAGCCATATGGACAATCAAACAATGCGCCTTGCGTTGCAGCGCCATTGGCAGGCTTCGGACGCGAACGATTTTGAAGCCGAGCACGACATCTATCACGAGAATGCCGTTCTCTATTATCCGCAATCGGGCGAGCGGATCCGGGGCCGCCGCAACATTCAGGAAAGCCGGTTACTCCAACCCAACAAAAAACGTTTTACAGTCCGCCGGATGATCGGCGGCGGTGATCTGTGGGTTACCGAATTCGTGCTGACCTATGATGGCCAGCCGTCTTACGCAGTCAGCATCATGGAATTCCGCGACGGACTGGTGGCCAACGAAACGCAATATTTCACCGATGGATTTGCCCCTGCTCCTTCGCGTGCGCATCTTGTGGAGCATGCGGGGTAAGCCGCAAGCGATGACGCGACTCTAACTCCCGAACACGACCCGGTGCATGATCCGCCCCGGCACGAGTGTAAAAAGACCCGCGATCACAAGAGCGCCGGTGAAGATCGAGATCATCGTGATCTTGTGCCCTCTCGCGTTGTGCGTGCGGGCATAGAAAACGGCGAGCACCAACATCAGCGGCGTGAAGATCGACAAGAGATGAATGGGACTCCAGCTTCGCCAGAGTCTGAAGCTAGTCCCATGAATCCAGAACGAGGAGACGCTGATGGTCAACATCAGCACGACCCAAACCCAGCCAATGGTTCGATGCGGCAGCGTTCCCTTCGGAGCAGCGAACTGGACGATGCCGACGATCAGCGCGGCCATCGCAGCGAACGCGTGAAGCGGAATTGGAGCGATGGCATCCAGCAGTGGCGCAAAATTCATCAGAGCCCCCTGATCTTGGCAAACCGGATTACAAAACGGGCCACCGCTCCATGTCAAATAATGAAACGCGAAGCGTTTTCTCAGGTGCCAAAAAACTCTGCATCGCGCCACTGGCTTCGCCATCAACAATCTTCAGATCGCCAAGCGATATGAGCTAGCTTTTTCCAAGATGGCCGATAAGGTGAGCGCAAACATCGGACAACGAAAGCTAACCGCTTCAACCCTCAGCCCTTATCCTCCACATTGTCATCTGCTCGCCGGCGCAGGTCTTCGACCCGCAGCCGCGCGATCTCAGGGAATACATTCTATCGAATAACGACCGTCACACATGCGAACCGGCAAAAGATCGGGCGCATTTCAGGGAGAAACGACCATGATTGAACGACGCAAGTTTTTGCAGATCGGCGCGACAGGCGCTGCCGTATCCATTGCGATGCCTTTTGTCGGCCGCAGTGGCTGGGCCGCAACGCCGACCCACACGCTCAAACTCACCTTCGCGGATACCCAGGCCCACCCGGTCTATGACGTGCTGAAGCGTTTCGCCGACGACGTCTCCAAGCGCACGTCCGGCGAAGTCGAAATCCAGGTGTTCAGCATCGGACAGTTGGGCAGCGGCACCAACATCATGACCGGCCTGCAGACGGGCATCATCGATTTCTGCGCGCACACCTCAGGCTTCATCGATACTGTGTTTCCGAAATTCCAGGTCGTCGACCTGCCGTTCCTTTTTTCCGACAGCGCCTCCGCCGAGCGCGTGCTGGACGGCCCGATCGGCACAAAGCTGCTCGACATGATGCCGTCGAAGGGCATCTATGGCCTCGGTTACGGCCACTGGGCGTGGCGCGTCATCTCCACGCGGGACAAGAAAGCCGCGACGCCGGATGGCATCAAGGGCCTCAAGGTCCGCGTGCAGCCCGGCGCGATCTTCGCGGGCACCTTCAAGGCGCTGGGTGCAAGCCCGGTCGCCATCGATCTCACTGAAGTCTATCTCGCGCTGTCGCAGCACGTCATCGACGCTGTCGAGACGCCGATGATTTCGGTGGCAGCGACCAAGCAGGACGAAATCGTCAACACCGTCAACCTGACGAACCAAGTCTACAACGCCGGTGTGCTGATGGCGAGCAAAGCCAAGTTCGACACACTGCCTGCGCCCGCGCAGCAGGCGATCCGCGAAGCATCTGTCGGATTGACCAAGGACTGGCGCGCGACCATCGCCGCCAAGAGCGATGAGATCGCGACAAAATTCAAAGCCAAGGGCATGACGCTGGTTGATGTTGACCAGGCCGCCTATCGCAAGGCCACCGAGAGCGTCTATCCGCAATTCAAGGATATCATCGGTGCCGATCTCTACGACGCCGTGCTCAAGGAAGCCGGGCATGGCTAGTACCGCCGATTTGAAGTCCCTGCATCACTCTCGGCAAACGCGCGACAGGGACTTCAAATCGAAAGCGGTACTAGCATTATAGTTTGCTAGTACCCTTTGCTTTCCGAAGTTCGTTAAGGTGGATGTTGCGATGGATCACGAACTTCGGAAAGCGGGTACTAGGCAGGCTTCGCTTCACGCGGGGCATGATCTAACGAATCCGGCGGGATTGATCGATCCCGCCGCACACGCGACGCGCAACGGTCCGGTGGCATCCGTTATTCGACGCGCCCTCAATGGCATCGATGCTGTCTGCCGCGCCGTGCTGGTGGCAGCGCTCGTCATCGAACTCGGCATCGTCCTGACCGAGATCTGCTCGCGTTTCTGGTTTCATCAGTCCTTGCTGTGGTCCGATGAAGCCGCGAAGATGTTTCTTTCACTCATCGCCTTCATCGGCGGCGCGCTGGCCTATCGCGCGCGGCATCACTCGACCGTCGAATTCCTGACGGCGAAGCTGCCCCCTAACATGCGTATCTCCGTCGCCGTCGGCATCGACCTTCTGGTGCTCGTAGCCGCCGCGGTCGTTGGTTACGTCTCGCTCAATCTGCTGTCGATTGCATCGATGTCGAATACGCCGATCCTCGACATCAATTCCGCGTGGCTGATGCTGCCACTGACCATTGGCCTTGCGCTGGTGGTGGTCTTCGCGCTGGAGCGGCTGGTCTTCGAATACGCCCCGCGCCACGTGCTTCCTGCCGCGATCGTCGTCGCTTTGCTGGTCGGCGTCGTTTACACCGCGAGCGTCGTGCCCTCATTGCGTCTCAGCAATGGCACTGCCCTCGGCGTGATGTTGGTGGCTTTCCTGTTTGCCGTGCTGCTGGGACTGCCGGTCTCCTTCGCCATGCTGCTCGGCTCGCTGATGTTCCTTCTGGTCAGCGGCGTCGCGCCCTTGATCGCGGCCGCGCAGAACACGTTCGACGGCACCAGCAACTTCATCCTGCTCACGCTGCCGTTCTTCATCTGGGCCGGCCTCATCATGGAGAAAGGCGGCATCAGTCTGCGCCTGGTGCGCTTTGCCATGACGCTGGTGGGCCATATGCGTGGTGGCCTGCTGCAGGTGGTGGTGCTGACGATCTACATGATCTCCGGCATCTCGGGCTCGAAGATCGCCGACGTTGTCGCGGTCGGCTCGGTGCTGCGCCGGGAATTGAAGAAACAGGGCTATAAGCCCGAGCAAGGCGCGGCCGTGCTCGCCTCTTCGGCTGCCATGTCCGAGACCATCCCGCCGAGCCTTGCCATGTTGGTGCTGGGATCGGTGGCGCCGATCTCGATCGGCACGCTGTTCATCGCGGGGCTTCTGCCCGCCGCCGTCATCGCGACACTGTTGATGATCCTCAACTACATCCTGTCGCGCAACAACGGCACAGCATCCATTCCGCGCGCGACGATGCCGGAATTGCTGCGCGCCTGCGGCGGTGCGGTTCTGCCATTGGTGATGCCGGTGATCATGGTGATCGGCATCCGCTTCGGCATCGCGACGCCAACGGAAGTCTCCGCCGTCGCCGTGCTTTATGGTCTGGTGCTGGCCTACGCGATCTATCGTGCGGTCGACCTCAAGACGCTCTACACCATCGCGGTCGACTCCTGCCTGCTCGCGGGCATGGTGCTCTTTATTATCGCAGCGGCCTTCTCATTCGGCTGGACGCTGACCGCAGCCAACCTGCCTGCAAGTCTCGCCGCAATCCTGCATTCGCTTGGTGACAACCGCATCGTCTTCATTCTCGGCTCGATCGTTCTGCTTATTGTGGTCGGCTCGCTGTTGGAAGGCCTGCCCGCGCTGATCATTCTGGGGCCGCTGCTGATGCCGATCGCCACGCAATATGGCATCGACATCATCCACTACAGCATGATCATGATCCTCGCGATGGGCGTGGGCATCTTCATTCCACCGATCGGGATCGGATTCTATGTCTCCTGCACCGTCGCCGAGAGCCGGCTGGAGGCCACCACCAAAGCGATGCTGCCGTATTTCGTGGTGCTAATCATCGGCGTGCTGGTTGTTGCCTTCGTGCCGTGGTTCACCCACGTGCTCCCCTCGCTTCTGCAAAGCAAATAGAGAATCCAAAAAGAGAAACGAACATGACCCAACTTTGCCTGGCGCCCGATCCCAATCCCACTGCGCCGTCGTTTGCGATGCCTGCCAACGCGACCGACTGCCATATGCATATGTTCGGCACCGCGCCACAGTATCCGTATGTCGATGACCGCGACTACACGCCGCCGGAAGCGAATGTCGGTGCCGTGCGCAAGCTCTACAAGACGCTTGGCATTGAGCGCGTGGTCGCGATTCAACCCAGCGTCTATGGCACGGACAATCGTTGCCAGCTCGAATTCGGCGCAGCGCTCGGCATGCCGTTTCGCGCCATTATCGTGCCGGCCGCTGATCTGACCGACAGCGACCTTGATAAGCTGCACCAGCAAGGCGTGCGCGGCATCCGCTACATCCTCGCCCATCCTGGCGGCCTCGATCTCTCAGGCCTCGAACGCGATGCTGACCGCTGCCGCGCACGCGGCTGGCACATCGAGTTTCTCGCCAAGGCGCCACAGCTAATCGAGCTGGAAGACCGCGTTGCGAAACTCTCCTGCCCGGTTTCGTTCGATCACATGGCGTTCATCAATCCGAGCGATGGAGTGAAGCACCCGGCATTCCAGGCACTTCTTCGATTGCTGAGCAATGGCAACACATGGGCCAAGTTCTCGGGTGCGTACCGCGCCGCTGGTCAGGCCGAACACTACGAGGCGCTGCTGCCAATGGCGCGCGTGATGGTCGAGGTCAATCCCGACCGGATCGTGTGGGGCAGCGACTGGCCGCATGTCGGCCAGAAGACGCAAATGCCGAAAACGACGCCACTGTTGAACCTGCTGCAGGATTGGGCGCCGAGCGATGACCTCCGCCGCAAGATCCTCGTCAACAACGCGGCGGCGTTTTATGGGTTTTGAGAAGGTTGAGTTGAGACGTATTCTGGCGGAGCACATGGGGCTCCGCCGTATCTGAAAATCGCATAACGGCTTTTAAGCCGCACAGCCGCACAGCGGAATTCAACGCCCAATGAAAGACTTTCTCAACGCCGCTCGGCTGCTGCTGCTCGACCTCGCGTCAACCATCGTCTTTCTCATCCTCTATCTCCTGACGCACAACACGGTTCTCTCGGTCGGCGTCGGCATCGCTCTGGGCGTCGCGCAGATCGGTATCCAGCTCGTCCGCCGCAAGCAAATCGACACCATGGAATGGCTGAGCCTCTTTCTGGTTGTCACTGCGGGCGGAGCAACGCTTCTCACCAACGACCCGCGCTTCGTGCTGTTCAAGCCAAGCGTGATCTACGCGATCATCGGTGTGGTGATGCTCAAGCCCGGCTGGCTCAATCGCTATTTGCCCGAGATCGCCCAAAAAGTCGTGCCCGATGTCGCCGTCATCGTCGGCTTCGTCTGGGCAGGCTTGATGTTCGTCTCTGCCGCGATCAATGCGTTCGTCGCCTTCACTTACAGCCTTGAGACATGGGCCTGGTTCATGCCAGTCTTCGGTATCGTCAGCAAGGTGGTGGTGTTCCTTGGTGGATTTGCCGCCTTGCGCCTCATCGCTCGGCAACGCATTCGCGCCCTGCCCGCAACTGAGCGAGACGCGCTGTTGGCTGCGGTGGGGCGAACGTAGCCGCTTCAGCGGTCTTCGCTCCTAGACCTCAGCCATTCAACCGCGGGACTCACACGCTGCCATGCGCGCAATCCAATAGCTCTCTTGCAGGCGAGAAATCGCCAACGGCGCGACCTTTTAACGGCCGGATCAATAGTCAATGCAAGTTGAGAGAGGTGGGCCGAGTTTTCCATCGCGCCGTCGTTGAAGGCGATGCTTGCACACTTGATCGCCTCAAGTGCCAATTGGTGGGTCAACCAGACGCGAAGATCGTCGGGGTTCGTCAGCCTGGCGGCGCCGTTATTGAGGAAATGTTCAATCGCCGCCTTGCGTTGGAGGAGATCTTGCTCCAGCGAAAACCCGTTCGACATATTCGCCGAGTGCCGTCGATACACGGCCTGGTCTGCGGCGATAACGCCGATGTCACCGTGAGCGGCGAGCCGTAACCACATTTCCATATCGGACGTGTGAGGTAAGTCAGTTAAATACCCACCCAATCTTTGCTGCACGCTTGTGCGAACCACAACGGTTGGCGACACCACGATGTTCCTCGCCCGGTTAAGTGCAACAAAATCAAGCCCGGATAAGATGCGCGTTTTGGGTCTCACGCCAGCTCTCAAGCGTGATCGTTCCCCTCGTTCGTCAAGCGCAACCGCGCCGCCGAAGGTGAAAGCGACCGAAGGATGGCCGTCCATGAGATCGACGGATCTCGATAGAGCGCCCGGCAGGAGGTAATCGTCCGCGGACAGCAAAAGCATATAGTCGGCGCTGGCCCAGCCGATGCCTTCATTGGCAGTTGCAATAAGACCCTGATTTGAGGTGTGCCTGCGATAATCGACACGGGGATCGGAGCGGACCAACTCCTTCGCAACGTCGTCCGTGTTGTCGGGCGACGCATCATTGATAATGAGCACGCGCAACGCGGGACCGGACTGGCTCAAAATGCTTCCGACACATTCATCAAGGAAATGTCCGTACCGGAAGCACGGAACGACAACGTCCACTGAGCTCATGTCTTTTCAAGGTCCGGTCAAAATATCTCCGAACAGAACACAACGCAGCGGCAGTTTGTTCCGTCCCGACAAGCGCCCGCCCGAAGGTTGCATCCGACATCACATGATCGCTGAAGTTAATTACAATTAATCAGAATCTTGAATCGACTCTCATCTGCACTGTCTGAGGCGGCGTCTTGTCCTGACCAAAGGCGGTGCGATAACTGATACCGATCATCCAGCCGCCGGCGAAGTTGAAGTCGGCACCGAGTTCCGCGTTGACATAGTCACTGCCGGTCGGCGCGATCTGCAGCGCAGATCCCGCACCGGCGCCGAGATCGGCATAGCCCACGGAGGCGTGACTAGCGCCGTCGAATTCATGGGCATATTCGACACGCAGACGCGGCGTGATAACTCCCCAGGGTTGCTTGAATTGATAGGCGGTGCGCAGGCCGAAACCTCCGGTGAAACTGTTTACAGTCTGCGCGCCGTAACTCAGGGCGAATGCCCCACCGCTGGATTCCGTAAACGCATTGAGTGTCGACCAAGCCGCGCTGATCCGCGCATACGGCGACACCAGAAGCCCATTGGCCCTGTATTCATAGCCCGACGTCAGCGAACCGAAGACCTGCTGACCTTTGCGCCGCCCGTTTGCGAATTCATTGTTGCTCGTAATGAAACGGCTGGAATCGAAATCCATGATGCCGTAGCCAATTAGGGCATCAACGAAGGTGGAACGGCTTGGATGCCATGAGCCGTACACAACCGCGCTGGTGCTGAATGCCTTGCTCACGGTGCCGTTGGTTCCGATCTCGCTCCTGTCCTGGCCATAGCCGAAGCCGATGCCTGCAGTGAGGGCCGACGAGAACCGATAGTCGACACCAGCGCTGACGCCGCTGCTGACGTAGGCGGTGCCGGCATTGGTGCCCGTCGTCAGTTTGCCGAAGGTGACGGATCCACCGGTCCAGGCGGCGAACCGCCGCTCGACCTCGCACTCACCCAGCCTCGCGGTTTTCGACGCACGTGTCTTGTCGACGGCATCGCTGCGGCGCCCGACATCATCGCCGGAGGCGCGGTTGTTTGACGAGGCACCGGGGAGTGACGAAGCGCCACTGCCAGATTGGCCCGCAGATGTCAGAGCTTTGTCGGATCCATCCGCAGTGAAGCCGCCCCGCAGGTTGTCGCGCCAGAACGTATTGGCCTCTGTGCCGGCGGCCGCGGCGTCGCCGGCGCCTACGCGTGTCAGCGGGGTGCTGCTGATCGGGTTGCGACTATCGCTCAGCGAAATGTTGAAAGCGTTCTGATTGCAGCCATCGTGCAGCGCTTCCAAGCGGTCGTTGAAATTGGTCATCTGTGTCGAGGCGAAGTGCTGCGCTGCCTGCGTCTGCGCAGTGACGACACCGATCACGTTCGGGTCCAGGGCTGGATCGGGCCGCTTTGAGACGACAAACGTGACCTTCGCTGGCGCCGAGGTTCCGAAGGCGCTGCTGAGTGTGAAGGTTGCCACCGCGGTACCGGAGAACGTCGATGCCGGTGTGAACTTCAGGAGATAGTGTCCCGCCGAGACAAGGTCGGCGACGATCATGTCGGAATTCGATGCGGTGTCACCGAGCGTGATGACCACTGAACCCGCTGACGCCGGCGACAACGAGAGCAGTTGCGCACTGGTGAAGGGACCACCGACCGCACCATTGGTGAGATCGACGTTGACCGTGGTACCGGCTATGGCCGGGACGTTGGAAGAAACCGCGACGACCGACGGCGCCGTGACCGCCAGTGTGTAGGTGATGGCCCCGATGTCGCCGTGCGCGTCTTTGGCCGAGACGGTGAAGCTGGAGTTGCCGGAGGCCGCAGGCGTGCCGTCAATCCGGCCGGTCGAAGCGTTCAAGGACAAGCCGCTCGGCAGCGAACCGGACGCGATCGAATAGATATAGGGCCCGGTGCCGCCGGATGCCGCGATGGTCTGACTGTAGCCGCTGCCCACCGCGCCGCCGGAGAGCGCAGTAGGAGTGAAGACGATCACGGCCGCGGCCGTCACCGTGAACGACTGCGTCACCTGGGGCGCCGCGTTGTAGTTAGCATTGCCCGCCTGATCGGCGACGATGGTGCAGGTGCCGGGCGTCAACAACGTCACCGAATTTCCCGAGACGGTGCAGACCGCAGTGGTGGCGGATGTGAATGTGACTCCGAGACCGGATGTCGCCGTTGCGCTGATGCTCACTGGTGAAGCTGACACCGATGTCGTTGCAGGCCCGGTGAAGCTGATGGTCTGCAACCCTTTAGTGATCGAACCCGACACCGTCGTTCCCGTCGCCGTCACGTGCGGCGGACCGGCGCTGTCTGTCGCCTGAATCTGGTAGCTGAACGGCCCCGCGATGCTCGGCGTGCCGCTCACCGTACCGGTGCTGACGTTGAGAATTGTGCCTGCGGGCAGCGATCCGGACGCCAGCGCGTATGTATATGGTGCCACACCGCCGCTTGCCGGGTTCGATTGGTTGTAGCTTGCGGCGACTTGCGTGCCGCTGGCTGCCCCCGCCGTAACCACCAGCGCCGCAGCCGTCACGGTGAATGATTGCGACACCTGCGGCGCCGCGTTGTAGTTGGCATTGCCCGCCTGATCTGCGGCGATGGTACAAGTTCCGGCCATCAGCAGCGCCACCGAATTTCCCGAAACCGTGCAGACCGCGGTGGTGGCGGATGTGAATGTGACTCCGAGAGCGGATGTTGCTGTTGCGCTGACGGTCACTGGCGAAGCCGATAAGGATGTAGCCGCGGGTCCGGTGAAGTTGATGGTCTGCGAACCCTTGGCGATGGTGCCCGACACCGTCGCCCCCGTCGCCGTCACGTGCGGTGGACCTGCGCTGTCCGTTGCTTGAATCTGGTAGCTGAACGGCCCGGCGGTGGTCGGCGTGCCCGACACCACGCCGGTGCTGACATTGAGAGTCGTGCCTGCCGGCAGCGATCCGGATGCGAGCGCGTATGTAAAGGGCGCGACGCCACCGCTTGCCGGATTCGATTGGCTGTATGACACCCCTACTGTCGTTCCCGACGCCGCCCCCGCTGTAACCACCAGCGTCGCAGCCGTTACCGTGAACGACTGCGGCACTTGGGGCGCAGCGTTCCAGTTGCTGTCGCCCGCTTGATCGGCATTGATGGTGCAGGTGCCAGTCGTCAGCAGCGTCACCGAATTTGCGGACACCGTGCAAACCGCGGTGGAGGCGGACGTGAACGTGACGCCAAGACCTGATGTCGCCGTCGCACTGATGCTCACCGATGAAGCCGATAACGATGTGGCCGCCGGTCCGGTGAAGCTGATGGTCTGCGCACCTTTGGCGATGGTGCCCGACACCGTTGCACCTGTCGCGGTCACATGCGGCGGACCGGCACTATCTGTCGCCTGAATCTGGTAGCTGAACGGTCCCGCAGCGGTCGGCGTGCCCGACACCACACCGGTGCTGACATTGAGAGACGTAGCTGCCGGCAGCGATCCAGACGCGAGCGTATAAGTAAAGGGCGCGACGCCTCCACTCGCCGGATTCGCCTGGCTATAGCTTGCGCCGACCTGAGCGCCGCTGGCAGCACCCGGTGTCACCGCCAGCGTCGCGGGCGTCACCGTGAATGACTGCAGCACTTGGGGTGCCGCGTTCCAGTTGCTGTCACCGGCTTGATCGGCATTGATGGTGCAGCTTCCCGTGCTCAACAACGTCACCGAATTTCCGGAAACCGTGCAAACCGCAGTGGTGGCGGACGTGAATGTGACGCCAAGACCTGATGTCGATGTCGCGCTGACATTGATCGGTGACGCGGACAACGATTGCGTGCCGGGCCCGGTGAAGCTGATGGTCTGCGAACCCTTGGCGATGGTGCCCGATACGGTCGCGCCGATTGCGGTCGCCGGCGTGCCCTGGCTGTCGGTCGCCTTGATCGCGTAGCTGAACGGCCCTGCGGTGGTCAGCGTGCCTGAAACCGCGCCCGTACTGAGGTTGAGAGTCGTGCCCGCCGGCAGCGATCCGGTCACCAGCACATAAGTGTAAGGCCCGACACCCCCGCTTGCCGGATTTGTCTGACTGTAGGACACACCCGCTGTCGTTCCCGACGCTGCCCCCGGCGTCACCACCAACGTCGCAGGCGTCACTGTGAAGGACTGCGGCACCTGCGGTGCCGCGTTCCAGTTGCTGTCGCCCGCTTGATCGGCATTAATGGTGCAGGTGCCAGTCGTCAGCAGCGTGATCGAAGTTCCGGACACCGTGCAGATCGCCGACGTGGCGGATGTAAATGTGACTCCGAGGCCGGATGTCGCCATTGCACCGACGCTCATCGGCGAAGCCGACAAGGATGTGGCGGCTGGTCCGGTGAAACCGATGGTCTGCGTCCCTTTGGCGACGGTGCCCGACACCGTCGCCCCAGTCGTCGTCACCGGCGTGCCCTGGCTGTCGGTCGCCTTGATTGCGTAGCTGAACGGCCCCGCAATGGTCGGTGTCCCGCTCACCGCGCCGGTGCTGACGTTCAGCGTCGTGCCGCCGGGTAACGCGCCGGATGCGAGCGCGTAGGTATAAGGCCCAACACCTCCACTCGCCGGATTCGCCTGGCTGTATGACGCGCCCACTGCCGTTCCCGATGCGGCCCCCGGCGTGACCACCAGCGCCGCAGGCGTCACCGTGAATGACTGCGGCACCTGCGGCGCCGCGTTCCAGTTGCTGTCGCCGGCTTGATCGGCATTGATGGTGCAGGTGCCGATCGTCAGCAACGTCACCGAAGTTCCGGAAACCGTGCAAACCGCAGTGGTGGCGGACGTGAATGTGACGCCAAGACCTGATGTCGATGTCGCGCTGACATTGATCGGTGACGCGGACAACGATTGCGTGCCGGGCCCGGTGAAGCTGATGGTCTGCGAACCCTTGGCGATGGTGCCCGACACCGTCGCGCCGGTGGCCGTCACCGGCGTGCCTTGACTATCCGTTGCCTTGATTGCGTAGCTGAACGGCCCCGCGGTGGTCGGCGTGCCACTCACTATGCCGGTATTGGAATCGAGGGTCGTGCCCGCCGGCAGCGATCCGGATGCGAGCGCGTAAGTATAAGACGCGACGCCACCGCTTGCCGGATTCGCTTGGCTATAGGCCACACCTACTGTTACGCCCGATGCTGCCCCCGGTGTCACCGCAAGTGGTGCCGGGTTGACGACGAGTCCGGTCGGTGTCGTTGCGGGCGAGCCGCTCTGCGTCCCCACCAGAAGCGCAGCGTTTCCTCCCGAGACAGCACCGCTGGTGTAAGCGGGGTAAGTGTTCGCCGTGCTGGCCGATACGGTCAGAGTGACGGTGCAACTGCCGTGGGCGGCGACGGATCCGCCCGACAAACTCACATCGCTTCCGCTTGTCGCCGCGGTCCCGCCGCAGGTCGTGGAAGGATTGGTGCCGGTGAGACCCGACGGCAGAGTCGCCGCGCTGACTGCAACGCCGTTGAGGCCCAAACGGGCGTTGGGATTGGCGATCGTCAGCGTCAGCGTCGACGAACCGGTGACGGAGATTGTCGTCGGCGCATAAGCCGCCGTGATAGTGGGCGGCCCGACGAATTCAAAGATGAGCGGTGCCGTCGCGCCAGCCGGAGTGGTCGCGACGACATTGTAATCGCCAGCGGCCATCGCCGGAATCGTAAAACTGACGCGCTTCTGGTCAGGGGAGACAGTCGGCCCGACCGCCGTCACGCCACCAATCGTGACCGTGGTCGTGCCAGTGACGCCGAGATTTGTTCCGTTGAAAATCGTGGCGACACTTGAACCCGCCCACCCGACGAGAGGACTCATGCTTGTGGACGTCGGCGCTTGCGCCTGGGCCACCGCCGGCACCAAGAGCAACAGACCGATAACAAGGAAAAGGCCGGCGGCGAGCCGCCACACTTCAACGCGCACGTTCCCTGATTTGCTGCATGCAGTTCCGGGCATCGATAAGGAATGGTCGAACGACCGTTAGGGGCATTGCGCTTCAAGATGCGCTGACACGCGAACAGCATCTTTTGCTCTGGATGACGCACTTACGCGAAACAGCTCAAGGCGAACGCAGCACTAACTGGCGTCGTGGATCATGATGCTGCTGGGCGTTCTGCTCCCGCGATCAAATGATTCGACGGAACCATGAGTAGCTGGCGCGCGGGCTGCAGGCTTGGACTGGGCAGCACTCCAGCTTGGCGTCAGAGGAACGTTGTCCGATTTCGCGGCAGTGAAGCTTTGGCGCAACACATCGATGACGATCGATTCATCGTCGCGCTCGCATCGGCAAAATTTGCCTACCCGCGTTGGCATTCGTCGAGAGCAGTCCCAGTGAGCCAATGCCTAAGACGATGCTCAAGAGCACACCGCTCTCTCGAACCTGCTTCGGGATTGGGAGCCACGACCTGCGCTGCCCTCGCCCTCGTCGACCGAATTATCATCATCAACACGAAAGGCCGCCCTAAGCGGCCTTTCCGAAGTTTTCTAAGTCGAGAGTGAACCAGACACAGCAGCCCCCGCCCCGCACCTGCTCATTGGCCATCATTGATTGTTCAGATCCCTGATAGCCGCATCGTTGTTGAGCTGTTCCTGTTGCTGCTGCGCGGCATCGTTCGATCGCGATTCTTCATCCCTCTGCCGCTCCGCGTCGTTGGAGGCGTCCCAATTCCGCTTGTTCAACTCTTCTTCGTCATCGTCTCTGCCGTGACCGCGCGCATAGCGAGGCTTGGGGTCGGGAATAATGTGATCGAGCGCCCAGCCGTATTGCAACATGCACTGTTGCATGGTGGGCAGGAAATCATCCGAAAATGCATGACCAACAGCGCCGCATTTATGCGCGTCCGCCATCTTGGCCTTCATCGAGCGCGCGTGGCCATGCGGGCGGAGGACATCCCTGAAATGCCAAGTATCGGCCTTTGCGACGTGCGCTGTGAATGCACACAGCAGGACGGCACCCATAATCTTTGCTGCGCCCCTCACCTTTGTGGCGGCCCTCGTCTTCATCTCACATCTCCCTCACTGCGGCACATCATGTGCGCACAGGATTGGACGCTTGGCGAGCTCCGAAGGTTCGCAATATTTGCGTGACGAGTTGAACATGCTGTGAGCGATGCGATGCATGACGCGAAAAGCAAAGTGGAATGACGCAATAGTCCAAGTCAACGAAATGGCAGCGTGCTATTTTTCTGATGTCGACGCGCAAATCCTGAGATGAAGGCATTACGACGTGATACTTCAACTCTCAAAAAAGGTGTCGACTGAATTCAAACGAGCGGCGTTGAGCGACGAAAGACAAATGCCATGAATTCGATCGGCTGGCCCATACTCATCATGATCATCATGCTTCTGGGGCCGGTGATGGGGGCCATGAAAGGTATTGAGAACGGCTCAATCGCCAACACGCTGTTATCCGTTTTCATTCCGATCTATGGCATCGTGTACTTCTTCGTTGCTTCGGACAAAACAACGACCTGATCGGCATGCCGCGCCGTAGCGCAGGTCGAGCCTGGTGGGGCTCGACGCAACGCCTTTCGCTAGCGCGAACCTATTGTGCTGGTTCGCCGACTGCTCCGTCATCGGCTATTTTCAGACGCTGTAGAGCTTTTGTAGGTTGATACGCCACAGGTATCGGATTGGACATTTCACCTTTCAAGATCAGAGCAACCAGACTGCCGATCGCAACAATGCAAATGTTGACGATCAGGCCCACCAATCCAATATTGATTCCATATAGCGGCGTCTGCATCACATAAAATGTGATGCAAAGCACGTCAGCCACAACCATTCCAACAGCTATGGCAATCGGATTGGCGCGCTTGAAAAAGAGGACACAAAGCACCCCCGGGAAAAATTGCGTCATGCCGAAGAAGGCCGTGTTGTTGACGGTGAGAAGCAAGGTCGGCGCGAACAGCGTGAGAGCAATCGAGGCGAGCAAATAGCAGAATACAACGATTTTTGTGATGCCCCGCTGCTTCTGCTCGGGAATGTGACTAAACAGATTGCGCGAGACCAGCGGACCGATAGCAAGGCTAATTCCGGCAAGCACAAGCAATCCAGACAGAGACGCGCCCGCAGCGACGATGCCAATCGCCCATCCCGGCAACAACTGTACGGCTGCCGCAATAAATGCGTTGTTCGCCTCTCCTCCACCGACAACGTGGTGATCCAGGGCGTAGTAAGCCGTGATCACCAGAAATGGGAACATCAGCATGTAGAGCGGCATGATCATTTGCGTGCGACGAACTGTTTGCTCGGATCTCGCTGTAAAAATCCCCTGAATGTTAAAAGGCAGGAGCCAGAACCCGAGAGCTTGAAAAGCAATGGTCGACATCGTGAAGCGCAATTCCTGCTGGTCGAGATGGTTATTCGAAGCCGCCTTGGCCGCTTCAAAAATGGGACTAACGCCGCCAACCGCCGATATCGCAGCGACCCCTGTGATGACGATCGCGGCCATCATCAGAGTATCTTTGAGAATAGCGACATAGGCCGGCGCTCGAATGCCGGAGATCGCTACGTAACAAAATGCGAGAATGGCGGCGACGCCAGCCAAGGTGCCGGCGTGGATATCCCAGCCAAGGCCATGCAATGCGACGATGATGCCGCCGAATTGTATCTGCCCCCAAGGCACGAGAAACGTGATCGCGGTAATCGTTGCAGTCAGCTCCAGCGCGCGGCGGCCGTATTGGCCGGCAAAGTGGCCTTTGAACACATCAGGCAAAGTGACCGCGTCATAACGCTTGCCGGCTCGCCATATCCAGGGATTCAGAAAATAGCCGACCGGGTAAGCCAAGAGAATGTAGCCTAGAAACCAGACGCCATAGGTTCCTCCCTTGGCATAAATACCTCCAGGGAATCCGATAATCGTCCCGATGCTATAGACCTCGCCAACGACGAGAAAGAAAACCAACCAACTTCCGAATTGCCTGGAAGCAATAAAGAAGTCCTTCGCGTTGTTGGGATGATGCCCCCCTTTTGAAGCAAGAGCGAGCGCAAGGGACAGGATAATCAAAGCTGCGAAAACAACTGTTGCCATGGTAGCCCCCAAAGCCGCGTTCAATTTTCTTCTGGCCTGTGGCGGTCAAAGAACCACCAGCAGCTGCACAAACATCCACTTGTCAGGATGAACCAGGAAAACATCCAGAGATAAAGCGACGGGATGTTGAACAGCGTGAACTCAAACGTATTGATGTAAGGAAGCAGCAGGACAACTGCCGTAAAGGGAATTCCCAAGCCTATTGCGGCCCTCAACATAGATTCGCTCCCGCGTTGTTTTTCGTTTCTTGTGATGGATTGTTGATTTTGAGTTGCGACATTCATGTGCACCGTTGGCGCACTTTCCTGCCTCCCTATTCTTGTTTAGGCAGGAACAGTCTTTGCAAACAGCGGCGGATGCTTTGTGTGAAAGTCGGTCGCCTGCTCATAGGCATAAGCCATCCGCAACAGCGCGGCTTCACTGAAGTGATTGCCGACGATCTGTAGTCCGATCGGCAATCCGTCCGGGTCGAATCCGCACGGCACCACCGCCGAAGGGAGTGCCGCGTAGCTGAACGGAATCGTGAATTGCCGCCCGCGCCCGAAATCCTGCGCAGAAGCCTTTAACAAGGGAGCCGTCGTGGGGAGCGCCGGCATCAACAGTGCATCGGCCTGTTTGAAAGCATCCTTCAGCTGCGCGATGATCGCAGGCCGATCGGCCATCGTGCGCTCGTAGTCCTCGCGCGAGACTTTCGAGCCGACGGCGATATTGTTGGTCACGATCGGACCGTAGAGGTCTGCCGCATTCGGCGTGTTGTTATATTTCTCACCGAGAATCTGGTTGAACTCATAGAGCAGGATGTTGGTGAACAGCTTGTTGTAATCGAGTTCACCTTCCAGCGGTTTGATCTCGATCTCGATGACCTTGGCGCCAAGGCTCTTGTATTTTTCAGCCGCGGCCGCCACCGCATCGGCCACCGGCTTGTCGACATTCTTGTAGGTATAGTCCTTCACCGTCGCGAAGGTGACACCCTTCACGCCATCCTTGATATTTTGCGTATAGGATTTCGTCCGCTGCGCCAGCGCGGAGAATTTGTCCTGGGGGTCGTAACCCGCCATCGCGTCCAACAGCAGCCCGAGATCGTACACGTTACGGGCTAGCGGGCCTGCACAGTCCAGACTGTAGGCGCGCGGGAAAAGTCCATGCAGGCTAACGAGACCATAGGTCGGGCGGATGCCGGCGATGCCGCACCAGCTTGCGGGCACGCGGATCGAACCTCCGGTATCGCTGGATGTGCCGCCGAAGCCGATGCCTGCGGCCAGCGCCGCACCGTTGCCGCTCGACGATCCTCCCGGCGAGCGATCGAGCGCCCAGGGATTATGGCAGTCGCCGAAGTAAGCGTTGGTGCCCGACACGCCTGCGGCGAATTCATTCATGTTGGTCTTGCCGAGGACAACAACGCCTGCCTCTAACAGATGGCGTACCGACGTCGCATCTTCGGTGGAGCGTCGGTCAACGAAGGCTTTGGATCCGACCGTGGTGATCGTTCCCGCCATATCGTAGAGATCCTTCACCAGGATCGGAATGCCGTGCAGCGGGCCGCGATCCTTCCCTTGTTTGAGCTCCGCGTCGCGCTCAGCCGCCGTCTTCAACGCCTGGTCTTTCAGCTGCGAGATAAACATGTTCAGCTTCGGCTGATACATCTCGATGTAGTGGTAATGGGCTTTCGTCAGGTCAACGCATGACAGTGAGCCATTCCGCATCCGCTTGCCGGCTTCGCTGATCGACATCGGCATCGGCGCATCTGCTTTCGCTGCGAATGCGCTTTCGGAGAACACTGTCGTTGCCAGCGCCGATGCACCAACGGCAAGCGATCGGTCGACAAAATCCCGCCGCGTCAATTCGTTTGCGCCAAAAGCCTTGTCTTTATTTGAATCATTTCCAGTCATGGACGATCTTCCCCGGATAAATTTTGGCAAGTTTATTGGGCGCTACTCCACAGTGTGGAGAGCGTTGCCTTGAGCTCTGCGTACGCAGATAAATTTTCAGACGAGTGATTAAGCGCGATCACTCTATGAGCAGAACATCGCGTGTCAACGATCACACAAAGCTGAACGCATTTTTTCTTCGCACATTGCCGCTTACCGCAGCTGAAATTTCAATTCATGGAATGTACACGCGGAAATTTCAGAAAGCGGAACGGAGAAGATTTCAGAAGATGGAATAAACGAGTCAGTCTATCGCGCTGCGATAGAGCTGTGACTAGCCCGCCGCATCCCACTGATTCCAATCGAGAGCAATGTTCGTTGAGTGCTCGTGGCAAGAGAAGGAAGTCTCATTTGCAACGCGCCGTCATGGAACTCTTTGTCGCTCAACTCGTTTGGAGTTCATGGACGAGAATGAACCACGACACCGGCCGCACCTTCTTGAGCCTTTGGACTGGGTCCTGGGGATTGGCGGCACAGCAGCTGCGATTACGGTACTTTGGCTATCGCTGTCATAACCGACAAATCCTCTGCGCCTCAGCGGAGCGCATTGCGCTCCGCTGCCAATTCAATCATTGCGTCTTATGTCTTCGCTGCAGCGAAGCGTTTTCTGGCACGCTCTGATCATCACCGAACAAGATGGGGCTTTGTCTCGAGGTTGGAGTTCAATATCCCTGCGGCATTCGGCAAGGACGGTTGATCGAGACCGCGATCGATATCTTCAATAGATCGATTTCTCGTTTCAAAGCCGACGAACAGATACATGAGCCCGGCCAACGCGTACCACGCGGCGAAGTATAAGAACGCCGGCGTGACAGCGGCGCTGGATGCCGCCGGTAAAACCAGATTGGACGACCCGACGACGACGGCCAGACCCAACGGCCCTATGATCTTTCCTAACCCGCCAAACCCGTAAGCGGATCCCATGCCGGTCGCGCGCAGCGCGGAAGGCCAGACTTCCGCAGAATAAGGAGCAACGATAGCAAAGCCGCCCTCGCCAAAAAAGTAAGAGATCATCAAGAACAGCAGGAAGAGCGGCACCATCCCTACCTGAGCTTCGCCTGCGAATGCAGCAAGCGAAAGAGCCGCGGCCGCGCCGAAACTGCAGAGGACGCCAGTGCCGCGCCGGCCTATCTTCTCGGAAAGTAGGGACAGGACAACGCGTCCCGCGAACGCGCAGAGCGTGATGACCATCATATAAGAACCGACCTGAGCCGGGCTCAGATGCAGAAGCTGCACCAACAGAACTGGCGTCCATAGTGTCAGCCCGTAATATCCGGTTTGCGCCCCAAGATTGGTGATCCATGAGACAATCAAGCTCCGCGGATATTTCAGCAGGTCGCGGAACGAGTGTTTGATGCCGGCTTTGTTTTCGGGGTCAAGCGGCAAAGTTTGGGGATCAACCTGCAAGGCCCAGGCGACGGAGTTGCGGGCCTCACGAACACGATTGTTAGCCAGAAGCCATCGTGGCGATTCAGGAATCCAGCTTCGGATCAGGAGTGTGATGAAGCTCAATCCGAAACAAATGGCCATCAATCCACGCCAGCCAACATATGGGCTGACATAAGCAACAAGGACTGACCCTAAGAAAAACGCGACCGGCGTCGACGATGTGATCAAGCCGGTGATAACCCCGCGCTTTTGCGCGGGCATGAATTCCTGAACAAGTGGAAGGTCGACACATACCAAGCCCCCTGCACCGAAACCTATCAAAAGGCGGAAGGCTGTCAGATAAATCCAACCCAGATCCTTATCGTCGGGCGTCAGGCAAAGCGCGAAGGTAGCCACGCTGAATATTGCGATGGTGATCATGAACACCTTGCGGCGTCCAATTCGATCCGCAAGAAAACCGAAAAAAGGCGCGCCTATCATCGAGCCGATGCCGGATGAGAGGAGAATGACTGCGGACGTCCCAAATGACAGGTGCCACGACGATGTCACGAACGTCAAAACAAACGCGATGAGAAAATAATCAAGAAACTCGAGGCCAAAGCCAAAGACTGCCGCCGAAACGAGTTTATATTGATTGCGTGTTAGGTTCACTTGCCGATCAAGTGCGGCCAACATGTATACTCTCCCTTCGATTTTTGTGTTTTTAAAACGACTCGCCGCCGCGACCAGCACGACTGACTGGTGCGGCTCGCGGACGTGATAGCGTTGCTTCCCTTCGCCTTGAGCATTGACTGCTCTTGTGTCTTGACCGCGCGGATGCTCACACCCGCGCGGGATGCCTTGATGACCAAAGGCTAATCGACTTCACACACGACCCATTCATCGCCATGCTTGAGGCGGTGCACGAGATCGACTGACAGGATTTGTTCCGCGAAGCAGCCCTTTGCAGCGGCTCGAATGAGACGCTTCTGCGCTTCCAGCGAAGAGTCCGTGTCGAATTCGATATCGAGCACAAATTGATTAGGGTGCGCGACGTAAGGATCCTGACCGTTGCGCTGCGCGTACCATTCAAACCTGGCTTTCGTGTTCAACCCGCGAACCTGCACGCCGCACTGCCGCGCAAACGTGCGCATCTGCGTCATGAAACAGGTGACCACGCCAGCCGTGAAAAGCGCGAGAGGCTTGGGTGCGGTTTCGTCGCCTCCATGGAATTTTCCTTCATCGCTTGCCAGGTCCCAGAGCTGAAGACGCACCGGCTCGACCATCCCGACCTTGACGTCGTTCCTTCGCTTTCCTGAGGAATATCCCTCCAACTCGAAGCTGATCGGAAACCGTCCGGTCAATGATGTGCCGTCGGCTTCGATGTACTCGGGCTTTACAGTTATGTTCATTCCATTTCCTCCATCATTACAACATCACCGCGATATCGTCAGGCGATGGGCCCACTATAGAGAGCTGCCCCCCCATTGAAATCCGACAAACCAGCTATCGCTGCGATGCATTTTATGTATGATCCCTCGCGCACCAACTGCACGCAAACCTAGACACACAGCGGGACCGCCATTTCCGGTATGTCTGACGCGGTGTCGCTCAAACGCCTTCGGAATGATTGATGGACGCTCAGTCGCTACGTTGCTTTCTCAGGATCGCGGAGCTCGGAAGTTTCGGGCGAGCTGCGCAGGTGTTGAACCTGAGCCAGCCGACGCTCAGCAGGCGCATTGCCCTGTTGGAGCGCGAGCTCCACGCGCAACTGTTCGTCCGTCACCAGCGCGGAATTAGTTTGACGCCTGCAGGGCTCACGCTCAGCACCAGGGCGCTAAACGTGGTACGGCAGCTTGATGAATTGCAGGAGGATGTCGCAACGCTCGATCGCGAACCGAGCGGAAGCATCGCGATCGGGTTACCACCCTCTCTGGTGGCTGTTATCAATGGGCCACTGATCGAAATGTACAGCAGGAAGTTTCCTCGGGTGAATCTCTTCGTTCACGAGGGGATCAGCAATCTCGTGGGCGACAAGCTCATCGACGGAGAGCTCGACATGGCGTTGATGTTTTCGACGCGATCGCATCTGCGGAATACCTCGGTCAAGATCCTGGCGACCGAGGAAATGGTGCTCGCAAGTGCCCCAGCCTGCTCGCCTTCCAAGTCGCGGCTCACGATGTCCGATATCTCGACACTGCCGCTCGTCCTGTACAAACTTCCCAATTACATTCGATGGCGGGTTGATGTCGCCTTTCAGCAACTGGATCTTCAGCCTAAAATTGCCTCGGAAACCAATACGCTGTCGATGCTACTCGAACTTGCCAGGCGGGGCGTTGGATCTGCCATTTTGCCAAGATCGGCGGTTCAACAAGACGTATCGGACAACCTGCTCACAGCCATTCCTATCCGGGGCATGTCGGTCAAATGGACGCTTGCTACGCGCCGCGACCGTGAGCACTCGCCGGCGATTCAGGAACTGATCAAATGCCTCGAGGCGCTTGTTCTCAAGCAAATCAAAGCCGGAAAATGGAAAGCCAGTTTGCAAACCCGAGCCGGCGCAACCGATGCAAAACGACAGGCTCGATAGCCGTATTACTTCCCGGCGTGCGATCACGCTTACCGGAAGCGATGGAGGATCTGGCTAAGCTCAAACTCCGCGAGATCTGAGGAGTGCGTTGCGCTATCGTCTAAGCCTTCTTCGCAGCAGAAAAACGCTTGGCGAGCGCGTCGGCGTTCTTTGACAGAAGTCCAAGATCGCAAGAGGTGCGAATGGCCACACTGTGCGAGATGAGGCGAAACGCAATCGTTCTGATCAAAAAAAACGGCCCGCCGAAGCGGGCCATTTCGTTAGTGATTAGCGAAGGCTGCCGCCGTAGAGTTGACGCTCTTTGCGGACGTCATCGGCACCATAGGGCTTGCTGCCGGGATCGAATGTTTTCCAACCCGATTTCTGCCAAGCCGCGCTGCGATCACGCAAGTTGACACCAGACTTATTCAGAACCGCGTCAAGACGAGTGCGATCTGCCTCCGGAACGCGTGCGGAGACAAGCGTGCCACCGCGTCGGACACCTTCAGCATAAGAGTGCGCATCTTCTTCTGAGACGCCAGCTTCCGTGAGTGCACCTACAATGCCGCCCGTTGCGGCGCCCGCTGCAGCACCGACCGCTGTTGCAGCCAGCCATCCGGCGGCAACCACTGGTCCGAGCCCGGGGATCGCGAGCAAGCCAAGGCCAGCGAGCAATCCAGCCGCGCCACCAACACCTGCGCCGATGCCGGCGCCCTTCCCTGCTCCCTCGGCACGATCATCGACGCCATCATGGTCGCGATCGACCTTCTTGTCAGTGCTGAACCAGTTGTCGGAATTATTCGACACAATGCTGATGTCGGAGTGAGGCACCCCGGCCCCTTCAAGGTTCTGAACGGCTTTTTGAGCTTCGGCATAGTTATCGTAAAGTCGAGAAATTGTAGCGGTCATTTGGAATCCTTCCGTTACTTTGCAGCGTTGATGTTGCCTTGGAAATCGACGCTGACCGCCGCGGAGGAGCCATCTTTGCTCGCCTTGCCACGCCAAACACCGTTGTCATCCTTTTTCAGTTCGGAGACGTTCGTATAGCCGGCGTCTTCGATTTTTGATTTGGCCTGGCCTTCCGTAAAGCTGTTACGACCCGCAACAGGTGCATCCGAATTGTTCTGCCCAGAGCTGTTGACCGCGTTGTTATTGGGTCCCGACTGCGCCGGCGGGCTCTGAGCTGATGCTGTCGTCGCGGCCAGAAAGCCGATGCAGGCGAAAAGAATTGAGCGTTTCATTGTGTTCTCCAAGAGAGTAGGAGCGCTCGTAACCTTTCGTTGCCGTGTTAGTTCCTTATCCACGACGAATGAGTCGCGTGCTGCGGTGAATGGCCGCGAAATGATGCTTGAGAGAGAGACATGAAGATCGAGATATCACCTCACATGCGAGTTTGCGGGAACGGAACGAACGGACATCTCGCCCATTCACCATGTGCTGCAACATTCCTCAATATCTGAGTCATCGTGCAGTCCGACCAAGGTCCTGCACATGACGCTCCGGCACAGACGATCCTCATCATTCCTTTCAAACTGTCTCGCTTTGGCGAGGAGCTATCCGGGAGTAACCGTCGCCGCGACAGCAGCCGGTGTCTTGGTAGCCACGGCGATCGTCAACCGGCAGCTTGCCAAGAAGGCGCAGCGCGATAATCCCCCGCAGGGGCAGTTCGCCGACATCGACGGGGTGCGTCTGCATTACGTGGAACGCGGAGACGGCCGGCCGCTGGTTCTCTTTCACGGCAACGGCAGCATGATCCAGGATTTCGAGTCGAGTGGCCTGATTGATCTGGCGGCCGAGAATTACAGGGTGATCGTGTTCGACCGCCCGGGATTTGGACATAGCTTGCGACCCCGGAATGTCGTTTGGACGCCGGAGGCGCAAGCAGATCTGTTCATGAAGGCACTTGATAAGCTGAATGTTCAGAAGGCGATCGTACTTGGACATTCGTGGGGAGCGTCTGTCGCCGTTGCCCTCGCGACCAAACATCCTTCTTTTGTCGAGGCTTTGGTGCTGGCATCGGGATATTATTTCCCAACTGCGCGCGCTGACGTAGTGGCCTTGTCGTCACCCGCTATACCGGGGCTTGGCGATATCTTCAGCGCCACCATCTCACCGATCGCCAGCCGGTTGCTGTGGCCAGCCATGATGCGCAAGATGTTCGGGCCGCGATCGGTTCCGGAGAAATTTGCAGGCTTTCCCAAGGAAATGGCCGTCCGGCCATCGCAGATCCGCGCCGGCGCAGCAGAAACGGCTTTGATGATCCCCGCCGCATTTGCGTCCGCAAAGACATACAACGAACTTGCGATGCCGACGATCATCCTTGCAGGCGAAAATGACCGGATCATCGATATCGATGAGCAATCAAGCCGCCTGCACGACGAAGTCAAGCAGAGCAAGTTTCACCGTATCGCGGGAGCCGGTCACATGATCCAACAGTCTTCGACCGATCATTTAATGGCGGCAATCGACGAAGCGGCAGCTGAGACGCTGCACTAACGATGTCCGTGATCCGCAACGCCGACTGCTGATGGGACCGCCCTTCCTAATTGAATCGAACAATGGACGGTCTCTGGATGGTCTCTTCCATAAAAAAGGCGGGCACCAAGGCCCGCCTGTATCGTCCGTGGGTTCAGAGTCTCATTTTCGATTTTTGTCGAGAGCCTGCGCCATCTCCAAATGATGCTGAAGATGCGGCAGTGTCTTACCGGCCCACTCTTTCAATTTTGGATTGTCGCCACCCTTGGCGTAACGTTCGAAGAGCGAAACTGCATCCTTGTGAGCACCGACTTGCATCGGGTCATATTCGCCTGCGAAATCCGCCGGCTTTGTATCCTTGAGTTTATCGACCTTTTTCTGCGACGAACTGTCGAGCGCGGCGGGGATTTCAGCCTTGATTCCGTTGCCCGTCACAAGCGCCTTCAGTTCTGAGCTGGTCTTCGTATGGTCGGTCACCATCTGGTTCGCGAACTTTTTCTCGTCCACATTGCCTTTCTCAAGAGCGACCTTGGCAACGGCAATCTCAGTAAGATCGCTTGTTGCCGCCTCCTTCACGAAATCAGCAGTCGAGGGAGCGACGCCGAGCGTTGAATTGACGCCTGTCTTCTCTCCAACCGATTGCGCGAACACAGCGGTAGACATCAAACAGCCAGCGACAGCTAAGAGAGAAACGGTTTTCATTAAAAGAATTCCTCATCGAGAGCGCGAATGCAGCCCCTCAAAGTAACGGCAAAGCGAGAAACTCGTTCCCAAAGCGGACTACTCTTCTTCTGGTGGCTGAAGGCCGGGCCGATTGATCAGCGCGCGCACTTTGGCGGATCGCAGTGGATCAGCGTCGCACTTATCGCACGAATGTTTCGTGCGCACGCCTTTATCAGCGGCGGCCAATTGAGAACCGCAGTACGGGCAGAAATGCTTATCTATTTCATGCATGGCGCTCGCCTTTCGAATGGGCGGGAGCGCAAAACTCTCTGTCACCGATAGCTGCCAATGATGGAGCGGTGATGGTCCAATGTGCTCGTCCCGACATAGGAACACGAGTCTTAAGTTGGGATAGTTTTACGAACCTAAACAAACCCCGAACGCTTCCGCACAAGTTGGGGAAGCATCCATGACATTATCGAAAATAGAACGCTGAGGGGCCTACTCTCTCTCCGCATCGAACCTCGCAACTCTGCGATTACCGTGCCAAAGCTCAACATCGTGGCCGTCGACAAGTTGTTTTGCGGATTCAATGGCGACTTCGTCGCTATCGCAAACCAGTTCCTCAGCGTTGAAAAAGTGGCCGTCACGGCCAATGAGATAGGCTCTGTAGTCTGGCATAGGGGCACTCCCGGATCAGGCGGGAGCGCAATACTCTCAGTCACCGATACAAGCCGAGGGCGGGGCGGTGATCGAAGTTCCTTACTCCTGTTACGTATCCGTTGCACGGCTTATCGGACGCGACCTGATCACACTTTCGGGTTCGGCCACCTCGCGACAAAAGCCGCGCGCCAATTAAGGCGCGCAGCCAACGCAACGTCTACCGCAGTGACACTCCGATATCGTCAGCAAAAAAAGCTCGGAACGGTCGCCAAGCGGGTTGGTTGTTTAAATGTGTTTCCTTAATCCACGCGTTCAGTTTGCAATCGGCATCAACGGCTTGCGCCGGCGTCTGAGCGTCTCTCATCATTCGGGAGAGCCGCCATCCATCAATATCTGCCTCGCCGCCGATGGCGTACTGACGGATCTCACAAGACTCGCGATGCAATTGGGCAATTCGAGCGGCATGGACATCATAAAGATTTGGCATTGTCCGTCCTGACTGTTGTGCAACCGACGTTCGATACCGCGAATGGTTGCACGCTTAGAATCTTCGAGGTTAATTGCAGATGAATTGTTTCGGGCGTTTTGCCGAGTGGGCGAGAGGTGAGATTCAGGTGCGAAGGCACTTCCGCGCTTGCGCTATCTCTCGCCTGGAATAGCCATTTACTTTGGCCCACGCATACGCAGCCAGCGTGCCATGCAGGGTAACCATCTCGCGAACGACCTCGCACGTCACCCCGGGTGGAAGCTTGATCTCCTCCACCGCGGCGCGGCTCATCGTCCCCGTGACCGTCAACATAAAACTGCAGATGATGATGACAAGACGAACACGTGCGCCGCTTCGCTCGTAGCTAACGCGAACTCGCCCAAGCCTCACGCTGGGTAAATTCGCCTCCGGTCGCTTTGCGATGGAAGGCCTGCCGGACTGCTTAAAATCAGAACGCGGACAAGACAAAGCCAGACCGGACGTGTCATTCAGTACCAACGTCCACGACCATACCAGCCACCACCGCCGAGCAGTAGAATCAGAAGCACAATAATCAAAAGCGTGGTGGTATCCATCGCTGTGTCCTCCAGGAGCATTAAGCGCCCATTCTAATTACACAACGAACCGTTGCTCCTGCTGTTCCCTGCCTCGCTCGCTCTGTTCCGTTATGACGTGCGAATGATAAGTCGGCGGCCTTATGAATTGGCTAGCTTTTTCGGAACAAACGTACTCTCGCGATGTTCGTATCTACACACAAACAGATAGGCACGGACATGAGCGGGAATACAGATAAAGCTGCGGGTTTGGCCAACGAGGCTCTTGGCAAGGCTAAGCAAGGCATTGGCAGTGTCGTCGGATCCGACAAATTGAAATCGGAAGGCGCGGCGCAAGAACTCAAAGGCGATGCCCAGAAATTGTCGGGCGACGCGAAGAACACGACAAAAGAAGCCGTTGATAAAACTGCCGACGCCCTCAAGAAGCCCCTGTAACTATTTTCGACACCACACCATTGGCCCCCGCATTTGCGGGGGCTTTTTCTTGGAGAGCACGATGGTGAAACCACAACGCCGGCAAAAGGACCGGGGTCCGCTTGCAACACACGACGAAACAAGGCGGCGAAGTGTTCAAGATTATGGGCGAAGCAGCAAGCGCTTACGGAACATATCCAACACAAGTCTGTTCGTCCCTCACAATTCATTGGGAGAACCAAATGTTTCGTTCATACGCTAAACTCGCGCTCATCCTCGCAACGACGGCCATTCCTCTTACAGCAAGTGCACAAGGTGTGCCGGGCGGCGTCGACCGCGGTGCCCGCGAAGGAGAACGCGCAGCAGGACCGGTTGGAGCCGTTGTTGGCGGCGTGCTGGGCGGCGTCGCCGGTGGCGTTGCCGGTGTCTTAGGCGTCGATGAGCGCCCTCGCTTCCGCAGTTACGTCGTTGAGCAACATCGGCCATCTTATACTTATTCGCGCGATGTGGTCGTCGGCGCGGAGCTACCTGCAGACGGAGTTACCTACTACGACGTTCCGCCAGAGTATGGAGCCCGCGAATACCGTTACACTGTTGTGAACGGTCGGACCGTGCTCGTCGAACCGCGAACGCGGCGTATCGTTGAAATCGTTGAATAGCCCAAGGGGCGATATCCATTTTCGCTTAGCAAAGCGACCCCAAGTGTGCACAACACCCCTTGCTGTCGGAGATTGGAGTGCGCTCGCTTTGAGCGGGTGCACCTCCAAGCTCCGACGGAGTTTTTCTGATGCCTCTATATTTCTTTCACGTGCGCCATATTCATCAACGACTCGATCTAGATGGTCTTGAACTTCCGGATATCCGAGCAGCATGGCATGAGGCGACCACCTCAGCGGGCGAGCTTTTGAAGGAATTGGATGGCGACCTGAAGCCCGGTCAAGACTGGTGTATGCGAGTCGCGGACGAATTTGAGAACACGCTCTTTGAGATCCACATTAAACCGACTGCTCGGAGTATGGTCGATTAGCAGTGACTTGATGAGGCGGCGCGCGTTGTCAGACGGGCGATCTCGCTAAGAAGTGACGGGGCGGCTTGTGATGCCTCTTGAGTGTAAGCGATGCCGTGCTCACCTCTGCTCAAGTCTGTTAACAGCACCATCAGTCGATGCGTCCGCTTTCAGGCCGACCACTTCTCCTGTTCTTTGCGGTACTCATCTTCATTGAGACGGTCCGCTAAGTCCTGCGCGACTTCAGGCGCCCGAGCTTTGGCAATTGGCTTTCCGTCCGCGGTGACCAATTGCTCGCCTTCGACTTCAACAGGGAAGTCATTCGGCTTTAGCTCCTTGTCGTTCGGCATGTCGTCCTCCCTCCAGTCAAAGAAAAAAGCCGCACGGGCATTACGCCGAGCGGCTTTTTTAGCAACTGCCAGTCAACCCGGTTCCGCTGCGGGATGATAACATTGTGAACGTGGAAAGGTTTCAAAGACGCCTCACCAGTTCTGGCGGAGCGCATCGCGCTCCGCCAGATACATCAAAGAACGCGCCTGCTCTGCAGACGCTTTGCGATGATCGCGTCTTACTTCTTCGCCGCAGCGAAGCGCTTGGCCAGCGCATCGGCGTTCTTTGACAAGAGTCCGAGGTCGCTGCCGACAGCCACGAAGGTATAGCCCCACTCGATGTAGCGATCGGCCTCTGCTTCGTTCGGCGTGAGGATGCCGGCGGGCTTGCCGACCTTCTTCAACCGCGTCACGACGTCTTGGATCGCGGCCTGTACATCTGGGTGCGCGGAATTACCGATGTGACCCATGGAGGCCGCGAGGTCCGCAGGTCCCACGAAGATGCCATCGATGCCCGGCACCGCTGCGATCTTTTCGAGATGGCTGATCGCTTCCGACGTCTCCACCTGCACCAGCACGCAGATTTCGTCGTTGGCCTGCTTCAGGTAATCCTTCACGCGGCCGAAGCGGCTGGCGCGGCCGGAGCCGGTGACGCCGCGCACGCCGGACGGCGGATAGTGGCACGCCGCCACCGCACGCTTCGCCTCTTCCGCGTTCTGCACGAACGGCACCAGCACCGCCTGCGCGCCGATGTCGAGCACGCGCTTCAGCAGCACCGTGTCGTTCCACGCCGGCCGCACAATCGGAGTGGCGCTGCTGGTGGTCAGCGCCTGCAGCTGCGCCATGACATTCGGGATTTCGTTCGGCGCGTGCTCAGTGTCGAGCAAGATCCAGTCGAATCCGCTGTCGGCGATGACGTCAGTGGCAAACGGGCTGCAGAGGCTATTCCATAAGCCGATCTGCAACTTGCCTTGCTTGATCGCGGCCTTGAAGCGGTTACGCGGCATTTCCATTATGCGAGACCTTTCGTTCAGACAATTAAGTCGCCAGACTGCCCAGCGGCTTGAACCCGGCGCGCAACGTATCACCTTTTGCGGTTTATGCAGGCTGCGTGAACGATCCCGCAACAGAATATCATGCGCGCCCTCACCCGCTGGACATCGGCGGCGCATGTGATACATGGCCTGTATGGACAAGCGTCGCGCCCAGACCTTTCGCATTATTCGCACCATTCATTGAATGGTGGGTTTGCGCGCGTCTTTGTTCACCGAAGCAACCCGCCCCCGAGGCGGGTTTTTTGTTGTCCGTCTCGCAGGCCAAACCAGAGACGAACATGCCGGAACATGAACTGAGACAGGTAATCGAAGCCGCGGATCGCGCCATCATGGCGGAAGATTTCGAGGCCGTGATGGCATTCTACGCCGAGGGCGCAACGATGGTTGTAAGGCCGGGACTGAACGTGACCGGCAAGGCACGCATCCAAAAGGCGCTCATTGCCATCGCTGACCACTTCAATCGCCAGATGACAATCAGACAAGGCGACATGAAGGTGATCGAGAGTGGCGACACCGCGCTCGTCATCATGGAGAGCATCGTGGATACCGTGGATGCTGACGGCGCTAACACTTCCGTCGTGGGCCGCGCGACCCATGTTTTCCGTAAAGGCAGCGACGGAAAATGGCTTTGCATTATCGACAATTTCTACGGCACGACCCTGCTCGATACCTGACAGGTGGCCCAACACTGCGAGACAGCCGTCCGCAAAGAACGGGCGGCCGTAACCACGACACGCGGGGCAACGCTTTATCGTTCAAAGGCGCGCGCCAGGCGGCGCAACCGCCGATGGAATGATCTGCTGCGGATAGCCGCTAAAGCCCAGCATCAGCGCCGATTGCGCTGGTGCCTCAACATGCAGACGGCTCATGGCACGAACGATGACGCCGTGTTCGCGTGCGGCCTGTTCGATCCTGACGTCCGATAGCCCCTTCCGCGTGTAGGCCACCAGATGCATTCCCTGGTCCGGCGGATCGACAGTCAGGTGATCACCCAGACGGCGCCTGAGCGCGGCAACAAGCGCGTCCCGCTGGTCGCGATACATCTCCCGCATCCTGCGGATGTGAGCCGTAAAGTGCCCCTCTTCCATGAAGGCAGTGACCACAGCCTGACAAAGGCTCGATGGCTGGCGATCCATGAGGTAGCGCGTGGTCACGAAGGCCTGCACGAGTGAAGGCGGCAGGACGGCGTAGCCCAGCCGGAGTCCCGGAAAAAGCGCCTTGTTGAGCGTTCCCACGTAGATGACACGCTCATCTTCATCGAGCCCCTGCAGTGACGCGAGCGGCCGGCCGCCATAGCGGAATTCACTGGCGTAGTCGTCCTCGACGATCAACGCCCCTGACTCCCGCGCCCATGCCACGAGTTCGAGGCGCCGCGCCATCGACAGCACAACGCCCTTCGGAAACTGGTGCGATGGCGTGATGAAAACAGCGCGGGCTTTCGGCGCCCGGCGAATGCCGTCAGTCACGTTGATGCCGAATTGATCGACCGGGATGGGACACACCTTCGCACCCGCTGCAAGCAGCGTCAGACGGGTCAATGAATAACCCGGATCCTCGACCCAAACTTCTTTATCCGGAGCCTGCACGACGCGGGCAATGATATCGATCGCTTGTTGGGTGCCCGCTGTGATCACCACTTGTTCAGGCTCGCACCGCACGCCACGCGCGGCCAGGAGATAGTCACACACGGACTTGCGTAGTTCCGGCATGCCGTGCAGATCGCCATAGCCAAGATGATGCCGCCCGAAGGACCGCAGCATGCGTGCGCGCTGAGTTTGCGCCACTGCTCGGCGGTGCGCGCGTCCACCAGCGTTCGGCCCAAATTGAAGGGGCGCTCGTCGCTTTGCATCGTCACGTCGATAGAGTCACTAGGGCCCTGCAAAGGAGTGACCGGCTTCGCGGCTGATGCCGACCGCTTCTTGCGGCCATGAGACGCGCCGAACGGTTCAGGGAGATCCGACGCGATGAAGGTCCCTGCCCCGCTCTTGCCGGTAGCATAGCCCTCAGCAAGAAGCTGTTCGAAAGCCGACACCACCGCAGAGCGCGACACGCCGAGCTGCGCGGCGAGCGCGCGCGTCGACGGCAGTTTGGTCGCAGGATGCAGCGTTCCTGACAGGATCGCCGACCGCAGCTGCAGATAGATCTGGTGAAACACCGTCACGTCCGCTGCGCGGTCGATCTCAAGCGCATAGAGCTCCGCCCAGCTTCGCTTGCTCTTCTCCCTTGATACGACAGCCTTCGAGCTTGGCAAAGTGGTATGCCCCATGAGCGATAAGTGGCACTTTTCATAAGACCACATTTTTCTATCCTATTTCCGATCGCAATGAAATCCGAAATGCGCGTTCGTTCGAACAGCGACAGGGAATGCACCAGGTCATGAGCTCACCGCAAATCCGCCGCGCGGACCGCACCATGTCCGATGACCATATGCGCGACACGCTGGCGCAAGCATATAGCGGCCATCTCGCGACGGTCAGCGAGAACGGCTCGCCCTATTGCATCCCGCTGCTCTACGTCTGGATTGACGGTGAAATTTATCTGCACACCACGAGCGCTGGCGGGCATCTGCGCACGAACGTCGAGTGGGATCAGCGCGTCTGTTTTTCAATCGCTGAACAGGAAGGCGTCTTTGACTACGGCCGGTTCGAATGTGACTCCGGCCTTGCCTATCGAAGCGTGTGCCTGTTCGGGAAAATACGGATCGTCGATGATGGAGATGCCAAGCAACGTTTCTGTGAGGCGTTAATGGCGAAGTACGGAAAGCCGGACACGCAACGGCCCAAGGGATTTTTCCCACGACTCGACATCATCACAGTGTATGCGATCGCGGTCGAGCGCATGACCGGAAAAGAAACGGCGATGCCTCCGCTTTCCGAACAGTGGCCTGCAAAAGACAGAACAAAGACGCCGAGAGCTATCGCACCTTCCGGCGATCTTTAGCCAAGACGCCTCATGCGCATTGGCTAAGGTGCTGCGACTTTGTGCGAGAAGATCAGCGGTGCCAACACATGCCCGGCATGTTTGGAGCCCTCCACGGTCATGTGTGCATGATCAAAGATAAGGGGGACATCGTTGCCAACAACCAGCGGACAATTCGCGCGCGGACAAATCGTGTCCAGCGCAGAGATGTAGGTGACGCTTTCCACCGACGCAAAAGCAGATTTCATATCGCCATCCAGCTTCACGACGTCATCGAGCAGGATATCCCGCGTTGCTGGCAGTTTTCCTGTACGTGCATAGGCGCGGGCCAGGATGGACGGAAGCCGGCCTTTGAATTGAATGGAAGGGCCGACAAGAACAACGGGAACGCCGACTTCTGCGATGGTCGCTTTCAGGTTTGAGATGAACTTTTCCATGCCGGCGTCCTGGCTATAGGTGAGCCAGTCCCCCGAGATGATCAACAAACGAACGGGCGTGGTCTTCAGGAACGCCCTGACGTTGTTTGCCAATGGTGCGCAATAATCCTTTTGCCAGAAGATCGGGTTGAATGTCGGAAAGCATGCGGCACCCGTCGCTTCCAACAGGGTGAGATTGTTCGGGACTTCTTCGCTCAGTCCCGGATAATACTGCGCCGCGAGGCTATCGCCCCATAACAGCGCAACCGGCTTCTGCTGATCGAAGGTAAAGCATTCAGGATGCTTGTTGCGCGTCCAATCCTGGGCGAAGCAGGCTCCGTCATAGGCCGAGGCAAGTTGCGTCTCATACGTTTTTTCGTGCGAGATTGGCGTTGACGCGTTGATGCTGGTTGGTCCGAGAACGGCAACCGCCACCAGCAACACTGTGGCCACTGCGGAGCCGGCAAAAACTGTCCGCTGCGAAACAGGCGCATAGCGGACGCGGCGTTCAACCAGGAAGTACGACGCTGAGGCTGCCACAGCGAGCAGCGCGAACAAAGCAGGCTTCTCCGCCGCCGTGACCGTCTGAGTAATTGAAGACAGCTTCGCCAGCGTGAAAATCGGCCAGTGCCACAGATACAGCGAATAGGACATCTGGCCGATGAGTTCGATGGGGCGTGCACGCAAGGACGATGGTCCAGCCGACAGAAACAATGCTGCGCCTGCAACCGGAAGCAGCGCATTGAAGCCGGGAAATGCGATGCGCGGCGTGTAGGACAGCACCGCGATTGTAATCATAGTCAGGCCTACGATGCGCAGCACATGGGCAAACCAACCGAGGCGCATCACGGGCAGCCATGCCAGCATCACGCCCGCGAGCAATTCCCATGCGCGAGACTGGATGAGGAAAAAGGCCGCTGCCGTATCGGTATTCACAAGCCATTGGCTGACGATGAACGAACAGACCGCGAGCGCCGCGATGCATGCGCGACGAACGGCGATGTTCTGTATGCGAAACACCAGCCACAGAATCAGCGGCAGCAGAATATAGAACTGCTCTTCGATACCGAGCGACCAAGTGTGAAGCAGCGGCTTTTCCGACGCTGCACGCTCGAAATACCCGCTCTGCGACCAGAACATGATGTTCGATGTGAAGGTCGCCACGCCCAGGATGGAGCGGAGAAACTCCGATCGGTCGGAACCGAACAGCACACCGTTGCCCACCAGCGCGACAATCACCAGCATAACGTATAGCGCCGGGATGAGCCGGCGGATGCGGCGCTCATAGAAAGCAAGAAACGAGAACGTCCCTGCCGCCATCTCCGACTGGATGATCCGGCCGATCAGCAGACCGGAAATCACGAAGAAAATATCGACGCCGACAAAGCCACCCCGGAAACCGGGGAGCTCGAAATGAAAGCCGATCACCGTGATGACGGCGATGGCCCGTAGCCAATCGATGTCGCGGCGATGTTCCGAAGCGGGATGCATGCCGTTTCTAAGCACACCCCGCCCGGTTTGAAAACTCAGGAGCGGTTCCGCACGGCCTTTCTTTGAGCGACGCGACCTCGACGCAACAGGTATTATATCGCCGAATTTAGCCCCTCACCTGCACGTGCCATGGATGGCCCTCGGGCACCTGGCCACGCAGATGTCGTAGGAAAACTGAAAGTCCGGCTGCGCGCCAGCCCATGTCGTGCACGGACGTGCGCAGACCGACTGAAAGCGATCTTCACAGGTGACGGCTTCGGCCGGGGCGAAAGGCGAGATGAAAGCGCCGGTCATGCGCGGCAACAGCGGCGATTGCACGAAGGTCTCGGCCTGTACGGCCGCCCCGGCGATAACGGCCATGATGATCGCAACGATCAGTCTGCTCATTCGTACGCCCAAAATGAAAACCCCGCCTGATCAGGACAAGGCGGGGCTCTCATAGCAGATGAATGCGCATTTGACAGCCAGTGAATGATGACCGGCGGATGTCAATTTGACCGGGCCGCGATCTCTTCCAGGCTGGCGAGGTATTTCTGCCAGCCGAATTTGGCGCCGCCATAGGCCTGTTTCTGATCCGGCCGGAAGCCCGCCTGCTCCATACGCAGATGTGTGCCCCTCTCGGTCGGCGTGAGCGTGAACGTCACCACGCTCTTCAGCGCGAAGGCCGGGTTCTCGTTCGGGAAATCCCACGTATAGGACAGCGTCTTGTGCGGCTCGATAGCCAGCACCTCGCAATCGAGCACGATGGGCATGGCCGGTTGCGGGTCCATGCTGAGATTAAAGCGATGGCCGACCACCGGCTTGAAGTCGTTCTTCATCAGCCATTCGGAGATCAGATGCGGCTGCGTCAGCGCGCGCCAGATCTTTTCCGGCGGATGAGGAATGTCGCGCTCGACGACGACGGACAGCGTTTCCGTTGTGGTGTTCATCATGCCTCCTTCTTCTTCGCGGTTTTCCTTTTGGCTTTCGCCGACGTGTTCAAGTCGACAGCGGCGCGAAAGAGCGCCTTCAACGCCTTCTCGTTGATCTTCTCGCCCTCATGAATGTCGATGGCGCGGCGGGTGTTGCCCTCCAAGCTCGAATTGAAAAGCTTTGACGGATCGTCGAGCGATGCGCCCTTCGCAAACGTCAGCTTCACAGCGGCCTTATACGTCTCGCCGGTGCAGATGATGCCGTCATGCTCCCACACCGGCACGCCGCGCCACTTCCACTCTTCGATCACTTCTGGATCGGCCTGCTTGATAATGGCGCGAACGCGCGCCAGCGTCTCGCCGCGCCAGTCACCCAGCTCCTTGATCCGTCCATCGATCAGTTTCGAGGGAGATTCGCTCTTGCTCATCGCACATGCCCTCGTGCATCCGCATTGCGCTGCTTAACGACATAAGGCAGCGCGAACATGTAGAGCCCGCTGAATAGCAGCAGGAAAAGTGGCAACAGCGGCGAGTAAGTGATCCATGCAGGCGGTTCACCGAAGATTCGCGCGGCGAAATTGGCAACAACTGTCAGCGTAAAGATAATAGACAGCCAGCGGTGGCTCTGCCGAATCCATAAGCTCATGTTCAACTCCCTCACGTTACGAACGTCGCGTGTCGCGCTACGCACTCTCGTTTTCTCGGCGCACCATTCGCTCGCCTGTTCATTGGTCCATCCGCTTGAGCAGATCTTCGAGATCGTCGAGCTTGTTCTCCCAGAAGCCGGGCAATTGTCTGGCCCAGTCGATCAGCGGCGACAGCGCATTGAGCTGCGCGCTGTAGTGCGTCTGCCGCCCTTCATGGCGATCGCGCACGAGGCCAGCCTGCTTCAACACGCCGAGATGTTTCGAGACCGCCGGCTGCGAGACCCCTGCCCGCGCCGTCAGCGCGCCGACCGTCTGCTCGCCGTCGCGGCACAAGCGCTCGAAGATTGCCCGCCGCGTCGGGTCGGCCAGCGTTCTGAACAGCATGTCTTGGGCGGCGTCGGACATCGGTCAATCAATAACTCGTTGGTTATGGATTTACGTATAACTGGATGGTTATGGATGAGTCAAGGAGCCCGTTAGCAGATGCCTAACTATCCTTATGGTCCGGGCTAAGGACGATGAGGCTGCTGACGGCATGTCCTGTTAAACAAGCGAAGCCACCAACTGAGCGGCTCCACGCCGAAGGAAGCTACCCATGTTAGCCGCTGATCTCGTATTCCTGATCGCTGTTGGCTTCGTTATCGCCTGCAATCTCTATTTCGAGCCGCGTATCAAAAGCGATCGCATCGGGATGCAGTGGGGTCTCGACGGCAAGCCGACATGGTCCGCGCCGAAGCGATGGGCGCTGTGGGGAATGGTTGCGTTCATGCTGATTGTCCGCGCCTTCATCTGGGCCTCGATGACTTATAGCCCTGAGAAGGTGCACAGCCCTGAACTCGGGCTCGCTCTCTTTTCCATCATCGCCGCGCTCTCGCATGTCTTCCTGATCTCGAAGGCTGCGAAAGCAACTTAGCGGCGGCCATAGTCAAAGCCGGCGTCGCGCCAGTGTTTTGCTGATTGGTTTTGCCGATCCACCGTCGTTCAAGCGACCGCCACATCCGCCCCCACCGTCCTTGGTGAAAACGGAACTTTGACCCAGCCGCTGTGGCTGGTGCGCTACAGCGTGGGCTGGGTTCCCAGTGTATGAAATGCCATTCTCGATTCCGTATTGGGGCCCTTATGAAGAAGTTTATTGTTTCTGCCGTCCTTCTGGGCGCCGCCGCCAGCGCGCAAGCTGCTGATTTGCCAACAAAAGCACCATTTTATAAGGCGCCCGTCGCCCAGGTTTATGACTGGACCGGCTTCTACATCGGTGCCAACGCCGGTGTCGGCTTCGGCCGCAGCGCAACGACCGTTCTCGTCCAGGTCCCCAGTGAGACATCGCGGTTCGGTGGTCTCGGCGCGCTCGGAGGCGGCCAGATCGGCTACAATCGCCAGTTCAACAATCTTCTTGGCTTCAACAACGTCGTGCTGGGTCTCGAGGCCGATATTCAGGGCAGCGGCCTCAGGGACGATCGGTCCTGCGGCTTTGGCAATTGCGCAACCACGGGCTTTCTCTACGACCAGAAGCTCGACTGGTTCGGCACCGTCCGCGGTCGCGTCGGCCTCGCGACAGGCCCTGTGCTGAGCTATTTCACCGGCGGCTTCGCGTATGGCAGCGCCAAGACGTCGTTCAACCTTCCCACCGCGCCAGGTGAATCGGCGACATTCAGCAACACGCGGACCGGCTGGACCATCGGCAGCGGCGTTGAGGCATCGCTCGGCGGCAACTGGACCGGCAAGATCGAATATCTCTATCTCGACCTCGGCAACCAGAGCGGTATCAGCCCTGGAGGCGCGTATACGTTCGGCTCCGATATCCGTGAACAGATCTTTCGAGTCGGCGTGAACTATCGGATCGGCGGAAATGCTGTCTACACACCGGCCCCGACCGCGAACTGGGCCGGCCTCTACATCGGCGGCAATGCCGGCGGTGCCACGGCGCTGAACCGCAGCAGCTTCGGTGTTGGCGCCCTTAACGAGAAGTTCAACCTCAGCCCCGATGGCTTCATCGGCGGCGCGCAGATTGGTTACAACTTCCAGGCGGCTAATTTCGTGCACGGCGTCGAAACAGATTTCCAGGGCTCATCCCTGCGGGACGACAAGAACTGTCTGGTCACTTGCCAGCCCAGTCTGTTCGCGACCTTCGATCAGAAGCTTCAGTGGTTTGGAACGGTACGTGGCCGCGCCGGCTATGCGCTCGGATCGTCCCTCTTCTACGTCACCGGCGGTCTTGCCTACGGCAACGTCAAGACGCGCGTGCAGGAAAGCTTGGGGGGCAGCTTCATCGACACCACCTTCGACCGCACGAAAACCGGTTACGTTGTCGGCGGCGGCATCGAATCCCCACTCGATTTCCTCGGCCTGCTCGGACCAAATTGGACGACCAAGACCGAGTATCTGTTCGTCGATCTGGGCCGTACAACGGATACCTATACGCTCGCAGGTGCCGAGCATTCGTTCAGCACCAAGGTGCAGGAGCACGTCTTCCGCACCGGCTTGAACTATCACTTCAATTCGCCGGTCGTCGCCAAGTACTGACCAGCGCACCTATCGCGAAACGACAAAACCCCGGCCTTGCGCCGGGGTTTTTGTTTGGGCCCATGTCGAGCCCTATTCCGCCGATTTTCGAAATCGCGCTGCTTGCGCAAGCAGCAAGGCGCCCGTTGAAGCGGCCTCACTCCACCGCCTTCGGCTTGTTCATCCACCACTTCCGGATGACCAAATATTGGAGCACGCAGGCCGCCAGTCCGATGGCGGCGATCGACGCATCGATGGCAAAAGCGATGATGAAGTTGAACGGGTGGCTGTCAAACGTGATGAGTTGCCAGTGAGCCCAGCGCGTTCCGCTATCCAAACGAGTCAGCAGCTCGCCTGTCGTGTACCACCGGTACAGTTCGTCGCATCCGTGCCAGGCCACAAACACGGCGACAGCCACACTGGCAACGTAAGCGCCCACCGCTTGGAGTAGTCTCAGCCATCCCATCATGACGTTCCGGTTCTCGCGTGACCTGGCAAACGACGTCACGGCCAAGATCAAACCGAACCACGCGAGAGTGAAAAACGGGCTAATGCAGCCTCAGGCGATCATCTCTTTGCGACGAGACGGTAACAGCGCCAAGACAATGTACGGCAGAGGATAAAGCAAGCCGCCCCAGATGAACCAGGCGATCCGCGAGCGTCCCCTCTGTGCGGCGTAGTTCGCCGTATGGCGCCCGCACACATAGATGAGACTGGAATACAGGATCGCGGCGATGATCAACGGGATCATATGGCGGCTCCGGCTTACTGCTTTCCAGTGAATATATGGGATCGGGCTGACGGCGCGAAAGCACGCTGCCGTGACAATTCACGTCCGACATCAAACCGGCCAAGCCGACTTAAAAATCGGCCAACAAATCGATCAAGACTCCGCTTGACTCCATAAGAACAAAAAGAGAACATCACCGCGTACCATCCACCACCGGACCAGCGCCATGTCGGCTTTACCTGAGCCAAATCCCTCATCGGAATTGGATCGCCTCGACGCGGCGGCGAATGAAGCCATCGCTATGGCGGGCGGCGACCTCCGCGCCACCGTTCGCATGCTGATCCTGGTCAATGAGTATCTCGAGTACGAACTGGAGACCAAGGTGTCGCAAGGCTATACCCGCGGCCTGCGGCACGGACGGTTAAAAAGTTACAACGGTTGAACGCGCTGCGAACCCCCACCCGCACCCCCGCGCGTTCCACTGCCCCCGCCGCCTCCCGGCACATACCGTGAGGCGGCGGCGGGATGCAGTTGGTCTTATGCAACCTTGCGCACGCGCAACTTTGCGAAGCTGCGCTATATAGTGTTGAGAAACGCGCGCGGTTTCAGCTGTGCGCATATGCGAAGCGTTTGCAAGGAACATCCTCATGCACAGCCACTCCATGGAGACCTGGACCCACGACCACGTGTTCCTCGGCCAGTCGCACGACCGCAACGAGCGGCGCACGTGGTTTGTGGTGATCCTCACCGCAGCGATGATGGTGGCGGAGATTATTGGCGGCACGTTGTTCGGCTCCATGGCGCTGGTGGCAGACGGCTGGCACATGTCCACCCACGCCGCTGCGCTGACCATCGCGGCTCTTGCCTATCGCTTTGCCCGCGCGCACGCGCACGATCCGCGCTTTTCCTTCGGCACCGGCAAACTCGGCGAACTGGCAGGCTTCGCCAGCGCGCTTATTCTCGCGATGATCGCGCTCCTGATCGGCTATGAAAGCGTGACGCGGCTGTTCGATCCGGTGACGATTGCTTTTTCAGAAGCATTGCCCATCTCCATACTCGGCCTCGTGGTCAACATCGCCAGCGCCGCGCTGCTGCACGACGGCGACCATCATCATGGTCATAGCCATGGCTATCATCACGGCCACGCGCATGATCATCATGAGCAAGATCACCATGATCACGATCACGCCCAAGATCATCATCATGACGATCATCACCACGACGCGCATCATCATGATGATCACCACGCGCATCCCGGCCATCACGACAGCAACATGCGCGCGGCTTATGTTCACGTGCTGGCGGATGCCTTCACCTCTGTGCTCGCGATCGTGGCGCTGCTGGCGGGCAAGTATTACGGGCTGACATGGATGGACCCTGCCATGGGCCTCATTGGCGCGGCTGTTATCATTGCGTGGGCGGTGAGCCTGATCCGCTCGTCCGGTGCGGTGCTGCTCGACACCGTGCCGAATACCTCGCTGTCGAAGACCATCCGCACGCGGCTGGAGGTGAACGGCGACAAGGTGTCGGACCTGCATCTGTGGCGGCTCGGCCCCGGCCACACCGGCGTCATCGCGGCTCTCGTATCAGATCGCCCGCAGCCGCCCGCGATCTACAAGGAACGGCTGCATGGAATTGAAGGCCTGTCGCACGTCACCGTGGAAGTGCATCCCTGCCCGCATCATCACGAGGAGGCGGCGTGATGCAGGCGGGAGGTCACGCGGCAATGATCGAGCTCAGGGCAGAAAGCGTCCGCTACTACTCGCAACAGGATGAAGATAGCTTCTTCTATCGCCTCAAGGCTCTTCCTGAAGTTCGAGATATTTACGGAAGCGGCCGTTGCCTCTACATTAAGTGCGACACCTCGCTGGCCGATGACTCGTTGCGCGAACTGGTCGCGATCTTCTTCCGCTATCATGTCGATACAGCACAGCTCGATGTTTTCGCGACGAATGAAAACAAGCACTGGTTCATGAATCCGGGTAGCTATTGGAGAGGTTAGGCCACGTGCAAGTCGTAGCGCTGCCTATGAAGTCAGCCGCTGATGGCTGATCTCAGTCGTGTTCCGGGCTCGCATCAGACAGCAAACGCGCCCCACGTCGGTCCCGCACGCGTGGATCTGCCCTGTGATAATATTCCAGCGACATTCTGCCGCCTCTGTTAAGGTTGATTGGTGAGGTTAAACTGAGGACGCGATTGAACATTTGACCGGCAGGAGTAAGGCAATGCCTTTCGGAGTGTCGGACTTGATAATTGCTGTCATTGTTATGGGCTTCCTGGCCACGGTCGGCTGGGTTGTCGCCAAAGTGCTCGACCGCAGGAGCGACGTGTTCCACTACGTCAACCGCGAGAACCACGAGCCGGAAGGCTAACGCCGGGCGCGTGAGCACTGCTGTCTTATACGCCCCCCTCATTCCACGGGCTGCAGGACCGGCACCTTCCAGCTGCCGTCGAGGATTGCGTTGCGCGGGCGATAGAAGCGCATGGTGAAATTCCACCCCTGCATCACCGGCAGGCAGTTCAGAATGTCCTTCGCGCAGCCACCGAACTGGATCGTTACCGCGCCATCGCCGTTTGTCTTCGCCGTCAGATTGTTGATCGAATAGGCGTTGAGGTCGTTCTTCACGAAATAACCGTCGGCGTTGTAGACGCTGACCGACCAGAAGCCGTCCACCGGCACGTCCTTCAACGTCAGGCGATACGCCGTCTCGCCGTCATTCCGGAACGGATAGACGTTTTGATATTCCGCAGCCGTGCGTGGATTGCCGCCCCACCCGGTTGCCGTGCCGATCAGGTGATCGATCGGATCCACCTCGCTCTTCTTGCCGAACCTGTTCACCACATTGCCGAGCGCACCCAGCGCAAACAGCGCACCGCGCACCCTGTCCTGCGAAGCGGCATCCCACAGCGGAATCTCGAATGCACCGGTGCTCGCCTGCACCACCGTCACCGCATCCTGCAGCTTGTTGGCGGCAGCGACGTCCTTGGCATCCTCGGCGTTGGCAAGCGTGCGGATAATGAGCGCCATGTAGCGCGTGCCGATGCTAGCGCGATCGAAGGTGAAGCGGCCCGGCCCGTAGACGACATCAGGCGAATAGTGATCCTGCGAGATCGCCTGCATCGACATGAAGCGCCCGCCTGCATCGGGCAGTGTCACTGTCACCGGCGCGGCATCGAGATCGAAAATCGCCGACGAATAGAGCGTGTCGCGGTTCATCCGCACCACCGTTTGATCATCAACCGACGGCGGCGTGCGGCGATGGCTGAACTTGCCGAAGCCCGCGACAGCAAGGCGGCTGAAATAAAGATCGGTCTCGGCGCGGACGAAATTGTGCACGTTGACGAGAACCGGCTTGTTCTTGAACTGCGCCGTTGCAGGCGTGATGAGCACAAGCAGGCACGCCAAGGCCGGCACAAGAGAGGCCGGCAACACAAAGGACGCCTTCCGGATGATGTTACGCACATCCGCCTCCTTGCGTCACAACCGGCTCGCGATGTCCGTCCGTGGCCGGACCGGCGAGCATAGTCCTCTCGCCAGCCCGCTGGTAGGCTTTACTTCGCCTGCACCACCTTCAGTTTCCCGTGACCAGCTTGAGCCCGATCACGCCGGCCAGGATGAGCGCAATGCAGAACAAACGAAGCGGCGCCGCCGAGTCACCCATCACAGCCATTCCCAAGATCGCGGTTCCGGCAGCACCAATGCCGGTCCAGACCGCGTAGGCCGTCCCCACCGGCAAGGTGCGAAGCGACAGGGAAAGAAGATAGAGAGACGACAGGCCGGTAACGACCGTAACCCCCGCGGGCATCAATTTCGTGAAACCCGCAGACGCCTTCATTCCGAGCGCGAATGCAATTTCGAAAATGCCGGCGATGCTCAGGAGAGTCCATGCCATATGCTGAATATCCTTCGTTGTCGCTGGTCGTCCCCGCCCAGCGAGGCGGGACGTTTACGCTTTCGCCGCAGCCGCAGGCGGCACGCGGAACGAAATCCCCAGCCGGTTGAAGGCGTTCATCAGACCGATGGCATAGGTTAGATCGGCGAGTTCTTTGTCGCTGAACTCGGCTTTAGCTGCTTCATAGTCGGCATCGGGAACACCCGTCTGCGCAACGCGCGTGACGGTTTCGGCCCAGGCGAGCGCGGCACGTTCGCGCTTGCTGAACACAGGACCGGATTCATGCCACACCGGCACCAGCACGAGCTTGGCGACTGCAAGTCCGTCCTTGAGCAGATCGGTCGAATGCATGTCGATGCAATAAGCGCAGCCGTTGATCTGCGACACCCGCAGATACACGAGATTGATCAGTTCTTTCGGCAATCCGCTCTTCTGGACAGCGACATACACGCCTCCAAAAGCCTTGTAACCTTCAGGCGCCGCTTTGGCGTAATCGAGACGTTGGCTCATGATCAAATCCTTCATCGTTGGTACGTTTCAGGATTCAACCATGCGGCATCTTGGCCTATTCAGAAAGGTCCATGATGTGCCTTATCGAGTGGGCCATGATCCGCCTGGTCACGGGCTTCCGGCTCGCCGCGATACAGGGACTTGGCCAAGGGCAACTGCGCCACTCCGGCTCTCGACTGGGTCGCATCGATGTGCTGCAGGATTTTCGAATTGACTTCGGACGCATGCGTGATTGGCAACAAATGGCCTGCTGCCGGCAGATGGATGTGCCGGACATTCTGCATGATTAATGAAAGACGCTTCACAACCTGCTGGGTGTAGCGCGGTGATGCACCTCCCGAAAACAGCAATGTCGGCACCGTGAGCCGCCGCGCCGCTTCGCCCATGCCCGTTTCGCCGAGGACGGCCGAGTACTCTCCCGCAAGCTTGTTGGTGCGCGTGAGAAAGGCGCCCTTTCTGTCCGGTGAAAGGTCATCCCAATATTTCGGCCCCTGCCAGAACGTCAGAAACCTCCGCAGGGCAAGGTCCTTCTCGCCCGACCATATCGGCGAGCAAATATAGGCACACTCGCGGGCAAAGAGCTCGTACAGCGGGCGATCGGCATCTTCTTCAAGCAGGATCGCCGGCAGAACCGGCTCGATCAATGTCAGGCTCCGAACCCGATGCGCATAACGCCCACTAGTGGCAATCTTGAACGCAATGGAGCCGCCATACGAATGGCCGATGAGATGAAGCGGGCCTGCAAGCCTCTCCAGTTTCCCGGAGAGGTGCTCGGCTTCAACGTCCAGCCCAGACGGCGGCGCTGGATTGTGATAAGGCGGATTCTCGCCATAGCCCAGAATGTCGGGCGCAATCGCGTGATATCTGTCGCCGCACGCCTCGATCAATCGATCCCATTGTTGCCCCGAGCCCAGCGAGCAATGCAAGGCCACGATGTTGTCCACCATGTTGTCGTTCACGGGCGGCCGCGAGTGCGTCACTGCAGTCATGGTTTTCTCCACCGATCCACCTCAGGATCACAAACGCGCGTTGTGTTCAGCTCGCACAATTCGCGCCCCAATCATCGTACGGATCTCGCCTTGAACGACGACACTGTTCCGGACTTCGCCCGCGCAACATCGACGAGTTGCAGGATCTGCGGGTTGATCTCGGACGCATGCGTTATCGGCAACATGTGGGCTGCTGCCGGGAGATGCATGTGCCGGGCGTGAGGCATCATCGATGCGAGACGCTTGACAATCTGCTGTAACAGAGGCGGCGACTTGCCTCCTGACAAGAGCAATGTCGGCACCATGAGCCGCCTGGCCGCCACGCATACGCCCGTTTCATCGAAGATTGCCGAAAAATCGCCGGCAACCTTCGTGACGCGCTCCAGCAAATCCACTCTTTTGTCCGGTGACAGGCTGTCCCAACTCCGCGGTCCGTTCCAGAATGTCAGGAATCTCTCCAAGGCAAGCTCCCTGTCACCGGACCAGAGCGGCGAACAGATATGTGCTGCTCCCCGCGCGAAGAGTTCGTACAGGGGGCGATCGGCATCCTGGTCAAGCAGGATCGCCGGCAGTGAGGGCTCGATCAAAGTCAGGCTTCGAACCCGATGCGCATAACGTCCGCTGGTCGCAAGCTTGAACGCGAGTGCGCCACCGAATGAATGTCCAACGAGATGAATCTTGCCCGCAAGCTTGTTCAGCACCCCGGAGAGATGTTCGACTTCCGTCACCAGCCGTGACGGCGCGGGCTCGGAACAGGGCCAATCGCTGCCGTAACCCGAGATGTCGGGAGCGACAATGTTATATCTGCCGTTGCACGCCTCAATCAATTTCGCCCATTGTTCACTCGAGCTCAACGAGCCGTGCAAAGCCACGATGGTATCCACCATGGTGTCGTTCCCGATCGGCCGCAAGTGCGTCACTACAGTCATGGCTTTCTCCACCTCTCTAAGCGTCGCAAACAAGCGTCGCGTTCATCCAATCCCAGAAGAGATCTGCACCGCTCGCACAGTTTTCGTTCCAATCATCATGTGCATCGTCATCCGCCGCGTCGGTGACGTATTTGAATGCACGCCACGGCACGCCGAAATGCTTGCAGGCGCTGGCGATGGCAAAGAGCTCCATGTCGACCACGTCGACCCTATTCTCGGTGAGCCACGGATCCTCCGACATCACGAAGCTGTCGCCTGTGCCGCAGACCCAGCCGACGCGACCGGATTCCAGGATATGGTCCTCATCGCTGTACGGTGTGATGCCGCGCGGTGAGAGCGGCATTGCCATCATGTCGCGCTGGATCACGCGCGAGATTTCAATCAGGCCGTGGAGGCTTTTGCTGATCTTGCCGCAGGTGCCGTAGTTGACGACGAGCGTGCGCTCCTCGCGGAGAAGCGCTTGTGCTGTTGCCAATGCGGCATTGACCTTCCCCACCCCTGAAAACACCACTTCCACGCCGCTCACGGTGCGCTCGGCATCCAACTCGCTTTTCAAGGCCGTCACGATCAGGATCGGACGGCTCCGCGTTGCGTAACGCCGATTACTCATGATGTTCTTCCCTGCTGCGAATGTGATCGTCGTGCAGTGGACTCCACATCACGCGGGTTGCGCCGCGATTGCGATTTTCGGGCTCTGTGTTACAGCCGTAATCATCCAGGCTGCGCGCGGTTGACCGCGCCAGACGCCGGGGATGGATGCCTCGTGGAGACCCTCGAATTTATGGGCACCGGCGTTCCGCCCTCGCCGCTTTCCTTGACCAATACCTTGGCGTGAGACGTCGTCTTGGTATGCCAGCGCGGTGAATGGTTGAGCGGATGCCTCATATGCTGCCTTGCTTTTCATACCGGCCACGGCCAGGCAGGCATCGTCGCGCGATGGATGACGCGCGCTGCGCCGCGATTGCGATGTTCATGTTCCGCATTACAGCGGTAATATCGGCTCCTGATGGTTGATCGCGAAGCCTTCATGCCGGAACCTTTGTCCGGCAATTGCGACGTTCAGATCAGTTTCAGGATGCGCCTTCCCAGATTCTCGGCCGTGCGCTGAGAATCCACGTTGGTGAAGTTGAGAAGCAAAGCCGAGGCTTCCTCGCGCTTCATCATCCACTCCGATAGCACATCCGCGAACAGCCCCTCTTCACGCATACTTGCAGCAAGCCTGCGATCCGAGCGCCGGCCGCGCAGCCGCAAAATCAGATGCATCCCGCCCGGCTGTGAATCGATCTGCATGTGTTTACCCAACACGCTTTCCAGCCCCGCGGCCGTTGCATCCCGGCGTTCGGCATAGAGTTTGCGCATGCGCTGGATATGACGCGCGAAATGCCCTTCGGTGATGAAAGCTGTGACGATGGCTTGTGTCAGTTGCGGGCTTCCTGCCGCGAGAAGTTCGGTGATTTGCTCGAACCGCTCCACCTGCGTTTCCGGCACGACAAGATAGGCAAGACGAAGACTCGGAAACAACACCTTGCTGAATGTGCCCGCATAGAGCACGCGGCCGTCGCGATCGAGGCTCTTCAGCGCTGGCAGCGGCCGGCTCACATAGCGGTACTCGCCATCATAATCGTCTTCGATGATCCATGCGTTGTTTCGGGTGGCCCAGTCCAGCAGCGCCAGACGTCGCGGCAATGATAACGACACGCACAGCGGCGACTGATGCGCAGGCGTTACCACCGCCGCACGCGCCCGTGGCGCCACCTTGATGCCCTCAGCAACAACCAGGCCCTCCCCGTCCACTAGCACGGGGACAGCCGTCATCTTCATGTGCTCCAGCAATTCACGCGTCGGCGGATATCCCGGGTCTTCAAGCCAGACGCGATCTCCCGCCTTCAACACGGCATGCGCAATCAGTGCGATGGTGTGGCGATAGCCCGATGTCACGAACACCTGCGATGGCGCGCAGTTGATCCCGCGCGACACCTGAAGATAGGCCGCGATCTGCGCCCGCAGCGCCGGCATGCCGACGACCGCAGGATGCGTCATGTCGGACGGCTGCATCGCCCGCACCGAGCGCGCACAAAGGCGCGCCCAGATCTTGCGCGGAAACGCATCGAGCGCAGGCAAGCCCATCTGAAACGGCATGATCGAGTCCGGCCGAAAGCTCGTGGCAGCCATGCTGCGTTCGGGCGGCGGCAACGGGCTTGCGGCAGGCATGCGCGGTTTGAGGCTCGGCGACACGATCGTACCGGCCTGGCCGCGTGCTTCGATATATCCCTCCGCCGCCAGCAATGAATACGCGGCTTCGATGGTGCCGCGTGCCAGCCCCAACTCCTTGGTCAGCGCGCGGGCCGAGGGAATGCGATCCCCCGGATTGAGCACGCCGCTGGCAATCGCACCGCGAAAGCGATCATAGATCTGGCGGTAAAACGGTTCGGCCGCAGTTGCATCCAGCGGAGCAATCTTGCCGGTCTTCGCGACGCTCATGGACCACTCATCTTTCAACATCGGTGAAAAGCGACGAAGCCATCATGACGCTGTGCGGGTCCCGTCGCAAATCATAACGCATTCCAGCAATCATGGACCAACCGAAAGATCAATTCATGGCTCTTCGGTTTAGGTCATGAAGTTGTAAGTGATGACGTATCGAGGCCACCAATTGTCAGGTCTCACGAACGGCAATCACGAACAACCGGGATATGAGCCGATGATCATCCTGCATCTGAATTGCAGTCCTCGCGGGGAGTTTGCCGAGAGCAACAGGCTTGCCCAGAGCATCATCAACTTTCTGCTGGGGAGCGAGCCTGCGGCAACCGTCATCACGCGGGCTCTAGGTACTGGCACGATTCCGCAGATCGATACGCCATACGCGACGACCCTTGGCGCGTCACAGGCATCACTTGTGGAGCTGTTTCCGGAAGGCTCCATGGCGCTGTCCGAACAACTCATTCAGGAACTGGAGAGCGCGGATGTCGTGGTGATCGGAACGCCGATGCACAACTTCACTGTGCCGTCCGCGCTGAAGGCGTGGATCGATCACATTGTCCGCGTTCGCCGGACCTTCAACATCACGAGCGAAGGATATATCGGCAAGCTCCGCGACCGTCCCGTATTCGTCGCCATTTCTTCGGGCGCGAAATTTTCAGGCGAACACGCACGGCAGCCGGACTTCCTGACACCATATCTGACGACTGTGCTCGAAATCATCGGACTGCGTGATGTGACATTCTTCTCTGTTCAAGGTACGAGCGCAAATGCAGATGCTCTCGCAGAGATCAGGATGAAGACAGATCAAGTCCTGCAGGCGTATTTTAGTCGGTTCGCCCTGCATCGCGGGTTTGCATGGGGCGGCCGTCAAGACCACGGTCTCACCTAGGCTGCGGACTCCTCGCGACTATCACACCGCGCGGCGATCGACCTGCATCACCGGCGGCGGCTCCCACGTGCCTTGTCCCGGCGGCAGGATCGACGGCGGCTTCGAGCGCGGCCAGTACATCCGCATCATCAGCAGGAAGTCGCCTTTCGGCGCAGGCAGCCAGTTGGCCTCCTTGTCTTTCCCCGGCGACTCGTTCTGGAAATACAGCGTGAGCGAGCCATCGGGATTAAACACCGGCTTGTCGCGCATGCTCACAGTGAACTTGTTGAGCGGATTGGGATTGAACCACCACCCGCTATCGATGATGTACATCGTGATGGACCAGAAGCCTTCCACTGGCGGTGTCTGCCCCTTCGCAAACGTTACCGTGTATTTGTTGGCGCCGGAAAGCTTACGCCCGGCGCTGTCCTGCATCGCATAGGGATACACTGCATCTGCCGCAAGATTTGCGGGCCAGCCGAATGCCGCAACAAGCGCACGCGCGAGATAGTTTGTGCCGTAGGAACCGGCTGCAGCCGGAATGTGCCAGCCGTTGCGCAAATAGCCGGAGTCGGTTTGCGCGGCGGCGATCTTCGCCCACGCTTTCTTCGGCACATCCTTCAGCAGGGCCTGCGTCGCAGGATCAAGCTTCGACATGTCGAACGGCTTGCCGGGCACGAGACCGATCTTAGCCATGCGCGCCACCATCGGCGCATCTTCCGGCGCGGGCGGCGCGGCCTCGCCCATCAGCCGCGTCATCATGCTGAAGTAGGCCTGCGTATCCATAGCGTCGATCACCGCCTGCGGCTTGTCTGTCATGCTGAAGCCGGGATTGGGATCGACCTTGGCAGGCGGTGGCGTGTACGGCTTGCCGTACGCGCTCAGCGGCACCACGGCGTATTTGTCCTGCAAGGCATTCACCGCCTTGTAATCCGCATCGCTGCCGTCGGCGTAGGTGCGTCCGAGAATGACGAAGTAGCGCGTCGGCGCTTTGATCTGCTTCATGCCCGCGGGCACTTTGCCCTTCCATCCCGGACCCGTGATGACATACGTCGCAGCAGAACCGCCGGCCGTGCGCTGGCTCGGCACGGCAAATACCGGCATCCAGAGGCTGTACATCGGAAACAGATAGAAGCGCTTGCCCATGTCAGGATGCGAGAACACCATCGGCTCGGGGCCGACATCAAGCCACGCCAGCGAGTAAAGCGTGTCGGCGTTCGGCGCGGAGACGCCGCGATAATCCGCCGGCGGATAGCGCGGCACATTGGTGAACTGCCCCATCGGCGCCCGCAGCGCCTCGGCCTTCGCCACGTTAGACATCTGCACGCGTGTGACTTCCGTGGTGATCAGCGAATAACCGTAGAGGTAGGCATCGATCGCAATCTGCTCGGCTTCGGACCGGCCAACCGGTGGCATCTCGGACAATTGCGCGTGCAACGGATCGCGCATCAACAACGGGGCCGCAAGCAGCGAGCCCGCGGTAAACAGGCGTCGTGTGAACATGACGGACTGCCTTTCATTGGCTGTGCTGCGTCACGTTGGCTAAGTCCCGGCAGCGGGACAATCACCCATTCGGGTATTTTGGATTTTCTAAAGCGTGGCGATGTCGCGCCACCGCACACACCGCTCAAAGCTTTCCAGTGTAGGAACTGACTGCGAAAAGGATCACGCCAACAAAAACTGCGAAGCCAACAACCAGATAAATCAAAATTTCCATTGCACCCCCGGGGCATCTTGGGCTCTGAGGAAGAGCCCATCGGCGTTATGCAACTTCTAATTGCGCATCTCAATAAGCACTTGGGCTAGGGCGCCCTGGCAGTTGTCGCCTTACGTCCCCACATCCTCCGGTACCTGTCCGAATGATCTAAGGATCACCGCGTCGTCGAAATCGCCGGATGAGAGATCGCCGGTGCGGCTGAAGGCGATGGCCCCGCCCTTGCGCGCCATGTATTCCGCGCGCCGCACCGCTTCGGATGCGGTTTGTACCTGCTGAGGCGCGCCGGCCACCAGCCGGCCCGCGCTGGTGAATTCGAACGGCTGGGCCACATAGTAAGTCACAGATGTCATTGAGCACCTCTCCCAACAACCTGACTCCATCAAAAGAACAAATCAAGAACATTTAGTTGTGAAAACACGATAGGAAACTCTCTACGAGAAAGTCGAAAATCTTCTACTGTCATTGCTGCGAGCGGCGACGCGGCGCAACGGAAAGACAGGGAGATGGAACGAGACGCGATGCCAAGCTTTCAGGACAGGCGCCCGCCCCGCCCGCAGCGCGCCAGGGCGCATGACGTGTTCACGTACTTCGTTCTGGCGGATTTCGGCAAAGCCGGCATCGCCTGGGTGGAGCGCAGCGTCAACGACGCCGACCGCAAGACCACCGTGGCGCACATCACCTCCGGTCAGTGGGGCGACGTGATGACGATCCTCGAATGCAATCCAGCGGAAAACATCTGCAATGATGTGACCGAGGAGCTGCTGCGCGAAGCGGGCCTGTGGGACGAGCCGTTGGAGCCGATCGACACCCAAGCCGCGCGCTTCGATCACGCACGCGATCTGCGCAAGCACGAGGCAGCATGACGATGAATGTCTCCGACCAACGCCTCGCGGTCGCGCGCCTCACAACTTACTGCGAGATCCTCATCACCCGCGGCCTGCTGCCGATGGACAAGGAAACCGCGCTGCGTGCCCTGGTGAACTCGACATGTAACGCGTTCGATATGGCAGGCGTGGCCGAGCGGGATATCCTTCACGAGTCTCCAAGGGAAACGACTCTACCATCACTCTCTTAAGGTTCATGATGCGGGCTGCGCATCACGCCTCCCGCTGAAATGCTGGCGTTGAAGCGCCAGCGCCAAAACATTCGCAACGACGTTGACGGCCGTATCTGGCGCTGAAGGACGTTCGTCGGGATCGAAGGCAACACCAATGACGGCACGTTGGCCCAACGCCGTTGCCACAGGCCAGAAGTCAAACCGCGAAGCCAAAGCAGGATAGACGCCGGCGCGTACCATAGTCCCCGTCTCCAGCGACGATCGCGCCGCCTCGAAGTCGGCCTCCTTGGGCTCCGCGCCGCCGGCACCGTTCACCGAAACTTCTTCGCCCTCCATAAAGAGCATCACGACGGCGGGAACCTGGAAAAGCGCTGCAAGAGCCTCAGACGTGATTGAGACGATCTCGTTCGTGGTACCGGCCGCTACGATGTCGCGGCTGTAACCTTGCAGCACGGTTGCCCGCATTCTCAGGAGCGCCGCATCGGTTGCCCTCCGCTTGGAAGTGAAGGCAACGCCACTCACGATAAGTCCGACGAGAAACAGCAGTCCAATCGCCCAGATGTTTGCCGCGTCATCGACAGCCAGTGAGTAACGAGGCTCAGTCAGGAAAAAGTTGTAAGCGAGAGCGCCGAGCACGGCCGAGCAAAGGGACGGGCCTAAACCGAAACTGATACCCGCAACCACCACCGGCACGACAAATACGAGGGAGAGGTTTGGGATCGTCACATTGAGGTCAACGCCGACAGCCACGACCGTGGCGAAGGCAGTCATTACAAATGCCGCAAGATAGCCCACGACAGCGGGCGTCTCTGAGGGTGGCGAGCTCACAAGCGGATGGGCAATCGGCCTGGGCGCGACGTCTCCTGGCAGCTTCGATTCAACACTGGCCATTGGTTCAACTCCCGCCCAACAATGATCCGCCCTGCCGCCAAGGCGGCGGCCGCGGACGCGCTGCGCCGGCCGAGTATACACCAACTCCATTTGTGCGTGATGACCGGTGGCGTTGCGCCTCCTCACGATTGGAACAACGGACCTCGCGCTGAATTGAAGAACAAATCGCAAAGCGCATGGCCTTGGCTTACATGAGCCGCGTGAATGATCCTGCATAGCCACGAGCAAATCGGTCAGAAGAGCTTCACCTGATCCGCTCAATCGAGGGCCGTCTGAAACCCATCACGCCATGTCGGGTGAATCAGCTCCCATCCGAGTTCCTGCCGCGCCTTCTTGTTCGAGACGCCTCGCTCGGTGCCGTGTGTGTCCATCAGCGGAGGCGGTGCTCCAATCGCCGCAGCAAAGCGGGGTAGCCATTCCGTGCCCGCAGCAGGTTCGTCGTCGGCGATGTTGAATACACCTGCCGGCCAGTCGATCGCGAGCATCGCGGCGCGCGCGGCATCTTTGACATGGACGAATGAAAAGACACCTTTGCCGGCCGGTTGCTCACGCTGCCGCACCGCATGAGCAAAGGGACCGACTTTGGAGTACCAGGTGCCGGGACCGTACAGCAGAGCATAGCGAAGAATGACTCCCTCGGAGAGTTCTGCCACAGCCGTCTCGAGCGCGCGCACGCCCTTCACAATGTCTCGCTGCGTGGGTGACTCATCAGCAAGCGGATCCTGCTCGGTGGCGGGCTGCGTTCCGGGCGCGTACACGATCGCCAGACTCTGCGCGATTATCCGGCGCACTCCCGCCGCCTTCGCGGCATCGACCAGATTCCGTGTGCCAACGATACGCAAGCGATCCGTTCCCGCGAAATCTGCCGCTGAAAGATCGGTGAGCTGGTGAATGATCACGTCCGGTTTCGCCTCACCCACCGCAGCGATCAGCGCGGAGCGGTCGAAGGCATCAACCACAACCGGGTGAACTCCGATCGCTTCCATTTGAGCGGTTTTGTCCGGCTTCCGGGTGGTGCCGAAGACCTTGTACCCCGCTTCGATCAATATCGGCAGGAGCTGCCGGCCGATAGCGCCCGACGCGCCGGCCACGAAAACGGATCTATTTGCACACGAATGCTGGCTCATGGTCGCAACTCCCTATCGATGGACGATCGAAAGTCCCACGCTTGGGCTAACTCACCTGACAGACTCATCGCCAGCACTGTCTAGTGAATCGGATCGAGGAAAGGCGTGTCGGGATCACTGACGTAGAAGGTGACAACGCGCATCGGTTCAGTTGTGCTGGAATTGTAACCGACCATCTTCACGTGTGGCGGCTCGACCATGGCTTCGCCCGCCTTGACCGTGACCGGCGAACGTCCCTCCAGTTCGAGCGTGAAAGCGCCCTCCAGCACGTACAAACTCACTTGGAAACGGTGGGTATGGAAAACGGATTTCTCGCCCGGTTTAAGGGTGGCAGTCAGCACGCGAATTTGTTGCTTTTCGCCCTTGGGCATACCGGAAACAAGCTCGCTCAGTTTGGTCGCCTCTTGCGCGGAAGCGCCAGCCGAGCTGAATAACAGTCCTGCAAAGATACAAGCGAATATCGACGATCGATGCATAACACTTCTCCTCATCGTTACGCTGGTAATGATCCCACGCGCTCGATCATGCAGCTGCGTGGCTCTCTGTAGAAGGTCCATGATCCGCATTGCGGTCTAGGCCATGATCTTCCGGTTTCAGTTCAAGCAGCGCCGGCTCTTGCGAGATCACATCACGCGCAACGCGACGCGAGCACGGCGCCGTTTCGATTCACACCCCTTTGATTGGACCGTGTTCCTTTATCTATCTTACAAGGAAGACACACCCGGCGAGCCTCATCGGGATTGTCGCGACAGTTGTTCGCGAGACCGGACACCCGCAAGCAAGCCCACTCCAATGATGTGATCAGCGTGTCGAAAGACGCGCCGCATCCGCCATCACGATCTCATAGGGGCAATTGTATGAGCGTGTTCGATACGGCTGTGCTTAGTCACGCCGAAACTGCCGGTCTCATGAAAAGCGTTGCCGGTCTGGTCCTGATGCCCGATGACGCCGACTTCCAAACCGAATGTGCCACCTTCAATCTGATGACTCCTGTGCACCCGGCCGTCGCCGTCGGCGCCATCTGCGCGGCGGACGTGCAGGCCGCGGTGCGCTTCGCCGCCAACCGCGAGTTGCCGATCGCCGTGCTCACCACGGGACATCAGGTGGTGCACGCCGCCAATGGCGCGGTGCTGATCAATATGTCGCGGATGAACGCGCTGCAGATCGACCCCACACGCAACCTTGCCCGCGTGAAAGGCGGCATCCGCTGGCAACAGGTTCTCAACGAGACTGACAGATACGGCCTCGCTCCGGTGAGCGGGACGTCACCGACCGTGGGCGTGATCGGCTATCACCTCGGCGGCGGAGCAAGCCCCGTTCTCGGCCGCACGCATGGTTATGCGTCCGATCACATCCAGGCGATCGAGATCGTCACTGCGGATGGCGAGCTACGGCACGTTACGGCGTCCTCGGAGCCGGATCTGTTCTGGGCGCTGCGCGGCGGCAAGGGCAACTTCGGTGTGGTCACCACGCTCGAGTTCACGCTGTTCCCGATCAGGCGGTTCTACGGCGGCGGTCTTTTCTTTGCGGGCGAACACGCCGCGAAAGTGCTGCACCGCTGGCGGGAATGGGTCGTCAACCTGCCAACGGAGATGAGTTCATCCATCGCCTTCATGCGCTTGCCCTCGCTACCCGAAGTGCCGCAATGGCTACAGGGTACATTTGTGATGCACGTGCGGTTCTCCTCGCTGCGCTCGAAAGAGGAATCGGACGGCGTTCTCGCGCCGATGCGCGCAATTGCACCGACGCTGCGCGACACCATGGCCGATATGCCCTACCGCGAGGCGGGTTCGCTGTTCATTGAGCCCGCCGCGCCGGTGCCGTGGGTCGAGCGCGCGGCCATGCTGCGATGCTTCACGAGCGAAGCCGCCAACGCTCTGCTCGCTTTGCTTGGTCCCAATTCACGCACCGATTTAGGCTTCGCCGTATTGCGGCCGCTCGGCGGGGCGCTGGAACGTGCGCCCGCGGTGCCGGACGCCCTGCCCGGCCGCGACGCGCGCTGGTCGCTGCTCGGCGTGGGAGGCGGTCCTCCTGATCTTGCGCCGGTGTTCGAGCGGCAACTCGCCGCATTGATGGACGCGGTCGCCCCCTGGGCACAACAGGAGACGTCACCCAACCTGCTCAGTGCGCAGCAAGGCACCACGCCTGAGGAACTGCGCGCGATCTACGGCACTGAGCGTTACGACCGGCTTGCCGCAATCAAGAAGCGATACGATCCACTCAATCTCTTTCGCATGAACCACAACATCCCGCCCGCAGATTAAAACACCTTCCGCTCGCAGCCGGGAAGCTGCAGATCGTCCGCAAAGCGCGCGATGGTCCACGCGACGAGCGGTGCTTCCAACGGCGAGCCGGGCTGGATGATGGTGCCATGATCGATACCCATGAACGTCCAGTAGTCGATCTGCTGGCCGGCGGCACAACGCTGCTTGACATAGATGGTCGTCGCGTCCGGCAACACGACGACATCCGACAAGCCTTGCGCGATCACGAGCGGTGCTGCGATCGGATCTTTCGCCGTGTTCTGCGCCAGCCGCGCATCCAGTGCCGCATTGATCCTGATGGCCAGCGCGCGGCCGTCGAATGTCCCGGCAAGTGTCATCATCCGCGGCGGGTCTTCGAGCGGAAGAAAGCCGCAGAGACTTGTCATCTCGCGGGCCGCCGCGCGCGCCTCGGGGCGCACAACGTCATCGAATTTGATATCCGGATAAAAGCGGCTGTAAGCCATCGCCAGATACGGCCCGAGCCGCTTGTCGAGCGGCAGGTTCATGTTCAACAGATCCAGCATGTTGCCCGGCGGCGCGATGGCCGCGATGCCCGCGATCTCGACATCGGGCGCGTAACGCGGACCGACGATGCCGGTCCACAGCGCGGCATGTCCGCCTTGCGAATGGCCCCACACCACCGTGCGTGGATCGAGGTTCAACTCCGGCATCTGCCGCGCCGCACGGACAGAGTCGAGGCCCGAGCGCGCCTCGCCCTCGCCGATGATGTAAGGATGCGGACCACCCTTCTCCGCGAAGGCATAATCCGTCGCGACGATCACCCATCCGGCCCGCGCTATGTGATCAAGCGCGGGAATGCCCATGGTCGGCGCGGAGGTCAGCGAGGGCATACACTTCTGCAGCAGGCCCATGGTGCCGTGCTCCCACATGATCACGGGGCGCGGACCTTCCGGCATGTTGCCGGGTGCGAACACTGTGGCGACAGCAGTCGCGGGCGTCTGATCGTCAATCGTCGTGGTGTAGAGAATGCGCCAGCCGCGCAGGCCATACGGCAAGGTCACATCTTTCAGTGGCTCGCTGCGCAACAATTCGCCCGGCTTGCCCGGACGCCCAGTGGGTGGATCATAGAACGCATCCGGCGCACGCACCGTCACCGCCGCCGGCGATATCGTGCTTTCTTGCGACGCAGCAGGCAAAGCGTGGCCCGCAATACATAAAACCAAAAAAGCGAACTGAACTGATCGATGCCGAGAGACGCTCCACATGGTTGAACTCCAACGTGGCGGGATCAGCGTATAACTCATCTTGAGCTTAGAGCGCGGAATGCCATGTTGGAAGTGAGCGTGAACAGAGGAGATCCTTATGACGATCTACATCTCGCAAGGCCGTTACACATCCGCCGCCATCCGCGGCATGACCGCGAAGCCTGAAGACCGCTCGGAAGCCGTTGCAGAACTATTCGCCGCCGCCGGTGGCCGGCTGATCGGCTGGTATCTAACTCTGGGACACTACGACTGGCTGCTCATCGCCGAAGCGCCGGACGAGCCGACCATGATCTCAGCGGTACTCGCGGCCTCCGCCGGCGGAAGCCTCACCGACATCACCACCACTGTCGCGCTCAGCGCGAGCGATACGACGAAGGCGTTCCAGCGCGCAGGCGAATTGACGCGAAAATTCAGATCGGCCGGCCGCGCCGATTATTACGGCGTCGGCATCGCCCCCGGCGACGCGTGAGGCCCTCTGTTATTGTTTTGTCACTGTCTCGCGCACTTCGTGGCAACACTCCGGGCACTCGAACACCAGATCGAGCTTTGAGGCGCTCCAGTGTGGCTCAACGTTCGTGAACTGCATCGGCAGGCGGTTGCAGCTTGGACACACCATCATAGGCGCATGGATTGCATGATGCTGTTGCTGACTATATGCTGGCATAGCGGCTCTCCTTAAGAGCGGAGCACAACGCTCTCCCCAACGCCCCCGTACCCCAAGTCTTCCAACCCCGAGTCTCCCGGCCCCAAATCTTCTGGCCCCAAACTCATGCGGTCATTGATGCAGTGATCATACGGCGGATAATGGGCAGCCCTCATCAACTCCTGTGAACGCACGATGAACATCCGCACAATGTTCGCGGGTGTGACTAATTTGCATGGCCTGCGCGCCGTCGCATCCATCGCGCTTTCATGCCCTTCACCGCGAAGATGATGAATGCCGCGATCGTCGTGAATTCCGGAACGAGAAGCGTCACGGCGATGCAGGTGATCAGCCATAGCCCAAGCCACAGCATGGATACCGAAGTCTCGTTGCTGAAGGACGGCGGGGATGGTGAAGGCCGGTATCACCACCGACGCAACGACGCTTGGCAAAGACCGCTGGCAAAGGCCCGCGTCCGGTATCCGCGCTAATCCACGGCTTGCAGAAGCCAAAAGAGCACGAATGCGCTGACAATCCAAAGAAGCAGCACCAATGCCTTATGGACGAAACCCTGTTTGCGGGCCTCCTCCGGAACTGTAGCACTCATTTCCTCGATCCCCCCAGACCGCAGGGCATCCAATCGCACCCCGTGATGGAATGCAAGTACCTCGATACCTGCACGTTCATTGGTCGCGGGTTTTCAGCATCCGGTTCAATACGGCGCGGTGAGTTCGCGTTCGTCACCGGAGATGGCGTGACATTGCGGGCGCCACAAAGGCTGGTCTTGTTGCGGCAAATCTTCATCAAGCTTCGTCGAACCGGGTGAGGTACTTTCAGCGCACACGGCAACAGCTATCGAACGGGAGAGACGACAATGGTCTTGCGATCGAAGTTGACGACATGCGCGCCGGCTCTCGCGGCGATCATGTTTGCCGCCGCCAGCCTTGGTCTCGCCGAGGCCTGCACACGGGTGCTTTACGTCGGCGACGGCGGGCTGGTCATCACCGGGCGCTCCATGGATTGGGGCGAGGACATGCACTCGAACCTGTGGGTGTTTCCGCGCGGCCAGAAGCGCGACGGCGCTGCAGGCCCCAACAGCATGACGTGGATATCGAAGTACGGCAGCCTCGGCATATCCGCCTATGATGCGGGCATTGCCGACGGCATGAACGAGAAAGGCCTAGTGATGAATGGGCTCTACCTCGCGGAGTCCGACTACGGCAAGCCTGACAACCGCTTGACCATGTCCGTCATGATCGCCGGACAGTATGTGCTGGACAATTTCGCCACCGTCGCGGAAGCCGTCGAGGCCTTGCGCGGCGATACCTTCCGCATCATCGCGCCGACACTCCCCAATGGAAAAGGCGCGACCGTGCACATGTCACTGTCGGACCCGAACGGCGACTCCGCGATCTTCGAATGGCTCGACGGCAAGCTCTTGGTCCACCATGGCAAGGACTACCGGGTGATGACAAATTCGCCAAAGTTCGACGATCAGTTGGCCATCGAAAAATACTGGAAAGGCGTCGATCCCCTCACCTTCCTGCCCGGCTCGATCAGCGCCGCCGACCGCTTTGTCCGCGCCTCGTTCCTGATCGGCGCCGTTCCGACCAAGCTTGATCCGAACACCATCAGCGCCGTGCCCGGCGGCACCTTCGAGCGCCAGGCAGTGGCCAGCGTGCTCGGCGTCGTGCGCTCTGTCGGCACACCACTCGGCGTGAAGCACCCGACCAAGCCCAACATCTCCTCGACGCTGTGGCGCGTGGTTCACGATCACAAGAACAAGGTCGTGTATTTCGACTCCGCGACCAGCCCCAATGCGTTCTGGGTGCCGTTGTCAAACCTCAACTTCACGGAAGGCGCGCCGCCCATGAAGCTGACGGTGGCCGGCGGCAAGGTCTATGCCGGAAACGCCGCGAGCAAATTCGAGCCGGCCAAGCCGTTCGCCTTTCTGCCCGCGACGGATAGATAGCGAATCCCGACGACCAAGCGCCGGCTTAGGCGCGCCGCGCGGCTTGGACCAACGCCGTAGCGGCGACCAGAATTGCAACGCCAGCAATCCCAGCGCAAATCAATCCTGCCGGAGTCACGCGCGCCGTGCCTTTCAGATTGATGCTCTTGCCGACCCGCAGATCGAAGGTGGCCCGCATCTCTTCGGGATGGGTGAGCAGAGCATCGGAGGTGCCTGGCGTCTCTGGCGTCACTGCCATTTTACCGTTTCCTTCAGTGGCCCGGATGCTAGGCTATGCATCGGCTATCTGGGGTTGGAGGGGCCTGATGGGCGTTCTTTTGGCTTTCGCGCCGTTTATCGTTTTCGCTATTGTCGATAGACTCGTAGGTTCTTCGGCTGGTTTGATGGCCGGTGCCGCGACCTCCGTTATTTTGATAGCGCGAGATTTTATCGCCTCTGGCCGCTCAGCCAAAATTCTGGAAATCGGGACATTTACGCTTTTCGCTGGACTCGCGATTTATACCTATGTGGCTCAACCAGCCTGGTCCATTATTGGAGTGAGGCTGCTTGTCGACACCGGACTATTCTTGATCGTATTGATCTCGATGGTGATTGGAAAGCCGTTCACCTTGCAATATGCGCGAGAAACCGTCGATGCGCAGTACTGGGATCGGCCGGAATTTATCCGTACTAATTACGTGATCACGGCTGCCTGGGCTCTCGCATTTGCCGTGATGGTGCTCGCTGAACTGGCTTTGCTTTATCTGCCCGGAATGTCGCACCGCTTGGGCGTTATCGTGATTATCGTCGCGCTCATCGCGGCCGTGAAGTTCACCGGTTGGTATCCTGAGCGGGTAAAAAGAGCGCAGTGATAGCGCTCCATACCTTTGCTCACCGCGTCATCGTGTTCTTGTAGATCTTGCCGTCCTTCATGATGACCTTGAAGTTGTTGGTGGGATCAGCAATCAGCTTGATGTTGTCCAGCGGATTGCCATCCACCAGCAGCAGGTCCGCCAGCGCGCCCTCCTGCACCACGCCAAGCTTGCCCGGATAGGGCGTGCGCTTGCCGGACATCGCCAGCAACTGCGCATTGGTCCCTGTGGCCATGGCGAGCGTCTCAGCGGGCGTGTACCACTTCACCAGCATGGTGAGCAATTCGCCCTGGCGCTGTGCCAGCGCAGGCGAAAACAGAATGTCGGTGCCGAACGCGGTCTTCAGCTTGTACTTCTTCGCGAGTTGATACGTCCTGTCGATGCCTTGGAACACCACGCCTGCCTTGACGCGCTGTACCGAGCCCTCGGGAAAGTTGTTCACCATTTCCTCGGCGATCGGCTGCAGGCTCAGCCAGATGTCTTTATCGGCGAGTAGCTTCGCGGTCGCCTCATCCATCAGGAAGCCGTGCTCGATGCACTTTGCGCCCGCGGCCACCGAGCGCTGGATCGCTTCCGGCGTAAACGCATGGGTGGTGACGTAAGTCCCCCAGTTGTTCGCGGCTTGCACCGCGGCGCGCAGTTCTTCCTCCGTGAAGGTGGTGACGTCGAGCGGACTGTGCGGAGACGATACACCACCACCCGCCGTCAGTTTGATCTGTGACGCGCCCTGCATCAGTTGCTCGCGCACACGCATGCGCACTTCGTCCGGACTGTCCGCAACCATGGCGCCGCCGATCTGCTCCATGCGCGTGAGCGAGCCAATCGTGCGCGGCAGATCGGACATCTGGCGGAAATCGCCGTGGCCACTGGTGATGGTGATCATTGCACCGGAAGGAAAAATGCGCGGGCCTGGGAGAATGCCCGCGTCGATGGCTTGCTTGAGACCGAACACGGGCCCGCCCACATCGCGCACGGTGGTGAAACCGCGCATCAGTGTGTCGGTCGCTTCCGCACCGGCCGCGAGATTGGCGAAGCCGACGTCGCCGTGAATCGACTGCAACGGATTGAGCCTGATCAGCATCGCATGCCAATGCGCATCGATCAGCCCCGGCATCAACGTGCGCCCGCCACCATTGACGATGGTGGTGGTCGCCATGCGATCCACCGGGATCGGCGCGGTGGTGATTTTCTCGATCAGGTTGCCGCGCACCAGAACGTTGGTCGGCTCGGACAGCGGCGTGCCGGTGCCGTCGAACACTCTGACATTTTCGAATAGCGTAACCGGACCGCTGGGCTGCTGAGTTTGTGGAGGAGCTTGCTGGGCTTGCGCCACGCTTGCTGCAACGGCGAACAGACAAGAAAACAGCGCAACAACTGATGCCGCCGAACCGAGCCGGCGGGGTAACATGGACGTCATAATGATCCTCCAGGGAGGTTGAAGCAGTCCACGAAGAGAACTCATGCTACCGCGTATCGTTTGATAGGCCAACCCTGACGGTTGCGCCCTATCTCACATGTCGTGCGTTCGGACACATCGATTAAAATGAAATGCTTACAACGCGCAGGAAATGCACGCGCTAATATCATCAAGCATGAACGCAGTGCAGCGAATGATCTGTTGCCGAACTTTCACACTGCCGACAGAATAGTTGTCTCAAATCCAACTCATGAATGGGGATGTCATGAGCCAAAAGCAGCACACATATCTTTCTGCGATATGCCAATGCGGCAAGGTCAAGCTCGAGGCGATCGGCGCGCCGATCCTGACCGGGGTGTGCTATTGCACGAGCTGCCAACAAGCCGGACATCAGATCGAGCAGCTGCTATTCGCGCCGCCGGTGCTCGGTGCCGATGGAGGAACGAGCTTCGTCCTCTACCGGAAGGACCGCGTCCATTGCGTCATGGGACAGGAGTATCTTGAAGAGCGCCGGCTCAGGCCGGAGTCGCCGACGCGACGCGTCGTTTCCACGTGCTGCAATTCGGCGATGTTTCTCGACTTCACCAAAGGACACTGGTTGTCGGTCTATCGCGATCGCATTTCCGAAGGTGCGCCGCCCCTCGAGATGCGGATGATGACGAAGGAACGGCCCGCGGGCGTGACACTCGCGAATGACGTGCCTGTCTATGCCGGTCCTCCCGGCAAATTTATCCTGAAGCTGCTCGGCGCCTGGGTCGCGATGGGATTCCGCAGGCCCGTTGTCTCCCTCGGAAAGACTGCCGCCCGCGCACAATAAGCCAACGCGCGACGCCGAACACATCTGTCACCGCTGCTGTCGCTCAGAGAGCTGTTCTGCCCACCGTTTGGACACACGCAATTCGCCGCCTTAAAGACGGGCAGGTTTTTGTCGCTCCCTGCAACGAAGCGTGAGCTCAAGCGCGTTGCCACAATTCGCGCCGCTCGCTTTGTCGGCCACCATCGAACCTCGCGCGTGCGTCGCACGTCATAAGTCTAAAGAATGATGGTGAACGGAGCGCTTTCACGCAGCAGTGAACGCTGGCCGCTTAACCACGAGGAACAAAACTTTGTGAGACAACTTGAATGCGCTGAGTGTTTTCGTATGTCGGAAACTTCTCGGCGTCAGTGTTGTTAGCGTCTTTTGCGTTTGTGTCCGGTGTCAAATGCCTGTCTTCCGTTATTTTCTTTATGTTGGAGCTGCGCTGATCGCGGTCTTGTTCGCGATCAATGCCTATGCTCCGCCGCCACCGGCGCCGATGCAGGCGAACGCGCCGGGATTTGATCGCAGCACTATCCGCATCACGTCGAACAGGGTCACGGAAGCTCCAGTCGTCTACGACACCAGCCAGCCGACCATCGTGCCGCCACCGGCATCGAAAATGGCTACGAGCAAGCCGGTTGAAGCGGCGTATGCGAAGGTTGACGGAACCGCCGCTAATACGGGCGACCGTCGCGTCGAGGCAATGGCGCAGGTCGATCAGCCCAAGCCTGCCGCGTCAAAGCCGAAGCCGAAACCACGCAAGATCGCGCGTCACGATCCGCCGCGGCAGCAATACATGCAGCGCCAAGCGTGGGCGCAACCGTCATTCTTCCAAGGCTTTTTCGGCTTCAGGTGAGATCAATCCTCGAGCCACATTTCGGTCCTGAGCGCGGTGGCGAAGGCGCTTGCCGCCCGCTCCTCCTGCTCCTCTGAACTCGCTGCCGTCTCGATCATGCTCATGGCGAGCCGCCAGTGCGGCTTGCCCTTGTCTGCCGCGTTCAGCCGCTGAATAAACATCGCGGCCTCGCTCGGATTCACAATCACCGTGCCCCCGAGCTCCGGGTGCAATCTGAAAGGTCCAAACATTTCAAAAAAATCCTGATCGGCAATCCGCTCAGGATGTCGCGCAAGTTCCCGCCTGTCGAGAGGTAGCGCAGTGGGTGCGGCAACGATGCACACTGGAACCCTTCAAGACAGGGTCGGGAACCGGACCTAGTGTCCCGGTTCTAACGTTCGCATTACTTTGCAGCACTCTCGTTTGCGAACGTTAGAACCAGAAGGGACACTAGGCAACTTGATGAAACTAGTGCGCTTTTGGATTTGACGTTCGTAATCAGGACTCGCCGCATGCTCATACGAACGTCAAATCCAGCGCACTAGCATGCCTGTAAACAGGGCTCGCATCCGGATGGAACCCGGCCTATCCTCGATTCCATCACCGCCCCCGCTTTGGCATCACCGGTGACTGAAAGTTTTGTGCTTTCGCCTCAATGTTTGAGAGCGCAATGACGACACGTGACCTCTGCCCACGCTGCCAATCGGAGATGACGGTCGTCTTCGAGGGCCGTCGCCGCTCGCTGGTGTGCCCGAAGTGTGAAGAAGCCCAGCCCGGCGCAGCCACGGGCACGGCGCCGAAACAGGGCAAGTGACGGGACAAGCGTCGTTGCAGGCGCGTAGTTAACTCATTTCGGCCTGAAAAACCGCGCCGTCGCCAGTCCCATCGTCAAAGCACCGATGACGAACGCGCAAGACGCAGATGCCTGCAAAGCCTCGACCATTCGTCCGTGGTTGAACAGCACGATCATCTCGAATGCGAAGACACCCGGTATCATGATGACGATTGGTGAGACCGTCATTGCAAGGCGCGGCACATTGAAGTGACGATTGGTCAGCATGGCCACAATCCCGATAACCAGCGCCGCACAAAATGCGGCCGGAGCCGGCATCATGCCGATGTCGTTGAGGACCAGACGCAGGCTGTTCGCAACCAAAGCCAATAAACCGGCGGCTACCGCAATGGGCGCCGGCGTGTTGAACAGCATTGCAAAAGCCCCGGCCGCAACGAAGCTGAGAACGGCGCGCAGGGCAAATTTCAGTAAATACGCAACTTCAAGCGGTGGCTGGCGCGATATGTCAATTCCCGCAATTGCGATCACAAAGCTCAGCCCCAAAGCGACCGAAAGCAAGAGCATCGCGCCGTAGGCAAAGCGGCTGACGGCGGCAACGGTCTGGTACTGCAGAAGATCGAACAAACCGGCGATCAGAGGAAAACCAGGAACCAGGAACAGCACGGACGAAATGAAACCCGCCGGATAGTGCGTAAATTTCAAACCAAGCAATCCCGACAGCCCGCCGACGATCACGAACACCCCGGATGCCGTAGCGGCAGACAATGCGGCAGTTCCGTAGTGATTGAGATGGCTGCGCGATAGCCTCATACGTAACCACTGGCCAGCTCCGCCGCCGATAGCCGCCGCCATCATTTCCGGCGCGGCGGCGCCGTTGAGAAACGCAAAAGCCCCGCTCGCCATGGCGACAGCGGCCACAATCTGCAACATGGAATAGTGATGAGCCGTGGATTTGAGATGCGCGAGCTTGAGTTCAATTTCTCGCAACGACGGCTCCGGTCCAAGCGTTTTGACAAGCCGCTCCAACTCCGCAATCTGCCAAACATTGACCGATGGAGGCCCGGTCTCGCGCACTGCCGTGATCCATTCCCCTGAGCAGCGAATGCTGGCTGTGATGCTGTCGAGTGAAAAGCTCACCGCCAGGCTATCAAGGCCCATCTTTTTCGCGATCGCGTCCATCATTTCGCGCGTTCGTGTTGCGGTGTTTCCGGCGCCGATCATCATGGCGGCGAACTGCATCAATACGCCGACAGCGTCGCACGCTGATGCGACGGGCGCGCTATTTCTTCTATCGCTCTCCGAAGCCGTGTTCTTCATCGTGCGGCCACGACACAGAACGTTACCCTGGCGGATATTGATCTATCGCAAATGCATCGCCCGCTGTGAGGCAAGGCGCGGACCGCGCTGGGCAGACCTATTCCCCCTGAATCAACCCTTCCCGTCGCCAGACCGCCCCTCGACGTCCACTTCCGAAGGCAACAAAGCACTGGTTCCGCCTTGAACCGGAACCCGGCGGCGGGTAAATAAAGCCCTATATAGAGTGATGGGGATGGGGTGCCCCCGACAACCGCCATGGTGGCTGATGACTCCTACAAAACGCGCGAGAGCGCGGGCAGGAGCATGAGCGTATGAATCCCCTCTTCATTCTGGCGGTGGCCGTCGGCGGCGCGACCGGTTCGGTGATGCGCTATCTGGTCGGCATCGGGTCCGGCAAATTGTTCGGCACCAACTTCCCCTGGGGTACGCTGATCATCAACGTCACCGGCTCATTCCTGATCGGCGCGTTCGTCGGCCTGTTCGCCAGCAAGTGGGACCTGCCACAGGCAGCGCGCATCTTCCTCACCGTCGGCATCTGCGGTGGCTACACCACCTTCTCCACCTTCTCGCTCGATGCCTGGGTTCTCGTCGAGCGCGGCGAAAGCTTCTCGGCCATGGCCTACATGATCGCCTCGGTGGTGCTGTCGGTCGGCGCACTGATCGCGGCGATGCAAATCGTCCGCGCGCTGTAAGCACGCAAGCCTCCACAAGAAACCTACAAACGCGCGGTCGCGTCCGCAGTGCTGCCGTTCATCGCGTGACTGCGACCGCGCGATCGATCTAGCCTCTCCTCCTGTCATCTCTCTCTGCTATGCTGCTGTCCTCGGCATGCAGGAGGACGACAGAATGCGTTCAATTTTCGCTGCAATTGCTTTGATTTCTTCCCTTTCCGTTGCGTACGCACAATCAGGATCGCCGGGACCCGTCACCGTCGACAATTTCCCACGGGCCGAGTCCGACATGTACATGGCGAAGACCACGAAGGATGGCGGCTTCGGCAAGTTCGCACACAACCGCACGCCGACAGAAATCGACAAGCAGACTGTGATCCGGATGAACCGCGATACGCTTTACTCGTGGGGCACGTTCGATCTCGATGCGGGCCCTGTGACGGTCACGCTCCCGAATAGCGGCAAGCGCTTCATGTCAGCACAGGTCATCAACCAGGATCATTACGTTCCCATCCCGGTGGCTTATGCGCCCCGCAAGCTCACGATCTCCAAGGACAAGGCCGGCACGCGCTATGTCATGGTCGGCGTGCGTACGCTGGTGAACCCGACGGAGCCGAACGACCTGAAAGAAGTACATGCGCTGCAGGACGCGATCACGGTCCAGCAGAAGGCGGAAGGCAAATTTGAGATTCCGAACTGGGAGGAGACATCACAGAAAAAGGTGCGCGACGCCTTGCTCGTGCTCGCCTCCACCGCTGACGGTTTCAAAAACGCTTTCGGCGCTAAGGGTCAGGTCGATCCTATCCGCCATTTGCTCGGCACCGCTGCTGGTTGGGGCGGCAATCCGGACCGTGACGCCGCCTATGCCAGCTTCACGCCGGCAAAGAACGACGGCAACACCGTCTACAAACTGCGCGTGAAGAACGTGCCGGTGGAGGCGTTCTGGTCGATCAGCGTCTACAACGACAAGGGCTTCTTCGAGCCGAACAAGTACAACGCCTATTCGCTGAACGACCTCACAGCCAAGAAGAACCCGGATGGTTCGGTGGATGTGCAGTTCGGCGGCTGCGACGGCAAGATTCCCAATTGCCTGCCGATCACCAAAGGCTGGAATTACACCGTGCGGATGTATCGCCCGCGCCCGGAAATTCTCAGTGGCAAATGGAAATTCCCGGAGGCCAAGCCGGCAAATCCGGCTTGAGCGACGTCGCGAAAACGAATGAGCGCCATCGCCTTTGGCTATCGGCGCATGCGCGTAGGTATGAACGACGGCTCTTGCGGGCGACGGAGATCAGGACGACGGCGCGGCGGGTGACGCGAGAGCATCCGCGCGTTCCCCACCGTGTGGTGTTGCGCCCTGCTCCATCGTCTCCGGCATCGCGTAAGCAAAGAGCACCGCGCCGATCAAGGCAACGCCGCCAAGCGCTAGGAATGCAGCCGAGTATCCCGCTTTGCTGATGATGAGACCTGCGAAGGCCGTAGACGCGGCTGCACCGATGCCCTGCGCCGTAATCACCGCGCCTTGCGCGACGTTGAAACGTCCTGTGCCGTGCATCAGGTCGGCGATGATGACCGGAAAGATCGCGCCAAAGATGCCCGCGCCGACACCGTCGAGCAGTTGCACGCCAACCAGCCAGTATGGATTGTCGGACAGCACATAGAGCGCACCACGCAACGGCAGCACCATGAGCGCCACCAGGAACAGCGGCTTGCGGCCCCATGCATCCGCTTTCGCACCGACCAGCATCGCCACCGGCACCATGACAATTTGCGCGGCAACGATGCAGGTCGACATCAGCGTGGTGCCGAGGTTCTTGTCTTGTAAAGCGAGCTTTTGCCCGACCACTGGCAGCATGGCGGCGTTGGCGAAGTGAAACAGCACTGTGCAGGCGGCGAACACCAGCAGCGGCCGGCAGGTCAGCAGTATGCTCAGGCCCGAGACCGTCTCATCCTGCTTTTGCCCGTCATCAAGACCTCGGGCGAGATCGTGGTCGATGGCCTTGGCCGGGATCGCCAGAATGCTGATGATGCTGCACAAAGACAACACGGCGAGAACGACGAAGACCACGCTCGGTCCCCACACATAGGCGAGCGCCCCAGCCGCCGCCGCCGCGCAGGCGTTGCCCGCGTGGTTGAACGTTTCGTTGCGGCCGATCCGCCGTGTGAATCCGGCGTGGCCGAAGATGCCGAGCGACACCGCTGCGATCGCTGGCGCAAACACCACGCCCGCCGCCTGTGCGGCCGATTGCGACATCGCCACCGGCCAGAAGCCATGCATCCATGGCAACAACAGCGAACCGGCTGCGACGACGATGGCGGCCACGATCATCAGCGCACGTTTCGCCCGTGTCGCATCGACCAGCGCGCCGGCAGGCGTCTGCGCCACAATCCCGGCGATGGCGGCGATCGACATCACGACGCCGATGCGCGCCTCGTCCCAATGCTGCTCGGTGAGAAGATAGATCGCGAGATATGGATCCAGGCCGTCGCGGACATCGGCGAGACAGAAATTCGCGGCATCGAGAGAGCGGTGCGACCTTTGAAGGTTGGATTTGTCCATGCAACGGTTCTTGAAGCCCAATGGGGAACCGGGAACCTCGACCAAAGTTCCGCACGTCACGAAATTCGCTGACAAATGCCGCGCGCATGGACGGCTAAATCTTAACTTCTGTTTGCTATTCAAGCCTCGCTGTCGAAATGCAGCGAGCCCGGTCGGCTGATTACGGAATCCCCTTCCATCGTCCGGGCTCGCTCATCGGTGGAACTCTCCTGATCGGCAGCCTTCTCAGACAAAGACCCCGAGCAGAAGAGCCACTAAGGCTTGCGAATATTCTGATCGTTACGCGCTAACCTGCCGCGCGGAACTGAACCTCACCGCTGTTGAGGAAACAGGTCTTCGTAAACAGCCTCAGGTCCAGAGGATTCGGCAGTCTGACATCTCCCAGATCGGGATACGGCTTTGTCAGAGGATCGTACGAGCGATCAATTTGAGAGATGAAGACGAAGATCAATCCTCTCTCACGTGCAAATGACTGCAGCGTGCGAACCTGATCCATCAATTCCGGATTCTCGCGCTTCTGATCGAGCAACTGCAGATAATCTATAACTGCCAGGGTGCCGCGCGGCGCGCCAGCCAACCTCTTCACGATGGTGTCAGCGCTGATGTCGTCCGAGTTATCCAATTCGAATACGCCATCAAAACGCGCCGGCTCGACCCCGATCGCGCGAAAACAATCCAGCACGTCCTTTTCCGTATACTCCAGCGTGAAGAACGCGCTTCGATTGCCGGACTTCATTGCCTCCACGGCGAGGTTGAGGCTCATCAGAGTTTTGCCATGGCCTGGACGCGCTCCCACCAAAACGAGGTCGCCGGGAGCCAATCGAGCAAATAACTTCTCAGCAGGTGTAACTGCGGAGGCTTTGGCCGCAAGCAAGCTCCAGCTATCAAAGCCTTCCCGTGAGGCTATCCGATTGAGCGCGTCGTGCAGCGGAATCTTTTCTTCGCGCGATAAAAGCTTCGCCTTGCGCTTTAATTGATAAATGGGTGCAGAGAGTTGCATCTTAAGAACCTCCTATTACGAGCAATGACCACAATCCCTCCTTATGCTTGGTGCCCGAACAGTTGGTTCGATGACTGAAATGGCCCTGTATGAAATGATACTTTCCCAATGGAGGGAGGAGGCGTAGGCCGCGCCGAGATCGAGTTATAGCCGATTCCCGCGAGGGGAAAATTGCCGACCTTCTGCAAATACACGAATCCATCAAGCGCAAAGAGCGAAAGGCGCCGAACCCGCAACCGGGCCCTGCTCAGTTTGATGTAGCGCCCGCATGCGATTGCCGATATTTCAACCGAATGCCCAAAGCTTCCCTCCTTCTTCGTTTTCTGCGCAAAACATTTCGTTTCAAATGGATGCCACGCTGGCAACGGCGGATCTTCTTTGTGGCCGGTGGCCTCGCCGTCGGCGGCATTGCGGTTGCGATCGCCTATCTCGCCGATCTGGCGCAGGCGTTATTCCGGACAATGCATACGGCCTATTGGTGGTCGCCGCTGATTATCACCCCCCTCGGCCTTGGTCTCTCGGCATGGGCCACGCGGCGGTATGCGCCGAACGCAGCCGGTAGCGGCATTCCGCAGGTGATCGCCGCCCATCAGATCGATACGCAATCCGTCCGCCAGACGCTGGTCTCCATTCCGACCGCGATTTTCAAGATCGTACTCCTGACCTTCGGATTGCTGTGCGGCGCGTCTGCCGGCCGCGAAGGCCCGACCATTCAGGTCGGCGCGGCGACCATGTTCGCGCTGGGCCGCCTGGAGCCACATCGCCAGCCGGGTCTGTTGCTCGCCGGTTCCGCGGCCGGCGTGGCGGCTGCTTTCAACGCACCGTTAGCTGGCATTATCTTCGGGATCGAGGAAATGAGCCGCTCGTTTGAGATCCGTACCAGCGGCCTCATCCTCGGCACGGTGATCGCGGCTGGCCTCACGTCGCTCGCTCTGGTCGGCGACTACGCCTATTTCGGCTCGACGCTTGCGACACTTCCCATCGGCCCTGGCTGGATCGCCGTGCCGCTGGCGGGCGTCGTCTGCGGCCTGGCGGGTGGGATCTTCAGCCGGTTCGTCATCGAGGTTTCGCGCGGGCTCCCCGGCCGCGTTGGCGCACTCATCAAGAGATACCCGATTGCGTTTGCGATCCTGTGCGGATTGTTTATCGTCTTTTGCGCCATGGCCGGCCATGTCGACATTTACGGGACCGGCTATGAGCAGGCGCGTGCCATTCTGGAGGGCAAGGACAGCCCCGCAGCGTTTGCACCGCTCAAGCTGATTGCCACAGCGTTGTCGTCGGTCAGCGGCATTCCCGGCGGCCTGTTCTCGCCGTCGCTGTCCGTCGGCGCCGGCATCGGACGCGACCTCGCGCTGTTGTTGCCGAACGTTCCTGTCGCCGTTCTCGGCATCCTATGCATGGCGGCGTATCTGACCGGCGTCGTTCAGGCTCCGATCACGTCGTTCGTCATTGTCTCCGAGATGACGGAAAATCATGCGTTGATCATTCCGATCATGCTCACTGTGCTGATCGCCAATAGCACGTCGAAAATCATTTGCCCGGAAAGCGTCTATCACGCGCTCTCAAAACGCTATCTCCCGGCGACGCCGCAAACACCACCGGCCATCAATGTGGCAGACACGCGCTGAAGAATAACAATTCCGGTTCCACACTTGACGGTGAACACCACACGGATTTGACTGTCCGGACTCGCTGTGCCGACCCGACGGGGGTTTTGGCCGCGCGCGGCCCGGTCGATCATTCTGTTGCCGATCACGCGCATGAGTGGTCGGCCGGGCAGTATAAGCAGCCATTTTCAGTATTGCTGCCAGCCACGGCAGCGGTTTAGTTTTTAGACTGCCGAACGAGACAATGCCGATGATGCAAGTGGAGTGGATTTGACATTCGCTTCCCATCCGACCGCGAGTTCGTCAAGCGAATGTCAAATCCAAAACTCCACTAGAAACCTGTATTTGCTAGTGGTCCTTTGATTCTAACATTCGCAGGAAGTGCCTGCTGAAGCGGGATGCGAATGTTAGAATCGGACCACTAGATCATCGGACGCAGATGACACAGCGTGCGAATACACGACGTGCCAAGCTATACAGCGTTCAAAGCGACACAGCGTGCCAAGCTACACAGAGTGACAAGTAGCGTGTGAAGCGTACCGCGTGATGCGTTTGGAGATCTCGATGTCGATGCATTCAGAACCATGGCTCAGCGACGACAAGGAACTCATTCAACAGATCGAGCGCGAGCTTGATACGTTCGAACAGGCCGAACTCGCCTTTCGCGCGCAGGAGCGCCGGGAGCGCGAGGAGACGGTCAAGACCCTGCTGACCAAAGAACCATCTCCTGCTGACCCGCCCGTAGAGGCGTCCGCTTATCACTAGTTTTGAAAGCCGGACATCGCGACGCGTGTTGTGCGTGACCGGGTTTGTCGGGCCCGATATCGCCTGCCCACAAGCCGATCCGCTCAGCGGGTCTTGCGCCGCGCCTTGCTCTTGCTGCGCCGGGGAAACAGCTTGTCCCTGATATAGCGTGAGGTCGCCGTCAGCCGCAGCCCGCGCGGCTTGTACCAGCCGACGCGATCGAGTTCCCGCTTGTCGCCGATCTCGAGCTCGCCGGAGACCTTGTCCGCCAGGAAGATGGCGTCACTCATCCTGCGGCCTGAGAACTTGTTCTCTACGCGAACATCTTTCCAGAGCTTAAGCCGCCCGACTTTCAGCTTCGGCAACTCTTCCTTGATTTCACGACGCAGGCAGCGCTTCTCGCTCTCCCCGCCGCGGCGCCGGCCGCCGGGAAACATCCACAAGCCATCGCGCCGCCGGCGCACCAGAAGTACGCGGCCTCGCTTCGCGACAACGAGCTTCGAGGACTTTGCCATTCTAACGTTCAACCACGGGTGTCAGCGGGAAAACCATCAGGTGAGTTAAATTGCGGTGATTCCGGAAATGCGTCGATCAAAATCATTAGGTTTACTTAATGTCCTGCACAGGCTTGTGCAACTCCGCCGTGCGACCTACGGCGCCCGCAGCACGGAACACCGCAAGTAAATTGTCGCGCCATCATTGGTAAGGCACATCGGCGTTGGTTCAAGGCAGCCCGTGCGCTACAGCCTCACTGTCCCCACTGCCTGTTGCCAGGCAAGCTGTTCTGGTCCGTCACCGTGTACGATACCGAGACCCGTTCGCAGATCCAAACCGCACAGAAGAAGGCGGCGCTACGTTTGCTGTTCGAGCTGAAGAACCTCAGCGGGGATTCCGTCACGGAAGCCGGGAGACTTCGAAATAATTTGAGCGCGTCGCATTCGATTCAAATTTTTCTGAGGTCATCGGCGGTGCTCGATGGATACCACCGCGAGAAAACCACCAGCGGGAGAGGCGAAACACGCGTCACCGCACTGGTATAATGAATAATGACGCGCACTGCGCGATAGAAGCGGTATCGTGGCCAGATCAAGTGTTTTTTGAAAAAAGGACTCGCTTTTTCCACACCGTAGGCTCAATCTATGTGGGTAACTTCACAGTAAATTTTGCCAGCCATCAAGTGGGAAATGTCATTTCCTGCATGCGATGTTTATGGCCTGGGGGCGTGCGTGATGAGTAACCAGCGCACCATTCGGGAACAGATCGAGTGCCGAGACTTTGAAACGATCGCGTTCCCACAGCGTATTTGCCTTGGCGTAGCCGCGTTTGGCGGCTTCGCACTGATTGTAACTGTCATCTACTACGCAGCCATCATGAAGTGAGACTTGCTCCTCTCGCGATTGCGGACACTTCTGTATTGCGTACCGCAATCGGGCCCCGAGAGGCTTGGACACCCGCCCGGTACAGCCGGGCGGGTGGCCACGCAATGACGCACGCGCGTGATGCACACGGCGACGCATCTTCTGCAGCGCCATATCGATGCTGAAGCTTGCGGGCTCGGCGAGACGTTAACTCTTGAAGCTCGCCAGAGCTTGAGGAGGAGCCCGATCGCGCCAGGCTAGCTCTGTTTTTGCGTCCATGTTTCGGCAAGCGACGCGCCAAGCTTTCGCGCCTTCTTTACCCTCTGTCGGATTGCATCCACCGATCCCGCGAGAGATGGATCACGCTTTACCGAGGCTGTGCGCGAGAACTCCTTGAGCGATTTCCTCGCCTCCTCCAACGCATGGAGTGCGCGCTGCAGGGATAGGACATCTTCGCGCACGGCAGCTTTAAGAGGAAGGGCCATTTCAAATTCCGGCTTGTCGCCTCTCAACGGCGTTCACTTCAGCTCGTTCCCATGCCGCCATCGAAGATCGCATCCGCCATTCAGTCTCCCGATCACATCACTGTCTGTCGTCGTTATGGAACAGGGATCCAAGATTAGCGAACCGCTTCGTTTATCGAGCTTCACCTCACTCGGGCCGTCGCGGCCCGAAAGAACCAAGCAACAGGAACACCCGTGAATACGAGGCATTGTCCAATGCTATTCCTCCAGCCTCTGAGGCTCCCATGTATCATCACGTTAAAAAGCTCATGTACACCGTTCGCGTCGACGAACCCGATCCTCGCTTCGGCAACATGCTCCTGGAACAGTTCGGTGGCGCGAACGGGGAGCTCGCAGCCGCCATGCAATATTCCATTCAGGGCCTGAATTGCGAAGATCCGGATCGCAAAGATCTCCTGATGGATATCGGCACCGAAGAGCTGAGCCATCTGGAAATCGTGGGCTGCCTCGCGCGCATGCACCTCAAGCCGATGAAGTTCGATCGCGAGAAAGCCGAGGCCGATCCCCTCATCGCCATTGCGGGCGGCGGCGGCGTCAATCTGTTCAATTCACAGGGTAATCCCTGGACCGCCGATTACCTGAAGATCACCGGCGAACTCGATGTCGATCTGCGCAGCAATATAGCCGCCGAGGCTCGGGCCAAGATCGTCTACGAGCGGCTGATCAATTTCTGCGACGATGCCGGCAGCAAGGACGCGCTGCAGTTCCTGATGACGCGCGAGATCACACACATGAAGGCGTTCGCGGCGGCGCTGGAGAGTATGAACAAGCCCGCATTCTCCATCGGCAAGCTCGCGCCCACGCCGGGACTGGTCAATCAGTTCTTCAATGACTCCACTGGCGCGGGCGACGAAGGCGAAATCGATACCCGCGGCCCCTGGAACGAGGGTGGCGATTGGGAGTTCGTGAGCGCGCCTGCCCTTCAGGCTCAACCACCGGGTGAAGAGGCGTCCGTCATCAAGACCGAGAGTTCACCGCCCACGGCACCTGAGGGACTGAACGACCTTCTGATCGACGAACTCCGCGACATCCTGCACGCCGAAAAGCAGCTCACCAAGGCGCTTCCGAAAATGGCGAAGGCTGCCCGCTTCGAGCGTCTTCGCGAATTGTTCGACCAGCACCTCGTGGAAACTGAAGGCCAGGTCGAGCGGCTCAATGAATGCCTCTCATTGTTGGGCGCAACCGTACGCGCCAAGCCCTGCAAAGGCATGATGGGCCTGGTCGAGGAAGGCCAGGAAGTGATGGACGCTGGAAAGTCAAAAGACGATGCGGCAGCGGACCTCGCGCTGATCGGCGCGGCGCAGCGGGTCGAGCACTATGAGATTTCCTCCTATACGACTGCAAAGAATCTCGCCTTGCAGCTTCGCCACAGCGCTCTCGTGGAACTGCTGTCGAAGTCGCTCGCCGAAGAGGAAAATTCCGATCAGTTGCTGAACCAGGTCTCACGAACGCTGATGTCGGTCGCCAAGATGCCTGCCGCGATTGAGAGTGCGGAAGAAGCGATTTAAGGAGTTCACACCGGACTTTGCGTGGAACCGGAACGATTTCGCGGGAGCCGCGTTCTAATCACGGAAACCACAGAGCGTGATCAAAGGCCCGGCCGGTTTGCTTCCCTATGAGCATGCCGGCCGGGCTTTTCTGCATCTGGCTGGCGCCATAACGGGTACTGCCCCGCGCCGCTGCCGTGCAGCAATTGGCCCTTCCTGTGGCGGCTACATCGTTCCGTGAATTTCGTGAAATAACGGACTCGCCGTTTTTCCAAGCCCGGTCCACAATTGCTTCGTCGCGAAGCTCCCGGCAAAACCATCGGTGACCGAGAGACCGTCGCGCTCCCGCCCCACTCTGACGAGGGACCAAGGCGATGGAGAACCAGCATACACTTCGCGAACGCATCGAAAACAGGGACGTTCTGGATACGGTTTCAACGCCCCAGCGCGTCTGCCTTGGCATAGCGGCCTTTGGCGGCGTCGCCCTGATCGCGATCCTTGCCTACACCATGACATTCATGAGCTGAGCTTCCAACGATCAACATCCATGACCACACGTTCACAATGTCGGAACGTTTCCCGCACTCGTTGTTTAACAAAGTGCGCGTGGTCGTCGCCGTCGCTCCCCTCCTAATTCCAGACGGCGAGACCTGGCCCGGCAGGTCTGACATGAGCCTGCCGGGTCGCGTACAAAATTTTACCGCAGCCGCCTGTCGTCGCGGCGCGGGAAGCGAAAGGCCGGTTGGGGCGTCGTTCTCTCCCCGCCAACCGGCCTTCGTCTTGCGCGTTTCCAGTTTGCGATAACGCCTTGTGGGCGATCTCATCAACCATCAACTCCCCGAGACGCGCTCGTCTCTGCAGGAACGCGCCGATCTGTGACCGGTTGAAAATCTGTCGTTAGCGAGAGCAGCGGCTAAGGCCCGGCCGGAACCCTTTGCCATGAGAGCGGGATGCCGCCGGCCGGGCCGAGCTTTCTCCCACCAGTGCAATCTGCATTTCCACCGTGGCATCGCTGCGCCGCGTGCCGTTGACCAGCGGGCGCGAGGCATTCTAGATCGGTCAGCCCGTCACAACAGATAATCAGGAGGGATCCGGTGAGGCTATTGCCTGGATTTGCGGAGGAAGCACATTGAAAACCCTTGATACGCCCGTACTCCGTTCTCTCTCTGCCACCGCGGTGAAAGTGCCGATGAAGCTGCCGCTCGGCACCAGCGCTAAACGCATCGATGAGGCGAGCCTGCTGCTGGTCGATCTCCTCACCGAGGACGGCATCGAGGGCCATGGCTACGCGTGGTGTTACCTGCCATCGATCGCGCGGTCGCTCGTGCCGATCGTGGCTGAACTGAGCGAACAGCTCGCAGGCCAACCTCTGGTCCCGCTCGACCTTGCCCAGACGGTTTCGCGCTATTTCAAGCTTCCCGGCCTTGCCGGACCGATCACCATGGTCGCATCACCGGTCGATACAGCGGTGTGGGATGCAGCCGCGAAATCCGCCGGCATGCCGCTCGCAACCTATCTCGGTGCCAGCCCTCAGCCGATCCTCGCCTACAATAGCAACGGACTGGGATTGATGTCTCCGGAAGCGGCGGCCGATGAAGCCGAAGCGTTGCTGGAAGGCGGCTTCACCGCCGTCAAACTCAGGCTCGGCCGAAGCCATATGGATCATGACCTCGCGACCGTCAGGGCAGTCCGGAAGCGGTTGCCGGACGCGGTGCGGCTGATGGTCGATTTCAATCAGGCCCTGACCTTTTCCAGCGCAATGGAATACGCCCTCGCCCTCGATGAGGAAGGAATTTACTGGATCGAGGAGCCGATCCGGCACGATGATTACCGCCACATGGCGTTGATCGCGCAGGCGGCGAAAACACCCATCCAGATCGGCGAGAACTTCACTGGCCTGCCGCCAATGGCGGCGGCGCTGGAAGCCGCCGCATCGGATTACATCATGCTCGATCTCGACAGGATCGGCGGCGTGACCGGCTGGCAGCGCGCGGTGGGACTCGCGGCTGCATACAACCGCGAAGTGTCGTCTCATCTTTTCCCCGAAGTGAGTGCGCATCTGATGGCCGCGACGCCGGGACGCCACTGGCTCGAATATGTCGATTGGGCCGATCCTATTTTGCAGCAGCCGCTGCAGATCAAGGACGGCAAGGCCATTATCCCCAACCGCCCCGGCAACGGCCTCGCCTGGGACAAGGACGCCGTCGCCAAATACCGGCTGGCCTGAACAGCGTCACATCGCAGCACTGGCCGCCGCGCGTTTGGCGGCGAGTACATCGCGCACCTCGGCAGCGATCTCGAACGAGCGCAGCCGCGCGGCGTGATCAAAAATCTGCGCGGTGACCATCAGTTCATCCGCGCCGGTCTCGGTGATGATGGCGCGCAGGCCGCGCTCAATGGCATCACGCGTGCCGACCACCGAATAGGCCAGCGACTGCTCGACGCCGACGCGCTCGGCGGGCGACCAGAGATCGTCCATGTTGTCCACCGGCGGCCTGAGCTGCCCCGGCGTGCCACGGCGCAGATTGACGAACTGCTGCTGCAGCGACGTCATCAGGCGCTTCGCCTGCGCATCAGTCTCCGCCGCGAACACGTTGACACCGACCATGGCGTAAGGCTTGTCGAGCTGCGCTGACGGCTCAAAGCGCATGCGGTAAATCTCCAGCGCCTCCATCAGCGACTGTGGCGCGAAGTGCGAGGCGAACGCGAACGGCAGGCCGAGCATGGCGGCGAGTTGCGCGCCGAATGTGCTGGAGCCGAGGATCCAGAGCGGCACGTTCGTTCCCGCGCCCGGCACCGCGCGGATCGCCTGCCCCGGTTGCACCGGGCCGAGCAACGCCTGCAATTCCAGAACATCCTGCGGGAAGTTTTCGGCGGCCTGCATCAGATCGCGGCGCATCGCTCGTGCGGTGCGCTGGTCCGTGCCCGGCGCGCGGCCGAGCCCGAGATCGATGCGTCCGGGATAAAGCGACTCCAGCGTGCCGAACTGCTCGGCGATCACCAGCGGCGAATGGTTCGGCAGCATAATGCCGCCGGAGCCGACGCGGATCGTCTTAGTGGCGCCCGCCACATGGCCGATCACCACCGAGGTCGCGGCGCTGGCAATGCCTGTCATATTGTGATGTTCGGCAAGCCAGTACCGCTTGTAATTCCATCGCTCGGCGTGCTGGGCGAGATCGACAGTGTTGCGAAAGGCCTGTGCCGCGGTGCTGCCTTCCCCGATCGGAGAAAGATCCAGAACAGAAAACGGAATCAACGTCGCCTCCGGGGGAGAAGCATGGGTCATGGCGCGCACGCAGTTGGCACGGGAGACGACATATAATGTGAAGCGGCGCGGAATGTTAGGGCGCGATCGACAACTTCGCCCTTATACCCTTTCCTCCTTATATCTTTTCTCTCCTATGCCCTCTCCACCTTGGCCGCGTAGCACCCGGCTGCGGCAAAGTGGATATGCAGATAGGCCACATGCGCGGGCGTGAGTAGCTCCGTGATCACGGGTTCGACCTCTTGCCCGTCCACCAGCCGGTTCGCGACCATCATGCCATTGTCATCGAACGATCGCACAGCCAGCACGCGCTTGCGGAGTTGTTCAGGAATCTCATTCACTTTGTCGTAGGTCTCGTCACCCTGGCGCACGAAGATCGCAAACCGCATGCGGTAAGGGGAATCTACCGGATGATGTTCGTAATTGACCAGCACCAGCTCCTCGCCCGGCTCGGCGTCCGTGAGGCTCACCCGGCAGGGATAGGGATAATCCGCGACGCGGCGGACGCCGCCCGCGGCCGCAAGCTCGCGATCCGACAATGTGAACAGGTGGGTGAAGTTTTCAGCTGGTAGTCCGACGATGCGAAAGTCCATGGTGCCGCTCCTTGCGTTGCGTGCCCCTAATTTGTCGCCGATGTCCCGCCGCAGCCACCCGATTCCGGACGCGCAACTATGGCTCACAGCTGGCAGAGTTGTGAAACAGCACCTCTTTCTCGCGCCCGCGCCACATGCCATTATATGAGGCATGACACTCCGCCGCCTCATTACCCTGCCGCTTGCGATGCTCATCATCGCAGGGCTGGCCTTTGCACCGCTGGTGACGCCAGCGAGCGCGAAGACCATTGGTATGATGGGTGGCGGCATGCATGCGATGTCGCACGCGGATGCCGGGCCGGACATGCAATCCATGGCGGATATGTCCGACATGGATTCGATGCAGGCCATGGATACGCATGACATGGCGTCCATGACGGGCATGGAGCCGATGGCGGCGGACATGCCCTGCTGCCCGAACGACAAGAAGAACGACGCCTGCCCCGATTGCCCATTGATGGCGCTCTGCACGCTCAAGACTGCGCAGGCCCATCCGTCGATGGACGACATGCTCCCGATGCGCTCGCCGGTCCGGACCGTTCAGTCCGCTTATGACGACGCCCTTCTCGCCGGCCTCGATCATCCCCCTCCCGACCATCCTCCTCGGCACCTGATCTGAGCGGCGCCTCGCGCCGTTCGCCGTTGCGCGCCTTGACGCGCGCATGACGCATGCCGCCTCGCGGCAGATTCAGGACATCAGAGGATTTGAAACCATGACGACGTTTAACTTCGCGCGCGCCGTGCAGGCCGCGCTGATCGCTGCCGCACTCGGCAGCGCGAGCACGGCTGCCCTCGCCGACATCAACGACTACAAATTCGAACTCGTTGAGCAAACGGTGCAGGAAGGCGCCGACCGCGTGCTCACCGTCCGCCTTCTCGACACCCGCACCGGCAAGCCGGTGCCGGATGCCGTCATTATCGCCAGCCGTCTCGACATGTCGCCGGATGGCATGGGCGAAATGGCGACCAAGGTCACGCCAGTCCCCGGCACTGAGCCCGGCACCTACAAGTTCAAGGCGACCTTCGGCATGGAGGGACGCTGGCAACTTGCGCTCGGCGCGAAGGTGCAAGGCGAAACCGGCACCGTGAACAGCAAGCTCGTCATCACGGCGCGAAAATGAACCGCGCGCTTGCCGCTGCCTCCGCCGTCGCATTGATCGCGGCGGCGGGTGGCGCGTTCGTCGTGGCCGGCGCGAAGCGGCCCGCGACGTTCACACACGTCATCGCCACTCCTGCTGCGGCGGACGACGCCGCATCTGCGCCTGCCTATTACCAGGACCCTGACGGCAAACCGCTGTACTCGCCGACGCCGACAAAGACGCCGGACGGGCGCGACTACGTGCCCGTGCTGTCGGATGCGGAGCCTTCAGCCGAAAGCAAGCCGGCACCGACGACGCGCGCCGATCGCAAGATCAAGTACTACCGCAATCCCATGGGATTGCCGGACACGTCACCCATGCCCAAGAAGGACTCCATGGGGATGGATTACATTCCGGTGTTTGAAGGCGACGATACTGACGACGGCTCGGTGAAGCTGACGCCTGGCAAGATCCAGCGCACCGGCGCGAAATCCGAACCCGCGATGCGTCGCGCGATCAAGTCGACGGTCAAAGCATTCGGGACGATCCAGGAGGATGAACGTCGTGTGTCCGTCGTCGCACTGCGATTTGAGGGGTTTGTTGAATCCGTTGCGGACGTCACCACCGGCCAGCATGTCTATAAAGGCCAGGAGTTGATGAAGGTGTATAGCTCTGCGCTCTCCAGCGCCGCCGCCGAATACCTTACGGCGCTGGGTGCTGGGACGACGGGCCGGGCCTTGAAGGGTGCGCGGCGAAGACTGGAAAATCTCGATACGCCTGACGCAGCCATCGCCGAACTTGAACGCACACGCGAGATTTCGCTCTCCGTGCCCTGGCTAGCCCCGCAAGACGGTGAAATCCTGGAACGCAAGGCCGTAAACGGGATGCGAGCAGCTCCTGGCGAGGTGCTGTTCCGGATCGCCGACCATCGCATGGTTTGGGTCGTGATTGACGTCGCCGAACGTGATCTGTCCCAAGTCTCGCTCGGAGCGAAGGTCATTGTTCGGCCGCGCGCGGTGCAAGGGCAAAGCTTCTCCGGCACGGTGTCGCTGATCTATCCGCATTTGAATGCGCAAACGCGCACCGCACGGATCCGTGTCGAACTCACGAACCCGGACGAGTTGCTTCGCCCCGATATGTATGTCGATGCCGATATCGACACCGGCGCAGCCCAGCCGGTGTTAGCTGTTCCCGAAAGTGCTGTTCTGGACAGTGGCACCCGACAGGCTGTCCTCATCGACAAAGGCGAAGGCCGTTTCGAACCACGCGAGGTTAAGCTGGGTCGCCGTGGCAACGGCTATGTCGAAATCCGCGATGGCCTCACGGACGGCGAGCCCGTCGTGATCTCGGCCAACTTCCTCATCGACGCGGAAAGCAACCTGAAGGCTGCCCTGAAAGGCTTCTCGGACGCGGGAGACCAGCCATGATCGCCCGCCTCATCGCATGGTCCGCACGCAACCTTCTGCTGGTGCTGTTCGGCACCGGCTTTGCCGCCGCAGCGGGCATCTATGCTCTGATCCATCTGCCGCTCGATGCGATCCCCGATCTCTCCGACACGCAGGTGATCGTCTACACGGAATATCCGGGACAGGCGCCGCAGGTCATCGAAGACCAGGTGACGTATCCGCTCACGACCGCGATGCTGACGGTGCCGAAATCGAAAGTCGTGCGCGGTTTCTCATTCTTCGGCGTCTCGTTCGTGTACGTCATCTTCGAGGATGGCACCGATATTTACTGGGCGCGCTCACGCGTGCTGGAGTTTCTCAACGGTGCCAGTTCGCGATTGCCTGCAGGCGTCACGCCAACCATCGGACCGGACGCCACCGGGGTCGGTTGGGTCTACCAGTATGCGGTGATGTCGAAAGAACTGAACCTCGCCGACACGCGCACCATCCAGGACTGGAATCTGAAATTCGCGCTGGCCAAGGCTGAAGGCGTGGCGGAAGTCGCCAGTGTCGGCGGCTTCGTCAAACAGTACAACGTGATCCTTGATCCGCAGCGCATGCGCGATCTCGGCATCACCATGCAGAAGATGCGCGATGCCATCCGCGCCAGCAATGCCGATGTCGGCGGGCGAACCGTCGAACTCTCCGAATTCGAATACGTCATTCGCGGCAAGGGCTACCTCAAAAGCATCAACGACCTCGGCAACGTCGTGCTGAAGACGAACAACGGCACGCCCGTGTTGCTGCGCGATGTCGCCCGCGTCGAGCTTGGCCCGGACGAGCGGCGCGGCATCACCGAATTGAACGGCGACGGCGAAGTCGCGAGCGGCATCATCCTGCAGCGCTTCGGCGTCAATGCGCTCGACGTCATCGACAACGTCAAAAAGCGTTTCCGCGAGATCGCGAGCAGCTTGCCGAAATCCGTCGAGATCGTCCCGGTCTACGACCGCTCCAACCTGATCCATGCCGCCATCGCCACGCTCAGGCATACACTGGTCGAAGAAAGCATAGTGGTGGCGCTGGTGTGCGTGGTGTTTCTGCTGCATGTCCGCAGCGCACTGGTGGCGATCCTGATGCTTCCCGTCGGCGTACTGATGGCGTTCGGCGCCATGAAGCTGCTCGGGATCGGCTCCAACATCATGAGTCTCGGCGGCATCGCCATTGCCATCGGCGCCATGGTCGATGCGGCCATCGTGATGATCGAGAACGCCCACAAGCATCTCGAACGCGCAAAGCCGGGGAAATCGCGCAGCAGTATTCTTATTGGGGCCGCCTCCGAAGTGGGACCGGCTCTGTTCTTCAGCCTGCTGATCATCACCGTGTCATTCATGCCGATCTTCACGCTGGAATCGCAGGAAGGGCGGCTGTTCAGCCCCCTCGCCTTCACCAAGACTTTTGCGATGGCAGCCGCTGCCCTACTCTCGGTGACGCTGGTGCCCGCGCTGATGGTGATCTTCGTGCGCGGCAAGATCATTCCCGAACACAAAAATCCCATCAATCGCTTCCTGATCTGGATCTATCGTCCGGTGATCAAAGGCGTGCTGCGCGCGAAGGTTCTCGTCATCGCACTGGCGCTCGCGGTGCTGGCGGTGACGGTCTGGCCCGCGCGTCAGCTCGGCACCGAGTTCATGCCCAACCTCAACGAGGGCACGCTTCTTTATATGCCCACGACCCTGCCCGGCATTTCCGTGACCAAGGCCGCCGAACTGCTGCAGACGCAGGACAGGATCATCCGCTCGTTTCCGGAAGTGGCATCGGTCTACGGCAAGGCGGGGCGCGCCGCGACCGCGACCGACCCCGCCCCCTCGGAAATGTTCGAGACCATCGTCAACCTGAAGCCGAGGGAAGAATGGCGACCCGGCGTGACCGTGGACAGCCTCATTGCCGAGATGGACAAAGCACTGCAGTTTCCTGGCGTCTCGAACGCATGGACCATGCCGATCAAGGCGCGCATCGACATGTTGTCGACCGGGATCAGAACACCGATCGGCGTCAAGGTGATCGGTACCGATCTCGTCGAAATCGACAAACTCGCGAAGCAGATCGAACAGGTGCTGAAAGCCGTGCCGGGCACGTCGTCGGCGTACGCGGAACGCGGCATCGGCGGCTACTATCTCGACGTGACGCCGGATCGCGAAGCACTGGCACGTTACGGCATCATGGTGCAGGACGTGCAGGACACCATCGCCACCGCGCTCGGCGGCCAGACCGTCACGACGACAGTCGAAGGCCGCCAGCGCTTTACCGTCAACATGCGCTACCCGCGCGACCTACGCGACAGTCCGCAAGCCATCGCCAGCGATGTGCTGGTACCGATGCCCGCAGGCGGCGCGGTGCCGCTCGGCGAAGTGGCGAAGGTCACACCCGCACGCGGGCCGACCACGATCCGCACCGAGAACGGACAGCTCGCGACGTACATCTATGTCGATATTCGTGATCGTGACATCGGCAGCTACGTTGCGGACGCGAAGCACGCGGTGGAAGCCAGCATTCAGTTTTCGCCCGGCGCCTACGTGATGTGGAGCGGCCAGTACGAATATCTCGAACGTGCCACGGCGCGGCTCAAGATCGTCGTACCAGTCACACTTCTAATCATCTTCCTGCTGCTCTATCTCAACTTCCGTTCGATCACGGAGACCCTGATCGTGATGCTGTCGCTGCCGTTCGCGCTGGTCGGCGGGCTGTGGCTGATGTGGTGGCTCGGCTTCAACCTGTCTGTTGCCGTCGCGGTCGGCTTCATCGCGCTTGCGGGCGTTGCTGCCGAGACCGGCGTGGTGATGCTGATCTACCTCAACCACGCTCTCGCAGAGCGGCAGGCGCAATGCGCGAACGAAAACCGCGCATTCACACGATGCGATCTCTACGACGCCATCATGGAAGGTGCGGTGGAACGGGTGCGGCCCAAGATGATGACGGTGGTCGCCATCATGGCGGGCCTGCTGCCGATCATGTGGAGCACCGGCACCGGCTCAGAGATCATGCAGCGCATTGCCGTGCCGATGATCGGCGGCATGATCTCATCGACGGTTCTCACGTTGATTGTCATCCCTGCGATCTTCGGATTGGTGAAAGCGCAACAATTCGCAACGACTACAACTGATAGCAAAGCTGGAGAGGTTCGCATTCACCCGGCGGAATAGGAGCCTCATCTGTGTTCTTCGGCTGGTCTGAGGTGGACGCCGTCGGCGCGATACTCGCTCCAGGCTTGCCGGAGAATCTGCACAGATGATGTGAGGAATATTCCCGCCATCAGAGCCGCCACGGCAATGTCCGGCCACGCAGACGATGAACTCCAAACGCCCAGCGCGGCGATCATAACAACGATGTTCCCGATTGCGTCGTTGCGGGAGCAAAGCCAGACCGAGCGAACATTGGCGTCGCCATCCTTGTAGCGCATCAGCAGCAGGACCGATGTCACGTTGGCGGCCAGCGCCATCGCGCCGATACTGCCCATGACTTCCGCGCTCGGCAGGCCGAGGACAAAAGCTCGGTACACAGTGGACCCGAACACCCATACGGCCATGACACTCAAAGAGAGGCCTTTGAAAAGCGCGGCGGTAGACCTCGCCTTGATACTGGCCCCGATAACCCACAGGCTCAGGCCGTACGTCACAGTGTCCGCCAAAAAATCGAGCGCGTCGGCCTTGAGGGCTTGTGAGCCCGCCACATGACCGGCGACTGTCTCGACCAGAAACATGAGGCCATTGATTGCGATCACCGTCCAAAGGACGCGCTTGTAACGGGGATCCATACCATCAAAAACCGGCACGCCGCCCGAGCAACAGGCATCGCCGGATGTACCGAAAGCTGTGGCCGAGTTTCCGCGCTCGGTTGGAATCTCGATGGCACTCGGTGTGCCGCACTTGTCGTGCGAGCTGCAGCATTGGTCAGCCATGGCGGCTCCTTTTCGATGGTCGGAAAAGAGCGTACAACCTCTAGCGACTAGAGGTTCAAGGACAAAATGGATTACGCAATAGGTGAAGTCTCCCGGCTGACGGGCATCAAGGTCCCGACGATCCGCTATTATGAAAGCATTGGATTGCTGGCGGCGCCTCCTCGGACGGAAGGCAAGCAGCGGCGTTACAGGCCGGAGGATGTCGCGCGGTTGAACTTCGTTCGGCACGCGCGCGATCTCGGATTTGAGATCAACGATATTCGCGAATTGCTGACGTTTTCCAGTCAGCCCGAGCGCTCATGCGAGGAAGTGGACGTCATCGCACGGCGGCACTTGCTCGATGTCGATCGACGCATCGCGCAGCTTTCGACACTTCGCGAAGAGCTTCGTCGGATGATCGTGGAATGCGGTCATGGCCGCGTTTCTGAATGCAGAATTATCGAGGCATTGTCCGAACCCCACGACGCCGACGGCGCCCTCACCGCAAGGTGAATAGATAGCGTCAAAACCATTTGCGGCCTAATAGATAGGATGCTATCTAATTGGCCATGGCACTCACACAATCCCACGTTCAATCGGAACTCGGCCTCCTGGTCCTGCGGCTATCGCGCATCTGGCGCCGCCGGGTCGATCAGGTCTTGGCGGAGCACGGCATCTCGGAAGCAACCTCCCATCCGCTACGCATGCTCGCGCGCGGGGGCAAACGGGTCCGCCAAGGCGTATTGGCCGAAGAACTCGGTATGGAAGGCCCCTCCCTCGTCCGCCTGATCGATCTGCTCGCCGCCGAAGGACTAGTGGAGCGTCAGGAAGACCCGACCGACCGCCGCGCCAAGATGCTTCAGATCACGCCGCTCGGCGAAGCCAAGGTCGAGGAGATGCACGGCGTGCTGCGCCGGGTTCGCGCCGAGATTTACAAGGGCATTTCCGCCGACGAACTGGCGACCACCTTCGACGTCTTGCGCAGGATCGAAGCGGCTGCGCTGCGTTCGCTTGAGATCGCCGAGGATGTGGATGCGTAATCATGACAGCCGTTCGTCCGCCATTCCTGGTTCGTCACGCTGACATCATCTTCTCGCTGAAGACCTTCGCCGCTGCGGTGTTGGCGCTGCTGATCGCGCTGTGGGCGGATCTGCCGCGGCCTTATTGGGCGCTCGCGACCGTTTATATCGCGTCGCAGCCGCTGGCCGGCGCAACGCGATCGAAAGCATTCTTCCGCGTGGCTGGTACGTTGATCGGGGCCGCCGCCACCGTGGTGATGGTGCCCAATCTCGCCAACGCGCCGGAGTTGCTAAGCCTTGCGATCGCACTGTGGATCGGGCTTTGCCTCTATCTCTCGCTGCTCGACCGCACACCGCGCAGCTACATGTTCATGCTCGCGGGCTATACCGCCGCGCTGATCGGTTTTCCCGCGGTGTCGGAGCCCGGCACGATTTTCGATGTCGCGGTGTCGCGCAGTGAAGAGATCATCCTTGGCATCGTCTGCGCCAGCCTTGTCTCCACCATCGTGCTGCCGCGCGGCGTCGGAGCAGCAGTGTCGTCCCGGGTCGATACCTGGCTTCTCAAAGCGCAACAGCTCAGCCAGACCGTGCTCGCCGGTGGTGACGCCGAAAAAGCAACGCGTGCACAGCGGCTGCAACTTGCTGCCGATGCGATCGAGATCGACACGCTGTCGGATCATCTCGCTTATGATCCAACGGTCGATCCCGCCGTGGTGCGGTGGATGCGCGCGCTGCGGCTGCGCATGCTGATGTTGCTGCCGCTGCTTGCCTCCATCGGCGACCGCCTCACAGCGCTCGGCCCGGACGTGCGCACAACGCACCCAGCGTTGATGACCCTCGTTGATGACCTCGCCCGCTGGGTCGGCGTGAGCGATACCGAACGCGAGCCTGCCGAACAGCTGCGCGCCGCCATCGCAGCCCAGCAACCGGCGCTGAATTCCAATTCGTCGTGGGACGAGATCATCGTGGCAAACCTGCTGATGCGGCTGCGCGAACTGGTGGATATTTCGCACGACTGCCGCGCGCTCAATCACGCCATCGCAGATGGCCACCGCCCGCCCGGCGTGGAGTTGGCGTTTCGTCCCGAAGGCGGCGCGGCTGCGGCAAGACACATCGATCACGGCATGGCGCTGTGGTCAGCGGCAGGTGCCGTGCTGGTCGTGCTTGTCTGTTGCGCGTTCTGGATCGCAGGCGGCTGGGTCGACGGTGCTTCGGCGCCGATGATGGCGGCGGTGGGCTGCGCGTTCTTCGCGACGCAGGATGATCCGACCGTCGGCCTGCGCGGTTTCGCCAACTGGTCGATCGTCGCCATTATCGTTGCTGCTATCTATCTGTTCGCCATCCTGCCCGCCATTTCCCGCGTTGAACTATTGCTGCTGGCGCTCGCGCCCGCATTCCTGCTGTTCGGCTTCCTGGCCGCGCGGCCGGCAACGCTTTTCATCGGGATGCTGCTTGCCGTGAACACCGCAAGCGTGATGGCGCTGCAGGAAACTTACAGCGCCGATTTTGCGGGCTTCGTGAATGCGAGCATCGCCTTTCTCCTCGGAACCGAGCTCGCGATCATCATCACCCGGCTGGCGCGTTCCGTAGGTGCGGAGTGGAGCGTGCGCCGCTTGATGCGCCAGAGCTGGACCGCTGTGGCGCTCACCGCCGAACAACGCGGCAACCGCGACCGCGCCACCTTTGCAGGATTAATGATCAACCGTATCGGATTGCTGGCGCCACGGCTTGCCGCGCTGCCCGACAGCGGACTGCACACTGTCGACAGCCTGCGCGACGTGCGCGTCGGCCTCAACATTGTGGACCTGCGCCGCGCCCGTCATGGCTTGCCGCCGCACGCGTTGTCCGCGATGGATGCGATGCTCGACGAGCTTGCGCAGAACTTCCGCAAGCATGACGGCGGCGAGATGCCGGCAGAGCTGCTCGCGCGGATCGATCGCGCTCTTACTGACGTGATGAGCGAAGCGCGCGACGATGTGCGCGGCGATGCGTTGATCGGCCTCGTCGGCATTCGCCGCGGCCTTTTCCCTGCAGCCCTCCCCTATCAGCCGATCGCCGCTGAGCAGACAGCGCGGAGTGTAGCCGCATGAGATACGACCTCGATCTGTTCGGAGTTTTCGTACCGACGCTGCTGATGTGGCTCATCGTCGCCTATGCACTCGGCACACTGCTGCGCCGGCTGGCTGAACGCACCGGCTTTTATCGCTTCGTGTGGCATCGCGCGCTGTTCGATCTTGCCTTGTACGTCTGCCTGCTCGGCGGCGTCGTCTATCTGTCTTCCGGGTACCTGTCATGACCAAGCCTCTCGACTTCATCCGTCGCCTCTTCGTCACAGCGCTGTCGGTCGCCGCCGCGCTCGCGGTCGGTGTGTATCTGTGGGATTACTACATGGAAGCGCCATGGACCCGAGACGGCCGCGTCCGTGCCGACATCGTCAGCGTGGCACCGGATGTCTCCGGCCTCGTCACCGACATCCTGGTGAAAGACAATCAGCAGGTGAAACGCGGCGACGTGCTGTTTCGCATCGACCGCGAGCGCTTCACGCTGGCCCTGCAACAGGCCGACGCCGTCATCGCCGGCCGCCATGCCATGCTCGATCAGGCGGAGTTGGACCTGAAGCGCTATCGCGGCCTCACCCACGACGAAGTTTCGCAACAGAAGCAGGAGCAGGTACTGGCCACCCAGTTGCAGGCCAAGGCGGCCTATGATCAGGCGATCGCGGATCGCGCGGTGGCTCAGCTCAATCTCGACCGCAGCGAAGTGCGTGCCTCCGTCAACGGCATCATCTCCAACATGGATCTGCGGCCGGGCACTTATGTCGCTGCGGGCAAGGGCATCATGGCGCTGGTCGATACCGACAGCCTGCATGTTGACGGCTATTTCGAAGAAACGAAACTACCGCGCATTCATGTGGGCGACAACGTCACTGTGCATCTGATGGGCGACACCAACCGCCTCCATGGCCATGTGGAGAGCATCGCCGCCGGCATCGAGGACCGCGACCGCACCGCAGGCAGCAACCTGCTCGCCAATGTCACGCCGACATTCAGCTGGGTGCGTCTCGCCCAGCGCGTGCCGGTACGCATCGCACTCGACAACGTTCCCGCAACCACGAAGCTTGTTGCCGGCCGTACCGCGACGGTGGAGATCCATCCGAAGGACGGAACGAGCGTCGCGAAGCTGTTCTGAGAAAGCAAAACGTCCTCCACATGGGAGGACGTTAAAAGGCCGAAGCGCTTCGCGGTGACTGGCAGCGCGGGTCAGCGCGATTTTCCAACATTATTTTCCGGCCTTGGCGATATCAGCGTCGCCTCCCGCGATATCCCCATTTGCGCGCTTCGCCTGACCGCGGTTGTACAACGCATCGGGATCGTTTGGCTTGATCCGGAGGGCCGCGTCGTAATCCATGATCGCGCGGTCGTACCACTCCTTGTTGGCGTAGGCGATGCCACGATTGACAAACGCCAAGACATACCCAGGCTTCAGGCGCAGCGCCTGATCGTAGTCCTGGATGGCGCGGTCATATTTCCCCTGTCCGTCGTAGGCGGCGCCCCGACTGACAAAATTGTCGGCATTGCTGGGGTTCAACCGGATGGCTTGATCGTAGTCATCGATCGCAAGGGGAAGCCGCCCCTTGCTGGCATAGTCCAGGCCACGATTGTAGTAGGCCAACGCGTAATTCGGATTAAACCGGATCGCCTGGCTATACTCTTCAATCGCGCGGTCGAATTCCCCCGCCTTGTCATAGGAAATGCCCCGGTTGTAGAATGACACGGCCGGATTTGGAATTTGCTGTACGAGGGACTGAACCCTGTCCCCGCCTGGTGGGATCACAAAAGGAGCGGGCGTCGGCGGCGGCCCCGGCGACCGGACCGGCCCCAACGCCGACGACGTGATTTTGAGGATCGTCAGCAAACCGAACACGATCAAACCGGGCATCCACCCGCTGTGGTCGGGAATCTTCGGCGGAGGCGCAGGCGGTGGCGCGCTCCCTGGCATCACGCCGGTCCTCACCCATTCGCGCACGGCGCGCAATCGCAGCGCGATTTGATCCGCCATCTCTTGCGGCATCATCGCGTGCAAGCGGCGATCGTTGCTGGTCCATGCGTAATCGTCGTCGAGGCCGAGAACCAGCGACTGCGCTGCTTTCTGCCTCGCTTCAGGTGTGTTTGCGTCGAACAGACCCTGGCTGAGCACCGTCGCGACGGCGCGCAGGGCTTCGACTTCGAGTTTCTGACGCTCCACGATCGACTGCTCGCCCAACAGCTTCAAGATCGGTGCGACGGGCGGAAGCGCCAGATTTCCTGTCCAGGCGTCAACGAATGCGGACAACAGCTTCACGACCACATCCGGACCGGTGGCCACTGACACCGGGTCAGCCACCGGTCTCGCCGGCGGCGCCTCGGGCTCGGTCCAGGTTGGCGGTGGTTTGGGTGGATCGACATCGACCGTGACCGGCCGCTGCTGTTGGACTGGAGGCTGTTGGGCGGGAGGCTGCTGTGGCTCAGCGGGCGGCGACCGTGATCCGGCCGCGATTTCGATCTCGACCGGCGCCGATGTTTCGGCCGGCGGCGTGTTCTTCCGCGTTTCCTCCTGACCCGACTTTTCCGGCTCGCCTTGGTCGACGACGACGCGCGGTGCCTGTGTCTTCACCTCAGGCGGGCTCGCCGACCTGTTCGGCAAGGGCGCATCGCCTGGCGTCGCTGTCTCTTCGCGCTTTGGCACGGCCGAACGTTGCGGTGACTGGAGAGCGGTGTTTTCGATCATGCGCAGCGCGACATCACGCGCCTGCACCAGCCGTTGAAAACCGGCTGCATCGACATCTGGCCGCACGATTTTCAAGCGCGTGGCATACGCGCGGCGGATGGAGCGCTCGTCAGCCGGACCATCCAAGCCGAGTTCGGACCACGGATACCCCGCCACCCCTTAGCCCTCGAAATCGCGGAACGGAGAGTTCTCCATAGCGTCGAGCTGTTCGCTAAACGCCTTGCGCACCGATGACGGGTCACGCAATTGTTGATCGGAAATCGCCATTTCGAATTGATTGATCCAGTGCCGGATCAACTCACGATTCTGCGGCGTCTGTTCCGCGTAAAGCCTTTCGGCGCGAGCGAGCAGTGTCTTGCTCTCGATGTGCTCGCGTGGGTGCAGTTTGATCGCGGCCAGCGCCTTGAAGCGCGCATCGAGTTCTTCCTCGGAAAGTCCGGATGCGTTCCGGAAAATCTTGCGATCTTTGACACCAGTTGAAACCACCTCGACCTCGACTTCGAGCGCGCCGTTGATGTCATAGGTGAACTGGATATCGACGCACTCTTGGCCTTTGGGTTTCGGCGCGACCGTCAGCGGCATGGTACCGAGGTGAATATTGGCTTCCGGGCGCAGGTTCTCGCCCTGAAAAACCATGACCGGCAAACTCGTCTGGTTATCGTCCAGCGTACACAGCCGTATCCTGCGCGAAATCGGGACCATCGCATTGCGCTCGATGATGGCCTTCACGAAATTGGTCGCCTGCTTTGGGTTCGACGCGTCCGTCGCAACCACACCCAGCGTGAACGGACAGACGTCGGTCATGACCACGTCCTTCAACGCGCCATCGCGATTTACGAGAGCGGCTTGCACGGCTGCGCCGAGCGCCACTGTCGTATCCGGATCAATGGACACCAGAGGTAGACGGCCGAACATGCGGGCGACAAGAGCGCGAACCATCGGCAGCCGCGTCGCACCGCCGACGAGCACGATCGCATCGAAGCTGTCTGGTCTCAACTTGGCATCGACCACCGCGCGCTCGGTCGGTGCCCGAAGCCGCCGCAGCAGATCGGAGCATTCCGCTTCGAAAGCCTCGCGGGTGATCGACCCCTCATATTTCGTCTCGCCGATGCCGAGCGCGAACGGCGCCTCGTGCGAGCTCGACAGATTGATCTTCAGTTGCTCGGCAGCGCGGCGAATCCGCGCCTGATCGACGAGATCGAGTTGTTTCAGATCCAGCTTTCCCCGAGCCGCGATCATCCGCTCGACGATCCCGGTAAAGTCGTCGCCGCCGAGGCCGCTGTCGCCAGTGGTGGCGCGGATCTCCATGATGCCTTCATATTTGTCGAGGATGGAGACGTCGAAGGTGCCGCCGCCCAAGTCGAAGATGAGATATTTGCCTTCGGCCGCTTCGCCGAGACCATATGCCAGGGCCGCGGCGGTTGGTTCGTTCACCAGCCGCTGGACCTTGAGGCCCGCAAGCCGACCGGCGTCGATCGTGGCCTTGCGTTGGTGATCGTTGAAATATGCCGGAACAGAGATGACCACATCGGATACGGGCTCTTTGAGATAAGCTTCCGCGTCCTCCTTGAGTGAGCGAAGCACGAACTGGGACAGTTCCTCCGCGCGATAGGACATCTTGCCAAGGGAGGTCAGTTGCTTGGAGCCCATGAGACGTTTGAAGGAAGCGGCCGTCATCTGCGGATTGGTGATCAGGCGCTCTTTCGCGGCCTGCCCCACGAGAGCCGCGTCCGTGTCGTCGACCCCAACGACGGAGGGTGTCAGAACCTGACCGAGCGCGTTCGGAATGAGCTTCGGCTTGCCGTCCTCGATGATTGCGATGAGTGAGTTTGTCGTTCCGAGATCAATCCCACAGAAAACCAAGGATGGACGCTCCATGCGTTTGAAATGCGGTTAGATATCGGCTGGGTACAAACTGACGCCACGACAATGCGACCGCACGCATACGCCAGCGGACGATATCAAGGCAATATCAATTGATTTGATTCGGCAACCTATGCGCGCGTCGCAAGAGCCGTCGTGACAGCCTTGTAACAAACAACGACAATCTGCATCACACCGGCGTCCGAAGTCGCATTCGGGCAAGCCGCAGCCCCGCCCCCATGGATTCGGGATACATCGACAAACGATCTACTGCTGACGGCGGCCGAACGATTCCGCGTAGGCTTCGGTGCGCGTGTTGATGAGCGGATCGTCGGAAGGCTCGATTCCGGTCGTCACGTTGGTCGGCAGGAACAGCAAGTCGTTCTCGACTTTCTGCGTATCCAGCGCCTTGGTGACGGCGATTTCACCAAGCTCCACCATTGGCCGGCTGTCCGGCCAGATCTTAGTGGCATCGTTGGTCGGATCATTCGCGTCAGCAACCTGAACCATCAGGCGAAACTTGACCGGGCCCTTTTCGACAGATGCCCGCAGATTATCGGCAAGCGCGTTTGGAGCACGCTTTGCAGCCTCCTCATCGCTTACAAAAGCAGGACCGCTCTCGGGGACGATGCGGTAACGGCCGAACTTGCTCACCCCTTGCGCATTGGTGAACTTGAACGCGTTGACGCCGAAGTAAGGCTCGGTTCCGTAGCTGACCGCCACAGGCCGTGGCGTCTGGACGAAAGCGAGTGCAGCCGGATGGGTCGACAGGAATTGTTCGACCGGCGTCGGCTTGGGCGCCGTGGGGCCACTTGCACCGACCGCCTTCAACAGCGCCAGAAAGTCTTCGCCGCTCGCGACCGGAAATCCATTCATCGATATGCAGACCAGGTCCACTTCGCTTCCATCAGCGAGACGAAACTTGGTCGCCATGCCGCGAACACCACCGGTCGATGGATCGGTGTCGGGCGCGGTCGGCAAGCCGCCCGAATTGGAAAAACGAATCGTCAGCGGCGTGGGCGCCCCCTTAAGAAAGGCCGCCGAACTGAGTGCATCGGCGCCCTGGGCCGGTGTGAACGTGCCTTCAAATACGGCGCCCTTGGCGTGGTTCGCGCGGGTATGCGGATGCACGCCATAGAGCGCGTTCATCTGATCGACCAACTGAACGCTGACCGGCTTGTCTTCCGCGCTGGCGCAGGTCGCGCCTGCCGCCATCAACACCGAAAATGCAATGCTCATTGTCACGCTTTGAAACGGTCGCACGATCATCATCCTCCATCACGGCATGCAAAATTAGCAAGGGGCTGAAAGTCGCGCCCGCGGCCGGCAATCTAAACTAAAATTGGTTCCCTGCAATCGGCTGACCTCATTCACCTTCTCGTGTCTCGCCTTCGCGCACAAAGATCGCGAACCGATAGACCTTTTTGTGCATGTGACAAATGACTAGGTATAGTGTCGGCGCTGGACGGCTGTCTCTCTTTGCGGAGAAGGGCAATGGCTGCCACAGACGCGCATTTTTCGGGCTCGATTCCCCAGATTTATGACCGTCTCCTGGTCCCGCTCATCTTCGAGCCCTATGCTCAGGACCTCGCTGAACGTATCTGTCGCGCCAAACCACGCGATCTTCTGGAAATCGCTGCAGGCACGGGCGTTCTGACGCGCGCCATCGTTTCCAAACTTCCTCCATCCACGCGGATCGTGGCGACCGATCTCAACCAACCCATGATTGATCATGCCGCCACGCGATTGCCCCCGGATCGCGTCACGTGGCAACAGGCCGATGCCCTGGCGCTGCCGTTCGAGGATCGAACATTCGACGCCGTCGCGTGCCAGTTCGGCGTCATGTTCTTTCCCGATAAGGTGAAAGGCTTCAGCGAGGCCCGGCGCGTTCTCAAGCCGCGCGGTCACTTCATGTTCAACGTGTGGGACCGGATATCGGACAATGAATTTTCCGATGTCATCACCCGGGAGCTCACCGCCCTCTTTCCACACGATCCGCCGCTGTTCCTGGCACGCACCCCGCATGGCTATCACGATGCCGAAAAGATACGCGAGGATCTGAGCGCTGCGCGCTTCACCAACATCGCATTTGAGACAGTCGATCACATCAGTAGAGCCGCATCGCCGCGCGACGCCGCCGTCGCCTATTGTCAAGGAACGCCGGTCCGAAACGAGATCGAAGCCCGTGATGCGTTGCGCCTCGGGGACGCGACGCAAGCAGCCGCGGACGCCCTCGCCCGGCGCTTTGGCAACGGGCCGATCGAAGGCCGTATCAGGGCGCATGTCATCACCGCCACCGCCTGACATCTACTCCTTCTGCTTCTGAATCTTCGTCACTGTCCTGGTCCCGCTTGTTCCCGACGTCGTGTAGGTGATCTTATCGCCCGCATGGACGTCTTCGAGCGACAAGCCCCCCTGGATTTTGAACTCCTCGCCAGCGGGCCCCGTGTTCGCGCCGACGGTGCCGCTTTGCTTTTCCTTGTCCTCTCCCTGAATCGAAACGGTGCCGTGAATGCGGTCGATTTTGGTAATCATTCCTGTCTGGTTCTCTTGAGCCAAAGCCGCCGAGCTGACGACGGCGAGGGCCGCAGTCCCAGCCAGAATGATTTTTGCGGTTGTCATGGCAGTCTCCGGTGATTGGCCTACCGGCGACAAACCATGGTGGCCGGATTGGTTCCTGCTGACACAGAATGGTCTAGTTCCATTCACCTGCGGAAAGGCTCGTGATGAGCACATCACACGGATATCGAATCCGCGTAGCTGTCCTGACACAGTTCAATGAGTGTCTTTACGAAGATAGTCTTAATGAAGGTCCTGCGTCGCAAATGACATTGCTCGATCTGATCAAGAACCTGGCCAACCTCGACCCTGATCTCACCATCTATGCAAAGAAACCCTGGCAGCCTTCATCGGAAGCCGTGGCGACGTTGCCGGATCCGGACGAGAATCCTGTCCCGCCGGAACTCGAAGCCCAAGACTTTCGCTATTTCCTGGAGGTCAGTGTCGCGACGGAGTTCGCAAAGGGCTGGCGCTCGACGAAGCTCCTGCCTCCTTCATCGAAGGCACTTTGCGAGCGATTGATTCAATACGCCATTAACGATGCGTAACGCGTCTTTTTAAACGTCACGTGATCGCTCGTCGAAGGCCCCTCTCCGATCGCCCTGCTGAATGTCTTTCCCCTGCCGCTTCCGCTTCAGCACCCGGTCATCCGGGAAAGGAAACCCGCACTTCTTCGCCTGAGCTTTCACCGCGACGATGCTTCGGCGAAATGCGACCGAAGCTCGTTGCGCTGATACACCGCTTTCCACCATCTGCTTAAGCCGCTCGAGGTCTTGAGCCGTCCAAGTTCGGTTCGTGACGTGCATTGCCGTCGTCATCCTGAGTTCGTTCAGATCGCTACTGGCTTGAGCTTAGGCTCGAAGCACGGCGTCGGTCGTATCAAATGATACGCGCGCCACACCGGCGCCACATCGGGGGTTGATACGTGATTGGCGCTCAATCAGAACTTGAGCTATAACGATTTTGCGGGGGAGAAGGATGATGGATGAACGAACTAGAAGAGCTTTTGAGGTCGTATGATGACGCGCTTGAAGCGTTACCGCGACAGGAAGCCTGGGGAGCGAGCGATAAAAGCCCGACAAGGATCGTTGGATTCCGAGAAACGACGCTGATTGTCCATCCTGAACGGCTGCAGGGGTTTGCCGATCGCGCTGTTGCGAGGGCAGCGATCGAGGCCCTGGTCAAAAAACACGGATGTTCATTTGAAGAGCGACGCGACGGCTCGTTCGCGATCCGCAAAGCTTAAAACGAGCTTATGCGATGTTTCAGGCACAAGCCCGGCGCTTCATGGCGTCGGGCATTTTCATTTGAGTGACGCGCCGTTCACTTGCCGTTCATCTGAACCCGGCGAGTTGAACCTCAAACAACACGACAAAAAAATCCCGGCCAGTTCATATAAAAACTGACCGGGAACAGTGAGCCCTCAAAACCAACTCAAGGACCGAGGAAGACTGGAGAAACAACGGTCCTTATGTTGGCAGTTACGAATTGAAAGCTCGTGATGCTGTTCCATCGCATTTGACGAAAACGCGATGCACTGTCGTTGTTCAGTTTCTCCCGCGGGCGAATATCGCGATGCGATGGATAGTGGTCAACGCATCGTTAAAAATGTCAGGAATGCGCGATGGCAGGCATGCGTGTTTAGCGATGCTTCACCAAGTTCATGACCATTCGAAGAAAATCCTGTTGATGCGTGTGGATTTCACAACAGTGAGTCACAAACTGCATAACCTCGGTTGAAGACTCCATTGTCAGCGACTTAAGCTGAACATGCTGCGGCGAGTGCTGACGCAGACTGGTAATGGGCGGGACAATGCCAAAATAATCAAGCGCGCGACTGAACGCGCGATCGCTGCAACAGCACCAACATCAAAGCATCACGCACCTGGAACCAAGACCGCACGCAACAGATGGGCGCGCCGGCTTTTGCTGATGAGCGCCTCGGTGGCGGCGCTAGCGCTATCGGCGGGATCAGCATCGGCACAGATCTGGAACGGAAGCACCAGCAACGACTGGACAAACCCAGCGAACTGGAACGCCGGAAACGTTCCGACGGGCGGTACGGGGGTTGTTATCGGTGCGAACAAAAGCCCTGTGCTGGGCGTCAATGGCCCGGCCAACGGTGTGACGGGCCCTCTTGCCATTTCGGGCGGTCTCACCATCGAGAACGGCAGCACGCTCACCAGCAACGCCAACAGCAGTGCGATCATTGCCATGGGTAATGCTGCCGGAGGCTTCGGCACAATGACAGTCACCGGAGCCGGATCACTGTGGACAGCATCCGGCACAGCAATAAGGGTCGGCGGCGCCGGAACGGGTGTGCTCAACATTCAAGATGGAGGGCAGGTCACCGCCCAACAGGGGGTCACACTCGCGGCCTCAGGCGCTGGCTCAGGGACGCTCAACATCACCGGCGGCGGCGTCCTGGAGACGACGAGCCTGGCCAAGGGGACCGGCACCGGAGTGGTTCAGGTCAATTTCGATAACGCCACCCTGCGCGCCCTTCAGAACACCGCCAACTTCTTCACCGGATTTACGAGTTCGCAGCTCAATATTGCCACGGGCGGACTGACGTTCGATACCAATGGTTTCACAGTCGGCACTCTTGGATTTACCGGCGTCGGCGGATTGACCGTGACCGGCGGCGGCATCCTCAATGTCGGAGGAACTCAAGGCTTTACCGGCCAGACCGTGATCGACAGCGGCAGCACGCTTGCGCTGCGGACCAATGGTAATCTTGCGGCATCCAGCGGCGTCACCGCCAACGGCACCTTCGATCTTGCAAATAGCGGCTTCACCAACGTCCCGATCCAGAGTCTCGCGGGCAGCGGCACCGTCAACATGACCACGAAGTCGCTGACGCTGACCAACGCACATGACACCTTTTCAGGCGTGATTCAGGGCACCGGCGGTCTGACCATCAACAGCGGCACGCAGACAATGAGCGGAGCCAATACTTTCACTGGCCTCGCCAGCATTGCCAGCGGCAGCACGCTGCAACTCGGCAATGGTGGTACCGGCGGCAGTATCGTCAGCGATGTGTCGAACAGCGGTACACTGATCTTCAACCGTTCCAACAGCATGACCTATGGCGGCCTGATCTCAGGTGCGGGCGAGCTGCGTCAGGTCGGAACCGGCGAGACAATATTGACCGGCGACAATTCGGGCTTCGCCGGCTTCACCAATGTGCAAGGCGGCACGCTGGCGGTGAACGGCAGCCTCGGCGGGCTTATGAATGTGAACGGCGGCCGCCTGCAAGGCATCGGCATTGTCGGCGACACCACGCTCGCCGCAGGTGCCACCATCGCGCCCGGCAACTCGATCGGCACGCTGACGGTGGGCAACTACACCGGCAATGGCGGCACGCTGGAAATCGAATCTACGCTCGGCGGCGATGCATCGCCCAGCGATAAGCTCGTCGTCACCGGCAACACGTCCGGCTCCACAAACGTCAAAGTGATCAACCTCGGCGGCACCGGCGCGCAGACCGTCAACGGCATCAAGGTCGTCGATGTGCAGGGCGCATCGAACGGCACGTTCTCGCTGCTTGGGAATTATGTATTCCAGGGCCAGCAGGCGGTAATCGGCGGCGCCTACGCCTACACGTTGCAGAAGAACGGCATCGCGACGCCGACCGATGGCGACTGGTATCTGCGCTCGAGCCTGGTCAATCCGCCAGCCGCAATGCCGGCCGGTGCGCCGCTCTATCAACCCGGCGTGCCGCTCTACGAAGCGCTGCCGCAGGTGCTGCTTGCGATGAACACCCTGCCGACATTGCAACAGCGCGTCGGCAACCGTTACTGGGGCGGCGATGTCGCCCTCCCCGCGCCGAGTGATGGGTCTCAACAACAAGGCGCGTTCTGGGCGCGCACCGAAGGCAACTACACCCGCACGACGAACAGCGGCGCGACGTATTCCAGCGCCGACATCGGACAATGGTCGATGCGCACCGGCTTCGATGGCCTGCTGTATCAGAACGGCGATGGCATGCTGCTCGGCGGCCTCACCGCGCATTATGGTCTCGCCACAGCCGACATCCGCTCGCTCTATGGCGACGGCCGCATCAACACGACTGCGCAAGGATTTGGCGCCACCGCCACATGGTATGGCGCGACCGGCTTCTATGTGGACAGCCAGGCGCAGGTCACCATCTTCGACAGCACCCTGAAATCCAATCTGCTTGGGCAGAACATGGCGCGCGACAACGGCGCGCTCGGCTATGCCTTCAGCATCGAGACCGGCAAACGCTTCGGCCTCAACGGACCGTGGTCGCTGACACCACAGGCGCAGTTGATCTATTCCGCCGTGCAGAGCGATTTCACCGACACGTTCGGCACCAACGTTTCGCTGAACAACAACGACCGGCTCACCGGCCGCCTCGGCCTCGCGCTGGAGCATCAGCGCGTCTGGCGCGACGACGCAGGCAAGCTGACCAGTGCCAATGTCTACGGCATCGCCAATGTCTATTACGAATTCCTCGGCATTACGGGCGTCAACGTCGCAGGTACAAATCTTGCCGGTAACCTTGAGCGCACTGCCGGCGGCTTCGGCTTCGGCGGCACCTACACCTGGGACAACAACAAATACGCGGTCTATGGCGAAGCGCTGGTGAAGACCTCGTTCGACGACAATTACAGCGTCGGCGGCACAGCCGGCTTCCGGATCAAGTGGTAAACCGCGTTTGTGATGCTCTTCGCTAGCCGGTTACCTGTAGCCAATTTTAACTGTCATCCCCCGATTGGGGGACGCACTTTGACGCCGAAGCCGCTATCGTACCTTGCATGGGCGATGACCGAGTGTTTCGCATATCAGTGGTGGTCGGAGGGCTACTCCCTGTGGCGCTCCTCGCTCTGGCGCTCTTTGTGCGCTAGCACCGCTGCATTCACAAAATAAAGTCCGAGGCTGGCACGACCTCGTAGTTGCCAACGCGCACTCGTAAAAATCCCGGCCAGCCCATGTGAAGGCTAGCCGGGCACAATTCAGCAATAGCTTCGATCTTCACGCGCCGACATACGCCGTTGACGCGATCTCCACGAGAAACTCGGGGCGCACCAGCGGCGTCTGGATGCAGTAGCGCGCCGGCAGATGATCGTTGAAGTACTGCTTGTACACTTCATTCATCGCCGCATAGTCCGACATGTCCTTCAGGAATATGTGGTTGAACATGACATTCTTCAGCGTGCCGCCGCCGGCCTCGATAGTCGCCTTGACAGCTTCAATCACAGCGCGTGTCTGCGCGCGGACGTCGCCGACACCTATTGTCTCGCCATTGGGTCCGATGGCCAGCATGCCGGACGTATAGATAAAGCCGGCGGCTTTCGTGCCAGAGCTGTAAGGCGCGAGTGGCGGTGGCGGATTCGGTGGAGTGAGAATTTCAATCGGCATGTTGGTTGGCTCCCTATTATTCGACCTTGATGTTTGCGGACTTGATCAATTCGCCCCAACGCTTTGTCTCGGCGGCGCCGAATGCTGCGAGTTCATCGGGCGTGGATGGCTTCACCTCGAAGCCCATGGCTTCGAATTTATCCTTGAACGCCGGAGACCCCACGATCTCGGCAGTTTCCTTGGCAAGGCGATCGACAATTGGCTTCGGCGTCCCGGCCGTGGTGTAGAGAGCGCCCCAGATTGCGCTTTGCAGCGTCGGGTAACCAAGCTCTTTCGTGGTTGGGAGGTCGGGAAGCACCTTCGATCGTGTCTCCGCCATGATCGCAACTGCCCGCAACTGGCCGGACTGCAGCATTGAAAGCGCATCCGGGATCGAGGGGAACATCATATCGAGCCGTCCGCCGACCATGTCGGTGATCGCGGGGCCTTGGCCGCGATAAGGAACATGCATGAGATGCGTTCCTGTTTCCCGATTGAACAATTCGCCACCAAGATGGGTTGGCGAGCCGACACCCGACGATCCGAAGTTGAGCTTGTCGCCCTCCTTCTTGAGCGCCGCAATGAGGCTCGGCAGATCGAGGTTTTTGAAGCGCTCGCTCGGGGTGATGACCTGCGGATAGATCGTCACCAGTGTCAGCGGCTGGAAATCCTTCACCGGATCGTAGGGCAGCTTGTCATAGAGATTGACGTTTGCAGCGTGCGTACCGGTGGTGGCCATGAACAGCGTATAGCCGTCGGGTGCGGACCGCGCGGCTTCCACCGCTCCGATGTTGCCACCCGCGCCCGGCTTGTTCTCTATGATCACGGGCTTCCCAAGCTTCTTTTGCAGCTCCTCAGCGATCACACGGGCCTGGGTGTCCGCGCTGCCACCCGCAGGGAACGGAACAACGATGCGCAAATTATGCGTCGGCCAATCGTCGGCGCGTGCACCAGCCGACAGCAACACCATCAACGCGATCGCAAGATGAACAATCCTCATGACTCTTTCCCTTTAAAAAACTCGATCGCAATCCGGTCGAATATCTCTGGCTCCGTGCGCGACAAGGCGTGACCGCCGCGCGGCTCCCAGTGGTGACGCGCTCCGGGGATAAGACGGGCATATTCCTCGGAGAAATATTTCGGAGTCAGAATGTCGTCCTGGGCACACACAATCATCGTCGGAATAGCGATACGCGAAAGTTCAGAACGGCGATCGAAGTTCAGGATCGCTTCGAACCGGCTCTCCTGGATCTCAGGATTGGCGAGCTGCCCTGCAGCAGCCGCCTCGATCTTTGCGACGTCGTCGGGATGAGCGTTGATCCAATACGGCGGATAAAGCAGGAGCGTCGTGTACTTGGCATATTCCGCCACACCCAGGCTTTCGAATATCTTTGTACGAAGGCCAAGGATCTTGCGGCGATAATCGTCACCGCACGTCGTACTCGCATAGACCATCATCGCGGAAATGCGCTCGGGGTAATCCAGAGCCGTCGCGACGCCGATCGCACCACCCGTCGAGTGGCCGAGATACATCGCACGATCAAGGCCGGCGTCGTCCATGACGGCCACAAGGTCGGCCGACATTTGCTCGATGGAATCGACCACCGTCCGACCGGATTGACCCGTGCCTCGCTGATCAAAGCGATAGACCGTAAAGTGTTTCGTCAAAGCGGGCAGATTCGGCGTCCAGTAGGCTCCTACGCCACCCAGACCGGCGCCAACGATAAGCGGGGGCCCCTCACCTTGTTTGTCCCAGTAAAGTTCACAACCCTGCCGCCTCGCCAATGGCATTCGTCATCCGCTCCGTGATGTGTTGTTGTTACTCAACATTGCAGGTCATCCCAATTGAAAGTTGGCTGTATCGTTCGAGCAACGCAATCGGCAAGCTTAAATATTGAGCTGAATTGATTGGTTTCCACGCAGTCCAGTTCAATGGATATCGTAGGTCCAGCTCGCGAATGAAGATGTGAGTCCTCATTCGCCGCAGATCAAAACGTGCTTTGCGTTTTCCTTGAAACAAAGAATCCGTGCCCACCTGCGTTGCTGCAAGTGACGCCGTTTGTTTCCGACTTGCATGTGAACTCCTTCGTCCGGAACGTGGTGCCGTATGGCAACGTCTCAAGGGTCTCGGAAGCGACGGTGTCCGTGTAACAGATACGATGACCAACCGCTCCGTTCTCGGCGACGGCAAACGCCTGCCCCCAATCCGTATCGCGACAATCGCGCGGCTTCGGCGGAACGGGGCCTTCCAGATTCATTACGTCACATCGCAGGGCATACGGCCGATCGAACCGGAACACCTGACAGAAGATATTCCGTGACGGCGTCTGAAAGCCTTCCACCGGCGCTGGCGCATTGCTGCGATCCGGTTGCGGCGCGGATTGCGCGACGCGCCGTTCTGTCGCCAGATCCGCAATCGTGTCCACCGTGTCTTGATCTGCGCTCTCGATTTTCTTAGCTCGACTGCTGTAGCCAAACTTGGCTCCGATCATATCGAGACTTTCTCGCCCTCTGACGTAGTCGTGGCAAATCCGCAGATACAGATCGATGGCCGATCTGTTGTATCCGAACTCTGCATCCTCCGAGAGAGACAGCTTTGTTCTCTGCCATTTATTGTTGTTATCCTTGAATGCGACGCTAGGGGCAACCACGCTGCAATTCGCAACATAATCCAGTGGCCGAATCTCCTGCGGCTTGCACTGATAGGATGTCGGATAATCCGCGCCGTCCTTGGAATGCGTTTCGCACTGAGCAAGCGTTGCTCCGACAAGCCGGCCGGTTTCGCTCTGTTTGATGTCCATGCGGTTTTCGATGCGGTACCAAGTGCACGCCCCCATCTTGCATGTCAGGTTCAGAAAGGGTTCGTCGGCCGCCCTTGCCACCCCCATTGCGCTCAACGACACAGCAAGCCCAATAAAAAAATGGATCACCCCAGATTTTGACAACCTAGCCCCCTTCTTAAATCGCAATCTGCTCCCGCTTCCGCGGGCGCATTATGAATATCCGAGTGTTATCACCGGGGAAGCCGCTTCGCCAAGTTGCCTGCATCGATGAGGCTATCCGAATCTGAAAGAGCCCTAACGCACCAGCCCTATCAGCTGTTTGCAATCAGCCAGCACGCGATCTTCGTTGATATTGGTGACACCGAGCAGAAATCCCTGCTGTTTGGAAGACTGTGTGTACCAACGCGAAAGAGCGGAAGGCGCAAGACCCAACGGCAGCGCACGCAAGGCGATGTCTGCATCTGAGACGGATTGTGGAAGTTCGATGACGACCGCGAGTCCGGCGGTCGCTTTCACCTTCACAGTCTCTCGTCCGACCTTATCAAGCGCGCGAAGAATGGTGTCCTTTCGCGCCGCATAGAGGCGCTTCATGTGACGCAGATGGCGCAGGTAACACCCCTCGCGCATCAATTCCGCGACCGCCCGCTGCACGCCGGCGGCAGGTGCCGGCGCGAGGCACGCGGCGACGTCGCCAAAGCGGCGAACCAATTCCGGCGGCACCACCATAAAGCCGAGGCGAAGTGTCGGGCTCAGCGTCTTGCTGAAACTTCCGATGTGGATCACGCGTCCGCCATGATCAAGCGACGCAAGAGCCGGAGCCGCGCGGCCGGTGAGCTGCAACTCGCTGAGGTAATCGTCCTCGACAATCCACGCGCCATTCCGCTTGGCCCATTCCATCAACGCAAGCCGTCGCGCAAGCGAAAGCGTCATCCCGAGCGGTGCTTGCTGCCCCGGCGTCACAATCGCCAATGCCGCCTCACGCGCGACCCGTTCGCCGGCAGCAACGTCCAGCCCCTCTGCGTCCACCGGAATCGCTTTCACGGTGATCCCGGCCAGGTCGAGTGCCGTACGTGTCAGCGGAAACCCCGGCTCCTCGATCCAGGCTGTCGCCTTTCCCAGTTGAAGGCCCTGCATCACCAAGCCGAGCGCACCGGAAAATCCCCCCGTAATGAACACCTGAGACGGATCGCAACGAATGCCGCGCGCGATGGCGAGGTAAGCGGTCAATTCCTTTCGCAACGAGAGATCACCGCGAGGATCGGGATAACTGACCGGCGCCATCACCGTCTGCCGCATTTCACGCGTCAAAACGCGCGACCACAGCTTAAACGGAAATCCGTCCTGCGCAGGCACGCCCATTTGAAACGGAAGCGGCTTGGTCCCGAAGTCGTAATAAAAGAAATTCGGAAGCGGCTTCGTCTCCGGTGACAATACCAGGCCGGCCGATGGCGAGGGACGCTCGCCGACACGACGCTCTGCGACGTGGGTGCCTGCTGCGCCTAAGCCGATCGCGAATTGCTCGGCGACCAGTCGCTCATAGGCGACGCGCACAGTGCCGCGGGAGACGCCGAGTTGAGCCGCGAGATCCCGCCAGGACGGCAACCTCGCGCCGGACGCAAATCGTCCGGCCTCGATTGCCTCCCGGATGCTCCGATAAATCTGATCCGAGAGCGGTATTTTCTTGGAGCGGTCAATTGAGATGGAGAAAGAAGCCATCGCTCGATGGTACAGCGAGATTAGCCGATCTCGGTACTGTTTTCTGACCAGGCCGGACCATATTTCGATTTCTCAACGAAGGAGAAATCCATTGACCAGCAACGGAAAAATGGCGAGCGACGGCGTTTCAGGTGTGATGATTCCTGATAGCCCGTTGGCGCGCGACGCAACGCAGTTTATCCGGGATACGGAAAGCGATTTGCTGTTCTCCCACTCCACTCGGGTTTATTTCTGGGGTGGCTTGCGAGGACAGCAGACGGGCCTGAAGTTCGACCCTGAACTGCTCTATGTCGCAGCCATGTTTCACGACATCGGCCTGACGAAGGGCTTCCAGAAAAGCCAGCTTCGGTTCGAAGTGGATGGCGCGAATACCGCACTCGAGTTTTTGCGCAGCCATGGAATCTCCGAGAAAGATATCGGAACGGTCTGGACAGCCATCGCACTGCATACAACTCCGGGAATTCCCGAATTCATGGGCCCCGAGATCGCTCTGCTGCAGGTGGGTGCCGGAATGGATATCGCCGGACGTGGTTATGAGACTTTCACCGATGAACAGCGTCAAGCTGTCGTGGCTGCCTACCCGCGCGGCAAGGACTTCGGAAACAAAGTCATCGATGCATTCTATCAGGGAATGAAGCATCGTCCTGCGAGCACATTCGGTACCTTCAACGATGATTTCCTCGCGGACAAAGACCCGAACTTTCAGCGTGTGAACATCTGCAGCGTCATCCGGGGCTCCCACTGGGAGCACGATCACTAAGATCACGAGCACCCAGAGGTTTGCTCAGGGCCGATATCTCAGCGGCCAGGTCTCCGTGACCACGTCTTAGCGACAGTGGCAGCCGCAGCTTCAAGTCAACATTAGATCGAGAAACACAGTGGATCGCCGATTATTCATGCTCGCCATTGGCATGTTCGCCATGGGGACGGACAACTTCGTCGTCGCCGGTATCCTGCCGAGCGTTGCAGCAACTCTCAACACATCCATCAGCCTTGCAGGCCAGATGGTCACCGCCTACGCGCTGTCCTTCGCCATTCTGGCGCCGGTGATGGCAGCTCTGACAGGAGGATGGCAACGCAAAGCGCTGCTCGTATCAGCGCTGAGCATTTTTGTGATCGGCAACGCGATCACCGCCATTGCCACGGACCTCAACACGGTGCTGGCAAGCCGGGCGCTGGCGGGACTTGGCGCGGCGATGTTCGCGCCGACCGCTCTCGGCGTTGCAGCCTCTCTTGTCGGGCAAGAGCGCAGAGGCCGCGCGTTGTCCACCGTGTCGGCAGGTCTTGCCGGCGCCACAGCCCTCGGCGCGCCTCTAGGAACATTTATCAGCGGCTATGGCAGCTGGCGCATCACGCTCTGGTTTGTCGCAGCCCTCGGTGCGCTCGCGATGCTCGGGCTAGGGTTGCTTCTGAAATCAGTGCCGCAGCCTCCGCGCATCCCGCTTCGCCAACGCCTTGCGCCGCTGCACGATAGCCGCATCGCCCTGACCCTGATGACGACATTGTTCGCGTATGGCGGCCTGCTGATGGTCTACACCTACGCCGGCCTCGTGTTCGACCGTGTCACACACGGAGATGAGCGGGCGCTCGCAGGACTGCTGCTGTTCTGGGGTGTCGCCTCAACCATCGGCAACGCGCTCGCGGGCCGCCTCGTCGACAGGTTCGAGAGCCGGAAGATCATCAACGCATCGCTCGTCATCCTGATTGTGAATTTTTGCCTGCTCCCCTGGAGCTCTGCTCATCCAGTGACCGCTGCCATCGCTCTTGCAGTTTGGGGCGCTGCCGGATGGGGCCTGATGATTCCGCAGCAACATCGTCTGGTGAAGACTGCGCCTCACGTCGCACCGCTGCTGCTGGCCTTGAACAACACGGCGACCTATGGCGGCCTGGCGTGCTCCGGATTGCTCGGCGGCGTCGTGCTGCTGGTGATCGACCAGCACTTCCTCAGCTTCATCGGAGCGGGGGCGCTTGCGATCGCTTTTCTGTTCGCGGAGATCGCACATACGGTGATTGCGTGGCGCGCACGGCTGGAGCGCAGGACTGACGCGCTGGCCGAGATTTGACGTCCCATCCCCAAGAAGCACCCAAGGCATTCATCAAGAGATTCACAAGGAGTTCGCAACATGTCGACCTACGTCCTCGTTCACGCGGCCTGGCACACCGGCGCCGAATTGGAGCCCGTTGCAGCTTTGATAAGAGCAGCCGGTCATCAGGTGTTCACCCCGACCCTCAAGGGAAATCGGCCGGGAGATGCGAAGACGATAGGGCTTGAAGAGCAAATTCAGTCGATCGTTGATTTCCTGTCGGAGAACAATCTGAACGACCTCATCCTACTTGGTCACAGCTCCGGTGGGATTGTCATCACCGGCGTCGCTGACCGTGCGGCCTCCCGCATTCGCCGTTTGGTCTATTTGAATGCGTTTGTCGCCAATAACGGAGAAGGCGTCACTGATCTGGTGCCGTCATACTATCCTGGCCTTCTCACCAAACGCGACGACGGTTCGGTTGTGTTGCCGTTTCCAATCTGGCGCGAAGCCTACATCAACGACGCAGATCTTGAGACCGCGCAACGCGCATACGACAAGCTCAATCCGCAGCCCTTCAAGACATTCACCGACAAAGTTGCGCTGCGTACGAATCCGGCCGAGATGACGCTGCCGAAGTCTTTCATCAACTGCACGGAAGACATGGCACTTCCCCATAGCTCCCCCTTTCACCCGAGGCTGTCGGAAAAGCTCGGACTGTTCCGGCTCGTCCAGATACCCGGCAGTCACGAACTGTGCTTCTCGAACCCGGCACGGCTTGCGCATGCCATCATCGAAGCCGGCAGAGATTGACTTGAGGACACGCGATGACGCCGAAGACTTCAATCGATCACACTGGTAACAACGACGACGTCATCATTCGCGGCGGGGCATTTATTTTCCCGGAGGAAATCGAAAGTGTGCTGCTGAGCCATCCGCTCGTGCGCGACGCTGCGGTCTTTGGCGCGCCGGATCCTGAGTTAGGTCAGCGTGTGGCCGCCGTTGTGCAACTGGAAGGCGATGACGACGACGCGGCAATCGACATCATTCGGGCCGCCATCAGCGAACAACTGGCGGATGAGAAAGTGCCGGAGCTGCTGCTGGCCGTTGACGCTGTGCCACGCAACCCGCTCGGGAAGGTTGATCGTCGGGCTTTGGCAGAAGCTGTTCTCGGCGTCCCTGCTCAGCGACGCAACTCGCGTCTGAGCTGACGATTGGATACGCGCGAAGGTGCTTGCGTACCGAACGCGGCCTCGCGCAAGCGAACCAATCCACCTCTGGATATGCGATCGAGATCGCGCTCACCGCGCCGAACCAACTCGACGATATGTTGTGCCAGGATCGGGCGCAGCCTGTCGGCTTCAATCGGCACGCCTCGGGCAACAAATCGATCCCATGCGTGATCGAAAGCCAGCGCCATCACGCGCGTCATGTCAGTGTTTGAATCGAGGCTCGTCACGATGTGTCCCCCGCTCATCGCGAGCGATGAAGTTGGCAGCAACTGTCGCTCCTGAATAGTGCGATTCGCACAAAACGAATGTCGTGGGAATGACGATTTAATGACTGTTGCATATCAAGCACGTTCCAGCCGAGGAACCGCAATTGACTTCCGGCTTCGCGGTGAAGATAGCACTCAAAAAAAACCCGATCGCGCTGAGCAATGCGATCGGGCCGGAAGTCATAGCTGAACCCCTGATGCGCAAGGGAACTGCAATGAATGTAACCGAAGCACATTCAATGAGAATGCCAATTCGCGCCGGGACTTTTTCCCGATCGGGGGTTCAGGAATTCCCCCAGCCCGCGGTGTGAGCAACCAATCGGCTATCGACGTCGATCACTTGCGATGCCCGAGCTGATATGTTCGGTGGCACCGTCAGGCCAAGCTTTCGCGCGACCGATAAATTCACCACCAGTTCGTGCCGAGACAACGTCTCTATCGGCAGGTCGCATGGCCTGCCCCCGTCCAGGATCTTCTTGACGGTGCGCGCCATCCGATGTGCGGCACGTTGAAGACCCGTGCCATAACAGAAAAGGCCTCCCGTTTCGGCCTGCCCCATCGGAAAGATGGAGGGCAAGCGATGCGTCATCGCGAGCTCCATAAGCCTTGCGCGCTGCACTCCGTTGATGGGTTGTTCGAGAACGATGAGTGCTTCGGCCTGCTCGCGTCCCATGGCCGCGAACGCACCCTCAAAATCAGGCCGAGGCCCGTCGATGCGGAGAACCTGCGGGCGCAACCCAAGGTCTGCAATGGCTCGCGCATTAGCGACTGACAGGCAATCGGAGACGCCCCGGTCGCCAAGAACTGCGATCCGGGCGAGCCCTGGCATCACTGATTGCAACAACTGCACATGCGTTCGCGCCTGGTTCGGATCGAAGGTCGTCACACCAGTCATGTGGTACAAGGGATTTCCAGAACATGTGGCAAGGCCCTCGCTGACTGGATCGACCACAACGGCATAAACGATCGGAATGTCGGTTGTCGCCGCTTGAGCAGCGCGCGCAGTTACCGCGCCGATGACTGCGATCAGATCAACATTGCTTTGAACCAGCTCTGTCGCCATGGCAGGAAGCCTGTCCAAATCGCCATCGGCTGCGCGGAGCTTGAATCGAATGTTCTGCCTTTCCACGAAGCCACGCTCACTCAGTCCTGCTTTGAAGCTTTCGACGGGACCCATAGTGCCGGCCGCCATGACACCAACGGTGGGCATGCCGCAGTTCAGCATATATTGCTCCTCCTGATTTTCGGCGCAGCAAAAACGCGGCATCAATTGGCCTTGATGCCCGCCTCCCGAATGACCTTTGCCCATTTGGCACTTTCGCTCTTGAACAAAGTCGCGGCCTCGTCAGGCGTATTGCCGACCGCCTCAAAACCAAGCGTCGCCATCTTTTCCCTGATGTCAGGCAGCGCGATGATGTTGACGATCTCACGCTGGAGCAGCGCGGTAATCTCCTTCGGAGTTCCGGCAGGAACGATGAACGCGAACCATCCTTCGCCCACGACGTCCGGGTAGCCGGCTTCCGCCATGCTGGGTGCATCCGGGAGCGCCTGCGACCGCGTCTTGCTCGTCACAGCCAGCGCGCGCAGTTTCCCGTCCTTGATTTGCGGCACGGCCGGCGGCAACGAGGTGAAGGCAATGGGCGTATGCCCGGCGAGCGTTGAGCCGATCGCCAGGCCCGCGCTGTTGAAGGGCACATGGACAAGGTCGAGGCCGAGCAACAGGCGGAAGTGCTCGCCGATGAGATGCGGTGGCGTCCCGATCCCGGGAGAAGCAAAGCTATATTTTCCGGGACTGGATTTGATCAGTGTCACGAGATCCTTGACGCTCTCGACTGCCAGTGACGGATGGACCGTGAGCACAGTGGGCGAAGTGACCGCGATCGTAACAGGGTCGAAGTTCTTGTAGGGATCGTACGGCACCGTGTCATACATGGCCGGGTTGACGACGATATTCGGCGGAACCACCAGGACGGTGTAGCCGTCGGCTGCTGCTCTCGCTCCCTGACCCATGCCGATATTGCCACCGGCGCCGCCGATGTTCTCGACGAAGAACTGTTTGCCGAAATGTTCGGATAATTTTTGTGCGGTGAGGCGTGCCAATATGTCAGCCGGACCTGCAGCTGCGTAAGGAACGATCACACGCACCGGCCGCATCGGATATGACTCCGCCGACGCGATCCTTGAGAACGCAGGCGCGAAGGCCGCGCCTGCTGTGAGCTGCAGAAATGTCCGGCGCAGAAGCTTCATGGCGAAATCTCCCGGCTTACGGGGACGGCGGTACAAGGCTGCTCCTACAAGGCAGGCTCTACAAAACAGCCTCGGCGTCAGCGCTCCCAAAACAGAGACCGGATTACCATTATCGAGAAAGATGAGCTATCATATGAAAACAGCAAAACTCATATTGAATGGGATATGGGAATGGAGCTGCGAGATTTCAGGTCTTTCATCGCAGTCGCGGAAGAAGAGCATATCACGCGTGCCGCTGAGCGGCTCGGCATGCAGCAGCCGCCGCTCAGCCAGCGAATTAAAGCCATCGAACGCGAACTCGATGTTCAGCTCTTTCTCCGCAGGGCGCGCGGCGTTGAACTGACCGATGCCGGGCGTGTCTTCCTCGATCATGCGCGCTCCATGCTCGCACAGTACGACCGCGCATTCGAGGCAACACGGCGCGCCGCACGCGGCGAACAAGGCAGCATCTGCGTGGGTGTCATGCCAACCACTCCGTTTCATCCGTTCGTGCCGTTTGTCATCCGCTCGTTTCGAGCAGCCTTCCCCGAGGTGTCGCTGACACTGGATGAGTGTCTCAGAGCAGAAGCTATTGGGCGTCTGCAAAATGAACAGATGGACGTCGCTTTCTTTCGGGCGTCCCCCACCGAACCGCAGGACCTGGTCATCCATCCATTACTTGTGGAGGACATGGTGGTGGCGCTGCCGCGCGAGCACGCATTGGCGCGACGCGACAAAGGCAGCGACGGGGCGCTCGCGTTGAAGAGCCTGGCTAGCGAGACATTCATTGTTTACGCGCGCCAACTTGGGCCTGCGTTTTATGAAGGGACGATGGCGGCCTGCCTCAAGGCAGGCTTCAACCCTCGCCTCGGCCAGGAAGCTCCCCGTATCACATCGGCGCTGAGTCTCGTCGCAGCCGGGCTCGGCATTGCCGTGGTGCCGGCATCCATGCAACGCATGGCGATGGACGGCGTCGCTTACCGTCGGCTCAAGGGTGCCGCTCAACCGAAGGCCGTTCTGACACTGGCCTCGCGCCGCGGCGACTCCTCGGCGGTGGTTCGTAATTTCCTCAGTCTGGTGAGGCGGGCCGCGAAAAACTTTCACGACGACCCCGGAAAGAACGACATCACTTAATCGGCTGCGCGCTAATCAGTCATTTTCCCAGGCAGCCAAGACCGCATTGACAGTCGACTTGTTATGGCTCGGATTCCACACCAGACGGGTCGAGATCGTTGGTGCCGGGTGAGCTATCGGCAGGAGCTTCACGCCGTCGCGGCGAAGGACACGCCAACTCGCTGGTCCAATGCTCACACATCCAAGCATAGCGACAGCGAACAATATCGTCGGCAACTGGCTCGCCTCCTGCACGACTCTCGGTTCGAAGCCTGCTGAGCGATACATGGATATGTAGAGATCATGTCCGGCCGGATCGTGATCGCGTGCCAGGTTAACAACCGGCTCCCCCTCCAGTTCAGAAATCGAAACCTCCGATCTCTGCGCCAAACGGTGGTTCGACGGGACGAGGCAAACAACCGGTTCAACATGCACCGTTTTGAAAGCCAATCCCGTCACGCGAGCTTCCGATCTCACAAATCCGAAATCGATATCGCCACGTTTGAGCGCTTCCAGTTGTTCGCGACCTCCCATTTCGCGGAAACGGAATTCGAGAGCAGGCTCGATGTTTCGTGCCTTTTCAATAAAGCGGGGGAGCACCTCGAGCGTTACAGCTCCGATCGTGCCGACGGTCACCAATCCGAAGCGTCCCTCCTGCGCTGCAGACGCGTTACGGGCGAGCAGATCTGCCTTCGAAAGAAGTTGTTCGCCTTCCGCATACACAAGTTCTCCGGCCGCGGTCAGGGTGACTTTTCTTCGGTCCCTCGCGAAGAGCATGACGCCGAGACGCCGTTCCAATTCCTGGATCTGCAAGCTGACTGCCGATTGGGTGGCATTCAGCCGATCCGCAGCGCGCCGGTAATGCAATTCCTCCGCAACGACCATGAATGTACGGAGCAAGCGAAGCTCAAGCTGCGGGCGTTTGTTCACGATTTCTCATCCTGTGATCAAGATCGGTCCCTGTTCGCTCATCCCGCCGCCAGATAGCTTTGGCATCCGCCGCTATCGCGCGAAAGTCATTTAAAAAACAATCCATGGTTGCGGGTGTCGACGCGCAGCGAGGGGCGGATAGCTAATACAAATCACAAAAAAACGAAACAAACAGGGAAAACGCCGTGACTGACAAAAACCTCCTCCGTTCGACGGCCCTTGGTGCCGTGATGGCCCTTAGCCTTGCAATTCCGGCCTTTGCGCAAATTCCGAACAATACGCTCAAGGTCGGAGTGTTGTCCGACATGTCGGGCCCCTTCTCGCAACAGGCCGGCGCCGGCTCTGTCGTTGCGGCTCAAATGGCTGCCGAGAAATTCCGCGAGGAAGCGGGCGACCTTAAAGTCGAGATTCTCTCCGCCGATCACCAAAACAAGGTGGATGTCGGGTCTTCGCTGGCGCGGAGCTGGCTCGACCGCGACGGCGTGACTGCGATCGTCGACCTGCCGAATTCAGGTGTCGCGTTGGCGATCAGCAATCTGCTGAACGAAAAGAACCGCGTCACATTGGCCTCGACCGCTGCAACATCGGATATGACCGGGAAAGATTGCAAAGCCACCACAGTGCAGTGGGATTGGGATACATGGGCGCTCGGTAACGCGATGGCGCGCGCAGTCACCGGATCTGGCGGCAAGAGCTGGTATTTCATCTCGTTCGACTATGCTCTCGGCAAGGCGCTTGAGCGGGATACAAGCGAAGCGGTTGCGGCGCTCGGCGGGAAGGTTTTGGGCGGGGTGAAACATCCGCTCGGGACCATGGATTTTTCGTCGTACATTCTTCAGGCCCAATCGTCCGGCGCGGAGGTGATCGCTCTGGGTGACACCGGCGCGGACGCCGTCGACGCGATCAAGCAGATGGCCGAATTTGGCGTCTTTAAAGGGAAGACGAAGCTGGCGGCTCTCTTTCTTCTGCTGACCGATGTCCAGGCGATCGGGCCGGAACTTGCGCAAGGAACGCTGCTTGCAGAGCCGTTTTACTGGGACCTGAACGACAAAACGCGTGACTTCGCAAAACGCTTTGGCGCCCGGATGAACGGGCAAATGCCCACCACCGATCACGCCGGCGTTTACTCATCCGTTCTGGCCTATTTACGCGCTGCAAAAGCGGCCAACACGATCGAAGGAGACAAGGTTGTCGCCGAAATGCGCAAGCATACGATCGACGATGACTTGTTCGGTCCGACAGATATCCGCGTGGACGGCCGGGCCGTTCACAACATGTACGTGTTTCAGGCCAAAACGCCGAGCGAGTCAAAGAACAAATACGACCTCTACAAGCTCGTGCAGACCATTCCTCCGCAAGAAGCATTCCGGCCGCTTAACGCAGGCGGATGCCCCCTGGTGAAATAAGCAGACCTAACCCCGATCGGTCACCCATCGACAGAGAAGGCCCTCTTCTCTGTCGATGCGCTGTGTAACGCAATGAAGAATGGAAACAAGAAATGCAAAAGTCAGACCGGCTCCACGGGAAAGTCGCGATTGTCACCGGCGCAGCGCAGGGCATAGGACGAACATATGCCTTGGCCCTTTCATCCGCGGGGGCCAAGGTTTGTATCTCCGACACGACCCTTCCGAGCGAGACGCTGGATGAAATCAAAGCCACGGGAGGTCAGGCGATTGCGGCCGTCGCCAATGTCACGGATTCGACGTCTCTCGATCGAATGGTCGCCGAAACGGTATCGGCGTTTGGCGGCCTGAATATTCTCGTCAACAATGCCGCCTTGTTCGGAAAACTCGGCATGCAGAGTTTTTCCGATATTCCGGTTGAAGAATGGGATCGCGTGATGGCGGTCAATGTTCGCGGAACGTGGCAGACGATTTGTGCCGCGACTCCCGCCATGCGCGCAGGTGGCGGAGGCAAGATCATCAATATCTCATCCGGAACTGTGTTTAAGGGAAGCCCGTTCCTGCTTCACTATGTGACGTCCAAGGCCGCAATCGTCGGACTGACACGCTCGATCTCGCGCGAGCTTGCCGCCGATAATATCTGCGTCAATGCAATCGCGCCCGGGCTGGTGATGAGCCCCAATGTTCAGTCGCACCCAGGATGGGCGGACGTTGCGAATTCGATCGTCGCAAGCCGCGCGATCAAGAGGGACTCAACACCAGAGGATTTGATCGGCGCACTGTTGTTTCTGTCATCCGACGACAGCAACTTTGTCACCGGGCAGACGATGGTGGTCGACGGCGGATCTGTCATGCACTGATCTTTCGACCTGAAAGATCGGGATCGGATAAAAACAGGGCGGCCTCCGGAGAGACCGCCCTGCTCTCTTTTGAACGTCCCGCCAATCACCCGCGGTGATGCACCTCCTGCAAGCCGTAGACCGGTGTAGGAAGTCCCTCCATGCGCGCCTTCAGCTGCAGCGAGAGAAACTGCGAGTAGTGCCGCGACTGGTGCAGGTTGCCGCCATGAAACCACAGCGCCTCCTGCTGCGTCGGCTTCCACATGTTGCGCTGCTCGCCTTCCCACGGGCCGGGGTCTTTTGTCGTGTTCGAGCCAAGCCCCCAGACCTTGCCGACCTTGTCCGCCACCTCTTTTGAAATGAGGTCCGCGGCCCAGCCGTTCATCGAGCCGTAGCCGGTGGCATAGACCACGAGATCCGCGGGCAGTTCGGTACCGTCGCTCAGGATCACGGAGTTCTCCGTGAGCTTCTTCACATCGACACCGCTCTTCAACTTGACGCTGCCGTTGGCGATCAACTCCGATGCGCCGACATCGATGTAATAGCCCGAGCCGCGCCGCAGATATTTCATGAACAGACCGGACTCGTCGTCGCCGTAGTCGAGCATAAAGCCTGCCTTCTCGAGGCGCTTGTAGAACTCCGCGTCCTTCTCCCTGATCGCGTTGTAAACCGGGATCTGGAATTCATGCAGGATCTTGTACGGCAGCGACGCAAAGATCAGGTCGGCCTTTGCGGTGGTTACGCCGTTCGCCACCGCCTGCTCCGAATAGAGTGGCGCAAGCCCGATCTCCATGAGCGAATCCGATTTCACGATGTGCGTGGTCGAGCGCTGCACCATAGTGACATCCGCGCCCGCCTCCCACAGCGCCGCGCAGATATCGTGCGCGGAGTTGTTCGAGCCGATCACCACGGCCTTCTTGCCTTTATATTTGTCCGGCCCTGGATGCTGCGACGAATGGTGTTGATCGCCCTTGAACACATCCATGCCTTCGAATTTTGGCATGTTGGGCTTGGCGGACATGCCGGTGGCAAGCACGAGTTGCTTCGGCTTGAGCACGATCTCCTTGCCGTCGCGCTCGACGACAACCGTCCATTCCTTCGCCTTCTCGTCGTAGCTGGCTTTCTTGCAGGTGGTCGAGCTCCAGTAATTGAGCTCCATCACCTTGGTGTACATCTCCAGCCAATCACCGATCTTGTCCTTCGGCGAGAACACCGGCCAATTTTTAGGGAACGGCAGATACGGCAGATGGTCGTACCAGACCGGATCGTGCAGGCAGAGCGACTTGTAGCGCTTGCGCCAGCTATCGCCCGGCCGCTCGTTCTTCTCGATAATGATGGTCGGCACGTTGAGCTGACGCAACCGCGCACCCAGCGCGATGCCACCCTGTCCGCCACCGATGATGACGCAATAAGGCTGGCGCGTGATGCCGAGTTCAGCGGCTTCCTTCTCCCGCCCCTCTTTCCACGTGACGCGGTTGCGATCGGCGCCGTGCTTCACGCCCATGGGCCGGTCGAAGCCTTGCGCTTCCTCGTGGCCTTTCAGTTCCGCCATAGTGGTGAGCAGCGTCCAGATCTTGCCATCCTTCAGGCGCATGTGGCCGAAGCCGCGCGCGACATCAGTCTCGAACTGAATCCAGCTCTCGATCAATCCATCGGTGTCGGTCGCGTCTTCACCCTCCGCAATTGTCCAGTTCGTCGGCTTGGTGTCGGCAAGGCGCGCCTTCAGCATGTCGCGGACCTGATCCTTGCCCTCCATGGTTTTTACGTTCCAGGTGAAGGTGACGAGATCGCGCCAGTAACAGTCGGCCTGGAACAAATCGACGGCGCGGTCCACGTCGCCAGCGGACAGCGCCTTGCCGAAGTTGTCGAGCAAGTCAGACACGGTTTTGTTTGGAGCCTTGTCGAGCGTGGTATCGAGCATTCTGAAGTCCTCCCTGGGGCCGCCGAAGCGAGCGTTCGCTCTATTTTTCTGCGGCGCGTTGAAACGCGCCACTGGACGCGGCGGAAGCGATGGACTTGCGCCGCTTCATTCGATCTGCAGGACGTCCGAAAATGTTAGCACTTTGCGCCAAGGAGGCGAGCGAGAAACGGTGTCACGCTGAATCGCCGGCGGGATCGCATGTGCAGCGCGAAGACTGACGATTGCGTTGCGGCATGAGAGCGCCGGCACGATTGGTCCGTCTCTCATCAGGATCGTCAGGCATGACCGAGGTATCGCAGAAGCGATCCTCTTACTTGATTTCCCAATTCTACTTGATTTCCCAGCTCGTATTATGCGGGATATCCATCGCAAAATAGCCGCCGGGGCCAACCAGCGCTGGCATGTTTATGCAAGCAAACGGCTCACTCCCGGTGATGCCTTTGTACTTTCCGGTCCCGCCGGTGATGATATGGGTGCCGCAATCCATTTTCGGCTGCGACTTATCGAGGTCACGCGTATCAAAGGTCGAGAAAATCTTGTCGCCATCGCTGTCAGCCAACACGCAGGCGCCATCGATGTACTTCTTCTCGCCGGACGCGACACTCAGCGCCGTGCAACGTGCCGACATCTTGTCGAGCATCTTCTCGCCCTTCATGTTTTCGGTTGTCCCGACCGCCTCCAGCGCGGTGGCCTTACCAAGATCGGCGATATCTAGGTCCATCAACGGGCGAAAAATGAAGTGGGTCACGTAAGGTGTGGTCCCTTTCTTCTCAATCGGCTCTCCTGAGACAGCCATTGGCGTCAAGGCCGTGAGTACTCCGGCGAAAATCGCCGTTTTGACGAGTGTGATTGCGACGGCAGGCGCCGCGATTGTGCTGAGGCTGATGGGCTTCATCGGTTCCTCCCTGGATCAAGCAGTGGTTCAGGCTCATGCTTACGACTGGCCCATGCGTGATACGCCTGCGGCGTCGCGCTTCGAGCTACCGGGCTATTCACTGAATGCATTCCAGATGCGGCAGGAACGTTGCCGCGACTTCGCGTCTCATCGGCGAAATCGATTGGAGCGCGAAGGTCTCTCGGGAGATGCTAGAAGCATCCGCCGAGACCTTGGTCACGTCCGATAGCTGTTATGGGCTTCAACAAATCTACCACGTCCAAACTGTCGGAGTGAGCGTACTGCAGGCCTCGATTACCTTGGGCTGATCAATTTTGATTTCAACCTCTTCAGCCACGCCAATGCGCCCCTGTTGACGACAATCTCAACAAGGTTGGTATCCCCTACGCCAGCGTGTGAACGATGACAGGCCCGGCGACCGCCGTAATCGGTCCGGTGAGCAAGGGCGACAAGTTCTGTTCGATCCACGCGAGCCCGCGCCGGTTCGATTCCTCCGCGCTTGCATAATTATTGAAGATGCTGATCGCCGTCACAGTGTCGTCCGGCTCATAGACCACGTAATAGGCCATGAAGCCTTCGACATCGCTGATGATCGGAATAGCGCCTTCCTTGATCCGGACGGCCAGCTCTTCGGCCATGCCCGTCTTGGCCTTACCCTGACGAATGGCGGCATACATGAGACATCCCTCCACCGTTCGGCTGTCCGGACATTGCGGTTGCGGCGATCTTTCATCGCACGCACTCATCCGCTTGCGGGCCGGCAGCAGGATTTCCCGCGCATCAGATCGTGTTCGCTCACAAGCTGCCGGGAGATCAAAACCTCCCGGCTCTTTCATTCGCGTTTCAGTAAACCCACCGGCGGCAAACGCCCCCGCGCCAATACGCACACCTTCGCACGGCTCGACGCGTCTGGCGGATGGTGGTCCTGGCGACGCAGATACCACCAACGCGTGTCCTGCCCGGGCCACAGCCATAGGCGACATCCGTGACGATGCCCTCCGGCGCATGAACCGGCGCAACCGGCATAGCCCTTGCTGACGTTGCAATGCCCAAGGCAACACCCAGGACAAAGGCCGCAATAGCAATCAATTTGATCATGAGCTTTCCTCCCATATTTGACGGACGAAATTGCCGAGACTAGTGCGCTGGATTTGACGTTCGTACCAGCATTGCAGCGAGTCCTCGGTGCGAACGTCAAATCCGTAAAGCGCACTAGCTTCACAGATTTGCTAGTGTCCCTTCTGGTTCTAACGTTCGCAAACGAGAGTGCGACAAAGCCGTGCGAACGTTAGAACCGGGACACTAGTAACAGCCTTCAGGGGGTAGCCGCGCCATTGTAGGAGCACTTTGATTTATGCCAAAACGCTTTTCGCGAAGTTCGCTCCCAGAAGCGTCAATCGCACCGCACCATGCGACACAACTTCTCGCGACGATCGGCGCATGCTCGAAAACACCCTCTCTGCAGTATGATGATGGCAAGGAGGGAGGTGAGCATCATGCGCATTCAACATTGGCAAGACATTGCCAGCCTGTTGGTGGGCGTGTGGCTGGTGGTATCGCCGTTCTTTCTCGGTTTCGCCGGAGCGGCAACGTGGATCACCATCGTGCTTGGAATCTGCGTCGTTCTGTTTGCCGTGGAGGGTTTCGTCATTCCGTCCTATCTGGAGGAATGGGGAGAAATTCTCCTTGGCTTGGCTCTGCTGGCTGCCCCCTGGACGGTCGGCTATGAAGCAGGAGCAGCGACGGTCAACAGCGTGGTGTGTGGCCTGCTGGTGATCCTGTTTGCGGTCTGGGAATTGATGACCGATCGTGATTTCACCACGTGGTGGCACGATCGCTGGCATCACCCGGCCAACTGAGAGCGGCTTAAACCTAAACCTGTCCCGTGTCAGCGCGGCTGCAAGCGAGGTGTCTTCACCGGGTAGATACCCCTTGGCCAATGCGGCAGCAGTCCTGACATAGAAAGAGAGAAACGTGCGGGACCTAATAGCGGCCCCGCACGCAAGCCTGTGTCACGACGCGGTGCGCGGCTCGAACGGCTGCCAGATGCTGATTTTGCGCGTCTCTGGCATCAGGAACAGCGCGAGCACGAAGCAGATGGCTGGAACAACGATCGGGTAGATCAGCGCATATCCGACACTGTTCGTCGCCGCGAACGCTGCAGACGTGATGAACGGCACCAGCCCGCCGCCCCAGCCGTTGCCGATGTGATACGGCACCGAGACCGACGTGTAGCGAATTCTGCCGGGGAAGTATTCCGCGAGGAACGCGCCCACCGGGCCATACACCATCCCCACATAGCAAACGAGAATGAAGATGATGAAGATCGCGACCGGGTAGTTGATGTTGCCGGGCTGCGTCACGGTGCCCAGCCACAAGTACAGCGGATAGTACGTCAACGCGGCGAGCAGCATGCCGCCCAGGATCACCGGCTTGCGGCCGATGATGTCGGACAGCCAACCGAAGAAGATCAGGCTCGGCGTTGCAAGCAATAGCGCGGCTCCCACGATATAGGCCGACGTCAACGGATCCACCTTTGACACCTGCTGCAGGAAGTACAACGCCCAGAACTGGCCGCTGTACCAGACCACGCCCTGACCAATCAGCACGATAGTGGCGATGCCGACATATTTCATGTTGCTGCTGAGGAATGCTTCCTTCCACGGGTTTCGGGTCATCTGCCCCCTCGCCTTGATCTCCTGGAAGATCGGCGTCTCCTGCAGCTGGAGGCGAATGTAGATGGCCACCGCAACCAGCGCGAAGGACAGCAGGAACGGAACACGCCACGCCCAAGCGTTGAAGGCTTCTGTTCCGAAATACGAGCGCGTGGCGATGATCACCGCCAGCGACACCACGATGCCGAGCGTTGGGGAGGTCTGAAGCCATCCGGTGTAGTAGCCGCGGCTTTCGTCCGGCACATGTTCGGCGACATAGGTGATAGCGCCACCATACTCGCCGCCGAGGCACAGGCCCTGGATCATCCGCAAGCCGAAGAGAATGAAAGCGGCGGTGAGACCAATGGACTCGTAGGTCGGGATTAAGCCGATGGCGCCTGTGCCCAACCCCATGCCGCTGAGCGTGACGAGGAAGGTGTACTTGCGGCCGATCCGGTCGCCCATCCATCCAAACAGAAACGCGCCCAGTGGACGGATCAGGAATCCTGCGGTGAACAACGCAATGGTGCTGAGCAATGCCGCGACCGGATGGGATTGTTCGAAGAACTTGACCGAGAGCACCGCGGCCAGGCTCCCGAAGATGTAGAAGTCATACCACTCGATGACGTTTCCGACCGACGCGGCGACGATCACGCGGCGGAAATCCCTGGGGACTTCAATAGCCATGTTGGCCTCCTCTTTACGTCAAGAAGCGCCTCCCTGTTTCAGTGCTGATTGTCTCGCGGCACTGCCTGCGCGCGGCGTCTGGGGCGTCTGCAAGAATGTGTCTGCGATGGCGTCCATAACGCCCTGCCTCAGGGGAACTTTGTGCCACCTGAGGAAAGCTCCAGCGGGCCTTTTCGAAAGCGCCGCGAGCACTACTGCTTCTTCCGCATTGCGTCCGGGGATGAAGCGATTTCTGAAGTCTAATCCCGAAAGCTCCGGCTCCGAATAGGACTTTTGGCCCAGTCGATTGAAACGAGAATTAAATTTTCAAGTTCCTGCAACCTATTGAGGCCTTCCAGAGTCATGAATGCGTCATCTGAGGATTTGTTGCGTATGCTGACGGAACTTTTTACGCGGTTGCGCGAATGGCTCAGGCCGAAGCTTGAAGCCAACGTGCCATCTGACCAAAGCGAAGATCGTTCCTCGCTGGCCGACCTTGCCCGGCTCCTCAAGGAGAGCGAGCCGCCTCGCTGATACTTCACGTCACGTATCCTGATTCATAGATCAAGCGGATACCGGTTTGGCGCACGTAGCGGCTTCTGGACCGTTGCGCGCCGCTCGACATGCGCACTGTCGCGCATCACAATGACGGGCGTCGTCTCACGGAAATCCCCAATGTCTGCCTTTTGCTCCCCGCCCCGATCGCAGGAGACCAACATGCAACCCAGGCTGCGCCGATTGTCCATCGCCGCCATGTGCGCTCTGCTGGTGTGCAGTTTCGCACCGGCGGTATTCAGCCAGCCCGCGCAGTCAGCGAAACTCGCGGTAGCGAGCTTCACTTTCGAAGACACCTCCGGTGAAGCCAAGACGGACACAGCGCAGCACGACGCCCTGCTGAAGGACTTCCAGTCGATCGTGAGCAAGACATTATCCGATAAGCTGAAGCTCGATGTGGCGCCGCTGCCCTGCGCTCCGGACAAATGCTCCATCGGCGACCCCGGCATGGAAGCGCTAGCGGACATGGCGAAGAAGGCCGATGCGCGCTACCTCGTCGCAGGCGGGCTGCACAAGATGAGCACGCTGGTGGGCTGGGCCAAGGTCGTGGTCGTCGATCTCGGCCCGAACGGCAAGGTCTGCGATCGGCTGCTCTCCTATCGCGGCGATAATTCGGAAGCCTGGGAGCGCGCCGCAAAATTCGCAGCCCGCGACTTGATCGACCACTGCATGCAGTGAAAGGCGCTTGCCCTGCCAATATGTCCGCCGGAGCCGCGCGATGAACGATACTCACCTCCCGTGCGACAAAGGGGGACGAGGAGCGCCCCGGCATGGACTGGATACCCATGGTTTTAATGATCGTCACTTACCTGATCGCCCGTGAGGCGGTTCAGGGTTGGCGCGCCCTTTTCATCCTTATCGCTTTGACCAGCATCATGATCCTTGTGGCGATCCTCACCGGCCATGATCCCGAGGGGACGTGGATGTATTCAGCCGGACCACCCCTCAAGATCAGCGTCAAGCCGACCTATCTCGCCAACGCCGCCGTGATCGCGGCATCCATCCTCATGCTGGCGTTTCAGCGGTTTGCAAAGAAGCCAGCCGCGAGAGAGCTGGACATCAACACGTAGGGAAAAACCGTGGAATGAGCTGGCGGGATCAGGCGAAATAGTGATGATGGTCACTGCGCCGCGGCCGTGAAACTATAGCCTCGGATCTATCAACGGCATCCTGAAAGTGAACCGCGTTTCAACCATTGAAGACGCCACCTCCAGCGTGCCGCCATGCGCCTTGGCAATCTCCGAGGCGATATAAAGACCTAGGCCCAGCCCCTGCATCGACGGACGCACCGCTCCGCGATAGAATGGCTGGAACAAATTCTTCATGGCTTCTTCGGAGATTGGCTTACCGCCATTCGCGACGGAGAGTTCGAACACGCCGTCTACGGTTACCGCATGCACGCGGATGGGTGCATCGTGTGCGCCATGGGTGAGCGCATTTCCAAGCAGGTTGGACAACAATTGCGCGATCCGCTCGGCGTCGCAGAACACCGGCGTCTCAAGCTCAAACTGCGTATCGATCGAGCGCTCCGGATGGGCCGAAGCCAATTCCGCCACCACTTGATCCAACACCGGCTCCACTGCGCAGATCGCAGCGTGCATCGTCAGGCCACCGCCCAGCCGCCCTCGCGCGAAATCCATGACGCTCTCGATCAGCCGCGCCATGCGCGTGACGCTGTTTTGCATCATCGCTTCGATCTTGACCGCGTCTGCCGGTGTCTTGGCCTTCAGCATCAGCCGGGCTCCGGAGGACAGGGACGCAAGCGGATTTCGCAGGTCATGGCCGAGCACCGCGATGAACTGTTCACGCAGTTCGGCCGTCTCGCGCTCCGCGGTCAGGCTAGCCTGGGTGGTGGCGTGCTTCGTTTCGCTTTGATGCCGCGCAGCCTCCGACGCATCGCGTGCATCAAGCAGCTCACGCTCATATCTGCGCCGGTCCACGGCCTTGAAGATGGTCAGGCGCGTGAACAGCAATCCCCCGGCTTCATCCCGGCGCTCGATGGCATTGGCGATGACAGGTAGGCGAGCGCCTGCCTTGGTCACCATGTCGATCGCAAACTCGTTGAAAAATCCCTGCATGCGCAGTAGCGGCGCCGCATGCGTTTCGAAGAAAATGCGGCCTGCGATATTGAGCAGATCGCTAAGGCGCTTGCCTACAAGCTCCGCGGCCTCGTAACCCAACCATGTTGCGAACGTTCGGTTGGCCTTGAAGATACGGCCATTGGATTGCAGCGAGATATAGCCGCAAGGCGCGTTTTCGTAGAGATCTTCCAGATCTTCGACCGGCATCGGGTCGATATCGCCTTTCACGTCAGACAAAAGAGCGGATCGCCGCGGTGACTTCGTCCGGCGCGCTCAAATTCGGACAATGTCCCGTCGCCTTCAGCAAAACCAGTTCGCTACCGGGAATACGGCTTTGGACATACGCGCCGACCTGTTCACCGGCGATGATATCCTCGCTGCACTGAAGGATCAGCGTACGCGCTGAAACTTTTGGCAGATCATCTCGGTTGTCTGAGGTGAAGGTAACGCGCGCGAACGCCTTGGCGATTTCAGGATCGGTGCGGCAGAAGCTATTGGTCAACTCCTCGCCCAGTTCGGGGCGATCCGGATTCCCCATGATGACGGGAGCCATCTGCCTCGACCAGCCCATGTGGTTCTCTTCAAGAAACGACAGCAGCTCCTCGATCTGCTGGGCATTGAAACCGCCGAAATAGTCCTCGTCGTCGATATAGCGGGGAGATGGTCCGATGAGCACCAGGCTTCCGAACAGATCAGGCGCTTTGAGCGACGCCAGAATACCGATCATCGCGCTGACCGAATGGCCGACGAAGACCGCATTCTTCAACTGCAATTCGCGACCGATCTCGATCACGTCGTCAGCGTATCCGGTAAGCGTCGCGTATTTGACTGGGTCGTAGGCCGAGAGATCGGAGCAGCCGGACCCGACATGATCGAACAGCACGGTTTTAAAATCCTGCTCAAAGGCTGGCGCCACGAAGCGCCACATATTCTGATCACACCCAAAACCGTGAGCGAAGACGATGGCGCGCCGCCCGCTTCCGCGGGTTTCGACGTTATTGCGCTTCATAACTGACACGAGAGTTTCCCGAACGCGCCGCACGGCGCATTTCCTAAAATGGAGCATACACCATTAAATCGGCCACGTAGCCATTACCACCGCACCTCCAAGAGCCCGACGAACGCTCTCATGCGGCGAGGATATTAGGGTCGGAAAGACGACTTAGCGCGGCTTATTGGAGGCCTTGGGTGCTTCGTCCTCGCGCAACAACTTCACAAGGTGCGCGAGCGAGGATCTGTCCCCTTCCGGCACCTCTGACCGATCAGTTTTGAGAGGCTGGAGGTGGAACCACCGCAAAAAAAGTTCCCTGATCATCAGGCGTTCTCCCCCATGTGTCAGCCACATGACGCCCCGCCCGGCCTTTTGGTTGCATTACTTTGCGAAAATAATGTGGTGGTTCCGGCACTTAAATCTTTGCATTTGCCGGAGAACCACCATCAGGGATCACGAAATTCGCCCATGCCCGGCGAAGCAGGCAAGCAACACGTACACGCCGGTGTTGGCGATGCCGCGCGGCATAATAACCATCGACCCACCGCCGCGTTGATCTAACATATGACCGCTGCTTTCGGGACACTCGGCTGCCCTCGAACAGGTGCGCTGACTTTAACGTGCTGCGCAGATGCGGAATGAACCACGCGTGTCGTGCGCCCTGTTGCAGGGAGTATTGCAGACGATCCTTGATCACTCGGAGCGCGTGAATGAGATCGATCACGGCCGTTGCGGCCCACAGGCTGGGCAAGTTTCTCACCAAGGATTTCCGCCGGGTATTCGGCTCGGCTCACGCTGACGAGGCGGAACGTCTCGGCTCCGCCGCCCGCGCCACCATCGAATGCCTCGCCGGCAGTGACGCGCTCTATCACACTTACGAGCATACATTGCAGGTGACCATGGTGGGGCGCGATATCCTGCAGGGCATGATGGTGTCGCGGCGCATCGAGCCATCCGACTACAGCCACTTGATCGTCGCCTGCCTGCTCCACGACATCGGCTATGTGCGCGGTGTGCTCAGCGGCGACACCGAAACCGAATTCGTCGCAGACGCCACCGGTCGCAAGATCACCCTACCGCGCGGCGCGTCGGACGCATCGCTGGCGCCGTATCACGTAGACCGCTCGAAAATATTCGCCTTCGAGCGGCTCGAGAAGAATCCGACCATCGACGCTGCACGCATTGCCGAAGCGATCGAAATGACGCGTTTTCCTGTGCCAAAAGACAGGCAGAGGGAGTGCGGCCTTGAACCGAAACTGGTGCAAGCCGCTGACTTCATCGGCCAGCTTGGCGATCCGCTGTATCTGCGCAAGGCCAACGCGCTGTTCTATGAATTCGAGGAAACCGGCACCAACAAGCAGCTCGGCTATTCCTCACCTGCCGACATCATCGAGAAGTATCCATCGTTCTTCTGGGACAGCGTCTCGATCCATCTCGACGACGGCATCAAGTACCTGAACATGACAACCTGCGGCCGACAGTGGATCGCAAACCTTCACCATCACGTGCTTTGCGCCGAACGCGCCCAGCGGCTGATGGGGCCGCAGGTGTGAAGGTTTGGGCGGCCATCCCTTCCTATCCGCGCAATGCTTCTCTTTTGGAAGCAACATTGCCGCCGGACAGAAATCCGGAAACGGCATCGAGGAAAAGCTCGGGCGATTGCAATTGCGGAACGTGAGCGCAGCCCGGGAGAATGACGAGTTTCGCATCGGGCAAACCGGCGGCAAGCTCGTGGGACATCGGTGGCGGCGTCGCCTCATCGTGCTCGCCGACGAGCACCAGCACGGGCGCACTCACCTTCTCGAGTTGTGGCCGTAGATCCAGCGCCGCCAGCGATTCACAGGCCGCGCGGAAGACGCCGGTGTCCGTGCGAAGGAATGCCTCGCGGCGGTCCTGCATCAGTTCTGGGTTCTTCTCTTGAAACTCGGGCGCGAACAGTCGCCGCATGGCGACATCGGTGATCGCGGCCAAGCCTTTCGACACGGCTGCACCAGCCATGTTGCGGAAAGCCTGCCGGCCCGGTTCGGAGAAGGCTGCGCCGCAATCAGCAAGAACGAGCCTGCTTGCGAGCGCTGGGTGGCGAATGGCCATCTGCAGTGCGACGAAGCCGCCGTAACCGTTTCCGAGCACGATAGCGTCTTCACCGGCGGCGCGATCCGTCACCGCTTCAGCCATCCGATCGGCAACCGCGCTGAGTCCGCCATCGACGGCCTGCGAAAGACCGAAACCGGGAAGTTCCGGAACCACAACCCGGAACGACGTTGAAAGGGACGGAACGATCCGGTCGAAGCTCGCGCGATCAGAAAGCAGTGAATGAAACAGGAAGAGCAACGGCCCCTTGCCGAACTCCGCTGCGTTGACAGTGCCCTTTGCGAGACGCCGGTCCATGAATTTCTCTCTTTCAAACAAATGGTTGCGCCGCGCCTCAACGTCGCAAAGCGCCGCATTGCCAACCGATTGATAGATCACCTGAGGATCTTTTCAAAGCTCAAATTGAGTTGACGTGATATATCACGAGTGCAAGATAAGCTGGAATTTTGGAGGCAGTTTTGATGCTGCTACGCGAAAACGTATATGATAGCCTGCGATCTGATATCCTGATGTGCAGGATAGCTCCAGGTGATGATATCCGCGAACACGAGTTGGCGGAGCGCTATTCCGTTAGCCGGCAACCCGTGCGGGAGGCGCTGGCGAGGCTTGAGCGCGAGCATCTGGTCACCGTCCAGCCGCGCCAGGGCTACCGGGTCAATCCGATTTCGCTCTCTGATGCCCGGGACCTGCTTCGCTTCCGCCTCGCGGTCGAACCCGCATGCGTGTCTGAAGCCATCGAGCACGCGTCCGACAGCGTGTTGCGGTCGCTCGATGAATTCCGCCGGTTCGATGGGCCTGGAGAGGCCTTCATTGAATACAACCGCGCCTTCCATTCCGCGCTCGCGGAGGCTTCCGGAAACCGCCGCATGGCGGCCGCGGCGCGTGACCTGATCGAACAGGCAGACCGGCTGGTGCGTGTCAGCATCGCCAACGTCAAGGGCGGGCGCGACCACATGCAACTTGTCGCGGAGCACGTCGACCTCATCGACGCGATGCAGCGCCGGGATACGCGCGGCGCTGCGCGCATCATCAAGGCTCACATTCAAAAAACCGAGAAGCGCGTGCTGCCGGCCCTGGCGCGCAACGCAGTGATTATCGAAGGAAGACACACATGAATATCCCAAGCAAATCAGCCACCATTGAGGTCCAGGTTCACGGCAACTTCATCGATGGCCGCGAGATCGAAGCCGGCAACGGCGAATTGCTGGATGTTCGCAATCCGGCGACCGGCGATGTCATCGCACGCATCCCGAATTCGACGTCAGCTGATATCGACCGCGCAATGAAGAGCGCACGTGCAGCCTTCGAAGGGCGCGAATGGGGCGGCATGGACGTTCGAGCGCGCGCACGTCTCGTCAATCGGCTGGCTGACGCCTTCGAGGCCAATCTCGAAGCACTGTACCGCCTCGAGACGCTGAACAACGGACGCCCGGTGAACGAAACCCGCGCCCAGCTCGCTCGCCTCCCCGACTTCTTCCGCTATGCTGCGGGCCTTGCGCTGTCGCGGCGCGACGCGGTCATTCCGGTCGAAGGTTCGTATTTGAACTACACCTTGCGCACGCCGATCGGTGTTGTCGCAAACTGCACGCCGTTCAATCACCCCTTGATGATCTTGTGCAAGTCGCTGGCGACCGTCCTCGCAACCGGCTGCACGACGGTGGTCAAGCCTTCCGAATATACTCCGCTGACCACGCTGAAGCTCGCACAGATATTCTCCGAAGCGGGATTGCCGCCTGGCGTCTTCAATATCGTTCTTGGCCTTGGCCAGAGCGCGGGCAAGATGCTGGCAGAACATCAGGACATCAACAAGCTGGTGCTGACCGGCGGAACTGAGGCCGGGCGCATCGCCGGCAGCGCCGCGGCGAAGGTCTTTGCGCACCAGACCATGGAGCTTGGCGGCAAAACGCCGGTGATGGTGTTCGACGATTTCGATGTCGATCAGGCCGTCAACTACGCCGCCTTCGGCGCGTTCATCGGCGCCGGACAAACTTGCGTTTGCGCATCACGTCATATCGTTCAGGCTTCGATCTATGACGAATTCGTCGAGAAACTGAAAGCCAAGACGCGGTCAATCCGCATCGGCGATCCGTTCGACCCGAGCACGCAGCTCGGCCCCGTGATCTCGGCGCGCCAGCGCGACCGTGTGTTGTCCTATTCGCAGTTCGGCCGCGATGACGGCGCGCGTCTGGTGACGGGCGGTATCGCGGCGAAAGTGCCGGGCCACGATGGCGGATTCTTTGTCGAGCCGACCGTCTTCGCCGACGTGCGCTCCGACATGCGGATCTTCCAGGAAGAAGTTTTCGGACCGTTCACATCCGTCACCCCCTTCAAGGATGAAGCGGATGCGCTGCGACTCGCCAACGACTCGCCGTTCGGACTGGCGGCGGCCATTCGCACCCGTGACATTGGCCGCGCCCACCGCGTGGCCTCGAGTGTCAAGGCGGGCATTGTCTGGATCAACGATCACCACCGTCTCGATCCGGCCTCTCCGTGGGGCGGCGTGGACGACAGCGGCATCGGCCGTGAATGCGGCACAGAGAGCTTCGATGATCACTTCAACACCAAGAGCGTCATGGTCGCTACGGCGGACAAGCCGTTCGACTGGTATCGCGACACGGCGGATCAGAAACGACTGAACTGACGCATCAATAACCGGCAGCCACGAAACGTTCCGCAGAGAACGGACTGGCTACCGAACCGACATCAATGACAATGCACACGGGGAGTAACGCGTATGTCTTCTACAACAGTGAATGCCGGCGGCCGGCTGGATCGGCTGCCGATTGGTCCATTCCACTACCGCATCATGACGCTGATCGGGATCGGAATGTTCTTCGACGGTTTCGATATTTATCTCGCCGGCACGGTGCTCGGCGTGACGCTGAAAACCGGCTTCTCCACACTTGCCCAGAATGCCATTTTTATTTCGGCGACGTTTGTGGGGATGATGGCCGGCTCGTTTGGCACCGGCTTCGTGGGTGACCGGTACGGCCGGCGCTTCTCCTATCAGTTCAACCTGCTGGTGTTTGGCCTTGCGTCGCTGGCCGCAGCGTTTGCGCCGAACATGACGATCTTGATCATCTGCCGCTTCATCATGGGTGTCGGGCTCGGCGCTGAGAACGTCGTCGGCTATTCGACCATGACGGAGTTCGTGCCGGCACGTTCGCGCGGCAAGTGGCTCGGCCTGATGACCGTCTGCGTTGTCACAGGCCTTCCGATCTCCCTTCTCATTGCATCCATCGTCGTGCCGATGTTGGGCTGGCGCGCCATGTTCATCATCGGCGGTATTGGTGCGCTCATCGTGTGGTATCTGCGCAAGAACCTGCCCGAGTCCCCACGTTGGCTCGAAGCCGTCGGCCGCAAGGACGAGGCTGAGAAGTTAATGCAGGAGATCGAGCGTGAAGCAGCCCAGGGACAGCCGCTTCCACCACCAGCCACGACGGTGACCGTTGCTGCCTCGCCTGATCTGGCGACGCTTTTTACTGCACCCCTGCTGTCACGGATGATCGTAGGCTCGGTCTGCCTGATCACGATCAACACGCTGCTCTACGGCTTCGTCACCTGGCTGCCGGTTTTCTTCATCAAGCAGGGACTGAGCGTTGCGACGTCGTTCGGCTATTCATTGCTGATGGCGCTGGGCGCGCCGGTCGGATCTGCCATCGGCGCGCTAACCGCTGATCGCTGGGGACGCAAGCCGATCATTATCGGCGCGTCCGTTATCTCCGTGATCCTCGGAATCATCTATCCGATGATTTCGGACCCGGTGCTGCTGCCTGCGGTCGGGTTTGCGCTGACCATTCCGATCTACGTCCTGGTGGCGCTGCTGTTCGGAATTTACATTCCCGAGCTGTTCCCGACAGAGGTGCGGCTCCGGGCATCCGGCATCGTCAACACACTGGGTCGCGGTGCCACGATCGTTACACCGTTCCTGGTTGTCACGCTCTTTGAAGCCCGTGGCGTTGCCGGCGTGATGTCCCTGATGATCGGCCTGCTGGCGTTGCAGATCATTGTCGTTTGGGCGCTCGGCATCGAGCCGAGGCACCGAAGTCTTGAAGAACTCAAGGGCGAGGAAGGCAATGCAGCGGTGATGAAGCAGCAAGCGTCCTGATCTGTCCTCGAATACCAGACATCGAAAGGCCCGGTATCCGCCGGGCCTTTTCGTTTGATCGATGATGGGATGATCCCTTCCGCTTGCACCGGCAGCTCGCGTCAATCCCCTGTTCGTGATCGGCGGCAACGAACCCGCCTTCTCTCCGGAGCGACCAATGTCCGAGGAGACCAGACATGAAACGCTTTTTCGTCATTGCACTATTGCTCGCGGGCACTGCCGTCGCCCAGGCACAAGACTACAGGGAAACCTGGGAGGATGTCCAAAAGCCATGGCGGCTGAATTCAGAGATGGACGCGGAGCTGCAAGCCGACGGTCAGGTTTGCGACCAAGAGGTCGGGGTACAACTATGGGGCAGAGTATCCCCCGCTTATCGAAAATGCATGGCGCGGCATCATTGGAAGCTTAGTCACGTTGAGCGTCTGCGACACCCACAACAACCGCCCGATGATTGGGGGTCGGAGCCCGTAGAAGCCGAGACCCCGGCACCGCCAATACTACCGGACGTAACCCCGGAGCCCCCGATTATTCTGGACATGCCGCCCCCGCCGGACCTCCATCCGTTCAATCCGAACTTATAGAGCCTGGTTCACGGCTCGTTCTGGACCAACATCCGCTGAACTGCAGACAAAGCGAAGCCCGGCGCGAGGCCGGGCTTCAATTCAATCTCGCCAAAGACCGCGTTTCGGAAATCAGTATTTCGCGACCGACGGTCCGCCTCAGTTGAAGCGGTAGACCAGCGAGCTGCTGATGGTCTGCACGTAAGGCTTGAATGCAAGAGCGAAACCGGTGGGCGTGCCGGGTGGATCTGAGAGACCGACACTCTTTTCGTTATACTCGGCGAGGCGATATTCGGTTTTCAAGAACCAGCCGGGAGCCGTCACACCAAAGATATTGAGCGAATTTTCGATGCCGCCGCCGATAAACCAGCCATCGAAATGAGTGCGATCGCCATATGCTTCAATGCTGGGATCGTCGATATTCGACAGATAGGCGCCCTTGAATTCAGCACGGCTATAGCCGCCGTTGACATAGGACAGCACGTTCGGCGCGACAAGATAACCGACGCGAAGGCCTGCCGCATAATTGAGATCGTTCTTGGCCGTGCCGGTAATGTCGAAAAGCCGTGGCGATGACATCGTCTGCGTGATGTTACCGAATTGCGCATCAGCGAAAACACCGGCAACCCATGACCCATTGAGCTGCTGGTCATAGCCCACACTCACGGTGCCGAATGCACCGCTGCCTCCACTGCGCACGGACACATCCAGCGGACCGCTAGCGTCCAGCGTCGTGCTGTCCGCGGTCGACATGCCGTACCCACCACCGCCGCCGATGTAAAAGCCGGTCCAGTTAGAAGCCGGCATCGCGGGAGCCTTGGTATAGAGCGGCGTGTCAGCGGCGACCGGAATGCCATCCGCATTGAAACGATAAACCAGCGAGGTGCTCGCGGTCTGAATGATGGGCTTGAAGCGAATGTCAGCTCCGGGAGGAGCCCCCACAACAGCAACATCCTTGCCGCCGTAGTCAGCAACACGGTACTCGCTTTTCATGAACCATCCCGGCGCCGTGATGCCGAGAATGTTGAGCGAGTTTTCAAAACCACCGCCGACAAACCAGCCGTCGCGGCCGAACTTGGCAGTCCCCGAAGTAAGGCTGTCACCTTCATGTGAGTAAAAATTTGCGCCGCTGAATTCAGCGTGACTGTAACCCGCATTGACATAAGACAGGACGTTCGGCGCGACCAGATACCCGAGCCGTGCGCCGGCAGCGTAGTTGAGATTGTTCCTGGTCGAGCCGAAAACATCTGCAAAGGGAACAGAAATAGACCCGCTGATGTCGCCAAATTGCGCGTCGGCGAACACGCCGCCAACCCAGCGGCTGTTGAACTGCCAGTCGTAGCCGCCGCCGACGGTCCCGAAATAGCCCCGGCCGCCGGTGTGCTCGCCGCTCCCGATCGGCGCCCCCCGGACAATAAACTGCTGGTCGGCATCCCACATGCCGTAACCGCCCCCGCCCGAAAGGTAGAAACCCGTCCAGCTAAAAGCCGGCGCGACAGGCGCTTTGGTGTAGACGCGCGCACCAAGGTCAGCGGCGTTTGCGGTCGTGACGGCGGCGAGGATCGCCACCATTGGGGAAAGCCGCACTGCAAATTTCATTGGCACCATACCGGTTCGATTCCGTCGTTAACCGATACAGTTCACTGCCGCGCAAAGCTTGGGCTGTACGGCAATAGATTAGGAAAGAACGATGTTTTCAACGATTTGAGGCCGGAGTGTCGATTTAGCCACAGACAGCAAACCGCGCTGTGGCTGGAAGCAAGCCCATTCAACAAATTGGATTGGGACAAAACGGAACGAGACCTGCATACCAATGGGCGTTCGTCCGGAGTGAAACGTGAGGCAGGCTCTATAGATTCGGATTGAACGGATGAATGTCCGGCGATGGCACCTGCTCAAGAACAATCGGCGGCGCCGGCGTCACGTCTACCAGCGGTGGGGGCGATGGCATATCGATATCGGGCGGCGGTGTGGGTGAATCGTCATCAGGCGATTCTTGCAAGGGTTCAGGTGTCCTGACGAGACGGCGTGAGACGTAACGGTATCCCAGTTCCCGCATACATCTCTTATAGGCAGCAGTAGCACCATGGTAGACTCCAGTTCTTTCGTCACACAACCGGATGTTTGCTTCACCCACGGCGTCAGGACGCTTGTGACCGTGCGGGCGAATGGTGTCGTGATAGGTGTAGACGATGTGATCGGCTTGGGCGTATGGCGCCGATATGCAGAGCAACGACAAGACGACTAAAGTGCGTTTCATTGACTTTCTCCCTGCTGGATTCGTCACACGGCGAACGCATCGGTTCACGACTAGACGGTTACAAACTGGACAGGTTTCGGATTCGATTTTGATGTGCTGATGCAAAAAAGCCCGGCACAAGGCCGGGCTTCGATTCAATTCCTGCAGAACGTTTCGACGTATGACTATTCGCTGCGAAGCGGTCCGCCTCAGTTGAAACGATAGACCAGCGAGCTGCTGACGGTCTGCACATAGGGCTTGAACGCGATTGCGAAGACGCTTGGCCCGGCTGGTTCAGGCATATCGATGTTCTTTCGGTTGTACTCGGCGACACGGTACTCGGTTTTCATGAACCAGCCGGGAGCCGTCACGCCGAGGATATTGAGCGAATTTTCCACGCCGCCGCCTATAAACCAGCCGTCGAAATGAGTCTTTCCGAGCGTGGCGTCGATCCCGCCGTTATCAAGTCTCGACAAATCGGCACCCTTGAAGTCGGCATGGCTATAGCCGCCGTTAAGGTAAGAGAGCACGTTCGGCGCGACAAGATAACCGAGGCGAAGGCCGACTGCATAATTCAGGTCGTTCTTTGTCGGGGCGGCATTGCCAAGGGCGCCCGGTGTGATCGTTGCCTTGATGTCGCCGAACTGGGCATCGGCGAAAATGCCGGCAACCCATGAACTGTTGAACTGCTGATCATAGCCGCCGCTCACAGTGCCGAATACACCGCTGCCACCGGTGCGCACGGAAGCACCGATCGGATCGCCGAAGAGCAGTGTCGTATTGTCTGCTGTCGACATGCCGTAGCCGCCACCTCCACCGACGTAGAAACCAGTCCAATTGGAGACCGGCATCGCGGAAGCCTTGGTGATGAGCGGCGCACTGACAGGAGCCGGAACGCCGTCCGCATTGAAACGGTAGACTAGTGAAGTGCTGGCTGTTTGAATGACGGGCTGAAAGCGAATGGCACCCGTCCCGGACGCGCCAGCAGGGAATACAAGAGCAACATCTCTGATGTCGTATTCAGCGACACGGTACTCGCTCTTCATGAACCATCCCGGAGCCGTGATGCCGAAGATGTTGAGTGAATTCTCAAAACCGCCACCGACAAACCAGCCGTCGCGGCCGAATTTGGGAGTCGTCGTGGCAGGAGGGATTGGCACCCCAATTGAGATAATGTTCGCGCCGCTGAATTCGGCGTGGCTGTAACCGGCGTTGACGTAGGACAGGACATTCGGCGCGACCAGATATCCAAGGCGTGCGCCGGCCGCGTAGTTGAGGTTATTCCTGGTGTTGCCGAGAAAGCCTATAGCGGGGCCAGCAATGGTGCCACTGATGTCGCCGAATTGCGCGTCGGCGAAGATACCGCCGACCCAACGGCTGTTGAATTGCCAGTCGTATCCGCCGCCGACAGTCCCGAAGTAGCCTCGTCCACCGGTGTGCTCGTCAAGCCCGGCCGGCGTGCCGTTGAGAACGAGCTTTTGGCGCCCATCCCACATGCCGTAACCTGCGCCGCCCGAGAGGTAGAAACCGGTCCAGCTAAAAGCCGGCGCGACAGGCGCTTTGGTATAGACGCGCGCACCAAGGTCAGCGGCGTGGGCCGATGTCACGATGGCCAGGGCCGTGAGCGTGGAAACAGTTCGCAGTAAGAATGTCATTGCAAAGCACCGGCTTGAGTCTCTCCTCAAATCGATACAGTTCGCTGGCACGCGTGGCTTGGGCTGGACGACGATAGACTAGGACAGGACGATGATTTCAACGATTTGAGGCCAGTGTGTCGATTTAGCCACAGACAGCAAATCGCGCGACGGCTGCAAGCGAACTGATTCAGCAAATCGTATCGGCACAAAACGGATGAATGTCCGGCGATGGCCCTGGATCGACCTGCGGCGGCGGCGTCATGTCGATCGGCGGCGGCGGGGATGACGATGGAATATCGACGTCCACCGACACCGGCGAAGAACCATCATCCGGCGATTGTTGCAACGGTTCAGGCGTTCTGACGAGGCGGCGTGAGACGTAACGGTACCCCTGTTCACGCATGCATCTCTTGTAAGCCGCAGAAGCCTCAAGGTATTGAACGCCTAATCTTTCGTTGCACAACTGGGTACTCGCCTCGCCTACAGCGTCGGGTCGCTTGTGGCCGTGCGGGCGAATGGTGTCGCGATATGTGTACTCCATGTGATCAGCTCGAGCGTGCGTCACCGAGAGGCCGATCAGCAACAAGATCATTGAAATGCGTTTCATTGGCTGTCTCCCTGCTGGATTCGTCACACGGCGAATAGATTGGTTCACGAGCAGACGGTTACAAACTGGACAGGTTTCAGATTCGATTTCGATGTGCTGATTCAAGGAAGCCCGGCGCAGAGGCCGGGCTTCGATTCACTCTCCAAAGAGTAGGCTCGGCGAATGACTATTCGCCGCGAGGCAGTCCACCTCAGTTGAAGCGGTAGACCAGCGAGCTGCTGATGGTCTGCACGTAGGGCTTGAACGCAACCGCATACGGGGTTGAGAGTCCGTGTACATCGAAGACGTCGACATTCTTCCGGTTGTATTCAGCCACACGGTACTCGGTTTTCATGAACCAGCCGGGCGCCGTCACGCCGAAAATGTTGAGCGAGTTTTCGACACCGCCGCCGAGAAACCAGCCATCGAAATGAGCTTTCGCGGTCGTCGCCGCAACCACTCCGCTGTAGGAAATGGCCAGATCCGCGCCTTTAAACTCTGCACGGCTGTAGCCACCATTGACGTAAGACAGCACATTTGGCGCAACAAGATAGCCCACGCGAAGGCCCGCTGCATAGTTGAGATCGTTCCTGGTCGTGCCGATAACCGCAGCAAGAGCCGGCGGTGAGATCATTCCCTGGATGTTGCCGAACTGCGCATCGGCAAAAACGCCTGCGACCCACGAACGGTTAAATTGCAGGTCGTAGCCGCCGCTCACGGTGCCGAACGCACCGTTGCCGCCGGACCGCACCGAAGCCCCAACCGGAGCCCCAGCGACCTGCAAGATATTATCCGCGGTCGACATGCCGTAGCCGCCACCAGCACCGACATAGAAACCTGTCCAGTTGGAGACCGGCGTTGCGGGAGCCTTGGTGTAAGGCGGCGCGCTCGCAGCGGCCGGAACGCCGTCCGCGTTGAAGCGATAAACCAGCGAGGTGCTGACGGTCTGAACGGTGGACTTGAAGCCAACCGAATCCCCAACGGTCACGGGCCCGCCGGACATCGGAACGTCTATACTGCCGTACCCAGCGAGGCGGTATTCGCTCTTCATGAACCACCCTGGAGCCGCGATGCCGAAGATGTTCAGCGAGTTTTCGAAACCGCCGCCGACGAACCAGCCATCACGGCTGAATCCGGGAGTCGTAAAAGACGTGCTATGCCCGAGGACGTTACCAAGGTTTGAGCTGGTGAATTCGGCGTGGCTATAGCCGGCATTGACGTAGGACAAAACGTTTGGCGCGATCAGGTAGCCAAGGCGCGCGCCGGCCGCATAATTGAGATTGTTCTTGGTGGTGCCCATGGTGTTTGGAACAACGGCATTAATGGTCCCGCTCATGTCGCCGAATTGCGCATCGGCGAAAATTCCCGCGACCCAGGAGCTGTTGAACTGCCAGTCGTAGCCGCCGCCAACGGTGCCGAAATAGCCCCGGCCGCCGTTGCGCTGGACATCCGCGGACGGTGCTCCCAGCACATAGAGTTGATCCGCTGTCCACATGCCGTAACCGGCGCCACCCGACAGGTAGAAACCCGTCCAGCTAAAAGCCGGCGCGACAGGCGCCTTGGTATAGACGCGCGCACCAAGATCAGCGGCGTGGGCCGATGTCACGATGGCCAGGGCCGTGAGCGCGGAAGAAGTTCGCAGTAAGAATGTCATAGCAAAGCACCGGCTTGAGTCTTTCCTCAAATCGATACAGTTCGCCGGCACGCGTGGCTTGGGCTGGACGCTGAGAAATTAGGACAAAACGATACTTTCGACGATTTGAAGTCCGAGTCTCTATTTCGCCACAGCCCGCAAACCGAGCGGCGGCTGGAAGTGTACTCGTTCAGCAAATCGTATCAGCGCAGAATGGATGAATGTCCGGCGCGCTCGCCCCGAGGGAGAGTTCGCGCGCCGCGGGAGCACAAAGCGCGCGATGGCTTGGGCGGTCGGCGTGGCGTCGCGCTGCAGTGCGCGCGGTCCTATAACTGAAATTGCGCGACTTTCCGCTTGGTGTATCGCGTTGCGATTGATCTACGCGTCGATGAATGCTGCAGGCGCGAAATCGTTTGCGTCGCGGTCACGCGACTGTTGCGAGGAAACGCCGCCGCTTGAGTGAGCAAATGCCTCGCGCCGCGCCGCATAAAGCAGCAGATCAATTCAACTATCTATCTTGCTAATCATAGAACCATTGATCTAGATTTTCATCCGCCGCTAACGGCATGATCCGGCGCGTGAGGCGTGACCGATACCTTCGCGCGACGAATGATCGGAGATTTTCGGATGACCATTCCTCCAGTTCCATCGCTTAGCCGCCGCATGCTTCTATCGAGCGCCGCAGGTCTCGCAACCGCCGTGCTCGCCGCCTCCGCCCTTCCTGCCCCCGCATTCGCAGATGACAAAAAGGACAATAAAATGAAGGCGACGTTCGTTCTCGTGCACGGCTCGTTTCACGGCAATTGGTGCTGGAGCAGACTGATCCCGCTGCTGGAGCGCGAAGGATACAAAGTGTTCGCGCCCAATCTACCGGCCAGCGGCGGCGATCCGGCCCCGATCGAGAATGCAGATCTTGCGAGCTATGCGACGCGGGTGGCAAGCGTGATCGACGGCATCGCGGGCCCGGTCATTCTTGTGGGCCACAGCATGGGCGGCATCGTCACGTCGCAGGTTTCAGAACAACGCTCCGACAGGCTCGCCGCCGCCATTTACATCAACGGGCTGCTGCTGCGGAACGATGAAAGCCTTGGCAGTTTCCTGGACGCGAACAAGGCGCTGAACGTGGATGACCTCGTGCTGAAGAATATGAAAGTCTCTGCGGACGGCCAGATAGCGACCTTTCCGCCGGAGAAAGCGGCCGAGGTGTTTTATAACACCTGCACACCCGCCGATGCCGACTGGGCGAAATCGCAACTCACCCCGCAACGCACGAAGGTGTACGGCGACAAGTTGCAGCTGACGCCGGAGCGCTACGGCAAGGTCAAGCGTTTCTATGTGAAAGGTTCGAAGGATCACGGTGTGTCGCCGCTGTATCAGGACGCCATGTTGAAAAACACCCCTTGCGATCAGGTGTTCACGTTGGACGGCGATCACTCGCCGTTCCTCTCCGCGCCGGACAAACTGGCGGAAATCATTCTGTCGGTGACGAAGAGCGTCGGCTGACGCCTGCTGCGCGGATGGCTCGTGCCGATTGCCGCACGCACCATCCGCATCGCACGGTAAAATTTACCGTCGCTTAACCATCCTCACAGCGCAAAGATCTGCGCTGTAACAAGTCGCGTGCCCCTTACGAAATTGCCTGAAGAGACAATTTGGGGGATCGCCCATGACCATCAGCGGCAACTATTCATCACCTGTCATCGTGAACGGCTTCAGCTGCTTGAACTGCACTGACGTCGACAACGCCCACAAATTTATCAATCCCGCCCATCCGCACGACGGGCCGGCCAAGCCCGCATCCGAACAGCACTCCGATCAGGACCAGAACAAAGTCACGTTCGATACGCACGCCGTGATCCTCGGCGGAACGCTGGCAGACCCGCGCGGCGCCGCTGTCCCATGGGACGGATCGGCGGCAGCGCCGACATCATCGTCGGATCCCAGCGCAACATCACGCGTGGATCGTTATGCGTAACGATGCGGCGTGGCGCATATCGCGGCAAAGCGAGCCTTGATATGCTGCGTGTTGGGAGCGAGATTCGCAATCAGTATCTGGCAACAGCCGGACCGCTGTTGAAATGATAGCTGATGCCGCCGCGAACCGTATTCTCGGTGATCTTATGGTCTTGAAAGCCGAACAGAGTCGAATTGTTCGTCAGCGTCCCATAGTCCGTATAGCGATACTCCAGCCGCGCCGACCAATTCGATGCAAAGCCGTATTCAACGCCTGCGCCGGCTGTCCAGCCTAGCCGGGTCGAGGACAATGTCTCGATCGGTTCACCGCTAGTGAAATAATCATGCCTGATGTTGGCCCACGCCGCACCGCCCGTCGCGTAAACAAGCCAATTGTTCGCGGTAAAGCCCAGGCGACCGCGCAGCGAGGCCTGCCAATCCGTTTTGGTATCGATGCGGTCGTCAATTACAGTACCGTCGCCGGCGACATAGTTGCCACTGCCCTTGATGTTGGCTCCTTCGATATCGCCCTCAAGACCGACAAGGTAATGTCCAGCCTGCCAATTATAACCAGCATGCAAACCGCCAACGGCCCCGGCTGGCTTGCTTGATGCATGGTAGCCATCAGGAAGACCATTCGTTGTACGTCTCTCGGTGTTGTCATCCGAGCGCCACGCGTACCCAATCTGGCCGCCGAGATAGAATCCGGACCAATCAAATACAGAGTCCACAACCGGAGCTTTGGTGTAAGCACGTTGGCCGAGATCGGCGGCGTAGGTCGACTCTATGGGCAAAACTGAGAGAAGAAGCAGCGCAGCGCGCATCACGGCTTTCATGTCGGAATCCTAGTTTCGAATAGGATGATTCCTAATGACGACGCTCCGGCGCGGCTTGGGCAAATCGGCGATTCCGATAGGACAAAACGATGTTTTTTCCGATTTCAGGCTACTGTCCCTATTCAGCCACATGCAGCCCATCGGAGACGCCGCTGTGCCGACGGCTTGAACATGCTTGGATCTATCTGCACAGACCAATGCAAAGGGCCCGCGATGGCGCAGACCCTGGCCGCGAAATACATGGACATCACGACCTGCTTAGGCAGCCCGCGAGGTCTCGTGCTTCATATTTCTGCGCAGATATGTGAGGCCGTTGACCGCGAGCCGATTGGCATCGGCTTCACCATCGGCCTGCAATTTCGCAAGATAGCCGGTGAGTTCATCACGATGCTCGTCGAGATATTGCCTCGATACGCCCTGCATCATGCCCAAGGTGTTCAGGCAGCGCTCCACAATCTCGTTCATTCGCTCCCCTTTCTCTCGTAGCAAGAGTCCCAAACTGAAGAGTGATGATGCATCGAGAAATTGGACCGTCTTATGGCAACGACAATTGAGATAAAATTGTAGGTAGCCGCCATTCACAGCCGTTTCGCGCTACGAGTTGCCGACTTGACATGGTTCTGACACACTTCGCCCCCGCGACAGCCGCCTTCACCGCGCCTCGCCCTGCTCCTTCACAAGGTGCGGACGGAAGGGAGGCATGCGGTTATGAAATGCAGTGACGGCGTCTTCGAGATCCTCGAACACCATCGCCTCACCGATCCGCTGCAGCAGCCCGGTCCGCTGCAAAATTTCCTTCGGCTCGATATGCAATTCGGCGATGCCGAGCGCCACACCGCGCTCCGCCAGGATCTTGCGCGCCTCCTCCAGCATTTCAGCGGCCGTTGAATCGATCTGCGCAATGGCGCTGGCATCCAGCACAAACCATTGCGTGTCAGCGGGAAGCCCTTCGGCGACGGCCTTGATGCGCGCCTTCACGTGATCGACATTGAAGAACAGCAGGCTCCCCTGAATGAGGAAGACCGCGAGACCGGGAATGGGCCGCGCGTCCTTCGAGCGATGCAGCTTGTAGAATCCATGCTGTCCCGGGATTTGGCCGAGCATTGCGTCGCGCGGCATCATCTCCTTCAGCAACACATAGAGCAGCGTCGCAGCAACCGCGATGACGATGCCGGCCAGCACGCCGAGGCTCACCGCACCCCACATGCCGATCAACGCGAACACGAACTCCGTGCGGTTGATGCGCCAGATCTCGCGCAGGCCGTGAAGATCGAACAGGCTGAGTGCGGCGGCGACGAGAATCGCACCAAGCGCCGGCGCCGGCAACAGCTTGAGCGCCTCGCCGAGATAAAGCAGCGATACCGTCAGCACGAGAGCCGCCGTGAGGCCTGCCACTTGGGTGCGCCCGCCAACGGAGAGATTCACCGCCGTGCGGGAGTCCGACACGGTGACAGGAAAACCACTGAACAGGGCGGAGGCAACGTTCGCGGCGCCAAAGCCGGTCAATTCACGATCGGCGTTCACCTCAAAACCTTCGCGCGCAGCAAAGCTGCGGGCCGCGACAATGCCCGAGCCGAAACTCACCAGCCACACCGCGCCTGCACCGAGCAGTAATTCCTTCAACGGCAGATCCGTGGAAAACGGCAATGAAAGCGACGGCAGACTTTCCGGCAGCGCGCCGACGACCTTGATCCCCATCCCGGGGAAATCGAACAACCAGGATGCGATGGTGGCCAACACAACGACGACCACCGGCCCCGGAATCGGCCAGCGTTTCCATGAGGCGACCCGCAGGATCGCAAACATCGTGACGCCCAGTGCCACCGACAGCCAATGAATTCCGCCCGCCTTCTTCATCAGCTCAACGAACGGCGGGATCAGGCCATCGGCTTCGATCTTCAACCCCGTAAAACGCCCGATCTGACTAACCGCGATTGAGATCGAAATGCCGCTGATGAAACCGATCAAGATCGGCTTCGACAGAAACGCGGCTATCACGCCGAGATGCAGCCTGCTGCCGATAAGGCACATCACCCCCACCGTCATCGCGAGTGCTGACGCGGCGACGACGGGATTGGCAGGCGACATGCTTGCCAGTGCCGCCGCGAGCACAGTCATGGTCGCGGCATCGGGTCCGACGACAAGCAGCCGTGACGGGCCGAACAGCGCGTATCCCACGAGAGGAAGAATGCTGGAATAGATGCCGACTTCCGGCGGCAACCCAGCAATGGCGGGATAAGCGATGGCACTCGGAATGGCGACGGCGGCAATGGCGAGGCCTGCCATCATGTCGCGGCCAAGCCACTCCTTCTTGTAGCCCTTGAGCCCCTCAACGATCGGCAATTGGAACGACACGGCGCGACCTCCTACGGGAATGCCGCCCGGCAGCCAAACGACTCTAATATCTCTGCTCGACGAACGGGATTTTGCCGAAGCTGTCCGCGTCGTCATACGCCCCGCTCTTCGACCGCCGCGGCAACTTCACACGCTCCTGCGGCGCTTTCTTGAATGGAATGGCGTCGAGGATGTGAGCGATGCAGTTCAGACGGCCTTGCCGCTTGTTGTCGGTTCGCACGATATGCCACGGCGCATTCTTGCTGTGGGTTGCACGCAGCATGTCATCGCGGGCGCGCGAATAGTCGTACCAGCGCCGGTAGGACTCGACATCCATGGGACTGAGCTTCCACTGCCGCAGGGGATCCTCGATGCGCGCCGCGAACCGCCTCTCCTGCTCCTTCATGCCGACTTCAAGCCACAGCTTGATCAGAATGGTGCCGCCGTCCGTAATGTATTTCTCGATTTCGGGACAAAGTTCGAGAAACCGCTCGGTCTGCTCCTCGGTGGCAAAGCCCATCACGCGGTCCACGCCAGCACGGTTGTACCAGCTTCGGTCGAAGATCACGACCTCGCCTTTGGCAGGGAATTGCTCGATATAGCGCTGCATGAACATCTGTGCCTTCTGCCGCTCGGTCGGCGCAGGTAGCGCAACCACCCTGAAGACACGCGGACTGAGCCGCTCCGTGATTGCCTTGATGGTGCCGCCCTTGCCAGCGGCATCTCGCCCTTCGAACACGATGACGACGCGCAGACCCTTGTACTTGATCCACGCCTGCAGGTGGCAGAGACGCACCTGCAGCTTCTTCAGCTCCTTCTCATATTCCTTTCGACTCATCTTCTCGGCGGCCTTGCCGTTGCCGCGAGCGCGTTCGGTCGTCCGTTCAAGCGTTTGGAGCTCCATGTCGGCCTCCACCGTGTTGCAGTGTCAGTGCCAGCTCAGGGTGATGCCGACTTCTCCGGGCATGCCGCCCGGATAATCGACGATCTGATAGCGAATCTTGTAGCCGCGCGGCTGCAGATGCTCGCGCCACAGCTCGTAAATCTCCTGTGGGATTCCGGTGAGCGTGGTTTCCCACCCGGGCTCAGCCTGATTGATCGCGCGTCCATTGTCGGTGCACAACTCGTGCGGGAAGCGATAGACCTCCATTTCGGTGACGCCGCGATTGACCGCACGCTCGATCACACGCGCCGCCAGAGCAATGCGCTCCTCGCGCGTGAGACCCGACGGCTTACGCAGGCGCTCGATGAGTTCGTTCTTGGCGGCATCAGCATCCTTGCCGAGGCTGGCGGCGCGCGCGGCCTTCTCGCCCTCAATATCCGCAAGACGCTTCATGACGTCCTTTGCTGTTGGAATCATGCTTTCCAGGTCGCCGGGATTCTTGATCTCTTCAGTATGTCTGCTCATGACCGCGCCCTCTCCACCGAATGAAACGCATCCACGCGCTCTCGCTCGTGCATCCACGAAAGAGTCGTTACGGATCGGACTTGGAGTGCTGATTGCGAACCGCGCCACCAGACGAATGCCGACCGCGCCAGTTCAACATCTTACGCGCGCCATCTGCTCTTTCAAGCGATGTAAATTCTATCGATTTTGATCTGACGCTTTGATCTGAAACAAAGCCAATGCGAATGAAAGCGCGACACCCGCTTCAGGATGACGCATATCCGGGACAAATAGAAAACGACAGTTGTGCTGACCTAATCGTGCGAAGCGCCGCGCGACAACCAAGATCAGTCAAAATCGCTAGGACAGATTTTGGGTTTCCCTTTAATCTCCAATGCAGAAAGCGGCAGCTTTCTATCGAAGGGATATCCGGAGGGGCTCAATGTGCGCTCTGAGACGCATCGGTTATCGGCGTGCAGCTTCTCCTCTCCAGCACGACAACGAAGAAAAATCGTCGCGACAAAATTTTCACCCAAAACCCAAAGGAGCAGCCGGCGCGCCACTGCCCTGAAAGCGCGCGCAACTTAACGACACCATGTCAGGAGCAGGATGATGTCGAAGCATTGTCGTTTTACTTTCGCAGGCGCTCTTCTCTCTGGCGCCGTACTCCTCGCAACCTCGGCTTACGCCTACGACCTCACCGGCGTGTGGGCGTCTGATGCCGATCGATGCGACAAGATCTTCAAGAAGAGCGGGAAGAAGATTTTGTTCACACAGATGGCAGACCTCTACGGTAGCGGCTTCATCGTGGATAGCGACAGCTTACGCGGCAAGGCCGCACGCTGCAGCGTGAAGTCACGGCGCGAGACGCCGGAAGCGCTGCACATCTTGGCGTCATGTTCGTCGGATATCATGCTGTCCAATGTGCAGTTCAGCATGAAGTTCATCGACAACAACAGCCTCACCCGCTTCTTTCCCGATATTCCCGGCATGGAGCTGACCTACTATCGATGCACATCGATGTGAGCGCGCGGGCGGTTTCGCCCGTCGTATGAAGTGAAAGACGACACAGTCCCGTTCTTGTGACAGGAGCGCTCCATGACCGCTTTCAACTTCGAACTCGCCTCTCCCGAGAAACTTGTCTTTTCCGGCCCTGTCGAACAGGTCGATCTGCCCGGACGCGAGGGCGATTTCGGTGTTCTTGCTGGACATAGCCCGACCATCGCATCGCTGCGCCCCGGCATTATCACAGTCGCGACCGGCAAGGGCGTTGAAAGATTTGTCGTGCTGGGCGGTATCGCGGAAGTCACGCAAGAGCAGCTCACCGTACTGGCGGACATCTGCGAACTGCTCGACGAGTTCGACATCGCGAGCTTCCGCATGCAGATCGACGAGATGGAAGACAGCCTGAAAGACATGCCGGTCGGCGACGAACTCAACCGCACCATCACGCGGCTCGATCACTTCAAAACACTGCACCAGCAGCTCCGCCTGCCCCAAGCCACGGCGTTTTAGGAACTATTCCTCGTCGCATTACGCCCGTTGCGGCTTTGCATCAGCCTGCGCGGAAATGACACATCATGTCGCAAGCGACAACTCGCATGGCGCGAGAGTCCAAGACAAAACCCTGAGTCTCCCCGATTGATAGCGTGACCAGACGCAGTGTTTGCGCGGCGAGTCTGCGCGTCAAAAAGGATTTTTTAAAATGAAACGGATTGTTGCCGCCGTTGGCCTCACCGTCGCTTCGACGACCATCGCTGCCGCCGCAGATCTCCCGGCACGGGTCTACACCAAGGCTCCCGTCGCCGCGCAGGTCTATGACTGGACCGGCTTCTACATCGGCGCCAACGCCGGGATCGGCGTGAGCCGAAATCCAAGTGCCACTGCGATCAACGTCCCGATTGGCTCTGACAATCCGTCCTCAGTCGTGGGTGGCGCCGGCGTGATCGGCGGCGGACAACTGGGATACAACTGGCAGGCCGGCAACATCGTGTGGGGCGTGGAAGCGGATCTCCAGGGATCGAGTGCGCGCGACAATCGAACCTGCACTCTCGCGTGTATCGTTGGAGAGGCGAATGCTTACGATCAACGCCTGGACTGGTTCGGCACGGTCCGCGGCCGTGTCGGCTGGGCCACGGGCGCCGTGCTCGGCTATGTCACCGGCGGTCTGGCGTATGGCGGCGTCAAAACAGACAATAATGTCCTGTTCAATCAACCGAACCCGTTTTCATGGGACCAAACCCGAACCGGATGGACGATCGGCAGCGGCGTCGAAGCCTCGCTCGGCGGCAACTGGACCGGCAAGATCGAGTATCTCTATGTCGATCTCGGGTCGCAAAGCGGCACCCTGCCCTTATCAGGTGCCTCCGGCAACGTGACATCCTCGCTCGACATCCGCGAACACATCTTTCGTGCGGGCGTGAACTATCATTTCGGCGATCAGCGAGTCGCAGCCGCTGCGCCGACCGCTGACTGGCACGGCCTCTACCTCGGCGGCAATGCCGGCGAAGCCGTCGCACTCAGCCCAAGCTCGCTGCAGGAGTCCTTCATTTTGGGCACCTTCGCTCAGGACACTTACAATCTCTCGCCGCGCGGCTTCATCGGCGGCGGCCAGGTTGGCTATAACTGGCAGGCTGGATCATTGGTCTATGGTCTGGAAACCGACCTGCAAGGCGTGGCGCAAAGCGGCGGGAGTGCCTGCCTTATCAGCTGTAGCACCAATGCATTTCTCACCGCCCCTGAACAGCGCTTGAACTGGCTAGGCACCACGCGCGGCCGCCTCGGCTACGCAACGGGTGATGCGTTGTTTTACGTCACCGGCGGTCTGGCCTACGGCAATGTGACAACGAAGGTATCCGAAATCGTTCCATTCAGCGGCGCATTGTTCGACGGCAGCTTCTCGCACACCAAGACCGGTTATGCACTGGGCGGCGGCATCGAGACCAAATTCGACCCGTTCGGCATGTTCGGACGCAACTGGTCGGCCAAGACTGAATATCTTTATGCCGATCTCGGCAGCATCACCGACAAATACACAGCGGTTGCATCGACCATTGTCATAAATCATGCGCTCACCAGCCGCGTGGAAGAGCACATTTTCCGCACCGGTCTGAATTATCACTTCGCAAGCCCATAAGGCGTGACGATGGCGGGCGGTTTTGCGATGTCATCACCGCTCGCCCCAGCTGTTGCAACTCGGCCTCGCACGTCGCGGAAAAGAACAGGATGTCGCGACAGGCTGCACGCCTTGTCGCTTCAGTCCAAGACAGAATCCCCGCTCTCGCCAATTGATATCTCAACGAGCGCATTTGTTTGCGCGCTTAACGTCGTGCACCGAATAGGAAGTTTGAAATGAAACGGATCGCTGCGGCCCTCGGCCTCATTGTTGTCTCGACGACCATCGCCTCCGCCGCCGATCTTCCCGCGCGTGTTTACACCAAGGCGCCGATCGCACAGGTTTACGATTGGACCGGCTTCTATCTCGGTGCGAATGTGGGGGTCGGTGTGGATCGCAGCCAAAGCGCGCTGTCCTTCGAGCCCACATCACCTATCGGTTCGTCATCGGTTGTCGGCGCGGCTGGTGTCGTCGGCGGAGGGCAGATCGGCACCAACTGGCAGATGCGCGACATCGTGTTCGGCTTGGAAGCCGATATTCAGGCGGCCGCGCTGCGCGACAACCGAACCTGCACCCTTGGGTGTGAAGCAGTTGTATTTAATTCCATCGATCAACGTATCGATTGGTTCGGTACGGCCCGCGGTCGGATCGGGCTCGCCACGGGTTCGGTGCTGACCTACATCACCGGCGGTCTCGCCTACGGTCACGTGAAAACAGAAAATACGCTCCACTTCCCGACCTCTCTGGTGATCTCATCGGATCAAGTCCGTACTGGATGGACATTGGGCACCGGCGTCGAGGCTGCGCTCGGCGGCAACTGGACCGGCAAGGTTGAATATCTTTATCTCGATCTGGGAACGCAGAGCGGCGGCGCCTCGCTCCCGCCCGCGACCACCATCACGTCTTCAAACGACATCCGCGAGCATATTTTCCGGGCCGGCGTAAACTACCATTTCGGCGAACCACGTGTCGTCGCCGCAGCAACGGCAGCGGACTGGGGCGGGCTCTATCTGGGCGCCAACGCCGGCGTTGCCATCGGCCTGAATCCGGCTTCGCGGGCCTACGATTTTTCCGGTATCGTACCTAACGAGACCTATAACCTATCGGCGCGCGGCTTCATCGGCGGTGCACAGATTGGCTACAATTGGCAAGCCGGTTCGCTGGTCTACGGTCTGGAGGCGGACATCCAGGGATCAGCGCAGCGCAGTGGCGACACATGCCTTCTGTTCTGCTCTGCCACCATCTCTTACAATAACGAGCAGCAACAGCTCAACTGGCTGGGCACCGTGCGCGGGCGGATCGGTTACGCAACAGGCTCTGCACTGTTCTATGCGACGGGCGGCCTCGCTTACGGCGGACTCACCACAAAGGTCATCGAGCTCTTGCCGGGTTTCACCGATGCGTATGCGAGCTCCGCGCAGACCAGGACCGGCTACACGGTGGGCGGCGGCATCGAAACGAAATTCGATCCGTTCGGCCTGTTCGGGCGCAACTGGTCGGCCAAGACCGAATATCTCTATGTCGATCTCGGCGACGCCAACCAGACGTATACCAGCACTATTGGGCAGACCCCGCTCAATCGCACCATCACAAGCCACGTTCAGGAACACATCTTCCGCACCGGTCTGAACTACCACTTCGATACGGCAAGTCGTTAAGGCGACGCAGGCGGCGGAGACGATCGCCATGTCGTCGGACCAGTTCTCTCCGATTCTGTTCTCGACGGATGACCTCGATGAACGCGAGCGCGTGCCGCAATGGCGCGAGGTGGCCGGCCGGCTATTGATGAAAATGGACATGGCGCCCGTCGGCGACGAACCGTTCCATTGTCAGGCAATTATCCACCCATTGCCCGAGCTTACGGTCGCGTCTCTCGAAACGTCGCCCAACAAGCTCACTCGCACGGGACAGCTTATTGCCGACGGCAATGATGATCTCATCCTCGCCATCCCCACGCGAGGTGGCCTGACCACGTCATCCTATGGTCAGGAGATCACGCTGCGGCCCGGCGAGGCCACGCTGATGTCGAGCGCCGAGGCGAGCGCGAGCCTGGTGCAAAGCCCATCGCGCTTCGTCAGCATTGCCCTTCCCTTCGCGAAACTCGCGCCGCTGATCCCGGACCTCGACACGGCGTTGCTCTCGGTCGTTTCCAGCAGCGTGGACGCGCTACAGTTACTTGTGACCTACACCGGGCTCCTGGACGGCAATCTCGACCTGTCATTGCCCGAACTCCGCCGCTCGATCTCAACCCACATTTTCGACCTTGTGGTGCTGGCGCTCGGCGCTACCGGCGACCATGCGGAAGTCGCACGTGAGCGCGGGATGAAGGTCGCGCGGATGCACGCTATCAAGCGCGACATTTTGCGGATGCTTGCCTCCGGCAAGCTCACCATGGAGATGATCGCTTCGCGGCACGGTATCTCGCCACGCTATCTCGGTAAGCTGTTTGAACGCGACGGCACATCCTTTTCCGAATTCGTGATGGAGCGTCGCTTGTTGCGCAGTGCGCGTATGCTGACCGACCAGCGCTACGAACACGTGACCATTTCAGGCATCGCGCACGAGAACGGTTTCGGCGACGTCTCGCACTTCAACCGAATGTTCCGCCGCCGCTTCGGTGCAACACCATCCGGCTTTCGCTTGGAGCACAGGATGGCGTCCGAGCGTTCCCCGTTATGGATACCGCGCGGCGTGCTGAAGAACTAATCGCCATAAACTTCAGTCTTCGGCGGCTTTCCGTCCGGAGATATCGTGACACGATAATTATGGATGTGACTTCTGCTCACACTTTCAAGGTTCCTTCGGCATGACTGTGTCGGATCCTCCTGTCATCCTCGTCAACGCCTATGAAGGCGCGGCGCGCGGTGATCACTACGATCAATGGCGCGAAGAAATCTGCCGCGGCTTTTTCTCGGTTGAGATCGATCCAAGTCGCGACGGCGTCATCGACATGCATGCCGAGATCGCCAATCTGCAGCCCTGCGCGATCGCCATTTCGACCGGCACCTCGGCGATCATCGGCCGCTCGGTGCAGACCAACACCGATGGCCTCGACGACTTCACCTTCGTCTGCCACACGCAAGGCGGCACGATGCATTTCAGGCATCGCGATCGCCTCATCGACATCGGCGATACCCAGATCTGTTTAGGCGATTCCGCCGAGCCTGCGGCCGCCATGCTGCGGGAATGCCGCGAATTCACCGCGCTCAAAATCAATCGCAAGGCGCTTCTCAGCATCGCGCCGCTAGCGGAGGACATGCTGTTCGATCCGATGGCGATCAACGCCGAGCTCAGCAATACCATCGGCCGCTACGCCGCGCTGGTGACGCGGACGGCACCACACATCGATGCACCAGGTCGCCTGCTTATGAGCCAGCACCTTGTCGATCTCGTCGGCCTTGCGCTCGGCGCGCGTTCCGATGAGGCAGAGCTGGCGCGCGAGCGCGGTCAGGTGCAAGCCCGCCTGGCCCTCATGAAGAGCGATGTGCTGGCCAATCTCGGCAAGCTCGACCTGAATATCAGCACCGTCGCCCGCCGCTACAATTTGAGTCCGCGTCAAGCCCAACGGCTGTTCGGCGACAACGGCGAAACATTCACCGAGTACATGACAGAGCAGCGCCTGCTGCTCGCACGGAAACTCTTGCTCAATCCGGCCCAGCGGCAGCGCAAGATTAGCGATATCGCTCACGCCGTCGGCTACGCGGACCTGTCGTATTTCAATCGTTCGTTCCGCCGCCGCTTCGGCATGACGCCGACTGACATGCGTGAAAGCGTAAAGCCGTAAGCAAAGAGGCCTAAATATAATCCCGGCGAATTCGCTTCGCCGGGATTTTTGTCGTCGTCGGAGAGCGCAGCGATCGATGCGCTGCGCTCATTGCAGCCTATCAGCCACCGAAGTGATAGTTCACACCGGCACGGACGACGTGATCGTGCAGGTCCGAATTCAGGATGGAGTATTCCGGTCCCGTCAACACAAGGCTGTTCGAGATGCTGCCGTAATCCGTATAGAGGTATTCGACCTTCGTGCTCCAGTTCGGCGCGATCATTGTTTCAATGCCACCGCCCAACGTCCATCCGTTCCGCGTCGCGTTGAACGACGCCGAGCCGGACTTGCTACTGAAGTTGGTCTGAAGATCAGTCTTGACGTCGGTCACGGCGTAGCCGCCGGTTGCGTACAGCAGCGATGAACCAGCAGCGTAGCCGATGCGGCCGCGAACGGTTGCGAACCACGACTGCCGTTCCACGATGTTGACGCTGAAAAACTTCTCGCAGCCTTGCATGCAGGCGGTGTCTCTCTGCCCGCCTCCCTGGACATCAGCTTCAACACCGGTGACGATGTGCCCTGCCTGCCAGTTGTAGCCCGCCTGCACGCCACCAACGATCCCCCCCGGGGACATGGTGAACTTTTCCGGGATAAAAAAAGCCGGATCATTGGTCTGGGTGAGCGCGCTTCGGTTCTGTCCAATGCCATAGCCGAGGTTGCCGCCGACATAGACGCCGGTCCAGGTCACGGGCGCAGCCTGCAGTGCCTGCCATGGCGTCGCGGATGCTGTGCCCGGAGCAACCGAACCGTTGAAGCGATAGTTGATCCCGGCACGGACGATATGTTCGTGCAGATCGCTCGTGGCGACCGTCGTGAACGGGATGAAACCACCGCCAGGCGCCGTAAAGATCGAGTCGCTGACATTGCCGAAATCCGCATAGAGATATTCGACCTTCGCGGTCCAGTTGCCGCCGATGGCCGTTTCGATGCCGCCGCCGGCCGTCCAACCCGAAGCGGTGTGGCGGAAGCTGGTGGTATTTGCATAACTGCCGAACCCGCCGGCCACGCCGACATCGTTCGTAATATTAGCTACTGCCCAGCCTGCGGTGGCGTATAGCAGTGAACTGCCAGTGCTGACGCCAAGACGTCCGCGTAACGTCCCGAACGACTGCAGCCGCTGATTGAAGGTGACAGCCGTCTCGGCGCTACAACTTATCAGACAGGAATCAATGTGCTGTGCGGACCACTGCCAATCGCCTTCGATGCCGAACACCATCGGTCCCGATTGCAGGTCATAGCCCGCCTGGAATCCACCCAACATGCCCGCGGGCGTCTGTGTGAAAGATTCGATTGCATCGGAATCAGAGAAGCCGACGGTACTCGGGTTGCGGCCGATGCCGTAGCCGACGTTGGCGCCCACGTAGAATCCGGTCCAGTTCGGTGCCGAGGCAATGGGTGCCTTGGACAGCAGTGGCGCCGCAACGTCGGCCGCCAGTGCGGGTCCCGCCCCGGCAAGTGAGATACAAAGTGAGCCGGCGCCAATCAAGCCAGCCCAGATATTCCGACGCATAAGACCCCCAAAATCTATCGTCTAACGAGTGAATCGTGTCGCAACCGACATTAGAGGCTCCGCATCCGGCGTCTTGGACACACGCGCCCAGCCGATTGTCGTGATACGTCATGCCCACACATGAGCCGTGCCCTGATGCAATTTCGACACATCATTCCGTGCGAAGGCTGTCGCTGAAGCCGGGATGTTTCGAAGCAAAGCGATCGCAAACCAGCATGAACTGTCGATCAAAACAAAAGTCCCGGCGAATTCGCTTCGCCGGGACTTTCGTTGATGCGAAAAGAGCGTAGCGGCTCAGCCGCCGAAGTGATAGTTGACCCCTGCACGTACGACATGGTCATGCAGATCAGAGCTCAGACTGGTGCTGATGAACGGCCCCGTCGGCACGAACCCGCTCGAGACGTTGCCGTAGTCCGTATAAAGGTATTCAAACTTCGTGCTCCAGTTTGGCGCGATCATCGTCTCGATTCCGGCTCCCGCTGTCCACCCACCCCGCGTCGCGTTAAGGGTGACAGGCGTCGTCACACCAAAGGACAATGTCTGGAAACTGGTTTTGATATTGGCCGCGGCATATCCACCCGTTGCGTATAACAACGAAGAACTGGCCGCATAACCGATCCGCCCTCGAACCGTCGCAAACCATGACTGGCTTTGCTGCGCGGTCACGCCACCATGAAGCGGGAATTCGCAACTTTGCATACAGACCGAGTCTTTCTGCCCAGTCCCCTGGAAATCAGCTTCGATGCCGGCAACAATGTGATCCGCCTGCCAGTTGTAGCCCGCCTGCACGCCGCCGATGATACCACCCGGTGACATGGTGAACGTTTCCGGGACGAGCGCAGGATCGACGGTTTGAGCGAGCTCACTTCGGTTCTCTCCAATGCCGTAGCCGATGTTGCCGCCGACGTAAGCTCCCGACCAGTTGACGGGCCGAGCCTGCAAAGCCTGCCAGGGTGTCGCCGCTGCCGCGCCTGACGCGACGGGACCATTGAAGCGATAATTGATCCCGGCACGGACAATGTGTTCGTGCAGATCACTCGTCACCTGTGTCACGTGAGCGAAAGTGGGAGAATAAAAAGCGTCGGTTACGCTGCCGAAATCCGCGTAGAGATATTCGACCTTTGCCGTCCAGTTGCCGCCGATGGCAGTTTCGATGCCGCCGCCAGCAGTCCATCCGCTCATCGTGTGATGAAAGCTTGCACGGTCGGATAGATTGTTAAAAGTATTGGTGAGATTGATATCTGTGTTGACATCAGCCCAGGCGAGGCCAGCTGTGCCGTAAAGCAATGAACTGCCTGCGCTGACACCGAGCCGTCCACGCAATGTGCCAAACGAGCGCAACCGCTGCTCGGCTATGACGGCCCCCTCGTCGGTGCAGACGAAACCACAGGTGGACGTACGTTGTGCAGACCACTGCCAATCGCCCTCGATGCCGAACACCATCGGTCCCGCCTGCAGATCATAGCCCGCCTGGAATCCTCCTAGAGCGCCAGCGGGCACCTGCATGTAGGACTCAGTAGGATTGGAAATGCCAAAAAAGCCCGGAAAGCTCGTTGTGCTCGGGTTGCGCCCAATGCCATAGCCAACGTTGGCACCGAGATAGAATCCCGTCCAATCCGGTACTGAAGCAATAGGCGCCTTAGTGAACATTGGCGGCGCGACGTCGGCGGCCAGCGCGGGTCCCGGCCCGGCAAGGGAGATGTAAAGCGAGCCGGCGCCAATCAAGCCAGCCCAGAACTTCCGACGCATGGGACCCCCAAAGTCTATCGTCTCGCGAGTGAATCGTATCGCGACCGACATTAGGGTTCCTGCGGCCGATGTCTTGGACGTACGCGTCCAGCCACTTGTTGTGATAGGTCATCCCCTCACATCAGTGGCGCATGATGCAAATTCGACACATGTCTGTGGCGATTGCGAGGGCAGCGCCCAGCGGCTAACACTTCGTCCGTGCCGGTTGCACTGGACCCATCATGTTGCAGGAATTCGGTCGCGAGATCTGGATTGCGGATGGACCTCACGTTGCGGTCGCGGGATTTCACTATCCCACCCGCATGGCCATCATCAGACTGTCAGACGGACACCTCTTCATCTGGTCGCCGATCGAGCTCACCGATAGCCTGCGCGCAGCAGTGAATGCCCTTGGCGACGTCCGGCACATCGTTGCGCCCAATTCGCTGCATCACCTGTTTCTCAACCAGTGGAAGCGCGCTTTCCCTGCAGCGAAGCTCTACGCGCCTCCAGGCCTGCGAAAGCGTCGCGCCGACATTGTCTTCGATGCCGATCTCAGTGACACGCCGAATCCGGAGTGGGCCGGGCAGATCGATCAGGTGCTGATGCACGGCAACCTGATCACCACTGAAGTGGTGTTCTTTCATCTCAACAGCGGCACCGTACTCTTCACCGATCTGCTACAGCAGCTTCCCGCCAAACTGTTCTCAGGCTGGCGGGCGATTGTCGCCAAGCTCGACCTCATGACAGGGCCCGAGCCGTCCGTGCCGCGCAAGTTTCGCCTCGCCTTCACCAACCGCCGCGCTGCGCGAGAGGCGCTGAGCCGCATTCTTTCATGGCCAGCCGAGAAAGTGCTGATGGCTCACGGCACGCCGGTCGGAAAAGATGCGCCAGCCTTCCTACGCCGTGCGTTTGGGTGGCTGATCGGCTGACGCCTTCATCCGCATCGACCTTGAGTACGCATGTGTATTTCCAGCGCGGGCCCCCATTCTGCGATTTAAGGTCGAGCTTGCCGTCACCTCATTTGAGGGAGTTGCATGATATCGCAGTTAGATATTCCGTGGTAAAGTGGACCCGAATAGCTGCCGGCAACAATTAAACTCGTTCTGAACTGATCCGTTGTCCGCGCCTCTTTAATCATCTTTGGTGCAGCGTGGCGCTCATCGCACGTGCGATGCCCTCGATGTCGCCCGCGGCAAGGAGAGCAACAATGATGATCCCCTTCTCGATGCTTGTTCTTGCTGTTGGTTCGCATCTCGCCGTTCCGGTCGCGGACGGCGTTCCAAAGTTCAACATTGAGCGGAGCTGCCAGCTCGATCGTGAGGCCGCCGAAGATACCAATCTGGCTCAGCCAATTGAGAAATGCATCGCAGATGAGAAGCAGGCAAAGCAGCAGCTCGAAACGGAATGGTCGCAGTTTCGCGCCTCCGACAAAGCTAGCTGCGTCGCGGATACCATGACTGACGACACGCCGAGCTACGTCGAGTTGCAGATCTGCCTCGATTTGGCGCGAGACGCAGAAAAGTGACAAGTTCTGCGCAGGAATGTCGCGCAAAAAATCAAGCATCCCCACTGAATTTATAATTCTCCGCAAATCCTGTACGGTGCGTGGCGCGTGTGAGATTGGGATGCATGACGACATTTCTGTTTGACGGGCCTGAACAAGCCTCAACCACCATCCTGCTCGCGCACGGTGCGGGCGCGGCGATGGATTCGGCGGCGATGACGGCGCTTGCAAAAACATTGGGAGATGCAGGCTTTCGTGTCGCCCGCTTTGAGTTCGACTACATGGCGCGACGCCGCACCTCGACGGAGCGCAAGCCGCCGCCGCGCGCGGACAAGCTGATGCCGGAATATATCGCCGCTATCGATGCGCTGGATGCAAAAGGCCACCTCATCATCGGCGGCAAATCCATGGGCGGGCGCGTCGCCAGCATGGTCGCAGATCAGCTTTACGCCTCGAAACGTATCGCAGGGCTACTGTGTCTCGGCTATCCGTTTCATCCGCCGGAGAAGCCCGAGCAATTGCGCACCGAGCATCTCGCTGGCCTCATGACGCCCGCGCTCATCGTACAGGGCACACGGGACCCGTTCGGTACCCGCGACGAGGTTGCCTCCTACAAGCTTTCCAACGCCATCGACATCCTTTGGCTTGAGGACGGCGATCACGATCTCAAGCCGCGAAAGAAAATCTCCGGCTTCTCAGCGGCCGACCATCTGAAAACACTCGGCGACGCGGTGACGTCTTGGTCGCAGAAGATCAGTGGTCCGGCCTAATGCAATATTGGCAAGCGCCCGGCACTGCTCTCGACAAGAGGCAACGTTTCGGCGAATGATCCCTGCTCTGCGAGGATCCGTGAGTAGCCAGCAATGAGCCCAACGAAAGCAAAGCGCCCGAACACCAATCGACCGCATACGGCGCTCATTCGGCGGCCAGGATTCCTTGTCCGCCGCCTCCACCAGATCTTCGTGGCGATGTATCTGCAGAACTGCGAGCGCTTCGGCACGACGCCGGCCCAATCCAGCATCATGCAGGTGCTGGATGCGCAGCCCGGCATCGATCAGGCTGCGCTCGCCGCGGAGATCGGCCTCGACCGCACCACCACGTCGAATGTGCTGTCGCGCCTGGAGACTCGTGGCATCGTGACGCGTGAGTTCGACACCAGCGATCGCCGCGCCAAGCGCACTTATCTAACCGCGCACGGAAAGTCGCTCCTCTCCGAGATGCAGCAATCGATCAACGCCGCCCATAGTCAGTTGTTGGGACCGCTGGATCGCGCTGAACGCGAGCAGTTTCTCGCCCTTCTGCTGCGGCTGGTGCAGGAGAACAACGACAAGGGCCGCTCGGCGCTCAGGGGATTCGGCTGACCGAAAATCCCGGCCCACTGCCACACGATCGCCCACCCCGGAACCGGAACCGTTCGTAGCTGATGAAAGCTTGGGCGCCGTGCGCTTTCAAAACATGCTTGCGTCGTGCGGATTTACGGCTAGGCTTTGAAAGCCGGACCAGGAAGGAACCTTTTTTGCACCGATATCGTCAGTACGCTGACGAATTTTTGCGCCCAAATCGTCAGTATACTGACGAATAGAACATTGTTTCCCGATCTGACTTCGCCAGAGGAGAACCTGCCCCATGCGAGATCCACGACTTCATTCCAGAACTGCGCGTCGTTCCTTGCGCCTGCTGGCGGGAGCGGCATTGCTGGCCGCAATCGCTCTGGCCCTGCCCCGTTCCGCGAAGGCCGAAGTGAACGAAGTCCGCCTTGCCCGCCAGTACGGCATCTCGCATCTGGCGATGGCGATCATGGATGAGCTGCAGCTTGTGCAAAAACACACCGCGAGCGCCGGCCTCGGCAACGTGAAAGTGACATGGACCCGGTTCAGTGATGGTCCCGGCATGAACGAGGCCTTGATCTCCAACAACCTGGACGTCGCCAATGGCGGCCTCACCGCCCTGATCGTGCTCTGGGACAAGAGCAAGGGTGCCTATGTCGGCCTCTCAGCGCTGAGCTCGATGCCGGCCGTGCTGATGACGCGCGACCCGAACATCAAAAGCGTGAAGGATTTCAAGGAGACCGACCGCATCGCCTTGGTGTCGCGGGTATCGATGCAGGCCATCATCCTGCGTATGTTCGCGGCCGAAGCGTTCGGAAAGGACCAGTACGCCAAGCTCGATACCCTGACAGTGCCGCTGCCTCATTCCGACGCCATGGCGGCAATGCAGTCCGGCCGAACGGAAATTACGGCGCACTTTACCGCCGCGCCCTATTACCAGCAGGAAACGGCTGCGGGTCTCAATCGCGCACTGAATTCCTACTCCGTTCTCGGAGGACCTGCGACCTACAGCGCCGCCTGGACCTCGAAGAAATTCATCGAACAAAACCCAAAGACCGCACGCGCGATTCTGGATGCGATGGATGAGGCGACCCACATCATCAAGAGTGATCCGCGACGCGCGGCCGAACTCTATATCAAGGCCGACAACTCCTCGCTGAGCCCCGAGCTGGTCGAGGCAATGATCAAGGATCCGGAAAACGTCTTCACCACGACGCCGCAGAACGTCATGAAGTTCGTGAACTTCATGGCGGAGACGGGAACGATCAAGTCGGCCGCCAAGAGCTGGAAGGATGTGTTCACGCCGCTGATCGCCGATCGCTCGGGCAGCTGACGGCGGACCGCATGTCACAACATCACGCCGTTTCGCCCGTAGCCCGGGACTTACCGAGGACCGAAGACCTGCTGAAGGTCGACAACGTCACGCTGCAGTACAAGACGCCGCAGCACCTTGTGACGGCGACTTACAAGGTCTCCTTCTCTGTCGAGAAGGGAGAGCGCTACGTTATTCTCGGACCGTCGGGCTGCGGCAAGTCGACCTTGCTCAAAGCCGTGGGCGGCTTCATGGCTCCCGTCGATGGACACATTTTCATCGATGGGCAAGAGGTCCAGGCTCCCGGGCCGGATCGCATGATGGTCTTCCAGGAATTTGAGCAGCTGATGCCATGGAAGACTGTTTTGCAGAACGTGGTCTTCCCGATGAAGGCGACGGGAAAGTTCACCAGCAAGGAAGCGCACGAGCGCGCGGTCGCCATGATCGATCGCGTCAAGCTCAGCAAGTTCCGCGATGTCTATCCGCATATGCTGTCGGGCGGCATGAAGATGCGCGTCGCGCTGGCGCGCGCCATGGCACTGGAGCCCGCAGTGCTGCTGATGGACGAACCGTTCGCGGCGCTCGATGCGCTGACGCGGCGCGAGATGCAGGAGCAGCTTCTCGAACTGTGGGAACAATCCCGCTTCACCATGCTGTTCGTCACGCATTCCATTGAAGAAGCCATCATCGTCGGCTCGCGCATCCTGGTGCTTTCACCGCACCCTGGGCGCGTACGGGCGGAGCTCGACGCGAGCCGCTATCGCTCCGGCGACGCCAGCAGTGGTGAGTTCATCTCGCTCTCGAACAAAATTCACGAGCTGCTGTTCGGGCGGAAAACCGAACCCACGCAAGGGATGTGATGACATGTCGATCCAACCGTCTATCCCCGCCAAGCCCGATGTTGAATTCGAACTGGTTGACGCCGCCGACATCGGCGACGTCCAGCAGCCCCTCACATTCCTGCAGCGGCTTTCCGCCAGCGACGGGTTTCGCCGTCTCTGCATCCTCGTTGCGCTTGGTCTCATCTGGGAGCTTTATGCCCGATGGGTCGACAATCCGCTGATCTTGCCGACCCTGAGCGACACCCTCGTCACTTTCGTCTCCGACCTGAAGAGTGGCGTGCTGCTCGACCGCATCGGCACATCTATTCGCTCGCTATTGCTGGGCTATGCGGCGGGACTGCTGCTTGCAACAGTCTTCACCACGATCGCGGTCTCAACGCGGCTTGGATCGGATGTGCTGTCGACATTGACCGCCATGTTCAATCCTGTCCCGGCGATTGCGCTCTTACCTCTCGCCTTGATTTGGTTCGGGCTTGGCACGCCGTCGCTGGTGTTCGTCATCATCCATTCAGTATTGTGGGCCGTCGCACTCAACACGCTCACCGGTTTTCGCAGCGTCCCCACTGTGTTGCGCATGAGCGGCCGCAATTACGGCCTTCACGGCATCCGGTATGTTGCCTTCATTCTAATCCCCGCCGCTTTTCCTTCGATCCTCGCGGGGCTGAAGATCGGCTGGGCCTTCGCCTGGCGCACGCTGATCGCCGCTGAACTTGTTTTCGGCGTCTCGTCCCGCTCCGGCGGTCTCGGCTGGTACATCTTCGAAGCGCGCGCCGAACTCGAAACAAGCCGCGTATTCGCAGGCCTGCTCGCCGTCATCCTCATCGGCCTCGCGGTTGAAGCCGTGATCTTCCGCTTCATCGAAAAGCACACCGTGCAACGCTGGGGCATGCAGCTCTAGTGCCTCTCCTCAGTTTTCTCCCAACACATCATCCATCGAAAAAGGACATGAAAAAATGCGAACGATGATCAAGGCCCAATGGATTGTCGCCAACGACGGCCGCGGCCATACCCTGTTGCGCGACGGCGTTGTGGTCTACGAGGACCGCCACATCATTCATGTGGGAAAGACATTCGACGGCCCCGTGGACAAGACCATCGATGCCGGCGCCAAACTCGTGGCTCCCGGCTTCATCGACACCCACGTCCACTCCGGTCATCGCGCTTCGCATCGCCTGATCACCGACAGCGGACGGCCGCTCTATTTTGGCCAGCCGTTTCTCGAAATCAGCGTGCCGAAGGAAGGCAAGACTGTCTCCGGTGATCCGCGCTACTTGAAGCCCGGTGACAAGGAACTCGACGCGGCTCTTGACCTGAATGCCCTCTTCACCGTTGCCGAGCTTCTTCGCAACGGTGTGACCACGTTCGTGGAATTCGGAAGCCAGGAGAGCGTGCAGCTCGCGCTCAACAAACAGATCGAACGATTGGGCACGCGCGCCTATCTTGGACCGGGCTACGATTGCGGCCGGTGGGTCGGCGACGCGCGCGGCGGACTGAAGCGCATCTATGACAACGAAGGCGGCCTGCGCGGCCTGAAAACGGCTGTGGATTTCATCCATAAATACAATGGCACGCAGGACGACCGTGTCCGCGGCATCCTGGTGCCGCGCGAGGTCGAGACATCGAGCGTCGAACTTCTCGAACAGACGCTGGTACACGCCGACGAACTGAAAGTGCCGATGGCAACCCACGCCGCCTACAGCATTCTCGAATTCCACGACATCGTCCGCGAACATCAAATGACGCCGATTGAGCTGCTCGACAAAGTCGGCATGCTGCGCACGACGCTGAACATCGGGCACGGCAACCTGATCGCCGACAATCCCAACCTGAACTATTCGGGCGCGCGTGATCTCGAGTTGATGGGTTCGCATCAATGTTCGATCTCGCACTGCCCGATCAATATCGCGCGGCGGGCACGCACCCTCGACAACTGGAATCGTTATCGGAAAGCCGGCGTCAATATCTCGATCGGCAGCGATACCTATCCCCGCGACATGATGATGAACATGCGCACCGCCTCATTGATGGGCAAGATCATGGGGCACGACTATTACAAGGCGCCCGCAGGTGAGGTCTTCGCCGCCGCGACACTCGGTGGCGCGAAATCACTTGGGCGCGACGATCTCGGAAAGCTGGCAAAGGGCGCCCTCGCCGACATCATCATCATCGACTTCGCGGGCAAGAACTCCTTACGCTACGGACCTGTCCGCGACCCGATCAAGAGCGTTGTCGATTGCGGCGTGGGCGACGACGTCGACACCGTTATCGTCAATGGCAAGATCTGCATGGAAGGCGGCGTGATCCCGAATCTCGATGTCGACAAGTTGCGCGAAGATGCGCAGAAATCAGGCAATCATGTCTGGTCCACGGTGCAGGATTGGGATCCGCGCGGACGCTCGGCGGATGAAGCGAGCCCCTGGTCGTTCCCGCTGCACTGATTGCGTGCGCAAGGCGCAGCTTGGAGAGAAGCTGGATCGAAGAATCCAATGGAGCCAGTGTCATGAACACACTGGCTCCTTCAAGAAACCACTTGCATCCGGTATTTCGTCTATCGCCATTTTGCAGCCAAGCTTGGAAGGAAACTTTGGAGGAGAGCTGGCCGCGCCCTAGCGGTAAAATCGCACTCCAAAAATATTTTCGTTTTTTTGATCGGCCATGTCACAGGGCCGAGGGTTGTCTCGTCCTGATATCGAATGCGCACGCCGATGGGAGCCACCCGGAGGCTGGCGCCCTTTATCAGGGATCAGACCATGCCCATGAAGATCGTAATCATCGGTGGCACGGGGCTCATTGGCTCCAAGACCGTCAAAATCCTGCGTAATGCGGGCCACGAAGTGGTCGCCGCCGCCCCCAAACTCGGTATCAACACGATCACCGGCGAGGGATTGGCGGAAGCGCTTAAGGGCGCAAAGGTCGTGATTGACCTCGCAAACTCACCATCGTTTGAAGACAAAGCGGTGCTGGAGTTTTTCGAGACCTCTGGCCGCAACCTGCACTCCGCAGAACGCACTGCGGGCGTGCAGCATCACATCGCACTCTCGGTCGTGGGCACCGAGCGCCTGCAGGAGAGCGGCTATTTCCGCGGCAAGCTCGCGCAGGAAAAGCTGATCAAGGGCGGCGGCATCCCTTACACCATTGTGCACTCGACGCAGTTCTTCGAATTCCTCGGCGGCATCGCCCAGTCCGGCGCCGAGGGCAACACCGTGCGGCTGTCGCCCGCTCATGTGCAGCCAATCAGCTCGGACGACGTGGCGAAGATCATGGCCGAGGTGGCACTGAGCAAGCCTGTGAACGGCACCATCGAAATCGCAGGTCCCGAGCGCGTGCGTCTCAGCGATCTGGTGGCGAGCTATCTCGCCGCCCTCGGCGACGCCCGCAAAGTCGTGACCGACGATCAGGCCCGTTACTTCGGCGCGCTTTTGCACGACGGTTCACTGGTGTCGGACAACAATCCGCATCTCGGCACCATCCGCTTCGAGGACTGGCTGGGCCCGCAACTGAAAACCGCCTGACAACAATCCATCACACTGGAGACCAACATCATGAGAAAACTTCTTTGCGCACTCGCGTTCGTTGCCCTGCAGGTCAGTTCATCGCTGGCGCATGACGATAAGTCCAAAGTGACACTGGTGTTCGATCATGTTCTGCCGAACGTTCCGGGCAAGAGCATGAGGGGCGTGCTGGTGGAATATCCGCCCGGCGGATCATCCGACGCCCACACCCATCCAAGCTCCGCCTTCATCTACGCCACCGTGCTGGAAGGCGCGATCAACAGCCAGGTCAACGACGGCCCGGTGACGACCTACCGCGCCGGACAGAACTTCTCCGAGAATCCGGGCGACCGCCACGGCGTCAGCGCCAATGCCAGCACGACAGAGCCAGCGAAGCTGCTCGCCGTGTTTATCGTCAACACCGACGAGAAAGACCTGGTCCTGCCTTACCGGAAGTGAGCAGGCCCGCCTCATACCTTTGTTGAATCGATCAATTTGGAGATCGCATAATGACACCGCGTTTGAACGACCACTTCAAGCTCGCTCCCGCTGCCATCAAGGCCATGTACACCCTGGAAATGGCTTTGCAGGCCAGCGGTCTCGAACATAACCTGCTGGAGCTAATGAAGCTGCGTGCTTCGCAGATCAACAAATGTGCCTTCTGTATTCACATGCACACCACCGACCTGCGCAAGCACGGCGAAAGCGAAATGCGGCTTTACATGTTGAACGCCTGGCGCGAATCTCCCCTCTACACAGCGCGGGAACGTGCGGCGCTGGCGTGGACCGAGGCGCTGACACTAGTGGCAGAAACTGGCGCACCTGACGCCGACTATGAACTGATCAAGGCTGAATTCACGGAGGGCGAACAAGTGAACCTGACGTTGGCCATCGGCGCGATCAACACCTGGAACCGATTGCAGGTCGGCTTCCGCGCGCTGCACCCGGTGGAGGAGTCGCGTGACGCAGCCTGATGCTGCAGTTAATGAGTTCGAAGCGCACCGGCCACGGCTGGTGCGCCTCGCCTATCGCATGCTTGGTTCGATGTCGGACGCCGAAGACATCGTGCAGGAAGCGTGGCTGCGTTGGCAGCGCGCCGACCGTGCTGACGTGCGCGAGCCTGCTGCCTTTCTCCACCGCACTGTTACGCGGTTGTGCCTCGACTTCATCAAGTCTGCGCGGACGCGGCGCGAAATCTATGTTGGTTCATGGCTGCCCGAGCCCATCACTGAGCCCGAGGACGAAGAGATGCGTGCTGATGAACTGACACTCACGCTGATGATGGCACTGGAGCGGCTCTCCCCGCTCGAACGTGCCGCTTTCCTTCTTTGTGATGTATTCCAGGTGCCGGCGGACGAAGTCGCCTTGACCTTGGAGCGCGACGCCGCCGCGATCCGCCAGTTGGCTGCACGCGCCCGCAAGCATGTGCGCGATGCCAAGCCGCGCTACCAAGTGGATCGCGCTGAAGGCGACCGCATCGCGCAGGCGTTCTTCAAGGCTTCATCGAGCGGCGATGTTGATGCGTTGCGCAGCATGTTGGCCGACAGCGTGGTGCTGAAAGCCGACGGCGGCGGCAAGGTGATCGCGTCCATCAATCCGATCCTCGGCAGCGGCCGCGTCTCGCGCTTTTTCGGAGGCATCTATCGCAAATACACCGCGCAGCCCGCGAGGTTCCTCCAGCCGATGTGGATCGACGGCCTGCCCGGCTATGTCAGCCGCGAGCGCGACGACGTGCTGCAGACCACCGCATTCGAAATCGAAGACGGCCGCATCATCGCCATCTACATTACGCGCAATCCGGATAAGCTGGGGCGCGTTACGAAGGCGTTGAAGAATTAAGTTGGTGACCGCTCAAGCGGGATCAACGTCGCCACAACACGATCGGACTCTCGATCGCTTTCAGCTAGTCCAGCGGCAACACCTGCCCGATCCGCCTCGCTGCGGTTCTGGCTCATCTTGCGTTTGGCATCGATGCGCGAGACCGGCATGCGAAGACCAACGATGCCGCGCAGCTGCGACTTGATGAAGTCAGCCGGCGCATCTGTGACAGCCCAAGCCTCAGTACGCCCAGCCTCGGCGCGCGGGCGCTCGTAAAGGTCGGTCAGCCGCGTGATGACGTCGTAAAGCCTGTCAGTGTCCTCGAAGAACTCGGCCTGTCCATAGGCATGGACGGCCACATAGTTCCAGGTCGGGACGACCTTGCCGTGCTCCCGCTTCGACACGTACCAGGACGGCGTGACATAGGCGTCGGGGCCGTTGAAGGTGGCAAGCGCCTCGCCCACCGGCGTTTCCTTCCATTGCGGGTTGGCCTTCGCCACATGGCCGTACAGAACACCGTGTTCACCTTCACGATCGTCAAAGAACAGTGGCAGCGGCGTGCAAATCAGCCCGCTTGCTGTGGACGTGACAAAATTGGCGAGGCGCGCGCCGCGGATCGTTGCGTGGATCGCCGCGAGCTCAGTGTCCTTGAATGCGGGCGGGATATACATCGTGCAACTCCGATTGTGGATGAGAGGCGCGTTCAGCGTGGCGAAGGAAGAGGTTTTCGGCCGCCCCACACGATGATGATGGCAGCGATCAAATTCATCATCGCGGCGATGATCAAGGCCGGTCCGTAACTATTGAACGTGTCGCGCAGGATGCCGAACAAGCCCGGACCGAAGGCGCTCGCAACGGCAATGGCCGAGGCCGCAACGCCGAACACTGCGCCGAAGGATGCAGCGCCAAACTCGCGACGCGCAATAATCGGCGAAAGCGTCGTCAGGTTTCCGATCGTGAGCCCATAACATACGCTGGTGATCATCAGGCCTGCCGGGTTCGACGTCATCGCCATGGCCGCAAGGGACGCCGCCGCAACGAGCAGCACGCCGCAGGTTGTCCATCGCAGATCGACACGATCGGCGAACCGAGCAAGCGCAATTCGGCCAACAAACGCGGCCAGCGCCGCGGCGGACACCGCAATCGATGCGCCGTGATCGCCCAGCGTCGGCGCGACCAATGAGACGTGGTGGCTCAGGAAACCGATCTGCACCATCAAGCTCAGGGCGAATGAGATCATTTGCGAATTGAAGTGCCGGGTGGTCATCGCGCCCCTTCGCGACCAGAGCGCCTCAGCCTTCTGCGTGCTGCCAGTCGAAGATGTCTCGCCATCCGGCAACAGCCCCATCTCCTGCGGCGTGCGCTTCAACACGAAGAATACCACCGGCAGCACAATGAGCAGCGACGATGCTCCGGCAAGGATCAGCGCCGTGTGCTCACCGAACACGGCTATGCCAGCCAACAGCAAAGGCGTTCCGATCATTCCGCCGATGCTTGCGCCGAGCAGCGCCATGGACACCGCGCGGCCCTGATGCCGCTCGAACCATGGAGCGAGCGTCGTGCTGATCGATGTCGGCGACAGACACGCTCGGCCCAGTCCCATCACAGCGAAGACGAGGAAGACCTGCCACGCCTGCTGGCAGAAGGCCAACGCAGGCACGGTGACACCCAAGATAACGGCCCCGGCTCCAATCACCGGCTTTGGCCCGAAGCGTGCGGTCGCCGCTCCCACGCTGATCAGAAGAACTGCGTTCACCAGATAAGAAACTGTCACCGCGGTTGAGATCAGGCTGATGGAGAAGCCCGGCCGCTCGGCGAGCACATGAATGTAAACTCCCATTCCGAAGACGGTCAGCGACCATCCAACGACAGCCACAAGCAGGCAGCCGACCACGATCCACCACCCATAGAACATGGGAGGGCGGCTCTTGGTCTTCGTCTCAAGTGCGGTGGACATCGTCTCTCGGAGGGAAAACAACTCAGGTCGCGAACGCCGGAATACGCAGCGCTCGAATCCCGATTTCCGCTGGAGAATGCCCGATAACTGGTCCAGAATACATATCCAGTTTTAAGAAAAACAGGTAGTCCAGTTGACAACACTGAAAGCCGCGCAGCGGGCGGATCGTTCACCGGGTGCGCAGATCTGCAGCAATCTGCGGGCGCAGATTACGGACGGTCTCTATGCTCCCGGCGCAGCGTTGCCTTCGTCGCGGGCGCTTGCCGCCGAACTCGGTGTGTCCCGCACCACGGTCACTGCCGCCTACGATCAACTGATCGCCGAGGGCTATCTTGAAGCCAAACAAGGGTCGAAGACCCGCGTTGCAGCGTCATTCCGGCCGCCAGTTCTGGCGCCCACCAAACCGGCGACGGCACGCGCACCGGCCCGCGATCTTTCGGCATTCGCACGCCGCGTGCTGACTTTTCCTCTCATCGATCGAGGCGATCCACCCGCCATCGATTTCAGATACGGCGATCTCTCGTCCGACGATTTTCCGACTCTTCCGTGGAAGCACGCCATCGTGCACGCGCTCCTGCAGAAACAGCCACGGCTAAGCTATGCTGATCCGTCCGGACTTCCTCAACTCCGCAACGCCCTGCAAGGTTATCTCGGACGCGCGAGAGGCATCCGCTGTGATGCCGATCAGATCATTGTGGTGAGCGGCTCCCAACAGGCGCTGGATCTGTGCGCGCGCATTCTGCTCGATCCGGGCGATCCCGTGGTGGTCGAGAACCCGGGCTATCCGGTCGCCCGCCAGGTGTTCGAAGCCATCGGCGCGAAACTTCATCCCGTTCCGGTCGATCAGGACGGCATGCAAACGGACGTGCTTGAAGATATGCGGAAAGGACGTCTCGCTTACGTGACGCCATCCCATCAATATCCGCTTGGTGGTGTCATGTCGGTCAGCCGCCGGCAGGCGTTGCTGAGTTGGGCCGCGCGTGCAGGCGCTCACATCATCGAGGATGACTACGATTCCGAATACCGCTACGACGCGCGGCCGGTGGAAGCGTTGCAGTCGCTCGACCGTGCAGACGTGGTGATCTACGTCGGCACGCTTTCAAAGACACTGTCTCCGCAACTTCGTCTTGGCTATCTGGTCGTGCCCCATCATCTGGCCGCCGTGTTTTCCGCAGCGAAGCGATTGACGGACCGCCATACGCCCACCCTCGCCCAATCTGCTTTGGCCGACATGCTGGAGTCCGGCGCGTACGAACGTCATGTGCGCCGCGTTCGGCGTTCAAACAGCGAGCGCCGAACGGCGCTGCTCGCAGCGGTGAAGAAGCACTTCGGCAATGGCGTTACCGTTTCGGGCGCAGATGCCGGGCTTCACGTCATGCTCTGGCTGCACGGCGTGCCGCGAAACAAGGAATCCCAACTTGTCGAAGCGGCCAAAGCGAATGGCGTCGGCGTTTATCCCGTGGGCCCGCTTTTTTTCGGATCGAAGGATCGCCCGAAAATGGCCGGGCTTGTCCTCGGCTACGCGAGCACACCGCTCGCCGACATCGAACGGGGAATCCGTGAGCTGGCGCGGGTGGCGGAAGCGCTGTCACGTTAAATACGTCAGATCTCTGCCAAAGCTTCCGCGAGGTGCGCGACCATCGCGCGTACAGATGGCTTGGCGGCGCGGCCACCGGTGAACACCGCATGCACATCGACGAAGCCTAAATCCCAGTCCTCCAACACGCGGACCAAAGTGCCGCTTGTCAGTTCGTTTCGCAAAGCGCCGGTCACGCTCATGACAATGCCCATGCCGGTGGCCGCCGCCGTCAACGCACCTTCGAGCGCGGGAATCCTGAGACGCCCCTCGATGCGAACCGAAGTGGTGGTGCCGTCCTTGTGGAATGTCCAGTCGCGAGCGCCTTGCGGCCCCACGATCACCGAATGGGCGGCGAGGTCCGCTGGTTTGATCAAAGGCGGCGCGGTCTTCAGGTAGAGTGGTGACGCAGCGAGGATGCGCGGCCAGCTCTTCAGCTTACGGGCGATGGCGGTGGAGTCCGTTAATTGTCCAAACCGAATGGCGACATCGACACCTTCCCGCACCAGATCCTGCCGCTGATCCTCCAGGATCAGCTCGACTTGCAATGCCGGATGACGATCCAAAAAAGGCTTGAGACACGGAATCAGCACCCGCACGGCCATGGCTGTGCCGACCGCGACCCGCAGCAGCCCGCGCAGCTCGCCGTCGCCGCGCGCCGCGTGCTCAGCTTCATCAAGGTCCGCCAGGATCGGCTCGATCCGCGCGAGGAAATCGGTGCCGGCATCAGTGAGCGTGACAGCGCGCGTGGTGCGGATCAGCAGCGAGGCGCCGACCTCGCGCTCCAGCGTCGCGATGGTGCGCGAGGCCGAGGATTGCGGCACGCCGAGCTCCCTCCCGGCCGCGGAAAAGCTGCCGAGGTGGGCGACCCGCACAAAAAGCCGTAGGGCATCCAGATGATCACTCATATCAAAAATGGATAACTCAAAGCCATATGGGCTGGCTACTGCTTTGAAATGGAAAAGTCGATGTTCCTGACACGGCGCTGGTCGCGCCCCCAAACAAACAGGAGAAGTTCGATGTCTTTCCAGGAAGTTCTGACCAAGATCGCCAGCTCGGACCTGCCGCTGCAGGGCAAACTCGATGCCATCAGACATGAATTCGAAAACAACGTTGCGCCGAAGGCCGTGGTCGACGTGATGCACCGCGCCACCGAGGAACTGATCGCGGCGGCCGCCCCGGGTAAGGCCCTGAAGGCTGGCGACGTCGCCCCGGAATTCACGCTACCGGATCCGGACGGCAACCCGGTCTCGTCCAAGACCCTGCTGGCGAAGGGACCACTGGTAGTGACCTTCTATCGCGGTGTCTGGTGCCCCTATTGTAACTTCGACCTTGTGGCCCTCGAAGCGGCCCGCGCGGAGATCGAAGCACGCGGCGCGACCTTGATCGCAATCTCGCAGCAGACCGCACCGAACAGCCGCAAGTCGCAGCGGCAGAATGCGCTCGGCTTCCCAATCCTCAGCGACAGAGGCGGCGATCTCGGCGCGCAGTTCGGCGTTCGCTGGACCCTGCCCAATGATCTGCGCGAGGTGCACAAGGCCCTCGGTGCTGACCTGACTGCGTTCAACGGCGAAGAGAGCTGGACGCTGCCGATGCCTGCACGTTACGTGATCGGCCAGGACGGCGTGATCGCCTACGCCGAAGTCAACGCCGACTACACCCGTCGGCCCGAACCGTCCGACATCTTCCCGGTGCTCGAACAGCTTCGCCAGCACAAAGCTGCGTGATCTGCTGGGTTGTTATCAACTGCCGGGCCGCATGATGATGCGACCCGGCGGCTGCGATCGGGGCTGCGCGCCCATCATAGGGCCTTCGTACCGATGTGAATTGGAGTGAGCTTGAAGCATCATGGATCGACGAATATTGTTGCTCCGATCGACATAAGCGAGACCCCGCCGCGCCTGATTGGACCAGCATGACGTTTTCAATTGTAACCTACGCAGACAATCATTTTGACGGTGTGGACGCACTTTGGCGGGAGGCGTTCCCGAATTCCCCACCCTGGAATGCAGCCCACATCTCCATTCCCGAAAAGCTGAAGATCCAGCCGGACCTCCTCCTGATCGCGGTCGAAGGCAATCATGTCGTTGGGTCGGTGATGGCCGGATACGACGGTCACCGTGGCTGGCTTTCGCGCATCGCTGTTTTGCGGTCACATCGTCTCGCAGGGATCGGACAGGCGCTTATTCAGGAAGCCGAGAAACGGCTCGCTGCATTGGGTTGCATCAAGATCAATCTTCAGGTTGTCGGCTCGAATACATCCGTTTTGGGCTTCTACGAGAAGGCCGGATATGAGGTTGAAGAACGCGTGAGCATGAGCAAGCGCATCTTCAAGACCTGAGCGGTGCATACTCTGACCTATACCGGACCTTCGCTCTACAGCCGATCTCGCACCACCCTCACCCATGGCGCGGCATGAAACGCGCTCATCAAGAGATACATCACGCTCATTCCACTCAGCGGCGATGCGTGCGCCGCTGAGCAGAGTGTGTCCGCCGGACCGCCACCGAGCGTGCTTGTCAGGACCGCCATAAGGGCGAAAGTCGGCGACGCCGCCAGAGCGAGAAAATCAGTCATCCTGAACGGGGAGACATTTCGGCGGGTCGTCTCTCCGCCGGAATTGCCGCAACACGCGCGTCTCATGGTTGCGTGCCTGCATCCTTATTGCGGAAGGCCGCTTCTCCAGCGTCGGACACCTCAACCCACCTCGGATCGGGCGCGGCACCCGCGACGTAACTGTCGTTCCAATTCCACCACTTGTACGTCCGCTCCTGCGGATAACCCTGTGGCGAGTCTTCCCACTCCTCCTGACGCCCGAGCGCCGTGAGATCGAGGTAACTCCAGACGGTGCCCATTGCCTCATCGCCGCGGTTGTTGATGAAGTAGGTGCGGAAGATGCGGTCGCCGTCGCGGATGAAGGCGTTGTGGCCGTGCCATTCATCGACGCCGAAATCAGCATCGAAGCTGTCGGTGATGGTGACCCAAGGCATGCGGTCCCAGCCCATCCGCTTCTTCAAGCGTTGAATATCCGGCTGCGGAGCGCGCGAGGCATAGACGAGCGTGGTGTCGCGCGCGTGCAGATGCGCAAGATTGGAGACCTGATCAGCGCCAAGTGAACAGCCGATGCAGGCATGCTCCGGCCATCCATGCACACCGGGCTCAAAGAAAGCACGGTAGACGATCAACTGACGGCGGCCTTGAAACAAATCGAGCAGACTGACTTTGCCATTGGGTCCATCGAAGGTGTACGACTTCTCCACGGCCATCCATGGCATGCGGCGGCGCTCGGCGGCGAGTGCATCACGCGCGCGGGTGTGCGCCTTTTCCTTCACCAGCATCTGCTTGTGAGCGGCGTCCCATTCTTGCTTCGAGACGACCGGTGGCGTTTGCATGGCGGAGTGTCCGCCCTTTCCGTTATGCGTCATGATTATCAAAACTCCTCGGTTGGCCGAACCTGCAGCCCTCAAAAATGAGGCGCAACGCGGTTCGCTGCTCTTCGTAGGATCGTTTTGACACCGGGCATCCATCCGGTGGGAGTAACAAGTGTGGCGCTATTCCAACTTGCCGATGAGACGGCGCACTGCAATTTATCCATCGCAATGGCTTTACTTCAGTTCTTCACCAGCCGCGCCTGCGGTCCGCCCCACGGATATTCCATGGTCAACGCCACAAAGGCTGCGGTCGGCGTATCGTAGCGCGTGGCAATGCGTGAGAGCTCGCGGTCGATCACGCGCGCCGGCTGGTCAGGCGGCGGTTCCACCACGAACGCTACGCTCTTCGCTGGTGCATCAAACAGCAATGTGAGGCCGCGCCGGCTTTGCACCTGTCCGCCCGCTCCGTTAGTCGCAATCAATTCAGTCAACTCCGTGCGTGCATAAGCATCCGCTATCAAACCAAGCGCGATCTCATCGACACCGTCGCCGAGCTGAATGCCCACGTTTTCATCGCGCCAGATGCTCAACTTGTTACGGATAAAGGTCTTCCTGTGCTCCAGCGTGAGCTTAAAATTGGACGACTTGTGACGCGCATCCCAGTTGTCGAGGCCGACACGTGCCGCGACCTTCTCGGCTTCATCGCGCCCGCCGATGGCTTCCACCAGCGTCGCCATCAGCGGCAGCGAAGCGGTGATGCCGGTAGATGTCGCAATTCCGTTGTCCACCACATAACGGCGATCGCGCACCCGTGTCATGGTGGGATGTCTCGCTTGAATCCCTGCAATCTCGTACCAGTGGGCGGTGGCCTTGCGCCCGTCGAGCAGTCCAGCTGCTGCCATTGTCAGCGAGCCATTGCAGATCGACACAATGGTTGCGCCCTTCTCATGCTGGCTCTTGAGAAACGCAATCACAGCAGCATCGTCCGGCCGCAACAGCGCGGGCACCACGACATAATCCGCACCTACAGGATAAGACGTATCGAACTCCGCCGTGGTCGCCTGTGTCTCGGCCTTGATGCTGCTGGGATAAAGCCGGATCGGCTCAGGCCGATCCGCCACCACCGTCACATCCGCAACGTTGGCCTCTTTCAGCACGCCATAGGCGGTGAGGAAGTCGGCGACTTCCGTGCCGTCGTTCGCGGCAATGAGCGCGATGGCTGGGCGCTTGCGCTTCGGCGGCTTCAAGGCCTCGACGGCCTTCTGGTGTTCATCGGATGCGATGCGCTCAGGCGCGGGCGAAGCAATGGGCATCTTGCGCGCAGACAGCAGCGACGGCAGGCAGACGGCCAGAACCGCGAGCGCGCCGAGACATATATAAATCGCGTTGCGCATGGGGATCTCCTTCCAAAGCGTTTTCGAGCGAAGTGGGTACCGGTTCGCGTGAAGAAAACGCGTCAAAATAAGCCTGAGACCTCTTTTGAGGTCGGCCGATGATGCCACCATTGACCCATGCGGATCGGACAAACAACGCGCAGTTTCCGCCAAAAGGTTCCAGAACTGCGCGCTTTAGCCGTGCGTCCCACCGACGCGGATCAGTTCCTCGATCAGCCGCTCGCGCTCCTTTGCGGGCAGCGGCTTGTCCGACAGCTCGAATCCCAGAAACGCCCAGAAGAGAATTTGCGCCCGCGCGCGAGCGATGTCCGTCGCAATGCCTGCGCGTTTCAGCAGCGCCTCGATATAGGACATGCGCCGCTGGTCGATCTCGCGCACAGTTTTGCGCGCGGCGGCATCGTGGGTGGCCCAGCTCCGTATCGCGACTTCGAGATCGGAGCGCGCCGCGAATGCACCGCGAAGCAGATATTCCACGCCTTCTGCAGCGTCTGCATGTTTTTCAACGTTGGCGATAATCCGCTCGGTGGCGATATCGCGCCAGCGCGCCAGCACCGCCGTGTGGTACGCCTCCACATCGCGGAAATGCCAATAGAAACTGCCGCGCGAGACGCCGAGCGCCTTCGCCAGCGGATCGGCCTTCAGCGCCGCGACGCCGCTTGCCGCCAGCGCTTTCAGCCCGGCATCGAGCCAATCGGTTGCAGACAACTGGTCTGTCATGCAACCACCATACAGGAGTGTATTGACAGAAGGCAACGGCAGGTGCAGCATCCATACACCACTGTATGGAGGATCCTTCAATGCAAGATTTTCTTCTGCAATGTGCCGGCGTCGCCGCGATCGTGGTCTCAATCATCCATGGCGTGCTGGGCGAAACCAAAGTGTTCGCCCGCGCCACCATCGAGCCCCCGCGCCTGCGCACCCTGCTTCGCCTGGTCTGGCAATGCAGCACCGTGGCCTGGCTCGGCGGCGGCGTGCTGCTGATCGCAGCACCTTATGTCGCTTCCGACACCGCGCGCCACTGGATCGTCGCCACGGTGGCAGTGACTTACGCGTTTGGCGCGGCAGCAAATGCTTATGCCACGCGCGGCAAGCATTTCGGCTGGATGGCGATGGGAGCGGTCACCGCGCTCGCCGCCGCAGGCTATTGATGCGGCGATGACGCCGCATCAACGCATGATATTGCGCGTCAATCGAACGTCATCGGCTTGCCGCGTTCGAGCGTGCGGAGCCGCGGAGCGACGCCGAGCTTGGTGAACGCATCCGCCAGTTGCTCCGGGCTTTCCTTGAAGTGTACCCAGCCTTCGTTATGCACGGCGACGATGGCCGCATTCGGGAACGCCCGCTCGGCTTCCAGCGCATCGTTGCTGTCCATGGTCATGTGGAAGCGGCCGCGCGGCTCGGCAGCGCCAGTGAACAGCATCACCACTTTCGGCGAAAAACGCCGCGCCACTTCCGCCGTGCCCTCGTACCAGACCGTGTCGCCGGTGACATAGATCGCATCGCCCGGCTTTTCGATGCCGAGCAGGAAGCCGACCACATCGCCTGACAGTGGCTCGATGCCCACCGGCCCGTGACGCGCAGGCGCTGCGGTGACAAACAGATTTCGGCCGTTCGCGCCTTGCAGCGTCGTCGTCTCGAACGGCGCAAGGCCAACCGCGTTGCCGCCAAGACGTCCCTGCCCGGCCTTGGTGGTGTAGGTCACGCCCACTGTCGGCAGCATTGCGCGGCCTGAGTGATCGAGATTGTCAAAGTGATGATCATGGCTCAGCAGCACCGCGTCGAGCTTGCCGATCTCCTTCACCGACAGCGCGGGACCAGAGGTCTTCTCGAAGTGGACCGGTGTCTCTTGATAAAGCCCGGGCGGATCGAAAGTCGGATCGGTGAGCAGACGGAAGCCGCCGACTTCGATGAGCGCGGTCGGGCCGCCGATAAGAGTGAGTGTGAGGGGCGATGCAGTCATGACGCGGTGTCCTTGAGTATGTCGATGGACATGAATTAAGCCGTCGCCACCTGTGAGAAAATTCGCTAAAATCTCTCAATGGCTGATCAGATTCGCACAGGCCTCGACTGGGAGGACGTCCGCATCTTTGTGGCACTCGCGCGCCACGGCAGCCTTTCGGCGGCAGCGCGGGCGCTCGGCGTCAATCACGCCACCATCGCACGGCGGATCGCAGCACTTGAACGCGCGCTGGATGAAAAGCTGGTGGAGCGGCGGCCCGACGGATACGTGCTGACGCCTGCGGGCACGCGCGCGCTCGGCGCCGCGATCGAGATGGAGACGGCCGCGGCGACGCTCAGTCGTGGCGGCGCGGACGGTGAGCCCAAGGGACTGGTACGCGTCAGCAGCACGCCCGGACTTGCGCAGGGATTTCTCGTCGCGCGCCTCGCGACGCTGACCGATAAACTTCCGCGCCTCGACGTTGAAGTGGCCACCGATATCCGCAATGTCAGCCTGGAGCGACGCGAGGCGGACATCGCGTTGCGGCTGGCACGCCCGGATGACGGCGACCTGATCGCCAAGCGCCTCGTGACATTCAGTTTTGGCTTCTACGGCACAGCGAAATGGCGACGACGCATTGCGGATGGCGCATCGCCTGTATTCGTCGGCTTCGACGAAGCCAATGCGTCGATCCCCGATGCGCTGTCGTTGACGCGGCAATTCCCGCGCGCCCGCGTCGCGTTCCGTACCGACAATCAGGTCGCACAGGCTGCTGCCGCGCGCGCGGGTGCCGGCATCGCCATGCTGCCGCACTTCATCGGCCGTGCGGACGACAAGCTCGTGCTCTGCGCTCTCGGCAAGACGCCACCGCCGCGTGAGCTCTGGCTCATCACGCGGCGGCACGATGCGCGCGACCCGGCGATCCGCAGCATCAGCGAATTTCTCACGCAGGTGTTTGTCGACGAGCGCGCGCTGTTCGAGGAGCCGTGAACAGCGCGCGGCGTGCTTAGACTTTGAACGTCACGCCGGTCAGTTTCTCACTGAGACTCCAGAGACGATCCGCAAACTCCGGATCGGTCGCCCAGGGGCGGACACCGGATGGCTCCTTAGAATCCGCAGGCACAGCTTGGGCGATGTCGCAGTTCTCGCAATAAACACCGCCCTTGCCGTCGAGCTGAGAACTCGTCGCGCACCAGATGGTGGTGGCAGCGCCCTGCTCGACAGTCTTCATTCCGCGCGACGGATCGATGATGGGACGGCCTTGATCATCGACGTGACCCGTGGCGCGGATTTCCTCCGGCGACATATATTTTGCGAGATCCGTGATGATGCCGCCGGGATGCACGGAGAACGCCCGCACGCCATGCGCCGCACCGCGCGTATCGAGCGCCAGCGGGAACAGGATGTTGGCCGATTTGGACTGGCCGTAAGCAGCCCATCGCTCGTATGCACGGCGTTCGAAATTGGGATCGCCGAAATCGACCGCGCCACGCATATGCCCGCGCGAGGACAATTCCACCACGCGCGCACCATTGGCCTTCCTGAGTGCAGGCCATAGCCGCGCGGTGAGTTGAAAATGCCCGAGATGATTGGTGGAGAATTGCGACTCGTATCCGCGGGCATCACGTGTCAGCGGATTGCCCATGATGCCCGCATTGTTGATGAGCAGATGCAGCGCACGGCCGGAGGCGAGAAAGCGTTCGGCAAACGTATCGATGGACAATGGGTCCATCAGGTCGAGCGCGCCGAGTTCGACGCCGGGCACAGACGCGAGCGTCCGCCGCGCCTTCTCCGGATCGCGCACCGGCACGATGACCTGCGCCCCGGCGGCAAGCAGCGTCTTTGTGGTCTCAAGCCCTAGCCCGGCATAGCCGCCCGTGACGATCGCGGTCTTGCCGCTGAGATCATAGCCGTTGATGACGTCGCTGGCGGCGGTGGCGGCTCCGAAGCCTGAACCGAGGGGAACTTGCGGTGTGAACATGGTGTGATCTCCGATAAATGTCGGAGAGGCTGATAATCCGGCCCTGCGGGATTCTGAATGCTTGTAAATCCCGATTTCTTGCGCGATCGTACGGGCATGAATTCCACCCCCAATTCCGATGCCGGTTCCTCCGACCCCAGTTCTTCGGACCCCGGTTCTTCTGACCCAATGTCCGAAATCCTCGATCTGCTGGAGGCCCGCTGCGTAATGTCCGGGGGCCTGATCGCCGGCGGGGCCTGGTCGCTGCATTTCAGAAGGCCCGACGCCGTCAAAGTGATGGCGCTCGCGGAAGGCAGTTGCCTGATGCTGTTCGAAGACCGGCCGCCGATCCGGCTCGACACCGGCGACGTGATCGTCGTGGACGGCAAACACCCGTTCGTGCTCACCACGGATCCGAAGCTTGCGCCGCTGGACGCAAAAACGGCCTTCGCCGACAAGATTAAAGGTATCGCGCGCATCGGCGACAATTATGACTTCGTCATGCTCGGCGGTCACGTCACGCTCGATCCATCACGTCAGGCGTTGCTGCTCGACGTGCTGCCGCCGATGGTTCACGTGCGTCATACCTCGAACGAAGCCGCTGTGCTGCAATGGCTGGTAAAACAGCTCGTGCGCGAGATGAACGAGGATCATCCCGGCGGCTTGCTGGTGACTACGCAGCTTGCACAACTGATGTTCGTGCAGGCGCTGCGCGCGCACCTTGAAACAGCGGGGCCGCTGGCCGGCGGATGGCTGAAAGGCCTTGGCGACGAGCGCATCGCAGTGGCGATGCGGCTGATGCACGGCGAACCAGCGCGCGCGTGGACACTGGGAGAACTGGCGAAGGCCGCCGGCATGTCGCGCACGACGTTCGCGCTGCGCTTCAAGACGCTCGTTGGCGTCGCGCCGCTCGCCTATTTGCTTGCATGGCGGATGCATCTGGCGGAGCGCGACCTGCGCGAAACCGAGCAACCGGTCTCGACCATTGCATTTGCGCTGGGCTACACATCGGAAAGCGCGTTCAGCAACGCCTTCAAACGCGCAAAGGGCCACGCGCCTAAGCGCTATCGCACCGCTTCGCGCGCGAGCGCTTCACAGCAGACCAACGCGCTCCAGACAATTGCCATGCTGCAGGCAAGCGACACGTTGTAACCCAACACGACGCAGCAAATGCTGCGGCTCGCGAAGTTCCTGCCACAATCCCTCCACGCCTTTTCATCCTCTCGCCTTGCTTTGGTCAAACCTGCATGGCGCTTGGTTAACGGGGGTATACGGCTGATATCGGATGAGGATACGGAGCCGCCATGCTATCGATGATGAAACGGAAGCACACCGAGCCGCTCGATCACATTGAAACGTCCGGTCAGGAGGCCGTTGCCATCGCCCCCGGGGCCGAAGAATCCTGCCCTGCGCCGGACCAGCGCCCTGCCCGCGATTCAACTCAGCGCACGGAGCCACGTTTCACCGCGACATCAGCTCCCGAATTCACGGCATCCGATTTTACTGCCGAGCGGCTGGTGCCACGTGCGGGCGCCGAACGAGTGGTGTCTCGGGTCGACGCCGAACGCCTGACACCGCGCGCGGATACGATATTTCCTTCCGCGGAGTTTCCTTCGCCGGCCAACGACCTCGGCCCGGTGGAAGACCAGCCGTCGATCCGGCTCGACGGCGAGCCGTCCGCCTTTGGCAAAGCGATGAAGCGCGCGGTCACCGGTCTGGTGATCATGCTCGTCGGCGCCGTCGCCACTATGGGCTGGAAGACCTTCGGCGATGATGCGAAGCAACTCGCCCAGGGGCTGACGCAGCAGATGCCGCTGGTGTCGTGGCTGCATCTGAAACATCACGACGCCACATCAGGCGCAGCGACTGCGGCAAGCGCAACACCCGCCGACACAGCAGACGCATCCGCGCACGCACCGCAAGACACGACACATGCTGCCGATACATCGCCGGCAGATTCATCGCAGCAGGCAGCAACGCCACCGGCAGAACAGGCTGTGCCACAACAGCCCGCGCCGCAGCAGGCTGCAGCACCACAGCCTACGTCTGCCGCTCCGGCTTCAACCGACGCGACAGCAACAAGCGCAGCCGTAGCTTCATCACCTGATGTGACGCAGCTCACGCAATCGGTCCAGGCGCTGACGCGCGAAGTCGCCGCGTTGCAGAAGAACATGTCCGAGATGAAGACCAATAACGAGCAGATGGCGCGCGAAATCGCCAAGATCAACGAACGTAACATCCCGCGCCGCGCGGCTGTTCCGTCGCGTCCTGCGGCACCGTCACCGACCGCGCAGGTGCAACGGCCTGCTTCGCTTCCGCCGGTGCAGTCTGCTGCCACGCCGCGCCCGGTCTCGCAATATCAGCCGCCGGCACGGCCTTATCCGGTGACATCGCAGGAGACGTCGGCCCCTCCGCCGGTGATTTACTCGCAGCAGCCGACTTCGCCGCCACCGAGTTACGCACAACCACGAACCTATTCAGACCCGTCCGGGTATGCTGACTCATCACCGGCGCCGCGCCCACCGGCTTCCGTCGGCGGGTACTGATCGAACACGCGTAAGACCCGGCGATCGCGCACACACGCGCATTGATCGCCGGCTTCCGGCAATCGCTTCCGGACTGAAGCCTTATCGGCTGAGCATCGACCTTCAGCCTTTCCTGCGCTGAAAAGACGTTGCAAGCGGAACCAACGCGCGGTTCCGCACTTGTCTTGCGTCGTTTCCTGACAGGGGCTGTGTCATGCGTAACAGGTGGACCCCATCGATCGTGCCTGCCGGCGGCGATCAGAATGTCTATCTCGTGGTGGACGACTTCGACCAATCCGGCACCGTCTATCGCGAAGCCGATGTCGAGCACACCGATTTAGAGACGGTGATCACCGACCTGATGTCGGGGCAATACAATAATCCCGTTCGCATCGTCGCCTTCAACACCGCGGAGAAATGGGCAGATGATGTCTCGCAAGATGTTGCGCTCGAAATCCGGCGCCGCGCAGACCTCGCCGCCGAAGACCTCACCTCATCCATCGACGACTTCGTCGCGCGGCACGCGGGATACGAACGCCAGCTCGTGCTGAAGCTGATGTGAGTGTGCAGCGACGCCGCGTTACGATCCCCGCACGCGATCCAGCGCTTCTTTCAAAAGTTTCGCGCTCTTGGCGAGGCCCGCCTGTTCTTCGTCTGACAGCTCAGGCTCAAACACCTCGATGACGCCCTTGCGACCGACCACGCTCGGCAACGACAGCGTGACGCCGAATTTCTGCTGGAAGCTCCCGATCGGAATGACGGCACGCTCATCGTTGAGGATCATCTCGGCGATACGCACCGAGACAATGCCGATGCCGTACTGGCTGGCGTCGTGACCTTCGATGATGGTGATGTTGGCGTAGCGGACTTCCTTCTCCACTTTCTCGCGCAGCGCCTTGAAATCTTCACCGCGTGTCTTCAAGAGCTGCGCGATCGGCACGCCGCCGATGCGCGCCGACGACCACAGAAACACCTGCGCGGTGCCGTGATCGCCGATCACCTGAGCTTCCACGTGCGCGGGATCGACACCGAAGTGCTTGCCGAGGTGAACACGGAAGCGCTGGCTGTCTAAATACGTCCCCGCGCTCAGCACCGTTGTGCCGGGGCTTGCGTCGCGTCCGATATCCGCCAGCGGGTCCGGCGGATCGGTGACCGCAACGAGCACGGCGTCCGGCGCGGCAGCGGCGATCTTCGGCACGATGTCGCGATAGATCTGCGCATTCTTGTCGAGCAGACGCAGGCGCCCCTGCGGATCACTGCGGTCGGTGGCCCCTCCCGTCTTCTCGTTGACGCCGGAGGTGATCAGCACCACACCTGCGCCCGCCAGATCAGCATAGTCGCCATCGACGATCTCCGCCTTGCTCGACAGCGGCATGCCGTAGCGGATGTCAGTTGCCACCGCCTCGGCCGTCTTGCGCGTACGGTTGACCAGCACGATCTGCCGCGCGCTGCCACGAAGGGCTGCAGCCATCGCACACGCACACCCGACATTGCCCGTTCCGATAATTCCAATTTTCATGAATCTCTCCGGTGAGTGCTGGCGGGTGAGCGTGAAGCGCGAGGCGATGCCGCCCCGCGCCGTTGATGTTTTACTTGCTTGAAGCGCCGCGCTCGATCAGGCGACCGAGACGCGCGGAGAACGACTTCGGATCGCGCGGCCGATCGCCGTCCGCCACGAGTGCTTCGTCGAGCAGCAGATGCGCGACATCCTCGCGGAAGGAAATCTCCGTGTCGCCGAGGTCCGCAACTTTGCGGATCAACTCGTGCGAGGGATTGACCTCAAGCACCGGCTTCGACGCAGGCACAGGACGGCCCGCGCTCGCCAGCAGCTTTTCGAGCTGGCGATCCATGCCGCTCTCCGGCGCGACGATGCAGACCGCGCTGTCGGTCAGCCGTTCAGACGCGCGCACCTCGGAGACGTCATCACCCAGCACGCTCTTCGCGAATACCAGGAACGACGCGACTTTCGCATCAACATCGGCGGACGGTTCGCTCTTGCCTTCCAGCAGTGGGATGAGCTTGAGATCGGCGGCGCCTTGCGTGACCGACTTGAACGGCTTGCCCTGATAATCGATGCCGCTCGTCACCCAGAAGCTGTCGACATGATCCGGCAGCAGCAGCACTTCGATGCCGCGGGCGCGAAAGCCTTCGAGCTGCGGCGAGGTCTTGAGGCGCTCCATGTCGTTGCCGACGATGTAATAGATCGCGGTCTGGTTGGGCCGCAGGTCGGCTTCGTAATCCTTCAGCGAACGCCATTTGTCGGTGGAAGCCGTCGAGTATCCACGGAACAGGCCGAGCAGCCGCTCACGGTGTTCGAAATCCTCGTACAGACCTTCCTTGATGGTGATGCCGAAGGTGTCCCAGATTTTCTCGTAGGCTGCCTGGTCGCTGTTCGCGAGCTTCTCCAGCTCGCTCATCACGCGATTGGTCACGCCCTTCTTGATCGCGGTCAGGATCGGGCTTTCCTGAATGAGCTCACGCGAGACATTGAGCGGCAGGTCCGATGAATCCACCAGACCGCGCACGAAGCGCAGATAGCGCGGCAGGAGTTCGGCTTCGTCAGTAATGAACACGCGCCGCACATAGAGCCGCATGCGGCCATGCCGGTCGGCATCGAACAGATCGAACGGCCGCGTCTCCGGCACGAACAGCAGAACGGAGTAATCGTGCCGGCCTTCGGCGCGATAGTGAATGGTCAGCGCCGGTTCATCGAACTGTCCCGCCACGGTGCGGTAGAAGTCCGTGTAGTCCTCCTTGCTCACCTCGCTCTTCGGCTTGGTCCAGAGCGCGGCGCCATCGGCAACCTGACGCGGCTCCGCATCTGGCTTGTCGATCAGCGTGATCGGCACTGCCACGTGGCCCGAGCGCGCTTTGATCAGGCGCTCCAGCGTGTGCGGCTCCGCGTAGTCCTTTGCCTCCTCCATCAGGTGCAATACGACGCGAGTGCCGCGTGCGGGGGCTTCCGCCGTATCGATCGGTGTGACGGTGTAAGTGCCCTTGCCGTCCGATGACCACACGGCGGCATCCGCCTCCCCGGCCTTCCGCGAGATGACGTCGACTTTGTCGGCCACCATGAACACCGAATAGAAGCCGACGCCGAACTGGCCGATGAGCTGCGAGTCTTCACCGTTGGCCTTGGCGGCGATACGCTCCATGAATGCCTTGGTACCGGAGCGCGCAATGGTGCCGAGCGCCTCCACCATCTCCTGCGCCGTCATGCCGATGCCGTTGTCTTCCACCACGAGGCGGCGCGCATCGGGATCGAGGCGCAGTGTCACATGCGGCTGCGGATCGTCGCCGAGCAGCGCGGGATTGGCGATCGCCTCATAGCGCAGCTTCTCGCAAGCGTCGGCGGCATTGGAGATCAGCTCGCGCAGGAAAATATCCTTGTCCGAGTAAACCGAGTGCACCATCAGGTGAAGCAGTTTTGCAACATCCGCCTCAAAGGCATGGGTTTCGGGCGCGGGATTTTCAGCCGTCATCTCAACTCTCATTGCTATTGAATTCAGTCCTGTGGGACGGGTTTACATGTGGCATTCTGGCTTGGGAACTCAATCCTTCTTGTGCGCTTATGGCTGTGGGCAAATCAACAACGGCAGAGCGATGCGCATCCCCGTCCGAGGCCTTGTGATCGTCGCCATCCTCCTTGGCGTCGTTGCACTGATCCAACCCCGGATACGGCAGGCCTTCCTGTCCGCATCCGAGCCGCGGGTCATCGCACCGCGCGGCGCGCTGGCGGATTTCGAGCAAACCGCTATCACCCTGTTCGAGCGCGTCTCGCCCTCGGTGGTGCAAGTCGTCGTGGAACGCAATGGCGCCTTCTCCGGCAACGAGGACTTTGAGCAGGGCCAAGGGTTCGGGCAAGCGCCCGGACAAGAGCAAGAGCCTGGACATGAGCCGGGTCAGCAAGGCTCCGGCACCGGCTTCGTGTGGGACAACGCGGGCAACATCGTGACCAACGCCCATGTGGTCGGGCAAAGCGACCGCGTGTTGATCCGCACCTCGAAGGGCGATGTAACGGCGGCGAGCGTAATCGGCCGCGCGCCGAATTACGATCTCGCCGTGGTGCGCATCTCCGGCCGCACGTTGCCGCCGCCCATTGCGATCGGCTCATCGGCAGATCTCAAAGTCGGCCAGGCTGTGTTCGCCATCGGCAATCCGTTCGGCCTCGACCAGACCTTGACCACCGGCATCATCAGCGCGCTGAAGCGGCGCATGCCCACCGCAGGCGGGCGTGAGATCGCCGATGTGATCCAGACTGATGCCGCGATTAATCCCGGCAACTCCGGCGGGCCATTATTGGATTCCGCAGGCCGCCTGATCGGCGTCACCACCGCGATCCTCTCGCCGTCGGGCACCAGTGCGGGCATCGGCTTCGCCATTCCGGTGGACATCGTCAACCGCGTGGTGCCTGAGCTGATCAAGTCAGGCCGCGTGCCGACGCCTGGCATCGGCATCGTGAGTGCAAACGAAGCCGCGACCACGCGGCTCGGCGCAGAGGGCGTGGTGATCGTGCGCGTCGCGCCGAACTCACCGGCGGATCGCGCGGGCCTGCGCGGTGTCGATCAGCGGAACGGCACGCTCGGCGACGTGATTGTGGAAGCCGCAGGCAAACCGGTGCAGCGGCTCGCCGATCTCACCGATCAACTGGAAAAGACGAAGATCGGCTCCGCCATCGATCTCACAGTGCAGCGCGACGGCAGGCGCCGCAATGTCTCCGTCGGCGTGGTCGATATCGCGAACTAGAGCAATATCGATGATTGGCCGGCCCGGTGCGCCCCCGCGAGTGAACGTCCATCCGTAGAGAATATCCTGGTTTCGACAGTGATCGGATGTTTTCAACTACGGCTTCTCGAAGCGCAATTAATTGAGCAGTCTCCGCTGCGGACCTCGGCGCACGCACACGCACGAGTGTGGCCCAAGAGTAACGATGGTTTGGTTTCCATCGAAAGTATCGAATCGTCCAAGTGACTTTGCCACTCAGTCCAAGCCACCCATGTGCTCAGCCGGTAAGGCTTGCAGGCAATCTGGAAAAGAATCGAGCGACCTTATGTTGAAAAAAATTGCCTTGATGGCCGCCATGACGTTGGCCCTGGCTGGAAATGCAACGGCTGCTGACCTGCCTACGAAAGCCCCGTATATTTCGGGCTACAACTGGACCGGTTGCTCGCTTGGCGTTCATGGAGGTGGCGGCTGGACACAGAATACGACGACAGTTCCGGGCGCAACTGTGTTCGGTATGCGGGCGCCAGGGTGGCTTGGCGGCGGACAGGCGGGCTGCGACTATCAGATTGATTCTTGGGTATTCGGCTTCGAGGGACAGTTCAGCGCGGCCGACATGAACGGTCACGCAGCGATCGACAACGTCAGCGTGGCGTCAATACATCTCAACGAGATTGCGACCGGCACCGCGCGCATCGGATATGCCATCGACCGCGTGTTACCTTACGCCAAAGCGGGATTTGCATGGGCCAATTCCGACAAGGTCAATTTGGGTGCCTCGAACGGCTTGAATAATTTTAACGGAGGCGGCAGCGCTCTTGGGTGGACTGCGGGTGTCGGCGTTGAAGTGGCGTTTATGCCGAACTGGTCATGGAAGGTCGAGTACGACCATATGGATCTTGGCGTTAACGGCTATACACTCAATTGCCCGACTTGCGGGGGCGCGCCACCGCCGGCCACACTTGACGTTGGCCAGCACATCGACATGGTCGTTCTTGGCCTCAACTATCGATTTCACTGAGAGCCGCACAAACGATTGAGGACGAGACACGCAGCGCGGCTTCACGGATATCCACGCTTCGCGGACAAATCTCCACACTTGCGAACGACACGACAGGCCATGACGTAAACGAGCACGTGGCCGATTTGCTTTGGACTGCTGAAGCGATCTTTCGCAATGTAGACGAAGCCCTGAAGAATTCTGAAGCTCAGCTTAGGCGACTGGGCCGGCGCGTCTCCCGCCGGCCACACCACCGTTCATTGCCGCTGAAGACGGTGCGACAGCTTTTCAACTGATCGCTATTTTCGACGAGACAACCATCAGTCAGACGGAGGTCGGCACCAGGGCCGGGAACAAGAAGCGTATAGCGGACGCCGCAATGTCTCTGTCGGCGTGGTGGATATTGCCAACTAAAATGACATCGATGATGTTCGCGGCATTGAAACATCGGATGTGCTAAAAGCCTTTCATGGCATTGTCTGCAACTTCCCCGCTCGGCCGCTTATTGGCCGGCCCGATGCGGCCCGGTGAATTGATCTGGATCGGCCTGCGGCCCGCGCGCAGAGCGCCTGTCGTCACATCGCAATCGGCGACACTGATCGCCGAGACCGGAATCGAAGGCGACCGCTACAAGACCAACCGCAATGGCGCACGGCAGGTCACGCTGGTTGCCGAAGAGGACTTGGCCGCTATTGCATCATTCCTCGGTCTCGACGCGATCCCGCCCGAATTGGTGCGGCGAAATTTCGTCACCCGCGGCATCAATCTCATGGCGCTGAAAGAGCGGCGCTTTCGCATTGGCAATGCAGTGCTGGAGACATCCGGCGAATGCGCACCGTGCAGTTTCATGGAAGATGCGCTCGGCCCCGGCGGATACAACGCCATGCGCGGCCATGGTGGCATCACCGCGCGGATCATCGAAGGTGGCAGAGTGACGCTCGGCGACATCATCAGGCGGATGGACGAGTCGTCACAATCATGAACGGGCAAAAGCGGCTGTTTGTCCCAGCGGCCCACCCTTCAATCCTGGTCTCCCAATCACCACCTAAGGAGCAGTTTACGACCGTTCGAAAGAAGCGGAATGAAGAAAGAAGAAAAGACCGACGCCGAACTTGAGGACATGATCCTCGAACGGCTCCTGATCGGCGGTGTTTACGTCTCGGTGCGCAGAGACCCCATGCTCGGCTGGCGGCCGACCGTGATCACCGCGCCGAAACATACCCGCAACATGCAGGACCGCGCCGACCAGATAGCGGCCGAATTGCGCAAGAAGTATACGCTGAAGCCAAGGGACGATAGCGGCGCGGACACTTGAGATCGCCCGCGCGCATCACCGTAACAGTCGTCTGGCGAGAATCCTGCACAACCTATTGCGAATTTTATGCGCATAATATACACTTTCGTGTATCGCATGCGCATAAAGGAAGCTCAGCTTTGAAAAACAGGTTTAGACACTTTCGCGTCAGCGCGGGCCTGACGCAGGCGAGAGCGGCGCAGGCGGCTGGAGTGACTCAGCCCACCTATCAGCGATGGGAAACCGGCCAAGTCGAAATCCCAAGCGACAAACTGAAGAAACTAGCTAAGGCTTTCGAGACAACCGAGGCCGAACTACGAGGCGACCCGATCCGCGTGTCGCTTTATGACAGCAAGGCAAACCCGGAGCACAACTATTACGGCGAAGTCGCGGTGCATTTTCGCGGCGGCGGCGATCCAATCCTGTTGTCGGTTTCAGACGCGGCCTGCGACAAGCTGCATCACGAACTGCAGCAGGACTTGTCCTATTTGACAATCGAAAGTCTCGCAAATCAGACTGTGATCCTTCGCCGCGATGCGATCTCAGATTTGTATTTTTCAAGCGAGGCTTATGACGATTACGGACCGGAACACCGTAACAAGGATGGATCATTTAACCGCGGGGGCTACAAGAACCACTACGAATTTCAGATCGCCGATCCGCTCGACTGGGACATCATCAACGCCCTTGCGACTGACGGTGTTGGTTTGGAGGATTTTGCGGAGACGGACATCGAGCGCGTCCAAAAAGCCTACTTCACCTCCGATGAGGAATTTGCGCAACTCATCACGGATGGCCACCTCAAACCAGAGGACCTTGAAGCGGCTAAAGCGGCCGAGAGCAAACAATGCGAACGGCTTTTCGAGGCAGCTACCAAGGGCATCTATCAACTGTCCAATGGCGGCGTACAGCGCAAATGGTATTGCCACGACGACGGTATGGACTTGTACAACTCGGTTTGGGAATTAATCGAATGCGAAGCTTATGGTGACGAGATGTTGCCTGAAATGATCCGTTTTTCACCAGAAGGCAGCCATCGCATGTTTTTCATCAATCGTGTCGGTTTCGATTACATTTCCCTGCCATCACATATCCTCAAGCGGTCTTGGCTCGACGCGCGCGAGGAGGAAATCGATAGCTTCGATCCTGAGGTGCAGGTGGCCACCAAGCTCGCCGTTTCTAACAATCCTTCGAGAAAGAAACCCCGACGACGCAAGACCAGAATCTGAAACTGGTGCCCAGCCTGACGCCTGAACGGATTGTTCTCGAGAAGAATTTGGGCAGCTAGGCCCTGCGCCAGTCCATTACTTCCTGCCTATCAACCAGGAATTGGGTCATGGGAACTCTTTGGGCGATTCACTTCCCTACCAAGCACCTGAAAAGAATAGGGAAAAATCAATACTTGGCAGGAGTGGTAGGGCTCGAACCTACGACCCCCGGTTTTGGAGACCGGTGCTCTACCAATTGAGCTACACTCCTATTGAGCGCTTCTATAGCGAACCATTTTCGCTACGTCACGCCCCCTCTTTGCTTTTTCCGGAACTTACACAACGGCGTCCGGAATCTGCCCAACGGCATCCAAAAAAGCCGGATTCGTGCCGCGTTGTCAGATTCGGGCGATTTCGGTTCGGGACAAACCGCGATCGGCTCCGCTCAAGCGGAGCAGACAAGGGGATGGGGCCAGACGGCGTGTCACTTCGCAACCTTATACGCCGCATGTCGCTCACCCACCGGCTGCTGGCCCTGACGCTGGTGGCCTCCCTCCCCGGCATGATCGCGCTGATCTACAACGCGCTCGATCTCCGTAACACGCGCTATGCCGAAGTGCGTGCAGAAGCATCCCGCACCACGCAGGCCGTTGTGGCCGAACTCGATCAGGTGTTCGACGGCCTTCAAGGCACCATGCGCGCCGTGTCCGAAGCCGAGGAAGTGCACGAGGCAAACAACACCGTCTGCACCGATTACCTGCTGCGCGTACGGCCGAACATTGCGTCAGTCACCGCCATTCTCGTGGTCAACCTCGACGGCAACATCCGCTGCATCAGCGATCCGAGCCTCGGCTCGCCCAATATGGCCGACCGCGATTATTTCCGCCACGCCGTGGACAGCCAGAGATTCTCCATCGGGCCCTACACCAGGAGCAAGATCTCAGGCCGCGAGATCATTCCCCTCGCGCTGCCGATCGTCCGGGATGGCAAGGCACAAGGCGCCATCATCGCCGGGCTCGATCTCGGCTGGCTCGGCCGGCAACTCGGCCGGCGCAGTTTCGGGCGTGGCGGCTCTGCGATCATCGCCGACCGTAACGGCGTGATCATTGCCCGCGAGCCGGAGCCGCTGCGATACATCGGCACCACGATCCCCCAGGCCAACATACATCTGGTGCAAAGCCAGACGTCAGGCACGGCGGACATTGTCAGCCTCGACGGCGCCGAGCGCATCATCGGTTACGCTCCGCCAGCCGTCACCTCGTTCGGTCTTTACGTCAGCACCGGCATTGGGCGCTCGGAAGCCTCCGCGCCGATCGACCGCGCGGTGCGCAACAGCATCGCGCTCTATGGCCTCGGCACCGCGATTGCGTTTCTGCTGGCGTGGCTCGTGGGCGAAATCATCATCCGCAGGCCGCTGATGCAGATGGTGGCGACCGCGGAAGCGTGGCGGCGCGGCCATGATGCGGCACGCACCGGCATCATCGACCGCAGCGACGAGATCGGCGTTCTCGGCCAGACCATCGACCGGCTGATGGACGAGAACGCACTGCGCGAAGAGCAGCGCGCCTGCGCGGAAGAACGCCGCGAGATTCTGGTGCACGAACTGGCGCACCGCGTGAAGAATACGCTCGCCACCGTGCAATCGATTGCGAGTCTCAGCTTCCGCCACAGCCAGGGGCCGGAAGCGCTACGTCAGTTTCAGGATCGCTTGCAGGCCTTGGTGCGCAGCCACGATCTGCTGACACGCAAAAATTGGCAGCACGCGGATCTCTTTGAAGTGGCGGAAGCAGCGATGGCGCCGCTGAAGCAGGAGCGCGGACATCGCTTCTCCATCGCGGGACCAGAAGTCAATCTGCCGCCAACCACAGCAGTGCCGATGGCGATGATCCTGCATGAGCTTTGCACCAATGCGCTAAAATACGGCGCACTGTCGAACGAGAACGGGCGCGTCACCATCACCTGGACCGCGCAGCTCTGTAAGGAAGGCACGACCGTCAGCCTTTTGTGGAGCGAGAGCGACGGCCCCGAAGTGAAGCCGCCGACTGAGGAAGGCTTCGGCACCAAGCTCATTCAAAATCTCAGCCGGCAACTCAGCGGCGAAGCCAACCTGCACTATCCGCCGTCCGGCTTCGCGTGCCATCTGCGTTTCATTTCGCCGAAGGAAGAGCCGCGCGACTAACGGCGCATGATGCGCTTGCGGCGAAACATCTCGCACCGAACAGATATCACTGTGCGCACCGTGCTTGCGGGCTGCCCATCTGCGCTTTGCGTGCCTTGCATCGACATATCGCGACGCGTGCGAAATGTGCCTTTCGTTCCGGCAAATGGAACGTTCGCTGCATATTAATTCACGCGCAGCGCCATCCTTAACGGGCTGTTGAGGCAGAACGTATAAATAACGTCACACAGGTTTATGTTTATTAACTACCGTTTTCTGGAGGCTTTATGCGTCGGCTGCAGTCCGTTTCCGCCCGTATCATGATTGCCATCTCGCTGGTGGCAGCCGTCACATGTGCCGGGCTTTCCGCATTTGGTCTCTGGCGTCAGCACACCGCGATCGATCTTGCGCTGCATCGCGAGCTGAAATCCGACTACGTCAACATTCTTTCCGCCATCGAGTCCGACACGCGCGCGGTGCAGGTGGTGGCGAACGCGCTGGCGACGATGCCTGACGTCAAGAACGTTGTGCGGACGAAGGATCGCGAAGCAACGCTAAAACTGATGGCGCAGGCGCTTGAAGATAACAAAGCCCACGGCCTCGAACTGATCACAATCCAGATCCCACCAGGCATCGCGCTCGCGCGCGCGCATAACCCGAAAGTGTTCGGCGATGACGTGACCAAACGCCGCAAGATGGTGGCGCAAGTGCTCTCCATCGGCAAGCCGATCGGCGGCGTCGAAGCGGGCTACGACGTTCTCAACATCTTCGGCACAGCGCCGATCCTTGACGGCAGCACCGTGCTTGGCGCAGTCGATATCGGCGCGCCGTTCGGCGACACCTTCGTCAAGTCCATGAAGGAGCGCTTCGGTGTCGACGTCGCCATTCACCAGATCAGCGACAATGCGGTGAAGACACTCGCCACCACCATCAAAGAAGCTTCGCCGACGCTCGATATAATCAAACGCGCTATGGGCGGTGAAGAAATCTTCGTCGAGGGTGAACGCACCGGGCAACCAAGCTCCACCACGTTCGGCCAGATCAAAAACTTCTCCGGCGCTCCTGTGGCCGTGATCGAGATCGTGCGCGACACCACCGCCTATAACCAACTTGCGAGCCAGTCCACGACGTGGCTTGTGTGGGGCGCTATCGCCGCCGTTCTGCTCGCAGGCCTGATGGCCGCTTGGGTTGGTCGCAGCCTCGCCAAACCGATCCTCGCTCTCGATGGCGCCATGCGCACTATGGCGGCCGGCACTTACGATGTCGTCGTTCCGGGTGCGAAGCGCCAAGATGAAATCGGTTCCATGGCCCAGGCTCTGGAAGTGTTCCGCGAGGGCCTGATCGAGACAGCGCGCCTGCGCGCGTCGCAGGAAGAACAGCGTGTGCAGGCTGAAGCCGAGCGCCGCAGCGCCATGCACATGCTGGCCGAGAGGTTCGAAAGCAATGTTGGCAGCATCGTCGAGACCGTCAGCGCCGCCGCCACTGAGCTGCGCACCACGGCGGAATCGATGGCCTGTACGACAGAAGAAGCTACAGCTCAGACCACCGCTGTGGCGCAGGCTTCGGAAGAAGCCTCTGCCAACTCGCAAGCCGTCGCCGCCGCCATCGAGGAGTTGAATGCGTCCATCAACGAGATCGCGCAGCAGGTCAACGAATCCGCGCAGGTCGCGGGCAATGCCGCGCGCCAGGCCAACGACACCAATGCGGAAGTCCAAGGCCTCGAGCAAGCAGCACAGAAGATCGGTGACGTGGTCAAGCTGATCAGCGAGATCGCCGCGCAGACCAACCTGCTCGCGCTCAACGCCACCATTGAGGCGGCACGTGCAGGCGAAGCCGGCCGCGGCTTCGCGGTGGTTGCATCTGAGGTCAAGGCGCTGGCAAGCCAGACTTCGAAGGCGACCGACGAGATCGCGACCCAGGTCAACGCCATCCAGGCCGCGACGTGTTCGTCCGCGGAGGCTATCGACGGCATCACCAAGACCATCAGCAAGGTCAACGAGATCGCCAGTGCGATCGCGTCGGCCGTCGAGGAACAAGGTGCTGCAACACGCGAGATCGCGCACAACGTGGCGGAAGCCGCCCGCGGCACCGGCGAGGTGTCGGCGAATATCGTCGGCGTCAGGGAAGCAGCCCGCGAGACCGGGCTTGCCGCCGATCAGGTGGTCGCATCCGCCTCCGAACTGTCGCGCAGCGGCGAGACACTGAAGTCGCAGGTCGATGCGTTCCTGCGCGAAGTCCGCGCGGCGTAAGGCCCGAACCGAACTAGAAGAAGACGTCCAAGGAAAGAGAGCCGCTCCACAGAAGTGGAGCGGCTTTTTTTCGTTCCATACAAGATTACGTAACTGACATATTTCTTCGCGTCGCACCCGTTGACATCGATGCGTGCAGGGTTTGTATTGTCGGCATGGGGAAGCGATCTCCCCACAAGGCGACATGCCCAAGAATCGCGTCCAATTCTCATTTGAGGGACGCATCATGTCTGCCATCAACTCCATCTCAGCGGATAAACTCGGTCGCCTGATCGGCACGCCTGGCTGCCCGATTTTGATCGATGTCAGGACCGACGACGACTTCGCCGCCGATCCGAAACTCATTCCCACCGCGATCCGGCGCAACCATCACGACGTCACCGAATGGGCGCTGCTCTACGCGGGAAAATCCGTTATCGCGATCTGCACGCGCGGCAGGAAAACCAGCGAAGGCGTCGCAGCCTGGCTACGCGTCGCCGGCAGTTCCGCGAATATTCTCGACGGCGGCATGGAAACCTGGGCCGCCGCGAAACTGCCACTGGTGCCAGCATCGAAAATTCCACCGCGCGATCCGCAAGGCCGCACGGTGTGGGTGACCCGCGCACGGCCAAAGATCGACCGTATCGCCTGCCCGTGGCTGATCCGCCGCTTTATCGATCCGTCAGCGGTGTTCCTATTCGTCACTGCATCCGAAGTCGCGCCGGTCGCCGAGCAGTTCAAGGCCGTGCCGTTCGACATCGAAGGCGTGCATTGGGGCCACCGCGGCGACCTCTGCACCTTCGATATTATGATCGAGGAGTTCAACCTCGCGAGTGAGCCGCTGGAGCGTCTGGCAACCATCGTCCGGGGCGCGGATACCGCGCGGCTCGATCTCGCACCTCAAGCCCCGGGCCTGATGGCAGCGGCGCTTGGCCTGTCACGGATGTATTCCGACGACCTTGAACAGCTCGACGCCGGAATGCTGTTGTTCGATGCGTTTTACCGCTGGTGCCGCGATGCGACTGATGAGACACATAACTGGCCGTCTCATACCGCGAAGCGAGTGAAAGCATGACCGACATCACGGCGACACAAGGCGCATCCGCCCGAGCTGAGAGTCCCGCGTTTCCGACCGAGCGTGAGGCGTTCTTCGTGTGGTTGCGGATCGCGCTCTTGTCCTTCGGCGGGCCCGCGGGACAGATCGCCGTGATGCACCGGATTCTGGTGGACGAGAAGCACTGGATTTCCGAGAGCCGTTTCCTGCATGCGCTGAACTATTGCATGCTGCTGCCGGGACCCGAGGCGCAGCAGCTCGCCACCTATGTCGGCTGGCTGATGCACAAGACGCGCGGCGGCATCATCGCGGGTGGCCTTTTCGTTCTTCCCGGCCTCATCTCGATCATGGCGCTGAGCGTGATCTATGCCGTATTCGGCAAGGTCGGCTTTGTCGCCGCGCTGTTCTTCGGCCTCAAAGCCGCGGTGCTCGCCATCGTCATTCAGGCCGTGCTCCGCGTCGGTAGCCGTGCGCTGAAATCGTCCGCCTCGCAGGCACTGGCCGCCGCAGCCTTCATCTCGATCTTCTTTTTCAATCTGCCATTTCCGCTGATCGTTCTTCTGGCGGGCGTGATCGGCTTTGCCGCCACGCAGCTCGGTATCTCGGCTTTTGCATCGAACAGCGGACACGGCGCCTCATCATCAACGGCACTGGTGGACAGCATGCTCGGCGATGAACTGCCCCCGCATGCGCGGCCAAGCATCGCGCGCACCATCCGCGTCGCGCTGGTGTGGCTGTTGCTGTGGCTCGTACCGGTGGCCTTGATCGTGATGACGCTCGGCACCGGCAACGTGTTCAGTCAGATCGCCGTGTTCTTCAGCAAGATGGCGATGGTCACGTTCGGCGGCGCCTATGCGGCACTCGCTTATGTCGCCCAGCAGGCGGTGCAGCACTATCACTGGCTGCAGCCGAGCGAGATGCTGGACGGGCTCGGCATGGCGGAAACCACGCCCGGCCCGCTGATTATGGTGCTGCAGTTCGTGGGCTTCATGGCCGCATTCCGCGATCCCGGCACACTGTCGCCGATGACCGCCGCCGTGCTCGGCGGGCTACTAGCCACATGGGTGACTTTCATCCCATGCTTTCTCTGGATATTCCTGGGCGCGCCGTTCATCGAAGTGATGCGCGGCAACAAGGCGCTGGCCGGCGCACTATCCGGGATCACGGCCGCGGTGGTCGGTGTGATCCTCAATCTCGCGGTGTGGTTCGCCATCCATACACTGTTTCGCGAGACAGTCCCGGTGCGTACGATGGGACTATCGTTCGATCTGCCCTTTCTCACAAGTATGGATCACTGGGCCGTTCTGCTTGCGGCTGGTGCCGCGATCGCCATCTTTCGTTTCAATGCCAACATGATCGTAACGCTCGGTGGCTGCGCGCTGGCGGGCCTCGCGCTTCATCTCTTGAACCTGATGTGATGCTGCATCGATGCCTCCTCGCCATGCTGCTGATATGCGGCAGCCTCACCATCGCGACCGCCGCGACGATCCCGCTCGGCCAACCGGGCACCCTGCCTCCAGGCTTCGCGTTCTGGCCCAACGACAAGGCTGACGGCACGAACTGGTCCGTGGTCAGCGATAGCGGCGCGGATGATGGCCTTGCGCTGGAATTCGCCGGATCGGACAAGCGCGGCGGGCCCTCCATTGCCAGCGATCCATCGGCTCGCGCCACCAATTTCAAGGCCCGGCTTCAGTTCAGGTTGATCCGCGGCCAACTGCCAGGCGGCGGCCTCGTGCTGCGCATGACAAGCCCGGACGATTATTATCTCATCAAGCTCAGCGCCTATGAGGAGCGGCTCTCGTTAATTCACGTCGTCAACGGTACGTCGAACGAGATCGCGAGCGTCGACACCGAGATCGCACAGGACCACTGGCAGACGCTCGAGGTCGATGCGCGTAGCAACGAGTTCAAAATCATGCTCGACGGCCGCTGGGTGCTCACTGCATTCGACCGCAGCGCCGTGCACGAAGGCAGCATCGGCGTGTGGTGCGAAAACAACAACGTCACCCGCTTCGGCGGGCTGCAATTCACGCCGCATGACGATGGGCAACACGCAGATTTGGGGGCGGACCAAACTCGTGGAGAATGACGATGAGGATGCTCGCAACATTCGTGGCAATCGCGGCGTTTGCAACGGCGGCGCATGCGGAAGGGCCCGACTGGGCGCAAGTGGATGATGCGCTCGGCCGCACGGCAGCCGTCTCCCAGGATGTCCACCGCTACGGCTTCCCGCGCACGGACCTCAACGTGACGCTTGACGGCGTCACCATCAAGCCTGCGCTGGCGCTCGGCGGTTGGGTTGCGTTCAAGTCCATGGGCAAGGACGCAATGCTGATGGGCGACCTGGTGCTCACGGAATCCGAGATCAATCCCGTGATGGCCAAGCTACTGGCCGATGGACTGCAAATCACCGCGCTTCACAATCACCTGCTGCGCGCCACACCCGCGACGTTCTACATGCATGTGGGCGGCCACGGCGATCCGGTGAGGATGGCGTTGGCGCTGCGCGACGCGCTGGTTCTGACCAGGACGCCGAGTGTCGCGGCACCTGCAACGACGGGTGTCACCAGCACCCCCGGCCTTGATAGCGCCGCGCTGGATCAAATCATCGGTGCGAAAGGCAAAGCCACCGGCGGCGTCTACCAATTCAGCGTGCCGCGCACGGACGTGATTTCCGATGACGGCATGGCGGTGCCGCCTGCGCTCGGCTCCGCACACGCGATCAACTTCCAGCCCACAGGAGACGGCAAGGCGGCGATCACCGGTGACTTCATCGCGCTGTCGAACGAAGTGGTGCCACTGATCACGGCGTTGCGGAAGAACGATATCGAGGTGACGGCGATCCACAATCACATGCTGGACGATGAGCCCCGCGCCTTCTTTATCCATTTCTGGGCGAATGATGACGCCGGGAAGCTGGCGCATGGCGTTCGCGCGGCGTTGGAAACCGCGAAGGCCGATCTCAAGCAATAGAGCAAACGTCAAACGTCTTCTGCACACATACCGCCCCATCGATGTGGGGCGGTTTGTGCCGGCAGATTTTCTCCACGCGTACGGCGACAGAATGAGCTGCCGCCGTCACGCGTTCAGCCGTTCCCCCTAGTACCCATACCCGTACTGTCCCGGGCAAACCCAGGACCCATAGCTGTTGGTGTAGCAGCCGCCGCCACGATTGTAATAACCGTAGGATCCTGCCGCTGCGGCACCGAGCGCTGCCGCACCGGCTGCTGCTCCCCAACCTACGCCCGGTCGATAATAACGGCCGCCGTAATAGCCGGCCCGGCGAACCCCGTATCCGCGGCCGGCATAACGGCCGCCGCCAGCATAGCGCGCTCCGCCCCTGTATCCGCGCCCCGCATAACCTCGCGCACCACCGTGGAAGCCACCGGCACGCATCCCGCCGCCATGAAATCCTCCTCCGCCACCGCGGAAACCGCCACCGCCGCCACGCCGGGCATAGGCATCGTCAGGAATAAGGCACACTGTGATGAGGACAAGCGCCGACAGAGCAACGAGAATGTATCGAAGCATGGCATTCCTCCTTATTTGGGGTGCCGTGGATGCGATGCGCGCTTGCGGGGCCGGCACCCGATGAGAGCATTTGCTCCTTACCCCAATCCGAATTGACTCAGATCAATGCCCATCCCGAGTGTGCGTTCCTCCCTTTGCGCATTAGGTCAGTGTTGCTGCTGTAATGGGGAAGGCGTCTCATCTAGCTTCATCCGATGAGTCAGAAAGCGCTCTTCCGCATCTATGTCGTTATCGCCATCGTGGTGCCGTTCGCCGTCGCGGCGATCGCGATATATCCGCACGTACATCACTGATGCAGCACACCACAATCACTCCGTAGCCGAGCCCGCTTCAAGCCACGCCAACGCCTCTGATTTTTGGTCAAAGGGAAACTGCCGAATCTCAGCCGCAACAAAGTGCTTCGCAATATGCGGCATGATCTTGAGCAATTCACTGTCGGTGACGGCAGCAATGCGCTCCACCTTCCGATGATGATCCCTCACGAAGCTGAGGTGCGACACCAGTGCCCCGAAGCTCTCCCACCCGGGAAAAGTCTTGGCGATAATCATCACGCCGGTCAGCTTGCCATTCGCGGCGATGTAAGGATCGACCTCCCGGGCAAGCCGTTCAAAGTCAGCCTTTTCGAGCGGTCCATCCGGTGACAGAATGAGGATGCCTTGGTCTCGCATGAGTTCAAATTTGATCATCATGATCTCCCGGCAGCACCGCTGCCTTCAATGGAAAGAGAGCGACAATGCCGACCACATCGCAACTGCTCGTCTGGGTCGTCGTCGGGCTGATCGGCGGGAGCCTGGCCGGACGCATGATCACCTGGAAGCGCGGCGGCTTCGGGTTGTGGCCCAATCTCGGCCTTGGCCTTGTGGGCGCGCTGATCGGAGGCTTCCTGTTCCGCATGTTCAACTGGCTGCCCTACCTCAACACGATCTCGATCTCGCTGCGCGATATCGTCTCCGCCGTTGCCGGATCTCTGATCGTGCTGCTCGCGCTATGGATCTATCGGCAGGTAGCCGCGCGCGCGTAAGGCCCGCAACCGGACCCTACGCACAACGACGCCTTTTTTTTCTACTTCACCTCTCCCGTCGCAACGTTGGTGCGCACCACCGGCGGCGGCGTCCATGAACCATCCGTCACCGCAACCTTCGGCCAGTAAGCGCGACCGAACAGCGAGAAGTCGGCCTTCGGCGCGGGCAGCCAGTTGCTGCGCTGCGCCTCGGACGGCGGATCGGCCTGCACATAGATGGTGAGCGAGCCATCGGGATTATATTTCAGCGTCTTGTTCTTGGTGCCGAGCGAATAGCGCGTCAGCTCATTCTTCGCGAAGAAATGATGCTCGTTATAAAGCGTCAGCGACCAGAAGCCGTTGACCGGCGGCGTCTGGTCCTTCGCAAAGGTGACGGTGTAGCGGTTCGCGCCGTTGAGCCGTGCGCGGTCCGCATCGAAGTCCTGATAGTAGTACTTCGTCTCGTTCGGCGCGTTGACAAGGATGTTGGATTTCGCCACCGCCGTGCGCGTGAAGTAGTCGGTGCCGAAAGCGGCTTCATTGGAGATCGTGCTCCAGTTGTGCGGCAATTGCTCACCGTAATTGCGGAATTGGAATAGCGGCGTGACAAGCTGCTCGTCCGCTTCCGCAGCCGCCTTGATCATCGCTGCCTTGAGCGCGGGATTCTTCTTCGCCGCATCGAGCACCGCGAGCACCTGTGCGTAGCGGGCCTCCTCGCCCGGCAACGGCGGCGTGTCCGCGAAGACGGCGGGAAGCTGGTCGAAGATCTTGTCCGGGAAAACCCAGCGCGTCTCGGCATCCCCGCTTGGAGTCGTGGACGCAACCACGGGGACCTTGCTCCAGTCGTAACGCTTCATGCTGCCGTCGAACTCCGCCACCGGATAGATCATCACCTGATTCAGCACCTCCTGAATGGCGCGCTTGTCCTCAGGCGTATCGTCCTGGAAAATGCGTGGCGCGGCAAAGTTCGTGTTGGACGCCGAGCGGAACACCTTGGTGATGCCCTTAGGCACCTCGCCGTTCCAGTCCGGCCCCGTGACCATGTAGAAGCCCGGCGTGGTGCCGTACATCTTGCCGAGCTGCACCACACTGTCAGTGCGCAGGTTGACGATCTGGTAGACCCAGAAGCGATCACCGAAATCCGGCACCTGGATCACCACCGGTGACTGATCCAGCGCGAGCACGCCGGCGCCATAAACCACATCCTGATTGGGACACGCCACCAGCCGCTGGTCGGGATTGACGTAATCCGTCAGCATCGCCACGCGATTAAGCGGCGCGCTTGGCACAGGCCCCGCCATGACGAAATCCTTCACCTGCGCGAAGGCGAGCCTGCGGTTGTAGATGTTCACCATTGGCCACGTCCAAAAGTAAGCATCGCGTGCAACGAGCTTGGCGTATTCCTCGGTGATCTTCACCCGCGTATCAGGCCCCGGCGGCAGCGCGCGATCCCAGCCGGGCGATGGCGAAAGCGCAGTCTGCGCGAAAGCCAATGAACTGACGGAGGCGAACAATCCGGCGATGCCGGCATGCAGGAGCACTCTTGCGGCACTGGTCATGGCACTCTCTCCGAGGACTTATGATGGTTGTTTACTTCGTTGCGACTTTCTCCACGTCCGGCAATTTCCACGTCTTTTCGAACAGCGGCTTCTCCGGCCCGTAGAGGCGGAACAGCAGTTCGAATTTCCTGTTGGGATCAGTCGGCACCCAGTTCGCCTCCTTCCCCTCCGGCGCTGTCGCACCGAAATAGACATCCACCGATCCATCGGCGTTTGTCTGCACGCCAGAGCTGGTAGACGCGACGCTGGCGCGATCCATGTTCGGCACCAGCGCGTGGGTCTCGCGGTCATAGACCGTGACCGACCAGTATTGCTTCACCGGCGCCTTCGCGGGCACGGTGAGACGATAGAGCTTGCCGCCGTCGAAGGCGTCGCCGTCCTTGTCCTTGCTCGTCATCAGATAGAACTGCGCGGTGCCGATCCGCTTGATGCCTGTAAAGCCCAATGTGTAGCTGACGCCGCGCGCGTCCACGGGATAGGTGTCCGGGTCCGCATAGCCGGTGGACGCGGCCTTCACCATCTCCGGCATGGCGGCCGGAAACCAGCGGATGCCGGGATTGATTACCGGAAAGCCTTCGTCATACCGCGCTGACAGCAGCGCGTGCGCCTCGCGCCCTGCGCCATCGAGAATGGCGAGCGTCTTGTCATCTGGATTGAACGGCTTGCCCTTCTCGATGCCGATGGTCTTGAGCTGATCGATCATCGCGCGGTCGCGCTGCAGCCACGGCTCATTCTGCACCACGCGATCAAGATTGCGAAAAAAGCTCGCGTCATACTTGATGGTGGAATCGAACAGTGCGTCGTAAGCGTCGGTGAATTTGGTCGGCGGCGGCTTGGCCGCTTGTGACAGCGGATAGACCTTGATCTGTTTGCCGTAGGCGACGGACTTCGCGATATCCGCATCGCTGTGGCTTCGCAGATTGGAGCGCAGCAGCGCGAAGCCGCTATAGGTATCCGACTGCAGCGGGATCATGCCTTCCGGCACTTTGCCGCTGAAGCCCGGCGGCAGGATCACATACTTGCCGCCCTTGCCCTTGTCCGCGCCCTCAGGCCCCGCATCCTCCAGCGGCATCTGCCACGCGTTGACGATGTTGCCCGCGATGGAGCCGCCCTGCGCCGGCGGAATCTCGATGACGACAGGACCGTCCTTCACATTCCAGAACGACATCAGGTAGATCGCGTCTGGATTAGGCGTCAGCGTCTGGTTCTTCCAGTTCACTGGCCGTGACCAGTAGACGATCTCGTTCACCTTGGCATTGGTGGTGTTGAGCATCGTCTGCAGCATGAGGTCCGCATTGACCGCAGGCATGCCCCAGATCATGGCTTCCACTGCGCGGCGCTCAATGGCGCGGTGGGTGAGCTGGTCTTTTAAAAGCTCCTGGGCGTGAATATCTAAAGAATAAAATAAAGCGGGAAAGGCAATTCCGACAAGCAGGGACGACGAACCACGGACAAGCGTACGCATGCGTTCCTCCCAAATGAGCTGATCGAACAATGACCGGTCGCGGCAAACTCCTTAAAATCTTAGATGTGTTTCATTCTACCGCATGAAGCGGCGGCGCGCATCTCACAAGCGTGAACATGACGCACGGGCGGCGTTTCGGTTCCGCAGAGCGGTATCTTCTCAGACCACGCGTGATGCACCCGGAAATGGACGTTGCGCGCCTTGCGCCCGCGCCTCGGCGGGAAACTTTGCCCAGTACCATGTTTTGATTACACGGTCGGGATCGAGCGGGTTAATGAGAACGTATTGAAGGTCACCATTCCTTCGTATTGTTATTCGCAAGACTCTTCGCGCCAGAAGAAAAAGCCGGTACAGCCGCTCCGGCCCGAAGAACCAACCCTTGTCGTCGATATATTCAATCAAATCCATATCACGATACGGAATTTCCATCCGGACCGAGCCCGCGCGCCGGATGATAAGCCGGTCATCCTCAAGAATGTAACGAGTCGTCGCGCGCGCATACAGCGTCACAACCATCTCGATCGTGTTTGAGAGGGAAAGAAAATCCAGGGAATCCATTTCGGCAGATCTCAGCCTAAATCACTTCATGCGCCCCAACGGCACGTCCAGCTTAGTCACACCGTGGCATCGTGCAATCTGAGATGTAATGGCGATCCACACGTACGTAGGATCACCCCTCCCCCTTCATAATCTTGAACACGCCGCTGGCCATGGCGACGCAGCGGCCGTTGGCGGTGATCTCGGTGTTGAGGAAGATCAGCGTGCGCGTCGAGCGCACCATGTGCGGCGTGGAGATGAGCAGCTCGCCGATCTTCGCCGCGTCAATAAACTGCGTGTCCATCTGGATCGTCACCACCGCGCTCGCGCCGCTGCCATGGCGCGCCGCCATGCCGAGCGAGCGATCCGCCAGCGTCATCAACAGGCCGCCTTGCACAAAGCCGCGCCGGTTCTTGTGTTTGGCCCCGGAGGCGATGGCGTATTGATGCGTCTCGCCGCTCTTGCGCTGCCAGAGCGGACCCACGAGGGCGAGAAAGCCGTCGTCATCGAACAGGGTCCAACCGTCTTTTTGCAGTTCTTCGGCGCTTATCTCGCTCATCAACCTGTCCGTCTGATCTCTCATGTTCCGCATGACGAAATGCACGATCAACCGTCGGTGTTCACCGCATGGTTTCCGCCATCTCGCCCTGTTCAAGGCGGAATTTTTGTATCAATGTTCCCGCCGACGCGCCGGTTCAACCATGTCCGGCTTTGCAACGAAAGTAAGAAAATCCGGAGGCCTCATGAACGTCCACTCAACGCCATCTGCCGCCAATGCAACGCCGGCCCTGCCTTCCGCAGCACCTGAATCCATCGGGCTGTCGCTGCCGCGCCTGAAGAAGATGAGCGAGGCGTTCCAGCGCGAGATCGACAAGGGCACAACCCCCGGCGTGGTGACGCTGGTGGCGCGGCGCGGCAAGATCGGCTGGTTCGAGGCGCAGGGCAAACAGGCCCCCGGCGACGCGGCTGCGATGTCGCGCGACACGATTTTCCGCATCTATTCGATGACCAAGCCGCTGGTCTCTCTCGGCATCATGATGCTGGTGGAAGACGGCCATTTGCTGCTGAACGATCCGCTGTCGAAGTTCATTCCGGACTTCGCCGATGTGCGTGTCGGCGTCGAGCGCAACGGCGCGCTGGACTACGAACTGCCCGTGCGCCCCATCACCATTCAGGACCTGCTGCGCCACACCTCCGGCCTCTCTTACGAGATCACCGGCCAGGGCATGGTGCAGCGGATGTATGCGAAATCGGAGCTGCGCAAGCGCGACATCACCAATGAGGAGCACGCGCGCCTCGTCGCCAAGCTGCCGTTGATGGCGCAGCCCGGAACGGAATGGAATTACAGCCGCTCCACCGACATTCTCGGCCGCGTCATCGAGGTCATCTCAGGCCAGTCGCTCGGCGAATTCCTGAAACAGCGCATCCTTAATCCGCTGCAGATGAACGAGACCGGCTTCTCCACCGCGCAGGCCAACAAGCCGCGCCTCGCGCAGCCCTTCCCCGCCGATCCATGGACCGGCGACAAGGTGGCGCTGATCGATCCGCTCGAAGTGCCGAAGATGGAATCCGGCGGCGGCGGCCTCGTCTCCACCACCATGGACTATGCGCGCTTCTGCCAGATGCTGCTCAACGGCGGCACGCTCGATGGCAACCGCCTCATCGGCCACAAGACGCTGGCCTTCATGGCGTCGAACCATCTTGCATCAAGCGTGAAGGCGGAAACGCATCTGCTGCCGCCGGGCCACGGCTTCGGCCTAGGCTTTGCGATACGCACAGACGAAGGCATGGCGCCGTTCGCCGGCACCACTGGCCAGTTTTTCTGGAGCGGCATGGCGGGCACCTTCTTCTGGATCGATCCAAAGGAAGACCTCTTCGCCGTGTTCATGTCGCAAGGCCCCGGCCAGCGCGAATATTTCCGCACGCTGGTGCGAAGCCTGGTTTACGCCGCGGTGGAGTGAGGGGGCGCGCTAGTTTGTATTTGCAGTCCCGACACTCATCGTCGAGAAATCGCCCCTAAACTCTACTCGGGACTCATTTCCCCCGCGCTATGGCGACACGATGCTGGCTGACCATTGGCGCGTCTTGCTGCGATAAAATTAGCGGATAACTCATTGACGGCCTGCAACCCATCGTTGCGATACGTTATGGTTGCAGGATGGCCGATACACAAGAGACCATCCAAGCGATTGCAGAACTCATTGCAGATTACCGCAATGGGGAAATCCCCTGTCCCGATGCCCGCCCGCATTCAGCGGTGGATAAATCAATTTGATGAGAAAGTACGTGGGGCTCGGCACCACCCGGCGACCAACGGCAACGCATGCGAGCTGATACCTCGCCTCCTCACTGACGGAGGATTTAGTGCACCAACTTTCGGCGACGCCTCCAGGCACGCAGGTTGAAAGAAACGTCCTGTTTCTAAGCAAAGCAACACCGGGAGACGACGAATTTGCCCTATGGCTTGCTCCAAAACTAGAAGCTGCTGGATACCGAATTTTCTGTGACGTCCTTACCCTTCAGCCAGGCGACCGTTGGCGAAAGGAAATTACGTCGACGCTACAAACGCGCGGCATCAAAATGTTGCTATGCTGCCGGGACACCACACTCGCTGCAGCCGGCGTCTTAGAAGAAATTGAAATCGCCACTGATCTCACAAAAGAACTGAACGATGCGCGATTTATAATTCCATTGCGGCTTGAGCCGTACAAAAAAATCTTTGGTATTGGCGGACTTCAGTACATCGACTTTGTTCGTGGCTGGGCAGAGGGGCTGGAGAAGCTGCTTAGCGCCCTCAAGCGCCAAAAAGTTCCTTGCGACCCAGTCAATGTAGAGATCAATCCGAACTGGGAAATTTATAGGCGGAGAGGAGCGGTCTCGCTAAAAGAAGAGCCAGAGAGACTGACGTCAAATTGGCTCCGCATTACCGAAACTCCTGATTGCATTAGCTATTTTGAATCTACTGGCGTAATCGATCGTGATGCGATGGCGAGCGCTTGCGCCAAAAACAACTACCCTATCGTTCCGATGCAGACCGGCTACGTTACGTTCTTATCTCCCCAAGAAATGGAAAAAAGGTTTGGTCTTATCGGGCGTTTTACCCGCAAACACGCGATACCTTTATTGTCATTCGTTAGCGAGGGTCTGACAGCAGAAAACATTAAGAAGCAGGATGCTTCAAACGTTGTGCATTCGATGTTTCGCAAATCGTGGAATGCATACTGCCGAGATCGCGGCCTTATCGAGTATCGCTATTCAAATGCAGATGGATTCCACATCGGGAAGGCTCAACTAAAGATAGGCCAAAAAGTACCTTGGGGCGGACAAGGCGAGCGGCGGTCCTCAATGCTAAGAAACTCCGCCAAAGGACACGTCTGGCAATTTGGTGTCACGGGCACACCGGCGCTCTGGCCCTTCCCACACTTTAAACTCAAGTCACGTGTACTTTTTGCAGACATTCAGGGCGAAGAGGCTGGCGACCCTATCGACGACGCAAAAAAACAACATCGCCTACGCCGATCCGTTTGTAAGGGATGGCGCAACAAACAATGGCATGGAAGATTACGAGCCTTTGTTGAATTGTTATCTGGGGATTCTCCGTCAATAACATTGCTGTTAGCCGAAGATGCTCATGTGCGTATCGAGGCCTCTCCGCTTCTGTTTACCTCTCCCGTAAGCACCGTTCTTCCAGATAAACAACTTGATGAAGAGGAAGAACTCGATGAAACAACTTTGGGGCGCCCTGATATGGAGGATGAGGCGTGACAAAACATTCTGAGCACGCTCTGGAAGTTTTGCATTTTCATGAGCCTCAACTCGAATTTGCATTAAAGCAGACAACGCCTCATCCAAAAGACGGCCTCTTTCTATATGGGCCTCACTCGAAGCCAAAAAAGGTAAGAGAGGTTCGCGTGGGGGTTATCGGAACCTCAGCAGGTATTGGATATTTCCGAGAATGGACGAGGCGTATTAAGGGACGCATCACGGTTCCTCCTCCCACTAAGGGCGAGAAGAAGGACCGACTTCACCTCGCCAATTTTCCTGGCATTGAAGAAGCATTTGGGACCACACTGAACGAGGCGGAGTTTGCTTGTTATCCGATAGATCTTAAGGCAATCGACCAAGCAACGCGCATCTTGAATCTGCATGAGGCGGTTAGCAAGGTGGTCAAACTCTACGCTGACAAAACCCGAAAACATCGCGACAATGACGAGCGCCCCATAGATCTTTGGATTTTGGTAGTTCCCGAAATCGTATTCGAGCGTTGCAAACCGAAAGCGAAACGAACAGGTCTCCCGATGGAAACGGGAGAATTTATTAAGCGACAGAAATACCGTTCTGATCTTCCCTTGCTCCGGGACGTGTTGAGTTCAGAAGCTGTATTTGACGACATCCCTGATTTTCACAGACAGATTAAGGCTGATTACTTAAGTCTCTCGCCAACTCAAATTCTCCGCGAGACGACCTTGGCTCCCGATGCCTTCAAGAACAAGGCCGGGTATCCGCAACGTCGCACGCAAGACGTCGCCACGGTTGCCTGGAATTTGGCAACTGGGCTTTATTACAAGACACAACCTAAACCACCGTGGAAACTCTCAGGCGTCCGCCCCGGCGTCTGCTATATCGGACTCGTTTACAAGAATTTGCCAAACGATCCAAACAATCATGCCTGTTGTGCAGCACAGATGTTTCTCAGCGAAGGCGACGGCGTAGTCTTTCGCGGTGCGAACGGCCCTTGGAAAACGGATGAGTTTGAATATCACCTAAGGCCAGAGGCCGCCAAGGATCTGATCACCAAAGTGCTCGACACCTATCGCGAGCAACATGATTGCGATCCAAGCGAATTGTTTATTCATGGACAAACATCATTCAGAGATGATGAATGGCAAGCTTTCGAATCCGCAACACCCAAAAAGACAAATGTTGTAGGCGTCCGAATAAAGACAACGGGCGGCGAAACGAAGTTGTTTCGGGATGGCGACTATCCTGTGCTGCGCGGCACCGCTTTAATATTGGACCATAGAAACGCGTATCTGTGGACAAACGGCTATGTTCCCCAACTCGATACCTATATCGGGCCTGAAACGCCCAATCCACTTTTCATCACGGCACTCCGTAGCAAGCTCAAGATGACGGAGATGAAAACAATCCTTTCCGATATTATGGGTCTTACCAAAATCAACTATAATTCTTGCAACTATAACGATGGCCTCCCGGTCACCGTCAGGTTCGCCAATATGGTAGGCGAAGTTCTAACAATGGGATCGGCAAAAGGAGCAGAGCGGCAGCCGTTTAAGTTCTACGTTTAGAGCCTCCCCGTCCCTTGTATCAGCCCATCCCCTTAACACCTTAACCCAACATAGCAGCGGTCCAACGCGCTCAAATCCACCCGAGCCGCTGAGACGAAACGCCCGCTAAATGCCTCGCGGGGTCAAGCACCGCGCCGATGCCCGGACAGCATCACGACAACATCCATTTTTGATGTATAGTCCACCAAACCAAGCGAGACGTTTGATTGGGAATTTCAATGATGCATAAAATTCTCGGAGCTTTATCTTTGGCTGCCGTTGCTGGCCTTGTCGCGTCCCATGCGGAGGCCCAACAGGTCGCGTCACCAGCGGATTCGCTGGCGGCGCAGGTCCGCACCCAAGGTTTCCACTGCGCAACGCCGGTCACCGCAACGCGTGACCGCAAGCTCTCCCGCCCCGACCGCGCCGCCTGGATCCTGCAATGTGGCAATGCGAACTACAGGATCCGGCTCGACCCCGACATGGCGGCGATGATCGAACCGCTGCGGTGAGCCGATAGCCCAAGCTCATGTCACGACCTCTCAAGATCAGCATAGTCGCGATCGTCGGCTATCTGCTCTGGACCTCCTGGATGTCGCGATCGGCAGCGGTCGCGCTGGAGCCCTCAGGGTATACCCTGACCTACACCATGACGTGGGGCTGGGGCATGGACGAGAAGATCAGCCTGTCCCGCTTCGGCGGATGGTGGCCCTGGCATTCGAGCGAATGGTTCTCGGTCTGGAAAAAACCCTACAACTCCGGCGCCTCTGTTTACCGGTCAACTGACGGCGGCACGTATTTTGTCGCGGTCGGCTACAAGCTCTGGAAGTTTGAATTGTCGTCCGGAACTTTGACTTCATATCGCGACTCCCAACCGCTCACCTACACGTCGCTCGGCAAGCAGCTCTCGATGACCACATCGTATAGTGCCCATGAGGCGATTGATCCCGGCGCGCGGGGCCGCCAAAACTACATTGACCCGGCCGAACAAAGCGGGCCAATCCCAACGTCGCCACCGGATTCAAAATACTACGCTAACCTCAAATATCTCGGTAAGTTTGGGCTCGTCAGATCGTGGGGCCGCGGCAGCGAAGTTAGATTCGTGCCAGCCGATCATGCGCCGGAGCCGCGCCTCGGCCTGTTCGCGAACTACGGATAGCTGAAGGGAGTTACCAGCCGCGCTATCGTGATGGGACGCTCGCGGCTAACCGGCCGCGCGCCACATCGGGTTGTCGTCGATGGTGAAACGCCCGAACAGGGATTCCGTGACATTGCCCCACTGGTCGTGAATGACGATCTTCGACGATACCGCGGCGTGAAGCTCGGCCACCACATCGATCTCCTCATCGAGTTCGAGCAGCTCCGCGAGCTGATCACGCGACGTCACGGATTCTTCCTCCTCGAACAGATCGTCTTCCAGCGCCCCGGTGGCGCGGCGTATCTCGGCGATCTTGCCGTGAGACGAATATTTCAGGATATCCCGCCAGAACGGCAGCGCGACGACGATGGTCATGAAGGTGGCGAAGTCGTTCGCGAGTGCCCCTGCCTCTCCCTCGGACGAAAAATAGAACACCTGCCCCGAGACCTGCGACACCAAGAATTGTCCGCCGGTGCTGTCGCGGCCGATCACCTGGATATCGCGGACACCCTCGACCGTGTACATCGGCGGCTCGGGGCTCCTCACGAGCAGGTGGACGTCGGCAAGATCGGCAAGGTGTTCAGCAAGCTGTCGGTTCGCCGCGATGGTAGCATGGGTTAAAGGCATATCTCGATCCCTGATCTGAAATCCTGTCAGGACGGGCTGACCGCTATTGGTCGCGCGATCACGACGCAACGTTCATGCCACCGCCGCATCAAGAACAGGGGATTGCGAACCATTGTCTGGACGATTGCGCGGCGTTCCTCCGCCCGGATCGAACGCATCTTCGACAAATGTCGTCGACAGCCTATCATACGGTTTCGTGACAAGTGGCGCGATCGTTTCGCTAACTACGCACCACGTATGCCGCGACCGCAGGGCTCGCGGTCCAGTCACTTGATAGTGCACGGTGCCGCCATCATTTAGTCTCCGTTGCCATCATTCATATCGGGCAACGAGATTTCCAGTGGAGTGGATTTGACATTCGCTCTCCCGTTGGCCGCAGACCGGCAAAGCGAATGTCAAATCCGAAAACTCCACTGGCAACCAATATTTGATAGTGGTCCTTTGATTCTAACGTTCGCAAAGGTGCTTGTTTCAAACGGGATGCGAACGTTAGAATCGGACCACTAGGAGACATCATGTCTGAATCACTCGTGTCAGCGCCGCCAGTGAGCCTGCTGCATGCTGCGGACCATGGTCCGGTCGCCCTGCATTGGTATGACCTCACCTGCCCATTCTGCTATCTCGGCCAGGCGCGCACGCATCTGCTGCAGCAGCGCGGCCTCACCGTCATCGAGCTGCCGTTTCAAGCCCATGCCGACATTCCGCCGGAAGGCATCACTGTCGGCCCGCGCCAGGGCGCGATGTATCGGCAGATCGAACGCGACGCGGCCACGCTGGGCCTGCCGCTGAACTGGCCGCCACGGCTGCCGAACTCGCGCATCGCGCTTGCGGCTTCCGAGTGGACGGGCCGTCATCAGCCGGACGCGTTCTCCGCCGTGCTGTCACGGCTGTTTCGCGCGCATTTCGCCGATGGCCTCAACATCGGCGATGCCGAGACCGTCGTGACATGCGCCCGCGGGGTTGTGACGGATATCGAGGGCCTGCGTGCCGCGCTGACGGGCGGCGACGCGCGCACTTTGGTCACTGAAGGCCAGCAGCTTGGCGAGCAGTTTGACGTACGCGGTACACCGAGCTGGCGCATCGCAGGCCAGATGATCAACGGCTTCGTTGCCGCGAGCGAGTTCGAGCGGCTTTCCGCCCGTGCCCTCACCCAGCCTACCGCCAAAGCGTCATAAGGACAGACGGTCCGCTAGAGCGTCTACGCCAGCCCGAGCACATCAATGCTGTCAGCCCGGCCGCGAATGGCGCGCGGGCCGAGGTCTTCCAGCTGAACCGGCGGCGCGGCGGAGAACCGCGCCATCGCATCACGCGAAACCAGAAACCCGCCTTTGACATCGCGGCTCAGCGCCTCGAGCCGCGCGGCCGTATTCATCACGTCGCCATTGAGGACGATCGCGCGCTTGACGCTGCCGATCTCGCCCGCGATCACCGCGCCGAAATGTAGGCTGCCGCGGATTTTTGGCGCGGCGCCAAACTCCCTCTCGAACCGCGCAGCTCTCTCCACGAGCGCAGTGCGCATCGCCAGGAAGCACCTGAGCGGGCGGCAATCGATGGCGCCGGCTTCAGCGGGCCATGTGACGATCACCTCGTCTCCCACATAGTGCAAAATCTCGCCGCGATAATCGACCACGGCATCGGTCAGCACGCGGAAGGTCTGGTCAAGGAAGCGATGGATGGCGAGACCACCCATTTTTTCTGCGAGGCCGGTGGAGCCCGCGATATCCACGAACAGCACGAAGCGCTCCTCCTCGATAGGCGCGTGATAGCGGCCGGTCGCGAGATTGAGAAACGAGCGCGGGCCGATGATGTTGACCACCGCCAGCGCGAGATTCATCATGATCGAAAACGCCCCGCAGAAAATGATCGCGGAAACAAAGTCACCCCGCTCCGGGTCCGGCGTCAGCCCGACGAGGCGAGTGCCGAGATCGAAATACTGGATCAGCAAGATCACCGCCGCGTAGATGACGCTGCGGATCAAGAGGCTTGCGGTGAAGGACAGGCTCGCGAGCCACTCACGCAACGGCCCGGTGGAGGCAAACATCTCGAAGCCGCCGATGGCCGCGCTGATCAGCAGCCCGTATGACAGGCCGATCATGATGTCATTCCGCGACGTGCCGACGCGCGAGGTGACATAGAGAACGCCGCCGATCATCCCGCACACGAGGATAACGGCAAACATCCTCAATGTTCGTACGAGCCGCGGTTGCATGCGATGGACCCTTCTGGAAGATGGTCCAAACACTGGTTGATTTGGCGATTGATTGCAATCGCCGCGCTGGTTGCGCATGTCCAGCGCGGCGATGTCATGAGAATGATATGTCCCGTGAGAACGGCCAGTCCCGGCAGGTTGCTGCCGGGACACGTTGCCATGCCGGTGTGGGCCGCCCTTACTTCACGAGCGAGCAACCACCCTCTGCCAGCGGCCGGAACGCCTGATCGCCCGGAACGCTCGAAATCAGCTTGTAGTAATCCCAAGGATACTTGGACTCCTCGGGCTTCTTCACTTCGTAAAGAAACAGCGGATGCACCACGCGTCCGTCCTGACGGATAGCGATATCGCCGAACAGCTTGTCCTTGCCTGAGAACGTCTTCATCTGCGGCACGACGTCCTTTGCGTTATCGCTGCCTTTGGCGGCGACAGCATTGAGATACGCCATGGTCGCGGCGTAAACACCGGCGTGATTGCTACTCGGCATCTTGCCGTTCATGCCGGGGCGCGCGCCAAAGCGCTTACCGAAAGCGCGGGTGTCGTCGTTCATATCCCAGTAGAACGCCTCCATGAGCTGAAGGCCCTGCGCGACCTTCAAGCCCATGCCATGCACGTCCTGGATCAGCATGAGGAAAGCCACCAGCTTCTGTCCGCTCTGCTGAATGCCGAATTCAGACGCCTGCTTCACGGCGTTGATGGTGTCGCCGCCTGCATTGGCGAGCCCAATCACTTGCGCTTTCGACGACTGCGCCTGCAGCAGGAAGGATGCGAAGTCGGATGTGCCGAGTGGATGTTTGGCGGAGCCGAGAACCTTGCCGCCGTGGGCCTCGATGTATTTGCTCGCTTCCGCCTCGATGCCCTTGCCGAGAGCATAGTCGACGGTGACGAAATACCAGTCCTTGCCGCCCTGCGCCATCATTGCCGACGCGGTCGTGTTGCCCGTGGCCCAGGTGTCATTGACCCACTGGATGGTATTGGGCGAACAGGCCTTACCGGTGAGATCCGAACTCGCGGTGGATGACGCCAGGAAGGTCATACGCGTGTCGCGCAGCAGCGCATTGATGGCGAGACCCACGGAGGAGTTCGGAACGTCGACGATCGCGTCGACGCCATCCACATCAAGCCATTTCCGCGCGATCGCAACGCCCACGTCGGCCTTGTTCTGGTGATCCGCGTAAACGATTTCGACCTTGATGTTCTTGTTGCTGGCCGCAAAATCTTCCGCCGCCATGCGCGCAGCTTCCACCGAGCCCATGCCGTTGGTGTCCTGAAAAACACCGGAGATATCGTTGAGCACGCCGACGCGCACCACGTTGTCGGAAATCTCGGCCTGGGCTGCGCTGCCAGCCAAACAGGCAAGCGCGACCACGATTGGTTTCACGTTGATCATTTATTTCTCCCGGACTGTAAGCTGTGATGGTGTCAGTGCACCGTGCACTCGAAACTTTGCGCGCTGTTCGCATCGCCGCCCGCATAGTGCGGATAAGCGGGATAACGGCACAGGGGACGGGTGGCGGTGACAGTGAACGGCGCCTTTGACTCTTGCGCTGCGACGGTCAGCTCACCGGGCGGGTTGCTCTTTTCGACCCACGCCGTCAGGGCACTCAACAGATCGACGCTCGCGGGCGCACCGGTCCCCATGTGATCGACGCCGGGCAAGATGAAGAGCCGCAGGAAGCCATCAACTTTGTCCGCGCCGATCTTGTCGACAACGGATTTGTAATACGCGATGCCGGCATACGGACTCTGGGCGTAATCGGCCATGTTCTCGTACATGATGATCTTGCCGCCGCGCGCCAGAAACCGCGACAGATCGGGATCGGTAGAATCCATCAGGGAGGAAACCTCCTTCATCCGTTCCGCCAATCGCGCCGGGTCGAATTTCGAGGCATCGAAATTCGGATCGCGCGCAAAGAAATACTGCACGGCGCCGCTGCCATAGAGCCACCCACGGCTGCTCTTCGGCCCCGGCGGCAATGTCGGCGCGTCAGCGCCAGTTTGCCAACTCATCCAGCCACCGATTGGACCGGTGCCGCTGGTCGCCTCACCGCCAAGCCCCCATTGAGGATAGGTGCGGATGCCATTGGCGAGCGTGAAGCTGAGTTCCAGTGAGCTATGCATGCGAGTGACGGCTTCAAGCTGCGCCGCTGACAGGCATGACGACTGTCCACCGGAAGACTGTACATCGGCTTTGCAGGCGAGCTTGGCAGTATCGAATGCCTGCTTGCAGCCTTCGTAATCGCTGACAATTCCATCCGCGAGACCGTCGAGGCGGTCACACGCGGCGAGCACCGCCTCGCCCACGAGTTTGACCTTGTCCGGCCCCAGCCAGCCGCCCTTCAACTGCGCTGCACCGACCCGCGTTCCTGCAGCCTGAAGTGCGACCCAATTGATGACGGGGACGCCGCTGATGATGCCGTCGAAGTCATCCGGAAATCGCTGAGCCATGGTCAGGCCTTCGCGTCCGCCTTCGGAGAATCCGGCAAAGTAAATCTTCGTTGGCTTTCGGCCATAGCGCCGCTGCATCAGTTCGACGGCGACATCGCGCACCTTCTTGTAGGATGCGTAAGCGAAATTCGTCAGCGCTTCATCGTTGAGCGCGAAAGCCTGGAGCGGCGTCCCCGGCGCGGTTTGGTGACCGGAGTCGGTCCCATAGGTGACGAAGCCCTGCGCAAGCGGCGACGGCTGATCCGCACGCGCGAGCGGCGCCAAGCCAAGACCGGTGATCAGTGTGCCGTTGAAACCGCCTCCACCGAATTGCAAGGACGCGCCGTTCCATTGGGTCGGAAGATTAACTTGAAAGCGGATCGGCGGGGCTTTCTCATCGACCGGCGCAATTTCGCCGACAACCTTGCAGTACTCGGGCATTGCAGGCGTGACCGCAAGATACGGCGGCAACGGGCCGAAAGGCAGCTCGGCGGCTTTAAGCGGAGCTGGTGGGACAAGTTCAGCCGACTGGACGGTGGCGCCACGGCTCGGCAACTCGATGCTGACGGCTGAGACCGCGTCTTTAAGTTTTGCACAAGCCTCACCCGCAGGCTCCGTGGCCTGCGAGGCCGAGGACCAAACCAACAGCATAGTTCCGGCGATAAGCAGACGATGTCCCTGCATAATCCTCCCCTTGTTGATTGATGACGATCTGATGATCGTTCGTTTTATTGATGAACGCTCTGATGTCCGGCGAGCCCAGGGAGAGCCCGCCAATATTTCAGAACGGCAGCCCGACGTAATTTTCGGCGAGCATCCGCATCGCGGTTTCCGATGAAAACAGATAATCGATCTCGGTCTGCTGCAGTTTGTCGTCGTAAGAATTGCGATCGGGGAAACGATGCAGCATCGACGTCATCCACCAGGAGAAGCGTTGCGCCTTCCAGACGCGGGCAAGCGCCTTCTGCGAATACTCCTTGAGCCCCGCGCTGTCGCCGCTTTTGTAGTGAGCGAGCAGCGCATGGTAAAGGTAGTGAATATCCGAGCCTGCGGTGTTAAGACCCCGCGCGCCGGTGGGCGGAAAGATATGCGCTGCATCACCTGCCAAGAACAGCCGGCCATAGCTCATGGGTTCAGCGACGAAGCTGCGCAACGGCGCGATACTCTTTTCAATCGACGGACCGGTGACAAGCTGCTCCGCTACCTCGGACGGCAAACGGCGCTTCAATTCCGCCCAGAAGGCATCGTCAGACCAGTCTTCCACCTTGTCGGTGATCGGAACCTGGATGTAGTAACGGCTCAGCACCTGAGAGCGCATCGAGCACAGGGCAAAGCCGCGCTCATGCTTCACATAGATCAATTCCGATGACACCGGCTTCGTGCGCGACAGCACGCCGAGCCAGCCAAATGGGTAGACCTTTTCATGCTCGCGCAAGGCATCGCCCGGGATCGATTTGCGGCTGACGCCGTGGAAGCCGTCGGCACCGACGACGAAATCACAGTCGACGCGGAATTCCTTCCCCTCGTGGCGATAGGTGACATAGGGAGCATTTGACGTCAGGCCGTGCAGCGTCACGTCTTCCGCCTCGTGGACGATCTTGCCGCCTAGCCGATCGCGCGCTTCATAAAGATCGCGCGTCACCTCGGTCTGGCCATAGACGAGAACCGAGTTGCCGCCGGAATATTTGTGGAGGTCGACGTGATCGAGCACGCCTTCGTGCGCGATGTGAAAGCCGTTGTGAACCTCGCCTTCGCGGTCCATCCGCTCGCCACACTGGGCTTCGCGCAGCAGCTTGGCAAAGCCCTGCTCCAGCACGCCGGCCCGGATGCGGGACAGCACGTACTCCCGGGTGTGTCTTTCGAGAACGATCGAGTCGATGCCCTGCAAATGAAGGAGCTGCGACAACAAGAGGCCGGACGGTCCACCGCCGACGATACAGACCTGAACCTTCACTTTTGTTTCCTCCGTAGACCCTATCATTCTCCGATTTGACGGGAGAAACGGATGGAGGGATCACTCATTGTCTTGTACAATTCGAACATGGGGAAAATAGCACCAAGCTCGGCCATCAAGGTCTACAATCTGTTCGGGGAGCACGCCGACCTGCCGGACGTGGTGCATTGCGAGACTATTCCTTCGCGCTCTTCATTGCATGACTGGACGCTGGCCGTGCACCGCCATGAGCGCTTGCATCAGGTGTTGCTGATCGAAAGCGGCGGCGGACAGGCGACGCTCGACGGTCAATCCTACGCGCTGCGGCCAATGTCCATCGTGAACGTCCCTGTCGGGAACGTGCACGGGTTTAACTTCGTGCCTGGCACGCAGGGGTGGGTTCTGACGCTGTCCACCGAGATCCTGGATCAGGTTCTATTGTCCTCGGAAGGTCTGCGCGGCCTATTGTCTCATGCCGCTGTGGTGCGGGGAACGTCGCAGATCCGCGCGACGATGAAGCAGATTTTCACCGAGCATGCGGCGCAGGGTTTTGCCCGCGCCCATGTTCTGCGCGGATTGTCCGCGAGCCTGATCGGACTGGTCGCCCGCGAGCTTGCCCGCGTGACACGCGAAAGCGCAGTGGAGCCTGATATCTTTCGCCGCTTCGAGGCCCTGCTTGAGCAGCATCACCTCAAGCGCTGGAGCGTTTCGGACTACGCGGAGGCGCTGTCGATCACGCCCACGCATCTCAACCGCGTGACGCGTGCAGCAACCGGCAGCACCGCGTCGCACCAGATCCTCAACCGGATGGTCCGGGAAGCGCGGCGAAATCTTGCCTACACAAACTTGCCTGTTTCCGCGATCGCCTATGCGCTCGGCTTCGACGATCCTGCATATTTCACCCGCGTCTATACGATAGCCACGGGATTGTCCCCGCGCGCCTTTCGCGAACGGCTGAACAAGGGAAGCTGACACCGTCACGCCAGCGTCCTCAGCCGGTGAGATCGACGGCCTGGGCTTTTACCACTGCTTGAAGCGTAGCCACCGCGATCTTGAGCTGAAGTCCGCGCTGACCGCCGTTGACGAAGACGTAAGGCTCGCTTTCCACCGCGCGCTCGAAAAACGTCCGCAAGGCTTTCTTCTGACCGAACGGGCTGACGCCGCCCACTTTATACCCCGTGATCCGCTCGGCTTCGGCCACCGTCGCCATCCGCGCCGCCTTCGCGCCGAACGCGGCGGCTGCCTTCTTCATTTTCACCTCGCGGTCCGCGGGCACGAGCACGCAGCCGGGCTTTTCATCCGCAAAGATGATGAGCGTCTTCAATACACGACCAGGAGGTTCGCCGAGCGCCAACGCCGCCGCGATCGCGATTTGCTGATCCTGCGGATCGTAATCGTAGTGGCGAAGATCGACCGCGACGCCTGCGGCGACCAGCGCGCGCGTCGCGGGAGTTGAACTCGACATGGGACGTTTTTTCCATTTGTCAGGCGCATCGCCGGAGACAGTGGGCAGCCGGGTATTCGTCAGCTGCCGCTCATTCACCGGCGTCGCGCTGTCCGGTTTTTGCCCGATGTTCCCGCATCAGTCCATGGTCATCGCGTGCTCTGCTTGACCTCCCCGCCTCGTTTGTTCCGCATCGGGTGCTGATTCAGGCTTGCAGCGGCGACGAGGACCGGGCATCGAACAATGCGAGTGACACATGTGTCGGGATTCGGATGGATTCGCTGATCACGGCCGCCGCGCTTGCCCTCGCCTCGGGTGATCCCTTCGGCGCGCTAAACCGTGTTGCCCTGCGCGACGACGCGCCCGCGTTGGCGCTGCGTGGCATCGCGATGGCGCAGCTCGGCGATCTGGCCCGTGCCAAGGCGTTGCTGCGGCGTGCTGCGCGCGCGTTCGGCCCGCGCGAGGCGGTGTCCCGGGCGCGGTGCGTGGTCGCCGAAGCGGAGATCGCGCTGGCTTCGCGCGATTTGGGCTGGCCGGAGAAGACGCTCGATGCCGCGCGCATCGCGCTCGAACAGCATGGCGACCACATCAACGCGGCGCACGCGCGCTACCTCGAGGTGCGCCGTTTGCTGCTGATCGGACGGCTTGACGACGCCGAACGCGTGCTTGCCCTGCTCGATCCCGCACCATTGCCTCCGGCCTTGAAGACCTTTCATGCGCTGACCATCGCAGGCATCGCGATACGGCGGCTGCAGGCCAAGACCGCGCGCGATGCACTGGCGCGTGCAACGCAGAGCGCGCGTGAGGCCCGGATTCCCGCCCTGATCGGGGAAGTCGAGAATGCGATGCGCATCCTCAAATCACCCGCCGCACGCCTGATCGCGGATGGCGAAGAAAGGCCGCTGCTGCTGGATGAGGTCGAGGCGCTGCAGTCTTCGAAAGACCTTATGGTCGATGCGTGCCGTTATGTGGTGCGTGATCCTCATGCGACTGTTTCACTCGCCACGCGACCGGTGCTGTTCGCGCTGGCACGCGCCCTCGCCGAAGCTTGGCCCGGCGATGTCTCACGGGACGAATTGGTGAAGCGGGCGTTCCGCGCCAAACATGCCGATGAATCCCACCGCGCACGGCTGCGGGTCGAGATCGGCCGGCTGCGCACCATGCTGGAGAAGGTGGCGAGCATCACGGCCACGCCACGCGGCTTCGCGCTCACGCCGCGCACCGCCCGCAAGATCATCGTGCTGGCACATCCTGTCGAGGAACAATACGCAGCCGTGCTGGCGCTGCTTGCCGACGGTGAGACCTGGTCGAGTTCAGCACTGGCGCTGGCGCTCGACACCAGCCAGCGCACGGTGCAGCGCGCGCTCGACGCGCTGGCCCTTGCTGGTAAGGTGCAGTCCTTCGGCCATGGACGTGCGCGCCGCTGGATGACGCCGCCCGTTCCCGGTTTCACGACGACGTTGTTACTCCCAGCTCCACTGCCGGGCTAAATAAGATGGCTTCATCACACAACGACCAGAGGAATGAGCACATGAAGCAATCAACAGCCAACGCCAGCAACGCTGAAATCGTTCAGGAGTACGGCCCCTTCCCCGGCATCGCGGATGTGCACGGTGTGACGTTCGACGGCAGGAATGTGTGGTTCGCCACAGGCGAAAACATTGTTGCATTCGATCCCGCCAGCGGGAAACTCCAGCGCACGCTTGACGTGCCTGCACATGCGGGAACGGCCTTCGATGGCCGGCATTTGTTTCAGATCTTCGAGAAACGCATTCAGAAGATCGATCCGAACACCGGCGATGTGCTCGCCACCATTCCGGCGCCGGGTGACGGCGGCGACTCCGGCATGGCATGGGCGGAAGGCTCATTGTGGGTCGGGCAATACCGCGAGCGCAAGATCCATCAGGTCGATCCGGATACCGGCAAGATCCTGCGCACCATCGAGAGCAACCGCTTCGTCACCGGTGTGACATGGGTGGACGGCGAACTCTGGCACGGCACCTGGGAGGGCGACGAGAGCGACGTGCGGCGCATCGATCCCAAGACGGGTGAACTTCTGGAGAGTCTCAAGATGCCGCCAGACACTGCCGTGTCGGGACTGGAATCCGACGGCGCCGATCGTTTCTTCTGTGGCGGCGGAAAGAGCGGCAAGGTGCGCGCCATCCGCAAGCCGAAGCGTGTGGCAGCACGATAGCAAAACTTGAAAGCACGAAGCGCAGGCGCCGCTGAAATTTCAGCGACGCCCGCGCGGTGTTACATTACAAAACGCCGCCAACCTGTCGCGCAGCCAGCGATGTGCCGGATGGTCTTTGGTGCGGTCGTGCCACACCATCGCGATGCCGAAACCTTCGACATCGATCGGCGCCTTGAACAGATCCAGCCTGTCGGCATATCGCCGCGCCAACCGCTCCGGCGCCATCGCAATCAGGTCACTCTGCGCCACCGCCTCGATCAGCGTGACGAAAGACGACACCGCGAAGGACACCGTGCGCGTCAAACCGGCCGCAGCCAACGCCGCGTCGGTCGGCCCCAGGAAGCTCTCACCCGCCGGCGCAACGATGATATGCCGTGCAGCCACAAAACGTTTCATCGACATCCGTCCCGTCGGCACGCTTCCGCGCCGCGCGATGCCGACATAGGTTTCCTGAAGCACGGGCAGCGCGTGCAATCCAAGCGCTTCTGGAGTTCTTGTCTGCAGGAAAGCGAGGTCGAGATCGCCACGCTCAAGGTCGGCCCGCACAGAGCGAGGAGTGCCGAGTTTCGCCATCACTCTCACTTTTGGCGCGGCTTCGCTGATTGCCGTCAGAAACGGCAGCAGCACGGCGACCTGCATGTAATCGCTGGACGCAATGGTGAAGGTGAACTCGGCCGTGGCAGGATCAAAGCCCCGCCCCTGCCCGAACACGCTTTTCGCTTCCTTCAGCGCGCGGCGCACCGGCTCGCGCAACTCCTCTGCGCGCGCGGTCGGCAACACGCCCCGGGACGTCGGCATGAAAAGCTGATCGCCGAACAGATCGCGCAACCGGGCGAGCTGCGCACTTAGCGCCGGCTGGCTGAGGTTGAGGCGCTTGGCAGCACGCGTGACATTCTGCTCCGACAGCAGTGCGTCGAAGGCCAACAGCAAATTCAGGTCCTGGCGCTTGTCATCCATACGATGGATACCAGCACCAACATCCTACAATTTCAATAAATACCTTTGATGCCCCATCTTCAGTTCAGCAACAAGCTGATCGTGAGGACACCATGAAATACCTGATCATCTATGCTCATCCGGAGTCGAAATCGCTGACGGGCTACCTCAAGGACCGCGCGGTCGAGGCCCTCTCCGCCGCTGGGCATGAGGTCGTCGTCTCCGACCTTTACGCCATGGGATGGAAGGCCGTCGCCGATCGCGACGATTTCCCCGCACGGGACCGCGATGCGCAGCTCAACTACGCCGTGGCCTCAAAAGACGCCTACGCCAACGGCAGCCAGTCGCCGGACGTTGCCGAAGAACAGCGCAAGCTGCTCTGGGCCGACGTTGTCGTACTGCAATTTCCGTTCTGGTGGTATGGCATGCCGGCCATCATGAAGGGATGGTTCGACCGCGTCTATGCGTATGGGTTTGCCTACGGCATTGGCCCGCATGGCGGCGCGCAATGGGGCAAACGCTTCGGCGAAGGCATTCTTCAGGGTAAGCGCGCGATGGTGGCGATGACGGTCGGCGGCCGCATGTCCCATTACGGCCCGCGCGGCGTCAACGGTACCATTGATGATCTGCTCTGGCCGATCAATCACGGCCTGCTGTTCTATCCCGGTCTTACGGTTGTCCCGCCTGCGGTGTTCTACGAGGTCAACAGGGCGACGCCGGACGCCGTGGAAAACATGGCGCAGGCTTACATCCGCCGCCTGCTGGATATTGCGGTCACTGAACCCATCGCCTTTCGCTCACAGAACGGTGGCGACTACGATGAGCTGCAGGTTCTCAAGCCAGAGCATGCGAACGGACACGTCGGTCACGCACTGCATCAGCGCGGGACGCCGTTCGTGTCCAACATCTTCCTTGGCGTGCCGGGCGACTTCACGTCGCGCCATATCGCGCCGACGTCACGCGACATCGCATAACGAAACGGCAATCCAGGATATTTGTCCTGGATTGCCGTAACTCATCATTACAGTACTGACGATCTCAGAACGCGAACTGAGTACGCATCGCAACCGCGTCGAACGTCGAGCCGGCATCCACCGTTGACGTTGGCGACAACTGCTTGGCGATGTCACCGTGCAGATAGTTCAACATGATGCGCAGGTTGCCGTTGGCGTACCAGTTCAAGCCCGCCGTGTAGACGGTCTGCCGACCGCCTGCGACACCGAGCGCCGTACCGACCTGATCGTTGAGATCCATGGTCGAGATACGGCCTGCGATTTCCCACGCGCCCCAGCCGCCGTTCTGTATCGAGAACGGATCCTTCGGCTTGATGCCGTTATACGCCGCAGTCGAGGTGTTATAGGTATGGCTTTCGCCGGTCAGCACGTAGCTCGCCTGCGCGTAGCCACCCTGGAAGTGCAGGTTCGGCGCACCAATAGGCGCAAGACCGGTCGAAGCATCGCGCTCGACGTTGAACCAGTAGTACTCACCCTGGAAGAACAGCGGACCGTAGTTGCCCGCCGCTTCGACGCCGTACACCTGCGCGGCCGACGTGTTGGCGATCGCGCTGGTCGTGATCAGCGTAGTCGGATCGATGCGCAGTTCCGGACGATCGCTCAGCGCCAGCGTCTGCTGGTTGGTCGCAATGCTACGCGGTGGCTGGATCAACCATTCTGCGTCGCCGCCGATATGCAACGAGTAGTTATTGCCACTCACGAGCTGGCCTGCAGCACGGATCACTCCGCCGTACTGCTCGGTGGAGCTTGGCGCCGTAGTGGATGCGGAATGGATTGAGCCCGTGGTCGGGCCGGTGACGTAGCCGCCCACCCAGAACTGGTCGTTCCACCAGCGCGTACCGAACGCCGAACGGAAATCGCCGGCAGCAATGTTGGTCGCGACGACGCCCGCCGAAGCACGCTCCATGAACAGAATGTCGTTGGAGCTGGTGGCTTCATCCAGCGTCCATGGCAGATCCATGATGCCGCCTTCGATCGCCATCTTGCCGCCGAACGGCTTGAGGCCTGTGTAGCTGATATAGGCGTTTTCGACTCCCGACGTGCCGCCGCCCGGAAGCGAGCCGGCCGCCGCACCGCCAAAGCCGTCAGATGTGCCGCCAAAATCGTAGATCAGGGCAAAATTCCAGTCGCTCAGGAACTTGCCGACGATGCCGATGCGTGCACGGCGAACATTCTCACCGGAATCGAGCCGTTGCGGCCCGTTTGAGGTGTTGGGGTGGAAGTCATAACCACCGACATCCCAGTGCAGGCGACCCGTGATGCCGACGCAGTTCTCTCCGTCCGCGGTGCAGATGGTCGGGCGGTTGTTCGGCATCGACACCACCGCGCCGGAATACGCCACCGGAGCTTTCGCCGGGAACGACGCATTGGCGTTTGCGACCGCAGCCTTTGCGGCCGCTTTCGCTTCGGCTTTCGCCTCAGCCTTTGCTTCAGCTTTGGCATTTGCCGTCGCGGTCGTGTTTGCCGATGTTTGCTGCTGGATCTTGTCGAGTTTCAGCTCGAGCAGGCGGACTTGCTGCTTCAAAAGCGCGATTTCGGCATCGCTGCCTTCTGCATGCGCTTGTTGGATGGTAACCGACGTGAGTGCGGTTGCCGCGAGCATCGCGGCGGAAGCGAAACGATAGATGGGCATAGAGACTCCTAACGGGTGTGTGCCCTTAGCAAACATCCGCAGATGACACGTTGTTGACGGAATCAGATTTGATAGCGAAGCGTGGCGCCAAAACAACATCGCACTACGATCAATGCACAACCAACCGCTATGTATGGAGGCATTTTGCACAACTCTTCGAAGCATTCCGGCAGTGCAGTTCTGCTATGAGCGTTATCTGAACGGGAAGATAATTGCTCAGTTCGAGACTGTTAGATAAATTGTCTCTCATCACCTCGCTTCGAGCGATGCTCTATGCAGAGATGGCAAAGCAGGTATCACAGGGCGAATATTACAAAGCGGGCGTCACAGAACAGGCATCGATAAAGCGACGCCAATCACGCTAACTTTATAGGGACGCGTGCTAGTCCGAAACGCGGGACGCGTTGCGGAAGTAATTCAACGCGCGCTCAAGACTGGGTAACGCATACCAGCGGCGCGCCGTGTCACCGTTGGCATTGCGGATTGCATTTTCCGCTTCACGCCGGCTCGCGCACTTCAGTATCTGGCTGTCACCAACATAGACGACAAACTCGCGACCGGCTCGTTTGATCTTATAGTCTTGCATTCAATGTCCCTGCCTGCGGGGAGAATACCTCGCGACGATGATCGTTCCTTGGCAGGCAAACTGCCTTCCTCAACGCGGGCTGGACAGCGTTTCGATCCCGTTAACGTGATCGAACGATAAATCTAGAGTTCTTTCGCCCTCAGGCAGATAACAGCAACGCGTGCTTCGCATCGCGAAACAAGCTCACATTAAATTCAATGCGGGAATAATATTGCGTCTCAAGATTCTCGCGCCTCCGACATCACGAATCTATGTGTTGTCGTCCTCGCCGACTGAGCAAGATCGGTTGGGCGTCGTCCGCACCATCACGCTGGTCTACCGGAGCACCGGGCCGTGACAGACCTTTTCCTTTCACTGCGATGACCTGAGAGCAGCGCCTCGGATTTGGACTGGCTTTCGAATAATCGGGTGATACGGTTGCATCGGTCGCCGGCGCCAGACGATGCGCCGCGCCCATGCTAATAAATGGAAAGGAGTTGAACGTCGCGCACCACATCAATGCCTCTCACGCGTCACTGAAATTATTTTTCACATCACGGCGGAGGAATGAGCATGTTGAGAGTTGCGTCGTTGCTGTCGGTCGTTGTCGCTGTCATGCTGGCAGGCAGAGCCATTTCAGCTCAAGATAAGTACACGGTGCAGGTACCGGGTGGGCTCGCATTCTCCGACTTCAGAGGATACGAAAACTGGGAGGTTGTCTCCGTCAGTCTGGCAGAGGACGTGATGGCCGTGATCCTCGCCAATCCCGTGATGATCGAGGCCTACAAGTCCGGCATCCCCGGAAACGGGAAACCTTTCCCGGACGGATCCAAGACTGCGAAGATCCATTGGAAACTCAAAAAAAGCATTGATGCCCCTGCGCCAACGAGCGTGCCGGACGTTCTGCACGATGTGGATTTTATGGTCAGGGACAGCAAGCGTTTCCCCAATGGCAACTGGGGATACGCGCAGTTTAACTATGATACCGCCTCGGATACTTTTGCGCCCGAAGGCACTGGTGCTGACTGCGGCACCGCATGCCATACCCTCGTGACGGCCAAAGATTACGTCTTCACCGCGTATCAGAAGAAGTGAATACCCTTAGCCGCTCAGCAGCGTACGGCAACGACGGTGCTGAGCGTGAGCTTCATCTTCAGAAATCGTAATCACGGCGCGCCGAGCGGAGCGCCGAAGATGATGCGCTGATAATCCGCAAGCAGCGCAGGCTCTTCCATCGAGCCATGATGATGCAGCTGCCGCCATACGCCGTCCTTCCGCACGAACCATCGTGTGGTGCGGATGCGCAAAGCGAGCGTGCCTGACGGCGACTCGCAAACGCCTTTCTCCCGCCCGACGAACAGATGCGCATGATCGTCCCCATGTGAGGTGAAATCGTGAAATGTCACGCGCACCTGGGCTGGCCCACCAAACAGCTTCGCGTAGCCTGCACTGATCTCCGACCAACCGCGGCGAATTCCGCCGATCGGGTTGCTCATGCTCGGTTCGGCGCCGTCCAGCCAATTGCTTGCAAGGCCATCGAGATCACCTGCGTTGAACGCCCGATAAAACCCGCTAAGCGCGGCCAATGGACTCGCAGGATCGTCAATATGCTCGACGCCGCTGATTTCGGTTGGAGTTGTCGACATGCCGTTTTTCCTTTTCTGATCTCAATTTCACTTGTGCGCATCGTGGGGCTTGCCGCGCGGTGCGAAGGCAGCCACGGCAAAATCGACGCACACCGCCAGCACGACGGACGCCGTTCCGATCATGAACAGCAGGTGATAATCGCCGCCGCTCTGGGCGAAGACGAAGGTCAGGCCGTAAGCAGCCGCAGCCTGAAGCAAGGCAAAGGCTGTCGTGGCCGCGCTCCACGCGGCTTTCTGTGCGGAGACATCGTGCGGCACCAATTCGTGGATGCGGCCGAGCACGAGCGGCACGATGCCGGGCGTGAACGCGCCGACGACGAAGCTCGACACGATCAGCGACGGCGCACCGGTGCTCAACACCGGAAGTACGACACCCAGCGCCTGCGCGATAAACGCCCAACGCAATGCCGACCTGAAACCGATCCGATCCGCCAAATGGCCGCTCAGGACCGGACCAACCACGGCACCGAGACCGAACAGCACCCAATACTGCGCGCCGCTATCCAAACCTTGCTTAAGACCACGCGCCACGAAGTCGACGAGGAACAGCATATGCGGCACGAGCGCAGCAGCGTTGAGCGCATATTCCGCATAAAGCGCGCGCAGCCGCACTGTCGGCAAACGCCGCGGCGATTGCGTCTGGGGCGCGGCTGGCGTAACCGCGGCCTCCGTCGGCCAACCCGACCACGCGACCAGCGTGAGAACGAGCGACAACACGCCGAGGCCGCACCATGTCTCAGTGAGGCCCTGACGGAGCAGCAGCGGCACCAGCGTGCCTGACATCGCGATGCCCAAGCCCACGCCTGCGAAGATCGCGCCACTGGCAACGCCGCGGCGGCGATGCGGCACATGCGGCAACACTGTTGGCGCCGCAAGCACCATCAGTGCACCACCGGCAATCCCGGACAGCAAGCGCCAGACGAAAAACCATGTGAGCGAGACGGGCACAGCGCAGGCGAAAAACGCAAGCGCCGCGAGCAGCATTAGACCGCGCAACGCGATGTGCGCAGGCACGCGCGCGACCAGTGGCCGCCCCAGCAATGCGCCTGCAAGGTACCCGGCAAGGTTCGCCGCGCCGAGATAGGCGGCTGCGGATGGCGCGAACCAGTGCGCGCCGATAATGGCCGGCAATAGCGGCGTGTAAGCGAAGCGCGCAAGACCGATGCCGACGAGGCTCGCGCAGGATGCCGACAGGGTGACCCGCCAGCTGTTGAAGTTGGTGTTATTGTTTGGTGCGACGCTGTTTGCGGCGATCTTGGCAGCGTCACATGTGCTCGACCCTGGCATTTGAATGTCCTGAATCCGAAGTTCGGCTCAGAACCAAAGATAGGGAGGGGTCGCTATCGGCGGTAACGAATTGTTGAGAGAGCGGTTATCTCTAAAATCGATAACGACCTACTCGCCGGCCACCAGTTTCAGCGGCGACGGCCGCGCGATGTCCAGGAATGCCGCGAGGGTGCTGGTGAGGTGCGTATCCTTGCGGTGGATAAACACAGTGTCAACGCGAGCCTGTTCCGGCGGCAGTTCATGCGCCAACACCCGCCCCTCGCGCCATGCGGGCAACACCACAGCCTTCGGCAGTAAGGTAATCCCGACGCCCGCGGCGACGCAGCCGATGATGGCATCGAGCGAGCCGAATTCGAGCGGCTGCGCAGTCTGAATCCCGCGCTGGGCGAGAATGTTCTCCAGCCGCTGGCGATACGAACACCCGCTGCGGAAGACGATGATCTTGAGATCACGCTGCTCGCCGAGATCATCCGGATTGCGGAACGCCGGCGACGTGACAAGCACCAACTCCTCGCGAAACATTACGTCTTCGGCGAGGTCGGCATGCTGAACCGGGCCAGCCACGAACGCTCCATCGAGGCTGCGATCAAGCACCTCGGCGACAAGGCTGCTGCTCGTTCCGGTGGTCAGCGATAGCGCGACCTCAGGATAGGCTTGTGTGTAGGCCGAGAGCGCTGCCGGCAGCCGAAGTGCTGCGGTGGTTTCCAGCGTGCCGATGTGGAGCGGCCCGCGCGGTGTCCCGTCATCACGCGCCGCCTCGCGCGCTTCCTTCAGAAGCGCACCGATCCGCGATGCATAGGGCAGAAGCCGCTGACCGGCCGCCGTCAACACGACACCCCGGCTGGTACGCTGGAAAAGCGCGGTTCCCACCTGCTCTTCAAGCGCACGGACGCGCGCCGTCACATTGGACTGCACCATGTGCAGCTCGGCCGCGGCGCGATTCATGCTGCCGTGACGGGCAACAGCTTCCAGAACGCGGAGATCTGCGTATTCCATGACGGCTCCTGTGCCGGAGAGAAATTCACGGCAAGAACGTAGGCGGGAATGTGTAACTCCCGCCCCTCCCCGTCAAGCTGATGGTCCGATCAGGCGGTTTTTACGTCCTTCAGAAAAACCGCGACCTGCGATTGCAGTGAAGTCGACCGGGCAGCAAGCTCCGAAGCAGCGTGCAGCACTTGACCGGCGGCGGCTCCGGATTGGGTCGCTGCATCGGCGACATAGCGCATGGTTTGGACCATGGCGCGCGTGTCGCTGGAAGCCTGCCTGACATGATCGCGAATGTCGTACGTCGACTGTCCCTGATCGCTCATGGCTTCGGAAATATGAGCGGAAATATTGTTGAGTTCTTCAATCGTCGTTCCGATCCCTTCAATCGCGCCGGCTGTTTCGCCGGACACCTTTTGAACGGCAGCAATATGAGTTGTAATTTCTTCGGTAGCTTTGGCTGTCTGCGCAGCCAGGCCTTTGACTTCGGCAGCAACGACAGCAAAGCCACGTCCAAACTCGCCGGCCCTCGCCGCCTCGATCGTCGCATTGAGGGCGAGCAGATTAGTTTGGGCAGCAACGGCATTGATCAGCGTGACGATCTCACCGATCTTCTGGGCTGCCTGCGTAAGCACGTTCACAGTGTCTTGTGTATTGCGAATGTCGTTTGCTGCACGATCGGCGATCCGCTTCGCGTGCGTAACCTGCTCGTTGATCCCGGAAATGCTGGACGACATTTTTTCCGCAGCGTCCTCGACGCTATGGAAGCTATTGGTTATGCGATCGACTGCCGCTGCCGCCTCCTGCGTTTGGCTAATGGATTCCTTCGCCAAGCCCGCCATGCTTCGGGCCGTCGTATCAAGCTGAGATGCAGCAGTACCAAAAGTTGTCAACGCAACTGTGGACTGTGAGTCGAACGCCGATACAAGCCCGTTAATCGCGTCAACTCTTTTGCTCTTTGCAGCTTCTTCCACGCCTTGCGCGACCGTCAAACGATGAGCTTCGATGAGTCCCGATTTGAATACCTCCACCGCACACGCCATCGCGCCGATTTCGTCGCGCCGCGAGGTATCCGGAATTGCCACCTCCAGGTCATGTTTGCTCAGCTGGAGCATAGTGGACGTCAGCCGACCGACGGGTGAAGCGGTTGTGCGAACCGTTAAATAGCCCATCGCAAAAGCAACACAGCTCGCCAGCGCCAAAGCAAGCAGCGTCCCATCGCGGGACCAGTTCACCGCTTCAGACAAAGTCCTATAGGAAGTTTCGCCGCTCTTGTTATTGAGCTCAACGAGCCGCGCAAGCAGAAGGTTTACAGCGTCAAAATATTTGCGATTGTCACCGACATACAGTTGATGTGCGCCATCCGCGTCGCCCTTATCTATGAGGGCCAAGACTTGATTGATCGTCGTGACGTAATGGGGCAGCAGTCCGTCAAACTCCGCGAGAGTGCTTTGCTCGGGTTCACTTAACGGCTGATACAGCGCGCGAGCCTTCCTTGCCTTCTCTACATAACCGTGAATCAAGTTTTCCCGGTACCCAGCATCATCCGCTGTAACGCTCAAAAGCCGATTGGCCTCCTCTCGCCGCGAGTTGACCACCGAGTTCAGCATTTCCCCAGCTTGTGATAGCGACGGCATCGCGTGTCCGCCAAGCCCGGACGCGGCCCGCTCGATCAGGGAAACTTCCTTGAGGAAGAACGCGCCGAGGCCCATAGTCACCAGCAACACGAGCCCGAAGGCCAGTATTGTCCGAACCAGGATGGACACGTTCGCTAGACGCGACATGAGAACTCCAATCTTCGCAGCAATTCGAGTGCGCCGATTGCAGAAGATTGTCCAACAGCCGTCAATTTTCGTTTAATTTCGATGAAGACGGCGGCCCGCTTCGTTCTCATCGGTGACGAAAAGTTGGGCCGCTTACGAAGATTTCACGCGGCTCGTTCCTCGGCAACGCGCATACCCCCATCCAAAAAGGCAAGCGTTATCCGACCAACACCAGCACGACACCCGCAACTGCCGCGAGGGTGCCGAGGGCGAGTTTCGCCGTGATGCGGATGTGCGTCAGGATGAGCGCACTTAGCACCACGGTGACGAGTGGGTATGTGGCAATCAGCGGCGTCACCAGCGAGACGCGGCCGTAGCCGACGGCGGCATAAAGCATCAGCGTCGCAACACCGTTGCAGATGCCGACCGTAGCAAACCACAGATGTCCATAGATCGGGCCCTTGGGAATGAAACGCCCGGTGCGGACGCGCTCGGATGTCAGCACCACGAGCGACGACACGATGTAGCCGACAAGCCCTGCCGCGATCGGGCTCGGCCAGATCGCAAGACCGATCTTGATGATGGGCGGAATGACACCGCGCAGAACCGCGGCTCCCAGCGGCAGCAAGAGTGCCCATGTCCGCCAGTCGCCTTTGTCGCTCGCGCGCGAGAGCGTGATGAGAAACACCCCGGCAATGGCAACGATGAGCCCGACCAGTTGCAGCGAATGCAGCTCCTCACCAAGCACTGCGACCGCAAGCGCCACTGAAAACAGCGGTGCCAGATTGCCGAGCGCGCCGGTGACTACCGGCCCCAACGCGCGGTTGGACGAGAATGTCAGCGTCGTCAGCAATGCCGGAAAGACCAGGCCGACACCAATAAAGATTGGCACGGCGCGCCACTCCAGCGTCTCTCCGTGCAGCAGGATCGGTGACAGCAGCAGAAACAGGACCGTGAACGCAGGCATGCTGACCGCCGCGCCCGACAGCGGCGGCAGATACTTCAAGCCGAACTGGGTGATGACGACGCCGGTCCCGAACAGGAGGGCGGCCATGAAGGCCAGCACCAGGGAGATTGTTTCGGGCGTCATCGCGAGGGATTTGTCCTATATGCAGGCCGGTGCGGGACAATACCCACGAAGCGACGGGAATCGGAAAGGTCATAACTTCCTAGCCCGGCAGAGCAGCCATGGCGAGATGGTGATCTGCGGAGCGAGCATGCAGCGATGTTCACTGGATCAATAGCAGACCGCGCTTGCGCTCGCCATCGAACGTATCCATGGCAGCGAACAGACGGGCACGCTCTATCAGCCATGGCCGATAGTCGCGATTGACATCGAGAACGAAGACGAGGTCCTCGGCCTCGAGATAGCCGCCGATCGGCGAATGGTGACCGGCACCTGCACCGAAGATGGCCGCGCGGTTGAAGTTGATGATGTAGCGCCGGTCGGTGTTGTTCGCGCGCTTTAAATGCTCCTTGAATTCCTCCGGCGTGAGATCGCGCAGCACGCTCACCGAGCGCCGCGTCTTGGTCTTTGCCACAACGGCAAGTTCATTGAGGGTCAGTCCCATCCAGCAGAAGCCGGACCAGCAAAGCCCTGTGCCCTTCAACACGCTGCGTTCTGATATGCGAGACGCGGTCATGGAGCGCTGGATGTTGACGACGCTCGCGGGGCCGCACATCGACGGATTCGATTGCCACGTCACTTTACGCTCGAAGGTTGCAGCGACAGGCAGCGACCACGCCTTGTTGATCAGATCGTCCGTGCGTGTGACGGACGTGCGGATCGCGTCCGCGCTGACACGGGTCTGTTCGACAAGGATAAACAGCCCCGCAGCCAGGGCGAGCAGAAGCGAAGCACCTGAAAAAAGGATCTTCCTTCCACGCGAGGTCATGCCGACACTCCCTCGCGCCATTTTAGACGCCGCGTTGACTATGACAATTTGCACAATGTCACAGCGCTCACGGTCGAGTGATCACCCGATAAATGGCACACCCCTTGCTTCGTGGATGAATGTCATTCGTGCGCATCCTCGCGCGGCCTCGTCGGCCAATACATTTCAATCTGGAGACTTCTCTTATGTATCAAAGGTTCGGTCTGAGCCTCCGCGCATTATTGGTTGCTGCATCATTCGTGGTCATGTCGCCTGCAACGCAGGCAGCGGAACCACAACGCGGCGGCACCATGGTCATGATCGTGCAGCCCGAGCCTGCAACGCTTGCATCCTATCTCTCGGTCGCGGGCAACATCTGTCCGGTGTCGTGCCAAGTCTACGAAGGACTTGTGGGATATGACTGGGACCTGAACCCCACACCAAAACTTGCGAAGTCGTGGGAGATTTCCCCGGACGGATTGACCATCACATTTCATTTGCGCGAAGGCGTAACCTTTCACAATGGCGCGAAATTCACCAGCGCCGACGTGCAATACACCTTCATGCAGGTGCTGAAGAAAGTGCACCCGCGCGCGCCCGTGGTACTCGGCGAACTCGCATCGATCGATACACCCGATGAGTTGACCGCGGTGTTTCATCTCAACCATCCCGCGCCTTACCTGATGAAGGCCCTGTCGGGTTACGATGCACCGATCCTCTCCAAATCGGTATTCGAAAACACCGATCCCGCAGCCAATCCATCGGCCAACAAGCCGATCGGCACCGGACCCTACAAATTCGGCGCATGGGAGCGCGGTCAATACGTCCGCCTCGATCGCAATCCAAACTACTGGCAGAAGGGCCTGCCCTATCTCGACCGCATCGTTGCGCGTTTCATTCCCGACGCATCGACCCGCTCGGCCGCACTTGAAGCCGGCGAAGCACATTTCGCCGGCTACAGCGCGGTGAACTATGCCGACGTCAAGCGGCTGCAGGCCAATCCGACGCTCGACACCACCACCAAGGGTTACGAGATGGCGAACGGCCTCAGCGAGATCGAAATGAATCCGCATCGTCCGCCCTTCGACAAGCGCGAGGTGCGTCAGGCCATTGCTTATGCCATTGATCGGAATTTCATCATCGACAACGTGCAGTATGGCTTCGGAAAAGCTGCAACCGGCCCTCTCAACTCGAACTTCAAGGGGCTCTACACCGATGACGTGATGAAGTTCGACGTGCCGGACCGCATCGCGATCGCCAACAAACTGCTCGATGAGGCAGGCCTGCCGCGCAAAGACAATGGCATGCGCTTCTCGGCGACGCTCGAAGTCAACCCGTTCGGTCAACAGTGGCTGCGCCAGGCGGAGTATCTCAAGCAGGCGCTCGCCGCGGTGGGCATCGATCTCTCGTTGCGCAGTGAAGATGTCGGCGCATGGCTGCGTCGTGTCTACACCAACTATGACTACGACATGAGCGAGCCGTTCTTCCTCGGGCTCTCCGACCCGGTGATCGGCGTGCAGCGGCAGTATGTCACCGGCCAGATCCGCAAGGGCGTCGATTTCGTCAACAACACCTTCTACAGCAACAAGGAAGTGGACGACCTGTTCGCCGCCGGTTCGCAAGAACTCGATCCTGCCAAGCGCGCGGAGATCTATCACAAGATCCAGAAGATCCTGGTGGCCGACTCGCCGGTGATCTGGCTGACAGAAGTGCAGTACGTCAGCGTGTTCAACCGCAAGCTTCACGATGCCACCACCAATCCGCTCGGCACCTACTCGGCGTTCGAGCGCGCATGGATCGAACACTGACGGGATCAACTGATGCGACGTTTGATGTATGTCGGCGGGCGGCTGGCGCTGGCGATACCAGTGCTGTTCTGTATTGCTGTGCTCAACTTCTTTCTCATCCATCTGGCGCCGGGCGACCCGGCGTCAGTCATGGCCGGAGAAGGCGGCGGCGCCACTGCCGAATACATGACGATGCTGCGCCATAAGTTCGGACTGGATCAGTCGCTGCCGGTCCAGCTCTGGCACTATGTTGCCAACATCGCGACGCTCGATCTCGGCTATTCGTTCCGCAATGACGAGCCGGTGCTCAACCTGATCCTCGATCGGCTGGGCCCGACGTTGCTCTTGATGGGCACCGCCTTCGTCATCTCCGTCGTTGTCGGCAGCCTGCTTGGTCTGCTCGCAGGCACCGCGCGCAATTCATGGCGCGATGCTGCAAGTTCAATCCTGGCTTTGCTGGCCTCCGCAACGCCCTCGTTCTGGCTCGGCCTGATGCTGATCGTGCTGCTGTCGATACGCTTGGGATGGTTGCCCACTAGCGGCTTCGAAACCATCGGCAGCTTCTATGAGGGCCGCGAATATGTCCTGGACGTCGCCCGCCATCTCGTCATGCCCGCGCTGTCGCTAGCACTATTCTATCTCGCGCTCTACACCCGGGTGATGCGCGCCTCGGTGATCGAGCAGGCCAATATGGATTACGTCACCACCGCGCGCGCCAAAGGCCAGACCGAACGCGGCATCCTGTTCGGCCACATCCTGCGCAACGCGCTGCTGCCAGTCGTCACCATGGCGGGCGTGCAGGCCGGCAACCTGATCGGCGGCTCCGTCGTCGTAGAATCGGTGTTCGGTTGGCCGGGCATCGGCACCCTCGCCTTCTCCGCGCTGCAGGGCCGCGATCTCAACCTGCTGCTCGGCATCTTCCTCGTCTCCGCTTGCGTTGTTGTCGTGATCAACCTCGTGGTCGATCTCGCCTACATCGCGCTCGATCCGCGTATGGAGGCTTGACCGTGCAAGCTGCCTTGAAAAGATTTGCGCGCAACCGCCTCGCTTTGCTTGGCTCGCTCGTCCTGCTCCTTGTGCTGGTGATGGCGTTGGCTGCGCCTCTTGTCTATCCCGCTGGCGCATTCGCTCTCGCAGGACAGCCGGTGCAGCCACCCGGTGGCAAGTTCCTGCTCGGCACCGATACGCTGGGCCGCGACGTTGCGGCCGGCATCATGTATGGCGCACGCACCTCGCTGATCATCGGCATTTCCACGACGGTTGCCGCCACATTGCTCGGCGTGTTGTTTGGCGCGATCGCCGGCTACTACCGCGGCAGGCTCGACGTCGCGTTGATGCGCGTCACTGAACTGTTCCAGACCATTCCGTCGTTCATTCTGGCGATTCTGGTGGTCGCGATCCTGTCGCCATCGCTGCGCAGTGAAATCCTTGCGATTGCCATCGTCTCCTGGCCCGGCATCGCGCGGCTGGCACGTGGCGAATTTGCTTCGCTCGGCGGCCGCGAATTCGTGCTGGCATGTGCGGGTCTCGGCGCCGGAGATGGCCGCATCGTCTTCCGTCATTTGCTGCCGAACTGCGCATCGCCGTTGATCGCGGTCGGCTCTTTGCTGGTGGCGAGCGTGATCCTGTTCGAATCCGGCCTGTCATTTCTCGGTCTCGGTGATCCCAACCTGATGAGTTGGGGCCTGATGATCAGTGCGGGACGCGAGGTGCTGCGCACCGCGTGGTGGATCTGCACATTTCCCGGTCTCGCCATCCTTGCCACGGTGCTGGCGATCAACCTGGTCGGCGACGGCCTGAATGAGGCCCTCAATCCAAGGCTGCGCGACCGATGAATGATGGATCTTTCTTATCCACGCCGGTGCTGTCGATCGAGGGCCTGAGCATCTCTTTGCCCGGCGGCGCCGATCGCGCCCATGCGGTGGAGAATTTCAATCTCGTGTTGCGCCCTGGCGAGATCACTTGTCTTGTGGGCGAGTCCGGCTCCGGCAAATCCATGGTTGCGAAGGCTATCATGGGGCTGCTCCCCCAGCGCGTGAAGGTCACCTCCGGCGCACTGCGTTTCGGCACCACCGATCTCGCTCAGGCGACCGAAGCGCAGATGCGCAAGATCCGCGCGGCGCAAATCGGCATGGTGTTTCAGGAGCCGATGACCGCGCTCAATCCGCTGCATCGGGTCGGCTATCAAGTCGACGAGGTGCTGCGGCTGCATACCGATCTGTCCCGCCGCGCGCGGCGTGAACGCGTGGTGCAACTGCTGACCGACGTCAACCTGCCCGAACCTGAGCGGCTGTATCGCTCCTATCCGCATCAGCTTTCTGGCGGCCAGCGTCAGCGCGTGGTGATCGCGATGGCTTTGGCGCTTCGGCCGAAGCTTCTTATCGCGGACGAACCGACCACTGCGCTCGATGTTACGACACAGGCGCAAATCCTCAAGCAGTTGAGCGAGCTGCAGCGCGAGCGCAATACATCGGTGCTGTTCATCACCCACGATTTCGGTGTGGTGGCGGAGATCGCCGATCGCGTTGCCGTGCTTCAGCGCGGCCAACTGGTCGAGGAAGGCCGCCGCGACGACGTGCTGCGCAATCCGTCCCATCCCTACACCCGCTCGCTGCTCGCAGCCGTGCCGCGGCTCATGCCGCCGTCGCGGCCCGCGAATACGCCGGGTGTTCAAATCCTCGAAGCGCGTAATCTGAAAAAGACCTATGCCCGCCGCGGCTTCGGCGGCCGCGTCACCATGGCGCTCAACGATGTGAGCGTGATGTTGCGCAAGGGCGATACACTGGGGCTGGTCGGCGAGTCCGGTTCGGGAAAATCGACGCTGGCGCGTGTGCTGACGTGTCTTGCGCCTGCTGACTCCGGCGACGTGTTGCTGGACGGCGAGCAGCTTGCCTATCTCTCCCGCCGCCAGTTGCGCCCCTATCGCAAGCGCGTGCAGATGGTGTTTCAGGACCCCTACGCCTCGCTCGATCCGCGCCAGAGTGTCGGCGACATCATCGCGGAGGGCCCGATGATCCATGGCGTCAGCCGTGCAGCAGCGCAGGCCCGCGTCGCCGAATTGTTAGAGCTGGTGGGCCTCAGTGCAGTCGCGGCCGCTCGCTATCCGCATGAATTCTCCGGCGGCCAGCGGCAGCGCATCGGTATCGCGCGCGCACTGGCACTGGAGCCGGAAGTGCTGGTGGCGGATGAACCTGTCTCCGCACTTGATGTATCGGTTCAGGCACAGGTGCTGAAGCTGCTGGCGGACATCAAGCACAAGCTCGACCTCAGCATGCTGTTCGTCACCCATGATCTGCGCGTGGCGCTTCAGGTCTGCGATCGCATCGCGGTGATGCGTGCAGGTAGTATTGTTGAAATTGGCGATGCCGCGACGATCCATGCCTCGCCATCACATCCCTACACCCGCGAATTGTTTGCGGCTGTCCCCGGCGCAGCCTGGGAGCAATCCCACACCACTGAAATGGTGTCATGACTTTACAGCGATAGCTCGGTCTCCCGTCGCAGCGTATAAGGGCGCGCAACGAATTTTCAGCGGAAAGGTAGGATTGATGGATTGGCCGACGAACACGGGCGAATTCGCCCTCGGCGATTATCAGGTGCAGTCGGGCGAGGTCATTCGCGACGCGCGCATCGTGTGGAAGAGCTATGGCACGCTGTCCCCGCAGAAAGACAATGTGGTGCTTTATCCCTGCAGCTACGGTGCCAAGCATGACGACATGGAGTGGCTGGTCAAGCCGGACGGCATTCTCGACCCGACCCGATGGTTCGTGATTATTCCGAACATGTTTTCCAACGGACACTCATCCGGCGCGGCCGAGACGCCGGACTATCCTACGCTGGTCACGCCATGGGACAATGTTCAGGCGCAGCGCCGCCTGCTCACCGAACAGTTCGGCATCGAGAAGCTTCACGCGGTCTACGGCTTCTCCATGGGCGGCCAGCAAGCCTATCACTGGGCCGCGATGTTTCCCGACGATGTCGCGCGCATCATCGTGGTGTGCAGCAGCGCGCGCACGGCCGAACACAACAAGGTTTTCCTCTCAGGACTGCTGCGCACTTTCGAAGCGGCCCCCGAACATCTCGGCCATGGGCGCTTCAAGGAAGAGCCGCGCCTGACGTTGCGCGCCATCGGTCACATCTACGCCGGCTGGGCATTGAGCCAGGATTTCTATCGCGAGAAGCTGCATCTCACTGCGTTCAAGGTGCCAGATCTCGACACGTATTTGAAGAATGACTGGGAAGCCTCGTTCGCGCGCCGGCGCGCGGCCAATTGCTATGCCCAGCTCGTCACCTGGTACCACGGCGACATCAGCGCCAATCCAACCCACGGCGGTGATTTCGAGCGCGCGCTCAAGGCGATCAAGGCCCGGGTGCTGCTGCTACCGGGCGAGACCGATCTCTACTTCCGTGTCGCCGACAATGAGCTCGAACTGAAGCACCTCGGTAATGCCGAGTTGCTTCCGATCCCGAGCATCTGGGGTCACCGCGCGGGCAATCCCGCCATCATTCCCGCCGATGCAGCTTTCGTGAAGACCGCCGTACGGCGCTGGCTGGAATGATGGCGCTTTGTCCTTGAGGCGATCACGCCGCGCATTGCTGTTCTTGCTGTGCGCGGCGCAGAAGCATCGCAACAAAGGCTTCGAAGATCATCCGCATCTGCGGCGGCTTGTAGGGAAATGTCTCCGGTGAATCCATGTTGTGGACGACAGCGGTGTTGTCGGCCTCAAAGATCACCAGATCGCCGTTCTTGTTTTCCGCACAATCGACCACGAAATAATCCAGGCCAATGCGTTCGATCATATTGCTCAGCGCCTTGCCGTGGCGAAGCGCAAACCCAAAATTAAAGGTGTACATGAAGGTCGCCTCTTCGAGGCGTTTGTCCTCGCTCTGCGCCATTCCCGCATTGAGATACCAGATATTCCACTGATCCGCGATCGCCATGTGGCAGGCAAAAGGTTTGCCGTCGACAGCGACAATCCTGTATTTGCGAAACTGGCCATCCTCACTTGAATAATCGACAAAGCGCGAGATGAAGAATTCATCCTCGGTTCGCCCGTCAAGGTAGCCGAAAAGCGCTTCCGCATCATCAAGCTTCGCCAGACCGACACCCGCGTGCGATCCACGCGGCCGCACGATAATCGGGAACGCTATATCATCCCCAAAGTCCGTCACAGACATCATCCCGAGAGCGATATCTGTGAGCTGGACACGGCTGCATCCGACCGTCGCGGGCATATCGATGCCTTCGATTCCGTTCAGCAATCGATACAGCTTGTCCCGATCAAGATTGGCGATCGAGCACGGCAGATTGAGAATAGGCCGCGGCCAATGCGGTGCGAGCCGATCAATCTCTTCGAGCGCCGGGCGGCATTCCGCGGAATCAGACGCGATCACAATCGCAATGTCGTGCTCCGGCAGCGGACTTGGCAGATGCGTACCAGGCACAACATATAAAGTCTGAAGTTCGATATCGGCGTCCTCAAGCAGACATTCGATCGGCGTATTGCCTCCCATATCGATGGCAGCGGCGAGCGCCAGAACGCGCAGGCGCGGATTTTCTGACGAGCACGGCAATCGAAACAAGCGATGGACGGCAAGGACCTGCTCCTGAATCGCCAACCCGACATCTTTCGACGCGGCGAGTTGGGCGACCAGCGATAGATCAAGAAGAGCGCCGGCATCGGCGGTGCCGTCGACAGCACGCTCCGACAGACGTCGCCAAAGCGGGAGCAGATCGACGCCGTTAAACGCCATCCGCACGAGTTGGCCGAGACCCATGCGGTCGATTGCTGGCATGAAGAGACCATCGTTCAATACCGCTGTCATGCTGCGTGGCCTGAACGGAGCTGAACGTAAATCAAGTGGCGAGCTGCTTTGCCTAAGCCCCGATAATGATGAGGCCTGTAGGTTCTTAAACGGAAGGATGTGAGCATGAAGTCCAGACGGCGTAGCGCTCTTCGACTTTATTCTGGCGCGAATAGCGGAAGGAGGAAGTTGGCTGCCTTTGCGGGAGCTACGCGTTCTGCTCGGGAATCGTTTTAGATCAATTTGATTAAAAGCATCTTCACCACGTTGAAGGGTCCTTCAATAAGTGGTGATCGGCGGTTTGCAGCGCCTCCGACTTGGCCCCGTTTCCGCTGGCGCCAAGCTTGTCCAAGGGATGACCGGAATGAGGGGCGTCCGACGAATCATGAACGCCGACAATAAGTTATACTTAATGAACCGTTACGATTTTGGCCTACTTCGTGTCTTTTATGTCACGCTCCAAGAGAAAGACGCATCGGTCAGGACCGGGCCGCAACCAACGGCCCCGCTGTCCATTCTCCATTAACTGGACGGCCGATAGCGTCCGCCCAAGTCAAACGGGGAGGACCTTCCGCATTCGGTGGAAGATCTCGCCAAACACGGGGAAGACCATGCGTATCCGTATCGCTCTGCTGGCAGCCTCCGCTGCTGCTCTCGCTTCGACCGCCTCCTTCGCGGCCGACCTGCCGGCCCGCACCTACACCAAGGCTCCGGTGTATGCACCGGTGGCACCGATCTACAACTGGACCGGCTTCTACGTCGGTGCGCACTTGGGCGCTGCCTTCGGCGGTGACAACAGCTTCGCTGCTACCGCCGGTTCGGGCCTGGTCAGCAGCAACCGCGACGCCGCGTTCCTCGGCGGCGGTCAGATCGGCGCTGACTATCAGTTCGCTCCGAACTGGGTCGTCGGTATCGAAGGCCAGATCAGCGGTCTGTCGAACAATGATCGTCGCTTCGGCGATGGCTTCGACACGTTCCGCGATCGTTCGAACTGGCTCGCTTCGGTCACCGGCCGCCTCGGCTACACCTGGGGTCCGGGCCTGATCTACGCCAAGGGCGGTGCTGCGTTCCGCGACGACAGGGGCGTCGAAGCCACGTCCGGCATCTTGTTGGGCACAACCGAACGCAACACCACTGGCTGGACCGTCGGCGGCGGCTTCGAATACATGTTCGCTCCGGCCTGGTCGGCGAAGGTTGAGTACCAGTACTACAACTTCGACACCACCAACGTGGCTTACCTCTCGGCTAACACCGGCCTGAATGCATTCAGCTACAAGGACGACATCCACACTGTGAAGGTTGGCGTGAACTATCACTTCAACTGGGCCAGCCCGGTCGTCGCCCGATACTAAGACTTACTAAGAAGAATAGTTCATAGAACTCTCCAGTTCAGACTTAAGGCCCCGGAATTCCCCCGGGGCCTTTTTTTTCGTTACAATGAGTGTGGCAGCGATGCGTCTCAAGGCACGAGTGTGGTGTGAGCATCGCGCTGAACCGAGATCGAGTGTTCCGTCTTCACGCTTCGACCTGTGATGGAGTCAACGGCCTCACGAGTCTGTCCCACAGCAGGCGTGATAGTGGCGAAAAGGCGGGCGATGGCAAAGCCAGCCAACGCAGTCATTTTCAGGTATCGCGGGGCGTTCATGGTCCATCTCCTGAATATCGAACGCTTCAGACCAGCTTCGCAGGCTTCAGCAGGTCGGACAGGCCGACCCGGTGCAGCATTTCGGCGCGCAGGCGATCGAGCACGGTGAAGCCGACATCGGCGCCGTCTTCCGTCGGATCGTAGTGAATGCGGAACGGGCGCTTGCCGAAGGGCATGTCGACGATATCGACGATGGCGTCTGCGACGCCGCTCACATCCGCATCGTCCGGCACAATGGCAGCGAATGCCTGCTGCACCTGTTCGCCAAAGCCCTTGTAGGGACCAGCTTCATACTCGGCGAGGCGAGCTTCGTCCGCTGGACGGCCTGAGTGCGCGAAATGATTGGTGCCCTTGGTGAAGGCGCCCGGCACAACGATCGAGGTCTCGATGCCCCAGCGCGAGAGTTCACGTGCGTACTGCACCGCGAGTGCATCCATCGCGGCCTTTGCTGCGAAGTACGGCGAAAGATACGGCGGCGTGCCACCTGCCGAGCTGCTGCTCGACACCCACACCAGCAGACCTTGCTTCTGCTTGCGCATATGCGGAAGCACCGCACGGTTGACGCGCTGCGTGCCGAGCACATTGACGTCGTATTGCTGGGCGAACTGCTCCGGCGTGAATGATTCCGCCGGGCCGAACATCATGTGTCCGGCATTGTGAACCAACACATCGATGCGGCCGCTCTCTGCGATGATCTGCTCAACCGCGGCATTGGCTGACGGCTCCGACTGCACATCCAGTTCGAGTGCGCGCAGATCGATATTGTCGCGCTTGGAGGTCTCGGCCATCTCAGCCGCGTTCTTGGCGTTGCGGCCGGCGACGTCGCGCATGGAGGCGTAGACGGTGTGGCCTGCTCTGGCGAGCGCTTCGGCGGTGAGACGGCCGAAGCCGCTGGATGCGCCGGTGACGAGAACGATCTTCTTGGAAGCGGTGGCGGTGACGTTTGCGTTGGTGTTGACGTTGGACATGGCACAGGTTCTCCTGTTGGCGTCCGCGCTCAAGGCGGACGCTGTGATGCGACGATGAAGACGATGAAGTTGATGCGTGAGAAGAGGGTGATGATCAGATGATGCCGCCGTTGGCGCGCAGCACCTGGCCGTTGAGCCAGCTGCCGTCCTTGCCTGCAAGGAAAGCGACGATGTTGGCGACATCCTCCGGCTGACCGAGACGTTCCAGCGGCGCAAGCTTGGTCAGGTGGTCGATCACCTGCTGCGGCTTGCCATCGAGGAAGAGCTTCGTCGCGGTCGGTCCCGGCGCAACGGCGTTGACGGTGATGTTACGGCCGCGCAGCTCCTTGGACAGGACGTGGGTCATGGCCTCAACCGCTGCCTTGGTCGCGGCATAGACGCCGTAAGTCGGGTGGAGCATGGCAACCTGGCTCGACGACATGTTGATGATGCGTCCACCGTTGCGCAGGCGCTTCGACGCTTCGCGCAGGGTGTTGAATGTGCCCTTGATGTTGATCGCGACATGGCTGTCGAACAGCTTGTCGTCGGCCTCGGCGATCGAGGTCAGGTGCATGATGCCGGCGTTGTTCACCAACACATCCACGCCGCCGAACGCTGCATCCGCCGCGTCGAACATGCGGGCGACCGCAGCCGGGTCGCTGACGTCGGCCTGCGCCGTGGTGGCGCGGCCACCGGCCTTCTCGATCTTGCTGGCGAGCGCTTCGGCTTCGCCCGCGCTGCCGGCGTAATTAATGACGACGGTGAACCCATCGGAGGCCAGCCGCTCGGCGATAGCTGCGCCAATGCCCCGGGAAGCGCCGGTGACGATTGCTACCTTGTTGGTGGTGTTGGCCATTTTAGTCTCCTGTGTTTGCCAAAGCCCGGTGTCGAGCTGATGGATAAGGAGATACATCCTGGATTTCTGAAGATAATCACGCTAGAAACAGCAATACTGTTCGCAAATTTGGAACAATAACAACGATGGATCGCCTCGACGCCATGCGGCTGTTCACGCGGGTGGTGGACCGCCGCAGCTTCACACAAGCCGCCCACGACCTGGATGTTCCGCGCTCCACGGCGACGCAGGTGGTCCAGCAAATGGAGGAACGGCTTGGTGTGCGGCTGCTTCAGCGCACCACGCGAACAGTGATGCCGACTCTCGATGGCGAGGCTTACTACCGGCGATGTCTTGCGATCCTCGACGATATCGAAGACGCCGAAGGCGCGTTCAGCGGCGCCGTTCCGAAGGGAACGCTGCGGATCGAAGTGCAGGGCACGCTCGCGCGGCACTTCGTCTTGCCCGGCCTGCCGCAGTTCTTCGCCAACTATCCCGACATCGAGATCGCCATGAGCGAGAGCGACCGCTGGGTCGACGTGGTGCGCGAAGGCGTGGATTGCGTGCTGCGTTACGGCGCATTACCGGACAGCGATCTCATCGCACGCACCGTCACCACGCTCGAGCGCATCACATGCGCGGCTCCCGCCTATCTTGAACGTTATAGCCGCCCGCAAACACCGGATGATCTGGTCAATCATCACGCGGTGAGCTTGCGCTCGCTCACCACCGGTGCACTTTACCCCTTCGAGTTCGTGCAGCCGGATGGCAGCATCAAGCGCATTGAGATGCCCTCGCCGTTTTCAGTGACAGGCACCGAAAGTTTTCTCGACGGCGTACGCCTTGGGCTCGGGCTTGCCCAGATGCCAGTGTTTCACATTGAGCGGGACATCGCGAAAGGCCGGCTAGTGCGTGTGCTGGCGGACTACCCTGTGCCGCCGGGACCGGTCTCGGTCCTCTATCCGCGCAACCGCCAGCTGAGCCCGCGCGTGCGCGTGTTTATCGACTGGATCGTGCAGCAATTCGCTGCCGCGGCGCCGCACCTGACGGACCCGCATGACACCACGTACTAAATTTTTGAACAGGCCTTAAAACGCCATACGCTCACGGCACAGTGAGAACCACCGTGGCGCCCGCCATGGCAGATTGCGCCAGCTTTAAAAACAAGCGCCGCGAAGAAAATTCCAGGGAGACACCCATGCCGCTCACCGATCGCAGGACATTGTTGCAGACTGCGGCCGCCCTGCCCCTGGCCGCGACGGCCGCCACAGCGGCGTTTGCACAAGCCCCGAAGGCGGCATCGGATGAATCCGCGAAACCTGCCGCCCCGAAGGACGTCACCCGCACGCTGGCGCATTACATCGTCACCGCGCGCTACGACGATCTTCCCACCAATGTGCGCAAGGAAGGCGTCCGCACGCTTCTGAATTGGGTCGGAGTTGCCATCGGCGGCTCACATCACCAGACGGTGGACATCGCGGTTTCTGCGCTCGCGCCTTTCTCCGGTCCGCAGCAGGCGTCCCTGCTTGGCCGCAACGAGCGCTTCGATATCATGAATGCGGCTTTCATCAACGGCGTGTCGAGCCATATCTTCGATTACGACGACACTCACCTGAAGACGATCATTCATCCCGCCGGTCCTGTCGCTTCCGCGATTCTCGCCTATTCCGAAATGACACCGGTCTCGGGCAAAGACTTCCTCAATGCGCTGGTGCTCGGCGTTGAAACCGAATGCCGCATCGGCAACGCCGTCTATCCGAACCATTATGATGTCGGCTGGCACATCACCGGCACCGCGGGCGTGTTCGGCTCAGCGGCTGCCATCGGCAAGCTGATGGGACTGAACGAAGAGCAGATGGTATGGGCGCTGGGCTTGGCAGCGTCACAGCCGGTCGGCCTGCGCGAATCCTTCGGCTCCATGAACAAGAGCTTCAATCCGGGACGCGCAGCCGCGAACGGCATTTTCGCGGCACTGCTTGCTTCGAAGAACTACACGAGTTCCGACGGCATGATCGAGGCCAAGCGCGGCTGGGCCAACACCATCAGCACCAAACAAGACTATAACGAAATCACCGGCGATCTCGGCAAGCGCTATGAAGCCGCACTTAACACCTACAAGCCATTCGCCTGCGGCATCGTCATGCATCCGGCGATCGACGCCGCCGTGCAACTGCGCAATGAGAACCTGCTGACCGCCGACCAGATCGAGCGTGTCGATCTCAAAGTTCATCCATTGGTGCTCGAACTCACCGGCAAAAAGACGCCGCAGACCGGGCTTGAGAGTAAGTTCAGCATCTACCATGCGGTGGCGGTCGGCATTGTCGAAGGCGCGGGCGGCGAGAAACAATTCAGCGACCGCGCGGCGCAAGACCCGACCATCGTCGCGCTGCGCTCCAAGGTCATGCCGGTAGTGACGCCGGGCATCGATGCGGCGCAGGTGGACCTGACCATCGTCACCAAGGACGGCCGCTCGCTGCACAAATATATCCAACACGCGATCGGCAGCGTCGAGGTGCCGATGACCGACCAGCAGTTAGAGACCAAGTTCAGCGATCTGGCGGACGGCATCATCCCCGCTGCCAAGATCCGTCAGGTGATGGATTCATGCTGGAACGTGGAGACGCTGGCGAATGCTGGCGACATCGCCAGGATGTCCGTCTCCACGTAACGCCAACACAAACAAGTCGCGCTCGTTCGGAGCGCGACGCAATTCCTGTTTGGGCCAATTAGTATTTGGGCGCCTGAGTTTTCATGCCGTCTTTCTGCGTTTTCTGCTTGGTCTTGCCGGACATTCCCGTCGTGCTCTTTCCCTTCTTCATGCCATCTTTCGACATTTCCGATGTCGGACTCGTCGGGCTCTGATTGGCGCCGCCTTGCGGCTGACTGGTCTGGGCAAATGCCGGACCACAGAGCAATGCCGCGCATGCTGCCATGATCATCATCCTTCGCATGCTGTTTCTCCTGTGAAAGGAATTGTCATGACTGCAATGTCTTGCGGAAACTTTCGTTCCTCACATGCGGAACAACACCTAACGCCGAGCACGCTCGCAGCCTTTTCCCCTCGTCATTCGGGGATGTAGGCATTCGCACAAAGCATAGCGGGAACAGCTAGCAGCCTGTTTCGTTTGGTCTCCCGAAACCTGCGCCGCCTTCCGGGATCGCGACGAGGACAGGATTGAGGCCGTATGAGTTCAAATCACGCGACCCTGAGCACGGAGGCCCGCGATGACGCGGATCGGGCGCAGGACAAGACACAACGTATGATGCGTCCCGATCCGACCGCAAAGTCGGAGCGTCCGCAGCAGCCGGATCACGTCCAGGACAAGTGGACAAGTGACTCCGCCAGTAAGCAAAACGGCGGAGTGAAAGGTGCGTTTCGCAAGCACCCCATCGCAATGATCGTCTGCCTCGGCTTGATTGTTGCAGGCCTGATCGCCGGCATCGCGTGGTATCTGCATGCACGGCATTTCGAGACGACAGACGATGCCTTTATCGATTCCCGTCCCGTACTGGTCAGTCCACAGATCACCGGCAACATCGTGCAGGTCAATGTCACCGACAATCAGATCGTGAAGGCGGGCGATCTGCTCGCAAAGATCGACCCGCGCGACTATCAAGCTGCGGTCGATCAGGCGGCAGCGCAAATCCGGCAGGCCGAGGCGAGCGTGAAAAACCTCGAGGCTCAGATCAACGCGCAGAAATCACAGATCCAGCAAGCCGAGCAGCAGGTGACCCAAGCGGAGGCCGCGCTGAAGTTCGCGCAGGACGAAAACAACCGCTATCAGGATCTCGTGCAGAAAGGCGCGGGCACTGTACAGCGCGCGCAACAGGCGGCGACAGATTTGCAGGCCCGGCAGGCCGCATTCGATGCAGCCAATTCCGCGAAGATTTCGGCGGAACGTCAGATCGACGTACTGGTGGCGCAGAAGGACGCAGCCGCTGCACAGGTCGATCAAGGCAACGCGCAGAAGGCCCAGGCTGACGCCAATCTCGGCCGCACCGAATTACGCGCGACTATTGACGGCCGCGTCGCCAAACTCACCGCCGCCCTGGGAGCCCTCGCCGCGCCCGGACAAGCCATCATGGTGGTGGTGCCGCTCGATGTGTGGGTCACCGCGAATTTTAAGGAGTCTCAACTTGCCGACATGCGCGTCGGACAGCCGGTCGATATCAGCATCGACGCGTTCGGTGGCCGCGTGTTCAAAGGCCATATCGATAGCGTACAAGCCGGCAGCGGCACCGCGTTCAGCCTGCTCCCGGCTGAAAACGCCACAGGCAATTTCGTCAAGGTCGTGCAGCGCGTGCCGGTGAAAATCACCTTCGATCAGCGCCCGGACGTCCAGCTCGGTCCCGGCATGTCGGTGGTGCCGCGCGCCACCGTGCGCTGAGCGGAGCGCGGCACAATGGCCGGCGCAGCAGATGCCGAACAATCCGAATACAGCGGCGCGAATCCTTGGCTGATCGCGGTTCTGGTGGCGGTAGCGACCTTCATGGAAGTGCTCGACACCACCATCGCCAACGTCGCGCTACGCTACATCGCCGGCGGCCTCGCGGTGAGCGCCGACGAGGCGTCATGGGTGATCACCACCTATCTCGTCGCCAATTCCATCGTGCTGTGCGCCTCGGGCTGGATTGCCGAGATGTTCGGACGTAAGAACTTTTTTCTCGTCTGCATCGCGCTGTTCACCGTCAGCTCGCTGCTCTGTGGCCTCGCGTGGAATCTGCAGGCGCTGCTAATCTTCCGCGTGATGCAGGGCCTCGCAGGCGGCGGTATGACGCCGGTGGCGCAGTCAATTCTCGCGGCGGCCTTTCCACCAAACAAACGCGGCCAGGGCTTTGCGCTGTACGGCATCGCCGTGGTGGTCGCACCTGTGGTCGGCCCAACACTCGGCGGCTGGCTCAGCGACAATCTCTCATGGCACTGGTGCTTCCTCATCAACGTGCCGGTCGGCATCGCCTCCGTCATCCTGATCTATCTCATCATCCCGAGTTCGCCGCGGCGTGCGGCGGAGCGCAAGAAGCTGTGGGAGAAAGGCCCGAACTTTGACATCATCGGCTTCCTGCTGGTGGCGACGTTTCTCGGCAGTCTCGAGGTCGTACTCGATCGCGGCCAGATCGAGGACTGGTTTGGATCGACCTTCATCATCACCTTCGCCGTGATGTCCGCTGTCGCGCTACTGCTGTTCATCCCGTGGGAGTTGAACCGCGAGCAACCGCTGATCGACCTGCAGATGCTCGCCGGACGACAGTTCGGCACCTGCTTCGTCATCATGCTCGCCACCGGAGCCCTCTTGATCGCCACCACACAGGCGCTGCCGCAATTGTTACAGGATCAGTTCGGCTACACCGCAACGCTTGCAGGCCTCGCTATTTCGCCCGGGGGACTGGTAACGATGGTGATGATGGTGGTGGTCGGGCGGCTCAGCTTCATACAGCCCAAATATCTCATCTCCATCGGCGCGGCGGTGGCGGGCTATGCGATGATCGATCTGCTGCGCATGTCGCCGGATGCGGATTTCTGGTTCTTCGCCTGGTCGCGCATTTATCTCGGCATCGGGTTGCCGCTGATCTTCATTCCGATCACCACAGCCTCCTATGACGGCATTCCGCCGAACAAGACCGATCAGGCCTCGGCGATGATCAACCTCGCGCGCAACTTCGGCGGATCGATGGGGGTGGCATTAACGCAGACCATGTTGGCGCGGCGCCAGCAATTCCACCAGTCGCGCCTGGTCGAGCATGTCGGATCGTGGAATCCGTTCTATCACGACACGCTCAACAAAATTCAGAACTACTTCAAGGCGCAGACATTCACCGGCAATTCGTCAGGCACCAGCACGGCCTACATCGGACAGCTGGTGCAGACCCAGTCTACTCTCCTCGCCTATATCGATGTGTTCGTGATGCTCGCCGCCATGGCCGCGATCCTGGTGCCGCTCGCCTTGACACTGCGCCCGGTCAATCGAAGCGCACGCACGCCCGCGGGACACTGAGCGGTCATGCTTCGGAGTTGTGTTGCGCTGCGGCAGCCTGACCTTTTTCATGAGCGCGCAATCGCGAAGTCTCCGGGTGGCAGCGCATCCATGGGCAGATTTCATGCCGATACTTCCCGATTCGGAATGATCGTCGCCATGTAACCGAGCCCCGGGCACAGGATTGATCATCGGATTGCGATGGAATGCCCACGGCGCCTCACGGAAATGCAGAGCAGAGCCCCGTATTTGTGCTCTCTCCGCAAGACCTAACGCTATCGTGTCCGCGCTTGACGTCGTCTTTAGTGTTGCAAATGTAACTATGTGTTACGAATGTAGCTTATGCGCTATGTCAAACTTGCCCTGATCGGAGCCGCCTCTGCGGCGGTTGTAATCGCCCTTACCTTTGTTGCGGTTCGCAATCGCGAGATCCCTGCCATCACGGCAGGAACTCCCCCAAATTTCGACGCCGCCTTGATCAAACGCGGAGCCGATCTCGCGGCACTCGGCGACTGCAACACTTGCCATACGACCGAGGGTGGCAAAACCTTCGCAGGCGGCCGCGATATTCCGACGCCGTTCGGCACGATCTATTCGACCAACATCACCCCTGATCCGGACACCGGCATTGGAAACTGGTCGGAAGCAGCCTTCCAGCGCGCGATGCGCACAGGCGTCGATCGCGAAGGGAACTATCTTTACCCTGCGTTTCCCTATGATCATTTCACGCTGGTCTCGGACAACGACAACAGCGCGCTCTATGCGTATTTAATGACGCGGACACCGGTGCACGCCCCAGCACGACCGAACGATCTCTCGTTTCCGTTCAATGTTCGCCCACTCCTCGCCGCCTGGAATGTGATGTTCCTGCACAAAGGTCCCTTTACGCCCGATCCTTCGCAAAGCGAGGAATGGAATCGCGGCGCCTATCTGGTGGAAAGCATCGGCCATTGCGGGGCATGCCACACGCCGCGCAACTGGCTCGGTGCGGAGAAGACCCGCCAGACATTTGCGGGCGGGGATGCGGAAGGCTGGCATGCTTTCACCATCAACGCGGCGTCGCAGGCGCCGATCCCGTGGGATGCGGATTCGCTGAACGCTTATTTGCGTCAGGGCTGGCATGGTCTCCATGGTGTTGCACGCGGACCGATGGGACCTGTGGTCGGCAATCTCGCGACCGCGTCAGATCAGGATGTCAAAGCCATCGCGATTTATGTCGCCTCGCTGATGAAGCAGCCCGCAGAGCAGCAGCGCAGAGACGACAACAACCTTCTCGTATCGAGCAACAACGCATCCGGTACGGGCAGCAAGCCGCAATCGGCGGGGAGTCAGACCACGGCGAATGCCGAGTCTCCCGATGATAAAGGCGCGGTGCTTTACGCCAGCGCATGCGCCTCATGCCATGACGCAGGCCGTCCGGTGCCCTATGGCGGCATCAACCTCGCGCTGAGCACGACCGTGAGCTCCGACGATCCGCGCAATGCGCTGCGTGTCATCCTTGGCGGCGTCCCGGCAACCAGCGGCGCGCGCGGTCCCATCATGCCCGGCTTTTCCGATACGCTGACCGACAGCCAGGTTATTGCGCTGGCGCAATACATCCGCATGCGGTTCGCGCAGAAGCCTGCGTGGACGAACGTGCCGGAGCAATTGCGCAAGATACGAACCGAGGCGCAAGCCTCCACATCATCGACTACTCGTTAGCGGAGGCACGCATGGACCTGATGGTCAACGGCCAAACCCATTCCGTGGATGCGGCGCCCGACACACCGCTGCTCTACGTTCTGCGCAATGACCTGCAGCTCAATGCCGCCAAATTCGGTTGCGGGCTTGGACAATGCGGAGCATGCACGGTGATCGCGGACGGCAAGCCGGTGCTCTCCTGCGTCATGCCCATCGCGCTCTTCGAAGGACGAAAGATCTCCACGGTGGAGGGTCTCGGTACGGAAGAGAATCCCGCGCCGATCCAGCAAGCGTTCATTGAAGAACAGGCCGCGCAATGCGGATACTGCATCGCTGGCATGATCATGCGGGCGCAGGCTCTCCTCGCGCAGGACAACAATCCATCCGACAGCGCCATCCGCGCCGCGCTGCAATCCAATCTCTGCCGCTGCGGCACGCATATGCGCATCCTGAAAGCCGTACGCCGCGCAGCCGATATCATGCAGAAAGCTTCAGCGAAGGGAGCAACCTGATGAATGCGCCATTTGGCCCGCTCTCGCGCCGTACCGTCCTAAAAAGCGGCGGCGCCCTCGTCGTCGCATTCTCGCTCTCACCCGCACTCGCTGAGGAGCAGACCGCTCCGACAGCCGGCGCGAAGCCCGCAGCGAAGCTGCCCGGAAGCCTGTCCGTCGACCCTTATCTCGACTCCTGGATCAGGGTCGATGCGAAGGGACGCATCACCGTACTCTCCGGAAAGGCCGAACTCGGTCAGGGCATCAAGACCGCGCTGATCCAGGTGGCGGCGGAAGAGCTCGACGTACCGTTCCACAGCATCGAACTCATCACAGCCGATACCGGGCGCACGGTGAACGAGGGCTACACCGCGGGCAGTCATTCGATGCAGGACAGCGCAACCGCCATCCGCAATGCGGCTGCACAGATGCGCGACCTGCTTATTATTGAAGCCGCACGCAAATTTAATACGACGCCAGAACAGCTCAAGACCGACGGCAACGGCAAGATTATCGGGGCGAACATCACAGCGTCCTACGGCTTGCTGGCAGAAGCCGCCTCCGCTCACATTCCCGCGCAGCCGATCTCAAATCTCCGGAGTCCATCGGCATTCAAGGTGATGAACACGTCGGTGCCGCGCGTCGATATCCCGGCGAAAGTGACCGGCGGAGAAGCCTATTTGCAGGATATGCGGCTTCCCGGCATGGTGCACGCCCGCGTGGTGCGCCCGCCGAGCTATAACGCGAAACTCGACAACGTTGATCTTGCTGCCATCGATGCGATGCCGGGTGTGTTGAAGACCATCCGCAACGGCGATTTCCTCGCAGTGGTCGCCAAAGAAGAATTCCAGGCCGTGAAAGCGATGCGCGCGTTGGCTGCATCAGCTCGCTGGTCGGAAAAGCCATCTCTGCCCGCAGGCAAGCCTCTTCCTGACGTTATTCGTGCCATGCCGTCAAAGGACAGCACGATCCTCGATGTTAGGAAGGCAACAGGCGAAGCGAAGACCACCATCGAAGCCACCTACACCCGCCCCTATCAATCCCATGGTTCGATCGGCCCATCCTGTGCAGTGGCGCAATATCAAAGCGGCGAACTGACCATCTGGACCCACACCCAAGGCGTCTATCCTGACCGCGCGGCGATCGCCGAAATGCTGAAGATGCCCAACGATAAAGTGCGCTGCATCCACGTGCAGGGCTCGGGCTGTTACGGCCATAACGGCGCTGACGATGCAGCAGCAGACGCCGCGGTGATCGCGCTCGCCATGAATGGAGCGCCGGTGCGCGTGCAATGGATGCGCGAACAGGAACATGCATGGGAGCCCTTTGGACCTGGGATGGTCTCCAAGGCGTCGGCATCTCTGGATGACAACGGCAAGATCGTCGATTGGAATTACGACGTCTGGAGCAACACGCATTCCATGCGGCCCGGCAACGCTGGATCATTGCTCGCCGCGCAGCATATCGAGAGCCACTTCCCGGTGCCGCCGCCGATACCATTGCCGCTGCCGGAAGGCGGAGGAGACCGCAACGCAATCCCGCTCTATGCGCTCGATCACGCCACCGTGGTGCATCATTTCCTGCCGGACATGCCGCTGCGGATTTCCGCCATGCGTTCGCTCGGTGCGTACACCAATGTGTTCGCCATCGAGAGCTTCATGGACGAACTTGCGCGCGAGGCAAGCCAGGACCCGGTGGCCTTCCGCCTCGCACATCTGACCGATGAGCGCGCCCGCGACGTTATCACCCGCGCGGCGGATGAATTCGGTTGGGACCGCTATAAACGCACTGAAGGACGCGGCTGCGGATTCGCGTTTGCGCGCTACAAGAACCTCGCGGCTTATTGCGCGATCGCGCTGGAAGTGGAAGTCCATCGAGAGACGGGACGCGTGCGGGTGATCCGTGCAACCAGCGCCGTCGATGCCGGCCAGGTTGTCAATCCCGACGGCATCCGCAATCAGATCGAAGGCGCGATCCTGCAGGCAACAAGCTGGACGCTCTATGAAGGTGTCACGTTCGACGACACGCGGATCACGTCCATTGACTGGTCGACATATCCGATCCTGCGCTTCGACGCCGTACCGGATACCGTTGACGTTCACATTATCGACCGGCCGGGCCTGCCATTCCTCGGCGCCGGCGAAGCAGCACAAGGTCCGACACCCGCGGCAATTGCCAACGCCATTGCGGGAGCAACGGGACGCCGTCTGCGTGACCTACCGTTCACGGCAACCAAGGTGAGAGACGCCATCGGCATTTAGACGCCATCAGCATTTAAAAGGCTCGCGCTATCGCGCCGTCAGCGTTTCGAGGCGTAGTAGCGCAGCATATCTTTGGCTTTTAGCTCGCGGTCTGACCGGCGGCCGAAAAAGAACACGCCACTGGCCGCATCCGATTTTGGACCCGGCTTTGCAAAGCCGTCGATGAAGCGTAGCCAAAAGAACGGCAAAGCGACAGCCGTCGCCAAACGCGTACCAAGGCCCATTGACAGCGCAACATAGCGCAGCGACCACACAAGCGCCTTCCCTGCTCCGCCCACTGCACCCGAGTCAATTTCCTCGAAGCGGCGAAACAGCCAGCGGTGCCCGCTGAGCGTAAAGCGCGTGAAGTCGTACGCCTGCTCATGCACCTGTTGAATGAAAGGTGTGTCGGCATAGACCACGCCATTCGGCTTCAGCACGCGATGGATTTCCTCCACCACCGCCTGCGGCTCAAGCACATGTTCAAGCACCGCCTGAATCCAGACACCGTCGAACATCGCATCACGAAACGGCAGGAAATGACCATCCGCCACCACATTGGTGTTCGGCGACGCGTAGACGTCTGTTCCCACAACCTCGATGGCGGTATCTTTGTAAAGCGAATCCGCTCCCGCGCCGATTGCTCCACCACCGATAACGAGAACGACAGGCCGCGGCGTGTAGCGCTTCATCATCGCAATCATCTCGCGTGACTTGGTCGGCGTCACGGGGTTGGCCCCGGTCAACAAGCGGCGGGCGCGGACGCGGAGACCTTTTCCAGTATCATCACGCTTGAACACCGAGCCACGGTGATCGTGATAAGCCGAGCGGTCGAAGATGCTGCGCTCAAAATCAATCAGCACCGGCTGATCGGACGCGCGAGGAAATCCTTCCCGCGAAAAGATGCAGTGGGTTCCGGCACAGCGAATTGGGTTTTTGTCCAGATGCAATTCCGAGCGGCACCTCGGACAACAAAGCAACGCGTTGATATCAACCAAATCCAGCCTCTGTATCTCAACTTTACCAACAGCGATCGAGATTCCGTCTGGCGACAACCTCCTGCGAAATGCGCAGATCTCGCTTTGGCAAACCCGCTAAAGTTGGACTTTGTTCTCGGCACAACGCAATCAGGATCGGTCATGCACGGCACGGAATGAAAGCAAGTGAACATGCTGTGAGGGCCGAACTTTGGCGGCAAGGTGAACGCGGCACGGCAGATTGCCTGCAGTTCGTTACACAACTGAAGCAAATCAATTGAATGGATAAAGAACGGGGCGTCTCAACTTGACGAAAATGCTCAGATTATGTCGTCGTCATTCTTCTCGCAGACCATGACACATCATCGCCAAGCAGATCATCGCCAACAAAAATAGCCCGGCAGAACCGGGCCATTTGCTTGTCCTATCGAGAGTCCGACGCTCTCAGGACTTGAATTGATTCAGCAGCAGAACGAGTTCAGCCTGACGATGGGTACCGGTCTTTGAAAAGATCACCTTGAGCTGGTTACGGATGGTGTCCCGGCTGACGCCGAATTTCAGCGCGATCTCTTCGATGCTTGCGCCTTCCGCAAGCTCGGCTGCCAGACGAGCTTCGGCGCCGGTCAGTCTGAAAGCTTGCACCAGCACGGCAGGCTGAATGACTTTCTTCGCCTCGGGTGGCGTGAACACCAGCAGCGCCCGCGCCCCAAGAAAGGGAGACTTGGCGGCAGGATGAACCGGCATCAGGCGAACAACTGTCGGTTTCACACCAGTTCTGCGGATGACGATCGGCTCGACCGCAATGACATCCATGTCCCGCGCCTTCCGCAGTCTCTCGAACAGACTTTCAAACCGGGCGTTGGCCAATTTGTCCTTTACGACGATCCGCCGCTGCCGAATGTTGAACTCATCATCGAACGCATTGAAGGCCGCGCTGTTCGCATCGAGCACGTTTCCGAAGCGATCAATAGCAATGGCCGCCTTCCGGATATGCTCCAGCGCGTTGATACCGCTTGACAGCGCGATGCGCCCAACTGCCGCGGAGAGTGTAGCGACTTCGGTCAACCTTTGAGACAACGGCGCGAGGTTTTGCTTCTCGGCTTCAGTGAACATCCCTTCTGCGTCAGTGCGCTGGATGCTTAAACCCCAATGAGCACCGCCAGCACTAAACCCAACGACAGCAAACCAGGTGAAACCGTGAGGCGCCAGACATTCCCTGTAGAGTGGATCGCGTGCGATATCATCAGGCCCCAAAATATCGGCATCCACGACGACCGGATGCCCCCCGACCAACAGCGGTACAGCGCGCTCGGCTCGCGGGTCTTTCGTATGCCAGCCTTCTCCGAAATAGGCTGACCTGAGGTCATGGACCCCCGATGTGTGCGGCACATCTGGAGTACGGCTGTCGCTTTGCAGGAGAATGGCGCCCGTCGCGCCCACACCGGACGAGATGCCTTCCATCAAGTCCGGCCAGACAGACGGATCGATCACGGCTTCTCCGAGCCGATTCAGCGTTTGATCCAGTCGGGACAATTCCAAATTTCTCATCGCCAATAACGCGTCAATAATACAATTGTATCATTATACCGTCGAAACGCTTTACGGTTTTTAAAAGGCAACAACCGGCACGCCAACAAAAAATGGCCCGGCAGAGCCGGGCCATTTGCTTGTCATATTGAGAGTTGACGCGCGAAGCGTATTGGCGTCACGCCGCGAGCGGCTTCGCCACCAGTTGTTCTTCCCGCTGCCGCGCCCTCGCAAGACTGCTAATCCATACTGCCGACAGTGCGGAGACGACACCGGCAAAGACGCAATACCATGCGATCGCCCACCCCGCATTGCTCGCGTAGCGCTGCACGAGATACGTGGCGATGATCGGCGTCAGTCCGCTCGCGAAGATGCCTGAGAACTGATAGACGAACGAGATGCCCGTGTAGCGCACGTGCGGTCCGAACAGGTCACAGAACAACGCTGCTTCCGGTCCGTACACCGCGGCGTAGAAGATCGAGAACGGAATGATCAACGCCGCCCACACCAGCAGCGGCTGGCCGGGAAAGGTCATCCAGATATAGAACGCCGGCAGCGCGGAGAAGCCGGTGATCAACGATCCCCAGAAGTAGGTTCTGGTGCGGCCGATGCGATCTGACACACGGCCGAAATACGGAATGAACACGCACATCAAGAGCGCTGCGGTACAGACGCCGAGCAACGCTTCCGTGCGCGGGATCTTGAGCTGCGATGTCAAATACGCGATCGAGTACACACCGAAGATGTTGAAGAACACGCCGTCGATGTAACGCGCGCCCATTCCGGCGATGATCTCCCTTGGATATTCGCGGATCATCGTGGCGAACGGCACTTTCACCTCTTTGCGGCTGTCTTTCAGCTTGGCGAATTCCGGCGTCTCCATGATGTTGAGCCGGATATAGAGCCCGATCAGCACCAGCACGAAGCTCAGCACAAAGGCGATGCGCCAGCCCCAGGCGAGGAACTGCTCGTTGGTCAGCGAATAGGACAATAGCGCGACGACGCCTGACGCGAGACACAAGCCAATGGCGAGGCCGATCTGCGGAAGGCTCGCATAAAAGCCGCGCTTGTCTGGCGTCGCGTACTCATACGTCATGAGCACCGCGCCGCCCCATTCGCCGCCGAGACCGATGCCTTGCAGAATGCGCAGCATCAACAACAGGATCGGCGCCCAGATTCCGATCTGCGCATAAGTCGGCACCAAACCGATGAGGAACGTCGCAACGCCCATGATCATCAGCGTGAGCACCAGCATGCTCTTGCGGCCGATGCGATCGCCAAAGTGGCCGAAGATCACGCCACCCAATGGGCGTGTGACGAAGCCCACGGCAAATGTCGTGTAGGCCAACAGCGTCGCGATCACCGGATCGCCCGCCGGGAAATAAAGCTGATTGAAGACAATGCCTGCGACCACTCCGTAAAGGAAGAAGTCGTACCATTCCACCGTCGCCCCGATTAGCGAGGCGATAACCACCCTTTTGAGCAATGCGTCCTTTTCCATTGTTTCCTTCCCCGTTTCATTTTGTTTGTCGTTTCGTCTCTTAAGCCGCCATCGAACTTTCTTTTGCGTCCGCGAGAATCATGTCGGAGGCTTTTTCCGCGATCATCACCACCGGTGCATGAGTATTCCCGGACACCAGCGTCGGCATGATCGAGCAATCCACAACGCGCAGCCCGTCGATGCCATGCACACGCAGGCGTGCATCGGTCACAGCCATGGGGTCAGACCCCATCTTGCAGGTGCCGGAGGGATGGAAAATCGTCGCGCCGTTGCCACGCGCGAAATCGAGAATCTCGTCGTCGGACTGCACCAGCGCGCCGGGCTTGTATTCACCTTCGATGTAGTCTTTCAGCGCATCCGTTGTCGCAAGACGGCGGGCATATTTGATCGACTCCACCGCGCAGATGCGGTCGGTTTCCGCAGCGAGGTAATTCGGCCGCATCGACGGCGGCTCCAGCGGATCGGTCGACTTGATCTCGACGACGCCGCGCGACTCCGGCCGAAGCTGGCACACCGAGAAGGTGCAGCCGGACCAGTCGTGCGGTTTGCCGCCAGCCATATCCGCCGACAATGTGCTGAAGTGAAACTGGATGTCCGGTGTCGTCGATCCCGGCAGTACGCGCGCGAACAGGCCGCCCTGGTTGATGCCGATGCCGAGTGGCCCGGTGCCCTTCATCAGCCACTTCAGGCCGATGCGCGCCTGGCTCGCTAGCGAACGCAGATCGTCATTTGTGGTGATCGGCTTCGAGACGCGGAACATCAGGCGGAATTGCAGATGGTCCTGCAGATTGCGCCCGACGCCCGGCAGATCATGCACGACGTCAATACCGTGGCTCTGCAGCAGCGACGCGGGACCGATGCCGGAGAGCTGCAGCAGTTGCGGTGACTGCAATGCACCTGCGGAGAGGATCACCTCCCGCGCGGCGCGCGCTTCCTTCACCACGCCATTCTGGATGTATCTGACGCCGACCGCGCGCTTGCCCTGCATGATCAGCCCGGTGGCCTGCGCATCGGTCTCGATGCGCAGATTGGCGCGCCCCTTCGCGGGCTTGAGATACGCCACCGCCGAACTGATGCGCCATCCGTTGTGCGTGAACAGCTGGAAGTAACCGACGCCTTCCTGATCGCCACCGTTGAAATCGTTCGTGCGCGGCACGCCGAGTTCGCCCGCACCGCGAATGATCGCTTCCATCAATTCATTCTTGTCGACGATGTCGGACGACCATAGTGGACCGCTGCCACCGTGCGTCTCGCTCGCGCCGCGGCTGTTGTGTTCCGACTTGATGAAGTACGGAAGGATACTGTTCCAGTCCCATCCCGCATTGCCGAGCTGCGCCCAGTGATCGTAGTCCTCGCGCTGGCCGCGAATGAAAATCAATCCGTTGATGGAACTTGAGCCGCCGAGGCCGCGTCCACGCGGCCAGTAGATGCGGCGATCTTTCATGTTGGCCTCGGGGTCTGTGTAGAAGCCCCAGTTGTAGGCCTTGTGGAACATCGTCTTCCCATAACCTATGGGAATGTGGATCCAGAGATAGTTGTCCTTCGGTCCTGCTTCGAGCAGCAGCACCTTGTTCTTGCCATCGGCACTGAGGCGATTGGCGAGCACGCATCCCGCCGATCCAGCACCCACAACGATGTATTCCACCTGCTCTGACATTCCCTACCCAATAATTCCATTTATTGAGACGTTTTGTCCTAAAAAGTTGAATGTCATACTCACTTCTGTCAACGTGGATGAATCCTCGCGAACTCATCCATTGGGACGGCTAGTGAGATCGCTGCAAAGAAATGCGAACGTTAGAACCGGGACACTAGCGATGACGATGCAAACGACTTCTTCGGTTTCAGAACGCGCACTGCTGTTGCTCGAGATCATCGCGAAAGCGGATGAACCACCGACGCTCAGCGAACTGATGTCAGCGATTCAATTGCCGAAAGCGACCACGCATCGCTTCGTCTCGCTGCTCGAACAGCTCGGCTTCGTGCGGCGCGCAGTGGATGGGCGGCGTTACGAAATCGGCCATCGCCTTACGAGTCTCGCGCTCGACGGCATGCGCCATTCATTCGCGCTGGCGCCCCGTCGTGCGATTCTTTCATCGCTCGTTGAAGAGATCGGCGAGACCTGCAACATCACCATGATCGACGGTGATCGCCTGATTTATCTGGATCGCGTGGAGTCCGATTGGCCGCTGCAATTCCGCCTGAAGATCGGCTCGCATGTGCCGCTGCATTGCACGGCGAGCGGCAAGATCTTTCTCGCCTTCGCGCCGTCGCTACGCAAGACGCTGCTGCGCTCGCAGCCGCTGCAGCGCTACACGCCACACACTCTGACGACTGCGGCACAAATCGAAAGTGCGGTGGCCACGATCCGCAAGACGGCGGTCGGTACCGACAACGGCGAGTTCATGGAAGGCATGGCGGCCGCTGCTGTCCCGATCTACGACGCGCGCAATCGCCTTTGCGCCACCGTGGCCGTGCACGGGCCGATTACGCGACTTCCGCTCGAACGTGCCCTCTCGTTCGTGCCTGCCCTGAAGCGCGCCGCTCGGGCGATAGAGAAATCGCTAGCGCCCGTCTCGGTCTCGCAGCCCGCTGACAGCGCCGTCCTGCAGCCCATGTCATAGGGTGACGCCCGACAGCCCCCCGCCGGGTTAACACGCCGGAAACTCAAGCCCCCTAGAATGCGCCGCAGCATGGCCCCGGTGGCCCGATTACGCACGCCTGTGGGCGATCCCGTCATCGCCAATGAAATGACGATCGGGATCGGCTAGAACGCTGCGGACTGAGAACAAAGGGAAAGAGTACATGGCGGGAGCCGATCTGGACGTCGTTATCCGGCGCGTTGCGAAAGAACAGAACAAGAGCCTGGTTGCAGCCACCAAGGAGCGGCGCGACCATTATTTGCAACTCGCGGCCAAGGCAAAGACCAAGGACGCGAAGGAGCGGTACAAGCAGCTCGCCAAGGACGCGATGGAGCTCGGCTCCGCTGCCGCCAAGCGTCTGCAGATGTCCGCCGACAACGTCGCCGACAGCTACGCCCGCGCGATGCGCAAGGCCGCCGAAGATGCAGCCTCCAAACCTGCGGCTGCGCCTGCCAAGCAGGATAAGGCGACAAAGCCTGTGAAGGCTGCGAAACCGGCCAAAGCCCCCAAGAAGGCCTCCGCTAAGAAAGCGAAGACGGCCAAGGCGAAGGGCTGAACAGGCTGCGTGCCTACCGGAACGCTTGTCAGGACTTCACGATTAGCGGCCACCCAAGTTGAAGCGGTAGACCAGCGAGCTGCTGACGGTCTGCATGTAAGGCTTGAATGAGGCATCGAAGAAGCTTGGCCGACCGGATCGCCGAAGAACGTGCCATATTGTCCGCTGTCGACATGCCGTAGTGACCACCGCCTCCAGGGCAGAAGCCAGTCACCGGCAATTGGACAAATGAAAAGCCCGGCGCGAAGCCGGGCTGAAGTTAAGCGGCTTAAGTTGAAGCGGCTTGAGTTCTTTTGGTGGATCAGTAGGCGGCGGCAGTCCCGCCGAATTTGTAGTTCAGGCCGACGCGGACAATGTCACCGAAAACATCATGTTTGATGGAATAGGGATTTAGCGGATTTCCCGCATTGATTGCGGTGTAGGACACGCTCCCCAGTTCATAGTGAAGATATTCTGCTTTCGTGCTCCAATTGCCGGCGAAGGCCCACTCCAGGCCCGCGCCAAAAGCCGCGCCGACCAACGTCTTTGACGATGATGCATTGGTGCAGTCGGCAAATCCGCCGCCATCACAGAACGTGCCCCCACCACCTACCGAGCCCGTAATGTTCGAGACGCGTACGTGACCGTAAGCGAGACCAGCGGTGGTAAAAATCATCAGGCGGTCGAACGTCCAGCCCATGCGCCCGCGCACGGTCCCGAACAGATCAAGCTTCTGTGCTCCCGCCGTCGTGAACAGCGTTGCGCCCCCGCCAACAGCGGGACGGACATCCGTTTGCGCTCTCTTGATGTCTGCCCAGTCGAAGTCGGCTTCTACGCCCCAAACGAATTGATTGATCTGATTGTTGTAGCCGGCCTGAACACCGCCAAGAGCGCCCTTTGCGTTGCTTGCAATCACCGGATCGATCGCCAGCCCAACAAATGCGTCAAAGTTGGGAGTACCGGCGATGTGGACAGAATCATTGCTCCATCCATAACCTGCGTTCACACCGGCATAGTATCCGGCCCAGTTGTACGCCGGATCGATCATCGGTGCCTTGGCATAGGTTCGCGTGCCAACGTCGGCGGCGTGTGCTGTCGTGACAGCGGCCAAGATCGTCACCACTGGAGAAAGCCGCGCTGCAAATTTCATCGTCATCATACCGGTGTGAGTCTGGACTCATATCGATACAGTTGATCGCCACGCGCGGCTTGGACTGGTCGGCAACGCGGTTAGGACAGGACGATGTTTTCCACGATTTGAAGTCATCGTCTCTATTCGGCCACACGCGAAGGCCTGATCGCTGCCCTCTCCTTTGCTCTCAAGCGGGATCGAACCGGCGCGCGCAATCGCGCGACAAAGCTATGATCAATTCGGGCGCAGCTATGGACCTGTCGGACTCGGTACCCACTTTGATTGTCATCTGGATTGGGACGCTGGTGCTGGCCGTATTTCGCTCCGGCGCCCGGGCCCCCAATCTTCGCCTTCGGGCGTTGAGCGTCGCATCCTGGTGGATCACCAATGCGTCATGGCTTTCGATCGGCGTTGTCATCCATCAGGCCCATTATCGAAACCTGTTGTCGCTTCCGGCCGCACTTTCTTTGATCGTCCTGTCGTACGCGGCTCTGGCCGGAGCCAACTGGTTTATAGGGGCTCGGTACATCGACGGGAGGAACCGCTCGTAAGTCATTCGCTGGCGAGCGGTGTCGCAGTCAATTAGGATCGCGCCTATGTCGCCCGGCTAGCGGCCGCCGGCAATCTCGTTGCTGGCTTTCGGGCCATTGGTTGCCTGATTGGCCCCGTAAGGGCCCCCGCCTGCATAGAGATTTCCCGGAATCCCGTAGCCCGGATAGGGATTTCCCGGAATGCCCGGTCCCGGCACGTAGCGCATCGGCCGATCATAGGAACCGTAAGCCATCCGCGGATTGCGATAGCAGTAGGCATTAATCCCTGACGCCGCTGCGTTGCATTGCGCGTAGCTTCGATAATAACACGTTCCCGGCCCTGCTTCATCGCTCGTGCGCAGACAGAACGGATAGTCCTGTGCCGCAGCCGGAGACGACAACGCAGCCAAGGACGCGACGAACGCCGAGATCGCCAATGATGATTTCCACATTTGTTTTCCTTTCCACTGCTGGGAAAAACAGAAACCAGCTTGATCGTTCCTGACACTCCTTGACCCGCTTCGACATTTTTTCGGGTTGCGCATGCGCTTAACGCAGGAACGTACGCCGCGCCGACGCTTTAGATCATCTGGAGGTCACATGCGCGAAGACAAGTCAGATCACACAACTGGGAACACTGAGACCGAGGTCGATACGGCGCCGCTGGTGCTGGGCGCGATATGTATGGCTCCGCTGGCGTTGGCTGGTGCGTGCTTACTGTTTCTGACGTAAGCATTCGGCACATTGCGCGAGCAAAGGAACATCTGCCGTTGCGTCATTATCGCAAAATCAAAGCGCCGCGACAGTGACATCTGCCGCGGCGCAATAGATCTGAAAAGCCGAGAGAAGCCGGGGTGCTGATCGCGAGCCGCCTCAGCTGATGGTCGCCCCGCCGTCGATCACCATCGACTGGCCAGTCATAAAATTGCCAGCGGCGGAGCCGAGGAACACGGCTGCACCTGCGATTTCGTCCGGAATGCCGATGCGCAGCAGCGGCGAACGCGCGGTCGAGTTCTTCAGCGTTTCGGGGTTGTCCCACAGCGCCTTGGCGAAATCGGTCTTGATCAGGCCGGGCGCGATGCAGTTCACGCGGATGTTGTGCTTGCCATATTCGCAGGCGAGATTGCGCGCGAGCTGCATGTCGGCCGCTTTCGAGACGCAGTACGCGCCGATGGTGGTCGAGCCCTTCAAGCCGCCGATGGACGAAACGATAATGATCGAACCGTCCTTGCGCTCGATCATCTGCGGCACCACCATGCTGATCAGCCAGTTGTTGGCGATGATGTTGTTGCTCAGGATCTTGCTGAACTGGTCATCGGAGATGTCTGCCATCGGGCCGTAGTACGGATTCGACGCCGCGTTGCAGACCAGCACGTCGATCTTGCCAAAGGCGCGGTTGCTCTCGTCGACAAGGTTCTGCAGGTTTTCCTTGCTGGAGATGTTGGCGGCAATCGCGATGGTCTTGCCCTTGCCGTACTGCTCGTTGATCTCCTTCGACACCTGATCGCAGACATCCTGCTTGCGTGACGAGATGACGACCCTGGCGCCGTGCTCCACCATGCGCTCGGCGATGGCGCGGCCGATGCCGCGGGTCGAGCCGGTGACAACGGCAACTTTGCCGGTCAGATCGAACAAGGTCATGCGTTTCTCTCCCTGAAATGTATTTCGGCTATTGCGCCGACAGTTTTGATTATCCGAGCTTGGTCGCGACTTCCGGCCCGGCAGGCTGATGCATGGCATCGTGCGCGGGACTTGCGATCCACGGCTGCTGATTGATCATCGGTACGCGCCAGCCGCTGTGGCCGTCGCTCGCGAGATGGTCCAGCCGCGTCACCGAACAATTGTCGATGGTGAAGGCAAAGCCAGCCCCAGCGTCCAGCCCCAGCGCGAATGCGATCGCTGCCTTGATCGTCCCGCCATGGGCGACGCAAACGACATCCTTGCCCGCATGCTCGGCGTTGACGCGCTTGATCGCCGCGACTGCGCGATCCGACAGGTCGTTGAAGCTCTCGCCGCCCGGTGCACGTTCATGGGCGGGCGCGAACCAGTAGCTCGCAATCGACGCCGGACGGGCGGCAAAGAACGCCGCGCGATTCTTGCCCTGCCATTCGCCGAGATCTTGTTCGGCGAAGGCTTTGTCCTTGATCATCTCAGCCGGCGGGTTCAGGCCCGCGGCCCAGATCGCTTCCGCCGTCTGATGCGTGCGCTTGAGGTTGCTCGCATACCATACTGCATTCTTCGGCAGGAACTTCGCGACGCCTGCGAACACCGCCCTGTCGCTGCAATCGCAGCCGAGATCGGCCTGCCCGTAGATATTGCCGCCGTCCTCGCGCACTGGTGCGTGCCGCACCCACCACCAGCGGGTCGATGTGACGCCCGCAGGCACTGCGTGTTGGGCGACGAATGGTTTTCCGCTGGGGCTCGACATGCCTAGTACCCGCTTTCCGAAGTTCGTAATACGTCGCAGCACCCGCTTTGCGAACTTCGGAAAGCAAAGGGTACTAGCAACTTTATTTTTCTAGTACCGCTTTCGATTTGAAGTCCCTGAACGTGTCAGCCACAACTGATGCAGGGACTTCAAATCGGCGGTACTAGATCAGATCGGTTTGCCGGCGTAAGGCATCGAGGCAGTGAGGCCGCCATCGACCGGGAACGCCTGGCCGTTGACGTAGGACGCTTCATCGCTGGCGAGGAACAGCGCCATCGCCGCGATCTCGTGCGGCTGGCCTGCGCGCTTGAGCGGATTAAGCTGGCCGATCTTGCCTTCAGTGCCGCGCTCTTTCGCGCCGTCGAAAATTCGTTTGGTCATACCGGTCTCGATCAGTCCGGGGCACACTGCATTGATGCGGACGCCGGTGCCTGAGAGAGAATAAGCCGTGGTCTGGACCAGGCTGATGACGCCCGCCTTGCTGGCGGCATAAGGATGGCCGCTCGCGCCGGACTTCAGGCCCGCGACCGATGCAGTGCAGACAATCGCACCGTGGCCCTGCCCAACCAGATGCGGCATGGAATGTTTCACAGCGAGGAACGGGCCGATCAGGTTGACGCGCAAGATTTCGGCCCAGTGTTCCGGCGTCTGCTCCGACAGCGGCACGAGACCGCCGCTGATGCCGGCATTGGCCCAAATTGCATCGAGCTTGCCGTAAGTGGAGATCGCCTTGGCGATGTAAGCCTTCACATCGTCTTCAGAGCCTGCGTCCAGCATCATGGCTTCCGCGGTGCCGCCCGCCTTGCGCACCTCCTCGAGGGTTTCTTTGACGCCTTCGGTCTTGTCCACCGCGATCAGCTTCGCGCCTTCCTTGGTGAACATGAGCGACGCTGCGCGGCCGATGCCGCTGCCCGCGCCGGTGATGATGACGGACTTGCCTTCGAGGCGGCCCAGCCGTTCTCCTGACATGACGTTCTCCCGAGCGTTTTTATGAGGATAGCTCTATAAGATGGCTTGGGCGCGTGATGCCGCGCCCTGCCCGATCGCGTGTGTGCGTGTCAGCTTGCGCCGGCGAGCTGCGCGTATTTCCATGACGCCTGCGCCAGCGGAATGCGCCGCGCAGCGGATTCCTGCGCCTTGGCATTCGCTGCCGTGCCATCGACAATACGCTTGGCGATGCCCTGCACGATGCCGGCGAGGCGGAACAGGTTATAGGCGAAATACCAGTTGAGGTTTTCGATCGGCGGCACGTTGGCCGCCTTGCAGTAGATCGCCTCGGCCTCTTTCATGGTCGGAATGTTGAGCGCCTTGAGGTCCGCACCATCGAGGCCCGGCATCACCCACTGCATCAACAGATACGCGAAATCCGCCATCGGATCACCGAGCGTGGACAGTTCCCAATCGAGCACAGCCTTCACCTGCGGCTTATCCGCGTGGAAGATCATGTTGTCGAGCCGGTAGTCACCATGCACGATGGAGACGCGCGTCTGTTGCGGCACCGTCTTCGGCAGCCACTCAATCAGCTTGTCCATTTCCGGGATGACGTCGGTCTCGGATGCACGATACTGCTTGGTCCAGCGATCGACCTGCCGCGCGAAATAATTGCCCGGCTTGCCGAAGTCACCGAGACCAATCTTCTCAGGCTCGTAGCTGTGCAGCTTCGCCAGCGTTTCGATCTTCGACGTGAACACCGCGCGCCGCTCGTCGGCCGCAAGGTTCGGCAACTGAGGATTCCAGAATACGCGGCCCTCTTCCATCGACATGATGTAGAAGGCCGCGCCGATCACGGTGTCATCCATGCAGAGCGCATAAGCGCGCGCCACCGGAAAGCCCTGCTTGTGTAGGGCTGCGATCACCTTGAACTCGCGATCGACGGCGTGAGCCGACGGCAACAATTTGCCGAACGGCTTACGCCGCATCACGTAAGAGGTCTTTGGAGTATCGAGGCGATACGTCGGGTTCGACTGACCGCCCTTGAATTGCGAGACCGTGAGCGGTCCCGCAAAACCTTCGACATGTTCGCTCATCCAGCGCGCCAGACTTGCTTCGTCGATACGATGACGCTCCTCGACCGGCTTGGTGCCGGAAAAGTCGGCGTCGTCCCTTACCCCTAGACCCATTCTTCTACCCGTTTCAGTTGATTATTTGGCGGGTGCGTTCGCGTATTTGCGAAGTTCAAGCCGCGCGATGGCGCGATTGTGAACTTCATCCGGGCCGTCCGCAAGCCGCAGCGTACGAATGCCTGCGTAGTCCTTGGCGAGACCCGCTTCGTCCGACACACCGGCGCCGCCGTATGCCTGGATCGCCTGATCAATGATCTTGAGTGCCATGTTCGGCGCCGCGACTTTGATCATCGCGATTTCGAGCTGAGCGCTCTTGTTGCCGACCTTGTCCATCATGTCAGCAGCCTTGAGGCAGAGCAGACGGTTCATCTCGATGTCGGTGCGGGCTTCGCCGATGCGCTGCTCCCACACCGAATGCTCGATGATCTTCTTGCCGAACGCGGTGCGCGACGACAGGCGCTTCACCATCTTCTCCAGCGCTTCTTCGGCCTTGCCGATGGTGCGCATGCAGTGATGGATGCGGCCCGGACCAAGGCGGCCCTGCGCGATCTCGAAGCCGCGGCCTTCGCCGAGCAGGATGTTGCTGGCCGGAACGCGGACGTTCTCGAGCTTGACCTGGGCGTGGCCGTGCGGCGCGTCATCAAAACCGAACACCGGGAGCATCTTCTCGACCGTGATGCCCTTGGTGTCGAGCGGCACCAGAATTTGCGACTGCTGCTGGTGCCTCGCGGCGTTGAAATCGGTCTTGCCCATCAGGATCGCGATCTTGCAGCGCGGATCGCCGACACCCGACGACCACCACTTGCGGCCGTTGATCACGTAATGATCGCCGTCACGCTCGATACGGGTTTCGATGTTCGTCGCATCCGACGATGCCACTGCGGGCTCGGTCATCAGGAACGCGGAGCGGATTTCGCCGTCCATCAGCGGACGCAACCACTTCCGCTTGTGCTCCTTGGTGCCGTAGCGCATCAGCACTTCCATGTTGCCGGTGTCCGGCGCGGAGCAGTTGAACACTTCGGACGCCCAGGAGATGCGGCCCATCTGCTCGGAGAGCAGCGCGTATTCAAGGTTGCTCAGTCCCGCACCGCGGAATTCGTCGTCTTCGTGCGACGACGGCGGCATGAACATATTCCAGAGACCTTCGGCCTTCGCCTTCTTCTTCAGGTCTTCGAGGACCGGAATGACTTTCCAGCGGTCGCCCTGCGCGTCCTGTTCCTTGTAGGTCGGAACAGCCGGCCGCACATGGGTGTTCATGAAGTTGGTCACGCGTTCCAGCCACTCGCGCTGGCGATCCGACATCGTAAAGTCCATGGGACGTCCTCACTGTTGTTAATTGGAAATCGTCTTGCAACACTGTCGGCCGGCTGTCCACATCCAGAGAAGAACGTCAGCCTTGCTGACGTGAACGGATCGCAGCAACAGCCTTGCCGCACGATAATCTTGCTGCTAGGTTGATTTCATACATTTGTTTGAATTACAAGGCGCCATCCAAACAAATGTTTGATTTGAATTCCGCTACGCGAAACACCCTCTTACCAATTGGCCCGAATGCCGAGCGATCATACGAAAACCGCCATCCTGACCGCCGCCGAAACGCTGTGGGCGGAGCGCAGCTTTGGCGAAGTGACGATGCGCGATATCGTGGCTGCGGCAGGGGTCAACCTCGCGGCGGTGAACTATCACTTCGGCTCGAAGGATGAGTTGCTGGCGGATCTGTTCGTCAGCCGCACCACAGTGCTGAACCGTGAACGCTTCGCCGAACTGAAAGCCGCGGAAGAAGCCGGCGGCGGCAAAGCGAGTGTCGATGCCATTCTGCGCGCGCTGGTTGGCCCGCCACTGCGATGGTGTCTCAGTCCAGATCGGCAGCGATCGGCAGCGGCGCGCTTCCTCACCCGTGCCTCCGTCGAGACTGTGCCGCCGATCAAAAAGATCGTCGACCGCGAATTCCGTCACCTTCAGCGTTTCGCGACGGCGTTGCGCAACGCCCTGCCCGATCGCGAAGAGGTCGATATCTATTGGGGCTTGCACTTCGCCTTGGCGATGATCCGCCAGACCGTGACCGACAATGAGCGTTTGCGCAAATTGTCCGGCGGCTTGTGCGACACCAGCAACACCGACGACATCATCCGCCGGATTGTCGCGGTCGCGACCGATGCGCTCGTCGGAGACGGCGCAATGGCTCAGCACCTAAGCGTGCGCGCGGCGGGACAGCGGAAGAACTGAGCGGCATTTCAGCGTGCGCTCGCACACTCATATGGTTGAACAGATGCGTTCGCGGGACGCACGCGCCATACACAGCGGTCACAAACGAAAACGAGGTGCGACGGAAACCCGGTGCACCTCGTCATCACTTTGACAGTCAGCCCGCGCGACTAAGCCGCTCGGGCAAGACAGATATCAATACGGGCAGACGGTCCGATGCCAGCGGCGGCTCCAGTAGCAGCCACGGACCGGAGGCGCGACGTAGAAGCCGTAGCCGCGTCCACGGCCCCAACCGCGGCCCCAACCACCACCGCGGCCCCAGCCACGTCCGCCACCGCGGCCCCACGCTTCTGCAGATGTCGATGTTGCGGACAGCAGAACTGCCGAAGTGCCGATGAGGCTGACGCCGTAAACTGCAACCAAGGCCATCGCAGCCAATACACGTGTCAAAAAGCTGCGAGGCTTACCTGTCTTCTGAGCCATTTAGGATCTCCCATTTGCGGGAAAGCACCTGCTCAGCACTTCCCGCCTGCGACCTGTGAACCTGCTGTCCCAATCAGGCGATTCAAAAAAGAACCCGGCATCATCGAAATGTGCCGAGTCCGTCATCCGGGCGGCAGACTATGGTGAACCTATACCTCCGGTCAAGCGACCGAATGATTACAGTTGGTTTATGAGAGGCTTCATGAACGCTCATTCATCTCGTGCCGTAACATTGCGTTCATATGACCTCGCACTATGCTGGCGCTCCTCGCCAACCGGCCACCATCCTGCCTTCCGCATTTCACCAATGCGCGATGACTCAATCCGCTCCGAATGCTCCTTTCAGAAGATCGTCAATGTCTAAGAAACATACCTATGTCCTCGGCCTGAACACCTACGACCATGATGTGAGCGCCTGCCTGCTGCGGGATGGCGAGATCGCGTTCGCGATCGCCAAGGAGCGGATCACCCGTGAAAAGCATGCGAGTGGCTTTTACAAGGAAGTGATCGATTACTGCCTGGATGCCGAGGGCATCACCATGGACGACATCGATCTGGTGGTGCGCAACTGCTACATCCTTCCTGTCCCGGAGATGGAGCAGCGTCTCGTTTATCAGGACCTGCCGGGCTTCCTGCCCGAATTCGAGCGATCTGAAGCGAAGAAGCACCCATTATATCTATCGCACTCAGATAAAGTGGTGTCGATCTCTCACCATCTGGCGCATGCTTACAGCGCCTTTGCCGCCTCACCGTTCGAGGATGGCGTGGTGATGATCGTGGACGGCGTGGGCAGCTACCGCTCGGACGTCTCCGAACCCTACCCCGCGGAAGATTTCGGCTCAGCGTTAGCACGTGAGTCCGAGAGCTATTACAAATTTAGCGGTACGACGCTCGAGTGCATGAAGAAAGTCTGGATGGAGCCGGACCGTGGCTTTCTCAGCGATGAATTCTACAACATGCCTGGCCTCGGCGCGCTCTACAGCCGCGCCTCGACTTATGTGTTCGGCGACTGGAATAAGTGCGGCGAGTTGATGGGCCTTGCGCCTTATGGGCGGCCGAACCGCGTCAAGTCGACCATGGAGATGCAGGGCGAGAAGCTGATCGTTCCGCGCTGGAGCCAGGAGCTCAACCGCCCCTACATCATGGGCGGCGACGAGAAATGGGAAACCAGCCCGTCCATGAAGCACTGGGAAGATCTCGCCTGGCGCGTGCAGGACGACACCGAGAACGTGCTGCTCGCGCGCGCCAACTGGCTGCGCGAAAAGACCGGCGCGAAGAATCTCTGCATCGCAGGTGGTGTCGCGCTCAACTGCGTCGCCAACGGTCGCGTGGCGCGCGAAGCCGGTTTCGACAATGTCTGGATTCAGCCGGCCGCCGGCGATGATGGCATCGCAATCGGCTGCGCGCTTTACGGCTATCTCGAAGTGCTGAAGCAGAAGCGCAACTTCGTCATGACCCATTCCTATGTCGGGCGGAAATATTCCGACCGGGAGGTCCATGACGCAAGCCAGCGCCCGCTCACCCGCATCCAGACCACCCAAGTGAAGAGCGACAACATCTGCCGCGACACCGCGAAGCTGCTCGCCGACCAAAAAGTGATCGGCTGGTTTCAGGATCGCTCCGAGTTCGGCCCGCGTGCGCTCGGCAATCGCAGCCTGATCGCCGATCCGCGCAAGCCGGAGATGAAAGACATCCTCAACAGCCGCGTGAAGCACCGCCAGCCATTCCGCCCCTTCGCACCGATCGTGCTTTATGAACGCGCCAACGAAATCTTCGAAGGCGACGAAGATTCACCCTTCATGCTGATCGCGAAGAACGTGTATCCGGCATGGCGCGATAAAATTCCCGCGATCGTGCATGTGGACGGCACCGCGCGCGTGCAGACCGTGCGCGAGGAGACCAATCCGATGCTGTACCGGTTGCTGAAGGAATTCGAGGCGCTCACCGGGGTGCCGGTGCTGATCAACACCTCATTCAACGTGAAGGGCGAACCGATCGTCGAGACCCCTCACGATGCCGTGGTGTGCTTCATGACCACCGGCATCGACTATCTCGCGATGCACGACACGCTGATCTCGAAGAACGCGCTTCACAAATTCCTCGGCCCATTGGTCGGCGTCTATTCCGACGTCGCAACCGTGGTCACGTCGAACATGAAGCCTTGAAACTGCCCGCGCGCTCCCTGTGGGAGCCGCGAGGCAAGCCTGTGCAAACCTCAGAATCAGGACATTAGTTGCAGTACGTTTGGTTGCCGACCTGCTGGCACTGGCGGCCGTCGCTGAAATAGGTGGTGTTGCCGACGCGCCGCGATGACGTGCCGTCATTGTAGTAGGTCTGGTTTCCGACGTCCTGCGAGCTGGCGCCGTCACTGTTGTAGGTGGTGCCGCCCACGCGCTGCGAGGAAACACCATCGTTCCAGAAGGTCGTATTCCCGACATGCTGGCCTGAGAGGCCGTTGTCGCAATAGGTCTGGTTACCGACACGCTGGCAATTCTGAGCGTGAGCTGTGCCGATCGTTACTGTCGTAATAATAAGACCGTAAAATAGCCTTTGCATTTGAATATCCATTTCAGAATCGCGACGCAGTCTTCCTCCTGGATCGTGAGCCGTCAAACCTGAACGCGCGTTGAACCGCGCCGCTGCGGCCTGCGACCAAGAAGGGTCCGCAGGCCAAAAAAGGAGCTCTCAATGACGCCGCCGACCATTCACGAATTCGCAGGCATCTTCATGCTGGCGCTTTTGACTGCCGGACTGATCGCGCACTCGTCTACAGTCGCGCACTCATCTACAAGGACACATGCAGCGCCTGCACCGGCGATGACGGATTCCGCCTTTCAGATGGATACATCTTATATTGATGGCATCGCGACCATCGCGTTGCCCGCACCGCAGGGCACGGACAACGCGAAAGCCATTGAAAGCGCCTCAGCTCGACGCTAGCCAACTTTTCTTCTAAGTCGCCTTTTTAAGTGGCCTTCGCCTGACCGAACACCCGCATCCAGTTCTCGCCGAGAATCTTGCGGGCGTTTTCCGGCGTGGTGAGCTTGCGGATCGCGGCGATCAGATCGGTGTAGCCGGTCGGATCAGCCGGGATCGAGGTGCGGCCGTTCACCATGTCGAGGCCGATGGCCACGTGATCCGCGCCGACCAGTTTAATCACGTACTCAATGTGCGCGACGTACTCATCCACCGTCGGCAGCACGGCACTGGGGTCTTCCTTCCATTCCGCCAGTGCTTTCCACTTCTCGCGGAATTCGGTGTCCATGTGCGCGATGAATTCGCCGTGATCACCTGGCGGACGCGTGACGGACGGCTGAAAGCCGAGCATCCCGAACACCGCCTTGCTGGCATTCTTCGCGCCCTCCGGGTTTGACGCCATCCACTGCCGATAGCTCTTGCTCACGACGGCCGCGCCGCCGTGAATGCCGACCAGTCCGCCCTTCGCCGCCAGAGCCTTCACCACATCGTCGGAGAGTCCGGCACCGGACACAGCCTTGATAGTTTCATGGCTTGCCACCACCGGCGCCCGGCTAGCCTGAATGAGCTGGGTCTGAGCCGCCTCGGTGGCGTGGGCGATATCGATCAGAATGCCAAGGCTGTTCATCTGCGTGACAAGCTTGCGGCCCTGGTCGTTGATGCCGTTGTAATGGTCGGGCTTCTCGCCGCCCTGGAACGGCGCCAGCGCACTGTCGCTGTAAGAATTGAAGCCCGACTGCGTCGTGAACTGAACCGAGCGCAGACCCAACCGATAGAACGCATCCAGCACGTCGGCATCGCCCTCATGGTCGAAACCGGATTCGCAGCCGATGAAAACCGCCATACGTCCGCTGCCGACGATGCGCCGTGCATCGTCTGGGCTCAGCGCAATCGCCATCTTGTCGGAGTGCTTCTCCGAGAACCGCAGCAGCGTGTCCATCAAGCGAAGAAACTGCTTCGGCGTGTAGTTGTAATTCCAGTAGCCGTAGGGCCCGAGGTTATCGATGATGCAATTGACGCCCGCTGCGCGCGCCCGGGCGAAATCCCAGCCCTGCTGCGTCGGCGTCCATGGGTCGATGCCCTCCCAATAAATCCGGTTGGTGATGTGGACATGTCCGTCCATGATGATTTCGGGAGAGCCATCGGCGGCGAACGCCTTGGTCCCCAGCCCCGCGCGGTCTGCAAGAACCGCCGCCGCTCCAAGCGCGCCACCGCGCAAAATGTCCCGGCGTGTCCGGGTGAAAGTCCGCTTCGTCATCGATAGCCTCCCGTGAATCGTTTTTGTCGTTGCGCCAAGCGCTACCACAACTTCGCCCGCAGGAGATGACGAAAGCTTGCATAAGGCTCAAGCTTTTCCGTGAGATGAAAATCGCAAACAACGAATATACGGAGGTTTATGGACGCGGGTGCCGACACATTCATCGCAAAACGATGTTAGATCAAACTGCCTCCCCAACTTGCGGGATCGACATCAGCGACCGTCTGCGAGAAGGTCCAGCGATAGCCGCATAAATCTCGCGTGACGTACTGCCGTTCCCCGTAGGGATAGTCGGCAGGCTCTTGCAGAATGTCCGCACCATGCCGCAACGCATGCTGATAGTGGCGATCCACGTCCTCCAGACGGATCATGACGGCGAACGACAGGTCTGCGGAATTCGACGATCCATCGCGACGCTCGGTCACGACGATCGCGCCGTTTCCGACATTGAGCTGCGCGCGATGATTGCCGATCCGCAGGCGTAGCGTGAAGCCATAAACTCGACATAGCCAGTCGATCGCCTCATCGACATCAGGATAGGCAAGCTCCGGGATAACGCAGGTATTCGGCATCGATCGGTTCGACAACATGACCATTCTTTCATTCTGGCAGTGCGTCTTAACACGCCGTGCTGAATTCCTCGTGACCCCATCTGCAATAGCGTTCAAGACAAAACCGGATCGTCGCGGTTCCATACTCCACAAGATCAACGTGGTCGGATCGCGCGCGGAGCCCTGCGCGCGAGACGATGGCGTTCGCCCCAATCACGTTCCGAAAGACCCTCATGTTCGACAGTGAAGACCAGAACGATCCCGGCCGTTGCGTCATCGTCATCGATGACAGCCTGCCCGTTGGCCGGGCGGCCAATGCCGCGGCGGTCATCGCATTGACCATCGGCAAGCTGCGGCCCCACCTGGCGGGCGCCGACCTGATCGATAAATCCGGCGCAGTGCATCCCGGCCTCATCCCGATCGGCATCACGGTGCTTGGCGCGTCGGCGGCCGACCTGCCCGGCATCCGCGCCAAGGCTTTAGCGCGCAAACTTGATGTGATCGATTTTCCGGTTCAGGGCCAGCAGACCACCGACTATCGAGCATTCGGTGCAGCGGTTGCGGAGTGCGAAACCGATGCGCTGTCCTATGTCGGCGTTGGCGTCTACGGCCCGCGCAAAGACGTCGGCAAGATCGTCGGAAAATACAGTCTTCTCAAAGAACGCGTCGCCTGATGCCCTGACTAGCGCCTGCTGCGGACGGCGGCCTGATAAGCCCCAGGCGTGATACCCATGCGGCTGCGGAAGTGCCGCGTGAAGTGCGCCTGATCGGCGAAGCCTGCGAGCATCGCCGTGACGGCAAGCTCCTCACCCTTGCGCAACAATTGCAGCGCGAGACGGATACGGGCCTGACGCTGATAGGCATGCGGCGTCATCCCGGTCTCGCTTTCGAACGCGCGGTAAAGCCGGTAAGGCGACAAGTCAGTTGCATCGGCGATATCGCTGAGGCTGACGCGTTCATCGAGATGTGAATCGAGATAATCCCGCGCGAGACGCACAGCACGGCTTTCCTGGCCGACAGCGCTCGCATCCGGCGCATCGTTGACGTGGCGGTCGAACAGCCGCTTCGTGAAGCGCAGATAGCGTTCATCACGCGCGAGTCTTGGACCGCCGGTTTCCGAGAGCGCATGAAGCGCCGTGAACGCGCTGATCAATTCGCGGTCGCGGATAATCGGCCCACGGACCGACGGAGAAGGACGTACAGCACCTCCATCGCTGATCTTCCCGCGCAGCAGATCGAGATCGACATAGATGGTGCGCTGACTCCAGCCTGCCGGATCAACCGGCCAACCTGCGTGGATTTCATCGGCGTTGATCGCGTAGAGGTCGCCCTTGCGCGCGGTGAATTCACCTTCACGCATGCGGATACGGATCGCACCCTCCGTGATCAGGGCGAAGCATGCGGTGTCGTGTGAATGCGTATCGTAGGAGAAGCCTGCGAAACGCCCACGTAGCATGTCCGCCCCGAGATCATCGGCGCGCCAGAACGCAACAGGGCTTTGTTGATCCGCCATCGCCGTCGACTCCGCGTATTCCGTGATCGGTATAGCGCAAACACGGCGGCAATCGGGACAAAATCATACGTGATCAATCAAAACGCCCGCCAGATGAGTCCGGCGGGCGTCCTACTCTGGAGGGTCTTGGTGGATTAGATCGATTTCACTTCGCCGCCATCCATGCGCAGCGTCGTTCCCGTCATCCAGCGCGCTGCGGGCGAGACGAGAAACGCCATCAGCTCGGCGATTTCCTCCGGCTCGCCGTAACGTGCGATCCCGGCATCCTGCGGAAACTTCTTGGTCGCTTCTTCAACGGTCATGTTGTGAAGCGGCGCCCAATGCTCGAGATAAGACTTGCGGCGTCCAGTCATCACCGGCCCCGGCAGTACGCTGTTCACCTGCACACCGTCCGTGATGCCCCCATCCGAGAATGCCTTGGCGAGCGCAACGATCGCCGCGTTAATCGTACCAACCGCCGCATAAGGCGCCTTCGGGAACTGTGCAGAATTACCCGACATGAACACCACCGCACCCTTGGCTTTCTTTAACTCAGGCCAGGCAGCAATCGCCAAGCGCCGTGCGCCGTGGAGTTTAAGTTCCATGCCACCATTCCACTGCTCGTCCGTCATCTCGAACAGGTCAATCTGGGGCACAGCGCCCGCGATGTTGAGCAGCGCATCAATCTGTCCGAATTTGGCGAGCGTTTGATCGACCACCTTCTTTGGCGCCGAAACGTCCGCAAGATCGAGATCGATGACAAGCGGCTCAGCGCCAGCGGCCTTCACCGCAGCTGCCGTTTCCGCAAGCTTGTCCTTTCCACGCGCAGCGAGCGTGATCGCGGAAAAGTCCTTCGCAAGACGGATGGCAGTGGCGCGGCCGATTCCCTGGCTGGCTCCGGTGACGATGGCAACTGACTTCGACATTTTCATTTCTCCTGAAGACTGCAGATTGTTTGGTTTCGTTGATCAGTGTGCGAAGACTTCGCGGATTGCGGCTGCGATCTCGCTGGCGTGGGTCTCCAGCGCGAAGTGACCGGTGTCGAGGAAGCGCACCACCGCATTCGGGATATCGCGCTTGAAAGCCTCGGCGCCGGGCGGCAGGAAGAACGGATCGTTCTTGCCCCATATCGCAAGGAAGCGCGGCCTGTGGGTGCGGAAATAGTTCTGGAAGTTCGGATAGAGCGCGACGTTGCTCTTGTAATCACCGAACAGATCGAGCTGGACCTCATCCATCCCCGGCCGCGCAAGATAGAAGTTATCGAGCGCGATACCATCGGGCGACACACGCGCCTCGTCGGTCACGCCGTGCACGTATTGCCAGCGGGTCGTCTCCGGCTGAAGCATCATGCGTAGCGCATCGCGGTTGGCTTGCGAGGGTTCATTCCAATAAGCGCGGATCGGATTCCATCCGTCGCTCAAGCCCTCTTCATAGGCATTGCCGTTCTGCGAGATGATGCCGGTGACGCGTTCCGGATGATCCATGGCGATGCGGAAGCCTGTCGGCGCACCGTAGTCGAACACGTAGATCGCGAACTTCTTGAGCCCAATCACTTCGGTGAAACGGCCGATGACATAAGCGATGTGGTCGAACGTGTAAGCGAAAATCTTCCGGTCCGGCATGTCGGATTGCCCGAAGCCCGGCAGATCAGGCGCAACGAGATGAAAGTGATCCGCCAGCAACGGGATGAGATCACGGAACATGTGGCTCGCGCTCGGAAAGCCATGCAGCAACAACAGGACCGGCTTTTCGGGATTGCCCGCCTGGCGATAGAAGATCTTCACGCCGTCGACGTCAGCAGAGCGATAGGTGATGGCAGTCATAGCTTAACTCCTTTTTGATAACCGATAATTTTTATTCGAAGAGGTTACTGACGTAGGACACACGTCTCCTGCCCGGCGCGCAGCAGCGCTGTTCAGGTCTGGGGTTTGTTGGCGAAGTGAAGAAAACTCAGTTCAGGCGCGAGGTAAGAGAACAACCCGCAGCCGACCAAAGCAAAACCGAGCCACTGCGCTATGATTGCGCACGACATCGCAGCAAGGAAAATCAGCGCGGTGTTCCGCGACCGCCTGCGCACCATCCATGCTCCATGGGCAAACACGACCGCTGCGTCTCTCTCGGACATAAGCCTCTTCCTCGAACAATCGGGCTCGGATTTCACCGAGACCACCCGTAACCTCTCAAACCGTAATTTGATGGTTACAGACGCGAAGATAACTTGTCAATAGCCTTTTGAGAGGTTACTTATGGAAAGAAGAGATTTCTTGTTGGGAGAAGGTTGGATGAACAGTAAACGGCCAGCCGCGGTTTTCATCGCCGACGCAATGGCACTCGATTTTCTGAATTCGATCGCAACACCTGTCGACACGCCGGTGGACTGGATCCGTGACGGTGAAGGCTTTGCGGACTGGCTGGAACAGGCTGAGCTTGTGCCACCGGATGTGCTCAAGACCTTCCGCGACCAGACGCTCCCAGGGGAACTCGACAGCGTCGCTGCTCAAGCGCGCTCGCTGCGGGAGTGGTTCAGGACGTTCGTTAAAGACCACAAAGGAAAATCGCTACCGGCAAAAGCTCTGCAGGAGCTTGGGCCCCTCACCCGCCTGCTCGAACGCGACGAGCGCTTCAGCCAGATCGTGACGCATTCTCACGAGGATGGTTCGAGTGGTCTTGAATTGCGAGAGGCACGGCGCTGGCGCTCAGCGGAGTCCTTGCTGCTGCCGATCGGCGAACAGCTGGCAAAATTCGTCTGCGATGAAGACTTCGCCCATGTCAAAGCGTGTGAAGGACATGCCTGCACGTTGATGTTTGCCGATCACACCCGTGGCCATGCGCGACGATGGTGCAGCATGGGGATCTGCGGCAACCGCGCGAAACAAACTGCGCATCGCGAGCGCATGAAAAGCGCGCAGCGGCGCGCGCCTTAACAAAAACGGGAGGCAACTTGATTGCCTCCCGACGCGTCACAGCGATCTTGCTGTTGCTGATTATCAGTGCGCCCCTCCGCCACCGCCCGGCTTGACCTTGCGTGTGAACAGCACCGCGATGGCCGCAAGCACGAGCACGACCCCGATCACCGCGAACGTATCGCTGAAGCCCATCACCAGGGCCTGCCGCTTCACGGCCTTGCCGAGCGAGATGACAGCCTGCTGATGGGCAGCGGCCGGGTCCGGCACGCCATGGGCCATAAAGTAGTTCGTCATTTGGGCAATTCGGTCACGCACTTCCTCGCGGCCGAGATTGACGGACTGGCCGATGATGTTGGAGTGAAACTGCTCCCGCTTGGTGATCACGGTGGCGAGCACCGCGGTGCCGATGGCGCCGCCGAGATTGCGGAACATGTTGCTGATGCCGGATGCCGCGGCGACGTCCTGCGGAGCGATATCGCCCGTCGTGACCGACGTCAGCGGCGTCAGCACCATCGCCTGGCCGATGGCGCGCACGATATTGGGAATCCAGAGCTGATCGCCGGAATAGTCTGGCGACATCGTTATGTTCATGAAGCAGCTGTAGGCAAAAATCATCAGCCCGGTAAACGCGATGTAGCGCGTGTCGAACCGTTGCATCAGCTTCGGCACCAACGGGATCAAAAGGAGCTGCGGCAGTCCGGTCCATGCGAGCACGGAGCCAATCTGCTCGGAGTTGTAGCCCTGCGCCTGGCCGAGATACTGCGGCAGGATATAGACCGAGCCGAACAACGCGAAGCCCAGCGTCGTCATCGCAATGGTGCCGAAGCCGAAATTTCGTCCCTTCAGCAGCCGTAGACGGATCAGCGGCTTCTCGACCGTGAGTTCGATCCAGACGAACAATGACAGGCTGACCAGCGCGATCAGCGCAAGCCGCACGATGAACGGCGACGAGAACCAGTCGTCCTTGTTGCCTTCTTCCAGTACAGTCTGGAACGCGGACAATCCGATCGCCATGGTGACGATGCCGGCCCAGTCGCCTTCCCGCAGGAGATTAAGCTGCATCGGCTTGCGCTCCAGCGTTGCATAAAGCGCGGTGAGCATGACGATGGTCGGCAACACGTTGACGTAAAAGATGGTCTGCCAGCCGTAATTCTCGGTCAGATAACCGCCGATGGTAGGACCAATGGCCGGTGCGAAGGTGACGGAGAGCGCAAAGATCGCAAGACCGATCGGCTGCTGCGGCTTCGGCAGCTTGGTCAGCACCAGCGTAAATGCCATCGGGATCAACACGCCGCCGGCGAATCCCTGCAGGCCGCGCAGGACGATCATCGTCGGCAGGTCGTGCGCAAAGGCACAGGCGACCGAGAAGGTCGCGAAAAATGCAGCGCTCGCCAGCATGTAGCGACGGAAGGAGAAAACGCGGCTGAGGTAATCAGTGAGCGGGATCACGACGATCTCACCGATCAGGTACGACGTTGAGATCCACGAGCCGTTGTCGACGCCGGTGCCGATGCCGCCCTCGATGTTGAGCAGCGAAGCGTTGGTGATCTGGATGTTCAAGATCGCCATGAACGAGCCGATCATTGCGGCGAGAACGGCGATCCATGTGGTGGCGCTGGCGCGGTTTGGATCAGCGGCTACACGTCCGGAGGGCGCAGAGGCCGCAGGGAATGAGAGCGTGGTATCCGACATGACACGATCCTCAACGGGCATTCACCGATGCTGCGGCGTTCGCCTCGACGGTGCGCGGCGTCGAGCGCGTTTCGATGGTCGGGATCACCGACATACCGGGTCGCAGGTCGACATTGGCGTTGTGACTGTCGAGCACGATCTTCACGGGAATGCGCTGCACCACCTTGGTGAAGTTGCCGGTGGCGTTGTCCGGCGGCAGCAATGCGAACTCCTGACCGCTGGCCGGCGCGATGCTGTCCACATGGCCGTGGACTACATGGCCCGGGAACATGTCGACGTCGATGTCGACTGCCTGTCCCTTGCGAACGTCCGTGAGCTGGGTCTCCTTGAAGTTCGCGACGATATAGGCGCTGGCCACCGGTACCACCGACATCAATTGTGTGCCGGCCTGCACGTACTGGCCGACACGCAGGGTGCGGTTGCCGACGACACCGTCGATCGGCGACACGATTGCCGTGTAGCCGAGATTGAGCTCGGCCTGATGTTGAAGAGCGATGGCGCGTGTGACGGCGGCAGTCGCCTGCGTGATCTCCGCCTTCAACAGATCGATCTGCTTCTCGGCGGATGCGAGGTTTGCGGTGTCGCGCTGTACGGTGGCCTGCGCGCTGGCAATGCGGGACTGGGCCTGCTGCGCATTCTGCACGCTGCCGAAACCGGTGCTTGCAAGATCTGTGTAACGCTTGTTCTCCTGCGCGGCGAACATCACGGCGGCATTATCGACGTCGATGGTCGCCTTCGCGGCGTTGACCACCGTCTGCTGAACCTCGAGCTGAGCCCGCTTGCTCGTCAGCGCCGCTTGGGCCGCTGCGACATCGGCTTTAGCTTGATCCAGCGCCACGTCGTAGTCGCGGTTGTCGATCCGTGCGAGCACCTGGCCGGCCTTGACCTGCTCGTTGTCGCCGACCAGCACATTGCTGAGATAACCCGACACCTTCGGCGCGATGGTCGTGTTGTCGGCTTTGACATACGCATCGTCCGTTGACACGAGATACTGCCCGACGGTCCAGTAGTTCCAGCCGTACCAGGCCGCTCCTGTCAGGGCGACTAGTGCCGCACCCATAAGTAATGTCTTGCGAAGACCGGCCTTTCTGCCCTTCGCGCCGACGGCCTTTTCAGCCTTGCCCGCGTCCGCCTTGCCGTCCCGGCTGAACGCCGCTGGGGGTACATCCTTGACGGCTTCACTGACGGGAACCGGCTGTTCGATCTCGAATGCTGTGGAATGGACGGTCATGGCGTCGCTCCTGGGGCAATTGGCAGCAATTAGGAAACTTGATATTTTCCAAAATACCCCCTATCTTGACACTGTCAAGCAAATGACAGGCATCATATAAAAGCATGGCTCGAAACGAACCCACCGACGAGAAACGCTGCCGCGGCCGGCCCCAGGTCCGGCCCGATGATGAAACACGTCAGGTTATCTATGAGGCCGCGCGCGGGGAATTTGCCGACAAAGGCTACGCGGCGACCAGCATCGAGGCTGTCGCCCGCCGGGCCGGGGTTTCGACTAAGACGCTCTATCGCCTCATCCCCAACAAGGCCGAGCTGTTCGAAGGCATGGTGACGGACCGGCTCGAACGCTTCCTGTCAGACGTCAACCTGCACGCCACGGACCGTGCGAGCATTGATGACGCGCTCTTTGCGGCTTTGATGGCTGTTGCCGATCTGGCCTTGGCCGAGGAAGTCGTGTCGCTCCAGCGCATGGTGCTGCAGGAGACCGGCAAGGCGTCAGATGCAGCTGGTGTGTTCTACAGAAACGGCATCAGACGAACCGGCGCGACACTTGCCGACTGGCTGCGCGTGCAACAGAGCCGTGGGCTAATCACACTCACCGATGTTGAAGAAACCGCCGGCATGCTGGTTGGAATGGCGATTGCCGAACCGCAGCGCGCTGCGATCTTCGGCAACGTGCCGTTGCCGTCACGTTCGCAAATCGAGGCGCGCATCCGCCGATGTGTCGCGTTGTTTCTCGATGGTTGCCGCGCCAAACAGTGATATCGCCACCTGATCGGAAATCCCTATCGCGCGATACGGATTGTTCCGCATGACTATGCTTGCACGCACGCGAGAATTGCGACTGAATACACCCGCCGGTCACTTTTCACTCAGAATCGCGCAAGCGGATGGCTCATGTCCCTCGATACATCTTCCAACGACATCAGGCACGATGACAGCGAAACCTCGTTCGCTCATGACGATGCCCTGCTGAGAGCAGATATTCGCCGTCTCGGGCGCATTCTCGGCGATACTGTGCGGGAACAGGAAGGGTCTGAGGTTTTTGACCTCGTCGAACGGATCCGGCAAACGTCCATCCGCTTCCATCGTGATGACGACAAGCAGGCGCGTCGAGAATTGGAGAACATTCTCGACGGCATGTCCATTGCCGAAACCGTGCGCATCGTGCGCGCGTTCAGCTATTTCTCCCATCTCGCCAATATTGCGGAAGATCAAAACAACATCCGCCAGCAGCGCACGCTCACCATGTCAGGCGCTGCGCCGGATTCCGGAACGCTGGCCTGCGCATTGGCGCGCGCCAAGCAAGCCGGTGTCGGAAAAGATGAACTACGAGCCTTCTTCGTCGAAGCCCTCGTCAGCCCCGTCCTGACGGCACATCCCACGGAAGTCCGCCGCAAGAGCACCATCGATCGCGAAATGGAAATCGCATCCGTGCTCGATATGCGCGAGCGCATTCAGATGACTGCGGATGAGATCGCCGCGAGCGACGAGCAACTACGCCGCGCGGTCGTGACGCTATGGCAGACCAATCTGCTGCGGCGGACCAAGCTGACCGTGCTTGACGAAGTCGCCAACGGCCTGTCGTTTTATGACTACACCTTCCTGCGCGAAGTGCCGCGTCTGCACTGCGCGCTGGAAGACCGTCTTGCGGAGGACGCTAAAGCAGGCGGGAACGATGTGCCCGAACTTGCAACGTTCCTGCGCATGGGAAGCTGGATCGGCGGCGACCGTGACGGCAATCCGTTCGTCACAGCAGAGATGATGCGCGGCACCCTGCAGATGCAAAGTTCACGCATCTTCGGCTTTTACTTCGATGAGCTGCATGCGCTCGGCTCGGAACTCTCAATGGCCGCGCACCTCGCCGGCGCCTCGCCGGAGGTGATGGCGCTTGCGGCGCAGTCCCCCGATCCATCGCCTCACCGCAAGGGAGAGCCGTATCGTCTCGCGGTCTCAGGCATCTATGCAAGACTGGCAGCGACGGCACGTACAATTGGCATCGAAACCAACCGACCTCCGGTTGGCGAAGCTCCGCCCTATGCCGAACCTTCGGAGCTGCGGCATGATCTGGACGCGCTGCATGCATCCCTCGTCGCCAACAACTCACTCGTGATTGCGCGCGGACGGCTGCGGCATCTGCGCCGCGCCGTGGATTGTTTCGGCTTTCATCTCGCCTCGCTCGATATGCGGCAAAACTCCGCTGTTCACGAGCGCACCATTGCCGAACTGTTCGAGGCGGTCGCGCCGGGAACGCGTTATCAAGAGTTGTCCGAAGAGGCGCGCATTGCCCTGCTGACGCGGGAGCTCAACACCGGCCGCCCGCTCGCCTCGCCTTTCGTCTCCTATGGCGAAGAGACCGCCAAAGAGCTAGCCGTCTTGAGGACAGCGGCGGAAGCGCATGCCGTGTTTGGCAGCGATGTCATTCGCCAGTGCATCGTCTCGATGACGAAGGGCGTGTCTGACTTGCTCGAAATCGCCGTGCTATTGAAGGAAGCGGGCCTTGTATCGTCCGATGGCAGCAGCCGCCTCAACATTGTGCCGCTGTTCGAGACCATCGATGATCTGCGCAACTGCGGCGCGATCATGGACAGGCTGTTTTCACTTCCCGAATACAGGCGCCTCGTCGACAGCCGCGGCGGCATTCAGGAAGTGATGCTCGGCTATTCGGACAGCAACAAGGACGGCGGCTTCGTCACTTCGGGTTGGGAGCTCTACAAGGCCGAAATCAATCTCGTCGAGGTGTTCGAGCGGCATGGCGTGCGGCTGCGCCTGTTCCATGGACGTGGCGGTTCGGTCGGCCGTGGCGGTGGCCCGAGCTATGACGCGATCCTCGCCCAACCGGGCGGCGCGGTGAACGGGCAAATCCGCATCACCGAACAAGGCGAAATCATCTCGAGCAAATATTCAAACGCCGAGGTCGGACGCCACAATCTGGAAATTCTGGCTGCCGCGACACTGGAAGCAAGCCTGCTGCAGCCGAAACACCCCGCGCCGCGCGCGGACTACATTGCGGCGATGGAAGAATTGTCCAACCTCGCCTTCTCCGCCTATCGCGATCTGGTTTACGAGACCGATGGCTTCGAGGATTACTTCTGGGCGTCCACGGTCATCACCGAGATTTCGACGCTGAATATCGGCAGCCGTCCCGCGTCGCGCACCAAGACACGCAAGATCGAGGATCTGCGCGCGATTCCCTGGGTGTTCAGCTGGGCGCAATGCCGCCTGATGTTGCCGGGCTGGTTCGGCTTCGGCAGTGCAGTCAAAACGTGGGTCGCAAAGCATCCCGACAAGGGCATGGCCTTTCTGCGCGAGCTTTACACCGAGTGGCCGTTCTTTCAGACGCTGCTGTCGAACATGGATATGGTTCTGTCCAAGAGCAGCATCGCGATTGCCTCACGCTATGCGGATCTCGTTCCAGACGAGAAGCTGCGCGCGGCGATCTTCGGACGCATTCGCGCCGAGTGGCAGGATTCCATCGAACTATTGTTGACGATCATGGGGCACGATCGCCTGTTGCAGGGCAATCCGCTGCTGGAGCGCTCCATCCGCAACCGCTTCCCTTATCTCGATCCGCTCAATCACGTTCAGGTGGAGTTGCTGCAGGCGCATCGCTCGCACAGCACCGATGAACAGGTGCTACGCGGCATTCAGCTCACCATCAACGGCATCTCGGCGGGATTGCGGAATAGCGGATAGTGACAGCCGGAGGTGGTGGTGCAGTCAACACCCATTCACGTCGACCGTTCGATGAGGTACGTTACAAACGCAACATATTACGTCACGTGCGTCATCAAAGCCGAACATAACCGCTTCACGCTGCCTCCGAACTTCTTCGGAGCGCTTGATGAGGAAAATATCGTCGAGATCGGATCGTAAAAGGCCCACTTGTCGACCGAGGCGGCGAAATGTTTTGCGGCTCGTTCCACTGTTGCTGGCTTCATTGACGCCGCTAAAGGATCGCGCGGCTGCCGCTGAACTGGTGGACCCCACGCCCCGGATCGCCGTCATTTCGTCATACACCCCCGAATGGCTCGCGCTCAAGGATGCAACGCGCGAGACACGGACGGAGGTCATAGCTGATGTGACCTACATCGTCGGCAAGCTCGAGGGTAAGGATGTCGTTCTTTTCCTGAGCGGCGAGTCCGAGGTCAACGCTGCGATGACCACGCAGAGCGCAATTGATCATTTCACCATCACGCACATCGTCTTTTCAGGAATTGCGGGCGGTATCAACCCCAGCCTTTCAGCGGGAGATGTCGTTGTGGCCGATCGTTGGTCTGAATATCTTGAATCTGTTTTTGTCCGGAAGACCGCGACGGGCTGGTCAATACCGAAATGGCTCGGCAAAACACTACCGAATTACGGCATGATCTTTCCCCACGCGGTACAAATTGCACATCCTGGTCAGAGCGAACCGGAAAAGCGCTTCTGGTTTGACGTTGATCCGGTCATGCTGGAGACCGCAGGTTCGGTCGCGGCGAAAGTCGAACTAAAGCCCTGCCTCAAACACGATGTCTGCAATGTGACACACCCCCGTGTCGTGATCGGGGGCGCCGGCGTTTCCGGCCCGGCCTTTGTTGACAATGCCAAGTTTCGCAAGTGGATCTATAATACCTTCAAGGCCAACTCGGTTGACGAAGAAAGCGCGCCAGTCGCCCACGTGGCCTCTATGAACGATATCCCCTTTATAGCCTTCCGCGGGTTGTCAGATCTGGCCGGCGGCGATGCCGGTGAAAACACCGAGAAGGAGCTCGAACACCTGGCGTCGGACAACGCCGCCACGGTGGCCAAAGCATTTCTCGGTGCTCTCCCAGCTCAACAGCCTTCTCAGAGAAGCCTGGGCACAACAAGCAAATAGCAACAACCAGCGCGTCAGGCGTATCTGGACCACCAACGCATCTGGGGCCTCCGCTCATCCCGCGTTGAACACCGCCTTCCATTGCGGCTTCAAGTATTTCGCGAACACGGATGCCGGCACTGAGAGGCGAAAATCGCCGAGCACATTCGGCCAGATCTGCCCCGAACCATAAAGCAGGACGATGCCGTTGGCGGTCGTCTCTCCTTTTGCGTAGGTTAGCGCGTAGGTCTTGAGCTTCTCCGGATCGGCCCCGATGCCGGTTTTGGCTACGTACGCTTCCGGCTTCTGATCGCTGCGCTGGATATAGATCTTCGTCCAGGCCTTGATGGCCGCGTCAGAAATCGCGGTCAGTGCGGCCTTGGTTTGATCCGGCGGAAACAGCGCGTCGATGGTCACGGCCTGATCGGCTTTCTTGTCCCAGACCAGCGTCTGAAACGTGTCGCCGGGATGAGCGGCGCCGGTGTCGGCAGTTGTTTCAGCCGATAGACTCAGCATCGCATCATTCTCGAATGTGACGCGCCAGGTCATATCGATCTGATAGGGCTGGAAGCTCGGATTGCCCTCCTGATCGTCCTTGGCATCGCCCTTCGCCGGATCGGCATCGGCCTTGTACAGCGCCAGGATCTTTTCCTTGAGCGCGCCGATCTTCATCGCCGTCGCTGGCACATGCAGATGAATTTCATAGAGCGGTGATTTTTCCGTCGCGTCGTAATCGGCAGCGAACGCAGGCGTGACGGCCAAACCCATGCAGAGAGCAACGGCGAACGATTTCATTTTCAAGCTCATTTCAAAACACAACGATCACGAGCAGGTCGTGAGCATGTTGGTGCAAACGCCTGTTGTCCAGCCGGTGCCCTTCTTGACGTGCACTTTAAGAAAATCGCCCCAGCAGCCGAGCAAATCCACCTGTTGATCGCCGGCGGCGTGAGGATCGACCGGACTGCTCTTGATATTGTGATCAGTGTAGATAGCGGCGCCATTCTCCATGCCGCTCACGCCAAGAACGCTCTTGTGCAGATAGCCTTTGCCTTGAAAAATGATCTTCGGGTCAACCTCGACGTCAATCTGTTTTGCGCGATCGATCTCATACCAGTCACCGACTTGGCCGGTGATGTGCACATCGATCCAGCCGTCTGCCGCCGTGTTCTTGAGTGTGGCGATGACCGCGCCGCTAGGCGCAGCTCTAACATTGGTGCCCTTCGGATCGGTGTCGGTAATGTCGACGTTGACATTGCAGTCCTGCCGTTCCGCCGCGTGGGCGAAATTGGCCGCAGTCAACATCAGGCACGTGAATGCAAAAACAGAAGAAAGCTTCATCAAAATTGTCCGGTTAGGTTTGAGGGCAGTCAGTAGTCGCCGCGCGAAGTGACGTTTTACTTCTCTGAGACGTAGCTCAGCAAGGAGCCGAAAAATCCAATCACGGCCATCGCAAGGAAAGCGTATTGCATGTAGGCGACGGCCGCCCGTGGCGCCTCGGTCGCGGTCGCGGTCGCCATGTCATAAATCAGCCACGCCGCGGTCGCGGCACTCATCAACATGAGTTTAGGCCATTTACTGCTCACAATGCGCTCCATCGCCATCGGATATTGAGCATGGGTCGCAAGGATTGCCGATAAGGTTCATTTGCGAATAAGGGCGGGACGAAATATTCCAACGTCAAGCCCTGCTAAGGATCTTCGATCCGATCTCGGTGGCTGATTTCAGCAGAAGGTCAAGAAATCGCGGCTTGCCGTTCTGAACCAACTGAGCCGTCAACGTCGTAATGCTGAGGCTGCCAACAAGCCGCCCCTTTCGGTCGAAAATTGGTACGCCAAGAGCGGCAAGGCCGACGACAAAATCATCGACGGCAAGCTCCCATCCCCGCTGCCGGATCTGTGCAGCCTCTCGCGCAAGGGACTTAGTGTTCGTCTGACTTTTCGCAGTCCGCTTTATCAGCTCCAGCGACAGTGCGTGTTTCAGCTCTTCCGGTGAAACGAAGCCCAGAAGCGCTCTGGGGCCGCCGCCGCTGTTCAAGGGCGCTCGGGAGCCGACAGTGAACCATGCCGCATCGACATTCGGTATCGACGCGCGCACGCGCTCGACACAGAGCGCGTGACCTTCGTGATGAATCCAAAGATAAGCGGTCGTACCCGTCTGCTCAGACAGCTCACTCATGTAGGGCGCGGCAATCTCGCGCAATTCCCGACCGGTCTCGACAGAAGAGGCGAGTTCAAGAACGCCGATGCCCAGGGAGTAAAGGCCGGTCAGGCCGTCGTGATCGATCAGCCCGGCCTTCTCCAGTGTATGAAGCAGCCTTCGCGCTGTGCCTTTATCGAGCCCGGCGCTCTTGGCTAATTCGGTGAGTGTCTGGCGCGGCTTTGAGATATCGAAGGCCCTCAAGAGAGCCACGCCGCGATCCAGCGCACGCACCATGGGAACGCCAGGCTTTTCAGCGACCGTCCGAGCCTGCGAACGACGTGCCGGCGGCTTTTCGTTTTCCATGAATGCCTCGGATGTCCTCAGAGCGAACTGAACTTTCAATGTCCCTAAGCACGTCATAGCGCTTCGGTAGAAAGTGTCAACCTGTGATACTATTGTTCATTAGTTGACACTACTGCTCGATGGATACAAACTCCGGGTCCATTCACAGGATATCCGGCAATGGCACTCGACCAGTCCCTTCGCGACAAAATCATCGCTTCCGTCGAACGCGGCTTCGACGAGCAAATCGCTTACACCCAGGACCTGATCAGGCTTCGATCGGTGCGCGGTGATGAGTATGTCATTCAAGATCGGGTTTTCAGCGAATTGCGAAGCCGAGACTATGCAATGGAGCGGTTCGACATGGACCAGGACGCCATCGAACGGCATCCTGGTGGCTCACCGTTCTCGAAGGATCACTCGCGTGCGCCGATCGTTGTCGGCACCCACCGGCCACGCAACGAGACAGGGCGATCCCTCATTCTGCAGGCCCATGTGGACGTCGTTCCTGCTGGACCCGATAGCCTGTGGACGCATTCGCCGTTCGATCCCGTCGTCGAGGGCGATTGGCTTTATGGTCGCGGCGGCGCGGACATGAAAGCCGGTCACGCAGCCAATCTCCATGCATTGGATGCTTTGCGCAGAATAGGTTTTCAGCCGGCCGCCACCGTTTATGTCCAGTCCGTGGTGGAAGAAGAGTCGACCGGCAACGGCGCGCTGATGACACATTTACGCGGATACAAAGCCGACGCTGTGCTTATCCCCGAACCTGAGGACGAAAAGCTGGTGCGCGCCAATACCGGCGTCGTGTGGTTTCAGGTGGAAGTCCGCGGGCTCCCTGTCCACGTCCGGGAAATGGGCACCGGTGCGAACGCCATCGACGCCGCGTATCGGGTCATCGGAGAGTTGCGCAAAATCGAAGCCGACTGGAACGCCAAGAAGGAAGGCCGCCCTCACTTCGAAAGCGAAGAACATCCGATCAATCTGAACATCGGAAAGATCGAAGGTGGAGACTGGGAGTCATCCGTCCCCGCATGGTGTCGAATAGGCTGCCGCATATCGATTTATCCCGGCTGGACAGCTGAGGACGCCGCGCGTGAGATCCGAGACCGCGTCGCTAAATTCGCGCTCTCCGATCCATTCCTCTCGAACATCCCGCCAACTGTCACCTTTCATGGCTTCCATACCGAGGGCTACGTGCTTGAACCCGGCTCGGAAGCCGAGACCACGCTCGCTCACGCACATCTCGCTGCAACAGGTAAGCCGCTCCAAAGCTTCATGACCGCCGGCTATCTCGATACGCGGGTCTATGCGCTTTACGACAAGATCCCGGCGCTTTGCTACGGGCCGTACTCCGAGAATATTCACGGGTTTGATGAACGTGTCAGCCTCGCCTCTCTCAAGCGGATCACCACGACAATGGCGCTTTTCATCGCCGACTGGTGCGGGCTGGAGGCGATCGCGTAAAGCGACGCCTTCTGCGGACCTCGTCAACCCGCCGTATAATCCGCCGACTGGCTCATCGCATGCCAGCGATCGAGTTCTTCCAGACGCGCCCGATCGGTTCGCTCGATCGCTCCCAGCGCATCGGACCCCAGCGTCATCAGTATGAAGAACGACTGGAAGGGCGCCTAGAAAGGCTCGACATAAAAAAAGGGGCCGATCCAATCCGGCCCCTTGATCTTTGCCTAGCCTCCGAAGCCCGATCCCGCCTTCTTGTATTCGGGCCGAGGGGGGCTGAAGATATCGAGAACGCGGGCGCCTTCGGGTCCCGCGCGCATGGTATGCGGGACATTTCCGGGCGTACGCCAGAAATCTCCCTTGCGAACCGGAATTTCCTCGTCCCCCTGTACGCGGATCGCTGTGCCCTCGAGCAGGACACCCCACTGTTCTTCAGGGTGATGGTGGAGCTTGCCCTCGGCGTTCGGTTCAATAATGACGACCGAAAGCATGGCGTGTTCGCCTGAGAAGATGCGCGTGGTCAAACCTGGCGCGAGCTCCCGCAGCAGTCCGTCATCCGGCGTGTCAAGGTTATGGAATTCCGATCTCTGGCTTGTCATGTCTTCCTCACATTCTTTAAATCGTTATCGTCCGTAAGATCCTTCGTAACGTCCCTCGCGGATCGCCTCCAATGTCTGTTCCTCGCGCAGGATCTGAGCGCGAATGCCTTCGATGAGCGTTTCGGCGGCCCAAGGCGAAAACGAGACCACACCGTCTTCATCGCCCACGACGATATCGCCGGGCTCCACGACCGTTCCTCCGACCGAAACGGGCACGTTGATCGCACCCGGCCCGTTTTTGTACGGTCCCCGATGGATGACGCCCCGCGCGAAGCACGGAAAGTCCGACGTCTGAAATGACGCGACGTCGCGGATGGCACCGTCAATCACGTAGCCGGCCGCACCGCGCGTCTCAGCAATATTTTTCATGATCTCGCCGACCAGCGCCCGCGTTTCATCGCCGCCGCCATCCACGACGATGACATCGCCAGGTCCGACAAGCTCAAGCGCCCTATGGATGGCGAGGTTGTCGCCAGGCCGCGTCTTAACAGTGAGGGCTGTGCCGACCATGCGTCCCGACCGATGGAAGGGTCTTAGCCCAACCATGCCGGCCAGACGATCAAGGTTGTCGCTGATGATCGAGGTGGGAGCATCTCTGAAAGCTTCGATCACGGCGGGAGTTACTTTTAGCGCTCGCGCGCTTTCGATTCTGATGTTCATGGCTCATCCATTCCAACTCTAATCGATCTCGCGACCGGCTTTTTCTGTCGCTGCGAACAACGCAATCAACGTGACAATCAACGCGCCTGTTACGTAGGCCGGGATGGCATAGGTGCCGGGATATTCCCGCAGCAAAGTCGTAAAGATCAACGGCGCGAACCCGCCACCAAGGACACCGGCAAAGGTATAGGCCAGCGACGACCCGGTGTAGCGGACGCGGGCGGGGAATTGTTCAGTTATGAATGCGCCCTGTGGCCCGAACATCGCGGCCTGAAAGATCATGCCAATCGAGATCGAAACAATGATGACGGCAGGCGACTTCGTATCCAGCAGACCGAAGAAAGCAAAGCTACCAGCGATGGATGCCAGAGCGCCCGCGCCATATACGGTGCGCCGGCCGATACGGTCCGAGAGCGCAGCAAGGAGCGGGATTGAGACGGCATGGACACCCGACCCGATCAGCACAGCGGTCAGCGCCAACGTTCGCGATAGACCGAGCGCCTGGGTCACGTACGTCAATGTAAAAACCGTCAGGAGCCCGTAGACGACGTCGGATCCAATGCGCACGCTACCGGCGATCAGAAGATTGCGCCCATGCGAGCTCATCACCTCGGCGATAGGAGCCTTCGTCGTCTTATGATCGGCCTGGAGCTGGCTGAAATGCGGACTTTCCTCGACGCTCCAGCGGATCCAAAAGCCGAAGATCACGAGTACCGTGCTCGCGAGGAATGGAAGACGCCAGCCCCAAGCGAGAAAATCAACTTCACTCAGCAACGTGGTGGTGATGGCGATGGCTCCGGCAGCCAGAAGGGTTCCGGCCGAGGGCCCTATTTGCGTCCAAGACGAATTGAGACCGCGGTTTCGCGCATTGCCGTGCTCCACCGAAAGCAGGATCGCACCAGCCCATTCACCGCCGAGGGCGATGCCCTGAACCATTCGGAGCGCAACCAAGAGCAGCGGGGCAGCGACTCCGATGCTCGCGTAGGTCGGGATTAATCCCATCGATAGCGTCGTGACGCCCATGAGTGCGAGCGTATAGACGAGTACGGCGCGCCGACCGATCTTATCGCCGAGGCGACCAAAGATGATGCCACCGATGGGCCTTGAGACATAACCAACGGCATAAGTTGAAAAAGCGAGGATCGTACCGACAATCGGATCAAATGACGGAAAAAAGAGCTTGTTGAAGATGAGCGCCGCCATCGAGTTATAGATCACGAACTCGTACCACTCGAGTGACGTGCCGATCATGCTCGCAAGAGCGAGCCGTCCCATCTTCCCTGCTTTTGATGGGCCGGCCGTCTCAAGGTCTGGCGTCAACGTTGTGTCCACACTCGTCGTCATCCTCACCTCCTGGGATTATCAAGTGATTGGCTCGTCATTGACACCCCCGGCGGCATCACGACGTTGAGTTGGAATTGAGCACCGCCTTACAGGAAGACCGATTGCGTCTGATACACGGCGTGATGCCTGCTCCGCGTATGCGGACGCACCTCTTCCGGCCATCGGCCGGCTTCGACGGCGTTCGCCCATTCGGCGCTTTTCAGGACGTCAGGATGCTCGATCTCGTAGATCGCCGTGTAGATCGGCGCTGGCGCCGGCATGTCCTTGATGTCATTGGCAATGGCGAATGCGAAGGGCACCCCCTTGACGCGCGTAACGCTGAGAACGCCAGGCACCTTCAGGAGATATGGAGCATGCTCGCTATCGTAGACCTCGTTGAAGAGGGCTTCGTACGCGGGATCAACGTCCATTGAAGCAATCAGGACAAAACGCGATTGGATGGGCATCAGGCGCTCCGACGCTGTTTCTGAGAGGGGTTGTATTCAAAGCCGTAGTCGCGCTGCGCCGCTTCCGGCGTAACGTAACCATCAAGAACGTCATCGAAGATTGCCTCGCGGCTGCGACGTTTTACGTCGCCGAACCCACCGCCACCGGGCAGTGAAAGGGTCAGGACAGTATCGGGCGGCAACATGCGGCTAAGTTTCGGCCGGACTTCCTCGCCATTCGAGCTGCTGACCGACCCGGTTGCGCCCGACTTTCCTTCGTACAGGCCCGGCGCGGGATGCTGGCAGCGATCGTACATACCCGAGAAGAGATAAGGCTTCTCGGTCAGCACCTCGACTTCCATGGTCTGGCCCAAACCGCCACGATGCTCGCCGGCACCGCCGGAGTCGGGTCGAAGTGCCCTTTGCCGCACGACCAGAGGGGTCAACGCCTCGATGATTTCGACCGGCACACCCGCGACGCCACTCGGATAGGATGTTGCTGAGAGTCCATCGAGACCTTTCAACGCGCCCGTACCACCGGTCGAGAACCAGGTGTAGGAGAAGAAGCGGTCGTCGCGCTTGTCGAAGCCGCTGATATGCGTATTCCAGAGGCTGTCGGCTCCGGGGGCCATCACCTTGTCCGGTAGGATTCCCGACAATGCGCCCATGATGCTGGACGGGAGGAAGTGACCGACTGTGTGACGGCCGGCGACCGCCGCGGGATGCTGTGCGTTAAGGATCGAGCCGACGGGGGCGATCGTGCGTATCGGCGTGAACGACCCAGCGTTATTGGGCACGTCCGGCGCGATCGCGCATTTCACGCCATAGGTCGTATAAGCGACGGTATAGTTGAAGCCAACGTTGATGCCGAGATCAACCGTAGACGAAGATCCTTCATAATCGACGATCACCTCGTCGTCCTTGATGGTGACCCTCGTATGGAGCTCGATCGGCTTGTCAAACCCGTCGATCGTAATTTTGAAGGGATGCGAACCGTTCGGCAACGCTGCAATGGCCGCCCTCATCGCCCGCTCGGTGCGCGAAATGATGGCATCAGCGACCCCCTCGATATCCGCGAGATCAAATTCGTCAAGGAAGGACTTGAGCTGCTTCGCGCCGACTTCGTTCGCGGTAATCTGCGCGTGGATATCGCCGATCACCTCGTCAGGCGTCCGCACGTTGGCGGCGATAAGCCGATAGACGGCGTCGACCGGTTCCCCTTGCGAATGCAGCTTGATGATCGGGATGAAGAGACCCTCTTCAAATACCGAGCGGGCGTCGCACGAGAGGCCACGCCCGCCGATGTCGAGCGCGTGGCAGCAATTCGCGAACAACGCGACCACGCGTCCCTTATGGAAAACAGGCGTCGCGATCGTGATGTCGTGAAGTTGTGAGACCGTGATCCACGGGTCATTCGTGATGATGACGTCACCGGGACGAAGCGTATCGACCGGAAACGTCTTCAAGATATGCTGCATGCCGGTCGCCATCGAATTGATGTGCCCGGGCGAGCCCGTGACCGATTGGGCCACCATTCGGCCGCGACGATCGAAAACACAGGCCGAGAGATCCTCAGCGTCGCGAACGATGGACGTAAAGGATGAACGCATCAGGGCCGCCGCCTGCTCGTTCACGGCAGCGATGAGCCGCCCCCACATGATATCGAGCGTGATGGGATCCAATTCCTTAGCGCTCATCGGGCTACCTCGAGGTCGACAATGAGATTGCGATTCTGATCGACACTGATTTCGCCGGGTCCGTTGACCACGACGGTCGATTCACGTTCTTCGATCACAGCCGGTCCCTGCAGCCGGTCGCCAGCCCCAAGCCGGTAGCGGTCATAGACCGGGACATCGATGAGACCTGCGTCGGGGACGTAGATCTTCCTCGAGCCTTTGCGCGGATTATCCGACTTCGAAAGGTTGACCGGCAGTCTGAAGTCAGGCTTGGGCCCGGCTGCCACCACACGCCAGGACATCACATCGATCGGCGTGTTGGGTACGGTATGCCCGTAGAGCTCGACATAGACTCGTTCGAACGACGCAGTAATCTCTGCAATGCTGTCCGGTCCGAGCTCGCCGCCGGGAATTGGAACGCGAATGTCGAAGCCTTGCTTCCGATAACGCATATCGGCCCAACGGCGGAACGAGACTTCCTCGTCGCCCATTGATTGGGCGAGACGGTTGCGTCCCTCTTCTTCCATCTCGGTCAAAACACGGTTGACCTCCGGCCAATCCATTTGTTCGAGCCGCGCCGGGTTCGATCGAACGAAGTCGAACGCCAGTGGCGCCGTAAGGAAGCCAACCGCCGACATGACGCCTGCTCCGAAGGGATAGATGATCTTGGGAAGCTTCAGAACACGAGCGACGCCATAGGCGTGAACCGGCCCCGCGCCACCGAACGCAAACATCGGGAACTGGGAAATCGTGCGCCCGCGCTCGATCGCGTGGATTCGCGCTGCGGAAGCCATGGCTTCATTCGCGAGCTGGTGAATGCCCCAGGCGGCCGCAATCGTGTCGAGCTTCAGCGGCTCCCCGACCTGTTCCGTGATCGCGCGTTCCGCGGCGGCGCTATCGAGCTTCATGTCGCCGCCGAGGAAGAATCCTGCGTTGAGATAACCGAGCAGCAGATCCGCATCCGTGACCGTTGGCTTTTGTCCACCTGCTCCGTAGCAGGCGGGCCCGGGCACGGAGCCCGCACTATGAGGTCCGACCTTGAGACGACCCAGCGCATCGATTTGCGCGATGGAGCCGCCACCGGTGCCGATCTCGATCATCTCGATGACGGGAACCTTGACCGGAAGACCACTTCCCTTCTTGAACAGATATTGGCGATCGACCTCGAACTCGGGCGCCAGCAAAGGCTCGCCGTCGACGATGAGGCAGGCCTTGGCGGTGGTCCCGCCCATATCGAAGGAAAGGATGTCGGGAAGCCCGAGCGACTTGGCATAATGCGCAGCCGCCAGAGCGCCGGCCGCGGGTCCCGATTCAACGAGGCGGATGGGTGCCTCGATGGCTTGACTGGCGGTGAGAAGGCCACCGTTCGACTGCATGACGTAGAGACCGGCGGCGTCACCCAGCTCGTCACGCGTACGCTTTTCAAGGCGGGTCAGATATTTCTCGGCGATGCTCTTCACGTAAACGTTGCAGAGAGCCGTCGTGGATCGTTCAAACTCCCTGATTTCGGGCGCAATGTCGCTCGACAGCGTGATCGCGACGCCCGGCAGCTTTTCCTGCAGGATCCGACCAACAATGCGCTCGTGATCGGGACGAACATAAGCGTTGATCAGGCTGACCGCGATCGCCTCGATGCCGATGCTGCGCATTTCCTCGGCAATGCGCTCGATCTCTTCCACGTTCGGCGCTTGGCGAATCGTACCATCTGACAGAATGCGCTCGGAAACCTCGAACCTATGGCGGCGGCGCGCGATCGGAGCGGGGCGCCGCAGCCGGAGGTCGTACATGTCGTAGCGGTGCTCACGAGCGATCTCGATGGCATCGCGGAAGCCGCGGGTCGTGACGAGAGCGGTGAGAGCCCCCTTCCGCTCGATCAGGGCGTTGGTAAAGAGCGTCGTCCCGTGGACGACATGCGATACGTCGCCCGCATCGCCATCGATGACCTGCTTGATGCCGTTGATGACGCCGTTATCCGGCTGATCTGGCGTCGTTAAGACCTTGCCAAGACGAAACAGTCCGGTCGTGTCGTCGACGAGGACGATGTCTGTGAATGTTCCCCCAATATCGGCGCCTAAACGCATCCGCTCCTCCAAATTCAGGATTTGGTAGGATTAGCGACAATGCGGTGACGCTCGAATTACCGTTTAGGCAATTCAGCTTTAAGCGGACGGGCTGCACGCTTACTCGCGGCACGATCTCCGATCTCAACGAAGCCGTGTCTTTCATCGCTCGAGGCGATACCACGCAAGATTTCCAGAAATTGCCTGATCACCTCGGAAGCGACGCGCGTCGGAGGCCGATCGGCCAAATAAATCAAATTCAAATCACTGCGGATCTCGGGATCGACAATCGGGCAAATACTCAACGTGCCTGCCTCGAACTCGTGCTTCACCGCTCCGAAAGGCAGGACAGCGGGAGCAAGCCCTTGCCGGACGAGATCCTTCAAAAGCGTCACCGAGTCCGTCTCCAGCGCGATCGAGACGGACAGACCAAGACTTGCCGCCGCGGTGTCGAGCAGACTTCTGATCGGATTTTGCGCCGACGGCAAAAGAAGAGGCGCGCGGAGTAGATCGGCCAGGCTTACTGTGGACGGCGTGACGCCGAATGCGCCTGGTGGTCCAAACGCAAATAGACGCTCGACAGCGAGGCATTCGCTGATCAGACGGGGGCTGTCCGGCTGGAGGCCGTTGACCAGTGCCAGGTCGATTGAACCGGTCAGGACCCAGTTCTGCAGATATCCGCTGTACCCCTCAATGAAACGCGGTCTTACGCGCGGCAATTCCTCCCGGCATCTATTGATGAGTGCCGGTCCCGCCATCGCTATAACGGATGGTGTTGCGCCAATAATCACATCACCCGTCAGGTGCTTGCCTTCCGCCATGACCTCCTGGCGTACCAGTTCAACATCCCGGAGGATCTGCGAAGCGCTGCGGTGCAGAAGCTCACCCGCGCGCGTGAGACGCATGCCCCGACCGTCCCGGTCGAAGAGCGGCGTATGCAACTCCTCTTCAAGCGCGGCAATCGACCGGCTGAGCGCCGGCGCCGCAACGCCGAGGTGAGTGGACGCCCGCGCGATGCTGTGCAGGTCTGCGACGAAGACGAAATATCGGAGTTGTCGGAGATCCATATTCGACTGTCACGCCCCCCGCTGCGATCGCTTCGATTTTTTCAGGTATGACTCCCGAGCAAAATGACGGCCAGAGGCCTGCTTAATCAACTCGACGTCCTCCTCTTGGCGTTTCTGATTAATCCTACCGCCAAAATGGCGTTGGTCGCCATCCCTCTCGGAAAACGAAGTGCCACGCGGCGATGGCGATAATTTGAATTGGGGCAGGCTCGTTCTCTTTTCTTCTGCCGAACTCTTTCACCGCTTCAGGCTGCGATACGTCAATGTGATCGATGCGCGCCGCTGCGGATCTCGCCACGCTGACATTTCGAGCGTGTCGTCACTCCCCGCTTCGCCTGCACGCCAGTTCACCTGCAGTCGATTGTTGTCAGCGACCGCCTTCTCGGTTCGGTCGTGGGCATTCAATGATTTTGCGATGAGACCCGGCAGAGTATCGGCCGACACGCCGACGGTCGACAGCGTGCATACGACGGTCGGACCATCCACAGGACCTTCGAAATAGGCGGACAGGCTTTTCTCGCCCCCCTTCGTCGATCTTGCAAAATAGATAATGTCGATCCGAGGCCCGCGCTCCATATCAGCCGAGATCGCTCCGTTCGTGCTGACGAATCCCATGCCTGACGCGATGCGCTCCATTTCGCTTGGCAACGCCGGCCGCGGCGCGCAGATCTTGGCGAAGAGATCAACCAGCGCGGGGCCGTTGTCCGTCTCCGCCGAGGCCGCGCCCTCGAGCGCCAGCATCGCAAGTCCCGCCAATGCCAATCGAACCATGCCAAGCTCCCCAATGCTCAAAGCCTCGCGTCGCGCCGCGAGTGTCCTTCGTTGCAGTAGACGCAACCACCAAGATTGGCGTTCACGACAAGTCGCTGTCTAATGTCTGATTTTTCGCGGCACCGTCCATAGGACACGTAGCTAAGTTTGCGTCGGCGCAACATCCAAGATAGAGGCTCTCGTCAGCTCCTCGCTGCCGCTGCCAGTACGACACATCACAGCGTAACGAGACACAATGCAGGATGGATATGAACGACCAGAACGACGACTACGTCTATGATGAGACCACCGGCGAGTGGCGGCCCGCTTCTGAAATCGCCGCGGAGAAAGCCAAAGCCGCTGAGGTTCGCGACGCATCCGGCAACGCGCTCACAGACGGAGACTCCGTTGTCCTGATCAAGGACCTCAAGGTCAAGGGCGCCGGCCAGACACTCAAGCAGGGAACGGTTATCAGGTCGATCCGGCTTACAGACAACCCGGAAGAAATCGACTGCCGCCACGATGCGATCAAAGGCCTGGTCTTGCGCACCGAGTTCGTGCGCAAGCGCTGATCAGCCATCAGGTTCGGCACGCTGTTGCGAGATAGCGCCGATTTACAGCGCTGCTTCATTTTCACGGCCAGCGCCGGAAGTGACAACGTGCGCAAGGCGATTGCCGTCTAAGTAAGTTTAAGAGTCAGTGCGATCTACGGCTTGGTGAAAAAGCTATATCGCATGCTTTCCTTGTTCGGATACCAGTCCCAGTCATCCTCATCAGCCTCCTGTTCGATGCGCCAAAGCTCATCGATCACAGCTGAATTGGAAACAGCGAGCTGGAAGCCGTTGCGGACGAAAGCGTCGGACCACTCTGAAAATGTCCAAAAGGTCTTTAAGCCTGCAAATAATTCGTAGTCGTCAATCACTTCCTCAGTCATGTCAGTCGTCGTACCGTGGAATAAAACTCCCACACGACAGACCCGAAACAACTCTTTTATCGCTTGATCGATCTGTTCTTCGGGAAGGTAAGGAAGGCACGTTTCATAAACGAAGTCGAACGATCCGTCCTCGAACGGCATTTTGCGCACATCGCCGAGCAGGTTTCGCTTGCGCCACTCTTCCGGAGTTTTCGAATGTATGTACGCACTATTTTCGATGCCCCAAGCTTCCACGCCTAGTTTATCGAATTCCTCAAGGGTCAGGCCGTTTGCGCTGCCGCAGTCAAGCAACTTATAGGGCGTCTCCGTACCCCAAACAGCTTTAATCAGGTCAACAAGATATTTCGCATTAAAGGCAGCACCGAAAATGTCTTCATAACTCTGATTGGCAGAATAGTCCTCAAAATAGCTATCGGCGACCGCTCCATTCCCATCGGTCGAGACATCCTTGCCGATCTGATGTGCGAATTTACGCTTGCGCATCTCAGTAAGGCTTAGCTTGTCTGCATCATCCATCTGCTCAATCTCCTGCGATGGGAATCGCATTCCACGTTGACCGCCCCCGTAGCGGAACGCGAGCAGAAAGTGCCTATCTGTCAATGCTGCGGCACAAGCTTGAGTAGCTTGTGATGGAGCGGGTGAAGGGAATCGAACCCTCGTATTCAGCTTGGAAGGCTGCTGCTCTACCATTGAGCTACACCCGCGACGCGGCGAGCAGTAGCATGGCCTTCCGCGGGTCTCAACACTAACGATACAATAACGGGATAGTGTTCAACATTCCGGAACTAAGTTTCAGACGGCGGGGTTTCACCTTTGACGTCAATCCCTTCGCGGAGAATGTGATGCGCAATGCAATTTGGGCTTTGATGGCTATGGCGGGCGCTTATGCGTTCAGCTCGTCCCCGGCAGAGGCGGCCAGAATTTATCGCTATTGCCTGGTCGAAGCCTTCGCGGCCGGGCCCGGCACTTGTTATTATGACACCTATGGACAATGCATGGCGAGCGCCTCCGGCCGGCGCGCCTATTGCCAACTCAATCCCATCATCGCCTTCCAGCAGCAGGGGCAGGGATACGGCCAATACGGCTACGGGTACAACGACCAGCCGCGGCCGGTGAAAAAGAAGAAGCGCCGGCACCACCACTCTTACTGAGCAGCCGACCCCCGCCCATCAATCGTTCTTTGGGCCGCGCTTGCTGCCCCTTTCGCCCGCTTTCCTCTCCCGGAAGGCGGGCTTTCATTTGGCCAACCGCCCTGATTCTTACCCGCTTCGCAGGCAGGCTCCACGCGTGCTCGCGGTCTAAGTCTCACCCAGCGCAAACTTGTTCCCTGGATGTGGTGCGCCGCGTCGTCACAACTGTTGCGTGTTGCAACAACGTGACGAATAAAGGTATTTAGACACCAATTTTAGGGTGCGCATTAACCCAATCGGGTCAAAAATGTGACCCAAGTGCCACATTTCCCAAGACTCGAAAAAGCCACCATTTCACTATGTTGCGAGGTCTGCTACTCAAGCCCGATCGTTACTGAATTCTTAAGTTTTTGCGGTTGGGACTTTTATCAAATGCGAACATTGGCCTACGCTATCCCTGCGTTGCTTCTCAGCTATTTGATCCCCGAGAACGCATTCAGTCAGACCGCTTTTTCAATCAACGACGCCCTCCAACAGGCCATCAAGACCAATCCCGGCGTAGGTGAAGCGGCCGCAAACCGCCGTGCGACCGAGTCTGAATTGCGACAGCAACAGGGCACGCTTTTGCCCCAGGTTCGCCTCCAAGGCCGCGTGGGCCCCGAAATGTTCAACCAACAGGTGGTGCCTGCCCCGCTGGGGAACGGTCAATGGCGCAACGGCCGGGATGTCTCCGTTGTCGCTCGCCAGTTGGTGTTCGACGGCTTGTCGTCGATCAATGAGATCTGGCGCCAGTCTGCACGCGTGGATGCCGCCGCTGCGCGCGTTCATGAGCGGACCGAATTGCTCGCGCTGGATGCAGCCGAAGCTTACGTCGATGTCGTGCGCTATCAGCGCCTTATCGTGATTGCCGAAGACAACGTGCGGGTTCACGAAAATCTGTTCAAGAACGTTCAGGCTCGGTTCAACGGTGGCCGTGCCGGTGAAGGCGACCTCGAACAGACCCGTGAGCGCGTCGAAAACGCGATCGCCACCCTCGCCGGCTTCCGCCAGAATCTTGATGAAGCCCGCGCCAAGTATCGCAATGCTGTCGGTCTCGAGCCGTTCAATCTCCGCCAGCCCAACCGTCTGCCGGGATTGCCGAAGACCAAGGATGAATCGCTCGCGGTCGCATTGAAGTTCAATCCGACGATCCAGGCCGCGGACCAGGACGCCCGTGCCGCGAAGTATGCCTTCAAGAGCACGTCGGGCGCGTTCGTCCCCAACGTCTATCTCGAAGGCAGCGCATCGTCCGGCATCGACGCCAACGGCTATGTCGGCAAGCGCGACGACGTCAGCGGCAAGGTCGTCGTGAGCTGGGATATCTTCCGCGGCGGCCAAGACACCTGGAAGCGCACGGAAATGGCTGAGCGCTATATCGAGGAAACCATGAAGCATGCGCGTCTGCAGCGCTCCGCGGTGGAATCCATCGACAAGGCCTGGGCCGCGCGCACCCTGACCGCGGACCGCATCTCAGCCCTGAATCGCCAGATAGCATCGGACCGCAAGGTCATCGTATCCTACCAGAAGGAATACGAACTCGGTCAGCGCTCGCTGGTGGACTTGCTGAACGCCCAGAACCAGTTGTTCAACGGTCTTGTCTCGGTGATCTCGACCCAGAACGTCGCCGTGTTTGCCGACTATCAGTTGCTCGCGGCAATGGGCGGATTGATTCAGTATGTGAAGGCGCCGCCTCCGGCTGATGCCACGCCGCTCGCCGAGCCGTTCGACATTCTCCCGACCAAGCTCCCGCCGATCATCCTGCATACGCCCGTTTCCGGACCTGAGCCGATGCAGGTGCCTGTGCACGCCGAGCCGGTCCCTGCCTTGAATTATGCGGCCAATGGTAATGCGCCCGGAGCGCCAGGCCGTTTCGACGAACGCTGGAACAGCCTGACCGACGTCAACGGTTGGTTTGCAAATACGACGACGTGGCCGGTCTCGAAAGCGCAGGCTTCCGCGACCCACTGACAAGCATATTTACCTTAACAGCCGTGCCGGCAGTCGGCGCGGGGCATCACGCGGAGCCGTACTCGTTACGGTTCCGCGATCGGCATTAGGCTTACCAAAAGGTTTCATGCTGCGGCCATGTGCGCTGCGCTATGAGTGTATTTGAGTAAAATTATAAGCCAGAGCGAGCCCAGTGAATCCCAGTGCGGCAACACATCGTGACGTCCCCAACGCCGACGCGCGCGAGCGTCTCGACAGCCAGCGTGATCCGCTTGCCGATGCGCTGATCTATCTCGCCGCCCATCATGGCCGAGCGATCAGCCGCGAAGCGTTGATCGCAGGACTTCCGATCATCGACGGTCGCCTCTCCGCATCGCTTGTCGAACGCGCCGGCCTGCGCGCCGGGCTTGAGATCGCTCCCGCCAAGCGTGCGCTGGCGGATATTCCCGCACTGGTCCTGCCCGCCCTGCTGGTGATGAAGGACGGCATACCGCTGATCTTCAAGAAGATCGACGAGATGACGCAGATCGCGCAGGTCGTCGATCCAAGCAATCCGCAGGTCCCGCGAAGCCTGCCACTGGCGGAACTCGCCCCGCGCTATTCAGGCTACCTCTTCCTGGTCAAACCGCTCGCCACCACCGATGCGCGAACCGTGGCCTCCGGCGACCTGCCGCGCACCCACTGGTTCTGGTCTGTGGTGCGCCGCTTCGGCTCGAACTACACGCACGTCGCCCTGGCCGCACTTCTCGTCAACATGCTGGCGCTGGCGGCGCCACTATTCACGATGAACGTCTACGACCGCGTCGTGCCCAACGGTGCGATCCCCTCCCTCGTTGCACTGGCCATCGGTCTCAGCCTCGCGATCGTCTTTGACTTCGTCATCCGCGTGGTGCGCAGCCGGATCGTCGATCTCACCGGCAAGAAGATCGACGTGGTGCTCGCCGCCGACATCTTCGAGCACATCCTTGCGGTGAAGATGGCGAACCGGCCAACATCGGTCGGCATTCTCGCCAACCAGATGCGGGATTTCGACTCCGTGCGCGAGTTCTTCACTTCGGGCACCGTGATCGCGGCCACCGACCTATTCTTCGCGCTGATCTTCATCATCGTATTGTTCATCATCGCGGGTCCGCTGGCCTGGATTCCACTGCTGATGCTGCCGATCGTGATCGGCACCGGCTTCCTGCTGCAGCGGCCGCTCGAGCGTGCCATGAAGCAACTGCAGGCGGAATCCTCCGCACGCCATGGCGTCCTGATCGAATCCCTTTCGGGTATCGAAACCGTCCGCGCCACCGGTGCCGAGTCCCGCATGCAGACAGCATGGGAACGCTCAGTCGCCGCCACCGCGCGCTCCGGCGAGAACGTGCATTTCTGGTCGTCGCTGGCGCTCACCATCACCAGTTCCGCCCAGCAGATCACCAGCATGTTGCTGGTGGTGATCGGCGTGTTCCTGATCCTCGACGGCAAGATCACCATGGGTTCGTTGATCGCCGCCAACATGCTGTCCGGCCGCGTGCTGGCGCCGATCTCCAGCCTTGCCTCTCTGATTACCCGCGCAACGCAAACCATCAGTTCGCTGCGCTCGATCGATCGCCTGATGGGCCTCGAGCGCGAGCGGCCACCGGGACGCTCTTACGTCTCGCGCAAGATCGAGCATGGCGCGATCACCTTCGATAAGGTCAGCTTCAGCTATCCCAATTCCAAGGAAAAAGCGCTCGATAGCGTCTCCTTCACGATTACTCCGGGCGAACGAGTGGCGATCATCGGCCGCGTCGGCTCGGGCAAGACCACCGTCGGCCGGCTGCTGACCGGCTTCTATGACCCGACCGAAGGCGGCATTGCAGTCGACGGCATCGAGGCGCGGCAATACGATCCCGCCGATCTGCGCGCCGGTATCGGCTTCGTGATGCAGGACACCGATCTCTTCTTCGGCAAGCTGCGCGAAAACATCACGATCGGCAAACCATCCGCCACCGATGAGGAAGTCATCGAGGCGGCCAAGCTTTCTGGCGTGGAGCAGTTCATCGCCGGTCATCCGCTCGGTTACGACATGCCGGTGGCCGAAGGCGGCCGCAGCCTCTCCGGCGGCCAGAAGCAGGCCATCGGTCTTGCACGCGCGATGATCCGCAAGCCGAAGATCATGTTCATGGACGAACCGACCGCGCATTTCGACGTGCGCAGCGAAACCGAATTCCTTGAGCGGCTGAAGGGCCTCGCGAAATCGGACATGACCATCATCGTATCGACGCACCGCCCGTCCCTGCTCTCGCTGGTCAACCGCATTCTCGTATTCGAGAAAGGCAAGCTGGTTGCTGACGGCCCACGCGAAGCTATTCTGGCGTCGCTGCAGGCCGGCGCCAAGCGCAACGAGCCCGTCAAATTCGAAGCCCCGACTGTGAAAACCAATGCAGCAGTCTGATTTCGCCTTCGCCAACGACATCCGCGCGGCGGTCGAGCTGCGCACGCCTCGCACGTCGCGTCTCATCTTGATATGCACGCTGGCGCTTTTCCTGGTCGGCCTGATCTGGGCGCACTTCGCCATCCTCGACGAGGTGAAGCGCGGCAACGGACGCGTCATCCCCACCCGCCAGATTCAAGTCGTGCAGTCGCTGGAAGGCGGTATCGTGGGCGCGATCCTGGTGGATGAAGGCGCCATCGTGAGCCAGGGCCAAACCTTGATGCGGATCGAGGACACCAAGTTCGCGTCCGAATTTGGCGAAATCCGTGAACGTCGCGCGGCCATGGCAGCACGCGTGGTTCGGCTCGAGACCGAGGCGGCCGGCAAGGATAAGCTCGTATTCCCCGACGAACTGGATAAGGCCGCACCTAAAGCTGTTGCAGCCGAAAAAAGTCTGTACGACGCCCGCGCGCGCAAACTCGCGCAGGACATCGACGTGGTCGCGCAGCAGGAAACCCAGCGCCGCCGCGAACTCGATGAATACAGCGCCACTGAGGTGAAGCTCACCGAAACGCTGAAGCTTCTGCAGCGCGAAGTCGATCTCACCCGCAATCTGTTCCAGCAGAAGGTGGTGCCGGAAATCGAAATGCTGCGCGTCGACCGCCAGGCCAGCGAAATGCGCGGACAGATCGAAGTCATCAAGGCGTCAAAGGCCAAGGCCAATGCCGCCATCCAGGAAGCGCAGTCACGCCTCGAGAACGCCAAGACCACGCTCCGCGCCCAGGCAGACGAAGATCTCGCCAAGTCCCGCGGCGATCTTGCGGTGCTAGATGAGAACATCAAGGCTGCGAAGGATCGCGTGTTCCGCACCGACCTGCGCTCGCCGGTACACGGCATCGTCAACAAGCTGAACGTGACGACCATCGGCGCCGTGGTGCAGCCCGGCGCGAACGTGATGGACATCGTTCCGCTCGACGACACCCTACTGGTCGAAGGCCGCATCAAGCCGCAGGACATCGCGTTCATCCGAGCCGGGCAAGATGCTGTCGTCAAGGTAACGGCTTACGACTCCTCGGTCTTTGGCTCGCTCAAGGGCAAGGTCGAACGCATCAGTGCCGACGCCATTGTCGACGATAAAGAGCGCGGCGGTGGCGGAGGTGAGAAGAACGAAGCGTTCTACCGGGTCATCGTCCGCACCGATAAGAACCACCTCGGCACCACGGAACATCCGCTGCCGATCATCCCGGGCATGGTCACCACGGTCGAAGTTCTCACCGGATCGAAATCCGTGCTCGACTATCTGGTGAAACCCGCGCGTATGCTGCGCGAGGAAGCATTGCGCGAGCGATAAGACGCTCGCGATCTGCACGCCGACATCTTCACACTTTGTCAGCGTTAACGTGCCGTTACACGCTTCAAAACAATTTGGCTCAATCGCCACGCTTTGTGTTGTGGTGCGCTTTCCCTTAGCCCGCAAGATAGCCGCAACAGTGAACGCCGTTTAACGCCGTTATAGTTCCACACCCCCATGATCGCCCCATCATACGGGACGGGATCGGCCCCAAAGCCGACCGACAGACCCGGGATACAGGGGCGTTATTATGTCGTTTGTTTCACGGGCGCACTGCGCCATCGGGGCTATTGCCTGCCTCACATTGATCGCCAATGCGGCGATGCCGGCCGAGGCTGCGGCGAAAGCCAAGCCACGGAAATACATCTTTGACGATCTGATCACGCCCTCAATGATGGCGCCGCTTGCGCCTGAGCCCGTGCGCACGCAGTCCAACGGCGCAAAGTTCTTCTCAATCAATAGCGTTCTAGCGAAGCTGGACGGCAAGGCGCCTCCCGCTCAGCCCGTCCGGCTTGCCTCCGTCACCAGCGATGACGTCGTATCCGATGCGCCGGTCGATGTGATCACCGTGGAGCGCCCAACGACGACAAACGAGCCGTTCGGCCTGTTCACGTTCCGCGCGCCGGAAGGCGTGCTGTGGCGGAAATGGCGTGGTGTCCAGAACGACATCGCAGCCGATCTGCGCGAGGCAGCGAATTGCAAAACCGATGGCGCTACATGCAGCGAAGCGGCGCGGCGATTTACATTGATGGTGGACGATGTGCGCAGCCGCGAGGGCAAAGCACGCATCGAGACCGCCAACCGGCTGATCAATACTGCGATCCGTTATACGAGCGATCTCATCCAGCACGCCACAATCGACGTCTGGTCGTCACCGCTGTCGTCGCTCAGCAGCGGCCGCGGCGACTGCGAAGACTACGCAATTGCCAAATACGTGCTGCTGCGTGAAGCCGGCGTTGCCGAGCAGGATCTGCGCGTGCTCCTGGTGCGCGATCGCGCGGTGCGTGAAGACCACGCTGTTCTTGCGGTGCGCATCGACGGCGCGTGGACGATGCTAGACAATCGTTATGCGGCGCTCTCCGCCGACAGCGAGCTTCAACATTTCACCCCGTTGGTCGAACTCGACCACAACGGCGTAAACATGTTTGCCTCGCCTTACCTGAGCCAGCAGACGCAGGACGGCGACGAGACGGTTGCGCCGGCAGCAGATAGCTTCGGTGCCGATGCCGTGGGCGACGTATCGGTGCAGCCCTCCAGCATCGAGGACACCGAGTTCGGCAAGCCGGAGACCACGCTCAACCTGGATTCAGGCGCGGCGGCGATTCCCCTGTTTCTGTAAGCGTTCGATCGCCAACCGTCTCTCTCGATATCGAAAAGAGCCCAGTCCGCCGGGCTCTTTTGTTTTGCGCACCTTCCCACGACGACCGCCGCCGATCGATAAATCTGCAAGCTCTGGCCATGTCAGCCATACCGCACCATGCTATGCTTTGGTGCAATTTTTAGAAGCTGCGCGATTTTTGAAGTTATTGATCAAAGTCATAAGGGAGGCCGTGCAATGCCAACTGACACGGTTCGTGTTTTCGCACGGCCACGACGTGAATTGATCAAACTTGCCGCGCATTGCCTGGCGGTCTGGCTGTTTCTTGCAGGGATCAGCACAAACGCTGTCGCTCAGGACGTCGTGGAACGCATGGCGAAGGGCCAGCCCGGGAAGGACATCCGCATCGGAGTTTACATTAACATCGAGCCGGATTGCACGTCGGGACCGCTGCCCGCTATCCGCGTTATTTCAAAGCCCACCCATGGCACGGTCACCGTTAAACGGGGACGGATCAGCGGAACAAATTACAAGCACTGCGCTCCGTTGGAAGTCCCCGGACGCGTTGCATTCTATCGTTCGAAGCCCGGCTTCACGGGCGTCGACGTCATGACAATCGAAGTGAGATATCCGGGGGTACGCGCCGAAACGCAGCGCATCACAATCCTGATCAGCGAACCTCCGTGGCGGGAAATCTGATCCGCCCTGACAGATGATCAAGAATATTCGCCCGCGACGTTCGAGACGCAGCGACTAGAAATTTTACGACGCTTTAAAGAAAAAGCCCGCCGGAAACGATCCGGCGGGCTTTTGATCTTATGGCGGTTGCGATCAGGTCGTCAGGTGAAGCTGGTGCTCCGTGCCTGCGAATGTCGCATTGATAATATCTCCGTGGCTGACGCCACCCGCAAGGACGGCCACGTCATGCGACCCGCCAGCGAAATTGCCCTGCCCCGTCGCATCGACCTGAACGACGACATTGCCGCCAGATTGTTCGAGGTGCACGAACTTGTCGACATCCGACGATGACTTGAACACCTGATCCAGCAGCGCAGAGAGATCGAGCTTGTCACCATCCGCACTGTTGAAGTTGACGATCGTGTCGGCATGACCCGCGACTGTGGCCGGCAGGGCGAAGGTATCCGCCACACCATTGGTACCGGACAGGGTATGGCCGCCCTGATCGCCCGATCCTCCGAGCGAGGCATCGAAATCGACTTCGACGAACGAGCCCTTGGAACCATCGGCGTAAGTGAACGTGCCGTTGGCAGCCACCGACTGACCGTCGATGGCGCCCGCTCCCGGCGTGGCATCGAGATTGACGCTCATAATGCCAAGGCTTGCCAGCGAATGAAGTTCGCCTGCGTCGGTCACGCCGTCGTGGTTCGTATCCTGCCAAACCGACAGTTCAGCAAACGCCTGATCCTTGCTGTCGATCACACCGTCGTGGTTGCTATCGAGGCTGGCCAGCGCGGCAAGACCATCCGCGAAATGTCCACCCGCGAAGTTCGGCGTGAACAACTCGCTACCGTTGTCGATCTTACCGTTGCCATTGACGTCAAGCGCGAGCAGACCGTCCTGCCCCTTGGTCCAGGCCACCTGATCGTGACTGCCGTCGTGGTTGATGTCGAACTGAACACCGTTGGCCTGGGACGTGAATCCAAAGCCGTTGTGGTCTAGATCGAGAACGATCGGATCGACAGCCGCTCCGATCAGTGTCTTCACGTTTGTAATTGTGACGCCGTCCAATTCAACCAAGGTGCCACCAGCATTGGTCGTCGTCTGCTGGTAGATGTAAGTATCCCCATTGGCAACGAACGCAAGCGTCGCACCGGCAGCGCCTATATCCGTTTTCATCAGATACTGGACGACCGCGGCAACATTCGAGGCCGAAGTCACCGAAAGTGAATCGCCATCGCCATCAAAGAAGGTTGCCATGCCGGTGGTGGCACTGACGGAATGCGAGTCCACCGTGCTGCCGCCAATCGTCAATGACGAATTGACGCCATTTACATTGCCCGTGGTTGCCAGAACCGGCGCGACACTGAAGTCGAGCTTATCCGCCGTACTCCCGCTTCCCCAATCAGTGATGACATCGTAGCCAGACACAGTCCCATGTTCGTTCTTGTTACTGCCGGTAGCCGCGGCTGCCGTAACCGGCGTAGAATCGCCTGCAGCAATCACGAAGGTATCGCTACCCGCACCACCGGTGAGCGTATCAGCGCCAGCACCGCCAATGAGCGTATCGTTACCGGCCCCACCAATCAGGGTGTCGTTACCCGAACTACCGGTGATCGTATCGTTGCCCGAGCCGCCAGTGATTGTGTCGTCACCCGACGAGCCCGTGATGATCAGGTTCTCGGATTGATGCGACAGATTCAGCGTGGTGCCTCCTGTCAGCGTCACGTTCTCAATATTTGCGAGCTGGTTATCACTGCTGTCAGTGAAGCTGCCGGTGAGCTTCAGCGTATCGGTGCCGTCGCCCAGATTGATCGAGCTGAAGCCAGACAGTGAGCCACTCACCGTGACCGTATCACCGCCGGCGCTGCCCGTCAGTGCTTCCACACCGCTGAGCGTACCAGCCGTGAAATTAACCACCGTCGCATTGGTAAGGACGATCGTGTCGGTGCCATTGCCGCCGGCAATCGACGCATTATTCGCAAAATCGTTGTTGGCGAGATTGAACGTGTCGTTGCCGTCGCCACCGCTGAGCGTGTCCTTACCGCCGCCGCCGGTGATCGTGTCGTCGCCCGACCCACCTGTGATGATGTCGTTGCCCGACGAGCCCGTGATGATCAGGTCCTCGGACTGATGCGACAGATTCAGCGTAGCAGCGGCTGTCAGCGTCACGTTTTCAACGTTCTGGAGCTGAGCGTCGCTCGTATCGGTGAAGCTGCTGGTGAGCTTCAGCGTATCGTTGCTGCCACCGTCAAGGTTGACCGATGTCAGGTCGGCCATCTGGTCGCCGGTCAGCGTCAGCGTGTCGTCCGCAGCCGAGCCCATCACCTTGAAGGTGTCGACATGGCTGACCGTTGTGGTAACAGCGGAGATATCCGCCGTTCCGGCTACTGCGATCGTCAGTGTATCGGTCCCGCTAACGAGATCGATGGACTTCAATGCCGCGAACTGCTGGGCATTAAGGGTCAAGCTGTCGTCACCGGCGGAACCGGTGGCCTTCACCGTCTCAACGCTCGTAATCGTGGGCGTTCCGAGCGCGGAAATATCCGCGGTCCCGCTCACGTTCACGGTCAGCGAGTCGTTGCTGCCGCCGCCGAGGTTGATGGTGGAGAAGCCGGCGAACTGCTGCGCCGACATGGTCACCGTATCGCTCGACGAGCTGCCGATCAGCGTTTCGACGTTGCTGATCGTACCCGTGATGAAGTTGACTGTCGTTTGGTTGGTGAGCGTGATGGTGTCGCTGTCAGCTCCGCCATCGATCGTCTCACCGGCCACCCAGTCGTTATTGGCGAGTTGGAAGTTATCGGTGCCCGCGCCGCCCGAGAGCACATCCGCACCGCCATTTCCATCGATGGTGTCGTTGCCGACACCGCCGAAGATGTGGTCCACGCCACTGCCGCCGGTCAGGAAGTCGTTTCCACCGAAACCGTACATGACGTTGGAACCGCTGGAGAGCGGAGCCTGTATCGGATTGCCTGAGGTACCGTTGGTGCCGTCCGTCCCGACATAGACGCCGATCACGTTGGTCGCATTTCCGGCAGCATCGGTGATGGTCACCGTGCCCGATTGGGCCGAGGACTGCGCCGTCGGCGTCAGCGTGAGGTGAGTGCCGTTCGAAGAGGTGGCCAAACCGGCAGGACCTGCCACCGTTACCGTCTCCGACACATCGAAGCTGATGCCGGTTTCGCTCACGACCAGGTTGGAAACCACCGGAGCCGTCGTATCGATGGTCAGCGAATACGGCGACGAGATTGTGCTCACATTGCCCGCTGCATCCGTTGCCGTCGCCGTGTAGCTGTGCGTCGAGCCGTCCAATAGCGCGGGCGTATACGTGAACGTTCCGCCTGTCGCCGTACCGGTCGCGACCTGCGTTCCATTGTCATAGAGAATGACAGTGGAGCCGGATACGGCGCTGACGGTCACCGTCGGCGTCGTGTCGTTGGTGGAGCCAGTCGTCACCGTACCTATGACCGGCGAAGCATTGTCGGACACCGAAATGGTCGGCGCCGCAGGTGCTTCGGTATCGATGATCACCGCGTAGCCGCTCGACGCGACGCCTGTGTTGTTGGCGGCGTCGGTGGCCTTGGCAGTAAACGTATGGCTGCCGTCATTGAGCGAAGCCGGCGTGAAGGTCCATGCACCGGTGGTGCCATCGGCCAACGCCGTGCCGATTGCCGTGCCACCATCGTAGATCGTCACGGTTGAACCGATTTCGGCGGTGCCCGAAATCGTCGGCGTCGCATCGTTGGTCAGACCGCCAGTCGCGATGGTCACGCTGCCCGACGGATAGTTGTCGACGACACTGGTGATGGTCGGTGCCGCCGGCGGCGTGAGGTCGATAGCTTGCACCTCCGACAACGTCTTGGTCACCGAGCCCGACGACTCACCCTCGAACACGAAGTTCTCGACATTGGTGAAGGTGTCGGTGATCCCGTTATGCGTGATCTCGACTTCGTTGTTACCGGTGCTGTGGATCGCGGTGATCTCACTCACCTTGAAATCAAGCTTCGCGGTATCTGTGCTGGCGCCGCCGTCGAACTCGACGTGGTGGTTGTCGCCATCGGAGCGGGCAGTCAAATCGAGAGTGTCGGCCGAAGCGCCACCCGTGACATGAACGGTCGAGGTATCGAGCGCCGTTCCGGCGAGCGAGCCGACATACTTGACCGTTCCACCACCGGAGCCGAGGTCGATATAGATGTCCTCGATGCTGTCCATACGAATGGTGGAGGTGTTTCCACCGCTGACGATGGTTGCCACGATGTCAGTATGGGCAACACCGTCGGTTGAGATGATGTCGGTGCCGCCAGTCGCTGCACCGATCGTGATCGTAACGGGAGCACTGCTCGTGGCGATGTGCAACTCATCCGAGCCCGAACCGCCGTCGACGATGTCGTTGCCATCACCGACCGTGTAGTAGATCTTGTCGTTACCTTCCTGGGCGTAGATGACGTCGTTACCCATGCCAGCGGTGATCTGGTCATCGCCGCCGCTGCGGCCGCTTTCCTTGGCCAGATCCGCCGCATGGTCCTTGATGTATGCGAGCGTGTCGGCACGGGTCCAACCGGAGTTGCCGCTTTCAAGCGCCGCGAACACCGCCCAGCCCGATCCGGCCGGATAGGTGGTTGCAAGACCCTTGGCGATGGCCAGCGCGTCAGTGTTCATGACATCGCCATAGATGATGTCGTTCCCCGTTCCCCCGTTGATGACATCGCCGCCCGCCACGGACTGTACAGTGCCGCTGCCGGCGAGGCTGCCGATAACGCTCGTCAGGTCGCTGGGGTTCTGGACATTGGTGTACTGATGCTGGCTGTCAATGTTATTGAGCGCATTGATAGCGCTCTGGTTGCCACTAACCCCCAGACCCACCGCCTCGATCGTGTAGCCGGCAGTGCCGATCGCATTGATCTGCGACTGGGTCGCATCCGTTGTCGGTTCGCCATCGGAGACGAAGATCACCTTGTTCACCGACGCACCGGTCAGCGGGGCGTGGGACACGGGATCGTTGCTGTTAGTGCCGGGATTGATGTAGTCGAGCGCGGCATCAAGACCGCTGGAGTAATTGGTCCCGCTACCCGGATCCGCACCGATATGCAGACCCTGACCGTTCTTGTCGTGCGCGACGTCGAGTGCCTGCTGCAAGATGGTCGGATCAACAGTGCCGTTCTTCACGATATCGAACGTGCCAAGCTCCTTGTAGCCGCCGCCGAAGGCAAAGAGACTCACACGCACATTGTCGGCGCCCGATGTCGACAGGCTGCTGAGCAGCGCAGCAACCGCATTCTGCATCGCGGCCATCTGCGACGACGTCAGGCTCTGGGTCGTGTCCAGGACCAGGACGAAGTTGGCGCTGGCGCCCTTGCCGACGGTCGGCGTCGCACCCGGATCACCAGCGATGATGTCGTTGCCGGCGCCGCCGATCAGCGCACCGTCCGTGCCGGCCGGACCATTCGGCACAAAGTGGTCGTAGCTCGTGTCATTGTGAGGAGCAGCCGAAGTGTCGGCCTGGTTGGAGCCGACGATGAGCCCGCCGGTATCGGCCAGCGTGATCGTCAGCGTCGCCGGATTGCTGACGTCATTGTCACCATCGGTCAGCGTGTAGGTAAACGTATCGGTGCCGGCCGCTCCGGACGTGCGGGTGTAGGTGTAGCTTCCATCCTCATGCAGCACCAGCGTGCCGTGCGCGCCTGCGACCGTGAAACTGCCGCCGCTTTCGGCCACCGAGGCACCGTTGTAGGAAAGCCCGCCGACATGTGCGCCATCCGCGCCCTGCACATCGGGGCCGCCCGTGCCCGAACCGCTGGCGATGGTGCCGGCGATCACATTGCCCGCAACTTCGGCGCCGGATGCCGCCGTACCCATGCTGTTGGTGTCATCGTGCGCGACCGACACATCGTCCACGATGCCGATGCTCAGCGTGGTCGACGCAGGCGAGCCATCCGAATCCTCAACCTTGATCGCGAAGTCTTCATGGGTGGCATCGCCAACCGTGTTGTCCGCGAGAGTGTAGGAGTAGCTGTAGCCCGTCGCAGGCGTGCCGGTGATCGTCAGGGTGCCATAAGCGCCCTCCACCGTCCCGCCATTGGTGACGTCACGCTGCGTGCCATGAATGTCGGTCACGTAGAGATGACCGATCGTGTCGTGCCCCGTCGTGATCGCCAGCGAGCCGGTCGCCGTCTCGCTCTTATCGCCGTTGCCTGTGCCGCCGCTGGCGGCGAACTCGCCCGAACCCGCAGGCTCGTTGCCGCGCGCCGGCAGACCCGCCTCGTTGACGCTGGTGTCCGAACCATCGGCAATCGCGATGGTCGGCACAGAGTCGTGCTGCAACTCGATCGTAACATTCGCTACGGACGAATCGCCGTCGCCATCGACGATCTGGTACTTGAACGTGACCGTCCCTTCCTCGCCTGCAGCCGGCGTGTAGGTAAAGGTACCGTCACTGTTGTAGACTAGATCTCCGTGGCCCGACAGCGTTCCAGCTACCAGGCTCACCTTCGTCGCGAGGTTCACGCCATCAGCGCCCTGCACGTCGTTGGCGAACACGTTCACCGTCACAGGCGCGTTCTCGTTTGCCTGATTGGCGCTGTCATCATGCGCGACCGGGACGTCGTTCACGATGCCGACGCTTAGTGTCGTCGACGCCGGCGAGCCGTCCGAATCCTCGACCTTGATCGCGAAGTCTTCATGGGTGGCATTGCCAACCGCGTTGTCCGCGAGGGTGTAGGAGTAGGTGTAGCCCGTCGCAGGCGTGCCGGTAATCGTCAGGGTGCCATAAGCGCCCTCCACCGTCCCGCCGCTGGTCACGTCAATCTGCGTGCCGTGAATGTCGGTTATGGAGAGATGACCGATCGTATCGTGACCCGTCGTGATCGCAAGCGAGCCGGTTGCCGTCTCGCTCTTATCGCCGTTGCCCGTACCGCCGCTGGCTGCGAACTCGCCCGAACCCGCAGGCTCATTGCCGCGAGCCGGCAGCCCCGCCTCGTTGACGCTGGTGTCCGAACCCGCCGCAACGCTGATGGTCGGCACCGAGTCTGGCAGGAGATTGATCGTCACCGTCGCGACGGACGGATCACCGTCGCCATCGACGATCTGGTACTTGAACGTGACCGTGCCTTCTTCGCCCGCTGCCGGCGTATAGGTAAAGGTGCCGTCACCGTTGTAGACCACTTGTCCGTGGCCACCCGTCAGCGACCCTGCCACCAAGCTCACCTTCGTCGCGAGGTCCACGCCATCGGCGCCCTGCACGTCGTTAGCGAACACGTTCACCATCACAGGCGCGTTCTCGTTCGCCTGATTGGCGCTGTCATCATGCGCCGTCGGCGTATCGTCGGTGATGTTGATGGAGAGCGTCTTGGTCGCTTGCTCGCCGTCGGAATCCGTTACCTTGATGGCGAAGTCATCATGCGCGGCGTCGTCCGACGCATTCTTCGTCAGCGTGTAGGTGTAGTTGATCGATGTCGCTGTGACGCTGTCGATGTGCAGCGTGCCATAGACGCCGGCGATGTCGATACCAGCAGAACCGATAGCCACGGTCGTTCCGTTGATCGTCACGACCGTCGGCGTATCACCCTGCGCGATTGTAATCGTTCCCTGATGCCGTTCGCTACCATCACTGTCGTTGGTCGCGTTGCCGTCGGCGATCTCGCCGCTGCCGGCAGGCATGCCGTCATGGGCCGGCAAACCGGCTTCGCTGACGGAAATCGACGAGGCCGAAATCGTGGGCTGATGATCGGTAGACTGGACGTTGATGACGAAATCGCCGTTCTGCAGCGTCAGATGATCTCCGTCGGAATCCGTCACCGTGACGAACTGCGAGAAGTCGATCGAACGCAGCGTGCCGCCGTCGATCGGCTTGAACAGATCGAACGTGGCGTGGCCATCGCTTGTGATGGTCAGCGTGAAGATCTTCTCGTTGCCCGCCATGCCGGTGATCGTGTGACCGTCCGACGAGGACAGCGTGATCGGCGTGCCGTTGTAAGTCGGCGGAGCGACGTTCGCGCCTTGGGTGAAATGGAGCTGCTGCGAGGCAAACGGCGAAACCGACCACGTGCCGGGCGAATCCGCGCCGACGGACACCAGCGACGTCAGATCGACGCTCGTCTCCACCATGTGCGGTTCGCTGGTCACGGTCGTGACGGTTTCCGTCACGTTCAGATTGTCGACCACCACCCGGCCGGAGAACCCTGCGGGCGGGATAATTTCGAGCTTCGAAATCTGAGCGTCATGGAATATCGGATCCGCTGAGCCATCGAAGACGCTCGTAACCGCCGCCCCCACAGAGCCGACGTGGTCAGCGTTGAACGTTACCGTGGCGACAAGGTTTCCGTTCGCGTCATACCCCTTAAGCACAATGCCCGAAGGACCGACACTCCCAAAAAGGCCCAGAGCGATGCTGTTCAGGGCGAAGGTCGTGCCGGTATCTGCAGTCAAAACCAGCGTCTTTGCACCCACAGGCGCGTCCGGGCCCTGCAGGACGCCGTTGACAGCCACAGCACCCGTTCCGCCACTGGCAGTCAGATGCGCTGCGCTCAATCCGGTCGTGCTGAAATTGAGGTTGTGAGTCTCCACGGTCTTCACGACAAACATATCGGCTTCGTTCACGGACGAAGTGATCTTGTTCGTATCGGTCAACACCGGCACATCGTCATTGACGTTGACCGTGAAGGTGCCTGTGGCCTGATCGCCATCGGAATCGGTCGCGGTGTAGTTGAAGGTCAGCGAGATGTCATTCTCGTTGCCGCCCGCCGTGTGGTCGAGCGCGTCGTGGAGGGCGACATGGAACGCGCCGGTGCCATCGTCAGACAGCGTCACCTCGATGACGGTGCGCGTTACACCGCCATGCGTCGCCGTGCCTATCAGCTTGGTGTGATCTTGCGACCAATTGAACGTAATCGCGTCGCCATGCGAGGTGAGCGTCCCGCCGGTGATGCCGACCGTGGTGTTTGTGAAGGTCAGGCTGCGGCCGACGCCATCCTGGGTGAATCCAGTTGCGTCGCTGTAGCTGTCATTGGCGTCGTCGCGGTCCGCGCCCCAGTTGATGTTGAGCTTGCCGGTCGCCGTGGCTTCATTGCCGTCGCCGGTGCCATCCTGATGATCATTGTTCGGCACAGTGACGTCACCCGGCTGGGCATCGTTGTTGCCGGTCACGGAATCGCCGTTCGAAACCTTCAGGCCATCCTCATCGACCGTCACCGCGCTCGCCGACGCCGCCGTCGGCGCATCATCGTCGAACGTGATTTCCAGAGTGCCCGTGGCGTGCGAACCATCGCTGTCGGTGATCGTGTAGGACAACTGCACGAGGATGTCGCCGTTTTCAGCGTCATTGCCCCCCGAATGCAGAATATTGTGCAGTAACGTCACCTGATAGTCGCCGGTGGTGGGATTCACATCCACCGTGAACAGTGCCAAGCCATCGCGCTCACCGCCGGACACCGTCGCCGTCAGAACGTTATTTACCCAGGTGAACTTTACGTTCTCCTGGCCGATATGGGCACTTGAGAGGTTTTCGAAGCTGAACGCGCCGGGACCATCGCCGCCCATGCTGCCCGCGAGCTTGCCGGTGAAGGTGGCTTCGCTGACGTCAGTGGGCTTATCGTTGGTATTGGCGTTGAGATCACCGTCGGTGCTGTTCGGGTTGCCGCCGGTCAGACCATCGTCATCTACCGCGGCATGGGCTGTACCGCCCGTCGGGACGTTCGCATCGGTTACGGAAATATCGATGTTCGCCGTCGATGTATCGCCGTCGCGATCGGTCACAGTAAACGTCGTGTGAGCGACCACTGCGCCGTTGGTGTTGTCCACGGAATTGTCTGCAGTGAAGATATACGACCCGTCCGCCTTCACCTTGATGATTCCGGGTCCGATGTCGATGGACTGCGAGTAGCCATTGCTGCCGAAGTCCAGTTTGACACCACCGATGTGCGTAACGGTCGCGCCATCCCCACCGCCGTCGAAATGCAGCGTGCCGGTGATCGACGCGTGTTCCGCGACGGTTCGCGTTTCTGCCGAAGCCGTCGGACCATCATCGGCGAAGCGGATATTGCCGCCGAGATCGATGGTCGCGCTGGACTTTGCGGTGTCACCGTCACCGTCGGTGATCGATCCATCGCGTGTGAGCGAAATCAAATTGTTGCCCAGCACCGCGTACTGATCGTCGAACGGCGTGCCACTGGCGGACGGATCCTGGCTGATCGGATGGTCGATCTGGGCGTACTGCGTCAACGTGACGACGCCATTGTTGTCGACTGTCAGCTTGAAGATCGTGTTGCTGTCGCTGATATTTCCGTTCTGCGAAGTCGAGCCGACGATGCCGCCGTGACCGTCGCTGTAGAGATAAATCGACTTGCCTTGGCTATCGAGATGCGAGTCAGCGCCATTCCCCCCATTCGCCGTAATCGCCAGCTTGTAGGTCAGGTTGGTGCTGCCGGCGCCGTCGGCACCGTAGGACGTCGTGGTGGTGAACACGCCGCCGAAGTTCGCCGTCGAGACCGCTTGATCGCTTGCGTTGCCGACGGTGTCGGCGTCATGCGTCGTAAGCTGAACGCTGTTATTGTCAGACGCGGTGATCATGATCGACGGACCATCGTCTTCGAACGTGATCTTATTGCCGATGTTGTAGGTCTGGTCGACGGAGTCACCATCGCCATCCGTCACGGTGACCGTGACCTTCACGGCGCCGTCGATGATCGACTGCTGAACCGGATTCGGATTGTCGTTCGGCGAAGCGTCGTTGTTGTTGGAACCGTTGTCGTTGCTCTCGTCGAAGTCGCCACGATCATCATGCTTGATCGGGACATACTGCTCGACCGACATCACACCGGTGGTCGGGTCGATGTAGATCGCGAATGCCGCCGGATCGCTGGACGAGACGTTGCCATCGTGGGTGTCGTAACGACCGACGATCAGGTTCGGGCTGACCTCGAACAGCTTGATCGCGTGCGAGCCATCAGTGGTGTAAAGGCCGCTGAACGCACCGTTGCTGGAAACGTCGATGGTGAACACCGTGCCGCCGTTGGCTGCGGGGCCATCAGCGCCGTAGTTCGGGGTGACGGAGACAATCGCGCCGTGGCTCTGCGCCACGGTGGTTACGAAAGTCGAGCCTTCGCCCGGCGTGCCATGGTTGCTGACGGTGACCGGGAACGAATTGTTGGTGTCGTCGTTCTGCAGGCCCGGCGTCTCGTCGATGGTGACGAGCGTGCCCGACTTCAGCACGAAGTTCGGCTCCGGCATGTCGTCATCGACATTGATCGTCAGGCTGCCATTGGCGGTGTCGCCATCGCCGTCGGTGACGCCATACTTGACCGTGAATTCGACGTTATTCTCGGTGTTGTCGCCAGGCTTCCCATCGAGGCTCGGATGGTCGATGGCGTGAAGCTGCGTGACCTTGTATTCGCCATGGGTCGCGTCGGTGAGCTCGATCTTCAGAACGTCGATGCCGTTCTGCTTGATCGTGATCGTCAGTCCATCGCTGGAGACGGACTCCGAGAAGCCCATGCCGGACGGCAGATCGACACCGGTCAGCTTCGTGCTGCCGGCACCATCCGCGCCATAGTCATGCGACAAGGTGCCGTGATCGTTTTGTGGCGCGCTGTCGTCACCCGGACCACCCTCGTTGCCGCCTGGAAGATCGTCATCTTCAAGCGCCACGGTCTTGTTGGACCCGACGCTCGGGCCATCATCGAGGAACGTGATCTGCTTGCCGATATTGACGGTGTCCGTCGACTGATCGCCATCGGAATCCGTCACCGTCAGCGTCACGGCGATCTTGCCGTCGAGCGACTGCTGAATCGGATTTGAGCTCTCGTAAGGCTGCGCATCTGAGTTATGCGAGCCGTTGTCGTTGGACTCGTTCGAGTCGCCGCGGTCATCGTGCCGGATCGACAGATACTGCGCGACGCTCACCTCACCATCGGAGCCGATCGCGATGGCGAAAGCCACCTTGCCGTCGAACTGGCCGCCCTGGACCGTGCCGATGATCAAGCCGCCGTTCATCGACAGAAGGATATGGCTGCCATCGGTCACTTGGAGGCCGGAATCCGCACCGCCAACAATGCTCAACGCATACTGATGCGGATAGGCCGGAGCATCCGCACCGATCGTTGAATGGTCGCTGACCACGGCGCCGTCGCTGTGTGCGTAGGCGATCGCGCCCCTGCCTGGCGTGCTGCCGTTGTTGTCCGTGTTATTGCCGCCGAACACATCCGGATCTTCTCCGACAATGTACTTCCCGTTCACCTTGGTGGATTCGAGCGCTGCAAACAGACTCCGGACGCTGTTTGCCGAGGTGTTGTCCGCGTTGTTGCCACCGCTTTCGTCGACTACAACGGAGTAACCGGTCAGGTCGATATGAGCCTGCGGCTTGTCGTCGGCGATCGTCACCGTGAACTTGCCGCCCAGATTGACGGTATCGCCGTCCTTGTCGGTGTAGGTGATGATCGATCCGAGATCGACGTCCGGGATGCTGTGCTGAACGCCATTGCCGTCAGGCTGGCCCGAGCGCAGGTCGTCGCCATCACCCGGCATATGAATGAGTTCATCGTAGAGACGGAACTCGTAAGCGCCGGTCTCTGTGTTCAGCGTCAGTGAGAAAACCGGATTGCCCTGCGGATTGGGCTCATAGCCGGTGATGATAATCTCGTGCGAGCCGGCAGGACCGTTTGAAGTCTGATAAATCAGTTCCTTGCCGTTCTGACCGTCGCCCGTTGCAGTCTGCTTCGAGAACAGGTGCAGGCTGGTGAGAATGTCCTTGGCGTTATTGGTGAATCCGAACGTGCCAGGCAGATCGGAGCCGCCAGAGACCAGCCCTGCGAGCGAGCCGGTTACAATCGCCGCGCCAGTGGAGTTTTCCGTCGTCGATCCATCGGCACTACCGTCGTTCGGGCTGGTGCCGTGCGACCATGCGGTGTCGATGTCGTTTTCAGCGACGGTGCGGCTGATGACTTCGCCCGTAACGACAGGAATATCATCGGTGACACGGATCGTGATCGAGGACGACGCAGTGTCGCCATCGCCATCGGTCGCGGTGAAGCCGAAGTTCAGGTTGAGTGTATTTTCGCCGCCACCATTCGGATGGTCGAGCGGTCCCTTCAGTTCAAACGAGAACGTGCCCGAGGTGCCAGCATCCGGATCGAGCGTCAGCGTGAAGATCACGTGTGATGGGTCACCCTTATACGCGATCAGGGTCTGGCCGCCGTCCGGATTCGTCGTGATCTCATAGGTGAGCGCGACGCCGCCCGATGTCAGAGCATGCGTAACCGGTGTTCCGTTCTGATCGGTGACGGTGATGGTCGGATGCGTCGAATCCGTTTGCGCAAAGGTCAGCGCCTTGGCGCCGTCCGAGCCCCAGCTGACGCCAAGGTCCTTGTTGCTGAGCACCGTGTAGTCATTGGTGTCGGTCGGATTGTCGTACTGGTCATTGCCATGGGCCAACACGTCTTCATCAACGGTCCAGTCGCGCTGGCCGTTAGAGGTCACCACCGGAACGTCGTCGGTGACGCGGATCGTGACCGATGACGACGTGGTGTCGCCGTCGCCGTCCGTCGCAGTGAAACCGAAATTCAGGTTGAGCGTGTTCTGGCCATCGCCAGTCGGGTGATCGAGCGGTCCCTTCAGTTCGAACGAGAAGGCGCCCGATGGATCTGCATCCGGGTCAAGCGTCAGCGTGAAGATGACGTGCGACGGATCACCCTTGTACGCGATCAGCGTCTGACCACCGTCCGGATTGGTCGTGATCTCATAGCTCAGCGCGACGCCGCCCGAAGTCAGACCTCCCTCAACCGGGGTGCCATTCTTGTCGGTGACAACGATGGTCGGATGCTCAGCATCCGTTGCCGTGATGGTCAGCACCTTCGCGCCGTCGGCGCCCCAATTGACGCCGAGCGGCTTGTCACTGAGCACGGTGTAATCGTTGGTGTCGGCCGGATTGTCGTACGCGTCGTTGCCGGTCGGCAGCACGTCTTCGTCCAGCGTCCAGTCGCGCAGTGAGCTGTTCTGAGCAGGATTGACCGAGGGACCGTCGTCCTCGAAGAGAACGCTGCCCGAAATATCCGCGCTGCTGGTGGTGTGGTCGCCGTCGCCATCCGTCACCGTAACGGTGGCAAGCACCGTGCCCGATTTCAGGGAGACGCCTTCATCGTTGCTATTGGTGTCCGGCTGATGCAACGAGACGTACTGCACGATCGACAGGTTGCCGTTCTGATCGATGCTCAACGCAAAAGCCGCCGTTTCCGGCGTATGGCCGGCATCGCCATCCGCATCGTAGCGACCAACGATCAGGCCGTTCTCCTCGAACAGGTAGATGTGCTGTCCGGCGGTCGTGGTCAGGCCGGAATCCACGCCTGCGGACGAAACGGTGAGCCCAACTTGAATCGGATTCGTGGCGGCGGCACCGTCGGTGCCGTAATCCGGCGTGCCAAGCACGATGACCGGATGCTTGCCTTGCGCATATTGCGGCTCACCACCCATATCGGGATCGGAACCCTTCAAACCTTGGACAGAGTCAAACAGCGCACTGACCTGGGAGGCCGCAACATCATCGCTGCCTGGGTCGATACCGTGGGTTTCATCGATGATGACGACGCCGCCCAGCTTGACGTTGGCGAGGAAGGTGCCGGTGTTGTCGCCGGCGGTGCCGATTTCCTCGAAGGTCAGCTGGTTGTCGCCGCTGCCTGCGGTGACATCGATCGCGATGGTCTGCATTACGCCCGAATGCGGCGTGTACTCGCCGACCTGGACGCCGTTCCAGAACACCGCAAGCTTCGCGCTGCCGTCTGCAGCGTCAGCCGCTGCACCGATTTCGAATGTCAGGTGATAAACTTCACCTTCGCTGAGACCGCCGATGGCCTGCGTGAGCTTCAGATTGCCCGGGGTCGCTTCCATGTCGACCATGACGCTGTCGGTCGGGCTGTCCGCGCCGCGGTAGCCGTCGCCCACGCGCTCAAGCTGCACGTTCGACGCGCCGTCGTGATCTGACGCAGTGATATGCCATGCGCCTGCGGTGCCGGTGGTGTTGACGCCGCTGCCGGTGCCCCACTGGTCGTTGTTCGGCGCGAAGCCGTCGAAGAACAGGCCATTGGCCGCGCCGTTTGCAGCCGAAATCGCCAGCGGCGCCGGACCATCGTCCTGGAAGCCGATGCTGCCGGTATCGTTGTTGGCAAGCACAACCGTCGCAGAGTCGGTCGCCTTGTCACCGTCACCATCGGTGATGGTGGTCGTCAGCGTCACGCCAAGGCTAGCGTCACCGCCAACCAATTGGAGCAATTGCTGGGAATCAAAGTTGTTATTGTCGCCGCTGGGGTCGTTCGCGTCACGATCGGCGGCACCTTGGTCGATCGGCATGTACTGCTGAACCACAAGCTGACCGCCGGAGAGGTCGCTCGCGTCCGTCAACGTGATACGGATCGCGATCGCGCCGTCGTTATGGCCATTGGCATCCAGATGGTTGCCGACATAACCGACGATCTCGGTGTCGCTCACCTTCACGAGGTAGACCGTATCGTCCCCATATTTATGGGTTGGATCCGTGACCTTGAGTGTGGTCGCGATGCCGCCGCTCGCTGCACCTTCGCCAGTCAGATTGAGCGCATAGGAATAGGTGATCGACTTCTCGCCGTCCGCGCCCGCGTGCGTCTCGACACTGAACAACGACTGCAGGCCACCAAGGCTCTCGCCTTCACCGGCAGCGGTCGACATCTGGCCGATCGGATTGTGGCCGGTCGGATCTGGATGTGTGTTGCCTGTGTCGTCGCTGGCGCCGTCAGTCGGCGATTGCAGAGAGCCGCGGTCGCCGCCGATCGATTCATCGAGCGACACGAGCAGCGGGTGGGCCCCCTGTTCATCGCCGCCCTGCTGAACAGTGTTGACGACAACTGTCGGAGTGTCGTCATCGATGTTGAACGTCAGCGTGGCGGACGACTTGTCGCCGTCACCGTCGGTCGCGGTGTAGGTGAACTGGACGTGGATGTTGTCTTCCCATCCGATCTGCGTGCTGCCTTCGGAGCCGTCGTTGGTCAGCGGCTGCGCGAACGGCGCATGGACATCGAACGTATAGTTGCCCTGGGAATCGACGGTCAGCGTGAACGCCGGATTGTTTTCCGAGAAATGAGCGCTAATGCCGATCAGCGTGCCGCCACCATTGCCGTCGGGGTGCCAAACGAGCGTCACGTTCTCCGGCGTGCCAGCGATCCCTGTCTGCGGATCGACGAAGATCACCTGCAGCGCCGGATTCGACTTGTCGTCAGCGGTCACCGTGACGTGCGGTTGGCCGTCGAGGCCTGTGAACGAAACGGCCTTCAGACCGTCAGCGCCCGGTGCGATGTCAAGCTTGCCGGATACGGAGGTCGCCGCGCCCGCGTCATCGCCATTGCCGCCCAAATTACCGTGCAGCTGACCTTCGTCGTCGATGGTCGCGAACTGCGTGACGACTTCTCCGTTTCCTTCCCGTCCCTCACCTTCGCCGATGACGACGGTTGTGTCGGTCGGCTTGCTGTCATGCGCCTCCGGCGTATCGTCATTGATTGCGAGAGTGAGCGTTCCGGTCGCCGTGGTGTTGTTCGAATCCGTCACCGTATAGGTGAGGTTGAAAGTGTCGCTGGCTTCCGTGTTGTCGGCCAACGCGTCCGTGTGGTGGTGCAACGGGCTTAGCAGCGTGACGGTATAGTCGCCGTCAGCCGGATTGGTGATGACAACCTTGAACACATCGCCGCTGCCGTCATTCGCGGTCAGCGTGTGAGTCGCGTCATTCCAGGTGAAGGTCACGGTAATACCGTTGATCACCTGCTGCACGCCATTCATTGCAGCGAAGCTGATGCTGCCAGCACCATCCAGGCCGAAATCGTGACCCAGCGTACCGCTGAAAGTAGACGGAGCGTTGATATCGCCCGGTCCGCCTGGGTTACCGAACACGCCGGGGATTTCATCTTCGTCGAGCGCAACAACGTCATTCCGCAAGGCGGACGGAATGCCATTGATGAAATCGTTCTGTCGGAGAACCGTGTTGATGTTGAAGTTCGGGAGATCTTCCTGGCCGAGCAGATCAAGTGGATTGGGCGCAGCGAGCGGATCGACGCCGACGCTGGTGAAGTTCGCACCCGACGCCTGCGCGCCCGGGCCGTTGCCATCACCTGCCGCCGGCAGGATTGAACGGTCTTCAGTGACGGGGAAGAGCGCGGCGAATTCGGTACCGGTGAGATCGCGGCCCGGCGAAACCTCAACCGTAACTCCGCTCAGCGGTGTGCCGTTTGAATCGAAGAAGGGCTCGAGCGTGACCGTCGACTTGTTGTCGAACAGGATGATCAGCTTCTCGCCGATATGCACCAGCGTGATGTTCTCGCCGGCGATAGATGAGAGATCGGCTTTGACGCTTCCGTCGTAGCTCAGCGGCACGACCACTGACTGGTCGCCGAAGGGCTTCGTAACTTTGACGATCCGTGCTGGAGGTCTGCCCGAGGTCTGAGTTGCAACGTTCGCTTGAGCAACCTGAAAAGGTCCGTTCATGCCAATGCCTCAAATAAAAATTCAAAAAGAATAAACCCCGAACGGGGTCGTTAACGGCTTCTTAAGAATGATCTTTCCCTTACTGGAGGTTGCAGGTCAAGGAACCGGCATGGTGAATGAAGGATGTCTTTTCACTGTGGTTAAATCGCCACGGTGGTCATTCCTTTGATCCGGAGTTCCCGCGGGCATTGACGCCGCTGCCGACTCTTGCTTGGTTAATGAAATTAATTTTTTAGTTTTTCGGGGACAGCATGCGCGCCAGATTTTTGAATGTTTTCAGGGCTTCCGCTGTTTCGGCGACAATGCTCGCGGTAAGCACGCTAACGGCCGGGGCCGCCGACATGGGGTTGATGATGTCCCCGGGAGCCAGCGCGAGAAGCTGCTCCGACATCGTCCTGACCTGCGAAAATGGCCGTGAATACCCAATTTGCCCAATCGCGGTGAGCGTGGCGGGCGAGTTGGTGACTGCGTCAGTCCACACCGGGCCGCGCCGGTCCATCTATGTGCGGCTAGTGCCCATGGGCGTCGGTTATCGCTATGCCGGCAAGGGCTTCTGGATCGACGGCTGGCGTGAAAATGCCTCGGTCAATTTCGGCAATAACAGCTCGGTGGCCTGCGCCGTCCAGCGGTCCTGAGCGACCGATCCGGCGTTATCGAGACATGCAAATGACGCGCTAGCCGGCGCCTCATTCTGACTCATCCCCAACTATCCGATTTCGCTCTCGGGTCTCCCCTCTCAAGATTTGCGCTCGTTGAGAGTCACCTCTTAAGGTTTGCGCTGGTTGAGAATTCCCTCGCCCGCAGCTTGTCGCGCCGGCGCCCTGTGCCGCGCGAATCGGCTATGGGCCGTAGGGCTACCCCGGCGACTCATCGGGAAGATGCGAAGGCGGCTTATCCGCGGGTACGCAACACCACCCGTGACGAGCGCGGATACATGTAGGCCTTTGGCTGAACATAGACCGGGCAGTGCTCGTACCAGCTATGCTGCTGCCAATTCCAGCGCCAGCAGCCCGATTCAATTGCCGGTTCACGGCCGATGCCCGGCCAGTACGGCTCTTCACCGAAAGCCATCGCATCGGTAGAGCCGGCAACAGCTGCAACAAACGCAAGCGCCGAAAGGGTCTTGAAAATCGGTTTGGTCATTCCTGCCTCAAAATCGATTGATCAATGAACCATCACACCAGGAGCGTGCCAAACACCAGGCGGCCCGGCAAGCGCTATGATGCACCTCGCCTCCTGACACGGCCACCTTAGTGACGCCGCGCGCGGCAGCCTCACCTCTCCCTGAACGCGCGCGAGATCTGATCGGCGAGCGGTTTGATAAGATAGGACAGCACCGTCCTATCGCTGGTCTTGATGAACGACTCCACGACCATGCCGGGAACGATCTTCACCTCGCCAAGGCGTTCGATCTCCGACGGCGGGATGCCGATACGGACCGTGTAGTAGGATTGCCCTGTTCTTTGGTCGGTGGTGGTGTCGGCAGAAACCCGATTGACGATTCCGTCGATCTGCGGCGTGGTCCGAGCATTGAAGGCCGAGAAACGCAGCGACGCCGCCTGCCCCAAGACCAGCTGATCGATATCTTGCGGTGCGACCTTGGCTTCGACGGCAAGAAGGTCATGCGACGGCACAATGAGCATCATCTGCTCGCCGGGACCAACCACGCCACCGACGGTGTGAACCGTGAGTTCGTGCACCGTCCCGTCCTGAGGCGCCCGGATATCGATCCGCTTCAGCTGGTCTTCGGCCGCAACCTTGCGTTCGCTGAACTCACCAACCTTGCCATCGACCTCGCGCAGCTCTTTCGCGACATCGCTGGCGAGAGTCTGGTCGATATTCAGGATCTGCAGGTTGATTTCAGCCACCTTGCCGCGCGACTGCGCGATCGACGCGATCAATTGGGCGCGCTCGCCGCCGAGCCGGGCCGCCTCACGCTCCAGCGACGTCAAACGCGTGAGCTGGATCAATTTCTTATCCCACAGCTCGGATACGCCAGCGAGTTCACGTTGAATGAGATCAATTTCCTGGCCCTTGGACGCCTGCTGCGCTTCGAGCCCTTTCACTTCCTCGTTCAGCTGAACGATGCGTTCCTGAAGCTGCTCCTTCTGGCCGGTTCGCGCCGTGCGACGCATCTCGAACAGCCGCCGCTCTCCTTCCACGACCTTCATGACGTAAGGATCGGATTCCCGGCCTTCAAATTCAGGTGCCTTATGAACCTGATCGAGGCCGTCGCGCTCGCTTTCGAGCCGCGCCGCGCGCGCGTACAGTTCGTTCAGTCCGTTCACGACAATGCTGAGGTTGGCGCGCAGCGTCGTTTCATCGAGACGCACCAGAATGTCGCCGGCATGGACATAGTCGCCGTTGCGGACATTGAGCGCACCGACGACACCGCCGGTCGGATGCTGGACTTTCTTGACGCTGGAATCGACGACGATCGAGCCCGGCGCGATCAGCGCGCCGGATATATCCGTGGTCGCAGCCCAGCCACCGAAACCACCAACGACCAGCAGCAGGCCGACGGCACCGATGAGCGTATGTGAGCGGATCGACCGGACCGGGTCGAATTCAGCCGCAATTGCTGTGGAACTCATCGCTGTCCTCCCGCAACCGCGACGACCTTACCCGGCATCGGGGAAGCATCGCGCCGCAGGATCTGCGACAACACCTCATCCTTCGGACCAAAGCCTTGCTGGCGGCCATTGTTCAGCGCCAGCACGTAATCCACACCACCCAACGCACTCGGACGATGCGCAACAACGATGACGATACCGCCGCGCGCACGAACGCCGAGGATGGCTTGCGTCAAAGCTTCATCGCCTTCGGAATCGAGGTTTGAATTCGGTTCGTCGAGCACGAGAAGGAAGGGGTCACCGTAAAGCGCACGCGCAAGCGCGATGCGCTGCTGCTGGCCACCCGATAGATTGCGTCCCTGCTCGCCCACAGGCGTGTCGTACCCTTGGGGCAGGCGCACGATCAGTTCGTGAACGCCCGCAGCCTTTGCGGCGCTGACAACAGTCGCGGGATCTGCGTGCGGATCGAAACGCGCGATGTTCTCTCCGACTGTGCCTTCAATCAGTTCGACACTCTGCGGCAAGAAGCCGATGTAACGCCCGCGGCTCTCCGGTGACCACTGATCAAGCGCGGCGGCATCGAGCCGTACGCTGCCGCGTGCCGTCGGCCACACGCCGATGAGAGCACGGATCAAGGACGACTTGCCCGATGCACTTGGACCGATGATTCCAAGACCGCTACCGCTTTTCAGCATGAACGTGATGTCCTGGACGATCGCCCGCGTCGACTGCGGTGGCGTGACTGTCACACCTTCGACAGAGACCATGCTCGAAGGAGCCGGAAGCGGCGTCGGCTCGGGAGTGACCGGCAGCGTGTTGAACAGCTTTTCCAAGCGCAGCCGCGCCTGACGCGCAGCGACGAGAGCCTTCCACTGGGAAATCGCAAGATCGACCGGCGCAAGCGCGCGCGCCGAAAGAATGGATGACGCAATGATGATACCGGCCGTCGCCTGCTGGTTGATGACGAGATAGGCGCCAACCGCCAGCACAACGGACTGCAGCAGCATACGGAAGATTTTACTCATCGAGCCGAGGCCATCCGTGACGTCGCTCGCCTTCAACTGCTTCACCACATAGCTGCGATTCATGGACTGCCAGCGTTGATGCAGGCGATCCGTCATGCCAAGCGCCGTGATCACCTCGGCATTCCGGCGGCTCAGCTCCGCAAGACGCGAGCGCTGGGCACCGGCTTCCGTGGCTTCCCGCACGGCGTTCTTGGAATACATGTCGGTGACCAGGGTCAACGCGACCAGGATGATCGCACCAACGAGAACCGTCACGCCAATCCAGACGTGGAATGCGAAACAGATGGCAAGATAGAACGGCAGCCACGGGATATCGAACAGGGCTGTCGGTCCGCGGCCCGAGAGATAGCTGCGGATCGTATCGAGATCACGGACGGGCTGAATGCCTTCGCCACCGGACGGCGCTTGCAACGGCAATCGCACCACCAGCCGATAGACCCGCTCGGTCAACATCGCATCGAGGCGCATTGCGATCCGGCTCAAGAGCCGTCCGCGGATCGCATCAAGCAGACCCTGAAAAAGGTAGAGCACGACCACGAGCGACAGAAGGCCCACAAGGGTCGGCACGCTCCGGCTCGGGATCACGCGGTCGTACACTTCGAGCATGAACAGCGAGCCCGTCAGCGCGAGGATATTGAGAACCGCGCTGAACAAACCGAATGTAACGAACGCACTGCGGCATGCGGACAGAGCCCGCCCTAGTTCCGTTTTTGCGGAAGGAGCCGAAGAGCCACGCGCAGGCGCATCAGACATATTTCGATAAACCATGGCGTGGCCAAACACAAAAAGGCCTGGCGACGCTGCTTACGCAACACACCGGGCAACACCAATAAACGCAACATGAAAACTCATGCTTCTCTATCGAGTGACATAGATCAGAATTGTAACAGTCCTCTGACAAGGAAAAATGAGGCGTCTTTCGACGCCTCATTTCCACATCTGATTTATCGACTTCCTTAGGCGAAGTGGAAATCATCCACAGTGAGGTGAGCCTTGGTGATCCCGCTCAGGGTCAGCGTCGATCCGTCGGTATACTGGAGCTGAACTCCCGTAGCCGTATCGTGGACGGCAGCCATCAGAGCGTCGAAGTTCGCGAATGAGTGCGAGTCAACCTCGATCACATCGTGAACTGGCCCATCAGCCTTGAAGTTGGCCACGGTGTCCTGACCATCGCCCGGCTTGAAGACGAATGTATCACTGCCGGTTCCTCCGATGAGCAGGTCGTTGCCCTGTCCACCGACGAGCCGATCATTGCCGCTGTTGGAGATCAATGTGTCATTCCCGGCACCGCCGTTGAGCACCTCATTGCCGGAACCGCCGGTGATCGTGTCGTTGCCGGCATCGCCGTTGAGCACCGTGTTGCCGGAGCCGCCGACAATGGTGTCATTGCCGTCGCCGCCGTTGACCGTTGCATTGCCGGTCAGCGCCATCACGGTGTCATTACCAGCCCCTGCATCGACGATATCCGAGCCGGAAGCGGTGAAGATCACGTCAGCTCCATCGCCACCGATGATGTGATCGTCGCCAGCGGTGTCGAACAGCACATCCGGCCCATTGGTTCCGTTGATCACATGCATGTCGGTCACGCCATTGACGGTGAGCATGAACTCGCCCGTCGTCTGCGCACCGTTGCTGTCCTCGGCGGTGTAGGTGATGCTGACGTGAGCCTGATCTCCGTCGTTGAGGGCGCCGAAGATATCTCCGCCATCGAACTGCAGCTTGCCGTCCACAATGTGGAAAGCGTTGGCGGCAGCGTCCTTGCTCAGGTCGATGCCGTCCACGCTATCAATGCTGAAGCCCTTGAGGGTCGGGTGACCGTCCTCCACGTCCTTGTCGTTGGCGACCAGATCGAACGTCGCCACGTCATGCTCACCGACCTGCCCCACATCGTTCGTGGCGACCGGCGCGTCGTTGACCGGATTGATGGTCACATCGATCGTTGTCTGCACCGTCGCATGGCCATCGCTGACCGCGACAACGAAGCTGTCGTGGCCGTTGAAGTCCTGGTCCGGCGCATAGTTCCACGTACCATCCTTCATGAGGACGAATGAACCGTGATGCGTAGCACCGTCGTCCACCAGCGTGTAGGTGAGCTTATCGCCATCCGCATCCGTCGCAGCGATCGCACCGGAGGTGGTGTGATCTTCGTCGCTCGTGACGTGGGTCGTCGCATCGACCGTCGGAGCATGGTTGGTCGCGTCGACGACGCCGTTGCGATCAATGCTGCCGTCTTTGAAGACGATGTTTTCAACACCACCATCATCGAACTGATCGGAAACGACAATCGTGCTGCCGTCCTTCGTGGTGATGACAAGATCCTCACCGTGCCGCGCCAGCGTCACGTCGCTGATGTTGAAATCGCTCAGGTTCAGCGTATCGAAGTCACCCGCGTTACCCGCTCCTTCGACGATCGTGTCGTTTCCGTCACCGGCGAAGTAGTTGAAGGTATCCGATCCCGTGCCACCGATCAGCGTGTCGTTACCACCGCCGCCGGTGAGGATATCGTTGCCCGCACCAGCATCCACGGTGATGGCGCTGGTGGAGCTGACGACATCCGTCAGCACGTCGTTGCCGTCACCAAGGACGATGGTGCCGGTAATCTGCGAGTTGCCGGTCAGATTCACCTGATCGTCGCCCGCACCCATATCGACCTTGCCGTCGATCAGGCCCGCGTTGTTCAAGATGTCGTTGCCGCCATCGGTGAAGATACCGCCAATGATCTTACCGGTCGCGGTGTTGGTGATCGTATCGGCGAAGCTGCCGAGGATGTCGATCGCCTCGCGGCCATCGATCCTGGCCTGCATCGCATCCGCATCCTGCTGAGCGACACCCGTCGGACCATTGCCGTCACCCTGGATGGTGCCGTCGTTAATGATTGTAGTCGCCACCAACGCCGGGCCATTGCTGGAGTTGTCGACCTGGATCGCACGACCGTAACCGTAGATCTCACCGCCTTCGTAGTTGTGGATCGTGCCGCCGCCGATTGCCACGCCTTCGGACACGTTGGCTTCACCATCGTGATAGCCGTTAGCGCCTTCACCGCGGATCGAGCCGTAGTTGTCGAGATGAAGGATGCCATCGACGTCAACAGCATCACCGTCGCTATCGCTGATGTTGGCCGACTTACCCAGCATTGTGCCGTAGTTGGTGACGAAGGCAGCGTGATCTTCCGTCTCGCTGTTGTCCATGTTCACCGCCGAGCCGTTATCACCGACGATCAGGCCGCCCGCGTCGTTGATGACGTGGATGCCGATCGGACCGGTGATGGCGTGACGGGCGCCTTCGATCACACCGGTCGAGGTGTTGTGGATCGTCGCGGTCGCGCCGTTCAGCGTAATCGCATCGGCCTTGGTGCCAGGCGTGGACGTGACGTCGATAGTGCCGCTATTGATGACAACGGCATCAACATCGCCCCCACTGATACCAATTGCGAACTTGGTGCCCTGCACCAAGCCGCCCTGATCGACCGTCAGGGTCTGACCGCCGGTCAGGCCCATGGCTGTCGCCGCCGAACCGCTGGTGATCGTCGCACCATTCTCCACTTCGATGTTCGCACCGGAGAAGCCGTTGCCGAGCTTCCAGCTGCCGCTGACGATGTTCAGGGTCTCGACGTTGGTGGACGAACCGACAATACCGACCACGGAACTGTCTGCCGCGGCGTAGGCGTTGATCGTGTCAACGCCGTCACCGCCGTCGATCGTGCCTGCGGTCGAGCCGGCATAATCGTTGAACACGTCGTCGCCCGCGCCGAGCAACACTGTGCCAGTGATGATGCCGGTATTGGTGACGGTGTCGTCGCCGTCGCCCATGTTCACCGCCGATCCCGCCATCGCGGTGATGCTGCCGGCGTTGCTCAGGGTGTCGTTGCCACCATCGGTGAAAATACCGCCAATGATCTTGCCGGTCGCGGTGTTGGTGATCGTGTCGGCCTGGCTGCCGATAGTGTCGATCGCCTCCGCACCGTTGATCTTGGCCTGCATCGTCGCGGCATCCGCATCGGCAACTCCGGTCGGACCATGGCCATCGCCCTGGATCGTGCCGTCGTTGATGATGGTGACCGCTGCAGGCGCACCGCCATTGCTCGAGTCATCGACTTCGATCGCACGGCCATAGCCGTAGATCTCGCCACCTTCGTAGTTGTGAATCGAACCGCCACCGATTGCGACACCCTCGGAGATGTTGGCGTCGATAGCTGCGGTTCCGCCGTGATAGCCGTTGGCACCCTCACCCCGGACCGAGCCGTAGTTGTCGAGTTGCAACAGACCGTCGACGTCGATCGCATCGCCATCGCTGTCAGCGATGTTGGCCGAGTCACCCAACATCGTGCCGTGGTTGGTGATGAAGGCCGTCTGCGATGGATCGGAACTGTTGTCCATGTTCACGGCAGAGCCGTTGTGACCGACGATCAAACCACCTTCATCGTTGATGACGGTGATGCCGCCCGGACCGGTGATGGCGTGACGGCTGCCCTCGATGTCACCGGTCGCACCATTGTGAATGGTCGCTGTACCCGCGGAGATCGAGATGGCGTCGTCTTTCTTTCCAGCAGCAGCGGTCGTTTCGATCAGGCCATCGTTATTGACGGTCGTTGTCGATGTCGCGTTGCCGATGGAGAGCCCGGTGGAGACTCCCTTGATAGAGCCGCCCTGATGGTTGTTGATCGTGATCGTGCTGGAATTAACGCTGCGGAAATCGACACCAACGCCCCCGGTTGATGCGATCATGCCGTAGTTTTCGAGATCAACGGTACCGCCAATGCTGGCGCCAGAAGTCAAGCTCACCGCGGCGGCATTAGTGCTCATGACTCCGGTGGCTTCGTTGGTGATGGTCACCGCGAACCCGTTGACGGTCAGTGTTCCGCCAACATCACTCGTGCTATTGCCGGTCATCGTGCCCGAGTTATCGAGCGTGCCACCGTTGATTGCGAACGCCACCATCGCAGCGCCGGTCCCGGATGTGACAGTTCCACCCTGCTGGATAGTCACGCTCTTCGCACCGCTGATCGAACTTCCCACCAGGGTTGCTCCGGTATCGACCGTGACGTTCGTCACGCCAGTGATCGGAGACGTGCCACCTACGAAAGCGGCTGGATTGCTCCATGTGCCGCTGACGACGTTCAGATTCTCGACATTGACCATCTTGCTCATCAGACCAGTCGCTGTGACACCAGCGGTGGCATAGAGATTGACCGTGTCGTTGCCGTCACCGCCATCGATCTGACCCGACGTGGAGCCGACATATTCGTTGAATGTGTCGTCGCCCGCGCCGAGCAATACCGCGCCAGTGATGATGCCGGTATTGGTCACGGTGTCGTCGCCGTCCCCCATGTTCACCGCCGATCCCGCCATCGCGGTGATGCTGCCGGCGTTGCTCAGGGTGTCGTTGCCGCCATCGGTGAAGATGCCGCCAATGATCTTGCCGGTCGCCGTGTTGGTGATCGTGTCGGCGAAGCTGCCGAGGATGTCGATCGCTTCGCGGCCTGCGATGACGATGCCGGCATCCGAACCCGGTTCGAAGTTCTGCGGACCGTGACCGTCACCCTGGATGGTGCCTTCGTTGTAGATCGTGGTCGCGGCCAGCGCCGGTCCGTTGGCGGAGTCGTCCACTTGAATGGCACGGCCATAACCGTAGATCGTCGCGCCAGCGTAGTTGTTGATCACGCCGCCGCCGATCGCCACGCCTTCGGAGACGTTGGCGCCGCCGTTGTGGGTGCCATTGGCACCTTCGCCACGGATCGTACCGTAGTTATCAAGCTTCACCAGGGCGTCGACATCGACCGCGTCGCCGTCGCTATCGTCATAGCCCATCGACTGGCCGAGCATGGTGCCGTGGTTGGTCACGAAGACCGTGTTTGCGACACCTGGCTTGTTGTCGACGTTCACCGCCGAACCATTGCGGCCGATCATCGTGCCGCCTTCATCATTGATGACGGTCAGCGCGCCCTTACCGGACACCGCGTGATGCGAGCCTTCGATGAGCCCACCATCCTCGTTGTGCACCGAACCACCACCTGTGGAGTTCTTGAAAGCAATGGCGTCCTTGCCTGCAATCAGATTGCCATCGCTGTCCGTGTAATCGTCCATGCTGCGGATCGTGCCCGCGTTGTCGATGATATTCCCGGCGCCGGCCTGAATGACGTTCTGGTCTGCGCGTGTGGTGATCAAGCCACCGGCGTGATTGACGATCGTGGTGGCTGTGCCGGCAGAGCTGGCGTTGATCGCAATGGTGTTGTTGTCGTCAGCACCGATAATTTCGCCTGAGTTGTCGATCGTGGTTGTCACGCCGACCAGAACGATGCCACCGGAAATAACCCCGGTCTCATGGTTGTTGATGGTCACGTTGCCGGTAGGAGGCACGAAGATCACGTCGTCCATCGTCCCGACTTCGGCGATACCCTTGATCGTGCCGGAGTTGTCGATGACCGCGTTCAGATCCCCCTTCAGCAGAAGCGACGTTCCGGGCACTTCCTCCGGATTGCCGTCAGTATCAAAGCCGATAGCGTAGGATTCAACAGAGCCCCCCTGCTCAACCGTGAGATGCTGGCTGCCGGTGAGCGCCAATGGATCGGCTGTCCCCTGAACGTTCCGGATCTTGGCGCCGCCCTTCACATCGATATTGCTGAAGGACGAAGCGTCGGTGACGGCCCATGTGCCGCTCTCGACGACCAGGTTTTCGGCGTTGACCACGGCACCGAGGATGCCTGTGGCAGCGCTGCCATCGGTTGCGAACAGATCGACCGTGTCGTTGCCGTCACCAAGATCGATCTTGCCGGTGACACTCGAGCCAACATAGGCGTCGAAGGTGTCGCTGCCGCCGTCGGTGAAGATGCCGCCGATAATCTGTCCCTTGTTGGTGATGGTATCGCCGAAGGTCCCGAGGATGTCGATCGCTTCACGGTCTATGAGGTTGATGCCGGCATCCGAACCCGGCTCGAAGTTCTCCGGACCGTGGCCGTCACCCTGGATAATGCCCTCGTTATAGATCGTGGTTGCAGCCAGCGCTGCACCATTGGCGGAGTCGTCGACCTGGATCGCACGGCCATAGCCGTAGATCGTTGCACCCGCGTAGTTGTTGATGGTGCCGCCGCCGGCCGCAATGCCTTCGGAGACGTTGGCGCCGCCCTTGTGAGTGCCGTTGGCTCCCAAGCCGCGGATCTGGCCATAATTGTCCAGATTCAGCAGGCCGTCGACGTCAACCGCGTCGCCGTCGCTATCGTCCTGGTCCGGATTGGCCATGCCGAGCATGGTGCCGTAGTTGGTCACTGTCACAATGCTGGTCACATCGTTGTCGATGTTCACCGCGCTGCCGCTCTGGCCGATGATCGTGCCATTTGCGTCGTTGATGACGGTGATGCCCTGCGACCCGGTGATGCCGTGGTGCGCACCGATGATGGTGCCGCCGGCATGATTATGGACCGTGCCGTTGCCGTCATCCTGGAAGTCGATGGCGTCGTTGAGGTCCTTGCTGGCAAATACAGAGGAGATGGCACCGAAGTTCTCAATGGTGGTGTTGCCGCCGCCGCGAACCGCGTCGGCATCAATCGCCATGATGATGCCGCCGGCTTCGTTGGTGATGGTGATCGCGGTGCTCTTCGCGGTCACATCGCTCAGGTCAATCGCCTGGCCGCCGTTGGCCGTGATGGTGCCGGCGTTGTCGATGCTGACAGTGCCGTCCTTGAAATTGCCCTTGATCCGGATCGCGTCATCACCCGAGGTAATGCTGCCGCCCTTCAAGACATTGACGGTCAGCGTCGAGCCGTCGTCGAGGCCATCGTCAGCAGTGATGGCGCGGTCATCCGCAACGGTGAGCGAGCCGCCGACCGTGATGGCCATGCTGTGTTCGACCGAGATCTGGCTGACCATCGCCGCACCGGCCGCGATGTTGATCGCATTGTAGTCCTCGGTGCCGTCCACGGTCCACGTGCCGGCATCGACGTCCAGCGTCTCGACATTGGCGGTCTCGCCGAATGTACCGGCGCCGTTGCCCAGCAGGTGTACCGTGTCGTTGCCGGAGCCGAGGTCGATCAGACCAGAAGTCGAGGAGCCGGTGTAGGCGTCGAAAGTATCGTTGCCGCCGTCGGTGAATACGCTGCCGTCAATGACACCCTTGTTGGTGATGGTATCGGCGAAAGTGCCGGTGATCGAAATCGCTTCGCCGTTGCCGCCCTGAATAGTGCCTTCATTGGTAATGGTCGTTGCCGCAAAGGCGCTGCCGTCGTTGCTGTCATCGACGGTGATGGCGCGCTGGTCGCTGACGATCACGCCACCGACTTCGTTGTGGATCGTACCGCCACCGACGGCGAGGGCTTCGTTCAGACCATCGGTGGTCAAGCCAACCGCCTTGATGGTTCCAAAATTGTCGATGTTCACCAGACCGTCAACATCAACGCCATCAGCGTCGGCTCCATTCACGGCATGGCCAACGATCACTCCCTTCGCAGAGTTGACAACGACGGTCGTGGTGGTCGAAGCCGTATCCAGGTTGATGCCGGAGCCGCTTTCGCCCGAAATCGTTCCGTTGTTGCTGACGTTGATCGGGGCATCACCGGTAATGCCGTGACGCGCACCATCGATCAAACCACCTTCATAGTTGTTGACGACACCGCCCGACCGCGTCTGGAAGTCGATGGCATCATTGCCGTCTGACGAGCTGCTGCCGTTGTGGCTGACGATCTGACCGTAGTTGTTAATCGTAGCGTTAATCCCACCACGGATGGCGTCAGCATCGGCCGCTTGGATCACGCCGGTCGCGTTGTTGGTGATGATCGTATGAGCGTTGGGCGACGAGTTATCATCGAGGTCGAGCGCCTGGCCGGCATTATTACCTGTCCCGGTCGACTTGATCATTCCATCGTTGACGATGGTCAGAGTTCCAGTAACGGTCCCCTGAAGATTCGAAATCTTGATCGCGTCCTTGACGGCTTGAATCGTTGCTCCGGATTCGTTGTCGATCGTCAGGTTTCCGCCGCTGGAGCCGCTGGTCGAAATCGCGCGGGTGCTTCCCGAGATATTGCCGAAGTTGTCGAGAATGGCGCCTGGCGCCGTGCCACCGCCGGTCCATGTCACGGCGGTCGAACCGGACACGGTCACGTTGCTCAGGATCGTGACGTGGTCGTTGTTTCCAATCGTCAGCGACGACGCGTTGCTCGACACAACCGTGCCGCCATCATCGTTAGCGATGGTGCCGGTGGCCGCCGCTGTGCCGATCGTGACAGTCGCGCTCGGATTGCTGGCAGAGGTGAGCGTCAGCGTAAAGGATTCGGACGGCTCAGGAGTCGTGTCGCCGGAGATTGTGACCGTGACGGTGGCTGAGGTCGCGCCTGCTGCGATCGTGCCGTTGAACATCGAAGACGGCAGAGTGCCGCCGAAATCGGCAGCGTCTGTCGTGCCCTTGTCGAAGGTGCCAGAGAACGAGATCGCACCCGTCGTGTCTCCGCTGCGGGTGACAGTGAAGGTCATCGTCTTCGTGCCGTTGTCGCCCTCAGTGACGGAAACGCTTGTTGGCGAGAACGAAATGCTCTGGGCCGCGGGCGCGTTGGCAGTGAACGGAGTGGTTGCAAATGGAGCATTCGGCGCCGTTCCGTCTGCGCTCTGATTGCCACTGCCGTCCTGCGTAATCCAGTTCGCCGAATTGTTGATGAGATTTAGATAGCTTGAGAAATCCGCCTGCCCCGTCCGCGCGCCATTATATGCCATGATATCGAGGCCGCCCGTGAAACTCACAGCGGTTGCACCGGCAACTAGGCCCGTGTTGTTGAGATTGCCATCGCTCGTACCATAGCCAACGTTTGAAATTGCAGCCAAGAATGTCGGTGCAGCAGTCGTTCCGGTAAATGCGTAAACAACTTCGCTATCGTTCGATAGGCCGGTGTTGGTCGTATTTGTGAATTTTACGCTGCCTACATTGGTGCCCAATGTTCCGCTGCCAATATTGTCGATGTCGATGATCGTGCCGGCGGCGACATCACTCGTTGCCGTCCACTGAAACACGCTCTCGGAAGATGAGAAGCTCGTTCCGTTCCAGGCATTGTCCGTGAAGTTGATCACCGTACCAGAGGCAATATTGGTCAGAGCGACAAAGGAAAGATTGTCGTTGCCGTCGCCGTTGTAACCGGTGAAAGCGATCGAACCTGCGGTGAGATTGGCAGCCATGGAAAATCTCCAGAAATTCAGACGTGCAAAAGGGTGGCTTCAAAAGCGAAGCGATGAACGTTTGGTGTGGCGAGACGCTGCCCGATCAAAAAGCCGGGCAACGAGAAGCTTGCAAGATTAGTGAATTGAATAAACCGGCAGAACGCGCGGCCAAGTCTCAGATTGGATCGTATGGTGTCGGTGAGAGAACGGAACCGCCGTTGTCATCATCGTCGTCAAACTCCAGCCCGCCACCTCATCCGACACATGCGGGACGGAGATAGCTAAACAGCTTTCAATCAATGGCGCAGGCGCGCCCCCAAATACGCACGCGCGCCTGTTGAGACGCATGTCCGTCGCTTGGTTGCATCGTATAGGGGGCACGCGTAACAACTTGGTGACGAATTCTTAACCACGTTGAACGAGTCGTGAGTTGACGAGATTTTCTGTTCACAACGCGACGTGCTGATACATCAACACTGCCTCAAATTTCGCAGTGCGAGACTCACTGAAGATAATTGCGAAGAGAGAAAAATAATCCGTTCGCACAGAGAACAATTCCATTTGCGATTCGGAGCGCTGCTCTCTCAAATGGAAGTTTAGTTCTAGAACTACAGATGAAAACCGCTGCAATTCTAGTCACAGCGTTCGAAACATTGGATGGTGCGCATCCTTCTTCCGTAGCGGAGCATCTCGCATGAACGCATCAAGCAAAGAAAACTGATCGTGCAGCGATGAAGCAGAGCAAGTCAGTTCGCGATCACGCGCGCGCGATGTTTTTTCCGACCACTGCGCGAAGAAAGTTGCTGCGTGCTGGTTCACTTGTCGCACGTGGTGGACGAGCGAAGAACAATGTGACGACGAGCGAGGAAGTTGATCGATGGATCGAGGCATCGTCTCGCATTCGAGGCGAGAGTATCGACCTCGCTACAACACTAAGAGTCAACGGCTCCACTCACTCCTTGTCGGACTTCTTCACCTTTTCAGACAGAACGGCGCCGGAGTTCGGATCGAGATGAAATTCCACTCGCTTGCCGCCCTTCACACCTTCGCCTTCCCAATGGCCATCGTCGGCTTCGAGTTCGGTGATCTCGGTGTAGCCCGCCTCTAACAATTTTTGTCTGATCTGCTCGCGCGGCATCCAGTCCGATCCCGGCTCATCGGCGGACGCGTGTGCCAATGGGCCGATCATCCATGCGAGCGTGAGCGCGAAAGCGACTGCTGCGATCTTCATGATGATCCTCCGTAGGTGCCTAGCGGCAACGGATCAGACAGGTAACCGTTCCTGGATCAGGCGAGATCAGACGCGCGCAAATAAAAACGCCCGCGGAAAATCAATTCCGCGAGCGTTTTCAAGATGGTGGGGGAAGAAGGACTCGAACCTTCGAAGCCATACGGCGGCTGATTTACAGTCAGCTCCCTTTGCCACTCGGGACACTCCCCCGCTTAACGTCGTCGGCCCTTCGCGCACCCGAACTGGGCGGCTGGACGGCCATGAATGACGGTAAAAGCGAGCCCGAAGTCGGGCACCCGGTCGGCGCGTTTATGGGCGATGCGGTGGGGTAAAGTCAACCAAGGCGAGGATAATTATGACGGCATTTTCACGCCGGGCCCCAAGCCGGAAATTGCCATTATTCCAAGCTCGTGGGACAAGCGCGGCATGAGCGATTCCACGCGAAAACCGCGCTTTCGGGGCGCAAACCCGCAGGGCCGCGGTAAGGACCGTAGCAAGGACCGAGGTCCAGGCGGCCGGCCGGCCTGGCGCGACCGCGACGACAAGGCCGATGGCCCGGTCATTCTTTATGGCTGGCACACCGTGACGGCTGCGCTGGCGAACCCCGCCCGCCGCATCCGCAAATTGTTCCTCACCGAGAATGCCGCCCGACGACTCGCGGAAGAGAACATCGACACTCGCGTCGCGCCGGAGATGGTCCGGCCGCAGGAAATCGATCGGCGCCTGAGCCCGGATGCCGTCCATCAGGGCCTGCTGGCGGAGACGGATCCCCTGCCCTCGCCCGATCTCGACACCCTCCCGCGCGAAGGCATCGTGCTGGTGCTCGACCAGATCACAGATCCGCACAATGTCGGCGCGATCCTGCGCTCGGCCGCAGCCTTCGACGTAAAAGCGATCGTGACTACGGCACGGCATAGCCCCGAAGCCACCGGCGTGCTGGCGAAATCCGCGTCCGGCGCGCTTGAACTCGTTCCCATCGTCAGTGTGCAAAATCTGGCGCGGGCACTGACAGAGATGAACAACCTCGGCTTCATGACCGTTGGCCTCGACAGCGAAGGCACCGAAAATCTCGCGGGCGTCGCGCTGCAGGCGCCGCTCGCACTGGTGCTCGGCGCTGAAGGCAAGGGCCTGCGGCAGTTGACGCGCCAGACCTGCAAGGTGGTTGCGCGCATGGACATGCCCGGCGCGATCAAGAGCCTCAACGTCTCGAACGCCGCAGCGCTTGCGCTTTACATCGGCAGCACGCGCCTCGGCCTCATGAGCTGAAACGTTTACATCTAAAAAAGAAAACGCCCGCTCAGGAGCGGGCGTTGTTCGTTTTAAGGATCGCGAGCGATCAGAACTTGTAGTGGTGCGGCTTCATCGGAATGCGTGCACCCTGCGCCAGGCTGTCGGTCGGCGACTGGCGGAACTGCGGATAAACACGCCGGCCGGCGTGCCCATAACGAACGCCGGTGCGCGTCGTGTAATAGTACTTCGGCGCGCGGCGATAGCCGCGATGCGCGTAGTGCCGGCGGCCCCAGCGATAGGTGTAGACCACAGGTCCGCTGACGCCCGGTGCGCCGTCATAATAGTGATGGCTCGCGTTGGCGTAAGGCCCGCCGTTGTAGCCGTAGTAGTAAGGACGGCTGTAGGCCTGCCAGCCGCTCACCGCACGTTCCTGGTAGGTCGGGAACGGAGCATAGTTGCCCGGTCCGGTGTAGGTCGGCCCCTGATTGACGTAGTAGTATTGCGGGCTCTGATAAGGAAATCCCGCGCTCGGATCCGGCAGGCGCTCGCGCTCACTATAGCCGTAGCTATACTCGTCTCCATAGCCGTAGCCGTTGCCATAGCCGCCGCATGGCTCGAGCGCCGTACAGGCCTGAACGGGCGCCGCCGACATGGTCGCCGCCAGGACGACGCCTGCGAACAACCCCGCAATCTTCTGACGCATACCACTCTCCTGTTTGAAACTCGCTGTTGACTAGTGTGGCGGTTTAGAGGTCCGCATCATTTGTGCGGCGAGCCTGGAATGCGGACTTCTGAACCAAAGCCACACTAGATCCATAAGTTGCGAGTGTCCTTCGATTCCGAAGTTCGCAAACGAAGGTGCCGCGGGATGATACGAGCTTCGGAATCGGGACACTCGCGATGTTTAATTTCGGAACTGCTGAAATCCGCCCTGGCCGCGACCTCCACCGATCTGCGGTGCGAGGATCACCGGGGGCGGATTATACGGAATATTCTGCTGCGCAGGCTGCGGCGATCTCGCCGACCACGACTGATGATAGCTCTCGGCCGGCTGCGGCAAACGGCGATTGGCGGGCGGCTCAATTTCCAGCCGGCCATAGCCCGGCGTCCGGCCCGCGCTCGGATAATAATGTCCAACTTCCGGCGGGATGTATTCATCCCAGCCGCCATAGACGATGGTCTGCGGCTTGAAGTGATGCGCGAGACCCCACTCGTATTCGAGGACACCGTAGGACACATCCCGGCCATTGATCATCACAGGGACACCCGGCCGGCCGGGAATTGCGATGACCGCACCGCTGTCAGCCATGGCCGATGCCATCGTTCCGAGCAAAATCGCCAAAGTCATTGTCACGCGCATACCAGGCAGCCTCTCAAATGACGGCCAACCCTAATCCAGCCCTGCGCGGCAGGGGTTAAAGGCAGGCCCACTTCGTCCGGTAACGCTAATGCGCAAGCCTTGGCGGAGGTTCAACGTTTAAGAATTGCGATAAGGTTTTGGAAAGTTGAGGTTAACGGCTGGTTGCGGGCGGGGCATTGGCCGCGAAGACACGCGCGGTGAGTTCGTCGTCCTCAGGAATAAAATCGGGAAACGTGGTGCCGGTTTAAAGGATCGAAGCCTCGACCTTCTGTTTACAAAAAGCACTGCTTTAGAGCTAAGCTAGACCCACAAATCACCAGGAACCCAGCATTTATGCAAATTTTAGGCACCTTTCTATGTGCGCGAGGCGCCGCATGAACGGTGAATCAGGCACACTTCGTTTCCCGTTCGCGAATAAGGAGGGAAAATGGAAATCATAATCGAACAAGAGAAGGCGCGCCGAATCGTCACTCTGGGCACCCTTTGAAGCGTGACATCTTCGAATTGGTTTTCCCCCGCAACTGACACTTATCGCCCCGACATCGACGGGCTGCGGGCCTTTGCCGTGCTTTCGGTGGTTTTTTATCACGCCTTCCCGAATGTCATACGCGGCGGCTTTGTGGGCGTGGACGTCTTCTTTGTCATTTCTGGCTTTCTCATTTCGTCGATCCTGTTCAGCGAAATGACCGAAAGCCGTTTTTCGCTCACAACATTCTATGGACGGCGCATCCGGCGGATCTTCCCAGCGCTCGCGGTATGTCTCGCCGTTGTCTTGGCTTACGGTTTCATCGCCCTGCTGCCGTTCGAGTTGGCGCAGTTGGGAAAGCATGTGTTCTTTGGCGCGAGCTTTCTCTCCAATGTCGCGCTGTGGAGCGAGACCGGTTATTTCGATACGGCAGCCAACCTAAAGCCGCTTTTGCATCTTTGGTCCTTGGGCGTCGAGGAACAGTTCTACATCCTCTGGCCGGCGCTGCTGTGGATGGCTTTCCGGATCAAGGCACCGATTGGACAACTGCTTTGCGCACTATTCTTGATGTCCTTCGCGACTAACATCGCTCTGTCAGTGACCAGCATCTCCGCTGACTTCTATTCGCCGTTCTCCAGGTTCTGGGAGCTCCTCGCCGGAGCAGGACTGGCTTGGCGGCGGGAGATTCCATTGACGCCGAAAGCCCGGTCCTGGCTCGCGTGGGTTGGGTTGGCCGCCCTGTTGGCCTCGGTCGCGCTGTTCACCGCCGCGATGCCCTTCCCCGGTTGGCCGGCCCTGCTACCGGTGGCTGGCGCGATCGCGGTGCTTGCAGCCGGGCCTGAGGCTACGGTGAATCGGGTTGTCTTCTCCAATCGTGCCGCCGTTTTCGTGGGTCTTATCAGCTATCCACTCTACCTTTGGCATTGGCCGTTGATCTCTTATGCACTCATCGTTCGCATGGAAAAGCCGCTGACGCCATTGATGGCCATCGCGCTGGTGGCATCAAGCGTTCTCCTGGCTTGGATGACCTACCGCTTTATCGAGCGTCCTATCCGTTTTGGTGCGCATCGCCATCGCCGCACTGTCATCACCGCTGTCTGCATGGCGGTCTTGGGTGCATGCGGGCTAGTGGTATGGGTCAATAAGGGCTTCCCCGAGCGCTTCCCGCCACATCCAGGCGGCCTCGACATCCGCAAGATCAGCGCTGCCAAGTTGGATCCTATCTACGAGCCTACCAGAGGCATGGAGGTGTCAGAGCAAGACACAATTTTGATATCTCGTCTGGGACATGGCGATCGCAAAGTGGTGTTGGCCGGCGACAGCCTGATGCAACACTACGCGCCCAGAGCGAAGCAATTGGCTGACGAAGGAAGGCTCGCGGCTAACACTTATTTCATGACTCTTCCTGCCTGCGCACCGGTACCGGGATTTGACAACTCTTCGCGCTGCGTCGTCCTGCCCAGTCTTTTGGCCGATCTGGTGCAGCGAGAGAACGTGCAGTCAGTCGTGCTGGGCGCGGTATGGGGCGCTTACAGACTCAAAAAGGAATCCATTGAACGAGAAGGCAGGCAGTTGCCTTTAGACACATCTGAAGGCATGAGCGCATTCTATGCCAATCTCGAAGATTATGTCCGCACGCTGCAGGGGTACGGAGCCAAGGTTTATCTGGTGCTAGGGCTACCGGGATCTCATCCGCGCTTCGACCCCCGAGAGATGGTGACGCGTAGTCTCACCGGTTTTCGAATCGCTCCGGATTTTGACAAGCCCGTTTCCATCGCAGAATTACGAGCCGCCCATTCAACCGCGGACGATAATCTTCGCGCGATCGCTGAGCGCACCGGAGCGGTCCTCCTCGATCCATTTCCCAACGTATGCGGCGCCGAAAACAGCTGTGCGCCAATCTTCGGAGCTGGCGAACCGAAGTTCTCGGATGGAGGACATTTACGTCCCGTCTTCGTACGGGAACACATACGTTTCCTTGACCCGCTATTGAAGTGATCTGCCCCAAGCGGCAGCGTCGTCCTGCGAGCACAAAAACAGGCACAGGAGCAGCGGTTTAAAAAGAAAAATCAGCGTAAGGCGTTGATTTCATTGGTGCCGGTTGAGAGGATTGAACTCCCGACCTTCGGTTTACAAAACCGCTGCTCTACCGCTGAGCTAAACCGGCGCACGCGAACAGCTACCAGCGCCGCCGCCTCGGGACAAGACCCGTGTTGCCATTTTGGGAACTTCCATTTTCCGGAACCGGCTGAACCGTTTGCGCCCAGTTGAGGACTAGATGGATGGTCGGAAAGATCGCGTTCACACCCAGGACAGGCCCCGCAGCAGCAATCAGGCCCCCCGACGGCACCCTACAGCCTCGTCGAAGCCAGATACTCCAGCAGCGACTTGATGTCCGGATCGTGGAAACTTTGCCGGAGCTCCGGCGGCGCGCTCCACCCCGGCTCCACGCCGGTCATATCAGGCAATTCATGCGCGATGCCTTTGTGGCAATCGATGCAGGTGCGTTGGCCCGAGAGCAGATAGCGCGTGTGGATTTCCGCGGCGCGGTTTGTCTGCTTGGTGAAATCCATCGCCATCGCGGAGTGGCAATTCCGGCATTCGAGCGAGTCGTTCGCCTTCAGCCGTGCCCATTCGTGCTTGGCAAGCTCAAGCCGGTGGTCGAGAAATTTCTTCCGCGTCGAAATAGTGCCGAAGATCTTGCCCCAGACTTCCTTTGAGGCCTGCATCTTGCGCGCGATCTTGTCCGTCCAGTCATGAGGAACGTGGCAATCGGGACAGGTGGCGCGAACGCCTGAGCGGTTCGAGAAGTGAACGGTCCGCTGCAATTCCTGAAACACATTGTCGTGCATCTCATGGCATGAGGTGCAGAACTTCTCAGTGTTGGTGATTTCCAGTGCCGTGTTGAAGGCTCCCCAGAACAGAACGCCGCAGATGAAACCGCCGAGCGTGAGAAATCCCAGACTGAAATATGTGCTGGGCCGGCTCGCAATATGCCAGAACCACAGCAGCAAGGACTTCAGTCTGGCTATCATCTGCCCCTCATCCGCTCACTGCCACTTGCTCACTACTTTGGCTCCCGCACGAGAAGCATGTCCTGGAAATCATTCGGCACCAGCGGCGCGGCGTCCGTCTGCTGGACATGACATTCCGTGCAGAAATACCGGCGCGGCGTGACGTCGGCGAGCACCTGGCCGTCGCGGTCCATGAAGTGCGTCACGCTGATCATCGGCGCGCCCGAACCTTCGGTGAATTGCCGACGGTGACAATCGAGACACCGGTTGGTCTTCAGCGTGAGCTGATAGTTGTCGATCGAGTGCGGAATGACGGGCGGCTGCTCCGGGTAATTCCGCATGACACGTTTGTCGTCAGTGATCGGACGGGCGAGCGGCGGTGTTGGAATCTCGCTCATCGGGGGATTTGCGCCCGTCAGACGTGGCACGATCTCGAGTGCGCCCTGGGCGTAGAGTGCCCCAGCAGCAACGACAAGAGCGCCGCTCAACGCGGCTCCAAGCAAAGTCCTCACACCGGAATGATCTTGACCGCGCATTTCTTGAAATCCGTCTGTTTTGAAATCGGATCCGTCGCGTCGAGTGTGGCCTTGTTGATGAGCTGGCTGGCGTCAAACCACGGCACGAAAACGACGCCGCGCGGCATGTGATTGCGGCCGCGGATGTCGACACGCGTCCGGATTTCGCCGCGCCGCGATGCCAGCCTGATCTCGGCGCCCTGATTGATGCCGCGCTCGCGCGCGTCCTCCGCATGCATGAAACAGCGCGCGCCGGGAAACGCCTTGTAGAGTTCGGGCACCCGCATGGTCATGGAGCCGGAATGCCAGTGCTCGAGCACGCGTCCGGTCACGAGCCAGATATCGAATTCCTTATCGGGAGATTCCGCCGGCGGCTCGTAAGGCACGGCGATGATTTTCGCCTTGCCGTCCGGGTTCCCGTAAAACTCGATCCCTTTGCCCGGCTTGACGTAAGGGTCCAATCCCTCGCGATAGCGCCAGCGTGTTTCCTTGCCGTCGACCACAGGCCAGCGCAGCCCGCGCACCTCGTGATACCTGTCGAACGGCGCGAGGTCATGGCCGTGGCCACGCCCAAACGATGCATACTCCTCAAACAATCCCTTCTGCACATAGAAGCCGAACATTTTGGATTCGAAATTCTCGTAGTCCGGCGATGTCTGGCTGAGCGGAAATCGATCGACATTTCCATTACGATACAAAACCTCGAACAGCGTCTTGCCGCGATAGTTCGGATTGGCGTCGAGAATGTCCTGCGGCCACACCTCATCTGTGGTGAAGCGTTTGGAGAACTCCATCATCTGCCACAGATCGGAACGCGCATCGCCCGGCGCCTTCACCAGCTGGTGCCAGAAGTGCGTGCGGCGCTCGGCATTGCCATAGCCGCCTTCCTTCTCCACCCACATGGCGGCCGGCAGTACGACATCGGCGGACATCGCCGTCACTGTCGGATAGACATCTGACACCACGATAAAGTTGTCGGGGTTGCGGTAGCCCGGATAAGTCTCATTGCTGTTGTTGGGCGCCGCCTGCACGTTGTTATTGACCTGCACCCAATAGAAATTGAGCTTTCCATCATGCAGCATGCGGTCCTGCTCGACCGCGTGATAGCCTGGCTTCTCCGGGATCAGACCTGACGGGACGCGCCAGATCTCTTCCGCGTGCTTGCGGTGCGCGGGATTGGTGACGGTCATATCCGCTGGAAGTCGATGCGCGAACGTGCCCACCTCGCGCGCGGTGCCGCATGCAGAGGGTTGCCCGGTGAGCGAGAATGGCGAATTCCCCGGCTCCGAAATTTTCCCGGTGAGCAGATGCAGATTGTAGACAAGCTGATTGGCCCAGACGCCGCGGACGTGCTGATTGAAGCCCATGGTCCAGAGCGACATCACCTTGCGTGACGGATCGGCGTAAAGCTCCGCCAGCTCTTGCAGAAAGCCGCGCTCCACACCGGACAGCGCTGAGACTTTCTCCAGCGAGTAGTCCTTGACGAACTTTGCGTAAGCGTCGAAGTCGATGGGCTGCGTCGCGCCCGGATTGGCTGCGCCCTTGGCTTTCGTTTCCATCGGATCGTCGGGGCGCCGCCCATAGCCGATGTCCACCGCGCCTTTCACAAAGCTGGTGTGCTTGGTGACGAAGTCCTGATTCACCCGCCCCGTAGAGATGATGTGATTGGCGATGTAGTTGAGGATGGCGAGATCCGTCCCCGGCTTGAACACGATCGGAATGTCAGCGAGATCGGAACTCCGGTTTGTGAACGTGGAGAGCACCGCGACCTTCACATGCGGATGGCTGAGACGGCGATCCGTCAGACGCGTCCAGAGAATGGGATGCATCTCCGCCATGTTCGAGCCCCACAGCACGAAGGCGTCTGCGGCCTCGAAGTCGTCATAGCACCCCATCGGCTCGTCGGCGCCGAAGGTGCGCATGAACGCATAGGCTGCCGACGCCATGCAGTGACGCGCGTTCGGATCCAGATTGTTGGAGCGGAAACCCGCGCGCATCAGTTTCGTGGCCGCGTAGCCTTCCCAGATCGTCCATTGTCCGGAGCCGAACATGCCGAGCGCGGTCGGCCCCTTCTCCCTCAGCACCTTCTTGGCCTGCGCCGCCATCACACCAAGAGCCTCGTCCCAACTCACGGGTGTCAGTTCACCGGACTTATCGTAGACGCCGCCCTTCTTTCGCATCAGCGGCGTCGTCAGCCGATCTTCGCCGTACATGATCTTGGAGAGAAAATATCCCTTGATGCAGTTTAGTCCGCGATTGACCTCCGCCAGTGTATCGCCGTGGGTCGCGACCACCCTGTCGCCCTTCACGCCCACCATCACACCGCATCCTGTTCCGCAAAAACGGCACGGCGCTTTCGACCATTTGATCTCGATTGATCCGATGCCTTGCGCGATCGGCTGTGCGGCGGCCGGAAGACTGATGTTTGCTGCGGCCGCGGCAATGGCAGCGGCCTGTGCCTTGAGAACGTCTCGGCGAGACAACGTCATTTGTCACTCCTCAAGGTCGGCGGCACGCTCCGTCTGTTCGAAAACCATGTTCGCGGACAGCACGCCGCTCCACGATGAGATCTCTGCGAGCCGCGCACCGAGGGCGCCGCTATCGGGGCCCTCAAGCACGATCACGATCTTCGACGCATTGCTTTGATGCACCTCAACCTCTGGAAGCGCGGCAAGCGCCTGCAGCACGGCATTGCGGCGATGCGGAAGCACCGAGACGACGGCGCTTGAGATGTGCACCGTGTCGGACGACCGCACGCTGCCCGTCAGGAAATTACGCCGCGAGATCTCTTGCGAGTCCATGATCGCCTCTCAATGCGGAGGGCCCGGCGGCCCCAACACCAGTTGTGACATCCAAACCAGAAAGCCGTATCCGCCGACAACGCCAACAGCGACGACGGGCCAGATGAAGGCTGCGATGATGAGAAATACGATCAGCTCGTCACGCCGGCGGTGCGGGCGCGTTCCTTCTCTAAGGTCGGAATCCTTCGAGACCGAAGCCATCACCACATCCTTGTCCAGGAGGGGCGTTTAGAGCTGAGGGAATTGAATACCCGCGCCGCGTAAACCTCAAGCCTGAAACACGGCGGCATGCGGAAGCTTGGTGCGGCATTCCGAACCAGAAACATCACCAGTTTCTTCAAGATTGAATCACTTGGTTCGCAAGCGCGGTGCGACGCCCATCGTTAACGCCGGGCTGCCTCGACCTGAGCGAGCACCTCGTCCCTATGGAACTCGCGGGTCGACTGGCAACGAGGTTCGAAAGGCTGATGAAGCTTCATGGAACAGTCACAAAACGGCGGGTTCCATGGATCTAAGGTGTGTGCTCCGGGTTTCGAGAGCGATCCCGAACCGTGAGGCTCGGCCTTTTGATCAATTTACCTGTGAATAACGAGGACAACTGACCGACTCATGGATCCGTTAAGGCTCCGTCACCATTGAGGCCTCAGTTTGTATCCACGAATTCCACGCATCACAAAGCGAGGGACATCATGAGTTTCCAGAACTTCCCGGAAGACCGTTATGAGAATGCACTCGACGACGTCATCGCTCAGTGTGACGGAGACATTCGCGGCGCGCTGAAGGCACTTCTGGCCGCTAACGAATATCTCGAAATGGAATTGTCGAACCTGCACGCCGCCATCGAGAGCGGTGAAATTCCGCTTCCGTGCGATCGCTCGCGACGCAGTCTTCTAAATTGACCCCAGCCGTTCGTTCCACCTCAGTTCCCGGAACATAAGCCGCAACTTCGGGTTCTTCCATTTCAATAGATATATTGGAAGGAGGATCTCCGATGATTGCGAAATATGTAGCGACGGCTCTGGTGGGCACCGCGCTGATTGGTGGTGCTGCATTTGCTCAAGACAGCACCGCTTCAACTTCGCCGAGCGCTTCATCGTCATCGACGAGTGTGCAGCAGAACTTGAAGGGCAACTGGCGCGCATCGAAGCTCATGGGCCTCGACGTCTATAACGAGTCCAACGAAAAGCTCGGCGACATCAGCGAAATCCTGTTGGACAAGTCCGGCAAGGTCAACGCGGTGGTTATTGGTGTTGGTGGCTTCCTCGGCGTCGGCCAGCACGACATCGCGGTCAGCATGGACAAGCTCAAATTTGTGGACGAGCCGATCCGCTCGGCTTCATCGTCGAGCACACCGACCACCGGTTCGTCGACAACGACAACAGGCGCGGCTGGCGGTGGGATGTCATCGACGGCAGCCAGCAAGGATAGCAGCAAGGACAACTGGTATCCCGACCACGCAATGATGAGCGGCACCAAGGAACAGCTCAAGGCGCTGCCCGCGTTCAAATACTCTGACTACCAATAATCGACGCGTAGCGTTGCGTTGAGTAAAGCGGCTGGGCCTGACAGATGTCGAGCCCGGCCGCTGCTATCCAGTATAGCGCGCGTAACCCGATAAAGAACTTCAAATCCGAAAGCGGCACTGCAATTGGGTTTACGAATGTCCCTTCGATTTTAAAGTCCGCGTCTGAGCAAGCCGCAAGCCTGCGCGAACTTCAGAATCGGGACACTGGAGCGTTCTGCTCCTCAAGCAATCAAAGATAGATGTACAGGCACCAGGCGTTGACCGCGGCCGCAATGGTCAGGGTCATCACCAACAGCGTGTTCATCGCACCCGATTCGCTCTCTCGAGAATCATCGTTTGTCATGGCCTGATTTGAACCATGCACAGCTTAAGAGTCTCGCACATTGTTTTTCTCCGAGCCTCTTGCCGTTTTTGGCTTTCCGAGTCCGATTCTCTGCCGATTCCGGCCCTCACACATGATGCAATGTCTGTTGCCTTGCGCCGATTTAATCGCAGAATGCAGATGCGCGTTTTCAACGCGTGACTTCCGCAAATTGAAATCTCGTCTCAACAAAAGAGCAAGCAAGCACGATGAACGCCCCAACGACCGTCAAGAGTCTGATGAACGAATTCCCGCCTGCGCAAGACAAGCTGGTCACGCTCGCGAACTGGCGCACGCAGCCCTACAACAACTGGAGCTACCACAACGTCCGCCGCATCATGCCGACGGCGAATATCGCCGCGTCCAAGAATCCTACGCCACTTGAATATGACCTCTCCGAGATTGGACACGTGGCGTTCAACGGCGCGCAAGGCTCGACCACGCTGCGCGAGGCATTGCGCAACACCTACACCAAAGGCTTTCTCGTGCTTCGCCGCGGACGCATCGCCGCTGAGTGGTATTCGCAGGGCATGGACGCGACAACGCCGCACATCGTGTTCTCTGTCAGCAAATCGATTTGCGGTGCGCTCGGCGGAATTCTCGTTGACAAGGGACTGCTAAACCCGAATCGCCCGGTCAGCGATTATGTGCCGGAAGTATCCGCGTCCGTTTACGGCAGTTGCACCGTGCGCCACCTGCTCGACATGTCGGTCGGCATCACGTTCACGGAAGATTACAACGATCCGAACGGCGACGTGGCACGTTATCGCCGCGCAGTGGGCTGGGATGTCGTCAAGCCGGGGCAAGATTTCATGCCGCTGCGTGCGTTCCTTGCCACTCAGAAGGCGGACGGCAAGAAGCACGGCGAAACATTTCACTACGTTTCGACCAACACCGACATGCTCGGCTGGGTCTATGAGCGCGCGGCGGGCCGCGCCCTTTCCGATCTGCTCGGTGAATACCTCTGGACGCCGCTGGGCGCGGAGACCGATGCCTACATCACCCTCGATTCGGAAGGCGCGATGCGTGCCGCTGGCGGCATTTGCGTCGGGGTGCGCGATCTCGCCCGCTTCGGCGAGATGATCCGGCAACGCGGTGTTGCGGGCGGCCGGCAAGTGGTGCCCGGCTGGTGGATCGACGATATCAACGATAACGGCGATCCTGCCGCATGGTCGCGCGGTGAATTCGTCGAACTGTTCGCGGACGCTGCCTACCGCAGCAAGTTCTACCAAATCGACAGAAAGCGGCGCACGCTGGCCTGCGTGGGCATCCATGGCCAATGGGTCTTTATCGATCCGGCGAGCGAACTCGTCGTCGTTCGCGTGGCTTCCGAGCCGGTCCCGCTTGAAGTCGAGAACGTTCGCGCCTGGCGGCGTGCATCCGAGGCGATCGTGCAGCATTTCTCATGAGCTGAAATCGTTCATGGCCACCACCCCGGCGTTGATCGTGGTCGCATAGCCGACCCAGATCAGATACGGCACCAGCAGCCACGCCGAGGGGTGGTCCACACGCGAGCTTGAGAGAATCGTCATCGCGATGGCGATGAGCAGCGCCACGATAATCGCGAGCGCCGTCTGGATGCCGTGCCAGCCAAAGAACACCGGCGACCAGGCGGCGTTGAGCCCAAGCTGCAAAAAGAACCATCCGATGGCGATCAGCCTCGCCCGCGACGGCGGAGCCCTGTCCCATAGCCGCCACAGGCTGACGGCCATCAGGATGTAGAGAACAGTCCACACCACCGGAAACGCGATCGGCGGCGGCGTCCAGGTGGGCTTTGCCAGCTCCGCATACCAGGTCGGGATTTCAGGTCGTGTGACGATCGATTGAATGACGCCCACTCCGAGGCACAGGAGCAGGCACAGAACCAATCGGCCTGTCGACTTCAATGTCATGCCGCATCCTCTGCTGCATGGAGACCGCGAATCTCGCAGGCAAACATCACAACCGCAAGACGCACGAGGCCCATCGCCTAACAGCCAATCGTTCGATCAACAGCAAAGTGAATTCCGGCATGAATTGTAACAGCCGGTGGCGGCAGCCGGTTCCACCTGGCGCGCCGTAACCACTAGTGTGGTGGTTCAGAAGTTCGCCCGATATTCCCTGCGAGTCCTTCCGGCGAACTTCTGAACCACCACACTAGAATCGTAAACTGCTAGTGTCCTTTCGAAATCCAAAGTTCGCTCCGGAACTCGCCGCGCGGTGCAGCGAACTTTGGAATCGGGACACTAGGTCAGGGAGTCAGCTTTTCCATCTCCGGAAATGCGGCGTAGGTCGACCCCGCGCAAATATCGTCGACCTCCTCGATCATGCGATCGAGCCGGCCATCGATGTAGAGCGCCGCGCGCTCCTTCGCAGGCGTGTAAGTGCCATCCGCCTTACGCATGCTGTAGCGCAGGCAGGTCACGTAACGCAGCCGTCCGCCCACCTTGCGCTGGGCCGGTTGCGCGATAGCGGCATCGCCTACGCCACGCGGATCGTTCAGATAGGTGCGCAGAAACGCCAGCAGCTCGGAACGATAATTGGTGGGATACGGCTGATTCTCGATGCCACGATCGGCGGTGTATGACAGCCCGTCATTGCCGCCCGCCCACGTACAACCTACCAGCGCGGCGGCCAGCAGCAACAATCCCACCTGCTTTGTGTATGTCACCGGATTGCAACTCATTGTGCTGAAGTCCAACGCCTTGGGTTTCTTGGACATTGTGGCATTGACAAGGCAGGCTCCGGCAGCTTGATTGCAACCACGGCACAGGTGCCAGCGTGAGCTGGCGAATAGGGAATTCGGTGCCGCCGTGCGGTTGTTCGCAACATAACGCAAACACCAATTCGCGGCTATTCCGAAGCTGCCCCCGCAACTGTCAGCGGTGAGCCGTTGTCCACAATGCCACTGAGCCATGGCCACTCGCTTGAGGCTTGGGAAGGCGGACAACGGCGATGATCCGCGAGCCAGGAGACCTGCCTGTACCGGTCATCCTTCCCTCGTACGGGGCGTGCGAAGGAGCGGCGTTCCGCAGCGGTGACTTGGCGTAACTGTTGCGGAGGTTCGGCCAATGGCCCGCGTCCTCAGTCACGACGAGACATCCGGCAGCGTTTGCATGCCGCGCCTTATCGTGTCTGCGCGTGTTGTCACCGGCTCCGCGATTCAAGGCATCGACGGGGCAACAACGTGACTCTTCTTTCGAAATATCTTTCCACCACGGCAAGGCTTGCACTTCCGCTCGCCGCGTGCGTCGCAGGCGCCGTGGCAACGAGCCCTGCCCTTGCGCAGGACGCAAACGCGCTTCCGACGCTCACTGTTACATCACCAACGACCGTACCGACACCAGTCAGCCAGATCGCCAGCTCGATCACAGTGATCACCGCGGCCGACATCGAGCGCGATCAGCGCCGTACCGTTGTCGACGCATTGCAGGCGGTGCCCGGCCTCAACGTCGTGCAAAACGGCGGTCCTGGTGGCCAGACGTCGGTCTTCATGCGCGGCACGAACTCCAATCACACGAAAATTTTCATCGACGGCATCGACGTCGGCGATCCGAGCAACCCTACCGGGAATTTCGACCTCGGCAACCTGCTGACTGGTGACATCGACCGGATCGAAGTTCTGCGCGGCCCGCAAAGCGGCCTGTACGGCTCCGATGCGATCGGTGGCGTGATCTCGATCACCACAAAAAGTGGAAAAGGCCCGGCCACTGTCAGAGCGCGGGTCGAAGGGGGCAGCTTCGGCACCATCAACAGTTCCGGCGGCGTCAGCGGCTCTCAGGGACCCGTCAGTTACAACTTCAATGTCGAGCAATTCCATACGGCGGGCGCGCAAGTCACGCCTTTGGAGTTGCTGCCCTCCGGCCAGAAGCGCTTCACCAATAACTACGACAACAAGACATTCTCGACCAAAGTCGGTGTCGATGTTTCGGAAAATCTCGCCCTGAACTTCACGGGCCGGTACACCGAAGCTCTTCTCGGCTTCACGGGCTCGGATCCAACATTCTCCTTCCCGGCGGATCAGCAAAGCCGTACGGCTTCGACGCAGCTGTTTACACGCAGTGAAGCTGTCGTCTCCGCATTCGACGGCCGTTGGAAGAACTATTTCGGCGCCAATTTCAATGTGCAGCGGCGTAATAACTTCGATCCCTACGGGCTCGACTTCACCACCTTCTTGCCGGCCCAATTCTCGACCAATAACGGCGAGCGCAACCAGTATGACTGGCGCAGCGTTGCGAACTTCATGCCGGGTCAAACGCTCGTTGTCGGCAGCGAATACCAGATCGAGCGCTTCGACTCGAACACGGTTTCAACAAAGGAAAATGGGAACCGTGGCGCGTATATCGAATTGCAATCGCAATTCGCCGACCGCTTCTTTGTAGTGAGCAACGTCCGCATCGACGACAACGATGCCTTCGGCGATCATACGACCTATCGCATCGCACCTGCTTACATTGTACCGGGTACGGAGACGAAGCTGAAGGCAACTTACGGCACAGGCTTCAAGGCTCCATCTTTGACCCAACTCTATGACAACACCTTCAACAGCAACAATCCGAACCTGAAGCCGGAAGAAAGCCGCGGCTACGATGTCGGCTTCGAGCAACCGATCGCCAACGACCGCGTACGGTTCGGAACGACCTACTTCAATAACAACATTACGAATCTGATCATTGCCGATCCGACCGACCCGTTCTTCAAGAACCAGAACATCGGAGCCGCCAAGACATCCGGTTTCGAAACGTTTGCGGCGATCACCTTCAACGACCGCTTCAAGGTCCGCTTTGACCACACCTACACCGATGCGATTGACGCCCAGACCGGTCTGGAGCTAGTGCGGCGGCCGCGCAATAAAATGAGCTATACGGCGATCTGGACCCCGATCGACGACCTCACATTGTCGGCAACGGCCATCAGCTTCAGCAGCTTCGCCGATGTGGACCGCTTCACTGGCGCAAGGCTCATCACGCCTGGCTACACTCTCGTCAATCTGGCCGCGAACTACAAAGTGGCTGAGGGCGTGACGGCCTTCGCGCGGATCGACAACCTGCTCAACGAGCAATACGTCAACCCGGACGGTTTCTTGCGTCCCGGCTTCAGCGTGATCGGCGGCGTTCGCTTCGCCAGCGCACCGATCGTCCCCTGACGACACTACAAGCTCGGCCTGCGGTCATCGTTTGGGCGATGATCACAGGCCGGTCTTCTTTCCCGAGAGCCGCTTCGATGCGGGGGCGTTGCATAGCAGCGCTCAGGAAATATCGGTTCTGAAATCTCAGAACTTCTTCTTCACGACGACCACACGCTTGTGAGCATGATGACGATGGTGATGGGTCTTCTTGACGAAGTGCGCCTGCGCGTTGGCAACTGACGGCTTGATCACCACCTTCTTCGTGATCGCGCCGTGTCCGGTCTTAACGACGGTCGTCGCCATCGCCGGTGCAGCAAGCATCGAAGCCGCAACCAGAGCGGCGGAAATCGTCTTCAACATGGTCGTCTCCTGTTCATGTGATCGAGGGGCGGGGCCGGTCGATGACCGGGGTTCGATCATGGGAACAAGACTAGTGGCCGTGCGCTGAACTCAACCTGAAGCCGCTTGATGGCTGACGTTCATCTGGATGACATTTTCGTTATGTTAGCTGACCCCCGTGCGCGGAATGTTTGCCGCAAGCGGGTGTTTAAAAATCGAATGGGGTGCACCACCGCGCCTCATTATTCTCGGAGGCTCGTCATGAGCGGTTCAGCGATCAGACAAATATCCTTGGCATTTTTTCTTGCGGCCTTCATGGGAGCGCCCGTGCTCGACCGGGCGCTCGCCGCGGGCGGCGACACGCCCTCGCCTCCTCCGTCATCGGACACCAAGTCCGACTCGAAGGGCTCGAAGTCAAAGAAAAGCGACAAAAGATCGTCTGTAGATGATCCGGCTTTCATTTCTGGATATCGTGCAGCGTACTCAACGATCTACGAACAGCACGACTATGCGGCTGCCATCCCCCAACTCAGGGCACTCGACCATGATGACCGCGCCGACGTTGCTAATTTGATCGGCTATTCCTACCGCAAGCTCGGCCAATACGAGCAGTCGAAGGAATGGTACGAGCGCGCGCTCGCCGCCGATCCGAACCACGTCCGAACCTGGCAATATTATGGTCTGTGGCAGGTCGAACAGGGCCACCGCGATCGCGCAGAGTATCACCTGAAGAAGATCGAAGAACTCGCCGGCAAGGACAACGAGGACTACCGCAACCTGGCCGCGGCGCTGGCGAGCAGCAAACCCGGTTCTGTCTACTGAGATTTCCTCCAAACAGAAGGGACCCGGCTCCCGGGTCCCTTTTTGGTTAATTCACGCCTGTCACACGTCCGTCTTTACCATTTTCGCGCGCAGAGCTGCTCACCATCCCCCGCTGCTGCCTCGACAAGGCCGGGAAACCTCGTATAGACGAGGCCTGCGCCCCTTAATGGGTGTAGAGGACGGCTCGAGGCTGACGGCGGCAGATGACCACGCCAAAGAAATATGAGCGGATTGCCTTTGTGGCGGGCCCCAGCGCGGAAGCCCAGCAGGCGCTTGCGCAGCTCATCGGGATTTACGGCAACCACGCGCCGGACGACGCCGACGTGGTGGTGGCGCTTGGCGGCGACGGCCTGATGCTGCAAACCCTGCACCAGCACATGCGCTCGGGCATTCCGATCTATGGCATGCATCGCGGCACTGTTGGCTTTCTGATGAACGAGTTCAGCGCGCATTCGCTGATCGACCGGCTGGAAGCCGCAAAGCTCACGGTCATCAATCCGCTGCTGATGCGAGCGACCGACGTGCATGGCAAGGTGCATATCCATCACGCCATTAATGAAGTCGCGCTGTTTCGCCAGACCCATCAGGCCGCCCGCTTGCGGATTCTCGTGGATGAGCGCGAGCGCATGGCCGAGTTGGCTGCGGACGGAATCCTGTTGGCGACCCCTGCCGGCTCGACCGCCTACAATCTATCCGCGCAAGGTCCCATTCTACCGATCAATGCCGCGTTGCTGGCTCTGACACCGATCAGCGCCTTCCGCCCTCGTCGCTGGCGCGGCGCGCTCCTGCCCAACACAGCCTTTGTCGTTTTCGAAGTCCTCGAGAGCGAGAAACGCCCTGTCGCTGCGGTGGCAGATCATGACGAGGCGCGTGATGTCTGCCGTGTGGAGATCATAGCCGATCGGACAATTTCGATCCGTATGCTGTTCGATCCCGGGCACAGCCTCGAAGAACGCATCCTGCGTGAACAGTTTAGCTTCTGAAAATTCGCCGGCAATTTGTCGGCGCATGGATAACCATTCGTTAAGACCGGCGTACTACAGTTAACGCAAGGTGCACTCCCTTTTGGGTGTATCATCGGGTTTCCTGCATGTTTCGCATCGATTTCAACAAACTCCGTTTCCTTGTCTGCGACGACAACCCGCACATGCGGCGGATCATCCGCACGCTGCTGCATTCGTTCGGCGCACGCGAAGTGTACGAAGCTGAGGATGGCGCGACCGCCCTCGAAATGTTCACTCACTATATCCCGGACATCGTGATCTCGGATTGGTCGATGCCGATCTTCGACGGCCTCGAACTGGCACAGATGATCCGGCAGCCGGAAGGCGCGGGAAATCCCTACGCCCCGATCATCATGCTAACGGGGCACTCGGAAAAGCGCCGCGTCATGATCGCTCGCGATGCCGGCGTCACGGAATTCCTAGTCAAGCCGATCTCCGCGAAAGGCTTTTATCAGCGCATTCTGAATTGCGTGGCCAACCCGCGCCCCTTTATCAAGACCAAGAACTACTTTGGTCCGGACCGCCGCCGCAACTCCAACACGACCTACATCGGTGTTGAGCGGCGAAGTGGCGGCCAAGTTGAAGTTGTCCAGCAGCCTTCATTGCTCGATAAAGCGCGCGCCCCCGGCTAGGAAACACTATGGCCCCGAAGAAGCCTTCAGATATTAACGTCGAGACTTTCAGCGACCATCTTGTTATTACCCAACCGAACCCACTGCGTGCCATGGTGCACTATGTGGAGGACAAGGATTTCGATGATCCGGTCGCCCGCGCCGAGCAGGCCCTTGCCGACCTCTCCGGCGAGTTCAAGGAGTGGATGCGTATCGAATGCGACCGGCTCCATGAAGCCCATGCTGCGATCAAACGTGACGGCTTGAACAAGGAGCGGCAGGACGAAATGTTCCGCGCCGCCCACGACATCAAGGGCCACTCTGCAACTTTCGGCTATCCCACGGCTGCTGCAGCCGCGGAGAGCCTGACCCGGATTATCGAACACGCACCGGATCTCGCGAAAGTCCCCGAAGAGATCATTACACATCACATCAACGCCATCCTGGCGATCTTCCGCGAGCAGAAGCGCCGCGACGAAGGCAAGGCGGAAACGGCAGACGAACTCAGCAAGCGCCTGCGCAGCGTCGCCGATGAATATCTCATTGCCGTCAACCAGGATCGCCCCGAACATCTCGAAGCCGTACTGGCGCCGAGCATCGCGCCGACCGAGTAATAGCGGATTTCGACGTAGAAACCAGCAAACCGCCCGCGCCGTGATTGGCCCGGGCGGTTTTGCTTTTGTCCGTCAAGCCCGGTAACCCGCCGTAGTGAAATGACCGGCTTTAAAAAAATGCCCGGGACGGAGCCCGGGCATTTGAGTCAGTAAAGTTCGTTAAATAGGTTCAGGCTGCGATCAGCTCATTGTCATATGCATCGAACCGGTCGCTTCGCCCGATGGCGTCAACCGTCGCGTGCGCATCCAGCATGTTGACGAAGTCGTCAGCCAAAAGTTCGTCGCAGAACATTCGTGCTTCATCACGCGCCGATTCCGTGGCGAAGCGCCGCAGCATGATCAGCAGCGGTTCCGTCTCCGGCGTAGGAGCTGTCTCGCACTGCGTCAGCACGCGTTCGACCATGCGCCGCCGCAGACGTGTGGCGCCATTGACAGTGCCGATGTAGCCAACCTCGTGACTGGCCTCGAGTGCGACACGGAAGGCTGCGAAAGTTGATTGCGGCAAGCGAGCCTTAGCGAGCAAAGCATTCAGGCTTGCACCGCCGCGATCGTAAACCAGTGCTGCGACGCGGTGGCGCGGCAGACTCGATAATTGCACCAGCGCTTCCTGGAATAGCTCGAAATTGCCGGACAACAGCGCACGCAAGATCAAGGCCGCATTGAGTTGACCGGCCGCACGCAGGTGGCTGACCAGGGCGACCATGTCTGCACCGCGCGTATGCGAGGCGATGTTGATGGTCGAACGCTCCAGCGCCTCGCTGGTAACGCGCCGGGCGCGATCCTCGCTCATCCAGTCACGCGCCGTGACGAAATGAGCCAGAGTGTTGGAGAGCTTCTCCGCAAGGATCAACCGGAGCTTCACGGGAAGATCGGGCAGATCCAGAAGTGACTCGCGGATGGCCGCGAAATGTCCGTGACGCTCCACAATGCGCTCCAGCGAGAAAGCCACGAGCTCCGCACGTGGATTCTCGATCAATTCGAGCGCCGATGACGGGCTACCGACTTCCGCAATCGCAGCACAGACCGACGGTGGAAGGTCGGCGCGGCGCGCGATGGCGCATTGAATTTCGCAATTGCCCGTCGCCACGATGTCGACCAGGTCGGCATCGAACAACAACGGTGAATGTTCGAGGATCGGCACTGCGACAGACGCCTGGTCCACTGCAAGTGCTGCGACGATCGCCGGTGGCGCATCGGCCGAGCGGGCGAAAATTTCTGCCATCGCTTTGCGGACAAGCGGCGATGCATCGTCGAGAAGCATCAGCAACGCACCTTCGGCGGCGGCGCGGTCATCGTCCGAAAGATCGGAGATCAACCAGGCCCGGGCCAATGCCCGCGTTGCCTCTGCGCGCTCCCCTGCGGGAGCAGTACGAACCCAACTAATAAACTGCCGAACAATCATGGGACCGGCTTACGCAACCTGTAAGGCATCGGGGCTCGATGCCAACTGTCAGAAACTGTAAACCATGACACTTAATAAACGGTTCACCATAAACGGCTGTGTTTATTGAGGTTTTATTAACGGGCGGATCAGTGATGAAACGCGGTCCAAAGCATGGACAACCCTGCCACCAGCATCATGCCTTCCATCAGGATGCGAAACGATTCCGCATCGAGCCGCATCACGAAACGCTTGGCGATGAAAGCGCCCGCCATCAATGATGATCCGGCGATCAGACCTTTGAACACTGTCGCAGGAGGCATCGCATCGAAACGTTGAAACGTCAGCGCCTTGCTGGTGTAAAGCGCAAGCGAACCCGCTGCTTCCGTGCCGAGCAACGCACCTTTGATCAGACCGAACGACATGAAGATCGGAATTGTGATCGGACCGGTCGACGCAACAATACCTGTGATGTAACCTACGACAGCACCGATAATGGCCAAGTGCCAGAATGACAGCACGAAACCGCGCGCAACAAACCAGCGCCGTAGCGGAATCGCACCGATCAGGAAGATGCCGATAGCGGCATCGACGACGTGCGACGGCAAAGCGAGCAACGTTCGCGCGCCGAGCGCCGCAGCTGGAGCGCCTGTCACCATATAAGCGCCGGCTGCGCGCCAATCGACCTCGCGCCACCATGCCAGGATGCGCGACAGGTTCGCCATGATGGAAGCGATCGCCATGATCGGCACGGCTTCCTTCGGCCCGAACTCGTAGACGAGCACAGGCAGCAGCATGATCGATGAGCCAGTGCCGATGATGCCGCTGATCACACCGGCAACCAAGCCCACGGCAAGCACGAACGCGAAGCTCAAGAGAAGCCTCCGGCAATCATTTGCGGAGATGTGCGCGCGCAGCGACCATCTTCCCCGCGTCGAAAGTCGAATAAGAATAGATGCTTCGGACGCGCGCGGGAAACCCTCGCATGGAATGCGAAGGAAAAGTCCACAACCGGGGAAAAAAATCAGCCGCTATAACGCCCAGTCGGATCGCTGAACAGGCCGATACCCCGCGGCCCGTCGTCCTTGGGCGGATCGTTCGGCGTTCCCGCGTTGCTGGCCGTGGCCTTGTTGCCCCACAGCTCTCGGACGGTGTTCGATACCGGTTCGGGCCGCGTTCCCGCCTGAAATAGCGAGCGGAAGGTCGGCGAGATCGGTGTCTGCAGTTCTTCGACCTGGGGTGATGACTGAGCTGTACGCGCCTGCGGGAAGTTCGCGAGGAACGCGGCGTTATCCGGCACGTTCCCCGTGCGCGATTGCCCCGGCACCTCGCCGGCCGACGCCATGGCCATGCGCGCCGTCTGCGAATTCGCCGCGCTATCATAACGCGATGTCAGCACCGAATAGACCTGCGAGACACTTCGCGCGCTGCCGTCACGATTGTAGAAGATCGAGCGATTTGCGGCCGCGGCATTCGGGAACATCGCAGGGGCCGATGCATACGGATTGTCCTGCGCGCTGCTGATCAGCTTGGACGCGCCGCCGACGCCCATGAAATGCGCCATATAGAGTTCGCCGTCGGTCGGCCTGCGGCCGATCGCGCCGGTGAGCTTGAAGCTGTTGGACTGCGTCAGCACGCCCGCCATGGCGGCGTTCGCGGCTGGATCGTCGCGCAGTTTCAGGATTTCGTTGCGCGCGTTAGGATCGTTGACGGAGTAGGTGCCGGACGGCGACTTCGTAATGGCGTCGGCATATTTGCCGAATCCAAACGCAGAGCCCGCCTCTTTGACGGTGCCGAGCCAGGTCTGCTCGATAAATTGATAAAGCCCACGCGCCGACGATGTCGACGCCTGTGCGGTCGGGTCGAGATTCGACTCCATCTTCGCCGCTGAGACGAGATATTCGAAGCTCGCGCCGGTGGCGCTTGCAGCGCCTTTAATAGTGTTCGCGATCTTGGTGCGCGCAGCATCAAGACCCGTCGTAAGGGTTTCGATCGACATAGGTTGGTTGCCCGCTCCCCAGGAACCTGAACCGCAACCTGCCCCAATTATGGTTAATGGCTGGTTAATGCAGAAGATCGGAGAGACAACCCTGCGCCGCAACTCTCCCAGCGCACGTCCTTGAACGACCTGGGATGTGGTCGTCGCCCGACAGCAACCGTTAGTCAGCCGGGATGAAGCGGAGGGTGCCTGACCGACGCGTGGGTTGACCGGTGTCGTTCGTATGATTGACGCCGTCCGTGACGGGCACCTCAGAGAAATCGAAAGGGCTTACCCCGTCCAGGCAAGCCACATTTACGGCATACAGGTTCTGGTTCGATCGTCGTTGATGATGCGTGTAGATTCCGCAGCGAGAACAGAAGAAGTGCTGCGCTGATCCGGTATGGAAGCGGTAGCTTGTAAGCGCATCCTCGCCCTGCAGGACCTTGATCGCACCCATTTCCGCCATGACCATGACGGCGCCTCGCATTCGGCAGTAAGAGCAAGTGCAGCGGCGGATCGAGTTGAAGCCGTCGCTAAGCGTCACCTCGAAGCGCACCGCGCCGCAATGGCACTGGCCAGCCCGAACAGTCGTGTCACTCACCACGTCACCTGCTAATGCCCCCGAATGGTCCGCAACAATTGGGCGGCATGATCCTTGGCGGGCCCAATATTGTTGATGACGACATCCGGCTCGGCGGAAACGACCGTACGCCGGATCCGGCCCTCGACCTGGCCATCGCTGCTGCGGCCGCGGTCAGCGATGCGCTGAGCCAGAATGTCCGGCGGTGCGGTGATCGAGACCACTGTGACATCGGTATAGGACCGGCGCGCGAGTTCGACGATGGTCCGCGAGACATTGACCACCACCGCGCGACCGCCCCGGATATCCTCGACGATCGACCGCGGCACGCCATAGCGCAGACCGTGCGCCTCCCATTGGAAGGCAAATTCACCGTGCGCGAGCATCTGCCCGAACATCATCGGGCTGACGGCGGCATTGTTCTCGGATGAAGACGCTTCACGTGTCACCACGCGCTGCGGAAACACGACGCCGGGATCGTCCGCACAGGCCGCCTGCGCAAGCCCAATGAGCGTATCCTTGCCAGCACCGCTCGGGCCGACAACGAGAACGAGACGGCCGGGGCCGATCAGGCCCGCGCGCTGATCAGAAAGTGTGGCTGTATCGATCATGCGACCCGGTTCCCTTCACGCCAGACGCTGCGCACCACAGGCAGATCCTTCGCCATATGCACGCGGATCACGTCAGCACGCTTGCCCGCAACAATCTCTCCCCGGTCGTTCAGTCCGACGGCTTCCGCCGCCGTCTTGGTGACGGTTCGCACTGCCGCGGCAAGATCAATCACCGGGGCATGCTTCGGCAATTGCATCGCCGCCATCAGCAAGCTCGAGGGCACGTAGTCCGACGACATGATGTCGAGCAACCCTTCACGGGCGAGATCGACCGCAGCGATGTTGCCGGAGTGCGATCCGCCGCGCACGACGTTCGGCGCCCCCATCAGCACGCGGACGCCCGCCTGATGCAGCCCGCGCGCGGCTTCCATCGTAGTCGGGAATTCAGCCACCGACACGCGATCGCGGATCGCGTCGCCGACGTTCTCCTCCGTGGTATCGTCGTGGCTGGCGAGCGGGACGTTGTGGTGATGCGCCAATGCGACGATGTCGCGCATATTCTTCGTCGCGTATTTCTTCTGGTATTCCAGGCGCTGCGCAAACATCACATCGAGCTGCGCATCGGTGAGACCGCCGGTCTTGCCGCGATAATAATCGCGCAGCTTGCCCTCATCGCGGAACTGGCGCTGTCCTGGTGTGTGATCCATCAACGACATCAGCCGAATATCCGGACGCTCGATCAACTCCTTGGCCTCTTCGACGACGCGAGGTGTCGGAATTTCACAGCGCAGATGCAGGAAGTGATCGGCGCGCAGCAAATTGGCTTCGCGCGCGTTACTGATCGCCGTCGCCAGAACATTCGCCTGGCCGTCAACCCCCTCGACGCCTTCTTCGCTCCAGAGACGTAACGAATCGAGAACCGTCGTGATGCCACTGGTGGCAAGCTGGCCATCGTAGGAAACAACGGCCGCAACCGAATCCCAATAAACCTTCGGGCGTGGCATGTAGTGCGCCTCGAGATGATCCGTGTGCAGCTCGATCAGGCCCGGCATGACGAGATCGCCGCCCATGTCTTCGCCGCGTCCGGGCGCGTTGCCCTCGCCTATTTCCGCGATCTTGCCGCCCGCGATCGCTACCCACCCGCGTTCGATAACGCGGTCGTGCAGCACCACCCGGGCGTTACTGAGAATTGTTTCGTTTTGTTCGGAACTCATGCTTCCCCCTTTTATGCCGCCGCCGCGAACGACGTCACGTCGACAATTCGATCCGCGATCAGATTGCGCACGTCGTCATCGTGCACGATCGCCACCATGGCGACGCCGCGGGCTTTCTTTTCTCCGACCAGATCGACCACGATCTGGCGATTGGTTGCATCGAGCGATGCCGTCGGCTCGTCCAGCAACAGGATCGGCATATCCGAGATGAAGCCGCGCGCGATGTTGACGCGCTGCTGCTCACCGCCGGAGAAGGTCGAGGGCGGCAGCGCCCAGAGCCGCTCGGCAATATTCAAGCGGCGCAGCAGTGCGCCGGCACGGGCCTTGGCGTCGTCACGCGCAACGCCATTCGCAATCAGAGGCTCCGCCACCACATCGATCGTCGCCACCCGCGGCACAGCGCGCAGAAACTGGCTGACATAGCCGATGGTGTGCCTGCGGACGCGCAATATGTCGCGCGGCTCGGCACTCGCGATATCGATCATATTGTCAGCGTGACGCACGGCAATACGGCCCTGATCGCAGCGGTAGTTGCCGAAAATCATCTTCAGGATTGACGACTTGCCCGTGCCCGAAGGACCAGCCAACACGACGCATTCACCAGAATTTACATGCATCGACACGCCGGAAATGACCGGCAACCGTACGCCGTTCTGCAGGTGCATGGTGAAAGTCTTGGCCGCGCCGGAGATTTCGATCATCGGAGACATCTGCACCTCACGCCGGCAGGATAGAGGAAACGAGAAGCTGGGTATAAGGCTGGTGCGGATCGTCGAGCACCTGATCGGTCAGACCGGTCTCGATCACCTCACCGCCCTTCATCACCATCACCCGGTGCGACAACAGCCGCGCCACCGCGAGATCGTGCGTCACGATCACGACCGCAAGGCCGAGCTCGTTGACCAGCCCGCGCACCAGATCGAGCAATCGCGCCTGTACTGATACGTCGAGGCCGCCGGTCGGTTCGTCCATGAACACCAGACGCGGCTCGGTGACGAGGTTGCGCGCAATCTGCAGGCGCTGCCGCATGCCGCCGGAATAAGTTTTCGGTGCGTCATCGATGCGGCCGGTCGGAATCTCAACCCGTTCGAGCCACGACGACGCGGTGTCGCGAATATTGCCGTAGTGATTCCAGCCGACTGCCATCAGCCGTTCGCCGACATTGGCACCGGCCGAGACCGCCATGCGCAGACCCATGGCGGGATCTTGGTGGACGAACCCCCAGTCTGTCCGGAACAGGAACCGCCGCTCGGCTTCGCCAAGGGTCGCAAGATCACGGGTAACACCGTCGCGCATCCGATAGAGCACCCGGCCGCCGCTCGGCTCCAACTGTGTCGACAGCATCTGCAGCAGCGTCGACTTGCCCGAGCCGGACTCGCCAACAATGGCCAGCACTTCGCCTGGATACAGTTCGAACGAGACGTTGCGGCAGCCGAGGTGACGGCCATAGGACTTGCTCAGGTTCTCGCAGATGAGAAGTGGCTGATCGTCGTCGCGCATCATGTCACCTGATGGTCGGCGCCGAAGCCCGCGCCCTGATGGCCGTCCGCACGGCGTGTTTCGCAATAATCCGTATCGGAGCAGACGAACATTCGTCCGCCTTTGTCATCGACCACGACTTCGTCGAGATAAGATTCTGTCGATCCGCACAGCGCGCATGGCGCGCTGAAGCGATAGGTTTCAAACGGATGATCCTCGAAATCCAGCGAGCGCACCTTGGTATGAGGCGGGATTGCATAGATGCGCTTCTCGCGCCCCGCGCCGAACAGTTGCAGCGCTGCGCAATCATCCATCTTCGGATTGTCGAACTTCGGCGTTGGCGATGGGTCCATCACATAGCGGTCGTTGACCTTCACCGGATAGGCATAGGTGGTCGCGATGTGGCCGTGGCGCGCGATGTCTTCATAGAGCTTCACATGCATCAGCCCGTACTCGCCGAGCGCATGCATGCGGCGCGTCTCGGTCTCGCGTGGCTCGAGAAAGCGCAGCGGCTCGGGGATCGGCACCTGATAGACTAGCACCTGATCCTCGGACAGCGTCGTCTCTGGGATTCGATGCCGCGTCTGGATCACGCTGGCGTCGGACGTCACCGTCGTGGTCGCGACACCCGCCGTCTTCTCGAAGAACTTGCGGATCGAGATTGCATTGGTGGTGTCGTCGGAACCTTGGTCGATGACTTTAAGCGTGTCGTCCGCGCCAAGAATGGCCGCAGTCACCTGCACGCCGCCGGTGCCCCAGCCGTAAGGCATCGGCATTTCGCGGCTCGCGAACGGCACCTGATAGCCGGGGATCGCGATCGCCTTCAGGATCGCGCGACGGATCATCCGCTTGGTCTGTTCGTCGAGATAGGCGAAGTTATAAACCGGCGCGTTCATTCGGCGGCCTCCGCAAGGGTATTGTCGCTGTCTTTCGCCGCTTCGAATTCCTTGCGCAATTTGCGCAGCAGTCCGAGTTCGGACTGGAAGTCGACGTAGTGCGGCAGTTTGAGGTGTTCGACAAAGCCTGTGGCCTGCACGTTGTCCGAATGCGACATGACGAATTCCTCGTCCTGCGTCGGCGCACGAACCTCTTCGCCAAGCTCACGTGCCCGCAGTGAGCGATCCACCAGCGCCATCGACATGGTCTTGCGCTCGCTCTGCCCGAAAGCGAGGCCGTAGCCACGGGTGAAGCACGGCGCTTCCGTAGCGGAGCCCTTGAACTGGTTCACCATCTGGCATTCGGTCAGTTCGATCGAACCGAGCGGCACGGCGAAGCCGACTTCTTCGGCAAAGAACTCAACCTCGACATCGCCAAAACGAATTTCACCAGCGAACGGGTGCGTGCGGCCGAAGCCGCGCTGCGTCGCATAACCGAGTGCGAGCAGAAAACCCTCGTCGCCGCGGGCAAGGTTCTGCAAGCGCAGATCGCGATCCGCCGGGAAGCTGAGTGGCTCCCGCGTGAGATCCCCCACCGGCTGATCCGGATCTTCCTTTGGAGAGGGTTCAATCAGGCCATCCGCACCGAGAATATCGGTGACGCGCGGCATCGACTCGTTGCTTGGTGTGCCCTGCGCTGGCTCGGCGACGGCTTCACCCGCCGCGAGTGCCGGATCAAGCAGACGATGCGTGTAGTCGAAGGTCGGGCCGAGAATCTGTCCGCCTGGAATATCCTTGAAGGTCGACGATACCCGGCGGCGCACCTGCATGTCGGCGGTGTCGAGCGGTTCGGTGATACCGAACCGCGGCAACGTGGCGCGAAATGCGCGCAGCAGGAAGATCGCCTCGATCAGGTCACCGCGCGCCTGCTTGATCGCAAGCGCTGCGAGCTCGCGGTCGTAGAGCGAACCTTCCGTCATCACGCGATCGACCGCGAGAGTGAGCTGCTCTGAAATTTGCGCCAGCGACAAATCCGGCACCGCTGGATCGCCGCGGCGCTCATGCGCCATCAGCCGATGTGCATTCTCGATGGCGCGTTCGCCGCCTTTGACTGCAACGTACATGTCTCAGACCTCCTTCGCGGCAACGTGGGTGCTGCGCGGCAGCGCGACGAGATCGCCACCGCTGACCAGCAGCAGATCGACGCCCAACGGAAATAGCGCGCGATTGGCCTGCATGCGCGCGACGAAATCCTGCGGCAGTGCGTCCGCCCGCAATTTCGATGTGCCTTGAATGCCCGGTCCGCTGAACGTGAACTCGTCGCCCGCGGTCAGCGTCTCCACCTGAACCACCAGCGTGGTTGAGCGGTCGGGATATTCCGGCGTACCCGGTGCAAACACTTGAAAATCCGGCAACGCCGAACCCTTCGCGATCAACGCGAAAGCGGCTTGCGACGCATCAGACGTCAGCGGTGCCCCGGTCTGGAAGCGCAGCCACGACGCCATGTCGGCCTCGGTTGCGAAAGCCGGGTCGAGCCAGATAGGCGTATCGTGATCGAACAGCGCTAGCGCCACTGCGGCGGTCGCTGGCATCATCAGCGAGGGTGCTTTGACCTCTTCCGCAATCGTATGAACCGACCCCGGCCGCGCCATGGCATTCATCACGGTGCGGAACACTGTCTGCGATGATTGTACCGGGTTAGCGAAGCCTGTCCCAAGGCCGGACTGAAGAGTGGCAAGTGTCATGATCTCAACCCTCGCCTCGCACCAGTGTGTAGAAATCGACCCGTGTGGCAGCCGTCTCAGCATCCTGCTGCACACGGGCCTTCGCCAGTTCCTCGCGTAGCGGCGCCACGACCTTTGCTTCGACGCGTTCTTTGAAGGCATCGCTCTGGATCAGCGCATCACACAGCGCGATCAGCCGCGCCTTCTCGCCGTCTCGTCCCAGCACATAGCCGAAGCCGACTTCGCCAGAGGAGAGACGCACCGCCGCGCGCGACACCGAGGCTTCACCGAGATTGAACGGCGCGCCGTCGCCGCCAATCCGGCCACGTACCATGACAAGGCCATTCTCCGGCTGACGCAGGGATTCATGTGGCGGAACATCGACCTCGCCCAGACACGCAGCGATCCGCTCCGTCGGTATATGCGCCAGCACGGCCATGGCCTGCTGACGTTGGGTTTGCTGCGGACTGATTTCCGGTCGGGTCATGATGTCCAGCTTGCTGATTCCAAGTTGTCTATGTTAATAGACAACTTCGTAACGCAGCGCTATGACAATCTGGTGACGACGGCATGATTTTCGGTATGTTGCGACTCTCACTCCGCGAGGGGCAGTTGCATCCATGAGTCTGACTGAAACCAGCACCGGCGTTGCGCTGTGGCGGCGCGTGGCAGATTCCATCGAGCAATCGATTGCCGATGGAACCTATCCGCGCGACTCCAAGCTGCCGGGCGAAACCGAAATCGCGGAACTCCATCGGGTCAACCGCCACACCGTGCGCCGCGCGCTGGCTGCGCTCGCCGAACGTGGGCTGGTGCGCGCCGAACGCGGCAGCGGTACCTATGTCGAAGCCCCGCGCATCGCCTATCCGCTGCGCTCGCGCACACGCTTTTCCGAGATCGTCAGCGCGGGCGGACATGAGGCCAGCGGCAAGTTGCTGAATGCATCGATCGAAGATGCGCCGCAGGATCTCGCCAAACACTTAGGGCTCAAGACCGGCGCACCCTTGCTGCGGATCGATGCACTGCGCACAGCAGACCGGATGCCAATTTGCGTCGGCTCCGCATGGGTCGAAGCGGACCGCTTTCCTGATGGCGCCAAGCTTTACGGAAAACTGCAATCCATCACCAAGGTGCTGGAACATTACGGCATCCGCGACTATCGCCGCGAGTGGACCAACATCACTGCGGCCATTGCCGAAGCCGCCGACGCCGCGCGTCTCGATCTCGCGCTCGGCCGTCCGGTCCTCGTCGTTGAAAAGCTCGATACGGAAATGAACGGCAAGCCATTGATCATATCACGCTCGCGTTTCGCCGCTGAACGCGTTCAGTTCGTCATCGAAAATTAGTGACAAAGATTAGTGCCGGGCTTCTCCTGCCCGGCCGATGATCGCGCGGCGCAGCCGGGTCGAGACAAAATCGATTGCTGCAACCGCGACGAGGATCATGAGAATCAGCGTCGAGACCTTCTGCCATTCCAGCACACGGATCTGTTCAGCCAGTTGCAGGCCGATGCCGCCCGCGCCGACGATGCCGATGATCGTGGCCGAGCGCGTGTTGGATTCGATGTAATAGAGAATTTGGCCGGCAAGCACCGGCAGCACCTGCGGCAACAGCCCGAAGCGAATCTCATGCATCTTGCTGCCGCCCGCTGCACGAATACCTTCGACCTGCTTGCGGTCGGCGCCTTCGATCGCCTCCGAGAATAGTTTGCCGAACGCGCCGAAATCCGACGTCGCGATGGCCAGTACGCCTGCGAATGGGCCAAGCCCGACCACGTTGATCCACACCAGCGCCCAGATCAACGTATCGATACCGCGGATCGAATCCAGAAAGCGCCGCACGGGAAAACGCAGGAAGATGGACGGGATGACGTTCTTCGCCGCCAACAGACTGACGGGAAGCGCCATCAGTGCCGCCAGCAGCGTGCCGAGAAACGCGATCGACAGCGTCTCTCCCATGGCATGGAGATATGTCGGAAACGATGTGCCCGGATCGGGCGGGATCATCAGCATGACGAACCAGCCGAGCTGCTTGAATCCGGTCACCAGACGGTGGATCGAAATCTCCAGATACCAGCAGCCGAAGAAAAACAGAGCAATGGCCGCTGCCGCAATGATAAGCGCCTTCACGCGGCCCGCATTCGATCCGTGGAACAGATCAGGGTACTGCGCCGCGAGCTCCGCCGTGCTGCGATCGGCCGCGATCATGTGCGCGCTCCCGTGCCGAGCAGGCGGCCGCGCAGCCAGCCGGTGAGGATGTCGATAATGAACACGGTGACGATGATCATCACCAGGATCGCGCTGACGTCCGAATAAAAGAACTTACGCACCGCGACCACGAGTTCTTGCCCGATGCCGCCCGCACCGACAAAACCCATGATGGACGCTTCGCGCACATTGATCTCGAAGCGCAGCAGCGTGTAGCTGGCAAAGCCCGGCATCACCTGCGGCAAGACCGCAAAACGAATGCAAGAGAGCCAGTTCGCACCCGTCGAGCGCACGCCTTCCAGCGGCTTCATATCGATATTCTCGACGATCTCGTAATAGAGCTTGCCAAGCGCCCCGATGCAGTGGATCGCAATCGCCAGCACACCGGCCATCGGTCCGAGACCAAAAGCGATAACGAAGATCAGCGCGAACACGATGCTCGGAACAGTGCGACAGAATTCAAGAAAGCGGCACGTCACGAAACGCACCATCGGATGCGGCGACGTGTTGGCGGCTGCGAAAAAATTCAGACACAGTGCACCAAGTGCACCGATGGTGGTGCCGACATAGCTCAGCAACAGCGTTTCCGCGAGCAGCTTGAGCCAGCCCTTCCAGCCCCAGAACCATTCGGCTGGATCGGTCCAAACCCGCGCGCCACTGTCGAGATGCAGAATACGGTCGAAATAGCCGACGAAATTACCGATTTTCTCAACCAGTGTCTCCGGCGCGACTTCGGCGCCCAGAGCAGCAATCATCAGCAGCACCACGAAGACCACAAGCCCGATCAAGAAACGGACACGCTTGCGCGAAACCGACGCGTTATACGCGGCTTCAAGCGCCGCGATCTGTTGGGGCGGATAGCTGGTGAGACTGACGGTCAAAGCCGGATTGCTCTATGAGCGTAAGGAAAGGCTGGACCGCACACGCGGTCCAGCCCCTGCTCCAATCAGGAGCCCTTCTTCTTGCGAAGGCTGTCGACGAACTTGATCAGTTCGATGGTGTCGTTCCAATCCGCCGTCTTGGCCTGAGCGAAGCCCTGCTTCTGGCCATCCGATAGACGCTCGAACGCAGCCTTGTCCTTGGTCGGCGCATCGAAGAACGCTTTCTCGATCGCGGCCTTCAGGTCTGCCGGCATGTCTTCGAGCACGGCGTATGGTCCGTTCAGGATCGCAGCCGACTTGTGGATGATGCGGAAGTCTTCCTTCTTCATCGCAGAGCCGTCGGCATTCTTCAGCATGCCCTTGGTGAGCATTTGCTGCAGCGTCGAGTCGTTTTCAGCGGTCCACTGGTTGGCGGCGACATCGACCGTGCCCTGAGAAAGCGCCAGCAGCGCGTTCTCATGGCTGCCGGTGAACACGACCTTGCTGAAATAGGATTCAGCATCGCCGATATTCATCTTGTTCAGCTCGAAGCGCGGCACGTTGTTACCCGAGGTCGAGTTCGGATCGACGAGGCCGAGGTTCTTGCCCTTCAGGTCGTCGATGCTCTTGTAGGGGCTCTTCGCCAGCACGAAGAACATCGAATAGTAGCCGGTGCTGCCGTCGATGTTGCGGTCGTTGGCGAAAGCTTCGGTCTTCACACCGGTGAGACGAGCGCGCGAGAACGAAGCCGAGCCGTAGCTAGCAATGTGGATGTTGCCGTTGCGCTGACCTTCGATCACCGCAGCATAGTCGTTGGCGATGCGGAGGTTCACCTTCACGCCGAGTTCCTTGCTGAGATATGCAATGAACGGTGCCCAGCGCTCGGTCACGCCCGAGGCGTTCTCGGCAGGAACAACAGCGAAGTTGAGTTCAGGATACTTGGCTTTCCAGTCCTGGGCGGAAGCTGCGGTCGCGGTGAACGCAAGCGCGGCCGCGCCGGCAAGAATAGTACGACGATTGAACATAAAGTCCCCCTGTTGTGTCGTCAGATAGTTTCGGCAGAAAGATCAGGCAGCCGCGACACTTCCGAGCGCGGGCGCCAATTCTCCGGGTACGAAATCCGGCGCTTCGTCCATCACTTCGCCGGCCTCAAGGTCGTAAAGCTCGCGGGCGATTGAGTCCGTGAGCATCGCAGGCACGCCATCAAACACCACACGGCCCGCAGACATGCCGATCAGGCGGTCGCAATACGTCCGTGCCAGATCGAGCGAATGGAGATTGCACATCACCGTGATGCCGAAGTGCTTGTTGATACGCAGCAACGAGTCCATCACGATGCGGGTATTGCGGGGATCAAGCGAGGCGATTGGCTCGTCCGCCAGAATGATGTCCGGCTGCTGGACAAGCGCGCGCGCGATCGCCACACGCTGCTGCTGCCCACCAGAGAGTTGATCGGCGCGCTGCGCCGCCATCGGCATCATGTCGAATTGTTCGAGTGCGGAGATGGCAACCGCCTTGTCGTCCTGCGCCCACATCTGGCTCATCGAGCGCCACAGCGGCACGCCTGCAAGGCGCCCCATCAACACGTTGGTCAGGACATCTAGACGGCCAACCAGATTGAACTGCTGGAAAATCATCGCCGAACGTGCGCGCCAGCGGCGCAGCTCTTGGCCCTTCAGCGCGGTCACATCGACGCCTTCGAACGTGATGCGTCCGCTGGTCGGCTGCTCCAGACGGTTGATCATACGCAGCAAGGTGGACTTACCGGCACCCGAACGGCCGATGACACCAACGAAACGTCCGGGCTCAATCGAGAAAGACGCATTGTCAACGGCCGTCTTCGTACCAAACCGGCACGTCAATCCGTCCACTACAAGCATTCGTCGGCTCCGTCCTTAACAGAGCCCCACCGCTAACGTGCGTATTCTACAGTTGTGTGACAGCGCAGATTGTTCCCGCGCACTTCTGTGTGCAGCGCAGAAGAGATTTGCCGTCACTTAATGTTCATGACATTGTCACGAAACACACCGAAGACACTACACACACCCTCATTCCCGCATCACCTCACTGCGAGATTTGACCGCCTATGGCTGGCAAGACACTTTCCGTCCAACCTTTCATCGACCCGACTGCAACACTACGCGACAGCAAGGCGGGCGCTTATTGCGAAATCGGCGCACGAACAACACTTCTTGAAGTTACGCTCGGCGATTATTCCTATGTCGTGAACGATAGTCAGATTGCCTATGCTACCATCGGCAAGTTCTGCTCGATCGCGGCGATGACGCGGATCAATCCCGGCAACCATCCCATGCATCGCGCGACGCAAGCTCACTTCACCTACCGCGCGAGTGCCTATTTTCCGGGCGAAACGGACGACGCGGAGTTCTTCGACTGGCGGCGGAGCCATCATGTGACATTTGGCCACGATGTGTGGATCGGTCACGGCGCCATCGTCCTGCCCGGCCGCAACATCGGCACTGGTGCCGTGGTCGCCGCAGGCGCGGTCGTCACCAAGGATGTGCCGGCCTATACAATCGTCGGGGGTAATCCCGCCAAGCCGATTCGCCGGCGCTTCTCTGAACGGGTCGAAGAGCAACTGATGGCGCTGGCATGGTGGGATTGGACCCATGACCAGCTTCGCACCGCGCTGCCGGATTTCCGGAAGCTGCCGGTGGAAGCCTTTATTGAAAAATACAACAACGCGACAACATAACGCGGGATCGGACGAAGCATGACGGACATCTTGATCGAAGGCGGACAGACGCTGATCGGCAACGGATTTGTGGATGATGCGACCATCCATGTGGCGGATGGCCTCATTTCGGAAACATCGTCACGCGCCGAACCCGCTTCGCTGCGTATCGACAGCCGCGGTCTGATCGCGCTCCCTGGTATCGTGGACATGCATGGCGACGCTTTCGAGCGGCAGATGATGCCGCGCCCTGGCGTCGATTTCCCGATCGATGTCGCGCTGATGGACAGTGACCGGCAAGCCATCGCCAACGGCATGACCACCGTTTTTCATGCCGCTACATGGTCGTGGGAGCCAGGCCTGCGCGGCACCGAGAATGCTCATCGTCTTGTCGACGCCATCGAAGACCTGCGTCCGCGCTTCGCAGCCGACACACGCTTCCACCTGCGGCAGGAGACATTCAACCTTGATGCCGAGCCGATGATCGCTGAGTGGATGGCGACGGGACGCGTCAGCTTGCTCGCCTTCAACGATCACATGCACATGACCACGGCGTCGATGAGCAATCCGAAGAAGCGTGCGCGCATGGTCGAACGATCAGGCCTCAGCGAAGGCGAATTCGATGCGCTGGTCGACCGGGTCATGAAACGTGCGGACGACGTGCCGGCATCGATCGAACGGCTGGCCGCCATTGCCCGGGACAACGATGTGCCGTTGCTCTCTCACGACGATGAATCGCCGAAGCAACGCGCGAACTTCCGCGGACTCGGTATCGATATCGCGGAATTCCCGATCAATGAAGAGACCGCGCGCGCTGCTATCGACGGCGGTGACTTTACCGTGTTCGGTGCGCCGAATGTGGTGCGCGGCGGCAGCCACACTGGCTGGACCAGCGCCGCCGAGATGGTGAACAAAGGCCTCTGCTCCATCCTCGCCTCGGACTACTATTATCCGGCGCCACTGCTCGCCGCGTTCCGCCTCGCAGCCGACAGGATTGTGCCGTTGCCCCAGGCCTGGTCGCTTGTTTCGGGAGCACCGGCTGCCGCAACCGGCCTGCATGATCGCGGCGACATCGCGTCCGGCAAGCGCGCCGACATTATCTTGGTCGATGCGCAGGAGGCGCTACGGCCTCGCATCGTTGCCGTGATTGCAGGCGGACAGCTCGCGTACCTCACCGAACCACAGCGGATGACAACGACAACCATGTCTCCTGCACGCAGGGTTGAACCAGCCTGAAAGCTTCGATAATTAAATCATCGCATGCCGCAGTATCCCCGTTACGCCATCTACTTCGTCCCCTCAGCCGACAGCGCGCTTTATCGCTTCGGCGCGGGTGTGCTCGGCTATGATGCCTTCACGGGAAAGGCGCTGCCTTTCGCTGACGGGATCGAAGCACAGATCGCGGACTGGAAGCAGATCACCGTCGATCCGCGCAAGTACGGCTTTCATGCCACACTGAAAGCACCGATCACGCTGGCACCCGGCAAGACCGAGAATGAACTCATCTCGGCGATCGAGGCGTTCATCCAAAAGCCCCACACCATCCCGGTGATCACGCCGGTTGTTCGCGCCATCGGCAGTTTCATCGCCATCGTGCCGAATGCGCCTTCACCTGACCTGCAGACATTCGCCGCCGACTGCGTGACGACGTTCGACGACTTCCGCGCGCCGTTGACACCAGAGGATCGCGCTCGGCGCAATGTTTCTGCTCTGACGGAGCAGCAGATCGCGTATCTCGACCGCTGGGGCTATCCTTACGTGTTCGAGGAATTTCGCTTCCACATGACACTCACCGGATCACTCCCGGTTGAGCGGCGCGACAGCGTGCTGGAAGTCCTGCAGAAACGCTTCGCTGCTCTTGCTCTTAGCTCAGTTACCGTCGAACACCTCGCACTGCTCCGTCAGAGCGATGGTGCGTCCCAGTTCACAGTCATCGGACATTGGGCACTTAAGCACGTTTGATTGTTCAACGTGTAAATGTACGTGACAGTCTTCCTGTCCTATCGACCATATGAGGTAATTGTCTGGATCGCCCATTCGGCGTAGCCTTTTGTTTGCCGGCCGTGCATCGCACGGAACAATAAATGATCGCTCGCTTGTCAATTGCGAGTTCCGATCAGCGAGGCGCTCGACAATGCGCGGCGAAATCCACCACTTCCGAACTGGGAATGACGGGGAGCATCCGCATGATCCATCCTCGCGCCGGCTGGCGGCGATCATTGCGGGTGATATCGCAGGCTACAGCCGCCTCATGCAGCTCGACGAAGACGGAACTTACGCGCGCGTCAAGCGGATCGAACGCGACCTCGTCGAACCGACTATCCTGGAACATCACGGCCGGCTGGTGAAAACCACAGGCGACGGCTTCATTGCGATTTTCGATAGCCCGGTCGAAGCGGTGCGCTGCGCCATCGTCATCCAGCAGAGCATGGTGGGACGCAATGCATCGCAGCCGCGCGAGAACTGGATCGTCTACCGCATCGGTGTCAATCTTGGCGACGTGATTGTCGAGAGCGAGGATGTCTATGGCGATGGCGTCAACGTCGCTTCCCGTCTCGAAGGCATTGCCAGCCCGGGACAGATCTTCATTTCCGGCGGCATCTACGAGCAGGTCAAACACAAGCTCGTTTGCGGCTATCAGTCGCTCGGCGACAAGCAGGTCAAGAACATCACCGATCCCGTGCGGGTCTATCGGGTGCTTCCCGATCCATCGGCGCTGATCGAAAACCGGATACGGCCACTCGCGGCGATGCTCGTTGCCGCCACTGTTGTGCTGCTGTCCGTTGCAGCCGGCGCGTTCTGGTACTTCGTGATCAAGCCCCGCGATCATCTGATCGCAAGCCGCGCACCCGCGCCGGTCACAGTGCCCGTACCGGCCGCCCCATCGCCGGCGCCGATCCCTGCTCCAGCAGAGACAACTAAAGCGCCTTCCGCCACGCCAACTCCGACAGCCCCGCCAGCAGCACCTCCGCAAGACGTGGCAAAGGCGCCCGCGATCACCGTAACACCTCCATTGTCGCAAGCTAAACCCACTCAAGCCGCCCCCGCGCCGCAAGCGGCTCCCAAGGCGCCACCAGCAGTGGCCGCTGCGCCAGCGGCGATCACACCTCCGCCCGTTGCAGCGAAGACGAATGAGCCGGACATGGTGCCGCTGTCCGGCGGCAGCTTCTCCATGGGCAGCAATGACGATCTCTCCGAGCGACCGATCCATCGCGTATCGGTGAAGCCGCTTGCAATCAGCAAAACGCCGATCACGGTTCGCGAGTGGAACAATTGCGCCGAAGCTAAGGCATGCTCGTTCACCGCTACAGGCCGCGACGACGCGCCGATCACAGATGTGAGCTGGAACGACGCCAAGCAATTCGTCACCTGGCTCTCCAAGGAGACCCAGAAGCCCTACCGGCTGCCGAGTGAGGCCGAATGGGAATACGCCGCGCGCGGCGGCACGCAGACCACTTACTGGTGGGGCGATCAATTTCGAAACGGAATAGTCAATTGCAAGAATTGCCTCGACGCGGCTGCCGGCGAGCAACCATTAAAAGTCGGAAGCCTCAAGCCGAATCCATTTGGCCTGCACGACATGGGCGGCGGCGTCGATCAGTGGGTCGAGGATTGCTGGCATAAAAATTACCAGGGTGCCCCTTCCGACGGTTCGGCATGGACCGCCGACGGCGATTGTACCTCACGCGTGATCAGATCGGGCTCGTGGCGTAATGACGCCCGCTCAACCCGCCCCGCAAGCCGCGACCGTTACGACGCCGTGGTGCGCTATCCGACCCATGGATTTCGGGTCGCCCTATCTCGTGAGGACAAGCCGTAAGGGAAGTGACAGCAATGGGCATCATCCGGATCATCGCGCTCTCGACGACGCTAACATTGCTGTCCTTTGCAGCTCACGCGCAGCAAACGCCGGCGGCGAAGGATGCCTATCTCTATTTCGTCTGGCCGCAGGATGGTGCGGTCATCAAAGGCGCGTTCTGGTGCCGCTTCGGGTTGCGCAACATGGGCGTCACCCACGCGGGCGATACTTTCGCCAATGCCGGCCACCATCATCTCCTGATCAATGTCAACGAACCGCTCAATCCCAATGAGCCCATTCCGCAGGACAAGTCCCACATGCATTTCGGCGCCGGCCAGACTGAGGCGCGCATCGAACTACCGCCCGGGAAGTACACGCTGCAACTGGTGCTCGGCGATGCCAAGCATTACCCGTTCGATCCGCCGGTCGTGTCCCGGAAAATTAACGTCACGATCCGTTAGGGCGGGACTACCGCGCGTAGCTTTGCGCTTTATATGTTCGCGAGAGCTTCTCGCACTTGCCTCTTTGCCAACTGAGGAAACGCAATGGGGGGCTGATGCCATGATCGCACCCGACACGTTCTGGGATTTCGAACACACTGGCTGGAACAAGGATGCCATTGTCACTTCGTATCACCAGCATCTCGGCGAGGTGACAGCAGGCTGCATCCCCAGCCTGCTCCAGGCCGTGAAGCTGAAGGCCGGCGACAAGGTGCTCGACGTGGCGTGCGGCGCGGGTTACGTCGCGGCCGCCGCGCACAAGATGAGCACCGAGGCGATCGGACTGGATTTCTCGGCGGCTCAAGTTCGCCTTGCGAGACAGACCTATCCACACATCAGATTCATTGAAGGCGATGCCGAGGCACTTCCCTTCGCCGAAAAGCAGTTCGATGCGGTCGTCAATTCGTTCGGCATGCCTCATGTCCCGCACCCACACAGAGCCGCAGCGGAATCATTCCGCGTGCTCAAGCCGGACGGACGGTTTGCTTATGCGTCATGGTGTGAGGCGAGCAAGTGCATCGGCATATCGATGGTCTACGATGCTATCCGTGAACACGGCTCGCTCGATGTCGGATTGCCTCCGGGACCCAATTTCTTCAGCTATGGCGATGTGAAAACTGCTTCGGATATGCTCAGCCGCGCCGGATTCAAGGACATTTCCGGGACAGAGATTCCGCTGGTCTGGCGCGTACCTTCGCCCGAAGCTTTCGTCGAGGCGATCTCCTCCGGCACCGTGCGCGCGGCGGCTGTTCTCAACCGGCAGAATCCAGCGAATCTTGAGAATATCAAACACTATTTGCGCAAGATGATTTTGAGCTTCGAGCACGACGGCGGTTTTGCCGTTCCAATGCCTGCAATGGTCGTCTCGGCACACAAACCTGTGCACCATTAGACGCACAAATGGAAAGCCCGCCTCAATCGGCGGGCTTCTCTTGTCCGAATATGATCTTGATCACTTCTTCACGATCACAACCTGAAGATACTCGCTCGGCACCACAATGGTTCCGTCGTCGGCCGTGTTCAAACGCCCGATCAACGCGATCAGATCATCATGCAAACTACGCTGCTTGGTTTCATCGAGCGCGGCAAATGCCTTGAGCGTCGGACCGTAATAGGTCCTGAACACATCAAGGAAATGCTCGGGCGAACGATAGCGGAATGCGAAGTGACGTGGCTGGGCCTGGATCGATGCCGCGCCGTTGCCGAACAGTTCTGTGAGCCGCTCGCGGGTCCCCCACAACGCCGGCGATTTGACGCCTGCCGGCGGCGGCAGATATTGACCGAGCGTCTTGAAAACCTGCCCGATAAAGCCCTGCGGCGTCCAGTTCGCGAGACCAATCCTGCCCTTCGGCTTGCACACGCGCAGCATCTCTGAGGCTGCCTTGTCCTGATCGGGCGTGAACATCACACCGAAAGTGGACACCACCACATCGAAGCTTGCGTCTTTGAACGGCAACGCCTCCGCGTCGGCCTCCTGGAACGCAATGGTCAAGCCCTCGGCGGCGGCGCGTGCCTTGCCGCGCTCGAGCAGCGCAGGCACATAGTCCGTCGACGTCACGTCGCACCAGCGCCTCGCGGCAGCCAGCGACACATTTCCGTTACCGGCCGCGACGTCAAGCACACGCTTTCCCGCGCGTAAATCAATCGCTTCGCACAAGTCTTCACCGACGATCTGCAAGGTTGTACCAACCACTGCATAATCGCCAGACGACCACGCACCATGCTGGCGCGTCTTAACAACGGCAAAATCCGGTCCGGGTGGAACTGCGGTCATGGTCATTGTCATGGCACTCGCTCCCTAAGAGTTGTTCAGAGTTGTAAAGCCCGCCTACGCGGCATGTGGCACCCTGACGCGGAGCTGTTTGTGCTGCTATGCAGTTTCCGCCAGATGGTGCAGAATCCGCATCGAATTTTTGACCTGAGCGCCGGTTGCGCCGATCCCAATTCTGGATTGGAGGCGAGCCATGAGTGTGAAGTCAGACACGTTCGCGGGAGCCGAGGACGCAACGCTGCACGTGCGGCATGCGTTGCCAGCGAGCGTTGCCCATGCCCTGCATTGGTTGGCCAGTCGGCTCGACGAACCCATCCAGCTCGAGACACTCGCGACGGTCGCCGGTGTGCGGCCGCGCACGCTGGAAGCGCACTTCAGACTTTACCTCGGCACCACCCCATTGGGCTGGGTGCGGCGCATGCGGCTGGCACGCGCGCGACAACAACTGTTATCCGCTGACACCAGTGCGAACGTGACCGACATTGCCACCGCCAACGGGTTCAATCAGCTTGGCCGCTTTTCCGCGCACTACCGCGAGCAATTCGGCGAACTGCCATCGGACACGCTCAAATCCGTTCGCGGACAGATGGCAGGCAATGACGATATCGTCGATGAAGCGATGCGCCTGAGCTGGCGAGCCTTGGGCTCAGCCTTCATGGTGGGACCGCAATCCTGCAGTGCGGCGCTGGAAGACGCCGAACAGGCGCAAGAGCTCGCGCCGCACTATGCATTGCCGAAAGCGATTGCAGCCTGGTGCTGGGGCCAGCGCGCGGCGCACAACTTCAACAGCACCTCGCAGCTTGATCGCGCGCAGTCGCAAAAATTCGCCGACGAAGCGGGACAGCTCGCCCCGCATGATGCGCTGGTGCTGAGCTTGTGTAGCGGTGCGCTGACGCTCAACCGCAAACTCAGCGCAGCCGACCAGCTGATCGAACGTTCCTTGACGATCGAGCCGTGGTCACCATGGGCGTGGCTGCGGCGTGGTTGGCTGTCAGGCTATCTTGGAGACGACAGCGCCGCGCTGCGCGAACTTCAAATCACGCTGCGCCTGATGCCATTCGAGCCGGTGCGCCATCTGGTCTTCATCGGCATCGGCTGCGCCCATTTCAACGCGGGGCGCTATGACCGCGCCATCAAATGGATTCAGGATGGCATGGCGGCCGGGCCGGAATCGTTCTGGGCTGAACGCGTGCTCGTAGCGGCCGCAGTCCATGCGGGCGCGCGGGACGAAGCGCGGCGTTGCGCGCTCAAACTTCTGCACAAGGACAAGGATCTCACGGTGAGCACCGCGCGCGATGCGTGGCCGTTCACACCTGCCTTCATGGAACGGCTGAGCGATGGCCTGGTGACCGCAGGCGTGCCCAGGAGATAATCGTCACGCCGGAGCTAAGGCCGTTCAGTAAGTGATCGTCGAGCGGAAGCCCAACACCGCCGCATCCTTGATACGATGGGTTTGGGTCGGATCGTTGGGGTCGACGATGCCACCGCCCGGATGGAAGACGTATTGGAAGACTGGCTGCACTGTCCAATTGTTCTGGACTTCCGCCCCATAGGTCAATTCAAAGACGGCCTCGTAATCGCGCACCGGACTTGTGATACCCGTAAACATATTCGTATCGCGATCAGCCTGGCGTGCCGCGTCCGAAATCTTCGCATAAGTCATTGCGACGCCGATCTTGTCGTTGGGCCGCGCATCGCTGAAACCGGTGAACAGGAAGCCGCCATCGAGGTAGAAGCTGATCAAGTTGCGGTCGGATGGACTAATCGACGAACGAATAAAGAAGGCGGCTCCCTTGTCCGGGCTCGATGTCGCACGCGCAAACATCTGCTCATAGACGCCAAAGATACCCTGATTGCCGCGCAGCTTCTGCGGCTCGCCCGAGCCTGCGGGATCGGCCAGCAAAAGCCCGCCGACCGCATAACGCATATCGTTGAATTCACCGAAGTGCTTCCACGCGCCGCCGGTGATCGTCCCCGGCAGTTTGCCCTCGCCAAGATCGAACTTGTATTTGAGCTGCCCGATCATCCAGGCTGGGTCGTTGACACGGAACAGAACGCCATGTGGATTGGCGAGCTGTGGGTCCAGTGGGCTGTCCGGCGGCGCGGCATCACCATCAAAGATCGCGGCATAAGCCGTAATGCTGTCCGACAGCTGTGCTTTGACGCGAACACCGGGCACGGCGAGCGGCGGCGATGGTCCGCCTGCAAGAAGATTGATGCCGGTGATGCCGGGCCACCCCAGTGCGGAATTGGTGAAGATGTCGTCGTACTTGCTGTCGAAGAATTCGACATCCGACGCCTGCTGCCCGACCTTCACCAGCAATTTGCCATCGAACAGCGACTGTTCGATCCACAGCTCATAAAGGCGCGTGGCCGGTAGCGCCTCGACACCGCTGACCAGCATCAGGTTGCCGACATAGTCGCTCGACAATCCCTGCCCGTGGATCTGGTACATGTTGGCGTGGAACGTCGCACCAGTCCAGCCGATCACCTTCTCAAGATCGACATCCATGCCGAGATCGAGGCGCCCGGTGTAGATCGTGCCCCGACGCATACCGCCGGTCGGATTGCCGAACACTTCGGCGATATAGGTTGCGCTGAACTGGATGCCCCAATCAGCCAGAATCTCGCGCGGGCTTTTCGTCTTGGCCGCGTTCTTCTTCACATCCGAGATCGGAAGATCAGCGGCCGATGCAACCTGCTGCGCTCCTATCAACGCGGCAGCAACGGCGGCGATAGTTCGCAGCGATTTGAGTAATCGACTCTGCACAACCGCCCCGGATTATCTCATGATCCCGAGGCGTTTCATGATGTAGTAGGCAGCGGCCGACGATCCGATGATCATGGCGCCTGCCCACAAGAATCCGGAATCGACATCGGTCAGCGGCAGGCCCTTGGTATTCATACCGAAGATGCCGGTGATCAAAGTCGGCGGCAGCAACAGTGCAGTCAGCACCGACAGCAAGTGCAGGCTCTTGTTGCTCTGCTCCTCCATCTTGAGCTGCAGTTCTTCCTGAAGCAGGCGGCTGCGCTCACGCATCTCGACAATCGTGTGATCCAGCGCATCGAGCCGCTGCGCAAGCTTCCCCGCCCGCAACCGCACGGCCGGCTTCAACACCTCATCGCCTTTCTCTTCGAGACGGTGGAAAGTGAAGCGCAGGCCCGACAACTGACGATGCAGCCGCACGCAAGTCCGCCGCAAGCGGCCGAGATCCTTGCGCATGTCGACTGTGTCATCGGACAACACCCGCTCCTCGATCCCGTCGAGATCCTGCTCGACACGGTCGGCAACGCGTTCCATGGTCTCGGCGACATACTCGACAATGGTTTCGAACAGTTCCGCAACGCTTCCGATGCGATGCCCGCTTTCCAAGATGCGGCGCGTGGCATCGACAGAGCACAAGGCTTGGTAACGGCCGCTGAACAGCAGCCGCTCGGTCATGATAAAACGCAGATAGCCGGTTTCTTCGGTGACGCGGTCGATGGCGCGCAACAGATCCGAGATGACGCCGTAAACGGTGTCATCGGCCGTGTGCATCTGCTGGAAATTGTCCTTCGACAGGAACAGGGCTTTGGCCGGGCCTGGCAGATCGAGGGCCGACGTGGCAATCCATTGCTCGGCGCGGATGTCAGCCAGATTGAAGTGCAGCCACAGCAGGCCGTCGCCGCGAATGTCGACCGGCTGCTCGATATCGAGCGGTTCGGAGCGACCATCGGCATGAATGCGAAATGCCCAGACCAGCCCCGGAATCACGGCAGAAGACGCCGAATGGTCGATCGATACGTTCGACGTACTTAATGCTTCCGCTTGCACAGCCTGCCCCAGTCAGAACTCATGACACATCGGATGGATGCCGCCATACCACCCGGATACCGGCCAATATGACGACACTTCCGTTACAGCCAGATGTCAGGCCGCCTTATTCAGCGGCTTCGGCGAGATCGGCCGCCTCTTTGTTGTAGTCGTGCACCACGCGGCCGTAGGGCAGCGTCAGGTCGGCCACGAAATGCTTCGCGCCAATCACGCGGCGAACCGGAAAATCGGCGACCGGCGCATTCACGTGCGGGACAAGATGCAGACGGCCCGGCCCGAACCATGAGCCCTTCACGGTGATGTCCGTGAGATTGATCGCGACCAGTTGGGCGACCTCGGCACGTCCGTCGACGCCGGGGATCAGCTTGAGATTGATCTGGGTCTTCGACAGCGTCTTGAGCGTCTCTTCGCCGTTGTGTGCCATCGCGCCGTGCTTGTAAGCCATGGTGCCCAGGGCCACTTGCTGCCCGGCATATTCCAGCGTGCCGGTGAGCGTGTCCTTCACGATGTCCAACTTCGGATGAGCGTACTTCTTGGGGAAGCCCCAGATCTCACGGCCCGCCGCGATCGGCGGATCATCATCGAGATACATCTGGGAAACGAAATTCACTTCCTCGCCGTGCAGACGGGCGGGAATGACAAGCCCCGACTCCGTGTAGCAACCGAAGCCGGAGGAATCCGGCATCTTGATCCATTCATAATGCACGATGGGCTGATCGATCGGCTCCAGCGGCTCAGGCAGGCCGGCGCGGATCAGATCAGGATCGGTCTCGTAGGTGATGACCAGGAATTCACGGTCGATGAAACGGTACGGCCCTGCAGGGTAGCTGGGACCGGCGGCCGGCATCGAGGGAAGTCTGAGAACGTCTTCCTTGCGCATCGGGCTTTTCCTTTTCAGTGAGCAGTCCAGCCGCCGTCAACAGGCAGCGTGATGCCGGTGATGGATTTGGCGTTGTCAGTGCAGAGGAACGTCACCACCGCGGCCAATTCTTCCACGGTGACGAAACGCTTGGTCGGCTGCGCCGCGAGCAACACATCGGAAATCACCTGCTGCTCGGTGATGCCACGCGCCTTGGCCTGCTCGGGGATCTGCTTCTCAACCAGTGGCGTCATGACGTAGCCGGGACACACCGCATTGACGGTGATGCCCTGCTCGGCGACTTCGAGGGCCGCAGTCTTGGTGAGACCAGCGATACCGTGCTTGGCCGACACGTAGGCCGATTTGAATGGCGAGGCCACCAGTGCGTGCGCCGAAGCGATATTCACGACGCGGCCCCATGAGTTCTTCTTCATCGCGGGCAAAGCCAAACGAGTCGTGTGGAAGGCACTGGAGAGGTTGATCGCGAGGATCGCATCCCACTTCTCGATCGGGAATTCCTCGATCGGCGCGACGTACTGGATGCCTGCATTATTGACCATGATGTCGACGGAGCCGAATTCATTCTCCGCCTGCGTGACCATGTCGGCGATGTCCTGCGGCTTGGTCATGTCGGCGGGGCTGTAGAGCACCTTGATGTTGTGCTCCCCCGCGAGGTCGGAGCGGATTGCTTCGATCTCATCCGCATTGCCGAAGCCGTTCAGCATGATGTTGACGCCACTGGCCGCAAGGCCGCGCGCAATGCCAAGGCCGATGCCGCTGGTTGAACCTGTGACGATGGCGGATTTTCCGGACAACATGCTAATCGACCACTCTGGGCTGGCTGCCGAAATCGGGACCCCTCTCCGCAACCGGCAGCGCGGTTAAGGAGCGGTAACTTTTAATGCACGACAGCTAGCGGGGCTCTTTGACAGCGATGTGAGACAATTCCTTCATGCCGATGACAAGCGCCCAAATCCTTTAATCATCGCCATGAAAATGGCCCGCCGAGCGCGCCGCAAACCGCGTCTGTCACGACAGCGTCACCGCCTGTCTGGAATCTGAGGCTGAACCGGATACCGGAAGACCAAAGAGCAGTGGGGCAAAAGTCATGGACGCGCGTACACCTGATACCGACACCTTCATAACTCCTGGCTGGCGGCCAGACCGCTGCGACCGCGTCGCGCTGGTCCTACAGGGCGGTGGCGCACTCGGTGCTTATCAGGCCGGCGTCTACCAGGCGCTGCACGAAGACGGCATGGAGCCGGACTGGGTGTGCGGCGTCTCCATCGGCGCGATCAACTCCGCGATCATCGCAGGCAACCCGCCGGAGCGGCGCCTTGAACGGCTGCGCACGTTCTGGGATCGCATCACCAGCCGCAAAGTGTGGCACTACACGCCGGACGGCGACGTCTATCGCAAGGCACGTAACCTCACGAGTTCGTTCCTGACCACCACGCTGGGCCAGCCCGGCTTCTTCAAGCCGCACGACGTCAATCCCTGGTTCAGCGCAGCCGGCGCAAAGACCGCTACCAGCTATTACGACACTGCTCCGCTGCGTGAGACGCTGCTCGAGCTCGTCGATTTTGATTTGATCAATTCACGCAAGATGCATTTTGCCGTCGGCGCCGTGAACGTGCTGACCGGAAACTTCCTCTACTTCGACAACAAGAAAGAAATCATCGAGCCAGAACACGTCATGGCGAGCGGCGCGCTGCCGCCTGCCCTGCCCATGGTGAAGATCGGCACCGATCATTTCTGGGACGGCGGCATCGTGTCCAACACGCCGCTACAACATCTGCTCGACCAGGAAGACAAGAAGAATTCGCTGGTGTTTCAAGTGGACCTGTTCAATGCCCGCGGCGTGCTGCCACGTGACATTCAGGAGGTGATGGCCCGGCACAAGGACATCATGTATTCCTCACGCACGCGCTATAACACCGACGTCTACAAGCGCATGAACAACCTGAAGGCCGACTTCTACAAGGCGCTTGTGAAGATTCCCGAAGATCAGCTGTCGGACCATGAGCGCATGCTGCGCGACAAGTTCGCCGACCTGCCGGAAATCACTATCCTGCAGATGATCTATCAGCAGAAATCCTACGAGGGTGATTCCAAGGATCACGAATTTTCAGCGACTTCGATGCGCGAACACTGGGCGAGCGGCCTTGAAGACACCCGCCGCACGCTGAAGCGCCGCGACTGGCTGGCTATTCCGGAGGACGGCATGGGCATCGTGGTGCACGACGTGCATCGCGAGCGGGACTACTAAATTCTGCAGAGATAAGACACGGCCCAAACCCGATCAGCGCTCCAACGCGCTGATCGGGTTGGCTTCTGTCTGAATTGACCTGATTGCGGTTGGGCGTTTGCAACCGGCTGGTCAAACCCACGCCGAGCATTTTGCGAAGAGTGATCTTTCCCTCGCAACCCCATCAAGTGCTCAGCGCAGGAAGCACATCTTTGAGATACTCCTTCGGTATCTGCATCAGACCCGAAAAGGGATGCGTCATCTCGATGATAAGAAACAGGCTACTGGAAACCGAGAGTGCGAACACCAGCAATGCCGCGAACACCAACGTACTCTGCTCGGCGAACAGGCCAAAGCTCGCGAAGATCACCGTCACCCAAATTATCAGCACGATGAGAAACGGTATTGGAATTGAGCTGTCGAGACGCGTGAAGATCGCGAGCCGGACACGCGCGATCTCAAAGCTCGTGTCGATGATCCGCGACTTCAACGCCCGCTGCTCATCATTCTTCGGCGACAACGCGTCGATCGCAGAATAGAATTTTCCACCAACTTGACTCGACGAAAATGGCGAAACCTGCGTGGACGAGCGCGCCCCTTCCTGCCAGATCCTGTCGACCATCGTATTGACCGCCTCACGTGTGAAGCGGCGAAGATCATCCGCCTCAGGACCGTATTGCACCATCAACTGATCCACGAGGATCAGCTGTGCTGCGAGCGTTCTGACATTGGTGTTCTGCGTGTCGTAAGATGTTTTGGCCGACGCCGTCATCAGACCGAGCACAAGGGCAGCCAACGTCCCGACAAGTCCCGTACCGAGTTTGATGACTTCCTTGGATTCCGTATCGAGTTGCCCATTCGGCACAAGAGAGCGAAGCAATCTGCCGAACGCAATTCCAATGCTCATCGCCGCGAACGAAATCAGGAAAACCTGAGCGGAGGTCATTCAAGCCTCATACAATCATCACGGTACGGGAGTAGTCTCGCGTAAATCCCCCAGTTACAGGTTCCGGCGCGCTGCTCTCGCGGAAGTTGCTTCGCCTGAAATCTCAGCATGCCTCCGGATCCAAAACGACTCAACAATCAAAAATTGGCGCGCGAAAACGTGTTCCCAGTGCGGCGGGCCCTGCTATCTCCCGCAATCCACAGGGAAAAATCAAGGCGGTTGCGAGGACTCACCCCTGGAAATACGATGCGCCGCATGAGGGTTCCACCAGTGATTCATTCGCGTACGACAGCATCGCTGACTGTTTTATTCGGCCTGTGCCTTGCGTTCTCTCCGACGCAATCACGCGCTGAATGGTGGAAGATTTACGCGCCAAAGGATTATGAGGACTGCGCCACCAGCGCGGAGCAACCCGGCCTCAGCAAGCAGGACAAGGCGAAGATTCTTTCCGACTGCGACGCCAAGTTCGCGGGTCGCCGTAAGCCCGGCGGTGGCTATGCGTATTTCGACTTTATGCAGAACCGCAGCTTCGATATCGCTGGTCCGAATCCAACGCCGGAAGAGTTGAAGAAGATGGACCAGGAGTATCTTGGCTACCTGGAAGACCGCCGGCACGAAGCGGTTGTCGCTGCGGTGGCTCAACCGCCCGAACCGATTGAGCTGCCGAAGGCCATCCTCTCTCCGCCGAAGAGTGTTGCTGCGATCGCCTCACCAACACCCAAACCTCGCCCTGCGACTGCGCCTCCCCGTGCCCGCAAGGAAGCCGTGTGCAAAGCCGATGCGCTGTCATGCGGATGGGCAAAGATCACAACGACAGTGCACGACCTCTTCCAACCGCCGCAGCAACATAAGCCGGCACATAAGAAGCCTCTTCAGCAAGCCGAGCGATAGCTGGCTTGATCAACAAGTCTCCACAGCGGGCTTCCTCTTTTCAGAATATCCCAACAATCGACACGCTTGACGTTGACCTGTCATGCGCGGTCACCGTTGCGCGCCATCGTGGATGATGGTCTCCGCAATCCTCATCACACCGTGAAAACAAGATGCCCGGAAAACAAAATGCCCGCGCCAATGGCGCGGGCATTGAGAGTATTCGCTGAACTGCGAACAGTGGGCGCGGCAATTGCGCCCGCTGTCGGATCAGAACAGGTGCGAGAACACGAAGTACAGACCCGCCGACAGCGCGATCGCTGCCGGAAGCGTCAGTACCCAAGCCATGACCATGTTGCGGATGGTGGACATCTGCAGGCCCGAGCCGCTCGCGGCCATCGTGCCAGCCACGCCGGACGACAGCACGTGCGTGGTCGAAACCGGCAAGCCGAACATGTCGGCAGCACCGATCGTCGCCGCGGCAACGAGTTCAGCCGACGCACCCTGCGCGTAGGTCAGGTGGGTCTTGCCGATCTTCTCGCCGACCGTCACAACGATACGCTTCCAGCCGATCATAGTGCCGAGACCGAGCGCGAGAGCGACCGCGACCTTCACCCAGGTCGGGATGAACTTCGTGGCGGCATCGAGCGAGCCCTTGTACGCGTTCAGGGTGGCGATCTCTTCCTTGTTGAGTTCGCTTTCCTTGTCCTTCATCAGGAAGCGAAGCGCTTCAGACGTCAGGTACATGTCGTTACGGGTGTTGCCGACGGCTTCGGCAGGCACCTTGTTGAACGAACCGTACTTCTGCACTTGATCGCCAACATCCTTCACCAGCACGGCCAGCGACGGATACGTGCCTTCGTTGATCGTGTGCAGCGACACGTACTGCGTCACAGCCGGGCGCGGATCACCGATGATGCTGTGGCCGGCGCCCTTGGCGGAGATCACCTTCGAGGCCGCTTCCGAGGTCTGCTGGAACTGCTGCACCATTTGAGCAGGCAACGTGCGGTTCAGCGCATATGCCGTCGGAACGGTGCCGATCAGGATCAGCATGATCAGGCCCATGCCCTTCTGACCATCGTTCGAACCATGCGCGAAACTGACGCCGGTGCAGGTCAGGATCAGCAGACCGCGGATCCACAGCGGCGGCGCTTTGTTACCATCGGGCGCAGCGTAAAGCGCCGGATTGCGAATGACGAACTTCAGCACGACCAAAAGAATCGCGGCACAGACGAAACCAACCAGCGGCGACAGCAGCAATGCGTAGCCAATTTCGGTGGCCTTGCTCCAGTCAACGCCTGAGGTGCCGTCGCGGCCGCGCATCAGCGCGTTGGCGACGCCGACACCGATGATCGAACCGATCAGCGTATGCGAGCTGGACGCCGGCAGACCGAAGTACCAAGTGCCGAGATTCCAGACGATGGCGGCGATCAACAGCGCGAACACCATCGCGAAACCGGCGCTGCTGCCGACCTGCAGGATCAGCTCAACGGGCAGCAACGAGACGATGCCGAATGCGACCGCGCCAGTCGAAAGGAGAACGCCGAGAAAGTTGAAAAAGCCGGACCACATCACGGCGACTTCCGCCGGAAGCGAATGGGTGTAAATGACGGTTGCAACCGCGTTGGCGGTATCGTGGAAGCCGTTGACGAATTCAAAGCCGAGGGCGATCAGCAGGGCAACGAAGAGCAGGATGTAAGGAAGAAACGTGGTGGTCTTCACACCTGTGGCTTCGACGTCTTCGTAGATGCTGTAGGCGACAAAGAGCAGTCCGGCTGCGAGGATGCCGAAGAAAATCAGCATTGTCAGCGGGTTGAAGCCTTTATCGAGGTTTGGCTTGGACGCGGGTTCAATAATCCCGCCGTCGACTTGATTGATCGAAATATCACTCATTAACGCCCCCTTTATAAATGAGAGGCGTCTTTAATGACCGTTTACCTTGAAGGTTGAATGACACCACCACTGGGTTGCACGGCTTTGTGCACTGCAAAAGCGAAGTGTGAGATTCTCGTCACGCCCTCATGTTCACGGGACGACTGTGACAAATCCTATCTCGCGATCCGATATGTCGGGACCAGCCAGAAACCTGTCTTCAGGCCTTTGCCCGGTTACGCCGAACTTTGGATTGATGCTCGACTTCGGGGGCAGGTTCCGTGCCTCCCTTGACGTGCGACTTAACCGCAGCGAGCGTCTCCAGCCCTGATTCAATGGCACTTTCTGAAACGCCGTGCAGCACATCGCTCGCGATGTCGTCGCGCAGGCTATCGAGGTCGTCGACCAGTTGACGGCCCTTCGGGGTCAGGAACAGCCGATTGGCGCGCCGATCATTCGGGTCTGGCCTGCGCTCCAGCAGCTGCGACTCGACGAGACGGTCCAGCAAGCGGACCAGCGAAATCGGCTGAAGCTCAAGCACATCTGCGAGATCGACCTGAGATAACCCCTCCTGCTGCCGCAATCGGAAGAGTACTATCCACTGGGCGCGCGTGGTCCCACGCCCTTTGGCGCGGTGGTCGATATAGTTGCGCAAGAGTCTCGAACTTTCAATAAGTTGCGCAACAAACTGCCGCTTGAGATCCAGGCTCATGATCCGGCTATCCGAGACCTTTCAAACAATTAATGGTGAGCCTGCATACTATTTGCACGCTTATCAACTATAAAAGACATATTGGGTACGTTGTCGGAAAAGCAATTGGGTTAGGCATGGCAAAGGGTCGCATTTCTTTTATGGGTTATTTCGGCTTGGCAGCCGTTGTCGCTGTCGGCGGCTATGCTGTCTGGCCGAAGCACAAGGACGACAAACCGAAGGCCGCCGCGCAGACCGTCCCGGTGACCGTCGCACAGGTTTCCAAGGCTGACTTCCCTGTCTACCTCACGGGACTTGGAACCGTGCAAGGCTTCAACACCGTCACCGTGCGAACCCGTGTCGACGGACAGATCGACACGATCAACTTCAAGGAAGGTCAGTTCGTTAATAAGGGCGACTTGATCGCTCAGATCGATCCCCGCCCCTTCCAGGCCGCACTCGATCAAGCGATCGCGAAGAAGAACCAGGATGAAGCGGGCCTCGGCAACGCCAAGCTCGACCTGCAGCGCTCCACCAAGCTCGGCGAGTTCGCGACGAAGCAGACCGTCGACACCCAGACGACAAACGTACAGCAGATCACGGCACAGCTCGCGGCTGACGACGCGGCCATCTTCAATGCACGCACGCAGCTCGACTACGCGAGCATCAGGGCCCCGATCTCTGGCGTGACTGGTATTCGCCAAGTCGACGTCGGCAATATTGTCAATGCGGCAACGCAGACCGGTATCGTGACTATCGCTCAGATCGAACCGATCTCCGTGATCTTCACTGCGCCTGAAACCCAGCTCCCGGAAATCAAGCAGGCGCTTAGCCAGCATGAACTGCAGGTCACAGCGCTGACGACAGACGGACGCAAGGTACTGTCCGATGGAACTTTGTCGCTCATCAACAATCAGGTCGATACCACGAGCGGAACAATCCGCCTCAAGGCAGAGTTTGCCAACAAGAATCACGCCTTGTGGCCGGGTCTGTCGGTCTCGACGCGGCTCCTGGTCAATACTGTTAAGGACGCGGTCGTGATCCCTGATGACGCTATCCAGCATAGCCCGAAGGGGTTGTACGTTTACGCAGTCGGCGACGGCAATAAGGCCGAACTTCGTGAGGTCAAGGTCGGACAATCCACTGAGGGCCGAACTCTCGTCGAGAGCGGATTGAAGCTCGGTGAGCATGTCATTACGAGCGGCCAATACCGCGTTCAGCCGGGATCCCTGCTGACAACCACTGTCGCAAGTTCCGGGCAAACATCGGTGAAGGCGGACTAAGTCATGAGCAACGGCGGCATTTCGGCTCCCTTTATCCGACTTCCCATCGCGACCTCCCTGCTGATGGCGGGGATTCTATTTGTCGGCCTTGTCGCTTATCCGATGCTGCCGGTGGCGCCGCTGCCGCAGGTCGACTTCCCGACCATCCAGGTTTCCGCCAGCCTTCCCGGTGCGAGCCCGGAAACCATGGCATCGTCGGTGGCGCAGCCGCTGGAACGGCAGTTCGCGCAGATCCCCGGCGTCGCGCAGATGACGTCGACCAGTTCGCTGGGATCGACATCCGTCACCATTCAGTTTGATCTCAACCGCAGCATCGATGGTGCCGCCAACGACGTTCAAGGCGGGATCAACGCAGCAGGCGGTCAGCTTCCGAAAACGCTCCCAAGCCCGCCGACCTATCGCAAGGTGAACCCGGCGGATTCGCCCATCCTGCTGCTGTCGGTGACTTCCGACACGTTGCCCCTGATCGATGTCGACGACTACGCCGACACGCAAATGGCGCAGCAGATCAGTCAGATTTCCGGCGTTGCCCAGGTCACCATCGGCGGCCAGCAGAAGCCTGCGATCCGCATCCAGATCGATCCTGCGAAACTGGTCGCCAAGGGCATTTCGCTTGAGGATGTTCGCAACCAGATCGCGATTACCACCGTCGACAGCCCGAAGGGCAACGTCGACGGCACCACGCGCAGCTACACGATCTACGCCAACGACCAGTTGCCAAAGTCCAATGACTGGAACGACGTGATCATCGCCTATCGCAACGGCGGTCCGCTGCGCATCCGCGATATCGGCCAGGCTATCGCCGGTCCTGAAGACGCCAAGCAGGCGGCATGGGCGGACGGCAAGCGCGGCGTATTCCTCGTGGTGTTTAAACAGCCCGGCGCCAACGTTATCGACACTGTCGACAAGATCAAAGCGCAACTGCCGCGCCTGGTTGCGGCGATCCCACCCTCGATCAAGGTCGGAGTGTTGAGCGATCGTACGCAAACCATTCGCGCAGCGGTCGAGGACGTTCAGTTTACGTTGCTCCTCACCATCGCCCTGGTGGTCATGGTGATCTTCGTCTTCCTGCGAAGCGTCTGGGCCACGATCATTCCCAGCGTCACGGTTCCACTCGCACTTTTGGGCGCCTGCGCGCTGATGTGGGCGTTCGGCTATTCGCTCGACAACCTGTCGTTGATGGCCCTGACGATTTCAGTCGGCTTCGTGGTCGACGACGCGATTGTCGTGCTCGAAAACATCAGCCGCTACATCGAAGAAGGCGAAGAGCCGTTCGCGGCAGCGCTCAAGGGCGCGGGCGAGATCGGCTTCACCATCGTCTCGATCAGTATTTCGCTGGTCGCCGTGCTCATTCCGCTCTTGCTGATGGGTGGCATCATCGGCCGCTTGTTCCGCGAATTCGCCGTGACGCTTGCAATGACGATTTTCGTCTCGCTGATCGTGTCGTTAACGCTCACGCCGATGATGGCGTCGCGCTTCCTAAAGGCGCACACCGGCGACGCCCAGCACGGCAAGCTCTATCAGATGAGTGAGCGCTTCTTCGACGGCATGCTAGCGGTCTATGAACGTGGCCTCGACTTCGTTCTTCGCTGGCGTTTTGTGACGTTGTGCACGTTCTTCGCCACCATCGCTCTGTCCTGCTATCTCTTCGTGATCATTCCGAAGGGCTTCTTCCCGCAGCAGGACGTCGGCCTCATTACCGGCATCACCGAAGGCGGACAGGATATTTCCTTCAAGGAAATGTCGCGTCTTCAGGAGCAAATCGGGGCGATCATCCAAAAAGATCCTGCGGTGGCCAGCATTGCCATGGCCATCGGTGGTGGCGGTAATGCATTGAACAACGGACGCATGTACATCACGCTAAAGCCGCGCGACGAGCGTGATGTGAGCGCGCAGCAGATCATCGCGCGGTTACGGCCGCAGTTCGACAGTCTCGTTGGCGCACGCGTCTTCCTTCAGGCCGCGCAGGACGTACGCCTCGGTGGCCGCGCAACGCGTACCCAGTTCGAATACACCCTGCAGGACGCCAACCTTGACGAGTTGAACACCTGGGCGCCCAAGATCCTCGAAAAGGTGAAGACGCTGCCGGAGCTGCGTGACGTGGCAACCGACCAGCAGACGGCCGGCACCACGCTGACGCTGACCATCGATCGCGACACCGCGTCACGCTATGGCATCCAGCCGCAGCTGATCGATGATACGCTCAACGATGCGTTCGGCCAGCGGCAGGTCACGCAGTACTTTACTCAGGTGAACAGCTACCACGTGATCCTGGAAATCCTGCCTGAGCTGCAAGGCGACGTGGACACGCTGAACAAGATCTACGTGAAATCACCGACGACCGGTGACCAGGTTCCGCTGTCGACTTTCGCAAAGTGGACCACCGTTCCCGTGCGACCGCTGTCGATCAGCCACCAGGGACAATTCCCGGCGACGACGATCAGCTTCAACCTCGCGCAGGGCGTTGCGCTTGGACAGGCCACCGATGCCATTCAGAAAGCCGTCTCCGATCTCGGCGTTCCGCCAACGGTCAACAGCAGCTTCCAGGGCACGGCGCAGGCGTTCCAACAGTCGCTCGGCACCGTCCCGCTGCTCATCCTCGCGGCGCTGATCGTCGTGTACCTGATCCTGGGCATTCTCTACGAAAGCTACATCCATCCGCTCACCATCATCTCGACCCTGCCATCGGCCGGCGTGGGCGCTTTGGCGATGCTGATGCTGTTCGGGTTCGATTTCAGTCTGATCGGCCTCATCGGCATCGTCCTGCTGATCGGCATCGTGAAGAAGAACGGCATTATGCTCGTCGACTTCGCCATTGCGGCGGAGCGTGACGAAGGTCTGGAGCCGGAAGAAGCGATCCGGAAGGCTGCGCTTATCCGCTTCCGTCCGATCATGATGACGACGATGGCCGCCCTGCTCGGCGGCGTACCGCTGATGCTCGGCACCGGCACCGGCTCGGAAATCCGTCAGCCGCTCGGCTACGCGATGGTCGGTGGTCTTGTGGTTAGCCAGGCGCTGACGCTGTTCACGACGCCGGTTGTCTATCTCTATCTCGACAAGCTCTCGAACTTCCTGTCGGGCAAGGGCCGCGGCAAGGGCTCGCATGGCCAACCGCCGGCGATCAAACAGGATCCGGTGTCGGAAGCGGCGGAATAATCCTCGCCGCACTCCCTCTGATCGGCACAAAAAAATAACGGCTGAGAATTCTCAGCCGTTATTTTTTTACCAGTAAGAAACGAGCAGTGCCGCGATCAGCGCTCGGCGAATGCCTTCTCGACCACGAAGTCGGCCGGCTCACCGTGGTTGCCTTCAACGAAGCCACGCTCCTCGAGCAGATCCTTGGTGTCTTGAAGCAGCGCCGGGCTGCCGCAGATCATGACGCGGTCCTTGTCGGCTTCCAGGCTCGGCAGCGAGATATCTTCAAACAGCTTGCCTGAGTTGATCAGGTCGGTGATTCGGCCGCGGTTGCGGAACGGATCGCGCGTCACGGTCGGATAGTAGATGAGCTGAGAGCTCACCATCTCGCCGATCATCTCGTCCTGCGGGAGCTTCTCGGTGATCAGCTCGCCATAGGCGAGCTCGGCGACGCGGCGGCAGCCATGAAGCAGGACGACCTTTTCGAAACGCTCGTAGGTCTCCGGATCCTTGATGACGCTGAGGAATGGCGCCAGGCCGGTGCCCGTGCCGATCAGGTAGAGGTTGCGACCGCTCTTCAGGTTGTCGATCACCAGCGTGCCGGTGGCCTTGCGGCTGACGATGATCTCATCGCCTTCCTTCAGGTGCTGGAGGCGCGACGTCAGCGGACCGTCCTGAACCTTGATCGAGAAGAATTCCAGGTTCTCTTCATAGTTGGCGCTGGCAACGCTGTAAGCCCGTAGCAGCGGCTTCTCGTTGACCTTGAGGCCAATCATCGTGAACTCGCCATTGCGGAAGCGGAACGATGAATCCCGTGTGGTGGTGAAGCTGAACAGATTGTCCGTCCAATGATGGACGCTCAGTACTGTTTCCTGATTGAAATTGCTCATTACCGTCCCATGCTCGCGATTGGCGGCGGCATGATTGACCGGATGCCGGGCAAACATGCCTCACGCAAAATTTCTCTAGCCAAAGAATTTTGCTGATTAGCCCTTAGTGGGCGCAGACGTTGGCTACGTTCATGACGAGCCTCAGATAGTAGAATATTCTTTTAGGGTCAATGAGATACCGCGCCTGCGTTATGCTCTCAGGTTAGAACCGTTCTGCATTCCAGAATTTCGTTCTAAAGGAGAAATTTTCTCCCGCCGCTCGCACGGCAGGAGAAAGAAAATACCATCACTTTGGTTAACCCTGAGGCCGGCGGGTCACTCCGTTGGCCTCCCGGCTCGGTTCATTTCTTGACCAGGGGGCAGTTGCCTTCTTCGATTGGGCGGAAGGCTTCCTTCGCCGGGATCGTTTCCACCAACTTGTAGAAGTCCCATGGCCCCTTGGACTCGGCCGGCGTCTTCACCTGGAAGAGATACATGTTGTGGATGTGGCGGCCGTCCTGCCGAACGAGGCCTTCCCCGAACAGCGGGTCCTTTGAAGGCATCTCTTTCATCTTGGCGACCACAGCCTGAGCGTCTGACGTATTCGCAGCCGCTGCCGCGCGCAGATAGTGCAACGTGCCCGCGTAGACCCCGGCCTGGTTGGCCGTCGGACGCTTGCCGTTCATTTGAGCTGCGAAGCGGTCAGCAAACTTCCGCGTGCCGTCATTGCTGTCCCAGTAGAAACCCTCCGTCAGGTACAGCCCCTTTGCATCCTGCAGTCCGATCGCATTGACGTCAGAGACCTGCATCAGCAGCGCTGCAAGCTCCTGCCCGCCTTTCTGCAAACCGAATTCGGAGGCCTGCTTCACAGAATTCACCGTGTCGCCTACCGCATTGGCGAGCGCGACGATCTTCGCCTTGCTCGACTGTGCCTGCAGCAGGAACGACGAGAAATCCGAAGTGCCGGTCGGATGGCGCACGCTACCGAGGATCTTGCCGTTATCGGCCTTCACAACGTCAGCCGCGTCTTTCTCCAGCGCATGACCGAACGCATAGTCAGCCGTGAGGAAGAACCACGTGTCCTTCTTGGCCCGAAGCAAAGCCAACGCCGTGCCGTGCGCAAGCGCCCAGGTGTCGTAGGTCCAGTGCACAGTGTTTGGCGAGCACTTCTCGCCGGTGAGCAGCGAGGTGCCGGGACCTGACGCGATGAATGCGGTCTTCGATCCGCGCACCACTTCCTGCACCGCAAGTGCGACCGAAGAGAACGGTACGTCGAGAATGGCATCGACCTTCTCGATGTCGACCCAACGCCGCGCGAGAGACGCACCGATGTCCGCCTTGTTCTGATGGTCCGCCTGAATGAGCTCAACCTTCAGATCGGGCTTCTCGGCTTTGAAATCCTCGATGGCGAGCTTCGCGGCGACCACAGATCCCGGCCCGGTCGAGTCGGCTGCAAAGCCGCTGAGGTCCGTCAGCACGCCGAGCTTGATGGTGTTGTTTGGAATTTCAGCCTGAGCAGGGTTGATCAGCAACAGCAGCGCGGCAGCCCCCGCCAACAATTGCGCTCTTGATTTGAAAAGCATGTTGTCCTCCCGTTTGAATTTTTCTGTTTGTTAGACTTGAAAGCGTTCCTAACCTCGCAGCTTCGCCAGAACCTCCTGCGCCACGTCGATGCGGACAGTTTTGCTCTCCACCAGCACTTTCGCGACGGCTTCGACTTCATCGCCGACGGCACCGGCCATGATCGCGATATTCTGTGCATGCAATGCCATGTGGCCCGACTGGATGCCGACAGTTGCCAGCGCCTTGAGCGCGGAGAAATTCTGCGCGAGGCCAACAGCCGCGATGATGCGTGCAAGCCGCTCAGCCGTGGTGACGCCGAGAATCTTCAGGCACGCCTGCGCGGTGGGATGGATCTTGGTCGCGCCGCCGATCAAACCAACTGCCAGCGGCAGTTCGATCGACGCACTGAGATCGCCGTCCCTGTTGATCTCATAACGCGTCAGACTGCTGTAACGGCCGCTACGCGCTGCATAGGCATGCGCGCCTGCTTCCACCGCTCGGGTGTCATTGCCGGTGGCAAGAATGACGGCGCTGATGCCATTCATGATGCCCTTATTGTGAGTGGCCGCGCGATAGGGATCAGCTTCCGCGAATTGATAGGCGCTGATGATGCCGTCGCGCACGTTGGCGCCGCCGATATCATCCAGCTTCCACACTGTGTGCGCGCGGGCGACGCGCTTGTCCGCGAGATTGGACAGGATGCGCAGAAACACCCGCCCGCCGCTCCATGTGGCGATATGCGGCGCGATCTTTTCCGCCATCGTGTTCACAGCGTTCGCACCCATGGCGTCGCGCGTGTCCACGATCAGGTGCGTGATCACCATGGTGCCGCCGAGGGTGTCGAGCAGGCGGACCTCGATATCGCGGAAGCCGCCGCCAAGCTTAACCAGCAGCGGATCGCAGGCATCGCAGATCGCCTTGATATCGTCGCGCTTGTCGAGAAGACGCAGCCGCGCCGCATGCGGGTCCGCCACATCGACGGCCTGCACCTGCGCGATCATCAGCGTTCCGGAGACCGAGGTCGTGAAACCGGTCGCGTAGTTCTGGCGCGCAGCATTACAAACCGCCGCAACCACCGAGCTCTCTTCAGTCGCCATCGGAATGAGCACATCTTCGCCGTCTACACGCACATTGGTGGCGATGCCGATCGGGATGTTCATCGTGCCGATGACGTTCTCGATCATCTTGTCGGCGAGCTGCGGCGACAGGTTGCCCATGTTGGCGAGATGACTGACGGTGTCCTGATCGAGGCCGGCGAAGGCCGCTACGAGATCGAGCCGCTCCTGCGGCGATTTGCGGTGGAAACCGCCGATCCGCGAACTGCGGTTTGCCCCGTGCTTTAGCTCAGTCATATGCGTCTCCGGAACCCAGGTTCTTCCAAGCCCTCTGCGGGGCTGTCCGGCCGCCAAACTGTATGAAGCGAGGGGTACGCACAAGGAACGCTTTGCACATTTTCAGGAAGGTCCGTACCATCCATCTCATGGGTACAGTTCATCAGATCCACACCGACCACTCCCGATCCCGGGTCGAAACCGTGGTCACGACGATCATCGAGCGCATTGAGCGCGGGCTCATTCGTCCTGGCGAGCGGCTGTCGTCGATCCGCACGGCCTCAACGGTCTTCGGTGTTTCCAAGAACACCATCGTGGAGGCCTACGAGCGTCTGGTGGCATCAGGACAGATCGAGAGCCGGCCAGGCTCGGGCTTCTATGTCTCGGTGCACCGGCCCAAGCGTGCCGAGAACATCACGCCCACAAAGGTTGAAGCGGTGGACAGCGTGTGGCTGCTGCGCGAGCAACTGGAGAAGCGCTATGAGGTGCGGGTCGGCGATGGCCGCCCGCCGGCCGCGTGGATGGAAGGCTCGGAAGTCGGTCCCTACCTGAAGCCGGTCAGCCGCCCCGGCAAGCGCACCCTGCCCGAAAGCTACGGCAGTCCCTATGGGCTGCCCTCGCTGCGCGAACGCATCGCGGTGATGCTGGCAGAACGCTCGATCAACGTCGAGCCGCAGCAGGTGCTTCTCACCCAAGGCGCCAATGATGCGCTCGATATGATCGTGCGCCATTTCATCGAGCCCGGCGATCCCGTGCTCGTCGACAATCCCGGCTACTATCCGCTGTTCGGCAAGTTGCGTCTCGCCAAGGCTCAACTCATCGGCGTGCGCCGTACGCCCGACGGACCAGACCTCGACGGCCTCGCAGCACAAGCCGCGCGCACCGGCGCGCGCGTCTTCTTCACGCAGTCGCTGGCGCATAATCCGACCGGCTGTTCGATCACGCTTCCGGTGGCGTATCGCCTGATGCGGATCGCCACTGAGCACAATCTGATGATCGTGGATTCCGATCCGTTTGCCGATGTTCTTCCGGTGACCAGCCCGCGTCTTGCGGCGCTCGACCAGCTCGACCGCGTGATCTATGTCGGCACCTTCGCCAAGACATTGTCGGCGAGTCTGCGCTCCGGATATATCGCCGCGCGCGCCGACATTGTCGGCGCCCTCGCCGATCTCAAGATGATCACGCGCGCCAACAGTTCGGGTTACATCGAACAGATCATCACCGATCTGATCTCCAGCGGGCGCTATCGCGGCCACCTGAAGCGCCTGACCGGCCGTATCGAGGCTGCGACGCGGCAGGCTTACGACAGCCTGTCACGGCAAAAGCTGCAGGTGTTCGGCCAGCCGCGCGGCGGTTTCTATATGTGGTGCGAATTGCCCGAGCACATCGACGACAAGCAGCTCTCGCGTATTGCTGCCGAACGCAGCATTCTCTTGGCACCGGGATCGGCGTTCAGCCCGGATGGTTCACCATCGCGCCCGGCGATGCGCGTCAACATTGCGCACGTGGGCGATCCGCGCTTTGAAGCCTTCATGGCTGAACAGATGCAGACACCGTAACCAACGTACAGTGCCCCCTTATTGGCGCAGGAAGCCGATCGAGATCCACGGGAATGCGGCAACGACAATCAACCCGATCAGCAAAGACAGCAGGTAGCCCCAGATCGGCTTGATGCCTTCCGCCGGATCGACACGGCCGATGGCGCACGCAGCGTAGTATCCGACGCCAAATGGTGGTGCGAACAGGCCGATCCCCATAGCGAGAATGACGATCATCGCATAGTGCACCTCATGCACGCCAACGGCCTGTGCGATCGGAAACAGCAGAGGGCCGAACAGCACGATGGCCGGAATGCCCTCAAGCACACTGCCGAGGATCATGAAGGCGACGATGGAAACCGCGATGAAACTCGCGGGGCCGCCGGGAAGACCCGTCATGGCGGATGCCAACGCACGCGAGAAGCCCGATTGGGTCAAGCCCCACGCCATGCCGGTGGCGGTGCCGATGATCAAGAGGATCGCGCCCGAGAGGCACGCCGTCTCGATCAGCATCGGGATCAACCTGCCCCAGTCGAACTGACGATAGATCAGCAGGCCAGCAAAGATCGCGAACACGATGCCAATGGTTGAGACCTCCGTCGCGGTCGCAATGCCTTCGACCACCGCGGCGCGGATCACGAACGGCAATGCAAGTGCCGGAAGCGCGATGACGAAGGTGCGCAGGATCTGCTTCGGCGTCGCGCGTTCGACGTGGCTGAGATCCTCACCACGATAGCGCCACCACACCAGTGCGGACAGCGTTGCCGCCAGCACAAGGCCCGGCAGCAGACCGCCGGTGAACAGCGCTGCGATCGAGACGCCCGTCACCGAGCCGATCGTAATCAGCACGAGGCTCGGCGGAATGGTTTCGGTCTGCGCACCGGTGGCCGACAGCAATGCGACCAGATCGCCGGGCTTGGCACCGCGCTCTTTCATTTCGGGAAACAGCACCGGCGCGACAGCCGCCATGTCTGCCGCCTTGGAGCCGGAGATGCCGGAGACAAGATACATCGCGCCGATCAGCACATAGTGGAGACCGCCCCTCACATGGCCGAGCAGGCTCGCGAGAAATGCGACCATGGCCCGTGCCATGCCCGTCATCTCGATCAGCAGGCCAAGGAAGACGAACAGCGGCACGGCCAACAGAATGAGGTGGCTCATACCTTCGTCCATGCGCCCGACCAGCACCATCGGCGGCGTGTGCGTCGTCAGCACGAGATAGCTGAAGATCGCCAGTCCGAACGCAAAGGCAATCGGCACACCAGCGAAGACGCAGAGCGCCACCAGCCCGACAAAGAAGATAACGAGGTTGAGATTGCCGAGTGGCCGCAGCACCGGCTGCATGAACCAGAACGCTGCAATGATGGCGCCAACGGTCACCACCGCCAGCAGCACGCGCTTCTTGTCCGGCTCACGAGCGAGCCGCAGGAGAGCAAACAACACCATGAAGCCGATGCCGATGGGCAGCGCCGAGGCGCGCCACGAATTCGGGATCTGCAGCGCGGGCGTGGTGATGAAGCTTTCCTCATACGCATATTCGTAGGCAGGCATGGCAATCATCAAAAGAAACGCAAGCGCAGCACAGGTGCCGACCACGCCGAGAAACGCGCGCATCGATGGCGAGCACTTCGCCACCACCGCCGTCATGCGCATGTGCTCCGCGCGGCGGAACGCCACCACCGCGCCGAACATCGCAAGCCAGAGAAAGAGGATCGAGGCCAGTTCGTCGGACCAGATCAACGGGCTGCGAAAGACATACCGCGACACCACGCCCGCGAACAGGATAACGATTTCGGCAACCACCAGTAGCGCCGCCGGGATCTCGACCAGCAGGCCGAGAATGCCTTCGATCCGCCCAAGCGACGTCAGGGGAACAGCCACGCTGTCCCCGTTCGCCGCCACGTCACCCGGATGCGCAACTCTGGCTTCGCTCATGACCGGCGATTACGTCAGCTTGCCAGCGTTCTTTTCGAGGATGGCCCAGGCCTCCTCACCGTAGTTCTTCTTCCACTCGGCATAGAAGCCGGCCTGGCGCAGCTTCTCGCGGAACGGTTGAAGGTCCGGCTTGTTGAACACGAAGCCTTTTGTGGTGAGCTCAGTCTGCAGGTTGGCGTTGAGCTTCTCGGTGTCTTCGCGGGCCTTCACGCCGGCCGCATTGATGTTCTTCTCGACGATGGGACGGATGTCCGCCGGAATGCGTTCCCACGCACGGCGATTGGCAAGGAACCAATAGCCATCCCACATGTGGTTGGTCAGCGAGCAATACTTCTGCACCTCGTAGAGCTTTGCGGTCGCGATCAGTGCCAGCGGATTCTCCTGGCCCTCGACGATCTTGGTCTGCAGCGCCGAATAGACCTCGTTGAAGTTGATGGAGGCCGGCGATGCATCGAACGCCTTGAACATCGAGGTCCAGAGCGGCGACACCGGCACGCGGATCTTGAAGCCCTTGAAGTCCGCGGGAGTAGCGATGGGCTTGGTGGACGAGGTGGTCTGACGGAAGCCGTTGTCCCAGATCTTCTCCATCACCACCAGATTGGCCTTGTTGATCTGGCCACGGATATAGGCACCGAGGTCGCCGTCCATCGCCTTCCACACCGCCGGATAATCGGGGAACGCAAAACCGATGCCGGATATCGAAGCGGCCGGAACCAACGTCGAGAGAATGAGGCCCGACAGCGTGAAGAACTCCACACCGCCCGAGCGGAGCTGGCTCAGCGTATCCGTGTCGGAGCCAAGCTGGCTGCTCGGAAAAAGCTGCACGTCGACGCGGCCGTTGGTTTCCTTCCTGATCGCCTCGGCCATCTCCCGGCCCCGGACGTTGATCGGGTGCGTGTCGGGAAGGTTGTTCGCAAACTTGTAATTGAACTCGGCCTGCTGGGCACGCGCCACGAATGGGGCACCGACGCCTGCCATCGCGGTGACCGCGGCCGAGGTTTTGAGCAAGGTTCTGCGTGAAATCGTCATGAGGCTTCCTCCTTGATCGGCATTGTTCTTATTGCTTCCTGATCAGAAGCCTATGCCGCGCATCAACATGTTTCGGTGCCTGTCAAACCACCTGTTCCGGTAATAATCAACCGTCGGAAACGTCAGAAGCGAAATAATAATGAGCCGGATTTTACGTCCCGGTTCTGTGCCCATCTCGGAAGCGAATGCGTTTGAAACGCAACATTACGGCGACGCAGCATTTTTAACGCGATCACAAAGCTGCTCCTGAAAGGCAGTTAAACGTGTGCATTCGCGCGCGACGCCTTGGCGCATTCATCCGATCTTTTCTTGACTTGCTCTCGTCTCCTTAGGCAGTCTGTCAAAGCAAATAATAAGCATCGGGCAACGACCCAGATGCATTTCAGGAGGAACGTCAATGAACTCATTTCTGAGGGTACTGGCGGCTGCCAGTATCGTAGGCGCAGGGACTATCGCTGCTCCAGCATTTGCCCAACAAGCTCCGATCAAGATCGGCATTCCGACATCGATCCAGCTTCAGGTCGGGCGCGATACGCAAAACGCCGCGAAACTGGCGATTGAGGAAATCAACGCCAAGGGCGGCGTGCTCGGACGCAAGCTCGAGATCGTGGTCGCAGACGAGACCGAGAATCCGGAACAAGGCATCGCGGCGATCAAGAAGCTGACCGCCGACGACAAGGTGAACGTGCTGATCGGCGGCTACACCAGCGGCGTCACCCTCGCTCAGTTGCCGCACATCTCGGCAGCAAAGACGATCTACATCGGCGTTGGCGCGGCATCGCCCGCGATCACCGCGAAGGTGAAGGCGGACTACAACAACTACAAATATATCTTCCGCGCCTTCCCGATAAACGCCGCGCACCAAGCCCGCGCGCTGGTGGATTTCATCAACGGCAAGCTGAAAGGCGAGATGAAGCTCACCAAGATCGCCATCGTCGGCGAGAACGCCAAGTGGGTGCAGGATCTCGTTCCGATCCTGAAGAAGGGCGCCACCGACGGCGGCACCGACGTGAAGATGGCGGAGTTCTTCGACACCTCAACCTCGGACTTCTCGCCGCTGTTCGCCAAAGTCAAGGAAAGCGGTGCGCAATATCTGATCGTGATTCTGTCGCATGCCTCCTCCGACATCTTCGTGAAGCAATGGCATGACGCGCAGGTACCCGTTCCGATCGGCGGCATCGACGTGAAGAGCCAGGATGCGGACTTCTTCACCCGCGTCGGCGGCAAGGCGAATGCCGAGACCGTCGGACTGTTCGCAATCCGCGCTGCGCTGACGGAAAAGACCATTCCGTTCTGGGATGAATTCGTGAAGCGTTACGGCACCGCCCCGGTTTACACCGGTATCGGCGCCTATGACGCGGTCTACGTCTATGCCGATGCTGTGAAGCGCGCCAATTCGATCGAGCCGGACGCGGTCATCAAGGAGCTGGAGAAGACCGACCACACCGGTATCGCCGGCAAGATGGTGTTCGACGAAATGCACGACGTGAAGACAGGCCCCGGCCTGCAGAACCTGCTGTTCGTGCAGTGGCAGAAGGATGGCCAGCGCGTGGTCGTGTGGCCGAAGGAGTCCGAGACGGGGAAGATGATTCCCCCGCCCTGGATGAGCAACTGAGCTCTATCGTCGCGATGCAATGTGCGGCCGGTAAACACCATACCGGCCGCTGAGCTTCGATGCCCGGTTTTCACCGGCCGGGCGAGCACAGCAGGCGGACATGCTTCAAATTCTGATTTACGGCGCGGTTTCGAGCGCAATCTATGCGATGCTCGCGGTCGGCTTCACCCTGATCTTCGGTGTCGCCCGAATCCTCAATCTCGCACACGGCTCTTTCTATGCGCTCGGCGCGTATGCAGCCTATGTGCTGACCTCCCTCCTCAATGTGCCGCTGTTCCTCGCAGCCCCGATCGCGGTGTTACTGGTCGCGCTGTTCGGCGTGCTGATGGAGCGCTTTTTGGTACGGCCGCTGCGGCACTCGCAGTTGGCGGTGCTGATGATCACGCTGGCCGTCTCGCTCGCGGTTGAACAGGCGCTGTTTATCATCTTCGGCTCCGAGTACCGCAACGTCCCGTCTTTCGTAGCCGACAAGGTTTCGATCGGCGGCGTCGACATCGGCGGTCAGAGGTTGCTAGCACTCGTTGCAGGTGTTCTGGTTCTGCTGATCTTGTGGCTGTTCATCCAGCGCACGCGACTAGGTGCGGCAATTCTCGCCGTGTCGCAGGATCCGGAAGCCGCGCAATATATGGGTATTCCGACCAACCGCATTTTCTCCATCGTGATGGCGATCTCCGCCGGCACTGCCGCTCTTGCCGGTGTCCTGGTGTCGCCGTTCCTCACCGTGCAGCCGACCATGGGCCTGCTGCCGATGGTGAAGGCTTTTGCCATCGTCATCGTCGGCGGCCTCGGATCGATCCCGGGCAGCATCATCGCCGCACTCATTCTTGGTTACTCCGAGACCATCGTGGCCTACCTCATCTCCACATCGTGGACCGAACTGGTGTCGCTGGTCGCGGTCGTCATCACCCTCATGATCAGACCGTCCGGAATTCTCGGTCGGCGGGCGGCGTTCTGACATGCGCAACATTTCAATGATCGATATCGCCGGTGGCATCGTTGTCGTGGCGATCCTCGCGCTGGCTCCGGTGTTCATCTCGAGCAGCTATCTCACCGGCGTGCTCACCGTCTGCGTCATCTACGGAATCTGGGCCTCAAGCTGGGATTTCATGTCCGGCCTGACCGGCCGTGAAAACTTCGGACACTCGCTCTTCATCGGTGCTGGCGCGTACACCGCAGGTTTCATGGCGACCATCTGGTTTACAAACCCCTGGTACAGCCTGCCGTTCGCGGTCGTCATCGCTGTGCTGTTCAGCCTGATCGTCGGCTTCCCGACGCTACGCCTACGCGGGCCTTACTTCGCTTTGGCGATGCTTTCGGCCTCGGCGATCCTGCAACGGCTCTGCCTGATCTTCTGGGAATACACCGGCGGCGAGGAAGGCCTGTACGGGCTCGATCCGCTGATGACCTCACCCCTGCACTACTACTGGTTTGTGCTCGCGATCCTTGTGGTCACGGTGATCGTTCTGATGCTGCTGGCGCATTCGCACTGGGGCCTGTTGCTCCGCGCGATCCGCGGCGATGAGGCCACCTGTCAGGCAGCCGGCATCAACGTGACGTTCTACAAGATCGCGTCGCTGATGATCAGCGCGGCCTTCGCGGGGCTCGGCGGTGCGCTCTATGCACACTACCAGCTCCAGGTCAGCCCGCCGCTGTTCTCCGTCGTGGTGTCGATCACCGTCATCATCATGGTCTATGTCGGCGGTATCGGCTCGATCTATGGCGCGGCTGTAGCGGCGATCCTGCTGACGTTGCTCACCGAGATGTTGCGCGGGTTCGGCGAGTATCGTCTCTGGATCTACACGCTGACGCTGATCTTCATCCTATTCTTCCTGCCGAACGGACTGATCGCTCCGCTCTGGCGCCGCATGACGGAGCGTTTCCGATGACAGCGCGTCTCGAAGTCAACGACGTCACCAAGCGCTTCGGCGGCCTTACCGCGGTCAAAGGCGTGACCTTCACGCTGGAAAAAGGCGAGCTGACCGGCATTCTCGGCCCCAATGGCGCCGGCAAGACCACGCTATTCAACCTGTTGACCGGATTCATGGCGCCCACCTCGGGGACCATCCAGTTCAACGGTGAACCGCTCGCCGGCCTCGCGCCCTACAAGATCGTCAATCGCGGCATGGCGCGAACGTTTCAGCTCACCCGTCCGTTCGTCGGCATGAACCTTCTCGAGAACGTTCTCGTGGCCTGTCTCTCGCCGCGCGCGCACAACGACACGGACAAGGAAGAACGCGCACGGCACCTTCTCGAACAGGTTGGGCTCGGCGGCCGCGACCGCGAGCCGGTGGAGACACTCCCCTACGGCGACTTGCGGCGACTTGAAATCGCGCGCGCGCTGGCGACACGACCCGATCTGTTGCTGCTGGACGAACCTTTCGCCGGCCTCGGCAGCAGCGAGATTGAACCGCTTGCGCAACTGATCAAGCGGCTGCATCGCGAGGAGCACCTCACGATCCTGCTGATCGAACACAAGCTGCGCGAGTTCATGGCGCTGGTCTCGCGCGTCATCGCCATGAACTTCGGCGAGGTCATCGACATCGCGCCACCAGCAGAGATCGTGAAAAACCCGAAGGTGATCGAAGCCTATATCGGAAAGACGGAGGACGCCCATGCCCCTGCTTGAGGTGTCCAACCTCCGCGCCAGCTACGGCAAAGCGCTTGCCATCGAGTCCGTCTCGATCAAGGTCGACAAAGGCGAACTCGTCGGCGTTCTGGGCCCTAACGGTGCGGGTAAAACCACGCTACTGAAAGCGATCTCGCGCACGATCCCTTCGCAGGGTACGCTGATGTTCAAGGGACAGACGTTGGATGGCGTCGCGCCTTACGATGTGGTGGCGCGCGGCATCTGCCACTGTCCGGAAGGACGCAAGCTGTTCTCCGAGCTCTCGGTACTGAAAAACCTGCAGCTCGGCGCCTATCTGCGCAAAAACAACGCCGAGATCGACGCCGATCTCGAACGTGTGTTCACGTTGTTTCCCGTTCTTCGCGAACGGCAATGGCAGCAGTCGAGCACGCTGTCAGGCGGTGAGCAGCAGATGGTGGCAATCGGCCGCGCTTTGATGGGGCGCCCGGAGCTGTTGCTGCTCGATGAGCCGTCGGTCGGTATCGCGCCGCGCCTGAAGGGGCTGATCTTCGATTCAATCCAGCAGATCCGGAAGGACGGCACGGCGATCCTGATTGTCGAACAGGACGCCGTCTCAACATTGCGCATCACCGATCGCGTTTACGTGCTGGAGCACGGCCGCACCATCCGTGAAGGCAAGTCGAGCGAACTCGCCGGGGACGAACACATCCGCCAAGTTTATCTCGGCGTTTAAGTTCCTCGCGGCCTAGATCAAAAAACAAAAAGGCGCGGCGTTTCCACCGCGCCATTGTTATTTCAAGACGTCTTTACTTAATCGCGCCTTCGGCTTTGAGCACTTCGTGCGCGGCCTTGAAGGCTTCGAGACCCGAAGGAATACCGCTGTACACCGTGGCGTGCAGCAGGATTTCCTTGATCTCTTCCACGGTGACGCCGTTCTTCAGCGCACCCTTGACGTGCAGGCGCAGTTCAGCCGGCTTGCTCAGCGCGGTCAGCATGGCGAGATTGAGCATGCTGCGCGTCTTCAGATCGAGACCTGGACGCGTCCAGGCATAGCCCCAGCACCACTCCGTGGTGATGTTCTGGAACGCCATCATGAAATCGTCGGCCTTGGCGATGCTGCCGTCGACATATTCCGCGCCCAGAACGTCCCGTCGGACAGCCAGACCTTTTTTGAATTGTTCGCTTTCGCCGCTCATGACGTTCTCCAAACTTAGAGCCCTGTTGATGGGCCACACCTTAACACCGTCCGCATATCCGACAATTGCAGGTGCGGCTAGCTCATCTGCGTGATTACAGTAGGCGATAAGTTCAATTCGCCTTGACGCCCGCGGCTTGAATTACCGGCGCCCACTTTGCCACCTCGGCCTTGAGGTGTGCGGCCAATGCTTCCGGCCCTGCTTGCTCCGGCTTCACCGGCTCCGTACCCAGCGCCGCGAGGCGCTCGATCACCTTTGGGTCCTTCAACGCAGCCTTCAGTGCGTCGCTAAGCTTCTTATGGACGTCCGGCGGCAATCCCTTCGGCGCCCACATCGCATGCCAAGCCGTCACCTCAAACCCCTTAAGGCCGACTTCATCGAGGGTCGGCAGTTCCGGCAGCACCTTGAGCCGTTCCTTGGTCGTTGCGGCGTAGCCCTTGATCTTGCCTTCCTTGATCTGCGCCGTTGTCGTCGTGGTCTGGTCACACATCACATCGAATTGACCGCCGAGAAGATCGGTCATCGCGGGTCCGGTACCGCGATAGGACAATCCAGTCATCTGGGTGTCGATCGCACTCATCAGCATGAGTGTGCAGAGATGCGACGCTGAACCGATGCCGGCGTGCGCATACGTGACGGCCATCTTCTTCTGCTTGATCCAGGCGATCAGCTCCTTGGCATCCTTGGCCTCGAGGCCAGTCTTGCCCACGATGGTCATCGGCACATCGGCGATACGCCCGATAGAGTCGAAATCGTCGATCACATTATAGCGGAGATTGTCGTAGAGCGACGGAGCTGTCGCCTGCGCGATATGCCAGACCGTCACCATGTAACCGTCGGCGGGCGATTTCGCGACACGCGTCATACCGATCGTGCCACCCGCACCACCGACATTCTCGACCACGATCTGCTGACCCAGCGTCCGGCTCATCGACTCTGCAACCAACCGGGATACAGCGTCTGTCGGCCCGCCCGCTGCGGACGGGACAATCAAAGTGATGGGACGCGATGGGAAGTCCTGCGCCGTTGCCGGCCTGATACTAGCAACGCACAACAACGTTGCCGCAACAGTCAGTGAGAGTCCGACAAACCACTTCCGCATCGCGTTCCTCCTCCGAATTAGTTTTCTTGGTTGTCTCCAGCCAACGCGTCGCACACCGCCTTTGTGACGTCTGCCGTTCGCGCCTTGCCGCCGAGATCCGGCGTGTGCAGGGATTTGTCCGCCGTCACGCGCTCGATCGCGCGCATCAAGCGGTCCGCAGCGGATTTCTCGCCGAGATGTTCCAGCATCATCACGCTCGACCAGAACGTGCCGATCGGATTGGCGATACCCTTGCCGATGATGTCGAAGGCTGAGCCGTGAATAGGCTCGAACATTGATGGAAACTGCCGCTCAGGATTGAGATTGGCGGTCGGTGCGATGCCAAGCGATCCTGCCAATGCAGCGGCGAGATCCGACAAAATGTCCGCGTGCAGATTGGTGGCGACAATCGTATCCAGAGTCTCGGGCTTGAGCGTCATACGCATGGTCATGGCATCGACCAGCATCTTGTCCCAGGTGACGTCGGGGAATTCGGTCGCAACTTCTGCTGCGATCTCATCCCACATCACCATGGCGTGGCGCTGCGCGTTGGACTTGGTGACGACGGTCAGAAACTTGCGCGGGCGCGACCGTGCCAAAGCAAACGCAAAGCGCATGACGCGCGCAACACCTGCCCGTGTGAACATCGACACATCGGTCGCAACCTCTTCGGGTAATCCGCGATGCACCCGGCCGCCAACGCCGGCATATTCACCTTCCGAATTCTCGCGCACGATCACCCAGTCGAGCTCCGGACCGGACACGTTGCGGAGCGGGCTGGTGATGCCCGGCAAGATGCGCGTCGGGCGCACGTTGGCGTACTGGTCGAATGGCTGGCAGATCGCAAGCCGCAATCCCCACAGCGTCACATGGTCCGGCACGTCCGGCGCACCCGCTGAACCAAACAGAATCGCATCATGGTTCTTGATCAGGTCACGCCCGTTCTCGGGCATGAACGCGCCGGTCTTCTTGTAGCGCTCCGATCCCCAATCGAAATGGTCAAAAGTAAAGGCGAAGCCGCCATCGCGCTTGGCGCACGCGGTCAGCGCTTCCACGCCCGCGGAGATAACTTCTGAGCCGATGCCATCGCCAGGAATGGCTGCAATTCGATAGGTTTTCACGTTGAACCGTCCGATCAGTAAGCAGAGAGACGCCGTATCCGAACAGGGCTCCGGGTTCCGGCTCCTCGTATCAACGGCCTTGATACACTCGATCTTCCATGGAAGCATGCACGGATGTCAACCCGAAGATTGAGCGCAGGCAATTTGCGCTTTGGCGGCATTCCGGTAGGAGTGAGGCATGAACCGTTTGAAATCGCCGGATTCGCTTATCCCCAAGGCGCCTTCGCTCGTGTCCGATGCCTATCGGGCGATGAAGGACGCGATTCGCGATAACGTTTTCGCGCCGGGCTATCAGGGATCGGAACAGGAAATCGCGCTGCGGCTCGGCATGAGCCGAACCCCGGTTCACGAGGCACTGATCCGGCTGCAAGAAGAAGGACTGGTCCGCATTCTTCCCAAACGCGGCGTGGTGGTCCTGGCGCTGTCGCCGGACGACATGCGTGAGGTGTATGACGTCATCATCGCGCTAGAGGGCATGGCTGCCGAACTGATCGCGGCGATGGATACGCCACTGCGCCGCCCGATCGTGACCGAACTTGAATCGATCAACGCCGAGATGAAGGCTGCTCTGCAGCGCGAGGAACTCGATGTCTGGGCGCGCGCCGATGACAACTTTCATCGCCTGCTAATCGACCGCAGCGGCAATGCCCGCCTCGCCCGCCTCGTCCACACCATCATGGATCAGTCGCACCGCGCCCGCATGATGACTTTGCGTCTGCGCGCCAAGCCGACCAAATCCACTAAGGAACATCAATCGATTGTCGCGGCGATCAAAAGCGGCGACGCGGCACTGGCATGCAACCAGGCCCAGCTTCATAGGCGGCGAGCACGCGACGAACTTCTGCCCCTGCTGGAGCAGTTCGGCATGAAGCATCTCTGACGCCGGTAGAAGCAAGCCCGACCTGACTGCATAGGCGCATTCGCAAACTGCACCTGCTCTTTGCATCGGAATTGGGGTTCATGATCCCTATGGATCAGATGTCCCAGCAGAGCTACGCAAAAAAGCACGTTACCATTGCGCTTTATGTGCTCGCCCTTTGCTTCGTGTTCGCCATGCTCGGGCGGGGCCTCAATGAAACCTTCACGGTATTTCTGCTGCCGATTTCGCAGGGTTTCGGCTGGGATCGCGCCCAGGTCATTTCGATCTACTCGCTTGCCGCACTGACCACCGGACTTGCCGCCCCGTTCGTGGGCCGGCTATTCGATCATGTCGGTCCGCGTATCGTTTATGCGTTGGGACTGTTCCTCCTGGGCAGCGCCTTTCTCGCCGCGGCTTACTCGCAAAGGCTCTGGCAATTTCAGGTGAGCCTCGGGCTTTGTGTTGGATTGGGTGCAGCCTGCCTCGGCAACGTCTCCAACTCGATCATGCTGGGGCGCTGGTTCGGCCCCAAACTCTCCACCGCCATGGCCGTGGTCTATTCCGCCATGGGCGCCGGGGTCCTGCTCCTGTTGCCGCTGTCGCAATGGCTGATCGACAGACTGGGCTGGCAGAAAGTCTACGAAATCTTCGGCGGCACGACATTGGTCTTGCTGGTACCGCTGCTGCTGCTGCCCTGGAAACTGTTCTCCGCCGGGTCGCCAACCCTCCGCAAGACCGTGACCGAGGACCTGATCGACGAAGGCTGGACGCTGCTCAGTGCCATGCGTCATCACGCGTTCTGGGCGCTGTTCTCGACGTTCTTCTTCACCTCAGTCAGCATGTTCTCCATTTCCACGCAGGTTGTCGCCTATCTGGTGGACGCTGGGTTCGAGCCCCTTCAGGCAGCGACCGCATGGGGTTTCAGCGGCGTTGTCGTGCTGTTCGGCATGCTCTCTGTCACCTGGCTCGATGGTGTTATCGGACGGCGGCGATCGGTGTTGCTGAGCTACGCCATCTCGATCATCGGCATCGGCTTGCTCTGGCTGCTGCAGCGGCATCCCAATATCTGGTTGCTGACCGGCTTCGTCGTCTGCTTCGGCAGCATGCTTGGCTCGCGTGGTCCGCTGATCAGCGCAACCGCCATGAAAATCTTTCGCGGCAAGCGCGTCGGCACCATTTTCGGCACGATCATGATCGGCAGCGGGTTGGGCACGGCTCTGGGCTCATGGGCCGGCGGCCTGATCCACGATCTCACCGGCAGTTATGATGCCCTGCTGGCTTTCTCGCTGGTCAGCGTGATCCTCGGCATGATCCCATTTCTCGTCATCCCTGCGCTGCGTGAGTAATAACGCGCCCCCGCTAGTTGCAGCAGCACACGGTAACTGCGATCATCTGGTTAAAGTTACACACTTGCCTGGAATGATCTCATGAGTGCACCCATCGACGCGCCGGACTGGCGCTCCCTCTCCCAGGACGACCGCGACGCCGGTTTCAACAACAGCCTTGCGGTGAAAGACTCACCCGCCATTCTGGCCGGGTGGGAACTGCAGTCAGCCAAGGTGCGAGCGAGCCATCCGCAACATCTCGATCTTCGCTATGGCCCCCGCGAACGCAACCGCATCGACTTTCTGAATGCCGGCGCAAAAGGACCTACACTGGTCTTTATTCATGGCGGCTATTGGCAGGCGCGCGCGAAAGAGAGTTTCACCTTCTGTGCCGCGGGCCCGATGGCGCACGGCATCAATGTCGCTTTCGTAGGCTATACGCTTGCGCCTGATGCCACGCTTGACCAGATTGTCAGCGAGGTGCGTACCAGCATCGATTTCCTCGCCACTGAACTCACTGCACTTGGCGGTGATTCGGATCGGATAATCGTCTCGGGCTGGTCTGCTGGCGGGCACCTGTCGTCCATGATGCTCGCGCATCCCCGCATCAAGGCCGGGCTGCTGATCAGCGGCATCTATGACCTGGAGCCCATCCAGTACACTTATCTGAACGAGAAGCTGCGCCTCGACAAAGCCATGGCGGACCGCAATTCGCCAATGAAGCAGCACGGCGGCGCGGACAAGCCTGTCGCGATTGTCGTTGGAAGCGGAGAACTGCCACTGCTGCGCAAGCAGTCCGCGGATTTCGCGGCGCATCGTGCACGACATGGGCTACCGGTCGTCTATGAAGAAATTCCCGGCGCCAATCACTTCACGATCATGGAAGCGTTGAGTTCGCCATCAGGTCGGATGACGACGCTTGTGCGGCAGCTTGCCCAGCGGATCACCGACGCCCACTGAGTGGACGTCGGTTCGTCGTTGTTAGATTGAGCCGCGGTCCCGATTATGCCGCAGCCAGCGGCAGGCGGGTCTCGATGATCCGCGAGAACAAGCTCGCGCCAACCGGCAGGATGGCATCGTCGAGAATGAAGCCCGGGTTGTGCACGGGGACGGAGCCTTCATGGCCGAGCCAGAGATAAGCGCCCGGCACGGCGAGCAGCATGTCGGCGAAATCCTCGCTACCCATCTTCGGGCGTGACGCGGTCAGCACGTTCTCATTGCCGACGATTTCGCGTGCGACATCGGCAACTGCTGCCGAATGTTCCTCGTGATTGATCAACACCGAGAAGATGTCACGGATATCGACATTGATCTCAACCTGGAATGCCGCGGCCATGCCCGCTGCAATGGTGCGCATGCGATCGCGGATCTGATTGCGAACGTCGTCCGAGAACGCGCGCACGGTGCCCGCAAGCTTCGCCTCGTTCGGGATCACGTTATAAGCCGAACCTGCATGGATCTGCGTAATCGACAGCACCGCAGACTGCAGCGGGTCGACATTGCGGCTAACGATGGACTGCAGCGCCTGCCCGAGCGTCATGGCGATCACCACCGGGTCTTTCGACCGTTCCGGCATCGCACCGTGGCTGCCATAGCCGGTGATGGTGATGTCGAAGAAATCCGCGCCCGCCATACCGGGGCCCGGGAAGATCGCGACCTGACGCGGATCGAGGTCCGGCGCGTTGTGCATGCCATAAACTTCGTCGCACGGGAATTTATCGAACAAGCCATCCTTCAGCATGGCGCGGGCGCCGCCAAGACCTTCTTCCGCTGGCTGGAAGATGAAAGCCACGCTGCCGTCGAAATTGCGCGTTTCGGCAAGATAGCGCGCAGTGCCCAGCAAGATGGTGGTGTGGCCATCATGGCCGCAGCCATGGAAGCGGCCGGGAATGGTCGATCGCCATTTCACGTTGGTATTCTCTTCCATCGGCAGCGCGTCCATGTCGGCGCGAAGGCCAACGCGCTTGGTGCCGTTGCCCTTGCCTTTCAAGATGCCGACAACGCCGGTGCCCCCGAGGCCGCGATGCACTTCAATGCCCCACTGCTGAAGCTTCTCGGCGACAATGCCCGATGTCCGCTTCTCTTCGAATCCGATCTCCGGATGCGCGTGAAGATCACGGCGGATGGCGGTGAGTTCGTCGGCGTAGCTGTCGATCAATTCGATATTGGGCATGGGCTAAGCAATCCAGTTTTTGAGTTTCAAGTTTTTGAGGTTTTGCTGACGTCACCGAATGTCGGACCATTCGGCTTGATACGCATATCCGGCCGCAGCCGCGTCCACGGCAACGCCGCGGTATCGGCTGGCATCGCTCCGGGCGCGGCGCAGACAATAATCTCCTCCGCGATCGGATCGAAATCGGCGCGGAAGTGCACCGAGCTCTTGTTGACGAGGATCGATTGCTCGGTCGGCTCGATCCCGACGAAACGGAACATCGCCTGATCGGCAAGCTGCGCCTTGCGCGATCCGACGACGACCCGAACATCTCCAATGCGCAAACATGCCGAGGGACCGAGATCCATCTGGCTGCCGCCGAAGTACGGTCCCGGCGCAATGAAGCGCCCGTCTGACAGAGATTCGACAACGAAGTCGCCTTGGAACGGTGCATCACCCGGAATACCGGACTTCCCACCCAGCGCGAGTGTGATCGTCTTGCCTTGGCCAGCGGCATGCGCAGCATCAGCCGATGCGGGATCGACGATCACACCCATGGCGGCCTTGGTTGCACCGTTGGCGAGCAGCGCGCGGAGCATGCCCGTCGTATCTGAGTCACCGCCTGCGCCAGGATTGTCCTGCGTATCCGCAATGACGATCGGCTTGCTCGCACGTGTCGCGACATCCATGGCGTAGCACACGCCCTCATCGGGCGTGAAAATCTTCCCGTCGAAGTCCGATTCATGGGACGCAACGAGCGCTGCGACGGTATCGGCAGCGGCATCCGCATCGGCCTGGGTCTTTCCGTAAGCGAAAATCGCAGGCGCACAATCGGGAAAATCCGCAGCCGGAAAGCCCGGCGCGAAGGAGAGCGTCGGGACATTTTCTGACTCGATCGCCGCAAGCTTCTGATAGATGCCCTTGCAGGGCTCCATGTCGGTGCATTGCCAACTGATCGGGATCAGGAACGGCAATTGCCGAAAAGCCTTCGCAAAGCGCTGACGCGAGCCCAGCAGCAACGCCATGTGGCGCGCGGAAGCGCGACCAGTGTCGGCCATGTCGATATGCGGATAGGTGCGGTAGGCGATCAGCGCATCCGCATGCTCCACCATGGCCGGCGTGACATTGGCGTGGAGATCGAGGCTGACCACCAGCGGCAAATCCTTACCGATAACCTTTCGTACGCGAGCAAGGATTTCGCCCTCGCCGTCATCGAAATGTTCGGTGACCATTGCGCCGTGCAGATCGAGATAGACGCCGTCGATATCGCCCGCGGCGGCAATACCGTCCACGATCATCGAAGCGACGCGCTCATATGCGTCTTCGCGCACATGCGCCGACGGGCTTGCAGCGCACCAGACCGTCGGCACCATCTCCCAGCCGGCCTTCTCCGCCTCGGCCACGAAGCCGGACATGCCGACATTGATATTGTGAGTGGCCTTAAAAAGCTCCGCCCCTTTGGACATGGCGGGCCAACCGCCGCCGTTGACGAAGTCCTGGTACGTTGCCTTCGTTGGAGCAAAAGTATTGGTCTCGTGGAGAAATCCACCAACGGCGATGCGCGTCATCGACATATTTACCTGAGTTCACATCGCGGAAGCGGATGGTCCTTGCGGCAGGGAGGCGCCGACAATAGGCCGAAAATTGGCAAAGTCCCAGTCCCTGCCGGGAGCTGCTTCCAACAATTGCCGCGTATATATCTGTTGCGGATTGGTCAGAATATCCGCCGCCAGTCCCTGCTCGACGATCTTGCCATGCTGCATCACCATGACCTCGTCGCAAATTTGCGCCGCAACACGCAGATCATGCGTGATGAACAGAATGGCGATGCCGAGGCGTTTCTGCACATCGTCAAGCAGATCAAGCACCTGGGCCTGCACCGAGACGTCGAGCGCGGACACTGCTTCATCGGCCACCAGAACGTCGGGATCCATCGCGAGCGCGCGCGCAATGGCGATGCGCTGCCGCTGTCCGCCGGAGAACTGATGCGGATAACGCGACACCGCGTCGGCCGGAAGGTCGACCAGCTCGAGCAACTCGCCCGCCCGCTTCAGCGCGTCCTTGCGCGACATTCCGAAATTGATCGGCCCCTCCGCAATGGTTTCACCGACCGTGACCCGCGGATTGAGCGAACGATAGGGATCCTGGAAGATCATCTGGATGCGCTTGCGGTGCGGCTGCAGCAAGCGGCGCGATAGGAACGAAATTTCTTTCCCCATCAGCCGGATCGCACCCGATGTCGGATCGATCAGACGGACGATGCAGCGCGCCACAGTTGATTTGCCCGAGCCGCTTTCGCCGACAATGCCGAGGGTGCGGCCTTTACGGAGCGTCAGCGTCACATCCTGCGCGGCATGCACCTCGCGGCCACCGCCGAACATCGACTTTTCGCGATAGACCATTCCGAGCTCTGTCGTATCCAGCACCACCGGTGCATCGGTTTCCGGGCGTGGTGGACGCGGCACGAGGCTCGGCACCGACGACAACAAGTTGCGGGTGTAATCCTGCACCGGCTTCTCAAGCACGTCTTTAAGCGGCCCGCTCTCGACAATATGGCCGTGGCGCATGACGGCAACCTGATCGGCGATTTCCGCCACCACACCCATATCGTGGGTGATGAAGAGCACCGCCGTTCCGTGGTCCTTCTGAAGATCGCGGATCAGCGAGAGGATCTGCTTCTGCGTCGTGACGTCAAGCGCTGTGGTCGGCTCGTCCGCGATCAGCAGCTTCGGCTCGAGGATCAACGCCATCGCGATCATGATGCGCTGGCGCTGGCCACCGGACAGGCGATGCGGATAAGACGCGAAGATGCGCTCGACGTCCGGCAAGCGCACCTGCTCCATCATCGCGAGAATCCGGCGCCGTCTCTCCTTCGCATCGTATGACGTATGCGTACGCAGCACCTCGTCGATCTGGTGGCCAACGTGGACGACAGGATTGAGCGCCGTCATCGGCTCCTGAAAGATCATCGCCATGGTGGTGGCACGCAGCTGGCGTAAACGCCGGTCACTTGCGATGAGAATTTCCTCGCCTGCGAGCTTGATACTGCCGCCGACGGGAAACAGCGTTTTCTTCGGCAGCAATCCCATGGTGGTCAGCGAGGTGACCGACTTGCCCGATCCGCTTTCGCCAACCAGACAGACCGTCTCGCCTGCGCGCACTTTCAGCGAGATATCGTCAAGAATGCGTCGGCTGCCGGGCTTCTTGCTCAGCGCCACGGCGAGGTTGCGGATGTCGAGGACGACATCGCCCAATTTGCCCGATGCGTCACTCACTTGCCGCTCTCCCGCTGTTTCATACGCGGGTCGAGCGCATCGCGTGTGGCATCACCAATCAGATTGATCGACAGGATGGAAATCGACAGAAGCAATCCGGGCCAGAAGATGAGAGACGGCTTGATCTGAAAATAAGCCCGGCCCTCGGCCATGATGTTGCCCCACGTCGCGATCTCGGGGCTGATGCCCGCGCCCAGAAACGACAGGATCGCTTCGGTCAAGATCGCCGATGCGCAGATATAAGTCCCCTGCACGATCAACGGCGCGATGGTGTTGGGCATCACGTGCCGCCACAGGATTTTCGGCAGGCTCGTTCCCATGGCGATGGCAGCTTCGACATAGGGCTCTTCACGAGCGGACAGCACCACCGAGCGCACCAGACGCACGACGCGTGGAATCTCAGGGATAATGATCGCAATCAACACAGTCTTGAGACTTGCGCCGGACAGCGACACCACCGCGATGGCGAGCAGGATGCTGGGGATCGCCATCAAGCCGTCCATGATGCGCATGACGATCGCGTCGACCCACTTGAAGAAGCCGGACACAAGGCCGATCATCAAGCCAATGGCGATGCTGATGATCGCAGCGCCCAGGCCAATGACCAGCGAGATACGGCCGCCATAGAGCACACGGGATAACAAATCTCGGCCATAGGCGTCAGTGCCGAGTGGAAACGTTTCGCTCGGCGGCTTTAGCCGCAATGCCGGCAAAAGCTGCTGCGGATCATGTGGCGCAAGCCATGGCGCGAAAATCGCGGAAGCAATCACCAACAGCAGACAGATGGTCGCAACGGCGATAATCGGACTGGACGTCAGATATTTCAGCTTTGAGCCCGGTTTCCGGGTTTCAAAAGCGACCGCGGACTGTTCGAGAGATTCCATCGCCATCAGTAACGGATCCTCGGATCAAGGATTGTATAGGCGACGTCGATCAACAGATTGATCGCAACGTAAAGCCCGCTCGTCAAAAGGATCATGGCCTGAATGACGGGATAGTCGCGCGCCAGCACGGCATCGACCGTCAATCGCCCGATGCCCGGCAGATTGAAGACGCTTTCCGTCACGACCACGCCGGAGATCAAAAGCGCAAAACCGGTACCGATCACCGTAATGACGGGAACGGCCGCATTCCTCAACGCATGCTTCAGCAATACTGCACGCTCCGCGATGCCCTTGGCCCGCGCGGTGCGGACATAGTCTTCACCGAGCACATCCAGCATCGACGCCCGCGTCATGCGCGCAATCAGCGCAATATAGATGAACGACAGCGCAAGCGTCGGCAGGATCGCGCGCTCAAAGAACGGTCCGAACCCGCGCGAGATACTGCGGAAGCCCTGCACCGGCACCCACCGCAATTCGATGGCGAAAACCTGGATCAGCACATAGCCGACCACAAACACGGGGATGGAGAAGCCGAGAACGGAAAGGCCCATCACGAAGCGATCGATCCAGGTGCCATGCTTCCATGCGGCAATGACACCGAGCGGCACCGCGACAATGATCGCGAGCGTAATGGTCATTAACGCAATGCTGATGGTCGGCTCGATACGTTGCCCGATCATGGTCGCGACCGGAACGTTGGAAATCAGCGAGGTGCCGAAATCGCCGTGGAGCACCTTGCCGATCCAGGTGATGAACTGCGTGTAGATCGGCTCATTCAATCCGAGCGAAGTGCGGATTCTCTCAAGCTGTTCCGGGGTCGCATTATCGCCGGCGATAATGGCGGCGGGATCTCCCGGTGTCAGACGCAACAACAGGAACACAAACACCGCAACCACGCCCATGACGGGGATGGCTGCAAGTACGCGGCGGACAAGATAGCCGAACATTGGACCTCTTCGTTATTCGACCACAATAAGAACAGCTAGTGGTCCAGGCCAATGAATTTGTCTCTGCCCGTCCACACCCACTTTAACACCTGCTCTTTGCTTGCGAACTCTGCCAAATTGTCAGCAAGACCCGTGCCAGCCCCCCCGACTTCTCAGGGGTCTGGGCACAAGGCATCAATGCCAAACATGCAAGGCACAAGAGATGGATCCCGCAGGCTATTCCGCTAGTCGGAATAGCCTCAAATAGCCGGCTTTTTAGTCGAGCGTGAACAGAAGCCCGGCCATCAGGCGGGCGCGCTCTACGAGACTATCAACCTCGATATGTTCGTTGAGCGTGTGGTAGTCGGCGCCGCGAACACCCAGGCTGTCGAGGGTCGGAATTCCCATCGCACCGGTGAAATTGCCGTCGGAACCGCCGCCCGAGCTGCCATGGATCAGGTCGAGACCGAGCGATTTTCCAATCGCGCGCGCCTTCTCGTACAGAGCCATGGTGCCGGCACTCGGCTCCCAGACCGGACGTGTCACACCGCGCGTCACGTTGAATGTGACATCATTGGAGGTACCGGACAGCGCGAGCATGCGCTCGACACCGCGATCGAGATCTTCCTGACGCTTCGCCATGCTGAGCGCTTCGCCATGGCACACCGACGACACGCAGTTCACCCATTGTCCGCCGTGAACGATACCGACACTGAAGGTACAGTCTTCGCTCGTCATTCCATCAATGGTCAGAATTTGCTTTGCCATTTCGCGAATGGCCGACCGTCCCGCTGCAAGTGTCGCACCCGCATGGCTCGGCTTGCCGACGGCTTCCAGATTGAAGCGCGCAATCGCATAGCGACCCGTCGTCACACCGGCATTCTTGAACGCAGGTTCGGGGACGAGGACGTATTTATTACGCGCGGCTTCAGCCTCGATGATGTCGCGAGTGCTTGGCGTGCCGACTTCCTCATCCGGCGTGAACAGCACGGTGATCGGCAACGGCGTCGCAATCGCCGCTTTCTGAAGCTGACGGATAGCTTCCACCGAAATAAAATTTCCCCCCTTCATGTCAAGGATGCCGGGGCCGAAACACTTGTTGCCTTCGCGGCGCCACGGCAGCTTTTGCAGCGTGCCGACCGGATGCACCGTATCCATATGCCCCGCGATCAGAATACCGGGCTCGCCCTGCCGTGGATGAGGAAAACGTGCACGGACACATCCACCGAATCCCTGACGGCCCGCGATGAATTCGATCGAAGCTCCCGCGATCGCCATATCGCGTGCTGCAAGTGCGAGCATGCGATCCACAGCCGCCGCATCCCATGTCGGGCTTTCGCACTCAATCCATGGGCGCAGACCCTGCAACATCGTTTCAACGTCGAACGGAAGTGAGGCTGCATTGATCAAGGGATATTCCTTTTCATCTTCATCGTTTCTTGTTCTCACCGCATCACGAGATGCGGGCAGCGCATCTGATGCAAGTTCGGTCGTTAAGTCAAAATGAAAACCGCATTGACGGCTCGACGGCTTGATGCAAGTCTCAAAAATCGACAAGCTGACAAAGGCTTAGTTCGTCAAACGGCGCCTAATAAGCCTAATAAATTGTCGGAATGCACAAGCAATCATCGACCGATGATGAGTTTAAAGTCAGGAGAGACATGATGTCGGTTAATTCGCGTGGATGGGCTTCCACTGCGCTACTCAAACGAGTTCTGCCTGGCGTTCTTCTCGCCGCGGCGGCAGCGCTTCCAACAATGGCGCTGGCAAAGACCAAGACGATCACAGCTGTCATGCATTCCGATCTGCGCGTGATCGATCCGCTGCTCACAACTGCGTATATTACACGTGATCACGGTTACATGGTTTATGACACGTTGCTGGCAACCGACTCCAACTTCAAAGTCCAGCCGCAGATGGCGGACTGGAAAGTCTCCGACGACAAACTCACGTACACGTTCACCCTTCGCGATGGCCTGAAATGGCACGACGGCACACCCGTCACCGCGGAAGATTGCGTGGCGTCGCTGAAGCGCTGGGGCGCAAGCGACGGCATGGGCCAGAAGCTCATGGACTTCACCGCGAGCCTGGAAGCCACCGATGCAAAGACCATCACGCTGAAGCTCAAGGAGCCCTACAGCCTCGTTCTGGAATCGATCGGCAAGCCATCGTCGCTCGTGCCGTTCATGATGCCGAAGCGCCTTGCGGACACACCGAAGGGCACGCCAATCCCCGAGCAGATCGGCTCCGGTCCTTTCAAGTTCGTACAATCCGAATTCCAGCCCGGCGTGAAAGCCGTTTATGTCAAGAACACGGATTACGTCCCACGCAAGGAGCCGGCGAACTGGACCTCCGGCGGCAAGGTGGTGAAGGTCGATCGCGTCGAATGGGTGACCATGCCTGACGCGCAGACCGCGATGAACGCGCTGCAATCCGGCGACATCGACTTCATGGAGAATCCGTCTTTCGATCTTCTCCCGACGCTCGCCAACGACAAGGACATCGAGGTCAAGGTCCTGAGCAAGCTAGGCTACCAGACTCTTGGCCGCATGAACTTCCTCTATCCGCCCTTCGACAACGTGAAGGTGCGGCGCGCGGCCCTACTGGCGATGCGTCAGAAGGATGTGCTCGACGCACTCGTCGGTAATCCGGATTATTACAAAGTTTGTGGCGCGATTTTCGGCTGCGGCGGCCCATTTGAGACCGATGTTGGCTCCGAGTCCCTGGTGAAAGGCAACGGCATGGTGGAAGCCAAGAAGCTGTTGGCTGAATCCGGTTACGACGGCACGCCGGTCGTGATCATGGGACCGACCGACGTCATCACCCTCAAGGCTCAACCGGTCGTCGCCGCTCAGTTGCTGCGTGAAGCCGGCTTCAAGGTCGACCTGCAAGCCACCGACTGGCAAACCGTCGTGACCCGCCGCGCCAGCCAGAAGCCTCCGAAGGAAGGCGGCTGGAACATGTTCTTCACCAACTGGGCCGGCCCGGAAATTCTGAATCCGATCGTCCACGTCACGCTCAACGGCAAGGGCAAGAATGGTGGCTGGTTCGGTTGGCCGGAGGACGCCAAGATGGAGCAGCTGCGCGATGCGTTCGCCCGCGCGACGTCTGTCGACGAACAGAAGAAGCTGGCCGTTGAAATCCAGAAGCACACCTACGACGAGGTGTTCTACCTGCCGCTGGGTCAATACACGATCCCTTCCGCCTGGCGGAAGGAGCTGAGCGGCGTGGTCGATGGTCCCGCCACCCCGGTGTTCTGGAACATCGACAAGGTCGACTAACTGGTGTGGTGGTTCAGAAGTTCGCCTGATTTTTCTGCGAGTCCTTTCAGCGAACTTCTGAACCTAAACCGCACTAGAATCATAGATTTGCTAGTGTCCTCTCGAATCCAAAGTCCGCTACGGAGCGCACTGCACGATGAGGCGGACTTTGGATTCGGGACACTAGCGAAACGCGATAGCTGATGCGAAAAACCTCCGGTTGCGGAGGACATGCACATTTCGTAAGCAGGCCCCTCAACAATGAGGGGCCTGTTTCCGTTTCGGGAGAGGCCGAACGTTTAACCCAGTGGTCCTGACGGGCCTGATATCGGCGACGGATATGTTCACCCCTTTGTCGAACCGCGACCCGGCTCTGCTTCTCGGCTCCCACGTGCAGTCGACTTCACTGCGCATCGCAAGGCAGGTGCGCCGTTGACCCCCATCACGACTCTGCCCCCTTCCAACGTGAAGGCGGCCGCCTGGATGGCCGGTTGGCTCACGTCGATGCTGGTTCTCATGGTGGCCGGCCGCGAGATCACGCGTGAGCTCGATGTTTTCCAACTCATGGAAATGCGATCGGTCATCGGCCTTTTTATGCTCTACCCGCTGATCCGATGGAGTGGCGGCTTCGCAAGCATGAAGACGGCACGTCCGATGATGCATATCGGCCGCAACATCGTTCACTACGCCGCGCAATACGGCTGGTTTCTGGCGCTGACGTTAATCCCGCTCGCGCAGGTGGTCGCCATCGAATTCACCATGCCGATCTGGACTGCCCTGCTTGCGGTCTCTTTCCTTGGCGAACGGCTGAATGCGTTCAAGATTCTCGCCATCGTTCTTGGACTGATTGGCGTGCTGATCATCGTGCATCCCGGTGCGGCGCAGGTCAGCCCGGGGCAACTGTTGATGCTGGCCGTGGCGGTCGGCTTCGGCGCCTCCGTCGTCATGGTCAAGTCACTGACCCGAACCGATTCCGGCGCCGTCATCATCTTCTGGATGTTGATCATCCAATCGGCCATTGGCCTGTTGCCCGCTCTTTATGTCTGGCACTGGCCCTCGGCCCATGTCTGGCCGTGGATCATCGTCATCGCGTTTTTCGGCACCTATTCGCACTATTGCATGACGCAAGCGATGCGCTTTGCCGATGCGACCGTGGTGGTCCCGATGGATTTTCTGCGCGTTCCGCTCAGCGCAACGGTCGGCTGGCTGCTGTATGCCGAGCGGCTCGATCTCGCGACCATCGCTGGTGCAGCACTGATCCTGACCGGAAATCTGCTCAATCTGAAAAAGTCGCGCACGCCTCTGGCTAAAGCAGAGGCGTGACGCAGTATTAAAGTGTCAGTCAGCGGTCCAGCCGCCGTCCATCACCAGCGATGATCCCGTCATCAGCGACGATGCATCGCTGGCGAGGAAGACGATCGCGCCCATCAAGTCCTCAACCGTGCCGAGGCGGCCGAGCTTGATCTTCGACAGCACGCTTTCCTTGAACGCAGCATTTTCGAAGAACGGCTTCGTCATCGGCGTTTCGATGAAGGTCGGACACAGCGTGTTGACGCGGATGCCCTTCGGCGCAAGGTCGATCGCCATCGCCTTCGAAAATCCCTCCATTGCCCATTTCGAGGCGCAATAGAGCGAGCGGTTCACGCCCCCTACATGTCCCATCTGTGAGGACATGTTGATGATCGAACCGGGCTTTCCAGCCGCGATCAATCGGCGGGCGATCGATTGTGCCGCGAAATAAGCCGCGCGCACGTTGAGGTTCATGACCAGATCGAAATCCTCCACCGGAACGTCGGTGAACGGATTCGGCTTATTGGTGCCGGCGTTGTTGACGAAGATGTCGTAAGCCTCGCGCCCATCGATCGCGGCGCGGAACGCCGCAACGTCGGTGACGTCGAGAGCAAGTGCGTCGGACGAGAAGTCCTTCGCACGCAAGGCTTCTGATGCTTCCTCAACTTCGCTGGCCGTGCGGGCGCAGAGCGTCACATGCGCTCCCGCCTCCGCCAGCGCCGCCGCGGCAGCGAGACCGATTCCTCGGCCCGCCCCCGTGACGAGAGCCCGCCGCCCGTCGAGCCGGAAAGCCGGCGTTTTCGGTAGCGGCTGCGCGCTCATTCCGCAGCACTCCCGTAAGGCACGTTGCGTCCACCGTAGCGGCGCACGCGCACGTTGGCCTGTTCAGCATGGCCCACAAAACCTTCGAGCATGCACAGCCGCGAGCAATATTCGCCGATCTTGGCGGATGCTTCGTCGGTCAACACGCGCTGATAGGTCACGGTCTTGAGGAACTTGCCGACCCACAAACCGCCGGTGTAACGCGCCGCCTTGTTGGTTGGCAGCGTGTGGTTGGTGCCTATGACCTTGTCGCCGTAAGCGACGTTGGTGCGCGATCCGAGGAACAATGCACCGTAGTTGGTCATGTTCTTCAAGAAGTAATCTGGATCGCGGGTCATGACCTGCACGTGCTCGGAGGCAATGCGGTCCGCTTCCTTCACCATCTCCTCCTCAGAGTCGCAGACGATGACTTCGCCGTAGTCTTCCCACGCCTTGGCGGCAACAGCACCGGTCGGCAGGATCTTCAGGAGGCGCTCGATCTCGGCCATGGTGTCACGGGCGAGCTTCTCGGAGTTGGTCAGCAGAATGGCCGGCGAATTCGCGCCGTGTTCAGCCTGCCCCAAGAGGTCGGTTGCGCAAATTTCGCCGTCGACAGTCTCGTCCGCAATGACCAGCGTTTCTGTCGGGCCTGCGAACAGGTCGATGCCAACGCGGCCGTAGAGCTGACGCTTGGCTTCAGCGACGAACGCGTTGCCCGGACCGACGAGCATATCGACCGGGGCAATGGTCTCGGTGCCGAGCGCCATGGCGCCAACCGCCTGGATGCCGCCGAGACAATAGATCGTGTCGGCGCCTGCGAGGTGCTGAGCGGCGACGATGGCCGGTGCCGGCTTGCCCTGGAACGGCGGTGCGCAGGTGATGATGCGCGGAACGCCCGCCACCTTGGCGGTGATCACCGACATATGCGCAGAGGCCAGCAGCGGATACTTGCCGCCCGGCACGTAGCAACCAACCGAGTTGACCGGGAGGTTCTTGTGGCCAAGCACGACGCCCGGCAGCGTTTCAACTTCGATGTCCTTCATGGACTCGCGCTGATGCTGCGCAAAGTTGCGCACCTGCTCCTGCGCGAACTTGATGTCCTCGATGTTTCGCTGCGAGAGCTGGGACACGCAGTCCTTGATCTCGGCGTCGGTGAGCCGATAGTCCTTGCGATCCCACTGGTCGAACTTCACCGACAGTTCGCGAACCATGGCATCGCCACGCTTCTCGATGTCCGCGAGAATACCTTCCACTGTGTTGCGGACCTTGGTGTCGTCCTCGGCCCGCTGTGCGGCGTCACGGCCGCGCTTGAGAAATTTTGCCATTGTTGTTCTCCGCGATTACTTGATGGCCTGAGGATTGATCGGCGAACCAGCGGCACCCGGCAGATGCAGCGGCGGCGCCGTGAAGAAGAATTCGTAGACCTTATCCTGGGCGCAGTCTTCGGCCAGTTCCTTCAGATAGAAGATTTCGCCCATTGAAATGCCGATGGCCGGGATCACGACCCAGTGCCAGGGCTGGTTGGCCTCTTTGGTCTCGTTTGGACGCACTTCGCAGCCCCAAGTGTCGGTGCAGATCGCAGCAATGTCCTTTTCGCGGACCCAATAGCAGGTCTCGAATGCCAAGCCCGGCGCGTCGCCGCCGGCGTATCCGCTCCAGTCCTTCTTCTTCAGGCAGCGCTCCTGATGACCGGTGCGGACGATGACGAAGTCGCCCTTGCGGATTTCAACGCCCTGCGCCTTGGCGCAGGCATCGAGGTCGGCATTGGTGATCGCGTAACCGTCATCGAGCGACTCCACGCCCTTGAAGCGCGCGATGTCGAGCAGAACGCCACGGCCGGCCATCTTGTTGCGTGTGTGTTCGATGCCGAGCTTCTTTGCGCCGCGCGCATCGACCAGCTTCGCGTCGTAACCGTTGTACATCTTGTCATCGAGGAAGATGTGGCAGAGCGCGTCCCACTGGGTCGACGCCTGGCAAGGCATGTTGATCGCGTCATCCGCGTAACGAAGATATGGCGACGGAACGTCCTGATTGCCGGCTGCAGCGTCGGTGCCGGTTGCCAGCATGGTGTGGATAGGGTTCCAACGGCCGCCGAACAGACCCGACTGGATTGGTTCCTTCAGGTCGAGGCCAAGTGCAAACACCTTGCCCTTCTTGATCAGCTTGCCGGCGTTGATGACGTCTTCGGGCGAAACGTTGTTGAGCGTTCCGATCTGGTCATCGGCACCCCAGCGTCCCCAGTTGGAGAGCTTCTTGGCAGCTTCGTAGATTGCAGCTCTGTCGACTTTCATTTTCGATCCTCTTTTATTTATCGAACGATAATTTAAACGGCGCAAGGCGGCGTGAACCGCCCCATTTTGATCAGACCGAGCAGTAACGCTCCTTGACTTCCTCGTCGGCAAGCAACGCCGTTGCGGTGTCATGGTGAACGATAGAGCCCTGATCCAGCACATAGGCGCGGTCGGCGATACCGAGCGCTAATTCGACGTTTTGCTCCACCAGAAGAATGGTCGTGCCTTCCGACTTCATCTTGCGAAACAACTCGAACATTTCGTCGACGAGCACCGGCATGATGCCTTCTGACGGCTCGTCGAGCATGATGAGGCTCGGCTTCGCGATCGTGGCACGCGCGATGGCAAGCATCTGCTGCTCGCCGCCGGACATCGTGACCGCCTCTTGGTCGAGACGCTCCTTCAGACGCGGAAAGATTTCAGCGATTTCGTCGATCAGCCGGGCTTCATTCTTCTTGTCAGGCGATGCAACAAGTCCGAGGCGCAGGTTCTCGCGCACGGTCAGCCCCTGCACGATGCGGCGCTCTTCCGGCACGTAGGCAAGTCCAAGACCGAAGCGGATGTGGGCGGGCTGGCCCAGCACCTGCTGTCCCTTGAACTCCACCTTCCCGCTTGTCTTGTCGAGCAGGCCGATGATGGAGCGCAGCGTCGTGGTCTTGCCGGCGCCGTTGCGGCCGATCAGACAGACGATTTCGCCCTGTTTGACTTCGAAGTTGATGTCCTGAAGCACATGGCTGGCACCGTACCAGGCATTGAGGTTTTCGACGCGCAACATTGCTTCAGTGCTCCCGCTGGCCAAGATAGACGCGCTTGACCTGGTCGTTTTGACGTACTTCGGTCGGCGTGCCTTGTGCAAGCAATTCCCCGTGATGAAGAACCAGGATGCGATCGCTGATTCCCATCACCAGTTTCATTTTGTGCTCGACCAGAATGACGGTTCGTTCCTTCGCGAGCTTGACGATGAGATCCATCATCACGCGCGTTTCTTCGGGGCTCATGCCCGCTGTCGGCTCGTCCAGCAGCAACAGCCGGGGATTGGCCGCCAGCGCCATGCCTATTTCCAGCGCGCGCTGTTCGCCGTGAGCCAATTCCTTGGCGAGCCGTTCGCGCCGATCCCAGAGACCAACGAGTGCAAGCAGCTCATCGGCCTTCTCGACCAAACCAGGCAGCTTGGCGCGGGGACGCCACATGTCGAAACGCGAGACAAACGCCTGCAGGCCGACACGGACATTTTCCCGCGTCGTCAGAAGCGGAAACACGTTCGTGATCTGGAACGACTTGGCGATGCCCATATGCGCGAACTGATGCTGCGGCACATTGGTGACGTCACGCCCTTCGAACTCGACCTTGCCGGCTGACGGAGGAAAGGCACCCGACAACACATTGAAGTAGGTGCTCTTGCCGGCGCCGTTCGGGCCGATGATCGAGGTGATGGCTCCGCGGTTGAACTCCGCGGAGACGTTGGAGAGGGCCTTGAACTTGCCGAACGACTTGCTCACGCCGTTGGTTCGCAGGATCACCTGCGAAGATTGATTTGCCGAGGCCGTCATTGCTTCATCCGCTTCAAAATGGTTCCCCAGATGCCGGCTGGGAAGAACAGGACGCAGATCACGAAGACCGCGCCGACGATCAATTGCCAGTGCACAGTCCACAGCGAAACGAGGTTTTCCAGGAGCAGGTACACCGCTGCGCCGACGAAGGGACCAAAGAACGTGCCCATGCCACCCAACAGTGACATCATCACGGCCATGCCGGAGGTCTCGTAGTGCATGATCTCGATCGGAACGATGGAGAGGTGCAATGCCGCCAGTGCACCTGCGAGACCGCAGAAAGCGCCTGACAGAATGAACGTGACGAGACGGGTCAGCATCACGTTGTAGCCCGACGCACGCGCTCTCGCCTCGTTCTCGCGCACAGCCTCGATGACGGCGCCGAATGGCGACGCCAGAATGCGCGACAGCACAAAGAAGGCCATGATCACGAACGCTGCGACCACGTAATAACGTGTCATCGGATTGATGAAGTCGAACTTCAGGCCGAAGATGTTGATATCGCGTACGTTGATGCCGCGCAGACCGTTTTCACCGCCGGTCCAGTCCACCGCCTGATAAAACAGGTAGTAGACGCACTGCGAGAGAGCCATCGTCACCATGGCGAAGTAGATGCCACGCGTACGGATCGCCAGGGCACCGATAGCGGCCGCCATCAGGGCACCGCCGAGAACACCAATGGCAATCGCTGCGTACCAAGGCAACGCGAAGTGCACGATCGCAATACCGCAGAGATACGCCCCTGTGCCGAACAAGGCTGCGTGTCCGAACGACAGCAGGCCGAGATAACCGAACAGCAGGTTGAAGCCGAGCGCGTAGAGCCCGTAGATCAGGATGTTCACCGCCAGCGCGGTGAACGGCATGATCAGCGGGAACACCAGCACGAAGAGGCTGGCCAGCAGCGAGCGGTGGCGCTTGGCGAACTCGAACCAATTGCCTTGCGCGGCGCTCGGTTGCGTCAAAGTCTGAGAAACGTCGTTCATGGTCTGATACTCGTCTCAGCTCATGAGTCCGGCACGGCCGAAGAAGCCTTGCGGACGGATGAGGAGAACAATTGCCATCAAGGCAAAGATTGAAACCTTGGCCATTTCCGGTGCGAAGAGCGAGGTCATGCTGACGACCACGCCGACAAGAAGGCCCGCGATAACGGCACCGCCGATCGAGCCCATGCCGCCGACCACGGTGACGACGAAAGCTTCGGCCAGGATGGTCGATCCCATTTCCGGAATGACGCCCTGCAGCGGGGCCGCGAGCAGCCCTGCCAGCCCGGCGATGCCGGTGCCAATACCGAACACAAACAGCCAGACCCGAGCGACGTTGACTCCGAGCACGCGCACGATCTGCGGATCGCGGGCGCCGGCACGGATAATGAGACCGAAGCTGGTGCGCTCAAGGAACAACCAGAGCCCGAGCAGCACGACAACGGCAACGCCGATGATGAACAAACGGTACATCGGGAAATAGCCGACGCCGATGTTGACCGCACCTTGCAGCAGTTCCGGCGTGTCGAACGGGTAGCCGCTCTTGCCGAACGCGATGCGGATCAGTTCCACCATCACGTAGCTGAGGCCGAACGTCAGCAGCAACGGATAGTCAATGCCCCGCCCGTACAGTGGCCGGATCAGGAACCGCTCGACCACGAGACCGATCGTTCCGACAACAAGCGGAACAGTGACCAGACAGAGCCAGAAGTTGCCGCCCAGCGAAACAAGGAAGAGGCCGACGTAAGCTCCGACCATATAAAACGCACCGTGTGCGAAGTTCACCACGGTCAGCATGCCGAAGATCAGCGACAAGCCAATGGCGAACAGCACATAGATCGCACCGAGCGCCACTCCCGTGAACAGCTGCAGCGCGATTAGATCAAAACTCAGGCCGGCCATAGATATCTCCAAATGGAACGCGCGTCCCCGAGGGACGCGCGTCTTTCAGTATTAGGCTTTGTGACCCAGCGCTTCGCACGAACGCAGGTTGGCGTCGTTCGGAGCTTCGGTCTCGATAACGTTGAACACGTCGGCGTCGCCCTTCTGCGGGGTCGCCTTCGACTCGATGATGAGGACCGACTGCACCGACTGGTGGTCGCACTTTCGATAGTACTGCGGGCCCTTGTAGTAGTCGTACTTGAGGGCTTCCACAGCTTCGATCACCTTGTCCGCGTCCAGGCTGCCGGCAGCCTTCGCGCCTTCCAGCAGCGTCCGCACGCCGCCGTAACCGAGCGCACCGTAGTCCGACGGAACCTTGCCGTTATGCAGCTTGCGGAAGCGATCGTTGAACGCCTTCGCCGATGCGATCTTGTCTTCGATGCCCCAGTAATACGAGGTGCCGCCGATGACGCCATCGAACGCCTGTGCACCCGCTGCGACGCGGCCGGTGTAGAGCAGGATCGGAGCGACGATCTTCATCGACTTCTTCATGCCGAAGTCGGTGGCCTGCTTCAGCGCGATCTGCTGGTCACGGCCGAAGTTGCTGATGCAGAGGATGTCAGGCTTGAGCGCCTGGATACGCGGCAGCAGCGCCGAGAAGTCGGTCATGCCGAGCGGGTGACGGATGTCGACCAGCGTTTCGACGTCGAAGGCCTTGCCTGCGGACTGGAAGCCACGGACCATTTCGTGGCCGTAGGCGTAGTCAGCGGTGAGGAACGCAACCTTCTTGCCAAACTTCGGGAACGCGTAACGGCCGACCGCGCCTGCGGTGAGGTGCGGGTTGAGCGCTTCATGGAAGGTATAGCGGCTGAAATCCGACGCTTCGTTGATGGTGTCGGACTGGCTGATCGAATTGAAGATAACCTTGCGCTCTTTGGTGATGTTGTTCACCGCGAGCTGCACAGCGGCCGACAGACTGCCGACGACGAAATTGACCTTTTCCTTTTCGATCAGTTCGAGCGTGCGGGTCGCGGCTTCACCTGGATTGAGCTTGTCGTCACGGACCAGAAGTTCAGCCTTGCGGCCGTTCAGACCGCCGTTTTCGTTGAACTCGGCAATCGCGACTTCGGCAGCGCGCACCTGATCCTGCGCCTCGGTGCCGTACGGGCCCGTCAGCGGCACGGGGAAGCCGACCTTGATGGTGGCTTCCTGCGCCTGAAGCAGGTTGATGCGGAACGGCGATGCCGCAAGAACAGCACCAGCGCTTGCAGTCGTCAGCAGGCGGCGGCGCGAAATAAGCTTAGAACCGTTTCTTTTCGTCATATATTCTTCCTCCGTAAGTGATTGCTCGTTGTCCTGTGAAACTTCTCAGATGCGCCCAAGCGCGGTCAGAATGACCCGTGGTGTCAACGGGATTTCAGTGATCTCAACGCCGAACGGCGACAGTGCATCGTTAACGCCGTTCGTCACCACCGCTGCAGCGCCAGCCGTGCCCGCTTCGCCAGCTCCCTTCGCACCTAGCTCTGATTCGAGCGTCGGGGAAATGACATGGCCAACCGCGATGTCCGGCATCTCGCCCGCCATCGGCACAAGATAATCCGCCATGTTGGCGTTGGTCAGCTGGCCGCGCTCGTCATAGATACAGTGCTCATAAAGAGCGGCACCGAGGCCTTGCACCACGCCACCGCGGATCTGTTCGTCCACGAGCTGCGGGTTGATGATCGTGCCACAGTCTTCCACCACCCAATGCTTCAACAGCTTGACGAAGCCCGACTGCACATCGACCTCAAGGTAGGAAGCCTGAACGCCGTTGGTGAAAGCGAACGGATATTCACGCGGCACGAAGTGGCGCGTGGCCATCAATTCGGGCTGGAAACCGGGCGGCAAGGTGTCGGGACGGAAGTAGACGATCCGCGCGAGTTCGTTCAGTTCAATGCGCTGCTGGCCGCCTGCGGCATCGACCACCGAATTATCGACAATATCCAGCGCTTCGGGCTTTGATTGCAGGATGGCCGCAGCCACATCGAGGATGTTCTTGCGCAGCACCTTGGCGGCCTGCAACGCTGTCTCACCGCCAATGCCCGCACCGCGCGACGCCCACGTGCCGCCGCCGTATGGCGTGTTGTCGGTATCACCCAGGATCACGCGCACGCGCTCCATCGAGACGCCGAGCACACTGCCGACGATCTGCGCTGTGAGCGATTCTGATCCCTGCCCCTGTTCGGTGAGGCTGGTCTGGCAAATTACGCGGCCGGTCGCATCCAGGCGAACCGCGACGCCGTCCTGCGAAGAAATGCGCGCACCACCGACACCATAGAATGCAGCGCTTGGATTGGTCACTTCGATGAAGCTGGCCAATCCAATTCCGCGATAGATGCCACGCTTGCGCAGCTCAGCTTGCTCGGCCCGCAGCGCGCTGTAGTCCATCATCGATATCAGCTTGTCGAGGGAGGCGTGATGCGAAAGCGCCTCGAACTTCAAGCCCGAGGGCGAACCGCAGGGATACGCGTCATCGCGGATCAGATTACGGCGGCGGATTTCAACAGGATCCATGCCGATCCGCCGCGCGGCAAGATCCACCAACCCTTCGGTGACCGAACACGCAATCGGATGACCGACGGCGCGATACTGGCAGGTGACATTCTTGTTCTGGAACACAACGCGCGCGCGGGCGCGATAGTTCGGCGTGGTATATTGACCACCCACCAGGTTGACGACCTGATTGGCCTCGATCGCGCTGGTGCGAGGATACATCGAATACGGACCGATGCCGGTCAGATCATCGATCTCGAACGCGTTGATCGTGCCGTCCTTGCTGACGCCGATGCGGCCCTTGCAGACGTGATCGCGTGCATGAATGTCGGTGTTGAAGCTCTCGACACGGTCGGCAACGAACTTGATCGGACGGCGCAGCAGCTTCGACAGCGCGCAAGTCGCCATTTCGTCCGCATAGATGTGGACCTTGATGCCGAACGACCCGCCGACGTCCTTGCAGACCACACGAACCTGGGCCTCATCGAGCTCCAGATGCTTCGCGGCGATGTTCTGGATCATATGCGGCGCCTGGGTGCCGAGATAAATCGTCAGGCGTTCGCTGCCGGGATTCCAATCAGCAATCACGGCGCGCGGTTCGAGCGTCACGCCGGTGTGCCGGCCGAACACGAACTCCGCTTCGAGGACTTCATCCGAAGCCGCGAAAGCCTGATCGACGGTGCCCGCATCAAGGTTACGCTCGAAAGCGAGATTATCGCCGAGCACATCGTGGATCACCGGCGTCTCGGCATCGAGCGCGGTGCGCATGTTCGTAACCGGCGCCAGCTCTTCATAATCGACAACGACTCGTTCAGCGGCGTCCTCGGCCAAGGCGCGACTGGTCGCGATGATCGCCGCGACCGCTTCGCCCTGCCAGCACGCGCGATCGACGGCGATGGCATGCTGCGGCGCGGACTTCAGTCCCTTCAGATGCGAGAGAACACCGACCCACGGCGAAATCACCTTCGCGAGTTCCACACCGGTCACCACCGCGATGACACCCGGCATTGTCTTTGCCTCAGTGGCGTCGATACCAAGGATCTTCGCGTGCGCATACGGCGAGCGCAGATAAACGACGTGCGCCATCCGCGGCAGCACCATGTCGCTGACGTATTCGCCGCGCCCCTGCGTCAACCGCTCGAGATTGGGCCGCGGAACGGTCTTGCCAATATAGGAATTCGGACGGTCCAGCACTGACAGGCCGGGCCGAAGATCGGAATTGCTCATCTACGCAACTCCTTTCTCGCCTTCGCCGTCGCTTCCACAGCATCGACGATCGCATGATAGCCGGTACAGCGGCAGTAATTGCCAGAGAGATGCTCCCGAATCTGATCGCGATCAGCATCAAGGTTCTGCGCCAGAATATCTTGCGCGGCCATCAACATGCCCGGCGTGCAGTAGCCGCACTGCAGCGCGTTGCGCTCGCGAAACGCGGTCTGAAGGTCTGCAATCTCGCCGCTGTCAGACAATCCCTCGATCGTCTCCACCGTGGCGTTTTCAGCCTGCACGGCCAACAGCAGACAGGCGCGCACGATGTCGCCGTTGACGCGAACGGTGCAGGCACCGCACACGCCGTGTTCGCAGCCGACATGAGTACCGGTGAGACTGAGCTGCTCGCGCAGAAAATCTGCAAGATTAAGCCGCGGGAGGACCTGCGCATCAACGCGCTCGCCATTCACCGTGAGCGAGATCGCCACCGGAGCTGTCATGCGGCGGTTCCCGCATTGAGTTCCGGACGACCGAGCAACTCCGCGACGCATCGCGCCATCAGTTGACGGGCAAGGTAGCGGCGCATGCCGGCTGTCGCCTGTTGATCCTCCTGCGGATCAAGCTCGTCGTCGAGCGCGGACTGCGCCTCCGCCAGCACCGCAGGCGTCACCGGCTTGCCGATGAGATGCTTCGAGGCCGTCGCGAGCAATGGCTTCTCGCCGACAGCAAAAAAGCCGAGACGAAGCTCGGCAAATTGATCTCCATCAAGAACGGCGGACGCCCCAAGGCCAACGATGGCGTAATCACCCTTTCGTCGCGCGTATTCATGGAAGAAGTGCGCGGAATGCGGCCGCTTTACTGGTATTTCGACCGCAACAAGCAGCTCACCCGGTGCGAGCACCGTCTCGTAAATCCCGGTGAAGAAATCCGCCGCGGGAATGCGCCGCTCGCCCGATTGTCCCTGAACCACGATCGTCGCATCGAGCGCGATGACGCAGGCCGGCATTTCGGAAGCAGGATCGGCGTGCGCCAGATTTCCGCCGAGCGTGCCCTTGTTGCGGATGGCCGGATGGGCGACATGTGCCATGGCTTCGCTCAACAACGGCGCGTGTTGCGCAATCTCGTGCGACTTGAGGATGTCGACATGGCGCGTCAGCGCGCCGATCCGCAGGACCTGACCGGACACGGAAACGCCCTGCAATTCAGGAATCGCCCCGATATCGACAATCCAGGCAGGGGCAGACAGCCGAAGGTTCAACGCCGGCATCAGGCTCTGCCCGCCGGACAGAACCTTCGCATCGTCACCATACTGTGCAAGCAAGTTCAAAGCGTCAGTCACGCTCGATGCACGCGTATAGCTGAAAGCCGAAGCTTTCATTCCGGCAGGCCTCCCTCGCCTCGTTTTAACTCTTAGGGCTTCGGCGCGGATTAGACGGTGCCGGACCCAAAAGGTCAAGCTTGTTTATCGAACGATTATTTCGTGATCCGGCTCCAAACACCGATACGATGAATGAATTCCGAACGACAAACAAACTCTTTGCCGCATTGCCCGCACGACGCAACTCGCAGGGATTCAAAGCAAATTATCTGCATGAATGCTCTGCGACAAATTACCAATTTGAAAGTTACCGCATTGCACCATGAAAAGAGACCCATCGGTCTTTTTTTTGGGGACCACTATTTTCGGGAGATACGAGGCGCGCCAAAGCGTTCGCGAAAGATCCGCTGCGCCTGCTCTGCTTCGGTTTTCAGGATGTCGGCAAAGAGTGCCGCGGCCGGCGACATCACTTTCCGCGCGGGTTCAATCAAAACGAACTCGGAAAAGAAAGGCGGATCTTCCAGCGGCCTCACATCGAATTCGCTGCTATCTAAATCCGACACCATCATCAGGAATGGAAGGATTGCGACCCAATCGCTCGCTGCGACAAATTGCAGCGTGCCCATCATGGCATCGAGCTCCAGCCGCTGCGCGACGGTAACGCCATTGGTGGCGAAGTAGGTCTCGATATTGCGGCGGCGCGTGTTCTGCAGGCCCGGCAATACCACCTTCAGCGGTCCAGCCTCGGACAACCTCACCGGCGTTAAATCATGGCGGCTGCGCTTGCCCTTCCTGGCGCGGACCAACATCTCCCGGTCCCGCGCGAGAAGGCGATGGGAGATGCCGACCGCGCCCTCGAAAGCGGGCACCACCGCAAAGTCCAGGTCGCCTTTCAGGATCATGTCGGTCAGGACACCGGAATAAGCCTCGGTGACGCTGATCTCCGATCCCGGCGCGGTGCTGAGAAATTTATCGAGCGCCGGCGCAAGGATCGATCGGGTAAAAGTCGGCATCAGGCCGACCCGTATAGCGCCATGGACTCGATTGATGGCGACGCTCTGGTGCGCGGCCTCGAGCTTCTTCAGCACCTCGACGCATTCACGATAATAGGTCTTGCCCGCCAGGGTCGGCTCGACATCACGGCCGTTCCGCTCGAACAGCAGCACCGCAAGTTCGGTCTCGAGCTGCTTGATGTGCTGGGAGATCCCGGACTGCGTCGCCCCCTCGCGTGCGGCGGCCGAGGTGAACGAGCCTTCCTCGTACACGGCAACGAACGAATTGATTTGGCGCAGAGAGACCATTTTTCCCATCAAATTTTGTAATGCAAACAAGTAGGAATAATCATTTTTCTAATAGCTCACAATCGCTACTCTTGGGGTAACAGGCACTCAACGTGGGAAATGCATTATGAAACTTGGCTTCTTCACCATGCCGATCCACCCCCTCGACAAGGACTGGCGTCAGACCCTGGCGGAGGATCGCGAGGCGTTCTTGCTGGCGGACGAGCTGGGTTTCACCGAGGCCTATGTCGGCGAACACGTCACGGACAAGGCCGAGAACATCACCTCTTGTGTCACGTTCCTCGCCTGGATCGCTGCAGCCACCAAGCAAATCAAGCTTGGAACCGGCACAGTCAACATGCCGAACCAGCATCCGGCTGCCATCGCCGCCAATATCGCGATGCTCGACCACATGCTCGATGGGCGCTTCATCTTCGGCATCAGCCCCGGTGGATTGCTTTCGGACGCGGAACTGTTCGGCAACCTTGACGCCAACCGCAACGAAATGTTCGTTGAAGCCATCAATCACGTGCTCAACATCTGGTCGGGCGAGCCGCCCTATAACTTGAAGGGCAAGTACTGGACGGTGTCGACCGAGCGGACGCAGATGCCGGAGATCGGCCAGGGCTACATCCCGCGTCCACTACAGCGCCCACATCCTCCGATTGTCGTGACGGCTGTCGCGCCCTTCTCCAAGGGTGTCACTGAAGCCGCCATTCGCGGCTGGGACCCGATCTCGGCGAACTTCCTGATGCCAGCGTGGGTGAAGAGCCACTGGCCGAAGTATGTCGAGGGCTGCGAACTGGGCAAACGCGCCGCTGATCCAGCTAATTGGCGCGTGGCCAAGAGCGTGTTCGTGGCGGACGATGCCCCGACCGCCAAGGCCTACGCGCTCGACCCGAACGGTCCGTACGTGAACTACTACCGCTCACTGTTCACAAAACTGAAAAAGAACGGTCGCATCGAACTCTTCAAGACGCGCCGCGATCAACCTGACGATGAAGTGACACTCGACATGATCTGCGAAAAGTTGATCATTTATGGAACGCCGGACAGCGTCGCGGATCAGATACTTGCCTTCCAGGAAGAAGTCGGCACATTTGGCACGCTGCTCTACGCAGGCAAGGATTGGAAAGACCGGGATCTTGGACGCAAATCCATGATCCTCGCGGCGGAGAAGGTTCTGCCGCTGGTCAATGCCGGTTCGCCCAAGCAGAAAGCCGCAGAGTAACGACAAGAACAAACAGGAATTTCCCCTTGGCTCTCTCTGACCGCGTTCCCTATCAAGCCCTCATCGATCGTCCCAAATTGACTCTGCCGGGCGGCAAGAAGCTTGCCGTCTGGGTCATCCTCAACGTTGAGGAGTGGCGGATCGAAAACAACATGCCGCGCACCGTGTTGAGCCCACCGATGGGACAGCCGCTGCTGCCCGACGTGCCGAACTGGTCGTGGCATGAATACGGAATGCGCGCCGGCTTCTGGCGGCAGATGAAGGCGCTGACCGACAGAAACATTCCGACGACGCTCGCCATCAACGGCAACGTCTGCAACTCCTATCCGCGCGTCGCTGAAGCTGCCCGCGATGCAGGCTTTGAGTTCATGGGACACGGCTTCCTGCAGGGCCCCATGCACAAGGTTGAAAATCAGGGCGACGCCATCAAGCGCGCCGTCGACACCATCGCGGAATTCGCAGGCAAGCCGGTGCGGTCATGGGAAAGCCCTGGTCTTACTGAGACCGAAGAGACGCTCGATCTACTTCGCCTCAACGGTATTGAATATGTCGCGGACTGGGTGATCGACGATCTTCCGCAGGACATCGCGACGCCGCACGGCACGATCACCACGATCCCTTATACGGTCGAGACCAACGACATCGTCGTGCATGCCCTGCACCACATGCCTTCGGATCAATTCCTGCGGCGGAGCATGGACCAGTTCGACCGGCTCTATCTCGAAGGCAACGACAATGCCCGCGTCATGGCGATTTCGATCCACCCTTACATCACGGGCGTGCCGCACCGGATCAAATATCTCGAGCAGTTACTCGACTACGTCGTTAGCCATGAGGGCGTTGCCCTGATGACCGCGAGCGAAATCGGCGACTGGTATCGTGGCCAGATGGCCAAGATCTAAAAATTCGTGGAGTAACAAGTCATGATCCGGGCCGCTATCGTCGGGCTGGGCTGGTGGGGGCAAACCATTGCCCGCAGCCTCGCCTCCAGCGACGTCATCAAGCCTGTGCTGGGCATCGATCCTCTCGAACCCATGCGGGCCAAAGCTGCAGAACTTGGCATTGAGACCGCGTCCCGTTTTGAAGATGCGTTAGCGCGGCAGGATATCGAGGCCGTTATCCTGTGCACCCCGCAAGAGCATCACGCCGGACAAATCGAAGCCGCGGCGAAAGCCGGTCGGCACGTGTTTTGCGAAAAGCCGCTGTGCACCACCGCAGCCGACGCGGAGCGTGCCATCGGCGCCGTCCATCAGGCAAAGGTGCAGCTTGCCATCGGCCACGAACGCCGCTTCGAACCAGCGGTCATCGAGATGCAGAAGCGCCTCGCTGACGGTGAATTCGGCAACGCGCTCGTGCTGGAAGGAAACTTCAGCCAGGACAAATTCCTGAGCCTGCCTGCTGACAATTGGCGCTTGTCAAAGGACGTGAATCCGGTCGGACCATTGTCCGCCACCGGCATTCATCTGGTCGATCTTTCGATCTCGATGCTCGGCACGCCGACCCATGTCTGGGCGCGGCTCGCCACCCTCGGCAGTCACTTCGCCAATGGCGATACGCTCTCGATCACCATCGGCTTTCAGAGCGGCGCGACCGCCACGCTGAACGCCGTGCTGGCAACGCCGTTCATGGGGCGCTTGGCGCTATTGGGCTCGAAAGGCTGGATGGAAATTCGCGACCGCACTCATCCTGAAAACCCGACGGGTTGGGACGTGACCCGCGTTCTTCGCAATCAGGCTCCGGAAACGGCGTATTATCAGCCGCACCCGGCCGTACGTGACAACCTGGAAGCTTTTGCCCGGGCTGCTCAAGGTCAGGGAACGTATCCCGTGCCTTACGAGCAGATGCTTGCGAATGTACGAACGTTCGAGGCGATCCAGAAATCAGCGGTCAGCGGTCGCATTGAGGCGATTTGATTTCGCGGCAACACGTTTGGTCCCGTTTCCGTTTGCACGCGGAAACGAGGCCAGATAGCCGTCGACCGCGTTGGCGATGACCTCGTGCTTCTCCTGAAGTGCGGGCATCTCGTAGATGAACCGGCGTACGCCGTAATAGAAGATACCGCCGTGGAAAACCCACGCCATTTCCAGCTCGGCGGCTGACGGCTTGGCTTGGGTTGGGAGTCCTGCCTCGAACCTGCATTCCTTGATGATGCGGGTGAGGATCTTGTCGCGCACAACGCCGACGTACCAACGGTTGATATCCAGGCCCTTCAAGCCTGAGAACAGATAGATCCGTAGCCACTTCCGGGTGAAGATCACGTTGGTGTAGTTCTCGTAGAACTGCAGCAGCCGATCCCGAACTGGTCGCGAACGATCAGTGAGAAGCTTCTCCCAACCGCTGTCGAGCGGCTCGAGGTAGACCTTGTTATAGACTTCCTTGATCAGCTCTTCCTTGCTCGGGAAGTAGCGATAAAGGAGCGGTTGGGTCACACCGAGCCGGCGGGCCAGTTCGCGGGTGCCGCCGTTAAAACCCTCTTCCGAAAAGAACTCCGTCGCCTTGCGCACGAACTCCTGGCGCCGGTCCTCAGGCGACAGTCGTTTCTGTTTGACACGCGCAACCGTCGACGATGATTTCTTTTTCATGAAGACCCGTTGAAGTTATGCCTCGGATACAAAGTGCCCGAATCTCCCCTGCGCGAACAGCAGCGGTTCGGTACGGTTGTAAGCATAGCTTTCGACAGCACCAAGAAAAATTACGTGGTCGCCCCCGTAATAACGGTCGGCACTACGGCATTCAAAGGTAGCAACGGCATTGGCCAGCACCGGCGCATTGCCCAACCCCGGCCGCCAGCTCACCCCCGAGAACTTGTCGTTGGAAGGAGTTGCAAACTGCTTGGCCAGTGCCTGCTGGGACGCCCCCAGGACGTTGATCGCGAAGTGACTGGCGTTCTGGAAAATGCTCATGCTCGGCGAAAAGGTCACAAGGCTCCACAGCACCAGCGGCGGGTTCAGCGATACCGATGCAAAGGAGTTACAGGTAAGGCCCGCCAGCGTGCCATCCTCAGCCGCGGCGGTGATCACCGTCACCCCCGTTGCATAAGATCCCAACGCGTTGCGGAAATCCCGGGGATCGATGGACGAATTATCGCTCGCCAGTTCGTTGCCGGGTTCGGTTGGATGTTGCGGTTTGACTGCCATCCACCCTCCTCACAACGTCAAGTTTTCGGACGGAAGGTCAAGCGCCACGCGGCCGTAATTCGTGCCTGCGGCGTCGAAGCTGAAGGCGATGTGCGCGTTGATGGCGTGCGCATCGCGGAATTGACGCTGCAGCGCGCCGGTCGTGTAGAGCCCACGCGCACCGCTGGCCGCGAACAGCAGTGATACGGCTTCCGTGCAAAGATTAACACTGAAGGCGCCGTCGCGCCGATAGCGCGTCTTCTCGGGCATCTTCGGGATGTAGCTCTTGCGCGCATCCGCCATGGCGTCGATGCAGGTGCGGCGCATGATCATCCGCGCCGCGTCGATCTTCGCCGAGGCTTCTGCGATCTTGATCTGCGTCGTCTGCAGGTCGCCGAGCTTCGCACGGTTATAAGTCGAGGCCCGATGTTTCGCGATGTCGATATAATCATCCAGGCAGGCCTGCGCGTTGCCGAGACCCGCTCCGGACAGGACGAAGGCGAACAGTGCGAAGACCGGCAATGCGTAGAGCGCACCGGGGTTCACAGCGCTTCCCGGCGTGGGGCCGCCGGCAACATCCCGCACCGCCAGCGTCATGTGATCAGGAACGAACACGTCCTTGGCTTCGACGTCGTTGGAGCCTGTCCCTTTGAGGCCGGTCGAATTCCAGGTGTCGATGATCCTGTAATCGTCCTGCTTGAGGAGGAAGATGCGGTATTCGACGCCATCCGCGTCATCATCGGATGACACGATACCCGCCAGCATATTCCACGTGCTGGAGTTCACGCCCGACGAGAACGGCCAGCGCCCGGAAAGGGTATAGCCACCCGCAACCTTCTTGGCGCGGCCTGCGGGGAAAATGAAAGACGATGCGATCAGCGCATTGACGTCCTCATTCCAGATCAGGTCCTGCGCGCGTTTGTCAAACATGCCGAGCATCCAGTGATGACTCGCAAGATTGACGAGGTTCCAGGCCACCGAGGCATCCGCCAAGGCAATGACGTCAGCGAAATCTACCAGCGCGACGTAATCGAATTCCGATCCACCGACGCGCTTGGGCTGAAGGATCCTGAACAGTCCTGCCTCGTGAAGCTCGCGTTCGGTCTCGGGTGGCAACCGCCGCATCTCTTCGGTGACGGATGCCCGTTCACGCAGCTTCGGAACAAGGGCGTGAGCACGCTCGAGCATCTCGGCGTATGCAGCATCCTGGCCGCTGGCGCGCCGATCGAGATCGAGCTTGTGGATGGTCCCTGACATCAATCTCTCCCTCAGCCTCAGCTCGCCGTAGTCTTCTTCGCGATGTCCGGCTTCATGTGCGGACGGTCGAGGTAAAGAGACGCCTTCAGTCCCTCATCATCCTGCGTCGCGAACTCGGACAACAGCTTCATTTCCGAGATACGCGACCGATCCAGCGTAGTCACGTCCGGCCAATCGACTTCGAGCAGGTTGCCTGCGGGATCACGCAGGTACATCTGCACGCAACCATCCGGCAACTCGTTCACCGGATTACGGAAAGCCTTGGAATCCAGTACGCCGAGGGCCTTCGCCTTCTCGTAAACCGCATGGAAGTCGTCCACGTCGACCGCGAAATGCTGATAAACTGGAATACTGTCTTCAAGTTCAAACAGATGAAGCTGCAAATTTCCGCAGCGAAGATACTTGGTTTTGAAGCCGAAATTGTACGTCGGAATCAGCTCCATGCCCAGCACGGCCTGATAAAAGCGCGACGACTCTTCCAGATCTTTGGCACCAATGGACAGATGATTAAAGCCGAGGACTTTCATATCTGCACTCCCAGACGTTAGCGGATACCGCTTATTTTATCACCTGATAAATAATGCGATATGAGAGGGAATGCAAGCAAAATGACCGGCGATGCGGCGCACAATTCTCGTGCGGGGCAGCGCCGGTCATTAGCTCAATTTTCGAGCAGCTTCGGAAAGACTTAGTTCACTTTACTGGGGCCGACCGAGCACCCGCATGATGTCAGCCCGCGAGGAGCGCGGGCGACGGATGCTGTGGAGCCCTGCCTGCAGGTCCTTGATGCGTTCAGCATTGCTTGCCGCGCGGCTGCCATCGGAATTGATGAAGCTGTTCTCAAAGCCAATGCGGCAGTGGCCGCCGAGCGCAGCGGTCGCAACCAGCGACGCCGTTTCCGAGGCGCCGAAAGCGCAGGTCCACCAATCGAACCGCGCTACACCGCCGTTGTCCTGAACCCTGGACACGAAAGGCACGAGTTCCGCCGGATCGCTTTCCTGATCGCTCGCATAACGTCCGAGCGGAAAGATGACAGAATGACGTTCTCCCGGCACGATTCCGCGCTTCATCAGATCAAGCAGAAGATCGAATTCCCTTGGAATGTAGACGATGTGCTGTACGGCGATTTTGTTGTCGTAAGCCCAGCGATAGAGCTCTGCGGCCGCGGCCTCTTCGCTTGCCCCAGGAATCAGCTCCTTCGTCGCGATGCTGACGGCCTCCGGCTTCACAGCCTTGACCACCGCGATCTGTTCGTGCGGCTTGAACATGCCCACCGCCTCAGTGGTGATCTGGATGGGAAAATCCGGCCCCGCCGCTTTCCGCACCGCTTCTATTGCCGCGAGGTAACGCGAAGCATCGAGCGCGTGCTTGCCCTGATCGTCGCGCACGTGCAAGTGAATGGCTTGCGCGCCGGCAGCCTGGCATTCGAGCGCATCCTTCACGGTGGCTTCAATCGTGATCGGAAGATTGGGATGTTCGGCATGGCCTTTGCGGGCGCCATTCGGCGCCACCATGATTGCCAGATCAGCCATATCGGCTTGTCTCCATAAGCTATAAAGTCAGAGTGGGATTTGAATGAGAAACCTGCGCACTACGACGCAGGCTTCTTGCGCTCGAAGCCGTGCATCGTCTCGAGCACAGCACAGACGGCAGCGGTGTCCTGCTCCTTGCGTCCAAGGGCTTTCCCGGCGTGATAGATCTGTGACGCCGCAGCATAGACCGGCAACGCGCAACCAAGATCGGCCGCGAAAGCATCGATGATCGAAATATCCTTGAGCTGCATCCGGATCGTCGCCGTTGGCGCGTCGTAGTTTTCATCGCGCATCAAAGGTCCGCGCATCTGGAACATGCGCGACGTCCCGGCGCTGTCGGCCAGCGTGTTGTAGACGACGCCTGGGTCGATCCCGGCCTTCATGCCGAGGACCATCGCCTCTGCCGCCGCCACGTTGTTGATCGTGACCAGATGATTGGCGATGTACTTCATCACGCTGCCATTGCCGAATGGCCCGAGATAGTGCTGAACGCGCGACATACCGGTGAAGACGTCTGCGCAACGGTCGAATGCCGCCTTGTCACCACTGCCGAGAATAACAAGATCCTTGTTGACGGCCTGCGCGCCCGTGCCGCTGATCGGGCAATCGAGCAGGATCTTGCCGCCCTTCTCCATCGCCTCAAGCGCCGCACGCTTGATATCCATCGGCAGCGTCGAGCATTCGATGACGATCTGGCCAGTTCCGGTTGCCCCTGCGATGCCGTCCGTACCGCTGATCGTGTCCGTCAGCGCCCCCGCATTCGGAAGAGACATCAAAATGATGGGGGCGGCTTCTGCGACCGCGCGCGGCGAGCCCAGGACCTTGCCGCCCATCTCCTGCAAACGCGCGCAGGCTGCGGGAACCGGGTCATATCCCACAACCGTGAAGCCCGACTCGCGCAGATTCCGCGCCATGGCCGTGCCCATAATCCCGATGCCGACAACACCGACGACTTTATCCATGTGACTTCGCTCCCTCGAAAACGCTCCTAGTGGTCCGATTCTAACATTCGCATCCCGTTTCGGCAGGCATCCCTGCGAATGTTAGAATCAAAGGACCACTAGCAAATATAAATTGCTAGTGGAGTTTTGGATTTGACATTCGCTTGACGGACTCGCTGCCGGGTGCGCAGCGAATGTCAAATCCACTCCACTAGGGACGCCAGTCAGAGGCTAGGAAGCCAAATCGCGAACGCCCGAAACGCCGCCGGGAAACCGGCGACGTTGCAGGTATAAGCACATTTATTTTGAAGCATCCACCGGCATACGCCGGGTGCACCATGCGTGAAGCCCGGTGCGATATTTTTAGGCGGCGCGGATATTCGCCATGAAGCGATCCAGCTCCTGACGAAGCCGCGTGCTTTCCACGGACAGCGTCTGGGCCGAATTCAACACTTCTCCGGAAGCGATGCCGGTTTCGCTCGTACCGCGATTGACCTCCGAGATGCTCTCGGCGATCTCGTGGGTCCCAGCAGCGGCGCTCTGTACGTTCTTGGATATCTCATGCGTGGCCGAGCTTTGCTGCTCGATGGACGCTGCGATATTGCCTGCAATCTTCGAAATCTGGCCGATCGTCTGTCCGATTTCCTTGATCGCAGCAACCGACTCCTGCGTTGCATCCTGCATGCCGGCAATGTGAGAGGAAATCTCGTCGGTTGCTTTCGCAGTCTGGCTCGCGAGTGATTTTACTTCCGACGCCACCACCGCAAAGCCGCGTCCGGCTTCACCGGCTCGGGCGGCTTCGATGGTTGCGTTTAGTGCCAGCAGGTTGGTTTGTTCGGCAATGGCTGTGATCAGCTTGACCACGTCGCCGATCTGCTGAGCCGCATGCGACAGCTTCATGATCCGCGCGTCGGTCTGCTCGGCCTGCGCCACCGCATCTGCCGCGATGCGGCTGGATTCCTTGACCTGCCGACCGATCTCATGAACCGACGCCGACAGTTCCTCCGTTGCGGCGGCAACCGACTGCACGTTAGCGGAGGCTTCTTCAGACGCGCCGGCCACCCTGCCCGACAATTCCTGAGCAGCTTCGACCGTTCGCGTCATCGTCGTTGCGGACGCTTCGAGCTGGCTGGCCGAAGACGATACGCTCGACACAATGCCGCCAACGGCCTGTTCGAAATTGTCGGCAAAGCGACGGAGCTCCGCGCCGCGGACATCGCTGGCTGCCTTGTTTTGGGCTTCGCGTTCTGCCGCATCGCGTTCCGCGCGCTCGATCGCGCGTGTCTTGAATTCTTCCACGGCGCTGGCCATTTCGCCGATCTCATCCTTGCGCCCGAGCCCCGGCAGAACGACGTCGAAATTGCCGCTTGCCAGTTCACGCATCGCTACGCACATGCCAACCATCGGACGCGAGATCCCGGTGCCCAACGTCATCGCAAGGATTGCGCCGAGAACAAGACCACCAAGACCGAGATACGTCACGAAGCTCCCGGTCGTGTGCGCTGCCGCTGCGGATTCGCTTGCGAGTTTGGTCTGACGGCCGAGCAGTCCTTCCTTGATGGTCTGCGCCTCCTGCGTGATCGCCGCGGCTGCGTCATTCATCTTTGCCGTCAGGTCATCGATCGTCGCCGTATTCTGAACGAACTTCCCGAAATTGCTCTGGTAAGCGCCGAGCTGATCAACGATCTCCTTGACCTTCGGCGCAAGCTTGTCATCTCCGACATTCATGGAGCCGATGCTGTTCTTGAGCATCTGCATGCGAGCGCCCGCGCTGCTTGCGACGGCCTTATCGGGTCTTGCGACGAAATTGCTGACGGCTGCGGTGATAGCCGCCGACTGCGTGGCGAGTTCTTTCACCGTCGCCTGCAAAACATCCAGACCAGCGAGGACGGCAGTGTCCCCAAGATCATCAAACTTGTAACGCAAGGTATTTCCAACGCGCAGCAGTTGGTTCGATGCCAGGGAGGCATTGTCGTTCTTGAGCTGAACGACGTTTGCAAACAGCTTGGCGAACTCGTTGAACTTCTCAGACAGCCGCTGGATCTTTTCGCGGTTGTCGCCGCTTGCGACCTTAGTCGCCCGTTCAATCGCCTTGCCAAGCTGCGCTTCAGCAGCACGAGCGGCTTTCTCATCCGCCTCTGCACCGGTCACCGCATAATAGCGGGCCAGCAACTGATAGGCCGTCAGCTCGCGATCGATATCGCGTGCGCCGTCCGTCTCGGCCACGATGCCCTGGTAAGATTGTACGCCAGTCGAAATGCGTTCAAAGCCGAAATAGGCCACGCCCATATTGATGGCAGAAATGCCAAGCACGACGGCAAAGCCGAGCATGATCTTGGCTCGAAACCTCATGTTTGAAAGGAAGCCCGCCTTTGTCTGCTTCGGTGCCCCAGCGCCCTTGAACCAGCCCATGCAATTCCCCCAAACGAACCGCGCATACAAAAATGACCGGGATTTTCCGGCCTTAGGGCATGTCATAACGGGAAATGAATAACGTCGCGTAAATTGCAAATCTTTCATGACTAAACCGGCGGTCATGATGGCCCTAGAGCATGCCGGCTGCTGCATGCGAGATCAGACCGTTGCATGAGCGTGATAGTATTCACTCTGCGGGCAAGACATATCTGGCGAGTATGATTCTACCTAGCCGAGACCTGGGAACGCTGATGACGCATTCGCATGATCACGCCGGCCACAGCCACGCAGGCCATGCTCACGGTCCGGGCGGCCACGTCCATGCGCCTGCAAATTTCGGCGCGGCCTTTGCCATTGGTATAGGCCTCAATACGGCTTTCGTCGTGGCCGAGGCGGTCTTCGGCTATATCAGCAACTCGATGGCTTTGATCGCCGATGCCGGCCATAACTTGTCCGACGTGCTTGGACTGGTGGTCGCCTGGATTGCCGTGATCCTGTCCAAACGGCCGCCTTCGCCGCGTTATACCTACGGACTTCGTGGCTCCTCGATCCTCGCGGCACTCTTTAATGCCGTCTTTCTGCTGCTGGCTGTCGGCGCCATTGCCTGGGAGGCCGTGCTGCGCCTCTTCAATCCGGAGCCCGTTGCAGAATGGACCGTCATTGCGGTCGCGGCAGCGGGCATCGTCATCAACGGCGTAACGGCATGGCTGTTTGCTTCGGGACGCAAGAGTGATCTCAACATCCGCGGGGCCTATCTGCATATGGCTGCTGATGCTGCCGTGTCAGCCGGTGTTGTCCTTGCCGGCTTTGCGATCATGGCCACCGGTTGGCTCTGGCTCGATCCGCTGACGAGCCTCGTGATCGTGGTGGTCATCGTCTGGGGGACGTGGGGCCTGCTGCACGAGAGCATGGCCATGTCGCTCAGCGCGGTGCCTGCGGCGATCGATCCCACGGCCGTGCGAGATTATCTCGGTCGCCGTCCCGGCGTTGTGCAGATTCACGATCTTCACATCTGGCCGATGAGCACCACGGAGATCGCGTTGACGTGTCATCTCGTGATGCCCAGCGGTCAGCCGGGAGATGCATTTCTATTCGAGATCTGCCGGCAACTCCGAGACAATTTCGGCATCCACCATACGACCATCCAGGTGGAAACGGACCTCACGTCGGAATGCGCACTCGCCCCGGAACACATTGTCTGAGGCAGTTCGCGAGGGGTGCCTTTAGCAAAGTTTACAACTTGAATGATTTGGCGCTGGCAACAATCTCTTTGGGATCGAAATCAGCGATCTGCTCAACGAAGCGATTGGTATAATAGAGATTCACGTCGATCTTCTTTTTGATGAGCCCGATCTTCTCATAAAAATTCTGCGTGTTTTCCCAATCTTCCTTTTCGAAGAAGCCCCACTTCGGCGTCTTTCGGCCTTCGATGCGATACTTGTCGAGCCGCGAATTCAGGACATGTACAGCGTGTTTGAGGGCTACATCTTCCGGAACGTTGGTCGGCTTTGTAGCTGGAAATGCCTTCCAGTGTAGCTGTACGGCGGCTTCCGGGTTTGTCTGTGTGAAGATCACGGCCTTCGCGATGCCTTGTGCCATCTTCATGGCCGCTTCTGGATTCTTGGCTATGAAAGCTTCGTTACCGACCAACATAAAAGAGAGGAGCGATGACATTTCCGGTGTCGTAAAATGACGAAAGTTGAATCCGAGATTTTCGAGAACGGCGTAAGCATAGTCCCATAGGGCAAGTGCATCGACCTGCTTGGATTGCAAAAAGTTAGCGGTCTGTGGCCCCAATCCGACAGGAAGCCATTTGACGTCTTTGTCGGGATCAATACCGGCTGTCGATAGCATCGCTTTCGCGAACGGATATGCACCGCTGCTGAGGTTCGTGACGCCAATCGTTTTGCCCTTGAGGTCTTCCAGCTTTTTAATCGGCGAAGATTCCTCTACGGCGATATCGTAGATCGCCTCGCGCGTATGGTTGTAGACAGCAAGAAGCTCCCCGCCCTCTTGTTTAGCGGCCAGCAGCGGCTCTGGACTCGCCATGGTAAAGTCTGCGCGGCCGGCGAGCACGACCTGGGTCGCCCCACTCGATCCACTGAACGGGGCAACCTCCACATCGATTCCCGCCGCGTTCCAGTATCCCAATTGTTTCGGAATCGACGCATGAACCGCCGATGCCACGTCCGGCACCGGTGAGGTCAGAAGATAGCGAACCTTCGTCGTTGCTGACCGGGCAGATTTTGATTGGACCGCGAAAGGCAGCGCTGCACCAGACACAAGAAAATGGCGACGCGACAGTTTCATTGCAGCTCCATTCACGCAGTGTCCGGTTTCAGCGGGGTTGGCAGATGACGTTAAGCAAGGCTTGGCGCTTCTCATTTCGCACCACATTCAGCGCTCGTCCGAGCGCAGCGGGAAGATCCGCAGCATTCTCGACGCGCTCGCCATATCCTCCTGCCGCGATGCAGACCTGCTCGAATGCCGGTAGGCCGTCGAGCTCGGTCAATACGTGCGTGTTAGCGGTGGACGCGACACCATCCGGGTAGACCTTCAGCGTCGCTTGGCGCACCGCGTCCCACATCCCATTGTTGAAGACGACGAAGAGCACCGGCAGCTTGTGTTGATGCGAGGCATAATGCCCAGCCACCGGGTTGGCGAAGAGATAAGCGCCATCGCCCAGCGTGGCGATGACGAGACTGTCAGGTTCAGCGAGCTTGGCGCCCAGAGCCGCTCCCATGCCCCAACCCAGACCTGAAGCGGAGCTCGATCCAAAATAGCTTCCCGGCTCACTAAAGCTGCAGTGATCCAGCATCAGTGTGTATTCATTGATGACAATCGCATCACCCTTGACTTGCTCGATACAATGGCTGGCCCAGGCGGGATGTATCGGGTGCATCGCGCGAGCGCTTGCCAGTTTGGATGCGCGATTTTCGATCCGTTTCTGACGCTCTTCCTGCACCCACGTTCGCCGGGCCGAAAGATCGGCGCTACGTTTTTCCATTTCTGAGGTCAGATCGATCAGAAGGGCAGCAATGTTTGACCTCAATGCGAGGTCGCATTGAAAGCCACGGATCGGGATTGCGCCAAACAGCGGATCCGGACCCGCGTGAATGACACGACAATCTGACCGCAACGGCGACAATTTCGGGATCCACGGCACGTCGCAATCAAGCACCAGAACCGCGTCCGCTTGCTCCACGAGGCCCGTTGGTTCGAAGCCTAGACTCATTGGATGCCCCGACGGGAACTGCATATAGCGGGGGCGATGCTGGACGACAGGAATTTGAAAGTCTTCCGCGAATGCGACGAGTTCAGGGATTGCGCTTGGATCACGACCGCTATTCCCCGCAATGATCAACGGCTTTTGTGCCGTGGAGAGGATGTCCGCCGCAACTCTGACGCCCTCGGCGGATGGTCGTGACGGAAGCGCCGGAGTAAGCGAGGAAGACTTTTTAGCGTCGTATGCTTCAGGCATCGACTCTGCCAAAACCTCACGCGGCAAGGAGAGGTAAACCGGGCCGCGTGGCTCGGTCATGGCTATGCTCACGGCCCGCTGCACAACCATTTCGACCTGGGCTGGTCCGCGCAGTTCGTAATCCCACTTGACGAACTCGCGCAGCAAAGATGCCTGATCAAACATCTCCTGCCCCCAGTGGATATAGGAGTCACGCGATCCGACATGATCGTCCTCGTATATCGGCGTCCTCCCCGCGGTGAGCAGAATAGGAACGCTCTCGCGCGCTGCATTCATGATCGCACACACAGCGTTCGCGGTACCTACGCTCACATGGACAAAGGCCGCTGGGAGCTTGCCCGAGACCATCGCGTAGCCATGAGCCATCGTCAGCGCGAGATTTTCGTGAGTTGCCAGAACAGGAACAGGCAAACTCTCGCCGCCATCCGTCCGACTCCGTGCATACGCTTCGATGATTGGCGCCGCATCGGTGCCCGCGTTGCCGAAAATATACTCAACGCCCAGCCGGCCTAGCGATCGAAGGAAGATTTCCGCAGTACTTGGAAGCGTCGTCATCGTGCGCCTTACTTTTGGGACCTTGCAATTTTCTTCAGCGTTGTCGGAGACTCTTGCGGTGTTGGCGAAGGACGCTTGCTATCCGCGATTTCGCCACGTTTTCTGAAATCGAGTGTTGACTGGATGTGTTTCTGCATCCCGGCAGCAGCCGCCTTCTCGTTCCGCGCTTCAAGCGCCTTGAACACTGCAAGAATCTCGCCAAACGCATCCTGAATGCGGTGAGGTGAGTTGGCGCTGCCGCGCCGGATCCAGCGGATCTTGTCGATCAGGTTGACGAGAATGCCCGTAATGAGCTGGTTGCCGGCGGCTTTGTAGATCGCAAGGTGAAACTGCAGATCGAGCTCAAGATAGTCTTCCAGCTTGTCACTGGCGACCCCTTCACCAAAGGCAGCAAATGCAGCCTGGAGAGTTGCCAGTTCGGCTTCCGTGATCTTCTTGGCAGCACGGCCGGCGAGATAAGATTCCAGAACAAGCCGGGTTTCGAGAATTTCCGTGATCTCGCTATCAGAGAGACCACGAACGAAAGTGCCGCTCTGCGGTGAAATCTCGATCCAGCCCTCGCTCTGGAGACGGGAAAAAGCGGTTCGCACCGGCGAACGGCCATATCCGAGTTCGTTGGCAATCCGGACTTCAGATAATTTGTCACCCGGGTTGTAAACCAGCTCGGTAATGCGACGCTTGATCTCGCGATAGGCTAGTCCCGCCCTCCCGAGATCGTTGTTCAGAGTGTTGCCTATCATGCATCGAGTCCCGCTAGTGCGTGTGCCCTTTCGGAATCAGCACGCAGTCCAACGCAACACATCCTTTTCCCTTTTCCAGCACAGCAAGCGGATTGATCTCGATCTCATGAATCTGATCGGAGAAATCCGCCATGAACCGCGACAGCGCACTCACCGTTTTAGCTACCGCCTGAATGTCACCCATCGGCGCCCCGCGGAAACCACTCAGAAGCTGAGCGACTTTTGTGGACGCAATCGCTTCCCGCGCCGCCGCCTCGTCGATCGGCGCGAGCCGGATGGCGACGTCCTTGTAGAGTTCAACCTGAACTCCGCCGGCACCAACCACGATCAGCGGGCCGAAATCGGCATCCATTCTTGCACCGATGAAGATCTCACCAAGCGACGAGACTTTCTTCTGAACCAGGAAGCCGAGGAATTTGCCTTCCACTTTGGCGGCAGACACCAGCATCGTTTCGGCTGCGCTTTTCACAGCTTCAGCCGACGCGAGGCCAACTTTCACAAGTCCTGCGTCGGACTTATGAACCATGTTCTCGACAAGTCCCTTCAACACGATCGGGAAGCCAATCTCCTCTGCAGCCGCGACAGCCTCAGCGACCGTGGCGACGAATGTTTCCCGCGGTCCTTCGACGCCGTAGCTCTTGAGAACGTCGCGCGCCTCGTGCTCCGCCGCCAACCGATGCGACGGCACCAGATCGAGGCCAGACTTGGCGAGACGTGCTGCCCCCGTTGAATCTACGGCAGGCGCCCGCGCCGAATCCGCCGACCACTTGAGATAGTGAGAAATTGCGGAGAGCCCCACCCGCGTCCCGCGAAGATACGGAATCTCTACCTTGTCAGCGACCTCTTGAAGCGCGGAATGCGGCTGGTCCGAGACGTTCGACAGCGCCACAACGGGCGTGTTCGCCGCCGCCGCACCGCTTGCGACTGCGTCGAGCAATTTCGAGTAGCGGGTCGCCTGCTGCAGGCCGAGCCGGCTCGGCGCATCCTGGATCAGAACGAGCATACCGACATCGGCTTGAGACGCGATGGCGTGCGCGCAATCCCGCGCAACATTGGGGTCGTACAGTCCAGCCCAGGTCAGATCCAATGGATTGGAGAGATGCGCAAATGGCGGAAGCAGCTCTTTCACCTTCGGCTTCGCCGCACCAAGCGGAGCAAACTCCACGCCGAGCTCTTCAGCGGCGTCCAGCACCAACGCGATTTCGCCGCCGGAAAGGGACAATCCACCAATTTGCGTAGCTGTCGGGCGCACACGAATGCTTGAAGCAAGCAATGCGGTCTCAATCAGTTCGTCGATGGAATGAACCTGCATCGCGCCTGCGGCTAACAACGCCGCGTCGCAAGCTTCATCGCTTCCCGCAATGGCACCGGTGTGGGCCATCACAGCGGCCTTGCCCGATTGCGAGCGGCCGCTCTTGAGAACGATGACCGGCTTGCCAACTTCCCGCGCACGCCGCAGCGCCTTCATGAACGCTGCAGGCTTCTTGATCTGTTCGGCGAACACGAGAATCGTTGTGACATTCGGATCGTCGATCACCGCGTCGATGTAGTCCGCTGCGGCCGTGACGGCTTCGTTCCCCGTGGTGATCAGGTAGCTGAAGCCGACACCTCTGGCCGAATTGAGCAACGCGATGCCCACAGAGCCGCTCTGAACGATCGCCGCGACACCGCCGCGCTTGACGTCATCCGGCAAGGACGTACCGAACAACGCGGCACGTCCAACGAAGTTCAGCAAGCCAAGGCAATTCGGTCCGCAGACCGCAATGTCATTGGCTTCTGCGACGTCGATCAAAGCCTGCTGGGCCACCTTGCCATCTTCCGTCTCGCCGAAGCCGCTCGACAGGATCGCCATGGCGCCGGCGCCCTTGCGAACCGCCTGCTTGGCGACATCGACGACCGCATCCGCACCGACGGCAACGAAAACGGCATCGACGTTTCCCGGGATATCGTCCAGCGACGCGTAAGTGCGACGACCGAACAGTTCCGGTGACTTCGGATTGACGAAATGGACCTCGCCTTCGTAACCGACGAATTCAAGCGCTTTGACGGCGTTGAATCCGGGACCGACCTTCTCCGAAGCTCCGACGATGGCAATTGATTTTGGCCTGAGCAGGCTTTGAATACCCATCAAAGGGCTCCGAACTTTGGCTTGCGCTTCTCGGAGAATGCCTTTGGTCCCTCATGCGCATCCGGATGGGCAAAGACCTTCTCACAAACCTCGATTTCGAACTCGACCATGTCTTCCCAGGTCTCACGCGAATTGAAGGCAATAGCATCGCGCGTGGCTTTGATCGCCGTCGGCGATGCTGTGGCAATACGTTCGGCCACGCTCATGGCCTCCTTCGCAAGGTCTTCTTTCTTCACAACGCGTGTGACCAGGCCGAAGTCGTAAGCAGTCTTCGCATCGAAATCCTGGCCCAGCAGCAGGATGTCGAGAGCACGGTTACGGCCGACATAACGCGGCAACCGCGTCAGACCCATGCCCCAGCTCGGCACCATTCCGATATAGGCATCACCGGCGCGGAAGACTGTGTTGTCCGCAGCGAGGCGAATGTCGCAGGCCCATCCGATGGCCGTACCGCCACCGATGCAATAGCCGTGGATCGCCGCCACGATCGGAATTGGAAACAGCTCAAGGCGGTTAAGCGTTTTTCGCCCCAGCGCACGGAATGCTTTTGAGGCCTCCGGGCTGCCGAAATCCTTTTCTTCCCGTAGATCGCCTCCAGCGCAGAATGCCTTTTCGCCTGCACCGGTGAGGATGACGCAACGCGCTTCTTTATCTTTCTCGACTTCATCGAGGCGCGCGTGCAGAGCGTTCATCAACTTCGTTGACGCCGCGTTCACCGGAGGGTTGTCGAGCGTGATGATGGAAATGGCACCGTGCTTTTCAAGACGGACGAGAGACTCTGACAAGATTGACTCCTTCCAGTTGGAAATAAGTTAGTTTGAACCGGAACGTAAATTGTCCGGCTTGGCCCAGAACACGAAACGAACGTGGAGAAAGCGCACGAGCGCATAGAGAATGATGCCGAGCAGCGCGAGCACGACGAGCACCGCAAACATGCCCGAGATGTCCATGTTATAGTTGAGCTGCATCAGCAGGTTGCCGAGCCCGCGGTCCGCGCCGATGAATTCACCCACCAGCGCGCCGGTGATGCTGAGTACGATGGCAACATTCAGACCGGCAAAAATGAAAGGCAGCGAGTTCGGAAAGATCACGATCCGGAATTTCTGCCAGCTCGAGGCTACCAGCGAACGCATCAGATCGAGCTTCTCAGCTTCGACCGTCGAGAAACCGACGATGGCGTTGATGAGAACGGGGAAGAACGAAATGATCGCGGCGATCAGGATCTTCGATTCAATCCCAATACCTACCCAGACCACGATCAGCGGTGCCAGCGCGACTTTCGGAAGCGCCTGAAGCCCGACGAGATAAGGCATCAGGGTCCGCTCAATAAGGAGAGAACGCGTCACGATGAACGCAAAGAAGATTGCCGCAATCGAACCGATGGCAAAGCCCAACAGAGCCTCGGCAAGGGTGATGAGGAAGTTGTCGACCAGGAGTCCCCTGTCGTAGATCACCCAGAGCGCACGAAGCACCGACGACGGAGGCGGCAGCAGAAGCTTTGAGATGTTCAACAGCCTTGGGATGAACTCCCACGCCAGCAGCAGAACAGCTCCACCCACCACCGGCGGAGCGTATCGGGCGAACAGCGCCGCCATCCGGGCATTCTTCACGCTGTCCTTCTCAACCTGCATGTGCTGTCTCTGCTTCGAAGTAGCTGCGTAGTTTTTCAGCAAGGCGAATGAAAGTCGGATCGGACCTTGAGGCTGCGGATCGCGGCCGCGCGATCGGCACATCGAGCAAATCGCGGACATATCCCGGCCGGGGCGCGAACACCGCGACCTTGTCGGAGAGCAACAATGCTTCCTCGATCGAGTGCGTGACCAGGACCACGGTCTTCATGCTCGCCTGCCAGATCCGCAGCAATTCGAGGTTCATCGCCTCACGCGTGAGAGCGTCCAGTGCGCCGAACGGCTCGTCCATCAACAGAATCTCGGGATCATGCATCAGCGCACGCGCAATCGCCGCGCGCTGACGCATACCGCCCGATAGTTCATCCGGATAGCGGTCGGCGAAGCCTTCGAGACCAACCAGCTTGAGCAGATCGTGTGCGCGCTGCAGGGATGCTGCCCGATCGCTTTTCATGACCTCGGCCGGGACAAGAACGTTCTTGAGGATGGTCCGCCACGGCAGCATGACCGGGCTTTGAAACACCAGCCCGATATCCCGGCGCGGGCTCGAAACCGGAACACCGTCGATCAGGATTGTCCCACTCGACGCCGTCTCGAGACCGGCAATCATCCGTAACAGCGTACTCTTGCCGCAGCCGGACGGCCCGACGATGCAAACGAACTGCTTGGGCTGAACGGCGAGCGACGTATCCGAAAGCGCTTGCAGGAGCGTCCCTGACCGGGAGCGGAATTGCTTTTGAACGTCGCAGACATCAATCAGCGGGCGCATTGACGCACTCATTTATAGGATTCCGCCTGCTTGATGATCGCTGCCTTATCGAAGGCATTCACCTGATCGATAAGCTCGTTGGTGTAGTATTCGCCGACGTCAGGCTTGCTCTTGATCACGCCCACATCGAAGAAGAAGTTCTGGGTGTCCGTCCATTCATCGCGAGTAAACGCGCCAAAGCGGGGATCTGCCCGACCTTCAAGGCGGTACTTGGCGAGACGTGCCTGGAGCACGTGCACCGCCTCCTTCAGCGCCTGCTCTTCCGGAATATTCGTGGGCTTGGATGCCGGATACTTCTCCCAGTGGATGCGTACGGCGGCCTCAGGATTGGTCAACGTGAACAACACGCCCTTGGCAATGCCTTGCGCAAACTTCATATCCGCGCCGGGATTGGCCTTCAGGAAATCCCCATTGCTGATCAGCATGAGCGCCAGGAGCTTCGACGTCGCCGGTGTTTCAAACTGCCTGAACTGGAAGCCTGAATTTTCGAGGATCGCGTAGGCCCAATCCCACATGGCAATCGCATCGACCTGATTGGCCTTGAGCGCGTTGGCCGATTGCGGGCCGAGGCCGATCGGCAACCACTTCACATCTTTTTCCGGATCGAAGCCGACACCGCGCAGCATGGCTTTGGCGACAGCCGTCGCCCCGCTGGAAAGGCTGACAACACCGATCGTCTTCCCCTTGAGATCCTCGAGCTTCTTGATCGGACTGTCCTTCAGAACAGCGATCGTATAGATCGACTCTCGCGTGTGGTTATAGACACCCTTGATGTTTGCGCCTTCCTGACGGCCAACAAGCAATGCCTCAGGACTTGCCATGGTGAACTCGGCACTGCCGGAGATCACCACCTGCGTGGCACCGGTCGAGCCAGCGAAAGGCTTAACCTCGACATCCAGCCCGGCGTTTTTCCAGTAGCCAAGTTTGTCGGGAACGGAGGAATGCGCGGCTTCCGCGACATTCGGTGTTGGCGAGGTCAGCAGATATCGAATTTTGGTTTGCGCGGACGCAGGTAGGACGCTGAACAAAACAAACAGCAGCAACAGACACAGATGTCGGCCGAAGATCGCCATAGCAACCCCTCCAGTAAATCCGGCATAACTAGTCTACCAGTTATCTAGTTAACTGCTCGCGGAAAGGTTGTGCAACCAACGGTGAGTTTAGAGGCAATGCATCAAATATCGTGCAATGCAGTAGCGACGGGAGACAACGAACCACGTAAGAAGCAAAGAATGACCAAGTGGTCTGATTTGCAAAACACGAACTTGGATTTCGACAATCGCTCACACACTCAATGTGTTAAAGCATTGTCGGCGTGGCTGACTTGATCTGAGATAAAGAACCTTATGCGCTTCATCCGATCCATGCTTTCTTTGCCCTCAAAACTTTTTGCAAAGCGAAAGCGCCTGAAAAAAAATTCCGATGAGACGATTTACCTCAGCCAGCTTGAGAGCCTGAGCAAGGAGGAATGGGAGGCGATTCTCTCGAAAGACCCGATCGAATCCGCACGGTGGATCTATGCGGCGGCCACTTACGGCCATATCGATGCACAACTTCATTGGGCGCAGATGCTGCTGGACGGCATTGGGGCCGCCCGTGATCCTGAGGCAGCATTTCGCTGGTTCGGCATCGCAGCTCGGAGCAAGCGTGCCGATGCCATGAATATGTTGGGGCGCTGCCACGAGCTTGGCTGGGGCACGCCTGTCGATTTTGACAAAGCCGCCGAGCACTATCGCGAGGCCGCGGCAAAATCGTCCGACTGGGCACGCTTCAATCTCGGATGCCTCTTGCTCGAAGGCAAAGGCGTCGCGCGCGACACCAATGAAGCATTTCGCCTTTTTATGAGTGCCGTCGAGCAAGGGCACATCAAATCCCTGAACATGGTTGGGCGCTGCTACGAAAACGGCTGGGGGTGCCCGCAGAACATGACCGAGGCCGTTCAGTGGTTTCTCCGCTCGGCTGAAGCCGGCGATTTCCGCGGGCAGTACAGCTATGCTCAAGTTTTGATCGAGCAAGGCAGGCTGGACGAGGCTCTGCCCTGGCTTCGTCTCGCCATCGACCAGTCGCATGTGGAGCTCTGCCGCGAGATGGCAACGGTGCTTTCAGAGCACCCCGAACCTCGCCTGCGCGAGATGGCCACATATGCGGATGCGCGCGCGATCACACTTGCTGGCGCTGGTCATCCTGTTGAACAATGATGGCATGCCTTTCGCATACATCGGAAAGTCGACACTCCGATGCTAGAAGCGCGTGTCTGATTTATACGACCTCCCGACCTTAACTCGCCTCCCTTACTCCAACGGAAGTTCATCGTGGCCCATCATCACCTTCGCCCCAGCTCAGAAAACTGCCACTGGGGCTTTTTCGAATCCAAGCTGAAGCCGGTCCTCACCATCGCAAGCGGCGATGAAGTCACCGTCGATACGGTAAGCGGCGGTCCGGACATGCTGCCGGACAAGAATAAGTTTTTCATTCCGCCGGAAATGCATGAAATTCACGAGAAGAACGAGCGGATGCTGCCCGGTCATATCTTGACCGGCCCAATCGCAGTTGAAGGCGCGGAGCCCGGCGACGTGCTTGAGATTGAAATTCTCGACATCAAGCTACTGACGGACTGGGGATGGAATATGATCCGTCCCCTCAGCGGCACGCTGCCGGATGATTTCCACGAAATGCGGCTGCTCAACATTCCGCTTGATCAGAAGCGCATGGTCGGCAAGTTGCCGTGGGGCCTCGAACTGCCGCTTTCACCGTTTTTCGGCGTGATGGGGGTCTCCCCTCCACCCGCGTGGGGCCGGATCAGCTCTCTCGTCCCGCGCGCCATGGGAGGAAACCTCGATAACAAGGAGCTCGTGCCCGGCGCGAAGCTCTATCTTCCCGTCTTCGTCCCTGGCGCGCTGTTCTCCTGCGGAGACGGTCATGCTGTTCAGGGCGACGGCGAGGTTTGCGTCACCGCAATCGAAACTGCGCTGCAGGGGCGCTTCGCATTTCGAGTGCGAAAGGACCTGCGTTTTACCTATCCACGCGCGGAGACGCCGACACATTATATGACGATGGCGATGGACCCCGATCTCGATCAATGCGCGGTCCGGGCGCTCCGCGACATGATTGTCCTGTTGGGAGAAACCGCCAAGCTGTCCCGCGAGGATGCTTATACCTTGTGCAGCCTTGCCGCTGATCTTCGCGTGACGCAGACGGTGAATGGCTCCAAGGGCATTCACTGCATGATCGCGAAGTCAGTCGCAGGCGGCTAGTGTGGCGCTTCAGAAGTCCGCATCATCTGTGCAGCAAGCCTGGAATGCGGACTTCGGAATCGGGATACTAACGCACAAACAAAAACGCGGACGTGCCTAGCCGCTCAGAATCGCCAATCCATCCATGTTCGCCGGAAAGAAAAAGAAATTGTTGATGTAGGCGCGACCTGCTTTGCGACCGCCGTTCGGCAGCAATGAAGTCGGATCCTGGAAGATCCTGGCATCGAACTCCTCAACAGTCATGATGTCGCCGTCCTCGATAAAAAAGCCGTCATAGCCGTGGTCGTCAAAGAAGTTGAAAACGGAGGCTGTCGCCCCCTCCCGATGCCGGTCCTCCGCTTCAACCAGAAATACCGGGCGGCTTCGCTCGATCAATCCAACTGCGCCATTGAGAACGTTCAGTTCGTGGCCTTCGACATCGACTTTAACGAACGCCACATCGCCCTGAACGAGGTTATCAAGACGTGCCATCGGGACATTCATGGCCAGGCATGACTCAGCCGATTGCGCGACCTGCGGTTCAAGAGACGCAAGGCCGTGAATTGATCCCTGCTCTCCTTGAGGAATCAGCAGCTCTGCCTCTCCCTCGCGATCGGACAGGGCAATCTCGTGAACCTCGACATTCGCCGACGACGTTTGCCGCAGCACATCGGCCATCTGCCGCGACGGCTCGAACGCGTGAACGTTCTTTGAAAGACGCGCCAACTCGCGGGTGTAAAGCCCGCAATTTGCTCCGACGTCGATCGTCAGCGCATCATTCGGAATGATCTTCTGCAGGAACGACAACTCAATTTCCGCCGTCTTCGGCCGATGCATGAGATGCCACTGCAGCCAAAGTGACGGAAACGCCTCTTTCAGCATGTTCTTAGCCTGTCGCACAGCATTCATGGCTGTCCTCCCTGATAGTGACCAAAGTTTCGGGAAAATTCGGAAAGAAAAAGACAGCTCTGAATGCGTTTGTCCGACTTAGGACCCGCTGCCGGACAGGAATTCGCGGCGCACGGTCTTTGCGATGATGGAGATATCCATCCCAAGCGACCACTTCTCGATGTAGTCGAGGTCGTAGTTGATCCGCGCGATTGCAAGGCGAGCCTCTGCCGTGCTTCCACGGCAACCGCTCACCTGTGCAAGCCCGGTAATACCAGGTCGGGCCGCATGGCGCTGGAAGTAGTAAGGAACGAGGTCTTCATAAATGATATTTGCGGCCAGCATTCCCGGAACGTGCGGGCGCGGGCCGACGAGGGACATATCGCCTTTAACGACATTGATGAGCTGAGGGATCTCATCGAGGCTTGTGTTGCGAAGAATTCGACCCACGACCGTGATTCGCGCGTCACCCTTCACCGTCTGCTGCACGCCTGACCTGTCTCCAAGCGACGTGTACATCGAACGGAATTTGTAGATCGTGAACATCTGATTGCGATAGCCGTATCGCTTCTGCCGAAAGAACACCGGCCCGCGCGAAGTGGTTTTGATTGCCACTGCAATTGCGATGAAGAGCGGTGCAAAGAACAGCAATGCGCTACCAGCGGCAACAACATCGAACATACGCTTTCCGACGGAGGAAGCCGGCTCGCCATCAGGGACCCGGACAGCGCGGCGGTTGCGATAAACGGTGCTGCGACCCGCGTTCTCAACAGGGCGCACAGAAATGAACCGCGAGCCCTTCCACAAGGATGCGTTGTTGTCCTGAACAAACCGGGCTGTCACTGACGCCATAGCTTTTGCTCTCTGCTGAATTGCGGCATTCGGCCGGATGGAACTCAACGCACATTCGAAGCAATCAGCATTCACGTGAGCAATTCGCTGTCTCGCATCAGCGAGGCTCAAATTACCAGTAAGACGCCATCCGCGCTCCGTACTTAAACTTTTCCTAAAGTTTTGTACGAATTTAGGCGTGAAAAAGGAAAGTTAGCGCAAATAGATAGCGCGTCGTGATGCGACAATTGTGCGACGCAGAATAGCTTCATGATCAAAGGCGGTTACGCCGATTGCTGAAATAATGCGCTGCGCTTTTGTTGATGCTGCCATGCACGATGAGAAACGGTGGCAACTTCAAAAATTGGAGTCGCTTATCGAATCCAACAGGTGCATGTTTGGTTCGATGAGGAATGCGCCATTCAGGCGATGAAATTTTTGGCAGTTCTGTTCACTAAAAACTAAACCAGAACTTGTAAGCACATTTTTCAAAGCATTCGAGCGCAGCTCTTATCGAGCCATCAGATGATTGTCAGGCTGCAAAAGATCGATAACACGGTACGCGACGATTCATTTTCGTCACGTCAGCCTTCGGCGGAGCCATTGATGATCGCTGAACGTGCGAACATCCCTCCATCACCGCTGCCAGCCGAGGGTTCCAATCGCCGGCTAAGAAATGGACTCATCCTCGCGAATGTGGCGGCCTGGGTCCTCATCATCATCGCAGTCCGGGCGATTTTCTTCTGACATCGATTGAGCCGGCAGCTTTGCCCGCCACAATCATCAAATATCTTTTGACAGTTTGATTTTAGACAACATCTTGCGTTGTCTAGTCGCTTCACCCCAGCTCCTAGAGCCTATGCACCCCCGCCCCGCCCACCTTCAAGGATTTTCATCCGCATCGGCGCCACCGGATACACGCATTTATGCGGTTGGCGATATTCATGGTCGAGCGGATCTGTTGAGCGAAATTACTGAACGCATTGATGACGACCTTCGACGCAGGCCAATCAGATACGCACAAGAAATCTATCTTGGCGACTACATCGATCGAGGCCCCGACTCGAAAAGCGTGATTGATCAACTTGCAGTCCGGATGGTGCGGCAGCATGCCATCTGCCTACGGGGAAACCATGAGACGTTCCTCGAAACATTCTTCTACGAACCCACAATCATCGATCACTGGATACAATTAGGAGCGTTACACACGCTCGCATCCTACGGGATCGGCTATTCACAACTCAAAACATCGCCTTACGATTTACAGCAGGCTCTGCTTCATGTGTTCCCTCGCACGCACGAGTTGTTCTTCCGCTGCCTTCGCAATAGTTTCATATGCGGCGATTTTCTGTTCGTGCACGCGGGCATCAGGCCAGGCATTTCCCTTGCTCATCAACAGACCGAAGATCTGTTCTGGATTCGCGATGAATTCCTCAACTCAACACTCGATCACGGTAAAGTCGTCGTACACGGCCACACGCCGGTCGATCATGCGGAAATTCTGCATAACAGAATCAACATCGATACCGGTGCATGGAGAACAGGTGTTTTGACATGCATCGCCATTGAAGGTGATCGTATCGTCATTCTTTGATCCTTGTTTGACACTCTTTCGACGCATGAAGTCGACATCAACAACACACTGGAACTCACCTCACATTCTTTTGCCTCCTTTGCTCGACCATCATCCCGCCTGAAACTGGGGGCATGACCGCGACATCAGTTATGCGAAAGACGTTGTTAATCAGGCGGGGTGAAGTTCATGTCGTGTTTTCGTTATCGCAAATCTGCTGCGCTTGCCTTGTGTGCAGCTCTCGTCGTCTTCAACAGCACATCCGCGATACTTATAAGTGCAAACGCCCAAACAAAGGGCGTATCAGCGGGCTCGGCTGCACGTACTTATATCCTCGGCCCTACGGACAGAGTTCGCGTCAAGGTTTACGGCGAGGGCGACGTGACTGGCGAATATGATGTCGACAGCAATGGATACGTCTCAATTCCGCTCGCGGGCCGCGTTAAAGCATCCGGCCTAACGACCCAGCAGCTCGAGCGAGCCATTACGAGCGCTCTTGCAAGGGGCATCGTGAAAGATCCGCGCGTAAACGTTGAGGTTGCGCTCTATCGCCCCTTCTACATCCTGGGCGAAGTCAAGAAGAGCGGTGAGTATCCTTATCGCGTCGGGATGACGGTTCTTGATGCTATCGCAAGCGCCGGCGGCTTCACATACCGCGCCAACGAAAGCAAAGTTTATCTGCGTCGTTCCGGCAGCACTGTGGAAGAGACCTACGCACTTGATGCACCTGTTTTGATTTTTCCGGGTGACAACATTCGAATTCCGGAACGCTACTTCTAACACTGCGCGCAGCCACAGTGCTCCTCACGCACAGCTAACGCTGTGACATCTCATCTTGTCCGTTCCGCCTTAGTCTCGTCTCTTTGCAATGCGTAATGTTTTGCAACGCGGAAACAAATCGCAACGTCGCGCGTTCTAAGATGCAAATCTGAATCAGACACACGAGTCATGATGATGATTTACGAAGCGACTGATTAAGAAAAAGTCCGACGCTGCTGTCTCTATGGGCGAGAGTGATGATTTTGGGGGCAACGGAGAGATATCGGACGTTCGCTGTTTCCATCCAACATATGTGCCTCCCGCAAGGGACGAGTAATGAATCGTACTGCGTTAGTAATGTTGGATTTGATGCGAGAACGACCATCAGCAGCAGGTGCAAATTCCGTTCTGCTGCGAGGATTAAGAGTCGCAAGCTGGCCAGCGACTGCTCTTGCGCTCGGCCTAGCGTCACCATCAAACGCACAGGTGATCCAATCCACCACTGACCAGGTCGCGCCACCCTGGAACGCGCAGCAGGTGTTCGAACCGAACGTGCTGCCGGACCTGACCGATCCGAACGTACGCGAACAAGTTCAACCCGAGGATATGCCTGTGAAAAATCGACAGCAGCCCGGATACGAACCAGTGGGAATCCGCGCAGGATCGTGGATGTTCAACCCATCGCTGATCTCCGGCGGGTTCTTCGACAGCAACGTCTTCTCATCAAACACCAATAAACAGTCTGACTTTGCTGCGGTCTTTGAGCCAAGCTTGCGTGCGCATACGCTCTGGGAGCGACATGGCATCGACCTCAAGCTCGACGCGCAATCGACTGTATATAATGAGAACTCGAGCCTGAATCAGACCAATGCCAGCATCAAGGGCGCTTCCTGGTTCGATATCGCCCATGATCTCGCGGTTCTCACGAGCTTTCAGGTCGCACATCTCAATGAGGGCGTTGGAACAGTCAGTTCGCCGGCCAATGCCATCGCGCCGACGCCGTACGACTTGCTGTCGGGCGATGTCACCATCCGCAAGCAATTCAATCGCCTGACCACGTCGTTTGGCACGAGTATTGATTCCTACAATTTCGGGTCCACGCGAGCGCAGGATGGCTCCGTGATCAATCAGGATAGCCGCGATGGTCAGATTTACACTGTTCACGGCCGGGTCGATTATGCATTCGGGTCGAGACTCGGTTGGTTTACTTCCGTCGAAGGCAATCAGCGTAACATTCGCGGCAACCCCGGCCAGCCGCTCGATTCACAAGGGTATCGAGCGCTTACAGGCCTCACCATCGGCATTACTAATCTGATCAGTGGTGAGATCGGCGGCGGTTACGTGAATCAGAGCTTTGTCGATCCTACGATCGGGACAATCCAGGGGCCGACTTATCGTGCGATGCTGACCTGGCGCCCGACACCTCTTGTCGACGTTCACCTCAAGGCCGAACAGCTTGTCACGGAAACGTCAGATACGAGCTCGACAGGCGTCCTGGCAAACGCCGTCCAACTCGGCGCGGACTACGAACTGCGCCGCAACGTCATTATTTCTCTTGCGGCCGGTTATGAGAATGACCGGTTTTTTGGACAGCCACGCACGGACAAGGTCACCACGACCGACGCACGCATCAAGTATCTCATCAATCGATACGGAGCGATTTCGCTCTTCCATAGATATTCAGAACGTAACAGCAATATTCCCACCTTCAGCTATGACAAACATCAGGTCGGAATAAATGTTACAGCGCAGTTCTGACTACGATCATCAACTCCCAGACAATCCAATCGGATCAACCATCGGAGGCTGGCAGCAGCCCACGGTGGACCTCCGAGAGCTTGTCCGCATCCTGCGGCGGAGATGGAGAATTCTGGCAGCAGCGCCGGCAGTGTTGCTTGCCCTTTCGCTGGCCTATGTCGTGGTCGCGACGACGCGGTATACAGCGACGTCAACGGTTCTGGTCGATCCGCGACGGGCGAATGTTGTTGATAGTACCAACAATCAGCAGGTGCTGACGAACTTCGGCACCGACGATGCGACCATCGAGAGCCAGACTCTTCTCATCCAGTCGGTCGCGATTCTGCAGCGTGTCGTTGAGAAGCTGAAGTTGACTGCGGATCCGGAATTCATACCGCAACCGAGCCTGCTCGATCCGATCCTCTATCCAATCAAGCTGCTGTTCGCCAGCAGCGGCCCCTCGTCCGGCGCAAGCGCAGAAGATGCTGCAATAGCAAAATCTATTGAAATTCTTCAGAAGCGCATGAAGGTCACGCGACAGGGAACGACCTTCCTTGTCGACATCAATATCAGCTCGGAATCGCCTCAGAAAGCGGCCAAAATCGCCAACGCCATCGCCGATGGCTACTTCGAGGAACAGGTTCGCGCCAAGTACGACGCCACAAAGATCGCCGCGGGCTGGCTGAACAGCCAGATCGAAGGATTGAAGTCGCGCGTCCTCGCCTCGGAACAGGCGGTTGAGAAATTCCGCGCCGACAACAATCTTTCTGTCGCTCAAGGCGTAACGGTCAACGATCAGCAGATCACCGATCTCAACAACAAGCTGATCGCCGCCCGCGTGCAGACGGCCGAAGCCCGAGCCAAGAGCGATCAGGTCAAAGACCTTGCCAAATCGGGCGCGGATCCCGGCAGCATCAGCGCTGCGATTTCTTCGGACATGATCACCAAGCTTCGCACGCAGTACGCCGACATCGCGAAGAATGTGGCTGATCTCTCCAGCAAATACGGACCGCGTCATCCTTTGGTGACCAATGTCCGGGCCCAGCTGCAGGACACCCAGCGCCTGATTAATGAAGAGATCAAGCGCATCGTCGACAGCACGCAGCACGACTATGATGTCGCCAAGTCGCGGGAAGCGTCGTTGCAGCAAAGTCTGGATCAGCTACAGGGCGTGTCGACAACGTCCGGCCAGGCGCAAGTCCGTTTGCACGAGTTGCAGCGTGAGGCTGAGGCCAACCGGACTCTCTATGAATCGTATCTCGCCCGCTACAAAGAAACCTCGGCTCAGGAAAGCCTGGAGATGCCGGATTCGCGGGTCGTGACCCGCGCCAGCATTCCAATCCGTCCATCGTCGCCCAAGACGATGCTGATCCTCGGCCTTGCGCTGATGCTGGGTCTGGGCGGCGGATGCGTAATCGCCTTTCTGGCCGATTATCTCGACCGGCGCGTTAAGACCCTTGAGCAGGCTGAGTCTATTTCCGGTGTTCCGGCCCTTGCGGCCGTGCCGTTGATCGGCGCCCGCGAACTCGCAGCTCGCGCCAAGCGCGGACATAGCGAGCTCGATCATTACGATCCCCGCAGCGCCAGATTGCTTCCTCCCGCCCTGCAGCCGCCACTGATGCGCTACGCGCTTGAAGAGCCCGGCACCTTTTTCGCTGAGGCCATTCGTTCTGTTCGCTTGGCCGTCCAGCGCACGTTGAGACTTCAGCCGATCAAAGTCGTTCTCGTGACTTCGGCTCTCGATGGCGAAGGAAAGACAACGCTGGCTGCGAACCTCGCGCTGTCACTTGCCACTCTCGGGATCAAGACCCTTCTTATTGACGGCGATCTTCGCAATCCGGCATTGACCCGCGCACTGTGCCCTCATGCGGATGCCGGACTGCTTGAAGTGGCCACGGGACAAGTCTCACTGGAACGCGCGCTGCTGCTCGACCGCAGCACCGGACTTTCGATTTTGCCCTCACCGGCCATCAAGGATGTCGATATCATTACCGAGCTCATGTTCTCGGAACAGATCGTCGACACGCTCGACCATTTACGCCAGCGGTATGAGCTGATCATCATCGACTCGCCGCCTCTGGTTCCACTGGTGGATGGCCGTGCGCTTGCTGAGCTTTCCGACCGGATCGTGCTTGCGCTCGCCTGGGACCAGACGCCTGAAGAAGTCGTCTCCCACACCATCAATCTGCTGGGGCCGGTGTACGACCGCATCCTCGGAACGGTTCTGACTCGCGTCGACCTTAATCGTCTACGCTTCTACGACTATTATCGCAGCTCGGCATATCTCAAACCTTATGGCTCCGCCGCGCTGACCCCCGGGGCCGCGGAATGAGGTCTTATCCGCCAGCCATGGGACGCGCGCGCGTGCTTCCGGGCAATCAACGCGCGTTGCCGCCGCGCGTGAAATACTCCGCGCTGAACACATTTCGACCGCCGGCGTCTTTTCATGCGCCAACAGCACGAACCGGCTTGTCCATCAATACTCTGATCATTGGGTTGATGCTGCTCGCCGTCATTTCGACATTCACGCTTTCAGCGGGAATGCTGACCAATTGGAAGATTCACTACCTGACCAATGGCGGTGGCTTCTACGAAAAGCTGCATCCGACCACCTATTTCACCTGCCTCGCATATTTCCTGCTGTTGATCCGCAATGGCAATCCAGTAAGAGAAATCGATCGGATGTTCTCGGAATCGAAGCTCCTGATCGCCTACCTTTTATGCTGGGCCTTCCTTTTTATTCAGGTCGTGCACCTGGAGCGTCCCTTCACGGTGATCATCGACACCTTCCTGCTGCCGGTCCTGCTTTGCCTTGTGATGTGGCAACTGACACCGCAGCAGAAGAAGCCGTTGGTCTGGGCCGTGCATCTCACGCTCATGGTCAACATCATCATCGGTTATTATGAGTACTTCTCTGGCCACCGCCTGATTCCGCTCACGCTGGGCGACATTATTGTCGTTGGCGAATGGCGCTCGTCGGCCCTGCTCGGCCACCCGCTGACAGCCTCCGGCATCATCGCCGCCTATGTTCTTGCGCTCGTTCTCCGGCCGTCGCTTTGCCCTCCCATTGTCGTGCGCCTTCCATTGATCGCGTTCAGCCTGGGATCATTGATGGCGTTTGGCGGCCGCACGGCGCTGGTCACAGTCCTGGCCGTCATTGGTTTGCTTGTCGCACGAGAACTGTTGCGGATGCTGCGTGGCGGCCAGGCCCCGCTTCTCGCTGTCATTGGCGCCATGTGCCTTTTGGCTGCCGCAGGCGCTGTCATATTCGCCGCGCTCGACCTTGGCATTTTCGATAAAATGCTGCTGCGCTTCTCGTCCGACAAAGGCAGCGCGCTCGCGCGCTTCGCGACGTTCGACATGCTTAATCACTTCGATTGGCATGAATTGCTGCTGGGACCTAACCCGGTGCGGGTGAATGCGTTGCAGTCGCAGCTTGGCCTGAACTACGGCATCGAGAACTTCTGGATTTCGTCGATTGTCCAGTTCGGCATCATTCACACGACCGTTCTGACTTTAGGACTGATCGGCCTGTTTACTGAGATCATAAAGCGATCGGTGCCTGCCATCTGGGCGATCATCCTGCTGATCCTGATGATTGCCGCGAGTTCGGTGAGCTTTTCATCAAAGAACATCCAGCTCGCCCAATTCATCATTCTGATCACACTCCTGCTGCCGAAAGAGCAGGCATCCGCAATAAGACCAGCGCAGCTTCGTTCCACGAACAAGCTTGCGCCGGTGACGTAAGGTCAGGTCAGGTCCTATGCCCATTTACGTTGATCATACGCACCTGGGGCGCCATGTGACCGGCCTTGAGCGCATCACCGTCGAGTTGTTCTCATCGGCTTCGCTTGCCCCGCTCGAAATCGTTCCGGTGGAAGCAACCGGCACAAGCGACATGATCGCGACTCAGACATTTGGCTTGCCATGGCGTATGGCCAGCTCATCGTCCCTCCTGTTGTGCCCCGGCTTTCCACCAAGCCCGCTCCTGCGCCCGTTCGCTTCGCGCGTTCTTCCTTATATTCACGACGTCTTTCTCATCTCGCGGCGACAGGATCTAAATGTTCGGGCAAAGCTCTATATGGCGCCACGCTTCAAGCTTGCCGTCCAGAAGTATCCGCGCTTCTTTGTGAACTCCGCCGACACCAAACGAAAGCTTCTTGAATATTGCCGGTCCGATGCTGAGATCACGTTATATCGGCCTCCGGTCCGCAATGTTTTCGATCTTGAGCCTGGTGACCGGGCCGAACGAAAGGCCAAAAGCTCATCTCTTCGCCTGGTGACACTTGGCACCGTTGAGCCGCGCAAGAATTTCGTGGCCGCGGCGAAAATCGTATCCGCCTTGCGCGAACAGGGATTTATCAACGCAACGCTCGACATCGTCGGCCGCCGTGGCTGGAGCGATGACTGGCAGACGCTCGAACAGTACCCCGGCGTCGTTCTTCACGGTTACCAATCCACAGAGCACGTCAAACAGATCATTCGCGATTCGGATATTTTCATCTGCACGTCGCACGAAGAAGGTCTCGGGTTACCATTACTCGAAGCCCAATATGCCGGTCTTCCCATTGTCGCGCCGGATGACTCTGTTTTCCGGGAGGTGCTGAGCGACTCTGGGATTTTCATCGATCCCACCGATCCTGCCCAGGCCGCTGCCGCAATCTGTCACGCGATTAGCGCTAGCGATTGGCGCCGATCTCATATCGAGCGCGGCGACACAAACCTTTCGCGTTGGAACTCGCTTGCAGCATCGGATCGCAAGACAGTCATCGATCTTATCGGACGATTGTCTCGGTCTCCCACAGAGATGACACAGATATCTGCACAAACAAGTCCATCCGCACGAGCAAGCCACTCTGCACAAACAAGTCATGGCGATCGGAACGTGTCCTAATCGCCTTCGAAATCTCTCTCCCTCCGTTCTTGTTGACCGCATCGATCGAAACAGAAACCCAGGATACGTTTCTTGCAGACCAACAAGGACACGATGGATAATCTCGACAGCCTGCGGATCATTGCCGCCTGCGCCGTCGTCGTCCTGCATTATTGCGACTATGTGAAAGACCATCCCGCCGGCCGTTTCATGGTTGCCCACACCCAGCATCTCAATCTGTTTGTCGACCTGTTTTTCGTGGTGTCAGGCTTTGTGATCGCCAGCCAATATCTTGGGAAGGTGGATACGCCAGGCGCGGTGATGCGCTTCCTCTGGCGCAGACTCGCACGGATCTATCCGCTGCATCTGGCGACGCTCGCGTTTTATGTGGTGATCGCTATCGCGCTATATCTTGGATTGGCCAAGACTGACAATCCAGCGCGCTATCCCCTGCACGACATCCCAGCCCAACTCCTGCTGTTGCACGCGCTCGATGGAGAGCGGCTGACATTTAACTTCCCCAGCTGGTCCCTGTCGGCAGAAATGTTCTGCTATTTGGCCTTTCCGATCGTTGCGCTATTGCTCGCACCGCGACGACGAATGGTCACCACGCTGGTCATCCTGCTGATGCTTGCCAACACCATCTATGCATCCGCCACGGGAACCGGACCATGGGCGGAATGGATCAACAAAGGCGGCGTCTTCCGAGCCTTCCCGGGATTTAGTCTCGGGATCGCTTGTTATCTCTATCGCCACGAGATTGCGCGCTGGCCGGCTGTGCCCGGTGTGCTGGTTATCGCACTTGTGGGATTCATTCTGTTCGGCTGGCTGCTACCCGAAATGGCAGGCTTGATTGCGGTGTACGCCATAGCCGTTTTCGCTGTCCAATATGACAGCGCACACCGGTCGAGCCTTCTCACGCGCCTTCATCTCGATCGCGGCGCCGCCTATACCTATTCCTGCTACATGCTGCACATCCCGATCGCGACCATCGTGCTGACGTTTGGCGCACGCTTCGCGGAGCACGCAATCCCGGGCGGAAAACTGGCGCTGCTGCCGGCTGCCGTGTTGGTACTCGCCGTTGCCAGCATCTTGTCCTATCATTTTTTTGAGACGCCGCTGCGCCGATACCTCAACGGCGTATTCGACCGTAACGCCACGCCTGCGATTCCTGCTCCAACGGCTCTCCAACAAGAGAGATTGAGATGACAGCGGTCACGCAGACTCAAATCTCGGCGGACTGGATCCAGAACTCTCACGCGCAAACCCGGGTCGCTGGCCGCGATCTTGGTATCGACACCATGCGCGGTATCGCGATCCTTATGGTGATTGGGATCCACTCGATGCCGCAGCCGCTAGACCCTTTCTGGGGAAAAATTGTTGACGCGGCTTTGCGACCCTGTGTCCCGATATTTCTCTTCGCGTCGGGCTATCTGACCGCCTTATCAGGGCGCGTCGTGCTGTCGAGGCGGGTCAATACGGCCTTGATCCCGTACGCGATCGCGTTCGTTGCCGCTTACATCTATATGGCCTGGCACAATCCGGCGATGGATCATCGGATCACGACAACCATTGCCCGCTTCGTTCTCGCTTATGTGTTTGTCTATTATTATGTCTTCGTCTACATCGGCTGCACGGTTTGCCTCTGGCTTGTCTTCCGTATTTCCGATTCCGGTTCTGATCAATCTCAGCCGCGCCTGGCTATTCTGCTGTCACTGGCGATTTTGATCGGAATTGTCGCCGGCAGCTATATCGATCCCCTGCTCCTTCACAAAGGATTCTCAGAATCATTCGTACAGGAAGTCCGTCTGCGCGATATTCCGTTCTGGTTTTCCTTCGTTGCATTGGGTGCGCTTGTGGGAATCTCGAGCGCAGGACTCGCGTTAAGGGACAGCCGGCTTCTCGTCGCGGTCGCCGCGTTCTGCGCATACATCATCTATGCGGCCGTCAGAGTTTCTGGCATCGGCGATGCCGCTGACTACGATTCGGTGGCGTTCTTTGCTTATGCCGCGCTTCTTGCCATCCTGCTGCTCGGCCTTCATCCGCGAAGCCAGTTCCTGGCGACGATCGGATCGGGCAGTTACTTCATCTACCTCTGGCACATCTTCGTGATCATGATCCTGAGAGACCATTTTTCCCTGCGTGAATCCGGTGCTGTCATCGACTATGCAATCATCTATGCGACAACTACCGTGATCAGTGTCTTGGCCTTGTTGATCATCCGCCGTGTTGCATCTGCGCGCGTATCCCGTTGGTTGGGAGCCTGACCATGCTGCTGCGACACACGCTTCTTTATATGCCGGCGCAGCTCATAGGCCCGCTGTTTCAGCTCATCGCTATGGTGGTGTGGACCCACGTGGTGAACGAGCACACGCTAGGCATTATCACCCTGGTCACGGCAACCCACGAACTTCTGCAGATCGGCTTTCTCGCCTGGTGGTCGCAATATGCCTTGCGCTTTTTCGGCCGGTTCCAGAATGGCGAGGAAGCAAAGCGTTTCTACCGGACTGAAAATGCAATCCTGCTGGCTTCGGTCGTGATTCAGAGCGCGGCCGTTATCGCAATACTGTTTTGGGTTATCGCGCCGGATGCTCTCACCGGGCTTCTTATTGCGACGGTCGCCTATGTCATCACCCGCTCTCTCAATCTCTATATCGGCGAGCGCGCCCGCGTGCAGCAGCAGATCGCGGTTTACTCCATTCAGCAGGTCATCGGACCGGCTATCGGCTTTCTCATCGGTCTGTTGATGATCAAGCTCCTGGGGCAAGATCCCGAATGGCCGCTTGCCGGTTATGCTGTCGCACAGCTCGTTGCGACGCTGATCGTTCTTCCAAGAATCCGTTATGGCCACAGCCTGTGGCCGGTCGACCGTGAAATCGTCAGGCACGCGCTGCACTACGGCATTCCGCTCATTGTCGGGGGGGCGCTTGGCTGGGTCGGCCTTAATGCGTCGCGTTTCATCGTCAACGACATGCTTGGTGTCGCCGCGGCTGGTCTGTTCGCCGTCGGATATGGCCTCGGCCAGCGCGCCGCGGCTGTGGCCGCGATGCTGGTGACAGCCGCCGCATTTCCCATCGCCGTCAAGCAGATGGAAGAAAGCGGCAGCAAAGCCGCGATGCGGCAGCTTTCCGAAAACAGCGCACTTCTGATCGCCATTCTTGCACCAAGCATCGTCGGCATCTTCATGCTGCGGGCGGAGATCGTTCACCTGCTCATTGCGGCCCCGTTCCAGCAAGTCACGCTTGCCGTCCTCCCGCTGTCGGTCCTTGCGGGTGCGATTCGCAATCTGCGCGCGCATTTCGGCGATCAGGTGTTTCTGCTCCATAGCCGAACCCGGCTCATGATCGTGGTCGCAAGCATCGATGCAGCCGTCACCATCGCACTCAGTTTCGCCGCGATTTGGTATTCCGGCATTGTCGGTGGCGCGATTGCAACAGTTGCCGCAGCGGCGTGCGCTGCCATTGCGAGCTTCGCGATCGGCTTCACCAAGTTTGGATTGACGTTGCCGCTCACTCACCTCGTGCGCATCGCCGTTGCAACGGTTGCGATGGGCACGTTGCTCCAGACGCTGCCGGAAGCCGCCAATTTTGTCGCGCTTGCCACCCACATCGCGGGTGGCGCCTGTGTCTATATGGTCACTTTGGCCATTCTTTATGCACCGTCGATCTTCAAGCTGCTCAGCGCCCGTCCGCAACAAACTGGCTAGAGCAATTTCGAGAGCTCCGGTTCTGATTTAATCAGAACCGGATATCTCTAGACGTCACGCTTTCTTCGCATTCTCGAAGGCACGCGCCATAGCAAACCAGAGCGGCTTTCGCTTCATATCCTGATCGAACGGCAACGGCCGGGGCAGCCGCTCCGCGAGAGGATTTTTCTTCTTAGCGGCGTCGGTATAGAAGGAATAATTGTCGGAGAGCTCCCACGCGATCACCATCTTCACCGCCGGAATGCGCAGGACATTGGTCAGGAATTTCTCTCCCGTGTCTGCAATCATGTCGTCGCGGGTTTTGACATCATCCGGGAAGGTATCGTCCCGAACGTCAAATTCCGTGATGTAGATGTCGACTTTTCGCTCGGCGAGCGCGTGGACGAAATCAGCAAATCGCGCTGGATCATGGGGATATCGTGGCTGAAGGTGACCTTGCAGACCGACAGCGTCGAGCCGAACTCCTGCTTGCTTCAACTCATCGACGAGACGTAACAGACCTTCGCGAACCGCGCGACCGACATCATCGTCACGTTCCGTCTGCGCTTCGTTGAGAACAAATTTCGTTGTCTTGTCGACCGTTCCTGCGCGTTGAAAAGCGCGCTTGATATAGTCGGTTCCGAATGTGTCGTACCAGGGCCCCACGCGATAGCCCCCCGGAGCCTTATGTCCCGGCCAGAATGGCTCGTTGACGACATCCCATGAATGGAGTTTCCCGACGTAACGGCTCACAACATCTTCGATGTAGCCGTCAAAGAATGCCTGTCGCTCGGAACTACTCTTGTTCTTGATCCATGCAGGCACCCACTCATTCCAAATGAGGCAGTGCCCGCGCATTGGGATCTTATTGCTTGCACAAAATTGCAACAAACGATCCGCGCTTTCGAAACGCTTCGGCCCATCCATAGGCGCAATCGTGCCCATTTTCATGGCGACGTCGGTCGTGATGATCCGCGTATGCTTCTGATAGAGCTCGCGATACGCGAGATCCTTGTCAATCACGGGACCTGCAGCAGCACCAAAGACAAATCCGTTTGATGCGGCAATCGCGCCAAGATTGTCAGTTGCGGCCGCGCGGACGATTTTGCTTCGAGTTGCGATGGTTGCTCCCGCGATCATTGACATGACTTGTCGTCGCGTCCGCATCACATGCATGGCAGATCTCCATCAAGAGGGGTGAACAACTTTTCTTATTTCATCATTGTGCAAGCACGACGCCATCGTTGCGACGCAATAGTGCGTTTTCGTGACGCTTCTCGTCGAACACGAAATTGTTCGATGTGATTTCATCGCGACGCGATGGAATCTTATGCAAGTGTTACCCGACCAAATCGCCACGGGGATGGACGTGCTGGATCCGCAAACACTACCTACAGATGATCTCGTGGTTGATGGAATTTCCATCAACGTCTTCTCGATGCCAGAAGCAGTGTCTTCAATCGTGTCGGCCGCTGAACGAGGAGAGAATTTCTCCGTCTGCACGCTGAACCTCGACCACGTTGTGCAGCTTCAACGCCAGCCTGATTTTCGCGCGGCGTATCGCCGTGCGCGCTTCGTGACCGCCGATGGCTTTCCAATTGTGATCCTTGGTCGGCTCGCCGGCACCAGGATCAGCAGAACAACCGGTGCAGACCTTGTGGCGCCCATTTGCCAGCAAGCGGGACAGCGAAAAGTTCCCGTCTTTTTTCTTGGCTCCAGCGATCTCTCGCTTCATCGCGCAGCAAGGCGTCTATCGAAGAGATACAAGGGCCTTGAGGTTGTCGGCTCATATGCTCCCGGCCCGAACTTCGATCCGTATTCGGAGGAGGCCGACGAAGCGATCGCAAGAATACGAGCCTCAGGCGCCAAACTTTGCTTTGTCGCCCTCGGAGCTCCTCGCCAGGAGATATTTTCGGCTCGCTGCCTCGATGAACTGTCGGGGACCGGCCTGCTCTGCATCGGAGCAGGTCTCGATTTCATTGCGAATACCCAATCTCGCGCTCCTTCTTTCACACAGAAGGTCGGCCTTGAGTGGGCATGGCGCATGGTGAGCAACCCGCGCCGGATGGGGCCGCGCTACGCACGATGCATGGCGGTGATTCCGAGCCTGGTGTTCCGCAACATTCCCCAAATTGTAAGTGCACGGATGAGGAAAGCGGCATGACTTCAACATTGACGCTCGCACAGCGCGCCCGGAATGAAGCGCATGCCCGGCAGAGGTATCAGATCTGCTTGATTCATCCATTCGACCCACGCGGCCAAAAGGTCGGAGGGTTGGAAACCTATATTCGTGATTTCATCACGTTCCATCCGACTGACACGGATCTGCTCTTTATAGGTGTGGATTCTGTTGGCGACCTCACCCTCGGTGAGATTCACCAACTCACATTCCGAGGCCGCACCTTCGATTTCCTGCCCATTCTTCACTACACCGACCAACAGGCGCGCGAAGCCGCGCGCACGATCCGTTCGTCCCTCACCGGGCAGTTCTTTATCGCACTACTTCGGCATTTTGGCACAATCTCTAAGCACATCCGCGAGCGCCGGTGCTCCATTGACCTCCGTCGCGTGGAGTTTTCGTGGCTGCCGGTCGTTCTGCGCCTGCCGTTTATCCAGATGCTTCATGGCGAAGGCGCGCCAAAGCTTCAGATGGATTCTCTTCTCCGCAAGTACTCCTTTGTTCACAATGCCGGCGAACGTTTCGCGGTGGCCGCGAGTGCAAAGTTCCTTTGCGTCAATCCGTTCATCACCGAACGTCTTCAGAAGACCTATCCGCGGCAGAAAGAAAAGATCGACACGCTGTGGACGTGGGTCAACACGGACATCTTCAAACCGCAGCCGCTCGCGCTCGATGCAGGACCGTTTCGGATTGTGTTTGCAGGCCGGCTGGACGAGTTCAAAGATCCGCCGCTGATGTTCGAAACCATCAGTCGTCTTAAGCAACTGATGCCGGGCGGTGTCGAGTTCCACTATATCGGGACGAGCGATCCGCACCGGTTTGAGGAATTCGCCAAGATCGAAGACGTTACCGTTCGCCACGGGTTCAAAGACGCTGCAGGTATGGCAGCGACCATTGCCTCGGTGCACGCCGGCATTCTCACCTCCGAATTCGAGGGTATGCCGCGGTTCGTACTCGAAACGTTGGCCGTCGGACGTCCCGTGGTCGCGATGCATCTGCCGCAACTTGAATCAGCTGTTCGCGATGGTGAGAGCGGTTTTCTGGTGCAACGCAGTGACTCGCGGATGGACATGGTCGAACGCCTTGCCCATCGTTTCATCGATGCGCGCAACGCCATAGCGACCGGTGAGATGGAGCCGTCCCGTATCGCAAGCAACATCAGGACGTTCACGCCTGGAACGCAGCTTGCGCGCGTATTCCGTTATCACCAGGAAATCCAGAACATGCGAGGCATGGTCAGCCCGCCAATCCACTGAGGTCATCCATGAATATCCTCATGTTGACGAGCGAGTTCGCGCCTGCAACCGGCGGCATCGGAACTTATGCGCGAGAGATCGCGGTTGCCGCCTCCCATCTTGGTGCACGGGTCACAGTCATCGCTCCGGACTACGCGAAAGATTCAGCTGCGGAAGATCAGGCCCTCCCCTTCCGACTCGTTCGTTTTCGCGGCGGTCTGCATTCGATGAAGAATCTTCCCGCAAAAATCTTGCTGGCCCAGAGCAAAGTCCGGATTGAAGATTTCGACGTCATTCATGCAGCGGACTGGCCGTTCTTCATTCCACTCGCGCTCGCGCGGCATCGGACCCATGCTCGGTTGCTGATGACGGTTCACGGCACCGAAATCAACGAAACTCAGACGCCACTTAAGCGTGCCGCCATTCGCGCAACGGGCGTGTTCGGTCCAAGAACCGAAGTGGCTGCCAACAGCAGGTTTACCCGTGAGCTCTTCCGCGAGCGATTTGCCATCGATGAAGAGCGCGTCAGCGCGATTCCGCTCGGCGTCTCGGATTTCTGGTTCGGCACACGCGGAAGACGAAAAGACGTGCGCAAAGCTTTCGGCATCGACCAGGACAAGATCGTCATGGTCACTGTTTCCCGCTTGACCCGTCGCAAGGGGCATCATTTGACGCTGGCGGCGCTGGAGCGCTTGCCGCGGGAATTGCGTCAACGCATCACTTGGCTGGTGATCGGCCCCAACGGCGAATCCGACTATGTCGCCGAAGTGCGCGAGATGGTGGAGAAATCTGATTGCGAGATCCATCTGCTCGGCTCGCTGACCAATGAGCAGATCCGTGACATCTACGGCGCGAGCGATTTCTTCTGTCTGACCGGCGTGCCTGATCCCTCAGGTCGCGTCGAAGGGTTTGGCCTGGTGTATCTCGAAGCCGGCGCTGGCGGTCTGCCCAGCATCGCCACTGCGATTGGAGGCGTTCCCGACGCCGTCCTCTCTGATGAGACAGGGTTGCTTGTCGAACCGAATGTTGAAGCGGTCACTGAGGCAATCATGGAGATGGTGGACGACAGTGACACCCGCTCGATCCTCGCTGCGGGGGCATCGTCACATGCCCGTGCATTGTCATGGGAACGTTGTGCAGCAGAGACTTATGGTCTCACACGGTCGGAAGATCACGGAGCTGCTGCAATCGGATCATTGAACGCCAAGTTTGCGCCACCAACTGCATCGATGGGCCACTGAGTGAAATACCTCGCCGCTACGGTCATTCTGGTTTCGCTTGGCGCTTCGACGGCCCACGCGGAAAGCTGCAGCAAGAGCCGCGATTATCTGCTCGGCAGTCTCGGCGGGGATCTGCTACTGCCACCGGAAGGTTACCAAAGCCTGTTCAAAATGTGTATCGCCACCACATCGATCTCGAACGTCAAGGACGCCTATATTCTCAGGGATGGCGGCATCGCGGTCATTCCCAAGCAAGACAGCATCGCGGCAACCGCGGCGACGCTGTCCGCATTCTGCGACGTTTATCCAGCTGGAACGCTGCGTTTTCTCACGCGCAGGGATTTGGCCACCACACCAACGGTCTCCCGCATCATTCAGATGTCGTCGACCGCGTCGACGCCCTGCAAGAAGATCAAGGGAAACCTGTCCTGACGACGAGACCGCGACTACTTTCCGGCCATTACGTGATCGAGCGCTTCCCGCAGATAGGGCCTGAAGAGATCCGGGTTCTCGCACATCGGAAAATGACCAAGACCGGGCATCTCCTTGAAGAATGATCCCGGAATGAACTTTGCGAGCCTGCGGCCGTCGTCCGGCGTTGCCGAATAATCATAACCACCGGAAAGCAGCGCAACCGGCATTCGTCTGCCGTCGATCCTGCCTGCAACGAGCCCGCCGTCGAATTCGTCGGAATAGAATGCAAGATCGCCGCCATAGATGCCGGGCGCTCCCTGGCTGTAGATCCAGGCTGTGCGGCGGCGATCGCTTTCCGGACTGAGCGGGCTCATCAGGCCTCGCACATAGCTTGCATTATGTAGCGCTCCGTGGACCGCGACATGATGCTGAAAGGGATTGCGCCGTCCCTTCGACAAGAGCGGAGGCTCGACAGCAACGACGCCCAGCAACAGATCCGGCCTCTCTGCTGCAAGGACCAAGGTCATCGCAGCGCCCATGGAACCACCGACAACGATTGCGCGACGGCCAACAATTTGTTCGAGGATGGCCACACACCAGTCGCGATAGGTGGCGAGATCGAGCTTGTAGTCGCCGCCGTTCCATGTCCGCGGCGGCATCGACCGCCCGTGAAATGGCAGGTCCGGTGCGATCATCTGAAAGCGCTGCGCCAACTCAGTATCGCTCAACTGAGCGAGGAACTGTCGAGAGTCCGCTCCAGCCGTGTGCAGGAACAGGATCGGCGTGCCCTCGCCTGCGGTCTCCGCATAAACCTCGTGTAGGACGCCGCGGATCGTAACCTCATGCCATCGCCCTTCAATTTGCGACAAGCGTCTCGGAGGCGATGCGCTCATTGTGGGCTGTACTGCAACGAGGCGCTCGACAAGCCTTTCCAGCACTGGACGCGCCTGTGCGAGAAGCAGAGGCTCGGCCTCGATGCTGAACTCCGGATTCACGAAATCCAGAGCTGTGAACGAGTGGAATGTCGGCGGTGACGGAGTCTGAAGAACCCTGTCCCAGGCTTCCGCCGCAGCCTTCATGCTGATCTGCGCATGCCTGATCTGATCCACGAATGCGAAGCGGCCGTTCTCGAACGCCAGCCGGACGTCTGCGTCATCCACCCGAAGAGCAAGGTTGAACGACAAGCTCGGGCCGAGACGCTGATATTCCGCATCGTCCAGAATAGATGTCAATCTCGCCCGCAGATGTTCAACGGTGTCCGCCACTCAGCCGTCCTTAATCTTCAACCGCCGACGCGATGTAGCGGTAGATCGCGGTGTGATCCGCGTTCTTGTCCAGCTCGCCCCTCGCCTGCTCCCAGATTGTGGCGACAGTCTCGGCATTCGACGCATCCAGCCCGACGAATTTCGACAGATCAGCAGCAATACGAAGATCTTTGGCCATCAAGGCCAACGAGAACCCGGACGCAAAGCTTTCCGAAATTACGAACTGCTTCATCTTGACGTCGGTCGAATTGTTCTTGCCGGTCGATGCATTGAGAACATCAATGATCGTATCAGGCTGCAGGCCAAATCGCCGTCCCACGAGCAATGCTTCGCACGCAGCGACGAGCCCGGCTGCGGAGACATAGTTGTTGAGCGCCTTCATCGCGTGACCCGAGCCAAGCGGACCCGTTGCGAAGACCGACTTTGCCATCGCCTGCAACACTTGCTGTGCGCGCTCGACCAGCTGAGCGTCACCACCGGCCATAATGGACAGCGTGCCGTCAACGGCTCGACGAACGCCACCGGATACCGGCGCATCGATCAATCCGATGCCGCGCTCGGCCAATTCCTTACCCAACGCCTGGGTTTCGACCGGCACCGACGAACTCATGTCGATAATGAGCGCATCCTTTGCCAGCACGTCCGCGACGCCCTGAGGACCAAGCACCGCTTCGCGCACCACCTTGCTGTCGGGCAGCATGGTGATCAGAAGCGGGGCGCCTTTCGCAGCCTCGCGCCCTGTCTCAAACACCTTTCCGCCAGCTGCGGCAAAAGCTTCGCGCGCCGATGCGGACGGATCCGCGCCCCGCACCTCAAAGCCGGCCGCAAGGCAACGCTTCGCCATGGGCAAGCCCATTTGGCCAAGGCCAAGGAAAACAACAACGTCGGGAGGGGTGACGATCTTAGTCAATGCCCATCTCCTTGAAAGCTTCGCGCGCCAGCCGGAAACTGTCGATACCAGCGGGAATGCCGCAGTAGCATGCAATCTGAAGGAAGATCTCTTTCAACTCATCCTTGGTGAGACCGTTTTGAATCGCACCGCGAATATGCAGCTTCAGTTCATGTGGCCGGTTAAGCGCAGCGATCATTCCCAGATTGAGAATGCTGCGGCTGCGGCGATCAAGGCCCGGACGATTCCAGATCTCATCCCAGCAATATTCCGTGGAGAGCTGCTGCATTGACCAACTGAAATCATCGGCGCTCGCCAGCGATTTCTCCACATAGTCCGAGCCGAGCACCGCCGTGCGGGTCTTCAAGCCTTTTTCAAATTTTTCCGAGCGGGGTCGTTTTGCGGACATGCGCAGTCTCCGTTTTTGATTCTTGTTCGGTATCCGAGAGCACCGCGAGCGCGATCGCGGCCGCGGCGTGAATATGTTCGATGCACGCGCGTTCCGCGCCCAGTGCATCACCCGCGCGGATCAGCTCCGCGATGTTGCGTATTTCCTTGAGACTCTTCGGCAACCGACCCGGGTGCGTCATCGACGTCGCACGCAGCATGGTGACGCGGTTATGCAGATTGGTCAGCATCTGCTGGATGTAGATGTTGCCGCATCCCCGCATCAGCGCATCGTAAAAACGTGTCTTTGCCTTGATAAGAGCATCGCGGTCACCGGCCTTGGCTGCGCCTTCAAGTGCGCTCACCGCCTCAAACATCTGCGCCAGCATGTCCGCCGGGCGCCTTTCCGCAAATGCGCGGCCGGCCGCCCCTTCGAGCAACGCACGCACGGCATAAAGTTGTTTTGCTTCGTCGACGGAGATTCGCGCCACCACCGGACCGCGATGCGGCACCGATGTGATCAGTCCTTCTGCCTCAAGTTGTCGCACCGCTTCGCGGATCGACGTGCGCCCAACACCGGTCAACTCACATAATTCACGCTCGATCAGACGCTGTCCCGGCTTGAAAATGCCGCTGGCAATAGCGCTGCGAAGCTTGTCTTCCACGCGCATGCGCAGCGTGACCGCTTCCCTGCTGACATTGAGGTCCATCTCGCTCATGCCGATAACTTCGTCTTTGTCGGACAATCTGTCAATCTGCTTGACTGCGGAAGCTGTTCAGTGAAAGCTCACAAAAAACAAAACATCAAAGGGGAGGATTCAAATGGGTTCGAAAAAGAACGCGCATTCCGCATTTGGCAGCGAGACAGCTCTGACACGCCGCAGCCTGCTGGCTTCCGCCGCAGGATTGGCCGTGGCGTCAGGGTTTTCCGGCGTCGGTCATGCGCAGGGAAAAGCCATCAATATCGGCGCCATATTGCCGCTCTCCGGCGCGAATGCGCAGTTCGGCATCAATTCGCGCAATGCCATCGAACTCGTTGTCGATGAGATCAATGCGGCCGGCGGCATCAAGGCTCTCGGCGGCGCGAAGTTCAATCTGATTGTCGCAGACGCCACCTCCACACCGACCACTGCAGCTAGCGTTGCCCAGCGCCTCGTCTCGCAGAACGAAATCGTTGCGGCCTTCGGCTGCTTTGCATCCGCCCTCACCCTTGCCGTATCGGAAGTCACGGAACGCGCAGGCATTCCGCTGTTTACACAATCCTTCTCCGACCAGCTCACCGGCCGCGGCTTCGAGAACATCTTCCAGGTCGTCGCCAAGGGCTCGGTGCTCGGCAAAGCGCAGCTCGACGGATGTATTGAGATCGCCAAAGCGAACGGTCAGAAGCTCGAGCGCATCGCGATCATGTTTGAAGACACTGCCTACGGCACGTCGCAGGCAGGTGGTCTCCGCGCCGGGGCAAAGGCGGCTGGCATTGAAATCGTCATGGACGAAGGCTATCCACTCGGCATCACCGACGTGACGCCGTTGATCAACAAGCTGCGGGCGTCGAACGCACAAGCCGTGTTTCCGGTCTCGTATCTGAACGACAGTCTTCAGATCGTCCGTGGCATGCGCCAGCAGAAACTCGAGATTCCGACCATCGGCGGCGCCGCGGGCTACATCATCCCGGATTTTGAGAAGGGCCTTGGCCCGTTCGCGGAAAACGTGATGTCGATTTCGCCTGCGACCTACGATCTCGCGCCTGACTTAACCGAGCGCTTCCGCAAACGTTTCGGCTATTTCATGGTTCATGAAGCCGTGGAGTTCGCAGCAGCTGTGGATGTGCTCGCCCAGGCGCTTGAGATGACCAAGTCGACCGATCTCGACGCGCTGCGCAAGGTCCTGCATGGCACCAAGTTCACCGGCGGCTGGACCAAAGCCATGACCGGAAGCGCCGTCGAGTTCGACAAAACGGGCCTCAACGTCCTGTCTGTACCGGTGATGGTGCAGTGGCACGGTAAGGACCTCGTAACGGTCTGGCCGGATTCGTTCGCCAAGTCGAAACCCGTCTGGAAGCTCTGATTAGAAGCGCGCTCTGATGGCTTTTATTCAAGCCTTGATCGATGGGATCATGATTGGCGGCGTCTACGCCATGATCTCCATCGGTCTCACCCTCGTGTTCGGCATCATGGGCATCGTGAACTTTGCACATGCAGAGTTCTTGATGCTCGGGATGTTCATTGCCTACTACGCGTGGGCATGGCTTGGCCTCGATCCGCTGCTGGCCGCACCACTGTCGTTCGTCATTGTGTTTAGCCTCGGCTGCGTTCTTCAACGCCTGCTGTTCCGCCGCCTCCTGAAGGCCCCGGAAATTTCCCAAATCTTTCTCACGGTTGGGCTTCTCATCGTGCTGGAGAATGCAGCGTTGTGGATGTTCGGGTCGAACTATCGCTCCGTGACCACGCCGTATCAGACGTCGTCGCTGAGCCTTGGTCCGATTTTCATCAACGTGCCGTATCTCTTTGCATTCCTGATGTCGGCGGTCTGCGGAACGGCGTTGTGGCTGTTTCTTCGCGTGAGCTGGTTCGGCCGGGCGATGCGCGCCACCGCTCAGGATCCCATGGCATCGACGCTGATGGGCATTAACGCCGACCGGATGCACATGCTGGCGTTCGGCCTCGGCGTTGGCCTGACCGCGTTCGGCGGAGCTGTGATCCTGCCCTATCTCACCGCATCTCCTACCGTCGGCGGGCAGTTCGTCATTCTCATGTTCACCGTGGTCGTACTTGGTGGGTTAGGCTCGGTTGCCGGTGCCGTGGTCGGTGGCCTCGCTGTCGGCGTGATCCAGTCCCTGTCCGCGCTTGCCTTTCCGATCCAGCTGCAAAACCTCGTTCTTTTCGTCGTGTTTATCGCGGTGCTTATTGTCCGGCCCCAGGGATTGCTGGGAGACGTGCGGTGAAGCGCTTTCTCATCGGAGCCGCCATCGTTGCTGCCGCGACCTGTGTGCCATTCTTACTTACGCCAAAGGGCTACATCGTCCGGGTGCTGTGCATCACGTTGCTATTTGCAGCGCTGGCGCAAGCTTGGAACATCGTCGGCGGCCTCGCGCGACAGGTTTCCCTCGGCCATGCTGCATTCTTCGGGACCGGCGCCTATACATCGACACTCCTGTTGATCAACTTCGGCATCTCGCCATGGCTTGGCATGATCGCTGCCGCGATCATCGGAGGCATCATGGCGCTGCTGATCGCACTGCCGACCATGCGGCTGCGCGGACATTATTTCGCACTGGCGACCCTCGCCTTCGCCGAGGTCATGCGTGTCATCGCCAACTCGTGGAGCAGCGTCACCGGCGGCCCGGTCGGCCTCTCAGTGCCGTTCAGGCCGGACTCGCTCCTGATGCTTCAGTTCAAGACCCCGCGTCCCTATTTCTGGATCATGCTGGGCGCGCTTGTGGTGGTGACACTGACGTTCATGGCGATTCGATCCAGCAAGATCGGCTATCGGCTTCGCGCCATTCGCGAAAATGTCGATGCCGCCGAGACGATCGGTATCGACACCTCTGGAACAAAGGTCATCGCGGCCGTTGTATCCGGCGCACTCACCGCAAGCCTCGGCACGCTTTACGCCCAGTTCCAGTTCTTCTTCGATCCGGATACCGCCTTTGGCCTCGCGTCCATCTCGGTCCGCGCGGCCCTCATCGCCATCATAGGTGGCGTCGGTACGGTCGCGGGACCGATCATCGGCGCGTTCTTCATTATTCCCTTTGAAGAACTGACTAATTCATTGCTGTCCAATAAAGCTGCCGGTGTCTCGCAGGTCGTGTACGGCCTGCTTCTCATCGCAGTGATCCTGCTCGAGCCGCGCGGCCTAATCGCTCTCGGCAAGACGATCATGACGAAGCTGTCGCGGAGGAAAGCGGCATGACGGCCCCTCTCCTGCAGACCAAGGACCTCACCAAGAACTTCGGCGGCCTCCGCGCGCTGTCGGATGTTAGCTTGTCTATTAATCAGAGCGAGATCGTCGGCGTGATCGGCCCGAACGGCGCCGGCAAAACCACGCTGTTCAGCCATCTGGTGGGGCTGCACAAGCCCACATCCGGCCGGATTATCTTCGATGGCAAGGATATCGTCGGCCTCAAGCCGCATCGCATCGCCGCGGCTGGAATGGTGAAGACATTTCAGAACGTCGCCCTGTTTCTTGAGGAGACGGTGCTCGACAATGTGCTGATCGGCGGATTGATGCGGCATGACATTCCGCATGCGCGCGATCTCGCCAAGACCTGCCTCGAACGCGTCGGCATGCTGTCCATCGCAGATAAGATCGCCAGGGATCTGTCTTTCCCGGAGCGGGCTCGCGTCGAAGTTGCCCGCGCGCTATGCACCGAGCCGAAAGCCCTGCTGCTCGACGAAGCTATGGCCGCGCTAAACCACGCCGAGATGGACGACTTCATGAACCTCGTACGCACCCTGCGGAGCGAAGGCCTGACGGTCGTCATCATCGAGCATCACATGCGCGCCATCATGTCGCTGTGTGACCGCATCATCGTTCTGAATTTCGGGAAGATCATCGCGGAAGGCGCTCCCGCCGAGGTCGCCCGGCATCCGGAAGTGGTCGCTGCCTATCTCGGAAAATCCTTCGCCGAGGGCGCGGCGCCATGACACCTTTGCTCCAGATCAAGAACTTCTCCGCCGGATATGACGCCGGCAACGTGCTTCACGACATCAATATCGACATCAATCCAGGCGAATTCGTCTGCGTCATCGGTGCGAACACTGCCGGAAAGAGCACGCTGCTCCGGTCCATTTCAGGGCTTGTTCCAAATTCCAGCGGCGACATCGTTTTCGATGGCCACAACTTGCGGCAAATGAGCGCGCACGAGATCCCAGGCCTCGGCGTCGCCCATGTACCGGAAGGCCGTCACGTGTTTCCGGGCATGACGGTCGAGGAGAATCTCATGCTCGGCGGGTTCTCGACACGACAGGCGCAAGATCTCGGGCAGCGCCGCGAGCAGATGCTGATAATGTTTCCAAGGCTTCGGGAGCGCTTGTCACAGTTCGCCGGAACGCTGTCCGGCGGCGAACAGCAAATGCTGGTGCTATCGCGCGCCCTGATGATGTCCCCGAAGCTGTTGCTGCTCGATGAGCCGAGCCACGGATTGGCGCCCAAGATCGTCGATGAGCTTCACGAGACCTTCGCATCGATCAACAAGGCCGGGACCGCGATCCTGCTGGTCGAGCAAAATACCGCGCTCGCTCTCTCGGTCGCAACCCGCGGCTATGTGCTCGAGTCCGGGCGCGTCGTGCTGAGTGCCGACAGCGCGGACCTGAAAACCAATGACCGGGTCCGCAGCGCTTATCTCGGAATCTAACGATTGGATTCCCAATGCATAAGACTACTGTGCCGAGGAAGCCGCTGAAGCTGGCGAGCAGATAACAGGAAGGGAAGCCCGATGAGCCTTTACGCGAAGCTCCAACAACGCGAGAGCCAGGGCAAACCGATTACTGTCGGCCTCATCGGTGCGGGCAAATTCGGCTCGATGTATCTGGCGCAAATCCCGCGAACGCCGGGTGTTCATCTTGCCGGCATCGCCGATCTGTCACCGGACGGAGCGCGCGCGAACCTCGCACGCGTGGGCTGGACAGCACCGCAATTCGCTGCAATCTCGATTGATGACGCCATCAAAACCCGCACCACGCACATCGGAGATGATTGGCAGGCCCTCGTGCAGCATCCGGCCATCGACGTGATCGTTGAGTGCACCGGCCATCCGATCGCGGCTGTCGATCACTGCCTGAAGGCTTTTGCTAACGGCAAGCACGTCGTGAACGTGACTGTGGAAGCCGATGCATTTTGCGGCCCGCTGCTCGCACGCAAAGCCAGCGAGGCCGGCGTGATCTACTCCCAGGCCTTCGGCGACCAGCCGGCGCTGATCTGCGGTCTGGTCGATTGGGCTCGCACCTGCGGCTTTCCCGTGGTCGCCGCCGGACGCGGACATAAATGGCTTCCGCATTTCTGCGATTCCACGCCGGAAACGGTCTGGGAGAACTATGGCCTCACACCCGAGCAGGCGCAGCGCGGCGGGCTGAATCCAAAAATGTTCAACAGCTTTCTCGATGGCTCAAAGCCGTCGATCGAATGCACCGCTGTCGCCAACGCCACCGGGCTTGGTGTGCCATCCAACGGCCTGCTGTATCCGCCCGCCAGCATTGCGGATATTCCGTCCGTCACCCGCCCCATCAGTGAAGGCGGTAAGCTCGAACGCAAGGGTCTCGTTGAGGTGATCTCCTCCCTCGAAGCCGACGGTCGCGTGATCCCTTACGACATCCGCATGGGCGTGTGGGTGACCGTCGAAGCTGAGACCGACTACATCAAAAATTGCTTCGAGGAATACAACGCCCACACGGATTCATCCGGCCGCTATTTCACTCTGTACAAGCGCTGGCATCTGATCGGCCTGGAGGTCGGCATGTCGGTGGCGAGTGTAGCGCTCCGCGGCGAAGCCACGGGCGTGGCGAAACAATGGAACGCCGACGTGGTCGCGACCGCCAAGCGCGACCTTGCTCCCGGCGATGTTCTCGATGGCGAAGGCGGCTATACCGTCTGGGGGAAGCTGTTGCCGGCCGCGACATCCGTCGAGCTAGGCGGCCTGCCGCTCGGTCTCGCCCATGACGTGAAGGTCACAAAACCGGTAAAGAAAGGCCAAAGCCTGAGCTGGGCGGATATCGCCATGGATACGTCCACCCATGCCTATAAGCTACGCAAGGAGATGGAATCCATGTTCAACGCGTCGATAAAAGTGACCCGATCATAGCGGGAGCGATATGCTCCACGATCATGGCGCTGAAGCCCTGAGGAAGAGCGGCTTTTTGGAAGGCTCGAGATCCGGCTCCAGCGACGGCGCATCCGCCGTCCAATCCGCAAACAATTCCACCAATGCTTCCGGCGGCACCGGCTTGCTCAACAGATAGCCCTGGATCTCGTCGCAACCGTGAGCCATCAGGAATCTCTCCTGAGCAGCGGTCTCAACACCTTCGGCCACAAGCTTTAGGCCCAACGCCTTCCCCATCCCGATGATGGCTTTGGTGATCGCCTTGTCTTCCTCGTCATGCGGGATATCGCGGACGAAGGAGCGATCGATCTTGATTGTATCGATAGGGAACTTCTTCATCAAAGACATCGACGAATAGCCGGTACCGAAATCGTCGATAGCGATGGTGATGCCGCGCTTGCGGATTTCCGTCAGTGTTGCACTCGCCTTGACGACGTTATGCATCACCATGCTTTCGGTGATTTCGATTTGCAGATGTTCGGATGCCAGGCCACTGTCAGCTAGTGCATCGTCAATGTCCTTCAGCAGATTTTCATCCGCGAACTGGCGCGGGGATAGGTTGACGGCAACCGGAATCGGAGGAAGTCCTTCACGTTGCCATGCGACACTCTGCGAACATGCCTTTCTCAGTACCCAGATGCCGATCGGAACGATCAGGCCGGTCTCTTCCGCAAGCGGAATAAATTCGGCCGGCGAGATCGGTCCCCGCGCCGGATGATTCCAGCGCAGCAACGCTTCCACGCCTGTAATCTTCTGGGTGAACACATTGCGCTTAGGCTGATAATGCAGGCTGAGCTCCTGACGCTCCAGCGCGTGGCTCAGGCAAGATTCCAGCGCCAGATGTTCGATGGAGCGGACATCCATGGCCTGGTCGAAGAACTGGATGCAATTCTTCCCGGCCTCTTTGGCACGATACATTGCGAGGTCCGCATTGCGGATCAACGCTTCCCCGTCATTGCCGTCTTCAGGATATAGCGCAATACCGATGCTGGACGTGACTCGGCATTCCTGCCCACTCAGATAGAAGGGATGGCGGAAGCAACCGAGAACCGATTGGGCGACAAGCGAGGCATGATCCCTGTCGGCAATTCCCTCCAGCGTAATAACAAATTCATCGCCACCGAGCCGTGCAATCCGGTTGTTCACCTGAGAAATCGACGACAAACGATCCGCGATCTCGATCAAAAGCGCGTCGCCGGCGGCGTGCCCAAGGGAGTCGTTGATCACCTTGAATCTGTCCAGATCGACGAACAGGAGCGCTAGCTTTTCGCTTTTGGCTTTCGCCACCTGAATTGCGGACTTCAGGCTGTCATTGAATGACACGCGATTGGGAAGACCGGTCAACGTATCGAAAGATGCAAGATACTTGATGCGCTGCTCGGCGCGCATCTTTTCCTCCGCAATGTCGAAATTCTCAAGCGCGAAGGAAACGTTCGCAGCAATCCGCTGAAGCAGGTCGATCATTTCATCGTCCAGCGCACCGGCATCGCGATGGAAGAACAAGGTAATCGTGCCAACGATATTGTTCGCATTCCGCAATGGAAATACTGCGGCGCCATGGACTCCCGCTGCAAGCGCCAATGACTTCCAGTGATCGACGCTCTGATCCGCGGTAATATCAGCTTTGACGCAGGGTATCCCCGTCCGGAAAGCTGTTCCAGTCAGTCCCTGCCCTTCCGGGATATCAGGGTCACAGGAAACTCGCATCTGGCTAACATATTTAATGAGACCGCCCGAGCCCGCCTCCAGCTTGAGCCACGATGAAGCGGGTTGTTTGAGGAAGATGCCCACGCCAAGGGCCTTACCCGGACCTGCGACCGCGGTGCAAACCTGCTGAAACATCTCCTCCGCAGACCGCGAACGCAGGATCGCCTCATTGGTTGCGCTCAGCGCACCGAACATCAGCGCAAGCCGCTCGCGCTGCCGTTCGCGTTCAAAGTTGCCCAGTGCAAAGGATACGTTCTCGACCATGCGCTCCATCAGCGAAACGATCTGGTGGTTGAGTGTGTTCACTTCGCTGAGGTAGAACAGAAATACACCGATGCTCGACCCATTCTTCAGAATGGGAACAGCGACTCCAGACTTGATGTCGAGATACTTTCCCTTTTCCAGCCAGGGCTTCAGCCGCTGATCGTTTTGGTAATCATCTGTGACGCTTGAGCGCCCTGTGCGGAATGCCGTGCCAGCGAGGCCGCGCCCTTCGATCGTATCTTCTCTGGTCGAGATGACACAGTCGCGCAGCGCTATCAGCTCGTCACCACCCGTTCCGGCAACAAGCTCCAGCTTTTCTCCACGGGCCAAAAGAGCACCCGCAAGAACAAATCGTCCTTCGTGGACCGCCGCGTCACAGACCCGTTGATAGAGATCATCCTGCGAGGTCGTTCGAAGAATCGCCTCATTCGTCGCATTCAATGCGGCGAACATCTGCGCGATACCTGTTGACGGTCCCATAACAACCCCACGCCCAAAAGCCGAGCAAGACTACGCGCGTTGGCCTAAACCGGGGTTGAAAAGTAGAGTAAATTTTCGAAGAAGAATAAGCAGCGGTTTTGAGTTGCGACTGAACAGATTCCGCTCACTATTGATCGCGAACTCAAAAAGCCCGCCATCTTTTCTGATGACAGGCTTTTCTTAAGTAGTTTTCAAGGATTTCTTACTGCGCTGCCTTGCAGTCTGTGGTCTCGGGCGGCGCCGCATCGGCGGCTGGAATGGACCGGATCAAGCGATAGTAATCCCAAGGCGCCTTGGACTCCGCAGGCGTCTTGACCTGAAACAGGTAGAGATCACGAAGCACCCAGCCATCGTTCCGGACACGTGCATTATGCGTCATGAAGTCGTTGACCGGAATTTCATGCATCATCTTCGCAACGGTGACGCCATCATCAGTACCAGCCTTGGCGACGGATTTGATGTAATGCGCGACCGCGCTATAGACACCCGCCTGAACCATGGTCGGCATGCGCCCCTTATTGCGTTCGGCGAATCGGCGTGACCATGCGCGCGTGGCATCGTCCAGATCCCAGTAAAACGCCGAGGTCAGGAGCAACCCCTTCGCTTTCTCCAGACCGAGACTGTGCGTGTCCGTAATGAAGGTCTGAAGAGCTGCGACCTTTTGGCCACCGGCCGAGATTCCGAATTCATCCGCCTGCTTGATCACGTTGATCAGGTCCGATCCTGATGACGCCAGCGCAACGACTTTGGCCTTTGAGGCCTGCGCAGCGAGGAGATACGAGGCAAAGTCCGTCGTGCCGAGCGGATGACGCACAGTCCCCAGCACCTTGCCCTTATGCTCCTCGACCACGGCGGAGGCGTCACGCTCAAGCGCATGGCCGAACGCATAGTCGGTGGAGACGAAGAACCACGTGTCGCCGCCGTCTTTAAGAATGGCGGACGCCGTTCCCTTGGCCGCGGATACCGTATTGAATGTCCACTGGAAGCCAGTCGGCGAACAGGCCTTGCCGATCAATTCCGAACTCGTCGACCCCGAGAATGCGACGATACGTTTCTGATTACGCGCGATGTTCTGAACCGCCAGACCGACTGACGATACGGGAATATCGAAGATGGCCTGGACATTGTCGGCCTCATACCAGCGGCGCGCGATGGTCGCACCAACGTCTGGCTTATTCTGGTGATCCGCCACGAGAACCTCGATCTTGCGGCCGAGCACCTCTCCACCCGCATCTTCCACCGCCATCTGCGCCGCGATGACCGAGCCCGGTCCGGCCAGATCGGAAAAGATGCCGTTCTGATCGTTCATGACGCCGATCTTGAGCGGCTCCGCTGACATCGCAATGCCGGTCGATCCCATCAAAAGGCCAAGCGTCAGCAGTGACGCCCTGATGCTTTTCTTCATTGTTGTCCCAATCCTCTCATGGCGACATCCGAACCGGCGTCGCATTTCCAATCCCATCAAGCGGCCTTCACCGCCATATTATTGTTTGGCCTAAGCGAGCCTGTTTACTGGCTCGCGTCCGGCAAACAGATCCTGCAAACCGCTGATTAAAGCCTGCCCCATCATCACGCGCGTTTCGATGGTCGAGCTTCCGATGTGCGGCAGCATGAACACGTTTGGAAGACTTAGATATCTCACATCGAGCTTCGGCTCGTTGCTGAAGACATCCAGGCCGGCAGCAAATAGCCTTTGATTGCGCAAGGCATCGATCAGATCGTCATCCTTGATCAGATCGCCTCTGCCGACGTTGACGACAATGGCCGAGCGCTTCATGCGATCGATCTTGTCCTTGTCGAGAAAATAGCGCGTTTCATCGTTAAGCGGTGACGCCAAAAGCAAAACATCGAGGGTGGAGAGAAACCCATCTAGATCCTCGTGTACGTCGGCGACGTCGGCGTTCGGATTATCTTTCTTTCGCGGATCGTAGGTGTGGATGCTCATGCCGAACGCCTTGGCCAGCATTGCTACACCGCGCCCGATACGCCCCATGCCAAAGATACCCAGGGCCTTACCGGTCAGACCCTGACCAACGAGCTGCGTCGGGGTCCAGCCAGTCCATTGCCCTGATCTCACCAGCGCTTCGGATTCCGTGACGCGCCGCGCGGCACCGAGCATCAGCAGTATCGCGGTTTCCGCAACGGCATCCGTGAGTACATCCGGCGTATAAAGAACAGGCATTCCTTTCGCCCGGCATGCGGCGAGATCGATGTGATCGTGGCCAACTGAGTAAGTGCCGATTGCCCGCACCGATTCAGGACATCCATCGAGAAGCGGCTGATCCACTTGCACGGGTGGAGCAACGACCAGCGCATCACATCCGTCGAGTGCGGCCAAAATCTCATGACGGCTCGGGCGTTGGCCCGGCCCAGAGCCTGCGATCAACTCCAGATGGAACTGCTCGGAAAATTTCTCTAAAACTTCGGACGGCAATTGGCAGGCCAGTGCGACTCGTCGAGTCATCGTGCACCTCCTTCAAAAACTGGAACAACGGCGGGTATGATCGCCCGTGATGCTGGCAATATTCGGCGTTCCGAGCAACGCCATGGCGTTGTCCATCTCCTGACGAAATATGTCGATGACGCGCCTCACGCCGGCTTCTCCGCCTGCAGAAAGTCCCCACAAAAAGGACCGCCCACTTGCGCAAGCGGTCGCCCCGAGCGCAATCGCTTTAAGAACATCGGTTCCCCGTCGTACGCCGCCGTCGAGAATGATTTCCGCGCGGCCACTCACGGCCTGCGCAATCTCCGACAGCGCGGTCAAGGCGGGCGGTGAGTGATCGAGCTGCCGTCCGCCATGATTGGAAACCATCACGGCTTCGGCGCCCAATTCGACGGCTTTCACGGCATCCGCAGGATGAAGGATTCCCTTGATCACCATGGGCCCCTTCCAGCGCTCCCGGATGCGGGCGACGTCATCCCAATTCGCGCTGGGATCGAACAGCGAGGCGACATGCTGTGCGACGCTCGTAAAGCTGCCCGACGACGCCATCTCGAAATTTCCGAATTTCGGCGGCGACTTCATCGCGTCCAACAGCCATCCCGGCCGACAAGCCATATCGAATACAGAGGTCAGCGTGGGACGAAGCGGCAGCGTGAAGCCGTTGCGGACATCTCGTTCACGCTTGCCCGTCAGCGGCAAATCGACAGTCAGGCACAGCACGCGGTAGCGCGCGTCGGATGCGCGTCGAAGCAGGCCGTCCATCCATTCACGATCGCGCAGGAAGTAAAGCTGAAACCAGCGATCACCGTCCGGCACGGACCGCGCCACCTCTTCGATTGAGGCGATGGAATTCGTGGAGAGGCAAAACGGCAAACCGCTGCGCGCGGCAGCCTGTGCTGCCAGCACTTCGCCGTTGCGGCAGAAGAATCCCGCAAGCCCGGTCGGAGACAGCATGATCGGCATCGTCGACGGTGAGCCGAGAAAGCGGCCCTCCAGGACGCGGTTGCTGACGTCAACCGCGACGCGCGGGATCAAGAACCAATCATCGAACGCACTTTCATTGCCACGAAGCGTGCGTTCATCCGCGGCACCACCATCGATGAAATCGAATACCGCTTTCGGTAATCGGCGCCGTGCCAGCAACCTCAGGTCTGCAATCGATTGAGCGCGTGCGAGCTGACGCTCGGGATATCCCATCAATTATAATCCAATTTGAACAATCAAAATCGTGAGCTGGTCCGCGCTCATCTCAGATTATGACAGACAATGCAATGAAGCTTATCCGGCCTTCGCGCTGATGCCACCGTCAATGGTGACAATCACACCGGTTGTGTAACCAGAGCGTGCAGATGCAAGGAACGCCGCCATATCGCCGATTTCCCGCGGCTTGGCGGCGCGGCCCATCGGAAGCCGCCCAAGCAACTCGTTATACTTGCTCTCATCACCAAGCACATTCCGCGCCTGGGTTTTCATCAGCGTGATGATGCGATCGGTCTGGACCGGGCCGGGATTGATGCCGACAACCCGGATGTTGTCGTCGAGGCTGCGACTGCCGAGCGCTCTCGTAAACGCCATCAACGCCGCGTTGCCTGCAGTGCCCGCGATATAATTGAAGTCGAACTTCTCACCAGCCGCACCAATGATGTTGACGACCGCACCATGGCCTCGCGCCTTCATCTGCTGATAGATGCGCCGCGTGATGTTGATATAGCCGAACACCTTGAGCTCCCAACCGTGGCGCCAGACCTCCTCCGAGATCTTGTCCAGTGATCCGCCGGGAATATCGCCCGCATTGTTGACGAGGATATCAATATCGGACGCAACCGAGGCGAGTGCTTCGATGTCCTCCTGCTTGCGTAGATCCGAGGGATGAACATCGACCTCGACCCCATACGCTTTGCGCAATCTCTCGGCGACCTTTTCAAGCTCTGCCTTGTTGCGTGAAGCCAGACGAAGGTTGCATCCTTCTCCCGCGAGGCTTTCCGCGGTTGCCGCACCGATACCTTTGGACGCACCTGTGACCAGTGCACGTTGACCGCGAAGATTTAGATCCATGACAACCTCGTACCAAGTTTATGAGTGATATTTCGTGAGTCTATTACCGGGACCAGCCCGCCCGCCAGCTTCCGCGTTCAACCGCACTGAAGAAACGCTCCAGCTCCGCATTGAAGGCTGCGGGCTCTTCAAGATTGATGGCATGCCCGGTGTTTGGGCACATCCATAAAGCCGCGGTCGGAATGGCCGCCTTCAGCATCAGATTGGTCTCGATGCACGGCGCATCTTCATCGCCAACTGCGAGCAACACCGGCGTCGTCAGCTTCGCAAACTGATCCTGAAAATCGTGCAACGACGGACGAAGTGTCTGATACCGCGCCATGGTGTTCGACATTCCACGTGCCGAATGCTGACGCAGGTGATCGACGAAATCCTGCCAGCCGCGAGGGTCCTTGTATTTGAGCTGGATGCGCGTGGGACTGTTGCCCATTTCCTTGGCCATGGCATCCATGCCGCGTTCGAGAAAGCCGCGCGCGGTGACGGGCGTATCCCGCAACCAGGCCTCACGATGAGAGGGAGGCGATCCGGAGCCTGCTCCGGCAGCGACAATCGCGGAGGCCTTGCCAGGATGCCGCAATCCGAACTGGAGCGCAGCGTAACCACCCATGCTGAGACCGACGATATGCGCCCGCTCGACGCCGACGCCTTTCATCACCGCGGCAATGTCGTCGACGGAGAATTCCCAGCCATACTGATTGAGGTCTTCTGGCACGTCGCTCGGCGGATAGCCTCGTGCGTTATAGGCAATGCATCGATAGGACCGCGAAAAATAGCGGACCTGTGTTTCCCACTCGCGGCAGTCCGACCCGAATTCGTGGACAAAAATGATGGGATATCCACGCCCCGTTTCTTCGTAATAAAGCCGTGCGCCGGACGCCTCGACATATGCCATCCAAGTGCTCCCTTTTTGAAGGCACTATAGACATTCCTTTTATGGCCTTGCCAGCGCCGTTGCTGTTAAGGGCATGCCTGTTGCGTCATACCCAGTTTGCGTGCGAAGCAGGACGGCATTGCCAGAGCATCCGTTTCAAATCATCCTCTAGACCAACGCATTCCCGAATCCAGATCGATGCCATCCGAAACAAAAGCAGCAGGTCAAACACCAGCCCGCGCCACAGGAGCGTGGCTGGAGATCGCGAACACGCTGCAGCGCGACATCATCTTTGGGCGGCTTCAGCCGAAGGAGCATCTCATCGAAGATGAGATCATGGAGCGGACGAAAACGTCGCGGCATGCGGTCCGCCGGGCTTTCGAGGAGATGGAGCGCAATGGCCTGGTGATCCGCCAGCCGAACAAGGGGGTTCGCGTCCGAAGCTACACGCGCAAGGAAGTTGAAGATCTCTACGAGGTACGCGGCATTCTCGAAGCCAGAGCCGCAGCCGGCATTCGGCTGCCCGCCTCAGAAGAACTTATCGGGCGCCTGACGGCCATCCAGACCAAACACGAGCGCGCCAGCGACAAGGGCAACGTGGTCGAGTTGTTCGAGACCAACAATCTCTTCCACGAGACGCTTTATCATGCTTGCGGGAACACAGTGCTGGCGGATGCCATCCGCATGTACTCACTGCTGACCCACACCATCCGCATGCGCAACATGTCAGACAAGACATGGCGCAAGGAAGCGGTTCGCCAGCATTGGGCGATGATCAAGCTTCTCGCGGAAAAGGACAGCAAAGCGCTTGCTGCCCTTTGCCTTAAGCACATTCAGCACCCGAAGGAATTCTACCTGTCGCTCTATGAGGACGGCGCGACGTAAACGGTGTCCTACGGAGTAGCTTTCGGTTCGGACTGTTTGTCCGGAATTTCCATTTCGAGCAGCGCCGAACTCAACGCCTTGCCATGCGCATCAAGGGACAGCGAACGCGTCACGCCGCCGCCAAGCGCCTCCTGCATAACGAAATTCAGGCACGCGAGATTCGGCAGCTCGTAACGCACAACTTCACCGCCAACGATGTCGGAAAAATGAGCCTTCACCCGCTCCGCCGTCACGTGCTCGGCGAGATAGGCGTAGTCCCCAGTCTCGTAAGCGAAAATCGCCAAATTCGAGACGTTCCCTTTATCGCCGGCTCGGGCATGGGCAAGCTCGCGCAACTTCATTTAGACAACCTCATAGGTCACATGGGTTTTGATGCCCGAGCGAGGCAGCAAGGCCGAGGCCGCTGCAATCACCTCACGCGCCGATTTCCAGGCGCCTGCACCACCGGACGGACCATTCAGCCACAGCGATTCAACCTCGTTACCGATCTTGATCGCTTCCGACATCGTCTCCGTGCGCCCCACAACACGAAGACGTACTTCTTCGGGTTCGGGACCGGTGCCGACAGCAGCGCCGCGATGGACGGAGTTAACCCCGATCAAGTCAAAGCGTGTCTCAGTGGTCGCGACACCTGTTATCTTCAGGCGCTCCTTGACGATCTCCAGCGCGAGCTGTCCACGCGCGAGCGCGCCCGGGCCTGCGTAGGAAATCTGTCCCTCGCCGACATAGCTGTCGAGATAGCCAATGGTCACTTTCAGCGTATCGGTTCGTTGACGTCCACTGCCGCCGTGAACTGCCACGCGATCAGGCCCCTCCTGCGTGAAGGTCACACCGGAAAAATCCGCCACGACATCCGGCTGAATGTAAGACGACGGATCATGCACCTCATAGAGCAACTGCTCCTTACAGGTTCTCACGCTGACCTGCCCGCCTGACCCATCCACCTTGCTGATAACGGCCGAGCCGTCCTCGGAGACGTCGGCGAACGGGAAACCGATCCGCACAAGGTTCGCGACGTTCTTGTAGCCGGGATCGGCGAAATACCCGCCCGTCACCTGAGCAGCGCATTCCAATAAGTGCCCGACCAGGACGCCCTGACCAACACGGTGCCAGTCGTCGAAGCTCCAGCCGAACTCATGAACCAAGGGAGCAGCGAACAGCGCAGGATCACTGACCCGCCCGGTGATCACGACATCCGCGCCGGCTCTGAGCGCTTCGACAATCGACTCGACGCCGAGATACGCATTGGCTGAGACGATCTTGCCGTCGAGATCCGACACGCGCCCCTTACGCTCGATCAGCGGAAGGTCGCTGCCGACGATCTGACCCATCACATCGTCGCCGTGAACGGCTGCAATCTTAAGGCCGGTAATTCCGTGCTTCCTAGCAATCGCCGCAACGGTTTTCGCAGCACTCTGCGGATTGGCTGCGCCCATGTTGGTGATGATTTTGATGCCGCGCTTGTGACACGCTGGCAGCACCGCATTGAAGCGATCGATCAACAGCGGATCGAAACCGGCTTCAGCGTCCTTGCGGCGCGCCTGCTGAGCAAGCGCAATCGTGCGCTCCGCGAGACATTCGAATGAAAGATATTGGATATCGCCACGCTCAGCGAGTTCGAGCGCGGGCTCGATACGATCCCCGGCGAAACCTGCTCCCGACCCTATTCTGACTTTTTTCATGTTGTGACGGCCCGTTATTTTGCGGCCTTACAGGCAAAGGAATACCTGCCAACTTCGACCTTGAATATCGATTAGATTATCGATAATCATCGGTCAAGATGCCTGTCGCGAGCAATACTTTTGCCCCGGTAGACACATCAACAGCGTCTGACTTAACAAGGACGCAAGACACAATAAGCATCTGGAGGAATTCATGCGGACAATCACAAGTCTCGTCATCGCGGCTGTCGCTGCGTTTTCCGTCACGACGGCTGCGCGCGCGGAAGTGAGCGAACTCGTCGTCGCCCAGCAATACGGCGTGAGCTTCCTGCCACTGATGGTGATGGAACGCGAAGGACTTGTGGAGAAGAACGCGAAAGCTGCCGGGCTTTCTGATCTCAAGGTCAATTGGGCCAAGGTTGCAGGCCCGAGCGTCATGAATGACGGATTGATCTCGAACACCATCCATTTCGCCGCCCAAGGCGCCCCTTCCCTCATCACGCTGTGGGACAAGACGCGCAACAACGTTGGTATCAAGGGCGTTGCGGCAATGACGACTTATCCGCTGTATCTTGTCAGCCGCAATCCGGACGTGAAGACCATCAAGGACTTCACCTCCAAGGACAAGATCGCCGTGCCGTCCGTGAAGATTTCGACGCAGGCGATCATGCTCCAGATCGCCGCAGCCGCGGCTTTCGGCGACAGCAATTACACCAAGCTCGATCCGCTCACGATTTCACTGGCGCATCCTGATGGCCTACTCGCGTTGACCAACAATACCGCGGGCGTCAACGCGCACTACACCTCGTCGCCATTCTACGAGCAGGAAATGAAGCTGCCAGGCGCTCATCTGGTGACGACGAACTATGAGGCCTTGGGTGGCCCCGCCACTGCCGTTGTGCTCTCCACCAGCACCAAGTTCCGCGATGCCAATCCCAAAGTTTACCGCGCTTTCTATGATGCGCTCGGCGAAGCGATCAACATCATCAACAAGGACAAGCGGAAGGCCGCGCAGCTCTATCTCGATGTCGCGAAAGACACCAAGAACTCGGTCGATGACATCTATCAGATGATTTCCGACAAAGACTACGAATATACGCTCAAGCCTGCGAAGGTGGTGAAAACCGCTGAGTTCATGGCCAAGGTCGGCACCATCAAGCAGGCTCCGAGGTCTGTTGAGGACCTGTTCTTTCCGGAAGCCGCCGGTCTCAAAGGCGATTGATGCACATGCCTTCTCCCCGAGGCGAAGCGACGCCCTCGACCCCGCTGCTTGAGGTCATGGGCGTTACGCTCCAGTACAAGACCACTGAGATCCTGATCACCGCGACCTACCGCGTCGATTTCACGGTGCACCAATCAGATCGCTATGTGTTGCTCGGGCCATCGGGATGTGGAAAGTCGACGCTGCTCAAGGCCGTCGGCGGCTATCTCTCGCCAGTCGAGGGGGAAATCCGCCTCAAGGGCAACACGGTGTCGCGGCCAGGTCCGGACCGCATGATGGTGTTCCAGGAATTCGATCAGTTGCTGCCCTGGAAAACCGTGAAGCAGAACGTGGTCTTTGCGCTGACCGCGAGCGGGCGGATGTCCGGCAAACCGGCCGAAGACAAGGCGATGCACTACATCGACAAGGTCGGCCTTGCAAAATTCGCCGATTCCTACCCGCACATGTTGTCCGGCGGCATGAAGGCCCGCGTGGCTATCGCGCGCGGCATGGCAATGGAGCCGGATATTCTCTTGATGGACGAACCTTTCGCGGCGCTCGATGCCCTGACCCGGCGCAAGATGCAGGATGATCTGTTGCGCCTGTGGGACGATACGCGCTTCACGGTTCTGTTCGTTACCCATTCGATTCCTGAAGCGATCAAGATCGGCAGCCGCATTCTTCTCCTGTCACCGCATCCAGGTCAGGTGAAAGCGGAACTAAGCAGCAGCGGCGAAGACACCCTTCATCCCCTGTCCGGCCGTAAACTTTCCGACACGATCGATCACCTGCTGTTCGGCCAGAGCGCTTCCGAGCAAGAGGACATGCACTCATGAACTCCATGCAAGCGGCGGACGGGCGTGAGGATTTCATCGTCGAGGTGGTGCGGGCCGGCGACAACACCATCCTGCACAAGCCGCTGCCGTTCTGGGAACACCTCTATAACAGCGGCTTCATCCGCAAGACGGTGATCGTTGTCTTGCTCTGCGTGATCTGGCAGGTCTACGCGAGCTGGCTAAATAATTCACTATTGTTCCCGACCTTCAGTGAGACCATCCGGGCGCTATGGAAGGGCATCAGCAGCGGCGACCTGATCTTGCGCAGCTGGGACTCGATCAAGATTCTGCTGATCGGATATAGCCTTGGGCTTGTGTTGGCATTCGCCTTCGCGGTGCTTGCTATCACCTCACGCATCGGCAACGACCTGCTCGAGACCCTGACATCCATGCTGAATCCGTTGCCGGCCATCGCCCTGCTACCGCTGGCGCTGCTGTGGTTCGGACTTGGAACGGAAAGCCTGGTGTTCGTTCTGGTCCATTCGGTGCTGTGGCCGGTTGCGCTCAACGCCCATTCCGGCTTCCGCTCGGTTTCCAACACCATGCGCATGGTTGGCCGCAACTACGGCCTCAGCGGCATCTCGCTCGTCAGCAAAATCCTATTGCCTGCTGCCTTCCCGAGCATTCTCGCCGGCCTCAAGATCGGCTGGGCTTTCGCGTGGCGCACGCTGATCGCCGCGGAACTGGTGTTCGGTGTCTCGTCCGGATCGGGCGGGCTGGGCTGGTACATCTTCGAGAACAAGAACCTGATTCAGGTGCCAGAAGTTTTCGCCGGTCTGCTGATGGTCATTCTCATCGGCCTCGCGGTGGAGAATCTCATTTTCCGCGTCATTGCAAAGAGAACCGTCCAGCGCTGGGGAATGCAGAATTAAGCGCTGACCAGACCAGCACGCTTCTCCGTCCCGGCCAGTTCGGAGAAGTGCTGGGACAAAGTGATGTGGTCTGCTGCAACGGCTTGCCCAAGTTTCCTGAGATGATGGACATCGCGGCCGCTCAGCACGAGGCGCGTCCCGAGAGGCGTATTGATCTGACCGTATGTGACCTCTCCATAATGGAGAACAACGTCGGGTGACGGCTCGGACAACGCATGATCGCTCCTGAATTGTCCCGTGATGCGTTCGGCTGCTGTCAACGCCGCCTTGGAAGCCGCTTCTGCTTCGTGCGGAAACATCGCGAGCATTGAATCGTCATCGATGCTCAAGACAAATCCGCCATGTGCCGAGATCATGGACGCTACCTGCCTGATCGACTCTTCCACCATCGCAGGATCGAGTTCCGCAACAAGGTTTGACGAATGCATGCCGAGGTTGAATTTCACCAACATTAGGACGGCCTGCGTCGACTCCGTCTTATTCCCGAGAAGCTCCGCAGCCAGCATCCGTTCCGTCGTCCGCGCACCGGCGAAGTTGTCAAGGAGCGGCAGTTCGAGCCGACGCAAAGCACGCAACTCATACGCTGTTCGGAGAAATGGCAAAATGCGCTCCAGTAAGGCGTGATCAATCACGCTGAAGCCGCTCACGCGCAACGTGCCGAATACGGCGACGCCAACGACACCATCTCCGCTGCTCAGAGGCGCAACGAAAAATTCCCGCAACGCCCGGCCTTTGAAAAGATCAATCCCGTTCCAGCTTGGGAAGGATGGATCACCTGCTCGAACGACGAGATATCCATCTTGAGCCATCACCTGCCGAACCGGGCTTTCCCGGAACGTCATGGACGCCGCCGTTGTGTGCCCAGCCTCGTAAACTTCGATTGGCTCATCCGGAGCCCACGCAATGGTGCGCCCGGCTAGCTCTGGATGCAGCGTCCGAAAATGAAGCGACAGCCGATCCAGCGGCAACCCGGCAAGGCTGAGTCGACGCCCTAACTCCCCGACCAGCGCGGCATCATCGAGATTGTGACATTCGTTTCCGCCAAGCCATTCGATGATTGCCAATGCTGATGCCGTTGTTGACGCGCGCTCCGATGCAGAGCGAATGGCGATGCTGGACCGATCGTGAGCTTTCATGACTACTCTCCTCTCAAGGCTGATTAACGTGATCCTTAGTGAGCTCCGCCACCCGACAGATGTCCGGGCTTCTTGAGCAAAAGCGTTGCGACGAGAGCGACGATCAGCGCGATACCCAGCAGATAGAAGGTGTCGCTAAACGCCATGATGTTCGCCTGTTGCTTGACCCGAGCAGCGACCGCGATGATTGCCTTGTGTTGAGCGGTGGCCAAATCCGAGACGCCGTGACTGAGGAAATAAGACGTCAGCTTCTGGAGACGGCTGCGGGTGGCTTCCTCGAACAGCGAGACAGAATGGGTCAGGACGTTCGAATGAAATTGCTCGCGCTTGGTGAGGAACGTCTGCAGCGCGGCAATGCCGATCGCACCACCAAGATTCCGCATCATGTTGAACAAGGCAGAGGCTAATCCGGCGTTCTCCGGCTCGATGCCGGCGGTCGCGACAGCAGAGAGCGGTGCGAACACCAAGGCTTGACCGACAGCGCGGACGACATTCGGCCACAGCAACTGATCCGCCGCAGTATTGATCGTCATGTGCACGTTCATGAAATTGCTCGCGGCGAACAGGGCAAAGCCGATGGCAATGATAAATCGTGCGTCGAAGCGCTGCATCAGCCGGGGGACCAGCGGGATCAGAAGTAACTGAGGCAATCCGGTCCATGCCAACACCATGCCGATCTGTTCGGAATTGTAACCCTGGATGCGAGCGAGATAGACCGGCAGTATAAACACCGATCCGTACAGCGCGATACCGAGCAGGAAGTTGGCGAGAATGCCAAAGCCGAAATTGCGGCGGGCAAGCAAGCGCAGGTTGAGCAGCGGCTTCTTGCTGGTGAGTTCGATCACCAGGAAGAGAGACAATGCGATTGCGGCAATGATCGACAGGCGCACGATGTATTCAGAGCCGAACCAGTCATCCTTGTTGCCCTCTTCGAGCACGGTCTGGAGTGCGGCAAGTCCGATGGCCATGGTGGCGATGCCGGGCCAGTCGCCCTCACGCAGCAGGTTGAGCTGCATCGGCGCGCGATCGAGCGAGGCCCACAGCATTGCAATCATGATCCCACCCGGCACGAGGTTGACGTAGAAGATGTACTGCCAACCCCAATTCTCGGTGAGATAGCCGCCGATGGTCGGGCCGATGGCAGGCGCGAAGGTCGCGGAGAGTGCGAACAGTGCCAGGCCGATCGGCTGCTTAGCCTTGGGCAGCAACGTGATGATGATGGTGAAGGCCATCGGGATCAGCACGCCGCCAGTGAAGCCCTGAATGGCACGCAGGACGATCATCTGACCGAGATTGGCCGCGAACGCACAGGCTATGGAGAACACCAGGAACAGCACGGCGTTCGTCAGCAGATAGATCCGCACCGAGAAGACGCGTGCCAGCCAAGCCGAGAGCGGAATGACGACGATCTCAGCGATGAGATAGGAAGTGGAGATCCAGCCGCCATCATCGATGCCGGCGCCAATCGCACCTTGAATATCGGCCAGTGACGCGTTGACGATCTGGATGTTGAGCACTGCCATGAACGCGCCGAGCGTCGATCCCACCACGGCGACCCACATCTTGAGCGCGCTGTGGCTTGGTGTTTGTGCGGACGCGGTTTCTGTGCTGCTGGAAGAAATGGCTTGAGCGGTCATGACTGAGCTCCATCTGGCTGATGCCAGACACAATGCCGAATGGGCCGGCAGGCGATAATCGAGGAAAGTCGAAAAGGATTATCCGGCCGGAGTTGAAGATCGGCCGGATAGCTTCTCAGTTGCTCGCAATGACGGGCGCGCGGTGCGGTGCCGATCCCGCAGCGGTTGGATTCTCGTTGCGAGTGCGATCTCGCTCGGCGACAGCGGTCTGCTTGGTGTTGACGGTCGGCTCGACCGACATACCGGCCCGCAGCATTCCAGTCAGGCGGGAGTCATCCAACGTGATCCTCACAGGAATGCGCTGCACGATCTTGGTGAAGTTGCCTGTCGCGTTGTCCGGCGGCAGCAGCGCGAATTCCAGGCCGCTGGCCGGGGAAAGACTGTCTACGTGTCCCGTCAGCTTGACGTCCGGATAACCATCGACCCGCAGCTCGACCGGCTGGCCGTCGCGCACATAGGTGAGCTGGGTCTCCTTGAAGTTGGCGACCACATAAGTGGCATGCAGCGGCACCACCGCCATCAGCTGCGTTCCTGCCGCCACGAACTGACCAACGCGCAGAGAACGCGCGCCCACAGTTCCATCCACCGGCGCAGAGATTGTCGTATAGGACAGATTCAATGTTGCCTGCTGCGCCAGCGCGCGGCTGCGCTCAAGCTGCGCCTGCGCCTGGTCGCGTTCCGTGGTGAGTACTGCGATCTTCTTCTGTGCGGCGATGAGGCCAGACTGATCGCGCTGCAGTTGGGCTGCGGCCTGGCCACGGATGGATTCGGTCTGCTGTGCCCGCTGTGTGGTGCCGGATCCGGTCTTCATGAGATCGCGATAGCGCACAGCATCGGCATCCGCGAAATCGAGCGTCGCTTTGGAAGCATCGATCGCGGCCTGAGCCTGTTCGATCAACGAATGCTGCAGATTGATCTGCGCGTCGAGATTGCGGACCGCGGCAGCCGCGGCGTTGACGTCAGCGTCGGCTTGCGCGAGCGCTGCGCGGAAATCACGATCGTCGATCCGGGCGAGCAATTGCCCCGCCGTCACCGGCTGGTTGTCCTGCACCAGCACGTCGGCGATGTACCCCGCGACCTTGGGCGCGACCGTTGTGTAGTCAGCCTTCACATAGGCGTCGTCGGTGGATTCCAGATACCGGCCCGTCGTCCAGTAGCTGTGGCCGTAATACCCACCAAAGGCCGTACCAGCCAAAAGCACCATCGCCAGCGCCGCACGCTTGATCCGTGCGCGCACGAGCACCGGTGCGGGCTTCGCTTGTTGTTCGGAAGCTTGGCTCCCGTCGTGGTTCACTTCCGCTGCTTGCTGGAAGTTTTCAGTGCGGGGCATCTCGACCATTTTATCCTCCTGTCGCCTGCCGGGGCCGGCGTTGATCTGATGGCAGGAGGATGCAGCGGGTTCCGCGATCTGATAATCTGGGAAAATCCGAAAGGATCATCAACCAGGAGCGGATAATCCGACGCGGCCATGGACCGACTGACGAGTTTAACGGTATTCGGCCAAGTCGTTGAAACCGGAGGGTTTTCAGCCGCAGCACGGCGGCTGAACATGTCCGTGACCATGGTCAGCAACCATATCCAGTCGCTGGAAGACCGGCTCGGCGCCCGCCTCCTGAATCGCACGACCCGAAAGGTCAGCCTGACCGAAATCGGCAAGGCCTATTACGAGCGATCGCGTCAGATCCTCATGGACCTGGACGAGGCGGACCGGATTGCCGACGCTCTGCACTCGACCCCGCGCGGCACGCTGCGGGTGCATACCAATAGTCACATCGTGCGTTTCCTGTCGCCCGTGTTCGACGAATATCTCTCACTCTATCCCGGCGTCTCGATTGATCTCACCACGGGCGAGCGGATGATCGACATGATCGAAGAGGGATATGATCTTGCGATCCGCACGATCGCGCCACCGGACTCCAGCCTGATTATCCGCAAGCTCTCACCGTGGCGCCTCTTCCTATGCTGCACGTCCGCATATCTTGAGAGCCATCCAGAGCCCAAACATCCGTCTGACCTCGCCAATCATAATTGCTTGCAATACACGTTTCATCCTTATGGAGACGAATGGCGTTTCGAAGGACCGCACAAGCAGATGGTCGCGGTTCGCGTCACCGGCAATGTCACCTCAACCAATGGCGAGCTGTTACGCTTTCTGACATTGAAGGGACACGGACTGTTTCTCGCGCCGAGCTTCCTTGTCGCCGATGAACTCGCCGACGGCAGCCTCATTCGGCTGCTGCCGGACCATCGGCCGACCGAATTCGCCATCAATGCGATCTATCCACACCGCAGTCACCTTTCGAGCAAGGTGCGCATCTTTATCGACCTGCTGGCCGACCGATTTGCGGAACATCACAAATGGATGGCTTGAAAGCACGAAGCTGACCTTTTTCCCGATTAGGCTTCTACGATCAGATCGCGATCCGCCTCAAGCCAGAACTCCTCGCAGTCACGGCTGTCCCCCGCCTCCCACATCAGCATCGTCATCAGCGCAGGCGCATCGAGCGCGATCATCGGCGCGTGCCACGCGCCACTGCGATAGCAGACGCCTTGCGTCGGCCCTGCCACAAATGCACGCACCCGCGACACATCGGGCCGCCCGGTGCCATCGTCAGGAGTCACAATCACCAGATAGCTTGCGCATTCCATCGGCGTGAAAACCTGATCCGACAAGGGATGCCGTTCGAAGCAACTGACTTTGAACGGAAGATAGGAGCGATCGACCTGATACAGATCGACGACAGGCCTCATCGCCGGCTGATGCGAAAAAGTCCTGATGCCCTCAAGCCGCCGCGCACGTCCCTGATTCACCAGCCTGCCGGTTTGATCGCCAACCTCAAGCACAGTGCCGAACGTGGAGAAGCGCGCCGCGGTGAGCGGCTCAGCGCGGATGATTTGGGACGCGACAGACATTGATGCAGGCGGCTCCGGCGGCACTGAAACCGGCAGAGCCTACAGCCAACAGCAAACCGTTCAAACCCGTTAAAAATTAATTCCGAGCCAGGATTTCACCTGCTCGTGGAGGTTGCCCTGGAAATCTTCCGGCGCGCCGGACGCCGTGATCTCGCCAAGACTCAGCACATAAATTCGCTGCGACATGGCGATCACGCGGCGCACGTTGTGATCCACCAGCAGGATCGCCATTTGCTCGGAGGCAAAGAGACGAATCCATTCGAAGACTTCTTCGACGATCTTCGGTGAGAGGCCGATCGACGGCTCATCGATCAGGCAAAGGCGCGGCCGCATCAGCCAGGCCTTGGCGAACTCGACCATCTTTTGCTGGCCACCCGACAGATCGCCCGCCTGTGCCTTGAGTTTCGGTTTGAGGCCCGGAAACTTGGTGAGCATTTCCTCGAAGCGGCGATCGATTTCCGCACGGTTCGGGCTTCCCGTCGCCCGGCCAAGACCCTCCATCGGTAACCGCAGATTCTCTGTCACCGTCATGAAGGGGAACAGGCTGGATTCCTGCGGAATATACCAGATGCCGCGCGCGGACAGATGATGAGGTGCAAGACCCGTGATGTCGTTGCCCTCATAGATGACGTGGCCAGCCTTGGGCGCGAGAAACCCGCAGATCGCCTTCATCACGGTGGATTTTCCGGCGCCGTTCAGCCCGATCAGACCGGTGATGGATCCCGCTTCAACATTTAAGCTCAGCGAGCGCAACACATCGATGTCGCCGACATAGCCGGCGGTGACATTATCAAGAGCGAGAACACTGCTCACGCGGCATGCCCTCCAAGATAAGCTTCGATGACATGGGCATCGCTCAGCACGTGACGCGTTGATGCATCGGCAATCACCGCGCCTGCATTCATGCAGACCGAGCGCGGACAAAGCTCGACGACCACCGGCATGTCGTGGCTCACGAGGATAAACGTTTGCCCGCTGGCATGCCGCGAACGGATGAACGTGCTCATGATCTCCTTCATGATCGGGTGCACGGCGGCGAACGGCTCGTCGAGCAGCGCCACCTTGGGCGGCACCATGAAGCACACGCCGAATTCGAGCAGCTTCATCTGGCCGCCGGACAGCTGCCCCGCATCGAGATGGCGGACCACGCCGAGGCGCAATTCGTCGATCAGCTCATTGGCACGCACCATCGCGGCAACAGCATCCAGTCCCTGCGCACGACCGGCCACCAGCAGATTGTCGACCACGTTCATACGGCGGAAGACGCGTGTGAGCTGGAACATCCGCATCACGCCGCGATGGGCCAGTTGCTCGGGTTTCAGCCCGATACAGCTTTTCCCGTCGAGCAGAATGTCGCCTGCATTGGGTTCTGCGTGACCACTCAGAATATTTAGCAGCGTCGTCTTGCCCGACCCATTGGGACCGATCAGACCCACAAGTTCACCCTGCTCGACGTCGAAGCTGACATTGTTGACAGCAATCAGCCCACCATAGCGCTTCACAACGCCCCGAATTGACAGCAGGCTCATGCTGACCTCCAGCGCTGCACCGTGAGTTTCGCAATTCCCCACAGACCGTCGCGGAAGAACCGCGCGAAGATGATCACCAGAAGCGCGAAGACCACGAGCTGATAACCACCAATGTCACGCAGCCACTCGGACAGGACATAGACAAGAAACGCTCCAACCACCGGCCCGACCAAGGTCCCGATGCCGCCGATCACCGTCATGCTGACGATCAAGCCCGTCTGCCCGATCAGCCCCAGTTCAGGCGTCACCAGTTCCGCGAAGTGCGCATAGAGCGCGCCGGCAAAGCCGGATGCCGCCGCCGAGATCGCAAACGCAGCCGTCTTCCAGAACACCACGTCGACACCGCTGCGCGCGGCAGCAACCTCATCGTCACGGATCGCCTGCAGGAAGAGCCCGGCCTTGGAGCGCAGCAGCGCGTAGAGCCCCACCAAAAGTGCCGCGAGCACGCCAAGGAAGAGATAGTACCAGCCAAGGCGGCTGTTGAAGAGGCCGGGAACACTCAGGCCAAGATCGCCGCGGGTGACGTTGATCGAGTTCGACGCGATCAGCCGCAGGATTTCCGCGAAACTCAGTGTGGTAAGCGCGAGATACGGACCCTTGAGACGCAGCACAATCTGGCCCAGCACTAGACCAATCAGACCCGCAATCAGAATGGCAGCGATGATGCCGAGCAGCGGCGGCACGCCGAAATAGGTTGCCAGAAGACCTGTGGCATAAGCTCCGATCATCGCAAAGGTTGCCGGCGCCAGCGAAAACTGCCCGGTGTAGCCGGCAAGGAGATTCCACGCGCCGGCCAGGATCGCGAAGTACATCGAGACGACCAACACGCCGAGCCAATAAGGATTGCTGACCACGACTGGGATCAGCGCTACCACAGCGAGAACGACCAGAGCGGCGCGAAATTCTGTCTCCGTCTTCGTATTCGACAGCTTCGAGGATGACGGCTTGATGGAAGATTGATCTGACATCAGACCTCCCTCCCCTTCTCGCCGAACAGGCCCTGCGGACGAAACAGAAGGAACAGCATCAGCAGTCCGAGGCCAAATGCGTCACGGTAGTCATAGGACAAATACACCGCGCCAAAGCTTTCGATCACGCCCAGCAGAAGGCTCGCGATGATGCTGCCGGGCACGGAGCCCATGCCGCCCAACACCACGATGATGTACGACTTGATTGCCGGGAACGCGCCGACGTCGGGTGATGCGTTGATCACCGGCGACAGCAACGCGCCGGCAAAGGCAGCCAGTCCGCCCGACAGCATGAAGACGATGCTGCTGGCCCGCGCCGTATCGATACCAGCAAGTGATGCGCCAAGGCGGTTTTGCGCGACGGCGCGAATCTGCTTGCCCCAGAACGACCATTTGATGAGCGCGGCCACTGTCGCAATCACAGCGATTGCGATGCCCGCGGCCGCAAGCCGGTGACCGCTGATCAGGATCGGACCGATGGTGACGCGGCTGACATCCACAAGCGTCGGGCCGCGCATTGCATAAGGACCGATCACCTTGTCGACGAGGTTGATCAGGAACAGGGACAAACCGAACGTGACGATGACGGCGTATTCGTCACGCATCAGCCCCCATGAGGCGTAGCCCGCATAGAGCGGACGCATCAGCAGGCGTTCGGTCAGCCAGCCGAACGCCGCGCCGATCAGAAAAGCGATCGGCAGCGACATCCAGACCGGCACGCCGACGGCCAGGGCCACAATCGTGTAGGCATACGCGCCCACCATGTAGAATTCGCCGTGGGCGAAATTCACGATGCGCAAAATGCCGAAGATCAGCGACAGACCGATCGCCATCAACGCATAGAATAGACCTGTGATGAGGCCGTTGACCGCGAGGTCAACGGCAAGTGCTCCAGTCATCGTAAATGCCAGTTATCGTTACTTGGTTGGCTTCCAGAGCTTCGACGGGTCGAGCGGCTTGCCCGGCTCCTCAACCAGCACCGAGTCGGAGACCTTCTGGTTGATGTCCGTCATCTGGAAGGTGACGTAAGGAACCTGCAGCCACTGATGGTTCTTGTAGCCGGCGTCCTTCGAGAAGGTGACTTCACCACGTGTACCGACCAGCTTGGTGTCTTCCAAGGCCTTGATCATGGCGTCAGCATCGGTCGAGTTGGCCCGCTTGATGGCGTCAGCAATGACGAAGAGCGAATCCGCAGCCTGGAATAGCAGCCGGTTCGGCTCATTCTTGGTCTTGGCGGTATATGCATCGCCAACCTGCTTGCCCAGCGGCGGCTGGCTCATCTTCGGATGATAAAGGCCGAACACCAGCAGGCCCTTGCCGGCTTCCTTCACGTTCTGCCAGAAGTCCGGATAGTCGGCGAGACCGGAAGCGTCGTAGAACCACGTTTTAGGCGACGGCGCGATACCTTGCTCATACACCTGGTTCATCATGATATAGGACGCCGGCGGCAGCATGATATCAATCACGACATCCGGCGGATTGGCACGCAACGGCAGAATCGCAGGCAGGAAATCCTTCGATGCGCGATCGAGCGTCTCGAACTTGTAGTCGATCTCCGGCGCCTGCTCCTTGATTTTGGCCCCGATGACCTTCGCAAGCCCGATGCCGTAGTCCGTATTCTCAACAAATGCGACGACACGCTTGGCGCCGAGCGCCTTCATCGATGTTGCGACAGCATCACCGACGCGATTGTTGTAGTTGCCGGGATTGAAGACTTCCGCGTAGCCCTTCTCGCGGATCGTATCCGACCAGCCGTTCGTGTTGACGTACGGAATATGGTACCGCTTGGCGACTTCCATTCCGGCAAGCGCGGCTGAACTCTGATGCTCGCCTGTAATCGCGACGACCTTGTCACGCGTGATTAGCTTCTCGACCGCAGCGCGCGCCTTTTCAGGCAAGCCCTGGGTGTCTTCGACGACCAGCTGAATCGGGCGACCGTTTACGCCGCCAGCGTCGTTGATGATCTTGGCGGCGACTTCGAGGCCGTCCTTGACCTGTGTGCCCTGAACGACCGATCCCGGCGGAGACTGCGTGACGGTGACGCCTATCTTGATGGGGTCAGCCGCCTGTGCGGCGGAAAGCAGCAGCAGCGATGCTGACGCAATAAAGCCGGCCCGCAGGGCCGTACGGATCGATCCGATTGGCATTTGTCTTCTCCCGGTTGGTGGCGCATTTTTATTTTGTGCCTGCGCCTTGGGAACCAGTATGAACAAAGTGCATGCACCTTGGCAAGCCGACCATTGGATAATCGACTGATAATTAATCTCTTTCGCACGACGAAACAGATCTGCGGCGCTTACGTTGCACAGCAAAATTCCGCAAAACTCTCACACGAGTGGCCTGAGCCTCACTTCGCGGATAGAAATACCGCAGAGTGAAATTCCAACCAATGCAGGTTCTCCCTTCATGACCATTGATCCCGTCGAACTCTCGCGTGAACTGATCGCGTTCAACACCATCAATCCGCCGGGGAATGAACTGGCCTGCATCACGCATCTGGAAAAGATTTTGACGCGCGCGGGGCTTGAGACATCCATTCATAGCTTCGCACCCAATCGCGCCAATCTCATCGCTCGGATCGGCGGAGCGAACGAGAAGCCTCCCCTCTGTTTCACAGGTCATGTTGATACCGTGCCGCTCGGCAATGCGCCGTGGAGCGTCGATCCGTTCAGCGCCGAGATCGTGGACGGCAAAATGTATGGCCGCGGTGCCAGCGACATGAAGTGCGCGGTCGCTGCGTTCGTTGCCGCAATCGGGAACATGGCGGAGCAACTGCGCGACACCAGCGGAGCCGTGCTGGTCATTACGGCAGGCGAGGAAATCGGATGCGAAGGCGCGTTTCATCTGGCCCGCGGCGGCCAGCTCGGCCGCGCCGGCGCGATCGTCGTGGCCGAACCGACATCGAACGTCCCGCTTGTTGGGCACAAGGGCGCGTTGTGGCTGAAGCTCACATTAAAGGGCGTGACCGCCCACGGGTCGATGCCGCATCTCGGTGTCAACGCCGCCTACAAAGCCGCGCGCGCTTTGCTGGTGCTCGAAAAATTTCAGTTCAACGTCGCGCCGCATCCATATCTCGGTGCGCCAACGTTGAACGTCGGCACCATTCACGGCGGGCTCAATGTGAACTCGGTGCCCGACCGCACCGAGATCGGGATCGATATTCGCAGCATTCCCGCACTCGATCATGCACGCATTCAGGAACACCTGAGAGCGGAGTTGGGTGACGACATCACGCTGGAGCCGACGGTTGATGTTGGCGCGGTCTGGACCGACCCGTCGTCACCTTGGTTCAAGGATGTCTATGCCGTTGTTCGCGAGGTTACCGGCGAGGACGTTGGCATTGAGCCGAAAACCGCTCCGTACTTTACCGATGCGTCGGCACTGACGCCGGCCTTCGCAAATCCGCCGACCATCATCCTCGGGCCGGGCGAAGCAGCCAAAGCTCACCAGACGGATGAATACTGTTCGGTCCAGCGCATTCGCGAAGCGACCGACATCTATTCAAAACTTGCGGCGAAGTGGAGCAGCGGGACCTGAGCAGATCCCAGCCACAAAAAAAGGATGATGCGCCTGAGCGCATCATCCTGATCTCTTGTTAAAGGCTAGCGCGTGGCGGGCTCAGATCCCACCCATGCAGAGGTACTTGATCTCGAGGTAATCCTCGATGCCGTACTTGGAGCCTTCGCGGCCGTTGCCGCTCTCCTTTACGCCACCGAATGGTGCGACCTCAGTCGAGATGATGCCCTCGTTGATGCCGACGATGCCATATTCGAGCGCTTCGGCCACACGCCACACCCGGCCGATGTCGCGGCCATAAAAGTAGGCAGCGAGACCAAACTCAGTGTCGTTGGCAAGACGGATAGCGTCTTCCTCGGTCTTGAACTTGAAGACCGGCGCGACAGGACCGAACGTCTCCTCGCGGAAGATCAGCATGTCCGGCGTGGTGTCGGTCAGCACGGTCGGTTGATAGAACGAGTGGCCGAGCGCGTGGCGCTTGCCGCCAACGGCGATCTTGGCACCCTTGGCAGTGGCGTCCGCGATGTGCTCTTCCACCTTCTCCACCGCCGCCATGTTGATCAGCGGGCCGATGGTGACGCCGGTCTCGAAACCGTCGCCAACTTTCAGCTCGCTCACCGCCTGCGATAGCGCCTTGACAAACTTGTCATAGATACCTTCTTGGGCAAGGAGACGGTTGGCGCAGACGCAGGTCTGACCAGCGTTGCGGTACTTCGACGCCATCGCGCCCTTCACCGCGGCTTCAATATCGGCATCGTCGAACACGATGAACGGCGCATTGCCGCCGAGCTCCATCGAGGTCCGTTTCACGGTCGAGGCCGACTGCTCCATCAGCTTCTTGCCGATTTCAGTCGAACCGGTGAACGTCACCTTGCGGATGATCGGGTTTGAGGTCATCTCGCCGCCGATCGCGGTTGCAGAGCCCGTCACCACCGAGAGCACGCCCTTCGGCACCCCAGCACGCTCTGCCAGCACAGCCAGTGCCAGCGCCGACAGCGGTGTCTGGCTCGCGGGCTTCACCACCATGGTGCAACCGGCGGCAAGCGCCGGGCCCGCCTTGCGGGTGATCATAGCAGCGGGGAAATTCCACGGCGTGATCGCGGCGCAGACGCCGATCGGTTGCTTCAGCACCACGATGCGGCGGTCGGCGGTGAACGGCGGAATGGTGTCGCCATAGACGCGCTTACCTTCCTCGGCAAACCACTCGATGAAGCTTGCGGCATAGGCGATTTCGCCCTTGCTCTCCGCCAGCGGCTTGCCCTGCTCCGCGGTCATGATGGCCGCAAGATCATCCTGATTGGCCATCATCAGGTCGAACCACTTACGCAGGATAACTGAGCGTTCCTTCGCAGTCTTGGCACGCCAGGCCGGCAACGCGGCATTGGCCAGCTCAATCGCCCGCTTGGTCTCGGCCGCGCCCATGTTCGGCACCGAGCCGACGATCTCACCCGTTGCCGGATTGTCGACCTTAATGGAGCCGCCGCCATCGGCCGCAACCCATTCGCCGCCCACGAAGCAGGCGTCACGCAACAATGTCGAATCCTTGAGTGTCAGTTTTGAAGCCATTCTGATGATGCCTTGTTGACCGGAGCAGCGAGCGTCTTCCGCAGCTTGAAACGGACGATCTTCCCAGAGCCGGCGCGTGAAATTCTTCGGTCAAAATGAACCGATGGACTGTGATTTATAGGCCGATATTCGCCCGCGGCAATCCTTCCAGCGTCCCCCAAAACGATGGCAGCCCTGCTTTCTGCAACGATGCCGCGCAGGCGCATCGCTTGCGCGGCATCGCGCCTCATACCTTTTGCAGTTTCAGCGGCGCGATCGCGGCCTTGAGCGCCTCTGGCAACGGCACGGGTTTGTTGGTCATGCGATCGACATAAACGTGCACGAAGTGGCCTTGAGCCGACGCCACATCCTCTTCGTCCTTGAACAACCCGATCTCATATCGAATGCTGCTGTTGCCCTCGTGGCCCACGCGCACACCCGCATGGATAGTGGAAGGGAAAGCTATCGACTGGAAGTAACGGCACGTGGTTTCCACCACCAGACCGATCACGGGGCTCTTATCGATATCGAGATAGCCTGACTCGATCAGATACTGGCAAACCGCCGTATCGAAGAACGAGTAGTAGGTAACATTGTTGATGTGGCGATAGACGTCATTGTCCATCCAGCGCGTCGTGATCATACGAAAATGCGGAAAAGACGCGCGGGTCTCCGGCTTTGGACGTTCCGTCACAGCAATGCTCCGTTGATTACGAAGCATCGGTGTAAGTAATTTTCCCTAGTGGTTCAATTCTAACATTTGCATCCTGTCTCGCGGGTGCGCTTGCAAATGTTAGAATTAAAGAACCACTAGCAAATATAAACTCCTGGTGGAGCTCAGGATTTGACATTCGCCGAACGAACCTGCTGCGTGACCGGTAGCGAATGTCAAATCCGCTCCACCAGATTTGTCGATGAAGGGCAGGCCTGCAGGAGCACACCGCCCGCGCGGCTCGCTTTACGGCGATCGGCAGCGGGGAAGTCTCAATGGACGGGACGCCCTGCAGCACAGCCGGGCGTCCGATCAGGGAGCGGGTGCTCCCGCTTATTCCGCTTCGATAAGCTTCTTGTCGAAGTTGTTGATGTCCGCGATCAGATCGTTTGTCGTCACCTGAGCCGCGTCGACCTTGCCCTTCAGCAGTTCATTTTTCTGAAGCCAGTCGAAATAGGATTGGAAGGCGCCGACGTCGACTGAGCCCCATTGCTCCGTCTTCGGGTTGTCGAGCCGCCATGACTCGATACGATCGTTGAGGATGGGCTCGTCCTTGGTGATCGCCTCTTCGATATTTCCATCGGAGGGCTTGAGGCGCGGATACATCTCATAGGTGATCTTGATTGCCTCGCGCGGATGAGCGATGCAGTAAGCTGTGCCCATCGCAACTGCACGCGCGAAATTCACAAGATCGGTCCGGCGCTTCTCGATCGTGCTGTCCATCGCGACCATGGCATTGCTCGGGAAAGCCTTTATCTCTGGATCCTGAATACGGCGCAACTTGATGCCTGCGCGTTCAACCTGGGTGTAGTAGGTATCAAACAGGCTCAGTATTTTCACATCGCCGCGGCGCATGAGCGTCGCCGTCTGCGCTGGCTCTCCCGTCACCACGATCCTGATATCAGTCTGCGGATTAAGGCCTGCATTGGCTGCCAGTGCGCGAGCGACTGTCACCCCGACGGACGACATAGAGGTGACGCCGATCGACTGCCCCTTCAGATCAGCGTAGGTCTTGAAATTGCTGTCAGCAGCGACTGCCAGGCCGAAAACGTTACGGCGAAAGGTGGAGTAAAACACCTTCGCCTTGACGCCCTGCAATGCGAGGATTCCCAGCGGCTCCGGGGAGGCCAGCGCGACATCGAGCTCACCGGTCGCCAGATTACGCAAGCAATCGTTCGATCCGCCAAAGGTGAACAGATCGAAGTCGATATTGTTCTCCTTGAACCAGCCTTTCTTCTGGGCAACCGCAAGCTGGGCAATCGCCACACTGTATGTATTCGAGCACCAGCCAAACCGGAGCTTGTTCGCTGCGCTGGCGGGACCTGCTGAAACAGCAACGGCGAGACTGGCAGCAAGCGCCAACATCATTCGTGAATACATCAGGGACTCCTTCGGGATGATACGGCGTTCTTTATTCAGGATGTTACTCGGGACGGTGTCTGAACAACGTTGTGAGCAGCGTCCACATCTTCGGGTTCAGGCGCGGTCGTGTCTGGCCGCCGCTCCCAATAGATCAATCGCTTGCGAAGCTGCGAAACGAGGTAGTTGAGCACGAGACCGACAACGGCGAGCACCACGAGCACCGAGAACGACCCTGCGACATCCATCGAGAAATTCATGCTCTGAACGAGCATGCCGAGGCCGTTTTCCGCGCCGATGAATTCCGCGACTACCGCGCCGATCAAGGCGAAGGTCAGCGCGATTTCCAAACCTGCCATAATGAACGGCAGCGCAGCTGGCAGGCGCAGCATCCAGAATACCTGGAAATTCGATCCATCCAGAGAACGCACGAGATCCACGCGATCCTGATCGACCGAGCGCAGGCCCGCGATCGTGTTCACCATCACCGCGAAGAAGCAGATCAACGCCGCCGCAATCACCTTCGACGTGATGCCGAGGCCGAACCACAACACGATGAGCGGCGCGAGCGCGACCTTGGGCAACGACTGCAGGACGATCGCGTAAGGGTAGACGAAGTATTCGACGTAGCGATTGGTCGCGATGCCGACACCGAGCAGGAAGCCGATCCCTGATCCGATGGCAAATCCCGCAAGGACTTCAGCGAGCGTAATGCCCATGTGCCAAAGATAGAGCCCGCTGGCGAGGCCGTTATAGAGCGCAACCATAACGGATGAAGGTTTCGGGATCACGAAGGCTGGAACGTTGAAGTAGCGGACCGTGAGTTCCCACAATCCGAGCAGGGCAAAGAACAGCGCAATGCTGATGGCACGATGGAGAAATGTCGGACGGATCGGGCTGTCGCTGTTCATCAGTCGATCACTCCGCTTGAGCCAAAGTGCGCCCGGATGCGGCTGACATAGGCACCGAATTCAGGGGAGTTCATGATTTCCAGGCCTCGCCCTGCAGGCAGATCGATGTCCATGATTTCAGCGACGCGTCCGGGACGCGGCGTCATCACCACGACGCGGTTCGCCATGAAGACCGCTTCAGGAATCGAGTGCGTGATGAACAGAATGCTCTTGTTGCTCTCGAGCCAGAGCCGCTGAAGCTCGAGATTCATGCGCTCGCGCGTCATAGCGTCGAGTGCACCGAACGGTTCATCCATGAGCAAGATCGCCGGATCATGCAGCAGTGCCCGCGCAATGGAGACACGCTGCTGCATGCCGCCCGACAGTTCGTTCGGATAACGGCGCTTGAAGTCCGTCAGGCCGACGAGATCGAGCAGCGAATGCGCCCGCTGCAGAGAGCGCTCACGGTCGAGCTTCTGCACATCGGCGGGCAGCATGACGTTCTCGATCACCGTGCGCCATGCAAACAGCAACGGTGCCTGAAACACCGTTCCGATGTCGCGGCGCGGTCCCGTGGTGACGATGCCGCCAATGCGCGTTTCACCCGCGCTCGGCGTCAATAGACCGGTGAGAATTTTCAGCAGCGTGGATTTGCCGCAGCCCGAGGGGCCGACGATTGCAACGAATTCGCCCTGACGAACATCGAGAGAGACCTTGTCGAGCGCGGTGACGACACCGTCATCAACACGGAAGCGCTTCGACAATTGATTGACGACGATGGCCTGACCATCGGCGCCGTGATGAGTAAGCGGTTCTTCCACCGCAGCGGCAGCCTGTGTGGGCATCAGCAACTCAACTCCCTCGCTCCGCCTTATTTTTTACGTGGCGGTTGATACCGACATATTGGCATCAAGCAACCATCACCGCAATTTGAATCCTAGATTGTATACAAAATCGTAGCCAGTTTCCTGTCAACCCTGAAAACCTTTTTGCATCAGCGAGATAGAGGCCCCGACCCTCTGCTGTTTCAGCATGGGTGACCATCTTCAAGGCAGCGGAACATGAAAAAAGCCCGCAAGGCCAAAGACCCTGCGGGCTGAGAGCAAAACGACGGCACGCGCTGATCAAAGAAGCAGCATCGGAACACCGACATTCATCTCGAAATTATTTTCAGCTTAGGCCGCGAGCGCGGTTTGAGGCGCCACGAACGACACACCCAGACTTTCCGCGACAGCTTGGTTGGTGATGACGCCGCGGTGAACATTCAATCCCGCCGCAAGATGCGGATTGGACATGACCGCATCGATCCCACCCGCTGCGAGCGCCAGCCCAAACGGTAAGGTCGCGTTATTGAGCGCATAGCTTGAGGTCAACGGAACCGCACCCGGCATATTCGCAACGCAGTAGTGAATGACGCCGTCGATTTCGTAAGTCGGCTCCGCGTGGGTCGTCGCATGGGATGTCTCGAAGCAGCCGCCCTGGTCAATGGCCACATCCACCAGAACTGCACCACGCTTCATCCCGCCCAGCATCGCGCGTGAGACAAGCCGCGGTGCGCTTGCACCGGGAACAAGCACTGCGCCGATCACAACATCCGCGGCGACGACCTCGTCCTCGATCGCTTGCAGCGTTGAAAATCGTGTGCGTACGCCGCCCTTAAACAATTCATCCAGTTCACGCAGACGAGGCAACGACTTGTCGAGAACCACGACATCGGCGCCAAGACCTGCGGCCATTCGCGCTGCATGGGTGCCGACGACACCACCTCCGATCACAGCCACGCGCGCCGGCAAAACGCCCGGAACACCACCCAGCAAAAGGCCACGGCCACCAACGTGACGCTGCAGCGACTGCCCCGCGGCTTCGATGGCGAGCCGTCCCGCAACTTCGCTCATCGGCGCCAGTAGCGGAAGACCGCCGGCCTTGTCGGTCACTGTTTCATAGGCAACGGCTGTCACGCCGGATTCAACCAGCCCGCGCGCCTGATCAGGATCGGGAGCCAGATGAAGATAGGTGAAAAGGATCTGGTCCTTGCGCAGCTGCTTCCACTCTGAAGGCTGAGGCTCCTTCACCTTCACGATCATTCGCGCTTTCGCGAACACGTCCGTCGCGGATGGCGCGATCGTTGCGCCGGCGGTTTCATAGGCAGCATCAGTGGCGCCGATACCGGCCCCTGCACCGCTCTGCACCAGCACCGAGTGACCCGCTGCGGTGTATTCACGGACCGCCTCCGGCGTCAGGCCGACACGGTATTCATGGACTTTGATTTCTTTGGGAACGCCGATCAGCATTGCAGTCATCTCCGATTTGATGACGCAATTTTACCGCGACGTCCGCGCGCTTTTCGGGCTATAATGATGAACACTGGATTACATACGCCCGTTTCGGGCGCAGATCTGCAAATTCAAGATCGAAACTAACATGAGTGAACTTGATCGATTTTCCGTCGCCCTCCTGAAGGAGTTGGTGAAGGACGGACGCGCGAGTCACGTCGAACTTTCACAAAAGATAGGCCTGTCTCCCACCGCCTGCGCGCGCCGCCAAAAGGCGCTCGAACAAGAAGGCGTAATCACCGGCTATCAGGCTATTCTCGGTGACAAGGCTCTTGGTCTGGGCGTCCACGTTATCGTCCGCATCACACTCGACAGCCAGAGCGAAGACGTGCTCCGCAGTTTTGAGCAGGCCATCGAGCGATGCCCGTCCGTGGTGCGCTGCTTTCTGATGTCAGGCCCTGACGACTATCTCGTCACCGTCGCGGCTCGCGATATCGAAGACTACGAACACATCCACAAGAGCCAGCTGTCCCGTCTGCCTCACGTCTTTCGCATCCAGTCGAGCTTCGCGCTGCGGCAGGTGATCGATCGGCCCGCGCTTCCTGTTTAGTTAAACTGTTTTCGCACCGTTCCTTGCACGCCGGGGGCGTGCAGCAGCAACCACGGCGGTTGCCGCCTCACCATCAACAGCCATGCGGCGATAGCGGTAAACTTCCTGCACCTTGGTCATGTTTTGCAGCGAGCTGCGCACGTGGCGACGTGCTGCCTTGGCCGCTGCCGCACCGTCGCGCGCGCAAATCGCATCTGCAATAGCGCGGTGTTCGTCGAGGCCGGTGTCCTCGATATCGACCCACAGCACTTCGAGCCACAGCGCGAGCTGAAGCTGCTGATAAACCTGCTCGGACATCTTGATGAGCGCAATATTGCGCGTCGATTCCACGATCACCTTATGGATTCGAATTCCGAGTTCGAGATCACGTGCGACATCGGCGGGTGTGGTTTTCTTGCTCTTATGAAGCTCCGCCATCTGCGCGACAATGTCGCGGATCACGTCGAGATCTTGGTCCGTTGCGGTCTTGCAGGCGAGTTCAGCCGCACACGCATCGAGCGCTTCGCGCACGACAAGAAGATCGCAAACGGCTTCAACGTTGAGGTCGACGACGGTGTAACCGACGTTCCTTTGCCCGATGACAAGCCCCTCTTCCTCGAGCTTCATCAGGGCTTCGCGCAGCGGCGTGCGGCTGACACCGATGCGTTCGGCAAGTCGGCTTTCCGACAATCGTTCCGACGGGCGCAGCCGCCCCGTCAGGATCATGTCCTTGAGACGGTCATAAGTCGTATGCCGCACCGATTGGCGCGACTGCTTTTTGACGATCGCCGGTTTGCTCATCAATGTTCTCAGGCTTGCCAATTCAAGCCCATCATCCTTATCCGTTCAGAACCCGAGCGCGCAACCGTCCTTGCGGTGATCCGAGCCGCCGAAAAGCGTGCCATTGTCCCAGTCGATCCAGATCGCTTGCGCGCCGCCGATCGGCCACCGTGGCGGCTGGACATGGAAGCCGCGACGCGCAAGTTCGGGCCCGACTGAATCGAGCAGGATCTTCTCCATTTCCACATTGGCCGTTCCCGGCAAGGGAAACAGGCGCGGCTGATCAATCGCGCTCTGAAGATCGAGACCATGGTCGAACACCTTCGATAGGAAGTGCGCGTGGCCCATGGCCTGATAGTGTCCGCCCATAACGCCAAACGACATGCAGACCTTGTCACCTTCGACCACCATCCCCGGGATAATCGTATGCATCGGGCGCTTCCGCGGCCCAATCGCATTCGGATGGCCCTCTTCAACAACGAAGCTGATGCCGCGATTGTGGAACAGCACGCCTGACTTCGGAGCCATCAGTCCGGTGCCGTACGGATGGAACAGCGAGTTGATGAAGCTGACGACGTTACGATCCTTGTCGACGACGGAGATGTAGACCGTATCCTTGTGTTCGGCTGCCTCAAACGCCGGCATCGGCTGAATCGCCTTGGACAGATCGATCTTTGCGGCGAGTTCATCGGCGAGCTTGTCCGAGAGAAGATAGTCAACGGGCACGTGCGATATCGCCATATCCGCGACGAACGCATCGCGCGCTGCATAGGCAAGCCGCGTCGCCTCGATCTCGATGTGGAGATTGTCCGCATTGAGCGGATCTGGCTTCACCTTGAAGCGCGACAGGATGTTCAGGATCATCAGCGCGATGATGCCCTGGCCATTCGGCGGGCACTCGTAAACGGTACGTCCGCGAAAATTCGTCTTGATGGGGGTGACGTATTCGCCCTTGGCTTCTGCAAAGTCCTGCTTCGTGTGCAATCCGCCGATGCTCTGCAGATAGCTCACCATATCGTCGGCGACATCGCCACGATAGAACGCATCAGGGCCTTCGCGGCCGATCAGTTCCATCGTTGCCGCGAGCTCACGCTGATACTGGATGTGGCCGACAGGCGGCGCTTGATCTCCAGTCAGGAAAGTCCTCCGCGACGATGGATCCGCCTTCAGAAGATCAAGCTGATTAGCAATGTCCGAGGAGACACGCGGCGTAATGGGATAACCACCGCGCGCCAATTCGATCGCGGGGGCCAGCACCTCCGCCATCGGCATGCGGCCATGATCCTTGTTGAGACGGCACCAGGCTTCAACCGCCCCCGGCACGGTGACGGCATGGGGCGTCTGCCGATCGATCGTCGTGATGCCCTTGTTGCGGTACCAGTCGAGCGTCGCGGCAGCCGGAGTTTTGCCGGAGCCGTTGTAGGCCACGATGTCGGTTGAGCCACCGCGCGACCACAACACGAAGCAATCGCCTCCGATGCCGGTCGATCCTGCTTCCACAACGCATTGGACCGCGCAGGCCGCAATAGCCGCGTCCATCGCGTTGCCGCCTGCCCGTAACACATCCACCGCGACAAGGGTTGAAGCCGGATGAGATGTCGCCGCCATGCCGTTTCGCGCGACAGCCAATGAACGGCCAGGAGCTTCAAAATTCCGCATCAGTGTTCAACCCTTCCCAAATATTGTCGTCGGCGACTCGCAATGATCCAGCAGAGTCGTGCCGTTATTTAAGACCACTATTCTTGAGCCACGCCAGAGTTTCATCAAGCGATAGCTTGATTCTTTCCAGCATATCCTCGATCTGCGCTGCGGTAATGATCAGCGGCGGACAAAGGTTCACGGTGTCCCCCAACGCCCGCGTGATCACGCCGTTCGCCTGCGCCCGCTTGCCGGCATAGGTGGCCACACCCAAGGAAGGATCGAACGGTTCCTTCGTCGCCTTGTCACGCACCACTTCCAGCGTTGCGATCAAGCCCGCCCCGCGCGCTTCGCCAATCAGCGGATGATTGCCGAGTTCTCGCATCCCGGCCTGGAAGGCCGGAGCGATGGAACGAACGTGGCCGACGATGTCGCGCTCTTCGTAGATCTTCAGAGTCTCGACGGCCACGGCGGTTGCAACAGGATGTCCGCCATAGGTAAAACCATGACCGAAGGTGCCGATTGCTCCACTTTCGGAAGCGATTGCGCGATACACCTTCTCGTTGATCATCAGTGCCGAGATCGGCTGGTATGCCGCTGAAAGCTGCTTCGCCATCGAGATCATGTCCGGCTTGATGCCGAACGTTTCACAGCCGAACATGTTGCCGGTGCGCCCGAAGCCGCAGATCACCTCGTCAGCGACGAACAGAACATCGTATTTGCGCAGGACGGCCTGGATTTTCTCGTAATAGGTCGGCGGCGGCACGATACAGCCACCTGACGCCATCAGCGGCTCTGCAAAGAACGCACCGACAGTCTCCGGCCCTTCGCGCAGGATCATCTGCTCAAGTGAGTCCGCGCAACGCGTCGCGAATTCCTCTTCCGTCTCGCCCGGATTGGCATAGCGATAGTAATGCGGGCAATCCGTGTGCAGAATGCCGTTGATCGGCAGGTCGAACGCGCGGTGATTGTTCGGCAGCCCCGTGAGACTCGCTGAAGCGACCGTCACCCCGTGATACGCACGGATGCGCGAAATGATCTTTTTCTTGGCCGGCTTCCCGATTGCATTGTGGTAGTACCAGACGATCTTGACCGCCGTGTCGTTCGCTTCCGATCCCGAATTCGCAAAGAACACTTTCGACATCGGAACGGGCGCAAGCGCGATCAGCCGCTCGGCCAATTCAATAGCGGTCTCATGCGATTTGCCACCGAACGAGTGATAGAACGGCAGCTTCTGCATCTGCGCGACGGCAGCATCCACCAGCCGTTTCTCGCTGAAACCGAGGGACGCACAGAACAGTCCGCCAAGGCCTTCGATGTACCGATTGCCTTCGTTGTCGACGACATAGATCCCATCGCCATGTGAAATAACGAGGGGGCCTTCCTTCTCGTGGACTATGGCATTCGTATAGGGATGCAGAACATGAGCGACGTCCCGTGCCTCGATCGAATTTGGACGTATGCCCATGATATTGCTCCGCGAATTCCTGGAATGAGCCCATGGCCCCGGGGGATAAGATCAATATTGTATACGATCTTGCATCCATGTAAATCGGCGTTTAGGCTTCTCAACATCAGGGAGCTGCCCATGAATTCGGCAATCGATATCCGGTACGCAACCGCAAAAGATGCCGACGACATCGTGGCGCTATTCTCTCGCGTCGTCGAGCCGCTCGACATTTATTCGCAAGCGGCGCGGTCGGATGAAATCCGGAAATTCTCGCAAGCCGAATTACAGCGGCGGATCGCTGAAGATGCCCGCGCAATTTCGCTCGCCATTGTGAACGATAAACTCGCAGGATTTGCGATCACCGAAGACCAGCACGGACCGATCTGGATCCATTGGTACGGCGTGAATCCCGATCACCGCGGACACGGCGTCGGGCGGGCGATCCTGCAGCACATGATCGCCTCTGCACCTGAGCGCGGAGGAACGCGGATCTGGTGCGATACGCGGACAAACAACGTCGGCTCAATCGCGCTGTTGGAAGAACTTGGGTTCGAGCCACTCTGCGAGCTCAAGAACCATTGGCACGGCCAGGACTTCTATCTCTGGTCGCGGGACATCTAATGAAACAGCGGGCGCCAAAGACGCCCGCCGTCGTTGATCGATGAGAGACTTAGCGCGCTGGCCGCGGATCGATCGGCGTCGAGCCGCGCAATCCGAGAATGTCTTCCAGCACTTTCGCACCGGCCAGAAGCTGCGCCTCGCCACGCGGCGCGGCAATAACCTGCAGTCCGACTGGCAGGCCAGACTTTGTAAATCCGCAGGGGATCGACATCGCCGGGCTGCAGATCAAAGTGATGGCATACACGATTGCCAGCCACTGGACGTAGTTGTCGAACTTCACGCCGTCGCATTCGGCGGCATAGCGATTTTCAATCGGGAACGGCTGCACGATGGTGGCGGGCGCCAGCAACAGGTCGTAGGTTTTGAAGAACTCGATCGCGCGGTTCATCATTGCAAGGCGCTGGGCTTCGGCACGCTCCAGATCCTCGACCGTGAGCTTCAGCCCCTTTTCGATGTTCCAGATCACTTCCGGCTTGAGCAGATCGCGCTTGGTCCGCAGCAGTTGAGCTTTGCTGATGGCGAAGTCATAGGCACGCAAAGTCTGGAAGCATTCGTGCGCCTCCTTCATATCCGGATGCGCTTCCTCGACGATCACACCCGCTTCCGCGAAACGCTCCGCGGCCTTGCGCGTGAGTGCTCTAACTTCCGGATCGACAGGCGTAATTCCGAAATCGGGTGAATACGCAACTTTCTTGGGCTTGCGGCCCGATCGCGCCGCATCAAGATAGGAAATTGGAAGCGCGGGCAGCGACACCGGATCGCCGATGTGCTCGCCGCACATGGCGTCTAACATCAGCGCGAGATCTTCGACGTTACGCGCCATCGGCCCGTTGACGTTCAGTGTCCGGGCAATCGCAGCCGCCGGCGTCACTGCAACGCGGCCGATGCTGGGCCGCATGCCGACCACGCCGCAGAAGCTTGCCGGATTGCGCAGCGAGCCGCCCATGTCCGAGCCATGGGCAATCCAGGCCGTGCCGCTGGCAAGCGCCGCAGCGGCGCCGCCTGACGATCCCGCTGCCGACTTCGACAGATCCCATGGATTGAGCGTCGGGCCGAAAACCTCGTTGAAAGTGTTGGCGCCGGCACCGAACTCCGGCGTATTGGACTTGGCGTAGACAATGCCGCCGCTGGATTCGAGCTGCAGCACCGCCGTGCCGGATTGTTCAGGAACGCGGTCCTTGAAGATCGGCGAGCCCTGGGTGGTCAGCACCCCAGCCACGTCCGTCAGATCCTTGATCGGCACCGGCAGGCCCGCGAGAACGCCGCGCTGGCCACGCGGCCTCTCCATCAGCGCCTTGGCGTTCTTTCTCGCGCGATCGAAGCAAAGGGTCGGCAGCGCATTGACCTTGCCGTCCACCTCGGCGATACGCGCTTCCAGCACGTCCAGCAGCTCGAGCGGCGTGACGTCGCCTGCGTTCAACTTATCAACGATCGCGCAGGCGGTTGCACGGATCAGCTCATTGCCACCAGACATCCTTGTCTCCTTTTTGGATCATCCTTTTTGGACGGGCGGCACTATGCGTCGATCATTTGCCTTGGGCAATATCCGTCAGCACCTCATCCATCGCGTTGAGGAAAATATCGGCATTTGCCCGCGAGAAGACGAGCGGCGGCCTAATTTTCAGAATGTTCGCGCCCGGACCGCAAGCGCTGATCAGCACACGCTTCTCCCGCAAGCCGTTGACGAGGCGAGCGGTCTCATTCGGCGCAGGCTGACGCGTGGTGCGATCTTTGACCAGTTCAACGCCGACGAACAGTCCCGCCCCGCGCACATCTCCGATCAATGCATGGCGCTGCGCCAGCGCGCGCAAACCATCACGCATGTGTGAACCAACATCCTTTGCGTTCGCGATCAACCCTTCCCGCTCGATGACTTCGAGCACCGCCATCCCTGCTGCACAGGACACCGGATTGCCGCCGAACGTATTGAAGTAACGCGTGCGCTGCCCGAACACGTCCAGAATTTTCGGCTGGGCGACCATCGCCGCCATGGGATGACCGTTCCCCATGGGCTTGCCCATGGTCACGATCTCGGGGATCAGGCCATGGCGCGCAAAGCCCCACATGCCCTCACCGGTGCGCCCAAAGCCGGGCTGTACTTCATCAGCGATGAGCACGCCTCCAGCCTTGCGGATCACCTCGACAGCCGGAGCGAGGAAGCCGGCCGGATCGGAGAAGACGCCATCGCTTGCGAAGATCGAATCCACGAGCAGCGCGGCAGGCTTGATGCCATGCGCCTGCATATCCGCGATCGCCTTGCGCACATTCTCTGCGAAAGTCTCGCCGACATCCTTGCCGCCGCTGCGATAAAGATCCGGGGCCGGCACGGTGCGGACGTGCGAACCTAATTCGATCCCGCTGCCGAGAGAGGGCGACATTTCGGAAATCGCGATCGTCACGCCGTGATAGGCAAGCTGCGTGACGATCACGCCGGTTCCGCCGGTGTATGTCCGTGCCGCGCGATAGGCGAGATCGTTCGCTTCGCTGCCCGTGCAGGCGAACATCACGTTGGATAATTCTTTCGGGAAACTCGACAACAGCCGCTCGGCATAATCGACAATGCCGTCGGTCAGATAACGCGTATGCGTGTTGAGCGTCGCAGCCTGCTTGCTGAGCGCCGCCGTCACATGAGGATGGCAATGACCGACGCAGGCGACATTGTTGTAGACATCCAGATACGCATTGCCATCAGGATCGTACAGCCAGACGCCCTCGCCGCGCACCAGATGCACAGGATTGGCGTAAAACAGACGATACGCAGGACCGAGCGCACGCTCACGGCGCGCAATCAGCGCGCGCTCCTGCTCTGCCATATTCGTTGCGTTTGAGGCATCGAAGGCATTGATCATCGTCATCTGGTCACCTCGTTCCGATACGGGTGTGAAGCCAATCGATGGCTTCATCACGGGAGATTTCGTTCAAGCGCTGAAGTCCGGACCATGCGGCATTTTGGTTCCGCATGATGTAGGCCGCATTGTCGGGGTGCCTTGCGGCACGCCAGAAACTGATTGCGATGGCGAGCGCAAACCGTGCGCCGATGAAGTCCGGCAGGATCTCGACCTCTTCCGGCAGCAGCGGATGCAGTTTGTGAAAGGCCGCAGCGACTTCGGCAGGACCTTCGAGCGGATGACCGGTTGGCTCGAATTGATAAGCCGCCGCCACCGCAAGATCCTGCACGATCGGCGAATGCACGGAATCGCCGAAATCGATCACGCCTGCGATCTCTTCATTGCGAGGCTCGCCCGCAAGCACGTTGTGCGGATTGAAATCGTTGTGAATGACTTGCGTGCGGAACTGCGATAGCTGCGGCAAGACATGCTCCGCGAAACGGTCGAGCGCACGATTGGCCAAGGTCTTGCGCGCTTCGTCCAGATTACTCAGCAGAGCACGCGCCCGGTCGGCATGCTTGGTGTCCCACAACAGCTCATGACCATCTGCCGGATGGCGGAAGCCACGAAGCGCGAGATTGAGCCGGGCGAGGAATGTACCGATGCTTCGTTTCTGAGCGGCGCTTCGCTCCGCCCGATAGAGCGGACACCCTGCAAGATAAGTGAGGCATCGCACGCGACGCGGCGGATGTTGTTCCGTTCGCCACACCGCCTCATTCGCATCGGTGTTGCGCGGACGTATGAGCAGCGGCACCGCCAGCTCCGGATCCGCAATTTGGATGTGCAACAGCAGCTTGCTGTGAAAATCCGTCACCGCCTCATCTTCAGCCGGATGGATGACCTTCAACACGTATTCGCGGCCGTTGCTGTCGCGCAGATGAAAATTGCGGTCGCGTTCGCCGACCAGCGGCTCGACGGTAACATCGAGGCCAAAATGCACACGCGCAAGCTCTCGCGCTTCAGCGTCGGAGACGGGCGGCGCCGCAACCTCAAGCAGCTCCCCGAGCTTCTCCAGCGTCGCTCCGCCATCGGCATCGCCGTTTGAAGCTGGCCGTTCGTGTCGACTTGCATTCAACGTCATCGGACGAAAACTCCAGCGGATAGAGGCCCTTAACCTCTTATCCAGCTCGCCTAGTCAATTTGATGTATGATGCATCATAATCGAGATGTCGGCAAGCCTTTATACTTAGATATCTAACCATCCCTGCCTCGATACGTGCTGATCTTCACAGCGCTACGCAGAAGAACCTACTTCGCGGCCTCGTCGCTTTGGTTGTCCTGATCAAGTGTCGAGACGCGGTCGTAGACAGCCTGTCCGCCCTTGATGAGGTCATTCATGATGGTCGCCGCCGCAGCGTCAGGGTCTCTCCGCTTCAACGCGTCGATCACCGGATAATGGTGCTCGATCATCGAGCGTCCGCCATCGATGTAAGCATCCGCTATCACCGGCCCCATCTGCAGCCAGATGCGCTGAATGACGCCGGACAACACCGGCATTCTGGCGATCTGCATGATCCGGAAATGGAAGGCCTGATTGAGTTCAGCCCCACGGATGAAATCACCGCGGGCAAGCGCCTCTTCGTTGCTTTTTACGATAGCTTCCAGCTCGGCGATATCTTCGTCCGTCACCAGCCGTGCGGCATTCTCCGCCGCGAGACCCTCCAGCTTTAGACGGATCGAGCGGATTTCGAGATAACGCGCCTTGCTGAGATGCGGGATGCGGATATCGCGTGCCGAGCGAAAGACCACGGCATCATCATGCGCAAGCCGCAGGATGGCGTCCCGCACCGGCGTGACGCTCGTGCCCAGTTGGGCTGCGATATCGCGAATCTTCAGCCGGTCGCCCGAGCGAAACTGGCCCTTCGTGATCGCATCGCAGAGCGCGAGGTAAACTGTTCGACTGAGGTTCTCATGGTCGATGGTTTTCAGTTCAACGTCCATTTGAACATCCAGTGATGGAAACACTTGCCCCATCATACAAGATGTTCATGCATCGTTGGAAGTTTACCGAATATCCCATTCCGGCCTAAAGAACCGTGGCCGCGAACGAATGCAATCGGCAAGTTCAGGTTTCAAGTTCAACGCCCGTCGCCAATTCCGACCGTCTCGCCCCATCGCCGCACCAGATCGTTGTTGATTCCTAACAGATCGAGCGCACGGCCAACCGAGTGATTGACCATGTCGTCCAGTGTCGCCGGACGAGCGTAGAACGCAGGTATCGGTGGCATAACGATGGCCCCCATTTCGGTGACCTGTGTCATCGACCGGAGATGGCCCAGATGGAACGGCGTCTCGCGCACCATCAAGATCAGCCTCCGGCGCTCTTTCAGGACCACATCGGCAGCACGCGTCAACAGGCTGGACGTCACGCCGCTTGCAATCTCTGCCAGCGAACGAACCGAGCACGGCGCGATGATCATGCCCATGGTCTGGAACGACCCGCTGGAAATGGCGGCCGCAATATCGTCTATCCGATAGACGACATCAGCCAGAGCCGACAAATCCGAGAACTTGGTCTCGGTCTCATGGGCCATGGTGATCTGTCCGGACCGGGACACGACGAGGTGGGTCTCTACTCCGGCAGCGCGCAGGGCCTTCAGCGCAGTCAGACCGTAAACGGCTCCCGACGCCCCTGTAATGCCCACGATGACACGCGGGGCATTCGTCTCTTTCGCCTTCCGCACGCCCGTCTGATTGCTCATGATCTCTCTGCGCATATCGTTACAATTCATCCGCCTGTCGCGTGCTGCGCCATGCCTGCGCCACGTACCGACCAGCTCGTCAGCCTACGTTCCAGAAAATCGAAGATTGCATACATGCCGGCGCCCATTGCGCCGACCACGAACAAAGCTGCGAAAACCAGCGGCACATTGAAGTTCGATCCCGCGACCAGCATCACGTTGCCGATGCCGCTGTTACCCGCCACGATCTCAGCGATCACCGATCCCACGAACGCCAGCGTAATCGCAATTTTCAAGGATGCGAAGAAGAATGGCAGAGACCGCGGAATCCCGATCTTGATCGTCATGTCCCGCTGCGAGGCGCCCAGCGACCGCATCACCTCCAACAACTCTGGCTCGATGGTTGCAAACGCAGTCGCCACGTTCGCGACCACGGGGAAGAACGACAGCATGAATGCCGTGACCACCGCCGGCACCGTTCCCGTCCCGAACCAGATAACGAAGATCGGCACCAGCGCGGCCTTCGGCACGCTATTGAACGCGACGAGAAGCGGATAAAGCGCCTGATAAGCGAGACGCGACGACCCGACCAGAATGCCGAGTAGCAAGCCGACGCCGACCGCGATGCCGAACCCTAGAAGCGTGGTAAAAAGCGTCGCCATTCCATTCGTAAAGAGCGGTCCGCGAAACGTGTAAAGAGCCTTCAGGGTCTCCCACGGTGTCGGGAGGATAAAACTCTTGATTCCGAATAGGGCTATGACCAACCACCATAGAAATACACAGGCCAGCGCTGTCAGCCACGGAGCGAGGCGCCCGATCGATTCGTTGGTCAAGATTTCTTCCCCCGGCCGATATGATCCCGCAGATCGTGAACCAGTTCGACGAAGTCCGGCTGGAACGTGGACTCCAACGTGCGCGGGCGCGCGATATCGACACTGCTGGTTTTCACGATCCGTCCGGGACGCGCACTCATCACGTGAACCGTTTCCGCGAGATAAACCGCTTCCCGGAGTTCATGCGTCACCAGGATGATCGTGCACTTTCGCGAAGACCATAGGTCCTGCAGCACGCCCCAGAGCTCCTCGCGGGTAAAAGTATCGAGCGCCGCGAACGGCTCATCCAGCAACAGGATCGACGGCTCGTGAATAAGGGCCCGGCAGAGCTGCGCACGCTGCTGCATGCCTCCAGAGAGTTGCCACGGCATACGGTCAGCGAAGCCCGACAGCCCGACAGTGGCCAGCAGTTCCTCCGCCCGCGCGCAATTCTTCTCGTAATCTGCCTTCTGACGGCTGCGGTAGGGCTCGACGATTTCGAGCGGCAACATCACGTTGTCGCGGATATTTCGCCACGGCAGCAGCGTGGCATTCTGGAACGCCATGCCGACTTTCTGAGGCCGGCAAACTTCCTCGCCACTAACCTTGACGCTTCCGCGATTCGGCCGAACCAATCCCGCAATCAGCTTGAGCAGCGTGGACTTTCCGCAACCGCTCGGACCGACGATGGCGATGAACTCGCCATGTCCAATGGTGATATTGGCCCCGGAGACAGCGAGCGTCTGATCGCCGGATGGCTTTCCGCCGGAGGATGATCCATAGACCAAATCAACGTCAGTCAGTTGGATAAACGACATCGGCGGGATACCCTTCTCGACCTGCAGAACGCTTTCGGTCAGTTGACCATCCGCTCTGCCTTGGGCGGCAGATAGGATCCGTCGAATACCTCCTCGAGAGAAGGCTGGCGCGGCAGGTTGTAGGCCTTGGTGATTAGCGTGATGATGTTCTGCAACCGCTCGCGATTGACGTCGCCGAAGCCATCCTTCTTGACGTGGTCCGTGATGATGCAGCAATCGAGCGCGACACGGAGGCGCTCCCGCTCGATATCCGCGTTCAACAGGGGTTCGAACGTCAGGGCAGCCTTCACGGCAACTTCAGGATCCTTCGCGATATCCTTCAGGCCCTTCAAAGTGGCACGGAGAAATCCCTTAACCGCATCGGGATGCTCTTTCAGGAACGTGCGCGAGGCCGCAATCGAGTTGCCGTAGAGCTCGAGGCCGTAATCCTTGTACATGAAGTACTTGATGTCGTCCTTTTTGACGCCCTTGGCCTGCAGTTCGAGCAAGGAGTTGAAGACCTGACCGGGGATGGCATCCACCTTGTTCTGCGCAAGAAGCACTTCACGAAGGCTAGGCTCAATGTACTGGATTTGCATCGAAGCCGGGTCAATACCAGTCTTGCTGGCGAAAATCGGGAACAGCTTGAAGGTCGAGTCGTTCGCCGCCGAACCGAGCTTCTTGCCGTTGAGCTGCTTGGGCTCGGTGATGCCGCTCGACTTCAGTACGAAGATCGCCGCAGGCGCCTCTTCATATCCGCTCATCAATACCGGAAAGCCCTGCTCGGGATTCTTCGAGTTGAAATCCATTACGACGTTGATGTCGGGAAATCCCATGTCGTACGAACCGGCAGCCAGTTGCCGCACGACTTCAGCCGATCCCTTGCCGCGGTCGATGGTGACATCGAGTCCCTCGGCTTTGTAATAGCCTTTCTGGAGTGCAACGAAGAAAGCGCCATGCGTTGCTCCCGGAATCCAGTCGAGGGTGAATTTCACCTTCGTCTGTGCACTTGCGGAGTGTGGCGCGGCAACGATCGCAAGAGCTAAGGAAAGCCACGCAATATAACGTCGTTTCATCATTCTACTCCATGAAGATGTGTATCAGTCGTTAGTTGCCTGCGTGTTGCACAAACCGGGCCAATTCCCCGGCTTCTTGAATTTTCCTTCGTCGCAATCGTCTTCAGTCCATCCGATGTGATGCTACTGTGCATCACACCGCGACGTTGGCTTTCGCCAAAATCTCACGCGCACGTGCACGCTGCTCGTCTGAGATGACCAGCCGCTCAGCGAACCCATCCTCGGTCGGAGCAGTTGCATCGATGCCCATCTTGGTCACCGTGAAATTCTTGGGGTCCGATGTCGGATCAATGATCGCCGACTTTACGCCCGGCACCAGGAGAATGTCCTTCTCGGCCCGCACGCGCGTGGCCACCGCCCACATCACGTCCTCCATGTCGAAGATATCAACATCGTCATCGACTACGATGACCTGCTTCGTATAGAGCTCCGTTCCAAGCGCCGTCAGCATGGCCATCTTCGGCTCGCCTTCCGCGATCTTCTTCATCGAGACGATGGCGAGGAATGCGCCGCAGGTTTTGTGCGGCACATGCACAGCCCGTACGTTTGGCAGATTCCGCCGAAGCGCGTTGAGGATCTCGCCCTCACGCGTAATGCACGAAATCAGAATGTGGTCACGCGACATGCCGGACACCACACTGTGGAAGAATGCATCTCGCTTCATCCGCACGCGATGTGCAACGAAAACATTTTGTGTGCTGCGGTAAGACGCGTATCCGGTAAACTCGCCGAACGGACCTTCCGGCTCGTGGACGTTCGCCAGGATCTCGCCTTCGATGACGATTTCCGCGCCCGCGGGAACCTCCAGATCGCCTACACCGCAACGCGCCACGCGGTAGGGTTCGCCGAACAGTCCGCCGATAATCTCATATTTCCGGACATTCGGCGGATAAGCGTAGACCATCGATCCCATGTAATGCAGGGGATGATTGCCGATCACGATCGCAGCCGGCAGCGACTGTCCTCGCGCCTCTGCGCGGCGATGAAATTCATACATGCGCCGGCGCGAGTGGAGCGAAACGCCGAGCCTGTTCTTGCCTTTCAACATCAGGCGGTGGAAACCGGTGGTATCGATGCCGGTCTCCGGATCGCGCGCCGTGATCTGCCCTGCCGTAATGTAAGGCGCAGCATCCACAGTGAATTGGAACGGAATCGGCAACTTCGTGAGATCGATGTCATCGCCTTCGATCACAACGTCATCCCATTCGCCTTTGGGGACAACATCGCAAGGGATGTAGTTCTGGCACCGGTTCCGGAATGTGGTCGGCAAATCGGCGACACTCGTCTTGAGACAGTGCGCCAACAGATCCCGGTTACCCGCGATATTGGTCACGACCGGCATATCGGAGCCTTCGACATTCTCGAAGATCACCACCGGGCTTTTGTTCAGGCGATCGAGCTCGAAGACCACCGAGGTCATCTCAAGCTGCTTACTAACTGGCTCCTTGATCCTGAGGACTTCATCCGGAAATTGCTTTTCGGTGTTCTCTAGGAAGCCCCGTAAACTCTGATTGTCCGACACCTGAAGATCTCCCCGGCTGAGGTTATCTTATCAGCTTATATTATAAGTTGACCGAGGCAATCCTAAATCAGAGGCAGCGGCTGACTACATATGATGCACCGCGCAAGCTCTTCTGCAGCACACAATGAAGTTTAGGCAGCACACTGCAACCGCAGCAACAGCACGAAATGCGAAGCAAACAGCAGAATTGAAAAGATAAATCGTCGTCACACAGCGCGTTGCAGACGAACTGTCTCACACCTCGTGACGTGCCGCTTTCATCAGCAGTGAGACAATCTGTTTGGGGAAAACAGTGTTGAGTGACGCTGCATAAGCTTCGAGATTGGCGATCGCAGCAGCATCGACCTCATCCGCCTGCCCCATGGAATGACTATGAAAGAAGTTTGCCATGACACTTTGCTGCAAGCGTTCAGCCTCCAGCTCATCGGCCTTGATCCGCGCCCGAAGCGCGGCCGTTTCCTGAAGCTGCCATTCGGAAGCCGGCGCCTTCAAAAAACGCCGCGCGAGGCGAAGCGGCCTCACAAGCTCATTTTGCCAATCCGCGATGAGGTTGGTTATCCTGCCGATGTCATCGGCGCTCAGGCGGCGCCCCTGATCCGCGACCCACAGCATGAACAGCACGATGTTGACGTCAGCCCCGTGCTTGTCCTGGAGCTCCAGGCAGGCCTCCGGAACACCGGACTTTGAATAGACAGAGAGTGAGAATTCCCAGAACGATACGCTTGGCTGAGCCATCAGGACTACCTTGGGGGAGACATTGAAGGTCGTTTGCGAATTTCCTAGGTATTGCAGTAAGCATTATGCTGTACTTCATTGAGTTAAGGCAATTCTGGCAAAGCACATTCCTCGGTGAAATGACACGCGCACCCGAAAGCAATCATGCCTTCCAGACGAATTGAACAAACCGTTGCGCCGCAGAGTCTCGCAGACCGCATCACCATTGCTCTGCGAGAGACGATCGTGAGCGGTCAATACGGACTTGGCGAGCAGCTGCCCGCGGGCAAGGATCTGGCGCTGAACTATGGCGTGAGCATCACAGTCATTCGCGAGGCGTTGTCGCGCCTCAAGGCCGATGGCCTTGTGGACTCGCGCCAAGGCAAAGGCGTGTTCGTTGCCAAGGACACCATCGATCGGCCGTTCCGGTTGGCCAAGTCCAATGAGAAGGCTCGCGCCATTCTGGAGGTGCTGGAGTTGCGCATGGGTGTCGAGGTTCAGGCCGCCAGCCTTGCAGCCGAGCGGCGAAAACCTGCCGATCTCAAGAAAATGGAGAAGTGCCTGAAGGCCATGGAGCCGTCGCGGAAATCATTCGACGAAGCTTTGTCGGCTGATATCGAGTTTCACCGCGCCATTGCGGTTGCCACGCAAAATCCGCTGATTATCGGCTTCGTGGAATTCCTTCAGCCGCATTTGTACGAGGCCATTGCCTCGGCAAGGGCGACCTCTGCCAAGAAGGCAGACACCGCAGAAGCTGCTTACGACGAACATCTCGAAATCTACAACGCCATTGCGGCCGGCGATAAGCGCCGCGCGCGCATTGCCGTGAGAAGCGTGCTCGAAGGCACCCTTCGGAGAATGCAGAACAGTCTGCAGGCGCAGGGACGAAAGACTTCCGACAAGGCGGGGCCGGCTGCCGAGAAGCCCTCGCTCAGGTGATCCGCTCGTCACCTTGAGGCCGCTTAGCTTGAGATCAGGTCTTCTCGACCGGCTCGAACTTTCCGCCCGCAAGGCGCCGCACCAGGATGTAGAAGATCGGCGTGAAAATCAGGCCGAACAACGTCACACCCAGCATGCCGAAGAATACTGCCACGCCTACGGCTTGACGCATTTCCGAGCCCGACCCTGTCGAGATGACAAGCGGCAGCACGCCAAGGATGAAGGCGAACGACGTCATCAGAATGGGGCGCAAGCGCAGCCGGCACGCTTCGATCACGGCTGAGAGCTGATCGCTTCCCTCGCGTTCGATGTCCCGCGCGAACTCGACAATCAGAATGGCATTCTTCGCGGCAAGTCCCACCAGCACAACGAAGCCGATCTGGGTCAGGATGTTGATGTCCTGCCCCATGATGCGAACACCGATCGTCGCCGCCAGCAGGCACATCGGTACGATCAAAATCACAGCAAACGGCAGACTCCAACTGCCATACTGGGCAGCCAGCACCAGATACACGAACAGCACGCAGATCGGGAACACATAGAGACCGGTCTGCCCGCCGGTTACCTGCTGGTAGGAAAGATCCGTCCATTCGAATGAGAAGCCGCTCGGCAGTGTTTCGTGTGCCAGCTGCTGCATGATGTTGAGTGCGGTCGTCGAGCTTGTGCCCGGCAGTGTATCGCCCTGCAACTCCGCTGCCGGATAGAGATTATAGCGCGCGACGCGATCAGGACCCGATATATCGCGGAAATCGACTACGCTTCCGAGAAGAACCATCTGGCCAGCCGAATTGCGCGTCTGCAGGCGCGCCAGATCAGCGGTCTCCTTGCGGAACGGAAAATCAGCCTGCGCAGTGACGTGATAGGTGCGCCCCAGAATATTGAAGTCGTTAACGTAAGCCGAGCCGAAATAAGTTTCGATAGCATCGGTAATGTTCTGGATCGGCACGCTCAGCATCTGCGCTTTCTGGCGATCGATGCCGACGAAAACCTGCGGTGTGTCCGCGCTAAACGGCGAGAACACTGCGGTCAGGCCAGGCGCCTTACGCGCCGCATTCACCAGCTCATCGGTCGCAGCAGCGAGCAGCTCGGGTCCCCGCCCCTGACGATCTTGCACGCGCATGGCGAAACCACCGCCGGTGCCGATACCAGGAACGGCGGGCGGCGGCACGACGATGACAAACGCGTTCTCAATCGCCGACAGCCGCTTGCGCAATTCAGCGGTGATGACAGCGGCCGTCAGGCCTTTCTTGACGCGCGCCTCTGGCTCGTCAAACACGGGAAAGAGCGCCGCAGCATTACTGGCTGACGTCCGCGTTGCGCCGTTGAGACCCGCAAATGACGGCACACGAACAACGCCGGGCACCTCGAGCGCGATCTTCTCGATCTGGCGGACGACTTCGGTGGTGCGCGCCAGCGACGCTGCCCCCGGCAATTGCACGGAGACGATGACGTAGCCCCGGTCCTGCGCCGGGATGAACCCTTGTGGCGTGGTGACAAGCAGCCATCCCGCGCTTCCGATCAGGACGGCATAAACCAGCAACATCGCAACCGAATGCCGGATGACGAATTCAGCGGTGGCTGCGTAGCCATGGGACAGACGATCGAAGAGGCGATTGAACGCGCCGGTGAATTTTTCCCATCCGCGCGCGATGAAATTCCAGCTCGCCGGCGGGCGATGGTGTTCATGCGGTCTCAAGATCAATGAGGCGAGCGCCGGTGATAGCGTCAGTGAACAGAAGCACGAAATCGCGGTCGCGACTGCAATGGTCACCGCGAACTGCTGGAAGAACTGGCCAGAGATTCCTCCCAGAAAAGCCGTCGGCACGAACACCGCACACAGGACGAGCGCGATGGACACCAATGCACCACCGACCTCCTGCATGGTGAGAAGCGCCGCATCACGGCGCCCCATCCCGGCCCCGAGATGACGTTCAACATTTTCGACGACGACAATGGCATCATCGACCACAATGCCAACCGCCAGCACCAGGCCGAACAACGTCAGATTATTAATCGAATAGCCGAGAGCGGCCATGACAGCGAAGGTGCCGACCAGAGACACCGGAATAGCGATGATGGGAATGATCGCCGGCCGCCACCCCTGCAGGAACACCAGCACAACGATGACCACCAGAACCATCGCCTCGTAGATCGTCTTGATCAATTCGTGGACGGATTGTGCGATGAATTCGGTCGGGTTATAGCCAATATTGTATTCGAGCCCCGGAGGGAAATCGGCCTTCAGCCGGACCATCGCGTCGGAAATGTTCTTCGCGGTGGCCAGCGCATTCGAACCGGGGCGCTGCGAGACCAGCATCGCAACCGCTGATTTGCGTAACAAGAAGCTGTTGGTGGTATAGGCCAACGCGCCCAGCTCGATACGCGCGACATCGCGCAGTCGCACCGTGCGGCCATCCGCGCCTGCCTTGATGACGATGTTTTCAAATTGCTGCGGGTCTTTTAAGCGGCCGGTGAAAGTCAGGTTTGGCTGGAACGCGCGATCCGCAATCGGAGGCTCAGCAACTCTGCCGCCGGTAATTTGCAGGTTCTGCGCGCGAATGGCGGTCAGGACGTCGCCCGCCGTCATCCCCAAGGTTGCGATCTTGTCAGGATCCAACCAAAGCCGCATCGAATAATCGCGCGCTCCGAATATCTGGATGTCGCCGATGCCATCAAGACGCAGCAATTGATCGCGCACCTGCCGGAGCGCGTAGTTGCTGATGTAGAGCTGGTCGTAGGTATCATCCGGCGACAGCATGAAAACGACCATCAGGAGGTCGGGGCTGTTCTTCCGTGTGGTGACGCCGTTTCGCTGCACTTCTTCCGGTAACTGCGGCTGCGCGATGGCCACCCGGTTCTGGACAAGAACCTGTGCTTTATCGAGATCAGTCCCGAGCTTGAAGGTGATCGTGATGTTCAATTGGCCATCAGAGGTCGCCTGGCTGTAGAGATACAGCATGTCCTCGACGCCGTTGATCTGCTGTTCAATCGGCGTCGCAACCGTATCCGAGACTGTCTGTGCTGATGCGCCAGGGTATTGCGTGGTGACAACGACCGTCGGCGGTGCAATCTGCGGATACTCCGCAACGGGCAATGTCGTATAGGCGATTGCGCCGACGATCAGGAGAACGATGGACAGCACCATCGCTAAGATCGGCTGGTTGATAGACAGACGGCCGAGATTCATGGCTTTGCGCCGCTGTTGCTGGCGGTTGTCTGTGCATGAGGCGCAACCTTTGCCCCGATGCGTGCGCGTTGCAGACCTTCGACAATCACCCTGTCTTCAGGCTTCAGCCCTTCCCTGATCACCCGGAGGCCATCATCCAATGGACCAAGCGTCACCGGCTTGGCTTCAACGGTATCGTCGCTCTTTACGACAAAGACGATCTTGCGCGACTGGTCCGTGGCAACGGCCGTATCCGGCAATAGCAACGCTTCATATGGCGCACTGCCAAGCACGCGGACACGGGCAAACTGCCCGGGCAGGATCGACAGGTCGTGGTTGTCCACCAGCGCGCGGCCCCGCAACGTGCCGGTCCCAAGATCCAGTCGGTTGTCGAGGAAATCCATCCGGCCTTCATGGGAAGGCTTGGTCTCACCGGCGAGCAAAACTTGCACCGGGTTTGGCGTGTCCCGCGAACTTGGCCGCTTGCCCTCAAACCACAAACGGCTGTTCTTCAGGTAAATGGACTCGTCCATATCGAAATAGACGTGGATCGGGTCCATGGACACGATCGAAGTCAGCAGCGTCGCGCCGGTTTCGCTTCCCTGCACCAGATTTCCGATCGTCACGAGGTGGCGACTGATGCGTCCATCGATCGGCGCGCGAACCTTGGTGTACTCGAGATCGAGCTGGGCGCGCTTCAACACGCCTTCGGCCTGCAATGCTGCAGCCTGAGCGACCTGAAGAGCTTGGCGCCGCTGATCGACAATGGATTCGGATACCGCCGAGGTCTTGACCAGGGCTTCAGCACGCTCCAGCTCACGCTTCGCAAAGTCGATTTTCGCATTCGCGTCATTAAGCTGACCTTGTGCCTGTTCGGCGGCGGCCTCGTATTGCCGGGGATCGATCGTGTAGAGAAGGTCTCCTTCCTTGACGATGGCGCCGTCCTTGAAGTCCACGCTCATGACGAAGCCGGTCACCCGCGCCCGGATCAGCACCTGTTCGATGGCGTCGAAGCGTCCGGTGAATTCATCCCAATCGGTTACGACCCGCTTGGTGGGTTCTGCGACGGTAACCGGCGGGGGTGGAGCTGCGGCCTGTTCCTTCTTTTCGCCGCACGCCCCAAGCGTGAGCAGCACAAGAAGTGGGAAAACCTGAAGGCGCCGATGTGAAGAGGCTGCGACCAAGCCCGAAACGCCGGGCGAATTGAGAAAACCATTCACGACCATCTCCGCACAAATAAAGAACCGTAGGGCAATTATCTTGCAGCGATCAGGTGTCCCGAATCCGAAGTTCGCCTCATAGTGCAGCGCACCCGCTAGCGAACTTCGGATTCGAAAGGACACTAGCAACCCATAATTCTAGTGTGGTTTAGGTTCAGAAGTTCGCTCAGAGGACGCGCCGAGAAATTGAAGCGAACTTCTGAACCACCACACTAGGCCGACCAGTTTATTCGTACCGGTCGCTCATGACGATTATTCCTCGGTTCTGTCCGGACGGGAACTGTTTTCTTTTAGACAAAGCTGCGTTTGGATGCGAAATGACAGCGGCCGCGCATGCAGCTCACTGCATAGTCATGCGCGCCTGAGCAGCCATTGCAAAGACTTTACAACGAATGAGAGTTTCCTCCGGAGCGCGGGCAATCCTGCCGGATCGCCGCGCAAACTCTGGTCTCTCCTAGTTGGCTTTTTCAATAAATGCGTTGGTATATGTCTTCGACAGGTCGATCTTGGCGTTCTTCACTTCCTGAGATGATTGACTGAAAACGTCGAGCACCGCTTGCGCGCCCTTGGGGTCCATTTTTCCGGTCAGTGAAAACATCGGAATCGTGTTCTTCAGCGCCGCGAGATAAAGCTCCTTGTCCGCACCGACGAGTTCAGGAGGCATCTTCGCCATGATGTCTTCCGGCGTGTGGGAATGGATCCACTTCAACGTCGCCAGGATCGCATTGGTCAGCGCCTGCGTTTCCTTCTGATGCGCGGCGATCCAGTCCGCTCGCGTATAGAGCGCGCCGCCCGGATATTCGCCACCGAACACCTCCAGCGTGTCATGCTGCGTGCGCGTATCGCTCAGAATTTTGAGATCCTTGTTCTTGCCTTGAAGCAAGGTGACCGACGGATCGAGCATGACGGCTGCGTCGACACTGCCCTGCTCCATCGCCGCGACGGCCGTCGCACCAAGTCCGACGCCGATCACACCGACAGAGTTCGGATCGACACCATTTTTGTTCAACAGATACTTCAGAAAGAAGTCAGTGGACGACCCGGGCGCACTGACACCGATGCGCTTGCCGGCAAGATCCTTGATCGACTTGATGGCAGCGGTATTTTTCGGTGCCACGACAAGCGCCAGCCCGGGATACCGATCATAGACCACAAAGGCCTGCAGGCTCTGGTTCTTGGCCGCGAGATTGACGCAGTGATCGAAATAGCCGGAGACTACATCCGCGCTTCCGCCGAGCACCGCCGTCAGCGCCTGCGAGCCTCCCTTGAAGTCCACGATCTCGACGTTCAAGCCGGCTTTGTCGTATTCGCCGATCTGTTTTGCCAGCACGGTTGGTAGATAACAGAGGCAGGCGGCCCCGCCGACAGCGATTGTCACTTTCGCCTGCGCGAACGCAGCACCGGACATCAGCACAAGCGCGGCCAGGCAAGACACCATTCGCCGCAGACAGAGCGCCATCATGATCGTTTTCTCCGCATGATTGGTGATCCTGTTTGTTTGGCCACCATTGGTTTCCAACACTAAGCGACCAGGCGTGGTCTGGGAAGCGTTCAAGTCCGCCCATCAGCCTGCACCGGCCGCCAGACCAGAAGCCGCCGTTCTACCATCGTCACGATGGCGTCGATGACGAGCACGAAAGCCGCCAGCACGAACATGCCCGCAAAAACGCCGGCAATATCGAAAGTGCCCTCCGCCTGCAGAATGAGATAGCCGAGCCCTGCCGCAGAGCCGAGATATTCGCCCACGACAGCGCCCACCACGGCAAAGCCGACCGATGTATGCAAGGACGAGAACATCCACGACATGGCTGAAGGCCAGTAGACATGGCGCATCAGTTGCCGTTCGTTCATTCCGAGCATGCGGGCGTTGGCAAGCACCGTGGGGCTGACTTCCCTAACACCCTGGTAGACGTTGAAAAACACAATGAAGAACACCAGCGTGATGCCGAGCGCCACTTTTGACCAGATTCCGAGCCCGAACCACAGGGTGAAAATCGGCGCCAGCACAATGCGCGGCAGAGCATTCGCCATCTTTACGTAAGGGTCGAAGATCGCCGCCACCAGCGGCTGACGCGCGAACCAGAACCCGACCAGCACACCACCGACAGAGCCCGCAACAAACGCCAGCATCGACTCCGAGAGCGTGATCCAGAGATGACGCCAGATGGTACCGTCCGCAAACCACTTCACGATACGCGAAGCGACATCAAGCGGCGTCGAAAAGAAGAACGGCGGAAACAGCGGCTTTCCGTTGACCGGGATAGTTGTTGCTAAATGCCAGACGACGACACAGACGACCGCGACGAGAATTTGCAGGAGACCGAGTTTCAAACGCTGCATTACACGACCGCCGTCTGTTCGTAGCTTTTCAGGACTTCTGCCTTGAGGGTGCGCCAGATGTCACGATGGATGTCGAAAAAAGCGGCGTCCAATCGCACTTCGGCGATGTCGCGCGGGCGCGGGAGCGTTATTTTCCAATCCCCGAGAATGCGGGCCGATGGTCCCGCCGACATGATGACCACCCGGTCGGACAGCGCGATGGCCTCCTCAAGATCGTGCGTGACGAATATCACCGCCTTGCGGTCCGCGCTCCAGAGGTCCAGCAGCTGATTGCCCATGATCTGACGTGTTTGCGCGTCGAGCGGGCCGAATGGCTCATCCATCAGGAGAATTTTTGGATCGCGGATCAGAACCTGAGCGAGACCCACGCGTTTGCGCTGTCCGCCTGACAGCATATGTGGATAATGGTTGGCGAAGTTGCCGAGGCCAACGCGGACTAGCCAGCTTTGTGCTTTCACGCGCGCTTCCGAAGAATGCATCCCGGCTGTTTCCAGACCGATAGCAACGTTCTCGATGGCCGTCTTCCAGGGAAACAACGCGTCGGCCTGAAACAGATAGCCGGCCTGCTGATTCAGGCCGATGATCGGCGTCCCGAAAATCTCAACGCGCCCGGCAGCGGGGGCGATCAATCCGGCGGCGATGTTGAGCAGTGTCGACTTGCCGCAGCCTGTCGGGCCAACGATAGCCACGAATTCTCCGTCGGCCACGTTCAGCGTCGCGCCTTCCACGGCGCGATAGCTGGCGCCGCCAGTCAGCCGAAACGTGACATCGACATTTGTGAGGGCGACGGCTGCGTGCGAGGCTGAATGCAGCCCCGTTGTCGTACCTGCCAAGATCTGCTCCCTCCCTCGCCGGCCTTCTTCTGTGAGAAGCCTCTGATGGTGCATATCAAAACCGCGAGGGAAGCGCATGCCTGGAAGAAAGCCCGACTTTCAGGTCCAAGGCCTCATCGGCGGAGCTTGGACTCTATGATGGTGCGGTGTAGTGAGGTCCGCGCCGGACACATCGGTCACGTCACAAGGCATTGAAATAACGACATATTTTCGATAAATGGCGACCAAGGGCGGCATAGAGCCAGGCCACAGGCGACGATCAGCGCTTCATTAATTCGTTACGCAACGTATTCTTCGATCCATCGGACTATCCGATGTCACCGCTGCGCTACGCGCTTTTTCCGAGAATCATCTGGAAAGGCGCGACGAAAAGATTGAGCGGCTCAGGTCGCGACTGCTCTGAACAGGCGCCACTCATTCGGGACGCCCTTCAACTTGAAGGTGCCGCCTTCTTCGAACGCTAGCCCAGAACCGGCGACGAGATCACAGACTGTTTGCGAGACCAGGACTTCGCCCGGAGCGGCAAGTGCAGCAACGCGTGCGCCGGTATGAACCGCAATGCCGGCGATGTCATCGCCGACCACCTCGCATTCGCCAGTGTGCAGACCGCAGCGCACTTCGAGATTGAGCGGACGCACTGCATCGCGGATCGCGGTGGCGCAACGGACCGCGCGTGCGGGCCCATCGAACGCTGCCAGGAATCCGTCGCCTGACGTGTTGATCTCACGGCCCCGGTATTGCTCCAGCACCCGGCGTATCTTGATATAAAATGCATTGCGCAACTCTCGCCACGAACTGTCGCCCAGCGCCGCCGCCTGCGCTGTCGAGTCCACGATATCCGCGAATAGAACGGTCGCCAGTACGCGATCCGGTTCGTGCGCGTGCCGCCGGCCCGTCAGAAATTGCTCGACTTCATCAAGAACCGAGACCTGATTGCCAAACCATGGCATGTGATCTTCGCCTGGCAATTCAACAAGCTTCGCACCGGGAATATGCGAGGCCATGTAGCGCGCGTGCTCAAGATCAATCACGCGATCGCCGATACGGTGAACAACAAGCGTCGGCACGCGTGTCACTGGCAGGATGTGCCGGACATCGATCTCGCGGTTCATTTTCATGATCGCGGCTGCAGCCCCCGGGCTCGCGGAGGCCCTGAAATACGCGGCCAGACGCTCCGCCGCATGATGATCATTGGCAATACTGGGCGCCCACATCGTCGCGTTAATTCCAAGCGGCGTGCCCCAATGGTGCTCGATATTTCCCAGAACAGTTTTCCATCGGTCATCCGTCCATCCGAACGTGTAGTCGGAAGACCACGCGCGCTTGGCGTAAGAGCCATACACCACGAGTCCCGAAGTCCGCTCAGGATAGGTCGCAGCATAAAGCAGCGACATTGGCCCCCCCTCTGAAACTCCCATCAAGGCAGCACGTTTGGACCCGACGGCCTCCAGCACGGTCTGCACATCATGCATGCGTTGCTCAAGCGTAAAGATCTGCGAACCGCGATCGGACATTCCAGTGCCGCGCTTGTCGAAGAGGATGACCCGAGAAAACGAGGCAAGCCGCTTGAAGAAGGCAACTCGATCCGGGGATTGCCACGTCGCTTCAACGTTTGATACGAAGCCAGGAACAAACATCAGGTCAAAGGGCCCATCGCCTATCACCTGATAGGCAATGTAGACGTCATCACATTTGACGTAGTGTGTTACGGGCATCTCAGCCATTGCACCTGTCCTGTAAAAGCGGGCGGGCAATAACTCATCGTTCACCGCTACGGTGCGGCTGGCGGCACCAAGCTAGAACTTACCCATGCCCAAAGCAACGCGGCGCGATCACAATTGCGGGTGCGGAATGATGGAAGATCAGTTGCAACCGGGTAGCAGAAGCGGCTCTAATTCCAAGCTAACGCATTCAAGCCGGCGATTTGTTTTGGAGTGATTTCATGACCCACCGCATTCTCGTTCTCTACGGCTCATATCGTTCCGATCGAATGGGAATTCGTCTGGCTGACTATTCTGTCGACGCGCTGCGTGCACGCGGCAACGATGTCGAACTCATCGATGCCAAAGCCGTCGATCTGCCAATGCTTGACCGGATGTATAAGGAATACGCGCCCGGCTCAGCACCGGCGGCGATGGAAGCGCTTGCATCCAAGATCAAGACCGCAGACGCATTCGTCTTCGTCACTGGCGAGTATAATTGGGGCATGCAACCCGGCCTGAAAAACCTGACAGACCACTTTCTTGAGGAATGGTTCTGGCGGCCAGCCGCAGTCGTCAGCTATTCGGCCGGCCGTATTGGAGGCGCCCGTTCCAACTTTGTTTGGCATGGCACCTTGTCGGAAATGGGCATGGTTGTAATCTCAAGCACGATTACGGTTGGCCCCATCGAACAAACGTTGACCGCCGACGGCAAGCCCACCGGCGACGCAGGAAAGCAACTTGATCGGGCTTTCGGCCGCTTTGCCGACGACCTTGATTGGTGGACCGAGGCCGTGAAGCTGCAGCGCGCCCATAAGGCACCTCCGTACTGAGCTTTCGCGGCAATCACGACGTATTGAGTTTTCTCGCGACAGTCACGACGCAATACGAACTAACTCCGACAGTAGGAAATTACCGCTTTGACATTTCATTGATCGTCTGTGTCCGACGAAGTCCGGGCATAAATTGGAGGGCTCAACATGGCGACGTGGAAACCCGACCCAACGTTTTATCCTTCACCGCGCATGGCGATGAAGGCTCCCCCGGAAAAGCTTGCTTACGTCGCGGCTTTCGATCCGAAGCGAAAACAGCCCGACGGCCTTGCCGTCGTCGACGTCGATCCGAAATCAAAGACCTATTCGAAGATCATCAATACGGTTGTGATGCCGAATGTCGGGGACGAACTCCACCATTTCGGCTGGAATGCGTGCTCGTCATCGCTTTGCCCGAACGCGCCACATCCTCACATCGAACGACGCTATCTCATCGTCCCAGGGCTGCGGTCGTCGCGCATCCACATCATCGATACCAAGCCGGATCCGGCCAAGCCGCAAATCGTCAAGGTCATCGAGCCATCTGAAGTTGCCGAAAAAGCCGGCTATACACGCCCGCACACGATTCATTGCGGCCCCGAAGGGATCTACGTCGCAGCACTTGGCAATGCGAAAGGCGAAGCGCCGGGTGGTATCTTCCTGATGGATCACGAGAGCTTCGATGTCCGCGGGCAATGGGAGATCGATCGAGGACCGCAACAACTGGCTTACGATGCCTGGTGGCATCTCGGACACGACACGCTCGTGACCAGCGAATGGGGCACGCCCGACATGTTCGAGAACGGCCTCGTTCCGGAAATTCTGCTCGGCGCCAAATACGGCCGCAAGCTTCACTTCTGGGATCTGCACACGCGCAAACATCAGCAGACCATCGATTTCGGCGACAAGTATCAGCTCGTGTTCGAACTACGCCCGGCGCACGATCCGACCAAGGCGTATGGTTTCGTCAATTGCGTGTTGAGCCTCGAAAACCTGTCGTCATCGATCTGGGTCTGGCACCGCGACGGTGACAAATGGGCCGTCACCAAGGTCATCGAAATTCCGGCCGAGCCAGCGACAGAAGATGAATTGCCGCCGATGCTCAAGGGCTTCAAGGCCGTGCCGCCGCTGGTGACGGATATCGATCTCTCCATGGACGACAAGTTTTTGTATGTGGCCTGCTGGGGAACGGGTGACCTTCACCAGTACGATGTATCCGACCCGCTCAAACCGAAGCTTACAGGCAAGGTCCGGATCGGCGGCATCGTCTCACGCGCTTCGCATCCGGGAGCCAAGAACGGCGCCCTCAATGGCGGGCCGCAGATGGTTGAAATCAGCCGCGACGGACAGCGGGTTTATTTCACCAATTCGCTTTACGGGGCGATTGATGAACAGTTCTACCCCGAAGGGATCAACGGCTGGATGGTGAAGCTCGACGTCAACCCAAATGGCGGCATCGCATTCGACAAAGACTTCTTCGTCGAATGGCCCAAGTCCCATCGCCCGCATCAGGTGCGGCTGGAGGGCGGCGACTGTTCCTCGGATTCCTACTGCTACCCTTGAAGGACAACCGCAATCTGCAGCGCGCGGAGGGTTTAAATGAATAATGCCTGGGCCTGGCTGACAATCGCCGGGCTTGGGGCCTTCCACGGCCTTAACCCGGCGATGGGATGGCTGTTCGCCGTCGCGCTGGGGCTGCACCGGCAAAACCGCACGATCATCTTGCAGGCGCTGCCCTCAATTGCAGTCGGGCACGCGCTTTCCGTGGCCATCATCGTCAGCGCTGTGATCATGGCAGGTTTCGTGGTCAGCGAGCGCGCCGTGCTCGCCGCGTCCGGTTTGTTGCTGATCGGCTGGGCGATTTATCATCAGATTTATGGCCACAGACACCGCGTACGCTTCGGCATGAAGATAGGGCTCGCGGGTCTGACCGTGTGGTCGTTCCTCATGGCGACCGCGCATGGTGCAGGACTCATGCTCCTCCCCGTGGTGATCCCGCTGTGCCTCTCCTCTTCCGCAGCCAAGAACATGATGCCTGAAGCGTCATCCGCGACCGCAACGATGCTGACCGCCGTTGGAGTTCACACCGCAGCTATGCTGGTCGTCACTGGCGCAATCGCGATACTGGTCTATGAATGGATTGGTGTTGCCGTCCTGCGTAACGCGTGGATCAATCTTGATTTGATCTGGGTCGTTGCGCTTGCCACAACCGGCGTCATCCTTCTCATGTCCGCGGTTTAAAAGCGAACGGCCCGTTCACGATCCCTCAGCCTTCGCTGACGAATCGCAAACGAGCCGCGCTTAAAGTGCTATCTGCTTCGGTCTATTACTTGCGCGCTGCGCAAGCGTACATGTTGATTTCCATGCCGACCGAAACTTCAGCAATCTTGGGGGTCTTCCAAGTCATATTTCACTCCTTCACGATGTGAGGGGGAACATCCTCGCCCCGTCTAACGAGGGCGGTTGCTACTATAACATGGCGCTTCGTTGAAGGTTGCCGGTTCCATGCGGACAAATCCGCGCAGAACACAGCTTAATTGCGCGGCTTGGTTCCAACTAGAACGTCGCCCTCAAGCCCGCATAGAACGCCCGCGGCCGCGCCGGAGTGACGGTGCTCGCGCTTGTGAAGTCCCCTCCGGTGGCAAAATTGGGAAGGTTGTCTTTCTCGAAGAACGTGCCGAGCGTCGCATAGCGACGATCGAAGAGATTGTCGACACGCGCGAACACCTGGAATGTCTTGTCGATCTGATACGTCCCACGCAGGTTGAAGACCACGTAGCCCGGAAGCTCGGGCTGCTGGTTTGAATCGTCGCCAATGAAGAACTGGTTGCTGACAAACAACATATCGCCGCCGAGCTTGAAAGCATCGGTTACGGCATAGTCGATGCTGGCCTTGATCCGATGCTTCGGGATACCTGGGATATGATTACCGGGAACAACAAAGATATTACCGTCATCGTCAGCCGACGGGCTGTTGGAGGCAAGCGTCAGCGGATCGCGAAAGCGCGCATCGACATAGGCATAGCTCGCGAAAAACTGGAGCGGGCCGGATTTGATGTTGAACTCCGCCTCAACACCTTCCCGCCGCGTGGCGCCTACATTCTGGAAAAAGCCAAAGCCTTGCAGGTCCGGGCTCGGAATCGCAAGAATATCGTCCTTATTGTCCGTGCGGAACACACCGAGCTTCCAGTTGATGGTTCCAAAGCCAGCGCCAAAATTATGATTTCCTTTGAAGCCCGCCTCAACGGTGTGGGACACCACCTGCTTGAGCGGCGGATCTGATATCAGGAAAGCTCCGATGATGCAGGGACGCGCGGGGTCGGCGCAACCAAGCTCAAGCGGTGTCGGCGCGCGGTTGGCTTCCGAATAGCCGCCATAGATGCTGATATCGGAGTTAATCTTGTACGTCGCACCCGCCAGCGGATTGAACCGCGTAAAGCTGTTATTGCCGTTCAAATCGCCGCCCAGCTGGTCCTCCAGCTTGATGTTCGCCGTATTAAAGCGTCCTCCCGCCGTCACCGTAAAACGATCGGTGAGGTCTAACGAGTCGAGGGCATAGAGGCCGCTGTAGAGATTGGTGGTGCGTAGTGACACGGGGCCAATCGCGATCGGATCGCCCGATTGTCCGAGAAAGATGTTGGAGCCGCTGACGACATAGTTCGGGCCGATGGTGCCGAGCTCTGCACTCGCGTTGAAGTGCGTGACACCGTAATCGAGGCTGCCACCGACGACGAAACGATTGTTGAAGCCGAAGAGCTGGTCGGTGTTGGTCGCCTGCAGCGTCAAGCCGGTCGATGTGGAGCGTGTCGTGGTCCGGTCGATTTCGCCGAGGATAGCGCCGCCCGGGAACGTGTTGGCGAGTTGCGCACCGTTCAACCCGTTTGCACGCGGGGTATTGTCTGGCTTGAGGTCGTCACCGAAGCAAAACAATCCGGTGTTGGTCAGGCACGGCTGCACTTCCGTCGGGTTGCCGTCCTGCGTCCGCTGATCAAACACACGAACGCGGGCGGAGCCTTCCACCGTCCACGTTGGAGATACATCCGCCTTGCCGGTGAAATTGAGATAGCCGACGCGGTTTTCCATGGTCTGCGGTGTGGTGTAAGTCGCGCCCCACCCCCGTGCATCGAGCAGTTCGACTGGCACGGCGGCCGTGGCGCCAAACCAGTTATGCGCAGCACCCATATTCATATGGAATTCGCTGCTGTCAGTCTTGTAGCCGACATCGCCGTAGAACCTTCGAACGACTGACCCGGAAAAATCGCGGTAGCCATCCTCACGCGCGCCCTCAAGCGCGCCGTAGATCGCAAACTTATCGACCTGCTTGCCCCATTGAGCGGATCCCTGGAACCGGCCATAGGAGCCGCCCATCACGCTCACCTCCGCGCCTTGATAGGAAAAGCCGTCCTTCATCTGGATGTTTAGCGCACCACCTATCGCATTCAGGCCAAACGCCGGATTGTTCGAGATCACATCGATGTACTTGATGGCGGTGGTCGGGATGAAATCCCAATTGACCGTGTCGCCGAACGCTTCATTGATGCGCATGCCGTTCTGATAAACCGCGAGGCCTTGAGGCGTCCCGGCCACAGGCGACGCTGTGAAGCCGCGAAACTGAACGTCAGGCTGGAACGGATTGCCGGCCACATCAATGGTGATGATGCCCGGTACCCATCGCTGCAGTGCATCAGTGATGTTAAGGGAATCCGTGCGTTGGATCTCGCTTGGCGTGACGACCGAAACTGCCGCGGGGTACTTGTTGACGTCGATACCGGTACCGGAGCCCGCAAGCGGTGTGGGTGCGAATACATCAAGCGTTGGCAGGGCAGTTGCACCACCGCCCGACTGACTTTGCGCATTGGCCGCGCAAGAAACAGAGGCCAGGCAAATGGATAAGCCGACAACGCGAGCGTCCATCCGTTCCCTCTTTATTATTTATCCTCGCGCCGAAGCCACGAGTTTGAGGATATGATGAACATTAGAGGTTGAGCCGTCCATGCTACATCTTCAAAAGGTCCCGGCGCGGTCGGGAAAAATTCCCGACCCCTTCGAGTAGTCATATGGCTCGACTACGCAGGCAGCGGCACAATCGCCTCTACCCTGACACCTTTATCAGTGGATGAAATCGCGAGCCGGCCGCCGAGCGCCATCGCCCGTTCTCGCATCCCTATTAAACCGAGACCACTCGCGGTATCGGCGTTCAAGCCAACACCGTTGTCGTTAATCCGGATCTGAATGGCATGATTGCTGTTATCCGGCTCCAGCACGACATCGATCTGCGTCGCCTTTGAATGCCGGAAGGCATTGGTGAGAGCTTCCTGCACAATTCTGTAGATGGTCAAATCGGTGGTTTCATCTGAACCGCCGATCTCAGCCGATACGCGTGCCGTGATACCAACCTGCGGCCTTATCTCTCGCCAGCGGCGGAACAGAACCTCGAGGGCAGCGCGCAGGCCAAGCTCGGAAAGACCGATCGGGCGCAACCGGGCAAGAACGTCACGATTGGATTGCTGCAAAGTGTTGATCTGCTGATGGATCGCATCCCCTGCAGACCTTATCGCTGAAAGATCAGGCTCAGTGTTTCGCGCAAGATTTGCAAGAGACGACGCATGAGCGCGCAATGCAAAGAGACATGGTCCGAACTCATCGTGCAGCTCCGCCGCGATCTCCTTGCGTTCGGTGTCCTGCAACGAAACAATCCGGGCCGCCAGGTTTCGCTTGTCATCGTCGGCCTGCTTCAATGCCGTGGCGAGACTATTCAACCCGTTACAGATTTCAGCGATTTCCGGCGAACCGCGGGGCTTGATGCGTATTCCGTATTGGCCAGCGCCGATTTTGCCCATGGCTCGGGCGATTTCGTTCACCGGTCCCAGTGACCGATCAACCACGAACATCGTGATGAACAATAAAGTAATAGTCACCGCAGTCCCAACGACGAGTTGGGTCAAGATTCCTTGCCAGATTTCGCTAATCTCATCTCTTGGATCTGACTTGATAACGAGTGATCCGAACGAACGCGTCCCAACGGTGATGGGGATGCTCACCGTCGTATGAGACGGATGGACGAACCTCACAAACCACGCCGGCGGCTGGGTGATATCGTCGCTCGTATCCGGGAGATGATCGATTGAGGCACCGTTGCCGCCAGCAGTCGCGTGGGTGATGGTGACGTGCCGCAATCGCATCAACTCCCGCGCAATCTCCTCTAACTTGAGCTCCGGATTCGATGCCTCTCCAAGGTCCGAGATGAAAGCCTCGATCAATCCCTTGGCAAGCCGTGTGACGCTTTGATCCTCAGCGGCGACACGCGGCCCGGCCTCGAAGGCGAGCCGCCCAATATTGATGATCAAGCCGGTGACGAGGACAAACGCGATGAGAAGGTTCAGGCGAAGGCGCAGAGATGCATTCGTCCACATGAGCATGTTGGTCTTCAGCTCCCGGCAAAGCTACGTTGACAGGTAAAAGTACCAGCTATTTAATTCCCGTGTAGAGCATCTACACTCTCCAAGCTAAAGAACGATACCGGACTTAAGCGACCTCACACATGCTGCAGCGCAAAGGGATATACACTTGCCATGCGCATATTGATTGTCGACGACCATCCGATTGTTGGATCCGGCTGCCGCGCTCTATTCGCCGGTGATTCGGATATCGCCATTCTCCAAGCCATGGATGCAGAATCTGGAGAACGCATGTTCGCCAGCGAGCAGCCAGATGTCTGTGTCATTGACATCAATCTGCCGGGTGTTTCCGGATTTGAGCTGGCCAGGCGAATCCTGACGCGCGATGCCAGTGCACGCCTCATTATGTTCAGCATGAACGACGATCCAGTGTTTGCCGCACGCGCCATTGAAGCCGGTGCAAAAGGCTTCGTTTCGAAATCCGGCGAGCCCGGCGATTTGGTCGAGGCCATTCGAGAGGTGGGCAAAGGCGGCGTTTTTCTTCCGCTCAACGTCGCCAAGAGTCTTGCGTTCTCCGGCCCGGAATTTGGTCAAAATCCCCTATCCAAGCTGACCGCGCGTGAGGTCGAAATTCTCAGGCTGCTCAGCACGGGCAAGAGCCTGTCAGAAATCGCCTGGTTAATCCGCGCCTCTTACAAGACCATCGCAAATACGTGCTCATTGATGCGCCAGAAGCTCGGCGTCCGCTCATCAGCGGAGCTGGTTCGCTTGGCGATGGAAAGCAAGCTGACGTGACGAACTGACGTCGTGGGTCGGCGACGGCCTCAGATGTCTTTTCTATCGCGACGCAACAGCGGTCTTGAACCAGGACGGCGGTGATAAGCGATACCGGCATTCAATGCGCAGGTTAGCGTTCATCATCCGATGATGAACTGAAAATGCCACAATGAATTTCACGACGTGCCAAAACGAGCGCGCATCCTTTAAATTATGCAATCACATATCTTGACGTTCGGTATGGGCATGCAATGCTTCATACCGCTGAGCAAAGGCTTCCGATCCTTTTTGCATTGCGGAAGGGATTTTAGAAAGGCCACCGCGCCTACTCCGCGGATGGCATGAGTGCAAAAACAGCACTCACTGAACGACCGATGCCGGACTGACGACATCCGGCATTTTGACGCAGCTTTCGAGATTAGGACGATTAAACGGCGACGCTCATTTCAGCTCAATACAGGACGAGCTGGTCAAAAAATTTGGAAGTCTAGGCTCAGGCAAGAACGTTTGAGAGGAGACCGAACCAATGAAGACACGCGCCGCTGTTGCCTTTGCAGCAAAGCGCCCTCTTGAGATCGTCGAACTTGATCTGGAAGGTCCAAAAGCCGGAGAAGTGCTCGTCGAAATCATGGCGACGGGCATATGCCACACCGATGCCTATACCCTCGATGGCTTCGACAGCGAAGGCATCTTTCCCTCGATCCTCGGGCATGAGGGAGCGGGAATCGTAAGAGAAATCGGCCCCGGCGTGACATCCGTCAAACCGGGCGACCATGTCATCCCGCTTTACACGCCGGAATGTCGTGAATGTAAAAGCTGCCTCAGCCGCAAGACCAATCTGTGTACGAAGATCCGCGCCACCCAGGGCAAGGGCGTCATGCCCGACGGCACATCGCGCTTCAGCTACAAGGGTGAAACGATCTACCACTATATGGGTTGCTCGACATTCTCGAACTTCACCGTGCTGCCCGAGATTGCCGTTGCAAAGATCCGCGAGGACGCGCCGTTCCAGTCAACTTGCTATATCGGCTGTGGCGTCACCACCGGCGTTGGTGCGGTGGTCAATACGGCCAAGGTCGAGCCTGGTTCGAACGTCGTTGTCTTTGGCCTTGGCGGCATCGGCTTGAACGTTATCCAGGGTGCCAAGATGATCGGAGCCGACAAGATCATCGGTGTTGACCTCAACGATGCGAAAGAGGAATGGGGCAAGCGTTTCGGCATGACCCATTTCGTCAATCCGTCGAAGGTCAGCGGTGACATCGTGCAACACCTCGTCAACCTGACCGACGGCGGAGCCGATTACACCTTCGACTGCACCGGGAACACCAACGTGATGCGCCAGGCGCTTGAAGCCTGTCATCGCGGCTGGGGTGTCTCCGTTGTGATCGGCGTGGCCGAAGCCGGTAAGGAAATCTCCACACGCCCCTTCCAGCTGGTGACGGGGCGCGTCTGGAAGGGTTCTGCTTTTGGCGGCGCACGCGGACGCACCGATGTACCGAAAATTGTCGACTGGTACATGACCGGAAAAATCGAAATCGATCCGATGATCACCCACGTTCTGAAACTGGAGGAAATCAACAAGGGCTTCGATCTGATGCACGAGGGGAAATCCATCCGCTCGGTCGTCGTCTATTAAATCAACAAGGCAAAACACAAATATAAGGGAGGTTGAGTCATGGGCGTCAGTCTTCATCCATCCATCGACAGTGGTGTCAAAAAAGGCTCCGGCAGCTTCGCCGGGGGAACACTTGTCTGCAAATGCAAGGACAGGCCTGTCAAAGTCGGCATCAAAGGCGATGTCGCACACAACCATGCGTGCGGATGCACGAAATGCTGGAAACCCGAAGGCGCAACTTTTTCGGTTGTCGCTGTGGTACCCAGCAGCAGCGTCACGGTGCTGGAGAATGGCGATAAGCTGAAAATCGTCGATGCATCCGCGACAATTCAACGGCACGCATGCACCGTCTGCGGCACCCACATGTACGGCCGCATCGAGAACAAGAACCATCCGTTCTATGGCCTCGACTTCATCCATCCTGAACTGTTCGAGGAACAGGGCTCAGCTGCACCGGGCTTTGCGGCCTTCGTATCGTCCGTCATTGAGTCGGGTGTCGATCCCGGTGAAATGGACGGCATACGCACGCGCCTCAAGGAAATCGGGCTCGAACCATATGACTGCCTATCGCCCGCGCTGATGGACGCCATTGCGGCCCATACTGCGAAAGCAAGAATGGCGGCTTGACCCAACAGCCGGTCTGGTGGCACGACCAACGTCGTCGCGCCAGACCGGCTTACTTTTAGAACTGATACGTGTCTTTGAACGGGTAATTGCACATGACGATCGAAACCGTTTCCCTCAATCGATCGCATGGCGGTTGGCAAGGCGTCTACAAGCACCCAAGCGAAGCGACCGGAACGGACATGACGTTTTCGGTCTTCGTTCCGCAGCAGAAGTCCGACACCAAAATGCCTGTGGTCTGGTATTTGTCGGGCCTGACCTGCACCCATGCCAATGTCACGGAAAAGGGCGAATACCGAAATGCTTGCGCCGAGCTTGGCCTGATTTTCGTCGCACCGGATACCAGCCCACGCGGTGAGGGCGTTCCCGACGATCCCGCCGGCGCCTATGACTTCGGTCTCGGCGCGGGCTTTTATGTCGATGCGACAAAAGAGCCGTTCGCGAAGAATTATCGGATGCTGAACTACATCACCCGAGAGCTTCCCGAACTGGTGAGATACGGATTTCCAGCTGACATGGACCGGCAGTCCATCATGGGCCACTCGATGGGAGGCCATGGCGCACTGACTATTGCACTGAGCAATCCCAACCGCTTCCGCGCCGCCAGCGCCTTCGCGCCCATCGTCGCGCCGTCGCAGGTGCCGTGGGGAAAGAAGGCTCTGAGTGGTTATTTCGGAGACGATCACAAGCTGTGGCGAAAACACGATACCGTCGCATTGATCGAAGACGGCGCGCGCTTCCCTGAGTTTCTGGTCGACTATGGGGATGCGGACCAGTTTTTAAATGAACAGCTTCGCCCTGAACTGCTTCAGGAGGCGTGCGCAAAGGCCAGCATTCCCCTCACCCTGCGCCGTCAGAGCGGGTATGATCACAGCTACTACTTCATTTCCACCTTTATGGAAGATCACCTGCGCTGGCACGCCAAGCGTATGTGATGTCTATTGCGCGCTGCCCGGATTGGGCGCGAGCAGCCGGTTTCGCAGCAAATAACTCATGCCACGTGACCAGGATTCATCGGTGTTGCCGCGCATGTCTGCGCTCGCAGCAGCGACGATCTGCCCGGTATGGGCATCGCGGATATAGACATTCATGTTGAGGATCAGGTTGGACACCTTCTGCACCACGCCTGTGACAGAGAGATCAGCACCGACCTTTAGAGCCAGTTGCACATCACATCCGCCACAGGATTGAAGATTGCTGTTGTGCGCCGCAGCGCTCACTGGCGCAATATCCACCAGTTGGAACTTTCCTGAATCAGCGAGACCTTTGCGAAGTTGGTCGCCAACACTCCTCAATCGCACCTGTTCGTCAGCTTGAGGTCCGCTCGTCTCACCCTGCAAACTGGTATCGACAAGCTCGAAATCAAAGACAGCCGTTTTGGGTGGATCGGCAAAAGCAGGAGCCGAGATCAACACGGCAAAAAGCAACGCACCTGCAAATGAAAACACCTTCATGCGGCGTCCTTTCGTTAGCTGCACCGCACACGGCGGCAAAATATCATACCCGCTGCAAGCTGATCGGCCATATCTTCCGATAAGAAAGGCTTTATCATCATCCACCAAGGGCTCGATGACGGAGACCGAATTGAATCGATTGGTGTACAGCCTGGTTGCTCTCGGTACCTTTATTTCGGTTGCTCATGCGGCCGATCCGACCACGATCAAGATCGGCTATCTAACCCGTGACGAGATCAAGCCCACGCTTTCGCTGGTCAATCTGCCGACCAAGGATGACGGCGTCGCGGGAGCCCGCCTCGCCATCGAAGACAACAACACGACGGGGAAGTTCCTCAACCAGCGCTTCACGCTGGAGGAAGTCCGGCTCAAGGACGAAGAAGACCCGGCTGCCGCGGCTGTGAGACTTGCCGATCAGCAAGTCGCGTTTGTCGTCGCCGATCTTCCGCCCGATGCTCTTTTGAAAGCCGCCGACGCCGTGCGCGATCGCGGAACCGTTGTCTTCAACGCCGGGGCGATCGATGATCGGCTGAGAGAAGAGGATTGCCGCAGCAATGTGATCCACACCGCGCCAACCCGTTCAATGCTGGCCGATGGCCTCGCGCAGTATCTGGTGTGGAAGCAATGGAAGCGCTGGTTCCTTGTGTCGGGGTCACATCCGGAAGACAAGCTCTATGCTGATGCTCTGCGCCGGGCCGCAACACGCTTCGGCGCCAAGATCGTCCAGGAGCGTGTGTTCGAAGATACCGGCGGTGCACGCCGGACCGATAGCGGCGTCACGCAAATCCAGCGGCAGATGCCAGTGTTCACCCAGCAGGCTCCTGCTTACGATGTTCTGGTGGCGGCAGACGAAAGCGAAGTGTTCGCGTCGTATCTGCCTTATCGGACGTGGGATCCGCGGCCCGTTGCCGGATCGGCCGGCCTTGTTCCCAGAAGCTGGGATGCCTCGCACGATCAGTGGGGCGCCGTGCAGATGCAGAACCGCTTCATCAAGCTCAACTCAAGACTGATGACGGCGCTCGACATGCAGGCGTGGACGGCTGTCCGCATGATCGGAGAAGCAACTTCCCGGACCCGCTCGGGCGATCCAAAGACCGTGACGGACTTTCTCAAGAGCAAGGATTTCTCGCTCGCCGCCTTCAAGGGGCAGCGGCTGACATTGCGCGACTGGAATCTGCAACTGCGCCAGCCCATTCTCCTTGCGGATGGTCGCATGGTGGTGTCCGTGTCACCGCAGGAAGGCTTTTTGCATCAGACGTCGGAGCTCGATACGCTTGGGTATGATCGCCCAGAAACCAAGTGCAAGTTGAAATGAACCGGAGGACATGCATGCGGCGACACTGCCTTCTGTTCGGAGCGCTTCTGTTGCTCGCGGCTGCGACGCCGGCAAATGCCTACCTCGCTTATGTGTCGAACGAAAAGAGCAACACCGTCTCCGTGATCGATACCGAGAAGTGGGCCGTCATCAACACTATCAAGGTTGGCCAACGCCCGCGCGGCATCGAACTCACCAGGGACGGCAAGTTCGTTCTCGTAGCTGTGGGCGATGACGACAAGATCGAGATGATCGACACCGCGACGCAGAAAGTGGTCGACAGCCTCCCCTCCGGGCCAGACCCCGAACTGTTCACGCAGGATGCCGCCGGCAAGATTCTCTATGTGGCCAACGAGAACGACAACACCGTCACCATCATCGACATCGCAAAACGTGCGCGTGTGGGCGACGTTCAGGTCGGTGTTGAACCAGAGGGCATGACGCTCAGTCCGGATGGAAAGATCCTGATCAATACATCCGAGACCACTAATATGGCGCACTTCATCGATACCCAAACCCGCGAGATCGTCGCGAACGTGTTGGTCGATTCGCGCCCGCGCTTTGCCGAGTACAAGAGCGATAGCTCGGAACTGTGGGTGTCCTCCGAGATCGGCGGCACGGTCGCGGTGATCGATCCGGCCAAGCAGACGATCACGAAGAAGATCTCCTTCAACATTCCAGGCCTGCGCAGCGAGGCGATCCAGCCCGTGGGGATCGCCATCACCCGCGACAACAAGACCGCCTTCGTTGCGCTGGGACCCGCCAACCGCATCGCTGTGATCGACGCCAATACTCATCAAGTGTCCAAATATTTGCTGGTGGGCCAGCGGGTCTGGCACATGGCGTTCACGCCGGATGAAAAATATCTGCTGACCACCAATGGCGTCTCGAATGATGTTTCCGTTATCGACGTCGCCGCACTCAAGGTCATCAAGACCATCCAGGTCGGCGAGTTACCCTGGGGGGTGACGATATCGCAGCAATGACCGTGACAGACACACCGATCAGAACACCGGTTACCTCGGACGAGCGCCCAATGGCCTCGTCGAACCAGCCGGCTGCGCTCTCCGTGAACGGCGTCAGCCATTCCTATGGCAGCCGCCGCGCGCTGGACAATGTGAGTTTCGCGATTGCACCAGCGACGTTTCTGGCTTTGCTCGGCCTCAACGGTGCCGGAAAAAGCACGCTCGTCTCTCTCATCACTCGGCTGTTCGGCGTGCAGGCCGGAAACATCGCAATATTCCATCACGACATTGCGCATCAGCCGAGCGAAGCCCTGCGCATGCTGGGCGTCGTTTTTCAGCCACGCACGCTTGATCTCGATCTTTCGGTCACGCAGAATCTTATCTATCACGCTGCCCTGCACGGCATTGGCAAGCGTGAGGCGCTCGCGCGGGCCGACGATCTGCTGCACCGTCTTGGCCTCGCCGATCGCTCAAAAGACAAGGTTCGTGTGCTCTCCGGCGGCCAGATGCGACGCCTCGAAATCGCCCGTGCGTTGCTGCACCGGCCTCGCCTGCTGTTGCTCGACGAGCCGACCGTCGGCCTCGACGTCAAAGCGCGGTTCGATATCCTCGCCTATGTGCGGCGTCTGGTCAGCGAAGACCGCATCAGCGTGTTATGGGCCACTCACCTGTTTGACGAGATCACGCCTGATGATGACCTCGTCGTCCTTCATCAGGGCAAGGTGCGAGCCCATGGCGTCGCTTCGCAGGTGATCGAAGCAACCGGAGCGCAGAACCTCAACGGCGCGTTCGTCCAGTTGACCGGAGCGCATGTGGAAACCGTGAGCACCGCGCCATGACCGTCACGACAGTCCCCGAGCAATCACCCGGTCTTTCTTTTTCACAATATCTGACGTGTCTGAAGGGCATCGTCTGGCGCGAGGGATTGCGCTTTCTGCATCAGCGCGAACGTTTCATCTCCGCTCTGGTGCGTCCGCTGGTCTGGTTGTTCATCTTCGCTGCTGGCTTCCGTCAGGTGCTCGGGGTGTCCATCATTCCACCTTATGACACCTACATCCTCTACGAGGTCTACATCACGCCCGGATTGATAGCGATGATCCAGCTGTTCAACGGCATGCAATCGTCGCTCTCCATGGTCTACGACCGCGAGATGGGCAACATGCGGACATTGCTCGTGAGCCCGATGCCGCGCTGGTATTTGCTGACCTGCAAGCTGCTTGCGGGAACGGCTGTCTCCATCCTGCAAGTCTACGCGTTTCTGCTGATCGCATGGTTCTGGGAAATCGAGCCTCCTCCCATCGGCTATCTCACCGTTATTCCCGCCCTGATCCTCTCCGGACTGATGCTCGGCGCCCTCGGCATGCTGATCTCATCCGGCATCAAGCAGTTGGAGAATTTCGCGGGCGTCATGAACTTCGTGATCTTCCCGATGTTTTTTGCGTCGTCGGCCTTGTACCCGCTGTGGCGCGTGCAGGAAGGAAGCCCGATGCTTTATTACGTTTGCCAATTCAACCCGTTCACCCATGCTGTCGAACTCATTCGTTTCGCGCTCTACGGACAAATCAACTGGGTATCCTTGAGCGTGGTCGCCGGATGCACACTCCTTTTCATGATTGCCGCGGTCATCGCTTACGATCCATCGCGTGGTCTCTTGCGCCGTGGCCCCGCGGGAGGTGAGACAACATGAGACGACCCCTTCTACTGACAGCGCTTATATTCGTGGGAGCGACAAGTCAGGCCTTTGCGGCCGATCCCCGATATCCCGATTGGCCGTGCGCGCAGGCAAAGGTACCGGAGATTTCGCTCGCCGCAGTATGGGCCGGACCTGCGCTGGACGATGTGACGAATAAATGGAAAGCAGACAACAAAATCGAGCCGCTGGTCGCCCGGCTCGCCGCACGCCGCACATCCATGGAAGACGCGGAGAAGCTAATCACTGATCTCCTGTCGAATTCAAAGGATAAGGCCCAAAACGGAAGAATGTTGTTTGTCGGCTTGTTCGAGTCGCTCAATGCCCAGAGAAACTCGGTGATGAATGGCCTCGAACGCGTCACCCGTAAGCAGCGGGCGGCCGCGGACAAAATCCGAGCCGACACACTTGCACTTCACGCGTTGCAGGATTCGCCGACATCCGATCCAACCAAGATCGAAGAACTTTCCAATCAATTGACTTGGCAGACGCGCATCTTCGAGGACCGCAACAAGGTCATTCGCTTTGCGTGCGAAGTTCCGACAATTATCGATCAACGCCTGTTCGCGCTGGGGCGCACGATCCAGCAGGAAATGGAATAACGGCCCTTATTCTGCGGGACGCGGCTCCGGTTTTGAATCCTCGACGGGCAGATCGAACTGCTGCCAGCCATCGGTGCCGTCGGGATACCAGGCGACATTGGTATATCCATACGACAGCGCCCGCTTCGCGGCATTCCACGACATCCAGCAGTTGGCCTGGCAGTAGAACACGAGAAGCTTATCGAGTTTTCCCCCGGACGCACGCTTGAGACCCTGCCGGAAGTAATCCTCCGTGCTGGTGGCAATTTCGCCGTACCCCGTATCAGGCAACCAGATGCTGCCGGGAATATTATGCCTCGGCGTTTCTCGCCACACCGTCCCAGCCGGAAGATTGGGACGCGGTGGATGCGGCAGCACGTCGATGAAAATGGCTGAGCCACTGCGCCAAGTCGCCTCTGCTTCGTCAGTCGTCAGCACGCGCCCGCCCTTAAGCGTTGCCGGTACCGGCGAGCGGTAATTATCGATGCGATAAGTGTCGGGCTCGTTCGGAGCCTCCTCCGCAAACGCAGACGAACAAAATGCCAGAAGTGTAATTGCCACCGCCTGCGGCAGCCACCGCATGGGAGTTTACTTCGTCAGCGCTTCGGCAGTGATCGGCCGGTCGTTTTCATCGAGCAGCGGGACGCCGAAGTCGAGCAGGATTTTGTTAATCTCCGGCTGGTTCTCCTGAATAAGTTTGTTCAGCAGCCGCTTCCAGTTTTGATCCGCCGGCCGCACACCCATGCCGATGCGGTAAGCAAGCTGCGGTCCTGATTTCTCCTTCGTAAGAGGAACAACGCGCAACGGCGGATTGGCCTGCCTGGCGTAATAGCCTGCCATCGGTCCCCACAGAACGCCGGCATCGATCTGGCCTGAATTGACATCCTTTACCATTGCTTCGGCAGAGGAATCGACACGGGTATCAATGACCAGTGGATAAGGCTTGGCGCTTGTCATAAGGCCGTTTACGGCCATAGCGGTGCCCGGCGGCGTGCCCGCAACGACACCGATGCGTTTGCCCTTGAGGCGCTCGTCGGCCAGCGTCGTCACATCGGCGAGATCGCTGCCGTTCTTGGTGATGAGCGCGTAGGACGTCCGGTAATAAGGATTCGTGCCCTGCGCGAGATCATCGCCTTGTGGAAAGCCGAGGATCACATCGCAGCGATGGGAGCCGAGCGTCATCCGCACAAAGCCTGTGGCCTGCGGAAAGAACGCATAAGCCAGCTTCTTATCGAGCTTCTGCGCCATGAATTCAGCAAGCTTGTTCTCGAAACCCTCGCCCTTCTCGTTGGAGAACGGGAGATTGTGCGGATCGGCGCAGACCCGAAGAACTTTCGGATCTACAAGTTCAATGGAAAGATCCGTGCCTTCCGGCAAAGCCTGCGCCGATGCAGGGCCAGGATGAAGCAGCCCAATTAGCGCGGTACATATAGAGAATACGAACGTCCCGCGTGGTGCAGCCATTGCCATCGCGGCCTCCTTTTGATTGTCGCCCGCTTGTTTCTGCGCCGTATCGATCGTGAATCTCACTTTCCGATACAGGAATCTTCCGCCTGCTTGGCGGCTTCCGGCTTGTCTTCATGTTTTGGCGGCCGCACGCGACCAACTGCATCGTTCGCGCGCGCACGCAGATAGACGTAGATATCATCCATATAGCAAGCCACATTCGGATTATCGCCCAGCGCCGGCATCACGTTTTCCTGCGATGACGACACGTTCTTACGCCCACTTGCGACCACAGTAAGGAAATCCGTGTAGCTCATGGTCTTCAGCGAATTTTTAAGCGCCGGCGCATAACTCGATCCCTCGCCGTCAGGCCCGTGGCAGACGTGGCACTCCGAGTGATAGCGACGATAACCGGAGTAAGTGTACCAATCGACCGTTCCATCCGCCTGGACCTTGAAGGTGGGATTTCCATCCTTGTCCTCGTATTTTCCATTTTCATTCTTGACGGCAGCCGGGTCTCCACCACCATCGGCAAGAGCCACGCCTCCTCCCAAGAGGACAACAAACAACGCTGCGGCAATAAAACCGTTGTGCACGGGCTTTCCTCATTTTTGATTATTGTTCTGGTTTGATGGGTCAAACGAACCGGCGCGAGGAAAAGTTCCACGCGCCGGTTGATTGCATTGTGCGCCGCGTCTTTAGTTCGGCAGCGCAAACACCGTGAGCGAGCCGCCGAGCGCTGTATAGCTGCGGAGGCCGGCATAGCCACCCACCGCACCGAGGCCTGCGGTCGGGTCTGTCAGGCCAGCCGCGAGGCCGATGCCTGCCCATCCGCCGACACCAGACAGCACAGCGATATACTGCTTGCCGCCCTGCTCGTAGGTGGTCACGTTGCCGATGATGCCGGACGAGGTTTTGAACTTGTACAGTTCCTTACCCGTCTTGGCGTCAACAGCCTTCAGATAGCCTTCAAGCGTTCCATAGAACACCACGCCACCAGCTGTCGCGAGGGCACCGGACCACACGGAGAACTGCTCCTTGTCGGACCAGACGATCTTGCCGGTCTTGGCATCCCAGGCGATGAAGTTGCCCATATGGGTTTCGCCCTGCGGCGGATACATCGACAACGTCGCACCAACGTAAGGCTGACCTGCCGTGTAACGCACGCGGAACGGTTCGTAATCCATGCAGACATGGTTGGTCGGCACGTAGAACAGCCCTGTCTCTGGCGAGAACGCTGCAGGTTGCTGATCCTTGGTACCTAGAGCCGCCGGACAAATGCCCTTTACGTTGACATCTTCGCCCTGCTGGTCAGTCGAGAACTCCTTGACCACGAGAGGACGTCCGTAGGTTGGGGAGTTCTTGTCCATGTCGACTTTGGTGGCCCAATTGACTTTTGGATCATACTTTTCGGCGACGAGAAGTTCGCCGTTGGTGCGGTCGAGCGTGTAGCCAAAGCCATTACGATCGAAATGCACCAGCGTCTTGCGATTGGTCCCGCCGATATTTTGGTCGGCCAGGATCATTTCGTTGACGCCGTCGTAGTCCCACTCGTCATGCGGTGTCATCTGGTAGACCCACTTCGTCATACCAGTGTCGGGATCGCGCGCCCAGATAGCCATCGACCAGCGATTGTCACCGGGCCGCTGCTTTGGATTCCAGGTCGAGGGATTACCCGATCCGTAATAGATCAGGTTCAGCTCGGGATCATAGGCATACCATCCCCATGTCGTTCCTCCGCCGATCTTCCATTGATCGCCTTGCCAGGTATTGATGCCGGAGTCTTTGCCCACCGGCTTGCCGAGATGCGTTGTCTTGACCGGATCCATCAATGTGTCGCTGTCCGGACCCATTGAATAGCCACGCCACACCTGCTTGCCGTCTTTGACGCTGTAAGCAGTGAGAGATCCACGAACACCAAATTCGCCGCCGGAAATACCGACAAAGACCTTGTCCTTGACGATCATTGGCGCCGAAGTGCCCGTCTCTCCCTTGCCGGCATCGCCGTTCTTCACCGACCAGACGACTTTTCCGTCTTTGGCGTCGAGAGCGACAAGTGTGGTATCAGCCTGATAGAGGAAAATCTTGCCATCCGCATACGACACACCGCGATTCACTGTATCGCAGCACATCACAGGAATGACGTTCGGATCTTGTTTCGGTTCATACTTCCAGACGATCTTGTTTTCGTCCTTCAGGTTCATCGCATAAACCATGTTCGGGAACGGCGTATGAAGATACATCATGTCGCCGATCACAAGCGGTCCACCTTCGTGACCGCGAAGCACGCCGGTTGAGAACGTCCAAGCCACTTGTAGCTTTCCGACGTTGTCAGCGGTGATTTGCTTAAGTTGAGAGTAACGATGGTTGGCGTAGTTACCTGTTGGCATAACCCAATCTTTTGGGTTCTGCTGCATCTTGATTAGTTCATCATTGGCATACGCGGCACCTGCGGTCCATACCGCTACAATGCCAAGACAACTCGCAAGACAGGTCGCAGTTATGACCTTGCGCATCACGTATCCTCCCACGTTTTTATTACAACTTCCCAGTCGACCAGGGTTTATCGTGGCAGCGTGTCAGGGTTGGCAGCGTGTCATAGCGTCAGCAACAAGGCGAGCGTCGTGAGACATTCGTCTCCTCGCATCAGCTTCCGATGATTACATCGGCGATCCTAGTCAACCGAAGTCCTGTTAGAGTCGGAAACGAGTAAATGCTATGCTGGTCATTCAGAGCGCGCAACTGAAATGTACCACTGCGCTTGCAGTCGCTGCAAAACGTCACGCTGCGCGCTCGCACTTCGCAAACCAAAGTCGTTCATTGACGAGTTTATCCGGGTGCACTGCCGCAAGAGAGTGATCAGAGTTCAATGAAGCTCATCATCCGTACTGTCGCCTTACTGACATTGTTCACCATGATTGTCGCGACAACGGCGGCAACGCGGGCGCAACATGAACTTGAGCCTTTGGAAGTCGATGAAATCGCGCCGGGTGTCTTTGTTCATATTGGCGCGATCGCGCTCATGACCCGCGATAATGAAGGTGCGACAGCCAATGTCGGATTCATCATTGGAGACGATGCTGTCGCGGTGATCGACACCGGCGGAAGCGTTCAGGAAGGACGCCGCCTCCTCGCAGCCATTCGCACACGCACACAAAAGCCAGTCCGATATGTCGTGAACACGCACGGTCATCCAGATCATGTCTTTGGCAACGCAGCATTCACACACGATCAAACTATCTTCGTGGGCCATCGAAATTTGCCGAGAGCGTTGGTCACGCATGGCCAGTTCTACATCGACTCCTTTCGCCGCCTGATGGGCGAAGAATTGATATCCGATGTCAGAATTATCTCGCCGACACTCCTCGTCGACGACAGCATTATGCTCAACCTCGGAAACAGGAATCTGATCCTTCAAGCTTGGCCCGCCGCTCATACCGACAACGACCTCACCCTTCTCGACAGCACAACGGGAACTTTGTTTGCTGGAGATCTGATTTTCCGCGAACACGTCCCGGTCCTGGACGGCAGCATCGTCAGTTGGCTCGATGTTCTGAAAACAATGTCCGCAGTTGCCGCAAAGCGCGTCGTTCCGGGTCATGGCTCCGTTGTCGATTGGCCGGAAGCGATTTCTAACGAGCGGCGTTATCTCGAGAAGCTTGCAGCGGATACGCGGACATCCATTAAACGAGGAGTCCCGTTAGCGACCGCTGCAGAGACGAATGGAACTTCCGAGAAGCCGAAGTGGCAACTGTTCGACGACTACAATGCACGCAACGCAACTGCAGCATTTTCAGAGCTTGAGTGGGAATAACGAAACAACGGGTGTAAGCTCTTGTAGTCTGGCTTGATCGCAAAAGGATCGTGACCATGGGCGGAATGACGGGTCGTTTGCTTGGCTTGGTTGGCATTGCCCTCGCGGCATCGTTCGCCGCAACCGCGTCTTACGCAGATCCTCCGCAACGGACAGACCCATGGCCCGGTCTCGTTCAGGACATTTTTAACAATCGCTCCATGAACGATGGCACTGGGGTGCTCTCGATCGAGATGCCGTCACGCGCCGAAGACGCTGCCATCGTCCCCGTCACCCTGCGCAGCACTTTGCCAGTAGGCGACGCGCGATACCTCAAGTCGATCACGTTGGTGATTGATGAAAATCCTGCGCCAATGGCTGCAAAATTTGAACTCGGCGACACCGCAGGCGTATCCGAGATTTCGACGCGCGTGCGTGTCAACAACTACACAATGGTTCATGCAGTTGCTGAACTCAGCGACGGTAAGCTTTACATGGTCAAGACCTATGTGAAGGCATCTGGCGGTTGCTCAGCCCCCGCCGCCAAGACCGCAGATGAAGCCAGCAAGCGTCTTGGACAAATGCGGTTCAGGCAGTTTCCGAAATCAACGGACGCACCGACAAGCGGAGCTCACGAAGCGCAGCTGATGATCGGGCATCCCAACAATTCGGGACTACAGATGGATCAGGTGACGCATCTATATGTCCCTGCCCTCTTCATCAATGAATTGCGCGTTTGGCAGGGCGATAAGCTTGTCCTTGCCATGGAAGGCGGAATCTCGATCTCGGAAGACCCCAATATCCGCTTCTCGTATCTCTCGAACGGCGCTCAGCAATTCCGTGTCGAGGCAAAGGATACGGATGGTCGCGTCTTCAAGGGAGAATGGCCGGTCGAATCCTCCGCCATGTAAAATTGCTGCGACTTCCTAGAAACAGCGCACTTCCGCTTCTGCTTGCGCCCTCCGCAACTCGTTGGTCGCGCTCTTCGCCTGCTCTGTGGTTCGGAACTGGCCTCCCATCTCGCCCGGAACCTGCGCCATGCTCAAAACCGTCTCTGCGCTGATATAGCGTTCGTAAGGCAGCAGGCTCGCGACCACATCGATCGAACATGAACACTGTTCGAGCGACTGCCGTGTCTCCCCATTGGCCTTCATGCAACCGAACACATAATCCGCCCGCGCTGACGTCGGATAGTCATTTAGATCTTCCGCGTGCGACGTTGCAGCAGTTGCAAGCCATGCCACAGCAAGCACAAATATTGGTTTGATGATCATCGTCGTGCGACCTCGCAGTCATGAGGTTGACCTTTAACCTAGTTGAAATGGTTGAACGGGAGATCGTCAAGATCGTTGTCTCATTGCCATTGCCGTGATGAGCTCGTTTTCGAAAGGCTCAGACGTGAGAAGCATCGTTCCCAGGCTTATTCGCAGCTTGCTCATTGTTTTGCCGTTGGTCTGGCTGACGTATCCAGCGCATGCCACGGATACGCTCCGTCTTGCGATTCAAAAAACCGGCACGGTCGCTTGGGAGCTTGCCGTCATTCGCGCACATGGATTGGACAAGAAGGCTGACCTAAATATCGCCGTCGCCGAGCTTGCCAGTCCCGAAGCGGGCAAGATTGCTCTGCGCGGCGGCTCCGCTGACGTGATCATCGCCGATTGGCTCTGGGTGTCGCGCGAGCGGCAATTAGGCACCAAGCTGGTCTTCTACCCGTACTCCAGTGCACTGGGCGCCGTTATGGTGCCGGCGTCTTCATCCATCCGCACTTTCGCCGATCTGAAAGGCCGCAAATTGGCTGTCGCTGGCGGCGCCATCGACAAGAACTGGATCCTGCTTCAGGCGGCGATGAAACAGGACGGCATCGATATCAAATCGCAAGCGGATGTTGTCTTCGGCGCTCCGCCCCTGTTGGCGGCGAAGACTGCCAGTGGCGAAATGGATGCTACGCTCAATTACTGGAATTTTTGCGCTGCACTCGAAGCGAAAGGATTTCGCCGTGTCGGCGGTGTGGAAGATATTCTGCCGAAACTCGGCGCAAAGGGCCCGACAGCCATGATCGGCTACGTCTTTAATGAACGATGGGCAGACAAAAATCGCGATCTGATAGCCCGCTTTATTGCCGTGACGCGGCAGGCGAAGGAGATCCTGGCGACCTCCGATCAAGAATGGGAGACCATCGCGTCCATTACCGGCGCTCCCGATAGGGCAACATTACGTACCTATCGCGATCGCTATCGCGAGGGCATTCCGCGTCGGCCGATCGCCGATGAGCAAGAGGATGCGCGCATCCTGTACAAAGTGCTGGCGGAAACTGGCGGCACGGATCTGGTCGGGCCATCAAAGGAACTCGATGCCGGAACGTTTTATCGCGCTATCCCAGGCAGCTGACCAATGGCCCGATTGCTGTCACTCTTGATTTTTCTGTGCACGTGGTGGATTGCATCGCTCGCGGTCGGGCCGCAGATGCTTCCGTCGCCCCCTGCAGTGATCGGCGCAATCATCGACGAAGCCCGCTCCGGTGCGCTGCTGTTTCATCTTGGCGCAACGCTTGCACGCGTCGTCCTCGCCTTCACCCTCGCCATGACGCTGGGGACGGCCATCGGCTATTTGATGGGACGCGTACGGACAGCAGATCGCTTGGGCGATCCGTGGCTGATCCTGCTTCTCAATCTACCGGCGCTGGTGGTGATCATTCTGGCCTACATTTGGGCTGGGCTGACCGAGGTGGCGGCCATTGCCGCCATCGCCATCAACAAGCTGCCCAATGCAGTCGTAACCGTACGCGAAGGTACGCGTGCGCTGGATCATCGGCTCGATGAAATGGCTAAAGTATTCGCAATGCCGCGCGGGCGGACCTTTCGCCACGTGGTGATCCCACAACTTGCTCCTTACATTGCTGCTGCGGCCCGGTCCGGCCTGTCGCTGGTCTGGAAGATCGTGCTCGTCGCCGAACTGCTCGGGCGGCCGAACGGTGTCGGCTTCGAAATCGGCACGGCCTTTCAGTTGTTCGACATTACCCATATCCTTGCCTACGCCCTGGCTTTCGCTGCCGTTGTGATGATGATCGAAATGTTTCTGGTGCAACCCTTTGAAAGACGTGCATCCCGCTGGCGGCAGCGCGCTGCTTGAGGTCAAAATTAATCAAAAGTTCTTCGTGACAGCCGCCGGCGAGCGGCTGGAAGTCCTGCGCGATGTGGGCTTCGCGCTCGGCCGCGGCGAGGTCGCGGCGTTTGTGGGTCCGTCGGGCTGTGGCAAGACAACCATGCTGCGGATCATTGCCGGCCTTGATCGCGACTATCGCGGCCACATCAATCACCCCTCCGGAATCCGGATAGGAATGGTCTTTGAAGAACCGCGGCTCCTTCCATGGCGGTCGGTCGAGGACAATGTCAGGCTCGTCATGCCGGACGTCAACGAAACAAGGCTCTCGGCCCTGTTTGCTCTCCTCGAATTAGCCGAGCATCGCACACACTATCCCGGTGAACTCTCTCTCGGACTGGCCCGGCGCGTTGCGCTCGCGCGCGCTTTTGCCATTGATCCGGATGTTCTTATTCTCGACGAACCGCTGGCATCGCTGGACAAAGCCCTCGCCGCCCATCTGCGGAACGAACTCATTGCGCTGGTAGATAGCCGTCCGCTGACGACACTGCTGGTGACGCATGATGTGAGCGACGCAGCGCGTCTCGGCGATCGTATCTTTATCCTGTCGGCACATCCGATGTGCATCGCAACAGAAATTTCGATTCCGATCCCCCGCAAGGTTCGAACGGAGCACGATATCGAAGCGATCCAACGCGAAGTTGCTCAACACCTGAATACGATTAAAGCACCGCGAGAGGCCTTATAGGCGATGATTTCGTTGAGTGTTAAGCTTCTGCATCGTTGTGCATTGGGGAGACTCCATTCATGCGAAGGTCGCTCGTTCTGATCGTAATATTGCTGGTAAGTTCTGCAGAGCTGAAGGCAGAAGGCAAAGGCATCCGATTCTGGAATCTGACCACCGCTACGGTCAGCAGCTTTCAGTTGTCGCCAGCAACAAAGGATGTCTGGGGTCCGAACCTGACTTTGAACGACAAAGACAAGGAAGTGGATCACGACGAGCGGCTGCGCATCACGGGCATCGAGCCTGGACGCTACGATGCCAAGATCGGTTATCCCAATCGGCGCGTGTGCTTCGCCCGCGGCATCGAGATCAAGGCCGACGCTGTCTTCACAATTGAAGATAAAGACTTGAAGGACTGCAACCGATAAGCAGCTGTCTCAACAACCCGACCAGGAAATGCCTTGCCGGATCACAATGGAAGTGACCGGCTGAGTGTTTCCGCCTTGTCGTTCTTTCCGGGATATTCGCAGCGCCATTTCACCGCGTTCCACTTTGGATGCTCGCTGATCCACTGGGCGATGTAGGGTGGCGCAGCCATCGCGCATTGCTGTGGCGACCCGCTCCAGTCGAATTGGAGATGAGCCTCTTCGCAAGTCGATGGAGAGGCAATGGCACAGACAGTCACAATCAGCTCGATCAGATTCATCTCGGGTGCCTCGCTGCGAATAACCGATCATATATTAAAGAACGGATGGGCCTGTATCCAGGTTTCAGAAAGTTCCCGTTTCCGCGCCTTCATTTCCGGGAACACCCTCAGCTTCCTCGGAGTTGCGTAAGCATCACGCCGCGAATGGCATTTGTCCGACACCGATGGAGGATCACCGATGAACGCGAAAGCTCTTATCTTCGCAGGTTGCGCGGTCTTCGTGTTGAGTGGAACCGCTCAAGCAGGCCCCTGTGCCGAAGAGGTCGACAGCCTTACAAAGCTTTTTGCTTCCAAAGACGCGGGAACAGGCCCGACGATGGGCGCGGGTTCAGCCCGAACCGCGACCAGCCAGGCTGGTCAGCATCCGCCGACCACCACGATGAGTGAACAGACTCAAGGCATCGCGACGTCACCCGAAGACGTTCGCCGCCAGACCGCGGGACAAGCGCCCGCTGCTCAGCAGCAGACGACGGGAACCGCGAAAGAGCACCCGCCGACCGCTGCGATGGATCAGGCTACGCAGAGTCAGGCTGCACCTCCCGGCGGCCAACCGGCGACGGCGGCCATGAGCGCCGCGACGGAAAGTCAGATGCCTCCGCGCGAAACTTCGGCAGTCAATATGCCGGAAGCCAGCCTAGCGCTTGACCGCGCCCGTGAGTTCAATCGGCAGGGCAACGAAAACGACTGCATGAATTCCGTCGGCGAAGCAAAGCGGCTTTCAGGCTCGCAGTAACTCTTGCGCTCGCGCGCTGACGCGTCAGAAATTCACGCCAAAAACCAGGCGCGCCTGATGCCGCTCGAAGTTAACAAGGTTGAGATGACCTGCCGCTTCCAGTGAGCTTCCGGACACCTGAAAGCTCCAGGCGGCGGTGAGCCGTGAGCGCTCGGACAACTTGAGGAATACCGTTGGTCCAATAAACACGGCATCTCCTGAAAACTCGCCTAGATTAACTCCCTCATATTGGCGCAGGTAACGAGTCTCGCCGCCAACGAAGACACCGGGCTGGACCTGGACCATGAGCGCTGCCGCGGCCCCTATGGTCGCTTCCCGCTGGAAGGCGCCCCCCGGAACAGCGAGGCGGCTTGTCCATTCCGGCTGATAGAGCAGATTGAAGGCTGCAACGACGCGATCCGGAATAAGCTCCCGATCAAGCGCGAGCACGAATTCCGTCCCGTAGGCTCGGACGCGCGTGGCGGTATTTTCGTCGATCCGATCTGCGTGAAGCCCGATATTGAATGCAAGACCAAACGGTGCCGTCTCTCGATCTAGAAAACGGTAGCGGAGTTCGACCTCCCCTCCTTGGAGGTCGAACTGGCGCGCATCAGCGAAACCAGTGACATTATTTATCTTGTAGGAAGCAAGAGCCGCACCCACGTCTACGCGAAAATTTTTCGCGGGCACAAACTCGAGCTCGACGGCCTGCGAGATGGCCCGATAAGTCCCACCGCTTTTGGAAAGTCTTGCCGTCGTATTACTTTCGATTTCACGCTCGCCGACTTCGCCGACATCCGAGCCGATCATGAATCCGAACATATGCTCGGTATCGACCTCAGCAGCGGATCCAATTGCAGGAAAACATGCCGGAAAGCACAAGACGGCGGCTGACAATATCCTGGCCCTGAAAAGCATGCATATTCCGACAATTGAGGGGGCGCACACCCGAACGAACGCATCCCGCTCAATACAATGAATATGAGAATCTGCAGCTCTTCAAGAGCGTGCTGTCATTACTAGCCTAATGAGGAAATAATCTCTCGATAGGCAGCTTCCGGAAAAGCTTTCAGGGTACGGGTGCGGATATTTCCAAGCATGCCAAGCTGCAGGTTGAACCGCGCTGCAACAGCATCATCCGGCGCCTCGTAGATTGCGACCATGTCGTAGTCGCCCATGGTCATGAAGAACAACTTGAACTCTCCATCCATGGCTTTGAGCGCCTTTTTCGCCGTATCGAGGCGCTTTGTGGAATCCTTCACGCTACGCATTCCCTGATCAGTCCAGTTTGCAAGCATCACGTACGTGGTCATGACACTCCTCCATTTGGCATCAGGACATCGCGTTTACTGTTCACCTCCGAAAAATATCATTCGCGAGAGCAACGTATAATCAGATTCAAAGACCATCATAATCGCAAACACCACGACGAAAACGGGCGGGACAAGAATCGCATAGGCAAGCGCGAGCCGCTCCCATGCCATATGCATGAAGATAGCGACAATCAGGCCAGCCTTCAAAATCATGAATAGCAGGATGAGAAACCACCTGAGGTAACCCTGCACCTGAAAAAAATCCACGAGATAGGATGCAGTGCTGAGAACGAAGAGCCATCCCCAAACCACGAGATAAAGTTTGATCGGATGTTGCTGTCCTTCAGCATGTGATTTTGCGGGAGCCTGTACTGACGACAATGCGACTTCAGCCATGGTTCACCTCACCACAGATAGAAAAAGGCGAAGATAAAGACCCACACGAGATCGACGAAATGCCAGTAAAGACCGGTAATTTCGACGATCTCGTAATTCCCTTTCCTGCTCGTAAAAAAGCCGCGCCGCTCGCGATCGAAATCACCGCGCCAGACTTTTCGCGCAATAATGATCAGGAAGATGACGCCGATGGTCACGTGGGTCCCGTGAAATCCCGTGATCATAAAAAAGCACGCACCGAACTGGTCAGCGCCCCATGGATTTCCCCAGGGGCGGACGCCCTCCATGATCAGCTTCGTCCACTCGAAGGCTTGCATGCCGACAAACATCGCACCGAACGCCGCCGTCACCAGCATCAGGATTGCCGTCTTCACGCGGTCGCGGCGGTAACCGAAATTGACCGCCATCGCCATCGTCCCGCTGCTGCTGATCAGAACGAAGGTCATGATCGCGATCAGAATGAGCGGGATATGATGACCGGCAATGGTTAGCGCGAAAACTTCACTCGGGTTCGGCCAAGGCACCGTGGTCGACATCCGGGCGGTCATATATGAGAGCAGGAAGCAGCCGAATATAAAGGTGTCGCTCAGAAGGAAGATCCACATCATGGCCTTCCCCCAGGACACATTCTTGAACGCGCGCTGATCGGACGACCAATCGGCGACAATGCCGCGCCAGCCGGGCTTTAATGTCGGTGCTCTACCAGACAATACAGTGTCAGCCATCGGCCACCTTCCTAATTCAGCAATTGACGGCAGATTGCGAGGAAACCGGCCGTCCATCCGGTCAGCAGACCGAGCAGTATCAGCCAGACCAACAGCAGGAAGTGCCAATACATCGCGCACAACTCGATGCTCAGACGCAATTGCGGCGTCGCTCCACTGCGCCAGGCCCTCACCAGCACTCTGCTCAGAACGAAAAGGCCGCCAAGAATATGCAGCCCATGGATTGCGGTGATCAGATAAAAGAATGCATTGGCCGGATTGCTCGCAAGGAAGTAACCGGCATTGACGAGTTGCCAGGACACCAGGATTTGACCAACCAGGAAAACAATCGCGGTGATCTCCGCAGCGATCAGGCCAAGGAGCGTGGTGTCGTCTGCTCCTCGTCGCACAGATACCAATGCCCAGTGCAACGCGATACTGCTCAGGATCAACACACCGGTGTTGAACCACAGCAGCTTCGGGATCGGCAGCTGCCGCCAGTCGATCAGGTCCATGCGCATGCCATAGGCACTGATCAACAGCGCGAACAGCGAACCGACAACCGCAAGAAAGACGCCGAGTCCAATCTTTGCCGCAGGCAAAGGAGCCGACCCGCCCGGAAGATCGCCGATCACGCCCTCTTCCAGCCACGGCTTTGATGCGAGACGCTGTTGCGAGAGCCACCATCCGGCAATCAGCGCCACACCAGCCATGAACAAGACAACTGCGCTCATGTTGCATGCCCTGCTGCTGCTGATGCCAAGGGTGGCTGGTTCTGCGGGATGAAATCACGTGTCGCGCCGGGGACGCTATAGTCGTAAGCCCAGCGATAGACGACAGGGAGTTCCTTGCCCCAGTTGCCGTGTGGCGGCGGCGTTTCCGGCGTCTGCCACTCCAGCGTAGTCGCATTCCAGGGATTGCCGCCCGCCTCTCTTCCTTTGGAGAGACTCCAGATCAGATTGAACACAAAAACCAGCTGGGCTGCACCGACGATAAGCGCGGCAACGCTCATGAACATATTCAGATCATGCGCTGAAGCCGGGATAAAGGCCGTCTCTCCGATATCATGGTAGCGGCGCGGCATTCCCAGAAGGCCGAGGTAGTGCATGGGGAAAAAGACCGCGTAGGCGCCGAGGAACGTGACCCAGAAGTGGAATTTCCCGAGCGCATCATTCAGCATTCGCCCCGTGACTTTCGGGTACCAGTGATAGATCGCGCCGAACACGACCATGATCGGCGCGACGCCCATCACCATGTGGAAATGGGCCACAACGAACATTGTGTCCGACAACGGGACGTCGACCACCACATTTCCGAGGAAGAGACCGGTTAGTCCGCCATTCACGAACGTCACGATGAAGCCGAGCGCGAACAGCATCGGCACCGTGAGATGGATATCGCCGCGCCACAGCGTCAGGACCCAATTATAGACCTTGATCGCCGTCGGGACTGCGATGATCAGCGTGGTCGTGGCAAAAAAGAAGCCAAAGCGCGGATTCATCCCGCTGACATACATATGGTGCGCCCAGACGACGAAACTGAGCGCGCCGATTCCAACGATCGCCCACACCATCATGCGATAGCCGAAGATGTTCTTCCGCGCGTGCGTGCTGATGAGATCCGAGACGATGCCGAAGGCCGGCAAGGCGACGATGTAGACTTCCGGATGGCCGAAGAACCAGAACAGGTGCTGAAACAGGATCGGGCTACCGCCGCCATATTTCAGGTGCTGACCCATTTCGACGAGCGAAGGCATGAAGAAGCTCGTGCCGAGAGTGCGATCGAGCAGCATCATCACGGAGGCAACGAACAAGGCCGGGAAAGCCAGAAGCGCCATCACTGTCGCGGTGAAGATGCCCCACACCGTCAAGGGCATCCGCATCAGGGTCATCCCGCGCGTCCGCCCCTGCAGCACCGTCACCACGTAATTCAGACCACCCATGGTGAAGCCGATGATGAACAGGATGAGCGACACCAGCATCAGGATGATCCCGGCCTCTTGTCCCGGACTTCCGGAAAGAATTGCCTGAGGCGGATAAAGCGTCCACCCTGCCCCCGTTGGGCCGCCGGGCACAAAGAAGGTCGATACCAACACCAAGACAGCGAGCAGATAGATCCAGTAGCTCAGCATGTTGGCATACGGAAAAACCATGTCCCGCGCCCCGACCATCAGCGGAATCAGGTAATTTCCAAATCCTCCGAGAAACAGCGCGGTGAGCAGATAGACCACCATGATCATGCCGTGCATGGTGATGAACTGGAGATACTGGCTCGGATCAATGAAGGAGAACGTCCCGGGAAATCCCAGCTGCAGCCGCATCAACCATGACAGCACCAGTGCCACCATCCCGATGGACATCGCCGTGACCGAGTATTGAATAGCGATGACTTTGGCGTCCTGGGAAAAGACGTATTTGGTCCACCAGCTGTGCGGATGATACAGTTCGACATCACCGACTTCAGCCGGCGAGACACCGATAATTGTTCCAGACGGGACATCGACCATCGAGCATCTCCCTGGTCCATCCTCAACTAGCGTCCTGAATCCGAAATTCGCCTCGTACTGCAGCGCCGCGTAGCGAACTTCGGATTCATGGGACGCTAGCAACCTTTGATTTTGGTGTGGTTCAGGTTCAGAAGTTCGCTTAAAGGGCTTTCCGAGAAAATGAAGCGAACTTCTGAACCACCACACCAGGCATTTCCACCTCAAAATTCATCGACATCTCACTCGGCGGCTGACTTGGGCGTCGAGTTCATCGCGGTTCGCTTGCTTGCAAGTTCAGCGAAGGTCTGCTTCGTCTCCAGCCACGCATGATAATCTCGCTCCTCCTGCACGATGACCTTGCTGCGCATCTGCGCGTGCGCGATACCGCAAAGTTCAGCGCAGAGAACTTCGAATGAGCCGGTGCGTGTCGGGGTAAACCAGAAATAGGTGACGGACCCCGGCACCATATCCATCTTGGCCCGGAATTCAGGGACGTAGAAATCGTGCAGCACGTCGATTGAGCGGAGCAGCACCTTCACCGGCTTTCCGATCGGCAGATGCAGATCATCATTCTCTAGGATGACGTCGTCTTGGCCGTTGGGATCTTTCGGATTCAAGCCCAGCGGGTTATCCGGGCTGATGAATCTTGCATCGACCGTTCCGAGACGGCCATCTTTACCAGGTAAGCGATAGCTCCAGCGCCATTGCTGCCCCATCACTTCGACGTCCGTTGCATTCGCCGGCACCGTGACGAACTGATGCCAGACAATCAGGCCAGGAGCGAGCATCGCGCCAACGCCAATCGCGGTCCCGATGGTGAGCCACCATTCCAGTCTCTTGTTTTCCGGCTCGTAAGCCGCCCGCTGCCCTTCCTTGTGCCGGAATCGAAACACGCAGTAGGCCATGAATGCGATAATCGCGACGAACACGACGCCTGTAATCCAGAAAGTGATGATGATGGTGTTGTCTATGTACTGCCAATTCGAGGCAATCGGCGTCCACCACCACGGGCTCCAGAGATGGAAGAGCACCGATGCTACTGCGACCAGAAGCAATATGAATGCGACAGCCATCCTTCATTCGTCCTTTGCCTGCAAGGCGACGGACGCGATTGAAAGGGCGAAGCTTTTACAATGTAGCGTTGGCTCTATTTCAGATTGCCATCGCTGTGTCCCTTGCCTCGCCCAGTTAACCGGCCGCGACGTCAAAGTATGACACAGTCTCCACCTCACCGCCGATCTCGTCGGGATCAGCAGCACTTACCATTTCAAGATGATCCTGACCGACGCCATCGTCAATAGAGGACAACCGGTTCTACCCGCGACAAGCGCTGCAATGCGGCGCACAATGAGCCTGTGCAGGGCACAAATCATCAAATCAGTCCTTCACCTCAACAGAGCTAAGGAATTCCCTTGGCTCGGCTTTCCCTGGCGACCAGCCGGAGCCTTGTCGGAGCACGTAACTGATACGATCTTTCCGAGACAGCGCTTCTTAGGTGTATCCTCCTGTTTGCTTCGCAAGGAAGGGCATGCCATGGCGATACCTTATTCCAGCAAGGCAACACGAGCGCACCCTCGCATACCGCGCGTCGCCAGCCCGCCGTTGATTCGCAATATCAGTTTGTCGGATTTGCACGATGCGCTACGTCTGGGCTTGCAGGATTTCAACGCAATCCCAAGCCATGCCATCATCCTCTGCGTTATCTACCCTGTGGTCGGGCTCATGTTGGTGCGGATGGTTCTGGGCTACTCGGTGTTGCCGCTTCTCTTCCCCTTGGCTGCCGGGTTCGCGCTCATCGGACCGTTTGCCGCGCTTGGCCTTTATGAACTTAGTCGGCTTCGTGAACGTGGCGAAGATGTCACGGCGTGGCACGTCCTTCGTGTCATCGGCGCTCCCGCCTTCAGTGCTATGCTCGGCCTCGGGACAATCCTGCTCGGATTATTCGTCATCTGGGTCACAGTCGCGAATGAGATCTATATCGCCACATTCGGCTATGAGCCTGCGGCAAACATCCCTGACTTTCTTTCGCGCATACTCACGACATACACAGGATATGTGCTGATCATTGTCGGATGTGGGATTGGATTTCTCTTCGCCATGGCCGCACTCTGCATCAGCGTGGTGTCGTTTCCATTCATACTCGATCGCCATGGGTCTGCACGTCAGGCCATGCGGGTCTCGTTACAGGCCGTGAGAAAGAATCCGATCCCCATGACGGCCTGGGGTCTGATTGTGGCGATCCTTCTGCTCATCGGCTCTTTGCCGTTTTTCGTGGGTCTTGCGGTCGTACTTCCGGTACTTGGTCACTCGACGTGGCACCTCTATCGCAAAGTGGTCGCGTAACAGACTTGTATGCTTGGTATACGTATTGACGCGAAATGTGGCGACGCTCATCGTGCCCGTGTCACGTCACGAAAGCACAACCACGAATATACCAGCTGGCTAAGGATTTATCGGAGATCACGAGGAACCGGATCAAGCTTCCAATTGTGGCAAGCATCACCCGGCACTTGAAAAAGACGTTGTCGGTCTGGCCGAGTTTCCGCTAAGCTTAACCTCCCTAAATTGATTAACTTCATTTCTGATCATCACGCGCAAGGAGCAGGAAGACACTTCAAGAGCATTTTAGAAAATCATTCACCAGGGGCGTTCCATGAGTATCACAGGTCACTCGAATTCCCTTCGCGGCAAGCGGCGAACTCCCAACAACGTGTCTGAGACTTTTTCTCAAACCGTGCTCGCGCATTCCGCAGACGACACAAATCAGTTTTCAGCGAAGCAATCTGTGTTGAAGCAATCGCTGCCACCTAAAATTCAGCAGCAGTTGATGCAGCCGCGCGACGCTGAAACCAACGCTCAACATACGACCATCGCGTTTCCGGAGATATCGAAGGTTCAAGACCTGAACCTCGCCAATGGTCATTCGCATATATCCGAAAATATAAAGCGGCCCGCCATCGTGGTGATTCATCACCGCGCTTTCTTCCGGGATTGTTTCGTCCGCTGTCTCGAGGTTTCATACAAGAGCCATGAGATCTTCGCGTTCGAAACGATTTCAGCCTGGCAGGCGGCAGCCGACCAGGATGCTCTCGAACCCGCGATCGTTGTCTTTTTCGCGGAAAGCAACAATCCGACCAGCAGCATCGATCTTCAATCTCTCGAGACAGCTGCGGCCGACATCCCCATTGTGATCATGTCCGACAGCGATGACGTGAACTATGTCACGCGTGCATTGAAGGGCGGCGCGCGCGGTTACATCCCGACAAGCCTGCCATTCAATGTCGCCGTGGAAGCCGTTCGGTTGGTGGAAGCAGGCGGCACTTTCGTGCCGGTCAGCAGCCTGGACCTTAATCGTGACAAGCTTGGTACTGCGGCCAAGGCAAATGATCTTCTGACTCAACGTCAGCTGATGGTTGTCGAAGCGCTTTGCCAGGGAATGGCCAACAAGCAGATCGCGTACGAACTCAGCATGAGTGAGCATACGGTCAAGGTGCACCTGCGCCACATCATGCGAAAGCTCAACGCCAGAAATAGAACGGAAGTCGCGGTCCTGACTAAGGACTTCTTCTAACTTCTTGTTTCTGATCGGCCAGCAAAGTCGCGGTCACGGAGTTGTGTGGGCAACGTCTTTTTCGAGGACGACGTGACCGTCGTGCTCGACGGTATATTTTGCGCGATAGATGCCGGCATCCCATCCGTTTGGCGGTCGCTTGCGTCCGGCAAAAAGCATGACTTGCGCCTTGTTCGCCTCCAGCGCTTGGGCGTGATTTTCCGCGATGACTTGCCCGGACGGACTTTGCAACACCAGCTTCTGAATGTCGCCCGCCTTTAGGCCGATAGCCCGGATAAACACGACAAGCGCTGGCGCATCAAGGGGAGACGACTCCTTGTCAGCCTCACCGCTCTCGATCGCCTCCATTGTTACGGCACCATTCGAGAACCCGGCATTCAGAATCTCCCGCTCCCGATAGGTAAGCTGATCCCGAAGCGAAGGATCCCAAAGGGATTTGCCGCCGTTGCATGAGTTATCAGGAGCGTCATATGCAAACGGATCGACAATCTTGCTCTCATGCCTGACCGTGAAATGCAGGTGAGGATATTCGGTCAATCCCGAGAGACCGATTTGCCCAAGCGGCTGTCCCACGCTGACCATATCTCCGGGCCTTACGCGAATGCTTCCCTTGGCCATATGACAGTATTGTGTCTCCCAGCGGCCGGGATGCTCAATAACGAGACCGTTGCCACACTCCATGTCCTTTACGGCTTCGCGTCCGGATTTGAGAAAAGCGCCTTCCGGAATGCCATCCCGCACGCGCGCAACTCGGCCAATAGCAGCGGCAATGACATCGACTCCCGCTCGCTGAGCTGTCATCGACGGCAATCGGAAATCAGTGCCGTTGTGGGCGTCATAGCTGCGCGTACCGCACCGGTAATCCTTCGCGGAAGGCGATGGATCAGCATCGACATAATTTTGGAGATAGCAGGTGCGCCCGACTTCGCAGGCCGCAGGCATTTTAAGCTGAATGATCTCCTCTGCGGCCCCAGGGCGGGTACTCGATATCAGACCGAGAGCAATGAGACAGGCCAAATGCAGTCTGAGGTGGCGCCACGTCATGACAAGATCAACGATCCATTCCCTTACTTCTGAGAGGCACCCTACCCCAGTTTTTCGACCCTAGTGTGTATCTTCGTTGCGCCGGTGAGAAGTTCCGCAAGGGGCAACTGAGCGTTGCGCCATTCCAAACGGCGACAGTGTCAGATGGTACAGCAGGAAGAACTCCGATTGCCGGTTGATGCCCAGCTTGAGCATGATGCGCTTGGTGTAGGTCCGCACCGTTGCCTCGGTCAGGTGTAAATCGGCACCGATCTGGCGTGGACACTGGCCCTGAAGGATGCGTGCCACAATCCGCTCCTCGGCCCAGCTCAGGTTAAATGCCGACCCAATACGCTTTGCGCCTGACACCTCATCAAATTGCGGGACGATAACCAGGGCCTTCCTGGCATCGCATTGGACAGGTAGTGCACTCACGCGCGCGAAGGCGAACTGCTGGTGCTCGATGGAAAGCGGTACGATCGTATTTTTCCAGCCAAGCTCTCTATGCAGGACCAGCGTCTCTTGAAGAGCTTGTTTCAAATTTTCGGTCACAGCAGCGCTCAACCCGGCGAGCGCTCCGCAGACCTCTTTCAAGATCTCGCTTTGCACGAGCAATTTTTGGCCGCGGCCGTTAGCCTCATGAATTTGCAATCCCTGATCGACGACAAAGGCCGGAAAGACCAGCTGCTCGAGCCAGCTTTTTAAGTCGGATTGACGTTTTGAGGGCTGCGCAATGGATATTGCGGTATCCCACATGACGCGGATCGCCCGCGCCAGACATGGAATCTCGTCGGAGGACAGCGCGATCTCGCGCCATCCCGCGACGAAGATAATTGTGGTTTTATTACCGGCCGGGAATCTTCCAACCACGGAATGACTACCAGGCACCGCTTCTACGCCGATCAGTTTTCTCACGAGCACCGTGCGGGGATTATCCGGCTCGACCAGAACGCATTCCGAATCCGGTGCTCTACGTGCCATTTGTGCTACAGTCGCGCCGGACGACGGATCAAAGGCTTCGTGTCCGACGCGGACCTCCTCCGTTTTCAGGCCTGACACATCCGAGATGGTCGCAACGTAACATCTGCTGCATTCCAACAATTCGGCAATCGCGCTGCCAAAGCAGGCCATGACCGCGCGTTCCACCGATCTCTCTCGATTGGATCCGTTGCGAGGCTTTGATTCGAGGAGCTGCGCCTCACGGAATAGCTGCGTAGGCCCTAGACTTCCGAAGGTGCTCTCCGCGTGGGAGGATTGCTCTTTACCATTTTCAAACACGAGCGCCTCCCGCAATTGTACGCGACTGATATTTACGCCGTCGCTTAGCTCTCTTTGAATGCACGATGAACCCGCAGCATCATCGGCTGCAGCAAGTACTCCACGAATGTTCTTTCACCGGTTTCGACGAATACCTCGACGGACATACCCGGCAACAATGATGACAAGTATGGCGCCGTCTCGGCTTTTGCTTCGAGTTCGACCTCTGTCATATAGGCAGCGACACCACTCTTCGGATCGGTCAACGCATCTGCCGCCACCGCTACGACCTTTCCGTCCAGCATCGGCCTGCGGCGCGTGTTCAAGGTATGGACACGAATGCGCGCCGGTTGACCGACGTAAATTTCTTCCCGGTCCATCGGCTTTAAAGTTGCTTCGATCACGAGCTTGTCTTCAGCCGGGACAATTTCCAAAAGGGTATCGCGCGGCGCTAGCACCGCACTTAAATCGCGACTGTTCAAACCGACGATCTTGCCGCTCTCGGGAGCTCGTAACTCGGATCGCACAAGCTGATCACGCAGCGCGGACATGCGGTGCCGAAAATCCCCGATCTCTTCATTGATGGCATGACGCTGCTTTGCGATGTCCTGCCCCTGATTAAAACCAAGTTGCCGTCGCCTATCCTGAAGCTCGGAGATCTTTCCTTGCGCCTCGGCTATCGATGAAGCATTGCGCGAAATCTGAGCGTTGGCGTCAGCCTCAGCTCGCTTCAGGGCCAAAACTCGGGGCTTTCGTGCAAGGCCTTTTTCAAGGAGAAAAGTTGTGTCCGCTATTTCTTCCTGCAACAACGCAAGTTGTTGCTCGGCACCTTTGGTGTTGCTTTCAAGACCACGGATGGTATCGGACAGTTGAAACATTTGTTGATCGATCAATTTCTTTTCGCCATCAAGCGCAACCAGCCGCGCGGCAAATTCAGCTTCCTGACTTTCAATGGCAATACGCGCTGAAGATCTTGTCGCGTTCTTGAACAATTCATCGGGAAATGAAATTGACTTCGCTCCGATTTGTTCCGCAGCGAGTCGCGCTTCCATCGCGAGATCCGCAAAAAGTTTCGTTTCAAGTGAACCAAGACTCGCCTCAATTTGCGTCGTATCGAGTCGCGCGATGAGTTGTCCTGCTTTGACGTGATCATTCTCTCTCACGAGAATCGTTTTAATGATACCGCCCTCGAGATGCTGCACGGCCTTGCGCTTGGAGTGCACCTTGATGAAACCCGGCGCGATGACAGCGCTGCGAAGAGGAACCGTCGCGGCCCATAGGCCGAAGCCACAGAATTGCAAAACAAGCAGCGCACAGCCGACAGTTATGAGACGCCGCATATCGGACCTTGGCTTCTCGGGCCGCACCATTGCTTGATGATCGCCCGTGATGAGCGATGGAAAAGCAACGGCACTGTAGTGGCTACTATGCGTCATCACCTTGTTCCCCCTGCTGGTAATTTCTGCGGCTTGGCTTCTTTTGGAAGGGAGCGCTGTGCTGGCATCGTGAGCGCTGCGGGAACGCTGCGAGGAAGCACGCCAGAGGGCGGGCCAAATGCAAGTTGTGTTCCGTCCCTCAGAAGAAGGACGGCGTCGGCGATGGTCAGCAATCGCGGCCGGTGAGTGACTATTACGAGCAGCGCGCCGCGCTGCTTTGCCTCAATCACTGCGGAACATAATGCCTCTTCTCCTTCCGGATCGAGGTTGGCATTCGGCTCGTCCAGCAGAATCAGTCTACGATTGCCAAAGAAAGCGCGAGCAAGACCGATGCGCTGACGCTGTCCGCCCGAGAGCTTGTTGCCCTCTCGCCCGATCTCTGTCTGGTATCCGCGCGGCAGCGAGAGGATCATATCGTGAGCCTGTGCGAGCTGAGCTGCCGCGATGATATCCTCATCACGCGCGTTCTCGTTAAAGCCCGCAATGGCTTCCGCAACGGTACCACCGAACAACTGCACATCTTGCGGGAGATAGCCGACGAACTGACCGAGCTGTTCCGGATCCCAATTGTCGAGAACAGCGTGATCCAGTCTGATAGTGCCGCTACTTGGTGGCTCCAGGGCCGCGATCAGGCGCAGCAGCGTGGACTTTCCCGCACCGGTTGGGCCGATCACCACAATGATCTGCGATGCATGACAACGGAACGTAATGTCTGACAGAATGGCGCGCCTGACTGAGGGCGTGCGGTAGGTCACGCGGTGGATGTCGAGCCTTCCAGTCGGAGCCGGGAGCTGGGTGCGCCGCCTTCGAGCAAGATACGGCGCCGCCGCCGTACAGACCTGAATCCATGCTTCATTCGCGGATGCGAGGGCACGCCAGGCGGAGATCAAACTTTCCATCGGTTGCAACGTGCGAGCAATGAGAAGCGAGGCCGCGATCAAACTTCCCGGCAACACTTCATTTTGAAGGACAAGCCACGCCCCGGTGCCGATGGCGGTGATCTGCAAGATCGTTCTCACCATGCGCGCGCCCGACGCGATGGCGTTGACGCGTTCGCTGGCGCGGACGACAGGCGACAGCGCCAGATCGTTGAGGCGCATGAACTCCCGAACCGCTCCGCGGGTCCATCCCATCGCTCGCACGAGACTGGAGTGCTCTACGATGCCGTCCAGGACAGCTTGCGCCCGCAACGCAGATTCCGAGGCCTGCGACACTTCGGTGCGAGCGATCCAGCGACTGCAAGCTCCCATCACCAGCAAGATCGCGGCCCCGATCAGCGCAATGACTCCGTACCAGGGATGCAACAGAAAAAGGATGAAGATGAACACCGGGAGGAAGATTGCATCGATCAGGGTCGACACCGTGCCGCTGGCCAGAAAGGTCCTCAACTCCCGGACCTTCACCAGATCATGGGAACGCCTGTCGCCGCGCGCCGCAGGAGCGGTGATACTGCTTTCGAGGACGATGGGCGCAATACTGCGCTCGAACCCGACCGCAAAGCGGCTGAGCAGCCGGCTCCTGAGAATGTCGAATACCGCGCTGAAGGCGAGAGCACCGACGGCAATAACCGTGAGTCCAACAAGGGTCTCTACGCTACCGCTGCTGATGACGCGGTCGAACACCTCTATCGAATAGAACGGGATGGCAAGAAGCAGCGTGTTAATGGACACGCTGAAGGCCACGATCCACGCGAGCGCGTGTCGCCCTGGAATCAATCCAAGCAGCGATCTCTCATCGGCCGCTGAGGTCTCACGCCTGTTACGCAGATGCATGTCTCGTCGATATTTATTCGATCATCACCATAAGTATCGGTCACCTGAAACAAGGAGAGGCGGCACGAGGCCGCCCCTCCAAATTGGCGTTATACGATCTCGATCGCCGTATAGCCGGCCGCGTCGTTGATCTCATCGATCGAAGTGAACGGTGTCGCTCCACCCGTGATGTCGTCGAGCTGGATCGTACCGAAACCGAAATCGAGCACGGTATTGGTTCCGTCGTCTTCAACCACGACCGTCGACGGATCGAAGCCCGCTTCGGCATCGACGTGTACGACATCACCGTCGGCGAAACTCAAATCGGTCACCTCGTCATCGCCGAAATTAGTGGCTGTATCGTCACCGAAATTGAATGTATCGGTGCCTGCTCCGCCGGTCAGGACATCGTCTCCAACTCCGCCGCTGATCGAGTCAGCGCCGTTTCCGCCATCAAGGACGTCCTCGCCTTCATCACCACTCAAGGTGTCGTTACCGGCACCGCCGCTGATCGTGTCGTCACCCTCACCTCCGGTCAGCGCATCAACGCCGCTTCCGCCATCCAGCGTGTCGTCTCCATCATCACCGTTGAGCGTATCGTCACCGGCATCACCACTGAGTTCGTCGTCACCATCGCCGCCGGACATGGTGTCGAGACCATCGCCGCCGCTCATGGTGTCATCACCTGCGTCACCATTCATAGTGTCGTCGCCGAGACCGCCATCGAGAAGGTCATCTCCGGCGTTGCCGTTTAATGTGTCGTTGCCATCGTCTCCGTTGAGCTCATCGTTACCGGAGCCGCCGTTGAGAGTATCGTCTTCGGTTCCGCCATTGAGTATGTCGTTGCCCTGGTTACCATTGAGAGTGTCGAGACCGGCGTCGCCATTCAGCGTGTCGTCGCCCAGGCCGCCGCTCAGCGTGTCGTCGTCGTCGCCGCCGTTCATCGTGTCGGCACCGGCCTCACCGAACATAGTGTCGTTGCCGGCATCGCCCGACAGGGTGTCCGCACCAGCGCCGCCATGAATCTCGTCGACGCCATCGCCACCATTGACAGTGTCGTCGCCCTGGTCACCAAAGAGCTGATCGTCACCGGCGCCACCGTCGACCGTGTCGGCGCCTTGATTCCCATGCATGACATCGTTGCCGTCGTCACCGGACATGGTGTCGACACCTGCGCCGCCGTTGACGATGTCATCGCCTGCGCCGCCTATGAGGGTATCATCGCCGGCGTTGCCGTTGATTGTGTCATTGCCATCGCCGCCATCGGCGTTGTCATCTCCAGCACCGGAGTTGATCAGATCATCGCCACCCAAACCAGTTATCGTATCGTTACCAGGCAGACCGCTGATCGTGTCGGCGTCGTCTGTGCCAATGAGTGTGTCGTCGCCCAACGTTCCGATGATGATAGCCATTTTGCTCGCTCCCTTTTCTAAAACACCGCAAGGCAGGCCGATCACGGCGTGTCACGAATGTCACAAACTGTGTTCTGGCTCGACATCCATGGTTGATGGATCTCGACGATGAGAGCGTGGATGATCGGGAGGTCGCGCAATAGTCCCCATTTGGTGACAAAAGTGGCAGGAGGTGCGAGATCATTACGCAGCGAGGCCGCGTGGATGGGACACAAATTGTAATAAGAGAGACAGATCCCGCTGGAACTGATTGGTTCGTCACGTGATCGTCCGGAAGAGTAAAACAGGGAACAGCAGGCTGCCCCGCAGATCCCACGCCGGAAAAATAATCACATGCCTCGGTTCAAGGCACGATGAGCGGTTCTATTTATAGAATCTCAGGCTAACTCGTCCGAAGAGGCGATGGAATCGCGCTTTCTTCGTCTGGCACAGCAGTTGCTAGATCGACATGGTGCACAGGAGACACCATGTCGTCACCCCAGGTCCAACTTCGGCTCAATGGCATTCGCAAAAGCTTCCCCGGAAAGCAGGGGCAAACCCAGGTTCTCGACGGCCTGACGTTCGACATTCACGAACGGGACTTCGTCAGCATCATCGGGCCAAGCGGCTGCGGCAAGACCACCGTCTTCAACATCATTGCCGGTCTCGTCGATCCCGACGAGGGCACGCTCCTTTATCGCGGACAGGAAGTAGACAGTCTGCGCGGCCGCGTCGGCTACATGATGCAGAAGGATCTGCTTTTCCCGTGGCGCACCGTTCTGGACAATGTTCTGCTTGGTCTCGAAACCAAGGGCGTCGATCCGAAGCTCGCGCTGGACACCGCGCGGGAATACATCAGCACATTCGGTCTCTCGGGCTTTGAGAACGCTTATCCGAAGATGCTGTCCGGCGGCATGCGGCAGCGCGCGGCGCTGATCCGCACGCTGGTTCTCGATCCCGATATTCTGTTGCTTGATGAGCCCTTCTCAGCGCTCGACTATCAGACCCGCCTCTATCTAGAAGGCGTTCTGATGGAGGCCGTCGAGACCTTTCACAAGACGGTCATTCTCGTCACTCACGACATCGATGAGGCAGTGGCGTTGTCCAAGCGCGTCGTCGTGCTGAGCCAGCGCCCAGCGCGCGTGAAGGCCGTTCACGATATCGCGCTGAACGAACATTCTCCGATCGCCGCACGCAGCGATCCGCGCTTCTCTGAATATTTCCACACGCTGTGTGCCGAACTCGACATTCAAACCAGGAAGAGCGCATGACCGAAATGGCGCAGACCGCAAAACCTGCAACAAGCGCAACCTCGCGTCCTCGGCAGATCAAACGAAAGAACGTGTTCGATTCCATGATCGGGCGCAGCGTGCTGCAGATCTTGGCTGTGGTCGCCTTTTTCCTCATGTGGGAAGGCGCCGTGCAAATGGGATGGCTTTCCGCCTTTCTCGTGGGGCAGCCCAGCGGCGTTCTGCACAACCTCGTGGCTGCGATTTCGAATGGATCGCTGTTTGCCGATACCGGCTACACGGTTTTTGAAGCCATTCTCGGCTTTGCGTTCGGCACCGTGATCGGGTCGGTGATCGGCCTTGCCTTGTGGTATTCGGTATTCGTGGCACGGCTGGTTGAGCCGTTCATTGCCGCTATCAACTCCGTCCCCAAGATTGCACTCGCGCCGATTATTATCCTCTGGTTCGGCACCGGGCTGCTGTCGAAGGTAGCGCTCGCGATCTCGCTGACATCGATTGTCGCGCTCATCACGGCCTATCAAGCGGCCAAGGACTCAGACAAGGATCTGCAGGCCCTTCTCTTCTCGATGGGCGCTTCAAAACATCACATCTTCAAACGCGTCATCGTCCCCTCGACCCTTCCGGCCATCATCGCCACTTTCCGGATCAATATCGGCTTCGCGCTGGTCGGTGCCGTCGTTGGCGAATTCATCTCATCCCAGCGTGGGCTCGGCCATGTCATCTACGTGGCTTCCAGCCTCTACGACCTCAACACCGTCTGGGCCGGGCTCTTCACCCTCATGTTGGTGGGCTTCGCTTTCTATCACCTGGTCGAAATCACTGAACGCCACCTGCTTCCCTGGAAGCAGCAACAAGGCGGCGGCCAAATCAACGTTTGATATATTCCTTCAGGAGACTTTCAATGAAACGACTGATTTCAAAACTCGGCGCGCTGTCTCTCGGCCTCGCCTTAACCGCTGCGGCTGTCGCTCCCGCATCCGCCGAAATGCGGAAAGCCACCATCTCTCAAGCTTTCCAGTCCCTGCTCTATTTACCTCTTTATGTGGGCATGGACGAAGGCTTCTTTGAAAAGCAAGGTCTCGACCTGACGAAGGAAAGCGCCGGCTCGGGCAGCGTCGCGCTGTCAGCCGTCATTTCCAAGAGCGCACAATTCTCACTCCATGGACCTGAGTGGAGCGCAATTGCGGCCTCCAAAGGCGCGCCGGTCAACACCATTGCGAACGTGGTCAACGGCGCCGCTGTCTGGATTGCCGCGACGCCCGACTTCAAATTCGACAGTGTGAAGGATCTAAAAGGCGAGAAGATCGTCACCGGGACGATGCCGACCACTAGTACTTCTCTTTTCATTAAGCTGCTGAAGGAAAACGGCATGGACGCCAACAAGGACGTCCAGATGATCCAGGTGCCGCTCGGCACCGAGCCAGGCCCCTTCGTCGCCGGACAAGCGAAAGTCGCGGTGATGTATGAGCCGGGCCTCGATCAGGTGGTCGCAAAAGGCATGAAAGTCGTTGTCGGCTTTCCACAGCTGTACGGCGCATATGCGTTCTCGACCATCACCGCGCGCGTCGACGTCGATCCCGATCTCGCCCAACGTCTGACCAATGGTCTCGAAATGGCGGTCCGCTTCATGCACAAGAACACGGCCCGCACAGTTGAAATCGCCCAGAAGCAATTCCCGACCCTTGAACCCGCCGTGGTGGAAGCCGCCGTCAAGCGCATGCTGGCCGATAACGTCTACCCGACCAGCGTCGATATCACGCCGGATGCACTCAAACTTGCACTGGAAACGCAGATCGCGCTTGGCAACCTCGCCGCACAACCGGACTACAAGACCTTCGTGCCTCGCACGTACATGGAAAAGGCGATGGCAACGAACTAATATCGTCGCAGCTGTTTCAAGCGGCTTCGGGCTTGGCCCGAGGCCGTTTGTGTTTCAGTATGACGTTCCGCAAAGGATGCATCAAACATGAATACTGCTCAGACCCGTCGAGGGCTTCTCGATACCGTTCGGATGGTTCAAGCCGGCTCGCTGCAGCCCCAGGATTTGATCAACGAGAGTTACGCGCGTGCCGCAGCGCTTGAGCCTGATCTTCAGGCTTTCTCGTATTTCCCGTCTGCACCACCAACAGCCTCTGCTGGAAATGGCCCTCTGGCCGGCATCGCCGTCGGCGCAAAGGATCTCGTCGATACGGCGGATATGCCGACCACGTACGGCTCGCCAATCTATGCCGACCATCAGCCCAGCGAGGACGCCTGGATTGTCACGCGCCTCAAGGATCTCTCCGCGACTATTCTCGGCAAGACAGTGACCACCGAGTTTGCCTGGCGCCATCCCGGCCCCACGCGTAATCCATGGAATCTCAATCACACGCCGGGTGGATCATCCTCCGGGTCAGCCGCATCGGTCGCGAGCGGATCAGTCCAGCTTGCACTTGGCACCCAGACCCTCGGCTCTATTCTGCGGCCAGCGTCATTCTGCGGGATTGTCGGCTTTAAGCCGAGCTTCGGAACCATTAGTCTCAAAGGTGTCCGCGCCCTTTCGCAGTCGCTGGACCATCTAGGCGTCTTTGCGCGCAGCGTCGACGACGTCGCCTATGCACTCTCGTTGCTCGCGGGTGGCCCTGGTGCCGCACGCCACGCGCCGTTCCAAGTCTCGCTCGATGGCATCGCGCCCTTCCCTGCCCCGCGGATTGCATGGCTACGACCTGCCGCATCACCCGCTTTGGACGATTATCAAAGCGCGCTGCTTGCGAGCGCTGCTAAGCGCTTCACCGAAGCGGGAGCGGTTGTGGAATCGTTCGCGCTACCAACCGAATTTGATGCACTATCGGATATCGCAGCCACGCTTTATGGTGCAGAAGGCGCAGCGAACTTCAGCGATCTCGTCAAAAGATTTCCGGATAAGACCAGCGATCGGCTCAAGGCACTCGTCGAAGGTGGTCTCCCCATATCAGCGACGAACTACATCGGAGCGCGCAATGCGCAGCTTGCATTGCGCTCCGCGTTCACTAGCGCCATCGCGGGCTTTGACGCCGTGCTGACGACAGCGGCCACCGGCGAAGCGCCGGAGAGCCTGACGCAAACCGGAGATCCGGGCCTATGCGTGCCATGGACGACGCTTGGCGTTCCGGCCATTTCGCTGCCCGCCGGAATCGGCCCGCGTGGACTGCCCCTGGGTATCCAGCTCATCGCCCCCTTCGGCGAGAACCTGAAGTTACTCAGGATCGCCAAATGGTGTGAGGCCGCTTTGGCCTTCAAGGCGACGATCTGAGGAGAGCAACGCGCGGGAAGCCGCGCGTCAGGCGATCCGCTTTGCCGAATAGTGCTCGGCGAAGCGGCGGCGCAGTTCCATCTTCTGGACCTTTCCGGTCGCGCCATAGGTGAGCGCCTCGACGAAGACGACATCGTCGGGCATCCACCACTTGGCGATCTTTCCTTCGAGAAAGGAGAGCACGGCTGCTGGAGTCGCCGGTGCCGTTGCAGACGGCACTACGATCAACAGCGGCCGCTCTTCCCACTTCGGATGCGGAATGCCGATCACGGCAGCCTCGGCAACACCGGCACAGCCCATGGCGATATTCTCGACATCGACCGAACTGATCCATTCGCCTCCGGACTTGATGACGTCCTTCGCACGATCGGTAAGCTGCAGGTAGTTGTCCTGATCTAAAACCGCGAGGTCGCCGGTGTCGAACCATCCATCGTTCAACAACGGCTTGTCATCGCGATAATAGTTCGAAATCACCCAAGGCCCTTGCACCATGAAGCGGCCGCTGCTCTTGCCGTCACGCGGCAGTTCGGCGCCATCCTCATCGACGATCTTGAGATCCACCCCGTAAGACGGCTGCCCCTGTGTCGTCTTGCGACGGAGTTGTTCCTGAGGAGACATATTCCGAACGTTCCTCGACGGCTGTGGCGAAGTCCCGCCGGGGCTAGTTTCCGTCATACCCCAAACGTGATTGACGGACACGCCCATCCGTTCAAATCCCTCGATCATACTTGGCGCTGGTGCTGAGCCTGCCACCATGATGCGCTTCAATGATCCGGCACCTCGGCCGCGCTCTTCAAGATACTGCAAGAGCTTTCCGTACAGGACCGGCACACCGGCGACAAACGTGACACCCTCCGCATCGATCAAAGCCGTCAAGCTTGCGGGATCGAGCATCGGCCCGGGCAACACCAGTTTTGCACCGACCATCGGAGCCACATAAGTGAGCCCCCACGCACCATTGGCGTGAAACATCGGTGTCATCGGCAGAATCGTTTCGTTCGCACTCATAAAATAGCTGCCGCAGAACGAAAGACTGTAGAGAACATCCGATCGATGCGAATACAGCACGCCCTTGGGATTGCCCGTCGTGCCGGAGGTGTAGAACAGTGACGATGCGGACAGTTCGTCGAATTGCGGCCAGACGAAATTCTCGTCACCGTCCTCGATGAATTCCTCATAGCATTGCAGGTTCGGAAGGCTGCTGGACGGCATCACAGCTTTGTCCACCATCAAAACGAACAGCCTGACCGTTTTCAAATCGGCCGCGAGTTTCTCGACCAACGGAAGAAACGAGCTCTCCAGAAACAAAACCCGGTCTTCGGCGTGGTTGGCGATGTAGGCGATCTGCGCCGGAATCAATCGTGGATTGATCGCATGCCAAACCGCGCCCATGCCGGTGACGGCATGCTCGATCTCGAAATGCCGGAAATCATTCCATGCCAGCGTCGCCACGCGATCACTCTGCTTGACGCCCCATCGCGCCAGCGCATCAGCAAGCTTGCGTGCCCGCCGTGCCGCATCGCCATAGGAATGACGATGGATCGGCCCTTCAACCGTGCGCGATACGATCTCCGTCGTGGAATGGAAACGGTCAGCGTGCTGCAGCAGCGACGAGAGCAACAACGGCTGATTTTGCATCAGACCTTTCACGGGTCTCTCCCTCAAATCAGACGATCCGTTAGACGCTACAAACCGGCTGGCTTGCGCCAGCCGGAGATCAATTTGTCGAGGTCCTAGTCGGAGGTGCCGTCAAGCACGTCGCCGAATTGCTCCCAGCTCTCGCCGGTCCAGCGCTGGAGCTGCATCTGCGTCCAGAGCTGATTCACTGTGTCGCTGGTGCTGATCGTGATGCCTGGCATCGACGTCGGCAGTGTCACACCCTTCAGACTCTTGGCCTGCTTGATGATGTTCTCGCGGGAGAGATCACTGCCGCACTGCTTGAGAATTTGTTCAAGCACTAATCCCTGCTGATAGCCGGTGAGATAATTGGTGTCACCGATGTCACCGCCGGGAATGTACTTCTCGAAAAAGGCGCGATAGCCCTTCATTCCCGCATCATCATTCCAGCGAGAATCTGTCGGATCTTTTACAATCGAACCGACGATGACGCCGACCGATTTATCGAACCCCGCAGGCTTGAGTGTCGACGACACCGAACTCGACGGGAAGTTCACGATCAAGGTCGGCTTCCACCCGATCTCCGCCGCCTTGCGGATGGCCTGCGCCGAAAACTTCGGCGTGCCGGCTACCAGAAGCGCTTCCGCGCCAGTACTCTTGAGATTCACGACCTGGGAATCGACCGTGGGATCGGTGATCTCGTAAGCCGCCGCGGTGACTTTCTTGTCGAAGTCATCCTTGAAATACGATTTGAACGCTTTGACGTAATCCTTACCCAGATCGTCGTTCTGATAGAGAATGGCATACTTCGCGTTCGGCAAAACCTTCTTGAGATACTTGGCGTAAATCTTTCCTTCGACATCGTAGCTGACAAGACCAGTCGTCAGTGCGGGATAGCTCGCGACCTCTGTGAATTTGGCGGAACCCGTGATCACCGCGATATCCGGAATGCCACGGCTCATTAAGAGTTTTGCGGTGGCGGATACACCCGGGGTGCCGAGCTGCCCGAAAATGAACGCGACGTCGTCGCTTTCCACCAGCTTGCGGATATGTTCGACGCTCTTCGGCGGACTATAGGCGTCGTCGTACGCAATGTAATTGATCTTTCGGCCATTGATGCCGCCACGGTCATTCATGGATTGAACGTAGGCAAGCAGACCCTTACCGACTACACCGATCGAAGAGGCAGGCCCGCTGAAGGGAAACACGCCTCCGATCTTGATTTCTGTTGCGGTGACGCCGGGCGCATCCGCACCGAATGCCGTTGTTGAAATCGCCAACATGAGCGCCGACGCTAGCTGTAGCTTTTTGAACATTATTTCCTCCTCTGCCGCGTTTCCATCAGTATCGCTCCAGATCGGCCGCCCGCGTTTTCTGCGGTGTCAGCTCAACGGTTGATCCGTTGTTGTGGTGAGACGGGAGCCCATTTCGTTGCGAAGGATTTAAAGTTCTTTTTTTGAACTGGTCAAGCGAAACGCGGCAGGAACCGCTCCGCGATGACAATTATTTTACAGCTCGCTTTGCTTTCAGCGCATATCTTTCCCCGTTAGAAAAACGAAAAGGGCCGCCGATTTGGCGACCCCGATTATTCAATTCTTTTTTTGAACTTATGATTCAGTCAAGGACTCTCAAGCGACTTTACGCGCGGCCCCGCTGGTGGACGCGCCAAGAAAGCCGACAAGCCTCTCCTGAATGAGTTGCTCGGCCTCTGACATAATGCGGTCGATCAACTCCTTCACCGTCGGAATATCGCGGATCAGGCCAACCACCATGCCGCAGCTCCAGGCTCCGGCATCCATCTCGCCATTCACCATGACCTTCGGATAGACACCTGCAACCTGCTCCATGATGTCCGAAATCTCGATCTTACCGCCCTTTTCGCGCTCGATCTCAATCAGCTTTTCGACGCCCTTATTGTTCAGAACGCGTTCGGTGTTTCTCAGGCCGCGCATCACCAGCCGCGTATCGAGCTCGGTGGCCGCGACAATGGCATTCTTGACGTTCTCATGCACCGGGGCTTCCTTGGTCGCGACGAACCGCGTGCCCATGTTCATGCCCTGCGCACCCATCGCGAGTGCCGCCACGAGGCTGCGCGCGTCAGCCATACCACCGGATGCAACGAACGGAATTTTCAACTCCTCGGCAGCACGCGGCAACAGGATCATGTTCGGCATATCATCTTCGCCAGGATGACCGCCACATTCGAATCCATCGACGCTGACAGCATCGCAGCCGATCGCCTCCGCCTTCAATGAATGCCGGACCGAGGTGCATTTGTGGATGACCTTGATACCGGCGGCTTTCAGCGCAGGCATATATTGTTCGGGACTGCGGCCGGCCGTCTCGACGATTTTGACGCCGCCTTCCTTGATCGCCGCGATGTATTCCGGATACGGAGGTGAAGTGAATGTTGGCAGGAACGTGAGATTCACGCCGAACGGCTTGTCCGTCATGGCGTTGCAGCGGGCAATCTCCTTGGCGAGGAGTTCCGGCGTCTTCTGCGTGAGACCGGTGATAACTCCGAGGCCACCTGCATTTGATACCGCTGCAGCGAGTTCAGCAAAACCGACGTAGTGCATTCCGCCCTGAATGATCGGGTGTTCGATACCGAACAATTCTGTGATGGCTGTTTTCACGTGACCTCCAAATTGAACATCCAGCGATAAAGATGACTTAACGTCTCACGCCTGCATTCCCGCTGGATCATCCAGGAGCAAGCAACCAAAGCCGTAACAGGATTCGAAAAAGGACATCAGAATGCTTGCCATGGACCACACAGGCCGCGCCTGTGTGACCTGACTTCGTGTCATTCCGACTTCCTGGCTTTCGACCAGCATCATTCCGTAAATATATTCCGGCACACACATCTGTTTTCTCCCTTCTCAACATCGATCTCACGTCGATTTTGAAATAGTTGAGCGCGCGCGGGTCAGTTGACGATTTCGAACAGTCCCGCTGCTCCCATGCCGCCGCCGATGCACATCGTAACCACGCCGTATTTGGCTTTCCGGCGCCGGCCTTCGATCAGCACATGTCCTGCAAGGCGTGCTCCTGTCATGCCGTAAGGATGCCCCATCGAGATCGAGCCGCCGTTGACGTTCAGCTTCTCGGGATTGATGCCAAGCTTGTCGCGGCAATAGATCACCTGGACTGCATAAGCCTCGTTCAACTCCCACAGGTCGATGTCATCGATCTTGAGACCGTGACGCTTCAGCAGGCGCGGAATGGCCGCCACCGGCCCGACGCCCATCTCATCCGGCTCGACACCTGCGGCGACAAAGCCGCGGAAGATTCCGAGTGGCTTCAGGCCCTTCTTGGCTGCAATCTTGTCACTCATAATGACGCACGCGGATGCGCCGTCCGACAACTGGCTGGCGTTACCGGCGCTGATCGTCTTGCCTTCAAACACGGGCTTGATGCTGGCAAGACCTTCCGCCGTGGTTTCCGGGCGAGGACCTTCGTCTTTGGTCAACGTGACTTCTTTGAAAGAGACCTGCTTGGTCTCTTTATCCATCACCGCCATCTTGGTGGTGAAAGGGACGATCTCGTCGTTGAAGCGGCCGCCCTGAAGGGCTGCCGCTGTGCGGCGCTGACATTCCAGGCTGTATTCGTCCTGCCGATCGCGGTTGATCTTGTAGCGTTCAGCCACGACTTCCGCGGTCTCCAGCATCGACATATACATGTCCGGCTTCATCGCCATCAGCTCTTCGTCGACAGCGTGAAACTTGTTCATGTGCTCATTTTGAACAAGGCTGATCGACTCAACGCCGCCCGCGATTGCGACATCCACGCCGTCGAGCATGACCGAACGCGCGGCAACGGCGATCGACTGAAGTCCAGACGCACATTGACGATCGATGGTCGTTCCGGCGACCGTGACTGGAAGACCGGCCCGGATCGCGCCTTTACGCGCGACGTTCATCACCATAGTCCCCTGCTGCATGGCGCAGCCCATCACCACGTCCTCGACCTCACCAGGCTCGACCTTCGCGCGCTTGACGGCTTCCGCGATGACGTGGCCAACCATGGTCGGCCCCTCTGTGTTGTTGAGAGCTCCGCGATAGGCCTTGCCGATTCCTGTGCGTGCGGTCGATACGATGACTGCTTCGTTCATGGTCGTCTCCTTAGCTCGCCCGCGCATATCGCATGAGATGATAGGTTGGGTCGCCGAACTGGATGTTGATGGAAGAAATTCGCTTGAAGTAGTGGCCGACATTCAGCTCATCGCTCATGCCCATGCCGCCGTGGAGCTGGATCGCCTGTTCGCCGACGAACTTCGCTGCGTTGCCGATTTTTGACTTTGCGCCGGATGCCAGCTTCGACATGTGCGGCTCGTTCGCCGCCAACGTCAGATTGAGATGCTGCATCAAGGACGTCGCTTCCTCGAGCGCGATGAACATATCGACCATCCGGTGTTGCAGAACCTGGAAGTTGCCAAGCGGAACGCCGAATTGCTTGCGTGTCTTTGAGTATTCGAGAGTCGCTGAATTCAGCTCGGTCATAGCGCCAGTGGCTTCAGCACAAAGCGCTGCAATAGCTCGGTCCCGGCAGGTCTCGAGTGCAGCAATCGCGTTGTCCTTCTGGCCGAGCAATGCGCCTGCAGGCACATGAACATCCTTGAGAAGGATCTCCGCTGCCCGGCGCCCGTCGATGGTCCTAAAGCTCTGCAGGTGAACCCCTGCCGATTGCCGGTCGACGATGAACAGGCTGATCCCTTCACGATCTCGTTGATTTCCCGATGTCCGCGCGGAGACAATCAGCTTGTCCGCCCAGGGCGCCCCGATCACAGCGGCTTTGGCGCCATTGAGTACATAGCCGCCGCCCGCGCTCTTGGCGCTGGTGCCGACATTGTTCAAGTCGTAGCGCGAATGACCTTCAGTCCACGCAAGCGCCCAGATCGATTCACCGGCCATAATCGGCGGCAAGTATTCTTCCCGCTGGGCATCCGTTCCCGCGTCTTCGATCAGACCACCGGCCAGCACAACAGTCTCAAAATACGGCTCGACGACGAGGTTGCGGCCGAACTCCTGCATCACGATCATGGTGGCGACTGTGCCGCCACCGAGACCGCCGACAGCTTCCGAGAATGGCGCAGCCAACAGACCCATTTCGGCAAAGCTGTTCCAATGGGTGCGGCTCCAGCCCTCTTCCGTCGCAACAATCTTACGCCGCGCTTCGAAGTCGTATTGATCACGCAGCAGTCGCTGGAGGCTGCTTCGCAGGAGTTCCTGCTCTTCCGTCAATTGAATATCCACGGGATGCCTCGTGAGTTAAGTTAGAGACCGAGCACTGCTTTGGCGATGATGTTGCGTTGGATCTCGTTCGATCCGCCGTAGATGCTGAGCTTGCGCGAGTTGAAATACTTCTCCGACGCCGTGTGCCCATAGTCCGGGCCCGGAACGAAGATGTTTGCACTTGTCGGGTGTTCGCGAAGCGCCAGCCCGTAATTGCCCATGGCTCGATGGGTCAGATCCGTAATGCGCTGGAAAATTTCCGTGCCCCGAATCTTGAACAGCGACGCGGCGGGACCGGGATCGATGCCCCGCGACATCTGTGCCACCACACGAAGTTCAGTGGCCTCAAGCGCGAGAACATCCAGCTCGACACGCGCGATATCCGCGACAAAATCGTTGTACACCGGATCGTCTTCGGCGATTTCCGCTTTGACGATATCCTTCAGCTTATTCAGATAACGCGTCGAACGGCCGATGCTCGCCATGCTGGTTCGCTCGTTGCCCAGCAGAAACTTCGCATAGGTCCAGCCCTTGTTCTCTTCGCCAATCAGATTCTCGACCGGCACCCGCACGTTTTCGAGGAACACGTCGTTGACTTCATGCGAGCCATCAATGGTGATGATCGGCCGCACGGTGACACCCGGCGACTTCATATCGATCAACAGGAACGAGATTCCAGCCTGCGGTTTCGCGGTTGGATCGGTGCGGACCAGACAAAAGATCCAGTCAGCGTGCTGAGCCAGTGTGGTCCACGTCTTGTGGCCGTTGACGATGTAGTGGTCGCCGTCCCGGACCGCCTTGGTCCTTACAGACGCGAGGTCGGATCCAGATCCCGGTTCAGAGTAACCCTGACACCACCAGTCCTCACCCGACAAAATCCGCGGCAGATACTTGTTCTTCTGCGCATCATTGCCGAACGTATAAATCACCGGCCCAACCATTGTGACGCTGAAGGCCAGAGGCGGCAGCGTACCAGCGCGTGTTGTTTCCTGCTCGAAGATGAAACGCTGGGTGATTGACCAGCCGGGGCCACCGTATTCTTTCGGCCACAGCGGCGCGATCCACCCTTTCTTGTGGAGGATCTTGTGCCAGAGCAACGACTGCTCCTTGGTCAAGTCCGTTTCATTGTTCGGGACCCGCATCTCTTGCGGATAGCTCTCGGCGATAAAGGCGCGAACCTCATCGCGAAAGGCCGCATCTTCCTTCGACAGGCTCAGTTCCATCGACCGCTCCTGTTACCACTTCTCGCCGAACGGACGGATTTCTGTCTCGAACATCCAGGCATCACGCGGCTGCTGGTAAAGCTGCCAATAGGTCTCGGCCACCGCAGCAGGGCGCATCAGGCGATTAGGATCGAGATTTTCGATCGCCTGTTTCCCCTCCCGCTGTGTAATGAGCTGGCGCACCCACTCGGTATCGACACTCGAGTCGATGATGAGATGCGCGACATGAATATTCTTCGGTCCAAGTTCGCGCGCGATCGACTGAGCGACAGCACGCAGGCCGAACTTGGCGCTAGCGAATGCTGCAAAGCCAGACCCTCCGCGCAGGCTGGCGGTTGCGCCCGTGAAGAAGATGTTGCCTCGGCCTCGCGGCAACATCAGCCGCGCGGCTTCGCGCCCTGCCAGGAAACCCGAGTAACAGGCCATCTCCCAGACTTTACGGAACACCCGCTCCGTGGTGTCGAGAATGGGGAAGTTGACGTTGGCACCGATGTTGAAGACACAGAGGTCCAGCGGCGCGTGTTTATCGGCATCGCCCAGGAAGGAGACAATTTCCTCCTCCTTGCGGGCATCGAGGGCACGTCCGAACACCGTGCCACCGGCATCTTCGATTTCTTTCACGAGCGGCGCGAGCTTTTCGCCCTGACGCCGCCCAACGAAAACATCAAACCCCTCGGAAGCAAACTTCTTGGCGATTTCGCCTCCAATGAAGTCTCCGGCGCCGATCACGGCCACCGACGCATTTCTCTTTTTCATTGGTTGTCTCCCGAGCAAAAGGTTGATCGTATTGATTGAAAATGGGCCAAAGGGGACGTCGAACGCGAACGTCAGCCGTTCACGGACTCCGCGAGCTTGTGTTTGAGAATTTTCCCGGTGGATGTTGCCGGCAACGCGTCAAGCACGATGATCTGTGATGGACGCTTGTAGGACGTGAGCTGCCCGCCCGCGTAGCTCATCAACTCCGATGGCGTGACGGACGCGCCTTTCAACAATTGCACAAAGGCGACGACTTCTTCGTTGCCACCCGCATTGCGTCCGACGACGGCCGACTGAACCACCGCCTGATGGGAGTTGAGCACTGCCTCGACTTCCGCCGGATAGACGTTGAAGCCCGAGCGAATGATCATTTCCTTGGTGCGGCCGGCAATGAACAGGCAATCGCCCTCGAAGCGCGCAAGATCCCCAGTGTTGAACCAGCCCTCGCTATCGATTGCCTTTGCTGTGAGATCAGGTGCTCGATAGTAGCCGCGCATCACGTTGCGGCCCCGCACATGGAGTTCACCGACCGTCCCCTCCGGGACGACAACGCCCTCGCGATCGACGATCCGCGCCTCGACCCCCGGCAATAGATGGCCGACGGCTTGATCGGTCCGCGGAGCATCAAAGCGAACACCGGAAATTCCCGGCGCGCATTCGGTGATGCCGTAACCGTTCTGAAGATGCGGACCAAGCTCCTCCTCGACGCGCGACTTCAGGTTGAGGTCGAGTGGTGCTCCGGCAACTGCCATCAGCCGCAACTTGCCTCTGTCCAGCTTGGGAAGACGCGCGACTGCCTTGTACTCCAGCAATCTTTGGTAGGTGGCCGGCACTCCGTTGAGAACGGTAATCCCGTCCTCAACCATGGCCTTGACCAAATTCGCCGGGTCATACCTGCTGACGAGCTGCACGGTGCCACGCGTCATCAACGTCATCAGAAGCAGAGAAATGCCAACGATGTGAGAGATCGGTAGAACGACATAAACTCTGTCGTTGTGATCCAGCCTGCGGAAACGCGCCGTGGTCATTGCGCTAAACAGCAAATTCTCGTGGGTCAACATCACGCCCTTCGGCGTGCCGGTTGTCCCTGACGTGTAGATCAGCACCGCCACCTGCCTGGCGGCACTCTCTTCCGGCGGCTCGACAATCGCTGTCTCGTTTAACGGGCTGACCGCAATGTCCTTGAGAGGACCGATCTCGTGGACCGTTGAATTGACACGCACGCCATGAGCCGCCGCCTCCTTGGAGACGCCGGCCGTGAAGAACATCCGGCGCGCGCCGCTGTGATCTCGAATCTGATCGAGTTCGCGCGGTGACAATCGTGGATTGACAACAATCGCCCAGGCCCCGATCCGGCTAGCGGCTAGCAAAAGCGCTGCCATGGCAATGGAGTTCTCGCTGATAATCATCATCCGGTCGCCGGGACGAATGCCAAGCGATTCAAGCGACGACGCAACCTGCGGCAAATACTCGGAAAGCTGGCGGTAGGACCAAGTCACGCCATCTTCAACCAAGGCCGGATGATCAGGCGCCTCGACCGCGCCACGATCCATGACCTGATGAAGGCGCTGCGGAATGTCTCGAAGAATTTCAGCGACTTCGGACGTGTCCACTGGCTGAGCCACACTTCCCTCCGTGCAATTTATCCGCCGCTTCGATGGCGGCTGGTTCGACGGGAGTTAACGTTCTTTTTTAGAACCCGTCAATCACATTCCTCGCCAATGAGGTCAAGCGTTCACGCGGCGCACCTTCGCACATGCAAACAAGGAACAATACATTTTGGCTTGGAATGTCATTTACAATCGCGGCTGCATCGGATTATTATCAAAGTACCAAATAAGAACTTATAAATGAGGGAGGCCAATTTGGCTCAGAATGGCGGCGTAGTTTTGCTCGTGGGTGCGGGCGATGCCATTGGCGCGGCGGTTGCCCAGCGTTTCGCACGGGGCGGTTACAAAGTCTGCATTGCGAGGCGCGACGCAGCAAAATCACAAAAGGTTGTCGACGACTTGAAAGCAGAAGGCTGCGATGTTCGCGCCTTCAGCGTTGATGCGCGGCAGGAAGCAGATGTGCAGGCGTTGTTCGCGCAGATCGAGAAGGAAGTCGGCCCCATCGAAGTCTGCCTCTACAATGCAGGCTCGAACGTCAATAAGCCGTTGCTGGAAACAACCGAGAAGCTGTTCTTCAAGGCCTGGGAGCTGGCCTGCTACGGCGGCTTTCTCGTTGGCCGCGAAGCCTCACGCTACATGATGGAGCGCGGCCGCGGCACGATCCTGTTCACAGGCGCTACCGCAAGCGTACGTGGCGGCGTGGGATTCGCAGCATTCGCGTCTGCAAAGTTCGGCCTCCGCGCTGTTGCGCAGGCGATGGCCCGCGAACTCGGGCCGAAGAACATTCACGTCGTTCATCTGTTGATCGATTCTGCGGTGGATAGCGAGGCCATTCACCAGCGTTTTAAGGCCCAAAAAGGCATCGACGTTGCCGACATCCCACCGGATAGCCTGGCCAAGACTTCATCCATTGCCGAAGCCTACTGGTTTGCGCATCAGCAAACCCGGGACGGCTGGACTCACGAACTCGATCTTCGTCCGTCCGTGGAGAAATGGTGATGGACACAGCCCCGAAACTAACCCTCTGGGGTGTCGGGACAAGTCGCACCGTACGGCCACACTGGGCACTGCACGAACTGGGGTTGAAGTACGACACCCAGGCGATCGGTCCGCGCACCGGCGAGACGAAGACGCAGGATTACACCAAGCTCAATCCGCGACAGAAAGTCCCGCTCCTTCAGGACGGCGATTTCTGCATCGGGGAAAGCGCGGCGATTGTCGCCTATCTCTCGCGGACGTATTCAACGCCCGATAAGGCATTGATTCCCGAGGCACAGCGCGACTATGCCGCGTGGCTGGAGTGGTGCTTCTTCATCGTCACGGAGCTGGATTCCACCAGTCTCTACGTGATGCGGCGCCACAGCGCCAACGCACTCGGCCCGATCTACGGCATCGCACCGGATGTTGTCGCCAAGGCCGGCGAATACTTTCGTGAACAGCTGCGCCATGTCGAAGTCGCGTTGGATGATGGACGAGCCTTCCTGATGGGGGATCGCTTCACGAGCGCGGATATCCTGCTGACCACGTGCCTCGAATGGGCGATCGCCTACGGTGTCGGAATTTGCGACAACGCGCATCCCTATCTTGAGCGCATCAGGACACGGCCAGGATATCAGCGAGGCAACGCAGCTAACGTTCCGCCGAAGCCGGGCGAACCCATTTATCGCCCGGCAGCATAAATCGGCACGACCCGTTCCCTTCGTTACACACAGGGAGATCAGTCCGTGACACGTCCCATCCTGTCGGTTCGCGATGTGGGTATCAAGTTCGGCGGCATTGTCGCGCTCGCCGGTATCAGCTTTGATATGGCACCCTGCACTATTCTCGGGCTAATCGGCCCGAATGGTGCAGGAAAGACCACGCTCTTCAATTGCCTGAGCCGGCTTTATACCCCCGCTTCCGGCGATATCCAGTTTAACGGCCAATCGATTCTGGATCGTCCGGCCCATCGCATCGCCGAGATCGGCATCGGACGTACGTTCCAGAACCTCGCTTTGTTTCCAAGTCTTTCCGTGATGGACAATGTCCGGATCGGGACACACTCGCGGATATGGAGCGATTATCTCAGCGATGCGCTTTATCTGCCGTGGACCAACCGTAACGAGAAGTTTGCGGATCAAACTGCGCGGGAGATGATCGCATATCTCGGCCTGCGCAGCGTTGCCAACAGCAAGGTGTCCGACCTGCCCTTCGGTACGCAAAAGCGCGTCGAACTGGCGCGAGCGCTCGCGACGAACCCCAAGCTTCTCCTGCTCGATGAACCCGCATGTGGCCTGAATCACGAGGAAGTCGAAGAACTCGGCAGCATCATCCGCCAGATCCGGGATGAACGACAAATCTCGATCCTGCTCGTGGAGCATCACATGAGCCTTGTGATGTCGATCTCGGACAAGGTCGTCGCCCTGAACTTCGGAAAGAAAATCGGTGAAGGCTGTCCGCGCGACATCCAGAAGCATCCCGATGTCATCGCGGCCTATCTGGGAGCGCAAGCAGCATGACCAAGCTTCTCGAAGTGAACGATCTGCGGGCGTTTTACGGCAAAACGGCCGCTCTGCACGGCATCGACTTCAACATCGATGAAGGCAGCGTCACCGCATTGCTCGGCGCCAACGGCGCGGGCAAGAGCACGACGCTGCGCGCGATCTCCGGCATGATCAAGCGCACCGGCAACATCAAACTCAATGACCAGTCGCTGATGAAGCTCGCCACAGAAGATATCGTTCGCAAGGGCGTGGCCCACGTGCCGGATGGCCGCGGCACCTTCATGAAGCAATCGGTCGAGAACAACCTTCAACTCGGCGCGATGACCCGGCGCGACAAGGCTAGTATCGCCGCCGATATTGAGATGGTCTACGGCTATTTTCCGATCCTGAAAAAACGCAGGACGCAGCAGGCCGGTCTTCTGTCCGGCGGCGAGCAGCAGATGCTCGCGGTCGGCCGCGCATTGATGCTGCGGCCCAAGCTTCTGCTGCTTGATGAGCCGTCTTTCGGTCTCGCTCCGCTGATCGTTCGCGAGATCTTCGACATCTTTCGCCGGCTGAACAAGGACGAGAAGGTCAGCATCCTGTTGGTCGAGCAGAATGCATCCATCGCGCTGGAATTAGCTGACCATGCCTACCTGATCGAGACCGGCCGCATCGTCTTCGCCGGCTGCGCGCAGGACATCAAAAACGACGAAAAGCTCCGTCGCTCCTATCTCGGTTATTGAGGGATCACGTCATGGAACTGTTCGGACAGCAAATCATGGCCGGCCTCGCCAATGGCGCCATTTATGCCTGCGTGGCTCTGGCGCTGGTGATGATCTATCAAGCCATTGGCCACGTGAATTTCGCCCAGGGCGAGATGGCGATGTTTTCGACCTTTATCGCGTGGCAATTGATGCAGTGGGGGCTTCCCTATTGGGGCGCCTTCATCGGCGCTGTCATCATCTCCTTTGCCGGCGGCGTGCTGATCGATCGTCTGGTGTTCAAGCCGATCCGCACCGCAGCCGTCTTGAGCCAGATCGTGATGTTCGTCGGTCTGCTTGCGATCCTCAACAGCGCTGCCGGCTTCATCTGGGACTTCACCAGCAAGCCGTTCCCCGCGCCATTCGGAGCTGATCCTTTGTTCGGCTCCCGTCTGATCAGCACGCATCAGGCGGCCATGGTTGCAATCTGCTTTTTGTTGCTGGCGCTGCTGTATATCTTCTTTCGCTATACCCGCGTCGGGCTTGCCATGCAGTCCGCTGCTGAAAACCCAGCGTCTGCCAAACTTGTCGGCATTCGCGTCGAATGGATGATTGCGCTCGGCTGGGGTCTGGCGGCATCGATCGGCGCCATCGCCGGGCTTCTGATTGCCCCGATCGTCTTTCTCGATCCGAACATGATGCTCGGCATTCTGCTTTACGGGTTTGCGGCGGCTGTCCTTGGCGGGCTGTCGAGCCCCGTCGGCGCAGTGTTCGGCGGCTTTGCCGTCGGCATCATTGAGAATCTATCGGGAACTTATATTCCCGGCGTTGGCGGCGAACTGAAGCTGACCATCGCCCTTCTCATCATTATCAGCGTTCTCGTGGTGAAACCGAGCGGACTCTTCGGTGTCCGCCACGCGCAGAGAGTCTAGAGATGACCGACCTCAACGATGCCATTTCGAACTTCAACGATGTACCCGGTGGTGCGAACGACATCGCAGTCGATCGTAAGCGAATGATATCCATCGTTGCCGGCCTCTGCCTTCTTGCGGCTGCTGTTGCGATGCCCTTTGCCCTGAGCTCATTCTATATCTTCCAGCTCACGATGATCCTGATCTACGCCATCGCGATCATGGGTCTCAACCTGCTAACCGGATTCAATGGCCAATTCTCGTTGGGGCACGCCGCATTCTACGCGATCGGCGCCTACACCGCGGCTATCATGATGGAGAAGTTCGGCATCAGCTATGTCTGGACGCTGCCGGTCGCTGCTATCATCTGCTTTATCTTCGGATTTCTGTTCGGCCTGCCCGCGCTTCGGCTCGACGGCATTTACCTGGCGCTCGCGACATTCGCGCTTTCCATCGCAACACCGCAGATCCTGAAGTTCTCGCTGTTTGAAGACTGGACCGGCGGCGTCCAGGGCCTTGTGATCATGAAGCCCAACGCACCGGCGGGACTACCGCTGTCATCTGATCAATGGCTGTACGTCTTCACGCTGATCGTGACCGCCCTGATGTACCTTCTGGCGAAAAACCTGATCCGGACACGGACAGGCCGCGCCATGATGGCCATCCGCGACAATCCGCTCGCGGCACGCTCGATGGGGATCAATAACCCGATCTATAAGGCTGTAACTTTCGGTGTCAGCGGGCTGTACACGGGTGTCGCCGGTGCACTGGGTGCCATCGTGGTGCAGTTCGTTGCGCCCGACAGCTTCACGATCTACCTGTCGGTCGCCCTGCTGGTGGGACTGGTGGTCGGCGGCGTGGGCTGGCTGCCCGGCGCATTCTTCGGTGCAGCTTTCATTCTCGTTGTGCCGAACGTCGCTGAGCACTTCTCGAAGGGACTATCAGGCGCGACCTATGGCCTGATCCTCATCCTCCTCATGCTGGTTATGCCCGGTGGCCTCGCAGGTTTCCTGCGGCTGTGTACGTCAAAGTTGAAGCTCCCGGGAAAGCGCTGAACCTCCCTGAAACTAAAAAAAGCGCCGTAAACGGCGCTTTTCTTTTTTACCGTCCGAGAGCGAGTTTACTTCATCACTCGCACGGCCTTGTCAGCCACCATCTTGTCGATTGCGGCAGCGCTGTAGCCCAGTTCTTCCAACACTGTGCGGGAGTGCTCGCCCACGCGAGGCGCCGGACCACCGATCACCGCTTCGTTGACCTCGAAGCGCGCAGCAGGCTTCGGCTGCCTTACGAGACCGACCGACGGCTGCTCGAATTCCTGAATGAGACCGCGAGCAACCACCTGTTCGTTGTGAATGATCTCACCACGGCGGAGGATCGGCGCGCACGGCACGTCAGCAGCATCAAGACGTTCGAGCCACTCAGCCGTCGTGCGCTGACCAATATAGTCCTGCATCTTGTTGATGCGCGCGGTCGCATTGACGAAACGACCACCCGGTGTCGCGAAACGCTCGTCCTTGGCCAATTCCGGATCGCCGGAGGCTTTGCAGAAGCCCTGCCACTCCGAATCCGAAATCGTACCGGCCGTGATGTAACCGTCCAACGTCTTGAACACGAGATCGGGCCGATCATTCGGATCCATGGTCGTCGCTTCGGCACCGACCACCGTGTACTGCATCATGCCCTCAGGCCACAGATACGAGATCATCGTATCCAGCATCGCGACCTGAATGTGATCGCCCTGCCCGGTCTTCTCGCGGGCATAGAGCGCCGCTGCGACTGCCTGAGCGGTGAACACCGCTGTCGTCTTGTCGCAAACAATCGTACGGATCATCTGCGGACGATTGGTCACCGGCTGCGACTGGATATCGGCAAAGCCCGAGAGCGCCTGGATGATCGGATCGTAGACTCGCTTCTTCACATAGGGCCCGCTATCGCCGACACCGCTGATCGAGACGTAGATTAGGCGCGGATGAAGCTTGCGCAGTTCCTCGGGACCGAGCCCGAGCCGCTCCGTGGTCCCGGGCCGAAAGTTCTGCACCAGAACGTCGCTCTGCGCGACAAGCTTGGCCATCACCTCGCGGCCGGCCTCGCTCTTTACGTCGATCGACAGCGAACGCTTGCCGCGGTTCGACGAGATAAACAGCGCGGAGAACTCGCCGGCCTTGTCGATCGGCGCGCGGCTGCGGCGGGTGATATCGCCACCGATCGGCTCGATCTTGAGCACGTCCGCGCCCTGATCCGCGAGAAACATCGTCGCATACGGACCCGACACAACGCCGGTCAGATCCAATACGCGAACACCTTTGAGAGGGCCTGACATCTGCTTCTTCCCTGTTGTTATTGGCGAGCCGTTTTGGAATTCGAATTTATCGAACCGCGGCCTTTACGGCCGCGGGACTTGGCTCTCAGGCCGTCTTGACCTTAGCCGCACTGAGCTGTTCGACGATCGAGTCCTCGACGTCGCGGAGCTGATCCTTGCCGAAGAACATCTCGTCACCAACGAAGAAAGTCGGCGAGCCAAACGCGCCTCGATTGACGGCGTCCGTGGTGTCTTCGATCAGCTTCTTCTTCACGTCGTCCTGCTGCGCACGCGCAAACAGCTTATCGATGTCGAGGCCGGACGACTTGAAGGCGGCGCGGAACGTCTCAACGTCATCCATCTTCTTCGGATCTTCCCACATATGATGGTAAGCGGCCCGGAAATACTGTTCAAAAACGTTCTCGAACTTAGCCGCAACGGCACCACGCATCAGCATCAGCGTGTTGACCGGGAAAAACGGGTTCGACTTGAACGTCGTGATGTTGTGCCGGCGAATGAAGCGCTGGGTTTCGAGCGCCTGGTATTCCGGCTTATTCTTGATGCCGCGGAGTGAATCGAACGGCGACATATTGTTGGTCGCCTTGTAGATGCCTCCGAGCAGAACCGGGACATACTCGAATTTGACGCCGGTTCGCTTCTCGATGGCCGGGATCGCTTTTTCCGCGAGATAGGCGTTGGGACTGCCAAAATCGAACTGGAATTCGACCTTCAAGGGATTTACCACCGGACTTCTCCTCAGGCGCTCGTTATCGTGGTGGGGCGTTTGGGACCACGGAGCAGCAGCGGTCCACCCCGGGTTCGGGCGATAAGGAAGTTTTAAAGTTCTATTTTTGAACTGTCAATTCAGAACGAATTTGCGAGCAGAAATCAGCCGTTCCACCCCGAGAATTAGGACTTTTATCCAGATCAGTACCTATTTAGAATGCGGAGTGGTTGGGTTAGTATGCCCGGGGAACCATACGAACCGCAGACGCTGACTGGAGACTATCATGAGATGGGATGCCCTTGAGGAAGAGCCATGCTCGATGGCCCGCACCATCGCTGTGATTGGCGATCGCTGGACATTGCTGATCCTGCGGGAATGCTTTCTGCGCACCCGGCGATTCGAGGCGTTTCAGTCTGCACTCGGAATTACCCGACATCTTCTGGCTGAACGGCTGAAGAAGCTGGTGCGCCTTGGCGTGCTGCGCCGAATTCCCTATCAGGAATCGCCTAAGCGTTTCGAATACATCCTGACTCAGAAGGGTCTCGATCTCTATCCGATCATGATGGCGATCGTGCATTGGGGCGATACCCATATGGTCGACGAACGTGGTCGCCCGCTGCTGCATGAACATCAGAAATGCCATAAGCACTTCAATCCGGTCATGGTCTGCTCCGAATGCGGAGAGCCGTTGCTGGCGAAGGAAGTCCACGTCCATGACGGCCCGGGCAAGAGAGTTGTCGCCGAGGTCGATAAGCCGGCAAAAATCGCCAAGCCCCGGACAGCCAAAAAGGCCAGTGGTCAAGCGGCGTAGTTATCAATTCTTTGAAAACGTATCGCGCCTGATCGAATTCGATCGGGCGCGTTTGTTTTGCGTATTGCGAATGCGTCGGGCGATCAGAACAAGCGGATCAACCCGAGGCTGATCACGATCAAAACGATCAGCGACATCGTCACAGCGGCGGTAACACGGCCGCCGACACGGCTAATCACCCTGACATCGACGCCGAGTCCCAACGCCGCCATCGACACCACAGTCAGAATGGTTGCAATCGTGGCAAGTGGTCCGACCGCGAAGTTGGGAATCACGTTGAAAGACCGCAAAAACGCAAACAGAATAAAGCCTGGAATGAACCACGGTACCCACGTCAGAGGACCACGCTTCCCGGCCGTCGCAGCTTCATTTCCCTGAAGCTTGTGCGAAACCAGCGACAGCCCAATCACGACAGGCCCAAGCAACAGCACGCGCAGCAACTTCACCAGCGTGCCGATTTGCGTGCTCACAATGCCGAGCGGAACGGTCGCGGCCAGCACCTGCGGGACGGCATAAACCGTCAGGCCAGCCAGAATTCCATATTGCGAGGTGGTCAGCCCAAGCAGCGGCACAAACAGCGGTAGGCCAAGCACGGTGAGAACACCGAGAATTGCCGTGAATGAAATCGCTGCACCGACGTCGTCGCTGTTGGCGCCGATGACCGGCGCAACGGCCGCAATTGCGGAATTTCCGCAGATCGAATTTCCGCAGGCGATCAGGATAGACATCTTGGTGGAGAGGCCGAGCACGCGGCTCACGCCGTAGCTGAACGCCAGCGCGATCGCGACAGTCATCACAACGACCCCCAGCAACAGCGGACCGGACGCGCCGATGGCCGCAAAACTCAGGGACGCGCCAAGGAGGACCACCGCAACTTCGAGCAGCTGTTTCGCGCAGAACGCAATCCCAACAAGCCAACGCTTTCCGGGCTGCCAGACGGACCGGATGATCATCCCGAGGAGGATGGCGACCACGAGCCCCTCGACATAAGGGTGGCCGAAATTGGCGGCTTCCACGGCCTGAACACCAAGGGCGACGACCGAAATGCCCAGGCAAAGAATAATGCCAGGGGCCCGCTCGATTCCCGCTCCGATCAGGCTTTTTCGTGTTTTGTCAGTGGCGGCGATGACTCGATGAAGCACTTTGCCCCTCCAAAAGAGAAGAAAATTGTACATCGATTGCACCAAGACGGATAATATCCTTTCTCTTTAGGCCTATAGAGAAAAGTTATGCCGCTGAACCTGCACCTCTTCCGTCTGTTCGCGACCGTGGTCCGGACCGGCAGCTTTTCAAAGGCAGCCGATGTCTTGTCCATAAGCCAGCCATCGATCTCGAAAGGGGTGCGCGATTTCGAGCTGCAGCTGGGATGCCGCCTCCTCGACCGCACCTCCAAAGGCGTCACACCAACGCGTGAAGGTGCAGCGCTGATGCGCCACGCGGATATCCTGTTCTCGGCTGAACGGTCGGCAGAAGATGAACTCCGCGCGCTGAGAAGTCTCGACAGCGGTTCCCTGCGCATCGGGGCCAGCACGACCATCGCGACCTATTTACTGCCTGACTTCCTGGGTGCCTTCCACACCGCCTATCCGGGAATCGACCTTCAACTGATCAGCTTAAACACGCGCGATATCGCAGACCTCATGCTACGGCACGAGATCGAAGTCGCTCTGGTCGAGGGCCCGGTCGACGAAGACGGACTGGCGTCGGAAGCCTGGCAGACCGACGTCATGGAATTGATCGTCAGCCCTAATCACCGCTTTGCTGCGGCAAAGGAACCGATCGATCCGACAGAGCTTGCGGGTGAAGTCGTTATTTTTCGGGAAGCCGGGTCAGGATCACGCGAAGTCGTGATGCAGGCTCTCGCCGCTCACAATATACAGCCGGCAAAGAGCTTCGAAATCGGCAGTACCGAAGCTATCAAACAGCTTGTTGCCGCCGGCATCGGCATTTCCATTGTCTCGCGCGCTAGTGTGAAGGATCAGCTCGCGCTCAATCGACTGAGGATTGTCCCTCTACGCGGCATGCGTATCGAACGCACATTATGGAAACTGAGCATGCCCGGCCGGATACACATTCCTGCTGCGGCGGCGTTTGAGGATTTGATTTCGCCAACATCAAAAAGCGGACGGCGCCTCAACGGCCACGGCCCAGCGGCAACGGCGCATCAGCCGAAATAAAACACCCGCGCTATGACCAGCACGGCCACGATGCACCAGAACGCGGCGACACCCACATGCGACAACACGTTTCCGATAGGTGCGCGCGTCGTCGCATCAATGGTCTCGTCGCCAAACGGATCGTAAAGTTGTTCGCGCATGGAATACCTGGGCCTGAAAGACCACCAGAATGTGCGCTTTAAGTCGTTCAACAACAATGGTTTAGCATTGCTTCTTTAAGGCCCGGGCGACACCTTTGTTCTCCGGGCGCTCTGCAAGAGAGAAATTTCCACTCAGACCGGGTTTTTTGACCAGTTCAGCGGCGCTTACCGCCGTCCGTTGCCGCCCAACGCGACGCTTAGGGTTCAGGCCAACAAAAAGAGCGGCTCTGAAGAGCCGCCCTTCCTGTGTTGGTCGAACTGTGAGTTCAGAGAGCACTAGTACCCGCTTTCCGAAGTTCGTGACACGTCGCAGCAACCACGTTGCGAACTTCGGAAAGCAAAGGGTACTAGCAATCCTATGATTCTAGTACCGCCTTCGATTTGAAGTCCCTGAAAGAGATCGCCGCACCTGATGCAGAGACTTCAAATCGGCGGTACTAGAGGAAGTTTGCCCCTGCGGTTTCGGCGAATTCCTTGGGTCCGCCCTCCCAGACGATGCGTGCATGCTCAAGGACATAGACACGATCTGCATGAGGCAGCGCGAAGGTGACATTCTGCTCACCGAGCAGCACCGTGATCGGCGTCGTCTGACGCAGCTTTTCAAGTGCCTTGGAAAGCTGTTCAAGAATAATGGGAGCCAGACCCAGCGTCGGTTCATCCAGAATGAGAATCCTCGGCTGCATCATCAAGGCACGGCCAATGGCGAGCATTTGCTGTTCACCGCCGCTGAGTGTCTGCGCCAACTGACCTTGACGCTGCTTCAAAATCGGAAACAGCTCAAAGAGCCAGGCGAGCTGCTTTTCTTGCTCGGTCCTTTCCAGATGCTGTCCACCAAGGTCGAGATTCTCGCGAACGGTCATCTCTCCAAACAGCTCACGCGTTTCCGGGCAGTGCACCACACCGCTTCGAGCAATTTTTGCCGGTGTTTTGCCACGCAGGCTCTCACCGTCGCGGATCACATTGCCGGTGTAGGGCAACAGTCCGGAAATACTGTTGAACAGCGTTGTCTTTCCCGCGCCGTTGAGGCCGACGACTGATACAAACTCGCCTTCGTGGACATGGATCGAGACGCTGTCCAGCGCTTGGGCCTTGCCATAGTAGACGCTGACATTTTCGACCTGCAGTAGCGGCTGCTTATCGGCGAAGCTCGCCTCCGGCCTCGCAGAGGTTTGAATTGCTCCTCCGAGGTAAACGCGGCGGACGGTTTCGTTCTTCATCACGTCTTCGGCACGCCCCGTGACGATCTCCTCGCCCAGATACATGGCGAGCACCCGGTCAACGAGGGCTGCAACGCTCTTGACGTTGTGATCGACCAGCATCACCGCACGGCCTTCGTCGCGGAAACTTCGGATCAGGTCCGAGAAGACGCCGACTTCCGCCGACGTCAATCCGGCGAAAGGCTCGTCCACCAGAACGACCTTCGGATCCCGCGCAATGGCTTTCGCAAGCTCAAGGCGGCGTAAATCCGCGAACGGAAGCGTCGGCGGTTTGCGATCGACGACTTTCTCAAGCCCGACCCGCTGTGCGATCCAACGTGCGCGGTCGAGCAGCGCACGGTCGGCGAACAGCTTGAACAGACTGTCCGGCAGCAGAGCGACCATGATGTTTTCGAGAACAGTCTGCCGATTCAGCGGCCGAGAATGCTGAAACACCATGCCGAAGCCGCGGCGCGCGATTTCGTGTGCCGGCCGACCTGCGAGGTCTTCTCCGTTCAGGATGACGTTGCCCGCGGTTGGCCGTTCGATGCCCATGATCGACTTCATCGCGGTCGATTTTCCTGAGCCGTTCGGCCCGATCAGCCCAAAAATCTCTCCTTCCTTCAGATCAAAGCTGAGATTCTTGACAGCGGTCAGACCGCCATAACGTTTCGTCAAACCGCGGACTTGAAGAATTGGTTCAGTGCCTACCGCGGCAGTCATGCGCGTGCTCCCCGAGACAGAATTGATCCCAAAAATCCATTCGGGAAGAACAGAATGACGACAAGCGCGACAGCCGACACGACGAAGGTTGCGAGTTCGCCGAGCGGCCTGAGCAGCTCGCCGGCGCAAATCAGGAACACGGCGCCAAGCGCAGCGCCGAGAACGGTTCGCCGCCCGCCCAACACCGCGGCAACGATCACTTGTACGCCTACGCCAACATCGACAACCGTTCCGACAGATGCCGTGCCGAAGTAAAACACGAGCAGCGCCCCTGAGAGACCGGAGAAGAATGCGCTGACAATGAAGGCTGCCAGCTTGTGCTTGATGATGTTGAAACCGAGAGCGCCTGCTTGCACAGGATCCTGTCCGCTGGCCTGAAGGACGAGGCCAACAGGAGACCGTGACAAGCCGAACAGAATCGCACCGCTAATTGTCATGAAGCCGAGCGCGATCCAGTAGTTGGTGTTAGCGTCGATCGTAATGACATCCGGAATGGTCAGGCCGATTTCACCGCCGGTCAATTCCGCAAACACGACAATGAAGTTCTGCAGCATCAGAACCGCAACGAGCGTGGTCAGGCCAAAATACGGTCCGCGCACCCGTAACGCGGGCAACGCCAGCACAAGACCCGCGAGCACCGATGCCGCCGCGCCAAGCACGATGCAAAGGTAGGGCGACCAGCCATATTGACTGTTGAGAATGCCCGCCGTGTAAGCACCGACGCCGATCAGAAATGTCGGTCCGAAGTTCACCTCTCCCGCAAACCCGAACAGCAGATCCCATGACATGGCGAAGACGCCAAAATAATAGGCGACTGTCAACAAGCCGAGAATGTAGCCGGAAACATAGAGTGGCAAAGTGGACGCGATAACGATAACGGCGACCGCGATCCAGAAGAGACGCGAAGTAAAGAAACGCATTGCTTATCTCCTCCCGAGAAGGCCCTGCGGGCGGACATACATGACAGCAACCAGGAGAAGCAGCGCAGGAATCGTCCGGTAAGCTGGAGAAACGACGTAGGCGGTGAAGGTCTCGAGATAGCCGACCACGAAAGCCGCGATCAACGAGCCTGACACGCTGCCAAGGCCGCCGAGAACAACGATCGAGAACGCGCTGGCTGTCAGAGGACCGACGCTATAGGAGCTAACGCCGAGGAACATTCCGAGCAACACACCGGCGATGCCAGCCAGAATTCCGTAGATCGCCCAGACCGCGATGTAGATGTTGTTCAGTTCGAGGCCAAGCAGCGTGACGCCCCGCGGATTCATCGACGCGGCCAGCACGGCCTTGCCGGTGCGCGTACGGTTGACAAGCAGCCATAGCAGCCCGATCACCAAACAGCAGACAATCGCGGTGAAGATTTCATTCTTTGGCGTGCGAACGCCGACGATATCGACGACGCCCGCCACGATGGGCAGCACTGTCTTCGCGTTGTTCGTAAAGAGATAAGCGATCAGCTCCTGGAGCATGATGCCCCAGAGGAGTGTAGCCGTCAGGACGAAGATCTCCTTTTCTTCCGGCGGGATGCTGCGGGACCGCTGGATCGGCTGCACCACGATAAAGTAGGTCGCAATTGCAGCAATCAACGCCGTAAACACCCCGACCAACGCGCCGGCGTAAGTGTTGAGCTGAAGAACGCTGGACGCTGCCCACGCAGCAACGGCAGCGGTCACCATCAATGCACCGTGAGACAGGTTCAAGACACCGGAGACGCCGAAGATCAGAGTAAATCCGGTTGCGCCCAGCGCATAAAGCGAACTGATGGCAAAGCCATCGATCAGAATCTGTAGGACAAGCATTCAGGCTCCGCGACGGCGGAAGCCGTCTCGTTCGAGGACAACTGATGCAAAACGCTCCCGGATGTCCGGGAGCGTTTCACGCCGACTCAATTCGTGGTTTTGATGAAGTCCGGGAACTTCAGCTGACCTTTGGCAACTTCTTTCGGCCAGACAGCGACCTGCTTCCCATCCTGCCACTGAAGGATAAGTCCCGTGATCAAGCCTTTTCCGTACTTGATCGAGTGGGTGAACTCTTCATCCTTGTTGTAAAACTGAACACGGCCGATGGTCCCTTCCCAATCGGTCTTCTCAAGTGCTTCGACCATCTTATCCGCATCGGTCGATCCAGCCCGCTTTATTGCATCTGCAATGTAGTAGACTTCATCATAGGCCGTATAACCGGCATAGCCTGGGTAGTTGCCAAACTTCTTCTTGAAGTTGTCCGTGAAAGGAACGGACTTGGACGTCACGGCCACATCAGGGCCAGATACGCTCTGATAGATCACGCCATCAGCTGCGTTGTTGGTGTCGCTGCCGAAGGTGCTGTTGGTCGCCTGAGAGCTGATCCCCAACATTGGAATCGGCACCTGCTGGTTCTTCCACTGCACAGTCGGCTGCACGCCAACGTGCGAAATACCGGTGATGATGACATCCGGCTTGGTGCCCTCAATCTTGTTGAAGATGGGCGTGAAGTCCGTGGTGTCAGGTGAAAAACGGATGTGATCGAGAACCTTCAGGCCGATCTTCGGCAGACATTCCTCATAACCAACATCGAGCGGCTTGGTCCAAGCGGCGTCTTCGCTCATGATCACCGCGGTTTTCATCTTCTTGCCGTCGACAAGCAATTCTTTTGCAGCGTCGCAAACTGACAAAGCCAAAGCCGCTGACGTCAAATAGCCGTGGAATGTATATTTATTTTTCTCGTAATCCTTGTGGACGCTCTTGCTGATCTCGTTGGATGCTGCGCCCGGCGTGACCAGGGGGGTCTTCAGACGGGACGCCCAAGGTTCGAGCGCCAGAACAACTTCACTGATAAAGCTCGCAATGACGGCGTTGACCTTATCTTCGTTGACGGCGCGCTGAAATGCGCGAACTGAATCCGCCGACGAGGCATGATTGTCGTAGGTGACAATCTCGATCTTGCGTCCATCAACGCCGCCTTTGGCGTTGATTTCATCTGCCGCCATCTGTGCGGCCTGCGGAATTGAAGCCCCCGCGATCGCTTGTGCTTCTGCAATCACACCGATCTTGATCGGAGCAGGATCAGCGGCGAGTGCATGTCCCGCCAAGGTGAGCGGCAAGCATAGCGCGGTCAATCCGGATACAGCTTTCAACGGCCTGCAATCACGCAGGGTAGATAGAATCGACATGGGGTGTTCCTCAATCTCTTGGGCAAAGCTGTATGGATCAGCCTTAGTAGGATTGTACCTGCGCCGATAGCGCCAGCAAGTGGACCGGCCGAAATCTCTCATGACAATATCGTAATACTATCGTTGTACGATAGTTGCGTCCGCCTGTTTCAAACAGACTTGCTCGCCGACTTCGTCGAAGTGCAAACGAGACAGTCAGCCGTTTAGGTGCAACGCGGAATCATGAGGGTGCCCGCGCCCATTGTTTGTCATTTTTGTGCGTCTGCAAAATATGTCATAGTGAGTACAGATAGGCCCACTGACGGAACGGTTGCCATGAGCAATTACAGCGCGCTTTCAACGCCAGAAATCGAAGACCGGATCGCTGTGCTTCGCGATAATATTCGGCAACTCACCGAACAAGCCACAGCCAGTTCGGGCGCGGCCGACGAAGAGCGGAATTCAAATCGGATCGCACAGCAAACCGACGAGCTTGATGCTTTGCTGCAGGAGCGAGACAAGCGCCTCAATCGCTAAATTGCCGGCGCGAGGCGAAGGGCAGCCTCTGTCCGAGGCCAGCACTTAGATCAGCGCATCCCGCACCTGCTTGGACTAACAACATTATATAGCCTCTCTCTATATATATAGAGAGAGGCTCCTCTACTGTCCTCCGATTATCGTGAACCTTTTGGGAAGCGATGCGACCAATGCATCGTGTGGCTCTGGCTTGTGTAGTTCTGAAAAAGAACTTCGCCATGTCATGGCCGCTCACACATCACCGCTTTTGAGGACAACCAAATGCTTTCCCGGCGCAAGTTTACAACACGTATCGCTCTGGCGGCCCTGGCTCTTGCCGCAGCGCAAGGTGCATGGGCACAGGAGAACAAAATGAATTTGTTCAAGATCATTACTGTCAAGGACGAGATCGTCATCGGGCTAACCGATGCGGAACTGAAGGCACTCGGCGGCACGGATGCCGGCGCAGTGGCGCACGCGCTTTCCCAAAAAGGCGACATCGCGGTCTGGCAGTATAATGTCCATCGCGGCCCGAACGGCGAGCTTCAACAGGCTCCCACCGCCAAGATCGGACTGATCTCCAACACCTCGCTCCGCGTCGAACCCTATACGACCACCTACACCGTCGTTCCGCACGAGTGAACAATCCTGGCTGTGCGGCCTGCTGGCCGGACAGCCATTTCAACCAGCGATTTTGATAACGACGCGGCTATGGCTCGCGGATACTCTCGTCCAATCCCCTGAGCAGAGGATAGAGGAAATACGAGATCACACTGCGGTTGCCCACCTTCATCTCCGCGGTCACCGCCATTCCAGGCGTCATCTGGAATTCGACAGGCAACTCGCGCAGTTCAGTGTTGTTGATGTCGATAAGCACCCGATAATACGGCGCTGACATCCGCTGCGCTGGGTCAGCTTTCGGATCAGGCGTAAACGAGTCCCGGCTGACGATACGAACGGTGCCGGTACCCGTCCCGTGTTTCTGGAATGGAAACGCATCGAACTTGATCCGAACAGACTGGCCGACAGCAATGCGACCGATGTCCTTGCCATCGACGTTCACCTCGGCCTGAAGCTTCACATCCTGCGGCACAAGCACGAACAGCGTTTCAGCTTCGCGAACCACCGACCCGACTGTGCGGCTTGCAGTATCCAGGACGACGGCATCGACCGGCGCAGTGAGCACGATCAATTGCCGGCGAAGCTCTGCTTTCTTGAGGTCTTCTCTCACGGCGTTGCGTTTCGCCAGGGTATCGACCAGTTCCTGGTACGCGTTGCGGCGAAAATCTTCCACAAACACCTGCTGCTCGGCCCGTGCTTTTTCGATCCGATGCTTAAAGTCGACCTGGTTGCCTTGAAGTCGCGATAAGCTGCCATCGACATCAAGACGCGCGTCGCGAGACAGCAGGAAGTTGAGTTTGGAGCCGACTTCCTTGTCCATCAACATTCCGCGCATGTTTTCGATTGCCCGCAGCGTTTCGAGCCGCTGCCGCAGCATCACCTCTTCGTCCTGATTGGTCTTCAAGGTCGCCTGCGCACTCGCGATCTGCGCATCATAGTTGCGCAACGACGTCTGGTAATAGGCCTTACGCTGAAGGAACAGTTTGACTTGCAGGATTTCATCCGGGTTTGCTGAATCTCCCGCCGTGAAATCCTCGCCATTCAGCTCCGCGTTCAGACGATTGATATTCGCATCAAGCGCCATCACGCGCGTCTGAAGCTGATCGACATCCGCCTGCGAAAACGTCGGATCCAGTGTTGCCAGCGGCTGCCCTTGCCGAACGAGATCCCCCACCTTGACGTGGATATTGCGCACCACAGAGGTTTCTAGCGGCTGCAAGACAACGTTGGGGCTTGTCGCGATCAGCTTACCTTGGGCGATGACGATGGTGTCCACGCGGGAAACGGATGCCCAGGTCACTGCAGCCACGATCAACGCAACAACGCAATAGAGCGTGATGCGTGCGACACGTGGGGGCGCGCGCTCTTCGATCTCGACCGCGTCGGGCTGGAACTCGGTAACTACCGGCTGCCGCACACCGCCGCGTCTCGATGAACGCCGCCGAGCTGCTGGTGGAAGGCCGACGGGCTTTCCGTTGTTCGCGTCAGGCGATTTTCGATCTATATCGCTCATGCGATTTGCTTCGTCTGCTGGTTCCAGAGATGCCGATACGTCGTACACTGGGTCAGAAGATTGTCGTGGCGACCGATGTCGACAATCCGGCCGCGATCAATGACAAGAATTGCGTCCGCATCCGCCAGCATTGACAGGCGATGGGAGACGATAATGACGGTGCGCCCCGCGGCAATGCGCTTGAGATTTTTGCGAATGATCATTTCGCTCTCGGAGTCGAGTGCGCTTGTCGCCTCATCCAGGATGAGAAGGCGCGGATTGGTGATCAGCGCCCGAGCGATGGCCAGCCGCTGCCTTTGGCCGCCTGAAAGATTCTCGGCGTTCTCCTCCAGCATGGTATCGAAACCGCGCGGCAACCGCTCAATAAACTCATCCGCGCCCGCAAGCTTGGCCGCTTGCGCGACCTCATCAAGTGTCGCACCGCGCTTCACGCAGGCGATATTCTCCCGAACGGTGCCGCGGAACAGAAAGTTATCCTGAAGCACGAAGCCCAGGCTCTTGCGCAGATGAACAAGGTCGAGTTCGCGGGCGTCGAACCCGTCGATCCGCAATAGCCCCTGCTGAATCGGATAAAGCCCCGAAATCAGCCGCGTCAGCGTCGTCTTACCAGACCCACTTCTGCCGACGATACCGAACACTGTTCCAGCAGGGATGGTGAAAGAAATGTCGTCCAGCGCCGGCGGGCCATCGGGACCATAGCGAAATGAGACGCCCTCAAATTCGATCTGTCCGTAGAGATCCGGGCGCAGACCGTCGCGCTTCCCGCCACGCTCCTGCTGCTGGTTCATGACTTCGCCCAGCATCTTCACCGACAGGGCAACCTCCTGATACTCGTGCACCATGGTCACCATCTGAACGAGTGGCCCGGACACGCGTCCGGCCAGCATATTGAAAGCCACGAGCGCGCCAATCGTCATAGTGCCGCTGAAGACATCGAGCGCGCCCAGGCAGATGATCCCCAGCGTCATCATCTTTTCTAGAAATCCCGTCACTGATTGTGCTGCCGCGGAGATTTTCTCGACACCGAAGCGCATCGAAACCGATTGCGCACAGCGATCGTCCCACGCCCTGCTTTGCAGCGGCTCCATGGCGAGTGACTTGACCGTTCGCATTCCATGCACGGTCTCGACCAGCATCGCCTGCCGCTCGCCTTCGGCCTGATAAAGATTGAACAGCCTTCGCCGGAACGGCCCGACCAGCAGGGCAACCACCACACCGCTCAGAGCGGTAAAGGCTAGCACCAGCCCCGTCAGCTTCACGCTGTAAAGCGCGAGAACAGGCAGAAATACGAACAGCGATAACGCATCCAGCGCCGTGACGAAGAGACGGCCGGTCAGAAACTCCCGGACGCGGGTGGCCTGCTGCATATGCTTGACCAGCACACCTGCCGATATGTGCTCGAAAAATGTGATGGGCAGACCCAGGAGGTGACCAAATGTCTTGGTCGCAATGCGGATATCGATCTTGTTCGTCGCATAGAGCAGTAAATAACGCCGCAGGAATGTGAATATCGAATCGAACACCAGCGCGACGATGGCTCCCGCGGCCAATACGTAAAGTGTGCTGAAGCTTTCGTGCACCAACACCTTGTCGATCACCAATTGGAAGAAGATCGGAGTAATCAGGCCGAGGGCGTAAAGCAGGATGGCGGCGATCGCCACATCGGCGAAGAGCCTCCGCTCACGGATCAATTCCGGAACAAACCACCTGAACCCAAACGGCCGCGGTACTGAAGAATGGGATTGATTCCGTTTGATCAGGATCGCATCGCCCCGCCAATTCTGGCAGAAGTTCTCTTCGCCAACGAGGAAGGGTTCTGGCCGATCGGCCAGCGGATCAAAGATCAGCAGGGCTTCGCCGCTGGAATCGTCACTCGCTCCCAGCACAACGATCCAGTTCAGGTTTGCGAGTTGAATGAGCGCCGGATAAGCGTCGCGCAGCTGGAACAATTCGTGCCAGGAAAAATTAGCCCTGCGTGCGCGGAAGCCGGTTTCCTTTGCTATTCGCAAGAGCTGGGTCTGCGAGATCGCAGCGTCTGCAACGGCGTGGGTGTGGCGCAGGCGATCGACCGCGAGATCAACGCCGTGGTGTCTGGCGACTTTTACCAGGCATTCGAGAGCCGTATGTATTGGTGGAGCGGATTCTTGCTGATCAATTTCGGCAGCTTCGTTGCCGCGCTCCACGTCAGCGGAAATTTGTTGATGCATTTGGCGGTCGCTGAGCACTGGAGGTGGGCGCACGCTCACCTCCTGAACCTATTTCCGGACTTGCCGTCACGCCTCTTGGCTGATTGCGCTTGACCACGCCAGCGTCAACCAGTCCCTGAAGCGCGTTCTGCATGACCTCTACCGAGTTCGCAAAACCCTCAGCGGAGAAGATCAGCCTCTGCCGAAACACCTTTTTCGGGAAGTTGTTGGCGTCGCGCTCGGTCGGCGACAGGCTGAACAGGTCAACACGCACGATCGTGCCGCTGATCATCACTTCATCGACGCCATCTGTATAAAGTTCGTCTTGCATGATGCAATTCCTACGCTGCCAATTGGGCCCTGAAGAGAACATCGACGCCATAGCTTGTTGAGTTGTAGCTATTATCGGGGAAGAGGCTCGAGCTGCCATACGCATACAGACCGTTTCCGCCGCTGCTGGAAGACGATGGAGCCGTCAAAGGTCCATTGGTCTGTGACGTGGCGAAATAGTTCGGATCGGCAGAGTACTTTCCATTGGTGTGATAGGACGCGACATAAGTCGTCCCGGCCGTGATCGCGATCGGGGTGTTAAAGAGCACCTGCTGCCAACCGCTGGTCGTCTCGTTGGTAAAGGTGGCGGTACCAAGCAAGTTGCCGCCGGCTGTCCAGAGGCTTGCGACATGTGTGCCGATATTGTCAGCCCCCTTGTAGAAGCGAATGCCGAGAATATCGCCGTTGCTCGACGCCTGGAATTTCAACCCTAATTCTATCGAATTTTGCTCTGCGACGCTCACCATATTGGGGACATGGTCCGCGCTGAACAGGCTGGTGATTTCCCTCGTGTCCACCGTGAGGGCAACATTTGCTGACGCAGTTCCATTGCGACCGTCGGAAACCGAGTAATTGAAGGACGCTGCACCGGCGTAATCGGTCGTCGGCGTGAAGGTGATAAGATTGGTTTGACTGTTGAAGCTGACCGATCCGTTGGCGGCACCGCTGACGCCGGTGATCACCAATGCGTCGTTGTTCGGGTCACTGTCATTCATCAACAGGTCTGCGGCCGAAATGGTGATCGGTATATTCCTCGTGGTCGTGAAACCGCTGTCGTCCGTCGCGATCGGTGAGTGGTTGACAGGCGGAGCGCTCGAAGGATTGAACGCCACATCGACCCAGTAATTGGTCGCACCGAAAGAGCTGACGGGAAACAGATTGTCGGCCCCATAGGTATAAAGACCATTATTGCCCGCAGGAGCGGTCAGTGGGCCGTTGGTAATGGCCGTCCCGAAATAACCGCTGGTGGCAGTGTAACGTCCATTGCTGTGATAACTTGCGACGTAGGTAGTTCCCGCCGTGATAGTCACCGGCGTCAGAAAATTCACCTGCTGCCAACCGCTACTGGTTTCATTGACGAAGGTCGCCGTCGCCAACAACGTGCCGCTACTTGTCCAGATCGAGCCCGTGTGCGTGCCGGTATCGAGTGCTCCTTTATAATATCTGATCCCCGTAATCGTGCCGTCGACCGAAGAGACAAACCTCATTCCGAGATTGACCTGGTTCGCGTCGGAGACCGAAAGATTGGCAGGCGTATCGGAAGATGCGAACAGGCTCACGCTTGTGGTGGGGACATTCACCGTCAAGTCGACGGTTGCCGTGGCGGTGCCACCTCGGCCGTCGGAGATTGCGTAATCGAAGGATGCCGCCCCCGTGTAACCTGCAGTTGGCGTGAAAGTGATGGTATTCGTCTGGGCATTGAAGCTGACAGTGCCATTAACGGCATTGTTCACGCCGGTGATCGTCAGGATATCGTTGTTCGGATCGGTATCATTGGAAAGAAGAGACGATGCCGCAATGGTCAACGCGGTATCACGCGTTGCGCTAATGCCGCCATCGTCGTTAGCAACTGGAGGATCGTTGCTCGGCGAGGCATCGGGATTGAAGAACACATCGACCCAGTAGTTCGATCCGCCATAAGTGCTCGTCGGAAATGCGCTGCCGCTACCATACGTAAAGAGGCCGTTGTCGGCGGCGGGCGCCGTCAACGGACCGTTGACATGGGCTGTATTGAAATAATTGCTGTCAACGACATAACGGCCGTTGCTGTTGTAACTGACGATATATGTGGTACCTGCCGTGATCGAGACCGGATTGCTGAACAGTACACTTTGCCAGCCACTGGCTGATTCATTGATGAAAGTCGCGCTCGCCAGCAGTGTGCCAGTGGCGCTCCACAGCGAGCCAATATGCGTGCCGGTTTCACCCGCCGCTTTGTAGAATTTAATGCCCGAGATCGTGCCCGCCGTAGAGGCAACAAACCGCATACCGAGATTCACGGGATTGTCGACTACCGACCCATTCGGAGCATCGGCACTAGAGAAAACACTTACGCCTGTTGGAGCTGGTACGACGGTGAGATTGACCATAGCGGAACCAATCCCGCCACGTCCGTCGGAAATCGCATAACCGAAGATCGCCGGACCGGTGTACCCCGCCGTTGGCGTGAAAGTAATGATGTTCGTCTGGCTGTTGAAACTAACAGTGCCGCCGGACGCCGCACCCACGCCAGAGATTGAGAGGATGTCGCCGTTCGGATCGCTGTCGTTCGCCAACAGCATCGACGCGTCAAACGTTATCGTGGTGTTTTGCGCGACCGCATATCCGTTATCGTTGGTCCCAACGGGAGGCTCGTTGGCGGGATTGGTCGGACTGAAGATGACATCGATCCAATAGTTCGTGCCACCGGATGCGGTTGTGGGGAAAGCAGGATCAGAGCCATAGGTGAAATAGCCGTTTCCAGCTTCCGCCGTTAGCGGACCGTTCCTCTGTGCCGTCGTAAAGTAGTTCTGCGTATTGGCGTAGTAACCGTGGCTGAAATAGCTCGCGACATAGGTCGCACCAACCGAAATTGAAACAGGGGTGTTGAAAGTGACGGTTTGCCAGCCACTGGCGCTTTCGCCCGTGAATGTGGCGCTTGCGAGCAATGTGCCCGTCGCGGACCACAGCGAACCGACATGAGTTCCTCCATCCCCTATGCTTTTGTAGTACTTAAGCCCGATGATGCTACCGGCCTGCGAAGAAGAAAACTTCACACCCAAATTGACGAATTCGCTGTCGTCGGTGGAAAGCTCTGTTGGAACAGACGACGGCAAAAACAAGCTGAGTGCAGGCGCGGCCGCAACCTCGATGGTCTGGCCCGCGCCGGGCGTCTCCATATTGACGCTGTCGTCCACCGCGCGCGACATAATGGTGTAAGTTCCGCCAGCCAGCGGCGTCCAGGTGTATGTCCAATTCTCAAAGCCCGTTGCGCGATGCCAAGTTGTGCCACCATCGGTGGACACTTCAACGACCGCGACCATTCCTCCTCCACCGTCGGTCGCCGTTCCAGTGATGACGATCGGCTGAGCGGCTGTGTAAGATCCGGACGTTGTCGGAGACGTGACGACGGATGTCGGCTTGGTGTGGTCCGTCGTCTGCGATGCGAGCATCAGGCTCGTCATCAAGGTTTCCGGCTGAACACCCATATCCGCGAACAGATTGACCATCGCCTGCTGCACATTGGGATCTGTCGGCGTGGCTTCGAGGTCATGATTGTCATCAAGCCCCCAAACCCAGTAGACAGTTCCTGCGCCGAAAACCAACGCCCCACTGGGAGCACGATACAGCGTAAGACTATGAGACGCAGTGCCAGGGCCGGTGGTGCTGCCGTAGTCCAGCAGCAGTGTGTTGACGTCAACCGTCGTCGACGACAGGGCAATCAATCCATCAGGACGATGGCCATTGTCGACGTCGGAGTCCCACTCGTAACCCAGCAGATTTGGAACCAGTGAATACACCTGGCCCGCTTCAATATCGGCGACGTCGGTGTTGCTCCAGAACCGGAAATTGGAGAGATCATAGGGAATTTCGATGGTGTCGAGCCGATAGGAGTCGACGGTGAACATTGTACCGGTCAGTGCATTCTCGGGCTCACCCGCTCCGAACTGCGGATCCCGCCACGTCGACGTCGTGCCGTTCACGTCGGTGTTGTCGTTGTCCCAGCGCTCTTTATAGGACACCAAAGTCTTATACGGCGTTCCCGTACCGTCGATGCTCGTTTCCCAACGAGTTTGCCAATAAACTTCATTGCCGCTGAGGAACGCCAGATTAACGCCGGCATCCCGCGCAGCCTCCACATTATCTCTCTGTTCGGCTGACCAATACTCGTCGTGACCGACGGACAGAAAGACTTTGCTGTTCAGGAGTTGCGCACCGTCCCTCGCCGTATCGATGCCGGAAATATAATTGATGTCGTAGCCATTCTCTTCGAGCCAGCGGATGGCGGGATATTCGGCCCCAAAGATGAAGTCCTGCGGCCCCGCTGCGAATCCACCGTCACGCGTAATAATGGGCCGATTGTAACTAACCGCAGAAGCGCGTCCCACGCGCCCACCCTCGTCGATACCACCATAAAAATTGTAGCCGCCCCACCAGTTGTAGGCCTGCCACGTCGTATCGGATGTTTGAAACGTAATGTCGCTGGGGGCTTCATCGTCACGGACGATGAACGGAATCATGTTTTCACCGCTATCGCCACCGCCATCCAGACGTGTGAGCTTCGCGAAATAGACGCCGGATACCGCGTCCGCAGGAATATCCCACGAGGCGGACACCGACCAATTGCCGGCATCCACCAGCTTGCGGTCCGGATCGAACAGCGGCAGCGGTTGAACCTGCGCTGTATCGAGGGTCTGCTCGATGGTTTTGACTTTGTGCGCCCCATCTCCGCCGTAATATCCCAGGCGATAGATGTCGATGCGATAATGCGTCGAATCCGTATTGATTTTGAAATCGACGCGGTTGCCGTGGTTGATCGTGAACTGCGCTGCAAATCCTTCAATACTCGAATCAGCCACACCGATCAGCCATTCGCTTTCCGGCGAGCCCTCCTTCATGTTTTCAAGGACGATCGCATTTGGCTGTACGGCTGCAGTGGCCGGCGCCCCAGTTGATCCCGTTGAGCTTTGACGCACCAGACCCGGCGTGGCCGACTCCGGGGCAAAGCCCGCCATGTCGAGATTATTGATCGCACTGACGGGAATCTCGTCGGGCTTGTACAACTGCAGGGCGCGCGGAACGTACCCCGTGGGTTGGCCATCGGCCTTGGGGTTGCCGCCTACGCGGATCGAACAAATACCGCAAGCACCTCCAAGGCACGTGCCACAGACTGATGTTGAGGCCTGATTGCGCCACTCAGCGGCCCAATCTTGCACCGAGGAATCGGGACCGCCAGCTGCTTCAACCGTCGTCGGACCACTCATCTGCAATGCTCCCGGATTTTGCCGGAGGACAAATATTTTTAAATATCAAAACCAAACGGCGGCCGCGATAAGCGACCGTCTTGTCATTAAAAACGTTGCTTCGCTGGCTGCTTAAACCAAACGAAACCAACCCTTTGGATGGGATTGACGATCGCAGACGCCCCTACCCAAGGCCCACTTTAAAATGATTTAAAAGTACATTATTAGCCAAGTCAATTGGCGCGTTCAAAAATTAAATAAGACACTGAAAATAGCGAACAACTTAAATATAATAATTAAATCGAAGGACTCCGCGGAAGAAAGAAGAGACTTAAAAGAATACGCTCCTTGCAGACCGCCGGTGTCGCCACCGCGAATTTCAGGTCAGGCTTCCTGACGCAATGAGCCGAGATCGCTTCAGCGCCTGTGGGGACCTCGGTCGCGCTTGGCGCCTATGAGCATCCCATATGAGTGCCATACCAACGCGTGAGCGCGCTCTCGAGTGGTTTCCACGCCTGCTCAAACCGTGAAAACTTGTGCAGATCCTTCCGGTACAGGCCACGCAGCTCGTGATCGACAGCGGAGAGATCCACACCGACAGGATTGCCATCCTTCACAATAATCCGGCCATCGACCACGACGTCAATCACATGAGACGCATTGCCCCGCGCGAACAGCAGTTCAATGGGATCGACGTCCATGATCGCGTCACGGTCGATGCGATCGAGATCGAGCACCACAAAGTCCGCAGGCGCTCCCGGTGCAAGTTCGCCCGTCCCGAGAGCGCCAGTGGCACGACGACCGTTCCTGATCGCTAGGCCAAGAAATTCTGCTCGCGACCAGGTCCGCTCGAAACCCAACCCGCCGTGCATCATCTGAACGAGCCGCATTTCGCGAATCACGTCGTCGTCTTCGTCCAGCGCCGTTCCATCGACACCAACGGCAATGTCGCATCCGCACTTGTGTGCGGTGCTGATCGGCGCAAGACCGGAATGGAGATGCAGATTGGAACTGAAATTGGTCACGATCCGCGCACCGGAGTTCCCGATCATCTGCAGTTCTTCCGGCGTTGCATGAGCGCAGTGCGCCAGCGTGACCCGTTCAGACAGGAAGCCGATGTCTTTCAGATAACGAACCACTCCGCCCGGGAAAGCGGTATCCGCCCATTGCCTCTGATAGATCGTCTCAAGGAGATGCATGTGAATGCGGCGGCCGGTCCGGCGTGAGCTTTCCGCAATCGCTTCCAGCAACGGCTTGGAGCACCACTGAACACCGGCAGGACCGAACTGCACATCAACCATGGGTCCTGCAATCGCGGCCGAAATATCCTCGGTTAGTGTAGTGTAGTCGTGCGGCGACATCGGCGGGCGTACGAACAGCTCTTCGACAACCTTGCGGGCGTCGCCAGGCAGGTCCGAAAGCACGGGATCACTGTCGCCGTACACCAGCGGATTCTGATCACGCACCGCCAGTGCGAAGGCCATGCGGATGCCGACATCCTCGCGTGCGCGCGCAATCGCCTTGGCCTCATCCACCAAAGACATCGTTCCGCTCGGTCGCGTGTAGTGGATCATCATCGATGCACATCCGGCGCGCGCTGAACGCGCCATCGACGCGACCGCCTGGAGATAAGGATCGGGCGGCGTCCCGAGAATCGTGCGCATGATCCAGCTTTCCAGCGGCATACCCGCGGCGCCGAACGACGACGCCGTAGGCCGTGCATGATCATGGGCATTGATAAAGGCAGGAACGATCAGCCGCCGTGGTTCAGCCGGAGCCGGGCGGTTCTCAGAAATCGCGGTGATCACACCGCCGTCGTAGCTGAGAACCGCATTCTTGAGACAACCACGGTCAGGACCACAGAAGATGCTGCCGGCAGCGATTTCAGTGACCATGACCGGGGTTACCGTTCATATCAGTTCGACATATAGACCAGATCGCGCTCCGCTCGCGGTGGCAGGAATTCACGGGAGAACACTTCGGCCGGTGTCGGCGTGCGCGAGAGCTGATATCCCTCGACCACCATGCCGATGGCACGGGCCATCCGATCATCCTTGATGTCTCCAACGCCAATTTCCTTCATCTCCGGCGAGACGATCAGCTCTTCGTAGGAGTACTTGAGGCGACGCTTTTCGACGTCGGCGTTGATCAGGTTATCGTAATTAACCGTCGCTTTCATCCCCGCATTCTGGTCCTTGCCCACGGCGATGACCGCCTTGTTGACGGCACGCACCAGGCCGGCAACTGCCTTCGGATTCGAGGCGAGTAATTTCCGCGAGACCATCAGGCCGTTGGAATAGAGATCCAGGCCGTAGTCACCGAACGAAAACCACTTGAAGTCCTTGTCGGGGTCCTGACGATTGAGCACGAGATTAAAGTAGCTGGTGATGTTGAACACCAGTGCTGCGTCGATATCGCCCTTGATCAGCATCGGTTCCTGCAGATTGGGCGCCATGTTCGACACCTTGATCTTGTCGCTGTCGAGCCCGTTCTTGTGCACAAACACCGGCAAGAGCCGCGTGGTCGGCGTGCCCTGCGCACCACCAAGGGTGTGACCTTCGAAATCCTTGATGCTCTTGATGCCGCTCGTGTTCTTCGTGACAATGGCGAATGGCGGACGGTTCCACAGCATATAGACCATCACTGGCGCATCCTGCGGCCGAGTCGATGCGTTCTGGATGATCGCGTTCACGTCACCGAAGCCCGCGTCATAGGCGCCGGACATGATGCGCGTTACCGTCGCGCCCGAGCCTTCGCCCTGGTCGATAACAACATTAAGCCCTTCTTCTTTAAAGAAGCCGTTGTCCTTGGCGTAGAAGAAGGCTGCGTCACTGCCCTGCGTCTTCCAGCCCAGAGTAAACTTGATGGTCGTCTCCTGCGCCGCGGCTGTGCCCGCGAGTAGTAGGCTTCCCAGTAACGCAGCACCCAGTCTGGCAAACATGGCGATCTCCTTACGAAGTTAAACGTCGGTTGGTGAAAGCGAGAGGGACCCGGTGCTCATGTTGCAACCAGATCGTTTTTCCGCGTCGCCCAGCCCGTGACCTGCCCTTCGATCAGCGAGAACGCGACGTAGAGGATGACGCCAAGTACGGCGAGAATGAAAAGCCCGGCGAATACGAGCGGCACATCGAAGTTCGATGACGCCGTCATCATCACGTTGCCGATGCCGCGGTTCGACGCCACGGTTTCAGAGAGGACTGCACCGACAAAGGCGTAGCTGATCGCAACCTTTAGCGATGCGAAGAAGAACGGCATGGTGCGCGGCAGACCGACATTCCAAAGGATATCGAACTTGCTGGCGCCGAGTGCCTTGAGCACATCCTCCAGTTCGGGTTCGGTCGTCGCGAGACCTGTCGCGATATTTACGACGATGGGAAAGAAGCAGATCGACAACGCCGTCAGAACAGCCGGCACCGTTCCCGAGCCGAACCAGAGAACGAAAATGGGAACTACGGCGACTTTCGGAATTGAGGAAAACCCAATGAGCAACGGATAAAAGGTGTCATAAGCAACTCTCGACGCACCGATGAACGCACCCAGCACGACACCAAGAGCGACGCCCAGTACAAAGCCGACCATGGTCGTCGCTAACGTCTGAACGATGTGAGGCCACAACACGGGAAAGCGCACGACCAAAGTCGTCATGACCTGTGAAGGCCGCGGCAATACAAGGTCCGACATCCCAGTCAGCAGACAGAACAGCTCCCAGCCCACGAAGAACAGGATGATCAAGCCCGCCGACCACGCCTTCTGGCGAATGTTGAACTCCGGCATGGTCACACCTTTCCTTCCGCTGTCGCCGTTCGCGCATCGACGATGAGCTCACGCAGACGTTGATTGAGCGCGACGAAGTCCGGCTCGAAGGTCATCGCGACCGTCCGCGGACGGCTGAATTCGACCTGGCTGTCGTCGAGAACGCGTCCCGGCCGCGCGCTCATCACGCAGATGCGGCTCGCCAGAAATCCGGCTTCACGCAAATCGTGGGTTACAAGCAGCACCGTGGGTTTATGCGTCATCCAGAGCTGCTGAAGAATTGACCAGAGCTCTTCGCGGGTGAACTGATCAAGCGCGCCAAACGGCTCATCGAGCAGCAGCATGCGCGGATCATGGATCAGCGCCCTGCAAAGATTGGCGCGCTGAAGCATTCCGCCCGACAACTGCCATGGGAAGCGCGCCCCAAATCCCTTGAGGCCGACCTGCTCCAGCAAGGCGTGGGCTTTGTCGCGATATTCAGTCTTGCGAAGTTTTCTGAACTGCGATCGGAACGGCTCGACAATCTTGAGCGGCAACATGATGTTCTGCTCGATCGTCATCCATGGCAGCATGGTCGGATTTTGAAACGCCATCCCGACGCGCAACGCTTTCGCGGCCACTTCCCGGCCACCGACCACCACAACGCCGGTTGACGGCTGCACCAGGCCGCTAACCAATTTCAGAATTGTCGATTTACCGCATCCGGACGGACCGACAAGCGCGACAAACTCTCCATCAGGAATACGCAACGTCGTCTCGGACAACGCAGGCACGGCTTTCGCACCGCGGCCGAACGTGACGGATGCACCCGACAGTTCAATCGCGATGGGCGCATCCAATGGATGCACCGCAGGCGTAAGACTGTCGTCAGAACTCAATCGAAGATTTGCTTGCATGCGGCTCATACCGGGAAGTGTATGCAAGCCGAATGCCAGACAGAAATCGCCGCAGAACCAATGGCGACGTGAAATCCGCGATCTTGCATCGATTTTATTTTGTGCAATTGCGCCGCCAAAGTGCATGCAATTGAGGCGCTGATTTATGCGGCAGCCATGATAGGTAGGACGTGACACTTAAATGTCGGCACTCGGAATTCGCCAATGGCGCCGCAATCAGCCAAGAAAGATGCAGGCTCCTCCGACAAAGTCGGAACGATCTGTCGTGCCCTGCGCCGGGCGATCATCGAACAAGCGCTTGAGCCTGGCGCCAAGCTTCCGGAAGACACGCTTGGTGAACGCTTTGGTGTAAGCCGAACCATCGCGCGCCATGCCCTCGGCCAGCTTGCGGCGGAAGGACTTGTCGAACTGCGCCGCAACCGCATTGCCGTGGTCGCGACACCAAGCTGGCAGGAAGCGCGTGATGCTTTCGATATACGCATCGAACTTGAACGCCTCGTTGTGCGTCAGCTGGCGGGCAAGCTGACGAAAAACCAGGTCGCAACATTAACAGCCCATGTCGATGCGGAAGATGCTGCGCGCAACGGTTCGGACGCGGTTTCGATTCGGCTGGCGACCGAGTTTCACATCCTCCTCGCCCAGATGACGAACAGCCCGATCCTGATTCGCTATGTCAGCGAGGTCGCGTACCGATGCTGTCTCACACTGTCACTCTATAGTCGCCCGCACTCATCCGAATGCGCGATCAGCGAGCACCGAAACATCATCTCGGCTCTGGCAAGAGGCGACGAGGCCAAGGTCATGAGCCTGATGCACAGCCATTTGGATTCCGTGGCCAATCGGGCGCTTGTGACTCCCGCTCCGCAACGCGGCCGAGATCTGATCGATATTCTCGCTCCCTACACCGAAGACGAGACACGAGCAGACGGCAACAAGAAAACCAAGATCACGCGCATCCGTGACGCCGCAGAGTAATTATGCCTTGATGCCGCGCTGCGTCAGAATGCGTTCGGCACTATCGTTCCAGACATCCATCTTGACGATCTGACCGTCTTTCACCACGAAGCGATCAACATAGCGATTACCTTCGAACGGGGTGCCATCAGGCCATTCGCCATAAAGTGTCCCAACGCTATAGACGACCGTCTCGTCAGCACCCGGGCACACGTCAAAACGATCCATCTTCTTTTTGACCCAGCGATAACGGTGCGCGTTGAAGCCGGTCGGGCCGCGTGGATGATCGAAGTCGCGCCCGCCGGTGAAGGTGATGATGGTGTCGGGCTTCATGAATGTCGCCGCACGATCCGGATCTGGAATCATGGAGGCTTCGAGATAGGCCTCGACAATCTCGGCATCGGACATCGCTTGTGTTTCGGCTCGCGCGGCAACGGACATGGTCAACTCCTCAGTTGGTGAATGCTTACAAATCCGCCCGCGGATTGCATGCACATATTTTGGACAATCCAGCGCACAAACTGCACACAATCTGGAGCTGCCGGTGCGACATTCTTGGGCTACTTTGATCCACCTCTAACAGCCTTACCCGCAATGACAGCCCGTACCGCTTTTGACCTGATCCTCCGCCGGGCCATTCTGCCCGGTCTGCCCAATTCCGTCGATATTGGCGTGCGCGATGGCCGCATCGCCGCGATCGAGCCGCACCTCGCTTGCGAAGCGGTCGAGGTCGATGCCGCGGGCCAACTGGTGCTGCCCGGTTTCGTGGAAACCCATATCCATCTCGACAAGGCCTGCCTTCTCGGGCGCTGCGGCCATGATCATGGCACTGTCAGCGAAGCCATCGCTGCTGTCGCTGCTATGAAGCGGGATTTCACGGTTGAAGATATCTATGCAAGAGGCGCCCGTGTGATTGAACGCGCTATCGCGCAGGGCACCACACGCATGCGCACCCATGTGGAGATCGATCCGCGCATCGGTTTGCGTGGCTTTCAGGCGATCAAGGCGCTGAAACGCGACTATGCATGGGCGATGGACCTATCGATCTGTGCATTTCCGCAAGAAGGACTGACCAACGATCCCGGAACGGAAGAGCTTCTGGATGCAGCGCTACGCGATGGTGCCAACCTGATCGGCGGATGTCCTTATATGGACACCGATCCAAATGCTCAGATCGAAAAGCTGTTCGATCTGGCGCAGGCCTTCGATGTGGATGTCGACCTGCATCTCGACTTCGACCTCGACCCCTCCTGGTGGCATCTCGAAGAAGTCTGCCGGCAATCGGAAAAACGCAACTACCAAGGACGCGTTGCCATTGGTCATGCGTCCAAACTCTCGGCTCTGCCGCCGGACGCGTTCGACGCCGCCGCGAGCCGGCTTGCGCAGGCAGGTGTCGCGGTGACGGTTCTTCCCGCGACCGATCTTTATCTGATGGGGCGCGACGTCACACACAAGTCTCCCCGAGGCCTGACGCCGGCCCACAAGCTGATCGACAAAGGCGTGCTCTGCTCGGTATCGACCAACAATGTGCTGAACCCGTTCACACCGTTCGGGGATTGCTCCCTGCTGCGTATGGCAAACTTTTACGCCAATGTCGCCCATGCAGGGGTCAGCGAGTTCGAGACCTGCCTCGATCTGGTCACCAAGCACCCGGCGAAACTAATGAACCTGAAGGACTACGGGATCGCCGTCGGCAATCCGGCGGACATGATCGTGCTCAACACGACAAGCAGCCAGAATGCGATCGCCGAGCTGCCTGACATTGTTTGCGGGTTCAAGAATGGCCGCCAGACGTTCTCGCGCCCGTCTGCAACGCTTTTCGCACCGATGCGACAAGGATAACCGCCGATGACCGAGACCATTGCCGATATTGTCGCCGCGCATCGCGCCGGAAACGCTGATCCAGCAAAGACCGTCGCGCGAAGCTTCCAGCGCATTCGTGACCATGGCGATCCGGCGATCTTCATCACCTTGCGTGACGAAGCGGAGGCTGTGGCGGAAGCCGAAGCACTCAAGGGCAAAGACGCTGCAGCCCTTCCGTTGTATGGCGTTCCGGTTGCGGTCAAAGACAACATCGACGTTGCCGGTCTGCCGACCACAGCCGCCTGTCCGGCCTTCACTTATCAACCGACGCAGGATGCCAACACCGTCGCGCGACTGCGTGCGGCTGGCGCGATCGTGATCGGCAAAACAAATCTCGATCAGTTCGCAACCGGCCTTGTCGGCGTGCGCTCCCCGTACGGCATTCCGAAGAACCCGGTACACGACGGGCTCGTTCCGGGCGGCTCGAGTTCAGGATCAGCCGTTGCGGTGTCAGCCGGACTGGTGCCGCTCTCGCTCGGCACCGATACGGCGGGATCGGGTCGCGTCCCCGCGATGCTCAATAATATTGTCGGGCTCAAGCCAAGCCTTGGCCTGATGTCGACCGCGGGCGTTCTTCCCGCCTGCCGCACGCTCGATTGCGTGTCGATCTTCTCGCTGACGGTCGACGATGCGATGACGGCCCTTAACGTCATGGCGGGATATGATGCGGCTGATCCCTTCTCGCGGCATCGTTCGGTCGGCGCCGTCACCGGCTTCCCCGCTGGATTGAAACTCGGGATCCCGCGCAAGGGGCAATTGCTGTTCTTCGGTGATGCCATTGCAGAGAAAGAATATGAGGCCGCAGTGGCGCGGCTCGTCGCGCTGGGCGCAACACCGGTCGAATTCGACCTCGAGCCGTTCTACGAGACCGCAAGGCTGCTCTATGAAGGACCGTGGGTTGCCGAGCGTTATCTGGTGATCCGCGATCTGCTCGCATCGAACCCGGATGCCGTTCATCCGGTGACACGCGAAATTACACTGAAAGGCGCAAAGCTCGGCGCAGCCGATACATTCGCTGCGCTTTATCGCCTCGAAGCCCTACGGCAGATCAGCGCGCAAACATTCAAAGCCATCGACGTCATGGCGCTGCCGACTGCCCCGACCGCCTATACGGTCAATCAGCTGCTCGCCAATCCGATCGAACTGAACAGCCGCCTCGGCACCTACACGAATTTCGTCAATCTGCTGGATCTCTGCGGTCTCGCCGTTCCGGCGGCCATGCGGACAGACGGCATCCCATTCGGCATCACATTGCTGGCGCCGGCAAATCAGGACGCCAAGCTTGCCAGCATCGGCCGTGCTTTCCACAGCGACACAAAAATGGCTGTGGGCGCGAAAGCTGTTCCGCAGCCGCCGCTCGCCGCGCTGTCGAAGGAGAAAACTCCAAACGAAGTTGCGATCGTCGCTGTCGGCGCGCATCTGTCCGGCATGGCGCTGAATCACGAGTTGCTTCAATTGGGCGGTCGCCTGCTGCAAGCAACGACGACATCAGCCGATTATCGGCTATATGCCTTGAAAGGCACGACCCCACCCAAGCCGGGTATGCTGCGTGTCGATCCGGGAACGGGAGCCGCCATCGCCGTCGAGGTTTGGGCTCTCTCTGTTGAGGCATTCGGCAAGTTTGTGGCCGCGATCCCCTCGCCGCTCTCCATCGGTACGGTCAAATTGGCAGATGACTCGGCGGCCAAAGGCTTCCTCGTTGAAGCGACCGCCGTACAGGGTGCGCGCGACATCACCTCGTTTGGCGGCTGGCGTGCCTTCATGGCCGCGCCAGCAGAGCCGGCCTGAATCAAGCGGAGACTTCGCAGCGCTCACAATTAAGCACCGCCCAGGCGATCCCGATGGATCGCGCCGGGGCGATGTCTCATTCTTTACGATTTGGGTTCGTCGATGACGCTGACGTGGGCAGCAACGATGCGCCACCCCTCCGGAAAACGCACCCACGTCTGCATTTGCCGCCCGACTTTGCCCGGCGTCGTCTCACGGTAGAACAGCGTCGAGGCGACAGCGGTGTCCTTGCCGTATGCGGTAATCACGGTTTTCGCCAACTGACGCATTAGTCCGACGGGGCTTCGCCCAGAGCGAAAAGACGCAATCGCGTCGTAGCCGTAGAGATTCTCGCCGATCCCATAACGAAGAGTCTTCGGATCGTTACGGAACAATTCATCAAGCGTGGCGACATCATTCGTGGTCAGCGCTTTTTCATAGCGCGCAAAGGCTGCGCTGACTTCAGCAACCACATCCGGCGGATCAATTTCAACAGCCACTTCAAAATCCTTTCGGACGCGGTGCGACAGCGGCACCGGTCTGTTCGAGCGCGTGTGCGACACGCAAGGCGATATCTTCACGCCATGGCGCGGCGATAATCTGAACGCCGATCGGCATCGGCTCAAGAGGCACCGGCACGACCACAACCGGCAGGCCGATGAACGAGATCGGTTGTGTATGGATGCCAATGTTAGCCCGAACCGGCAACTCAACGCCATCCAGCGTAAACGTGGTCTGCCCGAGATTCGGCGCAATGCAGGGCGTCGCCGGGGCGACAATCACGTCAACCGACTTAAACAACTCAAGCACTTGCGCGCGGTACCAGCGACGGAACTTCTGCGCACGATCCACGAACGGCGCCGGGATCATCGCACCGGCCAAAAGACGATCGCGGACGGCTGGATCGAAATCGTTGGGCTGCGTGCGCAGCCGGTCGAGATGCAGCGATGCGCCTTCGCAAGTCGAGATCACGTAGGCAGCGGATCGTGCCAGCGCGGCTTCCGGAAGTTCAACCTCCCGTGCAAGCGACAAAGCCTTCGCAATCCGAGCAACGGCTTCCTTCGCCTCCGGGAAGAGATTCTTCTGGAAATAGCCGCCCGCGAGCGCAATCCGCAGATCGCCAATCCCACGATCGATTGACGCTGACACCGGTTCAATCGGTCGATCGACGCAAGCGGCATCGTCCACATCAGGCCCCTGCATGGCGTCATAGGCGATTGCGAGATCCCGTACTGTTCGCGCGAATGGCCCCAGATGGTCGAAGCTTGGTACGAAGGGAAACGACCGGGCGCGTGTCAGCCGGCCGTAAGTCGGCTTCAAACCGAACACCCCGCAGAACGATGCCGGCACGCGGATTGATCCGTTGGTGTCCGATCCCAGCGCCAGCGGCACAAGCCCACCGCCGACCGCACCGCCCGAACCACCGGACGAACCGCCCGTCATGCGCGTCACATCGTGAGGATTTCGCGACGGCCCATCGTGAATGTTTTCACCGGTGAAGTCATAGGCGTATTCGCCCATGTTCAACGCGCCGACAAGAATGCCGCCGGCGGCTTCCATCCTCTCAACGAGGGTTGCATCCCGGGATGCTGGCGCACGCGTACGGTTGATCTTCGAACCTGCTCGGGTCGACAATCCTTCGACATCAAAAAGATTTTTGACTGCAAACGGAACACCGGCGAGCGGTCCAAGCTTTTCACCGCGTGCAATGGCGCTGTCGACCTTCGTAGCCTTCGCGCGCGCACGATCCGCAAGCACATCAGTAAATGCATTCAGCACAGGGTTGTGCTTTTCAATCCGCGCGAGAACAGCATTCACCGCGTCCAACGCCGACACTTTCTTGCCCGAAACTGCCTCTGCGATGCGAGAGGCGGACGACCAGTCCAGATCATTCATGCTGCCACCCTCAAACCCGATAGATGCTGGCTGGTTCGATTTCGTCAGGCAGCGGGAATTCCTGCACCATCCCCGCCATCTTCAGCGAGACATCAAGGTTCGCACGAATGGCTGGCTTCCAGGCCTCCTCCACCGGCAGCGCAAGCGCCTCGGCAACGGTGTCGATATAAGTGTCCAGTGGGTCGGTCGGCATGGATAGTCCTTCTCGTGAACAGCGATGATCAATCGATGCGCCGAAGCGGCGCATGGATTTCAGAGTTTCAAAAGGCTCAATTATTATGTCCCGACAAAAACTCGGGCGCGAGATGAATCTCGCGCCCGAAGTTGCCGCGCTCGGGATTAGAAACCGATCGTCGTCAGGTCCTGGAACCAATGCTGCGCCTGGACGAACTTCTTGACCTTGGGCGACAGTGCATGGGGGTTGGTGTCGTGAACCACCCAAACAAGCGCCGCATCATCGACGATGAGCGCATGGGCCTGCGCGATCAGTTCGTCCTGCTTGACGGGATCAAACGTCTGCTTGGCTTCGTTGATCAACGCGTCGACCTTCTCGTTCTTGTAACCGCCCCAGTTCACACCGACCGGCGCAATCTGGTCGGACGCAAAGAAGCGCACGATGGCGTAGAGCGGATCTGACGTCACATAAGCGATATTGTTCGCCGTGATGCCCGCGTTCATTTCATCAGCCGCTCCCTTGCGCCAGTGGGTATAGAGCGTTTCCAACTCGACGACCTTGAAGTCGACATCGATGCCGATTTCCTTGAAGCTCTGCTGCAGATATTCGTTCATCGGCAGTGAGAGCATCTGGCCGGTGCCGCCCTGCGCGATGATGAACGTCGCCTTCAGCGGCTTCTCTTTCGAGTAACCAGCTTCTTGCACCAGCTTCTTTGCAGCTGCCGGATCGTATTTGATATCGAAGGTTGGCTTACCGAACCATGGGCTTGAAGGGTCAACCTGGCCCTTCGCTGGTTTCGCAAGACCATTCATCAACCCGACGATACCTTCACGATCGATCGCGAGATTAAGCGCCTTGCGAAGTCGAACATCGGTCCAGGGCGAGCCCGGCAACACGCTCAGATGATAATTCCAGACGTGAGGCGTGATGTTGTCGACGATCTTCATGCCCGCCGCTTTCAACTGCGGCACAGCGTCCGGCGCGGGCGTCTCGATCAGATCGACCTGGCCTGCAAGAAGCGCATTGGTACGGGTGAGCGCTTCCGGCATCGGAATGAGAACAAGCTTGTCCGTCTGCGGAATTCGCTTCTTATCCCAATAGTCAGTGTTCTTGGTCAGCTCCGCCAATTCGCGCGGAACAAGCTTGGTTAGCTTGAACGGACCGGTGCCGGACGGCTGGCTCGCAAATTTGTCCCAATCCTTGCCAAGCTTTTCATACTGGGCCGGACTTGAGACCAGGAACCACAGCATCTGATATGGAAAGAAGGAGTCCACCGTCTTCGTCGTGATCTCAACGGTGTCGTCGTCGATCTTCTTGTAGCTCGCAACCGATGGAAGACGCGTCTTCACCTGTGCGCTCTGTCGCTTGTCGAACTGCGGCGCCTTGTCGTTCAGAACCTTGTCGAGATTCCAGATCACAGCGTCGGCGTTGAAGTCGCTGCCGTCATGGAACTTGACGCCTTTGCGCAGCGTGAAGTGCCACTTCGTCTTGTCCGCCGGATCGACCTTCCACTCAGTTGCGAGGCCGGGCACCAGTTTGCCCGGACGGTCGGCCACATTCATCTCCCATGAGACCAACGGATCGTAAATGGTGTAGCCGGTAAATTGATAAGCGCCTGCCCCTCGATCGGGCTGCCCCGTGGTAAGCGGGATATCGGCCATTGAAATGCCGTATCGCACCACCGTCTCAGCCTTTGCGGGCACGATTGCGCCCAAAATGGCCGCCAATGCCGCGACAACAATTGAACTTTTAATACTCATCTCAAAGCAGCTCCAAAGGTGGAAGAACCAGTTGAAGCTTGGTTTGCAAGGTTGATGCCAAGCCCTGTCAGCTCGGGGAAAGCACGACTCCAGCATTCACAATTGTCTGATTGATATGCCAATCCTTAAGGCAAACGACAGCGCGGCCGCTGTCGGCATCAGTACGGCGCGCTTTTAAGCATCGAAACTGCCTCCAAAATAAGCACGTCGAATAGACGTTGCACACGCGTTCCACGGCTCAAGGCCAGAGGAGTGGTGACACATTATATATGCAGCAGTGATGCACGATTGAGTTCACGTGCCGGACGATCGCTCTCCCATTCGGCGCGCAAATGACCCGGATGCGATCGATTTCAATGGAGTAACCATCCCTCAGCACAAAGAGGCGATCAACGCGGCCATTGGCACAGGCGTTGCATAAGATTTAGCCATCGAAGTTCAGAGGGAATGAATCTTATGCGTATCGTGAAGTCTGCAAAATGGCGTGCTGCGACGGCCATCTTCGCATTGGCCATCGCCTCGGCAGCACTGGCTCATTCTGCCAGTGCCGAAACCGTTTTGCGTATCGGCATGACCGCGGCCGACATTCCGCGCACGCTCGGCCAGCCGGATCAGGGGTTTGAGGGCAATCGCTTCACCGGCCTGACAATGTACGACGCACTGACCATGTGGGATTTGTCGTCCGACACGAAGGCTAGCGTTGTCATTCCAGGTCTTGCAACGGAATGGGCTGTTGATGCGAATGACAAGACGAAGTGGACATTCAAGCTTCGACCGGGCGTCACGTTTCATGACGGTTCGCCGTTCAATGCCGATGCTGTGGTCTGGAATGTCGAGAAGGTCCTGAAGACCGATGCGCCACAGTACGATGCAAGTCAGGTCGGCGTGACCGCCTCCCGCATGCCGACGCTCGTGTCGGCGCGCAAGATCGACGACATGACTGTCGAACTCACCACCAAGGAACCCGACAGCTTCCTGCCGATCAATTTGACCAATCTGTTCATGGCAAGCCCGACCAAGTGGCAGAAGCTCTACGACGCAGCTGAAGGTGCGGACGCCAAAGCAAAATCGCAAGCTGCGTGGGCTGCCTTCGCGCGCGACGCATCGGGCACAGGCCCATGGAAGATGACAAAGTTCACGCCGCGTGAACGCCTCGAGCTCGCGAAGAACGAGAACTACTGGGACAAGGCACGCGTACCAAAGACCGACAAGATGGTCCTGCTTCCCATGCCGGAAGCCAATGCACGCACCGCTGCACTGCTGTCGGGCCAGTTGGACTGGATCGAAGCGCCCGCACCCGACGCAGTGAAAGAGCTCACGCAGCGCGGTTTCAAGATCTACAAGAACGAACAACCGCACGTCTGGCCCTGGCAGTTCTCACGCATCGAAGGTTCGCCATGGAACGACATTCGCGTGCGCAAGGCAGCCAATCTCTGCATCGATCGTGATGGTTTGAAAGACGGATTGCTCGCTGGCCTCATGGTCCCCGCAACAGGGACCTTCGAACCAGGGCATCCGTGGCGCGGCAATCCGACATTCCAGATCAAGTATGACTTACCCGCCGCGCAGAAGCTGATGCAGGAAGCTGGCTTTGGTCCGAACAAGAAGCTCTCCGTGAAGATCCAGACCTCGGCCTCAGGCTCGGGCCAGATGCTGCCGTTGCCGATGAACGAGTATCTGCAGCAGGCTTTGGCGGAATGCTACTTCGACGTTCAGTTCGATGTGATCGAATGGAACACGCTGTTCACCAACTGGCGGCGCGGCGTGAAAGATCCGAGCGCCAACGGCACGAACGCGATCAACGTGACCTATGCGGCGATGGATCCATTCTTCGCCATGGTCCGCTTCCTCCAGTCGCAGATGGCGCCGCCGGTGTCGAACAACTGGGGCTTCATCAACAATCCCAAGTTCGATGAACTGGTGAAGAAGGCCCGGCAGACATTCGATCCGGCTGAGCGCGATAAGGCCCTTGCCGAGCTGCATGCTGCTTCCGTGGACGATGCCGCATTCCTGTTCGTTGCCCACGACGTCGGCCCTCGTGCAGTGAGCCCGAAAGTGAAGGGGCTCGTGCAGCCGAAGAGCTGGTTTGTCGATTTCTCACCAGTGACGATCCAATAATTTCGAAACACTCGGCGGACACACCGGATTGCCCGCCGCTGCAACATCAATCGGCATCATCGCTCCAAGTACGGCGATGATGCCGGCGACTTATGAATTCTGAAGGTGACCCGTGCTCGCATATACCGCCCGGCGCATTGTCTACGTTATTCCCGTGATCCTCAGCGTCGCGCTGGTTTGCTTTCTGCTCGTGCACATCACGCCGGGCGATCCACTGGTCGCGATCCTGCCCGCCGATGCGTCGCAAGAACTCGCGAACCAACTGCGTGTCGCTTATGGATTTGACCGCCCGCTGCCAGTTCAATTCGGCCTATGGCTCTGGAAAGCCGTGAACGGCGATCTCGGCACATCTATCGCCACAGGACGGCCTGTGCTGTCGGAGGTGATGCGTGCCGTCAGCAATACCGTCATGCTCGCCATTGCCGCAGCAGCTATCGGGTTTTCGCTCGGATTGTTCTTCGGCCTCATCGCCGGCTACTTCCGCAACACCTGGGTAGATAAGGTGGCAACCTCGATTGCCATCGCCGGCGTGTCGGTGCCGCACTATTGGCTCGGCATGGTGCTGGTGATCATCTTTTCCGTGCAGCTCAACTGGCTGCCCGCGGTCGGTGCAGGTCCCGGCGGCTCCGGCGCGTGGGCCTGGGATTGGGAGCATATCCGCTATCTCATTCTTCCTGCGATCACGACATCGGTCATTCCGATGGGCATCGTCACGCGCACCGTTCGCGCACTGACCGGCGATATCCTGTCGCAGGATTTCGTCGAAGCGCTGCGTGCCAAGGGCCTTCATGAGACGCACGTTTTTCGCCACGTCATCAAGAATGCAGCGCCCACCGCGCTCGCCGTGATGGGGTTGCAGCTCGGCTACATGTTGGGCGGATCGATCCTGATCGAAACCGTGTTCTCGTGGCCGGGCTCGGGGCTTCTTCTCAACTCGGCGATCTTCCAGCGCGATCTGCCGCTGCTGCAAGGCACGATCCTGGTGCTCGCGTTGTTCTTCGTCATTCTCAATCTGCTGGTCGATATCGTGCAGGCGTCGATCGACCCGCGCATCAAACGAAGCTGAGGAACGGACCTATGGTCACAATGACTGACACAGCGGTCCAGGCTGCACCGGTAACCAAGGCGCGCGGTTACTGGGCGACCGTGGGACGTCGCCTGGTGCGCGACAAGGTGAGCATGGTTTGCGCCATCATCCTGATCGCGATTTTCGTCTCTGCGGTGATCGCGCCATGGCTTCATCTGGCCGATCCATATCAAGGGTCGATGATCCGCCGGCTCCGCTTTATCGGCACGCCGGGCTATCCCCTCGGCACTGATGAACTTGGCCGCGATATGCTGTCCCGCCTGATCTATGGCGGCCGCCTATCGCTGGTGATCGGCATCCTGCCAGTCATCTTAGCCTTTATCATCGGAACATCGTTGGGACTGATCGCGGGCTATGTCGGTGGAAAGCTCAACACCGCCATCATGCGCACCGTGGACATTTTCTACGCGTTTCCATCCGTTCTGCTCGCCATCGCAATCTCCGGTGCACTTGGCGCCGGTATTGTAAACTCGATTGTGTCGCTGACCATCGTCTTCGTCCCTCAGATCACGCGCGTCGCTGAAAGCGTAACCACAGGCGTGCGCAACATGGACTTCGTTGACGCAGCAAGAGCTTCAGGCGCAGGACCGTTCACCATCATGCGCGTCCATATGCTTGGTAACGTCCTCGGACCGATCTTTGTTTACGCAACGGGGCTGATTTCCGTATCGATGATCCTGGCAGCAGGCCTTTCTTTCCTTGGTCTCGGCACCAAACCGCCGGAGCCGGAATGGGGTCTGATGCTCAATACGCTGCGCACCGCAATCTACGTGAACCCGTGGGTCGCCGCGCTGCCCGGCGTGATGATCTTCGCGGTCTCGATCTGCTTCAACCTGCTCAGCGACGGCATGCGCAGCGCAATGGATATCCGGAACTGACGCCATGACAAATCGAGCGCAACCTATCGACATGCTTGAGCCGATCGAGGATCTCGGTGGCGAAGCCCAACCTCTTCTGCAGGTAACCGGCCTCACCAAGCACTTTCCCGTTCGCGGAGGACTCCTCGGTAAGAGCAAGACAGTGCGCGCCGTGGACAATGTGACGTTCTCCATCGCCAAAGGCGAAACCGTCGGCATTGTCGGCGAGTCCGGCTGCGGCAAATCCACCACCGCGCGCCTGCTCATGCATCTCATGGATCGCGACGCCGGTGAATTCGTCTACGACGGCATGCTGGTGGGCGGCGCGCTTTCGTTGCGCGAACTACGCCGCGCTATGCAAATGGTGTTTCAGGATAGCTACGCGTCACTCAATCCACGGTTGACGGTCGAGGAATCGATCGCTTTCGGCCCGAAGGTTCACGGCATGAGCGACGCGGACGCCCGTGCCCTCGCCCGCGAACTGCTGGGCAAGGTCGGGCTCCGGCCTGAAGTCTTTGCCAATCGCTATCCGCACGAAGTTTCCGGCGGCCAGCGCCAGCGCGTCAACATCGCACGCGCTCTCGCTTTGTCGCCGCGCCTCGTCATTCTCGATGAAGCAGTGTCTGCACTCGATAAATCGGTCGAAGCGCAGGTGCTCAATCTGCTGGTCGATCTCAAGCGCGAGTTCGGACTGACTTATCTCTTCATCAGCCACGACCTCAACGTGGTTCGCTACATCTCGGACCGCGTGCTGGTGATGTATCTCGGCGAAGTCGTCGAACTCGGTCCTGTCGATCAGGTCTGGGACGCGCCGGCACATCCCTACACGCGCGCCCTGTTGGCTGCGATGCCGTCATCCGATCCGGACAAGCGGACGGAAACACCGCCGATTACCGGCGATCCGCCCAATCCCATTGATCCTCCGGCAGGTTGCCGCTTTCATACGCGCTGCCCATTCGCAGAGCCACTATGCTCACAAGCCGGACCAAAGCTGACAGAGATCGATAACATGGGTCACCAGGCCGCCTGCTACATGGCGATTCCAAACTCGGGCCACAGCCGCGCCCCAACAACACAAGGATGATTTCGTGAGTAAAAGACCGACAGCCGAAGAGATCGCGGCCACAGCCAAAGTCGCCGGCATTCCTGTCACCGCAGACGTCGCAACCCGTATCGGCAATTCCATCGGACCAGCCTTTGAGGGCTTTGCGCCGGTGTCCGGCACGCTGCCGTTTGATCTCGAGCCATCAACCTTTGTAGCTGTCCAGTTGGCGGGAGCACGCAAGTGAACGATCAAGCCCCCCGCACAACAACTGAACCAGCTCTGATGTCGCTGACAGCGGTTGCGAAAGCAATCGCATCAAAGAAGCTGTCATCGCGCGAAGTCACCCAATCATGCCTGGACCGCATCGCACAGTGGGAGCCGGGCCTCAACTCCTTCATGTCGATCGAGGCTGATGACGCCCTGAAGGCGGCGGATGCAGCCGATGCAGCCCTTGCGGCCGGAAAGAAAGTCGGTCCGCTGCACGGCGTGCCGCTGGCACACAAGGACATGTACTACGAAGAAGGAAAGGTCGTCACCTGCGGTTCGCTTATCCGCAAGGACTGGGTTGCGACGACGACTTCAACCGCGCTGCAACGCTTGAAGGACGGCGGCACCATCCGCACCGGCTCGCTGCATATGGCTGAATTCGCTTATGGTCCCACCGGCCATAACTCCAATTATGGCGCCGTCCATAATCCGTGGGGCTACGATCACATCACCGGTGGATCGTCATCGGGATCCGGTGCGGCGGTTGCCGCACGCCTCACCTTCGCTGCACTTGGTTCCGATACCGGCGGCTCGGTGCGAATGCCCGCTCACTTCTGCGGCGTCACCGGACTGAAAACCACGGTCGGCCGCGTCAGCCGCGCCGGCGCGATGCCGTTGTCTCAGTCGCTCGATACCGTTGGCCCGCTGGCACAGACTGCCGAGGATTGCGCGCTGTTGCTTGGCCTGATGGCCGGTGCCGATCCTGCTGACCCGACAACGATCGGCGGTCACGTGCCGGACTATATGGCTGGTCTCAATCTGCCGTTGAAAGACATGACCATCGGCGTGCCGAAGTCCTTCTATGTCGATGATCTCGATCCGGACGTCGCCCGCGTGCTGGACGAAACGCTCGCGGTCTTCAAAAAAGAAGGCGCGCGTGTGGTCGAAGTCGAGTTGCCGGACCAGGGGCAGTTAGCGGCGGCGAGCCAGCTCGTTCTGGCAGTCGAAGCAGCTGCCTTCCATAAAGCCTGGATGATCGAACGCCCACAGGATTACAGCCCGCAGGTCTTGATGCGCCTGCAGAACGGCCTGTCTGTTCCCGCCATCACGTATCTCGAAGCGATGCGCTGGCGCGGGCAGGCTCTCGCCGAACATCTGGCGGCGACAAAAGGGATCGATGCCGTGCTTGCGCCGATCTCGCCGGTGCCGGCACCGACCATCAAGGACAGCGACGTAGGCGGCGAGCCTAGGGCCGCAGCTGTGCTCCAGAACCTCACCCGCTTCACGCGCCCGATCAACTACCTTGGCCTGCCTGCGCTCGCGATCCCTTCCGGGTTCTCGCGCAATGGCTTGCCGATCGGCCTACAACTGGTTGGTCGGCCATTCGATGAGGCGACGATCCTGCGCATCGGCGCGGGCTTCCAGCGCGCGACTGATTTCCACAACAAGATCCCGGAAAGAGCATGAGCAATCTTGTCGAGATTCGCGATCTCAATGTCCGCTTCACCGGCGAACGTACCTCCTTCGCAGTGAATGGCGTCAACCTCACCCTAGGTCAGGGTGAGGTTCTCGGTCTGCTCGGTGAGTCCGGCTCGGGCAAGAGCGTGACCTTGCGCGCGCTGATGCGGCTGTTGCCGAAGAAGCGCTCGATCATCACGGGACAGGTGCAGGCCGCTGGCCGTGATGTGCTGGCGTTGAATGACGATGAGCTGTCTGCTTTTCGCGGACGGACGGTCTCGATGATCTTTCAGGAGCCTGCACTCGCCCTCGACCCGGTCTATACGATCGGCCAGCAGATTGCCGAGAGCGTGATGCGCCACGAGGGCAAGAGCCACAAGGACGGAATGGCTCGCGCTCTGGAGATGCTCGATGTCGTCCGCATTCCTTCCGCGAAGCGCCGGTTAGAGGCCTATCCACACGAAATGTCCGGCGGCATGCGTCAACGCGCCATGATCGCGCTGGCGCTCGCTTGCAAACCGAAAATCCTATTGGCCGACGAACCGACCACCGCGCTCGATGCAACGGTCCAGATCCAGATCTTGTTGCTGCTGCGCGAACTGCAGCGCGAATTCGGCATGTCGGTGATCTTCGTCACCCACGACATCGGTGTGGCGATTGAAATCTGCGACCGCGTAGCTGTGATGTATGCGGGCCAAATTGTCGAGACCGGCACCTTGAGCCAGATCGTGCGGACGCCGATGCATCCCTATGCGCGCGGGCTTTTGTCATCCACCGTTCACGGCGCCAAACGTGGCGAGCGGCTGGAGACCATTCCAGGCACGCCACCCTCCCTCGACAAGCAGCCGGTCAATTGTTCATTCGCGCCGCGCTGCAGCTCCGCACAGCCGCGCTGCTTTGAAGCGCTGCCACCGAATGTCGAGCTGGCGCACAACCGCGCTGCGCGCTGCATTCTAGCAGAGACGGCGTAACAGCGAGGTGATCGCGTATCCGATCACCCCGCCACCTTTTTGCTGATTACGCGCTTACAGGTTCAGTGCCGCACCACTCCGCAATGAACAAGGCGATCGCCTTGGTAATCCGCTTGGTGGAGGCAAGGCTGGCGCGCTCATCGAAGCCGTGGATGTTCTCGCCAAGACCGCCGTAGCAAAGCGTGGGAATCTTGTCGTACAACGCATAGACGCGAGCATCGAGATACGCCGCCGTCATGAACATCTCGAGCGGCTTGCCGGTCGCCTCCTTATGGGCCCGTCCGAGAACAGCTTCCGCCTCAGAACCCGGCGCCAGGACATATCCTTCCGCCTGGAAGCCATTGAAGACCGTGATCGGCGGCATGTTGTTAAGGAAAGTGTCAGACCTCGCAAATGCAGCGATGCGATCGGTAATTTTGCGCATCGCTTCTTCGGCTGACGTCCCCGGATAGACCGAGACGCGGCAGTCGATCTTGCACCAGCAGGGCACCGACGACGCCCAGTCACCGCCTTCGATCTTGCCGATGTTCAGATTGATCGGATGGTTCTCGTTCTTGAAGTGCTCGTAGTTGACCTTCTCTGCATTCCACTCCGCTTCAAGGCGCCGTAGCTCGCCGATCACGCGATAGGCTCCATCGATGGCATTGGCGCCGGTGCCCATCTGGCGCACGTGCACCGGCACGCCGCGGACTTCGACCTGGAACCACAACACACCGACATTGGCGCGGACGAGTCGTTCAGCCTCTGGCTCGGAGATCAGAGCGGCGTCAGCCTTGTAGCCACGCAGATGCGCCATCAGCGCGCCATTACCGGTCGATTCTTCTTCGACTACGGACTGCACATAGACAGTCGCCGCCGGCTGCAAGCCGATACGACGCAAGGCATCGAGCGCGGAAATATTCGCAGCCAAGCCCACTTTCATGTCCGCACCGCCGCGACCATAGAGCCAGTCGCCCTCGATCACCGGATCGAATGGCGGATGAGTCCACATCTCTGTCGGACCGGTCGGCACCACATCGACGTGGCCTTGCAGGATGAGCGACCGTCCCGTCTCGTTACGTGGCCGGTGAATACCGACGACGATTGGCGCACGCGAGTGCTCCTCGCTGAACGCACCGCTGCCCGGATGACGCTCAAGCGCCTCCTGGTCCATGTCGAAGCGATCCATGGCATAGCCACGCTTACGCAGGGTCTGAAAGACGAAGTCTTGCACCGCATGCTCTTGCGCACGCGTTGACGGAAAGCGGATCAGGTCCTGGCTGAGACTGATCTGTTGGTTGAAACCCTCGTCAACGGACGCAATGATGCGATCGCGAAGGGCGGGATCGAGGCTCATAGATAATATCCTTGTTTCTTCTTCTTGAGGTTGGTTGATGACCACGGGCGGTTGCCCGTGCGTCCTGCTTGATCAGCGGGCTTCTTCGAATCCCGCGAGAACGGCGGTCAGGTTGCTGCCGAGCAAATCCGACAGATACCCGCCCTCCTGAACGAAGACGGTCGGCAGACCTAGTCTTGCGATGGCCGCACCGATACGGCGGAAGCCATCGGTCGTCACGGCAAGACCGGCAAGCGGATCGTGCTCCGAGGCATCGAGGCCGAGTGCCACGACCAGCGCGGTCGGTGCAAACGACGCGATGGTCTTCTGCGCGACGCCGAGCGCCTGCATATAACCGTCGTCCTTGGTGCCGAGCGGCAATGGAATATTCAGATTGGTCCCAAGGCCCGGGCCCGCGCCGCGCTCGTGCGCGTATCCCCAAACGAAGGGATAGAACCGCGTCGGATCGGCATGAATGGAGACCGTCAGCACATCCGGCGATTCATAGAAGATGCCCTGCGTGCCGTTGCCGTGATGCACATCCACATCGAGGATCGCTACGCGCTCATGCTTCAGACGAAGATGAGCCGCCGCTACGGCACTGTTGTTCAGAAAGCAAAAACCGCCGGCCTGATCGCGATAGGCGTGATGTCCCGGCGGACGGCAGAGCGCGTAGACCGTGTCCTCGCCGTCCATCACAAGTTGGGCAGCGGTGGCTGCCACGTCGGTCGCCGCGCAAGCAGCTTCCCATGTGCCCGGTCCCATGGGAGCGGATGTGTCGACCGTATGCCAGCCAAGCTTGCCGACGATGTGACTGGGATACGTCGCTGCATGACGCACCGGATGCATGTTAGGAATCATCTCAGTACCGGCATCGCTGAGAGCTTTCCACTCCTCCCAGGCATCCGCAAGAAAGCGCAGATACTCAGGGCTATGAACGCGCGCGCGCGGACCTTGTCCAAATGCCGTCGGCTCAACCAGCGTGTGCTTACCCGCAGCCAGTCCCTTGAGCAGTCGGTCGGCGCGTTCGGGCTGTTCAGTCGTGCGTTTCACCACACCGCGTACAAGATAGAATTGCGGATCATGGCTGCGGTGGCGTTCGGTATAGACGGCCTTCACAAGGTTTCTCCACTGTCAGACGTAGAAATATTTCGCACGAGTTTGCTCACCTCGCGCCAGGCGACATCAATATGATGGCTGAAGACGGCCTCGATCCGCTCGGGATGTCCTTCCTCGATCACAGCCAGCAGCGTGTCATGGGTGCGCGCGATTCTCGCTGGATCATCGTAAAGACGGCCGATCAGGCCAATGACCATCTGCAACTCCGACGCTAGGTCATCGAACAGCTGCAACAGACGGCGATTACCCGCGATTTCGCAGATCAAACGATGAAAGCGGTAATCTTCTTCGACCTGGCGGGCAGGATCATCAATGTCTGCCATGCGATGAAGGGTGTCGATCTGCTGCTGCAACGCATTACGCGCCGCAGGCGTCCAGTTGCGCGCGGCAAGCACCGCCGCGTGACGCTCAACGCAAATCCGCAGATCGTAAATTTCGTCGATATCACGGGCTTCCAACTTGCGGACGAAGAAGCCGCGACGCGGACTCGCGACCAGAAGTCCTTGCCGCTCAAGAAGTCTGGCGGCTTCACGCACGGGCGCGCGGCTGATGCCAAGCTCACGCGCGATGCCGGCTTCGACGACTTTTGATCCCGGCGGCAGCCGCCCCTGAACAATGGCTTGAGTCAGAATGCGGGCCACCTGACCGACAAGGTGGTTTTCAGCCAGTGAAGGCAATCCAACTGGAGGGGATATGAGCCGCATGAAAAATCCCGTTTGATCCATGTATAAGATTTAGTCGTCGATTGTCGACAGTTTAATCTTGCGGCATCGTTCAAGACTGTGTCAGCCTGCTTCCAGCAAAAGGTGGACAATGATTGCAACTGCTCACGCACGTCCTGAGACCTACGACAACAGCACACAGCAAATCCGGATCGACCTTGCTGCGGCCTATCGGCTCATTCATCGGCTCGGCCTTGATGACAGCATCTACACCCACATCTCAGTGCGCCTTCCGGGGCGACACGATCGCTTCCTGATCAATCCCTACGGCATGCGCTTCGAGGAAGTCACCGCGTCCAACCTTGTGACTGTCGATCTGGATGGCAAGATCGTCGACGATCCGCTCGGTCTTGGCATCAATCCCGCAGGCTTCACCATTCACAGCGCCATCCATTCGGCGCGTCATGACGCGATATGTGTGCTTCACACCCATACGGTCGCTGGTGTCACCGTCTCCTGTCAGGCAGAAGGTCTGCTGCCGCTCAACCAGTGGTCTATGCAGTTCACGGATCGGCTCGCCTATCATGATTATGAAGGCATCGCGCTTGATCTCGATGAGCGCCAGCGCCTGATTAAAGATCTTGGCGACAAGTTTGTCATGATCCTGCGCAATCACGGCCTGCTGACGTGCGGACGCTCTGTCGCAGAAGCTTTCAAGCTGATGCACAACATGGAGCGCTCATGCCGCGCACAGCTCTCGATTCAGGCGTCGGGCGGAAATATCGTTAAGCCGTCCGCTGCTGTCGCCCTCAAGACCGCGGGCCAATATGCAAGTTTCTCCGACAGCATTGAGATTGAAGGAAAGCCGGATACGGAATGGGCGGCCTTCAAACGGATGCTGGCTCGCACCGATCCGGATTTCATGAACTAATTAAAAAAAAGCGCATTGCTGTCAGTCCTTATAGAGAGAGACCTCATGCTGAAGAAGATCGTGGCGGGCTTCATGTTGAGCTGCAGCATCAGCGCAGCCGCGCTTGCGCAGGAACCGAAAATGGGCGGCGTCATCAACGCGGTGATCCAGCCTGAACCGCCGAGCCTGATGCTGGCCATGGTCCAGAATGGCCCGACGCAAATGGTCGCCGGGAACATCTATGAGGGCTTGTTACGGTACAGCCCGAAGCTCGAGCCTCAACCGGGTCTTGCGGAAAGCTGGACCGTCAGTGACGACGCCAAGGTCTATACCTTTCACTTAAAGAAAGGCGTTACCTGGCACGACGGCAAGCCGTTTACATCAGCAGACGTGCTGTTTTCGATCGACATGCTCAAGCAGACCCACGCACGCGCCCGCGGTAACTTGGTGCAGGTCGACAAAGTCGAAGCTCCAGACGACTACACTGTCGTTTTCACACTGAAGCAGCCCTTCGGTCCATTCATTGGAATCTTTGAAGTCGGCTCGATGCCGATGTTTCCAAAGCACGTTTATGAAGGCACCGATTTCAAAACCAACCCGGCCAATAACACGCCTATCGGCACCGGGCCCTTCATGTTCAAGGAGTGGAAGAAAGGCGCTTACATCCACCTGGTGAAGAACCCGAACTATCACGTGAAGGGAAAGCCCTACATCGATGAGATCTACTGGCAGGTTATTCCTGACGCAGCGGCGCGCTCGGTTGCCTTCGAGACCGGAAAAGTCGACGTTCTGCCAGGCGGTTCGGTCGAGAATTTTGACGTCCCGCGCATCAGCAAGCTGAAGAACACGTGCGTTACCGGTGCAGGATGGGAATTTTTCTCTCCTCTCGCCTGGATGTGGCTCAACAACCGCGGCGGCCCGACAGCGAACAAGAAATTCCGCCAAGCCATCATGTATGCGGTCGATCGTGAATTCGCCAAGGACGTGATCTGGAACGGATACGCGAAGGTCGCAACCGGCCCGTCCTCGTCAACGCTGAAGTACTATACGGCTGACGTTCCGAAATACACTTACGACCCCGCAAAAGCCAAAGCACTGCTGAAGGAAGCCGGCTACAAGGGTGAGAAGATTCGCCTCCAGCCCCTGCCCTACGGCGAAACCTGGCAGCGCTGGGGTGAAGCTGTGAAGCAGAACCTGCAGGATGTGGGCATCAACGTCGAAATGATCGCAACCGACGTGGCGGGTTCTAACCAGCGCATCGGCGACTGGGATTACGACATGGCCTTCACCTATCTGTACCAGTATGGCGATCCTGCGCTTGGTGTCAGCCGCAATTATATCAGCAGCCAGATTTTCAAGGGCCAGCAGTTCAACAACGTCGAAGGTTATTCCAACCCAGAGATCGACCAGTTGTTCGCTGATGGTGCAGTGGCAACGCCGGATTCGAAGCGCAAGGAGATCTACGAGAAAGCGCAGAAGATCCTCGTCGAGGACGTGCCGGTGGCGTGGCAGCTCGAACTGCAGTTTCCAACCATCACGCACTGCCAGATCAAGAACCTGATCACAACTGCGATCGGTGTGAATGATGGCTTCCGCGATGCATGGATTGACAAATAAGCACGGCAACAATCCTATATTGATGCGTAGTCGCCGAACCACTTCCGATTGGGACGTCACGGACCTCTGATGCTGTCATTCATTGCCCAGCGGCTTGTGAAGGGCGTCGTCGTCCTGCTCTGTATCGTGGTGTTGAACTTCTTCCTGATCCGGCTCGCGCCTGGCGATCCGGCGGTTGTCATGGCCGGAGAAGCCGGAGCGAGCGATCAGGTTTTCGTAGAGCAACTGCGCGAGAAATTCGGCCTCGACAAACCTCTGCCGGAGCAGCTCTATCGTTACGTCAAGGGCATCGTCACCTTCGACCTCGGCTTCTCGTTTCGGCAGCAAATGCCGGTGTCACAGCTGATCCTTGAACGATTGCCGGCGACACTTCTGCTGACCCTGACGGCGTTTGCAATCTCGCTGATATTCGGCGTTCTCTTCGGAATGCTGGCAGCGCGGTTCGCCGGAACCTGGGCCGACACCGCGATCACGGTGCTCGCCCTCATATTTTATGCGACTCCGTTATTCTGGCTCGCTCTGATAGCGATCCTTGTGCTCTCGGTCTGGCTGGATTGGTTGCCGAGCTTCGGCTATGAGACCGTCGGCGCCAATTACACAGGCTTTGCTCACGTGCTCGACGTCGGCGCGCATCTCATCATGCCGGCAATGACCATCGGGTTCTTCTTCATGGCGACTTATACGCGCATGACACGCGCGTCGATGCTCGAGGTCAAACGCCTCGACTTCGTCAAGACAGCCCGCGCCAAGGGCGTCAGTGATGCCATCATCCAGCGTCGCCACATCCTGCGGAATGCACTGTTGCCCGTCGTGACCCTCGCGGGGCTTCATTCCGGAACGTTGATCGGGGGCGCCGTAATCACCGAGACCGTTTTTGCATGGCCTGGGATAGGCCGCCTGATGTACGATGCACTGATCCAGCGCGACTATAATTTGCTGCTCGGCGTGTTCGTGGTCTGCTCCGCGATGGTGCTGATCTTCAACCTCATCACCGATCTCGTTTATCGAGCGGTCGATCCGCGCATCAACTACACATCATGAAAAAGCTCGCGAAACAAATGTTGCGCAGCCCCAGCGGCATAATCGGCTTGACGATCCTGCTGCTCGCCATTCTTGTCGCTGTCGTCGGCCCGTTGATATTTCCCAACTCACCATGGCGCATGGTGCAGCGGCCATTCATTCCGCCGTTCACGCTGCCGACAGTTCCGCTTGGAACGGACGCGCTCGGCCGCGACGTCCTGGCCGGCATTATCTACGGCGCGCGGGTCTCTCTTCTTGTCGGCATGGTCTCGACGCTGGTTGCGCTTGCTGTTGGTGTGCCGTTGGGCGCCACCGCAGGGTATTTCGGAGGCCGAGTCGATGACGCCCTGATGCGGCTGACCGAGTTCTTTCAGACCATTCCGAGTTTTGCGCTCGCCATCGTGCTGGTCGCGATCATGCAGCCGTCGATCTATTCGATCGTCGCGGCGATCGCAATCGTCAGCTGGCCTCCAGTCGCACGGCTCGTGCGCGGCGAGGTTCTGTCGCTGCGAACACGGGAGTATGTGCAAGCGGCAGTGGTCACTGGCCAGACCAATAACTGGATCATCTGGCGTGAAATTTTACCCAACGCGATCTCTCCCGTGATTGTCCTTGCCTCACTGATGGTCGCAACCGCAATCCTATTGGAATCGTCATTGTCATTCCTGGGCCTCGGTGACCCGAACCTGATCTCATGGGGCTACATGGTCGGCGCCGGCAGAACGGTCATCCGACAAGCCTGGTGGATCACGGTATTTCCCGGCGTTGCCATCCTGCTCTCGGTGCTGGCGATGAACCTGATCGGCGAAGGCCTCAACGACGCACTTAATCCTCGCCTTGCGAAGGACGGACGTTGATCATGACCTCCAGCCCCGCCGTCACAATCAAGGACCTTAAAATCGCATTGCCCGCGGGCGGAGACCGCCCTTATGCGGTCGATGGCGTCTCGCTTGATTTGACGCCGGGCGAGATCGTCTGCGTCGTTGGCGAATCCGGCTCGGGCAAATCCATGTGTGCCCACGCGCTCATGGGCCTCCTCCCCGGCAACGTGAAAAACGAAGCGGGAGAGATTGTGTTCGAAGGCCGCAACCTTCTCTCACTCGACGAGAATGCCTGGCAGGATGTGCGCGGCCGCCGCATCGCCATGGTGTTTCAGGAGCCGATGACGGCGCTGAATCCACTCATGCGCATTGGCGATCAGATCGCCGAAGTCTTCGAGGCGCATGGCCTATTGACGCCGAAGCAGCGAAAACAAAAGGCCATCGATCTCGCACGCGAAATCGGCTTGCCTGATCCCGAGCGCATCGTGCGCGCCTATCCGCATCAACTGTCGGGCGGACAGCGCCAGCGCGCCATGATCGCCATGGCTCTGGCGCTCGAGCCTTCGGTGCTGGTCGCGGACGAGCCTACCACCGCTCTCGATGTCACGACCCAGGCTCAGATTCTGAAGCTGATCCGTGATCTGCAGCGTACCCGCAACATGGCGGTTCTCTTTATCACCCACGATTTTGGCGTGGTCGCTGATATCGCTGACCGGATTGTCGTACTCCGGCATGGCAAAGTTGTTGAATACGGGGCAGCGCAAGACGTGCTGTCGCGACCGCAGCACGCCTATACCCGCGCATTGCTCGCCGCCGTTCCTTCGATGCATCCGCCGCAGCGCCCGTCACTGGTCGAGCGGGACCGAGCCGTTGACGTCATCGGTATCGAGAAAACCTATGTGACCAGCGGTGGCTGGTTCCAGCCGGATCGCAAGGTCCAGGCTGCCAAGGAAATCAACTTCGCCATTCATCAGGGCGAAACGCTCGGCCTTGTTGGCGAATCCGGCTCGGGCAAATCGTCCGTCGCGCGGCTTGTGATGCGGCTGATCGAGCCCGACCGCGGCACAGTCCGGATCGGTGACATCGCCCTGACCGAAATCGAAGGCAAAGAGCTGCGCAAGCAGCGCCGCCGGATCCAGATGATCTTTCAGGATCCGTTCGCGTCGCTTAATCCAAGACGCAAGATCGGACAGATCATTACCGATGGTCCAATCGCCCACGGCACGGATCCTGCTGCTGCCCGGCAGCGTGCTAAGGACCTGCTCGGAATGGTCGGGCTCGATCCCGGCGCGATGGAACGCTTCCCGCACGAATTCTCCGGCGGACAGCGCCAGCGTATCGGCATCGCGCGGGCGCTCGCGCTCGATCCGGAAATCATTGTTGCCGACGAAGCCGTCTCAGCTCTCGACGTTTCCGTGCAGGCTCAGGTGCTGAACCTGCTGGAAGATCTCAAGGGCCGTCTCGGTCTATCGATGCTATTCATTACCCATGACCTTCGCGTTGCTGCCCAGATCTGCGATCGCATCGCCGTGATGCAAAAAGGTTCGATTGTCGAGTTAAAGCCGACAGCCGCGCTGCTTGCAGCGCCGGAGCATCCCTATACGCGTGAGTTGTTGGCCGCCGTTCCGGGGCAGAAATCACCATCGCAAGCAGCCTGAGCAATGCACTGCGTTCTCTTAAGCGAAACTCTCGATCTGCGAGACTATCTCGCCGGTATCATTCGCGAGCTCGACCACATCACGTTTGTGGATCAGCGCGATCAACACAGTCCGGACAATATCCAGCTCGCTGTGGCGTGGCACCCCGCGCACAACGCCTTCGATTCCTATCCCAACCTGAAGGCTGTCTGCTCAATCGGTGCGGGCGCCGACAATATCCTCGCCTCCCCCAGCCTTCGCCATGGCATCGACGTGGTGCGAGTGGTTGATCCTGCACAGGCGGCGATGATGTCCGGCTTCGTGCTCTGGCACGTCATCTGGCACCAGCGGCGTTTTGCCGCTTATTTCGCGCAGCAACGGGAACGCGTGTGGCAACGCCTCTCCCAGCGAAGGGCGCGGGACGTGCCGATCGGCATTCTGGGATATGGCGAGATCGGGCGTCGTGTCGCCGATGATCTCAGAGCGCTCAGCTTTCCAGTCAACGTCTGGAGTCGCACGACGAAGTCCGTGCCGACCGGCGTGACAGCCTATCATGCAGCCGAAGGGCTTTCGGCAATGCTGAATGAAACGGAAGTCCTGATCAATCTCTTGCCGCTTACACCGGAAACAAGAGGAATTCTTAATCTCACAACATTCAGAAAGATGAAACGCGGCGGCTATCTCATCCAGGTGGGACGCGGAGAACATCTGGTCGAGAAAGACTTATTGACCGCACTCGACGACGGTCAGCTTGCCGGAGCTTCGCTCGATGTGTTCTCGGCAGAGCCCTTGGGCGATGAACATCCCTTCTGGACTCACCCCAAGATCATCGTTACGCCACATGATGCGTGCGATGTCAGCATGAATGCGATCAAGACCACAATTGCGACGACAGCGGACGCGGTCCGCACTGGCCAGCAGGCACGCCACGCCATCAATCGGGAGCGTGGCTACTAGACATCCCGGGTATCCAGAGACGCGACGAAAGAACGTTGTGTCTCAGGCCAGAGCTTCGGGTCGTTTAACTTCGATCTCGACAAACGCGATCGGATGCGGCGATCCATTCATGACGTCGTGCTCGACACCCGACTGCCGCATGTAGGATTGACCGGCCACGAGCGGCACATCGGTGACGTCTTTCCCATTGTGGATTCGCAAAGTCCCATCCACCAGCATGATCACGAAGTATGGCCATCCGTGCTTGTGCCATCCCGTCACCGCCCCCGGCTGGAAATCCCAGCGGGTAATACGCATCGTGTCGTTATCTTCCTGAACGGTCGGGACCGCGGGAGTGTCACACTGAAAAGCCATCGATTCATCCTGGGCAAAGATTTGCGCCGGATCACGACATACTTTTACCAGCGGCGCAATATTGGGCTTGTCATGGCAACCCGACAACAAATGCACCGGCTGAAGCGTTTCGTTTGCCCACTTCTGGCGCAGATGACCGGATTTTATGCACCATGACCGCACAAAATCCGCGCGAACTACGCTGCAGCTGGCGCTCCACCTCGATCGAACTGGCATCGCCTTTGCATCCAATATGCCTGCCGTGGCTATATAAAGGATCCCTGATGTCGTTTCGTGTATCGAAAAGGAATTTTCTCAAGAGCACTTCCGTCGCAAGTGTATTTCTCGCGCTTACAACTTTTCAGTCGATCGCGGCACCCGCTGCGTGTCCATCTCCGATCCCGCTCGGACTAACCACGGCACTGACGGGAAATCTGGCGCTGCTCGGCACTCAGGCGCGCAACGGCGTAGAATTCGCCGTCGACGAGATCAACAAAAACGGCGGCATCGACGGCAAGCAACTCAAGCTCGCAACAGAGGACACCGGCGCATCCAGCACAGACGCATTGAATGCCATGAACCGGATCCTTGAGGGAAAACCTGTTGTGATCTTCGGCTCGATGATCAGCCCTCACGTCTTTGCGCAGACCGAAGGCGTCAGCAAATCCGAAACGCCATTCCTGGTGGGGGCGACGAATGCCAAGGTCACGGCACAAGGCAGCAAGTGGCTATTCCGCACCCATGTGCATGACGGACAGCTCGCCGACCTCATTCCGCAATATCTCGTCACATCCCTCGGTAAGAAAAAGCCTGGCATCATGGCCGTTGCCGACGACTACGGCCTCGGCGCGTCGAAAGGCATTCAGGCCGCGCTCGCCAAGCTGAACGTAACGCCCGTCGCGGTGACCTCGTATGCCCCGTCCGACAAGGACATGAGCGCACAACTGCTCGAAATCAAAGACAAGGGCGCAGACAGCCTCATCCTTTTCGGTCGTCCGGCCGATGTCGCGCTCGTCATGAAGCAGATGAGCGAACTCGGGATCCAGATGACGACAATCGGAAACGCCAGTGTCGTTGCGCAGACGACCCTGAATAACTTGTCCGCTGCGGAAGCCGACGGTGGATATGCCATCGGCGGCATGATCCCACAGACTTCGACTGATCCGAAAATCGTCGACTGGGCAAAGCGCGTCCAGGACAAATACAAGGTACCGGCCGACAACTTCACCGTCGCCTACTACGACACGGTGTATCTGATGAAGAGCATCATCGAAAAAGTCGGTTGCGACAAAGCCGCCATCCGCGACGCATTCGCTGCGACCAAGGACTGGCAGGGCATGTTCATCACCTACACCGCTGACGCCCCCGGCGATCTGGCGCATACGCTCGGCATCTACCGCAATAAGGGAAAGACACCCGAGCTGGTCGGACCGATCAAGGAAGCTGGATACTAACGGACGATGGGTCAGCTTGTCGTTAACGGCCTCGCGCTCGGGAGCATTTACGCTCTCGTGGCGCTCGGGCTTCTCATGATCTTCAACACCGTGCAGATCGTGAATTTCGCACAGGGACAGCTGCTGATGCTGGGGGCATTCATCGGCATCAGCGGTGCGGTCACGCACGAACTGCCGGTGGCAATGTCATGGGCCATTACCGTTATCGCGATGGCATTGGTTGGCATCATTTTCATGGTGCTGGTCTATTTTCCTTTGCGAGGACGGCCGCCGTTTCTCGTGATCCTGACGACGATCGCAATGGGCATCGTTCTGGAAAACCTGGCTCTCATTGTGTGGGGGCCGCTTCCAGTTTCTCTCCCCTCTCCTGTGCGCGGACCGCCGTTACGTTTCGCCGGCGTCGTGATCTCGGCGCATCAATTGTTCACTTTTGCCACGCTCGCCGTGATCCTGCTGCTCCAGTACGTCATGCTGACGCGGACACGGTTTGGAATCCTAATGCAGGCGACGGCGCAAGATCTCCATACGGCGCGTCTGGTCGGCATTCCGGTCAGCCGGACCATCGCCGTGGCCTTCGCATTTGGCGCCGTTCTTTCGGGAATTGCAGGCCTGCTGGTGGCCCCAATCTTCCTGGCTGAGCCGACCATGGGCGGGAGCCTTGGCCTGAAGGGCTTTGTGGTCAGCGTCATCGGCGGCTTCGGCAATTTGCCCGGCGCCGTGATTGGCGGGCTTTTTCTCGGCCTGATCGAGACTTTCGGCGCGCGCTACATCTCATCGAATTTCCGCGATGCCTACGCCTTTATCGTCATGATCGCTGTTCTCGTCGCTTGGCCCCGTGGGCTGTTCGGCGAAAAGAGCAGCGAGAAGGTGTGATCGTGAAACTATCACCCATCTCTATTTTTGCGGCTGCGGTCGCGTTGGCGATCCCGCTCGTAACGCGTGACGGCTACATCATTCAGCTTCTCAACCTTGCTATTCTGAATGCCATCGTCGTGCTGGGTCTCAACTATGCGACGGGATGGACAGGCCAGATCAACTTCGGTCAAGCCGCGTTTTATGGTTTGGGCGCCTATACGACTGCGATCGCGACCAAGGCCGGCATTCCCTGGATTGCCGCGCCATTTCTTTCGACCGTCATCGTGATCGTCGCCAGCCTTATTCTCGGCATGCCGACGCTCCGGCTACGAACATACTATCTGGCGATGACCACCATTGGCTTCGGCGAGATCGTCCGGCTGATCATCGTACATTGGGAACCTGTGACGGGCGGCACGTCCGGTCTCAGAGCCATTCCCGGCATCAGCATTCTCGGCTTTGGCCCTGAAGGCCAGGTTCAGCACTTTTATGTTCTGCTCGCGGCTCTTGCGATCGCGGTCATTGTCGCCATGCGCATCCGCAACTCGACACTCGGGCGAGCCATGATCGCAACAAAGGACAGCGAGATCGCCGCCGAGCAAAGTGGCGTCGATACCGTTCGCATCAAGCTGATGGCCTTTATGATTGGCGCTGTTTATGCCGGCCTCGCGGGCTGTCTCTATGCATCCTCGATCCGCTTCGTCAGCCCCGACAGCTTTTCCGGCACGCAAGCTGTGCTGCTGATGACCATGCTGATCATCGGCGGCATGGGATCGATCCCCGGCTGCATCATCGGCGCATTGGTGCTGACACTGCTGCCGGAGGCCTTGCGATTTCTCGGTCAATGGTACCTCGTGCTTTACGGGCTTGGCGTCATCTGCGTCATCGTCCTGGCGCCCGGCGGCCTCGCTTCGCTCTCGTCGCTCGTGAGACTACGTGGGGCCACCGCACGATGAGTACCGCTCCCATCATCGCCGCCCGCGGCGTCACACGCCGGTTCGGCGGGCTCGTGGCCCTTGATAACGTCGACCTCGATGTTCCGCGCGGCATCGTGCAAGCTGTGATTGGGCCGAACGGGTCCGGCAAGACCACGCTGCTCAATGCGTTGAGTGGCGCCTCCCATGCCGATGCCGGATCGATCCGCCTCAATGGCGAGGAAATCTTTCGGCTTAGGCCGCACAAGATCGCCCGGATCGGTCTTGCCCGCACGTTTCAAAACATCCGTCTGTTCCCAAACCTCAGCGTCCTCGAAAACGTCAAGGTGGCCGCAGCCTGCCGTACGCCGACGCCGATCTTCAGCATCATCACATCCGCAAACCGGCAACGGCAGAACGAGGACGAGATCGAGCATTCCGCTCGCGAAGCACTACGCCTCGTGGGGCTGGAGGCTCGTGCCGGCGATCGCGCCAATCAGCTTCCTTATGCGCAGCAGCGATTGCTCGAAATCGCCCGCGCCCTTGCATCGAAGCCCAGTGTCCTGCTGCTGGATGAGCCGGCCGCCGGCATGAACATGACCGAGAGCATGACCCTGCTGGAAACCATCTCGAAACTCAAAAGCAGCGGGATCACCGTTCTGTTCGTGGAACACAATGTACGCCTGGTGATGGGTATCAGCGATCGCGTCGCCGTGCTCGATTTCGGTAAAAAGATTGCCGAAGGCACACCCGCTGAAGTGCAATCCAATCCCAGAGTGATCGAGGCTTATCTCGGCAGGCGGCATAGCCATGCTTAAAGTCGAAGACCTGCACGTTGCCTACGGCCACATCGAGGTGCTCAAGGGCATCTCCTTCAGTGTCGAGCCCGGAGAGATCGTCGCGCTGATCGGTAGCAACGGCGCAGGAAAAACCACGACGCTGAGTACGATCTCCGGCCTGCTGCGGCCAACAGCAGGAAAGATCTTCTGGCAGGGCGAGCAAATCCAGGGATCGCCCATTGAGGCGATCGTCGGCTCCGGACTGGCACACAGCCCGGAAGGCCGGCGAATTTTTCCGGGTCTCACCGTGCGTGAGAACCTGATCACCGGCACCGCGGCTCGCGCCTATAACAAAAAAGAAGTCGAAGAGGACATGGCGCTGGTGTTCGATCTCTTTCCCCGTTTGAAAGAGCGCATCAAGCAAGGCGGCTGGTCGCTATCGGGCGGCGAACAGCAGATGCTTGCCATCGGGCGTGCGTTGATGAGCCGGCCCAGCCTGCTGATGCTCGACGAGCCCTCCCTCGGTCTCGCTCCAATTGTGATCGAACAGGTATTCGAGCGGATTGTCGAACTGAACAAGCGGACACAACTTGCCGTGCTGCTGGTCGAGCAGAATTCCGCAATGGCCCTTGAAGTAGCAAACCGCGCCTTTGTGCTGGAGACCGGCGCGATCACGCTTTCGGGACTCTCATCCGAACTGGCTGGCGATCCGCGCATTCAGGAGGCGTATCTGGGCGGCTGAGATTAGCCGCCCAGTGCATTGTCCCGTTGCAGTCGTTCCTAGGCCTGAACGACTTTCTCGTTGTAAACGCAGCGGCAGTCCATCTCGTATTCAAGATCGACGACCGGAGGCCGATTGAAATGCCAGGTCAGGCCATGCCGCAACACGCCGCGCTTGCCAAGTTCGCTTTCCAGAAACGGATAGATGTCGTGGACCGTATAGAGCTGCACGCCAGTGGTCTGGGTCCAATCTCCACCAAACGCGCTCATGCGCCGTTCCATCTCGCCAAGCACCCACTTGGCTTTCTCATGCATCGCCGCCGGTGATGTATCACCGAGACGAACCGCGTGATCGCGGTAGTTCGACTTACCCTCCGGCGCCTCTCCGCTTCCTGCCACGACGAATGTGGGTGGCGCGTTGTGGACAGGGATGCTGTACGAGAAGGCATAGAAACCTGGCTCTGACGGAGGATCGACCTTCGGACAAACGTTGCTGCGCGCCACCGGATTTACGCCATCGGGCATCAGGCCCCACGCCTTCAGGAAGCCGATATATTCCTCATTGAAGCTGACAAATCCACTTTCCGTAAACGGTGCAGGGGACCGCAGTTCGCACGCCGCGAATGCCGTGAGCGGACGGCCAGCGTCCTTTAGGATTTGAGCGATACGCTCGAAGCCATGGCGCAACGGCACGGGTTTCGTAAAGCGCACACGTTCGAGGGCAAACCCCGGCAATGCGGCGACACCTGCCGAATATTGACTGACGCCGGGCATGAACCTGTAGCCGCTGTTGGGCGCTTCGACGGTCTTGATCATGTTGCCTCTTCTTCTTGAGTTGAAAACAGAAATAGAGATCAGTCTTCGAGCACGCCGAGATATGCGTCCCGAATGATCGGATCCGCGAGCAGCTCCGGTCCGGAGCCCGTCCGCACGATCCGTCCCATGTCCATCACAAACGCTCGATCACAGAGATCCAGCGCGATGGTGACATCCTGCTCCACCAGCAAAATGGACATTCCGTCCGCGTTGAGTACGCGCAGCGCGGCGACGAGCTGCTCCACAAGCAACGGCGATAAACCGAGCGACAACTCATCGATCATCAGTAGTTTCGGCGCGCTCATCAGGCCGCGACCGATCGCGCACATCTGCTGCTCGCCTCCGGACAGCGTCGCGGCTGCCTGATTTCGCCGCTCGCGCAGCTTCGGAAACGTCGTGTAGACCCGATCCATCTCGCGTCTCGTCTCGGCGCCGGAGATCGTTCGGGAATAGGCACCCATCAGCAGGTTGTCTTCGACGCTCATGGCGCCGAACAGCCGCCGGCCTTCCGGAACGTGAACGATGCCGCGCGCCAGAATGTGCACCGCCGACGCGTGGCTAAGATCCTCGCCCTCGGACCGATAGCTGCCGGACTGCACGGGAATAAGGCCCGACACCGCCCGCATCAGCGTGGTCTTGCCTGCGCCGTTTGAGCCGATCAACGCGGTGATTTCACCCCGCTTGATCGCCAGATCGACGCCCCACAGCACCTGCACTTCGCCGTAGCCCGCGCGCAGTCCCTGCAATTCGAGGATTGATGCGTCAGCCAGGATCTCAGCCATGGGCGGCAGCCCTCTGCGCATATTGCTGACCGAGGTAGGCCTCGACGACCGCGGGATTTTTGATGACGTCGCGCGGCGCGCCATCCGCAATCAGGCTGCCGTTGTGAAGCACAACAATGCGCGTACAGACATTCAGAACAACCTTCATCAGATGTTCGATCATCACGATGGTGATGCCGTCCGTAGCAAGCTGATGAATGAGCTTGGTGGCCCGTTCGACTTCCGCGCTGTTCAGCCCGGCATTGACTTCGTCGAGAAACAACAGCTTGGGCCGCATCGCCAGCGCCTTGGCCAGTTCGAGTCGCTTGCGCATGGCAAGTGTGAGCGTTGCAGCGGGCTGCGCTGATTGGGCTTCGAGGCCCACGAAAGCAAGATGCGCACGTGCTTCCTCCCGAGCGGACTTCAAGGATTGTCCGGGTTGCGAGAAGAGCGCCGCAGCAGCAACGTTGTCGAGTGCGGTGAATTCGGCGAACGGCTGAACGATCTGGAACGTGCGGGACAGGCCAAGGCGTGCGGACTGATAGGTCTTCACTCGGGTGATGTCCCTGTCCATAAACGTGACCGTTCCGGAGCTTGCGGGCGTGACCCCCGTGACGACATTCACCAGTGTGGTTTTCCCCGCACCGTTCGGCCCAATCAGGCCGAGAACCTCTCCCCTGTTCACCTTCAGCGAGATATCACGCAGCGCCTGCAGGCCGCTGAAATGGCGGGAGACAGATTCAAGTCTGAGTATCTCAGACATGCTTCGGTCTCCATGCGAGAAGGCGGGAGCGAAGCGACATCAAACCATGAGGCAGGAACAGCAACAACAGGACGATCAATACGCCAAGCACGCCACTATGAATCTGAATGTAGTTGCGCCAGACGACCTCTTCCAATCCGAGATAGACGAATGCACCGAGTAGCACGCCAAGCGGCGAGCCCAGGCCGCCGATCAGAGCCATCACGATCGGCTTCACCGAATAGAGGATGTCGAACACATCAGACGGATCGATGTAATGGACCCACGCCGCATAGATGCCGCCTGCGGCGCCGACGAAACACGCTGACAATCCAAACGCTACGCTCTTATAAAGCGTGGCATTGAGACCGATCATATTGGCTGCGGTCTCATTCTGCCGGATACAGGCAAGGCCGAAGCCCAGCTTGGATCCACCGACGATGATGACCATCAATGCGGTTGCCAGCAGCACGCCCCACATCGACAAGAAATAAAATGTGGCGTCGGCCATGACTGCCGATCCGGCGCCCAAGGGAATATTCAATCCCATGCCGCCACCGGTCAGATCGGTCGCGTTGTTGACCAACTCGCGAAATACCTCGATCAGGGAAAGACTCGCAATGGCAAAGTAATGCCCGCGCAGGCGCAGCAGCGCAGCTCCCAATACAGCAGCAACAAAAAAGGACGCGATGCCCGCAATAGGCACGGCAAATGCCATGGACATCCCGCGAGACAACAAAACACCACACGTATACGCGCCGAAGCCGAAGAAGGCGGCTGTGGCAAACGAGGGATACCCTGCGAGGCCGCCCACGACGTTCCATGACAGCGCGAGAATGGCATACATGCACGCCATGGTGCCGAGCCGCAGCGCGTAGGGTCCGCCGAACATCGGCAGCGCCGCAATGGCCACGACAATCGCCAGCAGAATGATGTTCGAACGTGTCATTCGAACCCCTTCCGGCCAAGCAAGCCTTGCGGCCTCAGGATCAGGAAGACAATCAACAGCACGAACGACAATGTCGTGGCATGCGCTGGCCCGATCGTTGCCGAGCCGATGCCCTCGATCAGTGCGAGCAGGATTCCGCCAGCAAGCGCCCCGGAGACGCTACCGAGACCGCCCAGCACGCAAACCACGAAGGCCTTACCGAGATAGGCTGACGAGGTCAGCGGCGAGATCGGAAAAATCAGCGCCATCAGCACGCCGGCGCAGCCTGCCAAAGCAGCGCCAAGACCGAAGGCAATGGCGTAGATCGATTTAACGTTGACGCCCATCAACACCGCTGCGTCTCGATCAAGTCTGACCGCGACAATGGCGCGCCCGACCTTCAGCCGCCGAAGGATCAGATACAAAATGCCTGTCAGAGCCAACGCGAAGGCCGTCGCCAGCAAGCGATCTACCGGAACAACCACCCCGAACAGCGACACCGAGCCCATGGGCGGCGACAGTGTCAGCTTCCGGTAGTCCGCCTTGAAGAAGTAGATCATGGCGTTGTTCAGGATCAGGTCGAGCCCGAACGTCAGCGTCAGCGTCACGAGAACCGGCGCAGTGATCACGCGGTTCAGAATGATCCTTTGAACGACGCAGCCGAGGCAGAAGAACAGCGGTGCGGCAATGACAAGCGCGTACCAGGGCGAGAAATGCAGCGACTGATACAGTCCCCAAGCAAGGTAAGCTCCGAGAACGATGAAGGAGCCATGGATCAGATTGATGACGTTGAGAACGCCCCACACCAGCGAGAAGCCGATAGCGATGCACGCGTAAAGGCAGCCCAGCACCAATGCATTGATCAGAACCTGAGCCGCCAGCATGTCGCTCCCCGCCCGCGCGCTGCCGTTGTAAAGTGTCAGTTCACGCCGAGTTTGAATTCACCCTGCTTGATCAGCTGCGGCGCAAGCACGATCGGCTTGCCACCCTGGATTTGGAAAACCGGCGGCTCAAGCGAGTCGATCTGTCCGGTCGGGCCGAATTTGACCGGGCCCCAGAACGTCATCTCGTTCAAGTTGGCGAGCTCATCACGCACCTTGTCGCGGTCAAGCGATCCCGCCCGCTCAATCGCCATCTGGAACAATGCGCCCGACACGGACGCAGATGCCTGCGCGTAGTCCGGATCTGACTTGTACTTGTCGCGGAACAGCTTCACGTAGTTCGCGGTCGTGCCAAAAATGTCCTTGCCGCTGTACTGCGCAGCCGGATGCCACCATGCGGCGCTGGTAATGTTCTCCGCAGTCGCACCGGCGGCATCGATGAACTCCTGATAGGCGGGACCAGCGATCATGGAGACCACGTTCGCCTTGACCTGCTGATCAGCCATCTGCTTCCGGACCAGCAAAAGATCGTTGGTATAGCCGGTCACGAAGATCCATTGCGGTGCCAGCGATTTGATCTGCGAGACGGCCGCCGAGTGATCCAGCGTATTGATGGCGTATTTCTCGAAGTAGACCACTTCGATCCCGTTCACCTTGGCCGACTTTTCCATCTCCTGCGCGATCGCCAGCGGAAACAGGTCGTTGCGGGCAAGAATCGCGATCTTCTTCACGTCCGGCGCCTTCGCTTTCACGATCTGCGTCAGAGGTGTGGTCAGCGTGTCGTTCGGCGTGAATGTGCCGAACAGGTATTTGTAGCCCTGATCGTAGACTTGGGCCGACGATGCGGTCGCCGCGATCGTGGGCACCTTGTACTTCTCGGAGACGCTGCTTGCTGCCTTTGCTGCGCCCGATCCGAACGGGCCGAACAGGAAGTTGACGTTGTTCTGCGTGATCATCTGTTCAGATGTCTGCACCGCGCGCGGCGTATTCGACTGATAGTCCGCGTAAACAATCTCGACCTTATATTTTTTGCCACCGACCGAGATCCCGCCCGCTTTGTTGGCTTGCTCGGCCCAGAGATCGTAGCCCTGTTGTTGCTTGATGGCTTCGGGCGCCAGAGGCCCGGTGAGCGGAAGCGGCGCTCCGAATTTGATCACATCTTCAGCGGAGGCCGTAGTCGCATACGATCCCAAACTGGCGGCTACTAAAAGTGAACTCAGGCAACGCGCGATAAACCCAGAACGAGCCATCTAATTTCTCCATCAGGGACCGAGAGCGAGAGAATGACCTGACGAAATCATGACAAACCGGGGGATCGAATAAAAGCATTGAATTTAGAAGCGACCGGTCTCAAAATTCGAACGCTAGGCACCTCCAGCCTCGTTCCGATGCACCTTCCGCCCGACGCTCTCGCCGAGCCAGGAAACATGCTTGAATCCACCGCTATTCGATACTTTCGGGAAGTGACCCTGCGCGGATCGGTCAAACAAGCCGCCGAATCCCTGAATATCGCGCCCAGCGCCATCAGCCGACAAGTGCAGGGCCTGGAAGAGGAACTGGCGGTCAAGCTTTTCGAGCGCGGTGCACGCGGAATGACCCTGACCAGCGCGGGTCACCTGCTTTATCGATATGCAATCGAGAGCCAGAAAAAGCTGGAACGCGTCCGGGATCAGGTCGAGGAATTCGGTTCGCTGCAGCGCGGTCACGTGAAGATCGCGACCGTCGAAGGCTTGCTCGCAAGCTTCCTATCAGACTTCGTCGCGGACCTAGCCGAAGAACATCCGGGCATCTCTATCGCCATTACAGCGGTTGGCTCTCGCGATGTCGCCGAAATGGTGAGCCGGCACGAAGTGGATCTTGGGCTTGTGTTCGGGCGAGCACCGCGGCGCGATCTCGTCGAGCTCGCGCGCATGCGCCAATCGCTTTGCCTGATCGTCTCTCCGCATCATCCGATGGCCAACAGAGACGCCTGCACGATGAAGGATCTCGCGGGCTTGCGGGTCATCGTCCCCGACCCGTCTTTCGGTATCCGACAGGAAATCGACCGCGCCTGCGCACAAGCCAACGTGCAGCTCGACCTCTATGGCGAAACCAACTCCCTCGCCTTTGCCCGCAGCATCGTCGGGAAAACCGACCTCGGCACATTTCTGCCGCGCGATGCGGCCATGCCGGAACTGCTTGCGGGAACGCTGGTTGCGATTCCCTTACGAGACAAGAGGCTTGAGGCAACTCAGGTCACGCTGGTTCAATTGGCCGCAAAAGGAACTTCCCCGTCGAGCCTCCGTATTGCACAGATGCTCGTAGAACGAATGAAGGATCGCAAGGGCTGAGGCGAGATGCACTCTCGCTTAATGGATACCAACGCCAAGCAATCGCTCGACCAGTGCGCGATCGGATTTCAATTCGCCCGGGGTCCCTTCCCAAGCCAGCCGTCCGCGTTCGAGGATCAGGACACGGCCGGCAAAGTCCAGAGCCCGTTCGATCTGCTGCTCTACCAGAATGATGGTCATCTTCCCCGATGCCGCCAGATCGGAGATCATGTTCATCAGCTCATCGCAGATGACTGGGGCTAGCCCTTCCAGAGGTTCATCGAGCAGCAGGATCGACGGCTCTCCCAGCAGCGTTCTTGCCATCGACAACATCTGCTGTTCGCCGCCGGACAACTGTCCTCCGAGATTCTGCCGCCGTTCACCGAGTCGCGGAAACATCTCATAGGCCTCTTCCAGCGCCGAGCGCGGCCGGCCCTTCAAACCCGTCGACAGATTTTCCTCCACAGTCAGCGAGCGGAACACATCGCGCGTTTGCGGCACATAGCCGACGCCGAGATGGGCGCGCGCCGATGTCCTGCGCCCCGTCACGTCAACGTCGTCAACCTTGACGGTGCCGTGATGGCGTGTGGACAATCCCATCAGCGTTGCCAGCAGCGTTGTCTTTCCCATTCCGTTGCGGCCAAGGATCGCCAGCCTGTCCCCGGCACCCACATTGAAGGACAGGCCCTGGATGATTCGCGTCGGTCCGTAACCGGCGCTGAGACCTTCAACGTCAAGCCGTGCGGCGGGCATCGGCATAGCTCCCTAGATAGGCTCGGCGCACTTCGTCGTCGACAGTCACGGCTTCAGGTGTTCCTTCGAAAATCAATCGGCCATTGGCGAGAACGAGAACGCGTTTGGCGAACCGGAAGACCAAATCCATATCGTGCTCGATCATCAGCACCGCGATATCAGGCGGCAAGCGATCGATGGCTTCGAGAATTTTCGGCGCTTCATCGTGAGGCACGCCGGCCGCCGGCTCGTCGAGCAACAGAACCTTCGGCTTCAGCGCAAGCCCGATCGCCAGTTCCAGAAGACGTTGCTGGCCGTAGGCAAGTTTCGACACGGGTAATCTTGCCAGATGCGCAATGCCCAACGAGCCCAAGAGCCGCTCCCACTCTTCACGAACGTCGGGCCTGTTCGTTGCGGCCGAGAAAAATTGTCGCGTGATCCCTCGCCGCTGCATGATCGCGAGCGCGACGTTATCGGCAGCCGTCAGGCTGTTGAACAGCCGCGTGACCTGAAACGTGCGCACGAGACCCCGCTGGACGCGCCCGGTGATCCCGAGGTGCGTGATATTCTCGCCTTCCAGAAAAAGCTGCCCTTCCGTGGGCGGCGTATCTCCGGAGAGCACGTTCACAAGCGTCGTCTTGCCGGCGCCATTCGGACCGATCAGCGCGACACGATCGCCCGCCGCAAGGCCAAACGAAATGTCCCGGTTGACGTGGAGGCCGCCAAAGGATTTCGACAGTCCCTCCAATTTGAGAAGATCCGTCATGGGCGTGCCTCCTGCTTGGTCAGCCTCGACCACAGCACCGCAACGCCATGCGACAAGCCACGCGGCACGAACACCACGACAAGGATCAACAACAGACCGACCAATGTCATCCAGTGGAACGGGTTGGTCGACGACACATAGTGTCCAAAGATCTGAAAGATGATCGAGCCGAACAGTGCCCCCCACAAGTTTCCAGCACCGCCGAGCACCACCATCACAAGCGCTTCGGCTGACCGCTCAAAACCCACGCTGTCCAGCCCGACAACACCGGCCGTGATCGCGTTCAACGCACCACCGATGCCGGCAACAGCACCCGAGACGCAGTACATGATAATCAGCCGCGGATAGACGGTCGCCCCGATCATCTGGACGCGAAGGTCGTCATCCTTGATGCCACGGCACAACAAGCCGAATGGCGAACGGACGAAACGCAACAGCAGAACGAACACGATCGCGAGGACGACCAGCGAGAAGACAAACGCCGTGCGGCTGTACATGTCAAAGTTGAAGACGCCGAATACGGGTGCAGGCGTAATGCCGGCAAGGCCATCGCTTCCACCGGTGAGCGAAGAGAGCTTGTTGCACAGCGCCGTTACAAGCTGACCGAAGGCGATGGACAGCACGAGTTGCGGGAGACCACGGAACCGGGCAATCAAAACGCCCGAGATCAGCCCCATCAAAATGCCGGCCACAACGCCAACTAGGAGCAACAGGATCGGATCACTCACCCCCGCGATGGCCGCATTGCCTACGACATATGCGCTGACGCCATAAAGAACCGCCTGTCCGAGAGTGGCAACCCCGCAGTACCCGGTCACCAGATCGAGCGACAAAACCAGCAAGATGATGCTGATCACGCGCGTCAGAAATGCGAGGTCCTCGGGAAAGAGTAAATAGCCCACGAGGCCAAGGAGACCGATGGACAGAATACCCAGCACCTCTTGCGCGAAGGGAAAGGCTTCTAGCCGCATCGCAGCCGATCTCGAAAATGTATTCATCTAGTGGGCCCGCCCGGACAGGCCTCGGGGGAACAGGAAAACGACAAGGATGACGACAAGATAGAAGAAGAACTCGCCATATTCCGGCGCGAGATATTTTCCCGTCGTGTCGGTGAATCCAAGCAATAACGATGCCGCAATGGCGCCTGTGATCGATCCCGCGCCCCCCACCGAGACGACCACCAAAAACGTCACCATGTAGCGGAGCGCATAATATGGCTCGATCGGCATGAGTTCTGCCCCGACGACGCCCCCGAAAGCGCCAAGCCCGACCGCCAGCGCAAATGTCGCTGCGTAAATCCACTCGGTCCGGATGCCGAGGGAGTCGGCCATGTCGGCGTTGTCGACGGACGCGCGCAGCCGGACACCGAATTCAGTTTTATCGATGAGAAACCAGAGTGCGAGGGCTGCGATCACACCGCAGACAATCACAAAAATGCGGTGCGTCGGCACCATACGAAAGCCGATATCCATTGGACCGCTTAATGCGGCGGGCAATGGAATCGACTTCAAAGTCGGTCCGAGAAGGAAGTTCGCAATGCCTATAATGAAGAACGTAATGCCAATGGTCAGAAGCAACTGCGTGAGAGCGTCCGACTTCCGGTAAATGCGGCGATAGAGCAAAATTTCGAACGGGATCGAGATGATAATTGTTCCGATGACCGCCGCAATAATCGCAAGCGCGTAGTTCATGCCGAGATCGCGCATCGCGTAAGATGCGAGATAGCCCCCGATCATCGCGAACGCTCCATGCGCGAGATTTACGACCCGCATGAGGCCCATCATGATCGACAGCCCGATCGAAATGATGAACAGCACCATTCCGTAGGCAATGCCATCGAATGCGATACTCAGAATTGTCTGCATCACGTTCCCTATGCTGGCGCCGCCGCAGGTACCGCGGAGGTCCGACCGATCGCATCGTGATGGATTTCGCCACGAATCATCGTCATCAACACATTGATGTTACGAAGATCCGGATTGATGGCAGTAAATGGATCGCAGTCAAGCGCGATCAGGTCCGCAGCCATCCCGGGCTCAAGCGCGCCCCGCCAGTTTTCCTGCTTCATGGCATAGGCACCGCCATGAGTGTAACTCGATATCGCCTGCCGCACAGTTAGCGCCTCGCCGGGACCTATCGGATCGCCGCCCGGAGCGCCCCGATCGACCGCATCCGCCATCCCTGCCCACGGCGAGACGAGCCCGGTGGGTGCGTCCGAACTCCCGGCATAGTTCACCCCGGCATCGAGCGCTGAACGGCCCGGATAATTTCGGTGAGCACGATCACCAAAGGCATTGAGAATTGATCGACGCATGCGCGTCAGAAAACTCGGCTGCATGACAATGACACCGCCGAGCTGCTTCATCCGTTCAAAGCCATCAACCGGCGGGCAAAAGAAATGCTCAATACGGTGACGAGCGTCATCACGAGGAGCTGCCTGCTGGGCCTTTTCATAAGCGCCAATTATATGGGAAATCGCCCGATCCCCCACCGCGTGGACGGCCACTTGCCACCCGCCGCGATGCGCCTCGACAATCACGCGCTCAAGGTCCCCTTCGTCGCGCATGAAGAAGCCGCGCGTCGGCGTATCGCAATAGTCTTCGCTGACGGCGGCTGTCCGCCCGCCGACAATGCCATCGGCGAAATATTTCAGCGTCGCGCTCTGCCAATCCGGATCGAGGCTTGGAGAAAGTCCTCGCTGTGCGGCTTCTTCCGGATCAAGCTGGAGCATGAAGCCGAGCCGCATCGGCAGAAGCGGCTGATTGCGCCGGAGCAATTGCCAAATGGCAAACTCCTCATCGAAACCGCTGGTGAATCCCACCGCAGCCTCGACGGCTGCCGTCATTCCCATCCGCAGGCAGTCATCGATGGTGTGACGAAGCGCTTCAGCTAGCACGGCGCGGTCGGTTCTTGGCATCGCGCGAAATGCCATTTCCGCAGCGCTTTCGATGGCGCTGCCATCCAGGCGGCCATCCGGAAATCGACCGAAGACTCCGCCCTCAGGATTTGAAGTCCCCTCGTTGAATCCAAGATGCCGCAACGCGGCGCTATTGAGAATGGCGATGTGGCCGCAGAAACGGCGGATCATGACAGGATGATCGGGAATAACAGCGTCGATTTCATCGCGCGTCGGATAGCGATGTTCGGCCAGATTGTTCTCGTCGAAGTCTACGCCCTGGATCCAGCTGCCTTTTGGCTCGCTGTGCGCGCGCGTCATAAGCCGGTTCAGGATATCGCCGATCGACGATGCATGCTGCTGCCCCAACGCAACAAGCAGCCGGGCATTCGCGATCGCAAAGAGATGAATGTGAGGATCGGTCAGCCCGGGAATAACGGTCGTGCCCCGCAGGTCGAGCGTGACGTCCGCGGCAGGAGCATCGTTCTGCGCTCCAATCCAGGCCACCTCGCCATTCCGGACCAAAAGAGCTTCGGCAGGAGACTGGTCGTAAGCGGAGCGGTAAATGCGTCCATTGAGCAACCGCAGAGAAGCTGAACTCTCCGTCATCCGTCGTCCCTGCCGATGCCCTAAACCTTCGCAAAATAAAAAAGGTCTCCGCAACGCGCAGCCGCGGAGACCTCTGGTGAACCTTAATTCTTGCTCAGAGCCCAGTCAGGCTGCGCATCGAACGTCTGGTTTTCCTGGTTGATGAGCTTGCCATCCACCTTCTTGACCTCGCGAAGATAGACATTCTGACGAATGTGCCGTGTCTCCGGGTCGATCGACACCGGACCGCGCGGGCTCACCCACTTCATTCCCTTGACGGCGGCGATGGCCTTTGCGGGGTCGCGCTGGCCGTCGGTCGCTTCGATCATCTTGTAGATCAGACGCGCACCGTCATATGCCGCAACTGAAGTCATCGTCACTTCGTCGAGCTTTCCGCCGTCCTTCACCATCTGGTCGAGGAACGCCTTGTTCTCTGGCGAGTCGTGCGAAACGGCATAGTGGTAGGTCGAAAGAATACCGATCCCACTGTCGCCGATGTTCGGTAGATCCGGCTCGGTGACGACGTCACCGGTCGACATCAGCTTCACGCCCGCGGCCTTCAGTCCGTTATCGATGTAAGCCTTGACGAAGCCAAGAGTCGGAGGGCCGGCCGGGAGAAACGTGAAGATCGTATCGGCGCCGGAATCCTTGATGCGCTGCATAATCGGGCTGAAGTCCGTGGTATTCAGTGGCATCCGGATCGCTTCCGTCACTGTACCGCCGGCAGCCTCGAACGTCTTCTTGAATGCAGCCTCAGCGTCGATGCCGGGGCCATAGTCACTCACCGCGATCGCGACTTTCTTTGCGCCATTCTTTTTGGCTACCTCGGCAGCGGGAACGGTATTCTGCCACATCGTGAACGATGTCCGCACAATATAAGGGCTCTTTTCAACGATCGCTGACGTCGCCGCGTTCATGACGACAAGCGGCGTCTTGGATTCTTCCAGCAATGGCGCGATCGCCATCGCATTGGGCGTGAAATAAACACCGGCCAGGTACTGGACCTTGTCCTTGACGATCAGCTCCTGAGCAAGCGCCTTGGATTTCGCGGGATTAGGAGCCTCTTCATCGCGATAGATGAACTGAACCTCGTGATTACCGACTTTGTTGCCATTCTGAGAAACCCACGCCTCGATGCCTCTCTTGAAATTGGCACCGAACAGCGCGTAAGGGCCAGACATTGTGCCGATCACCCCAACCTTGATGACATCCGCCGATGCGCCCGCGCTCGTCATGCCCAAAGCGGCCAACGCGAGTAGTAATTTTGCTCGTTTCCTCATACGACTCCCCTTCAATTCCTCGCCGGCATGGTGCCCAGCCGCGTTCGACTTTATTGAAATTCGATCAGAACATCTCGAAATATTCGCGCTGCTCCCATTCGGTCACTTCACTCTGGAAGCGCTCGATTTCCGCATTTTTGATGTGGACGTAATAGTCTACCAGCTCCTTCCCCATCGCGTTGCGGAAGAATGGGTCATCATGTAGCGCAAATACCGCCTCTCGTAGTGTTTTTGGCAGCAGGCTTGCCTTCGTCTCATAGGGTGTGTCGGCCGAGGGGCCCGGATCGAGCTTGCGATCCACCCCGTCCATGCCCGACAGGATCTGTGAGGCCATATAGAGATATGGATTGGCGGCAGGCTCGCCGACCCGGTTTTCGAAGCGCGTGGCCGGATCGTTCGGCCCACCCAGCACGCGGATCATGACACCGCGGTTATCCCTGCCCCAGATCGCCCGGTCAGGCGCAAGAGAATAGGATCGATAGCGTTTATAGCCATTGATAGTCGGCGTGGTGAACACAGTCGAGGCGCGCGCATGTTCGAGCAGTCCGCCGAGATACCCTTTGGCCAGCTCTGATAGACCTTCAGTCTCAACCTTCGACATGAAGGCATTTTCACCGCTGGCGCGCGATATCAGCGATTGGTGCAAATGCCAGCCGGACGAGACCACATTGGGAATGCGCGGCCGGCACATGAACGTCGCGTGATAGCCATGACGGTGCGCAATCTGCTTCACGGCACTCCGGAAAAGCACCATGGTATCCGCAGGCGCAAGACCGACCGTCGGCTGGAACGTGAATTCCGCCTGACTCGGTCCGAACTCGACTTCCATCGAGCGCAGCGGCAAGCCAAGCGCCACGACGTCTCGCCGGATCAATTCAAGGGCAGGCTCCATCTGATCGTAGCGCTGCTCTGTCAGATATTGATATCCGTGGGACAGAAGCGTGACATCCGGCGGCTCGCCAGGCTGGCCGGCGTGCTCCGGCGCCATCTTGTGATCGTTGACCTTGAAGATGTGGAATTCGACTTCAAGCCCGGCCATGAAGTCGTAGCCACGCTCGGCCAACCGATTCAAAACCGACTTGTAAAGTCCGCGGGTGGCAAACGGGACCGGGCGGCCATCCGAGAAATGCACATCGCACAACAGCCAGCCCGTCGTCGGTGCCCAGGGCAACACCTTGAACGTTGTGGGATCCGGGATCATCAAGCAGTCGCTGGCGCCCTGCATCTCGGTCATGCCGAAGCCGCCGCCCGCGGTGAAAACCGGAAACACCGTGCGGTGCGACGTATCCTTCGCCAGCATGGTCGTCGTAATCGAACAACCATTTTCCAGCGACCGCAATGCCTCACCTGCGATCAACGTCTTGCCGCGAAGAATGCCGTGCTGATCCGGAAACGACAGCCGGATGGAATCCAGCTTCTGCTCCTCGACGACACGTCGCAGACGCGTCGCCGCCTCATGTTGTTCCTCTGACCAGAGGTCGTGCTTCTTGACGAAACTCAAAACATTATCCTCCGCTGCCGCTTACTCGGCAGCCGTCAGATGGGGCGCCTTTTGCGCGATGTCGGCTGGCACAGGCGCAGCCCAAGGCGCACCTCGCCGCCGCTTCACGTCAACCTCCATCCAATAGGTTTCCCAGCCTTTGGTCGGACCAATACCATCCATCGTCCCTGGCCCTTGAATGCTCTTCGCATGCGCCTCGTCGAGGAACATGAACGGCTTGCCACCGGACGTCACCTTCTCGATTTCCTGCCGCAGCAGCCGGCGATACTGGATGATAGCCTTGTCTGACTGGCCGAGATGTTCACGGGTGCGATCCTGAATAGCCCCCATGGATTCGACCGCCCACTGGTCGTGGACGTTAATGTCAGCGCCCATGCCTGTATAAGTCTCAGTCGCCTGCTCGTGCGGGTCGAAGCCGTAGTCGTTGGATTTGTTCTTGCGCGAAACATAATCGGGAAGTTCGTAGAGCTCGAGCCGCTGCTCACGCATCTTCTTTTTATCGACCGGCTTGGTAAAGCTGGTGAAAATCGCGTACCAGTAGCAATTCTCGTCATCCACCGGCACGTGCCACTGCGTGATCGTCATCTCCGTGCTCATCGGAATGACGAACGCATGCGGGAAAAGCTGATTGGTGACGCGAACATGCGTTCGCTGGTCATCGATCTCGCGCAAGGCAATCAGACGCAGGCCGTATTCGGTCTGCTCGACATTGATGATCGGGCGATCGTATTCGCGCAAAATCTTGGTCATCGGTAGTTCGCTGTCAGCGGATGCGCCGCGGAACTGCTTGCCGTAAGCCGCCGACGTATCCTCGTCCTCGAAAAAGCGATGCAGGAAGGACGCGTGGGCGGGATCGATGCCGACTTCGAGTGCCTGCAACCAGTTGCAGTTGATCAATCCCTTGAACGCGAAGGTATAGGCGTCCGGCGCCGCGAAGCAGTCGATCTCCGGGAATGCCGGCGGCTCGCCCTCTCCCAGATACGCCCACAGGATGCCGCCCTTCTCTACAACCGGGTAAGCACGCTGCTTGATGTTCTTGCACAGCGACGACCCGATGGGTTCAGCTGGCGTCTCCAGGCATTGACCGTTGACGTCGAACAGCCAGCCATGAAAGGCGCAACGCAAGCCGCCATTCTCTAACCGCCCGAACGCCAGATCAGCGCCGCGGTGCGGACAGTCCCGATCCATGAGCCCATACCGGCCGCTCTCGTCACGAAACAGCACGAAGTTTTCACCGAGCAGCCGGACCGCCCTGATCGGTCGATCGCCCTCAAGCTCGTCCACGAGCGCCGCAGGCTGCCAATACATCCGCATCAATTTTCCAGCGGGATCCTTCGGACCGATCCGGGTGATCAGATCGTTTTGCTGTTGGCTCATCATGATGAGGTTCTCCTTCGAGTCTAAGGTCGTCGAGCCGCGCTCAACGCTGAAATACGACTTTGCCGCCAACCAACGTCATATCGGCCTTGATGTTCTTGATGTCCTCTTCGGGCACCGTCATGAAGTCCGCCGAGAGGACGACTAGATCAGCCAATTTTCCAGGCTGCAACGTGCCTTTCCGGCCTTCATCGAACATGTATCGCGATGCAGCACTGGTATAGAGGCGCAGCGCTTCCTCGCGGCTGATCGCTTCCGACGCCCCATAGACATGCCCGTTCGGGTCCTTCCGCGTCACCATGATGTACATGTTGAGGAACGGATTGATCGGATTCACCGGGAAATCGGTCCCCGCACCGAGATTATCGAGGCCCATGGTTTTGATCAGCGTCTTGGTTGGGACGGCGCGATTGGCAACATCCTTGCCGAGGAAGCGCTCGACGGTGGCGGCCTTGTCCCACATGAAGACGTTCTGGAAATCAGCGCGGACACCGAGGCGATGAGCCCGCTCCATTTGTTCGGGCCTGATCAGGCTGGCGTGGATCAGGATAAACCGGCGATCCTTGATCGACTTCTCTTTGTCCGCCGCTTCAAATGCGTCGAGCACCTGGTCGATGCCCATATCGCCCACCACGTGCACGCCGACACGCCAGCCATAACGATTGCAGATCGAAACTAGCTCCTTCAGCCGCTCCGGCGTCTGCTGCGTGATGCCGTGATAATGATCGTGAGAGTCGGGATATTCGTCGCGGGTCAACGCCGTCTTCAGCGTCATGCCGCCGTCGTAGTAGATCTTGATGCCTGCGAACTTCAGCCAGTCGTCGCCGAAGCCGGACGATGCACCGTTGCCGGCCATAATGGCTTCCCAAGCTGCCAGCTCCTTCGGCGGTTCTGGGCGAAACATCACGCCGACACGAAGGGTGGCCTCTCCAGTCAGCGCAACTTTCTGCAGCGTGGCGATGTCCTTCGCCTCGGTAGCACCTTCGACAACGCTGGTAATCCCGTAGCTGTTCAGGGCGCTCTCGGCGAGCTTGAACTGTCGGATCTGATCCTGCTCGGTCGAGGCAGGCACGGCCTTCTCGACGCGATCGATGGCCGTCTCAACGAGAACGCCCGTCAGTTCGCCCGACTTGTCTTTCTCGAACGATCCACCGCTCGGATCCGGCGTGCTCTTGTCTACGCCGACGTTCTGCAGAGCGAGGCTGTTGGCCATCGAAAAATGGCCGACGGTGCGCAGATACACCGGGTTATTCGGGGCAACGCTGTCGATTTCCTGCCGGGTGAGATAGCGCTTTTCCGCAAGCTGTGACGGCGGATGCCATGCGCCACCGATGATCCATTCGCCAGGCTTCTTGTTCGCAACGAACGTTTTGATGGCATCGAGAGCTTCCGCAACCGTCTTCGCGCGGCTCATATTCACAACGTACTCACCAAGGCCTGCGGCCTTGAAGTGCGCGTGGGTGTCAATCAACCCCGGAACAACGGTCTTGCCGCCAAGGTCGATCACCTTCGTCTGCGATCCGGTCAGCGGATTGATCGCCGCACTGCTTCCGAGGGCGAAGATCTTGCCGTCCCGAATGGCCAATGCCTCGACCACCGTCGACTGGCTGTCCATGGTGAGCAGCTTGCCGTTGGTCAGTATCAGATCAGGCGCATTCAGATCGGACTGCTGGGCGAACGCCCCGAAGGAAACGGCGGAGCCAACCACGACACCCAATAGACCTGCCGACCATCGCATTGCGCTTCCCCATCATTTTGTTCAATAGACGAACATAAGTTCGTATATTGTTAGATTGCCTCTAATCAGTCCGGGTCGCAAGCCCAATTTCAATGCTGCAATTGCTAACTAATGGCGCATTCAGAGATCGCGTCTCATCTTGACGCGCACAAATTGAGCTTGTCACGTTCAATAGACGAACTTATGTTCGTTTTTAATGCATCGAGGAGGCGCGAGTGGCCCACATCAGGTTCGTTCAACGCGACGGCTCGGAGAGTGTGATCGAGGCTAGTGCCGGCGTCAGCGTGATGCTCGTCGCCGTTCGCAATGGAATCGCCGGCATCGAAGGCGAGTGCGGCGGCTGTCTCGACTGCGCGACCTGTCACGTGTACGTCGATGAGCAGCAATCGAGCCATCTTCCAGCCCCAAAGGAAGACGAACTAGAATTGCTGGGCGCCGTAACAGCCGTGCGAAAGCCGAACAGCCGGCTGAGCTGCCAGTTGAAAGCCCCCTTTCCCGTTGACCCCCTCACAGTCTACGTACCGGAGACCGAGAGATGAGCGGCCTCGTCGTTATTGGCGCCTCGTATGCCGGCGTTCAGGCCAGCCTGACTGCACGCGATTCAGGCTACGCCGAGCGCATCACCATTGTCGGCGATGAGAGCAGCCTTCCATACCAACGGCCGCCGCTCTCCAAAGGCTTTCTGCTCGGTCTCGAGAGCGAGGAAAGCCTGATCCTGCGCGACAATGCGTTCTTCGAGAAAAAGGGCATCGATCTTGTGCTCGGGACTCGCGCGCTCGAGATCGACAGGCAATCGCGGAAGATCCTGCTCGGCGGCGGCTCGGAATTAGTCTTCGACAAGCTGATGATCGCAACGGGCTCGCACGCGCGGCAACTGCCCATCAACGGCGCGAACCTGGATGGCGTTTGCTATCTTAGGTCGCTTCATGATGCAGTCGATCTTAAAGCGAGATTGCAAGATGCGTCCGAGATCGTTGTAATTGGTGGAGGTTTTATCGGGCTTGAAGTCGCGGCGTCCGCGACCAAGCTCGGCAAGAAAGCAACTGTTCTCGAGAGCGCGTCTCGCCTGCTCGAACGGGCTGTTTCGCCTATCGTCTCCGAATTCCTGCTCGACATGCATACGCAGCATGGGGTCGACGTGTTGCTCGAGGAAACAGCTGTTTCGGTCGAAGGGCGGAATGGCCGAGTGTCAGCGGTCCTTTGCGGAAACAATCGGAGAATTCCAGCAGACATCGTCCTGATCGGCGTTGGCGGCCTCCCCAACGACCAGTTGGCCAAAAGCGCCGACTTGAAATGCACCAATGGCATCGTTGTGGACGATCACGGCCGCACCAGCGATCCAAACATCTTCGCGGCCGGCGACTGCACCTCGCACTACAACATCTTTGCGCGGGAATGGCTTCGCCTTGAATCCGTACAGAACGCACAGGATCAAGCCAAGGCTGCGGGCCTTGCGATCGCCGGAGACACAGGGCCCTATGAAAGCGTGCCGCGATTCTGGTCCGACCAGTATGACACCAAACTGCAGGTCGTCGGCATCTCGCGCAACTTCGACGCCCAGGCCGTCCGGGGCTCAATCGAGGACGGAAAATTCTCGGTGTTCTATTACAGGCTGGGACGGCTGATCGCCGTCGACAGCATCAATCGCGCCGGTGATCAGATGGCCGCCAGGCGGCTCATCGCAAGCGGAATCTCGCCATCACCCGAAGAGGCGGCGGATCTGTCGTTCGATTTCAAATCTCTTCTGAGGGCTGCGGACAACGCTGGTGCATAATCGACTGATTCGCTATTTCCATAAGTGAATCAGCCATCTCAAGCAGTGGACCCACTCGCGGCATGCCCAAACTCAAGCGGACGGCAGAGGACAAGGACGGCAGGCCGGACGGGACCGAATTTATCGAGAGCCTCGATCGCGGCTTGAGAGTCATTCAGTCATTCGCCTCGGACCACCGGCCGATGACGCTCAGTGATATTGCCAAGGTCTCCAATCTGCCGCGCGCGACGGTCCGCAGAATCCTTCTGACGCTCCAGAAGTCGGGCTTTGTTGCCGGTGACGATCGGCTCTTCACGCTGACGCCGCGCATCCTCACCCTTGCGTCGACCTATCTTGCATCCAACCAGATCAGCACGGTGATGCAGCCTCTCATGGATGAGGTCTCATCAAAAGCGAAGGAAATTTGCTCGCTGGCCGTGCTTGATGACGATGAAGCGGTGTTTGTTGCGCGGGCCAGTCCGGCCCGGGTTTTCCCGGCGGGAGTCGATATCGGTTACCGGCTTCCGGCTTTCTGCACCTCGGTGGGACGCGTTCTGCTTGGCCGGCTCTCGAACGATGAATTGACCGCGACCATCAATGGCATGACGCTGAAGCCGCAAACGCCGGAAACGATCACAGACAAGTCGCTCGTGATCGCTACGATCGTCACGGACCGAAGCAAAGGCTATTCCCTGGTTGATCTCGAAGCAGAGGAAGGCTTCCGCTCGATCTCGGTTCCGATCCACCGATATGATGGCGGCATCATCGCCGCCGCCAATATCGGAGCTCATGTCGATCGCATATCGACCGGCGAGATGATCGATCGCTTCCTTCCGCTGCTGAAGCAAATGGCAGCGACTGCCAAGCCACTCCTGGTCTAGAGCGTTTTCAAGCGAATATCGCTTAGCTTTCTATGCTCGCGCGCGGGACCTGGAGACGCTCTTCTTTCCACGCGTCTCGTGAAACTCAATCGCCCTCACACTTAGAAGCTTGCGACAAGCGCGATCCATCACGTCTATTTCGTGCTCAGTGAGCTGGCATTCAGCCGTGACGTGTTTGACGCATCGTGCAATTTCCGAGATCCCACGATCGGCAATGCCCAGCCCCTTCGCGGTCAGACGCACCAGTTCCGATCGTCCATCGTCATTCACTGAAACCCGGCAAATCAGACCTGCTTCTTGAAGCCGCGCAACCCGCTTCGTCATCGCGCCGGAGGTCACCAACAGTGTGCGAAACAGATCGGTGGGGCGCAACTCGTAGGGTTTGCCGGTACGCCTCAACGCCAGCAAAACGTGAAGGTCGCCGGTCACCAGCCCGAGCGCCTTCGAAATCACCTGCACGCGGGCTTCGTGCATCAGATTTGCACGCTCCATCCGCAGCAAAGTACAGGCGACTTTGAGGTCAAGATCGGGCCGTTCGATCAACCAGGCCGCTTCGATGTCATCGTAGATTGTTTCCTTGCCCCGTCGTGGCACCGGTTGTTCCGCAGACGCGGCCCGGCGGCCGTTCGTTCTTTTCATTTGAAATCTCGTGAGTGAACTTGGAGCACCTCAAACGCATTACACCACGCCGAACTATACCCTCATCTAACATCAAGCTTCGGTACTGAAATGTGGCAAGACATTGTGCGTATCAAATGATACCCAGTGATCGAGCAATATGTCGGCGAGAGCAAGCCGCCGGAGCGTTGTCACAAATGGAGCCCGCTCCCATCCGGGCACATCGCGGATCGTTCAGAAATCTGGCAAGGGAGCAAGCGGGAGAAGTTCGTTTACAACTTCTGGAAGCGCTCTATTTCAGACGCTTCTTGTAGGCATCCGGGTCCATGTCACGGATATCGATACTGATACTGTGCGTATTCTCGAGGAGCTTCGACAAAGTGCTTCGCAGTTCGAGACTCAAGGCTTCCTTCTGCTGTGGCGTGCGTCCCGCAAGCAAATAAAGCGACACATGGAAGAATGATTGAGCCTTGCCTGCGACCAGATAGTCGTCGAAGGCTTGGGCCCGGATCTTGAGGTCCTCTGCCTTGACCACGCCGGTGGAAGCAGCAGCGAGATGAAGCGCCATCATCACCTCGCTGATTGGCGGCATCTCCTGACCGACGGAATAGTGGCACACAATATGGGGCATTCGTAACGATCGCGAATATGAGCAATTGTCGAGTTGCGCCGGCTGCGCACTCAGAGATCGAAAAATACCGTTTCCAAGTCACCCTGCAGATGAATATCAAGCCGATAGGTCGCGACGTCGCCCGGCTCCCGAACCGCAATTAACGTCCCACGCCGTTCTGCAGGCACTAGCGCGAGAATGGGATCTGTCGCGTTCGCAGCTTCGTCTTCGAAATAAATCCGGGTCTGCGCCTGGCGGGTCATCCCGCGCGCAAAGACCGCGAGCAGGATGTGCGGCGCCTGCAACTCGTTGGGTCCTGCGACAGGCCCAGGCTTGATCGTGTGGAATGAATACGCGCCCTTGCTGTCGGTCCCGCAACGGCCGAAGCCCCTGAAAGCGGCATTGGGGAGCGAACGTGCATCCTGCGGATCGGCAAAGCGGCCCTGCGCGTCTGCCTGCCAGATCTCCAGCATCGAGTCGGTGATCTCCTTGCCGTCACCGTCAAACACGCGTCCGACAATGCGGATGCGCTCGCCCGAAACATCCGGAGTCACCAGGTCGTTGCCGAACGCATCGTTCCACTGGTAGTCGCTGCCCGGTGTCAGTCCATATTTGAAGTAAGGCCCGACAGTCTGTGATGGAGTAATGCCGCTCATCAGTCGTTATCCAAAGGTGTGGCGTTGCGCCCGCGCAAAATGATGTCGAAGCGATAGCAGAGAGCCCAATCAGGCTTGGTGTGTTCGAGGTCGAAGCTCGAGACCATCCGCATACGCGCCTTCTCATCGGTTACCGAATTGAAAATCGGATCGTAGGCGAACAGTGGATCGCCCGGAAAGTACATCTGCGTCACGAGACGCGAGAGGAACGAATGGCCGAACAATGAGAAGTGGATGTGAGCCGGACGCCAGGCATTCGGATGATTGCCCCACGGATACGCGCCCGGCTTGATCGTGATGAATTTATAGTAGCCGCTCGCATCAGTCTTGGCTCGCCCTGCGCCGGTGAAATTCGGATCAAGCGGCGCTGGATGCTGATCGACCACGTGAACATAACGCCCGCAGGCATTGGCCTGCCACAATTCTACCAGCGTGTCGGGAACGCCACGGCCATCCTCGTCGCGGACATGTCCATGAACGATGATCCGCTCGCCGAGCGGCTCACCCTGATGCTGGATCGTGAGGTCGTGATCGCTCTCGCGCACTGTCTCGTGGCCATAGACCGGCCCGGTCAATTCCGACAGCGTATGAGGCATGATGATCAGCGGCTTGGTCGGCGAGCGTTTCACCGTGCTTTTATAGTCCGGTGAGAGCCGCGCCGCGTGCGCTGCATTACTTTCGCGCGGATATATGAGGGTCATGGGACAATCTCATAGGACGATCAAGGGAGACGTTCGATTAGCGAACAGCCGCATTCAGCCGGGAAATAGCAACCATCGCGCATCCTCTTAAACCGAAACCTCAATCACAATCCAGCTTAACTGAACTGAAAATCGGAATGAATAGCTTGCAACCTCGGAATTCCTTTCTCCCTCGGAAGCATCGCGCACGGGCCGGGCGGCACCTTAAACTGCACCGATAACGAGACAGCATGAAGTGAAAGCAAAGCAGCTTCACCATGAACATTGTGCAGTTTGCCCGGCGACACCAAGGGCTACAAAGCGCGGTGAAGTTTTATGGCAATCCCACTACATTGATGATGATCGCAGGGAAGCCCTGCTCATCGTGAGGGTCGCAAATAGACCACGACCACCATAGATTGGCTGAATGAAAAAAATCGGATTTCTTTCGTTCGGGCATTGGACGCCCTCCTCACAATCGCAGACCCGCTCGGCAGCGGATACGCTGCTGCAATCCATCGACCTCGCCGTTGCGGCTGAAGAGCTGGGCGCTGACGGCGCGTACTTTCGCGTTCACCATTTTGCACGTCAGTTGGCTTCGCCTTTTCCCTTGCTGGCAGCCGTCGGCGCGAAAACCAGCCGCATCGAGATCGGCACCGCGGTCATCGACATGCGATACGAAAACCCGCTCTACATGGCAGAGGACGCGGGGGCAGCCGATCTCATTGCGGGCGGACGCCTGCAGCTTGGCATCAGCAGAGGTTCGCCCGAACAGGTGATCGATGGATGGCGCTATTTCGGCTATCAGCCCGCGGAGGGCGAAACCGATGCCGATATGGGACGGCGTCATGCCGAGGTCTTTTTCAGTGTGCTGCAGGGTAAAGGTTTCGCCCAGCCCAATCCGCGCCCGATGTTTCCGAACCCACCCGGCTTGTTGCGCCTCGAACCACATTCGGAGGGGCTTCGCGATCGCATCTGGTGGGGAGCCGGCTCGAACGCCACGGCCATATGGGCGGCGAAGCTCGGCATGAACCTACAGAGTTCGACACTCAAGAATGACGAAACCGGCGAAGCCTTCCACGTGCAGCAAGCCGCGCAGATCAAGGCCTACCGTGCCGCCTGGAAAGAAGCAGGGCATATGCGCGAGCCACGTGTCTCGGTCAGCCGCAGCATCATTGCCCTTATGAACGATCACGATCGCGCTTACTTCGGACGCGGCGAGGAACAGGATCAGGTCGGGTTCATCGACGAGAGAACCCGAGCAATCTTTGGCCGCGGCTATGCCGCCGAGCCGGAAGTTTTAATCGAGCAGCTCAAGAAGGACGAGGCGATCGCTGAGGCCGACACGCTGCTGTTGACCGTGCCGAACCAGCTCGGCGTTGCCTACAACGCCCATGTCATTGAATCGATCCTGACCCACGTGGCTCCCGCGCTCGGGTGGCGGTGATCGTCATCCGGCTCCGGTGCCGCGCAACCTTGGTTCAAGCAACACCCGGGCGAAAGCCGAGGCCCTGCTCATTTCATAACGTAGGGAAATGTCTGGCTGGGGCGGGAGGATTCGAACCTCCGCATGGTGGAATCAAAATTCGGCTAATTCGCCAATGATTTCAACGGCGATTCCCTCTTATTCGAGCATGTTTCCTATCGCTCCCCGCTTCCCAAAGACTCGATATTAGCGCGCCTGGTTGCTTGGTCGTACTCGCGGCTCGACCAGCGAACAATCATGTTTGCTTTTGCCTTTGGATCAAATTCGAGCAAGTAGGGAAGAACATCCGGGATCACGGATGTATGGTTTTCTTCGCACTCAACGAACAACAGAAAATCAGGGGCACGCTTCAATTCCCCTAAAACGCGGAGAAGCAAGACGCCCTCCACGATGATCGGCCTCCCCAACAAACGTCGTTCTTCTAAGACGCGAGCTAGATCAGCCGTTCGAATGGAAAGGGGCACAGTATTATTTATGAGGAAGGAATCCAGATGGATTGCCGGCATCTCTAACTGCCAGCTAAGCCACGATGCCAGCGAAGATTTGCCCGAACCATTTAAGCCATCGACTCCAATCAGTAGGGGATATCGATGCTCTGGAAACCCTAGCACTTCACGAATTCCGTTGCGCACGTCCACGTAAATGGTCGGAGCAACTAAGAGCGGCCCTAAGTCGATGGCGGGATTCATTTCTGACCTGTCAGCTTCAAAAGCGGCAAATCCTTTGGCTGTTCGGGATAGCGAAACCCACTCCCACGCAACTATCGACCATCGAACGCGCCCCAAAATGGCATCGCGTCAAGTTGCCAGTCAAATCGATACACTCGCTCACGCAATAGAGTTCATCCAAAAACGGAATGCATCAATTCGCGTGAAGAAAAGTAGACCAGTTAGACAAGTTGACGGCAGCTAGACTGCTAGTTTTTCGGCGGTTTCAGCCGATTTTGCAGGGCGTTCTTCTAACTCAAGCGCGTCCGTGGGGGCGACATTGTTTAGCCCTTTTGCATAGGTCTTAACCAAACGCTTGGTGGTTGCGTCGAACGAAATGGTTCCCATTAGGACAGCGTCGGCTATGTCGGGATAGTCTTCCACTAGACCGAGATAGTTCTTGCGCGCCCATGCAATCACAGCCTCGCGAAGCGGATGTGCACCTCTGCTTCGACCAATTCTTTGATCCGTTTTCAATCCGAAGACGTTTAAGCAGAAACCGAGGTATCTTGCCGAATTGAAATTCGGCCGCTGTTTAATCTCCTCGTACAACAATCGACGTAACTTGAAGAGAATGATCTTGCGAGTCTTGCTGTTATCGTAATTGGCAAACCCACTCCAAACCATGCTGTACTGTACGGTCCAACCAAGGTGATTGCTCCTCCTAACGTATGCTGCGCGGCCAATAATTTCGAACATTAGGCTCGCTAATTTATCGTAATAATCGTCATCCCATTTATACGCGTCGTCGTGCCGCCGGAGCCTCGTTTGCTTCACTCCGCTTCGGTGAAGAATCGCGATTGCACCTTCAATAAATTCTGTAACCGCGCGTAGACTCCCCAATATTTCGTCAACTTCTTCGCGCGGCAACTCCTCATCGAGCTTGTATAAATCTCGACAGGCCGTCTCTAAAATTCTGAATGCTCGACGCAGTGCATACGAATTACGATCAAATTGATTATTGGCTATCGCGCTTTCGAATGTCACCAGCACAGCGCGCGAGTACGCAGAAAGTTGCTTACTATCAAGGTTCCATCGAGCATCAAGATCAACATCTAACGGCGAATTATTGTGTCCCGCCAATCCCTCGACCAAATTGAAATCACCATAAAGCGCGTTAGTGAAAGGCTTCACATATCCAAGGTAGCCAGAGAAATAGCCCGCATCTTCGTGATAGAGTAACGAGTCTTTATTCAACAATGCCTCTGTAGAAATGTTTGAGGCAAGCTGACCAGCAGGCAAACCGAAGTTCTTAAATTCCGACATCGCTTCGAAAAGAGCGATTGCCGTGTTCGGTGCGCAGGCGACGACCGTTCGACAAAATCGTCGATTGCCAAGTATTAGCAACAAGTCGTGAGCAAGTTGCGCGGCTGCCGGTGGCTGTTCTCTCCGTCCTTGCGACTTGTCTGCGGGTGGGACGGGCGACAATCGAATCGCATGCTTGACGATATTTCTCGCTGAAAACTCTATCTCTGCCGCAATCGCGGGGAGGTCATTCTGATCACCCTGAAGAACGTAGCGATAGACGGCTCGCGTATACGAGAGCGCGTTCCAGCTACCAAACGTGGAAGGACGAATGTAGGCGTACCAAAGCCAAACAAGTATAAGGCCCAAAAATAGGAGGCCTAGGCACAACTGCCATAGCGTCTGATCGGCAAGGAAAGCGGGGAGCGGAATAGCCTTTGCAAAGATAACGTCGCTTAACAACGTGGCGAGCCCAATAAAAGCTGTCCCTCCGAAAACGATCGGCCAAAGAGGAATTGGAGCGGTGTAGATTCGAAATTGGTAGCGAGCTCCAGTCAGCGTGTAGATTAGTACGAGCAAGGCGAAAGCCTGAACAAACTCGGCGAATCCGAAAATTCCACCCTTGCCCCCGTCAGTCGCTACGAGACAAAAGCCCAATACCGAATGATCGCAGGTTGCCGCTGCTGGCACCTGCACATTTACTAAGTCCGAACAAAGAAAGAGTGCCTCAACAAGACAAAAGTAATTGGGGTCCACTTCGACCTCATTCAACGCGAATCTGACTGCGATCTGCACATGATGAGGTCTCGGGTTTACGACCGCCAGCTAAATAACGTCCGCTTTGCTACCGCAGCGCGTTACCCACGCATTCCTACCGACGAAGAACGCTCAAAGAACATCCATTCGGAATGGAGAGTGGATCACCGTTCGGAATGCAAAACCTGAATATGAGAGAAGTGCCCGATTTTATTGGCTAAGTCTGGCTGGGGCGGGAGGATTCGAACCTCCGCATGGTGGAATCAAAATCCACTGCCTTACCACTTGGCGACGCCCCAACAGCGCCGAGCGTTTCAGCAAATGCGGAGGCGTCACCGCCCCTGCCGAAATCCGCTCTGTCTGGGAAGTGGCGGGACCATAGCCGCGCCGATACCCTGTGGCAACGCTGGTCTATAGACCGGTTTCGAGAGTTTCAACAGGCAAATCAGCCATTTCGCGAAATCAGTTTCGCCGCTAACCTTGTCCCAAACACAGCCCGCAGGCTTTAAGAATCCGTCATTTTTCAAAGGCGGGATCGGTCCTGCCCGCAGAGGAAGTCCAAGGTTATGACCTACCGCGCTCCGATCAATGACATGTTGCTGTCCCTCAACCACGGCGCCGGGCTTTTGGCCGCCATCGAGGCCGGGCATTATAACGGCTATGAGGCCGATTTTTCCGCCTCGGTGATCGAGGAAGCCGGCAAGTTTGCCACCGAAATCCTTGAGCCGCTGAACCAGATCGGGGACCGTGAGGGGATCAAGTTGACCGACAAGGGCGTGGTCACCGCCCCGGGCTGGTCTGATGCCTACAAGCGCTGGTGTGACGGCGGCTGGAACGCGGTGTCAGGTCCGGAACAGTGGGGAGGCCAGGGCCTGCCGCTGGCGGTGCATTCCGCCGTCAACGAAATCTGGAGCGCGGCCAACATGTCTTTCGGGCTGTGCCCGCTGCTGACGCTCAGCGCGATCGATGCCCTCGAGGCCCACGGCAGCGAGGAGCTGAAGACAATTTATCTCGAAAAGCTCATCTCAGGCGTCTGGCCTGGCACCATGCAGCTCACCGAGCCGCAAGCCGGCACTGATGTTGGCGCATTGCGCACGCGCGCGGAGAAGCAGCCCGACGGCACCTATCGCCTGTTCGGCACCAAGATCTTCATCACCTATGGCGACCACGACATGAGCGACAACATCGTTCATTTCGTGCTGGCGCGCCTGCCCGGCTCCCCTCCCGGCTCCAAGGGCATCACGCTGTTCCTGGTGCCAAAGTACCTCGTCAACACCGACGGCTCGCTCGGCGCCCGCAATGACATCTATGCCAGCGGCATCGAGCACAAGCTCGGCATTCATGCCTCGCCGACCTGCACCATGACCATGGGCGACAAAGGCGGCGCGATCGCCTATCTCGTCGGCGCCGAGAACGGTGGCATGGCCGCGATGTTCACCATGATGAACCAGGCGCGACTCGGGGTCGGCCTTCAGGGCGTCGGCATCGCCGATCGCGCCTATCAGCGTGCGCTCGCCTACGCACAGGAACGCAAGCAGGGCAAAGCCCGCGGCAGCAAGGGCGACGGCTCCGACCCGATCATCATGTTCCCGGACGTGAAGCGCAACCTGATGCTGATGCGCGGCATGACGGCCGCAGCGCGTACCATTTGCTACGCCACAGCGGTGGCCATCGACATCTCGCACCGCGCCAGCGATCCGAAGGTGCGCGCCAAGGCCGCAGCGCGCGGCGCATTGCTGACACCGATGGCAAAGGCGTTCTCCACCGATATCGGCAACGAAGTCGCGGCAATCGGTGTGCAGGTGCACGGCGGCATGGGCTTCATGGAGGAAACCGGCGCGGCGCAATATGTTCGCGACTCCCGAATCCTCACCATCTATGAAGGAACCAACGGTGTGCAGGCCAACGACCTCACCATGCGCAAGCTGGCGATGTCGGGCGGAGAAGCAGTGTGGGATCTGCTCGGCGAGCTTTCGGAGATTGTCGCAAAGGTCGAAGCCTCGAACGATCCGGCCTTCGGCACCACCGGAGCGAAGCTGCGCGACGCGGTCGCCTCGGTCGAGCACACCAGCAAATGGCTACTGGAGAAAATCGCCACTGCGCCAAACGATGCGCTGGCTGGCGCAACGCCATACCTGCGCCTGTTCTCGACCACGCTCGGCGGCTGCATGCTGGCAAATGAAGCGCTGGCCGCACGTAGCGACGGTGCCGTGCAGGGCGACGCTGGCCGCTACGTCACGCTGGCGCGCTTCTTCGCGGAGAACGTGACAGTGCAGTCCGGTGCGCTGGAACGTGCCGTGATCGACAGCGCCGATGCCGTCAACGGCGCGGATGTTGTACTGGGCGCCTAAGCGCGGAGCCAAAGCCGAAAAGCCCGATACCTTCAATGGAAGTGCGTCTCGGGCTTTTAGATGAATCTACGTATTCACCATTCGCGTATGTAATCGCGCGTACCCGTCTTTGGTCCGCCCCGATAGACGAATGAACTTCCTGTGGTCGGGGCGGCGGCGTCCATGCTGGCCATGGCGTTGTACGCCGAACGTGTCCTGCCGGTGTAATACCCATACCCGTAGGCTTCATTCGGCCAGTAACGCTGGGTCTGAATCTCCTCACTCGGCCAGTAACGCTGATCCGAAATCACCTCGCCAGCATGGGCAACACCTGACGCGGCGAACAACGAGATTGCAGCAGACGCAGCGAGCATAAACCTTCTCATGATCCTCTCCTTTTCCGATGTAGGTTTCCGGCAGAAGGTCGGACACCGCCGACATACGTCATCAGGTTCGGATCACAAGGTTCGACGTTACGCGATCACGCACAGGTGAGAGCAGCACGACGTAAACAGCTTATTTGATGAGCTTGCCTATTTTAACGGCTTCAATCCCGCTTCGATTTCCCTGCGGCGTGGTTCAAGGAAAGGCGGCAACGCCAGCTTCTCGCCGAGTGTTTCCATCGCTTCGTCAGTTGCGAAACCGGGACCGTCGGTCGCGATCTCGAACAGGATGCCGTTCGGTTCGCGGAAATACAGACTGCGGAAATAGAAGCGGTCGATTTCACCGCTGTGGTTGATACCGAACTCGGACAACCGTTTCGTCCACGCGTGATAGCTCGCCTCGTCCGGTGTACGAAATGCGACGTGATGCACGCCGCCGGCGCCTTGCCGTGCGGGAGGCAAGTCCTTCTGCTCGATCACATGAATTTCCGCCGCGGGTCCGCCTACTCCCATCTCATAGACGTGGATGCGGTGCTCTCCGTCAGGCGAGGCATAATCGCGCACGCGCTTCATGTTCATGACTTCAACCAAGGCGCGCTCGGTTCGCGACAGCTCGGGCACGTTCAGCACAATAGGGCCAAGTCCGCGAATCTGGTGTTCGGCATGCACCGGGCTCTTCTCCCAGGGGTTCGCCTCCTCCTTGCCATCGTCGTCCACCAGCACAAGACGCTGCCCCTCCGGGTCCTCGAGCGGCAATGTCAGGCGGCCATCGACTTCCGTCACCTTGCCGGTGTGCACGCCAAGTTTCAGCAAACGGTCATGCCAGTAGCCAAGCGCCTTTTCGCCATTCACCCGCAGCCCGGTGCGCGCAACGCTGCGCGTGCCGCGATGCTCCCGCGCCGCTGGCCAGTCGAAGAAGGTCAGATCCGTGCCGGGCGAGGCTTTTCCATCCGCGTAGAATAGGTGATATGCGCTCACGTCGTCCTGATTGACGGTTTTCTTCACCAGCCGCATACCGAGAACACCGGTATAAAACGCGAGGTTACCCTTGGCGTGGGCGGAAATCGCGGTGAGATGGTGAATGCCGGTGAGTTGCATCGCACTCTCCCTTTTGTGGACTAAAACCGGAAATCATTGGCGAACGTGACCGTTCTGCCCGATGATGTAGGCGAGATTTCAGGCTGCGCCAGTTCGCAGTCCTTTGATTATAACATTCGCAGGAGATGCCTGCCAAAATAGGGTGCGAATGTTAGAATCAGACCACGAGAGCCCCGATTCCGAAGTTCGCATCATTCCGCTGCTCGTTCGTCTGCGAACTTCAGAATCGAAGGACTCTAGGAAGTTACTGTTCTAGTGTGGCTTTGGTTCTGAAGTCCGCATTCCGGAGTCGCCGCACGAATGATGCGGACTTCAGAACCGCCGCACTAGATAATTCAGCCGTATTTCGGGGATTGATCATGACAGACCACGTGCTGGTAACCGATGAAGACGCAACACGCGTCGTCACACTGCGACGGCCGGAAAAGAAGAATGCGCTGACACAAGACATGTACGCGGCGATGAGCACTGCCATCGATACGGCGCAGAACAATCCCGCAATTCGCTGTCTGATCATCACCGGTGGCTCCGGTGTGTTCACTGCGGGCAACGACCTCGACGATTTCCTCAAAGCAAGCGCTGGCGGATCGCGCCCCATGAATGCAGTGAAGTTCCTGCACTCGCTGGTGCACAACACCAAACCGATCATCGCCGCGGTGGACGGCATTGCCATCGGTATCGGCACCACGATGACGTTCCACTGCGACTACGTTCTGGCCAGCACCGCAGCAACGTTTTCAACGCCGTTCATCCACCTTGGCCTCGTGCCCGAAGGTGCCTCCAGTCTGCTGGTGCCGATGACGATGGGTCATCAGCGTGCTTTCGAAATGTTAGTGATGGGGCGCCCCTTCAGTGCGCAGGACGCCAAGGAAGCCGGTTTCGTCAACGCGGTGGTCTCACCCGGGCATACCGAGACCGAAGCACGCAAAGTCGCGCGCGAAATCTGTGCGCTTCCAGCCGAGGCCGTCGCCATATCGCGCAAGCTGCTCAAGCAGCCGCCAGACGAACTGGTTCGCCGCATCGAGCAGGAAAGTCATCTTTTCAGCGAGCGCATGAGCTCGAAAGAGGCGATGGCCGCTTTCAAGGCCTTCTTCGCCCGCAAGAAAGCGTGATATTTAAACGTCAGAACCAAGGTTTATATGAATAGTCGCGCCTGGTCTTGTACCAGGCATCCCTGTCTTCTATTCGTGGAACCCGAACAGGGGCTCCAAAGGACACTGTCCATGCCGACACTCTACTATCATCACACTGCCTGCCTCGATCACGATACCGCTCCCGGTCATCCCGAGCGCCCGGATCGCATGCGCGCCATCGAGCAGGGATTGGCGCAGGATCATTTTAAGCCGCTGGTTCGCATCGAAGCACCGGTCGCCGATTTCGACACTGTCGCGCTGTGTCACAGCAACGAATACATCGATGAGCTGCGTCACATTTCGCCGAAAGAAGGGATGATCTATCTCGACGGCGATACCTCGATGTCTCCCGGCACACTAGAAGCGGCGCTGCGCGCGACCGGGGGCGCCGTTGCCGCAGTCGACGCTGTGATGAGCAACACGAAGACCAATGCATTCGTCGGGACGCGCCCTCCAGGCCATCACGCCGAAACCGCAAAGCCGATGGGCTTCTGCTTCTTCGACAGCGCAGCGATTGCGGCGCGTTACGCGCAACGCAAATACGGCATCAGCCGCGCGGCCGTGGTCGATTTCGACGTTCATCACGGGAACGGCAGCCAGGAAATTTTCTGGTCCGATCCAACCGTGATGTATGCTTCAACACATCAGATGCCGCTGTTTCCCGGCACCGGTTCGACCTCCGAGCGCGGTGAAGAAGACACCGTCGTCAATGCGCCACTACGCGCCGGCAATGGCGGCCGCGAATTCCGCGAAGCGTTCGATCTGGCGATCCTGCCACGGTTGGAGCAGTTCGCACCGGAGCTGATCGTGATTTCCGCCGGCTTCGACGCGCACTGGCGCGATCCGCTCGGCAGCCTTGAACTCAAGGAAGAAGACTACGCGTGGGTGACGCGCAAGCTGATGGAAATCGCCGACAAGTCCGCGCAGGGACGCATCGTCTCGGTGCTCGAAGGCGGCTACGATCTGCAAGGCTTGCGGGATTCCGTTGCCGTGCATGTCGCAGCGCTGATGAACAATTAAGACTGTCCATCCGCTTCCAGCACGCGGCAAATCAGGCTAAATAGCCGCCATATTACGCTCGTAAATCATTTCTAGATTTTGCGGCGTGGAACTGAACTTGAGGATATTGAATGGCCGATAACACTCATGCGGACGTCAAAACGCTGAGCTTTGAGCGCGCGATCGAAGAGCTTGAATCGATCGTGAAGCGACTTGAAGATGGCAAGGTCCCGCTCGAGGAATCGGTTGCGATCTATGAGCGCGGCGAAAGCCTGAAGCGCCGCTGCGAGGAGCTGTTGCGGCAGGCGGAAGCGCGCGTCGACAAGATCACCACCGATGCCAGCGGACACCCTGTCGGCACCGAGCCGCTCGACGTGCAGTAAACGCGAGAACAGACGTCCGACGCCTCTATTCCAAGCTCGGTACTGCGCGAGCCCATCTCAGATTTACCTTCCGAGCATGTATTCGAGGGATTGATGCATGCCCCTCGGGCATGCCTGCACACGCGATATGGGCCTCCTGATCGGTGAAATTCGCCGAAATCCGGCCGTTTGAAGCTGTTTTCGGTCTAAATTGACCAAGATGTAAGCCTTCCCTCGCCCACCGGACGGATTGGCATGACTTTGGAATTGGTATAAGCCACGGGACCGCTTCGGACCTTTTATGGCCTTTCTGTGCCGGGCCGGGCGCCTCCCCAACTCATTGCGGAAGATTGACGTGTCACATTCGAGCAAGACTCCCCTTCTTGATGCCGCGCCGACGCCGGATCTGTTGCGCAAGCTCAAACCTGAGCAACTGCGCCAGTTCGCCGAAGAACTGCGTCAGGAAACCATCGACGCAGTGTCGGTGACGGGCGGACACCTCGGCGCAGGTCTCGGCGTCGTCGAACTGACCACGGCGCTGCACTATGTATTCAACACGCCGGACGACCGCATCATCTGGGACGTCGGCCATCAGGCCTATCCGCACAAGATTCTCACCGGACGCCGCGACCGCATTCGTACGCTGCGCATGGGCAATGGCCTGTCCGGCTTCACCAAGCGCGCGGAGAGCGAATACGACCCGTTCGGCGCCGCGCACTCCTCGACGTCGATCTCAGCCGGGCTCGGCATGGCCGTGGCGCGTGATCTCACCGGCGGCAAGAACAACGTCATCGCAGTGATCGGCGACGGCTCGATGTCTGCCGGCATGGCCTATGAGGCGATGAACAACGCTGGCGCCATGCACTCGCGCCTCATCGTCATCCTCAACGACAACGATATGTCGATCGCACCGCCCGTGGGCGCGATGTCGGCTTATCTCGCGCGGCTGATCTCCAGCCACACCTATGGCTCTGCCCGCGAAGCGTTGAAGAACCTCGCGCATCGTCTGCCGAAGTTCTTCGAGGATCGTGCGCTCCGCGCGGAAGAATACGCGCGCGGCATGGTCACCGGCGGCGCACTGTTCGAAGAACTTGGATTCTTCTATGTCGGTCCGATCGACGGCCATAACCTCGATCACCTGTTGCCTGTCCTCACGAACGTGCGCGATGCCGGCAACGGCCCCGTACTGATTCACGTAGTCACGCAGAAAGGCAAAGGTTACGCCCCCGCCGAAGCTGCGCCCGACAAATACCATGGCGTCGTGAAATTCGACGTCGCCACCGGTGCTCAGGCCAAGGCGAAATCGAACGCACCGTCGTATACGGCCGTGTTCGGGCAAAGCCTGATCAAGGAAGCGCAGAAGGACGAAAAGATCGTCGCCATCACAGCCGCCATGCCGGGCGGCACCGGCATCGACATGTTCGGTCAGGCCTTCCCGAAGCGCACCTTCGACGTCGGCATCGCCGAGCAGCACGCAGTGACGTTCGCGGCCGGTCTCGCGACCGAAGGCTTCAAACCGTTCTGCGCGATCTACTCAACCTTCCTGCAGCGCGGCTACGACCAGGTTGTGCACGACGTGGCGATCCAGCGCCTTCCTGTGCGCTTCGCCATCGATCGCGCCGGTCTCGTCGGTGCTGACGGTCCGACCCACGCAGGTGCCTTCGACAACGCCTATCTGGGATGTCTTCCGGGTGTGGTGATCATGGCTGCAGGAGACGAAGCCGATCTGGTGCACATGATTGCGACCCAGGTGGCGATCGACGACGCACCCAGCGCGCTGCGTTATCCGCGCGGCGAAGGTCGCGGCGTCGAGATGCCGGAAGTCGGCATTCCGCTGGAAATCGGCAAAGGCCGCATCATGCGCCAAGGCTCCAAGGTCGCGCTGCTGTCGTTCGGCGCGCGTCTCGGCGAATGCCTCAAGGCGGCCGACGATTTGGAATCGTTGGGCCTGTCCGCGACGGTTGCCGACGCGCGTTTCATGAAGCCTCTCGATACCGATATGGTGCTGAAGCTCGCACGCGAGCACGAAGTCCTCATCACCATCGAGGAAGGCTCTATCGGCGGTTTCGGTACCCATGTGCTGCAGAGCCTGGCCGATCACGGCGCGCTCGATCGTGGCCTGAAGGTCCGCACGCTCGTGTTACCGGATACGTTCATCGATCAAGATTCACCTGCGGTGATGTATGGGCAAGCAGGCCTCGACGCCAAGGGCATCGTGAACAAGGTGTATGAGGCGCTCGGCAAGGACCCAAGGTCCGAGACGGTGAAGCTGGCCTAGTGGTTCGATTCTAACATCTGCATCCCACTTCGGCGGATACCGTTGCAAATGTTAGAATCAAAGAACCACTAGTATCCGAAAGAAGGGCATGGGCGAACGCAAGCGCGCAGACCTGTTGTTGGTTGAGCGCGGCTTGTTCGAGAGCCGCGCAAAGGCGCAGGCCGCAATCGAAGCAGGCCGTGTGACAGCCAACGGCAAGCCGATCGCCAAGCCATCGGAGACGATTCCGGAGGACGCCGTGATCGAGGCCGAGCCGGCCCATCCCTGGGTGTCGCGCGGCGGGGTCAAACTCGCCGGTGCGCTGGAGCAATATCCCATCGATATCGAAGATCATGTCTGTGTCGATGTCGGCGCATCGACCGGCGGCTTCACCGAGGTGTTGCTGAACTATGGCGCAAGCCTCGTCTATGCCATCGACGTCGGCCGGGAGCAGCTTCATCCGAGCCTGCGCGACAATCCGAAAATCATCTCGATGGAAGAAACTGATATTCGCTCGCTGGCGGGCAAGCGTCTGGAGAAACGTCCCGACATCGTGGTGATCGATGTCAGCTTCATTTCCCTCAAACACGTGCTGCCCGCGGTGTTACCTCTGGCCGCGGCGCCGATGCATCTTCTCGCGCTGATCAAGCCGCAATTCGAAGCGGATCGTAAGCACTCAAAGAAGGGCATCATTCGGGATGAGGCAGTGCATCGCGCGGTCTGTGACGACATTTCCAAGTTCGTGGCCTCGCTGGGCTGCACTGATATCAAGGTATTTCCATCATCCATCACAGGTGGTGACGGCAATATGGAATTTTTCCTCGGCGCGCGGCGCGGCTGATCACTTATGAGATGGCTCTGAATGTCTGAACGTCTCACCATCGCTCATATCGGCCATTTCGGCGACGGCGTGGCCCTCATCGGCGGCACGAGCGTTTACGTGCCTTATGCACTGGGTGGCGAGACGGTCGATGTTCTTCCCTCACCCGGCCACGACGATCGGCGGTCACTGGCTCACGTCATCGAAGCAAGCCCAGAGCGCATCGATCCATTCTGCCCGCATTTCGGCACGTGCGGCGGATGTGCGATCCAGCACTGGCATGACAGCGCGTACCGAAACTGGAAGCGGCAGCTTGTCGTCGACAGGCTCACACACGCAGGCATCTCCTGCGAGGTGGAGAATCTAATCGACGCCCATGGCACCGGCCGACGGCGCATGACCATGCATGCCCGGCAAAGCCAGCAAGGCGTGCTCCGCGTCGGTTTCGCCGCGGCTGGACGACATGAGATCATCGCCATCGACCATTGCCCTATTCTTGATCCGGCCATGCGTGGCGCCGTTGAAGCGGCCAACGAGATTGCCGAACTGCTCAAGCCCGTCAGCAAGCCGCTCGACATCCAGATCACGGCTGCGAACAACGGCCTCGACGTCGATGTGCGAGGCTCAGGGCCGCTGAATACTGCAATGCTGTCAGCATTGTCGAAGCTCGCGGCAAAGCATGATCTTGCACGCCTCACGCGCCATGGCGAACTGGTCATCATGCGCCGGCCACCCGTCGTGCGCATCGGCAAGGCGGAAATCAACTTGCCACCGGGCTCATTCATGCAGCCAACACTGGCAGGCGAGGAAGTGCTGGCCGGGCTAGCGTTCACCTTCTGCAAGGGCGCAAAGCATGTCGCTGATCTGTTCTGCGGTTTCGGCCCGTTTGCCCTGAGGCTTGCGGAGAAATTCAAGGTCACCGCGTTCGACAGTGACGCTGGCGCCGTGGCGGCCCTGCAGCACGCGGTCAAGAACACTCAAGGACTGAAGCCGATCAAAGCCGAAGCACGCGATCTGTTTCGCCGCCCATTGATGCCGCAGGAGCTGCGGGACGTTGATTGCGTCGTATTCGATCCACCGCGGCAAGGCGCGCAGGCGCAATCGCAACAGCTCGCCGCGAGCAAGATTACTCAGGTGGTGGCTGTGTCGTGCAATCCGACGACATTCGCCCGCGACGCACGCATCCTTCTCGATGGCGGGTTTAAACTGGACACCGTCACGCCTGTAGATCAGTTTCGTCACACACCGCATGTCGAGCTGGTGGCGCGCTTCCGTCGCTGAATCAGGATATCAACGCCCCCACCGCTCCTGCCAGATCTTCTCGCCGATAAGACATGACACACGAGGCTCGCGTGTCGCGGCGGGAATAACCCGTGGCTCCGGCACGCGGCCCGCGACCTCCATGACTAACTTGGTGCGGATGGCCTCTTTGAATTTTTCCTTGCTCTTGATCGGCACCACAAACGATCCTGCTCCGCCGATCACGCAATCCTCATAGTACCAATCGAGATTTTCGATATCCATCGTCGCGTAGTTGGTCTCCTTGGCCATGATCGGCAGGCCATTGATAGTGACGCCCTTGGCGAGCGCGGCGTCACGCGCGATGGTCACCGGCTCGCCATTGTTGTTGGGACCATCGCCGGAGATATCGATCACGCGACGAAGACCGTGATACTCATTGGCTTCGAACAGCGGCATTGCGAAATTGATCGCGCCCGAGATCGAAGTCCGCGACGCGCGGCGCAAGGGCGCCTTCGAAATCTCCTCGGCAACGGCGTCGGCGGATTCCGGACCATCGATGAGGCGCCAGGACATGACGACCTTCTGGTCGTTGGAGGCGGCCCACTCGAAGTATGTCACCGCGATCTTGCCGGTTGGACCGGTCTTCAGCGCCTGCAGGAATTCAGGAGAGGTGATCGCGCCGGCATAGCCTTCACGCTGGATCGCCAGTTCGTCCATATCCATCGAGTAGGACACATCGACAGCGAGGATCAGTTCAACATCGACACGCTTGGCTTCGTCGACCTTCTGAGCCTGCACCGGCATTGCGTTTGGCGCCGCCACGCTTGCCGCGTCCCCCGCCAACAATGCTCCCGCGGCGAGAACCACTCCGATCGAGATACACCAACGCATGGCGACCCTCCCCTGGACTGAGATCTAAGTTCGCCGGAAGGACTCGCAGAAAAAATCAGGCGAACTTCTGAACCACCGCACTAGATGGTGTCACGACCGACGGAGCCGGAAAAGCGGGAACCTGCGTTACGCACGTATCTGTGTCCGCCCATTTCGCCTTCAGACGGTCTTGGACCCCAGGAATTTAGCCGCCGTCTTGAGCGATTTGCCTTGTTTTCAATCACTTCGGCGGCCCGAAAGGTGGTCGTTTACCAACAGTTCACGCAATTTCTTTAGGCTGATCTATGCGGATTACGCACATTTCGCGTCATTGTCCGACTGGAACTTGCCGATACGACCCCGCTGCCCGGCATTCGAATTCATTCGATATGCCCATTTTCGTTTGCGTGCAGATCAAGCAGCCCAAGGGAAACCGTAATGTTTTCGAAGTTTTCAATTCGCACCAAGTTGATTGCCCTTGTTTCCGTTCTGCTGATTGCCCCGATTTCCTTAGGCGCTTTTGCCATCTACGAGATGCGGGCGATCAACGAGTCAGCCCAGGACATCCAGATGACCTGGCTGCCAAGCATTCGCCAGATCAGCGAACTGCGCATTCAAGCCTCGCGGTATCGGGCGATTTTGCGTGATCACATCCTGATCGCCGACGAGAAGAAGAAGGCAAGCATCAACAAAGCTCTCGACGACCGGGTCAAGGCTTACGATCTTGCCATCAGCAAGTACGAGCCGCTGATTTCCTCGCCAGAAGAACGGGCGCTTTTCAATGAGTTGGGCACTTTCTGGAAGGCTTACCGCGATGCCGCAAACGAGGTGATTGCCGCATCCGCTAAGGGAGATTTTGCCAAGGCTGTTGAGATCAACACCGACAAGGCGACGCCGCCGGGCCGCGCCATGGACGACGTCTTGTTCAAGCTGGTCGACCTGAACGAAAAGGGCGGCGCATTCTCCGGAGAAAAAGCAAAAAGTGATTACGCGCTTGCGTTCCGCATCGTGCTCGGTGTTCTCGCCGTCATCGTCGTGATCGGGCTGTGCGCGGCCGTTACCATCGTTCGCGATATCGCCCGCGGAATTAGCTCTGTTCTCCGGCCGATGCGAACCCTCGCCACTGGCGATCTGAATGTGGCAGTCCCCCACCAGGGAGAAGCCACCGAAATCGGTCAGATCGCCGATGCCGTGCAGGTCTTCAAGGACGCTCTGGTCGCGAAGTCCATAGCCGACGAGGTCGCGGCACACGAGGCCGGCGCCAAAATGCGCCGGGCCGAGACCGTAGACAGCGCCACCCGCAAATTCGAGTCCATGATCGGTGAGATGATCGCCTCGTTGTCATCGGCTTCGACGGAGATGGAAGCCACTGCCGGCACCCTGACCAATGCGGCCGACCTGACCCGACAGCTCTCCAATTCGGCCGCGGGCGCGTCGCAAAACGTCTCCGAGAACATCCAATCGACCGCAACCGCCAGCGAGGAACTCACCTCGTCGGTCAATGAAATCAGCCGGCAGGTACAGGAATCGAGCCGTGTAGGCAGACTGGCTGTTCAACAGGCTCAGAAGACGGATGCCAGCATTGGCGAGCTGTCGCAGGCCGCCACCCGCATTGGCGATGTGATCAAGCTCATCACGGCCATTGCCGAACAGACCAACCTGCTTGCGCTGAATGCCACCATCGAGGCCGCCCGTGCGGGCGAAGCCGGCCGCGGCTTCGCCGTGGTGGCTTCCGAGGTCAAGGCGCTCGCCTCTCAAACCGCCAAGGCAACCGACGACATCAGCACCCAGATTGCCGGCATGCAGGCCGCGACGATGGATTCGGTCGCGACTATCAAGGAAATCAGTTCCACTATCGATCTGATGTCCGAGATTTCCTCGACCATCGCGGCAGCCGTGGAGGAACAGGGAGCAGCGACCCAGGAAATCGCCCGCAACGTCCAGCAGGCCGCCGGGCTCAGCGCCCAGGTGGCTGCCAATATCGCGGATGTCGATCGCGGCAACAGCGAAACGGGCGCCGCTTCCGCTCAGGTCCTGAGCGCCGCCCAATCGCTCTCGAAAGAAAGCAACCACCTTCAGCTTGAGGTTCACAACTTCCTGGCCACCATCCGGGCCGCCTGATCTCCCGAACATCAGCTTCGCGTCAACGGCGGCCTCTGGCCGCCGTTTTCGTTAGGCGAACAACTCCATATTCGCTGAATGCAGAGCCGCCCCGCGCAGGCATCGCGCATAAACTGCGGCTGCCTGAGCCCAACACCAGCGTACCTTTACCAACCCTTCACCCAATGTGGCGAAAGTGGGATTTGCGAATTCCAGCCGTTGTGAAGCGATTGGCATTCGATTGGCATTGCTTCCGTTCGCCCACCCGCGGCCTTTTTCCAGGCGCCAGCACCTTGTCTCAACGGCTTAAGAAAGCCCAAGGATACACGTCATGTTTTCCAGGACTTCCATCCGCACAAAAATTACGGCCGTTATCGCATTCTTTCTGATCGTCATGACAGCCATGGGCTTGCTCGCGCTTCAAAAGATACGATCAATCAATGCAAACGCCGTCGACCTTCAGACGAACTGGCTTCCCGCTATCCAGGCTTTGGGCGATCTCCGCGCCGGCGTCATTACCTATCGCAATGTGATCCGCGAGCATATGCTGTCGGAAACGATCGATGAGAAGAAAGCGCAGGAAGCCCTGCTGGACAGCATCATTGCCAGCAATAATAAAATCCGCGCCATTTATGAGCCGACGATTGCTTCACCCGAGGAGCGCGCCTTGTATGAGGAGTGGGGCAAACAATGGGATCGCTACAAGACGGCCGCCAAGGAGATCATTACGATTTCCAACAGAGCCGACGCGACGTCGACCCATGAAGCTCACGAGTTGAACACAACCACGGTCAACCTGATCGGACTGAAGGCCGACGAAATCCTGAAGCAAGATATCGAATTGAACAAGAAGGGCGCCGAGCAGGCCGGAAAGGACGCGAACGACAGCTACGCGTTCGCCCTCAAATTGGTGATCGGCTCGCTGGCTCTCGCAGTCGTGGCGAGTCTCCTCATCGGCTTCTACCTCGTCCGTGACGTGTCGAACGGCATCAATTCGATCGTCGTCCCGATGAAAGCACTCGGCGAAGGCGACCTGACCGCCGAGGTCCCGCATCAGGGCGAAAAGACCGAAATCGGCACCATGGCGGACACGCTTCAGGTCTTCAAAGAGGCCCTCATCGCCAAGAAGGAGGCCGACGAAGCCGCCGCAGCCGATGCGGAAGCCAAGATCCAGCGCGGCCAGCGCGTGGACCGGATCACGAGCGATTTTGAGAAGCTGATCGGCGAGATGGTCGAGTCGCTCTCGTCCTCCTCTACCGAGCTCGAGGCTGCAGCCAATACCCTGACCATGACCGCGGAAAGCACCGGCAAGGTCTCCGGCTCTGCGGCGGCCGCGTCGCAGGAAGTTTCCGGCAACGTCCAGTCGGTCGCCACGGCCACCGAGGAAATCACCTCGTCGGTCGCCGAGATCGGCCGTCAGGTTCAGGAATCCAGCCGCATTGCCAATGAGGCCGTGCGTCAGGCACAGAAGACCGACACCAGCATCGCCGAACTCTCGCAGGCCGCAGCCCGCATCGGTGACGTGGTGAAGCTGATCACGGCCGTTGCCGAACAGACCAACCTGCTCGCGCTCAACGCCACCATCGAAGCTGCCCGCGCAGGCGAAGCCGGCCGTGGCTTTGCGGTCGTTGCCTCCGAAGTCAAGGCGCTGGCAGCTCAAACCGCGAAGGCCACCGACGAGATCAGTACCCAGATCGCCGGTATGCAATCGGCAACCCAGGAGTCGGTCGCGACGATCAAGGAAATCGGTACGACCATCAACATGATCTCCGAAATCTCCTCAAGCATCGCGGCCGCGGTGGAAGAACAAGGCGCTGCGACGCAGGAAATCGCCCGCAACGTGCAGTACGCGGCGCAACGCAGCGGCGAAGTCGCAAACAGCATTGCCGACGTCAGCCGCGGTGCCGGCGAAACCGGGGCCGCGTCCGGTCAGGTACTGTCTTCGGCGCAGATGCTGTCCAGCGACAGCAGCCGCCTCAAGACCGAAGTTGAGAAGTTCCTGACGACGGTTCGCGCCGCCTGATCGACGTTACCCCGTTAAAGAAAATCGGCGGCCGCGAGGCCGCCGATTTTATTTTTGAGGGTGTCTCAACCGCAGACATAAACGCGTTGCCAGCGCCAGCCATAACGTGTCGGGACCTGTTGCAGATCGTAACATCCGTAATCGTAGTTGTCGTAGTACCCGTAGTCGTCGTTGTAGTACGGCCAACCAAAGCCAAAGCCGACTGCGAACGGGGCGAAGCGCCGGAAGTGCCCGCGGTGGAAGCCGTGACGGAATCCCGCACCGCGAATGGCGGCAAAGCGCGCGCCTCCGGGCACAGTAGCGAAACGGGGACCACCAAAACCAGCCCCGCGCATCGCAGCAAAACTTCCACCACGGAAAGCCGGTGCTGCAGCGAAACCACCGCCGCGGAAACCGCCGCCCATCATGCCTCCGCCACGAAAGCCTCCGCCGAAGCCTCCACCGCGGAAGCCACCACCACCAAAGCCGCCACCGCCGTGGAAACCACCGCCGCCGCCGAAACCTCCGCCGTGGCCACCTCCGCCTCCGCCGCGCGCATAGGCGTCATTTGGCGAATACGCGGCAATTGCCGCAACCGCGGCAACTCCGATCATAAATGTTCTGAACATGGCTCACTCCCACAGAAGGTGTGCGCCCCCATGATTGATAACGTTGTGTGCAGAGATTTATTGCGTCTCGCGCAGCTAAAATTTTATTGAGAGGAAATTGATGCTGGCTGTAATCGTTTTGTAGCGCTCATCAGCCTGCGCGGCTAATCGGCGTTTCCGAATTGAGCGGTGTCGCATCGGACACGCAGGTGTTCCTGCCGCTGTCCTTCGCGCGATAAAGCGCGGCATCCGCCTCCCGAACCAGAAGAAGCGGTTTGGCAGCACTGGAACCCGGCATCGCTGTCGCCAATCCAATGCTAACCGTCACGACGCTGTGTTCGCTGCCGCCATGCCCCACCTGCAGGGCACGCACGCCGTCAAGAATGGAGGCGGCCACTTGCCTTGCCCCGCGACTGTCAGTGTTCGGCAACACCACTGCAAACTCCTCGCCGCCGTAGCGGGCCGCAAGATCGTCGGGCCGCCTGATGCACTCGCTGATAACGCCGGCGATAGCCCGCAGGACGCGATCACCGCCCTGATGTCCATAAGTGTCGTTGAACGACTTGAAATGATCGACGTCGATCATCAACAGCGACATCGGCCCACCGTCGCGCGCGGCTCGACTCCATTTACGCGCCAACCCGCGATCGAACCAGCGGCGATTTGAAAGTTTAGTGAGGCCATCCGTGCGGGCCAGCAACTCGGCGGCCTTCTCCGCTGCAGCACGGCGCCGAAGTTCGCTTTCGAGCATCCATACGAGAATGAGCACGCTGGTGGACATGATCGCGAATATGCCGGCCAGCACCGCCATCTTGGATCGCCAGGGCGCAAGAATCTGATCGGTGGAAAGTCCGACGACCACGATCAGTGGCAACCGACCAACTTTATGAAACGCGAAGTGGCGCGGAATTCCATCCATCGAATGGTCGCTGGCGAATGTTCCTTCTGGGCCATCCTTTAAATGAGCAAAGACTGGTGCAGCGCGCCAATCGGCTCCAACCTTGTGATCCGTGACGTACGCGCTGTGCGTCACCAGCGCGCCATCGGTCCTGAGCAGCACGATCGAATCATGCGGACCCATGGCGACCTTGTTGAAGATCCGCTCAAAATAGCTGAGCCGTATCGTGCCCGACACAATGCCGCCAAAACCGCCATCTGGCTTGTTGATGCGCCGGCTGACCGAGATGCTCCAAACATTATTCTGCAATCGCGCCATATATGGCTGGCTGACGTACATACCGATCGCAGCGGTCTTGTGAATATTGAAATACTCGCGATCAGCAAAATTTCCCCGCCGCGGAGGAAACCCATGAGAGTCGAGGAAAATATCTCCGTTTTCATCGAGAGCTGTGAGCGAACCCAGACCGGGCGCTGTAGCCGATCTGTCGAACAGGATTTTTTGCCGCAATGCCGGTTCCTGATAGAGAATATCGGGATCGTTCACGCCATCGAGAACCGACTGCAGCGACAGATCGTAAAGTTCGATGTCGCGTTCGATGGTCTGGCTGGCAAGCGCCGCGATGTTCATCGCCGCCTGCTCGTTCATCTCGATAGTTGCCCGGTAGAAATCATAACCGATCGCGGCAAAGAACGAGAGCAAGACCACGAGGCCGCATGCGGTCGCCGACCAGACAAAAGTCCGGCTGGAATGCATCAGCATTGACCGCAGGAATTCCAACTCTCCGCTCCCAAATCGACCAAAAACAGCGTGAATCTGCATTGATTTTGCTAATTGGGCGTCTACGGAGCCGCGCTGCGGTAATTTCCCGCAAGTCGCTGTTAATGGTTTGCTAAAATCCTCAACCAAGACGCGAATAAGTGGAACTGCGCGCAGGAAAGTTATATTTCGCCGAGAACATCGCGCCGATGCTTGTCGAACTCTTCGGCGTATCGCCGCAGCGTATGCGCTTCGGTGAGAATTCCAATCACCCTGCTCTGATGAGCTGAATCCACCACCGCAAGCGATTCCGCTTCAGCGGCATCGAACGCAGCAACAGCCTGCTTCACATTCATGTCCGGCGATAATGTCGCGTCACGATAGCGCAAGACCTCTTTCACGCTTGCTCCGGGCGTGTCTTTCAATCCGTGCGCCTCTGCAACAAAAATCACCCCCGCATAACTTCCCTTTGCATCGATGCCCACCACCTGTGTTTTAGATCCCAATGGAAATTTGATGATGAAATCGTTGATGGAGGTGTCCGCATCGACTGTCACCGCATCGGCTCGCATCATGGATTTCACGGTGAGATCCCTGATCCAGCCGACATCGGCAGCACTGCGAATAGTTTCGCCACGCAGGTGAAAACGCCAGGTCGCAAAGGAGTAGCCGAACAACTCGCGTGTGACCTGCATTGAAACAATCACCGCAATCAACACTGCCGTTGTCAGCCAGAAATTCCCCGTCGTCTCAAGTGCGATGAAGGACATGGTCAGCGGGCCGCCGATAATCGAAGCCGACAACGCGCTCATCCCGATAATAGCGTAGACGTTGGGATCGAAACTCAGGTGCGGAAACACGGCGGACAGGCCCGCGGCGAACAAGTGTCCTCCCAGCGATCCGAGCAGTAGCGACGCAAAGAACAACCCACCACGAAAGCCGGAACCAAGCGAAACAATGGAGGCGAAAGCCTTCAGCACAAAGATGATGGCGATTGTGGTGACGGGCAGCACGACCATGCTGTTGAGATGCAGTGCCCCATGGCCCGAAGCGAGCACCTGCGGGGTGATGAGCGCAAGAAGGCCGACGATGAAACCGCCAAATGCCGGACGCAGCGGTGACCACAGGCTGATTTTGGATAGCAGCGTATCGAATAACGCGACGCCACGCATGATGACGATGCCGGTCAGCGCCGCCAGCAATCCGAGAGCACTTGCGATGGCGAGATCCTGCCCCATGACTTCGCCGACCTGTCGGACCACGATCCCTAAGGACAGCGGAGCAAAGGCGTGCGTCACGGCATAGCCGGTGACCGCCGCAATCCCGATCGGGGCAAGGCTCGCGGGAGCATAACTGCCGAGCACAAGCTCGAAAGCATAAAAGGCGCCGGCAAGAGGCGCTCCGAACGCACCGGCAATCGCCGCGGCCGCGCCGCACCCGACCATCACGCGCTGGTCCACACGTCGCAGATGAAAGCCGCGGCCTACGGACGACGCTACACCGCTCGCAAGCTGCGTATAGCCCGCCTCTAGCCCGACCGAGCCGCCAACGCCGCTCGACCAGATGGTTTGCAGCGCCACGATGATGCTGCCGCGAAACGACATATAGCCGCCGTGCAACGCGTTCGCCTCGATCGGGTCGATCTCGCGCCCCGGACGCCATCGCAGCAGGATTAACAGAACCAATCCGAGGACAAGGCCGCCCAGGGCAGGCACGGCGATGGCACGCACCGGGTCAATCGAGATCTGACCGGATAATCGTGCGCCCATCGGAATGTTGAACAACACGACGTGGAGTAACTCCACCGCAGCGCTCATGGCGGCCACCAGCAGACCAGAGATCGCGCCGATCAACGCCGCAATCACGACCAGGCTGGATTCACGCGCCCTGACGAGCGCCCGCAGTCTTCGCGGAGCTTCGAGATAAAAGCCGGAGGGGACCATCGAGCTAGGTTTGAAACATGAGCAACCGTAGGATTTAAGGCGGCTTTTACGCCTCCCGACAGAGAATGCTACCCGTAAAATCACCTCAATCGCGGTTTGCAGACCCATCGGAGATCATAGGAGCCGTCACGCTCGTGTGAACCTTGTGTGACCATAGTCCTTTAGCGAAAACGGCCGGTGACAATGGCTCACCATAGCGAGCCGTAATCGGGAAATTTCTTCAGCACCGCATCGTACCGCGCCGGGACAATCCGCGGCAGGACCCGTTTGAGAACGGCGTTGGCAAGCCGTGACGTGTGCCGGACATACAGATCGATCGGATCGAGACGATGGCGCAAGCGAAGCTTCGGCTCATAGTTCAGCCCAGTGCTGCGAATGCAAGAAAAACGGTTCGAAACGGCCCAATTGAAGAGATCACGCGTCACGTAATGATAGAGATGCAAATCGAGCGCAACGCCATACTCCAACCCGACATATTCGTAAAAGAGCTGACCGCTCTCCACCATACACAGGGCAAAAGCAACCAGCACATTGTCGCGACGCCAAAAGAAGAAGCGTGTCTTGTCGCTCATCCGCGTCCCGAGCTGACGGAAGTAATCCTCAGTCAATTTCTCGAAGTGAAGTTTTGATCGCTCAAAAACCTGCAGATACAGCCGGTGTATCTCACCGACGGAGCTTCCGGCATCGTCGGTCACGCTCATGCTGATCTCGATGCCTTCCGTCGCCTTGAAATTCTTGCGCAACTGCCGGCGGGTCTGGCCACTTAGCTTACCGAGCGCGTACGCATCGAAATCGGGAAAACCACCAGTATCCATGATGGTCATCGGCATGCTGGGAACGCGGGTGAAGCCTTTTTCGAGCAAACAATTGAAAAGGTGACGATACTCCGCGGGAAATTCCTTCAGAACAATCATGCGAGCACGAATAGAGCGTGCGATCTGCACAATGCCATCGGACAGGATTTTTGCGATCAGTGCAGGCGGCAGGCCATCGCCCTCAGCAAGATGCCCTTCACCCGCGGAGCAGCCGACCATCATCGTGCGAAGCTTGAACAATCGCGGATAGTATCGCCGGATGAACGACACTGATCGCCATTCCGGGCCAAGTCCCTCCAGCAAATCCTGATCCAGAAGAAAGAACGGCTGTACCGTACGGATCGTCCCTGCAGCATCGACGATGGCGAGATAACCATATTCGAACTGGTCGCGCAGAGTGTCTTCGACAATCTCGTAGTAGCGATGGTCTTTCCTGGACGCCGCGAACGCAGACGTCCAAGCATCGCAATCTTTCAACTCGGCGCGCGTGACAATGCGTAAAGAAAAGGACGCGCTGATATCGCCTGAAATGGCTTGGGTCATGAAATATGATCCGAAACATTCGCGCCGTCGTTGGCGCTATGCTTTCAAAAACCATATTGATTCCGCAGGTTTTGTTCAGTGACCAATCACAAATGATGACGGTGCCCGATAATCCCCTTGAGAAGTATCGTAGACCCCATCAATTCGACCCGCCGCTCGTCTCCTCGGGCAAACCGTAAACCCGTTCGTCGGCAGAAAACCCCGCCACGGAAAACAGTCCGAGATCTGTCCACTCCCCCTCCGTGTGGCGGACGAAATCCGTGGACGCCAGAACCGTGCGATTGAGCCGACTGGTGATTTTTTCAATCCGGGCAGCCAGATTCACGGCCGGCCCGATGCAGGTGAAATCGAGACGATCACCGCCGCCGATATTGCCGTACAGCACCTTGCCCGTATGCAAGGCCAGCCCGAAACGGAAACTATCAAGGATTTCCGAACCGGTTTCGTAACGCATGGCTTCGACATTGGCCCGGCATTCGCGCGCGGCCTCAAGGACCCGGCTGCAGACGGTCGCCGCGTCCCCCTCGTTCTCTGCGATGGGAAAGATCGCCAGCAACCCGTCGCCCATGAATTTGAGGACTTCGCCGCCGCGCTTCAGGATCGGAGCAACCTGGCAGTCAAAATAAGTGTTCAGCACATTCACAACCGTCTCAGGTGACAGGCGGTCCGACAGCGGGGTGAAGCCGCGTAGATCTGAGAGCCAGATAGCGGCATGCATGGCTTCCGTATGACCCCGGCGAATTTGTCCGGCCAGAATACGCGCGCCCGCCCGCGGGCCCACATAGTTGTCGAGCAGTCCCGCAGCGGTCCGGCGCAACAGCCAGATTTCGATCATGCGCGTCAACGGCGGCAGGAGTGATCGCATACCGTCGATATGCGCATCGCTGAAACCGTCAGGATCCTTGGTCAGCCAGCTCGACGCATGGACTTCGCCGTCGGACATATGGAGCGGAAGAGCGATGTAATCCGTCGCACCGGAGGCGCGCATTTCAGCCAGGAACGGCGAGTTGCCAACGTTGGAGTTCAACAGCCGGCGCCGCACCTCCAGCCCCTGCTCGAACACGACCGACAGCGGGCTCGACAGATAATCGTCCGACTCCTCGGAACCGTAGGCCATGCTTCCCATGCTGACGCCGGATTCCTGACGCCAGATGAAACTGCGGCCGATCATGTTGGGATGAAGCGTGCTGACGAACACGCCGACCCGCGAGAGTGGAACGCCGCAATCGACCATCCGCTCGCAGGTTTGCGCCATGAAATCATCAACACGTGACGCCGAGCGCGCGCCATCGATCAACCAGTCCGCAACGCTTTGAAGTTCACCGGTCACCATGCGCCAGTTTTGCTTTACCTGGCGAGCCGGGGTCAAGCCTAGTTACTAGCCTCCGACCTGGCCGCGATGACGCAGGAAGTGATCGGCGATCACGCAGGCCATCATGGCTTCACCAACGGGAACTGCACGAATTCCGACACACGGATCGTGACGCCCCTTTGTCATGATGTCGGTATCCGCACCGGATCGATCGATGGTGCGGCGTGGCGTCAGGATCGACGATGTCGGCTTCACCGCGAAGCGCGCCACCACCGCCTGACCGGTGGAGATGCCACCGAGAATACCGCCGGCATGGTTGGACAGAAATACCGGGCCGTCGTTGCCCATGCGCATTTCGTCCGCGTTGTCCTCCCCGTGCAGTTCGGCGGCGCCGAAGCCTGCGCCAATCTCCACGCCTTTGACAGCATTGATGCTCATCAGAGCGCTCGCGAGATCGCTGTCGAGTTTGCCGTAGATCGGCGCGCCGAGCCCCGCCGGAACACCTTCGGCGACCACTTCAATCACCGCGCCGATGGACGAACCACTCTTGCGGATATCGTCGAGATATTCGGCGAAGAATTCCGCTTTCGCCCTGTCCGGACAGAAGAAGGGATTGCGATCGACCTCCTCCCAGTCCCAGTTGGCGCGATCGACTTTGTGCGGGCCCATCTGGACCAGCGCACCGCGCACATTCAGACCAGGCATGATCTTGCGTGCGATGGCGCCGGCCGCAACACGCGTCGCGGTCTCGCGTGCGCTCGAACGCCCGCCGCCGCGATAGTCGCGCAGGCCGTACTTCGCCTCATAGGTGAAGTCGGCGTGGCCAGGACGAAACTTGTCCTTGATCTCGGAATAGTCCTTCGAGCGCTGGTCGGTGTTCTCGATCAAGAGCGCGATCGGGGTGCCGGTGGTGACCTGACCGTTCTCCGTGTCCATCACGCCGGACAGGATTTTCACCTGATCGGCTTCCTGCCGCTGGGTGGTGAACCGCGACTGGCCAGGACGGCGGCGATCGAGGTCCCGCTGGATCTCTTCAACCGTTAAGGGAATGCGCGGCGGGCAACCATCAACAACGCAGCCGATCGCCACCCCATGGCTTTCGCCGAAGGTCGTGACGCGAAACAGGTGGCCGAACGTATTGAAAGACATAGGAAATTACCCGACCTCGGTGAAACCGCTAAACGCGATTTTGATGCGATGTCGTAACGCGCGGGGTCGGGAGCGTCAAATACGCTTAAAGTGCCACTTTAACGAAGCGTTAACTATGTTTCGTCACCTGGCCGTCGCGGAACACGTACACCACGCCTTGCTCCACCAGCATATCAACAGCGCTCACGGGTGTATGGACATCGAGCGCGACCAGCAACGCGCGCATCGTCCCGCCATGGGAGACCGTCACCGTGTCCTGCAACAGGGAATCATACCAGTCGCGCACACGGATGGTGACGGAAGCATAGCTCTCGCCGCCCGGCGGCGGCACGCCCCATTTGTCGGCCTGCCGTTCAGCAAAAAGCTCGGGGTGTGAGACCTCCATCTGCGCCAGGGTCGATCCCTCCCAGTGCCCGTAACCGATTTCACGCAGGCGATCGTCGAGTTCGTAGCCGTGCGGCGCGACGCCGAGCGCACCGCGCAGCAATTCCATCGTGTTGCGCGCGCGGCCGAGCGGAGAGGACACGAACGGCATCTTCGCGGGATCATGTGAATCATTGACGAGGATGTCAGTCAGCAGCTCGCCGGAGCGAACCGCCTGACCCTTGCCGATGTCGTTCAGCGGGATGTCCTGCGAACCCTGGAAACGGCCAGCGGCGTTCCATTCGGTCTGGCCGTGGCGGACGAAATAAACGGTAGGCATGCGTGGAGACTATTCTTTCGACAGCGAGATATCCGGCGCATCGGGACGCTTCATGCCCGCGATGTGGTAACCGGAATCGACGTGATGCACTTCACCGGTCACGCCGCGCGACAGGTCGGACAACAGATACATCGCGCTGTCGCCAACTTCTTCCTGCGTCACGTTCCGGCGCAAGGGCGCGTTGTATTCGTTCCACTTCAGGATGTAGCGGAAATCGCCGATGCCTGATGCGGCGAGGGTCTTGATCGGTCCCGCCGAAATTGCATTGACGCGGATATTCTTCTCGCCGAGGTCTGCCGCGAGATAACGAACGCTGGCTTCGAGCGCGGCCTTGGCGACACCCATCACGTTGTAATGCGGCATCCACTTTTCAGCGCCGTAGTAAGACAGCGTCAGGATCGAGCCGCCATCGGTCATCAAGTGTTCGGCGCGCTGCGCGATCGCGGTCAGCGAGTAGCACGAGATTAGCATCGACTTGGAGAAGTTATCCGCCGTGGTCTCGATGTAACGGCCGTCGAGCTGATCCTTGTCGGCGAAGGCAATGGCGTGGACAACGAAATCGATCTTGCCCCACTGCTTCTTCACCTCGTCGAACACCGCATCGATGGTCGAGAAGTCGGTGACGTCGCAATGGCCGAGCGTGATGGCGCCGAGTTCCTTGGCCAGTGGCTCCACGCGCTTTTTCAGCGCATCGCCCTGCCAGGTGAAAGCGAGTTCCGCTCCCTGATCGCGGCAGGATTTCGCAATTCCGTAGGCAATCGACCGGTTGTTGGCGACCCCCAGGATCACACCGCGCTTGCCGCGCATCAGGCCCATATTTTCAGCCATTTAGCTCATGTCCATTGCCGGAGAAACGTGCGTCCCTCATGACATAGCCGCAATGGCCGTTCAAGCGAGTGCGCTGGATTTGACGTTCGTATCAGTATCGCAGCGAGTCCTCATTACGAACGCCAAATCCAAAAGCGCACTAGTTTCATCAAGTTGCTAGTGTCCCTTTTGGTTCTAACGTTCGCAAACGAGAGCGCTGCAAAGTAATGCGAACGTTAGAACCGGGACACTAGACAAGGGTTGGTGATCGCTAACCTTATCCACGCGAAATCGCGGAATAGTGCCGTCTTTTCGGTGTTTTAACTGTAGAACGGGGCGGAAGTGCCGGCCCGCACAGAGCCCCTGATGAACCACGATTTCCGCCACAACGTCGAAACCCTGATTCCGGCCTTGCGGCGCTATGCGCGAGCGCTAACGCGCGACACCGATCTTGCTGACGATCTGGTGCAGGATACGTTGGTTCGCGCATTGCGCTCGGAGAAACTGTTCATCGGCGGAGACCTGCGGGCCTGGTTGTATACGATTTTGACCAATCTCAATCGGAACCGCCGCCGTTCGCTGGCCCGGCAACCGACGATGACGGAACTGTACGACACCACGGCGGACGCCAGCGGCACGGAAGCCGAAGGTCGGGATATTTCCCGAGCGCTGGCAACGCTTCCAGAGGATCAGCGCGCCGTGCTGCTGCTCGTGGTGCTGGAAGGTTTGAGCTACCGCGATGTCGCGGACATCCAGGGCGTGCCGATCGGCACCGTGATGTCGCGTCTCGCCCGAGCAAGAGCACACGTCAAGGCAAGTCTGGAAGGCGAGCGTCCGGCGTTGCGGCGTGTTAAATGAAATCGGATTGAAGACGGAAAAGATATTCTGATGATTGAGAGCAACATTCCCGTCACCGAAGACGAACTCCACGCTTATGTGGATAATGAATTGCCGGGGGAGCGCCTCGGCGCCGTCGAAGCGTGGCTGGCGACCCATCCTGACGATGCAGCGCGGGTCGCATCATGGCGTTCGATGAGAGATGCGCTGCAGATCAAATATGGCGCGGTTGCCGATGAGCCCGTGCCGCCTCGCTTGTCCCTCGACGCACTGGCACGGCCACCTCGGCGCTGGATGATGGGCGCCATCGCCGCAACGCTTGTGGCGTTTGTTGCCGGCGGCAGCGTCGGCTGGATCGCGCACGGCGCCAAGGCAAAGCAATCCATGTTCGCGAATTTCACCGGCGATGCGCTCGATGCCCACAAACTCTATGTGGTCGAGGTTCGGCATCCTGTGGAAGTGGCGGGCAATGAACGGGCACATCTGCAGCAATGGTTGTCCAAGCGCTGCGGATATGAAGTTCGTGCGCCTGAACTCGACGCGAGCGGATTGAAGCTGGTCGGCGGACGGCTGTTGCCCGGCCCCACCGGGCCTGCAGCGTTCCTGATGTATGAGAACGCATCGGGCGAGCGCTTTACGATTTTCGCCTCGCGTGCGTCCACTGAAGCGACACAGATGCGTTACGCGGCGAATGACGCTAACGGCGCCATGTTCTGGGCCGACCGTGGCGTCGGCTACGTGGTATCGGGACCAACCGATCGTGACCGGCTGCAGCACGTGGCGCGATTGGTCTACGACCAGTACGAAAAGGCAGGATTGTAAGTTTCCTCGCGTCCTACCGAACGAAAGCAGGCGTCACGATTTCTGCAACGCGATCGTGACGCCGCTCAATGTCAGCACCATAGCAATCATCTCCCGCGCACCCAGCGGTTCACCGAGCACAACTGCCGCCGACACCACGCCGATCACTGGCGCCAGCAGCATTCCCGTCGATGCGGATGCCGGCGGAAGACGCCGCAAGGTTTCGAACCAAGTCAGGTAGCACACGCCCATCGGGATCAGCGTCATGTAGATCATGACCGTCCAGCCGGTTGGGGACAGCCTGTGAAAATCAGGCCTCTCAAACACCAGCCCGAGCACAAGCATCACGAAACATCCCAGGCCGACCTGCCAGGCGACAAGCGCGGTCGGTGACAGCGGGATCTGCGATCGGTTCAACACATTTCCGAGTGCAAACAGAATGGCCGCCGTCAGCGCGAGAAAAATCCCCACCAGCTTGTCGTGGCTAAACGCAAAGCCCTGACCGCCGAACAGGACCACAAGTCCTGCGAGCCCAAGGAACAGGGCAATCAGGTCGCGCGGCATTGGACGCATTCCGCGGATCGGCCACGCGAACAACGTCGCCCAGATCGGCATGGTGTAGACCAGCAGCGCGCCTTCGCTAACGCTGACCCACTTCATCGCGATGGTGGTGAAGCCCATCCACGCGAACACATTAGTGAACGTTGCAAACAACAGCCGGGGCACCGCTTCGCGCGGCACGCTTAGTCGTTCGCCGCGCGCGAGCACAATGCCGGCAAGAATAAGTGCAGCGGTCACACCGGCGAGCCCCCGCGCGAACAATGGCGGCCACTCGCGCAGCAACAGCTTGATGCCGGGCCAGTTAAGCCCCCATCCCAGCGCAGTGACACCCAAGCAGGTAAAGCCGATCCATCTAGATCTCTTATCCATCGAATGTTGCGGCCTTGAATCCTGCTGGTGTGGTGGGTCAGAAGTTCGCTCCATTACGGAGCGCGCTACACGATCAGGCGAACTTTGGATTCGGGAGATTAGTCGCGATGCGCCGCTTATAACTTCGGCCGCTTTTGGTCACCACCGCGACTGCTTCATGCTGGGCATGCAGCCGCGGGCCAAATCCACAGTCGTTGTGCGACGGGACGATTTGATTTTAGCGGAAGTACGGCGACAACTGGATATGCAGCTGCACAGCTTTAATAAAATGTCGCCTCCACTTTCGCGGAGGCGACATCGTATTCGAATTAATGACAGCGTTATTCGAGATCGGAGCGCGGATTATAGGGATGATCGGTGCGCCACTTTTCCATCAGCGCCTCGAGCTCCGCGTCATTGCCATCGGGCAATGCGATGCGCGTGGTGACGAGCAAATCGCCCGGCTCTCCCTTGTTGGGAAGTCCTTTGCCCTTCAGGCGGAAGGTGCGGCCGCTCGACGTATTCTTCGGGATCGACAACTGCACCGCGCCATCGAGCGTCGGCACACGCACCTTGGCGCCGAGCACGGCTTCATACAACGTGATCGACAAATCAAGCCGCAGGTTGGCACCATCGACCTTGAAATACGGATGCGGTGCGACGTTCACCGTGATCAGCACGTCGCCGGGACGATGGCCCGGGGCTTCCTGCCCCTGCCCCTTCAGCCGGATCTGCTGGCCGGATTCGACGCCCGCCGGAATCTTGACGTTCAATTCCTTGCCGGTCGGCAGCCGCACGCGGCGCGTCGCGCCTTGTATAGCCTCCTCCAGCGCGACATTCATGGTGACGTTCAGATCAAGATCGGCCGCAAACGGCGTTTCATACTCAAACGTATCGGCACCGCCACGTCCGCCGCGCGCACCCGCGGCACCAGCCTGACCACCAAACATGCTCTTGAGAATATCCTCGAAACCACCACCGCCACCGAAGCCGGCGCCGCCTGGCCCCGCTCCCGCTCCGCCTTGGCGGAACGTATACTCAAATCCGCCCGGCCCGGCACGACGCGCTCCGCCGCCGCCTGGAAAGCCGCCGCCTTCAAAGCCTTGAAATTTCGGTTTGCCCTCGGCGTCGATTTCGCCGCGATCGAACTGCTTGCGCTTGGCCTCGTCGCCGAGGATCTCATTCGCCATGTTCAGTTCGGAGAAGCGATCGGCCGCTTTCGGGTCGTCCTTGTTGGCATCGGGATGGTGCTTCTTGGCGAGCTTGCGATAAGCACTCTTGATCGCCGCGGCGTTGGCACCCCGCTGCACCCCCAGGACCTCATAGGGGTCGCGCATTCGTTGAATCTCCTTGGAATTCAAATCTGGCCGGTAGGCCTTTATCCAGTAGTTGGGGTTTATTTGGGGTTTTCGTCACATTTCCGCAACGGGTCTACCTGTCGCGGCGGTTTCCAATCGCTTAACTCCGCTTCCAGGGCTTCATGTTGCGAATTTCCCAAGCCTGTCCCTTGCTATCCTGACAGGCTTCGCCCTGCAGCCAGCCTTCATTGCTGCCGCGCACGTAACTGGCGAGAAAGTCACGGCAAGTCCGCCCCTCGTTGGTATAGGTCGACGCCAGAGGGGTGACCGAACCCCGCGCACCGGTTTCAGGATTTTCCCACGGCTGGCTGGCGTTTTTGCCGCCGCGCGTCAGGATGTCGGACGCAGCGTTGCGGGCGAGCGCCAGATCCGCATCGGTCAGATCCGTGTCGTCCTTCACCCGCACAACCGGACCGATCGATCCCGTGACGTCGGAGAGATCTTCCTTCTTGTCGTTCTTGGCGAACATGTTGCCCAGCCGGAAGCTGCATCCCCCTGTGGACACACCAATGATCACAAAGGCGGCGGCGAGCAAAAGCTTGCGGATCGGCGATAGGCCGCGAGCGCCGCGTACCCTATATAAGGAACGAACGCACAACAAAGGCTCGGCGCTGAGTGGCGCGGCGGGACGCAAACCGGTACTCCAAACATGAACGGTCCAGACACCATCAAAAGCCCAAGTGAGTTAATTTCCGGTGATTTCACCGCCGCGGAGGAACCTTTTGGGCTTTTTGCTGAGTGGTTCGCCGAAGCGGTCAAATCCGAGCCGAACGATCCCAATGCGATGGCACTTGCCACCGTCGATGCCGACGGACTGCCGGACGTGCGGATGGTGCTGCTGAAGGGCTATGACGCTGATGGCTTCGTGTTCTACAGCCACGTCGCCAGTGCCAAAGGCCGCGAACTCGCGACTAACCCCAAGGCCGCGCTCCTCTTTCACTGGAAATCCCTGCGCCGTCAGGTCCGCATCCGCGGCAAGGTCGAAACCGTGACCGCTGCCGAGGCAGACGCTTATTTCGCCACTCGCCCCAAACAGGCGCAGATCGGCGCCTGGGCCAGCAAGCAGAGCCAGCCGCTGGAAAGCCGGATGGCGTTTGAGAAGGCGATTGCGCTCAACGCCGCGAAATATGCCATCGGCGAAGTCCCTCGCCCACCCGGCTGGAGCGGCTGGCGCATCATCCCGCAGGCATTCGAGTTTTGGCACGATCGCCCATTCCGTTTGCACGACCGCATCGAATTTCGCCGCGCGTCCCCGAGCGCTGCATGGGATAAGGTGCGGCTCTATCCGTGATCAACAGCCTGTAAACGCGACAGCCCGCAGCAGAGACCCTTTCCCATGCCAAACCCCACGCCAGCCGATTCCAATGCGCCGAAGCGGACGCTGCTTTTGACCGGCGCGAGCCGCGGCATCGGCCATGCCACCGTGATCCGGTTCTCCAGCGCCGGTTGGCGCGTGATCACCTGTTCGCGCCATCCGTTTCCCGAGCAGTGCCCGTGGGATGCTGGTCCTGAAGATCACATCCAGGTGGACTTGGCCGATCACAAGGATACCGCACGCGCGATCGACGAAATCCGCGAACGGCTCAATGGCGGCCACCTGCACGCCCTCGTCAACAATGCGGCGATTTCGCCCAAAGGCGTCGGCGGCACGCGCATGGGCTCCGTGGACACAGATGTCGATGTCTGGAGCCATGTGTTTCGCGTCAACTTTTTCGCACCGATCATGCTCGCGCGAGGATTGATCGAAGAGTTGAAGGCCGTGAAGGGGTCGGTAGTGAACGTGACGTCGATCGCAGGGTCACGCGTGCATCCATTTGCAGGCGCTGCTTATGCAACGTCGAAGGCTGCGCTCGCCGCACTGACCCGTGAAATGGCTTCAGATTTCGGCCGCGTCGGTGTTCGCGTCAACGCCATTGCCCCGGGCGAAATCGACACGTCGATCCTGTCCCCCGGCACTGACAAGATCGTCGATAGCCAAATCCCGATGCACCGGCTCGGCACGCCCGACGAGGTCGCCAAGATCATCTACGTGCTGTGCACAGAGACATCGTCCTACGTGAACGGCGCCGAGATTCACATCAACGGCGGACAACACGTCTGACGATCGACGATCGATCGGCCATTGGCCGACCGATCGACTGGTTTGCCGTCGTCAAACGACCGTTAGCTTGACGTCGACGTTATTGCGCGTGGCGTTCGAATACGGACACACTTGGTGGGCCTTGGCGACAAGGTCTTCTGCAGCAGCCCGATCAAGGCCCGGCAGGGACACCGCAAGCGCGATATCGAGGCCAAAGCCGCCTTCCGAACGCGGACCGATTCCGACATCCGCCGTTACCGTCGCATCCGCAGGCACCTTCGGGCCGCCATGAGCCGCAACTGCCTTCATGGCGCCGATGAAGCATGCCGCGTACCCCGCCGCAAACAACTGCTCCGGATTGTTACCCGCGCCGCCGGCTCCGCCCAGCTCTTTCGGGGTCGAGAGATTGACCTGGAATGAACCATCCTTGGTCGCAGCTTTGCCGTCACGACCACCAGTAGCTGTGGCTTGGGTGCGATAGAGAACGTTTACGGACATCATAGTCTCCCTTGGTTTCGAAGCTCGGCTCTCGGCCCCACCGATTGGACCGGATAGGTATTTTATATCGTACACGATCTAATCGTGCGCCGTATAAATTCGCATAGCTGCTTCGCGAAAAACGATTGCGCGATTCAATCGCGCGCGCCCTAAGTAAGAAACCAGGAGAAAGAGCCTATGGCGTCGCCCAGCGCAGCTGACTTTCTAAAGATCGATAATTTCATCTGTTTCGCGCTGTATTCCGCGGGGCACGCGATGACGCGGCTCTACAAACCGTTGCTGGACCCGCTCGGTCTGACTTATCCGCAATTCCTGGTCATGGTCGCCTTATGGGAAAAGGACGATCAGACCGTGGGCGATATCGGCGACATGCTGCTGCTGGAATCGAGCACGCTGACGCCGCTGCTGAAACGACTGGAAGCCGCGCAACTGATCCGCCGTACGCGCGATCGCGAGGACGAACGCGTGGTCCGCATCCAGCTCACGGCCGAAGGACACGCGCTGAAGGAGAAGGCCGAAAGCATTCCAGAAGCGATCGGTTGTGCGACCGGCCTCACCCTGCCCGACGTCATCAAGCTGACCACCGAAGTCAAAGCGCTTCGCGACAAGCTCATCGACGCGCAGGCAAACGCGCCAAGCAGCAAGCTAGCCTGGAGCTTCGGTTCTGATTGAATCAGAACCGAAGCTCCAGATTTTTTCTTTGACGCGTTTTCTTCACGCGAACCGGCAGCCACTTCGCTCGAAAACGCTTTAGCTCGCCTTCCTGTGCCTAGCCGTCGAACGGCCGGCTTTCTTGGCGGTCCGGCGCGAAGACGTTGTGCGGGATCGGCGCGTCGCGCGTGAAGATGTGGTCTTATCTTTAAGGCTTTGTTTCAACGCATCCATGAGATTGATGACGTTGGCCGGCCTCTCTTCAGGCTCAGGCTGCTTGATCGTCTTCCCGGAAGCCTTGCGCTTCACCAGCGCCTTCAGCGCTGTCTCGTATTTATCCTTGAATTTTTCGGGATTGAAGTGAGAGGCCTTGCTGTCAAGAATGTGCACGGCAAGATCGATCATGTCTTTCGACGTTCTCGGCGTTTTGATCTTATCGAAGAAATCCGCCTCATCCCTCACCTCGCTGGCATAGCGAAGCGTCGTCGCCAGCAAACCTTTGCCAAGCGGCTCGATGGCCACGATGCGCTCGCGGTTCGCAAGCACAACACGTCCCAGCGCCACGCGATCCTGATCCTTCATGGCGTCGCGGATCACCGCGAAAGCCTCGATCCCGGCCTTGCCGTCGGGCAGCATGTAATAGGGGTGATCGAGATAGCGGCGGTCGATCTCGTCGCGCGGCACGAAATTGTCGATGTCGATGGTGTGATTGCTCTCGAGTTGAACCGCGTCTAGCTCGCCCTTGTCGATCGGGACGTATGAGCCTTTGCTGATTTCGTAGCCGCGGCCCTTCTGCTCACTCTCCACCACATCACCAGTCTCGGCATCAACCATCTGCTGTTTGAGGCGATTGCCGGTCTCCGTGTTGATCATGTGAAATCGGGTCCGCTCAACGGTGCTGGAAGCGGGGTAAAGCGCCACTGGGCACATCACGAGTGACAGCTTTAACGTCCCTTTCCAGTACGGGCGCGGCATCGGTAACCTCCGGGGATGGCACGGGCGGGAATGGAACCTCAACCGGGATCGGGGGTTTTCGTTCCGGCAAACTGTAATTTGCAGCATTTCGGGTGGGGATACATCGTGGCCCGCAAAAGCCTTAAGACGTACCGGACAAAGCGCGACTTCACGAAAACATCCGAGCCAAGCGGCAAGACAGCCGTGGCGTCCTCAAAAGTCCGTCGCTTCGTCATCCAGAAACATGATGCAACCCGCCTGCACTACGATCTGCGGCTAGAATTCGATGGCGTGTTCAAATCATGGGCTGTCACGCGCGGCCCATCGCTTGATCCGAAAGACAAGCGCCTTGCGGTTGAGGTCGAAGACCATCCGCTCAACTACGGTGACTTCGAAGGCACCATTCCCAAAGGACAATACGGCGGCGGTACAGTGATGCTGTGGGATCGCGGCTATTGGCTGTCCGACGATGCCGACAAAGGTTTCAAGAAAGGCGATCTCAAATTTGCGCTCGAAGGCGACAAGCTGCATGGCGAATGGGTTCTCGTGCGCATGAAGAATGACCGCACGGGAGGCAAGCGCACGAACTGGCTGCTGATCAAACACCGCGACGACTATTCCCGCGAGGGTGCGAAGAATGACATTCTGGAAGAAGACAAGTCCGTCGCCTCCGGACGCACAATGGAACAGATCGCGGAAGGCAAGGGCCGCGCTCCAAAGCCCTTCATGACCAAGTCCAGCAGCGCAAAAGCCAACCAAATCTGGAATTCGAATCAAGGCCTTGCTGCAGATCAACGCGAGAGCAAAAGCGGCACGAAGCGGCCGGTGAAGAAAGCGGCTGTGGCACGACTGCGAAGCAAATCGCCGACGAAACGCGCTGCGGTCAAGACATCTGCCGCAAAGCGCATCACCAAGCTGCCTGACTTCGTCGCCCCACAGCTTTGCACCTCGGTCAGCCGGCCGCCCAATGGCGACAACTGGGTGCATGAGATCAAGTTCGATGGCTACCGCGTTCAGATGCGGGTCGAAGACGGTGACGTCTCACTGAAAACACGCAAGGGACTGGACTGGACTGGGAAGTTTTCCGCGATCGCCAAAGAAGCAGCAAAACTTCCTGACGGAATTGTCGACGGCGAAATCGTTGCGCTCGATCACGATGGCCACCCGAATTTTGCCTCGCTGCAGGCCGCGTTGTCTGACGGCAAGACCGACGAACTGATCTTCTACGCTTTCGACCTGCTGTTCGCGGAAGACGAGGATTTGCGCAAGCTGCCGTTGTCCGAGCGCAAACAGCGGCTGCGGGCGCTGCTCGATGGCCGACGCAATCGCAATAAAGGCGTCATCCAGTATGTCGATCATTTCGAAACCGGTGGCGATGCGATCCTGGAGTCGGCCTGCAAGATGTCGCTCGAGGGCATCGTTTCAAAATTGGGATCTGCGCCATACCAGTCAGGTCGCAACGACAGCTGGACAAAGGCCAAATGCCGCGCCGGACATGAGGTCGTCATCGGAGGATGGAAAACCACCGCTGGGAAATTCCGCTCGCTCATGGTCGGCGTGCCGCGTGGCGACCATCTCGCCTATGTCGGCATCGTCGGCACCGGTTATGGGCAAGCGGTCGTCAAACAGATCATGCCCGAGCTCAAGGCCCACGCAGCGAAGGAAAGTCCGTTCGGCGGCGCTAACGTCCCGAAGAAGACTGCCGATGTGCATTGGCTCAAGCCCGACCTCGTCGCAGAGATCGAGTTCGCGGGGTTCACCGGCGATGGCATGGTTCGGCAGGCTGCTTTTAAGGGTCTGCGAAAAGATAAATCCGCCAGCGACGTCACCGCCGATGAGCCGGTCAAGACCGCGATCGCGGAGCCTGCGAAACCCGCACCAACACGAGCAACAAAGACGAAGACGTCTGCAACAAATACCAAGTCGTCGAAGGGCACTGCGGTGGTCCTGGGCGTGACGATCTCAAAGCCGGACAAGGCAATGTGGCCCGACGGCGGTGATGGCGAGCCGGTCACCAAGCTCGATCTTGCACAGTACATGGAAAGCGTCGGCGATTGGCTGATCCCACATATCAAGGGCCGCCCTTGCTCCATCATTCGCGCGCCGGACGGCATCAACGGCGACACCTTCTTCCAGCGGCACGCCATGACGGGCATGTCGAATCTGCTCGAGCTGGTGAAAGTGTCTGGGGACCGCAAACCTTATCTTCAAATCGACCGTATTGAAGGCCTCGTTGCGGTGGCGCAAATCGGCGGTCTCGAATTGCATCCATGGAACTGCGCGCCTGATGAGCCCGATGTGCCGGGGCGACTGGTGTTCGACCTCGACCCCTCACCCGATGTTGAATTCACCGCTGTGATCGATGCCGCGCGCGAAATGCGCGACCGATTGACGGGGCTTGGGCTGGAGAGTTTCTGTAAAACGACCGGCGGCAAAGGCCTTCATGTCGTCACCCCGCTAAAGGACGCGAAGAAAGACAAGATCGACTGGAAAACGGCGAAAGCTTTTGCCCAGCGGGTATGTCAGCATATGGCAGCCGACAGTCCGGAGCTTTACCTGCTCAACATGTCGAAGGCACAGCGCAAGGGTAAGATCTTCCTCGACTACCTGCGCAACGACCGGATGGCGACAGCAGTCGCGCCGCTATCGCCCCGCGCCCGCGAAGGCGCGCCAGTCTCGATGCCAGTCACATGGGCCCAAGTGCGCAGCGATCTCGATCCAAAGAAATATACGCTGCGAACCGTGCCATCACTATTGCGGAAGACGAAGGCTTGGTCCGACTACGACGACGCCGCGCGTTCGATCAAAGCCGCGATCGCAAAGCTCGCCAAATGACTACAGCCACCGCTTCCACTTGAAGAACATGTACGGCAGCACGGCGGCAATGAGCATCATGACCAGGGCAATCGGATACCCGTGCGGCCAGTCGAGTTCGGGCATCAGCTTGAAGTTCATGCCGTAGATCGAAGCGATCAACGTCGGCGGCATCAGCACCACCGCCATCACCGAGAACAGCTTGATGATGTTGTTCTGCTCAAGATTGACAACGCCGAGCATGGCATCGAGCACGAACGTGATCTTGTTCGACAGATACGATGCGTGATCCGTCAAGGATGAGACGTCGCGCTGCAAGGTCTTGAACTGGGCTTTCTGCTCCTTGCTCCAGCGGCCTGCATCGGTCTCCACCGTCACAAAGGAGATCAGGCGCCCGATCGACACCAGGCTTTCACGAACCTTCGACGTGATGTCGCCCTTCTTGCCGATGGTCAGCAAGATCTGGGAGTAGCTGCGCGCATGCCCCTTCTCTGCCGATGGCTCGAAGATCTGTGAGGAGACGCTGTCGACGTCGGCCCCGGCGCGTTCGAGAATGTCGGCGCAGCGGTCGATCACGGCGTCGAGAAGCTCCAGCAGAAGCCCGTCGCCCGTGATGTTCGGCGAACAGCTCCGCCCCAGCTTGGCGGCAATCAGCGCGAAGGGTCTCGGCTCGTCGTACCGGACGGTCACCAGCCGATGGTCTGTCAGAATGAAAGTGACCGGCGTGGTGCGCGGCGCCAGCGAGTCCGCTCCGCACATGAGGGTGGCGGTCATGTAGCGCGCCCCGTTCTCGGTGTAGAGACGGCTGGAAATCTCGATTTCCTGCATGTCCTCGCGGGTCGGAATTTCGATGCCGACCAGCTTTTCGACGGCCTTGTCCTCACCCGGCGACGGCGTCTTCATGTCGATCCAGATCGCTTCACCGGGCAGCGCATCGGGCTGAAGACTATCGAACTTCCTCAGACCGGCTGCGCTGGGAACGTAGGCTGTGAGCATGGGCAACTCCGGAAACGCGAAGGCTGGTTCGCTGCGGTTAGCTGACACCGCTACGACGAGTCAAAGCGCAAATTGATTCGATTCTGGCAAGCCTTCTGCCACGCCGGCGCGACATCCGGATGTCACAAACCCGGCCGGCGGGTGGAATCGCTGCCAAAAGGGCGCCGTTGGGAGCTTCTAAAAGCGCTGACAAAGCTGACGTTTAGCCGGAATGGCCGGTTATCGAGAAAAGTGCGGCATCAAAGCCACAGTCAGGTGCTGCGTGGCAAGATCACCAGAGAATGACTGGAAATATGGCAAGAGACGTCGTTTATATGGCGGTGCGCTAACCAGAAGCGTGCCTCGAAAACCATGTGACCGAGTGACGCGCAGCGCTCCCCTTATTGGAAGTCCGTCAATGCCCTCTTTTGCTTCGAAACTTATTCTTCTCGCCGCAGGCGCCATGTTGGCCGGCTGTATGCAGGCGACCACCTTTGAGGCGACTTCGGACGCCAGCCTCAAGCCGCGCGACAAGGAGTACCTGTCGAAGGTCAGCTACGACAAGGTGCCCGTTGCTCAGCCATTCCGACGCGCCATCGTCGATTTCCATCGCAAGGAGCTGCCGGGCTCCATCGTCGTCGATTCCGACAACCACTACCTCTACTACGTGCTGGAGGGCGGCAAGGCGATCCGCTACGGCATCACCGTCGGCGAAGAAGCCATGGCCTGGTCGGGCATCGCCAAGGTCGGTGCTATGACCGAGTGGCCAGATTGGCACCCCACGAAGGGCGAGATTTCCCGTCTCGGCGTCCCGACCTTCGTGAAGGGCGGTCCGGATAATCCCATGGGATCGCGGGCAATTTATCTTTACTCGGGCGGCAAAGACACGCTCTTCCGCATTCACGGCACCAACCAGCCGGAATACATCGGTGCCTCGATTTCGTCGGGCTGTATCCGCCTGACCAATGAGGACGTCATCGACCTCTATAACCGGGTCAAGATGGGCAGCGTTGTCGTTGTGCTCGATCCGAAGCAGGGCGACTCGCCGTTCAATTCCAAGATGGCGATGCAAGGCGGCAGCGGACCTAATTAATCCCCGCCCAACCAACCACCCGCCTCTAAGATTTAAGAAGCGCCGCCTCGAGCGGCGCTTTTCTTTTGCGCTGTTGACCGGCGTCGGGCGCTGGGTGCGTCAACTCGCCACATGAACCCCGAAAGCCACACAGAACGTGCTGCGTAGCAAAACAGGGGCCGAAACGCTGGAAACGGCGGCCATTTCAACGCAAAAGATTGGTAACGGAATCGGAAGCTTCATCCGGCTAGATTAAGGGGTGACGACACGCCCCAGTATCCATTGGAACTCAGGAATGTCTTCGTTCACTTCAAAAATCGCCGTTCTGTTCGCAAGCGCCATGCTCGCCGGCTGCATGCAGGCCACATCCACGACTTTCGAGAAGTCGCCGGAAGCGAGCCTGAAGCCGCGCGACAAGGAGCTCCTTGCCAAAGCGCGTTACGAGAAAGTCGCCGTCCCAGAGCCGTTCCGCCGCGCCATCGTCAATTATCACCGCAAGGAATTGCCCGGTTCGATCGTCGTCGATTCCGACAACCACTACCTCTACTACGTACTGGAGAGTGGCAAGGCGATCCGCTACGGCATCACGGTCGGCGAGGAAGCTTTGGCGTTCTCCGGTATCGCCCGCGTCGGCAACATGCAAGAATGGCCGAAGTGGACGCCAACGGCGGACATCCACAAGCGCATCGAGGGCTTGCCGCAGTCAGTCCCGGGCGGTCCGGATAATCCGCTCGGTGCGCGTGCGCTGTACCTCTATCAAGGCAACAAGGACACGCTGTTCCGTATTCACGGCACCAACCAGCCAGAATACATCGGCGCGTCAATTTCCTCGGGCTGCATCCGTCTCACCAATGAGGACGTGATCGATCTATACAGCCGCGCCAAGCAGGGCACGGTCGTGGTGGTGCTTGATCCGAAACAGGGCGACTCGCCGTTCAACTCCAAAATGGCGCTACAGGGCGGCTCCAACGGCATCTGACCGCTCGCAAACTCATCAAAACATGCAAAAGCGCTGGAGCAATCCGGCGCTTTTTGTTTTCGGCCTTTACTGATGAGCGGCGGTCTCTCGCGGCGGAGCCTCTTCGGGGCGCTCCGCGGGCAGCAGCGGTGCAACAGGCGGCAGCGGATCGTAGACGCCCCAGTGGCAGAGCTTGTAATTGTGGCTCCGCTCGGCGAGATCGAGATGGATGTGATCCTCGTGATACCAGTCCGACCCCGGCCCCAGGACGGTGGTGAACCGCGCACAGACCGACGCCAGAACCTTTTCCCGGGTGTCACGTGACAGGCTTCTGTCCGTTAACGAAAGTGTGACGCCATTTTGCAGCTTAAAGCTCCGCACATCGAGCGCGTTGGCAAGGCCGTGTTCGGAGAGCTTCGCGCCTCTGACGCGATTGCGGCCACGGCATTCGAATGAGTCGAAATTATCGAGCTCGCTAAGCGTCGTGCCGAGGCTCGCCGCGAGCGGCACCATGTCGGTACGGATCCAGTCGGCGACAGCCGTCGCCATGGTGCAGCGAAGGATGGCGGCGGGCTTCACTGCCACGCGCTGGCTTGGCGACAGCACGATGGCCTCTAACCGCACGAGATCTTCGCCCCCGCAGCCACCGGGGCCCTTGATGGGTGGGATGGTCGGCGCGATCGCAATGCTCTCAGTCAGCGCAAGACGGCACGCGGACGGCGCCGCTGGCTTGGCCTGCGCGGCAGGTTCGGCCCCATTCTCCGGCGCCTGATGGGTGTCCGGAGCGCCCTGCTCCGGAGCTTCGTCGATTTGCGGCGCCTCAGCCGGCCGCGGACGCGGCAACGGCACAGCAGCATTCACCTGTCCGGCAAAGACAACGCAAGCGATCAGCATGAACGCCCGGACGACAGACATCATGCCGCTGGCATGCCAAGCACAAGACCATTTGCGGCCCGCTTCGTCCGCGCTAAAGTTCATGTAAATCCCTTCGGGGAGCAAACGATCACCAGATAAACACAAAAAGTTGCGCTGAGAAGGAAACACCGGATGCTCGGATTGATGCAAAATTGGCCTTTGTTGTGTCATCGAATTATCGATCACGCAGCAGCGATTCACGGCAAACAAGAAGTCGTGACTCGCTCGGTTGAAGGACCAATTCATCGCACCAACTACGCCGAAATCCGCGCCCGCGCCTTGAGGGTCGGGCAACGGCTGGACCGTGAAGGCATCAAGCTCGGCGACCGCGTCGCGACCATCGCCTGGAATACGTGGCGCCATCTTGAAGCTTGGTACGGCATCATGGGCATCGGCGCCATCTGCCATACCGTCAACCCCCGTCTGTTTCCGGATCAGATCGTCTGGATCGTCAACCATGCGCAAGACCGCATCATGATGACAGACCTGACATTCGTGCCCATGCTGGAAAAAATTGCGGACAAGATGCCCACCGTCGAGCGCTATGTCGTGCTCACGGACAAGGCCCATATGCCGCAGACCACGCTGAAGAACGCGATCGCCTATGAGGACTGGATCGCGGAAGTCGACGGCAATTTCCAGTGGAAAGAGTTCGACGAAAACACCGCCGCGGCCATGTGTTACACGTCAGGCACGACGGGCGACCCCAAGGGCGTACTCTATTCACACCGGTCGAACGTGCTCCATGCCTTGATGGCCAACAACACCGATGCGCTTGGCACGCGCGCCAAAGATGTGATGCTGCCGGTGGTGCCGCTCTTCCACGCCAACAGCTGGGGCATCGCGTTCTCCGCGCCGAGCATGGGCACCAAGCTTGTGATGCCGGGACCGAAGCTCGATGGCGCCTCGGTGTACGAACTGATGTCGACCGAAAAAGTCACCTACACGGCCGGCGTGCCGACGGTCTGGCTGATGCTGCTGCAGTACATGGCCACCGAAAAGAAAACCCTGCCGGATCTCAAGGTGCTCATTTGCGGTGGCTCGGCGATGCCGCGCTCCATGATCAAAGCGTTTATGGATATGGGCGTGGAAGCACGCCACGCCTGGGGCATGACGGAAATGAGCCCCATCGGCACCGTGGGGGCGCTCAAGCCGCCGTTCGTAGACCTTACCGGCGAAGCCGCGCTCGATGTCCTGCAAACCCAGGGCTATCCGCCCTTCGGTGTTCAGATGAAGATCACCGACGACACCGGCAAGCTTCTGCCATGGGACGGCAAGACCTTCGGCCGCCTCAAGGTCAGCGGGCCTTCGGTCGCGAAGGCCTATTACCGCGTCGAGACCAATATCCTGGATGACGAAGGTTTCTTCGACACTGGTGATGTCGCGACCATGGACGAGGGTGGGTATATGCGGATCACCGATCGTTCGAAGGACGTCATTAAGTCCGGCGGCGAATGGATTTCCTCGATCGACCTGGAAAACCTCGCCGTTGGTCATCCGAAGGTGCTCGAGGCCGCCGTCATCGGCGTTCACCATCCGAAGTGGGACGAGCGGCCGCTGCTCATCGTGCAGCTCAAGCCGGAGCAAACCGCCACGCCGGATGAAATCCTGAAGTTCATGGATGGCAAGATCGCCAAGTGGTGGATGCCGGATGACGTGCAGTTCGTTGAAGCCATCCCCCACACGGCCACCGGCAAGATCCTGAAGACAGCGCTGCGGGACCAGTTCAAGACCTACAAGTTCCCGACGGCAGCGGCGTAAAATCGGCGTCCTCACCGGCTACTCAAGAATGATGCCCGGGGAAATCCCGGGCATCATTCTTTGGAGGACATCTGGCGGCTTGAACTCATCACGCCAGGTCAAGAATTCACAAAGTCAAAAATCCTTTGCTTATCAATAATTTTTCCCCTCGATACTGCTTCACAGCCGCCCGGCAAATGCGCTAGTGGTCCGATTCTAACGTTCGCATTACAAATTCGCGGCAAACAGGGGGGCGAACGTCAAATCCGCTCCACGAGATCACAACATACCTCTTCCAGCAGGCGCACGAACGGATCATCGACATATGCGACGCCGCTTCTCCGCTGCCTATCACACAGAGCCGCTTTCCGTCCTCGCGGTGTGGGCGCGTCGCCTTGCGGTGTTTTCATTGCTCGCGACGGTCACCTCGATCGTCATGATCCGCTTCGGATTTTTGGAACTGAGACCGGCGCTGGCCACATTTTTTGGGGCACTCGCCCTTGCCGGCCTGTCTATCTTGGTTGGGCTCGCTGCATTCGCGGCGATCTGGCATAACGGCTCGCGCGGCATGAGCCTTATTCTACTGGCCTTCCTGATCAATGCAGCGATTCTGGCCTACCCGGCCTATCTCGCCTACCAGTACCGCAAACTCCCGGCCATTCACGACATCACCACTGATGCCATCGATCCGCCACGGTTCGACACGCTGGCGCCATTGCGGGCCACTGATGGAGCAAATTCGGCGGTTTACGCGGGCCTTTACTCCGCGGAGCAGCAACGCACCGCCTATCCGGACATCGAGCCGATCAGCGTCGATGTTCCACCGCAACGGGCCTACGAGCTCGTGCGACGGATCGTGGAGCGGCGTAAGTGGGCGATCATCGACGAGCGCCCGCCGCAACCGCCGCAACGTCCGGGCCGCATCGAAGCAGTGGCCCGCACACCAATCATGGGATTCCGTGAGGATGTCTCGATACGCGTCGCTCCGGATGGCGATGGCTCGCGCGTCGATATCCGGTCCTCGTCGCGTTACTTCGAACACGATCTCGGCAGCAACGCCGCCCGCATCACCAAATTCACGGAAGACCTCAACACGGCTGTCGACACCGCCGCGCCGGTCAAGAAACTGATGACGCCTGCCAAGCCTCAGGCCAAGGGCGCGACCAAACGATAGGTCCCGTCGATGGTCGGATCGCCGTCGGTCGCCACCACATTGCGTGCGACAAGATCTTCAAGATGCGCCAACACTGAGTAGCCGGCCGCACCGACGAGCTTCGGATCAAGCCCGATATAGCTCGCGCGGACGATCGTCGGGATGTCTGCCTCGCCTTTGGCCAGCCGATATAGGATGGATGCTTCCCGCGCCTTGCGGTGGCGAATAAGGAATTTCACGAAACGCACCGCGTCCGGAATCTCGGGTCCATGTCCGGAGAAATAGAGCTGCTCGTCACGGTGCGTCAGCTTTTCGAGCGACGCCATGTAGTCGACCATCGAGCCATCGGGAGGCGCCACGATCGAGGTCGACCAACCCATCACGTGGTCGCCGATGAACATCAGCTGACGCTCCGGCCATGCGAAAGCCATGTGATTGGCAGTGTGCCCTGGCGTGGTGACGGCTTCCAGCCGCCAGCCATCACCCTGGATGATGTCACCGTCCTTCAGCGTCACGTCCGGGCGGAAGTCCCAGTCGCCGCCGGACTCTGTGGTCCGCTTTTCGCTGGCATAGGCCGGACGCGATGCGCGATGCGGTCCTTCGGCATAGACGGTTGCACCGGTTGCTTCCTTGAGACGCGCTGTGCCGGGAGAATGATCTCGATGGGTGTGCGTCAGAAGGATGTGCGTGACCGTTTCACCGCGCACGGCATTAAGTACTGCGCGTGCATGATCTTCATCGACCGGGCCGGGATCTATGATCGCTACGTTGCCGCGGCCGATGATATAGGTCAGCGAGCCGGTGAACGTAAACGGACTGGGATTGTTACACAGCACACGGCGCACACCGGGCACGACTTCATCCACCACGCCGGGGGCAAGCGGAAAATCCCGGTTGAATGGAATGTCTTCGTTATCGCTCATGTGCCTGTGTCCATATTGGTCTGATCAGATGCAAAAATGTTGATGGCCGGGACGAGCCCCGGCCATCGTGTTTCAATCGCAGACTAATCGCGCGTCATCTTTACATAAACGCCTGAATGCCGGTGATCGCACGGCCCAGGATGAGGGCGTGGATGTCGTGCGTGCCCTCATAGGTGTTGACCGTCTCCAGGTTCTGCGCGTGACGCATCACGTGGAACTCGCTGGAGATGCCGTTGCCGCCGTGCATGTCGCGGGCCATTCGGGCGATGTCGAGAGCTTTGCCGCAATTGTTACGCTTCATGATGGAGATCATTTCCGGCGCCAGCTTGCCTTCGTCCATCAAGCGGCCGAGGCGAAGGGAGCCCTGCAGGCCGAGCGTGATCTCGGTCTCCATGTCAGCAAGCTTCTTCTGGACCAACTGGGTTGCTGCGAGCGGACGGCCGAACTGCTTGCGGTCGAGCACATACTGACGTGCACGGGCGAAGCAATCTTCAGCCGCGCCCATCGCGCCCCACGAAATTCCGTAGCGTGCGCGATTGAGGCAGCCAAACGGCCCCTTCAGTCCCGATACGTTCGGCAACAGTGCGCTTTCCGGAACCACGACGCCGTCCATTACCACTTCACCGGTGATCGATGCGCGCAACGACAGCTTGCCGCCGATCTTCGGGGCCGAGAGGCCCTTCATGCCCTTCTCGAGGATGAAGCCACGGATCTGATTGTCGTGCGCAGCGGACTTCGCCCACACCACAAACACATCGGCGATCGGTGCGTTCGAGATCCACATCTTGCTGCCGGTCAACCGATAACCATCAGCGACCTTCTCCGCGCGGGTCTTCATGCCGTCCGGATCAGAGCCGGCATCCGGCTCGGTCAGGCCGAAGCAACCGACCCATTCGCCCGACGCGAGTTTGGGCAGATATTTCTTGCGCTGACTTTCATCGCCGTAGGCATAGATCGGATACATCACCAGCGACGACTGCACGCTGTTCATCGAACGGTAACCGGAATCGACGCGCTCGATCTCGCGCGCGACCAGACCGTAAGCAACATAGCTCGCATTGGCGCAGCCATATTCCTCCGGCAGCGTCACGCCGATCAGACCCAGCTCGCCCATTTCGTTGAAGATGGCACGATCGGTCTTTTCCTCGAGATACGCCTGCGAGACGCGTGGCAACAGTTTGTCCTGAGCATAAGCGCGTGCGGTATCGCGGATCATGCGCTCGTCTTCAGTCAACTGATCGTCGAGCAAGAATGGGTCGTCCCACTGGAACGTTGCCTTTGCGGGCTTGTCCTTGCTCTGCGGGCGCACACTCATGGAATAGTCCTTTCAGCTTTATGTCTGCTGTATTGGTTACGATAAATCGTCAGTGTCAGGTTGCAAGCCTTAAACCAGTTCCCTCTCCTTGAACCGGTTTGACGACGTTCATCCGTCGAATGGTTCGTTTGCAACAATCTCGATGCCGAACCCTGACAGGCCTTTATAATCGTGTGCGGACGATGTCAGATGGCGTATCGAGGTGACGCCAAGGTCGCGCAGGATTTGCGCGCCGACGCCGACTTCACGCCATTGCCGATTGCGGTCGGCCTCGGCTGAATGGTCATCATCAAGCGGCGCCACGGGAACGCCAGCCGCACCATCACGCAGATAAACCAGAACACCGCTGCCGTTTTTCTTGAAATGCTCCAGCGCAGCAAGAACGCGGCCCGAGCCGAAGAAGATATCCTTCACAATATTCGGCTTGTGAAAGCGGGTCAGGACGTTCTGGCCATTGCCGACACCTTTATAGACGAAGGCAACGTGATGGATCGGATCGAATGGCGAACGATAGGCGTAGCCATCAAGCGTGCCAATCGGGGTGTCGACAGTAAACGTCGAAACGCGCTCGATGAGCTTTTCGCGCGCCTGACGGTACGAGATCATGTCAGCGATGGTGACGTGCTTGAGATTGTGAGCCGCGGCGAATTTAACGACCTGCTCGCCCTTCATCACGGTGCCGTCGTCATTCATCAATTCACTGATGACGCCCACAGGCGGCAGATCGCAAAGCTTGCACAAGTCCACGGCAGCTTCGGTATGGCCGGAACGGAGCAACACGCCACCGTCGCGTGCGATCAGCGGGAAGACGTGTCCCGGGCGAGCGAAATCGCTCGGGCCGGCGTTCGGGTTGGCGAGCGCGCGACAGCAGGCGGTGCGTTCATCGGCAGAGATACCGGTGGTCATACCGGGTTTGTAGTCAATCGAGACTGTAAACGCGGTGGTGTGGTTGGAATCGTTTTGAGCCACCATCGGATCGAGCCGCAACCGGCGGGCATTGTCCGAGGTGATCGGCGCACAGACGATGCCCGAGGTGTGGCGGATGATGAAAGCCATCTTCTCCGCGGTGCAAAGCGTGGCGGCAACAATCAAGTCACCCTCGCCTTCACGATCGTCATCGTCGGTGACCACGACAATCTCGCCAGCGGCGAAAGCTTTCAGAACTTCAGGAATGGGATGGGCCATAAACGCGCTCGTACCTCTAATATGCTGGTGATCGTATGGCGCAGGGCGGGGACGCGCGCAACTGCGCCATTCACATAGCGATCATCTGCCGGACCTTATTCGCCCCAAAACAGCAGATATGACTGGCCAAAACCGGGGCAAGGCCACCGTTGGATCGCCGGACACCGATTTTAGCAGCCATGCTTCCGCAGGGCGAAATACTGGATCAGGAGACGTAAGGGCTGGTGGTCTGAAGGCTGAAATCGTAGCGCAGGTAGCGATGAGGACGGTCGATGTGGACATCACTGAGGGTCGTGGTTTTCGCACGGGTTTCGAAGTCTGCGATCAGCGAGTCCTTGACCCCGAACACGACGTCGGAATCGAGGTAATCGTCACCTTTTACAAAAATATGAGTGATGAGTTTGTTATGCCCGGGCGCCGCGATCATGAAATGAAGATGGGCCGGGCGGAACGGATGTCGTCCCGCGGCCGCCAGCAGCCCGCCCACCGGACCGTCGGTCGGAATGGGATAGCTTCGCGGCATGATCGACCAGAACCAGAAGCGCCCCTCCCCGTCCGTCCGCAACCGCCCGCGAAGGAAGAACAGGTTTGGATCATTGAACTGGAGATCGTAATGACCTTCATCGTCAGATTGCCAGACATCGACGACGGCATTGGATAAGACGGTTCCATTCTCAGAACGGACGATGCCTTCAACGAAGAGCGGATCGCCTTTCAACCCTCCGGAAATATCGGCACCAAGCTCAACCGTCGGCGCATGGTCGACGTAAAAGGGTCCCAACACCGTGGTCTCGGTCGTGCCGCCGCCACGTGCATGATTAATCGTATCGACCAACATCGATACGCCGAGCGTATCAGACAGCAGGATGAATTCCTGCCGCCTGTCATCGCACATCTGGCCCGTCCGGGTGAGGAAATCGACGGCCAGCTTCCATTCTCCTTCGGTCGGCCGGACCTCGCGTACGAAAGCATGCACGTGACGCACGAGGGCCTGTAATACCTCCCGGGTGCGCGGATCGGCAGCATGCTGAATGCGATCAAGAACGGCCTGAGTGAGCGTTTCTTCGCTATGGTCGCGCATATACCTCTCCAAATTGATCGCTTCGCATCGATCGATTTCGCACCGTGTGATTTCTGGGGCATGCCCGATCCGAAATCATCGATTGCCGGATATCACATCTGGGACTTGCGTGCGATCAAACTGCCGTCAGGGCAGGACTTCCCTGCGCTCGTGCAAAAGAGCATCGAGCTCTGCGCGCTTGCTCTCGATCAGGCCCTGATCCGCAGCATCGATGACTTTGTAGAGCTCCTGCGCATCGGTGATGCGGGTGACCGTCACATAGTCCGCTCCAGCCGCGTAGAGATCGGGAACGTCCCCCAGCAGGTCCGCTGTCGAAATGATCTTTGCGTCAGGATTGAGCGAGCGAACGTGGCGAACCAATTTTTCGTTATTCGCACCTTTGAGAAGGGAATCCGGCACGCTCAAGATGATGATCTCGGCCTTGCTGACACCGGCATGTATCAGCGTATCGATGTTGCTGATATCACCGTAGATCACGTGAATACCGCGCGCCGTGAGTGTGCGGAAAACGTTCGGATTGAAATCAACAACGGTGATCTGATCCAGCAGAGATTTGTTCTGCTGCTCGATCTCGCTGACCAAAGCGCTTGCAGCCCGGAAGAAGCCGAGAATGACGACACGCCGTGCTTCGCCGTGTCCGCCTTCATGATTGTCGCCGCTGACTTTGTTATTGTGATCCAGATCGCGAATTCCCAGCTTCTTCAGCATGACAATCGCCCATCGCGTAATCTGGTCGCTGCGCGTCATCGCGAATGTGCTGAGCACTGCGAGAATTGCGAAAGCAAATGACGCGGCACTCGATGTTTCCGTACTGATATGGCCGGCCGTAAGACCGACCTGAATCACGACCAGCGAGAACTCGCTGATCTGCGACAGGTTGATCGCCGGCAGAATGCTGGCTCGCAGGCCCTGGTTCATGAAATAGAGCGGCAGGAACGTCGTTACCATTCGGCTGACCACCGTAAACGCCGCAATGACAAGCGCGAGGCCAATGGTCGATCCGTTCGGGACCGGAATCGTCATGCCGAGGCCGACAAAGAACAGTGTGATAAAGAAATCTCGTAACGTCGTGACTTTGGCAGTCACATCAAGCGCGTACGGAAATGTGGACAGCGACACGCCGGCAACGAGCGACCCCATCTCACGGGACAGGTGCAGGCGCTCCGCGATCTCGCCAATCAGGAAGCACCACGCCAAGGCTCCCAGCATGACAAGTTCCGGACGCCGCGCCACCTGGTGAAACAACTTTGGCAACACAAAGCGGCTGAGGATCAACGCGGTCGCCACCAACAGACAGACCCGGCCGATCGACATCAGGATGATGCTGATCTGCAAATCCGCGAGGCTCGGCTGGACCGCCAGGAACAGGATCGCGAAGATGTCCTGCAGCACCAGCACGCCAAGCGTGATACGGCCCGGGAGCGTGTCGAGCTCTCGCTTCTCGTACAGCACCTTAACGATGATCACCGTGCTGGACAGCGCGCAGGCAACCGTCAGATAGACCGCGTCGAACTTGCCGCCGCCCATCGACAGGCCGATGGCCACAAAAAAGACGACGCCGAGAATACAGGCCCCTATCAACTGGCCACCGGCGGCAAATAGAATCACGCGGCCGGCACGGATGATCTTCTTCAGATCGATCTCGAGCCCGATCATGAACAGCATGAAAATCAGGCCGAGTTCCGAGATGATACTGATCGAGTCCTGCGACTTGACCCATTCCATCCCGTACGGCCCGATGGCGAAACCCGCTACCAGGTAGGCGAGAATCAGCGGCTGCTGAAAGAAATGAGCCGCCAGACCGAGTACCCAGGCAAACAAGATGCAGAAGGTAATGTCGTGAATAAGTTCGTGCATGCCCTCAGCCTTGCCGGCCGCATCCCACCATGTTGATCGATCACCTTAAGTTATAAGGGGGGCAAAAGCAGCGCAAAAGCAATAACTTCAAAGCTGTTCCAGTGCCTATCCCGCGCCCTCCAGAATTTCGGCTCAATCTCCATTCTGGCCAGTCTCTGTCGCCCCGCAAACCGTCAAACGTATGACACGTGGCGTAGGGGGTGCATATCCTGCGGATGATGGTACCTTTTTTCCCTTTGCTCTGTGACGGGAGGAACGATGCTATCCAACTCGGAGATGCTGCTCCGGCTGCTTGCCGCGGCCACACTCGGAAGCCTTGTCGGCTTCGAGCGCGAACGCCTGTTGTGGGCAGCGGGCATCCGCACTCACATGCTGGTCTGCGTCGGATCGTGCCTCATCATGATTGTTTCGGCGTTCGGATTCGCGGACGTGCTGTCCAAGGAGCATGTCGTGCTGGACCCCTCGCGTATCGCTGCGCAGGTGGTGTCAGGCATCGGATTTCTTGGAGCGGGCTCCATCCTGGCCCGCGGTGAAATCGTCAAAGGCTTGACCACCGCGGCAAGTATCTGGGCTGTCGCGGCAATCGGGCTTGCCGTCGGAGGCGGCCTTTATCTCGCCGCCGGTGCATCCACCATCATCATCCTTCTCATTCTGGCCGGCATGAAGCCCCTGGAAGAGGCCTATCGGTCACGAAATCAAACATGCCAGCTTAAGATCGAAGTCGATCACGGTGGTCTGACACCTGAGAATTTAAGGATAGCACTTGGATTAAGACCCAGTCAGGTCAAACGCTTTCTCGTGGAAAACAGAAGCGCCGAAGAGGGTGATGAGCTGATGGTTCTTCTGAGCAAGGTCTCATCGCATGATATTGCGTCTTTTCCCGAAAAACTGAAGGAATTGGAAGGCGTCCGCGACGTCACGGTCATAAAAAAGCGCAGGGATCAGAACGGCAATGCCGTTTGAAACCAACGGCGGGGCCGTGTAGGTTCGCCGCAACCGCGAAAACGCGAATAACAAAAGGCTGATCATGGCGTCGAAATTGAATCTTATTTTAGCACTCGTATTTTTTATGTGCGCATTTTCCACAGTGAAAGCCGAGGAAGAAACCCCCGCAGGCGTTTGGTTGACGGAAAAGGGTGATGCCCGCATCCAGATCAGCCAATGTGGAAGCTCCCTTTGCGGCAAGGTGGTCTGGCTGCGCCAGCCAATTGACCCCGCCACCGGAAAACCTCAGACGGATTCCAAAAATCCGAACCCCTCGCTCACCTCGCGGCCAATGATCGGCGTACAGCTCTTCATTGGAATGCGTCCAAGCGGTCCAGGCACATGGAATGGCCGCATTTACAACGCTGATGACGGCGGCGTGTATGACAGCAAGATCGCATGGACCGGCCCAAACTCGCTTCGTGTCGAAGGGTGCGTCGGCGCACTCTGCGGCGGCGAGAACTGGAGCAAGGTCAGCAACCGCTGAGACATTCAAATCCTCGTCCTGATTCCTGCGAGAGTGAGCCTGCGCTTGCCAATCTCACTCTTGCAGGGCACACGCCCAGATCGTGCCTCTCAGAGTGGACGATCAATTCGGCCGATCACGACAGAACAGTTTCTGGTGGTAGTAGCGTGCAACACCATCGTGGGGGTATTTCTTCAGAAATAACGCGAGTGAGGCCTTCGCTTCAGCCGTAGGGCTGGGCTTGAGAGCCGCGTAGACGACTTCCCAGTCCTGACAGAAAGCCTCATCGCTGTTACTGCCGCGCTCGCATATCAACTCGAAGATACCGAACGATTCTGCGAAGCCCTTGGGACTGATTTGATCGACGCTTCTGAATATAAATTCAGAAGCGGCACGTTCCCGCACAGCCGAACTGACAAGGATGGACGTTTCATAGTTCTTGTTGAGACCTTCAAGACGTGCTGCGAGATTAACCACGGCGCCGAGTGCTGTATAATTCATGCGGTCCACGGAGCCGATGTTTCCGACCACCGCTTCTCCGACGTGAAGACCAAATCGGGTATTATAGGCTGGCCATCCCTCTTGCTCGAACTCCACGTTCAGCCGCTTGTTGGCCCGCAACATCGCGAGCGCAGCAGCGCAGGCATGACACACATGATCAGGATCATCCGCTGGAGCATTCCAGATCGCCATGACCGCATCGCCGATGAATTTATCCACCGTGCCGGAATGCGTCATCGCCTCCTCTGAGACGACGGCGAAGTAGCGGGACGTATACTGCATCACCTGACTGGGATCTGCCTTCTCGGTGATTGCGGTGAAATTCTCGACATCTGTGAACAACAGGGTCACTTCCCTGCGCGTTCCGCCAAGCTGCATCGGCGTTCCTGTTCGGATCAGCTGCTCGACTAGGCGCTTCGGCACAAAATTGGAAAACGTCTGCGTCACCGTACGCATGGTCGAAACCGAGCGGCCGAGATCGTCGATCTCACGGATCAGCGATCGCACTGGCGGCGCGGAAACCAGTTCGAACTTCTGGATTTTGTCGGTTTCAATCGCCAATGCCCGGAGCGATCTCGACAACAATGCCCCGATCAGAAAAACCAGAGGCAGCATCAGCAGGACAAATCCGATGGTGATCGCGAACAGACGATTTCTCTCCGACAGGATGTTGGCAAAAAACTCATCGACAGGCGCAAGGACTGCCAGTCGCATATTTGCATTGCCAGCGATCGGGATTTCCCGAAAGGCTGCGGCATAGAGCCGGCCGGCAGGACTACGAAAGAACTGTTGCGCGATGCCAGTCGTTCGCCAAGCGTGAACGGCGTTGAGAACCCCACTCATATCGCCGGTGCGGAGACGAGGGAGCGTGCCCTCACCATGGAGAGCCGCCTCGCGCTTCAACAGCTCCGACATTTGTGGGTGCGCAAGGATCCGGTTTTCGCCGTCAAACAAAAATACAATGCCCGACTCTGTCAGCTTCTCCTTGGTCAAAAGCTCTTCTGTGGCGTCGAGCAGCACGTCTCCGGCTACTACGCCTCCCTTGCCCTCCTTGAACGGCAACCGGATCGTGTAGCCGTGCTTTCCCGTTGCAAAGAAAATGTAGGGCCCAGTCAAAAGACTCCCATCGTTCCGGTTTGCATCCTGGTACCAGGGACGATCGCGCGGATCGTAATCGCGCGGTCCCGGCGCTTCCGCCACCACGCCGAGACTCCTTGAAAGGAAAATCCTTCTGGACTCGATCTGTTCGGAATTATCCGATCTTAAGATGACGACCAACCGAAATACTGCATCATCTGGCATTCCAAGTTTTGTCCGAGCGGCCGCTCCGGCCCGGTCGACCGCATCCATTTCGACAAACGAGCCATCTTCATACCCGATGTAAAGATTGAAGAGCTCCTGATTGTTCTCCAGCATCGCCGCGAGCAGCGGATTCAATTGCTGGCTCTTGTCGACCGCCCCGGCCTGAATCGAAGGAAGATCCCGCAAAATCTCCAGATTGTCCTTGATCAACTTGAGCTGCGAACCGATCCGGTCGGCCGACAGCTCAGCCACCTTGTCGATGAATTTGCTGGCGGCTGCTTCAGTGATGGCGGAAATACGTGAGAAACTGAGATAGACGAGCGTCAGACCAATCGCGAGAACAAGGAATACGAACATCGCAATGATGGACGCCTTGAACCCAAGTCGTACCGCCTTTCCCTCCGCCGGCTTCCATGGGCGAATAAGCGTGGCCATCCTCCGGCTCCGATCTTCCCACTATGCGCGAAACTATCTCAACCGGGACCGGCCCGCCCTTATGTCTCAACTAAAACGGATTGACGTAATTGAGGATCGCGATCTGCCGCAGCAGAACCTTGCGAATGACATGGGCCACCTTGACGCGATCGGTAAATATCGCGGCTTCGCCCGTGCTGCCTGCCGGCAGTGAGGCAACGAAATTCTTATCCTGAAGCCTGACGCGCACCACAAACGGAATAGACTGAATTTCCTTCGGCAGCACGGCGAGCCCCGATGCCTGGGCCTGCCCTGTGGCAACAGCCTGCAGAATGCTTTCAACCGTGCCGCTGAAGATCCTGCCCGGGGCAAACTTAAAAGTCACTTCAACAGGCTGATCCGATTTTATGTATCTCGCATTGATCTGCGCGATCTCCACACCGATGATGGTATCGGCCGTGTCGATGAACGCCATGACCGGTGACAACGGAAGGCTGGCCACGCGCGCCCCTTTCCGAAGCGCAAGGTTGGTCACATAGCCATCGGCGGGAGCTCTTACCGTCGTCTTGTCGAGATTCCATTGCGCGTTTTCAAGCTGGCCTTTGAGCTGATCCACCTCGGACTGCCGTGGCTGGACATCGAAGGCGCGCCCGGAGTCCCGTTCCAACAACTGAGTCATCTGGGACAGACGCAACGAGGCAAGCTTCAGCTGAGCTTCAATCGCATTGACTTGCGCCTGATAAGGCACCGGATCGATACGAAACAGGACATCTCCCGCCTTAAGCGGCGTGTTTGCTGTCACCGGAACGTCGATCACCTCCCCTGCCACATTCGGCACAATCGCAACAGAATTGCGCACGACGAGCGTCGATCCCTGCGGGGCGCCCCAGTTCATCGGAATGAACAGACCGATCAACAGCAAGAGCAGCACGATCAGCGGCGAGACCTTCCAGAACAAATTGAAGGGAACAATCTTCATCCTCACCAGGATGAAGAGCAGGACGAGATAAACGTTGAGGATCGCAACGATCATCGAGCCTGCTCCGCCTTGCGAGGAGCAGGAATGTCGACATAGGCCCAGATCAACGTGAGCGGCCACAGCGCAAAGCCGCAGATCAACGTCACCCAGCCTGCTACCTTAACTGCGTGCGCGTAGGGATGATTACGAGTCTCGGCAATATGACCCGGCAGCCAGCCTGCAATGAAGAAGATTGCGAAGGCGCTGGCGACCAGAATGATAAGAACAATCCACGCAAAGACGTCGAGCGTCGACATGATCTTCTCCGCTTCACTTGATCCCGCCAGCGTCAGCGTGCTCCTTGCAAGGACCTTGCACACCGGAGAACGATTACACCGGCCGGTCGGACACCCTTATTTCTCCTGCGGAGCCAATCCCTCGTGTTGCCGGTCGCGAACCTCATCAAGATCCCGCTCCAGGAAGTAATTGAGCAAGGTCCTGATGACTGCGATCACCGCAAGGCGCCCGACGTCATCCCAACTTGGTGCGATCGATGTCTCGATGATGTCCGCGGCCAGTTGAAAGGTCAGTGCGGCGACAAGCCAACGCGCATAGCGCAACCAGACGGCACGTTTCTCGTGCCCATCCTTCGAACCGAACATCAATAGAAATCCACCGATAGCGGCCTCGATGGTCCCGACAACAACGATCACCAGGGCGATGGCGTCGATCACCGTCGCCGAGACCTCAGTCCAGAAAACAAGCCATTCCTTCATCTGGCTAAGCGTCTCCAAAGACTGTCCTCCAGTCATTCTTCATGCTGACCACTGTGATGCCATACTCCCCTGCGCGGTCGAGCGCCTCCATCAGGGGACTGAGCTTGAACTCGGGTCCATAAGCCGTCTCGCGCACGGCATCGTCGTGATGCAGCAGCAGTGCCAGCCGCGCGCCCTGCCCCGTCTTCACATATCGAAGCATCGCGAGATCGCCGTCGGAATTTCCGAACGCCAGAATGGGCCGACGCCCGATATGCAGGCCGATATTCTGAGGCTTGACGTCACGGTCATCGAAGCTGTTTAGCTCGGCAACCTTCGTCAGAACCCCTTGGTCACTCTGCATCTCGAAATGCAGTTTCGCACTCGAGCCGATCACCTGTTCTCTTGGGATGCCATATGCTTCTTCGGCGAATGATCGGATCAGATCGATGCCGCCGCCGGACACAATGAACGTCTTAAATTCATGCTGCCGAAGATAATGAAGGAGCTCTATCTGCGGCCGGTAGATACATTGCTTGAACAGCCGATCGAACTTCGGGTGACGTGCGGTTGCGAACCACTTGTGAGCGATCGCTTCAAACTCGTCTTCGGTCATTCCCGCATGCGTGGCAAAAAACAGCTCCATGAGCGCTCGCCTGCCCAGCGACTGGAGCGTGGCCATGTCGCTTGCCAGGAATGCCTTGAATGGCTGCCGATCCTTGATGGCCGGATGCTTCTCAGCAAGATGCTTGACCCGATCCATCAGGAAGAACAGTTGTACCTGCACGGGCTGCTCGCACCATAGCGTTCCATCATTGTCGAAGGTTGCGATGCGTTCAGCGGGGCGCACATAGTCCGGGTTCTCTTTATCGGCTACCCTGGAAACGAAATCGATAATCGCGGTGCGCGCCGGGCAATCGCTCCAGGAAGGCAACGCGTACGAGGTCATGCATTCGTCCTCCCGCTCGGAAACAGGTCAGGCGGCGAATATTTCGCCGCCTGACTTCGCTCGCTTAATGAGAAGCGCCGCCCATCGTGTTTTCCATCGTCTTGATCGCGTCATCGATCGTAAACGTGTTGGGCTTCTGAATAATGGGAAACTCCTTGAAAGTTTCCGCGAATTTCTGAGCAATGAACATTGCGCCATACAGAATGTAGGCGTGATAGAGCAACCACTCGTAGTAAGAGTTCGACGTAATATCGGCGAACTCGTATGGGTCGGTGCGCAGGTTGAAGAACTTCGCGAGACGCAGACGCACGAAGGGCTCAGCCCAAACCCCCATCGTTCCCGCAAGGCGCTGTTCCATGAAGACGACCTTCCAGTTGTCATAACGTACGCCGAGGATATCGCCATCGTCGCTGATGTACATGAACAGCTTTCGGGGGCTCTCCTTCTCTTTGCCTGTGAGATAGGGCAGGAGATTGAATCCATCGATGTGGTTCTTGTAGGTACGGCCGCAGGCCTGATAGCCCTTCTTCACCTTCTCGACGATGTCGGGCTCGCCGGCCATCGCAAGAAACGTCGGGAACCAGTCGTGATGCTGGACGATCTCTGTGGACACGGAGCCCGGTGCGATCTTGCCCGGCCACCGCACGATCATGGGGACGCGGAAGGCGCCTTCCCAATTGGTGTTCTTTTCGCTGCGGAACGGCGTCATGCCGCCATCGGGCCAGGAATTCCGGTGCGGGCCATTATCGGTCGAATACATCACGAACGTGTTGTCCGCGATGCCGAGCTGGTCCAACAGGTCGAGCATCTGACCGACGTTCCTGTCATGGTCGATCATGGTGTCGTGATACGGAGACTGCCAGCGACCCGCCTGGCGAAGGCTCTCCTTCTTCGTGTGCGTCATAAAATGCATATGCGTGGTGTTCAGCCACACGAAGAACGGCTTGCCGTCCTTGTTCTGCTGTTTGATGAAGTCGGTGGCGGCCGCGACGAATTCATCGTCGCAGGTTTCCATGCGCTTGGTATTGAGCGGGCCGGTATCTTCGATCTTCTGCTTTCCGACCTTCCCCCAGCGTTCCATCTCGGTCTTGTCATCCTTGTCGGTCGCCCAAGAATGAATGACGCCGCGCGGCTTGATGCTTTTTACGAGGTTCGGGAAATCCTTCTCGGAATAGTAGTCGTACATCTCCGGCTCTTCCTCAGCATTGAGGTGGTAGAGATTACCGAAGAACTCGTCGAAGCCATGATTGGTCGGCAGCATATGGTTGAGGTCGCCGAGATGATTCTTGCCGAATTGGCCGGTCGCATAACCCTGATTCTTCAGCGCGCCGGCGATGGTGATGATCTTATCGTTCATACCGACCGGAGCAGCTGGGATGCCAACCTTGGAAAGACCCGTACGAAGCACGCTCTGTCCGGTGATGAAGGATGAGCGCCCCGCGGTGCAAGATTGTTCTCCGTACGAATCGATGAACATCATCCCTTCCTTGGCGATGCGATCGATGTTGGGCGTCTTGTAGCCCATCAACCCGTGCGAATAACAACTCAGATTTGAGATGCCTATATCGTCGCCCCAGATGACCAGAATGTTCGGCTTGTCTGACTTCGCCATACGCTGACTCCCTTTTTTCAATGCTTGATCCGCTTCTGTCTTTTTGGCTGCCTTTCGCTTACTGGCTGCGGCCTTTTTGACTGCAGCTTTTTTGATCGTGTTCTTGCGCGCGGCTTTCTTTGCCGTCTTCTTGTGAGTTTTCTTCGCTGAACGCTTGACCATGACGCCCCTCACCCAAACGGACCCACTTGGAACAGCATGCTGACGATCGCTGCTATTCCAACAAACAGAAGAACGATCGCGGTGATCAACGTTAGCGATACGGGGAAGCCGCTTTCCCCATGAATAAGCCCTGCTGCGGTCATCGCTTTACGTTCAGTTCGCAGATGATTCATGAACTGGCCGTGATAAATGATACCGCCGATCAGCATCAGGATGCCGAGCGCAACCAGCGCGACGCCGAAATTGCGAGCAGAAGCTGCGTGTGTAACGACGTTCTGGTCTCGCAACTTCTGGAACACCTGAAAGATCGTGAACCCGAATGAAATGAGCGAGAGCGACGTCCGGATCACCGACATCAACGTGCGATCCGCACTCATCCGCGTGCGCTGGAACGACATGCCCGTCCGGCGCGACGACAGCTCGACGGAAATATCATCAGGGTCCGACTGCCGGGTGATCGGTTGATTGGTCATTGTGCTGGCCTTCCATGATGCATCCAGCGACGCGCAATCCATTCGATAATCCACCGGAAGATAAAGTACGGAAGGACCGCGAGCAGGATTGCGATCACGACCGCTTCCGCCGGATAGAACTGATCGAGTTCCTTGAATTGATAGATCACATCCATGCAGATACCGAGCAACATGATGCGGGCGGTAGAGATGAAGCCTTCACGCAAGCGGCCCGTCTGCTTTTCTGGATGCCGCCACGCCCTCCAGAAGAAGGATTTGTGCCCCTCGCGCGCATCCTTCACGCCATCATGGATCGCTGCGATGGCCGCCATGGTCGGCTGCAAAAAGAAGCGGAACGTCATTGGCCCACCGAAGCGGGCGAAAATGTCGCTCCAGAACCTCTGTTGAATATCGAGTGAAATGCCGTACTTGATCGCACCCCATACGAGCAGCAGGACGGCGAGAACCAGGACGAGCCAGGTAAAGGTCACAGCGCCGCGAGAAGGAGTATCGGATGCCATGTTGCCCGCTCCTTCCTGCATTCCTATTCGGGAGGACGTCGTCTGACGACACAACGAAATCCGACGTGACTCGTCGATGTGTCGATAGGCTCAGGGTGACGTGCAGCAGGGCGGTAGCGGCGACAGTAATTCGGCGCGCATAGATGCGAGCCGCCTTTCAGCACCTTGCGTGGAATCTTGATATTGGACTGACAGGGATCGTAGCTTTCAGCCTCGCGCGGACCGCGCGGGTTTTCTGGAATGCAGCAGGGTTTGGCCGCATCCGCTTCGTGGCGAGGAACGTACCAGTCGCTGGTCCACTCCCATACGTTGCCGATCATATCCTGCAGGCCGTAACGGTTCGGCGGAAACGCGGTCACCGGCGAGGTGCGTTCAAAGCCATCCTGGCTGAGATTCTGACGCGGGAATTCACCCTGCCACGTGTTGGCCATGTGACTGCCACCGGGCGTGAACTCATCACCCCAGGCAAACTCCGCACTGTCCAAACCGCCGCGCGCGGCGAATTCCCATTCGGCTTCGGTCGGCAGGTCCTTGCCGGCCCACTTTGCATAAGCAAGTGCATCTGAAAATGAGACGTGCACCACAGGATGATTGTCGTGCACGTTGATGTTGCTCTTCGGCCCGTAGGGGTGGCGCCAGTCAGCCCCCCTCATGAACGACCACCACTGACTCCAGTCGCGAAGATCGACGGGCTGCCGGGGAGGCACGAACACCAGCGAACCCGCATAGAGCATATGCGGCAAAGCGCCGGGATAGTCCTTCGGATCAGGTGGAATCTCCGCGAAGGTGACATGCCCCGTCGCTTTGATGAATTGTTTGAACTGCCGGTTCGTCACCGGCGTGCGGTCCATCCAGAAACCATCAACAGACACCCGATGAGCCGGCGCTTCCTCGGGATAGTGACTGTCGGATCCCATACGGAATGTGCCTCCGGGGATCCAGACCATATTGTCAGGCGGCCGGCTCTCCGGCCCTTGATCGCTTCGCTCGATGTCAGTCCGCAGCATCGTCATGGTGTGCCACCATTGTTACGATCCACCGTCAAGGACAGGCGTCCCAAAATCCCTGCTGACGCGATGCATCGGTGTAATACCCGCAGTAGCCGGGGGCCGGCGGCGAACCCGCCCATGCGACGGCAGTCGCAGCAGTTACGAATCCGAGAGCTGCACCGGCAGCAATGGCGCCGCCCGGACGCCACCAATAACGCGCTGGGCGCACCCAGGCGCCGCGATAGGCAACACCGCCGCGCCGAACAACTGCAGCACCTCCCGCACCTCGCACGACGGTTCTGCCGCGGTAAGCGACGCCACCGCGCGGCCCGACGACTGCGCCGCCTCTACGGACAACAGCCCGGACATCGATAACGGGTGCGTCATTTATATTCTGATCGAGAATTTGATGGGTCTGGAGGAGCGGCGCGGCCTCTATCGGCTCCATCGATGCGGCAAATATAAGCAGGAGGCTGAGTGCGGTTCCGAGAAGTACCATCGCGAGCCTTGATGATTTCCAAATCAAGAATTCCGGCAGCTTGGACTCCGTCATGGACGCTCCTCCCTCACTTCACATTACAAATTGCAAATTCACTCTGGTGCCGCTGCGAGTTTCCTTCGCTTGACAGAGCCGACGTAAAAACGCTCCGCGCCATCCGTGCAGCGCGCAGCCGATGTTTTGGAAAACCTTGTTCTTAAAAGCGAACTTTTTTCCCAGTCAGCCATGCGAGCTGAATGGAACGCTCACTCCGCTCAATCGCGGAGGCAACCACGCGTCTTAATTAAAGAGATTTGCCGCATTGCCACCTTCCTTCTGCGGAAACCGCATGACACGAAGGACATTCCAAAATCGCAGAGCAGCTTATGCTCGAAGGCTAAGTTAAATTGAAATGCGTGGCAAGACTTATGAAGAAGTGCCCGGCGCAGCAAGTCGCGTGATAGGCCCTCTGAGTAAAGGAAGCCTGTATATGCGATTTGCAATTGACGGGATTGTTGCGGTTGCTCACCAGAGCACCGGCACAACGGCACTCATCTCAAGAACTCTTGGGATGATTTGAATATATCTAAAGCATACGGGACGCATCACCATCCCGTGAGCATATGTAGGCAAGATCTATTTGCAGGCGCAGCGATGCCTTCCGCTTAGGCCGCCTGGCGGCCATGCAGCGTAATCATCTCAGCAACGGCTACCCGCCCGGCGCTGACGAGGCTCTCGGTGCTTTCCTCACCCGATCTCACGCGTTCGATAATTTTTGCAGCGACAAAGCTCCGGCAATCGTGATCGTTGTAGCGCGCCGGAAGATTGCGGCAGACTTCATCAAGGGCGAACCTCATCGCAGCCGCCAGTTTTGGCTCGAATGCTTGGTCAATCATAGCTACCTCCCTTGTGCGCAATAATCGCCGTAGGCTCTCCGGGTTGCATGCCGCTGCGCTTTCCAGGAAGAAATTTCCGAGAAGAGATTATGTGGCAGCAGAACTGACCGATCCTGGCATCCGCATCTCAGGACGCCCTAATAGAGTTGCTGGCAGGTGGCGCGTTGAACGACAGGTAGGAGTTCTCATGCGTATCGGAACTGTATTGCTCGTTGCCGTGCTGGTCGTTCTGCTTGGAGCATCGGCTTGGTTCGCTTACGACGGGCTCACCGTAGGTGATGACACGGCAGTATCGGACCATGCCTATATCGCGATGGGCCTCGGCATTTTTTTCTCGCTGCTGATTGGCGTGGGATTGATGATCCTGATCTTTTACAGCAGCCGACGCGGCTACGATGAACCTCCTAAACTGATCGACGATAACGAAGACCCATCAAAGTAGCCGGACAGCAGAATCCTGCTGAATGACCTTCCGTCATCACAACTCGCAAAACTAAAAACCCGGCCGAACCAATCAAGGTTGAGCCGGGTAAAAAGCATGGAGGAAAGGGAGAGGATTCGAACCTTCGACACGGATGAACCGTGTTCCGCGCTAGCGGTGCCTTAAGCCACTCAGCCACCTTTCCATCGACACTTAAACTTCCTTGGAGGCTCAGCCTGGATTTGAACCAGGATAAGAAGCGTTTGCCACGCTCGCGCGCAGGCATCCCGCCACCGGCCATGATGTGATCATGTCACCGCCGGCGTTTCAGGACAACAACATCGCGGCCCGATGGTTAACCTTTATCGCGAGCATCTTGGGCTCGATAGGTCGCCTCCGCTGTAAACCCGTGAGACCGACTTAGCGACACTTGGATGAACGCGAGCATGACGAACCAAACCGTCCGCATGATCCGTGGAATAATGACAACTATGAAGCCGGTTCAAAACTCCTTGAAATCAAGGTCGATGGGATCGTGCGAGCGTTGCATAGGTTTGACACATCTCGATCATCCGGTGGATAAAGACCGCATACTTTGAAATTCTTTGATCGGGACAAGACCGCAAATGCATCAGTACGGCATAGGGGTTATTGCAGGCATCGCCATTGTTGCCTCAGCCGCAGCAGCCGAACAGGACACCGGCAAACTCGTTCAACTTCTCGAGGCAAGTCTGGCTTGCCAAAATTCAGCTTCCGCTGGCTCATCCGGTTACGCGCCGGCCAACCGTTCGACGCTCCGCTATACAGGAGACACCAGCGTATTCCGCGCCTCGGTTCGCAAGCAACCCGCAACCAGGACCGAAAATGCGGATGACAGCTACGAGATCGCCTTCAATTTCGCAGACGTAGGAACGGTGCGCACCGATAACAACAGTGTTGCCTTCACCTGCAAGCGCCAAAGCGCGCCTTCCTGCATCGTGACGCCCCCCAACGTCTCATCCGGCGCATTCCAATACAGCTTTCAAACGTGCGATGCGAGGTCTGCTGAAAACGCGCGATACGCCTCGGAAGCCCTCATGCGTTTGAACGAAGGCCTTCCCGCAAGGCCGCTACCAGCTGTTTGGGCGGCACCTACAAAGGTTGATTTATATTGGCTTCATAACGGATCGAGTCTCGATCTCGCATCCCAGGGCGCATCCAGAAAATTCCTCTATCGATCACCAAGCCCATTGATGATCGACAACGGCGTTTCACGCGGCAGCGTCCTGTTCGACGGAAGACGATCCGGCAATGAATATTCCGGGACGGCCTACGTGTTCAACAAGACCTGCGGACCGCTTGGATATCCAGTCGCTGGAGTGGTGTCCGGCGACGATCGGCAGGTGACCTTGCAAGGCAAAGCTCCCCGCCGAGGCAGAAACTGTCAGGTCGTCGAATATCGTGACGAGGAACTGACCTTCACGCTGCAAGAGGAGTAATCCTCTCACCCCGTTTTAATCGACAGGACGACACACCAACGGCGCAATGGCTCGTCTCCTTACATTGTCGGCGAGCGTGGCCCCCTGAATTGCGGCATGATCGAACGACAAATCTCCTGATGGAGTATCCTCCCGCATGAGTGCGGAGCACGCCATTCGAAAGACCAAGTCCATATTCGTTCCAGGCGAACTCCTAGCAGGGGCGCTCCGGTGGCAAGCCATCGCGCCGACGTGACCGCGAATACTCCAGGTCAAAGAATTTTTTTGCATCCTGATCCCCGGCCCGACAGGCTTTCGTGATCAAATCCAGACCTAAGCTCGTGTTCTTCTCTACCCCATCGCCGTAGAAATATGACTGCCCCAGCGCGTTCGTGGCCCCCATTTCCCCACGTTGATCCGCCCGTGTCAGAAATTCCTTGGCCTTGACGACATCTTTCTGGACGGGCGCATATTGCTCCGATCCTCTCAACAAAACGGCGCCGGCATTTCTCATCGAGCGGGCGTTCCCCACGTTCGCCCCGTTCAACCAATAGTTCAACGCCTGCTGATAATCCGGGACAGTGAACAGGTAGTTGGCATTGAATGTGCCCTTGTAATAGGCCCCCAGGAAATTCATTGCCGCGCCTGAATTATTGGCAGCCGCAGTTCGCCATGCCTGAAGGGCTTGATCCATATCTTCTCTCGCCGCGGGCTGGCTATCGATTGTCCGTGCTCGTCGTGCAGCACGTTGCGCATAGGCGCGGCCTGCTTCGGACGCGAAGCGCCTGGGCGCCGAGCCTCTCATCGCGAGAGTACAGGCGGCAATCGCTTGATCGACATCCGCATCGGACAATGAGTCAGCGTCAGCAGGCGGAATTTGCGGCGACAAGTCATTGTCGAATTGCGTTGCCATAAGGCGATCACATTCAGCACCGGGATCCAGGACAACGAGCTTGACGCTCTGTTCAACCCGCCCCTGACCTGAAGCGTTGTTAAACACAATCGATCCTTCATAGGTACCGACCGGGCGACTGGTCTCGCCAGCACCAACCCTCAGCGTCACATCGAGGTTCGTATTCGTTGCAATCGTTCCTGAATCGGGTGTGATCTGTATCCAAGACGGCTTGGAGAGCGTGCGCCAGGATACGATATTCCCACTCGCACCAAGATTAGTTGTCGCACTCCCTGGCGAAGTGTTCCCTCCTCTAAGCGCGGTAAAGACGATCGGAGTTGGGTAGCCGATGAGTTCACTTACTTTTGGCGGAGCCTGGACGACCAATTTAACTTTTTGCACCAACTTTTTTGCGGTCGCACCATAGGTCACAGTCACTTCGCCCGGATATTCACCGGGGCCGCTAGAGTTTGCGGGGCGACCAACAGAAAGCGATATATTTGCGCTCTCGCCTGGATCGAGACGACCAGACGTCGGTGTGACGCTGAGCCATCCTGGATAGGTATTATCGATCGACCACGACACATAAGACCCGGAATTTCCACGCGCAGTGAGTTTGAACGACGTCGGTGACGGGGTAAACGGCCCACCCACAGGTCCGGTGAAGACGATAATGTCTCGACGGTCACTCGTTAACTCGCCGTCGTTCGAACGAACCGGTGCCGGTATCGTCAGCTGAACTTTCCGTTGCAGTTGGCGGTTCTCCGGTCCGTACAAGAATGTGACCTTGCCGGGATAGTCGCCCGGCGACGGAAGATTGGCCCGGCTCAATCTGACCGACAGATTGATCGTCCTCGTTTCGTCCTTTGCGAGGTTACCTTCAATTGGAGCCGCTAAGAGCCAATCCGGCTTCGAACTATTATCGATGCGCCATGCGACCGACTTGGATCTCGCCGTAATGTCCAGTGCCTCCGACTGAGTGAACTCACCGTTTGCCGACTGAGTGAAGATGATAGGAGCATCGGAGCTCGCCAAAGAACCGGTCGATCCAGACAGATATTTCGGAAGCAAGAGCGCGGCCGATACCAACGCAATGAGCAGACATGCGGCAAGCGCGATCCAACGCCCCGCCCCCTTCTTTTTCTTCTCATCACTTGCCACGGCAGCAACCTGTGGCTTGGTAACTTCAGGCCGCACAGGAGGAAGTGGCGGAGGAGGAGGTGTTGGAGGTAGAGGCGGCGGCGGTGGAGGTTCAGGCGGTTGCGGTGGTTTTGCCGTGGATATGTTCACTGGATTTGCCGGCCCTCGCGGGCGGACAATGCGGACGTCAGAAAGACCCCTGCCGGACTTGGCGAGCGATGGCCAATTGACCGTGCTGATAACCCCGACGCCTTCAATCGAAATCTCGACGGGCACGAACTCAGGGATGCTGTCCACAACTGCGGGACCGATGCGCAGGACAGTCTTCACCCCGTTATTGTCGATCCCGTCCGGATTCAGCCAGACGATCTCAGCCTGCCATCCGTCCACGCCAAGATAACGAGGGTCGATATCAAGGCGGCGGAACGCGACGCGAATGGCATCTCTTGAGATCTTTCGATCCAGATCGAGAAACGCATAGCCACCAGCTTCAGCTAAATCTTCGCGAACAATAACCGTCATCACTTGTTCCATGTGCCTAAGCCCGGCACCAAAGAAGGTTTCACCCCACGAACCCAGACACAGTCGCTTCTCAGGTCAATTTCTGGCTATCGACATCGAGACCATCCAGGATCGACCGGAGGTGTTGATTTTGTGCAAGATCGACAGTTATTCCCTGCTCGCTTCTGGCGTTGTCTTCGACAACACGATCGAAGCCATGAAACCAGTCCGTCACATACGTCTCGGCAAATTTCTTGGGCTCTTCGCCGATTCCTGACGCATCGTAGACGATCGGCCGACCGGCAAAAGCCAGACGCGTTGAACTACCGTCCGCGATTGTCGGTCGCTTCGCGTCGCCGACCTTGCCAAATCCAAGATCACCCATCAGGCGATTGATGCGTGTCGTGGCGATGAGTGCCGACTTAACCCCGGCTTGCTCGATCTGGTCGAAAGCCAGAAACAACCGCAAATCGTCCGCAATCTGTTGCTCCAGATTTGATCGGCGCCCCAGCGACAGCAATTCATCCACAATGTCCTTGCCGACGGCCGACGTCAGGCCAAGCCGGTTGAGCAGCGCTTCATCAGAGAGCATCCGCCTCGATCTCTGAATCCAGTAATCGATCGACGCACGCGCCAAGCGCGTCTCACGATCTGTCGGCACGTCATTCGTTCCTTCAGATGGAGTCTCACCCCGCCGCGGGCGAACGATCCTCTGCACGCGCGGCGCGGGCGTCGCGTGCGCCGCAGCACTCTGCGAGCGGCTTGGTCCCTGCAGCACACCATAGAGAGCATTTGTTAGATCGATCGGATCGAGCAGCAACGTCCGAAGCAGAACCCCGAAGCGCCGTTGCTGCACCGCGTTCTCGAGCGAAGAGAAGACAGCATCGGCGGCCGTTCGTCTGTCCTCCAACCTCTTTTCAAAATCGAGCGAAACATAAAAACGCGCAAGCGAATGACGGATGTCTGCGCTCAATTCATCGAGCCGGCCACGAATTTGCTGCAGCTTCATTTCGGGCTGACAGACCTTCGCCAGATTTTCCGCGATATAGCCGACGCCTCCGTCGTTCAACTTCAGCGCCTCATCGAAAGCCCGGGCGGGATCCTGAAAGTGATTCTGTGCCTCCGGCAATCCGATGAACCCGGATCGAAGCTCGCTTATCCTCGCAACCTTGTTGGGAATGAACTCGATTTCGCGGCGATCCTCATACCGGATAATGGCATCAGCCGGATAGTTCGGATTGCGAAACCAGTAGGTATTTCGGAACGCTTCATTTGGCGTCCATCGCTGCGGCCACGAATGCGCCTTGCCGAAGAAACCCAACAGCGAAGCTTCCAGGCGATTGCGAAAGCGCAGCCCGCTATCGACATCGATATCGCCGGCCTTGTCGACAAAATGCGTATCGAACCACGTCAAGATCAAGAACAGCAGATTCCGCTGCCCTTGGCGGGCCTCCGGTGTTTTTCCGTGAGTATTTTCGATCCAGTCGTTGATCAGGTTTGGAAGAGTAACGACCTCCATGATCGACGGGCGAATGCAAAGCAGCATGCTCGTCAATTCCTGATCGGCAACATAGCGATCAAATAGATATGCGACCTTGCCGCGCAGGAACGTCTCTTTCAAAGCATCTGGCTTCTCCGAAAAAAACGTCTTGAGATCGATTTTCTGGCGACTGCGTGCGCCTGGAAAATCCAGCAAATCAGTCTCTCTGAAGAGTTCGCGAGGACGTTCCGCGACCTCGATACAAAGTTCGGCGGTGATGGCAGCGACCAGCGGCCGAGCCAGTTTCACGTTGGCTCCGGCTGCGGCGCGCAACTCGATGACATCGCTCAATGACGGATCGCCGATGCCTGCAAGCGTCGCGACATCGAGGATCGATCCCTCACGCGGAACGAGCGCGCTCATGGGCGCGAACGCCTCATCCGGGCGCCCCAGGGTCACGATTGCTTGCGTCAATTTCTTGTAGAGTTCGGTAAACGCCGGATAGCGCCCCCACAAAAACGAGAAGAACTCAGCCCGGCCATCGATATCAAGACGCGGAAGCAACGACACTCCCTCGGTCCATAACCGGTCGAGCGCTGTAATCAACGGTTCGCGTCCAAACTGCTTTTGAAAATACTCCTGAATGTCGAGCAGATCATCCTCGGACAACCCTGCCGGTTGGGCATTTGTCCGTCGACCAAGGTTGGAGAGCACCTGCGCCAAGTCTTCAGGTGAAGTCTCAACCTCCTTGGTCTGATCTCCATCCAGAAAAAAAGTATTCCCCAGGATCTTGACGATATCCGTTTCACTCAAGAGACGGAGACGGACCGGAAACCCACCGGGTGTATTTCCAGATGGCTGTTGCGCGGTAAAACGCGTGACAAGGCCAGTCGATTCCTTTTCGCCGATCGGATTGATGTGGGTCAGAAAATCGACGGGATCTCCCCCGTCAAATTTGGCTTTCAGCGAGCCGTGCTCCGGCCGTGCCAACACCTCAACGAGATAGGACTTACCCGCCTGACTCGGCCCAAATACGCCGACGCTCATCGGCCGCAGGGCGGCCTTCTTCAGCTTGCGGGCACGTGCACCCGCCTTCCGCATTGCCCTGGTGAGCGTGTCCTGCTCACGCCCGACGAGCGCAGTATTCTTCTCGTTTCGCAACCACTCGATCGCCTGGTCCGCGAGTGCGGATACGGTCCCGCATCGATCTGCAAGCTTCTCCGGTGTCATGTGTCCCCGCCCCAACTCAAGCAATCGATAAAATTCCAGTGTCCAACCAATAGCCCTGGTCATTGTCCAGGGTATTGAAAATCAGTTCGACCTTGCGGGAAACGTCTCTCCCATTGGCGTCGATAGCCTCCGCAATCCTGAAGTCTTCCTTCATTGATTCCGATTTGATCAGCGCATCAGCGTCATCCTCGTCGACGAAACTGTCGTTCGCCCGCTCAAGCGTCAGAGAAAGAGGCATCACAATCTTTTCGTTGTCCAGGCCTGGCCGCATCCGCAACCGGTAGAGCGGAGATGCGATCCATCGCTCCAGCGGCAGCTGGCGATAACCGAGACGCATGAGTGTGAAGAATTTGAAAGTCGGTCGCTGATCCTCTGTTCCCTTTTTGTCGAGATCGACATTGTTGAAATAGACATTCTCAGCAAACAGCCGCCCATCATTTTCGATCTTGCCGATAAACTTCGCGGTGGATCGCAAACCAAGCCGGTGCGTAAAGATCGTGAAGTTCGGCAGCTGGCTTTCGGCCAGCACGCAAAGCATCCCTCCAACCACGGTCGTTGTTTTTGGATCTCCGATCCGACGGTTGTCCGCACTTCGAAATGGATACCAGTTACCGGCCTGATATTGATGCAGCGGCACGACGCGATCCGGGGACACCGCAAGTTTGTTAGTGATCAGATTCACCAGCGCCGGCAGCCGCGACGGGCGTCCTGAAAGCAGCACCACATCGCAGTCGAACTCATGAATCGCTTCGCTGAGATTATCGATCGCAACATCGAGGACGCTTTCGACAACCTGCTCGACAATGTCGAAGTCAGCGGTAAAGTTGCATTCGGTCAATGCGAACGTTGCCGCGCCGCGCCGCTTTGCCGGTCCCTCGAGAAAATCGAGAAGCCGCTTACTTGGCATCGCGGCCTCACCCGCACCGGCGCCGCCTTGCACGAAGAATTCCTTGAAGTTGCGGGTAGGACCAAGACTGGCTACGCCAATTTCAGTCTCCGCATCGGCGAGGATACGCAGCGCGATCGGCTCCAACACCCGCAACACGAATTGCCGGCGCAGGTGAATCTCCTGAATAGACATTCCAGGGCGATCGCCGCCAAATCGTTCATTCAGGAAATTGCGGGGATCGGGATCTCCCGCTTCCTTCAGGCTCGCCTCGATCGTCGGAATCACAATCCGCTCCACGACGCCTTTAAGGATGTCATCGCCGGCGATGCGGAAACCTTCGCGGAAATTCTGGACCGGCTTGATCGCGGTATCTTCCCGATAATAGGTCGTGATCATCAGGTCCGTGGTGCCGCCCCCGACATCGAGGGACGCAATGCGAACCGACGGCTCGGGCTTTGCACCCGGAAGCGGTCTACTTTCCGCATCGGCATAGGGCCGTTCCTTGCCGACCAGCCCCATGAAGGCTCCGATAGAGCCGGAAAGCTTCTTATGGATTTCGCCATACAGGTAAACGAACTGCACGCAGCTCGCTTCATCCCACTCCACCTTGACTTGAGGCTGAACCATTCCCGGCGGCGGGTTCTCATACCACCCCATCAGCTGCCAGACGAGCTTGATCGCTCCCTCTGTCCGCGAGCGTAGCAGCCGTTGTTCCTGGACCGACATCGCCGGTGGAACAGTCATGATGATACGACGAAGCTTTCGCGGCGAATCCTTGCTTTTCCTGCGTTCGCGAACAGCAGCATTGTTGATCATCGACATCGCATGGGCGACGATTTCGGCCATCATGAACGTGAAAAACGAGGAGCGTGAGTAGGTCAACCGCGTGGCGCCGACGCGATCGTCATTTGCAACACGAAACTTGTAGCGCTTGCTGTCGCCTTCGAGTTGCTGCAGCACATCGCCTTTCAGATTGACGAATTGGCGAAGCGCTCGATCGATGATCGGTGCAGTGCCGCCACGACCGTAGTCGCGGTCCTGAAATTTCCAATCCTGGGTGACCGGCCGTGTATCGCAAAGATAACGCTTCGGGCTCGACAGACCGGTGGTTGCCTCGTTGCCCTGCGCCGCCTGGCGATATCGGGCGGCTTCCGGCCCGATCCGCACGGGACTCGGCCAAAAGAACGCGCGGCTTCGCGTCGATCGTTGCGAAAGTTCGTAAGATCCGAAATCGGCGAACGACAGCTCGACGTGGCTCTCGAACGGTTCGCTGTAGACTTTCTCGGGCTCTGAAAGATCGCGCAATGCCAGGACGAGTGAGTTGTTCAGATCCGAGTTGTCATCATTCGGATGCGACTCGATCAGGATGCCGCAAGTCCGGCTGTTTCCGACGTCGAGCACAAGGTCAACCCAAACTGGCTTGACGTTCGGATCGGCCGAGACTGTGTCGATGAGGCGAATAGCGCGGGGTCTGACTGCCTGGGCCAGATATTCCAGGAAGACCAGATAGTGTCCGTAGTGCTCAAGCGGTTTGAGATCTTCCTCTCGCAGCGGACGGCCTGGCCGCTGTGCCGCTTTGTAGTCGCGAAACATCTGATCGAGCCACGCCGGCACCCAGTCCTGAGAATAGTCCTGCTCACCATCGTCAGTTTGTCCAGGGGCCGCGCCAAGGAACCAGGCGATGTCGCGATAGCGATAAGCGAACTTGAATTCGTGCTCATTCGCGGAATCGTCCGGAGACAAAGCGGCATAGGGACGATTGGGGCGCCGGTCCATCAGCTCGGTGTCGAACGCGAAGATGACGCGGTGCGTGATCGTGCTGTCCGGCTTTCGATCGGGATCAGCGACGACGCGGACACGTGCCCAGTTGGTCGGTCCCGTATCGAAATCCTCTGAACCGTCTGCGGCGGCTTTCACGCGCAGCATGGGCACCGGCACCCACTTTTCAAGAAAGACCGCAAGCGCGACCTTCTCGTTGATGCTGTACTCCTCGTCTGTGGGCTTTGTCGGCTCTTCATATTGGTCGTCGTCGTCCGACCACGCGGGGAGCAGATGATACCTCTTCTCTTCGCCTGGCGCGGACTCGACAGCACGTTCGATAAAACGCCTGTTGAGCCGCCCGACCTTGTCGATGTTGAAGGCATATTCGACGAATTGGATGCCGCTGTGTGGCACGAGCTTGATGCTGTTTCCAAATTCAACGATGTCAGCGAGCATTCGAACTTACCCCTACAACGTCGCTAGGGACGTCAAAAGTGAAGACTGTATCCTGATCGGTGTCGGTCCCAGAATTGTGCACGTCAGAGAGCGTACTAGCCTTCTCCTTGACGGTGACTCCGTTGACGCGCAACACAGCCGCAAACGGTATCCCTGGAAGCGTCTCCTCATGTCGGTGAAACAGAACGACACTGACCGTATAGCGACCTGGCGGCTGCGGAATGTCATTCCAATACACGTGCTCGATATAGTCGCTTCCCGGCGTGCCGCCTTTGCCGGCATTCAAATCTTCCGTCAGCACGCCGCCACAAGCCGCTTTTTGCTTGTAGGAGATGATTTCACCATTCGGGCAATGGACGTGCAGGTCCAAATCAGGCCTCCCCTTCCACGCAACCGTCAGTTCTATTTTTCCACGCGGCGGGTGAATCTGTTCAATTATCCGATCTAGATCCGGCACGGTCCTCGGCGGTTCAACCGTCTGACGAATTGGCTGGGGTGCAGGCGCGGGGCACGTTTTATCGCACTGTGCGATCTTCGCCGCGACAATCAGTTGTTTCTGCCGGATGGACGCTTCAATGGCTTTGGCTGCATCGTTGATCGACTGCAGATCCGGATTGCCTGCGGCCGGGCACTGACTTGGCAAAAGACGCAACATAAAGGCCGGCCAATTGGACAAGCCAAGCGCACACGCGTCCAGCAAGCGCAGCCCGCTCAATCCCAACAGAACCACAAACGCCGACCAAAGGGCCGCGGCACCCCACCAGCGCCAGCCAGACCTCCGCCGGCTGTTCGCTACGGGAGCCGGCGGAATGGTGTTGGTTGGCTGTTCGTTTTCAGTCTGTGTCTTTGTGGCGCCTGCGGACGCCGCTGATGCGGACGGCGACGTTGATGAGACTGTTGTGGGCCACGACGGCGGCGGCGGAGCCGATCTTGCCTTTCCGGAAACAATGCTGCCCGACCCGACCCCGGAGCTCAGGCCCCCTGCCTGCTTCCGATATCCCCAGTTCACCAGAACCGGGCGATCATCGACCAGAAACACCTCCCGATCATCGGGAAAGATCAGCGCATCTTGCAGCAACTTTGCCAGTTCGCGAGAGACACCACCGGCCGCAATCAATTCATTGCAGAGCACCTCGATGTCATAAACCAGCGTCGCCACACGGTGCTCGACCAACGGGATCAGCTCAGGCGGCAGAGACGACAGGGCACGGACGGTACCGGCGCCCTTGACGTACCACGCCGTATCTTTGCCGCCGGCGCGGTTTCCGCCGAACGGCACTGGCTCGGCAAACAAGAATGCATGATCGGGCGATAACCGCGCTTCCAGCAATGAGCGCAGCTGATCATATTGACTGGCGAGCTTAAGGTTGGTCGGCTCCAAACCTTGACTGCTCGTTTCCGTGACTTTTGTCGTTTCCGCCATGGCCCCCTCGCAAAATTACCGGGAGGGCGAAGGAGCAGCGGCCGCGGGGGTCGCTGCGGCCGGCGGCTGTGGAGCCGGGGCCGGAGGCGTTGCCGGGGTCGCGGTTGCGGCCGGTGGCTCCGCCGCAGCAACGACTTGCGGCGTGCATTCATTCGTGACCACGCGTGGGCTGCCCCCGGCGCGCTCGATAAAGGCTTTGATGCCATCGCTGCCGAGCGCGTAACGCCACATCACGCTGTCATCGTTGCGGCCGAAGGTGTTGATGCCAACGACTCGCCCGCAAAGATCGACGAGCGGACCTCCGCTATTGCCGTGAGAGATTTCGGCACCATGCACGACCAACGTCACCCCCGCCGCGCTCTGCTGCTGCACGTGATTAACGGGGCCGACAGTCATGACTGCGGACAAGTCACGAGCTGCGGCGGCGTCCCCCTGCATCAGCCGCCGATAGGTCTGATCGGTCCGCATCGCAACCCCGGGATATCCCACCGCCACGACCTGCTGAAGAACCGGCGGGATATTCGCGATCTCGAACGGCTTTGCCGCTGCCTGTGGCGCGACCTTTAGCACCGCGAAATCCTGCAGATCGCCGTCGCCGGTTCGCACGACATCGGCTTCAATGATGCCAATCACGCTATTGGCGACGCGAACTTTTCGGTTGTTTTCCACGACGTGACGATTTGTGACCAGAAGATCCGGCGCCACAAAGAAACCGCTGCCGCTGGCATCTGGCGTGATCACCAAAACGGTCCCTGCGTTCACGCGGGACGAAAACGCCGAGGGCGGGGTGGCTGGTGCAGGTGGCGCGCCCGGCGCACTGGGAGCCGGAGGGACTGTCACCCGCACATTATCCAGCGACGGTGGGACAACCGGAGCCGTCGTGTTGGTATTGATCAACGCCGGGCACGGAGCCAGAAGGGCATCGTCGAGCTTGCGGCGCTGGTTCTCGAGGCTACTAACCACCTGGCGGGCCGTCGCGATGGCTGCTTCCGACGCTGGCGACGAATCCGACGGAAACGCAAGCACGCCGGGGATATACAAGATGCCCAACAGGAGGGCCGCCAGCGATGTCGCAATAACGGGCGCTGTCAGTGAGGGTCCACGCCGGCCCGTCGCCGGGACGGGGATGATGCCCGGCGCATTCGCGCTGGTGGAGGAAGCCGTCTGCTGACCGGGACCGTGCTGGCCTTGGCTCTCCGAAGACGCAAAGTTTCGTGCCCACTCTGTCTGGCTCGCCGGCGGAAGCCCAAAATCGGGGAGATAGGGTGCTAAAGTCGAGCTGAAGTGCTGCGCCCGCTGACGATCCCCGCCCTGGGACGCCTGTGGCAACATCCCCCAATCGACCAGGACTGGCTCGCCGCCCACGCTGACGATGCCATTCGGGTCCGCGATATTGAGAGCTGCGGCAACCAGCGGACCATATTCGGGATCGAACGAGAGCGGCCGCAAGGCGGCAAGACGGGTGGTCAGCACCCGTTGAACAGCCAGGGCTGAGCTTGGGTCCAGCTCAACGAGCGGCCGCGCGATGCCATCGTAGCGCGTGTACCAGTCCACCCGGGCCGGTGCTTTTCCGTTGCCGTAGGAAATATGCGGCTCGGCAAACAGCCCGGCAACTTGCGCGCCAGCTCGCTTGGTCAACACCTCGACCAGTTTGGCGTATTGATCGATGACGTACCCGTCGTTTGTTTCCGCCAGGCGGAAACCCACAAGACTTCGAGTCCCCACGAAATACTGTGCGACCGGCTCCACTTTTGCCTCCCCCGCCCCTTAATGCCTGAAAATACGATGAATTACCCTCGCAATGCGAGAGAAACGAACAAATGAGCGCGGCTGTCTTGACCCATTTGGGTTAAGCAGCCAGCAAATTCATAAATCTTGGACAGCCCCCCGTCGCGATCGCCCTGGCACTTTACGAACTTTGATTGTCAATTTGAACTTGCCCCATTGAAATTCGAACATTTTGGGCGAGCCCATCCCCTCTCACAATAGCCAAGAGACGGCCCTCAGCACCACGAGTGTTTCTCGCGCTTAGCCCAAGTGGGCCAAGACACTCGTCCCTCATCCGAGCCTCGATATCTTCGCGGGCGTCCATGATCTGAACGCGTCTCCAATTGTTCGGCGAAAGAACGATGCGGTGATCATCCGAAGAAAATGGGGGTGACTGCAGGAATGAAGATTCGGAGTGGAAATTCGCTTTCGTCGACTATACGAATGACTGATTATCAAAGGCCAGAAATTATTGGGTGTCTCTCATTTGCGCGTCGCTCCAACCCTCGCGACCGCCTTTCACGTAAAGACAATGTCATATTCTGATCTCGGCACTGACCAGCCAATCGGGACATAGGCGCCATGCGCAACTTAAGTCGTCGCTGGTGGATATCCCTAGCCTTGTGGTCAGCCTTCACGATCCTGTCGGGCTGGATCGGAGTCCGCTTGCTCGACGCCTGCGCGTTCGGTGCCACAGATTGGCCGGCGGTCGTTCGCCGTTTCATGCCAAACAGGTGCTTCACAAAGGCTCCGGATCTGCAGGCAGTCAACGACGGCGCAAAAGCGTTGCAGGCGGCGATCTGGCAGAAGCAGCTGGTTCTGGCGGCGAAGATCGCCCAGTGCGAAAAAACCTGTCCACCAGCGCCCCAGCAACGCGCCCAAACGGAGGGCGATATCGCTCGCGACGTGGCTCGAAAGCGCGGCGCAAACGCAGGCAAGCTTCAGATTACGCTGGCCTGGCATACGAACGACGATCTCGACCTCCAGCTCTCATGCCCGGACGGATGGCTCGGTCAACGTCTCCCGGTATCCCGCCAGAACTGGGGACAATGCGGTGATGGAAAAATCGATCTCGACGCAAACAAGAAGATGATCACTTCCGTGACGAACCCGGTCGAAAATGCAGTTTGGGTTCAAGACATTCCCCAAGGCTTCTACAGCGTCGGTGCCGATGCTTTCATGATCAAGAGCGAGTCTCCAGTCGAATACTTGATAACAGTGAAGCTCGACGATGAAGAGAAAACCTGCACAGGGATGATAGAAAAGAACACCTCCGAGGTGCTGCTCCGCTTCCGACCTGAACACCCTCTTCCCGATTGTGATCGGAAGGTCAGTACGCACATCGCTTGTGATCATTGTGCAAAAAATTAATTTGCGCCGCGTGCCTCGCTGCGAGCGTCGCGTATGAAATGATCTCTCGCAGCAAAATCACGGCTTAGCTCATTTGGGTCATGCGAGGCTCTGCACGTCTGCGATACTGCTGGCTCTCGCACGAAAAAGGGGCTCTTCAATGAACCGGCGGCTTCGGAATTCGCTTGGCGCTCTAATCGTATCCACGAGCGTGGCAGGTCTTACTTTTTCTCCGGCGCGCGCCGACTGTTCGTCTGAGGAGCAGTCGATCCAGGCAGAGATGCAACAGATCAGCGCCCAAAGCAGTAGTCTCGGTATTTGCGGCGCGTCGCGTGCGATCATCGGGCTTTATGAACGTGCAGCAGCTTTCCACCGCAGGTGTGTTCCAGGGCCAGCAGGTCAGGCACAGGCGAACGAATATGAGAGAGGGGCGGCGCAGGCGCGCGCGACAGCCGCGCAGGCCTGCAACTAAACGCATTTCCAGCGGGACAACCGTGACATGCGGCAACTAGCACTCACGAGTGTGATCAGCTTGGCCGCTATCGTTGGCGCTGGCGGAGTTGCGCAAGCCTCCGACTGTAATTTCTTTCTTGGGCAGATCGATAACTTAAAAGCCGCCTGCGCCTCGGGCTCTTATTGTGCAGATCTGGAAGCGTTCAAGCAACGAGCGCGATCCGAAGGATGTTTGGCTGATGACAACTCATCGGGTGAGGTCTCGCGAACCCCTCCACCAGTCGCGGTAGTGAGGCCTCCTCCGAGGCCTCTGCCATCCTCCTCCGATGATCGGAAGGCCGATTGCGCCGCCATTCCCACGGATCTCGAGGCCTACAAGACAATCGTCGCTCTCAAGTATTCAGCCAAGCTTCGGGCTCTTAATGAGGGTCTTGATATGCTGCGGCAGCAACGCGCTGAGTTGGAGCGCTCCTTCCGTTTTGAAATCGGCAGCCCGGGAAGCGCGCGAGAGGCTTTCACCTATATTGCAGCTGCCACCAAAACCACCGCCGATTTGATCACTGGTATTGCAGCGATTGCTCCACCAGAGCAGCTCGTCGGCGCGACCTACCGCCTCTACAAATGGAAGTTCACTGAAGAGCAAGTCTACAAAGCTATCTCCAGGGGCAAGACCGCTGCTGATGTCATTAATGAAGATGCCACCCAGGCAGCGATCGACATAGGCCTTGCATTGGATGATGCCAACCCAGTGCTTGCGGCTGCCAGCGCCCTCAACGATTTCCAGAAGAACGTGAGAGAGCTCATGGACATGCCCGCCAAGTTCGATGAGGCGCGGCGTGAATATGCACAGTCGCTTCGGAACCTCGACACACAGATTGCGGCTCTGACGAGCAAGATCAGCGCTGCAAAATCCTCAAGTATTCAGTCCGGCAGCGAAGCGTTGCTCAAACGGTACACCGATATCCGCGCTATGTGCCTGGCCGCGCAAGGGGCAAGCAACGGACCGGAGTTAAGCCGTCCATAGGGTGGGTGCATGGGGATCAAGGCTCGATTACCCTAGCATCTCGGTATCGTGCGAAAGCGGCTTCGACTAAGCAGGGCCCCGGCCATATACCTAATCGCTGCGCGTTTTACCGCGGATACCGGTTCGTATTGTTGGGACGTCGGGAGCGAAAACGGCGCACGATCGCTCACTCCGCAGCAAGCGGATCGGCCTTATGGAGTATCACAGCGAGCCCCGGATCGAACCGATCCAGCCAGGGTTCACGGGCCAGCACCGCTTTGGTGTGTGCGTACCCTGCTTCCCAGCGACGCTTGATGCCCCCTGGACTAAAATCGATGTCCTTGGTGTGATCATCGTGATCTAACGGCGGCGCGAGTAACTGAACGACGTGCATACGGGTCTGGCAACCGTGGCTCAGCAAATCCACGATCTCCGCCTTATTGCGTTCATCATCAGGTAATCGCGAAGCGAGTTCATTGATGATGTGCCGCAATTGATGCGTCTGCTGTTGGCGAGTAATCTGGCTCGTGATCCGGCTAGAATACTGAATATCTTTCTGGCGGTTGAGCACATCAGCCATCGTGCTCGGCTCGGTACCTACTGGATTCCATAGGTGTACGGAAAATATCACCGAGTCTTTTCTCGGGCTGTCATCAAATACGGCTTCGGTGGGCGTATTTGAAAGGATGCCGCCGTCCCAATAAAGTTCTCCATCGATGCGCACCGGCGGAAAGGCCGGAGGAAGAGCTCCTGATGCCATTATGTGCCTGACATCAAGCCTATTGTCGCGCGTATCGAAGTAACGCATCCGACTCGTCCGCACGTGCGCGGCACCGACTGTGAGGCGCAGTGCGCCGCCATTGACTAAATCGAAGTCCACCAATTCGGAAAGAGTGCGCTCAAGCGGAGCCGTCGAATAGTAGCCGGCGCGGTCGGCGCCCAACCGAACTGTGTCCCCGACATGCGCAATCGGGTTCGGCGTGAAGAAGCCGGGCACACCTTGAGTTATTGTAGTCCAGTGCGACCAACGCGCACCAAGTCCGAAAGATGCACCTTGAAAGCTCCAATGCGGAGCGCGTTGAACGCGGCTCCAGAATTCATTCAGCTTCTCAAGGCGACGCTTCGGCTCATTTCCGGCGATAAGGCCGGCATTGATGGCACCAATCGAGGTGCCAATTACCCAATCAGGCTCGATCCCCGCCTCCTGCAAAGCCTGATAGACCCCGGCCTGGTAGGATCCCAGTGCACCACCGCCCTGAAGCACTAAAACGACCTGACCTGGTAGCCCTCTTCGGTTACTGGACTCGAGGGCGGAATCATTTGTCGGTCGCATTTGAAACCTCATTCAGTGTATCCGGGCCCGTTCAAGAGCCGGTGCTGCTCTCACTCGCCTAACGGCGGCTACTCCTGATCGATAGCCGTCATTTCAGCAACCACGACAGATAATGAGCTTCGCCTTAAGCTTTTCATCCAAACGCTGTTGTTCAATCTCGGACGATGACAATTGCGCGTTGGCGCCGATATCCCTCGCCCGAGGCTGATGATGACCAACCGGTGCCGGCCACGGCTTCCGGGTGGGATTTCGGCTTGCAAGATCGTTACGGGAAAGATGCTGCGCGCTGGCGCCATTCTCTTCCGCTGCAATGTTCGCTTGAGTATCAGCCACCACCATGGTCGATGCGCTGTTACGGTCCGCAGCGAGTACTTGTGCCGCCGATCCAACGATCAGAGCGACCGCAATCAGGGCTGCGCCGGCGTTGTGAGAGCGAGATGAAATCCGAGACATGGTGACATTCCTTGGTTGAAAGAGGAAACGATCGATAGGTCTCACCATAACGCGTCATTTGACATCATTAATGCCATAAAAACCCAATAAAATGCCCAATCGTCTCACTTCATCCGCCAAGCTTAGGTGTTGCTATTGCCTTCACTTGATATCGCCTTGGCGCCAAGAGCCTGATTGGCCAATCGACAGCGGCGTAACTGCTAGCTTTTGAGTGCACCTTGAATGCAACATCGCGGATGCGAAACTCCGGCGAGATTGAATTCGTTCGTAGACGCACACACAAGCGACAGCAGGACCAGGATCGTCGCTAACGTTCGTGGCCGTGAAGCGCGTTGTGCTGTCGGTTTAGAACGCAAACTGAGTGCGCATCGCCACTGCGTCGAACGTCGAACCGGTATTCACCGTCGAGGTCGGCGATGCCTGTTTGGCGATATCACCGTGCAAATAGTCCAGCATGAAGCGGAGGTTTCCGTTGACGTACCAATTCAGGGCCGCCGTGTAGACGGTCTGCCTGCCGCCCGCCACACCTGTTGCGGTCGCAAGCTTGTCATTGAGGTCGATCGTCGAGAAACGACCCGCGACTTCCCACGCGCCCCAACCGCCGCCTTGAAGCGAGAATGGGTTCGCCGGCTTGACGCCGTTATATGCGGCAGTTGATGTATTGTAGGTGCGTGTTTCGCCGGTCAACACGTAGCTCGCCTGCGCATAGCCGCCCTGGAACTGCAGGCTTGGTGCACCGATTGGGGCCAATCCCGTCGAAGCATCACGGTCGACGTTAAACCAATAGTATTCGCCCTGGAAGAACAGAGGCCCGTACGTGCCCGCAGCTTCGACGCCATAAACCTGCGCGCCCGATGTGTTCGCGATTGCGTTAGTCGAGATCAGAGTGGTGGGGTCAATCCGCAACTCCGGGCGATCGCTCAGCGACACTGTCTGCGCATTGGTCACAAAATTACGCGATGGCTGCACCAGCCACTCGGCGTTGGCGCCGATATGCAGCGAGTAATCCTTTCCACTGACAAGTTGGCCCGCGACGCGAGCCACAGCACCATACTGTTCAGTCGAGCCATTTGGCGTCGCGCTAGATGCAGAATGAATGGCGCCAGCAGTTGGACCGGTGACATAACCACCTACCCAGAACGCATCATTCCACCAACGCGTACCGAAGGTCGAGCGAAAGTCGCCGGCGGCAATATTGACTGCGATGACCTGAGCTGAGGAGCGCTCCATGAACGTGATGTCATTTGAGCTCGTGGCTTCGTCGATCGTCCAAGGCAAGTCCATTATACCGCCCTCGATCGCCATCTTGCCACCAAACGGCTTGAGACCGGTGTAGCTTAGATAGGCATTCTCGACGCCCGAAACGCCGCCCCCCGGAAGAGACCCTGCCGCTGCACCGCCAAAGCCGTCGGACGAGCCGCCAAAGTCATAGATCAGCGCAAAATTCCAGTCGTTCAAGAATTTGCCGATGACGCCGATGCGCGCGCGGCGCAGGTTGTCACCAGAGTTAAGCCGCTGCGGCGAAGTCGCCGCCGTATTGGGATGAAAGTCGTACCCGCCCACGTCCCAGTGTACCCGGCTCGTGATCCCGATGCAGTTCTCGCCGTCTGCGGTGCAGATGGTTGGTCTGTTGTTCGGCATCGACACAACCGCGCCAGACGATACCGCTGGAGCTTTCGTCGATATGGCGGCATTGGCGTTAGCGATCGCTGTCTTTGCTTCGGCTCTCGCCTCTGCTTTTGCTTCGGCCTTAGCGCTCGCGGTTGCCACTTTATTCGCGGTTGTCTGTTTCTGGAGTTTGTCGAGCTTGCTTTCAAGCAGGTGCAGCTGCTGCTTCAAAAGTGCGATCTCGGCATCGCTGCTCCCAGCGGTCTCTGCGTGCGCTTGCTGAATCATGACCGCAGCGAATACCGTTGCCGCGAGCAACGCAGCAGGAGCGAAGCGATCGATATGCATTGGAGACTCCGTTTTAGACCGTCTATGTCAGAACTCATGGGCCATACTTGAGACGACGTCTGCAGAGCTATTTGAGCTGTGCTCCAATAGTCTTCCTATCGCGCGTCTTGCCCGTCGATCATCTCCTTATCATCTGACGACCTGCTCCGTTTGTGCCGAAAGCTTATCGATTGGATAACTTGGCGTTATGCAGCACTCGCTGTCGCACAAGAGCTAAGATGCCGCGCAGGTTAGCGGGTCAGTCGAATGGCAGCGTAGATCGTTATGCAGATCGTCACGAACCCGAGCCAGGCGTACGTCCACAACATCGGCATACCAATAAGAATCAGTCCGGTATTTCCGCCGGGAATTAAGCTTGCACCGGCTCCCATCAATAATCCGCCCGAGAAATGCCTGACAAACTTGGACGGGTGAGGAACACCTGGCTTGATCCGATCTGCGGTCCAGCCACCGATGATCGCGCCAACCACGAGTGCAGAGGCAAGCAAAGCCTTGGGTACCCAGTCAGTGCTCTTTCCTCGCGCAAGATCGGATAGAAAGTCCGCATAATCCCAGTTGCCGATAAAAACGAAGGCCGTAAAAAAAGATAAGCCGATGATCGTGGTGGCCACGTGCGGCAACCATATATAATCAAGTATCGGGCGATTGAGCTTCTTGATCGCGATACCATGCGCAGCAAGTCTCGCGGAGATAAACAAAAGGGCAGCTGGGACGCCGAGCATAGAGGCAGCGAGAGCAATAGACGGTCCATCGAGCCGGGTAACCCAGACCACCCCGGACATCACGAGACTTCCCACAAACAGACCAACCGGCGTAGCTATGTAAGCCCACTCGCCGTTACCGAGGTGCGCTATCGTCCCAAAGAGGCACGCGCGATTCACAAAAGCGCCGAGCCCGAAGAGGATTCCACCGGCGATTGTCGAGCGGCCGGGCTCATAGCCAGGTGGCACGGACGGCAAAACACTAATCGCATTCATGAGAAGAAGTCCGGCCCCTACCCAGAGGGATGCTTCCAAAAGTGCCAGCAGCCGAGTGAACCGCCGCCTTTCTACGATCTCCTCGATCGCTGCTACGGCACAGGTGCCACCGCGCTGGTTGGCGAAACCGACAATTCCGGCGGCCGCAAGAGCGATGAAAAAGGAAGATATGCTCATCTAGCTGCCCCGACCTGGAAGTTGTTTTCCAATGTCTGTTCTCGCGCTGCCGGTCGCTTTATTGCGCTTTGAAGATTTATCTGTTCCGCAGACCCTCCTGGACTCAATAAAGGGGAATGGGCCCGTACGTTCGCCGGTGGCAGGGCGGGATGCAGCGAACGTCAGGAGCCGGCGTATTTTTTTTGCGCCGCGGGCCCTACTCCCGAAAACGATAAATGTATCAGCGCCGGCGTCGAAGGCGCTGCCAAAGCCTACGCTCAGCGAGGGGAGACATTGCCCAGGAGTTGCCCAAGGCCTTCAGCAATCGTCAGATGAGCAAACGGCGCGTCGCGTAGCTGAGTATAGGGTAAGCCCGCGAGCATAGCGGTTTGTATTACAGCCATAACCTCACCCGCTTCCGAGCCAATCATCGAAAAGCCCAAAATCCGATCATCCGTCGTCCTGACGAGGATCTTCATAAATCCTTGAGTTTCATCGGTAGCCTCAGTCCTAAGCACGTTGTGCATAGGCAGCTTGGCCACACGGACCGGAATCTCGAGCCGCCGCGCTTCATCTTCCGAGACGCCAACGCGAGCCAAAGGTGGGTCGGTAAACATCACGTATGGAATGACGCGCTCATCGGTACGTCGCTTGCCGCCGACCATGTTGTCTCGAACGATCCTGAAGTCATCCACCGACACGTGCGTAAATTGCGGGCTGCCTGCGCATTCGCCAATGGCCCATACGTCAGCAGCGGTTGTTTTCAGGTGTTCGTCCACTTGGATAAAGCCGCGAGCATCCAGCTCAATACCTGTCTTTTCAAGACCGATATCAGACGTATTCGCCACCCGTCCGACAGCGACGAGCAGATCGCTGCCATCGATCTTGCGCTTACCGTCAGCATCTTCAATCGCCACGGTCACTGCATCGCCGGATAAGCCGCTGACATTTATGGGGCGCGCACCGACAACGACGTCAATGCCCTCCGCTTCGAGCAGCAGCCGCATTTCCTCGGCCACGTCCGCATCCTCGCGGCCCATTAGCTGTCGCCCAGGCTCAACGATTGTCACGCGGCTACCAAAACGTCGGAAAGCTTGAGCCATCTCTATTCCGATGTAACCGCCGCCCAAGACGATGAGATGAGTGGGCAGATAATCAAGCTCAAGAGCCTCGATGTGCGTTAGAGCACGAACGCTTTCGAGTCCGGGAATGGTCGGGATCGCGGCATGGGAGCCAACGTTGATCACGACCTCACGGCCGACAATCACACGGGTACCTCCCTCATTAAGCGAAATCTCGATCGTCCGCAGGTCAACGAAACGCCCGCTACCCATGATCAATTCGGCGCCGCTGGTCCGATAAGCCTCCAGGTGCGCTTCAATTTCTCGGTCAATCATATCTTGCTTACGGCTCCGAACCTTCCGCATATCGGTGTGGTGCGGTCCGATGACGGCTCCGAAATGAGAAGCGTTGTTAACCAGATGTGCGATCCGCGCGCTCCACAGTTCATTTTTTGAAGGTAGGCAAGCTACCGCGGGGCACGACCCACCCACCCAACGCCGCTCAACAACCGCAACCTTCTTGCCTTTCTTGGCGAGATGCCATGCGAGCAATTTCCCGCCTTGGCCGCTTCCGAGTACCACGACATCGTATTGTTCTGGGCTTGACATGAATCTCTCTTTCTTATGTGCCAATGACGTTCTAGGTGTTGAGCAGAAGACACGCCGAGTGCGTCCGCTGATCGCAAACGGCTCGATGGACTTCTCAGAACTGGCTGGAATGGCTGCACCAAACTCCGCACAGTGCCGACGATCTGTCTCGGCGAGCACCAAGGCGAGCGCTTGCGCTAACCGATATAGGAACGCAGTGGCGCAGCAGTCTTAATTGCTTCGACGAGTGCAGATCTAGCGCTGGTCTAACGGTCTGACCAAGGACTTCAGATCAAGCTGCCCCATTTGAGCGACGGCGCTTGGCGCATCATAAAGGAGACGAACCAAATCCTGCTTCAGGAGATAGACCGATACCGCGAGCAACACGACATCCTTCATGAGAAACGGAACGTTTCCTGTCATCGCCGGAAATCCGCCAGCCGAGGTGTCCCAACCATCCGGCATAAATGGGATAATCGTTACCGTCGCAATAAAAGTTCCGGTTGACCCGAGCGCCCCGAGAGCTCCGAGCGATTTGCTCCAAAAGCCTGCAAACAGCAGACTACAGATGGTCCACTCCGAGACTCCAAGAAACCAGCTGGCGCCTTGATGTCCGAAAGCCGGATACAGCCACCAGATTAAGGGGCCGTTGCTAATAAAGGGATCCAAGCGATCCGCCTCATACGCCCACCACTTCTGATAACCAAAGAAGAAGAACAGGATGATCATCGACACTCGAATAAGACGATAGTCGAGATCACTGTTCAGCAACCCGGAGGTCCACAAGCTTCTTTTGAATTTACTCAGGACACTATTCATTGTTTCCACCTTGTCACTGACTGTCTGCGATGTTCATTTGCAAAGATGCAGGTCGCAATATTTATGAGGGAACAGCAGCTGACTTGCACAATCCGCTGATGCTTGTCGGAGAGAAGTGGTTTCGCCCATGACGATCCTCATCACGGTTGAGCATCGTTCGATCCACACTTTGATGCTGGAATCGCACTGCTTTGATGAATGCGCTTACCGCCGGCGTGTAACGGCGGCCTGCCGCAGCAAGAAGCTCGACGCTCCAATGAACAGGATCACCTTGGATTGGCCTGGTATTTAATGTTTTCGAAAAAGAGGCGTGGGAAGACGTGACTGTTATTCCAAGCCCCGCCTCTATCATGTGCTGCAGATAGCCGTCGTGGGAACTGCGATGAGCAACGATCGGAGCCAAGCCATCATTGCGCATAACCTCGAACAGCTTAGTAGTGAACTCACAACCCGCCTTCTGCAGCCACGTTGCGTCAGCGAGTACCGAAAGAGGAATCGATTGCATTCGGCTAAGCGGATCAGTGCACCTGAGAAGCACCACAAGATGATCCTCATATAACTTCCACCTGTCTATTCTTTCAGGTGCTTTACCGATGTTTGTTCCTATCGCGACATCTATCTGGCCTTTGAGCAGCAGATCGAACAGATCACAAGTCTCGCTCTCGACAAATTCGACCTGCAATCCTGGCACAAGGCGCACAACGTTCGCGAGCATGCCCACAATTTCTGGGCCTGGTAGCCAAGGTGTTAGCCCGAGCCTGAGAGAGGCATAGCGTCCGATCTGATGCTCATGCACGAGAGTATTCACGGAATCAGCCGCGGCGATCAGTTGCTCCAAGGCAGGGAGTACGCGCCTTCCAATATCGGTAAGATGCATGTACTGCCGCTCTCGAAAAATCAGCTCATTTCCAATTTCGCGTTCGAGCTTCTGAATAGCCTTTGATAGCGCAGGCTGACTAATACCGAACTCTTCCGCAGCGCGGGTAAAGTTGAGATGACGTGACAGGGCCACGAAGTATCTGACTTGGTTTAACTCCACCAAACCGCCCCCTACCCCTCGCGCAACTTCGAAGAAGCGCTGGACAACTCTGGGCTGACTAGCCATTACCAGTTGGTAGGAATAGAGTCGCCCGACACTCAGCGAGTGCGTGGGATGAGCTTAGGATACCGGCCCGCGACTTAAAATTATTCGGGAGATGGATACAACCATACGGCGGTATAAGTTGGATCGGCTCTATGCATCAGACCGACGTTCAATGAGAAGGCAGACATGCTTGCCAAGTCGATAAGAAGCGATAAAAAACGCACGAACTACGAAACACAAAGCTCCCATAGGCAAGGTGAGCATTCAGCCGCTTTCCGGAGATTACTAGACTGCCAGATCGACAAGCGGAGGCGTGCGCTCGCGGTTTTAAGGAGCACTCGTGCGCCTCTAGCTGACGATTGATTGATGCGAATAGAGACTTCGCAGCGAAAATGGCTCTCTCAAGGATTTTATCGCGCAGGTAGAATTATCCATGGTCAGAAAATACCGTGACGCCACGATCGACACGGAGAAGAATAAGTCCGACCGGACGTCAAACCCGGACGATGCCGTGCACTTTGTGCATATCGTCGACGATGATCAAGCCGTGCGCAGCTCGCTTGGAGACCTACTGGAGTCCATGAAGTATAGCGTCCGCTTATATAGCTCCGCTTCCGAGTTTTTAAGCGCCGCGTTACCAGATGGACCGGGATGTCTCGTATTGGATGTTCGTTTACCCGACACCAGCGGCCTCGAGCTTCAAGAATACCTGAGAAAAGCTGAACTTCCGATGCCCATCATTCTTATGACGGGTTTCGGCGACATTCCCATGTCTGTCAAATCGATGAAGTTGGGAGCAGTAGACTTTTTAACCAAACCAATACGCCACCAAGACTTACTCGATGCCATCAGCGCCGCAATAAAATTGGACAAAGAGCGACGACGGGGCGTCCTGCGACTTGCCAACCTCCGGGAAAAATACGAGCTCTTAACGACTCGTGAAAAGCAGGTGCTAGCTTTGGTAGCATCCGGCCTTATGAACAAGCAGATTGCGAATAAGCTCGCCATCCAGGAGATAACGGTCAAAATACATCGCAGCAGCATGATGCGAAAGTTGGAAACAAAGTCCGTCGCGACCCTTGCAAAAATCGCCGCAGATCTAAACGTCGATCTTACCGAAGTGTAATTGCGAGACCGGCATTACGGTCGACCTCGGATACGACAAACTCTCGAGATAGTTTAACCAGCTGCGCAATCACCTCTCAAGATTCCGAGAAAACAGCCTCTACTTTCTCCAACAGCGCTCTGGTTTCAAACGGCTTTCTGAGTACACAGAGCGCCCCTGACGACATCGCACTGTTGTCCAACTCGTCATTCGGCAACGCGGTCAGCAGGATTACTCCGATTGCAACCCCTTCAGCACGAAGCTTTCGTAGAAGATCTATTCCACTCATGCAGGGCATGTGGACATCAACGATAATACACCCGAACTTTAAAAGGTCTTTCGATTCCAAGAACGTTTTTGCCGATTCATAGCACTCGGCATCGTATCCAGCCGCTCGCATGAGATCGACAACGGAGGAGCATACTGCTTCGTCGTCATCGATGATGGCTACACCACGATTTGCCACTGAACAAATCCATTCAGATGCCCCAACATTTGTCGCGCTCGCCATTCTGCGCACCGCTTGTAGCCCCCAGCCGATCCTAGTTGGAACCTCAATCATTTACTCAGCGACAATTCTTCGAAAATGATCAACGATCTAAAGCGCAAGATCACGACGCGACTGAGTCTTTTTATCGAACACGGCGACCGCTCAGGGCGGCAATTGGGTTCTCCGGATCAGTCTTAACGGTTGCCCGATCCTACAGCCGAGCTAAAGGCGGGCAAGTTATGGAAAGCCAAACCATCCGCGCATATGCAAACTCCCTCGAACCTACGCAGCTCAGCCTGCGAAAACCGGCGCAGTATTTCGCGCGCCTCTCCGCGGTAAGCAATAACCATGATCGCTATCGAATAGATAATGCAGACGATTATATGCCGTCACCTTCAGCGGGGATGGTGAACTCAAAAATGGCACCACATGGTTCGTTTGATTTAACCCGCAAGTGACCGCCATGCATATCAACGATAGAACGGCAGATCGCCAGCCCGACTCCAAGTCCATTAGGCTTAGTAGAAGAGAAAGCTTCGAAGAGATTCTCTAACTTCGACGCCGAGAGACCAACTCCAACATCCTCCACGGCAACCCTTACAATACCCGGAGACCCCTCCTCTGTGATCAGCCGAAGATTTCGAGGCCGGCCTGCCACCTCTGCCATCGCTTCAATCCCGTTCAGCATAAGATTCATAACGACCTGCTGAAGTTGTATTGGGTCTCCAACTATCGCCGGCAACCCAAAAGCCAACTGCTGCGTCAGTTGAACGTGTTGACGACGTACCTCACTATGAAGCAGCGATACTGTCTCCTGAATTACTGAATTTATATCCAGCGGGATCCGACGCGACGAAGACTTTCTCGCCATCTGACGGATGCTCTCGATTATGCCGCTGGCGCGACTGGCATAATCTTCGATTAATGTGACCGCGTTGGTCGCCCTGCTGATATCGGGAGGACTATATGCGAGCCAGCTTTGGGCAGCAGTCGCTCTAGCAGCGATCGCTGTTAACGGTTGGCGGACCTCGTGAGCAATTAGACTAGTCAGTTCACCAATAGCGGTTAGCCTCGACGCTCGCGCGAGGTCCGCCTGGGCCGCCTGTAGGTTTTCCTGCGAACGTCGCTGCTCAGTCACGTCGACCGTTGTGCCGACATAACTCCTGGGCATTCCATTCTCGTTGGATGGACGCCCGACCATATGCATATAGCGAACGCCATCGGACCGTTTGAGGCGGTATTCGCATGCAAATGCGTCGCCATTTTTAAGGGCGGAACGGATGCAGTGGCGAACGCTAGCCCTATCCTCGGGATAGACGTGACGAAACGCACGACGCATAAGCGATAGCCGTGCCGAGTTGGGATCGAGACCGAAAAGTCTATAGTGTTCAAGCGACCAAATTGTCTCCCTGTTGGCTTCGTTCCAGCTCCAGCTTCCCGTGCGGCTAATACTTTGTCCTTCTATCAAAAACGCTTCATTTCGCTGTAAGTCAGCATAGAGCCGCGCGTTTTCCAATGATGTGGCTGCTTGCGCCGCCAGAAGGCCCAACATAGCTTTTCGTTGAGGGGCAAATGCTCTGACAGCGACGTGATTTTCAAGGTAAAGTACGCCAATCAACTTTGTCTGAGTGATGATCGGTAGACAGTGAAGAGAAACCTGTCGTCGTTCTTGCAGATATGAGTCGGCCGATAGAATATGCTCGTTTTCGGCCTCACCTGAACTGAGGCTTCCTCGTGTTCGCACTACGTAGTTCAACACGGATACCGGGTACGCGATGTCGCGATGACCCGCCTCCTTTACGCTGACCTCAACACCATCCACGCTTACGCTAGCCTCCGCGACGGCACACGGAACCTTGTTCCTCATTAAGAATAGTACTCCGCGCTCCGCTGCCGCATGCTCGATCACGACCTGCATTAACTTGCGAATTAAGCTGTCGAGCTCGATTTCCTGCGACAGTGCATGGGAGGCTCTAAAAAGGGCATTGATGTCAAGCTGATGCCACGGCACATCGGAGCCGCCAGGCAAACCGGATATAGAATACGGCGACGAAAGATGAGGATTCTCCACTTCCAGCTGTCGCGCCTTTGCGACGGCGCCCCACCGCAGATAGCAGTCGCGCGCATCCGTTAAGTAAGCGTGAGAGACTGTGCGAATGTTTCGCGCTGCGTAAAACCGAGCAGCGCGCTCCGCAGCGACCGCTTCGATTTGCACGAAACCGTCATCCCGAGCCAACTGAATAGCTTCTTCATAGTGCTGCTCTGCTTCCAGCGCACGCCGTTCAACACGAGCAATTTCAGCGGCAAGAAGTGCAATACGGGCTGCGAAGTTCGCTCGATTGCGAGAACAGCGATTTTTGATCTCACTATGATGTTGACGAAGGCCTCCGATATGAGCGTCGCGAAGTTCCGGAGCACAAGTATCCGATACGGCCGCGTGAGCAAGAGCCGTATAGAATCGATATTCAATGACGTCTGGATACGCTCGGATACTTTTGAACGGCACCTCCGCGGCTAGCTCCAAGGCCGCCTCATTACGTCCGGCGATAACATTTAGTTGTATGCGTGCAAGATAATGAAAGCAGAGGTTTTGGGGCGGAGCGCTTTTCAAGTCCGCAAGCGGGCTTAGGTTCGGTATACAGGCGCTATTGTCCCGATCGCCCTCCATTAACGCGATCGCGAAATCTCTCTGTGTCGCCAGACTCGATGCGTTAAGGCGAAAACCCCAGGCATCGGAAAATATCACTCCTTCCCCCGCCTCCTTGGAGATTTCTCTCAGCCCATCGCCACTAAAAAGACGAGAAGATGCCAATGCATGATGGGAATAGCTCGCCCAGTTGAGCTCTCCCGTCGCGAATGCAATTTCGATGGCGCGACGTATAAGCGGCAGCCCCGTTCTGCTTGATTGGATCCACGGAATTACGTAATGGCCATATGCGAGGTGTGCGCGTCCACTCCACTTGGATTGCTGCCATCGATCGGCCAGGGAGATTCCAAAGCGCGCTAATCGAACCCCCAGTTCTGGGTCTGAGTAACGAATATTCAAGACGCTGAACGAACACGTCACCGGATAGCACAGCTCCGGGCAAACACCGTGCAGCAACGTGAGCCTAGTAGCCGCTAGGATTACGATGTTCGATAGATTCAAATCCGTAAGAAGAGCGGGTGTGACTAAATCGGCTAAAACCGCGGCAGTTGCTAGGTGTATTGGCTCAGTCAGGGGCGGCAAATTTTGAAGTTTATCGTCAGATAATGTCTGCGCCAGTTCCTTCAAATGTTCGCCTTCTCTATCCACCTCCGCGTCTGTTGGGTGCGAATTCCAGTCGATTCCGACGAGACGTAGAAATTCAAGACCAACATCAATCGCGCTCTCGGTACGGCCGCGCACCGTATATACGTTTGCTCGCAGCCTAGTGACATCCCCACTAGTTTGAATATCCGGACAGCTCTCCGAGAGAGCCAACAATTGCCTTTCCGCCTCGTCAAGCTCCCCAACCAAGAATTCGCATTCCGCCCTAAGCAAGGCGAGATCAAAGGCGATTCTACTACAGCTGGGATCTGACTGGTCGCCAAGCAGATTGCTCGCAACTCCGAGGTAAAAAAGGGCGGCATCATAGGCGGCCGCCCCACGCGCATATCGTCCTGCAGAGAGATTGACGTCTACAATCGTCTTTCGTTCACTCTCATATTTAACGGCGCTGCGCCCGCGATTGAGCTGGTTCGCAGTAATGTAGATTTTATCGTTTCCATCGTCAGAAGCAATATGGGCTGCGAGAGCCAACCCAATCTGGAGATGCAAATTTGCCCTCTTCCCATCCGGCCCAAATTCGTAGGCAGCCTCCTGAATGCGATCGTGAACGAAGGCAAAAGACTTCGCACGGCGTACGATAAGGCTAGCGCGGAGGGCCGGCTGAAGGTGCTCGCTGACTTCGTGCAGAGAGCGCCTGGAAGAAATCGCGAGCATATCGAGAGTGGCAGACGCTCCGAGGCAGGCCAACACTTGCAACATCTCACGTGTGCCTCTGGGCAATACGTTAACCTGCAGCGCCGTTAAGTCTGCGATATTATCCGTGAGGCTTTTCTCGCGAATACGGGCGATGTTCCAATCCCAAACGCGTGTCGAGCGATCGAATTTGAGATAGCCTTCCTCATTCAGGGCTTTAAAAAATTGAATGACAAAGAAAGGATTTCCGCCCGTTTTCATATGAATCAAGTTCGCGAGCCCACGAACTCGAACGACGTTACACTGCAACGTCTCAGCGACCATGATAGCGATATCTTCTGGGAGCAGTGGCTGAAGATCGAGGTCTTCTATGTCGACGCCTGCGCTTCGAAGAGCGTTCAGCTGGGAGATAAGCGGAGCCAGGATGTCGATTTCATTTGTTCGGTAAGCTCCCACAAGCAACAGATTTGAAACATCCCGCCGGGTGATTAAATCGCCGATTAGATCGAGCGTCGCCGCGTCTATCCACTGCAGATCATCAAAAAATAAAACTAGCGGACGGCGAGGATTGGCAAATGTCTGGACCAGCCGCCGAAAAACAATGCGGATCCGATTGAGGCGATCTCCGGGGGTCAACTCAACAGGCGGATAATCCCCACCTATTAAGAGCTCGAATGAAGGAAGAAGCTCAATTACAAGTCGGCCATTGAGTCCCACGGCCTCGATCAGCGCTTTCCGCCAGCTCGCAACCGTCGCCTCATCGTAAGTGAGTATTTGACGTATCAGCGATCTAAATATTTGGGCCAGCGCTGCGTAAGGAATGTCCTGCATCTGGACGTGAAACTTGCCAGCGGCCATCAAGGCGTCTTCAAAGCGAAGACCGACCTGGAATTCCCGAACAAGTGCTGACTTCCCCACGCCGGAAGGTCCAGCGATCATCGCAACGGCAGTTTGGCCGCTTTCCCTGACACGAAGGAATGCTTTGTCCAGAGTGTCGCTTTGAAGGGCGCGGCCGTAAAGCTTGCGTGGAATTTGGATTGCCGCAACAGAATCATATCGGCCGAGATCGAAATCCCTAACTTGCCGATCAACTCGCCATTGTAAGAGGCATTCCTCCAGGTCGGCAGCAAGGCCATCTGCAGACTGGTACCTGTCCGCCGGTTCCTTCGAAAGGAGCTTGAGCAAAATGCGTGAAATCGGCGCAGGTAGATCGTTTGCGCGCTCGGTCGGCGGGAAAGGTGATCGAGCGAGATGACAGTGAATCCATTCCTCGGGAGACGAGGCAAAAAATGGCAAAGCTGCGGTAAGGAATTCGTATAAAGTCACTCCGAGTGAGTAGAGATCGCTTCGACAATCAACGCGCCTATTAAATCGCCCCGTCTGCTCTGGCGCAATGTAAGGCAGCGCGCCGGCGATATATCCAAGGGACGCTTCTTGTTGGGTTTGATGAACGGCATAGCCGAGTCCAATCAAGCGCGCGTCATAACCAGGAGTAATTAGAATATTTGTTGGCCTTATGTCGCGATGGATCCATCCGTGGCGATGAAGCCTACCGATAGTTTTGCTCAAGCTTACCGCAATCCGAAGTCGTGCATCCAAGTCGATTGCCTTGCCTACCATTTCGGCCAGGAGACAACCGCCCGGATCGTGATGCACGAGCATCATGCTGTCTTTATGCGGGACCAATTCAATCGGCAGTACGGCACAAGCCGCTCCCAAATCGACGGCGAGAGCATGAGAATTTTTGAGCTTGTGAAAACAGTGTATCGAAGGCTGTCGCGCGACAAGTGCCAGGAACGAGTCTTCACCCTCTCGTTTGTAAGCTCGATAGAGGATGAATGTTTCGTCCGCCCCCAAGCGCTCTACTTCGCATTTGGTGAGGTCGATCATCGACAAGACGTCCGCTCAAAGTCAAGGCCATCCCATTCGGCCATTAATCGCGACACGACAAGTATCCGGATTACAATTCGATTGGTGCTAAGGCTGAGATTCTCAACGAGAACAAGCCCGGGCAATCATATCGATTGGCGCCTGTTACATAAAGAGCATAGCAATCAAAACGTCCTTAGCACGGCCAAGCACAGTTCCAACCTCAACGGACGTAATGCAGCTACCACGTAACATCCATAAGATCACCAATGGCGGTGATTGCGCCACGCGATCGGTTATGGTTTCGATGCAGTTTTGCTTTTGTGGTGAAACCACGCTGGAAGATGGATACCCTCGGTTCGCTTCGTCCCGGAAGCAACCCGTTACAGCTCGGTCGCTTTCCCCGTCCAATCGAGTCGACCGAGCTGTTTCGGGTACATGAGGGAGACTGCGAGCGCTATGAGTATGCAGCGAGCATCGACGCTACGCCTCCTGCACGATCGCGTCAAACTCATGCCGGACATGTACTGTGACCAGAAATTGCCACTCACAGTGAAAGCGATCGGCGAAACGGAGTATTCAGGCGGCCCGAAGTTCTACTGCCTCGATGAGACACGAGTAGACACAGTAGTTGAAGGCAAGAAGAAACAACCTGTGGGTTCCTTTAAGGAGATATCAAGATGACAACGCAAGATAGCGAGCACGAAGCAACACCTCCTTGGGATGCCGCACAGGTGAACCTCACATCGAAAGAGCTGGCGCCCGGAGTATTCGCGGTTATGCCGGACGACGTGTTGACGAAAGATCATGTCGCTACCACGGCCGGCTTCGTAATTGGCGAGCGGGGCGTTCTCGTCGTCGAGTCAATGCTGAACGGCGAACTCGCCTCTCAACTTATCGGCCTGGTACGCCGTGCGACGACGAAGCCGATCCGCTTCCTCGTCAACACGAGCTATCACGGCGACCATGCTTATGGAAACTATCTGTTCCCCGACAGCACCGTGCTGATCCAGCATCCAGCGACCAAACGCTATATGGAAGAGAATTTTGAGGATGATCGCAGTTTCATGATCGGCCTCATGGGCAGAGGAAAGGGCATCGAGCGCGTGCAAGCACGGGCCGCCGATATCACGGTTCCTGACATGATTAGTGTCGATCTCGGCGGTCGCATTGTCGAAGTCCGTCACTTTGGTTTTGCGCAGACACCAGGCGATCTCGTCATATGGGAGCCAGAAGCAAAAGTTCTTTGGGTTGGCAACATGATTCAAGCTCCGTCACCCGCCCTCCCTTGGCTTCTCGAAGGCCGTCATAAAGAGACAATTGCAACCCTCACCCGCGTACGCGACTTTCTCCCCGAAGACGCCACGATCATCCCCGGCCATGGTCGGCCAATGCGTCCTGCTGATATCGATTTCCCGCTTCGCTATCTTCGCGACTTAGATAGCGCGGTGCGCAAAGCGATTGAAGAAGGGCGATCGGTCGAGGCTACACTTGAGGCCGTCGCTATGGCCAACTATGGCGAGTACAGCTTATTCGATTGGGCGCACAACACCGTCAATGTACCCGCCGCCTACCATCACTTACATAGTCACGGCGGCTAGTAAGAGGTTAAGCCTAAGCTCCTCGGCCAGACGCTACATAACCGAGACGGCTACTGAAACTAGCATTCCCTTTAATTCGCTGGCTCTGGGACGCTATCCTAGCACATACGGGAGAATCATGACTTATCGAATCCCCGATGCTGCAGTGGCTTTATCGCTCATACTGCAAGCGTTGAGTCTGCTTGATCGGCCGGAGCACTCAAGGACCGTGTTGCATCTTCAAGATGCCATTGAGGAACTATCGCCCAAACGCCAAACGGCTGTGAGCGCAAAAGTACCGGCGTGACCGAAGTCACGCCGGCCGCTGCATCAGGTCCATGACCATGTCAGCCGCCTACGGCGGACACTCGTACGACTTCTGGGAGGCCATGACTTCACCGGCGGCGGTCGCTTAAGTAACCACTGGGAAGTCGATGACGAAGGTCGCCACGGCAATCGCCAAGCTGATGTCGACCAATTGCTGATCGGTGTAGCGGCGGCTCTGACGGTCGAGAATTCTTTGGCGCCGATAGTGCTGCTCGTCGTCGCCAGCTTATCGACGAAACGAACCGAACGAGTTGTCACCCGAGAAGCAGCGCCAGCTCGACAACGTTTTCCGCGCGCGCATCGCAATCGCCCTTATTATTGGTGTTTTTATAAAAACGCATATTCTTATCGAAAAGATAATTTCTTGTTATGATGCCAAAAGCACGACCATTCTGGTAGCTGGTTTCGTTAGAAACGCTTCTGTTGCTGACTAAAATCGATTTTATCAAAGCTGAAAATTTCGAAGTAATTTTTTATTGAGTTGCGATTTTATAAAAATGCATCCTCATATGTAGATGATTTTACTATTAGCAAAGTGCCTGTTGGCTGACTGAGTGCATCGGTCAGCTGTCAATGAAAGGATAAATCGGATGGTGAAGTTCGGCTTCTATGTTGAGTTGAATGCTAGGCCAGGCAAGGAAGCTGAGGTCGAAGCCTTCCTGAAACAGGGCGCTGTGATGGCGAAGGACGAGCCTGGGATCGTGGGCTGGTATGCCGTCAAAGAAGAAGAACCAGGGTTGTACGGCATCGTCGATACCTTCGCAGACGAAGTCGGGCGCGACGAGCACTTGAAGGGCGACCTCGCAAAAGCGCTGTTCGGAAGAGCGGACGAGCTGTTCTCCAAAGCTCCCAAGGTTCATCGCCTTCATGTGATCGCACAGAAGTAGGCACCGTTCGCGGCTCTTTATGGAAGCTGATGATCGTGGGCGGAATGGCTTGACGAACACATCAGCGCGCCACTGCCCGTGTAACCCTCTTAAAGGGAATCGAGATGAATCACGAATCACCTAAGCCCACTATCGTGCTTGTGCACGGGGCCTTCGAGGACGCGTCGATCTGGAATGGAGTGATTGAGAGGCTTCAGCGCGACGGCTTCCCGGTCATCGCTTTCGGCAACCCCCTTCTCGGTCCGGCGATCGACACCGCGTATCTGCGCAGTCTGTTGGGCAAGATTCATGGGCCCGTGATCCTGGCGGCTCATTCTTATGGCGGCGCCGTCATCACGCAGGCCGGCGACGACCCCAAGGTCAAAGGCCTTGTCTACGCGGCCTCTATCATGCCCGCGGTCGGCGAGGCTGCAACCCATTTACTCGAGCGATATCCCGGCAGCACGTTTCCCACGTCCGTCGAGCCGACGACGTATACCCTGCCCGACGGAACTACAGGCACTTATCTCCTCTACCAGCCGGACAAGTTCCACAGCAACGTCGCCGCCGATGTGCCCGCGAGTGTGGCAGCCCTGATGCTCGCTGGCCAACGCCCCATGAACTTGGCGGCCCTTACCGAGCCTGTGACGTCGGCGGCGTGGGCGAGCAAGCCGAGCTGGCAAGTCAGGACCTTGCAAGATCGCGCCATTCCGGTCGACGAATACGAGTTCGAAGCTGATCGCGCCCACTCCACCGTAATTGAGGTCAACGCTTCGCACGCCGTCACCGTCTCTAACCCGGACCTCGTGGCGGATGTGATCAAGCAGGCCGCTCTCGCAGCCGCGAGGTAACAGCGGTCTGTTGAGCGGTGATTTCCGCGCTGCTGTGACTGATCCGCACAGCCGCTTTCGGATTGCTGTTGCAGCATTGTCTACAGACCGTCGCTGATCCGGAAGCGGCTTGCGCGTCAGCAGTAGGGCGCCGCATTTTCTAGATGCTGTTGGCGTCGTGTTTAGTGTGATCCGAGGAGGAGACGACACAATGACGCAGCCCACTTAGGGCGATCACTATGGCGACGACGGCCTGTTCGATCGGGCGCATAATCCCCAAACGCGCCCGCCTATCGCCACTTACAAGAATTGGGTCGCGGAGTATCCCTAGGAGGAGTAGACATGGCAGCGGGCGAGATAGCGATTGTCTTTGGAGTTGGACCAGGCTTGGGCTGGGCGCTGGCACAGCGCTTTATGAACGAGAACATGCAGGTCGGCGCAGTTGCTCGCGACGGAGCGAAGCTGAACTCCATGATCGAGTCTGGAGGTTGCAATGGCGTCAAGCCCTATGCCGCTGACGTTTCGAATAGCGAAGACGTCCTCCGTGTTTTCGATAGTGTAGACCGCGATCTTGGAACGCCCGACCTCGTCGTGTTCAACGCGGGTGCTTTTCAGAAGGACAACGTTCTCGATATCGATCCCGCCGACTTCGAGCGCTGCTGGCGCATTGGCTGTCTTGGAGGGTTTCTTGTCGGTCAGGCGGCTGCGCGGCGGATGGCAAAGCGAGGACATGGCACGATCATCTTCACGGGTGCAACTGCTGCCCTGCGCGGCAGTGCAGGCTTTGCCAACTTAGCGGTTCCGAAGTTCGGCTTGCGTGCGCTCTCCCAGAGTATGGCCCGTGAGCTGGGGCCCCAAGGCGTACACGTCGGCTTCGTGATCATCGATGGGCAAATCGAAGCCGAGCGCTATCGGCATCTTGCCGAGCAGCGCGGCGAGGATTCTCTACTAGCACCGGATGCGATCGCTGAACTCTATCTGCAACTGCATCGACAGCCGCGCAGCGCGTGGTCCCACGAGATCGACGTTCGTCCGTGGTCGGAAAAGTTCTAGCCGATGTAGCTGCGCGATGAGTGAGGGCATTTGTCGGCGACCGGCGAACAACGAGGATTAGTAGCGCCGCTCTTGCACCGCTAGATTGGCGATTCCCTCCGAGATAAAGAGCCTCATAACATATCCCCGACGCTGGTCGAAGGAACCAGCGATAGGTGATCATTGGACGGCGAGCCTTATTGGTGTCTCGCGAATCCACTCCATCGCTGTTAGACACGAGGTTGGAGGCAACCTTCGTTATAGAGCTGTTCGACTCGCTCCGGATCTACCGGACCGAATGTCGACGAGCCATTCGGAAAGAAGTCTGCCCGGTGTGGTCTCGCCCTTGGGCGAATAAACTTGCGGGAGTAGCTCTTAGTGAGAGGGTTACAGGAAGGGGAAATTAAGCAGGAGCTTCAAAACGGCGGCCACCTGCGTAACGTCCTTATCATCACCAAGACGATTGCGGGCGTAGCCGAACATTTGGCTTATGTTCGGCCTAGTTGGCGACGCGAGTTTTTGCCACTGCGGACCTGGGGCGACAAGGAAGATCGGTCCTACAAGGATTTGGATCGGCTGCTCGCTCTTCTCCGCGATGACTTCGGTTACCGCGGCTTCATCGGGCTCTACATGGACGGCGACCCCGATCTTGACCGCTATCGCGCGCTCTCTGATAACGACGAAGCTGACGACAAGAAGTAGCCGTGGCCCGACGAGACTTTCCGCTGCTGACGCGTGAACGAATCTGCGATTGTCGCGCGGACAACTCGAATACTACAAGTGCCAGCACACAATAACAGCGTGGCCGATGACGTTCGGTGCCGTCACTCTGAGCACCCCTGAAAGGCCGGAGCTGCGGGCGGACACAAACCCGAACGCTGCGTCGCGGGCTTCAAGATCTCATCGCTCAGTACCGCGTAGAGATCAGCTCGGTGCCTAACGTTTTCGAAAATCGGCCAATTCGGCTCAAACGTGGCGATTGTTATAGCATCGTAATCGTTTCGTTGCGCAGAAATGGCCGAAACCAGCTAACCTATTGAAATCATGGTCGGAGTGGCAGGATTCGAACCTGCGACCCCTGCGTCCCGAACGCAGTGCTCTACCGGGCTGAGCCACACTCCGACATGGGTGGCCGGTATAGCGTCGGCTCCCGCAAATCGCAAGAAGCGGTATAAGGATCAAACGAGTAAAAGTCTTCCGGCGCAAAGTCCCCAGATGAAACCCAGCCAGACCACGACGATTCTCCCCGCAGATGGCACCGCGGCAGACAGCGCTGCGGAATGCCTCGCCGGCGGCGGGCTGATCGCGTTCCCCACTGAAACGGTCTACGGCCTGGGCGCAGACGCAACCAACGCGCGTGCGGTCGCCCGCCTGTATGCGGCCAAAGGCCGGCCGTCGTTTAATCCGCTGATCGCCCATGTCGGTGACCTCAACGCGGCGCGGCACATCGCCCGGTTCGACGCGCGAAGCCTGCGCCTGGCAGAGGCCTTCTGGCCGGGACCCCTCACACTGGTTCTGCCGAAGGCTCCTGGCTGCCAAGTCTCCGACCTTGCGACCGCGGGACTGGAGACCGTTGCCGTGCGTGTGCCGGCTCATCCGGTGGCGCATGACATTCTCCGCGCATTCGGCCAACCGGTCGTAGCACCCTCAGCCAATATTTCAGGGCACGTTTCGCCCACCACTGCCGCGCACGTCTTTAGCGATCTGGCTGGGCGCATCGATCTGATCATTGATGGCGGCCCGGTCTCTGTTGGCGTCGAATCCACCATCGTCGGCTGTTTTGAGACACCGATTTTGCTGCGGCCGGGTGGCCTGCCGCGTGAGGACATCGAGCGTGTGCTTGGTGAACCGCTTGCCCGCGTCACCGAAGAAACTCAGGCCACCGAAGCGAGCCCGTTGGCGCCGGGTATGCTGGCCTCGCACTATGCGCCGCGAACGGCGGTGCGCCTGAATGCAAAGCACCTGGAGCCCGATGAGGCGCTGCTGGCATTCGGTCCCCACGAGATTTCCGGAGGCGCAGCAGCCATGAATTTGTCCCCAACGGGCGATCTCGTAGAAGCCGCGGCGAACCTTTTCAGTTATCTTCGCGCGCTCGACACCAAAGGAGCCCGCGCCATCGCCGTGATGCCGGTTCCGGACGAGGGACTTGGAGAAGCGATCAACGATCGGCTGCGCCGTGCAGCCGTTCCAACCTAATGCAAACATCCGCAGAGATGAATCGAGACATGAATATCGTGCAAACACCGCCGTCCACTCTTTCACCTGAACTGCTTGCGCGCTTCGCGGCCATCGTGGGCGAAAAATACGCGGTGACGGACCCGCATGAAGTGGCCCCTTATCTCGTCGAAGAGCGCAATCTGTATCAGGGCCGCTCGCCGCTCGTTTTGCGGCCGGGCTCGACCGCGGAAGTCTCCGCCATCTGCAAGCTTGCAACCGAGACCAAAACGGCGATCGTCCCGCAGGGTGGAAACACCGGTCTCGTCGGCGGTCAGACACCTCATCACGGCGAAGTCGTGGTGTCGCTGCGCCGGCTGGACAAGATCCGTTCAGTCGATACGCAATCCAACGCCATGACGCTCGAAGCCGGCGTGATCCTGGCTAACGCGCAACAGGCCGCAACGAATGCAGACCGGATTTTCCCGCTGTCGCTCGGCTCTGAAGGAAGCTGCACCATCGGCGGCAACCTCTCGACCAATGCCGGCGGTATTGCCGCGCTTGCTTACGGCGTCGCGCGTGATCTCGTGCTGGGTCTGGAGGTCGTGCTCGCGGACGGCCGCATCATGCACGGACTCTCCAGCCTGAAAAAGGACAACACCGGTTACAATCTGCGCGACCTGTTTGTCGGCGCCGAAGGCACGCTCGGCATCATCACTGCTGCGACATTGAAGATGTTTCCCAAGCCGCGCTCGGTTGAAACCGCCTTCGCGGCGATCGAGTCCCCCGCCGATGCCCTCAAGCTGCTCGACATCTCACGCAATATGGCTGCCGGGAGCCTGACCAGCTTCGAGCTCCTCCCCCAGATCGCCATCGACTGGGCGGTCAACTATAACGCGTCCGTCCGCGCACCGATAGCCGGGCCGCATCCATGGTACGTGCTGATGGAAATTTCATCGCCACGCGACGATGCACGCGACACCATTGAAGCGATCCTGGCGCAGGGCATGGAAGACGGCATTGTCCTGGACGCAGTGCTGGCGGCGAATCTCGACCAGCGCAATGCATTCTGGAAACTGCGTGAGATCGTCTCGCCAGCACAGAAGCCCGAGGGCGGCTCGATCAAGCACGATGTCTCCGTGCCTGTCGCCGCAGTGCCGGATTTCCTGATCGAGGCCGATGCCGCCGTGACAAATCTGATCCCCGGCGCACGACCATTTGCGTTCGGTCATCTTGGTGACGGAAACATCCACTACAATATCAGCCAGCCGGTCGGAGCCGATTCGGCGGAATTTCTGGCGCGCTGGCGCGATGTGAACAGTGTCGTGCACAGCATCGTTGCCAAGCACGGCGGATCGATTTCCGCCGAGCATGGCATCGGCATCCTGAAGCGCGAAGAACTTCCGCACGTGAAGGATCCGGTGGCGCTCGCCATCATGCGGTCGATCAAGGCCAATCTCGACCCGCTCAACATCATGAACCCTGGCAAGGTCCTCTGAATCGGGTCTTCGACGATGCCATCAAGCAACCTCGACATCACCACCGCCGAGGACGCAGATGAAGCGGGCATCGTCGCCTTGTGGGAAAAATGTGATCTGACACGGCCCTGGAACGATCCCAGGGCCGATCTTTCGAGAGCCCGCAAGGGTCCGGGGTCCACCGTACTGGTCGGACGCGATCAGCAGTCGGTCCTCGCCACGGTGATGGTGGGGCACGATGGCCATCGTGGCTGGCTTTACTACGTCGCGGTCGATCCTGATCACCGCAAGAACGGATACGGACGCGCCATCATCACCGCAGCGGAGGACTGGCTCCGCAAGCGCGGTGTCGAAAAGCTTCAATTGTTGGTCCGCCCTGAGAACACGCAAGCGCAGGCGTTCTATGAAACGCTCAATTACGATGAACAGCCGCGTATCATCTACGCAAAATGGCTCGATGGGCGCGAACCAACTCCCTGATCTAATTTTTGCCTGAGGCCTCTGCATGAGTGTGCGTGACCGCATCCGCGTCAAAGACGTCCGTCTGCTGTCGGACAACTGGTATGTGCTGAAAACAACGGCGTTCGACTGGCTGCATTCGAATGGAGAATGGCAGACCCAGCATCGCGAAACCTATGACCGCGGCAACGGCGCGACATTGCTGCCCTACAATCTCGCACAGCGTACCGTGTTGCTCATCAAGCAGTTTCGCTATCCTGCTTACGTCAATGGCTATGATGACCTGCTCATCGAGACAGCTGCCGGAATTCTCGATGATGCAACGCCCGAGGTGCGCATCAAGGCTGAAGCAGAAGAAGAAACCGGCTATCGCATCGATAAGGTTGAGAAGGTCTTCGAAGCCTTTATGAGCCCGGGCGCCGTCACCGAGAGACTGCACTTCTTCGTCGCCGCGTACGAGCCGCACATGCGGATCGGCAACGGTGGCGGACTGGCTCACGAGGGCGAGGACATCCACGTCCTCGAATTGCCGTTCGACGAGGCGTTCGCGATGGCAAAGGATGGGCGGATCGTCGACGCCAAGACGATCATGCTGCTGCAATACGCGGCTCTGAACATTTTCAAAGATTAGAACAACGATCCCTGCGCGTCGTCTTCCTTCGGAGGCGGCGCGGGCTTGGTGGACGATTTAGGTTTAGGCGCACTGCGCGTCTTTTTGGGTAGCTCATCCGCGAGGGCCTCGGACGCCGCGATCTCTTCCGCACTCAGTGGAACGATCAATTCCGGGCCGTCGTTCGCCACGCGGTTCACTGCCGGCGAAACCGCGTGCCAGACAAGAGTGCCTTCCGCAGGCGCAACCATCAGCGCTGCGATTTCCGTCTCTATCGCGTTGCTGTCGAGCCAGCGTTCGAAATTGTCTGGATCAATCGTGACGGGCACCCGATCATGCAGCGCAGCCATATCCGGCCTGGCGGCGGCAGTGACGATCGCGACTGTGTCCACTTCCTCGCCGTTCGGTCCACTCCAGGTTTCCGCGACGCCTGCGAAGGCGACCGGCCGGCCATCGGCACGATGGATAAAATACGGCTGCTTGCCTTTACGCGATGCTTGCCATTCGTAGTAGCCGTCCGCGGGCAACAGGCAGCGGCGGCGCTTCACAGCGTTCCGAAACGATGGCTTCTCGAAAATGGTCTCCGACCGCGCGTTGATGACGACAGCGAATTGGCGCGGGTCCTTGACCCAGGCCGGCATGAACGCCCAGCGCATCAGTTGGAAGTGCCGGGCGCCATTGTCCAGGATGACGACGGGTACCGGTTGAGTCGGCGCGACATTGAACTGAGCCGGAATATTCGGCTGCTCGCCGTAGGCAAACAGGCGACGGAGCACGTCGGGAGGTGATGCAATGATGTATCGGCCACACATAAAAAGACTCGAGAACGGGGAATTCCGGGGCGAAAATTACACAACGCTGGAACTTATTCAGTCGCTTTTAACTCGGGATATTGGACAGTTGGTGCAATGTCTCATTTGGCTCCCGCAATGTCTTGCCCTGCCCCCAATGCTCGTTCCATGGCGCACCTCGATGCCGCCGAGCGCGAGCAAATATTGCTGGACGCGAATATCAATCCGCGCACGGGTCTTGCGACCGATTACCTGAATCATTTCAACGAAGCCATCATGCTGCTGGAAATGATTCCGGACATGCCGGAATGCGCGGATGATTTCCTCGAGTGGCACCCCCTGAGCTATCGCGAGCATTTCGCTGCCTCGAACCTCAAGGGCCGCGACCTCACCATCAGCGTCTATGATTCGGCCAATCCCACGATCCGGGATAAATTCGACGGCATCACGGCTGCAATGACATCTATCCTGACGGCTGTCGGAGATGCGATGCGGGAAGCCAAATCGGACAAAACCCGGGTGACCCTGGCGGAACAGGCGATCGGTTGGGTCAAGCCGCTGGTGACGCACGCCGGTGCGGTCATCAACGGCCCCAGCGATGAGGCCGACGTCGACAGCATCATGACTCAATGACCACGCAGACCCCAGCAAACAGGCCGCAGCTCGCCGTCAGCGCTGGCATCTTCCGCGATGGCAAGGTTCTCCTCGTCCGCCGCGCCCGCGAACCGGCCAAGGGCATCTACACCTTTCCCGGCGGGCGCGTGGAATTCGGCGAGAGCCTGACCGAAGCCGTCGCTCGCGAGGTTCGTGAGGAAACCGGCCTCACCATCGAGATTGTGGGGCTGGCGGGCTGGCGTGAGGCGCTCCCCGCAAGAACCGGCGGACATGGCCACTTCGTGATCCTGCCTTTTGCTGCCCGTTGGGTCTCGGGCGAGATCATGCTCAATGATGAGCTGGACGACGCCCGCTGGCTGCCGCCGGATGACCTGGGTGGCCTGCCCATCACCACGGGTCTGGAAACCGTGATCGCATCCGCGCGTAAGATGGTGGGCGCCTGATCGCCGCCTTGCTTCCGGCCCTTTGAACGGGCATATGGCAGCCTTCATGCTCAGACGCATTTTCGCAGTTTTCCTGATTGCCGCTGTGGCTGTTCCCGTCTCCGCCCGGGCGCAGGATGCGGCCGCGCCGTTCGACGGCGACCTGCTGCGGCTCGCCGAAATTCTCGGAACGCTGCATTACCTGCGCGGAATTTGCGGCGCCAATGAAGGCCAGAAATGGCGTGCGGAAATGCAGGCGCTGGTTGATGCCGAGACACCATCCGGTGCCCGTCGATCGCGCATGATCGCGAGCTTCAACCGCGGCTATAATGGTTTTCAACAGACTTATCGGACCTGCACCCCGGCAGCCACGGTGGCGATCCGCCGTTATCTGGAAGAAGGCTCGAAAATTTCGCGGGATTTGACGGCCCGCTACGCCAATTAGTGCAATTCGGCCAAACGGTTGCACGATCGCCTTGGCAGGCGGAACTTTCTGATAAACTGATTGCTTGCCGTTAACCTTTCCTAAAGAACTGACTAGGCGACGCGCGCGTGCATGCTAATGCTTGTGCAGTTTCAAAATTCCGTAAATCCCACCGGACGCCCGTTACAGGTTTCTGACATTCATGACGTACCGTTCTTATTTAACGTCCGGTCGCGACCTTTTGCCCGATCACGAGCAAAAGCAGGCTGCGCTCACTTATCTCAACGAAGCTTGGGCTGAAGCACGTCATGACGGCGTGGACGGCGATTGCCTCGCGCAAGCAAGCCTCTTCGCCGCGTTCGCCGAACTGGTCGGCACCTATGGCGAGGATGCTGTTGCGACATTCGTGGAAGGCCTCGCCGCCCGTGTTCGCAGCGGCGAGTTTTCTATCGTCTCGTTTAGACAGTAAGCCGTTTAAGCCCCAAACCGTAGCCTGGAAGACCTCAAGGCTTCAGCGTTTCCAGGAAACGCACCGTCTCGCCCGTTGAAGGCGTCACCAACTCGCCCTGCCACATCACGCGCCGTCCGCGCACGAATGTCCCGACAGGCCAGCCCTTGACCTTCACACCATCATACGGCGTCCAGCCCGCGCGCGACGCGACCCATTTGTTGGTGATCGTCTCCTCACGCTTCAGATCGACGATGGTGAAGTCCGCATCATAACCAGCAGCGATCCGCCCCTTACAGGCAATATTGAAGAGCCGTGCCGGACCGGCGCTGGTGAGATCGACAAAACGCGCCAGCGACAGCTTCCCCGCATTCACGTGATCGAGCATCACCGGTACCAATGTCTGCACACCAGTCATGCCTGACGGCGAAGCCGGATAGGTCTTGGATTTTTCCTCAAGCGTATGCGGCGCGTGATCGGACCCGAGGACATCCACGATGCCCTGCTCGATGCCGCGCCAAATCCCCTCGCGATGGCTTGCATCGCGCACCGGCGGATTCATCTGCGCCAATGTGCCGAGCCGCTCATAGGCCTCGGGCGCTGCCAGCGTTAGATGGTGCGGCGTCGCCTCGCATGACGCGACATCCTTGTGATCTCGCAGATACTCGATTTCTTCCTTGGTCGAGATATGCAGGACATGGATGCGCTTGCCGGTCTCGCGGGCAAGGTTCACCAGGCGTTGCGTCGCCATCAGTGCAGCAACCTCATCGCGCCATACCGGATGTGAGCGGGCGTCGCCTTCGATGCGAAGTCCTTTGCGGTCATTGAGGCGATATTCGTCTTCGGCGTGAAACGCGGCACGGCGGCGAATGACTTTGAAGATGCGCCGCAGGCTCTCGTCGTCTTCAACCAGCAGCGTACCGGTTGAAGAGCCGATGAAAACCTTGACCCCGGCGCAGCCTGGCGCCCGCTCTAACTCCGGCAGGTCTTGCACATTCTCGCGCGTCCCGCCGATGAAGAAAGCGTAGTCGCAATGCATGCGATGATGACCGGCCTTCACTTTCGCCGTGAACGCTTCTTCCGTGACCGTAAGCGGATTGGTGTTCGGCATTTCGAACACGGCGGTGACGCCGCCCATGACAGCGCTACGCGAACCGGTTTCGAGATCTTCCTTGTGGGTCAATCCCGGCTCGCGGAAATGCACCTGCGTGTCCATCACGCCGGGCAGGATATGCAGCCCCTTGCAATCGATCACTTCCGCAGCGCTGGCAGTTCCCAGCTCACCAATGGCAGCGATTCGGCCGCCAGAAATGCCGATATCCCGCACACCCTCGCCGTCCTGATTGACGACGGTGCCGGACTTGAGAATCACGTCAAATGTCTGGGCCACTTTTGAAACTCGTCTTCTGTCTGCTGCGTCTGTGCCCGGCTTTATGCACGCATTGCAACGGGCTGACCGCTAGTTGTTCGATTCTAACATTTGCATCCCGTTTCAGCGGAAACCATTGCAAATGTTAGAATCAAAGAACAACTAGCAATTATAAGCTGCTAGTGGAGCTTTGGATTTGACATTCGCCTAACGAATCCGCAGCCAGACCGGTAGCGAATGTCAAATCCGCTCCACTAGGCGGGCCTTGTTGCCGGCACCTTAGCGCCTTACGTTGCGATGTAATATCGGCCGGGTGCATTTCCCCAAGAACTTCGGAAAAATTGTCCATGAAAGCAGCGTTTCTGCCCGATCGCGGCGTCATTAAGGTCAGCGGAGAGGATGCCCGCCGCTTTCTCGACGGTCTTGTGACCACCAATATCGAGCACGTCCAGCCCGGGATTGGCCGCTTTGGCGCGCTGCTGACGCCGCAAGGGAAAATCATCGCGGACTTTCTGGTGACGGAAGCGCCCGCCGCGCATGGCGGCGGCTTTGTGTTCGACTGCCCTCTCCCGCAAGCACAACCTCTCGCCGACCGGCTCGGCTTCTACAAACTGCGTGCGAAAGTCTCCATCGAGAATCTGTCCGCCCAGCTCGGCGTCGTTGCGGTCTGGGGTTGTGAACCAGCCACCAAGCCGGACCTCGCTTTCGCGGATCCACGCAGTTCGGAAATCGGGTGGCGCGTCCTCGTCCCGGATGATCTTGCAGACGCAACCGCAGCAGCGATCGGTGCAGAGCTGGTGAGCAGCGATGCTTATGAAGCTCATCGCATCGCGTGGGGCATACCGAATGGCGGCACTGATTTTATTTACGGCGATGCATTTCCACATGAGGCCAACATGGATCGCCTTCACGGCGTCGATTTCGACAAGGGATGTTATGTCGGGCAGGAAGTCGTCTCACGCATGGAGCATCGCGGCACAGCGCGGACGCGTACCATTCGCGTGAAGTTCGACGGACCCGCACCCGGCGTCGGTGTTAGCATTCTTGCCGGCGACAAACCGGTTGGCACCATGGGCTCTTCGGCCGAAGGACTCGGCTTGGCTTTGCTGCGCACAGATCGCGTGACCGACGCACTCGATGCAGGCTTGCCCTTGGTCGCGGGCGCGGCCCCGATTAACCTGGTTGCGCCGGACGATGTCCGCACCACACCGAAGAAAGCCTCCGCATGACCCGCGCACGCTTGCACGACGATGGCCTGCATCGCTGCCCGTGGCCCGGTGAAGATCCGCTTTACATTGCCTATCACGACACCGAGTGGGGCGTCCCTGAATGGGATGACCGCGCGTTGTTCGAAAAACTCATTCTCGATGGCTTCCAGGCGGGATTGTCTTGGATCACGATCCTGCGCAAACGCGACAACTTCCGCAAAGCGTTCGACGATTTCGAGCCCGCCAAGATCGTGCGGTACAGTGACAAGAAAGTCGCGGCGCTGATGAATGATGCCGGCATCGTGCGTAACCGCGCAAAAATCGAAGGCACGGTCAACAGCGCGAAGGCTTATTTGAAGATCATGGAAGAAGGCCCGGGCTTTTCCGCCTTTCTGTGGGACTTCGTCGACGGCAAACCCAAGATCAACAATTTCAAAACCACCGCCTCCGTGCCCGCAGCGACGCCGATCTCGACGAAGATGTCGAAAGAGCTTATCGGGCGCGGCTTCAAGTTCGTCGGGCCGACCATCGTTTACGCATTCATGCAGGCGACCGGCATGGTCAACGATCATCTGGTGACGTGCCATTGCCACGAGACATGCGGCAAGACGAAACGCCCTGCGCGCCTGAAAGTGAAATGAGCTCCCGGAAAGCGTCCCCTTCAACGTCGCGAGCGTGGCAGCGAATGCTGTCCGGCCGGCGCCTCGACCTACTTGATCCCTCGCCGCTCGACATCGAAGTGGGAGACATCGCGCATGGTCTCGCGCGCGTTGCTCGCTGGAACGGGCAAACGCACGGCGCACACATCTTCTCAGTGGCGCAACATACGCTGCTCGTCGAAGCCGTGCTGCGCACGCAGAATCCGCGCATCGATCATCAGGTGCGGCTGGCTGCGATGCTGCACGATGCGCCAGAATATGTGATCGGCGACATGATTTCGCCATTCAAGGCCGTGATCGGCGGCTCCTACAAGGTCGTGGAGAAGCGCCTGCTTGCCGCTATCCATATCCGATTCGGATTGCCGCCCGTCCTGCCCGCTGAGATCGAGCAGCAGATCAAGGCTGCCGATATGGGCGCTGCCTATCTCGAAGCCACTCATCTCGCGGGTTTCTCTCAAGCCGAAGCCAAACGGCTGTTCGGCCGGGATCCCAAGCTGCCTCCGGCGAGCGAACGCGACTATGTGACATCCTGGTCCGCCGGCCGGGCTGAAAAACAGTTCCTCGCGCGGTTCAAGACATTGTTCAAATAGCCTTCCCGCGGTGGCGATTTGCGACGCGGATGCCTATAATCGCATTCGTGTGGCTTTTGTTTCGCAATTGCCAATGACTGGCCGCAAGAGAGGTCAGCAATTGCAAGACGCCACATGAGTGAGAAGGACTGCCATGATCCACGTCTGTTCGCTTGCTGCGCTGCCCGCAACTGTCGAAGCCACCGGAGCGCGCCATATCCTCACCGTCATGGGCAATGTCAGTAAGGTGGTGCGTCCGGTTTCCGTACTGGAAGCCAATCACTTACTGATCTCGATGGACGACATCACCGAGCCTGCCGAAGGCTTCGTCGCGCCATCTGAGGCTCATATTGAGCGGGCTCTGACTTTCATCCGTGGGTGGGATCGCGCCGCACCGATGGTGATCCACTGCTATGCCGGAATCAGCCGCTCGACCGCGAGTGCATTCATGGCCGCGTGTGCGCTCAATCCACATCGTGATGAAACCACCATCGCCCGGCAGATCCGCACGGCATCACCGAGTGCATTTCCCAATAGGCTGATTGTGACGCTTGCCGATCGCGTGCTTGGCCGGGATGGCCGCATGATCCGTGCACTAGACGCGATGGGGCCCGGCAACATGAGCATCGAAGGCCAGCCATTCCGCGTCGATATTGAATAAGCGCGCGGTCGCATGCGGATGACCGAGGCGCCATGATCGATAAAGTCCTTATCCCCATCGAGATCGGACTGACGGCCGCCATCGTATCATTCGATGGCAACGAGCCGCTGATTCTGACTGCGCCTGGCGGTGATAGCGAGAAACTCACGGGCCTGCCGTTTGGTCCTTTCGATGCCGTGACCCACCGCACTTTCGAGATCGGTCTGCGCGCATGGGTGCAGGAGCAGACGGGCCTGCATCTCGGTTATGCCGAACAGCTTTACACATTCGGCGATCGTGGACGTCACGCGCAGCGCGGCGATAAAGACGCGCATGTTGCTTCCGTTGGATATCTCGCGCTGACGCGCGCTGCGGACAACACATCGAAGCCGCAGGTTGCGGGAGCCACGTTTGAGCCTTGGTATCGGTACTTCCCTTGGGAAGACTGGCGCGAAGATCGTCCCGCATTGATCGAAAAGGAAATCCTTCCCGCACTGCAAGACTGGGCGGCGCAATCCGAAGCGTCAAACGCCGAGCGTGCGCTCGCGCGCGGGGACCGTGTCAGGCTTTATTTCGGCACCGATGGCGCACACTGGGACGAAGAACGAGTTCTTGATCGCTATGAGCTACTTTACGAAGCGGGATTGATCGAGGAATCCCGCCGCGATGGCCGCCCTGCAGCACTGGCTCGCAACTCATTGCCCCCGCTCGGTATCCCGATGCGGTTTGATCATCGACGGATTTTGGCGACCGCCATTGCGCGGCTGCGCGCCAAGCTGAAATATCGCCCGGTGGTCTTTGAACTTTTGCCCTCCGAATTCACACTCACAGATCTGCAGCGCACTGTGGAAGCAATCTCTGGCCGTCATTTGCACAAGCAGAATTTCCGCCGGCTGGTGGAAGCCGGTGCACTGGTCGAGCCAACCGGCGAAATGTCCACCCAAACGGGCGGGCGCCCTGCCGCGTTATTTCGCTTTCGACGTGAAGTTTTGCAGGAACGCCCCGCGCCTGGTTTGCGCGTGCGGGGACGCCGATAGATATTTAGGTAAAGCGGCCTCGAAGCCGCTTAGAAATTTGGCGTGATCAAATTGCCGGCCGCGATACGAGCCGGCTCTGATAACGCGAGGGGGATTGATGGAATTTATTGCTTTTCTCATTGCACTTTTCGCTGTTTTTCTCGCACGCAAGGCCAACAACAGAGTTCTCGAACTGACGGCACGGCTGCGCCAGCTGGAAGCGTCAATCACGGCCAGCGTTCTGCGCGAGTCCGCTCCAGCGATGGTGGACACGCCCGCCGCGCCATCGATTTCTCCGGAACCAGCAGAAGCACCAGCGCCGGCATCGCCGCCACCCTTCACGACCACTCCGACCGACTCTGTCGAACCGCCCGCAGACACAGTCCAACCCGACGCTCCGTCATCTGATGCTTTGCCTGAGCAGACCGCAACGACACGCCCGGGACTGGAAGAGCGGCTCGGCACGCGTTGGGTTGTCTGGATCGGTGGCTTGACGCTCGCAATGGGCGGCCTATTCCTCGTCAAATACTCCATTGAAGCTGGTCTGCTTGGCCCGGGCGTGCGCGTCTTGCTTGGCGGCCTGTTCGCGTTGGGGTTGCTGGGCGGCGGTGAATGGACTCGCCGCAAGGAAAGCTCGTCGTCAACAGCACCATCGACCACCGCTAACATTCCCGCCATTCTCACCGCAGCGGGCACCGCCGTCGCATTCGCGACGGTATATGCCGCTTACGCGCTGTACGGATTCCTCGCACCGCCCGTCGCGTTCGGACTTCTCGGACTTGTCGCGCTGGGTACGCTCGCTGCCGCATTGTTGCATGGACCAGCGCTGGCAGGCCTCGGCGTGGTCGGCGCATTCATCACGCCGATTCTGGTGTCATCGGACACTCCGGATTACTGGGCGTTGTACATCTATATCGCGATTGTCACTGCGGCTGCCTTCGGCCTCGCCCGCATTCGCTTGTGGCGATGGCTCGCTCTGACCACCATTGCATTCGGCATCGCCTGGATGTTGTTCGACATCTCGGAGCCGGACACGCTCGCGCCGCACGCGTTTGATATCATCGTGAGCTTTGCACTCGCCGCGCTGCTCGTCGTAAGCGGATTCACGTTCGGCCCCGCCAGCGAACCTGGACAGATCGAACGAATCTCCTCCGTCTCGCTGATTGCGTTTCTCTTCGGTGCAATGGCGCTGGTGCTGACCACCGATCATGCCAGCGCGGCCATGATCGTGTTTGCACTGTTGGTCGCTGCGACCATTGCGGTTGCCTGGCGTGCTGAAGCCGCCACCAGCTCGATTGGAGCCGCGGCACTCTTTGTCTTCGTTGTGTTTGCGGAATGGGCGATCCGTGCCAATCCGGACCTCGCCATCGTTCCCGGCGGTGCGATGCCGGGGATTGGCTCAAGTGCTGATGACGGGTCGATCAGTCTCCATCTCGTCACAGCGACAGGTTTCGCCGCGGCTTTCGGAGTGGCTGGGTTTCTCGCTCAGGGCCGTTCCATCAGCGCGATCGTTCCGGTCGTCTGGTCTGCTGCAGGTGTGTTCACGCCCCTCGCCTTGCTGGTTGCCCTTTACGCCCGCATTGCCCATCTCGACCGCTCCATTCCATTCGCGATCATCGCTATTGCGCTGGCTGCGGCGTTTGCGGCGGCAACCGAACTGCTGGCCAAACGCGAAGCGCGCCCCGGTCAGATGATCTCGACCGCGCTGTTCGCAACCGGCACGCTTGCCGCATTGGCACTGGCCTTCACTTTCGCGCTTGAGAAGGGTTGGCTGACGATTGCGCTGGCGCTGATGTCGCTCGGCACAGCCTGGATCTCGATGAAGCGTCCGATCCCCTTCCTGCGCTCGCTCGCGGCCATTCTCGCCGGCATCGTTGTGCTGCGCATCGGATACGAGCCGCGGATCGTCGGCAACGATGTCGGCACCACGCCGATCTTCAACTGGCTCCTGCTCGGCTACGGAATCCCGGCTCTATCGTTCTGGACGGCGAGCATCTTCATGCGCCGCCGTGCTGACGATGCACCGGTCCGCGCGGTGGAATCCGCCGCGATCCTGTTCACCGTGCTGCTGGCTTTCGTGGAGATCCGTCACTTCATCAACAATGGTGACATCTATCGTGCCTCATCCGGGCTGACTGAAGTCGCACTGCAGGTGTGTGTGGCACTGGCCATGGCGCTCGGTCTGGAGCGGCTGCGTGTCCGATCCCGCAGCATCATTCATAATATTTCGGCGGTACTGCTCACCGTGCTCGCAGGTGTCGCGATTGTCGGCGGACTGTTTGCGCTGGAAAATCCAATGATCTGGCCGATCCGTGTGGAGGGGGCATTCATCAATGTGCTGCTTCTCGGCTACGCCATGCCTGCGATCCTTGCACTTCTGCTGTCTTATGCTGTGGTCGGACGACGGCCGGCGGCTTATGCCCATACCCTCGCGGCGGGTGCCCTCGCTCTCGCTTTGGCATATGTGACGTTGCAGATCCGCCGCTTCTATCATGGCCCGCTGATGAGCAGCGGCGCCACGTTCGATGTGGAGCAATACACTTACTCTGTGGCCTGGCTTGCCCTCGGAGTGGTCCTGCTTGGTGCAGGACTGCTGTTGCCGTCGCAACGGGCAAGGCTTGCCTCGGCCGTGATTATCGCACTCACCATCTTGAAGGTCTTCCTGATTGACATGTCGAACCTGACCGGCGCCTACCGCGCGTTCTCCTTCATCGGACTGGGTCTGGTACTTGTTGCAATCGGCTGGCTGTATCAGCGTCTCCTGTTTAGGCAGACGCGAACGACTTCTCCGGCGACGCCCGCCGCCGGTTCGTGAGTCGTTTCTTCAGGCAAGCTTCAGAAAAAAGGCCGTGCCGAACAAGTTCGGACACGGCCTGATGCAGAGAGTGTCTGCCGGGATTACTCGGCAGATGAGCGGCGCAGCTCGAGCGCAGGCTCGCTGCGAACCGATGATGTATTCGCTGGCTCTGAACGGGATGCTTCTGCCGAACGTGTCGGCGCACGCAGCGAGCGCGGGCGAGCGATCGATTGTGCGAGGATCACGCGGCCGTTGCCCTGACGGCGGAAGTCGCAATAAGCGAAACCCAATCCGGACACGGAGCCGCGGAAGCTCACGGTGTCAGTCTTATCGAGATTGAAGCAGGGGTCGAACGGCATGCCCTTGATGGATGCGCAGATCTGTTGGCCGCGCACTTGAAGGGTGTTGGTCGGCAGACGCATGTGACGCAATGCGCCGTTGCCGCTGAACTGAACCGCACCTTGGGCTGAACCGTCACCAAGAATTTTACCCATGCCCTTGGTGCCGTCGAAACAATTGAAAGCAAACGTCTTGCCGGCGACGAATTTGCGCGCTTCGTCGGCATTCATGGTCTCGGCGAAAGCAGGAACCGTCACCGCCCCAGCAAGAAGGGCTCCCAGAACAAAACGCGTGAGCATACGGCTACTCCACTGACTAAACTTGCGGATGGCAAACCGTCCAGGATCAATCCTCTGGCCGGTTTACCCCTTAACCCGCTGATTACCATACTAACCATGGCAACATTGGCGCAGTATGGTTTGCAAAATCTGAACGTCCTCAGGAAATTTTCACCACCAGTCGACCCCGCACCTGGCCGGCGAGAATTTTCGGGCCGATGTCGAAGACATCCTCAAGAGAAATTTCTTGAGTAATTTCAGCAAGTTTAGCGTGATCGAGATCCTTTGCAAGACGCGCCCAAGCCTCCTTACGAGGGCCAATCGGGCACATCACGGAATCGATGCCCAAAAGGCACACCCCACGCAAAATGAAGGGAGCGACCGACGACGGCAGGTCCATGCCGCCGGCAAGACCGCAGGCAGCGATGGCGCCGCGATACTTGGTCATCGAGAGCAGGTTGGCCAGCGTTGTCGAGCCGACGCTGTCGATACCGCCCGCCCAGCGCTCTTTCGCCAACGGCTTGCCCGGTGCTGACAACTCATTTCGATCGATAATCTCGGCCGCGCCGAGGTCCTTCAGGTAGCCGCCCTCGGCCACACGGCCGGTGGAGGCGATGACATGGAAGCCAAGCTTGGCCAGCAGCGCCACCGCGACCGAGCCCACGCCGCCGGCGGCCCCTGTCACGACTATCGGTCCGTCCTTCGGGGTGAGGCCATGCTTTTCCAAAGCGAGCACGGACAGCATCGCGGTGAATCCTGCCGTACCGACCGCCATGGCCTGCTGCGTCGTCATGCCATCCGGCAGGCGCACAAGCCAGTCGCCCTTCACCCGGGCTTTCTCGGCATAGGCGCCGAGATGCGTTTCGCCCAAGCCCCATCCGGTGGAGACGACCTTGTCGCCTGCCTTCCAGTCCGGATGCGAGGACTGAAGAACGGTGCCCGCGAAGTCCACGCCTGCGATCATCGGAAAGCGACGGACCACCGGAGACTTCCCGGTCAGTGCGAGGCCATCCTTGTAGTTGACGGTCGACCATTCAACGGCGACGGTCACGTCGCCTTCCATCAGCTCTGCTTCGTCAAACTGTGTCAGCGCTGCTGTGGTGCCCTTTTCAGCCTTGTCGATTCTGATTGCCTTGAACGTTCCCACGACGCGCTCCCGTGCTTGTGTCTGCTTGTGAGGAACGTCTTAGAGGCACCGCACACCAATTCCAACCCGCGACCTTACGAAGCCTCAATGCAATTCAGCGATGCGGAATTATTTGGCATGCCATCTGGCGAAAGCGTCAAAGACCTGTTATATTTGTTTTGCTCGTTATGAGGATAAGTAATCTGTAATGATCGAGCCAGGAACGATGACGCCCTCGCGGCGTCGTTTCTGAGTATCTGCTGAGTTTGGAACCGGCCTAAAAGGCCGGATTTCTCAATACCACGATATGCTCAGATTGAGCATATAAGAACGGGACTGGGAGGCTGCGATGCCTATCTCTGGAATTTATGGCCCCAACGATTTTGGCAATCCGGCCCACCTGCCGACTGGCGGACAGGCTCGCGCGCCCATTACGGATGCGGAGCGCGCCCGCGCCCTGCCCATGCCGTCGCTGGAATGGACACCTGAAGTCGAACGCGAAACCGCCCACCTCTACGAGCGGGTGAAGAACGTCGTTCCTGAAATCGAATGGCCGTTCATGGCGCCTTACGTGAAGGCGATCAACGACCTCAAGAAACAACGCAACGCGGTGATCCTGGCGCACAACTACCAGACGCCGGAAATCTTCCACTGCGTGTCCGATATCGGCGGCGACTCGCTGCAGCTTGCGCGTGAAGCCACCAAAGTGAAGGAGAAGGTCATCGTCCAGTGCGGTGTGCACTTCATGGCCGAGACCTCGAAGATCCTGAACCCGGACAAGACGATCCTCATCCCGGACTCCCGCGCCGGCTGTTCGCTCGCTTCCTCGATCACCGGGGCGGACGTCCGCCTGCTGCGTGAGCGTTTCCCGGGCGTGCCGGTCGTTGCCTATGTCAACACATCCGCCGATGTGAAGGCGGAGGTCGATATCTGCTGCACGTCGTCCAACGCCGTGGAGGTGGTAGAGAGCCTCAACAGCGACACCGTGATCTTTCTGCCTGACCAGTATCTGGCGAAGTACGTCGCCTCGAAGACCGACGTGAAGATCATTGCCTGGAAGGGCGCCTGCGAGGTGCACGAGCGCTTCACCGGCGACGAACTACGCACCTATCGCGAAGCGGACCCGAGCGTTCAGATCATTGCGCACCCGGAATGTCCGCCGGACGTCATCGCGGAAGCAGACTTCACCGGCTCGACCGCGCATATGATCGACTGGGTGCGCAAGCATCAGCCCAAGCGCATTGTGATGGTCACCGAATGCTCGATGGCCGATAACGTGCAGGCCGAGCTGCCGAACGTCGATTTCGTGCGTCCGTGCAATCTGTGCCCGCACATGAAGCGCATCACGCTGCCGAAGATTCTCGACAGCCTAGTCTACATGCGCGAGGAGGTGACCATCGACCCGATGATCATCGACAAGGCGCGCCGCTCGGTCGAGCGGATGATCAACCTGAAAAACTGATCACGCGATGACAACAAAGGCCTGATCGCCATCGACATAGGTGGCCGGACATTCCTGCCACTGCAGTCAACAGACGGTCAGTTGTTAGCCCTTTCGAAGGCGCTCGCCATGACAACATTCAATAATGCATCCTCATCCGCAGCAAATGACGTCATCATCGTCGGTGGCGGCCTCGCCGGCCTGTTCTGCGCGCTGAAACTAAGTCCCCGCCCTGTCACCGTGATCTCGGCAGCCCCGCTTGGCGAAGGCGCCTCCAGCGCCTGGGCCCAGGGTGGCATTGCGGCTGCGGTTGCCGAAGGCGACAGCGCGGAAGCTCATGCGGCCGACACCGTCGCAGTGGGCGGCGGCATTGTCGATGAAGAGATCGCGCTTGGGCTTGCACGCGAGGCCGGTGCACGCATCCATGATCTTCTCGCCTACGGCGTACCATTCGACCGTGATCTGGAAGGAAAGCTTGCCGTCGGCCGTGAAGCGGCCCACTCCGCACGGCGCATCGTTCACGTCCAGGGCGACATGGCCGGCAAGGCCATCATCGCGGCGCTGATCGAAGCCGTGCGCAAGACGCCGTCGATCCGCGTCATCGAAGGCTACGTCGCCGAAGACCTGTTGACGGACAACAACGAGGTCACCGGCTTGCAGGTGCGCAAGACCGGAGACGTCACGGCAACACCTGTTGCGATCGCCTCCTCGACCGTCGTCCTCGCAACTGGTGGCATCGGACACCTTTACGCAGTCACAACCAATCCGGCCGAGGCCAGCGGTCTGGGCCTCGCCATCGCCGCGCGCGTGGGCGCGACCATCGCCGATCCGGAATTCGTGCAGTTTCACCCCACCGCCATCATGGTCGGCAGGGACCCTGCCCCACTCGCCACAGAAGCGCTGCGCGGCGAGGGCGCAACGCTGATCAACAGCAAGGGCGAGCGCTTCATGCTGGCGCTGAACCCGCTTGCCGAGCTCGCACCGCGCGACATCGTGGCGCGTGGTGTGTTCGCGGAGATCGCCGCCGGACGCGGCGCATTTCTCGACGCCACACAGGCGCTGGGAGAACGTTTTGCCCAGAAATTCCCGACCGTCTATGCGAGCTGTCTCGCAGCAGGTATCGATCCAGCCAAGCAACCCATCCCGGTTGCTCCGGCAGCGCACTACCACATGGGCGGCATCGCCGTAGACAAGCGCGGCAGAACATCGATCAAGGGCCTCTGGGCCGGTGGTGAAGTGTCCAGCACCGGCGCGCACGGCGCCAACCGCCTTGCTTCCAACTCACTGCTCGAAGCGGTCGTCTATGCCGCGCGCATCGCGGAAGACATCGACGGCCAGACGTTCAGCGCGCCACGCTTGGCCAGGCTCACCGTGCCTGAAAATACGGCCATGCCTGCGACGGCCGAAGCCGACCTGCGCATAATGATGTCGTCCCATGTCGGCGTGATCCGCGATGGTGACCATCTTGCGGACGCGATTCGGACCTTTGCCTTGCTCGAGCAGAGCACGGCCAACACCACGCTACGGAATATGGCGACCACAGCGCTGATTGTTGCCGCCTCGGCCTGGGCGCGGCGCGAGAGCCGTGGCGCGCATTATCGCTCGGACTACCCGTCTGAAGATCCCGCACAGAAGAAGCGAACCATAACCACGCTTGATGACGCGCGGCAGATCGCGGCAGAGTTGACCGAACCATCCCTCAAGAAACGCTCGATGGGAGCCTGACGTGACCGAAGTGCTCGATCCCGCCGAACTGTTGCATCCGGATGCATTTCTCTCTCCGCTTGCCATTGATGATGCGGTCAAACGTGCTCTCGAAGAAGACCTCGGGCGCGCGGGCGATGTCACCTCGATTGCGACTATCCCTCCGGACGTCCATGCCCATGCTGTCCTCGTCGCCCGGCAAGCCGGTGTCATTGCGGGATTGCCGCTTGCGGTCGCAACATTTCAGCGGCTCTCAGCCGACATCAATATTCAGGCGCATGTGCATGACGGCGGCGCCGTCGCCAAGGGCGTGCATGTGCTGACAATCTCCGGCCCGGCCCGTGCCGTGCTGGCCGGCGAGCGCACGGCCCTGAACTTCGTCGGGCGGCTGTCGGGGATTGCGACGCTGACTTCCGATTATGTGCGCCACACCAGCGGCACCAAGCTGCGTATCTGCTGCACCCGCAAGACCACCCCTGGCCTCCGCGCGCTAGAGAAATATGCGGTGCGCTGCGGCGGCGGATTCAATCACCGCTTCGGGCTTGATGACGCGATCCTGATCAAAGACAATCACATCGCGGTCGCTGGTGGCGTGAAAGCCGTCCTGCAACGCGCACGCGCTCACGCCGGTCATCTGGTGAAGATCGAGATCGAGGTCGATACGCTCGATCAGTTGCGCGAGGTGCTGGAGACCGGTCTCGCGGACGTGGTGATGCTCGACAACATGGACCTCGTGGCAATGCGCGAGGCGGTGAAGATCGCCGATGGGCGCGTTGTCCTTGAAGTCTCCGGCGGCGTCTCGTTGTCGTCGATTGCGGACATCGCCCGAACCGGCGTCGACTATGCATCTGCCGGCGCACTGACACACTCCGCACCGAACTTCGATGTCGCGCTGGATATCGACGCGTAGTTTAAGGTTTCTCCGCCGACAACTCTTTCGAGATTTCCGCTGTTTGCGCGGCTGATCCCCACGTCGGCGCGTCGCTGCCGTCACCCCAGGCGCGTGGACGATAGAAGGTGTGCACGCCGAATTTGTACATCTTCTTCATCTCGCTGACCCAGGACGGACGCACCCAGTACGCATGGTAGTGCGTGGACTTGCCAACCTCAGGCAGCCACAGACGTCCGTCGAGGGTTTCCTTCGCGATCTTCTTCGCGCGCTCCCACATGTCTGGTTCCTTGACCACGTCGCGGATGCCGTCACATGCAAACGTGAACTGGCACGAAAGATGCCGGTTCGCATTCTGATAAACCACGCCGCAGATCGTGGTCGGGTAATAGCCGGAGAACGCACGGTTGACGACGACCTGAGCCACCGCAATCTGGCCGCGCACCGCTTCGCCGCGGGCCTCAAAATAGATCGCGTCGGTCAGGCACTTCTCCGCTTTCGGACGCGACTTCGCATCGAGACCCAGGCGCTCAGCAGGCGTTTCCAGCCGTTTCGGTTCTGCGGTGACCTGCCCCTTACTGGCGACACTCTCTCCACCTGCGACGACGGACGGGTCGACAGGCAAAGAGGCTGTGACTTTCATCTCGGGATCTGCGCCGCCCGGCAGGACGATCATCGGCTCCTCGCCCGGCTGCCAGCGTTCGAGCGACTCACCTGATGCGCCAAGGGAGGAATTTCCGAAGAAGAGGCTCGATGTCTTGAACGAGAAACCTTCCCGATCCGACGGCGGCGATGCTGCAGCGATCTCCTCAGAAGAGTTCGCCGACGCCGCATTGAGCGGATGATCGGGCGGCAAGTTCTGCAGCGAAGAAGCAGCTTCATATTGCGGCAAACGGGGCGCGTGCAGCGCGGCTTCGAGTTCCGCATCGAGGGGCTCGTGCGCGGAAAGAGCCGTCTCACTCTGTGCGGGCTCGATGACTTCAGCGGTCTTCGCGCCGCGCACATTCGGGCTCGGCTGATCCTGCGGCGGCGAAGTTACTTGCGGAATTTCGGGCTCGGACTCGCGAAGTGGGAGACGATCCCCTTTTGACGAACGGACCACCTTCGGGAAATCGGATTTCTGCGGCGGCCGAAGCGCGCGTCCCAGCGGATGTTGGCTGATCGAACCGGTGATATCGACGCTCTCGCCGTCGAGACTGGCCAGGCGATAAAGCGCGGTTTCGGGTGTCTGCGTACCGATCGGACGTGGCAGATTGAAAGATGCGACCTGCAGCATCCGGCGCGATGACGCAAACAGGTACTGTTGCAGCCGCTCCGCCACACCGGGCTGACGGGCGAGCAAGGCTGCGAGATCCTGATAGCCGATTTGGGTCGGTGCCACTGTCAACAGACAGAGGACAAAGCCGAAGGGCGCAAACCGCGCACCCTTCGACCTGTTACGCAACACAGGCATCGATACGCTCACGCAACTAACGCTTACACATACTCAGAAGATCGAATGTACGACCGATACAATTCGATCGATTGCGTTCGTATCGAATTAAAGTTGCCGCGGAGTTAATCACTGCGTCGCCTGCGCCACACGCAAGAGAAGGCTTTGATCCGCGCTGCCGTTTTGAATGCGCTGGTAAATATCGCGTGGAGCAAGATCGTAAACGGCGCGTCAACTGACAAAGTAAACCAATTGTTCGTAACTCAAGCAGCACGCATGAAACAAATCTGCCCGGGACAAGCCCGGGCAGGAAAGATGTCGTTCATTGAACTAGTAAAGTTCGGCTTACGCCTGGCTGGCGACAGCCTTGCCGAGCGCGGCCTGCGCCGCAGCAAGGCGAGCGATCGGCACGCGGTAAGGCGAGCACGACACGTAGTCGAGGCCAACCTCGTGACAGAAGGCGACCGATGACGGATCGCCGCCGTGCTCGCCGCAGATGCCCATCTTGAGACCCGGGCGGGTCTTGCGGCCACGCTGCACGCCGATCTTCACCAGTTCGCCGACACCATCGCGATCGACCGAGATGAACGGATCGATGTCGAGAATGCCGCGCGCAACGTAGGTGCCGAGGAAGCTCGCCGCATCGTCGCGGCTGATGCCGTACGTCGTCTGCGTGAGGTCGTTGGTTCCGAACGAGAAGAACTCCGCCGTCTTGGCGATCTCGTCCGCCAGCAGACAGGCGCGTGGCAGTTCGATCATCGTGCCGGTCTGGTAGTCGAGCTTCGCACCGGTCTCACGCATCACCGACTGTGCTGTCGCATCGATACGCGCCTTGATCAGATCGAACTCAACACGGGTCGCAATCAGTGGCACCATCACCTCAAGACCGACCGGCTTGCCGGTGCGCTTGGCAGCTTCTGCCGCCGCCTCGAAGATGGCGCGTGCCTGCATCTCTGCGATTTCCGGATAGGCGATCGCCAGACGGCAACCGCGGAATCCGAGCATCGGATTGAACTCGGCCAGTTCACGTACACGGTCCGCGATCCTGCGCGGATCGGCGTGCATGACACGCGCAACTTCCTCGATCTCGCTCTGCGAGTGTGGCAGGAACTCGTGCAGCGGCGGATCGAGCAACCGGATCGTAACCGGCAGGCCCTGCATGATCTCGAACAGATCGACAAAGTCCGCACGCTGCATCGGCAAAAGCTTGGCAAGCGCCGCGCGACGAGCCTGCTCATCTTCAGCCAGGATCATTTCGCGGACGGTGCGAATGCGCGTCTCTTCGAAGAACATGTGCTCGGTGCGGCAAAGCCCGATGCCTTCCGTGCCGAACTTGAGCGCAGTGCGCGCATCGGCCGGCGTGTCGGCATTGGTGCGCACCTTCAGCTTGCGCACCTGATCGGCCCAGCCCATCAGCGTGTTGAAATCACCTGACAACTCAGGCTCGATCATCGGCATGCGGCCGGCCAGTACCTGACCCAGCGCACCATCGATCGTGATGACATCGCCCGCCTTGAATGTACGGTCGCCAATCGTCATAAGACCGCGCCCGTAATCGACACGGATCGTGCCGCAGCCCGAGACACATGGCTTGCCCATGCCGCGCGCCACGACCGCCGCGTGGGAGGTCATGCCGCCGCGCGTGGTGAGGATGCCTTCAGCGGCGTGCATGCCGTGAATGTCTTCCGGCGACGTCTCGACGCGGACCAGAATGACCTTGCGGCCATCGGCCTGCAGTTTGGCCGCTTCGTCCGACGAGAACACGATTTCACCCGCCGCCGCACCGGGCGATGCCGGCAAGCCGGTCGCGATCACATCGCGCTTGGCATTGGGATCGATGGTGGGATGCAACAACTGATCGAGCGAAGCCGGATCGATGCGGGAGATCGCATCCTTTTTCGAGATCAATCCTTCATTGGCGAGTTCGACAGCGATGCGAAGCGCCGCCTTGGCAGTGCGCTTGCCGTTGCGGGTCTGCAGCATCCACAGCTTGCCCTGCTCCACCGTGAATTCCAGGTCCTGCATGTCACGGTAGTGCTTTTCGAGCTGCGTGTAGATGCGCGTCAGCTCCTTGAAGGCGTCCGGCATCGCCACTTCCATGGACGCTTTGTCGGAGCCTGATTCCTTGCGCGCGCGCTCGGTGATGTCCTGCGGCGTGCGGATGCCGGCGACGACGTCCTCGCCTTGCGCGTTGATGAGGAACTCGCCGTACAGCAGCTTTTCGCCGGTGGACGGATTGCGCGTGAAGGCCACACCCGTTGCCGAGGTGTCCCCCATGTTGCCGAACACCATCGACTGAATGTTGACCGCGGTGCCCCAGGATTCAGGAATGTCGTGCAGGCGGCGATAGGTCACCGCGCGAGCGTTCATCCACGACGAGAAGACCGCGCCGATTGCACCCCACAGCTGAGCATGCGGATCCTGCGGGAAATCGCTGCCGGTCTCTTCCGCCACGGCGTTCTTGTACTTGCCGACAAGATCAACCCAGTCTTCAGCGGTCAGCTCGGTGTCCAGCGAGTAACCTTTGCTATCCTTGTAGGTATCGAGGATGTCTTCGAAGTGATGATGCTCGAACCCGAGCACGACATCCGAATACATCGTGATGAAGCGGCGATAGCTGTCGTAGGCAAAGCGGCGATCACCGGACAACGAAGCCAATGCTTCGACGGTCTTGTCGTTCAGACCGAGGTTGAGGACCGTGTCCATCATGCCCGGCATCGACGCACGCGCGCCGGATCGCACCGACACCAGCAGCGGATTCTTTGCGTCCCCGAAGGTTTTCCCCGCGATCTTGCCGACCGCGTCCAGCGCCTTTTCAACCTGCGCTTTCAATTCCTTCGGATAGGTCTTCTCGTTGGCGTAGAAGTAGGTGCAGACCGAGGTCGGAATGGTGAAACCGGGAGGCACAGGAAGGCCGAGATTGGCCATTTCGGCGAGGTTCGCGCCCTTACCGCCGAGCAGGTCGCGCATGCCAGCCTTGCCTTCGGCCCGGCCGTCACCAAACGTGTAGACCCACTTCCCTGCCTTCGGCGCCGGAGCCGCCTTTGGGCTGCTCTTGGCTGCGGCCTTGACCGGCAGCTTGGATTTGGAAGCCGACTTTGCAACTGGTTTGGCGGCCGACTTGGCCGGCGCCTTGACAGCCTTTTTGGCCGCGACAGGCGCGGCCTTCACAGCCTTCCGCGCTGATTTCGCGGCGGCAGGCGATGCAGAGGGCTTTGATGCAGAAGGCTTGGATTTGGCAGAAGACTTAACGAGGGGCTTTTTGGGCTTAGATGAGGCTTTGGCCATGGCTTCCAGACGCTGCGTGAGGGAAACGGCAGGCGGGTTACACCACGGTTAATAGCCCCCGCGCAAGCCGCGCGAGGGCCATTGTGGACTTCAATGTGGTGACTTTTAGGGCTGGCGTCCCGTCTCCGAATAACCGCCCCATTTGCGGGGGTTACTTGATGAGGCCCAGGCCGATGATTCCGACCAAAATCAGATAGATCGCGACGATAAAATTCAACAGCCGCGGCATGACGAGAATCAGGAGGCCGGCAACCAGGGCAACGATCGGCTGAAGATGAGTTGAGAGATGCATCAAGAGTCTCCGGCAATCAGGAATGACAAAGCGAATCGCTGAGAAATTTATCCTCGCGCGCACGATGACGATAGCAGGCTCTCGCCACACTAGTTTGAAGGGCACACAAGTTCCTGTTGATCCCGAAAATGCCGCAATGAAACCACGCATGGCGCAGGAACGATGCTCCACGGGAAGGATTGTCAGGCTGGCACGATTGCCGAACCCCAAAAATTTCTTAGGAGACGACAACCATGCGTAATCCGATTCTCGCAATTGCCTTGTTGGCCAGCGCCACGGCAATGCCGTTCGCCGCGCAGGCTCAGCAGCGCGTTATCGTCGAGGAAGGCGTAACGACGGGGCTTAGCGGTCCCGGCGTCGGTATCATCAATGAGGATGAGCGCCCGCGTTTCAGGCAATATATCGTTGAGGAACGCGTACCTTCCTACACGGTCAACACGCCCGTGAGAGTGGGCACGGTCCTACCTGAAGCAGGCGTAACGTATTACGACGTGCCTCAGCAGTTTGGCGCAACGACCTATCGATACACGGTCGTGAACGATCGCCCGCTGCTGGTGGAGCCGCGGACCCGACGCGTCATGCAGGTGATTGAATAACAGCTCCGATGATAAAAGCCCGCCCGGTGACCCGGGCGGGCTTTTATCGTTATTGCCGTTATGTCGGCATCATATCCATGATGCCGCGAGTCGATTTGTAATTGTGGACGAGCGTTTCGCGGAACGCAGGCGTCCATTCAACGGCGAGCCGCTCTTCGTCGCTCATTGCCGAATAGCTTTGCAGAACGCCAAGGCTGAATTGCGAAGGATCCCCGCTCGACTGGCTTTGTTTCATCGCGGACGAAATGCTGTTGCGCGTGCGCGAGTTCAATTCCTTCTTGGCCGCCTGCACTTCCTGCAGGGAGAAGAGATTGTTCTGGTTCAGGGCAATCGCAGACAGCGAGCGGCCGTCCATCGTCGAGAAATCGACCAGTTGCCCAGTCTTGCGGCCTGGCTCGTACACCAGCTCCCTGCCGTTCTGAATAGCGTCCTGCGCCTGGGTGTCGAGCACCGTGCGCACGTCCTTTGCGACGGTCGGAAAGTCCTTCTTTGGCTTTGAGGGGGTGCCGTGGGGATTCTGCGCGAGGTAAGCGGCGACCGGATCACCCGGAATGCCTGACGGTACCGCATCCGGATTCTGCTGCGCCGCCTGATATCCCTTTTGAGCCGCCGCATGCTGCACAGCCCACGTTGATGTGGCTTTCTCCTCGGTGCTGGCACCGTCGAGATAATTGAGGGCGGCCTTGTAAACCACCGCATAATTATTCGTCAGCGACGCTGTCGCGGCCGCTGGCGCAAGCGCGCCGTCGAGGCGGCTTTTCAATTCATCGGAGGCGACGCGTTGCTCGTCATCCGTGAACTTCCCGCCTGCATTGGTCGAGATAGCAAACAGCGAGCGGCGATCGAGTTTCGACAAATCGATCGTCTGCTTGCCGTCATTGGTGAGCGGCCGGGTAACCTGTGCCGCAGCATAAAGATCGTCGAGCGACTTGCGTGCATTGCTCGCGATCGTCGCAAAGTCAGGGGTTGCAGCCGCGCTCGCGAGGCGAGCGCGGGCGGCGTCTGACAGCGTCAGAGTTGTCGCGGCATTCGGATCCACCGAATGTCCAGTCTCATTCGCATTCAGGATGTTGGCGAGCGAAGGTTGAATCGCAGCGGCCCTCGCATAGGCCGAGCCGAACTGGGCATACGCGTTGTTGGTAAAGGCAGCTATCGATGTCATCTAAAGGTCCTCGCGCGGGCCGAAAAACAGCCTCGGTTAAAAAACCGTTATGCGAGTGGAACCTTTCAGATCATGGTTAATGAACGGTAAATTCCCGTCCCGAATCCGGACAGACCTGCCCCTTACGCGGGGCGGGTCTGGGCGGAGATGGTCAAATCAGTCCTGAATCTTGGAGAAATCCGCCACGGCGCGGGTCGCGGCCCGGATCTCGTTGAGAAGCCTGAGACGATTTTCGCGCACGGATGGGTCGTCGTCGTTGACCTTCACCTTGTCGAAGAACGCATCGACCGCCGGACGCAGCTTCGCCATGGCTGTCATGGCGGTGGCAAAGTCTTCCTTGGCCACGGCTGCACTGGCGTCAACCTTCACTTGATCGATGGCACTCGCCAATGCCTTTTCTTCATCGAGCTTGTAGAGCGACACGTTCGGTGCGCCCTCGAACGACTTGCCGTCCTTCTTTTCCTCGATGCGCAGGATGTTCGCCGCACGCTTCGTACCGGCGAGCAGGTTCTTGCCGTCGTCAGTGTCGAGGAATTTGCCCAACGCATCCACGCGCCGCACGATCATCAATAGATCGTCCTGCCCCTCGAGCGCGAATACCGCATCGACGAGGTCATGCCGCGCGCCCTGGTCGCGAAGCTGGACCTTAAGACGATCGGCGAAGAAGGAGAGAAGATCGGCAACCTTGTCGCTCTCGCCGCCGAGCTGCGATGACGCAACCTTCGCCAGGCTGAACTTCAACGAATTGTCGAGCAGGAGACGAATAACGCCCAGCGCGGCACGGCGGAGTGCAAACGGGTCCTTCGATCCCGTGGGCTTTTCATCAATCCGCCAAAAGCCCGCCAGCGTGTCGATCTTATCGGCCAGTGCGACAGCAACCGCCACCGGATCGCTCGGTACCCGATCGTTCGGGCCTTGCGGCTTGTAGTGATCTTCGATAGCGGCCGCGACACTCGCATCCTCACCCGCAGCCTGCGCGTAGTATTTACCCATCAGGCCCTGAACCTCGGGGAATTCACCGACGACTTCAGTCAGCAAGTCGGTCTTGGCGAGGCGCGCGGCGCGCTTGGTCTTTTCGACATCAGCGCCCACCAGAGGCGCGATTTCGGCAGCAAGCTTCTCGATGCGCCCAATGCGTTGCGCCTGCGTACCAAGCTTCTCGTGGAACACGATCTGCTCGAACTTCGGCAGCCGGTCTTCCAGCTTCGTCTTCAAATCGGTTTCGTAAAAGAACTTCGCATCGCTCAGGCGCGCGCGGATCACACGTTCGTTGCCGTCGATGATGGCCTTGCCGCCGTCGGTGGCCTCGATGTTTGCGGTCAGAATGAATTTGTTGGCGAGCTTGCCGGTCTTCGGATCGCGCACCACAAAGCATTTCTGGTTGTTGCGGATGGTGGCACGGATCACTTCACCCGGGATCGAGAGGAAATCCTCGTCGAACGATCCCATCAGCACCACCGGCCACTCGACCAGTCCCGACACTTCGTCGAGCAGCACCTGATCCTCGACCAGCTCATAACCTTGCGCGAAGGCAAGCTGCTTGGCGTCCGCGAGGATGATGTCCTTGCGGCGTTGCGGATCGAGAACGACCTTCGCCGCTTCCAGCTTCGACACATAATCGTCGAAACGGCGCACGGTGAAGTCAGCAGGCGCCATGAAACGATGGCCACGGGTCGCCTGCCCCGCTTCGATGCCCGCAACGTCGAATTTCACAATGTCCGGCTCTTCAGTCTCGGGACCGAAGGTGGCGATGATCGAATGCAGCGGCCGCACCCAGGTCAACGCGCCCGGCTTCGCCGAACGTTCGCCCCAGCGCATCTGCTTCGGCCACGGGAAAGTGCGAATGATGACGGGGAGAATCTCCGCGATCACGTCGATCGCAGCACGGCCCGGCTTTTCTAACAGTGCGACGTAGAAATCGCCCTTCTTCGGATCTCTCTGAAGCTGCGCTTCATCCAGCGATTTCAGTCCGGTCGCTTTGAGAAAGCCCTGGACAGCTGCATCAGGCGCACCGACCTTTGGACCTTTGCGCTCTTCCTTGAGATCAGGCTGACGCACGGGAATGCCGTGAACGGTGAGCGCCAGACGGCGCGGCGTCACGAACGCCTTCGCGCCTTCATAAACGAGCCCTTCGGCGACCAGCTTGTCGGTGACCATACGGCGCAGGTCGTCTGCCGCCTTCGCCTGCATGCGTGCGGGAATTTCTTCGGAGAACAGTTCAAGGAGAAGATCAGGCATCGCTTATGCTCCACCTGCTTCGGTATGAACCCATGCCTCGCCGCATGCTTTGGCGAGTTCGCGGACACGCAAGATATAGCTTTGACGTTCGGTCACCGAGATCACACCACGTGCATCGAGCAGATTGAAAACGTGGCTTGCCTTGATGCACTGGTCATAGGCAGGCAACGCCATCAAGTGGCGCTCTTTCTTGCCGCCTTCCCAACCCGCTTCGAGATATTTCTTGCACGCGCCCTCAGCCATCTTGAACTGCTCGAACAACATCGCCGTATCGGAATGCTCGAAATTGTGTCGCGAATATTCCTTCTCGGCCTGCAGGAACACGTCGCCGTAGGTCACCTTCTCGTCGCCGTCGCGGCCGTTGAAGTTGAGGTCGTACACGCGATCGACGCCCTGCACGTACATGGCGAGGCGTTCAAGGCCGTAGGTGAGTTCGCCGGCCACCGGCGCGCATTCAACGCCTGCGACCTGCTGGAAATAGGTGAACTGGGACACTTCCATGCCATCGCACCAGCATTCCCAGCCGAGCCCCCAGGCGCCCAGCGTCGGGCTTTCCCAGTCGTCCTCGACAAAGCGAATGTCGTGCAGGTGTGAATCGACGCCGATGGCAGCGAGCGATTTCAGGTAGAGCTCCTGGATATCCGGCGGCGACGGCTTCAGGATCACCTGGAACTGATAATAGTGCTGCAACCGGTTCGGATTTTCGCCGTAACGGCCGTCTTTCGGCCGGCGCGACGGCTGCACATAGGCCGCGTTCCAGTGCTTGGGGCCCAACGCGCGCAATGTCGTTGCCGGATGGAACGTACCCGCCCCCACTTCCATGTCGTACGGCTGTAGGATGACGCAACCGTAGTCTGCCCAATAGCGCTGCAGCGTGAGGATCAGGCCCTGGAACGAGCGTTCGGGGCGCATATGCGGCGGTGTTGAGTCCATGGGGTGGTTTCTGAGATCGCTTTAAGGATTGGTGAAGCCTGATTTGCGCGCGGACCGTATCGGCGCAGGCGACTGGAATCAAGGCAAGGAAACCGCCAGCAACCCTCTCTTGTTCGCGGAGCACCGGCAGCGCCAGATCACCCCAAATTTGATCAAACATCCCCGACTGACGAAACTTCCCCTTAACCGCCGTGGCAAAAGCCCGACAACGCTGCGGCCTTTATTAGGAACTCGCCGCTAAACCAGTTCACGAACAAAAAAGCCGGATAACCGGCCAAAAATAGCAGTACCGGGGCGTACCATGTTCATGTCTGAAATCTTGGCGGCGATTGTCATCATTATCGGGCTCGGCACCATGGTGTCGGAAGACCTCCGCCCCAACCGCTAAAAAACTAAGCGCAACGAACTTCTGAACCACCGCACTAGCTCGGCCGGTATGTCCCGGTGTCGGGGTCGCGACGCAGAGTCTTTGCATCGTCACGATTGTCGACATGCGCCTGGCGAGTTTCGTCAAGCTCGCGGTTGATGCGACGACTCTCGCGCGCCGCAAGACGCATCAAAGCCGCTCCGCCAAGAATTCCAGCAACGATCAGGATCAGCGGCGGCACGATTGATCTCCCATTAGATTTTCAAAAGCCTGCAGCTTGTAGGTCACACACTACAGCCCATAGCGAGCCCAGATCGCGCGAGCTTCGATTGCTGCAATCGCATCCTCGGGCAAACTGTGTAGGTCCATCAGCGAGCCGGCGCCGGGCTTGCGCCCCAGCGCGCCCGACAACAGTCCGGCCGACGGCGCGATAACAGGTGTGCGCACTTTGTCGCCGTAGCGCGCGCGCAAGACAGTGCGGATATCTCCGATGGCATCGGTGAGACCGAGCTTCACTGCGCGTTCGCCAGCCCAATATTCACCGGTAAACAGATAGCCGTCTTCGCCTCTCAACCGCGCACCGCGGCTCTGCTTCACCAGATCGATAAAGGTGTCGTGGATTTCGCGCTGGATCGCCTTCAATCGTGCCACGTCTTCAGGATTCTCCGGCAAGAACGGATCGAGCGTCGCCTTGTGCTCGCCCGACGTATAAAGCCGCCGCTCGATACCAACCTTCTTGATCAGTTCCTGGAACCCGAAACTGCCGCCAACAACCCCGATCGATCCAACGATGGACGACGGGTCGCAGAAAATTTCGTCACCCGCACACGCGATCATGTAGCCGCCCGAGGCCGCGACATCCTCGACGAACACCAGCACCGGAAGCTTCTTCTCGGCGGCGAGCGCACGAATGCGCTGATAGATCTGACGCGACTGCACCGGTGAGCCGCCCGGCGAATTAATGATGAGGGCGACCGCCTTCGCACCCTTGGTGGCGAACGCCCGCTCAAGAAGCTTGGCCACGCTGGCAAGGGTCATCCCGGACCGCAGCGGGGTCACCGCGCCAATCACGCCAGACAACCGGACCACCGGCACCACCGCTCCACCACGAAAACGTGCGGGCAGCATGCCTTTCAGCTGGTCCCAAAATCCGCCGTTGCGGCCACTCTCATCAGACATCAAACGTCCTTCACATTTACGGTTTATTATCCGGTAACTGGCATCAACAAGTCACGGTTCATTCAGCAAAGGTTTACTGTCTTTGCGTCCGAATTCGCGCTACCTGCCGGTCGAAGAGGTTTTCCCGGCGTTATCAGGGCATCGCGACGGGGTGACCCCAAACTGGAACATATCTTGCTTTGAAGTATCTGGCTGCGAACGCGCAGCCCAATAGGTGCTCCGATGAAAATTTATCTCTTGATGCTGCTGATTGGCGCCCTTTTTACGGCCATCCACTTCACGGCCGCGCCGGAAGCAGAGTCGAAGTCGGCCCATCAATAAGGCCACTTGGCTCGCGATTTATTAAGCTCTGAGTGGCTTTGCCAGCGGTAGGACCTCTTTGCCGTCAAGAATGGCCTGAACCTCAGCGGCGGTCCCCTTCTCGTCCCTCAAGACAAGGCCTTGGTGCAGAACCAGCGGCGCGCGTCCTCCCTTAACCGCCTTCACCAGGATCCGGATGGCGCCTAATTCGGCGGCGGGATGCACCGACTGGATTTCCAGACTGCCAAAACCGCGGTTGAGCGCTGTGATCACATCAGCCAGCCCGTCAGCCCGCCAGATCAGCGTCAGCACGCCTCCAGACTTCAGGACCCGGCGTGCGGCGTGCACCCATTCCTGCAGTGTTTCCGGGGTCGCCATATGAGCGACCTGCCGCCCGGCATCCGGTGACGCCCGGTGACGCGCAGCGTCGTTGAACGGTGGGTTCATCAACACGACGTCGACACTGTCCGGACCGAGACCTTCAGCAGCCAAATCTGCAGCCTTTGACGTCACGTCCTGCACGATGACCTGCGCATTGAGTTGATTTGCGCCGGCATTCGCCCGCGCCAGTGCAGCAAGGGTTTCATCGATTTCGACGAGAACCAAATCGATACAGTGCACACGCGTGGCAAGGGCCAATCCAGCTGCACCTACACCGGCACCAAAATCGGCAACGCGGTCACCGGTGCGCACCATCGTCGCCGCGGCCAGCAGCATCGCATCATGTCCGGCACGATGACCGCGCTTTGGCTGGCAAAGCCGTAACCGTCCGCCCAGAAACAGATCGTCGGTTACGTCACCTGGCGACTCAATCATTGTCCCGCAACTCGTGGGCGAGCCCGGCCTCGGTCAGCAGGCGCCTTGCGGCCAGATTGTCATCCTCATGGACAAGGATACGCCGCGGCAGGACGCCCAGCGATCCTTCGATAACGCTCATGTTATTGTCCAGAACGAGGTGATGGATATTCGCACCGTCAAGCAGCGCGCCGACGGCCGACACCAGTACGATATCATTGGTCCGCATCAGTTCGCGCAATGCAGCTTTCTCCTGTAGTTAGAACAGCCTATATGGCCCCTCTTGCCGCGCCGCGCGGCAGTTTCTATGGTGGCCTCAAATTTCATCCGGAGACCGGGCGTGGCCGTAATAGTACCCTTCGAGAGCCACTCGACACCATCGATAGATCAATTGGTTGCGCTTGTCGCTTCCGACATGGAGCGCGTCAACGCCACCATCCTGTCGCGGACCGGCTCGGAAGTCACGATGATCCCGGAGGTCGCGAACCACCTGATCTCATCGGGCGGCAAGCGCCTGCGCCCAATGCTGACGCTCGCGATGGCCAACCTGACCGGCTACAGCGGCGAAGGTCACATCAAGCTCGCGGCGGCGGTGGAATTCATGCACACCGCGACATTGCTTCACGACGACGTCGTTGACGAAAGCGAGCTGCGCCGGGGCAAGCTTTCGGCACGCATGCTGTGGGGGAATGAGGCCAGCGTGCTGGTCGGCGACTTCCTGCTCGGCCAGGCGTTCCGCATGATGGTCGAGGTCGGCTCGCTTCGCGCGCTCGATATTCTGTCGTCCGCGGCGGCAACCATTGCCGAAGGTGAAGTGATGCAGCTGGCGGCAGCGAAAAACACCGCCACGACTGAGGACGAATATCTCGCTGTGATCCGCGGCAAGACCGCTGAACTCTTTGCAGCCGCCTGCGAAGTCGGTCCGGTCATCGCCAATCGCCCGAAGGCCGAACAGACTGCGTGCCGGTCGGTCGGCATGAATCTCGGCATCGCATTCCAGCTCGTGGACGACGTGCTCGACTACGGCGGCAAGGCCGCGAAACTTGGCAAGAATGTCGGCGACGATTTCCGCGAGGGAAAGATCACGCTGCCCGTGGTGCTCGCCTTCCGCCGCGGCAGTGACGTGGAGCGCGAATTCTGGATTCGCACGCTGGAGCGTGGCGAAATCAATGACGACGATCTCGACCACGCTATCGGTCTGATGACCAAGCATCGTGCACTGGAAGACACCATGAGCCGTGCGCAGCACTACGGCGCGATGGCTGTCGATGCGCTGGCGCTTTTCCCGTCATCGCCGATGAAGACAGCGCTGGAGCAGGTTGTCGCGTTCTGTCTCGCGCGCTCGCACTGAGAGCGTGCTAGCTCAATTCGCCGGCGTGAACCCACCAGTCGGGATACCCTTCGGCGATTTCCTTCGCAGCGGCGCGCGCTTCCGCGCCACTTCCAAAAATCGCAAAACACGTCGCGCCGGAGCCCGACATGCGTGCGAGGCGCACGCCATCGGTCGCGCGTAGCGCCGACAGAACGTCGCCGATCACTGGCTCGACTTTCAGCGCAGGCGGCTCAAGGTCGTTGGTGCCGGCATCGATGGCATCGACCCATACTTCAAACGAAGCATCCTCGGGCCAGCCCGGCGACAGCATGACGTCGCCAACACCGGCGAGGAATTCACCCTTGCTCAGCCCAAGCGCCGTGAACACGTCCTTGGTGGCGACACCAACGCGCGGATTGACCATCACGCAGGGCAGCTGGGGCAGCGTGAGCATCGACAGGTTTTCGCCGACCCCGGTCATGGTGCAGGCGTGAGAAGCGAGGCAGACGGGAATATCGGCCCCCGTTTCGCGCGCGACCTCAACCACACGCGGATCATCGCTTTCGATGCCGTTGGCCCGCGCCAATAGCCGAAGCGCGGCCGCGGCATCCGCTGAGCCGCCACCAATTCCCGCCGCGACCGGCAGCCGCTTATCCAATATGAAATGACCGAGCATGAGACCTGGAACGCGACCGGCAAGCCCACGCGCCGCGCGCACCACCAGATTGTCCGACATGTCGCCGCAGTCCTGCGCGCCCGGCCCCTTCGTCGTCAGGCTGAGCTCAGAGCCGGGCTCCAGGGTCAGGGTATCTGCGCAGTCGGCGAAGGCAACGAGGCTTTCGAGATCGTGATAGCCATCCACGCGGCGGCCGAGAACGCGCAACGTCAGGTTGACCTTGGCGCGTGCGGTATCGGTCAAGAGGGTCATTTCAGGTCAGCCGCTCCGGTCAATGGCACGTGAATGCGCGGGCCTTAACCCGCACATTCACCGGAAAACGCGCCGTTTATCGAGGAATGGAGCGCCGGGTCAAGCCCGGCAGCCCTGGAAGATGGCCGAGAAATCAGCCGCCCTTGCCATCGTCCTTCTTCTTTTCGGCAGCCGCGGCATTGGACGTATCGTCCGGCAAGCCGTCCTTCAGCTTGGCGTCGATCTTGGGCACCTCTTCAGGATCCGGCTTCAAATCCTTTGCATGCTGCCACTGGAATTTCGCTTCGAGGGTCCGTCCGACGCGCCAATAAGCATCGCCCAGGTGATCGTTGATGGTCGGATCTTCCGGCTTCAGGTCGATCGCGCGCTCAAGGTTTTTCACCGCGTTGTCATAGTCAGCGATGCGGTAATAGGCCCAGCCGAGCGAGTCGACGATGTAACCATCGTCCGGGCGCTGCTCGACCGCACGGCGGATCATCTTCATGGCCTCATCAAGGTTGATGCCTTGGTCGATCCACGAATAGCCGAGGTAGTTGAGCACATGCGGTTGCTCAGGCTGCAGCTCGAGAGCCTTCTTCAGGTCGGCTTCCGCCTGGGGCCACTGCTTCGACCGTTCGCTGCAGATGCCGCGGAAATAATAGAAAACCCAGTTCGGCTTATCGCCGTTCTCGGCCGAGATATCGATCCCTTTGCCGTAAGTCGTGCTGCAATCCTCGAATTTCTTGCGCGAGCGCTCGATGTTTCCGAGCGCCATGATCGCCTCGAGATCCTTCGGATCTTCGGCAACAACGGTCTTCAGGATCTTGATGCCTTCATCGGTCCGATCGACCGCATCGAGGTCGGTCGCGAGCTGAATCTGGGCGTTACGCTTCAGTGGAGAATTCGCAGCGACCCGCTCATACACCTTGATCGCCATCTGCGGCTTCTTCACCGACTCATAGAGATCGGCAAGCGAGAGCAGCGCGAGGGAGTGGTTCGGGTTCAGGTAAAGCGCGAGCTGGAGATAGACCAACGCCAGATCTTCGCCGCCGCGGCGGGTCAACGACGCACCAATGCCATAGAGCGCCTCAGCAGCGCCCTGCTGTGGGGAGTCGACCAGCGGCGCCAGCTTCTTGCCGGCCTTCGTCTCCCGGATGCCTTCAACGACCAGCGGGTGACGTGCCAGCTTCTTGTCGAACGCCTCATAAATAGCCGTCGCAGCCGGAGCATCCTTGTTGCGTGATAGCCAGCGCGCATAGGCATCGGCAACACGCAGGGCGGAATCATCGAGCTTATAGGCCCGATCAAACCGTACGCCCGCTTCCTTCTGCTTGTTAGCAAGCTCCAGGATCATGCCGGCATGCAGGTCCTTGAAGATCGGATACCATTCGGGACCCGCCAGCTTATCGATGCTTGAAATGGCCGCCTGGGTGTTTCCGGCGCCATAGCTCGCCCAGCCGGACAGCAGGGTCGCAACGAGATCGGTAATCGGCCCGCGAACCGACTGATTGATATTCTGCTGGGCGGCAGAATATTGCTTCTGCTTCAGCGCGCGCACACCGATCACCAGCCGCGCCACGCGGTTGTTCTTATCGACGGTGAGAATTTTTTCAGCGAGTCTCACCGCCTCGTCCATGTCGCCATCGGCCAGGGACGAGATAAACGCACGGTCGAGAAGCTCGGAATTCTTCGGATCGGAGCGCAATGCGGCCCGATAGAAGGCCGATGCCGCGCCGGCGTCGCGGTCGACACTGGCGTGGCGGGCGGCGAGGTAGCTGCCGGAGACGGTCAGACCGGCCAGATCACGCGGCGTCGGGAAATTCGACTGCTTGGCATCCTCGCTGGTCTCATTGCTGCGCGCCTGCGCGTACGACGGAGATGCCGCCGTCACGACGGCTGCCAGTGCGAGGGTGGCTGCGGCCACGCGATTGAAACGAAGTGAAAGCATCACGCTCGCCGGCTCCATGATTAGGTAAAGTGCGACCGGTCACGCCAGCAGCACATAACAATGGCTTGTTTGGCCCTCATCCGCAAGGATTCGAGGGAATGAGGCGAGGAGCCTAGTCACTATGGCGCAATCGTGGCAACTCGCCATCCTCGCGTAATCGTGCTCACATCGACTGGTAGTTGGGCCCGCCCCCGCCTTCGGGAGGAACCCATGTAATGTTACCATTAGGGTCCTTAACGTCGCAGGTTTTGCAGTGGACGCAGTTCTGCGCGTTGATCTGGAAGCGCGGACCCGACGTCTCGTCCACCCATTCATAAACGCCCGCCGGGCAGTATCGGTTCGACGGACCGGCATAGACATCGTGTTCGGAGGTCTTTTGCAGGTTCATGTCGGCAACCTTGAGGTGGATCGGCTGATCCTCCTCGTGGTTCGTATTAGACAAAAATACCGACGATAGTTTGTCGAAGGTCAGTTTGCCGTCCGGCTTCGGCGCGGCAATTGGGGCATGGGCCTTGGCGGGATCCAGCGTCTTGCGGTCCGGTTTCGCGTGGGACTGTGTTCCGAACAGCGAAAAGCCGAACAGCGTGTTGGTCCACATGTCGAGGCCGCCCAGCGCCACGCCGATTACAGTCCCGAACTTCGACCACAGCGGCTTGACGTTGCGGACCTTGAACAGGTCCTGGCCAACCGCCGATCCACGCCAGGCGTTTTCGTACTCGGCCAGTTCGTCGTTGGCGCGGCCTGCCGCCAGCGCGGCCGCGACGTGCTCCGCCGCCAGCATGCCGGTGCCCATTGCATTGTGGACACCCTTGATGCGGGGAACGTTGACGAAGCCCGCCGCACAGCCGACCAGCGCGCCGCCCGCGAACGACAAGCGTGGGACGGACTGATAGCCGCCTTCAGTGATCGCACGCGCGCCATAGGCAATGCGCTTGCCCCCCTCAAACACGTCACGTACCGACGGATGGGTCTTGAAGCGCTGGAATTCTTCGAAAGGCGACAGATACGGATCGTTGTAGTTCAGATGGACCACAAACCCGACCGCCACCAGATTCTCATTGTAATGATAAAGGAACGATCCGCCGCCGGTGGAATTGCCGAGCGGCCAGCCGAACGAGTGCTGGATCAGCCCCTTCTTGTGCTTCGCCGGATCGATCTGCCAGACTTCCTTGAGCCCAATGCCGAACTTCGGCGGCTCGGCATTCTTGTCGAGCCCGAACTTCGCGATCAGTTGCTTGGTCAGGCTGCCGCGGGCGCCTTCAGCAAACAGCGTGTACTTGCCGAGCAGCTCCATGCCGCGGGTGTAAGAAGCCTTGTGCGAACCATCGCGCGCCACGCCCATATCGCCAGTAGCGATACCGCGCACCTCGCCGTTCTCGCCGTAGAGCACTTCGACCGCGGCGAAGCCCGGATAGATTTCCACGCCAAGCGCTTCGGCGCGTGGGCCAAGCCAGCGGCACACGTCTCCGAGCGAGCCGATGTAGCAATGATGGTTGTTCATCAGCGGCGGCATCATGAAGTTCGGCAGCTTGATCGCGCCACTGCCGGTCATCCAGTAGAAGTGATCGTCCTTGACTTGCGTCTTCAACGGACAATCGGCGTCCTCACGCCAATCGGGGATCAGCTTGTCGAGCGAGACCGGATCGATCACCGCACCGGACAAAATATGAGCGCCGACCTCCGATCCCTTCTCGACCACGACGACCGAGAGGTCGGGATTGATTTGCTTCAGCCGGATCGCTGCGCTGAGGCCGGAAGGCCCGGCGCCGACGATCACGACGTCGAACTCCATGGAATCGCGCGGAGGAAGCGGCTCGGTGCTCATGCTCTGATCTCAAAATTGTCGTTTCAGAATACTTCTAACCATCGTTCTTCCCGATTTTCGGCGCAAGAACAACCCCGTTTCGCTGCAGCGCAATCCATCCTACATTGAAATGGCCATGACACCCGAACGCGCCCCTACTGCCCGCGAACTTCTTGCTTTCTATCTGGAAGCAGGGGTGGATTGCGCGCTATCCGATGAGCCTGTGAATTGGCTCTCCGAGGACATTGCAGCGGCGGAACAGCCTGCCGCAAAGCCGGTTCAATTCCGCACTGCGAACGTAGCACCACCGCCGCAAAAGATTCTTGCCGAGCCTGCGCCTCCTCCTGATGCGGCGATCGCTTCCGCGCGCGATATCGCGCCGACAGCCGCCTCGCTTCAGGAACTTCGCACGCTGCTGGAGGCGTTCGACGGCTGCGCGCTGAAATCGACCGCGACACGGCTGGTGTTCGCCGACGGAAATCCGCAAGCGAGAATCATGTTCGTCGGCGAAGCGCCCGGACGTGACGAAGATCTCGAAGGTCTGCCGTTTGTCGGGCGCTCCGGCAAGCTGCTCGATCTGATGATGGCGTCGATTGGTCTCGACCGCACCAGCGCCTATATCGCCAACATCATTCCGTGGCGGCCGCCAGGTAACCGCGATCCCTCGCCGCAGGAAACCCAGATCTGCTTGCCCTTCATTCGGCGGCAGATCGAACTCGTCAATCCAGATGTTCTGGTATGCCTCGGCAAACCATCATCGCAGGCCGTGCTCGAGGTGAAGGACGGCATCGTGAAATCGCGCGGCAAGTGGATCGAGTACAACACCGGCACGCGAAAAATTCGCGCGATGGCAACATTCCATCCGGCCTATCTGCTGCGCCAGCCGATCTACAAACGGCTGACCTGGCAGGATTTACGTGCCGTGAAGAAAGCACTCGCGGCAACAAAGACCGATTGAAGGATTAGCGCGATGCCGGCGCAGCTTGTGGGCGGACAATAGCCCACCCTATCCGCAGCTGCGGTTGGCGGCCATTCACCATGCGTTCGAATGTACGCGGTACTTCGGGCACCAGTCCGGGAAACCGTTTCACGAGATCATCGGGCGGCGTGCCGACCGTATCCGCGGCGCGCCAGACCACGACGCCCCCAGTCTGGTTGAACGACGCAAACGTGATCCACGGTGTCTGCTTCGGCGTTGCATCGAGCAGCACATGCGGCCGGCCCGGCGCCGCGAAGCCAATCAGCATTGCAAGCTGCGGATCACCGGCAACCGCAGCCAGCTTATGCCCGGTGCGCCGCTCAAAGTTCTCGCCAAAGAACTTGCCGATCTCGCTCGCCGGCAGCGATGTCTTGATTTCGCCCGTGCTGGTCCATGGCTGAATGAAGACGACCGCAAGGACAACGACCACCGGTGCGGCCATGATCGCCAGCCAAACGGAGCGCAGCACATGCTGCCGCCTGAGATAGATAAGGTCGCTCGCCGTCACGATGACCGCCAGCCCCACCAGCAGTAGCGCGATGCCATCACCGCCAATGATCTGGTCCATTCCAAGCAATGCGGCGCCAAAGCTGAGCACCAGCACAGGGGCGACGGTGAACACATAAACGAACAATCGCCCCGATGGCGCGACACCGGGCCGATAGATGACGGGCGCGTCTTGCGGTTTGCCGTTCAACCTGCGTGAGTTGAAGATCAAGAGCAGCGCGACGCCAAACAGTGCAAACGCCAATCCGGCCAGCATTTGCCCCCAGTTGATCAGGCGCGCCTCAATATCCGAGAGATCCAAGATCTGCGGCAGCAGCGGAAGGGTGACCGCATCCCCACGCTCCAGCCACACGGCGTAAGGCAACACGATAACCATGATAACCATCACGGCGAACACGGGATCCGTCGACGCCAGTGCGTGCCGGCCTTTCTTTGTCGCCAGGGCAAAGATCGCCAGCATGATCAGCAACGGAATCGCCGCCATCGTCGTCAGCAGCAACATACCGGCTTCGATGGACAGAGCGAACCATGCGTTGCGCCGGCTCTGCCCGATGACCTGCCACGAATGGAGCAGCACAAGCGCCCATAGCGGCCTTGCCAAGGTCAGCGGGCCAAACTCAACGCCGGGATACGAAAATGCGATGATCGTGGCCGTGAGCAGCACTGCGAGGACCGCCTGCTGTCCCCCGACAATGGCACGGCCGAGCTGGAACAGCGCCCAGAAGGTGACGATGAAACAAACCTGCGAGAGCAGATAAACGCCGAAGATATGGTTGCCGGAAAGGCGAAAGGCGATATCGGCCAGCCAGAACGCAGCTGGCGGACCAAGCTGGGTGCCGACCTGATATTCCCTGCCGAAGGCCAGGACGGTTGCCGTGTCGCCCGGCGGGCTTCCATACAGAATGGTGGGTACGATGAACCACAGCGCCGCTTGCGCCAGCACCGCGATCCAGAAAATCAGCCGCGGCCGCGCACGAACCAATTCAACGATCAGGGATGTAAAACGCATGAAACGCCTGAACCGGCCTTGCGATGATTTTCATCACTGATAAAGCCCGGCGCCCGATCAGGCAACCAAGCTGCTCAACTACCGGCGACTTCTTCAGTTGTTTCGCTGATCGCAATCCTGACCGACGCATCGATCGAGACGGCCCTGCCCTCGTGCTTTTCACGGGCGGCAACGACCGGCGCGAAAAACCGGCGATGATGGATGGTCGGTCCAAGACGGTCGAGAGCCGCCAGATGTGCGGGCACACCGTAGCCCATGTGGGAATCGAAACCGTATTCCGGATGTTCCTGCGCCAGCCGGCACATCAACCGGTCACGCGAGACCTTAGCGATAATGGACGCTGCCGCGATCGAGGCGACAAGTCCGTCGCCGCCAATCACCGCCTCGCAATTGCAGGGGACATCGATCTTGTCGCGACCATCGACAAAAACATGCTTCGGCAGTTCGGGGAGCGCACGCACAGCCTGTGCCAGCGCCCATAGTGAGGCGCGCAAGATGTTGTCCCGGTCGATCCGGGACGGCGGCGCTACCGCCACCGACACAAGCGCCGTGGCGCAGATCTCCTCGAACAACTCCTCACGGCGTTCGCGGGTGAGTCGTTTGGAATCGTCGAGCCCTTTGGGGACACGCTTCGGGTCCAGAATCACCGCAGCCGCAACCACCGGTCCAGCCAGCGGACCTCGTCCGGCCTCGTCGCAGCCAGCCACCGGCCACACGTCGCTCTTCAACAGGGCGCGTTCGCGCTTGAAGGTCGGGGCGACAATGATCGCGCGCTCTTTTGCCTTGGCACGCGGAACCGCAGATGACTTTGCTCGAATCATGCGGGGATGCTGGGGGCACGAGACGCGCGCCGCAAGCTGGAACTTTCATCCATACCCGCTATTCGGTCGAGCGGTTGAAAACTAAAACAAGTCCAGCTGCTCGCTGCCGCGCTTCGGCCGGACGAAATGAGCGGTGGTTAATTTCGAGCGTCGCTTGTTGAGGCCGAGTTTCTCACATGCAATCTCGAAACGCCTCCCGATCATCCAGGCCATCGGCCCGGTGCCCTTCATCCGCGTTCCCCATTGCGAGTCGTAATCGCGACCGTCGCGCATATCCCGGATCAGCGTGAAAACATGCCGGTAACGATCCGGATAATTCGCCATGAGCCACTCGCGGAACAGGTCACGCACCTCAAGCGGCAAACGCAGCAAGACGTAACTGGCTTCCTTCACACCGGCATGAGCCGCGGCATCAAGAATCCGTTCGATCTCGGAATCATTCAGCGCCGGAATCACAGGCGCGACCATCACCGTCGTTGGAATCCCCGCATCGGCGAGCATGCGAAGCGCCTCCAGACGTTTCGTCGGTGTTGAGGCCCGCGGCTCCATCGTGCGTGCGAGTTTTGGATCGAGCGTGGTCACCGACAGCGCGACCTTGACGAGATTTCGCTGGGCCATTTTGGCGAGAATGTCGATATCCCGCACCACCAGCGCAGACTTGGTGACGATGCCGACCGGATGCGCCGTTCGCTCCAGCACTTCGAGAATGCCACGCATGATTTTGCGCTCGCGCTCGATCGGCTGATAGGGATCCGTGTTGGTGCCGATCGCGATCATGCGCGGTTCGTATCCAGTCGCCGACAGCTCCTTCTCCAGAAGATCAGGCGCATCAGGTTTGACGAACAGCTTGCTTTCAAAATCGAGACCGGGAGATAGCCCCATGTAAGCGTGGGTTGGTCGCGCGAAACAATAGACGCAGCCGTGCTCGCATCCACGATAGGGATTGATGGAACGATCGAAACCAATGTCCGGCGAATCGTTCCGGGTGATCACCTTGCGCGCGGTGTCGGTGGCCACTGTTGTCTTAAACGGCGGAAGCTCTTCAAGGCTTTGCCAGCCATCGTCGAACGTGACACGCGCCTCTGCTTCATAACGCCCGCTGGTATTCGACTGCGCACCACGACCCCGCCGCCTCTGCTTATCGATAGCGACTTCGATGTCCGGAAATGGCGAAGGCACGCCGACCGTTTCGGAAGGCGCTGAGGCCGGCACTTGCTTGAGGGCGGATGCTCGATTCATGAGCTCAACATAGCATGAAATGAGAACAAAACAAGAACTACCAAGGTATCAAATGATCATCATCCGAATGGTATTGGAGCCTTTCCCTCGCATCGGCGTTTCCTTCGTTGACCGGTCGAAGGAGATTTCTCATGAACAAGTTATTTTTATCGGTCGCCCCCCTCATCGTTGCGGGACCGATGGTCGCGGCGATTAGTTCGATACCGGCTAACGCAGAGCCGTTCTGTAACATCAATAGCGACGGTGGAGGCTACCGGGCCTGCACGGATACTTATGCCAGCTGTCTCCGCACGGCGAGTGGTGTCGGAGGGCTGTGCGTCGTGAACCGGTTTTTCCGCGCTTACGGCGGCTACGACGGTCCGTATGCTTATGCGCCCGGCCGGGCTTATGGACGAACGTATTATCGGCCATTGCCGCGCAATTACGCTCAGCCGGGAACTGGCGCCTACGTGGACGACGACATCGATTGATACGTGAAGGATGGGGCAAGCAAGCGCTCCGGCGAACGGTCGTCGGAGCGCTTGCTGGCTGTTGTCTTTGATGCTTGTCGTTTCATCAACAATTCGTGGAGCTTTCCCACTGCTGCGGCGTTGCCTTTCCAAGAAGGAATGGAAAGGAGAGTTTCTCATGCGGAAATCATTGTTCGCGATCGCTACCGTCCTCGCTGCAGCGCCAGCAGCCATGGCGATCAGCTCGACACCGGCCAGCGCAGGCGCATTCTGTGCGACCTATCCCGACGGTCAAAGCGCGCGGAGTTGCGGTTATATGACGTACGCAAGCTGCGTCCGCTCTACCCAGGGTGCAGGCGGAATGTGTCAGGCAAACCCGAATTTCGCGGGTTATGGCGCCCTTGAGGATTCGTACGCCTACGCACCCGGCCCGGATTATGGACCGACCTATTATGAGCCGGGACCGCGCTACTACACCCGGCCTGGGGTGGACATCTATATCGGCGGCAGCATCGATTGATACATGAAGAATTCGACCACGCCGGCGCATACGCGCTGGAGTGGTCGTGATGGCCCAGCTCAGCGCCGTTAATAAATGCCGCAAAAAGCTGCACAGGAAGGGCTGTTCTCAGTGTGACAAGATGATAACGATGCCGTCCAGAGCTTCCGACTGACAGGCACTTGCAAGCATCTGGTCATGATCAGCGTTGTCATCCCCACTGAAGGCGTCGAGCCACCTGTTGTCGCGACTCTTGCCGCTCTCGTTCCGGGTGCAGCCGCAGGCGTGGTCCGCGACGTCGTGCTGGTGGATCGCGCAGGCTCCAGTGTCATCGAGCGTGTTGCCGATGTTGCCGGCTGCCAGTTTCTGAAATTTGACGGATCACGGGCCGCGGCACTCGCGGCCGGAGCGGACCAGACCCGTTCGCCCTGGCTGATGTTTCTTCACGCCGGTTCGGTGTTGGATTCCGGCTGGATCGATGAAGCTGCGCAATTCATGCAAGCAGTCTCGCTCAGTGGCCATCAGCGTGCCGGCGTGTTTCGCTACGCGCGTTCGCCGTACGACAATGCCGGCATCCGCGACGGCGTCAGATCCCTTGCACGTTTCATTTCAGGCCCTTCCGCCGATCAGGGTCTGCTGATCTCCCGCGATCACTACGAACGGCTCGGTGGCTACGCTCCCGCCCGCCGCGCCGAGGCCAAGTTGCTTTCAAAGCTTGGCCGAGCGGGCCGAGCCACGCTGCGAACCAGGATTTTCGTAGCAGCCTGACCGGCCAAAATAGATCGTTGACTCCGTCAACAATCATCGCGAGAATTGGATCATCGAGCGAGGCTTTCGATGACCAAGATTCACGAGCCGGAAGAACCCAACGGAATCGATGCCGTCCGGCGGTTCAACCGTTTTTATACCCGCAAGATCGGCATTCTCGACCAGCAGCTTCTGCAAAGTCCGTATTCCCTGACCGAAGCGCGTGTGCTGTTCGAACTCGCGCATCGCAATGATCCGACCGCCAAGGAGATCGGGGCCGAACTTGGCCTCGACCGCGGCTATCTCAGCCGCATCATCCAGTCGTTCATGGACAAGGGTCTCGTCACTCGAAAGCCCGTCCCTGAAGATCGGCGTCAATTCCGATTGAATCTAACAGCCAAAGGCCGGCTTGCCTTTGGCCGCCTCAACCGAAGTTCGCACGACGATGTCGGCGTAATGCTTCAGACGCTTCCGACCCGCAGCAAGCAAGATTTGATCAACGCGATGGCAACAATTGAACGTCTGCTTGATGGCGAAGCCGATCGCTCAGAAATTATTCTGCGGCCTCACCGGCCGGGCGATATGGGATGGGTCATCCAGCAGCACGGGCTGCTGTATGCGCAGGACTACGGCTGGGACATTTCTTTTGAAGGGTTAGTTGCTGACATCGCAGCGCAGTTTCTGAAAAATTTTGATCCCGCTTTTGAGTGCTGCTGGATTGCCGAACTCGACGGACGCCGCGCCGGCTCGGTGTTTTTGGTCAAAGAATCCGCCGAGGTCGCCAAGCTGCGTCTGCTATTGGTCGACCCACTCGGCCGCGGTCGCGGGCTGGGAAAACGTCTCGTAGAAGAATGCATCAAGTTTGCGCGGGTGCGCGGCTATCGCAAGATCACGTTGTGGACCCAAAGCATGCTGCTTGCCGCGCGCGGAATTTACGAGAACGCGGGGTTCGTGCGCATCGGGAGCGAACCACATCACAGCTTCGGTCAGGATCTCGTGGGCGAGACGTGGGAGCTGTCGCTTGAGGAGAAGACCTAACCCTTGCCACGCTGCAGATGCTCGTCGAGCCGCGGCATGATCTCGACGAAATTGCACGGCCGCGTCCGGTAATCGAGTTGATGGACGAGAATACCGTCCCAGCCATCCTTGCAGGCTCCCGGCGATCCCGGCAGGCAGAAGATAAACGTCGCGCCCGCAACGCCGGCTGTTGCACGGCTCTGGATCGTCGACATCCCGATCTTGGCGTGGCTCATCATATGAAAGGCAATCGAGAAGCCATCCATGCGCTTCTCGAACAGCGCCTCTGCCGCCTCGGGCGTGACATCGCGCCCGGTGAAGCCGGTGCCGCCCGTGGTGATGATGACATCAACGCCATCATCCGCGATCCAGGCCATCAGCTTTGCGCGGATCTCGTCCACATCATCGATGACGATGTCACGGGCCGCGAGATGATGACCCGCGGCAACAATGCGCTCCGCCAGCGTGGCGCCGGACTTGTCGTCATTTAGAGAGCGCGTGTCCGAGACGGTCAACACCGCGATGTTGACCGGAATGAACGGCTTGGGTTCGCTGTTCGTTGACATCGAAACTAAAGCTGCACACCGGGCGCGAAGGTATTGCACGCGGCGACGCTGCCCTGCTGATAGCCCGTCATGAACCAACGCTTGCGTTGCGCTGCCGAACCATGGGTAAACGAGTCCGGCACCACGCGGCCAGTGGCCTTTCGTTGCAAGGTATCGTCACCGATCGCCGCTGCCGTCGTCAACGCAGCGTCGATATCGCCTTCTTCAAGGAAGCCCGGCCGTTTCTTCGACTCACGGTTCACCCATACGCCGGACAAACAGTCAGCCTGCAACTCGACGCGCACCTGAATAGCGTTGGCTTCGGCCTTGCTGCCTGCTCTCTCCTGCATCTGACGTGCCTTATCCAGGATGCCGAGTAGATTCTGGATATGATGACCTGCTTCATGCGCGATGATGTAGGCGGCGGTAAATTTACAGGCGCTGCCCGTGCAACCGCGGAAGCGTGTCTCGACCTCGCGGAAAAATCCCGTGTCGAGGAAGATTTGTTTGTCGGGCGGACAATAGAATGGGCCCATCGCCGATTGCGCCATGCCGCAACGGCCGCCATTGGTGGCGTTGCGGAAGAGCACAATGCGCGGACCGCGATAGCTCTGCCCGCTCGCCTGGAAGATTTCACTCCAGCGATCATCGATTTCACCGAGCACGCCGGCAATCATGCTGCCCATTTCGTCGGTCGGCGCACCGGTCTTCGCAGGCGCGGACCTGCGATCGGTCTGATACGTGGGCGCCTGCTGCCCGCCGGTCAGAATTTCTGCGCCACCGATCAACACGCGCGGATCGATACCGACAGCCCAGCCGATCAGACCGAGCACGATGACAGTGCCGATGCCGAGACCACCGCCACCCATCGGAAGTCCGAAGCCGCCTCCGCCGCCTCCGAATCCGCCGCCGCCGCCATCATCATCGCGGCGATCATCGATGTTATCGCTGCGGCGGAAGTCATCGTAACGCATCGGAGTCTCTCCTCGGTCGGCGGGCGCTCATCATAACGCGCGAATGCAACACTGGATCCACCGAATGTGGCGGTTCAGAAATTGGCTTCATTTTGCGGCGAGCCCTTTAAGCAAACTTCTGAATCTGAACCACACTCAAATCACGGGTTGCCAGTGTCGCCTCGAATCCAAAATTCTCTACGGTTCGCGCTGCACGATGTGGCGAACTTTGGATTCGGGACACTGGTGATTCATACCGTGCCCGGCAAATATTGCCTAGCGTGATCGTGCCTACCATTAAGGCGATTTTTACCTAGTGCGATCATAGTCATGACAGTCGGATTTGTTAGTCCCGCGTCGCCGGCTGCGTCGCCTGAGTCAGAGTTTGAGTCATGGTAGTGTCGCGTCGCGGGGCGTCTGCAAGGGCGCCCCGCACTAATTTTGAATCGTCCCCATCATCCCGCATTATTGTCGGCGATTGCGTCGCCGAGATGTCGAAGCTGCCTGCAGCTTCGGTCGATCTCGTGTTCGCCGATCCGCCGTACAATCTGCAGCTCAAGGGCGAACTCAAACGCCCTGACGAATCGCATGTCGATGCCGTCAACAACGACTGGGACAAGTTTTCATCCTTCGCTGCCTATGACGACTTCACGCGCGCATGGCTTCTTGCCTGCCGCCGCATCATGAAGCCGTCGGCAACGCTGTGGGTGATCGGCTCCTATCACAACATTTTCCGCGTCGGCGCCATCATGCAGGACCTCGGCTTCTGGGTTCTCAACGATATCGTCTGGCGCAAGACCAATCCGATGCCGAATTTCCGTGGCCGCCGTTTCACCAATGCGCATGAAACGATGATTTGGGCGGCACGCGACGAGAACGCCAAGGGCTATACCTTCAACTACGAAGCGCTGAAGGCCGCCAACGAGGACGTCCAGGCGCGATCGGATTGGCTGATCCCGCTCTGTACCGGCGAGGAGCGCCTGAAAGGCAACGACGGCAAGAAAGTTCACCCGACGCAAAAGCCCGAAGGTCTGTTGGCACGCGTGCTGCTGTCGTCATCGAAACCCGGCGACCTGGTGATCGATCCGTTCAACGGCACGGGGACGACCGGCGCGGTCGCCAAGCGGCTTGGCCGCAGCTACATCGGCTTCGAGCGTGACCGCGATTATGCGAAGGCCGCCGAGGCGCGGATCGCTGCTATCGAACCGCTGCCGGAAGCCACCCTGGCGCCCTTCATGACAGCACGCGGTGCGCCGCGCGTGGCCTTCTCCGAGCTTGTCGAGCGCGGCATGATCATGCCCGGCACCAAGCTGGTGGATTCCAAGAAGAAGCACGGCGCACTGGTACGCGCGGACGGCGCGATCATGCTGGGCGATAAGGTCGGATCGATCCACCGCATGGGTGCGCTGGCGCAGGGCGCTGAGGCCTGTAACGGCTGGACCTTCTGGCACGTTGAAACCAAGAAGGGCCTCAAGCTGATCGACGAGCTGCGCGCCGAGATCCGTAACGAGATGGCGGCGGCTGGATAGCTTCATCGCCATTCGATACAGTTGAAAACGATCGCAATGCCCGGCCCGTGCCGGGCATTGTCGTTTCGTGTCGTTTTCACAAAGTCCCCAGTTGCATGGGTTTGAAAATCGACGCATGAAACAGCGCCGATGGCCAACACCCGCCGATTTCCAAAACATGCAGGGAGACTTTTCAGATGCTCAAGTTTTACTTCAACGGGTCGCCTAATCCGACCAAGGTTGCCCTTTTCCTCGAGGAAGCTGGCCTTCCCTATGAACCCGTCGCCGTCGACACGCGCACAGGCGCGCAGTTCGACCCCGACTATCTCGCCCTCAATCCGAACGGCAAGGTGCCGGCAATCGACGACGGTGGCGTGAAGGTGTTCGACAGCAACGCGATCCTGCTCTACCTCGCCGAGAAGACGGGAAAATTCCTGCCAGAGAACACGCCCGCCAATCGCGCTGAATTGCTCTCGTGGCTGATGTTCGTGGCGACCGGTGTTGGACCGTTCTTCGGCCAGGCCGTTCACTTCAAGCACTTTGCACCGGAAAAGATCGACTACGCTCACAACCGTTATCAGTACGAAGCCGGGCGGCACCTTTCAGTGCTGAATGACCGGCTCGCGAACCGCAAATATATGGTCGGCGATACCTACACCATTGTCGACATGGACGTCTGGGGCTGGGTGCGGATGACGAACTTCATCCTCGGCGACGAAGGTTTCGGCAAATTCCCGAACGTCAAGCGCCTACACGATGAAATCTCGGCGCGTCCGGCGGCGGCAAAAGCGATCGCGCTGAAGGACAGCTTCAAATGGAAGGCCGAGATGGACGACGAAGCGCGCGGCAACATGTTCAAGCACCTCGGAACGCGCGCAGCCTGATTTCTGCGACGTTCGACACAATCGCGGTCCGGCAATTCCCGCCGGGCCGCGCCAAATTTTCGATTGCCGCTCAACGCCGTCCCGTGTCATCACGCCTCGATAACAGAGGCACGACATGACCATTCTCATCGCAGGCGGCGGCATTGGCGGATTAACGCTCGCCCTCAGTCTTCACCAGATCGGTATTCCGTGCCGCGTTTTTGAGAGCGTAAGCGAATTGAAGCCGCTGGGTGTCGGCATCAATGTATTGCCCCATGCCGTTCGCGAACTGACCGAGCTTGGTCTGCTCGACAAGCTGGACGCCGCCGGTGTCCGCACGAAGGAACTGTCGTTCTTCTCCAAGCATGGCAAGCCGATATGGACTGAGCCGCGCGGCCTGGACGCAGGCTACAAATGGCCGCAGTTTTCGATCCACCGCGGCGTGCTGCAGCAAATCTTGTTTGATACCGTGATCGAACGTCTCGGCGCGCAGAATGTTCTCACCAGTCATCATCTCTCGAACTTCATCGACACGCCCGACGGCGTGCGTGCAGAATTTCTGGACAAGTCCACGGGACAAAGCGCCGGAACATATGAAGGTTCGCTGCTGATCGCGGCGGACGGCATCCATTCCGCGGTTCGCCAAAAACTCTACCCGCAGGAAGGTGCGCCGATCTGGAACGGCCGCATCCTGTGGCGCGGCATCACCGAGAGCGATGCATTCCTCTCCGGACGCACGATGATCATGGCCGGCCATGAGGTTCTGAAATTCGTCTGCTATCCGATTTCCAATGCTCCGCTGCCGAATGGAAAGTTCCGGATCAACTGGATTGCCGAGCGCCTGCTGCCGCCGACCTATCAATGGCGGCGCGAGGATTACAATCGCGCGGCCAAGCTCGATGAATTCCTGCCGTGGTTCGAGAACTGGACGTTCGACTGGCTCGATGTTCCGGCGCTGATCCGGAACTGTGCGCACGCCTATGAATATCCCCTAGTCGATCGTGATCCGCTCGATCGCTGGACCTTCGGCAATGTTACGCTGCTGGGCGACGCCGCCCATCCGATGTATCCGATCGGCTCCAATGGCGCCTCGCAGGCCATTCTCGATGCTCGCGTGCTGGCGCGCGAAATCCTCAATCACGGCGAAACGTCTGCAGCGCTTCAAGCCTATGAAGCCGGGCGTCGTCCCGCCACCACCGAACTCGTCAAGCTGAACCGCCGCAACGGTCCGGAACAGGTGATGCAGATCGTCGAGGAACGTGCACCGGATGGCTTCAACGTTGTGACCGATGTGCTTTCGCAACGAGAGCTGGAAGACATCGCCAACACCTACAAGCGCGTGGCGGGCTTCCAGGTCGATGCACTCAACGCAAAGCCGCCAATTGTTCCGACGCCGTCGAGCGCAGGATAGTCAGTCACCAAGGCCATGCGCGATGACCTTGCGCATCACATTCGGCAATGCTTCATCCTTCAACGTTGCGATGGGCACCCAGCGCATCCCTTCGGGTGCGCGGGTTCGCGCCGGCACGCTGGCGGTGTAAACGACGAGCTCCAGCGGAAAGTGCGTGAACACGTGCGTCACGACACCCACCTTGCGATGCCAGCGTGATCCTCCTTTCAACAAAGGCGCCTGTTCGAGCGCCGCCTCGTCGCCGTGACCGGCGAGCCATTCCGAATTCGGCACCTCCGTCATGCCGCCCAGCAAACCTTTCTCGGGACGTGTGCGGACTAGAATCTCATCGCCTCTTATGACGATGAACGCCGCGCCTCGCCGCAGGTTGCCGCTCTTCTTCGGCGCCTTGCGGGGGAACGTTTCCTGATCGCCCCGCTTGCGCGCAGCACAATCGTCATTGAGCGGGCATAGCGCACAAGCCGGTTTCTTCGGCGTACAGATCGTCGCGCCCAGATCCATCAACGCCTGCGCGCTGTCACCTGCGCGCGAGTCCCAGAGCATTGTCGTGGCCAGCGCCTGGATTTGGGGTTTCGATTTCGGCAGAACCTCTTCCACCGCAAACAACCGTGACACCACACGCTCGATATTACCGTCCACCGGCATTGTTTGCCGGTCGAACGCAATCGCCGCGATGGCGGCTGCCGTGTAGGGGCCGATACCCGGCAACGCCCGCAAGCCTTCTTCGGTGTCGGGAAACACCCCGCCATGATCCTGCAGGACGGCTGCGGCACACGCATGCAGATTGCGGGCGCGCGAGTAATAGCCAAGCCCGGCCCACATCCGCAGCACATCGTCTTGCGACGCGGAACCAAGATCAGCGACTGTCGGCCAGCGTGCGATGAATTTCTGGAAGTATGGGCCCACGGCTTTCACCGTGGTCTGCTGCAGCATGATTTCTGACAGCCATACCCGATAGGGGTCCTGCCTCTCGCCGGGCAGCGCGCGCCAGGGAAGCTGGCGGCGATGGCGATCGTACCATGCGAGCAGCAAGGCTCCGCGCCCGCTTCCGTTCGGCGATTTTTCCAGTGCTGGCTTGTTTCGCCGCACGGCCGTGCCTGCTAGACTCATCCCTCCTTGTAGGCATGACCACGATCAATGAACAAGCCCGGCCGTCTCTACGCCAAACCGTTATCCGTGCTTGTCGGCCCGGTGCTGAAGGACGCGTTCGCCAAGCAAGGCTTCGCCTCGCGCGAACTGATCACGCGCTGGCCGGATATCGTGGGCGCCCATGTCGGCGCGAATTCCGAGCCAATGAAAATTCAGTGGGTCCGTCCTGTCGGAGACCAACCGCCGGAGCCCGCCACCCTGGTGCTGCGTGTCGAGGGACCGATGGCGCTGGAAATCCAGCACACCTCGGACGTGATTATCCAGCGGGTGAACCGCTTTTTCGGCTGGAACGCGATTGGCCGCATAGCGCTGCGCCAAGCTCCTCTGACCCGAAAAAGCCGGCAGAAGACCGTGAAAGCCCCGGACGTGGCCGCAGTGACCAAAGTGGCCTCCAGTCTTTCCGCGATCGAAGATGACAATTTGAGGACGGCGCTGGCCCGGCTCGGCGCCTCAATCAAGCGAAATTGAGGGTTGAAGCGACAGCGGAAATTACGGCCCGCCATTGCCACATTTGCCGTTTCAAGCTAGCGAACACCCGCATCAGGCGTGAGCAGCGCCGGGTACCATATTTTTCTGGAGCAGACCGTTGAACATCACGCGCCGCACCTTCACCGCCGCTCTCGCCTTCACCGGCCTTGCCACCGCCATCGGCCTGTCGCCATGGCAACTCGTCAGCATGGCGAATGCCCAATCGGCCGAGGACCTCAACAAGCCGAGCCCGCTCGGCGATATGGCACTGGGCTCGAAGGACGCGCCGGTGACCATTATCGAATACGCGTCGATGACCTGCCCGCACTGCGCCGCCTTCACCAATGAAGTATTCCCCAAGATCAAGTCGGAATACATTGATACCGGCAAGGTGCGCTTCATCTTCCGCGAATTCCCGCTGGATCAGGTTGCGCTGGCGGCATCGGCGCTCGCGCGCTGCGTCGCCAAGGATGACGCTCAGAAGTATTTCACGATCGTGGAGATCCTGTTCAAACAGCAGAACGATCTGGCCTCTGATGCGCTCGGCACGATCAATCGCGTCGGCAAACAAGCCGGTTTCAGCGAGCAGATGATCAAGGATTGCGTTCAGGGCGATCCGACGATCCAGAAGGGCATCCTGGACGTGCGCGAGTACGCCTACAACAAGCTCAAGGTCAATTCGACGCCGAGCTTCTTCGTTAATGGAACCCTGGTGAGAGGCGAGACCTCGTTCGACGGTTTCGAAAAGCTGATTAAGCCGCTGCTCAAGAGCTGATCCGGAACTTTACCACCGCGCGCGGAACTTTACCGCCCACGGAACCGCTCCGTGGGCGACGAAATCCTTTTAAAATCGACTATTTTCGCCGAAATCCCTTGGGAAAAGCCCCTGGCGCAGGTTGCCCTCCGCGGTCAGCCTCGCCATTGTGCGAACAGTTCGAGACGCATACCGCGACTCAGATATGATGGATGGGCGTGCTACAGCCTTGTCCCGGCGGGTGAATTTCCCCCAGCCAAACGAGCATCGACAGCATGAAACTGACGCGTCTTCGCCTTCATGGCTTCAAATCCTTCGTTGAACCGACTGACTTTCTGATCGAGCCCGGCCTCACCGGGGTCGTCGGTCCGAACGGCTGCGGCAAATCGAACCTCGTCGAGGCGCTGCGCTGGGTCATGGGCGAAACCTCGCATAAATCGCTGCGCGCAGCCGACATGGATTCCGTGATCTTCTCCGGATCGGGCAACCGCGCGGCACGCAACCATGCCGAAGTGACGATGACGGTCGACAACGCCGACCATACGCTCCCTGCGGCCATGAACGAATTCGACATGCTGGATATTTCGCGGCGCATCGAGCGCGAAGCCGGCTCGGTCTATCGCATCAACGGCAAGGATGTTCGTGCCCGCGACGTGCAGATCATGTTCGCAGACGCCGCCACCGGCGCGCGATCGCCCGCGCTTGTCCACCAAGGCAAGATCGGCGAAATCATCCAGGCCAAGCCTGAGCAGCGCCGCCGCGTGCTGGAAGACGCAGCAGGTGTCGCGGGCCTTCATGCGCGGCGCCATGAAGCCGAATTGCGCCTCAAGGCTGCAGAAACCAATCTCCTGCGCGTCGAAGACGTTATCGGCCAGCTCGCCGGTCAGGTCGAAGGCCTGAAGAAGCAGGCGCGGCAAGCGATTCGCTATCGCGAAGTCGCTGCCAAGGTCCGCAAGGCCGAGGCGATGCTGTTTCATCTGCGCTGGATGCAGGCACATGCCGACGTCGCCGAAGCCGGCCGCACGCATGAATTGAATGTCCGCGAGCAGGCTGAACGCGTCCGTGAGCAAGCTGAATCCGCGCGCATTCAGGCGATCCGTGCATCCGAGCTGCCGAGCCTCCGCGAGTCGGAAGCGCGCGCCGCTGCGGGCCTGCAGCGGCTGACCAATGCGCGCGAAATGCTCGATCGCGAAGAAGCGCGCGCCAAAGAACGTGGCAGCGAACTCGATCGCCGCCTGACGCAGTTCGCGGGTGATATCGAGCGCGAGCAGCGCCAGTTGTCGGACGCCGATGTCGCGCTCGCCCGCCTCGAAACGGAAGACGTCGAGCTCAAAGAAGAGATCAAGTCGCGCGTCGAGAAGCGCAGCGGCGCCGACGAGCGTGTCTCCGAGGCGGAGGCTGTTCTCGCCGCGGCCGAGCGTACCTTCTCGGAATTGACGACTGCGCTGGCTGACGCCACAGCCAAGCGCAATCAGCTCGAAGCTAATGTGCGTACCCACCGCGACCGCCTCGCGCGGCTCGGGCAGGAAATCGCCACCGTCGAAAGCGAGATTGAAAAACTCACCGTAGAAACCGGTGGTCTCGGCGATATCGACGCTCTGGTGGCTGCGGTCGAAGCTGCTGAACAAAATCTCGCAGAATCCGAGGCCACCACGCAGGCGAGCGAAAGCGCTCACGTGGATGCGCGGGCGCGCCTTGAAGCCTCGCGCGCGCCGCTCGCTGAAGCCGATAAGCGCGTGCAGCGCCTCGAGACTGAAGCCAAGACAATCTCCAAGCTCGTCATGGGCGAAACCAAAAATCTCTGGCCGCCGATCATCGACGGCGTCAGCGTCGCGAAAGGCTTTGAAAAGGCACTTGGCGCAGCGCTCGGCGACGATCTCGACGCGCCGGTGGACGAAAGCGCGCCGATGCGCTGGTCAAACCTTGGTGTCGTCCAGGGCGATCCGTCGCTGCCGGATGGCGTCGAGGCGCTTGCCTCCCATGTGACTGCGCCACCCGAACTGGCCCGTCGTCTGGCCCAGATCGGCGTCGTCAGCCGCGAGCGTGGCCCGCAACTGGCCTCTAAGCTCAAGACTGGCCAACGGCTGGTATCGCCTGAGGGTGATCTGTGGCGCTGGGACGGTTTCGTCGCCGCAGCTCATGCTCCGACCGGTGCTGCACGGCGTCTCGCCGAACGCGCCCGCCTTGTCGACATCGAAGCCGAGCTTGGACTGGCGCGCGCGGACGTCGTCGCCAAGCGTCAGGCGCTCGAAACGGCCGAGACCGAACTCAAGGCTGCCGCTGCCGCGGAAACCGCATCGCGCGAGGCGGCACGTGCCGCACAACGCGAGGCCAACGCAGCGAAGGAACGTCACGCGGCAGCCGAGCGTGAAATCAGCCGTCACGCTACCCGCCGCTCCGCCCTCGATGAAGCCCACGCGCGTCTTGCAGCGGATCGCGCCGAAGTGGACGGCGCGCACGAAACCGCTATCGGCGCTTTGGATGAGCTACCTGCCAACGCCGAAACCGAAGAACGCCTCGGCGCGGCGCGTGCGGACATGGAAGGCCATCGCCGTATGGCCGCCCAGGTTCGCGCCGAAGCTCAGGCGCTGGCACGCGAGGCTGAACTCGCGGACCGCCGTGTGCAGGCTATTCTGGCTGAGCGCAACGAATGGCAAAAGCGCAAAGAGAATGCGATCTCGCAGGCGGCGACCATTGAAGCCCGCATCGTCGAACTGAAGAACGAGCGCGAAGAACTGGCCGAAGCGCCAGCCTTCTTCGCCGAGAAGCGTCGTTCAGTCATCAACGAGATTGAAGCTGCTCAGGACGAGCGGCGCGCCGCTGCCGACGCTCTCGCGACTGCTGAAGGCCTGATGGCGGAGACCGACCGCGAAGCCCGCGCGTCGCTTGAAGCCCTGTCCTCTGCTCGCGCAGCATGCGCGCGTTCAGAAGAGCGCATGGAAGGCACCCAACGCCGGCTTGAAGACATCGAGCGCGAAATTCGCGACATGCTCGAAGTCGAACCGCATGGCGTCGCCGCCATGGCGGAAATCGAACCGGGCGCCGAATTGCCGCCCGTCTCTGACATCGAAACCGATCTGGAAAAGCTCCGCCGCGACCGCGAGCGTCTTGGCGCCGTCAACCTGCGCGCCGAAGAAGAATTGCGCGAAGTCGAGACCCAGCATGTCGCGCTGACGACCGAGCGCGACGATCTGGTCGAGGCCATCAAGCGGCTTCGGCAAGGCATCCAGAGCCTCAACAAGGAAGCACGTGAACGCCTGCTGACCTCGTTCGAAGTGGTCAACGGCCATTTCAAGCGCCTGTTCACAGAGCTGTTCGGGGGCGGTCAGGCCGAACTCCAGCTGATCGAGAGCGACGATCCGCTGGAGGCAGGCCTTGAAATCATCGCCAAGCCACCCGGCAAGAAGCCGCAGTCGCTGTCGCTGCTGTCCGGCGGCGAGCAGGCACTAACGGCAATGGCTCTGATCTTCGCGGTGTTCCTCACCAACCCTTCGCCGATCTGCGTGCTGGACGAAGTCGACGCGCCGCTCGACGACCATAACGTCGAGCGGTTCTGCAACCTGCTGCATGAGATGACCAGCTCGACCGATACCCGCTTCATCATCATCACGCACAATCCGATCACTATGGCCCGCATGAACCGTCTGTTCGGCGTCACCATGGCTGAGCGCGGCGTGTCGCAGCTGGTGTCCGTCGACCTCGACGGCGCAATGAAGGTTCTCGATCAAAACGTGGCATAGTCCAATCAGGCCAAGACCGGCCTGAGGGTTCTCATGTCACCTGATCTCCCGCCCGTTCTGAAAGTCGCTCTCGACCACAAGGCCGAGGGCCTGTCGCGCAACGATGCGGCCCAGCGATCAGCAGCGATCTCACAGACCTATCGCGGCGGCGGTGGCTCAGGCACGATCAGAACCGAGACCGATGCATTGGCCTACGCGCTGGCGCGCATGCCCGCGACGTACGCAGCCGTTACCGCGTCTCTCACAGCAATTGCAGAAGCGCGGCCTGCGTTCACCCCCGAAAGCCTGCTCGATATCGGCGCGGGCCCAGGGACCGCGACCTGGGCTGCTGCAGAGGCCTTCACATCACTTCGGCAATTTACGCTGCTGGACGCCAACGCGGCGCTCCGTGAGCTTGCACTCGAGCTGACGCAATCTAGTCACCGCCTGTCTGGAATACGTTACGAGAAGGGCGACGCCCGCAAGCTGGCTGAAGAGCAGCAACCAGCCGATCTTGTCATTGCAAGCTATGTGATCAATGAACTCGGCGACACGGAACGTGTCGCGCTGACGGACGTCATGTGGTCGAAAGCGCGCGACACGCTTCTGATTGTCGAGCCCGGCACACCGGCGGGATACGCACGTATCATCGATGTGCGTACGCGATTGATCGCACAGGGCGCGCATGTCATCGCGCCGTGTCCGCATGACTCGGCGTGTCCGCTGGTGGCGCCGGATTGGTGTCACTTCTCTCAGCGCCTCTCACGCTCCCGCACGCATAAGCATCTCAAAGGCGCAGAGCTTCCCTACGAAGACGAACGCTTCAGCTACGTCGTCTTGTCTCGATCTCCGCTTCCTCAACGTCCATCACGCGTCTTGGCGGAGCCACAAGTGACCAAGATTGCGGTCACCGCAAAGCTCTGCACCGCTGAAGGTGTGCACATCGCAAATGTTCCGCACCGGAACAAAGAATCTTACAAGCAGGCCAAGCGGTGGCGTTGGGGCGACGCCGTCCCGCGTTAACCGCCCAACCAAATTGCCGGCATTTTCGCGGAAATTTCTTCCAATTTCGGCGCTGCAAGACGCGGAATAATTCTCCGGCGAGGGAGTTTGTTCTTACGACGCGTCCGCGTCCGTAACAGAATTCAGCAGGAGTAGAATTGCGATGTCGCAGATCTCGTCGAAAACATTTGCCGCGGCAGCGGCCCTGACCCTTATGCTGGCCTCGTCGGCAGCATTCGCCCAGGCAGCCAAGGTCGCCGATACGCCGAAGGGCAAGGCCTACGTCGATGCCGCCAAGGGAATGACGCTCTATACGTTCGACAAGGACTCCGAAGGCAAGTCTGCATGCAACGGCCCTTGCGCAACGAACTGGCCTCCGCTGATGGCCGCTGCTGACGCCAAGGCCTCCGGCGACTGGACCATCGTCACCCGCGACGACGGCAGCAAGATGTGGGCCTTGAAGGGCAAGCCGGTCTACACCTTCGCCAAGGACACCAAGCCGGGTGACACCACCGGTGACGGCTTCCTCAACGGCGCATGGCACATCGCCAAGCCTTGATCTCCAGATCGACACTGCAAAATCCCGCTCCTGAAAGGGGGCGGGATTTTTTGCTTTCCATCAGCCGTTCGTGAACCCTTTTGCCTTGGAAGCCGACATATCGGGGTCAGACAGCCCTGCCGCCCGTCGCAATAATCGTTTACGGTGCGACCGTCAGTTGTCCTTCAAGGAGCTTTCCCCAATGTCGTCCGGCTGGATTTTACTTGGTATTATCGTCGTCATCGCACTGTTTCTGTTTGCCGCCTACAACCGCCTTGTCGCCCTGTCGCAGCGGGTCTCGCAGGCTTTTGCCGATATCGACGTGCAGCTGAAGCAGCGCCACGATCTGATCCCGAACCTTGTCGAAACCGTAAAAGGTTATGCGTCGCACGAACGCGGCACGCTGGATGATGTCATCAAGGCGCGTAACTCGGCGATGTCCGCCCAAGGACCTGCGCAGGTTTCGGCAGCGGAAAACCAATTGAGCGGCGCGCTCGGCCGCCTTATCGCCTTGTCGGAAGCCTACCCGGACCTCAAGGCCAACACCAATTTCCAGCAATTGCAGACCGAGCTCTCCGATATCGAAAACAAGATCGCTGCCAGCCGCCGCTTCTTCAACAACGCTGTCCAGGAATACAACACCGGCATCCAGCAGCTCCCTGCGGCCTTGTTCGCGGGCTCGCTCGGCTTCACGCGCAAAGAGTTCTTCGATCTTGGCGAGCAGCGCGGGCAACTCGAACAAGCTCCGTCGGTCAAGTTCTGACCGCCTGACATCCGATCGCGCACGGACAGCCCGCCATGGCCGCGTATGGTCTTTACACGCACATCGCATCGAACAAGTTTCGTTCGATGCTGCTGCTCGGTGGGCTATTCCTGCTGATCTATGTGATGGTGTTCGCGGGTGGCCTGATTGCGGAAGTCGCGATCAACAGCAACCGGCCGTTTGACGATTACATCATTCTGGCCGGGCGCGATCTTCTTAAAGCGCTCCCCTTTGCAACCATCGGCGCGGCGCTCTGGATCGCCATCGCCTACTTCTTCAACCAGCAGATCATCGATGCCGTCACCGGCGGACGCGACGTCAACCGACAGGAGCAGCCCCGGCTCTACAACACGCTCGAGAATCTCTGCATCTCACGCGGCATTCCGATGCCGAAGCTTAAGATCATCGACGATCCGGCGCTCAATGCCTTCGCGAGCGGTCTCAACCAGCGCCAGTATTCCATCACGGTAACGACCGGTCTGCTGAAGGAGCTCAACGACCACGAGATCGAGGCCGTGCTGGGACACGAACTCACCCACATCCGCAACGGCGACGTGCAGCTCATGGTCGTTGCCGTAATCATCGCCGGCGTGATCGGCTTTTTCGCGGAACTGTTCTTCCGCATGTTCTTCAATTCGAGCTGGCGCTTCGGCGGTGGCCGATCATCGTCGTCGTCCGACAGCGACCGCAAGGGCGGCGGTGCGTTGCCGATCATCCTGCTGGCCGTGGCCCTCATCGCCGTCGCCTGGGGATTATCGCTTGTGGTTCGTTTCGCCCTGTCACGCTCTCGCGAATTTCTGGCGGACGCAGGCTCGGTCGAACTGACCAAGGATCCGGACGCCATGATCTCTGCCCTGCGTAAGATCGAAGGCCGCGGCGAATTGCCGAGTGCGACATCGGCGATCATGGAGATGTGCGTCGATAATCCGCGCGAGGGATTTGCCGATCTGTTTGCGACCCACCCCTCAATCGAGGCGCGGGTGAAAGCGCTCGTGCAATACGCCGGCGGGCACGATCCCGGCCCATTGTCCCTTTCGGCCCCCAATATTGAAGGCAACACCGAACCTGCAGAACCGACAGCTCCGCCACCGAGCACACCGCCGTCGACACCTGCCGGTCCCTGGGGTTCCCAGCCGGGCACAAGTAGCACCGAGATGCCACCGGCAGGCCCTTGGGGGCCACATTGAATTCGAGGCAAAATCGACTCGTTTCCCGCCACAGGGGATCATCCAGGGAAACCGGTGGGATTTAGTCGAACTGCGGGTGTCAAGAATTGCATTATCCCTTGTTTCTGCCATGTTCCGGCTGAAAGCAGGGCGAGAGGATGGACCGAACGGGGCGACACGAATCCGGGCGGCCACGCACTCAAAAACGTTCGAAGTCGGTCATCGCGTGAGTCTGGAGTTTTTCCTTCCAAATTCATTGTGATCTGACTCCGCCGGCTCCACCCGGCGGTGATAAAGCGCATAAAGGGACATCATGGCGAAGCCGGCGGTCATCGTAGTGGGTGCAGACAAAGGCGGGGTCGGAAAGACCACCGTCTCGCGCACCGTTTTGGACTATTTCAACGCAAATAACGTGACGACGCGTGCGTTCGACACGGAATCCCCGCGTGGCACACTGAAGCGTTTCCATCCGGACATCACCGAGATCGTCGATGTGACCACCACATCCGATCAGATGAAGATCTTCGATACGCTGAACTCGGCCGGGAACAGCGTTACCGTGATCGACGTCCGCGCAGGCCAGCTGTCGCCGACCCTCGCCTCGCTGCGCGATATCGGATTTCTCGATGCCGCTAAGTCCGGCCAGATCACTTTCGCGGTGTTTCACATTCTCGGCCCCTCGATCGCCTCGCTCGATGAGATCGCCGAGACGGCTAACTTCATGGATGGCGCGCGATATTTCCTGGTGAAGAACTTCATCAACAACACGAGCTTCTTCGAATGGGACCAGGCGACCTACAACTCCTATTTCCAGAAGATCAAAAACGCGACTGAGCTCACCATTCCGAAGCTGAACGAGATGGCCTACGAGCAAGTCGAAGTCGCCTCCGTGCCGTTCCTCAAATTTGTCGCGAATAAGGGCGTGCGCGACGAACCCGCGAACTACTCCTTCGTGCTGCGTGGCTATGTCCGCCATTGGCTTGGAAACGTCTGGGGCGAGTTCGATCGCATCAAGCTGACCGAAATCGTCGGCTCCAAAGACAAGCCCGCGATGAAGCCGACCAGCGAGATCTGATTACCGGACATCGCATCGATGCGCCGCACGCCTGTCTATATTGTCTGTTCCCCGCGACCGGCTGTAGGCAAGACTCTGATCGCGCGGCTGCTCACGGAGTTTCTGCTGCTGCAACGCGGGTCGGTCGCCGCGTTCGATATCAATCTCCGTGAGCCGTCGCTGCTCGATTATCTGCCGAACGTAACAGAGACCGCCCGGATCGACGACACGTTCGCACAGATGGCGCTGATGGACCGATTGATCGCCAACGACGGCATCGCCAAAGTCGTCGACCTCGGGTTCCATGCGTTCGATGATTTCTACCGATTGATCGGAGAAATCGGCTTCATCAAAGAAGCCGAGCGCCACGGTGTCGAACCGATCGTCCTCTTTATCGCCGACCGCGACCGCACCTCAGAAAATGCCTGGGCCATGCTCCAATCAGAGCTGCCGAGATGGGCCTTAATGGGCGTGGACAACGAACTGGTGCTTTATGGCGATGTGCCAAAGGCTTATGCGGGGCAGCGCATGCTGCGGATCGGCGCCCTGCCCGCGTTCCTCAAGTCGATCATCAACAGGTTGAACTTTTCCTTCACGCGCTTCCTGCGTGACAACCAGAGTTCGTCCTCCGAACTCTCGCAGTGGATCAAGACCAACTATACGCGGTTCCGCGAGATCGAGCTGAACCTGATGCTGCACAAGCTCTGAAAGTGTCGCGAGCGTTTAGTGCCCGTCGAACGACATCAACGTCCGCACTGGCACGTTCATCGCGCGCAGCTTGGCGGCACCGCCGAGATCCGGAAGATCCACAATAAAACATGCGGCAACGACCTCGGCGCCGATCTTGCGGAGCAGCTTGACCGCTCCCTCCGCCGTGCCGCCGGTTGCGATCAGGTCATCGATCAAGATCACACGCTCGCCGGGTTTGACGGCGTCAGCGTGCATTTCCATTTCATCGATGCCGTATTCGAGCGAGTAGGCAATCCGCACCGTGGTGTGCGGGAGCTTGCCTTTCTTGCGGATGGGCACGAACCCGGCTGACACCTGATGCGCCACCGCGCCGCCGAGGATGAAACCGCGCGCTTCCATGCCGGCGACCTTATCGATCTTCGATCCCGCCCAAGGCTGCACCAGTTCGTCGACCGCACGGCGGAACGCCCATGCATTGCCGAGCAACGTCGTGATGTCGTGGAACATGATACCGGGCTTGGGATAGTCCGGAATGGAGCGCACGGTGGCTTTCAGGTCAATCTCGAGCGTCATCATCTTCTCTTTCAATCACTCAATCGTTCAGCCATTCACGCCCGGTCGGCCTAACCGGAACGCATTTTCAACAATCCGAAGTCCGATATTGCCTTCCAGCGACATCAGCGACTCCGGATGGAATTGCACACCACCGACGGGCAGCGTCTTGTGCTCGATCGCCATCGCGATGCCGTCTTCAGTGCTCGCAGTGACCTGCAGCACATCCGGCATGCCGTCGCGCTCGACATAGAGCGAGTGATAGCGGCCGATCACGACCTCGTTCGGCAAATTGCCCATCAGCGTTCCGCCTCGCACCTGAACGCGCGAAGGCCGACCGTGAGCTGGTTGAGCCAGCTGTCCGAGCTTGCCACCGAAATATTCGCCGATCGCCTGCACACCGAGGCAAACGCCAAACACCGGCATCTCCTTCTGGAGTGCAGCATCGATGAACTTGGAAATTCCGAAATCTTCCGGTCGGCCCGGACCGGGCGACAGCACCAGGAGATCGAACTTTTCCTTCTTCATCATATCGAGCGCATGGGTGTGCCGCGTCACGCTGACATCCGCGCCAACCTGACGGAAATAATCCGCAAGCATGTGCACGAAGGAATCCTCGTGGTCGATCAGCAGCACTTTCTTGCCAGAACCCGTAGCATCGGGCGCAAAAGCCGACAGCGGCTTCGCCGGGTCGCCACGCAGCGCCTGGAACAGCGCTGCAGCCTTGGTCTGGCATTCCTTTTCTTCAGCCACCGGATCGGAATCGAACAGCAATGTCGCGCCCACGCGCACTTCGGCGAGACCATCCTTCATACGGATGGTGCGGATGGTCAGGCCGGTGTTGATGCTGCCATCGAACCCGAGGAAACCGAGCGCGCCAGCATACCAACGCCGGGAGGACCGCTCGTGGTCCTCAACGAACTGCATCGCCCACAGTTTCGGCGCACCGGTCACGGTGACAGCCCAAGCGTGGGTGAGAAAACCGTCGAGCGCATCGAATCCAGGACGCAGCATGCCTTCCACGTGATCCACAGTGTGGAAGAGCTTCGAGTAGGTCTCGATCTGCCGTCGTGCCAGCACCTTGATCGAACCGGGCACGCAGACACGCGCCTTGTCGTTCCGATCGACATCCGTGCACATGTTGAGCTCGAACTCGTCTTTCTGCGAGTTCAGCAGTTCGCGAATCTGCTCCGCATCGCCGATGGCGTCCGCGCCACGCGCGATGGTGCCGGAAATCGGACAGGTCTCGATCCGCCTGCCATCGGAGCGCACGAACATTTCCGGTGACGCCGCCACCAGAAACTCGCCGTCGCCGAGATTGATCAGCGCGCCATAGGGCGACGGGTTGATCCTGCACAGCCGCTGAAACACTTCCGCGGGTGTGCGCTCGCATGGCTCGGCGAACAGTTGTCCGGGCACGGCCTCGAACAGATCGCCGCGTGCAAACGCCTGCCGAGCAACTTCGACGGTCGCCTGATAGTCGCCGGGCGCGTGATCGGCGAAACCTTTGCGGCCAGTTTTTGCGTAAACGCTTTCCGGCGTCTCGCGCGGCAGCCCCTTGGTGGACTGTCCCTTCCAGCCGAATTCGTAGCTGAGAATGACGCCGCGTCCGGTCGCCCGGTCGTAAGCGAGCAGCCGGTCCGGCACGTACAGCACAATATCGCGCTGATCGGCTTCGCGGACGCGCTTCTGCACCAGATCCTCGAACTGAAAAACGAGGTCGTAGGCAAAGGCGCCGAACAGACCGAGCAGCGGATCATTGTTCGAACTGAACGTCGCAATGATCGCGCGCACCAGCGACATCATTGAGGCGCGCCGGGTGCGTTGATCCTCATCCACCGGCGCGTCACCACGCAGGATATGTCCCTTGAGGCGCATCGCGCTTTTCTCGGTGATGACGGCACTGGGCTCGTTCAACGTTTCAGCGAGAAACGCGAGCAGCACCTTGCCGCGCTCGTTGAGCGGCTCGATGACGAAGTCCGTTCCGGCCGATTCCAGCCGCAGCGGCGGATCGGCAAATCCGAGATCGAAGCTCTCATAGCGGCCGGGGACCGTCGTGCCTGACGACAGCACCACGCCGCGCCGGCTATCCAGCCGTTCGATCAACCGGTCGAGCGCTGCGCCGCCGGTGAAATGTTCGACGGATCGCGAGACCTCGAGGCCTCGAGCGGTCTGGTAATCACTGTGCGCGGGAAGCGAAAAAAGTGTCCTGTTCATGCTGTCCTCTTACGAAACTTGCTGGAGGAACGCCACACAGGACAAACGAAAAAGGCCGTCGCTCTGCGATGACGGCCTCGACGATTGAGAAATAGATCGCACCGGCCACCTTTAGAAGGTGGGCCACCAAAGACGGGCTGGCTGAGACACGGTGTTCATGATGGGCAAAACATCATCCGGGAGGGGGGATGTCAAGAGGGCGCTCCTGAAGCTCCCGATCATGTCATCAACAGCGCGTGTCCCAGGACCTTCCGGTTCGCCCCGGCTTTAGGACCTTTGCCGGACAAAGACAGTTACGCCCCGCTCCCCAACCTCCTCTTCGATCGGTGTCCAGCCCTGCTGAAGATAGAAATTACGCCGTACTTTCTGTGCGCAAAGATAAACGCGCTCGGTCCCCAGCGCGAATGTGTCGTCCACGGCCCGCGCGACCAGTGTTCGGCCGATCTGCCGTTGGCGGTGCTCGGGCTCAACCCAGACGGCCGCCACCCACGGCGTATAGTCGGGAAGGTCTTCCAGATCGGATTTGATCACCGAGGCGGTGCCGAGAAACGTGTCACCGTCATGAGCCACCAGAGCGAACGGTATCGCCCCCGGCGACATGTTTTCCTGCAAGCGATCGGCAATATATCCGACCGCAAAACCCCGCTCCTTCCACCATGCCCGCCAGATGCGATCAGCAACTGTGTCAAAGAATGTAGGTTGCTGACGCAAATCGGAAACGGTGAATGTCACGTCACCCCAAATGCTTCTTGAAGAAATCGGTGGCGCGGCCCCAGGCGAGCTCCGCAGCGGCGCGGTCATGCACCGCAGCCCGCTCTTCATTCACGAAGGCATGGTCTGCGTCGTAGCGGAAAGCCTCGAAGTCCTTTCCGGCGGCTTTCATGGCTTTCTCGAACGCATTGACGGCCTCAGGCGTGCACCAGTCGTCCTTGTCGGCAAAGTGCCCCTGCAGCGGGATTTTCACGTCGGCCGGCTTTGCCGCCTGTTCGGGAGGAATTCCGTAGAACGCGACAGCCGCGGCGAGTTCAGGAACGCGGGCCGCGCCGATGATGGTCACCGCGCCGCCCATGCAGAAGCCGGTCAACCCCACCTTGGCGCTGTTCTTCTTCAGATACTGAACGGCGCCGCGCACGGTCTGTTCGGTGGCATCAAGGAAATCCAGCGAGGTCATTTCCTTATTAGCCGCATCCGTATCGTGATACGGCACCACGACGCCCTTGTAGAGATCGGGCGCAAGCGCATCGAAGCCGGCCAGCGCAAAGCGATCGGTCAACGCCTTGATGTTTTCGGACAGGCCCCACCATTCCTGAATGACCACGACGCCCGGCGCGTTACCGCGCGCAGCGTTGGCGAGATAGCCCTTGGCGTCCTTTCCGTCGGGACGCTTGAACGTGATGTGGGTACCCATGGTGTCCTCCGAAGATCAATCTGCGGGCGCACAATGGCGCTGCAAGAGAGGTTCCGCAATCGTGGATTAACGCGTTCACATCACGAAACGACGATGCATCTGAACAGCAAAAAGGCCCCGAAATGGGGCCTTTCGCAGATTGTTAGACGTATTCGCCACGGCGGCTTAGTGAGCGTTCGCCCACACCTTGCGCTTGGTAAAGTAGAGCAGGCCGCAGAAGATGATCAGGAAGATCATGACCTGAAGGCCAAGACGCTTGCGGGCTTCGAGATGCGGCTCGGCTGTCCACATCAGGAACGCCGACACGTCCTTGGCGTACTGCTGAACGGTAGCCGGCGAGCCATCGTCAAACGTCACCTGACCGTCGCTGAGCGGCTTCGGCATCTTGATGGCGTGACCCGGGAAGATCTTGTTGTAGTACGAGCCTTGCGGCAGCGAGAAGCCAGCCGGCGGCTTCTCCTCAAAGCCCTGCAACAGTGCATCGATGTAGTTCGGTCCCTTTTCCTGGAACTGCATGAATGCGTCGAAGATGAACTGCGGGAAGCCACGCTCGTAGCCACGAGCCTTGGCCATCAGCGACAGGTCCGGCGGCAGGGCGCCACCATTGGACGCACGAGCAGCCTGGTCGTTCGGGAACGGCGACGGGAAGTAATCCGCCGGACGGCCGGGACGCTCGAACATATCGCCGGCATCGTTCGGTCCATCCTTGATCTTGTAATCGGCCGCGAAGGCTGCCGCCTGAGCCGGCGAGTAGCCCGGGCCACCCGGATCAGCGAGGTTGCGGAAGGCCACCATCGATAGCGCATGACAGGCCGAGCAGACTTCCTTGTAGACCTTCAGGCCGCGCTGAAGCTGGCCTTGATCAAACTTACCAAAAGGGCCTGCAAACGACCAGTTCAGCGACGGAGGCGTCGTGCCGCCATGGGCGTCTTCTGCCTTGGCGTTGTTCATGCCCCCGAGCAGCAGCGAACCACCGACTGCGAGAGCCACCAGAGCCGACACCGCTCCCTTGCGCTTCGACAACACGTCGTCGGCGATGGAGTTCGGCAGCGGACGAGCTGTTTCGATACGGCTCAGAAGTGGCAGCACGATCAGGAAATACGCGAAGTAGCAGACGGTCAGGACACGGCCCGCAACCACATAGATACCTTCAGGCGGCTGCGCACCGAGATAACCCAGACCGAGGCAAACGGCGACGAAGATCCAGAAGAACTGCTTGGCCAGCGGACGATACTTGGACGAGCGCGTCTTGGCGCTGTCGAGCCAGGGCAAGAACGCCAGCACGACGATCGCGCCGAACATGGCGACAACGCCGCCGAGCTTGCTCGGGATCGAACGCAGGATCGCGTAGAACGGCAGATAGTACCATTCGGGGACGATGTGTGCAGGGGTCACTGCGGGATTGGCTGGGATGTAGTTGTCCGGGTCGCCAAGGTAGTTCGGGATGTAGAAAATGAACCAGGCGAAGAACAGCAGGAAGCAGGCCATGCCGAACGCGTCCTTGACGGTTGCGTAGGGCGTGAACGGCACGGTGTCCTTCTCGGTCTTCGGCTCGACGCCGGCCGGATTGTTCTGTCCCGCGACGTGCAGCGCCCAGACGTGGAGGACGACGACGCCAGCGATCACGAACGGCAGCAGGTAGTGCAGCGAGAAGAAGCGGTTCAGCGTCGGGTTGCCGACCGAGTAACCACCCCACAGCAGCGTCACGATGCTGTCACCCACATACGGAATTGCGGAGAACAGGTTGGTGATAACCGTGGCGCCCCAGAAGCTCATCTGGCCCCATGGCAGCACGTAGCCCATGAAACCGGTCGCCATCATCAGCAGGTAGATGATCACGCCGAGGATCCAGAGCACCTCGCGCGGCTCCTTGTAGGAACCATAGTAAAGGCCGCGAAGCATGTGAACGTAGACGGCGATGAAGAACATCGAAGCGCCGTTGGAGTGCATGTAGCGCAGCAGCCAGCCGTAGTTAACATCACGGACGATGCCTTCGACCGACTTGAACGCCAGATCGACATGCGGCGTGTAGTGCATCGCCAGGATGACGCCCGTGATGATCTGCACGGCGAGCATCATCGAGAGGATCGCGCCGAACGTCCACCAGTAGTTCAGGTTGCGGGGGGTCGGGTAAGCGATGAAGGAGGAGTGGATCAGTCCCCCGAGGGGAAGACGCCGCTCAATCCACTTCAAAGCTGGATTTTGCGGGTTGTAGCTGGATGGTCCGCTCATGATGCGATCCTGAAAAAAAAGAAGCGACGCAATCGGCTAAGTGAGGCTTCAGCCAATCTTGATTTTGGTGTCAGAGACGAAGGCGTACGGAGGTACGGCCAGGTTCAGCGGCGCGGGCCCCTGGCGAATACGACCCGAGGAGTCGTACTGCGAACCGTGGCACGGGCAGAAGAAGCCGTCGTAGTTGCCTTCGTGAGCGATCGGGATGCAGCCGAGATGGGTGCAGATGCCGATGACCACGAGCCACTGATCGTGACCTTCCTTGACGCGGGCCTGATCGGTCTGCGGATCGGGCAGGCTGGACAAATTGACCGAGCGAGCCTCTTCGATCTGTTTCTTGGTGCGGTTCATGATGTAGATCGGCTTGCCGCGCCAGAAGACCTTGATGTCCTGACCTTCGGCGATCGGCGACAGATCGACGTCGATCGGAGCACCGGCCGCGATGGTCGATGCGTCCGGGTTCATCTGGGAAATCAGCGGCCAGGCAACCGCCACGGCGCCAACCGCGGCCGCGGCTCCTGTCGCTACATAAAGAAAATCACGGCGTGTCGGCTCAGCCGAGGTGGAGGACGTCACGTTTGCAAACCCTTTCCGAACTGCAACCGGCAGGACCACCCCCTTCGGGTGCGGGCGCACCCAGGAGCAGAAGCCGGAGCCCGCGGGGCCCCGCGGCAGCAGAATGACCACATTGTCCTGCTCAAGCGAGCAAAACACACGATCTAGAATCGATCTATTGGCACCCTTGCCCGGAGAGCGCAAGCCCGCTATCGGCACACTTTAGTGCGACGCACTAAAACCGCCCACAGCAGCGAAATTTTCACAGTTTTCTCACCGGGCCAAAGGCCGGATTCCGATGCGCATAGCCCTCTACCAGCCCGACATTCCGCAAAACACCGGAACGATTCTGCGGCTCTGCGCCTGCCTGGGCGTGGAGGCCCACATCATCGAGCCGGCTGGGTTTCCAGTTAGCGACCGGCATTTCCGCCGGGCGGGCATGGATTACCTCGACCAGGTGACGATCATACGCCACGATTCCTGGACGAAATTCGAAGAATGGCGCTCGGAAACCGGTTGCCGCCTGGTATTATTTTCGACCAAAGCGGCACGCCCCTACCTCGATCATACCTATCAAGCCGATGACATCCTGCTGTTCGGCCGGGAATCCGCCGGTGTTCCGGATGACGTGGTACAGGCTGCCGACGAACGGCTGGTGATCCCGATCGCCCCCGGCATGCGGTCCCTGAACGTTGCCGTTTCCGTGGCGATGGCGCTGGGTGAGGCATTACGGCAAACCGGCCATATATTTACCGGCAACACCGGCCCTTCCGATACAACCATATAGAGCGCGCGAGGACATCAGGTTGAGTTACGCGGTCAAGGAAATTTTCCTGACATTGCAAGGCGAAGGCGCCCACGCCGGGCGCACGGCGGTGTTCTGCCGGTTCAGCGGGTGCAACCTGTGGACAGGCCGGGAGCAGGACCGCGCCAGCGCTACGTGTCAGTTCTGCGACACCGACTTCGTCGGCACGGATGGTACGCTCGGCGGACGCTATCCGTCCGCGGACGCCCTGGCGGACACCATTGCGGCCCAGTGGACCGGCTCGCCGGACCACCGCTACGCCGTGCTCACCGGCGGTGAGCCGTTGTTGCAGATCGATACCGCGCTGATCGATGCGCTGCATGAGCGGGGATTTCTGATTGCGGTCGAGACCAACGGCACCATCGAGCCGCCGCCCGGCCTCGACTGGATTTGTGTGAGCCCCAAAGCGGGCACTGACCTCGTGGTCCGCAAAGGTCACGAGCTGAAACTGGTCTATCCCCAGGCCGGTGCGCCGCCGGAGAACTTTGCCGGTCTGGCCTTCGAGCGGTTCTCGTTGCAACCGATGGACGGACCTGACATAGCGCAAAGTACGGAAAGTGCGATCGCCTATTGCCTGCGTCATCCGCAATGGCGGCTGAGCGTTCAGACGCACAAAACCCTTGGCATCAGATAATCGGGATAGGCAGGACTGGACAGTCGGGATGTGGGAATTGACGAAAACCTTCCGTTTCGAGGCCGCGCACTCCTTGGCCGGAACCACGCTGGGTGAGACCAGCGAGGAAATTCACGGCCACTCGTTTCGCGCCGAGGTCAGTGTGCGTGGGACGCCCGATCCCAACACCGGGATGGTGATGGATCTAGGCCAACTCGAGCGCAGCATGAGCGACGTGCAGAAGATGCTCGACCACAAATATCTCAATAAGATCGAGGCGCTCGGACGGCCGACGCTGGAAAATCTCACGCGTTTCATCTGGGAACGGGTTCAGCACGCCGGCCACGTGACCCGTGTCAGCGTCCACCGCGACAGTTGCAACGAAAGCTGCACCTATTTCGGCCCGCAAAGCTGACCCCACACGCAATAAAAAACGGAGACGCGGATTGGAAAAGCCAGTCACGACGATCGAGCACCGCAAAGAACGTGCCCGCACCTGGTTCGAGAGCCTGCGCGACGATATTTGCCTCGATCTCGAGGAGTTAGAGACTGAGGCCTCGACGTCTCTCTATCCGGGAGAGACAGGGCGTTTTATGCGCACCCCGTGGGAACGCACCGATCACACCGGAAAACCCGGCGGCGGCGGCGTGATGTCGGTGATGCGCGGCCGGCTCTTTGAAAAAGTGGGCGTGCATTGCTCCACCGTGTACGGCGAATTCGCGCCCGAGTTTCGCGCACAAATTCCGGGAGCGGCCGATGATCCGCGCTTCTGGGCCTCCGGAATTTCTCTGATCGCCCATCCGCGCAATCCGAATGTGCCGGCGGTCCATATGAACACCCGCTTTGTCGTGACAACGAAAGCGTGGTTCGGCGGCGGGGCGGACCTCACGCCGGTGCTCAACCGGCGGCGCACGCAGGACGATCCAGATACAACCACGTTCCACGCCGCCATGAAACGCGCCTGCGATGCACATGCCGCCATCGCGCCTTACGACAAATACAAGACATGGTGTGACGAATATTTCTATCTGCCGCATCGCAAGGAGCCGCGTGGCATCGGCGGCATCTTTTACGACTGGCACGATTCCGGCGATTGGGATGCCGACCTCGCCTTCACTCAGGAAGTGGGGCAGGCCTTTGCCAAAGTCTATCCGGAACTGGTGCGGCGTAATTTCGCAACCGCCTGGACGCCGCAGGATCGCGAAGAACAGCTTGTCCGACGCGGACGCTATGTCGAATTCAACCTGCTCTATGACCGCGGCACGATCTTCGGCCTGAAGACCGGAGGCAACGTCGACTCCATCCTGTCGTCGATGCCACCAGAGGTGAAGTGGCCGTAGTTCTTCGCTTAAAGAGAACTATCATCAGCAAAAACGAAAAGCTCTGGACAACCCGTCCGGAGCTTTTTCGTTTTGTCAGAGTGTCATGACCCGCAGCTAGGTTGCCCCCATTCCATTTTTACCAAGGCATGATCCCGAAGACGGAACCGTTCTTCGGGAAGATCATGCACACCACATGGAGCGGATCATGACACTGAAAGCGGGCGACGTCGTTATTCTCAAATCAGGAGGTCAGCCTCTAACCGTTGCAGAGGTCCACGACGACGACACGGTAGAGTGCGTCTGGATCGGTGAAGAAGGCGATCTATTTCGTGAGAAGCTTCCATCCGTCGTTCTCGAAGTCGCTCACTTCGAGCCACTCGATGACGAAGACGAGCACGACGAAGAAGACGATGAACACGACGAGGATGAAGACGAAGACGAGGATGAAAAGGCCAAGGTCGCCTGAAGCTATCTCGTTTTGAATCGCAAGCCGCCGCCCTTCACCGGGGCGGATGACTAGGCTCAATATTCAGAGCAGATGATCGCGGGTGAATCGCACGGCGGTCTCATCCGCGATGGCCTTCAATGCGGCGGCGTCCATCGGAAATTGCGCGGCGAGCCAGGCATCCTCGGCCAGCGTCAGGACATGGCCGAGCGCAGGACCTTCAGCGATGCCACGCGCGATGAAGTCGCCGCCCTTGAGTGGAAATGCCGGCGGCGTCCAACGATCCGGAAGCGATACGAAATTCTGCCAGTATGACGACGTGGCATCACGCCCCGCCCGCGCCCATGCCAGCATAATGCGGTCGCGATAACGGCAAGCATCGCCGATCCGATAAAATCTACGCCGGGCGGTGTCCTCATCCATATCCGTGAGCCGCCACCAGCGATGCCCCATGGAATCCAGCCGTTTGGTTTCAGCGTTCGAGAGACGCAACCGCTGCGACAGACGCTTGGCGTCTTCGGTGACTGCAACCGCCAGCGCGCCAAGGCGGCGTATCGGATCAGGATCAAGCCCAAGCTGAGCTTCGGCCTGAACCATCTTGGCGAAGACGCCGTGATAGACGACACCGCCGGCGGTGAGGCCGAGCAAGCCCGCATTGTCCATGGCCACCAGCGCGGGTCCTGCCCCCGGAGCCACAACGAGCTTCAGCATCTCCATGCGAATGCGTTCAGCGGAAAGCGTGCAGAGGCCGACGCGCCCCGCGATGCAGGCGTCGTAGCCCGCAACGTCAGGTTCGCCTTGGCCGTAGGCCGCATGGATCCGGAAGAAACGAAGGATACGCAAATAGTCTTCGGCGATCCGTTGCGCCGGCTCACCGATAAAGCGCACGCGCCGCGCCTCGATGTCAGCCAGCCCGCCAACGTCGTCATGCACAACACCGTCCGAGCTTAATGACAAGCCATTGATGGTGAAATCGCGACGCAGCGCATCGCGCGTCCAGTCACGCCCGAATGCAACCTTTGCCTTGCGCCCGAATGTCTCGACATCCTCGCGCAAGGTCGTCACTTCGAACGCCTTGTTCTCGATGACCAGGGTGACCGTCCCATGCTCGATGCCAGTCGGCACACTCTTGATCCGGGCCCGCTTGGCGCGGTTGATCACTTCCTCGGGCAATGCCGTGGTTGCGATGTCGATCTCACCCACCGGAAGATCGAGCAACGCATTGCGGACGGCCCCGCCGACAACGCGCGCCTCTTCACCGTCAGAATTGAGCAGTGCCAGCACCCGAGCGGCTGGGCCTGATGTCAGCCAGTTCGCATCGTGCAGCGAGCGCGGCGCGCTCATTTTTCGGATCCCCGAATCAGTTTGCCATTCTCCACATGAGCGGGAGTGTAAGTCGTTCCGGGCGGCGCTCCGGAAAAATTTGCCAGCAACACCAGACTGACGATCACCAGCAACAGCGCCACAAAAGTCAATTTACCGAGGACGTTGAGCGGCCACGACGTCTTGATGAAAATACCGTGGCGCCTGGCAATCAGGATGATCGCATAGACGACAAAGGGAATAAGAAAAATTCCGATCTCGGTGAGAACGGGACGGATCATGAAAGATATATCCGCTCGTATAACGCGCGCAGCATGCCGGCGGTCGCGCCCCAGATGTAGCGCTGCTCGAACGGCATTTCATAAAACGACCGCTGCATACCGCGAAATTCCTTGTACCCCAGCCTGTGATTGGCCGGGTCCATGAGAAATGCTAGCGGCACTTCGAAGGCGTCGTCGACTTCATCGCGGCTGATCGTCAATTCAAAACCGGGCCTAACCCGCGCCAGCGTCGGCAATATCCGAAATCCAAATCCGGTCGCATATACGTCAAGATAGCCGACCGGATCGATAAAGGCCTGCTTGAGGCCGATTTCCTCATCCGCCTCGCGCAACGCCGCATCCAAGGGCGAGGCGTCTGTCGGATCGATCTTGCCGCCTGGGAACGAGATTTGTCCGGCGTGCTCATTCAGGTGCTCGGCACGCTTGGTCAACAGCACGGTCGGAAGCTCGCGCTCGACGATCGGAACAAGAACGGCGGCCGGACGAACCGGCCTCTCCTTCGCGATGATCTCCAGCATGGCATCGGTGCCGAAATCGCCGGTCGGCGGAAGGATGCTCGCATCGGTCAGCCCCGGGGGAACGTCGAAAGACAAGCGCTCCCGTGCGCGACGGAAAAATTCATCAGAACTCATATCGGCGGGCGCCGCGGCGCGAGCGGACGCATCCGTCACAATACTGTCAGTCAAACCACATCCCTCGCCTGCGCCGCATCGGCCATCGAAAAGAACACCCCGTCAGAGACGACCCCGAACAATTCGCGGCCATCGACGACTCGTTCCTCGCCCATTTTGACCAGATCATAATAGAGCGCGCGAGTGACTTTTGCCCATAGGTCCGAGCGTACATGCACATAAGGCGTCAGTCCGCCGTCGGCCGAGGCCTCGAACCGCAACCGATGATTGCCATCGCATGGCACCCATTCGTCCACATTGGTACGGAAACTCAGCTGCCGTCCGCTTCCCTCATCGTTTTCTGCCATCTCCACCGCAAGGAACGGCACGTCATCGACACGGATGCCGACTTTTTCGACGGGAGTGACAAGAAAATATTTATCATCTTCCCGTTTGAGGATGGTGGAAAATAACTTCACGAGTGCCGGCCGCCCGATCGGCGTGCCCAGATAGAACCACGTACCATCCGACGCGATCCGCATGTCGAGATCGCCACAAAATGGCGGATTCCACATATGAACCGGTGGCAGGCCTTTTGTCGCAGCACGACGCGCGGCATCGGTCAGCCCATCGAGACGCTGGGCGGCATTCGGTTCCCTCTGCCCTTGGTTCGCCATTGTTTGCCCTGACGTTTGACGCCCTTGTTTGGCACGGATGGTGCAGGTCTAGAAACGGTTCAAGTCCAGAAACGATGAGAATTCACCGAGACCTTCGCAAGAAAGCTCGCCCGAATACTCGCCACATCGTGATGAAGTTCAAGCCCCCCACCCGTTAAGGTGGGGACAGCCTGACGTCACAAATATAATAAGAGAATACTTAGCCTTTGCATCAGTTTAGCATAGGCGACGATCTTGAATGCGGGCGATCCGCAGCAGCGGTCTACGAGGAGATTGGTATGGCAGACAGCGTTGAGAAACTGGAAGACGTGATCGTACGCTCTGCAGAGCAGATCGCGGGCAACATCCGCGCTGCCCGGGAAGCAATTTCGACCGTCATCTTCGGTCAGGAGCGCGTTGTCGAAAACGCGCTGGTCACCATCCTGTCCGGCGGACATGCGCTGCTTGTCGGTGTGCCCGGCCTCGCCAAGACCAAACTTGTCGAGACGCTGGGCGTCACGCTCGGGCTTGATGCCAAGCGCGTGCAGTTCACGCCGGACCTGATGCCTTCCGATATTCTGGGCGCGGAAGTGCTCGATGAGAGCACGACCGGCAAGCGCTCGTTCCGCTTCATTGCGGGACCTGTCTTTGCGCAACTGCTCATGGCGGACGAAATCAACCGCGCCAGCCCGCGCACCCAATCGGCACTGCTGCAGGCGATGCAGGAGCAGCACATCACAGTTGCCGGCGCACGCCACGATCTGCCGAAGCCATTCCACGTGCTCGCGACACAAAATCCGCTGGAGCAGGAAGGCACCTATCCGCTGCCGGAAGCGCAGCTCGACCGCTTCCTGATGGAAATCGACGTCGAATATCCGGATCGCGATGCCGAGCGGCGCATCCTGTTCGAGACCACCGGTGCCGAAGAAACCGTCGCCAAAGCCGCCATGAATGCGGAAACGCTCATCACCGCGCAACGGTTGGTACGCCGGTTGCCGGTCGGCGATTCCGTCGTAGAGGCGATCCTGTCCCTGGTGCGTTCGGCACGCCCCGGCGAAGAAGGCGGAGAGAGCGCCAAGTCCATCGCCTGGGGTCCCGGTCCGCGTGCCAGCCAGGCACTGATGCTCGCCGTCCGCGCACGGGCCTTGCTCGATGGCCGCCTCGCACCATCGATCGATGACGTGCTTGATCTCGCTGAACCTGTCCTGAAACACCGCATGGCACTCACCTTCTCAGCACGCGCCGAAGGGCAGACCGTTGCCGGCGTCATCAAGCAACTGAAAGCACGGATTGGCTGATGGCAACACGTGTGCAGCCAGCTCTTCAGGAGATCGAAGCAGTCCGCCGCGCGGACGGCGAAAGCCGTTCGCTCGCGGCGTCGCTGCCGCGTCTCGTGCTGGAGGCACGCCGCATCTCAGCCAACGTCATTCACGGCCTGCATGGACGCCGCCGCGCCGGCACCGGTGAGAATTTCTGGCAGTATCGCCGTTTCGTCTCCGGCGAAGCCTCGCAGAACGTCGACTGGCGGCGCTCGGCACGTGACGATCATTTGTATGTCCGCGAGCAGGAATGGGAAGCTGCACACACCGTCTGGCTGTGGCCCGACCGCTCCGCGTCGATGGCGTTCGCCTCGAAGACCGCGCGAGACAGCAAACTCGAGCGCGCACTGGTGGTGACATTTGCTCTTGCCGAACTGCTAGTGTCAGGCGGTGAACGCGTCGGCATTCCCGGCCTGATGAATCCGAGTTCGAGCCGCAACATCGTCGACAAGATGGCACAGGCGATCCTGCATGACAGCGCCACGCGCAGCAGCCTGCCGCCGCAGTTCGTGCCGGCCGCCTTGGCGGAAGTCGTTGTGCTGTCGGATTTCTGGTCAACGATTGGGGAGATCCGCACCATGCTCGGCGGCCTCTCAGCCTCGGGAGCACACGGAACATTGTTGCAGGTCGTCGATCCAGCCGAAGAGACGTTCCCTTATTCCGGCCGCATCGAATTCGTTGAGCCCGAGGGCGCTGGCGTGATCACGGCAGGCCGCGCTGAAACCTGGGCGCAGGATTATACCGCGCGTGTCGCCGCACATCGTGCCGCCATTCGCGACGAGACCAACAAGCTCGGCTGGCTGTTCTCGACCCACACGACGGATCGTTCAGCCGCGGAACTGCTTCTGTTCCTTCATAGCGGCATGACCGTCGCCAAAGGCGATGCGCGGGCTTCAGGTCTTGCGGGGCGCAGCGCATGATGGGTCTTCCACTTTCGTTTGCTGAACCGTGGCTGCTGGTCGGCTTGTTGAGCCTGCCGGCGCTGTGGTGGCTGCTGCGCGTAATGCCGCCGCGTCCACGCCGTATCGATTTTCCACCGACGCGGCTGCTGTTCGACATCGCTCCCAAGGAAGAGACGCCCTCGCGGACACCATGGTGGCTGACAGCCCTGCGATTGCTCGCCGCAGCGCTGGTGATTTTGGCCGCAGCCGGCCCGGTGTGGAATCCGAGCGGAGGCATCGCGCGCTCAGACGCGCCGCTGGTGATGCTGCTCGACGACGGCTGGAGCGCGGCCGCGAGCTGGGACGCCCGTATTAAGACTGCGGACGAACTGATCGCGAATGCAGAAGCCGACCGGCGCGCCGTTGCCATCGTACCGCTCTCGGAAAGCACCCGCGACTTCTCCCTGATGCCTGCAGGCACCGCACGCGTCGCACTCCGTCAATTGTCTCCAAAGCCCTATTCCGTGGAACGTGTCGACACGTTGCCGGCGCTCGGCCGCTTTCTTGAAAAGACCGGCAACGCTGAAATCGTCTGGCTCAGCGACGGCGTTGACACAGGCCGCGGCAGCGAATTCGTGCAAAACCTCTCCAAGACGATTGAGAACCGCGCTTTGACCATTTTTGAAGGCGGCACACCTCCCGCTCACGCGCTTGCCGCCGCTGAAAACGCCGCCGCGAAGATGACCGTGAAGGTGCTGCGCGCAACCAGTGGCAATGGCGACGTTGGCCTCGTCCGCGCTCTCGACCAAAAGGGATCGCCGATCGGCGAAGCACGTTTCGCTTTTGGGGCGCGGGATCAGGAAACAGAAGCGAGCTTCGATCTGCCCGTAGAACTGCGCAACGACATCACGCGGCTCGAAGTTTCTGGCGAACGCTCAGCAGGTGCCGTGCAACTGCTCGACAAGCGTTGGCGGCGGCGCGCCGTCGGCATTGTCAGTGGTGCGACCAGCGATACGGCGCAGCCCTTGTTGGCCTCGACATTTTATCTCACGCGCGCGCTGGCGCCATTTGCTGATGTCCGGCTGGGTGAGCGTACCGCGCCTGCCGTTGCCATCGGACAGTTCCTCGATCAGAAGCTGCCGATGATCGTGCTCGCCGATGTGGGTACGCTCTCTCCGGAGATTTACGACCGCCTCAATAAGTGGATTGCACAAGGCGGCGTGCTGGTGCGCTTTGCCGGCCCACGACTTGCAGCAGGCGACGATGACCTCGTGCCGGTCAAACTGCGGCGCGGCAATCGCAGCCTTGGCGGCAGCCTCACATGGGAAAAACCACAACCACTCGCGTCGTTCGCGGCTGACGGTCCATTTGCAGGGCTTCAGGTGCCGAAGGATGTGACCGTGACGCGCCAGGTGCTGGCCGAACCGAGCGCCGCGCTGGCATCGCGAACCTGGGCATCGTTGCAGGACGGCACGCCGTTGGTGACGGGCGAACACCGGGACAAAGGCATTGTCGCGCTGTTTCATATCAGCGCCGACATGCGTTGGTCTGATCTGCCGATGTCCGGCACCTTCGTTGAAATGCTGCGCCGGATTGTCGACAGCTCCGGCTACACGGCGAATGTTGGCGCAGGCGTCGCCGCCGACGCAAGTATCGAGACCGTTGCACCGCTTCGTACGCTCGATGGCTTCGGCGCATTTGGTCCGCCGCCATCGACTGCCAAGCCTCTGCGCGCGGATTATCGTGATCGCGCCACGCTCGATCACCCGCCCGGTCTGTATGGCCCCGCCGAGGGCCCTCTCGCGGTGAACACTCTGGCGGCAGCGGACCGGCTTGCGCTGCTGGACACATCTGCTCTCAAGGCACGGCGCGCGACCTACACCAATGCTGAGCCGCGCGACCTGCGCGGCATTCTGCTTTCCACTGCACTCGCACTGTTCTTGATCGACGCGATCATTGTCGCGATCCTCGGCGGCGGTCTTGCGGCCTTGTTGCGGCGGCGGGCCGCGACGGCCGCACTCGTCTTGGCGATCGTGGCCGCATCGATGATCGGCTCGCCATTCTCGTCCTACGCACAAGCGCCCAAGGCTGACAGCAAGACAGCCACGACGAACACCGCAGCGAGCGACGACTTCGCCGTCAAGGCGGTGTCGCAGACGCGGCTGGCTTACGTCGTCACGGGCAACAACGATGTGGATTCCATCGTCAAGGCAGGGCTCTCGGGACTGACGCTGTTTCTCGCGCAGCGCACGGCGCTGGAAGCCGGCGACCCGGTTGGTGTCGATCCGGCGCGCGATGAACTGTCATTCTTCCCGCTGCTCTACTGGCCGGTGATTTCCGGCGCGCCGAAGCCATCGCAGGAAGCCATCAACAAGCTCGATGCCTATATGAAACAGGGCGGCACGGTGCTGTTCGACACCCGCGACGCCATCGAAGCCCCACCAGGAGCTGGCGGCGACTCGCAGACACCAGGCATGCTGACGTTGCGCAACATTCTCTCCTCGCTGGATATCCCCGAGCTTGAGCCGGTGCCGCGCGAACATGTGCTGACCAAGACGTTTTACTTGTTGCGCGACTTTCCGGGGCGCTTCACGAACGGTCAGACCTGGGTCGAAGCTCTGCCGCGTAACGAAGACGAAGATTCAGCCGAGCGGCCCGCACGTGGCGGCGACGGCGTTTCACCGATCATCATCACCTCCAACGATTTGGCCGGTGCGTGGGCGATGCAGCCCGACGGCCAGCCGATGCTGCCGATGACGCCGGGTGAGCCGCGGCAACGCGAATTCGCCTTCCGCGCGGGCGTCAACATTGTGATGTACACGCTGACCGGCAACTACAAGGCTGATCAGGTGCACGCTCCTGCGCTCATCGAACGGCTGGGGCAATAATCCGATGCAGTACGGTATCGCGTTCGCCCCTCTAGTTCCCGCCATCGTCCTGTGGATCGGCCTCGCCGCGATCATTGTGATCGCGGCCATTCTGATGGTCGCACGCGCACGTGGCACTGCCATTCGCGTCGCCGCGCTGACATTGATCCTTCTGGCGCTGGCCAACCCATCATTCACGCGGGAGGAGCGCGAACCGCTCAGTTCTGTCGCGGCTGTGGTGGTGGACCGAAGCCCCAGCCAAAATTTCGGAGACCGGACGCGCGAAACCAACGAAGCCCGTGACGCGCTGGTCGATCGCCTCAAGCAGATCAAGGGACTGGAAGTTCGCGTTGTTGAGGCCGGACAGGCTGACGGCGAAACCGACGGCACGAAGCTGTTTTCGGCGGTGACATCCGCGCTGTCGGATGTGCCGACGGACCGTGTCGCAGGTGCATTTCTGATCACCGACGGGCGTGTGCATGACATCCCCGCGAATGCCGCCAGCGTCGGCTTCAATGCACCGGTCCATGCGCTGGTGACCGGCCGCAGCGACGAACGCGATCGGCGCATCGCCATTGTCGCCGCACCCCGCTTCGGGATCGTCGGCCAGACCCAGACCATTACTTATCGTCTCGATGATCAGGGTGTCACCGGCGAGAGCGCACGGGTCACCGTGCGGCGTGACGGCGACGTGCTGAGCGAGCGCTCGGTGCGCAGCGGTGAACAGGTCAGCGTGACGATCGAGATTCCCCACGCCGGTCAAAACATCGTGGAGATCGAAGCGTCACCACTCGCCAATGAACTGACACCAGTCAACAACCGCGCCGTAGTTTCGATCGACGGTGTGCGTGACAAGCTGCGCGTGCTGCTGGTGTCGGGAGAACCCCATTCCGGCGAACGCACCTGGCGCAACCTGCTGAAATCCGATGCCAGTGTCGATCTCGTGCACTTCACCATCCTGCGTCCGCCGGAAAAACAGGACGGCACACCGATCAACGAATTGTCGCTGATCGCATTCCCGACCCGTGAACTGTTCCAGCAGAAGATCAACGAATTCCAGCTGATCATCTTCGACCGCTATGCCCGGCAAGGTGTGCTGCCGATTTCGTATTTCGACAACATCGCGCGCTATGTCCGCAACGGCGGTGCTGTGCTTGTCTCGGCTGGCCCGGATTACGCAGGACCAACCAGCATCTGGCGCACACCACTAGATTCGGTGCTGCCCGCTGAACCAACCGGCGTCAGCGAGAAAGCGTTCACCGCGCGCCTCAGCGAAGTCGGAAAACGTCATCCGGTGACGCGCGGACTTGAGGGCGCAAACAGTGATCCACCGCACTGGAGCCGTTTCTTCCGCCTCGTCGACACCCGCAATCCGGTCAACCCTCCGGTGATGGAAGGTGCTGACGGCAAACCGCTGCTGCTGCTGTCGCGGCAGGGCGAAGGCCGCGTCGCGTTGCTGCTGTCGGATCACATCTGGCTGTGGGCGCGCGGCTATGAAGGCGGCGGGCCGCACCTCGATCTTCTCCGTCGTCTGTCGCACTGGCTGATGAAGCAACCCGAACTCGACGAAGAAGCGCTCCGCCTCAAGGTGGAAGGCCGCGATCTGGTGGTGGTGCGGCAGACCATGGCCGACAGCGTGCAACCCATCACGGTGACGTCGCCGTCCGGCGCGACGCGTCAGATCACACTCACGGCCGGCGAGCCCGGGGAATGGCGTGCGACCACGAGTGCCGACGAGCTTGGCCTCTGGCAAGCGACCGATGGCACGCTGAAGGCCCTCATTAATGTCGGCCCGGTCAATCCGAAGGAATTTTCGGAAGTCACCTCTACTACTGAAGCGTTGCGCCCTCTGGCGCAGGCAACCGGCGGCGACTCGCGCCGTATTGCCGACAACGGCAGCGTCGACCTTCCGCGTGTCCTGCCCGTGCGCGCATCTTCGGTGTTTCGTGGCGACGGCTGGCTCGGTGTGAAAATGCGCGACGCCAGCGTGGTGCGCGGCATCGGTGTCCTGCCTGTCTTCGCCGGATTGGTCGGATTGCTGCTGTTGCTCGGCGCGTTCGCGGCCACTTGGTTGCGTGAGGGACGGTAAAGGCACCTCCAGCTCCTTATCAGTGTCGCTTAGCGCAGACCTCCTTGTTGACAGGCGCTCACCGAACGGCGATGTTATATTGTAACATCCGTGCCCAAGCCGTAAGAGTTTGGGCCAGATGCATGGGGCGTCATTCGCAATGAAGTGGCTTAGATCGAACGCAAGACAGCTGTCGTTGCTGGCGCTTTTCGCGCTGGCGCTGCAGTTTGGGCTGTCGTTCGGGCACCATCATCGTGCTAGCGCGCTTGCAGCCACCGCGCAGGCAGCCCCCACGCTCGCGGCGCCCACTTCCACGCCCGACTCTGATCACGATCAAGACACGCCGGGCGATCTTTGCGCCATCTGCGCAACCATCGCCATGGCTGACACGCTGGTGGACGCAGTGCCACCAGTGCTGGCGTTGCCGCAGTCGTTCGTCATCGTGCCGGTTGCTCCCAGACAGGAAACCGCCGCTCCGGTTTCCCGGCGCAACCTTTTCCAGTCCCGCGCCCCTCCGTTGTCCTGACATCGACCGTTCACGCGTCACGAGGCTCGCTGCCGCTCGCAGGCGAAGCCTCGGGGCAATTCGGAATCGATCCGCTGTTCGCAGCGGAAGTCCACCGCATCTGCTCGTCGATAACGAGCATGGGTGGCGTCAGGAATTTTAATTATGTCTGCCAGAAAGTACCGTACCGTTTTTCTCGGAAGCTCCGCGTTGGTTTTGCTGTTTGCGCTTGGCGGCCCTGCATCGTCGCAGGACGCACCCCCAGCGGCGAATGCACCGGCCGACGCCCCGTCAAAACCCGCAACAACAGGGTCGCAGTTGCCGGAGATCAAGGTGTCGGCTCCGCGCCGTAAACCTGTGCGACGACCAAAGCAACAGCAGGTCAGCGCGCCGACTACGCCGGCATTGACACCGACGGAAGCCGTCACGAAACAAAACGCCGACCTTGATGGCGCGCGAAATCATATTGTCGCGCCAGCTGGCGCGAGCGTTTACGAAATGAACCAGGAGGCGATCCAGGCTCTGCCGCAGGGAACCAATGCGCCGCTCGACAAGGTGCTGCTGCAAGCCCCCGGCGTGACGCAGGATTCCGCGGCAAGTGGTGAACTGCATGTCCGCAACGAACACGCCAATGTTCAGTATCGTATCAATGGCATCATGCTGCCGGACGGCGTCGGTGCCTTCGGTCAGATTCTCGACACCAAGATCGTCGGCAACATGTCGTTGCTCACAGGAGCACTGCCCGCGCAATACGGTCTGCGTACGGCCGGCGTCGTCGACATCCAGACCAATCCCAACGCATTCAACAACAGCGGCAGCGTCAGCGTCTATGGCGGCAGCCATGGCACCATCACTTCAAACCTTGAGTATGGCGGCACGGTAGGGAAGACGCAGTATTACGTCTCAGGCAACTACTTCGGGAGCAATCTCGGAATCGAGAACCCGACACCGAACAAAAACGCAATCCACGACCACACCGATCAGGGCAAGGGCTTCGTTTATCTCTCGACGCTGCTCGACGAAACGTCCCGCATCGTTTTCATCGGCGGCAGCTCGAGCAGCAGCTATCAGATTCCGAACAATCCGGGCCAGCCGGCAGCGTTTGGTTCGGCACCCTACGATTCAGCCTTCCTCAATGAACGTCAGACGGAAGACAATCAGTTCGGCATCCTGGCCTATCAGAAATCGATCGACGGGCTCGACATGCAGTTTGCCGCTTTTACCCGTTACAGCGAGCTGCACTTCACGCCCGATGTGCCGGGCGATCTGGCATTCAATGGTGTCGCGTCGGACGTCTATCGTCGCAGTCAGACCACCGGCATCTCATCCGACAATGCTTATCGCTGGAGCGACAGCCACACCGCGCGGTTCGGATTCCAGATCAGCGCAGAACGATCGCTGGTCAACAGCGTCTCCACCGTTTTTAACGTCGACAACGCGGGCAACCCCGTCGTGGATGCGAACTCCCCGTTCTCCTTCATCGACTCCAGCTCCAAGCTCGGCTGGCTGGCAAGCGCTTACGTATCGGACGAATGGAGGATCACCAATCAACTGACTCTGACCACCGGCCTGCGTTTCGATCAGATGTGGTCCTACACCGACGCAAACCAGCTCAGTCCACGCGTCAGCCTGACTTACAAGCCGTTCGAGGGAACAACCTTCCACGCCGGCTACGCCAGGAATTTCACGCCGCCGCCGCAGGTGCTGGCTGCGCCAACCAACCTCGCTCTCGTCAACGGCACCACCCAGCAACCGGCAGTGAACCAGAACGATCCGGTCCAGCCGGAACGATCAAACGTTTTCGATGCCGGCGTCACGCAAAAGGTGTTGCCGGGCCTCGAGGTCGGCATCGACGCTTACTACAAGACGGCGCACAATCTGCTCGACGACGGACAGTTCGGCGCAGCTTACGTCCTCACGGCATTCAACTACGCCCGTGGCACGAACACCGGCATCGAATTCAAGGGAGCGTACGTCGATGGCGGATTCCGCGCTTATGCGAATTTCGCGATCGCCCGGCAGTTGGCGACCAACGTCTCCTCCAATCAGTACCTGTTCGACCCGGATGAGCTGGCGTTCATCTCCCAGAACTACGTCTATACGGATCACGCACAGTTCTATACCGGCTCGGCAGGCGCGTCGTATCTGTGGAACGGCACACGTTTCAGCGCCGATGTCATCTTCGGCAGCGGCCTGCGTTCCGGCTTTGCGAACACGGACTCCTTGCCATGGTATTCGCAGGTCAATCTTGGCATCTCGCACGAATTCCTAATGCCGGGATCGACCAAGCCCCTTACGGTGCGGTTCGATGTCGTCAACCTGTTCGACAATATCTATGAGATCAGGGACGGATCCGGCATCGGCGTGTTCGCACCTCAGTACGGACCGCGGCGTGGCTTCTTCGTTGGGCTTTCACAGAAACTGTGACCCGGCAACAGAAACAGCCTCAATCATGTTTCCGGGAAGGTGCGCGCGCCCGAAAGCGCCGCACGCTTCCTCGGAAATACACATGTGCCGATCGCTTACCAGAAGTGTCTTTCGAGCCAGACTTGTGGGTTCAATGACCCTCTCCAGTGCCCCCTGTTGACACTCACGCCTTGAGCGGCAATGTTACATTGTAACATCCGGAACCAGGGCCCCTGCGTCCTGAGCCCGGGGTGGGGCATGTGTTGCAATGAAGTGGTCGAGATCAAAGACAAAAAGCCTGTCACTGCTGGCGCTGTTCGCGCTGGCAATGCAGTTTGCGTTGTCGTTCGGCCATATCCATGCTGATGCCTTTGCCGCGCCAACGGCGATTTCTGATTACGCCTCCGCACCCACCTCGGACAACGAACACCCTCAGAACGATCCCGCCGAGATCTGCGCCATCTGCGCCACCGTCGCGATGGCGAATGCATTGGTGGATACGGCACCTCCGGTTCTGCCAGTCCTCCTCGATGAGAACGCTGAGGCGATCTTCACTGATCTGGCGAGCCACCTTACGGCAACCCGCCTTGTCGCATTCCAGTCGCGCGCCCCTCCCCGATCCTGACTCGAAAGCCAATCCAAGCCTGATGTTCACCGCGCGGCGGTGACCATCAGGGCATTCGAAGTTCAAGGCCGTTCTGCGACGGCACGTCGCCCGTCCAACATCGAGACGAAGGCGGCATCAGGATCAAAACGTCATGTCCCCTCGTTTTATTCGCGCCTCGCTGGCCGGCTGTTCGGTCATCGCCTTGGCGCTCTGTGCGAGCGCATCCACGCACGCACAGCAGGCCGATCAATCGGCACCGGCTGAGGCCGGCGCTACGGCACTGCCGGAAGTTGTCGTCCGCGCACCCAGCCCGATTGTACGGCGACGTCCCCATCGCGCCGCAGCTGGAGGCACTACACCCGCCGCCAACCCAGCTCCGGCGCCGGACCCCGCTCCCGATACAGCCGCCCTTCCCGGCACGCTGCCGATCGTGACCGATCAGTTCGCCACTGTGACGGTCGTGCCGAACGAAGAAATCCGCCGCAGCGGTGCGGCCACGCTCGGCGATCTGCTTAACAATAAGCCCGGCATCACCGGATCATCCTTCGCGCCGGGCGCATCGAGCCGCCCGATCATCCGCGGCCTCGACGTCAACCGCGTCGGCATCGTCGAGAATGGTCTCGGCAGCAGCGGCGCGTCAGATCTCGGCGAGGATCACTTCGTACCGATCGATCCGCTGTCGACCAACCAGATTGAGGTGATCCGCGGACCGGCGACGCTGCGCTATGGCTCGCAGTCGATCGGCGGTGTGGTCAGTTCAACCAATAACCGTATCCCGGAATCCTCGCCGTGCAGCGCGCTGCCGACGATGCAGACCTACGGCTACAATGTCAAAGCACCGCAGCTTTCCCCATCCAATCCCTGCGCGAGCTTTGAGACGCGCACTTCGATCTCCAGTGTCGACCAAGGCCGCGAAGGCGCTGTGCTGCTCGATGCCGGCGGCAACAACTTCGCGATCCACGTCGACGCGTTCGACCGCAAGACTGAAGACTACAGCATTCCGGGCGCGCCCTATCTGTCTCAGCCGAACAATCATACCGGCAAGCAACCGAACTCGGCTGCAAGCGCCAACGGCTTCTCGGTCGGCGGATCATACTTCTTCGCGGGCGGCTTTGTCGGCGCCTCTGTGACGCAGAACAACGCGCTCTATCACATCCCGGGCCTCGATGGCGCAGAGCACCAGACCCGTATCGATGGAAAACAAACGAAGGTCGCAGTTCACGGCGAATATCGGCCAGATACAGCCGCTATCGACACCATCAGCTTCTGGCTTGGCACCACCAACTACAAGCACAACGAGATCGGCCTCGCTGATCCCGCCGATCTCTCCAGCGACGGCGTCCGGCAGACTTTCACCAACAACGAACAGGAAGGCCGCGTCGAGGTGCAGCTTGCGCCATTCAACCTGCGCTTCGCCACGCTGACAACTGCCGTCGGCGTGCAGGCGTCACATCAGGAATTGACCGCGCCGAGCCCCGATGATCCGGGTTCACAGTTCAACGGCCTGTGGGACCCGAACCACAACACCAAGGTTGCCGGTTACATCTTCAACGAGTTCAAATTCACCGAGACCACCAAGGCTCAGGTGGCCGGCCGTATCGAACACGTCGATCTCGACGGCACGACACCGGAGTTTCCGGCAAGCTTCCTCGGTGTTGATCCCGTGGGCCCCAATGTGGCGCGCAATCCGAAGTTCACGCCGAAAAGCGCAAGCATTGGCCTCATTCAAAACCTGCCGCTCGATCTCGCCGCAAGCTTGACCGCGCAGTATGTTGAGCGCGCACCGAAGCCCGCGGAGCTGTTCTCCCGCGGCCCGCACGACGCCACCGGCACGTTCGACATCGGTAATCCCAATCTCGGGATTGAAACGGCCCAGACTGTCGAAGCTGGGTTGCGGCGCGCCACGGGTCCAATCCGCTTTGAACTCACGGGATATTACACACGCTTCAACGGCTTCATCTTCCGCAACATCACAGGCGTGAGGTGCGGCGAGGATTTTGCCTCCTGCGGAAATCCCGGAGGCGAACTCAATCAGGCGATCTATTCGCAGCGCAATGCGACCTTCCGTGGCGGTGAATTCCAGTTCCAATACGATGCGCTGCCGATGTCGTGGGGCGGAATATTCGGTGTCGAAGGGCAGTATGACATCGTGCGTGCGACGTTTACCGATGGCACCAACGTGCCGCGCATTCCCCCGCAGCGTGTCGGCGGTGGCTTCTACTATCGGGATGATCACTGGCTCGCCCGCATCAATCTGCTGCACGCCTTCGCGCAAAACGACGTCAGCGGCGTCGAGACAACGACTGCGGGATACAACCGCCTGAAAGCGGAGGTGAGCTACACAACAAAACTTGCAAAGGACAGTTGGCTCGGACCGCGAGAATTCATCGTCGGCATTGTCGGCGACAACCTCCTCAACGAGGACATCCGCAACTCCGTCTCCTACAACAAGGACGAAGTGCTGATGCCTGGCCTTGGTGTGCGGATGTTCGCCAACGTGAAGTTCTGAAAATGCAAAAGCGCCGCTCTTTCATCTGATCTCGCCACCGCGGGATGGCGAAAGAGCGGATGTCTGACGATGTGAAATTCATGGAATTAAGAGAGCGCGCGGTGGATTGCCGTTCTGCTCAGGACGTCCGGACGAAATTCCAGTCCGGGCGGATCGGTCCGTTGACGCCTTCGAAGGCGTTGTCAGCGAGCTCACAAACCAGCAATCGCGCCGGATCAACCGGACCCGGCATCGCCGTGGTTCCTTTTGGGATGCGCTTGAAGCCCACACGGCTGTAATAGGCTTCGTCCCCAACCAATACGATCAGCCGATGGCCCGCCGCCTTGGCGTCCGCCAGCGCGCGATCCATCAGCGCACGACCGATGCCCCGGTCACGGAACGGCGGCTCGACAGTCAGCGGGCCCAGCAGGAGTGCCGGCGTATCGCCAATGCAGATCGGCAATTGACGAACCGAGCCGACCATCAGGGTGCCGATCCGCGCCGTGAAGGACAGATCGAGCAGATGATCGACATGCTCACGGAGACGATAGGCGCTGAGCGCATAACGTCCCGGCCCGAACGTGCGCTCATGAAGGCGCTCGATGGCTTGTTCGTCGTTGGCGGTTTCCGCCAGAATGGTCAGGGAAAGGTCGGACATGACAAGTGGCGAAATAGCATCTCGCGCCCTCGGGGTCCACCGTGCTCGTGTGCCCCAAACCATACAGGAACGCAGTTAGCTCCAGTCCTCGGAGACCGGTTTGTTCTCAAGAACTTCGGCGATCCGAAGCCGGGTCCCACGCGTCGTATCCGGCGGCAGGTCGGTGACACTGTAAAAGCCGCAGGCGATGATTTCGTGGTTACGTTCCGGCATCCGGTCCTGATGAAAGGACCGCACCACATAAACCGCGACATGATCCCGGCGCGAGATTCGCCGGTTGAAGAACAAGCCGTGCAGTTGCGGCTCGCCGGTCATGTCGATCCGGCCCTCCTCGATCAGTTCGCGCTTCAGCGAATCCATGAAGGTCTCGCCGGTCTCGACACCGCCGCCCGGCAAGTGCCAACCGGAGACGTAGCTGTGCTTGACCAGGAAAACCCGGTTGTCGGCATCGAGTACCACTGCGCGAACGCCCAAGGTCATGCCACGGGCAAATCGCGCATAAAAATGAAAGACGCCGCGGATCAGCGGCTCGAACCTCACACGAATATCCTCGATGCTCATTGCGCGAGATTCCTGCCGCGATATCGTGATATGCAAACCAGTGTCCCGTCCGGGATTGCAACGAATGAGGGCGCCGGAGCGTGATAGCAGTTCAGCGCGGGGTGGTCACGTTTCAATGACTTCATTTCTCCTGGCCCACCTCTCCGACCCGCATCTCGGCCCCATGCCGCAGCCGCGGCTACGTGAACTCGCAAGCAAGCGGGCTATCGGCTATTTCAACTGGCGGCGCAAACGTCACGCGGTCCATCGCCGTGACGTGCTGGGCGAGCTCGTGGCCGACATGCAGGCACAGCGTCCCGATCACATCGCCATCACCGGTGACCTCGTCAACATCGCACTGCCACTGGAATTCACTGCTGCACGCCAGTGGCTAGAAAGCGTCGGTACTCCACAGGATGTCTCATTGGTGCCCGGCAACCATGATGCCTATGTGGGCGGCATCCGTGAACATTTCCCGACAGCGTGGGCGGATTATTTGCACGGCGATGGTGCCATACAGAATGGCGAAACCACCTTTCCCTATTTGCGGCGTAGAGGTCCGCTGGCGCTGATCGGCGTTTCAACTGCTGTTCCGACCGCACCCTTCATGGCGACCGGACGGCTCGGCCTTACGCAGCGGGCGAGCCTTGAACGGCTGCTCCCGCAACTGGCTGCAGAAAACCTGTTTCGTGTTCTACTCATCCATCATCCACCTATCACATCACCCGGACGCTGGGCTGCACGCCTGCGTGACTCCGACGAGCTTGTGGAGTTGCTATCACGGCACGGCGTGGAGCTCGTGTTGCACGGACACGATCATCGCCACGCCACGGTGTGGCTCAACGGCCCCCGCGGCCGTATTCCTGCGATCGGCGTGCCATCGGCTTCAGCTTATGCGATGGGTCACACCCATCCCGCAGCTTACAATCTGTTTTCCGTCGCGAAGGAAAATGGGGCATGGCGCTGTGACCAGCACGTGCGTGGCTTCACCAAGGACATGATGCTCGGTGACATCAAAAGTGAGCGGCTGATTTAGAGATCAACGACTTTGTACGTCAGCCTCGCAGCGCCATCAGCAGTGCGAATCCGAACAGCGCGCAGAGCCCGGCGAAGAAACCTAACGTGAAAGTCAAAAGTCTGCTGCTTTGGCGCTTGACGGGCGCAGCTGATGCTTGCCCTTCCGTCTGCATCGGCGTCACGACCATCGCGTGTTCACGCTCGATCATGCGACGGGCGATATAGTCCGTCACCGCATCGACAATCGTTGCGACATCGTGCGATTGCGCGAGTACGATTCGTCCGAAGCGCGTGTCCTGCACGAAACGATAGATCCGCTTGTCGCGTCCCATCGCGATGTGCGCGACAGCATCGATCCACAGCCGCGGCGTATCACCCTGGCTGATACCGCGATCGAACAAATCGACATTCGATGGAATTTCCGAGAACAGCGAATCAAGCGCTTCGTTGAGAATCTCGAGGCGCGCGACTTCGGCATCACGCAGGTCGACCACGACACCGACACGGTCCGCGGCCTCGATCCGGGCCTTGCGCAAGGCATCGCGCAGCCGAACCGGTTTCAGCCCCGTCAAATGACCTTCCGCGTTCTGCTCGGACATTGCTTTGCCGCCTTTGTTTCAGTCTTTTTAACCTATCAGTAACTGTACCGGCGGCAAAGGCCCGGAAATAAGGCTTAACAGCCCAAAACACAGCGGCCCCGCCCGGAAAACCGGACGAGGCCGCTTTGCTGACATGGTTTGTGGCCACGCCGTGTCTCGTTTTGAGACTCCCTCTTGCGTTTCCCCGAGCTAGTGACTTAGGCCATGGCGCGCTGGGGCTCTTCCACGATGGAGAAGCGCACGCTGCCGCGGTGACGGTTCTCTTCCGACACGGTGCGCCAGGCGTCTTCAGCCTCCTTGCGGGTTTTGAAGGGGCCTTGGACCTGCGCCGAGCCTTCCACGAGCTTGTGGAAGTTCATCGAACCGAACTCGCCGCCAATCACCCAGAAATTTCTGCCTTTGGTCATTTCAGTCTCCTGTTGCCGCGTATCCACCGTTAGCCGAACTGGTTCATCGTATTGTGCACGCCACCCGCCTTCAGAGCGGCTTCACCGGCGAAGTATTCCTTGTGCTCATCACCGATGTCGGATCCAGCCATGTTCTGATGCTTGGCGCAGGCAATCCCCTGACGGATTTCCTGACGTTGGACGTTCTTCACGTAGCCAAGCATACCCTGCTCGCCGAAATACTCCTTCGCGAGATTGTCGGTTGACAGTGCTGCCGTGTGATAGGTCGGCAACGTGATCAGGTGATGGAAGATGCCGGCACGCTTGGCTGAATCGGCCTGGAAGGTGCGGATGCGCTCGTCAGCTTCAATAGCCAGCGGCGTATCGTCGTATTCCGGCTTCATCAGGTCGGCGCGATTGTACTTGCTGACATCCTTGCCCGCTTCCTTCATCGCGTCGTACACCTGCCAACGGAAGTTGAGCGTCCAGTTGAACGATGGCGAGTTGTTGTAGGCCAGCTTGGCGTTGGGAATCACTTCGCGAATGCGGTCCACCATCTTGGCGATCTGCTCGATGTGCGGCTTCTCGGTCTCGATCCACAGCAGATCGGCGCCGTTCTGCAGCGAGGTGATGCTATCGAGCACGCAACGATCCTCGCCCGTGCCGGCACGGAATTGATAGAGGTTGCTGGCAAGTCGCTTCGGACGCATCATCTTGCCGTTGCGGTTGATGATGACATCACCATTCCTGGCGTTGTCGGCGGTCACTTCCTCGCAATCCAGGAAGCTGTTGTACTGATCGCCGAGGTCGCCGGGCTTGTGGCTCACCGCGATCTGCTGCGTGAGGCCGGCACCGAGCGAGTCGGTGCGGGTCACGATGATGCCGTCTTCGACACCCAGTTCGAGGAAGGCATGGCGGCAGGCGCGGATCTTGGCCAGGAACACCTCATGCGGCACCGTCACCTTGCCGTCCTGGTGACCGCACTGCTTTTCGTCAGACACCTGATTTTCGATCTGCAGCGCGCAGGCCCCCGCTTCAATCATCTTCTTCGCGAGAAGATAGGTCGCCTCAGCATTGCCAAAGCCCGCGTCGATGTCGGCGATAACGGGCACGACATGGGTCTGGAAGGTGTCGATCTTTTCGATCAAAGCCTTTTCCTGCGCCTGGTCGCCGGCCTTGCGGGCAGCGTCGAGGGCACGGAAGATGTCGTTGAGCTCACGGGAATCCGCCTGACGGAGGAAGGTATAGAGCTCTTCGATCAGCGCCGGCACCGAGGTCTTCTCGTGCATCGACTGATCGGGAAGCGGTCCGAACTCGGAGCGAAGCGCTGCGATCATCCAACCCGAGAGATACAGATAACGGCGATCGGTCGTGCCGAAATGCTTCTTGACCGAAATCAGCTTCTGCTGCGCGATGAAACCATGCCAGCAACCAAGCGACTGGGTGTACTTGGTAGGGTCGGCGTCATAAGCCGCCATATCGGCGCGCATCAGCGCTGCGTTGTAGCGCGCGATGTCGAGGCCGGTCTTGAAACGGTTCTGCAGGCGCATCCGCGCCACGGCTTCAGCGCTGACGCCATTCCAGGTCGGCTGGGTCTTGAGCAGCGCTTCAGCAGCGCCGACCTCGCTCAGATAAGACGCCGGCCCCTGAATAGAGCGGTCATTGATCCCACGTGGCTGGTAGTTCATGTGCGTAATCCCTTTCGGCGACGATAAGGCTGCTCTTGCAACTCATCGACATTTTTGACAGTGCATTGCGAAATGTGTCCCGTGAGATAACGCGAGAAATATAAATCCGCATAGATATCTTGATTTGAATGATGATGACATGTAACATATAGACTTGTAATTAATGTAATATTGTAAATTTTGTCACAAACAGAGCGTAGGGGCGCGCCATGGCGACCGAAGCAGGAAAAAAGCTTTTCGTGGGTCCGCGCTTCCGGCGGATTCGGCAGCAACTCGGCCTGTCGCAGACCCAGATCGCGGAAGGCCTCGGCATCTCCCCGAGCTACGTCAACCTGATCGAACGCAACCAACGCCCGGTGACGGCGCAGATCCTGCTGCGGCTGGCAGAGACCTATGACCTTGACCTGCGCGACCTCGCGACCGCCGACGAGGATCGGTTCTTCGCCGAGCTGAATGAAATCTTTTCCGACCCGCTGTTCCGGCAGATCGATCTGCCCAAACAGGAATTGCGCGATCTCGCCGAACTGTGCCCCGGCGTCACCCATTCGTTGCAGCGGCTCTATGCGGCCTATACCGAAGCCCGGCGCGGCGAGACCCTGGCCGCCGCGCAGTTCGCCGATCGTGATGAAGGCGCCGGTGTGCGCTTCGAGGCCAATCCGATCGAGCGGGTGCGCGACCTGATCGAGGCCAACCGCAATTACTTTCCGGAGCTGGAGACCGCAGCAGAAGCTCTGCGCGACGAACTGAACGTCACAGCGCAGGATCTGTTTACAGCGCTGAGCGATCGCCTGCGTGAACGCCATTCGACCACGGTGCGCATCATGCCGGTCGACGTGATGCGCGAAACCTTGCGGCGCTGGGACCGCCATCGCCGGCAAGTGCTGATCTCAGAAATGGTCGACGGCTCCGGCCGTGTTTTCCAGCTCGCCTTTCAACTGGCACTCGCCGAATGCGGACCGCTGATGGAATCGATCGTCAACCGCGCCGGCCCGCTTGATGATACCTCGCGCCGGCTCTACCGGATCACGCTGGCGAATTACTTTGCTGCCGCCGCGATGATGCCGTATCAGGAATTTCACAGCGCAGCGGAGACACTCGGTTACGACATCCAGGTGCTGGGTCAGCGCTTTAACGTCGGCTTTGAGCAGATCTGCCACCGGCTCACCACCCTTCAGCGGCCCAATGCCCGCGGCGTGCCGTTCTTCATGCTGCGCGTGGACAACGCCGGCAACGTCTCAAAACGATTTTCGTCCGGCACCTTTCCGTTCTCGAAGTTCGGCGGCACGTGTCCGTTGTGGAATGTGCACTCCTCCTTCGACACGCCGGATCGCATGCTGCAGCAGGTGATCGAACTACCGGACGGCAGCCGGTATTTCTCCTTAGCGCAGATGGTCCGCCGCCCTGCCGCGCCCTATCCACAACCGCAGCCACGCTTCGCGATCGGACTCGGGTGCGAAATACGTCATGCGTCCAAGCTGGTCTATGCCAGCGGACTGGACCTGGAAAAAATTCAGGGCACCCCCATCGGCGTCAACTGCCGGCTGTGCGAACGAGAGAACTGCAGCCAGCGCGCCGAACCGCCGTTGACCCGGACGCTCATTCTCGATGAGAACACCCGGCGGGTGTCGTCGTTCTCGTTCAGCAATGCGCGGGAGCTGTGAGCCCCAAATATCCCCTTAGTCAAAGGTATTGACCTTTGACAATGTAATCACTCAATGCCCAAACTCCACACCAAACGAGGTACGCGATACGCATCAAATGGGATTTGGAATTTTCATTCACCGTTCAGACTCAATCTATGACGACAGCCCAGCTGAACGGTATCAATTTCCGTCCCAATATCTTAGCCGCGCACAGGCATGCCTCGGGGACTGGATCATCTACTATGAGCCTCGCAAGGTAGGCGCTCCCCGCGGATACTTTGCCATGGCGAAAGTACAGCAGATTATTCCGGACCCCAAAGTTGCAGGAATGTATCTCGCACTTGTCGAACCCGGTAGCTATTTAGAATTTAGCAGGCCCGTACCCTTCAACGGCCCCAATGGCATCGTGGAACGAGGTATCTTGAACGAGAAGGGAGGCATCTCGGGGCGCGCCCAGTCTGCGGTTCGACCAATCTCTCCGATCGATTTCAATCGCATTATCGAGATGGGCCTAGAAGAGACCGAGCCCCTTCTGCCACGCGTTGGTGAAGTTACATCGCTATCCCAATTCGATGAAGAGCAGGCTCCCTTCCAGCACGAGGAGATTCGCGATCGGTTGAGCTACCTGTCGTCAAGGATTGTGCGAGATCGTACCTTTCGTCGAATTATTCTAAGCGCATACGATCAACGCTGCGTGGTTACGGGGCTAAAACTCATCAATGGTGGCGGCCGCGCAGAAGTTGATGCAGCGCATATTAAACCGGTGAATGCCAACGGGCCCGATACCGTGAATAATGGAGTTGCACTTTCTGGAACCGCTCATTGGATGTTTGATCGAGGATTGATCGGCTTGGATGACGACCTCAAAATCCTGATATCACGACATGTCAACGATCCGGACGGTGTCCGGACTCTTATAAACAAGAGCGGTCACGCGCTTCTTCCTCAACGACCATCTCAACGTCCGCATCCAACTTTTCTCAAGTGGCACCGAGAAAATTGCTTCAAGCAATAGCTGCCGTGACCAAGCACAGCAAATGATCTAATTTAATTACGAGTGAGGTATCTATCTTGAAGCTACTTAGGCAAATTACTAAGCACGTTGCTCCTGTCCTTCTAATAGTTGCCGCACAAGCTTGGGTTTCCTCCCCCGCCTCGGCCCAGAGCGGTGCCGCGTGTCACGGCGGGCAGAGCTTCGCCCAGTTTCTTGCACAACTGAAACAGGACGCTGTTGCCGCCGGTGTTTCGCAGCGCGCGATCGCAGCCGCATCCCCGGGCCTGGTGTACGATCAGGGCATCGTCAATCGTGATCGCGGCCAGCGTGTCTTCGGTCAGGTCTTCACTGAATTCGCCGCGCGCATGGCGGCGGACTACCGGATGCAACAGGGCCGCGCGAAGATTCAAACCTATGGCCAAGCTTTTGCGCGCGCCGAAAAAGAATACGGCGTGCCGCCAGCGGTGATCGCCGCGTTCTGGGGGCTTGAGAGCGATTTCGGCGCCAATATGGGCAAGCTGCCAACACTGCGTTCGTTGGTGTCGCTCGCTTACGACTGTCGCCGCGCACAGATGTTTCATGACGAAACGATTTCTGCTCTGAAGATCATCGATCGCGGTGACCTGACGCCGGGCGAGATGATCGGCTCATGGGCCGGCGAATTAGGACAGACGCAATTCCTGCCCTCGCACTACTATAACTACGCCGTCGACTATGACGGCGACGGTCATCGCAACATGCTGCACAGCGCACCCGACGTGATCGGATCGACGGCGAATTACATCGCCACTGCGCTGAAATGGCGCCGCGGCGAACCATGGCTGCAAGAGATCCGGGTGCCGGCGAATCTGCCGTGGGATCAAGCCGATCTCACCGTCAAGCATCCGCGCTCGAAATGGGCGGCGTGGGGCGTGACTTACGCGGACGGCCGCCCATTACCGAACGACGATCTTCCGGCATCGGTTCTGTTGCCGATGGGCCGCACCGGACCAGCCTTCCTCGCCTATGCGAACTTCGCCGCTTACACCGAATGGAATAACTCGCTGATCTATTCCACAACAGCCGCCTATCTCGCAACGCGCATCGCGGGCGCAGCCCCGATGCGTAAGCCGGCGACTCCCGTCGCGCAATTGCCGTTCAACGAAATTCGCGAATTGCAGCAATTGCTGGTCCGTGCCGGATTCAATGTCGGCAAGGTTGATGGTGTGCTCGGGCAACAAAGCCGCATCGCCGTCAAAACCATGCAGACGAAATACGGACTGCCGGCGGATTCGTGGCCGACCTCGGAATTGTTGGCACGGATGCGCGGCGGACCGCGCTAGTGTCCCGGTTCTGACATTCGTATCAGCTTGCGGCTGGTTCGTTTGCGAATGGCAGAACCTAAGGGACACCAGTGTGCCTTGACACGACCGGGATTTAGATCGAGAGCAACCGCCACGATCTCACCCGGAAAGGTCACTCATGTCGTTCTACGATGGCTCTGCGCCGCTGTTCATCCATACGCTCACCGCCCTCTCCAAGATTCTTGCTAAGGCGGAAGCCTACGCTAAGGACAAAAACATTGATCCCGCCGTGCTTCTGAACGCGCGGCTCCATCCAACGATGTATCCGCTCGCGAAGCAGATTCAGCTGGCCTGTGATTTCTCCGGCAAAGCCTGCGCCCGCTTCACGCAGACCGAATTGCCGGTGATGGCCGACACTGAAACAACGTTCGAGGAATTGCAGGCGCGCATCGCCAAAGTCATCAGCAACATCAAGGCGCTACCTGCGGAAAAATACCAGGGCGGAGAGGCGCGCGAGATCACCTATCCGATCGGGCAAGACAAAACGGTGACAGTGACGGGGCAACAATTCCTCAATCACGCCGCTTTGCCGAACTTCTTTTTCCATTGCGTCACCGCCCATGACATCCTGCGCCACAACGGCGTCGAGATCGGAAAACGCGATTTCCTAGGGATGTCATAGGCTTCACGGTCATTAGCGCTATAAGCCCGCGCGCACATATTTTGTGCGAGCGCAGGCTTGAATCATTCAACGGCGTTAAGTACATGCAGTTGCATTGAGTCCGACATGGGATGCCCCAGATGACCTCCAAACTTTTCGACGCCTACAAGCTCGGCCCGATTACTCTCAAAAATCGCGCTGTGATGGCGCCCTTGACGCGCAACCGCGCTGGCGCCGGCTTCGTGCCCGGTCCACTGGCCACGGAATACTACGGACAACGCGCCTCAGCGGGATTGCTGATCACTGAGGCAAGCCAGATCTCGCAGCAGGGCCAGGGCTATCAGGATACGCCCGGCATCTATTCGAAAGATCAAGTTGCGGGCTGGCGCAAAGTGACGGACCGCGTTCACGAACGCGGCGGACACATCGTCATCCAGCTTTGGCATGTCGGCCGCATCTCCCATACGTCGTTGCAGCTGAATAACGGGGCTCCCGTTGCACCTTCCGCCATTCGCGCCAACGGCAAGACGTTCGTCGGCGGTACGTTCGCCGACGTGTCGGAGCCTCGTGCGCTAGAGTTGAATGAAATTCCCGGCATTATCGATGACTACAAGCGTGCGACGGCAAACGCCTTGGAAGCCGGCTTTGACGGCGTCGAGATCCATGGCGCCAACGGCTATCTGCTCGATCAATTCGCACGCGATGGCGCCAACAAGCGCACCGATGCTTACGGCGGGCCGATCGAAAATCGCTCCAAGCTGATGCTCGAAGTCTCCAAAGCCGTCTCTGAGGTTGCAGGCGCTGATCGCACCGGCATTCGCATTTCGCCGGTGACACCGTCGAACGATCTCACCGACAGCAATCCACAGGCTCTCTTCAACTACATCGTCGACGGCCTAAATGCTCTGAAGCTCGTCTACATGCACGTCGTTGAAGGCGCGACCGGCGGTCCGCGCGACGTTGCACCGTTCGACTATGAAGCCCTGCGCAAGCGCTTCAACGGCGCATACATCGCCAACAACGGCTATGACTTCAAGCTCGCCAACCAGGTGCTGGACACCAACAGGGCCGACCTGATCGCATTCGGAAAGCTCTACATTTCGAATCCCGACCTCGTTGAACGCCTCAAGCTTGGCGCACCGCTCAACGACTTCGATAAGGCAACTTTCTACGGCGGCAACTCGAAGGGCTACACGGATTATCCCGCAATGGCATGATCCGAGGTGGACTTTCTCCGAGCCCTCCAAAAGCAACGAGGCCGGGAGCGATCCCGGCCTTTTTCGTAGCATTTGCGCGCGCAATTCTGCCGCGCTTGATGTTGGCCTGTCAGATTAGGCTGGTTGAGGCTCTACCCGGCCGGCAAGACATTGCGTCGCAGCACGTTCTGCTTCGCGCGCATTTTTGAAAAGTCTGCCGTCGAGGGGATTGAACCGATGGGTGGCTGCAAAGAATCGGAAACCGGCTTTATCACGAACGACGATGCCTGCGGCTTCCGAGCTAACTTCGATGATGTACGTATCAGACATGCTTTTTTACTTTCGTGCCCGCCTCTGGGTTCCTCACGCGCACTAACTCGAAAGAAGTAGAAAAGTTTCCGTTCAAACTCTTCTTTTCTTCGAACGCTTTCACATCACCATATGCATGTCGCGGGCCAACTTTTTTCCGGCCTATTTTGCCCGAAATGACTCGAACGTAAGCGAACCATGCCACGGCGCTGTGCAACGCGCCGCACCTGTAGGCGCTTCGCGCGACAGTTTTATAACCTGGCAGCGGCTTTAGCAGGGCATGAGCGAGGCAAGATGCCGCAACTGAGTCATCGCCTCAAAATTCGCACAAACGTCATCATCGTTAAGACGTGTAAACGAATCAGCTGTGATCGAATCGGCGTCTCAGACCGTCGTGTGCGATGGTTGTTGCGCGATCACTTGCGGCTTGCCGTGATCGTCAACAGACACATACGTATAGTTGCCGTCGGTCACGAGGATGAGCCGGGCCTCATTGCGGCGCTGCACCCACGCTTCGAGATGCACGGTGATTGAGGTGCGGCCGATACGCACCGTGGTGGCATAAACGGACACCACGTCGCCGACATAGACCGGCTTGCGAAACGTCATCGCTTCAATCGCGACTGTAACGTTCCGGGTCTGCGTGGTCTTGTAGGCGTAGATGCTGCCGGCGAGATCCATCTGACTCAGCAGCCAGCCACCGAAGATGTCACCGTTCTGGTTGGTATCCGCCGGCATCGCAAGCGTGCGGATCGAGAGCTCACCCTGCGGTTCGGTCGGCGCCGGAGCAGCGTGGACAGCTGTCGTCTCTGCCATGAATGGATATCCCCAGATCGTTGAGTGTGAGACTTAAGCGAAGCTATCCCAGCCCGCATCGGGTTTGAAGCGGCTGCCGAACTTCGCTTCCAGCGCCTTCAGCGTCGTCACGACATTCGCCGGTCCGCGCGTACGCGCATAGTTCAACGGGCCGCCGCGGAAAGGTGCGTAGCCTGTACCGAAGATCATCGCGCCATCGACAAGATCGGCGTTATCCACAATGCCTTCACGCAGACAGGCAACACACACGTTCGACATCGGCAGCACGAGACGATCGATCATCTCGTCGGTCGGAGCGATCTGCGACGGCATCTTGACGGCCTTGCCGTCCTTCCAGTCGTAGAAGCCCTTGCCGGTCTTGCGGCCGAGCTCTCCCTTCTGCACCTTGTCACGCAGCCAATCCGGAGCCGGGGGCAACGCAGCCTCGCCGAACTTGGCGCGCAGCATATCGCCAACCGCGAGGCAGATATCGAGGCCGACCTGATCCGCTAGCTCGATAGGTCCCATCGGCATGCCGAATTTTTCCGCGGCCGCATCGATGACAGCCTTGTCGACCTTTTCATCGAGCATGACCATCGCTTCCAGCATGTACGGCGTCAGCGCGCGATTGACGAGAAAGCCTGGCGAACTCTTCACGGGCAGCGGCAAGCGGTCGATGGCGCCGACAAAGCGCAAAGCCGTTGCCAGCGCCTGCGGATCGACGGTGTCATGACTGACAACCTCAACAAGCTGGAGCCGCGACACTGGATTGAAGAAATGCAGCCCGAGAAGTCTCTCAGGCGACTTCAGCGTGGTGCGCAGATCCTGCAGCGGAATGCTCGACGTATTGGTGGCGAGAATGGCGCCGGGCTTCATCACTTGCTCGAGCCCTGCATACACCTTCTGCTTGAGGTCAAGCTTCTCGGGAACAGCCTCGATGATCAGGTCCGCGTTGCGTGCCCCCTCGCCCGTCATATCGGGAATCAGGCGATCGAGGGCATCACGCACGTCGGTTTTCTTGCGGATGATTTTGCCAAACAAATCTGCAGCGCGCTTCATTGCGTCAGCGATCGGCTCCGGCTTCATGTCGGCAAGCGTCACGCGCAGTCCGCGGTTTGCGCACCACGCGGCAATATCGCCGCCCATGGCACCCGCACCGATCACGTGCACGTGCTTCACGGTATTCGTGCCGTCAGCTAACTCCTTCATCAGCTCGCGCACGAAGAACACGCGAATGAGATTCTGCGCGGTCGGCGTGACCATGAGATTGGCAAAGGAGGTTTTTTCCGCCGCCAGCATCGCCCTGCGGTCGCCGCCGTGCTGCTCCCACAGATCGATCAGCGCATAAGGAGCGGGATAATGTACCTTTGGTGCGGTCTTGGCCGCTTCGCTCCGCATCCGGTTGGCCAATACCCCACGCACGGGACCGAAATTCATGATCTTGGCAGTCAGGCTCTGCCGGCGTGGCCGCAACCGGCCAAAGATCGCGTCTTTCACAGCGCCGCGAACATGCCGTTCCTGCGTCACCGCTTCGACCAGACCCAGCGACTTCGCGCGGCGTGCGTCGATGGTTCGGCCGGTCAGCATCAAGGTCATCGCTTCGAGCGGACTGATCAACTGCGTGAAGCGCACTGTGCCGCCAAGTCCAGGGTGCAGACCCAACATCACCTCAGGAAAGCCAAATCGTGCATTGTCGATGGCGATGCGCGTGTTACAGGCAAGCGCCACTTCCAAACCGCCACCGAGGCAGAAGCCATGGATGACAGCAACGCTTGGGATCTTCAGCGCTTCGAAACTATCGATGACTGCATGCGCCTTGCCGATCTCCGTCTCCACTTGGCGTGGATCGGCTGCGCCGCGAAACTCGTTGACGTCCGCGCCCGCAATAAAGCCCGAGGGCTTTGCGGAACGGACGACCAGTCCGACAGGGCGCTCGCTTTCAAGCGATGTAACGATCTGGCTCAGTTCTTCCAGCACGTCTGCAGAAAGCGTGTTCGCGCTCGCCCCTTCGCGATCGAACAACAGCCACGCAATGCCATCGCTGTCGCGGGTCAGCTTGAAGTTCTTGTAAGGCCCTGGCGCGGGCGTCGGCCCGAGGTCAAGCACGTGATCCTTCAGAACGTCCATGATACGGCTGTCCATGATCGTTCCCTCTATACCGTCTCAATCAGCATGGCGCCGCCGAGGCCACCACCGATGCACTCGGTGGCGATACCGCGCTTGGTCCCAAGCCGTTTCATTGCGTTGACCAGATGCAGCACGATGCGGTTGCCGCTGGTCCCCACCGGATGGCCGAGACTGATGGCACCACCATCGACATTCAACTTGGTTTGATCGAGCTGGCCCGCAGCACCGTCAAGTCCAAGCACTTCACGACAAAACTTGTCGTCATTCCACGCCGCAAGACAGGCGAGCAACTGAGACGCGAAAGCCTCATTGATTTCCCAGGTCTCGACATCCTGAAGTTTCAGATTGTGCCGCTTCAGCAATTCAGTCGACGAGAGCACCGGACCGAAGCCCATGATGGCAGGATCTAATCCCGACCATGCGCTGTCGACAATGACAGCCTTCGGCTTGAGGCCGTGTTTGTTGACCGCATCTTCCGACGCGAGGATCGTCCAGCAGGCCCCGTCAGTAATCTGTGACGAATTGCCGGGCGTGACCTGTCCCCATGGCCGCTCAAATGCCGGCTTGAGCTTGCCGAGCTTCTCGATGGATGAGTCCGGCCGCACGCCATTGTCATGGTCGTAGAACTTGCCGTCCCGCGCGAAGGCGGTCTCAACTTCCCCCTTGAGGAAGCCTTGCTCTTGCGCGAGCGCCAACCGCCGATGGCTTTCCACGGCGTAGGCATCGGCCTGTTCGCGCGTCACGCCCATCAGATGCGCGATCACTTCCGCCGTCTGCCCCATATTGAGGTCCGTTGCCGGATCAGTGAGACCCCGCTCCAGTCCAATGATTGGATTGAAGTAAGACGGGCGAATTTTCAGGAACGCTGCAAGCTTCGCCAGGGGCTCCTTTGCGGTAGCGAACTTCGCGAACCACCGCACACCGGACTGCGGAAACACCAGCGGCGCGTAGCTCAGCGCTTCCGCGCCACCCGCCAAAATCAGATCGGCCTTACCGGCCTCTATGTAGCGATAGGCCGTATCGAGCGACTGCATGCCGGAGCCACAATTGATCTGCACCGTGAACGCCACCATGCGTTCGCCCATGCCGAGCCGCAGCGCCGCGACACGCGCCGGATTCATCTCGTCCGCGATCACGTTCACGCAGCCGAGAATGACCTGATCGAACGCGTTTGGTTCAAAGGGTTGCCGCGCCAACAAAGGCCGGCCGCATTGCACGGCGAGATCAACCGGGGTGAAGGGCCCGGGGCCACCTTGTGCTTTCAGGAACGGCGTCCGCGCGCCGTCGATAATATAAACCGGACGTGCCATCAGCTTGCCGCCCGGTCAGGTGTAGTTTGCTTGTGCTCTGGCCGCTTTTTATAAATCGGTGAGAGAGCTTCAGGCGCAAAGTCATCGACATCGATCACCTGCGCGACCGCATCATGGGCAGCCTTGATCTGGTTGCCCTCCTCCGCAGTAATGACACCTTTCTTCACGGCCTCGCTCCAGTCGCGTAAGTGCGCCGCGCGCATTTTCTTCTCGATCGCCTCGTTCGCAGTCACCAACAGGAATGCTTTTTCCAGCCGCGCCAGCGGACCATCGTCGTTTGCGTAAAGCCCTGCCGTGAGACGATCACGCACCGCCGACGGCTCCAGGATCAGTTGCGCGCAGCGATGCACGACGTCGTCCGATGGACCAAGGGGATTGGAGCCGAGCGGCTGGATCAGGAATTTGAGGATCACCGCCACGAAGCGGTTGGGCATATTGGCCAACACTTCGCCCAGACGATTTTCGATGGTGCGGATGCCGTTCGCCATCACCCATTCAAGGGCAGCGAAGTCCGACTGTTGACGGCCTTCCTCCTCCCAGCGTTTCAAGGCTGCTGAAAGCAAATAGAGTTCGGAGAGAATGTCGCCGAAGCGAGCCGACAGCATCTCACGGCGCTTGAGCGCACCGCCCAGCGTCAGCAGCGCCATATCCGCACAGAGTGCAAACGCTGTCGAATATCGGGAAAGTTGCCGATAGTAACCCGTCGCGGCACCGGCATCCGGCGCGGGCGCGAAGGCGCCGCCGGTCCAACTCCGTCCCCATGCACGGAAGACGTTGGTGATGGCGTGACCGACATGCTTCCAGAACGCCTTGTCGAACGCGTCCAGCCCCTTCTTGCTGTCAGCATCGCCAATGGCGTTCATTTCCTCCAGCAGATACGGATGCGCGCGGACCGAACCCTGCCCGAATACGATGAGATTACGCGTCAGGATGTTTGCGCCTTCCACCGTGATGGCGACCGGCACCGAGCGATAAAGGCTGCCCATGTAATTCTGCGGCCCATCGATGATGGCCTTGCCGCCATGCACATCCATCGCGTCGTCAACGGCAATGCGCAGCCGCTCAGTAGCGTGTAGCTTCATGATGCCGGAGATTACGGCTGGATGAATTCCCTGATTGAGCGCGGCGCAGGTCAACCGGCGCGCGGCATCGAGCTGATAGGCCGTGCCGGCAATGCGCGCGAGCGGCTCTTCGATGCCTTCGAACTTTCCGATCGGCACATGGAATTGTTCGCGGATGCGCGCATAGGCACCAGTCGCGCGTGCGCAGTAAGCGGCCCCCGCCGCCGACTGCGACGGCAGCGAGATGCCGCGCCCTGCCGCGAGTGCAGTCATCAGCATCTTCCAGCCCTGGCCGATGCGTTCGCGCCCGCCGATGATGAAGTCCAGCGGAATAAAGACGTCCTTGCCCCAGTTCGGGCCGTTCTGAAACACCTGCATCGCCGGCAAATGGCGATGACCGATGCTTACGCCCGGCAGATCAGTCGGGATCAGCGCAACGGTGATGCCGAGTTCTTCCTCGTTGCCAATCAGATGATCCGGGTCGTATGCCTTGAAAGCCAGACCAAGCAGCGTCGCCACGGGGCCAAGCGTGATGTAGCGCTTGTGCCAGTTCAGGCGCAGGCCAATGGTTTCCTTACCCTCGAACACACCCTTGCAGATGATGCCGGTGTCGATCATCGACGCCGCATCGGATCCTGCTTCGGGGCTGGTCAATCCAAAGCATGGGATCTCGCGGCCTTCGGCGAGGCCCGGCAGCCATTTATCCCGTTGCTCCTTGGTGCCGAAGTGCATCAGGAGTTCACCCGGCCCGAGCGAATTCGGCACCATCACGGTGACAGCCGCCGTGACCGAGCGCGATGAGATTTTCCGCACCACTTCCGAATGTGCGTAGGGCGAGAACCCGAGCCCGCCATGTTCCTTCGGGATGATCATGCCGAAGAATTTGTTGCGCTTGATGAAGTCCCAGACTTCCGGCGGCAGATCACGCCATTCCCAGCTAACCTTCCATTCGTCAACCATGGCGCAAAGCTGTTCGACCGGGCCGTTCAGGAAGGCGGTCTCTTCCTCGGTCAACGTCGCAGGCGCGAAGGCCAGCAATTTCGACCAGTCCGGATTGCCCGTAAAAAGATCCGCATCCCACCAGACGTCTCCGGCTTCCAATGCCTCGCGCTCCGTGTCGGACATCGGCGGCAGCGCCTTATGCGCCCATGCGAAAATCGGCCGGGTCAGCAGGTCACGTCGAAGGGAAAAGCTCATGGCGGGATTCCTTTGGGACGAGCCTCAATGCGAGCAACGCTCAGGTTGCGAGGAAATCAGCGAACACGGAAGTCAAACACCACTGTTAATCCGCAAAGTATGAAAATCGGTTGAAAATCACACCACGCACACGTCCCGAAAGGCAACCGCTAATCCGCTCAAATCGTTCCCGCAAATCGCCCCGTAAGGCTTTTGCACCGCAAAGCCTCACGGGGTCTTGAGCGCTTTAACGAGGGCGGATCATCTCGAACATGGCATCCGGCCGGACCTGCACATAGTCCCCCATCCGCCCGGCACGAAGGATCGGATAGGCTTCCGCCGTCTGGTAAACGCCATCCTTGATGAGGCTCTTGTCGATATAAACCGCGACCACCTCGCCAAACGTCACCCAGGCATTCGCCTTGGCGCCATCCGCGCCCTGCAGCTGGATCATCTGGGTCAGCTTGCATTCGAAGGTGACCCGGCTTTCCGAAACCCGCGGCACCTTCACCTTCGTGCTCGGCGCCTTCGAAAGCCCAGCAACGATGAACTCATCCGTCTCGTGTGGGACGCTGGCAGACGTCATGTTCATCTGCTTGGCAATATCTTCGGTGACCAGATTCCAGCAGAACTCCTTGGTCTCCTGGATATTGGCCACCGTGTCCTTCCAGCCAGTGCTGGAGAAGCCGATGATCGGCGGCACATAGCAGAACGCATTGAAGAAGCTGTAGGGCGCCAGATTGACGTGCCCCTTGGCGTCCTGCGACGAAATCCAGCCGATCGGCCGGGGCCCTACGATGGCGTTGAAAGGATCGTGCTTGAGGCCGTGGCCCTGGGAAGGTTCGTAGTAGTGAAAGTCGCTCATAAAGACGCTTTATCCGCTGCGGTTTTGCCCGACGACATATCGGGCGTCCCCAGCGTAAGGCCCGCGACAATAAAGTCTATCATTTGATCGAGGCTTGGCCCCGGCTTGTGAGCGCTCTGTTCGATCATCTGCGGGTGGAAAAACCGCAACATACCCGCGCAAGTGATCTTGGCGGCCAGTTCTACGTCGGTCACGTTGAAAGCCCCTACCTTCGCACCATCGGCGATCACCAGGCCGATGGCCATCACGACACGATGCATATGCGCTTCGCAAACATCCCAGCTTTCTTCCATGGCGATGGCGACCATCTCATGGATCTTGGAATCGCCGACAAAACGCTCGGCGTTCATGCGGCTGACGGTTGCCAGCAGTTCGTGCAGCCGCTCAGCCGGAGGCGTGGTCTTCGCGGCGATTTCCTCCGCTGCGGTCTCGACCTCGTTCATGAGCCGCCGCGCAACACCCTCATGAATGGCCTTCTTGGAATCGAAGAACCGATAGATGTTGGCCGGGCTCATCTTGAGCGTCTTGGCGATATCGGCGACCGTGGTCTTGAGATACCCGACATCGCGAAACAACCGCTCGGCAGTCGCGAGAATGCAGGCCCTCTTTTCAGCGTCGGTATCGTCGTGAAGCAGTGTCATGTCGCTATAGCTATCAATCGGTTATTCGGCTGCGACCAGTGGCGGCGCATGGCGGACATGATCCGCCTGCATCGGCACATGGCTTTCAGCCTCACCCTGACCACGTTCGTCGAGACTCTTCCTGAACCATAGCGCATAGAGGCTCGGCAAGAACAGTAGCGTCAGGAAGGTGGCAACAAACAATCCACCCATGATGGTGATCGCCATCGGGCCCCAGAAGGCCGACCGCGACAGCGGGATCATCGCCAGGATCGCCGCCAATGCTGTCAGGATCACCGGACGGGCGCGCCGGACCGTTGCCTCGACGATCGCTTCCCGCCGCGTCAGGCCATGAACAACGTCCGTTTCAATCTGGTCGACCAAAATCACGGCGTTACGCATGATCATGCCGGCAAGCGCGATCAGGCCCAGTAAAGCGACAAAGCCAAACGGGCTGTTGGCAACGTTCAGGCCCAGGGACGCGCCGACAATGCCCAGCGGAGCTGTCAGGAACACCAGCACAAGTCGCGAGAAACTCTGCAGCTGGATCATCAGCAGCGTCAGCATGCCGATCACCATCAACGGAAACAGCTTGTTGATCGAGTCATTGCCCTTTTCGGATTCCTCGATCGCGCCGCCGATCTCAATGCGATAGGCCGGCTGCAGGCTGTTGCGAATGTTCTGAAGCTTGGGCCAGATGGCATTGGTCACGTCAGGCGCCTGCACGCCGTCTACGATATCGGCCCGTACCGTGATCGCCATGTCGCGGTTGCGTCTCCAAAGAATCGGCTCCTCGTGGGCATACTCAATCTTCGCCACCTGCGACAGCGGCACCGCGACACCATTGCGTGAATAGATCGTGAGATCACCGACGCGACCAAGATCAAGCCGCTCGGAAGGCACAGCACGGGCCACCACACCAACCTTTTCGATGCCGTCACGCAGGGTCGTGACCTGCACACCGGAAATCAGCATGGCGAGCGATTGGGAGATGTCCTGCGGGGTGAGCCCGAGCGCACGGGCACGGTCCTGATCTACCGCCAGTTTCAAGTAAGGCGTTTGCTCGTTCCAGTCGAGATGCGGATCGACAGCACGCTTCTCGGTGCGCATGACCTCGCGCACTTGATAGGCGATATCGCGAACCGTCTTGGTATCAGGGCCAATCACGCGAAACTGAACCGGGAAGCCCACGGGCGGACCGAAGTTGAAGCGGTCGACGCGCACCCGCGCTTCCGACAGCGCACCGTCGGCCACAGCCTTCTCGAGCCGCGCCTTGATGCGTTCGCGCGCGGGGACATCCTTCGCAACGATCACGGTTTCCGAGAATGACTCGTTCGGCAACTGCGGATTGAGGCCAAGCCAGAAGCGTGGCGACCCCTGACCGATGTAGGTCGTGTAAGTCTCGATATCCTTGTCGCCCTTCAGCATCGCTTCGGCCTTCTTGGCGCTTTCCTTGGTTACGCCGAAAGCCGTGCCTTCCGGCAACCGCAACTGCAGGAACAGCTCCGGCCGCTCCGACAGCGGGAAGAACTGCTGCTGTACATGACCGAAGGCGACAATCGAGGCGATGAAAATGCCGATGGTCGCAAGCACCACAGTGACGCGGCGCCGCACACACCACTCGATGACACGGCGCAAACCGCGATAGATCCGCGTCTCATAGATCGCATGTGGATCGTGGCTGTGCGCATGCTTGGTAAAGTTCGGCAGCAGCTTGACGCCGATATAGGGCGTGAAGATCACCGCGACAAACCACGACGCAACCAGCGCAATGGCGACCACCCAGAAGATGCCTCCGGCATATTCACCGACCGACGAATTCGCAAAGCCGATCGGCAGGAAGCCGACAGCAGTCACCAGCGTGCCGGTCAGCATTGGGAACGCCGTGGATTCCCAGGCAAACGACGCCGCCTTCACACGATCCCAGCCCTGCTCCATTTTCACCACCATCATCTCGACCGCGATGATGGCATCATCCACCAGCAAGCCGAGCGCGATGATCAGTGCACCGAGCGTGATGCGGTGCAGATCCATGCCCATCGCGTTCATTACGATGAAGACGATGGCAAGCACCAACGGCACGGACAGTGCTACCACGATGCCGGTGCGCCAGCCGAGCGCGAGGAAGCTGACGAACAGCACGATAGCGAGCGCTTCGATAAAGGAGTGAATGAATTCGCCGACCGCGTGCTCGACGACCTTCGGCTGATCCGCGATCTGCTCGATCTCGAAACCTTGCGGCACCGCCGCCATGAATTCATCAGTCGCCTTTTTGACAGCCTCGCCAAGCTCCAAAATGTTGGCGCCCTTGGCCATCACGACACCGACACCGAGCGCAGGCTTTCCTTCCTGGCGAATCTGGAAATCGGGCGGATCGACGAAACCATGCTCGACAGTTGCGATATCACCCAGGCGGAAAACACGGCCGTTGCTTTCTACCGGCGTCTCGGCCACGGCCTTCACGCTGTCGAAGGCACCTGTCACACGCAACGGCACACGCTGCGCGGAGGTCTCCACCGTACCAGCCGCAACGACGGCATTTTGCTTGGCGAGTGAATCGAACACCGTCTGCGGCGTAATTCCAAGTGTCGCCAGCTTGGCGTGGGAGAACTCGACGAACACGCGCTCATCCTGCGTGCCGTAAAGATTGACCTTGATCACATTCGGCGTCTTCAGCAGATGCTGGCGCAGACCTTCGGCAACTTTCTTGAGCTGCGCATAGTCCGCGCCGTTCCCCGTCAGCATATACAGGATCGAATCGACATCGCCGTATTCGTCGTTGACATTCGGTCCGATCAGATTGGCGGGAAGATCGCTTCTGATGTCACTCAACTTCTTACGCAGCTGATAGAACAGCTGCGGCACTTCCTTCGCAGGCGTATTGTCCTTGAAGGCAACCTGCATCGCCGTGAACGATGGCTTGGTATAGGTCGTGACCTTGTCGAAATAGGGCAGTTCCTGAAGCTTCTTCTCGATCCGATCCGCCACCTGCTCCTGCATTTCGGTGGCTGTCGCGCCTGGCCAAATGGCGGTGACGACGACAACCTTGATCGTGAACGACGGATCTTCCGCGCGCCCAAGACGCTCATACGAAAAGAATCCACCGATGCCGAGCATCACGATGAAGAACAGGATCAGCGTCGGATGCGCAACGGCCCAACTGGAGAGATTGAATCGCTTCATGGGTCCCTCACAAAATTAGAAGGCAAGCGAAGAGACGACCCTGACCTTCTGGGCCGGATCGAGTTTCTGCACGCCAAGCACAACAACGCTGGCGCCTTCCTCAACACCGCTGGTGATGAGCACGTCCTTGCTTTCGTAAGCTTTGACCGCCACCGGCTTGAGCGATACGTCGCCTGTCTTGGCGTCGGCGACATAAAGCGACGGCGCGTCTCCTTGGCTGAACAGAGCAGACAACGGCACGCGCGCGACACGCTCGGTTTCGGGATCGGAGAGAGTCAGCGTTGCCGTCATGCCCAGCGAAACGGCGTCGTCAGCGGTCGGTAGCGAGAACTTCGCCAGATAAGTACGGGTCGCAGGATCGGCCGCCGGCGCAAGCTCACGCAGCTTGGCTGTGTATTTCTTGTTGGGATCCGACCACAGCGTGACATTGGCCGCGCTCTGCTTGGCGAAGGTCACCATGGTCTCAGGGATCGCCACCACGGCTTCTTTTTCCGAAGAGCGCGCCACGCGGATCGCGGTCTGCCCCGATGCAACGACCTGCCCCGGCTCGACCAACGTCGCGGTGACCACCCCCCGAGCATCCGCCTCGAGGGTGGCATATGATAGGCTGTTATTGGTCAGTTCGACCGAGCGCTGGGCTCGGTTCAGGCGCGCCCGCGCCTCGTCAGCAGCAGCCTTGGCCTGATCGAGTTGGGCATCGGTAGACCAGCCCCGCGCCCGCAAATCCTTGGCGCGCCCCTCGGCGGCACTGGCTTGCGCCAAGACACCGGTCGCAGCGGTCAGTTCCGCGGCTGCCTGCTCGGCCTGCAATTTGAGATCGATCTCATCGAGGGTGGCGAGCGGCTGGCCGACCTCGACGATCTGCCCGACTTCTACGAGGCGCTTCGCCACCTTCCCAGGAACGCGGAAGCCCATGTCGGCTTCGATACGCGGCCGGACAGTCCCGACAAAGGCGCGCTCCGGCGAGCGGGACTCATAATGGACCGTCGTCACCAGTACGGGGCGGCCCTTTTCGTTCTCCTTGGCCTGCTGCTCGGTGCAAGCACCAAGCGCAAATGGCAGCAGGAGCGCTCCCGCCAGAACTAAACCACTGGAAAGTCTTCGAAATTCAAAAATAATAGGCATCGGAAGGCCCTCGCATCCATGCGGAGACCTTCCTCTAACGATTGACGATTGTCAATATTCGTCACTAGTCACAATGTCGCAGTGCAACCTCTTGAGGGAAAATGGCTATCCCGGCGAGCGCTGCCGGATGCCCAAATTTTCCTCTTGGCGAACGCGTGCTTACTTTTTCTCGGCGGGATCACGGTGGATGGGGTCCACCCACAACACGGTCTCCGGCTTCTCGACAGGCTCGATATCGAGATTGATCGCAACCGCCTCGCCGTCGCTGCGCACCAGCACGCATTCGAGCGGCTCGTCCGGGCTGGCGTTGATTTCCTGATGCGGCACATAAGGCGGCACGAAAATGAAGTCGCCGGGACCTGCTTCTGCCGTGAACTGCAGATGCTCGCCCCAGCGCATGCGGGCCTTGCCGCGCACAACGTAAATCACGCTCTCCAGATGACCATGGTGATGAGCACCGGTCTTCGCGTCCGGCCTGATCGTCACTGTGCCGGCCCACAATTTCTGCGCGCCAACGCGTGCAAAATTAATTGCCGCCTTGCGATCCATGCCGGCCGTCGACGGCACATTGGAGTCGAGTTGATCGCCAGGAATGACGCGGACGCCATCATGCTTCCATCGGTCATGATCGTGCGCGTGGTCATGCGCATGATCGTGTGAATGATGATGATCGTGCGATCCGGACATGGTCTTTCCTCGACTATCGTGTTGGCTGTCGTTGTGCGTGATGCCGCGCACGTCAACAGATATGGAACTTTGCGTCAACGCCGCTGTTGTCTTTGCGAGCATACGCAAAGGAGACTGTGATGGGTAGCGCAACTGACAAGATCAAAGGCAAGACGAACGAAGCTATCGGCAAGGCCAAGCAAGGCCTCGGCGAAGCGACTGGTTCTGAGAAGCTGAAGGGCGAAGGCGCCGTACAGGAGGCGAAGGGCCATGGTCAGCAGGCGGTCGGTAGTGCGAAGGATGCGGCAAAGGCCGCAATCAACCGAGCCGCTGAACTTGCGAACAAGAACCTGTGATCTTGCCACTCGGACTCGCGACGCAAAAAAGGCCGGCCTTTGCGCCGGTCTTTTCCGTTTCACCACATGTGTCGTCGCATTGTGATCGCGCACAAATATCAACGCACAAAGTTCAGTACGACTTCGGCAGCCCCAGAACTTTTTCTCCAATAAAGCTGAGAATGAGTTGCGGACTGATCGGCGCGATACGCGGGATCATCACTTCGCGCAGATAACGCTCAACGTGATATTCCTTGGCATAACCAAAGCCTCCATGGGTCATCACCGCCTGTTCGCAGGCATGGAAGCCTGCTTCGCCCGCCAGATATTTGGCGGCGTTTGCCGCGGGCCCGCACGGCAATCCCTGATCGTACTGCCACGCCGCCGACAGCGTCATTAGCCACGCGGCCTCAAGCTCCATCCAATTTTTTGCCAGCGGATGCTGGATCCCCTGGTTCTGTCCAATCGGCCGATTGAAGACGATGCGCTGCTTCGCATAAGCGGCTGCGCGTGCAAGCGCGAGCTTGCCGAGGCCAACAGCCTCCGCAGCGATCAGCACCCGCTCTGGATTCATCCCATGGAGGATGTACTCAAAGCCGCGGCCTTCCCCGCCGATGCGGTCTTCCACTGGAATCTCGAAATTCTCGATGAACAGTTCGTTGGAGTCGACCGCCTTTCGCCCCATCTTCTCGATCTCGTGCACGGCGATGCGCGTGCGATCGAAGTCCGCGTAAAACAGGCTGAGGCCATGGGTCGGACTCTTCACCTCCTCTAGCGGCGTGGTGCGCGCCAGCAGCAGAATTTTGTGCGCGACCTGCGCGGTGGAAATCCACACCTTCTGTCCGTTGACGACATACTTGTCGCCCTTGCGCACTGCGCGCGTTTTCAACTGTGTGGTGTTGAGGCCGGTGTTTGGCTCCGTCACTGCAAAGCAGGCTTTCTGCCGTCCTTCGACGATGCCCGGGAGCATACGCGCACGCTGCTCGTCAGTGCCGAACACCACAACGGGATTGAGACCGAACACGTTCATGTGGATGGCGGAAGCGCCTGACATTCCCGCACCGGACTCCGAGATCGCACGCATCATGATCGCAGCTTCAACGACGCCGAGACCCGAGCCGCCATAGGCCTCCGGAATACAGATCCCGAGCCATCCAGCCATGGCCATCGTGTCATAGAACTCATAAGGAAAGCCGCCGTCGCGATCCTTGCCGTGCCAATAGGCATCGTCGAATTGACTGCAGATTTTCAGGATCGCATCGCGAATGGATTCCTGCTGGGCGGTATGCGCGAAGTCCATTGTGGTAAATCCTCGAGGTTGCTACGAGTTTTCTAAAGCGCAACACACCATCCAGACAATCCTAAAAAAAAGCATACAATCCGTGCGTATCGATATTTCCAAATTTTCCGCCACCATGTTCGGCATGGTGCTTGGCATCGGCGGTCTCGGCAGCGGTTGGCGTGTCGCGGCTCATGTCTGGAACGCACCGGTTCTCGTCGGGGAAATATTGGCTTTGACGGCAGCTTCGATCTGGAGCGTGTGGTTCGTTCTCTATGTGCTCAAATGGCTTCACGCACCGGATGCCGCGCTCGCCGAAATCAAACATCCGATCCAGTCGTTCTTCATTGTCCTCGTGCCGATGACAACGATGATCACAAGCTGGTCGATTGCACCTTATCTGCCCAAGGTCGCATTCGTGTTGTTCATTGCAGGCATGGCCGGACAATTGGCATTCACGATCTGGGGAGTCGGTGGCCTCTGGATGGGCGGCCGCGCAGCGGAGACAACGACGCCCGTGCTCTACATGCCGACCGTCGGCGGAAGTTTCGTGAGCGCGATTGCCTGCGGCCTGTTCGGATATCCCGAGCCGGGGCTGCTGTTCTTCGGTGTCGGGTTCTTCTCCATTATCATCATGGAGTCGGTGATCCTGCATCGGCTGTTTGCCCACGGGCTACCAGTCGCGCTCCGCGCCACCATGGGTATTCATCTCGCCCCGCCCGCGGTCGCCTGTGTGGCTTATCTGACGGTGACGGACGGTCCGCCTGACCGGCTGGCGTTCATGTTGTTCGGCTATGCGCTGTTTCTGGCCATGGTGATGATCCGGTTGATTCCATGGCTAAGAGAGCAACCGTTCTCACTATCCGCGTGGGCTTACAGCTTTGGCGTCTCGGCGTTGCCGCTCGCGGCGCTCCGGTTCGTCGAACGTGGCCACACCGGAATCGTGGCAAAGCTGGCGCTGCCGATCTTTGTCATCTCCAACTGCATCATCGGCTGGTTCGTCATTCGCAGCTTGTTGGTGGCGAAGCGCTACCTGCTTTCTCCTGGTTCTCCCGCCAGCAACGTGGCCTCCTGATATCGATGAGCCATCGCGACTAAGAGAGCGCTATTAATTCGTTCTGTTCTGATCAACTCCTCGATCACCATTCTCCGTCCCCACTCATCGAAGAAGTGACCTTCATTCAGAACCAGACGATCCTCATCAAGCCGCTGCTCGAGTGCGCGCAGGTGCGACTGAGCGTCCGGATGTTCCATCATTTATCGGGAAACTGTCAGTCGACTATCACGAGGCGCCGTGCCGAACATAATTTTATAGGCACGGCTGAACGCCGCCTCGGACTCATATCCAATAGCGTGTGCAACTTCGCTTACTGGAAGATTTGATCCTCGCAGCAAATCGAACGCTATTCCCAGTCGCCAGCGATGAAGATAGCGCAAAGGTGGTTCGCCGACTGTTGCCAAAAATATCTCGGCAAATCGCGAACGCGACATTCCAGCGACCGATGCGAGCCTTTCCACCGACCAGCGCTTTGCGGGATCACGATGAATTGCAGCGACTGCTTTGCTAACCCGCGCATCGGCAAGAGCCCCAATCCAGCCCTGACGGGTCCCAAGCGATTTGGCCCAAGTCCGGATGCAGCGGATAATCAGGACATCGATCACGCGGGAAATCATGAGCGCGGCTCCCGGCTCCTGGGCCGCATGCTCAACAGGCAGGAATTGAGCGACATCACGGATGAGGACGGCGGACTGATCGGCGTCCTTTGCGATGTGAATAACTTCCGGCAGTAGCCCCAATAATGGCGAAACACCGCCTTTGTTCTCGAACTGAAAGGTGGCGCTGATGGTTTTTACCGCGATCGCGCCCACGCCATGTTTGATCACCGAGATATTTGCAGCTGCAGCGGCCTTGATCTCCAGAGGAACTTCCGTGGCGGCGTCCAGTCGGCCACCGTCGCTGAGCGTATATCGCACCGGGTGCGGCAAAACCGCGATATCGCCAGCGGCGAGTCTCAAGGGCGTTCGACCATCGATCGCAATACAGAGCTCGCCTTCCTGAACAACATGGATGCAAGCGGGGCCGCGCTCGAATTCAACGTTGAAGCCCGACCGAAATTCGGTTGTCAACACTCGCTCTCCGTTGAGCTGAACGAACCTCAGAACGTCGGAAAGAAGATCAGTGTGGGGCTGAGAATCGGACGCTGGAGCAAGAACTCCGTCGTTGGTGTCATGGGGTTTCACGAGGAATACTCTATTTGCAGCTCAAGCGAGTTCGACGGCAAGCCGTACAATACTTGAATCTGCGCTACGGGATACAATTCCCGGGACCGATTTCGTCACGGCACCTGAAAGACCCGCTATTTGCCGAAACGCCTGCCATCACCGGACCCGCGTCGGCCATCTTATCAGGAGCGATCAATGCGAAATCTTTTACTCTCAGCCGCTGCCGCCGTCATGGCCGGAACGACATTCGCCGGCACCGTCCAATCCGCTGAGCTGCCCAAGGGCGCGGCCCACAACATCGTGCTTGTGCACGGCGCATTCGTCGATCAGACGAGCTGGAAGCCGGTCGCCGACATCCTCAAGAATAAGGGCTACAACGTCACGCTGGTCGAAAATCCACTCACCTCTCTTGCAGCGGACGTCGATGCCACCAAACAGGCGCTCGCAAAGCAAGACGGCAGGACAGTCCTCGTTGGCCATTCATGGGGTGGCGTGGTCATCACGCAAGCAGGTAACGATCCCAAGGTTTCGGCGCTCGTCTATGTATCGGCGTTCGCGCCGGAGGTTGGCGAGTCTCTAGCGGCACTGGCCAAAAGCGGCCCCGCAACCGAAGGTGGCAAGGCTATTCGCCCCGACGAGAAGGGTAACCTCTACATTGACCCCAAGGTGTTTCCTTCGGCAGTTGCGGCTGACCTTCCTCCGAAGATCGCCGAATCCCTAGCAAACTCTCAGCTTCCGCTGAACCACACCGCGTTCGAGGCTCCCGTCGACACGGCAGCTTGGCACAACAAGCCGACGTTCTATGTGATCAGCACGAAGGACAAGGTACTCGCGCCTGAGGCCCAAAAGATGTTCGCAGCCAGGATCAAGGCTCAAACGACGGAGGTCGCCGGCAGTCATGCCTCTCTCGTCGTCCATGCGAAGGAAGTCGCTGAGGTCATTGAAAAGGCTGCGCTCGTGAAGTGACAATATCGCTCCCGGCGCTCGCGTGCCGGGAGCATCCGCTTGGAGGAAAAAACGCCGAGGCGGCGAGCCGCATCAACCTAGTTCAACGCGAACCAAAGCTTCGCAACGAGGGTGGCGCCGCACCAGCGCGACACAAGGCCATCGGGATTTGTGATCGGATCAATACTTCCTCCGGGCTTGGCTCGAGGATCGCCGGTATAGACGAAGCAATTCTCTGGAGAGAGATTGGCGTCGTAATAGCGCACATCGAAACGCGCATTCCCGCTACCGAATGTCACTCCCAAATTCCAGTTGAGATAGGCCGGCAACGGAAAGCCGCCGAATTCGGCTTTCTGGTTTCCGAACCAAAAGTAACCCGCGCCTCCGGTCACTGTAGCTGTTAGATTGTTTGGTAATGCATTACGCGGCATCTCAACACCGACGCCAAATGCCGCGTATTTGCTCCACGCACCGGTGTTCGAAACATTGGGCGAATAAGCGAAACCACCGGCGATGTGAAACAGATCCCCGATCTTCGTATCGGCCCGGGCGACGGCTTCCCAGTATTCGGTGCTGCTGCCGGTAATCTCTCCGGGATACGCGAAGTACGTCCAGCCTAGGTCGAAGTCGACGCTCCCCAATTTTGGACGCAAGCCGGTATTGAACGTCAGCTCCGCCGTTGGCTGGGTCGGCAGAACGACACTCGCAACCGTGGCCCCGACGTAGAATTTTTCAAACGTTGCTTCAAATGCAGCGCCCGCCGCAGGTTTATGATTTGAGAGCGTAGTGCCGCGGTAGATGTAGTCGCTCGCGAGACCTGCACGGGCGCTGAACTCGAAAGCGCCTGCGCGTTCTTCAAATGAAGCAGGAGGCGCCGGACTTCCCGTCACAGGACCGCCCCGTGCGCCAAGCTCGATCGATCCGGCAACCGTGTCAGAGGTTTGAGCACGCGCGTGAGGTGGAAACACCAATACCCCCGCTACCCAGGTGAGTAGCGCTCCAAATCGTCCTGCCCACCTGGATCGCATGCCTGAGCTTTCCCCAGTAAGCTAAAGAGAGAACTCAGGTCAGGTGCTTGTACCTTCTTAATTTGAATGCGAGTGCGATGTAGTCGACGCCAGCGATGATCGCATAGCAGCCGATCATCCAGACGACGGCCAGGGCGCCGATGCCGGGACGCGCTAGCAAGACAACGCCGAATGCGATCCCGAGCAGGCCGCTCAGGATCAACAGCCACTCGCCTTCGATCTCCTTGCGCAACTGGATCGCGCCCCAGATCTGCATCGCACCGATCACAATGGCCCAGCACGCGATCAATAGCAGCAGGATCTGTGCGGTCAGCCCCGGCCAGACAAAGGTCAGTATTCCAGCCAGCACACCTGCGATGCCGACGATCGCGAGCCACCAACGAGGCAGCAATCCGCCGCTTCGACCCGCGACAGCCGCCCACATGGCAAACAAGCCGTCAGCTAGCGCGTAGATACCCCACAACAGAATGAGGGACACCAGAGTGATGCCCGGCCAGACAAAGGCCAAAGCACCGAGGACCAACGCTGCAATCCCGCGCAGCAGCACCAGCCACCAATTTTCCGCCAGCGTATGCAGCAGAGGTGGCCCTGGCATAGGTAAGGTTGTACTGATCATCGCTTACCTCCTTTGGATTGTTCTATGCAATTTGATAGTCAGGACATCACGAGGTGAGCCTCGCGAATGCGTTGCTTTGTGTCGGCAAGACGCGCCTGCTTGTCCTGAAAGTTGTAGAGGTCTGGATTGAGAAATTCGGCCCGTAGAACCAAAAGCTGTCCCGCGAGGATCGCGTGAAACGACACGCACGATCCAATCGTCCACTTTCCACACGAACCTGTGGCGCAGAACAACCATCGCTCGTTTTCCATCGCGGGTGAGGCCGAGCAACGCTTAATTGTATTCCGAATTCGAACATCCCGCGACAACAAACTTTTGCTCTGGCGTGCCTCATGGATGGGCATGCCAAAGACCTAAGGTCTCCTCTCCCGTCCCATTCCCATACGTCTGGAACAAAACGTCGCGTTCCGCAGTTCGAACAAGGACGATTCATGCCTCATTTGACCTTTGGCCCTCTTTTCCAGCGATGAGAGTGACGCAAAATGGTGCAAGCGAACTCAACGACGCACATTCCTGCTCCCGAAAAGATCACGGTCCAACTGACCGTCAACAACGTCAGGACCGATCTCAATGTGGCGCCGTGGACAACCCTTCTCGATGCTCTACGCGAGCATCTTGACCTGACCGGCACGAAGAAGGGATGCGACCACGGCCAATGCGGCGCTTGCACCGTCCTCGTCGACGGGCGCCGGATCAACTCATGCATGGCTCTCGCCGTCATGCAGGATGGCGCGAAGGTGACAACCATCGAGGGGCTTGCGGCGAACGGAACGCTGCATCCCCTGCAACAGGCTTTCATTGATCACGATGCATTTCAGTGCGGCTACTGCACGCCCGGTCAGATCTGCTCCGCGGCCGGCCTGATGGCAGAAGGAAGAGCAAAGACGGATGACGAAATTCGAGAATACATGAGCGGCAATATTTGTCGCTGTGCCGCCTACCCCAACATCGTCGCAGCAATCCAACAGGCGATGGGTGCATCATGATGAACTTCACCTATGCACGCGCCACCGACGTCGCTGACGCTGTCCGACAAATAGCGGCTGATTCCACCGCGAAATTCATCGCAGGCGGGACCAACCTGATCGACTTGATGAAAGAAGATGTCGAGCGGCCGACGCGCCTGATCGACATCTCACGCCTGCCGCTCAGAACGGTTGAGGAAACACAGGACGGCGGCGTGCGTATCGGTGCACTGGTGCCGAACTCAGACTTGGCATGGCACCCCCTGATCGAACAACGCTACCCGATGCTATCAAGCGCCATCCTTGCGGGCGCTTCGCAACAACTACGAAACATGGCGTCCACAGGCGGCAATCTCCTGCAGCGAACGCGTTGCGCGTACTTCTATGACACCGCCACACCTTGCAATAAGCGAGAGCCCGGTACTGGCTGCTCGGCCATTGACGGGTTCAACCGGATGCATGCCATTTTCGGGACAAGCGAGGCATGCATCGCGGCGCACCCCTCTGACATGTGCGTGGCACTCGCCGCGCTTGAGGCCAAGGTTCATGTTTCCGGCCCTGCGGGTGAACGCGTCATCCCATTTGCGGATTTTCATCGGCTGCCCGGTGACCAACCGCAGATCGACACCAATTTGCAGCCGAACGAAATCATCACGGCCATCGAACTTCCTGCCAAGGGATTCGCTTCGAACTACACGTATCTGAAGATTCGCGATCGCCTGTCTTATGCCTTTGCGCTCGTTTCGGTCGCAGCCGCGATCGAATTCGATGGCAACCGGATCAAGGATGCGCGCCTCGCACTGGGCAGTGTCGCCCACAAGCCATGGCGGGATACCGAGGTCGAGGCATCGCTGCGGGGCCAGACTGCCACTCAGGAAGTCTTTATGCATGCCGCCGACGTGCTGCTTCGTAACGCCAAAGGGTTTAATCACAATACATTCAAGATCAATCTCGCACGGCGCACCATCGTTCGCGCTTTCGCACAGGCCGCGCTCGGCACGCCACAATCGCAAACAGACAAAACTATACGGTGAAACGCCATGTCTCCCTACATCGGTGTCGCGACGTCTCGCGTGGATGGCCATGCCAAGGTCACCGGAGCAGCAAAATATGCAGGTGAATTCAAAGCCGCCGATATGGCCTATGGCAGCGTCATAACGTCCACGATCGCAAAAGGCCGAATCGCAAAGATCGATATCAGCAGGGCAATTGAAGTCGAAGGCGTTCTGGCCGTTCTGACTCACAAGAACCGTCCTCCCCTCGCAGACAACGACAAGGCATACGCCGACGACGTCGCCCCAAGCGGCTCACCATTCCGTCCGCTTTACAACGACAGGATCTTGTTCAGCGGGCAACCTATTGCGCTGGTTTTGGCGGAGGAATGGGAAATTGCCCGCTTCGCGGCATCACTGGTCGATATCGAATACGAAGAAGAAGCACACGTTACCGATCTGCTTCATGAACTCGACCACACATTCGCCTTGGCCGAAGATACCTTCGCGCTAAGCCCATCGAAGCCTCGTGGCGATGTGCAGGAAGCTCTTGCGGCCTCGGATGTTCGGCACGAGGGCGAATATTACATCGGCATCGAACACCACAATCCGATGGAGCTGTACGCATCCACGGCCGTCTGGGAAGGAGACGGCAAGCTCACGGTCTACGACAAGACCCAAGGCGTTCAGAACGTTCAGCGCTATGTCTGCGGCGTGTTCGGCATGAAATCGGCCGATTTGCGCGTGGTGTCTCCGTTCGTCGGCGGCGCGTTCGGCTCCGGATTGCGTCCGCAATATCAGGTGGTCCTGACTGTTCTGGCGGCTCGCGCTTTACAGCGTTCAGTACGCCTCGTGCTAACGCGTCAACAGATGTACGCGCTGTGCTATCGAGCCGGCACAATCCAGCGGGTGTCGCTAGGCGCGAAAGCTGACGGCTCTCTTCAAGCCATTGCGCACGATGCCATCGCGATCACGTCGCAATATGAAGAGTTTGCGCGCAAAGACACCATCTGGTCGGGCGCGCTCTACAAGTGTCCAAATACAAAATACAGCCACAGTCTCGCGAGACTGGATCTTCCGACACCCTCGGACATGCGCGCGCCGGGCGCCGCAACGGGCGTCTACGCCCTCGAATGCGCGATGGATGAACTTGCCGTCGCGCTCAAGATGGACCCTCTCGAGCTTCGCTTGCGAAACTACTCGGATCGCGACCAGAATGAGGATCTTCCTTTTTCCAGCAAGGAGCTCCGCGAATGCTATCGCCAGGGCGCTGAAGCCTTCGGCTGGAGCGAGAGAAAGCCGGAACCGCGCTCCATGCGCGATGGCGGCCAACTTGTTGGTTGGGGAATGGCCTCTGGTGTCTGGGAAGCGCTGCAGATGAAGACTGCAGCCCGCATCGTCTTGACGGCCAATGGGCATGCGGAAGTGTCCTGCGCGACATCGGACATCGGCACCGGCACCTATACGATCATGGCGCAGGTGGCAGCCGAAACGCTCGGCCTGCCGATCGAAAATGTGACCATCAAACTCGGCGACTCGACCCTGCCGCAATCTCCCGTTGAAGGCGGCTCGTGGATGGCAGCCTCGGTCTCGCACGCCATCGCAAACGCTGCCGGTGAGATTCGTAAAGAGCTGCTGAAGCTGGCCAAAAAGGCCCCTGACTCGGCACTCACCCGCGCCAAACTTGAGGATGTTACGTTCGCAGACGGCATGATCACTGCCAAAGGGGACGCGGGCCGCAGCATCTCCATCACGGACGTCATGCGGCACAGCGGGGTCGATCGCATCGAGAAAGAGAAGTCGACCGACTTCAAGGACAACAACGATTACGCAAAGAATGTCCACTCCGCTATTTTTGCGGAGGTCAAAGTCGACGAACTGCTCGGCGTCGTTCGCGTGACCCGCATTGTCAATGCCGTCGCGGCCGGCCGTATCCTGAATCCAAAAACAGCCCGCAGTCAGATGATCGGTGGCATCGTGTGGGGGATCGGCATGGCCCTGCACGAAGAGACGCTGGTGGATCACAAATTTGGCCGCGTGATGAACGCCAACATCGCCGAGTATCATGTCCCGGTGAACGCCGACGTCCACGACATCGAAGTGATCTTCGTCAACGAGCGGGACGACATCATCAACCCGCTCGGCATCAAGGGTTTGGGCGAGATTGGAATTGTCGGCGTTGCGGCAGCGATCGCGAACGCGATCTACCATGCGACAGGCAGGCGCGTTCGCGACCTGCCGATCACGCTGGACAAAATTGTGGATTGAACGATTGGAACTAGTGTCCCGAAACCGCGGCCTTACTCGGCCGCGGTCCGCAATTCGATTTTTTCCGCCCTGACCGCACAGAACTTGAACTCTGGAATCTTCCCGAACGGATCAAGCGCGGGGTTGGTCAGCAGATTCGCTGCCGCCTCGGCGTAGCAGAACGGCATGAAGATCATGTTCTCCGGCACGTCACGGTCGGAGCGGACCTTTACCTCCACCGCACCGCGGCGGGTTTCCATGCGGATGAAATCGCCCGGCCAGACATTCATGCGCCGCATGTCCTTCGGCGACATGAACGCCACGGCTTCCGGCTCGATGTTGTCGAGAACTTCCGAGCGGCGGGTCATGGAGCCGGTGTGCCAGTGCTCAAGCACGCGGCCCGTGGACAGCACCATGGGATATTCGGCATCCGGGATTTCATCCGGCGACGTGACGCGCGCCGGCACGATCTTGCCGCGACCACTTTCGGTCGGGAAGCCCGTGGTGAAGATGATTTCATTGCCGGGCTTTTGCGGATCATCTACCGGATACGTCACCGCGCCTTCGCGCTCCAGCCGCTCCCAGGTGATGTTCTTCAGCGACGGCATGACCTTCGTCATTTCATCGAACACATCGGCTGGACCGCTGTAATTCCAGTCCAGTCCCATACGCTTGGCGATTTCCTGGATGATCCACAAATCCTGCCGCGCATCGCCCGGCGGCTTGATGACCTGACGCGCAAGCTGCACGCGGCGATCAGTGTTGGTGAACGACCCGACCTTCTCTGCGAAGGCTGACGCCGGCAAGATGACGTCAGCGTGGAACGCCGTCTCGGTAACGAACAGATCCTGCACCACAAGATGATCCAGCATCGCCAGCGCTTCGCGAGCATGCTGGAGGTCAGGATCGGACATCGCTGGGTTTTCACCCTCGATATACATGCCCGTGATTTGGCCGGCGTGGATTGCGTTCATGATCTCCACCACCGTGAGACCCCGCACAGGATCGATGTCCTGGTGCCAGAGATGCTCAAACGGCTCGCGCAGATCGGTGCGTCCGACCGGCTGATAATCCGGCAGGAACATCGGAATGAGGCCGGCATCTGATGCGCCTTGCACGTTGTTCTGTCCGCGCAGCGGATGCAGACCTGTCCCCGGTCGGCCGACCTGTCCGGTGATGAGTGCCAGCGCGATCAGGCAACGCGCGTTGTCGGTACCGTGGACATGCTGACTGATGCCCATCCCCCAGAAGATGATCGAGGACTTTGCGGTCGCATACATCCGCGCGACCTCGCGCAGCGTGTCCGCAGGAACGCCGCAGATCGCTTCCATCTTCTCCGGCGGGAAGTCCTTGATCTTCTCCTTGAGATCATCGAAGCCTTCGGTGTAGCCGGCGATGTATTGATCGTCAGTTAGCCCCTCGGTGATGATGGTGTGGAGCATCGCATTCAGCATCGCGACGTCCGAGCCCGGCTTGAACTGCAGATGCTTATGGGCGTGCCGCGACAGCGATTGCCGCCGCGGATCCATCACGATCAGCTTGGCGCCGCGCTTGGTGGCGTTTTTGATGAATGTCGCCGCAACGGGATGATTGACCGTCGGATTGGCGCCGATGACGATAATCACCTCAGCATCGGCCGCTGCCGCGAACGGCGCAGACACTGCGCCTGAGTTCAGGCCTTCCATCAGTGCTGCCACCGAGGACGCGTGGCAAAGCCGCGTGCAGTGATCGACGTTGTTGGAGCCGAAGCCGGTGCGCACCAGCTTCTGGAACAGATAGGCTTCCTCGTTCGAACCCTTCGCCGAGCCAAAGCCAGCGAGCGCCTTGACGCCCTTCTCATCCCGGATCTTCACGAGACCCTTGGCGGCGATATCGAGCGCCTCTTCCCATGACGCTTCGCGGAAATGCGTGAACGGGTTGGCTGGATCGACCTGATCCATCGAACTCTTCTTCGCATTCGGCAGCCGAACCAGCGGCTTGGTGATGCGATGCGGATGATGGATGTAGTCGAAACCGAAGCGTCCCTTCACACAGAGACGATTATGGTTGGCAGGACCGTCACGGCCCTCGGCATAGACGATCTCTTCGTCCTTGACCTGATAGGTGACCTGACAGCCGACACCGCAGAACGGACAGAGCGAGTCCACCTTCTTGTCCGGATAAACCGACCGTGTCTGGTTTTCATCGAGCAATGCGGAGGGCATCAGTGCGCCGGTTGGGCAGGCCTGAACGCATTCGCCGCAGGCGACGCACGTCGATTCGCCCATCGGATCGTCAAAGTCGAACACAATCTTGGCGTCATGGTTGCGATAGGCCATGCCGATGACGTCGTTGACCTGAACTTCGCGGCATGCGCGCACGCAAAGCCCGCACTGGATGCAGGCATCGAGATTGACGCTCATGGCCGGATGACTGGTGTCGCTCGCCCAGCGCTCCTCTGTCGGGAAGCGGCTTTCCGTCACTTCAACCTTGTCGGCCCAGTTCCAGAATTTTGAATCCGGATCATGTGACGTCTCGCGCGCCGGTTGGTCGGCGACCAGCAGCTCCATCACCATCTTGCGCGCGGAAACCGCACGCGTGCTTCCGGACTTCACCTTCATGCCGACCGTCGGCGTGCGCTTACAGGAGGCCGCCAGAACGCGCTCTCCCTCGATTTCGACCATGCAGGCGCGGCAGTTGCCGTCGGCGCGATAGTCTGGTTCCGGCGAATAGCACAGATGCGGAATCTCGGTTCCCTGGCGCTTCGCCACCTGCCAGATGGATTCACCCGGCGCCGCTTCGACCATCTTCCCGTCGAGCTCGAACTGAATCTTGGTCATTCCGCAGCTTCCTTAGGTGAGAATTCCTCAGGGAAATATTTAATCACGGTCGTCAGTGGATTCGAGGCCGCCTGACCAAGACCGCAGATCGACGCGTCGCGCATAGCCTGGCTCAATTCGTCGAGCAGATCGCGGTCCCAGACGCGCCGTTCCATCAATGTTGCTGCTTTTTGCGTACCGACACGGCACGGCGTGCACTGGCCGCAACTCTCGTCTTCGAAGAAGCGCATCAGGTTCAATGCAGCGTCCTTCACCTCATCCTTGTCAGAGAGGATGACGACGGCGGCGGAACCGATAAAGCAGCCGTATTTTTCGAGCGTCCCGAAATCGAGCGGAATATCGTCCATTGACGCCGGGAGAATGCCGCCCGATGCCCCGCCGGGCAGATAGGCATGGAATGTGTGACCATCCGCCATCCCACCGCAGAATTCATCGATCAGTTCGCGCACGGTGATCCCGGCAGGCGCAAGCTTCACGCCCGGATTTTTCACGCGGCCCGAGACCGAGAAACTGCGCAGCCCCTGCCGCTCATGGCGACCGTTGGATTTCCACCAATCCGCGCCCTTCTCGACGATGTCGCGCACCCAGAACAATGTCTCGATATTGTTGATGAGTGTCGGCAGGCCGAACAGGCCGACCTGGAACGGATAAGGCGGCTTGTGGCGCGGCAGTCCACGTTTGCCCTCGATGCTCTCCAGCAACGCAGATTCCTCACCGCAGATATAGGCACCGGCGCCACGGCGCATGTGAAGCTTTGGACCGCCTTTCGGCAGCTTTGCAATTTCACGCTCGAGGATTTCGCGCGATGCCGGATATTCATCGCGCAGATAAATGTACACCTCGGGCGCCTCGACGATGTGTGCGCCGATCAGCATGCCCTCGATAAAACGATGAGGATCAGTCTCAAGGTAGAAGCGATCCTTAAAGGTGCCGGGTTCACCTTCGTCACCGTTGATGGCCATCAGGCGCGGTCCCGGCTCACCGAGCACGGCGCGCCATTTACGACCAGTCGGGAACCCTGCGCCGCCAAGACCACGGAGCGAAGCATGATCAAGCGCTTTGAGCAGGTCCTCCCGAGAGGTCGCGCCAGAACGGAGCTTGTTCAGCAGCGCATAGCCGCCCTTGGCGACATACTCGTCGTATTCGACGTATTTCGGGAGATGCGTATGCGTGTCGCCCCCCTTCGCGGCTGCGAGAACGTTCTCGACCGTGGCGTGGTCGATGAAGTTATGGCCAACTTCGGCGGCAGGCGCCGTATCGCAGCGCCCGACGCAAGGCGCGCGGACGACACGTACTCCCGGGCCCGCCTTGTTCTGCAGTTCGTGCAGCAGCTGCTCCGCGCCCAGCATCGCGCAGGTGAGCGAATCGCAAACGCGAATCGTCAGCGGCGCGATATTCGGTGCCCCTTCCTTCACCACATCGAAATGGGCGTAAAAGGTCGCAACCTCAAAGACTTCCGAGAAGGCCAGTTTCATCTCGTCAGCCAGCGCCGCGAGGTGAGCCGCCGAAATTTGACGGTATTTGTCCTGAACGAGGTGGAGATACTCGATGAGCATGTCGCGGCGACGCGACTTGCCCTCGAGCAGAAGGGCAACCTCTTCGCTCGCCTTCGGGTCAATCTGGCGCCCCTTCGGGGTCGCCTTGGCCCGGCGCTTACCCTCGCCCGGGTGCTCGAAAGGATGAACCTGCTGCGGACCGCCATCGCTCATTAGAACTGCTCCATTTCGGGCAGACGATAGTGTCTGGTATACATTGTGCAAGACGCTTTTTAAGCGACGTCCACATCATCATGTCCGCCGGAACAACATTATCATATTGAACTAAAGAAGGAATTTTAGATTTTCGGCGTAGCAGCGCATAGCGCCTTGGAACATTTCGGCACGAAAAATCACTCCTGCCGGGCTCTATTTGGTCTTGTTATCCGTCCGCTCCGGACCTTTTTCGTGCGGATCCAGATCCTGCTGGTCAGGTTGCGGGGATGGCTTGGGACCATCCTTCGAGCCGCCGTGTTTGCCACCCTGATCCTGTGGGCCGGGCAGATCGTTTTCTTTCGGCATTGCGCGTCTCCCACGAACTCCCGTAAAGATCAACGACAGGCAAGGTCGCGCGGTTCCCGGGCCTTAGACATCATTGATGTCCATCTTCAGTGAATTGAGCTTGAGAAAGAAGCGCGCGTCTTCGCTACGTCAGGCTCGCGTAGCTGAGGAAATTCACGACATCGCCCGGCTGAACCTGAGTGACGTCTTCGGGGAGCTCAACGAAGCCGTCCGTCTCCACTAGCGACGACAACAGACCTGCGCCTTCACGCGGGAACTTAGTGGCCTCCAATACGCCGTCGCTGGCGCGACGAACACTCACCCGGACATATTCGCGGCGGGATATTTTTTTCTTGTACGCGAAGGACGCCCGCATCAGGTTCGGGATCGGACGATCCTGCGACGCGCCCAGCAGCGCAAGCACGGTCGGACGCACGACATAAGTGAACGTCACGAAGCTCGCGACCGGATTCCCCGGCAATCCGATAAACGGCGTGCCTTCAATCACACCCATTGCAACGGGACGTCCAGGCTTGATGGCGATACGCCAGAGCACCAAAGAACCAACACTCTCGACCGCAGCCTTGACGTGATCCTCTTCACCGGTCGAAACACCGCCGGAGGTCAGGATCAGATCATGACCACCCGAAGCCTTGCGCAACGACTGCGCCAGTGACGCGCGATCATCCGGCAGAATACCCAGATCGCTCACCTCACAGCCGAGACGGCCCAACATCGCAATGAGCATGTAACGATTGGAATCGAACAATTGCGATGGCACGCGCTCTGCGCCGGGCGTAACCAGTTCATTGCCGGTCGAAAACACCGCGACGCGAATTCGTCTTCGAACATTAATCTGCGTCAGCCCAAGCGCTGCAATGAGTGCGACATCCTGTGGCCGCAAGCGCGTTCCCGATGACAAAACCGATGCACCCGCGGAAATATCTTCTCCAGTCAGCCGTACATTGGCACCAGCTTTGAGGCCTGCAGGAAGCAAGACCCGCCCGTCCTCGACTGTGACGTCTTCCTGCATGAAGACAGTATCTGCGCCCTCCGGCATCGGTGCGCCCGTGAAGATACGAACGGCTTGGCCGGGCTTGATCGGATATTCGGCAATGCTGCCAGCCGCGATGCGCCCGACAACCGGAAACGGCTGCTTGCCCGCAAGCGAAAGATCTTCGCTGCGAACCGCGTAGCCGTCGACAGCGGAATTAATAAAGGGCGGCAGCGGCATTGATGCCACGACGGCTTCAGCAAGAACGCGACCGTCTGCACGGGCCAGTGAAACGGCTTCGATCTCCTGAACAGCCTGAACCCGCGATGCGATCATTGCGACAGCTTCGTCGACCGACATCATCGGACCACCGAAGGCAAAACAATCGTCGGTAAGCTGCGCCATCAAAGTCCGATCATGCTTGCCGGAATATCCGGCGATACACCGCAATATGCATCTTACTCACATATAGCCAACTCAAGCAGGTCTAAATCCCGCGCGTTCGAGGGCCGCACGCGTCTCGTCCGACCTTAGAGAGTCAATAAAAGCCTGAACAGCCGGACGTTCGCGACGAGATGTCACCAGCGCAAAGTCATAGTGTTCTTCCGCAAATGGTATGAAACCAAGTCCGGCTGCCTGAGCAACAGGCGCGATCGTCATGCCCCAGTCAGCCCGTCGTTGCGCCACTGCGGCTGCAACAGCGTTGTGCGATTTTGGTTGATTCCAGTAGCCCTCCGGCCTCGCACCTTCCAAAAGCCGGTCAATCAGGATGCGTGTGCCAGCGCCCTGGTTGCGGTTCACCATGATGCACGACGCATCCGCAAGTGCGGCTCGGATGGCTCCCTTCGCATCAAGCCCTTCAAAACGGCTATCGCCCTTCCGGAAGACGATGCCCTGCATGCGTCGATAGCCCGACATCAATTCAAGGCCGGGGACGAGAAACGAGGCATTGTAAGTGTCGGTCTTGTCATCGAAGAGATGGATCGGCGCAAGATCACATTCCCCGCGCCGCGCAGCCGCCAGTCCGCCCAAACTTCCGACCGAGATCGAACGCACCGAAAGACCTGCCCGTGCCAATGGTGCGGTGACGATATCGAGTCCCGTGCAATGACTGCCGACAATCACCAGATCCGGCACACGCACATGCGGCGTGAACAATGTCACGTCCGCCTCAGTACCAGCCGGCATCTGATCGGCAAGCGCATCGATACGCAAAAATCCATCGGCTTGTGCAAATGCCGTGATCGCGCCCGATCCCTTGCCGGACGGGTAAGCGATCAGGCCATTGTCGCCTTCCACAAGCGAAACCATAACGAATTCGGTACGTCCCAACTCGGACGCGATACGAACGGGCACTTTGGCCTGCACATGCGCGTCCGTGCGCGGCGGCAATCCCGCCAGACGCCGCAACACCGGCACGATCATGTCGTGGAACGTGAACATCGCCGAGGTTGGAAATCCGGGGAGAATAACAACAGGCTTTCCGTCGCAGACCGCGAGACAGAGTGGCTTGCCCGGCTTCAGCGCGACGCCGTGCGCGATGATGCCTGGCTTGCCGAGCCGTCCGATAATCCGGTGTGAAACGTCGCCCGCGCCTTTCGATGTGCCGCCGGACAAAACGAGCATGTCGCAATCAGCGAGCGCCTCCCGCATGGCGGCTTCCAGCCTTGCTTCATCGTCCGGGATAGCGCCCAGGAAGTGCGCTGAACCGCCGTTCTCGTTCACCGCTGCCGTGACGATCGATCCATTGGTGTCATAGATCTGCGCCGGAGAGAGCAGCTTGCCCGGCGAAATAAGTTCATCTCCGGTGGAGAGAATCGCGATCTTCGGCCTTCGCACCACGGAAACCTGCGCGATGCCGCAAGCTGCCAACATGCCGATTTCACGCGAACCGATGATCGTCCCCACCCGCAACAATACCTCGCCACGCGCGATGTCGGAGCCGGCATAGGACACGAATTGTCCCGGAGACACCGAACGCCGCACACCGATGGCACCTTGATTGGGCTGGGTGTGTTCAATCATGACGACAGCATCAGCACCACGCGGGATCGGACCACCGGTCGCGATGGGCGTTGCCGTTCCCGATCCCACCATCAATTGCGGGTCTACACCGCACGCAATGGTTTCACCGTTAAGCGTGAGTCGAACTGGTGCCGTTTCTGCAGCCTGCGCGAGATCCGACGAACGTACGGCAAATCCATCAACATTCGAGCGATCGAACGGCGGCACATCGAGTGGCGCGATCACATCCTCTGCCAATGCGTACCCAAGTGCATCCGACAGCGCACGCTTCTCTGTGGCCAAGGCGCGCGGAAAAAGCGCTTCCTCAAAACGTGCGATTGCATCCTCACGAGAGAGAATTGTGAGGAATTGCTCCTGATCGATGGTGGGAGAAACTGAAGAATTCGTCATTCCGCCAGCTCACACTGTGTCTCGAAGCAGATAAACACTGCAAAGCGCCCCAGCTGCATATCCCTCGCTCCGGCCCGGAACAACAACCCAGGCATCCGCAGCCGACAAACTGCCGAGAGAAAGATCGCTGATCGAGAGCGGCAGCCACTTTGCTTCTTCTCGCTTCAGTAAGACGACGTCAGCCATACCGGGTCCTGATGAAATCTTGAGTGCCAAAGGCAGCGTTTCTGAAGATATATGCCGCCCTGAGAGCCGATCCAACACCGGCAGCGCCATTGCCCACCACGCTGCAAGCGCCTGATCAGGCGCCCCAGGCAAGGCAACAATGGGACATCGTCCGATCCGGCCAATGGCTGTTGTACGGCCGGGCTGCAGCGCAATGCCATGCGCCAAAAGTGCGTTTTTCTCTGCAAGCGCGGCGACTGTCGCATCGGTGTGCCCGACACCGGTTCCACCAATGATCAGCAGCATGTCGCAAGCTGTCTCATCCAGCTCGCTTGCGATCGATTTCGCATCACGCCCGGCGGCCTCAACGTAAACAACATCGGCGCCGACACGGCGCACCGCATCCGCGATAAGCGCGTTCGTCAATGAATTACCTGTCGCTGGCGGCACATTCACGATCCGCACCCGTGGGCGACAGATTGCCAATTTCTCTAGACCGATGGCCCTTGCAATGACAAGATCGAGCGGACCTAATATCTTGCCCCCTGGCAAGGTCACGCTTCCAGCTTTCAGTTCTTCGCCGATCCGCCTGACTCCAGCGCCGGGAATCGCCTCAGATATGATTTGCACAATGGGACCTGTCTGCTCGAGCAACTCCGGCTCAAGCACGCAATCACATCCAGCGGGAAGAGGATCGCCATTCTCGACCCAGGGCGGCAGTTCATTCAGCAAGACCGGTGAATAGGCTGTCGCTCCGACCAGATCTTGCGAACGGAGCGCCCAGCCGTCGCGTATCGCAGTATTCTGTGCCGGATAAGGTCCGTTCACCGACAATGTCTGGGCCAAAACACATCCAAGCGCCTCTGATGCCGGCACATCATGCGGCTCAACAGGTTCGCAGCCTTCCAAAAGCCGGCTCAATGCCTCTTCAAGGGAGATCAAAGAGCCGGTCGCGGGTCGAGGGTTCATCGCTGACAATTGCACAATCGGGAATGAGTGTTCGGTTTCCCCACTCTACCCGCGATCACCTCCAATCATCACTTAAATTCTGCAAAGCGGCCCCCGGCGGCGGCACTTCATTTTTTTGTGCATCTACCGGAAACGACCCACGGTCCTCGAAATCCGGTGCGCCATCACCGCCGCCGGCAAGCTCCATATCGTGAGGTGCAGCTTGATCTGATCCATGACGTCCACGCTCGGCAGGGCGATGCGAAGTAATCCGCCGAGCAGACCAAGCAACTCGGTTGAGACACCATGACGCAACTCCGCGGCAAGTATCATCAGGATCGGTTGAGCAACTAGTGTCCCGAATCCAAGTCCGCCCGATCGTGCAGCGCGCTCTGTAGCGGACTTGGATTCGATAGGACACTAGTAAATCTATGATTCTAGTGTGGTTCAGGTTCAGAAGTTCGCTAGAAGGGCTCGCAGGAAAAATCGAGCGAACTTCTGAACCACCACACTAGGCACATCGTACGCCCCTACCCGAACGTAAACACGAAAGCCTCGACGCCGGGATCGAGAAAGCGGACTTCGAACGTCCTCGCCTTCACCTCACCCGCCTGACGCACGAGCTGATAAAGACGGGTTTGTCTGACTGTCCCGTTGCCGTCAGCGTCGATATCCGATCCGTGGCTTTCTCCCGGCGGCTTGCCGTCAATCTTGACCTGAAAGCGCACCGGCTTGCCGTCAGGACGTGATCCCAGAACCAGATGCAGATCACGTGCGCTGAATCTGTAGGCGATGCCGCCGCCTTCCCGATTAAGCGTCGCAAGCTCGGGCCCGACGGTCCAATTGCCGGTCAGGCCCCACTCGTTAAGCCCAGGCGCCGCCGACGTGTAATCCCGGGCCACGTCGCTTCGCAGGCCTCCGGGCGATACGAAGTCCGACGCACGCTCATAGCCGATATAGGTTTCGGACGACCCAACGTGGCCGAGGTCGGGCGCGGCTTGCGCGCCCTTGGCGTCTGGTTTGACGAGATCTCTCTCAGCCTTCGGGTTTCCGGCTTCAGCCAGCAGTTGCTGGATGACCTCTTCGGTCTTGTCGTAGTTGCCCTCACCGAAGTGATGATACCGGATCTGTCCCTTGGCATCGGCGATATAGAGCGCCGGCCAGTAATTGTTCTGGAAGGCACGCCAGATCTTGAAGTTATTGTCCACCGCAATTGGGAAACCAAGCTTGAAATCCTCGACCGCCTTTTTGACATTGCCGATGTTCTTCTCGAAGGCGAATTCCGGTGCATGCACACCGATCACGACAACGCCCTGATCCTTATACTTTTCGGCCCAGGCACGAGTGTAAGGAATGGAGCGAATGCAGTTGATGCAGGAATAGGTCCAGAAATCGACCAGCACGACCTTGCCACGCAGCTGTTCGACCGTGAGCGGCTGCGAGTTGAGCCACTCGACCGCACCATCAAGCGACGGCAACTGACCTTCCACCGGCAGCATGCTGCGAAGCTGCGACCGCGGTTCATTGGATGCCACCATCATGCTGTTACCTTCAGTCACACCGGACGCCGGCTTCGTCTTGTTCGTGTTGAACGCGTCGAGCAATGTCTGCTCGAACTTACCCGTGCTGACGCTGGAGAGACGCGCGAGAAAACCGGTGTCGGCACCCAATCCGATCGCAACAACACCGCCGAGCACGGCGATACCAAGACCGCGACGCACCCATTCACCCGCGCCCAATGACTGCTTCATGGCCGTGAAAACACGTCCGCCGATCAGGAGGGCAATCGCGAGCGAGGTCGCAGCACCGGCGGCATAGGCCACGAGCAGCAACGTGGTCTGCACGTTTGCACCCTGAAGAGCGGCACCGGTCAGCACCAGTCCAAGGATCGGCCCGGCGCAAGGAGCCCAGAGCAAGCCGGTCGCGATGCCGAGCAGCAGTGAACTCCCCATTGTTACGGCCGATTGCGATCCAGTCGTTGCATTCGACAGTCGATTTCCGAGGCCGACGATAGGTCGCGTCAAAACGCTGGCAAGCTGCGGAGAGAGCAATGTCACGCCAAACGCGGCCAGCATTGTAATGGCAATGTATCGGCCATATTCATTGGCGTGGATCGCCCAGCTGCCGCCGACTGCGGCGAGTGTGGCGACAACAGCAAACGTCAGCGCCATGCCAACCAGCATCGGCAACGTGCTCTTGAGGAACGGCTGTTCCGCCCGCGCAAAGACGAAAGGAAGCACGGGCAAAATGCAGGGACTGAGGATCGTCAGTACGCCTCCAAGATAGGCAACAACCAGAAGGATCATTATCGCGCTCCGTGAAGTGAATGGTGGTGCGCCGAGACACCATGGCCGACCAGCCAGTCACGGCATCAAGCGATGCGGAGGTATCCTGGATGTGTCCTGAAACGAGGAAAATGTAACGAAGTGTTCTGCTGAGGCGGGCCTGTACATTCCGATACAAAAACCAACCCAACACCTCGTCTCCGGACCGGATGACCGGCCATTTCAACAATTTGGTGCGCCAGTGTGTCCGGCCGCCAAGTGGATACATTGGCTTACAATTCCCCGGACCGGCCTTACCCATCCGCCGGAAATTGATGCTAAATCACCGGACATCCGAACTGAAGGTGGAGCGCGATGGATCACGTTGATCACATCCTGATTGTCGATGACGACCGCGAGATCCGCGAGCTGGTATCGAGCTATCTCAAGAAGAATGGCCTGCGCGTCAGCCTTGCCGCCGATGGCCGGCAGATGCGGGCATTCCTGGAGACCGATTCCGTCGATCTGATCGTGCTCGATATCATGATGCCAGGCGACGACGGCCTGGTTCTCTGCCGCGAACTGCGTGCCGGCAAACACAAGGCCACGCCAATCCTGATGCTGACGGCGCGATCGGACGAGACCGATCGCATTGTCGGGCTGGAGATGGGCGCAGATGATTATTTGCCAAAGCCATTTGCTGCGCGGGAACTGCTTGCGCGCATCAAGGCGGTCCTGCGCCGCACCCGCATGCTGCCTCCCAATCTGCAGGTCACAGAGGTTGGCCAGTTACTAGCCTTTGGTGACTGGCAGCTCGACACCACCGCACGACATCTACTCGATAAAAACGGCACCGCGATTGCCCTTAGTGGTGCCGAATACCGCCTGTTGCGCGTGTTCGTCGATCATCCGCAGCGCGTCCTCAATCGCGACCAGCTCCTGAACCTGACACAAGGCCGAGAGTCAGAGCTGTTTGATCGCTCCATCGACCTGCTTGTCAGCCGCCTGCGTCAGCGCCTGAATGACGATGCACGGGAGCCCGCCTACATCAAGACCGTTCGTAGCGAGGGCTACGTCTTCGCCGTTCCGGTCGAAATCCGCGAGAGCCGGCAATGAGCGCGACGGCTGCATTGCAACGGCTCCAGCTCTGGCCTCGGACTCTAGGAGCAAGGCTTTTCCTGATCCTGCTCACCGGCTTGATCATTGCGCACGCGTTGTCGTTCAGCGCTCTGTTTCTGGAGCGCTACATGACAGCCAAGACAATGATGCTTGGTACATTGGAGAGGGACGTCGCGACCTCGATCGCTATACTGGATCGTTTGCCGGCGAATGAGCGCGCCGATTGGGTGGCGCGGCTCGACCGCGGAACCTATCGGTTTGTACTCGGCTCAGGTCTCGCCGGCATTCCAGACATGAGCCAGCGCGGCGCGGAGATCGCTTCAAAGATACGGGAAGCTGTCGGCCACCGTTATCCCATCACCGTTGAATCCATTCCGGGTGATGGCAAACGTCTTCAAGCCCATGTCACCTTGAGCGATGGCAGCCCACTGACGATCGACGTCAATCCCGCCCTCATGCCGGTGGCGCAATGGCTGCCATACGTGCTCGTCGCTCAGCTCGCTCTCCTCATCCTGTGCTGCTGGTATGCCGTCCGACTGGCCATCCGTCCGCTAGTAAATTTTGCCAACGCTGCCGATGCACTGGACCCGAACAAGAAAGCGCCGCGGCTGAGCGAAACCGGGCCACGCGAGGTCGCCCATGCCGCTAGTGCATTTAATAAAATGCGGGATCGCATTGCGGATTACCTCGAAGAGCGAGTCCAGATTCTCGCTGCGATTTCCCATGACCTTCAGACACCCATCACCCGCATGAAGCTCCGGGCCGAACTCGCCGAGGATGGCACCAGCAAAGAAAAGCTTCTGCAGGATCTCGGCCAGATCGAGCAGCTTGTCCGCGAGGGCATTGCCTATGCACGCAGTGCTCACGGCACTGCCGAGAAGTTCGCGAGAATGGATATCGACTCGTTCCTGCAAAGCCTCGTCTATGATTATCAGGATGTTGGAAGTGCAGTGAGCCTCACCGGCAGCACGCATGCGCAGATCACCTCAAAGCCTCACGCTCTGCGGCGCATTCTTGGCAACCTCATCGACAATGCCTTGAAGTTCGGAGGCTCTGCGGCCGTTTCGGTGGAGACGCGAAACGGCAAAGACATTCTGATCAAGGTGAAGGATAACGGCCCTGGCATCCCGGAGAATGAGCTTCAAGCGGTACTTCAACCGTTTTATCGCCTGGAGCGATCGCGCAGTCGCGACACGGGCGGCACGGGCCTTGGCCTTGCGATCGCCCACCAGCTTGCGCAAGCGATCGGCGGATCATTGACCTTGAGCAACCATCCCGACGGAGGGATGGTCGCAACTGTTTTGCTGACAAGTGCAGACGACCGGGTGAATTGAGTTCTCCGGTCGCCTGACTAATTTGAACAGAGCAGTCCCCTTACTTACTTTCTCACTGCGGGCGCGTTGTCAGCGCCGCGGTATGCAAATTTGGCGCCGTAGAAAGGCTCTCGGCGAGACAACGGACCACCTGCTCAGCGACATGACACGGCGGCGCGACACGAAGACAGCCAAGCGCCGCTTTTAGCTATGGCTGGCGATGCGATCGCTATCGGCACAGTACCAAGACGAGACGCGGCGGTGCGCACTGCGTCAAGCCAGTTAACGAACACCGGGCTTGTCGCGGTCGAGGGCTTTGGCAGCGAGATCGTCGAGGTACTCTTGAAAGCGCACTGCGCTGTTGACGCCAAGGTCATGCAGAAAAGCCCAGGAGTAAATTCCGGTGTTGTGCATGTCGTCGAAGCCGATCCGGACCGCGTAGTTTCCAACCGGATCGACTGAGAGAATGGCGACGTTACGCTTGCCGCCGACGGTCTTTCGTTCGGCTTCGGAATGACCTTGAACCTCGGCCGAAGGGCTGGTCACGCGGAGCAGTTCCGCCGGGAGAGCGAAGCTCGTGCCATCGTCAAACGTAATGTTCAGCGAACGCCTGTCTTTCGCGAGGCGAAGTTCGACAGGCCAGACGGGATTGCTCAAGCGACGGCCCTCCCCATCATGACATCTCTTGCAGCGCACGCGTTTCGTGCCCCAAGGGGGCGTGCGGCGCAAGCGCGACAATGGATAGCTTGCTTTGCCCGAAGCTCAGGCCCATAAAATGGAACTGCCAAATACTTTGACTGTCGAGTGTTTGATAGAGGAATGCCATGAAGACTTTTATTGTCGCATTGGTTTTCGCGGGTCTATCGGCCGCCGCAGTGTCGGTGTTGCTCAACAAGTTTCAGGAGCCCGGCTACGTTGCTTTCTCAACAAGCGGAGCTCGTGTTGGGGATCCTGGCCACAACCTGGTTGGATCTAACTGGTCAGGAGAAAACAACCCTGCAAAGTCCTGAGAAGGGATCGCGTCGAGCGTGCAGCCCTCGTAGGCTCGCAGAATCCTATCTATCCGTGTGTTGAACTCCGACGCTCAAAGGGACCACTCAGCCACGCTTGATGGTCCCTTTATGCTGATGGCCGCGTAGAATACCTAGCTACTCTGCGGGCATCGCCCGCGTGCTTCCTGTATCAGACACGTGGCCTTTTTCTTCCTCCTCCTCGACCCAGAGCGAGTGATGCTGCTCGGCCCAGTTGAGATCGACTTCGCCCGTGCCCATCGCTTCGAACGCGCCCTCCATCCCAACCGTGCCTATGTAGATGTGGGCCAAAATCCCTGCGATGAAGAGCATCGCAATCACGGCATGAACGACGGTCCAGATCTGCAGCACCGTCACGTTCGCTGGAATATAGGGGAACAGCAAGAACCAGCCGGAGACCGACATCAGCGCACCGCCGATGATGACCATCCAGAAGACCCCCTTCTGGCCGGCATTGAAGCGCTTGGCCGGCGGATGTTCGCCGTTCTTCAATAGGCCGCCGCCCTTTTTGAGCCATATGAAATCAAGTTTGCCGGGGATGTTGTCCTTGATCCAGATGAAGAACATCAGAACGAGGCCCAGCATGAACGGGAATGCAAGATAGTTGTGTGCGATCTTGCCCCACGCGGTCAGCGTGGAGAACGCATCGGGGCCAAACACCGGCAAAATAAGTACGCGACCGAAGCTGATGTTCAGGCCCGACAGCGCGAGAATGACGAAGCATGTTGCGGTCATCCAGTGCGTGAAGCGCTCGAAGCTCGCAAAGCGGAGAATCTTGATTCCGGAAAAGCCGCGCTCAACACGAATGCGCCCTCGCACCGCCAGGAAGATCGCCAATAGCGCCAGCATGCCAATGATGGCGACGCCGCCGATGACCGGAAGCTTGTAGCGCTGAAAGTCGCGCCAATCGCGACCGGCCGGCTGGATCAGGCTGGACGCCATCGGGTCCGGGATGGTGATCCGGCCTGTGATCTTCTCACCCTCCTTGAGGGATTTGAGAAGCTGGTCCTCGTGAACGGCGTCTGCGGTAGGTTTGAAGGATATTTGTGCGGCAACAGGCTGCGCGAACACGAACAGCAGCGCGATGGCGGCACATACGGCCCTGAGGGTTGAGAGCGAGATCGACATCGGCACAACCTTCCCATTTCCATTCGAGAATGAACGTCGAGTTTGCGGTCGAAGGCCACTGAACGGCTTCCGCACGTGCTCTGCGCTAACCAGTCGGTGAATCGCTGTAGGCCGTCTTCCAACCCCACATGCCCGAACCGTAGCCACGCTTCATCACACGCTCTTTGTAGATCTCCGCGATAATGGCGCCGTCACCTGCAAGCAGCGATTTGGTGGAGCACATTTCGGCGCAGAGGGGCAGCTTGCCTTCCGCGAGACGATTGGCGCCGTACTTTGCGTATTCGGCGGCTGAGAAATCCGGCTCCGGACCGCCTGCACAATAGGTGCACTTATCCATCTTACCGCGGGAGCCGAAGTTTCCGACCTTCGGATACTGCGGCGCGCCGAACGGACAAGCGTAGAAGCAGTATCCGCAACCGATGCAGAGATCCTTCGAGTGAAGAACGACGCCGTCTGCCGTGGTATAGAAACACGACACCGGGCAAACAGCCGCACAGGGCGCATCCGTGCAGTGCATGCAGGCCATCGACACCGAGCGTTCGCCAGGCTTGCCGTCATTGATGGTCACGACACGGCGGCGATTGATGCCCCAAGGCACCTCATGCTCGTTCTTGCAGGCCGTCACACAGGCATTGCACTCGATACAACGGTCGGCATCACAAAGAAATTTGACGCGAGCCATCTTCTATTCTCCTCTCACGCCGTCTGGATCTGGCAGAGGCAAACTTTTCCCTCATGCATACCTGTTACCGGGTCGTATCCGTAGCCCGTGATCGTGTTAGCGCTTTCGCCAAGCACGATCGGATCGCATCCCTTCGGATAGTTGCCACGCTGATCGACCCCCTGGAACCAGCCACTGAAGTGGAAGGGCATATACGCAACGCCCTTTCCAACACGATCCGTAACCAGAGCCTTCATGCGGGCCTTTGAACCGTTTTCCGGACCGGTGACCCAAACCCACCCGCCATCCTTGATACCGCGTTCGGCGGCATCGGACGTATTGACCTCAACGAACATGTCCTGCTGCAATTCGGCCAGCCAACGGTTCGAACGTGTCTCTTCACCGCCGCCCTCGTATTCAACGAGACGACCGGTGGTGAGGATGATCGGGAATTGCTTTGCAAGACCCTTGTCCACCGCCGCCTTCTGAATCGAGAAGCCGAGATTGGCCATGCGGAACTGACGCCCGTCCGGCCGCGTCGGATACTTTGCAACGAGTTCAGGACGCGGTGAATAGATCGGCTCACGGTGAACCGGGACCGGGTCCGGAAGATTCCACGCCACCGCACGGGCCTTGCCGTTTCCGTAAGCCATCACGCCGTGATTAAGCGTGACGCGGATGATGCCGCCAGACAGATCAACCGCCCAGCCTACGCTATCCGGATTGTTGCCGCCGATCTTGTTGATGGTAGCGAGTTCGCCTTCAGTGAGATCCTTGTCCCAGCCGAGTTTCTTCAGCACGCCGTACGTGAACTCGGGGTAACCGTCGGTCAGCTCCGAGCCTTTGCTGTAGGACCCTTCGGCCAAAAGATTGACGTTCTTGACCGAACCGTCGGGCTGTTTTTCTTCGTAGACGACGCCGAAGCGCGCACGGAACGTCCCGCCACCATCCTTCACATGAAGATTGGTGTTGTAGAGCGTATGCGTCCCGGGGTGCTTGATCTGCGGTGTGCCCCAGCACGGCCACGGCAGGCCGTAGTAGTCGCCGCCGATCTCCGGCTCGTCGGCCTTTGCGCGCAGCGTCACCAGATCGAACTTGCCTTGGTTCTTCATGTGCGCCTTCAGGCGCTCCGGAGACTGGCCGGAATAGCCGGTCGAGAAACCGCCTCGGTTGATTTCCCGCAGCAGGTCCTCGGGCGACGGGCGATTGTTCTCCACCTTGATGTTCTTGAACATCGGCTCGGCGAATCCGAGTTTCTTCGAAAGCAAGTAGATAATTTCGTAATCATCCTTCGATTCAAAGATCGGCTTGACGACCTGTTCGCCCCACTGCAACGAGCGGTTCGAGGCAGTTCGTGAGCCCGAGGTCTCGAACTGAGTACAGGCCGGCAAGAGGTAAGTGCCGTTCTTGCGGTTCGAGATCGCAGCAAACGTCGTCGGATGCGGATCGGCGACCACCAGCAATTCGAGCTTCTCGAGGCCCTTCACCATCTCTGTCATGCGTGGAATGGTGTTGCCGCCATGGCCCATGATGACCACGCCCTTGACGACGTCCCGCTGATCGACCTCGTCGGGGTTTGCAAGCGTCGCATCGAACCAGCGGGTCCATGGGATGCCTGGCAACTCCATATTTTGCTTGCGCGTGCGAGCTGGACGGCCAGCCTTGGCCGGCACTTCATCGAATCGCGACTGGAAGTAGTCGTAGTCGACTTCCCAGACACGAGCCCAGTGCTTCCAGGCGCCCTCCACCAGACCGTAGTAGAGCGGCAGCGAGGTGATATCGAGACCGATATCGGTCGCGCCCTGCACGTTGCAATGGCCGCGGAAAATGTTGGCGCCCGTACCAAAGGAGCCGACATTTCCGGTTGCGAGCAACAATGTACAGTAAGCGCGCACGTTCGCGGTGCCGACGGTGTGTTGCGTTCCGCCCATACACCAGATGAGCGTGGCCGGCTTCACCTTCGCGAAGGTTTCGGCAACCTTCTTCATCTGTTCGATGGGAATGCCAGTAACCCGCTCGACCTCATCCGGCGTCCATTTGGCAACCTCGGCACGAATTTGATCCATGCCGTAGACGCGTTGAGCGATGAATTGCTTGTCTTCCCAGCCATTCGCAAAGATATGATGCAGCATGCCCCAGATCACGGCGATATCTGTGCCGCCCCGGAACCGGATGTACTCCGTCGCATGTGCAGCGGTGCGCGTGAAACGCGGATCCAGAACGAAGACGTTGGCGCGGTTGATTTCTTTGCCTGTCAGGATGTGCTGCATCGATACCGGATGCGCTTCAGCTGCGTTCGATCCCATGAAGACGATCGTCTTCGAATTGCGAATGTCGTTGTAGGAGTTTGTCATGGCACCGTAGCCCCATGTATTGGCTACGCCCGCGACAGTCGTCGAGTGACAGATGCGCGCCTGATGGTCGATCGAATTCGTGCCCCAGAACGCCGCAAACTTACGGAACAGGTACCCTCCTTCGTTGGAGAATTTCGCCGAGCCGAGAAGGTACATGGAGTCCGCACCAGACTTCCCGCGGATCTCCATCATCTTGTCGCCGATCTCATTGATGGCCTGATCCCATGCGATCTTCTGCCATTCGCCGTTGACCAGCTTCATCGGGTATTTCAGTCGGCGGTCGCCGTGCACCAATTCGCGGACCGACGCACCCTTGGCGCAGTGCGACCCGCGATTGATCGGGCTATCCCACCCCGGCTCCTGGCCAACCCAGACGCCGTTCTGAATCTCGGCGATCACCGTGCAGCCGACCGAGCAATGCGTGCAGATGTTCTTTCTGACTTCGGTCGGTGCACCGACAACCATCGGACCGGCTTGCGCCTTGCGCACCGATCCGAGCGGCGCCAGTCCGATTGCCGCTCCTGCACCCGCAACCAGACCGGAGCGGCGCAGAAATGTACGGCGATCGAGAACGCCTGAAGCCAATCCAGCGGCCATGCCTTGCAACCGCGGGCGGCCTGCTGATCCTTCCCTTCGCTTGATCAACATGTGCGTGCTTCCATCAATAGCGATTGACGCGATAAAAGGTCTTGACCTCATCAGAGAGCCTGTAACGGGCCTTGACGCGTTCGGCTTGCGACTCGCTGTCTGCTTCTGCCTCGCTGCCGGTCATTGGAACGATCGCTGCGGCCGCGACGGCTGATCCACCCATCATGAAGAAACGACGGCGATCGAGCCCTCTTTTATTCGGGGTCGTGCTCTCACTCTTAGGCACTTGGCTCTTGGAGGGCTTGCTCATTGCGATCTCCTTCCAATCGAGTTCAGTTTTGCCTTCCGTGTTACTCCGACAGCGTGAAGGCTTCCGATTCGAGCTCCATAAACACGCGGCCTAAGCGACCGACCGCGCGATAGAATCTTGCGGATTTAGACACCTCGAGGTCAGCGAACATTCGCGCGCCCCACGGTTTGAGATGCCGCTCGAAAAACCGCGCCTGCATGGCGAAATCTGCGTCGAACGCGCCGCGCGCAAGGTTGGCCATAACTTCGAGCAGGATCGCGATGTGATCCTCAGGCTCACGTGACGGACCTGCCCGCTCGATCCCGAGTAGATCGAAGTCTTCGCGGACGCGCGCCAAGGGACGTTCGTGAAGAAAGCCGGTCAGGTAATATGACGCATAGGGCAGCACCTCGCCGCGACCCAGGCCGATAAACAGATCGAAGAATTCCCTGCTGACGGCGCGCTCATCCATCTCCGCCGCCGCGGCAAGTTCGACATGCGCCATACCAAGATCCGACGCGTCGCCTTTGAGCGTGACAACTCGCGCCAACGTCGCAGCATCGGGAGCCTTGCCGAGCAGCAGAGACAGCAAATCGTACTCAGCCGCGCGAAGCTGATCGATTTCATCAATTTTGAATGATGACACGTCAGCCCCCGCTGACCCGTAGAGATCGGGACGAAGTATGAAACGCGGGATGCTGGTCAGCGCCTCAATGGTGAGAACCCGGTCTGCCGGAATGCGTGACCACGTCGATACCGACGGCTGCGAAATACCAACAGCTCTCGCCAGCGACGCAACGCCGCCCGCCACTTTGATTGCTTGCTCTAAACCTGCGTCTCGCATGGTACGAACCGAGTTCCCCCGCCCGTGCCTTCAAACCAGGCATCTACTTCGCCTAGAACTATTATAGTTCTAAAGCTACTCCATAGGTTCGTCCTATGTCTAAGAATCGTTGAGTTAAATCCTTGGTTTAGCAGTGCCATGTCGTCGCACCTGTTGTTGCGGTGCATTGAGCTCGGCGGATCTTGCAACCTGGGAACTTTCAACCTGAACTTGTTTCGGATTCTCGTTTCCTGCCATTACGGAAATTGGATCTGCTGGGGAGTCAGACACACTCAAGTGCTGCGCGGATAGATCTGGCTGCACACCTTGCGGTGCATCGATACCAGCATTCCCGCTCGCAAGTTCAGTTGTATCGCGGTGCGGTAAGGCATCATCCACGTCTGATGTCCCGAGATCGCTACCCATGATTTGCCGCACCATTTTCGCAATATCGGTGCCAGCCTCGAGTTCGCCGCTCCCAGGCACACCGCCCGGCGTATTCCAATCGTATGCGTAGTCGAGCGCGGGATTCACGTAATTGCGGATCGCGGGGTCCAATGCCCAAGCCTTTCGCAAGGCCGCATTACGCAGACTCTCGGGTACGCCCTTGTGCAAGAACATTCTGATGTCGGTGACTTCCGTGATGTCTTCCAACTTCGGCAGGCTCGAAAGATCAAACGGCTCCTCGGCAACGCCTTCTGAAGTCAGCTCAGCCGCATTGTCCGCCTCTTCAGACACCTTTGCAGCCACAACGCCGGTGTCTTGGAGTTTTGCCTCGCGCTTACGTTGCGACCAGCGCGACAGAAAGTCCTTGTCGTTTTGTTCGTCCTGACTCATGCGCCATCCTTCAGGGAGCCGGGCGGATTTTCATCAGGCTTGCGATCGACATTTGCCCGATCACGCTTCCGCTTTTGGAAGACGTGCTCGACATGAAACTTATCGACAAAGGCAGCGACCCAGGATGCGATGTCAGGCGGCATAGGGACTGTGCCGATCACATCGGTGCCGCTCTCAAACATCGCTTCTCCCTCGGCCGGATCGGCGGTCACCTTCGTCAATTCAAGCTCCGGGCCACCGCCCTGACGCCGAAGCGCGACCCATATCTGAGGGGCGCCATCAGAAAGATTGTCGCGATAGTTAGCCGTCTCTGCGCGGAACAGTTCGATCGTCGCGCAGCCGGCATAATACAGTGTTGCATCAGACTCTTGCGACAGCACTGTCCAGGGCGCAGTCGAAGGCACGTCTTCGAGAATCGTCACCGGCGACCACATATGATCAATCCAGGGATTATCGATAACGCGACGGCGAAGCACCACGCCGACTTCACGGGACGCTTCGGTCATTGTCATGGTTGACCTCCCGCTGCTGACAAATCATGCGACATTCGCTGCCGACACAAGCGGCAAACCGACGACGAGATTTTGTGGTTTCAGACGCACCGTTTTGTCCGCGTCCATCGCCAGAATGAGATAGATCGGTTGAGTCCCGACGCGCTCATCAACGAAGCGCGCATCTTCAAAGGTCAGCCGCATCAGAGCAACGATCCGCGCTCCAGCGTCTGACCCCAGCGCGCCGTCGTTCCATAAGGCATTTCCTATTCGCGTGCCGTCGCTGTCGAGGCCGACAAACCAGCGCCAGTCTTGATCCTCGATCGAAGCGATCGATTCAACCTTCACGGCGACACCCAGGAGATGGGCGATCCAGCGTTCGATCACCCGGCTCAGCCCGTCGCGCGCCTTGGGATTACTGCCGAGATTCATCGCCATTGCATGCGCATCCGAGTGCGACCAATAAGTCCAGGCGTTGTCGTCATCCATGACGTCCATTTCGCCGAACGCTTGCGGCTGCAGCATTGCGGTCAACGGCGACGAATGAAGGTCCTGTTGCGCGTTGTACTGCGCCTCAACGATCTCGGCATCAGCCAGCAATAGCGAGCCCTCGTGAACCGTGGCCTTCTGGCTGCGATAGAAGAGTTCTGCTGCGCGCAGCACGTAAGGGTCATCGCATCCATCAAGTGCGTTACGCAGAATCAGGTGGCACAATTGCGAGAGAAAAATCGGCGGCATGTCGCCCGTGCCGTTGCGGGCGAGTGATACGTATACCGCCTCAAGCGAAGGCGCAGCGATAAGCCGATCGCGAAATGCGATCATAAATGTCCAGTTCTCGCGAGCATCGCCATCCGCAAGCGCGGCAATGTCGGCTGTTGAAACTGGACGAAGCGGGTCAGCCAGCAGGCTCGCATGCAGGTTGCGCTCGGCATCGCACGCGTCATCGGGCGGCATCAACTCCGGACGCGCCAGATAGGCCATGATCAACTCAGGCGTCGCAATCAGTCCGCCGTTGTCGGTACGGCGCGTAAGATGGTGACCCGAAGCGACCCAGAATTCTTTCATGCACCGTCCGCCTTGATACGTTCGGTTTTTGTCAGTTCGAGAAGGTTGACCTCCTCGGCCGGCTCATCACCCTCAACCTCGTGAAACGTAAAGGCGGGTGCGTGGCTGTGCAATCGATCCGCGCCCGGTTCTCCTGCGCGGGGCTTAAGCGTGCGGAAGCGCTCGCGGATTTCACCGCCGTCAACGGTTCGCTGCACTGCCAAAATCGTCTGCGGCGAATGATCGCACAACGATGAAGCGAAGGTGACCTCTTCCTCGGCCGCTGCGCGCGCAGCCTCCATATCCGGCGCGCCAAAGTTCGCGACCAGATGCGCGGCGAGCCGTTCGACGATCGCGGATCGCTCGGCCTCAGTGACCTCGGTCACGACGGCCAGTGTGGACCATCCGAGACTGTCAACACCGAGGAAGCCGGAGCGCAATGCAACGCGCTGTTTCTGTCCGAGCGTTGCGGGATCGCAATTCCAGAACACGAACGCGCCCGATACAGCCCATTCGCCGGGTTCAGCGGCGTGGTCAAACACAAACGTGTCCGACGGATCGAGCCTGATTGTGCGCGGAAGTTTCATGATCCGCCCTATTCCAATTTCGGAGCGCGATAATCTGGATCGTACCACGCTACCTTCGCAAGGCCCTCAACAAGACTGCTCCGTGCCATCGGTCCATTCGTCGCAGCCGTTTTGAGCAGATCACCGTTCATATCGATCCGTCGCCGCTCGCCGACGCCCCTCCCGGAAAGTCTCTCCAGATAGTTGCGCGCCACCGGATCAAAGCCGCGCTCATTCCATTGATCGAAAGCCGCCATGAGATGGCGGGCGAAACTCTCGATGATCGCTTCGGTGTCGACCATCTCAAAGCCTTCGTTCAGAAGCGCAACGCCGCTCGCGGCCTCGACTTCCCCAACATTCGCCATGTCCGCCGCACGAAGGATGACACCGAACACCAGCCAGGCCGGCCTTTCCGTCTCGCTACAGTCCTTCGGCCAACCAAGTCGCGCGCCACCCAGTACACCGCCGTCGAACAGGATTGTATCAGGCCAGGTGAACTCCACCTGACGTTCCGGCGGGCAATGGGCCGCAATGGCATCCGCAGTCGCATTCATCCCGGCAAAGAACCCGCGGCGCGCCGACACCAGCGGCTCGTCCGGCTCAAGCGCGACGGCGAACTCAACCAGATCGTAGCGGCGGACCCAAACCAGCGTTCCGGCACCGGCCTCATCGGCAATGTCGCAGGCATGAGCAAATGCGTCACCGTGCTCGCGAAGCGCGACGAGCGTATAGCCGGGAGGCAGGTCGAGCAGTTGCTCTTCGTATGCGTTCATCATCCGGGCAATTTTCCTAAGCCCTTTGTAGTTGGACAGTCTATGCTATCTGGGTCAAGGTAGCTGAGGGGCCTGTACGGAATACACATTCAGCACCATGTAGCGAACAGCGAGATAGTTGCGCGGCTTGGAAGGAATTCAAGGTCGTCAAGCATGAACAGCTCAAAGTCCCGCCTTCTGGTTTGCAGTTGCGAAAAGACCATGCCGCTCGACGCGCAGGCAATTGGACGCGGCTGTACGGCAAACATGACGCAGGCAAACCAGCTTTGCGGTCTGGAGCTCGATAAATTCAAAGCGGCGCTCGCCGAAGGCGAGCAGATCACGGTGGCGTGCACGCAGGAAGCTCCGCTGTTCAAGGAAGTGGCGGAAGATTTTCCGCCAGTTCCTCTCACCTTCGTCAACATTCGTGAGACCGGCGGTTGGTCCAAAGATGCCGCAGCGGCAGGACCCAAGGCCGCTGCACTGATCGCCGCAGCCTCGGAAGAGATGCCCCCGATCTCGCTGGTGACGCTCGAAAGCGGCGGCGTCGCGCTGATCTATGGCTGCGACGATATTGCTGTGGATGCGGCCAAGCGTCTTTCCGACCGCCTCGACATCACTGTTCTTCTCACCAAGCCAAAAGATGTGACGCCGCGTGCGGTCAATGAATTTCCGATTCTGAAGGGCACCATCCGCAATGCGCGCGGGTATCTCGGGAAATTTGAACTGACGATCGACGACTACGCGCTCCCCTCACCATCTTCTCGGAGCAAATTGTTGTTCGGAGCCGCCCATAACGGAGCGGTCTCAACGTGCGATCTCATTCTTGATCTCAGTGGTGGCCTCCCGCTGTTTCCGGCTCACGAATTGCGGCCCGGCTATGTGCGCGCTGATCCCCGCGACCGCGCCGCCGTCGAGCGAGCGATCGCGGATGCAGGCAATCTCGTCGGCACCTTCGATAAGCCACGCTTCATTCATTTTGAGGAATCGCTCTGCGCGCATTCGCGCTCCAATATTACTGGCTGCACACGCTGCCTCGATCTGTGCCCGACAGGCGCGATCACACCAAACGGTAACGCCGTTGCCATCGATCCTAACGTGTGTGCGGGCTGCGGATCATGTGCGTCGGTGTGCCCGACCGGGGCCGCATCCTATTCGCTGCCGAGCATCGACGCGTTGATGCGGCGGTTGCGGACCTTGCTGCAAACATATCGCAAGGCCGGCGGAGAGAGCGCCATCGTGCTGTTTCATGACGGCGATCACGGCGAACCGCTGATCGATGCACTCGCCCGGTTCGGTAACGGGCTGCCGGCGAATGTTCTCCCGGTCCGCGTCAACGAGGTCACGCAGCTTGGGCCCGAAGCCATCGCTGGCATCTTCGCTTATGGCGGCACAGGCGTTGCGCTCTTGACTCGAGCGCGGCCACGACATGAATCCGCTGGATTGCACCGCGCTGCAGAAATGTCAGCAACAATTGTTGCCGCGCTCGGTTTCGGCGAGGGCGTCGTTCGCGTGATCGGGACCGACGATCCCGATGAGCTGCGTACGCTGCTCGACGCCATGCCCAAGGGCTTTACGAGCGAGACCCCTGCCAGTTTCCTTCCGCGCGGCGCGAAACGCAGTGTACTGGAGACGACATTCCGCGAGTTGTATCTTGCAGCCCCCTCACCTGTTGATGTTGTCCCTCTCGCACCCGGAGCTCCATTCGGCGGCGTCCAGCTGAATGTTGAGGGCTGCACGCTCTGCCACGCTTGCGTGACCGCATGTCCCACACACGCGCTCTCGGACAACCCAGACCGTGCCATGTTGCGTTTTACCGAAAGCCTTTGCGTTCAGTGCGGGTTGTGTGAAGCCACGTGTCCAGAGGATGTTATCACTTTGGAGCCACGCCTCGATTTCCAGGCCTGGAATGCGCCGCTGCGCGTGCTGAAGGAAGAAGAGCCTTTCCATTGCATCGCTTGCGGCACGCCGTTCGGAACCCGAAGTTCAATCGAGCGCGTGCTGTCGAAGCTCCAGGAGAAGCATTGGATGTTCCAGGGCGCGAACGCGCGACGGCTGGACGTCATCAAGATGTGTGCTGATTGCCGCGTCGAAGCCGTGATGAATGAGAGTTTCGATCCGCACGCCGCGCCACAGCGCCCGCCTGTGATGTCGACCGAGGAGTACTTGCGCGCACGCGACGCCAAGAAGAACGATCCGTCCGGATCGCACTAGAGTCCCGATTCCGAAGTTCGCATCATTCCGTTGCTCGTTCGTGTGCGAACTTCGGAATGACGCGGACTTCAGAACCGCCACACTAGCGCATCGGCGCGCGCGATCAGGAGATCTGCTTGTCCATTACCCACCCACATTCCGGAACACCTGCAACAACAAAGCCCGCAGGACTTCCCGGCGTTCATCATGTCATCGCCGTGGCCTCCGGCAAAGGCGGTGTCGGCAAGTCGACCACATCGTGCAATCTCGCGCTCGGCTTTGCCGCCATGGGATTGAAAGTCGGACTTCTCGACGCCGACATTTACGGACCCTCGCAGCCCAAAATGTTCGGCGTACGCGGAAAGCCGCGCCTTGTAGGTCCGCGCATGTTAGAGCCGATGGAGCGTTTTGGCGTCAAGTTGATGTCGATCGGGTTTCTGGTCGAGGAAGAGAGCCCCATGATCTGGCGCGGGCCGATGGTGATTTCGGCTATCACGCAGATGCTGCGTGAGGTCGCCTGGAAAGACCTCGACATTCTCGTTGTCGATCTGCCGCCGGGTACGGGCGATGCGCAACTCACTATGGCGCAGCAGACCCCGCTCGCGGGTGCAGTGATCGTCTCGACACCGCAGGACATTGCACTGATTGACGCACGGCGCGGCATTGAAATGTTCAAAAAGGTCAACGTTCCGCTATTGGGCCTCATCGAAAACATGTCCAGCTTTTGCTGCCCGGCCTGCAACCGTGTCACGCCAATCTTTGGCCATGGCGGCGCGCGGCTCGAAGCGGAGAAGCGTGGCATTCCGTTTCTCGGCGAGATGCCGCTCGATATGGCGATCCGCCAAACGTCAGATGACGGACGCCCAATTGTCGCCATCAACCCTGAAGGTGTTCACGCAAAGCACTACATCGACATCGCGCGAAAGCTTTGGACGTCGATCACGACAAGCGTCGCGACCAAACCCGCACCACGTATTGTGATCGAATAAGGCACTGTGTCACTTTGACGCTCAATCATTGTGCCCTGTCCAACACGTGGCTCTCGGAACAGTCTCAATCATGGAACGTTGACGAAAACATTCGCTCGTTACCTGTAGAGGTCAACATGCGTGCTCGATTCGTCGTGACTGCTCTCGCGGGGCTGTTCGCTGTAACACCATTGCTGGCGCAAACGACCGCGCCCGCCACCAATTCCCCCTCCAGTGACAAGACTGAAACGAGTTGCAACACGGCACCATCATCGGCGACAACCGGCAGCGCCGACAAGGCCACCGGGACTTCAACCGCGATGGAAAAAAGCGCGATTTTACCGTCGGCGGGCGGACACGCTAATTCCGCCGCACCGACTGTGCAGAGTGACGGAAAACCAATGGAATCACGACCCGACTGCCCGCCGGAAACTAAAAAGTAAGTTGGTCGACTGGATTTGCGCGTCCTGATTATTCAGGACGCCTTTTTCTCGGCATTCGGGAAGAACAGTTGCTTGCCGTTGATCTGATAGGCGGCGATCGCGGCCTGCCCCTCGGATGAGAGCAACCAATCGATAAAGGCCTGCCCAAGATCTTTCTTAACCGAAGGATGCTTTTCCGGGTTCACGAGGATGACGCCATACTGATTGAACAAGCGCTTGTCGCCTTCAACCGCGATCACAAGATCACCGGGGTTTTTGAAGGAGAGCCACGTCCCGCGGTCGGAAATGACGTAAGCGTTCATCGCGCCGGCCGTGTTGAGTGCAGCACCCATGCCTTGTCCGATCTCTCGATACCACGGGCCCTTGGCCTTCTCGATATCGATGCCCGCCTGCTTCCACAGTGCAAGTTCAGCCGAATGGGTACCGGATTTGTCACCGCGTGAGACAAATGGCAGCGCTTTCTCCTGAATGGTTTTCAGAGCGGCGACGATGTCCTTCGATCCAGCAACGCCCGCAGGGTCGCTTTTCGGACCGATGAGGACGAAGTCATTGTACATCACATCGAAGCGCTTCACGCCGTGCCCTTCAGCGATGAATTTTTCTTCCTGCGGCTTCGCGTGCACGAAAACGACATCGGCATCGCCGCGCCGCGCAGTATCCAGCGCCTGGCCGGTGCCTTGCGCGATCACCTTCACCTCGATGCCGGTTTTGGCTTTGAACAAAGGCAGGATGTGACCGAACAGGCCGGAGTCCTGCGTCGACGTGGTTGAAGCAACGACAATAGATTTATCCTGCGCGGAAGCCGATGTTGCGAAGACTGCTGCGACCAGCGAGAGCGCAAAGGAAAATGCAGCGAACTGGCGTTTCATGACGTATCCCCTTCTCTATTCAAACAACGAGATCGCCGCGCACGAAGGCCGCGGCCTCCGGCGTCGACGGGTTCTTCAGAAAATCTTCGGCAGGCGTCTGTTCACGCACCGTGCCGCGCACCATGAACACGACATCACCCGCGAGCCGCCGTATCTGGCCAAGATCGTGGGATGCCATAACTATCTTGATGCCGGATTGCGCAGCGCTGCGAACAATCTCCTCGACACCGCGCGTGGCCGCAGGATCGAGACTTGCAGTCGGCTCATCAAGCAGGAGCAGTTCGGGGTCGCGGGCCAAAGCACGCGCCAGCGCCAGTCGTTGCTGCTCCCCGCCGGACAGACGGCGGGCGGGACGCATGGCCAGATCCGACAGCCCCACGCGCTCGAGGAGTTCGGCCGTGCGCGCTGCCAGTTTCTCTTGGGGATAATTCGCGTGGGTCAGCCCATAGACGACGTTGGCGGACGCCGTGCGGCGCAGCATCACCGGCCGTTGGAATACAAACGCGCGGCGCGTCGGTTTGACGTCCGTGCGGCCGCCCCAGCTGATGCGGCCATCCGTTGGCACCGTAAGCCCCATGCACAGGCGCAACAACGTGCTTTTGCCCGCGCCGTTCGGCCCGACGACAAGCGTCGGTGCACCGGGCGACAAAGTCAGCGAGAGACGATCGAGAATGGTCGTCACGCCGGCACGCACCGAGACACGATCGAAGACAACGGGAAGATCAGTAGCCGGCGCCCGCATCGTCATCCCGCCTGCCGTTCGGACCAGACGCGTGCCCCCCATGCCGCCGCGTTGATCGCAAGAACGATCGCCACAAGGATCATGCCCAAACCGAGCGCGAGCGGCAGATCGCCTTTTGACGTTTCGAGCGCAATCGCCGTCGTCATGGTGCGGGTGAAGCCATCTATATTGCCTCCGACAATCATGACGGCACCGACTTCCGCTGCCGCTCGCCCAAAGCCGGCAAGCAGCGCGGTCAGCAGACTAAAGCGTGCATCCCACAGCAGCGTTGTTATGCGACCAAACGGACCGACATCCATCGCCGAGAGTTCATCGCGATATTCGATCCACAGATCCTCAATGGTTTGGCGTGTCAGGGCTGCGATAATCGGCACGATCAAGACGGCCTGCGCGATGATCATCGCCCCTGGGGTGAACAGAATGCCAAGATCGCCAAGCGGCCCGGAGCGCGACAGCAAGAGATAGACCGCAAGACCGACCACAACGGGCGGCAGCCCCATGAAAGCGTTGACGAGCACCACAATCACGTTTCGCCCGGGGAAGCGCATGAGCGCGAGCAATGCCCCGAGCGGTAAACCGACAACGGCTGCAAGCGCGACCGCGGAAAGGCTGACGGCCAGCGACAACCGCACGATGGCGAAGAGCGTCGCATCACCGTTCATGATCAATTGCCAGGCATTCAGCCCATCCAGCATCACTTTCCTCCCACATGCCTTGTCCTGCATATTTTTCAGGTATGTCAATGAATTGAAAAGAAACAAGAATATGCATACAAATGCAGGATGAATTTGCTGACCACCAATGAGGCATCCGAGTACCTTCGGCTTGGAGAGCGCAAGCTCTACGAGCTGGTGGCCGAGGGCGCGATCCCCTGTACCAAGGTGACCGGCAAATGGCTTTTCCCGCGGGAAGAGCTCGATCGCTGGGTGCTGTCAGGATTGATGCGGCCCGCGGGCATGGTTCATGCGGATGCACCTTTGATCGTTGGTGGAAGTCAGGATGCGCTGCTCGAGTGGAGCCTGCGCGAATCCGGCTCCGGCCTTGCGACGCTTGTTGAAGGGACAGAGAGCGGCGTCGGCCGCGTGCTGCGCGCCGAGGCAATCGCGGCGGCAATTCATTTCCACGCTGAAGAAGACGCGCAAAGTTCTGACGATGACGCCAATATCGCCGCGGTGCGCGCGATGGCTGGCCTGCACGATGCAGTGTTGGTCGGATTCGTGCGGCGGGAACAGGGACTTCTGGTGCAATCAGGAAACCCGAAGAATCTGACGAGCCTCGCCGATGTTCTCACGTCAGGCGCTACGATGGCTGTCAGGCAACCGGGCGCCGGCGCACAAATGCTGCTTGATAAACTTCTCAAACAGCAAGGCGCGAAGCTGAAGGATCTACGCCGCCTCGATCCCCCGTGCCTGACCGGACCTGATCTTGCGACAGCAATTCGTGCCGGACGCGCCGATTGCGGCATTGCGACGCGGGCAGCCGCCAAGGCAGCCGATCTCGATTTCATGCCGTTGCTCTGGGAAGACTTCGATCTCCTGATGCGGCAGCGCTCTTATTTCAAACCAGCACTGCAGGCGCTAATGAGCTTTATTTCGCAGCCCCTCTTCGAGCAACGCGCGAAAGATCACACGGGCTATGACACCTCACCTGCCGGCAAGATCCGTTATTTCGCCTGACTTCCAAATCCGTTTATCGAACACAATTTTCGTGTTTCGATGCGCTCCGGACTCAGATTAATGGGGTCTTCGAGGGAACCGTCAGTGCGAGACGTTGACCACGGAAGCAGAAGATACCGATTAGTGTCGCGGCTCGCGATCGGCGTGGTCATTGGTGCGCTTTTCGTGACCCCCGCCTCCGCGCAATTGCGAGGCCACGGCGGGCCGGTTCGGGCGCTGTCGATTTCGTCCGATGGACAGACGCTGCTTTCGGGAAGTTTCGACGGCAGTGCGATCCGCTGGTCGCTTAACCGTGATGTTGCAGAGCAAGTCCTCCGGTTTCACGCAGACGCCGTTAACGCAACGACCGTGCTCAAGGATGGCCGCGCCGTCACTGCAGGTGCCGACGGCCGCATTGCAATCTGGAGTGCCGGCAAACAGCAACCCGATACGGTGCTCGAAGGTCACACCGGGCCAATCGTAGCGCTCGCTCCGTCGCCCGATGGTTCAGTTCTCGCATCAGCATCATGGGACCATACCGTGCGCCTCTGGCCCCTCGCGGGAGGAACTGAACGTGTGCTCGAAGGCCACACGCAGAATGTCAACGGCATAGCGTTCAGCACAGACGGCAAGAGCCTCGTCAGCGTCAGCTACGACCTGACACTTCGCATTTGGTCACTCGACAGCACTGCACCACCGTCCATCGTCACTCTCCCCACGCCACTCAACTCTGTCGTAGTTGCTAATGACGATGAGATCGTCACAGCCGGCGCGAACGGTAAACTTTATTTCCTCGATCGCACAGGTAAGCTCGAGAGCGAGGTGGCCGCCGCACCGAACCCGGTGATTGCGATAGCAATATCGGAGGACCGCACGCTCCTTGCCGCAGCGGATATTCGCGGATCGGTCGCGATCATTGACCGCAAAACGCACAAGCTCGCTCGCAGGCTGGTCGGGCCGGGACTTCCAGTGTGGTCAGTGGCATTCATGCCGGACAGCAGCACGCTGCTGACAGGCGGTGCCGACAACATGATCCGGCGCTGGAATGCGCTCACAGGCGAGCCCATCGGAGCGACCATTCAGGAAAGTCCGAATGACATACTCGCCGCTTATACGGGCGACCGGGGTGCGGAAATTTTTCGTGCATGCGTGGCCTGCCACACGCTTTCCCCGGATCAGGCCAACAAGGCCGGCCCAACGCTGTCGGGAATCTTCGGGCGAAAGATCGCGACCTTGCCGGGCTACAATTACTCCGAGCCGCTGAAGAAGCTCGATATCGTCTGGACGCCGGAAACCGTTTCGAAACTTTTCGAGATCGGTCCGGCGGCCTACACTCCTGGGACAAAAATGCCCGAACAGATCATCGGCTCGGACGAAGACCGCAAAGCACTTGTGCATTTTCTGGAGCGGACGACAAATCGGTAGACCAAGGTTTTAAGATGCATCTCGATACACGGCGAAACAAAACACGATGAACAATCAGCTGGAGTTCCTCAGACCTTTGAACGCCAAGTGCCTCGGATTGACCCCGCGATATTCCGGCTGGGGGCTCTCCGCATCCGCGCCGAAGATATTTACGGGCTGCATCTCTATGTGAAGCCCCTTCAGGGCGAGAGCAATCCGCACGCGCGATGTCGCCGAAGAAACTTCGTTCGCATGAAGCTTCATTGCCGAAAGTCCTGGTTTTTTGATTGGTCATAAAGCGGGAGCGTCATGGGAAGATTCCCGAAACATTGTGTATAGGCTGAAAATTCGAGGTCCCTGTTGCAGATCCGCTATCCATTGGAAACAGCTTCGCGATGACTGCAGCCACAGCCGAAGGCTCGCGGGGGTCGGTATCATAGACGCACGGCGCCGCCAGCACCGAAAGTCCAATGAGGCATGTTAAAGCAAGCCGCATTATGGGCATTCTCCATCATCATCATGAGCGTTGAGGACGATGACCAGCACCTAAGCCGGCCATCGCGGTCAGAGGGACGGGTTCAGACGAGATTGATCACCACGTCGATGTTGCCGCGCGTGGCCTTCGAGTACGGACAGGTCTGATGCGCGGTATCCACGATGGCTTGTGCGACGTCGCGATCCACGCCCGGCAGGCTCACATTGAGGCGCGCCTGGAGGAAATAGCCTCCACCTGTCGTTCCGAGATCGACTTCCGCATTGACCGCAAGATTTGCCGGAAGAGCGACCTTCATCTGAGCAGCCGCCAAGCCCATGGCTCCGATGAAGCAGGCCGACCAGCCGGCAGCGAACAGCTGCTCCGGATTGGTACCGCTGCCCGACGAGCCGGGAGACGAGAGCTTGACGTCAAGACGGCCATCGGAACTGCGCGATGCGCCGTCACGTCCGCCCGACATGCGGGTCTTTCCCGTATACAGCACTTTTTCGAGCTTGGTCATGTCTGAACTCCTTTGCAACGATCGGTGGCGCCTAGGCGGAATGACCAGGGCCCAGCGAGTGGCCGCATAAAGCGGTTCAGACGTATCGGGCATGTGTCCGGATTGATCAGAAGTGTAACAAAGCGTGCCAACGTGCCGGGCCTATACATGGTTGTACAAGAGGGCCCGACACGCAGTCGTGCACCAAGGTCAGCTTCTTCTAAATAGTAAGGTGGCCCCGGTGCGTGCTTGAATGTGCAACAGGATGAATACTCACGAGGCGGAGATTCCCCCCAATCGGGCCGCCCGGCCGATTTGTAACGGCATGTATCCCGCGGTACGGAAGCTACACGCTCATTCAATTCAGACGGATCAGGACACAACGCAGATACATGGATTCGATGTTGTCGCTGTCGGAACACATTCACTGGAGAAGAGTAATGTCCGAAGAGATCAACCACCATCGCCGCCGCTTTTTCGGCACCGCCGCCGTCGCCATTGCCGCCGCACAGTTCGGCTTGATCGATTCCGCGTTCGCCCAGTCTGGCACACCGAAATCTGCTGAGCTGCCCGCGGTCAAGCCCGGGACCCATACGTCGTTCGGTCCGCTCAAGCAGATCAACGCCGGTACACTTAATGTGGGCTATGCCGAAGCCGGACCAGCCGATGGCCCTGTCGTGCTCCTGCTGCACGGCTGGCCCTATGACATTTACAGCTTTGTCGATGTCGCCCCACTGCTGGCGTCCAAAGGCTACAGGGTGATCATTCCGTACCTGCGCGGCTATGGCACCACGCGCTTTCTTTCAACCGACACAATCCGGAACGGACAGCAGGCGGTCCTCGCCGTCGATATCATTGCCCTGATGGATGCCCTCAAGATCGAGAAGGCGATCATCGCCGGTTTTGACTGGGGCGCGCGCACGGCCAACATCCTCGCGGCCCTGTGGCCGGAGCGCTGCAAGGCGATGGTCTCGGTGAGCGGCTATCTGATCGGCAATCAGGAGATCAACAGGAAGCCATTGCCGCCGAAGGCCGAGCTTGCATGGTGGTATCAATTCTATTTCGCCACCGAACGCGGCCGCGCCGGCTACGCACAGAACCGGCACGATTTCGCAAAGCTGATTTGGCAGCTCGCATCGCCAAAATGGAATTTCGATGACGCCACATTTGATCGCAGCGCCGCGGCCTTCGACAATCCGGACCATGTCGATATTACGATCCACAATTATCGCTGGCGACTTGGATTGGCCGAGGGCGAAAGCAAGTATGACGATCTCGAAAAGAAGTTGGCGGCAGCCCCGATCATCACCGTGCCCACCATCACCATGGAAGGCGATGCTAACGGCGCGCCACACCCGGAGCCCAGCGCCTACGCCAAGATGTTCTCGGGCAAATACGAGCACCGGCTCATCAAGGGTGGCATCGGCCATAATCTGCCGCAGGAAGCACCGACGGAGTTCGCTCAAGCGGTGATCGACGTCGCCAGCTTCTAAGAAGGCCTGTTGAACTCGAACCTAGTGTGACGCCGGAAACGGCGTCACACGGTATTCAAACAAAATCTAAGAATTAGCTCCGCAGACCAGGAGCTTCCTGGCCTGTGCGCTCCACATACTCCGTGTAACCACCGCCGTATTTGTGGACGCCCTCGGGCGTCAGCTCCAGCACGCGATTGGAGAGCGCCGCCAGAAAATGCCGATCATGGGAGACGAACAGCATCGTCCCCTCATATTCCGAGAGCGCGGTGATGAGCATTTCCTTCGTCGCCATGTCCAAATGGTTGGTCGGCTCGTCCAGCACCAGGAAATTCGGCGGATCGAAAAGCATCAGCGCCATCACCAGACGCGCCTTTTCGCCGCCCGACAACACACGGCATCTCTTCTCGACGTCGTCGCCGGAGAAACCGAAGCAGCCCGCGAGAGCACGCAACGAGCCCTGCCCTGCCTGCGGAAACGAATATTCGAGCTGCTCGAACACGGTCCGCTCGCCGCCTAACAGATCCATGGCATGTTGTGCGAAGTACCCCATCTTCACACTGCCACCCAGAACGACGGATCCATCATCCGGCTCCGCTGTCCCTGTCACCAGTTTCAGCAGCGTGGACTTGCCCGCGCCGTTGATGCCCATCACACACCAGCGCTCCTTACGGCGCACGGAAAAATCGAGGCCTTCGTAAATGGTGCGGCTGCCATAGCTTTTGTTGACGTTCTTCAGCGTCACCACGTCTTCGCCAGAACGAGGCGCCGGCAGGAAGTCAAATGCGACGGTCTGACGACGCCTTGGCGGTTCGACGCGCTCGATCTTCTCGAGCTTCTTCACCCGGCTCTGCACCTGCGCGGCATGCGAAGCGCGCGCCTTAAACCGCTCGATGAATTTGATTTCCTTGGCCAGCATCGCCTGCTGACGCTCGAACTGCGCCTGCTGCTGCTTTTCGTTCATCGCACGCTGCTGTTCGTAGAACTCATAGTCACCGGAGTACGTCGTCAGCGAACCACCATCGATTTCCACGATCTTGTTGACGATGCGGTTCATGAATTCGCGATCGTGCGAGGTCATGAGCAATGCGCCTTCATAGCCTTTCAGGAACGATTCCAGCCAGATGAGGCTCTCGAGGTCCAAGTGGTTGCTCGGCTCGTCCAGAAGCATGGCCTCGGGTCGCATGAGAAGAATACGGGCGAGCGCCACGCGCATCTTCCAACCGCCGGACAGCGCCCCCACGTCGCCATCCATCATCTCCTGGCTAAAGCCCAAGCCAGCAAGTACCTCGCGCGCACGCGCATCGAGGGCGTAACCATCCAGTTCCTCGAAGCGGGCCTGCACTTCGCCATAGCGTGTGATGATGTCATCCATTTCATCCGCGCGATCCGGATCAGCCATGGCGGTTTCGAGCTCCTTCAGCTCGGTCGCCACGGCGCTCACCGGTCCGACGCCATCCATCACTTCGGACACAGCGCTGCGGCCGGACATCTCGCCCACGTCCTGGCTGAAATACCCGATGGTCACACCCCGCTCGGTGACAACTTGTCCTTCGTCAGGCAACTCGCCGCCATTGATCATCCGAAAAAGCGTGGTTTTTCCGGCCCCGTTAGGCCCTACCAGCCCAATTTTCTCTCCTTTTTGAAGCGCCGCGGAGGCTTCAATGAAGAGGATTTGATGGCCATTTTGCTTGCTGATGTTGTCTAGTCGAATCATGTGCACACGGAGTCTGGGAAAGCGATTTCGGGCTGGACTTACGCTATGTCTCGCATCTGCGAAAGGGCATTCCGCGGGGTGTCTCCGAGTAAAAAGCGGGATTTAGTCCTATCCCCGAAACCGTTCCCGATGATCGCTCGGCCCTATGCCGATGCGCCTCAGGCTCGGTCCCGACAACATGATTGGTACGGGCGAAGACCTAAATCCGCACTCCTTGTTGGCAGGTAGCCCGTCGCCTTCAACACATCCCTATCTGGGAGAGATAATCGCGTTGGTCGGCGTCGCGCGATCCGTGATCCGCTGGCCAAACAGGCTGGCGACGAGTTCGACCGCGACACGCGCCGTACGTCCACGCTCATCGAGAAATGGATTGAGCTCGACGATATCTACTGAGCGCACCAGACCTGAATCGTGCATGAGCTCCATGGCTAAATGCGCTTCGCGGTAGCTTGCGCCACCCGGCACTGTTGTACCCACCCCTGGCGCAATGCTTGGGTCGAGGAAGTCGACGTCGAAGCTCACATGCAGCACGCCGTTGCGTTCCTTCACCCGGTTGATGACTCGCCGGATCAAGACAGCAACGCCGAATTCGTCGATGTGGCGCATATCGACAATGGAAATGCCACGCTCGCGGATCAGCTCGCCTTCCAGTTTGTCGATCGAACGGACACCAAACAGGTCCAGCTCAGCAGGCGTAATCGACGCCCGAGGCTCATCGCCCAGCAGCCGGTCAAGCCCCGGCTCGCCACAGAGAAAAGCAGCCGACATGCCATGCATGTTTGCGGTCAGCGTGGTGGACGGCGTGTTGTAGTCAGCATGCGCATCCAGCCAGAGCACGAACAACGGCCGCCCCTGCTCTTTCCAGTGTCGCGCGACGCCATTGATCGATCCCATCGACAGGCTGTGATCGCCGCCGAGAAAAAGCGGAATCACACCCGAACGGGCAAGCTCAAAGGCACGGGCGCTTAACACGCGCGTCCAAGCCTGAATCTCTGTGTAGTGGTTGGCGTTTCGCGGCGGCTCGTCGGCCGTCAGCTTCAAATCTCTCGGCAGAATATCGCCGTGATCCTCAACGTGATATCCGAGCCCCTCAAGTACACCGGGAAGACCCGCGGTGCGCAAGGCCGCCGGCCCCATCAATGTACCACGCCGCGATGCGCCGACATCGACTGGCGCACCAAGCAATGCAATTCGCGTGTTCTCACGATCAGCCATCATGAAGTCCCCGCGGCATCGTACCAGCGCCCCCATACGCTTTCGTGACGCAACGGCTCAGGCTGCAATCGCCGCCACGTGAGGGCTGGCGGCATGCTCCTTCAACACTGTCCCCGAGGAATCGACCTCGCTCAGGGACACATCATAGCTCCAAAGATTGGCCAAGTGCTGAACCACGCGCTTGGCATCCACCTCATTCAGAAGCGCCCCATTCACCACCGCGTGGCGAAGTAGTAGCCGCCTGTCGCCTGCGAGATCGACATCGACAACCTCGATATTGGCATCGACAACACCAACGTCGTATTGCCGGGCCAACTGCCGGCGGATGCGGCGATAACCTTGCTCGTTATGGATAGCTCCGACCCGAATGCCATCTGTGTCGGCGGGGTCATCGTGCAGATGGAACATCCGCATATGCCGCATCAGCCGCGGGCTGAGGAACTGACTGACAAAACTTTCGTCGCGATAATTCGCCCAGACGTCCCGCAGCACGCCCATGACATCCCCGCGCCCGGCGATATCGGGAAACCATTCCCGATCCTCATCTTCGGGGTTGGACACGATTCTCTCGATATCCTGCATCATCGCAAATCCGAGCGCATACGGATTGAACCCGGAGTACCGCCGATCGTCGAAGTCCGGCTGAAAGACGACGTTGGTATGCGACTGCAAAAACTCGAGGAAGTTTCCCTCGGAAATGCGGCCCTGTTCCAGCAGCCGCGTCATGATGCGATAGTGGACATACGTCGCTGTCCCCTCGTTCATGACCTTGGTCTGCCCCTGCGGATAGAAGTATTGCGCGATGTGGCGCACGATGCGCAACAACTCGCGCTGCCACGGCTGCAGACGCGGTGCGGACTTCTCCAGAAAATAGAGGATGTTCTCTTGCGGGAGGCCAAGCATGGCGATCCGCCGCTCGGCGGTCAGTTCAGACACGGTCTTATTAGGCCCCGTCGGCACGGTGCGCCAGAGATCGTTGAAAACGCTCTCTTCGTGGGATCGCCGTTCCTTGGCGCGCTTCTCTTCCTCACGCAGATTGAGCTTCTTCTTGCCCGGATACCGATAGACACCATGTGACATCAATGCGTGTGCGGCATCCAATGTCCGTTCAACCGCGATGTGGCCATAACGCTCTTCGCATTGCGCAATGTATCGTTTGGCGAAGTCGAGATAGTCGAGGATTCCGTCGGCATCGGTCCACTGCTTGAACAGATAATTGTTCTTGAAGAAGTGATTATGTCCGAACGCCGCGTGCGCGATGACCAGAGTCTGCATCGTCGCGGTGTTTTCCTCCATCAGGTAGGAAATGCACGGCGAGCTGTTGATGACGATTTCGTACGCGAGCCCCATCAAGCCTTTTCGATAAAACGTTTCCTGATGGGCGAACTGCTTGCCAAATGACCAGTGCTTGTAGAACAGCGGCATTCCTACCGAGGAATACGCGTCCAACATCTGTTCGGCAGTAATGACCTCGATCTGGTTGGGGTAAGTGTCGAGGCCGAGGTCGGACTTGGCAACTTCCTCGCAAGCATCATGAATTCTTTGAAGAGTCTGAAAGTCCCAGTCCGCGCCCTGATACAAACGTCCGGCCGAAGTATCGTTCATGGCGCAACCTTCTCCTGCTTGCTGCGGCGCTGGAAGAGCTCGTGGAACACAGGGAAAATTTCGCCACGGCTGCTGACCTTGCGCATCGACAGCGGCGCACCCTCGATACGCAATCGCTGATAGAGCGCCCACAGCGAGGAATCCGAGGTATCGAACGGATTGCCCGTGGCCTCCCCAACCTCGAGATAAGCGAAGAACTGCGTGACCGGCAGGATGTAATCTTTCAGCAGGGATGCCGTTACATCACCGTCGGAATACAAATTATCGCCGTCTGAGGCTTGCGCCGCGTAGATATTCCAGTCTTCAGGACGGTAGCGCGATTTCACGATCTCTTTCATGGCTTCCAGCGCACTGGAGACCAGCGTTCCGCCGGAGGCTGGGCCATGGAAAAATGTGTCTTCATCCACCTCTTCAGCACGATCGGTGTGACGGATGAAGACAATATCGACGTGACGATATCGGCGCGTGAGGAACACGTAGAGCAGCATGTAGAAGCGCTTTGCCAGATCCTTCATGTGCTCTGACATCGAGCCGGACACATCCATCAGGCAAAACATCACCGCCTGGGCTACAGGCTTTGGTGTGGTCTCGAACCGCCGATAGCGGATGTCGATCGGATCGATATAAGAGATCCGCTGAATCCTGGATTTGAGCGAAGCAAGCTCCGCAATGATCTCATTGCGACGCTCCTCTCCGCACTCCAGCATTTCGGCTTCGAGCTCCGCGATAGTTTCCGGCCGTGGCCTGCGGAGCGCTACCCGGCGCGCCATGGCCAGCCGCATCGTGCGGCTGATCGAGATGTTGGTCGGCGATCCGGAGACCGAATAGCCGGCGCGACGGAGGGTGTGCTGCTCCGCTTCAGCCATCTTTCGCTTGGCGAGGTCCGGAAGTTCGAGGTCATCGAGGAAGATATCGACGAACTCGTCCCGGCTGAGGACGAAGCGGAAAGCGTCTTCGCTGTCGCCTTCCCCCGGTTCGCTAGGCTTCCCGCTGCTTTGTCCCGAACGGGGGAGCACATCGCCTTCCACGAACTTCTTGTTGCCGGGAAGGACCATGTCGCGGATGCCTCCTTCCCGCCGAAGACGAGGCTCATGCATGCCGTCGAGCGGAATGCTGACCTCGCCTCCTTCCAGAACATCCTTGATGTCGCGCGACTCCGAGGACTTCTTGACGGCATCACGAACCAGCGTTTTTGCACGACGCAGAAAGCGCTGGCGATTTTCGAGACTCTTGCTACCCGGATTCAAACGACGATCGATGATATTCATGGCCGTCCTCAGATGCGGTTCAGCCAGCCTGCTTCACCCGCATGTACCATTCGACCAACCGACGAACCTGACGCTCGGTGTACCCGCGCTCCACCATCCGGTTGACGAACTCGCCGTGCTTCTTCTCGGTTTCACCGTCCTTTTTCGAACCGAATGATATGACGGGCAGCAGATCTTCCACTTGCGAGAATATGCGCTTCTCGATCACTTCGCGGATCTTCTCGTAGCTGGTCCAGCTTGGATTCTTGCCGCCGTTTTGCGCCCGCGATCGCAGCGAAAACTTGACGATCTCGTTGCGGAAATCCTTGGGGTTGGCAATTCCCGCAGGCTTCTCGATCTTGGTCAGCTCCTGATTGAGGAGTTCGCGATCAAGAAGCTGTCCTGTATCGGGATCCTTGAAGTCCTGATCTTCGATCCACGCATCGGCATAATCGACATAGCGATCGAACAGATTCTGTCCGTAGTCGGAGTACGACTCCAAGTAGGCCTTCTGGATCTCGTGGCCGATAAACTCGGCATATCGCGTGACAAGTTCGGCCTTGATGAACTCGAGATAACGCTTCTCGATTTCTTCAGGCAACTGTTCGCGCCGGATCGACTGCTCGAGCGTGTACATCAGATGGACCGGATCGGCACCAACCTCCGCCGTGTCGTGATTGAACGTCGCTGCCAGAACTTTGAAGGCAAAGCGCGTCGAGACGCCATCCATGCCCTCATCCACGCCGGCGGCGTCTTTATATTCCTGAACGCTGCGCGCCTTGGGATCGGATTCCTTCAGGCTTTCGCCGTCGTAAACCCTCAACTTGGCGAACAACGTGGAGTTCTCATGCTTGCGCAGCCTCGAGGCCACCGTAAAGCGCGCCAGAGTTTCAAGTGTTGCAGGAGCACACGGCGCCCGCGACAATTCAGAACCCTCAATCAGCTTTTCGTAGATCTTCTGCTCTTCCGTGACGCGCAAGCAGTATGGAACCTTGATGACGCAGATGCGATCGATAAAAGCTTCGTTGTTCTTGTTGGTCTTGAAGCTCTGCCACTCCGATTCATTGGAGTGTGCGAGAATGACACCGGTGAACGGGATCGCGCCAATGTTTTCGGTGCCGATATAGTTGCCCTCTTGCGTCGCGGTCAACAGCGGGTGGAGCATCTTGATTGGCGCTTTGAACATCTCGACGAATTCAAGAACGCCCTGATTGGCCCGATTGAGCCCACCAGAATAGCTGTAAGCATCGGGATCGTTCTGGGCGAATGTCTCGAGCTTGCGGATATCCACCTTGCCGACCAGCGAAGAGATATCCTGGTTGTTCTCGTCGCCGGGCTCGGTCTTGGCGATCGCTATCTGCCGTAGCCGCGATGGCTGGATGCGAGCGACACGGAACCGCGAGATGTCGCCACCGAAGGCTTCAAGCCGCTTGTAGCACCATGGACTCATCAGACCGGTGAGACGCCGGCGAGGAATGCCGTAGCGCTCTTCGATCATGGAGCCCAAGGTTTCCGGATCGAACAGGCTGAGCGGGCTTTCGAAAACCGGGCTGAGTTCATCGCCCGCCTTCAACACATAGATCGGGTGAACCTCCATCAGCAGCTTGAGGCGCTCGGCGAGGGATGATTTGCCGCCGCCGACCGGGCCCAGCAGATAGAGGATCTGTTTGCGCTCTTCCAACCCCTGCGCGGCATGTCTGAAGAAAGCGACGATGCGTTCGATCGTCTCTTCCATGCCGTGGAACCCGGCAAATGCCGGATATGCCCGCACGGTCCTGTTCAAAAAAATACGGCCAAGGCGAGGATCCTTGGCCGTGTCGATCATCTGGGGCTCGCCGATGGCTGCCAACATTCTTTCCGCCGCGTTGGCGTACCTCATGGGGTCGTCTCGACACGACTCCAGATATTCCGCCATGGACATATCCGTTTCGCTTCGAGCTTCAAACGAGCGCGCAAACGCATTGAACAGAGAATCGTTGTACATGATCCCTCTCCTTGCCCGATCAATGTGCTGAGAGGCGACGCTTTCGACTTATCACTGGAACGCCCCACGTCCGCCGCGAATCAGCATCTGCATTCAGCATATATCGATTGAACACTTCGTAGGCAGATGATTGCAACGTAACGCTTGGGCAGCGGTGGATTCATTAGCGGGCAATTGCCGATAAACTGTGCGTATGGAACCGCGCGGCGGATTCTTTCTCACAAATGGCCGTGAATGTTGCCGCGGGGCAACTTTTAATGTCGAGCACCATACCCGCTGGGTTGCATAGCCGAGCTAGGTTTGGCCATGATTATGGATGTGGTCCAATCATGAAAATGCTGCCCGAGACGGTTTTTCCGATGTTGTCGAAAGTGGGCGGTCCGACATCTGCCGTTGTCTCGACGCGAGCCATCGCAGAGCAGGACGCTCTACAAGAATTGCGGAGAGCAATCCGAATGACAACGAAGCAAACAGCGAAATCACGAAAGAGAGCCAAAAGGATAGTCCGGTATTGGAGATAAGCTGTTGAATCGGAAATGCGTAGAGGTATGTACCGTAGGATACATCTACTAGCGGGCGCATCCACCTCTGGGATGGAAGGCGTCCTAACGAGATGAATATGATGGGAAGAACTAGCAGGATCGCGGTCAAACGTTGGTCGGCTAGTACAAACGCTGTCGCTACTGAGCAAAGAAATATCGCAGCTGTTGTGCGGTTAAATATCCCCTCGAAAGCGGCGAGCAGAGATCCGCTCAAGAAGCCAACTCCGTAATAGCGGGGGGCGTGATCTTGGTTGACTAGCCAATCTTCTGTCAGACCGCGAACAGTGGAGGAGAAAACGAGAAGGGAAATGGCGACCAAGAGCAGAGGGGCTAGTGTCGCATACCGTCCAAAACGCCCTACCTGAAAGATTGTCGCAAGACCGATATAGCACGCGGCCTCCATTGGAAGAGTCCAAAGAGAGTTATTCACGGCCTCTGGATAAATGTTTTCCGTGAAGACACCAGGCAGTCTAACCTCAAGCCAAAACAGCGTTGAGTTCAGTAGGTATCGTAGAGTCTTCACATTGAAGTATTCATGGGGCGTGCTGGTGATCAATGCGCCCATGATGATGGTGAGAAAAACGCAGACCACCAGCGCCGGGTATAACCGAGTGGCACGAGAGGCCAGAAATGACGTTGCGCTCTTCCGTCTAACAAGGCTCTTTGTGTTGAGATATCCGCTAATGCCAAAGAAGATCATTACGCCGAACGAGCCGACATAGCCATTGACGAGATGAACTTCTGGCTGCGGGTGGCCGAGAACGACAAATTGGTGTGACCAAACGACCATTATCGCGGCAATTAACCTTAGAAGGTCAAAATTATTCTCGGATTGTCGTTTTTCCACTGGCTAACTTCCAAATGAGTCAGCGGCAACTTGGCACAGGACGCATCAGCGTCCAATGCCTGTTTTAAGGAGGCTGCTCGCGTCTGAGGCCGCTTTCGACAAATAGAGAATGACCCAATGCGGCTGCGTTATCAGATATGCGTTTGTCTAACGACGGAGGGTTCTTGAAAGAAAATGAGAGCGTCGGAACCAGCGTTGCAGAACTTCTGTAGTGGCCACGTCACCATTTCGCACCGCCGCTGGCCTATCTTGCTCGAACCATATTGTATCGATCCGCGACGAGGGCCGAGCGTTGGCCATCGCGATGTGCGCCCTCATCCTGACAGCTCTAGGGCCATTTACGAAGACGGCCTCTGCGTTGCTCATGCGTTACGAACGTATTGGTTTGCAGGTTAGTAGCCGAGCCGAAGCAACACGCGCCAGCCTTTGGTCAAAAGCGCGCCGAGCAATGCGTCTCGGCTGATGCAGATGATAACGTCCGGGATCGGATCTCCGAACTCCTTGAAATAGGGCCCAAGCGCGTACAGGAAAGCTGATGCTGCTCCTCACAAGTTAATGACCGCGTGCTCTCGGCAACGATCATAACATCGAGTGCGGGGATGGTCTGGGAGGTTTGCTAAACTGGATTGAGTTCGCGCAATCTGACCTACAGAAGCCGTCAAGCCTCGGGTTAACTCAACCCTCTAATCTTGAGCTGTGTTTGCTCAACCTTGTATTAATCTCAGGAACGCTGTCTGGGATTGCAACGACCAAGGGAAATAAAGCACTCCTTGAGAATGGTAGAGCGACGCGCGGTAACGCCATCGTCCATGGGATGTGAAACGATGCAGGCATCGACTTCACAACGGGCGCGAGACCAATCAGAACCAAAGCTCATCCGCTCGATGTTTCAGGCTTTCAATCCGCTCAGCCTTCTCGGCTGCTGGGATGGCGGCAATAGCCGCGGCCCGCTTATCTTCAGCCCATGCGCCGCTGATGCGAATACCACGCGTCCTCCGCATAGCGATTCGCTTAGAATAAATGCACAGCTATTTCCAAGCTAAACCAGCGATGTTATACCGCCACTCCGTGCACACTTATAGTTGATCTGTGGTGGGAAAAATCATCTCGAGCAGCCTGCGAATTTATCGCCGGCATCTAGCGCAATTTTATATCTTTCGGTTGCTCCGTGAGATTGCGCTAGCCTTCTATCGATCGATCTATCGTCTCAACTGTCGGCTTTGGCACGGCGATACGGTTACTGACTATATCTTCATTTCGTTTTCACAATTTCAGCGCCGAACGAATCCTAAGACATTGTTGGTTGCGCCAGCGGCGCATTTCATATTGCCGCCACCGCAGATCATTGCCACTTCGTCTGCGACACAGCTAACGGTTGCGCCTATCGAAATCGACACACCCGAAGCTCGGATCATAGAGATCGTCGATGCAACAGTGATCGGCGGCACGAGTTTCGTTCTGGCGCTGAGCTGCGCCATCCATCCCGATATGCTGACGCCGAAGACGGACGAGTCGCCGGCTGAGATTCGCGGTTTCATCAAGATCGATTCATCCCGCACCGGCATGACTTCCTATTTCGGTCCGGTCGCTCGAACCTTGCCGCGGGCTATCAATTTATTGGGCCAAAGCGCCGCCAACTATGCGCACTGGATGACGGAGATCGTACCAAAACTCGCCATTCTCGACGCTTCGCCTGACTATGATGATTGGCCGATCCTGGTGGACGGTTGGATCCACCGCAATATGCACGACTCTGTCGCGCTACTGTCACAAAAGCCTCGACAGATAATTCTTGTCGATCGGTGGCAACCGATCGCAGTGAAAATTCTCGCCGAGGTCTCCGCGACGGGATATGAGCCATATATCCCGCATAAGCTAAGCAACAAACAACACCCGAAATACAAGAATTGTTTCTCTCGATATGCGCTCGATGCGGTACGAGCCGTGGCGCACAACGCGACTCTGCCATCGGCGGACGCCGCGCCAGAGAAGATTTATCTACGACGGGGGACCGGCAGTACTAACGTCCGCGGCTTGAGCAACGGAGCCGAAGTCGAGCAGATCATGGTCGACAACGGCTTTGTGCCGGTCGATTCTGGACGACTTAGTTTCGCCGATCAAGTTCGTTTGTGTAGAAACGCACGGGTAATCGCGGCGCCGGTGGGGGCCAGCTTAGCTAATATGATCTTTGCCCCAGCGGGAGCAACGGTCATTGCCCTCGCGCCCTTCTATGAAAATGGCAACTACTATTACTACGCGGTCCTTTCGGGAGTACTTGGACACAAGCTGTTGTACGTGTTAGGCACACCCTCAAATCGGCGGGCTCACCCTCTTCACAATGACTACCATATTGACCCCGTAGCCTTGGAAGGCACGATAAAAGCCAGCGCCTGAACCAGCGCTTTGCTCTTCCGGGCCAGCCAACAAAGCGGTTTACAGATGAAACCTTTGGAAAACGAACGCTAAATGAGCAAGATTGCGGTTCTCGTCGGAAGCAGCTTCAGTGCGGCACCCTTATTCTTTGCGTTGAAGCGGCGCGGACTTGAGGTATGGGTGTGCGGGAACGCCGAAAACGACCCCTGTCACCAATATGCGGATCGCTCGTTCTACTTTGATTACTCCGTTACGGAGAAACTTGCCAGCTTCTTGAAAAGTGTGTCCGTCGACTATCTCGTCCCGAGCTGTAACGACTACTCCTATATGTCTTGCGCAGCACTCGCAAAGCAGCATGGCTTTCCTGGTTTCGACCGTTTTGACGTCGCACAAATCCTGCACACCAAGGTCAGCTTCCGCAAATTCACCGAAGCGGAAGGGATTCCGGCACCGCGTGCACGACAGCTGCGATCCGTTGACCAGGTGGCCGCTTTCGATCTTCCCCAACCACTGCTATTTAAACCAGACGATAGCTTCAGTGGCCGCGGCATGACTAAGGCGTCACCTGAAGCCGATCTTTCCTCGGTAATCGAACAGGCACTCAAGGCCTCGCGATCCGGTCAAGTGCTCGTTGAGGAGTTCGTAGAGGGGAGCCTCCACAGTCACACCGCGTTTATCGAGGACGGTGATATCGTCTTTGACACTTTCGTCGATGAGTTCTGCACGGTCTATCCATTCCAAGTCGATTGCTCGAACCATCCGACGCGCTTGTCGACGGTCATTCAGCAAGCAATGCGCACCTCTATCCGTCAGCTCATCGGAGCGTTGCAACTTTGTGACGGCCTGTTGCATACTCAATTTATCAGCAATGGCAGCGAGGTCTGGCTGATTGAATGCATGCGCCGCTGTCCAGGTGATCTCTATGGCGGCCTTGTTGAGCGCTCGACTGGCGTTTCGTACCACGACCTGGTCGTCGCCAAATATCTGGGCGAGCGCTATATCCTACCGAATAGGAATGATGTTCCGAAGCCGTGTAGCCGGCACACTGTCTCGGTCAAAGAGCGTATTGTTGCGCACGCCTTCAGCCACCATGCGCCGGCGAAGAGCGTCGATGTCGTGCAACTCAAGATCAGTGGCGAGGTGCTCGAACCCGCTCCTTACGACAAACTGGCCATTCTCTTCGCTGAACATCGTAGCGAGGAAGAAATGCTGCAGGTCGCACCGCGTTGGGCGGACCATGTGACCATCCAATCCTTGGAGCTTGCATGATGAACGTTCGAGAACCCAGCGGGCATCGTAAGCTGAAGGTCGCATTTCTCGGCGGTGGTATCGATTCGGCGGTCGGCCAAGTGCATCGAATCGCGATAGATATGGATTTGCGGTACGAGTTGGTAGCAGGTTGTTTTGGCCGCGATAGCGACTCGAACCTGCGAACCGCCGCAACGTATGGCGTGACGAAAGAGCGTGTTTACGCGAATCTCGGTGACCTGTTGTCGGCTGAGCGTAAGCAGATCGACGCGATTTTGATACTGACGCCGACAGACCAGCATCGCGGCCAGGTGCTCGACTGCATTAAGAGCGGCGTCCCAGTGATTTGTGAGAAGGCATTGGCCCGCTCGAGCTCAGACGCACGCGAGATAAAATCGGCTCTTGACCAGACGCGCGGCTTTCTAGCCGTGACCTATAATTACACGGGCTACCCGATGCTGCGGGAGTTGCAGCACCTAATTGCGCAGGACCATTTCGGGCCGATCAGCCAGATCCATATTGAGATGCCACAGGAAGGCTTCGCCCGCCTGGATGCCGAGGGCAACCGTCCGTCGCCTCAGGACTGGCGGCTGCGCGACGGGACCAGCATCCCGACCGTTTCATTAGACCTCGGAACACATGTGCACAGCCTCATTAAGTTCCTAACCAGTGCGAGCCCGCGCGAGCTCGTTGCAATCCAAGATAGCTTCGGCCATTTCGATCAGGTAGCAGACAATGTACTCTGCATTGCACGCTACACAAATAACCTAACCTCGAATGTCTGGTACGGGAAAAGCGCGCTAGGCTATCGCAATGGTCTGCGCCTGCGGCTATTCGGAAAGAACGGCTCGGCAGAGTGGCATCAGGAAAGTCCAGAGTATCTGCACCTTGCTAACGTTATTGGCCAGAAGTCGACCCTCGATCGCGGCAGCTCAGAGGCGGTGATTGCCAATCAAACTCGGTATACGCGTTTCAAGGTCGGACACCCGGCTGGCTTCATCGAAGCGTTCGCCAACTACTACAGCGACGTGGCGGATGCGCTTGAGGCGTATCAACGCGACCAAAATGCCAAGTTTCCACCCTATGTATTCGGCATCGATGAGGCGCTTCAAGGGCTGAATATGCTGGAAGCCATCACAACTTCCTCCAATAAGAAAAGCTGGGTAACCGTTTCCACATGATGTTGATCGTTAACGACGCTGGCAGGCCGGAATGGGCTGATATCGCGCAGAAATTCTGCCGCGAGTTCGTTCGCCATAATGGGCGCAAGAAATATATTTTCGGTTGCAACGCCTATGGCCCGGATCTTGTCAAGCAGATCAAGGTCGATGGCTTTATTGACGACTTCTCGAAGAACGATGCATTCCTCGGGTTGCCAATCATTAAGACGGCGTCGGCGCCGAAGGATGCGATGGTGCTGGTGGCTTCCGGTGGTCGTCCATTCACCGCGATGAGCCATCTCGATACGTTCGGCCTAGAGCACCTCGACTATTTCGCGTTTTATAAATGGTCAGAACTGCAGCTTCGTGAGATTGTGTTCAATGAAGACTTCGCTGCCGATTACGCGGCCAATCACCTCGAATATCAGCGCATTTTCGAGTCACTTCGTGACGACGAGTCAAGACGGATATTCCAGAAGTTGGTAAACTTCCGTGTCAACTACGATCTCGACAGCCTGCGCGGGTTCACCTCGCGAGAGGATGTGCAGTACTTTGAGCCTTTTCTTACGCTTCAGCGCAGTGGTGAGACGTTCGTGGATGTGGGCTGTTTCGACGGCCATACTAGTCTCGAGTTCATCAAGCACTGCCCAGACTATCAAGCGATCCACGTGTTCGAGCCCGAGCAGAAGAACATCGACGTATGCAAGGTCCGCCTATCAGGTCACCGCAGCATCCATTTCCATCCTTGCGGCCTGTCCGACCACAAAGAGCGTCTGCATTTCAGCGCCGGCGGATCGACCTCGCGGATCGATGAGCAGGGCACCATGATCATCGACGTCGACCGGCTTGACGATGTGATCGACGAGGCGCCGACCTTTGTGAAGATGGATATCGAAGGCGCCGAACTGAAGGCTATCGACGGAGCGAAGGCGACGATCGCGTCAGCTCATCCGCGGCTCGCGATGTCGATCTATCACAATGCGGGAGACTTCTGGCGCATCCCACAGGCGATCCTATCAGTACGGAACGATTACGACCTGTATGTCAGGCACTACACGGAAAGCATTTATGAGACCGTGATGTTCTTTATTCCGAAGCATTAGGATAATACTCTGAAGGGGAAGCCCTAACCCATGAGATCTAGATGGCTCTGAGCGATTGTAGAATCATTGAACTGCCCAGGATCCAGGATCACCGGGGCAATCTCAGCATTGTCGAGGCCGGGCGCCAGATCCCTTTCGACATTAAGCGTGTCTATTACCTGTATGACATTCCAGGGGGAGCTTCACGCGCCGGTCACGCCCATCGCGAGCTGCACCAGCTCATGGTCGCGATGTCGGGCGCTTTCGACGTGACGCTCGATGACGGCCGCGAGCGGAAGAAATTTCACCTAAATCGTTCGTATTTTGGTCTGTATATTCCGCCAATGACCTGGCGCGACTTGGACAACTTCTCCTCAGGCGCAGTCTGTATGAACATAGCTTCGGATTTCTATGACGAGGCGGACTACATGCGCTCCTTTGATGAGTTCCTCCAGGAAATCGAAAAGACACGATGACCAAGGTTGCGTTTCTCGACCTCGCCGTTCAACACCGCGCTATGCGCGAGGATCTGGTGGCCGCTGCGACCTCCGTGATCGACTCGGGCTGGTACATTCTCGGCAATGAGGTCCAGGCATTCGAGCGTGAGTTCGCTGAATTTTGCGGGGTGAAACACTGCATTGGGGTGGGCAATGGCCTCGAAGCATTACAGATCACACTGCGGGCAATGCAAGTTGGCCCCGGCGACGAGGTCATAGTTCCCAGTAACACCTTCATTGCCACATGGCTGGCCGTGACGGGAGTCGGCGCGACGATCGTTCCGGTCGAGCCGAATCCGTCTTCACACAACCTCGATCCGGCGGCGCTGGAGCAGTCGATCACGACACGTACCAAGGTGATCATCCCGGTTCACCTCTATGGTCACCCGGCGGACATGGATCCGATCAATGCGATCGCACGAAGATACGGCCTCAAAGTGATTGAGGACGCGGCCCAGGCGCATGGCGCAGTCTATCGGGGCCGCAAGGCGGGCTCGCTCGGGCACGCCGCTGGCTTCAGTTTTTATCCAGGGAAGAATCTCGGTGCCCTTGGGGATGGTGGCGCCGTCACCACTGATGACGATACACTCGCTGACCAAATCCGCCTAATCCGCAACTACGGCTCCATGAAGAAGTATGAGCATCTCGTGCAAGGCTGCAACTCGCGCCTTGATGAGATGCAGGCAGCGCTGCTGCGGGTGAAATTGCGGTCGCTTGAGCAGAGTAATGCGGCGCGGCGTGAGATCGTCGGTCGTTATACCGAGAAGCTGGCCGATCACGGGATAGAGGTCGTGAAACCGCTGCCGGAGACGCTGTCATCCTGGCATCTGCTCGTGGTGAGTGTGGCAGATCGTGAACATCTGCGAGCTCACCTACAGGAACACGGCGTCGAAACAGTGATCCACTATCCAGTGGCGCCGCACCTCCAACCTGCCTATGCCAAGCTCGACTACGCTGGTCGAACTTTCCCGATCGCAGAGCGGCTGCAGAATCGTGTGCTTAGCCTCCCGCTATTCCCGGGGATGACAAACCAGCAGGTCGATCAGGTGCTAAGTGCCATCGCGGCTTGGAGATCGTAACCAACGCGGTTGTATCAGACTGTGAGCTGCCGGAGCAGGTTCGGCAGCTCATTGCAGGCTTCGATCGCGCCCTTACAGCGACCAACGGACCAAGTGTGCAATTTCCGTCCTAAAGGCACGTTTACGCTGGGTGTAGCTCGCTGATACCATAAAGCTTGATCATCCAAAGAGCCGAGTCACGCGAACTGGCGGAATGCCCGTTCCAGCCCATCAAGATCGATCTTGAAGTTTTTATGGAAGGGATGACCTTCCCCGATTTGAGGGCCAACAACATAGTAAAGTTCGTGGCCCAACATGCCAAATAGGTTAGAGAAGAAATAGTAATTAGCGTTCTCGTAGTAGGGTGACATCACGATAACCTTGCAATGCTGTTTCGCGAAGATCACGTTTGCCAACGCGGCGCCAGTCTGCCCGACAACCAGCTCGGCATCGCTGAAGATCGAAAGCTGTTCCTGGAACGAGAGACTACCCGGTTCGATTGTCTCAAAGCCGTAGCGTCGCGCGAGTTCTTCAGCCAGGTTGTCATTGACTGCTGCGCGCGTATTGCCGTTATTAGCGCGGCGCAGGTACAGCTTGCGGCATGCCTTTTTGGCCGGGATAGCTGCTTTCAGCGCAGTATCGCGCAGGGCGCGAAGTGCGGTGCGTGAGAACGGAAATTCATTTGGACCAGTCTTTGGAATCCTGCCGCTAGTCACATATTCTCGGTATTCTGCCGGAATGTACGCCACCGGGGCAGCATAGAGGACGCGTTCGGCTGATATCATTTCCCATCGTTCGACCTTTATCAGCGGCCGCTTGTTCTGGTTCACGACTTGCAATGCTTCATGAAGATTGGGGTGAACCCAGCCATCGACCAGGAGCGGTAAATCCTTGCCCGTTTCGCTGCTGTCGAGCATCATCACCTTCGGCAAAATTTCGATCAGCCAATGGGCATAGTTGCCGGCGCATTGCCCGAGAATTGTAGCAGCCGAACCTATCCGTCGCGCACCGTGGGGAACCATCGCCCGCATCAGGCCTTGCTCCGGTTCGATGCCAGCCTCGCCGAACGTCTCGGCTGGACAGACCTCGCGCTCAGGGCGATAGAAACTTGAATGAAGTGCATGGTCGTTGACTAACACGAAATCGGTACCGCCGATCAGGCTCGCCCTGGGAATCTCGGTGAGCGCCAGCTGAGGAGAGATAACGCGGACGGTCTTAAGGTCGGCATACTCGTCCGGCGTAAAGCCAATAAAACGGGGTGACGGGATCTCAATCAGCATTTCGGGCTCAATGGTCTGCAGGGACAAACCTTGATCGCCCGCATAAGTGTCAATCGACATGAGCTTGAAGGTTGCGCCGCGATAGCGCAGCAGCATGCGGATCCATTCACGGCGGCAACGGTCATGCCCCAACAGCGCCCAATTTCGCACCGTGCGAAACGCCGAATATCGGGACAAGTATTTGCGGTAAAACGAGCGGAGCTCGCCCATGAGCTTACGGCTGCGCCAATAGGTTGACAGCAAGATGACCTTCAAAATCTAAAGACAGGTAGTAGTACGAATAGCTGTGAGCGGTCTCCGCGTAGCTTAGCGAAAGAACCCAGTCTCAAGCTCAATTACGAGCCAATGTACACACCGGATTGATATCTTGACGCCATATTCGCGATCGGTCTCTGGATGCTTGACAAACGAGGTCCCTCCCAAACAGACGAAACCGGTTGGAAGATATCTGAAGGCTCCAATCTCTTCAACGCTCCATGCTGGTGAGAGGCAGCAGCGCAGGCGCAACGAGGGCTTTTGCGAGCACCGACTACCCTTCGATGTCAATAAGGTGACTACGTAGACGGCGAGTGATAAGAGGGCCGCAAATGGTGCCGCTAAGTGCGGACACGAGGATCCGACGGGTCAGGGGTAAATGCACGAGACTGCTAATAGAAAGCCGCTCTACGTCATAACTGCGGCAGCAATTCCAGCACAGGCGGTCCACGATCTGGCCGAAGGAGGTCGCCGCTATGAAATGTGGTGGCGCTTTGCGCTGCACGACATTAAGCAGCGTTTCCGTCGCTCCTTGATAGGTCCCTTTTGGCTGACGCTCAGCATGGGCATCATGGTGGGCGCACTCGGATTAGTGTTCTCAACGATCTTCCAACAGGAGATCGCCGGAATCCTTCCTTATATAGCTGTCGGCCTTATCCTCTGGGGCTTCATCAATTCATGCCTAAACGAAGGTGCGATGGTCTTCATCGCTGCCGCGGACCAAGTGCGCAATGTTCCGATTCCTCTCAGTGTCCATGTCTATCGTATGATCGCGAGAAACGTCATCATTCTTGCCTTCAATATGACTATCTATCTTCTAATGCTGCTGATCTTCCCGCATCCCCTGAGCATGAACTACCTGCTGGTAATCCCAGGATTTATTCTCTTATTGATCAATATCATTTGGTCCTCGATCGCTCTTGCGGCGCTATCGGCCCGTTATCGCGATATCCCCCAGGTGGTAGCGAACCTTCTACAAGTGATCTTCTTCGTGACTCCAGTGTTCTGGTCGGCACAAACGCTGCCAAACCGACCGGTATTCATCCTGTGGAATCCAATCTACCATCTGATAGAGATCGTGCGAACGCCGTTGCTCGGCGGACAACCGCACATACTTTCTTGGGTGGTAGCATTAGGGTGCGCCGTGTTTGGAAGCGCGGCAACATTACTGCTTTATCGGCGCGCTTATCCACGCATTGCTTATTGGATATAAAATTGCCATGGCTCACATATCGATCTCGAATCTCACAGTTGAATTCGCCATCTTCGGGGCAAGTTCTCGCTCTTTAAAGAACAGCATCATCGCCCAGGCGACAGGCGGCAAAGTGATGGCAGGAGCCCGCGACGTCGTCGTTGTACGTGCTCTCGATGGCCTTAATCTCGAGATCAAAGACGGCGATCGTGTCGGGCTGATGGGGCATAACGGTTCAGGTAAATCTACTCTGCTGCGCGTCCTATCCGGCATCTACAAGCCGACTGCGGGTCGCATCGAGATTGAGGGGCGGGTGGGAACGTTGCTCGATCCGGCCGCGGGCATGGACATGGAATCCACTGGGTATGAGAACGTTTATTTGCGCGGCCACCTGCTCGGAATGTCGACACAAGAAATAAGGTCCAAGCTCGACGACATTGCGAACTTCTCCGAACTGGGCGACTTCTTATCCTTGCCGATGAAGACTTATTCAGCCGGCATGGCCGCTCGGCTCACCTTTGCTATCTCTACCGCTCCGGAGACAGATGTTCTTCTAGTAGACGAGGGCATCGGTGCTGGTGACGCCGAGTTCCAGAAGAAGGCTGAGCAGCGGATCGAGCGGCTATTCGAGAAGACCTCGATCGTGTTAATCGCCAGCCATTCAGAAGAATTGCTGGCGCGCTTCTGCAATCGACGGATCACAATGGAGCACGGCCAACTCGTTCAGCAGCATCGCTAGATGAACGAACTGAAACCGGAGGTGCTCTCCATTGTCATCCCCGGGCCGCTGCGTCCTTGCCCGAGAGAATTGGCGAGCCCGTCGGCCAATCAATTTCGATATCAGGATCATCCCAAGGAATAACGCGCTCGCTCTCGCTATCATAGTACGTCGTAGTTTTGTAAAGAACTTGAGTACCATCCTCCAAGGCGAGAAAACCGTGGGCGAAACCGGGGGGAATCCAGATCTGCTCTCGGGTATCTGCGCCTATGCGTTGGCCAACCCAGCGATGATAGGTCGGAGATTGTTCGCGGATATCAACTGCAACGTCAAAGATGGCCCCACGGACTACACGGACAAGTTTGCCCTGCACATGTGGTGGAACCTGGAAGTGCAACCCACGGAGGACGTCCTTCCGACTGACGGAATGGTTGTCTTGGACGAACGTCGCGCTCACGCCGGTCAGACGTTCAAACTCACGTTGGCTGAAACTCTCGAAAAAACAGCCCCGCGCGTCCTCAAAGACCGATGGCTCAAGCAGAACTACATCTGGAATGGCTAAGCGGGTAGCTTTCATTTTAACCGTTGTTCACTGGGCAGTTTTTCGAGATAGCGACCGTAACCACTCTTTCCCAGCGGGGCAGCCAGAGCAAGCAACTCATCGTCTGTAATCCAAGATTTGCGCCAGGCGATTTCCTCCGGACAGGCGACCTTGAAACCCTGGCGCTTTTCCAGAGTGGCGATGAATTGGCTTGCTTCCAGCAAGGAATCGTGGGTGCCTGTGTCTAGCCAAGCGTATCCGCGGCCCATGACCTCCAGCCTCAACTGTCCTTCGTCAAGATAATGACGGTTAAGATCTGTGATCTCGAGTTCTCCGCGCGGCGAGGGTTTGAGGGATTTCGCTCGAGCTACGGCGGTATCATCATAATAGTAGAGACCGGTGACGGCATAGGACGAACGAGGCCGCTCAGGCTTTTCTTCGATACTGACAACCTTGCCATCCGAGCCAAACTCGGCAACGCCATAGCGTTCGGGATCTTGCACATGATAGGTGAAAATCGTCGCCCCGTGACTACGCTGATCAGCCCGCATCAGCAATTGATCGAAACTGTGGCCGAAGAAAATGTTATCGCCCAGGACCATGGCGCTAGGGCTGCCGGCCAAGAAATGCTCCGCAATTAAAAATGCCTGCGCCAGCCCGTCGGGGCTTGGCTGCACAGCGTAGGATAGGCTGATCCCCCATTGATGACCGTCGCCTAGTAAGCGCTGGAAGCGCGGCGTGTCTTCCGGCGTTGAAATGATCAGGATGTCGCGCAGACCACCCAACATGAGCGTGGTAAGTGGATAATAGATCATCGGCTTGTCGTAGACCGGCAGCAGCTGCTTGGATATCGATAGAGTCGCCGGATGGAGGCGGGTGCCGGAGCCGCCCGCAAGCACAATACCTTTGCGTGTCATGTTGCGTTCTCGATGAATACTCGGACGGTGCGCTCAACGCCAAGTCGCCAGTCAGGTAGCGCTGCGTTAAACACCCGGCTCGATTTGGCGGTATCTAGCCGCGAATTGTGTGGTCGGCGAGCCCGCGCGTTATACTCGGCCGATGTCACCGGGTCGACCGTATCCGACGTGCAGGCGAGCTTCTCTCCATATGTACTAGCGATTCGCAACAAATAACGCGCGCAATCGTACCAGTTGATCGCACCGGTGCAGGTGAGATGATACACTCCTGATGGAACGTCCCCAAAAAGGACACGCTGCAGCACCTCGGCAGTCACGTCGGCAACTATATCCGCGCCAGTCGGCGCGCCAAACTGATCGGCAACCACCCGCAGCCGGGCCTGCGTTCGTGCGAGTCGCGGGATCTTGGTTACGAAATTCGCACCGTGCGGTTCGTGAAGCCAGCTGGTGCGGAAGATTAGATGTCGACAGCCGGATGAGGAGATCGCAACTTCGCCGTCGCGCTTCGTTTGGCCGTACACTCCGAGCGGATTAGTCGCATCGGCTTCCGTGTAGGGTAAGGTAGATTCGCCGTCGAATACGTAGTCTGTGGAATAGTGGATCAGCCAGATGCCACGGGCACGCGCGAATTCAGCCAACACGCGGACGCTCTCGACATTGATTGCGCGCGCGAGCTCGATCTCCGTCTCGGCCTGATCTACCCGAGTGTAAGCAGCCGCGTTAACGATCGCGTCCGGCTCACAGGTCTCGAGGAAAGCACGCAATGCTTCCGGCTGAGAAAAGTCCGCATTACTTCGGCCGGCCAGCACGACATTACCGAGCGGCGGTAGCGTTTGCTGCAACTCCGTTCCGAGCTGCCCGTTCTTGCCGAAGACCAATAAGTTCATGCGTATTGTTTCTCGATCCAATCCCGGTAGGCACCACTCGTTACATCGGCGATCCAGTCGGAGTTGTTGAGATACCAATCAACAGTCTTAGCAATGCCGCTTTCGAAGGTCTCCGTTGGCGTCCAATTCAAGTCGCGCTTGATCTTATCGGCATTGATCGCGTAGCGCCGGTCATGACCGGGTCGATCCTTCACAAAGGTGATCTGCTCTGCATAGGAACGTCGATCGACGCGCGGCTTTAGACTATCGAGCTTTGCGCAGATGGTCTTGACCACCTCCAAGTTGGTCTTTTCGTTGTTGCCGCCGATGTTGTAGGTCTCGCCCGGCGAGCCGACATCGAGCACGCGGCGGATCGCGCCACAATGGTCGCCAACATAGAGCCAGTCGCGCACCTGCTGGCCGTCGCCGTAGATCGGTAGCGGCTCTCCCTTAAGAGCACGGTCAATCACAAGCGGTATCAGCTTTTCCGGAAACTGGTACGGGCCATAATTATTAGAACAGTTGGTGATCAGCGTCGGCAGTCCGTAGGTATGGTGCCACGCGCGCACCAGATGGTCCGACGCAGCCTTCGAGGCCGAATATGGACTGTTAGGCATGTAACGATTAGCCTCGGTGAACGGCGCACAGGTTGGTGTCAGCGAACCATAAACCTCGTCGGTCGACACATGCAGGAAGCGGAAACTGTCCTGCTTGTGCGCGGGCAAATTGAGCCAGTATGCCCGGGCACATTCGAGCAGCCGGAAGGTCCCAGAGATATTGGTCGTGATGAAAGCCTCAGGGCTGTGAATAGAGCGATCGACATGGGATTCTGCCGCAAAGTTCACGATCGCCCGTGGCTTCACCCGCTCAAGCAGCGACGCGACGAGATCGGCATCATTGATATTGCCATGGACGAAATTGTGCTTGGAGTGCCCCTGCAGCCCTGTCAGGTTATTTATGTTGCCAGCATAGGTCAGCTTGTCGAGTGTCACCACGGGCGAGGCGTCAACGGCACACCAATCCAGCACAAAATTGGAGCCGATAAAGCCAGCACCTCCCGTTACTAAAATGGCACTTGCTTTACTTTCATCCGCCAATCCAGCAGCCATCATTAAAACCTTCTGAAAATTGCTGCGGCGATAAGACCGAAGTTGCCGAGCAGCGTCTGTCGATAAACTCCAGATCGTTTCAGGTTGTATATCCGAGATGGCAGCGACGCAGTTCTGGCTTTTGTAAAAAATTCCAAAGTTTTGCGGCTGCCCGGCGTCATCTGCGATGCGAATGGCTTCAGCATGCGGATGTTGATCTCGGTCCAGCGGGTGAATTGACCGGCGAGCAGCAACTGGACGCGCCGCAGGCGCGCGAGCAGGCTTCGGTTCTCGCCAACGATATTTGTTGTGTGCTGGCGATAGGCTAGACTCGGGGTGGTATCGTACCTGATTTGGCCGCCCACGGCCGTCACGAGTTGGTAGGCCGCCCAGTCGTGGGAGGCGATATCGCAGTCAATCGCTTCCAACAACCGCTTGGTGGCCCGATTGAATACCATCGTGTTGGCGCCGCCGATGTTTTGCACTAGCGCATTTTGGAAGGTCGGCGGCCTGGAGAACAACGCCGAACGGCCCAGCGGGGCGCCGTTGGCCCCGATAAGCTCGGTGCGGGAGAAATACAGTGCTGGCTTCTCGGCTGGATTGCCGCTTATCCAAGTCACGGCGCGCTCTAGCTTATCAGCGTGCCAGATGTCGTCCTGGTCGCTGAATGCGAAGCAATCGCCCCGGATCGCCGGATTGCGAGCTAGACTAAGGTAGTTGGCGGCGAAGCCGCGGCGCGGGCCCGCGATTACCTCGACTGACTGCCTGACAGTGGCCCTAAAACGCTGAATCATCGCTAGTGTTTCGTCCGATGAGCCGTCATCAGAGACGTAGAGCCGCCAGTTTGGGTGGGTCTGCTGCGTAAATGACAGCAGCTGCTGCTGCAGATATAAGCCCCCATTTCTAGTGCCAAGTAGGATTGCGACACAATTTGTGGGGGGGGGCAAGGAACCGGCCATCTCAATCGCGGATAAATTCTGGGGGCAATGGACATCGGTCACTAATGCCCCACTAGTTGCACAAGCCACAGAGGCCGAAAAAATTGAAAAATATCAATACTTTCTGCGCTTTTGGCCCTCCACGATGTTGGGAACGTGACCTAGCCCATCGCAGTATCGTGCCGTTTACACGACTGCTCCGATGCACTCAAGGTGATGACCGGTCTCGTTGAGGGTCGTTTGAGCTTTATGATGGGATTGTCCTGCTTCATTGGATATCGATGCCCTGAGGCCTCACGGTGTCGGTGGTCATCATTTATCGATTGACGTGCCGCGCGATGGTGAACGCGTACGATAGCTGACTGCGCTAGCCGTTATCGTACTCTGAACCAATGGCCCCCTCCCCGACTCATTCCGCGAGTTGTGGCCCGATATGAAATTAGCACCCGAGTGAGATTCCCGTCGGCGTCGGCGATCAGCCATCGCTCGCATGATGCTCCCCAGGCTTTGCGTCGCCACTATCCTCTGGACGAGACAAGTCGGCGAATCCCAAGCGGTTCGCTGGCAAGACATCGCTGCGCACTTGGTCTTGTGGAAACAGCAGATTGGTGGGCGAAGTCAAGCAATGTGTGACGATCTCCTTGAGTCGAAGGCATTGGAGATAATCTTCCCCAGTTCAGTGACGGCCGCGATCTTTACATCGGAGTAAGTCAGACCATTCTCCACACCGTGTCGTTTCCTTCGCATATTTCACGACGATCGACGGATCGTTGTTGTGTCGATCGTCGTGCCCCTGGTCAACGCCATCGACAACTTTGCGCGGCTTGCCAGGGTTGGTGATCTCGATGCCAATAGAGAAGCCAAGCACAACCCGCGTAACGGCGCCATTGCTGCTTATCACGAGACGAGTGGACGCCTTGCTGTTTGAGCCGTCAGCCACGAAAGCGATCACTGGAATCTTGATCTTGCGCAGCGCCTTCTTTGTATTCGGCGCTGCGTTTTGCTTGATCTATCTTCAGGAACAGTCCGTCGCCGCATCAATAGTTCAGTTTAGAAAGCGTCCCACCTAGAATTGATTATTTCCTTCGATTCCTTACGTTGCGGTGGTTCCACTCACCACACTTCGTGATGGCCGGCCCGGCAGTCGAAGCAATTGTTTTTCCGCTAATGGCTTTTTCGCTCATTCGAAACAGCCTAGAGATGCCATAAGCGAGATGCCAATTCGCTACGGGATGTTTATCACCGTAATGCTCACTGAGCTGATCCTGGCTTTTAGTCCGATCATCCCAGCGCACTGACAGAGCCCGAGGCGCCCAGCAAAGTAGCGATTTTTGTATTGCCGTTGCGCTGCTCGGACAAGTTGGAATGTCGCCATTGGCGGAACAGCGCTGTGCAATTCATATTGGCGCTCTGCCCCGGAAGCGAATTGCTCCGCGGAGACGATACGTTATATTTATCTAGACAAAGACACTGCACGTGCTGCCTAGAAGCTCTTTGAACGAAAAGGCAGCTACCAGACCAAATAATGCGCGACAGCATCAAGATGGATTCAGCCATTAGTCTAAGGGTAGGCAAATTGTAGGGATGCGCCAGATGGCGGAAAAAAGGCGCCCGGAGAAAGCAAGCTAAATACGGCTGGTGAAGCAGAAGTTTGCGAGCTATACCCAGCGACGTAGCTACCTTAGCGGCAATTCGCGATAGATGTCGAAATGATGACAGTCGATCGCGACAACAACAAGCACACCATCGTGCCAAAGTTCAACGAAACGACCGAGCAAAACCGCCTCCATCCACTAAGGCAGTTCTATCGATCGTACCTCGCAAGGCACCGAGTTTTCCGCGCGCTTAAGAATATCGCCATCCATCTATTTTGGGGAGTCTACACTCCGACGCGATGGCGCGTCGCCAAATTCATCCGCGCCAACACTCCGAAGCGCGGGCACGTCGCCATTCCAATGAATCTCGCACCTACCAGTAGCCGAGTTCTCATTGAGGCTGAACATTGGTATGATGTTCCATCTCCTAATTTTGTCGGAAAGACCCCCACCGATCAGAAGCATGGGGCCACAACCCCTGTAAAATCTCCGAAGTTAGAAATAGCCGAGATCATCGACGCATCAATTATAGGCGGCACCGATCTGATTTTTAAAGATCGCACGGTGATACACCCAGATCTATATAATCCTGCCACTGAGGTCTGCCCCGCAGAGACATTCGGACTCATCAAGGTTCACGGCAAGACAATCCGCGCGGTTAACAGGCCGAAGCGCCGCGTTCACCAAGCTGTATCCCTGATATCCCAATGCGAAGGAAATTACGCCCACTTCCTAGTTGAGGTTCTGCCAAGACTGACTGTCCTGAATCAGTCGAACTTATTCGATGATGCCCCAATCCTCATGGCGAAGTGGACGCATCCTAATTTCCACCGCGCGCTGCACGCTGTGAATCAAGGCAGAAGAGAGATCATCCTTGTCGACCGTTGGGAGTCAATTTTTGTAGATCATTTGATTACCGTCTCACCGACCGCATACATCGTAGCGGAACATCGCGACCACTATAAAACCCGATCTCTTGTGGCGTCTTCTCGGGAAAGATTTCCATTTTCCCGATCTGCCCTACTCTCCACGAAAGCCGCGATCCTATCTAACTACCCTAACCTTCAACCCTCTCGAGGGCTAAGCCGCCGCAAGTACTACCTGCGCCGAACCATGACAGGCAATTCTCGCCGCGCAACGAACGCGGACGATGCAGAATTGATCGCTGCACGAATGGGCTATCACGTCATCGACCCGGGCACGATGTCGTTCGACCACCAAGTGTCCCTCTTCAGCAATGCTAGCGCAGTAACGGGGCAGATCGGGGCAGCTCTTGTTAATACGCTATTCTCGCCTACTGGCTGCAAAATCGTAGGAATGTCGCCCTATTACCCTGAGGCTAACTACTTTTTCTGGTCCAATCTTCTGGGGGCCGTCGGCCACGACCTTGAATACGTCATTGGAAATCAAACAGAATCTTCCAGCCACACATTGCATCGAAACTATTCGATAGACCTAAACGAATACTCGTTGGCGTTAGAGCGGGCTGGAGATGGTTGAATGATCACTCAGCTCCTATTGTTGGATTAAGCATGCTCGGACGAGAGACAATCTGCGGTTAGCTTCTAGATTTGTCGGTAATTTCCCGGATTACCTTCCGAGAAAACGTCTGTTGAAGTAGCTAGCCATGCTGCAGAACGTGCCTCTAAAAAACTTTGAGGCCTGAATGCAAACGCGCACTCGTCGACAAATGTATGCGAACTACCCAAGCGATACGCCGCCGTTGGAGGGGCTCGTGCCGATATCGCAGCGCAGATGAAACTCTACCATCATCGGCGTCTTCACCATGCGCCCAGCTAAACGCCAACGGTGTTTAGCGCAAATGTCATAGCCAAGGTGAATGCTGTGGACATGTTGACAACGCTAACGCGTTGACCTCATGTCTACGGGCAAAGCGGCAGACACAGCCATTCGCCGCGTGATAGATAAAAGTCGGAGCGGGTTCCCGCCAGCTATAAATCCACGCAATGGTTCGGGATGGGGCCTACCCAGGACATTCTATGACCCGAATTTCAAACTCCGAACTAACTCCCGAGCGTCGGAAGTTGGCGATCGAGCGCCTCCTCACTATGCATTTCAAGTCCCGGGTCGGCCACATCGGCGGTAACCTATCGTCACTCGACGCCATGCTAGTGGTCTTCCACGACCTGCTCACCGAACACGACAGCTTTGTTCTGTCCAAGGGCCACTCGGCAGGCGCACTTTACACGGCGCTATGGAGCGTCGGGCGTCTGAGCGACGCCGACCTCGACACCTTCCATCGCGACGACACATTGCTTGCCGGCCATCCTCCTTCCTTCGGCATTCCCGACATCCCCTTTGCAACTGGGAGCTTGGGTCACGGACTCTCGTTGGCGGCCGGCACCGCCACCGGTTGGAAGCTTCAAAACAAATCCGGCCGCGTCTTCTGCCTTACCTCCGATGGCGAGTGGCAGGAGGGATCGACTTGGGAGGCGCTGATTTTCGCCTGCCATCACCGTCTAGATAATCTGACGGTCCTAATCGATCACAATGGCCTCCAAGGCTTCGGCCGCGTTACCGAAATAACCTCCATGCCCCCGCTCTGGGAGAAAGTCACAGGTTACGATGCTGATGTCACCGTGATTGACGGGCATGACATCAACACTATCCGGGAGACGCTCCACCGGCCCTGTTCGCGTCCCCACCTGATCTTTCTAAAAACGGTGAAGGGACACGGAGTTGATTTCATGGCTGACCGGATGGAATGGCACTACCTACCCATGAGCGACGAACAGTATCGATCCGCTATGTCGGGTCTGAAGTCGTCATGAGGACGCAGTTTTGCGACGCCATGGTCGCTAGAGCGACCCGGCCCAACATGGCCTTTCTGACTGGCGACCTTGGCTTCATGGCGCTGGAGCCGTTGCGAGAAGCACTTGGCAACCGCTTCATCAACGCTGGGGTCTCCGAACAGAACATGCTCTCGGTCGCAGCCGCAATGTGCCGAACCGGCCTCGAGGTCTGGGCCTACAGCATTGCACCTTTTGCCTACGCCCGCCCCTTCGAGCAGATTCGAAACGATGTCGCCCTGCACGATCTGCCCGTCAAGATCGTCGGTAACGGCGGTGGCTACGGCTACGGCGTCATGGGGCCAACGCATCACGCCATTGAGGACTACGGCGTCATGCTTGCACTGCCAGCTATGCAGGCCTGCGTCCCCGCCTTTGACGAAGATCTCGCTGCGGCCGTCGCGGAGGTTGCTGAGAATGGTCGTCCAACCTATCTGCGCCTCGGCCGCGGCGAGCCGCCGGCCGGCTACGTCGCGCCACCGTTCGCTCCTTGGCGTCGCCTCACAGAGGGGCGCGGGCCCGTAGTAGTGGCTGTCGGACCGCTCGCCGGCACCTATGTCGCGAGTTGCCTTGCTATCCCCGAGGACGAGCGGCCAGAGCTTTGGGCCGTCTCGATGCTGCCTATTGAGGACTATCCACCCCCCAGGGCCTTACTCCAACGACTTGCCACCTCCGGCAGGTTATTGGTTGCAGAGGAGCACGTGCGCCGAGGCGGAGTCGGCTCCGAACTAGCGCTTTGGCTGACCGAACGGGGTCTCGCTCCCCTCCATCTCAGGCACCTCTACGCAACAGCTCACCGTTTCAACCGCTACGGTTCGCAGTCTTACATGCGAGAAAAGTCGGGGTTGGATCCGACTTCGCTGCAGACTGCCTTGGCCACTCTCTGATTTTAACATCTCAAAACGCACTACCGCTCCACCTCTGGTAACGAGCTTATGCTGAAAACCTCTGATTACATTGCGATCCTGAAAGGCCCAATTCTGGTGACCGGGGCCTCCGGCTTCGTCGGGGCTAATCTGTTCAAGCGACTGGCGGCACATCGACGCGACGTCTATGCCGTCGTTCGCGAAAGCAAGGGCTGGCGATTGGCCGACATACACGACGACCATATCGTCGCCGCCGACATCACCGATCGCAACGCCGTCAAAAACCTTATCGACGCCATCGCGCCGAAGACCGTCTTCGATTGCGTCGCATACGGTGCCTACTCCTTTGAGGAAAACGCCGACCTGATCTACGAGACGAACTTCGCCGCGGTCGTGCGGATGGTCGAAGCTCTGGCCAAAAAAGATCTGGCCGCCTACGTCCATGCTGGCAGTTCTTCCGAATACGGAACTAACTGCACTGCACCGGTCGAAGCCGCTCCGCGAATGCCCGACAGTCATTATGCGGTTTCGAAGTCGGCGGTCTCCGACTACCTCGCCCATGTCGGTGAGCACCGCAAAGTGCCCTGCGTCAATCTTCGACTCTATTCAGTCTACGGTCCGCTGGAAGATACCTCGCGGCTCGTACCTAACTTGCTCCGACAGTCTCTGAAAGGCCAGTTCCCACCCTTCGTCGATCCGCGTACGTCACGCGACTTCGTCCATGTTGACGACGTATGTGGTGCTTTCATCCAGGCGGCGGTACGAATGCACCCGGACATTTATGGGCAGAGCTTCAACATCGGCACCGGCGTCCGCACAACGATCGCCGATCTGGCTGAGACCACCCGACACCTGTTCGACATCCGGGAGGCACCGCGCTTCGGCTCGATGGAGGGGCGCGCCTGGGATCTGCCCGACTGGTACGCCAATCCCGCACGCGCGGAGACGGCACTCGGCTGGAAGGCGACTATCGATCTCGCCCAAGGCCTGAAACGGACCTCCGAATGGGTGGCGTCGCTTTCCGATACCGACATGGCGACGTCGACCAAGAAGAACGCGCCCGTCCGCAAGCGCAGTGTGACCGCGGTCATCGCGTGTTACAAGGACGAGCGCGCCATCCCTCACATGCATCGTCGATTAACCGAGACCTTCACTAAGCTCGGCATCGACTACGAGATCGTCTTCGTCAACGATTGCTCTCCGGACGGGAGCGCCAAAATCATAGAGGAAATCAGTGTCAGCGATCCCCACGTGATCGGTATTTCCCACTCGCGCAACTTCGGTTCGCAGATGGCTTTCCGAAGCGGCATGGAGCTGAGCACAAAGGACTCGGTCGTTCTGCTTGACGGGGATCTGCAAGACCCGCCGGAACTCATCGAACAGTTCTACGAAAAATGGGAGGAGGGCTGGGACGTCGTCTACGGTCGGCGGATCAAGCGCGAAATGCCTCTCTTCTGGGGGCTCATGTACAAGGCCTTCTATCGGGTCTTTGCCGCCTTTAGCTACGTCCCGATCCCTCACGACGCCGGCGATTTCTCGCTGATGGACCGCAAGGTTGTGTCCTGGTTGCTGAACTGTCCGGAACGCGACCTCTTCATCCGCGGCTTGCGTGCCTACGTGGGCTTTAGGCAGACCGGCGTCGACTATCACCGCCCCGAACGCATGTTCGGCGTGTCGACCAACAATCTTCTCAAGAACATCGATTGGGCCAAAAAAGGCATCTTCTCCTTCAGCGACACGCCTCTCACCATGCTGACCGCGGTTGGCATCGTGCTGCTCGGCGTTTCCGTGCTGGTGGCAGCCCTTCTGATGGTTCTGCGCATGACCGTGCCAGACGTCGCGCCGCGCGGAATCACGACCGTGCTCGTCTCCATCCTATTCTTCGGATCGCTCAATCTGTTCGCAGTCGGTTTGGTGGGCGAATACGTCACCAAGATCATGGCCGAGGTCAAAGGTCGACCTCGGCTTATTCGAGCGGCGCTGATCCGCAACGGCAAGAGCACCGATCTTCTTCCGAGCAGGGAGAGATCCTAACAGAGCGGGCAAGGGACACCATCGACGAGAAAACCGCCGAACCGATACGCAGCGGCGTTCACCATTGCGGCCATCGGAAGGATAACTATGGCAAACAAGTCTTCGGCCCTATTGATCTACGGCCTCGTCGGGGCAACCTTGGCCATCGCAATCCCCTTATGGGATTACTGGCGCACTACCCTGAAGTCGCACTCGGCCGTTGATTTGATCCGATTCGACGGCAGACTTCTTCTTCTAACGACCGCGCCAGCCGTCCTCGTTCTGGGGCTCCTCTATCCCTTGCAGGCTTGGCCGTTTATCGTAGCCAGTGCTATGGCATCCGGTGTCGTCGCGGTATTCCAATCCGAGCGACGCTTAGTTGACGGCATTGCCATGTTTCTTGCGCTTCTGATTTCCGGACAGCTACCGTGGTGGCTCCGTGACGGAACCCCTCTCTCGCTTTCTGTTTTTCAGAGCATCATCGTGCCCGCTCTCACGGCCGGTGCCTTCTGGATGCTAACGCGGAACTCCGGCGCCTCAAACGGCAACACCGCCACAAAGTGGCTCACTGCGGCTTATGCCGTGTTCGGCGCCAGTGTTTGCTTCCTGGTATTGTCGACCGGCGTAAGCCGCACGATGCAAACCGCGATCGAATGGCATCACTGGAGTGCCTATATTGGGCCCGCACAAATGATCGCCGCCGGCGCGTTGCCGTTGCGCGACATTCCTCTCCAGTACGGGCTTGGCCCAAGCCTGATCCTGGCGAAGGGTTGCATCATCGGCAATTGCTGGGAGACGATGTATTGGACGGCCGGCCTGACGACGATTGTCCAGACCTTTCTGATCGCGCATATCGTTCTGAAACTCGGCCGGTTTCGCAATCCTGCGTCGGTTGTTATCGTTCTCATCATCACACTCGCAGCCTGCCTCCTCTGGACCGCTTATCCGCCTGACCTCCTGCCCACACTTGCGGTGCCGTCGACTTCCGGCATGCGCTTCCTTCCAGGCACAGTGCTATTGACTTGGATCGTCGACCGCATCATGAGGCACGATCCGATGACAACGTCCGCTAAATGGGGTCATCTTCTGTGGTTGGCGTGCATCTTCTGGTCGCCCGAAGCGGGTTTCCAAGCGACCACGATCTGGGCTCCGTACTTCTTCTGGACGCGGACTTTGCAGTGCGGGTCGGATCATCTCGTCTCACGTGGCATCAGCGCGGCTGTGACGCTGGCACTTGTCTTGGCGAGTGGTGTCGCAGCCTTCGCGATCGGCTACCGCCTAGCGTTCGGCGAATGGCCGTTGTTGGAGGAATACATCGTTTATGCGCTCCATCCCCCTGGACCGATGCCGATCAATCCGCGGGGCACCGTTCTTTTCGCCGTTGCATGTTTGGCTAGTTGGCTTCTCGGTTGGGTCTGGATCCGGAACACGGATGCGAAAGATGATGTACGCCGCGCAAGTTGGGTGATCGTCTTGTTCGCGTTCGCCACGTTCAGCTACTATCTCGGCCGCAGTCACGACAACAACATCCTTAATCTCTTGCCTTACCTAATGCTTCTGCTTGTGGCGATCCGCTCCGTCACGACGCTTTCCCCCGTCCGCACCTTCTCAGCGGGTCTCATAGCGGCGATAGTCGGATGGATTCCGACGTTCGGCATCTCCCACTTCAACGAAGCATGGGCCAAGGGATCGCTCTTCGAATTTGCACCCCGTCTACTCGTCGCCTCGTTCGATCGAGAGTCCGCGCGCGGTCTGTTTTACATTCGACCACAGGCCCTTGGATTGAACGCTCTCCCCGAGGAAGCGATTCCCGCCCTGAAATACATAAGAGAAACTGTTGGCGAGTCCGTCGAGATCTTCGACCTGTTTTTCTTGGTCGACGGCGCGGAGCATCACCCGCCGTGGAATGCCCTGCACGGACCAGAAAACTACGTCTTCATCCCGTCGGAGCTGCGCCGCACCTACCTAGAGCGAGTGGCGCGCCGCTTCCAGCGTCCTGGCTGGGTACTCTACGATACTCATTGGGACACTGCATCGTATCTAAGTGACTACGACACCGTGTACAACCGCGATCGCGAAGTGGAATTCGGCTCTTACAAGGCCATTCGCTATATTCCGAAGAATGAACCAGACGAGGACCACCCACGATGACAGCGCGCGCCTGCCCCGTCTGCAATACTGACTCGTCCACCGCACGTCTTTTCCTCGAACAAAACATCGATCAAGAGAGGCTATCCGACTTCAGCTTCGCGTCTCGCAAGCTGCCGGAATTCATGTGCCACCGCCTGGTTCAGTGCCCGAATTGTGACCTCGTCTATGCAGACGATCCACCCGATCAATCCGCGCTGGCTAACGCCTACCACGTCGCCGAATTCGATAGCGCACAGGAAGCCGACGACGCGGCCACCGCCTACGACCGAGCTATCCTACCGGTGCTCGCCGGTCTGAAGCGCAAATCGGCGGCGCTCGAGATCGGCACCGGCACAGGAATATTCCTAGAGGCCCTGGCGAACCACGGCTTCAAGACGGTGACCGGCATCGAACCCTCTTCGGCCGCCATTGCGGCCGCTCCTCCTCACCGTCGCGCCTGGATTCGCGAAGCTATCTTCCGTGAATCCGACTACGAGCCGGAAAGCTTCGATTTCATCTGCTGCTTCATGACTCTGGAGCACGTCCGCGACCCTCAGGAATTGGTAACCGGCGCCACGCGCCTGCTGAGACCCGGGGGCGCTATCGCGCTAGTGACGCATGACTACCGCAGCCCCGTCAACCGGCTGCTAGGCAGGCGGTCGCCCATCATCGACGTCGAACACATGCAGTTGTTCTCGCCAAAAAGCATCGAAACACTGCTTGAGCGGAGTGGATATCGCGGCATCAAAGTCGCCAGCTTTCCAAACCGATATATGCTTCGGTATTGGATTCGACTTCTCCCGCTCGGTCTTGGGCCGAAGAAGGCCCTTATCCGTTGTCTCGAGGCGACCAACGTTGCCGACATCAAGTTAACCTTCAACGTCGGCAACATGTTTTCCTACGGCTATCGGCCCGACGCATGAAACATTTGTTCCGCCACACCTTCATCCGGTTCTTGATAGCCGGAGCAGCAAATACCCTTTTCGGTTGGAGTATCTATACCGTCACCATTCTGGCTGGGTTCGAACCGTGGGTAGCGCTGATTTGCGGCATTGTCGTTGGCATCGCATTCAACTTCGTCTCGATCGGCGGCTACGCGTTTCGCCAGTTCACGCTCAAGCGCCTTCCTCAATTTGCCGCCTCTTACTCGGTTATCTATGCGACGAACCTGATCAGCCTTGACCTACTTGCGCGGAAGTTCGATCCAATCACGGCTCAATTAATCCTCACCGCCCCGATGGCAATTCTCTCCTACATTCTTCTTTCGAGATTTGTATTCAAGAAACACGAAGCGCCATGTAAATCCTCTGAAGACTCTTAACGCCGGTCAAAGCCCCTTCAGCAAGGCTTGCACGCAGCACGACAGCGTCAACGGTCACTTTCTGGCTGTCACGCCATACCCCAGTGGATCCATCGAGGAGCCCCACCCCGTGACAAATGAGAGATGCGCCAGAGCCAAGAAGACCATTGAGAGCGATCCGAAAAAGAGGATCCCCGGCAATCGAAACACCAAGAAACGATCAAGCTTGACCATTCGGACACAGATCACGATCAATTTATTGGCGATGACCGCGATGTCATTGCCACGCGGCTCCACACGAACATCTCGGAAACGAGAAAGCAGCTGCGCGAGTCCATAGAGCGTGAATCGTCGGTAATCATGCGGCACGAAATGAACCCGCGCGGCAAATGGCACAGTCATTACGAACGTGCCCCCCAAACGTAAAACGCGGTAGATTTCCGCGACCAACAACTCAGGTTGAGCTGCATGCTCGAGGACTTCTGTACAGATCACATAGTCGAATGTTTTGTCTGCGAACGGAATGTTTACTCCATCAAAGATCGTTACATCGCTCGTGGCAGCCATGTTAAAATCTACTGCCTGCGCGATATCTATGCCTTTGTATTCGACCTCCGCTGGGAGCAAGGATCGATATGGCATTTCTCCGCAACCAACGTCCAACACCTTTCCGCTCATTTTATCAAAGACTGGCTTCACGAAGCGATAAATCGTCAATGCTTGTAGATCGACGATCGAACGAGCGTGAAAAAATAGCCGACCCAACAGACCGTCGCTTTGCCTCTGCGGAATCGGTTTGAACTCTTCGATAATTTGGCTCTTCATTCGTCAGCCTTGTTTAAGCATATACGTGGTGGCAGCGGGCATTTCATAGATGAACTGTCAGGGCGGACGTCTGCTATTGCCATACTCCTACGCCGGGTCGCGGCTTCCGCAAGTTGCCGGCGTCAGAATGAGAGTTATATCACCGTCAGGCAAGAAGCGTGACTTAGGGGTAATCTTCCGATCAAAGATTTTATACCCTTCCGGGAGTGCTCGATCGGTCGATGCCGTCGCGCTCTGGGATGAGAATATAACGATGTCATGCGCAAGCAATCTCTCAGCGAGATTATAGTCTGGGCGCAAACGACGACTCCAATCATCGACCGGCACATTATGCATACCGGCCCCAACTGGCATAAGCTGATACTGTCGAAAGGGAGAAAGGATCGCGAGAAACGCGTCACGAGTTTCGTTTCGAAAATACCTCAGACCGCACGAGCGGGATTCGAGAAGCCGCATGTCATCGGCAAACCAATTGTAATATTCGAACACATTGCCACTCCAATGTTGCCCGTTGAAAAGAGCAATATGATCGTCGGTCGTTGCAGATTCAACCTGAGCCTTACTGGGCAGAAAATAATTGCCGCTATCATTTCCAAATGTGCCGATGACAAGACCGATCGACAATACGGTAAAGAGCGGAGTTGCAAGCGATAACTTATCGGCAACGAGGAAAACGAGACACAATCCTACAGTGACGCTGGTCGCCAAACGAAAGATCTCGTTGAGGTGGAGCGCCGAACTGAAAAGAAGTGCAGAGATAAGAGCCACAAACAGAAGATTCGGGTTACGGCGCTCTCGTCCCAATAAGGCGAACATCCAAACTGCAGCCGCCGACAACAAAACAAGCGCAAAAACGGTTTGTCGAGCGTGTTCGGAAAACGACACATGGAAAACATACCTCAGGAGCGTAATAATTGCCGAAACCAACCCATTTTGGAGAAAAATTGGCGCATATAATTTCGGAAGCTCAATTGCCGTCAACCGCCAATATTCGAAGAGCTCAGCACGCCAGAGGTAGAGGCCAAACGCGATGAGCGGCACAAAAAATCCCAGAATCGAAGCTACGCGGGAAACGACCGATGTGCCGACCGGCGAGAACCATACGTATATCGGCAGAGACGCGCAAACTGCGATCATAAGGGGAAAAAAAAGACCCTCTCGTGCTAGTACGGCGCATCCGAGAAGGAGCCCTCCGCACAAACCAATAAACCAGTCGTCCCCACTCCTCACAATCATCCAACATCCGAAAACGATGAATGGAAAAGAAACGTAGTTAGACCAAGGATAGATCGCGAGTGGATGAATCAGAAAAGCAGTAATGAATGTAAAGAGCGCGATTTTGCGCTTCGATGACAGTTGCAGAGCTAGGAAGTAAATGCCAACGAGCCCTATGGCGTAGAGGAGCGACACTCCAAAGATTAGTGAGAGGACATTGTGGTAAAGCGAATAAAACAAGAACTCGATGAGGGTCGTTAAGAGGCCATACTGAATAAATATTTCCTTATACGGAATACGCCCCTTAGCTAAGTCGACCGCATTGCTTAGCATTAAGCCCCAATGGTGCGGATCTAAATGGTATGCACCTTGCGCCAAAGAGAGGACTACCACCGCAGTAGAAATCAACAGCAAAACTGGGATATCGAAGCGGAAAATCGCTGACTTGGAATGCTTCATTCTGGGATGTTTCATTATGTGGGGAAATTCAGGAGAAGATCATCAGTCGACCGTCTCTCAAACAATGAAATTCACGAGAGACGTATCTTTCAGTGGGCGTATCGTAACGTGCCGCACTCATACATGTGAGCCATCGCTTAAAGCCTATTTGTCCGACGCTTAAATATATGAGAAACACACCACGTGCTACTCATCCCGTTCAAGGATAGTGCCTGTACGCCGCGTTCTACCATCGCTTCCCGGAACAATAAAAGAACGGCCCTTCGTGAAGCCCTCGCCACCTCAGAAGCGCGAATTAGCAGTGGATTGGCATGAAATGCAGCTTCGGCCTTCAACGCGCCCGAAAACACTCGCCGGTTTTGATTGTGCCACTTAGCGGCAGCGACAGCGGATTTTGTCGACTTAAAGGTGATGGACTATCGCGTCATGCTTCGCGCGCCCGACTCAGCTGTCGCAAAACTCGCGGGACGAACTAATCAAGACGCTGCGCTAGTTGATCAATTCCGCCATTGTCTGCGCGACGACAGATCTTGAGATCGAGATCCGCGGACGACTTGCTGAGTTGTTGGAAATTCCTACGTTCGCGGCCCGTTCCCAGGGGGGCCTTAGTGGTAGCGAGAGAGGGACTCGAACCCCCGACCCCAGGATTATGATTCCCGTGCTCTAACCAGCTGAGCTACCTCGCCACACGTTCCCCGGCAGATGCAAGGGTGAACCAGCGGCTTATAGGAAGTCAGCTAAACGCCTGTCAAGCGATGACGGTTGCTGATCAGCCCCGGTGAGCAAAATGCTCGGCAAACTGGGGCTCGTCCCCTTCAATAGGCCAGGATATCGATTTCTGTTTAACTCTACTCCAGCCCCTTAAGAGACCGATATTCCTTGTTCCAGCCTCGCATAAGTCCGCAGGGGCGAAATTCTCGGCTCGACCCCGTATCATTATTCCTCATTTCGGCCTGACGTTCGGATCCCCTCCCGGGCCGCCGGGCGGTGGAATGACAGGCATGGTCCCGCCTTGCGGTGTCGGCGCATGGATTTCAGGGTCGACACCGGGCGGCGGACATAAAACGCCGTCGGATTTGGCCAGCTTGTCACCAAGCGAACTCGATCCCTGCCCCGTCGTGGTTCCTTTGGGGGCAACCGTGCTGTTTTGAGGTACTGCTTCGGTCGGGGTGCAACGGGTGTCGCGAGCCGGGTTCGGTGGTGCGGTCTGTGCCGGCGGTGTCGCAGGTGCAGGAGGCGCCTGCGCTCCGGCCGTCGCGAGGTATAAAGGCAGCGTACAAATCAATGCGACCGAGAGTCTTGCTTTCATGCAAGGCCAACGACGTCCGCACGCGGATGTTCCGCACCGGTGTGGCGGTTCAGAAGTCCGCATCATTCATACGGCGAGGCCAAAATGCGGACTTCTGAACCAAAGCCATACTAGATCAATCACTTGCTAGTGTCCCTCGATTCCGAAGTTCGCAAACGAAGGTGTGCCTCTCGATGATGCGAACTTCGGAATCGAGACACTCGCTGACGGTCAGCCCTTGCGATAGCGAATGAGCGAAAAGTGGCCCATCGGGGGCATCGGGCGGCGTTCAATCAAGGTGACACCGCCATGTTTAGCCGCCCAGTTTGTCAGCCGATCCCACGGGAATTCCGGCCGCCAGCCAAGTCTCCGTGCCAGCGGGGCGAACGCGAGTTCGAAAATTTTACGCGGACCGCTTTCCGCGCCGATGTGATTGACCAGAATGAGCTCGCCGCCCGGCTTCAGCACGCGGACGAAATCATCGAGTGTTCCTTCGGGATCCGGCACCGCCGTGATGACATATTGCGCCACCACCGCATCAAACGCGCCGTCCGGGAACGCGAGATTTTTGGCGTCCATCACCGACAAGGTCTCAACATTGGTGAGGTTGAGAGCACGAACACGCTCCTGCGCCCGACGCAGCATCGGTTCGGAAATATCGACGCCGCACAATCTGGTTGTCCGTGAGTAATCCGACAACGACAAGCCAGTGCCGACACCAACGTCCAGCACCCGCCCTCCAATCGCGTCAGCGATCGCGATGGTCGATTTGCGGCCGTGATCGAACACCGCACCAAACACGAAATCGTACACCGGCGCCCAGGCCGCATAGGCCCTCGCCACGCCGGCGCGGTCGATATCGTTACTCATTTGCCCAGCCCCGCTCTTGCTGCGCCTGCTACTCAGCCAGCGCTGCACGCAACCCAGGCTTCTCGCGTGAATGCCGCGGCGTAGCGCTCTTGATGAAGCCGCCGCCAAGCACCCGTGCCTGCCCCGATGGCGCATCATAGAACACACAGGCCTGACCGGGCGAGACGCCTTCTTCGCCGTCAACCAGCTCAACTTCGTAGTTGCCATCGATCCGGCGCAACCACGCCGGCTGCGGCGCGCGGGTCGAGCGGACTTTGACGAACATTTCAAGTCCGCCTGCGACCGCCTGCTCGAGCGCGCCATCACCGATCCAGTTCACGTCGCGCAAGAGGATACGCCTGACATTCAGCGCCTCGCGCGGACCCACGACCACCCTGCGCGTATCTGCATCAAGATGAACGACGTAGAGCGGAGCACTTGCCGCGATTCCCAGACCGCGACGCTGCCCGATGGTGAAATTGACGATGCCCTGATGGTGGCCAATGACGTGCCCGTCGAGGTCAACGATATCGCCCGGCTCCATGGCATTCGGCTTCAGCCGCTCGATCACGTCCGTGTAACGGCCCGTCGGCACAAAACAGATGTCCTGGCTGTCCTGCTTGTCCGCCACAGACAAGCCGAACCGGCGCGCCAAGTCGCGGGTCTGTGCCTTGGTCATATCGCCGAGCGGAAAGCGCACGTCGGCCAGCTGCTCCTGCGTCGTTGCAAACAGGAAGTAGCTCTGGTCGCGGTCGGCATCCGCGGCGCAGACCAGCGCACGCGATCCATCCGCCAGACGGCGGGACGCAATATAGTGGCCAGTGGCCAGCGCTTTTGCGCCAAGGTCCCTCGCCGTTGCAAGAAGGTCACGAAACTTGATCGAGCGGTTGCACTCGATGCACGGCACCGGCGTTTCACCGTGCACATAACTCTCGGCAAAGCTCTCGATCACCGATTCACGAAACCGGCTTTCGTAGTCGAGCACATAATGCGGGATGCCGATCCGTTCCGCGACGTCGCGCGCATCGTGAATGTCCCGGCCCGCGCAGCATGCGCCCTTGCGATGGGTCGCCGCGCCATGATCGTAGAGCTGCAGCGTGATGCCGACGACGTCGTAACCTTCCGCCTTCAGCAACGCCGCCGTGGCTGAGGAATCAACGCCGCCTGACATAGCGACGACGACCCGGGTATCCTCCGGGCGACCTTCGAGGTCGAGGCTGTTGAGCATGGTTCCGGCCGATCTTGTTGTTGCCACAACGATTGCAGGGAACCGGCGGCATCAAACTTGGGGTGTTTATCTTTATTTATAGCTCGCTCCCCCGCGAAGCAATCGCAGCCGACTTGATCTCCTCTAGGGGCAAAACTTGCCGGGCGGGCAGAAAAACGCTGGTTCTTCGCTCCGTTCCCAGCTCTGGCTGCTCGAAGCAAAACATTGAAAATGTACGATTTTTTACAAGAATCAGGGATTGGCCCGGTCCTTGCTGAACAGTTATGAACCTCTATCGTGAAAGGTCTCCCGTGTTCAGTACCACTCATGAAATTGCCTCGTCTGCGCCGGCTTACACCGCACGACCGAAGCAACCGCAGTCGGCGCCGGCGCCATCGGATGGCTTCGCCGCGCTGATTGACAGTGCTGCGCCCGCGTCACCCGACACCCGCGGTGTTCCGCAGCCCACCCAGCCACAACGCTCAGACAACGCCACCCGCGACACCGCCCCTCAGGACGCTCCTGGCGCGGCGCAGGCGACCTCCGCTCCAACGGACGCGAAGGACGCACCCGTCACCGATAGCAAGACGACCCATCAGACCGGCAAGACGGCTGCGGACGGCCAGGGTCCGACCAAGGGAAACGGAACCGGCAAAGTATCGTCCGATGGCAAGAAGGACGGCGACCAGACCAAAGACGGCAAAACTGACGCTTCGGTAGCAGCATCGTCTGCCGTTGCTGTCGATCCGAACGCCGCCGCCGCTGTCGCTGTCGTTGTGCCCGTCGCGACGGCTCCAGCCTCATCCCCCACGGGCGATGTGCAAGCGGCAATCGAAGCCATCACCGGAACGCCGGCGACCACCGCGGCCCAAACCGCGGGAAAAGCCGATCCGTCTGCGGCCGTTGACACTTCGAACGCCAGGTCGGACGCCAATAAAAATGCCACGCCTTCGACCGACCCGAAATTAGCTACAGCAACCGCGGCGGATGCCACGAAGCTTTCCACGCCAGAGGCGGCAGAAGTCGCCACTGCCGCAATCGCCACCGCAACTATGGCGCAGCAACCGCAGGGAGCTGGCAAGACCAAAACCGCAGAGGCCTCGGCAAAGACCGGCGCGTCCAACAAGGGTGGCGACAAGCAAGTCATCGAGTCATCGACAGCATCTGCCTCCCCACAGCAGACGGCAGAACCGGCGAAGGTGCAAAAGACAGGGTCTAAGGCAGACACCGGCTCTGAGAAGCCCGTGACTGAAAAGTCAGAGACTGACAAGACTGAGACCAAGCAGGACGCCGCAGCAACTTCAACGGATGACACGGATTCGTCCAAGACCGCCAAGGCGCCGCTTGCACAGACGACCGAGCATCGCCCGACACCTGCTGCTCCGACTGTCCAGCCGCTTCAGCCTGATCCAAGTGTCCTCGTTGCAAATAACCAGTCGCAGCAGCTTCAGCTGAACGTTCCTAACGTCGCAGCAGCGCCTGCCCCGCAGTTGACGGCGACGGTGCTCGCTGGCGGTGCTCCTGTTCCGCTGGATGGGCTGGCGGCCGACATCGCGCTACGCGCGGCCGGCGGCAACAGCCGCTTTGAAATCCGCCTCGATCCCGCTGAGCTTGGACGCATCGACGTTCGCCTCGACGTTGACAAGCACGGTCAAGTGACCTCGCACCTCACAGTCGAGCGCCCTGCAACACTCGACATGTTGCGGCGGGATGCACCGCAATTGCAGCAGGCACTGGAAGATGCCGGCCTGAAAACCGGAGACAGCGGTCTGCAATTCAGCCTTCGCGATCAATCATCGTCCGGTCAGCAAAACGATAACGGTTCAGGCCGCCAGTCACAGCGCCTGGTCATTGCAGAAGAAAACGCCGCGCCCGCACAAGCTGCAGGACGCAGCTATGGCCGCATGCTCGGATCGAGCGGCGGCGTCGACATCAGGGTTTAAGGAGATAAATTATGGCCGTCAGTTCCACGACCCCAAATCAAGCGCCCGTCCCCACATCAGCGCCATCGACAACCCCTGCTTCAAGCAGCAGCAGCTCGAGCTCCGACGCAAGCGGCGCGGGCGGTATTGCGGATAACTTCCAGCAGTTCCTCACACTGCTGACCACGCAGTTGCAGAACCAGAACCCGCTCGATCCGCTGGATACCAACCAGTTCACCCAGCAGCTCGTGCAATTCGCGCAGGTCGAACAACAGCTCAAGACCAACGATTCGCTGACCTCGCTCGTCAACATCGAGAAGTCGGGGCAAACGACGCAAGCGCTGGTCTACGTCGGTCAGACTGTCGCAGTCGATGGCAGTACGGCTATGTTCGATGGACATGCCACCTGGAATCTGACGGCTCCGAAGGATGTGGCAGCGACAATCACGATTGAGGATTCGCAAGGCCGCACCGCTTATACGGGCAACATGAATATCAAAGGCGGTGACTTCAGTTTCGTCTGGGACGGCAAGGGCAATGACGGCACGCAATGGCCCACCGGCAACTACAAGATGACGATCACTGCCCAGGACAGCAACGGTAACAACGTGGCCATTCCGACCGAAGTACAGGGTCTGGTCGATTCCGTCGATCTCACCGGAAGCCCTGCTTTGCTCTCGATCGGCGGCCAAAACTACACAACCGATCAGATCAAACGCGTCGTGGCTCCAAACGCTGGCAGCGGAAACAACGGCAGCGGTAGCAACGGCAGCGGTGGAACCAGTAGCTAATCCTGTCTCAACAGTCCTCTCGACCGGAGCCTCTCCAGGGCCGGGTTGACACTTTTGAGACAAATCGAAGGAGAATCGTATTCGAGGCTTGGGTTTAGGCAAATTTTAAGCGGCGGGGGGTAGGGTCATCTCACGAGTTCAGTAGTTTCGAGTTTGTGAGTACACCATGACAGAACCCCACCGCCCGAGGGTGAAGTACGTCATCGGGCCCGATGGAAGTCCGTTAACGATTGCGGACCTTCCCGCGCCCGGAACCAAGCGATGGGTCATCCGTCGCAAAGCCGAGGTCGTGGCCGCTGTTCGCGGTGGCCTGTTGTCCCTCGAAGAAGCCTGCAGCCGTTATACGCTGACTGTTGACGAATTCCTGTCCTGGCAATTCTCCATCGACCAGCATGGTCTAGCCGGATTGCGCACTACCCGCATCCAGCAATATCGCCAGTAAGACCCCGATATTTACTTTTCATTAGTGTTTCAAAGCCGGCTTCAGACCTGAAGCCGGCTTTGACGCTATTGGTCAGTAAAATGCAGCCGAGACACAACCTTCAATCCGTAAAAATTTTTCCTTCCCGTGATGGCGCCGGTGACCAATTTTAAGAATTGCGTAGGAGCCGTTAACCGCCGTTAACCATATGGAAACCATATCTAGGCAAATTCTGCCCAGTGGCACGTGGTGCCGAATCTTGGGGCGGGCTGAGTCTTGCAAGGTCTATTGGAATTTTTGAAAAGTCTGGGCGCAGCACGCATGGCAGCGATGGGCGCCGTGACGCTGGCTCTCATCGGCTTCTTCGGCTTCGTCATCATGCGCGTCACAACGCCGCCCATGATGACCCTCTTCACGGATCTGAGCTACGAAGACTCCTCGGCAATCATCAAGGATCTCGAGCGCCAGAACATCCCCTACGAAATGAAGAACGACGGCGCCGTCATTATGGTGCCGAAGGACAAAGTCACACGGCTGCGCATGAAGCTGGCCGAAGGCGGCCTGCCCAAAGGTGGTGGCATCGGTTACGAGATCTTTGATAAGTCCGACGCCCTAGGCTCCACCAGCTTCGTCCAGAACATCAATCACCTGCGTGCTCTCGAAGGCGAACTGGCCCGCACCATCAAGGGCATCGACCGCATTCAGGCCGCACGTGTCCACCTCGTACTGCCCGAACGGCCGCTGTTCTCGCGTGAAACACCGGAGCCTTCGGCTTCCATCGTGCTGCGGGTCCGTGGGGCACTCGAGCCGCAGCAGGTTCGTGCGATCCGCCACATTGTTGCCTCCGCCGTGAATGGCATGAAGGCACAGCGCGTCTCGATCGTCGACGAAACCGGACAGTTGTTGGCCAACGGCGCCGCCGAAGACGGCGCCAGCGATGGCGCCGGCGGTGACGAACGCCGCTCGGCCTATGAAAAACGCTTGCGCGACCAGGTCGAGGGGATTGTTTCGTCCGTTGTCGGCGCCGGCCGAGCCCGCGTCCAGCTTTCCGCCGATTTCGACTACAACAAGATCACACAGACCTCCGACAAGTTCGATCCGGAAGGTCGCGTGCTGCGGTCGAGCCAGTCGCGCGAAGAAGCCTCCCAGACGTCAGACGGCAAAGACGGCCAGGTCACCGTCAACAACGAACTTCCCGGCAATCAGGGACAGAATTCGGCAAACGCAGCGAAGGACCAAAGCAAGAAGAGCGAGGAAATCAACAACTACGAGATTTCCCGCGTCACCAAGACCGAGGTCATCGAAGCCGGCCGTGTCAATCGCATCTCCGTCGCCGTGCTCGTCGACGGCAGCTACACTAAGAACGACAAGGGTGAAGTCGTCTACGCCGCCCGCCCGCAAGAAGAACTCGATCGCATCGGCACCTTGGTCCGCTCGGCCATCGGTTTCGATCAGAAGCGCGGTGACCAGGTCGAGGTGGTCAATCTGCGGTTCGCGGAAGGCCCGTCCATGATTCCATCACAGGAGCCGAAAGGCTTCCTCGGAATGTTCCAGTTCACCAAAGACGACATCATGTACTTCGTCGAACTCGGGGTGATGATGATCCTGGGTCTGGTCGTGGTGTTCATGGTGGTGCGCCCGCTCCTCAAGCGTGTGCTGGCCGCCGATCCTAAGCCGGAGCTTGTTGAGCCGCCGCTGGTGACTGCCGAAATTGAGCCGGCCCAGCTTGTCGCAAACTCCATGATCGACGTCGCGCAGGTTCAAGGCCAGGTCCACGCTCAATCCGTACAGCGTGTCGGCGAACTCGCTGAACGCAATCCGAACGAGACCGTCTCCATCATCCGTCAATGGCTCGCAGAACCGGCGTAACCCGACATGGCAACATCTCCAGCTCTGACCAATACTCCGACGTCCCAGTCTTCCGCCGACACCGTTGCGGCCAACACCAGTGACATCACCGGTGTTGTCGCCACGCTCGCGAGCCGCCAGAGCGGCCGCGCCCAAAGTGCGCCCTTGTCCGGACCAAGACGTGCGGCCATTATGATGCTGGCGCTTGGCGAGAAGTACGGCGCCAAGGTCTGGTCTTTGCTACACGACGACGAGGTGCGTGAGCTGTCCGGGGTCATGGCCAACCTGGGTACCGTCGAAGCGGAAGTTGTTGAAGACCTGCTGCTGGAATTCGTCTCACGCATGTCGGCATCCGGCGCTCTCATGGGTAACTTCGACGCGACCGAACGTCTGCTGCATCAATATCTGCCATCCGATCGCGTGACCGGCATCATGGATGAAATCCGCGGCCCGGTTGGCCGCAACATGTGGGAAAAACTCTCCAACGTGCAGGAAGAGGTTCTCGCCAACTACCTCAAGAATGAATACCCGCAGACCATTGCCGTCGTCCTGTCGAAGCTGAAGCCCGAACACGCCGCGCGCGTGCTGGCAATCCTCCCGGAGGATATGGCCCTCGATGTCGTCGGCCGCATGCTCAAGATGGAAGCGGTTCAAAAGGAAGTCGTCGAGCGCATCGAGCAGACCCTGCGGGTTGAGTTCATGTCGAACCTGTCGCAGACGCGCCGGCGCGATGCTCACGAAGTGATGGCCGAAATCTTCAACAACTTCGACCGTCAGACCGAAACGCGCTTCCTGACCTCCTTGGAAGAGGACAATCGTGAATCCGCCGAACGCATCAAGGCGCTGATGTTCACCTTCGACGATCTGGTGAAACTCGACGCCGGCTCTGCCCAGACGCTCATGCGCCATGTCGACAAGGACAAGCTCGGTATTGCATTGAAGGGCGCCAACGAAACAGTTCGCGACTTCTTCCTCGGCAACATGTCGAGCCGCGCTGCCAAAATGCTCACCGACGACATGGCGGCAGCCGGTCCCGTCCGGCTGCGCGACGTCGACGAAGCGCAGGCCCTCCTGGTCAATCTTGCCAAGGATCTCGCCGCCAAAGGTGAAATCATGCTGCAAAAGAACCGCGCTGACGACGAGTTGGTATATTGATGGGTGCGCCAGCAAAATTCCTTTTCGACGTCGACTTCGCCCCACCGGCGAAGGATACGAATGCCGGCAAGGAACACGTCCCAACCGCGGAAGAGATTGCCAAGCAAGTCGCAGACGCCGAGGCGCGCAGCTATCGCGCAGGCTTCGATGCGGCCCAGCGCGAAGCCAAGGTCTTGAGCGACCGGCAGATGGCGCAAGCCCTCGCCGGCATCGATTCTTCAGTCGCAGCCATCGCCAAGAGCTTTGCAACCGTCGAAAATCGGATGGAAACAGAGGCGGTCGAAGTTGCTCTGGCCGTGGCGCGGAAGCTCTGCACTGAACTAATGGCTGCGGAGCCCCTGACGGAAATCACCGCGCTGGTCAGCGATTGCTTCCGGCATCTGACGTCCACACCGCATATCGTCGTCCGGATCAACGACTCGCTTTATGATTCCGCCCGGGAGCGGATCGAACAGCTCGCCAAGCGCAGCGGCTTTGAAGGGCGCCTTGTTATCCTTGCCGAACCTGACATTCCAACCGGCGACTGCAAAATAGAATGGGCCGACGGTGGCGTCACGCTCGACCGCGCGGCGATCGATACCAAAATCAATGAATTAGTCGGGCGCTATCTGGTGTCCCGCAACGGGGGTCAATCATGAGTGACACAGACGGCAACATTCCGCTTCCAGATCTCAATGCTGCTGACGCGCCACCGCTCGATGATCAGGAGATGTTCGACGACGATGACTACGGTGGCAGGATCGCCTCTGACCTCGAAGCAGTTTTCGACGTTCCGGTACAGGTTTCTGCTGTTCTCGGCCGATCCAAAATGGACGTTGGCAATCTGCTGAAGCTAGGGCCTGGCACAGTTCTCGAACTCGATCGCCGCGTCGGCGAAGCCATCGACATTTATGTCAACAACCGGCTTGTTGCACGCGGTGAAGTCGTCCTCGTGGAGGACAAGCTTGGCGTGACCATGACTGAAATCATCAAGGCTGAACGCGCTTAATCATTCTGCATTAACGACCTGCCGCCGCGAATGGTGCGGGATATCAACAGGAGTATACCATGCGGCTTCTCATTGTTGGCACTTTGAAAGGACAGCTCACTACGGCGACCAAGATCGCCATGGAGAGCGGTGCAACGGTGACCCACGCCGAGGACAGCGAGCAGGCAATGCGCGTTGTCCGCGGCGGCAAAGGTGCAGATCTTTTGCTGGTCGATGTTGCATTGGATATCCGCGACCTCGTGATGCGACTGGAGGCGGAGCACATTCATGTGCCGATCGTCGCCTGTGGCATCACCACCGACGCCCGGGCGGCAGTCGCGGCGATCCATGCGGGGGCGAAAGAATACATTCCTCTCCCCCCCGATCCGGAATTGATCGCGGCAGTTCTAGCAGCGGTCGCAAACGATTCCCGCGATCTCATCTACCGTGATGAAGTGATGGCAAAGGTCATCAAGCTGGCCCAGCAGATCGCCGGCTCCGATGCCTCCGTCATGATTACCGGCGAGTCCGGCACCGGTAAGGAAGTCCTCGCGCGCTACGTTCATACCCGCTCGAACCGCGCCAAACGGCCCTTCATCTCAGTCAACTGCGCGGCGATCCCCGAACACCTCCTGGAATCCGAACTCTTCGGCCACGAGAAAGGAGCCTTCACTGGCGCCATCGCACGGCGTATCGGCAAGTTCGAGGAAGCCACCGGCGGCACGCTGCTGCTGGACGAAATCTCGGAAATGGACGTGCGGCTGCAATCGAAACTGCTGCGCGCTATTCAGGAGCGCGTGATCGATCGCGTCGGCGGCACGCGTCCCGTTCCGGTCGACATCCGCATTATCGCGACCTCGAACCGCAACCTTTCGGATGCGGTGCGCGAAGGCACGTTCCGCGAGGACCTGCTGTTCCGGCTCAATGTCGTCAACTTGAAGATTCCGGCGCTCCGCGACCGGCCGGCTGACATCCTCGAACTCGCGCAACACTTTGCCAAGAAATACTCCGATGCCAATGGTGTTCCGCTGCGGCCCATTTCCGCTGAGGCGCGACGTGTCCTGACCACCAATCGGTGGCAAGGCAACGTCCGTGAACTCGAGAACACCTTGCACCGCGCGGTGCTGATGGCAAACGGTGATGAAATTGGTGCGGACGCGATCCTGTCACCCGATGGTGATCGGCTCGATCTCACCAAGACTGCTCCGGTCGTGGCTCACGCGACGCTTGCCGCAGAGCAAGTGACGCGCGCACTGGTTGGCCGCACAGTCGCCGACGTCGAGCGAGATCTCATTCTCGAAACCCTGAAGCACTGCCTCGGCAATCGCACCCATGCCGCGAATATTCTCGGCATCTCCATCCGAACGCTGCGCAACAAGCTGAACGAATATGCTGACGACGGTCAGCCGATCCCGCCGCCCGGATCGGGTGAGTTGCGAGGCGCGGCTGCGGCCTGATCACGAACCACTCAACAAACGCCGGCGCAGGATTAATCCTCGCCGGCGTTTTTATTTTGCCTCGACCAGCCCTTTGATGCTGGCGAGCCCTTTCTCCATTTCGCCGCCTAGAATCTTGTCCATGCTGACGACAAGACACATGGCCTTGCCGATGAAATCGTTCTCACCAAACATCGTCCAGGATACCACGGTGCCAGCACCTTCAGGACGCAAGGTAAATTCGCTGTAGCTACTGCCCACGAACGGCTTTACAAAGTCGGTACGTGTCCTGACGAGACTATCTGGCGTGCTCTCAACCATCGTCATCCGTCCCTCGCCGACTTTGCTGTTGCCGGACCATGCAAAGATGGCGCCCTTGCCGGCGACAGGGCCTTCAAACGACACTTTTGCTGCTGGATCGAGCTTGGACCATGGTGCCACGCTTCCCAGCGATGGAAGTCGTTAAGCTGAGCAAAGATGTCCTGTGCGGGTGCCGTCATTGTCAGCGTACGCGACACACGATATTCGGACGGCTGGATGATGATGAGCGCAACCAGCACGACCAGCAGCGTCGCAAGACCGAATAGAACTTTCTTCAGCAACGGCCTTCCCCAATCCTCTACTTCGCGGCCCGCTCGACGTTCGCGCTTCTGCTCGGCACGCCGAATTCGCGGCGGCAGACTTCGGCGAGTGCCGCAACGCCATCTCGAATTTCCTGCACCGACGGGCTGGCGAAGCACAGCCTCAGCCTGCTTTTGCTATGCGAGCCGTTGGTGGACCATTCCGTTCCTGGATTGATGGCAATCCCCGATGCCAGCGCCTGCTGATACAGCTTCATCGTATCGACGTTATCCGGCAACTTAACCCAGAGGAAGATACCGCCCTTCGGCTCTTCAAATTCAGCCGCTGTTCCGAACTGCTCTGCGAGTGCATCCATCAACGCATCCAGCTTGGCACGGAGGCCGCGCGTCAGCTTCGGCACATGATCCGTAAAATGAGCTGTACAGAATTCCGAGAGAACCATCTGTTCCAGTGCACCAGACCCGGCATCTGTCTTGATGGGTAGAATGCGTGACAGCACCGACCATGGTGCGACGATGTAACCAACACGCAAAGCCGGCGCGACTGATTTCGAGAACGAGCCGATGTGAATGACACCGCCATTCCTGCTCATGGCATAAAGCGCCGGCGGACGCTGGCCGTTCCAGATCAAATCCGCGTAACAGTCATCTTCAAAGATCGGCACACCATAATCTTCCGACAGCTTGAGCAGTTCCTGCCGGCGCTGTTCGCTCAGGATCGTACCCGTGGGGTTCTGCACCGTAGGGATGGTGTAGATGTATTTCGGTCGGATACCCTTGCGCTTGAGGTTTTCAAGCGCCTCCGCGACCGCATCGATCCGTATCCCTTCACTATCGAGCGGAATACCGACGATGTTGACGCCGCGCCGAACTAGCCGGGTGATCGAGCCCTGATAGCATTCCTGTTCGATCAGCACCGTGTCACCGGACGACGTCAGAATGCTGTTGATCAGATCGAGCCCTTGCAGGGAGCCCGACGTGATGAGGATTTCATCCGCGGTGCAGGTGATGCCGGCATCACGCTTGAGCTTGCCGATCAGAAACTCGCGCAGCGGCCGATAACCAAGCGGCCCGCTGTTGAGGCCGTAGGTCGAAAGAGTCTTGCCTTCGCGCGTCAACACGGCGGTCGATGCCGCCAGCAGCCGATCGACCGGAACCTGATCGGGATCGTTATTGCCGCCGACGAAATTGTACTTTGGAAAGCCATTCCATTTCGCTGCAGCAGGGGGTAACCCGTCGGCCAGCAGCGGTGCGAAGTCGAACGATGCGGCGGTCATGAGGGCGTCTCTCCATTTTTTGTTGCTTGCATGAGGCTTCCCTCATTCGCCGTTTTCCGGCTGTTCCGTTTTATAGAAGCACCCGCGGGTGGCGTGCAACCGCATCAAACCCGCGCTGGCCGGTCGGATCGTTCATAGATGACCGGCGGCCGCGCATCGGGCTCGCCGGCGGTATAGTGGCGGTAGAAATTGAAGGCGAACAGGCCAAACACTGTGATGATGAAGAGGATGACGATTGCGACGACAAGACGTTTGAAAAACTTCACCACCTACCCCGTTCAATCAGTCCATTGCTTCGTCGGAGTGCACTTTACTGGATATTCGCGAGCTTCGATTAGGAATTGCTACTGTTTCGAGACGCCGGGGTCACTATATTCCTGCCCATCATGACAGCGAGTCGGCTATGCATCTGACCGGCACGTCTTCCAGCTCCCCGTAAATTGTCCAAACAACATGGCGACTTTCACACCGCATCAAGATCAGGCTCTTCAGGCCGTTTCAGACTGGCTCAAAGCCAAGCCTGGCAAGGGCAACACGCCGCCGGTTTTTCGGCTGTTCGGCTATGCCGGCACGGGAAAGACGACGCTTGCGCGGCATATTGCCGACGGTGTCAGCGGCAATGTGAAATTTGCTGCCTTCACCGGCAAGGCCGCGCTGGTGATGCGGAACAAGGGTTGCGATAACGCCTCCACGATTCACTCGTTGATTTACCGCACCCGGGAATCCGGCGAAGAGCAGCCAAACTTCGAGCTATGGGATGATGCGCCTGCCTCGAAGGCCAAGCTGATTGTCATCGACGAATGTTCGATGGTGGATGCAGAGCTCGGCCGCGATTTGATGTCCTTCGACTGCCCTCTGCTGGTTCTGGGTGACCCGGCGCAGCTGCCCCCGATCCAGGGTGGCGGCTTTTTCACCGACTCCGAACCCGATGCCATGCTGACCGAAGTGCATCGCCAGGCTCAGGACGATCCGATCGTGCGGATGTCGATGGCGGTGCGCGAAGGCCGCACATTGGACGTCGGAACATTCGGCGAGAGCGAGGTGGTTCGGCGAGATAGCCTTGATCCCGACCGGGTGATGGCAGCCGATCAGATTCTCGTCGGCCGCAACAACACGCGCCGTTCTTACAACATGCGCGTGCGGCAAAAGCAGAACATCGAAGATCCGCTGCCGGTGGCTGGCGACAAGCTGGTCTGCCTGCGAAACAACCGCAAGAAAGCCCTCTTCAACGGTGGACTGTGGCGCGTGAAGGCCCGGGCAACGTCAAAATCTCAGATCATCACCATGCGGCTGTCGCCCGAGGAAGAATTCGGCGCGAAGGTCACCAAGGTCTCTGTCCGCGCAGATTGTTTCGCGGGCGGCATCGAGGATATTCCGTGGGAGCAACGCCGCCCCTACGACGAATTCGACTACGGCTACGTGCTCACCGTGCACAAATCGCAAGGGTCGCAATGGAATGATGTCGTCCTGTTCGATGAAAGTTTTGCATTTCAGGACAGCCGCGCCCGCTGGCTGTACACTGGCATCACGCGAGCGGCCAAACGACTGACGATCGTCGTCTAGACCTTGGTCCTGATTGCATCAGAACCAAGCTCTAGATTCTTTGTTTTGACGCGTTTTCTTCACGCGAACCGGTAATCACTTCGCTCGAAAACGCTATAATACCTTTTTCTTAGGCCACCTTCCGCACCGCAAAACGTAATTTGCTTGAGCGGTCCTCCGTTCCCCACCTATGGTTTCCCCAAGCTGGCCCAAGACGCCGGCAAAGGGGGACACGTCGCCTGTGCGACGAGGGGATGAGGGGCATCTATTGGCATGAGCGATTCCGTTAGCGGACAGCTCGGACAAACCGAGCCACGACGGTCTTTGCGTGCTGTTATCCGGACGCAAGCAAAACAGGCCCAGAGCTGGATCGCCGCGCGCGATGCCTTCGATCTCGCTTCAGCGTGTGCATTGGTGGTCCTGCTGGCGGTCGTGTTCTGGACCTTCCAGGACTATGCCATCTCCAACGACGAAGGCCTGCAAAACCGTTACGGCGAACTGATCATCGCCTATTACAAAAGCGGATTTACCGATCAGTCCCTGTTCAAGTTTGACAATCTCTATCTTTATGGTGGGCTGTTCGACGTTTCCGCAGTCCTGCTCGGCAACATCCTTCCCCTTGATATTTACGAACTGCGCCATCTCCTCTGCGCCCTGATCGGCATCGGTGGCATTGCCGTCACAGGCGCAACTGCGCGGCTGATTGCCGGTCCACGCGCGGGATTCTTCGCCATTGTAGCGCTTGCGCTGTGCGGCTCATGGTATGGCGGCATGTTCAACCACACCAAGGGCGTCCCACTGGCCACGTTCATGGCTGGCGCAACCTATTTTCTGATCCGCGCCACGCGCGACTTGCCGATTCCGCGCATGCGCTACGTGATCGGTCTCGGCGTGATGACGGGCGCAGCCCTTGGCATCAGATCGCTGAGCCTTTTGCTCTTTGGATATGCCGGCCTCGCCATCCTGATGAACTTGCCCAGACCCATCGCCGGATACTGGAAAGAACGAGCGCAATTCGTCCTGACATCGATGCTGTGGCTCTTGCCCGGGGTCGTCGCCGCGTATGTGATCATGGTCGCCGCATGGCCTTACGCAGCGCTCTCCCCGCTCAATCCGATACGCGGCCTGATTTCATTCGGCGACTTCCACTATCACATCCGCACGATCATTTTCGGCCGGATGTACGAGATGGCTGACGTGCCCCGTTACTACATTCCGACCTACATCGCGATCAGGCTTCCGTTGCTGACGCTATGCGCAGCAGTCCTGATGACCACGCTGATCGCAGTCCCCGCATTGACATCCGGTCGAACCGACAACCGCCGGCGCCGGCGCGAGATCGGCTTGATCGCGTTCACGGCATTCTTTCCGGTACTGTGTCAGGTGATCACGCAGGGCCCTGCGCTGGATGGCTGCAGGCACTTCCTGTTCGTATTCCCGCCTATCGCAGTTCTGGCAGGCATCGGGCTCAGCAACGGCATCGGGTTACTGAAACGCTGGCACCGCAACGCGATGATCGGCGGCCTCACCCTCGTTGGTGCTTGTTATGCCTGGACAGCAACCAAACTCATCGAGCTCCATCCCCATGAATACCTTTACTACAATCAACTTGTCGGCGGGCTGGAGGGTGCATCACGACGCTTCGTCACGGACTATTGGGTCAACATCATGCCGGAGGCCGTCGAGGAATTGCACGATTTCCTGGAGCGTACAGAACCTGCCACCGCCAAGACACGTGACTACCGAGTGGCCGTGTGTGGTGAACGGGTCTCATATGAAGAATATGCACAGCCCAATCTGCACTGGATCAAGATGCCTGACTGGCGTTACGCGGATTTTTATATCGCACCAACACACATGAACTGCGACCGCAATCTCGATGGCACAACGGTTGCGACAATCGAGCGTATGGGCGTGATCATCGGTGTCGTCAAAGATCGCCGCGCAATCCGCGCGCACGGCTATAAGCCCACAGAATGAAACGGTAAACAATCCACATTTCAGTGCGCGACATTTGACACCGATTTTTAATCTGCGTTTCATCAAACGTGTGGCATAGTTGCATCGCTTCGCTGTGCGAAGGTTTGAAGTCCATTCACGTACCAATCTCAAGAAAAGGAAGTCATATGCGAACAGCAAGACGTCTTGCGGTGGCAATGCTCGTCGGCTCGATGACGCTCGCCTCTTCGCTGCCAGCAACTTCAGCGCCGTTGATGAACAACGCCAGCTTCTCCAAAGCCGCCTCGTCCAGCGACGTGACGAACGTGCAGTATCGCCGGTGGCACCGGAATGGCTATTATCGGCGAGGCGGTGGCGGCGGCACAGCCGCAGGAATCGGCATCGGTCTTGCCGCGGGCGCCATCATCGGCGGCGCAATCGCCGCATCTGCTGCACAGGCCAATCAAAATGCGGCCTATTGCGCACAGCGCTATCGCTCCTATGACCCACGCTCGGGCACGTATCTGAGCACCAACGGCAATCGGTATCCCTGCCCTTAAAGAATCTGACACATGCGCTTCATCGCGCATCGATCACAAGAACCGCGAGATTTCTGTCTCGCGGTTTTTTTTGTTGGTGTCATGGATCAATTGCGGTGGCTTGCCACAACCTCCTCAGATAGGCTGCGACGTGTCGCCTCACGACAAAATCGTCTGCGTTGGAACGGAGACATGCAAATGATAGTCCGCATCACCGCGTCCATATTTGGATTACTCCTTCTCGCTGGAATTATAGTGCCCGCATACGCAGAAGGACCTGGCATGAAGACCTTTCCCACCGCTGCACAGACCGATCCGAAAGCACTTGGCATGATGCAAGGTTTCCCGCCTCCGCCAGACAAGATCATCCGCTTCTACGACGGCACCAGCTCGCGCTTTCCTTACACGCGTTGGGCGTTCAACCACATTCGCAAACTGGTGCCGACGGCCAATGTTTCACGCGGCGAAGGACCTATCGTGGAATTGCCGCGTTCAGAGCGAGATCTATCGAACGTCGCTTTCATCACACTCGACGGCAAGTCGATGATATTCGATGACGCGATTGGCTTGACCTATACCGATGGCATTCTCGTGCTGCACAAAGGCAAGATCGTATTCGAGAAGTATTTCGGCGCCGGCAACCCGCAACGACCGCACATCGCGTTCTCGGTTACGAAATCCATCGTTGGCACTCTCGCTGCGGTGCTTGCGGTAGAAGGAAAGCTCGATCCGGCAGCACTGGTGACGAAATACGTGCCGGAGCTGAAAGACTCCGCCTATGGTGATGCGACTGTCCGCCAGGTGATGGACATGACGATCGGCGTGAAATTCTCGGAGGACTATTCTGATCCAAACGCCGAGGTATTCGCCTACGCGCGCGCCGGCGGACTAGCGCCAACTCCACCGAACTATCAAGGGCCTCGCACTTTTTACGATTTTCTGGTGACCTTAAAAAAGGACGGCGAACACGGCCAAGCCTTCAAATATCAGACGTCGAACGCAGAGATCTTAGCGTGGATCATCAGGCGCGTCAGCGGCCAGTCGATGGCCGACCTGCTGTCCGACACGATCTGGTCGAAGCTCGGCGCGGAGCACGACGGCTACTTTACAGTGGATAGCATCGGCACAGAGTCTGGCGGCGGTGGATTGAATACCACATTGCGCGATCTCGCACGCTTCGGCGAAATGATGCGCAACCACGGCAAGTTCAACGGCCAGCAGATCATCCCTGCAGCCGCCGTCAACGATATCGAAAGCGGCGCTGACAAGGAGCATTTTGCGAAAGCGGGCTACGCCCAACTGAAGGGCTGGTCTTATCGCGACATGTGGTGGATGACGCAAAATGAGCACAACGCATACACGGCGCGCGGTATCCACGGCCAAAGCATCTACATCGATCCGAAAGCTGAAATGGTCATCGTGCGTTATGCATCGCATCCCATCGCCGGGAATGCCGCAAACGATCCCATCAGCTTGCCCATGTACGCGGCGATCGCGAACGAACTGATGAAGTAGTTATTTGCTCCAGCGGAGAAGCCGATGGTGGACGGGAAGGAAATAAGCGGCCGGACGATCGCAGGACAATGCCTCTGCGGCACTGTCCACTATGCGGTGGCTGATGAATTTCTTTACGCCGCGAACTGTCACTGCTCGAATTGCCGAAGGACGACCGGTTCAGCATTCAAACCGTTTGCCGGCATCGCACGCGAGAAATTGCGTATGACCAAAGGTAAGGATCGCCTCAAGCGCTTCGGTGATGAAGACGGTCACGATGCGCACTGCGAGGTATGCGGCTCACTTCTCTATTCAGTTGTCCGCGATGGTGCGTTCGTCCACGTTCCGATGGGTACGCTCGTCGATGATCCGTCGATTAGGCCCACCGTGCACATCTTCGTTGGCTCCAAGGCGCCCTGGTTCAGGATTACCGACGACTTGCCGCAATACGAAGAGCATGCGGTGCTGACAAAGGCCGCCGACATGTAGGCGTTACGCAACATTGCGCTTCGACACCCCACTCGCGCGCAAGAGGGACCGAACGGCGGGGTTCAGGACCTGGCCTAACTCTCGCTCGAGGTATTCGTTGGCAATGATTAGGGCCTTGATCGCTCCGCGCAGGTCGCCGCCACAGGTTGCAATAGCGCTGTCGACAGCACGGTCGTAACGATCGATCTCACTTTGCGTGGCTGGTTCGAACATGGCTCCTCCGTTGCGGGTTTGACAGGAACTGACTGCCTCTGCCCGCGAGTAAATGTTCACTATTTGTTCCAAGAATTATCGTTCCTGTCAATCGTCCGATTGAGACGTCCCCATCCGCAGAGACCAGCAGGCTATCGAGCTCCCGGTTCACAAACATGTGCAGGCATGGGAATGTAACGGTTGCCGGTTTCGTCCCGTATCTGTGGCATCGAAACGTGCTTTGACGACTGCCTGAGGAAATCCCCATGCCCTCCTTTTCATTCCGCCGGACCTCCATCGCTCTTGCCACCGCAAGCGTGCTGGCACTGTCGTGGTTTGCTGTCCCCTCACGCGCCGCCGAGGAAGCTTTCATCATTCCTCCGCCCGTATCGGATGTCGCATCAACTGACGGCGTTAAGACGCTCGTGCTCGCCGGCGGCTGTTTCTGGGGCGTCCAGGGCGTCTATCAACACACCAATGGCGTTGTGAAGGCGGTGTCAGGCTACGCGGGCGGCCAAGCGCGTACGGCGAACTATGAAACCGTTAGCGGCGGAACCACGGGCCACGCCGAATCCGTGCAGATCACCTACGATCCGAAAAAGGTCACGCTGGGTAAATTGCTGCAGATCTACTTCTCCGTGGTGCACGACCCGACCCAGTTGAATCGCCAGGGACCTGACAGCGGTACTCAATATCGATCGACGGTTTTCACGTCTGATCCGCAAGAGCGCAAGGTTGTTGAGGCCTATATCGCGCAGCTTAACGCCGCGAACGTTTACAAGAAGAAGATCGCCACAACGCTCGAACCGCTCCAGGCCTTCTACCCGGCGGAAGAATACCATCAGGACTACCTGACGCTGCACCCGAACCAACCCTATATAGCGTTCAACGATTTGCCGAAGATCGAGAATCTGAAAAAGATCTTCGCTGACAGCTATCGAGAGAAGCCGGTGCTGGTGAGCAGCACGCGTGCTTCGAACTGAGAACAAAAAGGGAGCCAGCATGACTGAGACCAAAACCAAGCCCGGCTCCGGCAAGATCGAGAAGTCAGATGCCGAATGGCGCAGTGAGCTGACGCCGATGCAGTATGCGGTGCTGCGCGAGAAAGCCACCGAGCGGCCATTCACTGGCGAGTACGATCATTCATTTGATCCGGGCACTTACGTTTGCGCGGGATGCGGACAACCTTTGTTCGATTCCGACGCAAAATTCGATTCGGGCTGCGGTTGGCCGGCATTTTCACAGCCTGCCAGCGAAGGCAGCATCGACGAGGAACGCGATGTCTCGCACGGCATGGTGCGAACCGAGGTGCTGTGTTCGAAATGTCAGGGCCATCTTGGCCATGTCTTTCCGGATGGCCCCGGACCGACGGGATTACGTTACTGCATCAACTCGGCGTCACTGAAACACCAGCCGAAGTAACGGTTAATCGAACGTCACAAAATCGTTGCAGAGGAGACATGCGTCGCGCGCGCTTAAAATAGCCGCAGCGTTCGCCTATTTATGTTGCACCGCCAACAACAAGAAACGCGGCTAAAAACTTCAAGGAAATTTCGATGTCGAAGACGTCGCGCCACGCTGTGCTGGCCTTTGGGCTGGCCGGTTTGTTGATCGATGCTGTGATCTCTCACCCAGCTTTCGCCGTTAACAAGGTAACCCTGTTCAAGGTCACCACGCCGAAGCAGGAAATTGTCATCGGCCTGACCGCGAAAGAGCTCAAGCAACTGGCAGCCAAGAATGCCGATGCCGTTGAAAAGTCACTGCATGAGAGCGGCATGCTGACAGCTTGGCAGTACTCTGTCCGGCGCGGCACTAGCGGCGAGCTGGAACAAGCCCCCGTGCGCCACATCAAAGTGCCGTCGAGTGACGACGTTCATGTTGAGGCGTACTCCACCAAGTTGAAGGTGGTTCCGATCAGCGCTGGGAGGATCGACGAGGCCGCGATGCAACGCGGTTCCCGTCCCGAACGGCCAACAGAGGTCAACTGAACGACCTGGGGCCGGGTCGCAAAACCCTGCGGTCTGGCCGCATAGCTATGATCTTGATTTTCAAGTGATAATTAACGCATCGAACGTCTGTTCAGTACGTTTATCATACGCCCCATTCATGGGTCGCAATTGGCAAAAAAAGGCCTATATTAGGGACTGTTCTTACATGTGACAGCGCCGCGCGGCATCGGTTTTTCGCGCCCCGCATGTCGTTGGTTCCCACATATCAACAATCAAAAGGCCGAGCTCATGGCTGCGTTCAATTTCAACACCGAAGCCGAACTCTTTCCTGCGGCGATCCGCAAGAAGAAGCGCGCCGGTTTTGCCTACCGTCGGTTTTCAACCGCAGCCGAAGCCGTGCAGTTCGCAATTGAGCAACTCCCTGCCGACTCTCTGAACGGCGCTTACCTGCAAGTGGATGAAGCGCGTTTCGACCAGAGCGGCATCCGCACGCTGTATGAAAGCGATGCATTCCCGCTTCAGCGTAACCGCCCGGAGCCAGCCGAAGCCGACGAAGAAGAAAAGCAGCGCGCGGCCGGCTGATCGTTCGATCGGCTATCCGCTCCCCTTCTGTAAAAGCACATCTCAAAGGCAGACTCGATCAGGCTCGTCCTATTCAAGTCTGCTTGGGTCAAGATCGACTTTGTTCAAGCTTGTGTTGTTCAAGCTTATCTTGGCTGCTTGTCCATCCAGCGTTTGAGAATGCGAATATTGCGCATGTTGGCGCGGAACATGACGTCGAAGGCATCACCGACGAACGGCACGATGCCGACGACACCATCAAGCGCGACATTGGCAAGCATTCGCGCCACCAAATATTTGGGGGCGCCGAGCGCCCTCGCCTCGCGGACGATCCAGAGCGAGATCGCCGTCGTGATCAGATCGCCGACGATCGGGACAAGCCCGATCAAGCCATCGATACCGTAGCGAACCTTGGTACCAGGCACGACAAAGGCAACGTCAAGGAGCTTCGCCAGGGCATCGATCCGCGCGAAACGCTGCTCGCGGGTCAGAGGCCCGAAGTAAGGACCAGCTCCGAACTGGATGCTGCTGAATACGTCGCCAGCGCCGTTAAGGCGGAAACCGGACGTCCCGAAGCCACCCCCGCCGGGGTGTACCTCGTTGCCGTCCTGGTCGATAATCGGTGGACGACGGGCGCCGCGGCGCGGGGTGGTCCGGTCAAAAAGGCTGTCGTCCGTCATGCTGTTGCGGGGGCGTCCCTTGTTCACGAGGCCACCTAGATAGGAATTCGCTGGGCTTACGCAAGTTGCGTCAAACCATCGCGTCCCAAAAACCGAAAACCCCTTTAATGTAGGGATTCTCATGAGCAGAGCATTCGTCAAGGAGCCGGATGGAAGCGGTCCGATCGATTTGCCCGAGCTGTCGATCTCCGAGCATCCGAACGACGTCACCACAGAAGGCCTCGCGCAAATCGAGGCGGAATTTGCGCGCGCCCACGAAGCCCTCATCAAAGCCCAAGCTGATGGCGGTGAAAGCGATGCGCTCGCTCGCGCTGCGCGGGACATGCGGTATTGGGAAGCCCGGCGCGCCACCGCTCATGTTGTGCATAACGCGGACTCTACCGAATACATCCGCTTCGGCCACACCGTGAAACTCGCACGCGACGATGGCCGTGAACAAATTTTCCGTATTGTCGGCGAAGACGAATCCGACCCCGCGAAGGGCAAGATCTCCCACGTCGCGCCCCTGGCGCGTGCGTTGTTCGGCAAGAGCGTCGGCGATGCCGTGCGCGTGGGCGAACACGAACTGGAAATTCTCGAAGTTCGCTGACGCAGGTAATCGCCAACTGCGGCGCGTCAGAACGCGACGCCACAAAAATAGTTATCGCGCCATATGACCTTGCAGTGTTGCGTCGTGCGGAAGCCGTCGAACGACAAATCGAATTCGAGCGGAAAGAGATGAACGTCCTGCAAGCGAACCCCAGCGCCGGCAGGCGCAATATCACGCACGTGACATGGAAATACCGAACGCTGCCCTTTGAAATGCACCAGGGCCTGCCGTGAGATCACGAGGCGGGGACGCGCGCGCCGCTCACGCATGGTGATGTCTCGGGAGATATTGCTTATAAATCCACTGACGGCCATCGCGTCGACGCCACACGGTGCCCCATGCCAACCGGCCGGTAATGGTTCGCCGTGGAACGATGACATTCCACAGATGCCAAACCTCACTGTAAACGGGAGCGTTCTGCGAATTCAGAAAACGACTAAAACCAATCGAAAACATGACCGCGCCCTCGGGGTTCAAACGAAGCCGCCGGGCGCAGTATACCGCCCGACGTCTTCGCCACGCAGTGTCCCGGGTAGCTGCAATGTCCCGGAGCAGCGACGCTAGCCGGTCTGTGCGACATCGCAACGAAACCCGCGTGGCAACCTTAATAGGCGCAGCGGAGGTTAAATCAGGAACTCATCAAAGCGTGCAAAACCAAGCGTCGCGACAGCGCCACTCGACGCAGTACGTATTCGGTTACCGTATTTCCGATTTCGGATGTGGCCTTGCCAAGCCTGTCGTTCCTGGAGGCGCGCTATCTCCCGCGACCACGGCGGGCTTATTATGATCCAGTGTCGTTATTACTGCCGCACCAAACACCGCAGCAAGAATCAGCGCAAATATCAACACAGGTGCAAGGGCCATTGTCTGCGGCCTGCGAGGATCTTCTTCCATGGTGTGCACTCCCTTTGGGCACATCCATCAACTTTTATTCGCTTGGGAGGTTCCAGCCTCCACCAACGCCGGCCAGTACCATTCGGGTGAGGTCGTGACTTTGCAGCTCATGCGATCTGGCTGAGGAGTTCCGTCGCGGGAGCGAGAGGCGGCGGCACATCATCGTGCAGCGCACAGCCGTTCTTTCCGTTGTTCTTGGCAATGTAAAGCGCGCGGTCCGCTTCCGCGATCAGCCGATCAGGATGGCGTCCGATATCCGGCCGCCATTGTGCAACACCGATCGAAGCCGCCAGCGCTATCGATACTCCATGCCACACGACACGCTCCGCGCGGCAAGCGTCGAGGAGTTGACGCGCTACGAGCGCAGCTTCATGCAACGTCGTCGATGGCAACACGATGCAGAATTCATCACCGCCAATGCGGGCCAGCAGATCACCGGTCCGCAACCGCGCCTGCAGCGTGCGGGTGACCCGCCGCAAGCATTCGTCACCCGCAGCATGGCCATATCCGTCGTTGATATCCTTGAAGCCATCAAGGTCGATCACCAGCAGTGCGAACGGCTGCATCGCCCGGTCGGAGCGAGCGCACTCCTCATCCAGCCGCACCAACAACTGGCGGCGGTTGGCAGCTCCGGTCAGATCATCGGACATCGCGAGCTCGGCCACCTCGCCGCGCAACCCGTCGATCGCCATCAGCAGGAAGCCGAAGTTCCACATCATCGATAGGAACACCAGCGCAAGCACCAGCACGGACTGAAATGCGTTGAAGCGCATCATCGATACTTCGCCGCCGATATGCAGCGCGGCCATCCCGGATCGAAGCACGTTCACCGCGATGATCAAAACGGCAACACAGCCCGCCAGGCGCGCGCCAGGAAGTTTGCGTTCGCGCTGGAGAGAGAGTGTCAGCGGCAATGTCAGCCCAATGACGATCGACTGTCCTATCGAATAGGTGACGATGCGCATGGCCATGCTGGGCTGCCAGGCAGAGAAATAGCACAGGCCCACCAGACTGAATGCCAGGACCAGCGTGTGAATACGCCACGAGACGGCACGTCCGTAAAATCGTTCGATTCCCATCGATGCCACGCTGCAGGCGGCAATCAACAGCGTGCCACCGATGATCAAGGGCACCAGCGGAGGCATCACGTCGCGCAACATTGCCAGCGCGGCACCAAATGCTGCGAGAAGCGCCGCGGCCGTCCAGAAGCGCGCCGCATCGAAGTTCGGGTAGCTGCGCATGACGTAGGTCCAGACCAGACCCAGCGCCAGAAAATTGGTCACAAAGACAGTCCAAAGCGTCGGCACGCTCAGCATTGTCGCTGCTCCCGGGCACACATCGCCCATTCCGTGCTGACGCTTGTCATGTCCCTCACCTCAGATACGAGGCGAAGATGAGCCGGAGCGCTTAAGGAATCTTCACTCCGGCCAAGCAATCAATCACGTGGTTTTCAATCGATAAATAAAATACAAGTCACAAGGGCAGTCTGTTCAGCAGGCAACCTGAACGGCCGTCACGCGGTCTTGAGAAACGGCTTTGCAGCTTCCGTCGGCGCGAGCGGCTGTAAATCCTGATGGATCGCATAGCCGTTCTTGCCGTCTTTCTTGGCAATGTAGAGCGCCTGATCAGCTTCGGCGATCAACCGATCGGCTTGACGGCCGATCTCTGCACGCCATTGCGCGACGCCGACCGAAGCAGAGAGCGAGATGGGGGCGCTGTTCCATTGCGCGCACTCATCGCGGCAGGTTTCGACGATTTGACGGGCGACGATCGCCGCTTCGCGCAACGTGGTCGAGGGCAGCACGACGCAGAATTCATCGCCGCCAATCCGCGCCAGGAGATCTCCTGTCCGCAGCCGCGCTTGCACCGCTCGGGTGAACATCCGCAGGCATTCGTCTCCCGCAGCATGACCGTGCCCGTCGTTGATTTCCTTGAAGCCATCGAGGTCGATGACCAGCACCGCAAATGGTTGCATCGCCCGGTCGGAACGCGCGCATTCCTCGTCAAGCCGCGCCAGCAGCTGGCGGCGGTTGGCCGAACCCGTAAGGTCGTCGAACATCGCCAGATTGGCCACTTCGGTCCGTAAGCGGTCGATGGCCATCAGCATGAAGCCGAAATTCCACGACATTGAAGCAAAGACCAGCAGCACGATCATGGCCGCTTGAAACTGATTCAGCTCGATCAGGGCTACCGGACCACCAACATCGAATACTGCAGCCACCCATCTCACAATGTGGACCACAGCAATCAGAATTGTGATGGACACCGCCATCCGAGCGCCCGGGCTCACCGGACGATTCTCGCGGCTCAACAAATTTTTCAGCGACAATACCAGCGGCAAGGTCTGTCCCGTCGAATAGATCGCGATACGCGCGACAATGTCGTCATGCCAGATCTTGAAGACGGCCAGACCAGCAACGGTCGCGCCAGTGATGACGATGGCGGGCAACCAGGAAACGGGCTTTCCGTAAAACCGCCTGATGCCCATCATGCCGGTACAGCAGGCAAAGATGATCAGGCCATTGCCGAGCAGGATCGGTATCAATGGATCGATCTGTCCGCGCATCAGGGATATCCCGGCCCCCAGCGCGGCGATCAGTGCCATGGCGCACCAGTAGCGGGCAGCCTCAAAATTGGGATAGCTGCGGGCGACGTAACTCCAAACCAGACCGATCGCCAAAAAATTGACGACGAAGACGACAAATAATGTCGGCACACTCAGCATATCATATCCTGAAGACGCGAACCGCGCGTACTCTGCTTCCGGACGGGTTTCCGTAATTCAATCCACACATTGCTCAAGCTCGCATTTCGGCTTGAAAGCGTGGCAATTCCCCCGAAAGTCGAAGCATCCTGCGCCTGTACGCTTAATGGAATCTCACTGCGATCGCATAATCCTCAGCGTGGTTGTGAATCCATGAAGGAGACGTCTCACACTTTCGAAAATGAATGGAGTTTGCCAGGAGGAGACGCGCTCTGTCCGTTTTCGACGTTCATCGCCAAACCCTTCGCCGATCGTTAACCGTAACGGCGCACCTGTTGATCGCGAGCAATGCTTTGAAAGCGTCATAAATTCTGCACAACTTTGGAAAGCACGAGACAACGCCACGCGAATCAGTTCGGATTGTTACGAGGCTGCTGCACCATGGCCCTCTGCCGAGCAAGCCTCATCTGACGTTATCGTCAACTCAAACCCGAGAGGTTGCTATGGCTAAGAAAGCCAAGAAGGCGAAGAAGGCGGCGAAGAAAGCACCGGCGAAAAAAGCCAAAAAGGCGAAGAAGGCCAAGGCCAAGAAGTAACGCGACAGATTTCACGACACTGGCTCGGGCGGAGCCATCCGCTCGAGCTTTGTTTTAGTTTCGATACTTCGTTCTTAAATCGCCCGGCTTTTTGCAAACAAATCACGGCAGACTATGCGATATCGCCCGCGACGGCCGGGCATCGTCACCGACACCACTGCTCGTTTCGTACCATCGCAGTCAGGTTTTGAGCGGAGCCGTCGCCGCGACAGCTCGCGCCAGCGATTGCGCACGCGGCACGATGCTGTCGATCTCCAGATACTCCTCCGGGCTGTGGGCCTTTCCTCCGACCGGTCCCGTGCCGCAAAGGGTCGGCGTGCCGATCGCCGACGTAAAGCCGGAGTCCGCACACCCGCCTGTAAACTCCCCTTCCAGCGTCAGGCCGCTCAGCTGCGCGGCCTGCTGGTAGATCGACAAAAGACTGGCATTTCCCACCGTCTGCTCGAATGGCAGAAACTCGCCCTTGATCCGCAAGGTCGCCGAGGTCCCTGCCACATGCTCTTTCGCGACGATGCGTTCGATCTCGCCAACGATGCGATCCCGGTCGGCATGCCGGGCGTATCGCATATCGATTTCACCCGTTGCGGATGGCGCAACGGTGTTAACCGACTGGCCGCCGGAGATCAGTCCAACGTTCAGGGTGAGCCCAATCGACAGATCCGTCAGCGCAGCGATCTCGACGGTCTTATGCGCAAGCGCGTGAATGGCGCTATGCCCGTCCTGGAAATTGACGCCGGAATGGGCGGCTTTGCCGACGACATCCATAACCATGAAGATGCCACCCTTGCGGCCGGAAACGACATTCCCGCTCGCCCGCCCCGGCTCCGCGTTATAGACGGCCCGTGCCCCGCGCGCCGTCTCCTCGATCGTGCGGCGTGAATGAGGGGAGCCGATTTCCTCGTCCGACGTCAGCAGCGCCACCAGCGGCGCCGGATTGCCGCCAAATTTCTTGAAGGCGACAAGAACGTAGGCATTGAGGACGAGACCGCCTTTCATGTCCATGACGCCGGGCCCGTAAGCACGTCCGTTCTTGATCGTGAAGGGACGGCGCGCAGCCTCGCCCTTCGAGAACACGGTATCCCGATGGCCCATCAGAACGATCGGGGCATTTCCCTGTCCCGAAATGCTCGCCCGGAAAATATCGCCAGCAGAGCTGTTGCTGGGCAGGCGCTCGACATCGATCTCATGGCTTCTGAAGAAGTCCGCAAAGACCTCACCCACCGCATCAACGCCGGCCTTGTCATAGGATCCGCTGTCGATATTGACCGCTTTCTCCATCAGCGCCAGCATCGCGTCTTGCTGCGATGCCAGCCAGGAATACACTTCTTCAGACATTGATCGACAAAATCCCTCTTTGCGCGTGAAGCACTGCTATGGGTGCAACGCTCTCTTACTTCCCCGCCAGTTGGTCGGCAAAATAGGCAATGGTCTTGCGATAGATCTCCGCGCGATTCCATTCCCGCATCGCGTCGAAATTGGCCGACCCTTCGTGATAGTCGCCCCCGGTTTTCCAGCCATTGGTCTTCAGCAAATTGGCAGTGGAGGCGAGCACATCCGGCACGCTGTGACGCAGATCGATATGGCCATTGCCGTCGAAATCGACGCCATACTTGATGTAGGACGACGGCAAGAACTGCGTCTGGCCGATCTCGCCTGCATAAGCGCCGATCATATCGCGCACCGTCAGGTCGCCCCGCTGCACAATTTTCAGCGCGGCCAGCAGCTCGCCTTGAAACAGATCGGTGCGGCGGCAGTCATGCGCCATGGTCGCCAGCACGCGGAAAACCGGCAGCTTGCCCATGTCGCCCTTGCCGAAATCACTCTCCAGTCCCCAGATCGCCACCAGGATCTCCGCCGGCACTCCATATTGCTGCTCGATACGCGACAGCAACGAGCCATTACGCAGCAGCATCGCCTTGCCTGTATTGATCCGCCCGGGGCCGACACGTGTCGAGACATACTGTTCGAAGGTCTTGTTGAAGGTGCCGCGCTGACGCCGGTCGAACGCCAGCACCGCACCATCCTGCGTCACCCCGCCCAGAGCCTCCGAGAGCACGCCCTGCGAAATGCCCGCCGCCTGCGCTTCACGCGACATGTTTCCAACGAAGGTCTGAAAATCTCCGCCACATTGGGCGGCAAAGGTGGGAGTGGCGGCAAAGACAGAAATTGAGACAAGAGCGGTCGCGAATAGGCGCGCGATCATGATGAACCCCGTTTGACAATGACTCGACAATGATGACATGGCCCATGCGTCCGAACAATGACGGACGCTGGCGGCTGAACCTTGATCTGGCGAATGTGAAGTCCCGTTGTTAGGCTTGTCTCATGAATGCCCCCACCGCCGCTTCTGAAACCCGTCATGATGTGTATTTGAGGGCTGGAAAGGCCGGCTTTTATGTCCGCAATGACAACCATGGCGTGACACTGACCGACGAGCGGATCGCGTGGACCTTCGATGGCCAGAGCGACAGCGCTCCTTTCAAGAGTATCGCGTCCGTCCATCTGCAATCCGGCGGTGAAATCAACCAGTGCCTGATCCGGTTTGCCGACGGCCACCTGCTCACCATCACCGATGCGAATGCCTATGGCGTTGTCACCGAACAGCAAACTCCGGTCTATCGTGCATTCATGCACGACCTGCACGCACGGCTCGTTGCGTCGGGCGTGAACTCGATCCGTTTTACCGCCGGATACATGGGCGGGCGCCATCGGGTGGTGATGGTGGGTGTCTTGCTGCTCGGATTGATCTGCTTCGTCGGGCCGCTCGTGATGCTGGTGGTCACCGGAGAATTCAAGCTTCTCATCGCCACGGTCGCCGGTGGTGGATTATGCTGGTCGATGCTTCGTACGATGCAAAACAATGTGCCGCGCGACTACGATCCGACGCGTCCACCGGAAGAATTGCTGAAATAAGCCGAGACCGAGCGACTTCCTTTCAAGTTTGTTTGATCCCTCAAGCTCACTCAACTGCGCTACAGGGACACCATTGCCGTTGGTCATTGATCTTCGAATGCGCGCCATGTTCGGCATCAAAAACCTGATGCATTTGGGCGGTATCAGCAGGCAAGCACCGTGTTCACGCCTCCCTTGGGCACGGACCTTACTTTGGAAATAACGTTGCCCGGAGATTCATCATGTCGCATCCCGCCCTCGTTCCGGAAGCCGTCGCCGTCATCACGGGCGGTGCATCCGGCATCGGCCTGGCTACAGCCGTGCGGTTCGCAGAGCTTGGATTAAAAGTCTGTATCGCCGACCTCGGCAAGGCGCGGCTCGCCGAAGCCGCGACGGTCGTTGCAGCTTCAGCATCGGGTGGCGCCTCCGATGTGATGACCATGGAGGCTGACGTCAGCCACCGCGAACAGATCGAACAGCTGGAAGCCGCGGTGCGCGAGCGCTTTGGCGGCACGGATGTGCTGATGAACAATGCGGGCATCCAGCCCGGCAGCCAGATGTTTGGCCCACGCGAGAACTGGGAGCGCGTACTCGGCGTCAACCTGTGGGGCATCATCAATGGCTCACAGGTGTTTGCGCCCGGCATGATCGCGCGCAAGCGGCCCGGGCTGATCATCAACACCGGCTCCAAACAGGGCATCACCACGCCGCCGGGCGATCCCGCCTATAACGTCGCCAAGGCCGGCGTGAAGGCCTTCACCGAGGCGCTGCAGCACGAACTGCGCAATACGCCCGAGTGCCAGGTGAGCGCGCATCTCTTGATTCCGGGCTTCGTCTTCACCGGCCTCACCGCACGCGGCCGAACTGAGAAACCTGCCGGTGCGTGGACGTCAGAGCAGACCGTCGATTTCATGATCGAACGGCTTGCTGCCAACGACTTCTACATTCTTTGCCCGGACAACGACGTGCCGCGCAAGCTGGACGAGAAACGCGTGACATGGGCGATGGGCGACATCGTCGAGAACCGCCCGGCCCTCTCACGCTGGCATCCGGATTACGCGGAAGCGTTCAAGGCGTTTGTAGAGAGTGAGTAATCAAATCGCGCGTACGGTCGCGCCGTTGGACCGCGCAAGACGGTAAGCAAATAAAAAACGGCGGGCTTTGGGCCCGCCGTTTTGTTTCGATGATGAACTGTAAAGCTCAGTTATCCAGGAAGCTGCGCAGCTTGCGGCTACGGGACGGATGCTTGAGCTTGCGCAGCGCCTTCGCCTCGATCTGGCGAATACGTTCGCGTGTCACCGAGAACTGCTGGCCGACTTCTTCCAGCGTGTGGTCGGTGTTCATGCCGATGCCGAAGCGCATGCGCAGCACGCGCTCTTCACGCGGGGTGAGCGAGGCGAGCACGCGCGTGGTGGTTTCGCGCAGGTTCGACTGGATCGCCGCATCGATCGGCAGGATCGCGTTCTTGTCCTCGATGAAATCGCCAAGGTGTGAGTCTTCCTCGTCGCCCACCGGGGTTTCGAGCGAGAGCGGCTCCTTGGCGATCTTCAGAACCTTGCGCACCTTCTCCAGCGGCATGCCGAGCTTCTCGGCGAGCTCTTCCGGCGTCGGTTCACGGCCGATCTCGTTCAGCATCTGGCGCGAGGTGCGGACGATCTTGTTGATCGTCTCGATCATGTGCACCGGAATACGGATGGTGCGGGCCTGGTCGGCGATCGAACGGGTGATCGCCTGACGGATCCACCACGTGGCGTAGGTCGAGAACTTGTAACCGCGGCGGTATTCGAACTTATCGACCGCCTTCATCAGGCCGATGTTGCCTTCCTGAATGAGGTCGAGGAACTGCAGGCCGCGGTTGGTGTACTTCTTGGCGATGGAAATCACGAGGCGCAGGTTGGCCTCGACCATTTCCTTCTTCGCCTGACGGGCTTCGCGCTCGCCCTTCTGCACGCCGAGCACGATCTTGCGGAATTCGCCGATCTCGAGGCCGGTCAACGCAGCAAGCTGTTGGATCTCGTGGCGAAGCTCCTTGATGCGGTCCTTCTCCACCGCAACGAAATTCTTCCAACCTTTGGCGGCAAGCTTCGAGACGCGGTTGAGCCAGCGCGGATCAAGCTCCGAGCCCTGATAGTTGCGCAGGAAGTCCTCGCGGCCAACGCCATGGCTGTCGCCGAGGCGGAACAGACGGCTTTCGTAGGACACCAGCCTCTTGTTGATGTCGTAGAGCTGCTCGACGAGCGAATCGATACGCGCTTGGTTGAGGCGCAGCGACTTCACCTCGACGATGATCTCGTCCTTCAGCTTCTTGTACTTGCGCTCCTGCGACGGCGAGAGCGACTCGCTCTGAAGCTGGTTCTGGATGTCCTGTTCCTGCAGGCGGCGCAGCTTCTTGTACGAGTCCGCGATCTTGTCGAAGGTCTCGACAACCTTCGGCTTCAGTTCGGCCTCGATTGCCGCAAGCGACATCTGGTTCTCGAACTCGTCGTCCTCGTCCATGTCCGCTTCGGCAGCAGCTTCACCCGGATCCTTCGGCTCGGCTGCCGGAGCCGCGCGGAACGGCGTCGGCGACGGAGGCGCCGCCGGCGGCGCGATGTGCGCGGGTGCGGCTTGCGGCGCCAAGACTTCCACGGAGCCGTCACCATTGACGACAGCGGCGGTCTGCTGGCCGTCTGCATTCACAGGGCCGGCGATCATTGCGGCGCCGTTCTTGCCTTCAGGACCGGCATACGTCGCTTCGAGATCGATGATGTCACGCAGGAAGATCTTTCCTTCGTTCAATTCATCGCGCCAGATGATGATCGCCTGGAACGTCAGCGGGCTTTCGCAAAGGCCCGAGATCATGGCCTCGCGGCCGGCCTCGATGCGCTTGGCGATGGCGATTTCGCCCTCGCGCGACAGCAGCTCGACGGTGCCCATCTCGCGCAGATACATGCGCACGGGATCGTCGGTGCGTTCACCAGGCTCGGACTTCTTGGTTTCAGTGACGGCCTTCGACGTGACCTCGACGAGCTCGTTATCCGTCTCGTCGTCGGCATCGTCCTTGCTATCTTCATCCTCGGCGTCGTCGTCGGACTCGGACACGTTGATGCCCATGTCGGAGAGCATCGCCATGATGTCCTCGATCTGCTCCGGCGAGGTCTGATCGGAGGGCAGCACTTCATTGAGCTGATCGAAGGTCACGAAGCCACGCTTCTTGGCCTGCTTGATCATCTTCTTGACCGCGGCATCGGAGAGATCGAGCAACGGCGACGGGGCGTCCGCGGCATCCTTCTCCGGGGTATCGGCGGCTTTCTGATCTTTAGTGGTATCCTTGATCACTGCCGTCTTTGCCTTGGTGGCCATTCACTAGCTCCTGAAACGCGCTCACGACGTGGGCTTGCCGCCCGCGTAGACATAGAATTGTTGGTCCGCAATCCGTGCGGAAAGGGCGGCGCTTGTGAGGGCACCACCCGGCCGGACTTGACTTGTGTCCCAGCTTTTAGCCCAAGGCCGTTAAGCCTCGATTAACCCTGTTTTTGCGGCTAAAAAACCGGTTTGGCGAGTCTTTTTAAGGCCTTGGCGAGTGCCTTGCATCATATCAAGTTACACGCTGCGCTGGAACCGTCCCGAGGATTCGCCAAACCCCTCAATCAACGCCTCAAGGCCGTCCACTTCGGCGAGCCGGGCTTTCACATCGCGCAGCCAGCCATAATTTGCTTCGCTGCTGTCTTGCCCAAGAGCCAGTTCGGCATCCTTGAGCTCCCTAAGTAAGGAGTGCCATTGCCGATGCAAGGCAACAAGTTGATGCCAAGTGGGAAGAACGTCTTCCACCGCGGCGCCGGCACGCGCCCCCCAGACGTTCTTAGTCGTAATGGCCCGTTCAACCTTTTGAATTTGCTCGGAATATCCGCTTTTCTCAAGATTGGCCCGCAACCGGGCACTCTCCTCCGCTGGATCATCCGTGTGCGAATAATTTGAGAAGGCCGCGATAATTACGGCACGCAGCTTGTGCGCCTCCGGATGCGCCAATTCCAGAGCGGCCACTTCCTCCAGATGATCGTGCAGCAGCCAGGGGTGATTAAGCAGCGATTGCAGGATCAGCGCCTCACGCCGGGAGATCGCGCTGCGCTGGCCGCGCATGATGGAACTCGTCGCCAGCTGGGGGCTGGCGACCTGATAAGGGCCACGCCCCAGGGCCCGCCCGCCTGTGGATAGTCCGCCCGTCCGGCCGGCTCCGCCTGTGGAAAAGGGTGCCCGCGGCGCAAAACGCTGGGCTGATTCGCCCCTGGAGGGATAGGAACCGCGAAAACCGGCGCGCTGGCCGCCCCCGGCTTCAGGGGCAAAAGCGCGCTGCAGGCGCTGCTGGAAATCCTGCCGATAATAGCGCCGCACGACTTCGTCGCGGATGCCGTTGGTGAGTTCGTTGATGCGGGCTTCCAGTGCAGCCCGGCGCTCCGGCGTGGCGTAGCTGCCGCCTTCGATCTCGCGCGACCACACCACCTCCGCCAACGGCTTCGCCAGGTTGATCACCTCTTCGATCGCCCCGCGGCCACCTGAACGCGCGAGGTCGTCCGGGTCCTGTCCCTCGGGCAACAGCGCAAAGCGAAGACTCTTTCCGGGCTTCAGATGCGGCAACGCCAAATCCGCAGCGCGATACGCCGCCCGCTGTCCGGCACCATCGCCGTCGAAACATAGGATCGGCTCATCCGCCATCTTCCAGAGCAGCGCGAGCTGGTTCTCGGTCAGCGCAGTGCCCAACGGCGCGACCGTTGCATTGAAGCCGACAGTGACCATGGCGATGACGTCGACATAACCTTCCACCACGATGAGCGGCGCGCCGTCATGCGCAGCCTGTCGCGCGGTGAAGAGGTTGTAGAGATTGTCGCCTTTGTGAAAGAGCGGCGTCTCCGGCGAGTTCAGGTATTTCGCCGGGACGTCCTTTTCGAGCGCGCGTCCGCCGAAGGCGATGATGCGCCCGCGTGCGTCGGTGATGGGAAACATCACGCGATCGCGGAAACGATCGTACGGCACCGGGATGTCATCGCCGCCGATCAGCAGTCCCGCTTCAACCATGTCCGCGACCGGAATGCCGAGGCCGCCGAGATGCTCCTTCAACGCAAACTTCTCTGGTCCCGGTGCGTACCCCATACGAAACTGCAATTGCGTCGCGGGCTGAATCGAGCGGTCGCCGAGATAGCCCCGAGCCTTGGCGCCGTTGCGCGAAGCCAGCCTCTCGGCGAAGAACTTCGCCGCCAGATCCATCACGTCGTAGAGCGTCTTGCGGCGCTGCTCATGACGCGCGGCATCCGGCGTCACTGCCGGCAGCGCCATGCCCGCCATCTGTGCAAGCCGTTCGACCGCTTCAGGGAACGTGACGCCCTCGGTCTCCATCACGAAGCGGATGATGTCGCCATGCCGGCCGCTGGAAAAGTCGTGATAAAATCCCTTCTGGTCATTGACCGTGAAGGACGGCGTCTTCTCTCGGTGGAATGGCGAGAGGCCCTTCCATTCCTTGCCCGCTCGCTTCAATTTCACGCGCCGGCCCACCACTTCCGAAACCGGAAGCCGGGCACGCAGTTCGTCGAGAAATTCAGGCGTAAAGCGCATAAATCAGGAGGCCTCTGTAACCGATCATGAATATAGGATCACGCGGCGATTGGCCCAAGCCGCACCGGATTGTGCCGGATTGTCCCCGCTTCACACAGGTCCTATTGTCCGGCGCTATTCCGAGTTATCCAACGAAAGCAACAAAATGACCTCAGCTCCGAAAACGCTGCTCCAGATCGCCGGCGCGCCGCTCCACCCGAGCGCGCTCGATAAATCCGCGCTCGTGATCATCGACGCGCAACTGGAATACACCAAGGGCAATCTGCCGCTCGATGGCGTCGACAACGCGGTCCTTGAGGCCGAGAAGCTCTTGACGCTGGCCCGCAAAAGCGGCGTGCCGGTGTTCCACGTCGTTCAGCACGCGCCGGCCGGACGCCCGTTGTTCGACGAAACTGGACCGAATGCAGCGATCGTACGTGAGCTGACGCCTGCAGCCGAGGAAGTTGTGGTGCGCAAGAATCTGCCCAACGCATTCGCGGGCACCGATCTGGACGCCTTGGTGAAGAGCACCGGACGCACCGAGTTGATCCTTGCGGGCTTCATGACCCACATGTGCGTGAGCGCCACCGCGCGTGCCGCGCTTGATTTGAAGTATCGCACCACGATCGTCGCCAATGCCACCGCAACGCGTGATTTGCCCGATCCACTCGGCGGCACGATTCCCGCAAGTGTTGTTCAACGCGTCGCGCTGACCGAACTCTCGGATCGTTTCGCCATTGTGGTGAAGGACACCGCGGCTCTCACGGCTGCAACGAAAGCCGCATGATTTCGCCAACAGCCTAAAAATACGGCAGCAGCCATGCAGTCCAGCGTGGCTGCTGCGAACTTCCACTCGTACAACCGATCCCGCTGCTCACCATATCGTCATTAATCTATCGCAGCGCATCGGTTATAGAGGCGCCTCCATTGGCGGCCTTATCGGCGACGCCTCCCCAGAGATTCAAATGTCGTCTTCTTCGCAAACGGGCTCCTCCACCGGAGGACCTCGCCCCTGGCTTATTTTGTCGCTCGCCATGGCGGGCGGCGCGACGGTGGCAAATCTTTATTACGCGCAGCCGCTGATCGGGCAGATCGGTAATTCCTTCGGCGTCGACGTCTCGGCAGCCGGACTGATCATCACCATCCTGCAGCTTGGCTATGTCGCCGGATTGTTCTTCATCGTTCCGCTGGGCGATCTGATCGAGAACAAGCGTCTGATCCTGCTCACGCTCGCGGGCGTGATCGTCAGCCTGATCGCGGCGGCGACCGCCAACAACGTCTGGGTCTTCATCGCGGCGTCGCTGTTGCTCGGTTTGACCTCGACAGCCACGCAGATGATCGTGCCGATCGCCGCGCACCTCACCCCCGAGCACAGACGCGGACAGGTCATCGGCACCGTGGTGAGCGGTCTCTTGTTGGGGATCCTGCTGGCGCGTCCGCTATCAACCTTGTTCGGCGGGCAATTCGGCTGGCGCGCAATGTATGGCCTGTCCGGCGTCGTGATGTGCGCAGCGCTCTTGATTATGGCGCTCGCGCTGCCACGGCGACATCCCAAACACAGCCTGTCCTATGGTGCCCTGATCGCATCGCTATGGCACCTGCTGTTGACCACGCCGGTCCTACAACGGCGCGCGGTGTACCAGGCGTTCTTCTTCGGCGCCTTCACAATGTTCTGGACCGCCGTGCCGCTGCTGCTGGAAGCACCGCCATTTTCATTAGGCAATGTCGCGTTGTCCGCGGTGATGCTGAGCGGTGTGATCGGCGCATTCGTCGCGCCGCTCGCCGGACGTCTCGCAGATAAAGGTCACGGACAGGCTGTCACGGGGATCTCCATCGGTCTGCTCGCCGTCACCTTCATCCTGACGTGGCTCGGCAGCTCTGGATCGCTGGTGATGTTTATCATCGCCGGAATTACGCTCGATGCAGGCACCCAGGCCAACCTCGTAGTCGGCCAAAAAGCCATCTACGCGCTGCCGGCCGACATCCGCAGCCGGCTCAATGCGCTCTACCTCGCCATCTTCTTTCTTGGCGGCGCGGTCGGATCAGCACTCAGCGGTTTTGCTGTGACCCGCGGCGGCGACGCCACTTTCAGCGCCATCGGGTTTGGATTTGCCGTCGTGGCGTTTGCGCTGTTCGTGACGGAATTCCGTGGCTCGCGCGGGAAGCCTGGATGAGTCAGCTACCTGAGTTATCCAGCACTGGTGCCCGAGCCAAATTGTCCAGAGGCGATGCGCCGAAGATCAGCGACCGGACGGTTGTAGACGTACATCCACGCCTCAACGCTTTCGCCGCGGCTATTCACGACGGTCTGAGCCAACCGACGAAATTCAGTCGGCTGGACATCCTCCGGACCACACTCTTCGTACTGGTCCAGCGTCACAAGAAAACCGGGATCGCGAACTACGAAAAGTTCACCATGAACCCACTCCTCAGGCCTGTCGGATGGTACGGCGGCGGGATAGTGCGATACCAAATAAAGCTTTCCATTGAAGCGGGCCTCACCTTCAAACGTGGCGCTCCGGTTCAATTCCTGCGCCAGCGGGAGAGACGATTCACGCTTCAGCGTGCCGTAGACAAACAAACGCTCCAACATTCGTGGTGGCCCTATATGGACTGTAGTTCTCGTCGCATCACGACGACCCGGCAACCTGTATCCGCCCGCAACCGAGGGAAGATCACAGCGATACTCGGCCTTGTGGTGAATCACCTGCAAAGGCATCGTGATGCCAGCCATACACTGGACCGATGTGCGAATCGATCAACCTCAAATTGCGTAGTGCCAGTCAGCCAGCGACGCTCCGGCACTGAAATGCCCCAGCAACAGCGGTTTGATATCCCGGTAGATCACAGCGCGGCAGCAGTCGATCGTCGCACCCGACTAAACGCGCATCGTGCAGGCGCTTGATGCACGCAAGGCGTGTGGGTTGCCAAGAATTTTGGTGTCAGTTCTCTTTTACGGCGGTGCCGGGATTGCCCTGCCTACCAATCTCGAGCCGCATCAGAGTGCTTCGACGACTTCGTCAGTGACAACAGAGAACGTTTTCAGAGTCATACGACCAAACGTGGTCGATAACGCAACGTCGGCGGCATCGCGCCCCGTCGCCATCAGAATACGCCCGACGCGTGGCTCATTGTGACGCGCATCAAAGGTGTACCATTTGCCGGACAGATACACTTCGTACCAGCCCGAAAAATCCATTGGTGCTGGATCCGGAGGAACTCCAATGTCACCGAGATAGCCCGTGACATAACGGGCCGGAATGTTCATGCACCGGCATAGCGTCACCGCCAGATGCGCGAAATCTCGGCAAACTCCTTGCTTTTCGCTATACACATCAAAGGCCGACTTCGTTGGCCGTGCGTGTTCGTAACCGAATTTGACGTGACCATTCACGAAATCGTTGATCGCCTGTACGCGCTCCCAACTTGGCTTCGTGTCCTTGAACAAGGACCACGCAATGTCAGTCAACCGGTCGGTTTCGCAATAGCGGCTCGGCATCAAATATAGCAACACCTCATCGGGCAATTGCTCGACCGGCATCTGCTGCGCCTCCGGCACGATGGCGTCGGTTAGTCCGCTGTCCCGAACCAATGCATCGAGCTTGAAAGTGACACCGCCAGGCGGCGCAGTAAGACGTCCGCAAATGTTGCCAAATGAGTCGTGATAGTAGCGGATGCGGACGTCCGGTTCGGTGATGATCATCTCTTTGCCGGCGATGTCTCTAGCGCGCGACGGATGAATCCGTAGCATCATCACCATCGGCGTTGCCGCCGTTGCTTCATAGGCAATCTCGAAGCCTACCCTGATAAGCATTCTGCGGCTTTCTGGTTTTCCGCCACCGACGCAACATGGATGGTGATATCCATCCCGAGGTGGGCGTCGGCATTTCCGAAATAGGTGCCATGAATAGGAATTGCCTGATGCGGATCGCGCGCGACGGCCACGCGGATAAGATCGCGATTGCCAACAATGCCGTTGGTGGGATCGAACTCCACCCAGCCTGCACTTGGCAGATAGGCGCGAACCCACGCATGCGTTGAACCATCTCCCACATACCCGTGCTCACGCTCGCCCGGCACGAAAATGTAGCCGCTCACAAATCGAGCTGCGATGCCGAGCCGGCGCAGTGCCTCGATCATCAGCAGTGCAAAGTCGCGACAGGTGCCCGAACGGGTGCTGAGCGTATCGAGCGGATGCTGGGTGCCGTGTTCGTGACGCTTGCGATAGGCGAATTGTTCGCGCACGCCGTGGGTCATCCCAACCAGCAGATCCCTTGTCTGGGTTCGCTTGTCAGCGCTCAGAAAGGTTCGCGCCCAGTCCGCCAGAGCGTCGTCCGGATCGTTGTACTGCGGGGTGATCGACGGCATGAGATCCGGCAATTCTTCCGGATCATAGGCGAAGGGATAGTGGTAGGCGTCGTCGCCGGCAGTCAGAGCGACTTCGTCCAGCGGGTAGTGCTCGACAGTGACGGTGCTTTCGAACACCAAGCGATCGGCTCGCGTGTTAAAATCAGCGATAGCCACACTGTTGCCGAACGCATCATGAATTCTCCGCAATGATGATGGCTTTGGTGATATCGCTAGCTCCTCCGACAGAACCCGCAGATCATGTCCGTCGCGCGGACGCAGCATGATGCGATGCTCACCGAATCCTACGGGACAGGCGTAGTGATACGCAGTCTTGTGGTGGATCGTCAGCAAAGGCATCGTGACACTCGCTACCCTAAAGCGTACACCCAAAGCGGGGGTACCTTCCGACCAAATCTTAGGCTCCAACCGCCACAACGTCAGGCAATCCACGTCCGATGCTTCAGCAAAATATAAGTGACATTTCCCTACTTCTGGCCGCCGACGAAGTTCCGCCGGTGCTTGAGGAAAATGTCGACAGCCAATCGCCCTTTTTCTTCACATGCGATCACTATGGTCGGCTAATTCCCCGTGCGCTGGGCGATCTCGGCGTGGCGGAAAGCGAGCGGGAGCGGCACATCGCCTGGGACATCGGCATCGCCGGTGTCGCCACCCTGCTGGCCAAAGAGCTCGGCGTGCATTTGATCGCACAGCGATATTCCCGCATGGTGATCGATTGTAACCGCCCGTTCAAGAGCTCGGGCTCAGTGCCGCTAATCAGCGAAGCCACTGAAATTCCCGGCAATAGCGGTTTGACACGCGAAGAGATCACAGCACGACAGCAGTCGATCTTCGCGCCCTACCACGCACGCATCGCGGAGGCGCTCGATGCACGCAAGGCGTGTGGGCTTCCCACAATTTTAGTATCGCTGCACTCTTTCACGCCGGTCTATGCCGGAATTGCCCGGCCCTGGCACATCGGCACGCTTTATCACTACGATGCCCGCCTGCCGCACATGCTGCGGGACAAGCTTCGCGCCGAGGGCGACCTCGTGGTCGGCGACAACGAGCCTTATGCGGTGAGCGATACCACCGACTACACAATTCCAGTGCATGGCGAGAAACGCGGCCTGATGCACACCGGCATCGAAATCCGGCAGGACCTGATCATCGACCAGGCCGGACAGCACGAATGGGCCGAACGCCTCGCGCGTCTTTTGCGCGAGATCGAAGAGGCTCTCCATGCGAAAAAGCTGATGCCCGTGTAGGATCATCGGATGTCCCTCAACGCACCCATTATGAAGCATCCATGACAGGCACAGCGATCGGTTTCTCTGTCCGCGATGAGATGGATTTCATCCGGAATGTCTGACTCGCTTCCCATCGTTCTTGTCCCCGGTCTTGCCTGTTCGCCACGGGTTTTTGCCGCGCAGCTTCCCGCTCTGCGGCGGCACGGCCCGGTGTCTGTTGCCAGTCCGCTGCGCGACAACACGATGGAGGGAATAGCAAAGCGCATCCTTGACGGAGCGCCGCCTCGTTTCGCACTCGCCGGTCATTCCATGGGCGGCTATGTCTGCCTCGAAATCTGGCGCCAGGCGCCGGAGCGGATCGCACGGCTGGCGCTGCTGAACACTTACTCGCGGCCCGATCCTCCTGAAGGGGCGGAGCACCGACGCCGTCGGATCACTGAGGTCCAACAAGGCGGCTATCGCGCCGTGCTCGAGCGCATGTTCGCCGATGCGGTGCATCCAAGGTTGGCAAATGATGCGGCGCTGAAGCAGTTGATTCTCGATATGGGCGATGAGGTCGGCCCGGAAGCATTCGTGCGGCAAGTGGAAGCGATCATGACACGGGGTGACGCCCGCCCTCTGCTCGCATCGATCTCATGTCCAACGCTGGTGCTAACCAGCGACTCTGATCGTTCGGTCCCGAACCAGGCGTCGTTCGCAATGGCGGAGGCCATCCCTGGCGCGAAACTCGTGGTCATTCCAGAGTGCGGACATCTGCCTCCGCTCGAGAAACCAGAAGCCCTGACAGTCGCGCTGCTGAACTGGCTCGCTATGTAACCTCTGTTCCGGTTAAGCTGAGCGACGGATTGTGTCACGCTCCGTCAGACGCCATTGCAGGAACGCCTCATGTCGAAATCGCTTCCCATCATTCTCGTCCCCGGCCTCACCTGTTCGCCGCGGATCTATGCGCCTCAGATCCCCGCGCTGTGGCAAAACGGTCCGGTCATCCTTGCCAACCATATCCGCGACAACACCATGGCCGGCATCGCGAAGCGCATTCTCGATGAGGCCCCCGATGAATTCGCGATCGCCGGGCATTCCATGGGCGGATTCATTTGTCTGGAAATCACACGGCAGGCGCCGGAGCGCGTGAAGCGGCTGGCGCTTCTCAGCACATCCGCACGCCCTGACACGCCGGAAGCCACTGAGCGCCGCCGTGGCTGGATCGCGGAGACCAAAGCGGGCGGCTATCACGCCGTACTCGACAAGCTGTTCGCAAACTTCGTGCATCCTTCACGGCTGAAGGACACCAACCTGCAAAAGATCGCCCGCGACATGGGTGACGACGTCGGCCCTGAAGCCTTCATAGGCCAGTTAGAGGCGATCACGGGCCGCTCGGATTCGCGCCCGCTCCTCCCCTCAATTAAATGCCCGACGCTGATCCTGACCAGCGATACCGACAACACCGTACCGAATGCATTCTCGACCGAACTTGCGGAGGGCATTCCCGGCGCGAAGCTGGTGGTGATTCCGGACTGCGGCCACCTTCCCCAGCTGGAGAAACCCGAGGCCGTGACGGCCGCGATGCTCGACTGGCTAAAAATGTAACCACCATCCGGAGCGCCGCTCCTGAACCTCTCAAAGGTTGTGCAGAGCGGCGAAACACCTTACATCACAGGACATTCCATACACATTGCACGACCGCGAAGGAGACGCCGATGCTGCGCGATGACATCAATAACGCCGTCAAAGAGGCGATGAAGGCCAAGGATGAGCGCAAGCTCTCCACCCTGCGCATGGTCAATTCGACGTTGAAGAATGCGGATATCGAGGCCCGTGGACAGGGCAAGCCACCGCTGAGCGACGAGGACATCCTCGGCGTGCTGCAGAAGATGATCAAGCAGCGGCAGGAGTCGGTTGAACTTTACGACAAGGGTGGCCGCGCCGAGCTCGCTGATCAGGAGCGCGCAGAGATCGCGGTGATTACGGCCTATCTGCCCAAGCAGATGTCCGAAGACGAAGTGAAGGCCGCGATCGGCACCGTCATCTCGGAAACCGGCGCCGCCGGCATGAAGGACATGGGCAAGGTGATTGCCGCGTTGAAGGCGAAGTATGCCGGCCAGATGGATTTCGGCAAGGCCAGCGGTCTGGTGAAGGCTGCTCTCACGGGCTAGTCGGCCTGAAATTTCGCAAAGTGAGCCCGCGTTTCTCGTTTCGATCTCGGGAAACGCGGGCTTATTTTTTGCCCCGATTATTCGGTTGTTGCCGACCCGGAGTCTTCGCTACGCTCTCAATCAAACCTCTTAAGGAGGTTAGGGAAGAAACGCGAAGGCCACCGATATGCTCAACCAGACCAGCAGCTATGACGATCTCACCCGGAATTTCCGCTGGGAGGTTCCGACGCGATTCAACATCGCAACCGCCTGCTGCGATCGGCATGCAAATGGCTCTGACAAGCTCGCGCTGATTTATGTCGACGAGACCGGCGCTGCGCAGCGGCTGTCGTTCGATGAAATGAGCACCCTCTCGAAGCGCTTTGCCAATGTATTGAAGGCTGACGGTCTACAACGAGGCGACCGCGTCGCCGTGTTCCTGTCGCAGTCAGTCGAACTGCCGATCGCCCACCTTGCGGCGTTCCGCTCGGGCCTCGTCTCGGTGCCGCTGTTCACATTGTTCGGCGAAGATGCGCTGGAATTCAGGCTCTCCAACAGCAATGCGAAGGCCGTCATCACCGACGAAAGCGGCTGGGACAAGCTGACCAAGATCCGCGATCGCCTGCCGCATCTGCAGGACATCTATGTCACCAGCGGAACGATCCATGCCGGGGCAAAGCCGTTCTGGCAGGCCATCGAAGAAGCGTCTGAAGATTTCGCGACGGTCGATACCAGTGCCGATGATCCCGCCATCATCATTTACACATCCGGCACCACGGGAAATCCGAAGGGGGCGCTACACGCGCATCGCGTGCTGCTCGGCCACCTGCCGAATGTCGAGATGGCCCACGACTTCTTTCCGAAGTCCGGCGACCTGATGTGGACGCCCGCCGATTGGGCCTGGATCGGAGGCCTTTTCGATGCGTTGTTTCCCGCCTGGTACCACGGTGTACCGATGCTCGGGTATCGGGCCAAGAAGTTCGAGCCACAGGCTGCGATGCAGCTGATGGCCGATCATAACGTCCGCAACGTCTTCCTGCCGCCGACGGCGCTGAAACTGATGCGGCAAGCCAACGTCAAACATGACGGCGTGAAGTTGCGCAGCATCTTCACCGGCGGCGAGTCGCTTGGCGCTGAACTGCTCGACTGGGTGCGCACGACGTTCGGCGTCAATGCCCATGAAATCTACGGCCAGACCGAATGCAATCTCGTGGTCGGCAACAACTCAAGCCTGTTTCCAATCAAGCCGGGCTCGATGGGCAAGGCGACTCCGGGCTTCGACGTCTGCATCGTCACCGAGCAAGGCGAGGAGTTGCCGCGCGGCGAGCGGGGCATCATCGGTGTGCGCGCGCCGAACCCATGCATGATGCTTGAATACTGGAGCAACCCGGAAGCCACGACAAAGAAATACGCCGGAGGCTTTATCCTCACAGGTGATCTCGGCGTGCAGGATGACGATGGCTACTTCTGGTACGTCAGCCGCGAAGACGATGTCATTACCAGCGCAGGCTATCGCATCGGCCCATCCGAAATCGAACATACGCTGTTGAAGCATCCGGCGGTGGCGATGGCCGCGGTCGTCGGCATTCCCGATCCGATCCGCACCGAAGCCATCAAGGCGTGGATCGTGCTGCGTCCAGATCATGAGCCAAGCGATGCGCTCGCCCGGGAGATTCAGGACTTCGTGAAGGTGCAGCTCGCTGCCCACGAATACCCACGCCATATCCAATTCGCCGAGGCGCTGCCGCTCACGGCAACGGGCAAGGTGTTACGCCGGGAATTGCGTGCGCTAGGCTAGATTGCAGATCCGACGTTACTTCGCGAGGAAGCATCGTCGGTCCAGGTCGACAGCCGAACCACGGCTCAAGACGGAATTTTAATTCCAAGCTTTTTAAGAGCCTCCAGCATCCGCACTGGCGGCTCCATCTTGATGGACATCGTGTTGCCCGTCTCAAGCAGACTCTTGAGGTTGGACAGGATCGCAGGCCAGCCCGTGCGGCCACCGGACAGGATATCGTCATCGATTGGACGGTCATTGGCCTGCGTCATCGTCAGGCGGACGCAACCGCCCGCCTGCTCGATATTGTAGGTTACGAGCGTCGAGCCGAGCTTTTCGACGAGGCCCGGCCAGTTCACGTCCCATGTCACCGTCAGCCTGCGCGGCGGGTCGCATTCGACAACTTCGCCCGTGATGTGGTCCGAACCATCGGGCGTTTTGACGCGGAACCGACCGCCGACTTTCAGTTCGACTTCGACGCCGAATTTCGAGAAGTACTGTCTGCTGAATTCAGCACTCGTCAGTGCTTCCCAAACCTTCTCAGGCGTGGACGCGATGTAGATCGTGTAGACGACGGTTGGCCTGAAGGCGGTGACGTCAATCATGCATCAACTCTCCGAACATCGGCGCCGGGAGGAAGCTGTACCAACGCATGACCCACTTCAAGCAGGCTCTTGAGGTTGGAGAGGACCACCGGCCAGCCCTGGGAAATCATCATGAGTGACTTGCTGCCCTCCTCAAAATCGTCATGGATGACCACGAGTTTGACGACCTTGCCCTGCGGCGCGATCTCGAAAGTCACGCGCGAGGGGCGCTCATTCTTGAGCTCGGGAGAACAAGGATCCCACGTGTAGGCAAGCCGGCGAGGCGGATCGGATTCCAGCACCTTACCTTCGACGCTGTTGGCCCCTTCCTTCGAGAATTTGTAGGACGACCCGACCTTCCAATCCGCATCAACGCGGTAGCCGAACCAGTACAGCGCGGTGAAATCGCTCGATGTCAGCGCCTGCCAAAGTTTCTCAGCGGTGGTCTCGATATAGGTCACATAGACGAATTCCGGTTTACTCATCACGCTTCTCCAATTGCCGTTTCAATTCACTGAGCGCTGCAAGCTTGCCGCGCTCGAATTTCTTGATCCACCGTTGGCCGATTTCATGGATCGGCACCGGGTTCAGGTAGTGCAGTTTTTCGCGGCCATGCTTGATTGACGTGACAAGATTGGCCGCTTCCAGAATCGCAAGATGCTTGGTCACGGCCTGCCGCGTCATGGCGAGGCCGTCGCAGAGTTCGAGCAACGTCTGCCCGTTGCGGACATGAAGCCGATCCAGCAGCGAGCGTCGTGAAACATCGGCCAGCGCCTTGAAGACTTCATCCATGGTCAAAATAATAGGCAACCAAATGGTTGCATGTCAAGCACAAAGGAAAGGCGGCGCTCGTCGCTTGCCTTTGCGTGAAATTTCATTCTTTGATGCCGCACCCCATCATCGGAAGTATCTATGTCACTTCAGCTCTATCTCGCTTATGTCGCCGCCTGCGTTGCGCTGGCGATCCTGCCCGGCCCGATCGTCACGCTCGTGATTGCCAACGGCCTGCGCCACGGCACGCGTGCCGCGCTCACCAACATTGCGGGCGCGCAACTCGGGCTCGCGATCGTGATCGGCATCATTGCCGTTGGTCTCACGTCATTGATGGCGACGATGGGTTACTGGTTCGAATGGGTGCGGCTGGCCGGCGCGGCCTATCTGGTCTGGCTCGGCATCAAGCTGATCCGCGCACCTGCGTTGCTCGGCTCTGACGAAAAATTACCCCCGCCACGCGGCGGCTTTTTCCTGCAGGGCTTTCTCGTGCTGCTCAGCAATCCAAAAGTGCTGGTGTTCTTCGGTGCCTTCATCCCGCAATTCGTCGACATGCAACGCGATCATCTTCCGCAGGTAATGCTGCTCGGCATCACCTTCATGATCATTGCAGCGCTGTCCGATGGTTCTTACGCGTTGCTGGCAGGCCGCGCTGGAAAGATTCTCTCCGCACGGCGGGCGCGTCTGATTTCACGCATCTCGGGCGGCTTCATGATCGGCGGCGGCATCTGGCTCGCATTGTCGCGCGCACGGTGACGCCGCCGGGCTTTTAAAAGACAGCGGCGGAACTTACGCCACGCCGCGTGTGCGCCCCTGCCAATATGGCGCGCGCAGCGCCTTGCGATCGATCTTGCCGAGGCCTGTCACCGGGATCACATCGACGACATCGATGGTCTTTGGCGACCACGGCGCACCGCGCTTGTCCTTCACATGCGCCTGCAGTTCCGTCACGCCGGTCGCTGCACCACTTTTCAGAACGACGAACGCCTTCACTGCTTCTCCCCACTTGTCGTCGGGAATACCGATCACCGCGACTGACGCCACGGCCTGATGGGACATCAGCGCGTCCTCTACCTCGCGCGGGTAGATATTGAATCCACCGGAGATGATCATGTCCTTGGTGCGATCGACGAGATAGAAATAGCCTTCCTCATCGCGGACCGCGACGTCACCGGTGTGCAGCCAGCCTCCCTTGAATGTTTCGGCGTTGGCGTCCGGACGCTTCCAGTAGCCGTCCATCACCAGCGGACCGCGCACGCAGATTTCTCCTGGCTCACCGACCCCGACTTCACGCATATCAGTGTCGAACAATTTGACATCCACCATCGGGCTTGGGCGCCCGCACGAGCCGAATCTGTGCAGCTTCGTTTCATCATGATCGCACTTGCGCATCGATGTAATGATCTGCGGCGCTTCGGTCTGCCCATAGAGCTGCACGAACACCTTGCCGAAGATCTTCATGCCTTCGAGCAGCCGATCCGGCGACATCGGCGCCGCGCCGTAGACAATCGTTTCAAGCGACGAGAGATCGTGACGCGCACGCAAATCCGCATTGTCGATCAGCGCATAGATCAGCGTCGGCACCAGGAACGTCGCGTTGATTTTCTCTGCCGCAACGACGCCTGCATACACTTCGGGGTCAAAGCCCTGTACCAGCCGCATCAGTCCGCCGCGCATCATCACCGGGAACAGCGTCACACCCGCTGAATGACTGATGGGCGTGGCAGCCAAAAAGCGGATCTCCTGCGGCCAATCCCAATCGCCGAACATCAGCAGCGTCATGGCCACGAGCGCACGGTGGGACAGCATGACGCCCTTGGAGCGGCCCGTGGTGCCGCCGGTATAGGCGAGAAACGCGATCTCATGCGCGGCACTCTCGTCAACCAGCGGCGCGGGCGCGACGCCTTCAAGGACGGGAATGACATCGCGCGCGCCATCCATCGGGCCAAACGAGAGCAGGTGCTTGAGGCCAGGGACGCGCGCCTTGATCGCCAACCCGCGCGCGGCGAACTTAGCCCCCTCCACGATCAGCACGTCGATTTCGGCATCCTCGATAATGAAAGCGTGATCGTCTTCCGCGGCCATCGGGTGCAGCGACGTGTAACGCACGCCCATCACCATCGCGGCACAGATCGCTGCCCATGCTTCGGCGCGATTGCTGGTGAGGATCGAGAGAGCGCTGCCCTTCTGCAGGCCAAGCGACCGAAATAGAGTGATAAAACGGGCGACCACGTCGCCGAATTCTCGGTATGTCCACCGCACGCGGCCATCGGCCATGGCGGGCCGATCCCCGAACCGCGCAATCGCGTTGACAATCAGCCCGCCGATCGCGCCGCCGGAATGGATCTGATGCAAATCCGGCGTATTCCCCGTTGAATTCATTAACCTGTCTCCCACCCTATAACCGCTTGTTATGTTCCCGCGCGGCTGAAAGGCAGATTAGGGAGCGCTTGGCGGGTGTCAAATATGTGCAAATGGCATGAATTTCAGACCCTTCCGCCTTTGACGCGCCGCAGCGCAGCGGCTATGTCATAGGCTTATGACAACATCCGATAATTCCTCAGCTTGGCCGGACCTCAAACCGACCGCGCTTCTCGTGCTCGCCGATGGCACCGTGCTGGAAGGCTTTGGCCTTGGCGCGGAAGGCCACGCCGTGGGCGAAGTCTGCTTCAACACCGCCATGACCGGCTATGAGGAGATCCTCACCGATCCGTCCTATGCCGGGCAGCTCATCACCTTCACCTTCCCTCATATCGGCAACGTCGGCACCAACGACGAGGATATCGAGACGGTGAACATGGCGGCAACGCCGGGTGCACGCGGGGTCATCCTGCGCGCATCGATCACCGATCCGTCGAACTATCGTGCGACGAAGCATCTCGACCAGTGGCTGAAGGCACGCGGCATTATCGGCCTGGCCGGCATCGACACCCGCGCGCTGACGGCGCTGATCCGTAGCAAGGGCATGCCGAACGCTGTGATTGCCCATTCCAAGGACGGCAAGTTCGACTTGCACGGTCTCAAGGAAGAAGCCCGCGAGTGGCCAGGCCTGGAAGGCATGGACCTCGTGCCCATGGTCACCAGCGCCCAGCGTTTCGACTGGAACGAGACGCCGTGGGAATGGGACAAGGGCTTCGGCAAGCAGGACAAACCGGAATTCAACGTCGTCGCGGTCGACTATGGCATCAAGCGCAACATCCTGCGTCTCCTCGCGGGTGAAGGCTGCAAGATCACCGTGGTCAACGCCAAGACATCTGCCGAAGACATTCTGGCGATGAAGCCCGATGGCGTGTTTCTCTCCAACGGGCCTGGTGATCCGGCCGCGACTGGTGAGTACGCTGTCCCGGTGATCAAGAAAGTCATCGAATCCGGCACGCCGACCTTCGGCATTTGCCTCGGTCACCAGATGCTGGGCCTCGCTGTCGGCGGCAAGACCGTGAAAATGCATCAGGGTCATCACGGCGCCAATCACCCGGTGAAGGACATGACCACCGGCAAAGTCGAGATCACCTCGATGAACCACGGCTTCGCCGTGGACAAGGCCACGCTGCCGGACAATGTTGAGCAGACGCACATTTCGCTGTTCGACGAATCCAACTGCGGCATCGCGCTGAAGGACAAGCCCGTGTTCTCGGTGCAGTACCACCCGGAAGCGTCACCCGGTCCGCGCGACTCGCACTACCTGTTCAAGCGCTTCGCAGAGCTGATGCGCGACAAGAAGCGCGCCTGATAACGTTCCTCTCCCCTTGTGGGAGAGGAAACTCTTTTTTTATGACGCAGCAGCGCTCAGTTCAGCCCAGTCGAATTCCTCTTCCAGCCGATGGAATGCGTCGTCGCCGATTTCACCGGAACTGCGCATCTCAAACAGCACGCGCCGCGCTGCACTGATCGCCTGACGGCGTAGCGGATCAGCGGGCAGCTCGCTGGACGTGATCCCATCGGGATCGCTTTCCGCTTTGTCGAGCATCTGCCGGTATTCGAGCCGCAGCATCTCTGCCTCCGGAGACGTATCGCCATCAATGGCTTCAAGCGCGGCATGAAACGCCGCACGGCGGGCCCAGCCGACTTCGTGCGAAACGGGATCATCGTCCTCAAGTGCGAGCCATCCGATCAAGGGGCGCAGCGTCACGCCATTAATGACGAGCGTGCCGAGCACCACCGCGAAAGCGCACAGCAGGATCAGGTTCCGATACGGGAAGCCTTCAGGCAACGCGAAGGCGGCCGCCAGTGTCACGATCCCACGCATCCCACACCAGGAGATCAGGAGGCCCCCCTTAAATGTCGGGCGCGACAACGTGGACCGGCGTGGTTTGTAGCCGAAATGACGGATCGCAGCCCGCAGCACGGTGTTGAAGCTCATTACCCAGATGATGCGCGTGACGATCACCGTCACCAGCACGGCACCTGCAACGATGCTGTACTGCCAGCGTAGCGACTCGGCGAACCCTTCCCAGATCGGACGCAACTGCATCCCGATCAGGATGAAGGCGAGCACGTTCAGCAGAAAAACCGCCGTCTCCCACACCGCGTAAGACGGCACACGGATGCGTGCCGGCGTGTCAGCCGGCGCGCTGCGCGCCAGCGTCACCGCATAGACGACGATGGTCAGAATGCCGGACAGGCCTGTTTGCTCGGCCAAAATCCACACCACGAAAGTGCCGACGAATTGAACGATGATAACGCTTGGAATGTCCTTGATAGAACGATTGATCACCAGCGCCGCGCGCCCGAGGACATAGCCAACAATCAGGCTTCCAAACACTGCGGCGGCAAGGGTCGGCGCCACATGGCTCATCTTGAGTGACGATGCCATGGCGACCCCCACCGCGACGCGATAGATCAGCAGCGCGCTGGCATCGTTGAGCAGGCTTTCACCCTCGAGAATCTTCATGATCCGATAGGGCAACTTCACACTGCGCAACACCGTGGTCGCTGCTGCCGCATCCGGCGGCGCGACGATGGCCCCAAGCGCGATTGCCGCGGCCAGCGGCATGCCCGGCACCAGCCAGTGCATGACCACGGCCACAGCTGCCGTCGTCAAGGCGACTGCGACCACCACCAGCGTCGCGACCGGCAGCCAGTTGTCACGCAGGTCTCGCATTGAGGTGTCGAACGCGGCGTCCAGCAGCACGGGCGCCACGAACAGCGCGAGGGCAAGATCGGGCTCGAGCGTCCAGGCCGGGGAATCGGGAATAAACGCGATAGCGATTCCGCCGAGCGCCAGAAATGTTGGATACGGGACGCCGAGCCGCCGCGCTAACGCCGACAGCATCATTGCCCCAATCAATAAGCCAACCATCCATTCAAAATCGTGCAAAGTATTCTGCTCCGCTCCTTGACAATCCCAGAGCTTATGCGATCGGATGAACAAGATAAAATCGTCACATCATCAACGGTTTGACCGTCGGGTCTTAATCAGTTGCAGTCAAAAAATAAAAACGCCCGCTGAAAAGCGGGCGTTTTGTCACATCGATCCGATGAAGTTTAAGCTTCGTTGCCGCCTTCCTGGCGGCTGGCCTCGAACAGGAACCAGGTCCGCCGTTCTGTAGCGTCGATGAAGTTTTCGAGAATGCTGGCCGTAGCCGAGTCGTTGTACTTATCGGCAACCTCATGCGCCTTACGCATCGCAACTACCATCTGCTTGTTGTCGTTCATCAGTTCGCGCAACATCTCACGCGGCGGAACGAACTTCTCATCATTGTCCTCGATGGTCTTCAGCTTGGCGAGATGACCGACCGAGCGCAGCGTCGTGCCGCCAATCTTGCGGACACGCTCCGCGAGGTCGTCGATCGAGGCGAAGATGGCATCGGCCTGCTCGTCGAGCATCAGGTGGTAGTCGTGGAAATGACGCCCGCTGACGTGCCAATGGAAGTTCTTCGTCTTGATGTAGAGCGCGAAGGAGTCGGCCACCAACGGGTTGAGCGCCGCAGTAATCTTGTCGACCCCCTCCTGCGACAGATCGGTGGGTGTATCGAGTTCGGGAGAGACAGAATTCTTGGTTTTGCTCACGGCTGACCTTCCTGTTAGGACATTTGAGGATGGTGGCGATGGACAGAGATCGCCAGACCATTTAACGCATCCTACACCCGCCGGTTCCTAGACCGGAACTCAAAATCATCCGGACAGGCCCGATGGAAGACTGGATCGATTATTACGATTCAACCCATACGATTTATGTCAGCAAACTGCACCGCGACGTGCATTTTCGCGTCATTGCCAATGACATCATCCGTCACATTCCTTCGCGTGACGCAGTGGTCCTCGACTATTCCTGCGGCGAGGCGCTTTCGGCACCCGACATCGCGTCGGTTTGCGGACATTTGATCCTGGCGGAGCCAGCCCCCGGCGTCCGCGGCCGCCTGATCGCCCGATTTAAGCAAAATCCGAAGATCACGATCCGCTCGCTCGACGAATTGCAGCAGCAACCAGATCAGTCCATCGATCTCGCGGTGATCAATTCAGTGGCGCAGTACATGACCTCGGAGGAATTGGACCAAACCTTCGCGATGATGAGGCGGGTTTTGAAGCCCACCGGGAAACTCGTCCTGGGCGACATTTTGCACCCAGATGTGGGCGCTCCAGCCGATGTGATGGCCCTTCTCAAGCTCGCGGCAAAAAACGGTTTCCTCACCGATGCCCTCTGGGGCCTCGCCCGCACCGCCCTCTCCGATTACTGGCAACTGCGCCAAAGCATCGGGCTGAAGCGCTATGGGGAAGCGGACATCATCGCGAAGCTCAAGACGGCCGGCTTCGACGCCACGCGGGCGCCAACCAACATCGGCTATAACCCGGCGCGAATGACCTTCGTGGCGACCCCGTCCGGCTGAGCGGGCTCCGGAGTTGGTCCGTCAAATCCGGCCAATTCCTGCAATCTTGAATTAAGCTTACCAGCGGCTCGCGCTGGGCAACCCGATCCGGGCTGGATAACTTCCACCATGGCCCGGTGGCGGAATGTCAACGCGGGGGCGCCGCAAACGCTTCATATCCTGGTTCAAGTCCAGGCTGGGCCTCCAAACCTCTCCCACGATGATTATCGCCGGCAAGCCCGGAAAAGCCGTTGATTATTGGCTTAAAAGCCTTCCCCACCTGCTAAATCTGGTTTAAAGACAGCCCCGCGCGCAAGGGTAACCTAGCGCTATGGCTCGAGGGACGCGCGGATGCGCGCCCTTTTTTTGTGCCCAGTTTCCTGCCCGTGAGACTTAATGCCTAAAAGAACCGACATCTCGACGATCCTCATCATCGGCGCCGGCCCCATCGTGATCGGCCAGGCCTGTGAATTCGATTATTCCGGCACCCAGGCTGTGAAAACCCTGCGTGAAGAGGGCTATCGCATCGTCCTCGTCAATTCCAACCCGGCCACCATCATGACCGACCCGGAATTGGCCGATGCGACCTACATCGAGCCCATTACGCCGGAGATCGTCGCCAAGATCATCGAGAAGGAACGCAACGTCATTCCCGGCGGCTTCGCTTTGCTGCCGACCATGGGCGGCCAGACCGCGCTCAACTGCGCGCTGTCACTGCGCCGCCAGGGCACGCTGGATAAGTTCGATGTCGAGATGATCGGCGCCACTGCCGACGCCATCGACAAGGCAGAAGACCGCGGCCGTTTCCGCGAGGCCATGACCAAGATCGGCCTCGAAACCCCGCGTTCGATGCAGACCAAGACGCTGCCGGATGCGCTGCGCATCCTCGACGACATCGGCCTGCCTGCGATCATCCGCCCGTCCTTCACCATGGGCGGCACCGGCGGCGGCATCGCCTACACCAAGGCTGAGTTCATCGAGATCGTCGAGCGCGGCATCGATGCTTCGCCGACCGACGAAGTGCTGATCGAAGAGTCGGTGCTCGGCTGGAAAGAATTCGAGATGGAGGTTGTCCGCGACAAGAAGGACAACTGCATCATCGTCTGCTCCATCGAAAATCTCGATCCGATGGGCGTCCACACCGGTGACTCCATCACTGTTGCCCCAGCATTGACGCTGACCGACAAAGAATACCAGATCATGCGCGACGCCTCGCTGGCGGTGCTGCGCGAGATCGGTGTTGAGACCGGCGGCTCCAACGTGCAGTTCGGCGTCAACCCGGCCGACGGCCGCATGGTGGTGATCGAGATGAATCCGCGCGTGTCGCGTTCATCGGCGCTTGCCTCCAAGGCGACAGGCTTCCCGATTGCAAAGGTCGCGGCCAAACTCGCTGTCGGCTACACACTGGACGAAATCGCCAACGACATCACCGGCGGCGCAACGCCTGCGTCGTTCGAACCGACCATCGATTACGTCGTCACCAAAATTCCACGCTTCGCGTTCGAGAAATTCCCCGGCGCCTCCACCACGCTGACCACGTCGATGAAGTCGGTCGGCGAAGTCATGGCGATCGGCCGCACCTTCCAGGAAAGTCTGCAGAAGGCATTGCGCGGCCTCGAAACGGGCCTCACCGGGCTCGATGAAATCGAGATCGAAGGGCTCGGCCAGAGCGACGACAAGAACGCCGTCCGCGCCGCGCTTGGGACGCCAACGCCGAACCGTCTTCTGCAGGTTGCACAGGCGATGCGGCTTGGCTGGTCGAACGAAGATATCTTCACGTCGTGCAAAATCGATCCATGGTTCCTTGCCGAGATGCGCGGCATCATCGACATGGAGAACAAGGTCAAGACCCATGGTCTCCCGACCAATGCCCACGGTATGCGCACACTCAAGGCGATGGGCTTCTCCGACGCACGCCTCGCCGTGCTAGCCGGCAAGACCGAAGCTGACGTGAAGGCTGCGCGCCGCGCGCTCGGTGTGCGTCCCGTGTTCAAGCGCATCGATACGTGTGCTGCGGAGTTCGCCTCCCCCACCGCATACATGTACTCGACTTACGAAGCGCCGTTTGCAGGCGCGACCGCCGACGAAAGCGCGCCCTCCGACAAGAACAAGGTGATCATCCTTGGCGGCGGCCCGAACCGGATCGGCCAGGGCATCGAGTTCGACTACTGCTGCTGCCATGCCTGCTTCGCGTTGCATGACGCCGGCTATGAAACCATCATGATCAACTGCAATCCGGAAACGGTGTCGACCGACTACGACACCGCGGACCGCCTGTACTTCGAGCCGCTCACGGCCGAAGACGTGCTGGAGATCATCGACACCGAACGAACCAACGGCACGCTGCATGGCGTGATCGTGCAGTTCGGCGGCCAGACACCGCTGAAGCTTGCGCATTCCCTGGAAGCCGCCAACGTGCCGATCCTCGGCACATCGCCGGACGCCATCGACCTTGCGGAAGACCGCGACCGTTTCAAGCGCGTGCTCGACAAGCTGAAATTGAAGCAACCTAAGAATGGCATCGCCTACTCTGTTGAGCAGGCCCGCCTGATCGCCGCGGATCTCGGCCTGCCGCTGGTGGTGCGCCCATCCTACGTGCTGGGCGGCCGCGCGATGCAGATCATTCGCGAAGAGACCCAACTCGGCGACTATCTGCTCGGCACACTGCCGGAGCTGGTGCCTGCTGACATCAAGGCGCGCTATCCGAACGACAAGACCGGGCAGATCAACACCGTGCTCGGCAAGAACCCGCTGCTGTTCGACCGTTACCTGTCGGATGCTACGGAAGTCGACGTCGACTGCCTGTGCGACGGCAAGGATACGTTCGTTGTCGGCATCATGGAACACATCGAGGAAGCCGGTATCCACTCGGGCGACTCGGCCTGCTCACTACCGCCACATTCGCTTGATCCGTCGGTGATCGCCGAACTCGAACGGCAGACACGCGAACTCGCGCTCGGCCTCGATGTCGTTGGCTTGATGAACGTGCAATACGCCATCAAGAACGGCGATATCTATGTGCTCGAAGTTAATCCACGCGCGTCGCGCACGGTGCCGTTCGTTGCAAAGGTGGTCGGCATCCCTGTCGCCAAGATCGCAGCACGTATCATGGCGGGCGAGAAGCTGGCCGACTTCAATTTGAAGCCGCCTAAACTTGAACATGTGGGCGTCAAGGAATCGGTCTTCCCCTTCGCGCGTTTCCCTGGCGTCGACACCGTGCTCGGCCCTGAGATGAAATCGACCGGCGAAGTGATGGGTATCGACCGGTCATTTGCCGTTGCTTTTGCCAAGAGCCAACTCGGCGGTGGAACCCGCGTACCGCGCAAGGGGACAGTTTTCGTCTCAGTGCGTGAGACAGACAAGGCGCGCATCCTCGATGCTGTCAAACTGTTGTCGTCGCTCGGCTTCAAGGTGATCGCGACATCCGGCACGCAGCGCTTCCTTGTTGAAAACGGCGTTCCTGCCGAAAAGATTAACAAGGTGCTGGAAGGCCGGCCGCACATCGTCGACGCAATCACCAATGGCGAGGTACAGCTCGTATTCAATACCACCGAGGGGCCGCAGGCTCTGGCGGACAGCCGTTCGTTGCGGCGCGCTGCCCTCTTGCATAAAGTCCCGTATTACACCACTCTTTCGGGGGCGCTAGCTGCCGCACAGGGCATCCGTGCTTATCTGGGCGGGGATCTCGAGGTCCGTACCCTGCAAGGCTACTTCTCCGATCTTTAGTATTGTTCAGACGAGCATGGTGCCGAAGTGCGATGCGGCTTTCGGACACATCATATTCTAACTCGTTAGACACGATCAGATTTTCGGTCTTGGCTTATCCCGATCCAGGACCGGAAATGTAAGCTGCAATTGATATCCGGCGCGATAAAGTGAGAACCGGGACGGGAACCGGCCCGTCGAGATCAGGTTCTCTTTCCTTGCCCGTGGCCATCGTAAGCCAATCGGGCAAAACCAGAATGTTTTGTGTGTCGAAGGCTGCTTCGCCGCACGAAATTGAAGGATGAAGGCAAGATGGTTGAGAAGGTACCGATGACAGAGGCGGGGCATGCCGCGCTGGAAGTTGAACTGAAGCAGCGCCAATCCGTTGATCGCCCACGCATCATTGAGCAGATCGCAGAAGCACGCGCGCATGGCGACCTGTCGGAAAACGCTGAATACCACGCCGCGAAGGAAGCGCAGTCGCACAACGAAGGCCGCATTGCGGAGCTGGAAGACAAGCTCGCGCGTGCCGACGTCATAGATGTGGCAAAGCTCTCCGGCGATACCATTATGTTCGGTGCGACCGTAACGCTGATCGATGAAGACACCGAGAAAAAGGCTGTCTGGCAGATCGTCGGCGAACCGGAAGCCGATGCGAAGAAAGGCCGCATCTCTATTACATCGCCGCTCGCCCGTGCCCTGATCGGCAAGAAAAAGGGCGCGTCGGTGGAAGTGGTAGCGCCTGGCGGCGCCAAGGCCTACGAAATCGCCAGGGTGGACTGGAAGTAACGCCTCGCGTTCGTTCACTCCAATTTGCTATTTCGAAATGGCCGGGTTCGTCCCGGCCGTTTTTGTTTTATGGTTGGTGGAGAAAGCTCAGCCGTAACGATGTGGACGCGGAGGCGTGAATGCGAAAATGCAAACTGACGATCCTCATCACGGCTTGCATCGGCATCAGTAGCGCTCTTGCCGCCGAACTGGATGTGCCGCCGCCCGGCAACCCCAAAGAGCTTTCCGTCTACGTTAATCAACCAAACTGCAGTCGCTGGACCGACGAATGCGTCACCTGCACGCGGGAAACCGATACCGCAGCGGCACCTGTTTGTTCGAACATCGGAATCGCATGCCAGCCAAAGGCGATCCGGTGTCTGAGCCCGGATGCCCCGAAGAGCGAACAACAGAAGAGCGAGCCGCAGAAGTAGGGCGAGAAGTCGCCCCCTCCCTGAATTATTCCTTTAGCCCCGCAAAATCATCGTTGAATGTCGTTTGACGCTAGTGTGGCGTCTCGCTATTGCCGACCACCTTCGCGGTTGGTCTCTTATCGGCAATTGCGAGACGCCACACTAGTGCCGCGGATTTTGAAATTCTTCCGGGCGAGGCCGCAAGCTCAATGAAGAACTTCAAATCCAAAAGCGGCACTAGAATCATAAATTTGCTATCGTCCCTTTGATTTCGAAGTTCGCATCCGAGCAGGCCGCAAGCTTGTGCGAACTTCGAAATCGGGACGTTAGTAGTTTGATTCTGCTAGTGTCCTTTCGTCTCCGAATAACCGTGCGAACGTGCCGCAAATGATTCGGGTATTCGGAGACGGGACACTAGCTTTCACTTGTCGTCCACGCACGATATCAATTTGATGGAATCCATTGAGGGGGACTGCATATGAACGAGAAGTTTCTCGAGGCTTGGCGACCACAGATTCTGAGCCTGTTTCGCTTCATCACCGGCCTATTGCTGTTTCAATACGGCGTGGCCAAAATTTTCAAATTTCCAGCTCTGCCATACTTCGCCAATATCTCGTCGCTCACCTTCACCGCAGGCGCTCTTGAGCTTGTGCTCGGTGCGCTCTTGATGGTCGGTCTGTTCTCCCGCCTGTCTGCATTCATCCTCTCGGGTGAAATGGCGTTCGCCTATTTCATTGGCCACATGTTCAAGACCGGTACACCAGTCTGGCTTCCGCTGAACAACGGCGGCACGCCAGCAATCCTGTTCTGCTTCGCCTGTCTTTATCTTGCAGCCGCCGGGCCTGGCCCGCTGAGCCTTGACGCGATGATGCGCCGCAAGACCTGATCTGTCCTATCGGGATCACGTCCTGATAAAGAAAATTACCGTCAATACCGCGCCGATGGTGACCACCGCGGCGCGGATTATTTTTGCCGGAATGCGGCGCGCGACACTGACGCCAAAGTAGCCGCCGAGGATTGAGGCCGCGATCGTCACCAGCGCCTGCGGCCAATGGACCAGACCACCGGCGATCAGTAAAGCGGCAGAGAACGTCTGAATCAGAAACGCGACAACAATCTTGGTGGCGTTCGCCTTGTGATAGTCGTCGCGGGTCACGATCGAGAGCGCGGCCAGCATCATGATGCCGACACCCGCGCCAAAGAAGCCGCCGTAAATCGAGACCACAGCCATCACGCCATAGGCCACGAGCTTTGCAACGGTATGCTGCCCCTTGGACCAAGGCTCGACGACAGCACGAATACGGTCACCCAACGCAAACATCAGTGTTGCGACCAGGAGGAGCCATGGCACGAGAGGACGAAAGCCGCCGTCGCCCATCCAGATCAGCAGCAGCGCGCCGCCGACACCACCGAACAGGCCGATGATCGCAAACGGAATCATCTCGCGATAGTGCAAGCGCACTTCAGAGCGATAGGCAGCAACGCTTGCGAGATTAGCGGGCGTTAACGCCACGGCGCTCGTGGCGTTCGCATCGAGAGTCGGCAGTCCGCTGGCAACGAGAGCGGCGAAGGTCACAAACGTACCGCCACCGGCAAGCGCATTTATCGTGCTGGCAGCGAATCCCGCAGCCACCAGCAACGCGATCTGAAACAGAGTCACGGCAATCCCTTAACGCAAATGGGCGCAAGGGAGAGCGCCCGGCAATGGGCTTGTAGAACAGGTTCCGGCGCAGACAAACGCCCCAGCGCGTTGATGCACCATGCGAAAACGAGGCACCTTATGTAGCTTCAAAGGCGTCTCAGCTGTGGGGCGTCTTCAGCTCCAGCGGCACGTCGGGCGCATTCTTGGAATTGTGCAGGACAAGAGAAGTGCGCACGTTACGGACATGGGGGGCTGCAGTCAGATGCGAAACAAAATTCTGGAAGGTCGCCATATCCGGGGCGACGCACTTCAGAATGAAATCGACCTCGCCGGACAGCATCCAGCACTCGCGCACCAACGGCTCCTGGCGAACGAACTCTTCGAACGCCCGCAAATCCGCATCAGCCTGGCTAGAGAGGTGCACGGAGGCAAACACCGTCACGTCAAAGCCCAGTAGTTGCGGGTCCAGGAGACCCCGATAGCCGCGAATGTAGCCAGCCTCCTCCAAGGCGCGGACACGGCGCAGGCATGGCGGCGGGGAAATGCCGGCCCGCTTGGCCAATTCGACATTGGTGATTCGACCGTCGGCCTGGATTTCACTGAGAATTTTCAGGTCGATTTCATCGAGGTCTTTTGACACGTGTATTTTGGTCCCCAGCATCCTTGGCGAGCTCTGCGCCGAATTCATGAACACTTTTAGCCATTGAAATTGGTTCGCGCAATTTTATTTCGCGAACAGCCAACTTACGCTCTGCTGGGGAAAATTTTCTGATATGGGTTGCATATCTTGCATGGCTCGCCAGATGACTTAGACTTGCCTCTGACACTTTCGACGTCCCAGCGATGCCTTTGCGGGCATTTCCCGCCTTTTCGCTGACCACTCCACCCTCGAAGCTTTCAAGGTCGGGTTATGGCCGCTCCTATTCATGCCAAAGTCGTCATCATCGGTTCAGGTCCTGCCGGATACACCGCCGCCATCTATGCCGCGCGCGCGATGCTGGAGCCGGTCCTTATCCAGGGCATCCAGCCCGGCGGCCAGCTGACGATCACCACTGACGTGGAAAATTTCCCCGGCTTCGCCGATGTCATCCAGGGCCCCTGGCTCATGGAGCAGATGGAAAAGCAGGCTGCGCATGTCGGCACCAAGATCGTGACCGACCACGTCAATAAGCTCGAGCTTGGTCAGCGCCCCTTCCGGATCACCTGCGACAGCGGAGATGTCTATCTGGCGGAGGCCGTGATCCTCTCGACCGGCGCCCAGGCGCGCTGGCTCGGCCTGCCGTCGGAAGAAACATTCAAGGGCTTCGGCGTTTCCGCCTGCGCGACCTGTGACGGATTCTTCTATCGGAACAAGGAAGTCATTGTGGTCGGCGGCGGCAACACCGCAGTCGAAGAAGCGCTGTTCCTGACCAATTTCGCCTCCACCGTGACGCTGGTGCATCGCCGCGACAGTTTGCGTGCCGAGCGCATCCTCCAGGATCGCCTGTTCAAGCATCCCAAGATCAAGGTCGTCTGGGACAGCGAGATCGAGGAGATCTGCGGATCGGACAATCCATCCAAAGTCACGCATGTGCGCCTGAAAAATCTTAAGACCGGCGCCGTGACTGAGCAGGCCGCCGACGGCGTCTTTATCGCCATTGGCCATGCGCCCGCCACGGAGCTCGTGAAGGGCCAGCTCAAGCTCAAAGCCTCCGGCTATGTCGAAATCGCTCCACACTCCACCGCAACCTCGGTCCCGGGCGTCTTCGCCGCCGGTGACGTTGCTGACGAAACCTATCGTCAGGCGGTCACGGCAGCAGGGCTCGGCTGCATGGCGGCGCTGGAAACGGAACGCTTCCTGGCGCACAGCGCCGTCGAACGCGCAGCAGCGGAATAGTTTGATGTCACGAACACGCGACGGATTTAGCGACATGGATTGGGACAAGCTAAAGGTTTTCCACGCGGCGGCAGAAGCAGGGAGCTTTACACACGCCGGCGAGCAACTCGGGCTCTCGCAATCAGCCGTCTCGCGCCAAGTCAGCGCACTGGAGCAGGAACTCTCCGTTTCATTGTTTCACCGTCACGCACGCGGACTGATCCTGACCGAACAGGGCGATTTGCTGTTTCGCACTGCGCACGACGTCTTCATGCAGCTCCAGGCAGCCCGCGCCAAACTGACCGACAGCCGCGAACGGCCAAGCGGCGATCTCAAGGTCACAACGACGCCAGGGGTCGGCATCAACTGGCTGATTCCGCGGCTGGGCGAATTCACCTCGCTTTACCCCGACATCCGCATCTCGCTGATCGTCACCGACGAAGAGCTTGACCTGTCGATGCGCGAAGCCGATGTGGCCATCCGTACCCGCAAGCCGACACAGCCTGATCTGATCCAGCGCAAGCTGTTCTCGATGGGTTTTCATGCCTACTGCTCGCCGGAATACATCAAGCACTATGGAACGCCGCGCACCCTCGAAGAACTCGACAATCATCGCCTGATCATTCTCAGCGACCACAACGTGCCGCAGCATCTGCAAAACAGAAACTGGCTGATCGAGGCTGGCCGGAACGGGGCGGGACTGCGCGAGCCGTTCTTCAAAGTCAACAATGTGCTTGGTCTCGTTCGCGCATGCCAACAAGGCCTCGGCATCGCTGCCCTGCCCGACTATCTCATTGAAGATAACAACCGTTTGGTTCAGCTGTTCGGTGAATCGGATTCGATTCAATTGGACACGTATTTTGTTTATCCCGAAGAATTGAAGTCGGTGGCGCGTGTGCAGGTCTTCCGTGATTTCATTGTGAGCAAAGCGCAGCGCTGGCCGTCGTAAAACATCTGTTTGAGCCCGCATTCTCCGCATGACTGACATACCATGTTCGGAGTTGCCCGCATGGCGAGGCGGGGCTCATACTCACTCCATGCTGAGAGTTCGCTCGCATATTGTCCCCCTCCTCCAGCGGCGCGGGAACTCAGCTATCCCTCTTGGAAGGTGATTGTGTCGGCCTCACGTGGCCAAAAACTAAACAAGCCGGGCTCTATGCCCGGCTTTTTTTCTATTCGCATCTCTGCATGTGTCAGTGATATTACTAATCCACCGCACTAGAGACGCGCGCGAGCCAACCGCAACGCGTTCGCGATAACACTGACTGAAGATAAAGCCATGGCCGCGGCACCTACCATCGGCGACAGCAGAATGCCGAAGATCGGATAAAGCACACCCGCTGCCACCGGTATCCCCGCTGCATTGTAGACAAAGGCGAATGCCAGATTTTGCCTGATGTTGCGCATCGTGGCCTTCGACAGCCTGCGCGCTTCGACGAGCCCCATGAGATCACCGCGCAACAGCGTGATGCCTGCACTTTCAATCGCTACGTCCGTACCGCCCCCCATCGCGATACCGACATCGGCAGCAGCCAGCGCCGGCGCGTCGTTGATGCCATCACCGACCATCGCAACAACACGTCCTTCGCTGCGCAAACGGACAACCACATCGCTTTTCCGTTCAGGCAACACATCGGATTCGACTTCGCGAATGTCGAGCGTCTTTGCCACCGCCTGCGCGGTGACGACATTGTCGCCCGTCAGCATCACGATCCGCAATCCATCCGATCGCAACGCTTGCAATGCCTGCGGTGCGCTCGGCTTCACAGGATCGGCAATTGCGATGACCCCCGCCGCTCGACCATCGACCGCGACAAAGATCGCAGTCGCCCCGCTCTCACGATGCTTTTGTGCTGATGCGGCTAACGTTGTCGTGTCGATGTTCGATTGCTGCATGATCATCTCATTGCCAAGCACAACCAACTTTCCATCAACCGATCCCGCAGCTCCCTTCCCCGCCGGTGATGAGAAATCCCGCACATCACTCAGAGCGAGCTTGCGTTCCGTGGCAGCGTTGATGACTGCAAGCGCCAGCGGATGCTCGCTGGCCCGCTCCACGCTGGCGGCAAGCCGCAGCAATTCGGTCTCGTTGACGTCGGCCACAGGAGCAACTGCGACCACCCGTGGCTTGCCCTCCGTGAGCGTACCGGTCTTGTCGATCACCAGCGTGTTGACGCGCTCCATCCGTTCAAGTGCCTCGGCATCGCGGATCAAAATGCCCGATCGCGCACCACGGCCGACACCAACCATGATCGACATCGGGGTCGCCAAACCAAGCGCGCAAGGGCACGCAATGATCAGCACCGTCACCGCGGCAATCAGTGCGAAGGAGAGGCGCGGCTCGGGTCCGAATGCAGCCCACGCCGCGAAGGCTGCAATCGCCGCCACGAGCACCAGCGGAACGAACCAGCCCGCGACTTGATCAGCAAGACGTTGCACTGGTGCGCGCGAACGCTGTGCCTTAGCGACGAGATCAACAATGCGCGATAGCATTGTGTCGCGGCCTACTTTGTCGGCACGGATCACCAAGCCTCCGTTCTGATTGACGGTGCCACCGATGACTTGCGCGCCCTCGCTTTTCCTCACCGGCATCGCCTCGCCTGTGACAAGCGATTCATCCACCAGAGACGTCCCCTCCGTCACGACACCATCGACCGGAACTTTCTCGCCGGGACGAACACGCAAGAGATCTCCAACTGAAATGAGATCGATAGAGATGTCTTCATCGCCCGCCTTGCCGATGCGGCGAGCCGTCTTTGGTGCGAGTCCAAGCAGCGCACGGATCGCGCCTGATGTCCGCGCCCGCGCGCGAAGTTCAAGCACCTGTCCAAGTAGCACCAGAACTGTAATCACCGCCGCAGCCTCGAAATAGACCGCGACCGCGCCATGCATGTCGCGGAATGCCTGCGGAAAAATCTGCGGCGCAAGCGTAGCAACGACGCTGTAAACGTAAGCGACGCCCGTGCCCATCGCGATCAGGGTGAACATATTGAGGTTGCGGGTCATCAGCGAGCGCCAACCGCGTTCGAAAAACGGCCACCCGGCCCACATCACCACCGGCGTCGCGAGCGCAAACGACAGCCAGTTCGATACGTGTGGTGGCAACAGATGAACGCCGCCGAAGTGCGCGGTCATATCGATAACAAATACCGGCAGTGTCAATGCCAGAGCGATCCAGAAGCGACGCGTCATGTCGATCAGTTCAGGATCAGGCTTGTCATCGAGCGAGATGGTTTCTGGTTCGAGTGCCATGCCGCAAATCGGACAACTGCCAGGACCAACCTGCCTCACCTCGGGATGCATCGGGCAGGTATAGATCGTGCCTTCAGGCACATCCTCTGCCGGCACTTCGGACTTCAGCTGCAGGAATTTTTCGGGCTCGGCCTCGAAGCGCTCGCGGCAACGTCCCGAACAGAAGAAATAGTCCTGCCCCTTGTAGGCAAAGCGATGTTTCGCCGTCGCGGGATCGACAGTCATGCCGCACACCGGATCGAGAACACGCATTGTCCCGTGATCGCGACCGGCATCACCCGACTTATCCGGTTGATGCGTGTGGTCGTGCATACCGTGGGCTGCGTGATGATGTTCGCCGTGCCCGCCGCAGCAACTGCTCGTCTCGCCGTCCTTATTCGATGTCACGGCTCGCATCCTCGCTTGCATCCCATACCCTATGGGGGTATATAGATCTTCATGCGACAGGAAATCAAGGCATCGTGCCTGAAAAGGCTGAAACGGATTGAAGGTCAGGTTCGCGGGCTCGCGGGCATGGTCGAGGACGATCGCTATTGCATCGACATCGTCACGCAGATCGCTGCAGCACGTACCGCGCTGCGTCGCGTCGAAGAGGAAATCCTGCGCGACCACGTCGCGCATTGCGTCGAGCACGCCATCAACTCCGGCGACAAAGCCGATCAGCGCCGAAAGATCGCTGAGCTGATGGATGTGGTCAGCCGCGCGGATCGTTAATCAGCGCGTTGCCTGTTCCGCCTTGCATGGTTTATCGCGCGTTAGCATTTCAATGCGGGGATAAACGCGTAAAACTTTATCGACCATCCGAAATCACCTTCGTTTCAAGGTGTTCTGCTCGGAAGGGCAAACAGGTGTCGCTGCTTGGGTGCTCTGTTTTGATACGCATGGCGATTTTGCGAAACACCACGAGTTTACGGCTTCTTACGCAATACCACTTAGTTATCGCGCGATAACATTTGTACTCGTGTTGCGGACCGCCGGATGTTGAAAGTTTATAATTGTATCGCCACAGCACATGATCTGTGGCTGGTTGCTCTTGCCGCTGTCATCTGCACACTGGCTTCACTCGCTGCAATCAATCTCCTCCGGCACGCACGCGCATCGACCGGCCATATGCGCGGCGTCTGGCTGACGGTATCCGCGATCTCGACCGGCTTCGGTATCTGGGCGACGCACTTCATTGCCATGCTGGCTTTCTCACCGGGACTTCCAAGCGGCTACAATATTGCACTCACTTTGTTGTCACTCGCCGCCGCGATCCTTCTGACCACAGCGGGGCTCGCGCTGTCGATGAATCCCAAATGGAAATTGGGGCCATGGCTTGGTGGCGCCATCGTCGGAGGTGGCATTGCCACCATGCACTATCTCGGCATGGCGGCCTTCGAGATTGAGGGCATCATCATCTGGGATCCCGCACTCGTCGTCGCATCCATCTTGTTTGGAACGCTGATCGGCGCGGTCGCTTTGCCCGTAGGACTGCACAAACAGGGCGATAAATGGAAGACCGCCGGTGCGCTGTTGCTGACTCTCGCAATCTGCAGCCATCACTTCACCGCCATGGGCGCGGTTTCAATTATTCCGGATCCCAATATCAAGGTCTCACAAGCCGCTCTGCCCGGTGCTTGGCTCGCCGTTGGCGTTGCCGTTGCGAGTTTCGCGATCATCCTGCTGTCGCTTGCCGGTCTCGCGCTGGATGTCCGCGAACAGCGCCGCTCTCATCTCGAAGCTGACCGGATGCGCGGACTTGCCAACGCCGCCGTCGAAGGGCTTCTGGTTTGCGACGATGATGTCGCTGTCACCGTCAATACCAGCTTCGCACAGCTCGTCGGATCATCCTCGGAGAAACTGGTCGGCAGCAAACTCGAAGACCATGTGCCCGACGACGGCGCCCGCGCGAAGCTGTTTGCCAGTCCCAATCAACCTGTCGAAGCCAATCTTCGTCACGTCGATGGCACAATGATCCCGGTCGAACTGATCCTGCGATCCATTGATTTTGCCGGACGCTCGCATCACGTGATCGCTGTCCGCAACCTGCAGGCACGCAAGGAGGCCGAGCAGCACATTCTTTATCTCGCACATCATGATGCGCTGACATCGATCCCCAATCGCGCCAACTTTCATGCCCGGCTCGATCAGGAAATTGCAGCGACGCTGGAGAACAGCCAGAAGCTGGCCGTGCTGTGCTTCGATCTCGACCGGTTCAAGGAGGTCAACGATCTGTTCGGCCACGCGGCCGGTGACAAGGTGCTGCAACACGTTGCATCCCGCGTGACAAGGATTCTCGACTCCACATGCATGGTGGCACGCCTCGGCGGCGATGAATTTGCCGTTCTCATTCCAGGGCTGACCGGCCCTACGGCCGCTGGCAGGCTTGCCGAAAAAATCCTCGACGCGCTAAAGCCCGAAGGCGATGGCTCGGAGAACGACGTTATTTCGTGCAGCATCGGCATTGCCATCTGCCCGGACGATGCAAGCGACCGCGAGACCCTTCTCAACCACGCCGACACCGCGCTCTATCGCGCCAAAACCGAAGGCCGCGCCACCTATCGCTTCTTCGAGGCGGGGATGGGAGCTGCGGTGCGCGATCGTAGAATGCTCGAACATGATCTGCGCCAGGCCGTCGCCCAAGGCGAGTTCTCGCTGGTCTATCAACCGCAGGAAGATATCGAAACGAAGGGCATCGTCGGCTTCGAGGCCTTGCTGCGCTGGAAGCATCGCACCCGCGGCTGGATCTCACCGGTGGTGTTCATCCCGATCGCGGAAGAATCAGGCGCCATCCTCGGCATCGGCGAATGGGTGCTGCGCGAGGCATGCAAGCAGGCTGCGAGCTGGTCTCAGCCATTGACGATCGCCGTCAACGTGTCTGCGGTGCAGATCTACAACGAGCACTTCGTGCAACTGGTCCATGAAGTCCTGCTCGAGACCGGATTGGCGCCAGGCAGGTTAGAGCTGGAAATCACGGAAACCGCGCTGATCCGCGATCTCAACCGTGCGCTTACGACCTTGCGTCGCATCAAGGCGCTCGGCGTGCACATCGCTATGGACGATTTCGGCACGGGATATTCGTCGCTCTCAAATCTGCGCGCCTTCCCGTTCGACAAGATCAAGATCGATGGTTCGTTCATCAAGTCGGTCAACACCAACGAGCAGGCCGCGACCATCGTGCGGGCGGTGCTCGGGCTCGGACGCGGTCTGGGCTTGCCCGTTCTTGCGGAAGGCGTCGAGACGCCGGCAGAGCTGGAGTTTCTGCAGGCTGAGCTCTGCAATGAAGTCCAAGGCTATCTGGTGGGCCGCCCCGCCGCGATCGGCAAATTCCGTGCAGTGACGCATGGGGAAGAAGCCGACATCGAAGCCGGCCATGAGGAGCGCATTCTACAGGCGAAGTCGGCCTAACGCGTTCCAGTATCTGACAGGGAGAGTGGTACAGTTGGGTGGGATCGAACCACCGACCTCCGGATCCACAATCCGGCGCTCTAACCAGCTGAGCTACAACTGCATTTTCGGTCGGGCGGGACACTTGGCCCGGCCCGGTGCGCCTTCAACAGGGGCGCTCGAATGGGCCGGAAACTAGGTGCAATGCCCGGTTTTGGCAAGACCGGTAATGGCCCAAACAAAAGCCCGGATTAAAAAATCCGGGCTTTGAACTTGTGGAAAAGATTGCTGATCAGGCGACCGTCTTGAAAGCCTTCGCAGCACCGGCCTTTATCGGCTCAACGGTCTCGGTGGCAACTTTCTGGGTGATGTCGGCGAGATCCTTCGACTGCGCAGTCAGGATTTCGAACTGCTTGCGCGCGTGGTTGTTCACCAGCTCAAAGGCCTCCGGCAGCGACTTCACGCCAAGCAGAGCCTGCGCGAAATCAAAGGCCGATTCGGTGTTGGTCTTGGCGATTTCGATCACCTTCGCGGTGTAGTCGCCAGCGCCCTTGGTGGCCGAGGTATAAGCGGCCTCAATAGCACCGTTGTTGGTTTCCGCTGCTTCCTTGAGCTTCTGATAGCTCTCACGGGCCTGGGAGACGCCCTTCTCGGCGAAGGCGCGAACCTGCTCCGGGACCTGGAACGGGACGACGGTAGAAAACGGATCGTTCGCACTCATGGAGATATTCCTCTCGTTGAACTCAGAACCGCGACCCAACGGGAGGCAATAAATCACCGTCGCAATGGGCTGCCGGGTGCCCATCCGGGCCGGCAATTAGAATGAGTATAACAGCGAGCTTGTGCGCCGCAATAAATATTGCAGCGCGGAACCCGGCATAGAGCCGGGCTCAATAGGACGGTTAACAGTCTTAACGTCCTCTGTTTATTTGGGTTTTGCCACATCCATGGCTGCGCGGGTGACGGTCTGGCCCATTTCGCTGGCTTGCTCCGCCAAGGCGCGCATCTGCGCCTGCACATACTCGGTGTGGAGACGCATGACTTCGGTCAGGTCCTTGGCGTGAACAAGCTGCTGGGCGTAAGTCAGCGACGCCTGCACATTCTTTTCTGCAAAGGCTATCGCCTTGGCACTGATATCCTTCGCGCTGGCGCGGGTCGCGTCTCCCCTGCCGCCAAACATCTCTGCTGTCTGCTGGGCGCTGCCAATAAAGGTCTCGAACGCCTTGCGGGCCTGCTCAAAGCTTGCCTCCGCCATGGCGCGCATTTCCTTCGGAATCTCGAAACGGTCGGTCTCCATGGTCCACCCTCCCTGCTCTCACAACCGGTGGCCATTCAGCGGCCCCGTGTCTCTGTCCGTCCATTTTATTGCCCGGCCACATCGCGGATATGACGCAGTGCATTACACCTATCGTGAGCCTTTGAATTTCTTTTGCAACACCTCTCAACGCAGTGTGAGGCACGAAGGTCCAGCATACCCGACGAATTAAGGTTATCACGGGTTTAGAGTGGTAGCGTCGCCGCAGACCGTGGACCTTGCGCAGGTCACGCCATACTAATGATTTGTTAACCTTGTCGGATCCGGCCGCAGCCGGTATCCGGCACCATGAAAGCGAGTAAAGAGCCCGTCGCCGGGCCCGTCCAAGAATGAGTGATGCGAGTTTTCAACTGCAGGGGGTCCGCGATCCGCGTCTGGCGGTTCATGCGACCGGCAGCATGCCCGCATGGTTCTGGGCGACAAACGGCACGCGCGTGCTCTGGGCGAATCCCGTGGCCGCCAAGCTCTTTGGCGCGGAGAATTCCGCCGAGCTTGCCGCGAGGACGATCGGCCCTGCCGACCAGCACCGGCGTCAGGTCGCGCAACTCGCCGCCCGATTGTCCCCCACGGGCGCGGCCAGGCTCGAACGCCTGCGCGGCTTCGGCGCGCCGCTGGGCCGGCTGCTGACATGTGCCTGCGCACGACTGACGCTGACTGATGGCACAACGGGTGTCCTCGTCGTGGCGGTTGAATCAGCCGGACGATCGATGCCGTTGAACGAGCGCCTCGCCCGCGTGATCGACAGCCTCTCGAAGCCCGCAATGGCGTTCACGCGAGATGGCAAATTTGCCGGGGCGAATGAGCCTGCGAAAAACTTTACATCGCTGCTCAACGATTTGTCGGGCGACGGTCTCGACAAAGCCCGCGACGCCGCGATCGCGGATGGACAAGCGCTGGTGCAGATGGACTTCGGCCGCATTGCTGTCCAGCGTGTGGGCGCGAGTGCAGAGACGGCGTTGATCGCGGTGATCGATGCGGTGATCGTGCCGCGTCGACAAACCGCGGGATCGCCACCTGTGGTGATTCCTACGGTCCGAACTGTTCCACAAGACGAGACGTCACACGTCTCGGACTCAACCACTAAGGTCGCCGAAAGGGTCGAAGCACCTGTCGACCTTTCATCGCTGATTGCTGACGACGTCGTGCCATCGGCTGTCGCCGCACCTTCAGATGAAAGCGCGGCGATCATCAGCGAGACACCTGCAGATCCTGTTCATATCGATCAAGCAGCAGAGCGCGATGCGGAAGATAGTGCAGCCACGACCGATGATCAGACTACGACGGACCTTCATCCTGCTATCGAACTGAACGCCGCTAACGATACATCGCCGCTTGTCGCTCCACATGAGACCACAGAAGAACCGGCAGTCGATCACGAGCCGGACAACGTCATTACAACAGACGGGACCGCAGCCGCTCTCGTTTCCTCGGACGAGCCTGCAACGGACGCGCCTCGCACCGAAGCATCGATCAGCGAACCAGAAGCTCCTGTCATCGATGCGCAGGATACGCTGCGAGACAAACCTGTCCCCGCGCCTCCCGCTGCAGATATGAGTTACGTGTCAGCGACATTGTCGCAAATAGACGTCCCGCCGGTCGTGCACCCGCGCCGGCATCCTCTGCGATTTATGTGGAAAATGGATCAGGACGGCCGTTTTTCGCTCGGCTCCGACGAATTCACGCGCCTGATCGGCGCACGCACCGCCGCAGCTTTCGGCCGGTTGTGGAGTGAGATCGCAGACGTTCTCGATCTCGATCCAGAGGGACGTGTGGCAGCAGCGATTGCCACCCATGACACCTGGAGCGGCATCATTGTGCATTGGCCGGCGGATGGCGTCGGTACGCGTCTGCCTGTCGAGCTTTCAGGCCTGCCGCTCTATGACAGGCAACGCAATTTCGTAGGCTACCGTGGGTTTGGCGTCTGCCGCGACCTGGAAGGGCTGGCCCGGCTGGCCGCACAACGGCGGGATGACGTGTTATACTCGTCCTCGCCGCCGGCGGCTCCGCCTCCGAAACCGGACGCATTAGCGCCCGATGTACCGCCGGCCGCGGACGTACAATCTCCCATTTTCAGTACGACCGACTTCAATACAAACGACACATCATCGCACACAGAACCGGATACAGCCGTGGACGAAACACCCAAAAACGTTTTGCCGTTCCGGTCTCCAAACGAGCCGAAGGCACCCTCGCTAACGCCGGGCGAGAGCAATGCGTTTGACGAACTCGCCCGGCGCTTGTCTGCGCGGCTTGAGGGCGCGAACGAACCAGCCGACATCGTTGAATCTACATCACCAACGCCATCCCCGGAGTCGTCGGTTCAATCTGAAGTTCAACCCGAGCCCACGGCAGAACCTGCCTTGGCATTCCTGCAACCGGAGACTCCGCCACCACGTGCGAATCCGATGCAGGATTCGCAATTCCTGGATCGGCTTCCGGTCGGCGTTCTGGTCTATCGGCTGGATCGGCTGATCTACTGCAATCGCGCGTTTCTCAATGCGATCGGTTACGACAGCCTGCACGCACTCAACGAAGCCGGCGGCCTCGATGCACTATTCGTCGAACCTGGCAGCCCAGCGACCAGTGGTTCCTCTGAAAGCGGAACACCGGTGATTATCTCCGCAGCAAAAAACGGTGGAAGACCGGCGGACGCGACATTGTTTGGAATTACTTGGGACGGCGAGCCGGCGCATTCGCTGATGTTTTCCAGCACGCATGTCGAGCCCAAAGCGCCAGTCGTGGCGCCTGCCGTAGCTTTGCCAAGCGAAGATTCATCTCTCGCGGAAGAGTTGAGCACAATTCTCGACACCACGGCCGAAGGCATCGTGATGTTCGATAGTCTTGGTCGTGTCGTCTCCTGCAACCGCAGCGCCGAAGCCTTGTTCGGCCACGACGACAGTCACATGACCGCGCTCAATCTGATCGATTTGTTCGCGCCGGAAAGCCAGCGCGGCGTGCTCGACTATCTCGAGAGCATCAAGGCCACGAGCGTCGCGAGCCTGCTCGATCATGGCCGCGATGTCCTCGGCCGCGTGCGCGATGGCGGCATCATTCCGCTGTCGATCACGATGGGGCGAACACGCCCAGACGGCGCACGCTTTTTTGCGATCTTCCGCGATCTGTCGCAGGTGAAGAAAAACGAAGGCGAACTGGTGCAGGCCCGGCGGCAGGTCGAACGGTCTGCGAGCGCGAAATCGGACATTCTGGGCAAGATCAGCCACGAGGTCCGCACGCCGCTGAACGCGATCATCGGCTTTGCTGACGTCATGATCGAAGAGCGCTTCGGCGCGCTCGGCAACGATCGTTACATCGAATACATGAAAGACATCCGCGCCTCCGGCCAGCGCGTGATGGCGATCATCGACGACCTCCTCGATCTGTCACGGATCGAATCCGGAAAGATGGAGCTGTCGTTCACCAATCAGGATCTGAACAGTCTGGTCGAGCAGTGCGTCGGGGTGATGCAGCCGCAGGCCAACCGCGAGCGGATCATCATCCGCACTTCTCTCGCTCATGCCCTGCCGCCGGTGAAAGCCGATGCACGCGCGCTGCGACAGATCGCGCTCAACTTGATCGGAAATTCGATCCATCTCGCCAACGCCGGCGGGCAGGTCATCGTCTCCACCGCCACCACGGATTTCGGGGACATTGTGCTGCGCGTTCGCGACACCGGCCCAGGGCTCAACGATAGCGAAATTGCGGCTGCAATGGCGCCGTTCCGCACGCCCCTTGCAAAGGATGAGACGACCGACAATTCCACGATGAGCCTTTCACTGACGAAAGCCCTCGTTGAGGCCAATCGCGCAAAATTTTACATCAAGACCGCGCCTCATTCCGGCACGTTGATCGAAGTGGTATTCTCCCACGCGAGTGCGATCGCGTAAACGCCTCTCTGGAATCGCTCTAAATCGACGTTTTCGCGACACTGCGTCGCGGGAGCGAGCGTGTGTGGCTGCGTTAGACAGCATCACAGCAGCGCAGTGCAATCCTCTGCGCACCTTAACGCTGCCGGAGCTTCACCATGTCCCATATTCGCATTCTCGCGGCCGCAACGGCCATCGTATCCGCGACAGTCTTCAACACATCGGCGGTCGCTGAATCAGGCGAAGTGAATGTCTACACCTACCGCGAGACAAAGTTGATACAGCCGCTCTTCGACGCTTTCACGAAAGACACCGGCATCAAGGTCAACGTAGTCTCGGCCAGTTCCGGCCTTGAGCAGCGCATGAAGGCCGAAGGCGCCAACAGTCCTGCCGATGTGTTGCTGACGGTGGATATCGGCCGTATCGACGAAGCCGTGCAGGCAGGCGTCACTCAACCGATCAAATCGGAGGTCATCGACAAGACCGTGCCTGCGCAATATCGCGATCCCGATGGTCATTGGGCCGGCATCTCGATGCGCGCGCGCGTGATTTACGCCTCAAAAGATCGCGTGAAGCAGGACGCGATCACTTACGAGGAACTCGCAGACCCGAAATGGAAAGGCAAGATCTGCATTCGCTCCGGTCAGCACATCTATAACAACGCACTATTCGCGGCTTATGTCGCCCGCCACGGCGAAGCGAAAGCGGAGGAATGGCTGCGCGGTCTCAAAGCCAATCTGGCGCAGAAGCCCTCCGGCGGCGACCGTGAAACCGCGCGCGATGTTGCGGCGGGAAAATGCGATCTCGGCATCGGCAACACCTATTATTGGGCGCTGATGATGAACAATGATCCCGACAAGAAGTCCTGGGCGGAAGCCACGCGCGTCATCCTCCCCACATTCGCGGGCGACGGCACGCATGTGAACCTGTCCGGCGTCTTGCTGGCCAAGAATGCACCCAACCGAGCCAATGGTGTCAAATTGATCGAATGGCTGGCGAGCGAAAAGGCGCAGCAACTCTATGCCGACGCCAATTACGAATACCCCGTCCGCGTCGGCGTCAGCATCAATCCAACCATCGCAGGTTACGGCAAGTTGAATGCAGACACCTTGCCCATTGCGAAGATCTCAGCAAGCCGCAAGGCCGCCTCGACCCTGGTGGACAAGGTCGGCTTTGATAACTAGTCGCGTTATCGTCCGGGTGTTGCGATGGGCGATGCATTCTCTTTCTTCACACCTCCAGGCGCACAGGGCAAAGCCGATTCCAAGCGGGAAAGAAAGAGCGCATCGTCCGCAGGCCCTCATCTCTATGCGGTCCAGAGAAGAAAAGGCACGCGCATAGCGTCCATACAAATTTCAGAGCCGGTTGTTCTCTCACTGGCCCTGTTTGCGTCCCTGCTCGTCGCGACGCCGGTGATTGCGATCGTGGTATTGTCGCTGCAGCCGGCGCCTGATCTCTGGCCACATCTCCTGAATTACGTATTGCCCTTCGCTCTACGCGATACGGCGCTGCTGCTACTCGGCGTCGGCGTGGTCACACTCATCATCGGTGCAGGCACCGCGTGGCTGATCTCGCTACATGAGTTTCCCGGACGCGGCACGCTGCTCTGGCTGATGCCGCTCCCGCTTGCGATTCCGACCTACATCGCGGCTTACGTCTATGTCGACATGTTCGAACCGCTGGGTCTTGTATATCGCATGCTGACCTTGTGGCTTCCTGTCCAGGATGCCGTCACCGCTCTGCCAGACCTGCGGTCTCTGCCCGGCGCAATCTTCATCATTGGCCTCGTGCTTTATCCTTACGTCTATCTGTCGGCACGCGCGATGTTTCAATTGCAAAGCGCGGAATTCTCCGAGGCCGCCAAAACACTGGGGGCCGGCCGGTGGAGTATCTTCTGGCGTGTGTCATTGCCCATGGCGCGCCCGGCCCTTGCCGTTGGCCTTGCGCTCGTAGCCCTCGAAACGTTGAACGATATCGGCGCCAGCGAATATCTCGGCGTACGCACACTCACAGTGTCGATTTTCAGCACCTGGCTCAACCGCGGCAGCCTTGCGGGTGCAGCACAGCTGTCCTGTTTCGTGCTGGCAATTGTGTCTGTATTGATCGCACTGGAACGTTATGGGCGGCGTCACGCCAACACCGAGTTTTCGTCAGAAAGCCCGAGACTAACACATCGGACACCTCTTTCAGGTTTCAGAGGCTGGCTGGCAGCAGCCGTATGTTTCATGCCAGTGTTGGTTGGCTTTTTCATTCCACTGCTATTTCTGCTCCACCAAAGCGCGCGGCGCGGATTGTTCGCAAATTCCACAGCGGTATGGCGCGACGCGTTCAGCTCGGTGACGTTCGCAACGCTTGCCACACTGATTGCGCTGCTCCTAGGTTTCGCAACGATTTTGGCCAACCGCTGGCGACCGCAGGCCTGGAAATCCGTATCGGCGAATATCACGCAGATGGGTTACGCCTTGCCCGGCCTTGTGCTGGCGCTCGGCCTGCTGACACCGCTGCTCGCCATCGACAATGGATTGAACACGCTCGCCGGCTCGATCGGGAGCGCGTTGCCAGGTCTGGTCCTGATGGGCTCTGGGGCCGCAGTCGTCAGCGCTTATGTGATCCGGTTTCTGGCGGTGCCGACCGGCTTCATCAAGGCCGGCTTCGAGCGCATTCCACTCGCTACGACGATAGCGCACGCAGCGTCGGCGCCGGACAAATCACGTCAATGCGGCGAATCTACATACCACTCTTGCAGCCGGCGATGCTCGGTGCTGTCATTATCGTGTTTGTCGATTGCCTGAAGGAATTGCCGGCAACGTTATTGTTACGCCCGATGAATGTCGAGACGCTATCGACGTCCATCTACCAATACGCCAGCCGCGGCAGTTTCGAGGAAGGCGCATTTGCCGCGCTCCTCATCGTAGCGGCGAGCATCGGTCCAGTCGCTTGGCTGACGCGGTTTTCCGATATGCCGAAGGGACCCGTCTGAGAATTGACTGACGTCTTCGATGGTTGACTGCTACGCTTGAACAGCCTTCATCACGGAGAGCCGACATGTTCGCAGGCCAGCTTGCGCTGATCGTCTCAGCGATTTTTACGGGCGCAGCAATGTATGTCAGTGTCGTCGAACAGCCGGCGCGGCTGACCCTCGATGACCGCGCACTCCTGACCGAGTGGAAGCCGTCCTACAAACGCGGCTTTGCCATGCAGGCGCCGCTGGCAGTCATCGGTTTTGTGCTGGGGGTAATAGCCTGGTGGCAGACTGCGGAGTGGCTCTGGCTGCTAGGCGCCGTCGTCTTGGTCGCGAATTGGCCCTACACGCTGTTGGCGATCATGCCGACCAATCAGAAGCTGATGCGCATGGACCCGGCAGAAGCCGGTTCTGAGGCTAGGAGCTTGATCGAGAGATGGGCCACGCTGCACGCGGGTCGAACCACGCTCGGAGCACTGGCCACCCTGATCTTTCTGTGGGCGTCGGGCAGATAAACTGACCGACGCCCACAAAACTTTATGCGTTCTTCAGCGCGACGCGGAAGTTGGCTTCGGTCTTTGCCTTCACTTCATCGAGTGTGACGCCGTCAGCAAGCTCGATCAGCGCCATGCCATCTTTGCCGTGCTTGTCGATGGTAAAGACCGCAAGGTCAGTCACGACCATGTCGACCACACGCTCGCCGGTCAGCGGCAGGTTGCAGCGATGCAGGAGCTTCGCACCGTCCTTGGCCGAGTGCTCCATGACCACAACGACGCGCTTGACGCCCGCGACGAGATCCATCGCGCCGCCCATGCCCTTGACCATCTTGCCCGGGATCATCCAGTTGGCGAGATCGCCGTTCTCCGCCACCTGCATGGCGCCGAGAATGGAAAGATCGATATGACCGCCACGCACCATCGCAAACGAATCCGCGCTGGAGAAATAGCTGGTATCCGGAAGTTCCGTCACCGTTTGCTTGCCGGCGTTGATCAGGTCCGGGTCTTCTTCGCCCTCATAAGGGAACGGGCCCATGCCGAGCATGCCGTTCTCGCTCTGCAGCGCGACGTCGACGCCGTCGGGAATGTAATTTGACACCAGCGTCGGAATGCCGATGCCGAGGTTGACGTAATAGCCGTCGCGCAATTCCTTCGCGGCGCGGGCAGCCATCTGTTCACGAGTCCAGGCCATGGTGCTCTCTCCTGTCGGAAATGGGTTAGGCGCGCTTGCGCAGGGTGCGCTGCTCGATGCGCTTCAACTTCGGATCGACCGCAATGATACGCTGCACGAAAATGCCGGGCGTGTGGATGTGGTCGGGATCGATTTCACCAGCGGGCACGAGATGCTCGACCTCGGCGATCGTCACCTTGGCGGCGGTCGCCATCATCGGGTTAAAGTTGCGGGCGGTTTTGCGGTAAACGAGGTTGCCAGCGGTGTCACCCTTCCAGGCGTGCACAATCGCGAGATCGGCAACGAGGCCGGTTTCCATGATGTACTTCTCGCCATTGAATTCGCGCACTTCCTTGCCTTCCGCAATCAGAGTGCCGACGCCGGTCTTGGTGAAAAATGCCGGAATGCCCGCGCCGCCGGCGCGGATACGCTCTGCCAGCGTTCCCTGCGGGTTGAATTCGAGTTCCAGTTCACCGGCCAGATACTGTTGGGCGAACAGCTTGTTCTCGCCGACATAGGACGAGATCATCTTCTTGATTTGCCGGGTTTCCAGCAGCCGGCTCAGTCCGATGCCGTCAACGCCTGCGTTGTTGGAAACAACTGTCAGATTCTTGACACCGGATTCACGCAGGGCGTCCGAGAGGACCTCGGCGATACCGCAAAGTCCGAAGCCGCCCGACATGACCATCATGCCGTCCTTGAGAACACCTTCGAGCGCGGATTTCGCGTCGGGGAAGACCTTGTTCATTGTGATGTGACCTGATCGAGGAAAAGCGGCAGAGCCCGCCGGGGAGTAGGCGATTATTAGGCGAAATCTTCGAGATACGTCAATCGCGGGCTGGCCAGTGGTCCGATTCCCACGTTCGCATTACGAATTCACGGCAAACAGGGGCATCAAATCCGCTCGACCTAGGGCCTTTAGTATGGGGGATGACACCGCGGCAAGGCCGCCAATGGCCTTGAAAGCGTCAAGAAAAGCTATCAAGTTGCGCCCGCGCGGCAGGAGGGAATCTGCCGGTGCTTTTCAAGCCACCGCCCCTTACCGGATGACCTCATTGACGATGGCCCAAGGAATAAAACGCCTCGGGATACCGATTGCGGCATTGCTCGCAGCCGTTTTGATCGGGCTGATCGCGATGTCGTGGCTCGTCGACCGGAACGCCGTGCAGCAGTCTGTGGAACGGCAGATTCGCGCCGCCACCGGCCTTGATCTGGTGGTGAATGGTGACGTCGACATCTCGATCTTTCCCGGCAGCTACGTCAAGCTGCACAAGGTCGGGCTCAAAGGCACCAGCACACGTGGCAGCGGATTCGCCGACGAGCCCCTGACAGTCGATGAGTTGACCGCCAATCTGCGCCTGCCGTCGCTGCTATTAGGCCGTTACGACATCGCGGATGTCATATTGCTGCATCCGCAGATGAACGTGAAGCACGGCGTGGACGGCCAGAGCAACTGGACCCCCATTGTCGAAACACTGGCACGCACGTTGAAACCGAGCGTGGACAGTCCAGTCTCGTTTTCGGAAATTCGCATCAAGGACGGCGCCCTCAGCTATCAGAACGCTCACAACGGGACCGAAACGATCGACGGCGTTGATCTGTCTCTGGCATGGCCTTCCATTTCACGTGCCTTTGCTGCGACCGGCCAGTTTGACTGGCGCGGCGAGCGCGTCGATGGCAGCCTGAACATCGCTGATTTTGTCGCGGCGCTGTCCGGCGACCGATCGGCGATCAAGGTTCGCGTCACAAGCGCACCTTTGAAATTCGCGTTCGACGGCGCGATAGCAAACCGGACCAGCCTTCTGATGGAAGGAACGCTGACGGCCGACAGTCCCTCCTTGCGTAATGCCTTGCGCTGGGCCGGACAGGATACACCCGCCACTGGCGGGCTCGAACGTTTTGCGCTCAAGGCTCGCACCAATGTCGTTGGTGAATCAATCGCGCTGACCAATGTCAATCTCGAACTCGATGGCAACTCCGCGGAAGGCGTGATCACCTACAGCAGGGGTGAGCGGCAGACTGTCCAGGCGACGCTGGCCGCAGACACGCTCGACTTCACGCCCTACGTCAATACTGTGCGCTGGCTGGCCAGCGGAGCACGCGACTGGAATAGACAGTTGTTCGATCTCCGCGGATTGTCGGCGACCGATCTCGACATGCGCTTGTCCGCAGCGAAGGTCACCATCGGCCCCTCTAAGCTCGGCCGCACCGCCGTGGGCGCCAATTTGCGCAACGGCACGTTGGCGCTGAGCATCGGCGAAGCACAAGTTTATGGCGGGATCCTCAAAGGCTCAATCGGCATCGCCCGATCAGATGCGACTGCCGACGTGAAGGCTCAGTTCCAATTCACCGACGTCGACCTGGCGACCTGCGCCAATGAGATGTTCGGCGTCAGCAAACTGACGGGACGCGGGAACCTCAATCTGGCGCTGGAAGCATCGGGCTCCAGTCCATTCGGACTGGCCCAGTCGCTCGATGGCACCGCAAGTCTGGCTGGCCACGACGGCGCGATTGGGGGCATGAATATAGAGCAGCTCCTGAAGCGGCTTGAACGACGCCCCTTGTCGGGTGCAGGTAACTTCCGCACCGGCAGTACGCCCTTCGACAAACTGAATATTTCCATCCGCTTCAATGACGGCATCGCTACGACGGAGGATGCCCGGCTTGAGGGACCGACCACAATCGTCACGCTCAGCGGAACGGCATCCGTGCCTGCGCGCGAGTATGACCTGAAGGGCGTTGCCAGCCTCGTGTCCGCGAAAGACGCGCCACCAACCTTCCAACTGCCGTTCGTGGTGCAGGGACCATGGGACGATCCGCTGATCTTCCCGGATTCAGATTCACTGATCCGCCGCTCGCCAGCGTCAGCACCACTGCTCGATTCAATAAAAGACAGCAAGACACGCGATGCCGTGAAGTCCGTCATTGAACGTTTCACCGGCGGCAAAAAAGCTCCAGACAACAACACATCTGGCAGCGCCCCACCGGCGCCGGCGACCTCGGGCAACCCGCCATCCGCCGCCGCGACCCAAAACTCCGAGAAGTCGAATTAGAGCGGCGCAGCGCTTTCGCCTTGCTTGCTTGAGAGCTTGGAAGCAAGAGACGCCGCGATGATCACCAATGCCACGGCACCGACGACCAAAGTGCAGATCGCATTGATCTCCGGCTTCACACCGAGCCGCACCTCTGAATAGATGCGGATCGGCAGCGTCGCCGAACCGGGCCCCGTAGTAAAGCTCGCAATCACCAGATCATCGAGTGAGAGCGTGAAGGCCAATAGCCATCCCGCAATGATCGAGGGCAGGATCAACGGCAAGGTCACAGCGATGAAGGCCCGTAGCGGCGTACACCCGAGATCCATCGCCGCCTCCTCCAGACTGCGATCAAGGCCGTTCAAACGCGACTGAACCACAACAGCGACAAAGCACATGGTCAGCGTAGTGTGCGCGATGGTGACGGTCCAGAACCCGCGCTCGGCGTTGATCGCGACAAACAGCAGCAACAGCGACAAGCCTGTAATGACTTCCGGCATCACCAAAGGCGCATATAGCATGCCGGAGAACAGCGTTCGTCCGCGAAAGCTCTCCCCTCGCGACAGCGCGATGGCCGCGAGCGTTCCAAGGATCGTCGCAAGCGTGGCAGCGACCACAGCTACGCGCAGGCTCATCCACGTGGCCGACAACATGGCCTGGTCGTTGAAGAACTCCCAATACCACCGCAGCGACCATCCGCCCCAAACGGTCACCAGGCGCGACGCGTTGAACGAATAGATCACAAGAATGACGATCGGCAGGTAGAGGAACGCGATCCCGATCGCAACGGAGGCCATGTTGAACGGAGACAGACGCTTGGTATTTTCACCCGCCATCAGCGCTGCGCCTCCAGATGACGGCGCTGCAGCTTCTCGTAAACCAACAGCGGCAACAGCAGAACCGCCAGCAGCACGACGGCAATGGCGGAGGCCACAGGCCAATCCTTGTTGGTGAAGAATTCAAGCCACAAGGTCTGCCCGATCATCAGATTGCCTGAGCCGGCCAGCAGATCCGGAATGACGAATTCACCGACGATCGGAATGAAACACAGCAGGACGCCAGCACCGATGCCGGGGAGCGACAACGGAAATGTCACCAGCCAGAATGCTTTGCTGCGGGAGCATCCCAGATCGCTAGCTGCTTCCAGCAACGTCTCGTCCATTTTCGACAGGGTCGCGTAGAGCGGCAGGATCATGAACGGGAAATAGGAATAGACGATACCAAGATACATCGCCGCATCGGTCGCAAGCCAAACCAGCGGCTTGTCGATGATGCCGAGCGAAAGCAGAATTTTATTGAGCAATCCGTCGTGCTGCAGGATGTTGATCCAGGCATAGATGCGGATCAAAAATGACGTCCAGAATGGAACGATGACAAGCATCATTGCGATGAGCTGCCAGCGTTGCGGCAGGCGCGACATTCCATAGGCGACCGGATAGCCGATCAGCAGCAGAATGGCGGTTGCACTCAATGCAACGATGAGACTGCGGACATACGACAGAATGTAAAGGTCGTCAGACGAAAGCAGTTTGAAATTGTCCGGAGACAGTGCCGCCAGTGCAGATTTGAAATTGTCCCAACCGGCCGCAAGATCAAACAGCGGCACGTAGGGTGGCTGTGCGATCGCCGTCTGCGACAGAGCGATCTTCAGCACGAAGCCAAACGGCACCAGAAAGAACAACAGCATCCAGAGGTAGGGCGCAATCGCCGCGATCCGAGCCGGACGCGTGAAGATCTTCCGCGTGCTCATCGATCCAGCACCACGATGTCGTCCGGGGCGAAAGAGACGCTGACTTGCTGTCCGACCGCAAATCCATTCGCAGCACTGCGTGTAGCATTGGGTGCAGCAACCCGAAGCACCGCGCCCGATTGAAGCTTGACCTTGTAGACCGATACACCGCCAAGAAACCCGATGTCGGTCAATTCACCTGCGAGCGTGTTCGGCGAATCTGATTCGCCCTGTTCCGCGTGCATGAGCCTGATTTTCTCAGGCCGGATCGCGACGCAGACAGCTGAAGCGCCCTCCGGCGCCTGCGAGGCGGTGATCGTTTCCCCAGCCAACGTGTTGACGGTGACGTCGTTGACATCACGAGATGAAACCTGCCCTTCGATCAGGTTGATGTCTCCGACGAAACCCGCGATCCAGCGCGAGACCGGCGCCTCATAGAGCTGGCGCGGCGGCGCCACCTGCACGAGCTGCCCCTTGTCCATCACGCCGATTCGATCGGCGAGCGTCATGGCCTCTTCCTGATCATGGGTCACGATGACAAAAGTCATCCCGAGACGACGCTGCACGTCGATCAGTTCCGCCTGTGTTTCCTCACGAAGCTTCTTATCGAGGGCCGCCAGCGGCTCATCGAGCAGCAGAACCTGCGGACGGCGCGCAAGCGAGCGCGCCAACGCCACCCGCTGACGCTGGCCGCCGGACAGTTGATCGGGGCGCCGTTTCTCGAAACCACCAAGGCGGACAAGTGCGACCATGTCTGCGACCCGCGTATCGATCTCGGCCTTCGGCAGGCCGGCACGCTTGAGGCCGAAAGCAATATTGCCCTCGACCGTGAGATGCGGAAACAACGCATAGTTCTGAAACATCATGTTCACCGGCCGCTGATGCGGCGGCACATGCGCAATGTCCTCATTGTTCAAATGAATTGCGCCCGAGTCGGGCGCCTCGAAACCTGCCAGCATGCGCAGCAGCGTGGTCTTGCCGCAGCCGCTGGGTCCCAGCAACGCAAAGAATTCCCCTGCGCCGATGTCGAGCGACAGGCCGTCGACCGCCGTAAAGCCGCCGAAGCGCTTCACCACTGAGGAAATTCTCAACAGCGGTCGAGACTGCAACTGATCAACGCTCATGCCGCCGCCATGAATTTTTCCAGAGCCTCGCGATCCGGAGCCGCCATGGTCAGTCCGAGCTTGGAGCGCCGCCACAGAACATCGTCAGCAAATCTCGCCCATTCCTTCCCCATGAGATAACGCACCTCTGCTCCGGTCAGGTTTTCGCCGAAAACCGGGCCGAGTTCATCCGGATGTTCCGCAGCATTTAAAATATCCCCAACTCGCTTACCATAGGCCGCCACCAGGCGGCGTGCATGGCGCTGATTAAGAAAAGGCCAGCGCTGCCGGGTGTTTTCAACCAGATCGTCGTGGTCATCCCACAAAAAATCGCCCCCGGGGAGCGGTGACGTCGCGGTCCAGACCGGTCGTGCGATGAAGAACCGGGCCAATTGCGTCGTCGCATGTTCCGCGCGGCGCCGCGCCGTGGTTGTGTCGCCACCGAAGACCGTGAGCAGAGGCGCTTCCCCATACTTCCGCTCGAGCTTCATAAAGCCGTCCCGGTGCGGATGATCGCGCTCATTCGTCACATCTGGTCCGGCCATGGCGTGAATAACGTCGGCCGGCTCGATGCGTTCGCGAAAGTAGCGGCTGGCTGCCTTGCAGAGATAGCCGATGTCGGCCGACGTCGCCGACATGATCGACGGATCGCCCCTGAATGCCTGAACGGCCGTGCCGATGAGGGTGAAATCCTCATGAAACGGAATTGCATAAATCACACGCTGATCGTCGTTCTGAAAGGCATAGACATGGTCGCCTTCGAAGAGCCTCTTCACGATGATCTGGCTGACCCGGCTGACGCGCAGCGGAACTGCCGGCACATGCAAGACGGTTTCAGCAACGCTCGGAGACCAGGGGCCAGTCGCATTGACCAACGCGCGGGCGGTGACGATCTCTCGCTGACCGCGATTGATCACGGCCAACTTCCAGACATCGGAGCGATCCGCGCGGGCGCACCGGGCGCCAGTGGTGATGGCAGCGCCACGTTCCGCCGCGTCACGGGCGTTAAGCATCACCAACCGTGACTCGTCCACCACGCAATCGGAATAGGCGCAAGCGGTTCCCAGCGAACGTTTGAGAGGGTGGCCGGTCACATGGATCGTCAGGTCGAGCGTCTCGGTGCGCGGCAGCGGACCGCCCGAAGCGAGGCGCTCATAGACGTAGAGACCCGCACGCAACACCGCGAGCGGCCGTTCTTCGGAATGCACCGGCAGAACGAAACGCAGCGGCCGGACCAGATGCGGAGCCGTCCGCAACATAACATCGCGCTCCCGCAATGCACGGCGGACACCGAGGGCGCGACGGCGCTCCAGATCGAAAAAATTTCCATGAAGCAGGTGCGGGGCAGCCTGGGGTCCACTGCTCCCAAGGTCATGTTGCTCGAAAAGAGCAACGCGCAATCCGCGACCGGCGGCGTCGCGAGCGATGGCCACGCCGTTCAATCCCCCGCCGATGATCGCGACGTCGAAATCGGTCATGTCGCGATGATCTCCGACGAGAGTCACCACAAGTCAACGAAAGATTTGGTAACGCGACGGAGACTTCAGCCGATCTTGCGTGCGTCAGTGGCTGGACGACCGACCCATTCGGCATAGTTCGGAATCGGGGCCGGCTTGCCGAGGAAATAGCCCTGCACCTGATCGCAGGCTTCATCCGAGAGGAAGCTAAGCTGATCCTGCGTTTCCACACCTTCGGCCACGATGGAAATTCCAAGACCATGGCAAAGGCCGATCATCGCACGAATGATGGCGGCCGATTGCGTGTTACGTCCGAGATTCATCACAAAAGCGCGGTCGATCTTGATCTTGTCGAACGGGAACGCCTGCAAGTAGGTCAGCGAAGAATAGCCACTGCCGAAATCGTCCATGGCGATCCGCACACCGAGCGCCTTCAGCCGTCGCAGCAGTGACAGACCGCGGTCGAAGTCGTCAATCAGGACGCCTTCGGTAATCTCAAGTTCCAGACGGCTGGGTGACAGCCCGGTCTCAAGCAGGATCGAGTGCACCAGGCTGACGAGATCGCCGTGCGCAAACTGCGCCGGGGAAAGATTGACCGAAATCTGCAGCGGCCGCGGCCACGAAGCCGCCTCACGACATGCTTCGCGCAGGATCCACTCGCCCATCTCGACAATCAGGCCGCTTTCCTCTGCCAACGGAATAAAGTCGCTCGGCGGGACAAAGCCGCGCTTGGGATGAACCCATCGTGCCAACGCCTCGAAGCCGATGACATCGTCCCCGGACAAATGATGGCGGGTTTTTGCCTGCGGCTGATAATGCAACGACAGCTCGCCGTTGCGGATGGCGGCCGAAAGATCCTGGTGCAGGGCACGGCGGTCGCGGATCTGCTGATCCATTTCGGCTTCATAGAAACTGACCGAGCCGCGGGACTTCGCCTTGGCACGGAACAGAGCGGCATCGGCATTGGACAGCAGCGCTTCGCCGTCACTGCCGTTACGCGGGAACAGCGATATACCAACGGTCAGGCCAATACGGAGCGAGCGGCCATCGACGATGAATTCATCTTGCACCGCCTGCGACAGGCGAGCAGCAAGCGCCTTTGCTGCCTCCGGCTGAGCGCCATCGATGATAAGCCCGAATTCGTCGCCGCTCAGGCGCGCGACCACTGCTCCTGGCGACGCACTCTCGATTCGCCGCGACACTTCGATCAACAGCTTATCGCCGACTTCGTGACCGAAGACGTCATTGATATCCTTCAGGCGATCGAGATCGACCGACAACACCGCGAACTCTTCGTTACAATCCGCACACGCATCGATCATCTGTTCCATGGCCTGCTGGAACGCAGCGCGATTTGGCAGACCCGTCAACGTGTCGTGATAGGCCATGTGGGCCATGCGCGATTCCGTCTCGCGCCGGTCGGTGATGTCTTCGTGAGTCTTGATGAGATATTCCGGTTCGCCCGCTTCGTTCGGAACAGTCATCCGCCGCGTCAGGAACAGACGCAGGCCGTTTTCGGTCTGAATCGGATGCTCCTCGGTGACAATTCCACCCTTGCGGACAGCATCCTCGTCGCGCTTCAAGATGAGCTGCGCATCAGCCGGCGTGCAGATATCCTCGACGGTTCGGCCAACAACCTCCTCACGAGGGCGGCTCAACGTCGTCTCGGCGCCTCGATTGGCCAAAACAAATTGACCGTCGCGCAGCCGCTTCACGACAAGGGCGACAGGAATATTATCAACCACCAGCTCAAGGAACTTCTTGGCGCTGCGGCGTTCGGTGACATCTTCGAACAGCGCGACCAGATATTCCGGTTCATTCTTCTCGTTGCGTGCGATGACGCGATTGCTCGCAAGCATGCGCCTCTCGCCTCGACGCTCGATGAAGAACTCGCTGCGAACTTGCCCCTCGGGTGAAACTATTGTCGCCTGGTCGGCCTGCGTGATCGTGCGCGCCGTCTGCAGCGTGTAAAGGTCTTCCGCCGTCTTGCCTACGATCTGCTCGCGGCTCAGCTGCGAGAATTGCTCGAACGCGCGGTTGGCGAGGATATATTGGCCGTCTTCGATGGTTTTAACGGCGACACAAACAGGAATGTTGTCGATGACCGATTCAAGGAAGTTCTTGGTCGTCGCAAGCTGCTTCGCCAGGGTGCGCTGCGCGGTGTAGTCCTCATGCGTGGATACGCCTCCGCCCTTCGTCAACTCCCGATGCTTGATCAGGATCGAGCGGCCATCCTTCAGCTCGCAGATGTAACCTTCCTGCGACTGAACCTGCCTGTAGTATTCTTCGATAGACTCGTCGGCTGAGCCGAGCATGCCCCGCGCCGCACGCAGCTCGATCAACTGCCGGCCTGTCATGCCCTTGAAGATGTCCGACCGCGACAATCCATAGATTTCGAGATAGCGGTCGTTGCAGAAAACGACGCGCTTGCGCCCATCCACCATGACGACGCCCTGGCTGAGATTATTCAGTGCCGTCGAGACAAAGGCTGAGCGGCTGGTGTTCGCCCGTCGCAACTTGCGCAGCGCCGCCATCACCCACAGAATGACGCATGCCAGAAAAGCAAAAATGACAAATCCGCTGACCAGGATGTTCCAGATCATGCTGGGATCGGAATAGGACGCCAGGATTATCGATGGCGGAGACATCGCGGCTGCGGATGCTTCCGAAAGGAAAGCCGCTGCCGACAAGGCAAGCAGCACCACCGAGGCCCTTCCGGGACTCGCGATGATCGGTTCGCTCGCTTGCTTCTGCCAGCCAGTCATTCCCATTCCACGGATTCTTCCGGGAGGGATTGTCTGGCTGTTGCCGTTTGAATCGGGTAAATGCGTACCCTGTACGTGACGTAATTTTGTCTAAAATAGAGGCAAAGGCGGTTCGTGATTAACGAAACCCTAATGCCAAGGGATCGCGCGGACCTTTGTTATGCTGAGGCGGAAAAGGCAATACCGCGCGAGAGACCTTCATACGTTGTGATAAAGTCTGGCGCTTGAATGGGCTTGTGGCAAAACACGACTTACATCCAAGACGGTGCAAGCCAACGGGTTGCGGATGCTGTTGGAACCCTTCTGCGCGAAGAGCGCACGCAACAGGCGATCGCGCCACCACCCTCGCCTCTCGAAAAACTGGGCACTGATCCGTTACAAGCCGAGACGTGGGGTGTCGCGATCTTTCCGGGAGCGCCGGGATGGACCGTCGTTAAGACCACGCCACTCGAGTTGCTCGGCGCGCGTGCCCCGGGTGCGCAATGGATGCGCCTGGTCGAGCTTCTGCGCCGTTTGTCTGCTCCCGGCTTCCAGCTCAATCTCTACGACTCGTCCTGTCTCGTGTTGATCGAAGCAAATGCTCAAGGCCGACACCTTCTATCGGGCTATCGCCCCGGCACAGATCTCAACCCTGATCCGCTACAGTTTAACCAGGAACGGCTCACCGAGGATCGCATCGACGTGCGCTTTGAGTTGCTGCCCTTCCAGCAACTTGTACATGACAACATACGCGATGGTTATGGAGGACCGAGCCTCGACAACGATGCGCTTATCAAGCAAGTCGCCCGCGACGTGGGAGGACCTAACGCATATTGGTGCGACAACATCACGTCGGTCGAGATCCTGCTCGGGCGTCGCCAGCTCCCTATGCCTGATGGCGCGGTTCTTTATTTTGGGTAGCGTGGTTGGCCTTTATTCCGCGCCTCGCTATACGTCATGCACGTGGACTTGATCATGCGGATCAAGCGAAACGACTTTGGACGATGAATGGACAAGATTGATTGCGTAGTCGTGGGCGCCGGCGTTGTTGGCCTCGCCACAGCACGACGGATGGCCCAAGCGGGCCTAGAAGTCATCGTCGTGGAAGCCGCGGAAGATATCGGCACCGGAACGTCATCGCGAAACAGCGAAGTCATCCATGCCGGAATTTATTATCCTGCGGGAAGCTTAATGGCGCGCATGTGCGTCAGCGGCAAGAAGGCGCTGTACGCTTATTGCGACGATCACGGAATCCCCTATCGCCGATGCGGAAAATTGATCGTCGGCACCACCGAAGATGAAGTCGCCAAACTCGCTTCGATCAAAGCGCATGCCAAAGCGAACGGCGTCGACGACATGAAAACGCTGACGGGTGAAGAGGCACGCGCGCTCGAACCGGCACTCAATTGTGTGGGCGCTCTCTTGTCGCCCTCGACCGGCATCATCGATAGCCACGCCTACATGCTCGCGTTGCGCGGCGATGCAGAGAACGCGGGCGCTGCTTTCGCATTTCATGCACCGTTGATGGGCGCGAAAGTAACTCCCGAAGGCTTCGTCCTTCATGTCGGCGGCGAAGCTCCGATGGATATCGGCTGCAAGCTGCTGATCAATTCGGCCGGTCTCGCTGCGCCTTCCATTGCGCGCGCGATCGACGGGATGCCAGCCGATCGCATCCCGACGGCTTACTATGCAAAAGGCAACTACTTCAGCTGCAACGTCCGCGCGCCATTCACGCATCTGATCTATCCGGTGCCGGAGCCTGGCGGCCTCGGCGTGCACCTCACCATCGATCTCGGTGGACAAGCGAAGTTTGGACCGGATGTGCAGTGGGTGGATACAATCGACTACGCCGTCGATGCTTCACGCTCCGAACGATTTTATCCCGCGATCCGGCGCTATTGGCCCGCATTGCCGGACGGAGCCTTGACGCCCAGTTATTCAGGCATCCGGCCCAAGATCGTCCCGCCTGCCGTGGCAAAGCAGGACTTCCTGATCCAGGGACCGCAAGATCACGGCGTGTCCGGACTGATCAATCTGTTCGGGATTGAATCGCCCGGACTGACATCATCACTGGCCATCGCGGACGAAGTCGCGCGAGTGGCGGCTGTGCGATCATGATGCGAAGGCCGCGACGGCATTTGCCGTCACGATCATCACGGGGTGCCCGCATTGGCTATGGTTTTTGCTATGTCAGTGAACGGTCGAACTGGCCGCGTGGCGGATACGTTCGATTTGATCCTTCAGCACCAGCTTCCGGCGCTTCAGTTCAATGATGTGGAGGTCGTCTGTGGAAAGATGCTGGAGAGCATCGTGCAATTCGTTTTCCAGAACTTCGTGCTTGCGTTCCAGTTCAACGAGATGCGACTCGATCGCCATATGTATCCTCCTTTGTTGATTGACTTCAAAGTTGGATGAAACGCGCTAACAAGCGAATGGCGTATCCGGTTCGCGTGAAAACGCGCTCCTTTAGTGGGATCGAATGGTTGAGCCCACTCGATCCAGACCATGAAGTGTACATGACGGAGACGCGCTGTCGACAAGGAACGCAGAAACAAGCTTAAAATTTTTCTCACGATTAAAAAACGGTTCTGAAGGAACCATTTGGCAATTCCATTACTGGAAATTATTCCTGTTTTCTGCAATGACAATGCGCGTGCGGCACACCATCTAATTCAACAGGTTTGCTGAAGCCCGGCAGAGCTAACTCACCGACGGTTATGGTAGATCAGGACAACAACGAATTTGCTCTTGAACTGGCGCGACTGCAGCAAGAGCATCGCGATCTGGATGCCGCTATCGAGGCGCTCCAACAATCGCCGGCTCCTGATCTGCTGCGGCTACAACGGTTGAAGAAGCGCAAGCTTCAACTGCGCGACCGTATCTCGTTCATCGAAGATCAGATTACCCCGGACATCATTGCCTGATCGAAGGATGCTGCTGCGCCTTTGCGCTCCGCTTTCCGGGCGTACATGGCTCGGTCTGCTTTTTCCAATGCCAAAGCCGCATCATCCATCGGCTTCAGCATCGCTACGCCGGCCGAAGCGCCAGCAGCCACAGCCTGTCCTTTGAACATGAAGATCAGGGAGTCGATCGCCTGCTCAAGAGCCAAGGCCTTGGCGCTCGCATCGGTCTCTGACAGGTTCCAGAGCAGCAAGGCGAATTCGTCGCCCCCGAGCCGGCCGACGACATCCGACGAGCGGATGTACCGCATCAGCACCGCCACCACGCCTTTCAGCACCATATCGCCCGCGGCATGGCCAAAAGTGTCGTTGATCGGTTTCAGATGATCCACGTCCAACACAATCAACGCACCGGTCGCGTGATAGCGGTTCATGTAAGCGCTGGCGCGGTTGAGTTCCCGCTCAAAACCGCGGCGATTGTAAATGTTCAGCAGAAAATCCGTATCTGCCCAAGCCTGGAGTTCATCGATCCTGGCATGGGCGGCGGCAAGCTGTGCCTTGAGGATTTCAATCTCAGCTTCTGCTTTTAGCGCGCGCGCTGACTGCGCTATGCCCTTGGTGGCAGACAATTTGGCCGGAACTTTGGGCCGTGCCTTGGCTGTTGTCGTGCTGGACGCTTTTGGACCCGGCCGTCCCGTGGCCGCCCCGGTCTTCGAGACTTTCAAATTGGCACCTTTGCCACGCGTCCTGCTGCAGCTCCACGCACCGAAAACAGGCGGAGAATCGCCCTTGCCGGCGTTGACCATGAAAGGATAGTCCATTCCCCATGGCTTGCCACGCGAAAGTGCAACCCTATAATCCGCGTCTCTTTTTTCCACCCTTTTCAAAGATTTCCGCATGACCGCTGCCGTCGCCATTATCATGGGAAGCCAGTCCGACTGGGAGACCATGCGTCACGCCGCTGAAACCCTGACGGCACTCGGTATTTCACACGAGGCGTTGATCGTATCGGCGCACCGCACCCCGGAACGGCTGTATGCCTTTGCCAAGGGGGCCAAGGCGGCCGGCTTCAAGATCGTGATCGCCGGGGCCGGCGGTGCCGCCCATCTGCCGGGCATGGCGGCCGCCCTGACGGAACTTCCTGTGCTCGGCGTGCCGGTCGAATCCAAGGCGCTGTCCGGTGTCGATTCCCTTTATTCGATTGTGCAAATGCCTGCCGGAATCCCGGTCGGCACCTTGGCGATCGGAAAGCCGGGCGCTATCAATGCCGCCCTGCTCGCGGCAAGCATGCTGGCCCTGAACGACGCTGGCCTTGCGACCAAGCTCGCCACATGGCGGAAGCAACAGACCGAGGCGGTCCGCGAGCGCCCGGAGGACCCTAAGTGACATCTTCGAAGCGGGTGACGCTGAAACCAGGCGACACCATCGGAATTCTCGGCGGCGGACAGTTGGGTCGGATGTTGGCGCTTGCCGCCGCGAGGCTGGGCCTCAAGGCGCAGGTCTTTTCACCCGATCCGGATTCGCCAGCCTTCGACGTGGTGCAGAACGCGACCTGCGCGGAATACGCGGATGTCGAGGCGCTTGAGCTGTTTGCATCGGACGTCGATGTCATCACCTACGAATTCGAGAATGTGCCGTCCGCAACGGCGATGATTCTTGCTGCCCGCCGTGTGGTGTTGCCCGATCCAGAAGTCCTGCAAACCACCCAGGACCGCCTTATCGAGAAGGACTTCGTCACCAAGCTCGGCATCGCGACCGCACCTTATGCTGACGTATCTTCGGCAGACGAATTGAAAGCAGCGATCGCGAAGATCGGTCTTCCTGCCGTGCTCAAGACGAGGCGCTTCGGCTACGACGGTAAGGGCCAGATCGTGATACGCGAGGGTGACGATCCAGAAGTGGTCTGGGCCGAGCTCGAAACACGTTCCGCTATCCTTGAGGGCTTCGTGCCGTTCGAGCGCGAAATTTCCGTCATCGCCGCGCGCAGCGTGACTGGCGAAGTAGTTTGCTACGATGTCACCGAAAATGAGCATCGCGACCATATTCTGAAGATCTCGCGCGCGCCCGCCGCTATTCCAGAAAGCGTGGGCGCCCAGGCCCGCGCCATAGCCGAGAAAATTGCGACCGCTCTCAATTACGTCGGTGTGCTGGCTGTGGAAATGTTCGTCGTTCCTGGCGTGAACGGCACCACGCCGACCTTGCTGGTGAACGAGATCGCGCCGCGCGTGCACAATTCCGGTCACTGGACGCTCGATGGCGCCTCGGTGTCGCAGTTCGAACAGCACATTCGCGCCATTGCCGGCTGGCCGCTCGCTCAGCCGGTCCGCCACGGCAACGTCACCATGACCAACCTGATCGGGAACGACATTCTCGATTACGGGAAGTGGCTGACAAAACCGGGCGCAACCGTGCATCTCTACGGCAAGGGTGCGCCGCGCCCGGGCCGCAAGATGGGCCACGTCACAGTCGTCGAAAACGACTGACCTCACTCCCAAAGAAAAAGCTGCCACGATTGCTCGCGGCAGCCTGTATCTCATTCAAAAAGCTTGTCCGTTATCGGTCGCCCGCGACCGTTCCTGTCGGTTCGTCGCTGAGCCAACGATAAACGACACCACCGATGACCCCGCCGATCAGCGGGGCAACCCAGAACAGCCACAACTGCTGCAAAGCCCAGCCACCGACGAACAGCGCAGGACCCGTGCTGCGTGCCGGATTGACCGAGGTATTGGTCACAGGAATGCTGACCAGATGGATCAGCACGAGCGCGAGACCAATCGCCAACGGGGCGAATCCCGCTGGAGCCTTGCCGTGGGTCGAGCCCATGATAACGAACAGGAACACCGCCGTCATCGTGACTTCCATCACGAAACAGGCAACAAGGCTGTATCCGCCGGGCGAATGGGCCTCAAAGCCGTTTGCGGCGAACCCTTTGGTCACGTCGAACCCGGGGGCACCGCTGGCGATCATGTAAAGCAGCGCCGAGGCAGCTATCGCCCCGATCACCTGCGCAATGATGTACGGCAGGACCTGCCCGCCGGGGAACCGGCCACCGGCCGCGAGCCCGACCGTCACCGCCGGATTGAGGTGGCAGCCGGAGATATGACCGATGGCATAGGCCATGGTCACGACGCTTAAGCCAAACGCAAACGAGACGCCCAAAAGCCCGATGCCGACCTGTGGGAAAGCCGCAGCGATGACCGCGCTGCCGCAGCCCGCGAAGGTCAGCCAGAAGGTACCAATAGCCTCAGCCGTGTATTTTTTTGCGTTCATGTTTTATCTCCGCTGGACGAAGGGTTCCGATTAAACCTTTGAGACCCTGTAAGAAGCCCCTTAAGGCCTGCTGAATCTACCGACTCAAAAGCCCGGGACCGGTAGTTTCGCCCTTATTTATTGCGCGCTTATAGGTTGAAAATCGTTGTCCACAGGTGGACATTCCCGGTTTGATCTGGTAAATCCGCGCCCTTGATGGGAAGGGCATGGCCTTTTGTCGGCCCCTCCAACATCTTCCGAATTACAGATCGTTCAAAACAAGAGGATGCCGCGTGCAGGTTCTCGTCCGCGATAACAATGTTGATCAGGCCCTCAAGGCGCTCAAGAAGAAGATGCAGCGCGAGGGTATTTTCCGCGAGATGAAGCTCCGCGGCCATTACGAAAAGCCGTCCGAGAAGAAGGCCCGCGAAAAGGCGGAAGCCGTTCGCCGCGCCCGCAAGCTGGCCCGCAAGAAGCTGCAGCGCGAAGGCCTGTTGCCGATGAAGCCGAAGCCGGTGTTCGGCGCTGGTCCGGGTGCGGACCGTGGCGCAGGCGGTGGCCGTGGCGGTGCAGGCGCAGGTCCGCGCGGCCCACGCTAAGCGACTTTCAGATTTTTAGTTCAAAGCGCGGGCCTCACGGCTCGCGTTTTTGTTTGTCTATTTTTATCTACCCAATCGTCAGTCCTTGCCGTCGCCTGCCAGAAAGGCTTGCGCGATCGGGATAATGCCCTGCTCATCCAGATTAACGTGCGTCCCCTTTGGCAGAGCGACGAAACGTTTGCGGCCGGGGGCCAAATCAAACAGCCGCCTGCCGATGCCGATCGGAATAACAGTGTCCTTCTCGCCGTGCATGATCAGCAAGGGCACATCGAGCTTTGCGATACGCTGATCGGAATGGAAGCGATCGCGCATCAGCCATCGCACCGGCACCCACGGAAACGCGGCAGCTGCAACATCCTCTGTTGAGGTATAAGGCGCTTCCAGGATCAGCTTCGCGACAGGCCGTGTTGTTGCGATGGCAACGGCAACGCCGCTGCCCAGCGAATAACCCCACGGGACAATGCGTGACGGTGAATAGCGAGCGGCTGCGAAATCGTAGGCTGCTGCGGCATCGTTCAGCAAACCCTCCTCGCTTGGCGTGCCGCTCGAGCCGCCATAGCCGCGAAACGACAATGCAACCAAGCCTGTGCCATCCGCGGTGATGGCCTGGAAGCGCGGCACTCGCCACGCCAGCACCTCGCCGTTGCCGTGAAAGAACAGCACGACCGGCTTTCCCTCCTTCGGCGGGACATGCCAGACGATGACCTTCTCGCCATCCTTGGTCTCGAGGACGACTTCCTGCGCTTGCGGAAAGCCGGCTGACGCCGGATCTGTCCGTGTGGTCTGTGGGGCTGGATAAAGCAACGACCGTTGGTAGAAATACAGGGCGCCAATAGCAGCCGCGTAAACCGCCGCCGCACCCATCACGATCCATAGTACAGTTTTCATGGCTCAACGCCGGCTCCGCTTCACCACCCAATCATGGGGTGAGAATTGCGCCAATTTGCCAAGCGTTGCGCAAACAAAAACGCGGGCTCTCGCCCGCGTTTTTGTCAGTCCATCCCTGCTTCTGTCCGAAAAAGTCGGGTGAGACACTGCCGCCGATCCGGGAAGACAGTCCCTCACCCGCAGGAGGAAGCTGCTTTAAACGTTGAGATTCATCCACACAGCCTTGGGCTCGGTGAAGTTATCGATCGCGGCAGTGCCGTGTTCGCGACCGAAACCGGAATCGCGCTCACCACCCCACGGCAATCGAACGTCGGTGTAGCCGTAAGTGTTGATCCAGACCGTGCCGGCGCGGGCCTTCTTGGCGAAACGCTGTACGCGGCCCATGTCCCGGCTCCAGACGCCAGCGGCAAGGCTGTAGGCCGTTCCGTTGGCGATGCGCAGGGCGTCAGCTTCATCCTTGAACTTGATGACGCTCACCACCGGTCCGAAGATCTCTTCTTGCGAGATCCGCATCTCATGCTTCACGTTCGCGAAGACCGCGGGACTGATGAAGTAGCCGCGCGTACCGATCCGCTCGCCACCCGTCGTCAGCAGCGCACCTTCCTTCTGGCCGATGTCGACATAATCGAGAATCGATTTCATCTGCTTCTCGGAAATCACCGGACCCATCACGGTCGCGCGGTCCTGCGGATTGCCGATGCGGATCGCGTTCGCACGTGCCGTGAGCCGCTCGACGACTTCGTCGTAAACGGCTTCGTGAGCGAGCACGCGGGAGCCCGCTGAGCACACCTGACCTGCATTGAAGAAAATGCCCGACGCGGCAGCCTTGGTCGCAGCGTCGAGGTCAGCGTCTTCAAAGATCACGTTCGCGGATTTGCCGCCGAGCTCAAGCGACACGCGCTTGAAATTTCCGGCTGCACCACGAAGGATGCCGCGGCCCACACCGGGCGAACCGGTGAAGGTCACCTTGTCGACGTCCGGATGATTGACCAGCGCATCTCCGACCACGCGGCCCGGTCCCGTCACGACGTTGAACACACCCGGAGGCAGACCGGCTTCCAGCGCCAACTCGGCAATACGTAGTGCCGACAATGACGTCAGCTCGGCCGGCTTCATGACCACCGTGCAGCCGCAAGCCAGTGCAGGGGCCAACTTCCACATGCCGATCATCAGCGGGAAATTCCACGGCACGATAGCGGCCACCACGCCCACGGGTTCGCGCAGCGTGTAAGTCAAAGCTTCGTCACGGGTCGGGACGACCTCGCCATGAATCTTGTCGGCCCAGCCGGCGTAATAGGTCAACGTATCGATCGCGGCCGGAAGGTCTTGCCGCAGCACGCCGGCAATGGGCTTGCCCGCGTCGAGGCTTTCGATTTCTGCGATCTCATCCGAATGCTGCTTCATCAAGTCGGCCCAGCGCAGCAGGATTTGGCCGCGCTCGGAGGCACGCATGGTGCGCCATGGGCCTTCGAAGGCACGCCGAGCAGCGACAACGGCGCGATCCACGTCGTCAGCGTTACCTTCGGCAATAGTCGCGATGACCTGCTCCGTGGCCGGGTTCAACGTGTTGAAGGTGCGGCCGGAGACCGACGGGACACGCTGGCCATCGATCAGCAGCAGCTTCTCAGTGGAGCGGGACACCGGGGACGTTTTTTCGTGGGAATAGTCATATGCAATTGACATCATATTCCTCCTGTTCTTGTCCCTCAATGTGTGTACTAAATATGCCCGTGTAAATATGAAATCGCATACCGGTGAGCTCACGTTCATATGAAATTAATTTCATAAGATTGGCGCACAAATGTTACATATCGAGATCGAGACCATCTGGCGATTTCATAAGGAAGGCAGCCCGCAGACCGCCGTGGTGATGCTCGGAATCCTGAACGAGATCCGGAAAACCGGAAAACTCACCAGCGCCGCTGACCACGCCCAGCTCTCGTATCGGCACGTCTGGAATCTCGTGGAACAGTGGTCCGCGTTCTTTGGCGTGCCGCTGGTCGAAACCCAGCGCGGCAAAGGCACCAAACTGACGCCTTTCGGAGAAAAGCTTGTCTGGGCGGGTGAGCGCATGCAGGCGCGGCTCGGCCCCCAACTCGAAAACCTTGCGCAAGAGCTGGCGACGGAAATCAAACCGTTCCTGCATCAGCGCCCGTCTGTGATCCGCGTCCACGCGAGTCACGGCTTCGCGGTCTCCAAATTGCGCGAGCTGCTGGATCGCGAACCCGGGATCGGTGTCGACCTGCGCTACGTCAGCAACCAGCATTCGCTTGAGTCACTGGCTCAAGGCGCCTGCGACCTCTCCGGCGTTCATCTTCCGCGTGGAGAACTGCGCGCACAGAACATTCAGGCTTATCGCGAATGGCTCGATCCGCGCGAAGACCGCGTCATCAGCTTTGTGACCCGCGAAATGGGCCTGATGGTGAAGCGCGGCAATCCGCTGAAGATCACATCGCTGGAAGATCTGGTTTCGTCTCAGGCCCGGTTCGTCAACCGCGACCACGATTCCGGGACGCGATTGCTGTTCGATCAGCTGTTGGCCCTGCACAAGATCGATGAAGCGAAAATCAATGGTGCCCAGCAGATCGAATTCACCCATGCCGCCGTTGCCGCTTACGTCGCGAGCGGCATGGCAGATGTGAGTTTCGGCGTAGAGGCTGCAGCCCGCCAATTCGGGCTCGATTTCATCCGGTTGCTGACCGAGGACTATTTCTTCGTCTGCCGCCGTTCATTCCTCGAAACCGAGCCGATGAAGCGCGTGATCGACATCATGAAGGGCCAGGAATTCCATGACGCTATCGCGAGTCTTCCCGGTTACGTCGAGACCCGATCCGGATCTGTCAGCACCGTGAAGGAGTTTCTGGACAGCGTGGAAGCTGAAGCTCCGGCTCAAACCGGCGTTAAAACGAAACCATCTAAATAATCGGTATCCGCGTTAGCGCGGCACGACAGCCTGGAACACCGACTTCGCAGCCGATACCACATCTTCGGCGACCGACGGACGTTCCTCGGCGCGCAACTGGCGCGGCGGGATATCCGCCGGCGGTGTGAGGCGCATCGAGTCGTCAGCCTGTGCTTCGGTGGAGCGGGGTGCGGATGCCTGCGGAGCCCGTGTCTCAGTTTCAGTAGGCGTCGGTGCAATCGTCACCGCGGGAGGCAGCGGCTGCACCATCGACGGCGGCGTATAGACGACGCTGTTGACCCGGCGCTCCTGCGGCCGCGAGGTCTCGATCACCCGTGCTGTGTCCTGCGCGCGGGGTTGTTCAGCCTGGCGGGGCTGATCGGCGCTGCGCAGGCGTTCGATCGCGGCCCGGGCCAGATCGTTGGCATCGCGCTTGTCATCTGCCACAGCGTTAGCCTCGGCGGCGGGGGCAACAGGAGCAGCCTTGGCAACGGTCTTTTCACGAGCCCGGCGGGCTTCCGCTTCTTTCGCTTCCTTTTCGGCCTTCTCAGCCAGCGCCTTCTCGGCGGCAAATTTCTCGGCTGCGGCTTTCTCCGCTTTCTCGCTGGCGAGCTTTTCGGCGGCAGCCTTATCCGCAGCAGCCTTTTCGGCGGCCTTCACCTTGGCAGCCTCAGCCTTGGCAGCTTTCTCGGCTTGCGCAGTGTCGTTCTGCTGCGCTGGCTTGTTGCTGGCGGGGGTATCTGGAGCCTTGGCGGGGTTCGTCGGAGCGGCCATAGCCGCCTGCGGCTTGTCGGCCTCCGGCTTGTTGTTGATGTAGTGCGTCACAATGTAGGCGCCGACAACCGTCGCCAAGATCGATGGGATCACTTCCAGAATATATTTGGACAGAAATTTCTTGAGCATCGTCAACTCCCCGCACCGCATTGAATGCTGGAACTTTGGGGCCGATTGAGGGATCAACTGCGACAGATCGGTGGCAAACATTACGATCCATCGTCTTCGGCATCACAACCCCTTCAGCCAGCCGGGGGTTTAGCAACAATTCGTTAACCGGCGCTAACTGGCCTGCAACGGAACGTCGCTGGAGACGTCCACGCAGCAGTTCCTCATTCCGCACAGCGGTCCGTGTGGAAGACGAGCTGGCATGCATCGCGGCGCCGATATGGACGAAACTGTCATAGCGGCGTAGCAAGGAACCGGCTCCCGGCAAGCGCTTGGGACGCCCAAAATAACATCGCCAGCCAAAGCCTTCCGGGAGTTTTACGATCGTGACCGAGCATCAGCCGACAGCCTCCATCGACGCGGTCGAACAGGGCCTGGCATCGGCCGGCTACATCGCCAGCCGTCAGATCGCGACTGCCGTTTATCTCTCGGAGCGGATTGAAAAGCCGATCCTCGTGGAAGGCCCGGCCGGCGTCGGCAAGACCGAACTCGCCAAGGCCATTGCCGCGTGGCGCGGCCTCAAGCTGATCCGCCTGCAATGTTACGAAGGGCTCGATGAGGCCAAGGCGCTCTACGAGTGGAAATACGCCAAACAGCTTCTCTACACCCAGATCCTGAAGGATAAGCTCAGCGAGGTTCTCGGTGAAGCGGAGACGCTTCCGGCGGCACTGAACAAACTTCACGATTTCGGTGACGTCTTCTTCTCCAAGGAGTTCGTCGAGCCGCGGCCACTGTTGCAGGCACTCGAACAGCCACAGGGCTGCGTGCTGCTGATCGACGAAATCGACAAGTCGGATGCGGAATTCGAATCCCTGCTGCTCGAAATCCTGTCGGATTTTCAGGTCACGATCCCCGAACTTGGCACGGTGACAGCGCTGGCGGCACCGACGGTGATCCTGACCTCGAACAGCGAACGCGACCTCGGCGACGCCCTCAAGCGGCGCTGCTTGCATCTGCACATCGGCTTCCCCGAACAGCGGCTCGAAGAACGTATTGTGGAGAGCCGTGTGCCCGGCATCTCCCAAACGTTGCGGCGCCAGATCGTCAGCTTCATCAACGATGTGCGCACGCTGGACCTGAAGAAGCTGCCTTCGGTCAGCGAGGCCATCGACTGGGCCCGCGTGCTTGTGCTGTTGCAGGCAGGCGAACTGGATCAGCAGATGGTCAAGGACACGCTCAATGTCCTCCTCAAATATGAGGCCGATATCGAGACCACCCTGCCCCAGGTCACCACCTTCATCAGCAAGAACCGTCGCGAAAACGTCTTCGGGTAAACCGGATGCGCGAGAACCTCCATCGCTTCTTTCGGGCGGCCCGTGGGGCCGGCGTCCGGGTTTCACCATCTGAAAGCATCGATGCGATGAAAGCCGTCGCTGACGTCGGTTTTTCCGACCGGGCGGTGTTGCGCGATACGCTGCTGCTAACGCTCGCCAAGACCCAGGAAGAGAAGCAATCGCTCGGCCAGTGCTTCGACCTTTTCTTCCAGCAGCCTGAAATCACTGCGCCTGCAACTCAGGACAACCAGCCTGAAACGCCGCCGTCAGAACAGGCGTCTTCCACCGAACCAGCAGAGTCCCCATCCAGCCTGGGACCGTTGGCCCAGATGCTGATGTCGCAGGACCGCAACGCCATCGCGGCTGCAGTCGCCAATGCCGCCAACGCGGCCGGACTTTCCGGCATCCGATTTTTCACCCAGCGCGGTATCTATTCGAGCCGGATGCTCGACCAACTCGGCATCATACAATTGAGAGACGATCTCGATGCCTTGACCGCGTCAGACCCGGCACAAGCTGAGCGGCTTGCGGCAGCGACGGAAGCGCTGCGCGAAACTGTCCGCGACACTGTTTCTCAAGCGCTGGTTCTGTACGGCCGCGAGGAAAGTGAAAATCTTCGCCACGAAATCCTTCGCAACGCGCCGATGTCGCAACTTGACCAGCGGCAGGCCGAGCAGATGCGCCTATTGATCCGGCAGATCGCGCGCCGGCTGCGCGAGCGTTACAGCAAGCCGCGCAAGCGACCGCGGCGCGGCCATCTCGACGTTCGCCGCACGATCCGCCGCAACGCCGCCTGGGGTGGCGTCCCGTTCCTGACCACGTGGAAGCGCAAACATCGCGAGAAGCCGAGAATTATCGCGTTGTGCGACGTCAGCGGATCGGTCGCCCGTGTCTCAGATTTCTTCCTGCTGCTGATCTACAGCCTGCACGAGGTGGTCTCGGATGTGCGCTCGTTCGCCTTTTCGAGCCATCTGATCGAAGTCAGCGACATTCTCGATTCGCAGGATTCTGGTCAGGCGATGAAGGAGATCATGTCAAAGGTCGGGTTCGGCTCTTCCGACTATGGCAAGTCCCTGGCCGATTTTGAGAAACTGGCCCTCAAGGCCGTCACGCCGCTGACCACCGTGATTGTGCTGGGCGATGCGAGAACCAACAATCTCAATCCTCGCGCCGACATCCTGCGGCGGATTTCAGAGCGATCCAAGCGGCTGGTGTGGCTCAACCCTGAAGGCCGCATGGGATGGGGTTGGGGCGACTCCGAGATGCCGCGCTACGCGACCTATTGCAACGTCGTACGCCAGTGCTCCTCGGCAAAGCAACTCGAGCGCGCGGTCACCGATATCGTCGCGTCGTATCAGTAACTACGGCGACAGCACCAGGAAGATGTACACGGCGAAGATCAGCGTGTGCACCAGTCCGAACATGATGTTGGTGCGCCCCGTGCCGAATGTCGTCAGGCTGACAAACATCGTCATGACCAACAACACCGTGTCGCGTCCGTCGAGCCCCAAGACCAGCGTCTTGCCTAGGACGTAAGTAGCGATCGCAACCGCAGGGATCGTCAGGCCGATGGTCGCCAGCGACGACCCCAGCGCAAGGTTGAGGCTCTTTTGCAGATCGTTCTTCCGCGCCGCTGACACGGCTGCGATGCTTTCCGGCAGAAGGACCAACAGCGCCACGATAACGCCCGCAAAGGCTGGAGGCGCGCCAATCGCCGCAGCACCGGCATCCACAACAAGAGAAAATTTCTTGGCGAGTAGCACCACCGCTCCAAGCGACACCAGCAGCAGCAAGCTGCTGAGAACGAGTTCTTTCGCTGGTGCCGATGCGTGTTCCTCCTCCTCCTGCGCCGTCTCGACGATGAAGTAATCGCGATGGCGGATCGTCTGGGTGTAGAGAAACACGCCGTAGAGCACGACCGTCACGACACAGACAAAGGCGAGTTGCGGCGCGGAATAGATTGGCCCGGGCGTGGCCTGCGTGTAGTTCGGCAGCACTAGAGTGATAGTCGCAAGGACGATCAACACACCGAGATAAACGTTGACGCCAGTGACCTGGAAATCCTGCTCCTTGTAGCGAAGCCCGCCTGCCAGAATGCAGATACCGACCAGACCGTTGCACACGATCATGACCACCGCGAACACGGTGTCGCGCGCCAGCGATGCCGCGGCCTTGTCGCCAAGCATGATGGTCGCGATCAGCGCAACCTCGATCACCGTCACCGACAATGTCAGCAGCAGCGTGCCGAAGGGTTCGCCGACTCTATGGGCGATGACTTCGGCATGGTGCACGGCGGCAAACACCGTCCCGAACAGGATGACCAGCAGCACCGCCGCGAAGACGTACCCGGCCGGCGACTGGGTGAAGCCCAGGCCCGGAAATATGGTGCTGGCGAAAAGCAAAACGGCCAACGTGGGGTAGACCCAGGCTGACCGTGGCATGTGAGTGTGAGCGCTCATGCGCAGGATAGCTCCATGATCGAGGGCCGAGGTCCGTAGGATCCACCGTAGTAGCCGGAGGTGAAGAAAATTTGCAGGCCGATGCAGGATACTTTAACCAAAAGGGACTGCGTTTAGGGAAGGAAACGAAAAAATGTTCTCTCACATCATGGTCGGGACCAACGATCTCGATAAAGCCAAGTCATTTTATGACAAGCTGCTGGGGACGCTTGGCGTGCAGCCGGCCATAATTGATCGCCATCGCATCTTTTATCGCACCAAGACCGGGACATTTTCCGTCTCCAGACCGATCGATGGCAAACCGGCCACCGTAGCGAACGGCGGAACCATTGGCTTTGCAGCCACCTCAGCCGAGGAAGTTGCGGCCTGGCACGCAATGGGGATCGAGAACGGCGGCACTACCTGCGAGGATCCACCTGGCATCCGCGCGATGGGCGAGATGAAAATATACCTCGCCTATCTGCGCGACCTGGACGGCAACAAGCTCTGCGCGTCGTATCGCATCCCAAGGGCCTAAAAAAAATAAGGCCGCGCTACTCGGCGCGGCCTTCAAATATTCATAAGCCGACAAAACCGAGTTCGGCTTACATCGCCTTGACGATGTTTTCGGTCATCTTCTTGGCATCGCCCAGCAGCATCATCGTGTTGTCACGATAGAACAGCGGGTTGTCGACGCCGGCGTAGCCTGAGGCCAGTGAGCGCTTGATGAACATCACCGTGCCCGCCTTCCAGACCTGAAGCACCGGCATGCCATAGATCGGCGACTTCGGATCTTCTTCCGCGGCCGGGTTGGTGACGTCATTGGCGCCGATGACAAACGCGACATCCGCCTGGGCGAATTCCGAGTTGATGTCTTCCAGCTCGAACACCTCGTCGTAAGGCACGTTCGCTTCAGCAAGCAGCACGTTCATGTGGCCGGGCATACGGCCGGCGACCGGATGGATGGCGTACTTGACCTCGACGCCTTCCTTCTTGAGCGTGTCCGCCATTTCGCGGAGCGCGTGCTGGGCCTGCGCCACCGCCATGCCGTAGCCCGGCACGATGATGACCTTCTGCGCATTCTTCATGATGAAGGCCGCATCGTCGGCAGAGCCGAGCTTGACCGGCTTCACTTCGCCGCCGCCAGCCGCAGCTGCACCGCCGGTCTCACCGCCGAAGCCGCCGAGGATGACCGAGATGAAGGAGCGGTTCATCGCGTGGCACATGATGTAGGACAGGATCGCACCAGACGACCCCACCAGCGCGCCCGTGATGATCAAGGCCGAGTTACCCAGAGTGAAGCCGATGCCGGCTGCTGCCCAACCCGAGTAGGAGTTCAGCATCGAGATCACGACCGGCATGTCCGCGCCGCCGATCGGAATGATCAGCAGTGCGCCGAGTACCAGCGCGATGATGGTGATCAGCCAGAAGTCGACCGCGCTCTGCGACGACACCAGGCCGTAGATAAAGAACACCAGTGCGAGGGCCAGCACGATGTTGATGATATGGCGCGCCGGCAGAATGATCGGTGCGCCGCTCATGCGGCCCGACAATTTCAAGAACGCGATCACCGAGCCGGTGAAGGTCAGCGCGCCGATGGCGACGCCGAGCGACATTTCGACAAGGCTTGAGCCGTGAATATTGCCGGGAGTACCGATGTCGAAGGCTGCTGGTGCGTAGAACGCACCGGCCGCCACCAACACCGCCGCCATACCGACCAGCGAGTGGAAGGCCGCGACCAGCTCCGGCATCGAGGTCATCGGTACACGGCGCGCGATCACCGCACCGATGCCGCCGCCGATGGCGATACCGAGGATCACGAGGATCCAGCCGGTGGCGCTGGTAGGCGGATGTGCGGCCAGCGTCGTCGCGACAGCAATGGCCATACCGATCATGCCGAAGAAGTTGCCCTGGCGGGACGATGCCGGGCTCGACAGACCACGAAGTGAAAGGATGAAAAGTGAACCTGCGATCAGATACAGGACTGCGGATAAATTGGCGTTCATCGACAGCCCCTGCTCACTTCTGCTTCTTCTTGTACATCGCCAGCATGCGCTGGGTGACCAAGAAGCCGCCGAAAATATTCACACATGCAAAAATCAATGCAACGAAGCCGAAGGCGCGCGCCCACAGCGGACCATTGTCGTCGCCGACCATCGAGACGCCGACAGCAAGCAATGCACCGACCACGATGACCGATGAAATAGCGTTGGTCACCGACATCAGCGGCGTATGCAGCGCGGGCGTCACCGACCACACCACGAAATAGCCGACGAAAACGGCGAGTACGAAGATCGACAACCGGAAGACAAACGGATCGACAGCCTCAATCCCGTGCATGGCGGCTCTCCCTTATGCTTTCGGTTGGAAATTTGGATGAATGACAGCGCCGTCCTTGGTCAGCGCGGTGGCTTTCACCAGTTCATCGTCCCACTTCACGGCGAGCGACTTGCTCTCCTTGTCGTAGAGCGTCTCGATAAATGACTGGAGGTTCTTGGCGTAGAGACTCGACGCAGACGCGGCAACCTTGCCCGCGAGGTTCGGGAAGCCGACGATCTTGACGCCGTTGACGTCTGCGATCTGGCCGGACTGAACACCTTCCACGTTGCCGCCGCGCTCGACCGCGAGGTCGACCAGCACTGAACCCGGCTTCATCGACTTCACCATATCGAGGCTGATCAGCCGCGGCGCGGGTCGGCCCGGGATCAGCGCCGTGGTGATGACGATATCCTGCTTCTTGATGTGCTCTGCCGTGAGCTCAGCCTGCTTGGCCTGATACTCTTTCGACATTTCCTTGGCGTAACCGCCCGCGGTTTCCGCCTGTTTGAACTCTTCATCCTCGACGGCGATGAACTTCGCGCCGAGCGACACGACCTGTTCCTTCACCGCCGGGCGAACGTCTGTCGCGGTCACGACAGCGCCGAGACGGCGCGCTGTTGCGATCGCCTGAAGGCCGGCAACGCCGACACCCATGATGAAGACCTTGGCGGCGGGCACAGTGCCGGCGGCCGTCATCATCATCGGGAAGGCGCGGCCGAAGGCTTCGGCAGATTCGATCACGGCGCGGTAGCCCGCGAGGTTCGCCTGCGACGAGAGGACGTCCATGACCTGTGCGCGGGTGATGCGCGGCATCAACTCCATCGCGAAGGCGGCGATGCCTGCATCCGCGATCGTCTTCAGCGCGGCGTCGTTGCCGTAAGGGTCCATGATGGCGATCGCCAGTGCGCCCTTTTTGTACTTGGCGACTTCAGCGGCTTCCGGACGCTTCACCTTGATGACGATGTCGGCATCCTTCACCGCATCGGCGCTCACCGTGGCACCGACAGCCTCATAGTCTGAGTCCAGCAGACCCGACTTAATGCCCGCGCCCGGTTCGATCGCTACATCAATGCCCAGCGATTTATATTTTTTGACCGTGTCAGGGGTCGCCGCAACACGCGGCTCCGCTGCATCGATTTCTTTGGCTATCGCAATTTTCATGACGCCTCCCGCGACCCTGTAACGCCGCGCATGACTAGCACCGGCGTGGCCGCCGGTGACGACGGAACGATTGGATCAGAGCAGGAAGATTGCCATCAGCACGAGAATGGCGATGACGCTCAGCGTGCCGTATTTTGTCAGCGCCAAGAACCCTTCATAGGTCTGCTCGTGCGCGACATAGTCGTTGCCATCCGCGGTTGTGTAAGCGACTTCGCTATGATCGGCCATTGGTCCCTCCAGCACCATTAAAAAAAGGTAGCGGGAATTAGCCCAATTGCGGAGCAAGGGCAACGTCCAGCAGCCTCCAACGGGCTGATTAAACCGCCCTCATGCAAGCTATGCAATGCAATCTGTGAAGTTTTTCCACGATACGGAACGAGAGCGGACCATGGCCGCCCCCTCGGGCGCTAGCCCATCTCTTCGAGCTCCGCGATCAGGCTTTCGATGACCGCGAGCCCACCGTCCCAGAATTTGGGATCCTTGGCATCGAGCCCAAACGGCGCAAGCAGTTCCGAATAGTGCTTCGTGCCGCCGGCCGAGAGCATGGCCAGATAGCGCTCGGCGAACCCTTCGGCCGCATGTTCGTAGACCGCGTAGAGCGAGTTCACGAGGCAATCGCCGAAGGCATAGGCATAGACGTAGAACGGCGAATGGATGAAATGCGGGATGTACATCCAGTAGGTCTCGTAGCCCGGCTTGATGTCGATCGCCGGTCCAAGGCTTTCGCCCTGCACGCTCAGCCAGATCTCGCCGATCCGCTCAGCGGTCAATTCGCCATTGCGGCGCTCTGTGTGCACCGCACGCTCGAACGAATAGAATGCAATCTGGCGCACCACGGTGTTGATCATGTCCTCGACCTTGCCCGCGAGCAGGGCCTGACGATCCTTGGCGCTCTTGGTCTGGGCGAGCAGGCGCTTGAACGTCAGCATTTCGCCGAACACGCTGGCCGTCTCAGCCAGCGTCAGCGGGGTCGGAGCCATCAGCGCCCCATTCTTGGCCGCGAGCACCTGATGCACGCCGTGACCCAGCTCATGGGCGAGCGTCATCACATCGCGCGGCTTACCCTGATAGTTCATCAGGACATAGGGGTGCGCTGACGGTGTGGTGGGATGCGAAAACGCCCCCGGCGCCTTCCCGGGACGGACCGGTGCATCAATCCACCGGTCATCAAAGAAACGCCCGGCGATCCCGGCCATTTCTGGTGAGAAATCGCCGTAGGCCTTCAGGATCGTCCCCTTCGCCTCATCCCAGCCGATCTGGGCAGAGGACGCGAACGGAAGCGGCGCGTTGCGATCCCAATAAGCGAGCTTCTTCTTTTTGAACCAGCGCGCCTTCATCGCATAGTAGCGATGCGACAGCCGCGGATAGGCCGCCCGCACGGACGCCACCAGCGCATCGACCACTTCACGCTCGACGCGGTTGGCGAGATGGCGAGAATCCGCGATGTCCTGGAAACCGCGCCAGCGATCCGAAATTTCCTTGTCTTTGGCGAGCGTATTGGTGATCAACGCAAAGGTGCGCTCATTGGCCTTGAAGGTTTTCGCCAGCGCTTCGGCCGCCGCCTTGCGCTTCGCCGGGTCGCGGTCCTGCATCAGGGTCAGGGTCGGCTCGATCGCGAGCTCCTTGCCGCCGATCTTGAAGCGCAATCCGGCGATGGTCTGGTCAAACTGTCTGTTCCATGCTGAGTAGCCGGTCACCGACTTCTCATGAAACAACTGCTCAACGCGATCCTCGAGCTGGTACGGCTTGTCCTTGCGCAGATCCTCGATCCACGGACGATAGTGCCCCAGCGCCTGCGTCTCCATCGCCTGATCGAGCAGATCATCGTCAACGCGGTTAAGTTCGAGCGCGAAGAACAACAGATGCACCGACGCCGACGTGATACGCTCGGATACGTCGCCGTAAAATTTCGAAATGGCCGGATCGACAGTATCGCCGGCATGAGCCAGTCCCGCAAAGGAGGCGAGCCGGCCCGCAAGATCGTCGATCGCCTCATAGCTCCGGACGACTTCGGCCAGCCAGTTGCCGCCATCAGGATTTGCGACATTCTCCGCGATCTTGCCCTTGTAAGCGTTCTCGAACGCGAGACAGTCAGCATCAAGCTTGTCGAGATCGCGCGTCACCTCTGGCGCATCGATCGACGGATAGAGATCTGTCAGATTCCATTCCGGCAATTTGCCGAGCTTGCTCGCCGTCTTGTTACTTGAAGATTTGGCCGCGCCTTTTGGCTTTGCTGCCTTGGCGACGGATTTCTTGGCTGCCTTCTTGGCCGCGACCTTCTTGGCTGCTGACTTAGCTGCAGACTTGGCGGGAGACTTGCGGAGAGCAGATGACGAACGCGAGGCCATGCTTGTTTCAAACCTTTAGTTACGTTTCAGACCGGCTTTACCAACGCGACAACAACCAAACACCAACGCAATGCAGCGTTTCTCTAACCTGTGTGCAACGACAGCGTTGCGACAACCCGAGGTGAACTCTTAAGAGGCCGTTAATCGGCATCGGCCAGAGTGCCTCGATTCGAGACAGATAAAACTAAAACGCGGGGAACGCCATGGCTGCAACCATTCTCATTGCCGACGACGACGCAGTACAGCGGCGGCTCGTCGAAAATATGGTGCAGCGTTGCGGTTATGACGCAGTGACGGTCGAAAATGGCGACGCGGCCGTTGCCCTGTTGCTCGATTCCAATGCAAAAGCGATCGACGCACTGGTGCTCGATCTTGTTATGCCAGGCCTCGACGGCCTGGGCGTCCTGGCGAAAATCCGCGAGGCTGGTCTCGATCTGCCGGTGATCGTGCAAACCGCTCATGGCGGCATCGACAATGTCGTGTCCGCGATGCGTGCAGGTGCGCATGATTTCGTGGTGAAGCCGGTCGGCATCGAACGTCTCCAGGTGTCCTTGCGCAATGCGCTCAATTCCAGCGCGCTGAAAGGCGAGCTGCAACGCATCAAGCACAGCCGCGAAGGCAAGCTGACATTTTCCGACATCATCACGCGATCGGAGGTGATGACGAACGTCATCGCCATGGGCAAGCGCGCGGCCTCCTCGGCTATTCCCGTGCTGATCGAGGGCGAATCCGGCGTCGGCAAGGAGCTGATCGCCCGCGCCATCCATGGCTCCAGCGAGCGCAGCGCAAAGCCATTTATCGCCGTCAATTGTGGCGCCATCCCTGAAAATCTCGTCGAGTCGATCCTGTTCGGCCACGAGAAAGGTGCATTTACCGGCGCTACCGAGCGACATGCGGGTAAATTCGTCGAAGCGTCCGGCGGCACGTTGTTTCTGGACGAGATCAGCGAATTACCGCTGGCAGCCCAGGTCAAGCTGCTCCGTGCCCTGCAACAGGGCGAAGTCGAGCCGGTTGGTGGCCGTAGACCCGTCAAGGTCGATGTCCGCATCGTCTCGGCGACCAACCGCAATCTGCTCAATCACGTGAAAGCCGGGCATTTCCGCGAGGACCTGTTCTACCGCCTGCACGTGCTGCCGCTGACCATCCCGCCGCTGCGCGCACGCCTGGAGGACATTCCCCATCTCGTCCGCCATTTCGTGGCCCGTTTCAGCGCCGAGGAAAATCGGCGGATCACCGGCATCAGCGGCGAGGCTATGGCGCTGATGGCTCGGGTGCCGTGGCCCGGTAACGTTCGCCAGCTCGAGAATGTGGTTTATCGCGCAGTGGTCATGAGCGACGGCGATCAGCTTGGGATCAATGATTTCCCGCAGGTTGGCACGATGCAGGCGGATTCAGTGACGTCTTCCGCAGAGCCGCTGACGCTTCATTCCGAACAGGTCTCTCTCACCCAATTGGTCACTGGTGCCGAAATACCTATTGTACCTGCGCCAACTGCCAACCAGTTCGCTGTCACCCCATCAGCCTACGGGGCCGTCACCATGATCGGCGATGATGGCGAGGTTCGCCCACTTGCGGACATCGAGACGGAAACGATCCGCTTTGCCATCTCGCACTATCGGGGACAGATGTCGGAAGTCGCGCGACGGCTCAAGATCGGCCGATCAACCCTGTACCGGAAGCTCGACGAGACGGCAGCATCTGGAACCGCCTCTTCCGATCGAGACCATTGAGCATCGAATCACCGCAAAATTTGCGGCGTGCAATCTCATTTTTTTGCCTCCCGTTGAACCGTTGCGGTCTGGTGACAGACCAAGGAAAAGCGCGCGGCAATGCGCGCAAACCGTTGCAAGGGATGCCGAATTGAAGTCATTTCTCTGAGATGACTTTGAGTTGATCTGGCGCTAGCTGGCCGCTTCAACCCGGCGCGTGTACCGTCCCGCTGAACTTCAAGGTGCGGGACGCGTTGCAGTACTGACCGGCGCTTTTGCAAAGGGTCTGACGGAACAAAGGAGCTGTTCCATAGCGGAACAGTTTCACCCAAGGGGTGCGAGAATGCATGACTTTTCGAATGGCCGCAGTGGCCTGACGGGCTTCGACCGGGTGGTGGCAGCCGTCGCAGCAACTTTCCTCGCGGTCGCATCGACCGCAGCGATCGCACAGTCTGGTCCGACGAAAACACCGGCAGAACTCGCCATCGACGCCGCAGTCCCGGTTCCTGAACCTGCCAACGTCCCTCCTCCGACGGCAGCCGACATCAAGCTCGACACCACGGCGACCGCTCCTGCTGCTCTTCCCAAGAAAGAGGAAGAAGCTGCGGCCCCCGCGACACCGGCTCCAGTTCCTGCTGCCGCATCATCGACCGCCGCAGCACCAGCGGCCACCCCAGCGGCGCCGGAAACCGCCAGCACGACACCGGCCGCCCCAGCACCGACAACAACGGCAGCTCCCGCCGCTGCTCCTGCAACAGCATCCACTCCGGCCGTTGCCTCCGCCGACCAGCCGGTCGCAGACAAGCTGCGCGACCTGATCGCCACCAAGGCAACCAAGTATTTCGACCGCAAGGCAGAACGCACAGCTGTTGAAGCCTTCTACAAGGACCGCAACTACGCGCCAGTCTGGAGCGATAGCAGCAAGGCAACCGAGCGCGCAAAGGGCGTGATCGCACGCCTGAAGGATGCCGCCGCAGAAGGCCTTAATCCGAGCGACTATCCGACGCCTGACTTCGCCGCAGCGACCACCCCGGACGCGCTGGCTGAAGCCGAATTGAGGCTGACCGAGAGCGCGATGGACTATGCGCGTCATGCCCAGAGCGGCCGCATGCATTGGTCCCGTGTCAGCGCCGACATCCTGTTTCCGGAACATCCGATCGATCCGGCTGAAGTGCTGACCAACCTTTCGACCGCACAGAACGCGTCCGCAGCCCTCGATGGCTATAATCCTCAGCAGAAGGATTATAAGGCCCTGAAGGCCAAGCTTGCCGAGCTGCGCGGCGTCAGTGACGATTCCTCCAAGCAAATCGCTGAAGGCGAGACGCTGGCGTTCGCCAAGCCGACGAAAAAGAATCCGGCGCCCGTCGTGATGGAAGACGAGCGCGTGCCGTCATTGCGCGCCAAGCTGAACATTGCGGAAAACGCAGACGACAAGCACTACGATGCGAACGTTGCCGCCGCGGTCCGCAAGTTTCAGGCAAGCAATGGTCTCAAGGCCACCGGCGCTCTCGATAACCGCACGGTGCAGGCCATCAACGGCCCGAAGAGCGAGCGCCAGATCGATATCGTTCGCGTCAACATGGAGCGCTGGCGCTGGCTGCCGCGCGAACTCGGCGCGAAGTCGCTGGGCAATGCCTACGTGATCCTGAACATTCCCGACTACACCCTGAAAGTGATGCACAATGGCGAACAGGTCTGGAAGACCCGCGTCGTCACCGGCAAGCCGGGCACGCATGCCACGCCGCTTTTGACGGAAACGATGAAGTACATCACCGTCAATCCGACCTGGAACGTGCCGCCGTCGATCATTTACAACGAGTATCTGCCGGCGATGCAGCAGGACCCCACCGTCCTGCAGCGTATGGGCCTGAAGTTCGAGCGTAACCCTGACGGCAGCATCCATATTTCGCAGCCGCCGGGCGAAGGCAATGCGCTCGGCCGCATCCGCTTCAACTTCCCAAACAAGTTCCTGGTCTATCAGCACGACACGCCGGACAAGTATCTGTTCGCGAAGGACGAGCGCGCCTTCAGCCACGGCTGCATGCGCGTGCAGAACCCCGACCAATATGCGGCGACACTGCTCGGCATTGCGTTGCCGAAGGACAACTACACGGCGGAAAAGATCCGCAGCATGTATGGCCGCAACGAAATCAACATCAACTTCCCGACGCCTATCCCGGTGAACATCACCTATCAAACAGCGTTCGTGGACGATGCGGGCAAGCTCGAATTCCGCAAGGACGTCTACGGCCGTGACGCCACCATGATTTCGATGCTCAAGGGCGGCAGCGGCAAGGACCTCGAAGCGGTCGTGGCCCATTCGCAGCCGAACTATGTGCGTCCGACCCGCAACCTCAACGTGCCTGGCGACACCTATGCCAGCAACACCGGCAGCAGCGGCCCGGGATTCTTCGAGCGTCTGTTCGGCGCACCGACACCGCCGCCCGCGCCGGTTCGCGGACGTCGCGCTGCCCGCTAAGTTACTGAGTTAGCGACAAAAAGGGGATTTCACTTAACCCCTTCCGGTAAAACTTAAAAAGGCCCCGACCGAGTTCGGGGCCTTTTTATTAACCATCCCTTTTAATCCGCCCCCTGTCGGATCGGCTTACCGGCGCTTTTTTGCCATACTCACCCCGTCATATGCCGACGGGTCTTCATGAACTATCGGTAAGACTTGGACGTAAGACTTGGGTGAGTTTGGACTTGGGTCGAACTGGTTAGGGTAAACGCGTTCGGGGTGGACTTGAGATTAGCTAAAGCTCGGTTAACTCTCCTGCCTTAAGACTGCGTTCATCAAAGTGACATCCTCCCTCGTTGCGTGGGGTAGCGGGGGATCCCTTTAACGAACAGCTAGCTGACGGGATTCTGAGTGGCGGGCGGTTTTCCACGCAGCTTCGACTTTCGACGACTTTCGCGAACCAGCGTTCGCGTCAGCCTCGCCTCGCTGCTGCTGATCGTCACTGGCGCCCGTTCCGTCCATAACGCCACCGCCGACGGCGACACCCGCACCCTCTCCTTCCACCACACCCATTCCGGTGAAGACCTCACCATCACCTTCAAGCGCAGCGGCCGCTACGACGAAGCCGCGCTGAAAAAGATCAACCACTTCCTCCGCGACTGGCGCAGCCAGGATGAGACCACGATGGATCGACGCCTGTTCGACATCATCTGGGAGGTCTATCGCGACGTCGACGGCAAGCAGCCGATCCAGATCATTTCCGCCTATCGCTCTCCGGCCACCAACGCCATGCTCCGCCGCCGCTCTTCGGGTGTCGCGCGCTTCAGCCAGCACATGCAGGGCCACGCGATGGACTTCTTCATCCCGGGCGTTCCGCTTGAGCAAATCCGCTTTGCTGGATTGCGCCTGCAGCGCGGCGGCGTTGGTTTCTATCCGACCTCCGGTTCGCCTTTCGTGCACCTCGACACTGGCAACATCCGACACTGGCCGCGCATGACGCACGATCAACTGGCGCGCGTGTTCCCGGATGGCCGCACCGTGCATGTGCCGACCGACGGCAAGCCGTTGAAGGGTTACGAGCTGGCTTTGGCGGATATTCGCAAGCGCGGCGACGAGGCCGATGCGCCGTCCAAGAGCAAGAGCTTCCTGGCATCCCTGTTCGGCCGCAAGCAGACCGATGATGATGAGGAAAGCTCCGCGAGTGATGCTGCTGGTGGCAACGCGACAGTAACGGCTGCTGCAGCCACCACCGAGGCCAAGCCGAGTGGTCTCGCGAAACTTGCCGAGATTATTCCGCTGCCGCGCGCCAAGCCGAAGACGGCGACGACCTATCAGGTCGCTACAGCTGCTCCGACGCCTGTGGCGCTGAGGGAAGAACCCGCAACAACCGCGCCGGCTGAACCATCGGAACCAACGGCCGTCGACGTCATCAATGCCCGCGGCATTTGGGATAACGCGTCGGCGGAGAATTATGCGCCTCCGGCGCAGGTTGCCGCTCTCAAACGGCGCGGCGCACAGGTCGCGGCAGATCCGCAATCGACAGCCAGCCTGCCGGAGAAGGTTTCGGACGCGTTGGCCTATGCGCCACCGACCACACCGCTTGACCGCAGCCCGATTGTTGCCGCCAGCACACCGGTCTCACCGCGTGTCCGCTCGGCGTCACTGACATCCAATCCGCTCGGAAGCAGCGAAGCCCTGATCGCCAAGACCCAGTCGGGTGCCATCGCCAAAACGGTTCGTGTCAAGACCACGTCGAAAGCGAACGATCTTTGGCTGCGCGCGATGATCGTCACGCCAAGCGCCAGCAGAACGCTGACGGCTTCCATGATCGGCGATCAAGACATGACGGTGATGCGGGCGCACTTCGTCAAGCCAAACACCACCGTCGCCATGACGTTCTCGGATGATCCGCAGATGGGTGTGGTTTGCGAGCAGTTCACCGGCTCCGCAATCGCGACACTGCCGACCACATCCTTTGCGATGCGGACTGCGTCGCTGCGCTGATCATCCAGCCGGCTTCTTTCCAGGCTGTTGTTTCAGATTTTTTTAGGGTTGGCGCGCGCGGCGCAACACCGCGCGCAAGATTTATCAGACGTCAAAACAGACGCGATCAGAGCATTCCCAGCGCCTGCATGTAGGTTTCCAGGATGGTTTCCTGTTCCTGGCGCTCATCCGCATCCTGCTTCCGCAGACGGATAATGGTTCGCAGCGCCTTGACGTCGAAGCCGTTGCCCTTGGCTTCGCCGTAAACGTCCTTGATGTCGTCGGAGATCGCCTTTTTCTCTTCCTCGAGCTTTTCGATACGCTCGATAATCGACTTTAGCTGATCTTTCGCGAAGCGATGCGCTTCATCAGTGACGGCGGCGGCAGCGGTGGCCATCGGGTACTCCTGAACTTGTGATGGTAACGAAGCGCGCACCCTCGCGGCGACACGTCATCTCCGGTTCACACTCAAGAACACGGCCCGTTGCGTCAAGGCAAGGGGCCCGCTCATCCACAGCGACCCACAGAAGAAAGAAAAATCCGTCCCGGTGGAGCAATTTGACTTGCCACGACGAGCCGCGTGTCTCGCGATTCTCTATGTCTTCCGAGTTAGTGGCCAGCGGCGCTCTTTTTCATCGCTGCAATCTGTTCGGGCGTCGCCTCGCTCTGATACTTCGCCTTCCACGCATCATACGGCATGCCATAAACCGCCTCGCGGCTTTCATCCTTACTGAACGCGACACCCTTCGCATCGGCAGCATCCTTGAGCCAATTCGACAGACAGTTGCGGCAAAAACCCGCGAGATTCATCAAATCGATATTCTGCACGTCGGTGCGCGTGCGCAGGTGTTCGACGAGCCGGCGAAAAACCGCCGCTTCCAGCTCGGTTTGGGTCTTGTCGTCCATCGTCATGGCCATTTTCCCGAAATTGTCTTGCTCTGGGTTGAGCTTAACGTGTTCTAGATTGAGTTTAACATGGGTATCGTCCCACAATCTGCCATATCCTGGGCCCAAACAGGTTGAAAGGTGCAACCGGCAGATCAATCATGCCCAACGGTTTGGCGATCCGCTTGTGGGCCTATATGGTGGGTTGGAACGGATTAACCGCAAAAGGGAAGCGGTGACGGTTTTTTGCCGGTCCCGCGCCATCTGTTACGCGAAATCAATCATTGGTTGATATACACTCGATTTAGATGACAGCCCCCGCCCGACGTGCATTCTCCCGCCGAACCATCATCGCCAGCCTCACTGGGCTTGTTGCGTTTGTGGCCCTATGTGCCTGGAGCAGTCCGGCAGCCGCGGATTTCCGGCTCTGCAACAATACATCGAGCCGGGTCGGCATTGCGCTGGGCTATAAAGATAACGAAGGTTGGGTCACCGAAGGCTGGTGGAATGTGTCGTCCAACAGCTGTGAAACATTGCTGAAGGGCACACTCGTCGCGCGCTACTATTATATTTACGCGGTTGATTACGATCGCGGCGGCGAATGGTCGGGCCAAGCCTTCATGTGCTCGCGCGACAAAGAATTCACCATCAAGGGCACGGAAGATTGCCTCGCCCGCGGCTTCGACAAGACTGGATATTTCGAGGTCGATACCGGCGAGCAGCGTGCCTGGACCGTGCAATTGACCGAATCCAATGAACAAAATCCAAAGCGCACGCCGGGACTTCCCGGCATGCCGAATTCGCCGGGAGCCACACAACCGGGCGCCCTTCCCGGCACTGCCCCCGGAAATCCGAAATGAGACGTTTGCGTCGTATCAAAATTCTCGCCACGCTGGGACCCGCTTCGTCTGACAGCGCCATGATCCGCAAGCTTTTCGAAGCAGGCGCGGATGTCTTTCGCATCAACATGAGCCACACCTCGCATGACAGAATGCGGGAGTTGGTCGCGACAATCCGAAATGTTGAAAGCAGCTACGGCCGCCCAATCGGAATCCTCGTCGACTTGCAGGGACCCAAGCTGCGGCTTGGCACCTTCACCGAGGGCGCGGTCGAACTGAACAACGGCGCGATGTTCACGCTGGATTCGGATCCGACACCAGGCGACAAGACCCGTGTCTATCTTCCGCATCCTGAAATTCTGAAGGCGTTGAGACCAGGCCACGCGTTGTTGATCGACGACGGAAAATTGCGACTGATTGCGGAAGAGACGTCGCCCGATCATGCCCTCGTCCGCGTGGTCACTGGCGGGCGCATGTCTGATCGCAAGGGTGTCAGTCTGCCCGACACCGATCTACCGGTCTCAGCCATGACGACGAAAGACCGGGCCGATCTCGAGGCGGCCCTGGAAACGGGCATCGACTGGATCGCGCTGTCATTCGTGCAGCGCGCCGATGACGTGATCGAAGCCAAGAAGCTGGTGCGTGGCCGCGCGGCGGTGATGTCCAAGATCGAGAAGCCGCAGGCGATCGACCGCCTCGCGGAAATCATGGAGGCATCGGACGCCTTGATGGTGGCGCGCGGCGACCTCGGCGTCGAACTTCCGGCTGAGCGCGTGCCCGGCCTTCAGAAGCAGATGACACGAATGGCGCGAAAAGCCGGCAAGCCGGTGGTGATCGCGACGCAAATGCTCGAATCCATGATCCAGTCGCCAGTGCCGACACGCGCTGAGGTCTCCGACGTCGCGACGGCCGTCTTTGAAGGTGCGGATGCGATCATGCTGTCGGCCGAATCCGCCGCAGGCAAGTACCCGGTCGAAGCAGTGATGACCATGAACCGCATCGGCGAGGAATGCGAACGCGATCCGACCTATCGCGGCGTCATCAGCTCGCAGCGGCCTGATCCCGAAGCAACAGTCGGCGATGCCATTGCCGACGCCGCGCGCCAGATTGCCGAAACACTGGAGCTTTCGGCGATCATCTGTTGGACCAGTTCCGGCTCCACCGCATTGCGAGTCGCCCGCGAACGTCCCAAACCACCGGTTGTCGCAATCTCCCCCAATATCGCCACCGGCCGTAAACTGTCGCTGCTTTGGGGTGTGCACTGCGTGATCGCAGAAGATGCTCATGACCAGGACGACATGGTGGATCGTGCGGGCCGCATCGCCTTCCGCGATGGCTTCGCCAAGGCCGGCCAGCGCGTGATCATCGTCGCGGGCGTGCCCCTCGGCACACCTGGCACCACCAACATGGTGCGCATCGCTTATGTCGGCCCCGATCGCGACGCGGACATCTGACGCTCGGATCGGATCAAAAGTCTCGTCTATCAAGACGTCGCCGAAGGTATTCCTTGCGGGCGATACGTTCTCCATTCATGCTGAGCACCAAGCTTCGCGGTGGCTTCCTGTCCGGATGTCACGCCGAAGTGTGAAGGCGACCTGAGATCGCCGGACATGGACTGCTCGTCCTAAGGAGAACGCTATGATCGACAGACGTCGTCTGATCGCCGGATCAGCTGCGACCATCGCAGCACTCGGCTCCGACACAATCTTCAATTCTGTTAAAGCCCTTGCCGAAACCGTCACTTTACCCTTCGAGAACGGCGAACGGCCACTGGTCAAATATCCGCAGAAGCGGATGATGATCGGCCTCACGTCTCGCCCACCGCAGTTAGAGACACCGTTCTCGGTGTTCAATGACAGCGTCATCACGCCGAACGACGCCTTCTTTGTCCGCTATCACCTTGCCGACGTGCCGCTGGACATTGACCCTGATACGTTCACCCTCGAGATCAAGGGCAAGGTCGACAAGCCGCTGAAGCTGTCGCTGGCTGAGATCAAAAAAATGCCATCCGTCGAACTGGTGGCGGTCAATCAATGTTCAGGCAACAGCCGCGGCTTCTTCAATCCACGTGTTGCAGGTGGACAGCTCGGTAACGGCGCCATGGGCAATGCCCGTTGGAAGGGTGTTCCGCTCAAGGCCGTTCTTGACAAAGCCGGGGTGCAGAGCGGCGCAAAGCAGGTTGTGTTTGCAGGGATGGACGGCCCCGTCAGCGACAAGACGCCTGACTTCGCAAAGGCGCTCGACATCGATCACGCCCGCGACGGCGAGGTGATGCTGGCCTATGGGATGAACGGCGAATACTTGCCCGTTTTCAATGGTTTCCCGTTGCGGCTTATCGTGCCCGGCTACTACGGCACCTACTGGGTGAAGCACCTCAATGAAATCACCGTTATCGACAGCGTGTTCGATAATTTCTGGATGAAGAGCGCCTACCGGATTCCGGACAACGAATGCAATTGCGTCGAGCCTGGCACAGCACCGAAAGCGACAATCCCGATCAATCGCTTTACCGTGCGTTCTTTCATCACCAACGTTACCGACGGCGCCAAAGTTAAAGCCGGCAAAACCACGCGTCTCAAAGGCATCGCCTTCGACGGTGGCAAGGGCATCAAGGAAGTGGCTGTCTCGATCGACGGCGGGAAAACCTGGATGCCTACGAAACTTGGCAAGGATCTCGGCAAATATTCGTTCCGGGAGTGGAAGACAGCCGTCAAGCTTCCCGCCGGAGCGCACGAACTAAAGGTCCGCGCCACGAACAATGCCGGACAGACCCAGCCAATGGAACCATTGTGGAATCCAGCGGGCTACCTGCGCAATGTCGTCGAAACCGTGCGCGTCACCGCAGCGTGAAAGGATTGATCATCATGAAGGCATCGATCCTCCCAGCTATGTTCAGCATAGTCGCTCTGACCGCTGGCGGTCTTATCGCTCAAGCCAAGCCAGTAAAATATGAGCTTCCGCCGGAGACTGCCACGCTGAAACCCGGACCTAATCAGGATGTCGCGCTGAACAACTGCACAGCATGCCACTCGGCCGACTACATCCAGACCCAGCCGCGCGGCCCGAAGTTCAAAAAGGATTTCTGGCAAGCCGAAGTCACAAAGATGATCAAGGTCTATGGCGCCCCGATTGACGACGCCGATGCAGCCAAGATCGTCGACTATTTGACCGCGACATACTGATACCGGTCAGCCGCCAACAACGATCTGCGACATCGAAACACCTGATGTCGCAGACCCATGCTCACTCGTATGAGTGTTAATCGGAGCGTCCTGTACGAGGCAATGCTTCACGCCGCGCGATGAATTTCTTCCGCAGACGCGTCCGCATGCTCTTGCACAGCACGTGCTGTTTCTTCCACGACGCCCTGCGAGATCTTCATCATGCGCCGTGCTTCCTCGCCGTACTGAGCAAACGCGTCTTGCCAGAACTTGGCGTAAGCGTGCTGGATATCCGGCAGAGTTTTACAATGGCGCAAGGTGTCGAGAAGTTGCTGATCTTCATGCAAGCGCGCACCGACGAACTCGGTCCATTCCTTACCGATATTCTGCATCGTTGCGGTCATCTTCGCGTTGATCTTCGCTGTCTCCGACAGCATGTTTCCGTTCATCTCGCTCACACGCGCGAAATCAAAAAACGGCAGGGAGACGGCAGGCTTATAGAACGAACTCTCATGGCTTGAAGGGACTGTCATCTTGCGACCTACATTTTGCTAGAGCAGAACAAGGACGTGCAACAACGTTACTCAATCATCACCACATGGCGGTAGTGTGATGTTTGGTGCGACGAAAAAAAAAGAAATCGAGTTTGCTTTGCACAAACGAAAATACAACGCTCGCGCAGCAATAACTCGATCGCATGATATCGCGTGACAATTAGGCAGCGGCTGCTGCGCGCTCCTGCCGCAACACCAGCCAACCGAACAACAGCATATCGGCCAGCACGATGATCGAGCCGATGCCCGCGAACGGTTCACCAGAAGGGCGGCCGGTATGAATCATGCCGACGCCGATGGTGAGGAGAATAGTACCGACGATCCACACACCAACCTGCGCGCGCGCCATCAAGGCTTTGTCCAGCAGCGGGTGCAGCCGGTAATAAATTCCAAACAAAAACAATGAGACCCACCCGAGCAGATTAAGGTGAGCATGGGCGGGCATTGCCGCATGATCATGCGAGATCGCCATGATGATACCCCAAGCCATGCCGACAAGACCGGCCAGAACAGCAACCAAAAAACTCAATGATGATGCCTTCATATGAATTCTCCCAAATACGCTTTTGCATCCGCGAAAGCCGCGGACCTATCAGTCGCATGTTTGGAAATCAATGTGGCGGCGCGGCAGAAGTCAGCAAATCCGTTTCAGATTTGAGGTTATCCGCTCAACATCCTGAAAAACCGGAGCTGAGAGCCGACCCTTGGGCACTGAGGACCCTCAAAGCAGTCTTCAGATATCCCGTCCCTCGACCTTTTCGGTGAGTGTCTTCACCAAGTCGGGAACGCGCTCCATAAACGGATTGATGGCGAGCGCCTTACGAAATGCATCCAGCGCATGTTTGTCGTCGCCGGTTTCCTGCATGATCATACCGAGGCCAGCCAACGCGCCGAAATGACGCGGTTCGCGGATCAGCACCTGACGAATGTCTTCCATCGACTGGGCGTAATCGTTCTGCAGGTAATAGAGGGTGGCACGCCGATTCCATGCTTCCACGTAATCCGGACGAAGCTTGATCACGGCATCGAGGATCTTCAGTGCGACGTCCATCTCCTTGCGATCCATCGCGGTCTTTGCACGCAACATCAAAAGTGCAGCCGTGTCGCTCGGGGTTGCCGTCCACACCGCCCAGATTCTGGCTTCGACGGCCTTCGCGCTATCCTCATCAGGGGCAGCCTTCAGAGCTCCGAACAAAAAATCCAGATTCTTGGTCTTCTCGCCGGACACATTGGGCAGCTTGGAAGGAGCGCCGGGCAAAGTCTTTTGCTTCCCCGGGGGAGCAATGCGCGGATCTTGAGCTGCGGCTGCCCCCAGCGTTCCCGCAAGAACGAACGCGCCCATCGCCAGCGTTGCCGATATCGATCGCAGTGTCATGACTGAAAGTCTAAGCGCGAAAAACACCGCGTGCAAAGTGCAAGCGGTGTCAAAGGCACGTGATGTTCAGAATTTCTGGCCGCACCGCCAAAGGCGGCGCACACCAATCAGCCCTGGCGAGCCTTGAAGCGGCGCTGGACCTTGTTGATAACGTAAACCCGACCCTTACGGCGGACCAGACGGTTGTTGCGGTGACGACCGCGCAGGGACTTCAGTGAATTACGGACCTTCATGGGACAATGCTCTCTGGAAGGCCGCGTTGCAGGCCGTTTGCTGGAACTTTGTTCGAAATGGGCAATATCCCGCAGGCAGAGCCTCGCGAGACAGGCCGGTTTCTAGGCCATCTGGGGCTGGAATGTCAATCCACACCACGGCTTTGACGGCATATCTGGGCTCTGCCCCCTATAGTAGGATTCTCTCCCCATTTTCGACCCGAATCAGAGCCAAATCGCGATTTATGGTCACAAATGGAGCGACCAATCCTTAATGCCTTCATCTCGTGCGGCGCTTCGGATACACAGGCAATAGCTTTCCAGACAGGGACCCAGCCAGGGCCAGTGACCGCCGATATGACGATAGATCATCCGACGGCTTCAAAGGCCGCTGTACTTGGGAAAACTGAACTTAGACAAGCCGATTTGCCCTCTTCCTCGGGCTCACGGCGGCGCCTGCCGCTGCCTGTCGGGGTGATTCTGCAAAAGGTCGACTGGCCGATCGCCTCAGTGATTGTGCTCTATCACCTGCTAGCCCTGCTCGCCTTCGTCCCTTGGTATTTCAGTTGGACCGGCGTGATTGTTGCGATCGTTACTGCGCGGCTGTCAGGCCTGCTCGGAATCAACATCTGCTACCACCGGCTACTGACTCACCGCGGCTTCAAGTGCCCTAAATGGTTCGAGCACGTCCTCGCGGTGATCGCGATCTGCTGCGTCCAGGACACCCCGGCCCGCTGGGTCGCAGTGCATCGCCGCCATCATCAGCATGCCGACGACCAACCTGATCCGCACAGCCCTTTGGTCAATTTCCTATGGGGCCACATCGGGTGGGTGGTCGTGAAGAATCCCGAACTCAACCGGCTCGGTATCTACGATCGCTATGCCAAGGACATCTTGCGCGATCCATTTTACGCAGCCATGGAACGTAACTTCCTGCAGCTCAAGATCATCCTTGCCCAATGGCTCGTTTTTTTCGGGCTAGGCGCCCTCGCCGAACTTCTAATGGGAGGTACGTTTGCGGAAGCCGGTCAATTCGGCTTGAGCCTGTTGGTCTGGGGCGTGTTCGTGCGAACGGTATTCGTCTGGCACCAGACCTGGGCCGTCAATTCCGTGACCCACCTGTGGGGCTACCGAAATTACCAGACCGACGAGGACAGCAGAAACAACGTCTTCATTGGTCTGCTGGCGCACGGTGAGGGTTGGCATAATAACCACCACGCCGATCCACGATCCGCTCGCCATGGCCATAAGTGGTGGGAATTTGACACGACCTTTCTCACCATCCGGCTTTTCGAAATGGTCGGACTAGCTAAAGACGTCGTCGGCCCGAACCCGCACATCGTCGCAAAGGCTGGCGTGACGACGCGTGGCGGAGCCGACACACCTTTGGACTGACGATTTTCGAGCTAATTACTGCGGCGGTACATTGGCGGTCTTCACCACCGCGCCCCATTTCTTGATCTGGGCATCGACGAATTCTACGAAATCGGCGCCGGCGAGCTTACCGGGCTCCACACCTTGCGTAGCGAATTTCTCGCGTGTGGCAGGCGCGGCAAGGATCTCCTTCATCGCAACAACAAGTTTGCCGTAAGCCGCATTGTTGTTCGCCGCTGGCATATAAAGCCCGAACCAGGCTGTGGCCTCGAAACCTTTCACACCTGCTTCATCAAGAGTCGGAACATCCGGCAGCGAAGCGGCACGTGTCAGACTTGTGACCGCGAGCACGCGGATGTTTCCCGCAGCAGCGGCTGGAAGCACTGTCGGCAATGTGTCGAACATCATCGGAATGTGGCCGCCGATCAGATCATTCATCGCCGGCGCCGCACCCTTGTAGGGAATGTGCATGATGTCGACGCCGGCCATCTGCTTAAACAGTTCACCGGAGAGATGATTGGCGCCCCCGATGCCGGCGGAGCCAAATGAGAGCTTGCCCGGTTCTTTCTTCGCCATTGCGATTAGTTCTGCAACGGTCTTGGCCGGAAATCCGCGGGTCACGACCAGCGCGTTCGGCGCGGATGCAACGACTGCAATCGGAGAGAACTCCTTCTGGGTGTCGTAGGGCAGCTTCCGATAGAGGCTTGGATTGATGACGTGGTGGGTCGCCGTCAGCAACAGTACGCTGCCGTCATTCGGCGACTTGGCAACTATCTCCGAGCCAATGACACCTGACGCACCGGGGCGATTTTCGACGATGGTGGTGACACCGAGTTTGTCGCCCAAATACTGGGCGACAAACCGCGCGAGGATGTCGGTGGTACCCCCGGCGGGGAAAGGCACAATGATTTTGATCGAACTTGGCAGGGAATCCAGCGCCCGTACTGGCATAACGCCAGTTGTCATCATCGCAAAACACGATAGCAAAAATACAACAATGGCGTTCTGAGAACGTGCCATCTCAAATTCTCCCTGGAAGTATAAGATACCTTTCCGAGCCGTTCCTTCGGCCTCTCGTCTGAAAACGCCTTACGAATAATGTTCAAACACTACGCGGGAACTCGACCATGGCTTCGCCGGTCGCGACCTTTTCGTCGTTTTGATTCCGTACCAGAACATCAAGCAGAACCCAGCGTGAATTCTTCGTGATTTGTTTCGCTTTGATGATACCAACCGGCTGAATGGTATCGCCCGGCTTCACCGGCTTGACCCAGCGGGTTTCGAGGCGGCGGTGAACGGCTCCTTGCGGATAGGCCCAATCAGTGATCATGCGGGTGATCAATCCAAAGTTGTTCATGCCGTGCATAATGATGCCGCCGAAATTGGTCCGGCCGAAATTACCTTTCATATATTCGTCGTCGAGATGTAGCGGATTGTAATCGAGTGAGCCGTCGCAAAACAAACGGATGGATTCACGCGAGACTGCGAAGGTCGGGCCATCGATACTGTCGCCGGTCGAGAGGCTGTCGAATGTCTGTGTCATGATCAATCTCCTCTTCACATCACGGGTTACATCGGGCGGATGGTCTGGCCACGGCCCGAACAAATGACGTCGCCGTGCTGATTGAAGAAGACATTGTCGTGCACCACGAATAGCCGTTCGCGCTTGATGAACTTGTCGAGTGCTCGTGCCTGCAGGGTGATCGTGTCACCGGGGCGTGCAGGGATGTTGTAGCTCCAGGATTGTCCCGCATTGACCGTGCCGGGGGTCCGCATCCAGTCATCGGCCGGGGTGCACGCGAACATCAACAGGATGTGGATTGACGGAGGCGCGATGAGGCCGCCGTAGAGCGTCGTCTTTGCGTAAGCCTCGTCGAAATACAACGGGTGATCTTCGCCGACCGAGCGGCAATAAAGCTGGATGGCTTCCTTGGTCAGCACATAGGGAATGGTCTCGCGAGGTTCGCCGGGGATGATGTCGTCCCATACCTTCCGCAGGTTGGCGTCCTTCCAAAAGTCAGTTTCGAAAACTTGGGCTTGCGCCATTCCGATCTCCCGCATATTGTTCGTTTAGCGAACTTTTTAATCGCCTTACGAACAATATGGACAGATCATTTCAGCGCTGACAAGGGCGCATCGTGGAAGGTTGGAATTTCATGGCCAAGGAAAGCGATGGCTTCGTCCGCGCAATCGCCAGAGGTTTTTCGATTGTTGAGGCACTGGGGAAGCCACCAGGACGGCACACGCTGTCCGAAGCTGCAGCCGCTGCCGGTCTCACGCGTGCCACCGCACGACGCATTCTCGCGACACTTGTTGCGTTGAAATATTGCGAGGCCGAGGGCCGATATTTCAGCCTTCGTCCGCGCGCGCTCGGACTGGGACTGGCCTATCTCAATGCGTTGCCCTACTGGGGCTATGCGCAACGCGCACTGGAAGATCTGCGCAACGAGATCAATGAATCCTGCGCGCTTGCGGTGCTGGATGAAGGCGAGATCGTGTACGTGCTGCGCCTGCCGGCACGACGCATTCTTTCGTCCAACCTCGGGATTGGAAGCCGCCTGCCCGCGCATTTGGTCTCGCTGGGCCGCGTTCTTCTCGCAGCTTTACCGCCGGAGCAGCGCTCCCACTATCTGAATACAACCGAATTCAAAGCGGTGACCCCCCGCACGATTACGGATCCGCTGGCTCTTGGCCTCGAGCTCGATCGCATCAATACGCAGGGCTATGCATGGATCGATGGCGAACTTGATCCCGCCATCTGCGGCATCAGTGTGCCGGTGCGCGACCATAGCAACAACGTTGTCGCGGCTGTCAGCATCAATACGATCTCAGGCACCATGACCGAGGACGAAGCCAAGCAGCGGTACCTGGTCGCCTTGAAGCGGACCGCGCAGGATATCCGCACGCAAACAGCCGCAAGCGGATCATACAGACCCTAGAGCTGGTAACCACTTCGCTCGACAACGCTCTAGCTCGCTTTGCCGAAAGCCTTGCGCAGTTCGCCTTTAGCGGCCTCGAGCTTGCGCTTGCGGGTCGCCGGCAAATTCTTTCCGGCGCGGTTGATGTAGAACACTAGCATCGACATCGCCGAACGATACGGATCGCTCTTGCGGCGATGGCTTTGTTCGGCTGATCGTTTCAGCGACCGGGCGATGGCCTTCGGGCTGTCGAGGTTGAATACATTTTTCTTGAGATCCAGCGCATCACTCGTCGCGGTGACGTGGCCCGACCATTTGCGAACGGGGCGCTTTGCGCTCTTGCGTGCGGACGATGTCTTCCGCCCCTTCCGTGGAGCTGACCTGCGCGTCGTCGTACGGGTTGCCGATTTGCGAGCGGTTCGTGCCATGCTAGGTCTCCTGCGCCTTCTCACCCGCGGTTCGCGCGGGATTCTTCCTGACAGGACAAAGCATGAGCATCGAATCGGTTCGCGCGTTCTTTGCAGAAACCGCACCCGACATTTCCGTGATTGAATCGGACAAGAGTTCCGCCACCGTCATTCTGGCGGCGGAGGCCTTCGACGTCACGCCCGCGGAGATCGCAAAGACATTGTCGCTGCGCGTCGGCGACCGCGTGCTCCTGGTGGTCACGTGCGGGACCGCGCGGCTCGATAATAAGAAGGCGCGTACCGTATTCGGCGGCAAGCCGCGCATGCTGAGCGCCGAAGAGGCACTCGATGCAACGGGACATCCGGTGGGCGGGATATGTCCGTTCGGACTGAAAACGCCGCTGCCGGTCTATTGCGATATTTCACTGAAACAGTTTGCGGAAGTTGTGCCTGCGGCCGGCTCGCTCAACAGCGCGGTGCGCATTTCACCACAGCGTATGGCCGAACTGACGCACGCGGAATGGGTCGACGTCAGCGAGATCGCCGCTCCGGCGCAGTCCTAATTCACCAGGACTGCGCCGGAAATTCTTAGACGAACTTGTTCTCGATCCGGCCAATCTTCGAGATTTCCATCGCGACGACGTCACCGGACTTCAGGAATTTCGGCGGATTGAAGCCGATTCCAACACCGGCCGGCGTGCCGGTCGCAATGATGTCACCCGGCACCAGGGCCATACCTGCGGAAATCGTCGACACCAGTGTCGGAATGTCGAAGATCAGGTCGCGCGTGTTGGCGTTCTGCCGCAGCTCACCATTGACCCAGCATTTGACATCAAGATTTTCCGGATCGAGCTCGTCGCTCGTGGTGATCCACGGTCCCATCGGACAGAACGTGTCGAGCGTCTTGCCGAGGAACCATTGCTTGTGATTCTTCTGCCGGTCGCGGGCTGTCACGTCGTTGACGATCGTGTAGCCGAAGATATGGCTATAGGCATCCGACTTTGAAATGTCGCGGCCGCCCTTGCCAATCACCACCGCCAGCTCGACTTCGTAATCCACGCTTGAGGTCATCTTCGCATGAAGATCCACGTTGTCGTGAGGACCAACAACGGTGTTGGGTCCCTTCGAGAACACGGCGGGATATTCGTCGATCTCCGCGCCCTTTACGGCACCGGCTTCGAAGCCGCTATTCGAGAACTCACGCGCATGTTCGCCGTAGTTCTTGCCGACACAGATGATATTGCGGGCTGGTGTTGCAATCGGGGCCAGCAGCTTCACGTCAGACAGCGCGATATCAGCACCATCCGACTTCAGCGATGATTTGATCTGATCGTAGCGTGCGATCAAATCGACCATGCCGGTGACGCCGTTGAGCGGCCGCACGCGGCTGGTGGAGGCGTCAACCACGCCGATATGAGTCGCGCCTTGATGAGAGAACGAAGCAAACTTCATTTTGGATTCCACTCAGTGCTAATAGGGAACAAACGACTTGCATTGACGTCGAGCATCACTCGACCTTACCGATTTTTTTGACGGCCGCGATCAGGCGCGCGCTGTCGCTTTCAACGAACTTGGCGAATTCCGGCGCATCCATATAAGCAACCGGACTTCCAGCTGTCTCGAACGTCTTCTTCACTTCCGGCGCCAGCACGGCTTCACGCATGCCATCCCGCAGCTTGGTCATGATCGGCTCAGGCAAAGCCTTTTGCGCGAACAGGCCGGCCCAGATGTAGAATTCCACGTCCTTGTAACCAAGCTCCTGGAAGGTCGGTGTATCCGGGAAGCTTGCTACGCGCTGCGCGCCCCAACATGCCAATACCCGCATCTTTCCGTCATCAACCTGCGCTCGGAGTGTACCGGGTGCCGATGCGACTGCCTGCACGGTACCAGTGAGCAGCCCTGTCAATGCAGGTCCTGCGCCGCGGAAAGGCACGTGCAGCAGCTTGATGCCTGCGCTGGCGGCAAACATTTCCATCGCAATGTGAAGCGTGCCGTACGGTCCCGATGAACCGTAAGGAATCTCACCAGGCCGCTTTTTCGCGTCTGCCACGAAATCCTCCACCGTCTTCCAGGGAGCGGAAGCAGGAACGGCGAGCATGGTCGGATCAGCAAGCACACGCGCAACCGGCGCGAATTGCGAAACTTCATAGGCGACCGGACGATCAAACAGCCGATCCGCTTCCGGCAAGACAGCCAGCGAGGACAGCGTCATCAACAGCGTATAGCCATCCGGCTCCGCACGTGCGGCGGCTGCGTTACCGACGGATCCACCAGCACCGCCCGCCCGGTTATCAACGATCACAGGTTTTCCGACGATCTTTTCCAGCGCAGCTGCAACGGGACGCGCGGCTAAGTCCGCCTGGCCGCCCGCCGGAAAAGGCACAATCATGGTGATGGTGCGCGCTGGCCAGACCGCCTGTGCTTGCGCACTTCCAGACAATGCGGGCCACGCCAATTGCGACAGCGGCAGCGCCGCCCCGGCCTTGAGAATCTCGCGCCGATTCATTCCTAACCTCCCAGGCTTTATTTTTTATGCGGTGTGACTAGCACACTCTGGGAGGCGCACAAACGCTGATCGGGCTATTCCGTAAGCCCATACCTTAGCGGGCCATGCAGTCCATCGAAGGTTTTAGCGATGGTCCGCTTATGCCGCGCGAATATTGGCGAGGAAACGATCGACATCCGCGCGCAGAGTCGCAGCCTGACCGTTCAGCTGCTCGGCGGACACAAGCACCTGCCCCGCCGCAGCGCCGGTCTCGGTGGCCGCGCTATTCACGCCGATAATATTGCTCGACACCATGCTGGTGCCTTGCGCGGCCTCCTGGACATTGCGGGCGATCTCCCGGGTTGCCGAGCCCTGCTGCTCGACAGCCGATGCGATTGCCGTGGCGATTTCGTTGATCGTCCCGATCGTTCCGCCGATGCCCTCAATGGCCTGAACGGCCTCAGTGGTGGCGCCCTGCATGGCTGCAACCTGCGCGGAAATCTCTTCCGTTGCCTTCGCGGTCTGGCTGGCGAGCGACTTCACTTCGCTCGCAACCACGGCGAAGCCCTTTCCGGCATCGCCCGCGCGGGCGGCCTCGATGGTCGCGTTCAACGCGAGAAGATTGGTCTGCCCGGCGATGTCGCTGATCAATTTGACCACATCACCGATCTTTTGCGCCGCCGCTGACAGGCCCTGTACGGTCACATTGGTTCGATTGGCTTGGCCCACTGCCTGGCCGGCAATGCGGGTTGATTCAGCGACCTGACGCCCGATTTCGGAAACTGACGAAGACAGTTCTTCGGTGGCCGCGGCGACGGCTTGCACATTGGCTGAGGCTTGTTCTGCAACGGCGGCCACGCTCGTAGCTTGATGGCTCGCCTCCTCAGCGGTGGCCGTCATGCTGGCGGATGTCGAGCGCATACCGGTAGCCGCTCCCGCCACCGCGTCGAGCGAACTGCGGATGCCCATCTCGAAGTCGTCGGCCATCTTGCCGAGGAAAGCTTTTCTCTCCGTTTCGGCATGGCTCTTCACATTGTCCTGTTCGCCACGCAGCCGCGTCGCTTCGATCATATTGTCCTTGAAGACCTGGACCGACTGAGCCATCGCCCCTACTTCGTCCCGGCGCTCCTGAGCCGGAATTACGGTCGCCGTCTCGCCATCGGCGAGTTTGCGCATCGCAGCAGTCATGGCGGTAATGGGCCGCACAATGCTGCGGCCGAGCAGCAGACACATGCCGACAACCAGCAGAAGCGTGACCGCAACGATCGCACCGATCTGCATAACCTGAGACCAGAAGATCGCATCAATATCGTCGAGATAGATGCCGCCACCAACGGTCCATCCATAGGGCTTGAACTCGACGGCATAGGAAATCTTCGGCATGGGCTGATCCGAACCCGGCTTTAAGAAGCGATAGGCCACGAAGCCACCGCCCTTGGCCGCCAGCTCGATCTGCGTCCGGGTGTAAAATACACCATCCGAGTCCGGTACGGCGTAGAGGTTCTTGCCTTCGACCTTCGGATTAGGATGCGACTGGAGAACGCCTTCCTTGCTGAAGGAGTAGAAATAATCGTCCTTGCCGAAACGAAAGCCGCGCAACAGCGCCTTGCCCTTTTCAACGGCCTGCTGTTCCGAGAGCCCGGCCTTGCGGGATGTCTCGTAGTCGTTTTCCAGCGCCTGACGGGCGAGAAGCACAAGGTCCTGAAGCTTCGCTTTGCGATCCTCCAGCAAATTCTCCTTGAGCTCCGAGAGGCCGACGCCCGCGACAACAACGATACCGAGGACTGACAGGCCGACCATGATCAGGAGCTTGGAGGAAATTCGCAAGTTACCGAACATGGAGGACCTTCCTGGAGAAAAGAACGAAAAGAATAAGCGGTTTCTATGCAGTCCAGTGTGTTAGCTGAAATTGGTGAAATAGCTCCTAACGACGTACAATTCCCCTATCGACCGGGCCAGATCGACGGCCTTCCATGAGTTTTCATCGGTTGCTTGTCCAACGTCCCCGACTAGTATCCGCCCGCGCAATTTTCCCGGATGGATGACCGAATGACGATCAAGGCAGTTGTATTTGATGCTTACGGCACGCTCTATGATGTGCAATCGGTGGCCTCAGTCACTGATGAGGCGTTTCCCGGCTATGGTGAGCTCATCAGCCAGATATGGCGACTGAAGCAGCTCGAATATACCTGGATGCGTTCGCTGATGGGACGTTACGAAGATTTCTCCGTCATTACCCGTCAGTCGCTGGTCTTCACGCTCCGCACCATCGGCCTCTCTTTCAATGATGCCGTCTTCGATCGCATCATGGACAAATACGTCCACCTCGATCTCTATCCCGACGCCAAAGATGCGCTCGCTGCGTTGAAGGGCCGCAAGCTCGCGATCCTGTCAAACGGCAGCACAGACATGCTGAATGCACTGGTCCATAACACCGGCCTCGACAAAATTCTTGACTCAACGATCAGCATCGACTCGACGAAGACCTACAAACCAAATCCGCAAACTTACATGCTGATCGAAACGAACCTCGGCGTGAAGCCGCATGAGGTGCTGTTCGTATCCTCCAATCCGTTCGATGCATGCGGCGCCAAGGCGTTCGGACTCAACGTCGCCTGGATTGAACGCGTGACGCCACAAGCGATGGCGAGTGAGTTCAAGAAGGCAAATCTTGTTCGACCATTGTCGATGTTCAAGGCATTGCGGATGCAAATGGACGAATACGGCTGGGAACCCGATTATCGCATCGCCACGTTGGCGGACCTGCCAGGAATTGCCGGGAGCTAACGGACTAGAAGCATCGCAGCAACGCTTCAAAAAAAGTTGTAGCTCAGAGTCCTGCCTTGCCCGGTCTGCCTTTCATTTGGCATGATTGATGCTTCGCATACACCTTGAAGGAGGTGATGTGATGCGTTCAATCATTTTCTTAGCGTTGGCGATGGGTTTGTTGACCCGCGTCAGTTTTGCTCATGATGCGCAAGGGCGACCGAACTGGATCGCCGAAGGGGCGTACAGAGGTTCCGACGGAGTCCATTGCTGCGGCCCTAGCGATTGCGAGCAATTGAGTTCCGAGGAAGTTCAGGTACGGCCCGATGGAATCTGGCTTACCCGCTTTAAGGAGCTAGTTCCCTTCGACCAGGCGACACCCAGCGAAGATGGCAAAACATGGCGATGCCACAACTATGCTGGAGAAAGGCGGTGCTTCTTCATGAAGTACGGCAGCATATAAACGCGGCTAAAGCATCTTGCACATCCAGCCGAAGCTGGATGCGCGAGAGGCCGAGAGCAAAACGTCAAAGGCCGAGCGCGACGCCGTCCTTGCGGTGGTCGCTTGCGCCCAAGAGTGCTCCACGTTCGTGATCGATCCAGATCGCCTGACAACCACCAAGAGCGGAATCCGACCAGCTCACGTTATGGCCACGCGCGGCAAGTTCCTCGCCGATATTCTTTCCAAAGATCGTCTCCAGAGACAGAACGCCATCGAAGTCGAAGGACCGGGGCGCCTCGGACGCGGCCTGAATATCCATGCCGAGATCGAACACGTTGGACAAGAAATTACCGTGACCTGTTGCCTGATAGTGACCGCCCATCACGCCGAACGGCATCTGGCAGCGTCCATCCTTCATCACCATGCCGGGAATGATGGTGTGCATTGGCCGCTTGTTGGGAGCGAGCGCATTTGGATGTCCCGGCTTCAACCTGAAACCATAACCGCGATTGTGCAGCAGCACGCCGGACTTCGGCGCATAAATGCCGCTGCCGAAGGGATTGAACAGCGAGTTGATGAACGAGACTGCATTCAGATCCCGATCCACCACGGTCACGTACACAGTATCGGTGTGTTCGATGTCGTCCCAGTCGGCTTCGCTGCTCGCACGCTTCATATCGATCTTGCTGCGGATCCTGCCGATGTAGTCATCTGAGAGGAAGTGCGCGGCATCGACCTTGCCATGAGCAGGATCGCAGAAGAACGCATCGCGCGCACGATAGGCAGCCTTGGTCGCCTCGGACAGCAGATGAACGCGGTCCACCTCCGCCAACGATTTGATGTCATATCCAGCGAGCACGCGCAGAATCATCAGCGCAGCAAGTCCCTGCCCGTTCGGCGGGCATTCAAGAACATCGTAGCCGTGATACTTCGTCGAAATCGGCGTCACATCTTCCGAGACATGCGCCGCGAAATCTTCAACAGCATGCACACCGCCCAGCCCTTGCAGCACAGCGGCCAGTTCTTCGGCCACCTCGCCTTCATAGAAGGCCGAACGGCCCTCGCGGGCGATGCGGCGCAACGTTTTGCCGAGAGCGGGCTGACTGCGCTTATCGCCGATGGCTGGAGCCACGCCGCCCGGCAGGAAATGCTCTTTCGCGCTGGGATTGCTTTCAAGCCGCGCTTTGAACTTCGTCCAATCAGCGGCGACGCGCGGCGTAACGCGAAAACCATTCTCTGCCGCATCGATCGCGGGCTTGAGAATTTCTTCGAGCGACTTGCTACCATGAGCGGCGGCGAGCTTACACCAAGCGTCGATCGCGCCCGGAATCGTGACGCCCTCGGTCGCCGTCGGCGCGAGATCCTTCGCCCCCTTCGCCATCGCTGTCGCGAGATCAGTCTTCGCCGGCGTCCGGCCAGATCCATTCAGCGCCACCGGCGTGCCCGCCTTGGGCGAATAAAGTACGAAGCAATCGCCGCCGACGCCGGTCATCTGCGGCTCCACCACGCCCTGCAACGCAACAGCGGCGATGGCCGCATCCATCGCATTGCCACCCGCTTTAAGAATATCAAGGGCGGCAAGCGTTGCCTGCGGATGAGAGGTTGCGGCCATGCCGCGTTCGCCCACCGCTACCGAGCGGGATGGTGTCGTAAAATTGCGCATGAGATGGAACCTTCAGAATTGAGGGGGCAACCTAGCTTTAGGAGCTAGTGCTGGCTAGTGTGGTGGTTCAGAAGTTCGCTTCGTTTCCCAGCGAGTCCTTCAAGCGAACTTCTGAACCTAAAACCACACTAGAATCATAGATTGCTAGTGTCCCTTCGAATCCGAAGTTCGCTATGAAATGCGCTGCACGATGAGGCGAACTTCGGATTCGGGACACTAGCGGCGCTTACGCATAGAACCACCTGATAAATGCTTCGTCAGAAAGTCCGCGAGTACCTCCACGCGCGCAGGACGGGGACCACCGGGCGGCATGACCAGATGCACCGAACCTTCCAGTTGCCGCCAGTCTTTCAGGATCGCTTCGACCTTACCGGACGCCAGCGCCTCACCGATGATAAAGTCCGGCAGATCGGCAATGCCCAATCCCGCAATGAGCGAGTCAAGCAACGCTTCGCCATTGTTGACACGCAACTGCCCTGACGGACGCACCGAGGCTTCGTCGCCCGCAGCGTTGGTGTAGTGCCAGGCGCTGGCGGTCGAAAGATAGGCATATGCAAAACATTTGTGCTGCGCGAGGTGCATGGGGTGCGTCGGCCGTCCGTATGTCTTCAGGTACGACGGCGCGGCGACGGTGTGGCGCGGCATGGGGGCCAGCCTGCGCGCCACAAGTGATGAGTCCGGCAAACTGCCGATACGCACCCCGAGATCAAAGCCATCTCCGATTAGATCGACGGTTGCGTCGCTGAGGTGCAGATCAATCGACACCTCAGGATAAGTCGCAAGAAACTCCGGCAGAAGCGGCGCGATCACCTTCACACCGTAGGTCATCGGAACCGCGAGCTTGACCAGCCCGCGTGGCACCACCGACTGCGCGAGCGCTTCGTTCTCTGCGGCTTCTCCATCCGCAAGTAGCTGCGCGGCCCGCTCCGACAATCTGTGTCCTGCATCCGTCAGCGCCAGTTGCCGCGAAGTCCGGTTGAACAGCCGCGCACCAAGACGCTCCTCCAGGCGAGTGACCGCTTTGGACACTGTTGCCTTGGACAACGCCAGCTCGGTCGCCGCTCCCGCAAACGACCGCATTTCCACGACCTTCGCGAAGATCGCCAGTCCCTCGAAGTCTGGTAGCCGTGACATGTCCACTCCTGTTGAGCTCATTTTTGGAAACAATGAGTTTCAATAGTTTCTATTTATGCACCACCCCGAAGAACATATCCATACCGCTATCGAACAACAGCAACGAGCTCACGGAGAAATTCCATGACCAAGACACTCAAAGGGAAAGTTGCTCTCGTCACCGGCGGTTCTCGCGGCATCGGTGCGGCAAGCGCCAAAGCCCTGGCTGATGAAGGCGCCGACGTCGCCATCAGCTACACGTCATCCCCGGACAAGGCTGAAGCCGTTGTCCGCGACTTGCGGGCCAAGGGCGTCAAGGCAAAAGCCTTCAAGGCTGATCAAGCGGAGCCGACAGAAGTCGAACAACTGATCAGGGACGTTGCCGCACAATTCGGCGGCCTCGATATTCTCATCAACAATGCGGGTGTGGCTGTCGGTGGCGCAGTCGATGATCCCAAGAGCGATGTCGCAGCCTTCAATCGTCAGTATGCAATCAACGTCAACGGCGTGGTGACGGCGATCCGCGCGGCTTCGAAAATTATGGGCGAAGGTGGCCGCATCGTTACCATCGGTTCTTTCCTTGCAGACCGCGCCTCGTTTCCGGGACTGGCCGATTACACCGCCAGCAAAGCGGCGATCGTCGGCTATTCGAAAGGCGCAGCGCGAGATCTCGGCCCCCGCGGCATCACGGTGAACGTCCTGCAGCCGGGCTCGATCAACACCGACATGAATCCAGCCGATGGCGAGCAAGCTGACGGGCAACGCGCGCTGCATGCTCTGCAACGTTACGGTACGCCGGAAGAGATCGCCGCAGGCGTGGTCTTCCTTGCAAGCCCCGGTGCGTCCTTCGTCACCGGCACCGTTCTCAACGTCGACGGTGGCGTGCTTGCCTGACGTCAAACTCAATCAAGCCACGCGAGACTCGCGTGGCTTGCTCTCCCTCCCCAGCGAAGAAAGACAATCCAATGATTGAACTTCGTCCTTTCAATAAGCTTGGCGGCGCTGACCATGGTTGGCTGAAGGCCAAGCATCACTTCTCGTTCGGCAGCCACTACGATCCCAACAACATGGGCCACGGCGCGCTGCGCGTCTGGAACGACGACGAGATCGAGCCCAACACCGGCTTTCCCGCCCATCCGCATGCCAACATGGAAATCATCACCTATGTCCGCGAGGGCGCGATCACACATCAGGATAGCCTCGGCAACAAGGGACGCACCGAAGCCGGCGACGTTCAGGTGATGAGCGCGGGCTCGGGCATCCGACACGCCGAATACAACCTCGAACCGGTGAAGACGACGCTGTTTCAGATCTGGATCGAGCCGACCAAAGACGGCGGCCAGCCGACATGGGGCGCGAAACCATTTCCGAAGGCCAATCGCTCCGGCAAACTCGTGACGGTTGCCAGCGGCTTTGACTCTGACACGGACGCGCTTCCGATCCGCGCTGATGCACGTGTGCTCGCCACGACACTGAAGGCCGGCGAGCGCGCGGAGTATGCCCTTGCGAACGGCCGCAAGGGATATCTCGTGCCTGCAGCAGGCACCGTCGAGGTCAATGGTGTTCGCGCCAATGCCCGCGACGGCCTCGCAATCGCGAACGAAACAAACCTGACGATCACGGCACTGGAAGATTCCGAAATCGTGATGGTCGACTCCGCGTGATCCTCAATTTTCTGTCGTCAGCTGTACGCAACGTGCAGCCGTGACGGCGGATGAATCTCAAGCACCTTTCTCTCGCATCACAACCGAACTCCCCAATCCGCAAATGGAGACTACAATGACCAAGGTTCTCGTTCTTTATTATTCGGCTTACGGCCACATCGAAGCAATGGCGAATGCCGTCGCTGAAGGGGCACGCGAAGCCGGCGCGACCGTCGACATCAAGCGCGTGCCTGAACTCGTTCCGGCCGAGGTCGCGAAGGCATCGTATTACAAAGTGGATCAGGCAGCGCCGATCGCAAAAATCGAGGATCTTGCAAATTACGATGCAATCATCGTCGGCACCGGTACCCGCTTTGGCCGCATCACCTCGCAGATGGCGAACTTCCTCGATCAGGCCGGCGGCCTGTGGGCCAAGGGCGCACTGCACGGCAAGGTCGGTGGCGCATTTTCATCGAGTGCCACACAGCACGGTGGCCAGGAAACCACACTGTTCTCGATCATTACCAACCTTCTGCACTTCGGCATGGTGGTTGTCGGCCTGAACTACGGCTTCGCCGGCCAGATGGGCGTCAAGGAAGTGACCGGCGGTTCGCCTTATGGCGCGACGACGATCACGGACGGTGACGGCAGCCGTCAGCCCAGCGAGAATGAACTCAACGCCGCGCGCTACCAGGGCAAGACCATTGCCGAAACAGCGAAGAAGCTTCACGGCTGATTAAGCGAAACGACTTGAGCGAAACGGCAGCATTGGCAGCAATGCTGCCGTTTCTTTTTGAATTTTCAAAAACAGGACGAGTGTCGGTCTCGTGAGAGTAGTAGTTTTCCCCCGACCTGCGGCTAATAGTGGTCGCGCAAATGCCACGAGCATCCGCTACATTCCAACCCGCCGGGTTTGCCGAGTGAGTAAAGGGGACATTGAGATGCCAAGCATTACAGTCAAAGACGGTACCGAAATTTATTACAAAGATTGGGGCTCCGGACAGCCGATCGTTTTCAGTCATGGCTGGCCGCTTTCGGCTGATGACTGGGACACCCAGATGCTGTTTTTCCTCAACAAGGGCTTCCGCGTGATCGCTCATGATCGGCGTGGCCACGGCCGGTCCACCCAGACCGGAGACGGTCATGACATGGATCACTATGCCGACGATCTCGCAGCACTGACCACCCACCTTGATCTTAAGAACGCAGTGCACGTCGGCCACTCGACCGGTGGCGGAGAGGTCGCGCATTATATTGGACGTCACGGCGAAAGCCGGGTCGCCAAGGCTGTACTCATCAGCGCCGTACCGCCGATCATGGTTCAGACACCCAACAATCCCGGCGGCTTGCCGAAGAGCGTCTTTGACGACCTGCAGGCACAGCTCGCCGCGAACCGCTCACAGTTTTACCGCGATCTGCCGGCCGGGCCGTTCTACGGCTTCAATCGTCCCAGCGCGAAGCCTTCGGAAGCCATCATCCAAAACTGGTGGCGGCAAGGAATGATGGGCGGCGCCAAGGCGCACTACGACGGCATCGTCGCCTTCTCGCAAACCGACTTCACCGAGGATCTCAAGAAGATCACGGTTCCGGTTCTGGTGATGCATGGAGATGACGATCAGATCGTGCCTTATGCAGACTCCGGTCCGCTGAGCGCCAAGCTGGTGAAGAACGGCACCTTGAAAACCTACAAAGGTTTTCCGCATGGCATGCCGACAACCGAGGCTGAAACGATCAACGCCGACCTGCTCGCGTTCATCAAAAGCTGAAGCAGATAAAACTCTCAATGAACGAGTGCCGTCATCAGATTGGATGGCGGCATTTTCTTTGGGCGGCTTACGGTACCAACCGCGCAGGCCCCACGAGGTTGCAGGAACCGCTTCACAACATCTGCGGCACACTGGTGATTTGATCGTTCGACGGAACCCCGCGGCATGACGGCCGTTAGCTCTCCAGATCAGGAGGACGATCCATGGACAAAGATAGAATTACAGGCGCCGCAAACGATGCAGCAGGCAAAGTCGAGAGTGCTTTTGGCCGCGCCACAAGCGATGCTGCACGCGAGGCTTCCGGCCGCGTACGAGAAGCATCTGGCGTTGCGCAGAATCTCTACGGTCAAGCCAAAGACGTCGCCCGTGATGCAGGCGAAGCCGCAAGCAATTTCGCCAAGGATGCGATGGATACCGGCAGCGAATACTATAAAGAAGGCAGCCGTGCGGTCGCATCGACCGTGAAGGAACAACCGCTCGGCGCGCTGCTCGTGGCAGGTGCTGTTGGTTTTGCGCTGGCTCTTATGCTCAATCGACCACCGCGCCGTCGGAACATCCGCGATTACTACTATCGCTGACCCGCTTAAGAGAACGCCAGCGTCGATCCTATTTGCCGAGATATCTGCGTACTGCCGCTACTGAAGGACCGACTTTTGCCACGGCGGCAGCGATGTCTTCGGGTGAAACCCTTAGCTTGGATGCCCAGTAGGTCGCGGCAGAATCGTCCTTCGTGTCGATGACCGGTGCTGGACCGGTATTCGACGACAGCACCGAAGCAACTGTCACGAGCCTGATCATGGATAAATACTATCATAAAAATATCGGCCCGCATTAAGCGGGCCGATTCAGTATTAATAATCCGCAAATATTCGTCTCTTTTGCTTTTATTTTATCCCTGCCGCTTTAACGAGCTCTGCGTTGGCCACTAGTTCACGCCCGACGAGTTCGTCCATTTCCTTGGTGGTCAGCGGCCATGGATCAACACCCAGACGCTTCAGATTCGCCTGCATGGCGGGATCGGCCAGCACCTTGATGCCTGCAGCGTGAAATTTATCGATGACATCACGTGGCGTTTTCGACGGCATGAAGATGCCGAACCAGATTGCGCTGTCCGCGTCCTTGTATCCCGCCTCCAGCGGCGTCGGCACATCGGGAAGATCGGCGACGCGCTTAGCTGTAGACACCACAAGCGCTCGAACCTGTCCCTCGCGGATCAGAGGAAGAGCTGTTGCGAGCGGGCAAAAATAAAAATCGATCCGGCCACCGAGAATGTCAGTGATGGCTTCCGATCCGCCGCGATACGGAATGTGCGTTGCCTCAATACCAGCGGCGAGACGAAATTTCTCGGCGCTGATATGCGTCGCCGTGCCGACGCCGACCGAACCGAACGAGATCGTCGAGCCCTTCTGCTTCGCGGCCGCGACAAACTCCTGAATCGTCTTCCACGGCTTTGACGGCGAGACGATCATGACATTGGCGCTGTAGCCCATCATCAGCACCGATGTGAGATCCTTCGCAGGATCGTATTGAAGATCGGCGATGATCGACGGCGTGATCGTGTAGGCGGACGAATGGGCCAGGATGGTGTAGCCATCCGGCTCCGCACGTGCCACCGCCGCCGTACCAATGGTGCCGCCGGCTCCAGTGCGGTTCTCGATCACGATCGGCTGGCCGAGCTCGGCGGAGACGCGTTCGAGGATCATGCGCGGCACAACATCCGTCGCGCTTCCCGCACCATAGGGAATGACAGCTTTAATGAGCTTTGATGGCCAGGGGTCCGCCTGCGCCGCAAAGGAAAGCAGCACACCGGCCAGGACGAGTGGCCATCTCAAGCTTTTAATCATGTATCGGCTCCGTTCAGCACTATCGCGGGATCAGTTCCCGCTTGCCCCAAATTCACGCGCTCCAAACACTGCAAGATCCATTCCGCGAGGCACATCTGAATTCGCCCCAACAAGGCATTTTCCGATATGCGACCTGCGCCCAGTATCGCCGAATCTTCAGAAATGCCAAACCAGCGCCGCCGAATCAGCCAATTTCAGACATAACGGGACAGCGAAAAATCTCTTCTGAGGGGTACTCGTGGTTTTCAGGTCGATCCCAGCTGTTTTGCTTGCTCTTTTAGCGTTCGCCGGTCAGGCGACTGCACAGTCCCCCACCCCGCCCACGGCAGCGCATTCTGCCGCGCCGACAGCCAGCCCCCTGACGCCCGACGAAGCACGGCGTGCGCTGGAGACCCTGCAGGATGATGCCAAGCGTGCGCAGTTCATTGACACCTTGCGTGCGCTTGCCAATGCCAAGCCTCAGCCCTCTCAATCTCAGGCCGCGCAACCCACCCCGGCGCCAGCACCTGCCCCAGCCGAAAAGCCCGCAATCGTGCCGGTGGATTCGGACGGTCTCGGCGCGCAACTGCTTCTGCAAGTGTCCGAGCAGCTCGGCTCGATTTCGACCCAGGTCGCAGCGGCCGCGAACACTGTGACGCATTTCCCGCTGCTATGGTACTGGCTGCAGAACAGTGCAACCAATCCGGCCACCTACGATCTTCTGCTCGACATCGCCTGGAAACTTGCACTCGTGTTGGGGGCCGCCCTGGCCGTTGAATGGCTGGTCCAACGCGCCGTGCGCAAGCCGATTTCCATGCTTGATGCGCGCATCCCGAATTCCGCGCGTACCACCATAACGCCCACTCTGACCCAGGACGAAATCGCTTCCTTACCCGCTGAGCCAGCGGAAGCCGCGGTGCAGACCCGCCAGCGACGGATCAAGCTGACTCATGCATGGCAAGCACTGATGCGGCTGCCATTCGTGATCGGCGCTCTTGTGCTTGAGTTGTTACCGGTCATCGCCTTTGCCGCCGTCGGCAACATGTTGCTTGGCACGCAGATCGGCGAGGAGGCGACGTCACGGCTGGTGGTCCTCGCGATCGTGAACGCTTATGTCCTGCGACGAGTCATCATATGCATCGCACGGACATTGGTATCATCCGGACAGCTTAGCATCTTCACCATTCGCGGTGAGACCGCCGCCTATATTGAAATCTGGGTCCGACGCATCGCCACTGTTGGCGTCTTCGGCATCGCGCTTGCTAACGTCGCACTGCTGCTCGGCCTCTACCGCCCAGGATATTTCGCGCTGCTGCGGCTTGTCGTGCTGACGGTTCATCTGCTGATCGTCGTTGTGATCCTGCAGTGTCGCCGGCCCGTTGCTCAGTGGATCCGTGCAGATGGCCGCGACGGCCTGATGGCCGCAATGCGCAACCGGTTCGCCCACTTCTGGCACTACATCGCCATCGCACTTGTCATGGGTCTGTGGGTTGTTTGGGCTCTCAGAATCCAGAACGGCTACTCGCTGCTGTTCCAATATGTCGTCGGCACCATCGCGGTGATCCTGATCGCCCGCCTGATGTCGATCGTCCTTCTGGGCACGATCGATCGTATCTTCCGTGTGCCGGAAGACATCGTCGAGCGCTTTCCGGGCATCGAGACCCGCGCCAATCGCTATTTGCCGATGTTGCGCAAAATCGTCTCTTACATCGTCACCGCCATCGGTATCGTCGCGCTGCTGGAAGTCTGGGGTATCGATGCGATCTATTGGTTCTCCGCCGGCCAGATCGGCGGCCGCCTGCTCTCGGCCGTCGTCACGATTGGCATCGCGGCGCTGATCGCCGCAGCCGTGTGGGAAGTCAGCAACGCATTGCTCGACCAGCAACTGACACGGCTGACCCATGACGGCCATTTCGCGCGCGCCGCACGCTTGCGAACCTTCCTTCCGATGCTTCGCACGGCACTGCTGACCGTTATCATCGCCGTTGTCGCACTGACGGCGTTGAGCGAAATCGGTGTCAACGTCGCGCCCCTGCTGGCAGGTGCCGGTATCGTCGGCATCGCGGTCGGCTTTGGATCGCAAAAGCTGGTGCAGGACCTGATCACCGGACTGTTCCTACTGCTGGAGAACGTCGTGCAGGTCGGCGACACCGTGACGGTGTCTGGGCTCACCGGCGTTGTCGAGAACCTCTCGATCCGCACCATTCGGCTGCGGGCGGGCGATGGCGCCGTGCACATCGTGCCGTTCAGCGCCGTCACCAGCGTCACCAACAACAGCCGCGGTGCGGGCAACGCGTCTGTCAGCGTCAATGTGCCCTACAAGGAAGACACCGATCGCGTGGGCCAGATCCTGAAGGACATCGCCGCCGAGATGCGGCATGAGCCAGAGTATCGTCACCTGATGCGCAGCGATCTGGAGCTATGGGGCGTCGACAAGGTGGATGGCTCGATGGCGACCATTGTCGGGCAGATCCGCTGCACGGATTCAGGCCGCTGGTCGGTCCAGCGCGAATTCAACCGGCGCATGATGCGGCGTTTCAAGGAGCTTGGCATCGAAATCGCCAGCAGCGGCAGCCAGACCATTCTGATGCAGGTCCCCCCTGTGGACGAGCCCGAAGCCGAGCCGGAGCGTCGCCGCGCCATCGGCAAAGCTTAGGGATCATAGCTTTTCGCGTTGCCGCCGATCACGAGCAACGCGAAAGGTGATGAGGCCTCCCTAGTGTCCCGATTCCGAAGTTCGCATTTTTCCGCGGCACCTTCGTTTGCGAACTTCGGAATCGAAGGACACTAGTAAATTATTGATCTAGTGTGGCTTTGGTTCAGAAGTCCGCATTCCGGACTCGCCGCGCAAATGATGCGGACTTCTGAACCGCCACACTAGTTTTGCATTGCTCTTGTATGTCCTGTGCTGGACAGAACGTCCGCCACATCTCACACTGTCTGAAAGCTCGAAGAAGCGCGACATGGGAGATGACGCAATGGAATTGTCCAGACGTGACTGGCTGAAAGGCGCAAGTGCGCTTGCCGCGATGAGCACAAGCACCGCTATTTTTCCTGCCTTTGCCCAGCAGCCGGCCGCCAAGTCCCTCGTCATCGACTGCCATGGCCATTACACGACCGAGCCGAAGGCTCTGCTGACCTTCCGTCAGGCGCAGATCGCGGCACTAAAGGATTCATCACCCAAGCCGTTGATCGACAGCGTCAAAATCAGCGACGACGAGCTGCGCGAGAGCGTCCAGCCTCAATTGAAGCTGCAACGAGAGCGCGGCACCGACGTTACGATTTTCTCACCCCGCGCCGCCGGAATGAGCCATCACATCGGCACACCCGAGACCAGCGCCGACTGGTCGCGGGTGTCGAATGAGCTCATCCACCGCATCTCCACCCTGATGCCTGACAATTTCATCGGCGTCGGACAATTGCCGCAGTCACCAGGCGTCCGGCCGGACAACTGCATCGAAGAGCTGGAGCGCTGCGTGAAATCCTATGGCTTTGTGGCCATGAACCTCAATCCCGATCCGTCCGGCGGCTACTGGACCGATCCACCGCTCACCGACCGCTGGTGGTATCCGCTTTACGAGAAGCTCGTCGAACTCGACGTACCTGCGATGGTTCACGTCAGCGCGTCCGTCAATCCGAACTTCCACGGCACTGGGGCGCACTACATCGCCGCAGACACGACCGCCTTCATGCAATTCTTGACGTCGGATCTGTTCAAGGATTTCCCGACGCTGCGAATGATCATTCCGCATGGTGGTGGCGCAGTGCCTTATCATTGGGGCCGCTATCGCGGACTTGCACAGGATATGAAGAAGCCGCCGCTGGAAGAACTTCTGCTCAAGAACGTCTATTTCGACACCTGCGTCTATCACCAGCCCGGAATCGATTTGCTGTTCAAAGTCGTCCCCGTCGACAACATCATGTTTGCCTCGGAAATGCTGGGCGCGGTTCGCGGGATTGATCCCCAGACCGGGCGCTCGTTCGACGACACAAAGAAGTATATCGACGCCCTAGCACTCTCCGATGATGACAGGCAGAAAGTATTCGAAGGCAATGCCCGCCGCGTCTATCGGCTTGATCGCACCGCGATCGGCACGCGCCGCGGTTAAGACTCCCTCATTCGATCGGCAAGCTATGCAACTAGAAGTCTCAACTGAACGCCCGCCCAAGGATATCCCGCTGCCGCCGGGCATTCGCTCGCGGACCATTCCAGGCATCAATGGCCTGACCATGCATGTGCTGGAAGCTGGCTTCGAGACGCCAGACCGCCCGAGCATTCTGCTGCTGCACGGTTTTCCTGAGCTGGCCTATAGCTGGCGCAAGGTCATGGTGCCTTTGGCCAACGCCGGCTTCCATGTGATCGCGCCGGATCAGCGCGGCTATGGCCGCACGACCGGATGGGACCCAAACTACGACGGGGATCTGGCTTCATTTCGCATGTTGAATCTGGTTCGAGACGCGTTGGGTCTGGTCAACGCGCTCGGCATTCGATCGGTCGCCGCGGTGGTCGGGCATGATTTCGGATCATCCGTGGGAGCATGGTGCGCACTCGTCCGGCCTGATGTGTTCCGCTCGGTCGCGCTGATGAGCGCACCGTTTGCCGGGCCACCTAGCATTCCATTCAACACTGCTAACGAGACAAAGCAGACGGCGCCGGATCGTATTCATGACGAGCTTGCGGCCTTGCCTCGGCCCCGCAAGCACTATCAGTGGTTCTACTCAACGCGCGAAGCCAATGACAACATGCGGAATTGCCCGCAAGGCCTCCATGCCTTCCTGCGCGCATACTATCATCACAAGAGCGCGGACTGGTCGGACAACAAGCCCACCCGGCTCGAATCGTGGTCAGCCGGAGAACTTGCGAGGCTGCCGGACTACTACGTGATGGATCGCGATGCCGGCATGGCGGAAATGGTCGCCCGCCAGATGCCCTCCGCCAAGCACATTGCCGCGTGTGAATGGTTGCCCGAAGCTGAGCTACAATTTTACAGCTCCGAGTATGAGCGAACCGGCTTTCAGGGCGGACTGCAATGGTATCGCTGCGGCACCAGCAACGCCTTTACTCTTGAACTCCAACTCTTTTCGGGCCGCACCATCGACGTGCCCTCCTGCTTTGTCGCAGGGGCCAGTGATTGGGGCATATATCAGAAGCCCGGAGCTTTCGAAGCCATGCAGGAACGTGCCTGCACACGGATGATCGGCTGCCATCTGGTCAACGGCGCTGGGCATTGGGTTCAGCAGGAGCAGCCCGAGAAGGTCGTCGATCTGCTTTTAGCGTTCCTTCGCGACGCCGAGAAGGGAACCAACGCGGCCTCCGTGCGTCTTGGCAATTGAGATTCATCCCGAGAACCAAAGGCTGACATGGCCAAGCCCCTGATCGTTTCTATTCCGCATAAGCTGGGACAGGAGGAAGCGACCCGCCGCCTAAAGGCCGGTCTCGGCGGTGTGCGCTCACAATACGCGCAGGTTCTCCAGGTCAACGAAGAGATCTGGAGCGGTAACCGCCTCGCGTTCCGCGTCACTGCCCTCAAGCAGCAAGCGAGCGGAACGGTGGATGTGGCCGAAGACCACGTGAAGATCGAGGTCCTGCTGCCGTGGCTGCTCGCCGGTCTCGCCCATGGCGCACAAGCGATGATCGAGTCGCGTGCCACTCGGATGCTTGAGAAAAAATAGCAATCCAATACGACATGCAAAAAGGCCCGGCAGCTCGCCGGGCCTTTTCAGTCAGCTCTTGATCTAACCAGTGTTCGCTTTCAACTTCAGCCAAGTGGTGTGGACATTCTCTTTGACCTGTCCCCACTCTCTGGCAGCGACGTCCCAGTTCACGATCTGGCGTGACGTCCCTGCAGTGCTGCCGCTGGCGACTGTCGATGTGGCCATCGAGTCATGGATATAAACGACTGCAATAGTCAGCATGCAGCCGAGTATCATTCCCAAAAAGGTTCGCATGGTGCTCGTCCTCCTGCCAAAATAACGCGAGACCAGCGACACAGTTCCTGGTGGCTACCGATGACCCACGTTACTTCAACGCTTTTTCATGCTCCGCCATACCGACGGCTTTGTAGTCATAGGTCGGATAAAACTCCGTCCGATAACTCCCCCAAGCGGTATCTTCCAGCACGCGATTTACTTCACGAATACGCGATGCAGGAAGCTTAAGCGTGATGATCTGGCCGATTCCCATGGCCACGGTCCAGCTCACTACTTCCATGCCGGCAGGCGGAAACGCCTTGTAAAAGCCCTGCTTGGCAAGCTGGGCATTCAATTCAGCCAGCGGGCGCGATTGATCGTGCTTCAGGAACACCGTCAGCATGATTGCATTGTCGGCCGTTGCGGTGGCGCTCCCAGCCTGCGGGGCGGACACCGTTTGCGCCTGAGCAAAAGGCGCGGCTGCTAATGAAGCTGCAACAGTCGCCGCAGCGGCCAAACACCGGAATGAATGTGCCATCATGTTCTTGATCCTTTTCGTTGGGAGCTTCAATGCTCCGCAAATTGCGGCTGTTCTCTCGCGGCCTTCCAAGACAACGTGATGACGATCACGGTTGAACAACCGGGAAGTTTCCTCGCCTTCATCTGAAATGCATCAAGTGATTGTGAATTGGCTGCTCCACGAGAGATGATGATTCTCGCCGCGATCCACTGTCCCACCAACGTCGCAATCACGCGCGGAGACACGAATGACCGATGCCCCGATTCTCACATCCGATATCATCGGATTGACCAAAACTGCGCCACTCTCTCGCCGCGGCTTCATGACGGCGTCGGCTGCCGCAGCGGCAGGCTACACGTTGGCCGCAGGTCCCGTCCGCGCCGATGTCATCACCACGGACACCAATGGCCTCGAAGCCGGAACTGCTATAATCAAGGTCACAGGCGACGAGATGCCGGCCTACTTCGCGCGGCCGGCGGGCGTGAAGAATCCGCCCGTGGTGCTGGTGGCCATGGAGATCTTCGGTCTGCACGAATACATCAAGGATGTGACCCGACGGCTTGCCAAGCTCGGTGCTTTCGCGGTGGCGCCGGACTATTATTTCCGCAAGGGCGACCTCACCAAGGTCACTGAGATGTCTAAACTCATTCCAATGGTCAATTCCAAGCCGGATTCAGAATTGCTGTCGGATCTCGACAGCACCGTGGAATGGGCCAAATCGCAAGGTGGTGATACGAGCCGCCTGGGCATGATCGGCTTCTGCCGTGGCGGACGGAGTGTTTGGGAATACGCTGCGCACAGCACGGCTTTGAAGGCAGGCGTGGCTTTTTATGGTCCGCCTGTCGACGCGCCCAATCCGCTTTGGCCAAAGAGCCCGATGCAGCTTGCGCCCGAGATGAAGGCCCCGGTTCTTGGTCTTTATGGCGAAGCTGATCAGGGCATTCCTGTCGCGCAGGTCGAAGAACTCAAGGCAGCCCTTGCTAAAGCCAACAAGACCGCTGACTTCAAAATTTATCCCGGTGCGCCGCACGGCTTCCACGCGGACTATCGTCCAAGTTATCGCAAGGAAGCTGCCGACGACGCCTGGATGCAGATGCAGGCTTGGCTGAAGAAGTACAAAGTTCTTGGCTGAGAGAATATGCCGAAAAACCATTCGCCCCGCTTCAGCGGGGCGAATGCATTGCGAAAAGCTAAATTCGTCCCATCAAAATAAGAATCAGCAGAATAACAATCACGAGGCCGAGGCCGCCACCGCCGTAATAGCCGGTCCCGTAAAACGGCCCGCCACCAACGCCGCTGAAGCCGCCCAGCAGCGCGATGATCAGAATGATCAGAATGATTGTACCAATTGACATCTGAAGCCTCCATGTCGCGGTCAACACCGCCCACATAGATGACCTCTCAAATGGTATTTTGTTCCGCCATTCGCGCGCAGCTATTGCCCACGCGCAACCGCTCTTTCCTTCATGACGACACTTAATCGTTCATCGTCGATGAACTGCGACCATTCTTCGAGTGGGACCGGCAAGCGGCGGCGCCAGTTTGGATGTTCATTAATCGTGCCTGGGATATTTGGCTGATCCATCACACCAAGAAGATCCTCGATCTCCACACCGAAAATACGAGACCTCGTGCGCGCGAGATAATCCAGGGCAGAATAGAAAATCGGCTCTCCATCCTCTGCACCATTTAAGGCTTTCGCCAGCATGCGGATCGCAATCCCCCTCGCGTCCCACGTCTCGCCGGGGTCGAGGCCCAAGGCATGCTTCAAATCAATATCGTGTCCCGATCGCCAGCCGGCGAAGGTCGGAAGATCATGGGTATTGAAGGTGACCATCGCGTCTTGCGGATAACTCTCAATCGAGAGGAACGAGCCGTCATATCCACGTTCAAACATCATCACGCGATAAGACCAGATCCCCCAATCCAGCAGCCTCTCCCGGAAACCATCAGGCACCGTGCCCAAATCTTCTCCGATCACCACACACCGATGATCAACGCTTTCCAGAGCTGCCACCGCCAGCAGCGCCTCGAACGGCATCTGGACATACGCGCCTTGACTAGGAAGGTATCCAGACGGAACGAGATACAGGCGGTTCAATCCGAGAACATGATCGAGGCGGATCGCGCCGGCGTAACGCATCGAAGCGCGCAGCACAGCGCGAAACGGCTCATATGATCGCCACGCCAGACCCGATGCATTGAATCCGGCAAGTCCCCAGTCCTGCCCCGCCGCGTTCAGCAAGTCCGGCGGCGCTCCGACCGAAAGCCGACGCGAGATCGCAATCTGCTCATTCCACGCGTCAAAGCCATCGGCTTTGACGCCCACAGCCACGTCGAGATAGAGCCCGATCGGCAAATTCAGACGGCTCGCCAAATCCCGGCACGCCTTCAGCTGAAGATCGGCGCACCACTGCACGAACTCAATGAATTCGATCTCCAGTGCATCCGGACCATTGCGAAGCTCGTTCAGCGCGTCGTCATGCGGAGACGACCATTGGTTCGGCCAATCCCACCACGGGCCTGGGAATTTCTTGCGGAGAACTTCAAAGCACGCAAAGCGTGACAGCAGCGGTCCACCGTCGCGCCGAAACTCGTCAAAGCTTGTCCTGCGCTTCAGTGTCGTTTTCAATTTGAAGGCGTCGAATGCCCGACGCAGCGCCGCCAATTTGAGGTCAGCGACGGTTTGATAATCGACGAATTGAGCGGAGCGTGCAGCTTCGATCGATGCCTTGTGCTCCGACGCGAACGCCTCGGGGAGCTCCGGTAGGCGGCTCGCATCGATATAGAGCGAATTCAAGAACAAGCGGCTGTTCGGTGAATATGGACTGCAGTCCTGTGGATGATCATCGAACAAGGCATGCAGCGGATTGAGTCCGATCCCCGCCGCCCCGGATCGCGCCGCCCATTCAATCAACGCCTCCAGATCTGTGAAGTCACCGATGCCCCAGTTTCTGGCCGATCGCACACCGTACAATTGAACTGCGAGAATCCATACGCGATCAAAGTCGCCTGGAAAGGCGCGTTCGGGAACTGAAATCAAATTCGTCTGCTCTTCACTCCCGTTCGCATCGATAACGCGAAGGCAATAGACACCTTGCTTGGTCGCAGGGAGGTTCACATGATGATCGTGTGACACGCCATCGGCGACCATAGCTCCGCGATCATCTGTAATTTGCCACTTGATCGGTACCTCGCCGGATATCACGACTGGAGAACACTCCCTCGCGTTTCGACAGACGACAGCATGAGGCAGCAAATTGCGCAGCGGCGCATCAGGGACCGCCTCAAGAAGCATCTGAAGTGCCGAAGGATCGATGGTGCGATGCTGTCCCGTTGCATCAATGAAAGAAGTCTCGATTCCCAACTGCGCAGCTTTTGAAAGCACATCCATCTTTCAATCCCGCCTTCCCATGTTTTTGACGCAAGTAAGGCAACGCCTTTTTCCGCGAACGGTTCCGATGGAACAAAATCGCCACAAACCACTTCTTAGATAACGGTTCTCTCCCGCCTCGAGAGATGGGGACGCAATGTCAGTATCGCCGCCTGTGAGACAACGTGATTTACCGAATATTCCGCAGGTTCGCGCTGGCGCGTTTCACATCGAAGACGTCTATCCGATTGTCGACTGCGGACGGTTTCCCGTTAAACGCGTGGCAGGCGACGTCTTTGATGTGTGGGCCGATGTTTATAAAGACGGCCACGACATCGTTTCAGCCGAATTGATATGGCGTCTGGAAAGCGAGACCGAATGGACTCGCGAGTTAATGACTCACCATAGCAATGACCGATGGACCGCGACGTTCCGGCCCATGAAGCCCGGGAGGTACGTCTACGCCATTGAAGCATGGACGGATGAATTCGCGACATGGCGGCATGGCGCGATGCTGAAGCAGAAAGCCGGTCAGGATATCGCGCTCGATGCCCTCGAAGGCGCCGCAATGATGACCAAAGCACGTCCGACAGACCGCGAATCTGCCACTGTACTGACGTCCGCTTGCGAGAAATTTCTCGAAAGTGGTGATGTCACGTCGCTGCTGGATGAAAATGTCCGGCAGGCAATGTCGCGAAGTCAAATCCGAATCGATCGCACCATCTCGAATCTCTTTCCGCTGGTGATTGATCGGCAGCGTGCCGTGTCGGGCGCGTGGTACGAAATGATCCCCCGCAGCCAGGGCACCGTGCCAGGTCAGCACGGCACCTTCCGGGACTGTATTGCGCGCCTGCCCGAGATTGCAGCTTTGGGCTTCGACGTGATTTACTTCACGCCGATCCATCCGATCGGCCGCGTCAACCGCAAGGGGCGTAATAATGCGCTAACAGCCGAGGCTGGCGATCCTGGAAGTCCCTATGCAATCGGCGCCGCTGAAGGCGGTCACGATGCCATTCATCCCGAACTCGGGACATTCGACGACTTTCATGCGCTGATCGAGGCCGCGAAGTCATTGAACATGGAGATTGCACTCGACTTCGCGGTCCAGTGCGCGCCGGATCATCCATGGCTGAAACAGCATCCCAACTGGTTCAAGCGCCGGCCGGACGGCAGCATCCGGTATGCGGAGAATCCGCCCAAGAAATACGAAGATATTCACAATCCCGACTTTCACAGCGACGATGCGGCTGCGCTTTGGACTGCATTACGCGACGTTATCAAGTTCTGGATCTCGCACGGTGTCCGCATCTTCCGCGTGGACAACCCGCACACCAAGCCTTTCCCGTTCTGGGAATGGCTGATCAAGGACATTCAGATGCACGATCCGGACGTGATCTTCCTGGCGGAAGCATTCACCCGGCCAAAATTGATGAAGGGATTGGCCAAGCTCGGCTTCACTCAGTCCTACACCTATTTCACTTGGCGGACGCAGAAATGGGAATTTGAGGAGTATCTGCGCGAACTCACCGGCTATCCGGAGCGCGAATACTATCGGCCTAACTTCTTCGTCAATACGCCCGATATTCTGCCGTATCATCTACAGAGCGGCGAAGCATGGATGTTCAAATCTCGCGTGGCGCTGGCTGCGACGCTGTCAGGCACTTATGGCATCTACAACGGGTTTGAATTGCTCGAACACGAGCCTATTCCCGGCAAGGAAGAATATCTCAACTCCGAGAAGTACGAGATCAAGGTTCGAGACTGGGATAGTCCGGGTAACATCAAGAGCTACATCCGCGATCTGAACATGGCCCGGCGCGCCAATCCGGCTTTGCAGCAAACTTCTCGATTGCAATTCCTGAACATCGACGATCTCAATGTGATTGGCTTTTCCAAAAGCTCTAACGACAACAGCAATGTTGTGGTCGCCGCTATTGCTCTCTCCCACGACCCACACGAATTCTGGTTTCCCATCGGAGGACTAGAAGTCGGTCTGTCGGGAGAGGCCAAGCATGTCGCTGCGCTCGAGAACATTATCACCGGTGAACGGCATGCCGTCGAATGGGGTGGCGTCCACCTGCGGATAGATCCGCAACGCGATCCCGCCCTCCTTTTCCGATGTCTGGCGTAGGCGCATCCATGAACGTGATGTCACCCATCGAGACGGCCACAACCGCCACCGAGAACGAACTCTGGTACAAAGACGCCATCATCTATCAGTTGCATGTCAAAGCCTTCGCCGACAGCAACAATGATGGAATCGGTGACTTTGCCGGCCTGACCGAAAAGCTGGATTACCTGCAGGAGCTTGGCGTCACCACGCTGTGGCTGCTGCCGTTCTTTCCGTCACCGGGTCGCGACGACGGCTACGACATAGGGGACTATGGCGCGATCAATCCGGACTTCGGGACGATGAAGGATTTCCGACGCTTCATCCACGAAGCCAAACGGCGCGGCCTGCGCGTGATTATCGAACTCGTCGTCAATCATACCTCCGACCAACACGACTGGTTCAAGCGGGCGCGCCGCAGCTCAGCAGGATCTAGCGCGCGGAACTGGTACGTCTGGAGCGACACCGACCAGAAGTATCAAGGCACTCGGATTATCTTCACCGATACCGAGAAATCCAACTGGACGTGGGACCCCGAAGCCGGCGCGTTCTACTGGCATCGCTTCTTTTCGCACCAGCCTGATCTCAACTTCGACAATCCACGCGTGGTCAGCGCCGTCGTGCAGGTGATGAAGCGCTGGTTAGATGCCGGCGTCGATGGATTCCGGCTTGACGCGATTCCCTATCTTTGCGAGCGCGAGGGCACCAACAACGAGAATCTTCCGGAGACGCACACCATTATCAAGCGGCTGCGCGCAGAGCTCGACGCTTACGCCAAAGACAAAGTACTGCTGGCAGAAGCCAATCAGTGGCCGGAAGACGTGCAGGAATATTTCGGCGACGGCGATGAGTGCCAAATGGCCTATCACTTCCCGCTGATGCCGCGCTTTTACATGGCTATCGCGCAGGAAGATCGATTTCCGGTCACAGATATCCTGCGTCAAACACCTGATATCCCTGCGAACTGCCAATGGGCGCTGTTCCTGCGTAACCATGACGAGCTGACCCTCGAAATGGTGACGGACGTGGAGCGCGACTATTTGTGGTCGACCTACGCCAACGATCCGCGGGCACGAATCAATGTCGGCATTCGCCGTCGGCTGGCACCCCTCATGGACAACGATCGGCGCAAGATCGAGCTGATGAATTCCCTGCTGCTCTCGTTTCCGGGTACGCCGATCATCTATTATGGCGACGAAATCGGGATGGGAGACAACATCTATCTCGGCGATCGCAATGGTGTCCGCACACCGATGCAATGGACGCCGGACCGCAACGGCGGCTTTTCTCGCGCCGACCCGGCACGGCTTTATGCGCCGCTCATCATGGACCCTGTTTACGGCTATGAATCCGTCAATGTCGAAGCGCAATCGCGAAGCCTGTCGTCGCTCCTGAGTTGGACGAAGCGTCTCATCTCCGTCCGCAAGTCCACCCTCGCGTTCGGCCGCGGCACCATCACATTCATCCGCCCCTCAAACCGATCCGTTCTCGCTTATGTCAGGCAGTATGAGGACGACGTGATCCTGTGTGTCGCCAATCTCTCTCGCTCCGCGCAGGCCACAGAACTTGACCTCGCACAATGGAAAGAGCGCGTGCCGCAGGAAATGCTCGGCCGGACCAATTTCCCGCCGATCGGTGAGCTGCCCTATCTCGTGACACTATCACCGTATGGCTTCTATTGGTTCAGGCTGAATGAGAAACCGGCGACGTCTCAAGAACAGCACATGCCCGTGCCGGAGTTTGAGACTCTCGTCGTTCCCCACAATTCGACATGGATGACGCTCAGCCGTACCCGCATGATCTTCGAACGGGATGTATTGCCGGCCCATCTTGCACGTACGCGATGGTTTCCACAGCGATCCGCAGCCGCGATCATTACAAGGGTGACCGCGGCCATTCCATTCGCCCATGAGGGTGCATCGCGGCCATGGCTTACGATTTTCGAGGCCGAGCAAAACGGGAAGATCACACGATACGCGATGCCGATCCGCATCGACTGGGTGCGGTTTGACCGTGAACGCTATAATCCCAGGGCGCTGGCTGCCGTCAGGCAAGCGTCGCGCGAAGGGACGTTGTTCGATGTTGCGACCGACAAAGATTTTATCAAGCAGCTTCTCGCCGATCTGCGGCTGTCTGAGACCATCACTGAACATGGCAGAAGCCTCGAATTTCAAGCCAGCGAACGGCTGGCGACGATTCCTGATGTCCCGGTTGAATCAGTCCATCCGGTCGAAACCGAACAATCTAACAGCACATCGCTTGTCGACGAAACTTTCGTGGTGAAGCTGTACCGGAAGCTCGAGTCAGGCATCAATCCGGAAATCGAGATGGGTCGTTTCCTGACGGACACGGCGAACTTCGCAAATACACCCGCGCTGCTCGGCTCCGTGGAAGTCGTAGAAGGTGACTCCCGAAGCGCACTCGCGATCGTCCACGCATTTGTCGCCAATCAGGGGGATGGCTGGGTTCTGACATCCGGCTACCTCGATCGGTTTGTCGATGAGCAGCGACTCCTGAGCGGCGGAGACCAGGCCACCGAGAGCGAAGAGCAGACCGCATATGCACGATACATGCAGCAGACAGGTAAGCGCGTCGCGGAAATGCAGGTGGCGCTGGCAAGCCGTGATGATATCGACGCATTCAGACCCGAAGCCATCACACCCGACGACATCGATCGATGGATCGATAATATCATGGCCTGTGCGGAGCGTGTTTTCGCTGGACTACAGTTCCTTGGTAAACCTCCAAGAGACGCCGATCGTGCTCTGATCGATGAGTTGATGAAATATCAAGACAGTCTTCGGCCGTTCCTCGAGGCGCTTCTGCCTCGGAACATCGAAGGATTGAACATTCGCCATCATGGCGACCTTCATCTCGGACAGCTTTTGATCGTCAAAGACGACATTTTCATCATCGACTTTGAGGGTGAACCTCGACGCTCACTTGCCGAACGCCGCCGCAAGGCGCCCGCTCCGCGAGATATCGCGGGGCTCATTCGCTCCATCGATTATTCAACCGCGGCCGCGTACGAACGCGCACTGCACGTAACTTCGGACGAAACCGGTCAACTCGCCGCCGGCCTTGAAATGTGGCGAGCGAACGCCGTTGCGGAATTTCTATCGGCATATCACGAGAACCTGAGCGACGAACGGCTCTGGCCTACCGACGTGGCGGCAGCCACGCGATTGCTCAACTTCTTCCTCGTGGAGAAGGTCTTCTACGAAATCGAATATGAACTTGCGCATCGTCCCGAATGGCTGCGAGTGCCGCTCACTGGCGCGCTGCGCATTCTTGCTTCCGGAGACGAGACCGCATGACGAAACTTCCGGCTGAAGCTTACGCAATTCTTGAGGGCCGCCATTCCGATCCGTTTCATTATCTCGGCCTGCATGTCGAGAACAACAAATCGGTTGTGCGTGCCTTTCTGCCCAATGCGTCACTCGTAGAAGCCGTCGAAGATAGCGGGGAAAGTGCCATCCTTGAGAAAGTGCACGATGCCGGACTGTTTATCGGCCCCGTTCCTGGAAAATCAAAGCGTTACAAGTTGCGTGCGACTTTCGGCGAGAACGTCGTCGAGCTTTACGATCCGTATGACTTTCCGCCGATCCTGAGCGACTTTGACCTCTATTTGCTCGGAGAGGGCAATCATCAGCGGCTCTATGACAAGCTCGGCGCGCACTTGATGACGCTCGACAGCGTTCGCGGCGTCGGGTTCGTCGTATTCGCACCGAATGCCAAACGCGTCAGCGTCGTCGGCGATTTCAACTTCTGGGACAACCGCCGTCATGCCATGCGCGTTCGCGGACAGGGTTATTGGGAGATATTCATTCCGGGCGTCACAGCGGGTGATTGCTATAAGTTCGATATCGTTGGACCGAACGACCAGCGCCTGCCGCTGAAGGCGGATCCTCTCGCATTCGCCACCGAAATGCGACCAAACACCGCGTCGACTGTCATCGACGAAGCACACCTGCCCCCACCGTTTCCGGTTGCAGGGCAACCCAACAAACTCAGCGCGCCAATGTCGATCTACGAGGTTCATCTCGGCTCCTGGCGCAAGAAGGAAGGTAACCATTGGCTGACCTATCGCGAATTGGCTGAAACGCTTCCGCATTACGTTCGCGATCTTGGCTTCACTCACGTCGAATTCCTGCCGATCAGCGAACATCCCTTCGATGGGTCCTGGGGCTACCAGCCCACCGGGCTGTATGCGCCCACAAGCCGGTTCGGCAAGCCCGAGGATTTTGCAGCGCTTGTGGCCGCCTGCCACAAGGAAGGATTGGCGGTTTTGCTCGACTGGGTGCCAGGGCATTTCCCTGATGATCCACACGGTCTCGCCATGTTCGACGGCACCGCTCTCTACGAGCACGCCAACCCGTTGCAGGGGCGGCATCTCGATTGGGGCACGCTGATCTATAATTACGGACGAACTGAAGTCGTCAATTTCCTGGTCTCCAATGCTCTGTTCTGGCTCGAGCGTTACGGGATCGACGGCCTGCGCGTCGATGCCGTCGCCTCAATGCTCTACCTTGATTATAGCCGGCCAGCCGGCGGATGGATTCCGAATAAGTACGGTGGCCGTGAAAACATAGAGGCCATCGAATTTCTGCGCCGCTTCAACACCGAAGTCTTTGCAAAATTTCCGAATGCAACAACGGCCGCTGAAGAATCAACCGCATGGCCACAGGTATCGAAACCTGTGGAGTTCGGCGGGCTTGGCTTCGGTTACAAATGGAACATGGGCTGGATGCACGACACGCTGAACTACATCAGCAAGGATCCTATTCACCGCAAATTCCACCACGATCAGATCTTGTTCGGCCTGCATTACGCATTCTCTGAGAACTTCATCCTGCCGCTCTCGCACGATGAAGTCGTGCACGGCAAACGTTCGATCCTCGGCCGCATGCCAGGCGATGACTGGCAGCGCTTCGCCAACCTCCGCGCCTACTACGCTTTCATGTTCGGTCACCCGGGCAAGAAGCTGATATTCATGGGCAGCGAATTCGGCCAGGAGCGGGAGTGGAATCACGACCACTCTCTCGATTGGCACCTGCTGGGTCAGCCCAAGCATCGCGGAATCCAGTCTCTGATCCGCGATCTCAACAATCTGCACCGCAGCCTCCCGGCGCTTCATGAACTCGATTGCGATCCGGCGGGCTTCGAATGGGTTGTTACTGACGATGCTGACCGCAACATGTTCGTCTGGATACGCAAGGGGAATGCTGCGCGGGAACGTTGCCTGGTGGTCGTGAACTTTTCGCCGAACGTCTATCACGATTATCGCGTCAAGGTGCCCTTCCCTGGCCACTGGCGTGAGGTGTTCAATTCGGATTCCGCGCACTATGGCGGCACCAATGTCGGAAATATTGGCCGGATCAAAACACTGGAGGGCCCTGTCCCCTATCTCAATCTGACAGTGCCGCCGCTTGCCGCAATCTTCCTCGTACCGGACATGTGACATGCGCTTGTCTGCGGGCACGAACCATCGTCTCGGAGCAACCTGGGACGGACGCGGCACGAACTTCGCCCTGTTCTCTGCCCACGCAGAGAGGGTACAACTTTGTCTGTTCGACAGTCAGGGCCGCCGTGAAATCGAACGCCTCGATCTTCCGGAACGCACTGAGGATGTCTGGCACGGCTACCTCAACGATATCTCCCCCGGGCAGCTCTATGGATACCGTGTCTACGGCCCTTACGCACCGGAGCAGGGTCATCGCTTCAATTGCAATAAGCTCCTGCTTGACCCGTACGCCAAACGGCTCGCCGGCCGACTGGTGTGGAGCGACGCGCATTTCGCTTATCGCACCGGCAGCTCCCGTGAAGATCTTTCATTCGACCGCCGCGACAACGCCCGCGGTATGCCGAAGGCTGTTGTCGTCGATGAGACGTTCAACTGGGGCCGTCGCGAAAACCGTCCCCATGTGCCGTGGGCAGATACGATCATCTATGAAGCGCATGCAAAAGGATTGACCCAGACGCGTCAGGACATCCCTCCCGGCATGCGCGGCACATTTCGCGGCCTGTGTTCGCCGGCGATGATCGATCACTTGAAGCGCCTCGGCGTCACGACGCTCGAACTCCTTCCAATCCACGGCTTCATCGATGATCGCCAGCTTGTTGAAAGAAAGCTGGTCAATTACTGGGGTTACAACTCCATTGCCTTCTTCGCACCCGAAGCACGATATGCGCCGGAAAACCCTCTCGACGTTTTCCGCACGACAGTGGCGCGTCTTCATGATGCCGGCATCGAGGTCATGCTCGACGTCGTCTACAATCACACCGCTGAAGGCAACCATATGGGGCCGACATTGTCGTTCCGCGGCATCGACAATGCGTCCTACTACTGGCTGAAGCCGGATGATCCGCGCTTCTACGATGACTTCACTGGCACTGGGAATTCGCTCAACCTGACCCATCCGCGCGTCCTGCAAATGGTGATGGATTCGTTGCGCTACTGGGTCGAGGTGTGTCACATCGACGGCTTCCGCTTTGATCTTGCTACGGAGCTCGCGCGAGGCCCCGGCGGCTTTGACCGCGGCCACGCGTTCCTCACCGCCGTGCGGCAGGATCCCGTGCTGGCGTCAGTCAAGCTTGTGGCTGAACCCTGGGACGTCGGATTGGGTGGATACCAGGTCGGCGCATTCCCTTCACAATGGTCAGAATGGAATGACAAATATCGCGCGACGATGCGCCGTTATTGGTCCGGTGAAGGACATCTGATCGGCGACGTCGGCGCACGCATGACCGGTTCGTCCGATACGTTCAATCATGATGGGCGAACGCCGCGCGCGAGCATCAACCACATCACCGTGCACGACGGTTTTACGTTGGCCGATCTGTTCAGTTACAACGAGAAACACAACGAAGCCAACGGCGAAGACAATCGCGACGGCTCCAATGACAACAACAGCAACAATTGCGGCCATGAAGGCCCGACCGATGATCCAGCGATCATTGCGTTGCGCCGTCAGTTGCGGAAGAACCAACTCGCGTGTCTCCTGCTGGCCCAAGGCGTGCCGTTGATCCTTGCCGGCGACGAAGTCGGGAATAGTCAAGGCGGCAATAACAACGCCTATTGTCAGGACAGCGAAATCGGTTGGGTCGGATGGGAGGGCCTTGGCCAAGAAGGCGAAGATCTCACCGAATTCGTCAGCCACATGACCGCGCTTCGCAATCGCTTTCCACAAATCAAATCCCAACGCTGGGTCGACGGACGGCGGCAAGACGGCTCCTATGGTGTTCTTTGGCTGACTCCAAGTGCTGCAGAAATGACCGATCAGGACTGGAATTTTCCCGAGGGGCGTTTCCTGGCCTATGTCCTTGGCCCTATTGAAGAGAATACTCCCCCGCTTTTTGTTGTGCTGAATGCTGCACCGGAAGCCATTCAGTTCACGCTGCCAAAACTGCCTGAATACAAGGAGTGGACCCGCCTGCTTGATACCACCCAGGCAGAACAGGAAAGCGCGTCTTACCAGTCAGGCACCGCGGAGGAAGCTCCAGCCCGATCCGTACTTGCCTTCGCGGGCGCTGCATGAATGCCGATCGTTTCGGAACCAGCCTGACTAAGGACGGTGTCACATTTTCACTGTGGGCACCGGCTGCGAAGACTGTCGATGTCGTACTCGACGTCGCTCATCCGATGCAACGAGATGATGCCGGATGGTTCTCCACTTATGTCTCCGGCGCCAAAGGCGGGACGCGTTATAAATTCCGGATCGATGGCGAACTGGACGTGCCGGATCCTGCGTCGCACTTCCAGCCGGATGATATCGCGGGCCCGAGCGAAGTCATTGATCACACGGCTTATCGCTGGCGCGCTGAAAGCTGGCGCGGCCGCCCGTGGAAAGACACCGTATTAATCGAAACCCATGTTGGCACATTTACGCCAGGGGGCACCTACCGCGCGATGATCGAGAAACTCGATCATCTGGTCGCGACGGGTTTCACCGCACTCGAACTGATGCCACTCGCAGATTTTCCAGGCCGGAGAAATTGGGGCTATGACGGCGTACTGTGGTACGCGCCTGACAGCAGTTACGGGCGGCCTGACGATCTGAAAGCGCTGGTCGACGAAGCCCATCTGCGCGGGCTCATGGTCTTTCTCGATGTGGTCTACAATCACTTCGGTCCGGAAGGAAATTATCTCGGCCGCTATGCGCCGACATTATTCTCGAACTCGCAGACACCGTGGGGCAATGCGATCGATTATCGCGTGCCGGAGGTCCGGCAGTTTGCCATCGGCAATGCGCTTCATTGGCTGAATAATTATCGATTCGATGGCCTGCGGCTCGATGCCGTCCACGCCATCACCGAGGTCGGAGACCCGAACATTCTCAATGACCTGAGCCGCGCTGTCGGCGAATTCGCGCAAGCAAGCGGGCGCGAGATCCATCTTGTTCTCGAAAACGACGATAATCGCGCCACTCATCTCGATCCGGCAACAAATCCGCCCCGCGGAAAGTACCGCGCGCAATGGAACGACGATTATCACCATGCCTGGCACGTGCTCCTGACGGAAGAAGGTGCTGGATATTACGGCGATTACCCGACGCCCCGCGTCGCCATCGCTCGCACACTGCGCTCCGGATTTGCCTATCAAGGCGAGGCGTCTGCTCATCGCGATGGCGCCTTGCGCGGCGAGGCCAGCGGTGACCTCTCACCGCTCGCATTCATCAACTTTCTGCAAAATCATGATCAGATCGGCAACCGCCCCCTCGGCGATCGTCTGGAAGTCAACGCGAGCCCGTCCTCCATAGAAGCCGCTCTCGCGATCACCTTGCTCTCGCCCTTGCCGCCCATGATGTTCATGGGCGAGGAATGGGGCACGACCGCACCATTTCCGTTTTTCTGCGATTTCAGCGGTGATCTCGCCAATGCTATCCGGCAAGGGCGGCGGGCGGAATTCAAATCCGCGTATGAAAAATACGGAGACGACATTCCTGACCCTCTGGATGAAACCACGTTCAGGTCTGCCCAGCTCAACTGGAGCGAAACTGATGAGCCGGTTCATCGTACGCGGCTGATATTGGTTAGCAGACTTCTTAAGGTCAGGCACGCTGAGATTGCCCCCCATCTCGACGACGCCCGCTTCGGCGATGCCAACGTCAACGACAATGGTCTGCTCCTTGCGCATTGGACTTTGGGAGACGGCGCAACGCTGCAGCTCATCGCCAATCTTTCCGATGGTGTCGTGGCCATCCCTGCGTCTTATCAGGCAAAGCGCATCATCTGGGGAGAGATGCCTCGCGACGAACTCGCACCATGGGCTGCGGTTTGGGATGTGGGAGATCGCTGATGCCCGCGCCCATTCCGCTCGCGACTTACCGCATCCAGCTCACATCGGCATTCGGCTTCGACGAAGCCGCAAAGATCGCCCCGTATCTCAAGAAGCTGGGCATCACGCATCTTTATGCCTCCCCATTTTTGAAAGCACGAAGCGGCAGCACGCACGGCTACGATATTGTTGATCACAACGCGCTCAATCCGGAGCTCGGCGGAGAAGACGCGTTCAATCGGCTAAGTGCAGCTCTGAAAGCGAATGACCTCGGCCTCATTCTCGATTTCGTGCCCAACCATATGGGCGTGCATTTCGCGGACAATGCGTGGTGGCTCGACGTGCTTGAATGGGGGCCCGCGTCCCCTCACGCGGCCTCCTTCGATATCGACTGGGATACGTTGCCTCACCGCGTGAAAGGCGGCGTACTCCTCCCCATTCTCGGCTCATCCTATGGCGAGGCGCTGGAACAAGGACACATCGAACTCCGCTTCGATCCGCAGGAGGGCAGCTTTTCAGCGTGGTATTATGAGCATCGGCTGCCGATCTCGCCTGAACGCTATAGTGAAATGCTCCGCGTCATTGTTGGGGAAGCTGAAGGCAGCGCCGCGACGACTGACGGGGGTCGCAAGATTCTCGAGCTGGCCGCACGTTACACCGGCTTACATCGCCCCAATCGTCGTGAAGCACCAGACCTTAAGGCGGCGCTGGCTGCCGATCCGGCCATTCACTCCATTATTGAAAAGGGTCTCAGCGCCTATCGCTCTGGCCCCGATCGCGACACGCCAACGAAAGCTCTTCATTCGCTTCTTGAACGGCAGCATTACAGGCTGGCTCACTGGCGGCTGGCAACAAGCGAAATCAACTACCGACGGTTTTTCGACGTCAACAGCCTGGCGGGCCTGCGTGTCGAGGATCAGAAGACATTCGACGGCATACATGGACTCGTGAAGCGACTCATCGCGGAAGACAAGCTGCAGGGATTGCGGCTCGATCATATCGACGGCCTGCGCGATCCGGCGCAATATTGTCAAAGGCTTTCACGGCTCATCAAAGATGCGCGCGGACACTCGCGTCAGCCATTCTATCTTCTTATCGAGAAGATTCTCGGCGAACGTGAGAAGCTTCCCAACCTGCAGGGCGTTCACGGCACCACGGGCTACGAATGGCTGAACGCCATTGCGCACGTCCTGCTGGATTCGGGCGGCATGGATACGCTGGACGAGACTTGGCGACAAGCCAGCAATAGTCCGCCAAAGCTTGCTCCTGTGCTGGAAGAGGCAAAGCGCCGCGTGCTCGAAACTCTGCTGGCCAGCGAATTCACAGTGCTCTCTCGTCTACTGGCCCGCATCGCCGGCGGACACTATTCGACACGCGACTTTTCCGCCGACAGCCTACGGCAGACGCTTGAACTATATGTCCTGCACTTCCCGGTCTATCGCACCTATATGACGGCGACGGGTCCTTCTCCGACAGACCGCGACTTGATCAATCGCGCAATCGAGAGGGCGCGTGCAGACTGGTTCGGCGCGGATGAAGGCATCTTCGATTTCCTGCGGGACACGCTGACCCTTGATCTTACAAAGGCCGACCGCGTAGCCCCCGGCAAGCCGCGCATGCGCCGCTTCGGACTAAAAATCCAGCAGTTCACTGGGCCGATGATGGCCAAGTCTCTGGAAGACACTGCGTTCTATCGTTTTCATCGATTGCTGGCGCTCAATGAAGTGGGCGGGGACGCAGCGGCGCAGGGACTTTCAACCGAAGATTTTCACGCCATGATGCGTGAGAGGGTTCACACTTTACCTCACGGTATGACGGCCACGGCGACACACGACACGAAGCGTGGCGAGGATGCGCGCACCCGGTTGTTGGCCTTGCCGGAGCTCGCGGATGAATGGACCGGCATGGTGAGCCGGTGGAAGGAAATGAATGCTCGCCATGTGATGTCCGAGGGCGACGTGCGTAGCCCCTCGCTCGCGTTTGAATACATGTTGTATCAAGCGCTGATCGGCGCGTGGCCAAATACACTGGACGACATCTTCGTTGAACGCATGAAAGCCTACGCGATCAAAGCCGCCCGTGAGGCCAAGCTGGAAACCAGCTGGCTCAACCCAAACGTACGCTACGAAGATGCACTGATGCGGTTTATCGAGTCCATTCTCGACAGATCGCAATCTGCGGATTTCATCACATCCATTGAAATAATCGTTCGCCGGACATCGCTGCTCGGCGCCTTGAATTCGCTGGCCCAAATCACTTTGAAAACAATGATGCCGGGTGTGCCGGATTTCTATCAAGGCACGGAGTTCTGGGATTGCTCGCTGGTCGATCCCGACAATCGACGGCCGGTCGATTTCGCCGTGCGCCGAGCTGCAATGGCAGCAATCGAGAATCCGGACTGGGAGAGTTTGATTACGAACTGGCCGGATGGTCGCATTAAATTGGCCTGGATGCGGACACTCCTCAAGATGAGGCACGCGCTACCAGACGTCTTCACCAAAGGTGACTATGAGCCCATTGCCGTAAGCGGTCCCGACAAGATTCATGTCATTGCCTTCGCACGCCAATCGAAGTCAGATGCTGTGATTGTTGCTCTCGGCAGACGCCTTGCAAAATTCAGTGATCATGGACGTGTCTGGCCGCGAGAACCGATCGATGCCACGCTCGATCTGAGCAATTACGCGGGTGATTTCGAGACGGCAAATGTCAGCAAGGCAGCCATTCCTTGCAGGGCATTGTTCAGCAACTTCCCGGCGGCGATCTTGAAGGTGAAACTAGTGCAGGCTTCCGAGAAGCCATCGCGCGCGAAGAAGACCGGCGCATAAGGAAGGCCGCCCGGGAGCATAGCCGGACGGCCTAGCGGATGTCGTGCCGACTCACGGGTCGGTTCCCTCCTACCGCGGCCGCCAAACTAATAAGGGATGACAAGCACATGCAATGACCCCATCTGTCTGCAGGAACTTCTCAACACGAAATTCCTTATTGCACGGCAACAAGATGGGCCGAACAACGAGACTAACGAATGCCCGGCGACGACCATCCAGCCGCGACCGGCGGCTCGATCTTGCTCAATATTTTGAGTTGTCCAGACTGTGGAGCAACCATGACGCTTACTCATATCGTGCCAGGCGACCCGGGATATCAGCGGCTCACCTTCAGATGTGAGACGTGCCATCGCAGTGAGACGATCATCGTTAAAACGAAGCTCAAAGATTAGGCGTCAAATTGTGGCCGATAAGATTTGGTCACTTTGAGAACAACAGCCGAAAGATCGTTTTTTGGGATCGTACTTCATCGGGATTGGTGGCATGAATATGCAATACAGCGAGCGCCTTGGAATGCAGCAGCCGGACACAGAGGATGTGGTTGCAGGCATCAAAAGCGCGATGCTTGCAAAAATCGTGCTGATGGCGGGCAAGGATGCGAACCGCGCGACCGACCGCGATTGGTACATCGCTGCTGCTCTCACCTTGCGAGACCGCATCATCCACCACTGGCTGCAATCCAACCAGACTGCGCACAGCAATGGCGAAAAGCGGGTCTACTATTTTTCGCTCGAATTCCTAATCGGCCGGCTGTTTACGGATGCGTTGACCAATCTTGATCTCGTCGCGCCATTTCGAACAGCGCTCGAAGATTTCGGCGTTGATTTTGACGAACTGAAAAAGATTGAACCCGACGCAGCGCTGGGCAATGGCGGCCTCGGCCGCCTGGCTGCCTGCTTTATGGAAAGCATGGCCACGCTCAGCATTCCGGCACAGGGCTACGGCATTCGCTATGAACATGGCCTTTTCCGTCAGATCATTTCAGACGGACAACAGGAGGAGTTTCCTGAGCAATGGTTGCTGTCCGGGAATCCATGGGAATTTGAGCGTCCCGAGATTACTTATCGCATTCATTATGGCGGCCGCATTGGACGCGACGATCCGGAGCATCGCGAACGATGCATTTGGCTCCCGGATGAAACCGTTGAAGCCGTGGCCTATGACACGCCTATCGTCGGCTGGGGCAAGCATCACGTCAACGCCCTTCGATTGTGGTCTGCGCGCGCGGTCGATCCGCTGAACCTCAAGGTCTTCAACAGCGGTGATCACCTCGGCGCCATGTCGGAAATGGCGCGAGCGCAGTCGATATCAAAATTCCTGTATCCAAGCGATGAGACACCTGCCGGCCGAGAGCTACGTCTGAGACAGGAGTATTTCTTTGTCTCGGCCTCACTGCAGGACATCATCGCCTATCATCTTCAGGGCGACGGCGATTTGCGCACGCTATCATCCAAAGCTGCCATCCAGATGAATGATACACATCCGAGTCTGGCTATTCCGGAGCTCATGCGGCTGCTGATTGATGAATATCGGCTGAGTTGGGATGAGGCCTGGCACATCACCAATAAAACGATTTCTTACACCAACCACACGCTGCTGCCGGAGGCACTCGAAACATGGCCTGTCGACCTCTTTCAGAGGCTGCTGCCGCGCCACCTCGATATCATCTATCAAATCAACGATCGCAACCTTGCGGCGGCCGAAGCGCATGCCCCCGGTGACATCCGTTTCCGCGCATCCGTCTCATTGATCGACGAGACCGGTGGGCGCCGCGTACGTATGGGCCAGGTAGCCTATGTGGGATCGCACCGGGTCAACGGCGTGTCCGCCATGCATAGCGAGCTGATGCGTAGCACCGTGTTTGCGGACCTCAACGCACTCTATCCCGGGCGGATTACCAACAAGACCAACGGCATCACGTTTCGCCGCTGGCTGCAGCAATGCAATCCTCATCTTGTTGAGATCCTGCGCGACGTATGCGGCGATGTTGTCCTCGATGACCCAAATCACCTGCGGGAGCTGGAAAAGCTGGCGGATGATCGTGCTTTTCAGCAGCGATTCATGTCCGCAAAGTTCAAGAACAAAGTCGCCCTCGCTAATTCGATTGCAGCGCAGATCGGCGTCCGCGTTGATCCGTCAGCAATGTTCGATGTTCAGATCAAGCGCATCCATGAATATAAGCGCCAGCTTCTGAATGCGCTCGAAACCGTCGCTCTCTATCTCGCGATCAAAAACGATCCCGGACGCAACTGGACACCACGGGTCAAGCTGTTCGCTGGCAAGGCGGCTGCGAGCTATCAGCAAGCGAAATTGATCATCAGGTTCATCAATGACATCGCGCTCACGATCAATAGCGATCCGGCGGCCCGCGACGTACTCAAAGTTGCGTTCATTCCGAACTACAATGTGAGCGCAGCGGAAGCCATTGTGCCTGCGAGCAATTTGTCCGAGCAGATTTCAACGGCCGGCATGGAAGCATCCGGCACTGGCAATATGAAACTTGCGTTGAACGGCGCCCTCACCATCGGCACACTTGATGGCGCCAATATCGAAATCCGTGATCATGTCGGCGAGGAGAATATCTTTATCTTCGGCCTGCAGGCTGATCAGGTCGCGCAGCGCCGTGCACAGGGGCTGGATGCCGTGGAGACAATTTCCCGTTCACCCATCCTATGTCGCGTGATCGAGGCCATCGACAGCGGAATGTTCTCTCCAAACGATCCAGGCCGTTTTACGCCCATCACTCACAGTCTGCGTCATCTCGACTACTACATGGTGTCGGCGGATTTCGACGACTATCACCGGATGCAACGCATTGTTGACGAGAAGTGGAATACGCCGGATTGGGCTCGCATGAGCATTCTCAATGTTGCTCGCATGGCGTGGTTCTCCTCCGACCGAACCATTCGCGAATACGCTGAAGACATCTGGGACGTGCCGTTTGAGCGCTGAGCCCCGGAAGGCGGAATCTCGCCGCAGTCCGCATTCACATTAACCGGCGCGACGGAACATTTGCCGCGATGCGAAGTTTTCCGTTCACCTTGCCCTGGTTCCGAGCTGCATCACTTCGTCGCAAGTCCACGGATATCCCATGAGTACTGTGCAGTTGAACGACGGAAGTCAAAGACGTCATGCAACTGATTCAATTGACGATCTTTGCGTCAATACGATCCGCACGCTCACCATCGATGCGGTTCAGAAGGCAAATTCCGGCCATGCTGGCACGCCTATGGGCATGGCGCCGGTGGCCTATACGCTCTGGCAGGATGTGCTGCGTTACGATCCTGCTGATCCGCTCTGGCCCAATCGCGACAGATTTGTGCTTTCCGCAGGTCATGCGTCGCTGCTGCTTTACTCGCTAATCCATCTCTCCGGGATCAAGCGCCTGCAGGACGGCAAGGTCACGAATACACCCGCAGTCTCTCTCGACGACATCAAGGCCTTCCGTCAAATCGACAGCGTCACTCCGGGACATCCCGAATACGGCCACACCACAGGCGTAGAAACCACGACCGGCCCACTTGGCCAGGGCTGTGGCAACAGCGTCGGCATGGCGATCGCATCGCGCTGGCTCGGCGCGAAGTACAACAAGCCTGGCCTCTCGCTGTTTGATTTCAACGTCTACGTGATTTGCAGCGATGGCGATCTGATGGAAGGTGTCGCCAGCGAGGCTGCGTCGCTGGCAGGGCATCTTGGTCTCGACAATCTGTGCTGGATCTATGACAGCAACACCATCACCATCGAAGGCCACACCGAGCTCGCTTTCAGCGAGAATGTTGCCGAGCGCTTCCGTGGTTATGGCTGGCACATTGTTCACGTGCCTGATGCTAACGATCGCCATCGGGTGCACGAAGCGCTTGAGGAATTCAAGGAAACAAGCGGCCGCCCAACCCTGATCGTGGTCAACAGCATCATCGGTTACGGCGCACCGGACAAGCAGAACACCGCGTCGATCCATAGCGATGCGCTCGGCGAAGACGAAGTTCGCAAGACAAAGAAGTTCTTGGGTTGGCCCGAGGATGCTCAATTTCTTGTGCCGGATGGTGTTTATGATCGTCTCACCAATGGAATGGGCAAACGAGGCGCCGCCCTGCGCGCCGTGTGGGAAAAAACTTTCGACGACTACCGTGCCAAGCACCCTGATACCGCTGACGAGATTATTCGATGTCTCAAACACGGTGTCCCTGATAACTGGGATCGCAATCTCCCAATCTTCGAACCCAACCCGAAGGGGATTGCGACGCGCGACGCGTCAGGCAAAGTTCTCAATGTCCTGGCAGAGCGAATGCCGTGGGTCCTCGGCGGCGCGGCGGACCTTGCGCCATCGACCAAGACCAAACTGTCATTCGATGGCGCTGGGACACTGACGAAGACAACGCCCGGCGGACGAAACATGCATTTCGGCGTCCGCGAACATGCCATGGGCGCGATCGTCAACGGTATGGGCCTTTGCCACCTGCGGGGCTTCGGTTCGACGTTCCTGATTTTCAGCGACTATATGCGCCCGCCCATACGTCTCTCGGCTCTGATGAGACTGCCGATCTTCAACGTCTTTACCCACGACACCATTGGCGTTGGCGAAGATGGCCCGACCCATCAACCGGTCGAACAGCTGGCAGGACTGCGCGCGGTCCCGGGACTGGTGGTCCTGCGGCCTGCAGACGCGAACGAAGTGCGCGAGGCTTATAAAATTATCATGAGCCTCAAGGACGAACCTGCGGCTCTCGTGCTGAGCCGCCAGGCTCTGCCGATCTTCGATCGGAGCCGTTATGCATCAGCTGAGGGGCTTGCGCGGGGCGCCTACGTTATGGCCGACCCGGACAGCGGTCCACCTCAGGTGATCCTGATCGGCACCGGCAGCGAGGTGCAGCTCTGCGTCGGAGCCTATGAAACGCTGAAATCGCGCGGCATCGGCGCCCGCGTCGTCAGCATGCCGTCATGGGACCTGTTTGAAAAGCAGGACAAGGCTTATCGCGACAGCGTCCTGCCGCCTGACATCACGGCGCGCGTGACCGTCGAGCAAGCCTCCGTGATCGGCTGGGACCGTTATGCAGGGTCTTCCGGTACGATCATCGGTATGCATACATTCGGATCGTCCGCCCCGTTAAAAGACCTTTTGACAAAATTTGGCTTTACGGCAGAGAAGGTGTTGAGTGCTGCCCTACGCCAGATCGAACAGAACAAGAGATCATGAACCCAGTCAAAAAGCTTCAAAGCCATGGCCAGGCTGTCTGGCTCGATTTCCTCGCACGCGGCTTCATCGCCAAAGGCGATCTGAAGACGCTGATCGAACGGGATGGAGTGCTGGGCGTCACTTCAAACCCCTCGATTTTTGAGAAGGCGATCGCCGGCACTGATGAATATGACGATGCGATTTCAGCATTGTTGAAGCAGCATGACCGGCCTGTGGGTGATCTCTACGAGGCTCTTGCAATTGAAGATATCCAACACGCGGCAGACGTTCTGAAGCCGGTCTACGATGACCTGCACGGCGCCGATGGCTACGTCAGCCTTGAGGTCTCACCCTATCTCGCCCTCGATACCAAAGGCACCGTCGCGGAAGCCGAGCGACTCTGGAAAGCAGTCGACCGCGAAAACCTGATGGTGAAGGTGCCCGCGACTCCTGAGGGCTTGCCGGCGATTCAGAAGCTGATTTCGGAAGGCATCAGCATCAACATCACGCTGTTGTTCTCGCAAAAAGTCTATGCGCAGGTTCTGGAAGCTTATCTGGCGGGCCTCGAAGCCTTCGTCGCAGGCGGCGGCGACCCAAGCAAGATTGCAAGCGTCGCAAGCTTCTTTGTCAGCCGCATCGATACAGCCGTCGACAAGCAGCTCGACGAGCAGATCGCCGCAGCGAATGACAAGGATCAAAAGGCTCGGCTCGAAGCGCTGAAAGGCAAGGTGGCCATCGCCAACGCGAAGCTCGCCTATCAGCACTACAAGAAGGTGATCGCGTCCGACCGCTGGAAGAAGCTCGTCGCCAAGGGAGCCAAGGTTCAGCGGCTGTTGTGGGCCAGCACCGGGACCAAGAACAAGGCCTATAGCGATGTGCTGTATATCGAAGAGCTGATCGGCCGCGACACAGTGAACACGGTACCGCCGGCGACACTCGACGCCTTCCGCGACCACGGCAAGCTCCGCGACAGTCTGGAAGAAAACATCCCGGAAGCCGAGCGGGTTCTCGCTGACCTTGCAAAAGCAGGGATTTCGCTTGACGCGATTACGGACACCCTCGTCAAGGAAGGCGTGCAATTGTTCGCCGAAGCGTTCGACAAGCTGCTTGGAGCCGTTGCACATAAGCGCGCTACCATGCTCGGCGGCCGGATCGATGGGCAAACCATTGCGCTTGCTCCGGACATCGAGAAAGACAGCAAGGCGCTGATGGAGCGCTGGCGCACGGACGGCACCATTCGCAAATTGTGGGCGCGCGATGCCTCGGTCTGGACCGGCAAGGACGAGGCCAAATGGCTCGGCTGGCTTGATATCGTTGAACGCGAGCGCGGCGAACTCTCACGTTACGACGCATTCTCCGGCTGGGTGAAGAGCAATGGCTTCACGGATGCCGTCGTACTCGGCATGGGCGGTTCGAGCCTGGGACCTGAAGTCCTGGCCATGACATTTGGTCAAGCCGAGGGCTTTCCCAAACTTCGCATCCTCGATTCGACTGACCCCGCGCAGGTTCGCCGCATCGAGGCGGCGATCAACGTCGGAAAGACGCTATTCATCGTCTCGAGCAAGTCGGGCGGCACGACCGAGCCGAACGCGTTGATGGATTATTTCTTCGCCCTTGTGAACGAAGAGACCAAGGGCGAAGCCGGCAAACACTTTGTTGCCGTGACCGATCCAGGTTCGTCCATGGAGCAGGTCGCGAAATCACGCAATTTCGCTCAGGTCTTTTATGGCCTGCCCAGCATCGGCGGCCGTTATTCGGTGCTGTCGCCATTCGGGCTGGTGCCTGCTGCAGCGGCTGGCATCGACCTTGGCAAACTCCTCGAGTCCGCAGCGTCGATGGTACGCGCCTGCGGTCCCGACGTTCCTCCCGGCGAAAACCCCGGCGTCCAATTGGGATTGGCGCTCGGCGCCGCCGCCAAGCATGGCCGGGACAAAATCACGCTCACCGGATCTAAACAGATTGCGGATTTCGGTGCGTGGGCAGAACAGCTCATCGCAGAATCCACCGGCAAGAACGGCAAGGCGCTGATTCCGCTCGAAGGCGAGACGCTCGGCAAGCCCGAGGTCTATGGCAACGATCGCGTGTTCATCGATCTTCGTCTGAAGGACGATACCGACACATCGCGCGAAGCTGCCCTTGCGACGCTGGAGCAGGCAGGCCATCCGGTGATCCGGATTACTATTACGAATCCTGAGCATATCGGTCAGGAGTTTTTCCGCTTTGAGATCGCGACTGCAGTTGCCGGTGCCGTGATGGGCATTAACCCGTTCGATCAGCCGGACGTGGAGTCCGCGAAGATCAAGACCAAGGAACTGACTTCGGCTTTCGAAAAAACCGGCGAGCTCCCCTCCGAGAGCGCCGTGTCAAGCGACGGCGAGATCGACATCTATACGGACACCAAGAATGCGGACGCCTTGCGCAAGGCGGGCGCGAACGGCGATGCCGTATCGTGGCTCAAAGCGCATTTCGGGCGCGTCAAGAGCGGCGACTATGCGGCCATCCTGGCTTACCTCGACCACAACGACGCTGATATCGCGGCGGCGCAGGAGATGCGCATGGCAATCCGCGATAAAAAGCATATCGCCACCTGCGTCGGCTTCGGTCCACGCTTCCTGCACTCGACCGGGCAAGCCTATAAAGGCGGACCGAACAGCGGTGTCTTCCTGCAGATCACGGCCGAGGACGCCAACGATCTGCCCATTCCGGGCCACAAAGCGAGCTTCGGCGTCATCAAGGCGGCACAGGCGCGCGGCGATTTCGATGTGTTGACCGAACGCGATCGGCGGGCACTGCGCCTGCATATCAAGGGCGATGTCACAAAGGGCCTCGCAACCATCCGCGCGGCTGTCCAAAGCGCATTGTCATAGGAACGGCACATGCAGATCGGACTCGTCGGCTTGGGACGCATGGGCGGCAACATCGTTCGCCGCCTCATCACCAAGGGCCAGCACAACGTCGTCGTCTTCGACACCAACGTAAAGGCTGTGGCGGATCTTGCCGCAGCAGGCGCCACGGGAGCTACCTCGCTTCCAGATCTCGTCAGAAAACTCGCCGCTCCTCGGGTGGTATGGGTGATGCTGCCCGCGGGCAAGATCACGGAAGACACCATCGCAACGCTCCGGAAGACCATGGAGCCCGGCGACACCATCATCGATGGCGGCAATACGTTCTGGCAGGACGATGTCCGCCGCGCCGGCGAATTGAAGAGGATCGGCATTCATTATGTCGACGTCGGCACCAGCGGCGGCGTATGGGGCCTTGAGCGCGGCTACTGCATGATGATCGGAGGCGAAACCGAGATCGTGAATCGCCTCGACCCGATCTTCGCGAGCCTTGCCCCCGGCCTCGGCGATATTCCACGCACATCGGGCCGCGACGGGCGCGATCCGCGTGCCGAGCGGGGCTATATCCATGCCGGCCCCGTCGGCGCGGGCCACTTCGTCAAAATGATCCACAACGGCATCGAGTATGGCCTGATGCAGGCTTATGCTGAAGGCTTCGATATTCTCAAGAACGCGAATATCGATGCCCTGCCCCCCGAACATCGGTACGACCTCAATATCGCCGATATCGCTGAAGTCTGGCGTCGCGGCAGCGTTGTCAGCTCATGGCTGCTCGACCTCACAGCCGCGGCGCTGGCCAAGAACGACACACTCGAGAATTACTCCGGGTTCGTCGAGGATTCCGGCGAAGGCCGCTGGACCATCAATGCCGCGATCGACGAGGCCGTGCCGGCGGAAGTCATCACCGCGGCGCTCTATGCGCGCTTCCGCTCGCGCAAGGAACATACCTTCGCGGAGAAAGTGCTCTCCGCCATGCGTCATGGCTTCGGCGGCCACACCGAGCCACCCAAACTTGGCGGCACTGCTGGCAAAAAAGCCGCGGAATAAGCGATCTAAAAGGAGTGCCGATGAGTTCTGATACCACTGCCAAGCCCAGGGTCCCTGATTCATGTTGCTTTGTGGTGTTCGGCATCACCGGCGATCTCGCTCATCGGCTTGTTATCCCGGCGCTTTACAATCTGGCCGAGTCTGGACTTCTGCCGGAAAAATTTTGCGTGGTCGGCATCACCCGCACTGAAATACAGAGTGCGACCCTAAAAGACGACCTGATGAAGGCTCTCCAACAATTCGCAACGCGGCCAATCAACCAGGCCATTGCCAAGAAGTTGTTCGATTGCATCCTCAGCATTCATGCTGACCCAGCTGAACCGGGATCGTTCAAGAGACTGAAAGACCATCTCGAGAAGATCGCCAAGACCGACGGCATCACGAACAATCTATTCTATCTCGCTGTTCCGCCCAATGGCTTTAAACCCATCAGCGAAGAGCTCAGCAAGATGGGTCTATTGACCGACCAGCCTGATGGCTGGCGGCGCCTTGTGGTCGAAAAACCGTTCGGCACGGATCTCAAATCCGCGAAAGACCTCAATCGCGATCTGCTCAAGCTCGTGAGCGAGCATCAGATTTACCGGATCGATCACTATCTCGGCAAAGAAACCGTACAGAACATTTTGGTGCTTCGATTTGCCAATGGGATGTTCGAGCCGATCTGGAATCGAAACCACATCGACCATGTGCAGATTACCGTCTCCGAAATGCTCGATGTCGGCCGCCGCGGCAGTTTCTATGAATCGACCGGTGCGTTGCGCGACATGGTCCCCAACCACCTCTTTCAACTGCTTGCCTTGGTCGCGATGGAGCCCCCGTCGCGCTTCGACGCGCACTCGGTGCGTTCGGAAAAGGGCGAGGTCCTCTCCGCCATCCAAGTGCAGAGCGAAGAGGAAGCGCTCAAGAACTCGGTCCGCGGGCAGTACGTCGCCGGCCGCATTCGCGACAAGGACATCGACGATTACCGCCGAACCAAGAATGTCTCCCCCGACAGCGTCGTCGAGACTTATGCTGCGCTGAAACTGACCATCGACAACTGGCGTTGGGCCGGCGTTCCATTTTATCTCCGCACCGGCAAGGCGATGTCCGGGAAACGCACCGAAGTTGCGATCCGATTCAAGGCTGCGCCATTTTCCATGTTCCGAGCTACCGAGGTGGAGCGTCTGTCGCGCAACTATCTGGTCATCGGTGTTGAGCCGACGGAAAGCATTACACTTCAGTTCAACACCAAGGTGCCCGGACCAACCGTCACCGTCGATGGCGTGGAAATGAAATTCAAGTACAAGGACTATTTCAAGTCCGCGCCAAGCACCGGCTACGAAACCCTGCTCTACGACTGCATGATCGGTGATAACATCCTGTTTCAGCGCGCAGACAGCGTCGAGGCGGGCTGGCAAGCCGTTCAGCCCTTTATCGACGCTTGGAAGAAAGCGGGCGGCAACGGGCTTTCCCTGTACCGTGCCGGCACAGATGGCCCCAAGGAAGCAGATGAGCTGATCGAACGCGATGGCCGCCGCTGGCGCCGGATCGACGGAGAATGAGTACGCCGACCTCGAAGCCCCAGAGCATCGTTGTTGCCGATGGCCGATCGCTGGCGGATGCCGCGGCCAAGCGACTGGTTGAGCGCATTGCAAAGAACGCGCAGCAAGTCAGAGTCTGCCTGACTGGTGGATCGACGCCACGGCGGCTTTATGAATTGCTCGCGACTTCGTTCTGGCGCAAACAGATTCCCTGGCCGCGCGTCCACTGGTTCATGACCGACGATCGTTTCGTTCCGCAGGACGATCCCTTGAGCAATATCGGCATGGCCCGGGCGGCTTTTCTTGATGCATGCGCACCTCCGGAAAATGTGCACGCTATCCCGACGTCGGCCGCGACGCCTGACGAGGCTGCAGAACGCTACGAGCGTGAACTCAGATCGTTTCATGCAGCCTCTTTGGATCAAGAGCCGCCGCTGTTCGATCTCGTCCTGATGGGCATCGGCCCCGATGGGCATACAGCAAGCCTGTTTCCCAATTCCCCTGCACTGGCGGAACAACAACGATGGGCCGTCGGCGTGGCAAAAGCGAATGTCGCGCCCTTCGTCCCTCGCGTAAGCCTGACGTTTCCTTGCCTGGCATCGACGCGGGAGATGCTCTTTCTGGTATCCGGCGGCGAGAAGCGGGATATTCTCACCCGCGCATTTTCCGGCGAAGATCTCCCAGCGGTTCGAGCACGCGCCATGCACGGAGAAACGGTATGGCTGCTCGATCAGGCTGCGGCTCCGGCGAACATTTGACAGTCATCATGCAAGCTCCAACTGATATTTCGGCCATTATCGTGATGGGCGTCTCCGGCTCCGGCAAAAGCACGATTGCTTCGGCGCTGGCCAAATATGTCGGCTTCGACTGCGAGGATGGAGATTCCTACCATCCGGCCTCCAACGTCGCGAAGATGCAAGCCGGCACTCCTTTAACGGATGATGACCGTTGGCCGTGGCTCAAGGCCATTGCGGACGATATCGACCGCAGGGCCGCTACCAGCCACCCCTTCGTGGTGTCTTGTTCAGCGCTGAAACGGGCCTATCGGGATATTCTTGTCCATGGCCGCCCAGATGTGCGGCTGGTCTATCTGAAAGGCACACGCGACCTCATCGCGGAACGATTGGCGCTTCGGAAGGGGCATTTCATGCCCCCTTCCCTACTCGACAGTCAGTTCGCAACGATCGAGGAGCCGACGCCGGACGAGAATGTTGTCGTCGTTGATATCGACGCCTCGGTCAATAAGGTCGTGGCCACGATTGCCGACCGTTTGCTTGTCACTCCAACGCCCGGATCGCGCATCATGACGCCCATCAAACTTCTGATTTCGGACGTCGATGGCACGCTCGTCACCAAGGATAAGCGCCTCACGCCCGCATCCGTCGAGGCTGTCCGCGAACTACGCGCGCGAGGCATCCAGTTCTCGGTCACCAGCAGCCGTCCACCTTTCGGCATGCGAATGCTGCGAGAACCGCTCAACCTCGATCTGCCGATGGGAGCGTTCAACGGCAGCTCCATCGTCCGTCCCGACCTGACCGTCGACGAACAACAAACGATCCCCCGAAATGCGGTGACCACGAGCCTCGCGCTATTTGCACGCTATGGCATCGACGTCTGGATTTTCACCAACGAGCACTGGATCATTCATCGCGACGACGGGCAATACGTTGCCCACGAGAAAAGAACGATCGATACAGACCCTCTGCTGGTCGCGGACGATGCGCCATATCTTGATAAATCGTGCAAGATCGTCGGCGTCAGCGCTGATTTCGACCTGCTGGCGCGATGCGAACCGGAATTGCAGGCTGCGCTAGGCACGGAGGCCCACGCCGCGCGATCGCAGAATTACTATCTCGACGTTACCCCGCCGGGATACGACAAAGGCACCTTCGTGAAAACGATGGCAAAGCGCTTGAATATTCCGCCTCAGGCCATCGCAACAATCGGCGACATGACGAACGACGTTCCCATGTTTCGCGCCAGCGGACTGTCTTTTGCCATGGGCAATGCAACCGACGCCATCAAGGCACAAGCCGCGCATGTCACCGCGTCCAACGAGGACGACGGCTTTGCAAAGGCCGTTGCGACAATCCTGACGCTGAACGGCTGAGCAGCCTGCTCTTTCAAGTCGCGCGTTGCACAGCCGGCTTTGCTGGGTGGAGCGCCTCGTAGATGTTGTACGCCGTATTGATGATGGCGATGTGTGTGAGTGCCTGAGGGAAATTCCCCAACTGCCTGCGCGTTGCCGGATCGTATTCCTCGGCAATCAATCCGACGTCATTCGCCACGCCTGCAACCCGCCGGAACAATTCCCGCGCTTCGTCCACACGGCCAGCCAGAACGTAAGCATCCGCCAGCCATAGCGTACACGCAAGAAACGCTCCCTCGATGGGTTCGACCTCGTCCGGCGGCGTCCCACGAGGATCGTGTCGAAGAACAAACCCGTCGCGTATCAGATGTCTTTCAATCGCGGCGATGGTCCCAACGATGCGGGGATCATCCGGCGGCAGAAATCCAACTGCCGGCAGCAACAGCAAGCTCGCATCCAATAGATGCGAGCCATACGATATGACGAAGGTGTTGGCCTCGGCATCAAATCCATTGACGCAGATATCGGCGTGAATGTGATCACGCAGTGCCCGCCAGTATTCAACAGGGCCCTTAAAGCTGAAAGTCTCAGCGCTCTTGATGGCGCGATCGAATGCAACCCAACACATGACTTTGGACAGCACATAATGCTGAGGCGGGCCGCGCAGCTCCCAGATGCCGCAATCCGGCAGATGCCAGATCTTCGAGAGGTGCTCAAGAATTTTGAGCTGCAGCGCCCACGTGCTGCCGTCCAGCTCGACCTTGAGCATGCGCGCCTGGTGGAAGGTGTCCATTAACTCGCCATAGACATCGAGCTGCAGCTGCGCGTGTGCGGCATTGCCAAAACGAACTGGCTTCGAATCCGCGTACCCCGGCAGCCAGGCCGCCTCCCATTCCAACAGCCGCCGTTGGCCGGTGATGCTGTACATGATCTGCATATCGGCGGGCGATCCTGCTACGGCTCGCAAAAGCCAATTATGCCAGGATGCGGCTTCGGTCTGATAGCCACTGTTCATGAGAGCCAGCAATGTAAACGTCGCATCGCGAAGCCAGCAGTAACGGTAGTCCCAGTTGCGGCCGCCGCCGGGTTTCTCAGGGAGCGACGATGTCGGCGCGGCCACGATGCCACCGGTTGGGGCATAAGTCAGTGCTTTCAACGTGATCAGCGAGCGCTGAATAAGATCGCGGTGCTTGCCCTTGTAGGTGCCGTAGCTCGACCACTCGGTCCAGAAGCTTCTGGTGTCTTCCAAAGCCTGCATGTGGTCGATCGGCTTAGGCACCGGCAGGTGTGAGGCGTCATACGTCAGTACAAACGGAATGATTTCCCCGGCCCGCACATCAAAATTTGCGCGGGTGGTCATGTCTTCGCCTCTCAGCGCAACGGGTGTCCGCAGCACCGCCATGTCAGGCCCGGCGATGGCAAGCAAAGTGCCATCCTTTAGGCGCCGAACCCAGGGGATGTTGCTGCCGGATCCAAAGCGGATGATCAGCTCCATCGCCATGCGGACAACGCCGCGGTCGCCCCGCACCAGCCGCACGACATCCGATGCTGTTCCGCGAGGCGGCATGAAGTCAATCAGCGTGACCTCACCCCCCTCACATTCAAACCGCGTCTCTAAAATCAGCGTATCGCCGTTGTAAGCGCGCGTCGTCGCACGAATCGGAACATCCGGCGCAATCTGCCATCGCCCATGATCTCGCGTACCAAGAAGGGCTGCGAAGCAAGCATCGGAATCGAAAGACGGCCAGCACAGCCAATCGATGGAGCCATTGCGGCTCACAAGCGCGGCAGTGAGGCAATCACCGATCAGGGCATAATCTTCGATGGGGGATGACAACGATCCTCGCAGATCACAACGCGATTTTGACCAATGAGCGTCGTGATAAAACAACGTATCTCATTCGTTACTCAAATATCGATGATCGTATGTTTTTGATACTCTGAAATCGCCTTGTTCGCGAGCCAGATCTTGTTGGTATGACCTTGTTCAAATCGCCTGAGGATCAGATTCAACAGTGGCTCGTGGATGACGAAGCTTCTCGGCAGCGCCCCCACCTTATCGAGGTAATTGGCGGCAATCATGTAAGCTTCGCCGATCACCTCATGACCATCCTCTGAAAAACGTTCGACCAGCATCGTCGGAGCCTCCCGACCAATAATCGCTTCGCTGCTCTGTTGGTTCCATCCGCAGCATACCGCATTTGGTCAGTATGTACGGCGCATAGCGAGAAGACCGCTCGCCGCCTCTCTGCCAGCCGGCTTCAGCTAACGTCTTGGAACCGAGCATGAATTGGCCGGTTGACGAAGCGGCGCCCAAGACGCTTGAGAAGCAAGCAGGCTCATTCCAGCACGGGGAGAGGCCAATGAATGGAGACATCAACCGTGACATCAAACAAGGTGGCCGCGGGAATGGCGGCCCATCTTTGCTTCTGGCAGCTTTGGCTATCGTCGCCGTTCTGACAGCGGTTTATTTTGCATCGCAAGACCGCCAACAGTCGCCGCTTCTCACGGCCGGCAAAGACCTTGCCGTCCCAAGCCCGATGATCAGGGACAAGTAATCGCTCCTCAGCTGCTCGGCGGCGCCTGGAGATGGCTGACGGAGACTTCTATCCCGCTTGGATTTCGCAAAATCTGCAGTGAGACGTTTTCACCGTACCTGTAGAGCGCGAAATCGATCTTCGCGTCGCCAAGTTCGATATTGCGAAGGATGAGCATATCCAGAAATGGCGGCAGCATCGGATCGGTCAGCCGGATGCGATTGAGCTCCGGCTGGAATTCGATGCCGATGCACGCCTGCAGCATTGCAAAAGGCGCTCCACTGGCCCACGCCTGCGGCGAACATGCGACCGGATAGAGTGTCGGTCCCTGGCTCTTTTGTCGTCGGAAGCCGCAGAACAATTCCGGCAGCCGGCGCAGATCCATGTAGGACGCTGCTCCACTAATCGCTTCAAAAACATCGCACGCCGCAGCCTTGTGACCATAGCGCGCCATTCCAACCGCGATCAGGGAATTGTCGTGCGGCCAGATCGACCCGTTGTGATAGGACATCGGATTGTAGCGGCTTTCGCCCGACGCCACGGTCCGGATGCCCCACCCTGAGAAAAATCGAGGCGACATCAATCCATCGACGACGCGCCTTGCACGCTCCGGCGAAGCCAATCCACCGAACAGCACGTGGCCGGCATTGGACGTCCGCACTTTGCACGGCTGGCCGTCTCCATCCAACGCTATGGCGTAGGTGCCGATGTCCTCGCACCAGAAAGCTCTTTCAAATCGCGAAGACAGCTCTTCCGCATCGCGCTCCAGTTGAGCAGCGAGTTCGACAAATCCAAGATGCCGCGCGGCTTTCGCGATCGAGCGCTTCGCGGCGTAGACATATGCTTGGACCTCGACCAGCGCGATGGAGCCTTCAGCAAGACGCCCATCGGCATGAAACACCGAGTCGAACGAGTCCTTCCATCCCTGGTTGGCCAAGCCTTCTTTATTGTCGCGGGAATGGCGGAGAAATCCGTCGCCATCGAGCGCCGAATGACCGTCAATCCATGCCAGCGCGGCCTCAATATTCGGCCACAGCGTTCGGATGGTTTGCGCATCTGCGGTTCGTGCGAAATATTCGCCGGCAAGCAAAACGAACAACGGCGTGGCGTCGACACTGCCGTAATAGAGACCGAACGGGACTTCCCGAAGCCGGGCCATTTCACCGTTCCGCATTTCATGCAGAATTTTTCCGGGCTCCGCATCGTTGAGCGGATCGACCGTCTTGGCCTGCAGTGCCGCCAACCGTGCCAGCACCCCGCGCGCGAGATGCGGCACGCACCACAACATCTGTAGTGCCGTGATGATTCCATCGCGCCCGAACGTGGTCGAATACCAAGGAATTCCGGCGTAGGGATAATTGCCGTCCACCGTCTCCGTTGTCAGCATCCGCAGATCGCTCAGAGATCGCGCCAGGATCTGATTGAATACATCGCTCGACGTCCCGATCGCGATTGCGTCATTCGTATCCTTCCGAAATGCCCGGGCTGCAAGCGCCATCCCTTTGAAAAAGTGCGCTGGCGGATCACCGGGCTTCCCATTGCACTTGACCGTCAGGAAAATCGACCGACGCTCGTGCGGAGCCAACGTGAGGCTATACTTCGCATGACTTTCGCTGATTTGATCCGGCTGCGGATCAAAGCGGAGCGACGTGCTGCGCTCGATGCCGTCCAAGCCCTCGTAGAACAAGTAGACATCGTTTCCCTCAGCCATGGCTGCGCGTTGCGTCCCGCGACGCGCACGGCGCATTCCTCTCACCTCGAAAATGTCCGCGAAATCATTCGAAAACGCGAAAGACAGGGACATGGTGATCCGCTGAATGCCATGATTGTGGATGTGAAAGCGGGTGTAGAAATTCTCCTGCCACACGAAGCTCGTCCGGACGATATGAACAGTATCCTTCGGCAGAACGAGACGATCGCGGACATAGACGTCCGGGTTTGTGAGATCGACCGTCAACATCGTGTTGTCGTCCCGAACGTTCGACCCGAGCAAAAGCGGCTCAAGATCATCAATGGTCAGTTCGAGGCGCGAAAGGTATCGCGTGTCGTTGTTGAAAATACCGTCCGGATCACCGGCCGATGCCCCGATATCACCATGACTGTCGACCACAGCGAACGTGTCGTTCGCTTTTAGCGTTCGACGCGGGCGCGCGGTAGACCCCACAGCCGGGATGTAAAAGGGGGTTTCTTGTGGAGGGGTGATGCTTCGCACCGCAGGGGATGGAACAACCAAAGGACCACCTTTCGAGAGCGTTTTGTTTTCCTTAGGTCAGATGGAACGCATTCAGGGATAGCCGGTTCCCTCTGACAACAACTTCATCTCCGATAGAGCGAATGACTGGATTCCCAATGTCTCGGCATCGCGTAGCCCGCCTCATCGTCGCCGGGTTCTTGCGAAACGTTCGAGGCGCCGAGCCCATCCTCGCGGAAGCTGATTTCCGGACGATTTCAGGACCTTAGCTGCGTCGCACAATCACTCTCGGCACCGAACAATTCTTGCCTCTGGTTTTTGCTCGAAGTGTGTCGCCATCGCAGATCAAAGGAGCGTCCATGCATCACGGCCGACGAACTCAACGTCCACCTCGGACGCGCACTCGCGTCCGAGAAATGTCGTTATCCCCCGCGGTGCTCATGCTGGTGGTCATAACAGCTTCCGTCATCGCCCGCCCCACACTCGCGGCAGACGAGAAATATGCGCAGGCTCAGCAGGTTCCAGCGGAGACATCGCAGCCGGCCAACATTTCACCAGCGCCAGCGACACCACCGGCCGCGCAAGCTCCAGCGCCACCACCAGCTGCGCAGGCCCCGACGCCTAAGGCACCACCTCCTGCTGAAACCCCCGCAATGGTCCTCAACGGCCAACAAGTCGAAAGCATTCTTGGAAAGAAAGTTCGCAGCACTGCCGGCGATGATATGGGGCGGATCATCGACATCATTGCCGATAAAACGGGTCAGGTTCGGGCCGCGATCGTCGACTTCGGCGGTTTCCTTGGCGTCGGCAATCGCCAAATCGCGGTCGATTGGAAAGCCATACGATTTCCCACTGACGGGAAGACCGATGCCGTGATCGTCGACCTCAGCAAGGACCAACTCCGGGTCGCTCCGGTCTACAAACCCGGAGAACAGATTGTGGTTCTTGGCCAACAACAGCCGGCGAGCGCGCCTCAACCCGCTCCCGCGGCTCCGCCACAAGCTACTGCGGCCCCAACACCACCTACAACGGACACAGCCAATCCGGTCGCGAAGGATCCACCATCAAAATAACGACCTGCCAACGGCATTGAGATGGATGAAAAAGCCAAGACCCATCTCACCGGCGAGGCAGGCGCCGGAGGGAACCCAGGAAAGTCCAGCGCTTCGCCGAAAAGTCGGCGGGGTCTGGATTGGTTCGTCTTCTTTGTTGCCGATGTCCAAACCGGCTTTGGACCATTCGTTGCGGTTTATCTGACCGCTCAGAAATGGACTCAAACCGACATCGGTCTCATTCTGACAATAGGCGGCCTCATCGCTCTATTCGGACAAATTCCCGGAGGAGCAATCCTGGATGCACTACGATCTCCACGGCTCGCCGCTGGCGTGTCGGTCTTCGTCATCGGCATCAGCGCCCTCATGCTGGCGATTTGGCCGATTTTCCCCGTCGTGCTGATGTCGAGAATATTGCAGGCCAGCGCAAGCTGCGTGTTGGGGCCCGCGATCGCCGCACTAAGCCTTGGGCTCGTACATCGAACGGAAATCGGCGAACGCCTGGGCCGAAACGCATCGTTTGCTTCGGTCGGGACAGGACTCGCCGCAGCCGGAATGGGGCTCTGCGGATATTATATTTCAAACCAAGCAGTGTTCTATGTCACTGCGGCATTCATATTTCCCGCATTGATCGCTCTCTTTCAGATCAATGCGCAAGAGATTGATCCGGAAAGAGCCCATGGCGGCGCGCAAAAGCAACCGCTCAATCTGTCTGTTATTCTTCAACTCCTCACCAACAGGACACTGGTGATATTTGCGCTCTGTGTGCTGCTGTTTCATCTCGCCAACGCCGCGATGTTGCCGCTGGTCGCGAGCATGCTGACCCTGCGGTCGAGCGAGTCGGCACCGGCCCTTATCGCCGTCGCGATGGTGGTGCCTCAATTCATTGTCGCGATTGTTTCCCCCGCCATCGGCAGGAAATCCCAAGCATGGGGGCGCAAGCCATTGCTGCTGATCGGTTTTACCGCGTTGATGATCCGCGGCATCCTGTTTGCCGCGGTGACGCCGTCGCAGTTGATTGTCGTTGTGCAAATTCTGGACGGCATTTCCGCCGCGGCGCTGGGCGTCTTGGTTCCGCTTACGCTCGCCGACATTACGCGAGAGACGGGGCGATTTAACCTCACCCAAGGGCTTGTGGGGTGTGCAATGGGGATCGGCGCAGCAATCAGCACGACGCTTGCCGGGTTTTTGTCGGACCGGTTCAGCAGCTACGTGACATTTCTGACGTTGGGTGTGATCGCGGCTGTTGGACTTTTAGCAGTGTGGCTATTCATGCCGGAAACCCGGCCGGAACGTGATTGACCACATTCCGGCGTTGGGTCCGAATCTTATCCCGCCACAAGGCGCGGCTTCGCTTTACGCCCTTCATCGGTCTGAGCGACTTTCCGATAGACGTTCAGATAATCCAGGGCCATGCGGTTCGACGTAAATCGTTCTTCAAATCGTTTGCGCACTGTAGTGCGCGAGATCAATCCAATATTCTTTATAGCTCCGACGGCGCTCGTCTCATCTTCAACGACGAAGCCTGTCACGCCATCCTCAACAATCTCGGGAGCTGCGCCTCTGTTGTAAGCCACGACGGGAGTTCCACAGGCCATGGCTTCAATCATGACAAGACCGAACGGCTCTGGCCAATCAATCGGAACGATCAGTGCAACCGCCGCGCTGAGAAAATCGGACTTTTCAGCATCCGAAATCTCGCCGATAAATTCGACATGCGATTTCTCAAGAAGGGGACGAATATCCGCGTTGAAATAGTCGAGGTCAGTTGGATCAACCTTGGCCGCGATCTTGAGCGGCAATCCGCATCGCTCCGCGATGTGAATGGCGCGATCGACCCGCTTTTCCGGCGAGATCCGCCCTAGAAAGGCAAGATAGGACGGGGTCTTTTCTTTCGGCGCGAGCAACCCCTCGGGCAGCCCGTGATGGACCGTGTCGATCCAATTCGCCTTATGGACTGGTCGCCGCTGCGAATTCGAAATCGACACCAGCGGGATCGATGAGAACGTATCGAACACCGGCTGGTGCTCCGGCAGATCAAGCCGGCCATGCAGTGTGGTTATGAAAGGTATTCGCTGACGCGACATCAGCGAAAACGGGTAGTAGTCCAGGTGGAAATGCAGAATGTCGAATTCATCTGCGCGCCGGCACACCTGCTCGACCATCATCATGTGAAGCGAATTGGGATCGCGCACAGATCCATCTAGCCGCAGCGCACGCGGCCACATCGGCGCAAGTGTTGCTGATGTCAGGGAATCTCCGCTTGCGAACAAAGTCACATCATGACCAAGCGAAACCAGTTCTTCCGTCAGCCATGAGATCACCCGTTCAGTCCCGCCGTAGAGCTTGGGTGGCACAGCTTCCGTCAACGGCGAGATTTGCGCGATACGCATAGAATTACCTCCATAAGGCGGTGAGACGGTCACAGGATTGACAACACGTCGGTGAAACAATCGAACACATCGAGTGTGTCAAAAGGACGTGCGGCTCTGGAACCGGGTCGTTCCCTTCGACATTAGACAATAGGAAAATCGATTGAGTGTTCCACTGTGAGCACGAGATCGGAGCATCACGTTGAAGAAGGCCAATGTATGAGCGATCTCTGTGGCTTTGCCGATCGTCCAAAATCGTTTCTGCTCCGCTACGTCGCTCGCCGCAAAGCATCACATGCCCTTATTCTGGGCGCGGTGCTCACTGCAGTGGCATGTTCCGTCAGCACCCAATATGGCGTGAAGCTTCTCGTCGACGCGCTGACAGCCGGTCCGAACGGCCATGCGCCTTGGACTGCTTTCCTATTCCTGGTGTCATTGATCGCTGCCGATAATTTTTCGTGGCGCGTGGCGAGTTGGACTGGGAGCTACACATTTGTTCATGTCACCGGCGATTTGCGGCGCGATCTGTTCCGACACATCACAGATCATTCGCCCAGCTACTTTTCCAATCGCCTGCCTGGCGTACTGACGAGCCGTGTCACCGCAACGTCAAACGCGGTCTTCACTGTCGAAAATATGTTTTTCTGGAACGTGTTGCCGCCGTGTCTGGCGACAGTCGTATCAATCGCGTTCCTCGTGACGGTGAACTGGATCATGGCGGTAACGCTCATGACCATCGCCGCCATTGCCGTGGTGGTCATGTTTAGATTTGCCGCGCGGGGTAAGCCACTGCATCACGATTTCGCCCGAAAGGCGGCGCGCGTCGATGGCGAAATGGTGGATGTGGTCGGCAACATGGCCCTCGTGAAAGCGTTCAGCGGCATGGTGCGAGAGCATTTCCGCTTCGATCAAACCGTTGACCGCGAACTGCACGCACGCCGGAGGAGCCTGCTTTATCTTGAAAAGCTCCGTCTCGGACATGCGCTTGTCACAGTCATCCTGACGCTCACGATGCTGGCCTGGGCTATCACCCTCTGGCAGCAGCATAAGATCAGTGCCGGGGACGTCATCCTTGTATGCACGCTTGGTATCTCAATATTGAGCGCAACTCGCGATCTCGCTGTCGCTCTCGTGGATGTCACGCAGCACATGGCGCGCCTGTCGGAATCGTTGTCGACACTACTCGTGCCGCACCAGCTGCGCGACACGCCCGAAGCGGTTCCTCTTGTTCACAAGGGAGCTGCGGTCACATTCGAGCACGCAAAATTCCAGTATCCCGGCGGCAGACATGTCTTCAAAGACCTTAGCCTTATTATTCGCCCTGGCGAACGTGTTGGATTGATCGGCCCGTCGGGCGGCGGCAAGTCGACACTCGTCACACTGCTCCAGCGCTTCTACGATGTGGATGGCGGCCGCATTTTGATCGATGGTCAGGACATCGCTCATGTCACGCAAAACAGCTTGCGGCAGGCCATTTCGACCGTTCCACAGGATACGGCTCTGTTCAATCGCTCATTGCTTGAGAACATCCGATATGGGCGCCCTGAGGCTACCGACGAGGAAGTTGCGCAGGCGGCAGAAGCAGCACACTGCAGTTCATTTATCTCAAAATTGCCTCGCGGCTTCGAGACGATCGTCGGTGACAGAGGACTGAAGCTTTCAGGAGGCCAACGGCAAAGGATTTCCATTGCCCGGGCATTTCTCAAGAACGCGCCCATTCTGGTTTTGGATGAAGCAACCTCCGCACTCGACAACGAAGTCGAGGAAGCCATTCGCGACGCTTTGGCGCGCCTCATGGAAGGACGAACCGTCATTGCCATTGCGCACCGCCTGTCGACGTTGCGCAATTTCGATCGCATTCTCGTGATGAAGGACGGACAGTTGATCGAAGACGGCCCGCCCGAAACCCTGCTCAAACGGAACGGCGCCTACCGCAAAATGGTCGACCGCGAGGTCGGACGACTTGCAACGCGGGCGGCCTAAAGGACTGCCCTCAGAGAAGCTTGTTTTTGAAGACAATCAGCCGCAGTTAGCGCGGACCGTGATTTCTGACGCAGGTCCCAACGATTCCGGACGCTGAGGCGCGACATTGCTTCATCGTGCTAAACCTGCAATCGCCGGGCCCCGGGCCCGACTTTAGACAGTACCGGGCGCTTCTTGCTTCGGCAGCGGTTCCGACGATTGCGGTCATGGCGATCAGGGCAGCAACTGTGGCTATGATGCTTTTCACTGGATGTTCCTCCTTAAGTTGCACCCGCTAAACTCCGATATCAGGTATTGGTTCCGCGTGCCGCCACGTCTTACCTCGTGGCCCGACACGTACAATTTGAAGGATCGCCATTTGGCGGCTCGATACCAGCAATGATTCCATGGTCCCTGATTGATACGGCTCCGGTACCCGGCAGCAGCGAGAACACACTCCGACTCATGCAGCGCGGTACGGAGTTCTCGATCATGCTGGGACAAAATGAGCTGATGAACAGCCGCCTCAGCGGATCTGAGGAAGCACTCGCAACGATCGCATGCACCCACATTAAAGGCGTGCCCCATCCGCATATGCTGATCGGCGGCCTTGGAATGGGCTTCACATTGCGTGCCGCGCTCGCGGAATTGACTGATAAAGCGCAGGTTATCGTGGCAGAACTGATGCCTGCCGTTGTGGCATGGGCCCGGGGTCCGCTCGCCCCTATTTTCGGCCAAAGCCTGACAGATCCGCGTGTCACGATACGCGAAGCAGATGTCGGAGAACTGATCCGTTCTCGCCGTTCGGCCTTCGACGCGATCCTGCTCGACGTCGACAACGGCCCCGACGGTCTCGTTCGCGAGGCCAATGGAGCGCTTTATGATGCAAGGGGATTAAGCGCTGCGTATTCGGCACTGCGCCCCGGCGGCGTTTTGATGGTGTGGTCGTCCGGACCAGATCGGAATTTCACCCAGCGACTGCGAAGGACAGGTTTCAATACTGAAGAAATTCCGATGCGCGCCAACGGCAAACGTGGCGGTGCGCGACATGTGATCTGGAAAGCAACGCGCACCAAATAGCGGCGTGCTGACAGAGACTACGACGCCTAGGATGAGAATATCATTTGCCTCGCGCGATGAAGCTTGCACTCAGCAGATCAAAGATACTCAGATCCCCACTGTCTCATGTGCCGGCCGCCGGCCCATCACGGTCCAGCTGTAACCATGCCGGTGATACAGCATGACATTCTCAAAGCCAGCCCGCTCCAGAAGCGCTCTCGCTTCGGCTTCGCGGTAATACTTTGCATAAGCTGGATTGAGCTGATCATAGATCACAAGATAACGCTTCTCTGGAGAGAAGCGACCAATGACCTCCGTCATATAGCGATGCAGCGGTATCGGTACACGCCGCGCGATCGCGATGTATACGGCCAGAAGCCCGTTAAGCGCATGGCATAGTGCCGCAAGGACGCGATGCGGCAACCGCGTCGAAAGTGCGCGCAGTGGCAGAACGAACGACAGATAAGCGGCGTTGCCTTCCCATCCATAGAGCCACACCAATAGCCGGCCCCCGGGCTTGAGCGCCCGAAAAGCCGCGGCCACGACCGGCGCCGGATCGGGAATATGATGCAGCACCCCAATCGAGACCACGATGTCCTGCGCCGGCTCTGCGGGCAATTCGTCGCCGCGACATTGCAGATAGGTGATGCGCTCCGCCTCAAGGCGAGTGTTTTCACGCAAGACGTCCATCGCTCGCGATGGCTCCAACGCCGTTACATGCGCAGCACCTTCAGCAAGAAGCATATGGACGATGCGGCCCGTGCCGCTGCCAATTTCCGCAACGCGTTGCCCCTTGAGTGCATCAGGCGGCAATAACGGGCCAAAAATATCCGCAAGCAGCTCCTGTGAACCATAGAAGCCGTCATTTTCCGTATAACGCGTCCACTGATCGCCAAAATCGTCGATCGTACGGTCTGTCAAACGTGATGTCATGCCGGACCCATTAGGTTGACTGCTCTGGTCGGTGAACGAGTGCAAGTATCGAGACCCCAAAAGGCGGCTTGAGAACTGGCGCCGTAATGACATCGAAGTGGAAAATGAAACTGAGAAGGCGGTTGAGCACGGGGTTGTTGACCTCGTTTTCGCTTCCCAACTCAATGCGCAGCCATCGGATCACCTGACGCGCAGCAAAAATCGGCGCAAACAGCAGGTAATTGAAGTGAAAGCTCTTCTCGACGACGAGACCAGAGCGCTCAAGCAGCTGCAGAAACGGCGTCATGCGATAGCGTCGATAATGATGCGACTTGATATCCTGCAGGCCCCACAGGCTCGGAAACGCGGGGACTGTAATCAGAGCTGTTCCGCCTGGTCGCAGCACACGCCATATCTCCGCGACCGCCTGCTTGTCGTCGTCAACATGTTCTATAACGTCGGTCGCGAGCAAGAGATCTACTGACGCGTCGGCAAGCGGGAGGGCGCGGATATCACCGGTGTGGACCTGCCCCAACCCCTTTTCCGCACACCAGTGCGCGGCGTCCGCGCTTGGATCGATTCCCGCGACTCGCGTAAAACCCATTTGCTTCAGCAGACGGAGATTGGCACCTGTGCCGGTGCCGATATCGACCACCGTGGCGTCGGATGGAATTGCCGCTTTGCGGATGAGCGCGGCAAACAGGCGCCTGCGCTCGACAAACCACCAGTGTGTCGCCTCGATTTTGGCTTCGGTGAGAAAAACGGATCGATCCATTTCAATGCCCGGTCCGCGCAGCGTTCAATGCGTACTGCAAACTCAGCCACGTCCATAGAGCAAGACGGTGATCCGCGCGACCGGCGCGATGATCGCTCCACGCCTGCTTCATCCAGCCGAGACGAATGCCAGGCACTGGCTCAAAAGGCGGCTCTGCCGGAACCTGCTTCATCCAATCCGCCAGCGGGATGCCAAAACCTTTTTTCCGGCGCGCGACGATCTCGCGCGGCAACAGTGGCTCCAATGCCTTCTTGAGGAGGTATTTACGCTCGCCATTACGGTATTTGAAATGCGACGGCAGCCGCCGACAGAAATCAACCACGTCGTTGTCGAGAAACACGGCTCTCGTTTCCAAGGAAGACATCATTGCTGCGCGGTCGACTTTGGCCAGAATATCATCTTGAAGATAGAACGTCGTGAAGAACTGAAGCAACCGATCGACGCGGCTTTGCGCCGGGCCGGTCTCCCAGAGTTCCATGGCTTCGCTGTAGAGGTCTTCCGCGCGCACCGGCGCATCAAACAGTTCGCCCATATCGTCCGGGTCGACCGCGGCCATCCAGGCCGGCGCCCAGGCGGACTCTCTCTGCGAGAGACCCATGAGAGTGCGGCGAACCTTGAAATCAAAGCTCATATTGCGGGACGAGCGCGGCAGATGGCCGGCCAGAAACCGTAGCATCGCATGCACCGGCGCAGGCACAGCTGCTGCATAAAGAGCCGCCGGTTTGAGCGCTGCAAACGGATCGTAACCAGCAAAAAGTTCATCTCCACCGTCGCCTGAGAGCGCCACAGTCACATGCTCCCGGGCGAAAGCGCTGAGCATGTGGGTCGGCAGAATGGAGGCGTCGGCATGCGGCTCATCGAGTCGTGACAACACCGACGGGATGAGATCGCGCGCCGTGGCGAGATCAAGAATACGCTCATGATGCCGCGAACCGATATGGTTGGCGACAATACGAGCAAAACCCGACTCGTCATAGGACGGCTCTGTGAAGCCGATGGTGAAGCTTGCTATCTCCCCCGGCGGCCGCCGATGTGCCGCAGCAGCAAGCACCATACTAGAATCGAGCCCACCGCTAAGAAAAACGCCGATCGGCACATCGCTGACGAGCCGGCGTTCGGTCGCAGAAATCAGGAGTTCGCGCAGTTCCTCTGCGAGGATCTCGTCGCCACGTGCCGCAAGCGCGTCGTCAGGCTCGAGCACAAAACGCCAGTAAGGTGCGATGTCGACGGCGAGCGTATCGACGTCGACAGTCATAACGTGGCCACCCGGCAACTTCGCGGTGCCCTCGTAAAGCGCATGCGGCGCTGGCAGATAGCCGTATGCGAATAGCTTGCGCAGTGCGAGCGGCGATGGCGACGCCGTAATATGACGATGGCGGGGAAGCGCGGAAAGCTCGCTGGCGAACGCAAACAACCCCTGTTGCCTGGCGTAGTAAAGCGGCTTCTCTCCGAACCGGTCTCGCGCGAGGTAAAGCCGGCGGCGCGTGGTATCCAGGATGGCGAAAGCGAACATTCCGTTCAGGCGGGACGCCAACGCGGTGCCCCACTCCGCATAGCCATGCACCAGCACCTCGGTGTCGGAATGGCTGGTTACAAAGACGTAGCCTTTCGCCTCAAGCTCGGCACGCAGCGCTTCATGATTATAGATCTCACCGTTGTAGACGACGCAAATTGTGCCATCGACATTCCACATCGGTTGCTTGCCGCCACCGATATCGCGGATCGCGAGACGCCGATGCCCGAGGAACACCCGCATCGACGTATCGATATGGAAGCCTTCGTCATCGGGACCGCGATGGGCAAGCGCACGCGTCATCGCAAGCAAGTCGGCCTGATCGCCATGACCAACGAAGCCAGCGATGCCGCACATATCGTCAATGATCCTTGAAGTTGATCGTCTCGCGCACGCTATAGGAGCGTCGACCGCTGGACTCGAAATAGGTCCGCACCATCATTTCAGCGAGGATCCCCATCAACAGGCTAAGCACGCCGATAAGAAGCGTCATCGCGGCAAGAATCGGCAACGGCGTCTGTATCATAGACACCCCCTCAACGAACTTGAGCCAGATCATGAAGAGGCAGATGAGACCGGAGATTGCCAATGACAGCAGACCGAAACCGCCGAACACGTAGATCGGCTTAACCAGATATCTGTCGAGAAACTTAACAACGAGAAGATCGAGAATGACTTTGGCAACGCGCTCAAGGCCATACTTGGATTTACCAAATTTGCGCGGGTGATGGCGCACCGGCATCTCGTGGACGCGGGCCCCCATCCATGCGGCATATATCGGGATGAAGCGATGCATCTCGCCATAGAGGCGTATATCCTTGATAACGTCGCGCCGATAAGCCTTCAGCGTGCAGCCATAATCATGGAGCGCGACTCCAGAAATGCGTGAGATCACCCGGTTCGCGACTCGACTGACGAAATTACGACGGATTGCAGCATCCTGGCGATCCTTGCGCCAGCCGGACACGACATCATACCCCTCATCCAACTTTGCGAGCAGCGCGGGGATATCATCCGGATCGTTTTGCAGATCGGCATCGATCGTGACAATGACATCGCCGCTCGCATGATCGATCCCCGCCATCATAGCAGCGGTCTGACCACTGTTGCGGCGGAAGGCAACAATCTTCAGCTCTGGGCGTGTCGCGGCAATGCTTTTCAGTACTGAAAGCGAAGCGTCCTGGCTGCCATCATCAACGCAGATCAACTCAAACGTCTTGCCAAGACCGTCGAGCGTCGCGAACAGCCGGGTACAGAGATGTGGGATACTTTCTTCTTCGTTATAGACCGGCACGATAGCTGAAAGATCGCAAACTGCCGCTTTCTCATGTTCGTTCACGAACATAACGCTCGTCTCTGTCGCGGCAACCACATCTCAATACATCCAAAAAATATCAGACGAAGCCAAACTGCATCAATTGGCCCCGCACGTGCATTAAATTACCTGAAAATACAAATAGCAGAAGTAACTAGGCAGATTCAAGCCAACCCCATAAGCCGCTATTGGGCTGTGGGGCAATCACCAACCTCAACTGGCGCCTTGCTAAAGAATCCGCTCAACAGATTCATAGGCCTTGGACAAGCAAGCGCCCATTCCAACTTGCCAAAGAGAACATCGACCCCGGGCTTGGCCCCTTGGGCGTCTATGACAAACAGACTGCCGGCTTGGACGACACTTGCGAACGTCCCTTCGATCGCTTTGCCGATTTCACCAGCGACATTGGAATGCGACAGCCATCGGGCTGTATCTGCCGATAAAACTCCGAAGCCAAGAGCACCGCTCCGTAGCGTAGCGTTATAACGAACGACCAATAGGCTATTCCCGCGCGCACCCGTTTGCACCATCAACAGATATTGGCCAGCCGGCTCGCTGGCCTGGAGCTCCAAGCCGGTTTCATTGCGAGAAATCTTGACTGTTGGGCTCGCGGGCTGAAACGCTCCATGAGCCAACGAGAATGTTGGCGCTAGGGACACGTTGGCATCTAGCCTGTCGGCGGCCAGATTGATTTGCGCAATGCCTCGCAAAAAAGCCAGTTGCCAGGCGATTCCAGCGACCAGAAGCAAGAGAGCCGTAGCAGCAACACCAGACACAATCCGCGGCGCGAAGAGCCGCCATTGGCGCGTCCAGATCGCCAACAGCAGATCAGCCGCCTTGCCGAGAGCGATTGGCAATGCAAGCAGATAGGACAAGCCGGCGTACCGTACATAACGTTGCTCGACATAGAGAACGCCGACACTCGCAAGCGCATAGGCCATCGGCAACGCGATGAGAAACGCATCTGCTATCCGGCGTTCACACAACAGCCAGATCAATACAACGGGCGTGATGAAGGCCATCACTTTGTAAGCTTTCAACACAAGACCTGAGACGGATAAACCCTCTGTTCCTATTCCTCCTAGTATTCCTTCGAATCTAAAGAGGATCGTCCTGATCACATGATCAGGATGGTGAATCCATGCGCTCAGATACTCCTTGAACCAATAGCTTTCCGCTTCCAGCGAATGATACGCGATGCCCTTGGACGCAAGCAGCTTCATTGCCTCGGAATCACTCACCAAATAACCGTAGTTGTTTCCGACTTGGCCCAGCCCTGACCATGCAACGTACCACGTTGCCGGCGGTGCCAATATCAGCGCGCCGTGGACGTAGTCGTTGCGTAAAGCCCACAATATGAGTGGAAGGGCGAAGCCTGCGGCCACGCACGCAGCCGCACTGATGCGTTTGCGTTTCGGCGCCACCAGCAACGGCCACAGAGCGAGCGGACCGAACAACAAAATCATTTCCGAGCGGAAAAACGGCAGAACTGATGCAAACAGTCCGAGCAGAAACCAATTCAGCCTGCGCGCCGAATGATCGCGGACCAGTATCATGGCTGCCAACACCAGAATGACCAGTGCAGGCATGAGCGCTTCAGCAAGAAGATAAGTCGAACCTACGCTCCACCATGGCGATGCCGCATAGATCAGACAGCCAAATATCGCCAGATACGCTGATTTTCCCAAGCGAAAGAGAACAAAATAAAGGGGAAGGATCGCGAATGAATCGATGACGATCTGGGTCAAACGAACGAAGGCCAAGTCCCTGATATCGAGCCAATGCAGAATCGCCAAAAAGAACGGATAGCCGGGTAGATAAGCCCACAGTTTGGCTTCGGCTTTCCACGTCAGGATCGCATCCCTCATCAACAAATAATGGTGGGTAATCCCTCCGAAATAATTCGCTCTCGCCCAAGCCAGCTGATCGAAGGCGCCTCCTCCCCGATCGAGCAGAAAATAAAATCGGCTGGTGAACGCCACAGCAACCACCGCGGCAATGGCGACAGACAAGATAAAGTACCGCCACTCCGGCTTCGCCAGGCACGTTGCGCCATTGCTGGTTTTCTCGGTCATCGTCAGAAAATCCACCGGCGGTCATGCGTTTTGCGCCAGCGTCGTACAACAACCCCAACAGGCTTGCACAAACCAGCAATTGCCGAATGAGAAGCTCACGCTTGAATCGTGAAGGATGAGTCGAGCATTCGCCGAACTCAGCCTACTGACTGACGCATCCATCCTGGTCGAAAAATATATGCATGCAACCACGTCTTGACCGAATGGAGTCGGTGCCCCGTCGGTTCTCTCGCATATCAACGAAAATGGAACTTCAAGATGATCGCGAAGGGGCGGGTCCTTCACCGACCCACAATTACCATCGGCCACCTTAGAGGCCAGATGGTGGGCGCGACAGGGATCGAACCTGTGACCCCTACCATGTCAAGGTAGTGCTCTCCCGCTGAGCTACGCGCCCTAAAGACCATTCGTGTCGGGATGGGACCCTATATCGGCTCGCCTCGCGCGAGGCAAGGCGTCATGAGGGGTGATTTTGAAGGAGATCGAGGATTTTTGCCCGCTTGGCTCTGACGCGGAGGACTTTTCCTCCAAAATCAGTCCCCGCGCCTCTCAGGCCGCCAGCATCTTGTTCACTTCGCTGACCAATTCCCGCAGATGAACCGGCTTGGACAGCACTTTGGCATTCTTGGGCGCCTCGGAATCAGCATTCAAGGCCACCGCCGCAAACCCGGTGATGAACATGATCTTGATGTCAGGATCGAGTTCCGAGGCCCGACGCGCGAGTTCGATACCGTCCATCTCCGGCATCACGATGTCGGTTAAAAGCATTTCAAAGGGCTCCTCGCGCAACCTCTGATACGCTGACAAGCCATTATCGTAGGAGGACACCTGGAAACCGGCGTTCTCCAACGCCTTGACCAGAAAGCGGCGCATGTCGTTGTCGTCTTCGGCAAGGAGAATTTTGTGCTGCATGACCCTGGTCGTAAATCTGGTGAACGGTTCAATCCCAGCCTTCTATTTGCCTGAAGGATAGTAAATTTCGGGTGAAGGCAAACTTCCTCTTGGCAGATTGATTAGGCTTGCGGACAATGGTCATCCAGAAGAAATGCCTTTTTCAGGCTAAAATATGCTGCTCAATTGGCTTGATTGCCGAGGCCGAACCGATCCTCGCAACCGGGACGTCACCAAATAGGGCCTCTAAAAATAAGGGCGGCAATGACGCAATTTGATACCAGCGTGCCCAGTGATGAGTTGCCGCCGTTCGAGATCGTTGAGCCGGCCATCTGGCGAGCCCCGATCATCTTCAACTCTCCGCATTCGGGCTCGATTTATCCGCGCGAATTTCTAGCGGCCTCCCGGATCGACGAAGCAGCTCTGCGGCGCTCGGAAGATTCGTTCATGGACGAAATCGTCGCCGATCTCGCCGGACGCGGTTTTCCGATCGCCCGCGTCAACTTTCCGCGTTCCTATGTGGATGTAAATCGTGAGCCCTATGAACTCGATCCGCGCATGTTTGCTGGCCGGCTTCCGAGTTTTGCCAACACACGCTCCATGCGGGTCGCGGGCGGGCTAGGAACCATCCCGCGGGTGGTCGGCGATGGACAGGAAATTTATAGCGAACGGCTGGACGTCGAAGAGGCGCTCTCCCGCATCGAAGCGCTCTACAAGCCCTATCATCGTGCCTTGCGGCGCCTGATCAACAAGGCCCACCAGGCTTTCGGGGCAGTTATTCTGGTGGATTGTCATTCAATGCCGTCGGTCGGCGTGTCACGGGACGAGCCCAAACGTCCAGACCTCGTCATTGGCGATCGCTATGGAACGAGCTGCGCTGCGCTGCTGCCGGACATTGTCGAGGATACATTCAAGACGCTTGGCTATTCGGTCGGCCGCAACAAGCCTTACGCCGGCGGATTTATTACTGAACACTACGGCAATCCGGTCAACGGCCTGCATACGATCCAACTTGAGCTCAACCGCGCGATCTACATGGACGAACGCCGACGTGAGCGGAGCGCGAATTTCCGCAAAGTCGCCGACGATTTCATTGTTCTGGCAGATGCGCTGGCGGTGATTCCGCTCGATATGCTCGGTCCTTTCCAGACCGCAGCCGAATAAAACCTAACAGGCATTCGGACGAGGCAGCGACTTTCACCTCAGGAAAGTCGTTCGCCCTCCCCAAAAGAAAAAGGGGCCACTTGCGAAAGCAAGTGGCCCAAGTCTAGGGAGGAAACGCCCAAGGAGGGCAGCGATAACGCGAAGCGCTATCGCACCGCAACAATATGCAACTGCAGCGCACCCAAGGCAAGTATTTTTCATGGATTCTTTATGCGCTCGGCGCATGACAGACTTGCGGCTCACATCTTCGAGAAACTTTAAAATACCCATTTATTTCAAATGCTTAAATCGAAATATGACTCTTGGATGACTGTTAAAATCATCAAAATTGGCCGCAAAAAATGAATCATAAGACCAATTTAACGGCCAAGAGGCACCTCGTTTGAGGTTGGAAGTAAAGCTGGCATTAAAGAAATGAATGATCCACTGGCCACTCATTCCTGCCTTTGATCTCAAGGGTCTCAATCCAAAGGCCGCCTTATCGAGCAGCGCGTTTCGTCGCGGACTTTGGATTGCTCGAATGAGCGAACTCTTATAGGGCCTTTCATGCTCCGGATTTACAATCCGTCGATGCACTTGCCGCCTGAGGATCACCCGTGACAGTTATCGACTTCACCGCCTTCATTGGACGATTGGCGACCGCCTCCGGCGAAACCATTCTTCCCTTTTTCCGCACCTCACTCGGCATCGAGAACAAGAATACGGGCCACGACCTGGATCCGGTGACGGAAGCCGATCGCGCAGCGGAAGCCGTCATGCGACGGATGATCAAGGAGAACTTTCCGCAGCACGGCATCGTCGGCGAGGAATTTGGTTCGGAACGCGCCGATGCGGAATACGTCTGGGTCCTCGATCCCATCGACGGCACCAAATCGTTCATTGCAGGCTTTCCGGTCTGGGGCACGCTGATTGCGCTCATGCATAACGGCACCCCCGTGTTCGGCATGATGCATCAGCCTTACATCGGTGAGCGTTTTAGCGGCGATAGCGGCTCTGCGATCTACAATGGCCCTTCGGGAAAGCGAAACCTGGCCGTGCGCAAATGTGCGTCGCTTGCGGACGCAACGCTCTTCACCACAAGTCCGCGCCTGATGAATGCAGCAGATCGCTCGCAATTTGAGCAGGTCGAGAAGGACGTCCGGTTGTCGCGCTACGGCGGGGATTGTTACGCCTACTGCATGCTCGCCGCGGGGCATCTCGACCTTATCATCGAAACCGAACTCAAACCCTACGATGTTGCGGCATTAATACCGATCGTGAGCGGCGCTGGCGGGATCATGACCACGTGGGACGGCAAGCCAGCCCAATCCGGTGGCCGCATCATTGCCGCCGGCGATAAACGCGTGCACGAAGCCGCGATGAAAATCTTGAACGGATAACCGGCAGTCGCTCTCAAATTTTTGCAAACGTCTTCAAGTGATCGGCCAATTGCTGGACGGGCCGCGGCAGCGAGCGCCGGTTACGCATGCAGATAACGAGCCTGCGATTTGTCCAGGGGTCAGTCATCCGCACCGCCTTGATCTTTGCCGAGCGGCTGTAACGCCGCGCGGTTGCCTCGGGGATGACCGCCACACCCACGCCCGCCTCCACCATTTGGCACACGGCATCAAAATTCTTCAGCCGCGCCCGCATGCGAAGCCGGGCGCCAAGACCCGCGGCATGTGCCGCGATATGGTTCTGCAGCGCGCTGCCCTCGGCAAGACCAACGAATTCGCGCCCGACAATGTCAGCAAACGAGAGCTGCCGCCGCCGAGCCATCTCATCCTGTTCCGACACGATCAGGACTAGCCGATCGTCACAAAACGGAAAGCGATCCAGGCCCTCGGGCAGAACCGCATCGACGGCAATCCCGATGTCAGCCGCGCCGGAAGCAAGAGCAACGGCAATCTCCGGGCTTTCGCGCTCCTCCACATCGACGCTGATGGACGGGTACGCCGCGAGGAAGGACGCCAACGCCTTCGGCAAATGCTCCACGGCTCCGGAGGTATTAGCGAGCATATGAATGCGGGCTTTCATACCGCGCGCATAGACCGCGAGTTCCCCTTGCAGCGTCGCCACCTGATGCAGGACGATCCGGGCGTGGTCGAGCAGGCTCTCGCCGGCAGCCGTCAATCTCACCCCGCGCCGCTGGCGCTCAAGCAACGAGACCCCAAGGTCAGCTTCGAGCGCCTTGATGCGCGCGCTTGCAGACGCGAGCGCAAGAGCCACGCGTTCGGCCCCGTGGGTGATGCTGCGGGTTTCGGCAACCGCCACAAACAGCCTGAGATCGGTTAGATCGAAATGCATCGGCCCACCCGAGGTCGATTTTCTGCCTTCGATTTTACCGAAGGCTAACTCCGTAATCTCCACATTGTGCCCGCCGCAACAGTGTGGTCAATGTGCCGCCCATGTCAGATCCGATCCTTTTCGTCATCGCCGTCGTGTTTCTCCTCGCAGGGTTTGTGAAGGGGACAATCGGCATGGGCCTTCCCACTGTCGCCATCGGGTTGCTCGCAACTCGCATGTCTCCCGCTCAGGCTCTCGCCATCGTGATCGTGCCCTCGCTCGTCACGAACATCTGGCAGACCTTCGGCGGTCCTTACCTGCGCGATATCGTGCGGCGGCTGTGGCCGCTGATGGCGGGGGTATGCGTCGGCATCTGGTCCGGCTCCGGCCTGATGACGGGTCCGTACGCGCCGTACGGCACGATCGTTCTGGGTGTGCTGCTGGTGATCTATGCCATCGTCGGTCTGTCGAAAGTCCGCTTCAGCGTTCCGCGTTCCAACGAGAAATGGATTGGCGGAATTGTTGGTGCGGTGACGGGGGTGATATCGGCGGCCACCGGCGTGCAGGTGATCCCCTCGATGCCATTCATGCAGGCCATCGGCATGGAAAAGGACGAACTGGTCCAGGCCCTCGGCGTCTTTTTCACCACTGCCTCGGTAGCACTCATCTTCAACCTGACCGACGCCGGGTTACTCGGCGTCTCGATTGCTCTACCGGGCGCCGTTGCCATGGTGGCCGCTTTCGCAGGCATGTATATCGGCCAGGTGCTTCGCTCGCGAATGTCAGCTGACACGTTCCGCCGCTGGTTTCTGATCTCGATGCTGCTGCTCGGGATTTATCTCGCCAGCGAGACCCTGATGAGGCTGCACGGCTGACCGGCCACTCCGTGAGTCCGGAAAGTCGGTGCCCCTCGCTCCGGATCGTGCTAGTCATTCCGTATGCTTCGGGTCACGCGCAACATCACCATCGATGAAAACGACATCGACATCTCGTTCGTCCGAGCCTCGGGGCCGGGCGGACAGAATGTCAACAAGCTGTCGACGGCTGCACAGCTGCGCTTTGACGTGAGCCGCATTGAACTGGCTCCAGATGTGCTGACCCGACTAAGCGGGCTTGCCGGTCAACGGATGACCAAGGACGGCGTCATCGTCATTCACGCGCAACGTTTCCGCACCCAGGAACGCAATCGCGCCGACGCCATCGACAGGCTGCTGGACTTGCTACGGGAAGCTTCCGTGCGCCCGATACCGCGCCGCGCGACCAAGCCCACGTTGGGCTCCAAGAAACGGCGCCTTGAGGGTAAGAAACGCCGCAGCGACATCAAGGCCAATCGAGGTTCGATCCGACACGACTGACGTCGACCGCGCCTGCCTCTCGTGGTCCGATTCTAACATTCGCATCCCGCTTCGGCAGGCGTCTCTTGCGAATGTTAGAATCAAAGGACCACTGCCAAATCCACTCCACTAGACCTTCATAATCCAGAAAGCCCAGAACATAATGGTGCCCGCAACCGCGAACATGGCACCGAAAACAAGTTGCGCTCCCCGACCGTCCTTGTTGCCGGGCTCCAGGATCGCCTCTTCCGGATTTTCGGGATTGTAAAAAACGGGGACGCTTGCTCCGACGGCGTATTTCCCGACAGGCGCCCTTGCACTCGCCTCATCCGGATAAAACGCTGTCCAGCCCCATTTCCACGCATTGCTATGGAATTCGCGACCGCCGACGGCGTAGACATACCGCACGTCGGATCGATAAACGGTCCTGATGCGTACCCGGCTGTCGTCGTCATCATCTTCTTGTCGCTGCTCGGCAACGATGCCGATGTCCGTGATCCTGCCCAGGACAGTTGGCCAACGCATGCTGGCGCCGATTTGCTGGCGCTGCATGCCGTATTGAACAAACGCGCCGACGCCGACAAGAATTGCGGCGAGCGGCAGCAGGAACGCAAACAACGGCATTCCATTGGCGTTGGTGATCACCTTACCGGCAATGGAGTGAACGATGAGAACGAACGAAATGGCCGCAAAGACAATCAGAAACACGACATGCGGTGCAACGTTCGTCTTGTTGCGAGGCTCCAGGGCGGACTTCGCCGGTGACTTCGGATCATAATAGACATCCACGGCCGCTCCGGCGGGATATTTAGCAACAAGCTGTTCTGCGGCGACCCGTGTCATGCCGCCCTGGCCACCGAATTTGACCCGCTTGCCTTCGAAATCTTTCCCCGAGACCTGATACTGATAACGAATGTCGACAGTCGCATCCGTCTCGCCGCCTTTGCGTAACACGTCCGGCTGCGACAGCGATGAATTGGTGATCTTGCCGGACGTTCGCGACCAGACCTTTCCTGCCGCAACCTGATTGCGCACCAGCCACAGCGCATAGATCTGATTGGCCACCATAAAGAGACAGACACCCGCGCCAATGCGGGTCCACAACAGCTGGGAAGCGCTCAACATCAAAATAACTCCGGGAAAACAAGGAAATGGTGCGTAAAAGTCCCACGAAGGATCCCATTGCTGGGTCGTTTTAGCCATACATTGGGTTCGATCCCGGCCTAAAATAACCCAAACCAGCGAATCGCCCGGATACTCCATGCCAGTCCGCCAGCTTCCCGAACAGATCATCAACCGCATCGCCGCCGGCGAAGTGGTGGAGCGCCCCGCGAGCGCAGTGAAGGAATTGGTCGAGAACGCCATCGACGCCGGCGCCAGCCGTGTCGACATTTTCACCGACGGGGGCGGGCGGCGCCGCATTACCATCACCGATGACGGTTCGGGCATGACGCATGGCGATCTTGCCCTCGCCGTGGATCGCCATGCGACTTCGAAACTGGACGACGAAGATCTGCTCCGCATCCGAACCCTCGGGTTTCGAGGCGAAGCATTGCCATCCATCGGCGCGGTCGCCCGGCTCAATATCACGACGCGTCACGCCAGCGAGCCACATGCATGGGCACTGAACGTCGATGCCGGTGAAAAATCAGACATCGTGCCTGCGGCCCTGACCAACGGCACGCGCGTCGAGGTTAGCGATCTGTTTTATGCGACGCCCGCCCGGCTCAAATTCCTCAAGACCGATCGCACCGAAGCTGAAGCCATCCGCGAAGTCGTCCGGCGGCTGGCAATGGCCCGGCCCGATATCGCGTTCTCAATGGCTGGCGAAGAGCGGGCACCGGTGACGTGGGCCGCCGCGCTACCCGGCGCGGCCGGACAACTGACCCGGCTCGGCGACATTCTCGGCGCGGATTTCCGCGCTAGCGCCATGGAAGTCCGATCCGGGCGTGACGGCGTCGTTGTGGAAGGTTTCGCAGCCGCCCCGTCACTGACACGCGCCAATGCGCTCGGCCAATATCTGTTCGTCAACAACCGTCCTGTGCGCGATAAGCTCATTTTGGGCGCGGTGCGCGCAGCCTACGCGGACTATCTGCCGCGCGACCGGCATCCCGTGGTGGCACTGTTCGTGACGCTGGATACGCAGGAAGTCGATGCCAACGTGCATCCGGCTAAGACGGAAGTGCGTTTCCGGAACGCCGGCCTTGTCCGCGCACTCATCGTTCATGCACTGAAAGACGGCCTGGCGCGCGAGGGAAAACGCACCGCTGCCAATTCCGATGGCGCAGCGATCACGGCGTTCCGGCCCGGCAGCATTCCACGTGGTGGCTGGGATTGGCGCCGCTCGCCAAGCTATCCGACGACACCTGGTATAGCGTTCGACGAATCTACGGCTACGTCCTTCGATAGCTCATCGTCTTATGGATTTTCGTCGAACGTATTTGCCGAAGCCGCCCAAGCGGTCTTTGATACCGGAGCTCCTTCGGCCGATGTTCGTGTGAGCGAGCCGCCACCGCGCGATCTCGTGGACCATCCGCTTGGTGCAGCACGCGCGCAAATCCATGAGAACTACATCGTGACCCAGACCCGCGACGGGCTCCTCGTGGTCGATCAACATGCCGCACATGAGCGCATCGTTTACGAACGCTTGAAAGCCTCGCTTGAGCGCGACGGCGTGCAACGACAGATGCTGCTCATTCCCGAAATCGTCGAAATGGACGAAGCCAGCGTCGAGAAGCTGGTGGCGCGTGCCGACGAACTGGAAAAGTTCGGATTGGTCCTCGAGTCATTCGGACCCGGCGCAGTCGCCGTACGCGAGACACCGTCACTGTTGGGAAAAACCAACGCGGCCTCGCTGGTCCGCGATCTTTCCGAACACATGGAAGAATGGGACGAGACCTTGCCGCTTGAACGCCGATTGATGCATGTCGCGGCGACCATGGCGTGTCATGGCTCGGTCCGCTCGGGCCGCATTCTCAGGCCCGAGGAAATGAACGCGCTGTTGCGCGAGATGGAAGTCACGCCAAATTCCGGTCAGTGCAACCACGGCCGGCCGACTTATGTCGAATTGAAACTGGCTGATATCGAGAAGCTGTTCGGAAGGCGCTAGGCGCCCTCAACTCGCTGAAGCGCGCAAAAAGACGAATTCGGTCTCATCGTAAGCACGCCGCTCAAGCTCCTCGAAGCCCTCCGGCGCGCTCAGCGCCGCGGCTTTCGACTCCTCGACCACGACCAACGCGCCGGGGACCAGCCATTTTCCCTCACGCAGGGAGGCCAGCGCCTTGTCGGCAAGACCGAGTCCATAGGGTGGATCGAGGAAGGCGAGAGAAAACGGCTCGACCGGATAGGCCGGACCGAGGTTGGTGGCATCGCGGCGATAGACCTTTGTCACGCCGCCGAGCCCCAAGGCCTCGACGTTATTGCGCAGCAAGGCACGCGCTTCCGCGCCGTTATCGACAAACAACGTGAAAGCCGCACCGCGCGAGACCGCCTCGATGCCGAGCGCACCAGTTCCGGCAAACAAATCCAATACCCGCGCATCAAGCACGGGATTTTCGTAAGCATGCATCAGGATGTTGAACACCGACTCGCGCAAACGATCTTGCGTCGGTCGAATGTCGTTCGACGATGGCGCAGCAATATTGCGGCCCCGCAGCCGCCCGGCGACGACACGCATTACTGCACTCCGAACATGATCCTGCCGAAACGGCAGTTCTCAGCCCTGAAGATCATGCTCAGTCTTCCGTAAAATCGGCTTCCGGTTTGATGTCGCGCTTGCCTTTGTAGCCGCCCCGCGGACGGCGCGGCGGCCCACCCGCTGCTCGCTCCTCATTGCGCGCCCGCGCCTCGTCGCTTCCGGTGCGTTGAACAAGTACGCGGCGGCCCTTGCGATCAGCGACGACCTCCCTCTTGGGCTTGACGGGGCCCTTCCCGCGCGGCGTCTCGTCGTCCACCCGCTCGTGGGTCGGCGCATCGAAGTGCGCGCCTGACTGGGTGACGATCTTTTCGCCGAGCTGTTCGCGCAACACACGGCTGCGGATCTCATCGACCTGCCCCTCTTCGATTTCGCCCAGTTGGAACGGACCGTAAGAGACGCGGATCAGACGGTTCACTTCAAGACCAAGATGCGCCATCACATTGCGCACCTCGCGGTTTTTGCCTTCGCGGATGGCGAACACGATCCAGACGTTGGCGCCCTGATCGCGCTCCAGCGTCGCGTCGATCGAACCGTACTTCACGCCATCAACCTCGACGCCCTTCTTCAGTTCGTCGAGTTGGGCCTGTGTCACCTCGCCATGCGCACGAACACGATAGCGCCTCAGCCAGCCGGTGTCCGGCAGCTCGAGCGAACGGGCAAGCCCGCCATCATTGGTCAGCAGCAGCAAGCCTTCGGTATTGAAATCCAGTCGCCCGACGCTCATAAGCCGCGGCAGACCTTCCGGCAGATTGTCGAACACCGTAGGGCGACCTTCGGGGTCGTCGTGGGTCGTCATCAGGCCGCGCGGCTTGTGATAGAGAAACAGCCGCGTACGTTCACGCTCGGGCAACGGCTTCCCGTCGATCGTGATCACATCGTTTGTTGTGACATCAAGCGCTGGCGATGTGATGACGCGACCATTGACCGCGACGCGGCCCTGCGTGATCCATTCCTCGGCATCCCGGCGCGAACAGACGCCCGCCCGTGCGACAACCTTGGCGATGCGTTCGCCGCTCTTCTTTTTCTCCGGCGCTGCGCGCGGCGCGCGCTTGTCGAAATCAGGCTTGCGCTCACGATAAGTGCCACGACCACCGAACGCCGGCCGTTTGGTGAAGATTCTGCTGTCATCTTCGTTGTCGCGGCGCGGACGATCCTCACGGCCGCCGCGCTCCCGCGGTTCACTGCGCGGGTGCTCTTGCCAGTCGTTCCGGCTGCGTGGGGCACGATCTTCGCCATCACGCTCAAAACGCGGACGTGCGAAGCTTTTGCGCTCGTCTCGCTCCGGCCGATCGTCGCGCGACCGTGAGAAACGCGGGCGATCACTCGGGCCGCGATCGTCACGTGGCCTGTCAGATCGCCGTGCGTCATCGCGCCGAGGCGCACGGTTGTCCCATGGCTTCTCGTTGCCGCGGTCTTCACCGCGAGAAAAATCCCGCTTGGGACCACGAGGGGCTCCACGCTCGCCGCGATCCTCACGGTTGAAACGCGGACGATCGTCGCGCTGCGGTCTGTCGCCACGATCAAACCGCGGCGGCCGGGCATCGCGGCCTTCGCCGCGTGGTGCATACGGCCGCTTCTCGCCGAACTTTTTGTCGCCGAAACCGCCTGAACGGCTCGGACGTGAATCACTGCGATCCCCGCGCGGCGCACGGTCCTCACGAGGTTTGAAGGGGCGCCGTTCGCCCTGATCTCCCGCACCGAAGTCCTTGCGTGGACCGCGGCTCGGACGTGAATCACCACGCTCCCCGCGCGGTGCACGATCATCCCGGCCTCGGCCTCCACCGAACGAACGCTCTCCGCGATCCTCGCGTGGTTTGAACGAACGTCGTTCTCCCTGATCCCCCGCGCCGAAGTCCTTGCGCGGACCACGGCTCGCGCGCGAGTCACTGCGCTCACCGCGAGGTGCACGATCATCCCGGCTACGATCCCCACCGAACGAGCGCTCTCCGCGATCCTCACGTGGTTTGAACGTCCGCCGTTCTCCCTGATCCCCCGCGCCGAAGTCCTTACGCGGACCACGGCTCGGCCGCTCGTCGCGGCTGAAACGCAGACGATCGCCGTCCTTGCGAAAACCCTCGCTCTTTCCAGCGTAGCCTCGCGACGCCGGTCGCTTGTCACCAGAGCCGGAGGGACGCTTGTCGCCGAACTTCCGGTCACCGAATTTCTTGTCGCCACCACGCGCGCCGCCAGATCGTGCTGGCCGGTCGCCGCCACCGGAGCGGCCCTTACCGCCGCCCTTGTAGCCCTCACCTGCTCCGCGGCGCGGCGGACGGCCGTTGTTTTTATCGTTGTCGCGGGGCATGAATGATCTCTCAGGGCGTCTAGGATGCGCAATCTGGCGCAGGAATCCGGTTTGCGATCCGAACGCTGCTTCTTAAGGCGAAGAGCGGGTTTCGAGCAAAACCGGTATGGCTGAAGGCGCTGTCATAACAGAGTTCTTTGCAGGAAACGAGGCATGACGGCGCAATCTTTCATGGATTTGGCTCTGGAACAGGCCCAAATCGCGGAAACTTCAGGCGAAGTACCGATCGGGTGTGTCATCGTCCGCGACGGTAAGGTCCTTGCGCGGGCTGGAAACCGCACGCTGACCGACAAGGACCCGACGGCGCATGCCGAGGTTCTGGCGATCCGTGAGGCTGCTCGCGTGATCGGCAGCGAACGGCTGGTGGATTGCGACCTCTATGTCACCTTGGAGCCGTGCACCATGTGCGCCGCGGCGATCTCCTTCGCGCGCATCCGGCGGCTGTACTACGGAGCCGCGGACCCGAAGGGCGGCGCGGTCGACAGCGGCGTGCGGTTTTTCGCATCCCCCACCTGTCATCATGCGCCGGAGATCTACCCTTCCGTTGGCGAAAGCGAGGCCGCCGGGCTTCTGAAAAGCTTCTTCAAGGCGCGGCGCTAAAGCGCGAGCTTCATGCCTTCGTGCGAACCAACGAAGCCAAGCCTGCTGTAAAACCGCTGCGCAGCGGTACGCTTCTTATTGGTCGTCAGCTGCAGTTGCTTGCAACCGCGTTCCCGCGCTTTGGCAATAACCGCTTCCATCATCTTCTCACCGACGCCTGTGCCGCGAAGAGAGCTGTCGACGCGCACCCCTTCCACCTGCGCGATCCAGCTGCCCTGATAGGAAATCCCCGGCAGAAACGTGAGCTGCAGACAACCCATGACGGCGCTATTCTCATCCCAGACATACAGCGTGTTGTTCGGGTCGGCCGCGATGGCGTCGAACGCAGCGTGATAAGCCGCCATGTCCCCGGTGAGATCTTCCCGGCCGCGCGCAAGTTCATCGTCAGCCAGCATCTCGACGACGCGCCGAATATCTTCGTGCCCAGCTTCGCGCAACGCCACTATGCCTGCTCCGAGAAAAATTTGAGCAGCGCATCGGCAGTGGCTTGCGGATTCTCCTCCGCCAGAAAATGTCCCGCGTCGATCGGCCCACCGCGCACATCAGTGGCCCAGTTGCGCCAGGTATCGAGCGGCGTGGCACCTGCTGCTGCAATGCCGGCGCCGCCCCACAGCGCCAACATCGGCACCTTGATTTTATTCCCCGCCTCGCGATCGGCCTTGTCTTGCTCGAAGTCGGCATAGGCTCCGGCGCGATAGTCTTCGCAGGCTGCATGAATACGCAATGGATCGCGAAACGCGGTCAGATAGTGCTGAACCGCGCGTGGATCGAATGGGTTTGGACCGTCGGCTTTTGCCCAGCTCTCGAACGTCCGGCCAAAATAATCGTCCGGATTCGATTGAATCAGGTTTTCGGGAATGGGATTCGGCTGCGCCAGGAACATCCAATGGTAGATCTTCAGCGCGAAGTCGCGATTCATCTTCGCCCAATACTCGTAAGTCGGAAGAATATCGAGCACCGCGACCTGCGACAGCCGCCCCGGATGGTCGAGGGCTAAACGATAAGTTACGCGGCCACCGCGATCATGCCCGGCCAGCGCGAAGCGCACATGGCCCAGCTTTTCCATCACCTCGATCATCACCCGCGCCATTGCGCGCTTGGTGAAAGGCGTATGATTCTCGTCAGTCTTCGGGACGTCTGACCAGCCATATCCGGGCAGATCGGGAATGATCAGCGTAAACTTCTTCGCAAGTTGCGGCGCAACCCGATGCCACATCACATGCGTCTGCGGATAGCCGTGCAGCAACAACAGCGGAGGGCCCTCGCCGCCGATCCGCGTGAAAATGCGACCGGATTTCGTGTCGCTCCATTCGGATGCGAAACCTGGAAACAGATCGGCGAGATCAGACATAGTTCCTCCAGTTATTTTTGCTTTTCCCTTGCGATTGCCTGCCAGCCGATATCGCGGCGACAGAAACCCTCAGGCCACTTGATCCGGTCAACCGCTTCGTAAGCACGGCGCTGCGCCTCGCTCACGGTCGCCCCAGTGGCCGTGATGTTCAGAACACGCCCACCATTGGCGAGAATCCTGTCGCCATCGGATTTCGTCCCGGCATGGAAGATCTCGACACCTTCGATCTTCGCCGCCTCACCTAGGCCCTCGATCAATGTGCCCTTGGCATAATCACCAGGATAGCCCTTCGCCGCCATCACCACAGTCAGCGCAGGCTCCGGATACCAGCGCAGATCGAAATTGTTCAATTGGCCATCGACCGATGCCTGCAAAGCCGGCACGAGATCCGACATCATCCGCATCATCAGAACCTGCGTTTCAGGATCACCGAAGCGCGCATTATATTCAATCAACTTCGGGCCATCCTTGGTGATCATCAGCCCTGCAAACAGAACGCCTTTGTAAGGCATGCCCTTTGCTTTCATCGCGCGCAGCGTCGGCGCAATGATCTCATCCATCGTGCGCGCGATCATAGCATCGGTCATGACCGGCGCGGGCGAGTAAGCTCCCATGCCGCCGGTATTCGGTCCTTGATCACCGTCAAACGCGCGCTTGTGGTCCTGAGCGGCGGCAAGTGGCAACGCATGATCGCCATCGCAGAGGACAAAGAACGAGGCTTCCTCGCCTTCGAGGAATTCTTCGACCACAGCCTCGGCGCCGGCCGCCCCGAAGCCGCCGCCGAGCATCATATCGATGGCGGCTTCCGCTTCAGCGAGGGTCATCGCGACGACAACGCCCTTTCCGGCTGCGAGCCCATCGGCTTTCACAACAATCGGCGCGCCATGCTTGCGGATATAAACCTTGGCCGCATCAGCGTCGCGGAAACGTTCGTAAGCTGCTGTCGGAATGTTGGCCGATTTGCAGAGATCCTTGGTGAACCCTTTCGAGCTCTCCAGTTGCGAAGCGGCCTTGCTCGGACCAAATGCCTTGATGCCGGCAGCCGCGAGATCATCGACGATGCCTGCGGCAAGCGGTGCTTCAGGACCGACCATGACGAGGTCGATGTTGTTCGCCTTGCAGAACGCGATCACCGCAGAATGATCGGCGATGTCGAGCGCGACGCACTCCGCCTCCTGCGCGATCCCGGCATTGCCCGGCGCACACCAGAGTTTCGTGAGCAGCGGCGAAGCCGCCATTTTCCAGGCCAATGCGTGCTCACGCCCGCCGGAACCGAGGAGAAGGATATTCATGGGATGAGGGTCGAACCGGCGTTTATGTGATGATAGAAGGGTTTATCATGATGTCTCCGCACCGCAACAGATTCGATTCTCTATGACCGTACGTGCTGCAGAAACCCTGCCAAATTCACCGGAATTTACCGTTTCGGAGCTTTCCAACGCGCTGAAACGCACGGTGGAGGACGCCTACGGCCATGTCCGGGTGCGCGGCGAGATTTCGGGGTTTCGCGGCCCGCACTCTTCCGGCCACTGCTATTTCGCGCTGAAGGACGATAGCGCCAAGATCGAGGCCGTGATCTGGAAGGGCGTCCACGGCCGCATGCGCTTCAAGCCGCAGGAAGGCCTGGAGATCATCGCCACGGGTAAGCTCACGACCTATCCCGGCTCCTCGAAGTATCAGATCGTCATCGAGGCCATCGAGCCCGCAGGCGTCGGTGCGCTGATGGCGCTGATGGAGGAGCGCAAGAAGAAGCTCGCAGCTGAAGGGCTATTTGACGAAGGACGGAAGCAACTCCTGCCGTGGCTGCCGGAAGTGATCGGCGTGGTGACGTCGCCGACCGGCGCCGTGATCCGGGACATCCTGCATCGGCTGGAAGACCGCTTTCCGCGCCGTGTGCTGGTGTGGCCAGTGCGCGTCCAGGGCGAGGGCTCCGCTGAACAGATTGCGGCAGCCATCAACGGCTTCAATGCCCTTCCCGAGAATGGCGCGATTCCTCGACCGGATCTTCTGATCGTGGCACGCGGCGGCGGCTCGCTCGAGGACCTTTGGTCGTTCAATGAGGAGATCGTGGTACGCGCAGCTGCGGACAGCATGATCCCGCTGATCTCCGCAGTCGGCCACGAAACCGACGTGACGCTGATCGACTTCGCTGCCGACAAGCGCGCACCCACGCCGACGGCCGCCGCAGAAATGGCCGTTCCAGTCCGCGCCGAGCTGTTCGTCGAAGTCACATCGCTCGCGCGACGCGCAATGCTGTGCTGGCAACGCGCGCAGGAACATCGCCGTAGTGAGCTACGAGCAGCCGCGCGCGCGCTGCCCAAGGCGACAGAGCTGCTCGATATTCCGCGCCAGCGTCTTGACCGCGCAACGTCCGCGCTGCCGCGTGCCCTGCGCGCCAACGCTCACGTTTATGACCGCCGATTGTCGGCCGTGGCCGGCCGCCTCACGGTCACAACGCTGCGCTCCCAGATCGACCGCGCGAAGGAGAGGGTGCAGCGGCTTGCCGCGAGCGCGCAGCGCAGCAGCAGGCTGCATATCGAACGACGCGAAACCCGTTTGCGATACGTGTCGCAGCTGCTCAATGCCTTGTCCTACAAGGGCGTGTTGGATCGCGGCTTCGCGCTAGTTCGGGATGAAGATGGGCATCCGCTGCATACGGCGGTAAACGTCAGTTCTGGTCAACGCCTCAGCATCGAATTTGCCGATGGCCGCATCGGCGCAACGGCGGACGGCGAGGAAACAGGAACTGCGGCGAAACCGAAATCACCGGTAACCAAGGCCGCTTCGAAGCGGACCACCGACTTCGGTGTCAAGAAGGTCCAGGGCGACCTGTTCTGATAACGCAGGGTTGGGGCCTCGAAAAAGGGTTTACCCGGCCGCCGGCGGACCTATATTTTGACAGATATCCCGGTCAGAGAATTGGCCGGATCACAAGGACAGACCATCGTGCTCAACAAGTTCGGCCCCTCGGGCCATGGCGAAGCAAAGGTAGAATATCTTGACGGAGATTTCCGGGTGCTTTCACCGGGATCTTACGTTCGCTGCGCCATCACCGGGGAACATATTGCCCTGGACGAACTGAAGTATTGGAGCGTCGACCGGCAGGAAGCGTACGCCACGCCCAACGCTGTGTTGCAGCGGCATTATCCTGCAATCGCCAAGACCCAGAGCTGAACTACTTCCCGCGAGCTCTAGCCAGCCGTTCCGCCACAAACCGCCGGAACGTTTCAGTTTCGTCAAAGTCGAGCGACACGGCAAACGCCGTCGCATTCCCGACGCGCGTTGCGAGGTTGCCATCGCTGCGCAAACGCGCCATGTCCTTTTCCGTCGTCACCAGCGACAATGATTTTGACTGCGCATCCGCAATAAGCCGCTCGACGTCGCTGATTGTATATGGGTGATGATCGTCGAACGATTTTGTGTCGACAACATTCACGCCGCTTTTTCTCAGTGTCGCAAAGAACCGTGCCGGATCACCTATTCCGGCAAATGCCAGAACGCGCTTTCCGCTTAATGCTGCGACAGAGACGGGATCAGGCCTGATCGTCGCGTTCAACACCACCTTGCCTTGCGCGCGCAGATGCTGCGCAACACCATCAGCCCCGCGCCCTTCGCCCACAACGATCAATGCGTCCGTGCGCGCGATCTGCGGAGCGAGCGGCGCGCGCAACGGCCCGGCCGGAAACACGTAAGCATTACCAAGCCCGCGTCCGCTGTCGATCACGATCAACGATGCGTCTTTGGCAAGGGATGGATTTTGAAATCCGTCATCGAGCAAGATGACACTGGCCCCTTGCTCACGTGCGAACAGCGCGCCCGCCGCACGGTCGCGCGAGACGATGACCGGCACTTCTGAGGCCATCATCAACGGCTCGTCGCCGACGTCCTTCGCCGTATGGGCATCCGTGCTGACACGGACCGGCCCCTCCAATCGCCCACCGTAACCGCGACTGACCACGAACGGCTGCTCACCCATCTCATGCAGGATTTTCGAGAGCACAAGCGTTGTCGGTGTCTTTCCGGCACCGCCGACATGATAGTTGCCGATACAGAAAACCGGAATTCCGGCGACAGCACCCTTGCGCGCCATCCGTTGCGCTGTGATGGCGCCATAAATGGCGCCGAACGGAAACAGGAGTCGCGACATCCACGAAGGTGGCCGATACCAGAAGGCCGGCTCACGCATCGGCGACTTCTCCTTCAATCCGCATTTGCAGCAAATAGGGTTCGAGCGCCGCCAGCGTTTTGTCCAGCGCGCCTCCCAGCCGCTCGACCACCTTCTCGGCCGCAGCGACAGACCTCTGCCGCGAAATCGGGTTTGCCAAAAGCGAGCCGAGCGATCTCACGAAATCCTCGTCGGTCTCCGCGCGGACGGCGCCACCCGCCTGATCCAGCGTGTTGTAGATCTCGGTGAAATTGAAAATATGCGGTCCGTGCAGAATGGCCGCACCAAGTTTGATGGCTTCAATCGGGTTCTGCCCGCCGTGGTTGACAAGGGATCCGCCCATGAACACCACCGGCGCGAGCCGATAAAACAGACCCAGCTCGCCCATGGTATCCGCGACATAAATATCGGTTTTTGCCGAAGGCAATTCGCCTTGCGAACGCAACGCGACATTTACGCCTGAAGCAGACAACATCTGCGCGATGGCCACACCGCGATTGGCATGACGCGGAACAATGATCGTCAACAGTGACTGGATTTGGCCTGCCAGCCTACGATGCGCGTCGAGAATGATCTCTTCTTCGCCGGGATGCGTGGACGCTGCAACAAAGACCAACCGGCGCTGCGTCGCAGCCTTGAGCTGCTCCAGCTTTGGAACGTCGGCCGGAGGCCCTTTCACATCAAGCTTGAGATTGCCTGAGGTCACAACGTTGCGGCTGCCCAGGGCCGCATAGCGTTCTCCATCGAGATCGGATTGCGCCAGGCAAAGATCGAAGCAATCGAGCAACGTGCCAATGGTGCCGCCGAACCTGCGCCAACGCGGAAAGGAGCGTTGCGACATCCGCGCATTGATAATGGCCATCGGGATGCGCCGCTCGGCGCTGGATAGAATCAGGTTGGGCCAGATATCGGACTCAATAAACAGCGCGAGACCTGGTTGCCAGTGATCAAGGAAGGAAGACACATACTTGGGCGCGTCAAACGGCACGTATTGATGGATGACATCCGGAGGGAATCTGCGCTGAACGATCGCAGCAGATGTCACAGTGCCGGAGGTCAGCAGGATACGGACATTGTGGGCCCGTAGCCGCTCCACCAGTTCTGCAACGGCAAGAACTTCGCCGACGCTCGCGCCGTGAATCCAGATCAGCGGCCCACGCGGACGCTCGACGCTCGCAATCCCCCGCCGCTCGCCGATGCGCTCGGGATCCTCTTTGCCACGCTTGAGACGACGCTGGACAAGCGTGCCCGTCAAAGGCGTCGCAAGCGCGGACAGCCTCCGGTACGCACGCAGCGTGACCGGCAGCGCGCTAGGCATGTCCGCCCTCGTCGGGCCGGCCGACGAGCGTATATGCGCGGCGCGTCACCTTGTTCAGATTGGCTTCCAATTGCGCTCGAATATCTTCCATCACCGTATTGTCGGCATCAGCCGGAACCCTGACAAGATCACCGGCAGCAATGACTCCACGCCCGAAGGGCAGGTGAATAACAGAGCGATCCCAATTGTTCAGGCGCTTGAACCGGCTCGTGGCAATGGCCACAGGGAGAATCGGCCGCCCCGATTCACGGGCAAGCATGATAATACCAAGACCTGCCTTGCGCGAAACCTTCGGGACGTCCGCCGTCAGCGCCATGTTGATACCGTCTTCGAGGACCTTCAGCATGCTTTTGAACGCCACCACACCACCTTTACGATGGAACGAGGTGCCATGATCGCCTGAGCCGCGGACAGTTCCGACGCCGAGCCGTTCAGCTGCAATGGCGTTGATTTCGCCGTCGCGGTGACGCGAGATCAGAACCTTCGCCTTATATTGCTCGAGCTTGAGAAACGGCATCATGAAGTGCTGACCGTGCCAAAACGCAACGATCACCGGCATATCGGGCTCAATCTGCTTGTAAATTTCAGGCGGATCCAAGGTGAACCGGTTCGTCCACCAGATCAGCCGCAAAAATTCAGCAGCAGTGACCCCCGCGAGTTGCTGCACCCAACTCGCGCGGCCGAGATTTCGCAGTGCTTTTTTCAATGCTCGGACTTCGTATCTTGACCCGGATCGAGCAGCCGGTGGAGGTGGACGATGAAGTAACGCATGTGCGCGTTATCGACGGTCTGCTGCGCCTTGCCCTTCCAGACGGCAAAGGCACTCGCATAGTTCGGAAATAATCCCACAATCTCGACCTTATCGAGATCCTTGAAAGTGACGTGTTCAAGATCGAGCAGTTCACCTCCGATGACGAGATGAAGCAATTGCTGTGGCGCAGTCTCAGACATTGATCGCTTCCTAAAGCAAATACAGGAACATGAATTGAAACACCAAAACGCTACGCGAGCATTACTCGATCGGATTTTTCCGAAAGTGCTCAACTATATGCGTGTGGCGCGCATGCCCCGCCGCCACCAGCAACCCATGGCGGACATCGTGGCTGTTATAAACCAGACGTTCCCCGGCCAGTGTGGTCATTTCCCCGCCCGCTTCGTGCACGATTAAGTCAGCCGCCGCAAGATCCCAGTCCCGGCTACTACCGGCTGCAAAGGCGGCATCTAGCGCACCTTGCCCTACCCGGACAAGACGTAAGGCCAGTGAACCGATTCGAGGGTGTAACGATTCCCCAGGCGGCAAGGTCTGTAACCGCTCAACCAGCGGTTTGGGGCCGGCAATCCTTGAAAAATCAATCGTATCGCCCGTCGAGGCCAAGATTCTGGAATCGTTCAGCATTGCGCCCCTGCCTCGGGTCGCAAAAAAGAACTCATTGCTGGCTGGCGCAAAGACCGCTCCAAGAAGCGGCGATCCATTTTCCACCAGCGCCACGCTGACGGACCAGTCGTTTTGCCGTGCCAGATAGGCTCGCGTTCCATCGATCGGGTCGACGATCCAGGTCAGCGGTTTGTGGAGCCGGGATGTGTCGTCGGCACTTTCCTCGGACAGCCAGCCATAATCCGGCGTGGCGGACCGCAAACGCTCCTCAATCAGATCATTGACTGCGATATCGGCCTCCGACACCGGCGACGTCGCGCCTTTCGTCCAGGTCTTCAGCTCGGTACGGAAAAGACGCAGGGCCAAAGCGCCGGCCTCGCGCACGGTGTTGGCGAGCAAGGCGGCATCACGTGGCAGATGATGTCTGTTGGAAACCTCGGGCTCAGAGTCCGGCAAGCGTCAGGCCCTCGATACGCACAGTCGGCGCATTGACGCCATACTTGAATACAAGGTCGTTGGCAGGCGTCATCGACTTGAAAATATCGAACAAGTGTCCGGCAATGGTCACTTCGCTGACCGCGTAGGTCAGTTGTCCATTCTCGATCCAGAATCCCGCCGCACCACGGCTGTAATCGCCTGTGACGCCATTGACGCCAGAGCCGATCAGGTCCGTCACGTAGAAACCTTCCTTGATGTCGGACATCAGTTCAGCAGGCGACAGCGTGCCTGCTTCCAGATGCAGATTGTAAGCACCTGGCGACGGCGACGATGAAACACCACGATGGGCATGCCCAGTGGTCTTCATGCCGAGCTCACGGGCGGTTGCGGAATCGAGCAGCCATGACGTCAGAACGCCGCCATCGATAATCGCGAGCTTCTTGACGGCGACGCCTTCCGCATCGAACGATTGTGAGCGCAATCCGCGCACGCGCAGCGGATCGTCGATAATGCGAATGCTCTTGTCGAAAAGCTGCTTGCCCAAGCTGTCTTTCAGGAAACTTGTCTTGCGGGCAATCGACGCGCCATTTGCTGCGCCGACAACGTGTCCCACCAATGAGCCGGAAACACGGGGATCAAACACCACCGGCACCTTGCACGTCGCGACTTTGCGCGGGTTAAGGCGTGCAACGGCACGCTCAGCGGCGAGCTGCCCCACGCTGCGCGGCGATGCCAAATCGGAGGCGTGAAGCGCCGATGTGAAATCGTAATCGCGTTCCATGCCGGTGCCCTCGCCGGCAATCGCTGTCATGGAAATGCTGTGGCTCGAACGCAGATAGGAACCGTGGAATCCAGTGCTGGTGACAAGCACCATGCCGCCGATGCCGGCTGACGCAGACGCACCACTAGACTTTGAAACACCCTTGACGGCGAGCGCGGCCACTTCCGCTTCCTGGGCACGCCGCTCCAGTTCATCAACGGACGGCACTTTCGGATCAAGCAAATCGAGATCCCGAAATTGTGTCGCGAGCAATGCTTGATCAGCAAGACCGACAAATTCATCGTCGGGCGCAACCTTCGCCATCGCCACCGCGCGCTCGGCAAGTTGCGCGACATCACCGCGAATGTCACTGGTCGACACCACCGCCTGACGTTTTCCAACGAAGACACGCAGCCCCACATCGTCGCCTTCGGAGCGTTCGCTTTCCTCGACTTTACCGTCACGCACTTCCACGCCTTGCGAGACGCCCCGCACGGCGACTGCATCTGCGGCGTCTGCTCCCGCACGCTTGGCTGCTTCCACCAGCCGTTCCGCGAGCGCGCTCAGCGCGGTCTGATCGAGTAAATCCGATGTCGAGGATTTCGGCGAAGACGACAATGATGCGTTTGGTGAAGAGTTCACGAACAAATTCCCGGGGCTTGGAGGCAAATGGGAGAAATCACCAGATGTGCCTGTTTTACGCGGACTTCAAGCACTTTCGGTACATGAAACAAAAGATATTTCAGCGCTTCAGAAAGGTCTCGTCAATCATCTCCGCCAAGGAGTCGTCAATCATGCGAAGTGAAGGAATGCGGGTCAGAGACGATTAACCAGCCTTCTTAAGCGAATTCGGACGCGGCTCTGGCATTCTCCTCGCATCGACCGGGAACATAATTCCGGCGTGGGAGATAAAAATCGTGAGGCGTCAATTCGGAGTCGGTGGGGTGCAACCCGCCGGGTCGAGCTGCAGCTTGCAGCTCGACCCCCATTCTTTGCCTGTCAGCTTTGAAGCGCTCGATGGTCGCGCGGATGGCGGCATCCGGCATATCGAAATCAACCGCGAACGTGTCGTGGTGCGACGTGCCGTCAGCGGCATTCGCATGGCGGTGAACCTTCGCATCAACGAATTTCTCGGCATTGCGTGCCGCGCAACCGACGAGGCGCAGGCGCTCGTCCTGGTTCATCGCGATCCGTCACTGTCGGTGCCGCTTCTCGTCACATCAGACGAAGAGCAGATCGAGCGCAGCTGGCAGATGTGGAGCGATACGTTTTCACTTCCGCAGATCGAAGAGGAGAGCGACGTGGCTCGCGAGCCCGCGGCGCGTCGTCGTCGCCAGAATGTAATCAAAAGCCGCCGTCCCAAGTTTCTTGTGCGTAGGAAAGCCGGCCGATCACGCCCCGAAACCTCAATTCATCGCGGCGAACGCGAAATCATTGCACGAAACTAAATCTTCTACACTGCTCGCAGCGCTGCGTCGGCGAGCAGTCCACCAAACAGCAACAGTCCCGCATCTCTGTTGGACTTGAACAGCCGCAGACAGAGCGGAGAATTCCCGATCTCGATGGTACGAACCTGCCAGCCGAGATGCGTGGCGAAAGCCGCAAGACCCATCCAACCGAGCCATCGCGACCCGCCTTGCCACAAGGCTATGCCGATGAAGATAACCGCCAGGCTGTAGAATATCGTCAGCGCCATCTTCGTCCGCTCGCCGAACAACAAAGCAGTCGACTTGATACCGATCAGCACATCGTCTTCGGTATCCTGATGAGCATAGATCGTGTCGTACGCGATCACCCATGAAATCGAACCGATGTAGAGCGCGATTGCCGTGACATCGATGCGTTCGAGAATGACGGCAAACCCCATCAGCGCGCCCCACGAAAATGCGAGGCCAAGAACGAACTGCGGCCAATGGGTGATGCGTTTCATAAAGGGATAGATCGCGACCACGAGAAGTGAACTTATGCCCGTGACGATCGCGAAGAGATTGAATTGCAGCAGAACCAGAAGGCCAATCAATGCCTGAACTACGAGGAAAATAGCAGCCTGGGTGACTGTCACCTGGCCTGCGGGGATCGGCCGCGACCGCGTTCGCTCCACGCTGGCATCAAGCTTGCGATCGGTGATGTCGTTCCAGGTGCATCCGGCACCGCGCATAACGATCGCGCCGATCAAGAACAGCGCCAGCACAGACGGCAGCGATCGAAGATCTCCGGCGATGCCGGCGGCCAACGCTGCGGACCACCAACATGGCAGCAACAACAGCCACCACCCGATGGGACGATCTGAACGTGCGAGCCGAAGGTAGGGACGCGCCCACAACGGCGCATGGGTATCCACCCAGTTCGCCGTGGCATCTGCGACGGGCGTCGCCGCGTTGCTCATCATTGATCCGTCACACTAGTGGAGTGGATTTGACATTCGCTACCCACCTTACCGCAAGCTCCGGAAGCGAATGCCAAATCCAGAACTCCACTAGAATCTTATAATTGCTAGTGGTCCTTTTGATTCTAACATTTGCAAACGCACCTGTTGCAACGGGATGCAAATGTTAGAATCGGACCACTAGGCCGATTATCGCGACAGCACATTACCATTGAGGGTATCAAACGTGCTCCCTCCGCGCCCCTTGGTGGGCTTCGCTTCGGGCAACGAGGCCGACCCCAGCACTTCGCTCAAGCTCGGTCCTGCGGGTCCCTGCTGCATCTGCTGCGCAACGGAGCACACCTTGGTCAGCAATTTCTCCGTGTTGGCGTGCCCCTTCTTCATCTGCTCGCTGACATTCGGCGGAATACCGCACTTCTGCGCGTGGGTTTCCACAAATTTGATCATCTTGAGTTCGGCCTGAGAGAAGTTGCCGATCAATTTGCAGGCTTCCGGCGGGGGCGCCTTGCGCTTACCGGCCGCCTGAATCAGCTTGGCCTTGTCCTCGGCGTCCTTGCGCAGCGGCAGGAAGCCATTCTGGCACTCTTCAGCGCCGGGCGGCGGTCCACCAGCCGGAGGACCACCAAATCCACCACCGCCAATCGGCGGGGCGCCGGTGCTGAAAGCGCTCGGCGAAGGCGGCGGAGCTGCCATGGGCGCGCCAGTTGCGCCATTCACCGGCGGAAACGGAGACGAACTTCCATTGACGGGAGGAAACGGCGAAGAACTCGCAGGCGCGGCGGCCTGCCCCGGCAATGGCGCAGGAAATGCACCTTGCGCACGGACCTCAACGGCATGCGCGACGAACGCGGCCGCGGCCAGCGATATGATCAGACGATGAGTGATCACGGATTCTCCTCCGGCGGGTTCCTGCGTCCCTAAAAGGCGACTTTCTACGATTCCCGCCACTCCTTAACAACCCGTGGAATTTGGCAGGACCGCGGCATTTCGTTCCGCAAGCTGCTGATAATCGGCATCCATTGAGCTAAAAGCCTCTGTTCAAGGAAAGTTCAATGCCCAAATTCGATGCCCGCAGCCCGCGCCTTTTCGTCGAGCCTCCATTGGCCGCAGGCATCGGGATTCCGCTTGACCACGACCAGACCAACTACCTCGGCAACGTATTGCGCCTCGCGGCCGGCGACACCGTGCTCGTATTCAACGGCCGGGACGGCGAATGGCAGGCCACTCTAGCCGGCCGCAAACGGCCCGATCGCGCAGAGATCGTCAGCCAGACACGCCCGCAGGATCGTTTGCCCGACCTGCACTATGTATTTGCCCCCCTCAAACATGCGCGTCTCGACTACATGGTCCAAAAAGCCGTGGAAATGGGCGCTTCAGCACTGTGCCCGGTCACCACGCGTTTCACGCAGGCGACGCGCGTCAACACGGATCGCATGCGTGCGAACGTCATTGAAGCGGCGGAACAATGCGGAATTCTCAGCCTCGCTGAGGTCCAGGAGCCTCAGCCCCTGGAACGGTACCTCGGTGAGCGTGCCGACGGCCGGCTGTTGGTATTTTGCGATGAGGAAGCCCCCGATAGCGACCCTGCCGCCACCCTCGCTCATGCGCGCAAAGAGGGTCTAAGCGGGATTGACGTCCTTATTGGACCCGAAGGCGGCTTTGCCGAGGAGGAGCGAACGATGCTCTTGAAGCAGCCGCGCGTGGCGCGCCTCGCGCTTGGTCCCCGTATCTTGCGGGCTGATACCGCCGCCGTAGCGGCTTTAGCCCTGGTCCAGACCGCGTTGGGCGACTGGGGGGGAACGCCTTGATGCACGCAATAGTTGCATGATCCGTAATTCTCATTAAGCGACTTTCAGAATCGTCGTCGAAACATAGGCTTGGCCATGTTAAGGGACGCCCGATTCACGCATTGACCCCCGATGGATATCAAAATGAGCCAGACCAGTGCCGCAACCGCGACCGGGTCCGCCGCACCGGCGGAGGCCTTGCTGCAGTCCTTTGCGCAGGCTGGCTATGTCCACGCCCGCCCGCCCATTCTGCAGCCGGCGGAGCCGTTTCTCGATCTGTCCGGCGAGGACATCCGCAAGAGCCTTTACCTGACCACCGACGCCACGGGCGAAGAACTGTGCCTGCGGCCCGACCTCACGATTCCAGTGGCGCGGGACTACCTCGGCTCGAACCGCGCCGGCCAGCCTGCTGGATTTTACTACCTCGGTCCGGTGTTCCGGTATCGTGGCGGACAGACCAGCGAGTTCAATCAGGCAGGGGTCGAATCTTTCGGCCGTCAGGACCGCGCCGCGGCAGACGCCGAGATGCTGGCGCTGGGCCTGGAGACGACAGCGGCTTTCGGCCTGACCGATATCGATATCCGCACCGGCGATGTGGCTCTGTTCACGGCGCTGATCGATGCGCTTGATCTCTATCCCGTCTGGAAGCGGCGTCTGCTCAAGGATTTCAACCGCAAGATCAGCCTTGCGCAGGATCTCGAGCGCCTGACGCTGGAGACCGGCAAAACGCGCAACGAATACGAGGGCGTGCTGGCCGCACTCGCGGGCTCGGATCGGAAAGCTGCGCTGGCACTCGTCACCGACCTGATGTCGATCGCCGGCACAAGCAATGTCGGTGGGCGAACGGTTGCCGAGATCGCCGATCGTTTCCTTGAGCAATCGACGCTCAAAGGCGGATCGCTGCCACGCGACGCCTTGCAGCTGATTGAACGCTTCCTCGCCATTGCGGGCGAACCGGATGAAGCCGCTGCGCAACTGCGGACGCTTGCCTCGGACGCGAAGCTCGACCTCAACGCCGCGATCGACTTGTTTGAAAGCCGCACCGGTTTCATGGCAGCGCGCGGCATCGACACCACCGCCATTCGCTTTTCTACGTCGTTCGGTCGCGGCCTCGACTACTACACCGGTTTCGAATTTGAGTTGCACCGGAAGAACAATGGAGCAGAGCCATTGGTCGGCGGAGGCCGCTATGACGGGCTGCTGACGCGGCTCGGCGCGCGCGACCCCATCCCCGCTGTCGGCTTCTCCATCTGGATTGAAGCCCTCTCACAAGGAAGCGCGTCATGACCGCGCCGTTTGTTGTTGCTGTTCCGTCCAAGGGCCGTTTGCAGGAAAATGCTGAGGCGTTCTTCGCTCGCGCAGGCCTGACACTCGCCAAGCCGCGCGGGGCGCGCGAATATCGCGGCACCATCACGGGCCTCGACAATGTCGAGATCGCTTATCTCTCGGCCAGCGAAATTGCCGCGCAACTTGCGCGCGGCGCGGTCCATCTCGGCATTACCGGCGAAGATCTGATCCGTGAAAACATTCATGATGCCGACAAGCGCGTCATGCTGATCGACAGCCTCGGTTTCGGCAGCGCCAACGTGGTCGTCGCCGTGCCGCAGGCGTGGATCGATGTCCGCACCATGGCCGACCTGGACGATGTCGCCACCTCGTTCCGCGCCCGGCACAATCATCGCATGCGGGTTGCGACAAAATACATCAACCTCACGCGCAACTTCTTCGCCGCTCAAGGCGTCGTCGATTACCGAATTGTCGAGAGCGGAGGTGCGACGGAGGGTGCGCCCGCGGCAGGTACAGCTGAGCTCATCGTGGATATCACCACGACAGGCGCGACACTTGCCGCCAACGGTTTGAAGGTCCTCGACGACGGCGTGATGCTGCGCAGTCAAGCGAATCTTGTAGCATCGCGTGATGCCGACTGGTCACTGGCCGCCCGTGAGACAGCGCGGGTGATCCTCGATCACATCGCATCCAGTGCACGCGCTCGCAAATACAAGGAAGTCCGCACCCGCTTTGCAGGCTGCAACGCAGAGCTACTTGCGGAGGCGCACAGCCGTTTCGGTGTGGTATCCCCGTTTGGGGGACCGACCTCCTCCGGCATGGTCACACTGCATTGCCCGCCGTCGCATCTGTATGCGCTGGGAAGTTTCTTGCGCGAACACGGTGCCGAAACCGTCTCGATCGCCTCACTGGAATATGTATTCGATCGCGAGAATCCTCTGTTCGCCAAACTCGAGGCATTCTTGCGTCAGTGAGTCTTGCGGCACCGCACCAAAGCTGCGGAGGCTAGTACCCGCTTTCCGAAGTTCGTGACACGTCGCAGCAACCACTTGCGAACTTCGGAAAGCAAAGGGTACTAGCAACCCTATGATTCTAGTACCGCCTTCGATTTGAAGTCCCTGAAAGAGATCGCCGCACCTGATGCAGGGACTTCCAATCGGCGGTACTAGTGTCCCGGTTCTGACATTCGTACTAATTTGCAGTTTAGCTCGTTTACGAATGTCAGGACCTAAGGGACACTAGCAAATATGAACCTAGTGCGGTTTTGGATCTGACGTTCGTATGATGGACCAGCAGTGATTACTGATACGAACGTCAGATCCACCGTACCAGTAGCGACGCGCATGACAATTCCCATATGATTGACTGGACTGTTTCGGAAACTGATCGATGATGCTCGGCGCTCGTGTTTCAGACTTGTCAGGCGGCGACCTGCGCGCTCCAGCGGCGCAGGGACTGTCGATCGTGGTTCCGGCCTTCAACGAAGCTGCTGGACTGTCGCGCCTGCACGAACGCCTCTCCGCACTCGCGGAAGAGCTCAAGCAGCGTTATGGCCTCGCATGCGAAGTGGTCTACGTTGACGACGGCAGCACCGACGGAACGCTCGACGTCGCGCGCGGCCTGATGCCGGACCATCTCGACGTCCAGGTAGTTTCGCTGTCCCGGAACTTCGGCAAGGAAGCCGCCCTCATGGCGGGGCTCGATCATGCCCGTCGCGGCGCGGTTCTTTTCATGGATGGCGACGGCCAGCATGCACCGGAACTGGTGCAGCGATTGGTCAGCCACTGGATCGATGATGGCTTTGATGTCGTCTACACGGCCAAAGCCAATCGCGACAATGAATCGTCCCTGCGGCGCTTCGGCGTGCGGACGTTCTATACGCTGATCAACTGGGGCAACCGGCAGAAGATCCCGGAAGACGCCGGCGATTTCCGCCTGCTGTCGCCACGCGCGGCAGCAGCCTTGCGTCTGCTTCCCGAGCGCAACCGTTTCTTCAAAGGACTTGCCAGCTGGATCGGCTTCAAACAAATCCGTGTCGATTATGAACCTGATGCGCGAGCGCATGGCGTCACGACGTTCAACGCCGGCCGTTTGCTGGGATTGTCGATCGAAGGACTGACGTCGTTCTCGGTAGCGCCGCTGCGCATAGCCAGCCTTCTCGGGTTGTTACTGGCGTTCGTTGCCTTCCTGTTTGGCCTGTCCATCTTGTGGGAGACTATTGTCGACGGCAAATCAGTGCCCGGCTATCCGTCTCTTGTGGTCGGCCTGATGACCATCGGCGGCGTGCAACTGATCATGATCGGTGTCGTCGGCGAATACATTGGAAAGATCTTGTCTGAGATCAAAGCGCGTCCGATCTACTTCGTTGCCGAGCACAGCGTGAAGAGCGCGGACTCTGCCCCCGCCCTCGACAACCCATCGCGGACCGCCGCTGAATGAGCGAGAGCGTTCCGCCCCGCCGTATCTGGCTGTGCGCCGACGACTATGGGATGGCTCCGGGAGTCAACCGCGCGATCCGCGAATTGATCAAACTGAAGCGGATCAATGCGACCTCCGTCATGGTGGTGGGACCGGCGATCGATCGGACAGAAATCGATTCGCTGAAACAGGAACTGGCGGATAACCCCGACTGCGCCTTGGGACTTCACGCCACGCTGACCGCTCCGTTTCATCCGCTGACAATGCATTTCCAGCCGCTTGATGGCGGACGCTTCCTGTCGCTCGGCAATACGTTGCAGGCGGCCCTGCTACGCAGGTTCGATGCAGAAATGGTGCAGGCTGAGTTGCTGGCGCAGATCACAGCTTTCAAGGAATTCTTCGGGCGAGCCCCTGACTACGTTGACGGTCATCAGCACGTGCAGTTGTTTCCGCAGATCCGCGACGCCTTTATCGCCATGGTCAAGGATAACGCTCCGCAAGCCTGGGTACGCCAGTGCGGCCGAGCCCAGCCGGTCGCCCGGCGATTCAGCAATCCGAAGGCGCTGTTTCTCGATATCCTGAGCGGTACATTCCGAAAGCGCTGCAGCAGCGCGGGCGTTGCTTACAATCCAGGCTTCGCCGGCGCTTACGACATGGTCCGTGGCAATGATTTCGCTCTCGCTATGACAGGCTTCCTCCAAGGTCTTCCCGACCAGGGGCTCGTGATGTGTCATCCCGGCTTCGTGGATGAAACATTGCTCAGCCTTGATGACGTCACCGACCAGCGTGAGCGGGAGTTCGGATTTTTGTCCGGCAACGACTTCCTGCGGCTGCTGTCGGCAAGCCATGTGACGTTGTCACGAAGCTAACGGTTCGTGCTCGCTAAGTCGTTTTGTCGCACCGAAACAGCCAGTGTGGTGGTTCAGAAGTTCGCCCAATTGTTTCCTGCGAGTCCTTCCGGCGAACTTCTGAACCTAAACCACACTGGAATCATGGATTTGCTAGTGTCCTCTCGAATCCAAAGTTCGCTACGGAGCGCGCTGCACGATCTGGCGAACTTTGGATTCGGGACACTAGCTTGCGCAAATTTAATCCGTTCCGGGACTTAACCCGTCATATTACGGGCATACATCTTTGCGCGCATTCGAATGCCGAATGCTGAGGAGGATACGATGACGCCGCAGGAACGCCAACTGATCGACGATCTGTTCGACCGTCTTGCCAAACTTGAAACATCACCACGCGATCCCGATGCATTAGCCGCGATCGCGGACGGTCTGCGCCGCGCGCCCAACGCTGTTTATGCGCTGGTCCAGACCGTGCTGGTGCAGGACGAGGCGCTTAAGCAGGCCGAGGCCCACATCAGAGAATTGGAAGAAGGAGGTCGACCGCAGCAGCAGTCGGGCGGCTTTCTAGACAGCATGCGCGATTCATTGCGCGGACCATCATCGTCACGCGGGTCGGTGCCGAACGTACGACCGGGCGAAAGCGACGCGCCACGTGGCGCCGTCTGGAATACGGGCCAAACCGGCTATCAGCCTGATCCGCGGGCGAACGCCGACTACCGTCAGGGCAATCCAGGCGGAGGCTTCGGCGGCGGACTGTTCGGTGGTGGGAACCAAAACCAAATGGGCGGGAACCCGGGAGGTGGTGGCGGATCATTCCTCGGAACGGCCGCAGCGACGGCAGCCGGCGTGATCGGCGGCTCGATGCTGATGAACAGCATGCGCGGCATGTTCGGCGGCGGAAGCCATCAGCAGTCCTTTGGCGACACCGCCAGTAGCACCAAGAGCCCGTGGGACAATAATCAGTCCAGCGGCAGTCAGTCCGGTGGAGACCTCTCCCGCGATGCAGGTTTGAATGACGTGGGCAAAAGCGGACGCGACGACAACTCCCGTCAGAGCCTCGCCGACAATTCGTCGCATGATCAGAACAACAATAGCGACGATGATTATGACAATAACGATGATGACAGCGACGACGATTATGGTGGCGATGACGACTTCGGTCCGGACGACAGCGACTTCGCCTGATCGACGTCATTGAAATGAAAACGGCCGCTTTCACCAGCGGCCGTTTTTGTTTGTCGTGTTTGGGTTTCTTACATCACGATGACACGGGTGCCGACGTTAACCCGGCCATACAGGTCGATGACATCCTGGTTGCGCATCCGAATGCAGCCCGACGACACCGCAGTGCCGATCGTCCAGGGCTCGTTCGAACCGTGAATGCGGTAAAGCGATGACCCGAGGTACATCGCACGTGCGCCGAGTGGGTTTTCCGGACCGCCTTCCATATGGCGCGGCAGATCGGGACGACGCTTGAGCATTTCGGATGGCGGCGTCCACGCCGGCCATTCCTTTTTGGCAGAGATGGTCTTTACACCAGCCCATTCAAAGCCGGGCTTACCGACCCCAATGCCGTAGCGAAGCGCCTTCCCGTTTCCTTGCACGAGATAGAGAAACTTGTTTGGCGTATCGATCACGATCGTGCCGGCCGATTGTCTGCCGTCATAGTCGACGAGTTGCTTTTCATATTTCGGATCGAAACCCTGGCGGCCCGGCTCGATCGATTCATCGCGCATCGCGTCCTGAGGATCCATGGGCGGCAGGCCGCGGCGATAGCCAGGCATCGGTGCATAGCCTGGCTGCTGCTGTTCATAGCGTGGCGGTACATATCCGGGATCACCGGACTGGCCGCCGCTGAACAAGAATTCGATGAACCCGCCGCCCATGTTCGATCGGTCGTTATAAGCGACGCGGATCGGCATCGGCGGATTCACTGGTGTTTGTGCGTAGACCACGCGAGGCTCCGACATCGGAGCATCGCCATCAATTGCGAAAGCCTGCAAGGTACCAACACCGAGCAGCGACGCGCCGGCAACGAGCGCGAGGGACATATTTCTGATCATCGACGTACTCTGTACTGTTTCGTCGTCGACGCGCGGGAAGTGCGCGCCTGAACACGCACCATTTAAATTTCCAAACGCATCGGTTTGGTAAACGACGACGGCTTTCTGATTCACCACGTCGACAATTCGAGTCTGTTCTTGCCGGTAGCGTTTATTTTCGATGAATGCAGAACACCCATGGTTAATCATCGGTGTGCGCGCGAAGACACAAATTCTGCAACTCGTTCTTCCGCATGAACTTCGCGTTAAATGAAGCCAGGTACAAAGGTTCCATCAGGGAGTGGAATAACCGATGGCTATTCAGCGTAGACGTTTCCGTATTGAAGAAAACACATCCGGCGGCATGCCGATTTTTGATGAGGTCGAAACCGACGTCACCGTTGCGGGCCACGACGTTTCCTCCAATCATCATCGCGAGGTCATGAGCGAACTGCGGGCCATTCGCGCGCAGATGGCCGCACCCTCACGCGCGCCCAAGAGCAGCGCCACTGACGCTGGCGATGAACCGGTAACAACCGAGCAATTGGCCGACGCCAAGAAGCTGCTTGATACCTATCGCGCCCAGATCGAACAGTGCGAGAAGCTCAAGGTCGAACTCGACCTCATCCATGACGCCATCAATCGGACCAAGCAGGAAATCGCCGTCCTTCACGGCAAGAGCTTCAGCGGCGACGAAATGTCGAAGGTCACCGGCGAGCTCGGCGCGGTTGTCGGCGGCACCGAGGAAGCGACCCAGCAGATCCTCGCAGCCGCAGAAGCCATCGACCAGGCAGCCAGCGCCCTGACCAAGATGACGTCGCCAGATCAGCAGGCGCAGCTCAGCGAAGACATTCAGGAACGCGTTGTGGCGATTTTCGAGGCCTGCAACTTCCAGGACCTCACCGGCCAGCGTATCAGCAAAGTGATGACCACGATGAAATTCATCGAGCATCATATCACCGTCATGATGGAAATCTGGGGCGGTGTGGACGCGATCAAGGCGCATGCGCCCGCGATCATCGACACCCGCGTCGGCGACGCCCGTCTTCTGAACGGCCCGAAGGGCATGGATGATGAAGGCCACGTATCGCAAGACGATATCGACGCGCTGTTCGACTAAAAGCGCCAAGACTTAAAAGCAACAGGACCTAAAAACATCAGGGGTGGAAGGCTGACAACGGCCTTCCACCCCTGATTTTATTTGAACAGCTTGCAGATATCCTTAGCGTCCGTCTGCTTGACGCTTACGCGCGTGGCGCGCAGCGGACGTAAATCGAAGTTCCGTAGCGGCTGGCCGCATCCTTGTCGATGAACCGGGTAATCAGCACGCGGCCGTCGAACGAAACGATCTCGCGATCCTTTTCATCGCCCGCCGGTCCAGCCGGACCGATATAGTTCTTGCCGCTCTGGCTGCCTTTCAAGCGCAGCTCCTGCGGCGTCGCTTCATCGGCCAGATGCATGATCACACCACCGGAAGATCCCTGGCCGATGACATAGGGATTTTTGCATTGCCCTCGCGCCGCCGCTTCAGTGCGGGCTCGGTCCTCAGGCTTGTGGTATGCGGCATATCCCCATCGTCCGACGATCTCGTCTGCGCGAATGGTCGACGGGATCTCGGGAGCGACAGCCGGTTCCTGTACCGCCGGTTGCGTGCCTCCGCCGAAACCGCTGAAACCTCCCCAGCCTCCGCCCTGACACGCACCAAGGAAACCCGACAGGACTATGACTGTCATAATATTGAGGGTGGTGCGGACGTGAATTGGCTTGATCATGTTGTCTCCCGGCAAATAGCCCTTGCTCCGTTCGGCCAAATTGAACGCACGGCATCGCACGCTGCGAATGGCTTGATCGGTTGCGCCCTTGTCCCCTGGTTTCCAGATCATCGTATATTGGCCTCACCAAGGCCTTAAGGGCTTGCTTGACAGGATCGGCGGCAACCCATATTCCCGAGCTGTCTTTAGCACTCTTGGAGCGTGATTGCTAAGGGATACCGCTTCATCCCTGACCGGGTTGTTCAGCGCCATTATCCACGGCTCGCGCTCAGCCGCACGTCAAATCTTTCATACAAAAGCCCAAAGGACACCCGATGGCCAAGACAACATTCCGCCCGCTGCATGACCGTGTCGTCGTTAAGCGTATCGACGCCGAAGAAAAAACCAAAGGCGGCATCATTATTCCGGACAGTGCCAAGGAAAAGCCTTCGCAGGGCCAGGTCGTAGCCGTTGGTCCCGGTGGCCGAGACGAGGCCGGCAAGCTGATCCCGATCGACCTCAAGGTTGGCGACAAGGTGCTGTTCGGCAAATGGTCGGGCACGGAAGTCAAGCTCGATGGCGAAGAACTCCTCATCATGAAGGAGTCGGACATCATGGGCGTACTGAGCTAAGGCCCGCGCTCGTTCCTCGGGGCTTGAGCGATGCGAGAGCCCCGAAGGACCAAAATTCAACTGAACTCATCGGCCGTCATCCTTAGAGGCTCGCGCCAAGTGCCGCTCGTTCCTCAGGCTGACACAAACCCATATCACCAGGAGACATTCCCATGGCTGCTAAAGAAGTCAAATTCTCGGGCGACGCGCGTGACCGTATGCTGCGCGGCGTCGATATTCTCGCCAACGCTGTCAAGGTGACGCTGGGCCCGAAGGGCCGCAACGTCGTGATCGACAAGAGCTTCGGCGCACCGCGCATCACCAAGGACGGCGTCACCGTCGCCAAGGAAATCGAGCTCGACGATAAGTTCGAAAACATGGGCGCGCAGATGCTGCGCGAAGTCGCCTCCAAGACCAACGACACCGCTGGCGACGGCACCACCACTGCAACGGTGCTCGCACAAGCCATCGTGCGCGAAGGCGCCAAGTCGGTTGCTGCTGGCATGAACCCGATGGACCTCAAGCGCGGCATCGACATCGCGGTTGCCGCCGTGGTCAAGGACATCGAAAAGCGCGCCAAGCCAGTCGCCTCCTCGTCCGAAGTCGCCCAGATCGGCACCATTTCCGCCAACGGTGACACCAACATCGGCAAGATGATCGCGCAGGCCATGCAGAAGGTCGGCAACGAAGGCGTCATCACCGTTGAAGAAGCCAAGTCACTCGATACCGAAGTCGATATCGTCGAGGGCATGCAGTTCGACCGCGGCTATCTCTCGCCCTACTTTGTCACCAATCCGGAAAAGATGACCGCCGAGTTGGAAGACGCCTACGTCCTGCTGCACGAGAAGAAGCTCTCCGGCCTTCAGGCCATGCTTCCGGTGCTCGAGGCTGTGGTTCAGACCGGCAAGCCGCTGCTGATCATCGCTGAAGACATCGAGGGCGAGGCGCTCGCCACCCTCGTCGTCAACCGTCTGCGTGGCGGTCTCAAGGTTGCGGCTGTTAAGGCTCCGGGCTTCGGCGATCGCCGCAAGGCCATGCTGGAAGACATTGCCATCCTCACCGGCGGTCAGCTCATTTCCGACGACCTCGGCATGAAGCTCGAGAGCGTCACCGTGAAGATGCTCGGCCGTGCGAAGAAGGTCGTTATCGACAAGGAAAACACCACCATCGTCAACGGCGCCGGCAAGAAGGCCGACATCGAAGCACGGGTGAACCAGATCAAGGCGCAGGTCGAGGAAACCACCTCGGACTACGATCGCGAGAAGCTCCAGGAGCGTCTGGCGAAGCTCGCAGGCGGCGTCGCGATTATCCGCGTCGGCGGTGCGACCGAGATCGAAGTGAAGGAAAAGAAGGACCGCGTCGAAGACGCGCTCAACGCGACCCGTGCAGCCGTTCAGGAAGGTATCGTCCCCGGTGGCGGCACTGCTCTCCTCCGCGCCAAGAAGGCCGTTGGCCGCATCACCAACGACAACTCCGACGTACAGGCCGGCATCAACATCGTGCTGAAGGCTCTGGAAGCTCCGATCCGTCAGATCTCAGAAAACGCCGGCGTTGAAGGCTCGATCGTTGTCGGCAAGATCCTCGACAATAAGACCGAAACCTTCGGCTTCGACGCACAGACCGAAGAATATGTGGACATGGTCGCCAAGGGCATCATCGATCCCGCCAAGGTGGTCCGCACTGCACTGCAGGATGCAGCTTCGGTTGCAGGCCTGCTGGTCACCACCGAAGCCATGGTTGCCGAACTGCCGAAGGAAGCAGCTCCAGCGATGCCTGGCGGCGGCGGAATGGGTGGCATGGGCGGAATGGGTGGTATGGGCTTCTAAACCCGCCATCTCGCCTCAGACATTAAAGGCCGCCTTCGGGCGGCCTTTTTTATTGGCTGACCTCTTTGTTATCGGGCGTCCAAAAAACCGCGCGACAATTCGTCCGGCTTTTGAGATTGTGCGGCCTTCGATGATCCGCTCTCTCTACCGAATCAGGCTGAAGACCATGCGCAAATTGATGATTGGCTGTGCCGTTGCCCTTGCAGGCGCAAGCTCGTGGACCCTCGTGCATGCGCAGACCAAGGACAATGCCAAGGCTACAGCTGGCGCAGCGGAAACGCGCTATTTCTCCTCGCTCGGTGATTTGCTTGGCGACCTTCCCGTGGACGCGTTCATCAAGGAAACGCGTCAGGGTGGCAAGCTGGTCTCGGCCGTTCTCGATGTCTGCTATTCGGTTTCTGCGACCTCCGATCGCAAGGATCGCTTCGCCATCGAACTCAAGCCCGAAGGCGAAAAGCTGACCGGCTCCGGACAAAGCACGGAAAACCACACGCCGGTCACAATCAATCTCAGCCGCAAGCAGGCCGGAAAGTCCTTCACCTTCGGCGGCAAGATCACCGTCGGCAATCTCATATCGACGATCAATTCACCGGACAACGCCGACATCGATGAAAGCGAATTTCAGCAATCGCAGGTCGTGGATGACGATCTCGTCGAAAGCCCGAAGGACTTCACGCAAGTGTCGCCGCAATCGGTCGCCGTCAGGGTCAAACGCGAAGGTTTCGTCGATCTGGTCAAAAGCCTGAAAGGACAAAATGTTCAGGTCGCGCTCGACAGCATCGTGACCGACTGCAATACGCTGCGAACGGGTCATCAAGTGTTGCGCGTGCTGGTCGATCCAGCGAGAGCCCCTGCACTGGTCAGTACGTTGAAGGCCGCGCCAGGCGCAGTCGCGGCAGGCTGGACCACGGGCACTTATGATATGGAACGTGCGATCCGATTTCCGGGAACCGAATGGAATGAAGGCGGCAAGCTGAACAAGGAGAAGTTCGCTGCAGCCCTCTCCAACATTGCCGCCAAGGTCCTGTCGGCCAAGCCTCTTGCGTCGAGCTGGAATGATACCACCGGCGAACTGACCTTTGCCGTGTCGCGGCCAAGCCAACTGGCGCCCGCGCTCGAACTTACGGAAACCCTTGAGATGACGGCGTTGATCAGCCCCGACAAGCCGGGGTCGAGCGAGCGCATGGTCGTCTGGCTGGGAGTGCCTTCCACCAAGACGACCGATGAAGCCGCGGGCCCGCACCTGCAAATCGCCGAGAATTCGGGCGGTGAGGAAGAAAGCACCTTCAATGACGACGACGGGCTGATCAAATCACTCGCCACCGAGTTGAAAGGACAGCGTTGGGATACCGACAAGGCGTCCTGGAAATAATGCGCTCTACAGCGCCTTGCTCAAGAGGCCGGTGACGAATGGCGCGCTATGATGCTGTCATCATTGGCGCGGGCCTCGGTGGGCTCACAGTCGGGGCGATCCTGGCGCGCGCCGGACGGAAGATTCTGCTTATCGAGCGCGGCAATTCCGTTGGAGGCGCGGCCTCAAGCTACAAGGTCGGCGAACTTTTTGTCGAAGGCTCGCTGCACGAGACCAGCGACCCTCGCGATCCACGCGACCCCAAACACCGTCCCTTGACGCGCGCCGGCGTGCTCGATGCCGTGACGTGGGTTCCTGCCGGGCAGTTTTACACTGTGCGTGGTGGACCTGTCGGTGCTCCGTTCTCCTTGCCAGACGATTTCAGTGCCGCGAGGCAAACTCTTGCAGACCGATTTCCCGACGCACGCAGCAGTATCGCGAGACTGCTTGGGGAGATGGAGCAGATCGTGGCCGCCACGGGAACACCCGGGCATGATCTGTCATCCATCGATTGGTCGCTTTCGCTGTCCGAGCGGCTGCAACAGGCGTTCGGCGACAATGAAGCGCTCAAAGCCGCGGTCGCTGCGAATCTCGCCTATTACCACGATGACCCGGCGACCATGTCGTGGGCGTTGTTCGCGATGGCACAGGGTGCGTACCTCTTGAACGGCGGGGTCTACGTGCAAGGCGGCTCTCAGCGCCTGTCCAGCGCGTTGGCCCGCGCCATTCGTGCCGCAGGCAGCGACGTGCTTCTGCGCCGTACAGGAAGCGCGATCAGCGTCGATTCCAACGGCGCTGTCTGCGCCCTGGTCCATACAGCCAAAGACGGCAGCGATCCGCAGACAATTGAAACATCTTGCATCATCGGCAACGCGGCGCCCGAAACCGTCGCGTCCCTCTTGCCGAACGCGCACGGCGCTGAACTGCGCAAGACTTACGCTGACCGTCAGCCGTCGATGTCGCTGTTCGCTCTCACCTTAGGATTATCAAAGCCACCCAGCGAGTTCGGTGTCGACAGCTATTCGACGCAGTTGCTGCCCGATTGGATGAAGCACTTCGCAGACTATTCGCAAGGCACGACACTCATGGCAGGCGAACCGGGCGACCGGATGCCGCCACTCGCGATCGTCGATTATGCGGCAATCGATTCCGGTGTGGCTGCGCCGCCCTACGTTCTGTCGGTGATCGGGCCGGATGCCCTGACGAACTGGAATGCACTGGGCCAGGATGAGTATCGTGCCAAGCGTGCGCGCTGGCAGGACGCTATCGTCGCGTACCTTGGAAAGCACTTTCCAGGACTTTCAGACGCCGTCGTCGCATCCTCGTTCAACACGGCGTTTTCGGTCCGGCAATATCTCAACGCGCCACACGGCTCGGTTTATGGCTTTGCACCAACGGCATCGCGGGCGAGGCATATTCCAGAGCAAACGAATGCGACGCCGATCGCCGGCCTCTACTTTGCCTCTGCCTATGCGGGGCTCGGCGGCTACACCGGTGTCATCCAGTCGGCGGAGGCTTGCGCGAATATGGTCTTGAGCGAGCGTTAGGGTCAGTTCGTATTCAGCCGAAACCGCAAGGTCTTCGCGCCGACGAACGAAACAAAATCACCCTGCCGCTTCCACGTGGCGGCTTCGCTCAATGCACTGACCAGAGCATCGTCAGCCTGCGCATTGGCGGGCGTACAGTTGCGATCATCCAGCTGCCCCGGAACGAAAATCACGGTGTCATTGGCCACCGAGAACTGACCCTTGCCGGATTTGCACCACAGAGTGAGAAGAACCTCGCCGTTGTCACCGATCTCAAGTGACGGAATGCGCTTTGAGCCAGGCTGCTGTGCCGCCTCAAGGGTAATTTCAAGGCCGAAGGGGAATCCACTTTCGGCACGGGATGATGTCGCTGCGACAACCGTGGTGATCAAAGCCAGCGCGAGAGACGCGCGCCACCTAAACTTCAAAATCATTGCTATCAATTCCGGATTTTAGTTGCGCGCTGTTGTAGCCGCCGAGTGTGTCAATTGTCAGCATGCGCGCTGCTTAAATAAGGCGCTTCAAACGCAAATCCCCGCAGCTTGCGCCGCGGGGATTTCTGTTTCCAGACAGGACGCAGATTAATGAATAACCATCGCTGTGAACGGATAGACGTAAGCCTGCAACATTACGAGAACGCCGACGAGACACGCCAGCACGATCGAGTGCCAGAAGACGTAACGCAGGATCGTACCCTCGTGCCCGTACCAGTTGGTCGCGGTGGAGGCCACCACGATCGACTGTGCGTCGATCATCTTGCCCATCACGCCACCCGAAGAGTTCGCGGCCGCCATCAGGATCGGCGAAATGCCGAGCTGTTCCGACGTGATCTTCTGCAGGTTGCCGAACAGGATGTTGGAAGACGTGTCAGATCCCGTCAGTGCCACACCCAACCAGCCGAGCAGTGTGCCGAAGAATGGGTACAACACACCGGTGGCAGCGAAGGCCAAGCCGAGGGTCGCGTCGACGCCCGAGAGGCGTGTCAACGTACCGATCGCCAGCATCGCCGAGATCGTGATCAGCGAAATCGCGCAGATCTTGATGGTGCGGCCATACTCCGCGATCATCTTGGGAAGTGAGAAGCCCATCAAGAGGCCGGAGATGATCGCAGCGATCAGCATGCCTGTACCGGTGAACGACAGGTAGGTAAACGCGAAGACCGCGCCTTCCTTGGTTTCCTTCGCCGCAACCGGGGGCACCTTGTTGATCATGTTGTGCAGGCCAGGAACCGGATAGTTCCAGGTGAAGATCGAGTTTGCCCAGGTCTTGAACGAACCGTTGCCCCAGATCAGCATCACGATGCAGACGATGATCCATGGCAGCATCGAGCTCCACAGCTGCGACTGCGTGAGCGGCGTCTTGTCGAGCGGTTTGGCCGGCGCCATCGTCGCGGTTGATTCATCCTTGCCGCGCAGCACCGGAGAAAGCCACAGCTCCTTCGGTTGCCAGACCTTCAGGAACAGGATCAGCGCGCCCATCGAGATCAGCGAAGCACCGATGTCGACGATCCATGGATTGATGAAGTTCGAAATCACAAATTGCGGAATCGCGAACGACACGGCCGTGACAAGAATGGCCGGCCAGACTGCCATCATGCCGCGCCATCCCGCGAATGCCCAGATCACCCAGAACGGGACGAGCAGAGAGAAGAACGGAAGCTGACGGCCGACCATGGCGCCAAGGATATACGGATCGAGGCCCGTGACGGAGGCGAGACCCTGGATGGGTGTGCCAAGCGCACCGAAGGCGACCGGCGCGGTATTGGCGATCAGCGACAGGCCCGAGGCGGCCAGCGGCGAGAAGCCAAGACCAATCAGCACCGCACCGGTGATCGCGACCGGCGTACCGAAACCGGACGCGCCTTCAAAGAAGGCGCCGAACGAGAACGCAATCAACAGAATCTGCAGGCGGCGGTCTTCGGTCACGCTGCCGATGGCACGCTGAAGCAGCTCGAACCGCCCGGTCTCGACCGTGATGCGGTAGAGGAAAATGACGTTGAGCACGATCCAGCCGATCGGGAAGAAGCCCGTCACGACGCCGAGCAACGACGCGCGGATCGACATGTCCGCCGGCATGGTGAAGACAAAGATCGTAATGATGTTGGTGACGATCAGCGCGATGATCGCGGCGATGTGCGCCTTGACCCTGCCACTGGCGATCAACACCAGCAGCGTGACCACCGGAATGGCCGCGGCGATGGTGGAAAGCGCCGCATTCCCCATCGGGTTATATATTTGGTTCCACATGAGACTTCCTCCCCACGTCATTAATTCCGACGTCTGACCAGAGCGTGGTTGGCCAAGCATCTGGCGGGGAATGAAAGGACACCCGTCACAACATGTTCAGAATGGAAGAACGTCGGCCAACCGCCAAAAAACGCTCACAATGCTGCGAACAGAGATGCCCCCCGGCCCTCGCCGTCGGGCGCATGCTAGGGTGAACACCGCAGTCTGGACAAGATGCCGCACACGTGCCGGTTTGCTACTTTAGTCTTAAAACTGCGAATTTGACAGGTCTTTCAGGGCGTTGGAGCCCTTTCCAAGGAGCATAAATCTGTGAATGGTCTCGGCTCAACGCTCGCAACGGTGTGGCGGATTGCAGCACCCTACTTCCGCTCCGACGACAAATGGGCGGGCCGCATCCTGCTGGCTGCAGTGGTCGCCATCGAACTTGCCATTGTCGGTATCTCGGTGCTGCTGAATACCTGGAATAACCGTTTCTACAATGCTCTGCAGGATCGGAATTGGGACAATTTCGTCTATGAGATCAGCTATTTCTGCGTGCTGGCCGCGATCTTCATCGCGCTTGCGGTTTATCAGCTTTACCTGAACCAATGGCTGCAAATCAGGTGGCGCAAATGGATGACCCAGCGCTATCTGGTGGAGTGGCTGGATCATGCCACCCACTACCGCATGCAGCTGCAGGGCGACGTCGCCGATAATCCGGATCAGCGCATCACCGACGACATCAAACTGTTCATCGATCGCACCCTGAACATCGGCCTCGGCCTTTTGAATTCAGTCGTGACGCTCGCCTCCTTCATCGTGATCCTGTGGAGTCTGTCAAACGCTGCGCCGTTGCACATGTTCGGCAAGGACATCGACTTCCCCGGATACATGGTCTGGGGTGCGCTGATCTACGCCGTGCTCGGCACGTGGTTGACCCACCTGATCGGCCATCAGCTCGTTGGCCTCGATTACCGGCAGCAACGTTATGAAGCGGATTTCCGCTTCAATCTGGTTCGCGTCCGCGAGAACTCTGAACAGATCGCGCTGCTGCGCGGCGAGCCGGCAGAGCGCGAAAGGCTTCTGGTGCGGTTCGGACATGTGGTCGACAACTGGCTCGGCATCATGAGCCGCACCAAAAAGGTCACCGCATTCACCGCCAGCTACTCGCAGGCGTCGGTGATCTTTCCTTATATTCTCGTCGCGCCAGCTTACTTCGCCGAGAAGATTCAGCTCGGTGGCATGATGCAGACCGCATCCGCCTTCAGCAGTGTGCAAGGCGCCCTGTCGTTTTTCATTTCGACGTATCGCACACTGGCGGAGTGGCAGGCTGTCATATCGCGCCTTGATGGGTTTGAAACCGGCATCAATACAGCGAGAGCACTCGCGATCGACCCGCAGTCGATTCACGTCACGCCTGAATCAGGCCACAACGCAATCAGCCTCAAAGAGCTGCTGCTGCTGCTTCCCAACGGCACGACGCTGATCGGAGCCAATAGCTTTAGCCTCAAGGCCGGCGAGCGCACGCTGGTGACGGGACCATCGGGCGCTGGGAAATCAACCTTGTTCCGTGCGATCGCCGGGATCTGGCCCTTCGGCAAGGGCACCATCTCGATCCCGAAAGATGCGACCCTCATGATGCTGCCGCAGCGGCCCTACTTCCCTGTCGGTTCGCTGGCGGGGGCGATTACTTACCCGGCGCCAAATGCCACCTTCAGCGCCGACCGGCTGAGTGAGGTGCTCAAGCTCGTCGGCCTTCCAGGACTTGCTTCAAAGCTTGACGAGGAAGGGCACTGGAACCGGACGCTATCCCTTGGCGAGCAGCAGCGTCTTGGGATTGCCCGCGCACTTCTGCAGGCCCCGCAATATCTGTTCCTCGATGAAGCAACAGCATCGCTTGATGAACCGTCGGAAGCGCTCTTGTATCGGCTCATCACAGAGAAGCTGCCGGCAACAACGATCGTTTCAATCGGGCATCGGGCCACCCTTGAGGCGTTTCACCAGCGGCAAGTTTCAGTGGAGCGGACGGGAGACCAGTTCGGTCTTATCGACAAGCAGAAGGCAGCAAACCCGGCGTAAGACCGGCAGGGATTGGCAGATGTGCTCACTCAGCGACTTTCTGACGAGCGCATGCCCCTGCTCCTGCATTTCACGCTGAAGCACCGGCTCCAAGCACTCAATAAAAAAGGCGGCAGATTGCTCTGCCGCCTATAGGTTCATTGGAGAAAGAAGTTATTTCAGAGCGCCCAGCGTCACGTCAGCCGAGAGCTTGGCGATGAAGGTCGAGCCGCACCACTTGGAGCCGATGCCACCGGTGTTGATCGCGGTTGCGTTGCCAGGCTGCGAAGCAGTGAAGTCGCTGGTGAAGGCGTTGCAATCACCCTTGCTCATGTCCGTGTCGGAGTAGCGCAGATCGAGGGTGAAAACCTTGTAGGTGAAGCCCACACCGACGTTCCAGGTGTTGTAGTCGGCGTAGTTGATGGTTGCCGAAGCGGGGAAACCGTTTCCGGCGGTCACACCGTAGAAGGTGTCCGACGTACCAAGCCACTGACGACCGAATTCACCCGACACATAAGCGCCGATACCGCTCGTGCCGAAAAGAGTGCTCGGTGCAGTCACCTTGGCGGTAATCGAAGCGTAGGTGCCGTCAGCACCGGTATTCAGGAAGTTCGGCGAGTAGAAGACGTTGCCGCCCATCGTGAAGTAGTCGTTAAAGGTGTAGTTCACCTTGCCGTAGACTTCGTAGAAGCTCACGTCCTTCTTCATGACGTTGCCGTTGGCGAGGAACACGGTGTTGATGTCAACCGGGCAAACGCCGCCGCCGGGGATACCGCCGGTGAGGACGTTGTCGGCGCACTTTCCGCCTGGATACAGATAGCCCCAGACACCGAAGTCAAACGCGACCGGACCGAAGGTTGGGCGAACACCGCCGTAGATGTCGACTTCAGCCGCAGCGCGGTTGGCGAACGAGATGCTTTCGAACGACGAACCGGCGTAGAGCTGCAGGTCCTTGTTGATGTTGTAGCGAGGCTCGAAATATGCCGTCACCGATGGATTGTGGTTCGACTGGGTCACGCCGCGGAACACGTAATCGCTCATGATGGCGGAGCCGAACGCAACATCCCAAGGCGACACGACCTCAACCGGAGGCGGAGCCTTCTTGTAAACCTTGCCGAGATCAGCAGCGGACGCCGAACCAAGCCCCATCGCAAGTATCGCTGCGACCGACAAACTTACCTTCTTCATGACGATCCCCATCATCGTTTTAAGTCTCAGTCCGATTGCCAAGTCAGGGTGACAAAGGTCAATCGGCTGCACGGAATTCAATTCGTGGTGATAATGTGCCTGACACACGCAATACGCGGGAGCAAAAAACTCAAGCAACTGCTGCCTTTTTAGGCGTTTGGAGCGCCTCCAGCGAGGTTGTGCGATACTGTGGCATTCGCACAACACACTTTGGTCGCGGCACCGGGCATTTGGTGTCCGTTTTGCCGCCTCAGTTCTTTGGCAGTGGAAAGAACGGTGAACTGATTCGGTATAACAATATCTGAATTTTGATGCGCTCTACATGACTGAGTGGCAGCTGGTTCAGCATGCAAAAAGGCCGCAGCGAGAGCTGCGGCCTTTGCGTCGTCTGACATGTCAGACCGAAGTTTTTAGCTGTTGTTGTCGTCGTCGCTATGGCTCGATCCGAAGCTGGACGACCAGCTGGATGCCGGAGCGGGTGACGAGGCGGGCGCGGGCTCAGGCCAGCCGGTGTCGGTGGAAGCCGGAGCGGCCATCGCGGGCTCCTCGGCGGGAGCCGCCTTCGGTGCGCGCTTCCTCGGCGCAGCTTTTTTCGCAGCGGCCTTCTTAGGAGCGGCTGCCTTCTTGGCTGCCGACTTTTTCGCAGCCTTCTTCGCTGATTTCTTTGCAGCCTTCTTGGCGCTCTTCTTCACCGCCTTCTTGGCGGATTTCTTCGCGGCCTTCTTGGCAGACTTCTTGGCCGACTTTTTCGCGACCTTCTTCGCCGACTTCTTGGAAGCCTTCTTGGCGCTCTTCTTCGCCAACATCAGCTTCTTTTCTTTTTTGCTTTTCTTGTCCTTCTTCTTCTTACCTTTAGCCATCGTGGTCCTCCTGCTTCCGCTGAGCAAACGCGATCAGCGATTCAAGCACTCCCATCGCGGGGGCTCTTCGATCAATTCAATAGTTCCGGCCGAGGACCGCCTGTCGCCCAATCGAGCAATTCCACCGTGTGCACTACAGGGACTGACTTTCCGTCGGTACGCTGCACTGAGCCGATCTGTACCATACAGCCGATGTTGCCAGCTGAAATGATATCCGGCTTCACCGAAGCAATATTCGCGATCTTGCGTTCGCGCAATCTCTTCGCAATGTCGGGCTGGAGGATGTTGTACGTTCCTGCCGAACCGCAACACAGATGACTCTCTGGCACATCTTTCACCACGAATCCGCTCTTGGAAAGCAATTCTTTCGGAAGCTGTGTGATTTTCTGGCCATGCTGCAAAGAACACGCTGAGTGATAAGCCACCACAAGGTCCTTGCCACCTTGCGGCCATGCGATGTCCAGACCTCCCACATACTCGGTCACGTCCTTCGCAAGCGCCGAAACGCGCTTGGCCTTTGCCGCGTAGGCGCGGTCTTCGCGCAGCATATAACCGTAGTCCTTGATGGTGGTGCCGCACCCCGACGTGGTGATCAGGATGGCATCAAGACCTTTGCTGTCGGCCTCCTTGGTCCACACATCGATGTTCGCCCGCGCCCGCCGCAGTGCGTCACCATCCTGTCCCATATGATGCGTCAGCGAGCCGCAGCACTGCTCGTCAGCCACCAGGACCACCTCGATGCCGTGGCGTGTCAGAAAACGAATGGCGGCCTGGTTGATGCCCGGTGACAGCACCTGCTGGGCACATCCCTGCAGAAGGGCCACACGGCCACGCTTGGTGCCGATTGCCGGAAAGACGGTCCCGCCAGCGGGCCCCGGCTGCGGGAGAGCCGTAGGCGCAAGCGCCAGCATGGCGCGGACCCGGTCGAAAAACGTTGGCGCCGTTTGTCCCGCCGGTGACGCCGGCAACAGCGACGCCAGCGGTTTGACCAGCCGGGCCGCCATCATGCTGACCCTGAATAGTCCGGGCCGCGGGAGCACGGTGCCCAGGACCGAGCGCAGAAAGCGCTCCGAGAGCGGTCGGGAATATTCATTCTCGACCTTCACCCGCGCCTGATCGACGAGGTGCATATAGTTCACCCCCGACGGGCACGTGGTCATGCAGGCCAGGCACGACAGGCACCGGTCGACATGCTTGACCACTTCCTGAGTCGGCTTGCGGTCATTTTCAAGCATGTCCTTGATGAGATAGATGCGGCCGCGCGGGCTATCGAGTTCATCGCCCAACAGCACATAGGTCGGACAGGTCGCGGTACAGAACCCGCAATGCACGCAGGCGCGCAAAATCTTGTCGGCCTCCCGGATGTCCGGATCAGCGAGTTGCGCGGCGGAAAATTCGGTCTTCATGGCGTCAGAAATTCCCGATCAGGCGCGAACCATGCGGCCGCGGTTGAGGATGTTCTTGGGATCGAAGCTGGCCTTGACGCGCTGCCCGAGCGCAGCAACCCCCGCCTGCTGCGGATGAAACACGTCAACCGCGGTACGCACCTGATCGCTCGCGCGGATCAAGGTGGCGTGGCCGCCAATCGGCTTCAGCCGCTCGCGCAGCAGTGCGGCGTGGGCATCCGGCGCAGGCGGCAGGGCAGCCCAGATCAAGCCCCCACCCCAGTCGTAAATGACGTCGCCGCCGGTGTCGCGCGCAAGCGCCTCACCGAAGGCACCACCGGACGCAGGCGGACACACGATACGCCACACCGGCCACGCTCCGAGCGGTCCATTGGCCGCAAAAGGCAGCACATCGCGCACCGCGGCCCATGTCGCCCGGGAGATATCGTCCTCGATCGTGTCAACGGCACCGAACGACGCCAGCATGCCGCTGACCGATTTGGCGCGATCGACCACCGAGGCCCCGATGCCTTCGAGCCGGATCAGCGTCACCGCCTGCTGGAGCGAACCGAGCCCCGACAGCGTCCCGTTGGCACCACGCAACGACGAAACGGGCAAGTGGGCCACACCCGACACATCGAACGACGACCCCAGAGCCATCGTCATGGCCCTGTTAGCTGAGACGTCGTCGAGCCCTCGCAAAACCAACGTGCGCTCGCTCTCGGCCTTGGGCATCACCTTCAGCGTCACCTCGGTCATCACCGAGAGCGTGCCCCATGAACCCGCCAGGAGCTTGCAGAGATCGTAACCGGTGACGTTCTTCACTACCTTGCCACCGGCTTTGAACGAATCACCAAAACCAGAGACCGCCTCGGCACCGAGCAGGTGATCCCGCGCGCCACCAGCCTTGATCCGGCGCGGACCGGCGAGGCCGGCTGAGATCGTTCCACCGATGGTGCCTGCGCCGCGCGGCGTTCCCAGCAGCAGCGATGTATCCATCGGGTCGAACGCGAATTCCTGATTTTTCGAGTCGATCAGTGACAACACGTCGGCAATTGGCGCCCCTGCCTGCACCGTGATGATCAACTCGCTGGGCTCGTAGGACGTCACGGCATTCAGTGCGGACAGATCCAGCACCGCGTTGGTCACCATCGGCAGTCCGATGGCGCGCTTGCTGCCATGGCCGATAATTTCCAGCGGCTGTTCTGCAGCGAGCGCGTGGCGCACCGCCTGCTCGACGTCCTTGGCATCTCGAACTTTCAAAGTATCCACGCGCGTCTCGCTTCTTTTACAAATCACGTTGGCCGGGACACCCGGCTTCTGGACGATTAAAATCGCGGAATGTCCGGAAATGCGAGCTTGCCGCCATGGACGTGAACACGGCCGAGCTCCGCACAACGGTGAAGCGTCGGAAACACCTTACCGGGATTCAAGAGACCTTGCGTGTCGAACGCGCATTTGAGGCGCTGCTGCTGAGCCAGATCGATGTCGGAGAACATCTCCGGCATCAGATCCCGCTTTTCGACGCCGACCCCATGCTCACCCGTCAGCACGCCGCCAAGCTCGACACAGGCCCGCAGAATGTCCGCACCGAAAGCTTCGGCCTTATCCATTTCCTCGGGGATATTCGCATCGTACAGAATGAGCGGGTGCAGGTTGCCGTCGCCGGCATGAAACACGTTCGCCACGCGTAGCCCGTATTTCTCGGAGAGGTCACGGATCCGCGCCAGCGCTTCGGGGAGCTTGCCGCGGGGAATGGTGCCGTCCATGCACAAGTAATCCGGCGACATGCGTCCGACCGCCGGGAACGCCGCCTTGCGTCCGGCCCAGAACAACAGCCGCTCCTGTTCAGAGTTGGAAATCTGCAGCGTCGTCGACCCGCAATCCCGCGCAATCTTCTCCACGCGTCCGATCAGCTCGTCGACTTCAACGCCGGGGCCATCCAGTTCGATGATCAGCAACGCTTCGACGTCGAGCGGATATCCGGCGTGGACAAATGCCTCCGCCGCATGGATCGCGTTCCGGTCCATCATCTCCATGCCGCCGGGAATAATGCCGGCGCCGATGATGTCGGCCACGCATTGTCCCGCAGCCTCGACCTCCGCGAAGCCCACCATCAGCGCGCGCGCCGTTTCCGGCTTTTTCAGGATGCGCACCGTCACTTCGGTCACGACGCCAAGAAGGCCCTCGGAGCCGGTGATGATGCCCATCAGATCGTAGCCGTCTGTCTCCGGCGCCTTGCTGCCGATCCGCAGAATTTCGCCGGTGATCAGCACGATCTCGCAACCCAGCACGTTGTTGGTGGTCATGCCGTATTTGAGGCTGTGCACGCCGCCGGAGTTTTCGCCGATGTTGCCGCCGATCGAGCAGGCAATCTGCGATGAGGGATCGGGCGCGTAATAAAAGCCTTCATGTGCCACCGCCTGGCTGATGGCGAGATTGGTGACACCGGGCTCGACCACGGCAACGCGGTTCTCGAAATCGATTTCACGCACGCGCTTGAACTTGCCTAGGCCCAGCAACACGCCGTCCTTGAGTGGCAGCGAACCGCCCGACAACGAGGTGCCGGATCCACGCGGAACCACCTTGATGCCATTGTCGTAGCAATACTTCAGGACCTGGGAGACCTGTTCGGTCGTATCCGGGAGCACCACCACCATCGGCGGCTGCCGATATGCCGTCAGCGCATCGGATTCATAAGGCATCATCTCCAGAGTGCTGGAGATCACTCCCTCCCCCGGCACAATCTTGCGCAGCGCCGCAACGATTTCCTCGCGACGATTCAGAACAGCCTGATCGGCTTCAGGCATCATGATGGACATCAGAAATCTCCCGAGCGACGGGTGTGTGCCGCGCCTTGATTTTTCTGACGTTCAAGCACGTCTTGCCGGTTTTGAATAGTTCAAAGCTGGCGACACATGCCGCGCGGCAAGATCGGTCAGCCGACCAAGGCGCCTATTTCGCGCTTGGGAGGCATCACAGGCATCACGGCCTGGACGACAAGGCCACGCGCACGGGCGTCGAGCACGCCGACAGCTCGCAATGCGAATAAGGTAATCGTCTGCACTGCATCGCGCAGTTTCGCCGGGTCATCTAGATCAGCAGGCGCGAGCGGCCCGACCAATGATTCATGCAAGGCGCCGATCAATGCGGTGGCCGCCAGCGCCGTATCCTGCGCGGGCAAATGACCGGCGCGCACCGCCGCATCGATGCGGGTTTCCATTTCGGCAGCAATCTCGCGGCGGCTCGCCATCCGAGATTCCGTCACGTCGACATCGACCGGCTCGGCGAGGATGCCCCAGGCAAGTTTTCGATTCGACACCACGTGAACTGCAATGGTCGTCACAGCAGCCGCCAGGGCTGACGATGGTCCCGGCGCTGCATCCGAAGCCCGACGAATGGCTGCGAGTTCCGTCCGCGAAACATCCGCGATGAGCTCTGAAATCAGATCAGCCTTCGAGGGAAAATAGCGGTACACCGTCCCCGCCGCGACATTGGCACGTGTAGCCACGGGCGCAATTTGAACCGCGCCCATTCCACCTTCTGCTGCCGCATCGCGCGCCGCTGCAAGGATTGCATTGCGTCGCGCTGCGAGGCGTTTCACGACCTGATGAGTTCGCCTGTAAACCATTGACGTCGCTTGCCTCCCGAAAGAAGTGAACAATAATTCAAATCGGGAAACAAGTTATTTGAAACAACTGCATTAAAATTCGCACTGCAGCAAAAACTCAAGTCCAAAACCCAGTCCAAAAAACTCAACCACTGAATCCCATCGCACGCGCCAGCGCTGCCACCAACATGCCAGTGATGACGGCGACAAATTCATTGCGCCGGATGATGGTGGTGGCGACCGCAGCTGCGATGGCGAGCAGGACGACCGGGCCGCCATTGACGGCCACCGGCAGCGCGGCGGCGATAATGATCGACCCCGGCAAGGCGTCCAGCATTCGCCGCACGCGCGGCGTGATGTTGACGTACCCCATCAGCCAGAAGCCACCGAGGCGCGAGGCCACCGTCACCACCATCATCACCGCAAAGGCGATCATGACGTCGGAACGAACCAGATCGCTCATGCCGGCGGCCCCTCGTCCTGCGTTGCAGGCTCGTCCATCAGCCCCGCGCTGATGGCGCCGGACAATGCACCGGTGATGATGAACCACCAGCCTGGCACCAGCCAATGCACCGTCAAGGCAACGGCACCTGCGACGAGCCATGGAATTGCCAGGCGCGGACCTTTCCACGCTGGCACCAGCATCGCCGCGTAGAAAGCCGGCATGATCAGATCGACGCCGTACTTCTTCGGGTCAGTCAGTTGCCCAGCGATCAGATATCCCGGCACCGACGATAGGAACCAAACGACATAAAGCAGGATGCCCCCGCCCACGAAGAACGATGCGTCGGCGCCGCCGTGATTTCGATAGCGCGTGGCAGCGAGCCAGCCGCCATCGGTCACCAGCAGCATCGACGGATAGGACTGCCACGTCGGCAACGTTCCGAACCAAGGCCGCAAACTCGCGCTCATCAGCGAGAAGCGAATGTTGACCGTGGTGGTGAGCAGCGCCAGCGTCGCAATCGAAGACACCGTCAGCGTATCGGGCCAGGATTGAACAGCCACGAACTGAGACAGCCCTCCGTAGACGAAGGCCATCATCACCTGCACCTCCGCCAGCGTGAAGTTCTTCTGCGCGCACAGCGCGCCAAACGCGAGACCGAAAGCAATCGTGCCGGGGAGCATCGGAGAGATGGCATAGATGCCGGGGACGATGGCTTTGCGAGACCAGTAGGCTGGTTCGTGAAAGTGGTCGGGAGGTGTCGGTTGGGTCGTCATGCTGCATCCGCTTGAACATCATGGGTGCGGCGAATGCGGCGCGCGGTCAAGCCGCTCACGTGCGACCTAGGTCCTAGAAGGGCCGAATGCATATAGCCCATGCGCTTGTGTGGTAGTTCAGAAGTTCGCTTCATTTTTCCGACGGTCCTTGAGGCGACCTTCGGATTCAGGACACTCGCATGGGGCTCAAAAGAAAGGCCGGTTGGAAAACCGGCCTTTCTGAAGTCAGCGATGTGTGAGGCTTACGCCTGCGGCTGCGGCTCGAGACCCGGGTCAGGCCGAGGACGGGGCTTCCCAGCGGGAGGCACCGCGGAGGTGCGCGGACCTGTCGGCTCGAGCACGGACTCGCGATTTGGCTTCTTGCCGTTCAGCAAATCGGTGATTTCATCACCGGAGAGTGTCTCGAACTCCAGCAAGCCCTTGGCAAGTGTTTCAAGATCCTCGCGCTTCTCGGTAAGAATGCGGGTCGCCTCCTGATAGCCTTCCTCGACCAGCCGCTTGATTTCACCGTCGATCATCTGAACCGTAGCCTCAGAGGCATTCTGAGTCCGCGATACTGACATGCCGAGGAACACTTCGTCCTGGTTCTCACCATAGGACACAGTGCCGAGCTTTTCCGACAAGCCCCAGCGCGTGACCATCATTCGGGCCAGGCGCGTGGCCTGCTCGATGTCGGACGAAGCACCCGACGTGACCTTCTCGCGGCCGAAGATCAGCTCTTCCGCGACACGGCCACCCATCATGATGGCGAGGCGGGACGTCATCTGTTCGAGCGACATCGAAAGCTTGTCGCGCTCGGGCAACTGCATGACCATGCCCAGCGCACGGCCGCGCGGAATGATGGTCGCCTTGTGGATCGGGTCGGTCGCAATGACGTTGAGGCCGACGATAGCATGGCCGCCTTCATGATAGGCGGTCAGCAGCTTCTCTTCCTCGGTCATGACGAGCGATTTGCGTTCGGCGCCCATCATGACCTTGTCTTTGGCCTCTTCGAACTCGGCCTGGGTGACCATGCGCTTGTTGCGGCGAGCAGCCGTCAGCGCGGCCTCGTTGACGAGGTTCATCAGGTCGGCACCCGAAAAGCCCGGCGTCCCGCGTGCGATGGTCTTCAGATTGATATCCGGCGCCAGCGGCACCTTGCGAACATGGACCTTGAGGATCTGTTCGCGGCCGACAACGTCCGGATTGGGAACAACGACCTGACGGTCGAAGCGGCCTGGACGCAGCAGCGCAGGATCCAGCACGTCGGGACGGTTGGTCGCCGCGATCAGGATCACGCCCTCGTTGGCTTCAAAGCCATCCATTTCGACCAGCAACTGGTTGAGCGTCTGTTCGCGTTCATCGTTACCGCCGCCGAGACCGGCGCCGCGATGACGGCCGACCGCGTCGATTTCGTCGATAAAGATGATGCACGGCGCATTCTTCTTTGCCTGCTCGAACATGTCGCGGACGCGGCTCGCGCCGACGCCGACGAACATTTCAACGAAGTCCGAACCGGAGATCGTGAAGAACGGCACGTTGGCTTCGCCAGCAACTGCACGGGCGATCAACGTCTTACCGGTACCGGGAGGGCCGACCAGCAGCACGCCGCGTGGAATGCGTCCACCCAGGCGCTGGAACTTGCCCGGATCACGCAGAAATTCGACGATTTCCTGAAGGTCCTGCTTGGCTTCATCGACACCGGCCACGTCTTCAAACGTCACCCGGCCATGAGCCTCTGTAAGCATTTTTGCCCGCGACTTGCCAAAGCCCATCGCCTTGCCGGCACCTCCCTGCATCTGGCGGGACAGGAAAATCCACACACCAATCAGGGCAATGAACGGCAGCCAGGAAACCAGCAACGACACGAACCACGGCACGTTGTCGCCCGGAGGCTTCGCAGTGATCGACACCTTGGCGTCGTACAGCCGCTTGATCAGCGACGGATCGCTTGGCGCATAGGTGTGGAAGGTCGAGCCGTTGGTGAAGGTTCCGTTAATGTCCGGCCCCTGGATAACCACATCACGGACGCGGCTCTGATCGACCTCGGTCAGAAGCTGTGAGAATGAGATGTCTTGCGACGCGGCGCGCTGCCCAGGATTCTGGAAAAGCGTGAACAATGCCAACAGCAGCAAGACGATGATGACCCACAGGGCGAAATTGCGCAGGTTGGCGTTCATTGGGCTTCCTTCGTGGCCGAGCGAATTACGGCCTTATATCCTTGGGCCGGCAACAGGATTTTTCCAGGCGGGTTGCAATACAATCTAGGTGCGGCTCCCCTAGATGCCAAGGGAACCCCTTAGGACTATTTAACGCATATTACCGCCATTCCGGGTGAAATAAGGGCGTTCGCCATGGCGATTTCAACAGTGGTTAAGGTATTTTCTGCGATCTGCCCTGCGTTTTGTGTGGCGGTTCAGAGGGGGGCGCCGGATTTTCAGCAGATTCGAGACACTAGCGACGACGTAGGGGCGCTGGGGCGACGAGAATCCGATTGCGCGTGATGCTGATGACTGCTCCGGCCAGCGTCTGCTTGAACCGGACGCCCGTTTTCTGGCGCGCTTTTCCGCACACCGCGTCATCCATTGCCTGCAGCAAGGCTTCGACCTTGCCGAGCTCCGCCGGCCCTTCATGCCCGATGCGACTGATCGCACGGAGTAGAAGCCGGACGCGAATTTCGTCCGACATGGCGGTAAAGGCCGCGAAATCGACCCCGGCCTCCGGGCCGTTCATGCTTTTCAGATATCGCTCGGCACCGTCGGTCATGGCCTCCAGCGCCGCATTGGCACGCGCCAATCGCGCGGTGAGCCGTGAGAGGCTGTGCGAGTCCGCCCCCTCCGCCGCCAGCGCCGGCATCAACGCGCGCAACCGCGGACGGGTGAAGCGCACATCATGATTGGTTGGATCGTTCGCAAATTCGATCCCGGCTTTGGCGAGGGAAGCAACCAGTTGAGCTTTCGGAACGTCGAGCAAAGGCCGCGCGAGGATTACCCCATCACGCATCGTTTCACGCGCCATGGCCGCGAGACCTGCAATGCCGCTGCCGCGCGACATCCGCATGATAAAGGTTTCTGCCTGGTCGTCCTGCGTATGCGCCGTGAAGACGTGTGACGCGCCGCAGTCACGGGCTGCCCGCATCAGCAGGCGATAGCGCGCCTCGCGCGCCGCGGCCGGAAGTCCCGTTTTCGGCTTGGCATCCCTCCACCGCAATGTGCGGTGCTCGATCCCTAGCGATTTCGCGAGCTGCTTGACGTCGCGCGCTTCGCGGGCCGCCTCAGTGCGTAATCCATGATCGACCGTCACGGCCACGAGCTTCGGACCCGCTTTCAGCGTCTTCCGCCAGCGCACGGCAAGCCACATCAAAGCAAGTGAATCGGGACCGCCCGAGACCGCTAACACGATGGCGGGCGCCGATTTCCAGTCTGCGAACAGCCGTCGCCCATCAGCAGCGGAGACGACTTTGGAAGCATTCGGTCTGAGCATGATGTCGTCCGGGGATCCGGATTACGTCTCCAAGGATATTCCAAGGATCATGCCGTAAAAATACGTTGGTGTCCCCTCTGCCGAAAATTCACCGGCGATGGGAACAGCCATCAACAACCGACGCGCTTTTGCTCGCGGCTAACGCCTTGCTTGACGCCGTTGGACGCACGCGGATATTTGCGGGTCACTTCTCCAAACGCTGCGCAGGCGGCTTCCTTCTCCTTCAAGGCAGCCAGTGACTGCCCCAGTCGCAACAATGCATCGGGCGCTTTGGCAGAGGTATCGAACTTCGTGGTCACACCGAGAAACGCTTCAGCCGCATCACGATATTTCTGCCGCTGGAACAGGCTTTCACCGAGCCAGTATTGCGAATCCGGCACCAGCGCATCGCTCGGGTACTTCTGCGCGAAATTCCGCATGGTCTCTTCAGCGAGCGCGTAGTCCTTCCGCTGAATATAGCCGATACCGAGATCGAACTCGTCGCGAGGCGTCTGCGATGGCGGCGCGGTGGTCAGCGCACCTGTGGCGTTTCCTGGCGGCGGTGCGCCGCGCTGGGCATTAGCTCCATAGGGATCACGTGGACCGCCAACGTTGGACAAGTCGAGCGGCTCTCCGGCGCCACGTCCACCAGGCGCGCCAACCGGCGCACCTTCAGTCACCGGCATCTGACCGCCGCCCAGGGCGCGCGGAACGCCCGGCGCATTTGGATTCTGGTTGGGGTCGAACGCATCATTGCGGCGTCCACGGCCTCCGCCGGGAGGAGGTGCGGCTGTGATCACAGCAGGGCTATCGACGGGTTGCTGACCGTACTGCGGCTGAGCCTGCTGGCCATAGGTCGGCTGTTGCTGCGCCGGCGGCGGATAGTAACCGGGATTTTGCTGCGCCGGCGGGGCGGCCACGACGTTCGGCGACGCCTGACGCGGCGGAGGAGCGGTCACCTGATTGCCTGGTGCCGGTTGAGGCTGCTGGCTCTGCAATGCGCGCAACTGCTCCTCGAGCTGGCGATTGCGATATTGCAGCTCCTCGTTCTGACCGGTGAGCGTGCGTAGCTGGTTTTCCAGCCGATCGATGCGCATTTCAGGATCGACATCGTCCTGCTGCGCCATTGCGCTCAGCGGCCAACAGGCGGAGGCTGACACCAACGCCGCGTAGACAAGAATTTGAAACCTGGATGACATTTTGACCCGGCAAATAAGGGCTTTGCTTTCAAAGCAATCGAGATTGAAGCGTTCAGTACGCCAAAAATGTGACTACATACAGGGGGAAGCGGAAACAAAAACGGCGCCCTCAAAGGCGCCGTTCCTGTCTTTAAAGATACCAAATCACCTTAGGAGCTGGCGTTCAGCACAGTGACCGCGCGGCGGTTCTGCGACCAGCACGAGATGTCATTACACACCGCGACGGGGCGCTCCTTGCCGTACGAGATCGTCCGCATGCGGCGCGCATCGATACCACGCGATGCGAGGAAGCTCTTCACGGACTGGGCACGCTTGGCGCCCAGCGCGATGTTGTATTCGCGCGTGCCGCGTTCGTCAGCGTGTCCTTCGATGGTGAAGGAGTAACGGCTGTATTGCTGCAGCCATTGTGCCTGTTTATCGAGGGTCGCGATCGCCTGCGGCGACAGTTCGGTCTGATCGCTTTCGAAGAACACGCGATCGCCAACGTTCACCACGAAATCCTGCTGGCTGCCTGGAACAGCTGCATTCGCCATGGCGCCATCAGCGCCGCCCAAGCCGTTCTTGTTCGCGCAGGCGCCCATCGACAGCGCCACAGCCAAAACGGCGGCCAGTTTCAATCCCTGGAGGATACGCATTTGAGATTTCATTCCGGAGCCTCCACGCTCTGGTTTTATGGACTAGCGTCCGGTCTACAGGGGGTTAGTTAAGCGAACGTTCCGTCAACCTTGATGAGACGTTGCCAAGGCCCATCAAATGCCAACTAACGGGTGAAACCCACGGCGATGGTTAATGCGCGATAAATATGGCGCGACGGTGAATGCTAGTGTCCCGATTCCGAAGTTCGCACTATCCCGCGGCACCTTCGTTTGCGAACTTCGGAATCGAAGGACATTAGCAAGCTATTGATCTAGTGGTCCGATTCTAACATTCGCATCCCATTTCATCAGGCACCTCTCCTGCGAATGTTAGAATCAAAGGACCACTAGCCAATATGAGTTTTGAGTGGAGTTTTGGATTTGACATTCGCTTGACGAACTCGCAGCCGAGTGGGGAGCGAATGTCAAATCCACTCCACTCATGTGGCTTTGGTTCAGAAGTCCGCACTCCAGACTCGCCGCACGAATGATGCGGACTTCTGAACCGCCACACTAAACGAAAACGGCCCCGAACTGCTGTTCGAGGCCCGTTCATTTTCCAACTGTGACATTCGATACGGTGTTCCGCTCAGGATGAGGAGCGGACCGGGCTTCGTTCAAACGGAAAATCCGGCAGCGTCAAAACCGGCGCCAGCGGCTGCAAAGTATCATGCTGGCGCTCGAACAGCATCCGGCGCTCAAAAAAGCTGGACCGGAAGAACGGATAACGCTGGAAAACCTTTTCCTTTAGCTCGTTGAAGTTCACGGCCATCAGGCCCAGCGGCTTGATCAGGCTCGGATACGGCCGCGGCGCGCAGAGCGGCGTATGCATAAAGACACGCCGGTAGAATGCCTGGTGCTCCTTACGGACGGTCGCTGTCCCGATGTCGGCATTGAAATAAGCGCAGGCAACATAGGCCAAACGCAGCGTCACATAGGGAAGTTCAGGAATGCGGTTCTCTCGAAACGGATCCGCGACAAAGCGGTTCGGATCGACGATGACCTTCCCTCTTGCGAGCTCTGGCTCCAGCAAATCGCCAAATGCATCGACCGCCGGCGTATCGGGATTTTCCGGAGAGGCCACGCTGATGCGCAAAGAACTCGCCAGCGAACCATCGACATATATGCCAAACGTCCAGGAATTCGGCGCGTCGTCGAAGCGATCAGCAAGCCTATGGTCTTTACGGGGTTCAATGGCGCCTTCGGACAGATAGGCGCGATAGCGAAGACGATAGATCGCTTCCCTGTCGGCATCGGTTTCCGCGAGCCGGTAATCAACCCGGTCGAGGAGATCGATCCTTTTTTCGAGAGCGCGGCCGGTATTTTGAAGCGCCGATCCCATCATGCCTCCGGCCACTGACCTGCAATTTCCATTTCCGAACAGTACGAGAAGGTTAAAGCCTTCTTAAGAAAGATGCAAAGAGGCTACGATATTAGGGTTAATCATCACCCAATCACTTCGTTGGCCCGCGCCGAGTCGTTTGTCGCGATTTCACGCGCAATGGTTCAGCGATCGGAGAATTTAGTGCTGCGGCGGGAAGACTTTGGAGAATAAAGAGTTCTCAGTGCGGCGGTTCAAAAGTCCGCATCAGTCGCGCGGCGAGTCTTGAATGCGAACTTTGGAATCGGGACACTAGGCGATCGAGCGCAGTGCTGCGCTCTTCGCTCCTGCGTCCTTGGCAACGCGGCTATGCGAAGCAGTGACGAGCTGCCTGATCTGCTGCGCGGGGACCGGCGGACTGAAAACATACCCCTGGACCTCGGTCACGGCCCCGTCGGCACTGATCAGCTCGAGCTGCTCGTTCGTTTCCACGCCTTCGACCACCACCGACATGCCAAGGTCCGCGCTCAGGCGCGCAACACCGCGCAACAACGTCAGCGGCCGGTCGTTGCCGATGCCTTCGAGGAACGAACGGTCGATCTTCACCTTCTGAAGCGGGAAATTGTGCAGGTAGCTCAAGCTTGAATAGCCGGTACCAAAATCGTCCAGCGAGATGCGGACACCGGCAGCGCGCAGTTGCTCCAGAACATCGAGTGTCCATTGCGTGTTACGCAGCAGCGACGATTCGGTGATTTCGATCTCCAGGCGTTGAGGCGGCAAGCCCGATACTTCGAGGGCGTAGCGGACCTCGCTCATGACGTCGCGCTGGTGAAATTGCTGGGGCGAGAAGTTCACCGCAACGCTGACGCCCTCCGGCCACTTCATACACTCCATGCAGGCCTTGCGCAGGATCCAGCGGCCAAGGTCAACGATGAGACCCATATCCTCCACCACCGGGATAATGTCGGCCGGCGACACCGCTCCGCGCGTGGGATGATTCCAGCGCAGCAACGCCTCGCAGGTGGAGATGCGGCCACTCTTCAGATTCACCAGCGGCTGGTAATAGAGCTCGAACTCCTCGTGCGCGAGCGCCTGGCGCAAATCCAGTTCGAGCACGCGCCGTGCCTCTACGGTCTGAGCCATCTCGTCGCGGAAGAAACAGAACGTGCCGCGGCCATCGGCCTTAGCGCGGTACAAAGCCATATCGGCGTTTTTCAAAAGCGTATCCGCGCTGGCGCCACCATTTGGCGGCGTAAGAGCGATACCGACGCTGGCACCGATTTCGACGAGGTGCTGATCCACTTCGTAACGCTCGCTCAAACGGCTGACGATCCGGCGCGCGAGCGAGGCTGCGTCTTCTGCGGAGTGAAGATTGCGTTGGAAGACCACGAATTCGTCGCCGCCGAACCGGGCAACAAGGTCATTCGGCCGCAACAATCCGCGCAAGCGAGCGGTGACGGCACAAAGAAGCGTATCGCCGCTGGGATGGCCCAGCGTGTCGTTGACCTGTTTGAATTGATCGAGGTCGATAAACAGCAACGCGGATAGAGGCGCCTCGGCTGACGGATGCGCCAGCATCTGTTCGATCTGGTTGCGGAAATTGAGCCGGTTCGGCAAGCCCGTCAGCTCGTCGAAGCGAGCCATATGACTGATCTTGGCTTCGGCATTACGCCGCTCTGTAATGTCTTCCACCAGCACGACGGTCCCGCCGCCCACCATCGGCTGAAAATTCCATGACAACGACCGCTCGCTGCGGCGCTCACTATTGACCGTGATGACTTCCGCGGCTTTCGTCCGTTCGATTTCGTGAACGATCTCTTCGGCATTCTCCGGCGACAGCGACCTTGCCTTGACGCAGGCCGCCACCACTTCGCTGAAAGACGCGCCGAGATGCGCCATGTTCTCCGGCAAAGCCATCATGGCGGTGAAACGGTTGTTCATCACCGCGAGGCATCCGTCGGGGCCGAACATGCACAACCCGTGCGGCATGTTGTTCAACGCGGTATCGAACTGCCCGGCGATGGACGCCAGGCGTTCGCTGGTAATTCTCGCCTTCACGAAAATCCGATGAAGGTTGAGATTGATGTATTTGAGACCGATGAAGAACAGCACCAGCAGCAACCCAAGACCCAGGTAATAAGGGTTGCCATGAATGATGAGTGCGATCGAGAGCGGCGCGCACGCGAACAGAATATGCAGCTGGATAATCAGCGGGCGGCCATAGTTACGGCCGGCACCCGCAGCGGTGTAACCGATCGTAACGGCGGTGCAGAGCATGTGTGCGACAGCATCGTCGCTTCCAAGCACAACGACCGCACACCATAAGCCAAGGGAGCTGGCGTAGAGATCGGCGAGCACCTTGTAGCGAGGCTCCCACCAGGCCGCGCGTTCCGGTGTCAGCGGTGTCTCACGACGCTCGATCTCATACTTCCGCATCTGGAACGTGCGGGCGATACCGACCATGACGATCCAGACCGCGCACGGCCAGATCAACTGGTTGCCGGTCTTGATCGCCGTCATGACGGCGGCGATCGATGCCGTCACCGTACCCGCGAAGATCGGCATAAAATTCTGAAAAAGAGAATCGACGAGCGACGCGTAAATCGTCGGCGGCAAGCGATCGTCGTCGCTCTTCAGTTCGGCTTCAACGAGCTGCATCAGCTACCAATTGCCCTGATTTTGAAGAGCAATTGTTAGCGCGAGCAGATGAAGCCTTTCTGAGCGAACATGGTTTTCGAAATCTTATACGGAACCCAAAAACACGAAATTCGTCTATGAATTCAGCAAACTAGGCAATCCTTGCCGATATGCCGCAGGATAGCGGTATCGCCATTTACGCTCCGTTTACGATAGCAGCGGAGACCATGCCGGGTCTGATGCAAATCCTGGTGTCGGGACCTTCTGCTCGTTGCGGCCGGAGATATCGACCGTGAACAACGACGGACCCGCCCCCGTATCGCGGAAGAACATCACCACGCGTCCGTTAGGGGCGAAGGTCGGACCTTCATTGTGGTAGCCGGAGGTGAGAATGCGCTCGCCCGACCCATCCGGTTTCATGATGCCAATGGCAAACTGGCCGCCGCCCTGCTTGGTGAAGGCGATGTAGTCACCGCGCGGCGACCAAACCGGCGTCGAATAGCTGCCGTCGCCGAACGAAATCCGCTGGGCGCTGCCGCCGCCGGCACCCATCACATAAATTTGCGGTTTGCCGCCACGATCGGACTCGAAGCAGATCCGGCCGCCATCCGGTGCATAGGATGGCGACGTGTCGATAGCCGGGGTATCTGTGAGACGCGTGGTCGATTTTGACCGCAGATCCATCACGAACAGGTTCGAGTTGCCGCCCTGCTGCAGGCTCATGATGATGCGCTGGCCGTCCGGCGAAAAGCGCGGCGAAAAGGACATGCCGGGGAAATTGCCGACAATCTCGCGCTGGCCAGTCTCGACATTGAGAAGATAGACACGCGGATCACCCTGGCCGAACTCCATGTAAGTGATTTCCTGCGTGGACGGCGAGAAGCGAGGCGTCAGCACCAGATCCGCACCGCGGGTGAGGTAGCGCGAATTGGCGCCATCCTGATCCATCATCGCGAGGCGTTTGACGCGGCGCTCCTTGGGACCGGTTTCATCGACGAACACAACGCGGCTGTCGAAATATCCCTTCTCACCGGTGAGGCGTTCATAAATCTGGTCGGAGATGATGTGCGCGATGCGCCGCCAGGACTCGGGCGAGGTGAAATACTGCTGGCCTGCGAGTTGCTGCGCCTGTGGCACGTCCCACAAGCGGAATTCCGCCTTGAGGCGTCCATCCCCCTGACGGGTAGCGCGACCTGTTACCAGCGCCTGTGCATTGATGCTGCGCCAGTTCTGGAATTGCGGTGGAACGTCGATGTTCGAAATGCGCTCGATGAACGCGGCCTGATCGATCGGCGCGAACAGCCCGCTGCGCCGCAGATTGTTGGTGATGACCTGCGCAATGCCGGCTGACACATCGCCGTCGCCCTGGGTGCCGGGAACGAAATTCGGAATCGCAATCGGGATCGGCTGGAAGTTGCCTTGGTCGACCACAATGCGCTTTCCCTGCGCCAGGGCTTTCTGAACGGGAGTTGTCAGCAGCAAGCCGGCCGACCCCGCGCCCGCCATGAATCGGCGGCGCGTCAGGTGGAAACCACTTCTCAAACTCATTTCAGGCAACTCGTCTTCGTTTCGCATGGTCATGTAAACTTCATTCTGGCGGCGACGCCGTTATATCGCCGCATCACGAAAATTTTTCGGTGAAAGCGGGTTCGAAGTATTTCCATTCATCGAAATAGGCCGCCGGCAAGTTATAGGGCTGGCACTCGATGATCGCGCGCTGCGCGCTCTCCTGATAGACGCGGAAATACGGGCTCGACCCGCCGGGTAGCGGCACCGGCATGGTTTCCAGCGTGCCATCGCGCTTCAACCTGATCGAAAAGACCGCTTCAACTTTCTGTGCTTCAACACCGCCATAAGGCTTCTTCCAGCAACGCTCGACCTGTTGGCGGAACATGGCACCCCATGTCGCCGAATTGTCGGCAGCGCTTCCCTTCGCGGTGCCCAGCGACGCCTGTGAATTAAGCTCGCTTCCGGTGATCGATTGTCGCGACGGATCACGTTTGTCGAGCAGAGCCGCGATCTTAGACTGATCGAAGACGCGCTCGGCCTTGTTCTTGTCCGGTGGAGGCGGCACTGCCTTGGCCTGTTGCGGCTTCGGCGGCGGCTTCTTGCTCTCTTCCTTCTTCAGCGCCTCGGCGATCGGATCGACTTTCGCCTGATCGGGCTTTTTCTCCGCTGGCTTGGTCTCTTCCTTCGGCTTGTCCTGCGCGACAGGCTTCGGCGGATCAGGCTTTTTCTCGACCGGCTTTTCGACGGGCTTGGGCGTAGGCGGCGGCGCCGTATCGGTTACGACCGGTGCCTTCTTGTCGTCGATCTTGCCGACATCATCGTCGACCGGCGGTTTAGCCTCGGCAACTTTCTCGACTTTTGGCTTCGGATTTTCCTTCTTGCCGGTCTTCATCCCCTGCATCGCCTTGGCATACTGATCCGAGGAGATGATATCGACCGGCACGGATTCTTCCGGCATCGATTCGAACGCTTTCGTCGAGAACGAGACCAGGCCCCAGCCAAGGACCAGGGCGTGGAGGGCGACAGACGCGACGATGGTCTTGTCGATCTTCAACGTCAGGTCCCCTGCTCGACCTCGGTCACCAGAGCTACGCGCTTGAAGCCTGCAGCGGACAGGCGTCCCATCACGCGCATCACCGTACCGTAATCCACCTTTGTGTCGCCCCGAACAAAGATGCGCTCATCCATGCCGCCACGCGCATCCGTGATCGCCTTGAGTTTTGGCACCAGTTCGTCGGGCTTGATCTCGGTGTTGTTCAGAAAAATCTTGCCGCTGAGCTGAACCGACAGCGTGAGCGGCTCCTTGTCCTGATCCAGGCTCTTGGCCGCCGTCTGCGGCAGGTCGAGCGGAACGCCCACCGTGAGCAGCGGCGCGGACACCATGAAGATGATTAGCAGCACGAGCATCACGTCGACCATCGGGGTGACGTTGATCTCGGCCATGACAGCGGCACGACGGGTACGCCGGCGACCACCGCCACCGTTTGCACCGCCTCCCATGTTCATACCCATGGCCGGCACCCCAAGTTCGCGCTCAAATCATTTGCGCTCACAGGCTATTCCTCACGCGCGTTCATCGATCTGCCGTGACAGGATCGCCGAGAACTCGTCGGCGAAACCTTCAAGCCGCTGGGCCTGCCGGTTCACCTCCGAGGTGAACTTATTGTAGAAAATTGTCGCCGGAATTGCGGCGATAAGACCGATCGCGGTTGCAAACAGCGCTTCGGCAATACCGGGGGCCACCACCGCCAAAGAGGTGTTCTTCGAGGCCGCAATGGACTGAAAGCTCGACATAATGCCCCAAACCGTGCCGAACAGGCCGACAAACGGGCTTGCCGAGCCGACCGTAGCCAGAACCAGCAGCCGCCGGTCCAGCCGCTCAACTTCTCGCGCAATCGACACGCTCATCACCTTGTCGATCCGCATCTGGAGGCCTCCGAACGACCGCGAATTGCTTTCGAACGACCGCTTCCACTCCCGCATCGCCGCCACAAACAGCGCGGCCATCGAGTGGGTCGGCTTGGCCGATAGCGCTCGATACAACTCGTCGATGGACTGACCGGACCAGAAAGCCTGCTCAAAACGATCCATTGCGCGTTTGGTCCGCGCATAGAGGAAAATCTTGTCGATAGCGATCGCCCAGACCCATACTGAACAGGCCAGGAGACCGAGCATCACGAATTTGACGACGATATGGGCCTGCAAGAACAGCGAAATCAGCGACACATCGGCAGAGGCCAACGGCAACGCCGACTGAGTTACGTCGGCTGGATTCATGATCGGTATCCTCTCAAGGCGATTAATCCCTCATGTCGAACACGGCTAGGCGGCGCCCTCAGTGGGGTTGACCAACCGCACAAGCGCCGACGCTGCCGACCGCCCTCTATCGATCTCGTGTCGCATGGGATGGGCCTGTCCCGAGGCCAGCGCCTCAATCCCCTGCCAACGTGTCAAAACGAGGGCTGTCAGCAGCATTTTGCTCGTATAACCAAACGCTAATCATAGTTAAGGCGGGGTTACCACGGTCGACATTCGCTCTGGAAACGGCATTCTGGACAGGGATATACGGAACTGCATATCCGATGAAGTCCTCCTCCTGGGTGCGTCAAGCGCCTGTCCTGACATGACTTCCGCGGTTCCGACCTCATCGAACGCCACCCAGGCCAAGTGCTCCGGCATAGTCGCGACAAAATTTGAACCTGCACATCGCTGAGGACGTCCAAACACAGCAATTTGCATCGACGGCGACCGCAAACGCACGCCAAGAAAGACCCGTGCCCTGCCGTGAGTGCCCGTTTGGATTCCTCGACATCGATCAATCGCCTCGGACCGGTCCTGAGCCTGTTCGCTGAGACCGAACGACAGTTTGCTGATCACATGGCAAAAAGCCGCGCGACGGCGTGGCTCTACGAATTCCTTCGCTTTGGCATGAAGCAGGCCTGGGCCTGTTTGTTCGGCGGCATCATGGTGGCGCTGATAATCGGCACCCACTACTGGTATCCGCCGTCGATGCCGTTGACCCGCTACGATTTTCTGTTTCTAAGCGCTGTTGTCGTACAGATCACCTTGCTGGTCACGAAGCTTGAGACGCTCGATGAAGCCAAGATCATCCTGCTTTATCACATCGTCGGCACAGCGATGGAGCTGTTCAAGACCTCGGTCGGATCATGGATTTATCCGGAGGCAAGCATCTTCCACATTGCGGGCGTACCGCTTTTTACAGGCTTTATGTATTCCTGCATCGGAAGCTATTTATTCCGCGTGTGGCGGATATTCGACTTCCGCTTTACGCACCATCCGCCAGGTTGGACGCTGGTCGCGCTGAGCATCGGCATCTACGTCAATTTTTTCGCGCACCATTACATTCCCGACATTCGTCTTGCCCTCTTCGCTGTGACCATCTTTCTCTTCCGCAAGACACGCATTTATTATCGGATCTGGCGGGATTACCGCTGGATGCCGCTGTTGCTGGGTCTGCTACTCGTGTCTCTCTTCATCTGGTTTTCGGAAAACATCGGGACTTACAGCAGAACCTGGCTTTATCCCTCCCAGATGAACGGCTGGTCGATGGTCTCGTTCGCCAAACTTGGATCCTGGTTTCTATTGCTGATCGTCAGTTACACAATGGTCGCATTGATCAACAAACCGCGCGAACTCGACGAGCAAACGATGACGGATCAATCGATCACGACGCGCGCGGAAGCAGCTTGAATGATGGCCGGGCGTTTCAAATACATTGTGCTGGCCTTGGCCATCATCGGCGTCGGCTTGCTGACGCGCCTATCACCACCGGCCCATCACGCGCTGCTCAAATATCTTGGCTCGGCGCTCTGGGGCAGCATGGTCTACTGCATTTTGGCGAGCTTCACGCCGAACGCCAATCCGGTTCGAATTGCCGTCGTCGCGATCGTTGTCGCCGCAGGCGTCGAATTCAGCCAGCTTTGGCACACCGAGGCACTCGATGCCTTTCGCGCCACGCGGCTCGGTGTTCTACTGATCGGCCGGTTCTTTTCCTGGTGGGATATCGTCTCGTATTCAGCCGGGATTGCGGTGATTGCCGCGTTTGACGTTATCGTGCTGCGACAGAAATTTGCTCGCGCGACCTAAAGGAAACGCCCGCCTGCTTGCGCAAACGGGCGTCGATACTTCTAACTTAGGACAGCTCTCTTAGCCCTGAGGCTGGTCGCTCGGCGGGGTCGGACGCTGGCGCTGCTGTGCCATGAATGCGTCGAACTCTTCCTTGTCCTTGGCGTGACGCAGGCGGTCGAGGAAGTTCTTGAATTCGACCTGCTCTTCTTCGAGACGGCGCAGAGTTTCCATGCGGTAGTCGTCGAAAGCCCGGTTGCCGCTCGAGGGAGCGTAACTACCGCGGCGCTCCATTCGGTCGCGCATCCGCTCCATCTTGTACTGCATGCGCTCCATCTTGTCGGCCCAACGGCCGTGACGATCGTTGCTCCAGCAACCCATGTTTCTGCTCCAGAGTGAATAAGCAAGGATGGCCAGACCGAGCGGCCACCAGATGATGAAAGCCGCGATGGTCACGATGATCCGTCCGGGATGCCAACCGAAATCCCGTGAATCGAAATTATCGGAAGGCCGTCCAGCCCATCCTGGGCGACCCCATCTGTCGAAGTGTGCAGTGTTGGCGTCTGCGGTATTCGCCATGACCGTCTCTCCCTCACGTCACCGTGAATGTAAATAACATTCACATAGATAAAACATCCCGGGATTTTGTCAAGCGCGGCAAAATGGACCGTGCCGAATTTAATTTTTTGACGGTTCCGGCGGACGCTGGTCGGTTGGGAAGCCAAGCCCCTTCAGATAGATCAGGACACCTGCTTCCAGGAGATCTTCCGCGGTCATTGGCAGCTTGCGGCCGGCGGAATCTCCGCGACCGAACAACGAGGCGATGCCGTGCGACATCGACCAGATATGGAGCGCCATCATCAACGCCGGCGGACGCGGCACGCCGGGCGGCGCCATCGCAACCAGACGCTCCGCAGCGGCGCGGATGATCGCAAACGCGCGCTCGCTGGCCACCAGCAGTGACGGATTGCTCTCCAATGGAAGGCCGGACTCGAACATTGCGGAATAATAAGCCGGATGTTCGCGCGCAAAGGCCAGATAGGCTTTACCCACGCGCTCGAATGCAGCCGGCGTATTGGGCCGGCCATCATCCCATGCCGCAGTGAGTCTTGCCTCGAACTGCTCGAACCCCTGCTGTGCCACGCTGGCGAGCAATTCATCGCGATCGCGAAAATGGCGATAGGGCGCAGCGGGACTGACACCGGCCGACCGCGCGGCCTCGGCGAAGGTGAATCCAGCCGGGCCCTTTTGCGCAATGAGATCGAGCGCGGCCTGCACCAGCGCCTCTTTCAGATTACCGTGATGATAACCACCTTCCCGGCGGCCGCGTTTGTCCCAACTCATGTGAACAGCTTTTACATGAGTTGATCGGTCGCGTCACCCGTTCAGCGGCGGGATGCTGGCCCGCAGATCAGGTCCACCGTGCCTTTAGCGATCGCCTCGAGTTCAACGCGGGCGACGCGAGCGCGGGATCTGATAGCGATAGCCTCGACAGACGAAGCCCCGATTTGAGCCAGTACCTGCACATCCGCACTCGACGGCAGTTCACCCGCCTCCTGCGCCACCTGGAAGCGCTTCGCCAGCGCCCGCTGCGTGCTGCCAAGAGCTTTTTGAACGTAGGTCCGGATTTCCGGATCAGCCATCGCCTCCGACGTCGCCGTCATCACCGTGAAGCAGCCACGCGGGCCGTTTTCACCGGCAAGGTAGACGTCGATGGCGGTAGCATAAATCTTCTCCAGCGTTTCGCGGAGGGTCAGTGTGGGGTCGAACGCTCCAGCAAAGGTCGCCGCCATCTCGTGGCGATAACGCTCATAGGCTTTTAGAAACAGATCGCGCTTGTCGCCGAACGTGCCGTAGAGGCTCGGCCTGTTGATCCCCATCGCCTCGCTGAGGTCGTCGAGAGAGGTTGCGGCAAAACCGCCATCGCGAAACGCATCCATCGCCTTGCCCAGGGCCACCTCGGGCTCGAACGCACGCGGACGGCCGCGCCGCTTCGGCGCGCTCTGGGCTTCAGACGTTCCATTCTTTTTTTGTACCATATCGCAAATAATTCTCTTGACCCGATTTAATTTATGCGGAACGGTATAAAAATCAAGACGGGCGCGCGACCGCTTGATTTCACCTCATCAGGAGACACCCCGATGGATCTCTATTTTTCTCCCCTGGCCTGCTCAATGGCAACGCGTATTGCGCTTTATGAAGCCGGCGCGGATGCCATATTTTTTGAAGTCGATCCGAAGACAAAACGCGTGCAACGGGACAACGCGGATTTTATCGCCATCAATCCGCTCGGACTTGTTCCAACCCTGCGTACCGATGACGGCGACATTCTCACCGAGAATGCCGCTATCCTCCAGTATGTCGCGAACCGCTTTCCGGATGCAGGGATCGCGGCGTCATCAGATCGCGAGCGGACACGCCTGCACCAGTGGCTGTGCTTCATCGGCACCGAATTGCATAAGGGATTGTTCATCAACCTGCTGGACCGCAAAGCCCCGGCAGAGGTGCATAACTATACACTGAAGAAAAGCCTTTCGCGGCTCGACTATCTCAACACGTATCTCGAGGGCCGCGAATTCCTTCTCGATCACTTCACCGTGGCGGACGCCTATCTCGTCACAGTGCTGAACTGGAGCCAGGCCACACCGCAAATCGATCTCGCCAACTGGCCGAACGTGAAGGACTATCTGTCCCGCCTGCGCAAACGCCCGAGCGTAAGGCGCGCGCTGACAGAAGAGGCCGCACTCTTCCAGGCTGAACAGGAGCGCCACAAGGCCGCATAATCTTCACGACACTCAAGCGCTAGTACCGCCGATTTGAAGTCCCTGTATCAGTTGCGGCGATCTCGTCCAGGGACTTCAAATCGAAAGCGGTACTAGAATCATAGGTTGCTAGTACCCTTTGCTTTCCGAAGTTCGCAAAGCGGGTGCTACGACGTGTTACGAACTTCGGAAAGCGGGTACTAGCGCGTTCCCTCAGGCGCTGGCGCTCCTTTTTTGGTTCACGCACTTATTTCTTCTTGCAGCATGAGCCGCCGCTCAGACTCTTCGATGGCGCGCGAAAACAGCTTTGGATCATCGAGGGCACGAGCCAGCACCAGTGCGCCTTGAATCTCCAGCACCGCCTGTTCCGCCTTGCGCCGTGCGAGCGCTTTGCCATCGCCGAGCCGTCGCAGCGCTGTTGCCAGCGCATCGACCCAACCCGCGAAATAGGTCTTCACTTTTTCGCCGAAAATATCCCGCGACGCGCCGAGCGCGATTACGCCGACAAGGCAGACCCGTTGGCCAGACCGAAAGTAATTGTCGACCGCAGTGAACATCTCGGCGATTCCCTTCACGGGATCGCTCGTTGTGCGCAACGGCTTGCAGATGTGATCGACAAACCACTGATCGATGGCGGCGAGGACTTCCGCCGCCATCTGTTCCTTCCCGCCGGGGAAGTAGTTGTACAGGCTGCCCTTGCCGAGGCCCGTCGCCTGCGAGATCAGTGCAAGCGTCGCCCCCTCGTAACCATGCGCGCGAAACACTTCCGCCAATTGCGTCAGCAGCTCCGCGCGCTCTGTCACAGACTTCGCCATGTCCAACCTTCCCGCTAGTGTGGCGGTTCAGAAGTCCGCATCATTGTGCGGCGAGTCTGGAATGCGGACTTCTGAACCAAAGCCACACTAGATCGATAACTTTCTAGTGTCCTTCGATCCCGAAGTTCGCAAACGAATGTGCAGCGCAATGACGCGAACTTCGGAATCGGGACACTAGCGTGGGGCGGTTACTTCGGCTCCGGAGCGAGACCCGGATGATCCGCAGGCCGCGGCCCCAAAGGCCAGCGGAAGCGGCGTTCAGCCTCAGTGATTTTGACATCGTTGATGCTGGCTTCACGACGACGCATCAGACCTTCCTGATCGAACTCCCAGTTCTCGTTGCCATACGAGCGATACCACTGGCCATCATCGTCATGCCACTCATACTGAAAGCGTACCGAGATGAAGTTGCCGTCGAAGCACCAGAGATCTTTGATCAGGCGATATTCGTGCTCTTTTGCCCACTTGCGCGTGAGGAATTCAACAATAGCCGGACGCCCTTGAAAAAATTCCGAGCGGTTTCGCCAGCGGCTGTCCTCTGAATAAGCCAGCGAAACCTTTTCCGGGTTCCGCGAATTCCAGGCATCTTCCGCCATGCGGGCTTTTTGCGCGGCGGTCTCTCGTGTGAATGGCGGCAGCGGCGGACGCGACATCGATCTTCTCCTGCGAGCTTGTTTGTACCGACACGCAAAATTGTACCGATCAGTACAGTCCGTCAAGACAAATTTCGAGCAGGCAAACTGACGCAATTTCGAAAAATTCAGAGAGAGTCCTGATCCGCCTGCATGGCGATCCGAAGGGGTTTCGGAATCGGCCGCGCGCGGCCGCCCGACACGAAGGCGACCTTGACGCGGGCTTCGATCAAAACGTCATCGCCGCGCCGCACTTCTTGCCCGAGCGTGATCGAGGCGCCTTTCACTTCGACCGGGACCGTGATGACCTCGAGCACATCGTCCATCCGGGCCGGCTTGAGATATTCGATCTGCATCGCGCGCACGACGAAGGCAAACCCAGGCGCTTCGCTTTCGGCTTCCGCAAACAGCGCGCGCTGATCAGCGCCGAGCAGGCGAAGATAGTTCGTCCGCCCACGCTCCATGAAGCGCAGATAATTGGCGTGATAGACGATACCGGTGAAGTCGGTGTCTTCGTAATAGACGCGCACCTGCATGACGTGCTTGCCGTCGCGGATCGAACCGTCGAGATGTGCTGTCACTACCAAACCTATCGCTGCCAGAGCGTTTTCAAGCGAAGTGGTTACCGGTTCGCGTGAAGAAAACGCGTCAAAAAAGAAGATAGCGCAGGGTTTTGCGCAAAATTCCCGCTTGCGCAAGCTCAGGGCACTACGAGACGGCGGGGCCTTTTGCAGGTTGCCCCACGGTCACCAATAGGATCTCAGGCGGGACGCCGAGACGGAACGGCATGATGCTGCATCCAAGCCCACCCGACACGATAACATCGCATTTCTCACGGACATGCCCATAGGCTAATTTCCTGCCTGACGGGGCCATCGGCGACCAGCCGAACAACCGAACCTGGCCTCCATGGGTATGGCCACTGAGCTGCAAAGCCACCCGCTCCGGCACACGCGGTGCCACATCCGGTTCATGCGCGAGCAGAATGATCGGCGCGTCATCGGTGATCTTGTTGAGCGTTGCGGACAGATCATCGACACCGTAGTGCTTCATCGGCCTGAACCGGCGTGCGGGCGCATAAGCCAGTTGATCACCAAGGCCAGCGAGCCAGAACGGGTGATTTCCCTTCGTCAGGCGTTGCACATCGTTTTCGTAAACGGGGATGCCGACTTTTTCGAGCGCTTGGCGCGCGATGGTCAGGCCGCGCCCCTCGCGCTGCACAGTGTGGTCGTCCCACCAGTCGTGATTGCCGAGGATCGCGTGCACGCCTAACGGCGCCTTCAGCCCGGCCAGCACCGGCGCCCATTCGGCTGCCGGAATGAAGCGGGTGACGTGGCGATGGCCTGCGACATAGTCCCCCAGCATCACAATGACGTCCGCGCCGAGAGCGTTGGTGCGATCGACGATGCCCGCGATGCGATCAAGCGACATCCATGGGTCACAGGCATGGAGATCGGCGATGGCCGCAATCTTCAGCTGAAGGCCATTGGGCCATTTTGGGGGCGTGACACGGTATTGGGTGATGTTTAGCCGCTCCGGCTCAATGCCGAAGCCGTATGCCGCGGTGGAGGCGCCAAATGCGCCCAGCCCGGCCATGAACTTTAAGAAATGTCGACGTGAAATCATGACTTTTAATCGTGATGCACGCGATCCATGGCGAGCAATTAAAGCGGAATTACGGTGCGTCGTCGTCGCTGCTGCCAAACAAGCCAAATTGAGCAGGATCTCGTGACGGTTCGGTTAACCCGAGATGTTTAAAGGCATGAGAGGTTAACAACCGTCCACGTGGCGTCCGCTGCAAATAGCCGCACTGGATCAGATAAGGCTCGATGATGTCCTCGATGGCATCGCGCGGCTCCGATAGCGCCGCCGCCATGGTCTCGACCCCGACCGGGCCACCCCCATAGTTCAAGGCAATTGTCGTCAGATAGCGCCGGTCCATGGCGTCGAGACCGGCGTTGTCGACTTCCAGCGCACCAAGCGCATTGTCTGCGATCTTGCGATCGATGGCCGATGCATCCGCCACGGACGCAAAGTCTCGCACCCGCCGCAACAGTCGTCCCGCAATGCGCGGCGTGCCGCGTGCGCGGCGGGCAATTTCGTTTGCGCCATCCGGCGTCATGCCGATGTTGAGAACGCGCGCGCCCCGGGTGACGATCTTTTCCAATTCGTCCACCGTGTAGAAATTCAGCCGCACCGGAATGCCGAAACGATCGCGCAGCGGATTGGTCAAAAGCCCGGCACGCGTGGTCGCGCCAACAAGGGTAAATTTCGCCAGATCGATCTTCACCGACCGCGCCGCAGGGCCCTCACCGATGATGAGATCGAGCTGGAAGTCTTCCATTGCAGGATAGAGCACTTCCTCGACGGCCGGGCTGAGGCGATGGATTTCGTCGATGAACAGGACATCGCGCTCTTCGAGATTGGTCAGCAGCGCGGCAAGATCACCGGCTTTCGCTATCACCGGCCCTGAGGTCGCGCGAAAGCCGACCCCGAGTTCGCGCGCAACAATCTGCGCCAGCGTGGTCTTGCCCAATCCAGGAGGGCCGACAAACAACACGTGGTCGAGCGCTTCGTTACGCTTGCGCGCGGCGTCAATGAATATCTGCAGGTTTGCGCGCGCCTGCTGCTGGCCGACGAACTCCGACAGGTTCTGCGGGCGCAGCGAGGTATCGCCGATGTCGTCGGCGCGGCGCTCAGGCGTCACAAGGCGCGATGTCGTCATGCTTCACTCACTTTGACAACTCTTTCAGCCCCAAACGAATGAGCTGTGCTGTCTCTGCATTGTCGCCTGCGTTGCGGACTACACTTGCAATCGCGGCGGCGGCCTGCGGTTGACCGTAACCGAGATTGACCAGCGCGGAGATCGCGTCGCTCACAGGGCGTGGCGCGCGGTTATCGTCCATCGCCTCAGAGAGATGCACCACCGCCGGATCGACATTTGCCAGGGCCGGGGTCTTGTCCTTCAATTCGGTGACAATACGCTCAGCCACTTTCGGTCCAACGCCCGGCGTGCGCGCGACCGCGGCCTTGTCACGCAGCGCGATCGCATTGGCGAGATCGGATGGCGGCAACGTGCTGAGCACCGCAAGCGCGACCTTGGCGCCGACGCCTTGCACGGTCTGCAGCAAACGAAACCACTCCCGCTCCGTGTCGGACCGGAAGCCGAAGAGCTTGATCTGATCTTCACGAACATAAGTTTCGATAGACAAGACTGCAGCTTCGCCGGGCGTTGGCAGCGCCTGCAGCGTGCGAGCCGAACAGTGCACTTGGTAACCAACTCCCTGCACGTCGAGGATCACATAATCCTCGCCGTAGGAATCGATCAGGCCTTTAAGTTTTCCGATCACGCCCCGTCCCTATCGTGTCGCGACGGCGGCCGCCGCGCCTGCCATCACCGTGCCGCCGATCCGATTGAGCAGGCGCATAGCGCGAGAGCTGCGAAACAACGATCGCGCGCGTGCCGCCGCCAGTGCATATCCGCCCAGCACGAACACCAGGACGACGGCAATGATGCCCGCCAATTCGGCGTAGCCGACAAAGTCGATCCGCGACACATCGATCAGCGTCGGTGTCAGCGCGAGATAAAACGCAATCGTCTTGGGATTGCCGAGTGTCAGCAGCAATCCCCCGAAAAACGATCGCAGGGGTTTGCCGTCGACGTTGGTCGCGGCATTCACATCGACAGGCGTCGCAGGTGCGGTCCACAAGCGCCAGGCGATGAAGAGCAAATAGGCCGCGCCGACATATTTGATGATCGCGAAGATCACCGCGAAGCTGTTCGCGACGAAGGACAGCCCGAGCACTGCGACAGCCAACCATGTGATATCGCCGAGCACGATACCGCCGATGAAGGCAGGAACGCCGGCCGTGCCGCGCCCAATGACACGCGCGAGCAGCGCTGCGATGGCAGGGCCGGGCGATGCCGCCGCCACCAGAATCGCCAGCGCAAAAATTGTCAGGGCCGTCACGTCCATCGGAAATGATCCTCGATTTCCGCCATCATCGCATCGAACGACGAACTCCGCCACCTGCGGACACTCGATCTTAAAGTGCAACTTTCAGCTTCAGCAACGCGCTTTGCCGGTGATGAGCATGGGTAATGGCAATCGCGAGCGCATCAGCGGCATCCGGCGTTTTCGGATCAGCCTTGGGCAGCAAGATGCCGAGCATGACACGAATCTGGTTCTTGTCGGCATGCCCCGCTCCGACCACCGTCTTCTTCACCTGATTGGGAGCATATTCTGCCACCGAAATGCCGAACTGGGCCGGCGCGAGCATGGCCACGCCGCGCGCCTGACCAAGCTTTAGGGTCGATGCGCCATCCTTGTTGACGAAGGTCTGCTCGACGGCCGCCTCCTGCGGCTTGAACTCTCCGAGCACACGGGCAAGCCCTTCATGGATGGCGAGCAGCCGCTCCGCCAGCGAGAGCGTGTCGCGGGATTCCACCGAACCACAACCGACATGGATGAGTCGATTGCCATCGATATCGATCACGCCCCAGCCGGTCCGGCGCAAGCCTGGATCGATCCCCAGAATACGAACGGGCGAGCGAATCGGGTGAGAGGTCATGGTTCACTCCTACCACGACCGCACCGCTCTGATCCAAGTCGACATGGGTTTCGAGGGTATCGTGCGCCTCGGAACAACCAGGATGATGTGCGAAAGGTTAACCGGCCATCTTCGCCGCAAGCGCGTCCGAGACCTCGAAATTCGCGTAGACGTTCTGGACGTCGTCATGCTCGTTCAACGAGTCGAGCAGCTTGAACAGCTTCTCGCCGGTCTCATCATCGACCGTGATGGTGTTCTGCGGCTTCCAGATCAATGCTGCTTTGCGCGGCTCGCCGTACTTCGATTCCAAGCCCTTGGCCACTTCGCGGAACGTATCCTGCGAGGCAAACACCTCGTGGCCATCTTCGCTCGAAACCACGTCGTCGGCGCCGGCTTCGATGGCAGCCTCCAGCATATCGTCGGTCGATGCGACCTTCGCGCCGTACTCGATCACGCCAACGCGATCGAACATGAAGGACACCGAACCCGTTTCCCCGAGGTTGCCACCCGACTTGGTAAAATAGGAGCGGATATCAGACGCCGCGCGATTGCGGTTGTCGGTCAGCGCTTCAACGATGACGGCAACGCCGCCGGGACCGTATCCCTCGTAACGGATTTCATCGTAGTTCTCGCCTTCGCCGCCGATGGCCTTTTTGATGGCGCGCTCGATGTTGTCCTTCGGCATGTTTTCCGCACGTGCCGCCACCACTGCGGCGCGCAGGCGCGGGTTCATCGCCGGATCGGGTGTCCCCAGCTTGGCCGCCACGGTGATTTCGCGCGCAAGCTTGCCGAACATCTTGGACCGCATCGCGTCCTGCTTGCCCTTGCGGTGCATGATGTTCTTGAATTGGGAATGTCCGGCCATGCGGGAGTCTCTCGAAAGTTGTGATTCGCGAGGACGTTCAAAAAAACGCCCAACGGCGCGGGTTTATAGGCCCGGCCGGGATAAAATTAAAGACGGGTCGATCGATTTTACGGGGCAAGCAACCGCGCTGCCAATAGGTTTCACCAGAAGTCCGGTACCGAGCGCTCCAGCAGCGGGCCGATCCGCACCGCAGCGACTTTCGTTGCAAGGCCGGTTGCATCATCCGTTTCAACCGCGACACCGCTGAGGGTTGCGGCACCGTCCGCCGGCTCGAAACGCCCGGCCGGGTAGCCACGTAGGAAACGCCCCAATGGCTCCTCACGATCCATGCCAATGACCGACTGGTAGTCGCCAGTCATACCGGCATCAGTCATATAGGCCGTGCCGCCGGGTAAGATACGATGATCGGATGTCGGCACATGGGTGTGCGTTCCAACCACAAGGCTCGCCCGCCCGTCGCAGAAATAGCCAATCGCTTGTTTCTCGCTGGTCGCCTCGCCATGGAAGTCGACCACGACAGCATCCGCGGCCTGCCCCAACGGACAAGCATTCAGCTCGCGGTCGATGACGCCGAAGGGATCATCGAATGGCTGCATGAAGACGCGACCAATTCCATTGATAACAAGCGCACGCTTGCCCGTTTTCGTCTCGACCAGCGCTGCACCGCGCCCCGGTGTTCCCGGCGGAAAATTCGCCGGACGGATGAGACGTGGTGCGCGTTCGATGAACACAAGCGCTTCGCGCTGATCCCACGCGTGATTGCCGAGCGTGACGACATCTGCGCCTGCGTCGAGCAATTCCTGATAAATGGCTTCAGTAATACCGAATCCGCCCGCAGCGTTCTCGCCGTTCACCACAGTCAGATCGAGCTGCCAATCACGAATAAGGTCCGGCAAGGTATCGATAACAATTGTGCGCCCGCTTCGCCCCACCACATCACCGACAAATAATATGCGCACTTATAACCTCCGCAGATCGATCAACTCGTGCTCGGTTAGCACACAATCCAGTTGCTCGTCGTGCGAGAACGCAGGGACGATGTCGATTTCCTGCACTGCAAAAGCAACGCCAATCACAGTAACCTTTTTGAGCGCGCGCAAATTTTGCAACGTGCGATCATAGTATCCGCGGCCATAACCGATGCGATGCCCTACGCGATCGAATGCAGCCAGCGGGACAAGCACGATGTCTGGATCAATCTCCGACGCATCGGACGATGGCTGAAAAATTCCGTACTGCCCTCGCACCAGCCGCTCATTCGGCTCCCACGCGCGAAAGATCAGCGCATGATCACGCGCAATCACCACCGGCAAGGCGAGCACCGCGCCTTTTCCTGCAAGAGCATCCATCAAAGGAAATGGATCGAGTTCGCTATTGATCGGCGAGTAGCCCGCCACAATCACACCGGGAGGCAATTCAACCGGCAATGGCGTCGCTGCAATCACCTGCGCGGCATGACCGCGCTGTTCGGCACTCAAGGCATCGCGGCGCGCGAGAACCGCTCGACGTAATTCATTCTTCAACTGAGCGGAATCGTCTTGCATCTAGCCCCGTGACTGTCATGGCGCGGCCTGTTCAACAAACAGGACCTTCAAGCCTGACACAAGACCGGGAAACACGACATCAGCAGGACGTGCTGAAATTTGAAAGTGCGAAGCCACTATGGCCGTTGAAGCACTCGATCCCGGAGCACCTACGAAAGTAGGTGGGCACCATGTGATCGGGTCCACAGACCCGGCCAGGGACAGTTCCCTAAAGGATCGATAAGGCCCCGGGGATTATATGGCTTCTGACGCGCGAAGCAGCCTCGCCCCAACAATGTAACCACGATATCGCGCGACCGCTAGTGTGGTCTCAGCCAATTGCCACACCATTGTGCGACGGGCGATTGAGCTCACGCGTCATCTTTTCAATCCGATCCGAGGCCGAGTTCAACGCATTCACCACCGCTGTCTGCGTCACCCGGGCGCGTTCAGCCGCGACAACCCGCACATCGCGCAACGCCACGAGTTCTTCCTCAAGGCCGCGGATGCGTTGTCCGGCATCAACCAATTCATCAGCGATCATCAATGCGGCCATCACGGTGAGGCGCTGATCGCCGATCTCTCCGAACTTGCTGCGCAGATTCGAGATACGGGATTCCAGGCTTTCCGCAAGCTTCAGCAACCGCGCTTCCTGCCCCTGCTCGCAGGCCATGCGATACTGCCGGCCATTGATGGTGACATTGACATGATTCATGCCGGCTCTCCGGAATCGATGACCGAACGGATGGTGTCGATCGCCACATCGAGACGCTGCGCGATTTCACGGTTGGTCCGTTCAAGCGTGCGAGACCGCACCAACGTGCCGTCGAGTTCGTGGGCCAGCCGCGAACGGTCGTTGCCTAACGCCTGAATCTGCGCAGCCATTTCATCATGCGCGTTGTCTGCCTCACGGCGGCGCTCGACGGCACTTTCGAGGCCATCAAGAGCGGCAGCAAGACGCCGGGTGGCGAGTTCGATATCGCTTGGCCCGGTGGCTGCGGGATCGGAATTGGCAAAACTCTTGGCACTGCGTTCGGTCATAGCGGGACAGTAGCCTTTTCTGCTCTAGCCGGTGACGCAAAAGCCGCGAACCAGCAAGCATTTAGGGCAGGAAATTTACGTCCCTCCCGAGGGAAGCGCAATGTTCGCCACAAGCTATGCACACAAAGCGAAGAGGTGGCTTGGTTGCAGTGCCCAATGCCCTTGGACTCTCGGGTTTTCAGGTGCTATCCAGCCCCGTATGACGGTCTTTTGACCGCGTCATTTCCATGGACGCGGGCCTCCCACACTCCGAATCGCAGGCGGACATTTCATGACTACGCACGTCGATCCCTCCCGTATGGCCAATGCGGTCCGGGCTCTCGCCATGGATGCGGTCGAAAAGGCCAAATCCGGTCACCCTGGCCTGCCCATGGGCGCAGCCGACGTAGCCACCGTGCTCTTTACGCAGTTCCTCAAATTCGATGCGAAGGATCCGGCCTGGCCTGACCGTGATCGTTTTGTCCTCTCCGCCGGCCACGGCTCGATGCTGCTCTATGCGCTGCTGTATCTGACCGGCAACGAGACGATGACGATCGAGCAGATCAAGAATTTCCGCCAGCTGGGTTCCCTGACGCCGGGCCATCCTGAAAACTTCGTCACGCCGGGCATCGAAACAACCACCGGGCCGCTGGGCCAGGGCATTGCAACCGCCGTCGGCATGGCGCTCGCTGAGCGCCGCATGGCAGCGGACTTCGGCGGCGATGTTGTTGATCACTACACTTATGTCCTCGCATCCGATGGCGACCTCATGGAGGGCATAAGCCATGAAGCCATTGCGTTTGCTGGGCATCTCAAGCTGAACAAGCTGATCGTGATGTTCGACGACAACGGCATCTCGATCGACGGCGCGATTTCCCTGTCGGACTCCGTCGATCAGGTGAAGCGCTTCGAGGCCGCCGGCTGGGCTGCCGAGCGCATCAACGGCCATGATCCAAAGGCAATCGCCGACGCGCTCGCACGTGCACAGAAGTCCGATCGTCCGACCCTGATCGCGTGCAAAACCACCATCGGTTTCGGCGCGCCGAACAAAGCCGGTTCCGAAAAGTCGCACGGCTCGCCGCTCGGCGCCGAGGAAATCGCCGGCGCGCGCAAGAATCTCAACTGGGATGCGCCGCCCTTCGAAATTCCGCAGGACATTCTCAGCGCCTGGCGTGAAGCGGGATCGCGTGGCGCCAAGGCCCGTGCCGAGTGGAGCAAGCGGCTGTCGGCGACAGAGGCTGGTGCACGCGCGGAATTCGAGCGTCGCGTTAAAGGCGATTTGCCTGCGAAGGCCCTTGCGGACGCCGTCGCCGGCATGAAGGCGGCACTTGCCGCTGCTCCTAAGGATATCGCGACGCGCACCGCGTCCGAACAGGCGCTTGAAGTGCTTTGCGTGGCGGTTCCCGAAATGATCGGCGGCTCGGCGGATCTGACCGGCTCCAACAACACCCGCGTCAAAGGCATGGTCGCGATCTCCGCCAACAATTACGGCGGGCGCTACATCAACTACGGCATCCGCGAGCACGGCATGGCCGCTGCCATGAACGGCATCGCCCTGCACGGCGGCCTCATTCCGTATTCCGGAACATTCCTCGTGTTCTCAGACTATTTGCGCCCGGCATTGCGCCTCGCGGCGCTGATGGGAGAGCGCGTCATCCACGTGCTCACCCACGACTCGATCGGTCTTGGCGAAGACGGCCCGACCCATCAGCCGGTCGAACATCTCGCAGCTCTGCGCGCCATTCCAAACTGCGATGTGTTCCGCCCCTGCGATACGGTGGAGACGCTGGAGTGCTGGCAGCTCGCCCTTGAATCGAAAGATCGCCCAAGCGTGCTGGCGCTGACCCGTCAGAACCTGCCGCAGCTGCGCTTGGCGAACGACGCCAACAACAAGTGCGCTGACGGCGCCTATGAAATTTCGAAGTCGGACGGCGAGGCGAAAGTCTCGATCTTTGCGTCGGGCTCGGAAGTCTCTATGGCAGTGGATGCGCAGAAGCTGCTCGCCGCGCGCGGTATTCCGACACGGGTGGTCTCCGTCCCATGCATGGATCGTCTGCTTGAGCTGCCTGACAACAAAAAGGCCGCGATCATCGGTAACGCTCCGGTCAAGGTCGCGGTGGAAGCTGCGATTCGTCAGGGCTGGGACGCCATTATTGGCATGGATGGCATTTTCGTCGGCATGAACGGATTCGGCGCCAGCGCCCCATATAAGGAGCTGTACCGGCACTTCGGGATCACCCCGGACGCCGTTGCGGAGGCCGCCCAGGCCCGGCTGAAGGCCTGATAACCCTTCCGGAACATTCAGCTTTCGGGAGATTGCAACACAACGCCATTCGGGGCAAAAACTGCCCCGAAAATCGTCATTTTTGAACGTCGAGGAGAAGGTGAATGGCAATCCGGGTCGCGATCAATGGATTTGGCCGTATCGGCCGTAACATTCTGCGCGCAATCTATGAATCCAAGCGCACAGACATCCAGGTGGTTGCCATTAACGATCTCGGCCCGGTCGAGACCAATGCCCATCTTCTCCGCTATGACTCAGTGCATGGCCGCTTTCCCGGCGAAGTGACGGTCGACGGCGACTCGATCAACCTCGGCAACGGCAAGATCAAGGTCACCGCCGTCAAGGATCCGTCGACCCTCCCCTGGAAGGATCTCGGCATCGACATCGCGATGGAATGCACCGGCATCTTCACCGCAAAGGACAAAGCTTCGGCCCATCTCACCGCAGGCGCCAAGCGCGTGCTGGTCTCGGCACCGGCGGACGGCGCGGACGCAACGATCGTTTACGGCGTCAACCACGACAAGCTGACCAAGGATCACCTCGTGGTCTCGAACGGCTCGTGCACCACGAACTGCCTCGCACCGGTCGCCAAGGTGCTGAACGACACCGTGGGTATCGAAACCGGTTTCATGACCACCATCCACGCCTATACCGGCGACCAGCCGACCCTCGACACCATGCACAAGGATCTCTATCGCGGCCGCGCAGCAGCGCTGTCGATGATCCCGACGTCGACCGGTGCGGCAAAGGCGATCGGTCTCGTGCTTCCCGAACTCAACGGCAAGCTCGACGGCGTCGCGATCCGCGTGCCGACGCCGAACGTTTCGGTCGTCGACCTTAAGATCATTGCCAAGAAGGCCACCACCAAGGAAGAGATCAACGACGCGATGAAGCGCGCGGCTGCGCAGGAGCTGAAGGGCATCCTGAGCACCACCAGCGCTCCGAACGTGTCGATCGACTTCAACCACGACGCCAGCTCGTCGACATTTGCCTTCGACCAGACCAAGGTTCAGAACGGCACGCTCGTGCGCGTGATGTCGTGGTACGATAACGAGTGGGGCTTCTCCAATCGCATGTCGGATACGGCCGTTGCGATGGGCAAATTGCTCTGATTAGTTAAGACATCCAGCAGTCGCAACGAGTTCTGATGTCCGGTTTTCGTACCCTCGACGACGTCGACGTGAAGGGAAAGCGCGTATTGTTGCGCGTCGACCTCAATGTTCCGATGGACAATGGCCGCGTGTCCGACACCACGCGGCTGCAACGGATCGCCAAGACGATCATCGAACTGTCCGAGAAAGGCGGCAAGGTCATCATCCTCGCCCACTTCGGACGGCCCAAGGGTCCGGACCCGAAGGAATCGCTCAAGCCGGTCGCGATTGCGCTCGGCTACGTCCTGCTACGTCATGTTGAGTTCGCGGCCGACTGCATCGGCGAGGTGGCGCAAAAGGCCGTCGCGGCGATGAAGGACAGCGAAATTCTCTGCCTCGAGAACACCCGCTTTCATCCGGGCGAAGAGAAAAACGATCCGGCCTTTGTTGCGGAGCTGGCGAAGCTCGGCGACATCTGGGTCAACGATGCGTTCTCCTGCGCTCACCGCGCCCACGCGTCGACCGAAGGTCTCGGCCATGTGCTGCCAGGCTACGCCGGCCGCACCATGGAGGCCGAACTTGGCGCGCTGAGCAAGGCGCTCGAAGCCCCAACGCATCCTGTGATTGCCATCGTCGGCGGCTCCAAGGTTTCGACCAAGATCGACCTTCTGGAAAATCTCGTCTCCAAGGTCGATGCGCTGGTGATTGGGGGCGGCATGGCCAACACCTTCCTGCACGCGCAGGGTGTCAATGTCGGCAAATCCCTGTGCGAGAAGGATCTCGCGCCCACCGCACAGCGCATTCTTGAAAAAGCCGAGAGCGCAAACTGCGCGATCATCCTGCCGGTTGATGCGATCGTCGCTTATCACTTCGAGGCGAATGCGCCGTCCCATGCGTATGGTCTCGATGCTATTCCTCATGACGGCATGATCCTCGACGTCGGCCCGCTGTCGGTCGAGCGCGTTAACGCAGCAATCGACGATGCCGCGACCTTGGTCTGGAATGGACCGGTCGGTGCGTTCGAGATGGCGCCGTTCGACCGCGGCACCGTGCAGGCTGCCAAGCATGCCGCGGCGCGCACCAAAGCCGGCAAGCTGATCTCGGTCGCCGGTGGCGGCGACACGGTTGCGGCGCTGAACCACGCAGGCGTGGCTAAGGATTTCACATACGTTTCGACCGCAGGCGGCGCATTCCTCGAATGGATGGAAGGGAAACCTTTGCCCGGCGTCGAGGTTTTAAGGACGGGCCGCGCCGGTCACTAAACCGGCGCGCTCTTCGTTTTAAGTTCACGCTGGCGCCATCAAGGGCGCCATTATCACGGTTGGAGAGAATAGATGGCTCGCATCACCTTGCGTCAATTGCTGGACCATGCAGCAGAACACGACTACGGGGTACCTGCCTTCAACATCAACAACATGGAGCAGGCGCTTGCCATCATGGAAGCCGCCAGCTCCGTCGACGCACCGGTCATCATCCAGGCTTCGCGCGGCGCGCGCTCCTATGCCAATGACGTGATGCTGAAGCACATGATGGACGCGGTGACGGAAATCCATCCGCAAATCCCTGTCTGCGTGCATCTTGATCACGGCAATGAAGCCGCGACCTGCATGACCGCGATTCAGGCCGGCTTCACGTCGGTGATGATGGACGGCTCATTGAAAGCCGACGGCAAAACTCCCGGCGACTGGATTTACAATGTCGGCGTGACCAAGACCGTCACCGACATGGCCCACCTCGGCGGCATCTCGGTGGAAGGTGAGCTCGGCGTACTGGGCTCTCTCGAAACCGGCATGGGCGACAAGGAAGACGGCCACGGCGCGGAAGGCAAGCTCTCCCACGACCAACTCCTGACGAACCCCGATGAAGCCGTGAAGTTCGTGCAAGAGACCAAGGTCGACGCGCTGGCGATTGCCATGGGCACATCGCACGGCGCCTACAAGTTCACGCGCAAGCCGGACGGCAATATCCTGGCGATGAATGTGATCGAGGAAATCCATCGCAAACTGCCAAACACCCACCTTGTGATGCACGGCTCGTCATCGGTCCCGCAGGACCTGCAGGACATCATCAACAAGTTCGGCGGACAGATGAAGCCGACCTGGGGCGTGCCGGTTGAAGAAATTCAGCGCGGCATCAAGAACGGCGTCCGCAAGATCAACATCGATACCGACAACCGCATGGCGATGACCGGCCAGATCCGAAAGGTCCTGAGCGAAAACCCAAGCGAATTCGATCCGCGCAAGTATCTGAAGCCAGCCATGGAAGCGATGACCAAGCTCTGCAAGCAGCGTCTGCAGGAGTTCAATACCGCAGGCCAGGCCAGCAAGATCAAGCGCGTGCTAACCACCGCCGAAATGGCGAAACGTTACGCCTCGGGCGAACTCGACCCGAAAATCGCCTAACCCTTTTCAGAGCGGGCGGGATCTATCCCGCCCCTTTTTTGGCCGCAGTCCGGGGGCATCACATTAGTGCGGTGGGTCTGACGTTCGTATCAGTGTAGCGGCGAGATCTATCTACGAACGTCAGATCCAAAACCGCACTAACCTCGTTGAGTCGCTAGTGTCCCTTTTGCTTCTAACGTTCGCCAACGAAAGTGCTGCAATATGATGCGAACGTTAGAACCAGGACACTAGGCATCATGGCCGCCAAACCTGTACCACCTCGACCCGCACCAAGGCTCTACCTTGCGACGCCGCCGGTTACCGATCCCACACAGCTGCTGGCAAACATGCCTAACCTGCTAACGGCAGCAGATGTTGCTGCCGTGCTGCTCCGTCTCGCGCCGGCCGATGAACGCAGCATGATCCAGCGCACCAAGGCACTGGCCCCGGCAATCCAAAAGGCAGGTGTTGCACTGCTGCTCGACGGGCACCCCACGCTGGTGGCACGCGCTGGAGCCGACGGCGCCAACCTGACCGGCCTGGACGCATTGCAGGAGGCCATGCCCACGCTGAAGCCCGACCGGATTGTCGGTGTTGGTGGATTAACCACGCGCCACGACGCCATGGTCGCCGGGGAAGCGGGAGCTGACTACGTGCTGTTTGGCGAGCCCGATGCGAACGGCGAACGCCCGTCTGCCGACGCAGTGTTTGATCGCCTGCAATGGTGGGCGGAGGTGTTCGAACCTCCTTGTGTGGGCTTTGCCGCGACCAAAGAGGAAGCGGACCTGTTTGCGTCAGCCGGAGCCGATTTCATTCTGCTCAGCGACTTTATCTGGCAAGACCCACGTGGCCCGCGAGCGGCCCTTGTGGAGGCCGGCAATATCGTCGCGGAAAGTTTCGACAAGGCGTTCGGCCACACCACGGTCGAGGGGACGTAGACCGATGTCGACGCCTTCTCATGCGAAGGTTTTTGCAAGATACTTTGCGTCGAGCATTGTCGCTGTGGCCCTCGCGACAAGCGCATCGGCGCAGATTTCGTTGACGCCTCCTGGCGTCCAGCAGCCACCTTCCCCGCCCAACGCCGAGAAACCAAAAAGCGCGCCGAAAGCAAAGGCTCCCGCTCCCAAACCTGCGCCGAAGACAGAAGCTCCTGCTCCGAAAGCAGATCAGCCTGCGCCAAAGCCGTCACCAGCTCCCGCGCAAAAGAAGGGCGCGGCGTCCAAGGCTGCAGCTCCTGCACCGGCGCCCGATAATCCCAATGTCGATGCCGCCTATGGTGCTTATCAGATAGGCCTCTATCGTACCGCGTTTAATATCGCGATGAAGCGCGTGCAGGAAACCAGCGATCCCAAATCGATGACGCTGCTGGGTGAACTCTATTCCAATGCGCTCGGGATCAAGCGCGACGATGCGAAGGCCGCCGAATGGTACAAGCAGGCGGCGGATCGCGGTGACCGTGAAGCGATGTTCGCGTTGGGGATGATGAAAATCGCCGGACGCGGCGGGCCGGCCAATCGAGAAGAAGGGGCGCGCTTGCTCGCGGCTTCAGCCAAACTGGGCAAAGCAGCGGCGGCCTATAATCTCGGCCTGCTCTACCTCGAAGGCCAGACGTTTCCGCAGGACCTGAAACGCGCTGCCGAACTGTTTCGTCAAGCTGCTGATGCCGGCAACCCTGAAGCCCAATACGCGCTGGCCACCTTCTACAAGGAAGGCCGCGGTGTCGAAAAAGACCCCACCGAAGCGGCACGGCTGATGCGCGCAGCCGCCATGGTCGACAATATCGATGCCGAGGTCGAATACGCGATTGCACTTTTCAATGGCACCGGGACACCCAAGGATATCCCGACAGCCATCGCGCTGCTGAACAGAGCCTCACGTCAGAACAGCCCGATCGCGCAAAATCGCCTCGCCCGCATTCTGGTCGATGGGATCGGGGTACCCCAGGACAAGGTTAATGGTTTTCGCTGGCACCTGGTGGCCAAGACGGCCGGAAATGGCGATCCTGACCTCGACGCACAATTTGCCCAGCAGCCGCCGGAAATTCAAAAAAAAGCCGAAGATGCCGCGAAAAAGTGGTTCGGGACCAAATAAAACCGCGATAATTCAATATGCTTGACGTCAATCCGCTTTGACGCCAAGCATCCTAGTGGAGCGGATTTGACATTCGCTACCGGTCAGGCAGCGGGGTCGTTCGGCGAATGTCAAATCCAAAGCTCCACTAGCGGCGTATATTTGCTAGTGGTTCTTTGTTTCTAACATTTGCAACTGTACCTGCCGAAACGGGATGCAAATGTTAGAAACGAACCACTAGTCAACATTGCCTCTCCTCTCATCCAGACCTCTCTTCCAGGTCGATTTAAATCGAGTCCATGCTTCATTCAGCGCTCATCAACGTCATGGTCAAAGCCGCGCGTCGTGCCGGCCGCAGTCTCAAGCGCGATCTCGGCGAGATCGAAAACCTTCAAGTGTCGTTGAAAGGACCCGCAAATTTCGTTTCCGCCGCGGACAAGCGCGCCGAGGAAATCCTCTATGAGGATCTCCTGAAGGCACGGCCCGGCTATGGCTTTCTCGGCGAAGAAGGCGGCACGCGCGAAGGCACCGACAAAGCCAACACCTGGATTGTGGATCCGCTCGACGGCACCACGAACTTTCTGCACGGCATTCCGCAGTTCGCGATCTCGATTGCCTTACAGCGCGAAGGCGTGATCGTCGCGGGCGTGATCTACAACCCTGCGAACGACGAGCTCTATATTGCCGAACGCGGCAAGGGCGCCTTCCTGAATGACATGCGTCTGCGCGTCGCTGGACGCAAGCAGCTGAATGAATCCGTCGTTGCTTGCGGACTGCCGCATATTGGCCGCGGCGACCACGAGCTGTCACGCCGTGAAATGACTGAAATGCAAAATCGCGTGGCAGGCCTGCGCCGCTTTGGCGCAGCATCGCTCGACCTTGCATTCGTCGCGGCAGGCCGCCTCGACGGCTATTGGGAGCGGAATCTGCAGCCGTGGGATATCGCGGCCGGATTGATCATGGTGCGTGAAGCCGGCGGCGTCGTCAGCGGTATCGAGGGCGGTGATACGGCAATGGCGACAGGCCACGTTGTCTGCGGCAATGAGACGATCCAGCGCGAACTGGTGAAAATCCTCAAGCCGCTGGGCTGAACGCTTATTTTTCAGCCTGCACACGGCTGTCACATAACCAGCGCGAATGGATTACTGACGGCAACGTTGGTTGAATGCGTTCGCTTGCGCACAACGATGTGCTGAACAACTGCGCGGTTCCCGACTTAACGGCTGGATAGCGATGCCGTCTTTTCTCCCGCCGCCGCTGTGCCATATTGGTGGCTGACATCTCCTCCAGACAAGGATGACGGTCCCGACATGGCGAAACCTTCCGTACCCGGCAGCACGACCGATATCGACGTCACCAAGCTCTCAACGCCCCGAATATTTCTGGTCCGGATGCTGGTCTTTTTGATCCTGTGCGGATTGATCGTCGTCGTCCTCAACAAACAGATTTGGCTGGCATTTCTCGCCAATCCCGGCCTCAACGCACTGATCGTCGGCGTGCTGGCCATCGGCATCGTCTTGGCCTTCCGGCAGGTGATCCGCCTCTATCCCGAAATCTCCTGGGTCAACAGCTTTCGCATTTCCGATCCCGGTCTCGCAGTCGATCGCCGTCCCAGGCTGCTGGCGCCAATGGCCGCCATTCTCAGCCACCGCACCGGCGGGCGCATGAGCATCTCGCAGCAGACCATGCGGCACCTGCTCGATTCCATCGCAACACGCCTTGATGAAGCGCGCGATCTGTCTCGCTATATGACCGGCCTGCTGGTTTTTCTCGGCCTGCTCGGCACCTTCTGGGGCCTGATTGAAACCGTCGGCTCCGTTGGCAAGGTCATTGAAGGCCTGAAGGTCGGCGGGGATGCCGGTTCGGTATTCGATACATTGAAGGAAGGCCTCGCCGCACCACTTGGCGGTATGGGCATCTCTTTTTCGTCCTCGCTGTTCGGCCTTGCCGGTTCGCTTATTCTGGGCTTTCTCGATCTTCAATCCAGCCAGGCGCAAAACCGTTTCTATACCGATCTCGAAGACTGGCTGGCAGAAACCTCCCAGGAATATACGGCTGATGGCCTTCATGCCGCTGTGTCGCCTGAATTGAAGCCTGTGCTTGATCGGCTGCACCTCGCTGTCGAGGAAATGGGATCGACCCGCGCAACGACAACCGCGATGGCCAATCTCGCGGAAGCCATTCAGGGCCTTGTTCATCACATGCGAACAGAGCAGCAACTGATCCGTGAATGGGCGGACGGCCAGGGCGAACAAAATCGTGAGATCAAGAATCTTCTGGAGCGCATCGCACGGCAGCCCGAAAAGAACTGACGGCTGAGATCAAGGATAGCAGGCCATTTAAGGATATCAGGTAATGGCGCTCTCACGTTCACGCCGCAATGACAGCGGTTTCAATTACTGGCCGGGCTTCGTCGACGCGCTATCGACACTCGTGCTCGCCATCGTGTTCCTGCTGTCGGTCTTTCTCGTCGTGCAGTTCTTCCTGTCGCAGGAAGTCACCGGCAAGGATAAAGCGCTGGAGCGCCTCAACGCACAGATCGCTCAGCTCAACGATCTGCTGTCGCTTGAGAAACTCGGCAAGCTCAACCTCGAGGATCAGGTTTCGCAGATGCGGGCCGGATTGACCTCAGCGGAAGGTGAGCGCGACCGCATCAAGGGCCTCTATGATGGTCTTGCGGGCGCCGGGGCTGATGCAACAGGCCGCGCCACTGAACTCGGCAAAGCGCTCGATTCCGAAAAGCAGATTTCCGCCCGCGCGCTTGCGCAAGTGGAGGTTCTGAATCAACAGATCAGTGCATTGCGCCGCCAGCTCGCGGCCCTTGAAGAAGCGCTCAATGCCTCAGAAAAACGCGACAAGGAATCGCAGGGCAAGATTGCCGATCTCGGTCAGCGCCTGAACGTCGCCTTGGCACAACGGGTCCAGGAGCTCTCGCGTTACCGGTCCGAATTCTTCGGACGGCTGCGGACCATTCTCGGCAACCGGCCGGATGTCCGCGTGGTTGGCGATCGCTTCGTATTTCAGTCTGAAGTCTTCTTCGATACCGGACAGGCGATACTTCTGCCGGAAGGCCGCGCCGAACTCGACAAGCTCGCCGCGGCGCTCATCGATCTCGACAAGCAAATTCCATCAGATATCGCCTGGGTCCTGCGCGTCGACGGCCACACCGACGTGCGGCCGATCGCAAGTCCGCAGTTCAAGTCGAACTGGGAGTTGTCATCGGCGCGCGCGATTTCCGTTGTGCAATATCTTGTCTCTCTTGGCGTGCCGGCCCAGCGGCTGGTCGCAGCAGGCTTTGCCGAATTCCAGCCGCTTGATCCCGAGAAAACCGAAGAAGCCTACCGGCGCAATCGTCGTATCGAACTCAAACTCACCGAGCGGTAGCCAGCGAGAAGTCGCTCCAACAGAAAGACAGCATGACCTCTGCGTTCAATCTGCGGACCTATCGCGATACTGATGAAGACGCGGTCATAGAATTGTGGTTTCGCACCTGGCAGCAGGCTTATCCGTCAATCGACTTTTCTGCGCGTCTGGACAACTGGCGTATCCGCTGGCGCAATGAGCTTGTTCCATCCGCGTGCATCGTCGTCGCCGAGCAAGACACCAAGATCATTGGTTTTGTCACCATCGATCAAACGGGATATCTCGACCAGCTTGTTGTCGACCCCGAGTCCTGGGGATCAGAGCTCGGCAACGCATTGATGACGGAAGCCAAGGCCATGTCGCCTAACGGGATCACATTGCTCGTCAACACCGACAATGCCCGCGCCATCCGCTTTTATACGCGTAACGGATTCCGCCACACCCACGATGACGTCAATCCGGTCTCAGGCCGGCCTGTGTCCGGTATGGCGTGGAAACCGTAATCGCTCCTCACACGCCTTCGAATTGCAACCGCGCAAGGCGGGCATAGAGACCATTGGCTGCGACCAACGCCGCGTGCGCGCCCTGTTCGACAATCTTGCCGTTTTCCATCACGAGGATGCGATCGCACGACAACACCGTCGCCAGACGATGCGCGATGACAAGCGTCGTGCGCTGGCTCATCAGGTCTTCCAGCGCGGTCTGCACCAGAGTCTCGCTTTCCGCGTCCAATGACGAGGTTGCTTCGTCGAGCAACAGCAGAGGCGCATCGCGCAGAATGGCACGCGCGATCGCCACGCGCTGGCGCTGACCGCCCGACAACGTTACGCCGCGCTCGCCGAGCTGAGTTTCAAAACCTAGCGGAAGCCGTGTGATGAATTCCGTGGCGTGTGCCAGATCCGCCGCACGCTCGACCTCCGCATCAGTCGCATCCGGACGTCCGAAACGAATATTTTCCCGCGCACTAGCCGCGAAGACAGCGGCATCCTGCGGCACCAAAGCAATGCGCGCACGCACGGCGCGCGGGTCCGCCTCGCGGATCGGCACGCCATCGAGCGAGATCGAGCCACTGACCGGATCGTAGAAACGAAGCAGCAAGTGAAACAGCGTGCTCTTGCCCGCCCCTGACGGTCCGACGACCGCGACTCTCTCGCCGGCACGCACAGAGAATGACACGCCATCGGCCGCGAAGTGTTCGGGCCGCGTTGGATAGGCAAAGCGAACATTCTCGAAAGTCACATCGCCACGCGGCGGCACCGGCAATGCACGCGGGTTGGCGGGTGGAGCAATGTCCGGCTTGATGCGAAGGATCTCGAACAAACGTTCCGAGGCCCCCGAGGCTTGCGAGATTTCACCCCAGACCTGACTCAGTTCGCCCAGCGCGCCCGCTGCGAACGCCGCGTACAACACAAACTGTCCGAGGCGGCCGGCGCTGATCTGATGCGTCAGCACGTCGTGCGAACCGATCCACAGGATCGCCACCACGCTTGCAAAAATCAGGAAGATCACAATCGCGGTGAGATAAGCGCGCGCGCCCGTCGAATTCCGCGCGGCCTGATAGGCGCGCTCGACCTCACCGCCGAAACGCGTTTCCGCCAGACGCTCATTGGTGAAGGCCTGCAGCGTTCGGATCGCGCCGATCAACTCGGATGCATAGGACGATGCGTCAGCAAGCGTGTCCTGCGCGCCGCGCGACAATTTTCGCACCCGGCGGCCGAACGCAACGAGCGGCAGCACGATCAACGGAATGACTGCGAGCACGAAGCCGGACAGCTTGGGACTTGTGATCACCATCATTGCGGACGCGCCGATGAACAAGACGAGATTGCGCAGCGCGATCGAGACCGATGCACCCACAGCCGATTTGATCTGCGTCGTATCCGCAGTGAGGCGCGACACCAGTTCGCCGCTGTGCGCGGTGTCGAAGAAGGAGGGCGAGAGCGACGTGAGATGGTTGAATACATCGCGCCGCAAGTCGGCGACAATGCGCTCGCCCAGCGTGATGACGAGGTAGTACCGCATGGCGCTGGCGCCCGCGAGCACCGCAACAACGGCGATCATCACAGCAAAGTAGCTGTTGATGAGCGCAACGCCTTCCGGACTGAAGCCGAAATCGATCATGCGGCGCACGGCGAGCGGCACCGCAAGGGTCGCTGCCGAGGCCACGATCAGCGCAATCAGTGCTGCAAAGGCCTGTCCGCGGTAGCGTGAGACATACGGCAGAAGCGCCATCAGCGGCCGCAGCTTCAGGCGAGACCGCTTCTCTGGGCCGGGGAGCGGCAACGGCCCCATAGCCGAACCGGTCGCGGGCGCCGTTGTCGCGGCTACGAGTTCCGGAGGACGTCCAGCCGAACCGCCTGCCGCCTGATCTTCAAGTCTTTCAGCTACGCTCATCAAGTCCCGCCGCGGGGTTTGTTTAGAAGGCCTTCAAATAGGCCCCATGGCGGGCGCTGGCAAATGAACGTTCCCCGCTTGTTTCAGCGGCCATCCTGCGATATAGAGCGGCCAAATTCGTCCCCAACATTTCTGATCTGTGGGCGCAGGGCGCCAGAGGATTTGCCATGAAAGCCGAAATTCACCCGGATTATCATACGATTAAGGTGGTCATGACCGACGGGACCGAATACCTCACCCGTTCGACCTACGGCAAGGAAGGCGACACCCTCAACCTGGATATCGACTCCAAGTCGCATCCGGCCTGGACCGGCGGAACCCAGCAGATTCTCGACCGCGGCGGCCGTGTCTCCCGGTTCCAGAAGAAGTTCTCGGGCTTCCTCAAGAAGGATTGATCCCTTCTTCAGTCTCTGAATACGGAAATGCCCCGGCATCGACCGGGGCATTTTTCGTTTCGGGAATATCCACACTTTGATGCCGCCATATGGCGGCATCAAAGTGAAAAAAATGGCCTATCGCTCGAAGGCCGCCTTCAAGAGGTTCATCTGCGGCACCAATGGATTGCCGATGGAAACCTGCTCGTTGATCGGCGTGTGAATGGTCGCATCCAGCCGGCGCACACGCGTCTGCAACGACATCGAGCGAGTAATCAGATCCTGCAATTGCTGCGGCAACTTCCCGATCAACTCCTCGTTGCCGGGATCGGCTGCACTCAGCTTGACTTTCGTCTTCTCCCGATTGGCCTGGCTCAGGGTCATCTCACCTTCCTTGACCGCGCGGTGCAGCAACAGCCATGAGGCCAGCTGCATCAGACGCGTGGTCAGGCGCATGCTTTCGGTTGCATAGGTCAGGCTGACAGGTCGCTCCAGCGCCTTCGCTTCGAGCCGTCCTGCTCCATCAAGGTAAGCAGCAGTTTCCTCAACCAGGTCCATGCCCTCCTTGAACAGGGCTCCAAAGGCGGCTGAATTGGTGATCCGTTCACTCAAAAGAACGAGATCGGCTGCGCCGAACGACTGGTCTGACATAGTTAACGCCTCACACACGCTGTTATGCGGATTTTTTTATGATGAATAAATCATTGCGCGCCTGCGGCCGGGAGTCCAGCCGTGCGGCGTGACAATGCCGAGATATGGTTTCCAGAGCGCCATCGCGAACGCGGAAACACGCCCTCCCATCCGCCTGCCGGATCAAACGCGGCAATTGCTGGAAATAAGGCAAAAAAGAGCCGCCGTTACCGGCGGCTTTGAAAGTTGATAACAGGGAGGCGTCAAACAGAGTGGACAGGAGCCACTCGGTGTCCAAAGAAGGACGATCAAAGTCATAAACGCGAAAGCTTAATGCGTCGTAAATGAACGGTTTCTTTTACGGTTCCTTTGCGATGAAGCCGATCCGGATGCTTCGCGTTAACTTTTGAAGAAAGCGTTGGCAGCATCCCGGCTCGTGCGCTTCTTCGCTGCGTCAGCCTTGAGCCGCTCGATCTCTGTCGTCAGCGCTGCAATGCGGGCTTCGATATCGTCCACCGAAAGCAGCGACAGATCCTGCCCGAGCTCGTGGGTTATTTTCGGCCGCGGCCGGTCATCCTCATCAATGGGCATGCTTCCCTCCGGTCTTCTGCGCGATTATAGCTCATGTTCCATTTTTGAACTGCAAGGACCTACCCTATGGATAAGCTGCCCACGCAAATGACTGCCGTCGCGATCAGCAAGCCCGGCGGACCCGAGGTCCTCATTCCCGAGCAACGTCCGGTTCCGACGCCGGGACCACATCAGATTCTGATCAAGGTTGCGGCCGCCGGTGTGAATCGTCCCGATGTGGCACAGCGCAGCGGCAGTTATCCACCGCCGCCCGGCGCGAGCGATCTGCCTGGCCTCGAGGTGTCAGGCGAAGTGGTTGCCCTCGGCGAGGGAGCAACAAAGTACAAGATCGGCGACAAGGTCATGTCGCTCGTCGCAGGCGGTGGTTATGCAGAGTATTGCCTGACGCATGAGACGCACGCGATGCCTGTGCCCAACGGCTTCTCGATGATCGAGGCTGCAGCCACGCCAGAAACACTCATGACGGTCTGGCACAACGTATTTGAGCGCGGCGGCCTGAAGCCCGGCGAGACACTGCTGATTCACGGCGGCTCTTCCGGCATCGGCACTACCGCAATCCAGATGGCAAAAGCACACGGCGCCAAGGTGATCGTGACTGTCGGCTCACAGGACAAATGCGATGCCTGCTTGAAGCTCGGCGCTGATGTTGCGATCAACTATAAAACCGAGGATTTCGTCGCCAAGACCAAGGCCGTCACCAACGATGTGGGCGCCAATGTCATTCTCGATATGGTCGGCGGCGACTACATCGACCGCAACTACGACGCGGCAGCGATCGAAGGCCGGATTGTCCAGATCGCATTCCTAGGAGGCGTGAAAGCGTCGCCAAATTTCACCAAGCTGATGATCAAGCGTCTGCATCACACCGGCTCAACGCTGCGCCCTCGAACCAATGAAGACAAGGCCGCGATGGTCACTGCTATTAACGCCAAGGTCCTGCCCTGGATCGCGGAGGGCCGCCTCAAGCCCTTGATGGATAGCACATTCCCGCTGAGGGACGCCTCCAAGGCCCATGCGCGAATGGAGACGAGCGAACATATTGGCAAAATTGTGCTCACGGTTTAAGGCACCGGAACACCTCTAAACCCTTTGAATCACCTCATATTCGTGTCATTTATCGCGCTCCAATCGGCGGACCTTTGAAAGGTCCGCCGCGTCCAACGTGGAGAGCTGACTTTGCGCTCGTTCAGATGCTTTGTGCTGCTTGCGCTCAGCTTCATGATGCTTGCCGCCGTGGAACCGGCACACGCACTTGATGCGATCAGCGTCCGCAGCGATGCGCCGGCTATCGATCTGACCGGCGTACTGGAGTTCCAGCGCAGCGACACCGATCGCATTCAGGTTTCCACCGCTCCCGGAACTGACGGCATCGTGCGCCGCATTGAGGTGCGCGCACGCGAGGGCGGACAGAATTGGGTCGTCTTCGCATTGACCAACAACACCGACGATCAGCTCGACCGTCTGATCGTGGTGCCGCATTATCGCATCGTGTCATCGGGCTTGCTGTGGCCAGATCTCGGCCTGTCGCGCATCTCCACGATTACGCCGTCGACCGGCGACCGGCCCGAACGTCAAGACAGTGCAACCGCCGACATCTTCCGCGTGACGCTCGATCCCGGCGCCGTGATCACGTTCGTCGCCGAATTGCGCACCGACAAGATTCCGCAGCTCTATCTGTGGGAGCCGGAAGCCTACAAGGACAAGGTCAACTCCTTCACCCTCTACCAGGGCATCGTCATTGGCATCTCCGGACTGCTGGCGCTGGTGCTGACCATCCTGTTCGTGGTGAAGGGCAGCATCATGTTCCCCGCTGCCGCGGCGCTGGCATGGGCAGTGCTGGTCTATATCGGCGTCGACTTCGGATTCTGGGGCAAGGTGTTCGACATGTCGGCAGGTGCGGAACGCATCTGGCGTGCGTCGGGCGAAGCGATGCTGGCAGCGACGCTGCTGGTTTTCCTGTTTGCCTATCTCAATTTGTCGCGATGGCACGTGCGTTATTCGCATATCACCATGGGCTGGCTTGTCTTCCTGGGCGCACTGGTTGCCCTTGCGCTGTTCGATCCCGCCGTCGCGTCAGGCATTGCGCGCATTTCGCTGGCGATGATCGCGGTGTTTGGCTTCGTGCTGATCGTCTATCTCTCGACCCATGGCTTTGATCGCGCGGTGCTGCTGATCCCGACATGGTTCCTGCTTGTGGTCTGGGTCATCGCTGCAGGCATGACGGTCGCGGGCGGCGTGACTAACGATATCGTCGGGCCTGCACTGCTCGGCGGTCTTGTCCTTATCGTCATGCTGATCGGATTCACCGTGATGCAACACGCCTTCGCCGGCGGCAGCGCGGCTAACGGCATCGTTTCCGATATGGAACGGCGCGCGTTGGCGCTGACAGGATCGGGCGACCTGATCTGGGACTGGGATGTGTCCGCCGACAAGGTCTTCACCAGCCCCGAGACCGAGGCGCTTCTCGGATTGAAGCGCGGAGCATTGGAAGGCCCCGCCGCAAAATGGCTCGAAGTGCTTCATCCTCTCGACCAGGATCGCTTCCGCGCAGCACTCGACAGCGTGCTCGACCAGCGCCGCGGCCGCTTGGTGCAGGATTTCCGGCTGCGAACGCCGGACGGTCACTTCATGTGGTTCGCGCTGAAGGCGCGTCCCGTAGTTGGTTCTGATGGCGAGGTGTCGCGCGTTGTCGGCACGCTGACCGATGTCACTGAAATCAAGAATGCCGAAGAACGGCTGCTGCACGATTCCGTGCACGACAACCTGACCGGCCTGCCCAACCGCCAGATCTTCATCGACCGCATTAGCGCGATGTCGAATTTCGCCAAGACGACCACCAATCTGCGCCCGACCGTGATGGTGATCGACCTCGATCGCTTCAAGCAGGTGAACGACTCGGTCGGCATTGCTGTCGGCGATTCCATCCTGTTGACGCTGGCGCGACGCCTGACCCGCATCCTCAAGCCCCAGGACACGCTGGCGCGGTTGTCCGGTGATCAATTCGGCCTGATCCTGACCTCCGAACACGAGTCGACGCGGATCACAGCGTTCGCCGAAACCATTCGCAAAACCATTCGCGCTCCGATCTCCTTTGATGGCCGCGAAATCTTCCTCACTGCCTCGATTGGACTGGCTCTCAGCGACCCACAGACGCCGCTGAGCGACGAGATCATCAAGGATGCCGAGCTTGCGATGTATCACTCCAAGCGGATCGGCGGCGATCGTATCGACGTCTACAAGCCGGCGATGCGTGCGCGGAAGACCGATCGCCTCACGCTGGAATCCGAATTGCGCCGCGCCATCGAGCGCCAGGAGATCACCATTCTTTATCAGCCCATCGTGCGGCTGGAAGATCGCGCCATCGCTGGTTTCGAGGCGCTCGCGCGCTGGGATCACCCCAAGCTCGGACGGATGTCGCCCAACGAGTTCATTTCGATCGCAGAAGAAATCGGCCTGATCGTCGAACTCGGCCTGTTCGTAATGGACACCACCGCCAAGCAACTCGCCATCTGGCAGCGCGCGGTACGCTCTCGCGAGCCGATTTTCGCCAGTGTCAATGTGTCATCGCGCCAGTTGCTGCGTCATGACCTGATCCATGATGTACGCGGCGTTCTGTCGCGCTCAGCGGTCACGCGCGGCTCGCTCAAACTTGAGCTGACTGAATCCCTGGTGATGGAAAATCCGGAACACGCGGCACAGATGCTGCACCGGATCAAGGAGCTTGGCGTCGGTTTGTCCCTCGACGACTTCGGCACGGGACATTCCTCACTGGCTTACCTGCAGCGCTTCCCCTTCGACACCATCAAGATCGATCAGTCGTTCGTGCGCACCACCAATCGCGGCGCGCGGCCGGTGCTATTGAAGTCCATCGTCGCACTGGCGCATGACCTCAACATGGAAGTGGTCGCCGAGGGCGCCGAAACCGACTCCGATGCAGTGGAGCTCTATCAGTTGGGCTGCGAATACGCCCAGGGCTTCGCTTTCGGCGAACCGATGGATGCGGACGCAGCCATGCGGCTGCTGACGGGCGAGAAAGTCCAGAAGCCGCGCACTCGGCGGCAAAGCTTCCGCAATAAGCTCCTCTCGCCGGCGGCAACTCCCGCCACCGCGCCCTCACAAGAGGATCAGTCGGCTGCCGCACCCGAGTCCGGTTCGGCCTGATACGCTCTGGCGCGTCATGCGCCAGATGTATGTTCGAAAAAGACTAAGCGTGGCCCGCTTCGTTGGACAGCATGGCGAGATCGATACCGATCTTGTCCAACGCGCGACGGTATTTGTCTTCGACGTCGCGCCCAAAAATCAGGTCAGGATCGGCGGGACAATGAAGCCAGCCATTGTGCTGGATTTCATTTTCCAACTGCCCCGGCGCCCAGCCGGCGTATCCAAGTGCCAGGATCGCATGCTTCGGGCCGGCACCGGCTGCGATGGCTTTCAGGATGTCGAGAGTAGCCGTAAGGCAGATGCCGTCGTCGATCGGCAACGTTGCATTCTTGATAAAGAAATCGCTCGAGTGCAGGACGAAGCCACGGCCGGTGTCGACCGGCCCGCCCTTCATCACCTTCATCATCTCCGCGCTGTCAGGAAGCTTGATGTAATCGGACTTGTCGATGATATCGAGCTGCATCAGCAGTTGCGGAAAATCGATACTCCCCGCCGGGCGATTGACGATGATACCCATGGCGCCTTCCGATGAATGCGCACAAACATAGATCACCGAACGCGCGAAGCGCTCGTCGTCCATCACAGGCATGGCAATTAACAGTTGACCGTCGAGGTAGCCGCTTGACGCATTATACGCACTATCCGCGGCCATCTTGCGACCTGCGGCGAGCTTTTCAGGCTTCTTGCGCGTGGTGTTCATTCCGAACGACTCTCACCGTATCCACTTATCCTGATATTGGGCGTCAATTCTGTCAATCAAGCGTCCGGGACATTAAGAGTGCTAACGCCTGATGGTTCTCTCCGGTTATTCTTTAGTCGCGAAAAAGACCCGATCACGAGCAATTCAATGGTTCACTGGTACCTCGCCTTGTAAGGACGCGTATGGCTTTTATAGTTCCCCCGCGCATTTCAAAGTTCGCCGGCGCGACAATCGCCTGCCTGATGTCGATGGGTGCCAACGCGCAGGATACCTCGCCTTGGGTGAACGACACCTACTCAGCCGTTCGGCTGATCGCAGGCTCCCGGAGCGGTGCCGCCTTTCTTGGTGGCATCAGCTTCCAGCTGCAACCGGGTTGGAAAACCTACTGGCGAAATCCCGGCGATTCCGGCGTGCCGCCTCGGATCGATTTTTCGAAATCCGAAAACGTCGAATCCGTCACAATCCTGTGGCCTGCCCCGAAGAAATTCCCGGATGGAGCCGGCGGCACGTCGCTGGGGTACCAGAAGCACGTCATCCTACCACTGCGGATCACCGCCAAGCACGCTGACAAGCCGGTGACGTTACGCGCCGCGATCAACTACGCTGTTTGCGAGAAGATTTGCGTGCCGGTCGAAGCCAATGCCGAACTCGTCTTTGCCAGCGTCGCCAGCACCGAGGACAGCGTGATTACCGCCGCGCTCGACACCGTACCAAAGCCCATGAAAATCGGCGACGCCGGCCCCTTGACCGTGCTGAACGTGAAGCGCGATGGCAAATCCGTGTTGGTCGATGTGGCCGCGACGGACAATCAGCAAAACGTCGATCTGTTCGTGGAAGGGCCGACCCAGGATTGGGCACTGCCCATTCCAAAGCTGGTCGAACGCGACGCATCCGGCATTATGCGTTTCAGCTTCGACCTCGACGGCCTTCCACCGGGGGCCAGCCCTGACGGCGCTGCGCTGAAATTGACTGTGGTTGGCTCGGACGGAGCCTACGAATTCAACACCACCCTGCACTAACTAATCCTGTTTTCGGAGTGCGTCGGGACGTGCAAGGCTGTGGTGCCTGTCATCAACCTCGTTTAAATACTCATTCATTGATCCAAGGAGAATGACCATGACGATTAAAGTTGGCGACCATCTGCCCGAGGCCAAGTTTCGTGTGATGACCGAGGAAGGTCCTCAGGTCAAAACCACCGACGATATCTTCAAGGGCAAGAAGGTCGCGCTGTTTGCCGTCCCCGGCGCCTATACCGGCACCTGCCACAAGATGCATATGCCGAGCGTTTTCCTGAACGCCTATGCTATCAAGGCCAAGGGCGTCGACACTATCGCGATCGTTTCCGTCAACGACGCGTTTGTCATGAACGCCTGGAAGCGCGACACCGACCAGCGCGATGAAGGCGTCTTCCTTGCAGACGGCAACGCCGATTTCACCAAGGCGATCGGCCTCGAGCTCGATGCATCCGGCAACGGCCTTGGAATCCGTTCGAAGCGCTACTCGATGCTGGTGGACGACGGCGTGGTGAAGATCTTCAATCTTGAGCCTGCTCCGGGCAAGGTCGAAGTCTCCGGCGGCGATACGCTGCTCGGACAGCTCTAATCTAGATTTTGGACTGTGCGTTGTGCCCGGCCTCGTGTCGGGCATTCGCGTTTCTGAGGGATTGGCTCAGCGACAGTAGGCCCCGAGAGCCGTTACTTGTTGCGGTGCTCGGCCAGCCCGTCACGTGCCAGTTGATCCGCGCGCTCGTTCTCCGCGTGGCCTGCGTGGCCCTTGATCCAGTGCCAGCGCACCTCATGCTCTTTCAGAGCCGCATCGAGCCGCTGCCACAAGTCGACGTTCTTCACTGGCTTTTTGTCAGCAGTGCGCCAGCCATTACGCTTCCAGTTGTGAATCCAGCCGGTAATGCCCTGACGCACATACTGGCTATCGGTCGTGAGATCGACCGACGCCGGCCGCTTCAGCGCTTCCAGCGCTGAAATCGCCGCCAGCAATTCCATGCGGTTGTTGGTGGACGGGTTCTCCCCGCCCTTCAGTTCTTTTTCGACATCCCCGAAACGCAGGATCGCTCCCCACCCTCCCGGCCCCGGATTTCCGGAGCAGGCACCATCTGTAAAGATCGTGACGTGGGGCAGCGTGGCGTCGCTCACGCGGCGAACCCGGAATGCTCGAAGCCGTAATCGGTCATGCTGGTCACGCTCTGATGGAATCTCAGCTTGCGGACATATTCGAGCGGATCCTTCGGCTTGACCAACGCGCCCGGCGGCACGTTGAGCCAGTCCACCAGCCGCGTCAGCAGGAAACGCATCGCAGCGCCGCGCGCCAACAATGGCAACGCCTCCTGCTCTGCCGCGGACAGTTTGCGCTCACGCGTATAGGCATTGAGGAAGGCACGCGCTTTGGTCACGTTGAAAGAATGATCGCTCTCGAAGCACCAGGCGTTGAGACAGATCGCAACGTCATAGGCCAGCGTGTCATTGCAGGCGAAATAGAAATCGATCAGGCCGGAAAGCTTCTCGCTGAGGAACAAAGCATTGTCAGGAAAAAGATCGGCGTGGATCACACCCTGCGGCAGTGAGTTCGGCCAATGCTTCTCGAGATGATCGAGTTCGTTCTCAAGCAGCGCACACAGCCCATGCTGCACGCTGTCAGCGCGTGGAGCAGCCGCATCGAACAGGGAGCGCCAGCCCGACACCGACAGCGCGTTGGCGCGCGACATGGAAAAATCAGCGCCCGCGAGGTGCATTTGCGCGAGCGCCTGACCGACGCCGGCACAATGCGCCACATTCGGCTTGCGCGGCCACGCCCCCTCGAGAAAATCGATGATGGCCGCCGGCCGACCGGCAAGCCTGCTCAACGCCTCGCCCCGCTTATTGAGCACGGGCTGAGGACAATTGATGCCATGGGAAGCAAGATGACCCATGAGGCCAAGGAAAAACGGGAGATCGTTCACTGCGACGCGCTTTTCATAGAGCGTCAGAAAAAAGTAGCCCGCGGTCGTGTGGAGCAAATAATTTGAGTTCTCCACGCCCTCGGCGATGCCCTTGTAAGAGAGCATTTCGCCGATGTTGTAAGTGGAGAGGAAATCCGCGAGTTCTTCGGCGGTGACGTCGGTGTAAACCGCCATGTGAAAATTACTCCGCGGCGTCGTTCCGCAGCGGACGCGGCAGCGGGAAGAATTCGTTTTCCTGGGCAGCGGACACGGTTTCAACGCTCAGTTTGTAGTGAGCGGCAAACGCATCCATGATTTCCTCGACGATCACCTCCGGCGCCGAAGCGCCTGCAGTGATACCAAGACGCTCGATGCCGTCGAACATCGACCAGTCGAGTTCGGAGGCGCGCTGCACCAGCACCGAGCGCGTGCAACCTTCTCGCTCGGCCACTTCACGCAGGCGCTGGGAGTTCGACGAATTCGGCGAGCCGACCACCACCATCGCGTCCACGTTCGGCGCGACCTTCTTCACCGCGAGCTGGCGGTTGGTCGTGGCGTAGCAGATGTCTTCTTTGTGCGGGCCGTCGATGTCCGGGAAGCGTTCCTTGAGCACCGCGACGATTTCCTTGGTGTCGTCGATGGACAGCGTCGTCTGCGTCACGAAAGCCAGCTTGGAAGCATCCTTCGGCTGGAACGTCCGGGCCGCTTCCATGGTTTCAATGAGCACCACCGCGTCCTTGGGTAGCTGGCCCAGGGTTCCGACCACCTCAGGGTGACCGGCATGGCCGATCAGGATGATCTCACGACCGCGTTTGAAATGGATCGCCGCCTCGCGGTGAACCTTGGTCACCAGCGGGCAAGTTGCGTCCAGGGTAAAGAAATTGCGCTTGTCCGCCTCGCTCGGGATCGCCTTTGGCACGCCATGGGCCGAAAAGACCACCGGCGCCTCGGTATCGGGAATTTCATCCAGTTCTGCGACGAAAATAGCCCCTTTTTCGCGCAGGCTTTCGACGACATAGCGGTTATGCACGATCTCGTGACGGACATAGACTGGCGCGCCGTAGAGCTTCAGGGCGCGTTCGACGGTGTCGATGGCCCGGACCACCCCGGCACAAAAGCCCCGAGGCGAACAAAGCACGACTGTGAGGGATGGTTTCTGCGCTTCAGGGGTCATTTTAAGCCGGAATCAAGGGTTTTGAGGACTAATTATACGGGACTTGGGGCCGCACTCCCCCATCTGTCAAGGCCAATCCGGACCATTGCACGGTCTGGCCTCGGCAGACTATATAAGAACGAATTCCCGTCATCGCTGATGACCAGACGGCTTTACCCTCCGAAAAATCCGGCGGGCGAAGCGTAAAGGAGATTTGCCATGAGCAATGCACCGCTGATGCCGAAGGCGACTGCCGTGTGGCTGGTTGACAATACCGCGCTGACATTCGACCAGGTCGCCGAATTTACCAAGATGCACCCCCTCGAGGTCCGCGCGATCGCCGACGGCGACGCCGCGCAGGGTATTAAGGGCATGGACCCGATCTCGACCGGGCAGCTCTCTCGCGAGGAAATCGAGCGCGGCGAGGCCAATCCGGACTATCGCCTGAAACTCGGCGAATCCAAGGTTGTGCTGCCTCCTGTCGGCAAGAAGAAGGGTCCCCGCTACACCCCGGTTTCGCGCCGTCACGAGCGCCCCAGCGCCATCCTCTGGCTGCTGCGCAGCCATCCGGAACTCAAGGACGCGCAGATCATGCGCCTTGTCGGCACCACCAAGACGACGATCGCAAGCATCCGCGACCGCACCCACTGGAACGCCTCGACGCTGACGCCGATGGATCCGGTGACGCTTGGCCTGTGTTCGCAGATCGAACTCGATTTCGAGGTGCAGCGCGCCGCGAAGGAGAAGCCGATTAACCAAGAATACGGTGGAGCGACGCTGCTGCCGGCCTCAGAAACCACCCGTAAAGACGAGCCGCTTGAAAGCACCGCGGCTTCCGACAAGCGGCGTGATGACGCTGAAGTGGATGCCGTGTTTGCCAAGCTGAAGACCCTTGGCGGCAAGAAGCACGACGAAGACGAGAACAACTAAGCGCAAACGCGACAATTGGACGTTGATCAAACGCGGCGGATATCCCGCCGCGTTTTTGTTTGTAGCGCCTTATTCGCTACTTCCCCTTGGCCTTGGCCTTGCCCTTCTTTGCCGCGGCGCGTGCGTCGGCAATGGCCATCTTGAACTGCTCCGCGGTCAAACCGCCCGGCACGCGGAACGAGCCAACGACGAAGCCGGGCGTGCCAAGAAATCCGAACGCCTGGGCCTGTTCGGTATTGCGCTTCATGAGCGCATCAATCGCAGCCTTGTTGGTGTCCAGATCGGCCTTCGCCTTGGCGACGTCCACTCCTGCCTGAGCAAGCGTCTCTTCAATGGCTGCTTCGGTGAGCTTGCCCGTGCGGCTGATCAGCGCGTGGTGCGCGGCTTCATATTTGTCCTGATATTTCGTCGCATGCACCAGGCGGGATGCATAACCGGACGGATCGCCGAGGATCGGCCAGTCCTTCAGGACCAGTCGCACCTGCTTGTCGTCGCGCAGCACTTGATCGAGCACTGGCGCGATCTTTTTGCAGTAGGGGCACTGGTAATCAAAATACTCGACGATGGTGATATCGCCCTGCGGATTTCCCAGCGCCGGAATATCGGCGTCACGCAACACGCTTTCCTTAGAGAGCACATCGTCCGGCGTATCGGATGCTGGTGTTGGCGCGGGGGCTCCTGTGACGGCACCGGCCCAGAGTGATAAAACAATAATGGCGCCGATGCGGGCAGCAGCCTTGAAGTTCATGATCTAGGTTCCCGGTCACGTTCGATTGCCGGGGACCTATAACAGGTTTTGAGCCAAATGCGCGCTCAATGTCACGATGGCACGCGTCGCAGTGCTTAGACTCAAAGCGGTCCGACGACCGCTCAGTGCCTATTGTTCAGCATATCTTCAGCGAGGTTGCGATGCGCCCGCTCGATGCCCGATCCACCGGACGCAGCACGGCTGGCTGCGACATCACGATCCTTACGGCAGGCGACGTAAGCCGCCGAGCCCGGCTCACCGCCGTTGGTGCGGCAATAGGCATCATCGTCCACTGTGGCAACCGGCGCGGCCTGCCGTTCGAACTGCGCGCATCCCGCCAACAACAAACCTGTCGCGGCAAGCACAAAAGCAAATCGCAGCCTTTCTTTACGCATAAGCAGTCCTGTCGGGTAACCTTGGTGGCATTGTTCGTGAGCGATTTATCGGACCATCACGGCAATGTCACGGCGGATCTGGACCATTCGGGGCTTATTCAAGCGCAATATCGCCATCGACAGTGAATGACAGTGCGACGCCTCCAAGCGTGAGCACCATCTTTGCCTGCAGCGTTTCGTTGCCTTTGAGGAGCCCACTGGACACTGCCTCACGCACCGATTTTTCGATTTCGCGCTGGCTGGTCACGCCCACGGTCTTGAGGAATTTTCGCAGACTGGTGTTGAACACGTCTTCATTCATCGCATCCTCCTCAGTTATCCGTGTTGCATCGACGCGCGTGTATCTAAACGCGGCCACTCAGCGCGGTCTTGATTTCCTCCAGCACCATCGGGTCCTCAATGGTTGCGGGCATCGTCCAGGGATCGCCATCGGCGATCTTCTTGATCGTGCCGCGTAGGATCTTGCCCGACCGCGTCTTCGGCAATCGCGTCACAGTAATTGCGAGCTTGAATGCGGCCACGGGGCCAATTCGTTCGCGCACCAGCGCGACAATTTCCTTCTCAACATCCGCAACTGGCCGCGTCACGCCGGCTTTCAAGACGAGGAAGCCACACGGCACTTCGCCCTTCACCGCATCCTTGATGCCCAGCACCGCGCACTCGGCAACATCGGTATGCGAAGCGAGAACCTCCTCCATACCGCCGGTAGAGAGACGATGACCCGCGACATTGATGATATCGTCGGTGCGGCCCATCACGAAGATGTAGCCGTCATCATCCTTGTATCCGGCATCGGACGTTTTGTAGTAGCCGGGAAATTCCGAAAGGTAAGCCTCGCGAAAGCGTTCGTCCTGCTGCCACAGCGTTGGTAAGCAAGCAGGTGGCATCGGCAACTTGATGACGATGGAGCCCATGGTGTTGGGCGGTAACGGGCGCGCCGCCTCATCGACCACATCGACCTGATAACCGGGCATCGGCACCGTGGGCGAGCCATGCTTCACCGGAAGCATGCCGAGGCCAACCGGATCACCTGCAATGCACCAGCCTGTCTCCGTCTGCCACCAGTGATCAATCACCGGCACCTTCAGTTGCTGTTCCGCCCACTCCACCGTCGGCGGATCGGCGCGCTCACCGGCGAGGAACAGTGTGCGGAATTTCGAAAGATCGTACTTACGGATGAAGTCGCCGTTCGGATCTTCCTTCTTGATCGCGCGAAACGCCGTCGGCGCCGTGAAAAAGGCCACGGCCTTGTGCTGCGAGATCACATCCCAGAACGCACCGGCATCCGGTGTGCCGACCGGTTTGCCTTCGTACATGATGGTTGTCGCGCCGTGGAACAGCGGCGCATAAATGATGTAACTGTGACCGACCACCCAACCGATGTCCGAGCCACACCACCACACTTCACCCGGTTTGACACCGTAGAGATTGAACATCGACCACTTCAGCGCCACCGCATGGCCGCCATTGTCGCGCACAACGCCCTTGGGCACGCCGGTCGTTCCCGACGTGTAAAGGATGTAGAGCGGATCGGTCGCTTTCACCGGCACGCAGGCGGCCTGTTTGCCCGCGTCGAGTGCGGCCTTGCGCAATTCCGCCCAATCATGATCGCGGCCGGCTGTTAGCTCGCAGCGCTCCTGCGGGCGCTGAAGAATAATGCAGGCCTCCGGCTTGGCCTTCGCAAGGCCAATCGCCTCGTCGAGCAGCGGCTTGTATTTGACGATACGGCCCGGTTCGAGACCGCAGCTTGCCGACAGAACAAGTTTCGGTGCGGCGTCGTCGATGCGCGCGGCAAGTTCTTTCGCGGCAAAACCACCGAACACCACCGAATGGATAGCGCCGATGCGTGCACAGGCCAACATAGCCATAACGGCCTCTGACACCATGGGCATGTAGATGATGACACGATCACCTTTGCCGACGCCAAAGTCAGTGAGTACCGCCGCGAGCGCCTGCACTTCCTTCAGCATATCCTTATAGGTAAAGGTCGTGATCGTATTCGCCAGCGGCGAATGATGGATCAACGCAAGCTGATCGGCGCGGCCATTTTCGACATGACGATCGAGCGCATTGTAGCAGGTGTTCAGGACACCGTCGGCAAACCAGCGGCCGTAAACGCCTTGCTTGGCATCGAAAATAGTCTTGGGAAATTCGATCCAGTCGATGTCGCGCGCCGCCTCGCCCCAGAAGCCCTCCGGATCGCGCATCGCGCGCGCGTGGACTTCGGCGTAACGGCTGTCGGATATGGCATTCATCAAGCGATCTCCCGGATCTTTCTGGTGCACCCGGCGGCTTGATCCAGCCCAAGCGCACTATTTTCCGACAAGCTAAAAGACGGAGCTCACTGGAACAAGTGCGCACATGACGATAATTCGTCGGGCGGATCAGGCCTCGCGTTTCGGCCTTCCAGATTATTTCGCACAATCCTTCGCGCCGGCTGCGCATGCGGTCTTTGCCGGCCGCTTCAACGGCATCTGCGCACCGATCCGCTCAATTTCGAGTGCAAGTGCCTTGCGATGCGTGGCTGCAACTTCCAGGTCGGGATCAAGACGGAGCGCAGCCGTGAAATCCGCCAGAGCACGACGGCGATCGCCTTTTTCGTGCAGCGCGACGCCGCGATTGTTGTAGGCCAGCGCAAGTTTGTCATCGAGCGCGATCGCCTTGTCGTAATCCCCAATCGCTAGATCAGTATCGCCCTTGAGTTGATAAGACGTGCCGCGGTTCAGATAGAAACTCGCGGTCGGCTTCAGGCGAATGGCTTCATTGTAATCCGCAATCGCGCGATCGTAGGCGTTGTTGTGCGCGTAGGTTTGGCCGCGGTTGTCGTATAGCTCCGCGGAATTGGGATCGAGCCGGATCGCTTCACTTTGATCGTCGATTGCAAGATCATAGCGCCGGACCTTTTTAAAGGCACCGGCCCGATCGCTTAACATCGCAATCGAGTGGTCGAGACGCACAGCTTCGGTGTAGTCGCGCACCGCGAGGCGGAATTGCTTCATTAACCCGAACGCTACTGCGCGACGCGCAAACAGACGCGCGACGTCAGGTTTCAACCGGATCGCGGCGTCGTAGTCGTCGATGGCATTTTCATAGCGCTTGGCACCGACCCAGGCATCCCCGCGAACTTCGAAGGCTTCTGCATTCTGAGGATCGAGGCGGATCGCCTCGCTACTGTCCTCGCGCGCGCTGTCGAAATCGCCCTTGGCGTGGTTGCTGCGCGCACGCATCACCAGCGCCGCGACGTGCTCCGCTGCGATAGTGGCGTTGTCCATGGGAGCGACCGCCGGGGCGCTGTCCGGCTTGGGCTGATCTCCTCCGGTTACGCCGCCTGCAGTCTCCGCAGCGACGGGAGCAGGCGAGACATCCGCGGCCTGTTGCGCATGAGCCGATGGCGCGAACAACACCGCCGCCGAAACAACAGCCATGGCCAACAGCATTCTGCCCGCGCGATGCCTCATGTCAGATGAATCGGCATGCGAAGTCTTAGCTCAGAGAGCCTGTGCGACACCTCGGGCTTAGACATTGGTATAAGACTCTCTTAAAAACCGCGAACATATTGCTGCATCGCAATTATCCAGGGCGAGCGTTCTCCCGTCCAGCGCGTTTTTTTAGTCCAAATTGCCGCATGCTTGGCTGCTGTGCTCTGGCCTGATCGCAACTTACCGAATACGCTCCCCGGCCAATTATGAATCCGGCACAAGCCGGTAATACCGGGAGGCTATGTCCATCATGTTCAAGTCTGTTAACCGCGTTACATCTTTGTCTGTCGGAGCCGCGCTTTTGCTTGGCGCCTCCGCGGTCCATACCGCAAGCGCTGCCCCCTTCATGATCGTCGGCAACGACGAAAAGGTCATGTGGGATGGCGACGGGAAAGTGGTGCTGTCTGCTGCGGGCAAAGATTCGGTGGTGATCGTCGATCTCGCCAATCCGGAAAGCCCGAAGATCGTCGCGACACTTCCGCTCAAGAATTCTGTGGTCGGCCCTCCGGTCAACGTCGATATCGATCCCACCGGATCGGTGGCACTGGTTGCGGACTCGGTGGATGTCGCCAAGGACGGCGATGCACTGAAGCAATCGCTGGATAACAAGGTCTATGTCATCGACATGAAGGCCAACCCACCGAAGCTCGCCGGCACCGTGACCGCCGGGAAGCAGCCCTCGGGCCTGAGCTTTAGCCCCAACGGCAAGATGGCGCTGGTTGCTAATCGTGGTGACAACTCCATCACGGTGCTCTCGGTGAACGGCACAGACGTGAAAGTCACCGACACCATCCCGATGGGCGACAGTGTCTCGCAAGTGGTGTTCACACCGGATGGCAAGCGTGCGCTCGCCACCAAGTTCACGACGCATAAGCTTTCAGTGCTCGATATTGCCGGCGACAAAGTCACCTACAACAAGGTCGATCTGATGGCGGGCCTCTGGCCCTACAATGTCGTCGTGACCCCCAATGGCAAGCTTGCGCTCACTGCGGACAACGGCAACGCAGGCTCGTCCGATGGCAGCGTCGATACCGTCAGCGTTGCCGATCTGACGCAAAATCCGCCCCGCTTCATCGATCGCGTTGTGGTCGGCGACGGGCCGGAGGGCATCGCGATGAGTCCGAAAGGCAACCTTGCCGCGGCGGCTATTCTTCGTGGCTCCAACATGAAGAATCTGTTCTTCCACAAGAAGAACGGCAGCGTCTCGATCCTGAAGATCGACGGCAACAAGATCACCAAGACCCAGGACATCGAAGTCGGCGGCCTGCCGGAAGCAGTGCTGTTCACGCCGGACGGGAAGTACATTCTGGTCGGAAATTACATTGACAGCGATTTCTCGATTCTGAAGGTCAACGGCACCAAGGTCACGGACACCGGCAAGCGCTTCAAGGTGCCGGGACATCCTGCATCGGCCCGCATGGGTCACTGATTAAAAACTAGTACAGTGTGTCGCCCCAGCCGTGGGGCGACACACCACATTGCATTCGAGACGGCGAACACTTTTCTAAGCGAACTATCAAGGGATTTGACGACAATGCGCATCAAGACTTCTTCCGGACCCACACGGCGCTCCGTTCTCCTCGGCGGTGCAGCCGCGATTGGCGCGACACCATTTTTGATGCGCAGCGCGAAAGCAGACACCTGGCCATCGCGCCCCGTTAAATTTGTCGTCCCGTTCGCAGCCGGCGGCACTACCGACATCCTCGGGCGCCTTGTCGCGCAGAAACTCTCGGAAGAGTACGGCTATCAGTTCATCGTCGAGAATAGGCCCGGCGCCGGCGGCAACATCGCGGCTGACTTCGTCGCAAAGGCAGATCCGGATGGATACACCTTCCTGATCGGCACGCCCGGCACGCATTCAATCAACAAATTTGTTCAGAAGAACATGCCCTATGACCAGCTCAAGGACATTCAGCCGGTCACCATCATCGCAAGCGTGCCGAACCTGATGTCGGTCAGCCCGGATGTGCCGGCGAAATCAGTCGCAGAATTCATTGAGTTCGCGAAGTCGAAGCCCGGCCAGTTGCTGTACGGCACACCTGGCCTCGGCAGCACGGCGCATCTCGCAACAGAATTGTTCAAGTCGATGACCGGCGTCGATATTGTCCACGTCCCCTATAAGGGCAGTGCACCAGCCCTGACCGATCTGGTCGCAGGCCGCGTCCATGTCATGATCGACAATCTGCCGGCCGTGCTTCCATTCGCGGAGAATGGCAATGTGCGTCCGCTCGCGGTGAGCACCGCCAAGCGGTGGCCGCTGCTGCCGAACATTCCGACCATCGCCGAGGCCGGCGTGCCGGGATACGACGCCGCAGCCTTTTTCACGGTCGCCGCACCGGCCAAGGTCTCCAAGGACATCGTGATGAAGCTGAATGCCAGCGTGATCAAATACATCAAGTCGCCCGACGGTATCGAGCGCATCCGCAAGCTCGGCGGCGAGCCGATCGGCGGCACGCCAGAGGAAATGCAGGCCTTCGTGGTTGCCGAGATGGAGAAGTGGGGCAAGGTCGCGGAGTTCGCGAAGATCACGCCTCAGTAATTTCTGGCCCAGCGGGCGGCAGGCGAACAAACGCGGCCGCCCGCCAAGCACCACAGACGCCCCCAATGCGCGATCGCCAGGAACATTTTCGCGGGGGGTGATATTGTCGAAATCATGGCGCCCGCGATTCGGACACAGACAGCGAAACGGCCGAACCGGGATCGGCTCATTATTGTCAGCGCCATCCTGATCGCATTGGTCGCCGTTTCAGCGCTCCTCCTCCTGTACACAATCGAACAACCGCCGGACAACGCACGCGTCGTAGTGGACGAGCAGCGGCAGACCTACGCCAGCACGCCGTGCGTCTTGTTCAACAAGCTCGATCGTGAACTGATCGCGAACCGCAGAGAGATCAGTGATCCTTCAAAGCCCCTTCAGCTTCTCTCCTTCGCCAACGAAAAAACGATGAGCGAGGTGAGGGCCGATCCGAAATGGACCCGCGATAAAGCGTGTAATTACGCCACCGGCTTCGACCAGATTGTCACGGTCTGGATGCGCCTTGTCGGCTATCGCTCCCGCTGGTCGGACGACGGGCAATGGCGCTGGTAGGCTGAACGGAACACACTTTTCAAACCAATGTTGATGTAAAGTCTCATTTTCGCGTCACCCTCCATTCTGCCGTTTCCACCTGAAACGATTTAAGGGCCTCCGTCGTGAGTTCGACGACCGACAAACCTGCCAAACGTTCATTCCTCACAGCCGAGGGCATCGCGGCGCCGTTAAAGCATGCGGTTTTCCGGCGGATTTGGCTGGCGAGTCTGCTGTCCAACCTTGGGTTGATGATCAATGGCGTCGGTGCAGCCTGGGCGATGACCCAGATGACGTCGTCCGCCGATATGGTCGCCCTTGTACAGACCGCGCTGATGCTGCCGATCATGCTGCTGTCACTGGCGGCCGGCGCGATGGCCGATATGTACGACCGGCGCGTCGTCGGTCTCGTGGCGCTGTCCATCGGCCTGACCGGCGCAATCACCCTGTCGGTACTCGCGCATATCGGCGCGATTACCCCCAATAGCCTGCTGATGTTCTGCTTCATGATCGGCAGCGGCATGGCGCTGTTCGGCCCCGCCTGGCAGGCATCGGTCAGCGAACAAGTTCCGCCGGACACTCTGCCCTCGGCGGTCGCACTGAACGGCATCAGCTACAACATCGCCCGCAGTTTCGGCCCGGCCCTTGGCGGCCTTATCGTTGCGGCAGGCGGGGCCGTCGCCGCCTTTGTCGCCAACGTGTTGCTCTATATTCCGCTCCTCACGGTGCTCTACCTGTGGCGGCGAACGCTGGAACCCTCACGGCTTCCGCCGGAGCGGCTGCGTCGGGCCGTCGTCTCCGGCGTGCGCTACATCGTTCACTCACCGTCGATCCGCATCGTGCTGTACCGGACGCTGGTCACCGGCATCGCCGGTGGCTCGGTGCTCGCGCTTCTGCCCCTCGTCGCCCGGGACATCCTCAAGGGCGACGCCCAGACCTACGGCCTGATGCTTGGCTGTTTCGGCATGGGCGGGGTGCTAGGCGCTCTGAACATTTCGAGCGTGCGGAAATATCTCAGCAGCGAACGCGCAATCCGCCTGTGTGCTCTGACCATGGGCATTGCTATTGGCGTTATGGCCCTGAGCCATCGTCCCGTACTGACCGGCGCCGCGCTGATCGTTGCCGGCATATCCTGGATGGTGTCGGTGACACTGTTCAATATCGGCGTGCAGCTCTCGACGCCGCGATGGGTCGCCGGCCGGGCGCTGGCCGCCTATCAAGCGGCCATTGCCGGCGGCGTCGCTATCGGAAGCTGGCTCTGGGGGCATGTCGCGAACGGCGTCGGGGTCGACAAGGCGCTGATGATCGCAGGAGCGACGATGTTCCTGTCTCCCCTGCTCGTGATCTGGCTGCGCATGCCGGCCGTCGAAGGCTCCGACCATGACCCGAGCGAAGCGCTCGCAGAACCCGAGGTAAACCTCTCCATCACCCCGCGCAGTGGCCCGATCGTCATTGAGGTGGAATATCGGGTGAACCAGGATCAAGCTCGGGAATTCTACGACCTGATGCAGAAGGTGCAGTCGACACGGCAACGCAACGGTGCCTATGACTGGTCGATTTCCCGCGACCTGGCCGATCCCGAACTATGGACGGAACGATATCACTGCCCGACGTGGCTGGATTATTTGCGTCAGCGCAATCGATCGACGCGGGCTGAGCGCGAACTGCATCTCAAAGCCATCTCATTCCACATGGGACCGGAACCGATCCGCGTGCGTCGTATGCTGGAACGCCCATTGGGCTCGGTGCGCTGGAAGGATGAGACGCCAGATCACAGCAAGAAGAGCACGCTGCCGATCACAACGTCCGCAGGCAGCGGCGTCTAACCGCCGCTCACTTGCCCGTTTTTGGCTCAGTCGTCGGCGTGCGCGGCTCGAACCAGCGGTTCGCACGCTCGAACATGCGCCAGTGGATCTTCTCGGTTTCTGCGAATTTTTCCGGAGACATCCAAGGCTTCATCGCGGCGAGCGCCTTGGCCCATTCGGCCCGATCCGGCTTCGGAACATCATCAAAAAGCTTGGACAGCTTACTCTGATCAATGCCTTTCGGCGACACGAACTGATTCATAATCAACGCCCTTGCCACGCGCCTTCATTCGCATTCTCGCGAACGATATATTTGAATCGATTCTCGTCCAAGGTGCGAGCACGAACTCTGCGCAAACTCCAAACGTCTGTTGATAACTCCGTCAGCCTTCCTGACTGATTCGAATCGGGAACCATTTGAAGCGCGCGATGTGCACGATGGCATGTCGCAAACGAGTCGGGCACTTCATGTCTGCTATGATCGGACACAGTGATTCCACGCCGGTATATTCGCGCGATTTTTCCCGAACGAGTCGAATGAGATGATTGATTTTACGACATTGATGGCAAGCCTTGCGAAGGACGGCGACGCGTGCACGGTCATTGCAACGGATGACTGGCTTCAGGGCCGGACCATCTATGGCGGTCTCGCGGCGGCGTTCTGCCTCGAGAGCGTATCGCGCCAGTTCGGCGACTTGCCGCCATTACGCTCTGCACAATTTTCGTTCGTGGGTCCTGCCGCCGGCAGCTTGACCATCCGGCCGACCGTCCTTCGCAAAGGCAAATCAACCATCTTTGTCGGCGTGGAGCTGACGGGCGATGCCGGTCTCGCCACTCGGGCAACCTTCTGCTTTGGTGCGGCGCGGCAGTCTGCGATCGAATACGGGAAACTCGTTGCACCGAATGTGCCAGAGCCTGACGCCTGCCAGCATTTCTTTCGCAAGCTTCCTGGACTTAACTTCGCACAACATTTCGATGGCCGGCTGGCCGGTGGCAGCTTCCCGTTCAGCGGCGCGGACGATCCCACCATCGCATTGTGGATGCGCCATCACGATGATGCGGAACCCAATTCAACCACCGCACTCCTTGCATTGACCGACGCCCCGCCGCCGGCAGCATTGTCGCTGTTCAAGGAATTCGGTCCGATCAGCACCATGACGTGGTCCATTGATTTCCTCACCGACAAGCTCGAGACAACGAATGGCTGGTGGCTGATCAGGACCCAGGCCGAAAGCGTCCTGCACGGCTACTCCAGTCAGGGGACCGTTGTCTTCAATGCCGCACGCCAGCCCGTGCTTGTCTCCCGGCAGAACGTGGCGGTGTTCATGTGAGGCAAAGCCGCCGGCTGCCATTGCTGATCTGCATCGCCATTGCCGCAGCAACTGTGGGGCTGTCCGCCGACGGTCGAGCGCAAAAAGCGACCAACGCACCCAAGGCGGCAGCCCCCGCTAACCCGGTTACCCCGCAGCGGATGGCGGAATATCGCCGCAAGCTGGCCGAATATACAGCCATTCGTCAGGCTTTCGACGAGGAGGCTGCGGCCTATTGGTCCGCCATCAGCGAGAAGCGGAAGATAAGAAACGGAAAGCGACGTAGCGGCGACCCCATTGCCCTCGACAACTACGTGCTGACCCAGCCCCCGGTCTACAGCGGCCCGCCGAAGCCGGTCGATCCGTCCGCGCCTCCGACACCACCTTCCGCGCGCAGGCCAATTCCGGTGGTTGCGGACTTCCTGCAGAACGCGTTGGAACATTTTCAATTCACACCGCACAAACCCGCGAGCGAGATCGAATTCAAGCGCGCCTACGCCAAGGTTGCTTCAAGCTTCGGCCTGACCAGGGATCAGGCGGTGCGCGTCTATAGCTTCGAGGCCGGCGGCAACGGCAAATACGATGTGCAGGCAGGGCTTGAGAAGCCGGGCGGGCGGGCGATTTCCACCGCGCTTGGTTACAACCAGTTGCTGACCACCAACACTATCGATCTGCTGTCCGAGCACGGGGGTCTCATTCTCAAATCCCTGCGCGACCAGCTTCAGCAGGCAACAGGCCCCCGCAAGGCTGAGCTGGAGCGGAAGATCGCCATCGTCCAGCAGATGGTGGCCTTCTGCAAAACCGTGCCCAACGAATGGAGCGCCCACGAAAAACTCGGCGTCACGCCACGTGGCATCGCCGTGCATGCCCTCAATCTCGACATGGATGTCGGGCCGATCCTGCAGACGATGAAGCTGATGGACTCGGTCAATTTTGCGCAGCGTAAAGGATACATGACGCCGCTCTCCGCCGCAGAGCTGGAGATGATGAACCTGACCGGCGACGGCAACGGCTTCGACATGGTGTCGATGCCGGACGCCATGCGCTCTCAGGTACCGACATCGAATTTCTTCCAGCGCACCGGCTACGAACGCAATCCCGTTGCGATCCGAAACAATGTCGTTTCCAAGCTTCTGGCCGCGACCAACGCCAAGATGGATCGCGACATGATCCTGCCGGGGGCGAAGGACCTGGCTGCGGCCTTTTAAGTTAGACGCCATCCAGAATAATAATCGTCGGCGCTTTAGGCAACGTATCGAGCGAGATCGAGAAAGATCGCTCCTTGCGAAGATCGACCTCGAATTGCCCGTTCATCCGGGCGATAAACTCCGAGAGCGGCGTGCTGAAACGATGCATCGGCAGAACAATCGATGCCCGAAGCCGCCGCGTGATCTCCGACATCCCATCGAGCGACAGCGTGTAAGTGCCATCGATCGGCACCATGACAATGTCGAGCCGGCCGATCGCGGCGTAACGGGCCTCGTCCAGCGGATGGTGCAGATGGCCGAGATGGCCAATGCAAAGTCCTGCGACCTCAAAGATAAAGATGGAATTCCCATCCTTCTGCATGATCGAGTCAGGGCCCAGGCCATAGCCGCGAATATCGGTCGGCACATTGCGGATGAAGACGTCTCCAACTGTGAGCGCATGCTTCTCGGGGCCGTCACCGTCGCTCCAGCCATGCAGCACGTACTTGATGCGCGGATCGGGATTGAGCGTGTAGTGCGTCGAATGCGCGCGATTCATCGTCACGATGTCAGGCGACTTGCCCGCGGTGTAGACACCGCTGAAGTCGGTAGCGATGGTGACGTGGCTCGGCGTTTCGATGACGTAGGTTGAATGCCCGGCATAGGTGATAACAACCTCGCCCTTCTCCGCCGCTGCAATGCGCAAGCTGACAAATTTGACGTTGGGAAGCGATTGAGCCACGGCCAGGCATTGGCTGGGCTGCGGCTTGTCTTGTGCAAACGCCTCGCACGACAAAACAAAGGAGACGAACGCAACGATCCAGCGCAAATAATGCATCGAAAGCTCCGCAGCCATTCGCTGACAAGCTTAAGCTACGATCCTCTCAGGAAGACTTTGGCAACGCAACCTTCAAGCGGCTGTCATTCCGCCGCATGCGAACCTTTGCGGAGCAAGCATAACGCCGCGAAGGCCATCAAGCTCAATGCAGATGAAACAATGAGCACGCGGCTTCCAAGCTGATCGATCAGCAGGCTGAAGGCCAACGGCGCCATCGCTTGAGAGATGCGCGCGGGCGCACCGAGAATGCCGAGGCGATAGCCATAATTCTCCGCACCGAAGATCGCGAGCGGAAGCGTGCCGCGTGCGATGGTCAGGATGCCGTTTCCGGCACCATGGAAGACTGCAAAGACCCCGGATGCGCCTCCTCCGACAACTGCGAGAATGCCGACGCCCACCGGATGGGTCAGGCACGCCAGACGCGTTGTGACCAATGGGTGCAGCTTGCTCAGAAAATTTGCTTCCACAATCCGAGCGAACACCTGGGCTGGACCGATCAGCGCACCGGCGCTGATCGCCTGAACACTGGTCGCGCCCGCGGCCTCCAGGATACGCGGCAGATGCGCAGCCATTGCGCCGGTGACGGCCCACGCAGTGGCGAATGCGAACGCCAGGAGGACCATTGTGCGATCGATTGGAATGTGGGGCTTGAGCGCGGCGACGTCTTTCGAGGAGCCATCTTGAACCGAGGGCAGGAAAAACAAATTCAGCGGAAGGCCAATGAGAACGTGTGCTGCCGCCCAAGCGAAACAGGTATTGCGCCAGCCGATCGTCTCCAGTCCCCACGCCGTCAGCGGCCAGCCGATGGTGCTCGCAAAGCCCGCCAGCAGCGTGATGCCGGTGATCGCCCGCCGCGCCGATTGGCCGTAGATGCGGCCCAGTGCAGCGAATGCGGCATCATATAGACCAGCGCCCATGCCGATGCCGAGCAACAGCCACGCTGCAACAAGAACCCAAATGGAATAGGCACAGCCCAGTAACGCCAAGCCCGCAGCCAAAATGACGTTCGACATCGACAGAACCTGCCGGCCGCCGACCACATCGATGCGGCGTCCGATCCATGGGCCGAGCAATCCGGAAATGACCAGCGACGCGGAGAAGGCCCCGAAAATCCAGTTACTCGACACGCCAAGATCGCGCGCGATGGGATCAGCCAGAATTGCTGGAAGGTAGTAACTCGACGCCCAAGCCAGTGTCTGGGTGGTGCCCAGAGCAAGAATGATCGGTAGCTGGCGTTGGCTCATAATCCTGAGACGATCTTTCGAAATATCACCCAAGTTTCTCAGCATCACATACTTCGACGCGTCCCGATATCGAATCGCGACATGCCTCCGATGCGCTTTGCCGGAGAGCGCTTCTTTCAACAGAAAAACATTGCGCAAAAGAATAAAGCCGCCTCGCGCCAAGCAAAGCGGCTTTATTCGAGAAGTTGAGAGTGCCCCGAGGCTTAGGCCGCGCGTACCGTCGCGAGGAAGTTGTCGACTTCAGCGCGCAATGTTCCGGCCTGACTGGCCAGTTCATCGGCGGCACCCAGCAAGGTCGATGCGGCAGACCCGGCAGCGTCGACGGATTCGCTGACGCCGGCGATGTTGTGCGCGACATCCTTCGCCGAGCTGGCCGCTTCCTGCACGTTCCGGGTAATTTCCTGCGTCGCGGCCGCCTGCTCTTCCATTGCGGATGCGATCGAGGTTGAAATCTCGTTCACTTCGATGATTGTGCTTGAGATGCGCTTGATCGCTTCGACCGCGCCCTGGGTCTCGGCCTGGATGGTCGCGATTTGAGATCGGATATCGTCGGTGGCCTTCGAGGTTTGGGTTGCCAGCGTCTTCACCTCGGACGCCACGACCGCAAAGCCCTTGCCCGCTTCGCCTGCGCGGGCCGCCTCAATCGTCGCATTCAGCGCCAGCAGATTGGTCTGGCTCGCGATGTCATTGATGAGCGCGACGACTTCACCGATCTTGTTCGCAGCCTCGGCCAGGCCCGACACGCTCGCGTTGGTGGTCTCGCTCTCCTCGTTGGCCTTACGGGCAACGACCGATGCTTGAGTGACCTGACGGCCAATCTCGGTGATGGACGAGGTCAACTCCTCGGACGCCGCAGCAACGCTTTGAACGTTGGCAGTCGCTTCCTCTGCACCGGCAGCGACGGCACTGGCCAATTGCTTGGTATCTTCGGTGCTTCCCGACATGGTTTTCGCCGTGTCCTGCATGGCGCTTGCAGCGCCCGACACTGCGCTCACGATCCTGCCGACGCGGCTTTCGAAGCTGTCAGCAAGCTCACGCATCGCCTGCTTTTTCTGCTCCTCAGCGCGCTCGCTCAACAGTTGCTGCTCTGACTGGAGCTGGCGCATCTGCGCGGTGTTGCCTTTGAAGACTTCCAGAGCCTTTGCCATGTCGCCGATTTCATCGGCGCGGGACGCCTCGGTGATGTCAACCGACAGATCCCCATCGACGAGTTTCTTCATCTTGTCGCGCAGGCCCGCGAGACCTTTGTTGATGTCCCGGCTCAGCAGAAACACCAAACTACCTGCGAACAGAAGAATGATGGCGCCCATGCCGGCAAGCTTCAGGAGGGCCTCGTGGTAATCGGCGTCGATATCGTCAACCCAGACACCAGTCGTGATGACGAGGTTCCAAGGCTTGAATTTCTTGCCATAGGTCAACTTCAGCAGCGGCTGAGTCTGCCCCGGCTTGGGATAATCGTAATACGATATTCCCTCGTCCTTGCTGCCAATGGTATCAAGCGTATGCTCGAGGATGTATTTTCCGTTCGGCATCTTGGTCCCGCGGGATCCCTCGACTTTCGGGACCGAGGCGTTCATCGTCCAAACGCCTTCCAAGGTGCCAATCGCCATATAGCTGCGGTGATCGTCGAACCACATCGCCCGTGTGCTGCTGTAGAACTGCTTCTGCGCATCTTCGAGCGAGAGCTTTCCATCCTTGACGTTTTGTTCAAGCGACTTTGCCAATTCAAAAGCCATCTCGGCGACGGCGCGCAGCTTATCGATGCGGTCTTCCATCATGCGCTCGCGGAGAAGCGTCGTGGATACGCCAATCGCCAATGCCAGGGAGCCGGCCGTGAGCGCCAGAACCAAATACAGCTTGGTCCGGATCTTGATTTTGTTGAAGAAATTCACCGTAGCCCCCAGAAACGCTATCAACTTCGTGACAAACTGCCACGGTTACCTAAAGACGACGTTAAGGCTTCCTTATCCGTGGCACGGAGAACTGAGCGGAAATATCTCTTCTGCTTGTCAGTCGCATATAGCGAAAATAATCGCGTTAACTTGAGACTATCGTCAATCAGCACGCGGATGACGAGCGATACTGCTCAACACACAACACGACGACTGATCGGATATTGCCCGAGGGATGCCAAGATGGAAGTCGCCGGCCTGGTCCTTCCCGTGTTTGCAATCATCGTCACCGGCTGGCTGGCCGGTTGGTCCGGCTACATATCCCGCTCGCTGGCCGACGGGCTCGTGCACTTTGCCTATAACATCGCCATGCCGGCGCTGCTGATCGTCACCATCGCGCAGGAGCCGGCGCGTAATTTCCTGGAATGGCGCTTTCTGCTGGCGTTCGGCGGCGGCTCCGCCCTGTGCTTCGGACTGGTATTTCTGGTAGTCCGCGCCGTCCGGGGGCGCGATGTCGCCAGCAGCACGATGCATGGAATGGCCGCAGCGATGACCAACACCGGATTCGTGGCATTGCCAATCCTGCACGCAATCTACGGCCAGCCTGCAATTCTGCCCGCCGCCATTGCGACTGTGTTTGTAGCGGCGGTGATGTTCCCCACGGCCGTCATCCTCTTGGAAAGTGAGGGACGCGTCGCGCACGAGCAATCAGCGCGTTCGGTCGTTCTGATAAAACACATTGCGCTCAATCCAATGGTGCTATCAACCGCGATCGGTCTGGCGTGGGCGATCACAGGCTTGCCAATTCCTGCTCCGGTCGCAGCCTATCTGAACATCTTTTCAGCCGCACTCACGCCTTGCGCGCTTTTCGCGATAGGGCTTGGTCTATCGGTTAAAGACGTGCGCTCGAATCTCGCAGCCTCCCTCGTGCTCGCCGCCGTGAAGCTCGTGATCATGCCGTTGATCGTCTACGGACTGTGTATGGCCTCGGGCCTTAATCCGCTTTACACGATCGCCGCTGTTATCTGTGCGGCCGTGCCGACCGCGAAGACGGTGTATATCCTGGCAGGGGAATACAAGGTGGAGGAACCGCTGGTCGCGGCCACGGTTTCGATCACAACGTTGCTGTCGGTCCCGACACTGCTGGTCTGGCTCTATGTGCTTTCAAGTGTCGCTGCACGGGCGGGCTAAACGTTCTTTATGCCGAAACGTTACGCAACCAGGCTTTTCTCCTTCAACAGCGCACCGGCAGCGCCGCATACCGGATCGACGTTGCGTCGGCACCGACGATGGCAACGGTTTTCGGCGCGGGATTAAGCTTCGTCGCCACTTCGAAAAGCGATTCCGGAATGACTTCGCTCGACTTCGGCCCCATCGGCATAATCTGGAAGTATCTATCGTAATTGAATTGATCGTTCACGCCGACGCCGAACATGCTCATCATCGTAAGCTGCTTCTACATCACAACCGGCGTGGCCGGTGCAATCAGGTTGGTGCCGCACGGAGAGACGACCACATTCACTTTGTCGACTTCGATCAACTTGGTTTAGATGCCAAGGACATTGGTCGGGTTGCTCTGGTCGCCGTACCGAACCAGTTGAACCTTGCGTCCCAGCAGACCGCCTTTCTCGTTGATACGATCGGCCCGTTTGCTCATGGTGACGAGAACCGTCCGGCCGCTTGAACAGCGACCGGACACCGTGAGATTGGTTACGCGGGCTTCCAGGCGCCGGCAGCAACGAGCTGATCCATCGCCTTGTCGGTGAATTCAGCCTTCGGCCCGTTGCCGCCGATCACGAACATCAGGATCGCTTCTTCGTTGGGATCCCCGTCGGTGACATTCTCGAAACGGCGTGCGCAACCCGCGGGGAAGGACACTACATCGAACGGACCCGCGTCGACGTAGTCGACTTCACCCTTTTCATTTTCCCAGCTGCACCGCCACTTTCCGGTCATCGGGATAAAGGTCTCGTTCGTATCGTGGTTGTGCATCATCGGTCCATTGCCGGGCTTGGCGCGGCAATATCCGAGATTGAATCCTTCAGAGATCGGAATCGCCGCGAGACGCGAGGCATCATCGCCGACCGGCGAGGTCACCGCTCCACCCTCGCCCTTTGGCGGCTGAAAGCCGATCACGTTGTAAAGCTTGCGGATACAGCCCTTCATCTTGCTATCGGGCAACCCGCCGTCAGAACCTTTGAGATCTTTGAAAAATGCCACTCGCTTCATCATGTCGGCGCGGGTCAAGCCGAAACGCGGCAAAGTCTCCATCGTCATCTCCCTTGTTTTTGTACCAGCCCTCGGAAAAGGCACGGCACCATCGTATTAATGGTCATTCGACCAATAAATCCTCATGGCCTATTGGTCAAGTGATCATTATAACTTTTGAGACTGATCGGTTATGGTTCGCCCTCGGCGAGCCTTAAGTGCGCCATGCAAACGATGGATGCGATGACAAAGACGACAAAGCAGGCCGGCCCGGCGGAACGGAAGTCGACGCCAAAACCTGCAAAGAAAGCAGCGAAAGAAACCATTGAAAGGGTTTCCAGTCAGGCCACTCGCCGATCTGTCAGCAGCCCGGTAGCAACGGAAACGAAGGCAATACCGCACCGCACTCGACTCTCGCCTGATGAGCGCAGCGATCTCATCGTCCGCGGCGCTATTCGTTTTTTTGCCGAACGCGGCTTTGGCGGTCAGACGAGGGAGCTCGCGCAACAGCTCGGAATCACGCAAGGGTTGCTCTATCGCTACTTTCCGACGAAGGATCTTCTGATTGAGCGAATCTACGAAGAGCTATTCGTCAAGCGCATCAGGCCGGAATGGGAGGCCGGTTTGAGGAACCGCGCGGAGACGCTGTTACAACGGCTGATCAATTTTTATCTGGATTATGCGACCATGCTGCACGATCACGAGTGGGGTCGCATCTATCTGTATTCGGGTCTCGGCGGCGCCACGATAGCCAAACGGTTCGTTCAACAGACGAAGCAAGGTCTTTTCAAGCGCGTGATCGCCGAACTGCGTCATGAGTTCGGACTGCCTGATCTGGACGCCGTTCCGATGACCGAGCCGGAGACAGAACTTATGTGGAGTTTGCACGGCAGTATTTTTTATATCGGCATTCGTGTGTCGGTTTACGGTGTTCCACCACCCAGCGATATCCCGGCTACCGTCACCCAGCTCGTTGAGCAGTTTTACGACAACGCCAAGCTGATCATGAGGACACGGACCCCAACGCAAAGCCGTCGCTGAAATTGGCTCGCTGCCTCTAGCCGCGTCGCGGCCATACGAAGGGAGGAGCGACTGAAGCTCGCTCTCCGCGTTGTCCTTGACCTGCAGTATACCGAGACTCGTGCAGCACTTAGAAACCGCGGCCTGGAGCGCGGGAGCGGCGGTTCTGTTTGAAGCCGTCGTCTCCCGCGTATAACTCTTAGCTCAACCTGAGCACCTTTGCGGCGGTCCGCCCCAATATGTCGGCCTTATCGTCATCACTCAACGACGAGCAAGCGAAGATGTGATCGACGGGCGCCAACTGCCATGGATATGGATAGTCGCTGCCGAGAATGATTTGATTTGGACCGACCTGCGCAGCCAGATGCCGAATGGCTTCGGGCGTAAAGACCAGCGAATCGAAATAGATCTGCTTGAGATATTCCGACGGCGCCTTTTTCAGCTTGATGCTGGGGTCGCATCCTTTCGGACCGACCAGACAGGCATGATCTGAGCGGTCGGCATATGACGGCAGATACCCACCGCCATGCGCGGCAATAACCGTCAGTCCAGGAAAACGATCGAACGTCCCCTCGAAGATGAGATGAGACAAGGCGATCGTGGTTTCGAGCGGATTTGCAATCGTGTTGGCAAGCCAACCATTTCCAGAGAGCCGATTGTTCAACTCTGGGATGCCCTGCGGATGAATGAAAAGTGGCACACCCAACTCTTCGGCCTTCGCCCACACCGGGTTGAATTTCGGATCGGAAAAGTTCACGCCGTTAACGGCGCCGCCGATGGCGGCCCCTTTGAGGCCCTGTTTCTTGACCGCTGCTTCTAGTTCTTGAACCGCGAGATCTGGAGCCTGAAGGGTGAGCGATGCGAAAGCTGCAAACCGCTCCGGCTTCGACGCGCAGAGCTCAGCGAGCTTCTCGTTCTGGATCTTGACGATTTGGCCTGCCAGGTCGCGATCGCGGTCGTACCAGTAGGGGTTAATTGACAGAACCTCGAGATCAACAGCTTGAGCATCCATGGCGGCGAGCCGCTTGTCGATTCCGATGTAAACCTCGTCTCCTCCGTTGATCGGAAGGACCTGTATTTTCTCACCCTCGGCCCCGAGCAGTGCGGCGGCTTCTCGAATGTGGCAATGCGCGTGAACGTCGATGGTCTTGATGCGCTTACCGTTGACGCTCACCGGCAATTTCTGCCGAGATTGTTGCGCGCCGGCCTTGTGCATCATGCCACAGCCACAAAACATCACTCCGGCGACAGCCGCCGCGCCGTGTTTTAGAAAGCTTCGTCTGGTGGTCATGATAAGTTTTTTCCCTTTCAGTCTTCTTGTTTGGTTGACGTTCTTGCTAGCGAAACGCTCGAAATGCCCGTCAGATGATTATTGTCGATCTTATCGTCAGCGAGACTCACGAGAAATCGGATCGGACAATGCCATTGAGACGATCCAGGATCAAAGACACGAAACCGTGTCGAGTTGCTCAAAGCTCAACGCTGCGGCAGCGTGATCAAGCTGAGAGACTGTTTTAGAAATCGCGGATCGAACGTTCTGCGAAAAAAAGACTCCCACACGCCATGTTTCGGAGCCGTCGTTGTGATGCGAAACCATGGTCTGGGTATGGCCTTCGGCACATTTCAAAGTCCAGAAACAGTGGGCTCATGAATCAGCCTGCCGACGAAAATCACGGCATGAACCACTGTTAGCGTTGTTTCTTTCGAAGAACAGTATCAGAATTGCAAAGAGATCTTTGCATCTGCCTAAAAGATTGCATCAGCGAAACGATTATTCGCTGACGAACTCTTTGGCTCGAGGCGAGGAACAAGACACGCGCCCCCTAACCGTCTTCCGATGGCGATAGAACGAAAGCTAGTTGGGATCGCGATGGCTTTTCGCGTCAGATTTTCAAACCGCGACTTGGCGCAAGCCGCGTCGCGCACAATCCAAGATTGAGGGTCTCAGCTCCGTCGCGAACGATTGCACGCCTCACCCGCATAGCAATCTGCCCCTTCTGCGAACTGGGGCTTTGGCCGAGAATCAAAAAAATGATCGATTGTGAGATTGATGGTGCCCAGGGGCGGGCCAAGATAAAGGTTACAAATCAAACGCTTGAGCCAGGTTGGTCCCTCGCGACCGTCCCATATTGTCTTAGGAAGTTGAATCGGTGTGACCCACTAGGATTGTCGCAATCCCCCTGCTCGTACACACGATGTTCTGCTAGTGCCCGTCTGTTCCTGTCCAATTTCGACCGCTATGGCTTAGTTTGATTTTGGGAGTGGCCCGTTTTGAATTTTGGCGTTGGGCTTCATTCGGTATCCGACGACAGCCCCCACAATAATGCTCGCAAGCAAGAATAACGGTGCTGCTAGGACTAAGATATAATAGTCCGATGCCGAACTATTATATTCGGGCTCGCAGGCGCCGCACTTAAGATACAGCGTCAGCATGAAGAGCAGAACCATCGCGACAAATGACATGATTGTCGTCGCGCATCCAATTGCAACTCTCATAAGCCAAGTCGGCATGCACTATTCCTAGAAAGGCCGCCTCAGTGGGCGGCCTCACTCGCTTGCTATTACTTTATTACTCGCTTCGTTCACACCGTAATGGTGGTTAATCGCTGATTGGCGTCGTCGCTCCGCGCGAGAAGATGATGCGCGTCAGGCCATCTTCCTAGTTTCTTCTTGTCCGATTGTACACGTCACTCACGAAATCTTCAGCTCGCCGCTGAACTGAGCGGAGTTTGGTCATTGCATCCCCGAACGTGCGGCTCTTAAAGAGCACCTCATTAAGATCTTCATTGAATTGATCGACATCAAATCTTAAGTCGGTCATATCCCCAAACGCAGCAGAGGGGAGGAGCATCTCAATGTTTCTAATCGTTTGACGAGCATTCATCGTTGCCATGTCAAGGTTGGACAGTTGGTGATGGACTTGTGAAAGCAGTCCTTGGGAGAGAAATACCGCTGATCCAAACTTTGGAGTTTCACTAAGCAAGTCGACCTTGCCGAGTTCTTGGGCTCTGCCCTCTTCCAAGATACGAAGTATATTTTCAACGGCCTCAAAGACGTCTTCGAGTTGTCTTCGAACAGTCCTTAAAGCAGACCGCACGAGCTCGGCATTCTCATCGGATTTGGCGCGGCTATTCCCTTTAAACGATAGCCACGTTGTTGCGAGCGTCGCCACGCTCGAAAGTACAGAGAGTGACTGGATCACGACATCAAAAAAATCTGGATCGATCTTGTGATCCGTGTCTGCCTTCAAGTTCACGATGCTTCCCCCAACCTCTTTTCGCTTGATGAGTCTGCGCCGAAACGGTAGAACAATGCAATGTCAACCTTTTATCGGTTGCATCCAATCCAGATTTTATCTACAAACAAGTAGCCTCATCATTTGCGTATGCGCCGCGTGCCATTAGGCCGGTGCCAAAAACTACCAAGCTAACTACCCTGCCCGCCGCCGAACAGCGGTGGTGTTTTGCGTTCGTTACCAGCCGGTGTGCCCGGCAGCACAATGTGTGAAAAGGATTCTAGAATGACCACCAGTAGAATCTGCGGGCTTACGGACCGCAGCGACTATGAGATTCCCATCGAGGAATTGCGCGCCCGCACTGCCCGGCTGCGTGGGCCGCAAAAACCATATGCAGCCCCGTCGCAAGGCAAGCCGCCCCGCAAACATCTGCCGCTCATTACTGGCCGAGTTGCTAGCCGCCTAGTCCGCCTAATGGATATCGCTGCTGCACGAGATGAAGCTGCCGAAAAGGCAGCTAACGAAAACGGCCGCAAATTAGGACGGGCCGCGTAGATACCGAAGCAACGCCGGGACTTTTGCGTTGAATAGCCAACCAAAAAAACGTTGGCATTTTTCAAAGGAAGCTAAATGACTAAATCTAGCTCCACGGTTGTGGAGAGCATTGATGCGCGTGAGTTACCAGACAAAAATCGAGTTCAATTCCATCCCCTTATTAATAGCGTAATTTCGGCATGGAAGGCCCCCTATGATCTGCCGAAGTTGTACGGCATCGCATTCGAGTGTGGCCAATTACTACGCCCATACCAGTTCCAACGGATTGATCTTGAAGATCTGCTAAAACATCACGCGGGCGCGCGCCTCTATAATAAGGAATACCAGGAACAGAGCATCAACGAAACCATTTCGCGAGGCTTAGCCGAGGGTGAGGCGAGCGGTCAGCCCGCTAACGACAATCGAAAGAAAATCGATCTCACTCCTCCAATGATGCATCCGGCTCCGTTTACACCGCAAGCGGCGGGCGGTCTCCTCGGCGACATCGCTCGGCACGTGAATGATACCGCCATTATACCTGTCCCGGAGTTGGCACTTGCATCAAGCATTGCTCTCCTTAGTGGTATCTTTGGAGATCGCGCGCTCGGCCCAACACGCAGCGGCATCAACCTATTCATGACGACAGTTATGGGTGTCGCGAGCGGTAAGGGGCACGCGCCTAAATCGATTATTAATCTCGCACAACTTGCTGGGCGACCCGGTGCTGTGACGAACGGAGACCCAACGTCATACGCGGCTATCGAGCGGATGCTTCGAAGAAACAAATCTACTGTGGTAGTAATGGATGAATTTGGCATCACGTTGCAGGATGTTAACTCACGGCACAGTGGAAACTCGGCGTCAGCCTCCATCCGAAAATTCATTCTCGCAATTTACGACCAAGCTGACTGTATGTTTTACGGTCGCCAATACGCTTCTGAGGACACAAAGAAGGACGACGGCCCCATCGACGGACCCGCCTTAACGGTCCTCGGAATGACGACGGCAAAGACGCTTTATGAGGGGCTTACTCCGGATTCTCTAGGCAACGGGTTTCTCAGCAGGTTCGTCTTTCTTGAGGGCACTCATCCTAAGAATGTAAGTGCTCCCAAACTCGGTCAACGGGCGGTTATCCCCTCGGAACTCGTGGAGCGCTTAAGGAACGCCTCGGAGGCGTTCCCTGTCGCTGAAGGAGACGGCAATCTACTTTTTCAAAAGAAAACGGTAGTACCGTTCATGGAGGGCCAAGAAGGACCGGCTTATCAGCGTTGGGCAGAAATCTTTCAGTGGCAACATGCCCAAGTTTGGTCCCAGGTAGATCGGGATATCAACGGGCGCGCTGCTGAAAACACGATTCGGCTAGCTACCGTTCGTGCAATCTCCCGAAACGCGGCAACTCCAACGATCGATCTCGACGACATTGAATGGGCATGGGCCATCGTCTATCGCTCAATTCAAGTTATCGGTGATGGTGTATCCAAGTATATGTCGGGTTCAACCGCTGAAGCATTGCGTAAGGCCGTGGCAGGCGCACTTTCCGACGCTCCGGATCAGACACTTGCCTGGTCGCATCTTCTGCAACGGCAGTATGTTAGCCAAGCTGAAGCCGACGATGTCTCAAAGGCGATACAGTGGCTCATCGACACCGGCCAGGTCGTAAACCTAACCTCACCCGGTCAAAAGCCTGGTGCTCGCGCTCGATTCAAACTTGTGAAAAGCAACAACGCGTTCCCAACTTGTTAGAGAAGGCCGGGCACTCGTTGTGAACTTTTGGCTAGTTGTGAGGCATTTCAAAAGTTATAGCCCCTCCGAAAGTCCCTGAGACACAAGCTCTTCTAATATTAAACACCCCAATTTTCTTACTACTTTTGAACTTGTCCCGACTCCACGGATTCTGCGGTTCCAGGCATTTTTCCGCCGAACACTAGCCACTGGGACAACTTCACAAGTTCACAAGTTCATAGAAAGCAGCACTCATGATTCAATTGGACTACCACAGCATTGAAGACATCGACGATTGTGACGAAGAACAGATTCACCTTCTGGCGCGGGATAATGAGACTGGGACATGCGGTTGGCATTGGGTTTTCCGTGAGACCCTTGCCGAGGCCGGACGAGATGACTTAGCAAGCTACGGCTTGGCAGATGCGGAGCACGCCGGATGAAGTATGCCAACGACAATTTCCGCACCCGGCGCATTGCCGACCCCTTTCACCGCCTCTTTGCAGACGGTGCATTGGACGCCGATATCGCCCGTAATCATGCGCTACACGCAACCGGCGAGCGGTACCGCATCGACTTCGATAAGACAGGCCGTTCAACCATTGCCAGCCCAGACTACGCCAAGCCTCAGGTATCCTGTGGCCGGTACGATCCCTATCGGGACCTATCTTCAGGTGAACGCATCCTTGATAAACATCGACCATTTTACAGCGCCAGGAACGCCCTGCAGGCGTTAGGGCTCGCCCAACTAGTAGACGATATCCTGCTTCACAACAGGCCCGTAGAAGTGGCTGGCAAGGCTTACAGTAGTCGCAATCAGCCTCAACAGGCACGTGCAGCAGCCATAACGGCCTTGGTGATAGCCCTGCGTGTGCTTGAGCGGCACTACGCTTCTGCCCAGGCCAGAGCTGCCTAAATTTCGTATCCCGTGCACGGAATCGGTCGATGCACGCGGTTTCGAGGTAATGTGTAATTAGTGATTAGTGCGAACGCAGTTCGTTCAATTCCTACTTCCTTTGAACTAAGGACCGTCCCGTTCACCGCACGGGGCGGTCCTTTCTTTTTGGCCATGTCACCCACACACATGGATTCACAACGAGGAGCTAATGATCACCTATAAGGCTAACGTCGCCTGTTCTGCGACGGATACGCCATTCCGCACACTGCAAAGCTACTACGAGCGGGGCATCATCAAGCCCCAACCCTGTGATGTCGCAGCAAATGGAAGCGGCCAAAACCGAGGTTATTCGCTTCGTCGCCTCTATCAAATCGCTATCACCACGAAGTTAGTATCGCTTGGTATCTCGGCTTCGCGCGCAGCTGAAGCAGCGTTCATGTTCAGCGACCGAGGTAATCAAGGTCGCGAGGTGGGCGAACCATATCCGCTGGGACGAACTTTTCTGGTTGGGCAAAAACGCTCTTTCTATCACGTGATCTGTGTTGATCCCGATCAGTCGCTAGACGACGTCCTTCCTAAAGATGGCGCGGTCTTCGTCATTGACTGCGGCAAGCTCGCAGCAAACGTAAAATCAAAGCTAGGTATAAATGAAAAACATAATGAGTCTTGAGGAAGCATCGCCGCGTATCCGCGAACTTCGAGCAAGGCGAAATGATCTATTTGCGAAGTCCGCAAAATTGAAATCTGAAATCGTGAGTATTCGCGCTCGACAGGACAACCCACATCTTGGGTCGGCGATGTCAGACCGAGTAGCTGAGCTTGTCGGAAGCTAAAATGACAACACAATACAACGTCCGCCCAGACAGCGAACGTCTACAGGATCTACTGTACGAGTTAGATGCTCATAACAAAGCCATCGACAGAATCGATTCCGAAATTATCAACGAAGAGATCAAAGCTTCTCGGATCGTCTGCGAGCACGCTGCCCCCGAACACTCCAGACTGGCGAAGAAGTTTGCAGCCAAAGCAATTGAACTTCACGCGGCGCATCAGGAATACTTGCAGTTTGTTTATGCGGTTGAGAACACTGGCGCGAGGCTATCAGGTCTTGGCCGTGTAAGTCCCTACTACCTCGGTAGCCCGACCGACTCCTGTGGCTTCTACAATCACGTTCTTAGTGAATTCGTGGAGAACGGTCACATCAAAAAATCTGACATCCCAGAGAGCGTGCGCTGAGTGCCCAATAAGATTGAACTAGATCCTCGGGACATGCGCGCGCTTGAGCGAATCCAAGCTCGTCTCGATCGAAATCAACGAGGCGGCGTGTGGAACACGATACTTGATGATACCAAAGGCCGCGCATTGATGGGGCAGTTCGCCGCCTTCGGCGTTCCATTTTACGATCAGATTAAAGAACAATGGTATTTGCTTGAGAATGATTGCTTTGGAGATTTAAGCAAACAGATCGTTGAATTTCAGTTTGCCCATAATCCCGCGACAAAGGCGGGCGATACAACCAACGCGCTTGAGCTTTATCAGGATGGGCGTTTTTGGTTCGATCTCGATAAAGCCGAGAATGGGCGCGGGCCATTGATCGCCACCCTATGTGCATCCGGCGCAGCAAGCTCAATATCCATCGGCGCAACGCTAATGGAAACGCGCGTTGAAAATGTCGACGGCGAGAAGGTGATCGTCGTCACCAAGGCCAAGCTTAACGAAATATCGCAAGTTTCAGACGGAATGGCTGGTGATAACGCATTCGCGGTCGTCGTCGATGCTGAAAATACCCAAAAGCCTAGCGATGAAATACGCTCGGACGTCTATGACCTGCATCACAGGTTTCACAGACTCTCGCGCTCAGTAAAAGAACTGAAACAGAAGATTCGAGATGCAGACCCGAAAGCAAAGTACGAATTCACGTTGTCTCAATCTGCTCGGTGGCAGTCAGAACAGTACGACGCTCTTGTCGAAGAGACGGAGCACCTTCATTACCTCTATTAAAGCGCGACTGCCGCGTCATGACCGGTCGGCCTGCCTTGGGTAACGGGCGGGTCGACCTAGTGTTTGGATCATTTAAGAAAGAGAAGATCGATTGAAGATAGATTGCGGAAGTAAATTCATATTTGAAGTAGCAGAGAGGAAGGTGGCGGCGATCCGAGAAGTCAAAGGAATTTCCACGACGTTTGAATTGCACCCGATATTTAATCCGCGCAATTCAGCCGTAAGACCTCTGCCGGTGAGCCTTACCTTCCAACACTCTGGTGGAGATATCGATATTGGATTGGGTGATTTGGTCCAGGTCGAGCTAACAAAAGCCGCTGATGTAAGCGTAAGACAAAGTGCCGCTTAGACCACCACAGTACAAACCACGACAATGGAAGCCATACGTTGATACGCGCCCTAACGCACGTCAACGTGGCTACACATGGGAGTGGGAGAAGGCAAGCAAGGCGTACCTTGCTCTACCTGGCAACGATTTGTGTGCATGTGGATGTAAGAAGCGTGCCAACATGGTCGACCATATCGTGGCACATAAAGGCGATATGAGATTGTTTTGGGATCGTAGTAATTGGCAACCATATCATACGACATGCAACAGCAAAAAGGCTGCGTTGTATGAAGGAAGCTTTGGAAGATCAATGAGATCGGATGCTGAAGGTAGGGGGCGGGTCAACTCTCTAGCGATTTAGGGGACTGGACCGGACGGGTAGGCAAACATTTACGAGGCTTTCCCCGATTGAAAACAAATTTTTGGAAACATGATCAAAACGAAGCCTGGGGCTGAAAAGCCGCCAAAACACCTGCGTCCTGAGACATCGCGGTGGTGGGCCGAAGTGCTCGCAGAATTTGCGCTCGACAGCCATCACATCCGTCTCCTCACGAAGGCTTGCGAAGCATGGGATCGCAGTGAAATGGCCCGGGAGGCCATTGCAAAGCAGGGCTTAACTTACACTGATCGATTTGGCGCACCCCGCGCTCGACCCGAGTGCGCTATTGAGCGGGATTCCCGACTGGCATTTGCGCGGCTCGTCCGGGAAATCGGGCTCGACGTATCCCCGCCGAGCGAAAGCCGACCAAACTCGCTTCGAGCAAATAGGAGCAATTAATGCCGGTACGTCGAAGGAACGATAAGCGGCGGGATGCGGTTGATGAAGACACACTGATGTGGCTGCATGGTAGTGACCGCTCCTGGTTTCAATTTGCATCATTCGAGGAGCGGAAGGCTTGTTGGGAAGCCCACGGCGACCCCAGCGTAGCCATGTGGGACATGAAAGAGAATACGAATCCGCGCGCCTTGTAGTTTCGTATCAACTGTCCGCCGATCAATGACTAGAACGGAATTTCATCAACCTCGGTTTCTATATCAATCGGAAAGTCGAATGTTCCATCCGAGGTTACGATTCTGATCATGGCCCGCCCCGATACTCGATACCTATCTTTTAGCTTCTTCCCGGACGAAGCAAATTCAAGAATCTTCCGCCCAGTTATCTTTATTTCGGCCCAAGAGGTCCCTTGGACTCTTCTCACTGGGGACCTCACAAAGTGACTGATTTTATAACCGTCAAAATCGACATCCCGTGATGCGCAGTCCTGCCCATCTTGTTTAAAGAACCACCCCTTCCCAGTGATGAAGTAAATCGCCTCGATTTCTGGCGAAGGCCCCGCCGTTTTATTGCTTAAGTCGAAAACTAGATCGACTTCTGCATCGGCGCTAAATTCATCCTTCTCAAGCAATCCAACGACCCGATTCAATTTCACGGTTATGACGGATTGCCTATTTTGTATCACCGCCTTTAGCGAGACTAACTCCCTCTCGAGCATTCGCCTCAAGTTCTGAATGGAATCCCCATAGATAACATGACGATGGTGTTTCAAATCGAACGGGATGTCATCTGCGTTTGAAGTCAGAAGCAGGCAGGTCTTGCCTTTGGCGTGCGCATAACCAGTTTCATAAAACACGTTAGGATTGCGACCCGTCATGTCGGAAATAATGATATCCGCCGCATCGATCTGTCCGTAGATGCGTTCCAAAATATTCTCTTTGTGAAAAATTTGCTCATCGACGCGCTCAGCTTTTACGCCAACGGCTTCAGCGGTTTCCTTGATTCCAAGACGGTAGATATCGTCAAAATCCGCATCAAACGGCATTAAAACAAAAGCAAACATATCGTTTCCTGAGTTCGATTCACCAAGCTATGAGTTCTGCGCTCTTCGCCGTTGATTGGCAGTTACAGCATCCTTGAGGCCCTTGAACTCCTGACACTCTTCAAACGGCAAAAATGCTCCACGGAAGACGTTTGTGCGATTAATGATCAATGGCTCATACTCGGACGGCAGCTTGCGATTATCGATCTTGAGAAGCAACCGAAATCCTGAAACACAAAAACCATACGTGTTGAGGTTGAGGTCGAGGTATTTGAAGCGCATCGGATAATAATTGATGCCGCTGGGGTCGAGATTCTTACTTGAAAAGCGCGAAACAACTAGTTCGAACTGGCGGAAGTCGGATAAAGGTCGTGACCCAAACAGAACATCGCGCGCCAAGTTTTCGTATGGCCCTAAAGAGACCTCAGAGAACGCTTCGCGTTTACTGATTGAGGCACGCCAGATAACCGAAAGCGCAAATTTACTGAACCGGTTACAATCGACCGTTGTGTCAACAAACAGCTCCTCGTTCACAGCACGAAATGGTTTGATTCTTTTGGTGACATCCAGTGCGTATTCGTCATCCAGGCCAAGGACGTTGTCACACCTCTCGCATAGGATAGAAGGATCGAATTCTCCTAATTGAGGATTTGCCTCGCGAACACGATTGCCAGCAATCTTAATGTTTTTGCCATTAGACGGTCTAATCAGGCGACCAAAACCGGCAGGTATTATGTGAGCCTTGATGAGATCGGTGGATTGGCAACCTAGCCCGTGGCAATTCATGAGACGTATCCCGCCATATACCACCCCTCCAGCTCACTTTTCTCAATTGTTATCTTTCGAAAATAGCGCCCACTGACCTTCGTGCGGCAGAAGATATTGAAGTCGCATAAATGCATTGGCAGTCCAACTTCCTGATTTAGGGATGTATAAAAATGGTTCGAGGTCACGATTCCTCGCAATAAAATACCGGACGCTCGCTTTGGAATTTTCCGGACCCAGCAGTACGTAAACGGTTATCTGATCTAGACCCTTATCCTTAAAGCTCGATTGATTAACGTACCAAGGCGCGGCCCGAACCGTCTTTACTTGAACTTTTTGTAGATGCTCGGCGTCGTGTTCTCCGACCAAGATGTCGTATCCCTTGGTGTTTCTGTCTGCGAGTTGCGCATCGAAGCCCCTGCGCAGCAATTCGCCCATAACGAAATATTCGCCCGCATTACCCGTAGGAATTCCAGAACGACGCTTTGTTCTCGGTAAATCACTCATAGAGATCGACCCGATTCGATCCATCCCCATTGGCTCGCGAGGATGACCTGTCCCGCTGCAACTTCAGCCGATAATTGGCGTCTCTGTATAGAGACTTCTTTCAAGGACACACAATTGATTACTCAAGACGGCACGGTCATCGACCGGCCAGCGACTGCTGCTGACTTCAAGGTATTTGGCCTAGAGCTTGGCGTTCTATGCGCTCAGAATTTGCTGCAGGACAGCGAAAGCGTCTCTATTAAGCGGGAAGCCGTTCTTGCCCGGTTCTCTGCCGCAGCAGATCAGTACGTTGTCAGCCAGAAATCAGAAAATGGCATGACCGAAGCTGGCGAACGCGGCTACCGGTTGGGGTTTCTTCGAGGGCTTACCTCTCAACTCCTGCATCCAAATGCTCGCGTCGAAATTAAGCAGATGAAGGCCGCATCTCGTGACTGATCAAGTTGTTACCCAGCTCGTAATCGATGCCGATGTGAGCCAGGCAGAGAATTACACTAGAGCCATGCAGGGCGCAGCCGACGTCACCACCAATTTTCTTACCGTTACTCTCGCTGCTGGTGTGGGAATTGGCGCTATTTTTGCTGGCTTACGCGCTGCGGTTGACCAAGTCGGCGGCATCAATAAGCAATATGCGGACATTGCGGATAGCGCTCGAAATGCGCAGATGTCGGTCCGCGAGTTTCAAGAGACCCTTTACGCGGCAAAATCGCGAGGGGTTACGGACAAGGACTTCGTCTCCGGTCTAGATAGAATCAGTGACGACCTTCTAGCGGCAAGTCGCAGCGCCACTGACTTCGGCAAGCTGTTTGAAAAGAACGGGTTGTCGATCAAGGACGCAAATGGTGACCTTAAGACCACGAAGGATGCCCTCGCAGACATCTCGAATCTGGTTAAGAACGCACCGACCCCTGATGTCGAGCAAGCCATTCTTCGCATTGTTGGACTGACTAAAGACTGGTTGCCGCTGCTTCGCGATGGCTCTGACGAAATTGATAATCTTAAGACCAGAGCGGAATCTCTTGGCGTCATCGTTGATGACAACATCGTACAGCAAGCATCTGAATTCGATAAAGAATGGAAAACGGCTGTAGCGGCTTGGGATCTTCAGTTTAAAGCTGCGCTAGGTGGTGTTCTGCCACTGCTTATCCAGGCGGCAAATTTAGCGGCAACGATTCTGGAGGCGGCAGGTAAGGCCACTTCGTTTGTTACGAGGTCGTTTACCCCGATTGAGGATCAGTCGACTACTGATATAGAAAAGCAGATCGCTGCCGTGCAGTCACTGCGCAACAATATGCAGGACGTGAAGGACATTTACGATCTGATCCGAGACCCTACATCGTTGCTGAACACTCAAGGAACATTTTTTGATCGTTTAAGGGCATCATCGGTAGCTGTAAAACGCGATATAGAACTAACGAACCAAAAATCGATGCTGCTCGGCGATGGCCAAGCTGATCTGCAAACCGCAGACGATATGCTCGCGAAGCTCAAGAACCTTGCGTTCTGGAAGAAGCAGCTTATCGATCTTCCGAGCGTTGACGGCGTCAACCCAGCCGTATTCGGCAATAAAGCAACCAAGCTTCCGGATATCGAGGAACAGTCCGATGCACTTGACCGTGCAATCGAGCAGCTTGAAAAGCACACGGCACGCACCCAAGCGGATACGGAGGCTGTGGGGCTTGGTGCATCCGCGCTGGCTCAATCCCGTGCTGAAGCTAGCCTTTATACTGCCGCTCAGCAGGCCGGATACACCGGTCTCGAGAAGTACGCGGATAAATTCTACAGTCTTGCAGAAAGCGCCGGTAAGGCGGCTCAAGCCTTAGAGCTTGCCAAAGTAGCCTCTCAAATAGATTTCGGGGCGAAAACTGCGTTTCTGGGGCCGCAAGACCTACAGATTGCCCAGCAATTGCGTGGCATTTACGGAAACGACGTACCTGCGGCATTGGCGAGCAGTGAAGCCGCTGCTTTGCGTGTGAATATGGCGCTGAAGGACATCAGCGATACAGGCCGGTCGGTCGCTACGAGCTTCGCCACGGATTTCACCCATGCCTTGTCAAGTGGGTCAAATGCGTGGAGTTCGTTTGCACAGGCCGGTACCAATGCCCTGAATAAGATCAGCGACAAGCTTCTGAGCATGGCCGTTGATAACCTCTGGTCAAAGGCTTTTGGCGGGGCCGGAAGCGGTCTGCTAGGTGGTTTGGGTAGCTTCTTCGGACTTGGCAGTAGCGGACCGGGTAATGCCCTGCCGTCCAATGCTCTGCCAGGCGGTGGATATAGCGCGCCGATTGGACCGACGTTACCTGGGTTTGCCGATGGCACGACCAGTGCACCTGGTGGCTGGTCCATTGTTGGCGAGCATGGACCGGAGCGGATGTACGTGCCGAACGGCGCGCAGATCGTTCCGAATGGAGGATCTCCAGCGAACGACAACTCGCCGGTGAATGTTCACTTCGCTCCGGTCTACAACGTTACTGGCAACACCCAAGACATTGTCGATCTGAAACAGCAAATGGCGAGAGATCGCGCAGAATTTGAATCGCGAACGATTGCTGTCGTTAAGAGCGCTCAAAAAACAAGAAAACTGAAGTAATGGTGGCGGCGCTCCTCAATCGGAGCGCCGCTTTTCGGTATGTGTTATTTCGGTGGCTTACCGGTGGTTTGTTGCCTCTCCAGTTTATCCATCTGCTCTAGTTGTTTGGCTGCTTCTTTGTTGCTGGTCCCCGTTTGACCTTCTCTTTTCTTTGCCTCTGCAGCCTCTTGCGTCGTTGTGGTTTGGGTTGTTTTCTTGTCATCCCCGAAGGAAGATGTTGGGCCAACCACAACACTCGCCAGGAATATGATTCCGACCATCTTATGCATTGGAATCCTCCTTTGAAAAAAAAACGAGTGAGATTACCGTGTCCATACATGTCGATCTATTACCGAATAAGACTTACGGAAAGTCAGGCCTAGTGACGCTTGTTGTGTGGAAATGCCGCTATTTGCTTGCTGCAGCGGAGTACCGGTAAAACTTTGCTGCATGAAGTTGAATGGCAAGCAGCTTGGTGTTGTTGGCCCACGGGCCGTCGATCAATTCACCGACGCGACTAGATCTTCCTTCACGCCGCGAGCGACTATCTGAAGTGATCCATCCGGAAGCGGCCGCTGCAATTTGAGAGCCTCGTCAGATGGCGCTGTCATCCATGTGTTTACTTCGGCAGGTGTCGTAAGGATCACAGGCATGGCCTTCGGATGAATGGCACCGACTTCCGCGTTAGGCTCCGTCGTGAGGAAAGCGAACAGGTCGTTGTTCGTCTCTCCTTCTTTGACTTTGCGCACGGATGTCCAGTTGGTCCAGAGGCCAGCGAAGCAAGCAAGAGGACGCGTTTCGTCAAAAGCGAACCAGATGTCGCCGCCTTCGGCCTTGTTGAATTCGCTGAATGATGTGAACGGCACCACACAGCGGTTCTCCGTCCCCAACCATCGCGTCCAGTGTTTGCTCGTCACATTGCGGATGTTGGTCGTGCCGCCGTCAGGCTCCATGCGTAGCAACTCTTTGAAGTCGACAGGCTTGCCTTTGGCTTCCATTTTCGCGGCGCGTTTCTTCGTGGCCTGAAATAGGGCGGTCGCAGACGACGGCATACCCCAACGCGCCATGGTGATCTCGCGGCCGTCCGGTATGTTTCGGACGATTGGTGCTGGGTAATCGGGAAAGATACCGGGCATTGATGGAAGGTTGCCAACGCGGCTATTGAGCGCTGAGAACAATCGTCTGATTGCCTCGACATTCGTCGTCATCGAATAGAGGTTACACATCTAGATCGCGCCCTTCCTCTTCACCGATTGCATTGGCCGAAAGTCTTTCGGAGGTGTCGGAACAATGAAGTCGTCGCCAACCATCCATCGTCCATCGAACTTATGCCAAAACCTGATTGCATCGAACTGATAGGCGAACTCGTAAGTGGTCCATTGTATGAAGCCGAGCGTCAAGCGTTCGCCTGTTGCATCAAAGGGCACCTTGTTCAAGCGGCAGCATTCGACAATCTCGTCGTAATTTTCTTGGACGTAACATTCTTGAAGAGCCACGTGATAAGGGTGAGTTGAACGCCAATAGCGACCCACGCGCTTCATGCGCCTGGCTGGAAATTCCGGCTCTGCCTTTAAGAATTCAGGTAAGCGCGCAATAGCCTTGGCGATCCTTCGCGCCTCATCGCTCGTTAGATACTGGTGGGCGAAGGTGTACTTCTGCGCGTGGATGTCGTCGCGAAAATAGACATACGCCAAGGCAAAGCCGCTTGAATCCTTAATCGCGTACCCATGGGTGTTCTGTTCCACCGTCCAAGGGGGCGGAAAACGGCGTTTTTGTTCGCTTGACTCCATGAGAACAAAATAGGAACATTCACGGGTAGCCGTCAATACGTGGCAGGGAATTTACCCCCTGAAGCGGGCTCACATGATCAGTCCGTTCGGCCCGCAAAAAAAAACGTGTGAACGCGGTTGCGCGTACCTCGATCGTGTGAGGCGCAAAGATCAACGAAGTCGGAGCATGACTCATGGACAACTTTGTTCAAGACCTCACACAGCGATTTAACTGCTTGAGGCTCCTTTACATGAATGACGGGAAACCTGACCTTGACGACGCCATTGGCAGTTGCGTGCGAAACTACAATGAACACGAAAAGATAATGATCAATATCTTTGATCGTTTATCGAACACATCTGACGCAATTCCATTGGATACGCTTGCCAAGGCCGAGGAATTACGCAGAAGGCTGCCACAGAGTTTTGACGAGATGCTTGATCTGCTAGTGGACCACGTGGGGCATCAATCTGGATGTTTCGAACCAGTGGATGCTGATGAGTTCCTTCAAAAGGTCATCGAATTCGTCACCCAGCGAGAAAACAATCCGTCAATATTTACCGCTGTGGCAAGACCCGATGCCGTCTCTTGAATTCGTCCGCAGAGAAATCGAGTACATGCGTGGCCAGGTAGGACGCCAGCGCAAGGATATCTTGAGGCTTCAACGTGCTGGGATTTCGACGGCGTCTGCCGAAGAGTTATTGCAGCGTATGCTGGATAAGATCGACGGCCTTTGCGCACAAAGAGACAAGCTAAAGGCCGAACTCCTACCGTCGAAGGGAAAAGTTCTCGGCGGTCGGAAGTGGTAAGCGCAAGTACGCGAAACGGGCCGCACCTGCCACCTTGTGCCTTGCCATTGCCTTCTCTGCCATCACGCGCTGCCTAGCCGCCTTTGTGTAACGGGTGACTTCCTTCGAAGTCTGGTGGCCTGTGAGGGACATGATTTCGTTTTCCGACGATCCAAGCTCTGCCAACTGGGATGCAAACGCCTTACGGAGTCCGTGAGCGCGACCGGGGACCTTTGCGGTCTTACACGCGCCAGCAAAAAACATATTGAACGTGTTCGCGATGTACGGCTTGCCAAACGTGTTGTGCAGGAAAGTATCTTCGCCGGTCACAGTGTTGTCCAGCACGTGCTGCAGTTCTGGCCGGATAGGCACCTGCATGTGAACCGGTTTTTTGTTCCGGTTCTTGTGCTGCGTGAAGTGAAGCCAACCTTCTTTTACATTGTGCGGTCCAAACGCAATGATGTCCGACAAACGCTGGCCGGTGTAAAGCAGCAGAGAAAACGCCAATCGCTCACGCGAACCAATAGGCCACTTCTTTTCGAACTTTTCAACTTCCTCAATTGTCCAAGAATGGTGCCCATCGACATTGTTGCTGCGGATAAAAGGAACGTCGCGAGTTGGATTAACTTCGCAGTGATCCGCATCTACGCCGAACTTAAAGACACTGCGCAAGCATTTAAGCCAATCACTGGCTGTACCTGGTTTATGAGCCACGCGGTCACGCATCGCTCGCACAGCTTTTTTATTCCATGCCGATACCAGTACGTCGCCCATAAGAATATTACTTCCGGGCTTCGTTGGCTCTTTGCAGATCTTCAAAAGAGTATTCTTACGACGCGGCGCTGTTAGTGTCTGGTCTAGTTCTTTAAACTCTGCAGATGCAAAGTATTGCTCACAAAGCCAACTGAAGGTTCCGACCTTCTGCGGCTTAATGCTCTGAGTTAGAACGACACCACCACTCGCCGCTTTGTACTCGGCCATGAACGATGGCGTCCACGGAATGCCGCGTATCCTGATCTTCTTTTGGCCGACACGACGAAAGTAAAATCGCTCTTTGCCGTCCGGTCCTTTATCTTTTGAAACGTACTTTGGTAATTTGATCTTCACGGCGCAAACTCTATGATTTCCTCACCGTAAATTGCGGTCGCGTTCCCACCATCCAGTAAGTCGAATGCCTTATCAACCGCGATCCGATCCCAGATCGTTCTTTGATAAAAACGTTTCGGCTGGGGCATGTCGCCTTCGGCCACCATCCTGTCGAATATGACTGGCGACACGCCGATGTATTGCGCGGCCATCAAGCGGGCTAGGCCACGCGGCCATTGAGGGAAGCGATGGTCTATTTTCATGAAGCGACCTTGTTCAATTTTGCACGCTGAAGGCTGGCGCTCGTCATGCATGCATTGTTGTGAGAGACGCGCCTTAGTGAACACACAAGAGTCTTCGTGCCAACAGCAAGTACGCACCGATATTCGGTTTGAAATGATCAAATAAAACCGATTTTGGATGCGAGAAATGACTTGCGAACACCGACGTTGATGGCATCGTGTCGCCGGGCTTCAGAACCCCAAACAGTAAAGCAATTGAAAAACGCTCATCAGTATTGCGTATAGGCCAAGCGATGGCCGGGGGCGGACGCGCTGTCCAGACCGTTAGGTTAAAAGCGTCCGGCTTGCTGCTGGCAAGTTCTGAACCCCCGGTTGCTCGGTCTGTCACTGAGCGGGCCTTCAGAAGCCAAAACAGCGAGCGATCAATGGACATCAATAGCTACTCGCTATCGAGCAATAGCGTGCATCAACTTGCAGCCACAAGGCAGCAGATTTTGGATAGCGAAGACGCGAGTCAGGACGACAGGCTGACAGCCGTCGAAGCGGCTATTTTGGCTGCACCAATATCAAGCGACGGGGATCGCGAAGCGAAGCGTAAAATTCTCTTTCAAACTGGCGAGCCAGATTTTGCGGATGTCTTCATACAAAAGCTCGCACTTAGTCTCTGCTGAACAGAAAAGGCCTCCTTCGGGAGGCTTCTTCTTTTTGGATGATAGATCGAACAGGTTACTTCCTGCGACGAGCGTCAAGCCCCTCTTATGTCAAACTATTTAACTGGTCCGATGGAGAAGTGGATGAACCACCCAACTGCAGCCAACGATAACCAACCGCGCCGCTCGTCGTTACCGGCATCCCTTCCTCCACGTGGGCTGTCCCGTGAAATGGCTGCAGAATACTTTGGCATCTCACCATCTAGCTTCGATCTTGGCGTGAAGGACCGGACCATACCCGGCCCGAGAAGATTTCGTGGCCGCGTCATTTGGGATCGGCACGAACTGGATCGTGCATTTGAAAACCTGCCAAGCGACGACTCTGACGCAAATCCGTGGGATAAGGCTCTCGCTCTCCAATGACCGATTGGCCCTATGTTCTCAAAGACAAAGATCGGCACGGCAACGTGCGAATCTATTTCCGCAAACGTGGCCAGCGAAAAATTCGCCTGCCCGACAAAATTGGTTCGCGAGACTTTAAGCTTGCCTATGCCGAAGCACTAAGCGGGAAACTGGCACCCGCGCCCACTCTGATGAGGGACCGTCGTCCGAAGGATGGCAGTATGAGGTCTCTGGTGGTCGCTTATTATACGAGCGCCCAATTCAAAGCCTTGGACGGACGGACGCAGATGGTAAGACGCCGTGCGTTGGATAGACTCTGCGAAAAGCACGGGGAGCTTCCGGGCAATTCAGTTTTGCCTCGTCATATCCTCGCCATTCGCGATCAGATCTCCGAAACACCGGAGGCTGCGAATCAGCTTTTGAAGTTCTTGCGGCAGGTATTTGCTCATGCGGTGGTCACTAACCTTTGCGACTCTAACCCCGCGCGGGACGTGCCCTACCTTGCGTCGCAATCGGAAGGCTTCCACTCGTGGTCAATCGAAGAGGTTGAGCAATTTGAAGCCGCCCATCCTATCGGCAGCAAGGCACGACTTGCGATGGCGTTGATGCTCTACACGGGCCAGCGGCGTTCCGACGCCGTCCTGCTCGGGCCAGAACACCTTAAAAATGGGTGGCTGATATTTACCCAGCAGAAGAACAAGAAACGCAAACCGATTCGTATGGAGATACCCGTTCGACCGGAATTGCGAAGCATCCTTGCTGCCAGCGCGACCGGCAAAGAGACTTTCTTAGTTACGGAATTCAACAAGCCATTCACTTCGAACGGCTTTGGCAACTGGTTTCGCAAGCAATGTGACGCGGCGGGCCTGTCGCACTGTACGGCGCACGGATTACGGAAGGCTGCTGCAGCACGGCTGGCTGAATTGGGTGCACCAGAAAACGAAATCATGGCCATTACGGGCCATCGAACATCGAAGGAAATTACCCGATACACACGCGGCGCTCGCCAGCGCGTGTTGGCCGAGAACGCCATGGCACGCTTTGCCCACCCCAATGTGTCCCACTCTTCGCCGAAAAGCGGAAAAGTGCCCCACCGGCCCGAAGAAGAGATTGAAATCTTTGATGAAATAAATCGAATGGTGCCCAGGGGCGGGATCGAACCACCGACACTGCGATTTTCAGTCGCATGCTCTACCAACTGAGCTACCTGGGCGCCGCCCCGAAGCAAGTTCAGGGAGAGCGCCGGTTTATAGTGAGACCGAACGATCCTGTCCAGCCACCTGCGGCGCATTCTTAGCCCCGACAGGGGTGAAAATTTCCCAATGATTACCGGAAATTAGCCGACGCTCGCCCATTACCGCGAAGATTGCCGCAACAAGATCGGGGAGGATTATTCACATGATGGGCTGATCACCCCCGCCGGTGACGGGACTATTTCAGCTCTCCGCATCATCCTCGTCGTCGCCCTCACGGGCCGGAATGGCGTAGGACCCCGATAGCCAGCGATTCAGGTCGATATCGCGGCAGCGCTCCGAACAGAACGGTTTCGACGCTTCGATCGACGGCTTACCGCAGATCGGGCAAGGCTTGGCAGGACGTGCCTTCGCTTTATCGTCAGTTGGCATTCAACCAGCCAAAACGGATCGGAAAACCTTCACCGCCCAGCAAGGCGGTGGTCTCGTACAAAGGCAGGCCGACAACGTTGGTATAGGAGCCGACCATCTTGACCACAAATGACCCCGCGATGCCTTGCACTGCGTAGCCACCGGCTTTGCTGCGCCACTCACCGGAGCCAATATAGGACTCAATATCGTCCTCGTTCAGCCGTTTGAAACGCACACGCGTCTCGACCAGCCGCTGTCGGAAGGTCTCCTTCGGCGTTACCAGGCAAATCGCCGTGTAAACCCGATGATTGCGGCCCGACAGCAGACGCAGACATTGCGAGGCTTCGTCCACCAGTTCCGCCTTCGGCAGGATCCGCCGTCCGACCGCGACGACCGTATCGGCTGCCAGAATATAGGCGCCGCGCAGTTCATCGTCGAGCTGGACCGACTTCAGCGCGGCATCCGCCTTCGCACGTGCAAGCCGGTTGGCACAGGCCCGCGGCAGCTCGCCACGCTTCGGCGTCTCGTCCACATCGGCGGGGCGTAGCGCATCGGGCTCGATGCCCACCTGATTGAGCAGGCTGAGGCGCCGCGGCGAGCCGGACGCGAGAACGAATTTAGAACGGCCTAACATGCGGGATGGGTCAATTCGATCTGAGGTTAGTGGGCGCGGAAACTATCCGAAGGTTGCCGGAACGACAACAGCACAGGATTGGCATATTCGGCGGCTTTTCGGGACGAAATAATCATCACTCGGCCAGCACACGGGACGACACCGGAAAGGGATGCCACCAACCGGACGTTGGCTCGGCTCAGGTGCCTCCCCGGACCGCAAGCCGCGTGATCATTGCGCGGCCTACTCGTTCGCCATACCGGGCGACCCGAACCGCTTGCGGATTTTCTGCAGCAAACCGTCGCGCACCGCACGATAGGCATCGAGCTGCAGCTCACGGCGACCTTCAACGCCGACGGGATCGGGCGTTGGCCAGTATTCGACTTCCGTTGCAAGGGTCGCTGTCAACTGCAGCGCCTTGTGATGGGCCTCGGGGGAGAGCGTGACGATCAGATCAAAATTGAATCCCTCCCAGTCTTCCAGGTCCTTGACCGTCCAAGGTTTGTGGTTGGAAATGTCGAGGCCGATTTCCTTCATCACCGCAACCGCAAACGGATCAAGATCAGCCTTGCTGACACCCGCCGACTGCACATAAAGCCCGCGCGGAACGAGATGGCGCAACAAGCACGCCGCCGTGGGCGACCGGACGCTGTTCTGTCCGCACATGAACAGGACGGCCTGCGGGGAACGCGCCATCATACGCGCTCACCCTTTCCAGTGAAGAACTGAGATCAGCGTAAACAACCGGCGCGAGGTCTCGAAATCCAAGCGCACCTTACCTTCAAGCCGTTCCATCAGCGTCCGCGATCCTTCGTCGTGAACGCCACGACGCCCCATATCGATCGCTTCGATCTTGTCAGGGGTCGCGGTGCGGATCGCCTGATAGTAGCTGTCGCAGATCATGAAATAGTCCTTCACGATCCGGCGGAACGGCGTCAGCGATAACAGATGGACGACCACAGGCGTGCCGTCCTCGCGCTTGATGTCGAACATCAGGCGATTGCCGGTAATGCCGATGTGCAGCGTGAAAGGGCCCGGCGGCACACCTTCAGGCACGAATAGATTCTGCTCCACCAGATCGTAGATCGCGATTGCACGCTCATGCTCGATATCGGGCCCTGAACGTCCGATGGATTCTTCATCGAGCGTCACCGCGACGATGCGGTAGCCGACATCATCATCTGGCGGAGGCGTACTCATGGCAGGTTGAGGCGTATTCCGACGGACCGCGCATGGGCATCAAGGCCTTCGGCCTTGCCCAGCGTCATCGCAGCAGGCCCGAGGGTACGCAGCTGCTCCGGCCCGCACTTCAGGATCGACGTCCGCTTCATGAAATCGAGCACGCCCAGTCCCGACGAGAAGCGAGCCGATCGCGCTGTCGGCAGCACGTGGTTCGATCCGCCCACATAGTCTCCAATCGCCTCTGGCGTATGCGCGCCGAGGAAGATGGCGCCAGCGTTTCTGATGCGTGTGCTCAGGCTCTCCGGATCAGCGGTGATGATTTCCAGATGCTCGGCAGCGATGGCATCGGCGAGCGCCACGGATTCATCCAATGTTTTGACAAGGATCACAGCGCCGAAATCGTTCCACGACGCACGCGCGATTTCAGCGCGCGGCAATGTCGTCAACTGCGCTTCGACCGCACGCTCGACCGCGGCTGCAAGCGATGCATCGTCGGTGATGAGAATCGACTGCGCGTTGGCGTCGTGTTCTGCCTGCGCCAGCAAATCGGCCGCAATCCAGTCCGGATTCGCACCTCGGTCGGCGATCACCAGTACTTCGGAGGGGCCTGCGATCATGTCGATGCCGACCTTGCCGAAGACAAGACGCTTGGCGGCTGCGACATACGCATTGCCGGGACCGACAATCTTCGCCACCGGCTTGATGGTCGCGGTGCCATACGCCATCGCGGCGACAGCCTGCGCACCACCCACGCGATAGATCTCCGACACGCCACCGAGCCTTGCCGCCGCGAGCACTAGCGGATTGAGCTTGTTGTCAGGCGACGGCACCACCATCACCACACGATCGACACCGGCGACTTTCGCCGGCACCGCATTCATCAACACCGATGAGGGATATGCTGCTGTCCCGCCCGGCACGTAAAGACCTACCGCTTCGATCGCACTCCAGCGCCAACCGAGTTCAACGCCCTGCGCGTCTGTAAAACGCTCATCCTTCGGCAATTGACGTTTGTGAAAAAGCTCGATGCGATCGCGCGCGAGTTTCAGCGCATCGACGGTCCTATCGTCACAGGCTTTGACGGCAGCATCGACCTCGTCCGCTGTGATCCGCAGCCCATCGGCTGAAACATCCAGACGGTCGAATTTCCGGGTGGCTTCGACCAACGCGGCATCACCGCGCCTGGCGACATCGTCCACGATGGCACGCGCAGCCGCGTCGATGTCGGCCGAGACCTCACGCTTCATGGCGAGGAAGGCATTGAAACGCGTGGCGAAGTCGGCGGCGCTGCTGTCGAGACGAAGGGGCATTGTCGTGAAGAATTCTCTGGTCGAGGACTAAGAACAAATGGTCCTAACCCTTAGCATCCCTGACGCAAGATCGCGAGCCGGGGAATCGACAGGAAAACGTCTAAAGCCCTGTCCTGTCGGAAAAATCACTCCCGTCGGAACGGCCGTCGCCGGAGGTCTCGTCCAACGCCTCGCCAAACACGTCGCAGGCGAGATCGGCCAGTTCGCATTCAAGACATTCGACATCGAGCCGAAGGACGCCGCCGCTGGCGAACAGCAACAGGACGTTGCCGCCGGGGGCATCGGTGGGATGGAATTCGAGGCCCAAAAGCTTCAGGGGCCGTTCCGGCGTGGCCATATCGATGTTCCGCGCCTTGCAGGCGAGGACCCGATCGAACCGCAGAGCGGAAATGACCTGATGCGGGGCTCCCTGCCCGGCAAGGATTTCCTCGCAATCCGGCCGCCGCATCCCGACAACCAGCCGCTTTTCGCCCTGCCGCCAGATGATGTCGCTCGCCACAATGCAGGCGTCCTGGACATGCGCCGAGATCACAGCCAGGTCATCTTCATCGAGAGCGATCAGCTTGTGTGGCGACATCGACCCTCGCTAGTACCCGCTTTCCGAAGTTCGTAACACGTCGCAGCACCTGCTTTGCGAACTTCGGAAAGCAAAGGGTACTAGCAACCTATGATTCTAGTACCGCTATCGATTTGAAGTCCCTGGACGAGATCGCCGCAACTGCTACAGGGACTTCAGATCGGCGGTACTAGGACGTTTTCCTACCCGCTGATGCGCTCGATGGTGGCACCGCAGGCTGACAGTTTTTCCTCAAGCCGTTCGAAACCACGGTCGAGGTGATAGACGCGGTTGACGACCGTTTCCCCCTCGGCAGCAAGTGCCGCGATCACCAGTGACACCGACGCACGAAGATCGGTCGCCATGACCGGCGCGCCGCGCAGCTTGGACGTACCCTCGACAATAGCAGTTTCACCGTCCAGCGAAATACGCGCGCCGAACCGCGCGAGTTCCTGAACGTGCATGAAACGGTTCTCGAAAATCGTCTCGGTAATATGAGAGGATCCCTTGGCGGTTGTCATCAGCGCCATGAGCTGCGCCTGCAGATCCGTCGGGAAACCGGGGAATGGTGCCGTTGAAACGACAACCGGATTGATGCCGGCACCGTTCCGCGCAACACGAATGCCTTCGTTATTCGGCGTAACAACAGCGCCGGCTTCGGCCAGCACATCGAGGGCCGACTGCAGCAGTTCCGGACGGGCACCGGCGAGTTGCACGTCGCCACCGGTCATTGCGACAGCCATAGCGTAAGTTCCGGTCTCAATACGATCCGGCAGCACGGTGTGCCGGGCGCCGTGGAGCTTGGTAACGCCTTCAACCACGATGCGCGGCGTGCCTGCACCGACAATCTTCGCGCCCATCTTATTGAGACAATCCGCGACATCGGCGATCTCAGGCTCGCAGGCCGCATTGATGATAACGGTGGTGCCCTTTGCCAGCGTCGCAGCCATCAGCGCAACATGCGTGCCACTGACGGTCACTTTTGGAAAATCGATTTCAGCGCCGATCAAGCCATTCGGCGCGGTAGCCACAGCATAACCACCGTCGATCTGAATCGTCGCGCCGAGCTTCTCGAGCGCCATGATCAACAGATCCACCGGACGCGTGCCGATGGCACAGCCACCGGGCAGCGACACCTTCGCCACTTTCATGCGCGCCAGCAGCGGCGCGATCACCCAGAAGCTCGCACGCATTTTCGAGACGAGTTCATACGGGGCCGTGGTGTCGATAATGTTCGCAGCCGAAATGTGCAGGGTCTGGCCCTGATATTCGTGGTCGCCCGGCCGCTTGCCGGCGGCCATGATGTCCACGCCATGATTGCCGAGAATGCGCTGAAGCTGCACGACGTCGGCGAGGCGAGGCACGTTGTCGAGGATCAGCGTTTCGTCCGTCAGGAGGCCTGCGATCATCAACGGAAGGGCAGCATTCTTTGCGCCGGAGATTTGAATGGTGCCATTGAGCTTATTGCCGCCGACGATGCGAATGCGATCCATACCAAACCTGCCTTTTCCGGATAAATTGTCTTAGCGTGTTTCAGGCGATGTGGAAACCGTCGCACGGATCGCCGCCACGAAAGCCTATAGTCCCCAAAAGCTTCAGCTTTTCAGTCTAATGCAACCAATTTCGCTGGAATTGTGTCGCCTGGACCGGGATCGGCATAATCCGGCCCACCGTTGCCGAATCACACCACCCGGTTGATGTCCTCGTTTTCCAGAATCCGCGTCGGATAACCACGTTTGGCAACCCTCAGCATAGCCCGACCGATCTGCTCAGTGGACGTGACGTATTTCGGCGCAACCCTGCGCAGAAACGTCAGAAGCGGCCCGGCCACGACATAGATCGCCTGATACCAGGCAGTCTTGGACTTGATCCCGTGCAACGGCTGGATCGCGCCGGGCCTGAACATGTAGACCGCCTTGAACGGCAGCCTCAAGAGATCGTTTTCGGTCTTGCCCTTGACCCGCGCCCACATCACACGGCCCTGCTCCGTGCTGTCGGTGCTGGCCCCGGTCACATAGACAAACGTCATATCCGGATTGAGCCGCACGAGCGTTCGCGCAGCGGCCAGCGTGATGTCGTAGGTCACGCGGCGATAATCTTCTTCGCTCATTCCTAGCGACGTCACGCCAAGACAGAAGAAGCAGGCATCATAGCCGGACAGATCATGTTCGATCGCCGAATAATCCAGGAAATCCGAGTGAACAATTTCACGCAGTTTTGGATGCGGCTGGCCGGTGGCGCTTCGTCCGATGGTAAGAACATCGATCACATCGGGATCGAGCAGGCATTCACGCAGAACGCCTTGCCCGACCATACCAGTCGCGCCGAACAGAATGACTCTCATCGGCGCTCTACCGCTTCGCCAATATTACGCTGGCCGGAATCGCCGAATACCGAGAACAATCGCAAAAATGAAGAAAACCAGCACCACGCCTTGCGTAATCGCGAAAGGCGGCTCGGTACCCGTCGGGGCGTACACGTTCAACAACGCGACTTTCAGAAACGACTGCGCGACCAGCACGAAGACGTTGAACCACAACGCCAGCATCGCGGTCACGATATAAACCGGACGCCATACGCCGACGAGGCCCTTGCCATAATACGCATAAAGCGCAACAGCGAGCATCACCAGCGAGATGGCGGCGACAATATGCGACGGCAGGACCTTGGCGAACGGAAACAGAAACCCGGTCGCGTTCGTGAGGATCGTCGTCAGAAGAAACAACGCGGTCCAGCCGGGCAGCTTGTTCGATGCAAGAATGCCGCCTGCGACAATGAAGCCGAAGGCGATGCCAAGCATGCTGAGAATGAGATGGAAAACCGTAAATGCCTGCAGACTCATACCTAAAATCATGATGCGCCCCTATCTTTAAGGTGATTCAAGGCTACAGCATGCGCACACCAGCGCAACAGGACTTCGACAGGATTGCGCTAGCTTCCAGAATTTGTGAAGAGCACCTGCCGTGGCTCGACGCGACAGACGCTCTAAAAGCGTCTGAGCGACAGGCTGCTGCTTTCAGTAATAGCGCGGGATTTTACCGTTATGCGGTGTCTTGCGATCGGAGAGATCAAAGGCGACCTCGTCGACATAACACCATCCCCACCCTTCCGGCGGATCGTAGCCTTCGATGATGGGGTGCTGCGTCGCGTGGAAATGCTTAGTCGCATGTTTATTGGGCGAGTCGTCACAACACCCAACGTGGCCGCAGGTGCGGCAAATCCGCAGATGCAGCCACTCATCGCCGGTCTTGAGGCATTCCTCGCAGCCAAGCGCGCTTGGCGTCACGTCTCGAATTCCGGCGATGTGTGTGCATTTGGGCATGCTTGGCTACACCCGTTGTTTGGTGAGGATACTTAAACGTCTTTCGTGTCGAACAGGATAAGGTCCGCACCACCGCTCGCGAAATTCGGTAAATCCCCCGCGGCAGCCTGTCCTTCGGGACTGGCGAGCCCCGCCTGAATGGCGGTTGCGCTGTCGAAGGTGAGGATAGCGACCAGATAAGCATCGGATGCCCCAGCCAGCGCTGTGATCGGTCCATGATTGATCTGGTATTTTCGCAAGCCCGGAATTTTCTTCGCAAGCCCGATGTGGGTCTCGGCATAATACTTATCGAAAGCTGCAGGATCTTTTGGCGTTTTGTAGGTCACGACGAGCTGTGCCACTGCCTTCCTCCCTGTTTTTAAGACCGGCCAAGTTCTTATGACCGACTAAGGCAGCCTATAGCGCCGGCTTCGCCGTGTCGCTGAGAAAACCATGCAACGCCGCAACCACCTGCGCGCCTTCGCCGATAGCGCCACCCACGCGCTTGACTGAACCGGACCGCACATCGCCCACCGCGTACACGCCGGGCACCGACGTTTCCAGCGGCGCGACCAGCCGTCCGAGATTTTGTTCGGACTGCGCCCCCGTCACGACGAAGCCGGTGCGATCGAGGGTCACGCCGCAGCCGTTGAGCCAAGCCGTTGCAGGGTCGGCGCCAACAAACAGAAATACGTTGCGGATATCGGCAGCCGTCTCGTTGCCGGAATCGCGGTTGCGCCAGCGCACGCGGGACAGCCCGCCTTCATCGGGAGCGCCTTCCAGCGCAACGATTTCGGTTCGCGTCATCACCTCGATGTTCGGTGTCGCGTTGATGCGGTCGATGAGATAGCGCGACATGCTGGCTGCAAGACCGTCACTACGAACCATCACGCGAACTTTTTTGGCGTGTCCCGAGAGAAACACCGCGGCCTGCCCCGCGGAATTTCCGCCCCCCACCAGGATGATTTCCTGCTCCGCGCAAAGCCGCGCTTCGATGGGCGAAGCCCAGTACCAAACGCCACGTCCTTCAAACTTGTCGAGATTCTCGATCGCTGGCCGACGATACCGCGCACCACTCGCCACCACCACCGACCTCGACCTTAATTTTTCCCCGCAATCGAGCACGAGTTCGAATGCGCCATCCGGCTTCGAACAATCGAGCGAGATGGCGGACACCGGGATCATCATGTCGGCGCCGAACTTCTGGGCCTGGGTGAACGCGCGCCCCGCAAGAGCCTGCCCCGAAATGCCCGTGGGGAAGCCAAGGTAGTTTTCAATGCGCGCGCTCGCACCAGCCTGACCGCCGAAATAGCGCGCATCAAGCACTGCCACGGACAATCCTTCCGATGCGGCATACACCGCCGTCGCCAACCCCGCGGGCCCGCTGCCGACGATGGCCACGTCGTACATCTTCCTGCACGATACGCTGCCGATCATCCCCATGGCGCGGGCAAGGGCAGACTCGGAGGGATTACGCAACACCGTGCCATCCGGACACACCACCAGCGGCAAGTCGCTTTGCCTTGTCGAACACCGTCCGATCAGATCGGCCGCGTCCTTGTCAGTTGCCGGGTCGAGCAAATGATAAGGGTTACCGTTCCGCGCCAGAAAACCTTGCAGGCGGACAACGTCGGCAAGCAGCGGCGAACCGATCAGGACCGGACCGCCGACACCACCCTGAATCAGATTGACGCGGCGCAGGATCAGCGCCCGCATGATGCGCTCGCCGAGATCCGCCTCAGCGACAAGAAGTGCCCGGAGATTGGCCGACGGAATCAGCAGCGCCTCGACATCGCCCTCGGCAGTGCCATCGACAAGCGCCACACGATTCGAGAGTTGCCCGACCTCAGCGAGAAACTGACCCCGCCCCTGATCGATCACCGGAGTGATATGTCCCATCCCATCGCGCTGGGTGATGGACACCGTGCCCGACAACACGACGAACATGCCCGGACCAGTTTTCCCGGTTTCGAACAACCGCTCGCCGTCCTTATATTGACGGACATCCCCGAAGCTATGCATGCGGTCAATTTCCGCATCGGTCAGCGTCGGGAATGTTTGCTCGTAACGCGGAAACGCCTGCTCGTCATGAGGCGTGGCCACCGATAAAGGCGCCGTTCCGTTTGCACCAAGGGTCTCTGCCGGATCTGTCACCATCTCACTCATCTTTTTTACTCGCTAAATAAAAGGTGCATCGAATTGCACGATGCTCAAACATTACGGCGCCTATTGGCCGGACTTTTCGCGTGCAGATTCATCCTCTCGCACGCGGGCGTCATCTTCGGGTGTAACGACAGTCATCCCCGCCCGGCCGCGTGCCTGGGATTTTCTCCGTTTCAGATTGTCGCGCAACGCCGCTTTCAGTCGCGCTTCCCGCGCAGCTTTGGCGCCCGACGCCTCCTTGTCCGATTCATCCGCCATCGACGATCCATTCCATACGCATGGCCTAGTGTGGTGGTTCAGAAGTTCGCTTCACTCTCTCGACACATCCTTCAAGCGAACTTCTGGACCTAGACCACACTAGAATCATAGCTTCCTAGTGTCCTTTCGAATCCGAAGTTCGCTACGAGGTGCGCGGTACTATGAGGCGAACTTCGGATTCGGGACACTAGCCCAACGTCGCAAACCAGAACCAATTGCGCTAATATCGGATGGTAGATCATACCACATGAGGATTTTCATGACCGACGTTTTGCAGCTTCTGGCACCGGCGGCACAAGAAACCCTCGCAGGCTGGCATCGCTTCGTCGAAACAAAAAGCGAAGATGTGCTCCGGCCCTTGTTTGACGAGGATACCGTTTTCCGCTCGCCGTTCGCGCATATCCCTCTTCCGAGCCGCGACGCGAGTGTGCTGATCCTGACCAACGTCATCCATATTTTTGAGAATTTCCGCTACCACCGCACCCTTGTCGCGGGGCCGAATGATGTCGGGCTGGAGTTCAGCGCCAATATCAGCGAGTTCGATCTCAAGGGGATCGATCTGATCAAATTCAATCCCGCCGGCAAAATTATCGAGTTCGAGGTGATGATTCGGCCGATGAAGGCGCTGCAGGCCCTCGGGGCACGGATGAACGAGCGGATCGCGGGCCGGCTGGAAGACTATAAGAAAATGGGGGCCGCCCAGGGCTGAATCCTGCCTGGGATTCGTTCCCCCAGCGAGCCAAGGATTTCCTTTTCAGTAGAAGGGCGTTCCGTGCTTGCGCCGCCATCAGCCTTATGGCAAGGAAGCCCCGCCTCAAGAGGCCTTTAGCTGATTCACGTCATCTATGACGAATCTGGTTTCGCTGCCGTAGCTCAGTGGTAGAGCACTCCATTGGTAATGGAGAGGTCGACAGTTCAATCCTGTCTGGCAGCACCATCCCTCCAAATCTCGAAAGTCTTGAAAAGAAAAGACAATTCGGCGAACTGGCGCAAGCTTAGGCTATGCGTACAGCTCCGCTGAAACACCATTTTTGACAAGAACAAAGCAAGAAAGCGTGTGTCAGCTGACGCAAAATTGGCCCGCGAGATCCCGGTTTGTTCTGCCGCGCCCCGGCCCTTTCCCGGAACTGCGTTCGCTGGAGTAGTTCTCTGAGCCGGACGTTCTCCAACCCCCTTCGAAAAACACACCGAGCAGTTCCTCCGCCGGCTTCCGGTGGCGGCTGAACTATCTGAAGGGCAAGGCGTCACCGAACCGCTGAAGCAGCAGGCACGGCCAATACGGGCCGCGCGGGTTAGTGCAGATAATTGGCCAGATCCAAGCCCTGGATCTTCGAAATGGCCGAGTAGGATGCGGAGAGCTGCGCATCATAGGTCGAGAGTTGCGCGGTCACGGCGGCAACGTCCACGCCCGTGAGGTCGTCACCAAGCGTCTTGGCGAAATTCTGATAGTCGGACTGATACGAGCTGGCGTTCTCTAAGGATTTCGAAGCCAACCCAAGTCCCGCCTGCACTCTCGACGTCCCATCGATCGCGTTGACGGTTAGGTTCAACGCCTCATTGAGCGTGTCCGCGGAAAGCGGCGAGTTATTGGCGACAAGGCTAAGGGCCCGCATGCCCTGCTCAAAAGCGGAATTGTCCGCCGTCACGCCATAGGTCACCACCTCACTGTCCGAAACCCGGGTCGAAGCAAGCTGAGAATCGCCTTGATAATAAGATGTATTGGGAGACGATGGCGACGTGGCGGGCGGATAGGCGGTGCTTGAAATATCGACCGGCGGCGATTCGGTTCGTGCTCCACCGAAAAGATATTCGCCATTGTACTGGGTATTGAGCATCGACGCCATTTCCTGCAGCATCTGCTGCGCCGATGCCGCAACGGTTGCAGGATCCACGGACACGCTGTTTGACGCCGCTGTAAGCGCCGTCCGCAGGTCGCTGAGTACGCCTGAGATCGACGTAACCGTCGAATACATCGCCTGAACTCTGTTGTCAGAGGCGGTTGCGGCATCGCCATAGGATTGCGAACGCGCAACCGACACCTGAAGGTTGATGACCTGCTGCGATGTTTGCCCAAGCCCACCGTAGTCCGGCGACACGACACCAGTCGCCTCCTGAATCTGCTCCTTGGCCATCACGCTCTGCGTCCGCAAGGCGGAAGCGATCATCTGATCGTTGAGAGCAAAAGTTGCAACACGCATTGCCATCGCGAATCCCTCAAGCCGTGGCGGTCTGCACCGCGGTCATTAGCGCGGTGAACATCTGGTTGATCACTTGCAACAATTCGGCGGAGGCAGTGTATTCATTTTGCAGCGAGCTCAGCCGGGCGGTCTCCTCGTCGAGATTGACGCCGGAGTTAGACGACATGGTCGACGAGAATGTCGACTGCAAGGCCTGCTTGTTGTTATAGGTGTCTGATGCTTGCGACGCCTGCGTTGCCACGTTCCCCACGATATCGGCGGCGTAGTCGGCAAACGACGTGGTTGTCGCACCAAGTCCAGCGACTGACGAGAAATTCGTCGATCCCGTCATCGTGCTCTCGAGGCTATTGGCGATGGTTGCGGAGCCGGGGCTGAGAACCTGAGCACCGCTCGTCAGCGACGCTGATGAATCCAACGATGACGTAGCCAGCAAACCCGGATTGGCGACAATGTCGCTGCGGACGGAGAAATCCGATGCACCCGACGCAGTCACCAGATCGTTGAGCCCCAGCCAGTCGGAAAGCCCTTGCCCACTGGCGCCGACTGCACTCGACATTTCATCGATCGCCACGCCGTCGCCGGAGCCCGTAGCACCGATGACGACATGACCGTCCGAGTTGATCGATGCGGACAGCCCGGGCGTGCCGTTGATCGCCGAGACGAGATCGCCGACGGTGGAGTAACTCGACAGATCGAAGTCTTTATAGGAAACGAGATTACCCTGTGAGTCCGTCACGGCAATCCGCGCCGTACCTGTTCCAGATAAAGGCGTCGTGGCCGTGACCGGCGCAGTTCCGGTCAATGTTGCCGGCGGCGGCAAGGATGCGCCCTGATTGTGAACCGCATTCAAACTCGTCGCCAACTGATCAGCCAACTGATCGAGCTGCGATTGCGCCCCCGGAAGCACCGTATCACGTAGACTCACCAACGCACCGATAGAGCCGCCCTTGATCTGCGACGTGATGTCCATGCCGTTGAGCATGATCCCGCCGAAGCCACTGGACGAACCGGGGCTGTATGTCGTGCCCGCTGTAACGCTCGACGCAGCGGTGTAGCTCAGAGCGTGCGCAGTACTATCGACCAGCGCCTGACCACTCGTGGTGTAGATCTGCATGCTGCCATTGGGCGCGGTGAAGTAGCTGACGTCCATCTTGGACGCAATGTCCTGCAACGCCGTGTTGCGCTGATCTTCCAGATCGCCGGTCGGCTGGCCGCTCGCGCTGGTCTGGGCTATCTGCTTATTCAGACTGTCGATGAGCTGCAGTTGTTGATTGACGTCCGCCACGGATGACGCAATGTCCTGATCGGCATTTCCGCGCAGCTTCTGTATTCCACTGGATGTCTGCCGCAACTGGGTAGCGACCGTGTTGAGCGCCTGCACCACATTGGCCGACAACGACGCGTTGCTGGGATCATTCGCAAGCGACGAGATCGCGGATTCCAGCGACGACAACGTATTTCCGAGCGACGTGCCGGAATTTCCGTCACCAATCGTACTGCCGTAGAGAGACTGAAGCTGATTGAGATAGTTGTTGATGCTGTCGGCGCTGCCGAGGTCGGATGTCGCGCCCACCAGAGATTTCATCAGAAGCTGGTCGACGCTCCCGGTGATGCTGCTAATAGAGACGCCAGCGCCCGCACCACCCGTGAAAATGGCAGACTGGTTAGCTGTCTTCTCGGTATAACCCTTGGTATCCGCATTCGCGATGTTGGCCGAAGCGACCGATATCTGAACTTGGGTCGCCATGAGGGCGCTGTACGCAATATAACTGGCGCTGCTGATAGACACCACTACTCTCCACAGATGGAAGGAAATCAGGCGCGAATGTTTGTCCCAATCGACGTGGATGGGTAGTACAAGCGGCCGTTTGCCGTATAGGGACGCGCACTCACCACCTGTTCCTTGATGGCATTCATCACGGCTTCGATGCGGCGCTGACTTGCCTCGATCGCTGCGCGGAGCCGAACGATGTTTTCATCCATCGCGTCCTTCAGGGCTTGCATCCGCTCGGTGAACCGCGTTCGCAGCGCTTCATCGTTGACCTGAATGAAGGACATGCGCGACGTGATATTCTCCACGCATTTTTCGAAACAATCGGCAAGCTCAGTCTTGCGCGCAATCTGCTTCGACCGGGAAGCCGGAAGGCCCTGCGCGAGCCAGGCATTCTCCTCGCCGACGACCAAGATCAGCTCGTCGATCAGAGTAATCACGTGCTCGATCGTCGTGTCGGTGTCCTTGCTGAGCTCCGAGAAAATCTGGGTGGGCCGATTCATGACTTTGCTCTTTCGTTGCGTGTCAGTGCTTGTTTCTGGCGGAGGAGAGTGGCGCAGCGGTTGTAAGCACCCGCCGCAGAAATCCTGCGGCTCGATGCTTCGATCTGGCTTCCGACGGCATTCAGACGTTTTGTCAATTCCCGGATCTCGGCTCTGATCTCCTCCGCCAAGGCAAGGCCCTGACGATGGTTGGCGCCGCTCCAAGCCGAGCTTCGCGCCTTGGCGATGCTGCGGCGAAGCCGCCACATCAATGAAGCGCCATCGGATTTTTCTGTGTTGGTCACGATCACCTCATGGCAGAGAGGAGGGTATCAAACATCTTGTTGACGGCGGTGACGACCTGCGCGGATGCTGAATAGGCCTGTTGCGCCGTCATCATTGTGCTGAACTGGTCGTTCGTGTTGGTAGCGCTTGATTCTAACTCGCTACCGAACACGGTCCCCGCCCCGTTCGTGCCAGATGCCTGAATGGATGGAGTCCCCGAAGCGGCCGTCGCCTGATAGAGACCGTCGCTCTGCGCGGATAATTGATCAGGCGCATCGAACGTCGCGACCGGAATTTTATAGATCGGAATGGTCTGACCGTTCGAATAAGTTGCGTTCACCATACCGTTCTGTCCGATTGAAACCGAACTCAGTTTTCCGAACGCAATACCATCGGAATGAATGCCGCCCGTAACACTAATGTCGGGCGTTGCCGAACCGGTGCTGTATTGGGTCAAGCCGTCTGCCTTACCGACCGTTCCCAGATTCAGCGCGATGTTGCTGTCGGCCGCACCGTCTTTCCAACCGGTCACCTCGACGGAGGGCGATGTCGGACTCAGGCTTTTCAGCGAGCCATCCGTATTGAACGTGACCGTCACCGTGGCGCCGGTGACCGTTCCGGTCGGGTTTCCCGATGCATCAGTGGCTGACCCACCGAAAGATGCTGTCCAGGTGTTCGCAACCGGAGGTGTGGAATTATCTTTGGTCCACGTCACCTCGATTGTGCTTGCCGCGCCAAGCGCATCATAAACCGGCATCGATGTTGTGAATGTCGCGCCCGCAGCAGCATCAGCAGGCAAGTTCGCCTGGAACGTTGTCTGGGTCGTTGGAGCCGCGCTGACTTCCGCCACAGATGTATTGATTGGCACCAGCGTATTGCCGCCGACGACATTCCCTGACGCATCGGTGCGATACCCCATCAGATAGCTTCCCTGATTGACGAGGTAGCCCTGATTGTCGGTCGTAAAGGCGCCGTTCCGCGTGTACGACGTCTCGCCGCCATTCGGCGCACTCGTCACGATGAAGAAGCCTTGGCCTTGGATACCGACATCGGTCGGATTTGTGGTGGTTTGCAGCAATCCTTGCTGCGTGATGTTCTGCCGGCCATAAACCGTAACGCCACCTGACGAATATTGCGAAGCGCTGGAAGAGCCCGTGACGAGGTCGTCGAACATTCCCGTCGTCGTCTTGTATCCGGTGGTCGAGGCATTGGCGAGGTTATCGCTCACCATAGCCAACGCTTGGCTCTGGGCACTTAATCCCGAGATCGCTGACGATAATGCACCTGAGAGACTCATGATAAATCTGCCTTTTCAAACTTAAGATCTGACGCCAACGATGTTGCTGACATTCACGGACACGCCTCCGACATCCAGCATCGTCGTTCCGCTGGAGCTATCGACACCGGTGACGGTGCCGACGAAGGTGCTGTAGCTCACGACGGAATTGCCGGCCGCATCGGTGGCCGTGACGTTCATGGTGTACTGACCACCATCGCTGAGCTGTGTGCCGCTGTTCGTAGTGCCGTCCCACGTGACGGAATTCATCCCCGCAGCTGTTGGACCCGTGCCTGACCACACCACATTTCCGGATGAATCCTGGATGGTGATGCCGACGCGGCTCACTGCTGAAGTGAGCGAGTAGCCGAACGATGCTTCGCCGTTTTGAAGAGTGGCGGTGTTGCCCTTGGCTTCGACATTGTGGCCGAGATAGTTGACCGAGTTCATCGTCAGAAGACTGTTGAACGATGAGAGCAAGGTGCCCAGTTGATTGTTCAGCGTCTGCTGCTGATCGAACGTGGCATAAGAGCTCATCTGATTGATGAAGTCGGTGGTGCTAGTGGGATCGAGTGGATCCTGGTTCTGCAGCTCGTTCACCAGCAGAGTGAGAAAGTCACCCGAGGTGATGCCACCAGCCGCGGCGGCCGCGTTGACAGACGATCCTGTGGGATCAACCGACGGCATTCCGCCGACCGAACTAGTGCTCATGACAAACCCCGGCCATACACCCGCTCGCTGTTAGCGGCGCGGGATGCGCTTCAGATATTTTGTGGTCTTGAATTCCGTTCTTGGATGAAACGGATGGCGCGGGAAAATCAGGCAGTGTTTTTGATCACGATCGCTCGCGGATCGCGCACATTTTTCAGCACGCGCGGGCGTGCGAAATTTGAAACACCGAAATGCAAGTTATGCCCATAAGATCGGCATTTTTTTCCTATTCGCAAAGCGAGCAGGACACATCAACTTCGAAAATTATTCGTCCAACAGGGACGGGCTACCGAATGCGGACTAGTGGAACGGGCTAACGCCAACTTTGCCGCCAAATCGAGATGTCGAACGAATATCGGCGAGCTTGCGCCGGTCATCGGGCGACAGCCGTGCGATGGCTCGAGCAATTTCTTCGTCAGCCGCGTCGCGATCACTCTCGTATCCGGAGCGCACATCCTTGGACACTTCGATAAAGCGGCTTGCGTCGAAGGGGTCAGCAGTCATCGCATCCTTGATGCGTTCGCGTGACGCGCGAATGTTATCCGGGGTGCGAGAGAAGCGTTTGCGAATGATGTTGAAGGTATCTTCCATGATGGCCGCCCCGGCGGGGCTCAGGGACGTCTGTATCTGGTCGCCGAAATGATCCGGATGACCGAGCAAGCCGCTAAAATGCCCATGGACATGTGGGTGGCCGCCAAGCAACCATCCCATAAAAAACAGGTTGGCACCGAGCGACAAGAACAGAAGCACAGAGACCAAATTCGATCGTCGCAACCACCCCGATGCCATTCCCCACTCCTAAACCCTAATCCGGGACGGCAGCTGTATCGACAACTTGCATCAGATAGGACGTCAGATCGAGTTCATCTGAGTACAGCTCTTCGACACTATGGAAGAATCCGACAAGTATCCCAAGAATGAAGCAAAGTGGCAGGAAAACAGCCAGCGACAGCCGATATGCGACCGCCAGAAATCCCGACAACCAGGTAACAATGGAGGGCTTTTCGACGGGGCGATGCGCAGGGACTGATTTGGCCTGCATCACAATGCGGTCAGCCAGACCCACAGGCGCGCGTACCGAAGGTGAGCGCAGCATGCGGCTGAGAGCCTGCGTTTCATTCATAAGAGTTCGCGCGGCTGAAGACTCTGCTAACAGCGCACGAGCCGCCTGCTGCTGCGGCTCGGGCCATTTCGACAGATCGTCGCCAAGGCGGTCAAGCCAATCCTCGAACTCCTCGATATCCATTTACTCGCTTTATCCCGTCGGCCCAACGCGAAATGGGACAAAATTTTGTCCATGAGGGTATAAGCAAGCATTGCGTCAATTTTTCAAGCTAAAAGAGTCGCGTCGCCGGAACCGATGCTGGAATCGATCCAACATCTCCGACAACCGCAAAAACGAAGAAAAATCACTCAATTCCGAAATTGAACGGAATTCCTAGCTGCGCGTATCGCCGGATCGCGCACCGACGTTCGACACAGCAACGTAATTCCAGGCATCCCGCAGCTCGGTCAAGCTGGCGATGAGCTTGCGATAACGCTGCGTGGCGTCTGGCCGGCCGAACGACCGAAGGCTGGCCATGATCAGGGAATTGTAGGTTTTGTAGAGCCGCTCAGCGAGCGCCCCACCCTTCTCGAAATTGAGGTGATGCGCCAGCCCTCTCATGATCGATGTTGCGCGAATAAGCTGATCGTGGCTCTCCTCGATCCGCTTGTTTTCGCTCGCCTCGATAGTCTTGTGGAGACAAAGAATAGCGCCGTCGAGAAGCATGACAATCGCCCTTAATGACGGAACAGTGACAGCAACGCCGCGATAAGCCTGAGCCGCATGGTAGGCATTCAGATTCTGGGTCATCAGCTTTTCGATTCCGAGTTCAAGAGGGACTGCAAGAAATCAAGTGTCGTGGACGCTTCCTGAATCGCAGCCTGATACTGTGCATACTGGCTCTGCAATTGCGCCTGATAGGTCGAAGCTTGTGATTGGATATCGGACACTTGCTGCTGGAAAGAGCCGTCTTGTGTTTGCAAGTTGGAGACCAGATCCTGCAGCGTCCCGTTCAAGGGATCTGAGTTTGTCTCTGCAATGTTATTGAGCATCGAAGCGATACCCGGTGTCGTCGTCACGACAATGGATTGAGATGTCGTACCTGAATACGCGAACGCCATACCAGCGTAGGGCGTTCCCGGGTTTCCCAAGATGGTGTCGCCGCTTACCTTAAACATTGAGCTGTCGCCGCCGACCGAAGCCGAAACCAGATTTCCTGAACCATCGACGGCGACGTCGAGCGTGAATGATCCCGGCGCGGCACCACCGGCGGCGATAGTGGACAAATCGGCGGACGAGGTCGTGGCCTGCGAGGCCAACAACGACTCCACACCCTTCAAATTGCTGCTCAGCGTCGTCCGAAGGACACTGGTATCAAGTTGCAGATCGTTCGTGTCGCTAAATGACAGGCCGAGATCGCTCAGCGACAGTCCGTTCACTGTGGTGTTCATGGCGCTTTGGAGCTGCGTCATGATGTCGTTCATCGTGGAGTCGCCGAACAACACCGCATCGGATGATGCGGTTCCGTCAGAGCTGGTCTTCTGCTGGCTCGTGACAAAGTCGCGAAAAGCATTGTAATCGGTCACGAGCGTCTGCAACGCGGTCGTGATCTGGTCAGGATCGGTCCCGATGCTGATATTCAGCGAGGTGCCAGCCGGTGTCGGTTGAAGCAGATGGAACGTCACGCCATCAAGCACGTCGCTGATGTCGTTGGTGTTGCGCGTGATGTTGATGCCGTCCAGCGTGATGCTTGCCATCTGCGCCTTCTGGATCTCGTCCTTAAAGCCCCCGGAACCATCGGTCACACCCAGACCAGCAAGCACGTCATCGCCGGATGTACTGCTGGTTACGATATTGGCGCCGTCCTGCGTTCCGGTCAGGACCATCTCATACTGGCTGCTGGACACCTGAACGATCGAGGCTTGCACATTCGTCGTGTCCATCTGCGCGTTGATGACGGCGACCACATCTTGAAGGGTCATATCGGCACTGACCGACACGGTCGCGCTCGCCCCTCCTGCCAGACCGAGCGAGAACGAACCGGTATAGCCAAGCGGGGTGGATTCACTCGCAACAGACGCCCCGGCGACCTTCTGCGCCTCCGCCATGCTTCCAACTTCGAGCGTGTAAGCGCCAGCCGGCGCGCCGTTGTTCAGCGTCATGGAAACCACCGAATCTTGGCTGACGTCACCAACTGGCGTGATGTCCGCGGTCCGGGCGCTGAAGATGCTCGTGGACAGCGAGCTGGTATTCGAACTCGAGAGCGGATTCGCGGCTGAAGCCAGACTGCTCAGAAGGTTCTGCAAATTCTGATAGGCGCTCACCTTGGCTTCGTTGTCAGTGATCTTGGTCTCGACTGACGTCGCAGCCGCAAGCTTGGCGTTGACTTCAGCCTGAATAAGCGCATTCCAGTCGAGGCCGCCCGGATTCGTCGTTGCCAGGCTTGCGGGATTCGACTGCGTGGCTGGCGCGGGAGACGATGATGCTGCGCTGACCGTCATGGCTCACCTGTATGAAGTGAATCGAATACGGGCCGGCGTATGCCGGCCCGTTCGGTAGACGAGTATTAGCCGAGCAACTTGAGCAGGAACTGCGGCATCTGGTTCGCCGCGGTTTCAGCGGAAACCGCAGCCTGCGTCTTGACTTCCGCGGAAGACAGCGTGGCTTCTTCCGAGGCGACATCGACATCCTTGATCGCCGAATTCGCCGATTGAAGGTTTTCGGTTTGCGTAGAGATCGAGTCCGCGCTGAAGTTGAAGCGCGATTCCTGTGCGCCGATGGTGGCCCGAGCAGCCGAGACGGTATCGATCGCGGTGTCGAGGGTGGTCAATGCTGCGGTCGCGTTAGCCTGCGTGTCAACGCCGAGCGTGCTGAGGCCCAATGTGCTCGCCTTGAGGCTCGAAATAGTGATCGTGACAGTGTCCGAACCAGAGGAACCGACAAGGACCGACACGCCGGATGCGAATGCGCTGGTGCCGTCGAGCAGGCTCTGTCCGCTGTAGCGGGTGCCGCTCGCGATGCTGTCGATTTCACTCGTCAGCTGCGTGAATTCCGAGTTGATGTAGGTGCGGCTGCTGTCGGTAACCGTGCCGGAGGCCGATTCGGAAGCAAGCGACTTCATGCGGGCAAGAATATCGCTGATGTTGGACGCGCCGCCGTCAGCAGTCTGCAGGATCGAAGTCGCCTGCGATGCGTTGGTGGCTGCCTGCTGCAGCGTGGTGACGTCGGAAGAAATTCGGGTGGAAATCGCGAGACCCGCTGCGTCGTCCGACGCCTGGGTGATGCGCGAGCCGCTCGACAACTTCGAGAGCGCGCTCGATTCCTGATTGGCATTCATATTGAGGTAACGAACCGCGGAGTTGGCAGCCGTGTTGGTCGAAATAACGGGCATTTAATTGCTCCTTGCAATTGAACGGCAACAGCTGCCGCATCTAGGCGGGACCCCTGACATGGCACATCCCCCACCCGACACGTTGAACGGGTTAGCCGCCAACATCGGTCGCGCTAATTATGCGACGCTCTTTTTATGATTAATAATCACCAAACGCGTGGCGAAGGTCCCGCTCGTGCCGACGAAGGATCGCCTTAAGCTGTTGCCGACCACGCTTGAGCAGTGACTCCACAGCCGCGACTGTCGTGTTCATAACTTCCGCGATCTCGGCGTTGCTGAGATCTTCGTGATACGAAAAGATCACGGCAATCCGCTGCTGCTCGGGAAGCTGCTGCATCGCCTTTTCGAGCAGGTCGGTGACTTCATCGCGCTGCATCGTGCTTGCGGCATCCGGCCGGGTGTCTACCGGTTCGGGAACGGCGTCCACATCGTCGCTGCGCGGCTGGCGGCGAAGATCGATGCAACGGTTGGTGATGACCCGATAGAGCCACGTGGAGAACTTGGCGCGGCCATGCTGCCAGCGTCCGCGATGTGTCCAGACCTTCAGCAGCGTGTCCTGAACGACATCTTCGGCATCGGCTCGACTGCCAACGATGCGCAACGCGATTCCAAAAGCGCGATCGATGTGACGCTCCACCAGAATCCTGAACGCCGCTTCGTCATCTGCAGCAAGGCGATTCAGAAGCGGCTCGTCCTCATCATAAATCTGCGGGGAAACCACACGCGCATCATGTGTGGTAAGCCTGCTGTCAGGCGAAGACGCCTCGGCCGCAGCCGCGATAGGCACATTGTCAATGTTGCTTGGAGCCCAAAGATCAAGCGCGTAGGCCATCAAATTCTCCCGCCCTGCCGTGCCTGCAAATGCAGCCCCACACGGCCCTCACAAGCTTGAACGGGGAAGGGAATGAAATCAGGCGCCCCTTTTCTTATTTTTCTCAGAGACTTAGTGGGAAAAACATGCCTGGTGGCAGGCAAAATATGCCGCGCTTCGTCACCGGGCTTCAGCGGAGAACGATGTCGAGATCGCTGAAAGGCTACCGAGATGCATGGCATCTTTTTGTGCTCGCCCAACAGTTTTGCTTCGTAGTCCGCCATATGCTGCTGCGACAACAACGCGCCTAAACACCGGGCTTCGACGCTCCATTCATCTTAGAATGGCGCCGCGCACTGATACCCAAGCTACGTAAGATTGAACAAATGCGGAGCGACCTCTCCCCAGTGAGGAAAAGCCGCGAATCACTTCGTACGACGCTAGACGATTCCGAACCCGGCAAAACAATTAACAATCAGTAACGCGTTCACAACGAGATCAACAAACTGTGCAGAAAAGCGCAGCGCCTGATTTGCTCGTCGTCTCCGTTTACTAAGCAACGGGGATCACGGGGCAATTGGATGATCGAGTCAGATTTGAGAATCGCGCAGGCGCGCGAGCAGGCAGCTTTCTGCTCATTCGACGTCTTTGACACCTTCCTGCTTCGCAGTTGCACAACACCGGAGGGTGTATTTGAGCGCGCCTTTCAGCTGTCACCTGCCAGTGCAAGATATCCCGGCGCCGCAGCGAGTTATATCCAGCATCGCATTCAGGCCGACGCGCGAGCGCGCTCATCAGCCAAGGAGCAACGCGGCTCCTATGAAGTCACAATCATCGATATCTATTCTTACTTCCCGTTCCGCCTGTTCCGGCTCGACCGGACCGCCCTGCAGGATCTCGTGGATGCCGAACTTCAGGCAGAGTTCGATCTGTGCAGAGTGAACAGGGAAATCCTGCGCCTTTATCAAGAGGCCCAAAAAAGCGGCCAGCGCGTCGGTTTCATATCTGACACTTATTGGAACGAACGGCAGCTCACCTCGCTGCTGCGCCACTGCCAACCCGATCTGAATTGGGATTTTCTCTACGTCTCCTGCGAAAATGGTACGAGCAAAAGCGAAGAGCTGTTCGACCGCTATCTCGGCGATCAGGGCCTCGATCCCGCTCGGGCCGTTCATATTGGCGATAACGAAAACGCGGACATCAAGAGCGCGCGTCGTCGCGGCATGCGCACCAGATTCTATCCGCAGGCCACCGCCGATTTCGCCGCTCAGCTGCAGCGAGAAAGCGCCGTTTTCGAGCTGTTATTTCCAAGAGACCTTTCTCGGCTCGACCATGGTTTGCGATCTCTTCGACGGGTGATTACCGGCCAGGTACCGGAGAAATCTGCGGCCTTCCATCTTGGCGTGACCACAATCGGCCCCGCGCTAGCGGCTTTTGATGCATTCATCCGCGAGCGAACCGTCCAGCTGCAAAGAAAGGGTGCGAATGTCAGGGTTGCCTATCTTGGGCGTGACGGCTTCCTGCCGCACCTGATCCGCCGCGGTCACGGCGACGACGCAGCTTCCTATATTGAAATCAACCGGCGGGTCAGCCTGATCGCTTCAGCAACGACGATAGAGCCGCTCGTCGAACTGTTCAGCAAAATCCCGAAGATCGACGCCAGGACATTCGGCGAAATCGTCAAAATCCTTCCCGCTCCGGTCGAACACTTCTTCAGTGGGTTTCCTAATGGGATTGCAACCGGCAAGGAACTCGCCGATGCCCTTCCCGGGCTGTTGGATGAAAGCCAAATTATCGATATCGCCACCGCGATGCGCGAAACACTGCTTGCTTATCTTCGGCAAGTAATTCCGGGCTTCGACGACTGCACCGACCTTGTCCTCGTTGACATTGGCTATTGTGGAAGCATTCAAAAGTCGTTGCGCCGCATCTTTGACTGTAAAGGGATCAACATCACGATCCATGGCGAGTATCTGATGTCGCTCGACGACGCATTCGACGATCTGGCGCCCGATGATACTGCGGAAGGTTTCATCTCGGATCTTGTCGTGACGCCACATGTCAACAGAATGCTGACGCGTAACGCCATGCTGCTCGAACAAATCTGCTGCTCGCCGGTCGGGTCAGTGCGAAGCTATCAGGCCAACGAGGTGCTCCGCGAAATAGATCAACGGCCTGTCGAGCAGCTCGCCCTTGTCGCCGAAATCCAGGCGGGCGCTCTCGCGTTTGTCGCTCGCGCGCGCGATCTCTCGCCGGCCTATCAACTGGAGCCATTCAAAGCGCTCGATACCGCCGCCAAATGGACGGCAGCTATCCTTGGGCGTTTTCTACTTCTTCCTACCGACGACGAACTTGTGACACTGGGAACAATCCAACACGACGTTAATCTCGGCACACAGACGCTCGCGCCTATGCTCGATGGCACGCTGATCAGGAATCTCCAGATCGCTCAAGCCTTGCCCACCGCCTGCACCGCGCCCGCGCCACCAATGTGGCTTGCTGGCAGCTTTGCCACTCTCTCGCCGGCACATGGATTTTTATACATGCTGTTCGGAGCCAATCGATTACCCGCGGATATCTTCGGCGACATCAAGTGCGGCACAGTCACGATCGGCCTGTTTGGTATGGACGGCAGCGCCACCATGGAAAGTGTGGCCTGCTACCGTACAGGGCTGGGAGAAATCCGGATCCGCGTGCCGATTTCGCGCAAGCTCGCGATCAGCACGATCGCCATTCCCATTACACAACTCGCGCCCGAAGGAATCCTGCACGGCATCACGATCCAAACCGGACAAACAATCCGCAAGGCATCAAAAAGTGTCGAAGTCATCGGCCTCCCGGAGCAAGCGATGACCATGGCAGGGCTCGTCCGCTCTGGCCGTTATTATCGCGCCACCGATGATGACGGATGTCTTCTGATCTCGGTCGATCAATCGGACGAGCCAGTGACCATCTTCAGTATTGCACTGACACCTCTCACCAATGACCGCATTCTGGCTCTGCAAGACGGCGGCGCCGGCAACAACCTCGCGAAGGCGATGCTCGACCAAGGACCGCACGTCGCCGCGGGCTAATTTCGCCTTCACTTCGCCCCCTCAAAAAATATCGCGAACCGCGAATTGGTCCGCCTGATTGGCGTTCCCGAAACGTAAAACCTTTAAAGGTGATACGTGCATGAACCAGACCGATAAGACAGATCAGACCTCGCCAAGTACGCAACTGGAACGGCTGCTTGAAACCCACCACATCATACTCGGAGAGCGACAACAGCAGCGTCTCAGCTGGCTCGTTGAGCGTTATGGCGAACCGGTGGTGTGGGACCGCAGAGAATCTCACCCCGGCGATGCCCGATTGATCATGCTGCTGGACCCTCCGACGGGCCCGGCCACGGAATTCTTCTTCCGCGGGCTTCATCCTCACAGCGTTGTGGTGATTCCATTCGGAGAAAACCCTGCTTTCGATTCTTTCAAATCCAGGCTCACCGATTACGGTACAGCGGGCCCGTCGGGCGCCGATGGACCGCACGAGCTCTGGTGGGGCGGATCAAGCTGGTCGGATCTGACGAAATCCGGCTCGTCGGATAACTTTCCGCTGATCGTCTCATGTTATCCTCGCGGCACTCGCGAACATGAGGTTGCGCACCTCACGCGCTCTCTCACATCTCATCATCTGGATTTTGTGATTGAAGCTGTCGACACAGCTGATTCACAAAGTTTGCGTGGCTGTGAGAAAGCCAACTTTATTGCGGCGATGTGGGAGAAGCACGATCGTCCGATCCTATGGATCGACCCTGACGCCCTTTTGGCCGACCCTCCGTCCCTCCTGACCCACATTGGTTGCGATTTCGCCGTTCACAAATGGAATGGCTGGAGCATGTCGACACGGACATTGTATTTCGGACGTTCGGCCGCCGCCAAAGCCATTCTCCAGACTTGGCAAATGTTTTCGTCATCATTCGGAAGCATCTGGGATGGTCACGTCCTCGATCAGGCATGGACCCTCGTATCGTCGCAGATGGCGCTCGATACCGTGTGGCTGCCGCGGACATATCATGCCGCATCGGTCGGACACGGACCACAGCACTACTCCGTTGTGATTCACAATGTTCAGGCGACCTCTGCGGATCTTGATCCCGACCAGGGCTTCCCCAACGCAGCCCGCACCGCGCGGCGCGCAGGACGGACCGGTGCTCCCGAAGCCCTCCTCTTGCTGAAGGCCGAAAAAAAATATGACGAGAGTTCAAGGGATGCGGTCACGGTGATCATACGCGATATCCACTCGGCTGGAACACGCACGGTGGCGGCGCTCGTCGAAGCTGTCGCGCGCGCCTTTGTCCATGACTCGGGTGGGTTCAGCCATCTCGAATTGTCGCTTTGTTCCTGGCAGGAAGAGGTCAAAGCGACCATCGAGGTTGCCAAAGCCTCCAATCACAAGATCCTCGAAATCGTTCCGTCCAAAACCATTCCGGACGACATGTTTCGAAAATTTTCCGGCGCAGCAGGCAAGCAAGCTGAAGGCACGGTCATTCGTTGGTCGCCACGTTCAGAAAAAGCGACGCGTGCGCCCTTCGGAACCGTCCTGCACTGATTGTTGGCACATTCGCTATTCTACCCAGAGTGACCTGAACATCATGCTTCACGAGATTGTTCTTCTGACCGGCCAAGCTTCCCAGCAACTGGCGTTGACCGCGTTGCTCAAGGCGCACAATCCGCGACTTTCGTTTCGATATGCGCTGACAAAGGAAGACCTTCTTGCTCTGCCCCCGGAGACATTGCGCCATTCGCGCCTCCTCGCCTTCACCTCGGGCACCATTGTTCCTCCACAAATCCTGCAGGCGCTTGGCCACGGAGCCTACAATTTCCACCCGGGACCGCCACACTATCCCGGCTGGGCACCAGCGCATTTCGCATTGTACGAACGCGCACCTACCTTCGGCGCGACGGCGCATGTTATGGTCGAGCGCGTCGATGCCGGCCCGATCATTGGCGTCGAAACATTCCCAGTCCCGGACGGCATCGCGGTGCGCGAACTCGAACAGATCGCGTTCATCCGTCTCGCATATCTGTTTTGGCGGCTATCCAAAGACCTTGCGACGCGGAACGAACCGATGCCTTTCCTGCCGCTCGAATGGAGCGGACGCAAAAGCACGCGACAGATGTACAAGGAAAAATGCGAGATTCCGGCAGATGTTTCGCGGGACGAACTGGAATTGCGCATTCGTGCCTTCCATGACGACTTCCGCGCAATTTTCCCGACGATCACCTTGCATGGCATCCGGTTTCAGGCCGCTGCCGCACCAGTTCATAATAAGAAACACGTCGAACAAGTGCTAAAGACAGATCGGTCTCGGTCGGAAGCCCCGTTGCGTGTGGTCAACGACGCTCCGTCAATGGCCGCAAGCCAAAACTAGGCGTACAAGAAAACGAGACTTATCGCTTCGCCGTCCGAGCCATCGCTCGAACTTCCGAGGGAGAAAATCCCTCGGAACGGCGCATGATGCGCGCCAGCGTCGTGCCACTTTCGAAACCGACCCGGAATGCGATTTCTCCGACGGGCAGCTCAGTTTCCGCCAGCAACCGTTTTGCCAGCGTCAACCGTTCGCACTTTTGGAATTCGCCGATCGACACGCCGGTATGTTCGCGGAACAGGCGGGTGATATGGCGCCGTGATACGCCAAACCGCTCCGACAGCCGATCCAACGAAAATTCTTTCGCAACGTGATCCGCCACAAACGATTTCACTTCCGCGACAAGCGCGGACCCATGCGAGCTCTGAGAGGCCGTGGGTAAAGCCTCGGTCCGTTCGCTTTGGCTGAGACAGCTCAGAAGCAGCGCCGCAGACAACTGCCGGCGCACAGCGATCGATGCAAATTCATTCGCGTTATCCTCGCGGCAAAGCCTTTGCAAAGTACGGATTTGCGGGGTGGCCGCAAACACCGCGGAGGATTTCGTCTGCGCTCTGAAGCGCGACAGCGATCCAAGTTTGCGTTCGATTCCACTGAGTGCGGAGTTCGTCAAATAGATCGCGATATGGGCACTATTGTCCCGGGCCGTCGAGCTCTCGTGGGCGCGATTGGATGGGACGACCGCAAAGCGATCCTCCGACAACCAGAAACCTGTCGGTTGCTCTTCGACGCGCAACTCCATTGCGCCTGTGGCTGGCAAAAGAAACATGAAGCAGTCGTGCCAGTGCCAGGGACGGCTATAGCAACCGCCTCCGCCTTTCAGCACAGCACGATCATCGTCCGCAGCGATCAGCGCGCCGGGCACGGCTTCGTGCGTAAGTGTGTGCAACGCTCTCAGCATCTTTTCAGCATAACGGAAGGCCCTCGTATTCCAATACCGATTCCAAGGGCAACTCGAACAAAATCAAGGCAGAAACGGCCCTGCGGATGCAGCAGCTGGCCGCACAATCGTAACCGACCCATGGCCCGTTCAGTCAAAACGCAAGGCCCGTTCGAACGCGCCGTGACCCAGACGACCTCCTAGCCTATCCGGATTGGAAAGTTCGGTTCCGGGGCTTCGATGCGGTTGAGTCGAGACGTCAAAGTTGTAAGCGTGTTCGCCACAGAGGCCGGTGGCGGAAACCCTGCTCCCATCGTCATCGACGCGGCCGGCATGTCCGATGCAGAGATGCAGCAGGTCGCCCGGACCCATGGCCACGAAAGCGGCTTTGCTTTTCCGCCGCCCCCGTCCTCCAAGTGCGACTTCGAATTTCGCTTCTGGGTGCCAAACCACGAGATGTCCATGTGTGGACACGCGACGGTGGGCACCGTCTGGCTGCTCGATCAGGCTGGCCAACTCCAGCGCGATCACCTCTCCATTCTGACCAAGAGCGGGCGCGTCGACGCCCGGATCCTCGGGCGAACGGATCACGGCGCAACGGTCGAGATTTCGCAACCGCTGGGGACAGTCGAGCCGTTGCCTGAGCCCGAACTGAACAAAGCTGAAATACTGGACGTTCTCGGCATCGGTGAGGGCGAACTTGCCCCCCACCCGATCTGGAACGCATGCACGAGCCGCGTCAAGACGCTCATTCCTCTCGTTAGCACGAAGATCCTCGACGAGCTGCAACCGGACTTCGGGCGTATGGAAGAGCTGTGCGAAAAGATCGGTTCGACCGGCCTCTATCCTTACGCTGCGCACGACCGCGAGGGCCAAATCTTCGACGCACGGCAATTTCCGAAATCATCCGGCTATCCGGAAGACGCGGCGACGGGCATTGCTGCCGCAGCTCTGTCATTCGGCCTCCTCGCAAACGGCGAAGTCGAATCCTCCGAGCGTCTCATCACAATACGACAGGGCCGAGCCATGGGCCGCCCATCTCAAATCTCGGTTCGCTTCCGCCTTGAGAACGGCCGTCCAGCTGGTTGCTGGCTCGGCGGCTCCGTTCGAATGGAGGAAACGCCGCCATGACGTTCAGCATTCGCCTTCGCGTTGTAGAACTGGGCCTGACACTTCCGCCTCCCCCAACACCGCGAGGAATCTATTCGAGCCTCGTCATCCATCAGGATGTGGCTTACGTCAGCGGTCAGGTCAGCCGTGCCGATGACATGACGATCACTGGGCCGGTTGATGATCGGACATCTTCGGAAACGATAACCACCGCGGCTCAAGCTTGCGTGTTGCGTGCCCTAAGTATCCTGGCTGAAGCCGAGGACCACGCGGCCAGCGTGGAGCGCATCCTGTTCCTGCGCGGCTTCATCAACGCCGTTCCGGCCTTCCAGAACCACTCACAGGTCTTGGACGAGGCCTCATCACTTCTCCATCGAATCTTCGGCGAGCGCGGGCAGCACGCCAGATCTGCCATCGGGGTCAACAGTCTCCCTAACGGCGGGTTGATGGAAATTGAACTCACTGTCGCTCTGTCAACTGCACCTCGTTTGAGCCCAACTCTGTTTGAGCATTAGCAATGGAGGAAATGATGAATCGTCGTAGACTGCTGCAACTCGGCCTCATCGCGGCACCTGCAATCATGCTGTCGCGCCATGCTGAAGCAGAGGATGCTGAGCTGATTGTCGGCTCCAATGCCAGCTCCCCTCCCTTCGCCATCAGACAGGGCGACACCTACACAGGATTCGATGTCGAGGTCTGGCGGGAAGTCGCCAAGGGTATCGGTCGCAAATGGCGATGGCAGCAGATGGAATTCGCAGCTTTGATCCCGGCGCTGCAAACAAAGAACATCGACGCGATCGTGTCCCAGCTCTTCATCAAGCCTGAGCGGCAGAAAGTCATCGACTTTTCCGACCCGTATTACGATAGCGGCCTGGTTGCGATCACGCGTATCGACAACACCGCGATCAACACACCTGCCGACCTTGAAGGAAAGACGATCGGAACCGAGACCGGGACGATCGCGATCGACTACATCAAGAACAACATCAAGGACAGCAAGCTTGAGCAATTGCCCAATATCAACAACGCCCTGCTGGCGCTCGAAGCCGGGCGCACGGATGCGGTGATCTACGATACGCCGAAGCTGATGTACTACGCCAGTTCAGCCGGCAAAGGAAAGGTGAAGGTCATCCTTCCCAAACTCGTCGGTCAACCCGTTGGCATCGGGCTGCAAAAAGGCAGCCCGCTTGTCGGCCCCGTCAACGCACAGCTTGCGGCGATGAAGGCAGACGGGCGCCTGAAGGCGCTGCGTGAGCAATGGTTCGGCGCGTAGACAGTCTCGCAATGCACCGATCGGAACGCTCACATTTCACGGCTGTCTGTTGTCGCAACAGTCGACCGCGATGGATCGCCCATCGCAAGAGACATGTCTCATGATGTTCGATTGGACCGCCGTTACCGATGCACTTCCGGACCTGCTCGAAGGTCTGCAGCTCACAATTTTGATCGCTGCCATCGGCTTGGCGGGTGGGACCGTTCTTGGAATCCTGACCGGCGTCGTCCTCACTTACGGCGGGAAGATTGCTACGATTCCGGCTCAGATCTATGTCGCTCTTATTCGCGGCACGCCCATCGTGGTGCAGGTGATGTTCGTTTACTTTGCGCTGCCGATCCTGATGGGGATTCGCATCGGCGCGACAAATGCAGCCATCATCACGCTCGTCATCAACTCCGGCGCGTACATTGCGGAGATTGTGCGCGGAGCGTTGGACAGCGTTCCCAAGGGGCTCCAGGAAGCCGGCCTCTCCATGGGTCTAACGTTCCGATCCGTGATCGTCCATGTGATTGCACCCGTCGCTGTCCGGCGCGCTCTGCCAGCGATGGGCAACCAGGCGGTCAACGTCGTCAAGGAAACGTCGATCTTCCTCGTCATCGGAGTCGGAGAACTGACGCGGCGCGGACAGGAGATCATGGCCACAAATTTCCGCGCGGTGGAAATCTGGACCGCGGTCGCGGTGATTTACCTCATCGTCATCAGCATCCTGGCCTTCAGCCTTCGCGTCCTGGAACGAAGGATGCGCTTGCCATGAGCATGGTTGAATTCAAAAACACTTCAAAGACATTCGGAACGCACCTCGTGCTGCATCCGATCAACCTCACGGTCAATCGCGGCGAAGTCGCCGTTGTGGTGGGTCCATCCGGATCAGGCAAGTCCACAATGCTCCGCTGCATCAATGTCCTCGAGCAGATCAGCGATGGCGACCTGCTGGTGGACAACATCAGCGTGCTTGGCTCGTCACGCGATGTACGACGCATCAGGCTCGAAGCCGGCATGGTGTTTCAACAATTCAATCTATTTCCGCAACTGACGGCCATCCAAAACGTCATGTTCGGACCGGTCCGGGCACGGGGCTGTTCAAAGGCCGAAGCGCGGGACATCGCGGCGGCGCTCCTCGATAAGGTCGGGCTCGCGGAGCGGAAGAACTACTATCCGTCCCAGCTTTCAGGCGGACAGCAGCAGCGTGTCGCCATCGCCCGGGCACTGGCCGTCCAGCCCAAACTGATCCTCTTCGACGAGCCAACATCTGCTCTGGATCCGGAGTTGCGGCAGGAGGTGCTCAAGGTCATGCAGACGTTGGCGAGCGAAGGAATGACAATGATCGTTGTCACGCATGAAATGGGTTTCGCCCAACGTGTGGGCTCGCGCTTGCTGTTCATGGACGCGGGTCGCATCATTCACGATGGAAAGCCTGTCGACCTGCTCACCTCTCCCCCGAGCGAACGGTTCCGTGATTTCCTGCAACATGTTCATTAAAGGGCAATAGGCCCGACGCCGTATCCATCATACACCGCACGTTGGATCTCGCTATCAGCATGACCACTTTCGAACAAGACAACGGATTTCGCCGAGACAGCGTTCATCTTGGCAATTGGCGCGATACGCCCTTTAGCACTTGGGCGTTTCGCAACATCCCTGAACTGATCCCGATGGCGCGTATCGAAGCCTCGACTGGTACCGCTGAGGAGCCCGCAACTGATCCCTCTGACTTGAGCAAGCAGGAGTTCGAGCTAGGCGGCGAGCGCAAGACCGTCGCGGAAGCGCTTCGGCAAACCCATACCGATGCCCTGGTCGTCAGCAAGGCTGGAAAGTTTGTCGCCGATTTTCTTGCTCCGAACGTCACGGTGCGCAGCCGCCACATTCTCTTTTCATCAAGCAAATCGGTCACCGGCATTCTTGCTGGAATGCTTGTGGACGATGGCCGTCTCGATCCGGAAAAAGTCGTCACGCGTTACGTGCCTGAGCTGGAGCACTCCGCGTTCGGGGATGCCACGGTGAGGCACGTGCTCGATATGCGGACGAGTCTTTCGTTCAACGAGGACTATCTCGATCCGATGGGTGACTTTGCACGCTACCGTCGGGCCGGACTGCTGGATCCACCGCGCGAGGGAAGCAAAAAGGAATCCGTCATCGAATTTCTGGCATCCCTGAAAAAAGGATCATCCGATCATGGTGGCCCGTTTCATTATTGCTCTCCCAACTCGGATGTTCTCGGCCTCATCGTTGAGCGCGCATCCGGCCAACGTTTCCCAGATCTGATCAGTGAGCGTCTCTGGCGGCCGATCGGAGCGCGTGAAGATGCTTACGTCACTGTCGACGCAACGGGGACGGCGCGGGCTGGCGGCGGTCTCTTCATGACGACACGGGACTTCGCAAGAGTAGGCGAACTCATGCGGCTCAACGGCACCATGAACGGACGTCGCATTGTGGCAGCTGAGTGGGTCCGGGACACCATCTCTGGCGGAAGCCGAGAAGCCTGGCAAAAGGGAAGCGGTGCGTATTGGCTGCCTGACGGAAATTATCGAAACCAATGGTATCAGTTGGGCGATGCGTTCTTCGCGCTAGGTATTCATGGCCAGTGGCTCTACGTGAATCCAAAGGCGGAGACTGTGATTGCCAAGTTCTCATCGCAACCAGAACCGATCAATAATCCGCTCAAGCACTTAAACTTGGCGTTGTTCGCGGCTCTGTCGGAAATGGTTTGAATGCAATCCTGCTAGAAACCGCCTGACCGCCGTTGAAACTCGCCGGGCGTCATGCCCATCACCTCGCGGAAGGCATGGCCGAACGCAGCGGTGCTGGAAAAGCCAAAGCGCGAGGAAACATCCTTCACCGGCCGTGATCCGCTGCTGAGCATTTCCGCTGCGGCCATGATCCGCGCGCGGCGGCGCCATTCACGAAACGTCAGTCCCGTCTCGTCGGGAAACAGCCGCGTCACCGTGCGTGGCGAAGCGCCGGCCGCAAGCGCGAGATCGTCGAGGTCCCGTTCCACCAGAGGGTCGGCCAGAACCAGCGCCGCGACCTGCCGGGCACGCGCATCTGCCGGCATCGGCATGAAGGTGGCCGGGTCCTCCGCCTCGGCCAGTTCATACAGAACAAGTTCGGCCAGCACTTCCGCCCGGCGCGGATGGATCTGATCGCCGAACAAGGCAAGCACCGATTCCCGCAGCAACGGGCCGACGGCGACAACAAACTCGCGGGTCAGGCGCGGTGCTTCCGGATGCGTCGCCAACCACTCAGGCTCGGCATAAAGCGCACGCATCTCGATATCGGCCAACACATCGATGGCATGTTCAAGCCGTGGCGGCACCCACACTGCGCGGGCGGGCGGAACGAGCCAACGCCCCTTCGGCGTCGTCACCTGCATGACGCCGCGCTCGGCAAAGATCAGCTGAGCTTCCCGATGCATGTGGGTGTCGAGCCGGGTCCCTCTGCGATAGCTGCGCGCAAGAACACGCATTCCCCCGCAGACGGGGATCGAGGGGACATGGCGCCGCCCTCCATTGGCGGCTCCACTGGCGTCTTGGCGATACATATCGGCTCCAAATCGATAGGCCGCCAGCGTATGCTGGTTTGGGGTTCGGAGAAACCCTCGATCGCAAAACCGCCCGAAGGAAGTGGCCTGCCGATGAACCGCCCTCAAACCGTGATCAATTACGTCAACATCGCGCATTTCATCGACCACTACGCGATGCTGATCTTCGCGGCGGCGGTGATCGTAATGGGTCCGGTGTTCAACCTCCCCTATGGCGACCTGCTGCCCTACGCCACGCCCGGCTTCGTCGCCTTTGGTGCGGGCTCGCTGGCGACAGGCTGGCTCGGCGACCGCTGGAGCCGCCGGCACATGATGGTGATCTTCTTCCTTGGCATCGGCGCAAGCATGATTGCGGTCGGCCTGGTGCAAACGCCGATGCAGCTTGGCATCGCCCTGTTCGTGGTCGGCCTGTTCGCCGCGATCTATCATCCAGTCGGCACCGCGATGATCGTTTCCTATTCAGACAAAAATCTTGGCCGTGAAGTCGGAATCAACGGCGTGTGGGGCAATCTCGGCGTGGCGTCTTCAGCTCTCGTCACCGGCGTCGCAGCGCAGATGCTGGGATGGCGCTGGGCCTTTATCCTGCCCGGACTGGTGACCATCGCATTCGGCGTGGCGTTCATGCGCGCGGTCCATCACGAGGTCCGCACCGGTCACAAGACTGCCGGCGCCACAGCCCGTGTCTCTAAAAGCGCGATGTGGCGCGTGGTCGTCGCACTTATCGTCACCGTGATCGCCAGTTCGACGACGTTCAACGCGGTCACCGTGGCGTTGCCGAAGCTGTTTGCTGAGCGCCTGGCGGATATCACCACAAGTCCGGCGACGCTCGGCCTGATCACAGCCGGGGTCTACATCTTCGGCGCATTGACGCAGTACACCATCGGCGGCCTGATCGACCGCTATTCACTCAAGGCCGTGTTTCTTCCGCTATCGATCGTGTTGACGCCGCTGCTATACCTCGCCGCGGAATTTCAGAATCTTCCGTTGATCGTGGTCTCGATCGGCATCGTGATGGGCATCTTCGGTCAGGTCACGGTCAACGATGCGATGGTCGGCAAATACACTGCCGATCAATGGCGGGCGCGCGCGTATTCAGTACGCTACTTTGTCGGCTTCACCGCTGCGGGCGCCTCAGTCGGTTTGGTGGCATGGCTCCATGAGCGCGGCGGATTCGCCCTGACGCTGCAAGTGTTCTCGGCGCTGTGCGTGCTGGTGATTCTGGGTGCGCTCGTGTTTCCGTCTGAAGAACGTGCGCAAGCTCCGGCACAGCAGCCGGCGGAGTAGCCATCGCCTTTCCCTCAACGTGAGAAGACGCATGATCTGAGGTCTAATTTCGCTGTGCGGATTAGATCTCGTTAGTTTCGGCGCATAGCAGCCCAGCAGTCCGATTTCAGGCCCCCAAAGTTCCAAATTCCGAAATTTATTAACCCGCTCCCGCGATACTGCTGCCGCTTATTTTTCGATCATTTGAGTTAGCTGGGGGCTCCATGGCTTTGCGATTTCCTTTTGGAAAATTACTCAATCGGCTCCGCATTCCACGCCTCAAAATGGGAATTCGGGGAAATCTCTTTCTCGCCTTCGCCGTGATTGCGGGCATGGCGCTTGTCATCAGCGCCAGCGCCAGCCTGCTTCTCCAGCAGCTCGGCGGCATCGTGAGCAACCTCAACGAGCGCGACATTCCCCGCCTCTCGGCTAGCCTGCAGCTTTCGGCCCAAAGCGCGGCGCTGGCGAGCCAGGCCCAATCGCTGTTGTCGTCGGCCGACGAAAGTGCCCTGAAAGAGCGCACCGCGCAGATGAAGGAAACTCAGCTGGGTGCTGCCGACAAGCTCGCGGAGATCGCGAAACTCGGCGCCGACAAATCGGTCGTGGATGCCCTGATCGAAACCAGCAAGAACATCGGCGACACCGTCACCAGCATCGGGTCTGCCGCCAAGGAGCGCCTTGAAGCTGCTGCAGCACGCGAAACTCAATCGGTGGCTCTACGCAAGGCGCAGACCGATTTCCTCGCCGCGGCAAGCGCCGCGACGCTCGACGCCCAGACCCAAATGAACGCTGTGCTCGGCTCAGCCGCGTTCTCGCAAAGCGACGCCATGGAAACCTCGCGCGCGAACGACCTGCTCGGCAGCATCATCACCGATGCAAATTTGATGACAGCCGACATGACGGCCGCGCTCTCGGCAACCAGCAGCGATGCGCTCAACCCATTTCAGGATTCGTTCAAATCCCGCAAGGACGGCCTTGCCACCAAGCTCAAGGACCTGAAGGAGCTCAACACCGGCGGCGCAATCAGAGAGCCGCTCAACAAGCTTCTCGCGCTGGCGGACGGAAAGGACGGCGTCTTCAAGATTCGCCAGAAGGAGCTCGATGCGGCCGAATATGGCCAGCTCATCGTGGACGAAACCCGCAAGCTGAACCGCGGGCTTGAAATCAGCGTCAAGCAACTCGTCAGCGATGTACAGTCGCAAACGCAAGCCGCGGCCGGCGTCGCACAAGGCAAGATCTCTCTGGCAACCACCGTCATGCTGGTACTTGGCGGCCTCACGCTTGTCGGCTCGTTCCTGTTCGTCTGGCTCTATGTCGGACGCAGTATTCTGAGGCGCATCGCTAATCTTCAGAAGGTGATGCAGCGGCTGTCGGACGGCGATCTTGATGCGGAGGCGGCACGCAGCAAGCAGCAGGACGAAATCTCCGTAATGGCCCGCTCGCTTGAAGTGTTCCGTGAAAGCATGATCCAGTCGCGCGCATTGAGCAGCGAGCAGGATCAGGATCGCGCCGCCAAGGCCGACCGGGCCTCGCGTATCGAAGCGCAGATTGCAGGCTTCGAGGACAAAGTCCGTGTGGCCCTCGAAGGCCTGATGGCGTCGGCAAACTCCATGCAGGTGACGGCTGAGAGCATGTCGGCAACAGCTGACCGCTCCAGCGCACTCGTCAGTGCCGTGGCTTCGGCTGCCGAAGAGACATCGGTGAACGTTCAGACGGTGTCCTCGGGCACTGAAGAGCTGTCGTCCTCGATCCAGGAAATCGGCCGTCAGGTGACGACATCGACGGAGATCGCCAACAACGCCGTCAGCGAGGCCAGCCAAACCGATGCGACCATGCAGGGCCTTGCCGAGAATGCGAACCGCATCAGCAGCGTCGTCGATCTCATCCAGGAGATCGCGTCGCAGACCAATCTGCTCGCACTCAATGCGACCATTGAAGCCGCACGCGCCGGCGATGCCGGCCGCGGCTTTGCGGTTGTCGCATCGGAAGTGAAGAATCTCGCCGAACAGACCGCGAAAGCCACCGACGAGATCCGTGGGCAGATCACCAGCATGCAGACCGTGACATCGTCCGCAGTCGGTGCGATCCGCAGCATTGGCTCAACCATCGGCCAAATCAACGACGTGACCACGGCGATCGCCGCGGCTGTCGAACAGCAAGGTGCTGCGACCCGGGAAATCGCCCGCAACATTCAACATGCGGCCGGCGGAACCAGCGAGGTGTCAACCAACATCGTGGGCGTGAGCCAGGCGTCCATCGAAGCCGGCGCCGCTGCAAGCGAGGTCCTGAACGCATCCGGCGAGCTTCGCCGCGAGGCCGATACTTTACGTGCAGAAATCGATACGTTCCTGCTCAATATCCGGGCCGCTTGAGCCGGTCAGACACAGCCATGCCGACCGGCATGGCTGCGTTCCATCCCATCCGGTCCTCAGATTGACTCTTCTTAGGGCTCGTGATCCTTGCTAATTCAGGTATTTAGGGCCCTCGCGCAGGACGTGTTACTGCGCGACAATAAACGTAAGTGCAAAGGATCAGCGCATGAGCACATCGCCGGTTTCAATCAATGGCGGCAAGGATTCCTCCATCACGCCACGACACGATTGGACACGCGCAGAAGCGCAGGCGCTGTATGATCTGCCGTTTGCGGATCTGATCTTCCAGGCTCAGAGCATTCACCGCCGCAATTTCGATCCGAACCACGTCGAAACCGCGAGCCTGCTCAGCATCAAGACCGGTGGTTGTCCCGAGGACTGCGGCTACTGCTCGCAGAGCGCCAAATACGACACCGGCCTGAAAGCGACCAAGCTGATGGAGAAGGACGACGTGTTGGCAACCGCGCAGCGTGCGAAGGATGCCGGTGCGAGCCGCTTCTGCATGGCCGCAGCCTGGCGCAACCCGAAGGACAAGGACCTCGACAAGGTCGCCGAGATGATCACCGCCGTGAAGGATCTCGGCATGGAGACCTGCGTGACGCTGGGCATGCTGACGCCCGCACAAGCGACGCGGCTGCATGATGCCGGTCTCGATTTCTACAACCACAACGTCGATACCTCACCGGAGTTCTACGGCAACATCATCACCACGCGCACGATGCAGGATCGCATCGATACGCTGGCTCACGCACGCGACGCCGGACTCAAGGTCTGCTGCGGCGGCATCATCGGCATGGGAGAGCAGGTTGACGATCGTCTCGGCATGCTAGCGCTGCTCGCCAACTTGCCAGAACATCCCGAAAGCGTTCCCATCAACATGTGGAACGAAGTGAAGGGCGTGCCCGTCGCCAACACAGCCGAGCGCCCGGACCCGATCGCATTGGCGCGCATGGTCGCGGTCGCCCGCATCATGATGCCGAAGAGCGTGGTGCGTCTCTCCGCAGGCCGTCAGTACATGACCGACGAACTGCAGGCGCTGTGTTTCGTGGCGGGCGCGAATTCGATCTTCATTGGTGACGTGCTGCTGACGACCAAGAATCCGCAGACGGTGCGCGACGCGGATTTACTCGACCGGCTCGGCATCAAGTCGCAGCTCGATCATGCGAGAGAGACGGTTCCGGCAGGTGCCGTTGCACCTGCAGACGTGGCCGCAAAAGGCGCAACGGCTGCATAATCCGTTTTAAACGAGTTTCGCAAAACAAGCGCATGGCGGCCATGCCGCCAACCGCCGCTCAGCATCAATTTCGGCTGGCGTGATAGGATCTGTCACGTTAAGCCGATGTTGAACAAAGCGATTGCGAGACGATGCACACAAAGGCGACCACGACTCCCGCTGCGGCGGACGGACTGCGTTATCCCATTGAGACGCCGCCCCAGCCGGATGAAGTGATCGAAGTTGCACCTGGACTGATCTGGGTTCGGCTTGAGCTGCCGTTTCGCCTCAACCATGTGAACGTCTATCTGATCGCCGACGGCGACGGCTGGACCATGGTCGATACCGGCCTCGGCAATGAAGCCACCATCGCTGCATGGACTGTGCTGTTCGAAGGACCACTGAAATCCTTCAAGATCACGCGGCTGATTGTCACCCACGCTCACCCAGATCACGTCGGCCTTGCGGGATGGATCGTCGAGCGCTTCGGATGCGCGCTCCACATGTCGCAGGTGGAATATCTGCAGAGCGCCTATCATCAGCATCGCGGCTCGGAAGAGCGCATGCTGGCGCAGCGGCTGTTCTTCCGCCGCCACGGGATGGACGAAACCATCACCGATCAGCTGCTCGGCCGCGGACAGGATTATCTCAAGCGCGTCTCGATCCTGCCGGCGTCTTATCACCGCCTGTCGAAGGGCAATGACGTCGTGATCGGATCACGGACCTTCAAGGTGCTCACCGGCGGCGGGCACGCGCTCGATCAGGTGATGCTCTATTGCGAAGCGGATAATATTTTCCTGTCCGCCGATCAGGTGCTGAGCAAGATCTCCCCCAACGTCAGCGTCTGGGCCGTTGAGCCTGATGCCAACTCGCTCGGCGAATATCTCGCTTCGCTCGCTGAACTTGAGCGCGAACTGCCCGACGATGTGCTCGTGCTACCCGGCCACGGCGTCCCCTTCTACGGGGTCAAGACCCGAATCAGGCAGCTTGCCGATCACCATGAGGAGCGCTGCCAGCTGATCGCCAAGGCCTGCACCGAGACACCCAAGACATCCGCGGAGCTGGTGCCTGTCGTCTTCCACAAGCACGTGCTCGATGCCCACCAGACCGGTTTCGCCGCCGGCGAGCTGATCGCTCACGTCAATTACATGCTGGTGCAGGGCCGGCTGACATCCGAGACAAGAGCAGACGGCGTGCTGCGCTTCCGGGCCGTCTGATAGACGGACTTGATCCAACCCTCCGAGGTTGGACAAAGTGACATAGCCCCCCGGCGAAATCCGCCTCGACATTAAACCTGGAAAAGCTCTAAAAAGACCCTGCGACAGCCTGCGCCTGGGTGCCCAGACCGTCTTTTTTTGAGTTCCCATCCAGGAAATTTGTGATGGATTACAATAAGTTCTTCGGCGACGCCCTCGATAAGCTCCACAACGAAAGGCGCTATCGCGTATTTGCCGATCTTGAGCGTATCGCAGGCCGTTTTCCCCATGCCGTCTGGCATTCCCCCAAGGGTGAACGCAACGTCGCGATCTGGTGCTCAAACGATTACCTCGGCATGGGCCAGCATCCGAAGGTGGTGGGCGCCATGGTCGAGACCGCGACCCGCGTCGGCACCGGCGCCGGCGGCACCCGCAACATCGCAGGCACTAATCATTCGCTGATCAAGCTTGAGGACGAACTCGCCGATCTGCACGGCAAGGAAGCGGCGCTCGTTTTCACCTCGGGATACGTCTCCAACCAGACCGGCATCGCGACGATCGCGAAGCTGATCCCGAATTGCCTGATCCTGTCTGATGCGCTGAATCACAACTCGATGATCGAGGGCATCCGCCAGTCGGGCATTCCCTACATCATCTTCCGCCATAACGATGTCGCGCATCTGGAAGAATTGCTGATCGCCAATGCCGGCCGCCCGACCCTGATCGTTTGCGAGAGCCTTTACTCGATGGACGGCGACGTGGCGCCACTCGCCAAGTTCTGCGATCTTGCCGAGCGTTACGGCGCCATGACCTATGTGGACGAAGTCCATGCCGTCGGCATGTATGGTCCCCGCGGTGGCGGCATTGCCGAGCGCGACGGCGTCATACACCGGATTGACGTGCTGGAAGGCACGCTGGCCAAGGCTTTTGGCTGCCTCGGCGGCTATATTGCCGGCAGCACCAAGCTGGTTGACGCGGTGCGCTCCTACGCACCCGGCTTCATCTTCACCACCGCGCTTCCGCCGGCGGTTTGCGCGGCGGCGACAGCCGCGATCAAGCATTTGAAGACATCAGCTTGGGAACGCGAACGCCATCAAGATCGCGCCGCGCGCGTGAAGGCGATCCTCAATGCCGCGGGGCTCCCAGTGATGTCGAGCGACACGCACATCGTGCCGCTGTTTGTCGGCGACCCCGAGCGCTGCAAGCAGGCCTGCGATATCCTGCTCGAAGAACACAGCATCTATATCCAGCCGATCAACTATCCGACTGTGCCCAAGGGCTCGGAGCGGCTTCGTATTACGCCATCGCCCTATCACGACGACGCGCTGATCGACGATCTTGCCGATGCACTGGTTCAGGTGTGGGAGCGTCTTGGCCTGCCATTGCACGCCAAGTCCATGGCGGCTGAATAGGCGTTTCACCTCATCACCAACGCGCGTAGCGCCGGGCGAATAAGCCCGGCCCGCGGGTAAACCGCCATGTGCCGCGGCGCAACCGGCGCCGTGGACCCACGTTAACGTCGAGCACCCCGGCTCAGCCAAATAAAGCACCAAAATCGATGCGCCGGACGCGCGGGCCGGGTAAAGTCTCCGGACGGGCTTAAAGCCCATAAGGAGCAACTGAATGCTGCATGACTGGGGCGTGATCGCAGCCGCGTTCGGCTACATCGGCTTCCTTTTCGTCGTTGCCAGCTACGGCGAGCGGCTGACGCAGTTCCAGCGCGGCCGCCTCGGCACGTTCATCTATCCACTATCGCTTGCGATCTATTGCACATCGTGGACGTTTTTCGGCTCGGTTGGCTTCGCGACCCGGACCAGCATCGAGTTCCTCGCGATCTATGTCGGACCGATCCTGATGGTGGCGTGCTGCACGCCGCTCCTGATGCGCGTCATCCACCTCGCAAAATCGCAGAACATCACGTCGATCGCCGACTTCATTGCCGCACGGTACGGCAAGAGCCAGGCGGTCGCGGCAACTGCCGCCGCCATCGCCATCATCGGCTCGGTGCCCTATATCGCGCTTCAGCTGAAAGCGGTCGCGTCATCGCTGGAGACCATCCTCAACCAGGATCAGGACGTCTCCAGCATCCCCTACATCGGCGACATCGCTCTGATCGTCACCATCACGCTTGCCGTGTTCGCAGTCCTGTTCGGGACGCGCCAGGCCGACGCCACCGAACATCAACACGGCCTGATGCTCGCCGTGGCAACCGAATCCCTCGTCAAGCTGGTGGCCTTCCTCGCTGCAGGCGCCTTCGTCACCTTCTACATGTTCGGGCCGACCGAACTGATCGAACGCGCCATGAAGACGCCGGAAGCCGCGCGTGCGCTCCAGACCACGCCGTCCATCGGCAACTTCATCGCGATGACGCTACTATCGTTTCTCGCGATCATGCTTCTGCCGCGGCAGTTTCATGTCAGCGTGGTCGAGAATTCTTCCGACGCCGAGGTCCGCCGCGCGCGTTGGCTTTTCCCGCTGTATCTGGTCGCGATCAACCTGTTCGTGATCCCGATCGCGCTGGCGGGCCTCATCACCTTCCCGTTTGGCGCAGTCGACAGCGACATGTACGTGCTTGCGCTGCCGATCTCGGCGGGATCAACATTTCTCAGCGTCGCGGTTTTCGTCGGCGGGTTGTCAGCCGCGACAGCCATGGTGATTGTGGAATGCGTGGCACTCGCCATCATGGTGTCGAACGACATGGTGATGCCGCTCGTGCTGCGGCCCGCGTCCCAGGGCGGCAAACCGAATTTCGGCGGCTTCCTTCTCACCGTTCGCCGCGTCGCGATCTTTGCCATCATGGCGATGGCTTACCTCTATTATCACGCACTCGGGAATGCACAGCTCGCCGCCATCGGCCTGCTTTCATTTGCGGCCATTGCACAGCTTGCTCCCGCCTTTCTCGGAGGACTGTTCTGGCGCCGAGCAACCGCGCAAGGCGCGATCGGCGGCATGCTGGTTGGCTTCGCGGTATGGGCTTATACGCTGTTCCTGCCGAGCTTTGCCGACGTTGACCCGCTTGGAACGCTCTGGCTCAACGAAGGACTATTCGGAATCGCAGCGTTGCGGCCTCAGGCGCTATTCGGCGCAGAGATGCCCCCCCTCATCCACGGTGTGCTGTGGAGTCTCTCGCTCAACGTTTTGACCTATGTCGTGATGTCGCTGTGGCGTCAACCGACGTCGATTGAACGTGTGCAGGCGGACGTGTTCGTCCCCAGCGAGCTCGCGCCGATCGCACCGAGCTTCATGCGCTGGCGGACGACAGTCACTGTGCAGGATCTTCTCAGCACGGTGGCACAATATCTCGGCCCCGAACGCGCGCAGCTATCATTCGAAACCTTCGCCACGCGTCACCGCATCAATCTCGAACGCACCGCGCCCGCCGATTTTCAACTGCTTCGTCACGCCGAGCACCTGATCGCGTCATCAATCGGCGCCGCGTCGTCGCGGCTCGTGCTCTCGCTTCTGCTGCGCAAGCGCGCCGTGTCCGCCAAGGCCGCGCTGAAACTGCTCGACGACGCTCATGCCGCCCTGCACTTCAACCGCGAGATGCTGCAGACAGCGCTCAACCACGTGCGTCAGGGCATTGCCGTGTTCAATCCCGAACTGCAGCTCATCACCTCGAACCGGCAGTTCGGCGAAATTCTCGATCTTCCCGCGCAATACACCCAGATCGGGATTCCGCTGACGGAGATCATCGAGTTTATCGGAAGCAAGGGAACCACAAACGACACTGATCGCGCTGCGCTTGAGCGGCGGATCACAGCCTACACCACCGAGGGAGAGCCCTATCTCGAACGGCTGACGGACCGCAACATGGTGGTCGAGGTGCGCGCCAACCGGATGCCCGGCGGCGCGCTGGTCATCACATTCTCCGACGTCACACCGAGCTTCGAGGCCGCGGAAGCTCTGGAACGCGCCAATGCGACGCTTGAGCGACGTGTTCGGGAACGCACTGAGGAACTGACCCGCCTCAACACCGAATTGGCACGGGCCAAGAGTACCGCGGAAGAAGCCAATATTTCAAAGACCCGCTTTCTCGCCGCGGCCAGTCACGACATCCTGCAGCCGCTGAATGCTGCGCGGCTTTACGTCACGAGTCTGGTCGAGCGGCAGGACGGTGGCGAAGACGCTCGACTCGTCGGCAACATCGATGATTCCCTCGAAGCCATCGAGGAAATCCTCGGCGCCCTGCTCGACATTTCGCGCCTGGATTCCGGCGCGATGACGCCTTCGATCACCAGCTTCAAGATCGGCGATTTGATGCGCTCACTTGAAGTCGAGTTCTCTCCGATTGCGCGCGCGCGGAAGCTCAAGCTGACATTCGTGCCATGCGCGCTGGCCGTCTCGTCCGACCGCGTGATGCTGCGGCGGCTGCTGCAGAACCTGATCTCCAACGCCATCAAATACACCCCCAAAGGGCGTGTGCTGGTTGGCTGCCGGCGCAAGGGAACGTCATTGGAGATCGGAATTTACGACACAGGGCTCGGCATTCCGATTTTAAAGCGCGGCGAGATCTTCAAGGAGTTCCACCGCCTCGACCAGGGAGCCCGTATCGCGCGCGGACTTGGACTCGGCCTCTCGATCGTGGAGCGGCTGGCCCGCGTGCTCAACCACGGCATCGCGGTCGATTCGAACCGCAGCGGCGGCTCACGCTTCTCGGTGATGATGCCGATTGCGAAGACCGTGACGTTTACGGCCGCGCTCTCGGGAGCCAATATTTCGGCCCAAACGCCCATGAGCGGGACGCTCATTGTCTGCATCGAGAACGACCGTGCCATTCTCGACGGCATGCGGACGTTGCTGACGGGCTGGGATGCGAAAGTCATCGCCGCTGTCGACCCGACGTCGGCTGCGGACGCCATTGCAGCTTCAGGCGAACGTGTAACCGGCTTGCTGGTCGACTATCATCTCGACCGCGGCAACGGCATCGCAGCGATCCGCGATATCCGCCAGAAGTTCGGCCAGTCCATCCCGGCGATCCTGATCACCGCCGACCGCAGCCCGCATGTGCGCGACGCCGCGCGTGAGGACAACATCGTCGTGCTCAACAAACCGCTGAAGCCGGCAGCGCTGCGCGCATTGCTTGCCCAATGGCGCACACAGCAGATGGTTGCGGCCGAATAACGTGGTGTCTAGGACGGTTCGCCCTGGCGCCATTGCCCGCCGGCAATCTTCGCGGCGGCGATCACAGCCTGGGTCCGGCTCTCGACGCCGAGTTTTTGCAGAATTGCCGACACGTGCGCCTTGATGGTCGCTTCCGAGACACCGAGCTCGTAGGCGATCTGCTTGTTGAGCAGCCCCTCCGACAGCATCATCAGCACTCGCACCTGCTGCGGAGTCAGCGTCACCAACCGGTCGCGCAACTTGGTCATATCGGGGTCGGCCGCGGCCGAGATATCCACGTCAGCCGGAATCCACACGTCGCCGTTCATCACCTTCCCGATAGCGTCGCGCAACGTCTCGACGCCGAATCGCTTCGGGATAAATCCGGATGCGCCAAAATCCATCGATCGGCGGATTGTTGCCGCGTCATCACTGGCGGAAACGATCACCACAGGAATCGCGGGAAACTGCGCCCGCAGATAAATCAGCCCTGAAAACCCGCTGATTCCCGGCATCGATAGATCAAGCAGGATCAGGTCGACATCGGTCTCGCGTTCCAGCAGCGCCGTTAGCTCCTCGAATGACCCCGCCTCGTTGATCTTTGCAGAGGCCACAACAGTCGCGACTGCTTGTCGCAGCGCGTCGCGGAAGAGCGGATGGTCGTCGGCGATGACGAGATGGGTGCTGGAAACTGCGTTCATTTATCCCGCGCGAGAACGTGACTAGTGTGGCGGTTCTGAAGTCCGCATCGTTCGTGCGGCGAGTCTGGAATGCGGACTTCAGAACCAAAGCCACACTAGAACAATAACTTACTAGAGTCCTTCGCTTCCAAAGTTCGCAGACGAACGAGCGGCGGAATGATGCGAACTTTGGAAGCGGGACTCTAGATCGCCTGAGTGGCCTGACGGATCGAGCAAATCAAGTGTCCACCGCCCTTTCCACTCTGGCAAGTTGAGAAGCGCGCCACGATGCCATTGTGCATCGCACCGTACGACGGATCGCCAGTTCATACGTCCAAAAGTCGTATATGGCGATATTTCACGCCGATGTTACCGTATTTGCGAACGCCTCGCGCATTGAAGCCGGCAAAAAGACCGACGCGCGGACGCTGAATTTTCGGGAAACAATCGGGGAGCTTTAATAATGGCAACGCTTACGACGACCACGTCCAAAGCGCCCGGCATGACCAAGGACGAACGTTTCGTCATCATCGCGTCATCGCTCGGCACCGTATTCGAATGGTACGATTTTTATCTTTACGGATCGCTGGCGGCGATCATCGGCGCGCAATTCTTCAGCGCCTATCCACCTGGAACGCGTGACATCTTCGCGCTGCTGGCCTTCGCGGCGGGTTTTCTTGTCCGCCCGTTCGGCGCGATTGTCTTCGGCCGCGTTGGCGATATCGTCGGCCGCAAATACACCTTCCTGGTGACGATCCTCATCATGGGCCTGTCGACCTTTATCGTCGGCCTGCTCCCGAACGCAGCCACCATCGGCATCGCGGCACCGATCATCCTGATCGCACTCCGCCTGCTGCAGGGCCTCGCGCTCGGCGGTGAGTACGGCGGTGCGGCAACCTACGTCGCGGAACACGCCCCAATGGGCAAGCGCGGTTATTACACCTCCTTTATTCAGACCACCGCAACGCTTGGCCTGTTCCTCTCGCTGATCGTGATTCTCTTCACACGTACGATCCTGGGTGAGGCAGACTTCGCCGCCTGGGGCTGGCGCATCCCGTTCCTGGTGTCGGTGCTGCTGCTCGGCATCTCGGTCTGGATCCGTTTGCGCCTGAACGAGTCGCCTGTGTTCCAGCGCATGAAGGACGAAGGCAAGGCTTCGAAGGCACCTTTGACCGAAGCTTTCGCCAACTGGAGCAACGCCAAGATCGTGTTGATCGCACTACTCGGCGGCGTGATGGGTCAGGGCGTGGTCTGGTACACGGGCCAGTTCTACGCATTGTTCTTCCTGCAATCGATCCTTAAGGTCGACGGTTATACCTCCAACCTGTTGGTCGCATGGTCGCTGTTGCTCGGCACCGGCTTCTTCATCGTGTTTGGCGCGTTGTCGGACAAGATTGGCCGCAAGCCGATCATTCTTGCGGGCTGCCTCATTGCCGCCCTCACCTTCTTCCCGATCTTCCGCATGATCACGACCAACGCCAACCCGGCGCTGGAAAAGGCGATTGAGACGGCGAAGGTAGAGGTGGTGGCCGATCCGAAGGGGTGCGGTGACTTGTTCAACCCGGTCGGCACCCGCGTCTTTACCGCACCGTGCGATACCGCTCGTGCTTTCCTGGCTCAGTCGTCGGTCAAGTACTCGACCGTGCCGGGACCGGCAGGCTCGGGCGTGAAGGTGATGGTGAACGGCAAGGAGGTGCCTTACGCCGACGCCAAGACATCGAATCCACTTGTTGCTGCGGCGGTCGCGGATGCCGGCTATCCGAAGGCCGGTAATGCGGGCATCGTGAAGATGTCGCACCCGTTCGACATCTTCAGGCCTCAGGTGGCGGCCGTGATCGGGCTGCTGTTCATTCTGGTGCTCTTCGTCACCATGGTTTACGGCCCGATCGCTGCGATGCTGGTGGAACTGTTCCCGACCCGCATCCGCTACACCTCGATGTCGCTGCCCTATCACATCGGTAACGGCTGGTTCGGCGGACTGCTCCCGGCGACCGCATTCGCTATCGTGGCCTCAACGGGCGATATATACGCGGGTCTCTGGTACCCGGTAATCTTCGCACTTATCACCGTGGTGATCGGCTTCTTCTTCCTGCCGGAAACCAAGGACGTCGACATCACGAAGTAACAAACAAAACACAATCACCAATGCCAATCGGCCGCGGATCATTCCGCGGCCGATTTCTTTTTGGCCCGTTGTTAGATTTTATCAGAGAGCTTTTTCTGCAGCCGAACAGCCATATCAAGCAGCTGGTCCCAGACGCGATCGATCAGCGCCATGAGCTTTTCATGTTCGGCGGACAAAGGCCTCTCGGCTTTCTTATCGGAAGGCGCCTGCGCCGACTTGCTATCGAGATCCTTACGATCTTCCTTCGAAAGCGGTGCGTCCGTCTTGCCGGTGACCGTGTCACGCTGTGCAAGCTGCTCTTTCAGCTTTCTGTTGTCTGCCTGCAGCCGGCCGATTTCGGTATCGAGCGCCGCGCGCTCATCGGGCACCACGCGGCAAACCCAATTGTCCTTCACGCCGCTGCAGGTGGAAACCGCGCCGGTGCGGGTGTCGAGACGAAGAAAACCTTCCGACACGGGAGACAACGTGTATCGGCCATTCTCCGTATCGGGCGTGTCCTGTGCACGGACGATATCTGCTGAGAGCGGCGCAGCCAGCATCGCGAACGCAATCGCCAGCCCACGCGAGGGCCGGAAAAATTGCAGTGTCGCGGCTGCGTGCTTCATATGATCAACGCCCGTTCTGCTGATCCCGGTACCTTACACATCAGCCGTGTAGGCTTTACGACCCGCTTTCAACGCGTCGGCCAACAATTCGATCCGGTCCTGCCCCCAGAAAATCTCCCCATCCAATACCCAGGCCGGGGAGCCAAACACGTCTGCGGCAATCGCATCCTGGCGATTCTGCTCGTAGAGGGCGGCAACAGCGTCCGATGACGCCCGCTCGACAAGCTGCGCACCAGGCAACCCAGCCTCATCCGCCAGACGCGTGAGCGTTGCGGCGTCTGCCAAGTTCTCCTCTTTTTCCCACACGCCGGCGAACGCCCGGCGAAGGAACGCTTCAGGATTGTGGCCGGCCTCGATCGCGGCGACCACCGTTCCGTCGGCCAATTTCACATCAAACGGCCAATGCTTCGGCCTGATGTGGAAATTCAGGCCGCGCTTGTCACGCCAGCGCTGCATTTCCATCAAGCGATAGCGCTGCCGGGCCGGATGACGCTTGGTCAGAGGCAGCCCCCCCGTCTCAGAGAACAAGTCCACCAGCAAGACCGGCTTGTAGTTGACCTTCAACTGATGAGCGCGAGCGAGATCCTCAAACAGCGCGTGCCCGATATAGGCCCAGGGCGATTGAATGGAAAAATAGTAGTCAATCTGGCGCGCCATTGGTCCTCCGGTCGCTCGAATCCATCACAGCTCAGGGCTATCACAACAGACCGAATTGGCCTCGACAAGCAGCGGACTGGCCATTGTGGTTATCGCAATGCGGCGAGTGCGCGCAGAGCTCAAAAATTTCTAGAATTCCACAAGCGTTTTCAATATGATAATGATTGATCAGGCAATCTTGACTTGACCGTATGCCGTCAGTATGGTCCGCGCGGTTTTCGTGGGTGGTGGGCGTTTTTTCTGAAATCGCGCGACGAACGTGGGTGTCGAGGCAATGGCGAACGGCACGCGCAAGGATGGTCGCAGTGAGGACAGGCGAGATAAACCGCCGGCCGACGAAGCTGCGCTCTCCGCGAGGCTTGACCGTCTGAATCATCGCCTTTCCGCATTCCGGAAAGACCGTAAAAGCCAGACAGATCAGTCAGGAAGCGGGGCTGCCTCCGCCAACGCGTCCGCGATGGCACGGGGTTTCCGCCTCTCCTCCGAATTGATTGCAGGTGTCCTTGTCGGAGCGGTCATCGGCTGGGGCTTCGACCGTTTATTGTCGACGTCTCCTTGGGGTCTCATCGTGTTTTTTCTGCTTGGCTTTGTGGCTGGGGTGATCAACGTGATGCGGTCAGCCGGCGTCGCGAATACGAACGCGTCCGATCGCTCCTAACCGAAGAACGCTGTTGGAATTTTGTGCCAGATCCACTGGCGCACGTGACATGCCGGGATACCGGCCCTAATCCACCGGCACTGCCGGCAACGATGCACCCCGGCGCAAGCCGGCAGAAATGAAAGACGCGACGGGATGGCCGATCCGATCCATCAATTTGAGATCCACAAGATCTTCACCCTGGGCCACATCGGCAATCAGGAAATCGCGTTCACGAACTCGTCCGCCTACATGTTCGCGACGGTGGCCCTGATCGGATTATTGATGATCGGCGGCAGTGCCGGACGCCGGCTGATTCCGAACCGCTTCCAGTCGCTGGCGGAGCTGTCCTACGAATTTGTCTCCAATACACTTAGACAAAGCGCCGGCGACGAGGGCATGAAGTTCTTCCCTCTCGTTTTCTCGATCTTCATGTTCATTCTCGTCGCGAACCTGATCGGCATCATTCCCTTTACCTTCAGCGTGACCAGCCATCTCATCGTCACGCTTTCGCTCGCGCTGATGGTATTCCTGACGGTCTTTCTTTACGGGCTCTATAAGAACGGCCTGAAATTCTTCAAGCTTTTCGTCCCCAGCGGCATCCCGATGTACATCCTGCCGCTGATTGTTGTCATCGAAGTCATCTCCTTCCTGTCGCGACCGGTATCTCACTCGGTGCGTCTGTTCGCCAACATGCTGGCGGGCCACATTACCTTGAAGGTGTTCGCAGGCTTCGTCGCCTCCATGGGCGCGATCGGCGCTGCAGGCGCGGTTGGCGCTGTATTGCCGCTGGCAATGACCACAGCGTTGACGGCACTTGAACTGCTTGTGGCCTTCCTGCAGGCCTACGTGTTCGCGATCCTGACCTGCATCTATCTGAACGACGCACTTCATCCCGGTCACTAACCGGATTTCCTCAACCGTTACTCATACCAACATCCCAAGAAGGAGTTTTACTATGGATCCAGTCGCAGCAAAGTACATCGGCGCAGGCATTGCTTGTCTCGGCATGGGCGGCGCAGGTGTCGGCGTCGGCATGATCTTCAGCCAGTTCCTCAACGGCGCGCTGCGCAATCCGTCGGCTTCTCAGGGCCAGTTCGCTAACCTGATTTTCGGCTTCGCCGTGACGGAAGCGCTCGGCATCTTCTCGCTGCTGATCGCGCTGTTGCTGCTGTTCGCCGTCTAAGTCAGACCGAATGGATGCGTCACCGCAAATCTTGTATAACTGCGGTTGACGCCAACAGGAGACGCTCATGGCCACGAGTCAGGGCAATGTGAAGGGCGCGACCGCCCACACCGAAGCAGAGGGCCATGGCAAGGCGGGATTCCCGCCTTTCCAGAAGGAGACCTTTGCTTCGCAGTTGGTTTCGTTCGCGATTGCCTTTGCGCTGCTTTACTTCATCGTGTCGAAGTTCGCGCTTCCTCGGGTCGGCAGCTTGCTTGCCACCCGTGAAGGCAAGATCGAGAATGATCTTTCCGAAGCACAGAAGCTGAAGGACGAATCCGACGAAGCGCTGAAGGCATATGAAACCGAACTCGCAAATGCGCGGGCGCGGGCTCAGGCCATCAGCACCGAGACGCGTGACAAGCTGAACGCGCAGGCTGAAGGCGACCGCAAGGCGCTGGAAGCAAGCCTGACGACCAAGCTTGCAGACGCCGAAAAGACCATCGCCGCGACTCGCACAACAGCGATGGGCAACGTTCGCTCGATCGCATCTGATGCGGCTTCGGCGATCGTTCAGCGTTTGACCGGTGTGGCGCCCGACAGCAAGGCTGTCGAAAGTGCCGTCGATGCGTCCTTGAAGGGTTGAGATCGATGTTGCTTGAAGCAGAATTCTGGGTTGCCGCGGCCTTTGTGATCCTGTTGGCATTGTTTGCCTATTTCGGGGTTCACAAGACAATCTTGTCGGCGCTGGATCATCGCCGCGACCGGATTCAGAAAGAGCTCGACGATGCCCGCCGCCTCAAGGAAGAGGCAGCGAAGCTGGTCGAGGAATATCGGTCCCGTCGCGCCAGCGCCGAGCGTGAAGCACAGGACATCGTGACCAACGCCAAGGCTGAAGCCGAGCGAATTGCGGCTGAAGCAAAGGCGAAAATGGAAGAGTTCGTCGCACGTCGCACAAAGACGGCCGAGAACAAGATTGCCCAGGCCGAAAGCCAGGCAATTGCCGACGTTCGTGCAGCGGCGGCCGAAGCTGCGGTCTCCGCAGCCACCTCCATCATGGGGCAGTCGGTTCGCGGATCCGTGGCGGACGACTTGATTTCCAAGGGCATCGCTGACGTTCGCAGCAAGCTGAACTGATCGACACCTTTCCAAGAAACAAAAAGCCGGCCTCGTGATGCGAGGCCGGCTTTTTTATTTCTGCGAAGCAGAGAGCGCGTCTGTCGGCACCTATCGCTGCGGCTACTTCTTTTTCCTTCCGCGGGCAGGCGCTTCCGGCTTCAGGCTTGCTGGATCGAAGCCAACATAGAAGATGTACTTGTCGTTGGCCGCGGCGGTTGGCGCTGGATACGTGAGATCCTCGGCGACGAGGCTGAATTCAGCATTCTGTTCATCAGGCGCGATGGTGACAGTGGTCCGGATGGCCTTCGTCGCGATCACCTTCTCGGGAGCCCCGTCCTGCACCACGGCTACACGCAGGGGCACATCGACGGTCGGCGGCGCCCCCGCCGGTCCAACGATGACGCGGCCGACAATACCAATGCGCGCCGTCACCTGACCGTTCGACAGGGTACAATCGCGCGCCGTGCGCGTGATCGAGCCCTGATAACGCAGGTCGCTGCCGGAAGCCGGTTTCCCTGGCAACCCAACCGACAATGTCGAAGCGCCATAGCGAATAGCGACACTCGGACAGGTCAGATCATTGCTGTTTTCTGTCGCCTGTGTGGACGGCGTCGATGTGGTGGTCGCCTCCTCAGACTTCGAGCCGAACAACTGGCTGAACCTGCTGGTAAGGCCAGACCCGGAGGAGGACGACGAACTTGAGCTCGACGAGGACCCCAGCAAGCTGCCTCCGCCGCAGCCCGACAGAGCAGAACTCGCCATCATAACCAACGCGATCCCTGCCGCACGCTTCAAAAGACTGGCCGCCATTATGCTTCCACTGGATCCCCAAAATCTGAGAGAGGCCTTATAGCAGGGCAAACGCGGCGAACCAAAGGCGCAACATCGTCATTGGGAGGGCTGGTTAACCGCAGAAATCCTCATCCAGCAGGCCATAGAGATAGTGATCCTGCCAGATCCCGTTGATGCACAGGTAGCGCCGCGCCAGCCCCTCCCGGGCAAAACCGCATTTTTCCAAAACCCGGATGGAGGGCTGATTGGTTGGAATGCAGGCGGCTTCGATGCGATGGAGATTCAGCTCGCCAAACAGTGTTGGCAGCAGAACGCGGAGAGCAGCGGTCATATATCCCTTGCCCGCATAAGGCTGGCCGACCCAATACCCTACGGTCCCAGCCTGCACGATGCCACGCCGCACATTGGCGAGGGTCACGCCCCCGATCAGCACCCCATCGTTCTCGCGAATCACCACAAACGGATAGGCCCGATCCTCGGCGATATCTTCGGAATACCGACGTAGCCGACGCCTGAAACCTGCCCGGGTGAGATCATCCGAGGGCCAGATCGGCTCCCACGGGGTCAGAAATGCCCGGCTGCTTTCGCGCAAATCACTCCACTGGACGTAGTCCGCCATCTGCGGGGCGCGCAGCAACAAGCCATGGCCGCGCGGCGCGAGCGCCGGGGCAGTCGCAGAAGGAAGGCGAAACAGGGCCATGCGGACCCCTCTCAGTTCCAAACGGGCAAATAATGATAGCTAAAGTCGATACCACTGTCGCGGCCATCGACAAGCACCTCAGACAGAGCAGTTCCGCGCTGCTGGCGGAGCCCGGTCAGTCAGTGCAGGAGCGCCCTCGCCTTAGGCTTGGACAAACCTTCGGCAAAACCTACAGCCGTATCGAGGCCGCGACCGCTGCCGAGCGCGACTACTGCGGGACGGCTGCGGCTCAGCAGGCCACGCGCTGCATCACGCGTGGTTTCGACGCTGACAGCATCGATGCGTTTCACCAGTTCATCAACCGTCAGCGGACGCCCATAAGCCAAAATATGCCGCGCCATTTGTTCGGCGCGCGCGCTGCAGCTTTCCAGCGCCATCAGCAACCCGGCCTTCATCTGCGCCTTCGCGCGTGCGATTTCCGCTTCCGTCAGGGTTTCCACAGCATTGTTAATTTCATCGACAATGACTTCCATCATTTCCGGCGCGTCGGCTGGATCGGTGCCGGTGTAGAGGCCGAAGAAGCCGGTGTCGGAATAGGCCGCGTGGAAGGTGTAGATCGAGTAGCAAAGACCGCGCTTCTCACGCACTTCCTGGAACAAGCGGGACGACATACCGCCGCCGAGAATGTTGGTGAAGACCTGCAGGCTGAACAGCGACAGATCCGATTGCGGCAGTCCTTCCAGCGCCATGGTTAAGTGCGCCTGTTCGAGGTCACGATGAATGACACGCGAACCGCCCTTACCGAACGACGCCGGCGTGGGCTTCGGCGAAGGCGAGCCATCGAAGCTCGCAAATCGCCGTTCAACCTCAGTGACAACGCGCTGATGATCGACGGCACCGGCCGCGGCCACCACCATCTCCGGACCGCGGTAGTGCGTATTCAGATAGCGCTGTAAATTATCACGGTTAAAAGCGGCAAGCGTCTGGGGCGTTCCGAGCAGTGAACGGCCCATAGCCTGGTCGGGATAACTCAACTCGCTCAAGTGCTCGAACACGACATCGTCCGGCGTATCCTGCGCCGCGCCGATTTCCTGCTCGATGACGCTCTTCTCGCGTTCCAACTCTTCGGCATCGAACGATGGATTGGCGAGGATGTCCGACAGCACATCGAGCGCGAGCGGCACATCGGCCTTTAGCACGCGTGCGTAATAGGCTGTGGTTTCGGTGCTCGTAGCCGCATTGAGATCGCCGCCGACGGCCTCGATCTCTTCGACGATTTCGCGCGACGTGCGCGTGGTGGTGCCTTTGAAGGCCATGTGTTCGAGCAGATGCGACATGCCATGCTCGTCCGGTTTCTCATCACGACCGCCAACGCCGGCCCACACACCCAGTGCCGCCGTCTCGAGATGCGGCATCGTGTCGGTGATCACCGTAAGACCTGATGGCAGCTTGGTGATTTCGACACTCATCCGGCTACTCCCTGCTTCGCGGCACGGCTCACGGAGAGCACAAACCGCTCGACTTCATTTTGGTCGTTTTTCATCACCGTCATGGCCTCGGACCGGGTCATCAGTCCATCGAGCCAGGCCGGCAATGTCGGGCGCACGCCACAGGCGGCCTCGACCGCGTCCGGAAACTTCGCCGCATGCGCGGTAGAGAGCACGATATTCGGTACTGTCGAGACCGGCTTGTCCTGCTCAGCAACAGTCAATGCGACGGCCGTATGCGGATCGACAAGGTCGCCCGCCTCGCGCCACGCCGTCCGGATGGCCGCACTGGTTTCGGTCTCATCTGCGCGGCCGGCATCGAAATCAGCGCGCACCTTTGCGAGCACGGCATCAGGCAACACAAAGCGCCCCGATTGCGCCAGCGATCCCATTAGCGAGCGCACCATGGCGCTGTCCCGTCCGGATGCTTCAAACAGCAATCGTTCAAAGTTCGAGGACACTTGAATATCCATCGACGGCGAAGTGGTGGCGTGCACTTCGCGCACTTCGTAAATTCCTGTCTTGAGGGTACGCGCCAGAATGTCGTTGATATTCGCTGCGATCCGCAGACGGCGCACCGGCAATCCCATGCGCTTGGCAACATAGCCCGCGAAGATGTCGCCGAAATTTCCCGTCGGCACAGTGAAATCGACCTCACGCCCCGGCGCGCCCAGCGCAACCGCCGAAGTGAAATAGTAAACCACCTGCGCGACGATGCGCGCCCAGTTGATCGAGTTCACACCGGACAGAGCAACCGCGTCGCGGAATTTGTGGTGATTGAACAAACCTTTCACGATCGCCTGGCAATCGTCGAATGTACCTTCGATCGCGAGCGCGTGCACATTCGAGGCGCCGGTCGTCGTCATCATGCGCCGCTGCACGTCGGAAATGCGACCGTGCGGAAACAGCACGACGAGATCGACATTGTCGAGACCACTAAACGCATCGACAGCCGCGCCGCCGGTATCACCAGACGTCGCCACCACAATGGTTGTACGCTGACTGCGCTTGGCAAGCGCATGGTCCATCAGGCGCGACAGCAACTGCATGGCCACGTCCTTGAACGCGAGCGTCGGGCCATGAAAGAGCTCAAGCACGAACAGATGCGAATTGATCTGGCTGAGCGGAACGACGGCTGGATGACGGAACGTGGCATAGGCTTCGATCGCCATGCGCCCCAGATCCGCTTCGGAAATTTCTCCGGCCACGAACGGACGAATCACTTCAACCGCGACTTCCCAATAGGGGCGCCCAAAGAACCCCGCGATGGTTGCTGGATCGAGGTGGGGCCAGCTTTCAGGCACGTACAGGCCGCCATCGCGGGCAAGCCCGGTCAGCATCACATCGCAGAAACCAAGGTGGGGCGCCTCGCCCCGGGTCGAAATATACGTCGTCAAAACGTCCTCCAAAGGCTCACTCCTCTGCAAGCCTTTGACAATGAGTGATTATTTACTTCACCGCAGTGAAGGCGAAACGCACCATATCGGCTGTCCACGGGCTTCACAAGGAAGCCGCGACGGTGTGCGCCGCACTCATGACCGTCGCTGGCTCGCCACCCAGAAGCCAAACGCTGCAGCAACCACGAGTGCAAGACCGAACCAGGTGATCGCATATTGCATGTGATCATCCTTGAGATGAACCGTCAGCGGACCAGGCTTCGGCACGCCGGACGAAGGAACGGGAGATTCAAGATCGATATAGAACGGCGCGACGGTGCCCCACCCCAGTGCCTGGGCCATGGCGACATGATCGCGCAAGAACCACAGCCGCTTGGCAGTGTCTTGATGGGGCGTGAGCCAACCGCGCTGTTCTGGAAAGCGAATATAGCCGGTCAGTTTCAGCGGCGCGCCGGTGATGAGCCGCGCCACCGCACGATCCTGCTGAGCGCGGTCCTGCATCGTGTTCTGCGCAAAGCCTGCGTTGATCACGACAACACTGCCATCGGGAAGCTGCGCAGGCATAAACGCCCACGTGCCCGGACCAGAGACGTCCTCACGCACCGCCGAGCCCGAGCTATAGACCATCGCATCAGGCTTTGCGGCGAACGTTCCTGTCAGTATGACGCGCCGGAATTCATCATGCGGCGGATCCAAGGTTTTCCATTCCGACGATGGAGCAAGCGCTTCCGGTGACGCTGCGAGGCGCTCGGTCAGCGCTGCGATCAAGGCGTGCTTCTCATCCCGTCGATGCAGTTGCCAGATCCCGAGACTTGTCAGGACCGACACCATCACCAGCGTAATGAGCGCGAGGCCTAATATGCTGCGCCTGCGGACGGGTACTTCAGTTGTCGGGCTTGTTATCATTGACACATGACCACTTCACGCACGCTTGCTCGGGACAAAGGCTTCATTCCCGATTTCGTTCAATCAACTGCCCTTCGGACGCTTTGTGATGATACTGCAAGGCGATCAGCAGCGATTTCATCGACCGTAGCGGCAACAGCGTCGTTGCCAAAACGAGTGGAATCCACAGCGCCGCATGAACCCAGAACGGCGGCTGATATTTGATCTCAACCACCAGCGCAGCCCCCACGACGATGAAGCCCGCAATCATAATGATGAAAATTGCAGGGCCGTCCCCGGCATCAATAAACGCATAGTCGAGGCCGCATTGGTCGCAAGCCGGCCGCAGCGACAGGAAGCCCGCATAAAGCTTGCCCTTGCCGCAGCGCGGACATTTGCAGGCAATTCCGCGCATGGCGGCCTGTGTCCAGGGGGCTGAGGTGGGATCTTGCATGGCCATGTCCTCTCGCTACGCCCTTGATCGCAAGGACCAAACAAAAGGGCGGCCCAAAGGCCGCCCTGGTGTTGGAAATGATTCCGGCGATTAGTGGGCGCCGTGAGCCATCGTCTCTGCGCCATGTCCCCAGACATAGATGCAGATGAACAGGAACAACCACACCACGTCGACGAAGTGCCAGTACCATGCGGCGAATTCGAAGCCGAGGTGCTGCTTCGGCGTGAAGTGACCGGCGTAGACGCGCAGCAGGCAGACCAGCAGGAAGATGGTGCCGACCAGCACGTGGAAGCCGTGGAAACCCGTGGCCATGAAGAACGTTGCGCCATACACGTGGCCAGCGAAGCTGAACGCAGCGTGGCTGTATTCGAAGGCCTGCACGACGGTGAAGCAGGCGCCGAGCAACACGGTGAGGATGAGACCCCACTTCACGCCCTGACGGTCGTTCTCGAGCATCGCATGGTGCGCCCAGGTCACGGTGGTGCCCGAGGTCAGCAGGATCAGCGTGTTGAGCAGCGGCAGATGCCAGGGATCGAAGGTCTCGATACCCTTCGGTGGCCAGACGCCGCCAAACAGAGCTTCGCGCGCGAAGTGAACCGGATCGGCCGGGAACAGCGCTGCATTGAAGTAGGCCCAGAACCACGCCACGAAGAACATGACTTCGGAGGCGATGAACAGGATCATGCCATAGCGATGATGCAGCTGAACAACGCGGGTGTGATCACCCTTGTATTCGGCCTCGCGAATGACGTCGCCCCACCAGCTCGCCATGGTGTAGAGGACACCGATGGTGCCGATGCCGAACACAATCGGCGCACCAGCGAACATCTTGTGCATCCAGGCAATCGCGCCCAATGCCATGATGAATGCTGCAACCGAGCCGACGAACGGCCACGGGCTTGGGTCAACGAGATGATAGTCGTGGTGTTTGGCTTGGCCCGCTGCCATTTGGTCTCTCCGTGATGCCGGTTGCCCGGCGCATGTTCGTAGCTTGCTAGACTAAGATTACAGATTGCCCTTGCGATTGTCCGGCTCCGATGCCGCAACCGGCTTCGGTGTCGAATCTTTCGCAGGGTAGAAAGTGTAGGACAAGGTGATCGTGTTCAGTTCGTCGTATTCGTGGTCGGCAACGAGCGCGGGATCGACATAAAAAACGACCGCCATCTCGCGTTTTTCGCCCGGTGCGAAGCTCTGCTCGGTGAAGCAGAAGCAATTGATCTTTTGGAAGAACGCCCCAACGGTCAACGGCGCCACGTTGTAGGCCGCAAGACCTGACGTCGGACGCGCGGCCTGATTGGTCACGGTGTAATAAGCCGTGACGACCTCGCCGATCTTGACGGTGATCTCGGTCTGCTCAGGCTCGAACTTCCAGGGCAAGCCGCCGCTGACATTGGCATCGAAGCGGACGGCGATACGACGCTCGGTCGCGTTAGCCGGAGCCGAGGTCGCGACTTGCGTCGTCCCATTGAAGCCCGTGGCGCGGCAAAACCAGTTGTAGAAGGGGACCGCTGCGTAAGACGCTCCGACCATCAGCGCAACGACGAAACCACAGATCGACGCCACGACGACGTCGCGGCTCATCCGTGGCTTGCGCTTGCTGGTCGGTTCTTGCGTCATCGATTTCGCGCGTCTTTCCTTAAATCGGCCTCTGCAGGACCGCCGGGCCCTTCACCATTGTCATTGCAAAAAACAGAATCACAAGCACACCCAGAGCGAGCGCGATAGCAATCGACCGCTCGCGCTGGCGCTTCTTCTGCTCCGGTGTGAGAACGATGCCTTCCTGCGGCTCTTTACTGTCCATGACGATGCTCTTGTTCATGCCCCAACCATCCGCATCACTGCGGACACGACGACTTCACAGAGCAGTACAGCGAACAGCGCAAACAGATAGAGAATCGAGAATTTGAACAACCCGCGTGTCGCGCGCAGCGCCGGGCTTCCCGTACGGTCGCGATAGACCCGAACGGCGAGCCACAGCATTCCCGCGCCGAGGACAAGTGAAGTCACGCCATAGACCGCACTGAAATAACCCAGCGGCCATGGCGCGAGCGCAACGGCGACAAGCAGGATGGTATAAAGCAGGATCTGAAGGCGCGTCGCGTCCGGACCGGCGGTGACCGGCAACATCGGCACATTGGCCCGTGCGTAATCGTCGGTGCGGAACAGCGCCAGCGCCCAGAAGTGGGGCGGCGTCCACAGGAAAATGATGAGGAACAGCATGATCGGCTCGGGCGCGAGCGAACCGGTTGCCGCAGCCCAGGCCACCACGGGAGGCAACGCCCCTGCCGCGCCGCCGATCACGATGTTTTGGGCGGTCCAGCGCTTCAACCACATCGTATAGATGACCACGTAGAAGAAGATCGTGAACGCCAGCAGACCACCGGCGAGCCAGTTCACCAGGATGCCCAGCGTCATCACCGAGAAGAACGACAGCGTCAGACCGAAGGCCAGCGCCTCACCGGGCAGAACGCGCCCGCGCGGGATCGGCCGATTCACGGTCCGCGACATCAATGCGTCGATGTCGGCGTCGTACCACATGTTCAATGCGCCCGATGCGCCCGCACCAACCGCGATACAGAGCAGCGAAGTCACGGCCGTCACCGGGTGAACATGCCCCGGTGCAATCAACAATCCAACCAACGCGGTAAAAATCACCAGCGACATCACGCGCGGCTTCAGCAGCGCGAGATAATCAGCGACTCCCGCCTCGGAAATCCGGGGCGAAATATCGAGCGTATGATGATCGACAACCGACAAGATCGAACTCACTTCCTTTAATGCGCCACCCGCCGCAGCCTTTCGGCTATGGCGGATGTCTCATCTTATCGCGACGCTAACTCCGTCGCGAATGAACTGGTTACTGCACGCGCGGCAGAACCTCGAACTGGTGGAACGGAGGTGGCGATGACAGCGTCCATTCCAGCGTGGTCGCACCAGCACCCCACGGATTGGCCGGTGCCTGCTGCTTGCGCGCGAAGGCATCGATCACACCGTAGATGAAGATCAGCACGCCGAAGGCCGAGATGTAGGAGCCGATCGACGAGACCAGATTCCAGCCAGCGAATGCATCCGGATAGTCGACATAGCGTCGTGGCATGCCGGACAGGCCGAGGAAATGCTGCGGGAAGAAGACCAGGTTCACGCCGACGAAGGTGACCCAGAAATGCAGCTTGGCGATGCCTTCATTGTACATGTAGCCGAACATCTTCGGGAACCAGTAGTACCAGCCGGCGAAGATGGCGAACACAGCGCCGAGCGACAGCACGTAGTGGAAGTGCGCGACGACGTAGTAAGTGTCCTGAAGCACGCGATCGACGCCTGCGTTGGCGAGCACGACGCCCGTCACGCCACCGAGGGTGAACAGGAAGATGAAGCCCATCGCCCAGACCATCGGAGCGCGGAATTCGATCGAGCCGCCCCACATGGTGGCGATCCACGAGAAGATCTTCACGCCGGTGGGCACTGCGATGACCATGGTTGCCGCGACGAAGTAAGCCTGCGTCGCCGACGACATACCGACGGTGTACATGTGGTGAGCCCACACCACGAAGCCGATGCCGCCGATGGCGACCATCGCGTAGGCCATGCCGAGATAGCCGAACACCGGCTTGCGGGAGAAGGTCGACACGATCTGGCTGATCATGCCGAAGCCCGGCAGAATCAGGATGTACACTTCAGGGTGACCGAAGAACCAGAACAGGTGCTGGAAGAGAACCGGATCACCGCCGCCGTCAGCTGCGAAGAACGTGGTGCCGAAGTTGCGGTCGGTCAGCAGCATGGTGATCGCGCCGGCGAGAACAGGCAGCGCCAGCAGCAGCAGGAACACGGTCACGAGCACCGACCACACGAACAGCGGCATCTTGTGCAGGGTCATGCCCGGCGCGCGCATGTTGAAGATCGTGGTGATGAAGTTGATTGCACCGAGGATCGAGGATGCACCGGCGAGATGCAGCGACAGAATGGCGAAGTCCACTGCCGGGCCGGGGTGCCCCGAGGTCGAGAGCGGCGCATACATGGTCCAGCCGGCGCCGACGCCGTTTGCTCCTGGCTCACCCTCGACGAAGGTGGAGATAATGAGGAGCGCGAACGAGGCCGGAAGCAGCCAGAACGAGATGTTGTTCATGCGCGGGAAGGCCATGTCCGGCGCGCCGATCATCAGCGGCACCATCCAGTTGCCAAAACCGCCGATCATCGCAGGCATCACCATGAAGAAGATCATGATGAGGCCGTGAGAGGTCACGAACACGTTGTAGGTGTGGGATTCGTGGAAGATCTGAACACCCGGATACATCAGCTCGATGCGGATCGCGACCGACATCGCGCCGCCGATGATGCCCGCCATGATCGCGAAGATAAGGTACATCGTGCCGATGTCCTTATGGTTCGTCGAATAGACGTAACGCCGCCACCCAGTTGGGTGATCGTGCGCATGATCGTCATGAGCGTGATCGTGTGTTGCAGCGTTGGTGGCCATTTTCAATCCCTTTGAACCTTGCAGTTCCGTCAGCCTGTTGTTTCTCGCGCCCCCGCGGGCCGCGCATTGATCCGTCGATGCGCTTACTGCGCCGCCACGCCGATCGAAGCGTAGGTGTTTGCCGGCGCGCTTGCGAACTTCTTCTTCGCGGCTTCAACCCAGGTCGCGAATTCCTGGTCGCTCACAACACGAATGGCGATCGGCATGAAGGCGTGATCCTTGCCGCAAAGCTCGGAGCACTGGCCGTAGTACATGCCTTCCTTGGTCGCCTTGAACCAAGTCTCGTTGAGACGGCCCGGGATCGCGTCGATCTTGATGCCGAAGGACGGGATCGCGAAGGAATGGATCACGTCAGCCGCCGTCGTCTGGACACGGATGATCTTGTTCACTGGAACGACGACTTCGTTATCCACACCCAGCAGGCGGGGCGCCTTGTCGGCAACCAGGAGCGAGTCGAATTCGAACTTGCCGTTATCGGGGTAAGCATAGCTCCAGTACCACTGCTTGCCCGTGGCCTTGATCGTCAGATCCGCCTTTGGAACGTCAAGCTCCTGGAACAACAGCCGGAACGACGGCACCGCGATGCCGACCAGAACCAGAACCGGAACGATGGTCCAGATTACTTCGATCAGCGTGTTGTGGGTGGTCTTGGACGGCACCGGATTGGCCCGGGCATTGAATTTGACCGCGACCATGATCAGCAGGATCAGAACGAAGATCGTGATCGCGGAGATGATCCACAGCAGGAAGTTATGAAACCAGGTGATGTTCTCCATCACCGGCGTAGCGGACTGCTGAAGGGTCCATTCCCACGGTGACGGCTGCCCCATTCCAGCGAAAGCAGCCCCCGCTGCGGCCATGGCGGTGGCGACCACCGCAAAACCCAGTATCCAGCGGCCTTTTTGACCCTTCGACATCTTCATGCCGCTATCGCTCCTGCTCTTATCACCCCAGTGGTCCCGCCGGGCGGCAAGACCTGCATTTTCTATTCGCGCTCAGGCTTTTGATCACTCGCCAAAGTTAGAACGCGTCGAATTTCCCGCCTCTCAAACCATAATTCGCCGCATATCGCAATGCACGTAATAAGGCGCACAGGTATCCGGAATCCCTTGCCAAAATGGGCTAATCCAACCCGAGTACTGGAGGAGACGCTTGACACGTGGACTGCCCGTTGTACCCACAAGCTGGATAGGCTGCAGAAATGCGATTCGCGGCAGTGCTAGGGCGTATCCTGAGAATAGATTTGCGGGATAGACTTGCCTTCAAGACGCCGTCATTGCCCTGTCAATCCGTGCGTATCGGGCGGGCCTGATCAGGGAACAGACCTCGAATATGGTCAAAAGTATTACCGGATATTTTACCGAGACCCCGGACAGGGGATTTAGCCTGAGGGGCTATTCTGAACAGCGAGATTTCAGTGTGGCCAAGAAGCTTGTAACAATCTGTCGCCGTGTCATTGCCCTCGTTTGGCTGGCGATCCTCGCCGCGACGACGCTTTTGTCGCTCGGAACAATGCCAGCGCCGGCGCAAGCCCAAGGCGCGGTCAAGTCCGTTCATGGCGATTGGCAGATCCGCTGCGACACGCCCGCCGGAGCCCAGAACGAGCAGTGCGCCCTGATCCAGAGCGTGGTCGCCGAGGACCGCTCCAATGCCGGCCTCACGGTGATCATTCTCAAAACCGCGGATCAGAAGAGCAAACTGATGCGTGTGGTGGCTCCACTGGGCGTCCTCCTGCCCTCCGGTCTCGGCCTCAAGCTCGACGACAAGGACGTGGGGCGCGCCGGGTTCGTCCGCTGCCTGCCCAACGGCTGCGTTGCCGAGGTTGTGATGAATGACGACCTCCTCAATCAGTTGAAAACCGCGAAAACCGCCACTTTCATCATCTTCGAGACACCCGAAGAAGGTATCGGCTTCCCGCTAAGCCTGAAGGGTCTCGGCGAAGGCTACGATAAGCTTCCCTGATCGCCGACGCTTGAGGCCCCCTCGCCCTCCGGCCCGATCGCTCCTATCTTTGGAGTCCAATCCTTTTGCGATCCCAACCGGGATCCCGGAGTTTCCATGAGCAATCCATCCGACACCGTATCCGCCACCGCTTCGCTGCTCGACCGCGCCGGCCTCAACCGGGACGAGGTGCGAGCCCAGATCATTCGCGGGTTGGCCGGAGCCGACGATGGTGAACTGTTTCTTGAATACCATCAGTCCGAGGGGCTCGGGTTCGACAATGGACGCCTGAAGCAGGCGACCTACGACACTGCACAAGGCTTCGGCCTCCGCGCTGTGAAGAACGACGCCGTCGGGTACGCTCATTCCTCGGACGTCTCGCTGCCGGCCCTGATTCGCGCAGCCGACGCCGTCAGCGCCGTGCGCGGTGGCTATTCAGGAACCTTCGCCGCGGCCCCGGGACATACCAACGTGCGCCTCTATGGCGATGAAAACCCGCTCGACGGCCAGAGCTTCGAGACCAAGGTCAAGCTGCTGGCGGAGATCGATGCCTATGTGCGCGACAAGGATCCGCGCGTGCGTCAGGTGACTGTCACCCTGGGCGCCACCTGGCAGGTGGTCGAGATCGTGCGCCCGGACGGTGAGAGCTACCGCGATGTCCGCCCGCTGGTGCGCGTCAACATTTCCGTCGTTGCCGGCTCAGGTGACCGTCAGGAAACCGGCAGCCACGGATATGGCGGCCGCGAGGGCTATGCGCGCTTCATAGAGACCAAGGCGTGGCGATCCGCCGCCGACGGCGCGATCCGGCAGGCGATGGTCAATCTCGAATCCGTGCCGGCCCCGGCAGGTGAAATGGATGTCGTTCTCGGCCCCGGCTGGCCGGGCGTCATGCTGCACGAAGCGGTTGGTCACGGTCTTGAGGGCGACTTCAACCGCAAACAGACTTCAGCTTTCGCTGGCCTGATGGGCCAGCAGGTGGCTGCCAAGGGCGTCACCGTCGTGGACGACGGCACCATTTCATCGAAGCGCGGTTCACTCTCGATTGACGACGAAGGCACGCCGACAAACCGCACGGTGCTGATCGAAGACGGCATCCTGGTTGGCTATATGCAGGATCGCCAGAACGCGCGGCTCATGAACATGAAGCCGACGGGCAATGGCCGCCGTGAAAGCTATGCTCACGTCCCCATGCCACGCATGACCAACACTTACATGCTGGCCGGCGAACGTGATCCGGCAGAGATTCTGGCGTCGGTGAAGAACGGAATCTTCGCTGCCAACTTCGGCGGTGGCCAGGTGGACATCACGTCAGGCAAATATGTCTTCCAGTGCACCGAGGCCTACAGGATCGAAAATGGCAAGCTCGGCGCGCCACTGAAGGGCGCCATGTTGATCGGCAACGGCCCGACCGACCTGCATCGCATTTCCATGATCGGCAACGACCTCCAGCTCGATGACGGCATCGGCACCTGCGGCAAACAAGGTCAGGGCGTGCCGGTTGGCGTCGGACAGCCGACGCTTCGCATGGATCGAATCACCGTTGGAGGAACAGGCGCATGACCGAAACGCCAACCACGGCCAAACCGGCCCGTTCCTGGTCAAAGGCTTTTGTCGAAATCGCAGCCGCCTTCCTGATCGTGCTCGCAGCCAAGGGCGCGATTGCTGAGCCGTTCTACGTCCCGTCAGGGTCGATGGAGCCGACGCTGCTGATCGGTGACGCATTGCTCGCGTCGAAATATCCCTACGGCTACAGCACGGCTTCGCTTCCGATCCATGTCGCGGTGCCGCCCACCCAGCGGCTGTTCGGATCGCTGCCCAATCGCGGCGATGTCGTCGTGTTTCGCTGGCCTGGCGATACATCCCAGGTCTGGGTCAAGCGCGTGATCGGATTGCCGGGCGATCATGTTCAGATGCGTGACGGCCGTCTCTGGATCAACGGACAGCCCGTTGATCTCAGCCGCGACGGCACAGGTCAGGCAGAGGACGAAGAAGGACACGGGACACCTGCGGCACGCTTCACCGAAACCCTGCCGGGCGGCATCAAGCACACCATCTTTAAACTGCGGGAACACGCGTTCCTCGACAATACACCGGATGTCGTCGTCCCGCCGGACCACCTGTTTGTGATGGGCGACAACCGCGACAATTCCGCGGACAGCCGCGTCCCTGTCGATGACGGCGGCGTTGGTCTGCTGCCGGTCGAAAATCTTGTCGGCCGCGTCGACGCTGTGGTGGGCTCCTGGGATATGGGCATGAAGAACCGTCCGATCTGGACCTGGCTGTCCGGCCTTCGGCTCGCGCGATCGTTCACAACGGTGCATTAAGCAACCCGCGACGACATTCGACGATTAGGGCCATTGCATTGCAGTGGCCCGAAGTTGCCGGACCGCGCTCAAAAATAAGCGATCGTGCGACCGCAAATCGCGACCGCGATCCGATCGATGTCACTGCGCTGGCACACGCACCAGGCGGCAGTGATGTTGAGGGCGGTAAATGTCTGACCTTCGGCGTAACGAAAATCTCGAACAGCGCGATGTTGATGAGACCTAGCGCGATCAATCCAAGCTTGATCTGAAAGACCGGATTCATGATCACGTGGCTGGCTTCAGCCGCGAATAAAAAGGACCCGGTCAAGACGAGGCCGGCAAACCCGATCATTGCGGCCGTGCGCGCGGCTCTCAGCACGCGCCCTGGGGAAGTTGCCGCGAACGCACCCATCATCCGCAGATCCATGACCGCAATTGCACCGGCAAACACCATCAACGAGACAATGTGACCGACGTTCGCCGCCATATAGAGCCAGCGGGACTGTCGTATTGCCGCACCGAAACCTGACGCCTCAATCGCAATAAAGATTGCAGGCGCGCTCTCCGTCATCAGCGCAGCTCGAAGGTCTTGCCATCGACGGTAATGCGTTCGGCGCGCATCTCATTCATCTCCACCGTGGAGGGATAGCCGTAGGCAGAGACTTTCTTGCCGATCGCAACCATATCAGCCTGTAGTCCCCGGGCGATCATGCGTGACGTCGGCGCCAATGTCACGGTCCAGATCTTGTCCGCGCCCTTCACCGCAATGGTCGCGTGCGGATTCTCGAACGTGCTGTTCAGGATCGAGCCTTCGACCGTGATCGGGTGGCTCGCGTCATAACTTCCCCAGCCATGATGGGCGATCGCGACCATCGTCGTGGCCGCGAACGCCGAGAACGCAATGATTGCCACGCGGATATGCTTCATCGGGATGCTCCTGATGTCCTTCAGTCCGCACTGAATTCTGATCCGATGAATCAGCCCGAACCGGTACTGCCTGAGAGCCGGTTCTAACGTTCAAATCTGGAAATGGTTTGCCCGGCAACCGGACTATCGCACCACCCCGGAGATAAATCCGGGCTTGCGGCGCGGCGGTTTGACGTGATCCTTCAGGAAGCAACGGGCCGACTTTCCGACATATCCCGGCCGTGCAAATGTCCAGGCGCGGCATTTGTTGTCAGCCTCGCACGCGGCTTTGCAGGCTTCTTCTTGCCCAGCGTCGATGCTGCGATAGTCACCACCGAGCCTGTCCGTCTCTCCTTCGATCGCGCTGTTACGCTGCTCGATGACCCCGGCGCCGCGCACACCCGAAACGCAGCAATCGCTCTTCACACGAGAAGGAACGGCGCTCTTGAGCCAGCAAATCGCTCCGTCCGCACTCACGGTCGGATAGTTGAAACTCCACGCGCGGCAGCGGCGGTCGCGTTCACATTGCAAGGCGCAATCGGCGGGATCCCCCGAGGGCACAGGCGTACTCAAATAATCACTTCCCGGCCGATCGAAATTGGCTTGCGCGTGCGCGGGGGAGCTGGCGGCAAACACCCCCAAGACCAGGACGCTAAAAATGAGACTGAATGCACGGAATGCGCGAAAGCACGATCTGAAATCGCAGATTCGGAGCATGCCGATAACTTTCAGTGCGAGACGGACCCGAGCCAATGACCGGGAATCCAGCCGGACAAGACAAGTTCTATTTCATTGCCGTCTTAATGGATGGCAGATGAACGGCAGATAAACGCTGGAACAACGTTCTCGTGATGAGGCTCAACGTCCTGAATTAGAAGGCATATTCTCGGTAGACCGGATCGACCGAGCCACTCCAGCTGTTGTGGAATTTCTCAAGCAATCCTTCCGCCGGTGTCCGGCCGGTATCCATGATGTGATCAAGCGGCTCGAGATAGCGCGTTTCATCACGGCCCAGCGCATCAATCCGGCCACGCTTGGCCAATCCCTTGTGCGCCAGCACCATGCAATCCTTGGCGACTTCGAACAGGTAGCGGTTGCCGATCTTTGCCTTGAAGCCGAGCTTTGGCACGTCATCGCGCAAAGCCTGACGCTCGTGGGCGGTCCATCGCTTGGCGATATCCCAGGCTGCTTCGAGACAATCATCATCATAGAGTAGCCCGACCCAGAATGCCGGGAGCGACGGCAATTGCTGCCATGGCACGCCGTCCGACCCGCGCATTTCGAGATAACGCTTCAATCGCACTTCAGGGAAAATCGTCGAGAGATGGTTGGCCCAATCGGATAGCGTCGGCTTTTCGCCGGGAAGCTTGTCGTTCTTGCCTTCAAAGAAGTCACGGAACGACGAACCCGAGACGTCGATGTAGTCATCGCCGCGCTTGACGAAATACATCGGCACATCGAGCGCATAGTCGACCCATCGCTCGAAACCCATGCCGTCTTCGAACGCCCATGGCAGCATTCCCGCGCGGGCATTATCGGTGTCGCGCCAGATTTCCGACCGGAACGAGAGGAAACCGTTCGGCTTTCCCTCAGTGAACGGAGAGTTGGCGAACATCGCAGTGGCAACGGGCTGCAGGGCAACCGACACACGCAGCTTTTTGACCATGTCGGCTTCAGAGGAGAAGTCGAGATTGGTCTGCACCGTGCAGGTGCGATACATCATGTCGAGGCCATACTGGCCGACTTTCGGCATGTAATTGGTCATGATCCGGTAGCGGCCCTTCGGCATCACCGGCATCTGGGCCCGCGACCATGACGGCGTCATTCCTAGCCCAAGAAAACCGATGCCAAGCGGTGTCGCGATCTCGCGCACCTGCGCCAGATGCGCCATCAATTCCGACATCGTTTGATGCACGGTTTCAACCGGCGCTCCGGACAATTCGAATTGCCCCCCGGGCTCGAGCGAAATGGCGCCCCCGCCGGTGACATCATGAAGCCCGATAATATTGCCGTTCTCCATGATCGGCTCCCAGCCGAGCAGGAGCTTCATTCCCTCGAGCAACGCGCCGATTCCCCGTGCGCCTTCGTAGGGAACCGGATTGTGCCCCTCCAAAGTGAACGGTGTCTTCTCGTGCTCGGTGCCGATGCGGAATTCCGATTTCGGCTTCACGCCCGCTTCAAGCCACGCAACGAGTTCGTCACGGGATTGGAGCGGCGTCATATCGATTTGATCACGCGCCATAGGAATTCCAGGTAAGAGGTTTTAATTCGAATGTCTGCGCGTATTCAGATCGCAACTTCGATTGTGAAGGACACGCCATGCGCGCACGTTGGACAACGCCGCGGACGCAAGCATCCGTTGTAACGGGAAACAGAGGAAAAATCATCGTGCGGGTGTAGCTTCTTTGGGCGCAGGCGCTGCCGGCGACAAAGTCGCACTGCACGAGCAGCCAAGCCGGTCAAGCAGGCCGCTGAGTTTCACGGCATCGGCATCCGATAGTTTCGAGCCGATATGCCGTTCGATCGCGGCGGAATAGGAAGCCCACATCCGCTTTTGCAAATCGCGTCCGGCCTCGGTGATCTCCACAAACAAACCGCGCTTGTCCATTGTGCATTCGCGGCGCACCGCCAGCCCTTCTTCGACCAGACGATCGATCAGCCGGGATGTCGAATATTGCGGCAGCAGCATCTGCTTTTCGAGTTCGACGGGGCGCAACTCGCCACCCGGCGCGCGCGACAACTCAAGCAGCGCGTCATACCAGGCCAAGGGGGGGAACCCTGCCTTCTTGAGATCCTGCTCGACTGCACCAAGCACCCGGCCCTGGACGCGCATCAAGCGGATCCAGACATCCGTCGCCTCGGTCGAAGGTTTGCGTTTCATGGTCTCGTCCGTACAGCTCAACCCGATTGTACCCCACTAAATGCAGTTGCATCAACGTTGACCGCTTCATGCAGATGCATTTAATGGACCTGCGTTCAATTTGCCAATGCCTGAGGGAAGGATACCTCCTATGAAGCTCTACTATTCGCCTGGGGCCTGCTCGCTATCGCCACATATCGCCTTGAAAGAGGCCGGAATCCCGTTCGATCTGGTCAAAGTCGACCTGAAAGCCAAGAAAACGGAAGACGGCAGCGACTACCTGGGCCTCAATCCCAAGGGGCAGATCCCTGCCGTTGGCATGGACAATGGCGACGTCCTGACCGAGGGCGCCGTGATCGTGCAGATGATCGCGGACAAAGTCCCTGGCAAGAACCTGGTGCCGCAGGCCGGGACGGTTGAACGCTACCGAGCACAGGAGTGGCTCAACTTCGTCGGCAGCGAACTACACAAAAACTTCAGTCCATTGTTCAACCCGGCCATCCCCGACGATGTGAAGCAGTTTTTCAAAGATCGCATCACCGGCAAGTTCACCTACATCAACACGGCGCTTACCGGGAAGGACTACCTGATGGGCAGCCAGTTCACGGTCCCCGACGGCTATCTGTTCACGATGCTGCGCTGGGCCGATGGGCAGAAGATCGACATTTCCGGACTTGAGAACCTCGTCGCCTACAAGACGCGCGTCGCCGCACGGCCGATGGTGCAGGAAGCCCTGAAAGCCGAAGGCTTGATGAAGGCTTCGTGACAGGCGTCACCAACGAATGAAAAAGGCTGGATCGACGATCCAGCCTTTTTTCTTATCTTGCTTGTCCTCGTTCGCTGGAAGCGGGCCTCGCCGCTCTCCCGGCAAAGCACCCGCTTACGCGGCCTGCTTCTTCGGTGCGAAGCGCACGTAGAACGTCTCACCCTTGGATGCCATGTCGAGCAGCAGCTTCGGCGGCGTAAAGCGTGATCCGAACTTCTTCTCGAGCTTCTGGCACAATTCGACGAACTTCTTGGTACCCATGAAGTCGATATAGGACAGCGTTCCACCGGTGAACGGTGCAAAGCCGAAACCGAGGATCGAGCCGACGTCGGCCTCGCGCGGATCGGTGATGACGTGATCTTCCACCGTGCGGGCAGCCTCGACCGCCTGAACCACCAGGAAGCGCTGCTTCAATTCCTCGACGTCGAGCGTATCGGGATCGAGATGCTTGGGCTGCAGCGTCGTCAGCTCAGGCCACAGCTTCTTCTGACCTTTGCCTTTCTCGGGATAGTCGTAGAAGCCCTTGCCGTTCTTGCGGCCGAGACGGCCCTGCTTCTCAACCATTTCGATCAGCAGCTTTTTCTGGTCCTGCTCAATGGCTTGCGGACCAAGATCGACCTCCGTCGCCTTGATGATCTTGAGCGCAAGGTCGATCGCGATTTCGTCATTGAGCGAGAGCGGACCGACAGGCATGCCGGCCATCTTGCCGACATTCTCGATCATCGCCGGCGGCACACCTTCCAGCAACATTTCGTAGCCTTCGGCGATGTAGCGCAGCACGCAGCGGTTGGCGAAGAAGCCGCGCGAGTCGTTCACCACGATCGGCGTCTTCTTGATCTGCCGCACGTAGTCGAGCGCGGTGGCAAGCGCCACGTCGCCGGTGTTCTTGCCGACAATGATTTCCACCAGCATCATCTTCTCGACCGGCGAGAAGAAGTGAATACCGATGAACTTCGACTGATCCTTCCATTCCTCGGCAAGCGAATTGATCGGCAACGTCGAGGTGTTGGACGCGAAGATCGCGTCGGACCGCAGCAACGGCTGGGCCTTGGCATAGGTATCGGCCTTGACCTTGCGGTCCTCGAACACCGCTTCGATCACGAGATCGCAATCCTTGATCGCGTTGTAGTCGGCGCTCGCAGTAATACGCGACAGGATGGCATCGCCATCCGTCTGCTTCATGCGGCCCTTGGACACCTGCGCGTCAACGGCAGCCTTGGCGTGGCCTTTGCCCTTGTCTGCGCTCTCCTGATCGCGATCGATCAAGACGACATCAATACCGGCCTGTGCCGAGACGTAGCCGACGCTCGCGCCCATGAAACCCGCACCGATGACGGCAAGCTTCTTGACCTTGGTCGGCGGCACGTTCTGCGGACGACGCGCACCCTTGTTCAGTTCACCCATCGACACGAACAGGCTGCGGATCATCGCCGCGGCTTCCTTCGAGCGCAGGATCTTCGAGAAGTAACGCGACTCGATGCGCAGCGCGGCATCCATCGGCACCTGCAGGCCTTCATATACGCACTGAACGATGGCGCGGGCCGCCGGATAGTTGTCGAAGGTCTCGCGGCGGAAGATCGCATTCGCCGGCGGGAAGATCATGGTGCCACCCTTGGAATAGACGGGGCCGCTCGGCAGCTTGAATCCTTTCTCATCCCATGGCGCGACAGCTTTACCGCCGGCCTTGATCCATTCCTTCGCTGTCTTGATGAGGTCGGCTGCGGGCACGACCTCGTCGACCAGCTTCCAGCCCTTGGCTTTGGCGAGATCGACCTGATCACCCTTCATCAGAAACTGCAGCGCATCCTGCGTCTGCATGATACGCGGCAGGCGCTGCGTGCCGCCACCGCCCGGGAACAGACCAACCTTGATTTCCGGAAGGCCAAGACGTGTCTTCGGATTCTCTGCCGCAACCCGATGGTGGCAGGCGAGCGTCAATTCAAACGCGCCGCCCAGCGCAAGACCGTTGATCGCCGCAACCCATGGCTTGCCACAGGTTTCAATGGCGCGCAGCGTCAGCGAAAGCTTGCGGCTTTCGTCGAACACATACTGGTTGGCGGCCTCTTCGCCCTTGGTCTTCAGCAGTTCGCCATAGGCGCGGTTGATGCCCTCTAACATGGTGAGGTCTGCACCGCCCGAGAAGGCTTCCTTCCCCGAGGTGATAACGACGCCCTTGATCGCAGCATCTTTCGTGGTTTGCTCAACAATGGCGGCGAGTTCGGTAGCCGTGGTCTCGTCGACCACGTTCATGGATTTGCCGGGAATGTCCCACGTCACCAGCGCGATGCCGTCAGCGTCGGTCTCAACCTTGAAATTCTGATAGGTCATGTGCTCGCTCCTCACACGCGCTCGATGATCGTCGCCGTTCCCATGCCGCCGCCGATGCACAGCGTGACAAGAGCGGTGGATTTGTTGGTGCGCTCGAGTTCGTCGAGCACGGTGCCGAGAATCATGGCGCCTGTCGCACCCAGCGGGTGGCCTAGCGCAATCGCGCCGCCATTGACGTTGATCTTGCTGTTATCGATTTCGAACGCCTGGATGTAGCGCAGCACTACCGAAGCGAAGGCTTCATTGAGCTCGAACAGATCGATATCGCCAAGCTTCATGCCGGAGCGCTCCAGCACCTTCTTGGTGACATCGACCGGGCCCGTCAGCATCATCGCCGGTTCAGAGCCGATATTGGCGAAGGCACGGATCTTGGCGCGCGGCTTCAATCCGCGTTTTGCACCAGCTTCCTTGCTGCCAAGCAACACAGCTCCCGCACCATCCACGATGCCGGACGAATTGCCTGCGTGATGGACATAGTTCACCGCTTCGATTTCCGGATGGGACTGAACCGCCACCGCGTCAAAACCACCCATCGCGCCCATGACGGCGAATGACGGCTGCAGCTGCGCCAGCGACTGCATCGTCGTGCCTGGACGCATATGTTCGTCCTTGTCGAGGATGGTGAGGCCGTTGATGTCCTTCACTGGAATGACGGAGTTCTTGAACCGGCCTTCGCTCCAGGCTTTCGCGGCGCGTTCCTGGCTCTGCACGGCATAGGCGTCGACGTCGTCGCGCGAGAAACCGTATTTGGTCGCGATCAGATCCGCCGACACGCCCTGCGGCATGAAGTAGGTCGGCACCGCGATGGACGGATCCATCGGCCAAGCCGCACCGGATGACAGAATACCGACGCGGCTCATCGATTCCGCGCCGCCGCCGATGGTCATCTCGTGCTGGCCGGACATCACCTGTGCGGCAGCAAAATTCACGGCATCGAGGCCCGAGGCGCAGAAGCGATTGATCTGCACGCCCGGTACAGATGTGCCGTATCCCGCGTTGATCGCCGCGAAGCGCGCGATATCGCCGCCGGCTTCACCAACCGGATCGACCACGCCAAGAACGACGTCGTCGATGCTGTCCACGGCAAGGTTGTTACGTTCTTTCAGCGCCTTCAGGGGAGCGGTCGCCAGTGCCAGCGCCGTCACCTCGTGCAGCGCGCCGTCGGACTTTCCCTTGCCGCGCGGCGTGCGCACGTGATCGTAGATAAATGCCTCAGGCATGTCGCTCTCCTTCGATCTTTTGATGTCTTGCGATTGATGTGCCGCGTCGGGGACACCGGCGCGGAAACTGGAATCAGAACGCCTCGGCCGGCAATTCCATCATCGAGGCGGCGCCGGCCTGGATGCGCGCAAGGCGCGTCGCTGTTTCCGGCAGCATACGTTCCATGAAGAACTTGCCCGTGACGAGCTTCGACTTGAGATAGGGCTGTTCGCCTGCGGTTGCGATCTTGTCCTGCGTGACCTTGGCCATGCGCGCCCACATATAGGCCAGCGCAACGAGACCAAAGAGATGCAGGTAGTCGGTCGAGGCCGCTGCAGCGTTGTCGGGCTTGGCCATGGCATTTTGCATAAGCCACATCGTGGCCCCTTGCAGATGCTGTACCGATGCACCGAGCGGCGCGACATAAGGCTTCATGGCCTCATCCGCGCTGTTTTCCTTCACAAAGGAAGACACTTCATTGAAGAAGGCGGTGATCGCCCGGCCGCCATCCTTCGGCAGCTTGCGGCCCACCAGATCGAGCGCCTGAATGCCGTTGGCGCCTTCGTAGATCATGGCAATGCGCGCATCGCGCACAAACTGCTCGACACCGGTTTCCACAATATAGCCGTGACCGCCGAACATCTGCTGCGCAGCGACCGCATTGGCAAAGCCGACATCGGTCAGCATGCCTTTGATCACCGGCGTCATCAGGCCCATGTGATCGTCGGCCGACTGACGTTCCTTTTGATCGTCGGAGCGATGCGCCACGTCACTTTTGAGTGAAGTCCACACCACAAGCGCGCGTGCCGCTTCATTAAAGGCACGGATGCTCATCAAGGTGCGCCGCACGTCGGGATGCACGATGATCGGATCGGCAGGCTTGTCCTTGGCCTGCGGCCCTGTCAGGGCGCGGCCTTGAAGGCGGTCTTTCGCGTAGGCAACCGCATTCTGATAGGCGACTTCCGACTGTGCGAGCCCCTGAACGCCGACGCCAAGCCGCGCCTCGTTCATCATGACGAACATCGCCGTCATGCCCTTGTTTTCTTCGCCAACCAGCCAGCCCACGGCGTTGTCGAAATTCAGCACGCAGGTCGAATTGCCGTGGATGCCCATCTTATGTTCGATCGAGCCGCACGACACACCATTCTGCGAACCGAGCGAGCCATCGGCTTTGACGGTCATCTTTGGGACCACGAACAGCGACACGCCCTTGATACCCGCGGGCGCACCTTCAATGCGCGCCAGGACGAGATGCACGATATTTTCGGTGAGATCCTGCTCGCCGCCCGAAATGAAAATCTTGGTGCCGGTGATTTTGTAGCTGCCGTCGGCCTGCTTCACCGCCTTGGTGCGCATCAGGCCCAGATCGGTGCCGCAATGCGGTTCAGTCAGGTTCATGGTGCCGGCCCATTTGCCAGCCACCATGTTAGGAACGTAGGTCTGCTTCTGCTCCGGTGTGCCGTGCACGATCAAGGCGGCCATCGCACCTTGAGTTAGACCTGGATACATCGAGAAGGCCATGTTGGCCGAGACCATGAACTCGTTGACGCTCTGCGAGAGCGTCGTTGGAAGGCCCTGCCCGCCAAATTCGGCCGGTGCGGACAGGCCGAGCCAGCCGCCGTCTGCCAGTTGCTTGAATGCTTCCTTGAAGCCGGTCGGCGTGGTGACGCGGGCGTCGTCATGGCGCTTGCAGCCTTCGAGATCGCCGACACTGTTGAGCGGCTGCAGTACCTGTTCGCTGAATTTAGCAGCCTCATCGAGGATCGCCTCACGCACATCGGCCGATGCGTCGCTGAAGCCGGGGAGATTGTTGTACCTGTCAATCTGAAACACATCGTTGAGGAGGAAATTCATGTCTTCAACGGGGGCCTTGTAGATCGGCATGGCGTCCTCACGATTGGGCTAGAAGTGATTCTTCAATAGGAACTTTTTTGCGATGCGGCAACGCGGCGCGCGACCCTATCGTATTTCCAAACGATAGAAAGAAGTTGCGACAACATGACTGGGCCGCAACTGGGCCGCATTAGCCAATTCCGCTGTGCGAGATAGCGTCCGGGGAACCGAGTGCCGTCAAGGACAACTTTTCGGTCCCCAAACAACGTCCATTAACCCGGTGTTTACCGTAACAATAAATGGTCGGTGTCGGAAACAGGCGTCTCGCGTCCGAATTTGCTTGTCTCTTCAAAGGGACGTGGGGTGGCTGAAGCGCCGGACAGGAGTCGGGCGCCGGGACACCGGACTAAAGCATGGCAGCGCGCGTATCGTTGAGCGTAGACGGGATTGAGCCGTCGGTCCTCGAGAGGGCCGAGGCATCCGCGCGCCACGCCGGTATGTCACTGGGCGACTGGCTGAATTCAACCATCGGCCATCCTGTTCAGAGTCCTGAACAGAACCGTCCTAACCTGAGCCGCGAAGCTCAGAACATCGGCTATTCTGGACCTAGCCGCGAAGCTCAAGACGTCGCCGAAATCCACAAACGGCTGGATTCCATTGCCCATCAAGTCGAACATATTTCGCGCACCCCAACCGGCGCCAAGAGCGACCCAGGCGTTGCGCGGCAGTTGAACGATGCCATTTCGCGGCTTGATGCTCGCCTTTCGCACATTTCAGGCCAGAGCGCTCAAGCAGCGGCACCCAATCAGCCCGCACCCGCTTTCCGGCCATCGCCGCCGATGGCGCCTGCGATGTCGCCGATGGATTTCTCGATTGCGGAAATCATTGCGCGCCAAGGCCAGCTCGATGGTTTGAGGCCGTCACCGGCGCCTCAGCCGACCGCGGCGCAGATGCCTGCGCCATCCTTCGTGGCCCCCGCGTTCAATCCCCCGCCGGTTTATGCTGCGCCCCCACTGCAGCCGCAGGCCGATTTCTCGGGCCTTGAGCGGCAGCTGTCCGAAATTACCAGCCAGATTGCGACGCTCCGGCGTCCCGACGGTCTCGAGCAATCTATCGAGGGCTTCCGCAACGAACTCGCGGATATCCGCCGGACCATCACCGAGGCTGTTCCGCGCCGAGAAATCGAATCGTTGGAAAATGAAATCCGTTCGCTTGGCCGCCGCATCGACGAGACGCGCCAAACCGGGGTCGACAACTCCGCGCTGGCCGGCATTGAACGCGCGCTCAGCGAAATCTACAGCGCGCTTCGCACTCTTACGCCGGCTGAACAGTTTGCAGGTTTCGATGAAGCCATCCGCAACCTCGGCGGCAAGGTCGATTCGATTGTGCGCTCGAGCCACGATCCATCCACGATCCGTCAGCTTGAAGACGCCATCACGGCGCTCAAGTCGATCGCGTCGAACGTTGCCTCCAACGAGGCCCTTAATGAGCTCGCCGGTCATCTACAGGCGCTCTCGGCGAAGGTCGATCAACTCGCGCATGCCAGCGGCAACAGCGATATCTTGTCAGCGCTTGAACAGCGCATCGCAGTCCTGACAACCGCGCTCGAGCAGCGCGACCGCCCCGCGGCCAGCGACACCGGCTATTTCGACAACGCGGTACGCGCAATTTCGGATCGCCTCGATCATCTCCAGATCGGTAACGACGGCGCGTCCTCGCTGAACCACGTCGAACAGCGGATTCACCACCTACTCGAGCGGCTGGAAAACACCCAGGGACGTGGCGGCAGCAACTTTTCGCGGGTCGAAGAAGGCCTGGCCGATATCCTGCGTCATCTCGAGCAACAGCGCGCCAATGCTGCGGCAGCCGAACAGGCAGCTCCTTCCAGCGCAGCGATGGATGGCATTTTTGTCGAAACCATCAAGCGCGAACTATCCGACATCCGCTTCAGCCAGTCGGAAACGAACCGGCACACCCAGGATTCGCTCGAGGCCGTTCACAATACGCTCGGCCACGTGGTCGATCGTCTCGCGCAGATCGAGGGCGACCTGCGTACAGCACGGTCCGCGCCCGTGCCACGCGAGGCGCCGCGTGAACATCGGATGCCTGATGCGCGTGCCTACGAGTCGTTCTCGCCAGAGCCCCGCGCCGCCGCGCCCCAGCCGCGTCCTGAATTGCCAAATCCAGCTGCCGCTCAGCCTCCGATTGCGCGCGCTCCGGTCGCGCCGCCGATGCCGCCGCGCGTGCCTGCGATCGCCGATATAGCCATCAGCCGCCCGACCGCGGAAGTTCAGCCCCCCGCTCCGGAAGCGCAGGCCACGCGCCCCGCTCCGATGCCGCGCAACCCGATCGATCCGACGCTGCCGCCTGACCACCCGCTCGAGCCGGGTACCAAGCCGCAGCAGAACCGCGTTGGGACGCCATCTGAGCGCATTGCGGCTTCAGAGGTGGTGCTCAACGAAATTTCATCCGCATCCGGCGGTGAGCCGGTCAGCCCAACGAATTTCATTCAGGCTGCACGACGCGCCGCGCAGGCTGCTGCAGCCGCGCCTGCCGCAACCCCGGGCGCGAAAGCCAATCGCGTCACCGCGCTGAATGATGCGGCCCGGACTGCTGCTAAGGCGGCGACCGTCGGCGAATCGAAGGTGTCGTCCAGAATTCGAGCACTTCTCGTCGGCGCGAGCGTCGTCGTCATCGTGCTTGGCACTGTGAAGATGGGCCTCAACCTGCTGAGCGGCCGCGATCACGCGCAGTCACCGCCCGCAGCAGAATCCAGCTCGGCAATACCGGCCGTACCGCCGGCCACCAACGGCGAGCCCAGGTCAGAGAACGTTGTACCGGCGATCCCGTCCATCACATCGCCGACCCCAATCGACCGCCAGTCGTTGAACACACCGCCAGCTCCGCCTGTGCTGCCACCGATGCCTGCCGTTGCTCCGGTCATGCCGCAGGCACCGGCGATGGCTGACGTGACCGGCTCGATTGCAACTCCGCCTGAGCGGGTTTCGGTCACGATCCCCTCGGCCCCCAAGGCCAAGGTCGCGTTAATCCCGGTCAACGACAAACTGCCGGACGGTATTGGCAGCGCCGCACTGCGTACTGCAGCGAACAAAGGCGATCCCGGCGCGGCCTTCGAGATCGGTGTCCGCTATGCGGAAGGTCGGGGTGTCGCGTCCGACTATGCGGAAGCCATGAAGTGGTATGAACGCGCCTCGCAAGGCGGCATCGTTCCGGCCACCTTCCGCCTCGGCGCGCTCTATGAAAAAGGGCTCGGCGCGAAGAAAGATATTGAAACCGCGCGCCGCTACTACATGCAGGCAGCGGAAAAAGGCAGCGCCAAAGCCATGCACAACCTCGCCGTGCTCGACGCGGATGGCGGCGGTGCCGGCCCGAACTACAAAGGCGCCGCGCAATGGTTCCGCAAAGCTGCCGAGCGCGGCGTCGCGGATAGCCAGTTCAATCTCGGCATTCTCTACGCCCGCGGTATCGGCGTAGAGCAAAACCTTGCCGAATCTTACAAGTGGTTCAGCCTCGCTGCAGCCCAGGGCGATGCAGACTCCGGCCGCAAGCGCGACGACATCGCCAAACGGCTTGATGCACAGTCGCTCGCAGCAGCTAAACTTGCGATTCAGACCTTCACGCCCGAAGCTCAGCCGGACGATGCGGTTGCGGTCGGCACGCCGCCAGGCGGATGGGACGCCGCACCGCCAGCCAAAACGGCTGTGAAATCGCATAAGCCAGCCCCGACCAAGAGCGCGGCCCGTTAAGCTCAATTATGACCAGCTTAACTCTGACATAACGGTCAGGGGTCTATCCGCGCCGATATCCGGATTCTTTAACCCACACACGCACGATATCGGCTAATCAGGGATCGCGGCGCATAACCCGCGTCGCGGCAACCCACTGCTGCGAGGGCTCGGTGCAGTCCCGCCGCCGACCTCAAGCGAACGCGCGTGCAACTGTTTCTTCCGATCGCCGACATTCCGGTCAACGTGTTTCTCATCCTGGCGATGGGCGCGGCCGTTGGCTTCGTGTCCGGCATGTTCGGAATCGGTGGCGGCTTCCTGATGACGCCGCTCCTGATCTTCATCGGAATTTCGCCGGCGGTGGCGGTCGCCTCGGTCTCCAGCCACATGGCGGCATCATCATTCTCCGGCGCCTTATCCTATTGGCGACGACGTGCCATCGATCCCGCGCTGTCGATGGTGCTACTTAGCGGCGGCGTGACCGGCACCGCACTTGGTGTGTGGATCTTCGCGTTGCTGCGCTCCGTCGGCCAGTTGGATCTCATCATCGCGCTGTCCTACGTGGCGCTGCTGACCACTGTCGGCACCCTGATGCTTCTGGAAGGCACGCGCGCCATTCTGCGAACCCGCAAAGGTCCGCCGCCGCTGGCGCGTCGGGCGCGGGCACAAGGATGGATCCTCAGCCTTCCGCTCAAGATGCGCTTCAAGCGCTCCAAGATCTATCTGTCGGTGATCCCGGTCGTCGCCATCGGCCTGCTGATCGGCTTCCTCGGCGCGATCATGGGTATCGGCGGCGGCTTCCTGTTGATTCCGATCATGATCTATGTGCTGCGCGTGCCGACCTCGACCGTGATCGGCACATCAATGGCGTTGACGCTCGTCACCATGATCTTCGCGACGATCCTGCATGCGACCACCAATCATCTCGTGGACGCCGTGCTCGCCCTTGTGCTGATGGTTGGGGGTGTGATCGGAGCCCAATTTGGCGCGCGGGCTGGACAACGAATTCGCAGCGAACATCTGCGCCTGCTGCTTGGGCTTTTGATTCTCTCCGTCGGCATTCGCTTTGCCGTCGAACTCGTGATCAAGCCGGCCGAGCTCTATTCCATCCGCGATCTGGGGAGCGGCGGATGAAGCAGCGTTTTGCCATCTTCATCGCCGGATTCATCCTCGCCTTCGTGGCGGGTGGTGTCGCCCGCGCGGAGAGCTTGATCGTCTCTGTCTCCAACCACCGCATCACGGTCACACCAAACTATTCCGGTGAAGAACTTGTGCTGTTCGGCTCCATCGAGCGCGACAGCAGATCGCGAGATCGAACCGAGTACGATATCGTCGTGACGGTCAGCGGCCCGCGTGCCGACATGGTGACCCGGCGAAAGGAGCGCAAACTGGGAATCTGGATCAACATCGATTCCCGCGAATTCATCCAGGTGCCCTCCTACCTCGGCATCTTTTCCAACAGACCGATCGAAGAAATCGCCGCACCAGATGTGCAGCGGCGGCAGCAGATCGGATTGAACAACGTTTTCCTGCCGCAACGGATCGGTCCCGATGTCGCAAACGTCGTTGCGAGCGACCCCTTCAGGATTGCGTTCGTCAAGCTGCGCACCGACCACGGGCTTTACCGCCAGCAGGAAAGCGCTGTGACATTCCTGACGCCGACGCTATTTCGCACCGGAATTCCGCTGCCCGCCGAAGTGCCGATCGGCACCTATGATGTAGATATCAAGCTGCTGTCCGGAGGCGTCCTGATCGCCAGGACAGAGACGGCGTTTGAGATCGTCAAAGTCGGTTTCGAGCAATTCGTCGCCAACGCGGCCCGTCAGCATGGGCTCCTTTATGGCCTCGTAACCGCGTTGATGGCGCTCGCCACCGGCTGGCTTGCCTCTGTCGTCTTCCGCAGAGATTGAGGTTACACGAAATACCCGACGGCCATGGCGACGACGCACACCGCCATCACGCCGGTCGACGCCCAGCCAAGCCAGTACAAAAGCCCGCTGACAACGAACTTGCTCATCACGTCCCGACGGCGGGACAATGTCATCAGCAAGATCATCACCGGCACCGCCAGAACGCCGTTGATGACGGCACTCCAGAACAGCGCCGAAATCGGGCTGATCGGCGTAAAATTCAGCGCAATGCCGATTCCTGCCGATAGCGCCAGGACTGAATAGAAGGCCACTGCCTCGCGCGGCTTGCGAGCAAGACCGACGGGCCATCGCCGTCCCTCTCCGATAGCGTAAGCTGCTGAACCAGCCAGCACCGGGATCGCCAGCAACCCAGTTCCAATAATCCCGATTGCAAAAATGAATTCAGCAAATGCGCCGGCAATGGGCCGCAAGGCCTCTGCCGCCTGAGCCGATGTTTCGATGTTGGTCTTGCCAGTAGCGTGCATCGTTGCGGACGCCGTGATGATGATCGAGATGGCGATGAGATTGGAAAACGCCATCCCCGTGATGGTATCGGCGCGGATGCGTTGAAACTCTTTCCGTGCACCATAATGCTTTTCAGCCAGGGGCCGCTTTTTCACATCGATGCGCTGCTCTTCGGCTTCTTGCGAAGCCTGCCAGAAAAACAAATAAGGCGAAATTGTCGTCCCGAGGATCGCAACCAGCGTCGTCAGAAATGTCGAGCTCCACTGCACTTGCGGGATCGCAATTCCCTTGATCGCATCGCCCCATGAGACGTTGGTAACGGCCAATGCAGCGACGTAGGCGAACAGGCTTAGTGTCAGCCATTTGAGGACCGAGTTGTAGCGCTTGTAGTCGAGAAAGATCTGCGCCGAGACCGATGTCACGCCGAACACCAGAACGTAGAGAAATCCCGGCCCGCCAATGAGAAGCTTCAGCGCGTCACCCATCGCCGCAAGATCGGCTGCAATATTGATGGTGTTGGCAACGAACAGCAGCAACACGATGATATTGAGAAGCCACGCAGGATAAAACCGACAGACGTTGCCGGCAATGCCACGACCGGTCACACGCCCGACCCGTGCCGATATGTCCTGTATCGCCACCATCAATGGAAAGGTCAGCAGCATGGTCCAGCCGATGCCGTACCCAAGTTGAGCTCCGGCCTGACTATAAGTGCCGATGCCGGATGGATCGTCATCAGATGCGCCGGTGATAAGTCCCGGACCGAGCGTCTTCAGGAATTTTCGCAAGCCCGACGGCCTACGTGGCTGTTCGTCGTGACCCGCTATTGGTGCCGCCGTTACAGCCTGCTTTTTCAACCGTTATCCCTCGTGGCATGCGGCAACGCCAAAGGGATACGCGGGTTCCCCGGGGATTCTCGTTACGATGCCGCTGGAGGCTCGGCGATCAATGTCGCGGCTCCGCGCTCCAGCATTACGAGGCGGAAATCAAATCAATCCTTCTGTGGGCTACGAACGCTGGACTGATGGAGTACTCGGACGTGTCACCAGATAGATGCCCAAGGCAACTGGCAGAACACCAAGCAGATCAAAGGCCGCGATGTGTTCGCTAAGGATCATCCAGCCAAACAGCATTCCGAGCGGTGGCATCAGGAAGTGATAGCTACTCGCCGCCGTTGCGCCGATCGTCGTCAGCAAGTGAAACCAGAGCGCGAAGGCAATGATCGATCCAAACACGATGAGATAACCCAGCGCCAGGAACAATCGCCCGCTCGGAACGACATCGGAAATATTCGAAAACATCAGTGCGAATGGCATCAACACTAATCCACCGGACATGTTCTGAATGCCATTGCCGACCAGCAGGCTTCCCTTGGGCTCCAGCACCTTGAACAGAATAGTGCCGGCGACGATCGACACGAGGGCGCCTACCGAAAACGCAATTCCAATGGGACTGTCGGTTCCGGCTGACATGCGATGCGCAACGATGAGCGCGACACCAGCGACGCCAAGCAGCAACCCGACGACCTTTTGCCAAGTGATCTGCTCACCCAGGAACACAGCAGCCAGGATCGCGACAAAAACCGGATTAGCGCTCACAATCAAAGCGTTAAGTCCAGCCGAAATCGTCTTGAGTCCGATATAACCGAGGCCAAGATAGAGCGCGTTGTTGGCGATACCGATCAGCGCATAAACGAAAATATCGCGTCGCGACAGGTTCCACTCGCCGCCCCGGATGGCCGCGAAACCAAGGATCAAAACTCCGGCGGTGAGGAAGCGTACCGTCAGCAGGATGAGCGGCGGACATTCCGTGACACCGACCTTGCCGGCCACAAACGAGGCGCTCCAGAGCAAACAGAAACCGACCACGTAGAACGGCATCAGGTTGGTTTTGCTGCGCGTAGCAGGCTCGGACAAAGCGTGGGTCATGGCACATCTCCTTGTGCCACCCCGTCTAGTCCTCAACCTTGCTATTTGGAAATTAAATCATAAAATAATTTCCAGTGGAAAAACGAATGGAGCGTGTCATGCTGGATCTGGATCTCCTGCGCAGCTTCGTCTCCGTGGTTGAGTCCGGCGGCTTTACGCGCGCCGGTGAGCGGGTTCACCGCACACAGTCGACGGTCAGCCAGCAGATCAAGCGCCTGGAAGATGATTTCGGCCGGCCGCTGCTCCATCGCAACGGCAAGAGCGTGACGCCAACCGAAGACGGCGAACGGCTGCTCTCTTACGCGCGCCGCATTCTGTCGCTCGCCGAAGAAGCACGCGACGTCCTGGCCAGACCAACAACAGAAGGCGCCGTGCGTCTCGGTATCCCGGAAGACTTCGCGGCCTACCGCCTGACCAAGCTGCTTGCGAGTTTCGCGCGCTCGCGGCCCGGCATCCGCCTTGATGTTCGCGCCGACCAAAGCATCTATCTGCGACGCGATCTCGAACGCGGCGATATCGATCTCGCATTGCTCAAGCGCGATGCAGGGGAGAGCGGCGGCATCGCGGTGTGGCCCGAACGCGTGCATTGGGTGACGAGCAAAACCAATCCCATCAACACGAAAGCACAATCATTGCCGCTGGTCTTTTTTCAGACAGGTTGCCTTTATCGCACGCGCGCCATCCACGCGATCGAAGCCGCGGGGCGCAGCTGGCATATGGCTTACACCAGTTCCAGCCTGTCCGGCATTCAGGCCGCAGTCGCCGCAGGCCTTGGATTAAGCATTCTTCCTCAGATTGCTATTCAGAAGGACCATCAACCACTCAGCGCGAAAGATGGCTTCGCACCGATCGACAAGACGGAAGTTGCGCTGGTGGCATCACCCACAGCCAACGCAGCGACGTTGCGTCTCGCCGATCGCCTCGCGGAATTCTGCAGCGAGGTCCAAGCCAAAGCGGCTTGAACAACGTCAACGACAGCGCGATGCCGCAATGGCATGCACGCGGCGATCGCCGAGGACATGCGCGGTGAAAGCCAGCGTCTGAAAGATCGCGGCAAAGGCCACGTCGCGGATGCTTAAGCCGCCGGTGTAGGAGCCGAAAGCCGGCATAATCGCGCGATCACCGTCGCTTGCGAAACATCTGCGCTCCACCGACCGACCGCGCGTCGAGACGCGCGCCTTGGGATGCAAATGCCCGGCGATTTCTCCGCTTGCCCCGGTCGGCTCATGCCGAAACGCGATCGGGCCGACCGTGACTTCGTCAGCCACCACGCCACCGAAATCACGCGGCAACGCCGGATCGTGGTTGCCCGAGATCCAGATCCAGTCGCGCCGCGCCTGTAACGCCGCGAGCGTGTCACGGTTATCCGGCGACAACCGTTCGTGTGCCTCGCGATCATGAAAGCTGTCGCCAAGCGAGATCACAGTGCGTGGATCGTGCCGCGCGATCACCGTGCTCAACCGTGTCAGCGTCGCAGTCGTATCGAACGGCGGCAGCAGCACACCACGCTGCGCAAAGCTCGATCCCTTCTCGAGATGCAGATCGGAGACGACGAGAAGGCTTTCCTCCTCCCAGAACAGCACGCCGGAAATATCCGCGGCAAACGTGACGCCCGCGACACTGACGGTTGTCTGCCCATCTGTCCTGCGCGCGGGTTGCATTTCGTATTACCTGCCCTAGAGCGTTTTCAAGCGAAGTGGCTACCGGTTCGCGTGAAGAAAACGCGTCAAAATTAAAATCTAAAGCGGCGATATCGCCTCTTTCACGAGTTCCTCGGCCGCTTCCGCCAATAACTCATCCGACGCTTCGCCATAAACCGCTTCGCGACCGATTTCCAGCATCACCGGCACCGCTAAAGGTGAAACGCGATCGAGTTCCTTGTGGACGATTCGGTCCTTGATGCGCGTGAGCATATCGCTGAGACGGCGAATATCCAAAAGTCCGGTGGCAGCATCGGCGCGCGCCGCACGCAACAGCACGTGATCAGGCTGATGCTTGCGCAGGACGTCATAGACGAGATCCGTGGAGAACAGCACCTGGCGCCTCGATTTTTCCTCGCCGGTGAAGCGGCGCGCGATCAAGCCCGAGATGACCGCACAGGTGCGGAAGGTGCGTTTCATCAACGCGGATTCCGCCAGCCACGCTTCGAGATCGTCGCCCAGCATGTCGGCATCGAACAGGGCATCAAGATTGAGCCGGTCATCGCGGATCATCAGCGACAGATCGCCGAGCGACCAGACCGCGAGGGCATACTCGTTGGCGACAAAGCCCAGCGGTCTCGCGCGGGCACGCTCTAGCCGCCGGGTCAGCAACATACCGAGCGTCTGATGCGCGAGGCGGCCCTCAAACGGGTAGCAAACCAGATAATGCTTGTCCGCGCGCGGAAAGGTCTCGACCACGAGTTCGCGCGGCCCCGGTACACGCGAGAACTGCAATTGCAGCGAAAGCCATTCGCGCACCTGATCGGGCAGCCCCTTCCATGCACGCTCGTCCGCAAGCAGGAGACGCACCCGCTCCGCCAGATAGGTCGAAAGAGGAAACTTACCGCCCATGTAGGACGGCACTTTTGCATTCGAGTCGTTGGTGCGAGAGACATAAACCTCGTCTTCCATCAGGGCTTCGTAACGCACCACTTCGCCGCCGAAGACGAAGGTATCATTCGGCACAAGGCCCTCGATGAAATACTCCTCGATCTGCCCGAGCATACGTCCGCCGCGCGCAATCACACCGGTCGAGCCCGACCCGCCGCCCTTGCCGCGCACAAGTTTCACTTTCAGCATCGGCTCTTCAACGATGGTGCCGACATTCAGGCGATAGCTCTGCCGCACCTTCGGATTGGCGACACGCCAGCGCTCCTGCTTGTCCTGCTTGATGCGCGCAAACCGCTCATAGCTTTTCAGTGCGTAGCCACCCATGGCGACGAAATCGACCACATCATCGAAATCCGCACGCGTGAGATCCATGTAGGGCGATGCGGTCCTGACCTCTCGATAGAGATCGTCGGACTGAAACGGCTCTCCACAGGCGCAACCGAGCACGTGCTGCGCCAGCACATCAAGCGCGCCGGTCCGCTGAGGCGGCGTATCCTGCGCGTTCTCCGCCACCGCGTCGATGGCGGCACGGCACTCGAGAACTTCGAAACGATTGGCCGGCACCATCACCGCGCGCGATGGCTCATCGAGGCGGTGATTGGCGCGGCCAATTCGCTGCATCATACGCGACGCGCCCTTCGGCGCACCGACATTGATCACAAGGTCGATGTCGCCCCAGTCGATGCCGAGGTCGAGCGACGACGTACACACCACACCGCGCAGTTTGCCTGCCGCCATGGCGTCCTCGACCTTGCGCCGTTGTGCCACGTCGAGAGAACCGTGGTGCAGCGCGATCGCCAGGTTGTCGTCGTTCATGCGCCACAGGTCCTGAAACAGCATTTCAGCTTGCGCGCGCGTATTGACGAAAATCAGCGAGGTTCGGTTGCGTTTGATGAGATCATAAATTTCGCCGAGCGCATGACGCGCCATGTGGCCCGCCCATGGCAATCGCTCACGGGTATCGAGCATTTCAACGACGGGCGCGGCCCCCGCATCGGCGATCACGAGATCAGCCATGTTGGCGCCCCCGTCATTCTGCGGGACGAGATAACGGCGCAGATCATCGGGTGTAGCCACCGTTGCCGACAGGCCGATGGTCGTCACCTGCGGCGCCAGCCGCCACAGCCGCGCCAGCCCCAGGGCGAGCAGATCGCCGCGCTTGGATGTCACCAGCGCATGCAGCTCGTCGAGGACGACGCGCTTCAAGGAGGAAAACAGGTACGGCGCGTCGTCCGACGACAGCAACAGCGCCAGTTGTTCGGGTGTCGTCAGCAGGATGTCCGGCGGGTAGCGCCGTTGCCGCTGGCGGCGCGACACCGGGGTATCACCGGTGCGGGTCTCGACCCGGATCGGCAGGTTCATGTCGGCAATCGGCCGCTCCAGGTTGCGGGCGATGTCGACTGCAAGTGCCTTCAACGGGGAGATGTAGAGGGTATGGAGACCGCTGGGGCGGACCACGGTCTTCCCGGTCGATGCCACTTTTGCGGGTTTGGAGACCGTCTGCGGCGCGCCCAACTCGACCAAGGTCGGCAGGAAGCCGGCCAAAGTCTTACCGGCGCCAGTCGGCGCGATCAGCAGCGCCGAGCGATTTTCGCGAGCTTTTTGAAGGAGATCGAGCTGATGAGGGCGTGGCGCCCAGCCCCGATCCGCAAACCACCGCGCGAACAGGTCGGGCAGGATATCCGCGTCGGCGATTGGTCGGGAAATTGAGCTCACATCGCAGAGGTAAGCATTGTTACGGACCGGGTCGAGAGCACGGGCAGTTCGAGGTTTTTCCCCCAGAAGTAGGCCATCGGACAATAGAAAAAATTATTCGTCAGCCCGGCGCGGCAGCCCCGAAAAACCTCAAGCTTTACGATGCCTTAGCCAATCGAGATTCACGGCTGAAGCCTGTTGCTCCCGGGTTACAGCTAAATTGCTTTATGCCATGTACAGTTCATCAACCGTGGATGGATTCGCATCGAATTTTGGGGGCCCTATGAAGAAGATTATTGCCGCAACGGCGTTGATTGGTAGCGCTGTCAGCGCACAAGCTGCTGATTTGCCGACCAAAGCGCCGTACTACAAGGCCCCTGTCATCCAGGTTTACAACTGGACCGGGTTCTATGCCGGTGTGAACGCCGGTGCCGGCTTCGGTCGTAGCAATACCATCGTTGCCGCTCCGGGAGTGGCCGACACGACCCGTCTCGGCGGGATTGGTGGCGTCGGCGGCGCCCAGATTGGTTACAATTGGCAGTTCGGCAACTTCCTCGGCTTCGGCAACCTTGTGCTCGGCGTCGAAACTGACATCCAGGGCGCAGGTCTCAACGATGACCGGACCTGCTTCAACGGTACCTCCTGCAGTTTAGGCGGCGGGTATGACTTGAATCAGAAGATCGATTGGTTCGGCACCGCGCGTGGCCGCGTCGGTCTCGCCACCGGTTCGGTCCTGACCTACTTCACGGGCGGCTTCGCTTACGGCAACGTCAAGACGACGTTCAGCAATTCCGTAACCCCTGCCGACTCTTTGGCCTTGAGCAGCACCCGTACCGGCTGGACCGTCGGCAGCGGCGTTGAAGCTGCATTGGGCGGCAACTGGACCGGCAAGGTCGAGTACCTCTACATCGATCTTGGCAATCAGAACGGCGTAACGCCGGTCACTGGAATCGGCGTAGGTTCGGATGTCCGCGCCAGTGTCTTCCGCGCCGGTCTGAACTATCGCATCGGCGGCACAGGCATTTACGCGCCTGAGCCGATTGCCAACTGGAGCGGCTTCTACATCGGCGGCAACGGCGGCGGCGGCACAGCCCTTAACCGCAGCAGCCTGAACGTCCCGGGCGTTGCGAGCACGAACAAGTTCAATCTCAGCCCGGATGGCTACATCGCCGGCGCTCAGATCGGTTATAACTGGCAGGCAGCCAACTGGGTTTACGGCCTCGAAGCCGATATCCAGGGTTCGAGCCTGCAGGACGACCGCGTTTGCATCTTGACCTGCTCCAACACGCAATTCGTGTCGTATGACCAGAAGCTGCAGTGGTTTGGTACGGTTCGCGGCCGCGTCGGCTATTCGCTCGGATCGACCCTGTTCTATGGCACGGGCGGTCTCGCCTACGGCAGCGTAAAGACCCGCATTCAAGAAACGGCTACTGGCCTCGGTATCGCTGGCTTCGATCAGACCTTCGACAAGACCAAGACCGGTTACACGGTGGGCGGCGGCATCGAATCGCCGTTCGAGTTCATGGGCATGTTCGGCAAGAACTGGACCGCCAAGACCGAATACCTTTATGTCGATCTCGGCCGCACAACCGACACCTATACCGTAGGCGGTATCGATCACACCTTCTCAACCCGCGTGCAGGAACACATCTTCCGCACCGGCCTGAACTACCACTTCAATTCGCCGATCGTTGCGAAGTACTGATCTCGCAACACTGCGATCCAAACAAAAACCCGGCGCAAAACGCCGGGTTTTTTATTGGCTGAATGCTAGTTTCCTGAATCCAAAGTTCGCCTCAGATGCAGCATATAACTAGCGTCAGGGTCTGCTTGCCGTCACAACAAGGCCCGGGACGGCCTCTCCAGCCTCCATGCGTGTGGACACCGGCGCAATCGCACTCACCGCGAGCCCCGCGCCCTCAAGCGTCGTGCGCAGATAGGCCACGCTGTGCGCGTAACGTAGGGTCGGCTTGAGAATAAAGCCCTCACCTGCGTGCGCTTCTACAGTGAACGCCAGCAAGCCCTGCGGCTGCAGCACACGCGCCACCTCCGCGATGAGGGGCGCTAAGTTAGGCACATAAACAAACGCATCGGCAGCCATGACAAGATCAGCGCTGACATTGTCTTCCGCACGCAGGCCCTCGAGCATGTCGGCAATATCGAGCCGTGCGTAGAGGCCGGCCTCCCGGGCTTGCTTGATCATGCCCGGCGAGAGATCAATTCCAATAAACTGATCGACCACCGACGCGAACTCCTGCGCGGCAAGACCAGTCCCGCATCCGAGATCGACGGCCCGGCGGAAGCGTGCGGGGAGACGCCCGGCATGACGCGCGGTCAGCACGGCCTTCAGCAGCACCTGCGGCCCCCGATAATTCAAATCGTCAACCAGCGACTTGTCGAACTTGGGTGCGTATTGATCGAACAACGCGGTGACATAGCCCGCCGGCATGCCGGAAAGATCTTCTGCGCCGAGCCGCATCAGCCGCAACTTGGCACCGTGCCGGTCGGAGGGATCGGTATCGCGCGCGCGGCGATAGGCCGTGATCGCCTCCTCCCGCTCACCAAGCTGCTCACGAAGCTCGCCTAAGGAAAACCACGCCGAAGCAAAGCCCGGCTCAAGCTCCACTGCCTGCGCCATCAGATCAGCAGCCGCGGACAAATCACCGCGCAATTGCAAATCGCGCCCGAAATCAAACCGGCGGTCGGCAATCAAGTTTCCGGAGGACAGGAACAACCAAGAGGACATGAATACGACCTAACAACTCAAATATGGGCAGACTCGAATGACGCTGAGGGCCGCCTATATATCCGAGATGCGTCCGCAAGACATCCTCATGCCCGTCGCTGCTGGACTTTGTTGCAAACCTGGCGGGTTTCACATCGATCCGGTGCGGCCTGTCGAGCGGGCGCTGATTACCCATGGCCATTCCGACCACGCCCGCCCAGGGCACGGCGCGGTGCTGGCCACGCAGGAAACCCTCGACATGATGCGGCTGCGCTACGGCGACAACTTCGCGCGCAGCACGCAAGCCATCGCCTACGGCGAAACGATCATGCTCGGCGAGGTGAGCGTGACGTTTCATCCCGCGGGCCATGTGCTCGGCTCCGCGCAGATCGCGGTGACCAGCGGCAAGACCCGTGTCGTCGCGTCGGGGGACTACAAGGATACGGCTGATCCCACCTGTGCCCCGTTTGAGATCGTCCCGTGCGACGTCTTCATTACCGAGGCGACGTTCGGATTGCCGGTGTTTCGCCACAGCGACCCGATCGGTGAAATCTCGAAACTGTTGTCATCGGTCGCGCTGTTTCCAGAACGCGCGCATCTGGTCGGCGCCTATTCGCTCGGCAAGGCACAGCGCGTCATCGCGCTGATACGCGAGGCCGGGTACGACGCGCCAATCTATCTGCACGGCGCGATGGAGAAGATCACCCGCTATTATGAAAGCCGTGGCATTGCGCTCGGCGAGCTCCGGCTGGTCAAAGGCATGAAGAAGGCCGACCTCGCCGGCACCATAACACTGGCGCCACCCTCGGCGATCACGGACATCTGGACGCGACGCTTCCCCGATCCTGTCGCAGCATTCGCATCGGGCTGGATGCGGGTGCGCGCCCGCGCGCGGCAGAAGGGAATCGAATTGCCCTTGGTGATTTCCGACCATGCCGATTGGGATGGTCTGTGCGCGACCATCAATGCAACGGGCGCCGGCGAAGTCTGGGTGACCCATGGACAGGAAGATGCGCTGGTCCACTGGTGCCAAAGCAAGGGACTGAAAGCGCGGCCGCTCGATCTGGTGGGATATGGCGACGAGGATGAAAGTGATGCCGCAACGGATGAGGCATCCGGGTCATGAACCGCTTTGCACAGCTGCTCGACCGCCTCGCCTATGAGCCCGGACGCAACAACAAGTTGCGGCTGATCACCAATTACTTTCGCGAAGTACCGGATCCGGACCGCGGCTACGCACTGGCGGCATTGACCGGTGCGCTGTCCTTTCGCCACGCGAAGGCTGGACTGATCCGCGATCTCATCGGCGCCCGCACCGATCCGGTGCTGTTTGCACTGTCGTATGACTACGTCGGCGATCTATCCGAGACTGTTGCATTGATGTGGCCCGCAGACCGGCGCGCCACCAACACGCCGCCGCCACCGACCCTGACCGAGGTGGTGACCACTTTCAATACGCTGGGCAAAACGGAAATTCCTGGACAACTCGTGCGCTGGCTCGATGAACTCGACGAGACAGGTCGCTGGGCGCTTCTCAAGCTTGTCACCGGCGGCCTGCGGATCGGTGTTTCGGCACGCCTCGCCAAAACCGCTGCGGCAGCGCTCGGTGATAAGGACGCCCACGATGTTGAGCTGCTGTGGCCCGGACTGACGCCGCCCTATCTCGATCTTTTTGCGTGGCTGGAAGGCCGCGCGGACAAACCCGTCAATCTCGATGCCGCTCCATTCCGGCCGGTGATGCTCGCACATGCCATCGAAGATGCCGATTTCGCGAGCCTTGCGCCGGAAGATTTCACCGCGGAGTGGAAGTGGGACGGCATCCGTGTTCAAGCCGTCAGCGGGCGCGATGAATACGACGCCATCGTCACGCGCCTCTATTCCCGAACCGGAGAAGACATCACCAAGAGCTTTCCGGATCTGGTGCCGTCGCTGCGGCAACCCGGCGCAATCGACGGCGAGTTGCTTGTGCTGCGCGATGGCCGCGTTCAGACATTCAACGTTCTGCAGCAACGGCTCAACCGCAAGAGCGTGACACCAAAGCTGATGAAGGACTATCCCGTTCATCTGCGTGCCTACGATCTGCTCAGCGATGGCGACAACGACCTGCGCATGCTGACATTCGTCGAACGCCGAGCAAAACTTGAAGCGTTCATCGCAGAGCTCGATGATCCGCGTATCGATCTTTCGCCACTCATCCCGTTCACGACGTGGGACGATCTGGCTGCGGCTCGGGCCAATCCCGCCAGTGCAGGCGCCGGTGAAAATGCCGAAGCGATCGAAGGCGTCATGTTGAAACGCCGCGATGCGCCGTATCTGCCGGGCCGCCCGAAAGGCCAGTGGTGGAAATGGAAGCGAGATCCCCACATCATCGACGCCGTGCTGATGTATGCGCAGCGCGGCCACGGCAAGCGCTCGTCCTACTATTCCGATTACACGTTTGGAGTCTGGACGAATGATGGTGAAAGCGATCAGCTTGTCCCGGTCGGCAAGGCCTATTTCGGATTTACCGACGAGGAATTGATTCAAATCGACCGCTTCGTTCGCCGCAACACTACCGAGAAATTCGGCCCGGTCCGTCATGTCGTGCATGAGCCTGATCAGGGCCTCGTCTTCGAAGTGGCCTTCGAAGGACTGGCGCGTTCGGCGCGGCATAAATCAGGCGTCGCCATGCGTTTCCCCCGGATCAATCGCCTGCGCTGGGACAAGCCGCCGCGAGATGCTGACAGGCTTGAGACACTTGAACGAATGTTAATCTCCGAAGCCAAAAATTCATTGCCCGCCCTCGCCGAGAAACATTGACGAGAACAGCGAGATTTCCCATTTGGCGTGTTATGCTGAGCAAGATTGCAGGCGAAGCACCATTCGGGAGACCCTGATGCCGGACGACGTGAGAGACTTGCCCGCGAGAAACGATAACCTGTCGCGCTTTCTCGGCGGCTCGCCGCTGGCGGTGCTGCTGCGGTTGATTTTGCTGTCGATTCTCGTCGGTGTCGTTCTGGCGACGATCGGCTTCGATCCGTGGAATATTGTCCAGAGCATCCGCCGCTTGTTCGAATGGATTTGGAATCTCGGCTTCGATGCGATCAACGGTCTATGGCGGTACTTCCTGCTCGGCGCCGTGATCGTCGTTCCGATCTGGTTGATTTCACGGCTGTTCAATTCCAATCGGCCACGCTGATTGACCGAACCGTTTCAAGTCACGACACGCCGGGTCTTTGCGATTGCTGGCCCGGCGATGCTGGCCAATCTCACGACGCCGTTTCTCGGCATCGTGGCGACCGCCGTCATCGGCCGCCTCGGTGAACCTGCACTGCTCGGCGGCGTCGCGATCGCCTGCATCATATTTGACTGCATGTTCTGGCTATTCGGTTTCCTGCGCATGGGGACCGTTGCGTTTACGGCGCAGGCCGTTGGCGCCAAAGATCGTACGGAGGTCCAAGCCGTTCTGATCCGGGCAGTGTTGATCGCCGCGGTGGTCGGCATCGTCCTGATCATCCTGCAAGCTCCGCTATCAACCTTCATGCTCGGCATCATGGGCGGAAGCGATGCAGTGATACGCGCTGCGCGGCTTTACTTCTCGATCCGGCTCTGGTCGGCGCCGTTCGTGCTGGCAAACTACGTGATGCTGGGCTGGCTGATCGGACAGGCGCGCACCGGCGTCGCGCTGACCCTTCAAGTCGTGATCAACGTCGTCAACATGGCCATGACCGCATGGCTCGTGCTTGGTCTCAACTGGGGCATCACTGGTGCCGCAGTTGCCGCGATCATTGCCGAAGCAACCGGATTAATCGCTGGCGCCATTGTCACATGGCGCCTCCTCGGCGGGCGCATCGACATTCCCCATCACGTGTTGTTCGATCGCACGAAGCTCCTGCATATGCTTGCGATCAACCGCGACATCATGATCCGCACGGCGGCACTCATTGGCGCGTTCCTGTTTTTCACGGCTCAAGGCGCACGCGCTGGCGACGATGTACTCGCCGCCAATGCCGTGCTGAACAATTTCATCCTTGTCGGATCATTCTTCCTTGATGGCCTCGCGAACGCAGCCGAACAACTTTGCGGCCGCAGCCTCGGCGCGCGCGATCGTAAGAATTTCTCACAGGCCGTCAGGCTGGTGGTTCGTTGGGGCTTTGCATTCGGCGCCACCGTGACCATCGTATTTGCATTGGGCGGTGCAAACCTGATCGATGTCATGACCACCAGCCCACAGGTTCGCGCCGCTGCGCGGGACTTTATGTGGCTCGCCGCACTGGCTCCGATCTGCGGCGTGATGGCCTACAGCTATGACGGCATTTACATCGGTGCGACGTGGGCACGCGACATGCGCAACCTGATGATCACGTCCTTTGTCATCTACTTGGGTTCGTGGGCGCTGCTGCTTCCTCTTGGTAACGCCGGGCTTTGGATTGCGCTGCTGATCTTCTTCCTCTCGCGCGGCCTGCTGCAGGCGTGGCGATATCCCGCGTTGGTCCGAACGACCTTCGCCTGATCACGCCACAAGCTCGCTGAAGCCTACGGTGAAACCTATTCCGGCCAAGGCTCGGCGGTAATGGTCGCAGCATCCGCGCCGACAATCTCGGAGAGATGATCACGGCCGGTACGCCGCAAGGTCGACACGAGGTCCGCCTTGATGTCGTCCACGAGGCCAAGACCCTTGTACACGAGCGACGAGTAAACCTGGATCAGGGTCGCGCCGGCGCGGATCTTCATCAACGCGGCGCCGCCGGTGTCGATGCCGCCGACACCGATCAAAGGAAAGGCGCCTTCAGCGCGAACATAAGTTTCTGCCACCATGCGGGTCGACAACCGCAGCAACGGCCGCCCCGACAATCCGCCCTGCTCTTTCGCTCGATCCAGATCCCGCAGTGAAGCAGGTCGAGAGATCGTGGTGTTGCCCACGATCATGCCATCGACGCGCCGCGAGCGCGCGATGTGAACCACATCGTCGAGCTCGGCCAGTGTCAAATCAGGCGCGATCTTCAACAGCAACGGCGAGTCGCCCGCGTTCTTGCGCACGCGCTCGCGCGCATCGATCACCCGTGCCAGCAAATCGTCCAAGGCAGCGGCCTGCTGCAAGTTGCGTAACCCCGGCGTATTCGGCGACGACACGTTGACAGTGAAATAGCTCGCGACAGGCGCGAACAGCTCAATCAGCCGCACATAGTCTGCGGTGCGATCCGCCGCATCCTTGTTGGCGCCGACATTCACCCCGACGATCCCGCCATGCCCCGCACGCGCCGCAAGACGCCGCAGCACAGCCTCTGCGCCGTCGTTGTTGAAGCCCATGCGATTGATGACCGCGGAATCCCGCTCGAGACGAAACAACCGTGGACGCGGATTGCCCGCCTGCGGCATCGGCGTCACGGAACCGATTTCGACAAATCCAAAGCCCAGCCGCAGCAGCGCATCAGGCACCTCGGCATTCTTGTCGAAGCCAGCGGCCATCCCCACCGGGTTGGGAAAGTTCAGACCGAAAGCCCGCACCGCGAGCTGCGGATCGCTGGGGCGCGGCTTGCCGGGAGGAATCATCCGCAATCCGCTGATCGCCAGCCGGTGCGCATCTTCAGCATCAAGCCGTCGCAGCAACGGCAGTGTGAATGTATCGAAGGCGCGGATCACTTGGGCAGCTCCGGAATGTCATGCGAGCCATCGGAGCGGGCGCGCAAATCAAAGATCTCTCTGACCGCGCCAAGATCCAGTTCGCCGTAAAGGTGCGGAAACAACTCCCCACCGCGTGATGGCTCCCACTTCAACGCATCGCCAAGCTCGTCAGCATCTACCGCGATCAAAAAAAGTCCGGTCTGGCCGGCGAAATGCTTGGCGAGGGTGCCGGGCAGTTGGGACGCTGTGGAAAAGTGAATAAATCCATCGCGCCGGTCGTCAGCGCTGCCGCGATAGGCGCCCTGACGCTCGACCTCGCGCCATGCCGAGGCGGGGCAAACTTTGTAAATCGTGGACACGGATTTGTGGGTTTCGGTTAGCCGTTGGATTTTTTGAGATTTTCAGGATCAGGCCGATCTTGCCGCCGACCGTATCGGCGCGCTTCGGCGACTTCAAGGCCAGCCTCCCGCCCGCAGGGGTGGATTGCAGGGTTCGATCACTTAAGGTAATAATTCCTAACTTCCTGATAGAAGTCACTGCCCGGATCCGGTCGACCCGGCTCAGAAACGCGGCGACACCATGCTGACCCACAATCAGATCTGGACCGCACTCGACCGCCTGGCCGCACAAGCAGGGCTATCACCGTCGGCGCTCGCAAAACGCGCCGGGCTCGATCCCACGACGTTCAACAAATCGAAGCGCGTCACCAGCGACGGGCGCGAGCGATGGCCATCGACCGAATCGGTCTCGAAGGCTTTGGCTGCGACCGGGACGACGATCCACACCTTCGTCCAACTGATCGATGAAACGGCACGTGGCGTACAATCCGTCCCTCTTCTCAGCTTTGCAGAGGCCGGCGCCAGCGGCCGATTCGATCAGAGCGGCTTGCCCATCATCGGCGACGGCTGGGACGAAGCTGGACTTCCATCGGTCAGCGATCAACACGCCTACGCCCTGGAAATTTCCGGCGACGCGATGAAGCCGGCCTATCGCGACGGCGACATCATCGTGGTGTCGCCCGCCGCTCCGGTCCGTCGCGGTGATCGCGTCGTGCTGAAAGCCCGAAACGGCGAAATCATGCTCAAGGAGCTGCGGCGGCGAACCGCAAAGACCATCGAGCTGCAGTCGGTGGATCCCGGCCATAGTGAGCGCACGTTGGCCATCTCCGACGTCGAATGGATGGCCCGGATCGTCTGGGCAAGCCAGTAAAAGTAACGGCACGCGATGCTGAATGGCGACACCAGTGACGGCGTCACCATTAGCAACAAATCAAGTCGACCGCGCCAATGCTCCGTCGATCATCGCGATCGCGTTCGGCACACCATAGACCGCGACGAATGAGCCAAAGCGCGGCCCCTTCTCCTGCCCGAGCAGCACCTGATAGAGCATGTTGAACCAATCGAGCGAGACGCCGGGGCGGCCATCCTTGCCCTTCTTCACGTGATCAAGGAACGGCTCGCGGCGGCCGATCTCATAGACCACGTTCTGAATGTCTTCGGCTGACGCGTCTGACGACAGTTGCGACAATGCCTCCCGCAGATCCTGCAACGCGACACGTTCGCCATCTGTCGGCTGCCGGAACTGCTTCGTGGGCGCCACGAAGTCGCGATAGTAGTTGATCGCATAACCGACCATCGCGTCGAGCTTCGGATGCGTCTTCGGCGTAACGCCCGGACGATAGCGGCCGATAAAGCCCCACAGGGTTTCGGCGTTCTCCGCATTCGATGATGACACCAACGTCAGCAGCAACTGGAACGTGACCGGCATGTCCCCTTGCGGTGGCTGGCCGGAATGAACGTGCCAGACCGGATTGCTCAGGCGCTGCTTACCGTCCTGACGCGGATAGCCATCGATGAACTGCTGATAGTCATCGACGTTGCGCGGGATCACATCGAAATACAGACGCTTCGCCGCCTTCGGCTCCCGGTACATGAAGAGCGACAGCGATTCCGGCGAAGCGTAGCGCAGCCATTCGTCGATCGTCAGGCCGTTGCCCTTCGACTTGGATATTTTCTGGCCCTTTTCATCAAGGAAAAGCTCGTAGTTGAAGCCTTCCGGCGGCGTGCCGCCAAGCGCGCTGCAGATCTTCCCGGACAATTTCACCGAGTCGATCAGGTCCTTGCCGGCCATTTCATAATCGACACCGAGCGCGACCCACCGCATGGCCCAATCGGGCTTCCACTGCAGTTTGCAATGACCGCCGGTCACAGGAACGGTGATGCGCTCCTTTGTATCGGGATCATCGTACGACACTGTCCCGGCCTTTACATCGTGCGCGACAATCGGCACCTGCAGCACCACGCCGGTGCGCGGCGAGATCGGAAGGAACGGTGAGTAGCTCGCGGCACGCTCCTCACGCAGTGACGGCAACATGATGGCCATCACCTTGTCGATGTTCGCCAGCATATGGAGCAGCGTCGCATCGAAACGGCCAGACTTGTAGTATTCCGTCGAACTCGCGAACTCGTAGCCAAAACCGAACGCGTCAAGAAATGTGCGCAGCCGCGCATTGTTGTGCTCGCCGAAGCTCGGATGCGTGCCGAACGGATCGCGCACCTGCGTCAGCGGCTTGCCGAGATCCTGCTCCAACATCTCCTTGTTGGGCACATTGTCCGGCACTTTGCGCAGACCGTCCATATCGTCGGAGAACGCCAGCAGGCGGGTCTTGATCTTGTCTTCGGTGAGGACACGAAACGCATGACGGACCATGGTCGTCCGCGCCACTTCGCCGAACGTTCCGATATGCGGCAAGCCGGAGGGGCCATACCCGGTCTCGAACAACACCTCGTCTTTCGGCTTCCTCTTCAGCCGTTCGACGATTTTCTTGGCCTGCTCAAACGGCCAGGCATTGGATTGTTCGGCAAGCGCCCGCAGGTCGCTTGCGGTAGGCATCTCATTCGACATCGAATTCTCCGCGCCCGGACAAGATCAGGGTTTTTGCCGGCGCGAGAGCCACCAGCCAACCATGACAAAAACGGTGCCGAGCGCAGCGCAGACGATCAGCAACCCAAGTGTATTAAACGCAACCTTGGCATAACCCAAGGTCCCGGCGTCGACAAAGGGATAGGGGTAAAAACCCGCCAATTTCCCGCGGACAAGGATAAAGGCGAGGTAAAACAGCGGGTAAATCAGCCAGAGCAGCGGATCGTACCACCACAGTCCCGCTTTGCGGACGCATGTCAGCCAGAAGGCCAGATAACCAAGCGGCATCGCATAATGCAGCACCACGTCCGCGATCCATTGCGCCCCCTGCGGTGCCCAAAGTTGGCGGAGCACGGCGAAGTACACGATCCCGACCATCGCGATATAGACGCCGACGGCTGAGCGCACGAAAGGATGCACCAGCCATTCATCCGGCCCGCTTTTGATGGCGAACGCGGTCAGAACCAGTGCGACGAGGATGTTTGATTGAATGGTGAAGAACGAGAAGAACCTGATGGTTCCCTCGGTCGCCGACAAGCCAAGGGCGTTCGCGTTCTGAAGTAACAGGACATACTGAAGCACGAGGGCGGCCCAGCCGAGCAGCGCCAGGCCGGCTGCGGCGATCCTTTTCAGCTTCGCCGTCCTCATGGTGCTCACTCGCTTGCCTCGGGGAGACTAGAAAGGGCTGACCGAGAAATAGCGCAGCCACAGATCGGTGTAACGGCCCTTTTCCCACAATCGGAACATGGCCCAATTCAGCGCCTGGCGCAGCAAATCATTACCACGGCGCACCCCGATCCCTACTCCCTCGCCGAAATAGCGGCTCTCGACGAAGGGGCCACCGCTGAAAGCGCAGCAATCACCGGAATCCGTGCCGTTGATCCACAGTGCGAGCGAGATGGCATCGCCGAAAATAAAATCGACATCACCGCGCCGGAGAGCTGTGCGCAGCGCGTCGTCGTTCGGAAAGCTGACGACCTGCGCATCGGTAAACAGCGTCTTCAGATAGGCCTCATGCGCTGAGCCCGCGATGGCACCGACTTTCTTGCCTTCGAGATATTCCGGCCGGACTTCCGCCATGACCCCATCGCGCCGCGACACGAAGCGGGCCGGCGCGCGGTAATATGGGTCGCTGAAATCGAGCTTGGCGCGAAGCTGCGAGGTAACTGCCATGGATGCGATGATCGCATCACCACGGTTGCTGTTGATTGCATCGACCAGCGTCTCGAACCGGCGCATCTGGATCGTGCAAGTGACCTTGATCTCTTCACAGATCAGCCGCGCGAGATCGACGTTGAAGCCCGCCGGATTGCCGTCGGGACCCGTGAAATTAAACGGCGGGTAGTCAGTTTCGGTCATAAACCGGATCACGCTCAGGCGGGACAGGTCGGGCCGCTCGGGCCGCCGCCTTGGATCCCAGAACCCAGGAACCGCCTGAGGGGCACTTGCCTTCGGCTTGCTGTCGGGCGCCGCCGCCTGCTGCGCCGCGGCCGTCGAAACGGTTCCCAACAGCACCATGCACAGCCATCCGGCCGCCAGCACGACTGTTCCGTATGACCGGGGCTGAAAAGGTTTTGCTATCTGTGGTTGCATTGTCCAAGACGTCCGCGTGACGGTCTTATAGACGATCCGGGGAAGGACGCGAGCAAAAGCGCGGTGGACTTCAGAGATACCGTTTCAGATCGGCCGCAGCTTCTTCGGGCTTCCGCTTCAGGTCAAAGGGCCGCACGAATTTGCCCTCGCGGTCCATCAAATAGATCAGCGCGGTGTGATCCATGGTGTAGTCCCCGTCCTTGAGCGGGACTTTCTTGGCGTAGACACGATACGCCGAGATCACTTTGGCGATCGCCTCGTTGCTTCCCGTCAGTCCCTTCAAGTGCGGATCGAAACTGGAAAGGTAATCTTTCATGGCCTGCGGAGTATCCCGCTCGGGATCAACCGACACAAAAAAGGCATTGATCTTGTCCGCATCCGGCCCCATGGCGCGCAGCACTTCGGACATTTCGAACAAAGATGTGGGGCACACATCCGGACAGTGGGTGAAACCGAAGAAGATGATGGTCGGACGACCCACGAGATTTTTCTCGGTGACGCTCTGACCGGCCTGATCCGTCAGCTGGAACGGTCCGCCGATCGCGGCCGGGGCCGCAGCGCCGCGGAAACCGCCGACAAGCCACAGCGTCACCAGCAGACCAATCGCGAGACTTGCCGCAAACGCAGCAACCACAATCAGCGGCCGGGTGGTTTTCTCCATGATGATCCGTTCCTTGATCCTGATATCGCGTGCAAGGACGACATCACCGGTTAACAGGACCAGATAAAGCCCATGGCGTCACCGGGCAAGCGTTGCCGGCGCGCCCTGTGATCACATGACGCGGAGCAAAACCTTGGCAATGCTGGAGAATTGAGCCGCTAGTGTCCCGAATCCAAAGTTCGCCTCGTGCCGCAGCGCGCTCCGTAGCGAACTTTGGATTCGGGAGGACACTAGCAAATTTATGATTCTAGTGTGGCTTAGGTTCAGAAGGTCGCTGGAAGGACTCGCAGAAAAAATCGAGCGAACTTCTGAACCACCACACTAGCGGTGTGTGGTCGGATGGGCTGAGGCCTGCGCATCAAGATAGCAAGGCCGATACATGTTCGCGAGTTCGCGGCCCCGCAGGAAAATCATCCGTGGCTTTAATCCACCGCGGTGTGAAATCCATCGGCGAATCGATGACGGATACATTTCGTAGAGCATCCGGGTCGCCTCGGAGTTCGTCACTGGCCGGCCACCGGCACCGGGGTCCCAGGCCGCGTGGAATCCAAGCGCGGCTCGCGGGGTGACGCAAATCTTGTCGCGAGGAACAGCGCCCAGAACGATGGTGCAGGCCGATGCACACAGGCCATCGATCATCACGGTTTCGCCGGAACCGCGAAGACTTTGAAATCGATCGACGTAAGTTCCGATGCGGCCGCCCCTGTCGTCGGAGATTCGCATTACGGCATGACTTGCGCCAACACCTGCCAAAAGAAGAACCGCCGCGAGAATCCCCGTCACAAGTCTCATTCACAGGCCCCGTCGCCCTGGTGATGCGAAGTTGTCAGGGCACCAACAGCGTGTTGCGAGTCAGGCATTTTGTCTAGCGCGACCTGCGGTGCAAAAAAGATTTCTGGTATGGTGTTGCTGGCTTGCTGCACAGGCCAATGGAACACACGACACTGGTCCACTGGCCCACGCCATCGTCAGTAGACTCTGACTTTGTGCAGAATTTGTCTCGCGCAGAAATTTCGTTGACCCGGCTTCACACCCCACGCTTCAATTGAACGAATGGGGGAGACAACGAAATGGCGAACGATGCCGATGTCATCATCGTGGGAGCGGGCCTTGCCGGTCTTGTTGCCGCAACGGAATTAGCTGACGCCGGTAAGCGCGTCATTGTCGTCGAGCAAGAAGGCGAACAGAATCTCGGCGGGCAAGCCTTTTGGTCATTGGGCGGGCTGTTCCTCGTTGACACACCAGAACAACGACGGCTGGGTATCAAGGATTCGCACGACCTCGCCTTGCAGGACTGGCTGGGCACTGCAGGTTTCGATCGCGACGAAGACCTTTGGCCCAGGCGCTGGGCTGAGGCCTACGTTGCTTTCGCCGCCAGCGAGAAGCGAGCCTGGCTGCAGGCGATGGGCCACCGGATCTTTCCCGTTGTCGGTTGGGCAGAACGCGGCGGCTACGACGCTATGGGGCACGGCAACTCGGTTCCGCGCTTTCATGTGAGCTGGGGCACAGGGCCCGGCGTGGTGGAACCGTTCGAGCGCCGTGCGCGCGAACATGCGAAGACAGGCCGGATCGCATTCAAGTTCCGGCATCGTGTGGATTCGCTCGACACGACGGCTGGCCACATCACAGGCGTCAGCGGGAAAGCGCTGGAGCCATCGTCGGAACCGCGCGGTGTTAATTCGTCGCGTCAAGTCACGGGCGACTTCTCGCTGAAAGCGCAGGCGGTGATCGTTGCCTCGGGCGGCATCGGCGGCAACCACGATCTGGTGCGGCAGAACTGGCCGAAGCGCCTCGGCACTCCCCCGAAAAACATGGTCAGCGGTGTGCCCGCCCATGTCGATGGCCGCATGATCGGCATTACCGAAGCCGCCGGCGCGCGCCTCATCAACCGCGATCGCATGTGGCACTACGTCGAAGGTGTCCACAACTGGTCACCGATCTGGCCCGGACACGGCATTCGTATTCTGCCGGCCCCATCCTCCATGTGGTTCGATGCCACGGGCAAGCGCCCGCCTTCGCCGCTCTATCCCGGCTACGACACGCTCGGTCAGCTCGAATACATCATGAAGACCGGCTACGAGTATTCGTGGTTCATTCTAACCCAGAGCATCATCAAGAAAGAATTCGCGCTCTCGGGCTCGGAACAGAATCCGGACCTGACCAGCAAGAGCTGGCGCATGACCGTCCGCCGCGCATTGAACAAAGGCGCGCCTGCACCGGTGGAAGCTTTCAAGCAGAAAGGCATCGACTTTATCGTTCGCGACAATCTTGCGGATCTCGTCACCGCCATGAATAAGCTCAGCGGGGAAAACTTGCTCAACCTCGAGAGCATCAAACAGCAGATCGAAGCCCGCGACCGCGAGATCGACAATCCTTACGTCAAGGATACCCAGGTGATGGGCATCCACAATGCGCGGCGTTACATCGGGGACAAGCTGATCCGCACCGCGAAGCCGCACAAGATCCTCGATCCGGCGCACGGGCCTTTGATCGCTGTGCGGCTCAACATCCTCACGCGCAAAACACTCGGCGGGTTTGAGACCGATCTGGACGCGCGTGTCTTTGGCGCCAACGGCCAGATCATTCCGGGTCTCTATGCCGTGGGCGAAGCCGCCGGCTTCGGTGGCGGCGGCATGCACGGCTACCGCGCGCTGGAAGGGACATTCCTCGGCGGTTGTCTTTTCTCCGGACGCAACGCCGGCCGCGCCGCAGCCAAGGCGGTCGCATAGCACCTGACCTCTTCACAAGCCGCGCCGTCTTGCAGGATGTGGCAAAACGGCGCAGTTTGCCTGCATCCACGAGAGCTCTCCCGGAGATGCAATGACTGCCGCGCCGACCTCAGCACCCGAGCTGAGCCCCAAGGTCCCCCAATCGAAGCTCTCAGCCGTGCTCCGCGTCACCAGCGGAAATTTCCTTGAGATGTTCGACTTCTTCCTGTTCGGATTTTACGCGACCTACATCGCGAAGGCGTTTTTTCCGGCGGACAACGAGTTCGCGTCGCTACTGGCGACCTTCATGACCTTTGGCGCGGGTTTTCTCATGCGTCCACTCGGAGCGATCGTACTAGGCGCGTATGTCGATCGGGTCGGACGCCGAAAAGGACTGATTGTCACGCTGGCGATCATGGCGATCGGCACCGTGCTGATCGCGTTCGTGCCATCCTATGCGACCATCGGCCTGGCCGCGCCCATGCTCATCCTGATCGGCCGCTTGCTGCAGGGCTTTTCGGCTGGTGTCGAACTCGGCGGTGTGTCGGTCTATCTCTCGGAAATGGCGCCCCCGAACCGGAAGGGATTTTACGTCAGCTGGCAGTCGGGCAGCCAACAGGTCGCCATCATCGTTGCCGCCATCATCGGCTATGTCCTGAACACATCGGTCGCGCCAGAGACAATGTCCGACTGGGGCTGGCGCATCCCTTTTTTCATCGGCTCGCTGATCGTGCCGTTCATTTTCATCATTCGGCGTTCGTTGCAGGAAACCGAAGCCTTTCTCGCACGCAAACGGCAACCAACGCTTCCCGAGATTTTCCAATCGATCGTCTCGAATTGGTGGATCGTGCTGGCCGGCATGTTGCTCGTGGTGATGACGACCGTCTCATTCTATCTGATCACGGTTTACACGCCGACCTTCGGCAAGAGCGTGCTGAAACTCTCTATCACGGACTCGCTGGTCGTGACCTTCTGCGTGGCGCTATCGAACCTGTTCTGGCTCCCGGTGATGGGCGCGCTGTCTGACCGCATCGGCCGGCGCCCCATTCTGATGTGCTTTACCGTTCTTACGATTTTGACAGCGTATCCCGCCATATCATGGCTGGTGTCGCAGCCCTCGTTCGAGCGGATGTTGCTGGTTGAGTTGTGGCTCTCTTGTCTCTACGGCAGCTACAACGGCGCCATGGTTGTCACGCTGACCGAAATCGTCCCTGCGAGCGTGCGAACCGTCGGCTTTTCGCTCTGCTATAGCCTCGCAACCGCCCTGTTCGGCGGCTTTACGCCCGCGGTTTCAACCGCGCTGATCGAAGCGACGGGCGACAAGGCGGCTCCCGGTATGTGGATGACATTTGCTGCCGTCTGCGGGTTGGTCGCGACTCTGATGGTTTATCGGCGCGGGGAAGCGCATCGAGTAACGCAGGCCGCGGCAGCATAGCCCGCATCGCGAAGCGCTTAATCAGCGATCGTCAGAAGCCGATCCAGTACGCGTCGACTTCGCGTATCCGATTACCCCAATCGAATTCCTTGTTGGTCGCGTAGGACGGTGCCTTGGCGAGCTCTTCATCGCTCATCAGCGTCAGGAGCTCATAGGCTTCCACCGCTGGATTGTACTTCATGCTCGACCATGGAAGCGGGAAATACTCTTCTCCGATCCCAAGGAATCCGCCGAAGCACACCACGGCATAAGCGACGTTTCCACTGAGCTTATCGATCATCAGCCGCTTGATATGCCCGATCTTCTTGCCATCGGCATTCAGCAGCCTTGAACCTTCCACCCGGTCGCTCGCGACAAGGCGATGAGGTTTGTCTCTCACCGAATCTGCGTACATGTGAGCCTCCAGAGTTCCAACTCTCAGCCTCGCACATCGTTCATCCCGAAGGGTATGGCGTTGCGCAGCGCACACCGCTTCGGAATGACCGCACCGGACGCTTGGGAAAGCGAAAGCCTTTGCCGTCGCCCGGTCATCACATCAGTAAAAAAATATAATCCAGGTCGCATACTTCAGCCAGCCGCGGCTTTAGGCAGTGATGCGATTTAGTGCATTTTTCCAAATGGATTTTGCGGGAACAAAATTGAGGGATGACGCCGTTGCATAACAGACGTCAGGCGCTTCGTATCTGCTCGGGGCTCAAACCGGGTGATCCCCTCCCTGCCTGCTCGGCGCCTTTGATGAGGGCCGCGATGTGGGCAGAAAGAGGGGCCTGCAGATCATGCCGCGCGGCCAGCGTGACGATCAGTCCCTGAAGGTGATCGATCTCGGTCCGCCGTCCGCGCTGCAGATCCTCCCACATGGACGAGCGCGCTTTCGGGTCGATCTTCACCATCGAACTCGCGATCCGCTCAAACAGGAAGTCCGGCAGCCGCAGGACATAGGGCGTGAGAGATGCCGGGAGCGGTGTCATCGAGACTGGCGCGATGCCTTCCGCCTTGAGGACAGCCAGCGCCTCGCGCCACTGGTCCGCGAACAGCACCCGCCAAGGCCTTTGTGCAAGCTGCTCCCGCAGGGGGAGGCCGGACAAGGCGACCAGCGCGTTGTTCAGGTTGACCAGCAACTTGCCCCATTGAATGCCGGTGATGTTGTCCACCCCGCGAAAGGCCAGTTCCGGCTGCCAAAGCTGGCCCGCCGTATCCGCCTCGTCCTTCTCCAGCAGAATGTCGCCAGACGTTGCACGGTGGAAATGACCTTCGCCAAGCGCAATGACGTTGAACGGCACCATACCGGCCAGCACGCGATATCCGGGAAGCCGCTCCCGCAACACGGAGACGTTGCCAGTGCCGTTCTGAAGGCTGACAATCGTGGCCCTCTTCGATGCATGCTGCGCAATCTGATCGGCCATTGCAGCCGTATCATCGCTCTTCACGGTGACGAGAATGATATCCGTGTCCGCAAGAATCGCCGGATCAGCCGCGAGCCTCATCTCCGCAGACGACAGGCGATGCTCGATGCCCTCGAAGCTCGTGACCTGCAAGCCATGCTGATTGATGTCGTCGATCGTGCGTGGCCGCGCCAGCAACGACACGGACCGACCACCGGCACGCAGCATGCCGCCGACAAAACAACCGATGCTGCCCGCACCAGCAATACAAATGGATTGAGATGGTCCCATCGCCCTGCCCGCCCCCAACGCGTGACGGGACGAAGCGTGGCCTAAATCCTGCGGAACGGCAACGCTGGGCCGCTAAGCTTGCGGAGCCCCGGCTCCCGCCGCTCCAGCCACCAGCCATATTGCTTGGGCCAGGAATCGAACGTGCCGTCTCCGATCTCGCCCTTCGATTCGCGCAACGCGAGTTCAGCATGCAAGGGCCAATTCGGATCGAACAATGCTTCGCGCCCCACCGCGACAAGATCCGTCTTCCCCTCAGCCACCATATCTTCGGCCTGCTGCGGATGAAGGATCAACCCCACAGCCATGGTCGTGAAATTGGTCTCGCGGCGGATTTCTTCAGCGAACGGCACCTGGAAGCCGTAACCACGCGGAATGCGGGCGGCGGTGGCCGATCCCATCAGGCCGCCGGACGAACAGTCGATCACATCCGCGCCCCGTGCCTGGGCTTCACGCACGAATGCGATCGAGTCGGCGATATCGAGACCACCGTCGAGACCGTCGACGGATGAGATACGCACGAACAGCGGGCGTTCCTTCGGCCAGACGGAGCGCACGGTCTCAATGATCTCGAGCGGATATTTCATGCGGCCGGCGCGATCACTGCCGTAGGAATCGTTGCGCTGATTGGACAGCGGCGAGAGGAATTCGTGCAGCAGATAGCCGTGAGCGCAATGGATTTCGAGCACCTCAAAATTCGCCTCGACGGCGCGAAGCGTGGCAAGGCGCCAATCTTCGCGCAGCTTCTTCATGTCCGCATCGGTCAACTCATGCGGCATCAGCCAGCCGTCGTCCATTGGAATGGCGCTGGGCGCGACGATGGTCCACGGCAGGTCGCCCCGCGCGCGATCCTCAGCCGTCAGCGCCGCATTGCCGAACCAGGGCCGCTGCATGCTGGCCTTGCGGCCGGCGTGGGCGAGCTGGATCGCGGGGATTGCCCCATTGGCACGGATGAACGACGTAATGCGCTTGAGCGGCGCAACCTGACTATCGTTCCAGAGCCCGAGGTCGCCGTGGGTGATGCGTCCCTCTGCGACGACCGCGACGGCTTCGGTCATGACAATGCCGGCACCGCCCTGCGCGAACTTGCCGAGGTGAACCATGTGCCAATCGTTGGCCACGCCATCGTCCGCCGAGTACTGACACATCGGCGAGATCACGATCCTGTTTTTTGCGGTCACATTGCGAAGCGTGATGGGCGTGAACAATTGCGGCTGCGACATCAGGCCTCTTTCGGAGATGACATTGGGACAAGTTAAAAGCGAGTCTAATGATGCAGTAAAACCGGCATGTCAAATTCGCATACGACTCGAACGAAGAATAGCAACGAGCCGAAATCGCCCGCTTTCAATGTAAACGGCGAGGCTTCCCTTCGTTTTTGGGTTTTAGAAATGATATACAGGCTGGCGCCTCGCGAGGAATTGCCAGAATCGCGGATTTCCGAGAAGGAAACCTACAATCGCAACGCCGAAACAAAAAATATAAAAATGGCAGCGCAGCTCCAAAACCCCATGCCCTCACCCGAGCGTCGCGGCTTGTTTCCGCAGCAAATGTCGTTGCGCCAAAAAATAGAACCGCAATTGTAAGGAAAAGCGCATTCTTATTCGAACACTCGATTCCTGCGACATGTCCTATTTTTTTGCTGTCTCGGTTTGCTCTGTCGCCTTGCAAGTAATGAGAAGAGTAAAGGCTCTTGCATTGCGAGCGATGTCCGTCGTCTTTAGCTCAATCTTGGCATCAGAAGTTTGGTAGGGCACCACGCTATTGTCCAAAAAATCTCTGAGCGCACCTGTCTTGATAGCGAAGTTGATATTTTCAGGAATGTTGCCCGTCGCTTTCACAAACTTTAGCGCATTCAATTTGGCGGCAACTACCCCGACGACTTCACCGCTAGATGACAAGAGCGGACCGCCGCTGTTACCCGGCTGTACGGCTGCGCTTATTTGCAGATAACGGGTATCGTTTAAGACGCCACTTAAAGAGCTCACGATTCCTGTAGTCACAGTGAAGTCCGATGTGAGCAAACCATGAAAGGGGTAGCCAATCGCAACCACGCTATCACCTGACTGGACTGCTTTGGTTTTAATTGTAGCGACTTCTTTGAAGCTGCCAGAAGCTTGCAGCAGAGCTAAGTCATTTGTTTCGTCACTGGAGACGAGCCGGAGTTTTACGGGTGAGGCCCCGGTCAAACTACCTTGGATGTCCCCAACGCATCCGTTCACCACATGCTGATTGGTTACAATATGTCCATCAGTACTCACTACAAAACCGGTTCCAGTCTGATCGGAGAGCTTCGAGGACTTAGATGGCGGCGCACTTGGCGTTGCTGTCGTAGAGACTACCGGTTTTGCGGCCGCGGGTGTGGAGGCAGCAACCGCGAACTCTCCGGCATTAGCGACCCCATTCTTCTTCACGCTCAGGACGCAATTCACAAGTGAGGGCAATAACTGAGCGGTTTGGGTTAGTTTGAATTGAAACAGTTGGCCTTGCGTGAAGGCGGTCATAACGCTTGCTTTTCGAAACTGGTCGATAAGCGTCGACTTTACCGGCATCGAGACTTTGACGAAGGTCGCGGTGGAAGGCACGCCATGCACGTTGATGGGGGATTGCCCGTCAAAAGTCAGGGCGATTGGAAAGGCTTGGCCTGGTATCAACTTCCAATTGTCGTGGGAAAAGCCCAAGGTCCAGCTCAAATCATCACTGATAGCGACAACAAAATATATTCCGCTTTGGTAAGCGGCGCCTGCCGCGCAGTGAGAAAAGCTTCCTGTTTGTTCGCTTGTGTACGCGCCGCCCTTCCATTCACCGACGCTTATGGAGCCATAAGGGCCTCGCGCGTGAGTTGGCTCAATCGTAGCGAATAACGCGACTGCAAATGCGATAATCCAGATCTTCATGAAAACGCCCCCCAAACCAATTGCCGAGCATAATTGGAGCACGCAATTAGAGTCTAGGAGCAACCACTTTATTGGACAGAGTTTGGGGACTGATCTGGGGACTGCAAACGCAAAACGTTGGCAATTCCAAAGATTTCAGTGCGCTAGGATGGGCACTTGGCGGAGGGAGGGCCTCCCTTGCCATCTAAAAATCCATCGTAAAGGAAGGGGCTTAAGCAACTTCTGCCAAGTTACTCTGTACCAAAAGCTTGGATTTCGCGAGAATGTTTTGACGAAAGCCCACGTGGAGATGCACCTGTCAAAATGTCGTTGAAGATTTGCGGCCCGGCGACCTTCGGTTAGAAAACCCTGCCTCAATCTCCTTCTGAAACTCCCGAAGGATGCGGACAAATCCTTTAAGTCACTTTCGCGCGCGTCGTTCTCGCGGCTGAATAGAATGTTTCGATTAATGACTGACAGAGAGCTTGCTAAGGGTGAGCCACAACCGACGCCAGCTGAAACCCCAAGGAAACTTTTTAAATTTGCAGTTCGGACTTTGTTTTTGCCACCGTTGCAGACGCGAATTTCGTACAAGTTTTCACAAGATTGGGGGCTTCAAAGGGTTTGGAGCGGGCGAAGGGAATCGAACCCTCGTATGCAGCTTGGGAAGCTGCCGTTCTACCATTGAACTACGCCCGCGGTAGTGCGGTGGATCTGACGCACTAGGACGACCTTAGCCATACCCTGTGCGATGCCGCAAGATGGTTCCCATAGCAGATTTCGGGTGGCAGGTGGCATGGAAAAGCGCAAGATTCTCCAAGTCCAATGATGACAAGCCATGTTATCGCGGAGGCACATCATGACACCTAGTTTTGCACTGTTTGACACAGAAATTGGCCGCTGCGGCGTCGCCTGGGGCGAGCGCGGCCTTCTCGGCGTGCAGTTGCCGGAGGCAAACGACGCCAGAACCCGTGCGCGCATCCAGCAGAAAGCGCCCGGCGCTGAGGAAACCTCTCCGCCGCCGGATGTGCAGAACGCCTGCGAGGCCATGGCGAGCCTCCTCAGAGGCGAAAAAAGCGACCTGTCTTTCATCAAAGTCGATATGAGCCACGTGCCGGAATTCAACCGCAGCGTCTATGACATCGCGCGGACCATCGAGCCGGGTGAAACCCTGACCTATGGCGATATCGCCACACGGCTGGGCGACAAGCTGCTCTCTCGCTCGATCGGCCAGGCACTCGGACAAAATCCATTTCCGATTGTCATCCCTTGCCATCGCGTGCTGGCAGCCAATGGCAAGACCGGCGGCTTCTCGGCCAATGGCGGTGTAATAACCAAGTTCCGGATGCTGGCCATCGAAGGTGCGAAGACCGCCCAGAAGGCCGACGACAGTCCGATGCTGTTCGATCCGGGCCTGTCGATTGCTCCGCGCCGGCAGCGACGATAACATCGCCGCATGCAAGCCCAACCGCTGTTTCAAAGCGAATGCCTGTCTGTGGTCGACTACCGGTGCAGCATGGGGCCGGACGATACGCCATTCGTCGAACAGCACCACTGCCACTCGCTGTCGTATGTCCGAAAGGGTAGCTTTGGTTATGACAGCCGGGGCCATTCTCACGAGTTAGTGGCCGGAGCGGTCATGGTCGGGCATATGGGCGACGAATATGTCTGCTCGCATGCCCATCATGAGTGCGGCGATGAATGCCTGTCATTTCAACTGACCCCGGCTTTTGCCGATGAGATCGGCCTCAGCCAGGACGCACTACGCACCGGATGTCTACCGCCGCGGCCCGAGTTGATGATCTATGGTGAACTTGCGCAGGCTGCGGGATATGGCGAGAACGACATCGGCGTCGACGAAGTCGCCATGCTGTTCGTTGCCCGCTTTATGGAATCGGTATCCGGACAATCCAGGCGAACGGCGCCGTTGCCGATGCGCGACCGCCGTCGCGCCGTCGAAAGTGCAATGTGGATCGACGACAACAGCGATCAACCACTCGATCTCGAAACCACCGCGAAAGCCGCCGGCGTGAGTTCATTCCATTTCCTGCGGCTGTTTTCGAACATTCTCGGTGTGACTCCGCATCAGTATCTGGTCCGGGCTCGGCTGCGTCACGCGGCGCGGCTGCTCGCCGACGACACGCGATCCATCACCGATATCGCCTTCGATGTCGGGTTCGGCGATCTGTCGAACTTCGTGCGCACGTTCCACCGGGCCGCCGGCGTCTCACCGCGGCGGTTCCGCGAGGCCGCACGCGGTGACCGCAAGATTTTCCAAGATCGGATGCAGGCACACGCCCTAGGGTGATCTCCATCACAAACGGAGATCACCATGTACGATCATATCGGACTGAGAGTCAGAGACCTCGACGCCAGCATCAAATTCTATACCGCTGCACTTGCACCACTCGGCCATGTGCTTTGCTCCCGTGACGACAGCGGCGCGGGCTTCGGGCCAAAGGATGCGCCTGCGTTGTGGCTGCATCTGTCCGATGCGGCCAAGGGCGGTGCGCATGTGGCGTTTCGCGCAACCGACCACAACGCTGTCAAAGCCTTTTATGCTAGCGGGCTGAAGACCGGCGGACGCGACAACGGCGGTGCTGGCCCACGCGCGGATTACAGCCCGACTTACTATGCGGCATTCTTGATCGACCCGGATGGCAACAACATCGAAGCTGTCTGCACGTAACACGATGACGCAGGAGACGAGCCATGGCGTCGATTCACAAAGAGACCCTGATCGAAGCTCCATCAGACGAAGTCTGGGATGCGGTGCGCGATTTCGACGCGGTCCACACGCGCCTCGCACCCGGCTTCGTTACTGACGCCAGGAAAGACGGTGACGCGCGGATCGTGACCTTTGCGAACGGCACGGTTGCACGCGAAGTCCTCGTTGACTGCGACGATGCGAGGCGGCGACTGGTCTACGCCATCAAAAGCGAACGCATCACGCAGCACAGTGCGTCAGTCCAAATCTTTGATGAAGGAGAACAGCGCTGCAAGTTCGTCTGGACCGTCGATGTGCTGCCGAACAGCATCGCGGCCTACATTGATGCGCAAATGGACCTCGCTGTGACCGCGATGAAGACAAAACTTGACCACAGGTAATTGCCCCGCTGTGGAAAAGTGAAATTGTGAGACAGCGTAATTGTTCAAGAATCGAACAGACAATCGGCGCGTTGCGCGTCGAAAATTTCTTCGTTCAGACCTGCACGCACGAATTTTGAATCGGCTTACAGCGTTTTCTGAAACCAAATGACGGACTTATCGTACACGACCGCGATGCAGAAAATTTGAAATTCGCGATCGATAAAATTTTAATTTCTATCGCCCGTTTAACCTTACCTAACTATTCAATCTACCGTTCCAAAGATTTCATATTTGCAACCTTCGTCGCAGCGATAGTTTCGCTCGGGGGCATGGAGGTGGCGAATGAGAGAACAAAAGTCGGTACAAGTAGAACGGGTTGCGACCTTCGGTCAGCGGAAGGTCGCTCCGCGCGTTTGCATTGCCGACGGCAAGAAGCACATCCGCACGTTCTTGGGTGAAGCTCTTGAGGAGCTCGGCTTCATCACCTGTGAATGCGCGGCTGTAACTGAACTGTCATCCATTCTGAAGGAGCAATTGCCCGACCTCATCGTCCTGGGCTTGCCTGCGGACGGTGTCGAGGCAGGGCAGATGCTGAAAATCCTGGTCGACCATGAATATGACGGCAAGGTGCTGTTGATCGGCCCGAAGAATTCCATTCTTGTCACAGCCGTACGTCAGCTCGGTGAAGAATTCGGCGTGGCGATGCTGCCGCCGCTTGCGACGCCATTCAGCGCAGACGGTTTGCGCGCAAGTGTCGCCACACTGCTTCCAGCCCAGACACCGCCAAGCCCCGCGGTCGACGTCGCAGAGGCACTCAAGGCCGATTGGCTGGAATTGTGGTATCAGCAAAAGATCGACGTTCACACGCTCGCACCGCGTGGCGCCGAAGCGCTTGTCCGATTGCGGCACCCGACATGGGGGGTGGTGCCGCCGGCTTACTTCATTCCGGACGACCGCGATCCAAACTTCACCGCTCTCTCCGAATTCGTCATCAGGCGCGCGCTGAATGATTGGTACTACTTCATCGGCCAGCATGGCCCGGTCGATATCGCGATCAATCTACCCATCAGCTTCCTTGAAGACCCGGCTTCGATCGGAATGCTGTGCCGCATGATTCCCGACCATCCGGCGTTCGGCGGATTGATCATCGAAGTCAAAAGCACCGAGATCATTCAAAATCTCGATCTCGCACTCGATGTTGCCAAACGAGTTCGATTTCACAACATCGCTATCGCAATCGATGATCTCGGCGTGGACTGGCCGTCACTGATGGATGTCCCGAGCTTCCCGTTCGTCGAAATCAAGGTCGACAGGGAGTTCGTTACGGGCTGCGCCGACAATCGATTGAAGCAGACCGTGTGCCGCCGCATTCTCGAGCTTGGAAAACGCTTCGGCGTGCGTACCGTTGCCAAGGGTGTGGAAACGCGCGCCGATCTCGTCGCCGTTCATGAGATGGGATTTGATCTTGCCCAGGGATATCTGTTCGGCAAACCCGTGAATGCCAAGAAATTCGCGCGGGCCGCACTGTCACGTCCGGTGACGGTTGAATAGGAGAAAACTAATCGGCCGCAATTGGCAACGCCGCCTTTGGTCCCCAATTCGTGAAGCGAACGGCGGCTGTGGCGAGCACACCGAGCAGAATCATGGAAGCGGCCGCAAGCCAAAAGAACTGCGCACTGGTGGCGCTTTGTGACGAGAGCCACCAGCCGCCGGCAATGATGAAAACCAGCCGCGCCGTCTGGGCCAAGACAGGTCCGACGACCTTCGCAGCACCCTGCGACGAGAAGTAGAGCGAGATCGATAGACCGATGAATGCGAAAAGGGGAGCCGCGGTCGACAAATACTGGCGGCTCGCCGCACGCACAGCGGCATTGTCGGTGAAAATATTGACCCAGATATCGGGGAAGACAGCGAAGAAGCCGCCGACGCATCCAACCGCCACAAACGAAACACCACCGGCCGTCCATGCAATGCGCCGCGCGCGTGCGACACGACCGGCGCCGATAGCCATGCCGATCATCGGCACCGACGCGATGCCCACTGCAAAAGCGAGCGACGTGAGCATGAACTCCAGCCGCGCTCCGATGCCGTATCCAGCCAAAACTTCAGTCCCGAACGCAGCCAGCAAATGTGTGAAGATCGTGATAGTGAGTACGACCTGCAGCGGCGAGAAGCAGGCAATGGCTCCGACTGACAGGATGTCGTAGAACATCGCACGCTGAAACTGAAAGCCCTTGAAGCTCAGCTTCACGCGGCCGCGGCCCGACAGCAGATACCAGGCCATGATGGACGCACCGAGCGAGAACGCAATCAACGTTCCGGCCGCGACGCCGCGCATTCCTAACTGCGGAATTGGACCGAGGCCAAGACCGAGCACGCCGCCAAGAACGATCTGACACAGCGCCGAATTGAGAATAACCGCAGACGGCAGCTTCATGTTGCCGGTCCCGCGTATCAGAGCCGCCAGCGTGTTCATCACCCAAGGGATGACTGCGCCGCCGAAAAAGATGTGTGCGTAGCCGATGGCTTCGCTCAGGACACGCCCCTGCCCGCCGAGCATGGCGAAAAGCCGCGGCCCGAAGATCAGCATGCTCGTCATGAACACGAGGCCGAAGCAGACACCGATCATCAACGCGTGCACGGCCAAGGCCGCCGCGCGTTCGGTATCTTCGGCACCCAGCGCGCGCGCGATCGACGAGGCCACACCGCCGCCCATGGCACCACCGGACATCGTCATCATCAAAATGACGAACGGAAACACCAAGGCCATTGCCGCCAGCGGCTCAACCCCCAGTCGTCCGATGTAGGAAGTTTCCGCAATGGCAACGCAGGTGCCGGCGGTCAGTGCGACGACATTGGGCGCGGCGAGCCGCAACAATGTCCGCAGAATAGGGCCGTCCAGCAGCGGATTTCTGACCGGGTCCTTGATGCGCGGCAGCGGCGGCTTTTCGCCCGCCGGCACAGGTATCTCGGCAACACCGATCTCGGACATAATCTCCCCTGGACGGCGTTTTTGTTATGTCGCGAGCCGCCCTTTTCTTAGAGCCATAGCATTGAATTTCCGCGGAACAATACGCGCGCCGCGCATAGGACTTCCGCGTTGGCACAGCCGGGGGCTATCAGCGTTTTAAACGGCCGCGAGCACGCTCGACGCATCCGCCATGCTGGTCGGCTTATCACCCAGCAGTCGACCAGCGATGTCGCCCTCGCCTCTGGATAGCATCGCAAAGGGGTCTTGTGCCGTCAGCCGGTGATCAACCACGAGCCGCGAGAGCAGCAACCGCCGGGCGTCCCCACGGATGGCGTGGATTCTCGATCCTTCCCATGCGAACGCAACCGCGCTGGCAACGTGATAGAGCGTGCTGGTGGCGCGGCGCGCTTCAGCTTCGTTCTCCGATCGACCAGCCACTTCGCGAGCAAAACCGACGGCTTTGTCCGTCAGACTTCGCAGGCGATCGAGCCAGACTTGCGGCACGCCTGCGGCATCATCGATCCGCGCGTGAAGATCGGCTGCGAGTGCCGCTTCCGCGCCATGGCGGCCAACAGCACGCTTCAACGCATCGAGCGCGACGATGTTGCCGGTGCCTTCCCAGATCGAACCGAGATGAGCGTCCCGCAACAGCCGTGGCGTGGCGAATTCCTCAATGTAGCCGATACCGCCGCGCATCTCGAGCGCATCGCCGCAAACTTTGCGCGCATCGCGGGTGGCGCGGTATTTCAGGGTCGGCGTCAGCACTCGCAGCAGCGCTGCCGCATCCTGACTACCCGCCTCGGCACGATCCAGCGCATCCGCGGTGAGGAAGCTCAGTGAGACCGCCTGCTCCGTCGCCAGCATGACCTTCATCAGCTGCCTGCGCGCGAGCGGCAGGTCGACGATGCGGTAGCCGAACACCACGCGATTGTTGGCAACGGTATTCGCATCATGATGCGCACGCCGCATCAATGCCGCCGACTTCACGCCGTTGGACAGACGTGACCAATTGACCATCTCGGCCATCTGCACAAAGCCGCGATCGAGACGGCCGACTGCATAGGCAATCGCGCCTTCGAGCTTGATCTCGCCTGACGCCATCGAGCGCGTGCCGAGCTTATCCTTGAGACGGACGATGCGATAATGGTTCGGCGAACCGTCATCGAGCCTTCGTGGCATCAGGAACAAGCCGACACCGCGGGTGCCATCGACTGCACCTTCCGGCCGCGCCAGCAGCATCACCACTTCAGCATCAGCGTTGGAGCAGAACCATTTCTCGCCGTGCAGCCGCCAGTGATTGCCCTCCTGCACCGCGACCGTCGTGAGCCTGCCGACGTCAGAGCCGCCCTCTTTTTCCGTCATGAACTGCCCACCCTGGGTGAGTTTGGTCATGTCGGTCTGGGTCAGGCCATCGAGATATTTCGTCTTGAGTGCATCATCGCCAAAGCGCGACAGCAGCCGCGCTGCGCCATCGGTGACATTGATCGGGCAACCAAGGCCGAACTCCGCCTGATTGAACAAAAACGTAAAGGCGTGCTTGGCCACCGCGGGATAAGTATCCGCCCATCCAAGGATGCCCTTCCGATGTGACATCGCGTGAATGCCGAACTCACCATAGGCGGCGCGTTCAAGCTCGCGATAGGCCGGATGATATTCGATCCACTGGCGGTCGTTCCCGAACCGGTCGCGCTGATGCAGGACAGGTCCATGCTTGTCCGCAAGTCGTGCACACTCATCAAGATGACCACCCGCAAGCGCACCGAGGCGATCAAGATGCGGCTCGATGTGACGGAACAAATGGTCGGGAAGATGAACGCGCAATAGATCCGCCAGCACCGGATCGGCACGATAGAAATTCATGCCCGATGTATCGGGCGCAATCAGACCAAACTCTGATCGCGGCTTTTCAGCAGGCGTGTCCGAGATTCTGGCCGAAGCGTGGGCGGCTTGCGTCATGACGTTCCTTCCTTGCCGGGATCGATCCCGTTGTTTTCAGGAATGATCCGGCATTTGGACACCGACAGCAAGCGCTGCCAGATCACGTTTCTTGCTTGGCCAAGCCGTTGGCTGAGAACTTGAACACGACGAACCAATCCATGCGTCTGAAAAATAAAAGCCAAATCTCTGAACTAACGAGGAAGACCGGGGATGGAGCTGCGCCCCACCCCCGGAGATTCTTTACGCAGCGATAGACGCGCGGGCGCGTCCTATCATCAAAGCAGCTCTCGCGGCTTCGCGTCCCTTCTCAATGAAGTGTGCCCGGTAAATCTGAATGTGGTGTTCGGTGTCCTGAAACTGGTGAGGCGTTAGCGACACCGACAAAACCGGCACCCCTGTATCCATTCCCGCGCGCATCAGCCCATCCACGACAGCTTGGGCAACGAATTCGTGGCGATAGATTCCACCATCGACCACAAAAGCCGCGGCAACCACGGCTGAGTATTTCCCAGATGCCGCAAGATCGCGCGCAAGAAGCGGCATTTCGAAAGCGCCGGGAACGTCGTACACATCAACGTCTTTGGCTGGGATCAGCTCACAAAAGCCATCAAGCGCTCGATTGACGATGTCAGCGTGCCAATTGGCTTTGATGAAGGCATAACGGGTGGGTGTCATTGTGATCTCCTTTGTTAGTGACACGTCACCCAAGGCGATCACGCGCGGCCTGACTGTCCGATTGGACAGCAGGAACCACCCGTTCTCTTTCATCCGGACTATAACCGTCGGCTCAGGCATCTCACCTGATCTGCTGACCCTTCCACGGAAGGCGCTCGCGGGCTCGCAACGTAAAGCTGCATACCGCCGGTGGGGAATTTCGCCCCGCCCTGAGAACACGGGCATAGTAGGTGTGGAATTGCAGCTTTGACAATGGGCCGGCAGCACATGCCGCCACCACGGCTTCGAAGCTGCTGTTCCGGGCAGCGAAGAACATCCGAAGGCGATATGCCGCGAACGACGAGCGTCAGACCCGGAAGTGCTTCGACAGTTTCAGGCCCTGGCCCTGATAGTTCGAAGCGATGCGCTGACCATACAGCGCATCAGGCCGCCCCAGCATCTTCTCATAGACGAGACGACCGACGATCTGGCCGTGCTCGAGAATGAAGGGCACTTCGCGCGAACGAACTTCCAGCACTGCGCGCGAGCCTTGACCACCGGCACCGGCGTAGCCGAAGCCAGGATCGAAAAAGCCCGCATAGTGCACGCGGAATTCGCCGACCAGCGGATCGAACGGCACCATCTCGGCAGCGAAATCCGGCGGCACCTGCACTGCTTCCTTGGAAGCAAGAATATAAAACTCACCGGGATCAAGGATCAGGCTACGATCCGGCCGTGCTTTGATCGGCTCCCAGAATTCACCCACCGAGTAACCGCTGCGGCGATCAACATCCACGACGCCGGTGTGGCGCTTGGCCCGATAGCCGACAAACCCATCGGAACCTTCGCCGGACAGATCAACGCTCACCGCAACGCCATTTGCGAGGTCGGCGTTGTCGACATCGACAAGCCGCTCCTTGGCGTGCAGCGCCTGCAATTCATCGCCATCAAGCGTTGGGTGCCCTGCGCGGAAACGAATCTGCGACAACCTTGATCCTTCGCGTAGCAGCACGGGGAAGGTCTTCGGACTGATCTCCGCATAGAGCGGCCCGTGATATCCGGCGCCGATCATATCGAAGCGGCGCGTGCCATCGGTGATGACCCGGGTGAAAACATCGAGCCGGCCCGTCGAACTCTTCGGATTGGCGGCAGCGAGAATGTTCGGCGGCAGCGCAAGGCTCTCGAGCAATGGCACGATGTAAACGCAGTTGGTTTCCAGCACCGCGTCATCGGACAGATCGATCTCGTGCAGCTTCAATTCATCGATGCGTTCCGCAACCGTCGATTTTGGTCCCGGCAGGAACGAGGCGCGCACACGGTACGCGATATTTCCCAAACGCAGGTCGAGGCTCGCGGGCTGGATCTGGCTTTCGACGAACGGATATTCCGGCAGGATCAGGCCGGCGTCGGCCATCGCCGCAATCATGCGGTCCGGGAGGATGCCAGTCGCATCTGGGGCGAGCGTAAACGACACTTTTCAGTCCTCGGTTGCCGATCCCCTCGGCCGGCAAAATACACACTTTATCGAGTATCCGATGGGGTGCTTGACGGAAAGAGCAGGCGGGACTAAGCCTACGACTTATCCCGTGGTCATTTGAGCCGGCCGGCTTGCAGCCACGTTAAATAACTCGCTAAACAGGCCGGGGACCAGTGTGATCCCGGCCTGTGGATTTTATCCAGGCCGGTTTTTTTGTGTCCATCTTCAGGATGGCCACGACGGAGGTCACATGTCTGAAGTGAAGGTCCCTGCCCCCAAGCCAACCCACGCCTATCGGCCTGAAACACGCCTCGTTCACGGCGGCGCATTACGCTCACAATACGGTGAAACGTCTGAAGCGCTATTCCTGACTCAAGGCTTTATCTACGACAGCGCCGAACAGTGCGAAGCGCGCTTCACTGGGCAGGATCCAGGTTTTCTCTATTCGCGGTTTTCTAATCCGACGGTCGCGATGTTCGAGCAGCGCATGGTCGAACTCGAAGGCGCGGAAGCCGCGCGTGCGACTGCAACCGGCATGGCTGCGGTCACCACCGCGATCCTCGCGCCGCTCCGGGTAGGCGATCACGTCGTGGCTGCAAAAGCTCTGTTCGGCTCGTGCCGTTATGTGGTCGAGGATTTGCTGCCCCGCTACGGTATTCAATCCACACTGGTCGACGGTCACGACCTCGATCAGTGGCAAAAGGCGATGCAGCCGAATACGAAGACCTGCTTCCTTGAAAGCCCGACCAACCCAACCCTCGACGTGGTCGATATCAGCGCGGTCGCTGAGGTCGCCCATCGCGGCGGTGCACGGTTGGTCGTGGATAATGTTTTCGCGACACCGATCTGGCAGAGCCCGCTCGCGCTCGGCGCAGATGTCGTCGTCTATTCCGCCACCAAACACATCGACGGACAGGGCCGCTGTCTCGGCGGCGTCATTCTGTCGTCGAACGACTTCATCCAGGAACACATCCATACGTTCCTGCGCCAGACCGGCCCTGCGATGTCGCCATTCAATGCCTGGGTACTGCTGAAGGGACTCGAAACACTCAGCATTCGCGTCAAGGCGCAGACCGAAACGGCTGCGGCGCTCGCCGATGTCCTGGCAAAGCACTCGAAAATCTCGCGGCTGGTCTATCCCGGCCGTAGCGATCATCCGCAGGCCGAGATCGTCAAGAAGCAGATGCGTGGCGGCTCAACGCTGATCGGCTTCGAGGTGAAAGGCGGCAAGGCCGCTGCGTTCCGGACGCTGAACGCCCTCAAGCTCGCAAAGATCTCGAACAACCTCGGCGATTCCAAGAGCATCGTGACGCATCCGGCAACCACGACGCATCAGCGTTTGACGCCGGAAGCGCGCGCAGAGCTTGGTATCAGCGAGGGCTTCATTCGCTTCTCGGCCGGTCTCGAACACCCCGACGACTTGATCGAGGATTTGGCGGCCGCACTGGAAAAGGCATAAACCTCTTCAGACACTGGAGGGGACGCAAGCTGAACTTGCGCCCCTCCCTTTTATTGTCTTGCCTTCAACGAGGCGAGCCTGGTCCTCGCTCACATCGGGCGAAACGTCATGACATTGGTCGGAGTGTTGGCACCAGCCTTCACCTGCCCGACCGACTTGATGATGGTGTCGCCGAGCAATTGCGCAAAGCAGGCATAGCCCCAATCGTTCATGTGTAAACCGTCGCCAATGACAAATTTGTCGAACGGTATCTTCTCGTCCTGATGCCATTGCCGCATGACTTCAAAGCGCGGAAACACGGCAACATGCTTGAGCTTCCCAACCTCGGCGAGCAATTTCACCATCGCGCTGGCGTTCTCTGCCTTTGCAGTCACCGCAGGCACATATTGCGGATCAATCAACACCACATCGATGCCGCGCGCCTGAAGCTGCCCAATACCGTCCTCTAAAAGAGCCGCGGTTGCGGCAACGTCCTCGGCGCCACCGCGGAGGACGGTATTGGTGCCGAGCTGCCAGATCACCAGATCCGGATTTTCTGCGAGAACAGCCTCATCAAAACGCTTCATCATTTCAGGCGTGTCCTGACCGCCCATGCCACGATTGACGATGGTGATGTCAGCCGTCGGAAATTTTCTGCGCAGCTGATCCAACAGCCGGTTCGGGTAGGTATAGGCCGGCGAGGACGTGCCGTATCCCACGGTCGTGGACGAGCCGAACGCGACGATTTTCACAGGATCCCCTGCCGCGATCCGGCGCGCAACCCTCGGCAACGAGCCCGGAACTTCGGTCAGCCCCTTGGCGGGCAAGCACGGGACGCGCGACAAAATATCGCCAGCCTCGCGCGCAGCACCTTTCGCGGCCTCAATGGCTTTCGTCGCGAGGCCTTTTTGCACGGGTGGCTTCGCCGCATCCGTCTTCACTGCTTCAGTTTGCGCGAACGGTTGAGCGGGGTGAATTGACAGGAAGAGTGCGGCAATCACTGAAACAGAAATAACCGATCGAAAATCAGAGCGCATCAACGCTGCATCCCAAGCTCCGCCGGGTTGATGCGCGACGCCTCGATGATCATCGTCGCAAGCGACCGGCCGATGCAATCGTGAACTCGTCTTGCCATTCCAAAGCCGTGAACCTGGCCAAACAAATCGAAATCACCAATATCATTCCAGTGGCGCATGATCGAAAAGCGATCGAACAGCGGGATATCGTGCTCCTGCGCGACAACACGCATCGTATCGTTGTACGGCGAGACCGAAAGCATCGTCTCCATACGTGGGTTGTACTGCAAATTCATCAAGAGCACGTCCGCGCCTGCCTTTTGCAGCGCATCAACCCCCTGACCCAGCGCGGCCCGGAAATCATCCGGATCGATGGAGCGCATCGCGTCAATGGTTCCGGTCTGCCAGATCACCAGAGCCGGCTTCTGGTCCTCCGGCATTTTCCCGATGAATGCCTCTAAGTCGTCGGCCACTTCCCCAGCCGTTTTCTTTGCCCTGATATCCGCCCTGACATTGACGGTGGATTTGGGCAGCCTCTCGCGTAAGGCTGCTTCCAGCCGCGCCGGATAGGCCGCACTTGCGCCGTCGGGACCGGCCAAGCCGGACGAACCAGTGCCCACCACAAGAATATTCAGGGGTTTGCCGTCTTTGACGGCCGCAGCCACCTTGGCTAGCGGGCTTTCCGTGGTGACAAGATAGGACGGCACGGTGCAAGTCGGCGCATCCTCGGCCCGCGCAGGGACGAGGGCGAGGAGGCCTGCCAGAACACCTGCAATCAATACCGCCTTCATGATCCGCCTCCGGCGAGGTCGGCATCGCCCTCTGCGGCTTTCGCCCGCTTTCCGCTCTTGCCCACTTCAGTCTTGTACCACGAAAAAAGCCACGCCGCGGCGGACATAATAACGATTCCTGAGACGCTGATGAGGAAATGCATCCAGGCACTGCCGGAAAACTCGGCGAGAATGAAGTGCCCGGCAAAGGCCAGAAACACGCCCAGACAAAAGATCTCAAGCGAGTGCTGGCCGCACAGAATGACGGGGCGCAGCCAGGGGGATTTCAGGCCAGGCCAGTCCTTGGGCAGGAAACGCACCACAATCGCAGCCAGCGCAAGGAAGTGGACGAAACGAAGAACGTCGAGGTCCGTTTTGTTGATCGGATACATCCAGCTCTCCAGCCAGCGCGGCATGAACGTGTTGAGCTGTGGGACATGCCAGGTCAGCGTCACGCAGAAGGCAAACAGCAGATAGGCGATACAGAGCCAAAACGTGATCTGCGACGACAGTATGCGTGCCATACGTTTCGCCCCGCCAAGCGCGCACCAGGCACCGAAGACGAACAGCAATTGCCAGGCAAATGGATTGAAGGCCCAAAAGCCGCCGGGATAGGCCGGCAGATAGAGATCAAACTCCCAGGTGATCGCATAGAGAATGACTGCAAGCGCGAGCGTCACATCCGCCTTGCGCTGCATCAACCACAGGATCAGCGGCAGAAACATCATCAGCACGATGTAGAGCGGCAGCACGTCCATATTGACGGGACGGAATTTCAACAGCAGCGCCTGTACGATCATGACATCCGGCTGCTTCAGAAAATCGAGGATGCCCATTTCCTCCGCGTAGAGCGGATTTTCAAACCGGGTGGCGATGTAGGAAATCTCCGCCAGGTAAATCGTGAAAAGAAAGACGTGGGCGACATAGATCTGCCAAACGCGCTTGAAGATCCGCGCGCTTGCCACCACGAAGCCGCGGTCAAGCATGGCGCGGCTATAAACGAACGCCGCGGTGTATCCGGAAATGAAAATGAAAATCTCGGTGGCGTCGCTGAACCCGTAATTGCGGATCGTGAACCAAGTCAAAATATTGGGTGGCAGGTGATCGATGAAGATCAGCCACAACGCGATACCGCGAAAGAGATCGAGACGCAGTTCGCGCTCACTCGTGGACACCGGTGCTGCCACTTTAAAGGACGGCACCTCCACGACGGCCCGATCGGTCATCTGAGGGGTCACGAGTGTCATTCGATTTCGGCACCGTTGGGAAAACCAAGCTTCCGTCCCGCAGTCTTACGGAAGATCAATACGGCCCGCAATTTGCAAGCATTCAAATGGACACTTCTCCCGAAGCATGCTGGATAAAAACCGCGTGAAACAATGATCGTTCCGGCTCGTATCTTGCCGTCGAGACCGGAGTTAGTATGGAAGACAATCAACGGATGCTTGGGCCGAGCCCCCTGACACTCCTAGGATAGACCGGATTTGGATCAATTCATGTACCGCGCCGTCACCCGCCAGATCGAAGTGATCGTCGAGCCGACTTTCATGCCGGAGCGCTCCTCTGCCGAGGATGGCCGGTTTTTCTGGGCTTACACCATTGTCATCGTCAATTCGGGGCGCGAAACCGTACAGCTTAAAACGCGGCATTGGATCATTACCGACGGAACGGGACGGAACCAGGAAGTCCATGGTGAGGGGGTTGTCGGTGAGCAGCCCATCCTCGAGCCGGGCGAAAGGTTTGAGTACACCAGTGGCGTACCTCTCTCCACAGCATCAGGATTTATGACCGGGAGCTATCAGATGGTCACCGAGGACGGCGAGCCGTTTGAAATCGATATTCCGACGTTCTCGCTCGACAGCCCCGGCCAGAGGCGAACCCTGAATTAATCTTTGACTGCCCCATTCCCGGCGTGCGGCACGACGCCAGCTTCGTCCGGCGTGAATTCGTAGACCGAGCTGCAGAACTCGCAGGTGACGACGACCTTGTTGTTTTCCACCATGCTCTCGCGATCTTCCGGCGTGAAGCTGGACAGCATTCCCGCCACCGCGTCGCGCGAACAGGAGCACCGCGCACAAACGTCCTGAGTTGGGAACACCCGCACGCCCCGCTCGTGGAACAGCCGGAACAACAAGCGCTCGCCCGACAATTCGGGATCGATCAACTCGACGTCCTCAATGGTCCCGAACAACGACTGCCCCTCAGCCCAAGCGTCGTCCTCCGCGACCTCATGCGCCACGATGCCCTCGGGCGCGTCGCCGGGATGAAGATCCGGCTGCCGCGCGCGCTCCGGCGCCTTCGGCAGAAACTGCATCAACATGCCGCCGCCGCGCCAACGGTGCTTCGGACCATCGCCACCACGAAATTCCTCGCCAACGGCAAGGCGCACACGCGTCGGGATCTGCTCCGAGCGCAGGAAATACTCATGTGCGGCATCTTCAAGGTTGCCGCCTTCCAGCGCGACCAGCCCCTGATAGCGGCTCATATCGGGACCTTGATCGATGGTCATGGCGAGATGACCGTGGCCGAGCAGAGCCGCGGAATCCTGACCAGCCTCAAGCCTGCTCGCATCAAAACGGGCATAAGCACGCAGCCGGTCTGGCGCATGAAAATCGACCACGATCAGTGACACGGGGCCGTCGGTCTGGGTTTGCAGAATAAAGCGTCCATTGAATTTCAACGTTGAGCCGAGCAACGTCGTCAGCACGATCGCCTCGCCAAGCAGCTTGCCGACCGGTGCCGGATAATCGTGCTTGGTCAAAATCTCATCGAGAGCCGGCCCCATTTTCGTCAGCCGGCCGCGCACATCCAGCGCGCTCACCTCGAACGGGAGGACGGCATCATCGACAGGCGTGGCTGACGGAGCGCGGACAGAAGTCTCAAGCGTCATGAGCATTCTCTGATGAGGTGGATTTGGCTTGCGGCAGATGAATGCTCAAACCAGCGGACATAATGCTCCGGCGGCGTGGAACGCCTGCCGAAGCCATACTTCACCTATATAGGTCACTTCGCCGCGCAGAAAAGAGACTGGCCCAAATCACGAGACCGCGTTCAAGCACCAGGCCAGAATGCCCTTTTGAGCGTGCAGACGGTTCTCAGCCTCGTCGAACACCACGGACTGCGGACCATCGATGACCTCGTCGGTCACCTCGTCACCCCGATGCGCCGGCAGACAGTGCATGAAAATCGCTTCCGGCTTGGCGAGCGACATCAGCTTGGAATTGACCTGATAAGGCTTGAGCAGGTTGTGCCGGTGTTCACCATCCTTGTCGCCCATCGACACCCACGTATCGGTGACAACGCAATCCGCCCCGCGCACCATTTCTTCCGCGCTTGTACCCAGCACGATCGGTGCGTTCGCCGACTTGATCCAGTCTTTCAGCAGCTTGTTTGGCGCGAGTTCCGGCGGCGTTGCGACGCGAAGGTTGAAGCTGAAACGCTCTGCCGCATGCGCCCAAGACGCCAGCACGTTGTTGTCATCGCCGGTCCAGGCCACGGTGCGTCCCTTGATGGGGCCGAGATGCTCCTCGAACGTCATGACGTCCGCCATCACCTGGCAAGGATGCGAACGGCGCGTCAGGCCGTTGATGACCGGGACGGTGGCATATGTCGCGAGTTCCATCAGCGCATCATGGCTGAGGATGCGGATCATAATGGCATCGACGAAGCGGGACAGCACGCGAGCGGTATCGGCAATGGTTTCGCCACGGCCGAGCTGCATTTCAGCGCCGGTCAGCATAATCGCTTCGCCGCCAAGCTGGCGCATACCAACATCGAACGAAACGCGGGTCCGCGTCGACGGCTTGTCGAAAATCATCGCAAGCGTTTTGCCTTCGAGCGGCTTGTCCGGCTTCGCGCTGCTTTTGAGCTGCTTCTTGATTGCGACGCTGGCATCGAGAATCGACCGCAATTCCGCAGTTGGAACATCGAACAGATCAAGGAAATGACGAGGTGCTGCACTCATTGCGCAGCCCCCTGCATCGACGCGGTCTGCGAGAACTTCACACAAGCCCGCTCGACGCGCGCAACAGCATCCTCGATCTCAGCTTCAGTGACGATCAACGGCGGCAGCAAGCGCACGACGTTTTCACCCGCACCAACAGTGAGAAGCTTTTCATCGCGCAACGCAACGCCGAGATCAGCAGCCGGCACGACAGCTTTCAAGCCGATGAGAAGCCCATCGCCGCGCACACCGCTGACGACGTCAGGATAGCGATCGACAATCGCTGCAAGCTTCTGTTTCAGGAACAGCGACATGCGTTGCACGTGATCAAAGAATCCTGGCGCAAGCATCACATCCAGCGTGGCGTTGCCGGCAGCGGCCGCCAGCAGGTTGCCGCCGAATGTCGAACCATGCGTTCCCGGCGTCATGCCGACAGCAGCCGCCGACGTCGCAAGGCATGCCCCCATCGGGAAGCCGCCACCAAGTGCTTTCGCCAGCGCCATGATGTCAGGCGTAACGCCAGTGCGCTCATGCGCGAACAGCGAGCCGATACGGCCCATGCCGGTCTGCACTTCATCGAACACCAGAACGAGCTTCTGTTCGTCGCACAGCTGGCGCAGGGCACGGAAGAATGAGGGATCCGCGGCACGCACGCCGCCCTCACCTTGCCATGGCTCGATGATGATACCTGCGGTGTGCGGACCGATTGCTTTCTTGACGGCTTCGAGATCGCCGAGCGGCACTTGATCGAAACCTTCGACGACCGGTCCGAAACCTTCGAGATATTTCTGCTGGCCACCTGCCGCGAGCGTCGCGAGCGTACGGCCGTGGAAAGCGCCTTCAAAGGTAATCAGGCGATAGCGTTCCGGCTTGCCGTTCGCAGCCTGATACTTGCGCGCCATCTTGATGCAGGCTTCCATCGCCTCTGCACCGGAATTGCAGAAGAAGACAACGTCGGCAAAGCTCACTTCACACAGCCGCGCAGCAAGGCGCTCGCCTTCCGGAATCCTGAAAAGATTGGAGACATGCCAGAGCTTGGCGGCCTGCTCCTGCAGCGCCGCAACGAGATGCGGATGCGCATGGCCGAGCGCATTCACCGCAACGCCGCTGGTGAAATCGAGATAGCGGTCCCCTTTGGTCGAGATCAGCCAGGGTCCTTCGCCGCGTTCGAACGCGACATCGACCCGGGCAAAAACCGGCAACATGTGGGACTCGACTTGCGGCTTGGCGCTTTGGCTCATGACGACCTGATTGCAGTGTTAGGCTGGCAACAATTGCGAGTACGGAGATGCCGTTGTGCTCGCTTGCCTGCCCCGGAAACAAAACGTGCCGCCCGGAAAGGCGGCACGCACGGGTCATTCTATTGGGGACCCTACAGGTGTCAACACGAACCAAAGCCGTTTTCTGGCGTCATTTGGCCTTCAAAAACAGCCCCGGAACGTTCCGCACCACGTGCGCGTAAACCCCTCGGAGGACACCTCAGCGTCGTTTGCAACATGACAGGACGACGAATTCAGTTGCTTTTGATTCGGAACATGTGGACGCGCAATGGCCGACTCTTGCGCGTGAGTCGCGCCATATTGTAGCTTTCGCATTGTCGGATACGACATCTCGTGCGGCAGTTCTGATCCTCGATGGTCCCGGTGTAGGCGTAAACGCCCGGTCGTTTTTATACGGTCGGCGAGGGCTAAGGGATTCTGACCGCAGGGATTTTAGAAATTTGCAATCGCGACGCCGCGCCAGAACGGCCGGTGCGATATCAAAAGGAAGTGTGCGATGACGGTGATGAGCTGGACCGACGATCGCGTTGAACAACTGAAAAAGCTCTGGGAAGCCGGACTGTCGGCGAGCCAGATTGCAGCCGAGCTTGGAAATATCACCCGAAATGCCGTGATCGGAAAAGTCCACCGGCTTGGACTCTCGGGTCGCGCCAAGAGCCCATCCTCGGCCGCCCCACGGCAGCGCAAGGTGCGCCCCGCCCAACACATGATGCGGATCAGCCGCCCGGTGTCGCGCGGGAACACCGCCCTCGCGCAGGCCTTCGAGGTGGAGGTTGAACCCGATCCGATCGCTTACGACAACGTGGTTCCCATGAGCCAGCGGCTGTCTCTGCTGGAGCTGAATGAAAGCACCTGCCACTGGCCGGTCGGCGATCCGGGCAGCCCGGACTTCTTCTTCTGCGGCGGCAAGGCCCTGAATAGCCTGCCCTACTGCGCACATCACTCGCGCATCGCCTATCAGCCGGCGGGCGACCGCCGCCGTCAGGCACGCGTTCCAGGTAAGTAAGCCGCAGCTTCAACGCAAAACACGAAAGCCTCATCGGTTGACCGATGAGGCTTTTTTATTGCCTGGAAGATCGCGAGGTCAGGGACAAAGGTGCAGCAGCCACGCAAGGCAAATACAGCACCTCGACTTCTGCACTATTCCTTCGCCGGCCCCTTCAGAGCGGGAAAGCAAGCTGTAAATGTAGCGCCGTGGCCGAATATGCTCTCGATGAGCAACCGCCCGCGATGCCGCTGCACAATATGCTTCACCAGCGACAAACCAAGACCGGTGCCACCCTGCGCACGACTGTCACCGACATCAACGCGATAGAACCGCTCTGTCAGCCGCGGCAAATGCTCGGGGGCGATGCCCGGTCCGAAGTCGCGAACCGCGAAACGGATTTCGTTGACATCTTTGCTCGATGGTTCCGTCAGTGAAACAACCACCCGGCCACCGGACGCGCCATATTTGAGGCCATTTTCAATCAGGTTCTCGAACAGCCGCAGCAGTTCCTCAGTATCGCCGGCAATGGTCACCGACGTCCTGGGCAACTCAGCCTCGATGGAGACTTGCCGTTCGCTTGCCAGCGGCTCCAGCCCGTCGATCACCTGGTGCACCAGCGGAACGATGTCGACCAACGTGTCCGGCCGCACGTGCGCGCTGAGTTCAACGCGTGACAGCGACAGCAGGTCGTCGATCAACCGCGCCATACGCGTGGCTTGCGCATGCATGATACCGAGAAATCGCTCGCGCGCCCTGACGTCATCACGCGCCGGCCCCTGCAGGGTGTCGATGAATCCCGATAGTGCCGCCAGCGGCGTGCGCAGCTCGTGGCTCGCGTTGGCAACGAAATCCGCACGCATTTCCTCAACCCGGCGCAGCGGCGTCTGGTCGTGGAATGTCATGAGAATGCAATACTCCGTGCCGCCGAATGCCGTCGGCAACAACAGAGGGGTCACGATCACTTCCATCCAGCGGTCGATTGGCACGTGATCGACATAAGTGGTGCGTTGTGGTTCACGCGTTGCAATCGCCTGACGCAGCGCGGTGATGATCTCTGGCGTGCGCAACGCGAACAGCGCAAGTTCGTTCTTGCGCAAAGCCGGGGCGAGTTGGCCGGCGGCAACGTTGAAATGCAGCACGCGGCCCGCGCGATCGAGCAGCACCGCAGCTTCCGGCATTCCCCCAACCAGCGCCTGAACGACCGGCGTCTCGGCGGGTCTCATGCCGGCTTGATCGTCGGTGACCGGCACAGCGTGATGCAGGCTCCAGGGCACCAGCGCCGCTCCGAGCACGCAAATAAAGATCAGTCCCGCATGCGAAGGCGAGAGTCCGCCGAACGCCACCGCCGCGGACAAGCCCAGCATGACAGCGATCAAAACGATGGCCGAACGCCTCAGCCGATCAGGCCAAGGTGCGAAGCTTGAGGTCGATGAATTCGTCGTCGTCATGCCGCCGGAAACTGCCTGTGCGCAATGAATGCGGTCTCGAATTATGAAGCGGGAGACCGCGAGCCTTGGGGTGATTGCGGCTTCGCAGCTTCATCCAGTCTGCGCAAGGCCGCCGCGACCCGCTTCGCCCGAAGCGCGACGATAAGCTCCCGAAGCGAGAGCAAGATGACGGAAAGAACAAAAGGCACAAGATAATAGAGCACACGAAACAGCAGCATGCCCGCCAGCAGCTCTTCCTTATCGTACTGGAACAGCCCGACCAGCATGGCGGCGTCGAAAACACCAAGACCGCCCGGCGAGTGGCTGGCGAAGCCTAAGAGCGTCGCCGAGACAAAGATAACCGCCACGACGATGAAGCCGACATGCGGCTCATCCGGAACCAGGAAATACATCGCCAGGGCGCAAAAACCGAGATCGACGATGCCAATCCCGATCTGCAGCAAGGTAAGCCGGCCTCCCGGCAGCGTAACCGTCCAGTTGCCGCGACCCACCTCACGCGGACGGATCGAAACCCAGATGACATAGAGGGCCAGAGCAATCAGGATGCAGATTGCGGCGAAGCGATTGAGCCAAACCGGCAGCTTGTCGATGGAAGCGGCCGCCTCCGGGTGGTACGCAACGCCCATGCCGAGCACTGCTGCGTTACCTAGCCAAAAGGTCAATCCTGCCAGAAAGCAGATCTTGGCAACGTCGATAGCGGAGAGACCGTGCGCTGAGTAAATGCGATACCGCACGACGCCGCCCGTGAAAACGCTGGCGCCAACGTTGTGGCCGATGGAATAGCTGGTGAAACCTGCGAAAGCGGCGATGCCGTACGGCACTTCGTTACGACCAATGGTTCGCAGGGCGAAGAGGTCATAAAACGTCAGGGTGAAATAGCCCGCAGCCACGCAGAGACCGGCCATGATGACCGTGCGGGCTTCAGTTTCGCGCAGGGCTGCATAAAGATCATCGAGATCGAGATCCTGAAGCATATTGTAGAGAATGTAACAGGCAGCCGCGATGATCGCGATGCTGAGCGCAACGCCGAGCTTATGAAGAAGCTGCTTCTCGCGCATATACGCGATTGCCCCGCGCAGTGTTTCCAGCATCAAGACCTCAAACCCGACATGACCAGCACGCATGCATGACCCACGTTATTATCATGCATTGGCTTAACAAAGGTCCTAGCAGACCCTTTCGGCGACTGCGAGACCTGTAAGATTAATTCGAATGGCTGGTGTCGCGGTGACACTTTTTAATGCAACCGAAGCTGACCGAACGGGTGCCGCCGTTGAAAAATAATCAAATTCAGGCCTCCAGAGAGGCTCCAAAAAGTAGACTGGCGCATCCCTCAAATGGGGTGTCAGGGACAGGCTCTCAAGACGCCGGCATATCGCGCGAAACCACAAGGTTGCGCAGCCAGGATCCGACTGCGCAGCTTGCGATATAGACTGCGAACATGGTGAGCCCCAAGTCCAGCCAGTAACCAGCCCGGCCGGGAGCAAGATGCAGGGCGGACGCAATGATCAGCGCCACGACGAATACGCCGATCTTCCGCATCGTGACGTTGGACAGTCCCTGCCCGCGGTGAACCACCGCAATCCACCCCATCGCGAGACCGATCAGGGCCGATGCCAGCAGCCAAGGCCAATTGAACATGGCGAGATACAACATGTCCCTTACCTCACCACAAACTCGATGCGCCGGTTTTTGGCTTTGCCTTCATCCGTATCGTTGTCGGCAACCGGCCTGGAACTGCCATAGCCTTCCGCCTTCAACCTGTCCGGCGGCAGTCCGGCCTTGATCAGGTAATCCGCCACGGCCTGCGCACGCTTCTCGGACAGCGACTGATTGGCCGCATCATCACCATCGGTGTCGGTATGCCCTGCCACCTCGATATTGGCGGACGGACATCGCAAGGCGGTTTCGATCAGCCGATCGAGAAGGCCGATGGAATCGGGATCAATGGTTGCGCGTCCGGAATCGAACCTGATCTTGGCCTTGCCCAGCAACTCGACAAACAGCTGCTGACAGACTGTCGCATCCACAGGGCTTGCCACCGGCTTGACCGAGACTTCTGCGTTGGCCTTCCAGCTCTGAGGGAGATCGCTATTCAAGTTGCCGCGGATCTGGTTGGCGGCCACGGCATAAAGCGCGTCGCCCGACAGTTTGACGTCGCGATCGGAGACCACCAGCGATCCGGTCGAAACCCGCGACAGCGCACCGAGTGCCGAAATAACCGCATTTGAGAAGCCGGATGGCGCGCCTGTGCTCGCCTTGAGATTATCAACGATTTTCTCGTTGAAGAACTTGCGGCCAACCGCAGCCACAATCGCCGCATGGGTGTTGTTGTCCGGAACGTAACCGGCGAGCGTGATGGTATTCGCAACAGGGTCTTTGTTGGCCTGGAAGATATAGGGCGGCGCCTTGATGGCGTTCTCGGCAACTGAATATCCCTCAGGCAAATTTTTAAGCGCGGCGGCAATCGCCTCGCGGTTACCAATTTCGCGGGCCATGCCGGAAAGGCTCACGCTGGTATCGCTCAAGGTGATCTTGCCTTCCTTGAGCCTGCCGATCTGATCGATCAGCAACAAAACCGCATTGTCGAAACGCGGCGGCGCCCCCCGCGCCATGGTCATATGATCTGCAATTTCAGTCCCCTTGAGGGACGCGCGCGCCGTGTCGAGTAACTTCGCCTTCACCGACGGCAAAGGCGCATTGCCGCCCAGCGTCACCCGCACGACATCACGTTCCGCTGTCCAGACGAACGGCTTGGCCTCGGCAATCAGACCTGTGTCATCATTCACAAGCCGCACACCGCCGACAGCCTCGACCTGCGAAACGGCGTTGCGCCGCCCCTCTTCCGAGAACGCCTCTGCGGAGAGCCGGACATCACGGCCGGCGACATCAACGCGGGTTTTGTCGAGTACAGTGTCCTTGAGCGCATCAACGGCCCGCGCACCCAGATCTTTCTCGATAGGCACGCTGCTGGTCCAGATCGCAGCGATCCAGACCAGGGCAAGAGGGATCAACCCCGGCCACCATTTACGTCCCCAGCGGGAAAATCGGCTCATTCCAACCCTTTAACCTGTTGGGAAGCAGACAAAACAAACCCTTGGCTGGGTGTCAAACTAGAAATGCGCCCATCCGTTTCCCCGGCCTTTTGCCCCGCTCGCCTAACCCTTTGTTCAGCCGTTCCGGTCAAATATCCCGGCTTCGATACCCGAACGCGGGCACGGCCCACCGCCAATGAAGCAGTTTCGCAACAACATCATCCGCGCCGGCTTCGATGCGCTGTACTTCACCGGCGCTCACCACGTCTTGCGGCCTATTCTGGCAGGCGTGGGCGCAATTTTCATGCTGCATCACGTCCGCCCGGCCCGCGACTCTTTGTTCCAGCCCAATCGGCACCTCGAAATCACCCCCGAATTCCTCCGCGAGGTCCTGGCCCACGTCCACGCGCTGAATATCGACATCGTTTCGATGGACGAGGCGCACCGACGGATGACCGAACGGGACTTCACCCGCCGTTTTGCCTGCTTCACATTCGATGACGGTTACCGCGACAATCGCGACCATGCCCTGCCGGTCATGCAGGACTATGACGCGCCGTTCATCGTGTACGTCGCAAGCGATTTCGCTGACGGTCGCGGCCGGCTCTGGTGGGTCGCGCTCGAACGGCTGATTGCCGCGGTCGACACGCTCGATGTTGAGTTGGACGGCATCGCAACGCGCATCGACGCGAACAGTGCAAGCGCCAAGCAGGACGCCTTCAACCAGCTCCACGGCTGGCTTCAGAGCTTGCCGAGCGACATGCACGTTCAGCACGCCGTCAGCAGCCTCTGCGTGCGTCATGGCGTCGATGATTCCGGGATCGCACGCGAGCTCTGCATGCCGTGGGACGAGCTGAAGTCATTCGCAAGCCACCCGCTCGTGACGATCGGCGCGCACACGATCAGTCACTGCAATCTGGCGAACGAAACCACTGACGAAGCATCGCGCGAGATGCGCGCCAGTCGCGAGCGCATCGAAGCCGAGCTGCAGAAACCAGCGCTGCATTTCGCTTATCCCTACGGTTACAAGACCGCCGCGGCAGCCCGCGAATTTGCCATCGCACGCACGCTGGGATTTAAGACCGCAGTCACGACCCGTCCCGGAATGATCTTCCCTGAAAACGCCGATCATCTCACGGCGCTGCCGCGCATCTCACTGAACGGCAATTACCAGAGCACGCGATTCCTTTCGGTGCTCACATCAGGGGCGGCAACCGCGGTGTGGAATGGCTTCCGCCGCGTGGATGCCGCCTGAGTTCATCACGAACTGCTGGCCTCGCCTTCGAATCAAGACTGCGTTTCAAACACTTTTCTCGCGTCAACCTTCCTTGACACCCCTGTCGCTGCGGGCGCTATATCCGCACCAAATAAACAGGAGGACGTATGTTTGAAAATCTGTTTTCGCTGAAGGGTCGTGTTGCAGTCGTCACCGGCGGTTCGCGCGGCATCGGCAAGATGATCGCCAGCGGATTTCTCGCCTATGGTGCCTCGCGCGTGTACATCACTGCGCGCAAAGCCGGACCATGTGAAGCGACCGCGAAAGAATTGACCGAGAAGTATGACGGCGAATGCATCGCTCTGCCGATCGACATCTCCACCGTTGCTGGCTGTCAGACCCTCGCGGATGAGATCATCAAGCGCGAACCGAAGCTCGACATCCTGGTCAACAATGCCGGTGCGGCATGGGGCGCGGCATTTGACGAGTTTCCGGAGAACGGCTGGGACAAGGTGATGAACCTCAACGTCAAGTCGCTGTTTTTCTTGACCAAGGCGCTGGCGAAGCCGCTACGCGCCGCTGGCTCACACGAGCGCCCGGCGAAAGTGATCAACATCGCCTCCATCGATGGCATCTTCGTCAACCCGCTGGAGACTTATTCCTATCAGGCGAGCAAGGCTGCCGTGATCCATCTCACACGGAGGATGGCGGCGAAACTGATCAAGGACAATGTGGTGGTCACCGCCATCGCGCCAGGCGCCTTCCAGTCCGACATGAATACCGCGGCACGTGACCATGCCGACGCTGTCGCCAAGCGCATTCCAGCGCAGCGCATCGGCTCCGACGAAGATATGGCAGGCGTCGCGATCTATCTCGCCTCGCGTGCGGGTGATTACGTCGTCGGCAACACCATCGCGGTGGATGGCGGCGTGGTCTATGCGAATCCGGGCCTCGAAATCGCCGGCTGATAAAATAAAAACTGCCGGGGCTCGTCCCGGCAGTTTTGCTCTCGCCTAAAGGCTTTCGAAGAGCTTACAGCTCGGCCCATTGCCGCAGCAGGTTATGATAGAGCCCCGTCAGACTGACCAGCGATGGATGATTGGGCGCATCCTGCGTCAACCGGATAATCGACATATCCAGATCGAACAGCATGGTGCGATGGCTGACATCGCGGATCATGCTCTGAGTCCAGAAGAACGACGCGATACGCGAACCGCGTGTGATTGGCGTCACGTGATGCAGACTGGTCGCCGGATAGATCACAAGATCGCCCGCAGGCAATTTAACGCTGTGGCTGCCATAGGTGTCTTCGACCACAAGCTCACCACCGTCGTAGTCCTCCGGCGATGAGATGAACAATGTCGACGACACGTCAGTGCGAATGCGTACCGGCTGATGCGGATGGGTGCGGATCGCGTTATCGACATGCGACCCAAACGTCATGCCCGCATCGTAGCGATTGAACAGCGGCGGGAACACTTGCATCGGCAACACGGCCGACATGAACATCGGATTGCGCGCGAGAGCACCGCGTACCATGTCGCCGAGTTCACGCGCCTCGGCAGTCTCCTCCGGCAATTGCAGATTGAATTTGACCTTGCCCGACTGATGACCGGCGGTGACGTTGCCGTCCACCCACGCCGCTTTCATCATGACCTCCTTGCAGCGCGCGACCTGCTCCGGGGTAAGCACGTTGGGGATATGCAGCATCATGGCATCGTCTCCATTATCGGCGCGACGGTGCTCGATACTCCGTCAGCTCAACCCAAACACTAACCACCTTCTTTAAGATAAAAGCCGGCATCTTTCGATGCCGGCTTGAAGAGCATTATCACAGCCGCGTCAGAACGAAGCACGGCCCGATACAGTTACGTAACGACCCTGACCAGGCACGGCATAGCCAGCACCGGCCAGCGTATCGTAATAGTATTCGTTCGCCAGATTATAGACGTTAACTTGAAGTTTGAAATTCGGCGTGACTTTGTAAGAAGCCATGGCATCGAACCGCCAATAGCTCGGAACGCGCCCGTCATTTGTCACACTGGTCCATCGCGAGTCTACGAAGACAGCGCCACCACCAATAGTCCATAGGGGTGTGATGTCGTAGGTCGACCAAATCGAGAAGGCATTCTGTGGTGTGTTAGCTAGTTCATGACCAATGTTCGTCAGCGTCAACGAATTCGTCAGCTTCGAGTTCAGATACGTATAGCCGCCAAAGATGCTCCATTGGTCAGTCAGCTTGCCTTGAGCACCAATCTCGAAACCTTCCACCTGTGAGTCGCCGATCGCAACATACTGCGGCGCGGTGGCTGTACCTTGGTTCTCGTAATCGTTCGTCTTTTTGGTACGGAAAATGGCTGCACTAGTGCTCAAGCGATTATTGAGCAGGTCGACCTTTACTCCGATTTCGTCGGTCTCCGACAACACCGGCGCTAGCGACTGCTGACCATTAGTGATCGTCGTAAACTCAGCCGGCGGGTTCGCCGACGTTCCGTGCATGTAATAGACGCTCGAATTGTCCGTCGGATGCACGACGACACCGGCACGATAGGTCACGAAATTATTGACAGCCGACAGATCTGTTGGAGGGGTAATTCCCGTTCCGGAGGACAACACGCCGCCACTCGCCCTATCAAAAAAATAGGATTTCGCTTGAGCCGTGTAGTTGTCAAAGCGTACGCCACCCATGAGTTCTAGCCATTTGGTGACCTTGACCTGATCCTGAGCATACACACCGATCGTGTTCGCAGATGACAAGGTATTCTGTGAAAACGAATTGAGTGTTCCTGTAACGTAAGGATTTGGGTTCGCAACGTTGATCCGGTAAGGATCATTGAAATTTGTTCGGAGCTGCTCTCGATCTTCTCGGCTGATTTCCAAACCAGTCAGGACATTGTGCTCGAGGAAACCGGTGTTGAACCGCGCGTTGAAGTCGCTGACGTTACTGATCAGCTGGTTCGTGGTTTGATTCTGGAAGTGGTTGGTATTGGCAATCCAGACATTGCTGAGCGGCGTGCCCGGCAATAATTGATTGTTGCCAGAATTATACGCTGTGCCGCCGATAGGCGCATTGAAGAGATTCCAGTTCTGAGTCGTCGCGTTCAAGCTGATCTGCACCGGCCGCGTGCGATTGAAGCGATCGACATACGAGAAGCCGGTCGTGTTGGTGAACTTCAGCCCGGGAGCAAACTCATGCTCAAATTTGTTCATGAGATTGTGGGCTTCGGTCTGTTCAACATCATTTTGACCGGGTGTCAGCACACCGAAGTAAGTATTGCGGGGAACCGGCGCGGGTTGGCGGTACGTAGTCCCGAAATACGAGCCCGGCAGCATTGGGATGCCGCGATCCGCGATGTTGTCGTCGTTCTGATAGATGTAGCTGAACGTGTTCTTGGTCCGATCGTTAATTTGGTACGAGATGGACGGCGCAAACCCATAGCGCCTGATGTTCGCGGCATCACGTCCAGCGATATCGGTATCGTATCCCAGCGCAGACAGGCGCACGGCGACGTCTCCGAATGTCTTGTTGACATCAATGGTTGCGCGCCCTCCTGGTGCCGACGAGCCGGTTCCTTCGAGGATGTAGAAATCACGGTTCTGGGGCAACTTGGAAACGATATTGATAGCACCACCGGTCGATCCACGACCGAACGCAAACGACGATGGCCCCTTGTAGACTTCGACACGATCGAAGCTGAAAGCATCGCGCGTGTACCAGCCTGGATCGCGAATGCCGTCGCGATAGATATCATTTCGCGCGGTGTATCCGCGGATAGTGATCTGGTCGCCTTGAACTCCGCCTTCGCCAGCCGTGAACGTGATACCCGGCACGTTGCGCAACGCATCCTGTATCGAGGTTCCACCCTGATCTTGGATCAGTTGCTGCGGCACAACCGTAATCGACTGCGGCGTATTGAGCAGCGGAGTTGGCATGCGCGAAAGCCCTGACGAGGTCGGGGCCTGATAGCCGCCGCCCGCACCACCGTTGTTGTTGGTGTCCTGTACATCGATGGTCGGCAGCGCTTCCTGCGCCATGGCGCCGCTCGCAAGCATTGCCGATGCCAGACCCCACATCGCTGGAGCAGGCTTCTTCGCCGCACGAACAAACGATGACCGCATCTCGGCCGAACCCGGAACACCAGCCTCGTGCTGGCCATTATTGATCTCATCCCGCCGCATCGCTTTGCTCGCCCCACCAACTTAAATTTTGGAAATCTCTCGCACGTTCACGTGATCGCGCGATTTCGCCGCAGGTTCTGGAAAATTGGAGGCCGCAACACAAGAGAGGTAAAATTAGAACTTCTGCAAACTGGGGCCGTTCGCGGCATTTGGAATTGCGACCATGTGCGCACTGCGACTAGAAGAAGCCGCACCAGACGCGATCACAGCGGCTCTTTAGAATTGATCTAGATCGCTTACTTTAGAACGAATCCAAATGTCAGAACGAACATCACCTCGCCGTCGTGGATGGCCGCAGCGGCTTTGGCGCAATATTCATTTGTGGCTCGGCATCGGCCTGTTCGTTCTGCTGGTGCCGATCGCTTTGTCAGGCGCGATCCTCGTCTATCACGACGACATCGACGAAATGATGCAGACACCTCGTGAAGCGACCGTTTCGCAAGGTCCCGTCGATTTGCCGTTGGCGATCGCCAACGCAAAGAAGGCAGCCGGCGAAACATTCCAGCCGACGGTCGTTCGCTTTCCGGACAATCCACGCGCCCCGATGACGATCTCGCTACGCGGACAGGCTCCCAAAGGGGAACGCCCGCCGTTTCTGACCGCATATGTCGATCGTAACGACTCGCGCGTTTTGAACCTGGTCGATTTCCGCGCGTCATTCTTCGGCTTCATGCACGTTTTCCATGAAAACCTCACGATCCCGTTCTATTATGGCCGCGACATCGTTGGTTGGGTTGGCGTCGCGATGCTCACGCTGTCGTTAACGGGACTGTATCTGTGGTGGCCGCGGCACAATCAGTGGTCACGCGCCTTCGCGTGGCGGCGCAGCCCCGCGACGTCATCCAATCTGCATTACGTGGCCGGCTTCTGGGTCTGCCTTCCGCTCGCTTTCCTGTCGCTGACCGGCATCTATCTCGCGTGGCCGCAGCAGGGTCGCTCCGTGCTGTCTACGTTCACGCCGATCACCGAACAGCAACGTGGCGGCGCTCAGGCGATAACCAATCCCCAGCGTTCCCCGACAGAGATTTACAACATTGCAACAGAGCGGCCGAACGCGGCGGTTGCGGCGATCTTCTTTCCCACCCCACAAACTGGCGCATGGCGGGTTCAGCTTCGCGAGGACGGCAAGTCTGAGCCAACAACCAGCCTGATCAATGACCGCAGTGGCGCGGTCAGTACCGTCGAACCGCTTGCAGGTGACCGGATCGCATTCTGGATTCGCTGGTTGCATGAAGGCAGCCACGCCGGAGAGATTTGGCGTCTGACCGTATTCGTGACAGGCTTGATGCCTGCCGTGCTTGGCGTCACCGGCATTCTGGTCTGGCTCCGTCAGCGCCGTCAGCGCACCATGATGAAAAGCGGCAATCGCGGACAACTCACTTCAGCGAACGCGCCCGCCGGCGCAATCAGCAACACAACTCCTGCGGAATAACCGGATCGGTCCAACATGAAGAACAACAGCTTACGCGTCTCGCACACCGCCCGCCGCATTGCCTGCTCACTCATCGCATCTGCGACATCGCTTGCGATGCCAGTTATGGCCTTTGCGCAGGACGCAGCCGCGGCTCCAGACGCAGGCACGCCTAATCCCTTGCTGCCGCACAACCTGTCCCCATGGGGCATGTTCATGAATGCGGACGTGGTCGTCAAAGTGGTGATGATTGGCCTCGCTTTCGCGTCGCTCGTGACCTGGACAGTCTGCTTCGCCAAAATGGTCGAACTCCGCGCCGACACTCGGAAAGCCAAGAAGCGCATCAAGGTGTTGTCTCATGATGCGTCGATGGCGGAGGCTGACCGCGATACGCGCGAAAAGACTGACGCCGTCGCGCAACTCGTGCAATCGGCGGTCAAGGAAGCAAGTCTGTCGGAAGCTTTCGACGATGGCTTTAAGGAGCGCGTCGAACTTCGTCTGAGCCGGGTCGAGGCGGCAATGGCGCGAAAAATTTCGCGCGGCACCGGTGTTCTCGCCACCATCGGCGCAACCGCACCATTCGTCGGTCTGTTCGGTACGGTGTGGGGCATCATGAATTCCTTCATCGGCATCTCGGAATCGCACACGACGAACCTCGCCGTCGTTGCACCTGGCATCGCCGAAGCTCTGCTGGCGACTGCGATGGGACTGATCGCGGCGATCCCTGCGGTCGTGATCTACAACCATCTTGCCCGCCAGATTTCGGCTTACCGGGCTTTGTTGGGTGATGCGTCGGCGCAAGTGATGTTGCTGATCAGCCGCGACCAGGGCCGCCGGTCCCTGCGTGTGGCGCGGGCTGCGGAGTAATTTAAGTCATGGGCGCAAAACTGGGCGGAAATCTCGGCCTCGGCGACGACGATCTCGCCGAAACGCATGAAATCAACGTCACGCCATTCATTGACGTGATGCTGGTGCTTCTCATCATCTTCATGGTGGCCGCGCCACTGGCGACCGTTGACGTGGGCGTCAATCTGCCCGCGAGCACCGCAACGCCTCCGCCACGGCCGGACAAGCCGGTCTTCGTGACCGTCAAACCCGATCTGTCGCTGGCCGTCGGCGAGGACATCGTTCCGCGTGACACCTTTATCGGCGCACTCGACACCGCAACTGGCGGCAAGAAAGCCGATCCCGTGTTCCTGCGTGCCGACAAAACGGTCAACTACGGCGACCTGATGGAGGTCATGAACCTGCTGCGCAACGCAGGCTATCTCAAGATCGCGCTTGTCGGCCTCGACGCAAGACAGAACTGACAACCAAAGAAATCCAAAGAAGAACTGATTGTCATGAATGCTCTTGCTCTCTACATCCCATCCCGGGCCGGCCTCAGGCGTTGGGGCCTGTCGGCTTTGCTGGTTGTGGGCATTCATGGCGCGCTGGTCGGTGCGGGCGTGTGGTTGACGCCACCGCCGGAGGCTGTCGGCACGGGCTCCCAGCTCATCATGCTCGACCTCGAAACGGCGCCACCGACAACGGAGACTCCGATCGACAATATGCCTCCGGGTCCGGTCATGCAGGAAGCCGAACCACCGGCGCCTGAACCGGAAAAGCAGGAAGAAGTACAGAAAGAAGAAATTCCTCCGACACCCGTGCAGGAAGCGCCTGAAGTCGTCGCGCCACCGGAAAAGCCAAAACCGGACCCGACGCCGGAGCCCGAGAAGCCAAAGCCAAAGCCCGTCGTCCAAAAGAAGCCGCCCAAGAAGCCAACCGATACGCCGGCGCCGCGCACAACTGCGCCGCCACGTGCATCGCAGGCTGCCATGTCGGACTATAAAGGCATCGTTTCCGCCCACATTGCTCGCTTCAAGCAGTATCCGTCGGGCGCGAAGTCCGCAGGTGAACAGGGGACCGCAATCGTCACCTTCACTGTCACGCGTGGCGGAGGAGCGAGCGGCATTCGGATCACCAAGTCCTCAGGGCATCCATCACTTGATGCCGAAGCGATGGGCGTCATTCGCCGCGCCCAGCCTCTGCCCGCGCCGCCTGCCGACGTTCCAGCAACATCGCTCGTATTCGTCATGCCATACCGCTTCACCCTCAATTAGGGTGAAGCGGTAAGGCCGCCCGGAAAGCTGCTTGCTCAATCAGCCGCATGCAGCAAATGCATGAATCCCTTCGCTTAATTTGATCGACCTCGAATCCGCCTCGCGCCGCCTGATCACGGCGTTATGAGCCCGACCGGTTGCATGGTATCCTTCGTGAATACCTGGAACGGCCATACCGGGGGTTGCGATGTTCGACGGTTTCGACGCTATCACGCTGGCCCGCTTGCAATTCTCCTTCACGATGAGCTTTCACATCGTGTTTCCGGCCTTTTCCATCGGCCTTGCAAGCTATCTCGCAGTTCTTGAAGCGCTGTGGCTATGGACCGGCCGCGAGGTTTTCATCAATCTCTTTAATTACTGGCTGAAGATCTTTGCCGTTGCATTCGGCATGGGTGTCGTCTCCGGCATCGTGATGTCTTACCAGTTCGGCACCAACTGGGCGGTATTCGCCGACAGGACCGGACCGGTCATCGGCCCTTTGATGGCCTATGAAGTGCTGACAGCGTTCTTTCTCGAAGCCGGGTTCCTCGGCGTCATGCTGTTCGGGCTGGAGCGCGTCGGCCACCGCCTGCATTTCTTCGCGACGCTGATGGTCGCCCTTGGCACGCTGGTTTCAGCGTTCTGGATTCTGTCGGCAAACTCATGGATGCAAACGCCGACCGGCCACACCATCAATGCTGCGGGACAATTCGTGCCCGAGGACTGGTGGAGAGTTATCTTCAATCCGTCGTTTCCCTATCGCCTCGTGCACATGGTGCTGGCTGCTTACCTCACCACCGCGTTCGTCGTCGGTGCCGTAGGTGCCTATCACCTCTTGAAGAATTCCGCGCTTGAAGGTCCGCGCGTGATGTTCTCGATGGCCATGTGGATGGCGGCGCTAGTGGCGCCGATCCAGATTTTCGCCGGCGACCAGCACGGCCTGAACACGCTGGAACATCAGCCGGTGAAAATCATGGCCATGGAAGGCCATTTCACCAGCCATCCGAACGGCGCGCCGTTGATCCTGTTCGGTTGGCCCGATCAGGCAGAAGGCGTGGTGAAATTTCCAATCGAAATTCCGAAAGCCTCTTCGCTGATTCTCAAACACTCTCTCGATGCGCCGCTGAAAGGCCTCGACACCGTGCCGCGCAAAGATTGGCCACGGGTTGATATCGTATTCTGGTCATTCCGCGTGATGGTGGGCATCGGCTTTCTGATGCTTGGGATCGGCGTTCTCAGCCTTTGGGCACGGTGGCGCGGTATGTTGCACGATTGGAAGCTTCTGCATCGCTTTGCCCTGGCAATGGGGCCAGCCGGCTTCATTGCTGTGCTCGCAGGCTGGGTGACGACCGAAGCAGGACGACAGCCCTACACCGTTTATGGATTGCTCCGGACAGCGGACTCGGCCTCCCCGCTTGCCGCGCCGGCCGTCGCGTCCTCACTGATCGCATTCGTCGTTGTGTACTTCATCGTCTTCGGCATGGGCGTGTTCTACATCCTGCGCCTGATGAAGGCTCCGCCCCATCACGGCGAGGAAGGCCCCCGCGCAGACATACCGGCCCGCGCCGCCGGCCTCACGCCGGCGCAAAGCGTCAGCGCACCAGCACGAGGGTAAGTGTCATGGCCGGTTTTCCCATCGATATCGCAATCGTCTGGGCCTTTATTATCGCTTTCGCTGTCTTCATGTACATCGTGATGGACGGCTTCGATCTCGGCCTCGGCATGCTGTTTCCGATGTTTCCGAAGAAGGCAGACCGCGACGTGATGATGAATACCGTCGCGCCGGTCTGGGATGGCAACGAGACCTGGCTGGTGCTTGGCGGCGGCGGATTGTTTGCCGCATTTCCATTAGCTTACGGCATACTCATGCCCGCAATCTATACACCGATCATCGCCATGCTGATCGGGCTGATCTTTCGCGGGGTCGCGTTCGAATTCCGCTGGCGCACACAAAGCGAACGCAACCGCTGGGACGTTGCATTCGCTGGCGGCTCGTTCCTGGGGGCCCTGTCACAAGGCATCGCACTTGGCGCGATCCTTCAAGGAATTCATGTCGAAGGCCGTCAGTACGCAGGCGGCTGGTGGGATTGGCTGACACCGTTCAGCATCTTGACGGGACTCGCGGTCATCGCCGGCTACGGATTGCTTGGCGCCACATGGCTCGTGATGAAAACAACGGGCGAATTGCGCGATCACGCCTACCGGCTGACGTGGTGGCTATTGATTGCGACCCTGATCGCGATTGTCGCTGTCAGCCTCGCGACGCCGTTCCTTCAGGCAGACTACTGGCGGCGCTGGTTTCAATGGCCGAACATCCTCTTTACGGCCCCCATACCGATTGCAGTCACGATCGTCACCCTGATGCTGCTCAAGAGCGTCGCGAACAAACAGGATTACCGACCATTCTTCCTGACGCTGACATTATTCGCGCTCTCCTATGCGGGTCTCGGTGTCAGCATGTTTCCCTATATCGTGCCCCAGAGCGTCACCATCTGGCAGGCGGCAGCTCCCGCCATCAGCCTCAATTTCATGATTGTCGGCGTGGCCATCCTGGTTCCGATCATCCTGATCTACACCGCATGGGCCTACTGGGTGTTCCGCGGCAAGGTCCACGCCGACAGCGGCGGCTATCACTCATGATGACCCATCCGCACCAGCACCCACGTCCCTTGATCCAGAAGCTGATGTGGTTCGCCGCGCTCTGGCTGCTTGGGATCGGCGCGGTCGGCCTGATTGCCTTTATCTTGCGGCTCTGGATTGCCCCGCACTGATCGGTCACCGCGACATTTCATAAGTATTTTAAGGATTTACGACACATGGTGCGGCCGTGCTGGCAAGCCTGTGACTTGCCAGCCGCCCATGGCTGGGGTTTGATACCCATTCAAGGGCTAACGCAGGATTCTCAGATGACAAAGTTCAGGCTTCTGCAGGGCGTTGTCGCTGCAGCGTGTCTTATGGCGACTTCTTTTCTCGCCATGCCGCAGGCATTCGCACAAGGCCGCGAGATGATGAACGTCGGCGATCAGCCGGGCTATGTTCCGAATGAGGCCGAGGAAGAACTCCCGCCGGAATACAAGCGAACGGTAGTGTTCTATCGGACCACCGAGGCGCCGGGGACCATCATCATCAGCACGTCTGAGCGTTATCTCTACCTCGTCCAAGGCAATGGACGCGCGCTACGCTACGGCATCGGCGTCGGCCGGGAAGGCTTCCAGTGGCAGGGGCTGCAGAAAATCACGCGCAAGCAGGAATGGCCGGACTGGACACCGCCGCCGGAGATGATCCAGCGCCAACCGTATTTGCCTCGCTTCATGGCAGGTGGTCCCGGTAATCCGATGGGCGCGCGGGCACTTTATCTCGGCGCCACGGTCTATCGTATCCACGGCACCAATCAGCCGCAGACCATCGGCAGCGCCGTATCGTCGGGCTGCTTCAGGCTGGTCAATGCCGACGTGACCGACCTCTTCGATCGCGTTCCGGTCGGCACAAAGGTGATCATCCGGCAGCGACCCGAACTCTGATCGCATCAATCATCTTTCCAGCATCACTCATTTCATTCGCCAGCTCACCAGCGAGATATTCATATGAAGTGGAATTTCCGGGCAGGACTTCTGATCGGCCTCGCCGTCGCTTTCGGCGTCGCGGCAGCCGCGATCGCCTACGAACGCTACGATACGCGGACCTTGAAACGCACGGTGCGCCGTGATGCGGTGCTGTGCGGTGTCAATACCGGCCTGCCCGGCTTCTCGATGCCGGACGACAAAGGCAACTGGTCGGGCTTTGACGTCGATATTTGCCGCGCGGTTGCGGCCGCCATCTTCGACGATCCCAACAAGGTCAAGTTCGTTCCTCTCGACGCCAATGAACGCTTCAAGGAATTGCGGGATCGCAAGGTCGATATCCTGTCCCGCAATTCGACCTGGAGCATGTCCCGTGAAACTGAGTATGGCTTGAACTTCGCGGCCGTCGCCTATTATGACGGTGAAGGCTTCATGGTGCGCCAGTCGCGCAACATCGATTCAGGCCTGGAGCTGGACGGCAGCAAGGTGTGCGTGCAAGCCAACACGACCACACAGCTCAACCTCGCCGACTATTTCCGCGCAAACAATATCAAGTATCAGGAAATGAACTTCCCGAAGCTCGACGATGTGATCGCGGCCTATGACTCCGGCAAGTGCGATGTCCTGACGACAGACATTTCACAACTTTACGCCCTTCGCCTGCGGCTGTCGAAGCCAGGCGAGCATGTCATCCTGCCCGATGTCATTTCGAAGGAACCGCTGGCACCTGTGGTCCGCCAACGCGACGACGAGTGGCTGCTGATCGTGAAGTGGGCGATCTACGCCATGATCAACGCCGAGGAGCTTGGCATCACCTCGAAGAACATCGACGAGGCGATGAAGTCGAAGAAGCCCGACGTCATGCGATTGGTCGGCACCGAAGGTTCATACGGCGAAGAGATGGACCTGACGAAGGACTGGGCGGCGCGCATCATTCGTCACGTCGGCAACTATGGCGAGGTGTATGAGCGCAACGTCGGCACGGCATCGAAACTCGGCATTCCGCGCGGACTGAATCAGCTTTGGAACGCCGGCGGCATCCAGTACGCCCCGCCGATCCGATAACAATGCAAAAACGCCTCTCTCTGCGCGAGCAGAGAGAGGCGTGATGACCTTACGATTAAATCCGGGCCGTTCTCGGCTGGGATTCCAAGCGCCAGGCTTAATAGCCTTTCAGCTCCGCCAGCCGCTCGGCGTGGAACGCGGTATCACCGAACAACTCCTGACACACCCGCGCACGCTTCATAAAGAAGCCGATGTCGAATTCATCGGTCATGCCGACACCGCCATGCATCTGCACGGCTTCCTGAACTGCCAGCGTGGCCGTTGAGCCGGCGCGGGCCTTGGCGACCGCGACCGCCGCACCGGCGTTGTCGAAATCCGTATCCAGCACCTGCAACGCCTTCATCACCGCGGCTTTGGTGATCTCGATATCGGTATAAAGATGCGCTGCGCGATGCTGCAGTGCCTGGAATTCACCGATCAGCTTGCCGAATTGCTTGCGCTCTTTGATGTACGCGACAGTGCGTCCGAACGCCTCTTCGGCAATGCCGACCATCTCGGCGGCGACCGCTGCACGTCCGACATTGAGAATTCCGTCGAGCAATGCTCCGCCGCGATCGACGTCGCCGAGCACACTGTCTGCGGTCACCTCAACATCGTTGAAATCGATGCGCGCCGCATTGTGCGCGTCCACCATAATGGTGCGCTCGATCTCCACACCCTTCGCCTTCGGATCGACCAGAAACAACGTCAATCCTTCCTTCTCGCCCGGCTTCCCCGCCGTGCGTGCGGCCACGATCAAAAGATCCGAGACATGACCGTCGACAACAAATGCCTTGGCACCATTTAATTTGAAGCCATTCCCGGACCGCACCGCCTGCATCGCTGTCTTGATCGGACGGTGCTTGGACCCCTCATCCACCGCGAGTGATACGATCAATTCGCCCTTGGCGAGCCTGGGCAGGTATTCCGACTTCTGTGCATCGCTGCCGCCGCGCGTGAGCGCCGTCGCGGTCAATACAGCCGTCGACAAGAATGGCGATGGCATCAGCGTGCGCCCGATTTCCTCCATCACCACGCCGGCCTCGACACAGCCGAGCCCGCTGCCGCCGAAATCTTCCGGAACCAGCAATCCGGCAAAGCCCATTTCGCCGAAGGTTGCCCACAATTCGCGTGAGAAGCCGGTCGCATCTTTGCTATCGCGCAGCTTGCGCAGGTGCGCGACCGGAGCTTTATCGCTGATGAGACCGCGCGCGCTGTCGCGCAGCATTGACTGTTCTTCGTTAAGGACGAGAGCCATCTTAAAAATCCGAATAAAACGCGATGAAAGGAATGAGCGAGGTTACGCGCCAGGCAGATCGAGAATGCGCTTGGCGACGATGCCGAGCATCACTTCACTCGTACCGCCTTCGATCGAGTTTGCTTTGGTTCGCAGCCATGACCGGGCGGTCAATCCTTCATTCGAGCGCAGGCTTTCCCACTCCAACACATTGATGCCACCTGCCGACATCAGAATTTCGTGGCGGCGCTTGTTCAATTCCGTGCCGTAGTATTTCAAGGCGGAAGAATAAGCAGGATGTCCCTGCCCCGCTTTTGCCAGATCCACTGCGCGCTCGGCCGCGCAGGCCATGGCGGCTTCATCGATATCGAACGCCGCGATCTGGCCGCGGAGCATCGGATCGTCGAGACGCCCTTGCTCGTCGGTGCCAATGGAATTCGCGGCCACCTGCCCGAGCGGACGTGCGCCTCGGCGCTCGCCGACTTCGCTGATCATGGAGCGTTCGTGCTGCAGCAGATACTTCGCGACATCCCATCCGCGATTGACGGTGCCGACCACATGGGAGCGCGGCACGCGGACGTTATCGAAGAAAGTTTCGCAGAACGGCGACTTGCCGGAGATCAAGAGAATCGGCTTGGTCGACACACCTTGCGATGTCATGTCGAACAGAATGAAGCTGATGCCGTCATGTTTCTTGGCGCTGAAATCGGTCCGCACCAGACAGAAAATCCAGTCGGCGAAATTCGCCATCGAGGTCCAGATCTTCTGACCGTTGATGATGTAATCATCGCCGTCGACGTCGGCGCGCGTCTGTAGCGATGCCAGGTCCGAACCCGCGTTGGGTTCTGAATAGCCCTGACACCATCGGATCAGTCCGGCAGCAATCTTCGGAAGATGTTCGCGCTTCTGCTCTTCGGTCCCGTATTTGAGCAATGCCGGTCCCAACATCCAGATACCGAAACTCGACAGCGGCAGCCGTGCCGAAATGGCGGACATCTCCTGGCGCAAAATCTTTGTCTCTTCAGGATTGAGGCCTCCGCCGCCGTATTCCTTTGGCCAGTCCGGCACGGTCCAGCCCTTGTCGCGCATGCGCTCGAACCAGAGACGCTGCGGCTCTGACGAATACACCGTGTTGCGGCCACCCCAGAACACATCACTCTCGTTCGCCACCGGCTTGCGCATCTCCAGCGGACAGTTGGCTTCCAGCCAGGCGCGCGTGTCTGCGCGGAATTGTTCAAGATTTTCCATCGTGCGGTTTCCTCTTCATTCGCCGTCAGCACTGCACGCGCGGCGATAAGTGCTTGGTTGGCCGGACTGTACTGCCCGCCTGCGGGATTTCAATATCTCCCTGCCGAGAGCGAGCGCTTGTGAGATATGCTCGTGATGCACGAGGTTCGCGACCCAATGATTGAAAAGACAGAGGAAACCAACATGCGCTTGCCGACACTTTCGCCTAGCGAAATGAGCGATGATCAAAAAACAATCTACGCCGAATCTGAGGCAAGCAAACGCGGCGTCGTCACGCCGCCGCTTCGCGCCTGGATCCACGCCCCGGAAGTCGCGCGCCACTCCAGCCGCCTTGGCGCCTATCTGCGCTACGACACCGCACTGGGCGTACGTTATTCAGAACTCGCGATCCTGGTGACAGCCCGATACTGGAGCGCCCAATACGAATGGTACGCGCACAAGAAACTGGCTCTGCAGGCCGGACTTGATGCCGCGATTATCGACGCGATCAATCATCGGCATGTGCCGGACTTTGATGATCCTAAGGCACAGCTGATCTACGAGTTCAGCGAATCACTCCACGAGAACCACACCGTACCGAAGCTGCTCTATGACAAGGCCATTGAGTTGTTGGGCAAGAAAGGCGTCGTCGAGCTGGTGGGCCTACTCGGTTACTACACGCTTGTCTCGATGACGCTTAATGCATTTGAGGTCGAGTTACCGGAAGGCGCGATGTCCGACCTTGTGCCGTAAGGAACACAACCTAGATGTGGGTGACGACAGAATGTGGAGATGACGATGTCGCTGCCCGAGACAAATACGGAAACACCTTCCAGACCGATTGCAGCCGGCACGCGCATCGGCCACGTCCATCTGAAAGTTGCTGATCTCGACCGGGCCCTCGGCTTCTATCAAGACCTGCTCGGTTTCCAGCTAATGCAGCGCTATGGCGATCAGGCCGCCTTCATTTCAGCAGGCGGCTATCATCATCACATCGGCCTCAATACATGGCACAGCAAGGGCGGCAGTCCACCACCACCCGGCACCACAGGGCTGTTTCACACTGCGATTCTTTATCCCACGCGTGCCGCGCTTGCAGACGCATTGTATCGCGTGCTGCAGGCGGGAATTGCACTCGATGGCGCCAGCGACCACGGTGTCAGCGAGGCACTTTATCTGCGTGATCCGGACGAGAACGGCGTCGAACTTTATCGCGACCGGCCTGAGGCCGAGTGGCCGCGCAATCCCGACGGTTCGCTGGCGATGTTTACCCGACGCCTCGATGTCGAAGCGCTGCTGCGGGACCGCGAGGCGACCTAGATCTCGGGTGGTTTTCCACGGATCAGCACGACCGTTGCCGCGATCAATTCAAACGACATACAGACGTAAAACGGCACCGTGTAGCTGCCGAAAGCGTCTCGCAGCAGCCCGATCAAGCCGGGCCCGAACGCATAAGTGAACTGACAGATCGCGGTGACCAGACTGACCAGCACGCCGAACGACGCCGCGCTGAACTCCCGCTGAACGATCAGAGACGGCAGCGTGATGGCGTTGCCGACCGAGAAGCCGAACACCGCGCTCGCGGCAAACAGCGCGTATTCATTCTGGGTGTTGATCATGACCAGAAGGGCCACGGCCTGACTGGCGAATGACGCGGCGGAAGCCTTGCGCTGATCCAGCCGGTCGATCACGGTGCCAAGACCCACCCGCCCGATCACAGCCATCGCGGTCATCAGAGACACAGCGATGCTGGCCCTTTCACGCCCCATGATCGGGTCAAAGAACGAAATCTGGTGCACGATAAACGCGACCTGAGATGTCAGGACCAGTGAGAATGGCACGACAATAGTCCAGAACGGCAGGCTGCGAAATGCAGCGCTTCGTATTTGCGCCGCCGAGAGCGTAGCCGAGTTAGAAGCCCGAGCAGCCGCATCCGAGGGATGTTTCGGGGGATGCCCAACCCACAACACAATGAACGGGATCGCAGCCGCGATGATTACCAACGCCGCAATGAGCATTGTTGAGGAAAAGCCGTACCGGCCGATCGCGGCAACAAGCAGAGGCACGCCAATGACGCCGCCACAACTCGCTCCGTTCAGGGCAAGGCTGATCGCCATGCCACGCCGCTTGTCGAACCACATCCCGAGCGTGTTGTTAATGGCGGCCACGCTCGTCCCCGCCCAGCCGAAAGCGAACACCGCATAGACTGCGTAAAGCTGCCACGGAGACGTGACCTGCCCGACCAGCGCCGTTCCCGCGGCCATACAGGCGATACCGGAGATCAACAGCAGGCGAGGACCGAGAACGCGGATGGCCTCGCTGACGAAGGCGACCAGAATTGAGCTGAACAGATAGTAGCAGGTCGTGGCCGTGGAAATCTGCGACGCCGGCCAGCCGTGCAGGCGCTGTAATTCCGCCAGATAAACACCCTGGCCGTAGAAACCTGCGCCCCAGGCGAACGTCGCGACCAAGAAGCAAACCGCGACAACGCGCCAGCCGCCGTACTTGAAGGACGTTTCGTCGACGGCGAATTCAACGCGCGGCGCGGTCATTGTTTTTAAAGTCCCCGGCGCATGCGATGCAACGTGCATCGGCAAGGCCGCGGACCTTAGCGTGTATTCGAGAGGAAGGAGACCCGTTTTCCGGATAGAAACAGGATGGTTCCGGAAAACGAGCGCTCTGCAGTCTCGGGCATAGCATGTCACCTATCTTGCCGCTAGACCGCTGAAATCTCGCGTGTCAGATTCAGACAGCGCAGTCATCAAACGTCGATTCCTGGCATAGTACATCCCCTAAAGTCGAAATTTGCCTCGACCTGCAAAAACTCAACAAACGAACCGGTAAGCTTAAACGAACGACATCCCGTCATGACTAAGCCTCCGCCGTCTCCGGCAGCGGGGTTTAGTCATAGCTGCGCTGAGTTGTTACCCGTGGAATGCCGAGTAAAGTAAGTACTCAGATATCTGACGCCGGCGGCGCCGAGAGATCACTGATGCTGTCCCAGTATATTCGACTAATGGCTGTCGTTAGGAATCGAAGCTCCGTGCTCGGGTAGATCGGCCGTCTCGCATAAGATATGGACCGACAGCATTTAGTGCGGCTTCCAGACGATCGGGATCGTTGGTCCATTCCCTTGGAAGATATAACGCGCGGTCTATAACCGCATGACCGTGACGCGAAACATAGCTCGCAAACACACCTATCTGGCAGTTCGTGATTTTCCCTGCCGAGCCGGGTGTATTGTCGCGCCACGCCTTTTTCGATTGACCCAGCAGCGAAGGCTCGCGCCTCTTTCCGTAGTCTTAAGAATCAACTATCGGTTGATTTATTTTTTACTGGCTGGCTAAAAAATGAATCGACACAAACGTCGCGCAGCTGCGAAAGCCGGACAACAAACGAATGGGGCCAGATCACACATTGCCTCAGATCCCCGTCTCAATGTCGCTGTTGCCCACTATCAGGCTGGACGACTAAGCGACGCGGAAAAGTGCTGCCGGCAGATACTGGAAAATACCCCACAAAACGCCGAAGCGATGCATCTGCTGGGCGCACTTTTCATCAAAGCAGCGCAGTATGATGCTGCGATCGGTTGGATCAGTCAGGCAATTCGGCTGGACAACCGAAACCCTAATTTTTTCGTCACTCTTGCCGAGGCCCTTCAGAAGCTTGGGAAATTAAACGAGGCATTAGAGTGTTACCGCTTCGCGATCGACCTGAAGCCGGATTGGGTCGACGCCTTGTTCATGAGAGCCAGAGTACTTCAAGCCATCGGCTCGAGGGAACAGGCCATCGAACAATTCGATAAGGTTCTTGCACTCCAACCCGACCACCTCGATGCTCACCGGAGCCTAATTGTCGTTTTACACGAGTCTGGTCGAACAGAAGATGCGCTGGCGGCCTGTGATCGCGCACTTGCTCGATTTCCGAATGTATCCGGCCTCTACAATAATCGCGGGATCATCCTTAAGTCTCTCGGCCGTCTCGACGAAGCTCTTGTTGCCTATGAGCACGCAATTGAAACGAGTCGCAGTGGAGACTTTCTCCCCTTTAACAATAGTGTAGACATTCTAAAGAAGACTGGACGGCTTGCCGAGGCGCTCGAAATTTGTGACCGTGGACTATCCCTTTCTCCAAATTCAGCAGAGCTGCTGAATTGTAAAGGGGTCGTATTGGCAGATCTCGATCGGTTGGATGAAGCTCTTAGGTTCTACAACGATGCCATCGAACAACATCCGGATTCTGCGGAAGCGTTTAGCAATAGAGCCAAAATAGCTTTAAGACAGCAACAGCATGCGAGGGCAATTGCGGATTGCGATAAAGCGATCGCTTTGCACCCCTCTATGCCGGAAGCCTTTCATACTCGAGGAAGAGCACTCAGAGACACAAAGAAGCTTGCGGAAGCCGCGAGAGATTTTGAGCGCGCAATCGAATTGCGGCCAAATTTTTTCCACGCAATAGTCGATTTGGGCGCCGTCCTTCATCGCTTGAACCGTTTTGAGGAAGCACTCGGTCAGTATGACCGGGTAATCGCGATGAATCCTGAATTTGCTGAAGGATACCAGGACCGGGGGATCACCTTGCTGGATCTCGCACGTTACGATGAGGCTCTCCGGGATTTCGAGAAGGCTATTTTACTCAATCCAAATCTAGCCAATGCCCACTGGAACGAAGCCATCACTCGACTTTTGACAGGAGATCTTACAGTCGGATGGGAAAAGAGTGAGTGGCGATGGAAATCTGAGGAGGTTCTCAAGCCCTATCGTCAATTTTCTCAACCAATGTGGAAGGGAGAGCCACTAGAGGGCAAAACGATTCTCGTTCATAACGAACAGGGTCTTGGGGACGCCATTCAATTTGCTCGTTACATACCGATGCTGGCAGCCAAAGGCGCAAACGTCATCTTGGATGTCAACCGAGCGCTGAATTCAATTCTATCCGGCATTCAAGGCGTTAATGTTGTTTTGCGGTCAGACGAGAAATACGAACAGTTCGATTTTCATTGTCCGCTGTTGAGTCTTCCTCTTGGATTTAGCACGACGCTCGAGACCATCCCCAACAAGCCTTACCTCCCTCAACCGGTTCGTAGTGGGCGCTGGGACAAGCTCCTTCCTAAAACAAAATCACGAATAGGCATTGTGTGGTCAGGCGGCACCGCCCATCCGAATGATTACAATCGCTCGATCCCGCTCGATACGTTTATCGGGGCTCTGGAAGGAGTTGATGCGACTTTTGTAAGCTTGCAGAAAGAGGTCAGGCCCCGCGATTCCGATATCCTTAAGTCACACAGCGAAATTCTCGACCTTCGTACCGAACTAACCAGCTTCACTGAAACGGCTGAGCTCATTGCTGAGTGCGACCTTGTCATTTCAGTGGATACAAGCGTCGCCCATCTGGCAGGGGCACTCCAGCGGCCTGTGTGGATACTTTTGCCTTATGTTCCTGATTGGCGGTGGCTTATCAATCGCGATGACAGCCCTTGGTATCCGACCGCGCAACTATTCAGACAGACTGCGTCCAGGGAATGGGAAACTGTTCTCGATCAAGTGAACGACGCGCTTCGCACCGCGTTCATTCCCAACTGGAATTCGGACATAGTCCCTATGTCGGTGGGCGATCGCTGAGGCGGCCTTGTCGCGATCATTTGCGGATATTCTTGCCGGTCAATGTGGCCGAGCTTCGAGTCTTTGCCTCCTTGATTGCGCCGCCGCAACGCCTCGACCATCGTGCAGGTGGCAGGTGCGGTTTGGCTTGGCTTGGCTTGGCTTGGCGGTGAAAGAGGTCGTGAGGAACGATCGCGCAAACCAGCGACGCTCGGCGTGGAAGCGCTGAGCCATTTGGCCACCGTCGCGACCAATGAGACAATTTCCGCCTGCTGGGGCCGGCGGCGCCTTCCGAACGGAAAACCCGCCGTGATCGGCGGGTTTTTGATTAGGAGACATACTACGCCCGGCGCTCCGGAAATAGCTCCTTAGTCCCAGCTCAATGCGCCACCGCTTTGATATTCGATCACGCGGGTCTCGAAGAAGTTCTTTTCCTTCTTCAAGTCCATGGCTTCCGACATCCACGGGAAAGGATTCTCGGTTTCCGGGAACACCGGAGCGAGCCCGATCTGCGCACAACGCCGATTGGCGATGAAGTGCATGTATTGTTCGCACAGTGCAGCGTTGAGACCGAGGAATCCGCGCGGCATTGTATCCCGCCCATACTGAGCCTCGAGCTGCGCAGCACCGTGCAGCATCTGGCGGACCTCTTCCTTAAAGCTCGCCGTCCACAGATGCGGGTTCTCGATCTTGATCTGGTTGATGACATCGATGCCAAAGTTCAGATGAATCGATTCATCGCGCAGGATGTACTGATACTGCTCGGCAATACCGACCATCTTGTTGCGGCGGCCGAGCGACAGTATTTGCGCAAAGCCGGTGTAGAACCACATGCCTTCGAACACGACGTAGAAGGCAATCAGATCGCGCAGGAACGTCTGGTCGTTTTCCATCGTTCCCGTGGCGAACGTTGGATTGTCGAGTGCCTGCGTATGCTTCAGCGCCCATGCCGCCTTGTCGGTGATGCTCGGCACCTCGCGATACATGTTAAAGAGCTCGCCTTCATCGAGACCAAGGCTCTCCACCACATACTGGAACGTATGGGTGTGCACCGCCTCTTCGAAGGCCTGCCGCAACAGATATTGCCGGCATTCCGGATTGGTCAGATGACGATAGATCGCAAGTACAATATTGTTGGCGACCAGTGACTCCGACGCAGCGAAGAAGCCGAGGTTGCGTTTGATCATGCGGCGCTCGTCTTCGGTGAGGCCATCGCGCGATTTCCACAGCGCGATATCGGCCTGCATCGAGACTTCGGTCGGCATCCAGTGATTGTTGCAACCAGCGAGATACTTCTCCCACGCCCACTTATATTTCAGCGGCAGCAGTTGATTGACGTCGGCGCGTGAGTTGATCATCGCCTTGTCGTCGACACGCACGCGCCCACCCGCGCGATCGATCGGGCCAACGTTGTTTGCGGCCGCAACGGGCGGCTTTGGGATACCGGCCGTCGCGGCCGGCGACGGAGATGTTTCAGACCAGTCCAACATAATTCCCTCCAGATAAATCCGATTTAGTCATGCCCGGTCTTATCCGGGCATGACACGGTGGCGCGCGCTTATTGGCACGCCTCGCAATCGGGATCGTTGATGTTGCAGGCGAGTTCCGGGACCAGAATAAGTTCCGGCGCAGCTTCGACCGCATGGGCAGACACGGCGTTGAGCTTGCCGTCCGTGCCCTTCAACGTGGACTTCTCCACGTGGGTCGCGCTGCGTGACCGCAGATAATAAGTCGTCTTCAGACCACGCTGCCACGCCAGGCGATAGAGCGCATCGAGCTTCCGACCCGATGGATCGGCCATGTAGAGATTGAGCGATTGCGACTGATCGATCCACTTCTGCCGTCGTGCTCCAGCTTCGATCAGCCATGACGGATCGATCTCGAATGCTGTGGCGTAGATCGCCTTGAGATCGTCCGGCACACGGTCGATCTGACCGACACTGCCGTCGAAGTATTTCAGGTCCGAGATCATCACGTCGTCCCATAGGCCCCGAGCTTTCAGATCGCGGACCAGCGACGCATTCACCACCGTGAAATCGCCCGACATGTTCGATTTCACGTAGAGGTTTTCGTACGATGGCTCGATCGACTGCGCGACACCGCAGATGTTGGAAATGGTCGCAGTCGGCGCGATGGCCATGACGTTGGAGTTGCGCATGCCAGTCGACTTGACGCGCGCGCGCAGCGGCTCCCAATCCAGCGTCGCGGAGCGGTCGAAGGCGTGCATGCCGTCGCGCGCTTCATCCACCAGTGTGATGGAGTCCGCCGGGAGGATGCCCCGGCTCCACAGCGACCCATCGAACGATGGATAGCGCCCGCGCTCGGCGGCAAGATCAACCGACGCCGAAATCGCATGATAGCTGATGACTTCCATGCTCTCGTCGGCGAATGCGACGGCCGCATCCGATGAGTAAGGCAAGCGCAGCGTCTGCAGCGCATCCTGGAAGCCCATCAGACCAAGGCCGATTGGCCGATGCCTGAGATTGGAATTGCGGGCTTCCGGAATGGTGTAGAAGTTGATGTCGATCACATTGTCGAGCATCCGCACAGCCGTCTTTACGGTGCGCGCAAGCTTGGCCTGATCGATCCCCATCGGGGTGACGTGCGCCACGAGATTGATCGAACCGAGATTACAGACGGCGACTTCACGGTCCGACGTGTTCAAGGTGATTTCGGTGCAGAGGTTAGATGAATGCACCACACCGACATGCCCTTGGGGCGAGCGGATGTTGCAAGGATCCTTGAACGTGATCCATGGGTGTCCGGTTTCGAACAGCATGGTCAACATGCGCCGCCATAGATCGACCGCACGCACCTGCTTGAACACCCGCATCTCGCCACGCTCAGCCTTGGCCTCATACGCTTCATAGGCCTTCGCGAACGGCTTGCCGTAAAGATCGTGCAAATCCGGCGTCTCGTCCGGCGAGAACAGCGTCCACGTGCCATCGGCTTCGACGCGCTGCATGAATAGGTCCGGCACCCAGTTGGCAGTATTCATGTCATGGGTGCGGCGGCGATCGTCGCCGGTGTTCTTGCGCAGGTCGAGGAACTCCTCGACATCGATGTGCCAGGTTTCGAGATAGGCGCAGACCGCGCCCTTCCGTTTTCCGCCCTGATTGACGGCGATCGCCGTGTCGTTCGCCACCTTCAGGAAAGGCACCACGCCCTGTGATTCGCCATTGGTGCCCTTGATATGCGCACCAAGGCCTCGCACGCGGGTCCAGTCATTGCCAAGACCGCCGGAATACTTGGCGAGCAGCGCGTTATCTTTGATCGACTTGAAGATGCCGTCGAGATCGTCCGGTACGCTGGTCAGGAAGCAGGACGACAATTGCGGCCGCAGCGTGCCGGCATTGAACAGCGTCGGGGTCGAGGCCATGAAATCGAACGACGACAGAAGATCATAAAACTCGATGGCGCGCGCTTCACGATCGATCTCGCGGAGCGCAAGGCCCATCGCCACACGCATGAAGAACGCCTGCGGCAACTCGATGCGTGTGCCGCGCACATGCAGGAAGTAGCGATCGTACAGGGTCTGCAGGCCGAGGAACTGGAATTGCAGATCACGCTCAGGCTTCAGCGCCGCCGCAAGCCGCGCCAGATCGAAACGGCGCAATTCGGGATCGAGCAGTTCGTGCACGATGCCGGTGCCCACGTAAGTCTGGAAGTAATCGGCATATTGCGACGTCATGTCCGACTGGCTGGGAAGCTGTTCGCGCTTCTCGACGAAGGAGACCGCCTCGCGGCGCAACGAATCGAGCAATAGGCGCGCGCTGACGTAGGAATAATTCGGCTCCTGCTCGACCAGCGTGCGGGCCGCCATGACTTGTGCCTGCGATAACTCATCGAGCGTCATGCCGTCATAGAGATTGCGTCGGGCCTCAGCCAGAACCGGCTCGACCGAGACGCCATCAAGGCCTTCACACGCTTCCGCAATCACGCGCCGCAGCCGCTCTTCGTCAAGCGGACGCAGCACACCATCAGCGCCGCGCACATTCAACGTGGGCGCGGCAGATACGGCGATTTCCGGGTCGGATTCACGACGCGCCTTGGCGCGTTCTTCGCGATAGAGCACGTAAGCACGCGCCACCTTGTGATGACCGCCGCGCATCAGCGACAGTTCGACCTGGTCCTGAATATCTTCGATATGCAGGGCGCGCTGGGCATCGACGCGACGCGTCAGCGCCGTCACCACCTGCGCGGTGATCTCTTCGACGGTTTCGTGCACACGCCGCGACGCGGCAGCAGCCTGCCCTTCAACAGCCAGGAACGCACGCGTCACCGCGATCTGGATCTTGCTGGCATCGAATCCGCTCACGCTGCCATTGCGGCGGATGACGTGAAACGCCGGCGCGGAAAACGGCGCCTCCGGTGCGCGCGCTGCTATGGCTGGCGCCTGACGACCGTTACTGGAAATCTCAACTGACAAAGACATTCGGCAAACCCCTTCTTGGATTAGGGGGCTTGGGCCGAGGGGACGCTGCATGAAAGCGGCTGACCGAATGTCAGCCGTCAGCGGCGACCACCGGGACACCCCGCCCGAGGACGTTTTCTGGTGTCACGGCAGGTCTCCTGGCTCCGGGTCGTCGCGTCGCTCTGCCTTCCCGGATACACCCCGATGGGTCGTCCAGTGGACTATAAGAGCTGATGCTCGCCGTTACAGTTGCGGGGGCAGCTCCGGCATTGCTGCAGATCGTAAAGATCCGACAGCGCACCGGCTTCCCTCTTAGCTTCTGGGTGTTGGTGCCCAGAAGAACCATGACGACTACATGTGGTATGAGATCGCGATTCGCGTCAATGGCTTGTTGCAGATTTTCTCGGTGGAGAGCGGTGGACAGCGGGGATGGCTGCCCAAGACGTTAACGAAACGTCAATTGGGCGTCGCACGCCGCCCGGAGGCGAGATCTCCGGGAGCCTGAATAAGCAAGCAGACTTGCCGCCGCAGCCGCTGATTGCACGAGTGAACAGTCAGTCCGGCTTTGCATCCGCCGGCCATGGCGTCACCGGCGGCACGGTGTCGGTCGGGGCAGGCATATCCACCGTCTTGAAGTCGGCGGGGCTGACAATCTCCAGATATTCCATGTCCGGTGAATAATCGAACAGGTAGTGCGTGATGCCCGGCCGCTGATGCACGACATCGCCTGCCTTCACCAAGGTCGGCTTGTCTTCATACATGAACTTCGCCCAGCCCTTGGTCATGATGACGATCTGGAAATCGCAATCATGGCGATGCCAGCCGGTGCCATCCGTCGGCGGCATGTTCGCTTTCACGAGATGAGCAATCACCTGGCCGCCCGTTGCGTCCGCGATTCCAAGATCGCGATAGAGAAAGAAATCGCGCAGGCCTCCGCCCTTGAACTCCGTGTCTTCGGGCTTGACGTGCGAGAACTTCATCACCGGATCGTGCTTGTTCATTGCAACCTCCACGCTGTCCTTTCAGGCAAAGCGATATCCGGCGAGGCCGCAGTGAGCGACCTCATCGTCGACTCGTTTGCTTCTGCTATCGATCATGCGAATTCCGCGCCATTGCGGGCTTCGACAATGGACGACGTGTGCGGAAGTTTTGCGCAGCGGTGGATGTCGCTGAATCCCGTATGAGATTCCCAATGCGACACGGCGCGATTGAAAATTGATGCGTCGAAAAGCCTCTGGCATCCCAGAAGTCGCTCGCTGCGCACCGAGAACACGCAAGGTGTTTGGCTAGCGAGCAGGCATTTGCACGCAAAGTGCGCCTAATATTCAACCTCCAGCTCTTCGATATCCGCAGGTTCGAGCTTCGCGGCCGCAATCCATTCCTGCATTTCCGGAAGGCTCATGATCCGCTTTGCATAGCTTGCGAGAACAGGCTGGAGCTGCACATCGTACGTCATGAACCGCGTCACGACCGGCGCATACATGGCATCCGCCATCGTGCGATGGCCAAACAGGAATGGTCCGCCGGATTTTTCCAGGCAGTCGCTCCAAATCGCGCAAATCCGGTCGATGTCGGCTTGGGCGCGGGACCAGATCTTGAAACCGGGGAAGTGGCCCTTCAGGTTGACCGGCAGCGATGAACGCAGCGTCGTGAACCCTGAATGAATCTCGCCGCAGATGGAACGGCAATGCGCGCGGGGTATCCGCTCGGCAGGCAATAGCTGCGCTTCCGGTTTGAGATCATTGAGATATTCGCCAATCGCCAGAGTGTCCCAGACGGTTGCGCCCTCGTGCCGGAGGCAGGGGACCAGAATGGAAGACGATAGCAGCAAGATCTCCGCACGCGCCGATGCATCGTCCGCGGCGACAACGATCTCATCGAATTCGAGTCCGGAAAATTTGGTCAGCAGCCAGCCGCGCAGTGACCACGACGAATAATTCTTACTGCTGATGGTGAGTGTGGCTTTGGCCATGACATGCCTCTTCTACGCCTGCACAAATATCCGCCTGCCTGTTGTTTAAGCGGCGGCTCACTTTCACTCAGCAAACCACATGCCAGCCACAAGAGGCGGGCGGATCGCGGTTCTGGCGCCGAAGTTGCATGGCAAAAACGGCAAGGAATGATGCCGATGTCACCGATGATGTATCAAACTTATCAGAACACCATGGATGCAACCGCCCCATGGCGAAGCGGGGCAGCGTCAGCGCTGGCCCTTCTCCGGCTTTTTCCGGAAGGCAGGTTTTTCCGAGAGGGGCTGTCCGACAAAGTGTTCGGCCGCCTTGCCGCCGCGCTGGAGCTGATTTCGCGCAGCTCGCTCACCTATCGCCGCCCGCCTTACGACATCAAACCGGTATTGGTCGGCAATCGCGCACATGAGGTGAGCGAGGAAATTCCGTTCGCGACACCGTTCGGCTCGCTTCTGCATTTCAGGAAGGATGGCGCACCGGAGCAACCGAAGGTCTTGCTCGTGGCACCGATGTCCGGACATTTCGCAACACTGTTGCGTGGGACCGTTCAGACGTTGCTGCAGGATCACGACGTCTACATCACGGACTGGCATAATCCCCGCGATATTCCCCTCAGCCAAGGCAGGTTCGGGTTGGACGAGTACACCGAACACCTGATCACCTTTATGGATTGGCTCGGGCCACGGTCTCATATGATCGCGATCTGCCAGCCGTCCGTGTCGGCGCTCGCTGCATCCGCGATCATGTCCGAAGACAATCACCCGGCGCGCCCAGCCAGCCTGGCATTAATGGCAGGACCAATCGACACGCGCATTCAGCCAACCAAGGTCAATGAATTTGCGAAGTCTAAACCTTTGAAATGGTTTGAAGACAATCTGATCAACTATGTACCTCTGCAGTGCAAAGGCGCGTTCCGCAAGGTCTATCCCGGCTTTATCCAGTTGACGGCGTTCGTCTCGATGAATCTGGAGCGCCACATCAAATCACACAAGGATCTGCTGGAGCATTTGGCCAAGGGTGAGACCGACAAGGCCGACACCATCAAGACTTTCTATGATGAATACTTTGCAGTGATGGACCTGCCGGCGGATTTCTATATCGACACCATTCGCGATGTCTTTCAGGAGCATCTGCTACCCCAGGGCAAACTCACTTACCGTGGCAGGCTGATCAATCCCGGCTCAATCAGGAAAATGGGATTGATGACTGTCGAAGGGGAGAAAGACGATATCTGCTCGATCGGTCAAACCCTCGCGGCCCAGGATCTCTGCACGGGCGTCCGCGCGTATCGCAAGGTGCACCACATGCAGGCCGGCGTCGGCCACTATGGCGTCTTCAGCGGCAAACGCTGGAACAATGAAATCTATCCGCTGCTGCGCGACTTCATCCATGTCAATGCATAAGCCAACATGCGACAGCCACGATTGCCCGTGCTGAAGCGATCTTTCATTAGCGGTAGCGCCTCTCGCCTCAGTTGGCGTCAGGCCAAAGCGACGGCGGAAGCAGCGATTGAAATAGGACGGGCCTTTCATTCTTTCAAATTCCGCGTGTATGGAAGTTCCAGCTTATCGTCCATCGGCTTGCACAACGCGGCATCCGCGCGCGTGAGCTGAAACTGACGGTCTTCGCGACCAAGCTTGAACGACAAGGCACGATCGTCCTTGCCGAGACCGTCCTGAACCACCACCGGGTCATCGATATAAAGCATCAGCGATTGTCCATCACGCGCCGGATCGATGATGGCATAGCCGCCTTCCTCGGCGGATGACGGCGAGACAATGACAATGCAGTCATAGCCTGAAGCTTTTTTGAAGGCGGGAATCAATCGGCGATCTTGCACATCGCGACCGGCCTTCTCGCTCCAATCGCAACTTGCTCCGATATAGCGCGGTGCCTTGCGGTCCTTCTGCTTCAGTTCGATCCGGACCCCGTCGCCCCGGAACGACAGCGTGATCGCTTCCGTCATCTGACCTGGATGACGCTTGAGATGAGCAGCGTCGTAGTCACGCCGAAAACACACACTGTCGGATTTCGATTTGAGCAAGCTGCTCAACGGACCACCAGACTGCTGGGCCTGCGCCGCGCCATTCAAGGCAAGGAGCGCAAAGCCGGCAATACCGGCCCGCTTCGATGACGGATATCCCATGACCACGCCTCCGCGCCGCTCTGTTTTGGTCAAGCGAGCGCGGAGGAAAGTTCACGGCTTGATCGACAAAATCAAGGGCGCCTGGCGCGCTTTATGACGCCAGCGCCTTCATCTCCGTATAGAGATCGGACTTACCCTCAAACCCGATGCCGGGAAGATCCGGCATGGTGATGTGGCCGTTCTCGACCTTCACGCCATCCGGGAATCCACCATAGGGCTGGAACAGATCCGGATAGCTTTCATTGCCGCCAAGGCCGAGACCCGCCGCGATGTTCAGCGACATCTGGTGACCACCGTGCGGAATACAGCGGCTCGGCGACCAGCCGTGGGTCTTCAGCACATCGAGCGTGCGCAGATATTCACACAGACCATACGACAAGGCGCAGTCGAACTGCAGCCAGTCGCGATCCGGCCGCATGCCGCCGTAGCGAATGAGATTGCGCGCATCCTGATGGCTGAACAGGTTTTCACCCGTGGCCATCGGACCTGTATAGAATTCCGCAAGCGACGCCTGCAAGTGATAGTCGAGCGGATCTCCGGCTTCCTCGTACCAGAACAGCGGATACTCTCGTAGCATCTTGGCGTAAGCGATTGCGGTTTCCAGATCGAAGCGGCCGTTGGCATCGACTGCGAGCTGTGCCTGACCGCCGATTTCTTTCAGCACGGCTTCGATACGTTCGCGATCTTCCGCAATCGGCGCCCCGCCGATCTTCATCTTCACCACGTTGTAGCCGCGATCGAGATAGCCGCGCATCTCGCCACGTAACATCGAAAGATCCTTGCCGGGATAATAGTAGCCGCCTGCTGCATAGACGAATACGCGCGGATCGGCTTCGCGCTTGTGACGCTCTGCCAGCAGGCGAAACAGCGGCTTGCCCGCGATCTTCGCCACCGCATCCCAGATCGCCATGTCGATGGTGCCGACGGCGACGGAGCGCTCTCCATGGCCACCGGGCTTCTCATTCGACATCAGCGTGGCCCACGCCTTATCGGGATCGATATTGTCGCCGGTGGCATCAAGGAGCGTTTTGGGATCGGCCTCCAGAAGCCGCGGCGCAAAGCGTTCGCGGATCAGCCCGCCCTGTCCATACCGGCCATTGGAGTTGAACCCGTAGCCAACCACCCGCTTGCCGTCACGGACCGCGTCGGTGACCACGGCAACCAGGCTTGTCGTCATCTTCGTGAAGTCGATATACGCGTTGCGGATGGGAGACGAGATCGGCTTGGTGACTTCGCGAACATCGACGATACGAACGGACATTGACAACGGTCTCCTAGGTTCCGGCAGCTAAATTCCTGCCGCGCGATGTCTACGCCACGGGCCAGAAAGTTCAAGGGAAACAACTCGTGTCCCGATTCCGAAGTTCGCATCATTCCGCGGCACATTCGTCTGCGAACTTCGGAATCGAAGGACACCAGTAAACCTATGATTCTAGTGTGGCTTTGGTTCAGAAGTCCGCATTTCGGACTCGCCGCACGAATGATGCGGACTTCTGAACCGCTACACTATTTTTTGCGACGTTCCGCCTCTTTTCCGAGCCTCGGCGCGTGTGATAAAAACCCCACCAGACCTTTTTAGAAATTGATTTTTTTGGAGATTTGACGTTGCTGACAGCGCTGCGATCTTTTCTGGTGCTTTGCGCAATGCTGGCGGCGGCGCAGTATTCAGCCACAGCTGCCAATGCCGACAAACGTGTGGCACTTGTGCTTGGCATCTCCGCATACGAACACGTCACGAAGCTTCCGAACCCGTCTAACGATGCGGGTGCCATGGCGGACCTGCTCAAAAAGGCAGGCTTCGATGTCGTCGAAACCCATCGCGATGTCGGCATTGCCGCAATGCGCCGTTCCGTGGGCAACTTCTCGGACAAGGCACAGGACGCGGATATCGCCGTGGTGTTCTACGCAGGTCATGGCATCGAGGTGGATGGAACGAACTATCTTATTCCTGCGGACGCCAAGCTCGCGCGCGACTTTGACATCGAAGACGAGGCCTTGTCGCTTGATCGCCTGCTGAAGGCGATCGAGCCTGCCAAGCGTTTACGGCTCATCATGCTCGATGCCTGCCGCGACAATCCGTTTTCCAAAACCATGAAGCGCACTGTCGCCTCGCGCTCGGTTGGCCGCGGTCTCGCGAAAGTCGAGCCCACCGTCTCGGACACGCTGATCGCCTTCGCTGCGAAAGCAGGCTCGGTCGCGCTTGACGGCGACAGCGCCAACAGCCCATTCACCACGGCCTTGCTCGAAAACATCGCCGTCCCGGGCGTTGACCTGCGCATCGCATTCGGCCGCGTCCGCGACTCGGTGATGGCGTCGACAAGCCGCAAGCAGGAGCCCTACGTCTACGGCTCGCTCGGCGGCAACACCGTTGCCATTGTGGATACTCCCGCATCGCCTGTTCAGGCCCAGAACAAGCCGGCTGCAGCAGCAACGCAAGTCGCAGTTGCTCCGGCGGATCAATCCGTGGCAGCACGCGCGCCTGCCTCTGCTGCACCGTCGTCGGCGGATATTGCAGAAGCATGGCGTGCGGTCTCCGCAACCAACAATCCCGCTGTGCTCGAAGCTTTCGTGCGCCGGTTTGGCGACAGCATCTACGGCGACCTCGCCCGTGCGCGCATGCAGGAACTGAAGGCACAGGAGTTAAAGGTTGCGACTGCGACGCCTGACGAACGCTCGCTGCAGCCTGCGCAGAAGGCGACAGCGCCTGTGGCCTCATCACCGGCGGCATCCGCTCCCGCGGCAACAGCGGCTTCAACTGCGACGGGCTATCTCGGGTGCTTCAAGGACCAGCCTAAACGCGATCTCGACGGGCATAATTTCTACGACCGCAACATGACGACGCAGCTTTGCGTCTCGGCCTGCCGCGACAAAGGCTTCAGCCACGCCGGCACGCAGTACGCGTCTTATTGCTTCTGCGGCAACAAGTTCGGCGCCTCTGGGACGGCGGATAATTGCAACGCCAAGTGCACCGGCAACCGCGACGAGACCTGCGGCGGCACGTGGGCGAATTCGATCTACAAGGTGAATTGATCAGTTTGCGGCAAACGCGTTGCCGCAAGCTCACGCGAGCAACTTACTCGCAGTAAAGCGGGCCATCATCAAAGCCGAAGCAGAACGGCGGAGATCCCGTCGGCCGCGTGATCTGCCGGCGAATATTGTTCCGCTGCCAGATCGCGCGCTGTTGCGCCTTGGTCAGATGGACAGCGGGGCGAGCGCACTTGTCATGAACGTCCTGATCAGTCGCCACGTTCCAAATCGCTTTGCTGCTATCGGCTGCACACGTCAGCATCAGATTTTTGTTCACGCAGACAAACGCGCCGTCGCTGTAAGTCTTGCTGTTGTAGACGCAGGTGAGAGCGACCGGTGTGGCAGCAGGTTTTTGGTCGGCCGCGGCAGGCCTCTGTTCAGGCGCAGCAGGCTTCGGCTCAGGTAAGGGCTGTGCCATGGCCGGCGCACAGAACGCGACAAAAAGGCAGGAGGCGAGAATATGCTTCATTCGATTTTTTTAGCGCGCCGTTGCCTCATCACAAAGGCAATCAATGCGGAATGCTTAAGAACAATGATTAAAATTTGCGCGGATTGAAACGTTTAGTCGAAAAGAGATCCGCCCCGGCGTACGTTCGCCGGGACGGAATGCTTAACTTACTTGGTCAGTGGGCAACCGCTGTCCTTTGCGGTCGCGAAAGCCTTGTCGCCGGGGACGGTCGAGATCAGCTTATAATAATCCCATGGCTTCTTGGATTCCGACGGCTTCTTGACCTCGAACAGATAGAGGTCATGCACCATGCGGCCATTGGCGAGCACCTTGCCACCCTGCGCGAAATCGTCGTTGACCGGAAGCTCCTTCAGCTTCTTGGCAACCGCATCGCTGTCCTTGGTGCCAGCTTCTTTCACCGCCTTTAGATACGACAGCACGGCCGAATACGTACCGGCCTGAATCATGTTCGGCATGCGGCCGGTGCGCTTGAAGAAACGTTGTCCGAGATCGCGAGTCTTGTCATTCAGATCCCAATAGTAGCCCTCGGTCAGAACGAGACCTTGCGCGGCTTGCAGACCAAGACCATGCACCTCCGCCAGCGTCAGCAGCAGACCAGCGAGCTTCTGACCGCCAGCTACGATGCCAAATTCCGCTGCCTGCTTCACCGAGTTGGTGGTGTCGAGGCCTGCATTCGCAAGGCCAATGACCTTCGCCTTTGAATTCTGTGCCTGCAGCAGGAAGGACGCGAAGTCCGACGAGTTCAGCGGGTGGCGAACCGAACCGAGCACCTTGCCGCCCTTGGACTTGACGATGTTGCCGGTGTCTTCTTCCAGCGAATATCCGAACGCATAGTCCGCGGTCAGGAAGAACCAGGTATCGCCGCCGGCTTCGGTCAGCGCACCGCCGGTGCCGACACCGAGGGCATGAGTATCGAATGCCCAGTGGAAACCATAAGGCGTACAGGCATCACCAGTGATGCGCGACGACGCAGCACCAACAACGATGTCAATTTTCTTTTGCTGTTTCGCGAGTTCCTGAACCGCGAGCGCGACGGACGATGTGGTCAGCTCAGTGACCATATCGACACCGTCGACCTCAAACCACTTGCGCGCAATGCTCACGGCGAGATCAGGCTTGTTCTGGTGATCGGCCGAAACGATCTCGACCTTTTGGCCAAGCACTTCGCCGCCGAAATCCTCGACAGCCATCTTGGCGATCTCGACGGATCCCTTACCGCCGTAGTCAGCGTACACGCCGGACTGATCGTTCAGAATACCGATCTTGACCTGTGCTGCAGCCGGCAATGCCGTCGATACGCAAAATGCCGCAACCGCGGCGGCCAGTATCTTTGATTTCATATGTTCACTCCCAGTAAACTTTTCGTTTGAGGCCGTCCCTTTTATACCGGCGAAGCCCTTACAGTCATTCGACTTTAGCAGCGACTGTTAAAGCCGATGCGACATGCCATCCTAAATTTTGCAGCGCACCCTTGGGCGCCGCATTCGGCAATTCGGCCATTTTTTGCACCTAATGGAACACGGATCACGATCCGCGAGGAAGCGATGAGTCGACTGAAGTTTGCCCTGGCTCTCTGTGCCGTTCTTGTTGCAACGCCGTCGTCGGCACAGGAATTTCCGTCGCGGTTGGTCAAGATCATTGTGCCGTTCGGGGCAGGCGGCCCTGCGGACGTCGCGGCGAGGCTGGTCGGCAAAGTTCTTCAGGAGGACTTCAAGCAGCCCTTCATCGTCGAGAACAGGCCCGGAGCAGGCGCTGTCATTGGAACACTGGAAGCGGCAAAGGCACCAGCTGACGGTTATACGCTGCTGATAATGTCGAATGCCCAGACGGCAAACGAGTCTCTATTGCCGCAACGAAATTATGATTTGATGCGCGACTTCATCCCCGTTGCGCCCATCAACACGTCCGATCTCGTGATGGTGGTCCATCCGGCCGTGCAGGCCAAAACCTTGTCGGAGTTCATCGCCCTCGCCAAGGCAAATCCCGGAAAACTCAACTACGCATCATCCGGACAGGGCACGCCGTATCACATGGCCGGCGAACTCTTTAAGGTCATGACCGGCACCAACATCGTTCACGTTCCTTATCGCGGCAGCGGAGAGGCCCGTAACGACGTCATCGGCGGGCAAATCGAGATGATGATCGACGCCGTCACTACCATGGCGCCGAACATCGCGGCAGGACAGGTGCGTGCGCTCGCGACAACGGGGACAACACGTTCCAGCGTTTTGCCGGATGTACCGACGGTGGCGGAAGCCGGCGTTCCGGGATACGAGGCAACGATCTGGCTCGGCATCATGGCGCCAGCCAGCACGCCGCAGCCAATCGTCGCGCGATTGAACGCTGCGATCAATACCGCTATCAAGCGGCCCGATGTTGTTAAGCTATGGGCCGAGCAGGGCGCCGCGCCGATGTCCATGACGCCGGCCGAGTTCGACAAATTCCTTCGCGGCGACATCGCCAAATGGGCAACCGTCGTCAAAACGATCGACAGCAAAGCACAGTAAAGCATCCCCATGAACACTCTCAGAATTCTCAGCGGCGGCGCCGCTCAAGGTCTTGTCGACTCGCTGTCCCCCAAATTCCGCGAAATGACCGGCTACAACATCGAAGGCGAGTTCGGCGCCGTCGGCACCATGGCCGAAAAATTGCGGACCGGGACACCCGCGGACGTGTTGATCCTGACGACAGCCGTGCTCGACGCCCTCGCCCGTGATAGCTTCATAGCCTCAGGCGCGGCGACGGATGTCGGCTTGGTTGAAACCACCATTGCCGTGCGTGCATCTGACCCGGCAGTTCATGTAGAGACAGCTGATGCACTGCGCGATTCGCTGCGTGCCTGCGATGCCTTCTTCGTCCCGGACACCAAGGCCTCCACTGCCGGACAGCACATCGCAAAAGTATTGAACCAGCTTGGCCTCGCCGATGAAATGAAATCCCGGCTGCGAGAATTTCCCAATGGCGCCACCGCCATGCGCCATCTTGCATCGTCCGATGCAGCACGCCCGATCGGCTGCACGCAGACCACGGAAATCCTCAACACACCCGGATTGACGCTCGTCGGCCCGCTGCCTCCCGGATGCGAATTGGCGACAATGTACGCTGCCACACCCACGGCGCGGACAGCTCACGCTGCAGCGGCAGCCGCGCTGATCAGCCTCCTCACCGCGCCGGAGCAGCACGCGACAAGGCAGCGTGCAGGCTTTAGAAATTAGTGTTTCGGCCTGAACCGGCCCGCCGACAGCTTACGGAAGCGAACGCCTTTGCCGTCGGTGAGGCGTGTGGCTTCATAGCCCCCGTCGCGAATGGCATCGCGCTGTGGCCGCGCGTTTTCAGGGTTGCGCTCCTTTTCCCACCACGACGCCCGCTGCGAGGCACGCGGCAGCGCAAAGCCAAGAATGTCCTCGATCTGATCGAAGGTCAGAATCAGCTCTATCGCAGCCTGCTGCGACAAATATTCGCGAAGCGGATCGTAGTCGCTCACCCAACACCTCAGTTTTGAAATATGATCTGCCGATAGGTACGTTGCACTGGCAATTTTGAACAGGGCTTTTTCGTGAAACTCTTCGTCTTCGGTCTCGGCTATAGCGGCAAATACATTGCCGAGCGGCATATGACGAACGGGCATCGTGCAATTGGAACTGTGCGCTCGCGTGACAAGGCAGACATGCTTGCGAGTTCAGGTCTGCCAACACGGGTTTTCGGCCCAGATGAAAGCGACAGCGAAATCGAGTCCGATCTCGAGACAACCGAGGCATTGCTGATATCGGCACCTCCGGGTGCCGATGGGGACCCGGTTCTGACGGCCTTCGCACAGCATATTGCCGCGGCTCCGAATTTGCGCTGGATCGGCTATCTCTCGACGGTCGGCGTCTATGGTGATCATGATGGCGGGTGGGTCGACGAAGACACGCCCATCACTCCGAGCAATGCGCGGTCACATCATCGTGCGAATGCTGAGCAGGCGTGGCTCGCATTCGGCGCGGCGAACGATCTCGCGGTTCATATCTTCCGGCTCGCCGGCATCTATGGTCCCGGCCAAAGCCAGCTTGTACAGCTCGCCAAGGGAACGGCACGGCGCGTGATCAAACCCGGGCAAATGTTCAATCGCATTCATGTCGAAGACATTGCGCGCGCGGTGGACGCGTCAATGGACCGGCCGCATGCGGGGCGAATCTACAATGTGACCGACAATGAGCCTGCGCCGCCACAGGATGTTGTGACATTTGCCGCAAGTCTCTGCGGCTGCGAGGCGCCGCGTGAAGTCGATATCGAGAATGCCGGCCTCACCGAGATGGGCCGCTCGTTCTACGCCGAGAACAAACGCGTCCGGAATCAGCGCTTGCGCGACGAGCTTGGCGTGACGCTGGCCTATCCGACGTATCGCGAAGGCCTCACGGCGCTCCGGGCGGCGGGAGATGGTCCCGCGTAACCTGACGGCCAGCGTCTTTCAGCAGCTAGGCTGCCTGGGTGCGGGCGAGCGTTACACCGGTCAGCCGCTCGGAGACCTCCCACAGCCTGCTCCAAACCGCCGGATCCAATGCGCCCGAAACGATTTTGGCTTTGCGCGGCGAACCCGTCATCTCATAAAAGCCATCCGGCCCATACATCACGCCACCCCCAGCGTCGGGCGACGTCGCTGCGTAGAGCGTCGGCAAAGCACCTGCTGCTGCCGATTGAGATAAAAAGGGCTCAAGCACCTTGCTCAGTCGCTGAATCATGCTTGGACTTTTGCGGCCCATTTGCGGTCCAGTGCTTTGCAGCCCGGTGATAGCGTATCCCGGATGCGCCGCGTTGCTGATTAAATTCCAGTTCTCGGCGCGCGCACGTCGCTCCAATTCCAGACTGAGCAATAGCGTCGCAAGTTTCGACTGACAGTAAGCTGACCACGGCGTGTATCGTTTCTCGAGCTGCAGATCATCAAAATGGATCCGGCCCGTCCGATGCGCGAGGCTGCTCACCGTCACGACGCGCGGCCTGGACGCCGCGAATATCCGCGGCAACAGGCGCAAGGTCAGCGCAAAGTGGCCGAGGTAGTTCGCACCAAGCTGCATTTCAAAGCCATCGACCGTGACGTGACGCGTGGGTATCGCCATGACGCCGGCGTTGTTGATCAGCAGGTCGATACGGGACATTGTCCGGGAAATTCGATCGGCAAACGCCTCGACAGACTTGAGACTTGCGAGATCCAACGGCTCGAAACTGACATCCGCTGCCGGGTGCTGTGCACGAATCTGCGACAGCATCTCCGCGCCCTTCGCTTCATTGCGTGACGCCAGTACGACGCTCGCTCCCGCGCCAGCCAGAGCCAGTGCAGCTTCATAGCCGATACCACTGGTCGCTCCGGTGACGATCGCAATGCGACCTGCCTGCGTAGGAATCTCCGCGACACCCCAGTTTTGCATGATGCTCTCCTGTTCAATCCGTGATCCGGCACGCTCTCATTGCAGCGCCGCGCAAATAATATATTTGCACTAAGTGCAAAATTGCAATAGGTAAAGAAAAAGATGCTGGCGGCCGTTCACGTCGCCTGCGATCGCAGGCGCGTCGGGTTTCATCCGGTCGCCTCCCTCAAAGCCTCAACGGCCGGAGCCGATCATGACAGCCGCTTCCGAGTGTTCAGACTTCTTCCAGTTCTTCCGCTCCTGGATCTCGGATCCGCTGCGCGTTGCCGCTATTGCTCCCTCCGGAGAATCCTTGGCCCGCGTCATGACACAGGAAATCCTGCCCTCGGACGGTCCGGTTCTTGAACTCGGTGCAGGGACTGGCGTTTTCACCAAAGCACTGCTTGGCCGAGGCATCCGCGAGAGCGACCTCACCCTTGTTGAATACGGGTCGGATTTCATGCGCGTGCTGCAGTTCCGCTTTCCGAGTGCCCGCGTGCTTTGGATGGATGCATCGCAACTCGGCCAGTACGATCTCTTCCCCGATGCACCCGCCGGCGCAGTTGTCAGCGGCCTGCCGCTGCTGTCGATGTCGCCGCGCAAAGTAGTTTCAATTCTCACGGGCGCATTCAGCCACATCCGCGCTGGCGGCGCATTTTATCAGTTCACCTATGGACCACGCTGTCCCGTCTCGCGCCCGATTCTCGACAGGTTGGGTCTCAAGGCAACGCGGATTGGCGGAACAGTGCTCAACCTGCCACCGGCTTCGGTGTATCGAATCACACGGCGACAGCCCATCGAGGTGACGCGCCGCGCCTTGTCTCCATTCGCCGATTGACATCGCGCATCGAAATCCCTTGCCTTCGACGCGCTTCGGTGTGGTATCTGCATCAGATGCACATTTGCAGCCGGTAAGGCGATGCGCGGAACGAAGAAGACAACAACTGCAACGACAGAGGGACTGCGCGAGCGCAAGCGCCGACAAACCCGCGAGCGCATCGCAAGCGCAGCCATGGCGCTGTTTCTCGAACGTGGTTTTGAAGCCACCACGGTGGACGATATCGCCGCCGCCGCGGAGGTATCCAAGCGTGGCTTCTTCGACTACTTCCCAACGAAGGAGGACGTGGTCGCCGCCTGGCAGGACGAATTCTCCAATGCGCTTCTGGCCGCCGTCGCCGCCCGCCCGGCTAAGGAACCCCTGACCAAGGTCGTCGAGGAAGCACTGATCTCCACAATCCTCGATGCCATCAGTCCGCAGTCGCTCGCGATCGGCAAATTGATTAAGGGCACGCCGGCCTTACGCGCACGCGATCATCTCAAATACGCCAAGCTCGAACAGAAGCTGTACGACGCACTGGCCGCGCGCACGAAAGGCAAGCCGGATCAGCTCCGGTTACGGCTCCTCGCCATGGTGACCATCGGTACCCTGCGGGTCGCGGGCGAGGTCTGGAATACAGAGCAGCTCGGCAAGATGTCAGCAACCGAGATCAGAAAAATCTCGAAGCTGCTCTGGGAGCAGCTTCAAGAATTTGGATTGGAACGAGCTGAAAGCTAAGTCGGCGTTACTGCGCGCTGCGAACTGCCTCCCAGATCTTCATCGGTGTCAGCGGCGTCTGCAGCGTTTTGACACCAAGCTCGCTCAATGCGTCGATGACCGCGTTGGTGACGCAGGGCGGACCACCGATCGCCCCAGACTCGCCGCAGCCCTTGGCTCCCAGCGGGTTGGTCTTGCATGGTGCGGCTTCATCGAGCGTGACGGCGATTGGCGGAATGTCACTGGCGCGCGGGATGCAATAATCCTGATACGTCGCGGTGATCAGCTGCCCCTCGGCATCGTAGGTCACGCCTTCATACAAGGCCTGACCGATGCCCTGAGCGACACCGCCATGGATCTGTCCCTCGACCAGCATGGGATTGATGGCAATCCCCACGTCGTCAACAGTGGTGTAGCGCACCACTTTGGTGATCCCAGTCTGCGGATCGATCTCGACTTCGCAAATATGCGTTCCGTTTGGCCAGCTTGGCGCATCCACCTCGCCCTGGCTGTCGACGCTGAGCCGCCCACCCTGCTCGTGCTTTGCCAGATCGAACAGACTGACGCGACGATCCGTGCCGACCACGGTCAGCCAGCCATCGCCGTATTCGATGTCACCGATCGAGGTTTCGAGCAGGTTAGACGCCTTCTCCCGGGCCTTTTCGATGAGATCAACCGTGGAGACCGCAACCGCAGTGCCACCGACAAACAGCGAGCGCGAACCGACGCTACCGCCGCCTGTCGCGAGATCGGTGTTGCCTTGAATGACATCGATACGATCGATGGGAATCCCAAGTGCAGTCGCGGCAATCTGCGAGTAGGCCGTCTGCAGGCCTTGTCCCATAGCCTGCGTACCGGAATGCAATACGACGCGACCTTCCGTGGTGGCGTAGAGCGTCACCTTCTCGACGTGCGCACGGCCGCCAGTCCATTCGATATAGCTCGTGAGACCACGGCCGTAGAGCAGCCCTTTCTTCTTCGCGGCTTTCTTGCGCGCAGCGTATCCGTTCCAGTCCGAGAGCTCTGACGCACGTTCGAGCATGTGAGCGAAGGCGCCGCTATCATAGACTTGGCCAACCGCATTCTTGTAGGGAAGCTGTGCTGGCTTGATGTAGTTCACCTTGCGGATCTGGCGCGGATCCATCTTGAGCTGGCGTGCGGCCGCATCCATCAATCGCTCGACAATGAAGACGGCTTCCGGCCGGCCGGCGCCGCGATACGGCCCGGTCGGTGCGGTGTTGGTCAGCACGGCCTTGATGTCGAAGTGGATCAGCGGGAGATCGTAAACGCCCGTAGACACGAACGGACCAAGCACCAGCGGAATGATCAGTCCAGCGCCAGTCAGGTAGGCCCCGGTGCCACCATAGGAGCGGACGCGGAATGCCTGCACGCGACCTTTTTCATCCAAGGCGAATTCACCGACAGACGTGAGATCGCGGCCGTGTGAACCGCCGACGAACTCATCAATACGATCACCGCGCCAGCGAACCTTGCCGCCGAGTTTTGTGGCAGCGTAGGCGACAATGCCGTCCTCCGGATAGAGATTGGTCTTCTGACCGAAGCCGCCACCGATGTCGCCCACCAGCACCTGAATGCTGTCTTTGGGACGCTTCAACACCGCATCGGCGAGAATGTCGCGGGTCGCGGTCGGCGTCTGCGATTGGACGTAGAGCGTCAATCGCCCGGTCTTCTTGTCAACTTCGGCGATCGTGCTGCGCGGCTCCATTGCGGCCGGCACAAGGCGCTGACTCACGATGTCGAGCGACACGACATGCTTGGCCTTGGCGAACGCCGCTTCCGTGGCCTCCGCGTCGCCGTAGCTCATCGCGGCCGCGATGTTATCGGGTGCATCCTTCCACACCACTGGCGCACCGGGCTCGACCGCCGCGAGTGGATCGGCAACGGCTGGAAGCACATCGTAATCGACCATGATGGCTTCCGCGGCCGTCTGGGCGGCACTGCGCGATGTGGCAACCACAGCCGCAACCGGCTCGCCGGCGAATCGCACGGTCTCATGGGCAAGCAGCCGCCGCGGCGGAGCCGCCAAGGGCGTGCCATCGGGCCGTTTGAAAATCGGCAAGGTCGGCAGCGAACCGATATTGTCCGCGATCAGATCGGCGCCGGTGAACACCGCTTTGACGCCGGGAAGCTCTGCTGCGGCCTTGGAATCGATCGACTTGATGCTCGCATGAGCATGGGGCGAGCGCAGGACATACAGCCAGAGCGCACCGTCTTCCGCCTTGTCGTCGATGAAATGCCCCTTACCCGTGAGAAGTCTTTGGTCTTCGAGACGCTTCACGGATTGGCCCGCGCCGAAACGCATGTTGCCGGGCAGAATATTCATCGACAATTCCTCAATTGGCTTCACAGGGGCTCATGCGGACGGCAACTCCCCACAATTTCAAGACAGAGATAGTCCCCAGAGCGGGAACAGCATAGTCCCGCGCCGGGTGGGCTTCGCATAGCACATCTGCATCCCCTGCGTTGAGTCGGATGGAATGATTTTTTGCAGCTAAATCATGCAGAAACACGCCATTTATCGCTGCTTTGCATGTCCCGGAACATCTGATTAAGTTCGATGCCATGAATGAGATGTTCCGTCCCAAAGCCCGTAGCGCCGCGGTAAAGCCCATTCGCACCGCGGCCACAGCCTGCCCGCACGACTGTCCCTCGACCTGCGCGCTTGAGGTGGACGTCCTCGACGAACGCACCATCGGCCGTGTTCGCGGTGCGGCGGACAATGGCTACACGGCAGGCGTGATTTGCGCCAAGGTCGCGCGCTATGCCGAGCGCGTTCATCATCCTGATCGCCTGATGCGGCCATTGCGGCGGACCGGCGCAAAGGGTTCGGGCACCTTCGAGCCGATTGCATGGGATGATGCCCTCGATATCGTCGCGGAAGCGTTCATCAAAGCCGAACAGCGCCATGGATCGGAGGCGATCTGGCCCTACCAATATGCGGGGACGATGGGTCTCGTGATGCGAGACGGCATCCATCGCCTGCGTCACGTGAAGAAATATTCCGGCTTTCATTCGACCATCTGCGTCAACCCCGCATGGACAGGCTTCATCGCTGGCACTGGCCGCCTAGCCGGCCCCGATCCGCGCGAGATGGCGAAGTCAGATTGCGTCGTGATCTGGGGGACCAACGCCGTCAATACCCAGGTCAACGTGATGACCCATGCGGTTCGTGCTCGCAAAGAACGCGGCGCGAAGATCGTCGCAATCGACGTCTACATGAACGGCACCATGCTACAGGCCGATCTGCCGATCCTGGTTCGGCCGGGCACCGATGGCGCGCTCGCCTGCGCGGTGATGCATTGCCTGTTTCGCGACGGCAAAGCGGATCGTGACTTCCTCGCGGAACATACCGATGCGCCACTTGAACTCGAAGAGCATCTGCGCACGCGCGGACCAGAATGGGCCTCACAAATTACGGGCTGCCCGGTAGAGACCATCGAGGAATTCGCCCAGCTCGTCGGCGATACCAAGCGAACATACTTCAGGCTTGGCTATGGATTCTCGCGCTCACGCAACGGCGCCCCCAACATGCACGCAGCGAGTTGCATTGCAGCCGTCTCCGGTGCATGGCGCTACGAAGGCGGCGGCGCGTTTCACAACAACGGCGCGATCTATCGCTGGAACAGAACTTTGATCGAAGGGCTCGACGCTCTCGATCCCTCGATCCGCGCACTCGACCAATCGCGGATCGGAGCTGTCTTGTGCGGGGAAGCAGAGGCACTGCGGAACGGCCCGCCGGTCACCGCGATGCTGATCCAGAACACAAATCCCATATCGGTCGCGCCAAACCAGACTCTCGTCAAACAAGGATTCGCACGGGAAGACCTGTTCGTCTGCGTCCACGAACAATTCATGACCGAGACCGCGAAGGTTGCCGACCTCGTCCTGCCTGCCACTATGTTCCTGGAGCATGATGACGTCTACCAAGGCGGCGGACACCAATACATTCTCGCCGGACCGAAGCTGATCGAAGCGCCTGGAGAATGCCGCTCCAATCACGATGTTATCGTCGGACTCGCAAAGCGTCTGAGTGCGGAGCATCGCGGATTCGATATGAGTCCGCACGAAATCATTGATTGGACCCTGCAGCACTCCGGCTATGGCGATTGGGAAAGTCTGAAACGTAACCGCTGGGCCGACTGCCAGCCGGACTTCGACACCGCGCATTACACCAAGGGCTTTGCATGGCCCGGCGGCAAATTCCGCTTCAAGCCGGAATGGCCCACGGTGCCGTTCCGCAGTCCCTGGCATTCCGGCCCGATCAACGACATGCCGGTGCTGCCGGACCACTGGCGGGTGATCGAAGAAGCCGACGACGAACACGGCTTCCGGCTGGCGACCTCGCCAGCACGCAGCTTTCTCAATTCGACTTTCACCGAGACGCCCACTGCGCTCGGCCGCGAGCAGAAGCCAACGGTGATGATCCATCCGGATGACGCGGCGGCGCTGTCGATCACCGACGGCGATAAGGTGATCCTCGGCAACACGCGCGGCGAGGTGCGCCTGCACGCCAAGCTGTTCGAAGGTGTCCGGCGTGGCGTTTTGATCGCCGAGTCGATCTGGCCGAATGCGGCCTACGAAGACGGACGCGGCATCAATACGTTGACCGGCGCCGATCCGATCGCGCCCTATGGCGGCGCGGCAGTTCACGACAACCGGGTCTGGATCAAACCGTCAGAGCCTATCCGGCTTTGATAGCATCAAAGCCTGGCTCTAATCTTTTGTTTTATCGCGTTTTCTTCACGCGAACGAGTGGAGCGGATTTGACCTTCGCACCATGCTTGCCGCAAATTCGCGATGCGAAGGTCAAATCCTCAGCTCCACTCCAATTATGTATCTGCTCGTGGTCCTTTGATTTGAACGTTCGCAACGGTGCTTGCTGAGACGGGATGCGAACGTTCAAATCGGGCCACTAGGATCCACTTCGCTCGAAAACGCTCTAGTAAATTGACGGTTCGTCCACTGGTCCGCCGAAGCTGCTTTCAAGGAAATCGAAGTCGCAGCCTTCGTTGGCCTGCCGGATGTGGCGCGTGAACATCCAGCCATAACCGCGTTCATAGTGCGGTTCCGGCGCTTTCCATTCCGCGCGACGCTTCGCCAGCTCTTCTTCCGACACATCCAGATTGATGGTCCGCGCTGCGACGTCGAGCGTGATCTGGTCACCATTGCGCACCAACGCCAGCGGCCCGCCGATGTAAGATTCCGGCGCGACATGCAGAATGCATGCGCCATAACTGGTGCCGCTCATGCGCGCGTCCGACAGCCGCACCATATCCCGCACGCCCTGTTTCACCAGCTTGGTCGGGATCGGCAGCATGCCCCATTCCGGCATGCCGGGGCCGCCCTGTGGACCGGCGTTGCGCAGGATCAGAACATGATCCGCCGTGACGTCGAGATCCTCGCGATCGATCGCAGCCTTCATCGACGGGTAATCGTCAAACACCAGCGCCGGGCCGGAGTGCTTCAGGAAGCGAGGCTCGCAGGCGCTGGGTTTGATCACGCAGCCATCGGGCGCGAGATTTCCACGCAACACCGCCAGCGCACCTTCGGCATAAATCGGATTGTCGACCGTGCGAATGACATCCTCATTATAGACTTCAGCGCCGGCAATGTTTTCGCCAAGGGTTTTTCCGGTAACAGTCATTGCATCGAGATGCAGGTGATCGCGAATACGTTCCATCAGTGCGGGCAACCCACCGGCGTAGAAGAAGTCCTCCATCAAGTAGGCGTCGCCGCTCGGACGGACATTCGCGATCACCGGCACCTTGCGGCTTGCCCGCTCGAAATCATCGAGACCGATATCCTGCCCGGCGCGTCGCGCCTGCGCGATGACATGAATGATGGCGTTGGTCGAACAGCCCATTGCCATCGCCACCGTGATCGCATTCTCGAACGCCTTGCGCGTCTGAATCTTCTGCGGCGTCAGATCTTCCCACACCATGTCCACGATGCGACGGCCGCATTCGGAGCTCATGCGGATATGGCCTGCGTCCGCAGCCGGGATCGATGAGGCTCCCGGCAACGACATTCCAATGGCCTCGGCAATCGCCGTCATCGTGCTGGCCGTTCCCATGGTCATGCAGGTGCCATAACTGCGCGCGATGCCGGCCTCGACGTTCACCCATTCCTCGGCGGTGATTTTCCCCGCGCGGCGCTCGTCCCAGTATTTCCAGGCATCGGAGCCTGAGCCGAGAGTCTTGCCCTTCCAGTTGCCGCGTAACATCGGTCCGGCGGGCAAGTAGATCGTCGGCAATCCCACGCTGGTCGCGCCCAGCAACAGCGCGGGCGTGGTCTTGTCACACCCGCCCATCAGCACAACACCGTCAACCGGATGGCCGCGCAGCAATTCCTCGGCGTCCATCGCCAGAAGATTGCGATAGAGCATCGTTGTTGGCTTGAGCAGAGATTCCGACAGCGACAGCGCGGGCAGTTCAATCGGGAAGCCGCCAGCCTGCAACACGCCGCGTTTAACGTCGTCGACACGGGTCTTGAAATGCATGTGGCATGGCTGAGCGTCCGACCACGTGTTCAGGATCGCAATCACCGGGCGCCCGACCCACTCCTCAGGGGCGTAGCCCATCTGCATAGCGCGGGATCGATGCCCGAATGATCTGAGATCGTCCGGCGCAAACCAGCGGGCGCTCCGAAGCGATTTGGCATCTTTTCTTGTTGTGGTCGACATTGCTGCACCTACCGGAAGCGTGACTTTGCTCGCCTCATAGCACACGCCGACAAGCGCGGTCACGCGGCGCATAGGGCGCGGTGAGCAGAGGGCCGCGGCAGATTTCAGCCAGTGACAGGCATCATGCCGGCTGTGGGACATGAAACGAAACGAGCGCATCAGGCATGACGCGCTCGTTTTAATTTCAAGAGTCAGGAGGTTGTAGCGTGTCCTGATGGCGATGGAGGACCATAGGCCTCCCGCTTTTCGGCGACAGGCGCATCCGCCGACCGATCACCAGAGAGCCAGCGCTGCACGACGACGAAGAACACCGGCACCATCAGCAGTGCGAGAACGACCACCGCAATCATGCCGCCCATCACGCTGGTGCCGATCGCCTGCTGGCTCTTGCCGCCGGCACCGTGGGCAATCACCATCGGCAACACACCACAGACGAAGGCAAGACCCGTCATCAAGATTGGCCGGAAGCGCAGATGACACGCCTCGATCGTTGCTTCCAGCAAAGGCTTGCCCTTCGCCCGCAGGTCCTTCGCAAATTCGATGATCAGAATGGCGTCCTTGGCCGCCAGACCGATGATCGTGATGAGAGCCACTGTGAAGTAGACGTCATTGGGAAGGCCACGGATCGAGGCTGCAGTCACCGCGCCGGCGATCCCCAGCGGCACGGTCAACAGAACCGCAAGCGGAATGGTCCAGCTCTCGTAAAGCGCTGCCAGACAGAGGAAGACGACCAGCGCCGACAGGCCAAGAATGAACGGAGCCTGCGAGCCGGAGAGTTTTTCCTGCAGTGACTGGCCCGTCCACTCGTAGCCGAAGCCGCGTGGCAGTTGACCCGTTAACTTTTCCATCTCGGCGATGGCGTCACCGCTGGTGTAGCCCGGCTTGGCTTCACCGCTGATACGAACGGACGGATAATAATTAAAGCCCACGATCTGCGTCGGACCACGCGCCCACTGCACCGTTGCGAATGACGAGAACGGCACAAGCTGCCCGCGGCTGTTCTTCACATTGTACGCCAGAATATCATCCGCATTCATACGGCTTGCAGCATCGCTCTGCACGATGACGCGCTGCATGCGCCCGCGGTTCGGAAAATCGTTGATGTAGTTCGAGCCGAGATTCGTGGAGATCGTGTTGTTGATGTCCTCAAAGGTGACACCAAAAGCGCTGGCCTTCTCACGGTCGATCACAAGATTAACCTGCGGAGCCGGCGGCAAGCCCTCGACATAGACGTTCTGCAGGATCGGACTCTGCTTGGCGCTTGCGAGCAAGGCATCGGTCGCATCCATCAGAGCCTTGTAACCCTTCTGACCACGATCCTGCAGGCGGAAGCTGAACCCGCTCGAATTGCCGAGATTGTCGATCGGCGGCGGCTGCAACGCCGAGACTCGCCCATCCCTCACCGATGCAAGCGCCTTGTTGGTGTCCGCGACGATCTCTGCCGCAGACTCACCTGGCCCACGCTCCGACCAGTCCTTCAACGTGATGAAGGCCTGCGCGCTGTTCATGCCCTGGCCGAGGAAGCTGAAGCCCGTCAGGAACGTGACGTCTTCAACGCCCGGGCGCTCCAGCAAATATTTCTCGACCTTCTGAACCACCGCTTCGGTGCGATTAAACGAGGAATCCGAGGGCGTCTGAACGTCCGTGGTGAAGAAGCCCTGGTCATCGATAGGCAAGAAGCCGCCTGGCATGCGCACAAAGGCAAACGAGAGACCAACCAACAGGATGGCGTAAATCGCCATCAGGCGCCCGGTTCGCTTCAGCTCCCAGCCGACAAATGTCGCATAGCGCTCTTTGATGGCGTCGAGCTTACGATTGATCCAACCAAACACACCGCTCTTGCCATGCTCATGCCCCTTCTCGACGGGCTTCAAAATCGTGGCGCATAGCGCCGGCGTCAACGAGAGCGCCATCAGCGCGGAGAAGCTGATCGCCGCGACCATCGTCACCGAAAACTGGCGATAGATGATGCCCACCGATCCCGGGAAGAAGGCCATGGGCACGAACACCGCAACGAGCACAAGCGTGATACCGATGATGGCACTCGTGATCTGGGACATCGCCTTGCGCGTGGCGTCCTTCGGCGAAAGCCCCTCCTCTGCCATGATGCGTTCGACGTTTTCCACGACGACGATGGCGTCGTCCACCAGAATGCCGATCGCAAGCACCATGCCGAACAAGGTGAGCATGTTGATGGAGTAACCGAGCAACAGCAATGTCGCGCAGGTGCCAAGCAAGGCCACCGGCACCACGATCGTTGGAATGATGGTGTAACGGATGTTCTGCAGGAACAGGAACATCACGATGAACACCAGTACGACGGCTTCGACCAGGGTCGTCAGCACCTTCTTGATCGATGCTTCCACCACTGGCGTGATGTTGTAGGGAATGTCGTAGGCGATATTATCGGGAAAGAACTTCGACAGTTCTTTCATTTTTGCTTCAACGGCACCCGCCGTCGCCAGCGCATTGCCTGTGGGCGACAGCAGCACCGAAAGACCCGCGCTCGGCTTGCCGTTGAGCCGGGTGGTGAACTGATAGCCCAGACCACCGACCTCAATCCGCGCGACATCGCGCAGCCTCACCGTGGAACCGTCGGTATTGGCCCGCAAAACGATGGCACCGAATTCATCGGGTGAACTAAGCTGACCCTTCACGAGCACCAGCGCCGAAATCTTCTGGTCGCTTGCGCTTGGCTCCGCGCCGATGCTGCCGGAAGCCACCTGCGCGTTTTGCGCCGTGATCGCCTTGGTCACATCGTCGGCCGTGAGATTGAAACCGACAAGCTTCGCTGGATCGATCCAGATGCGCAGCGCGCGTTCGGTCGAATAAAGCGTGGCACGGCCGACACCGGGGATGCGGCGAATTTCACCGAGCACGTTCCGAATCATGAAATCGCCGAGACCCACTTCGTCGAGGCTGCCGTCGGTCGAGCGTAGCGTAATGATCTGCAATACCGCGCTGGACGCTTCTTCGATCAGGATGCCCTGCTGGATCACCGCGCGTGGCAAGCGCGCTTCGACGCGCTTGATGCGGTTCTGCACTTCAACCGAGGCAAGGCTCGGATCCGTGCCAGGCACGAAGTTCGCGGTGATTTCGACCTGGCCAAGTGAATCGCTGGTGGATTCGAAATTTAGGATGCCCGAAGCGCCATTGAGCTCTTCTTCGATGAGCCGCGTCACACTGTTGTAGAGATTTTCTGGCGATGCACCCGGATAGCTCGTGCTCACCGAGATCGACGGCGGCGCGATGATCGGATACTGCGCGACAGCAAGAAACGGGATCGAGATTGCGCCGATCAAGCAAATGAACAGCGCGATCACCCATGCGAAGACCGGGCGGTCGATAAAGAAACTCGGCATGGCGTTACTTGCGAAGCTCAGTGGTCGCGTTAGGGTCGCCGGCTCCTTCAGGAGCGACAGCACGGACTTCGGTCCAGGCTTTCGGCGCGACCTTGTCGCCCGCCGTAAATTTCTGGAAGCCTTCGACAACGACGCGGTCGCCGGGCTTCAAGCCTTCGTTTACCAGCCAATGACCGTTCTGCTGGCTCCCTGTTCGCACCGGCTGCACGGCGACGTGGTCGTCGTCCTTCACGATGAAGACTTCGGCTTCGCCGTTGGTATTGCGCTGAATGGCCTGCTGCGGAACTGCAAGCGCATCCTTGTCAACACCCTGCTCGATGAGGACGCGGACATACATACCCGGGAGAAGCTCGCGCTTGCCGTTCTTGAACTCGCCGCGCAACGTGACCTGCCCGGTGTAGGAATCGACCTTGGCGTCAGAGAACAACAGCTTGCCCTTTTGCGGATAGAGCGTGCCGTCATCGAGAACGAGCCTGACGGCGGCCATATCGGGGGCGACCTGTTCCAGATCACCGGCCTCAAGCGCACGCCGCAATTGATTCAAGTCGCTTATCGGCTGAGTAAAGTCTGCATAAACCGAATCGAGCTGCTGGATCGTCGCGAGGCTCTGCGTGTCGTTCTGCACCACAAGCGCTCCTTCGCTCACCAGCGCGGCACCGATGACGCCGCTGATCGGCGCGCGGATTGTCGCATATTCCAGATTGAGCTTTGCACGGGCGATCTCGGCTTCGGCAGCCGCGACATCTGCTTTCGCCTGCAGCATGCGTGCGTTCGCGTTCTCATGCTCGACTTGAGACACAACGCGCTGATGGACGAGGGTTGAAACGCGGGTGGCCTGGAGGGACGCCTGTTCGAATGCAGCGTTGGCCTTGGCCATAGAGGCTTCCGCCGCCTGTAATTCAACCTCGAAAGGACGGGGATCGATCCTGTAAAGGACGTCGCCCGCCTTCACTTCGCTTCCCTGTTCGAAGCGCCGCTCGACGATGATGCCGGAAACCCGTGGTCGAACATCGGCGACGCGTGTCGGCGCAATTCGACCAGGCAGTTCACGCAGCAAAGCACGCGGCTTGGGCTCAACCGTGGTGACACTGACTTCAGGAATGTGAGGTGTGGCGGCCGATGCTGTGTTTGGTTCATTGCAACCGGCCAGCAGAGGTGCTGAAGCCGCAAGCAAGATCATCCAAACGAACCCATTCCGAGTTTGCATCGTCACACCTTTTTTTGTTGCTCGACACACAACGACACTCACGTCTCGGCCGCATGAATCGGTCAAACGAAAAGGTGCCTGCAGTCTTGCGTGCTGGGAGAGAAGTAGATGTTCGGATGCAACGCAACAATTTACGTGGCGGCGCAATGCCACACGTCCTGAGCTATTGAAGTTTCTTATCTTTTCGAGATTCACGCGATTGTGACGCTGCCCGGTTCTTGAGCATCGCGCGTTTCGCAGCCACTCATCACAGTGCCGCCAAATTTGTAAACGCGGAACTGCGCCAACTCGACGCAGCAATCGAGTTGACGCGATGATGATGCCAACCGTTCGATATTTTCGTTATCGCCTGTTGTAGCCCGGCGCGATCATATTCTTCAATTGAACCAGCAACGTGATCATCCAAGCCGCGGCAAACAGGCCCGCGAGACCCAGCGCCGTTCTGCGATCCATCAGCGACAGACCGGTCCAATACCAGATCCGATAGAGCCAAAGTCCGGTTGTCGCGACGCCCATGATGCATACGAGAAGTTTCAGCGCATAGCTGTGAGCGACGCCCAATGCACCGAACAGAATGGTCGCTGGAATCATGAACATCTGACAAGCGGAAATCAGCGTATCGTTCATCGGCCCCTCTTTGACGAATCGGGCGGAGTATATCTGCCTGCCCGTCGATTTGATGACTGAATCGGTCAGCTGCACCCACGGATATTTTGAACCGGCTCCCTTCTCGCGATACTCATGAACGGATGGCGAGACTGTTACGTGCGCCGTCAGAACGCCTGCCGCCAAGGACCCCCCATGATCATGACGTATTTATCGACGATCGGCTCAATCGCTCTTGCTTGTGCCCTGTTAGGCGCCAGTGCCGCAAACGCAGCCAACCCTGACTTCATGGGCAAATGGACCGTGACCACGTCGCAACCGGCGCCATGGGCTCAGCCGAACGACAAGCCGGTCGAATCCGATCTCAAGGCCCTGATGGGGAAGGCTGTGACATTCTCCGCCAGCCGGATCGACGCGCCGCGGCCGCTGACGTGCCGCAAGCCACATTACGAGATAAAGCAGTATGAGCCTGACATGCTCTTTCAGGGCGGTCTGACAGATCCTGCGAAGCAAGCGACCGCGTTGGGCTATGGAGGAAAGATCGCAACGCTCGAAACCGGCTGCGAAGGCGCGATCGATTTTCACTTCATCAATGCCGACAGCGCAATGTTCGCCTTGAACAACCGGCTCTACAAAATCGAGCGGAAAAAGCCGTAACCAATCAGTGCAGTTATTCAAAGGTATATGGCTTCGATGAGCGTGCGCATCGATGCACGCTCATCGCGTTAAGTGCACCCCGCAGCATTAGCTACGGAACTTCCGTTATTTTCCGGCAGCAAGATCTGCGAGAGAGCCTGGGCCGTTGCCAGCTGTGATGAGTGTCGGCCACTGGTTCGAGCCAAACGGCACAACCGGCGGCAGGAATGGGGTCATGCCACGGTTGGCGCTTTCGTCGATGATCGCCTGACGGGCGTCACCCCCCATCAGTTCGAAATCCATCAGGTAATAGTTGCCGAAGAAAGCCGCGCCAACCGAGCGGTCCGCAACAATGCGGGTCAAGGATTCAAGCATGTCTTCGGGCGTCGTCGTGAAAGAGATCGTCTCGATCATCAAAAGCCGTTTGTTGATCGCGTCGGGACCGAAGAATTGGGCCAGCACGCTGAACAAGACGTTGTTCTGCCGCGCGACATAGATCGTGTTGCTTGCGGCATAGGTCATGTCCCACGAATCGCCGAGTTGCTTCTTCCAATCCGTGAGCACATTCATCCAGTGCGCAACCTGAGTCTGCGCAGCCCAGGCGATGTTCAGCTTCAGAAGAGGCGCCTGCCGCTTGGCAAAGTCTTGCATGGCAGCAACCGTGATGACGCCCTTGTTCACACAATCGTCCATGAACCCGATGTTGTTCCGCAGGATCGCGCGATTGGTCTCCTTCCAATCTGCCGGCATGTCCGCCGCCTCAATCCCTTCGAGGGCTGACTGCATCTGACTTCGGTAAGCCAGCAGAGAAGCGCGCCAGGAAGTGTCGGCGGCATTGTCGAGATAAGGCATCACGATCTCAGCCAGCGCCATGGTGCTGTGAGCGACCGATTTCACAAGCTGATAGGAAACAGGGACGGAAGGAGCCTCAAGCGGCGCCATACCAGGACGATAGAGGATGAAGCGACCACCAGCGCCCGAGAACAGCGCGAGAATGATGGGATGTTTCGCCATGAGATTTCGTCGAAACACCGCACCGGCTTGGGCGTAGTGCTGAAACATGGCGGTGTTCAACGCCAGCACATCCTTGTTGGATGTCGTGGCGGCGCTGGATGTGGTGCGACCGGCGATCGGCGCCATGTAGGAAGGCAGATCTTCCGACCGCGCGGCCGCCGCTGAGCCGGCCAGAGCGAGCAATGTCAGGATCGCCATAAGATGACGCCTTGAGCAAGAATATTTTCGCATGTGAGTCCTCAGCCGCGGCAATACATTTTTATACGTGGCAAAAAGCACCACGCATTTATCGTTCGCGAATTGATGTAGCAGCGAATCTTTTACGAATTACCCTGCATTGATGATTGCATGGGCTGCAACCGCAGATCCATGTGGCTGGGAATCAATGCATGTGGACGTCGCGACGCGAGTTCATCAAATTAGCCGCGACAAGCGGCATCATGTGCAGCGTATCGCGTCTGGCATTCGCGACAGAGCCTGAATTCGACGACCGAGAGACCTTGCCGGGTCGCCAGCAATGGAATCCGGCTGCGACCGGCGTCGGCCGCATCGACGGCGCTTCCAAGGTGACGGGCGCCAAGCTCTACGCATCTGACTTTCGCGCCGCCGATCTTCCAGGCTGGCCGACAAAAACATCCCACGCCCTGCTCATTCGCGCACCGGATGCCACCCACGTTTACAAAGGCATCGATCTCGCGCGCTTGAGCGGCTCTCTGAAGCCTTCCGTCGTGGTGACCGCAGCTGATCTCGTCCATACCGGTATCCGCGTGCCGGAGTTCTACACTGGCGATCTGTTTTGTCCCGTTGGTCGAACACCGATCTATCTCGGACAGCCAGTGGCTTTGCTGATCTTCGAAAATTTTGACGCGTTTGATGGGGCGCGGCAATTCATCTCGCGTGATGAGTCCTTCGTCAAATTTGGAGAAGAAACCGGCCCGGTCATGATGCCCGGCTATGGTGCCTTTCGCTTCACACGCGTCGCTGGTCCAACTCCGGATGCACCGGATATTTATTCGCCCCTCCAAGCTGGCTGGGTAAGCCCGGGACGTGTTCAAAATACCGACCTGCCAGTATGGACACCCGGCGCAGCATCTCCGGGAAATGCATATGCCGAAGCCGCACTGCACGGAGAAAGAATCCGCGCAGACCTGGCGGCGAATGATCCGGCACTTCTGGTGCTCGACCGGGAATTCGAAACCCAGTCTGTCGATCCGGTATTTCTGGAGCCCGAGTGCGGTCTCGCCTGGTACGACGGAAGCAAGAAGGATCTTGAACTCGTACTTGGCGTGCAATCGCCATACGAGGCCACAGAATCCGTCGCATTCCTGCTCGGCAAGGCGAAGGCCCGTTTCAAGCCTTCGCATATCAATACGCATTTTGCCTATGTCGGCGGCGGCTTCGGCGGCCGCGATCACACGCCTTTTCCGCTTTATGTCGCGCTCGCAGCCATGTTCTTTCCAGGACGCCCGGTGCGACTGGCGCACGATCGCTATCAGCAATTCCAGGCCGGCATCAAACGGCACCCATTCAAGATGCGGAGTACAATCGGCGTTGACCGCAAGACAGGCATGATCCGCGCGTTCGCTGCCGATCATGTGCTGGATGGCGGCGGCCTTGCCAATTACTCGCAGAGCGTCGCCGTGGTCGCGGCTACCGGCGCGCTCGGGATCTATGATGTCCCGAAAGCCGATGTGACAACGGTCGCACTTCACTCGCGCGGCATCACGGCAGGATCGATGCGCGGCTACGGCACACTGCAGACCATGACTGCCTTGGAAGTCATGATCGATGAGGTGGCGACGGCGCTGCCGCTCGATCCGATCGAATTCCGGCGACGTAACGCACTCAAAACTGGCGGTCGTACCATCACCGGCAATCCTTACTTCGTATCGATCCGCACGCCGGAGATTCTCGACAAGCTGCAAAAACACCCGATCTGGACGCGCCGTGCTGAGGAGAAATCACGCACGACACCGGGAATCGTGGTCGGGACAGGCGTTGCCTGCGTGACCAAGGACTATGGATCGGGTGCCGACTGCTCGCTCGGACGCGTCGAGATCGATCCGAATGGGCGGGTTGCCATTTATTGCGATCACGTCGAGATGGGCAACGGCATCGGCACTGCCCTGGCAAACCGGGTCGCCGCCTATCTTGGCGGTGTTGCCGATGAAGTCGCGGTGGCGCGGATCGACACCTTCGATCCGCTCGGCCTCATCGCTTCCGAAGACCCTTATACAATGAAACAGGCCGCGCAGGACGCCGCGCAGCGCAATCCGCGTTGGGTGCCTGCGATCAGTTCACCGACGAGCGCCTCGATCGGCGCGCATGTCGGGACTCACGCCGCCGCCGAGGCAGCCCGCGTGATATTTCGATTCGGACTATGGCCCGCCGCGCTGAAGCTTTGGCACATCGCACCAACAGATCCGAGAGCCACACAGTGGTCAGACGCACGCTGGAAGGATGGACGGCTCACGCTGGCAGGGTTGCCGCCGTTGTCACTGGCAGAGATCGCGGCGAAGGCGCATGCGCTCAACGTGGTAACTGGCGCAATGACTCATGCCTTCTCGCGATGGGCGTGGGCGAAGGCGAGCTTCAAGGTCGCCAATGAACACTGGACGGCAGACATTGATGCACTTGCCGTTCGCAGAGGCGCCGGTCAATTCGCCCGTCTCGATCGCACAAGCGTTCAATATCCTCCCACCGATTACAACCGGATCGGCACCAGCTTCACCTCGCTTTGCGGCACAGTGGTTCGCGTCGAGATTGAACGCGCGACCGGGGTCTTACGGATTGCGAAGGCCTACAGTGTTTTCGAATGCGGAAAGGCCCTCGTCCCAGAGGTTGTTATCGGACAAGCACAGGGCGGCTTTGCCATGGGCGTGGGTTATGCGCTGTTCGAAACCTTGCCGCCATATGAGGGCGGCCCCGGCGATGGGCAATGGAATCTGGGGCGATATCGAATCGCGCGCGGCTCCGATTTGCCATTGCACGATCTGGAGATCGACATTCTTCCGCCGCTGTCTCCGGACGAAGCCCCGAAAGGCATGGCCGAAGTCGTCATGATTCCTGTGGTACCGGCGCTGCTGAACGCGATTTTTGATGCGACCGGCCGACGTTTCCAATCTTTGCCCGTGACAGAAGAGATGCTCAAGGAGGTGCTGGCGTGACGACATTCAGCATCACAATCAATGGTCAAATCCACGGTCCTATGGATATTCGCGACAATTTGACCATGAATGATTTTCTGCGCGAGCACCTCGGGATGACGGGCACAAAATTCGGTTGCGGCGCCGGGCAGTGCCTGAGTTGCGCTGTGATTGTCGACGACGCCGACGGCACCAGCTACACCAGCCCGACCTGCATCGTCACGGTTGCCAATTTCAATGGGAAAGCCATCCGAACCGTCGAGGGCCATGCGAAGAACGGGCAATTATCCGAGCTGCAAAAAGCCTTCATCGAGCATTTCTCGTTTCAGTGCGGATACTGCACAGCAGGCTTTCTCAACGAAGGACAGGTTCTGCTCGAACGGCTTTCGAAGCAACGAATCGCACGCGCTGAACTCGAGAAGACGATCACCGAAGCGCTGGATGGTCACCTGTGCCGCTGCACCGGCTACGTCAAATATCATGAAGCCGTGCGCGACGTGATCCTCGCCGATCCCCAACGCTATCTTGCCTAGAGCGTTTTTGAGCGAAGTGGTGACCGGTTCGCGTGAAGAAAACGCGTCAAGACAAGTATCCAGCGTCAAGAAACGATCAGCCTGGGGGCGGCAACAGATGAAATCCAATATCAGTATTCTTCTCATCGCAGCTGCGGCTCTGCTGACGAGCATGCTTTCAACGTATGCGGTGACAGCTCTCCCACAGGGGAGCCTTGCCTCGCCCGACAGCTTCGCAACCATTCAGGACAACGAAGCTCGCTCGGCTGCGTTGTTCGGCGAGCTGAGCAAGGTGTTCACCCACCCGCGTTGCGCCAACTGTCATCCGGCAGGCGATCGTCCACGCCAGGGTGACATGCGGCGGCTGCATCAACCGCCAGTGGAGCGCGGCAAGGACGGCCACGGCCTTGCCTCCATGCGATGCAATAACTGCCACAAGGACACCAACTTCGATCCCGGCAGAGTGCCGGGCGACCCTGCATGGCACCTCGCGCCACTGGAGATGGGTTGGGAAGGCAAGACGCCTGGCGAAATCTGCGCGCAGATCAAGGATCCTGCACGCAACGGCGGTCGATCCCTGGATGAAATCGTCACCCACATTGGCACCGATCATCTGGTGGCTTGGGCTTGGGCCCCAGGCGCCAGTCGTCAGCCAGCCCCGGGCACCCAGCAGGGTGCAGAAGCGCTGGCCGCGGCCTGGGTGAAAACCGGAGCGGTCTGTCCGAGGAAATAAGTGCTTCATCCCGGAGTGGTGGAGATTGCCCGATCGCGCACGTTCTCTACCGCCGCTCAAGCAGCCGGTGCGATTCTAACAGAGAATGATGCGAGGAAGGTCGCTGGCGGAGGGAGTGAGATTCGAACTCACGGTACGGTTTCCCGCACACACGCTTTCCAAGCGTGCGCCTTAAGCCACTCGGCCATCCCTCCGGATGCGCTGTCATGACGGGGCACGCGTGATTTTGCAAGGGAGTGATGGGATCAACGGCAAATATTCCACAAGCCATTGATTTGAAGACACAATTCCTGCGCCCACCGTACTGTAATGAGACGATGGAGGACGATCTTGCCCGGCTTTAGTGCAAGAATGCCCCGTTCGCCGACCGCAACGGCCGGACAATCGCCGTTTCGGGAGTCGAGGGCTCGTCGGGCGACAGGTGGGTCGCCTCCAGCGTGGTGATAAATCCCGCAAACCACTGGTGGATCGTCCCAGCCCGCAGCTTGGTCATCATTGCCTCCCAACGCAGCCGGCGTTCGGTGGCGGGCATCGACAGCGCCATCCCGATAGTTCGCGCCATTCCGTCGATGTCGTTGGGATTGACCAGCAAGGCTGTGTCGAGCTCATTGGCCGCGCCTGCGAATTTCGACAGCACCAGAACACCGGGATCGATGGGGTTCTGAGCCGCGACATATTCCTTCGCGACCAGATTCATTCCGTCATGCAACGGCGTCACCACACCGACCTGTGCCGCGCGATAGAAGCCCGCGAGAACGGTTTGGCTGAACCCCTTGCTGAGATAGCGGATCGGCGTCCAGTCCACCTCACCATGGCGCCCGTTCACATCGGTCACTTGCTTCGCCAGTTCATCCTGCAAGCTACTATAAGCCTCGATGCCACCGCGCGAAGGCGTTGCGATCTGCAACAGGGAAACCGAACGTTTCAGTGAGGGCTGCATTTCGAACAGACGATCGAAGGCGCTGATGCGGTTGACCAGCCCCTTGGAATAGTCGACGCGGTCCACACCGATCGCGAGACGCTCGCCATGCAGGCTTCGCCGCAGCCGCGACACGTCGGGATGCGATGACGCGCGCTGGGCTTGCGCAGCAAATCCATCGACGTCGATTCCAATCGGGAACGTCGCCAGGCGCGAGGTGCCGAAGCGCGAGGTTGCAATTCCATTTTCGACATACAAGCCGAGATCGGATTGCAGACACTCCGCGAAATTATCGCGGTCATTATCTGTCTGGAACCCGATCAAGTCATAAGCCAGCATCGCCTCGATCAGCTCGCGATGATGCGGCACGCATTCCATGACGGAGCGTGATGGCCATGGCGTATGAAGAAAAAAACCAATCGGGTTCCGAACGCCGAGGTCGCGCATTTCAGCGCCGAGCGCAAGGAAATGATAGTCCTGAACCCAGAACGCAGTGTCGGGCTTGCGGAAGCGCATTAGCGCACGCCCCATAAACGCATTCACTTCGCGATAGGATTGATAATCGTCATGCGAAACGTGGATGAGATCGGAACGCGAATGCAGTGCCGGCCATAATGCGGAGTTCGCGAAGCCTTCGTAATAGCCACCGTAATGTGCCGCCGGCAGATCAAGCAACGCTAAAGCACCCGCACCGAGCGATTCAATTTCAGCGAAGGAATCTTTATGAGCACCATCACGAACGTGGCCACTTGAGCCGACCCAAATCGCTCCGGATTTTTCAACTACCGGCAACAGCGCTGCTGCCAAACCGCCCGTCATGGGCTCATTTGCTTTGGCCCGCGCTACCCGATTCGAAACGACGACAAGATCCACAGGGGCCCCTCCCTTAGTTTCGCTACAGCGAAATTAACACCTGTTCATCAATATGGTTCCTGATCACCATTCAAACGAATTGAAGTCAAAGTTGGGCGCGCGAAAACATGGAACCGAGTTCCGCATCTTGAAGCACAGGAATCTTGGATTGACTTCGTGTTGAAAAGAAAAGCGTCGATTTGATCCCACGCACAAGAACAGAGCAGTTTTTATATTTCTCCTATTCTGCGGCCAGAGCTTCATCGTCGAGAAGATGCGCCAGCCACGCCCGCACATCTTTCGGCGCCTTGAAATGTCCATTCACGCCATGCGCACGCCGGCCAACTGAAAACGAGATACCGCGAAACGAAGGCATAATCGCAAAGACAGATTCGTCCGTGACGTCATCACCTATAAAAATAGGCTTCCGGCCAGCGAATGGCGCGTTACTCATCAATTCTCGAACGCCTGTCGCTTTGGTAAATCCCTTGTGCTTGATCTCGACAACGGACTTGCCGGGAAGAACATCGATCGGCGCCTCTGGAAGATCAGCTCTGATCGCTGAGACGGATTCATAGATCGCGCGCTCAAATTGTGGAGCCAAGCGATAATGCAGCGCGATTGAATAGCCCTTGTCTTCAAGCAAAATGCCGGGGCTCAGCTGTGATATCGCGATGAAACGGCGCTTGAGGTCGTTATCCATTGGTGGCGCGTGCGTATCGACAGCCTCGTTATCGGTCGATAGCCGCATTTCCGCGCCGTGACCACCGACCGCAGGGAACTGCAGTGGCGCAAAGATAACGTCGATATCTGTCAACGATCGACCGCTGACGAGCGCAAGTGCACCATCAAGACGATCATGCAACGCCAGCAACGTGGGGCCGAGCTTCGGCGGCACAATAATGTCTCGCGGCGTCGGCGCGAGTTCAATCAACGTGCCGTCAATGTCGAGCAGCAATGCCGTCTTATCGAGATCCGGCACAATGCCCGCCGGGGCGGGCAAGATATCCCGGTCAGGTTTTGGAGATGATTCAGTCACGTTCTCACTCATCGATTACTCCTGCGCAGCCAACGGCCGCGCTACATCTTCAAGAGATTTTCGCTCGGCGTTGACCCCGTACCGCCAGGCGATGACAGCGGCAGCAAGCATGAGAATTGATCCGAGCAGATAGCCGGCAAACACGCTGCTGCGCGAACCTGTATCGATCAGCACACCAAACAAAGCGGGGCCGATCACACCACCAACACCGGTTCCAATCGCGTAAAACAGTGCAATGGCCAATGCACGCACCTCCAGCGGAAACGTTTCGCTCACTGTCAGATACGCTGCGCTCGCCGCTGGCGACGCAAAGAAGAAGATGATCATCCAGGCGATCGTTTGAGTCTGCGCACTGAGAACGCCGATCGAGAACAGATAGCCGGAGATCGCAAGAAGAAGTCCGGACATACTGTAAGTCAACGCGATCATCTTGCGCCGTCCCAACGTATCGAACAGCGGGCCGAGGATGACAGGGCCGAGGAAATTTCCCGCCGCGAATGGCAGAATGTACCAACCCACATGCTCGGATGAAATTCCGAAGAAATCCGTCAGCACCAGGGCATAAGTAAAGAAGATGGCGTTGTAGAAAAACGCCTGTGCCGTCATCAGCGCCAGACCAACAAACGAACGGCTTCGATAGGTCCCGAACAGGGTGTTGGCGACTTCACGCAGCGGCGTGTGCGTCCGCATCTTCAATTTCATTTTCGGCAACGGCGTCTCATCCTGACGACGGTGCTGCGCAACAGAATCTTCGATCTCCGAGACAATCTGGACGGCACGTTCCGGTTGGCCATGGATCATCAACCACCGCGGGCTTTCCGGAATCCAAAGCCGCATGAACAACACAATCAGACCCAACGCGGCGCCAATAAAGAATGCCAATCGCCAACCGTGTTCCGGATCGATCACCTTAGGATCCAGCAACACAATGGCGCTTACCGCACCGATTGCAGCGCCTATCCAGAAACTGCCGTTCACGATCAGATCCGTCCGGCCGCGATAGCGCGCAGGCACAAGTTCCTGAATTGTGGAATTAATCGCCGTATATTCACCGCCGATGCCTGCGCCGGTCAGAAAACGAAAGACGGCAAAGCTGGCGAGATTCCATGAAAACGCAGTGGCGGCAGTTGCCGTGAGATAGACTGCGAGCGTCACGAAGAACAATTTCTTCCGGCCGATACGGTCCGTCAGCCATCCAAAGCCAATGGCGCCCAACACGGCGCCCGCAAGATAAGCGCTCGTCGCAATGCCGATGTCGGTGTTGGTGAACCTGAGGACAGGGCTTTCTTTCAACGCACCTGACAATGCGCCCGCCAGCGTGACTTCCAGGCCATCAAGGATCCAGGTGATCCCCAGTGCGGCAATCACGCGGGTATGGAAACTGCTCCACCGAAGCGAATCCAACCTCGCCGGAATATCAGTCTCGACAACACCGGCTTTCGCCACAGCTGAAACATCTGCAGGACGTGACCGCTGTTGGGACGCCTGGATGTTCGTCACAACCGACATCCCTTCGTCTCTCTTTCCAGCCTCACTCTTGCTCCCTGTCGTATGAACGTCGCAGGCGTTGCTGGCCGAGCAGACAGTTGACAGAGCTCTCAGCCGCAAAGCCTCAAGCGCTTCCGAACGGAACTATATCGAATGGGAAAAGCCCGGATTGTTGATCCAGGTTTATTCCTCTGAAGGAGCATCTGCCTCCTGATCACCAATTCGAAATGGAAGAAAAAGTTCCAAGGGAACCGCTTTTCCGTGAACTCAATCAGACATCAGAACATTGATGAGAACATGACAGCAAAAAGCCCGAAGCTGAGATCAGCTTCGGGCTCGAAACGCAATTTGTCTGCGCTGCGAACTAGGCGGCCTCGGCCGGCGGCGCGAGATCCTTGTAGTCATTCGCGAGCCTGAGAGGCGGCTCGGTCATGGTCTGCAGCTTTTCCAGCGTCATTCCTGGAATCATCTCGACCACGGACAAACCCGACGGCGTGACGTCGATGACGGCATAGTTGGTGTAGATGCGCTTAACGCAGCCTGCCGCAGTCAAAGGATAGGCGCAGTTGAACTTGATACGCGGCTGCCCTTTCTTGTCGACGTGCTCCATGATCACCCGGATCGCCTTGGCGCCGACGGCGAGATCCATCGCGCCGCCAACCCCCGGCGGGAATTCGTCGTCTTCCGTGGTCCAGTTCGCGAGATCGCCTTTTTCCGAGACCTCGAACGCGCCGAGCAGGCTGACGTCGAGATGACCGCCACGGATCATCAGGAATGCATCAGCGTGATGCACATAAACGCCGCCCGTCACGAGCGTGGTCAGGTTCTTGCCCGCATCGATCAGGTTTGGGTCTTCCTGTCCGGGCTTGGGTGCACCGCCAAGGCCGAGCACGCCGTTCTCGCTGTGAAAGATCACTTCGCGTGTTTTCGGCACGAAGTTGGCCGCCAGCGTGGGAATGCCGATACCGAGATTGACGAAGTTGCCCTCGTGGAGGTCCTGCGCTGCGCGCCATGCCATCTGGCGCCGAGTCAAAGGTGTCATCACTTGTCTCCAGTCTGTTTTCCCGCAACCACCACCACGCGATCGACAAAGATGCCTGGCGTGACGACAGCTTCCGGATCGAGCGAACCCAGTTCAACGAATTCGTCAACCTCTACGGCCGTCAGTTCGGCAGCCATGGCGCACACCGGATTAAAGTTTCGCGCGGATTTGTTGTAGATCAGATTGCCCCAGCGATCCGACTTTGCAGCCTTCACCACGGCCAGGTCGCCCTTCAGCGGCTTCTCAAAGACATGCAGCTTGCCGTCGATCATGCGCTGCTCTTTGCCTTCGGCCAGCTTGGTGCCGGCGGAGACCGGCGAGAAAAAGCCGCCGAGACCGGCTGCCGCACATCTCATTCTCTCGCTGATCGTCCCCTGCGGGACGAGCTCAAGCTCCAGGGTTTTGGCGCGGTAAGCTTTCAGGAACGCGCTGTAGTCGTCCGACCGCGGGTAAGAACAGATCACCTTGCGAACCCGGCCGGAATTGATCAGCCGCGCCAGTCCCCAGTCGCCATTGCCTGAGTTGTTCGCAACAATCGTGAGGTCCTTCGCTCCCTGTTCGTGCAGCGCTTCGAGCAGATTATTGGCGACACCGACGGTGCCAAATCCAGCAACAAGGACGGTTGCTCCATCCTTCACTCCGGCCACGGCATCCGCCACGGTCTTTACCCGCTTGTCGATCACGTCTTTGCTCACTCCGTTAGCAGCATTCTGCCTTTTGATTTGGCGGAGAAACTAGTCAAGAAGCTGCATGCGATCAAACGCTTCCCCTGCATTATGGGGATGCATAAAGTCGTTTCCTTTCGCATCTGCGAGATTGATCGGCGGCTCATCGGGATGAACGAATCTTCGGAAGCTGCGCGCGCATGACTGCGACACGACAGCCTCGACGAAAATCCGAGTTGCAAAGTTTTGCGAGCAGGTTGTTAATTAGAACAATTAAAAAATCTTCTGCTCGAAGTCCTTAGGGAGGTCTATGTGTCGACAATCAAACTCACTATCAACGGCAAGGCGGTGTCTGCCGAGCTCGAGGACAGAACGCTCCTCGTCCATCTGCTGCGCGATCATCTCGGGCTCACCGGCACCCATATCGGATGCGACACCAGCCAATGCGGTGCGTGTGTCGTCCATATCGATGGCCGCGCCGTCAAATCCTGCACGACACTGGTCGGCCAAGCCCACGGTACCAACGTCACGACCATCGAGGGCATCTCGCGGGGCGATGAATTGCACCCGATGCAGGCCGCGTTTCGCGACAATCATGGTCTGCAATGTGGCTATTGCACGCCCGGCATGATCATGACGGCGATCGATATTGTTCATCGTCACAGCGACGATCTCGACGAGGCGACGGTCCGCCAGGAGCTGGAAGGCAACATCTGCCGCTGCACCGGCTACCACAACATCGTGAAGTCCGTGCTGGACGCAGCCGGTCGCATGAAAGTCGCTGCAGCCGCGGAATAACGCGCTCGGTCGATTAATAAAAACATTCAAAGCCGCCACGTTTCGAGGGAACAGCGGCTCAAACGCTCCGGCAGGGAGATCAGATATGGGAATTGAAGGTATCGGCGCACGCGTTGCGCGCAAGGAAGACAAACGCTTTATCACGGGCAAAGGGCGATACACCGACGACGTTCGCCTTCACGGCATGACTTATGCGAGCTTCGTCCGCAGCCCGCATGCCCACGCCAAAATCAAGAAAATCGACGTCACCGCCGCGAAGAATATGCCCGGCGTCGTTGATGTCCTCACCGGCCAGCAGATTGTCGACGACAAAGTTGGCAATTTGATCTGCGGCTGGATGATCCATTCCAAGGACGGCTCGCCGATGAAAATGGGTGCGTGGCCGGCGATGGCGCCGGAAATCGTGCGCTTTGTCGGGCAGGCTGTCGCTGTCGTCATCGCGGAGACGCGCAATCAGGCGCGCGACGCCGCCGAAGCCGTCGAAGTCACTTACGAGGAACTACCGGCAGTCGCTGATATTACTGCAGCAATCGCTTCCGGTGCGCCGCAGCTTCACCCTGAAGCGCCCGGCAACGTGATCTTCGATTGGACGATCGGCGACGAAGCCGCCACCAACGACGCCTTCGCCAAAGCCGCGAATATCGTGGCGATGGACATCACCAACAACCGCCTGGCGCCTAACGCCATGGAGCCGCGGGCGGCCGTTGCTGAATATGACACGGCTGAAGAACACTTCACACTTTATACGACGTCGCAGAATCCACACGTCGCGCGACTTGTCTTATCGGCATTCTACAACATCGCGCCGGAGCACAAGCTGCGCGTGATTGCGCCGGATGTCGGCGGCGGCTTCGGCTCGAAGATCTTCATCTATCCTGAAGAAATGGTCGCGCTGTGGGCCTCCAAACGCGTCGAACGACCGGTGAAATGGACATCCGACCGCACCGAGGCGTTCCTGACCGACGCGCACGGCCGCGATCATCTCACCAAGGCCGAAATGGCCTTCGACAAGGACAACAAGATCATCGGCCTGCGGGTAAAGACCTACGCCAATCTCGGCGCCTACATGTCGCTGTTCTCGTCATCGGTGCCGACCTATCTCTACGCCACGCTGCTGTCGGGCCAGTACAACATCCCAGCCATCTACGCCGAGGTCATCAGCGTCTACACCAACACCACGCCGGTGGACGCCTATCGCGGCGCGGGCCGCCCGGAAGCAAGCTTCGTGATGGAGCGGCTGATGGAAACAGCGGCGCGGCAGTTGAAGGTCGACCCGGCCGACCTGCGCCGGAAGAACTTCATCACCAGCTTCCCGCACCAGACCCCGGTGATCATGGCTTACGACACCGGCGATTTTAACGCGTCGCTTGATGCCGCATTGAAGGCCATCGACTATGCCGGCTTCCCCGCGCGGAAGGAAAAGGCCAAGAAAGAAGGCAAGCTGCGTGGCATTGGCCTGTCCTGTTACATCGAAGCCTGCGGCATCGCTCCATCGAAAGCCGTCGGCAGCCTCGGCGCAGGTGTGGGCCTGTGGGAATCCGCCGAAGTCCGCGTCAATCCCGTCGGCACCGTCGAAATCCTGACCGGCTCGCATAGTCATGGCCAGGGCCACGAGACCACGTTCGCTCAGGTCGTTGCGGATCGTCTGGGCATTCCGATCAACCAGGTTTCGATCGTTCATGGCGACACCGATAAGGTGCAGTTCGGCATGGGCACCTATGGATCTCGCTCCGGCGCGGTCGGCATGTCGGCGATCGTCAAGGCGATGGAAAAGGTTGAGGCGAAAGCGAAGAAGATCGTCGCGCATCAGCTCGAAGCCTCTGAAAACGACATCGTCATCGAGGATGGTCAGTTCAAGGTCACCGGCACCGACAAGGCCATTGCCTTTCCAATGGTCGCGCTTGCTGCCTATACGGCCCACAACCTTCCCGAAGGCATGGAACCTGGCCTGAAGGAAACCGCGTTCTATGATCCGACCAACTTCACTTTCCCTGCAGGCTCCTACATCTGCGAGGTCGAGGTCGACGCCGGCACCGGCAAGACGGATTTCGTGAACTTCGTCGCAGCCGATGATTTCGGCCGCCTGATCAACCCGATGATTGTTGAAGGCCAGGTACACGGTGGCCTCGCACAAGGCATCGGACAGGCCCTGCTTGAGCATGCCATCTACGACAAGAGCGGCCAGCTCCTGACCGCGTCGTTCATGGACTACGCCATGCCGCGCGCGGAGGATTTGCCCTCGTTCAAGGTGTCGCACACTACAACGCTTTGCCCGGGCAATCCGCTCGGCATCAAAGGCTGCGGCGAAGCCGGTGCGATCGGATCATCCGCGGCGGTGATCAATGCGATTACCGACGCGATCGGCAACAACAAGCTTGAGATGCCTGCCAGCCCCGACCGGGTATGGCACGCCATTCATCAACAACAGGCCGCAGAATAAGGGCGGGGAGGAAGATCATGTACGAGACAACATATCATCGTCCCTCGACCGTCGAGGATGCCGTTGCCCTGTTCAAAAAGGGCACCGAAGCGAAGTATCTCGCCGGCGGTCACACACTGCTTCCGGTGATGAAACAGCGGCTGGCACAGCCATCCGATGTTATCGACCTTGCCAAGATCCCGGCGTTGATCGGCATCTCGGCAACAGGCGATACCCTCACCATCAAGGCGGCAACAACTTACTACGACATTCTGAGCAATGCTGACGTCAAGAAGGCCATTCCTGCTCTTGTGCATCTGACCTCGGTGCTCGGCGATCCCGCCGTGCGCTATCGCGGCACCATCGGCGGTTCGATCGCCAACAACGATCCGGCCGCGGACTATCCCGCCGCTGTAGTCGCGCTCGATGCGACGGTGAAAACCAACAAGCGCAGCATTAAGGCCGACGATTTCTTCCAGGGCCTGTTCACCACGGCCCTCGAAGACGGAGAGATCATCACCGAGGTCGCATTCCCGATCCCGGCGAAGGCAGCTTACGCAAAGATGCGTCACCCTGCCTCGCGCTTTGCGCTCACCGGCGTGTTCGTCGCCAAGACAAAAGCCGGAGATGTTCGCGTCGCTGCGACCGGCGCTTCGCAGGACGGCGTAATGCGTGTACCCGCGATCGAAGCTGCGTTGAAGGCCAACTGGGCGGCCAATGCGATCGATTCCGTGACCATCTCGCCGGATGGCTTGATCGCGGACATTCACGGAAGCGCGGATTACCGGGCGAACCTCATCAAGGTGATGGCGCAACGGGCTATCATGGCCGCCGGCTAAACAGCCTGATACCGACCTCAAACCAAGCGGCGCACAGCAATGTGCGCCGTTTTTTGCTGGGCGAACGCCAGCAGATGGTTAACTCGCCTCTTTAAGGCCGTATTTCGGCTGAGAGCCGGGCTATTAAGGGCGATATCGCAGTATTTATTGGCTCTTTGAGCGAAAGTAGCCTAAAGCACGCCCAATCCACCTAGCCCGTGAACCTGCTGAGGCGCTCGCATCCGTGCGCGCTCGATCCGTTCCCATTGCTTCTTGGCGATGCCGCCATTCAAGGTCCGACGTCCGTGAAATCCATATCCGCAAGTCCGCCGCTCGCCCGCGCTCTCGCCGAGCGTAATTATAATGACCCGACGCCGGTCCAGAAGGCGGTCCTCGCCGAGGAAGCCAACGGTCGCGACCTATTGGTTTCCGCGCAAACAGGCTCGGGCAAGACCGTTGCCTATGGCCTTGCCATTGCCAGCGATCTCTTGGGAGACGCTGAACGGTTGCAGAGACCTGACGCGCCGCTGGCGTTAATTGTGGCTCCGACCCGCGAACTGGCATTGCAGGTTCACCGTGAGCTCTCGTGGCTTTATCAGCATGCTGGTGCACGCGTCGTCTCCTGCGTTGGCGGCATGGACCCGCAGCAGGAAAAGCGTCAGCTTGCGGATGGCGCACACATCGTCGTCGGCACGCCGGGGCGGCTGTGCGATCACATCCGTCGCAAGCGGCTCGATATCTCTGAACTGAAAGCCATCGTGCTCGACGAAGCCGACGAAATGCTCGACCTCGGCTTTCGCGAAGATATGGAATTTATCCTCGAAACTACGCCCGAGACGCGGCGCACGCTGCTGTTTTCAGCAACCTTGCCGCGCGGCATTGCTGCGCTGGCCAAGCAATATCAGCAGAACGCCTTCCGCATCGAAGTCACCGGTGGCGAAGGCGGCCATTCGGACATCGAATATCGCGCGATCCGCGTGGCACCCAGCGATGTCGAACATGCTGTGGTCAACACATTGCGGTTCTACGAATCTCCGACCGCAATCGTCTTCTGTAATACGCGCAGCGCCGTGAACCATTTGCAGGCGGCCCTTCTAGAGCGCGGGTTCTCTGTCGTCGCGCTTTCGGGCGAGATGACACAGAACGAGCGAACCAAAGCGCTGCAGTCCCTGCGCGACGGGCGCTCGCGAATTTGCGTTGCGACCGACGTTGCCGCCCGCGGCATCGATCTGCCAAATCTTGGCCTCGTCATTCACGCCGATCTGCCGAACGATCCGGAAGTGCTGCAGCACCGCTCCGGCCGCACAGGCCGCGCGGGGAAAAAGGGCGTCAGTGTTTTGCTAGTGCCACCCGCCCGTCGTCGCCGCGCCGATGTGTTGTTGGAGATGGCCGACATCGACGTCATTTGGGGCGTGGCGCCGACTGCCGAGGAGATTCGCGCGCTTGATCAACAGCGCATGATGCAGAGTACGCTATTCAGCGATCCGGCAACCGATGAAGATATGGTCTTCGCACGCGCGTTGCTCGCCGAGCGATCGACCGAGGACATCGCGACCGCACTCGCCAGACTGTATCGTTCGCAGCTCCCCGCCGCAGAGGACATTCTCGATCCCGGCGAAAGCCGCCGTTCTCGTGACGATCGCGGACCTAAGGAAGATCGCAGTTCGCGAAAAGGAAACAGGGACAGAGGCGACGTCGGTCAAGCCCCCAGAGCGAAGACCCGAGGACTGCCCGAAGGTGGCGTCTGGTTCCGCGCCGCGATTGGCAGGAAGAAGAATGCCGAGGCCCGCTGGCTGCTGCCGATGATCTGTCGTCGAGGCAATATCAGCAAACAGGACATCGGCACGATCCGGATCTCCGACACCACGACCGAGTTCGAGATTTCGGTGCATGCCGCTGAACAGTTCGCGTTACAGATCAAGCGACCGGACAAGGAAGACAACATCCGGATCGAGGCGCTGCCCGGTGGACCGCAGCGCGAAAACATCTCGGCTGAACGAAGCTTTCGAAAAGCTTCGCACCGTGACAGCAACGAGGCGCCACGCCGCAAAGACAAGCGATCGTTTGAAGAGAAACCGCGATTCGAAGAGAAGTCGCGAGGCAAGGAGCCGCATCAATTCAAGGGCTCACCACCATCAAGCAAAAAGCCGAAGCGCGACAAAGCTGCTGAAAATCAGGCTTGGCCAACAATCGACAAGCCCGCGTTTGGGAAAAAGCCCAAGAAGAAGAAACCCCGTCACTAACGAAGTGGCGCTGCGTCTGAACGATCACCAATTGCGATGATCGTTCATCGGACACCGCAGTCCGTTAGAAGAACAGCACGTCATCGGCGCTGTCCTGGGCCGGTGCCGGCTCATTCTTCCCGGGCTTGAGCGACAGACCAACGCGCTGGGCAAACTGCTGGTGAACGTCCCGCTCGCTCATCATGGTGTATTGCGCATAGAGATCGTCGAAGATGTATTCGATTGCGGATGCTTCATCGGTAGACAGTTTGATCGGGCTTCCGTTCGCCGTTTCCAATTGCCGGGCAACCTGCGGAAGGATCGCAGCTTTCCTACTCAGCACAGATAGCGATGTCTGTGCATCGGCCATCAGCTCTTCGAACTGAGAGCCTTCCCGCACAAGGCGATCCATCAACTGGCTGAGTTGACCGTTGCCTGCCTCGATCTCATGAATTGCATGCAGAATTGAGGGTTCAAGATCCGACATCTTCGACGAATCCCCCTCAACGCGCAACTGCTTGAGGTTCCCGGCGGATCCTTCGATGCGATCAAGAATCGGCTTCAACAGGTCTGCACCCGCGGAGATGTTATCCGCCGTCGCCTTGAGTTCATTCGCGATCACGACAAATGCGCGCCCCTTGACGCCAAGCTGCGCAGCCTTAAGCCCTGCATTCATGCCGATCAGAATGATATCAACGATGGTCTCGGCCAGGGCTGTGATAGCCGACCGGAACTTCCCCAGCGTCTCTTCGACAACTGACAACGCATCTTCGACCGATTGCCTGGAACTTTCGCACGTGTTTATCAGCGCTGAGGCCTGAGCCAAGGCTTGCTTCACGGTCGACATGAACGACGTCATGTCGCCATCGCCGCCGTACAACGAACGGCCGTGACCGACAATCTCTGTCGCATCGGCGACCAACGCTTTCAAGGACCGTTCGATATCACGGATATCGCCATCGAAGCTCGTCGCAGAGCTCTTGAGCTGAGAGGCCTGAAGTTGGCAGATCAAACGGACCGCTCGCTCGTCCATCTGCGCGTTGCTGACCGCCGGAACGAGACCCGGCTCCGAGCCAGCCGCAATTCGCAATCCCCGACAGACGTGTTCGAGGCGCTGCCGGGTGCTGTCCCCCGCCTGCAGGGAAACGATCGCGGCACCGACTGCTCCAGCTATTCTTTTGGTGCTTGCGCTTGTTAGTTCAGCAAGGCGCACGCTGTCCGCCTGCCGTCCCTGCATTCCCGAATGCGCAGAAATCAATTCGTCGCTGACCGACAGAAGCTGGGCGTGATAACGCCCTTCAAAATCCCGTTGGCGGTTCAGGGCGACGTTAATGGCGTCCATAAGACGCTGCTGATCATCCGCACAGCTATCGATCGCGGCCTGAACAGCCTTTGCGAGCTCAAAGGCTTCCTGAGTGAAATCAAGAAAGCTTTCCTGGCTCGTATCAAGCGCCGCGGCTTCGATCCGCGCGCTACGCGCGATAATCATGACCATCTGAATCTGCTTGACCAGCGGCTTCAGTACATTGGACGCCTCATTCGCACTGGTGCCGATAGCGCCAAGTAGCTTGCTTTCCTGCGGCAGAACCTCCGCAAGTCCCGTCAATTTTGCGGCGATGTCATGAAGTGCTGTCGTCGCGCCTTCAATCTTGGCTCCGGACAGCTCGTCGGACAGAAGCGCAAGGCCGCCATTGAGATCCTCGAATATCGCATGACCACGTCCAAGGTGGCCTCCGACTTGAGCAAACGTTGTCTCGATCTGAGAAACGGCGTCCTCGACCGAGGTGACCCCAGTCATGACATCCACTGAAGAGCAATTCGACATGGTTATCAAGCCGCCTGACCAGCATCGTGCCAGAGCATGATCTCTCTGGAGATTTTTGACAGCGACACAATCTTTTCAACTGCGCCGCATGCGATGGCTTCTTTCGGCATGCCGAAGACCACGCAACTTTCCTCGTCTTGCGCGCGTGTTGCCGCGCCAAGTTTACGCATTTCCAGCAATCCTTTTGCCCCGTCATCGCCCATGCCCGTCATGATAATGCCGAGCGCGTTTTTGCCGGCATACTGTGCCGCCGAACGAAACAGCACGTCAGCCGATGGGCGGTGTCGCGAAACGGGAGGACCATCCTTGATCGCGATGTGATAGCGAACGCCAGTCCGTTGCAGCAGCATATGCCTGCTGCCCGGAGCGATGTATGCCGTTCCGGGCGATACGGGTTCGCCATCCTCCGCTTCCTTGACGTCGATCTCACAGATACCGTTGAGCCGCTTCGCAAAAGCTGCGGTAAACCCCTGCGGCATATGCTGAACAATCAGAATACCGGGACAGGCGCGCGGTAACACTTCCAAAACGTCCCGAAGAGATTCCGTTCCACCGGTCGAGACCCCGATGCAAACGATACGTTCCGTTTCCGGGCGGGACCGGCCTGCCACCGGCGGCGGCATAATCGCATCGGCCGTCAATTTTGCTTCCACGGGACGCCGCGCCGCGCGAGGCCGGACCCGCGCACGGGACGCAGATTTCACGGCATCACGCAAACGCCCAGATGATTCCATGAGAGCTTGCCGCGTATCGACGCGAGGTTTCGGAACAATATCGACCGCACCGGCCTCGAATGCTTCGAACATCAGGTTCGAGCCCTGTTCGGTCAGCGTCGAACAAATGATGACGGGGATTGGGCGCTGCGCCATGATCTTGCGCAAGAATGTCATCCCATCCATGCGCGGCATCTCGATATCGAGGATGATCACATCCGGTAATTCCTCCTGCAGCCGTTTCGCCGCGGCGAAGGGATCGGATACGGCGGCCATCACTTCGATGTCCGGATCTTCGCTCAGAATGGTCGAAAGGATCTGGCGAACCGATGCAGAGTCATCGACGATCAGAACACGGATTTTATTGTTCAACATCGATCAGCTCCTGCTCTCGATTTTGAAAATCGTCGGTTGAACCTGCCTAAGGCCAACGGAACCTTGATGAACCATGGACTCCGAATGCCCCACCAAAAGATATCCTCCGGGCCGGAGATGGCTGCAGAGCCGATCGACTACTTTCCGCTGGGTCGCCTTGTCGAAGTAGATCAAGACATTTCGGCAAAAGATAATGTCGACATCCCGATCGACCGGGTAACTCGGATCCATCAAGTTCATTCGCATAAAATTGACAATCCGGCGCAACTCAGGGACAACGCGCACTTCAGAGCTGGCTTTGTCGCGTGATCGCAGAAAATAGCGTTTCGCCAGATCTTCCGGGACCGGTCCGATCATCTCCTTCGAGTAAATCCCGAGCTTTGCCAAACGCAGCACGCTGGTCGAAATATCGGTTCCGAGAATTCGGAACTGGAAGCGCGCGCCGTTTCTCAGCATGTTATCGAGAACGATCGCCGTCGTGTACGCTTCCATGCCGGTTGAGCAGGCGGCACTCCAGACTTTAAGACCTTGAGAGCCGCGACCCCGTTGGCCCAAAAGCTCATGGACCGCCACGTCGCGAAGAAAATCAAAATGCGATGGTTCGCGAAAAAAATCTGTTTTGTTGGTCGTCACGCAGTCGATGAGGTGAACAAGCTCCGTTTCCAGATATTCACCGTCGAGCAAGCGCTCTGCGTATTCGCCGACACTTGCCTGGTTGAGCGCGCGAACACGCTTTTGCAACCGTCCTTCAAGCATCAGACGCTTGGCGGGTGGCAATTTGATTCCAACATGTCCTTCCACCAGTTCGGCAATCGAACGAAACTGACGGTCGGTCAAACGTGCTACGGATCCGGACATTGCAGCTCGCTTTTATCAGGCTGCGACAGATTCACTGGGCTCCGGTTCCGAAGAAGCGGACATGTCCTGCGTCGCCATGAGGCGTGCGAGATCGAAGATCATGACGAACTTGTCGCCCTTGCGTCCGATGCCGGCGAGATAATCCGACTTCCAACGGCCGCCGACGGACGGAGCGGGCTCGATGCGGCTTTCGTCGATATCGGTCACTTCGAACACGCAGTCGGCGACGAAGCCGACCCCGACAAGACGATCCTCCAGTGGCACATCGAGAATGATGATGCGGGTGGCCTCTGTCGCAGGTATGGCCGGCAGGTCGAGCTTGGTTCGCAGATCGACGATCGGATAGCCGCTGCCGCGCACATCGATCATTCCCAGCAGGAACTCGGGTGCATGGGGCAATTTCGAGATCGGCCGCATGTCGAGGATTTCCCGAACATTGCGGATCGAGATGCCGAAGGTCTCGCCAGCGAGACCGAGCGTCAGATATTGCGCCGTTTCGGCCATGTCGCGCTCCACTCAAGACAGGAAAAGAGCCGGCCTCACCCTACCGCGAGGCCGGCCAATTGTTAGCGTTGGAAGTCGGCGTCGCGGTCGTCCTCACCGTCCCCCATTGAGAAGGCGAAACCACCCCCGCCGCCGCTTGCCACCTTGGTCGCACGCGCGGGCTTGGCGACCGGCTTCTTCGCACCGCGCTCAACTGCAGCCATGCTCGCCGCTTTGCCGCGCAACTGACTGACGGCCTTGTCGATCGCTGCCGTCGGCATCGCACCCTTTTGCGAGCCATGATCAATCCTGAAGTAGGAGATAGTGGCTTGCAGCTGTTCTGCCTGCGAGGCGAGTTCTTCCGAGGTGGAGGATACCTGCTCGGACGCACTGGCATTCTGCTGGCCGACCTTGTCGAGCTGCTGGATGGCTTGGTTGATCTGCGAGGATCCCACGTCCTGCTCGCGGCAGGCCGACGTGATCTCTTCAACCAGCTCCGCAGTCTTTTTGATGTCCGGCACCAGCTTCGACAACATCGTGCCGGCCTCCTGGGCAACCTTGACTGTCTCGGTGGAGAGAGCGCCGATTTCCGCCGCAGCTGCCTGGCTGCGCTCCGCAAGCTTGCGGACTTCAGAAGCCACCACCGCAAAGCCTTTGCCGTGTTCACCGGCCCGGGCCGCTTCCACCGCCGCGTTCAACGCGAGCAGATCGGTCTGGCGAGCGATCTCCTGCACGATGGTGATCTTTTCCGCGATGGTTTGCATCGCCTCAACCGCGCGTCCAACGGCTTCGCCGCTCGCTTCGGCGTCCTTGGCGGACTGTGCCGCGATCCGTTCGGTCTGATTGGCGTTGTCGGCGTTCTGCTTCACATTGGCGGCCATCTCCTCCATCGAGGACGAGGCTTCCTCGGCAGACGAAGCCTGCTCGGTCGCGCCTTGCGACAGCTGTTCGGCGCTCGCCGACAGCTCCTGGCTGCCCGCCGACACGTTCTGCGCGGCAGTGATCGCTTCGGCGACGACAGAACGAAGACGTTCGACCGTGCCATTCAACGATGTCAGAAGATCACCGACTTCATCGTTACTCGTGACCGCGATCGTTTCGGTGAGATCGCCCTTGGCAACGGAGTCAGCGAGATTGACCGCACGGCTCAGGCTGCGGCTGATACCGATCGAAATCCAGAGTGCCGCCGCGATGCCGATCAACGTGGATGCGATCACGATGCTGATCAAGAGAAGCTTGGCAAACGCAGCCTCCGCCGCAGCCTGAGCTGTGATGTCCTGCGTCTTTTTCGTGACATGGGCGGAATATTCATTGAGAACAGCCAACGCCTCATTAAGCGTTTGCAATCCCTCCCCCATGGTCAGGTTGCCACCCTTCAAGTTGCCCCCTTCGCTCACGATATCCAGGACACGGGACGTGACAGATTTGAGGTGATCTTTCGCAACTTCGAGATTCTTAGGTGAAACACCGAGCGCAGAAAATCCACCTGACGCTTTTGCCAAAACACTGTTCGCAAGGTCCAGTTGGGACATGGCAGATTTTCGATCTGCTTCAAGCTCCTCGAGAGAGCTCGAAGCAAACGTCTCTGAAACATAACGTAAAGCGGTAGCGAGCTCGACACGTACGGCTGCAATTGCTGCTGCAGTATCCCGCGCGCCTTCTGCAGACTTGTTCTTTTCGATCTCAGCGGAAGCAGCGTCGAGTGCAGCATTAAACTCCTTGACCGCAACTGCGCCTTCAGACCGCCAAATCTGCGACGCGCGATAATTGGAGTTTTGCGTTCCGAATTTTACGACCTGATCCTGCAACTCATAAACGCGAGCAAGTTTGGCCGTCAGACGATCCATGATCTGCTTGCCAGTGTCGCTGGCAACTTCATAGATTTCTTCCCGGAGCTTGTTGGCGTCCGCCCGGCGCTCGTGCAAAGACTTTGTGAAGGTTTCGATCTGCTTGGCGTCGCTGGAAAGCACGATATTCTTTTCAGCGCGAACCTGCCCCTGAATACGGTCCTGGAAGGCGCCCAGTTTCTCAGCGATGAGCGCTTGACGAGCAATCATGTCTTGAGAGTTCGTCAGCGAAGTGAGTTTGTCGTAGGCAATACCACCTGCGACAATCGACAACACAATTACTGCGCCAAAGGTCGCGGCGAGCTTTGCTTTAATGGTGAAGCGCATTTTCAAACCCCTGCCCTGTAGATTTCAATTAAAGATGCGTTCCAAGTTCGGAACGATGACAAATTCCTGGCGCCACTTGGTAATGAAAGAGATGAATTCAGGTTTCCACTGCATGCCGACACGAGGGGTTTGCTGGACGTCAGCCTTCGAGATCTCCGTAACCTCGTAGACTCTGTCAGCAATGATGCCGACCAGCACCGCATCACCACCGAGCGTGATTTCGATCACCACGATTCGCGTCTCGGCGGAGTTATCTTTCAAAGGCATGCCGAAGCGAATGCGTAGATCGGCCAGCGGAATAACGTTGCCGCGCACATTGATGACACTTGGCAGAAATGGGCGGGCCCCCGCCACCTTCGTCGCTGGTACCGGGTCAATGATTTCCCGCACCAACTCAGCGTCGAGCGCGAACATCTCATCGCCAAGCCCGACCATGACAACCTGCATCAGCGCACCATCGTGGACCGCGACTGCCGCATTGATCTCTGAGTGCTGCAGATTCATTACGCGGCCTCGTTGACTTGATGCGATTGTGCGTGTGCCACCAGCTGAGCGACATCGAGAATGAGCGCAGCCGAACCATCGCCAAGAATGGTCGCGCCGGAGAACATCGTTACTTCGGAATGCAGCTTCGACAGCGACTTGATGACGGTCTGGTGGTTTCCGATGATCTGATCGGCCACCAAGCCAACTCGCGTTTCACCGGTGGAAATGATGATCGTTTTCTGATGGCGATCTGGAGCGCCCGGCATCTCAAACAAGTCGCGCAGCCGCAGGAACGGAACGAGATCGCCGCGCACATTGAGAAAGTTGCGCCCGCGTGAGCGTTCATCGGCAGCAGTCAGCTCCACACATTCTTCTACCGCCGACAATGGAACGATATAACGCCCCTCGCCGACGCGGATCAGCAGGCCTTCGATGATCGCCAGCGTCAGCGGCAATCGCAGCGTCACCGTGGTGCCCTGGCCAGGCACGGTGGAAAGATCGATGGTGCCGCGCATGTTCTCGATGGTGCGCTTGACCACGTCCATGCCAACACCGCGGCCCGACAACGCAGAAATGGTCTGGGCCGTGGAGAAGCCCGGATGGAATAGGAACTGATGGACATCGTGGTCGGCCATCGCGGCGCCGGGCGCGATCAACCCCTGCTCTTCGGCTTTGGCGCGGATACGCGCCGTATTGAGACCGCCGCCGTTATCTTTCACCGTCACCAGCACCTGAGCGCCGGAGTGAACCGCACTCAATTCGATCCGCCCCTGTTCGGTCTTGCCCGCGGCATGGCGACTGGCCGTATCTTCAATGCCGTGATCGATGGCGTTGCGGATCAAGTGCACCAGCGGATCGGCCAGGCACTCGATCATGGTCTTGTCGAGCTCGGTATCTTCACCGGCGGTGACAAAATCGACTGGCTTGTCGAGATCGCGTGACAGATCGTGAACCAGGCGACGGAAGCGCCCAAACAACGAACCGATCGGCACCATGCGCGCACCCATCGTGGTGTCGCGCAAGCTGGCGGCCAATCGCTCGATTTCCTCGGCGATCATCTTGATCGAAAGGTCTTCGCCGGTGGCGGCCAGCTGGCTCAGGCGCGCCTGTGCGATCACCAGCTCGCCGACACGATCCATCAGTTCATCGAGACGCTCGGCCTGGACGCGAACCGTCGCAATGCTGCGATCCTCACGCTTTGGCTCTTCGCGCTTGGCTTCATCCCGCTTCTTGTCGACCGCGGGATCGGCGCTGACAGGAGCCTTGACCGAGCCAGATGATACAGCGGATGGCTCGGCAACCTCAGCTTTTGCGACCTTACTGACCGCAGGTTCCGGCAACGACGGCACCAGTGTCGGCGCCTCAGCGCCGAAAATCGGGGTGACCGTCAGCTTCATTTCGTCCATCACGAACATGAAGACGTCATCGATCGCTGCACGATCGCACGGGCTATGCAGCGTCACATCCCATTTCAGGAAGCAGTATTCAGGTTCCAGCTCCTCGAGGGTCGGCACATCGTCCGTCAGCGCAACCACAAAGCATGAGCCGAGCTTGCGCAGGTCGTCGAGGAAGTCGAGTGGATTGGAGCCGTTGCACAAAACGTGGTTGTCGAACTCCAGTCGCAGCTGCCACCCGGTTTGTGAGTCGTCGGATGTCTCCGCAGCCGGAGTCTCCAGCCCCAAATCGATGACAGCACCGCTCTGCTCTGGATGAGCAACAGATGGCGTGCCCGGATTCTTCATCCCGACAAGATGACCGAGATCGTCCAGAATCGCGTCGCCGATAATGGTATCGGTCGTCTCCGGCGCTTCGATCAAAGCCCGGATGTAATCCTTTGCCGCCAGCGCAACCGAAATCAGATCTTCGGTCGGCTTAATTTCTCCTTTGCGCACACGATCGAACGCAGTTTCGAATTCGTGCGTGAACGCTGCCACCTTGTCGAAGCCGAACATGGCTCCCGACCCTTTAATGGTGTGCAACGCGCGAAAAGCCGAATCCACGAGTTCGCGGTCGTCAGGGCGCACCGTCAGATCGAGGAGTGCGCCTTCCAGTGCTTCAAACAGCTCGCTAGCTTCCTGGCGGAAGATATCGACAGGATCCAGCGAGGTCATGCGCGCACCAACTTGCTGACAACGGCGAGTAACTGCTCAGGCTTGAACGGCTTGGTGATCCACCCTGTCGCACCTGCAGCCTTGGCCTCTTGCTTCAGCGTGTCGCTGGATTCGGTCGTCAAAAACACGATCGGTAGACCCAGCAAGGAGGGCGTTGCGCGCACCGCCTTGATGAACTCCAATCCATTCATCACCGGCATGTTCAGATCGGTGATAACAAGGTCCATCTTGGTGGCTTTCGCCTTTTCCAATCCCTGCGCACCGTCGCCCGCTTCATGTACGGTGTGACCGGCGGGCGTCAGAACGACCTTGATCATCTGACGAATACTGGGCGAGTCGTCGACGGTGAGGATGTTGCCCATCACGTGCCATCGCTATTTTGAGGATTGTTCTGCTGAGAGCCGCTTTGCCCGCCTATGGTCTCATCGGGCAGTCCGGCACGCTCGAAGGTGGTCCGAAGCGACGGCGACAGCGCGGTGAGCACCAGCGGGCGGCCCTCCAGAGTGGCGGTCTTCGCCGTCGAGAGCAGCAGCTGGACGGACGTCACGTCCGCCTTATCGACACTGGAACAGTCGATTTCCACCCGGCTGTCGCGCCGGAAGGCATCCCGCACCATCTCATAGACGCCACGGATTGCGCCGATGCTGCAATCCGCCGGAAGCTGTACCGGCCGCTTCAAATCCTCAGCATTGTCCATCAATAACTGCGCCCCAGCCCAAGCAAATCGCGCATTCCCCAATGCGCGAATCACTAAATCCAACACCCGACCAAGAGTATTGATGGGTATGATCAGCAAAGTGCTAACGCTGATGCTCGTAGAAATACGGGTCCTGAACAAAAACCGCTCTTTCGCCTGATCACCTTATCGCAGGCCAACACGAGCCTTTTCGAAAAGCGCAAAAATCGCTCAGATCGTCATGGCGTTCAATTCGGACGGCAACAGCACCACCGATCGCAGCCAAACGATTGACCCGTTTTGCAGGTATTTCGGCAGGAATTGAGCAGATGCGACCTATCCACAGCTCCATATGAGGCCGTTTCCCGATCCGTTACCTCAATGCGCTCAATGCGATTTCGGCATTTAGTTCCATATTAAGCCGTACCAATTAGGCTCCATGGAGAAATCACTTCCGCCGGCTAGAAAGGCCGTCTCATGCTTACCCACGCGCTATTGGTCGACGACAGCCGCTCTGTGCTCGACCTGCTAAAGCGCCTCGTTGAAGCCGAAGGCTCCGTTCAGGCAACGACCTTTCTGGATCCTCTCGAAGCATTGGCCGCCGCACGGACCACAAGCTTCGACATCGTGCTCACCGATTACGAAATGCCGAAGATGGATGGGATTGCGTTGATCCGCGAGCTTCGGTCTCTGCCGAGATTTTCCGACATTCCCATTGCAATGGTGACGTCGATTGAAGCGGATGACGTCCGCCTGCGTGCGCTGGAAGCAGGTGCGACCGACTTTTTGCCGAAACGTCCCCAGGCGATCGAATTTGGCGTTCGGCTTCGTAATCTTATTAAACTGGGAAGCGCCGTCAGAAAACTGAACAATCAGGCGGCCGAGCTTGCGAGGGAAGTGGAAGCCGCGACACTGAAGCTTCAGGAGCGTGAGGAAGAAATCATTCTACGACTCGCCCTCGCGGTCGAATATCGAGATAACGACACGGGTGATCACACGCTTCGCGTTGCAAAATACAGCCGTATCATCGCTAAACAGCTCCGCCTGTCCGAGCGATTGTGTCGCGATATTTATCTTGCATCCCCACTCCACGATGTCGGCAAAGTTGCCATTCCCGACAACATCCTCCTGAAACCCGGGCGGCTGGACGCTGATGAGATGGCCATCATCAGAACGCACGCCGCGATTGGCGCGAACATCCTCGCGGACAGCCACTGCGAGCTGATCCAACTTGCTGCGATCATCGCTGAAGCCCACCACGAGAGATGGGATGGCAGCGGATACCCCAAAGGCCTCAAGGGAGACGACATCCCAATCGCCGCGCGAATCGTGATGGTCGCAGACGTGTTCGACGCACTCACGACCAAGCGGCCCTACAAGGATCCCATGCCTGTTCAAAAGGCACGCGACTACCTTGAGAAACAAAAAGGCAAAGAATTCGATCCCGCATGTGTGGATGCATTTCTTGCCCGATGGGATGAAGTCGTCGAAATTTGCACATCGCATGCCACCACATTGGTGCCTGCACAGGATCCATCTTCGGAGCAGCCGAACGCTTTTCGCCAGGCAATGGCGCTAACTGCGTAGCGCGACTGAAATCGTTCCGTGTCGATTTCCGAAGATAACTCCACCTTGCTCTAAAGCGGCTTTAATCGCTTCGAGGGTCGGCTTGCGAATTGAAGACATATCGCAACTCTCGACACGTCGGATGCTGGATACTGACGCCTTGCTTCTGTTCGCAAGGTCTTCGATCGACCAATTCAGCAAAGCCCGGGCAGCCCTAATATGCGGCGCCTTTATTTGTTGCGCATCTGGCGCGGGGCGCATCACGTCCGCAGGACTTGTAACCAACCCAGCCCATTCGACAATTGCCCCCTCCGAATTCCGAACCGGCGCAGCATAAATCAGCATCTGCGCAGGTTTCTCGGAGGGACGGAATACAAACCTGACCCGTGACACGAAATGCTTTCCGTCCGCGACGGCCTGTTGCCAGGTCGCGCGGACCTGCTCCCGCTCATTTTCAGGCACGCGATCAAGCCAAGCCCAATCGAGCAGTTTCGCAAGCGAGGAAACCCCAAAAAGGCGCCATTGCGGAAATGCCGTCAATGCCCCCGTCCGATCGGCCGACCACATGCTGAAATTGAACCCTTCGGCCAAGGCATCCAGCCGCTTTTCCTTACGGCGAAAAAGTTCGAGCAGGGTCTGCTGCTCTGTCACATCGACAATGAGACCGGAGCTTTGCAGATAGGACCCATCTTTGGCGTACAGGACTTCGGCTCGGCCCGTCAGCCAGCGCAGCTGACCGTTGGGATGGATGACCCGGAATGTCAGTTCGGAGAATACGCCTTGTTTGGAGAGTTCGTACGCTTTGTGCAGCTTTTCCTGATCCTCAGGATGCACATTTCGTAGAAATGCATCGAAGGAAGGCTGATCGAACGCGGGGTTAGTGCCCAGCAGCTTATGCATCCCAGGCGACCACGAGATCTCCTGAGACATCTCGTTGTACGACCACATACCAAGCTGTCCCATGTCTTCGGCGATCATCAATAATGATCGAGATGAAAAGGACGTTCGGCGGCCGTGCATTTCTTATTGCGCTCTGCGTGTTATCGGGAGGCTGACGCTGGCAACAAGAAGCAACCCTGATTCGGAATTGTTAGGATCCTGAAACGATAATCAATACTCACTACGTCGCATAGGTCTACGTAATTGATCTCTAGCCGCTTATCGCCCCACTAAGGCCGCGATAACTCTCACCGTCTCTAACATCTTGCAGATCCAGCCGGATTGACGGCGAATCGCTCACACTAGTGATTTCGTCTTTGTTATCCTGCGTCGCCATGAGGCGCGCGAGATCGAAGATCATGACGAACTTGTCGCCCTTGCGTCCGATGCCGGCGAGATAATCCGACTTCCAGCGACCACCGACGGACGGAGCAGGCTCGATGCGGCTTTCATCAATATCGGTGACTTCAAAAACGCAGTCGGCGACGAAGCCGACCCCGACAAGACGATCCTCCAGCGGCACATCGAGAATGATGATGCGGGTGGCCTCGGTCGCAGGTATGGCGGGCAAATCGAGCTTGGTACGCAGATCAACGATCGGATAGCCGCTGCCGCGCACATCGATCATTCCCAGCAGGAACTCGGGTGCATGGGGCAATTTCGAGATCGGCCGCATGTCGAGGATTTCCCGAACATTGCGGATCGGGATGCCGAAGGTCTCGCCAGCGAGACCGAGCGTCAGATATTGCGCCGTTTCGGCCATGTCGCGCTCCACTCAAGACAGGAAAGAGCCGACCTCACCCTGCAGCGAGGCCGGCAAGTTGTTTAGCGCTGGAAGTCGGCGTCGCGGTCGTCCTCGCCGTCCCCCATTGCAAAAGCAAAGCCGCCACTGTTGGCTGCCTTGGCCGCACGAGCGGGCTTGGCGACCGGTTTCTTGACAGACGTAGCCATACTCGCCGCTTTGCCGCGCAGCTGGCTGACGGCCTTGTTGATTGAGGTCTCAGCGAGACCTGCTTCCCGCTGAACATGGTGATCGATCTTGAAGTAGGAGATGGTGGCCTGTAGCTGCTCGGCCTGCGAGGCGAGTTCTTCCGAGGTCGAGGACACCTGCTCGGACGCACTGGCATTCTGCTGGCCGACCTTGTCGAGTTGCTGGATCGCCTGATTGATCTGCGAGGAGCCGACGTCCTGCTCGCGGCAGGCTGACGTGATCTCTTCAACCAGCTCCGCGGTCTTTTTGATATCCGGCACCAGCTTCGACAACATCGTGCCGGCCTCCTGCGCCACCTTGACGGTGTCCGCCGACAAAGTGCCAATCTCCGCCGCAGCTGCCTGGCTGCGCTCCGCAAGCTTACGGACCTCAGAGGCAACCACCGCAAACCCCTTGCCGTGTTCGCCGGCACGGGCGGCTTCCACCGCCGCGTTCAACGCGAGCAGATCGGTCTGACGTGCGATCTCCTGCACGATGGTGATCTTTTCCGCGATGGTCTGCATGGCCTCAACAGCGCGGTTGACGGCTTGGCCGCTGGCTTCGGCATCCTTGGCGGACTGTGCCGCGATCCGCTCGGTCTGGCTGGCGTTGTCGGCGTTCTGCTTCACATTGGCAGCCATCTCTTCCATCGAAGACGAAGCTTCTTCAGCGGACGAAGCCTGCTCGGTCGCCCCCTGGGACAATTGCTCGGCGCTTGCTGACAGCTCCTGGCTGCCCGCCGACACGTTCTGCGCGGCAGTGATGGCCTCAGCAACGATCGCCCGAAGCCTTTCGACCATCCGTTCGAGCGCCATGCCGAGCGTATCCTTGTCCGACAGCCGCTTAACATCGATCGTCAAATTACCGCTGGCAATCGTATCCGCGATCCGAGCCGTTGCATTGAGGTTTTCCGTCATCGTGTTCAGTGAATTGACGAGATCCCCGACCTCATCATTGCTGGAGACGTCGATCTTGTGGCTGAGGTCACCAATTGCAACTGCATCGGCCAAGCCGACGGCGCGGCCGAGACCCCGGCTGATATTGAGAGCAATCCATATTGCGGAACCAATACCGATCAGCAGAGATACGGAGATGATTCCGATCAGCAACATCTGCGCCTGAGCGCCATCCTGCTCGGCCTGCGCCGTCGTATCAACCAACGACTTCTTGACGAAATTGACATAGTCCGCCGAATTCGCGACCGCCTCATCATTGGCCTTGCGACCTTCAATAGCCGAGAGCGTCGCCGCCTTGATGTTACCGCCGTCCTTCACGATGTCGGTCGTACGGACGATAATTTTTTCGAGTTGATCCACCCGGGCGATCAGGTTGCTCGCTGAAAGACCCAGCGGGCCGACTTGTGCCGACAGCGACTGCGCAGCGGCTTTTAAAGCGGCTGTTGACGGACCAATACTTTTCACCGCGGAATCCAGCGATTCCAGGCTCGTCGCCGAGAAGGAAACAATCAGAAATCTCTGGGTTCTGGACGATTCAAGCCGTGCGGACAGCAGCGAGGTGATCGCGCGCGTACTCTCGATAGACGCTGGCAACCGGCTGATATCATTGAACAGTGCGTCTGCCGTGTCGGAGAAATTCTTGACGGCGGCTGCACCCTCAGTGCTCCAGATATGGGCCGCCCTGTTGTTGGAATTGAGTGTCGCTAACTTGACCGCCTCGTCTTGAATGCTGTTCATCTTGTCGTAAGACGAAGAGAACTTGTCCATGAACTTTCTGCCCGCCGGCGTCGTACCAGCCTTGATTTCATCGGCGATGCGTGTCGCTTCCTTGCGGTATTCCTTGAGCGTATCTGTCAGCCGTGCAATTTCGGCATCATTCGATTCCAGAATGATGTTTTTCTCTGCGCGGACTTGGTACAGAACTTGATTTTGGAGTTCGCCGGCCTTCTCGATACGACCCGCGCGCTGTGCCAGGACTGAGGAAATCTCCACCAATTGACTCAGCTTCCAGTACGAAACTCCGCCGGAAATCATCGACAGGACGATGATCGCGCCGAAAGCGCTGGCCAGCTTCGCTTTAACCGTGAACCTCATATTCTCAGCCCTTTGGATTAGATATTGCTCAGCCCACGACGGGTCTCATGCCTGGAACGACGCACGCACGACGCAACTGTTGAGGAATGAGGCGCACTGTTGCCTCGACTGAATGCCGTTCCGGATATCCGTTCGGAACAAAGCCCAGGAAGGAATGAGGAGCCACACACGCCGAAAGACGTGCCAACCGCTTCGAGCCCCAAGCATCCTTCGTCAATACTGCGCCCCGCTCGTGCAATCCGCGCGTTCCCCGACTCGCGAATCACCAAAATTCCAGCCTTTATGGGAGTATGGGGACACCGGTGAGCAAAAGCTTAATGACCGGACTCGTAGAACTACAAGCAGTGAGCGGAAAACGCTCAAAAGCTCTTCAGCAGCTGGAGGGCGGGTAAAGAAAAAGGCACGACTTTCATCGTGCCTTTGCCAATCGATTGCTTTGAAAGCTGCAGTGTCAGCTCTTGCCCATGCACTCTTCAATATAAAACCAGCGGTCATCACCGGCCAGTCCCTTGGCCTTGACGTCCTTCCGGCAGGCTTTGAGCTTGCCTTTGTTTTGACTCCACTTGGCGCGCATTTCTTTCAGGCGCTCCTTGGTCAATTGCAATTTTGAAGTCTTTGGTGCGGGTGCCGGGGCAGCGGTTTGCGCCGAAGCCGTAGCAAGTGAACCAGCGATAGCCAGCGCGGCCACCAGGCAGGTGCCAGTACGAAGCATAAGTATCTCCTGAAAATAAACGATAAATCTATGGGTGAGGCGGTGCGGGATATGACGGCTCGATGTCATATCCCGCCCGCGTGTTTGATCGCGGATCTTAGTGGAAGATCTTGATCGCGCTTTGCACGGTCAGCCACACACCCCACGCCAGCGGGACGCCGACGAAGGCCCAGAACAGCGCGGCCTTGCCGTCCAGACCACCTGTGCCAATGCCGTAAGAACCACCGTTCGTCGCACCCACTGCCCCCTTGGCCTGAAGGGCGGCGACTTCCTCTGGCTTCATGAACCAGTGCGGTGCCAACGGCTTGACCAACATGTTGCAGATCAGACCCAGCACCAGCATGCCCACCAGAATATACATGGTGAAATCGTAGACCTGAGCGCGTGGGACACCCGCCGCGATCTGGAATTCGCGGATGTAGGTGATCACAACGGGACCGATGATGCCTGCGGTTGACCAGGCCGTCAGCAGGCGGCCATGGATCGCACCCACAAACTGCGTGCCGAAAATATCGGCGAGATAGGCAGGCACCGTTGCGAAGCCGCCGCCATACATCGACAGGATGACACCGAAGGCGAGCACGAACAGCATCTTGTTGCCGGTTGCCGCGAGGGTTGGCGCCAGCGCGTAAAGGATGATGCCAAGAATGAAGAACGTATAGTAGGTGTTCTTGCGGCCGAGCTTGTCTGACAGTGAGGCCCAGAAGAACCGGCCACCGATGTTGAACAGCGACAGCAAGCCGGCGAAGCCAGCCGCAATGCCTGCGATCACCGTACGCTGCGCTTCGGTCAATTGGCTGAAGGACACATCCGGCAGGCCGATCAGTTTACCTGCGAAGATCTCCTGCAGCATCGGCGACGCCATGCCGATCACACCGATACCGGCCGACACGTTGAGACAGAGCGCCCCCCAGATCAGCCAGAACTGCTTGGTCTTGTGCGCATTGTCGAGATGCACGTGACCAGTCGTGATCATCGTGTTGGCCTTCTCAACCGGCGTCCATCCTTCTGGACGCCAGTTGGGAGGAGCGATGCGATAGGAGAACGCGCCGATCATCATGAACACGGCGTAGATCACACCCATCGTGAGGAACGTCTGCCAGACGCCGACATCGGTCGGCGTCTTGAAATAGTTGATCAACATATTGGCGAGCGGCGCGCCAATCATCGCGCCACCACCGAAGCCCATGATGGCCATGCCAGTCGCCATGCCGCGACGATCAGGGAACCATTTGACCAGCGTAGACACGGGCGAGATATAACCGAGGCCAAGGCCGATACCGCCGATGACGCCCGATCCGAGCCACATCAGCCAGAGCTGGTGCGTGTAAATGCCGATCGCGCCCAGCACGAGTCCACCCGACCAGCACAGCGCCGCGACGAAGCCCGCTTTACGCGGACCAACACGCTCCAGCCAATTGCCCCAGATGGCAGCGCTGATACCAAGCACCACGAAGAAAAGCGTGTACATCAAGCTCAGGCTGGACACGCGCCAATCGCAGGTGGTGGTGAACAGCTCCTGCATGATCGTCATGTCCGGGCATGCCTTCGGTGCGGTCAGACCGACCGCACGCGACAGTGGCAGCCAGAATACGCTGAAACCGTAAGCCATGCCGATGCAGAGATGGATACAAAGTGCTGCCGGTGGAACCAGCCAGCGATTGAAGCCGGCCTTTGCGATGATGCGCTCGCGGTCAAAAATACCGGCACCGGCGCCCGGTGAGGCGCCTGCCTGTTCAATAGTCGTCATTCAACTTCTCCCCAAGGTGCGAAAAATCAGCTGCCCAATTTTTATTGCGGGCATGTCTGTCGTCTTACGATCCTGTTTTTTTCAAGGCTTCCACTGCCTCACGTGTATCGGGATTTAATCCTACACCTCCCGCTTCGAGATGCGCCAGGATCGCGGAGCGCATTCGAGGATCCCAAAACTTTCTGATGTGGTCAGCGGTGCTGGCAGCAGCCTTATCTTCACCCTGACTTTTGAAAAACGTGCCAATTTGGTTGGCCATGTAGACAAGCCGATCAGGCGACATGCGCAGTAACTCCATCAGCTATCCGATGCGGATGCGTAAACACTTCAAATCCATCCGAGCGCGCAATCGCCGCAAGAGTGATCCCTGCCTCGTCAGCCATACGCACGGCCAACGCCGTTGGCGCCGACACCGACACCATCACAGCTGCGCCAGTCACGGCCGTCTTCTGGACCATTTCAACCGAGACGCGGCTGGTCAGAAGAATAAGGCCTTCGCTCGCGTTAACGGCGTTGCGCGCCAGCGCTCCCGTCAGCTTGTCGAGTGCATTGTGCCTGCCGACATCCTCACGCAGCGCAACAACGCCTTGCTCCGGATTCCAGAAAGCAGCCGCGTGCACTGCACGCGTCTCAATGTTGAGCGTCTGAAGCGAAGATATGCTTTGCATAGCTTGCATAATTTGATCTGCCGAGAATTGACGGCCAACCCCGACCATAGTCGCAGGACGTGCAGCTTCGACAATAGAATCGATCCCGCACAATCCGCACCCTGTCGGACCTGCGATGTTGCGGCGCCGCTCACGCAGGCGGTCTGCGCGAGATTGATCAAGCCACATGCGCAGCTCAACGCCCTCATCCAGCATCACCACGTCGAGTGACTGGATATCCGCGGTGGAATGGGCAATCCCCTCCGTCAAACTGAAGCCCACCGCAAAATCCTCCAGATCTTGCGGTGTCCCCATCATCACGGCATAGGTGCCGGCGTTGTAGGTCAAGGCAATCGGTGTCTCTTCGGGAATCGAACGATTGCTCTCGCTAAAGCCGCCCTCGCGCCAGATCCGGCGGTGAACCGAAACAGCGGGCGACTTCATGAATTACTCCGCGGCTTCCACGACCGGTGCAATCCGCCGTGAATTTCGTGCTTGTTCGTCATAGGACTTCTGCCATTCGCTCGGCCCATTTGATGGCGAGATTTGAACTGCCGTCACCTTATACTCTGGACAGTTCGTCGCCCAGTCCGAGAAATCGGTCGTAATGACATTTGCCTGCGTATCGGGGTGGTGGAACGTCGTATAAACAACCCCAGGCGCAACGCGGTCCGTGATCAATGCACGCAGGGCGGTCTCGCCAGCACGGCTTGCCAACTTAACCCAATCGCCGTCGCGCACGCCGCGCTGTTCGGCATCGTGCGGATGCATTTCGAGCCGATCTTCCGCATGCCAGGCCACGTTATCGGTACGGCGGGTTTGCGCACCGACATTGTATTGGCTGAGAATGCGGCCCGTTGTGAGCAGAAGCGGGAAGCGCGGGCCGGTGCGCTCGTCGGTGGCAATATACTCCGTGATGACGAACTTACCCTTGCCCCGCACAAAGTGATCGATGTGCATGACCGGCGTTCCCTCCGGCGCTTTCTCGTTACACGGCCACTGGACTGAACCCATTTCCTCAAGCTTGGCATAGGACACACCGGTAAAGGTCGGCGTCAACGCCGCGATCTCGTCCATGATCTGCGAGGGATGATCGTACTTCATCTCAAAGCCCATCGCTTTGGCCAGGCCGATGGTCACCTCCCAGTCGGCCAGCCCATTGCGAGGCGACATGACCTTCCGGACGCGCTGAATGCGACGCTCCGCATTGGTAAACGTGCCGTCCTTCTCGAGGAACGTCGAGCCGGGCAGGAAGACGTGGGCATAGTTGGCGGTCTCGTTCAGGAACAGGTCGTGGACGATGACGCACTCCATGGCAGACAGTGCTGCGACCACGTGTTTGGTGTTGGGATCGGACTGAAGAATGTCTTCGCCCTGAACATAAATCCCCATGAAGGAGCCATCGATTGCCGCATCGAACATGTTCGGAATGCGCAGTCCAGGCTCTTTGTTAAGCTGAACCCCCCACATCGATTCGAATATCTCGCGAACCGAATCGGTCGAGACGTGCCGATAGCCCGGCAGTTCGTGCGGGAACGAACCCATGTCACACGAGCCTTGCACGTTGTTCTGCCCACGCAGCGGGTTCACACCAACGCCCGGACGGCCGATATTGCCGGTGGCCATTGCCAAATTGGCGATGGCCATCACCGTCGTCGATCCCTGGCTGTGTTCGGTGACACCCAGACCATAATAGATCGCGCCGTTGCCGCCGGTCGCAAACAACCGCGCAGCCGCGCGCAGTTCCTTCGGGTCAACGCCGGTCGCAATTGCCGTCGCCTCAGGGCTGTTCTTCGCCAGTGAAACGAAGCTCGCCCATCCCTCGAACTCGCTCCAGTCGCAACGTTCGCGAACGAAAGCTTCGTCGACAAGCCCCTCGGTTACGATCACATGCGCCAGTGCCGTCAGAACGGCGACATTGGTGCCGGGCATCAGAGACAGATGATGCTGAGCTTCGATATGTGCCGAGCGCACCAGGTCCGTGCGACGTGGATCGATCACGATCAGCTTCGCGCCCTGCCGCAATCGCTTCTTCAGACGCGATGCGAACACTGGATGGCCATCGGTCGGATTGGCACCGATAACGATGACGACATCGGTGTCTTCAACGGAATCGAAATCCTGCGTTCCTGCGGACGTGCCAAACGTCTGTGACAGGCCGTAGCCGGTTGGGGAGTGACAAACGCGCGCGCAGGTATCGACGTTGTTGTTGCCGAACCCGGCACGGATCAGCTTCTGCACAAGGAAGGTTTCCTCGTTCGTGCAGCGGGACGAGGTGATGCCGCCGACCGAATCCCGGCCGTACTTTTCCTGGATACGCTTGAATTCGGACGCGGCGTAGTTGAACGCCTCATCCCATGACACTTCACGCCAGGGATCCGAGATCTTGTTGCGGATCATGGGGTTGAGGATGCGTTCTTTGTGGGTCGCGTATCCCCATGCGAAGCGGCCCTTGACGCAGGAGTGGCCGCGATTGGCCTTGCCGTCCTTATACGGCACCATGCGGACAATTTCCTCGCCGCGCATTTCCGCCTTGAACGTACAGCCGACGCCGCAATAGGCGCATGTCGTCACCGCGGAATGCTCGGGCTGCCCGATCTGGATGACCGACTTTTCCGTGAGCGTCGCGGTCGGACAAGCTTGAACGCAGGCACCGCACGAGACGCATTCCGACCCGAGGAAGCTCTCGCTCATGCCGGGAGACACGCGGCTATCAAAGCCACGACCGGAAATCGTCAGCGCAAAAGTGCCCTGGACCTCTTCACAGGCGCGGACGCAACGCGAGCAGACGATGCACTTCGACGGATCATAGGTGAAGTAAGGATTGGACTCATCCTTCGGCATCCAATTCTCATTGGCGATGCCGCTGGACTTGGCAAACACGTGATTCTCGCCTTCATAGCCATAACGCACATCACGCAGGCCGACCGCGCCCGCCATATCCTGCAACTCGCAATCACCATTGGCTGCGCAGGTCAGACAATCGAGCGGATGGTCGGAGATGTAGAGCTCCATCACGCCTTTGCGCAGCTGCTTGAGACGATCGGTCTGCGTGCGCACGACGAGGCCATCCATCACCGGCGTGGTGCAGGACGCCGGCGTTCCGGCCCGGCCCTCGATCTCAACCAGACACATCCGGCACGAACCGAAAGCATCGACCATATCGGTCGCGCAGAGCTTGGGGATCTCGGTTCCCATCTCCATCGCAGCGCGCATGATGGAGGTGCCCTCCGGCACGGAGACTGTCTGACCATCGATGGTCAGCGTGACTGTCTTCTCGCTCTTCGAGCGCGGCGTGCCGTAATCGACTTCATGAATGAGCGACATTTGTGTTGTCCTTTATTCCGCAGCCTGCAGACGCGTCGGCGTCGCACCGAAATCTTCGGGGAAGTGCTTCAGCGCGCTCATGACCGGATAGGGCGTGAAGCCTCCGAGCGCGCAGAGAGATCCAAACTTCATCGTGTTGCAGAGATCTTCGAGCACCGTGATGTTCTTGGCGGTCTCGATCCCGGCACGAATCCTGTCGACTGTTTCGACGCCCCGCGTCGAACCGATGCGACACGGCGTGCACTTGCCGCAGGATTCGATGGCGCAGAATTCCATCGCAAACCGCGCCTGCTTCGACATGTCGACGCTGTCGTCGAACACGACGATGCCGCCATGGCCGATCAGGCCGTCACGCGCAGCGAATGCTTCGTAGTCGAATGGCGTGTCAAACAGCGCCCGCGGAAAGTAAGCGCCGAGCGGTCCGCCAACCTGCACCGCCCTTACGGGGCGACCGCTTGCGGTTCCGCCACCGACATCGTCGATCAGCTCCCCAAGCGTGATACCGAAAGCGACTTCGAACAACCCGCCGTGCTTGATGTTGCCGGCAAGCTGGATCGGCATCGTTCCGCGCGAACGGCCCATGCCGAAATCAGCGTATGCCTTGGCGCCTTCCGACAGGATGAAAGGAATCGCACAGAACGACAGCACGTTGTTGATGACTGTTGGCTTGCCGAACAGACCCTTGTGCGCAGGTAGAGGCGGCTTCGCACGCACGAGGCCACGCTTGCCCTCTAAACTTTCCAGCAGCGACGTTTCTTCGCCGCAAACATAGGCGCCCGCACCCGTCCGCACTTCGAGATCGAAGGCGTGGTTTGAGCCAGCAACGCGCGCACCGAGCAGCCCGGTCTTTTTGGCAGCTTCGATGGCCGTCTTCATGGCAGCGATCGCGTGAGGATATTCCGAGCGGATATAGATGTAGCCCTTGGTCGCGCCGACAGCGATGCCAGCGATGGTCATGCCTTCGATCAGCACGAAGGGATCACCTTCCATGATCATCCGATCGGCAAAGGTGCCGCTGTCGCCCTCATCCGCGTTGCAGACGATGTACTTCTGCGGGCCAGCCGCCTGGGCAACCGTCTTCCACTTGATGCCTGTCGGAAAGCCGGCGCCACCGCGCCCGCGCAAGCCCGACTTCAACACTTCATCGATGATCGCGTCACTGCCGAGGGTGAGCGCCCGCTCAAGCCCCTTGATGCCGCCGTGGGCGCGATAGTCATCCACCGACTCCGGATCGACCACGCCGCAACGCACGAATGTCAGCCGCGTCTGCCGCTTCAGCCATGGCAACTCATCCGCGACACCTTGCCGCAATGGATGCGCACCACCGTTGTTCGCGGCGGCATCAAGCAGGGCGGCCACGTCGCCGATCGTGACAGGTCCATAGGCGACCCGGCCCGCAGACGTGGCGACCTCAACCATCGGCTCCAGCCACAGCAATCCGCGCGATCCAGTGCGAACAAGCTCAACATCGAGACCACGGCGGCCCGCTTCAGCGAGCACAGCGGAGGCGACATCATCCGCGCCCACCGCAACGGCAGCCGCATCTTTTGGAATGTAGAGACGAACGGTCATTTACGTGCCTCCGCGAGCAATCCCTGGAGGCGGCTTTCGTCGAGGCGGCCGACGAGGCGACCATCGAGCATTGCCGCCGGAGCAACGGCACACAGGCCTAGGCAATACACATGCTCCAGCGTGACTTGCCCATCCGAAGAGGTGCTGCCGACCTTCATGCCCAGGCTTTTCTCGGCGCACGCGGCAATATGATCGCCGCCCATCGACTGGCAGGCCTCGGCGCCACAGAGCTTGAGGACATGCTTCCCGGCCGGCTCACGGCGGAAATCATGATAAAAAGTGGCAACCCCGTGCACCTCGGCCCGCGACAAATTCAGCGCCTGGGCAATCATGGGGAGCGCCGGTTCGGGCACGCATCCGAACTCCTCCTGCAACTCATGGAGGATGGGCAAGAGAGGTCCTTCAAGCGCCTTGATCTCTTCAATGATCTCAAGGGCCCGGTCGGCGTTCCACGCTTTATTCCGTGCCATCTGGGCTAACCACTTCATCCAAAATTCTGATTTTGAACCGTTCTACAATGTGGTCTGTTTAATCAAGCTGGCACCTCCCATGCTGCGATAGCAAAAGCTGATCAATCGCCCCTGAAAAAGCCATCAAGCGGCGAGACCCGCGGGGCCTGGCTGTTCAGTTCACGCCGAATGCTGCATGGTGAGGAAAGCGACCCGAGACCCCCTGAAATGATCGACAAGCTGGAATTCCTGATCGCCCTGGCCCACGAAAAGCACTTCGGGCGCGCGGCCGAGAGCTGCAACGTGAAGCAGCCGACGCTCTCGGCCGGCATCAAGCAGCTCGAGGAATCTCTGGGGTTACTGCTCGTTAACCGTGGCTCACGCTTTCAGGGGTTAACACCCGACGGGGAACGGGTGCTCGAATGGGCCCGCCGCATCGTCGGCGAAGCCCGGGCGATGGAACAGGATATCAAAGCGCTCAAGCACGGCTTGGTGGGGCATGTGCGGATCGCCGCCATTCCGACAGCCTTGGCCATGACAGCCAGCCTGACAACCCCGTTTCGGGCTCGTCATCCGGACGTACGCTTCACGATCATCTCCCGAACGTCCATCGAAATCCTTCGGCTGCTTGAAAACCTCGAAGTCGACGCGGGTCTCACATATCTCGACAACGAGCCCCTTGGAAACGTCAACACCGTTCCGCTTTACCGCGAAAACTACCGGCTGCTTACGTCGGCAGACGGCGCTCTGGGTGATCGGGAGAGTGTAACGTGGGCCGAGGTGGCGGACATTCCGCTATGCCTGTTGACGCCCGATATGCAGAACCGGCGCATCATCGACCGCATGCTTCAGCAGGCCGGCGCGACAGCATCACCGATGCTGGAATCAAATTCGATGATCGTGCTCTACGCGCACGTGAGGACCGGGCGCTGGGCAAGCATCATGCCGGCATTGCTGGCGGAGACCCTGGGCCTGACGGATCGCGTCCGCTCGATCCCGATTGTCGAACCCAATCATGGATATTCGGTTGGCCTCGTTGTGCCTCATCGAGAGCCGATGACGCCCCTTAACGCTGCCCTGACCGAGGAAGCAAAGATTCTGGCCAAGCAAATCGCCCGATCGGGCGTCCATCCGCAAACGGCGCCTTAAGGCCGAACCAGCCTAGTGTGGCGGTTCTGAAGTCCGCATCGTTTGTGCGGCGAATCCAGCATGCGGACTTCAGAACCAAAGCCACACTAGAATAATAACTTGCTAGAGTCCTTCGATTCCAAAGTTCGCAGACGAGCGGCGGAATGATGCGAACTTTGGAATCGGGACTCTAGAGACATCAGTCGCGAGGGCTTGGGGAATTCGGCGTCTGTGCGTCCGCCTGGTGCTGCACTATTCGCGACTTCAGCCGGGCGGCACTTTTCTCAAGCATCGTGTCATCGATGCTTCCCTGCGGCGCGGTCAACGCACAATGATACATGCGGTAGAATTGAAGGCCGTCATAGGCGATGAGCAGCAAATCGACGCCTGAGTTCAGCGCCTCCACGACCGCTTTACAAACGCCGTGCTCATAGATCGGACCCATGACGAGATCGTCGGTGGTGATGATCCCCTGAAAGCCCCATTGGCCGCGGATCAAACCGCTTACAACGCGCTTCGAGTGAGAAGCCGCACTCGCCGGATCGATGGCTGTCACAGCGACGTGCCCAACCATCAGAAAAGCATTTGAGCGCGCAAGGACCTGCTTGAATGGAAGCCAATCGGAAGCTTCAAGCTCCGCAGGCGGCGTACTCAGATCGGCACGAAAATGATGGGTGTCCTGCCGGATGCGGCCAAGACCCGGAAAGTGCTTCAACGTTCCTTCGATGCCCGCGCTTTCCAGACCTCGGACATAAGCCAGCGCAACATCACTCACGATCGCCGGATCTTCGGAAATCGCCCGGCGACTGATCATGCTGTGAAAATCAAGCGGATTGCTGGGCTGCTGCCGAAGAAGATCAGCAACCGGCGCGAAGTTCAGTGTGACTCCGATATTCGCCAATTCCCGCCCGTGAATCTGGCCAAAACTTTCGGCTTTCGCCAACCGCTCCTCGGGCGGCAGTGGGGTCAGTGTGGACAGCGCCGGCAGGGGCGTCAGCAGCGGCGACATGTGTGAGACGATGCCGCCTTCCTGATCGACAGCAACAATCAGCGGAGGAAGTCCGGCATCCCGCCGAATGTTCTGGAGACTCGCGATTTCGTTTTTAACGTCATCGATCGTGCGCCCCTCGATATTGTGGTGAGCGACATAAATTCCCGCAATCAATCCCTTCTTCGCCAGAGCCGCAATTTCATCGAACGATGAATAGCCGACAATAAAATGCCGCCCGAGCGCCTCAGCACGCTTGCCCTCGGCGTCCAGTACAACGTGTTTATGAACCTGAAATATCGTGACCGCCGAAGCCATCGCAATCGGTGGCAAGCACCACAACAGGATCAGTAACTTGCCCAGGATACCCCTGCGGACATAGCCGCCGGCCACCAGCGCCCCCAGTACCGCAAGGCTGCCTGCGACCAGAGCCACGCTCCACCAGCCGCGCAGAGGTATAAGATAGGGGTCATAAATATTGGCGCTGACGAACGTAAGCAGCAGCCCCATGGGCAACAGCAGAAACGTCACAAGACGTCGGATCATTTTATAAAGCATGTTGGCGAAAGAGCCGAAGAGATCAAAAAATCGAAACGTAAAGGACAAGCCCGCGCACTATGGCATTTCCGCGTCCGCCATTGCTTCCTGACTAAATTTTCCACCTCACAATCTTGCGGCGAAGCATTCGCCGCTGTCTGCGGTGCTCATTTGTCACTCCAAGCGTGATTTAAGTTCGAAAATCTGTCACACGATCCAACGGGGGATAGATCACTTCATCCGGATTTTTGCCAGCTTGCGCGCCAGCGTCCGCCTGTGCATGCCTAAACGGCGTGCGGTCTCGGAGATGTTGAATTCAGTTTCGACGAGAGCTTCGTGGATATGCTCCCACTCCAGGTTCTTGATGGAGGTTGGCCGGCTGGACAACTCGACCGAGGCGTCACCTTCTGCCCTTCGGAAGGCGGCTTCGATGTCATCCGTATTGGATGGCTTTGCGAGATAGTGACAGGCGCCGAGCTTGATGGCCTCCACCGCCGTCGCGATGCTCGCAAATCCCGTCAGAACGACAATCTTCATCTCCGGATCGCGCTCATGAAGCACTTTCACGCATTCCAATCCGGACCCGTTGGCAAGCTTGAGATCGATGACGGCATACTGGGGCGAGAAGCCCTCCAGAAGGGATTCGAGATCATCGATGCGGTGACACTGCCGGACATCATAGCCGCGGCGGCCAAATGACTTGCCCAATGCTCTGGCAAACGACGCATCATCTTCGACGATCAGAAGGCGGCGATCAGATTCCATATCCACCTCGGGGTGACAACGAATCCAGCGGCAGCGTCAATGTCACGACCGCACCTCCATTCGGCGCGTTTTCCGCCGTAACCACCCCGCCGAGTTTACGGATAACATTCACGACAAGAAACAGTCCAAGGCCGCTTCCGGGGCGCCCTTTGCTTGACTGATAAGGCTTTCCGAATGACGCCAGCATCTCCTTGCTGAAACCAGGTCCCTGGTCACTGACCGTCAGAACAATATTGTCGTCGATCCGGGCAACCATAGCCTTGACCAGCTTTGGAGACGCCTCCAACGCATTGTCAAACAGATTGAAAATCACCTGCTTCAAGGTGGCATCGGAGACGATCACCGCATCGTCGCCAAACACGTTCGTATAGTCGAACCGCGCCGGTGAACGGATCGTCTCCCATTCCTCAGCCAGCGAATCGAAGAACGTATTCACGGAGGTCCGCAACGTCCCCTCGCCGCGTGCTTCGCCGGAGGACATCAGAATGCCAGAAACGATGGTCTTGCACCGGTCCACCTGAAGCTGCATTTCCGCGATTTCCTGCGAAAGTTCCGGCGCTTCATTAAGAGATGGCATGTGCTGCCAATCGTTCAAGATCACCGACAGGGTCGCAAGCGGTGTTCCAAGCTCATGGGCCGCGCCCGACGCAAGCAGACCCATCCGGACGATATGATCTTCCTCAGCGGATTGTTGGCGCAGGCCCGCAAGATGAGCATCGCGCGCGCGAAGATTCCGGTTGATGCGGCTGATGAAGAAGACAAGAAGCGTCGCGGACAGCAGGAAGCAGATAAAGGTACCCTGCATGTGCAGCTTGGCAAAGCCGCTGCCCTGCTCGTGAAAGATATCCCTGTATGCAACACTCAACCAAACGAAGCAGCCGCTCGTGATGACGACCAGCGTCCAGGTCGACCAGGCATCCAGCAATACGGCCGCCAGCGTCACCTGAAGAAGGTAAAGCGAAATGAAGGGATTTGCCGCGCCGCCGGTCAGATAGAGTTGGACGGTGAGAGCGGCAACATCAAGCAAAAGAGCGAAAAACAGCTCGGTGTTGCTTACCATGTCATGGCGATAGTGCCTGCTCAGGCTGAAGATATTGAGGCCGACAAGGAAGGCGATGACAATCGCGAGTTCGGTCAACGGCAATGCAATTCCAAACCCGAACTGCACAACGAGGATTGTCACGATTTGACCGACGACGGCGAGCCATCGCAGTTGCACAAGAAGAAGCAAGTTCTTCTTGTCGGTGACATGATCAATGGAAATCATTCAGCTTTCACGACTGAAATTCGCGCGCCCGCGCTCAAATGATTGTTCGTCCGGAATGTAATTTGCGCAAGGCCCATTCTTGCCGTGCAGCATAAGCCATCCACCCCAGCAGCATGAGCGCTAGACCGAACCAAGTTATCGCATAAATCAAATGGTTGTTCGGAAAAGAGATCACGGTCAATCCCCCGACGGGCAATGCCCGAGGGTCCGCACCGGCATCCGCATCGATGAAATAGGGCGCGGTATCCTTTATCCCGCGTGAGTGGGCGATCGCGTCGACATCGCGAGAATACCAGCGATCAGCTGCCGGATCGTTTTTCCTGAGAAATCCACCACCCGGTTCACTGATGCGCAGCAAACCAGTTACCGTCGTCACACCACCGCGCGCCTTGAGCGCTTCGTGAATGTCTTGCTCAGACGGGACAAATCCCCGATTGATCAGCACCGAGAAGCCATCGTTGGTGCGGAACGGTGCCATCACCCAAAAACCCGGCCCCTGTTCGGTAACCGCCTTGACCAGCGTTGCCCGGCTATCGAGAAATTTCCCTTTTACGAAGACGTGGCGATATGCGTCATCGGCTGCGTTAACATGCGCCCAAGCCGACGGACTGGGAGCCGATACCGGCGATGCATGAACGCGCTCGTCCACCCTTTTGATCAGATCGAGCTTCCAGACGCGCCGCTCAAGCTGCCAAACGCCCAAAGCACAGAGAATCGCACAGCTAACAAGGGCAACGACGCCAAGCGCAATGAGCTTTCGTACAGACGAGCGCGAACTGCCCAATGTCTCTTCTTCGAGACACGGAGTCATGCGGGAAGACGTCTGTCCTCCGGCCATGGCCTCTCGGGTCTCGAAGATGATCATCATGGCAGCTGACTCATGTCATGGCCAGCCATCATGTTGGTGTTGAGATGATACATCACCCACAGTGAGCCAGAGAGCGTGATGACCACGATAATGATCGTGAAGAGCAGCGCCATCAGGGTCCAGCCGCTCTCCGACTTCGCGTTCATATGCAGGAAGCATATCATGTGGACGATAATCTGGGCCGCAGCAAAGGCCATGATAACGACCGACGTAAGCTGTTTGTTCTCGATCACGCCGCTCATGACGAGATAGAACGGGATCGCGGTCAGGATCACCGACAGCCAGAAGCCAACCATGTAGCTCTGCAGCGAGCCGTGGGCATGATCGTCGGTGTGGGAATGACCGTGCGGATCCTGACCGGCGTGGGTATTTGCGCTCATCGAAGCATTCCCATCAGATAGACAAAAGTAAACACACCAATCCAGATCACGTCGAGGAAGTGCCAGAACATACTGAGACACGTCAGCCGGCGCATGTTTGCCGGAATAAGCCCGTGACGTGCGACCTGCGTCATCAACGTAAATAGCCAGATGAGACCGAAGCTCACATGAAGCCCGTGCGTGCCGACCAAAGCGAAGAACGAGGACAAGAAGGCGCTGCGTTGCGGCGTCGCCCCTTCGTGAATCATGTGTGCGAATTCGGTCAGCTCGATTCCGATAAAAGCGAGACCAAACAAGGCGGTCGCCACGAGCCAACCCTGCATGGCACCGACGCGTCCCTTCGCCATCGCCAGCATGGCAAAGCCATAGGTGATGGAAGAAAGCAGCAGCATCGACGTATTGACCGCCACCAGCCGCAGGTCGAACAGATCCTTCGGCGAAGGTCCGGCAGCGTAGTTAGCGCCGAGTACGCCATAAGTGGCGAACAGCACCGCAAAGATGAGACAGTCGCTCATCAAGTAGATCCAGAAGCCGAGCATCGTGCTGCCGCCTTCGGCATGATGCTCGTCAACGACATAGAAAGCCGGCGCCTGCGCGCTCGTATTATGTTTAACCGCCAGATCCATGGTTCAGGCCTCCAGTGCGAGACGGCGCGTCCGCTCGCCTTCGGCTTGCACGACCTGATCCTCGGGGAAATAGAAGTCGCGCTTGTAGTTGAAAGTGTGGACGATCGCTGCGGCGAGAAGTCCGGCAAAACTCAGGATCGCCAGCCACCACATGTACCAGATCATGGCGAAGCCGAAGACCGTGCTGAGAGCAGCGAGGACCACGCCGGCGCCGGTGTTACTCGGCATATGGATCGACTTGAAGCCCTCGAGCGGGCGCGTATAGCCACGCCGCTTCATGTCCCACCAGGCATCGAGATCATGCACCACCGGCGTGAATGCGAAGTTGTAAGCCGGTGGCGGTGAAGACGTGGACCACTCGAGCGTCCGCGCGTTCCACGGATCGCCGGTTACATCCTTCAGCGCCTCGCGATTGCGGATGCTGACGTAAATCTGGACAAGGAAGGACAGGATGCCGAGCAGGATCAGGAACGCGCCGAACGCAGCGATCACGGTCCATATCTGCATCGATGGATCGTCGAAGTGCCGCAGCCGCCGCGTCGCTCCCATGAATCCCAGGACATAGAGAGGCATGAAGGCGAAGTAGAAGCCGGAAAACCAGAACCAGAACGACATCTTCCCCCAGAACGGATCGAGCTTGAATCCGAACGCCTTGGGGAACCAGTAGGTGATGCCGGCGAATGCGCCAAACACCACACCCCCGATGATCACGTTATGGAAGTGTGCGATCAGGAAGAGGCTGTTGTGAAGAACGAAGTCAGCCGGCGGGACCGCGAGCATCACACCGGTCATGCCGCCGATCACAAAGGTCAGCATGAATCCGACCGTCCACATCATCGGAAGCTCGAACCGAATGCGGCCGCGATACATCGTGAACAGCCAGTTGAAGATCTTCGCCCCCGTCGGGATCGAGATGATCATCGTCGTGATGCCAAAGAATGAATTGACACTCGCGCCGGAACCCATCGTGAAGAAATGGTGCAGCCACACCAGATAGGACAGAATGGTGATACACACCGTGGCATAGACCATCGACGTGTAGCCAAAGAGGCGCTTTCCGCAGAACGCCGACGTCACTTCGGAATAGATCCCGAATGCCGGCAGCACGAGAATGTAGACTTCCGGATGGCCCCAGATCCAGATCAGGTTCACGTACATCATCGGGTTGCCCCCGAAGTCGTTCGTGAAGAAGTTGGTGCCGACGTATCGATCGAGCGTCAGCAGCGCCAGCACTGCTGTCAGGATGGGAAACGACGCCACGATCAGAACGTTCGTACAGAGCGAGGTCCAGGTGAAGACCGGCATCCTCATCATGGTCATGCCAGGCGCGCGCATCTTCACGATCGTCGCGATGAGATTGATGCCCGATAACGTCGTCCCCACGCCCGCAACCTGAAGTCCCCAGATGTAATAGTCGACACCGACATCAGGACTGTAGGCGATGCCCGACAGCGGCGGATAGGCCAGCCATCCGGTGCGGGCGTATTCGCCGACGAACAGCGAGAGCATCGTCAGCACAGCACCACCGACCGTCATCCAGAAACTGAAATTATTCAGGAAGGGGAAGGAGACGTCGCGCGCGCCGATCTGCAGCGGCACGACATAGTTCATCAGCCCCGTCACCAAAGGCATGGCGACGAAGAAGATCATGATCACGCCGTGGGCGGTGAAGATCTGGTCGTAGTGGTGCGCGGGCAGATAGCCTTCCGACGCCCCGAAAGAGATCGCCTGCTGCAGACGCATCATGATCGCGTCGGCGAAGCCGCGCAGCAGCATGACGATGCCGAGCACCATGTACATGACGCCGATGCGCTTGTGGTCGACGCTGGTAAACCATTCTGTCCAGAGGTAACCCCACAGCCGGTAGTAAGTAACAGCCCCAACGACCGCGATACCGCCCAGAGCGACGACCGCGAATGTCGCGACAAGAATAGGCTCGTGATACGGAATGGCGTCCAACGTGAGCCTGCCGAAAACGAACTTGAGGAAGGAGGAATCAGTCAACATCTCAAAGCTCATTTTGCATCAGGTATTGGATGGACGACGGATCGCGCTCAACGACAGCGATGGTGAGGACTGTAGCGGCGAGAACGACGGCGGCGGCAGGCCCGCGCCCTTGAGGCGCGACAGATCGAGCATCGGTAGAGCTTGTACTTCCATAGGGCGGTTCTCCGCTTCTTGCACCGTACACAGGCTGGCGACATATGCCTGGTCTGCACCGAATACGGCACCGCGGCGCGCGTATTTGTCGTAGGTCAATGGAAGCGTATTTCTCGCGCCTTCGAGTCCAAGGCCGCCCTTCGCGTCGATGGCCGACATCTCACTCATGCACATCTTGCTGGATTCAACGCACATATTGATGATGGCGTTGAACAGCGTTGAATCGACGTTAGCGTAGCGGCGGACCGGCTCATTTTCGCTCGGCTTCTCGAGTTGCAAGTAAACCGCACGATCAAGCTTCGTGGATTCAGTCCGCGCTTTGGCGATCCAGCGATCGAAATCAGTGTCATTCACGCCGAGAAATGCGAAACGCATGCCGGAGAAGCCCGCGCCGCTATAATTGGCGGAGAAGCCCTGGTAGACGCCAGGCTTGTTGATCACGGCCTTCAGCTGGGTCTGCATCGCAGGCATCGCATATACCTGCCCCGCAAGCGCCGGGATGAAGAAGGAATTCATCACGGACGATGACGTAATGCGAAAATCAATCGGGCGATCGACCGGCGCCGCCATCTCGTTGACGGTTGCGATGTTGTACTCGGGATAGATGAACAGCCACTTCCAATCGAGCGCAACGACATCGACTCTCAACGGCTTGGTGTTGGCCGGGATGGGACGTTCCTCCGCGATGCGACCGAGCGGACGATATGGGTCCAGCAGATGCGTGCTCGCCCAGGTGATCGCTCCGATACAGATGACGATCAGCAGCGGTACAGACCAAATGACGAGCTCAAGATGGGTCGAATGATCCCAATCCGGTTCATATGTGGCGGTCGTATTTGATTCACGATAGCGCCATGCCACGATCGCAATCAGCGCCATGACCGGCACGACGATCAGCAGCATCAGCGAGGTCGACTGGATCAGAATATCCCGCTGCTGCTCCGCGACGTCCCCGGACGGAGAAAGAACCACTGCCTTGCAGGCTCCCAACATCGCCACGAGTGGCAACAGGGCGAATTGACGAAAGCGGCGCACCATCTGTCCTGCCAATAAGAGTTTCGCATCTGATGTTCCGCGTAGCTTCACGGCAGCGAAAGAGACATTGGACAATTTGCCCAATCCCTCAAAACAATCGCCAATGACAAAAAGGGACAGTCGGACGGCGGGTTACCCGCGCTTGCCGCAATTTTTGTGTTTCCGAGAAGGACGCGAGATCGATCATGAGCATGGACATCACGGCTTCCGCGTCACCGCGCCGTGAGGCGCAGGGCGAAAACGCTCACGACAGCGTCAACACGGGCGAGATTGCGATCGGCGTCATTATTGGACGGACTTCGGAATTCTTCGATTTCTTTGTCTACGCCATTGCGTCGGTCGTGGTGTTTCCGAAGCTGGTCTTTCCCTATGTCGACCCACTCACCGGCACGCTCTATTCGTTCGCCATCTTTGCGCTCGCTTTTATCGTGCGCCCGATCGGCACCACCATCTTCATGGCCATCGACCGCGTCTATGGCCGCGGCGTGAAAATGACCATCGCACTGTTCATGCTCGGGACCTCCACCGTGGCGGTCGCATTCCTGCCCGGACACGACCAGATCGGTCATCTGTCTGCTTGGCTTCTCGCTCTGCTTCGCATTGGACAAGGACTGGCGCTCGGCGGCACGTGGGATGGCCTGGCTCCGCTTCTTGCGTTGAACGTGCCGGAACAACGTCGCGGATGGTACGCGATGATCCCGCAGCTCGGCGCGCCACTCGGCCTGATGGTTGCCAGCGCCTTGTTTGCCTTCTTCATCACGAAATTGTCTGCGGCGGATTTTCTCGATTGGGGCTGGCGCTATCCGTTCTTTGTCGCATTCGCGATCAACGTCGTAGCGCTGTTCGCACGGCTTCGCATCGTGGTGACCCCGCAGTACTCTGAGCTGTTCGAAAGCGGGGACCTGGAGCCGAAACCAGTTGTAAGAACTTTGCGCGCAGAAGGACGAAACGTCCTTGTCGGTACGTTTGCCCCGCTTGCCAGCTTCGCGCTGTTTCACATGGTTACCGTCTTCCCGCTTTCATGGGTTTTTCTGTTCACACAGGAAGGACCCGGTCGGTTCCTCATCATCGAAACCGTCGCAGCCATCTTCGGCGTCGCGGCGATCATCGCATCCGGACCAATCGCAGACCGCCTCGGCCGCCGAACACTGCTCGGCGTGTCAGCCGCGGCCATTGCAGCTTTCAGCGGCTTCGCTCCCCAACTCCTGAACGGCGGCGGAGCCGGTGAAGCCGTGTTCATGATCATCGGCTTTATTTTGCTCGGCATCTCGTTTGGACAGTCATCGGGATCGGTCGCATCGAATTTTTCGCGCGCAAATCGCTACACGGCGTCTGCATTGACGTCGGATTTCGCGTGGTTGTTCGGCGCCGGCTTTGCACCGCTCGTCGCACTTCTTCTGTCGAGCAACTTTGGATTGTTGTCTGCCGGCGCATACCTACTATCCGGTGCAGCATGCACACTGCTGGCTTTGACCCTCAGCCAGAGGCTCGATAGCCGATAAATTTAACGACAACATCCGCGCGGCGTTACTTCATCGCAACACGATGCTTCGACGGTGGGCACTTGTGATGACCGCGTCGACCGCACCAATCAAATTGTCGCAAAACTGTAGTGAGCCGCGTGCTACCGCCTACCCGTAACATCGGGGAAGTGGTCAAGTGTCTCAGAAATCTCGACGTGCGCGTGGCGCATTCACAGCATTTGGCGCGATGGTTTTGTGTGGGTCTGCCTGTATGGCGCCAAGTTTAGCATTTGCGCAGCAGGTCAACTCTACCACGCCGAATCCGTACACCGATCTTTCTGCCTATCAGCTCATCAACCAAGCCGCGTCGCAGCCATCGAGTGCAACTTTTGCGCCAGCTTTGTCTTCGACGGTGACGCAGATTGGGCAGGTGAACACAGCCACTGCTACGCTCAGCGGCAGCGGCAACATTACCAATCAATATCAGAACGGATCGCAAAACTCGTCGAACCTGACGGTCAACGGCGCACAGAATACGGTCACGACCACACAGATCGGTAATTCGAACACCACATCGATCGGCGTGAATGGCAGCGGTAACACCATCAACAACCTTCAGGTTGGGACCGGCCTGTCTTACCAAATTCAAGTGGTCGGAACGGCCCCGGCGCCGATCTCCGTTCAACAGTATGGAAGAAGATAAAAAGTGACGTCTGGAGTTATTCCGGTGCGCAGCAATACCGCACGCCGCTTTTCGCTGGTTGGCGCAGCACTTCTTGCAGTCATAGGCTCGGCGCAAGCTGGTACGCTGGTTTACACGCCAACCAACCCGACATTCGGCGGCAATCCGTTGAACGGCTCCGCTTTGTTGGGTTCGGCACAGGCGCAAAACCAATTCACCCAATCGGGCTCGAGCGGTTCGGGTGGCGTCGGGGGCACCCCCACACCCGGGCAGATCTTCGCGCAACAATTACAAAGCCAGCTTTATTCGTCGCTCGCCAATCAAATCACGCAGCAGATTTTCGGCTCGAGTGCCGCAACAAACGGCACGTTCACGTTCGGAGGGACGACGATCACCTACTCGAAGAACGCTAACGGCACCATCGACGTCACCATCAACGACGGCCAGACCATCACCCATGTGGAGATCCCGTCGCCTCCCACGACCACCCCTTAAGGCGAGCGCTGGTTAAAATCACGAGTCAGAGTTGGATGATGTTGTCTGCTGTTAAATTTATGCCGTTAGTCGGCTTGGCCGTGCTGCTTGCCGGTTGTGTTACGGAGCCGAAAGGCCGGGAGTTGCTCGAGGAAGCACCAATTCTGACTCCGGCTTCACCGACCGCTCTTGATTTGGAAAATCTGATTCCGCCCAAGCGAAAGCTCGACATCGCTGTCTACCAATTTCAGGATTTGACCGGCAAGAACGAGCCCAATGACAACGTGGCCGTGTTTTCCAAAGCCGTGACACAGGGCGGATCGGGTTTCGTGATCGATGCACTTCAGCGTGCGGGGCACGGGCGCTGGTTCACGGTGAATGAGCGCAATGGTCTAAGCGACCTCCTCAACGAGCGTCAGCTTGTGAAGGTGACGCGCGCCGAATTCGAAGGCGAGAATGCACGACCGCTGCCGCCAATCCGTTTCGCCGGCCTGCTGGTCGAAGGCGGTATTATCGGCTTCGATGGCAACGTCATCACCGGCGGCGCTGGTGCGAACTTCCTCAATATTGGCGGCGACGTGCAATACCGGCAGGACACGGTCACCGTCGCCATGCGCATTGTGTCCGTTCAGACGGGCGAAGTCCTGACGAGCATTACGACCACCAAGACGGTCTATTCGATCGCGCTGCGCGCCAACGTCTACAAGTTCGTCTCGATCGACAAACTGCTTCAGGCTGAAGCAGGCGTCACCCGCACCGAACCCACACAGCTCGCCGTGCGTCAGGCCATCGATCTGGGTGTATACGCCACCATCATGCAGGGCGTGCAGAAAGGCATCTGGAATTTCGCGGATCAGAAAAGCGGCCGCGCATTGCTGCAGAGCTATCTGTCGAAGGAGACGGTCACCGCAACTCCGCTTCCGGCCCCGGTGGCGAAGAAGTCCGAGGGCTGAACGACAAACGTGTGCGCGAACATCGAAATCGCGCACAGTAATTTGCGACAGTTTTACTTCAGTAAATCGACGATTATTTTTCATTTTTATTTCGATATTACTGCATAGATATTAAATTTTACTTTAACTGCGACAATCTGACCTCTTTACATTGCAGTTTATACTTGCGCGTGTTTTAGCATTAACCGGGCGTTAACGACGTGCCGGGGCAGGCTTGGCCGCGTTGGGCGCTCACAGTCGCGAGGGGATTCACCTCTCGGTAATGGAGTGATCCAAGTGAAAAAGCATCTTTTATTGGCCTCGGTCAGCGTTATCGCGGCCTTGGCGGCATCCGCCGCATTCGCGGACGACATCAACAATCAGGCCAACATCAATCAGACCGGCACCAACGGCCAGGCCACCATCAATCAGACAGGCACCGGGAACATCGCCGGAACTGCCGATCCGTCGGTCGCTCCATCGATCAGCAACTCTCTCGTCCAGAGCGGCAATCTCAATTCGCTGACCGTCACGCAGTCGGGCAACAAGAACACCTTCCAGGGTGTTGCCACCGATGGAACACCTGGCTCGCTGGTACAGTCGGGCAAAAACAATCAGGCGAACATCACCCAGGGCGGCGACAATGGTACCGTCACGCTGTCGCAGAAGGGTAACGGCAACTCGACCGAGGCTTCGCAGGACTCCGGCTCAAACCTTCAGACCACGATCACCCAGAAGGGCACCAACAACACGCTGGAATCAACGCAATCCGGCACCGGCAGCAGCGTCACCTTCAGCCAGAAGGGCGCCGCCAGCAACATTAGCAGCAGCCAGAATGGCGACAGCGATTCGATCTCCGTGACCCAGAGCAATGGCGGATCAGCGATCGATGGCCATAGCGCTCGCACCATTCAGCTCGGCAACAGCAACACCATCTCGTTGACTCAGACGGGCTCCTTCAACAACGCCAGCGCCGCCCAAATGGGCAACAACAACAGCGTTACGTCAACGCAGCAAAAGTCTGGCAACACGTTCGAGACGACGCAAACCGGCAACAACAATATCGCCACCAACGATCAAACAAAGAGCACCTCAAGCTTCCTGCTGAGCGGTGCCCAAACCGGTAACGGCAACACTCTGACTAACATCCAATCTGGTGACTACCAGACCGCAACCGTTCAGCAGATCGGTGACGCCAACACCGTCTTCAACCAGCAGACGGGCATGTCGAAACAGAGCGGCAACACCGTCATCATCAATCAGGGCTCGCTGGGCGCAACCTCGAACCAGGGTTCTGTTACGCTTTCTCAGACTGGCGACAACCTGACCCTGTCGGTCTCGCAGGCCGGCACGGCTAACTCGGTCACCTCAACCCAGTCGAACATTCGCAGCACGGCTGAGGTGTCTCAGACTGGCGATCACAACTCGTTCAGCAACAATCAGATCGGCAAGAACGACTACGCGGGTGGTCTGCCGTTCATGATCGGCTCGACGGGCATTCCGACCCAGGCTGCACAGATCGGCAGCAACAACAAGGCGACCAACACCCAGGCTGGCAACAACGAGAGCTTCATTTTCGGCCAGAATGGCAATGGCAACGTGATCTCGAACAGCCAATCGACGGCTCGCTCTTCGCTCACGGCCATGCAGGTCGGCGACAGCAATAACATCAACAGCAACCAGTTCGGCTCCGGCTCACAGACTGCGATCGTGACTCAGGCCGGTAACGGCAATCAGCTGACCAGCACCCAGACCTCGCCAGACGCGATGCTGAATGCCTCGCAAACCGGCACCAGCAATATTGTCAGCTCCACCCAGAGCGGCGGCAAGACACTGGTTGCCAACATCACGCAGAACGGCGGCAGCAACATTGTCACCAACACGCAGAGCGGCCACACCAACAACGCAAGTGCTGTACAAACTGGCAATGGCAACAGCATTACGTCGGCGCAAGCCAAGTCTGGCAACAGCTTCGACACGAACCAGAATGGCGACAACAACGTCATCAACAGCGACCAGACACAAAGCACCTCGAGCTTTCTGCTGACCGGCAATACAGCAATTGGCCAACAGGGCAACGGCAACACGCTGACCAACATCCAGGCTGGAGATGATCAGACTGCTCGCGTTCAGCAGTTCGGCGACGGGAACAACGTCTTCACTCAGCAGACGGGCATGTCCAAACAGAGCGGCAACACTGTCTCCATCGATCAAGGCTCGCTGGGCGCGGCCTCGAACCAAGGTACGGTTTTGCTGTCTCAGCTTGGCGACAACCTGACCCTGTCGATCTCGCAGGCCGGAACCGCCAACTCGTTCAGCTCAAGCCAGTCGAACGTTGGCAGCACGATTGAGGTGTCTCAGACCGGCGATCACAACTCGTTCAGCAACACTCAGTTTGGCGCGAACGACTACACGGGTGGCCAATTGTTCGGCCCGGGCATTCCGACTCAGGCTGCACAGACCGGCAGCGGCAACATCGTGAACAGCACCCAGGCTGGCAATAACGAGAGCTTCATTCTCAGCCAGAATGGCAATGGCAACGTGATCACGAATGGCCAGTCGACTGTTGGCTCTTCGTTCACCGCCATGCAAACCGGCAACGGCAACAACATCAACAACAACCAGTTTGGCACCGGATCGCAGACCGCGATCGCGACCCAGATCGGTAATGGCAATCAGCTCACCAACAACCAGAGCTCACCTGACGCGATGCTGATCACTGCGCAGAACGGCAACAACAACATCATCAACTCCACCCAGAACGGTGGCGTGATGCTGGTTGCCAACATTACGCAGAACGGCAGCAACAACGTCGTCAACGGCATGCAGTCCGGCAGCAACAACAGCGCGACCGTGACTCAGTACGGCAACATGAACAGCGCCGCTTACACGCAGTCGGGCACTGGCAACACCGTGAACATCACTCAGGGCAAACACTGAGTGCAGAAATCGAGGGAGGGGTCTCACGCCCCTCCCTCGTCTATTTGTTCGTCGAAATTCAATTTGAAAGTTTTGCAACGGTTATTCGTCGCGAATAAGACAGTTATATTTCAGTTTTACTTCATAATCACTTCAGTAAGATTAAATTTTACTTTAATTGCGACGATATGACCTCTTTACATTGCAGTTTATACTTACGCGTGGTTTAGCATTTACCGGGCGTTAAGGACGTGCCGGGGCTGGCTTGGCTGTTTTGACGCTTGAAGGCGGGAGGAAATTCCACCTCCCGGTAACGGAGTCATTCAATGAAAAAGCATCTTTTACTCGCCTCGGTCAGCGTCATCGCAGCCTTGGCGGCATCGGCCGCATTCGCGGACGACCTCAACAATCAGACCAACATCAACCAGACAGGCACCAACGGTGTGGTCACTATCAATCAGACCGGCAACGGCAATATCGCTGGAACTGGGACCTCGATCAGCAATTCGCTCGTTCAAAGCGGCAACCTCAATTCGCTGACCGTCACGCAGTCGGGCGACGACAACATCTTCAAGGGCGCGACGCCGAACAATCCGGCACCAGGCTCGCTGGTGCAGTCAGGCGCGAACAACACCGCCAACGTCACCCAGTCCGGCAACAGCAGCACCGTCACGCTGTCGCAGACCGGCAACGGCAACGGCGTGTTTGACGCCACGAAGGCTCTGAACTTCTCGGCGACCGGCGATGTCGACGCCATCAACCAGAGCGCCACCGCCGGTAGCACGGTCACTCTGACCCAAAACGGCAACAACAATACGTTCGGCATTGACCAGGGCGGCGCGACCAACACCATCACCGTGACGCAGGCCAACGACGGCAACGAAGCGCATGCCAGCCAGGATGCCACGTCGTCCAACGATACGATCAACCTGACGCAAAGCGGCACCGGCCCAATTGGCAACTTCGCCCTCGCATCGCAGAGTGCCGGCGCCAGCTCGACAACCACCGTCGTGCAGACTGGATCGGGCAACTCCTCGAGCACCGATCAATCATCGACCAGCAGCACGCTGTCCGTGACCCAGACCGGCGCATCAAACTCGGCTTTGGGATCGCAGTCGGGCTCCTTCGGCACCCTCTTCGTGAACCAGAGCAACGGCGGCAGCTCGCCATTCGATGGCCATCTGGCAATTTTTAGCCAGGGCGGCGGCACCGGCAATCTCCTGATCCTCAACCAGACCGGCTCGGGACAGGCGGCGAATGCCAGCCAGTTCGGCGACAGCAACAACGTCATTTCGAACCAGAGCGGCGCGGGCAACAACTTCAACACCGCCCAAAACGGCGCAAGCAACGTTGTAAGCAACACCCAGTCGGGTTCGTCCAACACCCTTATGGGCGGCATCCAGAGCGGCAACAGCAACACGCTTACCAACACTCAGGCTGGCACGAATGGTTTCGTCAGCACCGCGCAGATCGGTAACAGCAACCAGATGACGATCTTCCAGAGCAACAGCAACGGGTCTCTGGTGGCAACTCAGACCGGCAATGGCAACATCCTGAACAGCTCTCAGGCGGTTGCCAACGCTTCTCTGCTGGCAGATCAGACCGGTGACAACAACACCATCAACAGCACGCAGAACGGCTTCATGCTGGCGTCTGCAACGATTTCACAGGCCGGCAACGGCAACACTGTGAACGGCACGCAGACGGGCGGCAACAGCACCGCAACCGTTGGACAGTATGGCAACAACAACTCTGCCACCTACTTCCAGAACGGTTCGGGCAACACCGTCAACATCACTCAGGGCATCAAGCACTGATCCAACAACGACAATCGAAGGGGGCACGTTCGTGCCCCCTTCTTTTCATCGACTCGGCCTTTCGGGGGTTGATAGCGATCGCTTCAGCATCTCATTAGATCCATCACGTGGATGCCAGGAAGGAGACCCGAAAAATGCTCCGCGAACCGACCGACCAACAACGACATCAAGGCGTCTGGCGCGGCCTCGCCGCAATCTTGCTCGCGCTAACCGCCGGAGCCTTGTTGACCTGCACGAACTCTTACGCCGAGGATTCAACTGTGACCGTTCTAGCGCACGCTGCTTCTGGCCCGCTCCAATGCGAGATCCGCAAATCCGGTGCGGGGAATTCCGTGGAATTGACAGGCGCGATTACCAGCTCCACGGCCGTCGCAGGCAATTTTCGCTTCATCGTCACGAAGTCAGGTCCTTCCGGATCTTCGAATATCAATCAGGGAAACAAGTTCGATCTTGCGGCTGGATCACAAACACATGTCGGCCGTGTGACAATCAATCTCGAAACGGATGCTCACGCCGTTGTTGAATTGATCGCGACATCGAACGATGGCATCGAATGCCGCGCGCAGGCGCCACTCAATCGTTGACTTCAGCTTGTCCTGAAATATACGAACGGCTGCGAACACGGCACAAGAAGCACTTCCGCATCATTGTGGCGCTATGTGAGTTCCTGAGAATGATACGCTCTCTTCTGTTCTTTCTGCTGCTCGGCACCACCGCAGCTTCTGCACAACAGACCTCTCCCCCAGTGGCAACATCCAGTGGCGTGCAATCTGCAGCTCAGGTGGGGCAAGCCGCACCACCGAGATGCGACGAGAATTGTGTAAAGAACAATCTTAATCGGGCGAGCGAACTCTGCGCTCCGAAGATCGAAGCCAAAGCACCCAGCGACTTCGATTGGCTCTCGCGTCCAAATTCCGGCATCTTCCAACAGGCCGATCCGTCATCACCAAGCGACGCAGTCGTCCGTTTCCGAGGCGATTCCGTGCGCTTCATGGACGCTTCGAAGACCTGGGTTCGGGTGAGCTATGAGTGCGGTTTCAATGTCGAATCGCAAACAGTGGCGTACGTTAACGTGCGCGCTGGGCGTCTCGACCAGGCAAACGCGCCGACACCACCTCAAGCCGCGAATCCAACGCCACCGGTTCAAACGACCGCCGCAAACACACCTCAGCAGGCCGCGCCAGCAACAGCAAAGCCACGGCCTCGCGTCTGGGAACCAAGCCCAGTCGAAATCCAGCAGCAGTCGCCCTATCCGAAGCGTCAGTAACCCGTTGGGTTAAGATCGTTTCCAGCGCGCCACGATGGACCGCGCTGGCGGTGACGCTTATCATCCGTTCGGGATCGGCTTTATGATCACTTTCAGCCGTTCCGAACCCGACGAACGGGTTTTCCAAACGATCTTTTGAGCCGGCACTTGAATTCCATACGAGGGCGAAACGCTGCTTTCCTCCGTATGAATTTGCCATCCCGGTCCTTCCCAGGAGAGATCAAAACGTTTATCGCGCACAGTGATAACGTATCGATTATCTTCCAGACCAACACGAGCGTCTGAAGGCAAATGGAGCGGCGCGCTTAACGCATGAACGCCCTTTGCATCGATCATGTCTTCGATCGTCAGCGTCCCGGTCGAATGATCAAGCGTGATGTTTCGCTGTATTCCGACCGGATCAGTTAGCCGGCGATAACCGGAATGCTCTCCGGCGAAACGACTGGACGTACGATCCGCTGCGAACTCAAGCAGATGAGCCCGTGCATCATCGTGCAAATTCCAAAGATTATCGGGGGCATAGAGGCGATTGATTTCCTCATCGTCCACCTGCACCGTGTTATGCATGCTCGTTGATCTAAAATGATTACGTGCAGCGAAGTCAGCCGTGTAGACGTAGGAGCCAGGGTCGACCACGACGGGAACTCCCTGGAGCCACGCTTCAAAGGACAGCGCGTCGTTGTGGCCGTGACCTCCAAGACCGGCCAGTCCAACCGGGCCGCAATCGATGAAAACCTGATTTTTGGAATCGGCTAGGACAAAGACACCGCCGGCATCGAAGCGCGCGGACGTCATGGGCAAATCCTTCGCGCTCCCATCGTCCGGCACCGAATGCCAGAACAGCTCGTCACCATACGTCCCTGACCAGTTCGAACGACCGATCGTGTTCGCAATCAACCCAGGCAGATAGCGGTGATCGCTCAGCGCCTGCGTTCCCAACGGCAGGCTCCGGCCATCGTCTGCATCTCCCCAGTGGGGACTGGTCCCGTCAGGCCGGCTATAGCTTTCAGTAAAGTGGGCCATGGCCGCAAGCCGATCAGCATAGGCTTTCTCTACTGAGAGCCCTGCAGCTACACGATACCGAGCAGCCATCGTAAATAGCTCAGCGACCAAGCGGTGATAAGGCACTGACGCTTCGAAATCCACGCCGTCAGAATGGACCTGCTTGACGATTTCTTCATTGAGCGTTCGCCAGCCCTCGCGCGCCCATCGATCCGCCGCTCCTATTCCGCGAAAGAACAGTCCCGCGAACACGAGGCCAACGGCATCCGACGTCAAATGATTTCCATTGATGGTCGAGCGCTCGATGTGAACTTCGGTGAAAGCACCATGTAAATAAAGCGAGGTCAAAAACTTGTCGCGAAACGTGCGATCGCGCAAGGCTTTGGATCGCGCGAAGACATGAAAGAGCCAGGTCCATGTCTGAAGCCGAAGCGCCGGCTCCATCGTGCAGGACCAGTTGACTGAATAGGCGTACGGGTTGCTTGCAATCCAGCTTTCGAGCACAGCACGCGCACCATTGGCATAGCGCTCATCTCCGTCACTCAACAGATACGCTTGGCCGACCGGAAGGAGCCATTGCAGGCGTGAAATCTCCCAGGGAATTTTGACGTCGCTTGGCCGCCCTTTGTTGAGGTAGTTGATGGACTTGCAGAATTGAACAGGCCAGCGATCGCCGGTCTTGTAGTCCTGAAGCCAATCGATATTCGGCCCCATCTGGACTGCACCGGTGCCGAGAAGATCAATCTCGTGCTTGAGTGCGCGTTCAGCCGCTACAAGAATGATCTCCGCGCTGCCAGGAAAAGCGCGATCGTAGTCGAGGCGATCGACCAGTTCGGACCGTGCAGGATGAGGTCTGGAAGCGAGCGTTTCCCAGAGATCGTCAACAGAAGAAACACCCGCCCAGCGCGCCAACCGACGGCCGGAAATCATTCGAACAAAAGCCGGCGCCACAATGCGCTCTGACTGCATGCGCACTTCCTGGGCAAGCCGACGCACGACATAGCTCGGCGGCTTACTTCCAAGTCGCTTAAGACGATTCACGATATTCGCAGTCATGGCATCAGGCCCTGACGGCAACCTTGTTGTCCGATCCAGTAATCATACCAAGCCGTCAGATTGTAGAGTGTCCAGATCTGCAGGCTCGTGTCTGCTCGCTTCGATCGATGGTCGGCAAACAGACGCCTGATGAAATCCAGATTGAAATAGCCGCGCGCGAGAAGCTCTGAATTCATGACGGAACGCTCAACCTGAGCACCAAACGAACCTCGTAGCCAATCAGCCATTGGCGCGCCGAACCCCATCTTTTTGCGATAGATCAGCTCGTGCGGAATGAGCCCTTCAACAGCCTTCTTCAAAATATACTTGGCTTCACCGTTCTTGGTCTTCCACTCTTCGGGGATATCGAACGAAAAATCGACAAGCTCCTTGTCGAGGAAAGGCACGCGTGCCTCTAGCGAAACAGACATCGAGATCTTGTCGACGCGCATCAAGAGCAATTCCGGTAACCTGAGCCGGAACTCGGAATGGATCATACGCGTCAGCGGATCTTGACCCGGATGCGCCTGATCGAACGGCGCATAGAACGAATTAATAACGTTGAAGCTATCCGGGACGAGGTACAGCGGATCAAGGATGCCCGCATCAACCATCGTCCTGTGATGATCGCTGGACCCAAGTGCGTCATAACGGACAAGCCGATCCTTGGCCGTGTTCCAGAACACCATTGCGCCAGACCAAAAATGCTCCCGATCCTTCGCGGCGCGATCAATGATATCGGCGTAAACTGTCCATTCAGGCCGTAACGCAGAAGCGCCGACTGCCGCGTTAGCAGCCAATTGTTGAACAGGCTTGGGAAGCCTTCGGAAAGGCTGCCAATATTTCCGGTAGAGACGCTGGTAGCCCATATAGCTGGCGTAGCCGGAAAACTGTTCGTCAGAACCTTCGCCAACCTGCACGACTGTGACGCCACTCTCGCGTGCGAGCTTGGAAATGAAATACAGTGGAATACATACCCAATCCGCGAGCGGCTCATCCTGATGATGGATCAGATTTTCGAGATACCCGATCATATCCGCTTCGTTGATCAGCACTTCGTGGTGCTTGGTGTTGAAGCGGCGTGATGCGACCTTCGCGTAATCCAGCTCGTTGAGGTGCTCAAAGTCCTTAAAGCCGACGGTGAAAGTATTGAGCGGCTGATCCGTGAACTCGCTCATCAAGGCGACGTTCGTCGACGAGTCGATGCCGCCGGACAGGAAGACACCAAACGGCACGTCCGACATCATACGCCGCTCGACGGAGCCGTGCAGACGCTTGCGAATGCCCTGAACATAAAAATCTTCCAGCGCGGCCTCGCTGAGGCCAGCCACCTCAGATGGAGCGATCCCCTTTCCAGGAACCGCATCATAGTAGCGGTGCATCTTGATCCGCCCATCGGACGCGACCGTGATGTAACAGCCGGGCGGGATCTTATAGATGCCCTTGAACATGGTCATGGGCGCCGGTGTCGTCAGAAAGCTCAGGTAGTGCACCATCGCAAACGGATCGATATCGCGCGGCGCCTCCGGATGAGCGAGCAGGGCCTTGATTTCCGATGCAAAGGCGAACTGGCCATTGAAGACTGCAAAGTAAAGCGGCTTCACACCGATATTGTCGCGGACAACCACAAGAGAGTCGTCGCGAGAATCATAAAGACCAAACGCGAAGTCGCCGGAAATACGGGACAACAACCCGTCTATTCCCCACTCCTCGTAACCATGCACCAGGATTTCCGTGTCGGAGTGGTCGGTGCGGAAAACGTGCCCGGCCTGCTCTAGCGGCTTACGGAAGCTCGCATGATTATAAATCTCGCCGTTGAACGTAATCCAGACCCGGCCGTCTTCGTTCGGCATGGGTTGATTAGCTGAATTGCTCAGGTCGACGATGGACAACCGCCTATGACCAAGGCCGATATGCTCTCGCTCGGAGATCCACAAATCGCCGCCATCCGGCCCGCGATGGACCATGCAGTCACGCATCGCCTTGATGAGATCAGGCGAAACGCGACGCTGCCGTCCAAAAGCGAATACTCCTACAATTCCGCACATTGAATGGCGTCTTCCAGATCTTGAGTAAGGGCCAGCGCATTCGAATTAAGAGGAGAGTTGCCGCTGAACTTCAAAGCTCACACGGGTTGCGGCAAGTTGCTCCTCCATCGAGATTGGCCATTGGCCTCCAGCTTTGAAAGCCTCTGCCAACGCACGCAATTCTTCAAGTTGCCCTTTTTCGATGACACTTGCCTTCCAGTCGCCTGAACCGCCGACAATGGTCAGAGATTTATAATCGTCCAACGTCAACACCTTGCCGTCGACAAAGATCTCCGCCCGCTCCTTGGGGTAATCCCTAGCTCCCATGGCCGTATAGGTAAGAGTACAAACCGACCCATCCTTGTACCGGATGGTGGCTACGAAATTATCATCTCTGCGCCAGTAATCGGAGCTCGGCGAAATGGATGCCGCGCTCACTTCCGTCGGCAAGCTGCCCGTCAAGGCGTTGAACAGATCATAGATGTGGCACGCCTCTCCAATGTTGCGGCCACCTCCCTGAGGTCCATGAACCCAATGATCGCTGGGGATGTAGCCCGCATTCATCCGGTAATTGACGATCATGGGCGAAGCACGATTTGCGAGAACCCGCTTTGCCGAAATGATAGCTGGTGCAAAACGCCGGTTGAAGCCGGTCATCAACAACGGCGCTTTTTCCGTCGCGGCAAAAAACGTTTCGATCTCCGCAAGCTCCTCTTCATTGAGCGAGAGAGGCTTCTCGACGAAAACATTCTTTCCGGCACGCAGCGCCTGCATCACCATGCCGGCGTGAAGATCATGCCGCGTGGCGATCAACACCAGATCGATGTCCGGATCTGCAAGCACGGAAGCATAGTCAGTCGTGGCGGTGGCCGCACCAAACCGTTCTGCCACCGTTCGCGCCGATAAGCCCGTGCGGCTAACCACCGTACGAAGTTCATACAGGTCACTGAGCTTCTTGAGGTTCGGCAGATGCATGCCTTGGGCAAAACCACCTGCACCCACCAAAGCAATGCGAATACGCCCGCTGATAGATTTGGGGGCGTGAAGCTTCAAAGTTACCCCTCGCGCTTCTGCCCGTTCGGGGTATTTGAGCAAAACCAGCAGAGGTTTCTCTCCTGGCGCTTTCAGTGTTTCGTAGGCCGTCTCCGCGACATCGATGTCAAACGGCTCACGCATCATATTCTTGAGGGATACTCCGCCGGCCGCGATCTGGCGTAAATATTCCGCCATATTGCGATTTTCGGTCCAACGGACGTAAGCCAACGGATAGTCGTTTCCCTCCTCCTCATACACCGGGTCATAGCGCCCAGGCCCGTAAGAGGTTGAGATAAAGAAATCGATTTCCTTGGCATAAATATCGCTGCGGGCAATGTTGAGACCCACATCGCCAACCACAACAACGCGGCCTTTGCGGCGGCATGCCTGGAAAGCCTGCGCGAGAAGCTCGCTTGATTGCGAAGCTGCCGTAATGATGATTGCGTCCGCTCCGAAGCCATCCGTCAACTTGAGGATACGCTGGACGAAATCGCCGTCCTTCGCGCCAATACCGACATCAAGCCCGTTCTGACGCGCAACTTCGATTCTGCCGTCATCGATATCGCTGCCAATGACACGGCAACCGTGGGCCTTCAGCAACTGGGCGCTGATCTGGCCGAGGATGCCAAGCCCGATAACTACGACCGTTTCACCTAAAGTCGGCTGAGCACGGCGCACCCCCTGCATGGCGATCGCACCGAGCGTCACCGTCGAGGCCTCATCCATACCAAGTTTTTCAGGAACGGGCACGGTGAGGTTGACCGGCACATCGATGAGCTCAGCGTGATTGGCAATCCCCGCTCCCGCGCATGCAACGCGATCGCCGACTGCAATGCCAACCACTTCGGAGCCGACCTCAACAACAACGCCAGCCGCGGAGTACCCCGTGGGAAGCCCCGCATCGAGCCTGCCACGAATCTGCTTGTAGACGCGCATCACGCCCTGATCGCGCATCAACTGCAGCGCCTTCTTCACGTGATGAGGCTGTTTAAGGGCTCGCCGATAAAGCGGCAACGCGGACATGCGAACACCTGCAATCTCAGTTCCAACTGAGATGCATGATCGTTCGACGCGCACCAGAACGTTCTTCGAGCCGACGGTTGGGGCCGGAACGTTCTGAACGAACACCTTTCCGGAACGAACAAGAAGCTGTTTCACGTCCAGACGCCCCGTGTGTCGATAACCACTTTGCCGTCCAACAACGCGGCCGGCAGCTCGTAGTACCGACGATGGTTGACCAGCATCAACACAATATCGGCTTCGGTGACAGCGGAGAGTTCATCCTCCATAAGCGTCACGTTAGATCGCCCTGCGAGCCCATTGGGAAGCTCCTTGATATATGGCTCGGAAATCAGCAATTGCGAATTTTCCAATTCTGACAGCATGACCGCAACGTGGAGCGCCGGACTCTCGCGCAAGTCATCAACGTCGGGCTTGAAGCTCAAACCCAGCACCGCGATGCGCGGCCGCCCACCGCGATGGCTGCCGATAGCCAACTTAATTTTGTCGAGAACCCAATTCGGCTTGTTGTCATTGATCTCGCGAGCGGTTCGAATAAGTAGCGCCTGCTCCGGCGCAGCTTCGACGATGAACCAAGGATCGACAGCGATGCAATGCCCCCCGACGCCCGGTCCCGGCTGAAGAATCTTCACGCGCGGATGATGGTTCGCGAGCCGGATGAGCTCCCACACGTTTATTCCAAGCTTGTCGCAGACAAGTGAAAGCTCGTTGGCAAAGGCGATGTTGACATCACGGAACGAATTCTCCGTCAGCTTGCACATCTCAGCTGTTCGAGAATCTGTGACGAGAAGCTCTCCCTTGCAGAAGATGCGGTAAAGGGCGGCGGCGCGTTCAGAACATTCGCCGGTTATCCCGCCAATGATGCGATCATTTTCGACCAATTCGGCCAGCACGCGCCCTGGCAAAACCCGCTCGGGACAATACGCGACGGAGATGTCGGCCTCTCCTCCCCCGTTTCCAGGGAAACGCAGATCCGGACGCCGCGCTGCCATCTTCTCTATCAACATCTCCGTCGTGCCGGGAGGGGACGTTGATTCGAGAATGACAAGATTGCCCTGACGGAGTTTCGGCGCAATGGATTCCGCTGCGGCGAATACGAAAGAAAGATCCGCCGTGTTGTCATGGAATGGTGTCGGAACGGCGATGATAAATGCATCCGCCTCCTGCGGCTCGGTAGCTGCACGTAACGCTCCGCGCTGCACAACACGGGCGGTCACGGCATCAAGATCCGGCTCGATGATGTGGATCTCTCCACGATTTATCTTGTCCACGACCGACTGCTGGACATCGATACCAATAACTTTGACGCCGTTTGCCGCAAGGACCGACGCGGTTGGTAGACCGATATATCCCAGCCCAAGAACGCAGATAGATTGAAACGCGCGGTGCACTTAACTCTCCAGGACCGATCGAATGCGCGAGGCAGCAAGGCCATCACCGTAGGGATTTATTGCTTGCGCCATCGCTTGATAGTGGGCGGAATCGGTCAACAACCTCGAAGCCTCGCCGAAAATCCGATCTGCGTCGGTCCCAACCAAAATGACCGTACCCGCATTGACGGCCTCCGGTCGTTCGGTTTTCTCCCGCATCACAAGAACCGGCTTGCCGAGCGACGGCGCCTCCTCCTGCACCCCACCGGAATCCGTAATGATCAGATAAGACTGCTGCATCAGGAAAACGAAAGGCTCGTAATCCTGCGGATCGATAAGCGTTATCTGATCGTTTGCCCCAAGCAGGCGCTCGACAGGCTGGCGCACATTTGGATTTGGATGAACCGAATAGACGATTCTGACATCGTGCGCCTGAACGATGCGAAGCAGCGCGGCACAGATGTTTTCGAAGCCAATTCCAAAATTTTCTCGCCTGTGACCCGTAACAAGAATCATACGACGTCCGTCCTGGCCAACGAACGGAAACCGGCTCGCCAAAGCTGTACGGCGATCCGCAGACCCATCGATCCGCCCTCGCATGTCCAACAGAGCATCGATCACGGTATTGCCGGTCACATGAATCGACGCCTCATCGATTCCCTCAGCAATGAGGTTCAATCGCGCCTGAGGCGTTGGGGCGAAATGATATCTCGTTGCAAGCGTTGTCACGCGTCGATTCATCTCTTCCGGCCAAGGGGCATAGAGCGATCCCGATCGCAAACCAGCCTCCACATGACCAACTGGAATTTGGCGATAGAACGCGGCCAGAGACGTGGCGAGCGTGGTGGTGGTATCGCCGTGAACCAAGACGACATCCGGTTTCTCTCGATCCAGGACGCCACCTATGCCCGTCAGGATTCGCGCCGTGAGCTGATCCAGAGTCTGGTTGGGCAGCATGACGTCAAGATCGAAATCGCAAGTAATTCCAAATAGTTCTATGACCTGATCCAGGATCTCTCGATGCTGGGCCGTGACGCATACCTTCACATCTAGGCGGTTGCTCTGACGCAGTGCCGACACGACTGGGGCCATCTTGATGGCCTCCGGTCTCGTGCCGAATACAATCAATACCTTTTTCAAAGGAATACCGTTCACCGACCTGCCCAACAGAGGCAGCAATTAGCTTGCACCCGTGTGCGCAGCAAGAAAAAAATTATTGAATTCATGCACTTATAAGTAGCCGATAGGAACATTAGACCACTGGCGCAAACGAATCTCAACGGCTCTCTTGCCCTCGCGGATCGGAGTTCCGTTAAACCCAAGCCGGAGTACCGTTTAGTCCAATAAACTGCAGAACAAAGCCACGCGCGCAGAAGACCTTTTTCTGATACCACATGACGCACTTGGAGCGCGATCATTGCCTCGCCGACGCTCGTGCCAAAACTTACTGGTGTTGGCGCAATGATCGCCCTATCTCCTGCTCACGCAGCTATCTTCTTGTCGGCTTGGCTCTTAGCCTACTGGCTTCGCGGCGCGGCGATCAACCACAATGACAGCCGAGACGGCGAAAGACATGTCATCCAATATCCTGCTACTCTCGGCATATCCCCTATCTCAACGCTTTCAGAACGCGTTGAGCTCACTCATTGGAGGTCCATACGATCGGGCGACACTGGGTGACTTACGCACGCTGAAACTACCCTCCCTGCTTGCCGCACTTTGGAAGATTTCGCCGGATCGACTCGTTCTTCCGTTGGAAGATGAAGGCAGTCTCGCGCTGCTCCCGATTGTAAAACTCGTTGCTGGATTTACTCGCGCAAAGCGCATCGAAATCGTACGTCCCGACCTGTCAGTCGTGACGATCTCGCGGCTGTCAACAATTGTCGATTTTATTCGCTTTGTTGGCGCAAGCTTGAATTTGGTGCTGCAGGCAACGAAGTCTGCCATTGAACTAAAGGCCTTGTTGCGAGCACCGCGGCTCAATCAACCGGCATTGAACGGAAGCCGCCGCATTCTTTACCTGAAAACAAATCTTTGGATGGGAATAAAGGCAGGAGGATCGGTTGGCCACGTTGCCGGTGTCGTCAATGGCCTTCAGCACGCCGGCTATCCTGTTACGTTTGCGTCCGCAGAGCCGCCCGTCATGGTCGATCAAGGCGTGGAGCTGTTGCATGCGGCTCCGCCTCGGACCTTCGGCGCCCCCTACGAATTAAATAACTATCGGTTCCAGGCGAGCTTTGCGAAACTGGCCGGCACGACACTTTCTGATCAGCCCTACGGCGTCATTTATCAAAGGCTGTCAGTCGCGAATTATCTCGGCGTGGTGTTGTCGCGTAAATACGCCCTGCCGCTCATCGTAGAATATAATGGCTCGGAGACGTGGGTTGCTCGCAATTGGGGGCGCGGACATGGTTTCTCCGGTCTCGCAGCTATGGCTGAAGATGCCATGCTGCGCCACGCTCATTTGATCGTAACCGTTTCCGAGGTTTTGCGCGACGAACTTATTTCTCGTGGCGTGGAGTCCAAAAGAATCGTGACCTACCCCAATTGTATCGATCCCAAAATCTTTGACCCTTCCCACTTCAGTTTGGAAGAGCGAGCCCGTCTCCGCGCACGTTATGGGATAGCGCCTCATGAACGGCTCGTCACGTTCATCGGGACCTTCGGACAATGGCATGGCGTGGATGTACTTGCCCGAGCTATCGCCCGATTGCGCACCGAGGACTTTGAATGGCTGAAACGCAACAATTGTCGTTTCATGCTGGTCGGCGACGGGTTGAAGATGAACGAAGTCCGTCGCGTGATCCATGACGCCGGAGCGGAAGATATTTGCATCATCACCGGACTGGTGCCGCAAAATGAAGCGCCCTTGCATCTTGCCGCCGCCGATTTGTTTCTTTCGCCTCACGTTTCTAACACTGACGGCAGTAAATTCTTTGGTTCGCCGACCAAACTGTTTGAATACATGGCAATGGACAGAGGTATCTATGGCTCGCGCCTTGACCAAATTGGCGTTGTGCTGTCGCCCAGCCTTGATGTTAACAATCTCCCCGGACCAGCCATCTCTCCTCAGGAGACAAATCTGGAGGTTGCTGTGCTCGGTGAACCGGGAAATGTCGACGACTTGATCTCCGGTATCCGATTCCTGGTGGAACGTCCGGAATGGGCAAAATGTCTAGCTGCGAATGCACGAAAAAAGGCGTTGGTTGAATACACTTGGCAGCGTCATGTGCAGGCGATCCTTGATGGCTACGAAGCCATATCGAACGGATCAAGGTGAAGTCTTGAGTGGTTCGATATCAGGACAGGCTAAGAAGATTGGCATTTACTGGCACACGATTCGCCATCTCAAAGCGTCCCAGATTATCGCCCGTATTCATTTTCGCTTAGCCAGACCTCGCCCACGCCATGTAAGTTCGAATAGCTCTCGCCGATCGGGGGAGTGGACAAGATCTGCTGATCATCCAATCAGTCTGGTTGGTTTGAACCGCTTCACCTTTCTCAACAGAACATACGATCTCGATGAAATTGGTTGGGACAACCCTGCCGTCGATAAGCTGTGGCGCTACAATCTCCACTACTTTGATGATCTGGCCGCGAAAGATGCAGCCTCGCGGTCAACAGCGCATCGAACTCTTATTGAGCGCTGGATCACAGAAAATCCACCAGCCGGTGGATCCGGCTGGGAGCCCTATCCGACCTCTCTACGGATCGTGAATTGGATTAAGTGGCTTCTTGCCGGCAACATTCCTTCGCCAAATATGTTGAACGGCTTGGCAATTCAGGCGGACTGGCTAACCCAGCGTCTCGAATATCACCTGCTGGGAAACCATCTCTTCGTCAACGCAAAGGCATTGATTTTTGCCGGCCTGTTTTTCGAAGGAGCAGACGCTGATCGCTGGCTATCTCTTGGATTGAATTTGCTGCACCAGGAAATTGACGCGCAAATATTGGCCGATGGTGGGCATTTTGAACTTTCCCCCATGTATCACGCACTAATACTCGAAGATGTTCTGGACCTTTGTAATGTTTGCCGTGCCTACAGCCATCGCCTCCATGGTCGAAGCGCTATTCAACAGGAACTGGCGCAGCGCATGTTGCGCTGGCTGTCCGTCATGACCCATCCGGATGGCGAGGTTGCTTTTTTTAACGACGCTGCTTTCGGGATTGCTCCGCGGCTGTCGGAATTGATCGCCTATGCAGAAAGACTGGGTCTGCAGAAGCCTGCCGAGCCCACCAACGGCGTCATTCATCTCGCCGAAAGTGGCTACATTAGAATTCAACAAGATCGGATCGTCGCCCTCCTGGACGTGGGACAAGTTGGGCCGCGCCACCAGCCGGGCCATGCCCACGCAGACACCCTGAGCTTCGAACTCTCTATCGATCATGTCCGCGTTTTCGTAAACTCTGGCACCTCGGAATATGGCATTGGGCCGGAACGATCGCGACAACGCGGAACGGCTGCGCATAATACGGTCACGGTCGATGGATGTGATTCCTCCGAAGTATGGGGCGGCTTCCGGGTCGCGCGGCGCGCTGAGCCAAAGGAACTTTCCATTGAGCAGTCAGATCGCGATGTCAGAATCACCTGTTCGCACGACGGTTATCGCCGCTTACCTGGGCGCGTTGTTCACACCCGTCAGTGGCATTTCGCTACCAGCTGCTTGATAATCAAGGACGAGTTCAGCGGGCGGGTCTGCAAAGCAATATCTAATTTGCACGCTCATCCGGATATGTATTTTCAGCGCGTTCAAGATAGTGAATTCATAGGGAAGGTCGGTGAGCAACCACTGCAGGTCATGTTTTCGGCACCAATCGCTCCCACCATGGAAAACACGACATGGCATCCGGAATTCGGTCGGTCGTTGCCAAACCAAAGTCTGAGCGTTGCATCGAGCGGCGAGCCTATAACCACATCTATTCGATGGTGAGTGGCTCGTGAAGATCCTGCTCCTGAGCTTCTATTACCCCCCCGATCTCTCGGCGGGTTCATTCCGCGCCTCTGCGCTTGTCAAAGCGCTGCTTCAAGGTCGTGACGACGTTGAGATCGAAGTTGTTACGACACAACCGAACCGATATGCCAGCTATACCAGCGAGGCGCCAACAATGGAGCGCGGGGATCGGCTTGTGGTCCACCGCATTCCGCTCCCACCACGACGAGGTGGACTGAGCGAGCAGCTGCGCGCGTTTGTCTCATATGCACGCGGGGTGCGCAAAGTCACTCGGCGACAACAATATAACGTGGTGATTGCAACATCATCCCGGCTGATGACGGCAGCGCTGGGCGCCCTCGTCGCCAGATCCAAACGAGCTCCGCTTTATCTCGACATCCGCGACATCTTTGTCGACACGATTAATGGGGTATTCCCGCCATGGCTTGCCGCGCTGATCGTCCGTCCGTTCGCTGTTGTCGAGCGAATGACGATTAGATCGGCCACCATCGTCAATCTCGTATCGAGCGGCTTCCTCGATTATTTTAAAACTCGTTATCCGAACCAGCGGTTCACATGCCATACCAACGGCATCGACGAGGAGTTTCTTCGCGCGCTCCCGCAACCGGTCAAAAGCGATTCGAGCCGACTGACAGTTCTCTATGCCGGCAACATAGGAGATGGGCAGGGCTTGCACCACATCCTGCCCCCACTTGCCAAAAAACTGGAAAGCAGAATCACATTCAGGCTCATCGGCGACGGGGGCCGTTTTAAGCTGCTACAAGAAAAACTTCAGGAAGGCGGCATTAAGAATGTTGAGCTGTTCCAGCCTGTCCCGCGCCCGCGGCTGTTAGAGGAATACGTCAACGCCGATGTCCTCTTTCTCCATTTGAACGACATCGAAGCCTTTAAAAAGGTTCTTCCTTCCAAACTATTTGAGTATGGCGCGACCGGTAAGCCAATATGGGCGGGCTTGCGTGGTCATGCAGCCGACTTCGCGACGGCCGAGCTGGACAACATCGCGATATTCGAACCTTGTAACGTTGAAGAGGCCTCCGCAGCGCTGGATAAGCTTACTTTCCAAGTCACGCCGCGCGGTCATTTTCTTGAGAAATACGATCGACGACGAATCATGAAAGCAATGGCGAAGGATGTGCTGTCGATTTGTCATCAAGCCAAATAGGTGAGAGACTCAAATTCTCTATGTCTCCGCCACAGACAGGAGGATGCCGGAAGCGCAACGCCCCCGCTGTAAACAAGCCACTGAATGCGACAAACACTCGTCCCGCAGCCGCCCTCAAAATCTCCTCACGCTCCTCAACCACAGCCAAGAGCTGGATGGCGAGCCGCCTAATTTGTGAGTCAGGAATTAGAGCAGCAAGCCTTACCTTTCCGCGATTGCATTAGCTCTTCAATAGGTCTCGCAAATACACCTATAATACGACCACCGCTTCGAGCAGAGCCAATGAAGGAAGCTGAATGAATTTGCTTTGCGGGCTAATTGCGGTGGTGATATCGACCGCGGCTTGTCTAAAATTCCTTCCTCGCAAAGCCCTTTTGCCGACGCTCACATTTATTCTTGCTTACGGAGCCACCACGGTCGTTGGCGCGTCGTTGCTGCTTGACCCGTTTGGACAGAGACAATTCGAATACTTTATGGGCACCGACGCGGTGCAGCACATGCCTACGCTCGGGGGCGCGTCCTATTGGTCTTTGCTCTTGATGCCGCTGGTGCTCGCTCCCATCGGCTCAATTGTCGGGTACAAATTATCGCAGCCGATCATATCCGGTACCGCCGATTCGTTCGTCAGGCTTCGCCTCTGGCTGCCTTCGGCCGCATTGCTGCTTATCATGTTGACCGCCTATTGCATCTATAAGCTATGGCTTGCCGATGCTTTAGCCCCGTTATCGGCTGTAGATCCCAAAATCTGTATTGAGGATAAAATTCAACGGCGCGCGGCCCTGATAACTCTTCTCGGAAATAGCGTATACAAAGTTCTCTATGCTGCCGTTCCTATCTTGGTTGCATTAACGCTAGCCCATGCGATCCAGTACAGGAAACGGAGTTCGTTCGTTCTATGTGGACTAACGATCTTGCTGGGCGTTTGGCTCTGCCTTGCTCTCCACATGAAAGCACCCATTTTGATTATCCTGATAGGAGCGGCCGCCGCCGGCATTGCCGCCGGTCTATCCAGCACGCTCGTTCTGCCTGCGACGATCACTGCGGGTGCTATTATCTTCAGTGCTCTTACTGTAACGCAGGTCTGCGAAGCACCGAATATCACGCCGACAATATATCACCTGCCTATGGGCAGCAAAAAGCCAGCCGACGCGATAGCAATAAAAGCGGAGCCGCTTAGCGAGAATGCGCGAACCGATCAGAAGATCTTCTATCACGCAGTGCAAATCGCGCGGGCTCCGATCTTTAGAATGGCTGCGGGCTTCCCCTATTACGTCGACACATTTAGCGATCCCAGCGAAAGATGCGGCATCTGGGCGCCTTACATATTTCCTGGCAGTTGCTTTCCACCAATCAAGGCATACGAGATAGCCTATCCCTTTAAGCCAAATGCAACGACAGGATACCTGCCCGCCCCGGTCAATACTTCGGCGTTGGCAGAAGCTGGATACGCCTACTCCGTAGCAGCAACTCTGCTCGTGGGATTCACCATTGGGATAATCTCGACGTTCTGCGGATACAAAACCCCCTTTAGTGTGGCCTTTACCGTCGCCACGTGCATATTTGCCTATTATGCGTCCCAGGTTTCGCTAACCGCCTCACTGATAGACAGCTATGGCTTGTTGTGGCTTGTGCTTACAATCGTCGCGGCTTGGATCATAAGCTTCCTAGCTCAATGGAAACGATCAGAGCCTTCTTGAATGAATCTTTTTGCACTTTTTTGGACGATTGCCGCGCGCGGCTCAGCAATCGCATTCCAATTTGCTAACGGCGTTATCATCGCCCGCAACCTAGGTCCAACGGAGCTGGGAAAATATTATTATGTGTTCACGGCCGCCATGGTGGGCATGCAGCTTACTCAGCTTGGCCTCCACGTCAGCAACACCTATTTTTATTCGAAGCGGCCAGAGCTTCTGTCACAACTGCTGGGCAACTTACTTTACCTTACCGCAACGATCGGCGTCGCGACGGGGCTGGGCGTCTACGCGATTGAATTCGCCCTTGCCCAGGAATCGATAGAAGCACCGATCATCCTAGCGATTGTACTTTGTCCGCTTCTCCTGTTGGTTGTCAGCCTCAACTCTTTGTCAGTGGCGGTCAGTCAGCGAACTTTCAACGCCCTAGCAATTCTTCAAGGCGCGTCGACTCTATTTGCAACGCTGATAGCCTCTCTATTGGCTCCGACTGCTTCCGGATTCTTGATTGGCTATACTGCGGCACTGGGTCTGACTGCGATTGTTGCAATACTTCTTGTCAGGAACGGACAGCGTATATCGCGCCGATTCCACTGGCCGTTGTTCGCAGAAACGATTGCGTATGGCGTACGCGCTCACATTCTTTCTTTTGCGGGATTTGTCGGGATTCGCATCAGTGTTTTCGTGATACGAATTCACGGAGGTATTACGGACATTGGCTATTGGTCAATTGCCTCACAGATGGCAGACGCGATGCAGGTGGTCCCGAGCATTGTCGGAACGGTCCTATTTCCAGTCCTCATCCGGGCAAACGCCGAGGATCGCTGGCGTCAGACAATCAAGACCGCGGTTGGATTAACGAGCCTGATGCTTTTCGGGTGCATATGTCTTGCCCTGATCGCACATCCTCTCGTAACGACGGTCTTCGGCGCGAAGTATGAGCACTCCACCCCCATCCTTCTTGCGCTTCTTCCCGGCGTTATATTTTTATCGGCAATGACATCGGCCTCTCAGCTTCTGTCTGCATCTGGAGTTCCATTAGAACAGATGCTTGCTTGGATCATCATGATCAGCATGCAATCCCTTGCCGCTTTCGTGGTTTATCCACAGTGGGGCGTAGGAGGACTGGCTATTTTACAGAGCATGACGTTTGGCGTGATCTGTATTTGGCTGTGGGTGCTTGCGATGAGGAGCCATCGCCAAGGCGCCGTGTGAAGTGATCCCAAGGACTTGCCTTTCCTGTGAGCAGCATCCGCCGCGACGCTCGTCTCAAGAACAGCCTATTCGACCATGATGAATGCGTTGAAATGAGCGAGATCGCTGTAACCGTGCAGCAACACAGTTGCATGCGCAACGGACGTTAAGGATCCATCTCTGGTGGCTTGTGCTGCGGCGACGACCGAAAGCTCATGCAATCTGGCTGTGTTTGCAAAAATTCCGACCGACATCGACACTCTAATAATGAGTCCACACCCAGATCACTCCTGCGCTTGTGGCACAGGAGCGACCGTGAACCTTCAAGGTGTTTTCACGCCTCGACGACTTCGCCCCGCGTAGCAGCAGGCACCTTTGGATGCGCACTACGTTCGTAAAGGTGTGAGGCCGGCGTCCGATCGATCAGCAAGCTCAACAATTCCGGCCGGCTATAGTGGCCGCGCGAGTCCATCAAGCGCTTACGGCGATCTATCAGAGAGAAGTCGAGATCGGCGATAACCTCACCCTCTCCTGAGCGCAGCGGCTCGCCCATCAATGTACCGTCGGGCGCAACGATTGCGGTAAAGCAGCCGCTGGAGATGGGGCCGATGCTGCAGCCGGTATCCTTCATGATCTGGGCTTGCTGATCGGGATCGAGCCAAGCGGTCGCATTGACGACGAAGCAGGCAGACTCCAGCGCGTGTTGGCGAATATTCACCTGCATCTGCTCTGCAAAGATGTCCCCGGCGAATGATCCTGGATACATCGCCGAATGGATCTGCTCGCCATCGGCCATCAGCGCGTAACGTGCCAGAGGATTGTAGTGCTCCCAACATGCGAGCTGCCCGATGCGCCCCACAGCGCTGTCCACCGCGCGCAATCCGGATCCGTCACCCTGTCCCCAAATCATCCGCTCATGATAGGTCGGGGAAATCTTGCGGCGATGCTGGATCAGCGCGCCATCGGCATCGAACAACAACTGTGTGTTATAAAGCGTCCCACCATCCCGTTCGTTGACGCCGATGGAGACCACCATTCCTACCTGTCTGCAAGCATCGCTAATGGCATCCGTCGCTGCCGATGGCACAATCACCGCCTGATCAATCAATCGCAGATGCTCCTTGCCGAGATTGAGTTCGAAGGCAGACTGCACGAAGGAAAAATACGGATAGTAAGGAACTACCGTTTCTGGAAACGTAGCAAACTGGACGCCTTGGCGACCAAGTTCGAGGATTTTGCGAACCACCTTGTCGACGGTCCCTTCACGGCTATAGAGCACGGGACTAATCTGGACTGCTGCTGCCTTGACTTTCGTCATTTTGTACCTCCATCTATATATTGCATATACAACATAACGAACACACTACTCGATGACAAACTCATTGAACGGATGCTTTCAAAGCCCGTCTGCGATGCTCTTGATGGCTGCGGCGCCGCTCTCACCGAGTAAAGCTTTCCCCCGCCGTTGCGCCGCTCGCCAGGCCGGCGCGACGTCATTCAGCAATTTCTTGCCCGCCTTGGTCAGCACGATCGCCCTTTTTCGCCCGCCCTCTTCATGCGCAACCTCCTCGATCCATCCGTTCGACAACATGAGTTGAAGATTTCGCGTCAGGGTCGAACGGTCCTGATGGTTCTGCCGCCCGATCTCGGCACGACTCGCTGACTCCAGCCTCGAAATCATCACCAGCAAAGAGACCTGAGGTGCATTGATTCCAAACGACCGATACTCTTCGTCGTAGATGCCGGTGATAACCCGCGCGATGCGACGCGTCCGCGTCAGCAGGCAATTTCGAGTGATCTCGTTAGTAATGTCGTCAGCCATTGTTTTGCCCAGGGACAGTAGAGGTGGATATAATGATGTATATACAACATTATGTCAATGCCTTTTAAGGCGCGCATGGCGGACGGACGATCACCAAATACAAATACAGGGCTCGATCGCTTGAGCTCTGTACCTTCATCCGGTTTCAGAGAAAAGAGTGTCGCTGACGGAGACCGAAGAAAAATGGTCGATCTCTTACACACGCAGGCCATAGAATCCGATCGTCGCCACCTTGCGATATCCGATACGTTCGTAAACTGGGGCACCTGCCATGGTGGCGTGAAGAACAGTGCGGGTCAGCCCCGTCGCTTTCGCTCCTTCAAAGAGAGCCTTGCGGACGGTTGCTTCCCCATACCCTTTCCGTTGCGCCTCGGGCGCGGTTGCGACAAGCGCCAGAAACAAGCACTCGTTGGTTTGCACCGTTGCGGCAGCTGAAACCGGGACACCGTTTTCGAGCCCGAGATACGTGTACATGCCTGATTTCCAAAGCGCTGACCCGCGAAGCCCGTCGCGACCAGCCTCGAGCGGCATGCCGTAAGCGCGCGAATTGAGATCCGCGTAAGCTAACAACTCGTCGTCCGTCGTAACACGGACGAAGTTTAGGTTCGGATGGGTCGGCTCGGGGATCGGCAGGAAATCACCCGACATGCCAAATCCAGAGAGCGACAGGCTCAATCCCGCGCGATCTGCAGCAGCCGGCAATTCCGCACGACAAGACGGGCCGAGAAGCTCCTCGAACAACCAAAGGAACCCAGGCTGGCTTCGTTGGCGCATGTAGGTGGCTGCCTGCGTCAGCCGTTCGTCCAATAACTTGCCGTCAGCGATTTGATCGTTGAACGTGATGCAATTCCAGAATGGGAATTTGCTGTCGGCCCACCGCAGTGCCGTGCCAGGAAGGTCGCGCACGTCGCCCGTGCCACGGTCAGTTACAATCGCCTTCCACGTATCGGCAAGTTGTTGAACGGATTCGAAGGCGGCTGGTGAAATGCCGGTCAAGGTGTCCTCCAGTGCGAGCCGCGCGAATTTGGACAGAGGCTGTTTCAGTTCGCCTACAGCGTCGTAAAAAGGGACTACACCTGTAATATTCTCGGGCCTCTCAGCGAGACACAGCGTCAGCGCGCCAGGAAGCAAGACTATGAACGATATTGTTCGAGAGATAGCAGGGATGCGAATCCTCATCTGCGCCGCCGACGCCTCGCAGCTCTTGAAGGAGAGCGATGCGAACACGTTCATAAGCGCAGCGTGGCACCACGAAGCGACGATGGTCGCGATTCCAGTCGAACGATTAAGCGATGACTTTTTCCGCCTCAGCACCCGCTTGGCTGGGGAAGTCGTGCAGAAGTTTGCAAACTACCGTCTCCGCCTGGCGGTCGTAGGCGATATCTCCGAATGGATTTCGCAGAGCAAGTCGTTACGAGACTTCGTCTATGAAGCAAACAATGGACAGGTTGTTTGGTTTGCCGCCGATGAAGACGAGCTAGGTCGGCGTCTCGCAACCGACGACGGCCGAGACGCTCCATCAACGGTCGCGAAGCTCTGAGTACTCGCGTCTGACGCGTCAGTAATTGGCGGAGAGGGAGGGATTCGAACCCCCGATAGGCTTGCACCTATGCCGCATTTCGAGTGCGGTGCATTCGACCACTCTGCCACCTCTCCGGGTACCAAATCGGCCATCGCGGACCGGGTCGCGGCGAGTTCTATGCGAGGTTGACCGGATAGACAAGGCGCGGAAGCGATTAACCCACTCTGTTTGACTTGAGACCGTTCAGAATTTGTGAAGTAGTCGTACCATCTGGGCGGCCCCAGCAACATATTGGAAACTCGAGGCTTTTATCCAAGGAGAAAGCCGGTCACTCGCGATGAGATGGCTCGCATCGGCAAATTAGGACAGGATCTGCCGGGTGCCATTCGTTTAGCCGCGCACGAGAAGGCCGCCGCCTCACCCTTTCTTCTTCTCGCGCGGATTGCGCATGGTGAAGCGCGCGTTGCCAAGACCGGTGCCGATGGTCAGGATTCCCCAGCGTTTGTAGTCCTGCATGAAGGGGATTTCGCTTAACCCCTGCACCACACCGTCATTGTGCATCAACACCGCCGTGTCGTGGGTGCCGATGGTCGGGATCGCTTCGACCAAGCTGTTCGGAAGATTGAATTTGCTGCTCTCCCAATTGCCCGGGAGATTTTGCGCGCCCTTTTCGATGGAGCCGTCTTCCTTGATGGCACCGGGGCACGAGATGCCAATGAACGGCGCCAGCTTCAATCCCTCGCCTTCGGCCTGCTTGATCAGGTCTTTCAGCATGCTGGCGAGCTTCTTCACCGCCCCTTCCCGGGTCGGCTCATCGTCGGCATGCCGCCACAGCTCCGACTTCCAGACATGAGCTTTTGATAGATCCGCCGCCTTTTTCTGGCGTGTTTCCACCACGCCGCAACGGATATTCGTGCCGCCAATATCGACGGCCACGATGCTGTCATGGGCCTCGAAAATCCATGACGGCGCGAGGTGTGCACAGCCGATCAACCCCGCTTCATCGGGATGAAAACGAATCGGAATCATCCGAATCTTGTGCCCATCCGCCTTCAGAATGATGTCGGCGCGCGCGATCGCCAGTTCGCCAATCCGGCTCTGCCGGAAGCCGCCACCCACAATGATCGCTTCGGTCTTGTCCCACGCCTTGGTTTTCAGGAAGCGCGATGTGACATAGGCTAGCTCCTGAGCGAAGTCCTCAATAGCGCTGTGAACCAGCGCCGACGCCTCGACGTCGTCGCCGACAAGAATTTCGTCGAGCTTTTTCTTGCTGATCTCCTCGGAGGACTTCGCGCCGAACGGATCGTCGCCGTTTTTCTTGAGGGGCTTGCGCCAGTTGTCGAGGATGGCCTGGAAAGCACCCTTGCTTGCGCGGTCGCCCAGAAATCCCTCGTCATCCTTGAGCTCAATATTATAGCTGTCGATGTCTACGGATGGCAGGCGAGCCGCCCCATGGTTGCCGATTCCGGCGGTCGTCAGCGTGTCTTCAGCCATAATTCCTCGTCCCTTGCCCTTGAAGCGAGTGACAACGGCTTGGGAACCAGTTTGTTTCACAGGCGCGAAGGTCGCAGCAGGGGCCAAAACAGCTCAGAAACGCCCGAAACCACGGCCGTTTATGCGGTTTTTGGGCCCGTTTGCCTTGACTCGGAGGCTCGGGCCGATATAAGTCCTGCCATCCGGCGTGGGATTTCTCGCGCCGTTTGTTTTTGTGTGGCTGCCTGACGGCAAGCTGGACAAGAATTTCGCGGTCCAAATGATCGCGGTGAACCCATAACGACTGAATAAGAAGCCGGCCCGGACGTCGTCCGAGTGCTGGGATCGAACACGAAGGAAGAGAACGATGTTCGCAGTCATCAAAACCGGCGGCCGGCAATTCCGTGTCGTTCCGAATGATGTACTTGAGATTGGCAAGATCGCCGGCGATGTCGGCACGATCGTGCAGCTGGGCGAAGTGATGGTTGTCGGCGGCGATACGCCGACGCTGGGAGCTCCTTTTATTGCTGGCGCGTCGGTTGCGGCCGAAGTGCTGGACCACAAGCGCGGGCCGAAGGTCATCGCCTTCAAGAAGCGCCGCCGCAAGAATTCGAAGCGCAAGCGCGGCTATCGTGACGAAATCACGGTGATCCGCGTCACCGAGATCCTGACCGATGGCAAGGCTCCGACCATCGGACCGCGCCCGAAGAAGGAAAAGAAGGTTGAGGCTGCGCCGGCTGACGGCGACGCTCCTGCAAAGAAGAAGGCTCCGGCCAAGAAGGCAGCAGCTTAAAAACTGCGCCGAAGGCCAAGAGCGACAAAAATTGAAATGATTCCGTCGAGGAATCGGTCTATATCCTAAAGACGAATTTTGGAGACGAGCCATGGCTCACAAAAAAGCAGGCGGTTCATCGCGCAACGGACGCGACTCGGCAGGTAAGCGCCTTGGCATCAAGGCGTTTGGCGGCGAGCGCGTGATTCCGGGCAACATCATTGCACGTCAGCGCGGCACCACCTGGCATCCCGGTCAGAACGTCGGCATGGGCACTGATCATACCCTATTCGCCAAGGTCGAAGGCCGCGTGGAATTCCGCGCCAAAGCCAACGGCCGCACGTTCATCTCGGTTATTCCGATGGTGGCGGCGGCTGAATAAACGGTAGACACATCGCGTCTGCCGGGTCCTGTTGAACCGGCAGAGCACTGGAAGGCTCGAAGGGGAGACGGGAAACCGGCCTCCCCTTTCGTTTGCGCGCTCGTTCATGGGGGGCGGGCGCAACCAAGGAGCCAACCATGTTGCAGGAAATTCCAACACCCACGTTGCGGGAATCAAGAGCTGTCGTCCTCGAGACCGAACGGTTGATGTTGCGTCAGCCGACACTCGTGGACGTAAAAGCCATTGCCGCTGTCGTTGCCGACAAACGCGTGTCCATCAACCTCCGTCGTGTGCCGCATCCTTACACGCTGGATGACGCCACAACGTTCGTAACCTCGGTTGCGAGTACTCTCGACACTGTCTTCCTGATCGAGCACGAGCGCACCGTCGTTGGCCTCGTTGGCATCAGTTGGAAAGATGAAAACGCGCCGGAGCTTGGCTATTGTCTCGGCGTCGACCACTGGGGCAAAGGCTACGCGACGGAAGCGGCGCGGGCGGTGATCGACTACGCCTTCGAGGAATACGCCATCGAGCACCTGATCTCGGGTGCCCGCGTCCTGAACCCGGCATCTCGCCACGTGCTGGAGAAATGCGGCTTCCAGTGGACCGGCGTCGAACTGCATCGGTTCCTCGCACTCGGGTCATCGACGCCAGTCGACTGCTTCAAGCTGGATCGCGCCGTATGGGCTTCGATCAAAAGCTGGCGCAACTCGATGCGGCGCGGCGCCTAGAGCCCATTCGGTTCTGATTGATCAGAACCGAAGCTCTAGATTTTTATTTTGACGCGTTTTCTTCACGCGAACCGGTAGCCACTTCGCTCGAAAACGCTTTGAAAGGCGCCTCGCTACACCACTGTTGGCGGATTGGGCTCCGGCTCGCGATGCATAACCACGCGTTCGCGCAGGAAAATGTAGATGCCGGCGCACGCAACAATGAAGGCTCCAATCATGGTGTTCGACGATGGGATGTCGCCGAACACCAGAAAGCCAAGCGTGATTGCCCAGATGATCATGGTGTACTGGAACGGCGCCACAACGCTCGCCGGCGCAAGTGCCAGCGATCGGTTGATGCACAGGATGCCCGCGACATTGATGATGCCGCTGAGCATCAGCAGACCCACGATCGCCCACGTCGGCGGTACAAACATAAATGCCGACAAAAAGCCGCCGAACAGGAATGATCCGACGACTTGTGCGGTGCCCAGGAACACATTGGACGTTCCGCGCACAAAGCGTGTGGTGATCATGAACATCGACTGACACAGGCAGCCAGCGAGCGCGATCAGCGCTGGCCAGGAAAAAGTTGCGCCCGTCGGACGCAGAGCAATCAGCACGCCGATAAATCCGACAACCACAGCGCTCCACCGTCGCCAGCCGACATGTTCGCGTAGGAAAATTGCAGAGAACGCGGTCACGAAAATCGGCGCAGCGAGGTAGCAGGTGGTGGCATCCGCAAGCGGAATGAATTTGATCGCGGTGAAGAACAGCATCCCATCTGCCACAGAGAAAGCCATTCTCAGCGTCTGTAGCCCCGGTCGTGGCAGGTTTCGAGCCCCTGCAAAATTGTCGCGCGCGAGAAACGGCAGCAGGACAGCCAGCGCCCCGAAGCCCCGGATGAAGAACACCTGCGCCGGAGGATACGTCGCCACCATCATTTTGCTGAACGCGTTGACGCACGAAAAAATCGATACGGCCGCGACCATAAAAAGAATGCCCTTGAGCGCGGACGATTTCACCTTCGTGTCGGTGAAAGGTTTGAAAGAAAGAGGCATCTGCAACGGCTGGAACTTGAAATAAAGGCGGGCACGGAGCGCCGGAATTATTGCGCTCCGGAATGCTTAGAAAGCATTCGCATGTAGAACAACCGCTAGAAATGCACGCCTTTCGCCGTTGCTATGCCACAGCGTTTCAGCCAGGCGGCGGCACCACCACGGGCTCCTCCCGCGCAAGATTGCGCTCGCGGAAGAAGATGTAGAGGCCCGCGCCGATGATGATCGCAGCTCCGGCAAGCGTATGCGGCGCCGGGACATCGGCGAAAGCAACATAGCCGAAGATTACCGCCCAGATAATCATGGAATACTGATACGGCACCACAACGCTGGCCGGTGCCAGCATCAGCGAACGGTTCACACTGAGACCTGCGCCGACGGAGAAGCACGAGGCCAGCAAGAAGAAACCAAGATGCGAGAATGATGGCGTCACCCAGCCAAATGGTGCAATCAAACCACCCAACACCAGCGTGCCGACGAATTGGCTCGATGCGAGCACAATGTCCGGCGTATCCCGCAGAAAACGCGTCACTAGCATCAGGGCGGCAAACGATGTGCTGCCGCCAAGAGCGATGAGCGCTGGCCAGCTGATGGTCTGCGCTGAAGGTTGCAGCGCGATCAGGACGCCACAGAACCCCACCGCGATCGCGATCCACCGCCGCCAGCCGACATGCTCACCAAGGAAGAACGCGGCCCCCGCTGTCACAAAGATTGGAGCCGCGAGGTAGTACGTGATGATATCGGCGAGCGGCAGATAGATCGCAGCGACAAAAAACGCCGCCACTTCCGCCGTGGACAGAACCACCCGGAGAACCTGCAGGCCGGGCCGCTGCCAGTTGGCGAGTTGCCCCCGGTACCGCCAGATTAGCGGTGACACCAAGATCAGCGACCCGACACTGCGAAAGAACAGCAGCTGGCCGACCGAATAGGTCCCGACGATAAATTTCCCGAGCGCGTCTCCGAACGAGAACAAAAAGATGCCAAGCAGCATCAAGCCAATGCCGGCGAGCCGGGCCGTGGGGTTGTTGGCGTCGGCGGAGATTTTCGCAAACATGGCTATGCCGGGGATGAATCAGACCAAAATGCGGCTGAAAATCCCGTTTACGGGGCTGAGCCGTTTACTGCAACCGCTACAAATGCAGCCATTAACCTATCAGCATGCATCAATTGGTTGCCGCTGCGGCGCCCATGGCGCATATATGCATCTGGATGGAAACGACGGCACAGCCGGTTTCCGCATTTTCGGCGCCCGAAGCGCATTTTTGCTGATCGCGCTCCGCTACGGATGAACCATGAAATTCCTCGATGAAGCCAAGGTCTATATTCGCTCCGGCGACGGAGGAAACGGCTGCGTGGCATTTCGCCGCGAGAAGTTCATTGAGTTCGGTGGACCGAGTGGCGGCAATGGCGGCCGCGGCGGCGACGTGATCGTCGAAGTTGCGGATGGTCTCAACACCCTGATCGACTATCGCTACCAACAGCACTTCAAGGCCCAGAAGGGCGTGAACGGCATGGGATCGGATCGCCATGGCGCTGGCGGCAAAGACATCGTGCTCAAGGTGCCGCTCGGCACGCAGATCTTCGACGAGGATCGCGAAACGCTCATTCACGATTTTACGAAAGTCGGCGAGAAATTTGTGTTGGCTGAGGGCGGCAACGGCGGATTTGGCAATGCTCACTTCAAGAGCTCGACCAATCGCGCGCCGCGCAACGCCAATCCCGGTCAACCCGGCGAAGAGCGCTGGATCTGGCTGCGGCTCAAACTGATCGCTGATGCCGGTCTTGTCGGTTTGCCCAATGCCGGGAAATCCACCTTCTTGTCAGTCGTGAGCGCGGCAAAGCCGAAGATCGCCGATTACCCGTTCACGACATTGCACCCGCAGCTTGGCGTTGTCGCTGTCGACGGGCGGGAATTCGTACTCGCGGATATTCCGGGATTGATCGAAGGTGCCCATGAGGGTGTCGGACTCGGCGACAGATTTTTGGGCCATGTCGAACGCTGCCGTGTGCTGCTGCATCTTGTCGATGCCACCACCGAGCATGCAGGCAAGGCCTACAAGACCGTACGTGCCGAACTTGAAGCCTATGACGAGCATCTTGCCGACAAGATTGAAATCGTCGCGCTCAACAAAATTGATGCGGTCACGCCTGAACAACTCAAGGACCAGAAGGCTCGACTAAAGCGAGCTGCGAAAAAGACACCGCTGTTGATTTCTGGCGTATCGCGGGAAGGCATCTCCGAGGCATTGCGCGCACTTGTCACAGTGATCGACGAAGCGCCGGTCTCCGCCAACGCACGAAAAGCGATCGAGTCCCCCTCTGCAAGCGAAGAAGAGCCGGAAGCCAAGGCGTGGTCGCCACTCGGCACCTGATCTGTTCTTCGTCTCCAGCTGATTCATTCCCGTCAAACACTGCGTTCTCATGTCGAAGCCCTCCCTCAAGAAATTTCGCCGCATCGTCGTCAAGGTCGGCTCATCACTGTTGATCGACGCGAAGGCGGGCGAAGTGCGCGCAGCCTGGCTTGCAGCACTTGCAGCTGACATCGCGAAGCTGCATCACGACGGCAAGGACGTGCTTGTTGTCTCGTCCGGCTCGATCGCTCTTGGCCGCAGCCGCCTCAAGCTGCCGAGCGGCACGTTGAAGCTCGAGGAAAGTCAGGCCGCAGCCGCCGTCGGTCAAATTGCGCTGGCGCGCACCTGGTCGGAAGTGCTCGGTGCGCACGGCATCGGCGCGGGACAGATTCTCGTCACGCTGCAGGACACTGAAGAACGGCGTCGTTATCTCAACGCGCGCTCCACCATTTCGAAACTGCTCGAATGGCGCGCGGTGCCCGTGATCAACGAGAACGACACCGTTGCAACCAACGAAATCCGCTATGGCGACAATGATCGTCTCGCCGCGCGCGTCGCCACCATGTCCAGCGCGGACCTGCTTGTGCTGCTCTCCGACATCGATGGTCTCTACACAGCGCCGCCAGCGGCCAACCCGAACGCGAAACTTATTCCTATCGTTGAGTCCGTGACCGCCGATATTGAAGCCATGGCGGGCGCAGCGGAATCCGAGCTCTCGCGCGGCGGCATGCGCACCAAGATCGAAGCCGCGAAGATCGCGACCAGCGCCGGCACGCATATGTTGATCGCATCCGGCAAGATCGAGCATCCGCTGCAAGCCATCGCCGATGGCGGTCCTTGCACGTGGTTCCTGACACCGGCCAACCCCGTGACCGCGCGCAAGCGCTGGATCGCGGGATCGCTTGAGCCTAAGGGCACACTGACCATCGACGCAGGTGCGGTGACGGCGCTGCGCGCCGGCAAAAGCCTGCTGCCGGCGGGGGTCATCCGGGTCGACGGACAGTTCGCCCGTGGCGATGCCGTGGTGGTCCGGGGGCCGGATACCCATGAAATCGGGCGCGGGCTCATTGCCTACGACGCCGAGGATGCCGAGAAGATCAAAGGACGCTCGTCGTCGGATGCCGCCCAGATCCTGGGCGTCAGCGGCCGGGCTGAGATGATCCACCGGGACGACCTGGTCGTGGGCGGGCCTCGCAGTACGGACAGCGCCAAATAGGCGGATCTCGGCCATTGGCCGACTTGCCGCCGGGCTGCCATGCCCTCTAAATCTCGCGAGGCTGAATTTTCTATGCTACGGCATAGCTTTACGTGAGTTCCACACCAGATAGACCCAGATGACCGCTCCGCTCAAAGCCCTCGAGGGCACAACCGATCTGAATGCGCTTATGATGGAGCTCGCTGCCGGTGCTTGCCGCGCCGCGCGCGTGCTGGCGATTGCGCCAACTGAGCAGAAAAATGCGGCTCTGGCTGCGATGGCTGACGCCATCCGCGCCAATGCATCCACCATTCTCGCCGCCAATGCCGAGGATGTCGCAGAAGCAAAAGCCGCCGGTTCAAGTGCGGCCTTTGTCGATCGTCTCGCACTCAACGAGGCCCGCATCGACGCTATGGCTGACGGCATCGATGTGGTGCGCAACATCGCCGACCCCGTTGGCAAGGTCACCGAGAGTTGGACACGGCCCAACGGCATGACCATCGAACGCGTGCGCGTCCCGCTTGGCGTCATCGGCGTGATCTTCGAAAGCCGTCCCAATGTTGCGGCCGATGCAGGCGCGCTCTGTCTCAAGTCTGGCAATGCGGTGATCCTGCGCGGCGGCTCCGACAGCTTCCGTTCGTGCAGCGCGATTCATCAGAGCCTCGTGGCGGGGCTGCGCAAAGCAGGGCTTCCCGAAGAATCAATCGTGCTGGTACCGACCCGCGATCGTGCAGCAGTCGGATTGATGCTCGCTGGCCTTCAGGGCGCGATCGATGTGATTGTCCCGCGCGGCGGCAAGAACCTTGTCGCCCGCGTGCAGGATGAGGCACGCGTGCCGGTGTTCGCACATCTCGAAGGCGTCAATCACGTCTTCATCGACAAGGCCGCGTCGCTTGATATGGCCAAGACCATCGTGCTCAACGCCAAGATGCGCCGGCCCGGCGTCTGTGGAGCAGCCGAGACTCTCCTCGTCGACAAAGCCGTTGCATCAACCCAGCTCAAGCCGCTCGTGACGATGCTGCTCGATGCCGGCTGTGAAGTGCGCGGCGGCGACGATGTGCGCGAGGTGGATGCCCGCGTGAACCCGGTGACGGAAGAAGACTGGGCGACCGAGTACGAGGCCCCCATTATTTCGGCGAAGATCGTCAGCGGACTTGACGAGGCGATTACACACATCGAGCGCTATGGCTCGCATCATACCGACGCCATCGTCACTGAAGACGCGAACGCCGCGAAGACATTCCTCAACGAAGTCGACTCTGCCATCGTTCTGCATAACGCCTCGACGCAATTTGCCGACGGCGGGGAATTCGGCTTCGGCGCAGAGATCGGAATCGCGACCGGGAAATTCCATGCGAGAGGGCCAGTCGGCGTTGAGCAATTGACCAGCTTCAAATACCGCGTTCATGGCACGGGCCAAACGCGTCCGTGAACGACCTGACATTGCCGACCGAGTTTCATCAGCCTCACGACATTCCGTTTCATACGGACGGCATGCGCATCGGCCTGCTTGGAGGATCCTTCAATCCTCCACACCATGCTCATCGTGCGATCAGCCTGTTTGCTTTGAAGCGCCTGAAGCTCGACCGCATCTGGTGGCTGGTGTCACCGGGAAATCCACTGAAACGAGGGCAGGCGCTTCACACGCTCGATGATCGCGTCGCAGCCGCGGAGAAAATGGCGAACGATCCGCGCATCGACGTGAGCTGTCTCGAAGCTGTCATCGGCACGCGGTATACGATGGACACGATTTCATACCTGCGTCGCCGATGTTCCGGCGTGCGTTTTGTCTGGATCATGGGCGCTGACAATCTTGCGCAGTTCAATCGCTGGGAAAGCTGGCGACGCATCGCAGACTTGGTGCCGATCGCCGTGATCGACCGCCCACCTGACAGCTTTCGCGCTCTCTCCTCTGTGGCAGCACAAACGCTTGCGGCTTACCGCGTCGATGAAAGAGATGCGGGAACCTTGGCTGTTCGCCGTGCGCCGGCATGGACATTTCTGACCGGCCTCAAATCAGATCTTTCGTCCACGCGTCTCCGGAACCCGGATGGAAGCTGGAAGAGCGCATGATGTTTTTCAGTAGGGAACTTTGTGAAGCACTCAGGTTCCGCCCTGGAAGATTGAAAACGTTAACCCCAAGTGTTTATGATGATGTCGGGCATCAAGATTCGATGCTCGCGATACAGTGAAAGGAATGGTCCCTGACCACATCTGTATTGTCTAAGGCTCGTACTGAAACGATGCCTGTAGCGGCCTTGAAGGCGCGCCCTGACGCCGACGAGACGCTGAACCTGATCCTCTCCCGTCTTGAAGATATGAAGGCGGAAGAGACGGTCACCATCGACCTCCGCGGCAAATCCTCCATCACCGACTACATGATCGTCACCTCCGGGCGGGCCAACCGTCACGTCGGCGCGATCGCGGAGAACGTCGCGAAAAGTCTCAAGGAAAACGGAATCGCTGCTCCTCACGTCGAAGGCTTGTCGGCCTGCGACTGGGTGCTGATCGATTCCGGCGATGTGATCGTTCACGTATTCAGACCGGAAGTCCGTGAGTTCTACAATCTTGAAAAGATGTGGGACTCGGACAAGCCGACGGCAAAACGGGCGCGCTAAGAGCGCTGACAAGATCGCGGCGGTGACCGCGAGAGTGTGCGTGCTGGACGCTGCAGCACGCAAGGCGGGTTGCGCAATCTGCGCCTTACCTTGTATGGAAGACCCGCTGTCATCGCGGAAGAAGGAATGCTGGCCGCCAACGCCAAAGAGAGGATGCGGCCCCCTTTATGTCCGCGTCCCGAGCGGGCTGCAGATCATCGGCACAATGCATTAGCGGAAAATCGAAACAAAGCCGCTGAGAGACCGGCAAGCAATATGCCATAAATTTCGGCAGTTGTTGAACCTGCCTCAATAGAACAGCTACCAATCGCATGGTAACAAGATGCCATCTGGCGGGAGCGGAGGATGGTCAACGACGACTTCATAACGATGCACATGACAAGTGCAGCGTTCTCAGGCCGCGATCGCGTGGAGGCGTTCCGTGAAACTTACGGACGCCAAGTGATGCAGCTTGAGATGGATCCACATCCCGATCATCCTTTCGAACTGGATTTCATGGTGCGCGGTTTCTCAGGCTTTGGCCTTGCCGCAGGCACGATTTCGCCGACACGCAACACCCATACCGCTGAAATGATCGACAACGATGATGTCGTTCTTATCTTCCCCTCACAGGGCTGCGGCACGCTGAAGCAGATCGGACGCGAAGTCACCATCAGGGGTGGCGAAGCGGCACTGATATCGAACGGCTCGGTGGGAGTCTTCTCCGGCAATGTGCCATCTCGTCTGATGAACTTCCGGCTCAACCGAGCATTGCTGTCATCACTGACCCCGGACGTCGATGCAGCTCTCCTTCGTCCCATTACACGTGACAATCCTGCGCTACAGATGCTGGCTAGATATGCCGGGATTGTGGATGACTCTGACGCATTGGCAACGCCAGAACTGCGTCGTGCGGTCGTCCTGCATATGCATGATCTCGTCGGCCTGGCACTCGGCGCAACGGCTGACGGCACACAGATCGCGCGACAGCGTGGCGTGCGCATGGCGCGACTCCGCGCTATCAAGGACGACATCGCGGCTAATCTCTTCCAGAAAAATCTTTCTGCCGAGGTACTGGCAAATCGCCACGGCATTTCGCCACGCTACGTCAACATGCTGTTTGAAGCGGAAGACTTGTCCGTATCAGGCTTCATCCTGACGCAGCGTCTGATGCAGGCTCATCGGATGCTGTCCGATCCGCGCCTGGCAAAGCGCGCCATCAGCGCCATCGCCTATGATGTCGGCTTCAGCGACCTATCCTACTTCAACCGCACGTTCCGACGCCGCTATGGTTTAACGCCAAGCGACGTCCGCCAGGGCTCCATTCTTGGATAAGTCTCGCGGTCTCAGTCGAACCGGTAATTGATGCCGGCACGTGCAATGTTGTCGCGGACGCGGAGAGCAAAAGCGAACTCTCCTCCATCCGGACCTGGCACCACAACGCCGTGGGAGATTGAGCCGAAATCCATGTAAAGATATTCGACCTTGGCCGACCAATTTCCGCCTAACGCAGTTTCAATCCCTCCGCCAACCGCATAGCCTGTCAGGTTGTCCTTGTAGTCGTTCGCGAATACCGGAGAGAAATCGACGGCCGAGAGACTGGATTTGACCTGCGTGACTGCCAAGCCGCCGGTTGCATAAAACAACGCTGGACCGGTCGTATAACCAACCCTGCCGCGCAATGTCGAAAACCACTGCAAATTATGCTCAGCATTGACGGTCTGATCCGGCAGACAGAAAGCCACACAAAGCTTGTCGTTCTGTTTGGCGAATTGATAATCGGCTTCCACGCCAAGAACCCATCTTTCACTCTGCCAATTAAACCCGCCCTGCACACCGCCAAGAACAGATCTCGGCGCGGACGAGAATTCATCACTTGTGGCGCCGTCGCCAATAAACGCGCCCGGCGAGCGCTCGACGCCATAACCAGCATGACCGCCGATATAAAAGCCTCTCCAGCTATAGATCGAGGCCGTTGACCACGCGGGAGCGAGCTGGGACTCGCCATTGAAACCACCACCGCCAAACCTGTAGTTCAAACCCGCGCGCACGATGTGGTCGCGAACTGGGTTTCCAAACGTCACCGGCTGACCGTTGCCCGTGTCGGGAATTGCGTGAGTCACGTGACCGAAATCAAGATAGAGATACTCGGCCTTCGCCGTCCAATTGCCCCAAAGCGCAGCCTCGACGCCACCTCCGATGGTCCACCCGGACTTGCTGTCCGAGAAATTGCCTGATGTCGTTTTTGGGGTCATCCCATCGAAGCCGGAAAGCGACGTCTCCACTTTCGTAAAGGCTGCACCGCCCGTCGCGTAGAAGAGCACGGGACCAGCCGCATAACCGAGGCGGCCTCGCACCGTGGCGAACCATGGCAATCGTTGGCTGTCCTGAAACGTCAGAACGCCACAAAAATCAAAGCAAATTGAATCGCGCTGGGCGCCGGCCTGAAAATCCCCCTCAATGCCGACGACCAAATTCGACATCTGAAAATTGTACCCTGCCTGCACACCGCCGAACCAGCCAGCCGGGCTCAGGGATGGCTGGTTGGTGCCGTCGGAGGCCGACGCAAATGATTGCACCACAGGGTTCGCGCCAAAGCCGTAACCGGCATTCGCGCCCACATAAAAACCTGACCAGTCATAAACCCGAGAGACCGGATTTGCCTTGACCGGCATATCGGCAGCGTGGGCCACCCCCACCGTCGAAACCGCGAGCAACAATCCTGCCGAACATCTCGCAGTCCTCAATTGATGCCAGACCATTTCTCACCCCGAAAGCTCACCCTCATGGGCGGCAACCTATGAGAAGTCCCTGCTAATTTCTTGGGCCGGCCGACGGAACAAGTTGGACAGGACACTGCTCCAGCCGATTTGAACCAGCCGTTGCAAACCTGCGACAAACTGCCACATATGGATCGAGGCAGGGGCAGGTCGTGGCAAACGACGAGATCACAACGGTACGTCTCGCAAGTTCGGATTTTTCCGATCGCGAGGCATTTCATGAAACGTTCGGCCGCGCGATCATGCGGCTCGATATTGATCCGCTCCCCGGGCATCCCCTCAACGTCGATATGACCCTGCGTGCCCTGCCTGGATTAGGCATTGGAACGGGTTGGATTTCTCCTACGATCAATCATCATCCTGCGAGCCTGATCGACAATGACGATCCCGTGCTGGTCGTCTCACGCCACGGCGCCGGCACCCTGAGGCAGGTGGGCCGCGAGATAACGCTCGAAAACGGCCAGGCAACCCTGACGAGCAACGGCGTTGTCGGATCGTTCATTGGCCACATACCCTCTTTCCTTCTCACGTTTCGGCTGACGCGCAATCTGCTCGCCGCACGCATCCCTGACCTTGATGACGCTCTGATCCGTCAAATACCTGCAAACCATCCGGCATTGCGGCTGCTCGCAGGCTACTCATCGGCATTGGGTGACGATCAGGCACTGGCGACCCCGGAGCTCCGACATGCGGTCAGCAACCATGTTCATGACCTCGTCGCGCTGGTCCTTGGCGCGACGGGTGACGCTGCTGCTCTGGCCAACGAGCGAGGCGTCAAAGCCGCACGCCTACGGGCGATCAAGGCTGACATCATCGAGCACTGCCGTCAGCACCACTTCTCCATCGAAACCATTGCCCGGCAGCACCAGATTTCCCCGGTGTATATCCGACAACTGCTGGCAGCCGACGGCACCACCTTCACCGAGCTGGTGACTTACTACCGGCTCGCTCACGCACACCGCATGCTGACCGACCCTCGCTATGCCGACCGTGCGATCAGTTTGATTGCTTTCGAGTCCGGCTTCAGCGACTTGTCCTACTTCAATCGCACCTTCCGCCGCCGCTACGGTGCAAAGCCTTCCGATATTCGCGCGAATGCGCTCAGTTCTCCTTCGTTCGAAACGGGTTTACCGTAAACGACAAACACGTGTCCGACCGACCGTGACGCATGCTAAAAAACCGCATGCACCTTCTCGTCATTGGCATCGGCCGTCTGAAGCAAGGTCCCGAACGGGAGCTCGCCGAACGCTATCGCGAACGTTTTGACGACATCAGCCGGAAGCTGGGATTCCGCGGCCTCCAGATTCATGAAATTCCGGAAAGCCGCGCACGCGATGCAGCCGCACGAATCGCCGAAGAGGCGATGGCGATCACAGCGCTCATTCCTGACAAATCGTCCATCATTGCCCTCGACGAACGCGGCGACAGTATCGACAGCGCTACATTCGCGCGGCATCTTGGCCGCTGGCGCGACGAATCAGTTCCAAACGTTGCTTTTTTGATAGGTGGCGCGGACGGACTTTCGCCTGAATTGAGGCGCAAAGCCAAGCTCAGCGTCGCATTCGGCAAAGCGACGTGGCCGCATCAGATGGTGCGTGTCATGTTACTGGAACAGATTTATCGGGCCGCGACCATTTTGTCCGGCCACCCATATCACCGCGCATAAGTCGGCAGACATCGAACCGCACGTGACCCACGCGATAAGCACCGCAAACACGCTGACGATGCGCCGGTTCATGCATGGCGCAGCGTTGCCCGTGGTTTTGTCATGCCTGCAGGCGGCCAACGTCAACCTGACGGGTCTGCTGATTTCGACAGCTGCCGCTCAAACCACCAAGACCCAGATCGCAGCACCTGATCCCGACGCCATCAAGCAACGAACGCAAGAGCTCGAAGCTGCACGCGAACAGCAAAGACGGGCGGCCGAGCAACAAGAGAAACTCAAGGCCGACATCGCCGCTATTGGCCAGGACCGCACCAAGCTCAACCAGCAACTGATTGATATCGCCGGCCGCGTCCGCGATATCGAAGGCCAGATCGCTGACACCGAAGGCCGGCTCCGGCCGTTGGATGCCCGCGAACTTCAGATTCGTGCCTCGCTCGAATCGCGCCGGGACGAAATTGCGGAGGTGCTCGCGGCCCTACAGCGCGCCGGGCGCCGGGCGCCTCCTGCGCTTATCGTGAGGCCCGAGGATGCCCTCCAGTCGCTGAGGACCGCCATGCTGCTCGGCGCGGTGGTCCCCGAGATGCGTGCCCGCGCGACAAAGCTCGCAAGCGACCTGGGTGAGCTCGTCACCCTGCGCAAAAACATTTCCGAGGAGCGAGACAGGCTGGCGACCGATCGCGACAGACTCAATTCCGACCGGACCCGGCTGGCGGCTCTGGTCCAGGAACGTCAGAAAAATCAGACCGACGCTGAGAGGGATATGGAGGCCGAGCGACAACGCGCCGCCAATCTGTCGCGTCAGGCCGATAACCTTCAGGACCTGATCGCGAAGATGGAGCAGGACGTGAAAGCCGCGGCGAAGGCTGCCGCGGCCGCGGAGCTGAAGGGAACCCCGGCCGCTTTGAACGGCAAGCCGGATCTCGGCGCCCTCAAGGACCCCGGCCGCCTCAGCCCGGCCATCGCATTTGCCTCGGCCAAAGGCCTACTGCCGACACCGGTCAACGGCACCAGGATCCGCAGTTTCGGCGGTTCCGATGGGGTTGGCGGTCAAGAGAAGGGTATCTCCATCGCCACGCGGCCGGGGGCCCAGGTCACAACCCCGTGTGATGGCTGGGTTGTGTATGCAGGACCCTTCCGAAGCTATGGACAACTCTTGATCCTGAATGCGGGCGGCGGGTATCATATATTAATCGCCGGGATGGAACGTATTTCGGTCAATATCGGCCAGTTTGTTCTGACAGGAGAGCCGGTAGCGACCATGGGAAGCACGTCTCAGGTCGCTTCAATTCTAGCGGCGGCGCCCAGCCAGCCAGTCCTCTATGTTGAGTTCCGGAAAGACGGCACTCCTATCGATTCGGGCCCATGGTGGGCCGTAAAACAAGGCGAAAAGGTTCGCGGATGATGCGTAAGACTTCCCTTATCCTCCTCAGCGCCGCTGCAGGCGCGGCAGCAACGCTCTTTCTGACGCAGCCGCGCGCGGCCTTGGTCGGATCGACAGCGCGCGCAGCATCGTCCGATACGTATCGCCAGCTCAATCTGTTCGGCGATGTGTTCGAGCGCGTCCGCAGCGACTACGTCGAGAAGCCGGATGACAGCAAGCTGGTCGAAACCGCCATCAGCGGCATGCTGAGCGGTTTGGATCCGCACTCCAGCTACATGGACGCCAAGAGCTTCCGCGACATGCAGGTGCAGACGCGCGGCGAGTTCGGCGGTCTCGGCATCGAAGTCACCATGGAAGACGGCCTGATCAAGGTCGTTTCGCCGATCGACGATACGCCGGCGTCGAAGGCCGGCATTATGGCCAACGACATCATCACCAACCTCGACGACGAGGCTGTGCAGGGTCTGACACTGAACCAGGCCGTCGAGAAAATGCGCGGCCCGGTCAACACCAAGATCAAGCTGAAGATCCTCCGCAAGGGTCAGGACAAGCCGGTCGAAGTGACGCTGACCCGCGACAACATTCGTGTCCGCTCCGTGCGCGCACGCGTTGAGGGCGACGATATCGCCTATATCCGCATCACGACCTTCAACGAGCAGACCACTGAAGGCCTGAAGCGCGAGATGGCCAACCTCACCCAGCAGATCGGTCCGGACAAGATCAAGGGCTATATCCTCGACCTGCGCAACAATCCGGGCGGACTGCTCGAGGAAGCCGTATCGGTCTCCGACTCGTTCCTCGATCGTGGTGAAATCGTCTCCACCCGCGGCCGCAATGCGGAGGAAACTCAGCGCCGCACCGCCAAGCCTGGCGACCTCGCCAAGGGCAAGCCGGTGATCGTGCTGGTCAACGGCGGCTCGGCATCGGCTTCGGAAATCGTCGCCGGCGCACTGCAGGATCACAAGCGCGCGACGCTGATCGGCACGCGTTCATTCGGCAAGGGATCGGTGCAGACCATTATCCCGCTCGGCTCGGGCAATGGTGCGCTCCGCCTGACCACCGCGCGGTACTTCACGCCGTCGGGCAAGTCGATTCAGGCCAAGGGCATTACGCCGGACATCGAAGTCCTGCAGGACGTGCCTGATGAGTTGAAGTCGAAGACCGATACCAAGGGCGAGGCTTCGCTGCGCGGCCATCTCAAGGCCGAGGGTGCGGAAGAAACCGGTTCGCAGTCATACGTGCCGCCGGATGCCAAGGACGACAAAGCCCTTAAGATGGCTGCTGATTTGCTGCACGGCATCAAGCAGACCACCTCGGCACCTGCGCCGACTGACAAGGCGAGCACGAACAAGGCCGCCAACTAACAGACGATTCTATTCTTCGATCGGACTCGGGCGGCCTTCGGGCCGCCCTTTTCGTTTGTGCTCTTCCGCAAAGATCTCGATTTCACTCGCCCCGCGTGCCGCCCGATGGGCCCGGTCGTGGTAGGATTCGGTATTGATTCGCGAGGTTGATTGGCAGTGACCACCGACGATCTGAGCGCCCCACTTGGGCAGGATCGGCCGCGCAGACGGCGATTCCAGCTTCCCTTTACAGCGCCGCAGGCTCTGACCGCTCTGTTCGGTCTTTTTCTTGCGACGTTTTTGGGGTTCGCGATTTTCAACCACGACCCATTGGGCGGTGAGCCCGTCGCCAAGGTTGCCTATAATTTACCGTCGCCGTCGGGCGAAAAATCTGCGCCCCCCTCCGCCGCTCCCGCTCACACACAAGCTCCGGCTGGCGAAGCTTTGAAGGCGCCAGGGCAACAGACAATCACGATTATCGATGGCTCCAGCGGCAATCGTCAGGACGTCCTGATCGGAGGGAGCTCCGACAGTTCGGCTAAGAATGACGAGCCGTCAGCGCCGTTGGCCGACGTCAATCCAAAGCTGCTTGAGACATCGCGCTATGGCATGATTCCGATCGCCGCCGACAACCTTAAGCCGTTTCGGGCCTATGCCGCCGGAAGCGATGCCGAGCGAGCCATGGCCGCGAAGACGCCAAGCATCGCCATTGTCATTACGGGGCTCGGCGTCGGGGCAGCCAAGACAACCGAAGCAATTCTCAAACTTCCTAGCGCGGTTACCCTGGCTTTCACGCCGTACGGCGCTGATCCCGCCAAGCTCGTGACGCGGGCCCGCGCGCAGAAGCATGAGGTGCTGCTGCAGGTGCCGATGGAACCGTTCGATTATCCCGATAACGATCCCGGTCCTCAGACCCTTTTGACCTCCCTCGGCCCTGAACAAAACCTCGATCGCTTGGCGTGGCATATGAGCCGGTTCCAGGGATATGTGGGCATCGCCAATTTCATGGGATCGCGCATGCTGGCAAGCGATGCGGTGATGAAGCCAATCATTCAGGATGCGGCCAAGCGTGGTCTGGCCTATCTCGACGATGGCTCCGTCTCACGAAGCGTTGCCGTTGTTCTCGCCGACAGCGTCAGCATGCCCTACGCCAAGGCTGACGTAAGCATCGATACGCTCCCCACGGCCCTCGATATCGACCGCTCCCTCACCAAACTCGAGACATTGGCCCGCGAGCGCGGCTCTGCCATCGGAGTGGCGTCATCTTTGCCGGTATCGATCGAACGGATCGGGAACTGGGCCAAGCAGCTCGAGGGGCGCGGTATCATGCTTGTGCCGTTGACAACGGTGATGCTGAAACCAAAATCAAGCTAAACCTAGTGTCCCGAATCCAAAGTTCGCCTTATCGAGCAGCGCGCTCCGTAGCGAACTTTGGATTCGAGAGGACACTAGTAAATCCATGATGCTAGGGTGGTTTAGGTTCAGAAGTTCGCTGGAAGGACTCGCGGGAAAACAGAGCGAACTTCTGAACCACCACACTAGGGCCGGTCTCCGGTTCGATTATGCATCATGGAGCACACGGGCGCAGGAGCGCTGGCTTAGTGCGGTAGATCTGACGTTCGTATCAATATTAACTGCGAGTCCGAGATACGAACTTCAGAACCGGAACACTAGTCGGCTCACGACCAGGGATTTTACAGGATGGCGCGTTACGACGATCTGCCCTACCGGACCTGTGTCGGGATGATGCTGATCAATGCGGAGGGGCTGGTATTTATCGGGCGCCGCGCTGGCGGCCCGGAGCATGTTGATCAGACCCATGTGTGGCAAATGCCGCAGGGCGGGGTGGACGCCGGTGAAGACACTTGGGCAGCCGCCAAGCGCGAGCTTTTTGAGGAAACCAATGCCCGGTCGGTTGAGAAGCTCGCTGAGGTCGCCGACTGGCTGACCTATGACATTCCACGCACGGTGGCTGGACGCGCCTGGAAGGGCCGTTTCCGCGGCCAGAAGCAGAAGTGGTACGCCATTCGCTTTACCGGCAAGGACAACGAAATCAACATCGCTTCCCCAGCAGGGCACAAGCCGGAATTCGTGGACTGGCGCTGGGAGCCCATGAAGAACCTTCCCGAGCTAATCGTGCCCTTTAAGCGGCCGGTCTACGAGCGCGTGGTTCAGGAATTCGGGAAATTCGCCGCTAAATAATCTCCCGCAATGAAAAAAGCCCCGCATTGCGGGGCTTTTTTATCGAATTGAATGTGCGGATCAGTGCATCGCCGTCGAGGTGATGTGGGCCTGGATCGCCTTGAAGTGATCGAGCCGGGTGATCGCGCGGTCGAGCGCGTTGCCCGGTTCTTCTTCCTTCAGATTCTCTTCCATCTCTGCAATCTGATTGGCGAACGCGGACTTATCGAGCTCCGCCAGAGACGTTGCAGTATCGGCGAGAACCGTGAGGCCCTTCTCCGAGACTTCCGCAAGGCCGCCGAGCACAATGATCTTCTCGTGCTTGCCACCAACGGTGACGGTCATGATGCCCGGGCGGACGCTCGCCACCAGCGGCGAATGACCGGCCATCACGCCGAAATCCCCTTCAACGCCGGGAATATCGACCTGCTCGACTTCACCCGAGAAGGCGATCTTTTCCGGCGAAACAAGATCGAAGTGAAATGTAGCCATCGTGCTTACGCCGCTTCTGCTGCGAGCTTCTTGCCCTTCTCGACAGCCTCTTCAATGGTGCCGACCATGTAGAAGGCAGCTTCCGGCAGGTGATCGTACTTGCCTTCGCAAAGGCCCTTGAAGCCCTTGATGGTGTCGGCGAGGTCGACGAACTTGCCCGGCGAACCGGTGAAGATTTCGGCGACGTGGAACGGCTGCGACAGGAAGCGCTCGATCTTGCGGGCGCGGGCCACGGTCAGCTTGTCCTCTTCGGACAGTTCGTCCATGCCGAGAATGGCGATGATGTCTTGCAGCGACTTGTAGCGCTGAAGCACCTGCTGAACCATGCGCGCGGTCTGATAGTGCTCTTCGCCGACGATCAGTGGCGACAGCATGCGCGAGGTCGAGTCGAGCGGGTCCACCGCCGGATAGATGCCCTTTTCCGAAATTGCGCGGTTCAACACGGTCGTCGCGTCCAAGTGGGCGAACGACGTTGCAGGCGCCGGGTCGGTCAAGTCGTCGGCCGGCACGTAGATCGCCTGCACCGAGGTGATCGAGCCCTTGTTGGTGGTGGTGATGCGCTCCTGCAGGGCGCCCATGTCGGTCGCCAGCGTCGGCTGATAACCCACCGCCGAAGGAATACGGCCGAGCAGCGCCGACACTTCCGAACCTGCCTGCGTGAAGCGGAAGATGTTGTCGACGAAGAACAGCACGTCCTGACCCTGATCGCGGAAGTGCTCAGCGACCGTCAGACCCGTCAGACCGACGCGAGCGCGAGCGCCCGGCGGCTCGTTCATCTGGCCGTAAACGAGGGCGCACTTGGAGCCTTCGCCGCCGCCCTTCTTGTTCACGCCGGATTCGATGAACTCGTGATAGAGGTCGTTGCCTTCACGGGTACGCTCACCCACGCCGGCGAACACTGAGTAGCCGCCGTGCGCCTTCGCAACGTTGTTGATCAGTTCCTGAATGAGCACGGTCTTGCCGACGCCGGCGCCGCCGAACAGGCCGATCTTGCCGCCCTTGGCGTAAGGCGCGAGCAAGTCGACGACCTTGATGCCGGTGACGAGAATTTCCGCTTCAGTCGACTGATCGGTGTAGAGCGGCGCTTCCTGGTGGATGGCGCGGGTGTCTTCGGCCTTGACCGGGCCCTGTTCATCCACCGGCTCGCCGATGACGTTCATGATGCGGCCCAGCGTTCCAGCACCAACTGGCACCTTGATCGGGGCGCCGGTGTCAGTGACTTCCTGGCCGCGCACCAGACCTTCGGTGGTGTCCATCGCGATAGCGCGCACGGTGGATTCACCGAGATGCTGCGCGACTTCGAACACGAGGCGGTTGCCCTGGTTCTTGGTCTCGATGGCGTTGAGAATTGCAGGCAGATAGCCGTCGAACTTCACGTCGACGACGGCGCCGATGACCTGGGTGATGCGTCCAATCTGATTGGCGGGGGAAGCCATGGATAGTCTCTCCTGAAGTCTGAAACTTTAAACGGCGGTCAATTTGACGGGCACGTTGCCCTTGGTCGCCTTCGAATACGGGCAAATGGTGTGAGCATCTTCGATCAGCGCCTGCAGCTTGTCCTTGTCTGCACCTGGAAGCGCGACCTTCAATTCTGCTGCGAGCGAGAACGCGCCGTCATTGACGTTGAGCGTCACTTCGCAGGTCACCTTGGCAGCCTGGCCATCCAACCCATGCTTCTTGGCCAGAACCAAGATGGCCTGGCCGAAGCAGGCCGACCAACCGAGCGCAAACAATTGCTCTGGATTGTGGCCATCGCCGGCGCCGCCGAGATCCTTCGGCAGAGCCATGGCAAGTGCGAGACCGCCATTCTCGAGAACCGCACGTCCGTTGCGTCCGCCTGACGTGGTAGCCTTCGTGACATAAGCCATCGTGACTCTCCTCAGATTGCCTCGGCACCGGAGATGATTTCGATCAGTTCCTTCGTAATCATCGCCTGACGAGTGCGGTTGTAGATCAGCGTCTGCTTGCGGATCATGTCGCCCGCGTTACGGGTCGCGTTGTCCATGGCAGTCATCTGCGCACCATAGAACGACGCGTTGTTTTCAAGCAGAGCGCGGAAAACCTGTACGGCGAGGTTACGCGGCAGCAGGTCTGCGAGGATTTCCTCCTCGGCCGGCTCATAATCATACACGGCATTCGAGGCGCTCTTGCCGTCTTCCTTCGCTTCGAGCTCCAGCGGAATGATCTGCTGCGCGGTCGGGACCTGTGCGATCACCGACTTGAAGCGGGAGTAGAACAGCGTGCAGACGTCGAAGTCGCCTGCCTCGAACATCGCGATAACCTTCTTCGCGATCTCGTCTGCGTTCTTGTAGCCCAGCACCTTCACGGAGCGGAGCTCCATGTGTCCGACGATCTGTTTGTCAAACTGACGGCGCAGCTGCTCGTAGCCCTTGCGGCCAACGCAGAAGAACTTGACCTCTTTGCCCTGGTTCATCATCGCCAATGCGCGCTCGCGCGCCAGGCGTACGATGGAGGAATTGAATGCGCCGGAGAGACCACGCTCGCCCGTGCAAACCAGCAGCAAATGCACCTTATCGCTGCCGTTACCAGCAAGCAGCGCGGACGCGGAGCCGGAACCGTTAGCTGCGCCAGCAATATTTGAGATCACCGCATCCATACGCTCAGCGTAAGGGCGTGCAGCTTCAGCCGCCGTCTGGGCGCGGCGCAACTTCGACGCCGCCACCATCTGCATGGCCTTGGTGATCTTCTGCGTCGCCTTGGTGGAGGCGATGCGGACGCGCATGTCCTTGAGAGACGCCATTCTTTATCTCACCCTGACGATCCGACCCTCGGCCAGATCGCAAATCCCTCTGTCGTCATGCCCGGCCGTGCGCCGGGCATCCCGTCTCAAATTGAATAGCCGAAGCGAACTTCGGCCATTGAAAATCAAGCAAACGTCTTGGCGTAAGCTTCGACCGCGCTCTTGAGCTTGCCGGCAACGTCGTCGGACAGGTCCCGCGAGTCGCGGATCGCATTGAGGATGTCGACGTGCTTGCCGCGCATCAGCGACAGCAGCCCATCCTCGAAGGCGCGAACCTTGCTGACAGGAATGCCGTCGAGATAGCCGTTGGTACCGGCCCAGATCACGACAACCTGCTCTTCCATCTTCAGCGGCGAGAACTGCGGCTGCTTCAGGAGTTCAGTGAGGCGCGAGCCGCGTGCCAGAAGGCGCTGGGTCGACGCGTCGAGGTCCGAACCGAACTGCGCGAACGCCGCCATTTCGCGGTACTGCGCAAGCTCGCCCTTGATCTTGCCGGCGACCTTCTTCATCGCCTTGGTCTGCGCCGACGATCCGACGCGCGACACCGACAGACCAACGTTCACAGCGGGACGGATGCCCTGGAAGAACAGATCGGTTTCCAGGAAGATCTGGCCGTCGGTGATCGAAATCACGTTGGTTGGAATGTAGGCCGACACGTCGTTGGCCTGGGTTTCAATGACCGGCAGAGCGGTCAGCGAACCATTGCCATGCTCATCATTGAGCTTCGCAGCGCGCTCGAGAAGGCGGGAGTGCAGGTAGAACACGTCGCCCGGATAAGCTTCGCGGCCCGGCGGACGGCGCAGCAGGAGCGACATCTGACGGTAAGCGACGGCCTGCTTGGACAAGTCGTCGTAAATGATAACGGCGTGCATGCCGTTGTCGCGGAAGTACTCACCCATGGTGCAGCCGGTAAACGGCGCGAGGTACTGCATTGGCGCCGGATCGGATGCGGTTGCCGCAACGACGATCGAGTATTCCAGCGCGCCCTGCTCTTCGAGAACCTTCACGAACTGGGCAACGGTCGAACGCTTCTGGCCGATCGCGACGTACACGCAATAGAGCTTCTGGCTCTCTGGCGCGCCGGCGACGTTCAACGGCTTCTGATTGAGAATGGTGTCGAGAGCGATCGCGGTCTTACCGGTCTGGCGGTCACCGATGATCAGCTCGCGCTGGCCGCGGCCAACGGGGATCAGGGCGTCGATGGCCTTGAGGCCGCTCGCCATCGGCTCATGCACCGACTTGCGTGGAATGATGCCTGGCGCCTTGACGTCAACGCGCTTGCGTTCGGTCGACTGGATCGGGCCCTTGCCGTCGATCGGATTGCCGAGCGCGTCAACGACGCGGCCCAGCAGGCCCTTGCCGACAGGCGTGTCGACGATGGCGCGGGTGCGCTTGACGGTCTGACCTTCCTTAATTTCACGGTCGGCACCGAAAATAACGACACCGACGTTGTCGCTTTCAAGGTTCAGCGCCATGCCGCGCGTACCGTTTTCGAACTCGACCATTTCGCCCGCCTGGACGTTGTCGAGACCGTAGACGCGGGCAATGCCGTCGCCAACCGAGAGAACCTGACCGACTTCGGAGACTTCAGCTTCCTGGCCGAAATTCTTGATCTGGTCCTTGAGGATTGCGGAAATTTCCGCGGCGCGGATGTCCATCAGCCTGCCTCTTTCATCGCGTGCTTGATCGCATTGAGTTTGGTGCGGAGCGAGCTGTCCACCATGCGGCTGCCGAGCTTGACGACAAGCCCGCCGATGATTGACGGATCGATCTTCACGTTGAGATCGACGTCCTTGCCCGACACTGATTTCAGTGCGGCCTTGAGGGCGTCGAGATTCTTGTCGCTGAGGGGCTCAGCAACAGTAACTTCAGCAGTGGCCTCGCCCTTGAACTTGGCGACCAGCGCACGGAAAGCCCTGATGACATCCGCCACGGCGAAGAGCCGGCGATTCGCGGTCAGAACTTTCAGGAAATTCGCGGCAATGCCGCTGATGCCGGCCTTTTCGAGCACGGCAGAGAGCGCCTTGATTTGCGCATCGGCAGTAAAAACAGGGCTGCGAACGAGCCTCAAAAGATCCGGGCTGTCCGCCAGCATGGCGTCAAACTTGTCGAGATCTGCCTTGACGGCGTCGACGGATTTCGCGTCGCGGGCCAGTTCAAACAGCGCCGTCGCATAGCGACCGGACACGCCTGATACGGATGGATCTTCAGCTGCCACAAAAAAGCTCTCTAGCTGATGAATGCCCAAGGAAACGACCATCGCCAGCATACGGTGCCGTGACGGCACCAAGCGATCCAAGTCCTTGGAATTCAAGCGGGACTTCGATTTTTGGCCGGAGCGACCTACCCAGCAGCCCAAAATCGCGGTTTTGCTAACATAGGGCGCGCGCAGGTGCAACATGACGACGTTTACAGACGCGCTTTTCGCGGCGCTGGTTTGTCGCAGCGAACACGCATTCGCCGCACCACGCTAGCCGCCTGCGCCCACGCTCCCTTGACCTGGGTCAACCCCTTCTCGCCTAGGAATCGAATCATGGGTGGTCGCCCCTCCCGCCGGGCGACCAAGCCGACCCCAACGCCACGCCTCAGCGTTGCAGAAACTCAACGGACCGTCCCTCTTCCTACATTCAGGCATTCCATAGACGCATATCTGGAACGATAACCGTTCCTTTACGTTTACTTGAGGTAGGCAATATTCCCGCGAACTATACAGTATAGGTAAGTAATACTGATGTATTCGCCGTGGATAAATACAGATTATAGAAAACATAGAAGTTAACGCTGCATTTTAAACATAATTGTACCCTTCGATGGAACGAATTTGATTGCCGTGCTTATGCCTCATTATTGAATGATCCAGCGCACGTCGTAACAACTGGCTCGATATAGCCAGGCGATGGATTGCAATACCAATTAGGGGATTAGCTATATGATTAACGCTCTTAAGGGCGTGCCATTTCGAGGCGCGACAATTCGGAATGCCTCGATGGTTGTGCTGGCTGCCAGCACCGTGGCTCTTACTTCCTCGGCAAGTGAGGCCCGCACCCGTAGAGATTGGCGTGATGCCAACGCCTCAATCAGCTCCGGCCACTCGTTTTCTGGAATGGCTTCCTATTATGGCAATGAATCCGGCAGCAAGACTGCTTCCGGCCAGCGATTCAATCAGAACGCCATGACTGCTGCACATCGGACCCTGCCGTTCGGCACCCGTCTGCGCGTGACCCACAACGGGCAAAGCGTCGTTGTGACCGTCAACGACCGCGGCCCCTTCATTCGTGGCCGCGTTCTCGATCTTTCGAAGGGTGCCGCCCGTGCGATCGGCATTACCGGCCGTGGCGTCGGCCGCGTCGTCGCCGAAGTTCAATAAGCACACACAACATCCTGCCAGAGGCTGCCCCGGCAGTGTCTGGAAAACGCGATGTTCGCGCTTATCTGAAGTGTCAGTAGCGTAAAGCGTTTGTAGCGTATGAGTTGAGTTGCGTTGAAAAGGCCGGCACCGGTTGTGCCGGCCTTTTTCATTGGCACTCGCTCTAGCGTGGAGAACGCATGAATGGAGTTATCTATCTGAGCATCGGATTTATCCGAAAACCGCTACGCACTTTTCGGTCCGATGCTCTACAGAAAGCTTTGCGGATCGATGTCGATCTCGAGTTTCAGATTGCCCATCGGCTTGGGCGCGCCCGCGATCCAGTGGCGCACATAGTCGGAAAGATCCACATTGCGCGCTGATTTCACCAGCAGGCGGAACCGATATCGTCCCTTGATCACCGCAAGCGGTGCTTCCGCTGGACCGAGCACCTGTACCCGCTCATCAAGCGGCGCCAGAGACACAAGCTTTCGGGCAAAACCTTCCGCGGTCGGGCGATCGCCGGCCGAGACAATAAAGCTCGCAAGCCTGCCAAACGGAGGATAGAGCGCACGCTCGCGTGATTCGATTTCGCTGGCGTAAAACGCCTCGCGATCCGAGGCGACGAGGGCCTTCATCACCGGATGTTCCGGCTGATGCGTTTGCAGATAGCCGACGCCGCGTCCTTGCTCACGGCCGGCACGCCCGATCACCTGATTGAGCAACTGGAATGTCCGCTCCGCGGCGCGCGGATCGCCGTTACCAAGCCCCAAATCGGCATCAACAACTCCGACGAGATTGAGCCGCGGGAAATTATGCCCCTTGGCCACGAGTTGTGTGCCGATGATGATATCGACACGGCCTTCCGCGATCTCATTCAACTCCGCACGCATGGTCTCGATCGACGTGATCACATCACTCGATAGCACCATGGTGCGTGCATCGGGAAACAGCGCCGCCGCTTCTTCCTGCAATCGTTCCACGCCCGGGCCAATAGCCGCAAGCGATTCCTCCGCGCTGCATTGCGGACATTGATGCGGGCGCGGCATCGAGAAGCCGCAGTGATGACAGACGAGGCGTTGGCGAAAACGATGATCGACCAGCCACGCATCGCAAATCGTGCAGGCGAAGCGATGCCCGCAGGCGCGACACAACGTCAGCGGCGCATAGCCGCGGCGATTGAGGAACAGCAGCGCCTGTTCCTTACGCTCGATAGCGATTTTGATTTCTTCCGCCAGCCGCGGTGAGATGAACTTTCCACGCGGAGGGCCTTCACGCTTGAGATCAATCGCCTCGATGTGGGGCATGTGCTGGCCACCGAAGCGAGACGGCAATGCAACGCGGCGATAGCGGCCCTTGCGCGCATTGACTTCACTTTCCACTGACGGCGTCGCGGAACACAACACCACAGGAATTTTCGCGATGTGCCCGCGCACCACCGCCATGTCACGCGCGTGATAATGCGCGCCCTCGTCCTGCTTGTAGGCCTGATCGTGCTCTTCATCGACGACGATGAGACCGAGATTGGCATAAGGAAGAAAAAGCGCCGAGCGCGCGCCAACCACCACCTGCGCTTCTCCAGACGCAACGGCCGCCCAATTGCGCGCCCGCGTGCGCGGCGTCAGTTCCGAATGCCACTCGATCGGCCGCACGCCAAAGCGCGACGCGAAGCGTTCCAGAAACTGGCCGGTGAGCGCAATCTCCGGCATCAGGATCATTGCCTGCTTGCCGCGGCGAATGATTTCCGCCACCGCTTCGAAATAAACCTCGGTCTTGCCCGAGCCGGTGACGCCGTCCAGCAGCGCGACGTTGAATTCGTCCTTGGACGCAAACTCGCGCAGCACATCCGCCGCAGCGCTTTGTTGAGGCGATAGATCCGGCTCTGCAAACGATGGATCGGGCGCTGGTGCTGCAAGTTCCCGCGGCATCGGCTCGATCGTCAGCGTGCCCTCATCGACAAGGCCATCGACGACACCGGCACTGACGCCTGCCTCCTTCGCAACCTCACTCTTCGCGTGCAGCAGTCCGTCTGAGAGAATGTCGATCAGCCGGCGCCGCGCAGGCGTCAGGCGCTGCGGCGGAGCGCCCACAAGCCGCACGCCCATCCGCACCCGCTCGGGCCCGAGATGCTCGCCCATCCGCAACGCCATGCGAAGCACCATGCCCCGCGCCGACAACGTGTAATTGGCGACCCAGTCCACGAAGCTGCGCAGTTCCGGCTTCAGCGACGGAACATCCAGCTTATCGCCGGTGTCCTTGAGGCGGTTATGCAGCCGGGGATCGGGATTGGCATTCTCGGCCCAGACCACGGCCGTCACATCGCGCGGCCCCAGCGGCACGCTGACCACGTCACCCGGATTGAGATCAGCGCCGTCCGGAACGCGATAGGAATAGGCCTGGTTGAGGGCGACCGGCACGAGAACGTCGACAACTCGTCTTGCCATGCCAGCGAAAGGTCCGAATGAGGTGAGATGTTAAGAAAAGGGGAGCGATAAACTAGCTCCTATCTAGCACCGGACATAAGATATGGCCAAAGCCGCCAACGCAACCGGCCCGGAAGCCACCTCAGCGCAGCTCGCCTGCGCGACGCCCGACCTTCTCACCGAGATGACCAACTGGCTGTCGCATCTGCGCGCAGAACGCCGCTTGTCGCCCAAAACTCTCGAGGCCTATGCGCGCGACCTGCGCCAATGCCTGGTCTTTCTCAGTGAGCATTGGGGCGGCGCCGTGACGCTGAAACAATTTGCCACCATCGAGGCAACGGACGTGCGGGCCTTCATGTCCTCCCGCCGCGCGGATGACATCGACGGCCGCTCGCTGATGCGGGCGCTTGCGGGGCTTCGATCGTTCGGGAAATTTCTCGAACGTGAAGGCAAGGGCAAGGTCGGCGCGTTGTCCGCGATCCGCGCACCCAAAATCGGCAAGAGCCTACCGAAACCGATCCAGATGGAATCCGCGCGCCAGATGGCCGATGCGGATATCCGCGCCGGCGAAAACCGCGAGCCATGGATCTGGGCACGCGACGCTGCTGTCATGGCGCTGCTTTATGGTTCAGGTTTGCGGATCTCCGAAGCGCTCGGTCTCAAGCGTCGTGATGTGCCGCTTCCAGGCAAGGGCGACGTCATCATTGTGACCGGCAAGGGAAACAAGACGCGCATGGTGCCAGTTCTGCTGAACGTGCTGCAGCTGGTGCAGGATTATCTGGCGATGTGCCCGCATGCCATCGCGCCGAACGAGCCTATTTTTGTTGGCGCGCGCGGCGGACCTCTCAGCCCGCGTATCATTCAATTGACGATGGAGCGGCTGCGCGGCGCGCTTGGACTGCCTGATAGCGCAACGCCACACGCCCTACGGCATTCTTTCGCGACACATCTGCTGTCACGCGGCGGAGACCTTCGCGCGATCCAAGAATTACTCGGACACTCGTCCCTGTCGACCACACAGATCTACACCGGTGTGGATGCCGAGCGACTGCTTGACGTCTACAAGACGGCTCACCCGCGTGCGTGACAGAATTTTATCGTGAAATGTCACATAGCTGCCCCTTGCGCGAGGCATGCAGTTCGGTCAATCGTGACCACCAATTTTGGAATGGGGAGAATTGTCTGCCATGAGCGCACACGAGAGCATGGAGCATGCGGAGCACGCCGAACACGCATCCGGCTCCAACAAAAAGATCGCGTTGCTGATCGCCGTCATGGCTCTGTTCCTCGCGTTCTCGGAAACACTCGGTAAGGGCGCGCAGACCGAGTCCATCAGCAAGAACGTCGAGGCTTCCAATCTCTGGGCCTTCTTCCAGGCCAAAAGCATTCGCCGGACGGTCGTTCAGGCAACCTCCGAACACGCCAAACTCAGCCTGGGCCTCTCCGGAGACGAAGCGCAGAAAGCGGCACTCGCGAAGCAAATTGACGACTGGCAGAAGACCGCGGCGCGCTATCGCTCCGAACCCGAAACCGGGGAAGGTTCCGAGCAGCTGGCGGAACGCGCCAAACATGCCGAGCACGACCGCGATCTCGCGATGGCCCGCTATCACCATTACGAACTGGCCTCAGCCGCCTTCCAGATTGGCATCGTGCTGGCGTCCGCAACCATCATCACCGGGATGATCGCACTTTCATGGATCTCGGGTCTGCTGATGGTGGCCGGGCTGGCATTCACGGCGATCGGGCTGTTCGCCCCCCACGCCGTTCATATTATGTAAGCCGAACTCAGGACGACGACCGTGACGCCTGCATGCGACGACGCAGGCGTTGAATGAAGCCTGGTGATGCTCGCCCGCGAACGCGAGCCACCCACTGCTTGATAGCCACCTTGAATGGCGCAACGAGAGCAGTCGCGCGGGCGCGCAGGTCCAGGACGATTTCATAGAGTCTGCGAAACCAGTCCATCCGCAACAGCTTGTCCCGCGTCAGATCAAAGACAAACGCGATAAGACCAACGCCCAGGACTTTCTGAAAGACAATCAGAATCGTGGCACTCACAAAGTACTTGTGGGCCAGCAGCCACGCTTCAACCAGACTTAAGGGAAACAGCGCGACCAGCGGCACAGCAAAAACGATCAACGTCGCACCCGGCGAGAGATGATCGATCTGGGCGGCTAGCCATTTCTTAAAGGCGGGAAGCGGAATCAGTGCGACGACGCGCGAGATGATTGGCTCGACGCGATCCCACAGCCATGCCTCGAGCAGGAAAATCAGCGCGAGGAGAATCCAGAGCGGACGAAGTAGCCGACGCATTTCGCCCCCTTGCCAATCGTGACCGGCCTCGTGTGGTGGTTCAGAAGTTCGCCCGGTTTTTCCGCGAGTCCTTCAAGCGAACTTCTGAACTTGAACCACACTACAACCATAATTTTGCTAGTGTCCTCTCGAATCCAAAGTCCGCTATGGGCGCGCTACACGACGAGGCGGACTTTGGATTCGGGACACTAGCGCGGATCACGCTACATATGGATGGCGCGTTTTCCGACTGCAAGCGCGGCTTCCTTGACGGCCTCGGACCGGGTCGGATGAGCGTGACAGGTGCGTGCGAGATCTTCGGCCGAACCGCCGAATTCCATGAGAACCGCACATTCGTGGATCATTTCGCCGGCTTCCGCGCCCAAAATGTGCGCGCCGAGGACGCGATCGGTTTTCGCATCCGCGAGGATCTTCACAAAACCATCGGTGGTCTGATTGACCTTGGTGCGGGCATTCGCCGTGAACGGAAACTTGCCGACCGTGTAGGCCACGCCAGCCTGCTTCAACTCTTCCTCGGTCTTTCCGACCGAGGCCACTTCCGGCGAGGTGTACACCACGCTCGGAATCACATCGTAATTGGTGTGACCGGACTGGCCTGCAAGGATTTCGGCAATCGCTATGCCTTCGTCTTCAGCCTTGTGCGCCAGCATCGGTCCCGCAATAGCGTCCCCGATGGCATAGATGCCCTTCACATTGGTCGCAAAATGCCCATTGGTCTGCACGCGGCCGCGCTGATCGAGCTCAACGCCTGCTTCCTTCAGACCAAGGCCCTCGGTGTAAGGCACGCGCCCGATCGCAACCAGCACGACGTCCGCCTCAATGGTTTCCGCGCTGCCACCTGCGGCAGCTTCGATCTGTGCCTTCAGCCGCTTGCCGGAGCTGTCGACGCCGGTCACCTTGGTGCCGAGCTTGAAGGTCATGCCCTGCTTCTCGAGGATGCGCTGGAAGGACTTCGCGACTTCGCCGTCCATGCCGGGAAGGATGCGGTCGAGGAATTCGACAACAACCACTTCCGATCCCAGGCGCCGCCACACCGAGCCAAGCTCAAGGCCGATGACGCCTGCGCCGATGACCAGCATCTTTTCCGGCACCTTGTCGAGCACAAGCGCGCCGGTGGACGACACGATGCGCTTCTCGTCGATGTCGACGTCCTTGAGCTTGGCGACGTCGGAGCCGGTGGCGATCACAATGTTCTTGGTTTCGAGAATTTCGGTCTTGCCGTCAGCGCCCTTCACTTCGACCTTGCCGGCAGACACGATGCGGCCCGTGCCTTGATATGGCTCGATCTTGTTTTTCTTGAACAGGAAGCCGACACCCTTGACGTTGCCATCGACGCCATCCGTCTTGAACTTCATCATCGTCGAGAGATCGAGCTTCGGCTTGCCGACTTCGATGCCCATCTTCGGGAGCATATGAGACACTTCCTCATAGCGCTCCGACGCCTGCAGCAGCGCCTTCGACGGAATGCATCCGACGTTCAGGCATGTGCCTCCGAAGGTCGGCCACTTCTCGACAACCGCGACCTTCATGCCGAGCTGTGCTGCGCGGATCGCGCAGACATAACCACCGGGGCCAGTGCCGATAATGACGAGATCATAAGAGGCCATTGTAACTATCCTGCATTCAAAGAGGCGTAACGGAATTACCGTCCGCCGGAGACATCGAAAATTGTACCGGTGACATATGACGCTTCGTCGGACATCAGCCAGACGACAGCATTCGCGACTTCATCCGCTGTGCCGACGCGCTTCATGGGCACGGTGTGGGCAAGCTTCTGTGCGCGGCCAGGCTCGCCGCCGCTGGCATGAATATCGGTATCGATCAGACCCGGGCGGATCGCATTGACGCGAATGCCCTCATCGCTCACCTCGCGGGCGAGGCCAACAGTGAACGTGTCGATTGCGCCCTTGGAGGCCGCGTAATCAACATACAGCCCCGGCGAGCCGAGTGTCGCAGCCACTGATGACAGGTTGACGATCACGCCGCCCGCGCCGCCATGCTTGGTCGACATGCGCTTCACCGCTTCACGCGCGCACAGAATGCTGCCGACGATGTTGATGTTCATCATCCGCGCAAGACGCTCCGCGGACATCTCATCGACGCGCGCGGTTTTGTCCACGACGCCCGCATTATTGACGAGCGCGCCGAGCTTGCCGTACTCGTCCGCTTTCTTGAACAAGTTGACAATGTCGGCCTCGATGCCGACATCGCACTTCACAGCGATGGCTTTGCCGTTGCTGGCTTCGATCAGAGAGACAACTTCGCGGGCTGCCTGCTCGTTGCTGGCGTAACCAACAACCACCTTGTGGCCGAGCTTGGCGGCACCAATGGCCGCGGCGCGACCAATGCCGCGGCTGCCTCCTGTCACGACGGCAACGCTATCCATTCGAATCTCCGCTGAAGTTTTTTATTGGCGTTGAGAGAAATGAAAACGATGGCGGCGCAGAAGGCGCCGCCATTCTGATCAGAGATCCAGCACCAGTCGCGCCGGATCTTCCAAGCTTTCCTTGACGCGAACGAGGAAAGTGACCGCTTCCTTGCCGTCGATCACACGGTGATCATAGGACAGCGCGAGATACATCATCGGGCGGATTTCGATCTTGCCGCCGACGACCACCGGCCGCTCCTGGATCTTGTGCATGCCGAGAATACCAGCCTGCGGCGCGTTCAGGATCGGGGTCGACATCAGCGAACCATACACACCACCGTTCGAGATGGTGAAGGTGCCGCCCTGCATGTCCTCGATCTTGAGCTGGCCATCGCGCGCCTTCTTGCCGAAGTCCGCGATGCCCTTCTCGATGTCGGCAAGCGATTTGTGATCGCATTCGCGCACCACCGGCACCACAAGACCCTTGTCGGTGCCGACCGCGACGCCAATGTGATAGTAGTTCTTGTAGACCAGATCGCCGCCGTCGATTTCAGCGTTGACCGCCGGAACTTCCTTCAGCGCCTGCACACAGGCCTTCACGAAGAAGCCCATGAAGCCGAGCTTGGTGGCGTGCTTCTTCTCGAACAGATCCTTGTAATGGCTGCGCAGCGCCATCAGGTTGGTCATGTCGACCTCGTTGAAGGTCGTGAGCATGGCCGCGGTGTTCTGCACGTCCTTGAGGCGGCGCGCGATGGTCTGGCGCAGACGGGTCATCTTCACGCGTTCTTCACGCGCAGCATCGTCGGCAGGGGACGGTGCGCGGACCTGAACCGCTGCCGGCTGGCTCACCGGCATCGGCGACGACGCGGCCTTCTCGATAGCGGCGAGCATGTCGCCCTTGGTCACACGGCCATCCTTGCCGGAGCCCGGCACGGTCGACGCATCAACGCCGCTTTCAGCAGAGAGCTTGCGCACCGACGGCGCCAGCGGCGCGTCAGTTGGGGGAGATTTCTGCGCTGGAGCCGGAGCAGCCGCAGCGGGTGCAGCCTTGGGCGCTTCCGGAGCTTTTGCGGCAGGAGCAGCTGCCGCCGCTTTCGCGCCACCCGCACCTTCCGTGATCTGACCGAGCAACGCACCGACCGCGACGGTCTCGCCGTCCTTGGCGACGATTTCGCCAAGCGTGCCGGCGAACGGCGCCGGGACTTCGATAGTCACCTTGTCGGTTTCGAGCTCAACCAAGGGTTCATCGACGGCCACTGCATCGCCGGGCTTTTTGAACCAGCGGCCAATGGTAGCCTCGGTGACGGACTCGCCGAGTGTCGGAACGCGAATTTCAGCCATTTTTTCTTCCTCTTGCGACGTGAGCGGCGTGGCCCGCCGTCAGCGCTTCAAACAAATCAAAAGACGGGAACGTGAGATGCCGAAGAATTAGATGCCCGCGAAAGGCGGGCATCTGTTCATCAGCCGAGAGCTTCGTCGAGCAGCGCTTTAAGTTGCGCCAGGTGCTTCGACATCAGACCCGTCGCGGTCGCTGCGGCAGCGGCGCGGCCGGCGTAGCGCGGACGCTTGTGAGTAGCGCCGATCTGATTGAGCACCCACTCCAGGTATGGCTCGATGAAGTACCAGCTACCCATATTGCGCGGCTCTTCCTGAGACCAGACCACTTCAGCTTTCTTGAAGCGCTCCAGCTCCTGCACCAGCGTCTTCAGCGGTACAGGATAAAGCTGCTCGACACGCAGGATGTACATGTCGTTGATGCCGCGCTTCTCGCGCTCCTCGAACAGATCGTAATAGACCTTGCCCGAGCAGATAATGACGCGACGGATCTTGTCATCCGAAACGAGCTTGATCTCGCCGCCCTTCTCCGCATCGTCGCGCAGCACGCGATGGAACGAAGTGTCCGGCCCCATTTCGTCGAGCTTCGACACTGCACGTTTGTGGCGCAGCAGCGACTTCGGCGTCATCAGGATCAGCGGCTTGCGGATCTCGCGCTTCAGCTGACGGCGGAGGACGTGGAAGTAGTTCGCAGGCGTCGTCAGATTGGCGACCTGCATGTTGTCTTCCGCGCACATCTGCAGGAAGCGCTCGAGACGGGCCGACGAATGCTCCGGTCCCTGGCCTTCGTAGCCGTGCGGCAGCAGGCAGATGAGACCGGACATACGTAGCCACTTGCGCTCACCCGAGGAGATGAACTGGTCGAACACGACCTGCGCACCGTTGGCGAAGTCGCCGAACTGCGCTTCCCACATCGAGAGAGCATTCGGTTCGGCCAGCGAATAGCCGTACTCAAAGCCGAGCACTGCTTCTTCCGACAAGAGCGAGTTGATGACCTCGTAGCGTCCTTGATTCTCGCCGAGATGATTGAACGGCGTATAGCGGCTCTCGTCTTCCTGATCGAACAGCACCGTGTGACGCTGCGAGAAGGTGCCGCGCTCTGAGTCCTGTCCGGACAGGCGAACGTTATGGCCGTCCTGCATCAAGGAGCAGAACGCCAGGGCTTCGCCGGTTGCCCAGTCGATGCCCTCGCCGTTCTCGATCGCCTTCAGGCGGTTCTCCAGGAAGCGCTGCACCGTGCGGTGAACACGGAAACCGTCCGGCACCTTGGTGATCTTGCGGCCGATGTCCTTCAGTTCGTTGATCGCAACACCGGTGTTGCCGCGGCGCGGGTCTTCACCCAGGTCTGCCGACTTGAAGCCTGCCCACTTGCCGTCGAGCCAGTCAGCCTTATTCGGCTTGTAGCCGGTACCGGCTTCCAGCTCGGCATCGAGCCGTGCGCGCCAATCAGCCTTGGCCTTTTCGACTTCGCCTTCGGTCATGACGCCATCAACGATCAGGCGTTTGGCGTAGATGTCGAGCGTCGACGGATGGGTCGCGATCTTCTTGTACATCACCGGCTGGGTGAAGCCGGGCTCGTCGCCTTCATTGTGGCCGTGACGACGGTAGCAGAACATGTCGATGACGACCGGCTTATGGAACTTCTGCCGGTATTCGATCGCCACCTTCGCGGCGAACACCACCGCTTCCGGATCGTCGCCGTTGACGTGGAAAATCGGCGCATCGATCATCTTCGCCACATCCGACGGATACGGCGACGAACGCGAATAGCGCGGATAGGTCGTGAAACCGATCTGGTTGTTGACGATGAAGTGCAGCGAACCGCCGGTGCGATATCCCTTCAGATCCGACAGCGCGAAGCATTCCGCCACAACGCCCTGACCTGCGAATGCAGCATCGCCATGCATCAGGAGCGGCAGCACCGAGATACGCTGATCCGGCGGATCACCATTCTGGTCCTGCTTGGCGCGGACCTTGCCGAGCACCACGGGGTCAACGATTTCGAGATGCGACGGATTGGCGGTCAGCGAGAGATGGATCTTGTTGCCATCGAACTCGCGGTCCGACGACGCACCAAGGTGGTACTTCACGTCGCCCGAACCCTCGACCTCGTCAGGGTTGGCCGAACCGCCTTTGAATTCATGGAACAGCGCACGGTGCGGCTTGCCCATAACCTGGGTGAGAACGTTGAGGCGGCCGCGATGCGGCATACCGACGACGATGTCCTTCACGCCGAGGTTGCCGCCGCGCTTGATGATCTGTTCCAGCGCCGGGATCAGCGATTCTGCGCCGTCGAGGCCGAAGCGCTTGGTGCCGGTGAATTTGATGTCGCAGAATTTCTCAAAGCCTTCGGCTTCCACCAGCTTCATCAGGATCGCGCGGCGACCTTCACGAGTGAAGCTGATTTCCTTATCCGGCCCTTCGATGCGCTCCTGGATCCAGGCCTTCTGCGCCGGATTGGAGATATGCATGAATTCGACGCCGAGCGTCTGGCAGTAGGTGCGCTGGCAGATCGCGACGATTTCGCGGAGCGTCCCGGTTTCCAGACCCAGCACGTGATCGAGGAAAATCTTGCGGTCGAGGTCCGCGTCGGTGAAGCCGTAAGACCGCGGATCGAGCTCCTCATGATCCTTCTGGCCTTCGATGCCGAGCGGGTCGAGATTAGCGTGGAAGTGGCCGCGCATGCGGTAAGCGCGGATCAACATCAGGGCGCGGACCGAATCGCGCGTCGCCTGCTGAACATCGGCGGCGGTAAACCCGCTGCCGGGGACTTGTGCCTTGGCCGCGATCTTGTCGCCGACGGCCTTCTCGACCTGGGCCCAATTGCCATCGAGCGCTGACGTCAGATCGTCTTTTGGGGTCGTGGGCCAGTTGGCCTTTTCCCAAGACGGGCCGGAGGCGTTCTTCTGAACGTCCGCCGGCTGGTCTTTCAGGCTCTTGAAGAAATCCGCCCACTCGGAATCGACCGATGAAGGATCTTTTTCGTAGCGGGCGTAGAGATCGTCAATGTAGGTGGCGTTGGCGCCGTCGAGGAAGGAGGTAATAGCGAAATTTGCATTCGCGTCCTGGCGAGACATGATCGCGTCCTGATTCTTGGCATCGCGCGGAAAAACCGGGAGAAATTGCCCGGTTTGGGCGGCGGCTTTTTAATTGGGCCGCACCTTTTACCCTATTTAGGGCAAAACTTCGCGCTGAAAAGAACGAAGGACTGAACTAGCCTTTCAACTTTTCGACAAGCGTCGTTCCAAGACGAGCGGGCGACGGCGAGACTGTGATTCCAGCCGCTTCCATCGCTGCGATCTTCGACTCTGCATCGCCCTTGCCGCCGGAGACGATCGCGCCGGCATGGCCCATACGACGGCCGGGAGGGGCCGTACGTCCGGCGATGAAACCGACCATCGGCTTCTTGCGGCCGCGCTTGGCTTCGTCCTTGAGGAACTGAGCTGCGTCCTCTTCAGCTGAACCACCGATCTCACCGATCATGATGATCGACTCGGTCTTGTCGTCGGCGAGGAACATCTCCAGCACGTCGATGAACTCGGTTCCCTTGACCGGATCACCGCCGATGCCGACCGCCGACGTCTGGCCGAGACCGGCCTGGGTGGTCTGGAACACAGCTTCATAAGTCAACGTGCCGGAGCGCGACACGATGCCGACGTTGCCCGGCTTGAAGATGTTAGCCGGCATGATGCCGATCTTCGATTCGCCAGCGGTGACAACGCCCGGGCAATTCGGTCCGATCAGGCGCGACTTCGAGCCCGACAGCGAACGCTTCACCCGCACCATATCCAGCACCGGAATGCCTTCGGTGATGCAGACGATCAACGGGATTTCGGCATCGATGGCTTCGCAGATCGCGTCGGCCGCACCTGGCGGCGGAACGTAGATCACGCTGGCATCGGCGCCGGTCTTGTCACGCGCTTCAGCAACCGTATCGAACACCGGCAGGTTGAGGTGCTTAGTGCCGCCTTTGCCCGGCGACGTGCCGCCGACCATCTTGGTGCCGTAAGCGATCGCAGCTTCCGAGTGGAAAGTGCCGTTCTTGCCGGTGAAGCCCTGGCAGATGACTTTGGTGTTCTTGTCGATCAGGACGGACATCGGCTTACTTTCCCTTCACGGCGTTGACGATCTTCTGCGCAGCGTCGTCGAGATCGTCGGCGGGCAGAACATTGAGGCCGGATTCACGGATAATCTTCTTGCCTTCTTCGACATTGGTGCCTTCGAGGCGCACAACCAGAGGAACCTTAAGGCCAACAGCCTTCACCGCGGCGATGACGCCGCGTGCGATGACGTCGCACTTCATGATGCCGCCGAAGATGTTGACGAGAATGCCCTTCACGTTCGGATCGGAGGTGATGATCTTGAACGCTGCGGTCACCTTCTCTTCGGTGGCACCGCCGCCGACGTCGAGGAAGTTGGCCGGGCTTTCGCCGTAGAGCTTGATGATGTCGAGGGTCGCCATCGCAAGGCCGGCGCCGTTCACCATGCAACCGATGGAACCTTCGAGCGCGATATAGGCGAGGTCATACTTGGACGCTTCGATTTCCTTCGCGTCTTCTTCCGTGGTGTCGCGCAGTTCGACAATGTCCGGATGGCGATAGAGCGAGTTCGAATCGAACGAGATCTTGGCATCGAGGCAACGCAAGTTGCCGTCTTTCGTGATGATGAGCGGGTTGATCTCGAGCATCGCCATGTCCTTGGCGACGAACGCCGCATAGAGCTGCGCGATCAGCTTTTCAGCTTGCTTGGCGAGTTCGCCCTTGAGACCCAGCGCCTGCGCGGCCTTGCGGCCGTGATGCGGCATCACGCCGGTGGCCGGATCGACCGAGAACGTCACGATCTTCTCCGGTGTGTCGTGCGCGACCTTCTCGATGTCCATGCCGCCTTCAGTCGAAACGACGAAAGCAACTTCGGATGTCTCGCGATCGACCAGCGCGGAAAGATAGAACTCCTTCTCGATGTCGGAGCCTTCCTCGATGTAGAGGCGATTGACCTGCTTGCCGGTGGGGCCGGTCTGAACGGTCACCAGCGTCGCGCCGAGCATCTCCTGGGAGAATTGCTTCACTTCATCGACAGACTTGGCGAGGCGAACGCCGCCCTTGTCGCCGGCCGATGCTTCCTTGAATTTACCCTTGCCGCGGCCGCCAGCGTGGATCTGGCTCTTCACCACCCACAACGGACCGCCGAGTTCTTTCGCGGCAGCTTCAGCTTCGGACGCCTTGAGGATCGGCACGCCGCGCGACACGGGCACGCCGAATTCCTTCAGCACCGCTTTGGCCTGATATTCATGGATATTCATGGATCGCCTCTGAGGATTTTAAGGCGCGATCCAGAGGACTTTCCACCGGATCGCGCTCAATCAGACAAACAGTGCTGAAGTGCGGACCTTACTTGCCGAGAAGATCGGGAGCGATCTTCTTGCAAGCGTCGACCAGGCCCTGCACGGCGCCGACAGACTTGTCGAAACCTTCACGGTCCTTGCCAGCGAGCTCGATCTCGACGACGCGTTCAACGCCCTTCGATCCGATGACGACCGGAACGCCGACATACATGTCCTTCACGCCGTATTCGCCGTTGAGGTAGGCGGCGCAAGGCAGCACGCGCTTCTTGTCGCGCAGATAGCTTTCCGCCATCGCGATCGCGGAAGCAGCCGGCGCGTAGAAGGCCGAACCGGTCTTGAGCAGGTTGACGATTTCAGCGCCGCCGTTGCGGGTGCGATCGATGATCTCGTCGATGCGAGCCTGCGAGGTCCAGCCCATCTTGACGAGGTCCGGCAGCGGAATGCCGGCTACCGTCGAATACTTTGCCAGCGGCACCATGGTGTCGCCGTGGCCGCCGAGCACGAACGCGGTGACGTCTTCGACCGACACGTTGAATTCATCGGCGAGGAAGTAACGGAAGCGAGCCGAGTCGAGCACGCCGGCCATGCCAACGACCTTCTTGTGCGGCAGACCGCAGGCCTTCTGCAGTGCCCAGACCATGGCGTCGAGCGGGTTGGTGATGCAGATCACGAAAGCGTCGGGAGCGTACTTCTTGATGCCCGCGCCGACCTGCTCCATGACCTTCAGGTTGATGCTGAGAAGGTCATCGCGGCTCATGCCCGGCTTGCGGGGAACGCCGGCGGTGACGATCACGACCTTGGCGCCGTCAATCGCCTCGTAGGAGTTCGCGCCCGAGAAGTGGGCATCGAAGCCGTCGACCGGGGACGACTGCGCGATATCGAGCGACTTACCCTGCGGAACGCCTTCCGCGATATCGAACATGACCACGTCGCCCAACTCTTTCAGGCCAACGAGATGAGCGAGCGTGCCACCAATCTGACCTGAGCCAATCAACGCAATCTTGTCACGTGCCATGGGAAATCTGTCCTTTGAAGTCGACGTTGGGAAGGAGAGGGAAAGTCTGGACGGCTGGTTAGACCTTTCGCGAGACGCGTTCAAGTCGCCCAGCGCCCAATAAAGCATCGGGTAGGCCTGACGCGTGATATCCGCGCTTGGCCTCCACCCTTGGCATCAGGTTTCAACCAGGCCGGTGGTGGCGCCACTGGCGGTCGAATCGCTGCGGCCATGGGGCAGTGCCAGATACGATTCAGAGCCCATTTCAATCAGGCGTGACGCCGTGCGCTTGAATTCGTTCGCCTCGATCCCCTCCGTCGCGGTGTAGAGCGACAGTGGGTCGACATCCGCGGACGCCATAAGCTTCACAGCATTGTCGTAAAGCGTATCGATCAGCGTGATGAACCGCTTGGCGATGTTACGCTGCTCGTAGCCCATCGCCGGAATCCGGTCGATGATCAACGTATGGTAGTCACGCGCAAGCCGCAGATAGTCCGAAGCCCCAAGCGGTTTCTCGCACAAATCCGCGAACGGAAAGCGCGCAACGCCGTGCGCCGAATGCGGGATGTGCAGCACCCGCCCCTTGATGGTGACATCGAGCGGACGGGCGGCTGCGCCGCCGGTGAGTTTGACCCAGGCTTGATCGAGCGCGGCTTTCGCCGCGTCATCCGCAGGCACCAGCCACATTTTGATGCCGGCAAGCTTCTCCATGCGGAAATCGGTTCGCGCATCGAGCCGCAGGACATCCATGCGTGCCTTGAACTGCTCAATAAAGGGCAGGAACAACGCCCGGTTGAGGCCGCCCTTGTAGAGATCGTCCGGCGCAACGTTCGACGTCGCGACAACAACCGTTCCCAGCTCGAACAACCGCGAAAACAGCCGGCCGAGGATCATGGCGTCCGCGATGTCGGTGACGTGAAACTCGTCGAAACAGAGCAGCCATGCCTCGTCGAAGATCGAATTGGCCGCGAGCCGCACCGGATCGCTGTCGGAGATTTCCTCGCGCTCGATCTTCTGGCGAAAGCCGTGAATGCGCTCATGGACGTCGGCCATGAATTCATGGAAATGCGCGCGGCGTTTATGCGCGACGGAGCTGTCATTGAAGAACAGATCCATCAGCATGGTTTTGCCACGGCCGACTTCACCGTGAATGTAGAGGCCTCGGATCGGAGCTGCGTCCTTGTCGGCGAACAACCGTTGCAGCAGTCCGCCACGGCCTGGTTTGTAGCCTGCGAGCCGCGCCTCAAGCGCCGAAAAAGCCTCCACAGCCTGGGCCTGGGCCGGATCGGCCTCGATTGTGCCAGCGGCAACGAGAGCTTGATAGTGCCTGCGGAAGGAGGCGGGCGTCGGGGCGTTCATGACCTGCTAACGGCCTCAACGCCGCGAAAAATGCAAGACTACAAAGGTGCGAGACCGCGAAATCGCGGTCTCATTTGGTGAGACGCGCCTCGGTAATCCTCGATTTTGCTGGGTGGAAACGCTCTATGCACTCAGCGCATAGGGGGCTTCGACAACGTAGGGACCACCGCCTACCGAAGTCCGCGAGGAGAACAGAACAAAGCGCGAGGCCATGAACGTGCGCTTCGGGAAATAGCCGCGCAGCGACAGATAGTCCGCAACGTCTCGGTCGGATGCATCGCGCAACCGCGCCAGCGTCACATGGGGAATGAATTTGCGTCCTTCGGGATCCAGCCCGAGGCGTCGTATCAGGCGCTCGAGCTCGGCCTGTAGTTCCATCAGCGGCTTGCTTGGTACAACGCATGCCACCACGGCACGCGGTTTCTTGCCGCCAAAACTCTGCAGCCCCTGGACCTCCACCTCGAACGGCTTGCGGTTGATTCGGAAGAGAGTGGACGCGATTTCGTTGGCAGCCAAACCGTCGATGTCGCCGATAAAGCGCAACGTCACGTGATAGTTTTCAGGATCAATCCAGCGCGCGCCCGGCAATCCGCCGCGCAGACTCGAAAGCTTCTCACTAATGTCGGGGGGAATTTCCAGTCCGGTGAACAAACGTGGCATCACAGGTCTCCTCGATGCGGAAGAGGATCACGAATCACCCGTCGTTATTTTTACCGCAGTGCCATGACAGTGCGAAGCGACCATCACGGGAACGGCAAAAATCCTTCATGGACGCCTCAGGCCGCTATGCGGTGGATCTGGCGTTCCTATCCGAATCAGCCTGCCGGTCCACGATCTCTCAGAAATGCCTCAACGGTGGGCAGAATCCGCTGAACAACGATGTCCACTCCGGCGGCAGTCGGATGCAAGCCATCAGACTGAGTCAGTTTCGCATCACCCGTAACGCCATCCAGGAAGAACGGGTACAGCGGAACATTGTAGGCTTTCGCGAGATCGGGATAGATGCCGTTGAACTTTGCGCCATAGTCCGCGCCCAGGTTTGGTGGCGCATACATGCCGCACAACATCACCGCGATGTTCCGCGCCCTCAGTTTTTTCAGGATGTCTTCAAGGGCCGCACGGGTCGTCGCAGGATCAACGCCGCGCAGCGCGTCATTGGCGCCGAGCTCGACGATCACGGCCTCCGTTCCGTCAGGTATCGACCAGTCGAGCCGGTCACGCCCGCCGGTGGCGGTATCGCCTGATACCCCGGCATTCAGGACGTCGACCGCGATTCCCTTCTCCTGCAGAGCTTTCTGTAAGCGAACGGGAAAGGCCGCCGACGCAGGCAATCCGTAACCAGCCGTTAATGAATCGCCGAGAACGGCCAGCTTGATCGGCTTCACATTTTTGACATCGGGCGTCTGCGCCCGTGCCGGCCCCGACATCGCCATCATTATCCCCGCCGCTGCGACCATGAACACACGCGCAAGCCCCTCGACCCCGCGGCCCAAAGCCCCATATGACATATCCATGGACAGTTTCATTGAATCCTCGAGCGTGACATCCGATACCATTTCTGTTTCAGGCGTTAACCTTTCACTTGGAAGCGGCGCCGCGCGCGTTCACATCCTGAAGGACATCAGCCTGAGCGTTGCTTCCGGCGAAACCGTCGGCCTGATCGGGCCCTCGGGATCGGGTAAATCCACTCTCCTCATGGTCATGGCGGGATTAGAGCGTCCTGACAGCGGAAAAGTGGTGGTCAACGGAATTTCTTTCAATGACCTCGATGAAGATGCCCTTGCCCGCTTTCGCGGTCGGCACGTCGGTATTGTCTTTCAATCATTCCATCTCATTCCGACCATGACGGCGCTAGAGAACGTTGCTGTCCCGCTCGAGCTTGCCGGCCGCGCAGATGCCTCGACGCGCGCCGCCAAAGAACTCACGGATGTCGGGCTCGGCGAACGCTTGCACCACTATCCCTCGCAGCTGTCCGGCGGCGAACAACAGCGCGTCGCACTCGCACGCGCGCTTGCGCCCGACCCCGCCATCCTTGTGGCCGATGAACCAACCGGCAATCTCGATGAGGCCACGGGCAAACAGATTGTCGATCTGTTGTTCGCCAAGCATCTCGAGCGCGGCATGACGCTGGTGCTGGTCACCCACGATATCAATCTGGCGCAGCGCTGCGATCGCGTCATTCGTCTACGTTCGGGCCGGATCGACGGACCGACAATCGACAGGCATTGGGCGGAGAAAGCAACCCTGTGACGGCGGCGACTATGCCAGTGGCAGCCAACCGCATGTTGAGTCTCGCAATCCGTTACGCGGTGCGTGAATTGCGTAGCGGTTTGCGCGGCTTCTACGTTTTCATCGCCTGCATCGCACTCGGCGTCATGGCCATCGCCGGCGTGGGCTCGGTTTCTGGAAGCCTCAGCGAAGGACTTGAACATCAAGGGCGCACGCTGCTTGGCGGCGACCTTTCCTTCGCATTGATCCAACGCGAAGCAACTCGGCAAGAGCGCGACTTCCTTGATGCTCATGGTCAGATCTCATCCGCCGCCTTCTTGCGCGCGATGGCGCGGTCGACCAGCGGTGAATTTGCCCTGATCGATTTGAAAGCCGTCGACAACAGCTATCCGATGCTCGGCGAGCTCTCACTTACGCCGCAGATACCTGTCCATGATTTGCTGGCACAACGTGACGGGGTATTCGGGGCTGGCGCCGATCCGATCTTGCTGGCCCGTCTCGGCTTGAAGATCGGCGATCATGTCACCGTCGGAAGCGCCAACTTCCAGATTCGCAGTACCATTGAAGCTGAGCCCGACAAGCTCGCGTCCGGCGTCGGCCTGGGACCACGCTTCCTCATCAGCGAGGACGCTTTACGCGCAACGGGCCTGTTGCAACCGGGCTCGCTGGTACGCTGGGTGTATCGTGTCCGCCTGCCGGATACCGCAAACACCGAACTTGCGTCGCAAAGGCTCACAGATGAGGCGCAAAAGGCCTTGCCCGAAGCGGGATGGGAGATCCGCAGCCGCAGCAACGCGTCACCGCAACTCGAGCGCAACATTACACGGTTCACGCAATTCCTGACGTTGGTCGGCCTTGCCGCACTTCTGGTGGGCGGTGTCGGCGTCGCCAACGCCGTTAAAAGCCATCTCGACCGCAGGCGCGATGTCGTCGCGACATTCAAAGCGCTTGGCGCGACCGGCCGCGAGGTATTCACGATCTATCTGACACAGGTGATGATCCTCGCGACTGTCGGATCAGTGATCGGACTCGTGATCGGCGCGGCATTGCCATTTGTCATCGTCGGCGTCTTCGGACATATCCTGCCGCTGCCGGTCGATCCGACGTTCCACCCCGGCGAACTTGCACTGTCGTTTGTTTACGGCCTTCTGACGGCGCTCGCTTTCGGACTGTGGCCGCTTGCTCAAGTTCACGATGTGCCGGTGGCCACGTTGTTTCGCGAAAGCGTGACATCGGAATTTCATTGGCCGCGACGGCGTTATCTCGTTTTGATGGCCGGAGTGATCGCGCTTCTGATCACAATTGCAATTGGTCTCGCCTACGACAAACGTGTCGCGACTGTCTTTGTCGTCTCATCGATCGGCGTTTTCATCGTTCTGCGTGCGACCGCATTCGCGTTGATGGCTCTGGCGAGACGCTTGCCGCGCCCGCGCCTGACCATGCTGCGGCTCGCGATCGCGAACATTCATCGGCCGGGTGCCTTAACGCCGTCCGTGGTGATATCGCTCGGACTCGGGCTCGCGGTTTTGGTGACCGTGACCCAGATCGACGGCAATCTTCGGCGGCAGTTTGCCGCGTCTTTGCCGGAGCACGCACCATCCTTCTATTTCATCGACATTCCGTCCGCGCAGGCCGGGAATTTTACGGACTTCCTGAAAGAGAAAGCGCCCAACGCCAACATCGCGTCCGTGCCGATGCTGCGCGGCCGCATCGTGGCAGCCAACGGCGTCAGAGCTGAAGAGATCAAGCCCGGTGTTGATACTGCCTGGGTCCTGCAAAGCGACCGTGGCCTGACCTACGCCACCGAGGTGCCACGTGGTTCAAAGGTCGTCGAGGGAGAGTGGTGGAGCGCCGACTACAGCGGCCCGCCGCTCGTCTCGCTTGAAAAGAAGATCGCCGAAGGGCTTCACCTCAAGGTCGGCGACGACATCACCGTGAACGTGCTGGGCCGCGATATCACGGCCAAGATCAGCAACCTGCGGAACGTGGACTGGCAAAGTCTCGGGATCAATTTCGTCCTGGTCTACTCGCCGAAGGCATTCTCCGGCGCGCCGCATACCGACCTTGCAACTTTGACGGAGCACAACGCCAGTACCGAGAGCGACGCCAAGCTCGTCAAGGCGGTGGCGGCGGCCTTCCCGAATGTCACCAGCGTCCGGGTCCGCGAGGCCCTCGAGTCCGTCGGGAAAGTTGTGACAAATCTCATTCTGGCTATTCGCGGGGCCAGTCTAGTCACCTTGATTTCAGCCCTTCTGGTGCTGGGCGGAGCGCTGGCGGCCGGGCATCGGCATCGCGTCTATGATGCGGTGATCCTGAAGACGCTGGGCGCGACGCGCACACGGTTGTTGGGCGCGTATGCACTCGAATACCTCATCATCGGCCTGGCCACCGCCATCTTCGGGGTAGCCGTTGGATCAATCGCCGCCTGGCAGATTGTGACACGCCTCATGACCTTGAGCTTTGTCTGGCAGGCCGGAAGCGCGGCTATCGTGGTGGTGGCAGCACTCGTCGTGACGGTCGGTCTCGGGCTCGCGGGAACATTACTTGCCCTTAACCAAAAACCCGCGACGGTGCTGCGAAACTTATGACAATATGTAGCAGGCGTGTGCTGGTTTTGCGACATTCAGCCGCGCGCCCAAGCTTGCGTCGTGTGTGTTAATTTCCCACATACTGAGCGGGTTCGGAATTCGGCTTGATGCCATCACGGAATGGTCTATCAATTCGGTCTCCGGGAAGGACTCATAGCTGACGGCGCAGACCCTTCGCGTTCGTCAGTCAACCAAGAGGTTTCGACAATGTCGGACTTGGACCGTAATTATAATTCTCCGTTCGGCCGGGCCGCCGGGCGCGCTGATGCCGCGACCGTGGATGCGGGCCTGCGCTCGTACATGCTCAAGATCTACAACTACATGGCGATCGGCCTGGCCATCACTGGCCTCGCCGCACTCGGCGTCTACATGGGCGCGGTGACGCCTGATGCTGCCGGCGCCGCCGGCAGGATCGGCAACACCTACCTGACGTCATTTGGCGTGGCCATGTTCGTCAGCCCGCTGAAGTGGGTGTTCATCCTTGCGCCGCTCGTCATGGTGTTCGCCATCTCGTTCGGCATCAACCGCCTGCGGCCCGCGACAGCCCAGTTGCTGTTCTGGGTGTTCGCGGCACTGATGGGCATCTCGCTGTCGTCGATCTTCCTTGTCTACACCCACTCCTCGATCGTGCGGGTGTTCTTCATCACGGCGGCTTCGTTCGGTGCGCTGAGCCTCTACGGCTACACCACCAAGCGTGACATGACCGGCATGGGCTCGTTCCTCATGATGGGCCTGTTCGGCATCATCATCGCGAGCCTGGTGAACATATTCCTGGCAAGCTCGATGCTGCAGTTCGTGGTGTCGGTGATCGGCGTGCTGGTATTCGCGGGCCTGACCGCCTGGGATACGCAGCGCCTGAAGAACGACTACATCTACGGCTACGCTGGTCAGGGTGGTGACATTGCAGAGCGTGCGGCGATCACCGGTGCACTCTCGCTCTACCTGAACTTCATCAACCTGTTCACGCTGCTGCTGCAGCTGCTCGGACAGCGCGATTAATCAGGATCGATAGATCTGAGGAAAGCCCCGGCCAAAAGCCGGGGCTTTTGTTTTGCGCGGCGCAAAATTAAGCTGCTCCCCATGTCAAATCCCGCGATCCGGTCCGCCGCTCTGGCGGACATTCCAGCCATCACCAATATCTACGATCACGAAGTCCGCACCGGCACGGCGACCTTCGAATTGACCCCTCCAGACACCACCGAGATGACCCGGCGGTTCAATGCCCTTCAAGAGGGGGGCTTTCCGTACCTCGTGGCAACGATTGAAGGACGGGTGGTGGGCTACGCCTATGCGGGCCCCTATCGCCCCCGCCCGGCCTATCGCTTCACAGTGGAAAATTCCGTCTACCTGGCGCCCTCAAGCCATCGTCGCGGCATCGGAACAGCGTTGATGATCGAGCTGATTGCGCAGTCGGAAGTCCGCGGCTATCGCCAGATGATCGCAGTCATCGGCGACTCCGCGAATGCGGGCTCCGTCGCCCTGCACGCCCGGACCGGATTTCAGATGATCGGAACGCACCCGAATGTCGGATTCAAATTCGGGCGGTGGCTCGATACGGTGATGATGCAACGCGCGCTCGGGGCCGGAGCAACCACCGTTCCGGCGTAAACCCTCAGACCAGAGCGAGCTTGCGATCAATGACCAGCAGCACACGCTCCAGTTCGTGACCACGACGCAGAATTTGTCCGCTGGCCGCGATCACGCTGTAGGCGCCTTGTTTGCGCGCCAGCCGCGGGTCTTTCTCGATGCGATAAATCGGCACTTCCGATGACCGACGGAAAATCGAAAACACTGCCCGGTCCTTGAGGAAATCGATGGCGTAATCACGCCATTCGCCATCGGCAACCATGCGCCCGTAGAGGTTGAGGATACGATTCAGTTCGAGGCGGTTGAAGGTTACGCTCTGGGGCGGGAGCGGCGTGGTGCTGCGCTCCGGCCCCCGAATCTCGCTGGGATCTGTCTCGCCTGGATTCATCGGCGCCTCCTGTCACTTAACCGACATAGTCCCCCGGTCTGGCGGGGCCTGCAAGCTTGAAATGGCGTTCGGGGCAGCCAGTGGAGTGGATTTGATATTCGCTATCCACCGGCTACTGGCTGCTCACGGAACAATCACGGCCAGTTTAGTCGAAATCATAATGCTGCCTGAATTCGGCCAATACGCCGCCGCTCTGGGCTGCGAATAACAAAACACTGCGTTGACCCGGTCCTTTTGGCACCGGATTCCTCAGCCCCCAGCCCCCCGGGGTCGATAGGATCGGGTCGAATTCTTCGCAGTCAGGTAGATCCCCAATCTTTCCGGCCAGCGAAAGCTGGCCTTTTTTGTTGGCTAGCGGCGACCGCTGCACGTCTCGCCCGGGTGCGTGTAAAAGAATTGGCAACGGGGGGATTATCGAAACCACGCCGGCGCCAGCGCGCGGCTGAGAAGTTTCCGATTAGTTAAGGGAGGTAAAAGCTGCGCCGAGCATTGGCCCGGGCTTGTCGCGATTACCGTCCTGAACATAGACGGCGGCCGCATCGACGCCTTCGCGCGCGATATTCTCGATCGGCACGCTCCAGCTATTTGCGCTGCCGTTCCAGTCGCCGACCTTCAGTATGTTCCGTACCACGTTATGGTACGTGATCTGATGTCCGCGGTTTTCACCCTTGGCAATCGTAATGGGAACCGCCTTCGACACAGCGCAGATCCAGACTTCGCCGCTTCGGCCTGCGGTATCCGAGGCCGCGACCGAGACATTGATCTGGCGACCGGACCTCGTCATCGTAACCGGCACCGACATTGTGCCATCAACACCCTTGGTGCTGCTTACTGCTGTCTCGATACCGGCTTTGTCACTGCCGAGAACGTTCGCCGAGCCGTTGACAATAGCCTGCGGCGTATAGACACCGCGATCGCCTCGCACATGCGAATACGCTTTTTGGCGCGCACTGAAACGAGAATCTGCCAGAGTGTCCTTCCAGCCGAGATAATCCCAGTAATCGATCGGCAAGCTCAACGCGATGACAGACGGGTCCTTGCTAAGATCACCAAGAACTTTGTCTGCCGGTGGACACGACGAGCAACCCTGTGACGTGAACAGCTCGACCACCGCACGCGGATCAGCTCCAGCAGGCGTGGCCATGGCAAAAACCATGCAGACCCCGAGCAAATGCGATAGCCGCTGGGCAAGCTTGCCCACCGCTTTCGTTTCTGCGCTGGAGTCTCGATGGTTCACGTCCACTGTCCTCGTTTTAACTCAGTTGCCTTATGAAGAAGGCGGCCCTGTGATAGGCCGCCTTCCCTTAAGCTTCTACTCACGTCGCAGTGAGCCTGTTCACGGTTGCGTTGGCAAGCCCTAGGCTGCCAATTTACGCAGCACGTAATGCAGGATGCCGCCGTTACGGTAGTATTCGAGCTCGTCGAGGGTATCGATACGGCAAAGCAGTGAAACGCGCTTCAGCGAACCGCCAGCGTCGACGATCTCCGCCGTCAGCTTCTGGCGCGGCTTGAGATCGCCCTGAAGGCCGCGGATGGTGACCTTTTCGTCGCCTTTCAGGCCGATCGACTGCCATGACGCTCCGTCCTCGAAAGTCAGCGGCAGCACGCCCATGCCAACGAGATTCGAACGATGGATACGTTCGAAGCTTTGGCTGATCACCGCGCGCACGCCAAGCAGACGAGTGCCCTTTGCCGCCCAGTCGCGGGACGAACCGTTGCCGTATTCCGCACCCGCGAACACCACGAGCGGTACCTGCTCCTCTTGGTACTTCATCGCAGCATCGTAGATCGGCATCTGCTCGCCGTCCGGCCAGTGCTTGGTCAAGCCGCCTTCCGGAATGCTGCCATCGGCAGCCTGAAGCATGTGGTTCTTGATGCGGATGTTGGCGAACGTGCCGCGCATCATCACTTCGTGGTTGCCGCGCCGCGTGCCGTACTGATTGAAGTCGGCCGGACGCACCTGATGCTCGGACAGATACTTGCCCGCGGGCGAAGTCAGCTTGATCGAGCCGGCCGGCGAGATGTGGTCGGTGGTGATCTTGTCGCCGAACATGGCAAGGATACGTGCATCGACGATGTCGGTCGTCGGCTCAGGCTCCATTTTCATGCCTTCGAAGTAAGGCGGATTCTGCACATACGTCGAACTCATGTTCCACTTGTAGGTATCGCTCGTCGTGGTCTTGATCTTGCGCCAGTTGGTATCGCCCTTGAATACGTCAGCGTACTTCTTCTTGAAGATAGTCGAGGTGACGAACTTCTTGATGAAGGCGTTGATTTCCTTCGAGGTCGGCCAGATGTCCTTGAGATACACCGGCTTGCCGTCCTTGCCGGTGCCGATCGGATCGGTGTCGAGATTCTTTGTCACCGTGCCCGCGAGCGCGTGAGCCACCACGAGCGGCGGCGAGGCGAGATAGTTTGCCTGGACGTCCGGCGACACACGGCCTTCGAAGTTGCGGTTACCTGACAGCACTGCAGCAGCGATGATGCCATTGTCGTTGATCGTCTTCGAGATTTCTTCCGGCAGCGGACCCGAGTTGCCGATGCAGGTGGTGCAGCCGAAGCCAACGAGGTTGAAGCCGACCGCATCCAGGTCCTTCTGTAGGCCGGAATTCGCGAGATACTCGGCAACCACCTGGCTGCCGGGAGCCAGTGAAGTTTTCACCCAGGGCTTGGCCTTCAGGCCCTTGGCCGCAGCCTTACGCGCCAGCAGACCGGCGCCGATCAGCACGCTCGGATTCGAAGTGTTGGTGCAGGAGGTGATCGCTGCGATCACCACGTCGCCATGGCCGAGATCGTGTTTACGCCCTTCGACGGCGAAACGCTGGTCGTGATCGGTAGGTTTTTTGTATTCATTGGTGAGGGCGGTTTCGAAGCCGCTCGCCACAGCTTCCAGAGCCACGCGACCTTCCGGACGCTTCGGGCCGGCGAGCGAAGGCTGAACATCCTTCAGGTCCAGCACGAGGGTCTGAGTGAAGACCGGATCCTTAGTGGCCGAGGTGCGGAACAGACCCTGCGCCTTGGAATACTTCTCAACCAGGGCAACACGTGCTGCCGCGCGGCCCGATGTCTTGAGATAATCGAGCGCCGCCTTGTCGACCGGGAAGAAGCCGCAAGTCGCGCCGTATTCCGGCGCCATGTTGCCAATGGTCGCCTTGTCAGCCACCGAGAGATGGTCGAGGCCGGGTCCGTAGAATTCGACGAACTTGCCGACCACGCCAAGCTTGCGCAGCATCTGGGTCACGGTGAGGACGAGGTCAGTCGCGGTGACGCCTTCCTTCAATTGGCCCTTTAGCTTGAAGCCGACCACGTCGGGCAGCAGCATCGAGAGCGGCTGGCCGAGCATTGCAGCTTCAGCCTCGATACCGCCCACGCCCCAACCGAGCACGGCGAGACCGTTGACCATGGTGGTGTGCGAATCGGTGCCGACCAGCGAGTCCGGATAAGCGACTTCGAAAGTACCCGTCTTTTTGCCGACGGTGAGCTTCTCTTTCTTGGTCCAGACGGTCTGGGCCAGATATTCCAGATTGACCTGATGGCAGATGCCGGTGCCGGGCGGCACAACAGAGAAGTTCGAGAACGCCTTCTGGCCCCACTTCAGGAACTCGTAGCGCTCCTGGTTCTGCTTGTATTCCTCGGCGACGTTCTTGCCGAAGGCCTTGTTGTCACCGAAGAAGTTCACGATCACCGAGTGGTCGATCACCAGATCGACCGGAACCAGCGGGTTGATCTTCTCAGCGTCGCCGCCGAGCGCCTTCATCGCGTTGCGCATGGCGGCGAGATCAACCACCGCCGGAACGCCGGTGAAGTCCTGCATCAGCACGCGGGCCGGACGGAATGCGATTTCGTGCTCGAGAGTCTTCTTGCTGGCCCACTTCGAGAAGGCGACGATGTCGGCCTTTTTGACCGTACGGTCATCCTCATTGCGCAGCATGTTCTCGAGCAGAACCTTCATCGAGTAAGGCAGCTTCGAAATACCCTTGAGGCCGTTCTTTTCGGCGGTGGGCAGGCTGTAATAAACGTACGTTTTTGCGCCAACCTTGAGGGTTTTTTGGCATTTGAAGCTGTCGAGCGAGGGCATGTGAGCGATCCCGATTCAGAAGTTGGAGACACCTGGTGAAAGGCATCCAGATACCGTCCGAGGCAGATTGAATGGGGCTGGACCGGGCGGTCTGCAGGGGTTGGTTGTGTGCTGCATCAAGTTCCGGTTTTATAGAATCTTTCCAGTCTGTCCACCACACACGCTATGGATTGTCCGCTCATCTCGTCTGCGTTTGCCCAGACGTCAGCCCTTCTCACCTGAGGTCATTGGTTCCGCACTATGAGACTATCGGGGCGCGGTTTGAGGTGTGAGCGCGGCGGGCGCGAGATCTTCGCCAATTTGGATTTCACGGTGGCTGCCGGCGAGGCGCTTGCCATCGTCGGCCCGAATGGCGCGGGCAAATCCTCTCTGCTGCGGATGATTGCAGGGCTGCTGCAAGTTGCGGATGGCAGCATCGGACTTGAAGGCGGCGAGCAAGAACTCACCGTCGCCGAGCAGGTCCACTATCTCGGCCATCGAGACGCGCTGAAACCGTCGCTCACCGTGCTGGAAAATCTGGATTTCTGGCGGGATTTTCTCGGCGGCGAAACGACCGATTCGCTTGCGAGCCTTGAGGCGGTCGGGCTTGGCCATGCCGCCCACCTACCAGCCGCCTATTTATCCGCCGGCCAGCGCAAGCGGCTATCGATCGCGCGGCTCATCGCCGTCAAACGTCCGATCTGGCTGCTCGATGAACCCACAACGGCCCTCGACACCAGCGGTCAGGCCATGATCGCCGGCGTCATGGCGAATCACCAGCGCAACGGCGGACTGATCGTCGCCGCCACGCATGTTGAACTCGAAGCCACGCGGCAACTCCGGATCGGAGGCGCCACATGACAGCGCTCGTAGCCCTCCTTCGCCGCGACATCCGGATCGCGCTCCGCGCCGGCGGCGGCGCGCTGATCGGCTTGTTGTTCTTCGTGACCGTCGTGGTGGTCATGCCTTTCGCGCTCGGGCCGGATCTGGCGCTATTGAAGCGCATCGGCCCTGCGATCCTCTGGCTCGGCGCCATGCTGGCGAGCCTGTTGACCCTCGACCGCCTGTTTACGGCCGACCAGGACGATGGCTCGCTTGATGTGATCGCCATGAGCCGCACGCCGCTGGAGCTGACATGTGCCGCCAAGGCCATTGCGCATTGGCTCGCCGCCGGCATCCCCCTGATCGTTGCCACGCCCCTGGCTGGAATTTTGCTGAATCTGGACGCGCAGGCGACCTTCGCGGTCATGTTGACACTGCTGGTTGGAACTCCGGCGTTGACCTTTATCGGCATGATCGGGGCCGGGCTTGCGGTCACGCTGCGCCGGGGCGGATTGCTGCTCGCGGTGGTCGTGTTGCCGCTCTCGATTCCCGTCCTGATTTTCGGGGTCGCAGCCTCGAATGCGGCCATCAGCGGTTCAGCGCCATTCGGCACACCGTTTTCGATCCTCTGCGCCCTGTCCCTTGTCAGTTTTGTGGTCGGGCCATTCGCCGCGGCGGCCAGCCTTCGACAAGGGCTGGATTGAGATGTCACATGACGCCGCTATCAACTCTTACGGAAGCGCGCCCGCGGCATCGACGGGATGCATTGCTTGACGGGCTAGTCGCGATTATCAGGAACGCTATGAAGCTGATCGACCTCGCTAATCCGACACGGTTCCTCACTCTGACGGAACGCGTGTTGCCGTGGCTGGCCGGCCTGACGGCAATCCTGCTGGCAATCGGTCTTTATCAATCGGCCCTCGCGCCCGACGATTATCAGCAGGGCGCGACAGTGAAGATCATGTTCATCCACGTCCCGAACGCGTGGCTGTCGATGTTCGTCTGGGGCGTGATGAGTGTCGCCGCGCTCGGCACGCTGGTCTGGCGGCATCCGCTCGCTGACGTCGCAGCGAAAGCCGCTGCTCCCATCGGCGCCGCTTTCACATTTCTTGCGCTGGTGACCGGATCGCTGTGGGGCCGACCGATGTGGGGCACCTATTGGGAATGGGATGCCCGGCTGACTTCGGTGCTGATCCTGTTTCTTATGTATCTCGGTATCATGGCGCTCTGGCGCGCGGTGGAAGACCCTTCACGCGCGGCACGCGCGGCCGCCATCCTGACCCTGGTCGGCGCGATCAACATTCCGATCATCAAGTTCTCGGTCGACTGGTGGAACACGCTGCACCAAGGCGCGTCGGTGATCCGCATGGGCGGCCCGACTATGGATCGCGCATTCCTCATTCCGCTGCTGATCATGGCCGTGGCGTTTTCATTGTTGTTTCTTACACTGCACCTCGCAGCGATGCGCAACGAAGTGCTGAGACGACGGGTGCGGTCGCTGCAGATGATGCAAGCAAGCAAGCAGGGCGCCTGATCTCATGTCGCTCGGTCCTTATGCGCCATTCATCGTCACCTCCTATGGCCTCGTGGCGTTTGTCGTTGTGGCGCTGATCGTCTGGATCGCGTTCGACTTCCGCCAGCAGAAGCAGGCCTTGCGTGATCTCGAAGCCCGCGGCGTGACGCGCCGCTCGACGCAAAGATCAGGCGAATCATCATGAGCACCGACACCCCCTCCACACGTCAGCCGCGACGCTCCTGGCTGGTGGCTTTGCCGCTGGTCGTCTTCGTACTGCTCGCCGGACTGTTCTGGTTCAGGCTCGGCTCAGGCGATCCGTCGCGCATTCCATCCGCGCTGATCGGCCATCCCGCGCCACAGACCAACCTGCCCGCGCTGCAAGGACTGATGGCCGATGGCGTGCAGGTGCAAGGGCTCGATCCGGCTGCCTTCAAAGGGCAGGTCAGCGTCGTCAATGTCTGGGCTTCGTGGTGCGTGCCGTGTCACGACGAAGCGCCGCTTCTGCTGCAACTGGCACAGGATAAGCGCATCAGGGTCATCGGCATCAACTACAAGGATGCCGATGACAATGCCCGCCGCTTTCTCGGCCGCTACGGCAATCCCTTCAGCGCAGTGGGCGTGGATGCCAATGGACGCGCTGCGATCGAATGGGGGGTCTATGGCGTGCCCGAGACGTTCGTGATCGGGCGGGACGGCACCATCGTTTATAAACTGATCGGCCCGATTACGCCGGACAATCTCAACGGCGTGCTGAAGACCGAAATCGGCAAGGCGCTGAACGCGCGTTCCTAAGCGCTGCGCGCCATCAATAATTTCGCCCATTTAGCCTTTGCTGATGTCGCCGCGCTCGATGTCGCTCGCTTCATCTGTTTCGGGCTCAAGGTGATAGCGCTTGATCAGCGGCGTCTGCAGCATCGCGAAAATCACCGTGATCGGAATCACGCCGAACGCTTTGAACGCGACCCAGAAGTCAGTGGTCTGCGTCCGCCAAATGGCCTCATTGAGCACCGCCATGCCTGCGAAAAAGACCATCCAGCGAATGGTCAAAAGCCGCCAGCCGGTCGGCGTCAGATTAAACATCTGATCGAACATAACGGCGATAAAAGACCGGCCGAGCAGCAACCCAGTGCCGAGCGTCGCAGCAAACAGTCCATAGATGATTGTCGGCTTGACCTTAATGAATGTCTCATCGTGCAGCACCAACGTCAGCCCGCCGAACACAAGCACGATCACCGCTGTCACGATCGCCATCAACGGCACATGCCGCGTCACCACATAAGATGCAATGATGGCAGCGACCACCGCAACCATGAATGCGCCAGTGGCGACGAAGAGTCCAAACTTCGCGTTCGCCCCGAAGAAAATCAGCAGGGGACCAAGTTCGGTAGCGAGCTTGAACAGCGGGTGCGGCGCGGATTTTTCCAACTCGGCTATCCTCTAGTTTTCCTGCCCGGCGATGGCGCGGGCGAAATCGCGGGCGGTGAACGGCGCGAGATCATCGACCCCTTCGCCCACACCGATGAAGTGCACAGGGAGTTTGTATTTGGCTGAGAGCGCGACAAGGATGCCGCCGCGCGCAGTGCCGTCGAGCTTGGTCATGACAAGACCTGTAACGCCAGCAGTCCTGTGAAACGCATCGACTTGCGACAACGCGTTCTGGCCGACGGTGGCATCGAGCACCAGCAGCACGGCATGCGGCGCCGACGAATCCACTTTCTTGATGACGCGCACGACCTTTTCCAGCTCGGTCATCAACTCTGTCTTGTTTTGCAGTCGGCCGGCGGTGTCGATCAACAAGACATCACGGTTGTCGGCCTTTGCGGCTTCAAACGCCTCAAATGCAAGACTTGCGGAATCCGATCCTTGCGCGCGCGCAATCACCGGCGACTTCGTCCGCTCACCCCAGATTTTCAACTGCTCAATCGCCGCGGCGCGGAATGTGTCACCCGCAGCCAGCATAACCTTACGGCCTTCGCTCGAGAATTTTGCAGCAAGCTTGCCGATCGTCGTGGTCTTGCCGGAACCGTTGACGCCGACAACGAGAATAACGAACGGCTTCTGGCTCGCATCGATCTCCAGCGGCTTCGCGACCGGCGCCAAAACCTTTTCCACCTCGGCGGCAACGATCGCGGAGACCTCGTCGGCCGATATCGACTTGTCATAGCGTCCCTTGCCGACGGCTTCCGCAATGCGCGCGGCAACATCGGTTCCGAGATCGGCACGCAGCAGGACATCTTCGATGTCCTCGACCATCGCGCCATCGAGCTTCCGCTTGGTGACGAGATCCGCCACCGCACTGCCGATCGAACTCGACGTGCGCTTCAAACCGGCGGACAGGCGCCGCCACCAGCTTTGCTTCGGTTGGTCTTGTGTACTGTCACTCATAGGAAGGGTGTGTTACCCGGTTCGGACATCAAACGAAAGCCGCCTGCAAAAATGGATACGCCGCAACCGACACCAGACGAAATTCTGGCCCGCGTGCTTCACCGCGACGGGCTGATGCTGGTGATCGACAAACCGGCGGGTATTCCGGTGCATCGCGGCCCCAAAGGTGGCGCGAATCTGGAAGCCTCGTTCGACGCCCTGCGCTTCGGCCTGCCGCGCCCGCCGGTTCTCGTGCATCGGCTCGATCGCGACACCTCGGGTTGTCTCGTCCTGGGACGCCACCGCAAGGCGACCGCTTCGCTCAATCTCCTGTTCAAGCACAGCAAGGTTTCCAAGACGTATTGGGCCGTTGTGGAAGGAGGACCTGCCACAGACGAGGGCGAAATCGATATTGCGCTCGGCCGGCTCAATGAAGAACGAGGATGGTGGCAAAAACCCGATCCGAACGGGTTTCCGTCCCTGACCAAATGGAAAGTTCTCGGGCGCGGCAACGGCATGACCTGGCTCGCCATGGAGCCGATTACCGGACGGACACACCAATTGCGCGTGCACTCTGCCGCCAGCGGCTGGCCGATTGTTGGCGACAACATTTACGGCAATGGTCCGCGTTTCGGTGAACCCACCTTGCATCTTCACGCGCGCGAAATCGTGATTCCGCTTTCGAAGAACAAACCGCCCGTGCGAGTGGTCGCCCCCGCACCAGCGCATCTTCACGAGCGGCTGCGCGCTTGCGGATGGACGGGCGATCAGATTCTCACACAGGAAACAGCCAACTCAGCCGAATAACCGCGCGCCATCGTGGCCGGCTATTTTCAAGGTTTGGATCGATCCCGGCACGAAGCCTTCGATGGCAACCGGTACGAAGTGTTCGGTGCGGCCCTGAGTTCCGCTTTCGATCAGCACCTGCCGCGTACTTCCAACTTCTGCATCGAGCCTGCGGCGCAACGCCGCTTCGCCGGTCGCCCGCAAGCGCTTCGCACGGTCCTTGATCGTGCGCCCGTCAACCTGGGGCATGCGAGCCGCCGGTGTGCCGGGACGCGGCGAATAGGGAAACACGTGCAGGAACGTCAGATCGCATTCCTCGACAAGGGTCTGCGAGCGCGTGAACATCTCTTCGGTCTCGGTTGGGAAGCCCGCGATGATGTCAGCGCCAAACGCAATGCCGGGCCGCAGCCGGCGCACCTGTTTGCAAAACTCGACTGCATCCGCGCGCGAATGACGCCGCTTCATGCGCTTCAGGACAAGATCATCGCCGGCCTGAAGGGACAGATGCAAATGCGGCATGAGTCGCTCATCACTGGCGATGACATCCAGAAGGTCACGATCGACCTCGATGGAATCGATCGAGGAGATGCGCAGCCTCTTCAAATGGGGAATATGCTTGAGAATCTGCTTCGTCAGCGTCCCAAGCTTGGGTGCGCCCGGCAAGTCCGCACCATAACTCGTCAGATCAACGCCGGTCAGGACGATCTCGGCATGCCCCGCGTCAACGAGGGTACGGATCTGATCGACCACAACACCCATAGCCAGGGAGCGCGAATTACCGCGGCCATAAGGGATGATGCAGAATGTGCATCGATGATCGCAGCCGTTCTGGACCTGCACGAATACACGTGGAAGGCTGGCGTGGAATCCTTCAACCAGATGCGGCGCCATCTCGGTGACCGCCATGATGTCGGCCACCGCGATCTTCCGATCCGCCGGCATATCAAGCATTGACGCATCAAACACCACGCGCGTCGCACGCCAGGCTTCGCTGCGCATCTTTTCGTCATTGCCGAGCACGCGATCGACTTCGCTCATCTCGGCAAACATCTGCGCCTGGGTTTGCGCAGCACACCCGGTGACGATGATCCGTACATCCGGCTGTTCGCGGCGGAGCTTACGGATGGTCTGGCGTGCCTGCGCGACAGCCTCGTTGGTGACGGCACAGGTGTTGATGACAACAGCGTCGCCGATGCCGGCTCCCTCGGCCTCACGCTTGATCACCTCCGATTCGAAGGCATTCAAACGACAACCGAATGTGACGACATCGACCGCCATCTCAGGCGACGCTGGCGAACAGCGCCGGATCGAAACGCCCCTCGAACTCAAATGCCGCAGGGCCGGTCATCAGCACGTGGTCATCCTTCTCGCGCCATTCAATTGTGAGTTCACCACCCGGTAAAGTCATATGCACTGTCCGCTCCGTGCGGCGCAGACGCGCGGCGGCCACAGCTGTGGCACATGCCGCCGAGCCACAGGCCTTGGTGAGGCCGGCACCGCGTTCCCACGTGCGCATGACGATGTGTTCGCGATCGACAATCTGCGCGAGCGTGATGTTGGCGCGATCGGGAAAGATCGGGTGGTTCTCAAGCAACGGCCCGAAGCGCTCAAGATCATGGGCGTTGACGTCGTCCACCCAAAAGATCGCATGCGGATTGCCCATGCTGACCACGGATGGCGTGTGCAGCACCGGCGCGTCGATGGGGCCGATCTGCAACTCGATGGAGCGCGTGTCGCGGAATTCCTCCGCCAGTGGAATATCCTGCCAGCCGAACTTCGGCGGTCCCATGTCCACGGTGTAAAGCCCGGACGACGGGCCCTGCCAGCAATTCAGTACGCCGGCCCGCGTCTCGAATGTCAGCGCGTCCTTGCCCGTTTCAGCGAACACCTGCCGCGCCACACAGCGCATGCCATTGCCGCAGGCGGAGGCTTCCGAGCCGTCATTGTTGTAGATTCGAATGAAGGCGCTGGTGCCCTGCGTCCGCGGGGCGTGCAACACCATCAATTGATCGTAAGGGACACCCGCGGGCGACGCGATTGCGCGAGCTTCCTCAGGCTTAATTTTGACAGCCGAATCACGCAGATCGACGACGACGATCTCATTACCGATACCGTTCATCTTAGCGAAGCTGTGATTGGCGAGGTCGCTCATGGTGATGTCCTATGCCCGGTGTATTAGGTCGCAAGTCGCTCAAGACCATGCAAAACGAAGCAAATGTCCGGTCGGGCACCGGTGTATATGGCGAATGCCGATGGAATTGGCCAGAGGCGTGAAGTCAGACTATGGCCCCACTTTGCCCGCATGCCTGTCGGAAGCGAAGTGGTTCGTGGTAATATCTACGCACCTGATTTCGACCAATAGTTATGTTTTTGCGCCAATGGAGACCGCCACATGAACAATACCCGCGTTTTGATCCTGGTGGTCATGGCGGCCGTCGTGGCAGCAGCAGTATGGTCCGATCTTCCGGGTAGCCTCCTCGCGCAGTCACCACCCGCACCGGCCAATCCGCCGGTGACAACCACACCGGCGCAAACGACGGCGCCTCCAGCCGCACCTGCTCCGGCTCAAACACCGCCACCGCCACCAGCTGCGACACCTGCCGTCCCGGCCACCCCACCCGCGCCCACAGCCGAGACACCGGCTCCGATCGCTCCGCCTGCAACGGCTCAGACGCCTGCAACCCCGCCGGCTGCGCCGCCCCCTGCAGCGGAGGCACCATCGGCGACCCCGCCGACCGTAAAGTCCGCCGATCCTTTCGGCGAAGAGCAAACCCTGACTGCAAAGAAGGTGCTGATACTGAAGGGCGCAGCCACCTGGGATTCGGCGTTCGAGACAATCGTCAGCTCGCTGAAAACGCTTTCGGCATTTTTGGACAAGCAGAACATCAAGCCTGCCGGCTCTGTCGTGATCGTCTATACGTCAACCGACGACAACGGCTTCACTTATCAGGCTGAAATTCCGGTCGATCAGGATCCGAAAAACCTCGCCAAGGGGATGAGCATCGGCACATCACCGGAGGGCCCGACGCTGAAGTTCGTCCATCGCGGATCGTATGACAACATGGACAACACCTACGAAGCGATTACCAATTATCTCGACGAGAAGAAGCTCGAGGCCAAAGATACGTTCATCGAGGAATATGTGACCGACCCGTTGAACACGACGGAGGACAAACTCGTCATCAACGTGTTCGTGCCGCTTAAATGAACATCTGGAGTCCCATAATGCGCGCCCGTTCCGCCATTGTCGCTATCGCTTTCGCCTGCACGGCCTCGTCAGCGTTCGGACAAAACTCGCCGCCAACCATTACGGTCAATGGCGAAGCGACCATTTCGGTGCCGCCGGATATCGCGCAGATCGACAGCGGTGTGACGACCGAAGCCAAGACCGCCCGCGAAGCCAGCGACGCCAACAACAAGGCAATGGGCGTTGTGTTGCTGGCATTGAAAAACGCAGGCCTTGCAGAAAAAGACATCCAGACGTCTCGCCTGTCATTGTCGCCGCAGAGTGCTGCGAGCCGCAATGCCAACGCGCCGTTTCAGATCGTCGGTTACCGCGCCAGCAATCGCGTGACGGTAACGATTCGCGACATCACCAAGGTGGCTGAAACCATCGACGTGCTGGTGGGAGCCGGCGCCAACGAGATCAGCGGCATCAGTTTCATGGTCTCGAAAGCCTCGAAACTACTCGATGAAGCACGCAGCGAAGCAATCGGTGACGCGCGTCGCAAGGCCGAAATCTATGCGCGCGCCGCTGACGTCACGATTGGCGCACCTCTGAGCATATCGGAAGAAAGCACGCCCGGCCCCATTCCCTACCGCAAGATGGCGGCTGGGGTTGCAGCTGGAGCTCCTGTGGCGCAAGGCGAGGAAACACTGCGCGTGACCATCAGCGTGTCGTACGAGCTGAAGCCGAAGTAAGGCTCATCTAAATCTCGAAAACCTGACCCGGCTTCAGCGCGACGAATTTGTCGCGTGGTACGTTGGCCGCATCGAGCGCAATCGCAAGATCCTTCACGGGAGCATCGATCGCCTCGTCGGTGAGTTGAAACGTGCCGTGATGATGCGCCAGCGCTAACTCCGCTCCGCAGTCGCCCAACGCCTTCACCGCATCTTCCGGATTCATGTGCTGGTCACGCATGAACCAGCGCGGCTCATAAGCGCCGATCGGCAGGAGTGCGGCACGCAGCGGGCCATGCGCCTTGCGCACCCGGCGAAAATGTTTGCCGTCGCCGTATCCTGAATCGCCGACGGCGTAGATTTTACCTGCCGGCGTCTCCAGCACGAAGCTTGCCCACAACGCCTTGTTGCGATCGAACAATCCGCGCGCGGTCCAGTGCCGCGTTGATACCAGCGTCACTGCGACGCCGTTTCCGAGCTCGATCCGATCATTCCAATCGAACCCCTCAGCCCGGATCGCGCTGTCGTACGATTTCATCGTGACATCGTTGCCGAGCGGGGTGATGACGCGCGGCGAAAATTTCGCCGCCAGCTTCGACAGCGTCGCGATGTCGAGATGATCGTAGTGCCCATGCGAAACGAGCACCGCATCGATGGCGGGCAGCTTGTCGAACGGAATGCCCGGCTCGTTGACGCGCTTCGGTCCCGCAAAACTGACCGGCGAACAGCGTTCCGACCAGACCGGATCGATCAACACGTTGAGCCCTGCCATCTGGATCAGCCAGCTCGCATGACCGACATAGGAAAAGCGCACTTTGTTGCCCGTGACCTGGGGAGGAGGCACGTCTGAGTGCCCGCTCGGCGCCTTTTCGGGCCATTTGGCGGACTTTTTGGTGAGCTGCCAGCGCAGCACCTCCCAGAACTCCCTCGGAGGCGCGCCGTCGGGGTCAAAAAAGTGAGTTCCGTCAAAGTGATCCGAGGGAGGGCCGGCATAGGTTTTCATGCGGGAAATCCAGACAGAGGGTAGCCCCACGGCAACAGCGGCACCGGCAAGCAGACCAAAAACACGACGGCGGGTAATTTTCATGGGCCCCTAGTGCGGCGGCTCTGACGTTCCTTTCAGTTTTGCTGCGCACTCTTGAAGGAACGTCAGAGCCAAAAGCCACACTAAAGTTTTGTATTTGCTAGTGTTCCTTTGGTTCTGACATTCGTAAAGTGCCTGCTGCGAGGTGATACGAATGTCAGAACCGGAACACTAGGCCCCGAGTGGTGGGTAGGGCCACAGTTAGGGTTCCCACGGCCCTCCCGCAACTCAGCGCCCAAACCTGCTTTTTCGGACTTTTCTTGACTTTTGGGCCTCCGGAGGCTTTAACCGCCGCAATTCTCGGAAAGAATTTCTTTTCGACCCGCCGACCGGTGCTGGACGCCGGAGGCCAACGCCCGACAGCGCTGTGCGCCCTCGGGCGTAAATGTGTTTGGAAATTCTGCTCCATCCCGGAGCTGAAGAACAGGATACGGCGCAGCGATGTTCGACAATCTGTCGGAAAAGCTTGGCGGAATTCTTGATCGGCTGACCCGGCGCGGTGCGCTGACGGAAGCCGATGTCGACGCCGCTATGCGCGAGGTCCGCCGCGCGCTGCTTGAGGCGGACGTGGCGCTCGAGGTCGTGCGCTCGTTCACCGACAAGGTCCGCGAGCAGGCCATCGGCGCGACCGTCGTCAAGTCGGTGACCCCGGGCCAGATGGTCGTGAAGATCGTCCACGATCAGCTCGTGGACACGCTCGGCTCCGACGGCCAGCAGATCGATCTCAACGCCCCCGCACCGATCGCAATCATGATGGTCGGTCTGCAAGGCTCCGGTAAGACCACCACCACTGCAAAGCTCGCGCGCCGGCTCACCCAGCGCGACAAGAAAAAAGTTCTGATGGCGTCGCTCGACGTCTATCGCCCTGCCGCGCAGGAACAGCTCGCAGTCCTTGGCCGCGATCTTGAAATCGACACGCTGCCTGTTGTCGCGGGCCAGATGCCGACCCAGATCGCGCAACGCGCGCTGCAGGCTGGTAAACTGGGCGGCTATGACGTTGTGCTGCTGGATACTGCCGGCCGCACCACGCTCGACGAAGAGATGATGACCGAAGCGGCGCAGGTCAAAGCAGCCGCCAACCCGCATGAAATTCTGCTCGTCGCGGACTCGCTGACCGGTCAGGACGCAGTGAATCTCGCCCGCGCATTCGACGCGCGCGTCAATCTCACCGGCATCGTGCTGACCCGCGTCGATGGTGACGGACGCGGCGGCGCTGCATTGTCGATGCGCGCTGTCACCGGCAAACCGATCAAGCTGATCGGTACCGGTGAAAAGACCGACGCTCTCGAAGATTTCCATCCTTCACGCATCGCCGGTCGCATTCTCGGCATGGGCGACGTGGTCTCTCTCGTCGAAAAAGCGGCTGCGCACATCGATGCCGAGAAAGCCGCGCGCGTCGCCGAGAAAATGCGCAAGGGCAAATTCGATCTTTCGGATTTGCGCGACCAGCTGACGCAGATGCAGAACATGGGCGGCATTGGCGGCCTGATGGGCATGATGCCCGGCATCGCCAAGATGAAGAACCAGCTTGCGGCAGCGAATCTCGACGAGAAGGTCGTGAAGCGTCAAATCGCTGTGATCGATTCGATGACGCGCGATGAGCGCCGCAATCCCGACATCCTCAAGGCCAGCCGTAAAAAGCGCATCGCTGCCGGCGCCGGCCTCAAAGTCGAGGAAGTCAACAAGCTGCTCAAGATGCACCGGAATATGGCCGACATGATGAAGGCCATGGGACAGGGCAAGCGCGGTCCGCTCGCGGGCATGGCGCAGATGATGGGCTTTGGCGGCGGCGGTATGCCATCGGCCGAAGCGATGAAACAACTTGCAGAGAAGATGCCCGGCGGCATTCCGCAGGGCGCACCTTCGCTGCCGAAAGATTTTCCCGGTCTTCCAGGACTTGGGAAACCCACATTGCCTGGCCTCGGCGGATTCCCGGGCCTCGGCAAGAAGAAATAACCAGTAATTTTCAGAACAAACGAACACACCAACGGAGAAGAGAATGTCAGTTGTGATCCGCCTCGCTCGCGCAGGCACCAAGAAGCGCCCTGTGTACCATGTCGTCGTTGCCGACTCGCGCTTTCCGCGTGACGGCCGCTTCATCGAGCGTCTCGGCCACTTCAACCCGCTGCTGCCGAAGGACAGCGAGCTGCGTCTGAAGCTCGACATGGAGAAGGTCAAGGCCTGGATGGCCAAGGGTGCGCAGCCGTCAGACCGCGTGATGCGTTTCCTCGATGCCGCCGGCGTTGCCAAGCGCACCGCGCGCAACAACCCGGAAAAGGCTGTGCCGCGCAAGGAGCGCAAGGCGAACGCCGAAGCTGCGGCCAAGGGCTAATCGCGTACTCGCGTGACAAAAGCGGCGCTGATCTGCGTTGCAAAAATCGGCGCTGCGCACGGTGTGCGCGGCGAGGTGAAGTTGTGGCCGTTTACCGAAGACCCTATGGCGGTCGTCGACTACGGCCCGCTTTCGACCAAGGATGGCGCGCGTCAATTTGAAGTGGTGCGCGCCCGTGTGGCCAAGGATCATCTCGTGGCAACGCTCAAGGGCGTGACGACTCGCGACGACGCAGAACGGATCAACGGCATCGAACTCTACATTCCCCGTGACCGGCTGCCCGAGACCGATGAAGGCGAGTACTATCACGCTGATCTGATCGGGCTGCGGGCAATCGATACGAAGGGTGACGAGATCGGCAAGGTGCTTGCCATCCATAATTTCGGCGCCGGCGACATCATCGAAATCGCCCCCGCGCAGGGCCCCACCCTCCTGCTACCTTTCAATAACACCGTTGTGCCCACGGTCGACCTTGCAAACGGCCATGTCGTGGTCGAGCTTCCGCATGAAATCGAAGGCGACAGTCCGCAGGACGCCTGAGCTAAAGACGCTGGAGCCCTGACAATGTGGCACGCCACAGTCCTTACGCTGTTTCCGGAGATGTTTCCCGGCCCGCTCGGTATCAGCTTGGCTGGTCGGGCGCTGGCGACAGGCCTCTGGGCGCTGGACGCAAAGGACATCCGTGCTGCGGCCACTGATCGACACCGCAGCGTTGACGATACCCCGGCGGGCGGTGGCCCCGGTATGGTGCTGCGGGCAGACGTGCTAGCGGCCGCTATCGACGCCGCAGACACTTCAACGGAACGACCGAAACTGCTGATGAGCCCGCGCGGTCGGCCACTGACCCAGTCGCGGGTCGCCGAGCTGGCTGCGGGCCCCGGTCCTCTGATCGTGTGTGGCCGGTTCGAAGGGATCGACCAGCGGGTGATTGATGCCCGAGAGCTCCAGGAAGTCTCGATCGGGGATTACGTCCTATCCGGGGGCGAAATCGCCGCAATGGCGCTCATTGACGCTTGCGTGCGGCTTCTGCCGGGGGTCATGGGCAAGCTATCCTCCGGAACCGACGAGAGTTTTTCTGACGGACTGCTCGAATACCCGCAATATACCCGCCCGCAGGTCTTCGAGGACCGGACGGTTCCCGAGATTCTCGTTTCCGGCGACCATGCCAAAATCGACGCTTGGCGGCGGGCCGAGGCGGAAGCCCTGACCCGAACCAGGCGCCCGGATCTCTGGACCGCCTATCAGGGTCGAAACGCCCCCTCGGGGCGACGAAAAAACACGACGGAAGGGTGACAACCCCTTCTCTTTCGCGTATATGAGCGGCCAATCCGTGCACGTGCTGGATACGAATTTCCTGCGCAGCCCCTTCGGGCGCGCCGCCGATGGAGTTTTGCGATGGACATCATTCAACAGCTCAACCAAGAGCAGCTCGAGAAGCTTTCCGCCGGAAAGACGATTCCGGAGTTCGGACCGGGCGACACGATCATCGTGAACGTCAAGGTCAAGGAAGGTGAGCGTACGCGCGTGCAGGCCTATGAAGGCGTCTGCATCGGCCGCAGCGGCGGTGGCATCAATGAGAGCTTCACCGTTCGCAAGATTTCGTATGGCGAAGGCGTAGAGCGTGTGTTTCCGATCTACTCGCCGAACATCGACTCGATCAAGCTCGTGCGTCGCGGCAAGGTGCGTCGCGCCAAGCTGTATTACCTGCGTGGCCTGCGCGGCAAGTCGGCGCGCATCGTCGAGAAGCAGGACAATCGTCAGGCCGCAGCTGCAGCCGAGTAATCGCTGAAAAATTCGGGAATGCAAAAAGCGCGGCTCTGCCGCGCTTTTTTGTTGGAAGCTAGTGTTCCGGTTCTGACATTCGTATCACTTCGCAGCGGGCACTTTGCGAATGTCAGAACCAAAGAAACACTAGCAAAAATATGAATCTAGTGCGGTTATGGATCTGACGTTCGTATCACGGACTCGCGGTCAATACTGATACGAACGTCAGATCCACCGCACTAGGTGTCGCATTATTTCGACGACAGCGGTCCGTTCATGATCCAGCGATGGCCGAACGGATCACGGATAATCGCCGTACGCGTCCCCCAGAACGAGTGTGTCGGCGTCAGCTCGCCTTTTGCGCCAAGCTTGGTCGCCCGCGCGAATGTTGTATCCACCTCGTCGGCCGTCGCGAATTCAAGACTGACCGACATGGTGACCGGCTCTCCCGGGAGAGGCGTCCGGGAACTTCCGAATTCGGGAAAGGCGTCAGCCACGAAAACTGAGGCGCCATTGATTTCCAGCTCGCAGTGCATGATCCGCATGCCATCGAGCGCCGGCATCAGTGCCTTTTGCCTCGCATCAAAAGCAGCGGTGTAGAAGGTGATGGCCCCGGCAGCGGGCGAAACGGTCAGGTAGGGAGCGACCGGCGGGCGTGGGGACATTGTGCGGCCTTGCGTAGCTAATATCTACTTAGAATACTTTTACCTTCGGGTTTAAGCGAGTAAAAAGCCACACCAAATTGGCGCCGCAGGCGCATCACGCACACCATCGGACGACCCTCAAAATGGCAAAACCGACCACCCTGTACGACAAGATCTGGAACGATCATCTGGTTGACGAGCAGCCCGACGGCACCTGCCTGCTCTACATCGATCGGCATCTTGTCCACGAGGTGACGTCGCCGCAGGCGTTCGAGGGATTGCGCTCATCTGGCCGCAAGGTTCGCGCGCCAAACAAAACCCTCGCCGTGGTCGATCACAATGTCCCGACCACCGACCGCTCCAAGCCCAATCCTGATCCGGAGAGCGCCGAGCAGATCGCCACGCTGGCCGAGAATGCACGCGAATTTGGCGTCGAGTACTTCAACGAATACGACAAGCGTCAGGGCATCGTGCACGTCATCGGACCTGAGCAGGGCTTCACCTTGCCCGGCACCACGATTGTCTGCGGCGATAGCCACACGTCGACACACGGTGCATTCGGTGCGTTGGCACACGGCATCGGCACATCGGAAGTCGAACACGTGCTCGCAACGCAGACGCTGATCCAGAAGAAAGCCAAGAACATGCGCGCAATCGTCGACGGCAAGCTGCCGGACGGCGTGACCGCGAAGGACATCATCCTGGCGATCATCGGCGAGATCGGCACAGCAGGCGGCACCGGCTATGTGCTGGAATACGCCGGCGACGCGATCCGCGCGCTGACCATGGAGGGCCGCATGACGGTCTGCAACATGTCGATCGAAGGCGGCGCGCGCGCGGGCCTGATTGCGCCGGACGAGAAGGCGTATGAATTCCTGAAAGGTCGTCCGATGTCGCCGACAGGCGCGGCATGGGATGCCGCGGTGCGTTACTGGGAAACGCTGCGCACGGATGAAGGCGCACACTTCGATGCGGAAATCCGCCTCGATGCCGCCAAGCTGCCTCCGATCGTGACCTGGGGTACCTCGCCGGAAGACGTGGCGTCGATCGCTGGCTTTGTGCCGGATCCCGCGAAGATCGAAGACGAAGCCAAGCGTCTCTCGAAGCAGCGCGCTCTCGACTATATGGGCCTGAAGGCCGGCACGAAGATCACCGATATCAAGCTCGATCGCATCTTCATCGGCTCATGCACCAACGGCCGTATCGAGGATCTTCGCGCGGCTGCGAAGATCGCCGCGGGCCACACCGTCAATGGCCACGTCAACGCGATGATCGTGCCGGGTTCAGGTCTCGTGAAAGAGCAGGCCGAAGCGGAAGGTCTCGACAAGATCTTCATCAAGGCTGGATTCGAATGGCGCGAACCAGGCTGCTCTATGTGCCTTGCGATGAACCCCGACAAGCTGGCGCCGGAAGAGCGTTGCGCGTCGACTTCGAACCGCAACTTCGAAGGACGTCAGGGCCACAAGGGCCGCACTCACTTGGTGTCGCCTGCCATGGCCGCTGCAGCCGCGATTGCGGGTCACTTCGTCGATATTCGTGAGTGGCCTTCGGCTTAATCGCTCAAAACAAATCACAAAAAAACAGGCGCTCATTAGAGCGCCTGTTTTGTTTTCAAAGCGTTTCGAGCGAAGTGGCGCGCCTAGTGCCGCGGATTTGAAGTTCTTCCGAATGAAGCGGCGGGCTCGATGAAGAACTTCAAATCCAAAAGCGGCACTAGCATTACAGACTTGCTAGTGCCCTTTGATTCCGAAGTTCGCATCCGAACAAGCCGCAAGCCTGTGCGAACTTCGGAATCGGGACACTAGTTCGCGTGAAGAAAGCGCGTTAGTTCTAAAAGATCAGAAGCGGAAGCCGAACCCGAAGCCTGGTCCGTAGAAGCGCGGACCATAGCCGTATCCGCCGTAACCGTAATAAGGATAAGGCCGGTAGTAGTACGGACGATAGCCGTAATAGGGCCGAGAATATCCGTAGGGGCGGTAGTACGGGCGATAATAGGGCCGGTAATACGGACGGTAGTACCGCCGATAGTAAGGACGATGATAGCCACGGTAATAGCGGCGTGCGCTGATATCCGTCGATCGCGTCTCGGCCAGTCTTGCGTCATAGCCTGGCGATACTGTCGCAACTGGCGGCGCAGCGCTGGCAGGCACAAGCGAAACCCAACCAACGAATGAAAGAGCGGCAGCAACAACCGCGGCTCCCACAAACTTCCTCATTTCAACTCTCCTTCCGGTCTATCTCAACACGTCAGAAGCAACGCACGTTACCTACAGACGCGCACGCCCGATCATCAAATCCAGCGGCGATGGTGGTGGTGATGACGGTGCCATCCGTGATGACGACGGTGCCAGCCATGATGGCGATGCCAGCGATGATGATGCCAGCGGCGGTGATGGTGATGACGACGCCAGTGCACAGCCGTCGTGAAATCACCTGCGTGCTGTGTTGTCGCGGCAGATGCGGGGTTGGCAAGTGACAGCGCTTGGGCGCCTTCGGATGGCATCGCGAACGCCAGCAAGCCAGCGACAACCGCAAGACCAAAAAATTTCCTGAGACTCATCTTGATTGTTCTCCCTTCAAGCAGAGCAGTCGCTGCAGGCTAGGAAAGGAGACGTGAATGCGACGTGAATACTATCGCCGCAAAGATGAACACATCGGCAGAGAGTGTCGTAAAGCTTTCACATCTCTGAATGCGTTGGAGCGGATTTGAAGCGTATATCGCTTGTAAAAAGCGCCGAACATATTTTGGATATCGATGGCAAGGTGCCACACACGTTCGCGCGAAAATTTGATCCGCGTCTATATGTATCAGCCGCTCCAGTAGCAACGCATGCGTGGCACAACGACGGTGCCGCTCGGCCGATATTCCTGCTCGTACCAAGCATTGCAGATCCGTACAGAGTTTGGGCCCGGTTGGCTGGAGCTGGACCCACCGTAAACCGGAACGCGGCGCGCGCGCCGGAGCACTTTGCGGCTCTGAGCTGAAAATTCCTCGGCGGTCAGTTTCGTGACGGCGGGGGAAACCTCTTCGCCGGCAGATGCGATGCGGGCCCCAGAGGGCGCAGCCAAAAACAGCCCAGCCAAAGCGGCTCCGAGGATGATCGATGTCCGCGTCATCATGCGTCTTCCTGTCCCATCTCCACTCTGGGTGGAGCCGGAAACTCTCCGATTGCGACCTTTACGTCAACTCCGGGACAGCCATCCGGAGCGTTTCCGCCCCTTGGACTTCCCGCGCAGGCCTTCTAAACAGGAGTGCATGTGGCCGTCCGCAAAGTCACCGACCCTCGCTGAGATGGAAGGCATGGCGCACGATGCATTCGCGCGGCTGCCAAAGCATTTTCGTGATCTGTGCGCGGGCGTAATCATTCAGGTGGACGACTTTCCGTCAGATGACGTGCTGCGCGAAATGAAGGCCGAAAGCGAATTCGACCTGCTCGGCCTGTTTCAGGGCGTTGGACTGCCGTTCCGCAGCGACAGCGATGTTGCCCCTATGCCGAATATGATCTGGCTCTATCGTCGCCCCATCTTGGATTACTGGGCCGAGCACGACGAAACGCTCGGCCAAATTGTGACCCACGTGCTGATTCATGAGATCGGTCACCATTTCGGGCTGTCCGACGACGATATGGAAGCCATCGAAGCGGCCGCAGGGTAGAGTTTCTAGTTTTGACGCGTTTTCTTCACGCGAACCGGTAGCCTTCGCTCGAAAACGCTTTAGCCTGCATCGCATGCCGAGGGGCCGGAACGGCGCCCTTTTGCCGAACGGGTGCGGGACGAAGCACAAGATTTCGCGGTGCTATTCCCCAGCTTCTGACGCTCGCAGACGCCCCCCATAATAACCGCAGCAGATATGCAGTCCCGCGCATCTTTGAACATGCAAACCGGGTTGTCGCGGTCGAGGTCGCGCCGGCACCAAATGTCCGCGCTTGCCCCCGAAATCGACAGCGAGAGGGCGGTTCCAGCCGCGCAAGCAGCCAAACTCCCCCGGAAAAACGCCCGCGCCATGGCCATAAGACAATCCTCATTCGGCTTTGATGGCTTGACGGCCATAATGATATATCTATGAAAACAGGCGAAACCGCAGCTGGTTCACGGGATAGATATGGACAAATTCACCACCCTCGAAGGCGTTGCCGCACCCCTCAAGATCATCAATGTCGACACCGACATGATCATCCCGAAGCAATACCTCAAGACCATCAAGCGCACCGGTCTTGGTAAGGGTCTGTTTTCCGAGCAGCGCTACCAGGACGACGGCAGCGAAAATCCGGATTTCATCCTCAACAAGTCCGCCTATCGCAAGGCGAAAATTCTGGTGGCCGGCGATAATTTCGGTTGCGGTTCGAGCCGTGAGCACGCGCCGTGGGCGCTCGGCGACTTCGGCATCCGCTGCGTCATCTCGACGTCGTTCGGCGATATTTTCTACAACAACTGCTTCAAGAACGGCATTCTGCCGATCCGCGTCTCCCAAGATGACCTCGACAAGCTGTTCGACGACGCCGATCGCGGCTCGAACGCAACGCTGACAGTCGACCTCGAGAAGCAGGAAATCCGTGGTCCCGACGGCGGCACGCTCAAGTTCGAGATCGATCCGTTCCGCAAGCACTGCCTGCTTAATGGTCTCGACGACATCGGCCTGACGATGGAAAAGAGCAAGTCGATCGACGTGTTCGAGACGAAAGAACGAGCCGAGCGACCCTGGCTGTAAGCAAAACAGATCACTCAACGTGAAAATGGCCGGGGAAACCCGGCCATTTTTGTTTGAGATGGAATGTCTCGCGTTTCGCTTCAGTGCACCTTCAAAGCTGCGATCGCATCGGTGATAGCGACAGTGCGCTTAGCCATTTCGACGTGCAAACGTTCGACCATCTGTCCATCGAGCTGAACGACGCCCTTATTGACGTTTTCAGGCAGCTCGAACACGCCCATAATCTTGCGTGCGCGCGCAACTTCATCCGCTGGCGGCGTGTAAGTGGCGTTGGCGGCATCGATCTGCCCCGGATGAATCAGCGTCTTGCCATCGAATCCCATATCGCGGCCCTGCGCGCATTCCTTGGCGAAGCCTGCGATGTCGTTGATGTCGTTATAAGGGCCGTCCAGCATTTCCACGCCGTAGGCGCGAGCTGCCATGATGCAGTGAGAAAACAGCGGGATCATTGCTGCGCGGCCAGGCAGCATCCGCATGCGCGTTTCACGCGCGATGTCATTCGGCCCCATCACGAAGGCCTCGAGACGCTTGTCACCCTCACGGGCCTGCGCTGCGATCTGCTGCACGGAGAGCACTGCCAGCGGCGTCTCGATCATCGCCCAGATGCGGACGGCAGGATCTGCGTTAAGTTTACGGAGCTCGCTTTCAACCTTCTTGATGTCCTCAGGGGTCGAAATTTTGGGGACCAGGATCGCATCCGGCTGCGCTTTGGCAGCCATGGCCAGATCGTCCTGCCACCACTCTGTCTCCAGATTGTTGATGCGGATGATGATTTCGCGCTTGCCGAAACCTTTCGCAGCAACTGCAGCCGCTATCTGCTCCCGCGCGGCTGCTTTGGCGTCCGGCGCGACCGAGTCCTCAAGATCCAGAATGATGCTGTCGGCGGGGAGATTGCGGGCTTTTTCAAGCGCCCGCGCATTGGAGCCCGGCATGAACAAAACACTGCGACGCGGACGAAACATGGCTATTTCCTGTAAGATGAGATCGGAACGCGATACCACTTCGGCGCGCGGTCCGGAAGGCTTGTTCAAAAGCGTGGCATATGGTTAGCCACGTTTGCAGCAATCCGCGAGGTGCCCATGTCGTCTTTTCCCGAACGTCTGATCTCCGGCTATCAATCCTTCGCCACCCAACGCCTGCCGATGGAGCAGTCTCGCTACCGCGAGTTGTCCCAGGACGGACAATCCCCCGAAACGATGGTGATCGGCTGCTGCGATTCCCGCGTGTCCCCTGAGGTGATTTTTGACGTCGGCCCGGGAGAACTGTTCGTCGTACGCAACGTCGCCAATCTCGTGCCGCCCTACGCACCCGACGGCGCCGCGCATGGCGTTTCGGCCGCGCTGGAATTCGCGGTGCAGGTGCTGCACGTCAAACACATTGTCGTGCTGGGACACGCCCAGTGCGGCGGTGTGAAGGCGCTGGTTCAGGATTCAGCACCGCTGTCACCGGGCGATTTCATCGGCAAATGGATGTCTCTCCTTGAGCCGACGCTGGAGGAAACGGCACGCGGGCGTAACGAAGATCTGCAGGATTTCATCACACGCCTGGAGAAAAAAGCCGTCTCAACCAGCCTCAAGAACCTGATGACATTTCCTTGCGTGAAGATCCTTGTCGAACGCGGCAAGCTCCACCTACACGGCGCCTATTTTGGTGTCGCGAAAGGATCGCTGTCTGTCCTCGACCAATCAAATGGCGAGTTCCACGCGGTGAAACCTGCATAGCGAGAGGCATCGCGCATTTAGTTTCAATGCGCGGCTTTTCTCGAATTGCCATGATCGCCCCCGAGGCGATCCGACCACGCAATCAGCAGGGTCGACAGCACGAAGACCACGTGAATGCCGGCAAGCCAAGCTAGTTTCTGGGTATCAAACGTCGCGTCGATATTCATGAACGCCTTCAGCACCTGGATGGCTGAAATGGCAACGATCGACGCCAGCAACTTCTGTTTGAGCCCGGCAAAATCCACCTTGGTCATCCATTCCGGCCAGTCCGGATGACCGCGTGGATCGATCCGCGACACGAAATTCTCGTAGCCTGAAAACACGACGATGAGGATGAGATTGCCGGTCAGGCACACATCGATCAGTGACAGCACGCCGAGGATGATGTCCGACTCTTTGGCCGACGGTGCGTGCACAATAAATTCGATCAGAATCTCAATGAACTTGTAGAGCAGCACAGCAAGACTGACGACAAGACCGAAATAGAACGGCGCCATCAACCAGCGGCTGTTAAACAACACGGCCTCAAACGTGAGTTCTGCACGCTTGAGGCCGGAGTTGGGTTGATCGTCCGATGCTGAGGGCCTGTGATCCGATGGCGTTTCTGTCATCTGATCGGCCCTATCTGTTTACGCCGCTTTTTTCTTCGGCTGCAGCAGCTTGCGGTTGACGAGGCATTCCGCGATCTGGATCGCGTTGAGCGCCGCGCCCTTGCGCAGGTTGTCGGAAACACACCACAGCACAAGGCCGTTCTCCACTGTCGCATCTTCGCGGATGCGGCTGATGTAGGTGGCATCTTCGCCCGCACATTCGTACGGCGTGGCGTAACCACCCGGCTCACGCTTGTCGATCACAAGGCAACCTGGCGCCTTACGCAGGATGTCGCGGGCTTCATCGACAGAGATCGGCTTCTCGAACTCGATATTAATCGCTTCTGAGTGGCCGATGAACACCGGCACGCGCACGCAGGTGGCGGAGAGCTTGATCTTGGGGTCGAGAATCTTCTTGGTCTCGGCCATCATCTTCCACTCTTCCTTCGTGTAGCCATCCTCCATGAACACGTCGATCTGAGGGATGACATTGAAGGCGATACGCTTCGGGAATTTCTTATTGACCAGTTCGCTATTGGTGTAGACGGCCTTGGTTTGCGAGAACAACTCGTCCATCGCATCCTTGCCCGCGCCCGACACGGACTGATAGGTCGAAACCACGACGCGCTTGATGGTTGCCGCGTCATGAAGCGGCTTCAGTGCAACGACGAGCTGCGCCGTCGAGCAATTCGGGTTGGCGATGATGCCGCGCTTTGTGAAGCCGGCAACGGCATCCGCATTCACCTCAGGCACGATCAGCGGCACGTCCGAATCGTAGCGCCATGCGGACGAGTTATCGATCACCACAGCGCCCGCGGCCGCGATCTTCGGCGACCACTCCTTCGAGACTTCGCCGCCCGCCGACATCAGGCAGATATCGACATCGCTGAAATCATAATTTTCGAGAGCTTTGACTTTGAGAGTCCGATCGCCGTACGAGACTTCGACGCCGGTGCTGCGGCGTGATGCCAGCGCCACGACCTCATCGGCCGGGAAGCTGCGTTCGTCCAGAATGTTGAGCATTTCCCGGCCTACATTGCCGGTCGCTCCCACACAGGCCACCTTGTAACCCATCATTGACTCTCCGAAGAAAAAAGCTTCGCCCCCGCCGTCTGCGGAAAGGGAAGAGGCAGCGCTTCTATGCGAAAAACGGCGCAAATACAACGCAGAAGCGATGTCGAATCACTCTAGCTCAGCTGTGAAGCGGATGAAATCCGCATCCGGACGGGAACAGCGACGCCGTTTCAGGAAGCAGAACGCGCCGCATGTCTCCGATCGCTATCGATCAAGTTCCAGATACTTCCGCCATTCATCCAGCCCTCCGTAGCTTCGCCCTCAGGCGACGCGAGGTCATTGTGCGATTGATGGCCTACTGTTCGGGACTGGCCGTGCTCACTGCGATTCTCGCAGACCTGTTTTTCGCAGCTCCCGCCGAAACCGAGATGGTACGGCCCTCCTTGCGCGGCTGGACACCGGCCAGCCGGCCACATCCGGCCTTTGCTGTCAGCCACCTGGATTTGGTCAAGAAAACAGGCAGTTATGATATTCTTCGGCATCCCCAAGGGGGCCGTAAGGACATTTTGCGCTGGTCTGCCAGCGCCGACGAACCGCCAACAGCTGAAATTGAGATTTATCGGCCGGGCAACGAACTTGGCGCGTTTGCCGCCCCGAATGCCGATCTTGGCTCGCGCATGGGCCCCGCCGGCCAAGGAGAAGCGCAGACGGCCGGCATCATCGATACCAAATTCGGGCCGGTTGACCTGCTCCGGTTCAGCGGTGCTCCCGCTGCAAGCCAGGCATGTCTCGGCTTCGTGAAGACCTTTGAAGCCCCCAAAGTCCGGCTGAGCGGCTGGTCCTGTCATGCCAGCTCTGCAAGTGCGCAACGCATTTTCTTAGGCTGCGCGCTGAATCGCCTGACTCTGCTGTCAGCGGGCAACGACCCCAAAATGGCCGAACTGTTTGCACGGGCCGAATTGCGGCGTTCGGATTGTGCCGCGGCAGCCTCCTCGACGGACTGGGCAACTGGCCCACAGGAGCCCGTTCTCAGGGGCAGCATCTAACGCCCTGTCATTCATGAAACATTTTCGACGCCCGGCCCTTTATTGTGCGTAAGTGTGGCCCATTTCACCTTGTGGGGCCGCGACCGGAACGGCTAAATAAGATCCAAATTTGGAATCCCGTGAGGACATGATGGCTTTGAAGATTTCTGGCGCAAAAACTTGGGCGGTCCTGCTCGCCACCGCAGCTGTTGCGGCGATCAGCCTTGGCGCCCCCGAAGCCAGCGCACAACCCCGCAGGCAGAATGTTGAGGGCAGCCAGACCTATGACGGTCCGCCCCGCAAACCGCAGAACTATTCCTACAAGTCCGGCCGCACCCGCGTGTACATCACCCGTCGCTCGTGGCTCGACGCCGGTACCGAGGTGGTACCTGGTGAACGCAAGTTCACTGACTACGCTTTCCCGCCGGGCTACAACTACGGCAAGCATATCGATCCTCAGTACATGAACCGCCGTCCGGTCGGCGATCAGTGGGACACGGGCCTTCCGACGCAGTTTCCGCTGTACTGATTTTCATTCGATTCCAACGCAAAATGCCCGGCTCACCGCCGGGCATTTTCGTATCAACTGGTAAGCTAGTGGTCCGATTCTAACGTTCGCATCCCGTCTCGGCGGGCACTCTTGCGAACGTTAGAATCGAAAGACCACTAGCAAATATAAGATTCTAGCGGAGCTTTGGGATTTGACGTTCGCATCGCGAATTCGCGGCAAGCAGGGTAGCGAACATCAAATCCGCTCCGCTAGCCGCCAATTATGCCGTGAGCGCCTCAAGCTCGCCAATGATGGCTTCGCCCATCTGCGAGGTACTGACCACCTTCGAGCCTTCGGACTTGATATCGCCGGTGCGCAGACCCTTGGCCAACGTGGAGGCGATCGCCTTGTCGATGAGATCCGCTTCCTTTTGCATGTCGAACGAATAGCGCAGCGCCATGCCGAACGATGTGAGCATCGCGACGGGATTCGCGAGACCCTTGCCGGCGATATCCGGCGCCGAACCGTGCACCGGCTCATACAGCGCCTTGCGTTTCTTGGTCTTGGGATCGACCTCGCCAAGCGAGGCCGACGGCAACATGCCGAGCGAGCCGGTGAGCATCGCCGCGATATCCGAGAGGATGTCGCCAAACAGGTTGTCGGTCACGATGACATCGAACTGCTTTGGCTGGCGCACCAGCTGCATGGCGCCTGAGTCTGCGAGCTGATGCTCGAGCGCGACGTCCTTGTATTCACGCTGATGAACCTGCGTCACGACCTCGTTCCACAACACGCCACTCTTCATGACGTTGCGCTTTTCCATCGAGGTGACTTTGTTGTTTCGCTTGCGCGCAAGCTCGAATGCGACGCGAGAAATGCGCTCGATCTCGTAAGTATCATAGACTTGCGTATCGACTGCACGCTTCTGGCCGTTGCCAAGATCGGTAATGGTCTTCGGCTCGCCGAAATACACACCGCCGGTGAGTTCACGCACGATCATGATGTCGAGGCCTTCGACAACATCGCGCTTCAGGCTCGATGAATCGGCAAGGGCCGGATAGCAGATCGCGGGGCGCAGGTTTGCGAACAGCGCCATGTCCTTGCGCAGCCGCAGCAACCCGGCTTCCGGCCGCACATCGTAAGGCACCGAATCCCATTTCGGGCCGCCAACCGCGCCGAAGATCACCGCATCCGCGGCCTGTGCCAGCGCCATGGTCGCATCAGTGATGGAAACCTTGTCGGCATCGTAGCTCGCACCACCCACCAGGCCGGTTTCGGTTTCGAAACGCGCGATGCCACGCTTGCCAAGCCAGTCAATCAGGCGCTTGACCTCCGCCATCACTTCAGTGCCGATACCGTCGCCGGGAAGAAGCAGCAGCTTATGGGTCGCCATATTCGATTGCCTTACAGGTTTCGTGGAATGTTCGCGCGAAGTGCTAAAACGCCGCTGCACTCTTGGCAAGACATCATTGCCACCCCGGCCAGCCGCGAAACCGGCAAGATTTTGGGGCAATCGGACCAATCACTCCCGAAAAGAGGCACGGTCCGATCAACTGATATCTCCCCGCACAACGCGAGGAGATATTATTTAAGCAAGGCTCTTCGGCTGATCTCTATCGCGTCACTCAATTCCAGGCTGCGCCGGCAATCTGCCGGACGGATACATTGAGCCGATTCCATACATTGATCAGCGCGATGGAGACGACCAGAACCGCAAGCGCCTGTTTGTCGTAGTGCTTCGCCGCCTCGTGCCAGATCGCATCCGGTACCGGATCGGCCTGATCCGCAATTCGGGTGACCGCTTCCGCGAGTGCCAGAGCGGCGCGTTCGGCGTCGTTAAAATAGGGCGTATCCCGCCACGCCGCGACCGCGAAAATTCGTTCGTCTTTCTCCCCGGCCTTCTTGAGTTCACGCGCGTGCATATCAACACACACGCCGCAACCATTGATCTGGCTCGCGCGCAGTTGGATGAGCTTATGCGTCGCATAGGGCACTCCGTCCTTTTCAATCGATTTGTTCAGGGCTTGCAGCGCCTGCAATGCGTCGGGAAGAACGAGGGCGGGGTTAGTGATTCGAGCTTGCATCATGATCTCCTGTTCGTCTTGCTGGACCAGGACGCCAAAAGCGTCCGGTTCCCATTCCAACGAATGGCCCCGAGAGCCTGTCACGTCGGCCACGGCTCATTCGTCAGGGCTATGACGAATGGCGATGAAGGAATGTGACCGATGGGCGAGACGAAAATTCTGGCAGAGCAATTTGAGGCCAATCGCAATCACTTGCGGGCTGTTGCCTACCGCATGCTCGGTTCCCCGAACGAAGCCGGCGACGCGATCCGAGAAGCATGGCTGAGTTTGAGCCGCGCCGACACCAGCGACGTCGCCAATTTCGGCGGCCGGCTGACCACGGTTGTCGCACGCACCTGTCTCGACAAGTTGCGATCCCGCAAATCACGGCGCGAAGAGTCTGTCGTCATTCCCGGCACGAAACGGGCATGACGTCCTTTAAACCAATTAGCTGCCGCTGAACGAGTTGTAGCCCTGATCTTCCCAGTAGCCACCCTTGTAATCATTGGTGACTTCCATCGAGACCACGTATTTCGGGTTCTTGAATCCGAGCTTGGTGGGCACGCGAATCTTCATCGGATAGCCGTAAGCGGTCGGCAATATCTCGTCGCCGAATTTGAAGGTCATCTGCGTCTGTGGATGCAGCGCCGTCGCCATATCGAGCGGGCTGTTGTAGCCGTCCTGATCGCCGCACTGGAACCAGCAATATTTCGCGCGGGTGTCGGCACCGATCAATTTCAGAAAGTGGCGCAAGGGTGTGCCAGTCCAGCTTCCGATCGCGCTCCAACCTTCCACGCAGATGTGACGCGTGATCTGTTTTTCCTGCGGCAGCTGATAAAGCTCCTCAAGCGTCCAGGACTTCTTGTTGTCGACCAGTCCACGAACCTCGAGCTTCCAGGTCTTGCCATCGATCTGGGGGGCCTCATCCTGAGAATAATAAGCGTTGAATGGGAACGGCCTGGTGATCGCACTTTCCGGATAGGTGGGCGCCAGCGTATTTGGATTGAACAACGCATGCTGCACGCCGTCGTTGAACTTGGAAATCTGCACCAGCAGCGATTCCGCGGAGAAGCTGTCGGTGACGTCACAGCCTGTCAGCATCGTCAATGCGCCGAGGCTTGCACCGCCCACAAGGAACCGGCGACGCGTTAAATCCGGCATCAGCTTCGTGGCATCCTTAACAAGCAGCTTCTTGTCGACGCCGGGGATGATGAGTTTGCGTTTAAGACCCATGATCGATGTCCTTTGAAATCAGCGGCCAATGATCATGGCGCGCAGGCTTTTCGGCACCACGATCGCGAGAGCGACATGGATCACCAGAAAGCCGACGATTGCAGCCATGCAGGTAAAGTGGACGTAGCGCGCGAAGTCATAGCCACCAAACAGGGCCGTGAGCCATTGCAGCTGCACCGGCTTCCAGATCGACAACCCTGACAGCACGATCAAGATACCGGCGACGATGACGCCGGCATAAAGCAGCCTCTGCACCTGGTTGTAGGTTGAGAGGTCAGCGTGTGAAAGTTTGCCGGTGAGTGCTGCTTTGGTGTCGCCAAGCACACCGCTTGGAGAAATCGGCAAAAGCTTTTTGCGGAACCGCCCGGTGATCAATCCCAGCGACAGATAGACAAGACCGTTGACCATCAGCAGCCACATCGCCGCGAAATGCCATTGCAGCGCGCCACCGAGCCAGCCACCCAGCGTGATCGAGTGGGAGAAGGTAAAATTGAACAGCGGGGACGCGTTGTAGATCTGCCAGCCGGACATGATCATCAGGACCATGGCGACGGCATTGACCCAGTGAACGATCCTCACCCAGGCGGGCTGGATCACCTTCCCAGGTGTGGCGACGTGTTCCGCTTCCGAATGGTGGGTAGCAATGCTGGACATGAGCGCTTCCGTTCCGATGAAGTCACTAACACCAACAATACGATGATATTCTAGTCTTGTTACGCTGTGGCGTCAGGAAAAAGCGTCCGGACAGCGATGAAACGCCGCAAAGCATCGTTCACGAACGCGCGAGCGGGCATCTCAGACGATGCCATCCCGAATGTGAAGGTTTCCTCTCCCGATATCGGGAGAGGAAACGAACCACATCTCGATGATGTCAGGACTTCGGCATCAGCACTGTGTCGATAACGTGAATGACACCGTTGGACTGATTCACGTCCGCAATGGTGACCGTCGATACGTCGCCTTTGGCATCGGTGAGTGTCACCTTGCCGCCAGCATTCTTCACAATGAGCTCTTCCCCCTCGACGGTCTTGAGCTTCTTGCCGTCGGTAAGGTCGGAGGCTTCCATCTTCCCCGGAACCACATGATAGGTCAGGATCTTGGTCAGCGTCGCCTTGTTCTCGGGCTTCACCAGTGTATCAACCGTTCCGGCAGGCAATTTCGAGAATGCCGCGTTGGTCGGCGCAAAGACAGTGAACGGGCCTTTGCTGGAGAGCGTATCGACCAGACCAGCAGCCTTCACCGCCGCGACAAGCGTGGTGTGGTCTTTCGAATTCACGGCATTTTCGACGATGTTCTTGGTGCGATACATCGGCGCGCCACCGACCATCACGGTCTTCTCGCCGGACAATTCGCTTTTCTTCATCATCTTGTCTTGCGCCTGAACGGGCGCAACGACACTGACCGTCATTGCAGCAAATGCGGCGGCCGATAGAAATGCGATGCGTGTTGAGCTGAGCTTGGACATCAATCGTCTCCCGGTGATTGAACATCCCGGCGAGAACCGCCGGGCGTTTGCCAGCGGCGGTGACTTTCACAAAGCACCGCGCCGCCGATATCCGAGTTACGCGGACATCCAGCGGCGCGTTTCAAAGAATAAATTTCGCAGAATCTGAAACTTTAAACCCTGCGATACGTGGAGCGCTTCCTTCGATAAAGAGAGCGCTTACAGCGTCGCCGTGAGGAAGCTTCTGTTCCATGTTGGGCTGATCAAGATTTCATTCATGCAGACATGCGATGGCATGCTCGCGACGAATGCGATGGTTTTCCCGAGATCTTCGGGCTGCAGCATCCGCGCCATGTCTTCGGCGCTCGGCGGCACCGGACGCGACTTCATGATCGGCGTCGCAACTTCGCCGGGTGACAGACAGCATGCCCGCAGCCCGTTCCGGAATTCTTCCATATTGAACGAGTGCGTCAGCGCGAGCACCGCATGCTTGGTTGCCGTATAGGCAGGACCGGTCAACTTCGAAACGTGACGCCCTGCCCACGATGCGACGTTGATGATGCAGCCATCCTTTTGCGCGCGCATCGTCGGCAGCACAGCGCGCATGCAATACATCAAACCGTTGAGATTGATGTCGACGACCTTGTCCCAGCCTTCCGTCGTCACATCATCCCAGCTCCGCTTCGGCACATTCAAGCCAGCGCTGTTGACCAAAAGATCAATGCGGCCATGCTTGGCTACGATGGCCTGAGCGACCGCATTGACGTCGTCGGCATTGCCGACATCAAGAGCCATCGCTTCGACCTTGCCTCCGGTCTTCGCGATATCCGCCGCTGCCGTGTCGATCACGTCCTTGCGGCGCCCGGAGATCACAACCGTCCAGCCTTCCGCCGCCAGCGCCTGGGCACCCGCGAGACCGATGCCGCTTCCCCCACCCGTAATCCAGGCCACGCGTTTCTTGTTATCGCTCATATTGGTCGTCTCCGTTGCCTTCCAAAGGATGGTTTTGCTAATGACGTTTCCAAACCGATCACGCCTTGTTCCGAGATGATGCATGAACACCACCGCCAACGCCAACCTGTTTTCCCGCCTGTTTGATGGCCTGACCGATCCCGGTAAGCTCGCCATCGAGACGGACGGTCGCCACATCAGCTACGGCGATTTGATCGCGCAATCGGGGCAAATGGCGAATTTCATCGTGTCGCGAGGCGTCAAGCCAGGCGATCGTGTTGCAGCGCAAACCGAAAAGTCCGTGCCTGCGCTCGTGCTGTATCTGGCATCCGTGCGCGCGGGCGCGGTCTATCTGCCGCTCAACACCGCCTACACGCTTAACGAGCTGGAATATTTTATCGGTGATGCCGAGCCGTCGCTGGTGGTGTGCGATCCATCAAAGGCCGAGGGCATTGGCGCGATTGCCGCAAAGATCAACGCCAAGGTCGATACGCTCGATGCAAACGGCAAAGGTTCGCTGACGGACGGCGCGGCGAAGGCCGGCGCCGAGTTTGCGACCGTCGCACGCTCCGGCGACGATCTCGCCGCGATTCTTTACACATCGGGCACAACGGGCCGCTCCAAGGGCGCGATGCTGACCCACGACAATCTCGCTTCGAACTCGCTGACGCTGATCGACGTCTGGCGCTTTACCGATCAGGACGTCCTGATTCACGCATTGCCGATCTATCACACGCACGGCTTGTTTGTGGCCAGCAACGTGACACTGTTCTCGCGCGCATCGATGATCTTCCTGAACAAATTCGATGCCGACCAGATCATCAAGCTGATGGCGCGCGCCACGGTGCTGATGGGCGTTCCGACGTTCTACACGCGCCTGCTGCAGAACCCGGCGCTGACCCGCGAAGCGACCAGCAATATGCGCCTGTTCATTTCGGGATCTGCACCATTGCTCGCCGACACGCACCGTGAGTGGTCGGCTCGCACCGGACACGCCGTGCTCGAGCGCTACGGTATGACCGAGACCAATATGAACACGTCAAATCCTTACGACGGCGACCGCGTGCCAGGCGCCGTGGGCTTCCCTCTGCCAGGTGTATCGGCGCGTGTCACCGATCCGGAGACCGGCAAGGAGTTGCCGCGCGATTCCATCGGCATGATCGAAGTGAAAGGCCCCAACGTGTTCAAGGGCTACTGGCGCATGCCGGAGAAAACCAAGGCGGAATTCCGAGACGATGGATTCTTCATCACCGGCGATCTCGGCAAGATCGACGAACGTGGCTACGTCCATATTCTCGGCCGCGGGAAGGACCTCGTGATTTCCGGCGGCTTCAACGTGTATCCGAAGGAAGTGGAATCCGAAATCGACGCGATGCCGGGCGTGATCGAAAGCGCGGTGATCGGCGTGCCGCATGCGGATTTCGGCGAGGGCGTCACAGCGGTCATCGTGAAAGACAAGAACTCAGCGTTGGATGAAACGGCTGTGCTCCACACGCTCGAAGGACGACTCGCCAAATTCAAGATGCCGAAGCGCGTGCTGTTCGTTGACGACCTGCCCCGCAACACCATGGGCAAGGTGCAGAAGAACGTTCTGCGCGACACCTATGTCGGGCTTTACAAGTCGTAGGCGCATTCGTGCGAACTCGGTGCCGTTGTCGCTAAAGCATACGGCGGCACGGATGTTGTTCGCTCAATATCCCGTCGTCAGACTGATGACGAAGCGCATGCTGACGGTTACCAGATAAAGGCCGAACGCGATTTCAAGCTGCCGTTTCGACATGAGGTGCGCAACCTTCACACCGAGCGGCGCCACCAGCAGGCTTGTCGGCATGACAAGGACTGCACCGATCAGCGAGATATAGCCGACCGCAAACGGCAACTGCAGCGCGGCAACTTCAGGGAATCGCGTCGCCGCCGGCCAACCGGCATAGATGTAGCCCAGCGCGCCGGGAATTGAGATCAACACTGCCAATCCCGCCGAGGTGCCGATCGCCTGATGAATCGGACGGCCATAGAGCGTCATCACCAGATTTGCGAACAGTCCGCCGCCGATACCCATCAGCGTCGAGAGCAGGCCGATGATCGCGCCATACGCCCGCATAAGAAACCCGGTTGGAAAGTCCTTCCCGAGCCGCCAGTCTTCGCGGCCAAACAGCAATCGGGCCGCCGCCGACCACGCCACGGCGACGAAGACGAACTTGAATAGCCGCTCGGGCGCGTATCTGGCGATGACGCTGCCTGCGATCACACCCACCAGAACCGGAATTGCCCAGCGCTTCAGGATGTCCATGTCGACCGAGCCGCGCGCCTGATGGGCACGCCAGGAGCGGATCGATGTGGGAATGATGATGGCAAGGGAGGTGCCGACACAGAGGGGCATCCGCACATCCAGCGGCACACCAGCTATGCGAAAACATTCATAGAGGACGGGGACCAGAACCGCCCCGCCGCCGATGCCGAAGATACCGGCCAGAAATCCGGCGGCCGCCCCGGTGCCGAGCAACAACACAGCCAATTCAAGAAGTTCGGATGAGCTAACCCCGGCGATCATGTATTTGCTGCCTGATGTTTCTAGGGAGAATTGGTCATCATTGCCCGGCTCCGAACATGAAGCCTGTCAGCGCGGTAATGGGAGCGGATGCCAGGATCAATATTGACCTGACGAGAGTGAAGGCTGGACCATCTAACGGCGCCTGCGAAACGAGGCAACCAAGCAATCCGGTCAGCGAAAACGCCAGGACAGTGACGAACGTGTCATCGTCATTTTGGCGGTCGTTACGCCCCCTCATCCAGATTGCGTGATTCATTCTCCGCTCCACCGGGTCATGGTCTGGCACGCAGCCTATACCCTTCCGCAGAACGGGATTATCCTTCCTTTCTGACAATATCTCTTGCGAATAGCGGAAGATTGCGGGAATGGACCGGTTTGCCGCCATGGCCACGTTTGTGAAGGTTGTCGAGACAGGCAGCCTGTCGGCGGCTGCTCGCGCGATTCCGACGTCTTTGACGTCCGTCAGCCGGCAGGTCACTGCGCTGGAGGAAAAACTAGGAACGCAGCTCCTCCGACGAACGACCCGAAGCCTGGTTCTCACAGAGGACGGGCGACTGCTTTATGATCGCGCCAAGACGATCCTCAGTGAGTTGGAGGACATTGAGTTCGCACTGTCCTCTGGACAGAGCGAACCGACGGGGCGCCTGCACGTCAGCGCACCGGTGCTGATCGGACGGATGCTGTTGGCTCCAAAGTTACCGGCGTTTTTGGCTCGCCACCCATCCGTTGCGATTGATCTGCTTCTGGTTGATCGCGCGATCAATCTTGTTGAGGACAACATTCATATCGCAATCAGAGTCGGCCGCTTGCCCGACTCCCAACTCGTCGCGCGCAAGTTGGCGGACGTACACATGATCCTATGCGCTGCGCCGGATTATCTTGCGCGGCGCGGGGCTCCGCAAACGCCTGCAGAACTCAGCGATCACGACTGTCTGATTTTTTCCGAAACGCCCGGTGCTGCGGACTGGCGCTTTCGATCTTCTGGTGAGCGCAAGACCGTCACCGTCTCGGGCCGGTTCTCTGCCAACAGTCTCGATGCTCTCGTCTCAGCAGCTATAAGCGGTGTCGGCATCGCGCGCGTGCCGTCATGGCAGGTCACGAATGATATCGCTTCCGGTCGACTGAAGCGCATCCTTGCCGACTACGAGCGTCCGCCCGCGCCGGTGCATATGGTTTTCCAGCATACAAAACTGTCGTCACCAAAAATTCGCGCCTTCATCGACTACCTGACTGACCAGTGGCTCGATCCAATGCCTGTGCCGCCCATGACCCTGGAAAAAGAATAACCCGGCAGAGCCTCGCGATATTTATGAATTTCGATTCATTTCACCGGGCAAACAACAGCGTCCTGGCATACCAATATCCAATATACCAGCAATATTTGCGGATGAATCAAGAAGTGACCGAAGATTCGCTACATAGTGATTTCTGCGTTGCGCTCAATCTTGTCACTTCGTAAATAGAAATCCTCTAACCCGATCCCGCATAAAAAGTCGGCACCATTTTTTCGCCGCAAACCGTCAAAGTTGCTCAATGGCTCCCAGGATCGACCGCCCTCTTTCACCATTTTTGACCTACCGCTGGACGCTGACGATGGCGATGTCCATTGTCCACCGCATCACCGGTATCGCCCTCTACGCCGGTACCGTGCTGTTGGCGTGGTGGTTGATCGCTACCGCTTCCGGCCCCGGTGCGTATGCCAATCTCCAGGCCTTCACCAGCAGCTGGATCGGCCGCATCGTCGTGTTCGGCTACACGTGGGCCCTGATCCATCACATGCTCAGCGGTATCCGCCACCTGGTCTGGGACCTCGGCTACGGCTTTGGTGCCAGCGAGCGCGAATGGCTGACCCGCGCGGCATTAATCGGGGGCATCACTCTGACGATCGTTCTGTGGATCGTCGCCTATGCGGTCGGAGGCGGACGATGAGCGCGCAAGACACCAACGGTTCCGTGAAGAAGTCGATGCGCACGCCGCTCGGCCGAGTCCGCAATCTCGGTTCCGCTCACGGCGGCACCTCGGACTTTTTCCGCCAGCGCGTGACCGCGATCGCGATGGTCCTGCTTATTGTACCGGTCATCATCGTGATTATGTCGATGCTCGGCAGAAATCAGGCCGGCGCAGCAGCGATCCTCGGTTCGCCGCTAGTGGCTGTTGTCCTGATCCTCTTCGTTATTGCCAGCGTCTGGCACATGAAAATCGGCATGCAAGTCGTGCTCGAAGACTACATCACCGACGAGAAGCTCAAGCTGGCCTTGATCATCGCCAACACGTTCTTCTCGTTCGCGGTCGGCCTCGCGTCGATCTATGCCATTCTCAAACTTTCATCTGGAGTTTAACGCATGGGCACCCAAGCCAACGGCGCTCCGGCCGCCAACGGCCAAGCCTACGCGATCGAAGATCACACTTTTGATGTCGTTGTTGTGGGCGCCGGCGGCGCTGGTCTGCGCGCCGTTGTCGGCTGCAGCGAGGCCGGCCTGCGCACGGCCTGCATCACCAAGGTGTTCCCGACTCGCTCGCACACAGTTGCTGCTCAGGGCGGCATTTCGGCCTCCCTCGGCAATATGCACAAGGACGACTGGCGCTGGCATATGTACGACACCGTGAAGGGGTCGGACTGGCTCGGCGATCAGGACTCGATCGAATACATGGTGCGCAATGCACCTGAAGCTGTCTACGAACTGGAGCACTGGGGTGTTCCGTTCTCCCGTACCGAAGACGGCAAGATCTATCAGCGCCCGTTCGGCGGCATGACCATCGATTACGGCAAGGGCCAGGCTCAACGGACCTGCGCCGCGGCCGACCGCACCGGTCACGCCATGCTGCATACGATGTATGGCCAGGCGCTGCGCCACTCGGCGGAATTCTTCATCGAATACTTCGCCATCGATCTGATCATGGACGATCAGGGCGTGTGCCGCGGTGTCATCGCGCTCAAGCTTGATGACGGTACGCTGCATCGCTTCCGCGCACAGACCACGATCCTCGCCACCGGCGGTTATGGTCGCGCCTACTTCTCCTGCACCTCGGCTCATACCTGCACCGGCGACGGCGGCGGCATGGTGCTGCGTGCGGGCCTTCCGATGCAGGATATGGAGTTCGTTCAATTCCACCCGACCGGCATCTATGGCTCAGGCTGTCTGATCACCGAAGGTGCGCGCGGCGAAGGTGGCTATCTCGTCAATTCCGAAGGCGAACGCTTCATGGAGCGCTACGCTCCTTCCGCGAAGGATCTTGCTTCGCGTGACGTGGTGTCTCGCGCCATGACTATCGAAATCCGTGAAGGCCGCGGCGTCGGTAAGAACAAGGATCACATCTATCTGCACCTGGATCACCTCGATCCGAAGGTGTTGCACGAGCGCCTGCCCGGCATCTCGGAATCGGCCAAGATTTTCGCCAACGTCGATGTCACCCGTCAGCCGATCCCGATCGTGCCGACGGTGCATTACAACATGGGCGGCATCCCGACGAACTTCCACGCCGAAGTCGTCACCAAGAAGAACGGCGACGACAATGCAATCGTGCCGGGCCTGATGGCTGTCGGCGAAGCGGCCTGCGTGTCGGTGCATGGTGCCAACCGCCTCGGCTCGAACTCGCTGATCGACCTCGTGGTGTTCGGCCGTGCCGCCGCACTGCGCTGCGCCGAAAAGCTGACGCCGAATGCGAAGCAGCCGGATTTGCCGGCGAACTCTGCCGACCTCGCTCTCAGCCGCCTTGACCACTATCGCTACTCGTCCGGCGGCACGCCGACCGCGAAGCTGCGCGATAACATGCAGCGGGTGATGCAGAACAACTGCGCGGTGTTCCGCACCGGCGAAGTTCTCAACGAAGGCAAGGATCTGATCCACAAGGTGCACGGTGGCATTAAAGACATTGCAGTGTCCGATCGTTCGCTGGTCTGGAACTCCGATCTGATCGAGACCCTCGAGTTCGACAACTTGATCGTTCAGGCCGTCGTGACCATGGACTCGGCAGCAAACCGCACTGAGAGCCGCGGCGCTCACGCCCGCGAGGACTACTCCGAGCGCGACGACAAGAACTGGATGAAGCACACGCTGTCATGGATGGACGACAAGGGAGCGTCGACTATCGATTACCGGCCGGTGCACGACTACACGATGACCAACGACGTCCAGTACATCCCGCCAAAAGCGCGTGTGTACTGATCGCCTGATTTAACGAACGCCTAAGCGAAAGTCCGAGAGATGGTTGAATTCGCACTTCCGAAGAACTCGAAGATCACCGGCGGCAAGGAGTGGCCGAAGCCAGCCGGTGCTGTGAATACGCGCGAGTTCAAGGTGTATCGCTGGAATCCGGATGACGGCAAAAATCCAAGTGTCGACACCTATCATGTCAACACCGACGATTGCGGCCCGATGGTTCTCGACGGTCTGATCTGGATCAAGAACAACATCGATCCGACGCTGACCTTCCGCCGCTCCTGCCGTGAAGGCGTTTGCGGTTCATGCGCCATGAACATCGACGGCCAGAACACGCTGGCCTGCACCAAATCGATGCACGATGTCGACGACGGCGCATTGAAGGTCAATCCGCTGCCGCACCAGCCGGTGGTGAAAGACCTTGTGCCGGATCTGACCAACTTCTACGCGCAGTATGCGTCGATCGAGCCCTGGCTCCACACCACGACGGCGACACCGCAGAAGGAGTGGAAGCAGTCTCCTGAAGATCGCAAGAAGCTCGACGGTCTTTATGAATGTATCCTCTGCGCATGCTGCTCGACATCCTGCCCGAGCTATTGGTGGAACAGCGAACGCTTCCTCGGCCCCGCTGCTCTGCTGCAGGCCGACCGATGGGTCAACGACAGCCGCGATGAAGCCACGGGCGAACGTCTCGACAATCTGGAAGATCCGTTCCGGCTCTATCGCTGCCACACCATCATGAACTGCGCCAAGGCGTGCCCGAAGGGGCTTAATCCTTCTGAGGCGATCGCCGACCTCAAGCTTAAAATGGTCGAACGGCAGGTTTGATCTTCAGGAAGAACTTGCTCGCCGCGTTGGCGATCGAGTTCCGTCACAAGCGACAACGTAGTCTTGAGGCGGTGAAATTGCTTTCACCGCCTCAAATTATTTCAGGCCTAGTTCCTCCGCTCATACGATTCCCTGCGAGACGCAACAGCGGATCGCGGCTTGGCAGCATCCCGACTCATTTGTTTCGTTCAGCGAATTTTCGTACAAGCAACCATGAGCAACGGCCTGTACGCATCCTGCGATGTCGCAGCCGCAAAAGCTGCGGATTGCGCGCGTGAGACCGGCCATCCCCGGCTCGTCATTGCCAGCACGGTCCTCGCCTCGAGTTTAGCGCTCATCGACGGATCGGTCGTGAATGTTGGCCTTCCAGCGATCGGCGCAAGCTTCAAGGCCAATGTCAGCGACCTGCAGTGGATCGTGAACGCCTATCTGCTGCCATTAAGCGCGCTGCTTCTCCTGGGCGGAGCCGCCGGCGACCGCTATGGCCGTAGACGTTTGCTGATCGCAGGCGTGGCGCTGTTCGCGCTCGCCTCACTGGCTTGCGCGCTCGCATCAAATCTCACCGCGCTATTCGTCGCGCGATTCCTACAGGGCGTCAGCGCCGCGATGCTGATGCCGAACAGCCTCGCAATACTAGGACAAAGCTTTTCCGGTGAAGCCAAAGGCCGTGCAATCGGGATTTGGGCCGCTGTCGGCGCCGCGGCCGGCGCCATCGGACCGGTTCTTGGCGGATGGCTGATCGATGTCGGCAGTTGGCGGCTGATCTTCCTGATCAATCTGCCGCTGGCAGCGGCCGCTATCGCGCTGACATACGTCTTTGTCCCTGCAGATCAAGATCGCGATTCTGAATCGTTGGATTGGATCGGCGGGCTCCTTGCAACTGCTGGGCTTGGTGTGACCACCTGGGCGCTGACGCAAGGCTCCGCATACGGCTGGTCGCTGCCTGCATTGGCAACATTGTTCGTGGGCATTCTTCTTCTGGCCGGGTTTGTGCTGTTCGAGCACCGTTGCGGCGAAGGGGCGATGCTGCCGCTCGCGTTGTTCGGATCCCCAAGCTTTGTTGGACTGACCTTGCTGACTTTCCTGCTTTATGGCGCGCTCGGCGGCGTGTTTGTGGTGGTGCCTTACGTGCTCATTACGGCCGGCGGCTACTCAGCGACCGGCGCGGGCGCCGCGCTGTTGCCGCTCCCTCTCGTGATTGCCCTCGCCTCGCCGGTCACCGGTGCGTTCTCTGCGAAGATCGGGCCACGTATGCCCCTCACCCTTGGGCCGATCATTGTCGCCCTCGGCTTTCTGCTCTTACTTCGGATGGGACAAGGCGAAAACTATTGGCAGGATGTATTCCCCGCGATGGTGATGATCGCGGTGGGGATGGCAACGAGCGTTGCGCCACTGACAACCGCAGTTCTGATGTCCGTCGATCCGCCTCACGTCGGCGCGGCATCCGGATTGAACAGCGCTGTCGCACGCAATGGCGGATTGGTCGCAACGGCGCTGATTGGATCGGTGCTGGTCATGACCGGGCCAGCGCTTCTGTCCGCGGCAAAAGGCGCCGCAATTGCAGGCGCGCTGGCGTGCGTGGCGGCATCTTTCAGTGCGTTTCTGCTGATCCCAGCGGACCATCCGCATTAGAAGCAATCTAACTGCGGCCCATCAGGATTACGTGAGCACCCGCGAATACGTCATCGTCCCTACTTACAAGCGTAGATAAGTTGTGGGCCGTTTTGGCCCTTCTTTCCCACAAATGCAGATTACCCGACCAAATGAAGAACGACACGACACTCGCATCCATCAACACCGTCCCCGACACCTACGACAAAGTTACGATCCGGCTACATTGGGCGACAGCGGCCCTCGTCTCGATCCTTTGGCTGATGGGTCGAACAATCGGCTTTATGCCGCGAGGCCCACTGCGGCTCGATATGTGGTCGGTGCATATCCTGCTCGGTGCGACGCTAGCCTGTGTATTAATCGCGCGGATTGTTTGGCGAGTGACGAACGGACGGAAACTTCCCTCTGTCGATCACAGCACACTCGAGTTGCTGGCCCGCGCCGTCCACTGGTTGCTCTATCTGCTCCTCGCTGCCGTCGTCGTGCTCGGTGTGATCAACGTGTTCACCCACGCATCGCCAATATTCAACATCTGGCGGTTTCCAAGGATGGGTGACAGCGACTTACGGAAGACGATCAACAATTGGCATGATCTCTGTGCGAATGTCATCATGGCTGTCGCGCTGCTGCATGCAATCGCAGCGCTCCTTCATCACTATGTTCTCAAGACCTCCGTCCTGCGGCGGATGTGGCCCGGCAGGCAGCAGATTCAGTAAGGACGATAAGGTTGGATTTCAGGACGCAGAAGGCCGGAGTTCGCCTCCACCTCGCTTTTCTTCTTGAATCGTGCTGCTTCCCGCGCGATGAAACCTGAATGAGCAACCAATCTCACAGCGACCAAGAACCGTTCGGCGCACACGCGCCAAACGCTATGCAACGTCTCGTCATCGCAGCCGCCCATGGTTCCGGCCTGAAGCGCGGCGCCTTCCGCCCCTGGCTGTCGCGGCTCGTCCATCTGTTGGGAGCAGGCCCTATTGACGCGACCTATCAGGGCGCATCATTCCGCCTGCATCATCTGGCGAGCGGTACAGAGCGCGGCGCGCTGTTCAACCCCGACTACAATCTTCCCGAACTCGATTTCCTCCGCGAGCACGCTCCGCAAGGAGCGACTTTCATTGATGTCGGCGCCAACGTCGGCACCTATGCCGTCGCGCTCGCAAAGCACGTCGGAGCCACAGGCCGCGTCATTGCAATCGAACCACATCCCGTCAGTAACGCGCGGCTCGCATTTAATGCAACGGCTTCGGCTTTGAAAAACCTGACCCTCGTCCGGGCTGCCGCCGGCGACATCGACGGCGAACTAATGATTGAGACCGACGGCGAGAACCTCGGCGCCAGTCACATCTCGACCACCACCGGTTTCAAAGTACCGGCACATCGCCTCCTAACAATCCTGCAAGATGCCGGAATTACGCAGGTACACGCACTCAAGATCGACGTGGAAGGTTATGAAGACCGTGTGCTGACAGGGTTCTTCCGTGATGCGCCGCAATCCCTTTGGCCGCAGGCGATCGCCATCGAGCATCTGGAACGAAAGGCATGGCTCGACGATTGCATCGCCGATATGATTTCGCGGGGCTATGCTGTCGCCGGCAAGACACGCAGCAACACGCTCTTGGTACGACGCTGACCGCTTCTAGTTCTTACAAGAGGCTCGCATGATCGACCACATCGGCTTCCCTGTTTCCGACTACGAACGCGCGAAGACTTTCTATACCAAGGCTCTCGCACCGCTTGGTTACAGCCTCATCATGGAGGTGAGCCAGGACCAGAACGATGCTCCCGCAGCAGGCTTCGGGATCAACGGCAAGCCGGATTTCTGGATCGGGGGGGAAGGCGGGCTCAACAAGCCCGTTCACATCGCCATCACGACTGACGATCGCGCCGCTGTCGATGCCTTTCACAAAGCAGCGCTTGCTGCGGGTGGACGAGATAACGGCGGACCCGGTCTACGCGCGCACTATCATGCGAACTACTACGCAGCATTCGTGTTCGATCATGACGGCCACAACATCGAGGCCGTCTGCCACGCGCCTGAATGATCTATTTGAAGATCGGCGACAGAAAGATTGCGATGTTCACAGCGAACGACGCTGCGAACACGAGTGAGCGCAACGACGGCTGATCGCTAACATACAGGCATCCGTGCACGATGCGCAGCAGGACATACGATCCGGCAAGTGCATTCACCACACCAACCGACGCCCCCTGCGTGATGGCAATGATCACAGCGGCAGCAAAGAACGGGAAGCTCTCAAACGCATTCTGATGCGCGGCATAGGCGCGGCGCTTCTGTGGCGGCAAACTGTCGACGATGTCCCGCGGATGGCGATTGTCGCCAACGAATCCCGTCTTCGCATATTTGGCCCAGACAATCGGCAGCAGCGCTGCGATCAAGACACACCAGTAAGCAAACGGCATCGACACTCCAGCTCCTTGTTCCGCAATCACTGTCACGACGTTTCGATGTCGCTGTCAACGTGGTTCCTGAGGAACATCGCATTCACCTGAACGTTAACTCCAGAATCAAAGGAGATAACGATGAGCGAATCAGATCGCGTATGGGAATTGGCAGACAAGATATCCATCGCGATGTTCGCGAGCTGGGACGGTGAGAAGCCGCATTCGCGGCCAATGAGTGCGCATGTCGCCCGCGATGAAAACGCGTTCTATTTCCTTGCCGACAAGCGACACCACAAGGACGATGACGTTAGGAAATTTCCGACAGTGTGCCTCGCCTTCGCTGACACGAGCAGCGAGAAGTATGTGTCCATCACCGGTGAAGCATCCGTTTCCAACGATCGCGCGAAGATCAAGGAGCTCTGGTCTCCATGGGCAAAAGCATGGTGGTCATCCGCGGATGATCCGAACATTTGTCTGCTCAAAGTCGAACCAACACACGCGGAATATTGGGACACGCCGGGGAAGGTCGTGAGCACAGTGAAGATGGCAGTTGCGGCAATGACGGGTTCGCGTCCCGATATGGGCGAGAACCGCAAGGTTGCGATGTGATGGTGAATATTTCGACGATGGGTGATCCGGAAGAGATTCCACCGTCTACTCCGGGACAACCAACCGAGCCGCCATCTGAAAGCCCACCCGGCAATCCACGTCCGGAAGTGCCGCCGCCAATGAATGATCCGGCGGAGCCATCGCATCCGAACGAGCTTCCCGGTCGCACGCCTGACGAGCTCCCAGTTCGTGGACCGAAGCCGCAGACCTAATCCCGCAAGTCGCGCGAGCATCGCAAGAGCTAGACAAGGAAGCACGGGTTTCGGTGAGCCGATGTCGCTATGAGCGATGTCGATTTCAGCAACGAAACTTAACGCCCATTCATTCCCGATGCAGCAATCTCGCGTTCCATGCAAAATAGTCGAATCATCGAGCAGCTTCGCCACATTGCTGCCGCCTAATCACTATCGGCTAAACATCGAGCACAAATATGCGATGCTGAGAGCGGCATCCTCCCGCACTGATTCTCCCCTCACACACAGGACAACATGAAAAACTTTCGAATGATCCTGCTGACGACGACTGCAATCGCAGCCGCGCAGATTCCACATCTTTCGGCTCATGCCGAGACGGCGTCCTCTTTCATCGTTGCACAAGCGGCAGCGCCAGCTCCCGAAGATCAAAAGGCTGCGCCGAAAGCGCCACCCAAGGCAGCGCCTCCTGCACCACCGAAGGCTGCTCCACCGCCGCCGCACGCCGCACCTCCTGCCGCCGCACCAAAAGCGCCGCCCGCACCTCCTGCTCATCCAACTGCGCCGCCTCCGCCAGCTGCGCCGAAAGCCGCGCCTCCGGCACCGCCCGCACCGCCGCATGCTGCTCCACCACCGGCTGCTCCCAAAGCTGCCCCAACGCCACCTCCTGCGGCGCCCAAGGCCGCGCCCGCGCCTGAGGCTCCAAAAGCAGCTCCTCCACCGCCGCCCCAGGCACCAAAGGCAGCACCTTCGACAAGCGCGCCGCCGGCCGCAGCCCCTCACCCAACTCCGGGTCCCGCCGAGAAGGCAGCACCGCAGTTTCAACGGCAGCAGGCTCCGAATGCAGCGCCTGTCGCCCCCGGCGTGCGCGATGTCACGCCTCAACGCGCCCCCGAGACCGCGCCGAATGGACGGCCGGCGACGCCTCCGGCTGCCGCACCGACACCTGCTCCGGGCCAGCCCGGTGCACGTCCCTCTGCGGCGCCTGCGCCAGGCGCAGCTCCGCAAGCTCCAGCCACCGCACCTGCACCGGGTCAACAACCTGCGCCCGGCCAACCCGGAGAACGTCGCACGCAGCGCTTCGCGCCGCCGCCCGGCATGCCGGCAGGCACACCAGCTGCGCCAGCTGCAGCGCCGGTAGCAGCACCGTTGCCGCCAGCACCTGCGGTTCAGGCCGCTCCCATCCCGGTACAACAGCCTGGTATGCGCCCTGTTGGACGGATGGATGATTTCCGCAGCCAGCGCCAGCAATCGACGGTCGGCGGACGCACGGTCATCACCGAACCGGGCCGCGTGATCGTTCAGGATCCCAACGGGCAATCCTTCGTCCGGCACAATGATGTCGACCGCTTCCGGTACGGCGCGCGTGACGTCCGCGTGACCCGCCAGGGCAACGACATGCAAACCATTGTGGTTCGCCCGGACGGCTCGCAGATCATCACGGTCAACGATCCCGATGGTGGATTGCTTCGCCGCATCCGGCGTGGTCCGGACGGGCGCGAGGTGATCATCATCGACAACCGGCCTCGCGGTCCACGCGGCATCGGCGGCTTCTTCGTGGCGCTACCGCCGCCGGTACTTCGCATCCCGCAGGATCGCTATATCGTCGAAGCCGAAGGCGCGCCGCCTGAGCTGATCTACGACACGCTGATCGCGCCACCGGTGGACCGCATCGAGCGGGCATACTCGCTCGACGAAATCCGCTACAGCCCGTCGGTCCGTCAGCGCATGCCGAGTATCGATCTCGACACCATCAACTTCGAGACTGGATCATGGGACATTCCGCCCGATCAGGCAGCGAAGCTGCAAGCGATCGCGGACGGACTCAATCGTGCGATCCAGCGCAATCCGCGCGCGGTATTCCTGATCGAAGGACATACCGACGCGGTCGGCAGCGACATCGACAATCTGTCGCTGTCAGATCGACGCGCCGAGTCCGCTGCAACGTTGCTGACCCAGCAATTCGGTGTGCCTGCGGAAAATCTCACCTCGCAGGGCTACGGCGAGCAGTACTTAAAGGAGCAGACGGACGGTCCGAGCCGTATCAACCGGCGCGTCACCATCCGTAACATCACGCCTTTGCTGAATGGTGGGCAGGCATCACTGCCGCCGCCTCCTCCGGGCACCGCACCGCCACGCTGATCAACCATTCAAGAAATCAAAATGGCCGGGGACAATCCCGGCCATTTTTTGTGGTCAAGCGCTGAGCGCGCGTGGCGGCAGGCAGGCCTCGCAGATCGCTGCGACATGGCGGTGATCCGTGCCGCAGCAACCGCCGAGAATCCGCATTGTCGGAATTGACCGCCGCAGGTCATTGTAGCGGCGCCCGAGATCAACCGGATCGCCGGCATCGAGTGTCTCGGATTCATCAAGTTCCGCGTGGCTCTTCGTTGATGCATTAGCCTTGACACCATGTATCCGCGACAACCAGGACTCACCCGTCTTAAGAGCGCTTTCGAAATGCATCGGATGCGCACAATTGATCATGTAGTAGGCGGGATAGCTGCCCGTCTCGGCATCTGTTGTTTCAACAGCCTCACGCAAGGTCGAGCCTGTGGCAAGACGGCCATCTGTCTCAACCGTAAAAGAGATCGCACATGGAATATCGCACGCTTTCGCGGCGCGCACGATGCCGATCGCTTCATCCACATTGTTCATCGTGTAGGCCGTGACGATATCGGCACCGGCCGTCTCAAACGCCTCGATCTGGGGCCGGTGATAATCTTCTGCCTCACGCGCATCCATGCGGCCGGCCTTGTAGCCGTCACCACGCGGACCAACCGCGCCGCTGATCACGCAAGGCGTATCGCTCGTTTCCCATTTGTCGCGCAGACGCTCCAACATCGCGACCGCCGCGGTGTTGATCGCCCTCAGTCCTTGCGAGTCATAGTCGAGCTTGCCGCCCCAGTCAGCATTGGCGCGCCACGTTGCCGTATCCAGCACGAAGCCCACCCGATGATCCCGCGCGATGGCGAGATAGTTTTCGTAGTAGTCGACCAGATGCTTTCTGCCGTCTGGCGTGTCGAGCAGAACGAATGATGCGAAGTGAGGCAGGTCGATCCCGTGATGGAAAATCAGCGTTGTTTCCATGCCGCCATCGCTGAGGAACGTCATGCTTTCCATCTGCGGCAGGCTGTGGCGGTATTTGGCCATGGAAGCTCTCCGAGCGCTGATCCGCTTCTATGTTGGATGGACAATGTTTTCGGCTAGCCGAGAGAGGTGCCGCATGTTGTCGCGGGCTGACTGAAAGCTGATAGTTCCACAGCCCCACTTGAGCGAAAGAAGCGCTACGGTGTTTGCGGTGCAAGGCCCAGCGCGTCCGCCATGATGCGGAAGACATCCGTATTATCCAGCGAACCGTGCACCCGCTCACTGCCCGGTCCCATCGCAGTCAGAATCACATCTTCGCCGGAATGCACGCTCGCCCCCATCATCGCCGGGAGGTTGCCGAGCCGAAGCGCCGCTCCCGGGACGCTCTTGTACTTCTCGTTGGCTTTGTAGGTATTCGGGGCGTCACCCTTCTCGGTCGGCTCGTTCGGACTGTCGAGTTTCGGCCGCAAGGTCTCGTAGTGATCCGGGAGGCTTGCGGAAAAGATCGCGAGCCGCCGGCTGACATCCACTTTTGATGGATAACCATCCTCGTCGGGCGCTGGATAGTTCGGGAAGCCGGCCTTCTCATAGACGCCGATACGTTCGCGTAACGGCTTGTCGGATGCCGCCGCCATATCGTCGTTGATCGTCCCAACAAGACTATTGGGATGATTGTGATCGGACGTCACAAGGATCAAAGTCTCGTCGCCGTTCTTCTTGGCCCAGTCACGCGCCAGCCGGACGGCGTTGTCGAGCATGATGGTGTCGTAGACCGAGCGTTCCATATCGAGCGCGTGGGCATATTTGTCGATAAGGCCGGACTCCACCATCAGGAAGAAGCCAGCCTCGTTACGCGACAGAATAGTCAACGCGGCCTGCACCTGTTCGGTCAAATCAGGCTGCTCCGGAAATTTCGCAACGCTGCCACCTTTTAAGAACTTTCGATCCAACACGCCGTCCATGTTGCCGGGCGCAAACAGGCCCAGCAGTTTGCGCGTGTCGGATTTCGCAGCCACTGCGCTGAGCTCACCTGCCGTCGCCGCCATAGCGTAACCAACATCGCGAAAACGTGCGACGTAATCAACATCGTCCTTGCGCTTCGACGCCGCGCCCGCGCTCTGCGGCAGAAAATTCGCGCGGCCACCGCCCATCAGCACGTCCGGTTTCGCCGCGAAATACTGCTCAACGATCTCGTTGTAAGCAGCGCGGCGACGCGTATGCACCAACATCGCCGCAGGCGTCGCATCCTCGATCTCGGTGTTGGTGACAATCCCGATTGCAAGATCACGCTGCCGTCTCGCGAGGCTGGTGATGGTCTCAACCTTCGGATCATCGAACGGATTGGCAGTGCGGTCGGCATAAACGCCCATAGCGTTGACCGCAGACTTGTGACCCGTGGCGTAGGCACTCGCAGAATTCGCTGAATCGGTGATGATGGAATCCGAGCCCGCGGTCGCCACCAGCGCCATATGCGGCATGTCGTCCATGGCGAGTTTGCCGAGGCTCTTGCCTTCCGCGATTCCCTTGGACAACAGACGCGCGGCGACGCGATGCGCGGGCGACATTCCATCACCGATGAACAGGATCACATTCTTCGCCTTGCGCAGTCCCGTGCCGTAAACGTTCCACGACACGGCGCGGCTGCGTTCGCCGTCACTGACTTCGATGATGTAGCGACCGGGCTTTGACAGAGAAACATCGCGCAGGATCAACGCCGACTGATCCTTGTCGTCCTCACGCGCGACATAAGCCGCGGACCGGCCGAACGCCGCAGCGTGATCTTCGCCGTTGATCAGAACCTTGATCTTGTCGGCCTCAACGCGATCCGGAAACTCGACCTTGAAGTCGAAACGCGCGCCGGAAAGAATTTCGGCGCGGTCGATCGGGTAGATCGTTTGCGCCCATGCGGACGATGCTGAAAGGAAGGCCACGACGGCAATAGCCGCTATTGGCTTGGACATTATCGACATCCCGGATTGCACAGAGCGGGTAACGCTGTTTACCCGCAGTACAAACCTATAGCATTCGACTATCCCGCCGAGATGACTCCCGTCTCATCCACGACTGCATCACCATGTCGCAGATATCACTGCCTGCAATGGCGACTATTGAATCAAGTCCGCTTGATCTCAGCGGGCGGGATCAGGTTCACTTTTCCGCCGACATCGCCTTTCATGCGCAACCAGAAACCGCGCTGCAAATAACTTTCAATCTGATCTTCTCTGGCTGAAAGCTGGTTCTTGGCGTGATGCTTCACGTCGCCCAAGGCAGGATCTGCCACACGGTAAAGCCCGTTGGGATACAGATGAGGAGAGAAGATTTCGCCGTCCGGCGCTACGTGTTCCCATGCCATGTGGAGTCCCATTTCATGAGTTCGTCTCTCCCGACACGCGGTGCCAGGAGAGGAATTGTGTCAACAGCAGTCCAGGATACTTACAATCCCAGCTTCTTCTTGCGCTGTCCGAGCGTACGCAGGCGCAGCGCATTGAGCTTGATGAAGCCGGCGGCATCGCGGTGATCGTAAGCCACGGCACCTTCCTCGAAGGTGACGAGGTCCTGATCGTAGAGCGAATACGGGCTATCACGGCCAATGAGAATGACGTTGCCCTTGTAGAGCTTGAGCCGAACCTGACCGGTGACGAGCTGCTGGCTGTGGTCGATCGCGGCCTGCAGCATCTCGCGCTCGGGTGAGAACCAGAAGCCGTTGTAGATCAGCTCGGCATATTTCGGCATGAGCTCATCTTTCAGATGCCCTGCGCCGCGATCGAGCGTGATCTGCTCGATGCCGCGATGAGCCTGCAGCAGGATAGTGCCGCCTGGCGTTTCATACATGCCGCGCGACTTCATGCCGACGAAACGATTCTCTACGAGATCGAGACGGCCGATGCCGTTGGCCTTGCCGAGCTCGTTGAGCTTCGCCAGCAAGGTGGCAGGCGACATCTTCTTGCCGTCGATGGCGACCGGATCGCCCTTCTCGAAATCGATGGAGATGACGGTGGGCGTATCAGGTGCCGACTGCGGATCGATGGTACGCGAATAGACGTAGTCAGGCACTTCCTGCGCAGGATCTTCCAGCACCTTGCCCTCGGACGACGCATGCAGGAGGTTCGCGTCCACCGAGAACGGCGCTTCGCCGCGCTTGTCCTTTGCGATTGGAATCTGGTTCTGCTCAGCAAACGCGATCAGCTGTTCTCGCGACCGCAGATCCCATTCACGCCATGGCGCGATGATGGTGATATCCGGCTTCAAGGCGTAATAGCCAAGCTCAAAGCGAACCTGATCGTTGCCCTTGCCTGTCGCGCCATGAGAAACGGCATCGGCGCCGGTCTTTTCCGCGATCTCGATCTGCTTCTTGGCGATCAAAGGACGGGCGATCGAGGTGCCGAGCAGGTACTGCCCCTCATACACCGCGTTGGCACGGAACATCGGGAAGACGTAATCGCGAACGAATTCCTCGCGCAAGTCTTCGATGAAGATGTTTTCCGGCTTGATGCCGAGCAGCAGCGCCTTCTGACGTGCCGGCTCGAGTTCCTCGCCTTGGCCGAGGTCCGCGGTGAAGGTGACGACCTCGCAGCCGTAGGTGGTCTGCAGCCATTTCAGAATGATCGAGGTGTCCAACCCGCCCGAATAGGCGAGCACGACCTTCTTCACATTTTTACTCATGAAAATCCTATGGAATTTGCGGCAAACGGCCTAGTGCGGTGGATCTGATACGAATTTCAGAACCCGGACACTAGCGAATTTGGCCGGACTATATGCGGAACGCCCTCTGACGCAAGATCAGAGAGCCGCGCGGGTGCTATCCGATGGGACCTGCCCATTGTTCGGGGCATCCGTTCCGGGGCGAATGCGGGGCGCGTCGCCAATGTCCCGTCCCAGCAGTTTTTGCCGCCAGCGGTAGCCAGGCCACGCCAAGCGCGTCAGCCAGATATCGATGCCGTAATCCGTCAGCCGGGTGGACGGCCAGCGATAGATCAAGGCATAAGCGAGCCAGACCACAAGAAACGAGACAATCCCCGAGAACAGCACATCGGTGGCGAAGTGGCCGCCGAATGCCATCCGCAGGCCTCCTGTCGCAAGGCCGAATGCTGTTGCAGCAACATAAGCCGCTGGCCGCCACGCCGGCGGGGTCAGCGCGGCAGGTGCGTAAGTCCAGAATGCAGTCGCGCCTTCACCGGAGAAGAAAGAGCAGTTCTTCGGGCATTTGCCGCGTGGATCCCACCACGGCACGAAATCCAGTTTGCCGTCGAACTGCGTGACGACAACGGGACGTGGTCGGCCCCAATAGCCCTTGAATACAATGTTCGACAGCACGATCGCCGAAAGCAGCATTGTCACGAGCAGAAACACCATCGCGCGGCCGGACATCATCAGCGGCTTGACTGGCCGGAGCAACTTCACGACGAAGGTGATCAACGCCGGCAGCACGAAGGCCCATGCCACCCACATCGCGCCATCTCGCGCAATGGCCGCCCATGTGCTTGCTTTTAAGGGGAATGTTTTCGTCGCTGCATCAAAGAACAGCGCGGCAATCTTGATGTCGAGCTCGGGATAGAGTCCGAACAGCAATCCGACGACAAGCGTCAGCCCCAGTGCAATGAAAAGACCAGTCCTGTTCATGGGTGCTGTCTAGCCGAGACGACACATGATGGAAAGCGGCATCAAATCGTGGAATTTGGCGAAGGGTTAAGATTGCCGCCGCGCTGGAACCGATGCCGTGCGCCACGCGCCGGCGTTACGTCCCGCAATCATCCAATAAACCACGCCACCGAGAATGCCGGAGCCCACCATCACTTCGAGATGGCGGCGGATGATGCCCTCAAACGTCATGGTAACGGTATCGAACGGAATGAACGCGAGATAGCAGCACAAGCCCGCGACGCCGCCTGCAACCGCATAAGCGAGGATGTGCCGGATCGAAAACGCTTCGGTGATCAGGACGGCAATCAGCGCCGGCAGCAATGCAAAGCCACTCAGAAGAATAAAGCCGAAGCCGAGGACGAGATTCACAGCGCCGCTGTCGACTTCAAGCGACTGCATGTCCATTTCAGGAAACAGCAGCATATATACGATGACGGCTCCTGCAACGAAACACGCCGCCAGGAAGCCGAAGAAAATCGCGAACAGCCGGCCGATCAGCGCCATCGCGGATCAATCCGTCATCGCCATGGCACGCAGCGCCTGGCGTTCGCGTGCCGAGAGCTTTTCGGTTTCCGACTTCAACTGCCCGCAAGCCGCGAGAATATCGCGACCACGCGGCGTACGCACCGGCGACGAATATCCGGCATTGAAGACATATTCAGAGAACTTCTCGATCTGCTCCCAGTCCGAACATTCATACTTGCTGCCGGGCCATGGATTGAACGGAATGAGATTGATTTTGGCCGGAATGCCCTTGAGCAATTTCACCAACAGCCTGGCGTCATCGAGTGAATCGTTGACGCCCTTCAGCATCACATACTCAAACGTGATTCGCCGCGCGTTTGACGAGCCGGGATAAGCCCGGCAGGCATCGAGCAGTTCAGCGATCGGATACTTGCGATTGAGCGGCACCAGTTCATTGCGCAGATCGTCGCGGACAGCATGCAGCGAGATCGCCAGCATTACGCCAGTCTCCTCGCCCATGCGGGCGATGTTCGGCACCACGCCGGATGTCGACAACGTGATCCGCCGCCGTGAGATGCCGATGCCCTCATTGTCCGACATGATCAGCAGCGCATCGCGCACCGCATCGAAATTGTAGAGCGGCTCACCCATGCCCATCATCACCACATTGGTGACGAGGCGATTGCCGTTCGGCGTCTCGCGATCGATCCAGTCATTGAGACGATCGCGCGCGACCATCACCTGCCCGACAATCTCGCCCGCGGTGAGGTTGCGCACCAGACGCTGCGTGCCGGTGTGACAGAACGAACAGTTCAACGTGCAGCCGACCTGTGACGACACACACAGCGTGCCGCGATCCGTCTCGGGAATGTAGACGCATTCGACCTCATGCGGCCGCTCGGACGAATGACCGCTCGGCAGCCGCAGCAGCCACTTGCGCGTGCCATCATTGGAGATCTGCTCGGCGACAACTTCAGGGCGCGCTACCGTAAAATGCTTTTCGAGCTCCGCACGCATGTCTTTCGAGACGTTCGTCATCTCGTCGAACGTTTCCGCACCACGCACATACATCCAGTGCCAGAGCTGCTGCGCGCGCATCTTGCGCTGCTTCTCAGAGACGCCGACGCTTCCGAGCTTTTCGGCCAGTTCGGCGCGCGACAAGCCGATCAGTGACGGCTGCTCCGGCGGCACATAGGCTTCGAGCGCTGTCTTTTCCAAGGGAACCCCGCGCGCCAATACAGGCGCGCGCGCAGCCTCGGGTGAAGAAGTGGTCATGGCGGTTAATCCGGTGAGCGCTTTAAATACTGATGCCGCTCTATAACATCAACCGCCGTTCTAAAGCTTTAATTTTTCAGAGCTTTTTGGTCCGGGTCGGGAATGCCCCTATCGCCGGCACTCCTGCGCCAGCTTGTCGAGCGCCTGGGAGAGGCCCTTCAGCGGGAAAACATCGATGGTCTCGGTGCCCTTGGACGAGACACCTTTGACGGTGGCATCCGCGCCCTTGCGCAGCGCATCCACCATGCGGTCTTCCTCGGCGGCGTTCTTGATCCAGAGACCGTCACCCTGGCTGTACATCGCGTAGCGCGCGCTGCCGATCTCGAGCGTTCCTTCCGAGCCCGGCTTCAATTGATAGCCGATCATGATCGAAACTTCGTTCGTGACCTTTTCTGCGGGACGAGTCGAAATGAACGCATACGCTGCATCGCGCGGCCGATTCGGCGGATTGGTCTTCGAGGATGCAGGCTTCGCCAACGCGAAACAAACCTTCTTGCCATTTGGCGTTGCAGTGTAAGCACCCCATGTGCCGAACTGTCCGACCAGTGATGGCTCCGCGCCACCCACCGTCGGTACAGCGGCAGGCTTTGCCGGCGCAGCACCTGACTTTGCCGCAGGAGCTTTCGACTTCGCAGACCCCGCCTTCGATGTCGTCTGTGATTGTGCAAGACCAGAGAAGCCGCACACGAGCAAGCCGGTCATCAGCACGGCTAACACTTGCCGCATCGGTATTCGCAGACCTCGCATTGCTAGCCCTCGCTCCATGATCCCGTCTCGAACGTGCCCTTTGCCGGTGAAGATTCCATTTATGAAATAAACAGGAAATCTCTTTTTGGAAAGGCGGTTGCGGGGCCACAAGGTTACGCGCAATGTACGGGAGAAGCGAATTGAATTGTGGACCGGCCTCAAATCCGCCATGAACAATTCCTCGCGCATCTTCTTCTCGACTCCGGTTGGCCTCCATTCCAGGTGTGTTCATGAAAGCCATTCTCTGCTCGCAGTTCTGCGGTCCTGATGATCTCGTGTTGAGCGATATTCCCGAACCGGTTGCAGGTCCCGGTGAAGTCGTCATCGCTATCAAGTCGGCGGCGCTGAATTTCTTCGACCTGCTAATGATCCAGGGCAAGTATCAGGTGAAACCCCCGTTTCCATTTTCACCGGCGGCAGAGATCGCAGGCGTTGTGGAAAGCGTCGGCGCCGGCGTCATCGATGTGAAGCCCGGCGATCGCGTTGCAGCCTCATGCGGACACAACGGAGCGCGTCAGAAGATCGCACTGCCAGCATCGTCAGTTGTGAAGATCCCAGACAATCTCGATTTCGACCGCGCCGCGGGCATCATCGTGATCTACGGAACGGCACTGCACGCGCTGCAGGATCGCGCTGATCCGAAGCCGGGCGAAACCCTCGCCGTGTTCGGCGCCGCCGGCGGCACCGGTCTTGCTGCGTGCGAACTCGGCAAGCTGCTCGGCCTCAAGGTCATCGCCTGTGCGTCTTCCGACGAGAAGCTCGAATTCGCCAAACAGCATGGCGCCGAATTGACCATCAATTACGCCAAGGAAGATTTGAAGGAGGCGCTCAAGCGCATTGGCGGCGACAAGGGAATCGACATCGTGTTCGATCCGGTTGGCGGCGCCTATGCCGAAGCCGGTGTTCGCTCGCTAGCCTGGAAGGGACGCTTCCTGGTGATCGGCTTCGCCGCCGGCGAAATTCCAAAAATCCCGCTCAACCTGGCCTTGCTCAAGGGCTGCGATATTCGCGGGGTGTTCTGGGGCGCGTACATGCGGCGCGATCCCAAGGACGGCCGCGCCAATCTCGAAAAGCTGATGCGGTGGGCAGCAGAAGGCAAGATTTCATCTCACGTCGATCGCACCTTCCCGCTGGAGCAAACCGCCGACGCCCTGAAGGTTCTTGCCGGGCGTCAGGCCATGGGCAAGGTGATCCTTCACCCCTGATCTTCAACGCAACAAAAACGCGCGGGATAAAACCCGCGCGTTTTTTCTTGTCTGGATCTTTCCAAGCTAAGCATCACGAACATGCGGCGCTTAAGCTGCTCTCAGTCTTTCTTGTCCAGCACACGTTTCAGCGCGGTGCGTGCAGCTTCATGATGATCTGGCCGTATGTGGCTCGACACGATCCGAATAGCCGTTGCCAGCACAGCAGCGTCGTCGGTGAATCCAAGCACCGGGAGAACGTCGGGAATGAAATCGAACGGCAGCACGAAATAGGCAAGCGCGCCAAGCAACGAGACCTGAACGTGGCGCGGCGTTTCGCGGTCGAACGCGCAATAGTAAGCCGCCAGCAGCTCTTCGGCGAACGGCAGGCTGGCGACGACGCGCTTGAACTTGGTCCAGAAGCGCTTGCGTAGGCGCTCAGGATCCTTTGCCAACTCGTCGGCCGGTCCGAAATGCATGGTGTCGTCTGATGCCATCATCAGGTTCCCAGGTTCACCCATCGGCAGCGTGCCGCTGTCCTTTGTTATGTGGAAATTCCCACCGGGCGCCACAACAGCTAGCCGGCGATTTTGTTCATCGCTTCGGCCAGCGCGATGTCACGCTGGGTCACACCGCCTGCGTCATGGGTGCTCAAGACCACCTCGACGGTCTTGTAGACATTGCGCCATTCGGGGTGGTGGTCGTTCTTCTCGGCGATCAGCGCAACGCGGGTCATGAAGCCAAAGGCCTCATTAAAATTCCGAAAGGTGAAGGTTCGCGCGATCGCGTCGCGACCGGGTACGTCCGACCAACCGTTAAGACTTGCTATCGCGGTCTTCCGCGCCTCGAGGGACAGCTTTTCAACCATGTTAACCTCCTTCACCTGAACTTTACCGCGCGCACCTGCGTTCCGTCCTGGTGCCGCGGATTTGAAATTCTTCCGGGTGTAGCTGCAAGCTCTATGAAGAACTTCAAATCCAAAAGCGGCCCTAGAATCATAGGCTTGCTGGTATCCCGGTTCCGAAGCTCGCATCCAAGCCAGCCGCAAACCTGTGCGAACTTCGGAATCGGGATACTAGAACGTCGTAGGGAGCAGGACGTGCCACTCGATAAAAAAGCCTTGAAGGCTGCTAACCATGAACACCATGGAATCACCGGATATGCTATCCATTTGCTAGAGTTCCGACGCGACCCCACAGGCGTGACGAACAATGGGCATCAGTGACATGTTTTCCAGACCTGCGCTGGACCCGGCCAAGACGCCCGGCACCCTCACGCTAAGGTCCCGTAAATCGAAAGCGTTGCTGATCGTCATCGCGGCGGTGCTCGCCACCGTGGCTGCCGTGGGCGGGACGACCTATTACATGACGCGTGCGGTCCACCTGCGGATCGCAGTCGGTCCGCCGAACAGCGACGATGTGAAGGTCATTCAATCCATGGCCCAAATGTTCTCGCGTGATCGCAGCTATGTCAGGCTGCGGCCGATCGTCACTGAAGGGGCCACCGCGAGCGCCGCCAGTCTGAGCGCGGGCACCACAGACCTCGCGGTCGTGCGCGGCGATCTCGACCTGCCGAAGAATGCGCAAGCCGTTGCCAGCATTCGCAAGAACTTCGCGGTGTTGTGGGTCCCCGGCACCCAGCGCAAGGGTGCCATCACCAAGATCGAGCAACTCGCGGGCAAACGCATTGGCGTGATCGGCCGCACTCCGGCCAACATCAATTTACTGAAGGTGATCCTGACGCAATCCGGCGTAAATTTCGACAGCGTGCAGACCGTTCAGTTCAGCACCACCGGTTTTGCCGACGCTATTAAAACCGAGAAGATCGACGCCTTTCTTGCCGTCGGCCCGCTCAACAGCAAAATCACCTCCGACGCGATCGCTGCCACAGTGAAGGACAAGAAGGTCACCTTCCTGTCGATTGATACGGCCGATGCGATCGCGCAAAAATACCCGGCTTATGATTCCGGCGAAATCCCCGCAGGAACATTTGGCGCGAATCCAGCTCGGCCCGACGACAAGATCGATACCATTACGTTCGATCACCACATCGTTGCGCGCAGTTCGCTGTCGGAGACGACCGTCGGCGCGCTCACCCGTCAATTGTTCGCGATCCGCCAAAGCATCCAGAACGAATTCCCGCTCTCCGCGAAACTTGAAACGCCGGACACCGACAAAGATGCCGCGATCCCCGCACATCCTGGTGCGGCCGCCTATGTCGACGGTGAAGAAAAAACCTTCCTCGACAAATACAGCGATTATATCTGGGGCAGCTTGATGTTGCTGTCCGCACTCGGCTCCGCCGGTGCGTGGTTTGCGAGCTATCTGCGCAAGGACGAGCGCGTCACCAATTCCTCATTGCGGGAACGCTTGCTGGAAATGCTTTCGGCCGCCCGCAAGTCCACCTCCATGGAGGAACTGGACGCGATGCAGGCCGAAGCCGATGAGATCATGACCAGCACCCTGCACTGCTTTGAGGACGGTGCGATAGAAGAGGGCTCCTTGACCGCATTCAGCATTGCGCTGGAGCAGTTCCACAATGCGGTGGCCGACCGGAAGGCATTTCTGCTGCAGATGCCGGAACCTCCGACCCGCGCGCCCCGGCCTCAAGTGGCCTGAAGACTTCTCGCAGACTTACGCAGCGCCGAGCGACCCATATCGCTTGTCGATATGTTCTATGCATTTCTTCTTAGGTCGTTTCGCCAAGGCGTCACATAACCTTCCTTATTCTGTCAGGCTCACGTTGCATGGTGCCGGCCGCTGAGTCGTGGGCTGGACTCGCGCACACCTCTGGAGGCTTTCGTGACCCTTCGCATGACGCGCCGACGTTTTCTGACAACTGCTGCCGCGGGCGGCATCACCGCAGCGAGCGGCATCGCTTTGCCATACGTTAGCCGGGCAGCTGATCGCCCGATGGTATCTCACGGCGTGCAGTCGGGTGACGTCAACGTCGATAGCGGCGTAGTGTGGGCACGTGCCGACCGCCCGGCGCAGCTGATGGTCGAGGTTTCGACGACAGAGTCGTTCAAGGACGCGCGCGCGCTACCACCGATCAATGCGATGCCGGAAAACGATTTCACCGCCAAGATGCTGATCGAGGACCTGCCGTCCGATCAGACGATCTTCTACCGCGCCCGCTTTCGCGACCTGTCTCACATCAACATCGTCGGCGAGCCTGTGGTCGGCCGCTTCCGCACCGCACCGGCAAGCCGCCGCGACGTGTCCTTTGTCTGGGGCGGCGACGTCGCCGGACAAGGCTGGGGCATCAATCCAGACGATGGCGGCATGTTCACCTTCGCCTCAATGCGCAAGCACAATCCCGACTTCCTGATCCATTCCGGCGATACGATCTACGCTGACGGCGTCATTCCGTCCGAAGTCAAACTCGACAACGGCAAGGTCTGGAAAAACATCACCATTCCCGAGAAGGCGAAAGTCGCGGAAACGCTCGACGAATACCGCGCCGCGCACAAGTACAACTTCCTCGACGACAACGTCCGCGCCTTCAACGCCGAAGTGCCGATCTTCGTGCAGTGGGACGATCACGAGGTGACCAACAACTGGTCGCTGTCGAAGCAGCTGCCGGCCACATACAAAGAACGCGACATCACGCTGCTCGCGGCACGCGCAGCGAAAGCGTTCCACGAAATGTATCCGATGCGCGAAAGCATCGTTGAACCGGGCCGCGTCTACCGGACCATCAACTACGGCCCACATGTTGACGTGTTCATGCTGGACGAGCGCAGCTATCGCGGCCCGAACGGTGAGAACCTGCAGACAAGTTATGGGCCGGATGCTTATTTCATCGGGCCGGACCAACTGGCCTGGCTCAAGCGCGAATTGCTGAAGTCGAAAGCGACTTGGAAGGTGATCGCGTCCGATATGCCGCTCAGCATCATCGTGTATGACGATGCCACTGCAAAGAAGGGCTCCGAAGCCTTCGCCCAGGGCGACGGTCCGGTGCGCGGCCGCGAGTTCGAAATCGCCGACCTGCTGCGTTTCATCAAGACCGCCGGCATCCGCAACACGGTCTGGCTGACGGCTGACGTCCATTACACCGCCGCCAATTACTACAATCCCGACAAGGCCCAATTCCAGGACTTCGAGCCGTTCTGGGAGTTCGTCTCCGGCCCCTTCCACGCCGGAACTTTCGGCCCAGGAGCCATGGACAACACGTTTGGCCCCGAGGTGCGTTTCGTGAAGGCTCCGGGGGCTGACCGCCAGAACCTGCCGCCATCGGAAGGTTTCCAGTTCTTCGGCCATGTCAAAGTCGAGGGGGCGACGGGCCAAATGACCGTGACCCTCCGGGATAGGGCCGATACGGCCCTTTGGTCGATCACTTTGGACCCCAAAATGGGCTAACCAAATCCCCGAATGTGCATTGTTTTCCGGCGATTTCTGACTATATTGCGCCGCAACGCGTCCGAGTACCCGGTCCCTTTTGGGCCGGGTTTGCTTTTGCAGGGATTGCCCCAGCGCGTTTTCAGACGAGGTGACACCGGCCCGCGTCGTAGAGCGCAAGGCCAGAGCTTTGTTGAACCCGCTTTAGGGCACCCAGACCGTTAAACCAGAAGAAGACCCATGAATCTGCGCAACATCGCCATCATCGCTCACGTCGACCACGGCAAGACCACCCTCGTCGACAAACTCCTCCAGCAGTCCGGCACCTATCGCGAGAACCAGCGCGTGACCGAACGCGCGATGGATTCCAACGATCTGGAAAAAGAGCGCGGCATTACCATTCTCGCCAAGTGCACCTCGGTGCAATGGGAAGACACCCAGATCAACATCGTCGACACACCCGGCCACGCCGACTTCGGCGGTGAGGTCGAGCGCATTCTGTCGATGGTCGACGGCGTGATCGTGCTCGTCGACGCTGCCGAAGGCCCGATGCCGCAGACCAAGTTCGTGGTCGGCAAGGCGCTCAAGCTCGGCCTCAAGCCGATCGTCGCGATCAACAAGGTGGACCGTCCCGACGCGCGGATCACTGAAGTGGTCAACGAGGTGTTCGACCTGTTCGCTGCCCTCGACGCCACTGACGAGCAGCTCGACTTCCCGATTCTCTACGGCTCGGGCAAGAACGGCTGGATGGCCGACAGCCCGGATGCATCCCATGACGTCGGCATGAAGCCGCTGTTCGACCTCGTGATCAAGCATGTCGCGCCACCAGTGGTGGAAGAAGGTCCGTTCCGCCTGCTCGGCACCATCCTGGAAGCCAATCCCTATCTCGGCCGCATCATCACCGGCCGCATCGCATCCGGTTCGGTGAAGCCCAACCAGGCGGTCAAGGTGTTGTCGCGCGACGGCAAGGTGGTCGAAACCGGCCGCATCACAAAAATCCTCGCGTTCCGTGGTCTTGAGCGGCAGCCGGTGGATCTCGCCGAAGCCGGCGACATCGTCGCCATCGCAGGTCTCACCAAGGGCACTGTCGCCGACACGTTCTGCGATCCGTCGGTCGAGACGCCGATCCAGGCGCAACCGATCGATCCGCCAACCGTGTCGATGTCATTCATCGTCAACAACTCACCGCTCGCCGGCACGGAAGGCGACAAGGTCACCAGCCGCCTCATTCGCGACCGCCTGCTGCGTGAGGCCGAAGGCAACGTCGCGCTGCGCGTGGTCGAGGCCGCCGACAAGGATTCGATGGAAGTCTCCGGACGCGGCGAATTGCAGCTTGCGATCCTGATCGAAAACATGCGCCGCGAGGGTTTTGAGCTCTCCGTCTCGCGTCCGCGCGTCGTGTTCACCAAGGACGAGAACGGCAAGATTCTGGAGCCTGTCGAGGAAGTCGTCGTCGACGTCGACGAGGAATTCTCCGGCGTGGTCGTGCAGAAGATGAGCGAACGCAAGGCCGAGATGATCGAGATGCGCCCGTCCGGCGGTAACCGTTTGCGTCTGGTATTCTACGCTCCGACCCGCGGCTTGATCGGCTATCAGGGCGAGCTGATGACCGACACCCGCGGCACAGCGATCATGAACCGTTTGTTCCATGACTACCTGCCGTACAAGGGCGAGATCCAGGGCCGCCGCAACGGCGTCTTGATCTCGAACGATCAGGGCGAAGCGGTTGCCTACGCGATGTTCAAGCTGGAAGACCGCGGTCCGATGATGATCGAGCCCGGCTGGAAGGTTTACAAAGGCATGATCGTCGGCGAGCACACCCGCGACAACGACCTCGAGATCAACGTGCTCAAGGGCAAGCAGCTCACCAACATCCGCACCACGTCGAAGGACGAAGCGGTACGCCTGACGCCGCCGATTCGGATGACGCTGGAAAAGGCGCTCGCCTACATTGAGGAGGATGAACTGGTCGAGATCACACCGAAGTCGATCCGGCTGCGCAAGCGCCACCTCGATCCGAACGAGCGCAAGCGCGCTGAAAAGAGCAAGGAAGCTCTTGCAAGCTAACGCTTTCAACGATCTGTCATCTGTAAACAAATGGCCGGGCTTGTCCCGGCCATTTTTTATGAAGTTACTGGTAAAGCAGTGCGGCCATCACAACCCGGCACATGACGGGTGATATTGAATTCGCCATAATGTCGTTCGCTTCCAACATTTTATGACAGTATGACCGCCGCCATGTCCCTTCCGTCCCATATCGACGTTGCAATTATCGGAGCCGGTGCGGCAGGCCTTGCCGCGGCTCGCACGCTGGGAGATTCATCGCTCTCCATCCTCATTCTCGAAGCGCGCGATCGGATCGGCGGCCGCAGCCATACGGTCACTCTTGAGAACAACATCATCTTCGATGTCGGCTGCGAGTGGCTGCATTCAGCAGACAAAAATCCGTTCGTGACGATCGCAGACGAACTTGGATTCGCGATCGACAAGACGCGACCGCGCTGGCGCGAGCAGAGTCTCAATCTCGGCTTCCCGCCCGAACAGCGCGATGAATTTCTGAAGGCGATGGATGAATTCGACGCGCGCATCGAAGCAGCATCTGACCTTCCGGAAGATACCGTCGCGAGCAAATGGCTCGAGCCGGGCAATCGCTGGAACGCGCAGATCGATGCCATCAGCACCTACATCAACGGTTGCGAGCTGGACCAGGTTTCGACCTACGACTTTGATGCTTATGAAGACACCGGCGTGAACTGGCGACTCAGCAAGGGCTATGGCGCCCTGATTGCCGCCTATGGTGCGCCCTGCAAGGTCGTGCTCAACACGCACGTCACGCTGATCGATCATTCCGGCCAGCGGATCAGGATAGAAACCTCGCGCGGCACACTGACCGCGGACAAAGTGATCGTCACAGCATCGACTAACCTGATTGCAAACGAGTCGATTCGTTTTCATCCCGCCATTCCAGAGAAAGTCACAGCAGCGGCAGGCCTCCCGCTCGGCCTTGCCGACAAGGTGATGCTGGCACTGGACGACTCCGAATCGTTGCCGCGTGACGGCCATCTCTACGGCGCCCTCGACCGCGCTGGCACCGGTAGCTATCACCTGCGGCCCCTCGGACAGCCCTGTATCGCTGGATTTTTCGGCGGCACCTTCGCGCGCCAGCTTGAAGATGCCGGTGAAGGCGCGCTTGCAGCGCAGGCTATCGATGAACTTGTCGCGCTGATCGGCGCCGATTTTCGCAAAAAAGTTCGGCCGATCGGAGAATCGCGTTGGGCGCACGATCCGCTCGCGCTCGGCTCCTACTCGCATGCCCTGCCGGGTCATTCCGATGATCGCGCCACACTGGCGGCGCCGGTCGATGACCGCCTGTTCTTCGCAGGCGAGGCGACGTCACCGAATTTCTTCACCACAGCTCATGGTGCACAGGAAAGCGGCGTGCGCGCCGCAAAGGAAGTGATGGCCGCTTTATCGACAGCGTGACATGACGATAATCGTCAGCGCCGTTTTGCGGTGCTTCGATCCTGCCCCGCGGACGATGGCACATTCAGTCCCGATACGTTCGCGGTGAGTGACGACAGCAACCCTTCCTCTTTGCTTTCCGCCAGCCAGTGGCCCTCGTTGCCGAAGGGCGGTAGCACACGAAAATCAACCTTGCCGCCGGCGTCGCGAAAAGCGTCGGCCATGCGCTGAGATAATGCTGGCGGGAAATAGGAATCGTTCTCCGACACCAGCCACGTCACTGGAATACGCGCACCGTCACCAAGGCTCCCTGCCGCCGCGAGCAGCTTGTCCGGCGCGCAGACGTTGTCGGCACGATCATTGGCGCGGCCGCCGCGCCCGGGCGCGAATACGATGATGGCAGAAATATTTTTGGGATCCTGCTTCGCCAAAAACAGTGCGCCCCACCCTCCGGCGGAATGACCCAAGACGACAGCGGCATCCTTTCGCACAAACGGCTGCGCGTGCATGTAGCGCAACGCGGTGAGGATCGTGTCCCCCGTTCTGTGCGCGGAGAGCGTGTACTCGGCATTGTCACACTCGCCCTGGTCCTCAAGGTAAGGGCCGCCTGTCTTGCCATGGCCCAGCCGCTGCGGAACCAGCACAGCAAATCCACGCGCCACCAAGGCGGCAGCTAACCCGGAATATTCCGGTTGCGGCATTTGCGCTCTTTGCAACGGGTTCTGTATCGACGCGTGGGCGATGATTGCGAGACGGAAAGGCCCCTGTCCGGCTGGGCGAAACAACACGGCTCGCGAAGGTGTGATCGGGTCCCCGCTCGGCACCAGCCACTCCTGCCGCCGATAAGCAAACGTCTCGTTGTTCTGTGGCCCGAGCTGCACCTCAGCTACCGCCGGTGCAACGAGCAAAAAACTAACCGACAAAAACAGGCCGATAATCTGGGAGATTTTGATTTCAATCATTGCGATGCGGATAATTATCCACCGCCACCGGCCGCGCCACCGGGATCTGCAGGCAATTGTGTCCCTTTTCGAAACAGACGCCGCAAGACGTGATGCAAAAAGCTCACATATTAACTGATAATTAATGATGGACCTTGAAGCCCAGCCCGCGACTTGCTTTGATTGCATCCATGAGCACGATCCTTATCGAGGTCCGACCGGCCAAAGCGTCAGACGCGTCAGCAATTGCTGCCACGCATGACGAAGCATGGCGTTCTGCCTATCAGGGCATTATCCCCGGTGCCGAACTCGAAAAACTGATTAATCGGCGCGGCCCGCAGTGGTGGGATAGCGCGATCCGGAAGGGCAGCCGCGTCAGCGTGTTGTCCTTCGGCGACAAGATCGCCGGCTATGCCAATTACGGGCGTAACCGCGCACGCAGCCTCCACTTCGAAGGCGAGATTTACGAGCTTTACCTGCGTCCTGAGTTCCAGGGCCTCGGTTTCGGTCGCCGCCTGTTCACAGCGGCAAAACGCGATCTGGTCCAAAGCGGCCTAAAGAGCATGGTTATCTGGGCGCTGTCGGACAACGAGCCGGCTGTCGAATTCTACCGGACCCTCGGCGGGCGCATGGTTGCCCGTTCATCTGAACGATTTGGCGGCAAATCGCTCGACAAGGTCGCTTTCGCCTGGACGGCCTGATACTGCATTCCCACTAATCGAACTGGTTCCCGCCATGATGCCGACGCATCTGGCGGGTTCCAGTTTATTTGCCTGAAACACTCACCAAGGTTTGTCATGCGTATCGACGCAGTTTCTATCGGAAAGAACCCACCCGAAGACGTCAACGTCGTCATCGAAGTTCCAGTCGGCGGCGAGCCGATCAAATATGAAATGGACAAGGAAGCCGGCACGCTGGTGGTCGACCGTTTCCTCTACACGGCGATGCGTTATCCGGGGAATTACGGGTTCATTCCGCACACGCTATCCGACGACGGCGATCCTTGCGATGTGCTGGTGGCCAATACCCGCGCGATCGTGCCCGGCGCCGTGATGAGCGTGCGTCCGGTCGGCGTGCTGTTCATGGAAGATGAAGCCGGCGGCGACGAAAAAATCATCGCGGTGCCGTCATCCAAGCTCACGCAGCGCTACGACAAGGTGAAGAACTACAGCGATCTGCCGGACATCACCCTGCATCAGATCCAGCACTTCTTCGAGCACTACAAGGATCTCGAACCCAAGAAGTGGGTGAAGGTGCTCCGCTGGGGCGATGCCGAGGAAGCCCGCAAGCTGATCCTCGAAGGTATCGAGCGCGCCAAGAAGGCGAAGTAAAGCGTGACCAAAATAAAGCGGAGCGTCGAACACGCTCCGCTTTTTTATGACGGGCGATAGCTAAACACTCGGTGCAGGCAGACCCTTGATGGCACAAGCCGCCCGGAGCGTATTCACCAGCAGGCACGCCACCGTCATCTGCCCGACGCCGCCGGGCACAGGGGTAATGGCACCCGCGACATCCAACGCTTCCTGATAGGCGACGTCGCCCACCAGCCGATTTTTTCCATCAGCCCCCGGCAAGCGGTTGATGCCGACGTCAATCACAGTGGCGCCCGGCTTGAGCCAGCTTCCCTTGACCATTTCCGGCCGGCCCACCGCCGCATACACAAGGTCTGCGTGGCGGCAGATGTCGGCAAGGTCGCGTGTCCGCGAATGCGCGATCGTCACGGTCGCGTTTTCGTTCAGCAACAACTGCACCAGTGGGCGACCCACGAGGTTCGACCGTCCGATGATGACGGCATTCATACCCTCTAACGAGGCATGCACCGTCTTGGTCAAAATAATGCAGCCCAGCGGCGTACATGGCGTCAGCGCCGGCAGACCATTGGCGAGCCGCCCCGCATTGATCGGATTGAGACCGTCAACGTCCTTGGCCGGATCGATGGCATTGATGACAGCCTGAGAATCGAGCCCGGCCGGCAATGGCAATTGCACCAAAATCCCATGCACCGTGGGATCAGAATTGAGCTTCGCCACCAGCGCCATGAGATCAGCCTGCGATGTATCGGCCGGCAGCTTGTGCTCGAAGGATGTCATGCCGGCAGCTTCAGTCTGCTTCGCCTTGTTGCGGACGTAGACTTCGCTGGCGGGATCATGGCCGACGAGCACTACCGCCAGGCCCGGCGTCAGACCGTGCTCGCGTTTCACACGCGCAACCTCTTCGGCAACACGCGTACGCAGGTCGGCGGCAATTACTTTTCCATCGATGATCCGTGCTGACATCAGAGTTCTTTTATCTCCGTGAAACTTTGCAGGGCATCGCCCAATTTTTTCGGATCGCCGTCGATGGCGATCTGCTTGAGCCGTGACGTTACGCCTGACATCACACGTACACTGCTCTTCGGCACCCGCAGCGCCTTGGCAAGCAATTCGATCACGGCCCGATTGGCCTCGCCGCCCTCGGCGATGGCGCGGACGCGTACCTTCAGCACGCTGCGGCCGTTGGCCAGTGTTTCAATTCCGTCGACCGCGTCCTGACCGCCGCGGGGCGTCACCCGGATCGCAACGCTGACGCCCTGAACGGAAAATCGCCACGGCAGCGTCAAGGACGATCCGTCCCGATAATCAGATCACGTTGGGGTAGATGTAATATTCGATCACGCGCTGGATAAACATGATGATCAGGATGACAATGATCGGCGAGATATCGAGGCCGCCGAAATTCGGCATCATGTTGCGGATGGGACGCAGGACCGGCTCGGTGATTTTGTAGAGAAATTCTGCCACGGAGGCGACGAACTGGTTGCGCGTGTTCACGACGTTAAAGGCGATCAACCAGGACAAAATGGCCGATGCGATCAGCAACCAGACATACAGATTGAGAACGATCAGGATGATGTCGAGAATGGCGCGCATGGCGGATCTGGCTCGCGTGAGGAACTATTGCCTCAATACCGGTTCGCTGCCCCGCAAACAAGGGAGGTTTCCCGTGAAGGACGCCCGAAAACGGGGGGGCGGCCGTTCTTGACTTGGCGTTGTCCTGGATTGTAAATGGCCTCACTTATCGGTCGGTATTGCCGAGATAAGGGGCCATAGCTCAGCTGGGAGAGCGCGTCGTTCGCAATGACGAGGTCGGCGGTTCGATCCCGCCTGGCTCCACCAAATACCCATCCGCCGAAAGCGGTTTTTCCTTCCGACATCTCGATGCATTAGACTGTGTAGTAACCGGCCGCGGCAGAGCGGCCTGTCGCGCCATTGCGAACCAAGGAGCCTCACGTGCCCACCGAACGATTTCAATTTCCGGGCTCAGATGGCCAGATGCTGGCTGCATCCCTCGATCTTCCGTCGGGCGAGCCTGTCGCCTACGCCCTGTTGGCGCACTGCTTTACCTGCGGCAAGGACGTACTCGCAGCCAAGCGTATCGCCGACGGGCTCGCGAAGCACGGCATTGCGACATTGCGGTTTGACTTCACGGGCATCGGCGCCAGCGAAGGCGAATTCGCCAACAGCACCTTTTCGTCCAACATCGCGGACCTGGTGCTGGCGGCGGATCATCTGCGCAAGACGCACCAGGCACCGGCGATCCTGATCGGCCACAGCCTCGGCGGTGCGGCGATCCTGGCGGCGGCAGCACAAATTCCGGAAGCGAAATGCGTCGCCACAGTCGCAGCGCCTTCAGACCCTGCTCACGTCACTCATCTTTTCAAGGACCACATTCCTGCGATCCGCGAACAGGGCGAAGTCGAGGTCTCGCTGTCGGGACGGCCGTTCCGGATCAAGCGCGAGTTTCTGGATGACGTCGCCGAGCACCGCCTGCTCGACATCGTCGCCAAACTCCACAAAGCGCTGCTGATCTTTCATGCCCCGACCGACGATTACGTCAGCATCGACAATGCGACCAAGATTTTCATCGCAGCCAAACACCCCAAGAGCTTCGTTTCACTGGCTGGAGCGGATCATCTGCTGACAAAGAAACAGGACGCTCTTTACGTGGCCGACATGATAGCAGCATGGGCGGCGCGTTTTCTCGACGCGCCGGCTGCAGCTGACGCGCCATCCGCGGATGCAATTCCTGAGGGAGTTGTCGTTCGCGAAACAGGTGCAGGCAAACTGCAGCAGGAGATTCTGGTTGGCAAGCACCGTGTCATTGCCGACGAGCCAGTCGACGCGGGTGGCCTCGATAGCGGACCGGGTCCTTATGATTTCCTGCTTGCGGGTCTCGGGGCCTGCACATCCATGACAATGCGGCTTTATGCTGAGCGAAAATCGATCCCGCTGGAGCGCACCACGGTGACGCTGAAGCATAGCCGGATCTACGCCAAGGACTGCGAAACCTGCGAGACGCAGGAAGGCATGATCAGCCGCATCAATCGGACGATTACGATGGAAGGCAATCTCGATGCGGAACAGCGCAAGAAGCTGCTCGAAATCGCCGATAAATGCCCCGTGCATCGCACGCTGACATCGGAGATCGATATCGTCACCCGCGCGACAGAGTAGCCGTTATTCCGCCGCGAGCGATGCGATCGAGATCATTTCCGCATCGTTCGTCGCGGCAGCGAAACGCGGCGGACGGTGCAGCCAGTTGTCCAGGAAGGCAGAGAGCCAGGCGCGTTCAGCAAGATCGTGAACCATGCGGCCAGCGAAATGCGCGGCACGCAATTGTGCGCCGGGCATGAACGTTCGCTCATGACCACGCGTGGTCCACCGGTGCATCATGGCCTGGGTCACGTCGGGATGAAACTGGATGCCGAAGGCGCGTCCGGTGCGAAACGCCTGAATTGGGAAGTCATCGCCTTCCGCCAGCAAGTCGCACCCCACCGGAAGATCGAATCCCTCCCGATGCCAGTGATAGACGTAGGCCGGCCAGTGCTTGCAGGCTTTGTGGCCGACGTCCGTAGGTCGGATCGGATAGTATCCAATTTCAGCGCGGCCTTCCGGGTGTGGAGCGACCCGTGCCCCGAGATGCTTCGCCAGCATCTGAGCACCCAGGCAAATCCCTAGGAAGGGCTTGTTCTCTTTTAACGGAACCGCCAGCCAATCGATCTCGCGGCGGACAAAGTCGTCGCTGTCGTTGGCGCTCATCGGACCGCCGAACACCACTGCTCCGGCATAGCCCTTGAGCGTGGCGGGCAATGCGTCACCGAGAATCGGGCGGCGGATGTCGAGCGGGTGGCCAAGGGCTCGCAGGGCGTTTCCCACCCGGCCTGGGGTCGACAACGGGCCATGCAAAACGATCAGGACTGGAAGGGTGTCGGGAAGAGCCTTGGTTGAGGCAAAGCCTCCAACCTGCGTTAGACGGGGCTGCTTTGGGGCGACGAACGCTCGATCCTTGTCAGGTGGCAACATGCTTTTTCTTCGTTGGGCAGTCCCGGCGCAATAAAGCTAACGTATCGAATACCAAATTTGGAAATATTTTGTTGCCGTACTGTCGCAAAGAAGGCCTGCGCTAGCCCCGCGGTTCAAGAGTTCGCTCTGGAGCGAGACTAGCCGCGCTTGCGCTGGACCTTGGAGACCGAAGCCAACACCAGGCTGCGTGGGGCAAATCGCAGCAAAAACGGGATCATCCGGACGCCGACGCCCGGCAAGATCAGCCGCTTGTTGGCGATTAGGCCACGGTAACCGGCTCTTGCCACCGCTGCCGCCGAAACATTGAGCACAGCCGAATCAAATCCGGGGCTGAATCCCGCCCGGCCCTGAAATTCCGTCGGGACCGGTCCGGGGCAGAGCGCCGTCACCCGAACCCCCTTCGGGCCCAGTTCGCCACGCATGGCTTCGGTAAAGGACAGCACATAAGCCTTGGTGGCGTAGTACACCGCCATCCGGGGACCAGGCAGAAATGCTGAAATCGAGGCGACGTTGAGGATACCGCCGCGATGGCGGACCAGGCTCTCGGCGAACCGCAGCGACAGATCGGTCAGGACGCGAACGTTGAGATCCACCATGGCGAGCTGCTGGTTGCGATCCAGCTCCATGGCCTCGCCGAACAGGCCAAAGCCTGCATTATTGACGACCGTTTCAACCTCGACGCCCATCTTCGCCAGCGTCGCGGCGATCAGGTCGCAGGCATCGGGCTGGTGCAGATCGCAGGTGATGACGAATGGCTTCGGACCACCGGCAGCAACAATCTCGTCCGAGAGTTGCCTGAGGCGATCAGAGCGGCGGGCAATCAAAACAATCCGATTGCCATGCGTGGCGAAAATCCGCGCCAGTTCTGCGCCGATGCCCGATGAAGCTCCGGTGATCAACGTGACGCGTTCAGTCATACCTATACTTCAATGTGGTCCGGATTTTCTGGATGTCAGAAACTGAAAGACAGGAAGCAGCTTTATACCAAGACGGAAGCCTGCAGAATTACGTTGCCTTGTCGGGCGTCAGTTGACTGTCTGCGACACGACGTTTGAGGTTGACACGATCACGCGACGAAATGCCGAGCAAATCCGCGGCGCGCCACACGATGTTGTCTTCGAACTCGCTGACATTCCCATCCGCATAAACCAACTCCCACATCATCTCAATGATGCGCAGCCGGCCCACCTCATCGACAGAACGCATGATGACGCTGGTGAAGTGGTAAAGATCAACCGCCTCCCCTTCGACAAGAGTTGCGTCCGCAATCAATTTGTCCGCCGTCCCAGGATCGAGCGCGAAGCGCGTTTCAAGCAAAGTATGCAGCTTTCGCTTCTCAACCTCTGAAGGTGGCCCATCAAGCGAGATTACATGAATCAGGAGAGCTGTCGCCGCCAGACGGTAGTCACCATCACCGAAAGTGCGGGTTTCATGTCCGGAGGGGGAAACAACGTCCGCGATAAAGTGGCGTAATTTGTCCAGCATCAATCTTTGCAATCGGGAGCAGGAGGGCAGATGCCCAGTGTTCTAAAGTACGGCACCTTGATGTTCTATGGCCTGAAAATGAAACTCTGGCAATGTTTGCAGGGGTTCCCGGGTCGCCATGACCCATCCGGGCTATAGCCGAAAAGAGGATTTATTGGGGTACCCGTCACGGGATTTCGTAGATCACGACCTTGTCGGAAATTCCGCGCAGTTCCACGCTTTTCTCGACGGGGGATAGATTGGCCTTGCGTAAAAGCTCCATCACCGCCGGGGATTTTACCACCGCCCCCGTCGCATTGATCGCCTGTGCGCCGGCCTGCCCCTGGACCCGCGCGGCGATATTTACCGTCTGTCCAAAATAGTCCTGCCGCTCGTTAAGCATAACCGCAAGGCATGCCCCTTCATGGATGCCGATCTTGACCAGCAGATCCTGCGTCCCACGCTCTTCGTTCAACGCATCCATGGCCTTGCGCATGCGCAGTCCCGCCGCGATGGCCTGTTCGGGTCGCACAAAGGTCGCCATCACCGCATCGCCGATGGTTTTCACCACCGCGCCAGCCTCAGATGCGATGATCTCCAGCAACGCGCGGAAGTGGGCTCGGACAAGGTCAAAGGCAGCTAGATCCCCGACACGCTCGTAAAGTGCGGTGGAGCCCTTGAGATCGGTAAACAGGAATGTCAGCGAGGTGATCTTGAGACGCTGATCGATGTTCAGATTGTCGGCCTTGTAAACGTCGCGGAACGTTTGATTGGCGAGAATCCGCTTCGCGGTGACAATTGGCTTGCGCTTGCCGAGCAGGTCATGCAGCGCTTCGCCCGCAATCCAGACCGAAGGCAGCACACGCGCGTCGGTCTGATTTTCCAGCGACAGACGCAACGGGCCCGGATGCATGGGAATCGTGCCCGTCGGAGCATGCACACCGTCGAAGGTCATCGACGCTGTCTGTTTCTCACGCGATGGCTCGCCTCTGACATCGAGGAACAGCGCCGAATGCGTGACGGGCTCGAACACGATCACGAACTCCGCAGGCAGTTGAAGCGGCAGCACCGCCTTTTCCCCGGGTGGCAGTTCGATCGCCTCCAGCGTCGCCTCATCAACGAGGCGCCCGAAGGAATCTTCTGAGATATCGATACCCGAGCTCCAGAAGATCTGACGCCAGTAATCCCAGTTCGGCAGGGTGTTCGGATCATGAGCCGCGATGCGTCGCACCCGCGGACTGACTGTGAAAGCCACCTCGACCTGATCGTCGACCGAAGGTTCATAACCCGCCGCGCACAGACCGCAGTGATAGTCCTCAGGACGTAATTGCTTCAGCGTATCGTGCGCACCCAGCACGCCGCTGCATCCCGGACATAGTACATTCCATGTCAGGTCGAAAATGCCGAGCCGCGAGGCATGAAGGAATGCCGATATAACCGGCTCTTCACCGAGATCCGCCTTGGCGGCGAATTCGATCAGATTGATTCGATTCAGCTCGTGATCAGCGCCGGTCTTGATCAGATCTTGGATCGCATTGACCACCTTCGGATCGGCAGTCTGCTTCAGGACAGAGAAAAGTGATTGGACGTCGCTCATGGCCGGATTTTACGGCAGAACGGACGCGTATCCAAGCAATCCATGCGACCTAAGGCGGCCTAAGGTGGCCTAAGGTGGCCGGTGAAACGGCCGCCTGTCACATTTTCGTATCATCCGCGGGCATTCTGGCGCGGCCAGAACGCAACCCCTCAGTTGCCGTAGAGATACTCCGGCAGCCAAAGCGTCAGACCCGGCCATATGTACATGAGCACCATGCAAATGATGACGATCAACATATAGGGCATCATGCCGCCAAAGATCTGATTGAGCGTCACGTGGGATGGCGCCACTCCTTTCAGATAGAAGGCCGACATCGCTACCGGCGGCGACAGGAATGCCGCCTGCAGATTGACGAACACCAGCACGCCCCACAGGATCGGATCGATGCCGAAATGTTTGAGCATCGGCAGGAAGATCGGCACGAAGATCACGATGATCTCGGTCCATTCCAGCGGCCAGCCCAGAATGAAGATGATCGCCTGCGACAGGATCATGAACTGAAGTGGCGTCAGGTTCAGCGACAGCACCCAGCTTTCCAGCAGCGCCTGCCCGCCGAGGATGGCGAACACTGCCGAGAACAGGGCAGAGCCGACGAACAGCCAGCACACCATCGACGTCGTCTTCGCCGTCAGGAAGACGGCTTCCTTGGTGCGCTTCCAGTCCAGGGTTCGCGCCTGGAAGGCGAGCAGGAAAGCACCGGCCGCTCCGACAGCAGCCGACTCTGTGGCGGTCGTGATTCCGAGCAGGATCACTGCAAGCACTATCACCGTCAGGATGCCCAGCGGCATCACCGACGTGATCAGCAGCCGAAGAACCTCGAACTGCTCCGCTTCCATGGTCCAATAATAGTAAAACAGCAGCAGCAGCAGGATCGCCGCCGTAAAGGCAAAGTAAGTGTAGAACTGCGGGGGCGGCCCCGCCGCCACAGGGGCTGCTGTTCCGCCCTTCTGCAGTTCAGCGCTGCCCATCTGCTGTAGGGTCTCGGACGCACCTTCCTTTTCACTGCTCGCGGCGCCGGCCGAACCACCCAGCTCTTCAAGCTTTTCTTCTGCGGGCTCCGTTGACTGGCTTGCCCCGCTGCCGAGTTGCTCGACGGCCGTCGCGGTCGGTGACGCGATATCCGGCTGCTGGTGGATCACAACATACCACCATGCGCCCCACAACGTTCCCAACGTGAGCACCAGCGGAACCAGTGCAAAGCCGAGGTTCTTGAGCAACATCTTGTAACCGACGTGAACGCCGTCAGCCGTGATTGCCAGGGCCTTCGACGGCGCCAACACCGCTGCGAGCAACGCCGGCAGCAATTTGCGGGAGTAGCTTTGCTGAAGCTGACTGACCCAAGGCCGCACCGGCACACGTGTCTCTTCCTCGGACAGCTTTGGTGCGATCTTGGGATTCAGCAATGCCCACCCGATAATGTAGATCAGGTAGAGCAACGCCAGGAAAAATCCCGGGAACATTGCCGCCGCGTAAAGTTTGACGACCGACTGCCCCGCCACGGCAGCGTAAACAATGATCATGACCGATGGCGGAATCAGAATACCGAGCGTACCGCCCGCAGTGATGACGCCCGAAGCAAGCTTCACGTCATAACCGGCCTTCAGCATCGGGTTGAAGGCAATTACGCCCATGAGCACCACCACCGCGCCGACAAGGCCGCTGGCGATCCCCCAGAACGTACAGACGATCAGCGTCGCCACAGCAAGCGATGCAGGCACGCGGCGGAACGCAAGCTGGATCGAATAGAACATCTTGTCCACCAGCGCGCCGCGTTCCATCACGTAGCCCATCAGCACGAAGAGCGGGATGGAGATCAGCACGTCGTTGGTCATCGCGCCGTAAGTGCGCTGGACCATCAGGTCGAAGATGTGATTATCGCCCCAGGCTTCTCCGGCACGATGATAGGCAAAGAAGCCGAAGAACATGCCGAGGCCCATCAGCGTGAAGGCCGTCGGGAAACCCATCATGATGACGACCACGATGAGCCCGAGCATCAAAAGTCCAAGTGCCGGATCGCTCATCGATTCAATTCCCCGCCCATGCCGCGTTGCCGCGCGCTCTCTTCAATATTTTGCGCCTGCTCGATCGCCATCTTGCGTGATGCTTCATCGACGTACTGGCTTTGAGCGAGTTGCTCCTCCACCACGTCGATCTCGGAGACGTCCTTCAGACGTTCCGGCCATACTCCTGTCCTGAGACAAATGACGCTGCGCATGATTTCCGCCAGGCCTTGCAGCAGCAACAATGCGCCCGCGAGCGGGATCATGAATTTGAAGTGGTAGACCGGAGGGCCATCGGCCGTGACGTTCGAATGTTCATTGATGCGCCAGGAGTCGTAGGCGTAGTCCCAACCGGCATAAACGAGGGCGGCGATACCGGGCAGAAAAAACACAATGTAGAGCACAAAGTCCAATAAGGCCTGGGTGCGTGGACGCATCGAACTGTAGAGAAAATCGCCGCGCACGTGGCCGTTCTGCGCCAGCGTGTACGCGCCACAGAGCATAAACAGTGTGCCGTACAGCATGTTCGACGCATCGAAGATCCACGCGGTCGGCATGTTGATGATGTAGCGCTTGAAGACCTCGAGACATACGAGAGTCATCAGGCCGATGATCAACCACGCCGCGATCTTTCCGGTCCACGTGCTGATACCGTCGATGGTGTATAATAAACGCTGCGCTTTCATGTGCGTGCGCCCGCCAAAGTATGAGGATCGTCAAAAATTCTTGAAACGATACGAAGCACCACCCGGGATTTTGATCCCGGATGATGCCCCAATCGCAGCAGGTGATTCCGTTAGGTCTTCTTCTTGGCGTTCGGCCCGAAGTAGTGATTATAAGCCATGCGCCGGTTGACCACCGTATCCTGCTCCCATTGCGTTGCGCGTTTGGCAAACGCCAGTTGGGATTCGACGATCTCCTTGAACAGCGGATTTTCCGTAGACTTCTTGGCGACAACCTCGTCGTAAACCTCAAGCTGCCTCTGCAGGACCGAGTCAGGCGTCTTGTAGAATTTGACCTTGTCCTTGGTCTGCATCTCCTCGTAGTCCTTGGAATAGCGATCGATCGCTTTCCACGTCATGTCCTGGCTCGCAGCCTCCGTCGCGTTGGCGATGATCGCCTTCATCTTCTCCGGCAGCGCGTCGTACTTGGTCTTGTTGAACATGATTTCGAACTGTTCGGCATTCTGATGATAGCTCTGCAGCATGCAGATCTTGGAGACATCAGGGAAACCGAGAATACGGTCCGACGATGCGTTGTTGAACTCGGCCGCATCGAGCAGGCCGCGATCCATCGCCGAGACGATTTCACCACCAGGCAACGCGTTGACCGCGGCACCCAGGCCGGTGAACACGTCGATCGAGATGCCGACGGTGCGGAATTTTGTGCCCTTCAGATCGTCCGACTTGGTCACTGGCTTCTTGAACCAGCCAAGTGGCTGCGTCGGCATTGGCCCATAGGGAAACGAGACGACGTTTGCGCCGATCGACGCGTAAAGCTTTGCCAGCAACTCCTTGCCGCCGCCATACTTGTGCCAGGCGAGCAGCATGTTGGCGTCCATTCCGTAACCGGGCCCGGATCCCCACAAGGCCAACGCAGTTTGCTTGCCGTAGTGGTAGACGAGCACACCGTGTCCACCGTCGAGTGTCCCCTTTGAGACTGCGTCGAGCAGGCCAAACGCCGGAACGACGGCGCCCGCGGGCAGCACTTCGATCTTGAGATCGCCACCGGTCATGTCGTTGACCTTCTTGGCGTAGTCCAGCGCGTACTCGTGGAAGATATCTTTCGCCGGCCATGTGCTCTGCCAGCGCATGCTGATCGGTCCCTGCGATTGCGCGATCGCCGGTGTTGCGACAGTCGCAGCCGCACCGGCCGCCGCCGCTTTCAAAAAGCGGCGGCGTGTCGGCTTGTCTTTCTTCGATTCGGTCATTGTGTTCTCCCCTGCTTAAGTCAGCCGTTTTGATTGGCTTCTTGTGATTGATCGCAAGACAAGGGCTTGCGCTGGGGATTTGCAACAATGATCGGCGTGATGCGACGCTACGACGCGCCTTGCGTTAAGCTTTCATCCGACTTTGGAATAATGCGGATAGCGCGCACCCTAGGAAATTCATTCCGTTGCAGCGCAACGTGCCTAAAGACTAGCGTCGCTCGACCCGAAACATCGGGGAGCGATCAGGCTGCGTGGTCACGACGGCTATCGGCGAGATCGGCGCCTTGTCGAGAAGCTCGACTTTGAATGTCCCGATTACTTTCGCCAGCGCCAGCGTTGCTTCGGTGATTGCAAATTGTGCGCCGATACAAACACGCGGACCGACCCCGAAAGGCAGGTAGGCGAATTTATCGGGCTGCGGACTGCCCGGGAGAAAGCGTATCGGCTCGAACGCATTAGGATCGCGCCAAAGCTTTTCATGCCGATGCAAGACCCACGGCGCCACCATCAGAACATCTCCGCGCGCAATCGCCATGCCGGCCACCACATCCGGTCCGAGGGCGGCCCGCACGATCAGAAACGCTGGCGGATAGAGCCTCAAGGTTTCGTCGATGACAGCGCGGGTCAACGTGAGCTGGGAAATATCCAGCGCACCGCCTGAAAGCACCGCAGCGTTTGCTTCCTGGGCAACCTGTTCCTGTGTCGACGGATCGAGCGACAGAATATAGAGCGCCCAGAACAGCGCCGTCGCCGTCGTTTCGTGACCCGCAAGGATCATCGTCGAGACTTGATCACCGAGCTGAGCGTCTGTGAACGCCTCATTGGTCTCGGGATCGCGTGCCGCCACCATCAGATCGAACAAATCTCGTGGAGCGCCGCTCTCCACCCTCATCGCCTTTCGCTCAGCAATAAGCATGCTCATGAAGCGAGTCCATTTGCGCCGGAAGAGCGCGCGCGAAATATCCTTCGGGCTCGGCCAGCCGAGCGGCAATAGTAGATCAAGGAATTGCGGTTGCGCGAGACGTTCGCCGTAATCGTTGACGAAGCCTCGCAGCGCCGCACCATGTCGCGCAGTCGAGAATGAAAACATCGTGCGCCCGGCGACATCCAGCGCGAGATGCTGCATGGCTTCACGCAGATCAACGGGCAAGCCGCGCTTGGCATCAAGAGCGGCGATCGCGTCATCGATGGCGGACACCATATGCGGCACGAGCAGCGGGACCGCACGCGGCGAGAAAGCGGGCGCCAACGTCCGGCGCTGGGTCTTCCAGGCGCGACCCTCGGCGAGCAAAAGCCCCTCACCGAGGATCGGCCGCAAGACGCGGAAGCCGGCAGGCGTCCGGGTATAGTTTTCGTAGTTATCGACCAGAACATGCCGGATTGCCTCCGGCGTATTGAGGATGAAGCTGCTGCGGCGGAAGAATCGTCCTCTGACGATGTCCTCTTCGTACGCTTCCTTGCCCCAGCTTGCGATCGCGTTTCTACGGATCAGAGACAAGCGGTCGAGCGCTGTCAGATTCTCCGGCGCCAGCGGCGGCCGCGGCGGGATCAGCGGCTTTCGTTGATTCGATGAATCAAAACTTTCTGCAATGCTCACGCGGCGCCTCACCCTTCAGCGGTTCGATAGCACTACAACGCGCAAGTGCGGCAAGTGGATGGTCGCCCGACACACCTATAGCTGCCAGGCGGCCGTTTTCGATCAATTCGCCGTGGCTCCCGCGCGAAACGCATTTCGACACAGGCGCAGGGAGATCGCAACGACTTCGCGACCAACACGGGTAAGGATGTTTGTCGCAGGGGGTTATGCTCTGGACGCAGAGCGCGCGATGTCTAAGCTCGGATAGCCCACTCATCGATTTGCCGAACAAACAGAAGGTGCCTATGAAGATGGCCCCCAAGACTGGAATAGCGTGTGCAATGCTCACATTTGCTTGCTGGTTCGCAGTCTCACCGGCGGCAGCGCGACCGCCGACGACCACAACATCTCCAGGATATGACCGCGCGCTGGTTGAATCTCGTAAAGCACTCCAGCCAACGGCGCCTCCCGACGTGAAAACCGCCCCGCGCAAGCACTCAAAACGCGATCGGCGATCTCACTGATCCAGGATATCTCGTGCTCACCGCGCAAAACGGCATAAAGAAATGCAGTGGCCGGCGGGACTGTTGATCCCGCCGGCCGCTGCATCAGACCCATGACCATGTCAGCCGTGTGCGGCCGACACTCGCACGACATCTTGCTTCAACAAGTAGACTGATGCAGCAAGAAGAACGACGTCCTTCATCAGGAAGGGAACGTTGCCGACCATTGCCGGGAAACCTCCGGCGGATTCAGCCCAGCCATTCGGCATGAAGGGGATGATGGTGACGGTGCCGATGAAGGTCGCGATCGATCCCAGCGCACCGAGTATGCCCGCCGTCTTATTCCAGAAACCGGCGAAGATAAGGGCACCGAAGGTCCACTCAGCGACACCGAGGAACGTGCTGGCGCCGCGAATACCGAACACCGGGTACATCCAGGAAATCAGCGGGCCGTTGCTGATGTAGGGAATCAGGATCTGCGCTTCGTATTCGAACCACTTCTGATAACCGAAGAACAGGAAGATGATCACCATCGAGGCACGAACGAGGTGGTAGTCGAGGTCGTCCTTCAGAAGACCGGACCGATTCAAAATATTGATGAGAGTGTTCATTGTTCCATTCCTAATCTGTGTGAAGCCGTGACTTTGCCGGCCGCGTCGCTTCAAGCGACTGCGGGGAAGTCGATGGCGGTGTCATTGATGCGGTTGAAGACGTTGGTGAAGGTCGTCACGGCAATCGCCAGGCTGATGTCGACCAGTTGCTGATCGGTGTAACCAGCGGCTCTGATGGCCGAGAACTCTTCGTCGCTGATGGTGCCGCTCGTCTTTGCCAGCTTGCCGACGAAGCGAACCAGAGCATCGCGCTTGGCATCGCCCGTGGGCTGGCCCGCACGGATCTGCTTCAGAACATCAGGCGCGAGACCCGTCATTTTGCCGAGCAGGGAGTGCGCAGCGACACAGTAGTCGCAACCTGCAACTTCGCTGACGAGCAGTTTGATGGTTTCCTGATCTTGCTTGCTCAGCGTGCTAGTCGCGAGCACGGCATCGGCCTGCAGGATCGCCTTCAGCGCGGCAGGGCCGTGAGCGCCGATAGCGACAAAAGTATTCGGCACCTTGCCAACGGCCTTTTTGATCTGGGCATAGACTTCAGCGGTGGCGGCGGATTCAACGGAAGGGTTAGCAATGCGGGTCATGGGTGACACTCCTTTGTGCGAGGGTTTGTTGAAGCAACGGTGTCACCCTACAGAGCGGAATTGAGACTGTTGATATTCGTTTATCTCAATGATATGCTCAATCGTCTCATCTTGAAGGCTCCTCGATGGATTGGCTTAGTAACCTCCTCACAATGATGCCCGTCAGCGGGCAGCTCGAATTGCGCTGCCACTACGGTGCGCCGTGGCGCGTGGCCTACGAGGTGTCCGAGCGGGGAGAGATGCCGTATCACGTGATTGTTGGCGGCTCGGCGGTGCTGGATGACCTGGACGGTGGCCCGCCGCAGCATCTGACTGCTGGCGATATCCTGTTGCTGCCCCATGGCGGCGCGCACGTTCTGCACGACGGCAGCGGACGCCGCCCGGGCAAGGCCAACAATCGCGACGGCCTGAACTTCATCATCAGCGAGAATGCAGGCACCGGTGCGCGGCTGGATATGCTCTGCGGGCGCTTCATCCTCGCGCCACCGCACGATCGCCTTTTGTTGAGCTACCTGCCTCCACGTCTGATTGTAAGCACGACGAAACCTGACAACAACGCGACAGCGTCGGGAACGGGCGCTCAGCTCACAGCCCTGATGGAGTTGATGCGGGCGGAGGCCGGCAGCGAAAACCTCGGCGGGCAGGCCATGCTCAATGCCCTTTCCGCCGCGCTTTTCGCTCTGACCCTGCGCTTCTCCGGCGAATCAGACGAAGCGCCGACGGGCTTGCTGGCTCTCGCCAGTCAGCCTCGCCTCGCTCCCGCTTTGAGAGCGTTGTTTCTTGAACCTGCACGCCCATGGACGCTTCCGGAGCTAGCAGAGCTCTGCAACATGTCCCGCGCCACCATCGCGCGCTATTTCCAGGAACGGCTGGGCCGTTCCGCTAGCGATCTGTTGACCGATATCCGCATGACGCTGGCCGCCAATGAACTGCGGACATCATCGGCCTCGGTCGGAGCTGTGGGAGAAGCCGTCGGCTATCAATCGGAAGCCGCCTTTCAGCGCGCGTTCAAGCAACGCATGGGCGTCACACCGGCACAGTGGCGCCGTGCGGGACAATCAAGGGATTGAGTTTCCAATAGGCGCTGAGGTCGCTGCAGTACGGCCGATGACGCGCTTATTTTTTGTGGGGCGCCCGGTGGTGCCGCAAACAGGACTCGAACCTGTGACCCCGTCATTACGAATGACGTGCTCTACCAACTGAGCTATTGCGGCAGACCCAGAACCGGTACCCGCACCTGATATCGGCCCACGCGCTGCTTTGCAAGAACATCAGCGCGTGAAACCGCTAATCAACTGACAAGTCGGGACAAAAATCCTCGCCAGCCACCCTCCTGGGCGCCGCTCGGTTTCATCTCATCGTCAAATTCGTCTCGGCGAATCTCATCCTCCACGCCCGGGTCATCCGGCGCCCGGATGATCGGGATGACGGCCGGAATGGACTGGGCCTTCTCCAGCTCGCGGCGCGGGCGGAACACCGGCGGCGCGACCTCCCCGACGGGTGGCGGAGGTGGGGGAGGCGACGAAACAGCGGGTGCTGGATCTGAGGGCTCCGAAACAACTGTCGCGTTTTCTAGGGTCACCGAATTGTCCTGGATAATTGTCTCGGCCACGGACGAGACATCTTCTTTCGCGTCCTTCGCTTCCTCCGCGTCTTCTGCCCTGGTCAGCGTGGGAGGAAGCGGCGCAATCACGGGCTCGCTCACAATCGCCTTCATCTTCATGATGTCCGCATCGATGACGGGCACCTTGTCCGATGGCAGCGCCGCCACTGGCGTCAGCCACTGAAACGCGTCCAGGCGGCCGGAGACCGGCGACACTGGCCGCCAGAGATCCGACACATAGCCGTCAGCGGTCCACACCGGATCCAGCGCAGCGCGAACCGCGCGCAGCATCCAGCTTCGCGCCTCGCCGCCATCGCCATGCTCCGCGCGTTCCAGCTCCGCCATCATGATCGCAACGCGCTGAGTGGGAGCCTCGATAAATGGCTTGAGTGCCTCGCGGGCCCGAGCAAACTCGCCCGCATCAATCGCTGCGCGAGCGATGGCAAGTGCGCCCTCGATATGACCTGGCGACATTGCCGCCAACTTCTCGACTCGCGCCAGCCGTTGAACCGCCGAGTCGCCGAGACGGATGTGGGCGTAAGCATCCGCGAGGTCCGGATGCGGCTGTAGGTTCCAGGCATCCTCGACGATTCGCATAGCCCGGCGCGCCTGCCCCTGCTCGCTGAGAAACTTTGCCCCCAGCACCGCTGCAGGGACCAGCGTTGGCGCAAACTTGACGGCTTCCATTGCGCTGTTGCGCGAACGATCACGGTCTTTCGTCTCGAGATCGAGCGCGCGAGCCGTCAACAACACGCCGCGCTGACGCTTGTAAGCCGCGGGCTCGATCAATCCGGAAGCCAGATCGGTTTCCAGGATTTTCAGCGCACCATCCCAATCGCCACGGCTGCAACGAAAGCCAAGCACCGCATGCGACGCCCACGCTGCAGATGGCGCGACTTTCAGCGCTTCCTCCGCCAACGCGACAGCGGAAACGACGTCATCACGCCGCTGCGCCTCGATGAACAGGCCGCGCAAACCGAGCAGGCGCGTATCCTTGCGCTCAGCCAAGGCATGGAAGGCGCGCTGCGCACCCTCGCGGTCACCGTTGAGTTGCGCCGACTGGGCATGCAACAGCATCGCTAACGGATCTTCCTTCGCCAGACGCCGCGCAACATCCGCATGGCGACGAGCGGCGAAATGATCGCCGGTGCCGATCGCAATCAGGCCCTGCGTGATGGCATGACGCCCACGTGCGTGACGGCGATCACGCCGTCCCCGGCGGATCCGCTCAGGCGTTCGGAGGACACCACTCATCATCGACCAGAGCAGCATCGCCACAAACACGATGATGACAAACGCCAATGCCAGCACCGGCAGTGACGTCTGAACTTGCCAAACGCTCCATGACAGCGTGACATCGCCGGTTTGATCCGCAATGACCGCAGCACCGAGAGCAACTACACCGACTAGAAAAAGAAACAAAATGATCCGGATCATCGAAACTACCTATCGCGCCGGGGCTGAAAGCGCTGTCATCGTATCTGACGCAAATTGCCGGGACGCCGCGAGCGCGGCATCACGTGCATCGACCTTCTCGATCCATGATTGCACGGGCGCGCGATCGGCCGCCGGCAACTCCATCACAGCACGCTTTGCGGCATCGAGATCGGAATGCGCAGCCGCCGTCGTTACACGCGCAATCACAGCATCATTGCCGCTGGCCGCAACATCCGTTCTTTGAATTCGAACCAATTTCGCAGCACTCTGCCGCAAGCGATCAAATAGTCCTGTTGAGGCCGGCGCAGCTTCCGGCTTAGATGCGAGCTTCGGCAACAACGGTTCCAACTCACGCAGTAAGGCACGTGACGACGGTACGCCCGTTGCAGCGAAGGCGTCGAGAGGTTTTAGCTTATCAGCATCACTCGCAAACGACTTGGCCGCATTGAGCGCGGCAGCATACGGCTCGCCTTGACGAACCAGAGAGTCTAACAGAGTTGCCGCAGCCACACGGCGCAGCGCCGGATCTTCCGCCGGCGGCTGCGGTGCAGGTGCAGGCGCCGGAGCATTCGCAACAGCTGACAAAGCGACAGTTGCCTGCTCGACTTTATCGAGCCGCTGTTCGATCGCCGATACATCCACTGATGGTGCAGCGCTATCGCGCGGGGCGGATTTGATGTCGTCGAGCGCGGCAACCGCCTTTTCGCTTTGGCCGCGAGCCGCCGTGATGTCGTTTCGCAACGAGGTGATCGATTTTTCCAATGCATCGATGCGCGCAATCACAGCGGCATCAACCGAAGATGAGGCGGCCTTCGTCGCGTTCGATTCTACTTTTGCGACACGTGTATCTAGTGCAGCAATGTCTGCCCTGGCGGATACGTCATTTGCCGCGATCGGTGAAGAGACAACAGGCTGAGGTGCCGCGTTTTGCCACCCTGCGATATAGGCCGCGCCGAGCACGAGCCCCCCGGCAAAGGCGCCTGCTGCCGCGGAGGCGAGTAAGGTCACCAACAGCAGGCGAGATCGCGTCGAAAATTTCCGCGGCGCTGGCTTGTTGTTGGCATCACGATTTTCTGGCGGTGTTTGTTCGGACTGATTTACGTCGTCCGGTCCAGCGGCTTGCGCTTCCCCGGCGGGCTGGGGACTTTCGGAAACATCCGAGGCGGTTAATTCGATGGTTGGCGGCGGCCGCTTGCGCGAACCTCCCGCAGGCGGCGTACCTGCATCGTCTTGCTTGTTGTCATCCATCGAACTTTACTCCTGTCGCCGAAACCTATCAGATTCGACGCGAATATTTTACCGCAACGATGGTTGCATTGTCCTGTCGAGTGTCCCGGTTCTGACATTCGTATCTGTTTGCGGCTAGCTCGTTTACGAATGTCAGAACCTGAGGGACACTAGCAAAATCATGAATCTAGTGCGGTTTTGTATCTGACGTTCGTATGATGAACGTGTGGCCAATTCTGATACGAACGTCAGATACACCGCACAAGGGCGTCGATAACAGCTTCTTCATCAGGCGTGCGCGCCACAATGATCTGCGTGGCACCTGCCTCGCGCAGCACCGCAGCAACGGCATCGGAGATGCAACATTGCGGCAAAGCCAAGGCCGAAATTTCGATACCATCGGTCCGTGTGGCAGCGAGAAACGCCCGCGCAGTTCGACGGGAATAATGCAGCACCACATCGATTTCGCCTGAAGCAAAAGCTCCGCTTACCTCCGGCGATAAATCGCGCACCGGAGCCATGCGATAAACCGTACGGGTGGTGACCTCAAAGCCGTGCGCGCCAAGGTCGTCGGAGAAATCACGCGCCCGATCAGCGCCCGCGAAGTAACAGAGCACGGCATCTTGTTTTATCTTCCCTGCGGTAGCCGCCTTAATGACAAGTTCGCTCAGCGCCTCGGCATCCCCTTTTGCGCTGATGACGTTGCGAAATCCTGCCTGCCGCGCAGCCTCCGCCGTCCGGTCGCCCACTGTAAATGCAGGAGAGTCCACGAGGCGCTCCATCGCGGGGTGATGGATAAGCGCGCGAACCCCATTGGCGCTGGTCAGAATGATACCTTCACATGCGGCACCGTCATCCTGGAACGCGACAGCTTCGAAACGAAGCATCGGCGACAACAATGCGTGATATCCCCGCGCAAGCAGAGCTGCCGCCGTCCTTTGATTGTCAGGTGCGGGACGTGTCACGAGAACGGCCATGCATGACTCCAGCAACTTGGGCTCCAACAAGCTCACGCAAGGATGGCCTGCATGACGATTTCACGTTATGAACCCCAAGGACCATTTAAAGATCATGAATGGCTTATGATCCCTTTGGATGACGCCAGGTTGGCACAGCGCCGAATGCCCCTGGCGAGACGGACAAGGGAAACGCCGGTTTGATCGCGAAGGCAAGGACTGAAATTGACAAACGGCAAACCCACACTGGTGCTGGGGATCGAAACCACCTGCGATGAGACTGCGGCCGCAGTGGTGGAACGCCGTGGCGACGGCAGCGGCAGAATCCTGTCCAATGTGGTGCGTTCACAGATCGAGGAACATGCGCCGTTTGGCGGCGTGGTTCCGGAAATCGCCGCGCGCGCCCATGTGGACATGCTCGACGGCATCATCCGCACCGCCATGGAAGATGCCGGCACGCGGTTCGATGCGTTGACGGGCGTTGCCGCCGCCGCAGGTCCCGGCCTGATCGGTGGCGTGATTGTCGGCCTCACTACGGCAAAAGCCATCGCTCTCGTCCACGGCACACCGCTCATTGCCGTCAACCACCTGGAAGCGCATGCGCTCACGCCACGTCTGACGGTTCCGCTGCCGTTCCCCTATTGCCTGTTCCTGGCTTCGGGCGGTCACACGCAGATCGTCGCCGTGCTCGGTGTCGGACAATATGTCCGCCTCGGTACCACGTTGGACGACGCCATCGGCGAGGCTTTCGACAAGGTCGCAAAAATGCTGGACCTCCCCTATCCGGGAGGACCTCAGGTCGAGAAACTCGCCGTGTATGGCGACCCCATGCGCTTCCCCTTTCCCCGTCCGATGGTCGGCCGGCCTGACGCGAATTTTTCCCTGTCCGGGTTGAAAACGGCCGTGCGCAACGAAGCCGCGCGACTGGATCCACTCGAGCCGCAGGATATCGCCGATCTCTGCGCGAGCTTTCAGGCCGCGGTGCTCGATCTAACCGCAGATCGTATCCGTGTCGGCTTGAGGTTATTTCAGGATCAATTCGGTCCCCCGAGCGCCCTTGTCGCCGCAGGCGGTGTCGCCGCCAACGTCGCGATTCGAGGCGCGTTGCAGGCGATCGCCGACAGGGCACAGACGACGCTGGTCGTTCCGCCGCCCGCACTCTGCACCGACAATGGCGCGATGATCGCATGGGCAGGCGCGGAGCGACTCGCGCTCGGCTTGCTCGACGATATGGACACTGCGCCTCGTGCCCGCTGGCGATTGGACGAAAACACGCAGACGCCTGCAAAGTTCACCAACACCCGCGCACGGCATTGATCACCCGGATGGCCATGCCTTCGTATCAATACATTTCGGTGATCGGCGCTGGCGCCTGGGGCACGGCGCTGGCGAATGCTGCCGCCCGCGCCGGGCGCAATGTGACTCTTTATGCGCGTGATCCCGTTGCAGCGGAAGCAATCTCACGTACGCGGGAAAATCCGCGGCTTCCGAATATAAAGCTTACAGCATCCGTGGCCGTGACAAGCGATCTCAAGCAAGCCGCTGTGGCCGACGCCCTTTTGCTTGTCACACCGGCCCAAAGCCTGCGCGAGGCCGCGACATCGCTTGCACCACACCTCGCGAAAGATATTCCTGCGATCGTTTGCGCCAAAGGCATCGAGCGCGGCACGCATCAATTCATGACAGAAATTATCGCGAAGGTTTTACCACAGGCCGTGCCTGCGGTTCTGTCTGGACCAAGTTTTGATGTCGACGTCGCGCGCGGTCTGCCGACAGCCGTGACTCTCGCTGCCACTGATGAGACAATTGCCACCGCGCTGGTGCACGCGCTCGGTTCGGATACATTCCGGCCCTACCACAGCACGGATGTGCGCGGCGTTGAGATCGGCGGCGCAGCAAAGAACGTTCTGGCGATTGCCGCCGGCATCGTCGCGGGCAAGCAGCTCGGCGCCTCCGCACAGGCCGCACTGACGACGCGGGGATTTGCCGAACTGATGCGTCTTGGTCGTGCTTGTGGCGCACGGCCCGAGACGATCTCAGGTCTCTCAGGATTGGGTGATTTGCTTCTCACCTGTTCAAGCTCACAGTCGCGCAATTTCTCCTATGGCGTCGCACTTGGGCGCGGCGAGGCGCCACCAAAAGGCAAGCTCGCTGAAGGTGAGTTCACAGCACCTGTGCTGGTTGAGCTGGCGCGCCAGAAAAATGTCGAAATGCCGATCGCAAGCGCCGTGGCCGCTGTTCTTGGCAGCGCGCTGACGATCAACGAAGCGATCGACATGCTGCTGACACGGCCATTCAAGGCTGAAGGATAAAGAGGACAGGAACGATGGCTTATTGGCTGGTGAAATCCGAACCTTCGGTCTGGTCATGGGATCAGCAGGTGGCAAAAGGGGCCAAAGGCGAGGCATGGACCGGCGTACGCAATCACACCGCGAAGCTGAACATGATGAAGATGAAGAAAGGCGACCGCGCCTTCTTTTATCACTCCAACGAAGGCAAAGAGATTGTCGGCATCGTGGAGATCGTCCGCGAGCACTATCCGGATCCGACCGACGAGACCGGCAAGTTCGTCTGCGTCGATATTGCCGCCGACAAACCGCTGAAGACCCCTGTCACGCTGGTCTCCGCTAAAGCCGAGACAAAGCTCGCTGAGATGGAGTTGCTGAAGTTATCACGCCTCTCAGTTCAGAGCGTGAAGCCGGAGGAGTGGAAGCTGATTTGCAAGATGGGCGGGCTTTGAGCCGTAGCAACCGACGTTGAGGCAATTGTGGAACAGAGCCACGCCATCACCGACAAAGACGCATTCATCCGCGCCAATACCCGACTTCGTCCTGTCCCACTCGCCCCTGAGATCTCACTCTACGTCGCGGATGAAGCCGTGCCGCTCTGGCACAAGACCGAGGAAGAAATTGGAGAAGCGGGGTTGCCGCCGCCGTTCTGGGCATTTGCCTGGGCCGGTGGCCAGGCGCTGGCACGGCATATCCTGGATCACTCTGTTCTTGTTCAAGGCAAAGCTGTCCTCGACCTTGCCAGCGGTTCTGGCCTCGTGGGTATCGCCGCCATGAAGGCGGGAGCGGCAGCGGTGACAATTGCCGATATCGATGCCTTCGCGTGTGCAGCAGCAAAGCTCAATGCCGCACGGAACCACGTTCATGTGTCCGTCACGGAAGAAGACTTGCTTCTCGGGACGAGCTCATGCGCCTGGGACATCATCCTTGCGGGTGATATCTTTTACGAGCGCGACACTGCGCAGCGCGCATTCGATTTTGTGCAGCGGCATGCCGCAAACGGCGCTACCGTATTGATCGGCGATCCGGGACGCAGTTACCTGCCCCGCGACAAATTGCGCCGTATTGCCGATTACAGTGTACCGGTGACCCGTGACCTCGAGGATGCCGACATCAAGCAAACCGCGGTGTGGACGCTTTAAAGGAAACGCTGCGAGCCCTCCGGCTCGTCGGTCAACCCGGCAGCCTGACCAAAGTGCTATATTTGGCGCCTTGTCGCTTGGCCCCGTGACAGCATAATAGAGCGAACAGAAACTGATGAATTGTGGGCGTTCACTCGCCCGGCGTTGGGAGGAAATCATGTCCGATAAAGTTTACGATGTATCCGCGGAATGGGCGAAGCGCGCCTATATCGATGACGCCAAATATCAAGAGATGTACGCGCGCTCGATCAAGGACCCGACCGGCTTCTGGGGTGAGGAAGCAGCCAAGCGCGTTCACTGGATTCATCCCTTCACGAAGGTCGACAACGTTTCTTTTGAGCCCGGCAACATTTCCATCAAGTGGTTCGAAGATGGCGTGCTGAACGCAGCTTATAACTGCATCGATCGCCACCTCGAAAAGCGTGGCGATCAGGTTGCGATCATCTGGGAAGGCGACGATCCAGCCGACTCCAAGAAGATCACCTACCGCGAATTGCACGACGAAGTGTGCAAGATGGCGAACATCCTGCGGCTACGGAATGTGGCCAAGGGCGATCGCGTTACCATCTACATGCCGATGATTCCTGAAGCGGCGTACGCCATGCTCGCCTGCGCGCGCATCGGCGCCATCCATTCGGTGGTGTTCGGCGGCTTCTCGCCCGACAGCCTCGCGCAGCGTATTATCGACTGCAAATCGAAGGTCATCATCACCGCCGACGAGGGCGTGCGTGGCGGCAAGAAGATTCCGCTCAAGGCCAATGTCGATGCGGCGATTGCCAAGGTCGGCGGCGTCGACCATGTGATTGTCGTGCGCCGCACCGGCGGTAAGGTTGAGATGAACCCGGTTAGCGACGTCTGGTACCACGAAGCAGCTGACATGGTGACCACCGACTGTCCCGTGGAACACATGAACTCGGAAGATCCGTTGTTCATTCTCTACACGTCGGGCTCGACCGGCCAGCCGAAGGGCGTGCTCCACACCACCGGCGGCTATCTCGTGTTCGCGTCGATGACGCATCAATACGTCTTCGACTATCACGAAGGCGATATCTACTGGTGCACCGCGGATGTCGGTTGGGTCACGGGTCACAGCTACATTCTTTACGGGCCGCTCGCCAACGGTGCGACCACGCTGATGTTCGAAGGCGTGCCGAACTATCCGGACAATTCGCGGTTCTGGCAGGTCATCGACAAGCACAAGGTCAACACATTCTACACCGCGCCCACAGCGATCCGCGCGCTGATGCAGGCAGGCGATGATCCTGTGAAGAAGACCTCGCGTGCGAGCCTTCGGTTGCTGGGCTCGGTCGGCGAGCCGATCAATCCCGAAGCATGGGAATGGTATTACCGCGTGGTGGGCGACAACCGCTGCCCGATCGTGGACACGTGGTGGCAGACCGAAACCGGCGGTGTTCTTATCACCCCGCTGCCGGGCGCAACGAAGCTCAAGCCCGGTTCGGCGACGCGGCCTTTCTTTGGTGTCGTTCCCGAAATCGTGGATGCGGACGGCAAGGTCCTCGAAGGCGAGACCCAGGGTAACCTCTGCCTCGCACGCTCATGGCCGGGCCAGATGCGCACGGTCTACGGTGATCACGCCCGCTTCGAGCAGACTTATTTCTCGACCTACAAAGGCAAATACTTCACCGGCGACGGCTGCCGCCGCGATGCCGACGGTTATTACTGGATCACCGGTCGCGTCGACGATGTGATCAACGTCTCCGGTCACCGCATGGGCACGGCGGAAGTTGAAAGCTCGCTGGTGGCGCACGAATGCGTCTCTGAGGCCGCTGTCGTCGGTTATCCGCACGACATCAAGGGCCAGGGCATCTACGCCTACGTGACGCTCATGAAGGGTGTCGAACCCACTGAAACGCTGCGCAAGGAATTGGTCGCGTGGGTGCGCAAGGATATCGGCCCCATCGCGTCGCCAGACCTGATTCAGTTTGCACCTGGCCTGCCGAAGACGCGCTCCGGCAAGATCATGCGCCGCATCCTGCGCAAGATTGCCGAAGACGAACCCTCGAGCCTGGGCGACACCTCGACATTGGCTGATCCCGCCGTCGTCGAAGATCTCGTCCACAATCGGCAAAACAAGAAAGCCAGCGCATAAGGCGTTTAGACCGCCAATGATTTAGACTCCTGATGGCCGGGCTTGTCCCGGCCATTTGCTTTTAAGTCGAAATTCTTCGGTTCTGGCGAACGCACACGATGCGACGATTTTTACCTGATGCGCAGTCGCTCTCGTCATATGCGGTTCGTGATACTCTCAAATCATACGGGTCTTGGAGGACAGCCATGGATCGCAGGACGTTCATCGCCGGTGCAGCGCTCGCGCTTGGTGCCACATCGGTCCGCGCCCAGCATGCGCAGCATCAGCACGCACCACTCCCGCAAGCCGCGCCTTCAGCTGATCCCTTTGCCAATCTGCGAAGCGGCGCACCGCATCACATCACACCGGACGAACAGGCCCAGCGCGTCACTGATAGCCCCGCACCGCAAGGTGCGCCGGGCAAATGGGTAACCCGTGCGGCACTGCCGCTTCCTCGTAGCGAGATGGCATGGGCCACAGCTTGGGCGGGCCGCGTTCACATCGTCGGCGGCTACGGCGAAGGTCGCGTCGATCGCGCTTACCATCACATCTACGACCCTGCCGCGGATCAATGGCTCAATGGTGCGCCGTTGCCGCGTGGCGCAAACCATGTTGCGGTGGCGGCTGATGCCGGCCGCGTCTATGCGCTTGGCGGCTTCATCGAACAGAATCGCAATCCTGACCACAACTCGTTCGCCTACGACGTCGCCAACAACCGCTGGGACAAGATCGCCCCGCTCCCTCGTCCACGCGGTGCCGGTGCTGCAGTCGTGTTGAATGGCCGCATTCATCTGATCGGCGGCGCGTCGGAGCCGACGATGGAGCGCGCCAGTGTTGGCTGGCACGAAGTCTACGATCCGCAGTCCGACAAGTGGACGACGCTCAAAGCGCTACCCGGTGCACGCGATCATGTGGGCTGTGTCGCATACAACGGCGTGATCCATATCATTGGTGGCCGCTTCAACACCTTCGAGTACAACACCGATCTGCATCACGTGTATTTGCCGGAACGCGACACCTGGGAACCGCGGGCGCCGCTGCCAACCACGCGTTCCGGTCACGGGCTTGTGGTTTATCGCGACAGGCTGTTTGCGATGGGCGGCGAGGCAGGGATCGTCCGCAACGGGCAAATTACCCAAGGCAAGGTATTCGGCCAAATGGAAAGCTACGATCCGGCAACGGACGCGTGGCGAAGCCATGCGCCAATGCCGACACCTCGTCACGCGGTCGGCGCAGCCGCGATCGGCGACTGGATCTATGTTGCAGGCGGCGGCGCGGTGACCGGCGGCGCGGTACAATCCGCCGTGCATGAGGCGTTCACGCTCGCTTGACCATCGCCTGCTAGGGCCGGGCTCACGCAAATGTCAGCAACTGGTCCTGCTTTTAAGGGCATTTGCAGGAGGGTGTTGTTTCCCGGTCATTTACTTTGACCCTGTAATTTTCTCTTTATGCCCGCGCCCGGCGCCATATTGCGAGCGCCGGACTAGCCGCATGTTGAACCTCGTCCTCCACAGTGGCGGCTAAGCGATTCAATGACAGTTCCGTTCATCCCACCGGGGTGCCCGGAGTGCATCGGAGGTTGGAATGTTGCGTAAATTCACGGTGGCGCTAGCGGTCACCATGGTGATCGGCTTGATGGGAACAGCTGCGCAAGCGCGGCCAGACGTTGTGGCGTCACCTGTCGGCTATGGGCCAGGCACCATCGTCGTGAAAACGAAAGAACGGCGCCTGTATTACGTTCTCGGTGACGGAAGCGCGATCCGATATCCGGTCGGTGTCGGCAAGCCAGGAAAGCAGTGGGCTGGAACCACACGCATCGATGGAAAGTACCGTCAGCCGGCCTGGTCGCCACCTGCCGATGTGAAGCGCGATAACCCAAGCATTCCGGACGTGATTGCCGGCGGCTCGCCTTCGAACCCGATGGGCGTTGCCGCGATGACGCTGGCCGGCGGCGAGTATGCCATTCACGGCACCAACCGTCCCAATTCAGTCGGCGGCTATGTCTCGTACGGATGCGTCCGCATGTTCAACGAGGACATCAGCGATTTGTTTGAACGCGTGAACGTCGGCACGACGGTCGTGATGACCCGCTGATTTTGGGATCTACCTTGAGCAACCAAGGCCGCCTTCGGGCGGCTTTTTATTTCCGTCCAAGCGACGCCTCAGAAGTCCGAAGCGATCCCCTTGGTTTCCCAATCACCAAATCGTGTCGGTTCCGGACCCTTGGGGCCGTCGAATTCTTTCGGAGCCGGCTGCGCTTTTTCCTGAGCAGCTTTTTGCCGGCGCTCTTCAGCTTCCGCCAATGCGCGTTGAGCGGCCGGCGGCAATGGCTTCCGAACTGTATGATCGTCCATCGTTACAAATCCTGTTGAAGCCGATCTAGCTTTCCAAATCTAACCGCGCAGTATAACGGTTCAAGGCTTGGCCAACCGTATGGAAAGCATGCAATTTATCAAAAATGCAAGGCACTTACGGCCGTTACAAAACGGCCAAAACTTTTCTGCATAAGAGCGTTCCAGCCGCGTCTCTTCCCACGCTTTCCACTTGCTGCACATTGGGATTCTTACATTTGGCATATTCACGTGCCACCACATGGCCTTCGTTGCGACGTCCGTCGCGATTTTCCCATTCACAGACTGTTTTCTGCACATGAAGCCTTCGAGATTCGCTCCGCCGACCGAGGTACCCGGCCTCGCAGCGCGCCGGATCGCGGCCGACATTCTTGATGGCGTGCTGCACAAGCGACGCATGCTCGACGATCAGCTCGACGGCACCGGCGCGCATCCAGGATTGAAGACGCTGTCGGACCGGGACCGCGCATTGATGCGCCGCCTGGTGGCGACAATCCTGCGGCGGCTCGGCACCCTCGGCCATGTCCTCTCGCGGCTGCTTGACCGTGGCGTCCCGACCGACGCTCCGCGCGCACAGAGCGCGCTGTTGATCGGCGCCGCGCAAATTCTCTGGATGGATGTACCGGATCATGCCGCGGTCGATCTGTCGGTGCGATTGGTGCAGGCAGACCGCCGGGCCGCGAAATATGCCGGTCTTGTCAACGCGGTGCTGCGGCGCTGCGCACGAGAAGGGCAACCGCTCATCGACGAAGTCAAAGCCGAGATGCTCGACCTGCCGCCCTGGCTGGTGACACGCTGGATTAACGCCTACGGCGAACACACGGCGCGCGCCATGGCGGCTGCCATCAGTGTGGAACCGGCGCTCGATCTCACCGTGAAATCCGATCCCGAAGGCTGGGCTGCCCGCTTGCATGGTGAGGCCCTTGCAACCGGAACGGTACGGACCTTGCTGCATGGGTCCGTGACCATGCTCCCTGGATTTGACGAAGGCCAGTGGTGGGTTCAGGACGCGGCTGCCGCTCTTCCGGCCCGCCTGTTCGGAGACGTCACAGGTAAAACCATCGTTGATCTTTGCGCGGCGCCCGGCGGCAAGACCGCGCAGCTTGTCCATGGTGGCGCAACAGTGACAGCTGTCGACCGTTCGCCCAATCGCGTTGCCCGTTTGAAAGATAATCTTTCACGCCTTGCGCTCGATGCGAAAACAGTCGTGGCGGATGCAACCGAATGGCAGAGCGAACAAGCTGACTCACTCTTCGACGGTATTCTGATCGACGCACCCTGCGCCGCGACGGGCACCATTCGGCGACATCCTGATGTCGCCTGGTTGAAGCAGGAAGCCGATATCGGCGCGCTCTCCGCTCTGCAGAAGCGGCTCCTGCAAAAGGCTGTCACACTGCTGAAGCCCAAAGGCACACTGGTCTACTGCACTTGCTCGCTGGAACCCGAAGAAGGCGAGCAGGCGATTGCGTCCCTTCTCGCAACAGAATCAGACATCCGACGCCTGCCCGTCACGTCCAGCGAAGTGGGTGGCCTGGACGAGATTCTCACCCCGGATGGCGATATCCGGACGCTGCCGTCACATCTGCCGCACAGCGACCCCCGGCTTGGCGGCCTCGACGGCTTCTTTGCAGCACGCCTAGTGAAGTCCTGAGGCTCGTAGCCTTCTCAAAGTGATTCGCGACGGCTCTGGAAACGATTCCCCCTGTTGATGGCGTATCAATAGGGTGTCTTCGTGCGCATTCCGGACTACAAGGATTCAGGGAGATTCTCCAACAATCGCAATGCCCAACCGGGCAGGCGGATTTGGGGTATGATGCTCCCGACGGGAATCGATCACGGTTACTGATGTTGGGGGGTGGGCCAATCCGGCTCATCGTGATCTAGGGCAAACAGCGCACGTGTCGGTCGCTCAACGAAGACGCATTTCATCCTTGGTGCTTGGCCGTGCGGCACGCAAAGTGCTGGCCAGCGCCAGTGGAAAATCTGTCGCGTTGTCGCGCTTCTGGCCAGGCCGTACCGACCGCTTGCTGATCGCCCCCAATGATTTGCGCACTGTGGACGCAACGCGTGCGTCCGAAATTTACGCCGGACGTTTCGTTTTTGCGGGAAAGATCGTCTCGTCGCATGGACGTTCGATTTTCGATCTCGATCCGCCATCGGAAGACTGGGAAGCGAATCTGCTCGGCTTCGGCTGGCTCCGCCACTTGCGCGCCGCCGACACCGCGATCACGCGCGCCAACGCACGTTCGCTGATCGACGACTGGATCTCAAAGCCGATCCGCAAACGCGGCATCGGCTGGCGTCCTGATATCGTGGCACGCCGTGTGATTTCATTGCTCTCGCAGGCGCCATTGGTCTTGAATGATGCCGATAGCCGATTCTATCGGCGCTTCCTGCGCAACCTGACGCGTGAAATCCGCTATCTGCGCTACACGATGCTCGACATTGCCGATGGCGTTCCCCGCCTGCAGGTTTTAATCGCGCTGTGTTACGCGGCCCTTTGTCTTGCTAATCAGGGCAAGCAAATCCGTTCGGCGACGCGGCGGCTTTCGGATGAACTGCAGAAACAAATCTTGCCGGATGGCGGGCATATTTCGCGCAATCCCGGCGCGCTGATCGAATTGCTGCCCGATCTGTTGCCTCTGCGCCAGACATTCGCCGCGCGCAACATGGCGCCGCCATCCGCGCTGCTCAATGCCATCGATCGCATGATGCCGATGCTGCGATTTTTCCGTCATGGCGACGGCAGCTTTGCGCTGTTCAATGGCATGAGCAGCGCGCCATCCGGGCTGCTCGCGACGCTGCTAGCGTATGACGACACCCACGGCATCCCGATGGCCAGCATGCCGCACAGCGGTTTTCAACGCCTCGATGCCGGGGCGACAGCCCTCATCATGGACACGGGCGCGCCGCCTCCGCCGGCTGTGAGCCGCGACGCGCACGCGGGATCGCTTTCGTTCGAGCTCTCGTCCGGACCGAGCCGCATTGTGGTCAACTGCGGCATCCCTGCGACCGGGCGCGATAATTGGCGCTCTTTCTCGCGCAGCACCGCCGCGCATTCGACGTTGACCTATCACGACACATCGTCGTGCCAGTTCGTCAAATTGCCCGCGATGAAGCGAATGCTGGAAGGCGCGCCGATCATCGGCGGACCGGCGACCGTTGGCGCCTTTCGCGAAGTCACCGACGGGGGTGTGTTGCTCACAACATCCCACGATGGCTATGCCCGGCAATTCGGCGTGGTCCATCAGCGCGTGGTGATGCTCTCGGAAGACGGCACACGGCTCGATGGTGAGGACACCCTGCTCAACGCATCGAATTCATCGCGCGGACGCGCTGAGGATTATGTGCTGCGTTTTCATCTGCATCCGTCGGTGAAGGCAAATCGCCTGAGCGACGCTCGCGGTGTCATCCTGGTGCTGCCCAATCGAGAGGTCTGGACGTTTGAGGCACTCGACGACAAGGTCGAGTTGGAGGATAGCGTGTTTCTTGCCGGCTCCGACGGTCCTCGCCGCACCACCCAGATCGTGATCCGCCAGAGCCGCAAGAACGCCCCGAGCGTTCGCTGGAACTTCGTCCGCTCGTCAGGCTCAGCCACTTCCACGACCGCACGTCGCGACGCTCGTCGCGAGCCGGAATTGCCGCTCTGACCTGCAAAATTCTAGTGTCCCGAATCCGAAGTTCGCCCGAACAAGCTGCACAACCGATAGCGAACTTCGGATTCGAAAGGACACTAGCAAGCTATAATTCTAGTGTGGTTTAGGTTCAGAAGTTCGCTTGAAGCGCGCGCAGAGAACAAGAGGCGAACTTCTGAACCACCACACTAGGCGTTTCAGCGCTATAGATGGTTTTGCCGGGGCGCAAACCATGCTACCGGGCAGCATCACCGAACCAGGACTTTCCCCATGGCTGACCATCCGCGTCGCGTCACGCGCGCCCTGCTTTCCGTTTCCGACAAATCCGGACTGATCGAATTCGCCCGCGCCCTCGCCCAGCACGGCATCGAACTCGTTTCCACGGGCGGCACCTCGAAGGCAATTGCCGATGCCGGGCTGAAGGTACGAGACGTCTCGGAATTAACCGGCTTTCCGGAGATGATGGACGGGCGCGTCAAGACGCTGCATCCCAACGTTCACGGCGGCCTGCTCGCTATTCGCGACAATCCCGAGCATGCCAAGGCAATGAAGGATCACGGCATCGGCCCGATCGATCTTTTGGTGGTCAATCTGTACCCGTTCGAAGCGACGGTCGACAAAGGCGCCAGCGAAGAAGACTGCATTGAGAACATCGACATCGGCGGCCCGGCCATGATCCGCGCCGCAGCCAAGAACCATGACGATGTCGCGGTTGTCGTCGAAGCCTCTGATTATCAGGCCGTGCTCGACGAATTGGCAGCCAACAACGGCGCGACCACGCTCACCTTGCGCAAACGCCTTGCGGCCAAGGCCTATGCCCGCACCGCGGCATATGACGCAGCCATCTCCAACTGGTTTGCCAATCAACTGAAGATCGAGGCGCCGGATTTCCGCGCCGTCGGCGGACGCCTGATCCAGGCGCTGCGCTACGGCGAAAATCCTCATCAGGGCGCATCGTTCTACAAAACCCCCGAGCGCCGGCCCGGCGTCGCGACAGCGCGCCAACTCCAGGGCAAGGAGCTGTCCTACAACAACATCAACGACACCGACGCGGCCTATGAATGCATCGCTGAGTTCGATGCCAAGCGCACGCCTGCCTGCGTCATCGTCAAGCATGCCAATCCGTGCGGCGTCGCCGAAGGCAAAGATCTCGTCAGCGCCTATCGCAAGGCGCTGGCCTGCGATTCAACGTCCGCCTTCGGCGGCATCGTGGCGCTCAACCGTACACTCGATGCAGACGCTGCACGCGCCATCACCGAGATTTTCACTGAAGTGATCATCGCACCGGACGCAACCGACGAAGCGATCGCCATCGTCGCGACAAAGAAGAATCTGCGCCTGCTGTTGGCTGGCGGTCTGCCCGATCCACGCGCAGCCGGATTGACGGCAAAGACGGTAGCTGGCGGTTTGCTGGTGCAGTCCCGCGACAACGCTGTCGTCGATGATATGGCGCTCAAGGTCGTGACCAAGCGCGCTCCGACCGAGGCCGAGCTGCACGATTTGCGCTTCGCGTTCCGTGTTGCCAAACACGTCAAGTCGAACACCATTGTGTACGCCAAGGATCTCGCCACAGTGGGTATTGGCGCCGGCCAGATGAGCCGCGTCGATTCTGCGCGTATCGCCGCACGCAAGGCGGAAGATGCGGCGAAGGAACTGGGTCTTGCTGCGCCGATGACGAAAGGCTCAGTCGTTGCGTCGGACGCGTTCTTTCCATTTGCGGACGGCTTGCTGGTGGCCATCGAAGCCGGTGCAACCGCTGTGATTCAGCCTGGCGGCTCAATGCGCGACAACGAGGTAATTGCCGCTGCCGACGAACACGGCATTGCCATGGTGCTGACCGGCACACGCCACTTCAAGCACTAGATTCTTCTTTTGACGCGTTTTCTTTACGCGAATGAGTGGAGCAGATTTGACGTTCGCCCTCTACTTGCCACGAGGCTGTAATGCGAACGTCAAATCTTAAAGCTCCACTCAAGTCATAAATTTGCTAGTGGTCCCTTGATTTGAACGTTCGCAACAGTGGTTGCTGAGACGAGATGCGAACGTTCAAATCGGACCACTAGTAGCCACTTCGCTCGAAAACGCTACGGAGCTTATGTGGTCTGATCCTGCTTAAGCGCGCACGCGCGACAGCAGGATCAAGCCTGCCGAGAAGAACACCACCAGCGCGGCCATACCGGCTTTCTGGCTGGCCGTCACCGCGGTCACGATGCTGACAGCCAGCGGCGCCATGAACGACGTGACTTTGCCGGACAGCGCAAACAGGCCGAAATACTGGGTAATGCGGTCAGGAGGCGCGAGACGGATGAGCAGCGTGCGTGACGCCGCCTGCAATGGTCCCGCGGCCATGCCGATCAGAACGCCAAGGGCGAGATAGGCCTTCTCAGCAGGCGCCGCGAACAAGCCGCCGCCAGGCACTGGAGGCGCCACCTTGAAAACGAAGAACAACGTATCCCGATCGATCGACAGAATCGCGATGATCGCGGACAGCAAAATCAATAGGCTGCCTGCAATGACTTTCTTCGGCCCCAGGTGGTCGTCGAGCTTGCCGCCAAGCCACGCGCCAACGGTGCCGGAAAACGCCAGCAAAATTCCGAACGTCCCGATCTGGATGGTCTGCCAGCCGAACGTGCCTGCAGCATAAATGCCGCCGAAGGCGAACAACGCCACCAAAGCGTCGGTGTAAACCATGTTGGCGATCAGAAATGTCAACATTACCGGCTTGCTTGGAAGCGTCGACAGTGTTTCCCGCAGTTCGCGCAGCCCCTCGCGCACCGCGCCCAAGGCGGGCTTTTTGGCTGCGTGATCCGGCGTGAACAAAAACATCGGCAGCACAAAAATCATGAACCACAGACCGGTGAGAGGCCCGGTGATGCGGTCGCCTTCATGTGTCACCGGGTCCAGACCGAATAGCGGCTTGAAGCCGAACAACGTCCGGCCCGTGTCCGAACTCGCAGCGAGAAAACCCAGAACGAGAACGAGGCTGAGAATACCGCCGATATAGCCGGTGGCCCAACCTGTCCCCGATAGGCGCCCGATACGTTCCGGCGGCACAAGAGTCGGCATCATGGCATTGTTGAAGACGGTGGCGAACTCGACGCCGATCGTCGCGATTGCGAAAGCGATCAGCAGAGGAATGATGATGTCGGGATCATTCGGCTTTCCGATCCACATGATCGACGCCCCGATCACGAGCAAGGCACCAAAGACCGCGATCCACGGCTTGCGCCGTCCACCCGCGTCTGCAATCGCGCCGAGCACTGGCGACATCACCGCAATGACGAGCCCCGCCGCAGCCGTTGCGAACCCCCACATCGCCTGACCCGCTGCCGGCGAATTCGCCACGTGCGTTGCGAAGTAAGGCGCGAACACAAACGTCGTGATCAGGCTGAAATAGGGCTGCGCGGCCCAGTCGAAAAAAATCCAACCGACAACTGCCGACCGAGGGGGATACTCACGCGGCCGATTGCCGGCATGACTGTCATGCCCCGAAATGGTTGTCATTGAGCCCCTGCCATGTCTCGAACGTAATGTCTCTTTCCGCCGCGCGACCATATAGTGGTGCCGTTCAATTGCTAATCGAGTTTTTCCGCGATTACACGCCCCGGAGTCCGCATGTTCCGCTTCACCCGCCGCGACATATTCGCTCTCACGATCATTGGCCTGTGTTCTCCAGCGTTCGGACAGGACTCGCGGAACGGGTATTACACCAACCCCGCAATCGGAACTCTTCAGCCCATTGCCACGAAAAGCGGCATGGTCGTCGCTCAGGAGCGGATCGCCGCGGAAATCGGCCGTGATGTTCTGAGCCGTGGCGGCAACGCCGTCGATGCCGCCGTGGCCACAGGATTCGCGATGGCCGTGACTTATCCGCGTGCCGGAAATATCGGCGGCGGCGGCTTCATGATTGTTCACTTGGCGAACAGCGGCGAGAACATTGCGATCGATTACCGCGAGTGCGCACCGGGGGCCGCGACCCGCGATATGTTTCTTGGCAGCGATGGAAAGCCGGATCCAAAAAAATCTCGCGACCAGGCTCTCGGCATCGGTGTTCCCGGCACCGTTGCAGGTCTTGCGCTTGCGCTGGAGAAATACGGCTCCGGCAAATTCAAGCTTCCCGATCTGCTCGCGCCAGCCATCGCTTTAGCGCGCGACGGCTTCACGGTGGCGGATGATATGGCGGATACTTTGCCGGAGCTGTACGACCGTCTGAACCGCTGGCCATCGAGCCGAAAAGTCTACGCCCGGCCGGACGGCACCTCGCTGCAGCAGGGCGACAAACTCGTTCAGAAAGATCTCGCGGCAACGCTGGAGGCGATCTCCGCGCAGGGGCCGCGCGGCTTCTATGACGGGCCTGTTGCGGAAAAGCTCGTCTCGGGCATCCGCGATGCCGGAGGCATCATGACGCTCGATGACCTGAAGCGCTACGAGCCTGTTATCAGAGAGCCCGTGCGCGGCACCTATCGCGGTTTTGATATCGTCTCCATGCCGTTGCCGTCGTCTGGCGGCACCGTCCTTCTCGAATCCCTGAACATTCTCGAAGGATACAAACTGCGTGAGATGAGTGCAGGTTCTGCTGATGCGCTGCATGTCACGATCGAGGCGATGAAGCGCGCTTACGCCGATCGCGCGCGCTATCTTGGCGATCCAGCTTTCGTCAATGCACCAATTTCACAGCTGCTTTCGAAAGATTATGCCGCGCGCCAGCGCGCGACTATCGACATGTCGAAGGCAACGCCTTGGAGCGAGACAAATGCTGTCTCTCCACGCGAGGGCACCAACACCACGCACTTCTCCGTCGTCGACCAATTCGGCAATGCGGTGAGCAACACCTACACCCTTAATTTCAGCTACGGCATCGGGCTGGTTGCCGACGGCACCGGTGTGCTGCTCAACAATGAAATGGACGATTTCACCGCGGCGCCCGGTGCATCCAACGCCTTTGGGTTGGTCGGTTATGAGGCCAACCTCCCCGGCCCCGGCAAGCGGCCATTGTCATCCATGACGCCAACCATCGTGCTCAAGGACGGCAAGGTCGTACTGGTGACCGGCTCGCCCGGCGGCAGCCGGATTATCTCCGCCGTCCTGCAGGTCATCATCAACACGCTGGATTTCGACATGAACGTCGCGGCCGCTGTCGCTGCGCCGCGTGTGCATCATCAATGGCTCCCAGATGAAGTCCGCGTCGAACACGGCATTCCGGAGGACGTGATTGCCGCATTACGAGGCAAAGGGCACCGCGTGGTGGCCCCTCTGGGGCAAACCTCCGCCAATTCCATCGCCGTCACCCCCACCGGCTTGCTTGGAGCGCCTGATCCGCGTACCCGTGGAGCATTCGCAGCCGGGAACTAGAGATATTAGCGTCCCGACTGGGTTTGAGTGATGACAGACCCGACGATTGGCGTAGATTTATTTCACTGCTTTCAATCAGCCCTGTGACGCACGCGGGGCTCGGGACGACAGCCGTTAAACTTGGGGGAATATTTTATGAGCACATCATCGCAGGATGCGATCGAAGTCGCCAAAATTGAAGACACCAGCCTTCTCGCATTCTACCGCGACATGAACGTGCCGGAGCGGCGCACGTTCTGGGCTTGCGCATCGGGGTGGGCACTCGATGGCATGGATTTCATGATCTATCCGCTCGTCATCGGCACGATTATCGCGTTGTGGAAAGTCGACCCCGGCACGGCGGGCCTTGCAGGTACTGTCACGCTTCTGGCATCGGCGATCGGCGGTTGGCTGGCCGGTTATCTTGCGGACCGCATCGGCCGCGTGATGACTTTGCAGCTGACCATTCTGTGGTTCTCGTTCTTTTCGCTGGTTTGCGCGTTCGTGCAGAATTTCGACCAGCTTCTGATTGCCCGTGCACTGCTTGGCCTGGGCTTCGGCGGTGAGTGGGCGGCCGGTGCCGTGCTGATGGGTGAAGCCATCCGCGCGCAGTATCGCGGACGCGCAGTCGGTTCGGTGCAAGCCGGATGGGCCGTTGGCTGGGGCCTCGCGGTCCTTTCACAGGCCGTCTTGTTCTCCATCCTGCCACCTGAGACCGCCTGGCGCTGGATGTTTGCTGTGGGCGCATTGCCGGCACTGATGGTGTTCTTCCTGCGCCGCTATGTCGAGGAGCCGAAGATTGCCGCTGAGACGCGCGCAAAGCAGGCTGTAACCGGTGATCGTCCTCAGCTCTGGGAAATCTTCTCGGGTCCGATCGCGAAGACCACGATTCTGGCGTCGCTTGCCGCCACTGGCTGTCAAGGTGGCTACTACGCGATCACCTTCTGGGTGCCGCGCTTCCTGACCACCGAGCGCCACCTCTCGATCGTGAGCTCCACCGGATATCTTGCGGCGCTGATCATTGGCTCGTTCATCGGTTACCTCGTGGGCGCCTGGCTCGCCGACCGCATCGGCCGTCGTAACCTGTTCCTGACCTTTTCGCTCGGCGCGATCGCTCTGATCCTTGTGTACACGCAGGTGCCGCTGAGCAATCAGATCCTCTGGGTGCTTGGCTTCCCGTTGGGCTTCTTTGCATCGGGGTATTTCTCCGGCATGGGCGCGTTCTTGACCGAGCTCTATCCAACCCGCCTGCGCGGATCGGGACAGGGCTTCTGCTACAACTTCGGTCGCGGCATCGGCGCACTGTTCCCATTCCTGGTCGGCTGGCTTTCGCAAACCACCACGCTTGGCAACGCCATCTGCATCTTCGCGGTGCTGGCTTACGGATTGTTCTTCATCGCGGCTTACGCGCTGCCCGAAACTCGCGGCAGGATTCTTCACGCGGATACCTGATATGACTGATTCGACTCACAAGGAGGCCCCGGCATGTCCGGGGCCTCTGCCTTCACAACACAAGGCCACGCGCTTCAGCGTGCCTCCCGGCGCCGTTGATACACACTGCCACGTGATCGGTTTGCCACCGGCTTATCCCTTCATGCCGGATCGCGCTTACACCCCGCCGGAAGCCACCGCGCGCGATTATCTCGCCATGCTGGACGCCATGGGCATGACCTACGGCGTGCTGACGCAAGTCAGCGTTCACGGCACCGATAACCGCTTGATGGTTGAGACGCTGCACGCGAACCGCGAGCGCCTGCGTGGCATTGCCGTGATCCCGCTTGACTGCCCCGAGCGCGAACGCGCCGCCCTGAAAGATGCAGGTGTCGTCGGCCTGCGCATGAATGTGCTCTACGCCGGTGGTGGCGTTAATTTCGCGCAGATCGAAAGTTATGCCGCGCTGTGCCGCGAAATGGGATGGCATCTGCAATTCCTGCTCGACGCGCGGCAATTGCCCGAACTGGCACCTCGGCTGTCGAAGCTGCCGGTGCAGTTTCTGATCGATCACGTCGGGCATTTCCCGACCTCGGCCGGTGTCGATCACGAAGGCTTCAAAACCCTGGTGTCGCTGGTGCGTGATGGCGCGTGGGTGCGGTTGTCCGGCGCGTATCGCAACACGGTCGAAGGCCCGCCCTATCGCGACACGATTCCGTTCGCGCAGAAGGTGGTCGAAGCCGCCCCCGAGCGTTGCGTGTGGGGATCAGACTGGCCGCACGTCGCCAATTGGGGCGTGATGATGAGCGTTGCGGATCTGCTCGATCTGCTCGCTGACTGGGTGCCGGACGAAAAACTCCGCAACCGCATCCTTACCGACAATCCGCAACGGCTGTTTGGATTCCCCGCCGTTGCATGAGATCTTCAGCGCGTCGCAAGTGACTTGCGGTGCGCTGAACCGATCTACTTCGCAAGTTGATAGGGCCCGCCCTTTTCCAAGGCCCGCTGATAAGCCGGGAGCGCATGAATGCGCTTCAACCATGCCATCGCCTTCGGATAATTCGCTTCCAGTCCGGCGCGGGCCGCCGCGGCCTCCAGCGGAAAGCTCATCTGGATATCAGCCGCGCTGAATTCGTCGCCTGCGAACCACTCGCTTTTCGTCAGCTCACTTTCCCAGAAAGTCATGTGCTGTTCGAGCTGCGGAGTAACAAGTTTCGCCAGCATCTGATTGAACACCGGCGTCACCAGCGGACGTAACAAAAGCGGCGCGCGTTTGGGCGCCAACGTGAACAGCAGCTTCTGCAGCAGCAACGGCATCGCCGAACCTTCCGCATAGTGCAGCCAGTACGTATAGCGCAGCCGCTCAGGCGTTTTTGGCGCGGGCACCAGCCGGCCGCCACCATAGGTATCGACGAGATATTCGATAATCGCGCCCGATTCCGCGATGGTATGGCCGTTATCCGTGATCACCGGCGACTTGCCCAAGGGATGGATGGCCCGCAGTTCTTTTGGCGCTAGCATCGAGGGCAGCCGCTGGTAGCGGACGATGTCGTAGGGCACGCCGAGTTCTTCCAGCAGCCAGAGCACACGCTGTGAACGAGAATTGTTGAGGTGATGAACCGTCAGCATAACGTGCTCCCGCGCTTGAGACCCTCATCGGATGTGCCTTTTGTCAGGACAAATGTCGAGGGACCGATCCAAGCCAACGTCGGGAGCGTTTTAGCTCGTCCAACCTTGCGCCGAATTTGCCCGCCGATCATTGACAGTTCTAAAATAGAACTTTAGTTTGGTGTTAGGATTGAGATGGCGCCGAACGGCGCGGGTCGTGCTGCGCTCGCCTGCTGATCGGTGAGGCGATGTGGCCCAGCGCAGCGGAAACAACGCCGATGCCGCGACCTTTGGCGATTCGACGAGGAGACAACCTTGACCAAGAGAAATGCGACTGTCGCAGTGATTGGCGCCGGCGACTACATCGGCAGTGAAATCGCCAAGAAGTTCGCCTCGGAAGGCTTCACGATTTTTGCTGGGCGCCGAAACGGCGATAAACTCGCGCCGCTGGTGAAGGAGATCGAAGATGCCGGAGGCGAAATCCACGGCCGGTCCCTCGATGCGCGCAAAGAAGAGGAAATTATCTCTTTCCTCAACGACGCCGACAAGCACGCGCCGCTGGAAGTCTGCATCTTCAATATCGGCGCCAACGTCAACTTCCCGATTCTCGACACCACCGAGCGTGTGTTTCGAAAGGTGTGGGAAATGGCTTGCTACTCGGGCTTTCTCGCCGGGCGTGAGGCTGCCCGACTGATGCTACCGCGCGGCCAGGGAAATATCTTTTTCACTGGCGCAACAGCCAGTCTGCGTGGCGGTCCCGGCTATGCAGCGTTTGCCAGTGCCAAATTCGGACTTCGCGCCGTGGCACAGTCAATCGCGCGCGAGCTTGGGCCGAAGAACATTCACGTCGCTCACCTGATCATCGATTCCGGCGTCAACACCGAATGGGTTCGCCAGCGCCGCGTCGAGGCGTTTGGGGCGAATGCGCTCGATAATCCCGACCTGCTGATGCCGCCGGCCTCCGTCGCTGAATCCTATTGGCAGCTTTACAAGCAGCCGCGCAGCGCCTGGACGTTCGAAATGGAAATCCGGCCTTTCGGCGAGAAATGGTAACTCGTGCATAACTGACACGCACGCTTTTGAACGATCCACGCCTTGCAACGGCGGGGCTGTTCGGGTCAGGATCGCGTTCTCAATTTCCAAAAAGAAGTGAACAAAAACATGCGTATTCTGGTGATCGGTGCCGGCGCGACGGGCGGCTATTTTGGCGGCAGGTTGTTGCAGGCGGGACGCGATGTGACATTCCTCGTGCGGCCCAAGCGCGCCGAGCTCATGGCGAAGAATGGCCTCGTTATTAAAAGCCCTCTCGGGGATGTGACCCTGCCGAACCCTCCGACCGTTCTGGCAGAGAACCTCAAGACACCATTCGATGTCATCATCTTGAGCTGCAAAGCTTATGACCTCGACAACGCCGTCGCCTCTTTCGCTCCGGCGGTCGGCCCGAATACGGCGATCATTCCATTTCTCAACGGCATGAAGCATCTCGACGTGCTGGATGCCAAATTCGGCGCCGATCGCGTGATGGGCGGGCAGTGCCAAATCGCCGCGACGCTCGATCCGCAAGGCGCGATCCTGCAGCTAACGCCAATGCATTCCATGTCGTTCGGCGAGCGCGGAACGCCGATAGGCGACCGCGCCAAGCGTATCGAGTCCATCCTGCAGGGCGCGATGTTCGATGCCAAAGCCAGCGATGTCATCGTGCAGGAGATGTGGGAGAAGTGGGTTTTCCTCGCGACGCTCGCCGGCAGCACATCACTGATGCGGGCCGCGGCCGGGCATATCACCGCAGCGCCCGGTGGCGCTGACTTCATTCGCGGGGTGCGCGCTGAAATCGCCTCTATTGCGGACGCGGCCGGTCACGCGCCGCGCGCTGCGTTTATCGAACGCACCGATGGTATGTTGTTCGCGCCAGGTTCACAGATCACGGCATCGATGCTGCGTGACATTCGCAACAACGCCCGGATCGAGGCCGACCAGATCATCGGAGACCTGATCCATCGTGCCGAGACCCACAAGAAGGGTGCACTTCAAGTGCCGCTTCTGCGTATCATCTACATCCATCTCAAAGCTTACGAGTCTCAACTGTCGCAAGCCTAATTTTGTGACGCTACGTCCAGGCAGGCGCGCTTCGTCAGGGGCGCGCCGCACCGGGTTGTTTTCCCTCCGCCTTACTGTTCTGCGCCGCTTCCCAGGCGCGGAATTGCTGAAACAGCGCCTCTTTGTCCGCCGCAGATGACGGTGCTTCGCCGGCCCGCTGATTCTCCGTCAGGAACTGTTCGAACTTGGCCCGGGATTGCTGCGCGCCGCTGTTCTGCTCGAGCCATCGCTGAGCGGGAGGAAATCGCTCCCACCCCCGCAGTGGCGCCGACAACGACACCTCTTTCCATTTCGGATGGAATGGCGGCCGTTGAAAGTTGGGAAACTCTTTGAAAAACGCATCGACAAACAGTGAAAGCCTTCGATAGCGCTCCGTCTTCGGGGCCCAGTTATAGGCAGCGAGAACCGCTGGCACCGCGATGGTATCTATCCGGTCTTGCTGGCCGATCAGATTGGGATAGTCCTTCGCCGTCAGCTCCGCGGGGAAATAATCCGACTGAAGCGGCTGGGCATAGTCAACCGGCACGAGGTGTAGGTTATCGTCCTTGATCTGGCTGATAAACTTGGAAGGCTTGCCCTGAACGGCAATGACCGCGTCGACCTCACCTTTCTTCATCCTCTCGAACGCGATCCGCTGCTCCACATAGACGAATTTGGGCTTGATCCCGAGCCGTTCAAACACGATGAGCGAGGTGACAAACGTTCCGCCATTGGGCAGATCGACACTCACGACCTTTCCATCAAGATCTTTCAGACTGCGGATCGATTTCGGAGCAATGATGTGCATCTCTTCGTTGTACAGCTTGGTGATGTAGGTGAATTGCCCCTTGATATTTTTCGCGTATCCATTTTTTTCGAGATAATCGAGCGTGTCTGCGCGAACAATGCCGAGATCGACGCCGCGCAAATAGAGAATATCCGCTACGCTTTGAACTGACCCGCGGCCCACAATCGGAAGCACGCGCAGATTATCGCCATTATCGAGCACCGACGCGAGATCAGCACCGAATTGAACATACGTGCCGCCAATCGTTCCAGAGATCAGCGTCAAAGTATTGGCATTGAGTTTGTCTTTTGGGCCGCTGGACGATCCGCTCCCGTATTGAAAAATCGCCTTGAGCCCTTCGCTGACTTTCCCGGGATCGTATTCCGGATCTTGAGCCCTTGCGGCAGCGATCATGGTCAATAGGGCGAACGTGACTATCTCGATGTGTCGGAGCAACCGTCGCATGGTCATCCCATATCCTCGTCATCTGAGGTTACGCCAAACTCACTTCCTCACTTCGGCAATTGCTCGAGTCGCCGCTGCGCATCTGGAGAGCCAAACTCCTTGGCTTTTTCGTACCAGCTCCGCGCCATCGCCGGGTCGGGCGCAATGCCATACGCCTTCACGCGACCGAGGACGGCGGGGTCGTAAGTCCCGGCCAATGCAAACGCGGCCTGGGGTTCGCGTGCATCGGCGGCTCTCCGTAGCAACAGACGAGCAGACGCAATATCGCCCACGTCGATCAATTCCCGCCCCCTTTTCAGCAGGTTTGCGAGCTCGGCTTGATCGATCCGCCGCGGCAGATCCGCAGCAGTTGGCGGAGCCGGCGCTCGCTCTTCGGATCTATCCGTCTGCAATTTCACATCGTGTGTAGCGATCCCAACAGTGTTGCCCTGCGCCATGCGGCTCAATGAACCGAGACCAGATGTTTCCGGTTTGCTTTCCGGCTGAGTTGGAGGAGAAATCGCCGCAAAGGTTTGATCAAAGCTGATCGCGGCCTGCTTTGGCGCAGTTGCGGCCTGCGCCACTTGCTTCATTCCCATCACTTCAGAGCGCAGGCTGTTGAAAGACGCCCCGCCAAAAAACAAAGCTGCGCCGAAAATCGCGGTGATCGCAAATGCCGCGGTTACAGCCCACGCGGCGTACCGGAAAAAGCCGGGTCTTGCGAAGTCGGTTGGGGCTTCCTGCACTTCCGGCTCAAACCAATGCGCGGGCGGATCGGCTGTTCGAAAATCCTGTCTGCTTTCGTTCTGATGCGCAGGTTCTCGTTGCTTGAAATGAAATCCATCGTCATCCGCGGCACCGTCGCGCTCAAGAAACAACGGCATTCGATCGTGCGGATCGTCCGCAACTGCGCGAGCCTGCGATGTCGATGATCGCACGCGGGTGGGGGGAGCATAGGCGAGCAGCTCTGACAGGGGCGCGATGACAGCGTCATCGAGATTTTCTGGCGCGGCGGAGTCCGCGCGTGCCTGGTTCTGCAGGAGTGGATCTACTTGCGGAACTGCTCTTGCTTTGTTGCCCATCGTGTCGTGCCTCGTCGAAAATCCGCCTTAAGGCAAAACTTCGCTTCTCAGGCGTCGACCGTGGGCTCCGGAACGTAGGGTACTTCGGCAAAAATCACACGCGCCGGGACAACGCACCAACGTCTGCACTTCACGTATTCATAAAGGCTCGCAGGTGATTAAGACGAAAAAGCGGCTTAACTTGCCAAACCATCGCCGTGTTAAGGAAGCCGTAAATTCGAGGTATCAGCGTATCTCGTTTCCGTGCGACTAGGCCCAACATCGGCTGACCGGATTGAACCTCTACAGCCGTTATAACCACCTATGAACTGTAACGGATGATCTGCCATGGAGGTATACCAATGAGGATTGCATCAGCCATTTGGGTGATGGCCTTGCTCGCAACCATGGCCAGCACGCAGGCCCATGCGGCTTCGAGCTACAACACCAGTTATAAAAAGCACGAGTATCCCGTTATCGGTGGCGGACGGGCGCCCAATCATCGGCTGGCTATAGCTGCGCATGGCGAGGGTGATGACGGCTATGACAACTTCCACCTTTATCTGATGAGAGATCATCAGATCATCCAATCGCTTCCGGCGATCGAATCTAAGGATATTCTGGATACGGCTCCTAAGGACTATGACGCCGCCTGGTCTCCCGATTCGCGCCGCGTGATCGTGACATATCGCCGCGACCGGCATAGCCTTGAGTTGCGACTTTACGACGTTCGGGGACGCCAGGTCCGACGTATCCCGATGCCCGACCCAGTCGAACGATTTATTGAGCAGTCGAAAGACGATCCCCAAAACTTACGCGCGCGCAACATCAGCATATCATGGCTCAGTCCAACGCGATTCCGCTTAAAGCAGCAGAGCGTCTATGTCATGCCATCGCGCGAGCTGGCGAATGCACTTGGCCCTCTCGGGCGCGCTGAAGTGGACCCCCAAACCCAGACCACTGACAGTGACGGCAAACCGGTCACCTGGTTCAGGGTGAACGCCTCGTTGAATGTGGTCTACGATGTCCGCAATGGCTCTCATCCGCAAATTATCTCGATGAAACCAGGCGATTTCGATGACCTCTGATCGTCGGTGCAAATAAAAAAGCCGGACCACTCGGGTCCGGCTGGTCGCCCGCGGTCAATTCAGAGCAAGCGGCTTTTCTTCATCAAGGAATCCCATCAATTCCCGGAAGAATTGCATGCGATTCTTTTCCATCATGATCGTATGCGTGCCTTCGCTCAGTTCGACCAAGCGCTTGTAGGGCGCATTCTTCAGCTGAGTGAAATAAGCATAGGCCAGATAGCTCGGCAGATCGGCATCCCACTCTGCATGGAGAATGAACGTCGGCACGGTGATCTTGCCTGGATCGTAGAGCGCCTTGCCCACATTCCAGTAATTGTTGCTGTCCTCCACGACGCCGTTCGGCGCCCGCAGCATCGGCGGACTCTGCTTCGATGCTTCCGGATCGGTCGCCCAGGTCGAGTCCGCCCAAGCTTCGAACACGCCAGGCGGAATAAGATCAGCCTTCTTGTTCTCAGGCACGTCCTTCAGCCAGCGCTCCTTGGCCGAGTCTTTTGAGACAAGACGATAGGCACCAAGCTGCGGCGGGGTCGCAGTGGATGGGTCTTTCTTGATCCATTGCGGCGCGTAGAGCACGAGCCGATTCACCTTGGCGTTGTTCTCGCTGGTGTAGAGACCAACGGTGGACGTGCCCCACGACCACCCCATGACGTTGATCTTGGAGACGCCGCGCTTCTTGAGGATGTAATCGACGGCTGCGCCGTAATCGCGGGCGGCCACACTGGTCTGCACGATGGGTTTATTGGCTGACGGCGGCTGGCTCATTTCCGGGGGGCGCGTGGAGCGGCCATAGCCGCGCACGTCGACGAGCCAGACGTCGTAGCCACGCTCCGCAATGAGATCCATCATCGACTTGCCGCCAATCGGCAGATCAAACGCGGTTTCCGACGGATAGGTCGCGCCGTGCACATAGAGTAAAATCTTTTCCGCGGGGAAGTTGGTCTTGCCCGCCGGATGCTTGTTGCGAACGAACAGCTGAATTCCCGCATCCGCAGACGGAATCATCGCGTCGGTCTTTTCCAGTTTGACGCTTTTCGCCTGCGCACCGGCGCTGGCGAACACCGCACCCACCGCAAGGCACGCCACGGATACCCGCAAAAATCTCATGATCATCAAAGCCCTCCCAGGGACACACACTTTGTATTTTGAAACCAGACGTCCGGTGCTCAGCGCCGGACGCTGGATGTTAGGCAGGTTCCCTGTTGATGGGTAGCCACGCGGGGAGAAGGGCTGACATCCTAATTTCAGCCGGCAAATTCTTGTGAAGTGGATAGCCAAACAGCCAGAAATGACAAAGCCGCCCTGCGGCGGCTTGTCATCATTTCGTGTTCGATTGTGTGAAATCTTACACAGCCAAGAATTTCTGGAGCGGGCGAAGGGATTCGAACCCTCGACCCCGACCTTGGCAAGGTCGTGCTCTACCCCTGAGCTACACCCGCATCGCAGAGATTGGCGGGGCGCGAGCGCGCCGCCGGGCGAACCTATGCCAAAAGCAGACGCGCAATGCAACAGGCTAAGGTCGTCATTTTTCTGGGATTAGTTCCCGGGAGACCCCGATAGCCACCTTTTCAATGATTTCAGGGGGATTCCTGGCGATTGAAAATCAACAGCAAGACCGCCATCTATGGCTGCGGTCGTGCTAGAACGGCTTTTTCCAGAATAATACGGCAGGCGAGGGATCACGTGACGATAATTGAGCAAGGCAACGGAGCTGCAGCGGGAACGCCGGCCGACCTTATCAAGGACACGACCACCCAGACGTTTGTTAAGGACGTTATTGAAGAATCGAAACGCCAGCCGGTTTTGATCGATTTTTGGGCGCCCTGGTGTGGGCCCTGCAAGCAGTTGACCCCAACCCTGGAAAAGGTCGTTCGCGCCGCCAAGGGCAAGGTCAAGCTGGTCAAAATGAACATCGACGAGCATCCGGCCATTCCGGGGCAGATGGGTATCCAGTCGATTCCCGCCGTCATCGCATTCGTCAATGGCCAGCCGGCCGACGGATTTATGGGCGCGGTGCCCGAGAGCCAGGTGACGGCCTTCATCGACAAGCTGACCCAGGGCATGCCCTCGACCGGAAGCGTTGCTGATTTGCTCGCGGAAGCCGATGCGATCCTCGCCGAAGGCGATGCTCCGACCGCTGCATCTGTGTATGCGCAGGTCTTGAGCGAGGATGCTTCCAACATTCCAGCCATCGCAGGTCTTGCGCGGTGCTACGTGGTTGCGGGCGCTCTCGATCAAGCCAAGCAGACGCTCGGCATGGTCCCGGACTCCAAGCGCAACGATGCTGCGATATCCGCCGTGCAGACCATGCTCGATCTTGCCGAGCAGGCCAAGGCTGTGGGACCGGTGACGGATCTCGAGCAGAAAGTCGCCGCAAATCCAGTGGATCATCAAGCCCGCTTCGACCTTGCGGTGGCACTCAATGCCGCCGGTAAGCGGATCGAGGCGGCTAATCACCTGATGGAAATCGTCAAACGTGATCGCAAATGGGACGATGACGGTGCACGCAAGAAATTGGTGCAGTTCTTTGAGGCTTGGGGCCCGGCGGACGATGCCACCGTGGATGGACGCAAGCGTCTCTCGACGATTCTTTTCTCCTGACGACTTTTCGTCCGGCTCTCATACCGTGAGGGAAGCGAATGCCGATCAACGCCGAATATAGCGGGCCGGCTGACCTTCCGGAAATTATCCCGGTGTTTCCGCTCGCGGGCGCGCTGCTCTTGCCGCGTGGCCAGATGCCGCTGAATATTTTCGAACCGCGCTACCTGCAAATGGTGGACGACTCACTCCGCGACGGACACCGGCTGATCGGCATGATCCAGCCGGATGTCGCCCATTCCAACGACAGCGACCATCCGTCGCTGTTTAAAGTCGGATGCGTTGGAAGGATGACCCAACTCGCCGAGTCCGGTGATGGCCGCTACATTCTTGAATTGACCGGCGTGTCGCGCTTCAAGATCACCGAGGAAATGTCGGTGTCCACGCTTTATCGCCAATGCCGTGTGGATTATTTCCCCTTCATCGACGATTTCACTGCCCGTAAAGGGGAAGAAGACGTTAATCGCCAAGCCCTGCTGCACGCGCTGACAAATTTTTTGAAAGCGAATCGCCTCAAGGTCGACTGGGAGGGCATCGAGAGTGCCCCCAACGAAGCACTGGTCAATGCATTGGCCATGATGTCTCCCTATGGCCCGGCGGAAAAACAGGCGCTGCTTGAAGCGCCGAATCTCAAGACTCGCGCGGAAATCCTTATCGCCGTGACGGAGATGGATCTGGCAAAGAAGAAGACGTCAGGCGATCCACCGCTGCAGTGACGCAAGCCGGCGACGTGCTATGATCCGGCGAATCCATTTTCGTACCGGAGCCCTGCCAAGATGACCACAGCGAACGATCGCCCTGAAGGCGCCGTCGATCCGAAGCTTCTGGAAATCCTGGTTTGCCCGCAGACCAAAGGGCCGCTGGAATTCGACAGTGCGCGGCAGGAGTTGATCTCCCGCTCAGCCAAGCTCGCTTACCCGATCCGCGACGGCATCCCGATCATGCTGCCGGAAGAAGCGCGGCGCATCGACTAAAGTTCCTCGCCGCGCAGCAGCCGCGGCACCTCGCCCGACAACCCAGCCGCCTGTCGAATGAATGCGCCCTTCAATGGCGGCAGGCGATCAACCAGGCCAAGCCCGATATCACGCACCGTGCGCAGCAGTGTCGAGTGATTCGAGAACAGCATATTGAGCGAGTTGGTCGCGACACCCATCGCGACCGTGTCGAAACGCCGCCATCGCTGATAGCGCTCCAGCACATCAGTCTGCCCAGGATCGAGGCCGAGCCGCGCCGCATCGACGATCACCTCGGCCAATGCTGCCGCATCCTTGAGACCCATGTTGAGCCCCTGCCCCGCAATGGGGTGGATGACATGCGCGGCATCGCCAACAAGTGCCAGGCGCTCGCTGATGAAAGAACGCGCGACGAAATAGCCAAGCGGAAATGCGCGCGGCTTATCGAGCGGTTGCAGCTCTCCGAGGTGCAGTCCAAACCGGGTTTCAAGCTCACGCTTGAAATCATCCGCAGGCAAATCGACGATGCGCATGGCCTCGCGCCGGCTTTCGGTCCACACCAGCGAAGAGCATTTTCCCTTGAGCGGCAGAATTGCAAACGGTCCCGCCGGCAGGAAGTGTTCCTCGGCGCGGCCATGATGATCACGCTCGTGTCCGACGGTGACGACGATGCCTGATTGATCGTAGTCCCAGCCGTGGGTCACGATGCCCGCACGCTCGCGCAATTTCGAACGAGCGCCATCGGCCGCAATCAGCAGGCTTGCTTCGATCTCCCGGCCGTCACTCAACGTCACCTTGGTGCTTTCAGGACGCGATGCATAGGTCGACACTGCCGTCGCCGTGAGCTCGATGCCCTCGGCTTCTGCCCGCTTCACCAGCGCATCGATCAGAAGACGATTTTCGACCATATGCGCGAAGGGTTCGCCGGGTTCGACGTCACCCGTGAAAGTGAGAAAGGTCGGACGCGTCGCATCTTCAAGCTTGCTGTCAGTCACCACCATGTCGAGGATCGGCTGCGCATCGGCCGCAACGTCTCCCCACACACCGATTGTTTGAAACAACCTGCGGCATGCGGCCACAATGGCCGAGGCGCGGGGATCGCGGCTTGGACGCGTGGCGAAAGCCGGATCAGCCACCACGACCGGAATTTCCGGCCCGAGCCCCTGACGGATCGCCAGCGCGAGCCCAAGACCGGCAAACGCGCCCCCTCCGATCACGATACTTCGTTGTGACGACATGATATTTTGCTACCTTTTAGTGTGGCGTCTCGCAATTGCCGACCACTCTTGCGGCTCGTCTCTTATCGGCAATTGCGAGACAGAAGCCACACTAACATTTTTGATTTAGCTAGTGTCCTTTCGTCTCCGAATAACCGTGCGAGCGCGCCGCAAATGGACCGGTTATTCGGAGACGGGACCCTAGCCGCTCTTGCCTCGCGTCCGGCCATAAGGGAAATATGACACTGCACAAGGGGCCGAAAGGTGCGGCCCTGACACCTTTTGTATCAGGGTTTGCGGATCATCGGAAACCTTCGCACCCGCAGTCTAATCCATCAGATGCGGCAGATCGGAACATAGTGAATGTCAAAAAGCCTGATTGATCTGTTGTCGATTCTCGATATCGAGCAGCTCGAAGTGAATATGTTCCGAGGCAACAGCCCCAAGACCCGCTGGCAGCGGGTATTCGGCGGACAGGTGATCGGGCAGGCGCTGGTTGCATCGTGCCGCACGGTCGAAGGCCGGATGCCGCACTCACTGCATTGCTACTTTATCCTGCCGGGCGATCCGCAAATTCCGATCGTTTATGAAGTCGAGCGGTTGCGCGACGGCAAAAGCTACGCCACGCGTCGCGTAACAGCCATTCAGCATGGCAATGCGATCTTTTCGATGATGGTGTCCTTCCACATCGAGGAAGAGGATTCCTTCAATCATCAGGATAAAATGCCTGACGTGCCCCCGCCGGATAAACTGACGGCGGAAGAACTGATGAAAGAATCTCTGTTTGATCAGATGCCGGAATTCATCAAGCGCTACTACGAATCCGATCGTCCGATTGAATTGCGTCCGGTGGAGTTCAAGCGCTACTTCGGCGAAAAGATTCTCGACGGGCGCATCAACATCTGGATTCGCACGGCGGCAAAATTACCGGACGATCCGGCGCTGCATCAATGCGCGCTGGCTTATGCATCGGACTTCTCGCTGCTGGACTCGGTCATGTCGCGCTACGGCCGAACGCTGTTCGATGGCCGCGTCATGGCTGCAAGCCTCGATCACGCCATGTGGTTTCACCGCCCGTTCCGGGCTGACGAATGGCTGCTTTACAGCCAGGACAGCCCGAACGCCCGTGGTGGCCGGGGGCTGGCCCGCGGACTGATTTTCAAGCCCGACGGCACACTGGTGGCATCCGTGGCTCAGGAAGGCTCGCTTCGCGAAAAACGCGACGACCTGATCAAGCCAAAAACCTGACGGTCAGGGCCTACGGTCAAATCCTGCCCAAGAACCGCCCGTGACGGGTCCGGAGGGACACAGCCTGCCTCAAAACAGAGCATTGAGGCAGCTTACTTTCTGCGCGCCTTGCCAATAAAACTGGCACAGGTACAAGAGCACGAGCATGCTGCCCCAAACAGGATGCCGGACGCAGAGAAGGCCCTGCCATGAAACTCATCACTGCCATCATCAAACCCTTCAAGCTCGAAGAAGTCCGCCAGGCCCTGACCGCCATTGGCGTTCACGGAATGACCGTGACCGAAGTGAAGGGTTTCGGCCGCCAGAAGGGCCATACCGAGATTTACCGGGGCGCCGAATACATCGTGAATTTCCTGCCAAAGCTGCGCATCGAAATCGCAGTCGGCTCGGATATGGCCGAGAAGGCGGTTGAAGTGATCACCGCCGGCGCGCGGACCGGCCAGATTGGCGACGGCAAGGTGTTCGTCACGCCAATCGAGAATGCCGTGCGGATCCGCACCGGCGAAACCGACAACGACGCGCTCTAATCCCGACCCACCCAACATCAACGGCTGCGGGGCGTTGATGCCACCGCGCAAATGACCAAAGCCCCGAGGGACTCCATGACTGAACTGCCGCGTGCCGCTGCCCGGACAGTGACGGCTGTTGCCACCACAACGTTGGCTTTCGCAGTTACGACACCAGCCTTCGCTGAAACGGGCAAAATCGATGCCGCCGATACGGCCTGGATGATCGTGGCAACGGCCTTTGTGCTGATGATGACGATCCCGGGGCTCGCGCTCTTCTATTCAGGCATGGTTCGCAAGAAGAACGTGCTCGCGACCATGGCGCAAAGCCTGACCGCAGTCGCACTGATCTCGATCCTCTGGATCGCTTATGGATACAGCCTGACGTTCGTGGGTGACGGTGCGGTCCTCGGCACGTTCGATCGCGCCTTTCTGTCCGGCATGACCATGGACAGCGTCAATCCGCTTGCAAAGACTATTCCTGAGGCCCTTTTCGTCCTCTATCAGATGACGTTCGCCATCATCACCGTTGCACTCGTGGCGGGCTCGGTCGCCGATCGCATGCGCTTCTCGGCCTATGTGATTTTTTGCGTTGTCTGGTTCACCTTCGTCTATGTGCCACTGGCTCACTGGGTATGGGGCGGCGGCTTTCTCGGTCAGGCCGGCGTGCTCGATTTTGCCGGCGGCCTCGTTGTGCATCTGAGCGCCGGTACCGCCGGACTGGTGGCAACGAAGGTTATGGGCAATCGGCGCGGATACGGTTCGGAAAATCTATCGCCTTACGATTTATCGCTTGCGGTGATCGGAACTGGCTTGTTGTGGGTCGGCTGGTTCGGCTTCAATGGCGGATCGGCATTGCAGGCCAACTCACGTGCGGTGATGGCTATCCTCGCGACGCATCTCGCCGCTTGCGCAGGCGCCGTGACGTGGATCGCGATCGAGTGGGTCACTAGGCGAAAGCCATCGGTGCTCGGCATGATCTCCGGCGCTGTGGCGGGCCTCGGCACGATCACACCGGCGTCCGGTTTTGTCGAACCATGGCATGGCATCGTGATCGGTATTCTCGCAGGCCTCGTTTGCTACTGGGCTTGTACGTGGCTCAAGCACCGTTTCAAATACGATGACAGCCTCGACGTCTTCGGCATCCACGGAATCGGCGGACTGCTCGGGACGTTGCTGATCGGCATTTTCGGAACCGCGGCAATCGGTGGCGTTTCGGGATTGTTTGAAGGCAATCCAAAACTGCTTTTGATCCAGCTCTATGGCGTCGCCGTAGTGTTCGTCTGGACCGGAGCCGCGACCTTCATGGTGCTAAAGGCTATCGACATCGTTTCAGGCCTGCGGGTCTCCCATGAGCAGGAAGTCGAAGGCCTCGACATCACCCAGCACGGCGAAGCCCTTCAATAGGCTTCACAGCACTACAAGCTCCATTGTGACCTGCGGCTTGGTTTCGAGGATGCCTCCTCGATGGGCATGATTATGTCGTCACTCTGGTGTGCCTATGTTTTCAGCACCACTGTCAATCTTTTAGGCGCGACAAAATAGCTCGATACCACCGGCCTCCCCGCTAGGCCGAAAAGCTCCGGATTCATAAACCGTTAGCGAATTTCTCCGGTTTGGCACGGCATTTGATTCTACGGGTGCTGGCTGTGCCCGTGGAGGGAGTTTTTCTTCGCGTGGTGACCCTCAGTCGAGATCGCCCGGTCTTCCCGGATCGGGCCCAAGCGGGGAAGAACCTATGAAAATTGTTATGGCGATCATCAAGCCATTCAAGCTGGAAGAGGTCCGCGATGCCCTGACCGCCATCGGCGTTCACGGCCTCACGGTAACGGAAGTCAAGGGATACGGCCGACAGAAAGGCCACACGGAGATCTACCGCGGCGCTGAATACGCGGTGAGCTTCCTGCCCAAGATCAAGATTGAGGTCGCTGTTGCCTCGTCTCAAGTCGACAAGACCATCGACGCCATCACCGCTGCCGCGAAAACCGGTCAGATCGGCGACGGCAAGATCTTTGTCATGAATCTCGATCACGCGGTTCGCATCCGCACCGGCGAAGCCGACGACGCGGCCCTCTGATTTCGCGCAAACCTCATCTTACCAGGAGTACAAAGAAATGACGTTGAAGCGTCCCACCAGCGCGGGATTGGCGGCTCTTGCAGTCGGGCTGTTCGCCACGACCGCCGCTTATGCTGCACCAACCATCAACAAGGGCGACAATGCCTGGGTGATGACATCGGCCATTCTCGTGTTGCTGATGACCATTCCCGGCCTTGCGCTGTTCTACGGCGGACTGGTTCGTTCCAAGAACATGCTCTCCGTGCTGGCGCAGGTGTTCTACTGCGTTTGCGTCGTGACCGTGATTTGGGCGATCTACGGTTACAGCCTCGCCTTCACGGGCGGCTCCGATTTCATCGGCGGCTTCTCCAAGGCCTTCATGGCCGGCATCACCACCGACTCGGCCGCAGCGACCTTCAGCGTCGACGCAAACATCTCCGAGCTGGTGTATTTCTGCTTCCAGCTGACCTTCGCAGCAATCACGCCGGCTCTGATCGTCGGTGCGTTTGCTGAACGCACGAAGTTCGCAGCTCTCGCACTGTTCATCCCGCTCTGGGTTACCCTGATCTACTTCCCGATCGCGCACATGGTCTGGTACTGGGCAGGTCCGGACGCCATCAGCGACGCTGCGAAGGCTCTTGCAGCAGCAGCTGACGGCGCAGCAAAGACCGCGGCACAGACCAAACTTGACGAAGTCAATGCCGATGCAGGCTGGATCTTCAAGAAGGGCGCGCTCGACTTCGCAGGCGGCACTGTCGTTCACATCAACGCTGGTATCGCAGGCCTCGTCGGCGCTCTCATCATCGGCAAGCGCACCGGCTACGGCAAGGAGCTGATGGCTCCGCACTCGCTGACCATGACCATGATCGGCGCCGCCCTTCTCTGGGTCGGTTGGTTCGGCTTCAATGCTGGTTCGAACCTCGAAGCCAACGGCGGCGCTGCCCTCGCCATGACCAACACCTTCGTTGCAACCGCGGCAGCTGCGCTGGCGTGGATGTTCGCTGAGTGGATGGTCAAGGGACACCCCTCACTGCTCGGTGCGCTCTCCGGCGCCGTTGCAGGCCTCGTTGCGGTGACTCCGGCGGCTGGCTACTCCGGTCCGATGGGCGCCATCGTCCTCGGCCTCGTGGTCGGTGTGGTCTGCCTGTTCTTCTGCACCGTCGTGAAGAACGCGCTTGGCTACGACGACTCGCTCGACGTGTTCGGCATTCACTGCGTCGGCGGCATCATCGGCGCTCTCGGCACCGGGATCCTGGTCAATCCGGCCCTCGGCGGTACCGGCGTGATGGACTACGTCGCCGGCAAGGTCGGCGAGTACGACTTCGCGGCACAGATGACCTCGCAGGCCTGGGGCGTCTGCACCACGCTGGTGTGGTCGGGCATCGGATCGGCGATCCTGTTCAAGGTCGTTGATGTCATCGTCGGCCTCCGTGTCACCGTCGACAAGGAACGCGAAGGTCTCGACGTCACCGAGCACACGGAGCGCGCCTACAACATGTGAGACAACGGTTGGGGCACAAACCCGGCAATGCCCCGTCCGTCGAAGGGCCCCAGCGCAAGCTGGGGCCCTTCACTTTTTTCGGCCCTTGATTTGCCCTGAAGTGACTGGAAAAACCGATGGTTAATCGCGCCTTAACCTCGCAGAACCTATGGTGAAGTGATCAGTTCTGCGCGATCTGATCCTTAGTCGACGGACCCACAAGTATTGGCGTTTTAGAATGGCGATAACCGCTTCTTCCCGCACGGCTTCCGGCGCCGGCGCCCAAGATGGCGAGCGCTCGCCCTTTGCCCGGCTGGCGGACCTCCTGAGTCCGCATAAACCAGGTAAGCCATTGATAAATATGTCACTTGGCGAACCGCAGCATCCTGTCCCGGGTTTTGTCGGCCAGGTTATCGCGAGCCATGTTGCTGACTTCGGACGCTATCCTGTCGCCAAAGGCATCGAGCCGTTTCGCCGGGCGGCGGCAGGCTGGGCCTCGAAGCGATTCGACCTGACCCGCCCGCTCGATCCGGAAACCGAAATTCTGGTGCTGAACGGCAGCCGTGAGGGGCTGTTTTTCGCAGCCATTGCCGCCAGCCGATATGTCAGCCCCCGCAAGGGCGCCCCGGCAATCCTGATGCCTAATCCCTTCTATCCGGCCTATGCCGCCGGTGCCCGGGCCGCCGGTTGTGAGGCGGTGTTCCTACCGACCACACGGGAAAACGGATTCCTGCCAAACCTGGATTCTCTCGACGCGGCAACGCTCGACCGGACTGTGGCCTTCTACCTCGCCTCACCGGCCAATCCGCAGGGCTCCGTGGCGACGCGCGACTATTTCGATCGCGTCAAACAGCTCGCCGATCGTCACGGCTTCATGGTGCTCAGCGATGAGTGCTATTCCGAGATCTATACCGAGAAGGCGCCAGGCAGCATCCTGACTTCCGCCGGGCCGGACTTCTCCAACGTGGTCGCGTTTCAATCGCTCTCGAAACGATCGAACTTGCCGGGAATGCGCGTTGGCTTTGTCGCCGGCGACAAGACGTTCCTCAGCCGTTTCCACGAATTGCGCAACGTGGCCGCACCACAGGTGCCCGTGCCATTGCAGCATGTGGCTGTCGCTGCTTACGGCGACGAAACGCACGTCGAAGAGAATCGGCGTCTTTACAAAATCAAATTCGATCTTGCGGATCAGATTCTCGGTGAGCGATTTGGTTATCGCCGACCCGCCGGCGGCTTCTGCATCTGGCTCGATGTCTCAGCCCACGGTGGCGACGAAGCCGCAACCGTCAAGCTCTTCAAGGAAGGCGGCGTCCGAGTCATCCCTGGAAGCTATCTGGCGCGCGCGCAAGCCGACGGCAGCAACCCTGGTGCCGGCTACATCCGCGTCGCCATGGTGCAAGACAGCGAGACGACGGCTGAGGGGTTGCATCGTATGGTTGAAGTCCTGAACGAGTCGCGGGGGTAAATCACGCTATGCCAGCGATCGAGCGCGTCATTCCCATCGTCGGCCAGTTCTCCGACCCAATCCGAGAAATGCTGGCGCGGCGGTTACGCGAGCTCGCAGGGCTTGGCGTGCTGTCGCTCGCATGTGTTCTCGCGGCAGCGCTGATGACGTGGTCGGTGCAGGATCCCAGTCTCAGTCACGCAACCTCGGGGCCCATTCGCAATCTCATTGGCCGTCCGGGCGCAATCGGGGCTGATTTGCTGATGCAGCTTTTCGGCCTCGGGTCGATCATGCTGATCCTGCCGATCGCCGTCTGGGGATGGCGGCTGCTGACCCATCGTTTCTTTGATCGCGAAGCCTTGCGGATTGCCTGCTGGATTCTCTGCGCGGTCGTGGCAGCAGGTGTTGCAAGCTGTCTACCGCGCAGTGGCGCATGGCCACTCCCGACAGGATTGGGTGGCGTGGTCGGTGACGGACTCGTCCGCACTCCCGCTGTCATTTTCGGTCCGCCAGGCCTGATCTATCGCAGCATTCTCGGCTTCATCCTGTTTATCACGATGATTGCGAGCTTCGTATTTGCAAGCGGTGCCGGATCTCAGGAGAAGATCGTCGAGCGCACGCGCGCACCGATGATCGACGAGGAAGACGAGGAATTCACCGACGAGGAAGACGATCGTCGCTCGGTTTCGCTCGGCCGGATTTTCCATGCAATCATGAGCGCAAAAGCGCGCGCGGCACGACTATTCTCATCACTTTTCGCGATGATGCTTGGGCGCAACGAAGACGCGCGCGCAGCACGATCCTTTGAGCGCATGGAGCCTAGTCTTGGGGGGGGGCGCAGAAGCCCTTCACTCGTTCCCGAAGCCGAAGACGAAGAATACGAAGAGGAAGAAGAAGGGGAGGAGGAAGAAGAAGACGAGGAAGAGGAAGAACCCGTTTCCCGCTCACGCAAGCGTCCCGAACCCAAATCCTCAAGCCGCAAAGGCGTTTTCGTTCTCCCTCCGATTTCCGTCCTCGCGGCACCGAAAGCTTCGGATCGTCTGACACTGAGCAAGGACGAACTGGAGGAGAATTCCCGGGCGCTCGAGGGCGTTCTGCAGGACTTCGGCGTCCGCGGCGAGATCGTGAAAGCGAATCCCGGCCCTGTCGTCACGCTGTACGAACTGGAGCCCGCACCCGGCATCAAATCATCGCGCGTGATTGGTCTCGCCGACGATATCGCACGCTCTATGAGTGCCATCTCTGCCCGCGTCGCGGTTGTGGCCGGCCGCAATGCCATCGGCATCGAGCTGCCGAATCTCAAGCGCGAGAAGGTCTATCTGCGCGAACTTCTGACCGCCAAGGAAGCCGCCGAAAGCAACGCCAAGCTTCCCCTCGCCCTCGGCAAGACCATCGGCGGTGATCCCGTGATCATCGATCTCGCGCGCACTCCACATATGCTGATTGCCGGTACCACCGGCTCGGGTAAATCGGTTGCCATCAACACCATGATCCTGTCGCTGGTCTATCGGCTCCGGCCCGATCAGTGCCGCCTCATCATGGTCGATCCGAAGATGCTCGAACTCTCGGTTTATGACGGCATTCCGCACCTGCTGACACCGGTCGTGACGGATCCGAAAAAGGCCGTCGTCGCGCTGAAGTGGGCCGTGCGAGAGATGGAGCAGCGCTACAAGAGCATGTCCAAGCTCGGTGTGCGCAACATCGACGGCTACAACGCTCGCGTCGCCGAAGCCAAGACGAAAGGCGAAGAGCTCACGCGCACGGTGCATACCGGCTTCGACAAGGAAACCGGTAAGGCAATTTACGAAGAAGAGAAGCTCGAGCTCGAGCCGCTGCCCTACATCGTCATCATCGTCGACGAAATGGCAGACCTGATGATGGTCGCAGGTAAGGATATTGAAGGCGCAGTGCAACGCCTCGCACAAATGGCCCGCGCCGCTGGCCTGCATGTGATCCTCGCCACGCAGCGTCCATCGGTCGACGTCATCACCGGCACCATCAAGGCAAACTTCCCGACCCGCATCTCCTTCCAGGTCACGTCGAAGATCGACAGCCGCACCATTCTCGGTGAAATGGGTGCAGAGCAGCTGCTCGGTCAGGGCGACATGCTGTACATGGCTGGCGGCGGCCGCATCAGCCGTGTCCACGGGCCGTTCGTGTCGGACGAAGAAGTCGAGAAGATTGTTCGCCACCTCAAGACACAAGGTCAGCCGGAGTATCTCGAAGCCGTTACCGCCGAAGAAGAGCCCGAAGAGGATGGTGCGGTATTCGATTCCACCGGGATGGGCGGTGGTGGCGAAAATGACCTGTTCGCTCAGGCTGTCGCCATCGTGAAACGCGACCGCAAGGCCTCCACCAGCTACATTCAACGGCGGCTCCAAATCGGCTATAATCGCGCCGCGACGCTGATGGAGCGTATGGAACAAGAAGGGATCGTCGGACAGGCCAATCACGCTGGAAAGCGTGAAATCCTGGTCGGCGAGGAAGAGGATCGTTTCGGTTAGTTTGCGTGATTGAGTCGTTGCTTCGCAGTCGCGAAAACGCCATAGCTCGGGGCTAGTGGTCCGATCCTAACATTCGCAGCCCGTTTCAGCAGATACCTCTTGCGAATGTTAAATCCACTCCACTAGCCCAGCGGAAATCAATTTCCCGGACAGGACGAACCGTTGAGAAAATCCCACCGCAATCAGCCGTTCAGCCTGCTCGTCGGCAAGGCACGATCTTTGAGCCTTCCTGCATCGATAGCCCTCGTGGCGACATTTTTGATGTCGTCTGCATTCGCGCAGGGCGTTCCAGTGCCTAAGCCCGCTCCCAAACCACGCGATGGCGCAACCGACACGCAACGATCCGCTCCGCCGGCACCGGCGCCCAACGCTCCGGCAGCATCGCAAAATTTTCCGAATCCGATCCCGCCCGCTCTGCGCAATCTGTTTGGTGGTTCGACGACACCGGCGTTCGACGCGAATCAAAAAGCGCTTGCGAGCAAGGTCAGTGCTTATCTCTCCGGGGTTCAAAACTTATCGGGAAATTTTGTCCAGGTCGGTCCGGACGGCAGCCGCTCCACCGGCGATTTCTATATCCAGAAGCCCGGAAAGGTCCGCTTTGAGTATGATGCTCCGAGCCAGATCGCTATTGTGTCGGATGGATCGACCGTGGTCGTGCGCGACCGCAAGCTCGGCACACAGGACAACTATCCGCTCTCGCAGACACCGTTACGCTTCCTGCTATCAGATCGTATCGACTTGATGCGCGACACGAGTGTCGTTGGTGTTTCCGCCGATGATATGTTCATCAGCATCACCATTGAAGAAAAGCAGGCGCTTGTTGGGACAAGCCGCCTGATGCTGATGGTCGGCGCCAAGGACAACCAGCTCAAGCAGTGGACCGTGACTGATCCGCAGGGTTATGACACAACGGTCGCGGTATATAACCTCGATACGACCAAGAAGCTCGATCCCAACATGTTCAGGATCGACTTCACCAACTATCAAGTCCCTAACAATTAGTACGCATCGAAGCTGACGGACTGGAGCAGGGGAGCAAAACCGGATAACGGTCTTGCACCACCCCTCGAATGACTAGTGTGGTGGTTCAGAAGTTCGCTCGATTTTTCCTGCGATTCCTTCCAGCGAACTTCTGAACCTGAACCACACTAGAATCATAGATTTCCTAGTGTCCTTTCGAATCCAAGTCCGCTACGGAGCGGTCTGCACGATAGAGCGGACTTGGATTCGGGACACTAGCTTTCATGCAATTCACTCTGACAACCTGGAATATCAACTCTGTCCGCCTGCGCATCGAACTCGTTGCGAAGTTCATCGAGGCTGTGCAGCCGGACGTACTTTGTTTGCAGGAGACAAAGTGCCCGGACGATGCGTTTCCAGTGAAGCGCTTCAAGCGGCTGGGTTATGAACACATCGCGCTGAACGGACAGAAAGGCTATCACGGCGTCGCGATCGTCTCGAAACTTCCGTTCGAAAGCAGCGATATCCAGACCTTCTGTGGCAAGATCGACTCACGGCACATCTCGGTCGCATTCGGGGCCAAAGCCGAGATGTCCGAACCTCTCGTACTACATAATTTCTATGTGCCCGCGGGTGGCGATATCCCCGACCCCACGGTTAATCCGAAATTCGAACACAAGCTCTCATTCCTCGACGAGATGAAGACTTGTGAATCTCTGCATCCGAAATCCCGTGACCGTCACATCCTCGTCGGCGATCTCAACGTTGCGCCATACGAGAATGACGTATGGTCACACAAACAGTTGTTGAAGGTCGTGTCGCACACTCCGATCGAATGCGAAAAGCTGATCGAGGTGAAGAGCGCGGGCAACTGGATCGACATTGCCCGCCAGCGAATTCCCGAACCCGAAAAGATCTACACGTGGTGGAGTTATCGTGCGGCGGACTGGACCGTCGGCGATCGCGGCCGGCGGCTCGATCACATCTGGGCATCACAAGCGCTTGGCGACCGCATCGTTGATTTTAATATCATGCGCGATGCACGGGGCTGGGAGCGCCCGTCCGACCATGTGCCGGTCACGGCAATATTTGACACATAGCCACCTCGACACATAGTCGCGATCCACTTGCCGGGGAATTACTTGAGTTGCGCGGTCAGCCTTGAAATGGCCCCGGTCACTGCTGTTGTGCGGGACGCTAAATCATCGCGCAGGCGCCGCGCTGCATCCGGATGGCTTTCAAGCACGCGCTGAAACAGGCTGCGCGATACGCGCAGCACGGACGATCGCTCGAGTGCTGTCGCTGTGGCTGGCCGCGGCATGGCGACAATCAGCGCGAGCTCGCCGATCAACGCGCTCGGGCCGGCAACCGTCTCGACGCCGCTCTCGTCCAGAATGCGAAACGAGCCCATCTTGACGATGAAGCCGGCATCCCCTTTGTCGCCGGTGTGAAACAGCTTTTCGCCGAACTCGTAGTCAATCTGCTCCGAGCCAATGGCAAGCACCTGCAGCGCAGCCGTACCCAACAAATTCAAGGTTGGAACGCGCGAGAAGAGGGCGATGTCGTCTTCAATGGCCATTCAGGGCCGTGCTGGTGCGTCGGTTGATTCGTCTCATGGCACCAGTTTATAGCCGCCGGACTCGGTCACAAGAATTTCCGGATTAGCGGCGTCTTTCTCCACCTTCTGGCGCAGCCGATAGATGTGCGTTTCCAGTGTATGGGTGGTCACCCCGGAATTGTAACCCCAGACCTCCTGGAGCAGCATTTCGCGGGACACTGGCTGCTGCCCGGCGCGATAGAGAAACCGGAGGATCGCGGTCTCTTTTTCCGTCAACCGGACTTTCTTGGCATTGGGACCGGTCAGCATCTTGGAGCCGGGCCGGAAACTATAGGGACCCACCGAGAAAACCGCATCTTCGCTGGCTTCGTGCTGACGGAGCTGAGCGCGGATACGCGCCAACAGGACGGCAAAACGAAACGGCTTCGCGACATAATCATTCGCTCCCGATTCCAGCCCGAGGATGGTGTCCGAATCGGTGTCGTGGCCGGTCAGCATAATGATGGGTGATTTGAAGCCGCCCTTGCGGAGACTGCGAACCACCTCACGACCATCGGTATCGGGCAGGCCGACATCCATCAGGACCAGGTCGGGTGAATTGACTTTCGCAGCTTGGGCACCTTTGGCGCCTGTATCGACGGCGGATGCCTCGAATTCCTCGTGCAGCGACAGCTGCTCCACCAGGGCTTCGCGCAGATCAGTGTCATCGTCGACGATGAGGATCTTGCGGGCGTTGGCCATTGCGTCCAATCCTTTGGGTCTTGGTTTCGAATAAAGGTTTCTGGGAGCAACCCCGGAAGCTAAAGCTCTCTAAAAACCTGGCGAAATAGAACATTTGTAGACAAAAGGGCAAGCGGGAGTTGCACTCAGGCATGGGAAGTGAAGCTTTTCCAAGGACTTGCCAAACACTGTTCCGTGATCGGCCTTTGCCTGTGGTACGAATCCACGCTGCTGCCGGTAACCCAAGCCGAGGTTGGCTGGTCGCCGGAGCCCACACTATACCCGTCGCTCTCGGACGTGGCGGAATCAGGGCCAATAAATTTGAGGGTGACGGGGGCACGCCGCGCGGCACATTTCAACCCGTACGGGTGTGGTGGCGGGCGGACCGCCATAGTCGGCCATTGACCCACCTCCCACTTCGCCCGATTCGGCCGGAAGACGCCTGGTCGGAGGACCCGACGGACCGTCACTATAATCGCGCGATCCGCCTGAACCGCAATGGGAGCGGCGATCGTTTGATGCGAGACGATCACCTCTATGACTTCATCATCGAGATCGATCACAACACGAAACCTCGCATTGCCCGTCGGGGAAGTGCCGTTTTCCTGCACCTTGCCCGTCAAAACTTCTCACCGACGGCCGGATGCGTAGGCATGACAAAAAACGCCATGCTGCGACTGCTGTCCCGCATTGGTCCGGCAACGCGTATCGTCATCACGTCGTAAACGGAGAAGGCGATCAGCGGTGACCAAAGATCGCCGACCCCACGCGGACATGCGTGGCGCCGAATTGAATTGCGATCGAGAAATCAGCGCTCATTCCCATCGACAATTGCTTGAGGCCATTGCGCGCGGCGATCTTGGCAGTTAGCGCGAAGTGCGGTGCGGGCGCGTCATCGACCGGCGGGATACACATCAAGCCGGAAATCTGCAGACCGTAGGTATCGCGGCAAAGCACAATGAACGCATCGGCATCGGCTGGTGCAATCCCGGCCTTTTGCGGCTCTTCACCGGTGTTCAGCTGCACGAATAGCTCCGGATGCCGGTCCTGCTTGATGATTTCTTTCGATAGCGCCTCACAGATGCTTGGCCGATCCACCGAATGGATCGCGTCAAACAGCGCGACAGCTTCTTTCGCTTTGTTGGATTGCAGAGGTCCGATCAGGTGCAAAGCGATGCCAGGATGAGCCGCCATCAATTCCGGCCATTTTCCCTTCGCTTCCTGCACGCGGTTTTCACCAAAGACACGCTGTCCCGCCTCGATGACGGGCGTGATCGCTTCCGCATCAAACGTTTTCGATACGGCAATTAAGGTTAATGAAGATCGATCCCGACGCGCATCCTTGCACGCGCGCGCGATCTCGCTTTCAACCACTGCGAGCCCTTTTGATGCATCAGAGACTATAGGACGGGCGTTGTCGGAGGGCTTCGGGTCGGCCATTTCGAAAGATCCAGATCGTTCCAATTTTAGGGAATTGAAGAAAGGCTTCTTGAAGCCTTCAATCTAGTGTCCCCTCGGGGCAAGGGGATACCAAATGTCGATTGCCAGTTTTGGCCGCAACACTACAAAACTCAAGGCGCTTTTGGGAATTCGCGCGCGCCTTGTGTTGCTTGCGTTGATTCTCGTTGTTCCTTTGATGATTGATCGGGTGCGCCTGCTGGAAGACAGCCGCGCCAAACAGGTCACGCTGGCGGCTAATGAACTCTCCGAGCTGGCACAGCATACGGCCGATGCGCATCGTGAAATTATTTCAACTGTGCAGGCTGTCCTGCAGTCCTCCGCCTACATTTACTCTGCAGCCTCCCATCAGGGGAGGGGCTGCGCGATCATGCGCGCCAGTCTGCGCGTAGACCTGCCATGGATTCGAAGCCTTTCGATCATCGGACAAGACGGCATCGTCAGATGTTCAACCGAACAGAGCGTGGTCGGTCTCGACCTTCACGACCGCGACTACTTCAAGTACGCACGCGAGTTCCATGAATTCGTCATCAGCGACTATATTTTCAGCCGGGCGGCCAATCTGCCGACGATCATGGCGGCTTATCCCGTGTCGGCCATTCATGGCGGCGAAGAAGCCGTCGTGATTGCTGCCATCGATCTGAAGTGGATGTCGCAGCTGATGAGCAAGCGGGGCGATCGCGCCGGCGTATCCGTGCTGCTCGTCGACAGCAAAGGTGTCATTCTTGCTTCGCGGCCGGAAAATGCGGGTCTGATCGGCCATCCGCTCAAGGATACGTCGCTGCTCGAAGCCGTCACGCTCCGCGAGATCAATCAGGGCCGTGAGTCCGGCTCCATTTTGTTTGAATCTGCGAATGGTGACAAACAGGCCATTTCATTCGCCGGTGTGAAGGGGACCAAAGCGCGCCTCATCGTCAGCATCGATGAAGCAAAAATGCTGGCCGATATCGACCGCAATATTTGGACCGCCTATCTGCAATTGGCATTGGTCGGAATTCTTGCTCTGCTGGGCGCCTGGATCGCGGGTGAACGGCTCATTATTCAGCCGATCAAGGTTCTGACTGATATGACGAACCGATTCGGTAAAGGCGATCTGTCCGCCCGCGCCTCGAAAACAGCGCTGCCTCGCGAATTCGTCCCGCTCGCCGACGCCTTCAATACGATGGCCTCGCAGTTATCCGAGCGCGAACGCGAAATGATCGCTGCCAATGACAGGCTGACCGTCATTGCCTCGATCGACATGGTGTCCGGTCTAGCGAATCGGCGCGGCTTCCAGAGCCGGCTCGAATTCGAGTGGATGAAGGCGATCCAGACCGATACGACCCTCTCGCTGATGATGATCGACGTCGATTATTTCAAGCTCTTCAACGACACCTATGGCCACCTCGAAGGAGACACCTGTCTCGGCCGGGTCGGTGAGGCCCTCGCCGCGATTGCCGACGAAAATGCCGGGTTCGCGGCCCGCTATGGCGGGGAGGAATTCTGCTTGTTGCTGCCGGCCAGCGATGCTGCTCGAGCGATGCAGATTGGTGAAATCGTGCGTGCCATGGTGGAAAAGCTCGCTGTTCCACACCTGACGAGTAGTTATCAGTGCGTCACAGTCAGCGTCGGGGTCGCAACCGTCACGCCGGGAGATAGCCAGCCCCAGGACGACCTGCTGGAGGCCGCGGATGCCGCCCTGTACGCCGCAAAACGTCAGGGACGGAACACCGTGGTGGAGCATGCGCTGGTCCCGGCCGCCAAACAGCAGATGTCGCTCGCCGGATAGGCGGCAAGGCGTTGACCCAGCGCGGTCTTTTGTGGCTAGTGTGGTGGTTCAGAAGTTCGCTTCATTTTCTCTGCGCATCCTTCAAGCGAACTTCTGAACCTGAACCACACTAGAATCATAGGTTTGCTAGTGTCCTTCTGAATCCGAAGTTCGCTACGGGATGCGCTGCATAATGAGGCGAACTTCGGATTCAGGACACTAGTCTGCCGCTTTCCATCCTCTGGCAGACGATCCATCCATGAGCACCGAACGCTATAACGCCCGCGAAACCGAACCGCGCTGGCAGCGCCTTTGGGAGGAGCGGGGGATTTTCTCCACCCGCAACGACAACCCGAAGCCGAAATATTACGTGCTCGAGATGTTCCCGTATCCTTCCGGGCGCATCCATATGGGTCACGTCCGCAATTACACCATGGGTGACGTGGTGGCGCGCTACATGCGCGCCAAAGGCCACAACGTGCTGCATCCGATGGGGTGGGATGCGTTCGGCATGCCGGCGGAAAACGCCGCGATGCAGAACAAGACGCATCCGGCGAAGTGGACCTACGAAAACATCGCCACCATGAAAAAACAGCTCAAGTCGATGGGGCTGTCGCTGGACTGGAGCCGTGAGATCGCAACCTGCGATCCGAGCTACTACAAGCACCAGCAGCGAATGTTTCTCGATTTCCTGAAAGCAGGGCTGGTCGAGCGCAAGCAATCGAAAGTGAACTGGGACCCTGTGGACCAGACGGTGCTCGCCAACGAGCAGGTGATCGACGGGCGCGGCTGGCGCTCAGGCGCGCTGGTTGAGCAGCGAGAACTCACCCAGTGGTTCTTCAAGATCAGCAAATATTCGGACGAGCTGCTCACTGCGCTCGACACGTTGGACCGCTGGCCCGACAAGGTGCGCCTCATGCAACGCAACTGGATCGGGCGTTCGGAAGGGCTGCTCATTCGCTTTGCACTGGACACACAGACGACTCCGGCAGGAGAGGGCGAGGTCGAGGTTTTCACAACACGCCCCGACACGCTGTTCGGCGCCAAGTTCGTCGCCTTGTCGCCGGATCATCCGCTTGCGGCTGAGGCCGCAAAGAAAAATCCCGCACTGGCAGCTTTCATCGAGGAATGCCGTCACACCGGCACCGCGCAGGCAGAAATTGACACCGCGGAAAAGAAGGGCTTCGACACAGGTATCAAAGCCGTCCACCCACTCGATCCCACGTGGCAGTTGCCGGTGTACGTCGCGAATTTCGTTCTGATGGATTACGGCACGGGCGCAATCTTCGGCTGCCCAGCGCATGACCAGCGCGACCTGGATTTCGTCAACAAATATGGTCTCGGCAATACGCCGGTGGTGTGTCCTGAGGGACAGGATCCCGCAAGCTTTGTCATTACAGACACCGCCTATGACGGCGATGGCCGCATGATCAATTCGCGCTTCCTCGATGGCATGACCATTGCTGAAGCGAAGGAAGAAGTTGCCAAGCGGCTCGAAATCGCAACTTTTGGCAATCGTGCCGTGGCGCAACGTCAGGTCAATTTCCGCCTGCGTGACTGGGGGATCTCACGTCAGCGCTATTGGGGCTGCCCGATTCCGATCATTCATTGCGAGACGTGCGGCGTCGTGCCCGTGCCGATCAAAGATCTGCCGGTACAGTTGCCGGACGACATTGAATTCGATCGCCCCGGCAATCCGCTCGACCGCCACACCAAATGGAAGACCGTTTCCTGTCCGCAGTGCGGCAACGCGCATGCGCGGCGCGAGACGGACACCATGGATACCTTCGTCGACTCATCCTGGTATTTCGCGCGCTTCACCGATCCATGGAACGAGAACTCGCCAACCACACGTGATGTGGTCGACCGTATGATGCCTGTCGATCAGTACATCGGCGGTGTTGAGCATGCGATTCTGCATCTGCTCTACAGCCGTTTCTTCACCCGCGCGATGAAGGCGACGGGACATATCGGCATGGATGAGCCGTTCGCCGGCATGTTCACGCAGGGCATGGTGGTGCATGAGACCTACAAGAAACAGGACGGCACGTTCGCATCGCCCGCAGAGATCAAGATTGAGGGCGACGGCAAGACGCGCCGGGGATCGCTGTTGACGACGGGCGAACCCATCGAGATCGGCTCGATCGAGAAGATGTCGAAATCGAAGCGCAACACTGTCGATCCTGATGACATCATCGGCACCTATGGCGCGGATACCGCGCGCTGGTTCATGCTGTCGGACTCGCCGCCGGATCGCGATGTGATCTGGAGCGAGGAGGGCGTTCAGGGCGCCAGCCGGTTCGTCCAACGTATCTGGCGCCTCGTGAACACCGCGGCTCCGCATCTGCCCCCGCCGGGCACGCCGCTGATCGACCTCAACAATGAAAGCGTGCTCATCCTGCGGCGAGCAGCCCACCGTACCCTTGCGGAGGTGTCCAACGCCATTGAACGGCTGCGTTTCAACACAGCTATCGCCAAGCTCTATACGTTCGTCGGCGTTCTGGCGGACATCGTCGATGGACCGGCAAAACTGATCGAGACCAATGCCGCCATGGCAGCCGCGACCCGGGAAGCTTTCGACATCCTGTTGCGGTTGATTTCGCCGATGATGCCGCATCTGGCCGAGCAGTGCTGGCAGACCCTGGGACACCAGGGCCTGATTTCGGAGGCGGAGTGGCCGGAAATTGAGGCCGATTTGCTCGTTGAGGACACAATTACGCTGCCCGTGCAGGTTAATGGCAAGAAGCGCGCGGATGTCACGGTCGCCCGAAATGCCGCGAATCCGGAAATTGAGGCTGCCGTTTTGGCCCTTGATACGGTAAAATCGGCATTGGACGGGAAATCCCCGCGCAAAGTGATCATCGTTCCGCAGAGGATCGTGAATGTCGTGGTTTGATAAGCGCATCGCTGCCCGGCTGGCAGTCGTGGCAGCCTTGGCTGCTGCGGTGGCTGGCTGTTTTCAGCCGATGTATGCGGAACGCGGGCTGAATGGTGAACCGGCGCTGCGCGAGAAGCTTCAGGGCGTCGAACTCCCTCCGATGAACCTGCCGAACGGAACGCGCGAAGCGCGTCTCGGTGTTCTGATCCGCAACGAGCTCGCGTTCAACATGTACGGCGCCGCGGTCGGAGGACCTCCGACCCACCGCCTGATCATCCGGATCACCACGTCACGTACATCAGTCATCGTCGATCCCAACACGGCGCGGCCGGATCTCGAGAACTACGGAATCGACGCGACCTATGAACTCAAGGACAACGCGACCGACAAGACGGTGCTGACCGGAACCACCTTCGCGCGCGTCTCGTACGACATCCCGGGACAAGCCCAGCGCTTTGCCCGATCGCGCGCACTGCGTGATGCAGAGGACCGCGCGTCCAAGACCATTGCCGACAACATCAGTCAGCGTCTGGCGTCTTTCTTCGTCGCCGGCACGTAACGGATTTGGACATTCGTGGTCGCTCTCCGCGGCAAGGAAATCGATACCTATCTCGCCCGGCCTGATCCGGCGCGTCCGATCGTCCTGCTTTATGGCCCCGACACAGGCCTGGTTCACGAACGCGCCAATGCCTTGATGGCTTTGGCGGTTGACGATCCAAACGATCCATTCGCCTTGGTGAAAATTGACGGCGATGAACTCGCCGCCGAACCGTCACGCCTCGTCGATGAAGCGATGACGGTGCCGCTGTTCGGAGGGCGACGCGCCATCCGCGTCCGCGCCGGTTCGCGCAGTTTTGCCAGCGGCGTCGAAACGCTGACTGAGATGCCGGTCAAGGATTGCCTTATCGTGATCGAGGCGGGCGAGCTGCGTCCCGACGCACCGCTCCGCAAAACGTGCGAACGTGCCAAATCGGCGGTTGCCATCGCGTGTTATGCAGACACCGAACGCGATCTGGCACGATTGATCGATGACGAACTGCGAGTCTCAGATCTCAGAATCGCGCCTGATGCGCGCGCTGCTCTGACCTCGCTGCTTGGCGGCGACCGGCAGGCCTCGCGAAATGAAATTCGCAAGCTCACACTCTATGCCCATGGCCAACGTGAGATCACGCTCGAGGATGTTGTGGCGATTGTCACCGATGCGTCGGGTCTCGCGCTCGATCCCATTGTCGACAATGCCTTCGCGGGCCGCGCCGCGGATGTGGAAATGTCGTTTGCAAAAGCAATGGCAGCCGGAATTTATCCCGGCATGATCATCATGTCCGCACAACGACAGGCGGCACAGTTGCACAAGGCCCGGCTTTCCGTCGAGGAAGGCCGCAGCGAGCTGGATGCGCTGGAGAGTGGCTTTCCTCGCCTGCATTTTTCGCGAAAGGCACTGGTCGAGACGGCCTTGCGAAATACCAACAGCGAGCGGTTGGTCAAAGTCATTGCTCAACTCGCTGACGCCGCATTCGACATGCGCAAGCAATCATCGCTGGCCGAAGTGATCGCCCAGCGCGCCTTGCTTGCGGTCGCCGTCAATGCACGGCGTCGCGGCTAGAATGATTTAGTGTCCCGCTTCAAGGCGGCGAAGAACTTCGTCGAGCTGATCAAGATCTTTATACTTGATCGTCACGACGCCGCCGGGCTCGCGGTGGTCGACACTCACTTTCAGACCAATAACGTCACTGACGCGCTTCTCAAGAGCGAGCGTATCGGCGTCCTTCGCAGTTGAGCCGCTGCTGCTGCGAGCCTTCTGCGGCTTACGTTCGGGCACACCTTCATCGTGCGCCAAGGCTTCCGTCTGACGCACGGTGAGCCCCTCTTCCACGATTCGCTTTGCAGCAGCCGATGCGTCCGGAACATTGATCAGCGCGCGCGCATGACCCGCCGAGATTTTCCCGTCGGCAATGTAGGCCTGCACATCCGCCGGAAGTTTGGTCAGGCGCATCATATTCGCAACATGACTGCGGCTCTTGCCAACGATCTTGGCGATGTCCTCCTGGCTGCGTTTGAACTCGGCAGCGAGCGCGTGATAGCCTTGCGCCTCTTCCATCGCGTTGAGATCGGAGCGCTGCACGTTTTCGATAATCGCTATCTCAAGCGCGTCACTGTCATTGACATCGACAGTCACGATCGGAACGTCGTGCAGACCAGCACGCTGCGATGCTCGCCAGCGACGTTCACCCGCGATAATTTCGAAACGATCCTGCGCACCCTTCACCGGCCGTACTACGATCGGCTGAATGACACCGTGCTGCTTGATCGAAGCTGACAGTTCACTGAGCTCTTCGTCGGAAAACGTCCGCCGCGGATTGCGCGGATTGGCTTTCAGGAATTCAATCGGCACACGACGCGGGGTACGGGCCGGACGCTCGACGTGAGCCGCCTCGCCGCCAACATCACCGATTAGACTTGCAAGACCGCGACCCAATCGCGAACGCGCCTCGTCGGCCATCGCCTGCTCCCTTGCACTCAACTCACGCACTCCCGCTTCACACAATTTTATTGTGACGGCGATTCACACCGCCGTCTGTTTTTTGAGGTCAGCTCAGTGCGTACGCAATTCCCGCTCGCGCTGAATCACTTCAGTCGCGAGCTTGAGATAAGCTTCACTTCCGACACACTTGAGATCGTACACCAACACCGGCTTGCCGTAGGACGGCGCTTCCGAAATGCGGACGTTACGCGGGATCATCGTGTCGTAAACCTTGCTGCCCATGAACTGACGCACATCGGCGACAACTTGATTTGAGAGGTTGTTGCGCGAATCGAACATCGTCAGAACGATGCCGTGAATGGTCAGTCCGGGGTTCAGAGTCGAACGCACCTGTTCGACGGTCTGCAGCAGTTGCGACAAACCTTCGAGTGCAAAGAACTCGCACTGCAGCGGGACGAGGATCGCATGCGACGCCGCCATGGCATTGACGGTGATCAAATTGAGCGACGGCGGGCAATCGATCAGCACGTACGTGTAAGCAGATTCGGCTTCGATGCCGATGTTCAGTTCGGCAATTGCATCGCGGAGACGAAACGCGCGACCGTGTGTTGTTCCCAGTTCAAGCTCAAGACCCGAGAGGTCCATCGTGGAAGCAGCGATGTGAAGTCGTGGGACCGCGGTCGGAATGATCGCTTCGCGCAACTTGGCCTCACCCACCAGAACGTCGTAGGTGGAGCAATTGCGATTGCGGCGATCGATGCCCAGTCCGGTCGAGGCATTACCCTGAGGATCGAGATCAACGATCAGCACGCGTTCGCCGATAGCCGCGAGCGCTGTGCCTAGGTTGATCGCAGTAGTTGTTTTGCCGACGCCGCCCTTCTGGTTGGCTAGAGCGAGGATACGTGGGCGGCCCGGTGTGCCTTCTGGCGCGTCGCCCTGAAAAACCCCATTCATATCAATCATTTGCGTGGCCATATCTCTTGAACGGACGATTTATCGGCGCTCGATGGTCTCAAGCTCGACGATCCAGCCTTGTCCGCCTGTTCGGCTGGGATGTAGGTGTGGGTTGATATTCCAGTATTTAGTGGCTTCAGTCAATTCTGACTCTACATCTTGTCCCTTCAGAAACAGTGCTTTCGCGCCATTCCTCATGAGGGGTTCAACGTAGTCCAAGAGCATATGTAGAGGAGCGAGTGCACGGGCGGTGACGCAATCCACCGGCGTACTCAAACTATCCACATAATCCCCGATATCAGCCGGATGAATCGTGCCAGCTGCGTTGGTGATTCGCAGAGCCTCGCGCAGAAATGCGGCCTTCTTTGCGTTCCGCTCGACGAGATGGACCGTAGCACCCTCATGCTCAGCCATCGCGCAAGCCAACACGACGCCGGGAAAGCCACCGCCACTGCCGAGATCGACCCACGTCCGGGCCTTGGGTGCCAGAGCGAGGAGTTGAAGGGAATCGGATACATGCCGGGTCCAAAGAGTCGGGAGCGTGGACGGCGCTATAAGATTGGTCTTTGCCTGCCACTCCACCAGCAGATCGACATAGCGATCGAGCCGCTCCTCCGTTTCACGTGAAACAGGCGTCAGCGCTAAAGCAGCGGCCTTATCTCCAGACGAAATCGACGGGAGCTGGATAGAAGATGATTTGGCCATGGGCCCTACCCTCAGGCCGAGGCTGCAGGTGTGCGGCGCGCTTCGCGGCGCAGATACGCTGCGAGGATGGCCAAAGCTGCTGGCGTCATAGCTTCAATGCGAGCCGCATGGCCAATCGTCCGGGGGCGGATGCTTTCGAGCTTGTGGCGCGCTTCGTTCGAGAGCCCCGGCACGGCGCTGTAATCTACATCAGTCAGAACCAGGCCTTCATCGCGCCGAAAGGCTTCCACATCAGCCGCCTGCCGGGACAGATAGACATCGTATTTGGCATCGATCTCCAGATGGGTCGCGATGCCCGGATCGATCTCGTTAAGCTGAGGCCAAATCTTAGTGACTTCGGCCCAACCAATCTCCGGATAAGCCAGCAACTCGAAAGCTGAGCGACGCTGACCGTCGCGGTTGAGTGCAAGGCCATACTTCGCAGCTTCATTGGGCGTCACCGACAGAGACTTCGCCAGAGACTTCGCCTCGCCGAGTGCGGAGATCTTCGCAGCATGAAAACCCGCCCGCTCCGCACCAACGCATCCCAAGGTAATGCCACGATCGGTCAGACGTTGATCGGCGTTGTCTGCCCGCAGGGTCAAACGGTACTCCGCCCGCGACGTAAACATCCGATACGGCTCGGTGATGCCGCGGGATGTCAGATCGTCGATCATGACGCCCAGATAGCCATGAGCCCGGTCAAATACGACGGGCTGACCACCGCCGGCCAGCAAAGCCGCGTTCAGACCAGCCACCAGGCCCTGAGCAGCCGCCTCTTCATATCCGGTCGTGCCATTGATCTGCCCAGCCAGGAACAATCCCGGCACCCGCTTGGTCTGTAGCGTTGGGTTCAATTCCCGCGGATCAACGTGATCGTATTCGATGGCGTAGCCCGGGCGGACCATTTTGACCTGCTCCAGCCCTGGAATCGTGGCCAAGATCGCTAGCTGGACCTCTTCAGGCAAAGAAGTCGAGATCCCATTGGGGTAGACAGTCGTATCGTCGAGCCCTTCCGGCTCCAGAAAGATCTGATGGCCGTCCCGATCGCCAAACCGGACGATCTTGTCCTCGATCGAAGGACAATACCGTGGACCCGTGCTCTTGATCTGCCCGGAATACATCGGTGATCGGTGCACATTGGCCCGAATGATCTCATGGGTCGCATCGGTCGTGCGGGTAATCCCGCATTCGATCTGAGGGGTCGTAATTTGAGCGGTCAGGACCGAAAACGGCTCAATCGGATCGTCTCCGGGCTGCATTTCCACCGCGGACCAGTTGATCGTTGAACCATCGAGCCGGGGCGGAGTCCCTGTCTTCAGGCGGCCCAGGGTAAACCCGACAGCCTCGAAAGACTTTGACAGTCCCATCGCTGGCGCCTCGCCGACCCGCCCGGCCGGCCAATTCCGCTCTCCCAGGTGAATCAAACCCCGCAGGAACGTCCCCGTGGTGACGACAATCGCGGCTGTGGCGAGTTCCCGACCATCGCCAAGGCGAAGTCCGCAGATTCGACCATCAGTGAGAAGAAACTCGTCCGCCTCGCCCTCAATCACGGAAAGATTGGGAGTCTGGCGGACTTCCGCCTGCATAGCCGCAGCGTAAAGCTTCCGATCAATCTGAGCCCGCGGACCGCGGACCGCCGGACCCTTCCGGCGGTTCAAAACCCGGAACTGAATGCCGCCCTGGTCCGCCATACGACCCATTAAGCCGTCCAGGGCATCGATTTCACGAACGAGGTGCCCTTTTCCAAGGCCCCCGATCGCCGGATTGCAGGACATGGCGCCGACAGTTGCGAATTGATGGGTCACAAGGGCCGTCTTGGCGCCCATGCGCGCGGAAGCAGCCGCGGCTTCACAGCCGGCGTGGCCTCCCCCGATCACGATGACATCGAATGAATTTTGCATGATTGATCGGTGTTCTATCGCGCAACTGTAAAAGCTCAAAGTCAGAACTACTGACCGAGCCGTTTCACGTGAAACAAAGTGAAGGGTCCGGGAGATGTTTCACGTGAAACACCCCATCAGATGCTCCCACCTTGTTTCACGTGAAACAGCGAGCTTACTTGCCAATGCAAAAGTCCCGAAAGATCGAATCGAGGATGTCTTCAACGTCTACCCGCCCGGTCAGACGCCCTAACGAGTGAATCGCTATTCGAAGTTCCTCGGCAATCAACTCGGGTTCTTCCCTCATACGAAAAGCCCGACCCAAGGCGTCCGCCGCGTCCTGAAGGAGCGTCCGATGACGTGCTCGGGTGATCAGCGAAACCTCATCGTCAAAGTGAGAAGAGGCAAACTGGACCAGCCGGTCCGTCAGTTCGGAAAGGCCCCGCCCGTTCTTGGCCGAGATTGAAAAGACCGGCTGCTCAGCTGGGGTGATCATTGCGCCGCTCATCACATCGTCGAGTTTATTGCGGATGGTCCAAACGCGATCCGGATCATTCGCAACCGCTTCGTCCCGCTCTGTCGCTTTCGATCCGACGTCCCCTTCAGCCGTGCGGCCATCAACGAGCCAGAAAATCAAATCAGCGTCGGCAGCCCGCGCTCGGGCGCGTCGTATTCCCTCCTGCTCGATCGGATCCAACGTGTCGTGGATGCCAGCGGTATCGATCAGGGTTACGGAATAGCCATCGAGATCAAGATGCACTTCGATGATATCGCGCGTGGTCCCAGCATGTGGTGAAACGATCGCAACATCGCGCCGGGCCAGCGCATTCATCAGGGTCGACTTGCCAACATTGGGAGCGCCCGCAATTGCCACAACGAGCCCGTCGCGTAGACGCTCGCTCCGCCCGCCTACGGCCAATACGCCCTCGATCTCGCCGAGCAGACGATTCACCCTCTCCTTCGCTGGTCCGATGAGATCGTCAGGCACGTCACCCTCGTCGGAGAAATCGATCGCCGCTTCAACCATCGCCGACGCCTTGATGATCTGCTCCCGCCAGTCACGCGCGTGGTTGCCGAGTAGTCCCTTCAATTGACGAAGCGCCTGGCGCCGCTGTCGATCGGTGTCGGCGTGGATCAGGTCGTCGAGGCCCTCAGCCTCAGTGAGATCGAGCTTGCCATTTTCAAATGCGCGGCGTGTGAATTCGCCGGGTTCGGCAGGTCGCAATCCTTCAATTTTTCCGAGCGCCTCGAACATTGCCGCAATGACGGCGCGGCCGCCGTGGACTTGAAACTCGGCGACGTCTTCGCCCGTCACGCTGCGCGGTCCCGGAAACCACAGCACCACGCCCTCATCAATCGACTCATGATTCGCGTTTCGCAATGTTGCGAGGTGAGCGACCCGAGGTGCGGGAATTTTTCCGCAGAGGCTTTCGACCGCCACACGCGCCTGTGGTCCGGATAAGCGAATAACGGCAATCGCCGTTGGCGCGCGGCCAGACGATAAAGCGAAGATGGTTTGGCTGGGAGAAAGCATTGCGCTTATTTGTCGAAGCGACAGTCGGTGCGCAATCAAAATCCAATCAGAGGATTAAGTCTAAAATTGTGCGATGCAATATCGTTGCACAATGGGTGCAGCATTGAAATTGCTGCGCTGCATATAATTGATATCAGCGTTGCTGCTGCGGCAGGTTTTGACCACGGGCCGCGGACCGGACTCGAAATAAGTCCGGTCCGCGATCGCGTGGATCAGGTGTTCATGGACTCGAAGAATTCCGAGTTGTTCTTGGTATTGCGGAGCTTGTCCAAGAGGAAGTCGATGGCGTCCATGGTGCCCATCGGATTGAGGATGCGGCGAAGGACGTACATCTTCTTGAGCAACTGCGGATCGGTGATGAGCTCTTCCTTGCGGGTGCCCGAGCGTGAAATATCGATCGCTGGGAACGTGCGCTTGTCCGAGACCTTGCGATCAAGAATGAGTTCGGAGTTACCCGTGCCCTTGAACTCTTCGAAAATCACTTCGTCCATGCGGCTGCCCGTATCGACCAGTGCAGTCGCAATAATTGTCAGCGAACCGCCCTCCTCGATGTTACGCGCCGCACCGAAGAAACGCTTCGGACGTTGAAGCGCGTTCGCGTCAACACCGCCGGTCAACACCTTGCCGGATGACGGCACGACTGTGTTGTAGGCGCGGCCAAGACGCGTGATCGAATCGAGCAGGATGACGACGTCGCGTCCGTGTTCGACGAGACGCTTGGCCTTCTCGATCACCATCTCGGCGACCTGAACGTGGCGCACCGCAGGTTCATCAAACGTCGATGAAACCACCTCACCCTTCACTGAACGCTGCATGTCGGTGACTTCTTCCGGACGCTCATCGATCAGAAGAACGATGAGATAGCATTCCGGATGATTGGCCGTAATCGCGTGCGCAATGTTCTGCATCAGCACGGTCTTACCCGTGCGCGGCGGCGCAACGATAAGTGCGCGCTGGCCTTTACCAATAGGCGCTACGATATCGATGACCCGGGTCGACAAATCCTTGCGCGTCGGATCATCGAGCTCGAGCTTGAACCGTTGATCGGGAAACAGCGGCGTCAGGTTGTCGAAATTGACCTTGTGCTTCGACTTCTCCGGATCTTCGAAATTCAGCGTGTTGACCTTCAACAGCGCAAAGTAACGCTCGCCCTCTTTCGGGCTGCGGATGTGACCCTCAATCGTGTCACCGGTGCGAAGACCGAAACGGCGAATCTGCGACGGCGAAACATAGATATCGTCCGGGCCAGGGAGGTAATTCGCGTCCCATGACCGCAAGAAGCCGAAGCCGTCGGCGAGAACCTCGACAACACCCTCACCGATAATGTCGGTTTCCTGGATAGCGAGTTGTTTGAGAATGGCGAACATCAGCTCCTGCTTGCGCATGGTGCTGGCATTTTCGACCCCGAGTTCTTCGGCGAATGAGACAAGCTCCGCCGGGGTTTTTGCTTTGAGGTCTTGTAGTTTGATTTCCCGCATTGGGATCGTCCTGTGGAGAGAAACAGAGAGGGGAAGGAGCAAGAGAAGGTTCAGTTTGCTGACGACATACGGACAACAAAAACGACGAGAAGTCCGCAGGTCTTGAGCAAGGAAGGTGCCGGGAGGCTTCGAACCTGATGCGGCGTCCGGTCCAACAATAAAACCGCGACTCTACCGCATCCGCCTGCGTTCGGTGGGATGGGACAAATATAGAAAATAGGCCGCTGGGACGCAAGACGATCATCGGCCGGCGAGGATTAAAACGGCTTCACAATCACCAAAATCACGATCGCAATCATGAGGACCGTAGGTACTTCATTGATTATACGGTAAAATTTCTGATTTCGGGTATTTTTATCAGCGGCAAAATCCCGCACGCGTGCGCTCAGAAAGCCATGGACGGCCGACATCGCCAACACCAGTGCAAATTTAGCGTGAAACCAGCCCGCCTTGTACCAATGACCCTGCCAGACCAGCCACAGGCCGGCGAGCCAGGTGACGATCATGGCCGGATTGATGATCGCCTTCAGCAGCCGCCGTTCCATGATCTTGAACGTCTCGGACTGCTTGGAGCCGATCTCAGCTTCACAATGATAAACAAACAGCCGCGGCAGATAGAGCATACCGGCCATCCAGGATATGACCGCAATCACATGGAGTGCCTTGATCCATTCATACATTGCGAAGTGCTCTTGCCTGCTTTGCCAAGCTAGAAATGTCGACACGCGGTTTGGGCAAATGGCTGGCGGAACCAATCCGACCCAGAAGACGTTGAGCACCAATGGGTGACCTCATGCAAGGTCTATCCGCAGGGCACAACTTCCTTAATGAATCTTTTAGATTCTTAAGTTTGAGTCTAAGTGACCGTGATTAGTGTCCGCGCAATTCGATCCTCCTCTTATTCCGCAATCATCCACATGCGGCGACTTTATGCCCGCAGTTGATTTGAGAAACGGTCCAGCGAAAAAGTGGATTGTTTCAATGCCTTGCCCTGCTCTGTCCGCCATTAATCCAAGACAAATCCACATAAGCTCGCTACCATAAATGTTACTGTCTGATTTCATCCCGAAATCACGGCTGTGAATGAAATATCGCGTTATCCCGGGCGCGCCTTCGCGCGGTCCGATCGAGGTCGAAGTCCCCACAGGGATTCACAGCGATTCACAATGGGAGCGACGGCGTCAAAGCGGGAATCGAGTTGATATGGTGCCCACCACCGGGAGTTATTTTCATCTCCATATGATCTCCGATTCGACCGGAGAAACGCTGATCACCGTCGCGCGCGCCGTCACCGCGCAATATTCCAACGTCTCCCCGGTGGAGCACGTCTATCCGCTGATCCGCAGCCAGAAGCAGCTTGATCGCGTCCTCGCAGAGATCGAGGAAGCGCCCGGCATCGTTCTCTTCACCCTCCTGGAAAAGGATCTTGTGGAGCGGCTCGAAGCGAAGTGTCAGGAAATCAATATTCCCAGCCTGTCGATCATTGGTCCGGTGATGCAGTTGTTTCAGGCTTACCTCGGCACTGAGACCTCGCGCCGGGTCGGTGCCCAGCACACACTTAATGCTGAGTATTTCAAACGTATCGATGCGCTGAATTATTCGATGATGCATGACGATGGGCAGCACGTCGAAGGCCTGGAGGAGGCTGACGTCGTTCTTGTCGGTGTGTCGCGAACCTCAAAAACACCAACTTCTATTTATCTTGCCAATCGTGGGGTCCGGACAGCCAATGTCCCATTGGTGCCCGGCATTCCTATCCCGCATCAGCTCGAGACATTAAAGAAGCCGCTTGTTGTCAGCCTGCATGCGACGCCCGAGCGCTTGATCCAGATTCGTCAAAACCGGTTGCTCGGGATCGGCGCGAAAACAGGCGATGATTCCTATATCGATCGCCAGTCGGTGACGGATGAGGTTGCGTTTTCCCGCAAGCTTAGCGCCAAATACGACTGGCCATTGCTGGATGTTACGCGTCGCTCGATCGAGGAGACTGCTGCCGCCGTGATGAAGCTGCTTGCCGATCGTCAGCGTCAGAAGAACTGATGGATAATCATGTCGATCTGGCTTGAACAAAAACCGCTCGTTCTGGCGTCTCAAAGTGCAGCACGCCGCATGCTGCTCGCGAATGCCGGGCTGTCGATTGCCTGCATCCCGGCAGATATCGACGAGCGCGGAACTCAGCAATCGTCCGGTCTGAAGGATCCTGGTAAAATTGCCGCTCTGCTGGCTACCGAGAAAGCCAGGCACGTATCGGCAAAAACCAAAGATCAGTATGTTGTCGGCGCTGACCAGACATTGGCGCTTGGCGATCGGTTTTTCAGCAAGCCCGTGAACTCCGCTGCAGCTATTGAACAGATCTGCATACTTTCGGGAAACGTTCATGAACTCCACAGTGCTGTGAGTGTCGTGAAGAATGGCGAGCTTTTGTTCTCGCATGTGAGCGTCGCGCGCATGACCATGCGTTCTTTGACGAACGATCAGATCGCTGAATACGTCGAGCTAACAGGTGATGCCGTGACCAAGAGCGTGGGTGCCTATCAGCTCGAGGGTGTCGGTGTGAATTTGTTTGATCGCATCGATGGCGATCATTTCACGATTCTAGGACTACCGCTGCTGCCGTTACTTGCCTTTCTTCGGAGCAAGAACCTGCTGGCTGTCTAATTTAGAGAGTTCTTGATGTTGCTGCTTGGTTTGACCGGATCGATTGGGATGGGGAAATCCACCACGGCAAAGCTGTTTGAAGAAGCCGGGGTGCCTGTCTACGACGCTGATGCAACCGTCCATAAAATCTATGAAGGTGAGGCCGTCCCCGCGGTCGAGGCCGCGTTTCCAGGCAGCACCGCGAACGGCAAAGTCGATCGGCAAAAGCTATCCGCCATGGTCGTGAACAACGCCGAGGCTATGAAGCGACTTGAAGGCATTGTGCATCCGATGTTGCGCAGCCATCAGCAGAAATTCCTGAGCGATGCGGAAAAAGCCGGAGCCCCGGTAGCGGTGCTGGATGTGCCGTTGCTGTTTGAAACGGGCGGGGAAAAGCGGGTCGATGCGGTGGTCGTGGTAACGACCGCGCCTGAAATTCAGCGGGAGCGAATTCTCGCGCGAGAAAACATGACCCCGGACAAGCTGGACGCAATCCTGGCTCGCCAGTTGCCTGACGGGGAAAAGCGGAAGCGGGCGGACTTCGTGGTGGATACGTCACACGGACTGGACCCGGTCAGGCTGCGAATTCGTGAAATCCTTGATCAGGTTGTTAAAATGCCGCAACGGCGAAGCTGATTCGAAATTGGTCCAAATAGATCATGCGTGAAATCGTTCTCGATACCGAAACCACAGGCCTCGATCCGCTGCGCGGCGATCGCCTCGTTGAAATCGGCTGTGTTGAGATGGTCAACCACATGCCGACCGGACAGACGTTTCACGTCTATATTAATCCCGAGCGAGACATGCCGCAGGAGGCCTTTGCGGTGCATGGCCTTTCGAGCGAGTTTCTCGCAGACAAGCCGCTTTTTGCCGCTGTCGTCCAGGAATTTCTCGATTTCATTGGCGAAGCGCCGTTGGTGATTCACAACGCGTCGTTCGACATCGGCTTCATCAACGCGGAACTGGATCGGGTGTCACGCGCCGCCATTCCACGTGAGCGTCTCGTCGACACCCTCACACTGGCGCGCCGCAAGCATCCCGGCGTGTCAAACCGGCTGGATGACCTGTGTTCGCGCTATTCGATCGACAATTCCCGCCGAACGAAACACGGCGCTCTGCTCGACGCCGAACTTTTGGCTGAAGTCTATATCGACCTGATCGGGGCCCGGCAGTCGCAATTCATTCTTGCGGAAACGCGAGTGTCTTTCACCGTCGGCCAGGTCGATACTCCGCGCCGGCAACGGGATGTGCCGCTCGCCCCCCGCGTCACCGAAGACGACATTGCCGCACACGCTGCGTTTATTACAACGCTGGGTGGCGGCAATCCGATTTGGAACGAGTATTTAAAAGAGGCGGCGCCCGAATAGGCTAGTCGTTAGCTCGGCCGGATCTGTTCGGCCTGGCGGGACATGTTCTGGCGATAGAGGCCAACAAAGTCCACCGGATCCAGCATCATGGGCGGGAAGCCGCCGTTCCGCACCGACGACGCGACGATTTCGCGCGCGAAGGGGAACAGGAGCCGCGGGCACTCGATCATGATCAGCGGGTGCAGATTTTCCTGATCCACGTTCAGCACGCGGAAGACACCGGCGTAAATGAGTTCGAAGCCGAACAGGAGTGCGCCTTCGGCCTCTGCCTTACCCTCGATGGCAAGGGCCACCTCGTAGTCGTTCTCGGCGAGAGCCTTAGCAGTGACGTTGATCTGGATGTTGATCGCCGGCTGTGTCTCCCGCGGAGCAAGCGAATTCGGCGAATTTGGATTTTCGAATGACAGATCCTTGACGTATTGGGCCAGGACGTTGAGTTGGGGCGGAGCCGCATTCTCGAGAGGTGCGCCGTTGCCATTGGTCATGATAATTCTCCGAGAGCGGTGAAAGCGGATCGCCTCGACAGGCCCCCGCCAGGAACGGAAGACAAGAACGGAAGATTTGATCCGCCGACCAGACGCCCTTCGATCGTGTCTTGAAAGCGGCAACGTCTCCCTTGTCGGGGCGAGTGGCTATCATAGGCTTGCCGCATTCGACAAGGATGATCGATCCGAAACTGGGCCACCAAGGTTGGCCGGGGCCGCCGGATCGGCTAAAATCCCTCTGAATTACCGCGATAAGTTGCCCTTAACCTAGCTTTTGGGCTTCCCCGAAAGCGCGGCATATGGCGGTGTTGGCTTGACCCGATTTCGTGCCTACATGGTATTGGCAGAGCCCGATGTTCCTTCCGTCGCTCGGAAGGTCCAAAGTGGCGCTCCGGCACCGATCAGAAAGTGAACGCGACGTGGACATTTACACCATCATTTTTCTGGCTCTGGCCGTCTTCATCTTTCTGCGGCTGCGCAACGTTCTGGGACAACGCACCGGTGACGAACGCCCGCCTTATGATCGGGCTGCCCGTGATGTGCTGCGTGGCGCCCCGGATAACGTGGTGCCAATGCCGGGCAAGGTTCTCGATCAAGCCCCCATTGCTCCATCGGAAGAAGAGACGCCAGCGCAGGACCGCTGGAAAGGAATCGCAGAAACCGGATCTGCGCTCGCTAAGGGACTTGATCAGATCGTTGCCACCGATGCGTCGTTCGACGCCCGTCACTTCATTTCGGGCGCGAAGAGTGCCTATGAAATGATCGTGCTGGCATTTGCAAATGGCGATCGTCGTGCACTAAAGGATCTGCTTTCGTCTGAGGTTTACGAAGGTTTCGACGCCGCGATAAAGGAACGTGAGCAGCGCGGCGAAAAAGTCGAGACCCGCTTTGCGTCAATCGACAAGGCCGACATTGTCGGCGCGGAAATGCGCGATCGCTCGGCGCAGGTTACGGTTCGCTTCGTGTCTCAGATGATCTCGGCGACGCGCGACAAGGCTGGCACCGTTGTGGATGGCAACCCGGAGAAGCTCACCGATGTCACAGATATCTGGACATTCGCCCGTGACATCTCCTCGCGTGATCCAAACTGGAAATTGGTTGGGACGGAAAGCGGGCAGTAAGAAGACATCCGCGCCTATCGCGCGGATTTCTTATGCCTATTCCTGGCTATACGCTGCCGCCGTCGTAAGTCTGCCCTTCGTTGCGGATGCGAAGCCTGTTCGCCATCACGCCGCGCAATCCGAATACCATCACCGTTACCACGGTCCCGTTCTTTGGCCGCTCGAAATTCCGGGTGGCCAATATGCCCCGCTCAAATGGAGCGAAGTCAGCGGATGGGCTGACGATGATCCGCTACCGGCCTTCAAAACCTTCCGCGCAAGCTGCAAGCCGATTGTCGCACAAACCGTTCCACCAACTGAGATCAAGGCACTCGGCAACTCACTGCTTGAACCGTGCAAATTGGCGCGCGCAACGACGATTTCCGACACCACTAAAGCTCGCGAATTTTTCGAGCAACAATTTATCCCGCTGCAGATCTCCCGCATCGGCGAAGATGCGGGCTTTGTGACGGGCTACTATGAGCCGATTGTCGATGGCTCGCGTGTCCAAACCGAGGTCTATAACGTCCCTGTTTATCGCCGTCCTTCGAATCTGTTTGTGCGCGGATTTTCGCAAGACTCCACGAGTTTGCCGAACAAAGGCCAGGTGTTCCGAAAGATCGGCCGCCGCAAGCTGGTGCCTTACTACGATCGTGGGGAGATCGAGGATGGTGCTATCGCCGGCCGCGGCCTGGAAGTGGTCTGGTTAAAGAGCCAGACCGATCTATTGTTCATTCAGATCCAGGGATCAGCCCGTATCCATCTGGAAGACGGATCGATGGTGCGTATCAACTACGAAGCGCATAATGGTTATCCCTATACACCGGTCGGCCGGGTTCTGATTGACCGCAATATCGTGCCAAAAGACCAAATGTCGATGCAGCGCATTCGCGAGTACATGGACCAGAATCCCGACGCCGCAAAAGAACTGCGCCGGCAGAATCGGTCGTATGTTTTCTTCCGCGAGGTTGCGTTGTCGAAAGATGACGAAGCGGTTGGTGCTCAAGGTGTGCCATTGACGGCTGGCCGGTCGATTGCTGTCGATAAATCATTGCACGTCTACGGCACACCGTTCTTCATTTCCGGTAAGCTGCCGATCGAATCCGATGCGCCGAACACGCCGTTTCATCGTCTGATGGTCGCGCAGGATACGGGATCGGCGATCATCGGACCGGCGAGAGCGGATCTCTACTTTGGTGCCGGCGCTGAAGCTGGCCGCATTGCAGGCCGGCTGAAAAATCCGGCAAACTTCGTGATGCTGCTGCCGAAGAGTCTTGATCCAAGCGCGCGTGGCAAGACCGTGCCGTTGCCCGAGGCGCGGCCGAAAGCTGTATCGGCAAGTGCCCTGGAGGCGGAAGCAAAATCCGATGCGCCGCCGCAGCGCGCACGGCACCACCGTCGGTATCGCTCCCGCCAATGAAGAAGAAACGGCCACCCGTCCTTACCGCACCTTCACCACTTCGCCGCAAACGAACGTTGAGCGGCGAGGAGGCTGCATTGTGGGAACACGTGGCTAAACAAATCAAACCACTCCGGAAGAGGCCCCGGATGGTAGCAGTCTCCGCAGAAATTGTGGCTGAAACAGCCGAGGTCGCACAAGCTCCGCGAATGTCAAAACCGATCGCAGCAGTGCCGGCAAAAGTGGTCACGCCTCCCGCGGCTCCGCCGCCGCTAGCGCCGATCGGGCGCCGTGAGCGCTCACAATTGTCGCGCGGTCGAAAAGACATCGATGCGCGGCTTGATCTTCACGGCATGACGCAGACAAGGGCGCATCGCGCGTTGCTGAACTTCCTGCACCATGCCCATGCCAACGGCATGACGTTCGTGCTTGTAATCACCGGGAAGGGGCGAACGACAGGCCCCGAATCGGAGCGCGGAATTCTTCGCCGCCATGTGCCGCAATGGCTTGGCCTGCCGGAATTCCGCCACCTCGTCGTCGGCTTCGAGGAAGCCCATATCGGTCATGGCGGTGAGGGCGCGCTTTACGTCCGCGTACGTCGGACAAGGTGACGTAATCGCAGCGTCGCTGCGCACGACGGCGTCACCCTGTCGCTTCTGACTTACAGAATAAACCGGCTGAGATCGGCGTTCTTGGCGAGATCGCCAACATGCTTCGTCACGTAGTCGGCATCGATGCGGATAGTCTCGCCGTTGCGGTCAGGGGCGACGAATGAAATTTCATCCAGCACTCGTTCCATCACGGTTTGCAGCCGCCGCGCTCCGATATTTTCGATGGTGGAGTTGACTGCGACTGCGACGTCGGCGAGCGCGTCAATCGCATCATCCGTGATCTCAAGCGTAACGCCTTCGGTTTGCATCAGCGCTACATATTGCTTGATCAGGGAGGCCTCCGGCTCGGTGAGGATCCTGCGCAAATCGTCCCGCGTCAGCGCCTGCAACTCGACGCGGATTGGCAGGCGCCCCTGCAATTCCGGCAGCAGATCGGACGGTTTGGCGATGTGGAAGGCGCCGGACGCAATGAACAAGATATGGTCTGTTTTTACGGCGCCATGCTTTGTGGAAACCGTAGTGCCTTCAATCAGGGGTAACAGATCGCGCTGTACACCTTCGCGGGAGACGTCACCGGCGCGCGCGCCATCACGCACGCAAATCTTGTCGATTTCATCCAGAAAGACGATGCCGTTGTTCTCAACCGCCTGGATGGCCTCCTGCGTCAACTGATCGTTGTCAAGCAGCTTGTCGCTTTCCTCATTGACGAGCACTTCATGTGAATCCGTCACGGAGAGACGGCGCGTCTTGGTGCGGCCACCCATCTTGCCGAAGATATCGCCGATCGAGATCGCGCCGACTTGTGCGCCGGGCATGCCGGGAATCTCGAACATTGGGGTGCCACCGGAGGACTGCGTTTCGATTTCGATTTCCTTGTCGTTGAGTTCTCCGGCACGCAGTTTCCTACGAAACGAATCGCGGGTGGATGCGCTGGCGTTGGCGCCAACGAGCGCATCCAGCACGCGTTCTTCGGCGGCGAGCTGCGCCTTGGCCTGAACGTCCTTGCGCTTGCGTTCGCGGGTCTGGAGAATCGCAACCTCGACGAGATCGCGGATCATCTGTTCGACGTCGCGACCCACGTAACCGACTTCTGTGAACTTCGTGGCTTCGACCTTGATGAAGGGAGCACCCGCGAGTTTGGCGAGCCGCCGGGCAATCTCGGTTTTGCCGACGCCGGTCGGGCCGATCATCAAAATATTCTTCGGCAGCACTTCCTCGCGCAAAGACCCGGTCAGTTGCTGCCGGCGCCAGCGGTTGCGCAGAGCAATTGATACCGCGCGCTTGGCGTCAGCCTGGCCGACGATGAAGCGGTCGAGTTCGGAAACGATTTCGCGAGGAGAAAAGTCAGTCATGGATTGCGTACCATCAGAAGTGCGGGCCCGTCGGGCGTATCGACAATGTTGCTACGGCGAAAGCCGGCTTTTTCATAGGCTCTAATTGCGCGTGCGTTGGTGGGATCGGGATCAATCACGACGCGTGGCGTCCCTTGCGCAAACAGTTGCTCAGTGAATTCGCGGATGAGGGCGGAGCCATGGCCACGGTCAAGCATGTTCGCTTCACCGACAAACTGGTCAAGGCCACGCGTGCCTTGGGGATGGGAACCAAAACCGGTATTCCACGCGCTCAGATTGTAGCACTGCAAATACGCGAACCGCTTTCCATCACACGCGACAATGAATTGCGCCATATCAGGATGACCAAGATCTCCGCTTACCAGTTCAAACTCGTCAGCCCCGTCCCACCACTGCGCAACATGAGGCATGCTCAGCCAGCGCTTGATCAACGGCAGGTCGTCCGCCGTCATTGGTTCAAACTGATAGCGCGCAGCCTGCATCAGCCGGTTGTCAGCGTTTCGATCGTCAAGTTGCGATTGGTGTAGACGCAAATATCAGCGGCGATATCGAGCGAGCGCCGCACGATGGTTTCGGCATCCTTGTCCGAATCCGCCAGCGCGCGCGCAGCCGCCAGGGCATAGTTACCGCCGGAGCCGATCGCCATCACACCGTGCTCGGGTTCCAGAACGTCACCTGTGCCGGTCAGTACCAGGGAGACATCCTTGTCAGCGACAATCATCATGGCCTCCAGGCGGCGCAGATAGCGGTCTGTCCGCCAATCCTTCGCCAGCTCGACTGCCGCGCGGGTCAGTTGCCCCGGATACTGCTCAAGCTTGTTTTCGAGGCGCTCGAACAGCGTGAAGGCGTCCGCCGTGGCACCGGCGAAACCGCCGATAACGTCGCCCTTGCCGAGCTTCCGAACCTTTTTTGCGTTGGATTTGATGACCGTCTGGCCGATGGAAACCTGTCCGTCACCGCCGATAACCACTTTGCCGCCCTTGCGGACCGTTAGAATGGTGGTGCCGTGCCAGAGTTCCGCCTGTGATGCTTGCATGTAAAACCTCATTGACCGGCCTGATCTAGGCGTTCGCGGCGGCCCTTGCAATCGGCCAGCTTGCCCGCGATTCGGTCACCATATTTGAAATATCAGACAAAAATCGCCTGATACTGCAGTAGCGAAGGTGTCACGTGCCTGTTAAAAGGACGCACTTTCAGGCTCCGGAGAGCACTTTCCCATGCGCACGGCCACCATCAAGCGCAAAACCAAGGAAACCGACATCCAGGTGTCGGTCAATCTGGACGGCACCGGCGTGTCCGATGTCGCGACCGGCATTGGTTTCTTTGACCATATGCTCGACCTTCTCGCGCGGCACTCGCGCATCGATATCACCGTCAAGGCCGACGGTGACCTGCATGTCGATTATCACCACACCACAGAAGATGTCGGGATTGCACTCGGGCAGGCTGTGAAACAGGCCCTCGGCACCATGGCTGGCATCACGCGTTATGCGGGTATTCACATGCCGATGGACGAGACGTTGACGCGTGTCGTGATCGATATCTCCGGGCGGCCGGTTCTGGTGTTTAAGGCAGACTTTCCGCGCGACAAGATCGGCGAATTCGACACCGAGCTGGTCCGGGAGTGGTTCAACGCGTTTGCAATGAATGCGGGCGTGACACTACATGTCGAAACGCTGTACGGCGACAATAGCCATCACATCGCGGAGTCTTGCTTCAAGGGGTTGGCGCGGGCACTCCGGACTGCTGTTGCGATCGACCCGCGGGCCGCGGGCGAGGTGCCGTCCACCAAGGGACAACTTGGCGGTTGATCTGTCGGCGCATGCTGGGCATGTGCGGACGTCTCTTTTTAAACGACAAGAAAAGCACGATCTGTGTGGATCGCTGCACGGGTAAAGGTTTGGAGTAGGTTATGGCGGTTTACACAGTTCACGCACCGGCGAGTTACGGTGTTGACGTGCGCACCACATCCGACCGGCTCGTGTTCGTGCGCGACGGCTTCTACTTTTGGGCATTCGTCCTCTCGTTTTTCTGGCTGATCTGGCACCGCCTGTGGCTGGCGCTTTTCGGCTATGTGGTGATCTCGATTGCGTCGAGCATCGTGCTTCGCTCGTTCGGTCTTGATTTCGGTGCACGTGCTTTCGTCGCTGTGATCATTGCCCTGCTGATTGGCTTGGAGGCGGGGTCGTTGCGGCGATGGAAGTTGTCGCGCCGCAAGTGGCGGCAGCTCGATGTGGTTGTGGCCAAAAACGAGGAAGAGGCCGAGCGTCGTTTCTTCGATCGCTGGACTGAACATTCCATGCGTGACGACCGCGGCAATGGACCTCTGCACCCAATGCCGCACGCGTCTCTGACATCCAAGCAAGACGTCATCGGATTGTTTCCGGAGCCCGGAGTTTCACGGTGAGCGTTGCGATTATCGACTACGGCTCAGGTAATTTGCATTCGGCGGCGAAGGCGTTCGAGCGCGCCGCACGCGCCATGGAGAATCCTGAGAAAGTCGTCGTCACGCGCGATCCCGATGTGGTGTTTCGCGCGGATCGCGTGGTGTTGCCCGGCGTCGGCGCCTTCGCGGATTGTCGCAAAGGTCTCGATTCGCTCGACGGCATGGTCGATGCCATGACTGAAGTCGTGCGCGACAAGGCGCGGCCGTTCTTCGGCATTTGTGTCGGCATGCAGCTGATGGCGACGCAGGGCAAGGAATACGTTACGACGCCGGGACTGAACTGGGTTTCTGGCGACGTGGAAAAGATTTCGCCGCGCGAGGAAAATCTCAAGATTCCACATATGGGCTGGAATACGCTCAACCTTCTGCGCGAGCATCCAGTGCTGGAGCGGTTGCCGCTCGGCGACAAAGGACGTCATGCTTATTTCGTCCATTCCTACCATTTGAATGCGAAAAATGAGGTCGATGTCGTGGCCCGTGCCGACTACGGCGGACCGATCACAGCGATTGTCGCCAAGGACACTGCCATTGGCACCCAATTTCACCCGGAGAAGAGCCAGCGCTTCGGCCTTGCTTTGATCTCGAACTTTCTCAAGTGGAAGCCGTGATTCTTTTTCCAGCGATTGATCTCAAGAACGGCCAGTGCGTGCGCCTCGAACAGGGCGACATGGCGCGCGCCACCGTCTTCAATCTCGATCCAGCCGCGCAGGCAAAAACGTTCGAGACACAGGGTTTCGAGTATCTTCATGTCGTCGATCTGGATGGGGCATTTGCCGGTAAGCCGATGAATGCCCAGGCCGTCGAAGCGATGCTGAAGATCGTGAAGATGCCCGTTCAGCTTGGTGGCGGCATTCGCGATCTTGCGACCGTGGAGGCGTGGCTTAGCAAAGGCATCTCACGCGTCATCATCGGAACCGCAGCGGTACGTGATCCGGCGCTGGTCCGTGAGGCCGCGAAGAAGTTTCCAGGGAAGGTCGCAGTTGGCCTCGACGCACGTGATGGCAAGGTTGCGGTCGAAGGCTGGGCGGAAACATCGACCGTTACGGTTCTGGAAATTGCGCGCCAGTTTGAGGATGCCGGCGTTGCAGCGATTATTTTCACCGACATCGCGCGCGACGGTTTGCTCAAAGGTCTCAATCTCGATGTGACCATCGCTTTGGCCGATGCGATTTCGATTCCGGTGATTGCGTCGGGTGGCCTCGCTTCGATCGAAGACGTGAAGGCTTTGCTGACACCACGCGCCAAAAAGCTTGAGGGCGCTATCTCCGGACGCGCGCTTTATGATGGCCGTATCGATCCAGCCGAGGCATTGACGTTGATACGCAATGCCCGGGCCGCGGCATAAAGGGCGGCATCATGTTTAAGGTTCGTGTCATTCCCTGTCTCGATGTCAAAGACGGCCGTGTGGTCAAGGGGATTAACTTCGTCGACCTGCGCGACGCCGGCGATCCGGTTGAAGCGGCGATTGCCTATGACGCCGCGGGCGCGGATGAGCTTTGCTTCCTCGATATCAATGCGACTCACGAAAACCGCGGCACGATGCTGGATGTCGTCCGGCGGACGGCAGAAGCCTGCTTCATGCCGCTGACAGTCGGCGGTGGTGTTCGGACTGTGGACGATGTTCGCACGCTCCTGAACTACGGAGCTGACAAGGTCTCGATCAATTCCGCCGCAGTCAGCCGCCGAGAATTCGTCAAGGAAGCCGCTGAAAAGTTCGGCGATCAGTGCATCGTCGTCGCCATTGACGCGAAAAGCGTCAAACGCGCAGGCGGGTCGGAGCGCTGGGAAATCTTCACCCATGGCGGACGCAAAGCCACCGGCATCGATGCCATCGAATACGCACAGGAAGTGGTATCGCTGGGAGCAGGTGAGATCCTGCTGACCTCGATGGACCGCGATGGCACTCGGCAGGGCTTCGATATCCCATTGACCCGCGCCATTGCGGATAGCGTCAAAGTACCGGTCATCGCATCCGGCGGGGTCGGCAACCTCGATCATCTGGTTGCGGGCATCCGCGAAGGCCATGCGACCGCTGTGCTGGCTGCGTCCATTTTTCATTTTGGTGAGTTCAGCATTCGCGAAGCCAAGGACCATATGGTCCGTTCCGGGCTGCCAATGCGGCTGGATCCCTAAAAGGCTAGTTCGATCAGCACTTTGTGCTCCCTACCGAGGTGTGGAAGTGATAGAAAGCGCGTCATGACCAGTTTCACGATCCATGATCTTGCGACCATCATCGACACCCGCGCAGCCTCGGGTGGCGAGGCATCGTATACGCGAAAGCTCCTGGATAAGGGGGCGGAGCACTGCGCCAAGAAGTTCGGTGAAGAAGCGATCGAGACGGTCATTGCTGCTGTCGAAGACGACCGGGCGCACCTGATCGCTGAAAGCGCCGATCTCGTCTTCCACTGGCTGGTGCTGCTGAAGGCGCGCGGCATTACGTTGACTGAAGTCGAAGCTGCACTTGCGCAGCGCACGCAGATGTCGGGACTTGAGGAAAAAGCTGCGCGCAAGCGCGATTAACGTCATCGTCGGCAACGCGGATGGGACGCCGCGTGCTCGGGTTAAAAGGAACCTGGCTCATGGATGCGAGAGCCGAGCTGCAGAATCCGATCCAGTACAATCCGTACCGGGTTTTCTCCCGCGCGCAGTGGGCCGCGTTGCGCGAAGACATGCCGATGACTCTCACCGCCGAAGAAATCGCGCGGATGCATTCGATGCATGATCGCCTCGATATCGCGGAGGTCGAGGAAATTTATCTACCGTTGTCTCGTTTGCTGTCTTTCTACGTCGCGGCAGCGCAACGGTTGTTCGTGGCTCAACGGCATTTCCTCGGCATCGAAGACCGCAAGATGCCTTACATCATCGGTGTCGCCGGATCGGTGGCTGTCGGTAAATCGACCACTGCGCGCGTGCTGCAGGCGTTGCTGGCGCGCTGGTCGCCGCAGCCCAAGGTCGATCTGGTGACGACTGACGGATTCCTGTTTCCCAACGAAGTGCTGGAACGGGAAGGGTTGATGCAGCGGAAGGGCTTTCCGGAAAGCTACGATCTTCCTGCGCTTCTTGGGTTTTTGTCCGACATCAAGGCCGGGCGACGGCCGGTGCAGGCTCCGATTTATTCGCACCTGACCTACGACATCGTCCCCAATCAATGGGTTGAAGTTGACCGGCCGGACATCCTGATCGTCGAAGGCGTCAACGTCTTGCAGACCGGGCGATTGCCGCGTGACGGCAAGGCGGTACCGTTCGTGTCCGATTTCTTCGATTTCTCGGTTTATATCGACGCCGAAGAGCCCATCCTGCGCGAATGGTACGTCGAACGCTTCCTGACGCTGCGCGACACGGCGTTCCGTGATCCACGCTCTTATTTCAATCGTTATGCGAAGCTGTCCGATGAGGAGGCGACCGAAAGGGCGCTTTCGCTGTGGAACGGGATCAATCTGGTCAATTTGCAGGAAAACATCCTGCCGACACGCCCGCGGGCAACGCTGATCCTGAAAAAGGGCAGTGACCACGTCATCGAAAACGTGTCGCTGCGGCGTTTGTAATCCTGCCGCCTCGATTGAGCGTCGTGAACAGAGCGCGGGTTATGCCGCGTGCCGCGTGGCGTCGACGCCAAAATGATCGAGGTAACGTCCGCTGATGGACGAAACCGGCATCACGATCAGCACGTCCGTGGTGCCGAACTGATGATCCACCACGGCACCATCGCCGACGAACGCCCCGATCCGCAAATAGCCTTTGATCAAAGGCGGTAATTGCTTCAGGGCGGCCTTGGTATCGACGTCGTCCTTTGCAATCCGGTTCATGTCCACACGGCGCGAAGGATGCGCACTCGCACGCCATGCTTCAGGCGCGCGTGCAAAATGGTGCAGGAACGACAGCGGCAAGGCAAGGCGATCCGGATCGGTACCCTCGAAACTGGCGCAGCCGATCATGACGTCGAGATTGTGCCGCCGCACGTAGCTCCACACGCCGTGCCACAGCAGCTCGACCGTCCGCTTGGTGCGATAGGGCGGAAGCACGCAGGAGCGACCAAGCTCCAGAAACTTCAAACCTGCATGCCGTTCCATCAGGCCGGAAATGTCGAATTCGTCGTCAGTGTAGAAGCCACCATGACGCTCAGCCACGTCCTGGCGCAGCAACCGATAGGTGCCGACCACGGGTTGCTTGCCGCTGAGAGACGGCTTGGCATCGTGGTCGACGACCAGGATGTGGTCACAAATTTTGTCGAACGCATCCTTGTCGCGCTGTGCGAGCATGGTTGCTGCATCGGCGATCGCCGAGCCGTCTTTGTAAAATACCTTGTAGCGCAGCTTCTGAGCGCGCCGTACGTCGCCCTTGGTCTGGGCAAGCCGCACTTCGAGCGGACCCATCCGGCCAAGGGTCGCAGATGCGGGTGTAAACGGTTGGAATGGACTGACGATGCCTTCACCACGGAGACCCGGCATCAACCAGGTCGCAGCAGCAGTGGCTGCGAACTTCGCCTTCTCAGGTTTGAACATCTGAACCAGCGCATGCTGCCGAATGGCGTCAAGCGGCTTTCGAATCGGAGTGCGCCGAGATTTCAGTTTGATGGCGGGCTTCGTTCCAGCCGGTCCATTCCCGTGCATGGGCTTCCTCTTGACCGCGCGCTTGTTCGAATCGCGAAAGCGCAGTCTGTGAGGCTTGAATAAACACGGTCCTGATACGGATTTATGACGTCCGTCGTTACACGACTGTCACGGAAGGCTTGTGTGGCGACATCGCATTTGCTCTGACGGCTGCGAGCGCATCGGCAAGTTTATCGCGATCGAGCGGCTTGATGAGAAAGCCGTCCATTCCGGCTTCGAAGCATGCATAACGGTCATCCACCAAGGTGTTGGCGGTTAATGCGAGGATGGTCGTTCTTGAACCGCGGCCTGCTTCACGCGCCCGAATTCGCTTGGTTGTTTCGATGCCGTCGAGTTTGGGCATCTGCACATCCATCAGCACCACATCGTAAGGGGTGCCGGCGGAGTCAGCCGCCAGCCAGGATTCCAGTGCTTCCTCGCCATTGATTGCGACAGTGCATTGATGGCCGAGGCGCTTGAGAAGGGAACGAATTAGAAGTGCGTTGATTTCGTTGTCTTCAGCCACGAGAACTGAAAGCGCTTTCGAGGGCGGGGTGACGACTGGCGCTGGCACTTCTATCTCTGTGTCATCCCGCCCTGGAATTTCCGGGACCAGCGCTGGTGACAACGGAGCGAGGCGTGCAGCAAGCGAGGCCGCCCGTAACGGTTTAACCAAATAGCCCGTAAAGGCAGCCATGGTTGATGGCGCTATTTCATGCCGGCCGGCCGGAGTGAACATCGCGATGCGATGCGATGCATGAGAAAGCGCGGTCTCGCAAATCGCTGTCATGCCCGTTTCGCCGATCATGTGATCGACAAGCACCGCGTGCCACGAACGCTCGGGCAGCAGGACTTTGGCGATGAAGGGATCGGAAACCGTACAGGTCTGTGCGCCCCAACGCTCCAGCCGTCGCGCGATCAACGACGCTTCGATGGTCTGCGTTGCCACCAGCATGACGGCCTTGTCAGTGAGGCTAGGCGCGATAAAGGCCGGCGCCGCGTCGCTGTTCGGATCCGCAGCGAGAGGAATCGAAAACTCAAATGTCGAGCCGGCACCCTCTGCGCTTTCAAGCGTAATCCGGCCACCCATCCGCTTGACCAGACGTTCGCTGATGCTCAATCCCAGGCCGGTGCCGCTGTAGTTGCGCGGGGACACTTGCTCGAACTCTTGGAAGATTCGCTGCTGTGCGTCCGGCGCGATGCCGATGCCGGTATCGCGCACGAGGAAACTGATCTCTCCCGGCCAGATACCTGGTTCGACAATCAGAGCCACGCCGCCCGTGGTGGTGAACTTGATGGCATTACCGGCGAGATTGAGCAGCACCTGCCGCAGGCGCGCGGCATCGCCGACAACCTTGGACGGCAGCCGTTCGTCGACATAAGCGGCGATCTCGAGATTGCGCGCCTGCGCACGAGGCGCCAGCAATTCCGTAATGTCTTCGATCAACGTAGCCAGGGCAAATGGCCGATGTTCGATGTCGATTTTGCCGGCTTCGATTTTCGAGAAATCCAGCAACTCTTCGATCAGCGCCAGCAAGGCGTCGCCTGAAGTCTTGACGGCTTTGACATACGTCGTCTGTTCAGGCGTGAGCGATGTGTCAAGCAAGAGACCGCTCATGCCGATGATGCCGTTCAGCGGCGTGCGGATTTCGTGCGATGCCATTGCCAGGAATCGCGACTTTGCACGATTGGCCGAGTTGGCAAGGTCGCGAGCCTCCGCCAGTGCGCGCTCGCTTTCGGCGCGGTCGGTGACGTCGCGTCCCACGCACTGCAGGTCCGCCGCGCGATTTGCATCGCTGCGCACCAGGCCTTCACGCCATGCGATCCAGCGAGGTCCCAATGCAGTGTCGATTTGCTGGTCATGAATCCGCACGCCGTTGGTCTCAAAGGCAGCATCTCCCTGTTTCAGAACCGGCAGGGTGAACAGGGTTCCGATCAGGGCTTCGCGGGGCTTCTGTGCGAGCGCGCAATAGGCGTCATTGACCGACGTGATCCGGCCGTCGCTATCACGCAGAACGATCAAGTCCGTCTGGGATTCGAACAGGAAGCGCGCGCGTTCCTCCGCCTCCTTGAGTTCCCAGTTGCGGTCCACAAGCGCTTCGTTGTGCAGTTCGATCCTGCGGACTTTCTGCCTCATCCAACGCAACCGCATGTTCTGAATAGCTAGCCCTAAGCAGGCGAGGGCGAACAGGAAGCTTGCACCCATGGCAAATGCTTGGGGATCGTAGCCGGAAACGTCCCGCCGGCTACCCATGACAAATCCATAGGCGCCGCCAAAGGCTGCCATGAAGATCATGATCGAGCGGACGGCAAAGTGGATTCGCGGATGGACGCGCGCAAAACGGCGAAGCCGTGTTCTGATCCTTAAACCCCGCATCGGCTGTCCCGCAGTTGAATCATGCGCTTGAAAGTCCCGAGAGAGTGAGAGGGGGATATTGCGAAGTGCTTGAGCCGGCTTTCGTCGATGGCAACGTGGTTGACGAGCCGTTAAGTGTGCGGCCTACCTCAAAGCGAGGCTGTGGTTTGTCTCGGCGTGGCACGCCTGGCGCTGACCACGAGCGCGGCCGCTTCACGCGCTGTGAAGGTTCGTGATTGAACGAAAATCCGGTAGTCCGCCCCGTCATCCTTAGACAAGTAGATGATTGGCTCTGAAGGCGAGGTCTGGGCCGCAATGCTGACAAACCTTGCGTCCGAGGTCGTCGTGCAGCTGTCGGCATCCGCTGTGTTTATGTCGTCCACCACGACGAAGTCGGCGATGTCGGCGCGTTCGACAAGTTGAACGCGGACCGTGGCTGCGGCGGGATCGTCAGTGAAGCTGACATGAAGCTGACGTTGCCAGGGTGCCGTCGCCATTTGAAGCGAGGTATCCCCGACAGAGATGCAGGGCTGGGTGGCCGGGAGCAGTTCGCCGCCGGCAACGAAGCCAACGAGGATCAGTGGCAGGGATGATGCCAGAATCTTGACACGCAACATGGACGCTACTCACAGGAACAATAAACCGAAGCCCCGGCAATCGGCGCTTATGGTTCCTGAAGTGTAAAGAGAGATCGTTACCAGAGCGTTCTCATGCGCCGATTTTGTGCCTAGTGGAGTGGATTTGACATTCGCTCCCCTCATGGCCGCGAGTTCGTCAAGCGAATGTCAAATCCAACACTTCGCTAGAATCATAGCTTTGCCGGTGTCCTTCCGTCTCCGAATAACCGTACGAGCACGCTGCAAACGGGGCGGTTATTCGGAGACGGGGACACTAGGCGGCGCGTCGAATGTCTTCCGCCAGTGCGCGATAGGAGAGCGCTTCGGCGAGGTGAAGCCGTCCGATCGTTTCCGCGCCGTCCAGATCCGCCAGAGTGCGAGCGACGCGAAGGACGCGATGATATCCGCGCGCCGAAAGGCGCATAGTCTCGGCTGCATCACGCAGCAGTTTCTGTCCTTGGGCATCGGGCTTGGCGATATCCTCAAGCACTGCGGCGGGCGCCTCGGCATTGGTACGGACCTGAGGCAGTCCCATGCCGGCATACCGAGCCAACTGGATGGCGCGGGCCGCGGCGACACGTGCTGCAACTTCGGCAGATCCTTCTGACGGCGGCGGTAGGATGAGATCGCTCGCAGTAACGGCGGGCACCTCGATGCGCAGATCAATACGATCCATCAACGGGCCGGAAATCCGTCCCTGGTAATCGGCGCTGCAGCGATCGATTTTACCCCGTTTGCAGGAATAGCCTGGGTCATAGGCACTCCCGCAGCGACACGGATTCATGGCCGCCACCAGCATGAAACGCGCGGGATATGTCACGCGATGATTAGCGCGCGATACGGCGACTTCACCATTTTCCAATGGCTGCCGCAGCGAATCCAGCACTCGTGCGTCGAACTCCGGCAACTCGTCGAGAAACAACACGCCCTGATGCGCCAGCGAAATCTCGCCCGGTTTCGCGCGCATGCCGCCTCCGGTGAGCGCCGCCATACTGGCCGAATGGTGTGGTGCCCGGAACGGACGGTGTGCAGTCAACGCTCCGCCCTCAAGCTCGCCTGCGACGGAGGCGATCATGGAGACCTCGAGCAACTCGGAGGGTGACAGCGGTGGCAGGATTGACGGTAACCGCGCCGCCAGCATGGATTTGCCCGATCCTGGCGAGCCGATCATCAACAGGTGATGACCGCCCGCGGCGGCAATTTCCAGGGCCCGTTTGGCGCTTTCCTGTCCCTTGATGTCGCGAAGATCGAGCAGGCTCGTTTGTTGCTCCGCGATTTTCGGCTGGGGACGTGACAGGACTTGCGTGCCTTTAAAATGATTGGCGAGCTGGATCAGCGATGACGCGGCGATAATTTGCAGATCCGGGCTGGCCCAGGCCGCCTCGGGGCCGCAAGCTGCTGGACAGATCAATCCTTCATCGCGCCCGTTGGCACCGATCGCAGCAGGCAGTACGCCCGCAACCGGTGCGATCGAGCCATCGAGGCCGAGTTCGCCAAGCACGGTAAAATTTGACAGAGCGTCCTGCGGGATGGCGCCGATCGCTGCCATCAGCCCGAGTGCGATCGGCAAATCGTAGTGACTGCCCTCTTTGGGCAAATCGGCGGGAGCGAGGTTGACGGTAATGCGCCGCGCAGGAAGCGCCAAGCCAGAGGCGATCAATGCAGAGCGGACCCGTTCGCGGGCTTCGGACACCGCCTTGTCTGGAAGACCGACGATCGCGAAGGCAGGGAGTCCGGGCGCCACCTGGACCTGCACGTCCACCGCACGGGCCTCGATGCCCTCAAATGCCACTGTGGAAACGTGCTGAACCATGATCCCTCGCGCCCTGCGCGAAACCGTAGCAAAGGTTCAACCGTCTGACAAGAACATTTAGGGAACGGATAGTTGGTAATACTGACGCGGCAGCGGCTGACTCACCACCGCGTCAGCAGCGAGATCAAAGCTGCATGACCATGGGCTCCGCGATGTAGCGGAAGCCATCGCCGGCTTTGACGACGTGCCCGTATCCCGGCCATGCGAAGTGATAGGACATCACGGCGATCTTGTTGGCAGCGAGCATGTCGAGCATTTTCACCCGGCTGGCAGCGGCCATCTTCGGGTCGGAGTCGTAAGCGAATTCCATTCGCGGTTTCTCGAGCAACAGCACCTGGTGATGTGCGAGATCGCCGAGGAATGCGAATGATTGACCGCCAGACTGAATCATAAATATGTGGTGGCCGAAGGTGTGTCCCGGCGCGGAAAGTGCCGTTACGCCTGGCAAGAACTCTTCGTTGTCTTTGAAAAAGACGATGCGGTCGCGCACTGGCAGCAGATTTTTGCGGGCATGGATGATGAAGTCCTTGAGCGCGCTATCCTGCTTTGTCTCGTCGGTCCAGAACTCCAGATCAGTCTGGCTGATATAGACCTGCGCATTTGGAAATAGCGGCTTGCCACTCTCATCGATAATACCGCCGATGTGATCGATGTGGGCGTGCGAGCACACGACAGCGTCGATGTCTTCTGCTTTGAGGCCGGATTCGGCGATGCTCTTCTGCAGTCGGCCTGTCGTCGGCCCAAACAGTTTCGACGTACCCATGCCGGTGTCGAACAGAACGATCTTGTCGCCGAAATTTACGATCGGCACGTTCTGCTCCAGCACGACGTTGCTGGGGCTGAGGAAATTGTCGCTCAGCAGCTTTTGCACATCTTCCTTTGGTACGCCGATAAAAGTGCCGGAGGGATCACCCAGAGGCAGTGGGCCGTCCGACACGATAGTCACTTCCGCGTCGCCGAGTTTGAAGCGGTGGAAATAGGGAGCTTGCGTGCCGAGCTTGGGCGCGCGCGGATGAGCATTGCTGCTGATGAGTGTGGCGCCGAGACCGGCACCGAGCGCAAGGAGAGATCGTCGCGAAACATCAAGTGTCATGCGTTCCTCCGTTGTCATGTTTTTTGTTGCCGCCGCTCGCTGTGAGGCGGCAGCAAGATGCTGCGCCTGGACGCCGCAACTGGCAAGTATTCAACGAAGGAATTGATCAGTCTCGTGTGTCACGAGCTCGCAGCTGGTGTCACGCAGATGCTGGCGTGCGTGCGGCGCGATGGCCCGGCGCCAGCGTCACGGTCTCGTCGTGCACGGTTTCGATCTTCGGGCGAATGCGAAGTCCAAACACACGGGAGAAGCGCATGATCTCGAGATCAAAGTCCGCCGTTGTGATCGCCGATGGGACCGATGATTTCGGTGCATGAAGTCTGTCCCAAAGACCGATATTTGCGAACTGCGCAAGCTCGGTGAGGCGCAGATTGCCGATGGTGCCGTCGAAGTTCAGCAAATGCCGCGCGCGATCATTCATCATCACGATCCAGCCGTCGATGGTGTGCCCGGCATCGTTCGTAATGGGGTAAGCCACAACCATCGCGTCGGACGCAGTGCGGAAGAGATGATCGTAGACTTCCATCTGATGATTGATGAGTTCGGAGTACATCATCAGGATCACACCGCCGCCTGCGATCGGGATCGGCAGCACAAGCCGCTGCCAGAGTTCGCCGTTCTCTGATCGGGTCCCGGTAAAGCGGATGAAAGCTGGCGTCATGCGCTTGGCGACCTGACGGTAAACCTCGGCAAACTCGCGTTTGAGCGGACTGGGATTGTCCGAGAGCAGTGTGCCCGGAACGCTTTCGCTGTAGGCCGCCTGAAGCGCCTCTCCCACATAGATGTAGGAAAAATCGTCTCCTACACTGAGAAGATGCGTGGAGTTCGCGCGCAGCTGATAACTGCATTCCTCGGTGAGGCGTTGGAGCGTTAAGCTATTGGTATCATTGAGAGTTTTCCATTTCGCCCACAGGAATTCCATCGGAGCTGTTGTCAACTCGCGCGGAATCGATGAGCCGTTGAAAACCTCAATCGCCATAAGCTTGCCGCTCCGGTCATGCTGCGGTCAGTTCAGAGCGCAGAATTCAGGCCGTCAAACATATTGGCGCAAGGTGGTCAGCAATTGATTAAGCACCACCATGAAAGGCGGGAATTACGCACGCTTGGCCGCGATGGTGTCCCAGATCTTCGCCGCGACATCAGGGCCACCGAGACGAGCTACGGCACGAATGCCCGTCGGAGAGGTGACGTTGATTTCGGTGAGATGACCGTCGATCACGTCAATGCCAACGAAAAGCAATCCGCGCTCACGGAGCGCCGGTCCAAGCCGGGCGCAAATCTCCTGCTCACGCGGGGAGAGCTCGGTCGCTTTGGCGGCGCCGCCGCGCACCATGTTCGAGCGCAGATCATCAACGGCTGGAACACGATTGACTGCGCCTGCGAATTCTCCATCCACCAGAAGGATACGCTTGTCGCCATTTTTGACTTCAGGAAGGAAGCGCTGAATCACCCATGGCTCGCGGAACGTCACCGAGAACATGTCGTAGAGCGAGCCGAAATTCATGTCGTTTGGCGTGATGCGAAATACGGCTTCGCCGCCATGGCCGTACAGCGGCTTCATCACGACGTCGCCATGCTCGGCGCGGAACGCGTTGATTTCATCCTTGTCGCGTGAAATCAGCGTCGGCGGCATCAGATCCGCGAATTGCATCACGAAAATCTTTTCTGGCGCATTACGCACGCTAGCCGGATTATTCACCACGAGCGTCTTGGGATGAATGCGTTCGAGAAAATGCGTGGTGGTGATGTAGGCGAGATCGAACGGTGGGTCCTGGCGAAGCAAAATGGCATCGAAGGATTCGAGGTTGACGCGCTTCGCTTCGCCCAAGGTGAAATGATCGCCGTCCTGATCGCGCACCGTGAGCGGCTGGACAGTGGCGACGACGTCCTGGCCTTTCAACGACAGCATTTCCGGCGTGTAGTATGAAATGTCGTGGCCGCGCTTTTGCGCCTCGAGCAACAGGGCGAATGTGGAATCACCGCGAATGTTGATCCGCGCGATCGGGTCCATCTGGACGGCGACTTTCAGTTTCATTCTTTTGATCCGGATATGGAAATCAGAGGCGGCAATCTGTGCGATTTCGGCTGACGGCGCCAGAGTATTCGAACGCAACCCTGCCGTTCACGCGCTGGCATCGAAAGCCGCCATCAGATGGCGTGGGAGGTGCTTCGGCGCAATGAGCACAACGTCGAAGCGCATGTCGAAATTCGCATAATCTGGCTGATTCATTAGCCATGCTTGGGCTGCTGCAACAATTCGCTGCTGTTGCTGGGGTGTTACAGAGTAGGCCGCGTCGTCGAGATTGGCGCGGGCCTTCACCTCGATAAATGCCAACAGATTGCGGCGGCGGACAACAATATCGATCTCGCCATAAGGCGTGCGATATCGCCGCGCCAGGATGCGATAACCTTTCGCGATCAGGTAGGCGCTGGCGCGGCTCTCGGCGGACAGGCCGGTCTGGAATGCCGCGACGCGGGCAGGCGAGGGGATTTTTGTATCCGCGGCCTTAAGCTTTTTCGCCGACGGCTTTGCGGGCGGGCTGTTGTCACTCCCTGTCATCGTCACCCCGCTGAGTGGCTTCCTTGGAGAGGGCCAGTGCGCGGGCATAGACCTCGCGACGCGGGCGTCCGGATACTTCAACGGCGTGGGCGACTGCGTCCTTCACACTGCCGCTGGTTAGTGAGGATCGCAAAATCTCATCGAGGGCGGCCTCGTCCATGACGCCGGCATCGGCAGCGGGGGGACCCACCACGAGGACGAATTCCCCGCGGGTCTCAAGCGCATCGGCTTCTGACGCCAGATCTGAGATTGTCGCGCGACGAACGTCCTCATGCAGCTTTGTCAGTTCGCGGCAGATCGCTGCGTCCCGTTCTCCCATCACATCACGCAGGTCCTGCAATGTCTCCTGCACGCGCGAGCCGGATTCGAACATCACAAGTGTTGCATCAATGCGCGCGAGCTCGGCAAGCCGGTTTCGGCGCGCCATTTGCTTCGATGGCAAGAAGCCTTCGAAGAAGAACCTGTCCGTTGGCAGGGCTGCGACCGCCAGCGCGGTTAAAACCGACGACGGTCCAGGCAACGCAGTCACGGAATGGCCTGCGGCGCAAACGTCGCGCACCAATTTGAATCCCGGATCCGAAATCAATGGCGTTCCGGCGTCGGACACCAGAGCGATCGAAGCACCTTGCGCAAGCCGCTCGAGAATCTGAGGGCGAGCCTGCGCTGCGTTGTGCTCGTGATAGGACCAGAGTGTGGCTTTGATACTGTAGCGGTCGAGCAGACGGCGGGTGATGCGCGTGTCTTCGCATGCAACGATGTCTACGGCTGCGAGGGTTTCGAGGGCGCGAAGGGTGATATCGCCAAGATTGCCGATGGGGGTCGCCACGAGGTAAAGTCCCGGAGCGCTCTTGGGCGCATTCAGCAACTGACCGGCAATGGCGTATGAACGGACGGAACCCGCCGGGGTTTGGTCGGAAACTGTGTCGGAAATACTCTTGGCGCGCATGCGGACAATCTAGCGTCGAGGAGCGACGGCGTCGCGTCCAATTGGGTATATAAGTAAGCCAGTTCGCGGTCGCCGCCATAAAGCTTTTGTTTTGCTTAACTTATAGCCGAGAATATGCCTGAATCTTCTTCCAGATCCTGGATGGTCACCCGTCCGATCCGGAAGAGGGGCTACTGAAAGAGACGAAATGAACGGTCCATCCACCCCGAAATCCCAACGCTTCGGTGCCACGCGCCGCTCGGCTGTTGGTCTGATTCTGGGGGCCCCGCTGATCGCGGGTTGCTCGAGCTTGCCGTCGTCATTCACCTCCCCCTTCTCCAGCTCGGAGCCGCAGCCGTCTGCGCCTGCCGGCCCGCAGCAGCAGCCGTCGGCGCTCGGTAGCGGGCATGTCAAAGTCGGTCTGCTTTTGCCGTTGTCAGCATCGGGCAATGCGGGAGTAGCTGCGCAGTCGATGCGCAATGCGGCCGAGCTGGCGCTTGCAGAATTCCAGAACCCGAACATCCAACTTCTGGTGAAGGACGATGCGGGCACCGCTCAAGGCGCCCAGCAGGGTGCGCAGCAGGCCCTCGATGAAGGCGCTGAAATTATCCTCGGCCCGCTGTTCGCGTTGTCGGTCCCCGCAGCGGCGCAGCTTACACGCACCCGCGGCGTGCCCATGATTGCGTTCTCGACCGACTCAAGCGTTGCCGGCCGCGGTGTCTACCTTCTGAGTTTCCTGCCGGAGTCGGACGTCAACCGTATCGTTGAATACTCCGCTGGCACCGGCAAACGATCGTTTGCGGCTTTCCTCCCTGCAAATGCTTACGGCAACGTGGTCGAAGGTGCATTCAAGCAAGCCGTCGCCCGCAAGGGTGGCCGTGTTGTCGCGTTCGAGAAATATAGCCCGGGTGCCCAGATGCAGAGTACTGCGGCGACCGTTGCACAAAGTCTTGCAAATGCCGATGCGTTGTTGTTGGCGGATGATGGAGACGCGCTGGTCGGCGCCGCGGATGCGCTAGCTGCAAGCGGCGCCAATCTGAAGCGCCTGCAACTGCTCGGCACGGGGCTATGGGATAATCCCCGCGTGCTTGGCAACGCTAATCTACAAGGCGGCTTCTACGCTGCGCCGGATCCTTCGGGTTTCCGGAGTTTTTCGGGCCGCTATCGCAACAAATACGGTCAGGACCCGGTGCGGACTGCAACGCTCGCCTATGATTCGGTGGCGCTGGTGGCTGCGCTAGCTCGCACCCAGGGCGGGCAGCGTTTCTCGCAGGAGGTGCTGACCAATCAGTCCGGCTTCGCGGGTATTGATGGATTGTTTCGCTTCCGCAGTGACGGCACAAATGAACGCGGCCTCGCAGTCATGCGTGCGGCGCCTGGTGGCGGGCAGGCGGTGTCGGCATCACCGAAGAGCTTTGGGGCCTGATCTCAGAGCATTAGGCAGCGAGATCGGCCACCACGGCATCGAGCACAGGAAATCCCTGCATCGTCACTCGCACGCGTCCATCGGGGTCGACCGTGATGGCACCTTCGTCCTTCAGGATCGCGATCCTGCGCGGATCAAGCGTTCGTCCGGACAGTGCTTTGTAACGTTGCGGATCGATTCCTTCCGCGAGACGCAAGCCCATCAGCAGATATTCATCGGCGCGTTCTTCGCTGTTGAGAAGTTCATCCACGGCCACACCGTGACCCTGCTCCTCAACTCGTATCAGCCACGCTTCAGGGCGCTTGTCGGTGGAGATGGCATGACGTACGCCATCGATATCGAGGCGGGCATGCGCGCCGGGGCCAATGCCGGCGTATTCCTGTCCGCGCCAATAAACGAGATTGTGTTTGCACTCGGCGCCGGGCCGCGCGTGATTTGAAATTTCGTAGGAAGGAAGCCCTTGCTGCGCGCAGACCTCCTGCGTCACATCGTAAAGCGCGCGCGCGACGGCTTCGTCGGGAATCTTGAGCTTGCCCGCGGCGTGCAATCCGAAAAACGGTGTCTCGGGCTCAATCGTGAGCTGATAGAGCGAGAGATGTTCGGCGGCTTCCGAGATCGCTAACATCAACTCATCGCGCCACATTTGCGGCGTTTGATCGGGGCGCGCATAGATCAGGTCGAATGAATAGCGATCGAATGCGGAGCGCGCGATGGCGACGGCATCGAGCGCTTCGCGTGCTGTGTGCAGCCGGCCCAATGCTTTCAGCGAGGCGTCGTCGAGAGCCTGCACGCCGAGCGAGACACGGTTGACGCCGGCGGCGCGATAGCCGCGAAACCGTGTCGCTTCAACGCTGGTGGGATTGGCCTCAAGCGTGACTTCGACATCCGACGCAACCGTCCAATGCTTGGCGATCGAATCCAGAATTGCGCCGACGGTCTGTGGCTGCATAAGGGATGGTGTGCCGCCGCCAAGGAAGATGGATGTGACCTCACGGCCGGGCACGCGCGATGCGGTGGTCGCGATTTCGCGGTCGAAAGCATTCGCAAAGCGCACTTCGTCAATCGGCGCGTGGCGCACATGACTGTTGAAGTCGCAGTACGGACATTTTGACAGGCAAAATGGCCAGTGCACATAAACGCCGAAGGCGGATTGTGCGTCAGTGCTGCTCAAGGCACATCTCCGCGAGTTGCACAAAGGCCTTGGCGCGATGGGACAGACCCAGGCCAAGCGGCGGCAGGCCATGTTTCTCGATGCTCGTCATCTCGCCGAAGGTACGCCCGTGACCGTCGGGAAGAAATGCCGGATCGTAGCCGAAACCTGCGGTGCCGCGCGGTGGCCACACCAGACTTCCGTTGACGTGCGCTTCGACCTCTTCAATGTGACCATCCGGCCAGGCCACGCAGAGAGCGGACACAAAATGTGCCTTGCGTTGGGCAGGTTCCTTTGCACCACGCTCTTGAAGCAGACGTTCGATCTTCATCATCGCGGCGAGGAAGTCTTTCGTCTCTCCGGCCCAGCGCGCCGAATAGATGCCGGGTTGTCCGTCGAGTGCATCCACGGCAAGTCCGGAATCATCGGCAAAGGCCGGGAGTTGCGTCGCATTTGCTGCAGCTACAGCCTTGATGCGCGCATTGGCCTGAAACGTCGTTCCGGTTTCCTCCGGCTCGCCCAGGCCAAGCTCTGCCGCCGACACCGCCTCCACACCGTATGGCGCCAGCAATTCCCGCATCTCGGCAAGCTTGCCGGAATTATGGGTTGCTATCACAAGACGGCCGTTGATTTTGCGGTGGTCACTCATGGAAAGGGTTTATCCGTGCTGGTCGTGCGAATTACGCAACCGCCATCTTTTGCAAATCCACCAGACGCGCAATGCCCTTCTGCGCCAGCGCCATCAGGTTCAGAAACTCTTCCTGCGTGAACGGCGTCTTTTCAGCGGTGCCCTGGACTTCGACAATGCGGCCGTCGCCGGTCATCACGAAGTTGGCATCGGTCTCCGCCTCGGAATCTTCAGCGTAGTCGAGATCGAGCACGGGTGTACCGTTGTAGATTCCGCAGGAAATTGCCGCGACGTTGTCGCGCAACACATTGCCTTTCACCATGTTGCGCGCCTTCATCCAGTTCAGGCAATCGGCGAGCGCGACCCATGCACCTGTGATAGATGCCGTGCGTGTGCCGCCATCGGCCTGGATGACGTCGCAGTCGACCGTGATCTGGCGTTCGCCAAGTGCCACCAGATCGACGGTGGTGCGAAGAGAGCGACCGATGAGGCGCTGGATTTCAACGGTCCGGCCACTCTGCTTGCCTGCCGCCGATTCGCGGCGCATGCGTTCGTGAGTGGCGCGGGGCAACATGCCATATTCTGCGGTGACCCAGCCGCGGCCCTGTCCCTTCAGCCAGGGTGGCAGGCGTTCCTCAAGCGTGGCGGTGACCAACACATGGGTATCGCCAAACTTCACCATGCAGGAACCCTCGGCGTATTTGACCACCCCGCGTTCCAACGTGACGGGACGCAGTTCATCGGGCGCGCGACGGCTTGGCCGCATGTGAAAACCTCCGAAATTCAAGAAAAAGCAAGTTCAGGCGGTGCTTTTAGGGGGCTGAGGCGGCAGCGGCAAGGGTGCAGAAAGGCCCATGCTGAGAAACCCGCTTGTCATCACCGCACCTGATGGACAAATTGGAGGGCAACCAATGTACTCGGAGCCTGATTTGGCCCACCACGATCCGATAGGTCAGTTGATCACGCCGAGCTCCGCCTTGGCGCAGCTGAACGAACGCTCTCGGGATATTTTTCGTCAAATCGTCGAAAATTATCTGGCAACGGGTGAGCCGGTCGGTTCACGCAATATTTCTCGTCTGATTTCGGTGCCGTTGTCACCTGCGTCCGTACGCAACGTGATGTCGGACCTTGAACAATTGGGATTGATCTATGCGCCGCATACATCCGCCGGTCGGTTGCCGACGGAACTAGGACTGCGTTTTTTCGTCGATGCGCTGATGCAGGTTGGCGATCTGACCGAGCCCGAGCGGCAATCGATTGAAGCACAACTTAAATCTGTGGGGGCCGCGCAGTCTGTTGAAGCTGCGTTGAGTGAGGCGCTCACGCGATTGTCAGGTCTGACGCGCGCCGCGGCTGTGGTGCTCACAGCGAAATCCAATGTGCGGTTGAAACACATCGAGTTCGTGCGGCTGGAGCCCGAGCAGGCGTTGGTCGTGCTCGTCGCCGAAGATGGTCAGGTCGAGAACCGCGTGCTGCCGTTGCCGCCGGGGGTGCCGATATCGGCGCTCACCGAAGCCTCGAATTTCCTCAATGCGCGAATTCGCGGGCGTACGCTTGCGGAAGCGCGCGTCGAACTTGAAGCGGCAATGACCCAGAGCCGCAGTGAATTGGATCAGTTGACGCAAAAAGTCATCGCCGCGGGAATCGCAGGTTGGTCTGGTGGCGGCGGCGACGAGCGGCAGTTGATTGTTCGAGGACACGCCAATCTGCTCGAAGACCTTCACGCGATGGAAGATCTCGAACGCGTGCGCCTGCTGTTCGACGATCTTGAAGCCAAGAAGGGTGTGATCGACCTGCTGGGCCGCGCTGAGCGTGCCGAAGGCGTGCGCATTTTCATCGGCTCCGAAAACAAGCTGTTCTCCCTGTCCGGATCATCCACTGTTATCGCCCCCTATCGGGACGGTGCGGGCCAGATTGTCGGCGTGCTCGGCGTCATTGGGCCCACCAGGCTGAATTATGCGCGGGTGATTCCCATGGTCGATTACGCGGCACGCATCGTCAGCCAGTTGATCGGGAAATAAGCGGCGAGTGTCCCGAATCCAAAGTCTGCCGATCTTGCAGCGCGTTCCGTAGCGGGCTTTGGATTCGGGAGGACACTAGCAAATCTATGATTCTAGTGTGGTTCAGGTTCAGAAGTTCGCTGAAACGACCCGCAGGAAAAATCGGGCGAACTTCTGAACCACCACGCTAGTATCGAACCGCTTGATTTTTCGCGTCTAAACCACGATATGCGGCAGGGAAATTCCCGCATGATCGATGACGATTTTCTAAAAGGGTGAGTGATGGCCGAAACCAATGGGCGCAAGGAACAGTCGGAGAATATCGCGCAGGAGAGCGCGAACATGACTGACAAGGACCCTGTGGTTTCAAAGCCTTACGTTATGCCGGACGATCCTGAAGAGGGGTCGGCAGAGGCCCTGGCCAAGGAAGCGGCGGATGCGCGCGACAAGATGCTGCGCACGCTCGCGGAGATGGAAAACCTGCGCCGGCAGACCCAGCGCGAAATTGCCAACGCGAAAACCTACGGCATTTCGTCGTTTGCCCGCGAAGTCCTGGACATCGCAGACAATCTTCAGCGCGCGCTCGACGCCGTTCCCGCGGAGGCGAAGGAAGCTGCCGACGCTGGCCTCAAAGGGCTCATCGAAGGCGTCGAACTGACAGAACGTTCGCTCCACAATACGCTGGAGAAGAACGGCGTGAAAAAGGTCGATCCGCTGGGGCAGAAATTCGATCCCAACCTTCACCAGGCGATGTTCGAAATTCCGGACGCGTCGGTGCCGGCGGGAACCGTTCTCCAGGTCGTGCAGGCCGGTTACGTGATCGGCGACCGTATCCTTCGGCCCGCTTTGGTCGGAGTCGCCAAAGGCGGACCAAAGAACTAGTAGCTTTTTTGAGCGAAGTGGCGACTAGTGCCGCGGATTTGAAGTTCTTTCGAATGAAGCCGCGGGCTCGATGAAGAACTTCAAATCCAAAAGCGGCACTCGAATCATAGATTTACTCCTGCCCCTTTGATTCCGAAGTTCGCATCCGAGCAAGCGGCAAGCCCGTGCGAACGTCGGAATCGGGGCACTAGTTCGCGTGAAGAAAACGCGTCAAAACAAAAAGCTCAGCGAGGATCGATCCCGTCTCGCACGGCGCGGAAGCGTGGGAATGCTTTCGGCCATTCCTCGCGCGTTGCGCTTGCGATGATTCGCAGTGCCGAACCGCCGCCAAATCGCAGCCACTGGACAACCGTGACCGGCGTATCGTTCTTGCCGGTCACAGCATCGATTCGGGTCTCAAACCCGGGTGTACTTTCGATTCGGAGGGGCTCGTTCGACGTGATGCGTGCATCACGCAGGCCCGGAATAGTGGCCGCGACCTGCTGCGCGAAGCGTCCTCGGTCTTCCGGTTGGGCTGGGGCTCCCGTCACCAGACCAATCACCATGTAAGGTGCGCCGTCGAGAGTTGTTTCTTCGGTTCCATCCGTCAGCAAAACGGTTGAGCGCGGTGTGAGTGTGCGGACAGTCTTGAAGTTGCTGAGCTCGCTCACCTTGAATGGCAGCAGGCCGAGCTGCTCATCGACAGGGACCTCTTTGCGGATCGTCGTCGTTGCGAGCATCTTTCGCATTGCTTCGTCGGATACGGGATTTGCGGCGTCATCGCGCACTTGGGCGATCACATAGCCCGAGAAAATGTCGCTGCCCGGCACGATCAGCGAGTACGACCGGATATTGGTGCTGCCGTCCTTGCCGGTCTCGCTGGTGATGTAAGCCGATCCTGCTGCAGTTTCGAATTTTTCTGGCTTGGGTCCGGCTGGAGGCGTCTTGCCCTCCTTCACGGCCGTGTCGACGGCTGTAAAAGCGGCAGACGGTATCTCCGCGATACCCACCTTGATCTTCTTGTCCTCGGTCTCGAAGCCTAAGAACTCTTTGGCGACGGCAAGGCCATCCGCCGGCGCCAGCCCGACTCGCGCGCCAGGCGGGAAGACCGTATCGGCCGCCCCGGCGGGTCCGGCCAGCAACAGCAGGGCGAGAACAGGGGTAGCGGAGGCGCGAAGGAGCTTTTTCATGGAGCCTGACTGGTGTCTCATTGAGGCCGTTCGGTGGTCGAGCCGGCAAGGGCCGTCGCCGGCAGTGCCGGGGCCCGACTGTTTCCGTGACAGGCCAACAGATCAAGTCCCGATTCGTTGCAAATTGACGCACAAAGACGCGAGAAGCGGACGGCCCTATGCAGCTGCGCCTTTACCCTGGCTGCCTTAATTCGGCGCAATCAAATGAAAATTCATTTTCATTGCGGTTTGTTATGCCAGTCCTTGCAGGGCTATGGCCCCCTCCTATATGAGGCGGAGCGTCGCGATGTCGCGGATATTTGATAGTTGGGGGTATGGATTGGGGCGCCGTCAGGGCCCAGCCAGCCTGCCTTAAAAATGAAGGGTAGACGGACCATGGGAAAGGTCATCGGGATCGATCTCGGCACCACGAATTCGTGCGTCGCCGTAATGGATGGCAAAACACCGAAAGTTATCGAGAATGCTGAGGGCATGCGGACGACCCCGTCCATTGTCGCCCTTACCGACGACGGTGAGCGCCTTGTCGGTCAGCCGGCCAAGCGCCAGGCCGTTACCAATCCGGAAAAGACCATTTTCGCTGTGAAGCGCCTGATTGGTCGTCGCTACGACGATCCGACGGTCGAAAAGGACAAGAAGCTTGTCCCCTATAAGATCGTCAAGGCCAGCAATGGCGACGCATGGGTCGAGGCCGACGGTCAGACCTATTCGCCCTCGCAAGTCTCCGCTTTCATTCTGCAGAAGATGAAGGAGACCGCGGAAGCTCATCTCGGCCAGAAGGTCGATCAGGCGGTCATTACCGTTCCTGCCTATTTCAATGACGCCCAGCGTCAGGCCACCAAGGACGCCGGCAAGATCGCCGGTCTTGAGGTGCTGCGTATCATCAACGAGCCGACGGCAGCTGCGTTGGCCTACGGTCTCGACAAGTCGAAACAGGGCACGATCGCGGTCTATGACCTCGGCGGCGGTACGTTCGACGTCTCGATCCTCGAGATCGGCGACGGCGTGTTCGAGGTGAAGTCCACCAACGGCGACACGTTCCTCGGCGGTGAAGACTTCGATATGCGTCTTGTCAGCTATCTGGCTGATGAATTCCAGAAGGAGCAGGGCATCAACCTGCGCAACGACAAGCTCGCTTTGCAGCGCCTGAAAGAGGCCGCTGAAAAGGCGAAGATCGAGCTGTCGTCGACCACGCAAACCGAAATCAACCTGCCGTTCATCACGGCGGACGCTTCCGGTCCGAAGCATCTGACGATGAAGCTCACCCGCGCTAAGTTCGAAGCGCTGGTGGCCGATCTTGTCGAAAAGACCATTGAGCCGTGCCGCAAGGCTTTGAAGGACGCTGGCCTGACCGCCGGTGAAATCGGCGAGGTTGTCCTGGTCGGCGGCATGACCCGCATGCCGAAGATCCAGGAAGTCGTGAAGCAGTTCTTCGGCAAGGAGCCTCACAAGGGCGTCAACCCGGATGAAGTCGTCGCAATCGGCGCTGCGATTCAGGCTGGCGTGCTGCAGGGCGACGTCAAGGACGTGCTGCTGCTCGACGTCACCCCGCTGTCCCTGGGCATCGAGACGCTGGGTGGCGTGTTCACCCGCATCATCGAGCGTAACACGACGATTCCGACCAAGAAGAGCCAGGTGTTCTCGACTGCCGAGGACAACCAGAATGCGGTCACCATTCGCGTATTCCAGGGTGAACGCGAGATGGCTGCCGACAATAAGGCGCTTGGCCAGTTCGATCTGATGGGTATTCCGCCGGCACCGCGCGGCATGCCGCAAATCGAAGTCACGTTCGATATCGACGCCAACGGTATCGTGAATGTGTCGGCGAAGGACAAGGCGACCGGTAAGGAACAGCAGATTCGTATTCAGGCGTCCGGCGGTTTGTCGGAGTCTGACATCGAGAAGATGGTCAAGGACGCCGAAGCCAATGCGGCCGAAGACAAAAAGCGCCGCGAGGCGGTCGATGCCAAGAACCATGCGGATGCCCTCGTGCATTCCACGGAGAAGGCATTGTCAGAGCACGGCAGTAAGGTCGGCGAACCTGAGCGCAAGGCGATCGAAGATGCTTTGGCTGACCTGAAGGAAGCGCTGAAGAGCGACGATGCTGAGTCGATCAAGGCCAAGAGCAACACTTTGGCTCAGGCTTCGATGAAGCTCGGCGAAGCCATGTATACGCAGCAGGCGGAGGCTGATGCCGCCAGGGATGCTGCAAAGGACGACGTGGTCGATGCGGAGTTCACGGAAGTGGACGACGACAAGACCAACAAGAAGTCGGCGTAACGCGTTTCTCCGAAATCCTCCCCCGATTTGGGGGAGGATTTTCTTGAGCAAGGCTTGAGGTTCGAGATTCGCATGTCCCAGATTCCCAAATCCAAGATCTGCAATGTCTAAAGCCTGCTATTACGAGACGCTGGAAGTTGAACGCACGATCGATGATGCCGGCTTAAAGACGGCATTTCGTAAGCTTGCGATGAAATGGCATCCGGATAAGAATCCGGGCGATCCATCCTGCGAGCACAAGTTCAAGGAAATCAGCGAGGCTTACGAAGTCCTGAAGGACAGCAACAAGCGAGCTGCCTATGATCGCTATGGCCATGCTGCATTTGAGCAGGGCGGTGGTGGTCAGGCCCACGGCTTCGGTGCGGGCTTTGCCTCGTCATTCTCTGACATTTTTGAAGATCTGTTTGGCATGGCCGGACAGCGCGGTGGCCGTGGCGGCCGCGAGCGTGGCGCGGACCTGCGCTACAACATGGAAATCACGCTGGAGGAAGCTTTCCTCGGCAAGACGGCTCAGATTGATATTCCGGTCGCAGTCACGTGCGAGCCCTGCTCAGGCACGGGGGCCAAGGCCGGTACCAAGCCGAAAGCGTGCTCGATGTGCGGCGGCGCTGGCCGCGTTCGCCAGGCCCAAGGTTTCTTCACACTCGAGCGGACCTGCCCCGGGTGTCACGGACGCGGTCAGATGATCGAGAGCCCATGCCCTTCGTGTTCTGGCACGGGTCGAGTCACACGCGACCGCTCCTTGTCGGTGAATATTCCTCCGGGTGTTGAGGATGGCACCCGCATTCGCCTTGCTGGCGAAGGCGAGGCTGGGGTCATGGGCGGCCCGTCCGGTGACCTTTACATTTTCCTCTCGCTGGCCGCGCACAAATTCTTCCAGCGTGACAGCGCGGACCTGCATTGCCGCGTTCCGGTGTCGATGGTGACCGCGGCGGTGGGGGGCGAGTTTGAAGTGCCGACCATCGATAAGGGCAAGACCAGAGTGAAGGTGCCAGCCGGCACTCAATCCGGTCGCCGCTTCCGGATCGCATCGAAGGGCATGCCTGTGTTGCGTTCTCGGCAGACGGGGGACATGTACGTCCAGGTTGTGGTGGAGACCCCGCAAAATTTGACCAAGAAACAGAAAGAATTGCTGGCCGAATTCGAGAAGCTTTCGTCGGGTGAAACGCAGCCCGAGGCTGCTGGATTCTTCAAGATGGTCAAGGACTTCTTCGGCAATCGAACGGGTGCTGCGTAGGCCGATCCTTGACGGTTTTCGCTTGCGCCTGTACCCCTTTGTGAAGGAAGTTTGACGTCCCCGCCCATCCCGGGCTTCTTGGAAGTGCCATGGCCCCCCAGTCCTCTGCGCGTGCGCTGAAAAAGCCGCTTCGTCTTGATGACGAAGTTCGTTTTCTTCGCTCTTGGATTGAAAAGCCGTTGCACGTCGGCGCGGTGATGCCATCAGGCAAAGTGCTGGCTCGCACTGTCGCTCGTTACGTCGACATTCAATCGACCGCTCCCGTTATCGAATTGGGTCCAGGCACGGGTGCAATCACCGACGCGCTGATTGCGCGCGGGGTTAGTGAAAAGCGTCTTCTGCTCGTTGAATTCGATCCCGGCTTTTGTGCACTGCTGCGCGAACGTTATCCGCAAGCGACCATCATTCAAGGCGATGCCTACAATCTCGACCAGACATTGTCTGAGCTGCGCGAACCCGCCGCCGCGATGGTGTCCGGTCTGCCGCTCGTGACCAAGCCGATGATGATCCGCATGAAATTGATGCGCGATGCTTTCCTGAAGCTCGAGCACGGCGCGCCCTTTATCCAGTTCACGTATTCCGTCGCGCCGCCGATTCCGAAATCGCTGCCGGGCGTCCACACGCAGGCTTCTGAGCGCATCTGGATGAACCTGCCGCCCGCACGTGTCTGGGTTTACCGCAAGGGCTGAGCGGCCGTTGTTGGCGTTTTGCGTCCCTGATTCTGCAAGCTATAAGTCCGACACGCCTCTTGCCGTGAGCATCCGGCTCCGCTTGATCATGACAGGACGTTGATGGCTGCCCTCAAAATTCTCGTCATCCCAGGCTCCCTGCGCACCGGATCCTACAATGCGCAGCTGGCAGCTGCAGCCATCAAGGAATTGGCGCTGGCGGATGTGAATGCCACACTGATTTCGCTCAGTGACTATCCGATGCCGATTTACGATGGGGACATCGAGGCAAATTCCGGCGCACCGAAGGCGGCGGTAGATCTGAGGAACATGATCGGTGCGCACCATGGCGTGTTCATTGTCAGTCCAGAGTACAATTCGTCCGTGCCGCCGCTTCTGAAAAACGTGATCGACTGGGTCACGCGCGTGCGTGAGCGCGGAGAGCCGCTCGGACAAGTATTTCGCGATCGGGCTTTTGCAATCAGCGCGGCCTCCAACGGAAAGCTCGGGGGCGTGCGCGTACTAATGGCTCTCCGGCAAATTCTGACACTCGGATGCGGCGCGACGGTTATTCCGAAGCAGGTCGCGTTGTCGCGTGCCGCTGACGCTTTCGACGAAATGGGCGCCCTGAAAGATCCGAACGATGCAGATCTGCTCCGCGGCACGATGCGACAACTGATCGATGTCGCGCAACGAATGATGTGAGGTTGAATGACATCCGAAAACATTGCCACGCGCGATCGCCTGATCGTCGCTCTTGATCTCTCAAGCGTTGAGGCTGCAGAAGCGCTGATTGACCAGCTCGGGGACAGCGTGACCTTCTACAAGATCGGTTATCAGCTTGCTTACGCCGGTGGATTGCCCATGATCTCCAAGCTTTCCGATCGGGGCAAGAAGGTTTTCATCGACCTCAAGCTGCACGACATCGGTAATACCGTCGCCGAAGGCGTTAAGAGCATCGCCAAACAGGGCGCGACGTTTCTCACGGTGCATGCTTATCCGCAGACCATGAAAGCCGCCGTCGAGGCGCGTGCCGGATCATCGCTCAAGATTCTCGCGGTGACAGTGCTGACGTCTTACGACAACAACGATCTGCAGCAGGCGGGTTATCGGCCCGGTGTCGCAGACCTTGTGGAGCTTCGTGCGCGGCAGGCGCAAGCGATCGGAGTCGATGGGCTGGTGTGTTCGGGCGAAGAAGCTGCCAATCTGCGCGGTATCGTGGGCGCGGGCATGAATCTGGTGACGCCCGGCATTCGGCCTGCGGGCAGTGACGTCGGCGATCAGAAGCGGGTAATGACCCCTGCGCGCGCGATCGCGGCCGGTGCGGATTACCTTGTTGTCGGCCGTCCGGTTGTTGCCGCTTCTGATCCGAAGGCCGCTGCCGAGGCGATCGTTGCAGAAATCGCCCAGGCCGGCGGATAGTTCAAAAAAGGAGACGCAAAATGGCGAAGGGTTACTGGGTCGCGCGCATCGATGTGCACGACGTCGATGGCTACAAGAATGACTACGTCGCTCACAATGGAGCGGTGTTCAAGAAATATGGTGCGAAGTTTCTGGTGCGGGCTGGACAGTACGAAGGGCATGAAGGCCCGGCACGGTCACGCAATGTCGTCATTGAATTCAAAGACTACGAGACAGCGCTCGCCTGTTATCACTCGCCCGAATATCAGGCGCTGGTGGCAAAACGCGCCCCCCATTCCAACGGTGAAATCATCATCATCGAGGGCTATGACGGCCCGCAGCCCTGACCTTCTTACCCCCGATGGCGTTCTGGCGGGCTGACAAGCCTCGGTCCGCCCGCTATACCCTCAATATCTTCAGAGGGTTGTTCAATGTCCGATATGCGGTTGATCGTTGCAGGTGCCGGGGGACGGATGGGCCGCGCCCTGATCCGCTCCATTTCGGAGACCCCTGGCGCCGTCGTCACCGGTGCGCTGGAAGCGCCGGGTTCCGAATTGCTTGGGCAGGACGCAGGCGTCCTAGCCGGTTTGCCTGCCAACGGCGTCGAACTGTCCTGTGATCTGTGGAGCCTCTCCAAGAACGCTGACGGTATCCTCGATTTCACCGTCCCGGCCGCGACGATCGCGAACGTGGCTATTGCCGCGCAGCGTGGCCTCGTTCACGTCATCGGGACGACGGGCCTTTCGGCTTCGGACAACGCGGTGATCCGCAGTGTCACATCCCAGGCCATCGTCGTGCAGTCCGGCAATATGAGCCTCGGCGTCAATCTACTCGCCGCGTTGGTGAAGCAGGTCGCGAAATCGCTCGATGAGGATTTCGACATTGAGATTGTCGAGATGCATCACAAGGCGAAGATCGATGCTCCGTCTGGCACCGCCTATCTGCTGGGTCAGGCGGCCGCAGCAGGCCGTGGCATCAACCTTGAGCAGAGGTCAGTGCGCGCCCGCGATGGCTACACCGGTCCGCGCAATTCGGGCGATATCGGGTTCGCAACCTTGCGCGGCGGCACGGTCACCGGCGATCACACAGTTATTTTTGCTGGCCCCTATGAGCGCATCGAGCTGGCGCACAAGGCCGAGGACCGTATGATCTTCGCACGTGGTGCACTGAAGGCCGCCATGTGGGCGCGCGACAAGAAGCCCGGCTTCTACACTATGGCCGATGTGCTTGGCATCGGCTGAACCAAACCAATCCCAAACCGGAATCAAAGAATGAGCGATCGTCTTCTCGTGCTCGTCCGTCATGGTCAGAGCGAATGGAACCTGAAAAATCTTTTCACCGGTTGGAAAGACCCTGACCTCACAGAACTTGGCGTCAAGGAAGCGGTGCAGGCGGGACGGAAGCTGAAAGAACTTGGTTTGTCGTTCGATGTCGCGTTCACATCAGCGCTTACGCGCGCGCAGCACACGCTGGATCTGGCGCTTAAGGAAATGGACCAGACCAATATTCCAGTGACAAAGAATCTGGCGCTGAATGAGCGCGATTATGGGGATCTATCAGGCCTCAACAAGGACGACGCGCGCGCGAAGTGGGGTGAGGAGCAGGTGCTGATCTGGCGCCGTTCCTACGACGTGCCGCCGCCGGGCGGCGAAAGCCTCAAGGACACATTGGCGCGAACGCTGCCGTATTTTGTTCAAGAAATTCTTCCGTGCGTGCTGCGTGGTCAGCGCACGCTGGTCGCAGCTCACGGCAACTCGCTGCGCGCGCTGATCATGGTACTGGAGAAACTCACTCCGGAGCAAATCCTGAAGCGGGAGCTCGCGACCGGCACACCGGTGATCTATCGCCTGAACGCTGATGCAACGGTTGCTTCCGTGGTCGATACGGCGGGATAAGCGACGCCTGTCTTCAGGCAAGTAAGCTTGGAATGCTCAAATCGTCTCCGTTTAACGGAGACGATTTTTTACTGAAGCTTAAACGTCGCAGAAGCGACCGGTTTCCCACCCAAGCATGGCCTGCTTGCGTGTCGTGCCCCAATGATAGCCGGTGATTGCGCCGCTCTTGCCAAGCACGCGATGGCAAGGCACCACAAATGAAATCGGATTTCGCCCGACGGCCGCGCCAACGGCGCGTGATGCCTTCGGCGATAGAATCTTGTTTGCCACATCCGAATAGGTCGTCGCCTTGCCCATCGGAATCTTCAGGAGGGTCTCCCAGACACGCACTTCGAAGTCGGTGCCGATAAGAACAACGCGCAACGGCTGATCGGCGCACCATTGCGAGGAATCGAAGACGCGTTGTGCCAGCGCGGTGGTGCCGTTCTGGTCATGGACATAGGTGGCCAGCGGCCAGCGTCGCTTCATATCCTCAAATGCGGGCAGCTCGTCGCCTTCATCCGCGAAAGCCAATCCTGAGAGGCCCCGTTCGCTCGCGATCACAACCGCAACGCCGAACGGTGACGGATGGAAGCCATAGCGCAGGGTTGTGCCTTCTCCGCCCTTCTTCCATTCCCCCGGTGACATGGCTTCATGAGTGACAAACAGATCGTGCAGCCGGCCCGGTCCCGAGAGGCCTGAATCGTAGGCTGCATCCAGCACACTTGCGGAATCACGCAGCAGGCGCTTGGCGTTATCCAGCGTCAGGGCCTGCATGAAGGCCTTCGGCGTCAGCCCGGCCCAGCGGCGGAACAGATGGTGCAGCTCGTCAGGGGTGAGGCTTGCGGCGTCAGCCATGGCCTCGATGGTTGGCTGGCTCCGCCAGTTTTCTGAAATGAAAGCGATCGCGCGCCGAACCGCGTCGTAATCGCGGAGAGCCGCGGAAGCTGCGGGTTTGACGAGCCGCTGTTCAGAAATGATCGGGGTTGCCATAGCAATGTTCATCATATGCTGGATGTAGGCCGACAACGCTCTGACCTCCACCCGATTTCTGCTTCGAATTAGGTCACGGGATTGTAGGTGGGGCCGCGTTTGGCAGCCTGGAGGGCTGCGCTTAAGGCTTTGGCAAAACTTGCTTTTTCATCGGGGCCAAGGAAGCTGCCGACGGACAGGCGCCGCCCGCGGGACACCAGATAGAGCTTCTCGATTCCGAATTCTTCATGGACCTGTTTGTCGAGCTGCACCCAGAGCGGATTGAGCGTCCATTCGACAACGCGGCCGCGGTGGCTGACGCGGCGGACGCGCAGTTCATATGGCGTCACAACGATGTCTTCGGTGGCCGCCGCCCGGCGGAAGTTCAGGCGAAACGCCCAATACACGATCAGAACGTCGAGCCCAAAAAATCCGAAGACCGGCCATGCGCCCATCAGCAGAAATACGAAGCCGGCGATGAAGCTGACCGCGGTGAGAAATCCCATCAGCGCTAAGAAACCGCTGCGGCTGAGAGACCGATGCGGCGTCAGCCGCGCGGAAAACAGCGGCGCATCCTGCGGTGGAGGATCAAAGTCGTTGCGATTGTCCATAGCGGTTCACTATACCGGCATCATGGCAAAAAAGACCATCACGTCCCGTTCAAAAACTCCCTCGAAACCTCGCGCTCCGAAAGCCGTCAAGCGGCCGGCGAAAGCTGCGCAGCCCAAGGCAGGCAAGGCGCCCAAAAGCAAGAGCTCTATAAACAAGAGTTCTAAAACCAAGGCTTGGACGCCTGCAGAAGTTTACGAGGCCTTCAGCCGTTTCCAAAAGGCGAATCCGGAGCCGAAGGGCGAACTCGAACACCTCAACCCCTACACTCTGCTGGTTGCGGTGGCGTTGTCCGCACAAGCGACCGACGTCGGTGTCAACAAGGCCACCCGGCATCTGTTCCCTATCGCCGATACGCCGCAAAAGATGGTGGCGCTGGGGGAAGAGAAACTCCGCGACTACATCAAAACCATCGGGCTTTATCGGACCAAAGCAAAGAACGTCATCGCACTGTCGGAACAGTTGATTGCGAACCACGGTGGCGAAGTGCCGCGCTCACGCGAGGAGCTGGAGAAACTGCCGGGTGTGGGACGCAAGACGGCCAACGTCGTGCTCAATATCGCTTTTGGCGAACCGACCATCGCGGTCGATACGCATCTGTTTCGCGTCGGCAACCGCACAGGCCTCGCGCCGGGAAAAACCCCGCTGGAGGTCGAACTCGGATTGGAGAAAATCATCCCGGCCGAGTTCAAGCGGCATGCCCATCACTGGCTGATCCTGCACGGACGCTACACGTGTGTGGCGCGCAAACCGCGTTGCGAGGTGTGTCTAATCAACGATCTTTGCCGTTGGCCGGAAAAGACTATTCCGGCCTAACAATTACGTTGTGGAGACTCCCGCCTTGCGGGTGGGCTCGATGAGTTCCGGCCGCGGGCCCGAAAGCCGCTTGTGCATGTGAACCATGAAGGCCATGCCGAACAACGGCGTCGCCAGATTGATGATCGGAATCGACACGAACGCCGCAATGAAGAGGCCCGCGGTAAACACCGTCGTGGCGTTCTGCTTGCGCATCAATTTGGCCTCTTCCGGCGTCCGGAAGCGCATGGCCGCGAGTTCAAAATATTCGCGGCCCAGCAACCACGCGGTCGCGATGAAGAATGCGATGACGCCTGCGCCCGCGAAAAACACAAACGGCAGCGCAAGCAGGTAAACGAGAATGGTCAGCAGCGCGGTTTTTGAGCCTTCGATCATCGCGCGGCCGATCGGGAGCGCCATACCGGGGCGCTCCGCCGGATAGTGCTCGCGCTCGACGATATCCGCCACGTCATCAACGAACACGCTCGCAACCAGCGATGTGATCGCCGGCATCAAAAACACTGCCCCGGCGATGATGCCTAATCCAGCTGCAATTGAGATGAACCACGCCAGAATATTCAGCGGCGTGTGGAAATTGGGCCCAAGCATCGTTTCGGCCCAGACCTCTCCCGATCCGGCGAGCCAGCTCAGCAACCGCTGTAGCAGAACTGCGACGACGACGATCAGCACCAACGCGAGACCGACCGACTTCCACAGGATCGCTCGCATCGGCGGCGACAGGATTTGTGACAACGCCTTGAATGCGGCGTCAAGCATGGCGTCTCGCTCCTAAAATCTCATGAGAATTAGATACCGCAGCCAATTTCGGCAAGTATTGGGATAGGTCGCAAATCGCGACATTTGCACTCATTTTGATCGTGAACTGTTGGTGGTGCCGTCAGGTGTGAACGACCGCCGCTACAAATCACTGTTTGGTCATTGCGTTGGCCGATCTTTGACGGATTGCGTTCGCAGCATGTGCCTATGGCGGTGCTTGCATCGCGCTGTGGGGCGTCATTCTGACAAATCTACATGAATTGCGGCTGAACAAGCCCGCATTCGCCTGCGCGTCATCACGCCAACCAAGAAGCATTCCAAATCAAGGAGACAGTCATGGCAGGTGTTTTCGATATTCAGGGATTTGGATTCAAATCCGACTATAACGGCGAATTCCGGACAGACGCTGCGCACGACGCGTTGGACGGTCTGGCTGCTACCCACGCCAACTCCATATCGATCGCGCCGCGCATATTCACAGAGGGAAAAAATTCAAACGAAGTCATCGCTGATCCCAACAAGACCGAAAGCGATGCGAACATAGCTGCGACAATTGCGGATGCGCACAATCTTGGGCTGTCTGTCCTGCTCAAGCCGATGCTCACCGGCATCGATGGAACCAATCAAGGTCAGCTGACGCCCAGCAATGTTGATGCGTTCTTCGCATCCTACAAAGCTGAAATGCTCGATCTCGCCCACGTCGCCGAGCAAAATCACGTCGAAATGCTCTCGATCGGCAACGAACTCAGCAAGCTTTCCGATGAGCAATACCGCGATCATTGGGTCGATTTGATCGATTCCGTTCGAGCTGTCTATCACGGCCAGATTACCTACGCTGCCGCCACCGATGAAGCGCACAATGTCAGTTTCTGGGACAAGGTGGATGACATCGGAGTCAATGCTTATCCGCCACTTACGACAAAAACCGATCCGACTGTGAGTGAGATGGTTGCTGCGTGGAATAACGTTTCGGCCGACGACTACTGGGCCGCTGCCATGGATCACAAGTCGCCTGTGGATTTCCTGCATTCTCTCTCGGTCGAACACGGCAAGCCGGTGTTGCTGACCGAAACCGGATATCGCAGCGTTGATGGCACCAACATCGCGCCCGGCGGAGGAGGTGGCAGCAACACTCCGGACGTGCAGGAACAGGCTGATGCGTTCAACGCGTTCTTCCAGGTGTGGAGTTCAGAGGGCGGCAGCTGGTTCAAAGGCGCGCATATCTGGGACTGGGATCCCACCAACACCTATTCGCCCACGGGATATTCCCCGATGGGAAAGCCGGCCGAGCACCTCATCACCGAATGGTTCAATGGGCAGCACACGCCACCGGCACTCACAATTAACGGCTCGCCTGCGGCGGATCTGATCGATGTTGGCGGCGGCAATGACACGCTATCGGGTGGTGCGGGCAACGACATCATTCGCGGCGGCGCCGGCGATGATCATATCACCGGCGGCCCCGATGCCATTCCGCATCTCGCAAACACCACCATTACCGTCACAGGTTACAGCCCGCTCGTCGATGGCGTCGGGGCGAAGATGCAGGTGCTGGTGAATGGGGAGCAGGTCGGCGCGACGGTCGAGTTTCATCCGGCATCGACGTCGTCCGAGTATCAGACCTACAGCTTCACCTTTCCGAATCCCGAGAAGGTGACGAGTCTGGATTTCTCGTTCATCAATGATGCGATCACGAGTGGAGGCGACCGCAATCTCTACATCAAGGATATCACGGTCAACGGTGAACATCTCACGGCTGTAGACGCGGATAATCCAAGCTCACCAGGCACGTGGAATCTCTATCAGAACAGGGCAATTCATTACGACACAGGCGGTCATCAGGATCTGTTCTTTGGGTCCTCGACTGACGACGATACGCTCGACGGTGGTCCGGGCAACAATGTAATCCATGGTGGCGCCGGTAATGACCTCATCACCGGTGGAACGGGAAACGATCAGTTGTACGGAGATGATGGCAACGATCACCTGATCGGTGGCGGCGGCAAGGATGTCATGTATGGCGGCGCGGGCCAGGATAAGCTTGAAGGCGGCGCCCAGACCGCGAGGATGTTTGGCGGCGATGGCAACGACCAGCTCTATGGCGGTTCTGGCAACGACAATCTCTCAGGAGACAACGGCAACGACGTTTTGAAGGGCGGCGCTGGAAATGACTATCTGAGCGGTGGCGCTGGCAGCGATACGTTCGTCTTCACGCCAAATTTCGGTCACGACGTTATCGCCCAATTTGACGACACGGCCGCGGCGAAAGACGTCATTCAATTCAGCAAGTCAGTGTTCGCCGATTTCAACGATGTGCGGTCACATATGGCGCAGGTGGGCACCAGTGTGGTCATCACGCTCGATGAACATAACTCGATCGAAATTCAGCACACGACGCTGGCTCACGTTGGAGCCGACCACTTCTGGTTTGTATGATGGAGGCCTGCGAATGGCGGATCGATTCAGGCGGCTTCGTGTGCCGGCACTTGATCCGTCAGTGTCTCGAGCAAGGGAACTAGTGTGGAATCGGGCGTCGCGAAGATGCCTTCCGGAAAGGGATCCAACTCGCCCGTCACCTCCGGGGACGGCTTCGTCGTATCGGCCCAATGCAGTGCCGTATAGTCAAAGCCACGGACGATGGTCGGCTTGACGATTTCGAAATAGGGGGAGATGTCGAAGTCCCGCGGCATATAGAGCGACGAATCGCGAATATGCAGGATTTCTTCCTTGGCCTGACGGCTCGCGGCCTGCGTGATCTTTGGAAGAATCGGATAGCGGACTGCGCCGAAGGCCTGCGCGATCAGGGCCGAGCAGATAATCTTGGTGGGATCGCCTGAGCCCAGCGAAATCATCCGGCGACGCCATCGCTGCGGCAGCGGCACCGGGATGAGATAGCGCATCAGGTCGACGATGTTTTTCGTGTCGTAACCAAAGCCAACGCGGTTGATGGCGTAGCGGCACACGGTGGTGCGGTCCTCGTACGACAATCCAACCGGGCGGCAGATCCGTGTATGATACGAAAAATATTTTGAGAGCGGCGCCGTGGTGACGCCTTCGCCGATATACGCCTCGACCAGGACGTGCGGTTCGCCGTCTGGTTCCACCGCGCCGGCAACGGGACCGACATAAAGCGCCGCGTGAGACCAGGTTGATTGTGTGAGATACTTGATGATGCCGGAGATGCGGCTGTTGCCCTCCACCAGCAACACGTCGCCGGGCTCCATCAGATCGCGCAAGCGTTCCGGGTCACTTGGCGTGAACGGTTCATAGCCAGGCACTTCTTTCTGAAGGTACTTGGCGATAATTTTGCCGACGGTATCGAGCATGACGCCCATGGGAGCCCCCGAGCGGCGCATTCTGGCCGCTTTCTTGTTGGCTCATCTTGGTCGAAACCAATTTCGATTTAGTTCATGGCGCAAAATGACTGATAATGGGATGTTCACCATGATCGTTGCTGCGAGGCCTCTGATGCGGCAAGTTCGCTAGTGCGGTGGTTCAGAAGTTCGCTTGATTTTCCTGCGAGTCCTTCCAGCGAACTTCTGAACCAGAACCGCACTAGAATCATAGATTTACTAGTGTCCTTTCGAATCCAAAGTCCGCTATGGAGCGCGCTGCATGCTGAGGCGGACTTTGGATTCGGGACACTAGATGTTCCGCCATTCGGTCGAGATTTGGAAACCATGACATGACAATTACGCGGCGCGACTTTCTGTCTGGCTCAGCAGCGCTGGCTGTTACGCCGATTGTCGCAGGACGCGCGTATGCGGCACCTCCGCCACGCGATGCCGATGTGGTTGTGATCGGAGCGGGCGTGGCGGGCATTGCTGCCGCACGGCGCATTGCCGCCGCCAACCGCAAGGTCGTGGTGATTGAGGCCTCGGACACCATCGGCGGACGCTGCATCACCGATAACACCGCATTCGACGTTCCATTCGACCGTGGCGCGCGCTGGCTCTATGGAGCAGATAGCAGCCCGGTGGCGAAGCTTGCCCGTGGCGCAGGGGTCGATATGTACCCGGCTCCGCGGGGCCAGCGTGTTCGCATCGGCCGCCGCAATGCCCGCGCGGGTGAGATGGAAGATTTCTTGGCGACATTGGCGCGTGCGAACCGAACATTGGGAGACGCGGTTCGAGGCAAGCCGGACATGCCTGCCGCTGCGGCTCTGCCAAAAGATTTGCGCGAATGGACAGGTGCCGTGGAATTCCTGCTCGGTCCCCACGCCACCAGCAAGGATCTTCAGGATCTGTCTGCGCTCGATCTCGTTGCCATGACGCCGCATGACGCGCCGTTGGCGTGCCGTCAGGGTTTGGGAACGCTGATCGCAAAGCTTGGTGCACAGCTTCCCGTTCAGCTCTCTACGCCGGTGAGGCAGATCACGTGGAGTGGGCGAGATGCCCAAGTTGAGACATCGGCCGGCAGGATCACGGCGAAAGCTGTGATCGTCACGGCATCCACCAACGCGCTGCTGTCTGGCAAGATCAAGTTTTCGCCTGAGCTGCCTAAGCGCCAGCAGGATGCTGTCTCCAAGCTAGGCCTTGGAAGTTATGATCACATTGCGCTGGAATTGCCGGGCAATCCGTTGGAGCTCGCGCGTGACGACGTTGTGATCGAGCAGAGCGCCGACCGTAGCACCGGATTGCTGTTGGCCAACGTTGGTGGCTCATCCCTGTGCCAGATCGATATTTCTGGCTCTTTTGGCGCCGAGATGTCAGCGCGGGGGGAAGCCGCGATGGTGGCGTTCGGAACCGAATGGCTGACGAAACTGTTTGGCAGTAATTTTGCCAAAAGTATCAAACGCACGACCGCGACGCGCTGGAACGATGTGCCCTACGTGCTGGGAGCAATGTCGGCAGCGGCTCCGGGCGGGCAACCCGCGCGCAAGATCTTGATGGAGCCGTTGGGCAGTCTGTTCTTCGCAGGCGAGGCGGCTCACGAGTCGCAGTGGGGCACGGTGAACGGAGCCTGGGAAAGCGGCGAGCGCGCAGGTGACGCGGCTCTCCGCAAACTGGGCGGCCAGAAGGACAGCCCGGTTGCAGAGCGTCCAGCGAAAAAGACTCGCCGGACTTCACGCGCGGCAGCCGAGGCTCAGGCGCCGGCACCATCGCGCAGTATGTCCTGGCCTCGTAATTGATGCTCGATCCGGATCGTTAGACCGGCAGGTTCAATTCCATCAGATCCTTGGCGACGACGACTTTGCCGTTGAAGTGCTTTCTGACGCCTTCGGTCCAGTTGTCGTCCGTCACCAGGGGATCATCACCCGGCACAAAGTGGCTGAGCACGAGTACCTTGACGCCAGCGGCTGCGGCGATACGGCCGACATCGTCAGTGGTGGTGTGGCTGTCCATCAGATGTTTCTTCAGCGTGGCGCCGTTCTTGGTTTTCAGCACCAGCCGATCGACCGCAGGTTCGTACATGGCTTCGTGAACGAGCACGTCGGCGCCTTTGGCGAATTCCGCAAGCTGCGGATTGTAGCTGGTGTCGCTGGAGAACACGACGGTGCCATCCGACGTCTCGAACTTGTAGGCGAAGTTGTCGGTGATCGGCGGATGCGGGGTGCGAAACGCGGTGACAGTGACGTCATCGGTTTTCAGCACCACGCCGCTATCGGTGATGTCCTTGGCGACCACCAGCTTGCGGATGTCTGGCCTGCCTTCGTCTTCGATGCGCGTATCGATATCGAAGCGATTGAGCTCCCAATAGGTGCTGGTCATGCGCACCAGGCCGGCGGGGCCGAATGTGTGGACCGGGGTCGACAGTCCCGCTGCCCAGGCGTTGTAGAGGAGGTTGCCGTATTCCAGATTATGATCGGAATGGTGATGGCTGATGAAAACGTACTTTACTGATGGAATCGGAATGCCGGCGTTGACAAGCTGCCGGCTAACGCCCATGCCGCAATCAATCACATAAGGCGTGCCATTGACGATCAACGCATTCGCGGGGTTCGATGCACCAACGCCGACACGTGGACCACCTTTGGTCCCGAGAAAGACGATCCGCGAGCGCGGATTTTTGGCAGCCTCTTGAGCGAAGGCGATCGATCCTTCTGACAGGGCCGCGGCCGTACCAGCAGCGGCAAATTTGAGAAGGTCTCGGCGATCGATCATTCGAAGCTCCCGGCAAAGATTTTAAGTTTGCCGGAAGCTAAAGCGAGGCAGGATAATTGCAAGATTCTTGCAAATTATCCGCGCAACACGCCGCCAGTTTTCTTTGTGACTTCGGCGACGATCTTGGACGCAACCGCTTCGATTTCCTGATCGGTTAGCGTCTTTTCACGCGGTTGCAGCGTGACGGCGATCGCAACGGATTTCTTCCCGTCATCGATGCCCTTGCCCTCGTAGATGTCGAAAACCGTCACGTTCGTGATCAGCTTGCGATCGACGGCCTGCGCGGTGCGGACGATATCACCAGCCTTCACATCGCGATCGACAATGAATGCAAAGTCGCGCGACACCGGCTGGAACGGCGAGAGCTCAAGCGGCGGCTTGGCACGGGTCGGCTTGGCCTTCGCATCCGGAATACGCTCGAGAATGATTTCGAAGCCGACCAGTTGGCCTTCAGCCTTCAGAGCTTCCAGCGTGCGCGGATGCAGCTCGCCGAAATGGCCGAGGATGTTCTGCGGCCCGATCTGGATCGTGCCGGATCGTCCCGGATGCAGCCATGAAGGGCCGCCCGCCACGATCTGCAGTCCCTGCATCGGTGCGCCAGCGGCGGCAAGCACTGCGAGTGCGTCGGCTTTGGCATCGAATACGTCAACGCTCGACGAGCCGGACCAGTGGCGTCCCGTGCCCTTGGCGGATGCCAGCGCGCGCCGGATGCCGCTCGCCGCAACGAATTGATCTTGCGGCCGGTCGCCCCGGAAGATCTGTCCCACCTCGAACAGCGCGACATCTGCAAAGCCGCGATCGGCATTGGCTTGCGCCGCTGCGAGCAGGCCCGGAACGAGCGAAGGCCGCATATCCGACAGGTCGGAGGCGATGGGATTGGCGAGTGCCAGTTCAGCCTGTCCGCCGCCGAACAATTCGGCCTGCGGCTTGGAAACGAACGACCACGTGATCGCCTCGGTCAAACCGCGCGAGGCAAGAGCACGCTTTGCGCGGCGTGTGCGCAGCTGGATCGGCGTCAGCACCGGCTTGCGCTGTGCGTCGCCGCGCTCGAACGGCGTCAATGGAACGCTGTCCACGCCGACGATACGTACGATTTCCTCAACAAGGTCGGCCTTGCCGTGAACGTCGGCGCGCCATGATGGCACGGCCACTTTCACCACAGGGCCTGATCCCGCAATCATGAAGCCGAGATGGCTCAGGATGCGGCGCATTTCCGGAAACGGCACGTCGATGCCGGCGAGCCGCTTCACTTCGGAGATCGGAAACTCGATGATGCGGTCATCGCCATGGGTCTGGCCGGCGACGAAGATCTCGGACGGTGTCCCGCCGCACAGATCCATGACCAGCTTTGTTGCCATTTCGAGACCGGGCAGCATGAAAGCCGGATCAACCCCGCGCTCGAAGCGATAGCGTGCATCGGAGTTGATGCCGAGCTTGCGACCGGTCTGCGCAATGTTGATTTCATTCCACAGCGCCGATTCGATCAGCACGTCGGTGGTGTTCTCGTCGCAGCCCGATGCTTCGCCGCCCATGATGCCGGCCAGCGATTCGACGGCATGATCGTCGGCGATCACGCACATGCTCTCATCAAGCGTGTAGGTCTTGCCATCGAGCGCCAGCAAGGTCTCACCGTTTTTCGCGCGGCGGACAACCAGATCGCCCTTCACCTTGGCTGCGTCGAACACGTGGAGCGGGCGTGCGCGGTCGAAGGTCATGAAGTTGGTGATATCGACCAGTGCGTTGATCGGACGCAGACCAATGGATGTTAGCCGCTGCTGCAGCCATTCCGGCGACGGGCCGTTCTTGACGCCGCGCACGAGGCGAAGAGCGAAGCCAGGACACAGCGAGGGTTCTGCGATCGTCACCTTCACAGGTGAGGGGAATTCACCCTTGATCTGCTTCGGCGCCTGATCCTTGAACTTGCCCATGTCGGCGGCGGCAAGATCGCGCGCGATGCCGTGAACACCGGTGCAGTCCTGACGGTTCGGCGTGAGGTTGATCTCAATGACTGGATCGCCGAGCCCGGCCCACTCGGCGTAAGGCTTGCCGATCGGTGCGTCCGCTGGAAGCTCGATGATTCCATCGTGATCTTCGGACAGCTCCAGCTCGGCAGCCGAGCAAAGCATGCCGCGGCTTTCGACGCCGCGAATGGTGCCGACACCCAGCGTGATGTCCTTGCCGGGGATGTAAGTGCCGGGTGGCGAGAATACGCTAACGAGACCGGCGCGCGCGTTGGGCGCACCGCAAACGACTTGCACCGGGGCGCCGCCGTCGCCGGTATCGACCGTACAAACACGCAGGCGATCCGCATTCGGATGCTGTTCTGCGGTGATCACCTTGGCGATGGTGAACGGGGCTAGCGCCTTCGCCTTGTCGTCGAGATGCTCGACCTCAAGCCCGATCATGGTGAGCTTGTCGGCGATCTTCTCGAGCGGCTCGTCGGTGTCGAGGTGCTCTTTCAGCCAGGAGAGGGTGAATTTCAAGACGACAATCCTCCCGCCAGGGTCGGTACTTCAAGCGGCTTGAAGCCGTAGTGATTGAGCCAGCGCACGTCGGCCTCGAAGAAGGCGCGCAGATCCGGCAGTCCGTATTTCAGCATCGCGATGCGATCGATGCCCATGCCCCAGGCGAAGCCTTGATAGACATCGGGATCGATGCCGCAGGCGCGCAGCACGTTCGGATGAACCATGCCGCAGCCGAGAATCTCGAGCCAATCCTCGCCTTCGCCGAAACGAATCTCGCCCTTGTCACGACGACACTGAATGTCGACTTCCAGCGATGGCTCCGTGAACGGGAAGAACGACGGACGGAAACGCATGTTGACGTTGTCGACTTCGAAGAACGCCTTGCAGAACTCCGACAGAATCCATTTCAGGTGACCGAGGTGAGAACCCTTGTCGATCACCAGTCCTTCCACCTGATGGAACATCGGCGTGTGGGTCTGATCGCTGTCGCAGCGGTAAGTGCGGCCGGGACAAATCACGCGAATCGGTGGCTGCTGGCTCAACATGGTGCGGACCTGCACCGGTGACGTATGCGTGCGCAGCAGGAGCCGTGAGCCGTCGGGCTTCGGATTGAAGAAGAACGTGTCGTGCATTTCCCGCGCCGGATGGCCTTCGGGGAAATTCAGCTTGGTGAAGTTGTAATCGTCGGTCTCGATGTCCGGACCTTCGGCGATCGAGAAGCCCATGTCGGCGAAGATCGCGGTCAATTCATCCATCACCTGGCTGATGGGATGAACGCGACCCTGCTCGGTGGGTGTGTCGCGCGTCGGCAACGTGACATCGATGGTCTCGGAGGCGAGGCGGGCATCGAGTGCGGCATTCTTGAGAATGTCGCGGCGCGCCGTCAGCGCCTGGGAGATATTGTCTTTGGCGGCATTGATGGCGGCGCCTTCGGTCTTGCGCTCCTCGGGCGACATTTTGCCCAGAGTGGCCAGCAGCGCGGAGATCGAGCCCTTTTTGCCAAGCGCGCCAACGCGAACCGCTTCAAGCGCAGCTTCATCGGCCGCGGTGGCAATCGCGGACAGGATTTCGTTTTCGAGAGTCAAAAGATCGGACATGCAAAGCCCCATCGGGAACGGTTTGAACAAACCGCCCGGCGGGGATCAAATTGCCCAGCCGAACGGAGCGGGGTGTTGTTACACCCCGGTCGTGTCGGCCTCGTGCAAGAGGGGCAAGCTTACGCCGCGAGTGCGGCTTTGGCCTTTTCAGCGATCGCCTGGAAAGCCGCGGGCTCGTTGATGGCGAGATCCGACAGAACCTTCCGGTCGACAACGACGCCCGACTTGGCGAGGCCGTCGATAAATCGGCTGTAGGTCATGCCGAGCGGACGCACAGCAGCGTTGATGCGCTGGATCCAGAGCGCGCGGAAGTTGCGCTTCTTCAGCTTGCGGCCAACGAATGCGTATTGCTGGGCCTTGTCGGTCGCAGCCTTGGCGGCGCGGATGGTGTTCTTGCGGCGGCCGTAGAAACCCTTGGCGGCCTTGTAGACTTTCTTGTGCTTGGCGTGAGCCGTCACACCGCGTTTAACGCGAGCCATGACTGATCTCCTTCATCTGAAAAATACAATGGTGACAGAGAGCCGCGCGAGGGCGCGGCAGGCGATCAGGCGTTCGGCAAGAAATACTTCTTGATGTTTTCGCCGTCGGTCTTGAACAAGATGCGCGTGCCGCGCAGCTGACGAATTTGCTTCTTCGTCCGCTTGATCATGCCGTGGCGTTTGCCGGCATGGGCAGATACCACTTTGCCGGTTCCGGTCACTTTGAAGCGCTTTTTAGCGCCCGATTTGGTCTTCAGCTTGGGCATTTTGCTCTCCTGTTGCACGGCGAGACCGCGCCAAAAGCGCGTTGCCGGCTGAAAATGCTCGTTAGAGCGTTGAAAATGCTCGACTTATTCCCGAGTGGAAGATGGTCGGCACGATCATCGCCACGGCAGCCCTTAATCAGCCGGGCGATGAAGTTGGGGCTTATTGCAGAGAAAGGCCGAATTGGCAACGATTAACGTCGAATTTGGGCCGCGGACACCGCGCCACATCTTGCCGAATAGAGCGGACGTTGAATTTGGCGCACTGGCATGTCGCCACATTCTGCTTATATCGAGGGTAGCACGAAATCCCCTAAAGATCGCGAGGACCTGCCTGATGGCAAGAAAAGCCAGAGCCAAAGCTATTGCCGTTTCCCAGAACGCTGTTTCCCCGGCAATTCTTCGTTGGCTTTTTGCCGCTCTCGCATTGGCTGCGGCGATCGCGTTGGCCGGCGGAGCCAGGGCCGGCGCTGCGTTCGATGGCGCCTGGAAAGTGACCATCATCACCCAGTCCGGCAATTGCGATCCTGCCTACAGCTATCCGGTGAAAGTGGCTGACGGCCGCATCAGCTATTCCGGCGACGGCAGCTTCGATATCTCCGGCCGCGTCGGGGAGGCGGGCGCTGTGAGCGTTGCTATTGGACGCGGCGATCAGAAGGCGAGCGCGAGTGGCAAGCTGTCCGGCAATTCCGGTTCCGGGCAGTGGAGCGGCAAGTCAGCGACTACAGCGTGTTCCGGGCGCTGGGAAGCGACCCGAAGCCTCTAACTGTTGAGGCAGGAATATCAAATGGCGCTGCGGTTTCACGGCGCCATTTTTTATGGCCAAACGAAAACAGCCCGCCGGTTTGGCGGGCTGTTTCTGTAATTTCAAAACGCTTGGCAATCAGCGTGGCGCCAGAACCATAACGACCTGGCGGCCTTCGAATTTGGCGTCCTGCTCGACCTTGGCAACTTCAGCAACCTCGGACTTTACGCGGTCCAGAAGCTTGGTTCCGATTTCCTGGTGAGCCATTTCACGGCCGCGATAGCGCAGCGTGATTTTGACCTTGTCGCCTTCTTCGAAGAACCGGAGCATCGCGCGCATTTTCACGTCGTAATCGTGATCGTCGATCATCGGCCGGAGCTTGATCTCCTTGATTTCGACGGTTTTCTGCCTCTTGCGAGCTTCAGCAGCCTTCTTCTGGGCCTGAAACTTGTATTTCCCGTAGTCCATGATCTTGCATACGGGAGGATCGTTATTCGGCGAGATCTCGACCAAATCCATACCGGCTTCTATCGCCATTTTCACGGCGACCGATGTCTCGACGGTGCCGAGATTTTCACCATGCTGGTCGATCAGCTGGATTTGGACATTTCGAATTTCATCGTTGATGCGCGGTCCGTCTTTGGCGACGGCAACCGGGGCTCTGTTCGGACGGCGAATGGGTAGTTCTCCAATGCTGTTAGTGAAGGGCTTAGTTTGAATGAATACGGTGCTGCGGGCAAGCGCGGCGATGGTTCAGAACGTATTTTCCGATGAAATGGAGCGGAAAAGGCATTAGTCACGAAACCATCAAATAAGCAGCAAGCCGCTCAAGCGGAACATTTTACATTTGGTTCAAATAAAGGCGTGGCATTTGGTGCGCAAGCATTGCGGTGCTATCTCGCGCGCAAAATCCAATGCTCGTCGACCAATTTTTAACCTTGTGGTTCCCTGCTGTTCGCCGCGCGCGCAACCCGCGCAGCCAATTGACGCATCAACGACCGCATATCAATAACGGTCAATCGGACGAATAGGTTCACATGAGCTCAATAGATGGTTCCGCCGGGCCCGACCCGGTCTTCATCAATGTCGGCAGCAATGCCGCGCGTCGGATCGCGGTCCGTGCGCGCACCGGTGACGCGCCGGGGTTGTTCTGGCTTGGCGGGTTCAAGTCGGACATGAAGGGGACCAAAGCGCAGGCGCTTGATGAATGGGCAGGCGAGAATCGCAGGGCATGTATTCGCTTTGACTATTCAGGGCATGGCGAGTCCGGTGGAGACTTCGAGGACGGGACGATCGGGCAGTGGCTCGAGGAGAGCCTTGCGGTATTCGAGGCGTGCTGCGAAGGACCGCAGGTCGCGATCGGCTCTTCCATGGGCGGCTGGATGGCCCTGCTGCTGGCACGGGCCCTCGCAAAGCGCAAAGGCGCATCCCGCGCGACGTTGGCCGGGCTGGTGCTGATTGCACCGGCGCCGGATTTCACTGAAGAGTTGATGTGGAAAAACTTTCCGCAAGAGATCCGCGACGAGATCGCGACCAAAGGCGTTTGGTACCGTCCATCCGAATACGGTGATCCCTATCCGATCACTCGTAACCTGATCGAAGAGGGGCGCAATCATTTGCTGCTTGGTGGCGCAATCAATATCGGATGTCCGGTTCGTATCCTGCAGGGCGCACAGGATCCCGATGTGCCGTGGCAGCATGCCTTTTCACTGACGCACTGTCTGCCCAGCGACGATGTCGTCCTCACATTGATTCAGGACGGTGACCATCGGCTGTCACGGCCGCAGGACATCGCCCGCATGCTGGCGGCAGTCGACGAGTTATCGATCGGTTGACGCGCCGAGCTCTTCCGGCACAATCGAACCTCAAGCCGGAAGGTGATCATGCAGCCAGACACACTGCTTCGGGAGTTTTGTCGCGCGGTTGAACAGCACGATGGACGTGCCTTCGCAGCGCTGTTTACCGAAGACGGCGTCTACCACGATGTTTTCTACGGCGCTTTCGCGGGCCGCGCGAAGATCGCACAGATGATCGATGACTGGTTCTATCGAACCGCCACTGATTTCCGGTGGGAGATGCACGATCCGGTCAGCAACGGGCGAATGCTTTATGCGCGCTATACCTTCAGCTATCGGTCGCTGCTTCCAGAGGCTGAGGGCGCGCGTGCCATGTTTGAAGGCGTTGCCATTATGGCGCTTCGCGATGGCTTGATCGCGGAATATAGCGAAGTGGCAAATGTCGCGACCGGCTTCGTCGATATGAAATTTGCTCCCGAGCGCATGGCTAAGATCTTCGCCAGGCAGGGCGTTGCGCTGAAGGCTAGGCCCGAGATGCGACGGCACCTCGCGAATTAGATCGGTTGTCAGGCAACCATCGCTTCGCAGGCTTGCCACTCGTTGCGCACTGTCTCGTCCGCATCATTCGAACGCGCTGCAAGTTCTGCAAAGTCTGCGGACGGCAACAGACGTGCCAGCGCCCAGACAGCTGCACCTCGCACCAGAGGATTCGCATCCTCAAGCAGCTGCCTGGCATTTTCGGCGAGTGCCGCGTCGCCGGAGTTGCCGATGGCGATGAGAACATTGCGAATGAAGCGATCGCGCCCGATCCGCTTGATCGGTGATTTCGTGAAAAGCGCGCGGAAAGACGCGTCGTCGAGTTGCGAAAGTTCGGCCAGCGACGGTGCGCGCAGTTCCTCGCGCGCTTTCAGTTTCGCCTCATGTCCCTCCTGGGCGAACTTGTTCCAGGGGCATGCTGCCAAGCAATCGTCGCACCCATAAATGCGATTGCCCATGGCCGGACGAAATTCATGCGGGATCGGGCCCTTATGTTCGATCGTCAGATACGAGATGCATCGCCTAGCATCGAGCTGGTACGGCGCGGGGAAAGCATGGGTCGGACAGGCATCGAGGCAATTCCGGCAGGAGCCGCAATGGCTGCCGCCGTCGCTGTCGCGCGGCAAATCGAGTGTGGTGAAGATGGCGCCGAGAAACAGCCATGAGCCGTAGTCGCGCGACACCAGGTTGGTGTGCTTGCCCTGCCAGCCGAGGCCTGCAGCATGCGCGAGCGGCTTTTCCATCACGGCGGCAGTGTCGACGAACACTTTGACGTCTCCGCCTGCGTGGGCGAGCAGCCATCGAGCGAGGGCTTTCAGTCGCTTCTTGATCGGATCGTGGTAGTCATCGCCGCGCGCGTAGACCGAGATTGCGCCGCGTGTTGTCTGTTCGAGGATGGACAGTGGATTTTCGTCAGGGCCGTAGTTTACGCCCAGCATGATCACCGAGCGGACATCGCCCCATAGCACTTGCGGATGAGCGCGGCGCTGCGGCTCGTTGGCGAGCCAGTCCATGTCGCCATGGCTTCCGCTATCGAGAAACGTCTGCAGGTGTTCGGCAGCGCCTGCCGTTGCGCCGGGATCGGTGATGCCAATCGCGCTGAAGCCGAGCGCATGCGCCTCTTGGATCAATGCCGCTTTGACGGCAATCGGGTCGAGAGCGCTGTCCTGAATCAGAAGTCGAGGTCCATGTAATGGGCGGCTGCCGGGAACCCCGCCAGCCACTCGTTCAGCAGCGGCCGGAACGAGGGACGGGATTTGATCCGCACATACCATGCCTTGGCCGCGTCGTCCTCGTTCCATGGCACATCGCCCAGGTAATCGATCGCGGACAGATGGGCGGCAGCGGCAAGGTCGGCATAGGTGAGACGATCACCCGCCAGGAAATTCCGCGTCCGCGCCAGCCAGCCGATATAGGCCAGATGATAGCGCACATTCGCTTTCGCCGCCCGCAGAACATCCGTTGATGGCGCACCGCCGCCCTGGTCGCCAGCCATGAACCGCTTGTAGATCCGTTCGGTCACCAGCGGGCCGCTCGCCTCGTCGAAGAATTTATGGTTGAACCATGCCAGCAGACGGCGAACCTCGATGCGTTCGGCCGTCGCCTGCGGCAGCAGACGATGCTCGCCGAGCAATGCGCCGTGACGTTCGTCAAGATATTCCGCGACGATGCCGGCCCCCGGAATAGCCGGGGCCCCCTCTGCCATCAGAACCGGCGTCGTGCCGGCGGGGTTCAGAGTGAGAAATGCTTCACGGCGATCCCACACCCTTTCCTCCACGAGCCGGGAATCCAGGCCGTGTTCGCCTAACGCAAGCCGCACAAAACGCGATCGTGGGCAAAAAGGATGATGAAAAAGGGTGAACATGAAGGTGTGATAGTCCATTCAGATTTAACAAAGCGTCTCGAATGGCGGTTAACACGCCCGGCCGGTTGAGACGAAAGGGGATACACAGCTTCGCCATCTGCCGTGTCGTTGTGTCGATTTGAAGTCCGCGCCGGATGTATTTGCCGTTGCGGCGGCATGCCGAATGGGCGACAAGTTCGCCGGTCCTGGAACACTCGCATCCCGTTTCGGTGGGCGCCTCCTGCGAATGTCAAATCCACTCTACTAGCCTTGCGGATGACCCCTGATGTTAGCTGATTTCTTGAGAGCCCTCGTCCTCGGTATCGTCGAGGGCGTTACCGAGTTTCTGCCGGTCTCGTCCACGGGGCATCTGCTGCTGGTGGAGCGCTTCTTCAATCTCGATCAGGACAATTTCTGGAAAAGCTTCGCGGTGCTGATTCAGCTCGGTGCGATCCTGGCGATCCTTGTCATCTATTTCGGCAGACTCTGGCACATCGCCACGCGAATGTTCTCCGATCCCGCCGCCCAGCGATTTGTGATCGGCGTACTGGTGGCATTCCTGCCCGCGGTGGTCATGGGATTGTTGTTCGGTCATTTCATCAAGGAGCGTCTGTTCAATCCCTGGGTGGTTTGCTTCTCGCTGATCGTTGGTGGTGCCGTTCTGCTGTGGGTCGACCAGCAGGATTTCAAGCCGCGCTATCATGATGCGACGACGTTTTCGCTGCCGATGTATCTCGGCATCGGCGTGGCGCAGTGCGCAGCGATGATTCCCGGCGTCTCGCGTTCCGGCGCTTCGATCGTGGCCGCGATGCTGTTCGGCGCGGACAAGCGCGCGGCGGCGGAATTCTCGTTCTTTCTCGCCATTCCGACCATGGTCGGCGCGTTTGCGTATGATCTCTACAAGAGCCGGAATGACATGACGATGGACCATTCCCTGGTCCTCGCAGTCGGCTTTGTCGTGTCTTTCATCACCGCGATCATCGTGGTGAAGACGTTCCTTGGCTACGTCACTCGCCACGGCTTCGGGCTGTTTGCATGGTGGCGCGTGGCAGTAGGAACGCTGGGCCTGATTGGTTTGGCTTTAGGGTTCTAATCCTGCCGCACAACGGAACGGCGCGTCGGAATTACGCGCCGTTATGTGCGAACTGTCCGGTCTTGCGGAAGCGCCACAGATAGGACGGCGCGATGGCTTCCAGCGAATCCGGCGTGATGCCCAAGCCTTCCAGCGTTAGCCCAGCGGACTTGGCTGCGTCAGACACAACATTGTCGCTTCGCAGCAGTTCGACCTGATCCGGGGTCAGCTTCAGGTCGCCCGGTGCAAATTGCAGGAACATCGACTGGAGGCGCGCCAGTCCGAACGGCAACGGAACCAGCGCCCGGTCGCGCTGGGTGATGGATAGGATCGCCTCGAGGATTTCCCGCATGGTCATGACTTCCGGGCCGCCAAGCTCATAGGTGGCCCCCGGTTTCGTCTTGCCGTCCACTGCATCGGCGATCGCGGTCGCGACATCGCCGACGAACACCGGCTGCAGCCTGGTCAGTCCACCGCCGATCAGCGGCAGCATGGGCGACATGCGCGCCAGGGCCGCAAAGCGGTTGGTGAATTGATCTTCCGGACCGAACACCACCGATGGGCGCATGATCGCGGCCGAAGGCGATGCAGCGAGCACGGCGGCTTCACCGGCGGCCTTGGTGCGGGCGTAACGCGAGGTAGATGAAGCATCGGCACCGATGGCCGAGACGTGGACGACCCGCGCACCGATCTCGCTGGCGGCGCGGGCAATCGTCTCGGCGCCCTTGGCTTGAACAGCGTCAAAGCTCTGAGCGCCACCCTCGGCAAGAATGCCCACCAGATTCACGATGATGTGGGCGCCTCGGGCGGCGGCCTGGACCGACGCGGGGTAGCGCACATTGGCCTGAACGGGGTGAATTTGGCCGACTTTCCCCAGCGGCTGGAGGTGCCCGGCCAGTTCGGGGCGGCGGACACCGACCCGGATGCGATAATCGCGCTTGGCTAGCGCGCGAATCACATGCCGGCCGAGGAACCCCGATCCTCCGAAAACGGTAACGAGCGTATCGATGGGCGCTGGCATGGGGCGATTCCTGGGCAAGTTATAACGCTGGATGCGGGCATATCCCGCGGTTCGGCGATATGCCAGCATTTTCGCGTTGAGAAGATGCCGGGTTTCTATCAGCTCAATTTGACAAGCGGACGGCCTGTCCGTAGTAAACCGCTCCGTGCCCAGGTGGCGGAATTGGTAGACGCGCTGGCTTCAGGTGCCAGTGGCTTAACGGCCGTGAAGGTTCGAGTCCTTTCCTGGGCACCAGCAACTTCAAGAAGATCTTACTCTTCAAGAAGTTGAGCCCCTTGGGTATTGCGCCCGTCCTCTTCGCAATGGTCCTCGCGTGAAGAATCTCCTCTTTGTTTTGCTCGCAGTAACTGCTGCGGTCACGCCATCCTTCGCTATGGATCCGCGCTTCGCGGCGAGCCTGAAGAAGCTGGATCCGCAAACGCGGCTGGAGCAGGTCTGCGACCTTGAGGCTATGAGCCGTATTGCAAAGGACGCGCGGTCTTTCCGTCCCGATCGTGCCAAGACCGATGTGATGTCGCACCCTCAGCATATGGGGGATACCGTAAAGGGGGCCGGCGGTGCATTTCGCAGCAAGGGCCATTGGTATTCGTTTTCGTTTGTGTGCAAGGGTAGCCCCGACCACATGAGTGTTCTGTCGTTCAGCTATAAAATCGGCGAACAAATTCCAGAATCGAAGTGGGCGAGTTACGGGCTTTGGCGTTGAGGCTTCGATCACCTCTCGTCGATAAAAATATCGAGCGTTAATTTAGACTGTGCCGATTCGACGGCTTTGAAAAGCAGGGTGCTGTGAACCATGACCATCCGTCTGCATCGCGGCGATTTGCCGGATCTTTCGCGTTATACGCAGTCAGTCGCGATCGACACCGAAACGCTGGGGCTCAATCCGCACCGCGATCGGTTGTGTGTTGTGCAGCTGTCGAACGGTGATGGCACCGCCGACGTGGTGCAAATCCCGGCCGGTCACACCGATGCTCCCAATTTGAAGAAGCTGCTCGGCGATCCCGGCGTCACCAAGATTTTTCATTTTGCGCGGTTTGATCTCGCAGTGTTGTCGCAGGCTTTCGGCGTGATGCCGGCGCCGGTGTACTGCACGAAAATCGTTTCCAAGCTTGTCCGCACTTACACGGATCGGCATGGGTTGAAGGATCTCGTGCGTGAGGTGCTCGGCGTGGAATTGTCCAAGCAGCAGCAGTCGAGCGATTGGGGCGCTGCGACGTTGACGGACGCGCAGCTTGCTTACGCAGCCTCTGATGTGTTGCACCTTCATGCCTTGCGCGAAAAGCTCGACGCCATGTTGGCGCGGGAAAACCGCGAAGCGCTGGCACAGGCCTGTTTCGAGTTTTTGCCAACGCGCGCCAAGCTCGATCTTCATGGCTGGGAAAACGACGACATCTTCGCTCATTCGTAAGAGTGTCTTTGGTTGCCGCGCGGGCAAGGTTGCCTCGGTCTCTCTTTTTCGAAACATGCTTAAAGCCGCCTCGTTTCGGTCACACTCGTTGGCCTGATGGCGGGGTAGCTTACCTAGCGCGACAAGAAAGCCGGGCTGTAAAGGGCCGGCTTATCGCGTAGAATGAAGCGGGGCATCCGGTGTTTCGGAGCGGGTTTTGTATTCGATTCAGAGCCAGAACTATCAGGCGGACGCCGATGCGCGTTACGCGCGTGCAAAACGCCATAGCCGGCGTGTGCGCCAATTGCGCATTGCCGTGCCTGTGCTGGTTGCTGCTGCCCTGCTGAGCATTGTCGGAATCTCGCTTTTCAACCCGTTCAGGATTTTGGCTCAGCTGCCGATCGATCTGACAAAGTTGGCGGTGTCCGGCACCAAGATCACTATGGACTCACCGCATCTTGCGGGCTTCACACCGGACCAGCGACCTTATGAGCTGTGGGCCAAGTCTGCCGTCCAGGATGTCACCAATCCCACCAATGTCGAGTTGAACGAACTGCGCGCAAAGGTTCAAATGGAAGACAAGACGGGCATCACGATGGATGCGCGCAGCGGATTGTTCGACACAAAATCGCAATTGCTGAATTTAAAGGACCGAATTTTCCTGCAGTCCTCGACCGGCTATGAGGCACGTTTGACACAAGCCGCGGTCGATATCGCAGGTGGGACCGTGTCGTCGGACGAGCCTGTTGCGGTGAAATTGCTTAACGGCACCCTCGATGCGCAACGCCTGAGAATCACCGAGAATGGCGCATTGGTCCGGTTCGAAGGCGGAGTTTCGATGATTTTGATTCCAGAGGATTCCTCTGCAAAGACGCCGCAGAATTCGACTTCTGCGCAGGACGCCGCAGCCAGATGATGTCGCCGGTTGATTGTTTGAAAGCAGAGACCTTGTTTCGTGTGAAGTCGCGCGTGTTGTTCGCGTGCATGATCGCTGTCGTTCTTTTTGTTACGCACGAGGCCGTGGCGCAGAGTACGACGACGGGCGTTCCAAATGCGATGCAGGGTTTCTCGCAGAATCGAGACAAGCCTATTCAGATCGATGCGGCGTCGCTTGAAATGCGGGACAAGGATAAGGCTGCGACTTTCAGTGGCGATGTCAAAGTGGTGCAGGGCGACACCACCATGCGCTGCAAAACGTTGGTCGTGTTTTACGACAATGACCAGTCTGCAGCCGGAGCGAAGCCTGCCCCTGCCATGAAGTCGGCGACACCGGGCCCGAGCGGCAGTTCGTCCATCCGAAAACTTGAAGCAAAAGGTGGTGTCATCGTCACCCAGAAGGATTCGACCGTGACGGGGGACACCGGTGTGTTCGACATGCGCGCCAATACGGTGACGATGATTGGCAACGTTCTGCTCACCAAGGAAAAGAATGTCCTGAAAGGTGATCGTCTGGTTGTTGATCTCACGACAGGTGTATCCCGGGTGGAATCGAAGTCGCGCGTTCAGGGCGTCTTCCAATCCTCTCCGACTACGAACGGGGCCCCTGGCGGGGGTGCCGCACCCACACCGGGACGGGATACTCAGCCTGGAAAACCTTTGAAGCTCAATAACTTGAATAGCTCAACACGGCGGCAAGGTTGAACCTGCCGTATCGAGCCTATATCACTCTAGCCGCTGACTTGAGAGCGTGAACGAGCGCATGCTGACAGGACAGGGCGGGGCTTTTGACTGGAATATTGTTGGAACCGCGCAAGCAATGCGACGACGCTCTAAAGGCTGATTGAAGCGGGTATGGTGGATTTGTTCCGCATGTTTCGTGGCCGCAACCGCGGCCCGGCCCCTGGCCGACAGGGGTTTGGCCGTTCGCGTCAGGACATCACGTCCTTGGGCGAGCGGATGGGGGATATGTTCCGATCCGTGGTTGGCGAGAAGCCGACCGCGCCCGCAGCGCGTCAGCCGGCGCGGGACCCCTCTGCTGCCCCCGTCAGGCGGGAGGTCGTTGCGGCTGTGGCGCGCGAGCCGCTGCCGGATGTCTACGATCCATCCGATTTCGCGCACGACGCGCCGCCTATTCCGCGGACAGCCCCGCGCGAGCCAGCGGTGTCGCGGGAGCAGCCAGCACGGAATGAAGCCCCACGGACACGGAGCGCATCTCCTCCGACGACAGCGCCCCGGGCCGCGCATGCGGGCTACCTGGCGATTCACGGCGTCGAGAAGAGTTTTGGCACGCGCAAGATTGTCCACGGCGTGAGCATCTATGTTCGCCGTGGTGAGGCCGTCGGTATCTTGGGGCCGAATGGCGCCGGTAAGACCACCGTGTTCTACATGATCACGGGTCTGATCAAGCCCGACCGCGGTCGCGTCGAACTGGACGGGCATGATGTGACGCAATTGCCGATGTATCAGCGCGCACGCCTCGGCATCGGCTACCTTCCGCAGGAAACGTCGATTTTCCGCGGCCTTTCGGTGGAAGATAACATTCGCGCGGTGCTTGAAGTCGTTGAGCCTGACAAGCGCAAGCGTGAGCGCGAACTGGATTCGCTGCTCGAGGAATTCAATGTGACGCGGCTGCGCAAATCGCCCTCGATTGCGCTGTCGGGCGGTGAGCGACGTCGTGTCGAAATCGCGCGCGCCCTGGCGTCGCGCCCGAGCTACATGCTGCTCGACGAACCGTTCGCCGGCATTGATCCGATTGCCGTTGGCGACATTCAGCAATTGGTGCGCCACCTCACCAATCGCGGGATTGGCGTTTTGATCACGGACCATAATGTCCGCGAAACGCTGGGTCTGACTGACCGCGCCTATATCGTTTATGCGGGCGAAGTTCTGACGGAAGGCAATCCGGAGGAAATCGTCAACGATCCCGACGTTCGCAGGCTCTATCTGGGCGAGGAATTCCGCCTCTAATACCCCCTGTCAGAATTTGGCGGCGTTATCGCTATTTCTGAGCTATCTGCGGCTGTCTCAGAATCGCCCGTAGTCCGAAATATCAATTCGTCAAGTCGTGTACTTCTCCCTCGGAAGACGCTAAGCAAGAAACGGACCACTTTTGGGGCCGAGTCTCGTTTATGGCGCTTACGCAGAGATTAGAATTCCGCCAGTCGCAATCGCTGGTCATGACGCCGCAGTTGATGCAGGCGATCAAGCTCTTGCAGCTTTCAAATCTTGATCTGGTGGCCTTTGTCGAAGAGGAGCTTGAGCGCAATCCTTTGCTTGAGCGGGCTGACCATGACGGCCCCGCCGACTCCGGAGAAGCTGGCGGAGCCGATAGGGAACAAGCCGAATTTTCCGGCGCAGATGATGGTGATTACGCGGGTGGCGAGGGCCCGGACGGCGCGGCAGACGGGTTTGAGTCCGCGCCCGAAGACTGGATGAATCGCGATCTTGGGACGCGTACTGAAATCGAGCACACGCTCGACACCGGTATGGAAAATGTCTTTTCCGAAGAGCCAGCCGAAGCTGCCGCGCGGAACGCGCAGGATGCAGCGCCAACCGCCTATACGGAGTGGGGAGGTGGCGCATCAAACGACGATGGCTACAATCTGGAAGCCTTCGCCGCCGCCGAAGTGACCCTCAACAGCCATCTTGCGGAACAACTGGCTGTCGCATTTTCCGATCCGTCGCGCCGCATGATCGGGCAGTATCTCATCGACCTTGTTGATGAGGCCGGGTATTTGCCGCCGGATCTCGGCGACGCGCATGACAAACTTGGCGCCTCACGCGAGGCTGTCGAAGAGGTGTTGGCGGCTCTCCAGACATTTGATCCGCCCGGGATTTGCGCGCGCAATCTGAGTGAATGTCTCGCGATTCAATTGCGCGAGCGCGATCGGTACGATCCGGCGATGCAGGCGCTGGTGGAGAATCTCGATCTGCTGGCGAAGCGGGATATCGCATCCCTGCGCAAAATCTGTGGCGTCGATGACGAAGATATTGCCGACATGATCGGAGAAATTCGTCAACTCGATCCAAAGCCCGGCTTGAAGTTCGGCTCGACCAAGGCGCAGACGGTTGTACCTGATGTCTATGTGCGTCCTGGTCCGGACGGCGGCTGGCATGTTGAATTAAACAGCGACACCTTGCCGAAGGTACTGGTTAACCAAGTCTATTATTCGGAATTGTCGAAGACCATTCGTAAGGATGGTGACAAGTCATATTTCACGGATTGCCTGCAAAACGCGACCTGGCTGGCGCGCGCACTTGATCAACGGGCGCGGACGATCTTGAAAGTTGCCACGGAGATCGTACGTCAACAGGATGGTTTCTTTACACAGGGTGTCGCCCATTTGCGGCCGCTGAATTTGAAAGCTGTTGCCGACGCGATCCAGATGCATGAATCGACCGTTTCGCGCGTCACCGCCAACAAGTACATGGCGACGAACCGCGGCACGTTCGAATTGAAGTATTTTTTTACGGCGTCCATTGCGTCCGCCGATGGCGGCGACGCCCACTCGGCCGAAGCCGTGCGGCACCGCATCAAACAGTTGATCGATGCGGAAAGTCCTTCGGCTATCTTGTCGGATGACACGATCGTGGAACGATTGCACAGTGACGGCATTGATATCGCCCGGCGAACCGTTGCGAAATATCGAGAAGCCATGCGCATCCCCTCCTCAGTTCAACGACGGCGCGACAAGCAGGGCATGCTTGGCGCAGCACTTCCCGCTGGAGACAGATCCCGCGACACCGCTACGGCTTGACGGGAGCAGCGATTAGCAGAACCCTTACATTCCAGTCGAATTGCGAGTCCGAAAAGCAAGTGAGGCATGACATGACACTTCGGGTTTCTGGAAAAAGCATCAGTGTTGGCGAAGCTCTGCGTGAGCGCATCAGCGAGCGGACCGAAGAAGTCTTGCGAAAGTACTTCGATGGCAATTACTCCGGCCACATCACGCTTTGCAAAGACGGCTTTGGTTTTCGCACCGATTGCGCGCTGCATCTGGATTCCGGAATTACCCTCGAAGCCGACGCTATGGCCGGTGACGCTTACGCCAGTGCGGATCAGGCTTTGCTGCAGATTGAAAAGCGTCTACGGCGCTACAAGAGCCGTCTGAAGGATCGATCATCGCGCAAGGCACACGCTGCATCTGCCGCGATGTCCGAACTCAATGGTGGCGGCATTGATGCGTCCAGCTATGTGATCGAAGCGATGCCGGAAGGCGAAGAAGACGTCACAGAATTCAATCCCGTCATCATCGCTGAAGCGACCACCTCGCTGAAACGTTTTTCCGTGAGCGAAGCCGTGATGGAACTCGATATGACGGGCGCTGCGGTCATGGTGTTTCAGCATGGCAGCAGTGGCCGGATTAACGTGATTTACCGGCGAGCGGACGGAAATGTCGGCTGGGTCGATCCGCCGGCCAACAACGAACCGGTGCGCCATTGACGCCTCGCGACAGCCTAACTATGGTCCGCCGCCTTCAAGGGGCTGCGGACCACATTTGGTTCCAATAGCTCTTGACGCAGCTCGGTCTGAGATCGATCTTTTAACCATACCAACGGCTTACTCACCTTCGGAACGCCCTATGACGATTACCGATCTGGTCGCACCAGAGGCGATTCTCCCTGCGTTGAAGGTCAACAGCAAAAAACAGGCGTTGCAGGAATTGTCTGCGCGCGCTGCTGTGTTGACCGGACAAAACGAGAGGGCGATTTTCGAGGTCTTGCTGCAGCGGGAGAAGCTCGGCACGACGGCGGTTGGTTATGGCGTTGCCATTCCCCATGGCAAGTTGCCGAAGCTTGAGAAGCTGTCAGGGCTTTTCGCGCGGCTGGAACGCCCGATTGATTTCGAGGCCATGGACGGCCAGCCGGTCGATTTGATCTTTCTGCTGCTCGCACCGGAAGGTGCGGGCGCCGATCATCTCAAGGCGCTTGCGCGAATTGCGCGCCTGCTGCGCGATCAGGAAATCGCAAAGAAGTTGCGCGCGTCACGTGACGCCGAGGCGCTGTATTCGGTGCTGGCATTGCCGCCCGCGACCGCAGCCTGATCATCAATCGTCAACCAAGCCGACAAATAAAAGCGACCAAAATAAAAACGGCAGCGCTCATCGCACTGCCGCTTCGTTTCGTGAGCTTTGTCGGGCGTCTTCAGTGGACGCTGACGGTTTCCAGCTCGTTGCTCCATGCGTTGGCGATTGCCGCCTCGCGGCTATCTGTCAGCATGATCGGCGTGCCATCGGCGGCATGAAGCGCGAACAGCTTCATTCCCGGCGCGAGATGTGGCGCCTGCGGGAAAAGGCCCGGCACGTCCTCTGAGCGAATCTGTTTGACGTAGGCGATATGTCCCTCGCCCAGTGTTGCCAGCGTCTCGGGAGAGACATCAGCCTCGAAGATAACGTTAGCTTCGGTCATGGTCTCGACTCCTCACAGTTAACTAAGCGGTCGAGTCCGCTTCTGTTCCATTATTCGTGCTCATTGATCGCTATTGTCTTAATCACCCGTGCAGGCTCGGGCCGGGCAAGGTCGATCGACAGCAGACCATTTTTCAGATCTGCGCCCAGCACATACATTCCATCTGCCAGCACGAAAGTCCGCTGGAAGTGCCTCGCGGCAATGCCGCGATGGATGTACTGCCTGGTTTTGTCGTCTTGCTGCCGTCCGCGGATGACGAGCTGGTTCTCCTCCGTGGTTACATCGAGCTGATCACGGGTAAACCCCGCAACCGCCAAGGTGATCCGCAGGCGCTCGGGTTGACCCTCGCCACGGTTGCACCGTTCGATGTTATAAGGAGGATAACCGTCCGCACCTTTGACGACTCGATCAAGCGCACGCTCGATCTCGTCGAATCCCAAAAGAAACGGACTCGATAGCGAAGGAACACGAGACATTCACAAAGTCCTCTCGAAGCGACTTTGACAGTTAAGGCCCTTTCGGCGCCCACCCGGTGGCTTTGCGGCCCGCCGGCTAGAAATCAATATGGAGATGGTGCCGGACCTGTTCAAGAAGGTCGAATTGGCCGTTCAACTGGAAAAATAGGGGATTTTCCGGGCTTAATCGCCAATTCGGCGCCCGCCGGCACCGAACAGGTGCAGTTTGGTGCGGGGCGCGACGACCTGGAGGCGTTCGCCGATCACCGGAACCGCCTCACCGGGCAACCGCACGATAATTTCACCCGGCGGCAGTTCCCCCGGTTTCGGGCTGATTGCCTGGGCTGCGCCGTCATGCGCGCGTGTGCCGTAGACGAAAGTTTCCGGGCCGACCCGCTCGATCGCATCGATGATGAGCTCAAGGCCGAGGCTTCCCGATGCCGAATGATCGGATATCGAGAGGTCTTCCGGCCGCACCCCGAGCACGGCATCGTCGGGAGCATCGAATTGCAACTTCGAGAGTTGCGAGCTCAAGCCGTTGGCTTTCAACGGCAGCAAATTCATCGGCGGGGCGCCGATGAAAGATGCCACGAATGTCGTGGCGGGCTTGTTGTAAACATCCAGCGGTTTGCCGATCTGCTCCACCACGCCTCCGTTCATCACGACAAGAATGTCGGCGAGCGTCATGGCCTCCAGCTGGTCATGGGTCACGTAGATCGACGTGGTGTTGAGGCGGCGCTGCAGTTTACGAATCTCGACGCGCATGGCGACGCGCAGCTTGGCATCAAGATTGGATAGCGGCTCGTCGAACAGAAACACCTTGGGTTGTCGTACGATGGCGCGCCCCATGGCGACGCGCTGGCGCTGCCCGCCTGACAGTTGCCGCGGCTTACGCTCGAGCATGGGTGCGATTTCGAGAATCTGTGCGGCCTCTCGCACCCGTTTGTCGATCTCGGGCTTCGGCATGCCGCGATTTCGCAGGCCATACGCCATGTTGTTGTACACGCTCATATGCGGATAGAGCGCGTAGTTCTGAAACACCATGGCGATGTCGCGTTCAGCGGGCTCAAGCTCATTGACGACGCGGCCGCCGATATCGATCGTGCCGCCGGTGATCGTCTCCAATCCCGCGACCATACGTAACAGCGTGGACTTCCCGCATCCGGATGGACCAACCAGCACGCAGAACTGTCCATCGCCGATCTCGAACCCGACGCCTTTGATGGCCTCGACGCCGCCTGGATAAATTTTCCGCACATCGCGCAGAACGACGTTCGCCATAATCTAGATCCTATTTCTCAGTCTCGACGAGGCCGCGCACGAACAGCTTCTGCATCAGAATCACAACGGCCACCGGGGGCAGCATGGCCAGCACGGCTGTTGCCATCACCACGGGCCATTCGGTGAGCGCGTCGGATGTGGTGATCATCTTGCGGATGCCGATGACGATGGTTTGCATGTCGTCGCGCGTCGTGATCAGAAGCGGCCAGAGATATTGATTCCAGCCGTAGATGAAGAGGATTACGAACAGCGCCGCCATGTTGGTGCGGGACAGTGGCAGCAGCGTATCCTTGAAGAAACGAAATGGTCCCGCGCCATCGATGCGCGACGCTTCCAGCAATTCGTCCGGTACGGTCATGAAGAACTGCCGGAACAGAAGGGTGGCCGTCGCCGATGCGATCAACGGCAATGTCAACCCGGCATAACTGTCGAGCAGGCTGAGATCGGCCGCGATCTTGTAGGTGGGGTAGATGCGGACTTCCACCGGCAGCATCAGCGTGATGAAGATCAACCAGAAGACCCACATCCGGAACGGAAAGCGAAAATACACGATCGCGTAAGCCGACAGGATAGAAATCGCGATCTTGCCGAGCGCGATCGACAGGGCCATCACCAGGGAGTTGAACAGCATCACGCCCACCGGTTCGCGGGTCGAGCCACTGGTGCCGACGAAAATCGTTTTATAGTAGGTATCGAGAAAGTGCCCACCTGGCAGCAACGACATCTGTCCATTGGCGATTTGCGCAGCTTCCTGGGTGGATGCGACGATGGCGAGATAGACCGGGAACGCCACGATGGCGATGCCGATCCACAAAATGAGATGCGCGACGTAACGCCGGATGCCCTTGCGCTCGACCATCAGTACGTGACCTTGCGTTCGATGTACCGGAACTGAATCGCGGTGAGGGCGATGACTATGACCATCAGGATAACGGATTGCGCTGCGGAGCTGCCGAGATTTCCGCCGAGCAGACCGTCGAGATAGACCTTGTAAACAAGCGTTTCCGTCGCCTTCGCCGGGCCGCCGCCGGTCATGGCATCGATGATGCCGAAGGTGTCGAAGAACGCATAGACCACGTTGACGACGATCAAAAAGAAGATCGTTGGCGTCAGCAACGGAAACGTCACGGTCCAGAAACGCCGCATCGGCTTTGCGCCATCGATGGCGGCAGCTTCCAGCACGCTTTTGGGGATTGCTTGCAGGCCGGCGAGGAAGAACAGGAAGTTGTAGGAGATTTGCTTCCAGGTCGCCGCCGCCACCACGAGGATCACGGCGTGGTTGCCGTTGAGCAGCGGATTCCAGTCGATGCCCATCGCGCGAAGCCCGCGCGCAAGCACCCCCAGAGAAGGATGCAGCATGAAGATCCAGAGCACACCCGCAATCGCTGGCGCGACCGCGTAGGGCCAGATCAGCAACGTGCGGTAGATGGTGACGCCGCGCAGCGGCTTGTTCGCCATCACCGCGAGCAGCAGCGCAATCGAGAGCGATGCGCCGCCAATGGCTGCCGAGAAAGCGAAAGTTCTGACGATTGCATTGAAATATTCCGGCTGTTGAAGCAGCTCGGTGTAATTTTCAAACGCGACAAAGGTGGTCGAGAGACCGAAGGCATCCTGCAACAGGAAGGACTGCCACACGGCTTGCGCCGCAGGCCAGTAGAAGAAAATCAGCACAATCGTGACCTGCGGGATCAGCAGGATGAACGGCAGCAGGCGAGATTGGAATACGCTCTGCTTCTGCATCACGCATTCCCGGTCGGTGGATCGGATGCTTCCTGTCCGAACCACAGCCAGTAGCCGTCAGGATCACGCAGTTCGAATTCCTTCATGTGATAATCGGTCACGCGTAACTCGCTGACCTGTAATCCTGCGCCTTTCCATGCAGCATGCAGGGCCGCGACGTCGTCTGGATAAAAGTAGAAGACTTGAAAATCCTTGGCGCGCTGAGGAATCGTGTCCAGCTCTTCTTGTGGAGGCTGATTGAACATGATCCGCGCGCTGTCACGCCCGAGCATGCACCATCTGGGTTCGGTGTCACCAAAGCTGTTCAGAACGTCGAAGCCGAGTTGTTCGCCATAGAACAACATTGTCCGTTCGAGGTCGGACACACTCAGCATGGGAATGAGAGTGGTGAGCTTCATTGAACAATCAAAGCAAAAACGAGGGGCGAGACAAGAGTTGTCTCGCCCTCTCCAGGATTACTTCGCAACGGTGCGCTCGAACTGGCGCAGCATCTGGTTGCCACGCGTGACACCCGCGTCGAGCGCTTCCTTGGCGGTCTTCTTCCCGGCCAAGGCGCCTTCGATCTCTTCGGCCCAGATGTCGCGCAGCTGCACCATGTTGCCCAGACGAAGCCCGCGCGAGTTTTCGGTCGGCTCCTTGTTCGTCAATTCGAGCAGTGGCGTTTCAAGATACGGCTGATCTTTATAGAAGCCTTGTTCCTTCGCCTTGGCGTATGCGGCTTTCGTGATGGGCAGATAGCCGGACGCCTTGTGGATCGCGACTTGGCGGTCTGTATCCGAGAGGAAGGCGAGGAACTTGGCGACGCCTTTGTATTCATCAGGCTTTTTGCCGCCCATGACCCACAGCGAGGCGCCACCGATGATCGAATTCTGCGGCGCTCCCTTCACATCCGGATAGTAAGGCATCGGAGCATTGGTCCAGTCGAATTTCGCATTTGCTTTCACCTGGCCAAAGAAGCCCGATGACGTCAGGAAGATCGGACATTCGCCTGAGGTGAAACGACCTTCACCAGTGTTGGTGCGGCCTGAATAATCGTAGGTCTTGTCTTTCTGGAGTTCGACCAGATTCTCAAGGTGCTTCACCTGCAGCGGGCCGTTGAATTCGAGCACAGTGTCGAAACCGTCGAGACCGTTCGCTTTGCTAGCGAGAGGAACGTTATGCCACGACGAGAGCTGTTCAAGGTTGGCCCAAGTCACCCACGCGGTTGAAAATCCGCAGGTGGCGTAACCGGCCGCCTTCAGCTTCTTGGCATCATCGAACACTTCGGGCCAGGTTTTCGGAATCTCGGCGATGTTGGCTTTCTTCAGCGCGTCCTTGTTGATCCACATGACCATCGATGACGAGTTGAAGGGGAAGGACAGCATCTCTCCCTTCGATGTCGAGTAGTAACCGGTGATGGCCGGAAGATAGGCTTTCGGATCGAACTTCTCGTTGGCCTCGGCCATCAGCTTGTAGACCGGCTTCACGGCGCCGGTGGCAGACATCATGGTTGCGGTGCCGACTTCGAACACTTGCAGGATATGCGGCGCGTTGCCGGCGCGGAACGCGGCGATGCCGGCATTCATCGTGTCTGGATAGCTGCCTTTGTAGGAGGGCACGACCTTGTAGTCGCTCTGTGAGGCATTGAACTCTTCTGCGAGCTTGACGATCACGTCGTTGTTGCCGCCGGTCATGGCGTGCCACCACTGAATTTCAGTCACCGCTTGCGCCGGTGTCGCAAGTGCCATGAGGGTCGAAGTCGCCAAGCCAAAGCCAATCTGGCGCATTGTCATCGATGTTCTCCCTGAAGCCGTCATCATCGTTTTGCGCCGTAACAGCGCCGGATGACGTGCAAGTGACGTGGAATGGTAGTCGGGGAAGGTTGCCCGAGGGAAGCCCTAAATGACTTGAACTTTGGGCGCGCCTAAACCTGCGCATGCGCGAAAAAAAGCGAGGGTCATCAACCCTCGCCCTTATGGCTCCTTTCGGCGTCGCGATGGGCGGTCAGCGCTTGCGCTGGCTGACCACTGTCCCCGCTGCGTGCAGATCGGCAATGTCCTTGGCCGAGTAACCAAACTCCGCGAGCACCTCATCAGCGTGTTGGCTGAACTTCGGCGGAACGCGGCGCAGCGACGCCTTCGTGCGGTCGAAGCGGACGGGAGAGGCAACGCCCTTGTACCAGTCCTTTTCGATGATATCGCCGCGGTACTTGGTGTGCTCGTTGGCCAGGGCCTTGTCGATGGACTGTACTGGGCCTGCGGGCAGACCGGCCGCAAGCAAGCGACGGCAGAGCGGTTCGCTGTCGTGATGCTTGAGGATCGCTTCGAGCTCGGCGCGCAGCGCATCGCGATGTTCGACGCGGTCGCGATTACGGGCAAAGCGCGGATCGGTCCCGAGCTCGGGCTTGCCGAGTTCCTTACACAGCTTGCGGAAGGTGGCGTCGTTGCCGACCCCCATGAAGATGTTTCCGTCGCGTGCTGCAAACACCGCGTAGGGCACGAGGTTGGGATGCTCGTTGCCGGTCAGCGCCGGAGGCTTGCCGTGCATGAAGAAGTTCGCGGTATGCGGATGCATGATCGCGAGCCCCGTTTCGTAAAGCGTCGCTTCGACAAACTGGCCAAGCCCTGACTTTTCGCGCTCCGCAAGCGCCATCAGGATACCGACAGCCGCATAGAGGCCGGTCGCCATGTCCACCAGCGCGACGCCGATGCGCGTCGGGCCGCTTTCCTGCGATCCGGTCGCCGCCATCAATCCGACCATCGACTGGATGATCGCGTCATATCCTGGGTGACCGCCGTGCGGTCCGTCCGCGCCGAAACCTGAAATGCGGCAGTGAATCAGTTTCGGAAATCGCGCGCGCAAGACATCGTTGCCGATGCCCCATTTGTCGAGCGTGCCCGGTTTGAAATTCTCGATCAGCACGTCGGCTGTCTCGAGCATCTTCATCAACACCGCGCGTCCGCCTTCCGATGCGAGGTCGAGGCCGATCGAGCGCTTGTTGCGATTTGCACCAAGGAAATAGGCTGCATCGTCCTCGTGAAACGGGGGGCCCCAGTCACGGGTCTCGTCGCCGGCCGGCGGTTCAACTTTGATGACATCTGCGCCGTGGTCCGCGAGAATCTGCGTGCAATAGGGACCGCCGAGCACGCGTGACAGGTCAATCACACGCAATCCGGCTATCGCTCCGGCGCCTGGTAGTGTCATCGGTGAACCTTTGATCTGCGGGACAACTGAAACGTGTTGCCGTCACAACTTGTTGTGGGTTCGTCACATTGAAAGAATTTGAACGACGCCGTCAATATCGGTGCGCACAGGGAGCTATGCGGATAGCGAGCGCCCGTCGGGAGCTATTCAAAAAAAAATGTTCAGGAAGCGAATATCCGCTCCCGTATCGAGAGGCGGTTGGTGGAGCCAGGCGGGATCGAACCGCCGACCTCTTGCATGCCATGCAAGCGCTCTCCCAGCTGAGCTATGGCCCCGAACCTCACCGCGCGAAGCAGTCCGCGCGGGGAATCGTGAAAGATCACACTTGAGGGTTTATCTCAAGTCTCTTCGTCACCAGAAACGTCACCGATGATGTCGGTCACGTCTTCATCGTCTTCTTCGTCCTCGGCGATGAAGGTTGAATCATCGTCATCGTCGTCATCGATCGTGTCATCCACCTCGATGTCATCCTCGGATTCCGGCAACGCCGCCTTGACCTTGCCGGAATTCTCTTCGGCATCGGCCTCCTCGAGCGAGACCAACTCTTCGGACTCCGCGGCCTCTGGCACGATAGAAGAAGCAGCTGCAGACGCACGCGCCGCCTCACTTCGTCCCCGCGTCACCGGTGCAGGGGCAATCGGAACGACTTCACCGGTATAGGGCGAAATCACCGGATTCTTGTTCAGGTCATAGAACTTTTTGCCTGTCGTTGGGCAAATGCGCTTGGTTCCGAGATCGGCTTTGGCCACGGGCGGAGTCCTGGAATGTCGAGAAAAACGGAGCTTCACTTGGCTAGTTGCGACGCCGCTGTCAATAGCGGTTTGAATGATAAATGACCGGGTCGTGACGTCCTCTCAGTCTCATGGTAGGAGCCGCCCTGCGTAAAGGATCCTGAAATTGTCCCATTCTGACCAGCCTACCCCGCTCCAATCGCGGTCCAGCGGCCCGCTGAGCGGCCGTGTCCGCGTCCCCGGCGATAAGTCGATCTCCCATCGGGCCCTCATTCTGGGGGCGCTGGCGGTGGGAGAAACCCGCATTTCCGGGCTTCTGGAGGGGGAGGACGTTCTCAATACCGCCAAGGCCATGAAGGCGCTCGGGGCACAGGTGGAACGCACGGGCGAGGGTACCTGGACGGTCCACGGTGTCGGCGTCGGGGGCTTCAAGGCGCCGGCGGCACCGCTGGATTTCGGGAACAGCGGCACGGGATGTCGTCTCGCCATGGGTGCGGTGGCCGGTAGTCCGATCGAGGCGACTTTCGATGGCGACGCATCGCTGCGCAAACGCCCGATGCGCCGGATTCTCGACCCTCTGGAACTGATGGGCTCCAAGGTGACGTCAAGCGGCGACAGCGGCCGGCTGCCGATGACATTGCAGGGCGCGCGCGAGCCGCTGCCGATCGTCTACCGGACACCGGTGGCTTCGGCCCAAATCAAATCAGCCGTTCTGCTGGCAGGTCTATCAGCGCCGGGCGTGACCACGGTGATCGAGACGGAAGCCAGCCGCGATCATACCGAGCTGATGCTGAGCCACTTCGGGGCGCATGTCGTCTCAACGAATGAAGGCACTCATGGCCGTAAAATTTCGCTCACCGGCCAGCCGGAGTTGCGTGGGGCCACCGTCGTCGTGCCTGCTGATCCGTCATCCGCGGCTTTCCCTATCGTTGCCGCGCTGATCGTGCCGGGTTCGGACGTCGTGTTGACCGACGTGATGACAAACCCGCTGCGAACAGGGCTTTTCACCACGTTGCGCGAAATGGGTGCGTCCATTGAAGAAAGCCATCAGCGCAACGATACCGGGGAACCGATGGCGCAGTTCCGTATCCGTGCGTCTCAGTTGCGTGGCGTCATGGTGCCACCTGAGCGTGCGCCGTCGATGATCGACGAATATCTCGTGCTCGCGGTCGCCGCAGCTTTTGCTGAAGGCACCACGACGATGCGTGGTCTTCAGGAACTGCGCGTGAAGGAATCCGATCGTTTGGAAGCCACTGCGGACATGCTTCGCGTCAATGGTGTGCAGGTCGAAATTTCCGGCGATGACATGATCGTGGTCGGCAAGGGCCATGTCCCGGGCGGCGGCCTCGTCGCCACCCACATGGATCACCGTATTGCGATGTCGGCACTGGTCATGGGCACGGCTGCGGATGCGCCCGTCAAGGTCGACGACACCACGTTCATTGCCACGAGCTTCCCGGACTTCATTCCGATGATGCGCGGTCTGGGAGCGGACCTCGCATGATCATCGCAATCGACGGGCCGGCAGCCTCCGGCAAGGGCACCCTCGGTAAGCGCCTTGCCGCGCATTACCACTTTCGCCACCTCGACACCGGGTTGATCTACCGCGCCGTGGCCAAGGCGGTGATGGATGCGGGTGGTGACCTTACGGACGAGGCGTATGCGGCTTCCCTGGCAGCGGAGCTTGATCCGGCGGCATTCGGCGATCCTGTTTTGAAGACTCAGGTGGTGGGAGAGGCCGCCTCGGTGGTTTCAGTCCACCAGTCGGTTCGCGCCGCGCTCCTGACGTTCCAGCGCAACTTCGCCGCCGGCCCTCCAGGGGCTGTGCTCGACGGTCGGGACATCGGAACAGTGATCTGCCCCGACGCAGATGTGAAGATTTTTGTGGTTGCGGACCCCGAAGTGCGGGCCCGCAGGCGGGCCCTGGAGATGCGAGGGCGGGGTGAGCCGGTAGATGAAGCTGCCGTCCTTGCGGACATCCTAAAGCGCGATGAACGCGACAAAAATCGGGCTGCGGCGCCTTTAAAGGCGGCTCCGGATGCATACTTGCTGGATAACTCTCATTTGGATATAGAGAGCGGAGTTCAGGCTGCCATCGACATTGTCGAGGCCGTTCGAGCGGGCCGGCCGAGGGCATAGTCCCTGCCGTTATTGGAGGAATGCCCGCTCCAGGTCTTCGAACGTCGGCTGCTTTGAGGTTGATTGTTCACCTTGGGCCTTGGACTCCACGTAACGCGCGGAAGCGCGTCAATCACCGTATCGTTCGTGCAGGCACCCGCCGGCCCGTTCTCGCAGATGAAAGTTTGCGAGGCGGTCGTCAAAGGTTGCGGACCTCTGACACTGGACGCGCGATACGCCATCAACCCCGCTGCCGGCACCCCGCATTTGGAGAACAAATGGCTTCGACTGCTAGTTCATATAATCCTTCCCGCGACGATTTCGCCGCGATGCTCGATGAGTCCTTCGCAGGCGGCAATCTGCAGGAAAGCTCTGTCATCAAGGGCAAGGTTGTTGCGATTGAGAAGGACATGGCCGTCATTGACGTCGGCCTGAAGACTGAGGGCCGCGTGGCTCTCCGCGAATTTAACGGCCCCGGCCGTGAGAGCGACCTTAAGGTCGGCGATGAGGTCGAGGTGTTTCTCGACCGGATCGAGAATGCACTTGGCGAAGCTGTACTGTCGCGCGACAAGGCTCGCCGCGAAGAGAGCTGGGGCAAGCTCGAGAAGGCCTTCAACAACAACGAGAAGGTCAACGGCATCATCTTCAATCAGGTCAAGGGTGGCTTCACTGTCGATCTCGACGGCGCCGTGGCCTTCCTGCCGCGCTCGCAGGTCGATATTCGTCCGATCCGCGACGTCGCTCCGCTGATGAACAACTCGCAGCCGTTCCAGATCCTCAAGATGGATCGCCGCCGCGGCAACATCGTGGTGTCGCGCCGCACGGTTCTCGAAGAGACCCGCGCCGAACAGCGTCAGGAACTGGTGCAGAACCTCGAAGAAGGTCAGGTCATCGACGGCGTGGTCAAGAACATCACCGATTACGGTGCGTTCGTTGATCTCGGCGGTATCGACGGTCTGCTGCATGTTACCGACATCGCATGGCGCCGCGTCAATCACCCGACCGAAGTGCTGTCCATCGGCCAGACGGTCAAGGTGAAGATCATCAAGATCAACCACGAGACCCACCGCATTTCGCTCGGCATGAAGCAGCTGCTGGACGATCCATGGCAGGGCATCGAGGCGAAGTATCCGCTGAACTCGCGCTTCACCGGACGCGTCACCAACATTACGGACTACGGTGCATTCGTCGAGCTGGAGCCGGGCATCGAAGGCCTGATCCACGTCTCGGAGATGTCGTGGACCAAGAAGAACATGCACCCCGGCAAGATCGTTTCGACCTCGCAGGAAGTCGAAGTGCAGGTGCTCGAGGTGGATTCCGCCAAGCGCCGTATTTCGCTCGGTCTCAAGCAGACCATGCGCAATCCGTGGGAAGTGTTCGTCGAGAAGTTCCCGGTCGGTTCGACCGTCGAGGGCGAAGTCAAGAACAAGACCGAGTTCGGTCTGTTCCTCGGCCTCGAAGGCGAAGTGGACGGCATGGTCCATCTCTCCGACCTCGACTGGAAGCTCCCGGGCGAACAGGTCATCGACAACTACAAGAAGGGCGACATGGTCAAGGCCGTCGTTCTCGATGTGGATGTCGAGAAGGAGCGCATCTCGCTTGGCGTCAAGCAGCTCGAAGGCGATCCGTTCGCCGAGCCAGGCGACGTCAAGAAGGGCGCCGTAGTGACCTGCGAAATCCTCGAAGTGAAGGACACCGGTATCGAAGTTCAGATCACCGGCACCGACTTCACCACCTTCATCAAGCGCTCAGAACTGGCGCGTGACCGTGGCGATCAGCGCGCTGAACGCTTTGCGGTTGGCGAAAAGGTTGATGCTCGCGTCATCCAGTTCGACAAGAAGGCCCGCAAGGTGCAGGTCTCGATCAAGGCGCTTGAAGTCGCTGAGGAGAAGGAAGCCATCGCGCAGTACGGTTCGTCCGATTCGGGCGCGACGCTGGGCGATATTCTCGGCAACGCGCTCAAGAAGCGCGACAAGTAAGTGCGATAATCGAACGACGGGTTGTCGTTCTGTCATAAATCGGGCTCCGGAATTTTCCGGAGCCCTTTTTATTTGCCTTCCTTTTATGCCTTTTGGACGTGCAGCGCTGCCGCGCATCCGTGCGCCATGCTTTCTTCAAATTAGACAGCAATTGATGTATTGAAGTTACCGGATAGCAAGGCTGAGGCCTCAGAACATCGAGGCCTTTCAAGCCCCTGGTGTCCCGAATCCGAAGTTCGCCTCATAATGCAGCGCATCCCGTAGCGAGCTTCTGGACCACCACACTAGGGCTCTCAAGCCATAAGGCTTTCACACCATTCGACGGTTCAGGAGAAAACCCATGTCGCTGGATTCCGATGCGATCGTCGATCGCCGCCGCATTCGTCGCAAGCTGACGTTCTGGCGCATCATTGCCGCGCTGGGGATCATCGCCGCGGTGGTCGCAGTTGCTGCACTTGGTACGCCTGCCGGACGGAATGCGCTTGGCAGCTCAAGCGCGATTGCGCGGGTCAAGATCGATGGCTTGATCCGCAGTGACCAGGAGCGGGTCGAGGCGCTCGAACGGCTGGAGAAGTCGTCGGCCGCTGCCGTCATCGTCCATATCAATTCGCCCGGCGGTACCACTGCCGGTTCAGAGCAACTCTACGACGCACTGACGCGCCTGAAGGCGAAGAAGCCGCTCGTGGTGGTGGTCGAAGGTCTATGCGCCTCCGGCGGCTACATCGCAGCCCTGGCGTCCGACCAGATCATCGCGCAGCAGAGTTCACTGGTCGGCTCGATTGGCGTTCTGTTTCAGTACCCGAATTTCTCGGAGCTGATGAAAACTGTCGGCGTGAAAGTCGAGGAGGTGAAGTCATCGCCTCTGAAGGCCGCACCCAATGGCTACGAGCCAACCAGCCCGGAGGCGCGGGAGGCGCTTGATGCGTTGGTGAAGGATTCCTACGCGTGGTTTCGCGATCTTGTGAAAACGCGTCGCAGCATGGACGATACGATGCTGCAAACCGTGTCTGATGGCCGGGTCTTCACTGGCCGGCAGGCCGTTTCCCTCAAGTTGATTGATCAGCTCGGCGATGAGAAGACTGCTGTGGCTTGGCTTGTGGCGCAGAAAAAAATCTCCTCCGAGCTTCCTGTCAGGGATTACAAGATGACGCCGCGCTTCGGAGACATGACTTTCCTGCGTGCCGCAGCATCTTTTACGCTCGATACCCTCGGTCTGAGCAGGTTTGCGCGGCAGCTTGAACAGTCAGGTGTGGTGCGTGCTGTCGATCGCTTTGGTCTAGATGGCATGCTGGCGCTGTGGCAGCCCAATGCATCGAATTGATTGTCATGAATCTGGTTTCAGCCGTTGCTTGCCGCAGCGCGGCGATGAAGCCAAACGCGAAACTTTGTCCCTGTCACGTATTTAGCGGCCATTTGCCTTGAATTAGCGACTTGACAGTTCGCGGCTTTTTCAAGGAAATGATGACCCGCACGCACGGATCCAACAGTCGATGATCAAATCCGAACTCGTTCAGCGCATCTCCGAGCACAACCCGCATCTGTATCAGCGGGATGTCGAGAACATCGTGAATGCCATTCTCGATGAAATCGTCGCCGCTCTTGCGCGTGGCGACCGTGTAGAACTGCGCGGCTTTGGTGCATTCTCAGTGAAGCATCGTCCTGCTCGCGCGGGTCGAAATCCCCGCACCGGTGCGCATGTGCCGGTCGAGGAAAAGAGCGTGCCGTTCTTCAAGACCGGCAAGGAAATGCGTGAGCGGCTCAACCGCGATGATACGGAAGAGGCTGGCGCCTCTGCCTGATTGGCCTCTATTTGCGGGTCTTCCTGAGTTCGCTTATGGCGCTGTCCCTGCGTTGATAGGGACCAGGACCCGCTGACTTTTGCGAGGATTCGCATGCTCCGCAAGATCGTCAATGCTTTGGTGATACTGCCGCTCGCGATCATCTTCGTGGTGTTCGCCGTGGCGAACCGTCAACTGATCACGTTATCGTTTGACCCATTCGATTCAAACGATCCGTCGCTAGGCATTACCCTGCCGTTGTTCATCGTTATTATTGCCGCCGCAATTTTCGGCGTCATTGCGGGAAGCATCGCGACCTGGTTTGGCCAGCACCGGTGGCGGAAGGCGGCCAAGCTGAATGAAGCGGAAGCCCGCCACGCCCGAGCCCAGCTGGCAGATTTGCGTGAACGGACGCCGGCAGGATCGAGCGGAGGCCGGCAGGTTCCAGCGATCGGCACCATCCCACAATACGGGTCCGTCGGGCGAGACAAGCACGGCGCGACGTTGTAGAACCCGCCTCAATTGCCGGTCCCCTGTCCTATCTGCGGCCATTGGCCCAACCTTGTCCCGAAGCCATGTCACTTGTGGTGAAAATCTGCGGCCTGTCCAAGCGCGACACTCTTGAGGTGGCGCTGGATGCTGGCGCGGACATGGTGGGTTTCGTGTTTTTTGAGGCGTCGCCGCGCCATGTCGATCTTGGCACCGCGCGCGAGCTTGGCCGGCAAGTCAACGGGCGCGCCGTCAAGGTGGCGCTTACGGTCGACGCCAACGACGCGACACTCGAGAATTGCATCGAAGCGCTGCGGCCGGGGCTGCTTCAGCTTCACGGCAGCGAGAGCGTGGCGCGTGTTCGCGACATCAAACAGAAGTTTGGATTGCCCGTAATGAAGGCTGTTCCAGTGGGCACTGCGGCCGACCTTGCAGGGCTGCCGGGCTATGCTGCGGTTGCTGATCGTATCCTGTTCGATGCGCGTGCGCCGAAAGATGCCACGCGCCCGGGCGGGCTCGGGGTACCGTTCGATTGGCATCTGTTGGAAAACATCAAGCTTGACGTCCCGTTCATGGTGTCGGGCGGATTGACCATCGGCAATGTCACGGAAGCGGTCAGTGTCACGCGCGCCGGCGGCGTCGACATTTCCTCGGGCGTGGAAAGCGCCCCGGGGGTGAAAGATCCTGACATGATCCGCGCTTTCATCCGTGCCGCACGCGAAGCGGAAACCATGTCTGCAAACCTGAAAGTCGCGAGTCGCGTATGAGCCTACCTCTCCCCAATTCCTTCCGCTCGGGTCCCGATGAGCGCGGCCATTTCGGCATTTTCGGCGGACGCTATGTTGCCGAAACATTGATGCCGCTGATCCTCGATCTGGAGAAGGCCTACGCCGACGCCAAGGCTGATCCCGCGTTTCAGCGCGAGATGAACGGCTATCTCAAGGACTATGTCGGCCGCCCCTCGCCGCTTTATTTTGCAGAGCGCCTCACCGAGCACCTCGGCGGCGCGAAGATCTATTTGAAGCGCGAAGAGCTCAACCACACCGGCTCGCACAAGGTGAACAATGTGCTCGGCCAGATCATGGTCGCACGGCGCATGGGCAAGAAGCGCATCATTGCCGAGACTGGTGCCGGTCAGCATGGTGTGGCTACCGCAACACTCTGTGCGCGCTTCGGGCTTGAGTGCATCGTTTACATGGGCGCGGTCGACGTCGCGCGGCAGGCGCCGAATGTGTTCCGCATGGAAATGCTGGGCGCAAAGGTGGTGCCGGTGCAGTCGGGTACGCGCACGCTGAAGGATGCCATGAACGAGGCGCTGCGCGACTGGGTTACCAACGTGCACAACACGTTTTACTGCATCGGCACGGTCGCGGGCCCGCATCCGTATCCAATGATGGTGCGCGACTTCCAATCCATCATCGGCGACGAGACGAAGAAGCAGATGCAGGAGGCCGAAGGTCGCCTGCCGGATTCGCTGGTGGCCTGCATCGGCGGCGGCTCGAACGCGATGGGCTTGTTTCACCCGTTTCTCGATGACACAAGCGTCGAGATTTTTGGCGTCGAGGCGGCCGGACACGGTCTCACTAATCTGCACGCAGCATCCATCGCGGGCGGTCGGGCAGGCGTGCTGCACGGCAACCGCACCTACTTGCTGATGGACGATGACGGCCAGATCCAGGACGCGCATTCGATCTCGGCAGGCCTCGATTATCCGGGCATCGGGCCCGAGCATTCCTGGCTGCACGAGACCGGCCGCGTCACCTACCTCAGCGCGACCGACGATGAGGCGCTTGATGCTTTCATGCTGCTGTCGCGCCTCGAGGGCATTCCTCCGGCGCTGGAATCCGCGCACGCTATCGCCAAGGTGATGGAGCTCGCGCCGAAGCGGCCGAAGGATCATCTGATGGTGGTCAATCTGTCCGGCCGCGGCGACAAGGACATTCCGCAGATCACGGAGATTTTGAAAGGCAAGAAGAAGTGACCACGCGTATCGACACACGCTTCGCCGAGCTGAAAAAGCAGGGCCGCTCCGCCTTCGTCACGTTTGTGATGTGCGGCGATCCAGATATCGCAACATCGCTCGCCATCATCAAGGCGCTGCCGAAGGCAGGAGCCGACATTATCGAGATCGGCATGCCGTTCACCGATCCGATGGCGGATGGTCCCGCGATCCAGGCGGCAGGTCTCCGCGCGCTCAAAGCCGGTACGACTTTGAAGAAGACTCTCGATGTGGTACGTGAATTCCGCAGCGAGGATGCGGCGACCCCGATCGTGCTGATGGGATATTACAATCCGATCTACATCTACGGCGTCGACAAGTTTCTGAGCGATGCGAAATCAGCTGGCGTCGATGGCCTGATCATTGTCGATCTGCCGCCGGAAGAAGATACCGAGCTGTGCCTGCCGGCGATGAAAGCAGGGTTGAATTTCATTCGCCTCGCAACACCAACGACCGACGACAAACGTCTTCCTGCCGTGCTCGCGAACACGTCGGGTTTCGTCTACTACGTGTCGATTACCGGCATTACCGGCAGTGGCAGTGCGGATACCGCGCAAGTCGCGAACGCCGTCGCTCGGATCAAGCGTCACACGGATCTGCCAGTCTGCGTCGGGTTCGGCATCCGGACACCGGAGGCAGCGCGCGGCATTGCGCAGACTGCTGATGGGGCTGTAGTCGGTTCGGCGCTGATCGATGCGCTGAAGGCAACCCTCGATGCTGAGGGCCGCGCAACGGCCAAGACGGTGTCCGCGGTGGCCGACCTGACAGCCGCGCTTGCCCAAGGCGTGCGCGGCGCAAAGCAGGCCGCTGAATAGTTTTGGTCCCCTTGTGGGCGAGGGCGCCAGACCGCACATAAGCGGGGCGCGCATGGAGTTTAGACATGAACTGGTTGACCAACGTCGTCCGGCCGAAGATTCGCAGCATCCTGAAGCGAGAAACGCCGGAAAACCTCTGGATCAAATGTCCGGATTCCGGACAGCTGGTGTTCTACAAGGATGTCGAGCAGAACCAGTTCGTCATTCCCGGTTCGAACTATCACATGCGCATGGGCGCGGTGGCGCGGCTGAAGTCGATTTTCGACAATGAAACCTGGTTCGACGTGGCGTTGCCGGAGGTTGTTGCCGATCCGCTCAAATTTCGTGATGAGCGTAAGTACGTTGATCGCATCAAGGACGCCCGCACCAAAACTGGCCTGAACGACGCGGTGAAGGTTGGTTACGGCAAGCTCGAAGGCAATCCGGCCGTTGTCGCGGTTCAGGACTTCGATTTCATGGGTGGTTCGCTCGGCATGGCGGCGGGCGAAGCCGTCGTCAAAGGCCTCGAGCTTGCGGTCGAGAAGAAATCGCCATTCATCATCTTCGCCGCCTCAGGCGGCGCACGTATGCAGGAAGGCATTCTTTCGCTGATGCAGATGCCGCGCACGACGGTGGCCATTCAGATGCTGCGCGAAATTCAGCAGCCTTACATCGTTGTGCTGACGAATCCGACGACGGGCGGTGTTACTGCGTCTTACGCGATGCTGGGCGACGTGCAGATCGCCGAGCCAGGAGCACTGATTGGCTTCGCCGGTGCGCGCGTCATCGAACAGACGATCCGCGAGAAGCTGCCCGAAGGTTTCCAGCGTGCCGAATACCTGAAGGAGCACGGCATGGTGGACATGGTGGTGCACCGTCATGACCTGCGCGCCACTTTGGCGCGGCTCTGCCGTTTGTTGACCAAGACACCGGCGGCGGCAGGTTTTGCAGCGGCCCCGCCGCCAGTAATCGACGCGCCCGCGGCTGCGTCCCCCGCGTGACCTCGTCGCCCGCTCAATCGACGCCGTCCTACGACGACATTCTTGCGCGTCTCGCCTCGCTGCACCCCAAGCGTATCGATCTGACGCTTGATCGCATGTGGCGCATCCTTGAGCGTCTCGATCATCCGGAAAAAAGAATTCCGCCGGTCATTCAGGTTGCCGGCACCAATGGCAAAGGATCGACGGTCGCCTTCCTGCGAGCGATTCTGGAAGCGGCGGGCTTGCGGGTCCATGTGTATACATCGCCGCATCTCGTGCGCTTCAACGAGCGTTTTCGTCTCGGAAGGGTCGGCGGCGGAGTTCTCGTCACCGACGAAGAGCTGCGCGCGGCTCTAGATCACTGCGAGCGTGTGAATGGCGGCGAGACGATCACGATTTTTGAAATCGAGACCGCGGCGGCGTTTCATTTGTTCGCGGAACATCCGGCGGATGTGGTGTTGCTCGAAGTCGGCCTCGGTGGCCGTCTCGATGCAACCAACGTCATCGACAAGCCGCTGGCCAGCGTGATTACGCCGATCAGCATGGATCATCTGGAATTCCTCGGCGATACGCTGGGAAAAATTGCGGCTGAGAAGGCTGGGATCATCAAGCGCGGCGTGCCGGTGATCTGTGCTGAACAGGCCCCAGAAGCAGCCGACGTGATTGAGCAGAGCGCAAAGCGTGCGCGAGCCGAGCTTCATGCCGCGACGCAGCAGTGGCATGTCAACGTCGAGCATGGACGGCTGGTTTATCAGGACGAACGGGGATTGCTCGATCTCGTCCCGCCGCGGCTGTTCGGACGGCATCAATTCGACAATGCGGGGCTGGCGATTGCCACGTTGCGCGCGATCGACGCCTTCAAGATCGATTCTGCATCGTTTGAGCGTGGCATCGCGCGTGCGGAGTGGCCCGCGCGCATGCAGCGGCTTGCCGCTGGCGCGCTGGTGAGTGCAGGCCCGCCGGACGCGGAGATCTGGCTCGACGGCGGGCACAATCCCGATGGCGGACGGGTGGTGGCGGATGCGCTGGGCGATCTGGAAGAGCGTGTCCCGCGTCCGCTCGTCGTGATCGCGGGGATGATGGGCAACAAGGATGCGCAAGGCTTCCTCGCCAATTTCGCCGGTCTCACCCGGCACATCATCGCGGTGAAAATTCCCGGCGAGGACAACGCCATGCCGCTTGATACGCTGGCGGATGCCGCGCGCCAGCTTGGCATGCGTGTTGAAACCGCTGTCAGTGTCGAAGCCGCACTACAAGCGATTGCGAAGCTTGCCTACGAGGTGCCCCCTCGCATTCTCATCACCGGCTCGCTTTATCTTGCGGGTCATGTCCTGCGCGAGAACGGCACATATCCTCAATAGTGCCGGACCGCCTGCACAAAAAAAACGGCCAGCGTAAGCCGGCCGTTTTTCAAATCTCAAATCAAACGACGATTAAACAGCGCCGTTGATCCACTGCTGAAGCTTCTGCTTCGGCGCAGCGCCGACCTGACGCGAAGCCATCTCGCCGCCCTTGAAGATCATCAGGGTCGGGATCGACATCACGCCGTACTTCGACGCCGTCTTCGGGCTCTCGTCGACGTTGAGTTTAACGATCTTGACCTTGTCGCCCATTGCACCGGCGATTTCGTCAAGCGCGGGCGCAATCATGCGGCAGGGGCCGCACCACTCCGCCCAGAAATCGACGACGACTGGGCCGTCCGCCTTGAGAACTTCTGCATCGAAATCGGCGTCCGAAACCTTGCCCACACTCATGATCTGCCTCGTTGAATGGAAGAAGCGCGCCTTTGAAGAATCGCGCGCCCTGTAAAACGTAAGATCAACCTATGAACGCGGCCTTGCGGGGTCAAGGCTGGGTCACCGAGATGTGTTTTCATGCAAATGCATGCACATACGCCCAGAACATGGGTCAATTCAGCGAGTTAAGCTGAGTCCGGCAGCCGGGTTAGGCTGAATCGTGCCCTAAGAAATCAGCAATTGCAGCTCTGCGTCCAACGCGGCCGGTGGAATTTCCATCATCTGCGCTGTCTCGGTCCACAGCAATGCACAGCGGACGGATCGGGCTGGATAAAGATTTCTCAGCACGCGCCGGTAGAGCGCCAGCTGCCGGACATAGGCTTGGGGCGCGTCGGCGACCGCGAGCGGCGGGTTGTGGTTGGTCTTGTAATCGACGATCAACACCTCGCTCTCCGTCACCACCAGCCGGTCGACTTGGCCGGAGACCAGCGCTGGCGGCCTGCCGCGGCGTTCGATGCGCCCGGCAATGGAGACCTCCGCTCGGCTGCCAGGCGCAAACAGAGCCGCGAAGACCGGGTTTTCGATCAGCGTGATCACCTGCTGGAGGAGGGCGTCCCGTTCCGGCGCGTCAAACCAGTCTCTTGCATTCCGCTCCAGAAATGCCCTCGCGGCCTCTGCGCGCCGCTCGGAAGGGACATCCGGGAGCGATTGGAGCAGGCGGTGCGTGAAAGTTCCGCGCTTCAAGGCGCGTTCGCGAGCCCGCCGTGTTTCCTCGGTGACGACTGCGTGGGCATCACTGTCCGCGGAATCGGACGGACGCAGCAACAGGTCCGCAGGGGCTTCCGGTGGCGCGTGTTGGTCCAGCCACGTCGGCAAGGGTTCAGGCGGCGGATTGTCCTGGACGGACATGACGCCCGCTGGCGGCTCGATATCCTCAAGGCGCGAGTAGCGTTGCACCGGACCCGAGGCTGTCTGGATTTCCTGATGCTGCAGGTCGGAGGCGGATAGTCCTTTTGTGATTAGGTCGTACCAGGAGAGCTCGCGGACGGCATTGCGGTTGCCGGGCAGCACGCCGCCGACGATCAAGCGGTCGGCGGCGCGGGTCATGGCGACGTAAAGCAGGCGTCGATATTCGTCCTCGGTGTCGTCTTTCATCGCCGCACGGGCTGTCGCCACCGCCGGAGGATCGTCGGCCTTCCGTCCCGCCCAGAGGACAACGCCGGGAGCGTCAGGCGCCGCGTTGCCTTGCGGCATGCGGATCAGATTCATCCGCTGGGTGTCCGAAGGCGACGTCGTCGTGTCGACGAGAAACACGACAGAGGCCTCTAACCCCTTCGAGCCATGAACTGTCATGACGCGAACCTCGTCACGCGCGATTTCCATGTCGCGTTTGACTTCTGTGTCGGCGGCCCGCAGCCACGCCATGAAGCCCTGCAGCGAGGCCGGGGCCTTCTGCTCGTAGGTGAGCGCGAGTTCGAGAAACTCGTCCAGAGCGTCGTTGGCCTCCAGCCCCAACCGTCCCAGTATCCGCGCGCGCCCTTTGTCGCCGCCGAGCAGCCACGCGTAGAACGAGAACGGCGTCTGCTGCGTGAACCGCTTTTCGCAATCTTCGAGGCGGTTCAGGGCGAGCCGGAGCCTGTCGTTTTCTTTCGCGTGTTCGGCGAGTGCATCACGCAGCGAGCCTTTGCGGTTCGGCGCAATCTTGAGCAAGTCGTCGTCGTTGAGGCCGAACAGTGGGCTCTTCAGTGCCACCGCGAGCGCCAGATCGTCGCTTGGCAGTAACAACGCGTCGGCCAGATTCATCAGGTCGATAACCGCGATATGCTCGGTCAGTTTCAGCCGGTCGGCACCCGCAACAGGAATGCCTGCGTGCTTCAACGCTTGGATGATGGAGTCGAATGCTTTTCCACGCCGCCGCACCAGGATGAGCACATCGCCATAGCGCAGCCGCCGGCGTCGGTTCGCCGAGCCCGTCATGGTGCCCGCGTCGATCAGGGATCTGATTTCACCTTGAACCCGCTGGGCCAGTCTCACTTCCGGGCTGGTTTCGGAAACTGCATCGAAGGGCGCGTCCCAGCCCTCAATGGCCTCCCGCGTGTCCGGCTCTTCAAGTTTCCAGAGATCGACCAGCGCGGGTGCGGCGTCGCCAAGTGCATCGTGCACCGGGTAGGCGTTCTCCACGGCATGGATGCTTTTGTAGATGCCGGGTTCGCGGAACACGGAATCGACGGATTTCAGAATGGTCCAGCCCGAACGAAACGAATGTTTGAACGACACCGGCTCAAAGGCGAGGCCTGCGGCTTTGAAACGTCGCTCGATATCGCGGCGCCGTGAATCAAATTCGCGCGGCGCTGCACCCTGGAAAGAAAAGATCGACTGCTTTTCGTCACCAACGGCAAATATCGTGCGCGTAATTCCGTCGCGGGCACCCGCGCCGGACGTAAATTCCGACGTCAGCCGATCGATGATGTCCCATTGCCGCGGACTGGTGTCCTGAGCCTCGTCGATCAGGACGTGGTCGATGCCGCGATCAAGCTTGAAATGCACCCAGCCGGCCGACACGCTGTTGAGCAGGTCGTAGGTTTTGTCGATCAGGTCGTGATAGTCGAGCAGGCCGCGCTCCTGCTTCTCGCGGCGATAGTTCGTTGCGACGGCACTGGCGATCACGAGCAAAGCGTATGTGCGGTCACGCTGCATCACGGCGCGCCGCTTCGCATCCAGTTGTAGAATGCGCGTTTGCTCAGCGTCTAGCCGCGCAGCCAATGATGAATGCAATTTGCCGAGTGGCTTGGTCATCAGCGTCTTGCGCGGGCCGGTGACACCTTTCGAATCGGTGAGAAAAACATCGAGATAGGCATCGACCTGCGCGCTTCCGGTCAGCTCCCTGGCCGTCCGGAAGCGAATCGCCTGGCTAACGTCGGTTGAGCTTCCGCCATCGAACGCGGCGGCCACAGCCTGCCATTCGCTGCGAGGAAGATTGGGTCCATCCACGATATCGCGCTCGACATCCTCGATGCGCTCGTTGACATCGACACCAAGGGCAATCGCGACTTGGCCTATTGCGGTCTCGACGGTGCCTGCGCTGTCGGACCACGCCATGAAATGATCGCGACTGAGACACGCCTCACGTACGACGTCCTTGAACGTCACGTCAGCAGCTGTTGACATGGCGATCTGGAGCGCGCGACCGGCCGCGCTGTCCGGATTGGCCGATGCATCCAGCAACACCCCGAGGTTTGCCCGCTCCATCATGTCGTTCTGATCGCGATCGTCCAGCACCGAGAAACGCGCGGGCACGTTGGCCTCGAACGGAAACTGCTGCAGCAACCGCGTGCATAGAGCGTGGATCGTCTGCACCTTCAGCCCGCCTGGCGTTTCCAGCGCGGAGGCAAACAATCGGCGCGCGCGTAGGCGCATGGCCACGCCCGGCTTCGGCGCGCCGGTCGACACGATGGCGGCATCCAGCTCGTCATCCGACAGCGTCACCCAGTGCCCCAGCGTCGTGAACACCCGCTGCGCCATGTTGGCCGCCGCCGCCTTGGTGAAGGTGATACAGAGAATTTTCTCCGGCGGCACATCGTTGAGCAGCAGACGGATGACTCGGTTCACCAGAACGTGGGTTTTGCCCGAGCCAGCGTTAGCCGCGACAAAGGCGGATGCTTCGGGGTTCGAGGCGCGGGTCTGGGCATCGCGAACGGCGTTGGGAATGTTGAGGCGAGGACCGCTCATTCGTCGCCTCCACCGAGACCGCTGGCGGACCATTCCTTGATGCGTGCAAGATCGTCGTACACCCCGTAGCGGTTTGACCACATCGACAGGCTGAGCGAGCGATAGGGCTGCTCTACGTTTTCAAACTTTCGGATCAGCGTTGTAAGCTTGCGCAGGGCTTCATCTGCGGCGTCATCGGGCAATTGTGCTTCGTCGCTCTTGTTGATCCTGAGTTCGAGGATCTTTGATTCTCCCGGCGGATTGTTACCGCTGAGCCTGACATAGACGAGCTCGCTCACGGACGAGTCCGCGGGAATCGTCTCAAAGCCACCGTTGCGCAGAATAGCTGCTTCGAGGGTCAACTGCGGTGACAGGCCCATGCGCACCTGCTTGCCGGTCGGAGGCTGGCCGGTTTTGTAGTCGAGCACCGCGTAAGTGCGATCCGTCCGGCGCTCGATGCGGTCTGCCCGCGCGGACAACATGAATGTTCGGTCACCACTGAGGCGAATGGGAATCTCGCCGCGAATTTCGGCCTCAAGGCCGGTGACATTCAGTCGGCGATCAACTTCCCAACCGGCGAACCACGACGCGATACGCAGGAAGCGCGGCCACCACAGCGCGCGCGCTTCAGGGCGCTCCATCAAAGGCTCAAAGTATGTTGAGCCAATCTTGCGCAACGTGGCGGCGGTGTCGTCAGGCAAAGCGTTCGCAAACTGCTTGGTGAATTCGCCCAGGGCCTCGTGGATGGCCGAGCCACGATCTGCCGCTGTAAGCGGCATGTCCACCGGATCGAGCGGGGTGAGTTTCAAAATACGCTTTGCGTAGATCGTGTAAGGGTCACGCAGCCAGTCTTCGATTTCGGTGACGGACATCTTGGTTGGGCGCAGCGCAATCGGAGGCTTCGGCTCCGGCTGGGCGACGGGCTGGACCTGATGTGGTCGGTCGAGCTCGTCCGCGTATCGCGCATATTTCGCGCCGGTTTCATTCGCAGCGCTCCAGCGCTCCTTGCCCATGACCGCTTCGAGCCGGTGCAGGAAACGCGAGGCCACCGCCGGTGCGCCGCCAACTTTCGCCGCATGGGACAGAATCACTTCCTTCGCTCCCAACAGCTGCGAGAAGTCGTGCGCGGTCAGACCAATGCGGCGTTCCGGCAAATTCAAGCCAAGCTGATGCCGCATCGGGCGGCTGAGCCATGGATCGACGCGCGGCTGCGGCGGCCACACGCCTTCCACCAGTCCACCGAGGATGATGCGGTCACATTCGGTGAGACGTGCTTCGAGCAAACCGTAAATTCGCAACTGCGTCGCGGGCGATTGCGGCCAGCGTACAATCTGCTCGCCGAAAGCAGTCTGAAGCACCTCTGGGTAATCGCGGAGCTGAACCATGAGACCGCTCGCCGGTAAAGCTTCGCTTTCATCCGCGACGCCGAGCAACTCATCGAACGCGCGCGACAGTCCGTCGCCGTCGGCTTCTTCGAACGCCCATATGTTGTCTTTATCGTCGCGCGACAGCGCCATCAGCATCTGACGGTGGCGTGCCGCGAGGTCGGAGAAATCGCACGGCTTGCCGGTCTTGATCTCTTCGAGCGGCTTGAAAGCGTTTGCTAAACGCTCAATGAGTGTCTGCACGGCGGTAAGGCGGACATCAGTGAGCTGCACACGCGGCTCGGAAGCATGAAGCGTCGAGGTTTCCTTGCGGCGCAATTTAGCGAGTTCATCGCGGAAACGCGCGAAATCTCGTGCCAGCCCCGCACTGCCCGGCGCAGGCCGTGTTCCGCGCAACAGCGCTAACTCAATATCGGCAACTGCGGCCGCCCAGGCACCTTGTGAAGATCCAAGGCGAAACAGGGGATGCTTCAAGAGTGCGAGCAACGTCGCGGGCGCTAATCCGTCAGCGACCGTCTCTGCGGCGAGCCGCGCGAAAATTCCCGCGGGCGTGTCCATGAGCGAATCACCGCCCGAATCGTCGAATTCGAGATTCCAGCGTCCCAGCGCGGCCATCACGCGCCGTGCAAGCGTGCGATCCGGCGTCACGAGCGCTGCGGTAATATTCTGGTGGCGCGCCTCGCGCATGGCGACTGCGATTGCGAGCGCTTCCATCTCAGGATTAGCTGCTTCGATCACGACAAGGTCTTTGGACCCGTTGGCGATCTCCTGTGCGATGGTTTCGTCTTCGAGGCGCGTGTGCCAGAGCGCACTCGATGCAGCCGGCCGCATGGCTTCCGATGTCAGGGTCTCGCGACCATACGGTGCAGGCGAACCCAAGGTCACGACGTCGTCGCGTGTGATGCCGAACACGCGCGTGATCAAATTATGCAGCGCGAATTGCGGGTGGCTCCAGGCCAATGTGGAGAATGTCCCGTCAGCCGCTTCAGTGCCTCCGATGGATGCCCAAGCGGCGTCGTCAAGGCTGGTATCGAGACCGGGCAGAACGACAGCGCCTTGCGGCAACTTCGCAATCGAATGAAGGAATTTCGCCGTGGCGGGCATGGAGCCCGTGGAGCCGGCTGCGATCACAGGGCCTTTCGGATACGCGGCTAGCCTGGCGGCTTCTGCCGCAATCAGCCGGTCGCGCCGTATGGCCGGTTCGATTTTGCCGTGCGCGCCGAGGATGACGGGCCAAGTGTCCTTGGCGATGTTCAGGAACTGCAGCGTCAGCTGCCAGTAACGGTCAAGCTCGTCCGGCACGAGCCCATCAAGCGCTGTCCATGGAACATCGCGCGTGGCCATGTCGTCCATCAACCGCGCCAGATCGGTTGCGAGCGCCAGCATGGAAGCAGGGCCACCGGCGACAAGCGGCGAGGAGGCTGGATCGTGCGGCGACAACCGGGTCGCCCAGGCGGTCACGAGATTGGCCAGCACCAGACGCCGCTCGAGTCCGTCGAGCGCGGGCGGAATATCCAGCGTTGCCGATCCGCCCATCTCATCGGCCGCGAAGGCGAGTTCGTCCTCATCCACCGCGCCAAGCGCGACGATGCGTGGCAGCAGAACGGCGTCGGTATTCAGCACATCGAGGAAAATTTCGCGGGCCATGCGGCCGGCACGCCGAGTCGGCAGATACAGCGTAACGTCCGCGAGCCGGTCGGGATGCGCGCGCGCATCGAAGCCGTCAACCAGCTGGCCGTCGACAAGAGCTGCGATAATTGTGCGAAGAAACGGTGCCGATGACGGCACATTGAAAACGCGCATAAACGTCCCGATTCGTGATAGGGCGCATCATGGCATGCCGTTAACGGCAGAGGGAGTCGTGAGGGTCTGTTATGCGACGCTGGTGAGAAGGGCTTCTTCAGCGGCTTCTACGGCGTCCGGCGTGCCGACATGCATCCAGAGGCCGTCTATGCGAAGTCCGTACAGCCGTTCCCGCTCATTGACCTCATCGAAAATCTTGGTCAGCGAGAACTCACCCTTTGGTGCGTTGGAGAAAATTGCGGGCGACATGATGGCGACGCCGGCATAGACGAACGGCACAACATGATGCTCCTTGCGCTTACGCAAGGTTCCGTCGGTCTGCATGGCGTAATCGCCTGATCCCGTGTAGCCGGTGCTGAGAGCGGTTGGCGCCATCAGCAGCAGGATATCCATCTTTGCAGGATCAAAAGCCTCGGCGAGACGCAGCAGATTCGGCTGCACGCCATCAATCCACATGGTATCGGAATTCAAATGATAGAATGGCTCGCTGCCCAGCAGCGGCAGCGCCTTCACCACACCACCCCCGGTGCCGAGCACAACATCACGCTCGTCGGAGATGATCACCTGCGGCCGGGTGCGCTGAGCGACATGCTGCACAATTTGGTCGGGCAGATAATGCACGTTGACCACAGCCTTGCTCACTCCCGCATCGGCGAGGCGGTCGAGCACATGATCGAGCAAGGGCTTTCCACCGACGGATACCAACGGTTTTGGCATCTTTTCGGTCAAGGGCCGCATCCGCAGGCCGAGCCCGGCGGCGAGGATCATGGCGGTGGTTGGCTTGGTGGGCATCGTCGGGTGCGTCTCAGAGGCGGCTTCCGCAGCAGCCAGAAAGGTACTTCGGGAACCGGGTAAAAGTCGACGATACCATCCGCATTACGGGGGCACATCGGTACACTCAGGCAGTAATCGCACAATGTGACAGCGTTGCGACTCGCGCCAGACGCCTAAGTCTAACCGTGTCAGACTTCCACGATCTGTTGTGAGTTCGGGCGCTGTTTAGCTTTCTTCTTGTCGGATGGCTTGAGGAAGCTGACGCCGAGTTGTCCACCATTCACCCAGGACAGCTCGCAGCGGCGATAGGCCAGTCCGGTCGATGACAGAAGCAGGAAAAATTCCTTGAGATTCAGACCTTCAACCGAGCCGTCGACCGTGAGCTTGGCACCGGTTTCGGAAACGTCCTCTACCAGGCAGTTGCGGCGCCATGTGCCGTCAATGCCCATCAAGGACGCCGCGAAACCACGTTCGAACACTACGCGGTCGCCTCGTTGCCGTTCAGCCATGGGTCGCTACTCCGTTCAGTCTCAGGCCGATCGCGCCGTGCTGCATCAGGATTGCGCACAGACGCAGATGATCACCTCTAAAGTAGCGACGAGGTGGCTAACAACCGGTAAACCTTGAGCTTTAAACTGTAGCGATTTCAATCAGACGCCCGGCGGCGGGACATGGGCCGTGCACCAGTCGCGGTACGCCGCCAGACTCGGATGGGCGAGCGCCCGATTGAGGTAGGTCCAAACTCTCGGCTGGTGCTTCAGGTACTGCGGTTTGTTGTCGCGCCGGTTCAGGCGCGCGAAGGTGCCGAGCAGCCGCGTGTTCCGCTGGGCCGACATGATCGCGTATTCTTCCGCAAAAGCGGCCGGATTGAAGTGCAGGTCAGCGGTGCGCCGCTTCCGCGCATAATGCGCCAGCATCGGAATTTCGATGTCCTCGGGGACGTCAATCCGCGCGTCCTGAAGCAGCGAGACCAGATCGTAGGCGGGTGGGCCGAGGACCGCATCCTGAAAATCGAGAATGCCGACACGGCTGATGTCTCTGCGCTGCCCGAGCCAGATCAGATTGGGCGAATGGAAGTCGCGCAGCATCCATGTCTTGCCCGTGGTGGCGAGCTTCTCGAAAAGCTCATCCCACAGTTGAACGAATTCGATCCGCATCTCGTCCGTCACCGTCACGCCTTTATCTGGAAGATACCATTCCAGCATCAAACCGACTTCGATCAGCATCGCGTTGTCGTCGAAAGGGGGCACGCGGTAATCGAGATGTGGCGCAAGCGACAGCGTCTCCGGCAGCGGATTGCGGTGCAGCGCTGCCAACATATCGACGGCGGCCTGATAGCGTTCGGCGATCGGTGTGGGGGGATCGCCCGCGACAAAGCTGGCGCGGCCGAAATCTTCGGTGATCAAAAACCCTTCATCGATGTCCGCGTGCAGGATCGCAGGCGTGGAATAGCCGCGCTCGCGCAATCCGTTGGCGATAGCGACGAACGGTTTGACGTCTTCGGCAAGATGAACCGCTGCGCTGTAGGATTTGCCGTTATAAATTGGCGCGCCGTCTGGGCGTCGCGGCGAATTCATCAGAATAGTTGAGTGGTTGCCTTTGAGCAGCCGCGCGTAGGATCGCGTCGAGGCGTCGCCCGGCATGCGTTGCCGTCTCGCGTCCTCGTTCCCCGAAAGGTTCAGCAAATTGTGCAATGCTGCGAGGCGCCGCACTTTTGTGACGCCATCGCCATAGCCACGAAACTCTGCGGCTCGCGCATGACTGCCGACCAAGGGCCGGTGACTAAAAGTAATGTCGATCCTGTTGATTGGCAGTAGATCCGGCGCGCGTTCCGGCCATTCGATCAGGGCCACAACGCCGTCCGGCAGGGGCGAAAGTCCGATTTCTTCAAGCTCGCTCGGATCAGTGACACGATAAAGGTCTGCGTGCAGGATTTGAAAGGCTGGAAGATCGTAAGCCTGTGCCAACGTGAATGTGGGACTCGGCACCTCAAGGTCTTCATCGCCGGCCACATAGCGGATCAGTGCGCGGGCAGCGGCTGTCTTGCCTGCCCCGAGATCGCCCGACAGGGTCACTGTATCGCCAGCGCTGAGCAGCAGCGCCAGATCCTCCATCAGATGCGCGGTCGCGGTTTCATTCGCCAGCGCAACGGAGAATGTCGGATCTTCGTTCATTCAGCGGCGTTGCGGTGGGCGGTTTGGTCGATCGGGAATTCGCAAGTCACAGTCGTGCCTTTTCCGACGATGGAATCGACGTGGACCCTGCCGCCATGCAATTCGACAAAGGAGCGGACAAGCGACAGGCCCAGACCGGCGCCGCGATGACGTGAGCCGTTGGCATGACTTTCGAACCAGTCGAACACCTTGTCCTTGACACCTTCTGGAATGCCGGGACCGGAATCTGACACCGAGAACACCACACTGCCGCCGGTGAGGTGGGCGCGCAATCTGATGGTGCTCTGTGCGGGCGAGAAGCCGACGGCGTTGGCGAGCAGATTATAGAGCACCTGAACGATGCGTCGTTCATCCGCGATGAAATCGTGAATCGCCGGATCGATATCGACATCAAGGCGGATGTGTTCGTTGGCCAGGCGATCCTGAATGCCGGCGGTGGCCTCGGTCACGGTCTTCTTTACATCGACCGGTCCGAGGTTGAGCGTCATCGCGCCAGCATCGATGGTCGCAAGATCAAGGATGTTGTTGATGATGGCGAGCAGCGCGTTGGTCGAAGAAGTGATGTAGCTGAGATATTCGCTTTGCTTGTACGTCAGCGGGCCAGTGGTCGGGTCGCTCAGGAAGTGTGCAAAGCCGATGATCGTGGTGAGCGGGGAACGCAGTTCGTACGACACGTGATGAACGAAATCGATCTTCATCTGGTCGGCTGTTTCCAGCGCCTCGTTGCGTTCACGCAGGGCTCGTTCGACGTTGACCGTGTCCGTGACGTCCTGGAATGTGAGCATGGTCGCGCCATCAGGCAGCGGCATCGTCATGCAATCCAGCACGCTGCCGTCCTTGCGCTCGATCTTGAGCGGCACCGAGCCACGGTCATCGATACCGGTGATCGCGGCGCGTAGCGTCTGCCAGGTGGCATCGTCATCGAACAGCGGGCGGCACCATTGTTCGATGGTCTCGATATGCGGCTGCTGGGCGAGTGCGTCGGGAGATAGTCTCCACATCCGTGCAAATGGCGGGTTGAAGAGCTGCGCGCGGCCGTTGCTGCCGAACACCGCTACGGCCTCGGCAAGATTGTCCAGCGTCTCGCGCTGGACGCGCATCAAGCCATCGTTCTGCCGTGCCAGCTTGAGGCTTTCAGTGACATCGTCAAACAGATAGGTGACGCCGCCTTCGGGATTGGGTGTGGTAACGACGCTCAGTGCGCGGCCGTCAGGGAGATACCACGTATCCTTTGCCGGCTCGATGGCGCGGTAGGCCTCGAACAACTTGTTCTTCCAGGCGCGGAAATCGGGCTGCTCGGGAATCTTGCGCGTGACGCGCAGCTTGTCGAGCACGCTCGAGTCGTCAGGATTGTTATCGAGGAACGCGCGATCGAGATCCCAAAGCCTGCGATACGAGTCGTTGTAGAACGTCAGCCGCCGTTGCGCATCGAAGACTGCCACGCCCGATGACAATTGATCGAGCATGCGGCGATGTGCGTCCGCCATCTGGTTCAATGCGGCGCGAAGCTGGGTAGCTTCGGTGGCATCAATGGCAATTCCAGCTTGTCCGCCCGGGATATTCAGCGCCTGAATGTCGAAGATACGCCGCTGGCCGCCTGTGACGATCGGAACGCGCGCGGCAAATCCGTCTTTCTCCGCCAGCGTCTGCGCCATGATCTCGCGATCTTCGCGGTCGAGCAGTTCGAGATTGCGATCGATCGCGTCGGCGGCGGAGGCTGCGTCTGCAGCCTGTGCGTAGGCCGCGTTGGCGTAGCTGAGCGTCCCATTGCTGCGCCTTGCCCACAGGGGGAATGGCGCTGCTCCAGCAAAGGCGCGAAGCGCACCCGTTTCTTCCGTCAGGTGATTGTACCGGATGCCGAGATCGGCGAGTTCCATTCGGACTCCCGATAGTTCGCGAATCCGGACAATCGCCTGCCCGCCGATGGCGCGGCCCATCGCCTCGATTGTGCGACCCGTTGCGGTGGTGAGATTGAGTTGAAAGCCTTCGCCTGTCTCACGCAGCGCATCGACAGCATGATCCATTTCAAGCGCCTGTTCAGGCAGCAGCCAGCTTCCGAACGCGAGAATGCGTTGCGGCTGCTCGACGCCTTGCGGCAGCACAAGTGCAATATCGCCGCTGATATCGGGACGATCATCACCTGCTGCCCACGAGATCAGGATCTGAGGTTCGGCGAACAGGAGGGCGCGGAACCGATCCGCCTCCAGTTGCAGGGCTTGATTGTCGGACCGGAGTTTGGCCTCGGTGCGGGCGGCACCGACGCGCGTCCGCATCAATAGGATGGCCGCGACGACGGAGAATCCCAGCACGGCCGTTGCTGTGATCAGTGCAGCAAGCTCTTGCCGGTTAAGATCTGCGAAAATGGAAAGCGTGGTGTTGAGGAAATCATGCTCAGCCGCGAGCGCCGGCGTAACGCCGGGCAATATCGAAGCGCTCAAGGCAACGAGGCCCCCGCGCACAATCGAGGTGCACGACAGCAAGCTCCGCCGCATCCTCCCGATCACGCCTGACATGATCAATCCCAACCGCCGGTCACGAATCGAACGACAATACCCCCGACAGGACTCGTCGGGTAAGAGTCCAGACCGTGAACGTGAATCTGGCTGCGAAATAATGACTTTCGCGGACGATCGTTGCGCTGATTCGCGGCGATGACGTGATGAGATTATCGCCCGGTCGAGCCAAAGCCGCCGCTACCACGAGCAGTGGACGGCAACGACTCGACACCTACCAGATTTGCCTGTGTGACGGGTGCGATGACCATCTGAGCTACTCGCTCACCGCGCCGGATCGTAAACGTGGCGTCGCCATGATTGATCAAAAGCACACCAACTTCGCCGCGGTAGTCCGCATCCACAGTGCCAGGTGCGTTGAGCACCGTCACGCCATGCTTGAGAGCGAGGCCCGAGCGTGGCCGCACCTGTGCCTCAAATCCGGGAGGGACCGCGATCATCAGCCCGGTCGGAATCAGAGCGCGCTGCCCGGGCGTCAGAGTCACCGGCTTGTCTTCAGCGACTGCAGCGAGCAGGTCCAGTCCGGCAGCATGCGCAGTTTGATAGGCCGGCAATTCAAGACCTTCGCTGTGAGGCAGTCGTTGAACATCGATGGTGATGGCGTTCGTCATACGGGCTGTTGTCCTACGGTCTGAGCAATCTTCGCGACCAATGCGATGGCGACCTCATCCTTCGTCATCACCGGCCACGAATCGATTTTGTCATGGGTGACGATATGCACGGTATTGCGGTCACCGCCCATCACGCCGGTGGCGGGTGATACGTCATTGGCGACGATCCAGTCGCTACCTTTGCGCTTGAGCTTTGCTGTCGCGTTATCGATCAAGTGCTCGGTCTCTGCGGCAAAACCGACAACGAGTGTTGGGCGATTTTGCTTGAGTTGAGCGATCGTGGCGAGGATGTCGGGATTCTCGACCAACTGCAGCGGCGGCATGCCCGCTGAGGTCTTCTTGATTTTCTGTTCGCCGGCATTCGCGACTCGCCAGTCGGCGACAGCAGCGGCAAAAATCGCGACGTCAGCCGGCAACGCCTTTTCAACTTGCGTCAGCATGTCGCGTGCGGATTCCACACGCATGACCCGCACGCCAGAGGGATCATCGAGATCGACCGGGCCAGAGATAAGCGTGACCTCCGCGCCGGCATCGGCAGCAGCGGCTGCGATGGCATAGCCTTGTTTCCCCGAAGATCGATTGGCGATGTAACGCACGGGATCGATCGGTTCGTGGGTCGGCCCTGCGGTCACCAGAACTTTGATGCCCGCGAGTGGTTGCGGGCGTGGCGGGCGCAACATCTCGTTTGCGGCGACGGCGATTTCAGTCGGCTCGGACATGCGGCCGACGCCGGCCTCGTTGGCTTCCGCCATTTCTCCCGAATTCGGACCGATGAACTTCACACCGTCGCGGGCGAGTTGGGCCACGTTGCGCTTCGTCGCCGCATTCGCCCACATCAATGGATTCATCGCTGGGGCGACCAGGATCGGGCGATTGGTGGCCAGCAGAATGGCGGTGGCGAGGTCGTCGGCGTGGCCCTGCGCCATTTTGGCCATCAGGTCCGCGGTGGCAGGCGCGACAACGATCAAATCAGTATCGCGGGCGAGACGAATGTGACCGGCGTCAAATTCGCTCTGAGCGTCGAACAGGTCCGTGTAGCAGCGCTCGTCAGCTAGCGCGCTGGCAGTCAGTGGCGTCACGAATTGCTGGGCTGCACGGGTCATCACGCAGCGGACGTGCATACCGCGCTCTTTCAGACGTCGGATCAGGTCGAGTGTTTTGTAGGCGGCGATGCCGCCACCGATGATCAGCGTCACGCGCGGAAGCGTCGGCTTTGTTCCGTTGCGGTGGCTAACGGGTGAAGGGGATGCGCTTGCGAACGGGACAGTGGGTGCGGCTAAGGGCGCAGGAGCTTCCGCCGCCTCGCGCAGGATCATCCGGACCTCATCCTCGACCGAACGGCCGTTTTGGGCCGCGCGCAGCCGCAAGCTGGCTTTGAGGGCCTCATCAAGCTTCCGGACGGTCAGGCTGGCCATCGGTATTCTCCGGTGCATTCCGTTGACCGATAATACCTTATGATATCATTGCAATCAAATCATGACTGCAATGATATCAATTCCGAATGCTCCAGAGAATTCCAATGAATGTCAGGGCGATGACCCAGAGAGCCGCAGTCTGCAAGCGATTGCGCTTGGCCTCAGCGGCGCCGATCGCGGCCACCGTCTGGGGTGACAAGACCAAGCCGTCGCGGGTCATGGTCTCGAACTGCTCCAGCACCGCCACGGAGCGAGCTGCAATGGATGGCAGGCCTGAGAGCACCCGGCCCAGCGCGCCGGCGCCGTGCACCGCGCCCTCGATCTTACCGAGCGGACCGAGATTGCGTTCGATCCATTCACGCACCACAGGGTCGGCGGTGGTCCAGATATCGAGCTTAGGATCGAAGCCGCGCGCGACGCCTTCGACCACCACCATGGTTTTTTGCAGCAAGATCAGTTCGGGCCGGGTGCGCATATCGAACAGCCCGGTCACCTCGAGCAGCAGCGACAGCAATTTCGCCATCGAGATTTCATCAGCCGCCCGGTTATGAATTGGTTCGCCGATCGCACGAATAGCCTGTGCGAAATTTTCGACCGAATGATGCGCAGGCACATAGCCCGCTTCAAAGTGCACTTCGGCGACCCGGCGATAATTCCGCGTGATGAAGCCCAGCAAAATCTCGGCGAGGAATTGTCGCTCCTTGAGACCGAGCCTCCCCATGATACCGAAATCGACCGCCACAAGCCGTCCGGAATCGTCGACAAACAAATTGCCGGGGTGCATGTCGGCGTGAAAGAAGCCGTCCCGCAGCGCATGGCGCAGGAAATTCTGGATCACCTTGCGGCCGAGATCGGGCAGGTCGACATGGGTGGCTTCGAGCTTCTTGCGGTCGTTCAGCGCGATGCCGTCGATCCACTCCAACGTCAGCACGTGATGCGTGGTGCGATCCCAGTCCACCGTCGGCACGCGAAATTCACGGTCGTCGTGGGTATTTTCCGCCATCTCGGAGAGCGCGGCAGCTTCGAGCCGCAGATCCATCTCCATCGCCACCGAGCGCGACAGCGTTTCGACGATTTCGACAAAGCGCAATCGTCTGGCTTCCGAAAACAGTGCTTCCGCGTGGCGGGCCGCAAATAGCAGCGAGCTGAGGTCGTGCTGGAAGCGGCTGTTGACGTTGGGCCGCAGCACCTTCACGGCAACCGTCTTGCGAACGCCGTCTTTCTCGATCTCGGCGCGATGCACCTGTGCAATCGATGCCGCGGCAACTGACGGACCAAAACTCGCAAACACCTGCGATACAGGCTTGTCGAACGCTGCCGTCACCACAGCTTCCGCCTGCGCCTGAGGGAACGGCGGCAGGCGATCCTGAAGATTTTCGAGGTCCTGCGCCATCGCGACCCCGACCACGTCGGGGCGGGTGGCGAGGAACTGGCCGAGTTTCACGTAAGTCGGGCCAAGGCGTGTCAGTGCGCGCGAGAGGCGGCCGCTGGTGGCGGCGCCACGCCGTTCGATCAGCCGCGCGATGCGAACGGCGAATTGTGCCTGCGGTGGCAGCGTTGAAGGATCGGCAAAACCGAACACGCCCTCGCGTGCGAACACGTAGAGAGCGCGTGTCAGCCGCGCAGTGTGAATGAGCGCGGAGATCACAAACGCCAGCCTGAATGCAGCGCGACGATGCCGCCGGACATGATGTCGTATTTGACGCGAGAGAATCCGGCCTCGCGGATCATGTCCGCAAATGCGTTGGGCCTCGGAAATTGCCGGATCGATTCGACGAGATAGCGATAGGATTCGGCGTCGCCCGTCACCGCGCGGCCCATCTGCGGAATAACGTTGAAGGAGAACAGGTCATAAATCTTGTCGAGGCCGGGCACATCAACGGACGAGAATTCCAGGCACAGGAAGCGCGATCCGGGCTTCAGCACGCGATAGGCTTCTTTAAGCGCTAGCGGGATGCGCGGCACATTGCGAATGCCGAATGCAATGGTGTAGGCGTCGAAACTCTTGTCGGAAAACGCAAGCGTCTCAGCGTTGCCCTCGACGAACGACACGCGGTCGTCGAGATGCTGTGCCTGCGCACGTTCACGTCCGACCGCCAGCATCTCGGCGTTGATGTCGCAGACCGTGGCATGGAAGCCGTAGCCGGATGCCTTGGCGGCACGGAAGGAGATATCTCCGGTCCCGCCGGCCACGTCGAGCAGCGCAAAGGGCGCATCATCCCGCGGGGGATTGAGCGCGGTGATCATCGCTTCTTTCCAGAGCCGATGCATTCCGCCCGACATCAGGTCGTTCATCAAATCGTAGCGTCTGGCCACGCTGTGAAACACGTCGTTCACCAGCGTCTGCTTCTCGCCGAGATTCACGTCCCGGAAGCCAAAATGCGTCGTTCCGTCAGGCCGTTCCATGCTGTGTCGATTCCAAAAGCGCTTTTGCGGCGGGACCATAGCCTGTCGCGCCGTGACGCGCTACATACCTTGCCGCTGCACGCGATCCGGGCCCCGGATGGCGTCAAGGTTAACGCGACAAATCGTCAGCCGGTTGCCTGAAGGAATCGCCGATGCCCATCGAGTTCAGCCGTGTCATCCCGACCTTCCGGATATTCGATGTCCGCAAGGCACGCGAGTTTTATCTGGATTACCTCGGCTTCACGGTCGATTTCGAGCACCGGTTCGAGCCCGAGCTGCCGCTGTTCATGCAGGTGTCGCGTAGCGGCGCCCGGCTTTTCCTGAGCGAGCATCACGGTGCCGGTTCGCCGGGTATTCATGTTAACATCGAGACGACGGGTTTGGCCGAATATCACGCCGAGCTGGCGGCCAAGGGCTACAACTACATGCGGCCGGGTCTCGAAGAGCAGCCTTGGGGCGCCACGACCATGACCGTGTACGATCCGTTTTCCAATCACATCATTTTCAGCGAAACGTCCAAGAGCTAAGAGCTAAGGGCGGATCGTGACATCAAGGATAGTCGATGCCTGAGTTACCCGAGGTTGAAACCGTGCGCCGCGGGTTGCAGCCGGTGATGGAAGGCGTGCGCATTGCCCGCGTCGAGACACGGCGTGGCGATCTGCGCTTTCCGTTTCAAAAGGACTTCACGTCACGACTTGATGGCATGCTCGTCACGAGCCTTGGCCGGCGCGCGAAATATCTCATGGCCGACCTTGAGACCGGCGACGTTCTGCTGATGCACCTTGGCATGTCGGGATCGTTTCGTGTGGCGCTCGCTACCGGCGAGACCGCGCCGGGTGAATTTCATTATCCGCGCAGCGAAGATCGCACCCACGATCATGTGGTGTTTCACATGGCGTCGGGGGCAACCGTGTCTTTCAACGACCCGCGCCGCTTCGGTTATATGAAGGTCATTCCGCGCATTGAGGTAGACACAGAGCCGCTGTTGCGCGGCCTTGGACCGGAGCCGCTGGGAAATGAGTTTGATGCCGCAATGCTGGCCCGCGCGTGCGCGGGCAAGAAAACCTCGCTGAAGGCGGCGTTGCTCGACCAGCGCGTGGTAGCAGGTCTCGGCAATATCTATGTCTGCGAAGCACTGTTCCGCGCGCATCTGTCGCCGAAGCGGCAGGCGTCGACCCTGGCGACAAAAAACGGAGAGCCAACGGATCATGCAAAGCGTTTAGTGTCCGCCATCCATTCAGTGCTGAACGCTGCGATCAAGGCGGGTGGTTCGTCACTGCGCGATCACCGCCAGACTGACGGTGAACTCGGCTATTTCCAGCATTCGTTTCAGGTGTACGACCGCGAGGGCGAGCCGTGCAAAACGTCAAAGTGCAGCGGTATCGTCAAGCGCTTCACGCAGAACGGTCGCTCGACGTTCTGGTGCCCCAAGTGTCAAAAGTGAAGTGCCAGAAGTAACACGACAAAAGTGAAGTATCGGAAGTGAAAATCGGGAATGGATTTTCCGATCGTCACTTCCTGATACAGATCACCCGCAACAGCGACGCCTTTGCATCGGTCTGACCTGATGGCACAGGGACATCGTTGGCCTTCAGAAATTTCTGAACAGTATCGGCCGACACCAGCAGTGCCTGCGCCGGCAATGGTCCGCTGTTGGGTCCGGCAACCACCGCGGGCTTCAGCCGCGTGATACCGGCAAACTTCCCGTCACTGTCGATGGCAGCCGCGCCGGAGAATCCAAGGCCCGGCTCGGGCGACAGGGTGATATCCGTCCCCACTGGCGTGATCGTCGCGGCATGACTTGCGGCGGCCGAACGTCCGGCCTGGTTTTGCGGGTCGGCGATCCCAACGATGCTGACATTCGGCTTGGCTGCACCACCGTTCGCCAGCCCTAGAGGTTTCAAATCGCTGACGCCGTAGATATGAATCAGCGCGAGTTCGCTGTCCTTGTCATCGGCGATGCGCGCTGCATTCCCATACGTGGGTACGATGATGGTATCGCAGGCTTCCGTGGCCTGACGGTCCACCAGGATAGCGCCGTCTGCGCTGACAATGATGCCGGTTGAATATTCGACCTTTTTGCGCGGCGGCGGTGCTTGTGCGACCAGAATCGGGAACGGATTGAATGCACTCGACATCGCCACGGTAACTGGCGTCATGGTGCCTTCGGTGGCCTGATCGTACTGAACGGTCAGGATACGGACTTCGTCGTTCTTGGTCTGGCCGCGAATGTAGAACTTCTTCTGTCCTTGGGTGCCTGCGAGCACGAAGAAATCTGGTTTGACCACGTTGTAGGTGACTTTGCGGTCCGTGACTTTCTTTTCCTTGTCGGCCACGGTTGCGGTGGTGGCGCCAGCTTCCTTGCGCCGCGCCAACTCGACCTGAATGGCGCCGGTGGTGGACGACCACTTGGTGCCGTTGACGTCGCTGACCACTTGCGGCAGCAACTTCATGGGCAGTCCGAGCCGCGAGCCGGTCAGCGAATCCGTGATGACTGTCCAGCCGACATTGTCCCGCAGCTTCTTGGCCTCGGATGTCAGGGTGCTGCGCTCCTGCGGCGTTAGCGTCCCGGTGTCCTTGGCCTTGTGATGTTTCTGGAATGTCTTGATCGCGGTGACCAGACGGTCGCTCGCCTCGCCATTGATCGCACCGTTATAGAGGTTAATCCATGCCAGATCGGACTGGATCGATAGCCGCTCGCCCTGCTCCTTCGCCTTGGTGGCGGCATCTGGCGCCGGTGTCGTCCCGTCAGGGCGGATCGGCACGGTTGCGACCGGCTTGGGCTTGATATCCGACGGTTTTGACGGACTTTGCGCGGCCGCAGGACCGAGTATGGCGGTCATCATCAATGCTGTGGAGAACGGCAATTTCATGATTAATCTCATAGCGAAGAATAACGACAGTATAAGCACAGAGGGTTTGTCCGCGACAATCGCGAGATGGTTCGATTGGGGCGACTAGAATCAACGAATACGCGGGGTGCAAGGCCACGCGGAAACGACAGACGGGTGATATTCGCATGCTGACATCCGAGGAACTGGAGCGCTACGCGCGCCATATCGTTATGCGCGAGGTCGGCGGTCCCGGTCAGGCGGCGCTGAAGGCCGCGCGCGTGCTGGTGATCGGTGCGGGTGGTCTCGGCGCGCCGTCGCTGATGTATCTCGCAGCGGCCGGGGTCGGGACTGTCGGGGTCGTCGATGATGACACAGTGTCGCTGTCGAATTTGCAGCGGCAGATCATTCATGCGACGCCGGACATCGGACGCCCAAAGGTGGACAGCGCAGCTGACAAGATTTTGGCGCTGAATCCGCATGTCACGCTCCGCACCCACGCCACGCGTCTCAACGCGTTAAACGCACTCGAGATCATCAGCAATTATGACGTTGTTCTCGATGGGTCGGACAACTTCACCACGCGCTATCTGGTATCTGACGCCTGCTTCCTGACGAAGAAGACTCTGGTCGCAGGCGCTCTGGGTGTATTCGACGCATCGCTGACGACAATCCGCAGTGGTGCGGCGGACGATGGAAAACTCTATCCGACCTACAGATGCTTGTTCCCGGAAGCGCCGCCGCCGGGCACCACGCCGACATGCGAGGAAGCCGGAGTGCTCGGTGCGCTCGCGGGCGTGCTGGGCTCGATGATGGCGCTGGAAGCGATTCGCGAGATCGTCGGGTTCGGCGAAAGCCTCGCCGGCCGCCTGCTGATGATCGATGCCCGCGCCATGCGGTTCGAAACGCTGCGTTACGCCCGCGATCCATCAAATCCATTGAATGGCGACAATCCCACTATCAGGGATCTCAGCGGGCACAAGTAATTGTGCCCGCCTTCGTAAGGGCAGAAAAAACTCCGCACGAAGTAATCCATCACCGGGATTTCAGAAGATGAATCCCGTGTTGATGAATTTGGAGTCGTGATTCTGCACGATGCTGTCCAGCAGCTTTTTGCTGGCGTCTGTCTGCTTGGCCGCGATCATCGAACGAATCGAGAATGAACGCAGCGCGTCGGTGACGGACAGCGTTCCTTCGGCAGAATCCTTGCGGCCGGTGAACGGAAAGACATCCGGCCCGCGCTGACATTGGCAATTGATGTTGACGCGGCACACCTGATTGACGAGGGGATCCACCAGCGCACCGATCATCTCAGGGCTGGATGAGAAGATGCTGACCTGCTGGCCGTGGTCGGATGTGATGACGTAATCGAGCGCGGTTTCGATATTTTCAAACGGCATCACGGGAATCACCGGCCCGAACTGTTCCTCGCGATAGAGCTTCATGCCCTCGCGAACGGGGTAGACGACGGCAGGATAAAACAAGGTGTCGTAGTGCATGCCGCCGTCGGGATTGATGATGCGGGCGCCCTTGGCAACGGCATCGTCGACGCATTGGGTCATGTAGGCCGTTTTGTCGGGCTCGGGCAGCGGCGTGATATTCACGCCTTTTTCCCACGGCATGCCGACTTTGAGCTTCGCCAATTCTTCGGAGAAACGTTTGAGAAATTGGTCCGCGATCGATTGATGCACAATCAGCATCTTCAGGGCAGTGCAGCGCTGACCATTGAACGACAATGCGCCCAGCAGGCATTCTTTCACCGCTAGCTCGATATCCGCATCAGCCAGAACGATGGCCGCATTCTTTGCATCGAGACCGAGAATGGCGCGCAGGCGGTTGGCTTTCGGATGAAGCTTCTTCAAATGATCGGCCACCTTGCTGGAGCCGATTAGGGTCAAGGTATTCACCTTGCCCGATCCCAGTAGATAGGGGACCACCTCGGCGCCGCTGCCGTAGACCGTATTGATGACGCCTTTCGGGAACGCGCTGCGGAAGGCTTCAAGCAATGGCTCGAACAAGAGGATGCCGAATTTCGGCGGCTTGAACAGCAGCGTGTTGCCCATGATGAGCGCTGGGATCAGGGTCGCGAAGGTCTCATTGAGCGGATAGTTGTAAGGGCCCATGCACAAGACGACGCCCAATGGGGTGCGCCGAATCTGACCGATGGTTCCTTCGACAACCAGGAAGCGTGAGGAGTTGTTGTCGAGATCACGCAGCGCATCGATCGTCGCCTTGATGTAGTCGACGGTGCGGTCGAATTCCTTTTCCGAATCGGAGAAGCTCTTGCCGATCTCCCACATCAGCAGTTTGACCACTTCGCTGCGGCGAGCGACCATCTGCTTCGTGAAATCCTGCATGCAGGCGATGCGTTCGGCGACACTCATGGTCGGCCACACACCGCGTCCGCTGTCGTAGGCCGCAACCGCGGCCGCCAGTGCTTCCTCGGCTTCGGGAATACCGCCGTGTGGAACGCTGCCGAGCTCGATGGACGTCAGGTTGTCACCTTCTCGAACCCGGATCGGCGAGATGACCGGCTGAGTCTTCCCGCTCCACGGTTTGAGTTCTCCCGCAACGAGTGTAGTGCGCTGGTGCAGCGGCGCATCAAGGCGATGCTCGGAAGGAATGTCGCTGGCTTTTGGAAAAAGGCTTTTGAGAAATTGCTGGTCAATCACGGCGTACCCTTTCGACCATCTCGGTAGAGTCGGATTATCGTAGGGTAACGCGGCAACAATAGGATGTCAGGCAGGATGGCAGCATTGCATCACGATCGGGTTCAACACCGACCGTGGCCACCGTTTGTCTACTATCCCAGCGCCACCAGCGTTGCGCGCCTTCATTGCTTTCATTGCGGAATGGCGAAAGCCGGACAAATGGAAGCTGCGCCGGACGTAAGCTATCGATCGATCAACCGATACCCGGTAGCACGCGGTCAGGCGGGCGGTGACCGTCGAGGAAGGTGCGGATGTTGATCATCACCTTGTCGCCCATTTCGACGCGGCCTTCGAGGGTGGCCGAGCCCATGTGGGGCAGCAGCACGACCTTGCCGGCTTTGGCCAATCTGACGAGCTTTGGATTCACGGCGGGTTCGTGTTCGAACACATCGAGTGCTGCACCACCGATCTCACCCTCTTCGAGCAGTTTGGTGAGGGTTGCCTCATCGATCACCTCACCGCGTGCGGTGTTGATGATGTAGGCGTCCTTGCGGATCAGTTTCAGTCGCCGTGCCGAGAGCAGATGGAACGTAGCCGGTGTGTGCGGACAGTTCACCGAGATGAAGTCCATCCGGGCCAGCATCTGGTCGAGGCTGTCCCAATACGTTGCGCCCAACTCTTCTTCGATTTGCGGAGCGACCGGTTTGCGGTTGTGATAGTGGATCTGCAGTCCGAAGGCATGCGCGCGGCGTGCGACTGCCTGACCGATGCGACCCATGCCGATAATGCCGAGGCGCTTGCCGCCAATGCGGTGGCCGAGCATCCATGTGGGCGACCATCCCTGCCAGTCCTCGTTGCCCGAGGTGAGGATCGATGCGCCCTCGACCAGCCGGCGCGGCACCGCAAGGAGCAGAGCCATCGTCATGTCGGCAGTATCTTCGGTCAGAACTTTCGGCGTGTTGGTGACGGTGATGCCGCGCGCATGCGCTGCGGCCACATCGATGTTGTCGACACCGTTGCCGAAATTCGCAATCAGCTTGAGGCGCGCTTCCGGCTGGTTGAGGATCTCTGCGGTAATCTGATCGGAAACGGTCGGAACCAGAATATCCGCCGTCCGGACGGCCTCGGCGAGCTGCTCAGCCGTCATCGGCGTATCGTCGAGATTGAGGCGGGTATCGAAAAGCTCGCGCATGCGAGTCTCGGTGCTGTCCGGCAGTCGCCGGGTCACCACAACCAGAGGCTTTTTCTTACCCGAGATCATTCTCTCGCAAATTCCTTGAGATTCCTACGCAATCAGATGCTTCCGTCTGCGCTGTTCAGTCCACATTAACCGGCTTGCACGAAGGTGGAAATTCGATGCCGGTCAGGGGAGCTTTGTACTGCATTTCAGGCGGTTGGCGTTGAGACCCTCTCTAGCAGAAGGCCGCGCCAAGACAAGAACCCGCGAGTTCCACATGCGGGTGATCAGCGGGATTGTCGCAGAGCTCAGACAGGCAGCGGGAAAGGGGCGCTGGGGCGCGGTACAGGGATAGCGTAATGGGGTTGAAGTCGAGTTTTGCGTCGCTGGCGGCTGTCAGCATCTTGTGGGCTGCAATGTGCACAGCGGGGATCGCGGCCAAGGATATGCCGGCAACAACAAGCGGGCTGCCGGTGCCGCGTTATGTCAGCCTGAAATCGGATCATGTGAATGTCCGTGCTGGTCCCACCAAGGATCAGGACGTCACCTGGATTTACACCCGCGCAGGCCTGCCGGTGGAAATTACCGCAGAATTCGAGAATTGGCGCCGCGTCCGGGATTCGGAAGGCTCGGAAGGCTGGGTTTATCACTCGCTGTTGTCGGGAAAGCGGACCGCGGTGGTCACAATGAAAAACAAGAGCGATCTTGTATCTATTTATGACAGCCCGGATCCGAAAAGTGCTGTTGCAGCGCGATTGCAGGCCGGCGTGGTCGCGCAGGTTAAACGCTGCAATGACGGATGGTGCCGTGTCACGGGCGATGGCTTCGACGGCTGGATCGAACAGCAGCGGCTGTGGGGCGTTTACGCCGATGAAAAGGTGAACTGACGTTCCACGCAGTTTTCACTGCAAAATCAAACGCGCGGGCTTTCACCCGCGCGACAAAATCTAGAAAAATGAGAAATAACGATCAGCGCTTTTTGCGCAGACGCACGACCATATCGATGCGGCTGATCTCGTAGCCTTCCGGCACGTCAGGCATCTTCTGCAACACGAGATTGGGGTCGGGGATATCGACCAGCTCGTGATTGCCCTCCATGTAGAAATGGTGGTGTGCGGTGGTGTTGGTATCGAAGTAGGTCTTGGTGCCGTCCACGCTGACCTGGCGAAGCAGGCCGGCCTCAGTCAACTGATTGAGCGTGTTGTAGACGGTCGCAAGCGATACCGGCACCTTGGCGTGCGTGGCTTCTTCGTAGAGCATTTCCGCCGTCAAATGGCGTCCACCCTTGCCGAACAGCAGCCAACCCAAAGCCATACGCTGGCGCGTGGGGCGCAAGCCGACCGATTGCAGCATCTCATTGACGTCATGCCACGGACAGCCAGTCAGCATTGGCGCATGGATGTGGCCGTGCGCCTCGTCATGATCCTTATCCGTGGTCGTAAGATCGTTCATCAAGATCACTCAACACTACGAGGGGCCCAAGTGGGGCCGGAAAACCCTATTTCCCAGAACTATAAGAAAAGATGCACTTACATGCAAGTTTTTCGCAACTAGGTCTGCTATGCAGTGCGTAAAAACCACCCAATTTAGCTGGTTCCGGGCCACTTTGACCCCCGCCGTGGCTATGTTAGGAGGTCCTAAACCACTTTAAATCCCAAATTGAGGTCCGGAAATGAAAGATCGCCAAGCCAGCTATACCTATGAAGAATTGCTGGCCTGCGGTCGAGGTGAGTTGTTTGGTCCCGGCAATGCGCAACTGCCGCTGCCGCCAATGCTGATGTTCGATCGCATTACGGAAATTAACGATAACGGCGGTGAATACGGCAAAGGCCTGGTCCGCGCTGAACTCGATGTGAATTCAGACCTTTGGTTTTTCGGCTGCCATTTCAAAGGCGATCCCGTGATGCCTGGCTGCCTCGGACTTGATGCGCTCTGGCAGATGGTAGGGTTTTTCCTTGGCTGGTCGGGCGGCGCAGGACGCGGCCGCGCGCTTGGTCTCGGCGATCTGAAGTTTTCAGGTCAAGTGCTGCCGAACATCACCAAGGTTGTGTACAACATCGACATCAAGCGCGTGATGCGCTCAAAGCTGGTGCTTGGTGTCGCCGATGGGTGGCTTTCATCTGACGGCGAGATTATCTATCGCGCCAAGGACTTGAAGGTGGGGCTGTTCCAGCAGGACGCCGCAATGCAACCGGGAACATGATGCAGGGCTGCTTCATTGGGCTGTCGCATCCTGGTCGGACTGTCGGGGCAATTGAAATAACGAGGGCGAAGCGATCATGAGACGGGTTGTCGTCACAGGGATGGGCATTGTCTCGTCCATCGGAAACAACACTCAGGAAGTGCTTGCGAGCCTCTACGAGGCCAAGCCCGGAATCTCGCGTGCGGAAGATTATGCGAAGATGGGATTCCGCTCGCAGGTGCATGGCGCGCCGACGCTCAATCCTGCTGAGGTGATCGATCGTCGTGCGATGCGATTCCTGGCGGAAGGCGCCGCATGGAATCACGTCGCCATGGAACAGGCGATTCAGGATTCCGGCTTAGAGCCGTCGGACGTGTCGAATGTCCGCACCGGTATCATCATGGGGTCCGGTGGGCCGTCTGCGCGGACCATCGTCGAATCCGCCGACATCACGCGCACCAAGGGCCCGAAGCGCGTTGGTCCGTTCGCGGTACCGAAAGCCATGTCATCAACCGCTTCTGCGACACTCGCGACCTGGTTCAAGATCAAGGGCGTGAACTATTCGATCTCGTCGGCTTGCGCGACGTCGAACCATTGCATCGGCAATGCGTACGAGACGATTCAGATGGGCAAGCAGGATGTGATCTTCGCCGGTGGTTGCGAAGAGCTCGACTGGTCGCTGTCGGTCCTGTTCGATGCCATGGGCGCGATGTCGTCCAAGTACAATGATACGCCATCGACGGCTTCGCGCGCCTATGACGTCAACCGCGATGGTTTCGTCATTGCCGGCGGTGCGGGCGTGGTCGTGCTCGAAGAACTCGAGCATGCGAAAGCCCGTGGCGCACGCATTTACGGGGAAATCGTCGGTTACGGCGCGACCTCTGATGGTTACGACATGGTGGCGCCGTCAGGTGAGGGCGCCGAGCGCTGCATGAGGATGGCGCTTGAGACGGTGAAGACGCCGATCGATTACATTAATCCGCATGCGACATCGACGCCGGCCGGCGATCCGCCGGAGATCAACGCGATCCGCAATGTCTTCGGCGCTGGCGACAAGTGCCCGCCCATCTCGGCCACCAAGTCGCTGACGGGGCACTCACTGGGCGCCACCGGTGTGCAGGAAGCGATCTACTCGCTGCTGATGATGAACAATGGTTTCATCTGCGAGAGTGCGAACATCACCGAACTTGATCCGGTGTTCGCCGATATGCCGATCGTGCGCAAGCGCATCGATAACGTCAAAGTCGGCACGGTGCTGTCGAACTCGTTCGGCTTTGGCGGAACGAATGCGACGCTTGTCTTCAAGCGGCTCGATGCGTGATCGATGCGCCGGCCACGGTCCTGGGTCGGCGCGTTCGCGTCTTTGATTCCGGCGAGATGCGCCGGAATTGGCACCTTGATTGTTATCGCTCGCTGATAGGCGCGCCCGCGTTTCTCTTTGATGGAAATCTGACATGACCAATTTGATGCAAGGCAAGCGCGGGCTCATCATGGGCGTCGCCAACGACCATTCGATTGCATGGGGCATCGCCAAGACGCTCGCCGCACAGGGCGCGGAGCTTGCGTTCACCTATCAGGGCGACGCGCTCGGCAAGCGCGTGAAACCGCTGGCGGAGTCACTGAATGCAGAATTGGTCCTGCCGTGTGATGTCGAGGATATCGCGAGCGTTGATGCTGTGTTCGCCACACTCAAAGAGAAGTGGGGTACGCTGGATTTCCTGGTGCACGCCATCGGCTTCTCGGACAAGAACGAGCTGAAGGGCCGTTATGCCGATACCACCCGCGCGAATTTTTCCCGCACGATGGTGATTTCCTGCTTCTCATTCACGGAAGTGGCAAAGCGCGCGGCTGAGTTGATGCCAAACGGCGGATCGATGATCACGCTGACGTTTGGCGGTTCGACGCGCGTGATGCCGAACTACAACGTCATGGGCGTCGCCAAGGCGGCGCTGGAAGCTTCGGTTCGCTATCTCGCCGCAGATTATGGGCGCAGTGGAATCCGCATCAATTCGATTTCTGCAGGCCCGATTCGTACGCTGGCGGGGTCCGGCATCGGCGATGCGCGCGCGATGTTTGCCTTCCAGCAAAAGCATTCGCCGCTCGGGCGCGGTGTCACTCTCGAAGAGCTCGGTGGCACGGCGCTCTACTTCCTGTCGGATCTGTCAGGCGGTGTGACGGGCGAAACGCACTTTGTTGATTCTGGTTACAACATCATCTCGATGCCGCATCCGGATGCATTGAAGGCTGACGAAGCGTAATTCGTCTGCGTAGCCGCCGTGCCGTCCCTGACCGATCATCATCGTCGTCTTGCTGCCCTCTCGGGCCGCTTTGTGGGGAGCGATGATGTCGCGCCGACACAATGGGGGCCGGGAAGAACAGCCGACGTTGAGTTGTCCGGCGCGATGACGCTGGGTGGTTTCTGGCTTGCGCTTGATCACAAGCAACATAGCAATGGTGAAACGATCTTCGAGGCGCACGCCCGACTGACTTGGGACGCGGAAGCGGCCCAATACGTCATGGCCTGGTTCGACGGCTTCGGATTCGTGCCGCCATCGCTCGCGCGTGGTGACTGGGTGGGCTCCGATCTCGTCCTGATACGCACTTCCCCGCGCGGCATGGCGCGGCACACATTCAGTCCGGCCGAAAACTCTCTGGCGACGCAAGTCGAAAATTCATTCGATGGCGGCACCACCTGGTCGGTGGTGATGACAGGGCGTTACCGTCGCATCGGCCAGACGGTGTAGCGGCGATCACGCTTCATCTCTTCCTGCCGCGATTATCCCGCTGCGATCACGGTGGCGCGCTGAAACGCGGGCCGCGCGGCGCACGCATCGATATAGCGATCGAATGACGGGCGTGTTGGCACCATCTTAAAAAGCCTTACCGCAAAGTTGAGGCCGGACCCGACGATGATGTCGGCGGCGGAGAATGTGTCTCCCAGCAGCCAAGGTCCTTTTTCGAGTGCCTTGTCGAGCACGTCGAACACTTGTGTTGCATCGCCCCACGCAGCCGTGCTGGTCGGCACTTCGATCTTGGTGAAGATCTGGATCAATGCCGGCTCGATGCAGCTCGGCGCAAAGAACAGCCATTGCAAATATTTCGCGCGGCGCGGATCGCCGGGCGGAGGCGCCAGTTTGGCTTCCGGATAACGTTCAGCGACGTAGGCGCAAATCGCCGCGGCCTCTGCGATGGTCACGCCGCCGTCCTTAAGCGCAGGGACCTTACCCATGGGATTGATCGCGAGAAATTCAGGTTTCTTTTGCGCGCCGGTCGAGATGTCGGTCAGGACGCGTTCGTAAGGTTGACCCGCTTCTTCCATCAGCCACAGAGCCGAAAATGAACGGGAACGTGGCGACCAATAGATCTGCATCATTTGGCTTCTCCCTAGGTAAGCGCTTTCGCCGGTTATCTTTAGATTCGGTTGCTGTTGAATGACGTCGCCGCCTCGTTCTCGGAGCGGCGTTGTTATCTGCCAGGCTGCAGTAAGTCAGGCAACGTTCTGTCGAGACTCGTTGCGAGAAGCGCGCGCGTGTCATCGCGGAATTTTGGGTCGTTGATGGCATCCGACGGCGTCGCGGGAAACAAGGCTTCATCAAACTGACGATGAGGTCCGCGAATAGGTTCCATGATCAACGCACGAGAAATCAGTGACTCCTCGTTGGTCGAGGCCGCACCATGCTTGCTCATCTCGAAACTCCGGCCATCAAAGACATAAATGTGTGTCAGGGCGAAAATATAGGCTCGGTTCGGTAGTGCGTTCCAATGGACCAAGCCAATGCCGCTAACTGACTGGTTGGTACCGCTAAATCTGCTGGCAATAGGTGTTACGAGCACATAACGTTCACAACTTAGACCCGCTGTTACCTGTTGAAAAACGTTCTTGAGTTCGGCGCTGGTGCTTCCAAACAAGCCAGGCAGTCGGACGCCGACGAATGCGTCTTTGGCGTAAGTAACTCGCCGCACACCGCTCCCACCAGCAGCGGTTCGGACTCTTGCGACCACGAGATCGTCAAGGCCCCATCCGGTTGTGACCACCTCATTTAGTTCATTGCCGAACACCGTGAAGCCGACTTTTTGAACTGAGATTTTCTCGCCAATCATGGCGATAACGCCGATGCGGCATGGGCCGCTCTCTGTCGCCTGCGGAGGCTTCTGAGCGGCTTTGGCTTTCGGTGCAGACTTCTTGACGGCCGGCTTGGTGACTGCGGGAGGCGATGGCTGAGTTTGCGTCCATCCCGGAGTCGCCAAGCAACACACAAGGAATGCAATGATCAGCCGAACCATAGTGGACTCCGAAGATTTCGCCTTCGGCTGACACAGAGGAGGGTCTGTTGCTGCAGGCAAGGACGCGTGCAACCTAGAGTTCGGTTCCCGCCAAGGCAATACTTCGATGCGGCCCTCCAAAGGAATGCAGCACCCGGAAAAGAAACAGCCCTCGCGACAAAGTCGCGAGGGCTGCAGTTCAGTCAACCAAGTTCAGCGATCACTTGAGATCGAAGCGATCGAGATTCATCACCTTGGTCCACGCGGCAACGAAATCCTTCGCGAACTTTTCCTTCGCGTCTGAACTGGCGTACACCTCGGCCAAAGCACGCAGGACCGAATTCGAGCCGAACACAAGGTCGGTACGGGTACCGGTCCATTTGACGGCACCGGTCTTGCGGTCACGCCCTTCGAACACATTCTGTGCGTCAGGGATTGCCTTCCACTGCGTGCTCATGTCCAGCAGGTTGACGAAGAAGTCGTTCGTCAGCGCTCCCGGCTTGTCAGTGAACACGCCATGCTTGGCTCCGCCAGTATTGATGTTGATCGTGCGCAGACCTCCGATCAATGCTGTCATCTCCGGCGCGGTCAATGTCAGCAATTGCGCTTTATCGATCAGGGCCACCTCGGCCGGTACCGAGAGTCCGTCCTTCTCATAGTTACGGAAACCGTCTGCGAAAGGCTCCATGACGGAGAAGGCGTGGACATCGGTCTGTTCTTCCGAGGCATCCGTGCGGCCAGGAGTGAAAGGCACGGCCGCATCATGGCCAGCAGCTTTCGCCGCCAGTTCGACGCCAACATTGCCCGCGAGCACGATCAGGTCGGCCAGCGAAACCCTCTTGCCGCCAGACTGCGACGCGTTGAACTCCCTCTGAATCTCCTCGAGACGAGAGATAACCTTCGCAAGCTGCGCAGACTCGTTGACTGCCCAATCCTTCTGCGGCGCAAAACGGACGCGCGCACCGTTGGCGCCGCCACGCTTGTCCCCACCGCGGAAGGTCGAGGCCGAGGCCCAGGCCGTGCCAACGAGTTCGGACACGGTCAGACCGGCGGTCTTTATCTTAGCCTTCAATGCGGCGACATCGGCCTCGTCAATCAACGGATGATCGACGGCGGGCACGGGATCTTGCCAGATCAGCACTTCCTTCGGCGCTTCCGGACCCAGATAGCGCGCGCGCGGGCCCAGATCGCGATGGGTCAACTTGAACCATGCACGTGCGAAGGCTTCAGCAAACGCCTGCGGGTTCTCCAGGAACCGGCGCGAGATCTTCTCGTAGGCCGGGTCCATGCGCAGCGACAGGTCAGTGGTCAGCATGGTCGGCTTGTGCTTTTTCGACGGATCGTGCGCATCTGGGATGACCGCTTCAGCGTCCTTGGCTTCCCACTGGATGGCGCCGGCAGGGCTGCGGGTCTGCACCCATTCGTACTTGAACAGGTTTTCGAAGAAGAAGTTGCTCCACTGCGCAGGCGTCTGCGTCCAGGTGACTTCGATACCGCTGCCGATCGCATCGCCGGCGCTACCGGAACCGTAGCTGCTGACCCAGCCCAAGCCCTGCGCCTCGATGTCTGCGGCTTCGGGGTTTGGACCTTTGTGAGACTCTGCCGCAGCGCCGTGGGTCTTGCCGAAGGTGTGACCACCGCCAATCAGCGCGACGGTCTCTTCATCGTTCATCGCCATTCGCGCGAAGGTTTCACGGATGAACGCGGCTGCGGACACCGGATCACCATTGGCGCCCGGACCTTCCGGATTGACGTAGATCAGGCCCATTTCGGTGGCGCCGAGGTGAGTCGTGAGCTTGTCGAGCGGTCGGTGCTTCAGCCACTCAGTCTCGGAGCCCCAGTTCACGTCGTGATCCGGCTCCCAGGTGTCCTCGCGGCCCGCGGCAAAACCGAACGTGCGAAACCCCATCGTCTCCAACGCCACGTTGCCGGTGAGGATCAGCAGGTCCGCCCAAGAAATCTTCTGACCGTACTTCTGCTTGATCGGCCACAGCAGACGGCGTGACTTATCGATGTTGACGTTGTCCGGCCAAGAGTTGAGCGGAGCAAAGCGCTGCTGGCCACGGCCACCTCCGCCGCGACCGTCGCTCAGGCGATAGGTGCCGGCAGCGTGCCAGGACATACGGACGAACTGCGGACCGTAATGTCCGAAGTCGGCAGGCCACCAGCTCTGCGAATCAGTCATCAGCTTGCGCAGGTCATTCTTCAGCGCTTCGTAATCGAGCTTCTTGAATTCTTCCCGATAGTTGAACGTCCGGCCCAGCGGATCGGATTTTGACGAATGCTGGTTGAGCAGGTCGACGCGCAACTGGTTAGGCCACCAAGCGCTGCTCTGGGTGCCGCCGCCCGCTCCGTGGTTGACCGGACACTTGCCGGTGCTCGTCTCATCAGTTTTCTTGTCCATGATTCTCTCCAATGCTGTTCTGCAAGTTTCTTCGTGGTGATCCGTATCGAATGACTCTGACTTCCATGAGCTGCGAGCCTGCCGGAGCTAGCTGAATCAGGTAGATCAGCGCTCGGATTATTTCCGGGTGTCGGCATTCGGTAGCCGGCCGTGCATGGCCGTTGGCGCGGGACGATCTCCTTCCGGCAGAGCTTATATCGCTTCAGGCGGTGAACGGGTCTGGCTGAACCCGGGATGAGTTCAAAAGCTCTCTGATTTCAGTCGCTTAGCTGAGGTCAAGGCGCGACCTTCATTCACCGCGTAAGTGAGATTTTGGAAGATATCTAAGATCAGGTCCAGTCGATTTGCTTTGGCGTCTCGATAAGTTTATCTGATCGATATGATCACCCTGCGACAGCTTAAATATTTGTCCGCGCTGGCCCGGCACGGCCATTTCGGCCGCGCTGCCGAGGATTGTGCGGTGACCCAGCCGGCGCTCTCGATGCAGATTCGCGATCTCGAAAAAATGCTGGGACTTGCGCTGGTCGAGCGTCGGCCTGGTGATGTGACGCTGACCGAAGCGGGTGCGGAGATTGTGCGACGTGGCGACGAGGTGTTGGCCAAGTCACGCGACCTGATGGATTTTGCGCGTCAGCGAGCGCGGCCGTTGGTAGGGCGTCTCACGCTAGGAGTCATTCCATCGTTAGCTCCCTATGTGCTGCCGAAAATCCTCCCGCGCTTGCAGGGGCGCTTCCCTGAACTGCGGCTCGAACTGCGCGAAACCCAGACGCGGCAGTTGCTCGACGAAGTCAAAAGCGGCGCGCTCGATGTGGCGATGCTGGCGTTGCCAATCCACGAAGCAGACCTCGCGACCATTCATCTGTTCAACGACGAATTTCTGCTGGCAGTGCCACTGGACGATACTCGTGCCGAGAACAAGCGTGTCGCCGCCCACGATATCGATCAAAGCCGTCTGATCCTGCTTGAGGACGGACATTGTTTGCGTGATCAGGCGCTTGCATTCTGCGCGACAGTGCCGCGCGCCCGCACAAACGGTGCAACGAATAGCGGCGGCATGACGTTCGGTGCGAGCAGCCTCGCGACAGTCATTCAGATGGTTGCAAACGGCTACGGCATTACGCTGATTCCGCAAATTGCCGCTGATGTCGAGCAGCGCGACGGCCGCGTGAAGTTTCTTCGGTTCGAAGAACCGCAGCCAGGCCGCAGCATCGGTCTTGTGTATCGCCGAACATCGCCGCGCAAACAGGATTTCGTTGCGCTAGGCGATGTGGTGAAGGAAAGCCTTATTTAAAAGGCGATTTGAGGCGGGGCACTATCAACCGCCAAAGCAAAATGGCCGGGACACAGACCCGGCCATCGCATTTCGAATCGATATTACGTGATTTACACGCCCAACGTTCCGGCTTTCGCCGCGGCGTAACGTTCGCCAACCTTCGTCCAGTTCACTGTATTCCACCACGCCTTGAGATAATCCGGGCGTCGGTTCTGGTAGTGGAGATAGTAGGCGTGTTCCCAGACGTCGTTGCCCATCAGCACACGCTTGCCATCCATCAGCGGCGTGTCTTGGTTAGGTTTCGCCTCGATGGCGAGTTTGCCGTCTTTGGAGACAGTCACGAACACCCACCCAGATCCGAATTGTTTGACACCTGCTGCGTTGAAGTCGGTCTGGAATTTCTCCATGCCGCCGAGGTCGCGATCGATGGCGGCGAGTACGTCGCCTGATGGCTTTCCGCCATTCGGCCCCATGATCTGCCAGAACATGGTGTGATTGGCATGACCGCCTAGATTGTTGCGCACGGTCGTTTTGATGTCGTCGTTCAGCGTGTTGAGATTGTCGAGAATGTTTTCGATCGGCATCGTGCCTAGCTGCGGATTGTTCTTGGCGACGGTGTTCATCGCGTTGACGTAAGCCGCATGATGTTTGTCATGATGGATTTCCATCGTCTTGGCATCGATGTGCGGCTCGAGCGCGTTGGTCGGATAGGTGAGCTGCGGCAGCGTAAAAGGTCCGGTCACGGGCGTTGCCGCTGGCGTCGGCGCCGTCGCTTGCGCGAAGACGATGCGCGGCGATGCGGCAACCGCAGCGAGACCGCTTGCCGCAACAAAGAGTCGGCGACGTGAAATCGGTGACATGTTCTCTCTCCTGAGATTCGCAGGTGTGAAGCGAGTGCAACGATCTTTTGCCTGCCGTTTGTTGCACGAAGTTGTCAAAGGCACTTAACGCGCGATGCCCTCAATTGTGCCGCAACGCGTCATGTGACGGCTGTGCGAACCAATTCCTGAAGTGAATCAGCCAACAAAAAGGGGCGGCAAAATGCCACCCCTTTGTCTCACACGATGTTTTGAAGCTTACTCCGCGGCGGGGACGCCTTCGGGCTTCGCTTCGAGATCTTCGCCGGTCTCCTGATCGACAGCCTTCATCGACAGACGGACCTTGCCGCGATCGTCGAGGCCAAGCAGCTTGACCTTGACCTTGTCGCCTTCCTTGACGACGTCGGAGGTCTTTTGAACGCGGTTGGCCGCGAGCTGGCTGATGTGAACAAGACCGTCCTTCGGTCCGAAGAAATTCACGAAGGCACCGAACTCCATGACCTTCACGACAGTGCCGTCATAGATCTGGCCGACTTCCGGATCGGAAGCGATCGACTTGATCCACTTGATGGCCGCGCGGATGGCTTCGCCGTTGGCCGACGCCACCTTCACGGTGCCGTCGTCCTCGATGTTGATCTTGGCGCCGGTTTTTTCGACGATCTCGCGGATCACCTTGCCGCCGGTGCCGATCACTTCACGGATCTTGTCGGTCGGGATCTGCAGCACCTCGATGCGCGGTGCATGTTCACCGAGTTCAGCACGTGCTGCGGTAAGAGCCTTCGCCATTTCGCCGAGGATGTGAATGCGGCCGTCCTTCGCCTGAGCGAGAGCTACCTTCATGATCTCTTCGGTGATGCCGGCAATCTTGATGTCCATCTGCAGCGATGTGACGCCCTTTTCAGTGCCAGCTACCTTGAAGTCCATGTCGCCGAGGTGATCCTCATCGCCGAGAATGTCCGACAACACTGCGTAACGCGCGTCTTCCAGAATGAGGCCCATCGCGATGCCCGCGGTCGGCCGCTTCAGAGGAACGCCGGCATCCATCAGAGCAAGCGAAGCGCCGCAAACTGATGCCATCGACGACGAGCCGTTCGATTCGGTGATCTCGGAGACGACGCGCAGCGTGTAGGGGAATTCGTGATGCGCGGGAAGAACCGGATGGATCGCGCGCCAGGCGAGCTTGCCATGGCCGATTTCGCGGCGGCCGGGCGAGCCCATGCGGCCCGTTTCACCCACCGAGAAGGGAGGGAAGTTGTAATGCAGAAGGAAGGTCTCTTTGTACGTACCCGACAGCGAGTCGATGAACTGCTCATCTTCACCGGTGCCAAGCGTGGTCACAACGAGCGCTTGCGTTTCACCGCGGGTGAACAGCGCTGAGCCGTGTGCACGCGGCAGTACGCCAACCTCCGCCACGATCGGGCGCACGGTTTTGACGTCACGTCCGTCGATACGCTTCCCGGTGTCGAGGATGTTCCAGCGAACGATCTTCGCTTCCAGCTCCTTGAACACGCCGGCAATGCGGAGCTTGTCGTATTTCGGCTCCTGACCTTCAGGGAAGAAGTGAGCCATCACCTTTTCCTTGGCGACGCCGACCGCGTTGTAACGGTCCTGCTTCACAGGAATCGCATAGGCGGTGCGCAGCTGCTGCTCGATCAAGCCGAGCATTTCCTTTTCGATCGCAGAATTGTCGATGACCTTGACCTCGCGCGGCTCCTTCGCCGCCTTTTCCGCGAGTTCAATGATCGCCTGGATGACCGGCTGGAAGTGGCGATGACCGAACATCACCGCAGCGAGCATCACCTCTTCTGGCAGTTCCTTGGCTTCCGATTCGACCATCAGCACGGCGTCGGCAGTGCCTGCCACGACGAGCTCGAGCTGGGTATCGGTCATCTCGTCAAGTGACGGATTAAGGATGAATTCGTTGTTGCTGAACGCAACGCGGGCTGCGCCGACCGGGCCCATGAAGGGAACGCCGGACAATGTCAGCGCGGCTGAAGCCGCAACCATCGCCACGATGTCAGGATCGTTTTCCATGTCGTGGGACAGCGTGGTGACGATGACCTGCGTGTCGCAGCGATAACCGTCGGCGAACAGCGGGCGGATCGGGCGATCGATCAGGCGGGAAACCAGCGTTTCCTTTTCCGTCGGGCGGCCCTCACGCTTGAAATAGCCACCGGGAATGCGGCCGGCCGCGTAGGTCTTTTCCTGGTAGTTGACGGTCAGCGGCAGGAAGTCGATGCCTTCCTTCGGCGTCTTCGCCGACACCACGGTCGCCATCACGATGGTCTCGCCGTAGGTCGCAATCACGGCACCGTCGGCCTGACGTGCAATCTTGCCGGTCTCAAGCTTGAGCGGACGTCCGCCCCAGTCCAGTTCGACTGAATGAACATTAAACATTGGAGATATCTTTCATGGGTTCGCGGAATTCGCGGAAGCCTAAAACACAAAAACCATGCGCAAGATTGCGAGACGCTGATTGCAAGGCGACTACGGCCTCAGCGTCCGGCGATCCTGCCATGGTCTTCGTGTTGTGAATGGCTTCCATCCCTTCCGATGGGACGGGCCAGGGATAATGGCCTTGACCCGCGCGACGGGCACCTTGCCCGTCATTGTCCAGCCGCCGGATTGCTGCTGAACCAGAATGCGGACAACCATTTGCCCGCATGGGTGCGATGTAAGGAATGGCCACAACCGGAAAACCGGCACTTGCTCTGCGGCCACACCCGTGCGCGCGCTTCAATACGCGCGCCAACTCGTCAGCGACGGATGTTGTGCTTTTCGAGCAGCGCCTTGTAGCGCGCCTCGTCCTTCTTCTTGACGTAGTCGAGAAGCGAACGGCGCGTGGAGACGAGCTTCAGAAGACCACGGCGGGAATGGTTGTCCTTGCTGTGGGTCTTGAAATGCTCGGTGAGGTTGGCAATGCGTTCCGACAGGATCGCGACCTGAACCTCGGGCGAACCGGTATCACCGGCCTTGTTTGCGTTATTCTTGATGACTTCCGCTTTGCGTTCTGCGGCTATCGACATCGTCAAACACCTTCGTTGCGACCGGTGCTGGCAGTCAGCCCGGTCAGGTTGAACACGCGCTTGGGGATGAGTTCGCCGTTGCCAAGTTCGGCGAGGGCCAGAAGCCTCCCTCCGACGGTGACATAGACTGTGCCGTTCAAGATTGGCGCATCCCGTCCGCGCAACAAAACTGCTTGGCCTCTGTGAAGCCTCGCAGCATCAGCCCGTGTGACGGCCAGTGCCGGGATGTCGTCCAGCGCGGTCTCAACGGGCAAAAGCGCGTCGGCGAGGCTGCCCTCGCCAGACGCGGCTCTATCGCATAAAGCCTCCAATTCCGCCAGTGGAATCATGTCCGCTTCGGTAAACGGGCCGCAAAGCGTGCGCCGAAGCGCGCTGATATGGCCGTAGGAGCCTAGAATTCGGCCCATGTCGCGGGCCAGTGCTCGGACATAGGTGCCCTTGCCGCACTCCGCCTCAAACACGGCATGATTGCTATCTGGCTGATCTACAAGGGTTAATTCGTGAATTTCGACCGGGCGGGGCTGCAGCGCGACGGTTTCGCCGTCCCGTGCGAGATCGTAGGCCCGCTCGCCCTGGATCTTGATGGCAGAGTATTGCGGCGGGATCTGCTCGATCGTTCCGGTGAATTGCGGCAGCAGGGCCTGGATCGCCTCCGTGGTGGGGCGAACGTCGCTTGTCTGCGTCGCCTGTCCTTCCGTGTCATCGGTGTCCCGCTCTTCACCCCAGCACACGGTAAAGCGGTAACGCTTGCGGCCATCCATCACAAAGGGAACGGTCTTGGTGGCTTCGCCAAGGGCGATCGGCAGGCCACCCGATGCCAGCGGATCAAGCGTGCCGGCGTGGCCTGCACGTTTTGCTTGAAACAATCGCTTGAGCACGGCGACCGCATGCGTGGAGGTCATCCCGATCGGCTTGTCGAGAATCACCCAGCCATGAACATCACGGCGGTCGCGCTTGAACTGGCCGTGCTGCCGTTTGCCGCCGGATTGACGTGGGGCACGGTCATGATCGCGCGACGTGTTTTGCTGAGCAGTATTTACTGCAGACGCATCTGAAAATTTATTTTCAGATGGTGCATGCGAAGTGCCGTTATCAGACGCAACCACGTGGTCTGGAGAAGTCACATTCATCAGGTGTCGTCCGAATCCGTCTTGAGGTCTCTTTGAACTGCAGGTGTTCTTAGTAATTTCTCGATCCGTTCCGCTTCGTCGAATCGTTCGTCGACGCGGAAGCGAATGTCAGGTGCAAATTTCAGGTTAACGCGGTGCGCGACCTCGCCACGCAAGAACTTCTTGTTGCGATCGAGGGCCTCGATCACCTCATCAGTGCCGCGCCCGCCGAGCGGCATCACGTAGATCGTCGCGAGTTTGAGGTCCGGTGACATCCGCACCTCAGGGATCGTGATGATGTGACCTTCAAGGGCGGGATCATGCACACCACCTTGCCCGAGAATATCCGCGATCGCGTGACGCACCAATTCGCCAACGCGCAACTGGCGCTGCGAGCCTCCATTGGCGCTTGAACCACGACCACTATCGCGCTTGCGATGCGTTGGCATTGCTGTCCTTGTTCAAAAAATTAATTCATCGTGCCCGGGCGAACCCCGGGCACTCGCATTTTTGAGAGTAGAAATTCAGTCGCCGAAAACCGGGACAACAGATTCAAGGGCGGTTTTCCCGCCCTTGTCCCGGCCGCAACGACCTAATTTCGGAGAGACTGCAGCGCGCCTGTAAGACTTGGACTTACAAGGAGCGTTGAATGGTCTCCACGCGATAACATTCGATCACGTCGCCAGGACGCATGTCCTGATAGTTCTCGAACGACATACCACATTCCTGGCCGGCGACAACTTCGCGCGCATCATCCTTGAAGCGCTTGAGCTGCGCGAGCTTACCTTCGTGGATAACGACGTTGTCGCGGATCAGGCGCACATTGGCGCCGCGTTCCACGGTGCCGTCGGTGACGCGGCAACCCGCGATCTTGCCGACCTTCGAAATGTTGAACACCTCGAGGATCTGCGCGTTGCCGAGCATGGTTTCGCGCAGCGTCGGCGCGAGCAGACCCGACATCGCTTTCTTCACGTCATCCACGAGATCGTAGATGATGTTGTAGTAGCGAATTTCGATGCCGTCGCGCTTGGCGATGGCGGCGGCTTCCTTGTGGGCGCGGACGTTGAAACCGATGATTGCGGCGTTGAAGCCGTCGGCCAGTGTCACGTCCGATTCCGAAATACCGCCGACACCCGCATGCAGAATGCGCGCTGCGACTTCGTCCGTGCCGAGCTTGTCCAGCGATCCGAGAATCGCTTCGAGTGAGCCTTGCACGTCAGCTTTCACCACCAGCGGGAAGTCCTTGCGGCCCGTGGTCTTGAGCTGCGACATCATTTGTTCGAGCGAACCGCGCATGCCGGCCATGCTGGCTGCGGATTTCTCGCGCTTCTGATGCGCTCGATATTCGGTAACCTGGCGGGCGCGAGCTTCGTTCTCAACCACAGCGAGACGATCGCCGGCTTCCGGTGGGCCATTGAAGCCCAGCACCTCGACCGGCACCGATGGCCCGGCCTCGGTGATGTTGGTGCCCTGATCGGAAATCAGCGCGCGGACACGGCCCATTTCAGCGCCGGCGACGATGATGTCGCCGATGCGCAATGTGCCGCGCTGCACGAGCACGGTCGCGACCGGGCCACGGCCGCGATCGAGCTTTGCTTCGATCACGGTGCCTTCAGCCGGACGGTCCGGATTGGTCTTGAGCTCGAGAATTTCGGCCTGGAGCGCGATCATTTCGAGCAGCTTGTCGAGGTTGGTCTTGTTCTTGGCCGAGACCTCGACGTCAACAACGTCACCACCGAAAGATTCCACCTGCACATCGTGCTGCAGCAGTTCGGTGCGCACGCGCTCGGGCTTCGCGTCGGGCTTGTCGATCTTGTTGATCGCCACGATCATTGGCACCTTCGCCGCCTTGGCGTGGTTGATCGCTTCGATGGTCTGCGGCATGACGCCGTCATCGGCAGCAACGACCAGCACGACGATATCGGTAACCTTGGCGCCGCGCGCGCGCATCGCGGTGAACGCAGCGTGGCCCGGCGTGTCGATGAAGGTGATCTTTTTGCCGCTATCGGGCGACGTGACCTGATAAGCACCGATATGCTGCGTGATGCCGCCGGCTTCGCCACTAACCACATTGGCGTGACGCAACGCGTCGAGCAGTGAGGTCTTGCCGTGATCGACGTGACCCATGACGGTGACCACCGGTGGCCGCGGAGTCGTGTCGGATGCGTGATCGTCGGCAACGTCAAACAGGCCTTCTTCAACGTCAGAAGCGGCAACGCGCTTGACGCTGTGGCCCAGTTCTTCGGCGATGAGCTGGGCGGTATCGGCATCGATCACGTCGGTGATCTTGTGCATCGCGCCCTGCTTCATCAGCAGGCGAATGACGTCGACCGCGCGCTCAGCCATGCGGTTGGCCAGTTCCTGAATCGTGATGGCTTCAGGAATCGTCACCTCGCGGATCAGCTTTTCCTTTGGCTCGTTCGAAACATGCCCCTTCAGGCGTTGCGTGCGGCGGCGAAACGACGCGATTGAGCGTTCGCGCACATCGTCTGCATTCAGCGCGGTTGAGAGCGTCAGACGACCACGTTCCTTGGCGGGGCCGGGCTTATGAGTCGGCTTTGGCGCGACGACCGGTCGGGCAGGGCCGCCACCGGGACGACGAACCATCCGCGGTGCTTCATCCTCATCCGAGCCGTCTGCTGCAACTGGCGCTGGACGAGCTGGCGTTCCCGTTGCAGGGCGAGCTCCGGGCGTGGCGGGACGGCCCCCCGGGGTCGCCGGACGGGATCCGGGCGTCGCAGGACGGGCCGCCGGTGCGCGAGCGGCAGGTGCTGCGGCGGGAGTTGCAGCAGCTGGTGCTGCGGGTTTCTTTTCGGCTTCACCAAAGCGCTTCTGGGCTTCGCGTTCGGCCCTCGCCTTCGCTTCTTCATCGGCGCGATGGCGCTCTTCCTCGGCCTTTTTGCGAGCCTCGGCAGCTTCGCGCTCTTGCTGTTCCTTAAATTCTTGGGTGTTGCGGCGCGCGGCTTCTTCCTCGGCGATGCGGCGCTCCTCGATCTCGCGCGCGCGTGCGTCCGCAAGCGCGCTGGCACGTGCGCTCTGCTCGTCTTCGGTCAGGGTGCGTAGAACCACGCCGGAGGTCCGCGGCGCAGGCTTTGGCTCCGGTCGACGTTGTTGCGATGCGACTTTAGCCACAGGAGCCGGTGTCGGCGCCGGGGCGGGCGTGGGTGCTTCGGGGGCCGTGTCGCCAGCCATGCGGCGCTTGGTCTTCTTCTCGACCACCACCGACTTGGTGCGGCCGTGACTGAAACTCTGGCGCACAACGCCGGTCTCTGTGCGCGGCTTCAGCGACAGAGTTTTCGAACCAACGCTCAGCGTCTTGTCGCCAGGTGTCTTCGTATCAGCCATTCAATAGTCCCAATCTCGTTCGGTTTGCCCGCATGCCCATCATGTCAGCGGGGCCCTAAGTCCTTGTCCATTCCGGTCATTTTGCTGCCAGCCGTGATCCGGAAGCGGCTGAGTGTCTGGCAGCGCATCAGGAAGGTTTTGCTGGCCGGGCCTGCGAGCAGGGCAGCATGTACCACATTTGCCCGCCCAAGTGCCAAATCCAATTCATCGGTGCTTAAAGCGCTGATAATCGGCAGTTCCGTCGAATCTGCGGTACTTGCCTGCATTCGGGCGGCTAATTTGCCGTTCAGCTTGCGAATTCCGTCTGCAGCGCCGTCGCTGGCGTGGATCAGGCCGACCGCCTGCCCCCCCTCAATCGCGTCCTCGACCTTGGAGAAGCCGGACACAACCTGGCCGGCCTTGGCGACCATGGCGAGGCCTTCAACCAGCCCCCGGACCATGAGCCGGTCGATATCGTCCGCGAGGGTCTTCGGCACCTGCACGGCACGCTTGAAACTCTTCGCGAAAACATTGCGGCGCCCGGCTTCCACGACGGCGGCATGAGACAGTGAGACCCAAAGGCCGCGGCCGGGCAGTTTGCGTTTCAGATCCGGAACGACCTCGCCCGCGGGCGAGAGCACGAACCGGATCAGATCGTCGATCGGCGCAACTTGCCGCGTGACCGCGCACATCCGCTCGGTCCCGGACTTCGTCCGGGGTCCTCGGTCGAGATCTGCGTGATCAGCGATGGCAAGCATGCGCGTGACATTTCCTTTAAGCCGGATTGTCTTCGGAAGCGGTGGCTTCCGAGGTCTTCGCGAGTTCATCCGCGCTGATCCAGCCGGCGGCGACGCGCGCCTGCATGATCAAAGCCTCAGCGTCCTCACGCGAAAGCTCGTTGGCATCGAGGATGCCGGCATGTTTCGTCGTCTCGCCGTCCTTGCGCTCGGTCCATCCGACCAGATCGTCGGTGGCGCAGCCAGCCAGATCTTCGATGGTCTTGATGTCGTTCTCGCCGAACTTCACCAGCATCTTCGAGGTTACGCCGGGGACGGTTTTCAAAGCGTCATCCACACCAAGTTCCTTCCGCTTCGCTTCGAGTTCACCCTCGAGCCGTTCGAGATATTCACGCGCCCGGCTCTGCAGCTCGTTGGCGGTTTCCTCATCGAAACCTTCAATGCTGGTGAGTTCCCTCGGGTCGACCAATGCCAGGTCTTCGACTGAACTGAAACCTTCGGATGCGAGCAACTGGCCGACGACTTCGTCGACATTGAGCGCTTCCATAAAGACGCGGGTCGAATTCTCGAAATCGGCCTGACGGCGTTCCGATTCTTCCTGTTCGGTCAGGATATCGATATCCCAGCCCGTGAGCTGTGATGCCAGACGGACATTCTGGCCGCGGCGTCCAATCGCAAGTGACAATTGGGTATCCGGCACCACGACTTCAATGCGCTCACGGTCCTCATCGATAACAACCTTCGCGACTTCGGCAGGCGCTAGTGCGTTCACGACGAATGTTGCGATGTCCGGTGACCATGGAATGATGTCGATCTTTTCGCCTTGCAGCTCGTTCACCACGGCCTGCACACGCGAACCGCGCATACCGACGCAGGCGCCGACGGGATCGACCGAGGAATCGCGGGAAATCACGCCGATCTTCGCGCGCGAACCCGGATCACGGGCCACGGCCTTGATCTCGACGATGCCATCGTAAATCTCAGGCACTTCCTGCGCGAACAGCTTCGCCATGAATTGCGGATGGGTGCGGGACAGGAAAATCTGCGGTCCGCGGGTTTCGCGGCGGACATCGAACACGTAAGCGCGCACGCGATCGCCGTTGCGGAACAATTCGCGCGGCAACATCTCGTCGCGGCGCACGATGGCTTCGCCACGGCCCAGATCGACGATGACACTGCCGTATTCGACGCGCTTGACGACGCCGTTGACGATCTCGCCGATGCGGTCCTTGAATTCCTGATACTGCCGGTCGCGCTCGGCCTCGCGGACCTTCTGTACGATGACCTGCTTCGCCGACTGCGCAGCGATGCGGCCATATTCCAGCGGCGGCAGCGTGTCGGCGATGGTATCGCCAACCTGTGCGCCGGGATTGGCGCGCTGGGCATCCTTCAGTGAAATCTGGTTCGACGGGTTTTCGACCTGCTCGACCACCAGCATATGACGCGAGAGTCGCAACTCGCCTTTCTTAGCGTCGATTTCCGCGTGTACGTCGGTTTCCGACCCGTAGCGGGCACGTGCCGCCTTCGCGATCGCGTCTTCCATCGCGGAAATGACGATCGACCGATCGATCGATTTCTCGCGTGCAACGGCATCCGCGATTTGCAGCAGTTCGAGTTTATTGGCGCTGACAGCAGCCATGGCTCAGTCTCCCTCGTGGTGGTCGGTTTTGCCTGCGCGCTTCGCTTTCTCGGCGGCCAGGCGATGTTCCTTGGTGTTGGTCGGCTTTGCCTTCGGTTTCGGCTTTTTGCTTTTGGCCGGATCGTTTTCGGACCTGGCTTTTTTGGCATGCGGTGGCGGCGGTGGTTCGAGGCCAAGGTCCTCGCGCAGGTCGCGCGCGGCCGCTTTACCTCTCCGCATGGATTCCGCGATCAGCTCATCGGTCAAAACCAGCCGTGCGTCAGAAATATCCTCCATGGTTAAGAGGACATTGGGCTCCTGGTCAGCGCGCACATCGTCGCGGATGAGTTTGACCCCGGCGCCTTCGACGCCGTCGAGCTTTCCGCGAAAACGCTTGCGGCCTTCATGTGGGACCGCCATCTCGATCTTTACAAGGTGGCCGACGTAGCGCTCGAAGTCGGATCGGCGCACAAGCGGCCGGTCGATACCGGGCGAGGAAATTTCCAGGCGATAGGCACGTTGGACCGGATCGGCGACATCCATCACTGGCGAGAGCGCGCGCGAAATGGCTTCACAATCCTCAATCTGCATGGTGCCGTCGGGCCGTTCCGCCATGATCTGGACAGTGCAGCCGGCTTCACCGGAGACGCGGATACGCACGAGCCGGTATCCCATACCCTCGAGAACAGGCGTCGCCACCGCCGACACGCGCGCCGCCACGCCGGGCTCAACCACAAGGCGTGGTTCGGCCAGGAGGTCATTCAGCTCATCGGTGTCGATGTGTGATGGGTCGATCATATCCAGTGCGAAACGCTCTCAGGGTGGTCGCGACGCATCATTTGCGATGGATCGTACGATGGGTCGCGAGATAGGTCGTAAGGGTAATAAAAAAGAGCGGGTCCCGCGGGGCCCACTCTCCTACGTACTGTATGAGAATTTATGTTGCTCGGAATATAGAGGTTTTTTGGCCGCGCGGCAAGGCTGCCGAATCAGGCCAAAACGCGAAAAACCGTACAATTGCAGCTAACTGTTCCTTCATTTCGGTTCCCTAGATTGCCGTCGGCGCCGGGCCTCGCTTGGATCGTGCCTTTCGAGGCCGCGCGTCTACGCGACCGAGTTTTCCATGGCAGCAGCTTCTCTTATTCCGGAACTTGACGACATCGTTAAAAACGGAACTGCAAAACGGCGGGCCGAAGCAATTGAGCGAATCTCGGAGCTATTCCTTGAGGGGGCGCCCCGTTTCCAGAGCCAGCACGTCGAGCTCTTCGACGACATTCTGGTAGGGCTGGTCCCAACCACCGAAATTGACACCCGTGCCGAGCTTGCTGCGCGTCTGTCGCAGGTCGACAACGCGCCGCCGACGCTCGTGAAGCAGTTAGCGCGTGAGGACGAGATCAAGATCGCAGGGCCGATTCTGGCCCATTCGCCGCTACTTGATGAGCCGACTCTCGTCGATATCGCTCGAAAAAAGGGACAGTCGCATTTGGCGGCCATTTCCGAGCGGCCGACCCTGACCACCTCTGTGACGGATGTCATTCTTCGTCGCGGCGACCGCGACGTGGTCCGCACCGTAGCTGCGAATGATGGTGCCAAGTTCTCTGAAGGGGGATATGCGGGCCTGGTCAAGCGCGCGACGGATGACGGCGCGTTGGCCGTCACGGTAGGACAGCGTGAGGACATTTCGTCAGCATCGTTGAAGGAACTGCTGTCGAAGTCGGAGGACGGTGTGCGGCGCAGTCTGCTTGACGCAGCGGATCCCGAGCGAGTGTCTGCGATCAACGAGGCGATGGCTGAAATTGCCAGTACGAAGCCGGTGCAGCGCGATTTCGGGCCGGCGCAAAGGGCCGTTCTCGCTATGCATCAGGCCGGGGCACTCAACGAGAAGGCGCTGCTCGATTTTGCCCGGCAGCATAAATACGAGGAAGCAATCGCGGCATTTTCTTCGCTGTCCGGGATGCGGTTGCCGATGGTCCATCAGCTCATTCAGGGGGACCGCGAGGATCCGATTCTCCTGCTCGCCAAGTCCTCGGGGATGGAATGGATGACGGTCCGCGCCTTGATCATGCTGCGGCTCGGACCGGGCAAAACGATGCCTCCGCCGGACATCGAGGAAGCGCGCGTTAACTATGAACGGCTTTCCTTGGCCACTGCGGAGCGTGTTCTCGCGTTCTGGCGCGCACGCGAAATCGCCAAGCCGGCCTAGAGCATATTCGGTTCTGATTGCATCAGAACCGAAGCTCTAGATTCTTGTTTGACGCGTTTTCTTCACGCGAACCGGTAGCCACTTCGCTCGAAAACGCTCTAACCTGCTTTTCTCTGCAGCCTAAACGTCAGGTACGCGGCGCGGCGTCCTTCGCGTTCTGCCTTCCGGCCATAGCGGGTCATGGTGTAGCCCGCCCACGGCATCTGCCAGTCGCCCGCACGCTCGGCGGTCCAGGTAAAATCTGTCGAACGCGTCATGTGGGCCAAGGTCCACGCGCAATAGTCATCGATGTCGCTAACAAAGCGGAATTCGCCATTTGCGGTCAGGACGCGCGACATCGCAACGATGGTCGCATCCTGAACGAAGCGACGTTTCCAATGCCGTCGCTTGGGCCACGGGTCTGGATGGATCAGATCAATACGCGCGAAACTTGCCTGCGGTGCCCAGGCAAGCAGTTCCGCGGCGTCACCGGCAAACAGGCGAAGGTTTGAAATGTTGTGCTCTTCAACCTGCGTGAGAATTTTCGCCATGCCATTGACGTAAGGCTCGCAGCCGATGAAGCCGACGTCGGGATAAGCCAACGCCTCTGCGATCAGGTGTTCGCCACCGCCGAACCCGATCTCGAGGCGTTTCGAGGTGACGGGCCGATCAAACAGCGAGCCGATATCCGGCGGACTTGGCTGGCTGATATCGAGCACGAGACGAGGCAGCAAATTCGCAATCAGGTCCGCCTGATGATTGCGGAGCTTGTGTCCTTTGCGCCGGCCAAAGAAAGATCCCTGACCGTGCTCGCGGTCATGCGACGGCATATGTTCGTTTTCCGACATAGCCGGTTCATTGTCTGTCAAGCAAGCATCAGTCATCGAGAAGCGCGGCGAGGATCAGGGATGGTCCACTTGCTCTCGCGAAGCCATCTGCTCGACGAGGTCGACGATGCTACGGCGAAGCTTGGCATCCGTAATACGCGTAAACGCGCGAGTCAGCGCCAATCCTTCCGACGTTGCAAGGAAATCGGAAACATAAGCTGGCGATGACGCTTCGCTCATTCCCGTCGGGGCGTTGGGGCCGGCTGGGCCTCCTTCAAACAAAAAGGAGACCGGGACCTGCAAAATGTCGGAGATCTGCTGCAGGCGGCTCGCACCAATACGGTTCGTGCCCTTCTCGTATTTCTGCACTTGCTGAAAGGTCAAACCCAGCGCTTCGCCGAGTTTCTCCTGGCTCATGCCAAGCATGATTCGCCGCATACGAACGCGGCTACCTACATATTTATCGACAGGATTGGGCGCCTTGGTTGTCATCTAGTAGCTCCGCGCCATCGCTGCATACACAATGCCAGTATTACCATTGTTGGAATGATAGAACCGGATTACGCCTTTCGCTGCGAGGCCGTCAAATAGTTGTGACGGAATGGTGAAAATTTCAGCTATTAGGCGCCCGACTTACGTTAGTTCCGCACTATCATACCTGAAACCCTATTGTCATGAAGGGAACGGGCAAATGATAGTGCCGAAACGCAAGCAAACTTAGAAGAAGTTTAAAGGCGCCTCACGCACTTTGCTTCGCACGCCGGCGGATAACCACGATCGCGGACAGCGCGATCACGATTGCGGCAGGAACATCCTGCACTTGTGAGTACAATGTAGGCGATATCGCGGCAGGAAGCGCGGAATCCAAAACGCCTTCGGTGCCGAGATCCAGACGGTTAATAATCCGGCCGACCGGATCGATTACTGCTGAAATGCCGGTGTTCGCTGAGCGGACTACCGGGAGCCCTTCCTCGATTGCGCGCAGACGGGCTTGTTGCAAATGTTGATACGGGCCAGTCGAAATTCCAAACCAGCCATCGTTGGTCAGGTTGACGATCCAGCCCGGCCGATCGTCACGTGGAACCACGTCGCCCGGAAAAATGGCCTCGTAGCAGATCAGCGGCAGCATGCGCGGCGCATTGGGTATCGCCATTGTCCGCCGACGATCGCCAGGAATAAATCCGCCGCGCATTTTTGTCAGCTGCTGGAGGCCGAGTTTTTCCAGCACGTTTTGGAACGGTAGATACTCTCCGAACGGCACGAGATGAAGCTTGTCGTAAATCGACAAGATCGTGCCATCGTGATCGATCACATAAACCGAATTGTAGGCGCGCGTGACCCTCAACTCAGGCGGTTGATCCGGCGGACGAACGCCACCGGTGACCAGCACGGTGCCTTTAGGCAAAAAGTTTACGATCTGTGCCATCGCGTCGGCTTCACGCGACAAGAAAAAGGGAAATGCCGATTCTGGCCAGATCAAAATCGTCGCGTCTTTCACTCCAGTCGTTTGCGGACCTGTCGAGCGATCAGACAGCGACAGATATTTATCCATCACCATCTGCTTGGCGCTGTAATTGAACTTTACGTCCTGCTGCAGATTAGGCTGCATGAGACGCAGCCTCACATCCTTCACCAGCCGGGTCGGTTTGCTGGAAAGTCTCGCTGTTCCGTAAGCGCCCATAGCGGCGAGCAAGACGAGCGATACGCTCAAGGGTAGCCACGGCCGGGACGTGTTGCTGCGGTCGTCGAAAAGGATCGCAGGACTCGCGAAAATTGCGACGGTGATGAACGTCAATCCCCACAGCCCGGTCAGGGCGGCGGTCTGCGCCAGCGCAAGCGGCTCGGTCAATGCATAGCCGAGGGCGTTCCAAGGAAAGCCCGTCAGGATGTGGCCACGAAGCCATTCACTGACAGTGAGCGCACATGCCAGTGCAAGAATGCGCGATCCGTCCTTGGTCCAGATCAGCCGAGCCAGCGCAAAGCCAAAAGCCATGAACAGCGCCAAGAGCGCGGGTAAACCCATCACCGCGACCGGGAGCAGCCAGGCGAACGTTTCTGCGTCCACAAGGAATGCGTAGCCGATCCAATAAAGGCCTGCCACGAAATATCCAAAGCCGAACCACCAGCCGCTCACAGCGGCCGCCGGAATTCCACCGAGACGTCCCGCACCAGCACCATCGATCAGCCAGACGATCACTGGAATCGTAATGAACAGGACAGGCCATGCATTAAATGGCGCAACGGCCAGCGCGGACAATGCGCCAGAGACGAATGCGATGGCTGCGCGGCGCCAGCCCCACGAGAGGATGATACCTGCGATTAACGCGCGCAGAGATGTCATGGGGTTCCCGCAGTGTCGCCGGAGGGCGAAGAGCTTGTGTCGGGTGGCGGTTGGTTCGCGGCATCTGTCGCAGCTTCGCGCCGCCGTTCTCGAAGGCGCGGGTTCGAGCGATCTTTTCGCGTGCCAATGCGCACGCGCTTGATGCGCCGTGGATCGGCGTCGAGCACCTCGATTTCGAATTCACCAGGGCCAGAGATGATCTCGCCCCGAACCGGCAGGCGGCCAACCTGCGTCACGAGATAACCACCCAGCGTATCGACATCCTCGCCCGCTTCGCCGGTGTCGAATTGCTCGCCGACCACTGATTTGACATCGTCGAGGCCCGCGCGGGCGTCTGCGATGAAGGAGCCGTCCCCCTGCCGGACCACCGACGGCGGTTCGTCGCCATCGTGTTCGTCGTCAATTTCACCGACCACCTGTTCGACGATATCCTCGATTGACACCAGTCCGTCTGTGCCACCGTATTCATCCACGACCAGTGCCAAATGAATACGCGTGGCCTGCATCTGAGCCAGAAGATCGATGGCGGGCATCGATGGCGGAACATAGAGCAGCTTGCGCATGATGTTCGCGTCCATCAACGACATGCGCAAGTCGACAGCGCGCAGATCGATTCCCGCGGGAAACGGCTTCTTGCGCTTGGTGTTGACCTCGTCCGCAATTTTGGCTTTTGCGGTGATGAAGGCGAGCAGATCGCGGATGTGGACGATACCTTCCGGCTCGTCGAGCGTGTCGTCATAAACCACAAGCCGCGAATGGCCCGCGCTCTCGAATGTGGTCATCAATTCGCCTAGCGAAATGTCGCGCTTGACGCCAACGATGTCGGCGCGCGGCACCATGACGTCGGCGATGCGTCGCTCATGCAGCGCGAGGATGTTGCGCAGCATGGTGCGTTCGATCGTCGAAAATCCCGTTTCATCGGGCGCTGTTGCATCAAGGACAACCTGAAGATCCGCGCGGGCCGATCCGGCCTTCCAGCCAAACAACGTGCGTAGCGCACGCATCAGCCACATCTCGGAGGATGGCCGTAAGACTTCACCGTGGTGCACAGGCACCGGCAAATTACTGCTGGGCCGTTGCGTTTCGGTTTTACTACTGTCCGGGTCGGGCACCTATTTCACCTGATCGTCGTGCGCATAAGGATCGGGAATGCCGAGCTGCGCGAGGATAGTCCGCTCAAGGTCTTCCATGACCTCGGCGTCGTCGTCATTTTCGTGGTCGTAGCCGATGAGATGCAGAAAGCCATGTATGGCAAGATGGCTGAGATGATGGTCGAACGGCTTGTGTTCGGCGTCGGCCTCAGCGCGGGTCGTCTCGTATGCGATGGCGATGTCGCCGAGCATTCGCGGCGCATCATCTTCGAGCGATGATCCGGACGGCTGCAGGGCTGGAAACGACAACACGTTGGTCGGCTTATCGATGTTGCGCCAGTTCTTGTTCAGCGTGCGGATGCCCGCATCGTCTGTCAGCATGATCGCCAGTTCAGCATCCGCAGTGTCTGCTTCGACCATGACGGAAGCCGCCTCAATGGCGCGATGAATGGTTGTTTCCGCGTCCGCCTCACGCTGCCAGCAGTCGGCGGTGATGAGAACTTCAGTCGCGGGATATCCGTCGGAGGTCATGGATAATGGGTTTCTACGGTCCACACGGGCTATGTCATAAGCATCGGTGCATCATGCATCAAGGCTTGCCAGGGACGGCCGGCTTCGGTGCGCCCTCGTAGGCAGCAACAATCCGCGCCACCAACTCGTGGCGAATGACGTCCTGGGCGGTGAATTGCACCTGCGCGATGCCTTCGACCCCGGCAAGCAGCGCCGCGGCTTCCGCGAGACCCGACGGTTGACCATTGGGAAGGTCGACCTGACTTGGGTCTCCCGTGATAATCATGCGACTGTTCTCGCCGAGACGCGTCAAAAACATCTTCATCTGCATCGATGTGGTGTTTTGCGCTTCGTCCAGGATGATCGCGGCATTTGTCAGCGTGCGGCCGCGCATGAACGCCAGCGGCGCGATCTCGATCTCGCCACTTTGCAGGCCGCGCTCGACGATGCGCGCATCCATCAGATCATACAGTGCATCGTAGATCGGCCGCAGATAAGGATCGACCTTTTCGCGCATGTCGCCCGGCAGGAAGCCGAGCCGTTCGCCGGCTTCGACGGCCGGACGCGACAGGATAATCCGGTCAACTTCCTTGCGTTCGAACAACTGACACGCCCGCGCCACGGCGAGCCACGTCTTGCCGGTGCCTGCGGGGCCGATGCCGAACACCAATTCGTGGCGCTTCAGCGCGCGAATGTAAGAATCCTGCGCTGCTGTCCGGGCGCGCACCGGCCGCTTGCGCAAATTGAGTTCTTCGAATTGAGGCTTCGCAGCCTTTGGTTCGTCAGGCTTTGCTTCGAAGCCCTTGTCGAACTCAAACAACGATCCTTGTGCGATGACGGCGCGGATTGCGCCTTCCACGTCGCCCTGTGCAACATCGTGATTGCGCGTGGCCTGCTCGTAAAGCATCTCCAGGACGCGCCGCGCGCCGTCGCACGCATCGCGCGTCCCAGCGATCGTAATGTGGTTGCCGCGTGAGTCGGCCACAACGCCCAGGCGGCGTTCGATCAGCGCGAGATTTTGCCCGTACGGGCCGACCAGCGCGGAGGCGGCGGTGTTGTCGTCGAAAGCAACGACGATCTGGGTTTCGTGCGTGGGTTGAATGTCTCGGTCGTGCTTGCGGCCAGGGGCGAGGGTCGGCGAATCCGATGCGCTTTTTGGCAAGGGTTCAGGCTCCGGTGGTCATGGCGGACGGGACAGCTTGCAGCGAGGGCGTGGGAGAAGAGGTCGCGAGCGCGCCGATCAGGCTGTAGCGCTCCAGGCTTTCGATAGAGACGGGCAAAACCTTGCCGATGATGTCTGGTGAAGCCATGACGTGCGCAGGTTGCAAATAAGCGGTGCGGCCGACTATCTGCCCCGGATTACGGGCCGCGCGCTCAAACAGCACGTCAACCGTCTCGCCGATCGAAGCTGCGTTAAACGCAGCCTGCTGGCTGTCGATCAATGCCTGGAGTCGCGCCAATCGCTCGTCCATAACGCTTGTCGTGACCATCTCCTGCATGTCCGCCGCCGGCGTTCCGGGCCGGGGCGAATATTTGAAAGAATATGCGCCAGCGTAGCTGATTTGTGTGACCAACGCGAGTGTGGCCGAAAAGTCTTCTTCCGTTTCGCCGGGGAAACCGACGATAAAATCCGACGAAAATGCAATGTCTTCGCGCACCTTCCGGAACCGGTCGATGGTGCGGCGATAATCATTCGCGGTATGCTTGCGGTTCATGGCTTCGAGGATCCGATCGGAACCCGATTGAACCGGCAAATGAACGAACGGCATCACGGCAGGAATATCGCGGTGAGCCTCGATCAACGCATCATCAACGTCGCGGGGATGACTGGTTGAATAGCGCAGCCGGGCAATGCCGGGGATTGCAGCAAGGTAATGGAGCAAGCGGCCGAGAGACCAGGCCGTGCCGTCTTCGCCATCACCGTGAAACGCGTTGACGTTCTGGCCGATCAGCGTGATCTCGCGCACACCATTGTCGGCGAGCCGTTGCACGTCCTCAATGATGCGCGCGACAGGGCGCGAAACTTCCATGCCGCGGGTGTAGGGCACCACGCAGAAAGTGCAGAATTTGTCGCAACCTTCCTGCACTGTGACGAAGGACGAAATCCCGCGGGAGCGAATCACCGCGGGCTTGGGATCGGGCAGTGCCGTGAATTTATCCTCGACCGGAAATTCGGTTTCGATGGCGCGGCCTTCAGCTTTTGCCTTTGCCAGAAGCTGCGGCAAGTGATGATAGCTCTGCGGACCGACAACAACGTCGACAACCGGAGCGCGGCTGATGATCTCGCTACCTTCGGCCTGCGCGACGCAGCCGGCAACTGCGATCCGCATCTCGCGGCCTTGGCGCGCGGCTTCATCCTTGGCGGTACGCAGCCGTCCGAGCTCCGAGTAGACCTTCTCCGAAGCCTTCTCGCGGATGTGGCAGGTATTCAGGATGACGAGATCGGCGTCGTCGACGCTCGATGTTTCCACGAATCCTTCAGGCGCCAACGTGTCCACCATGCGTTGTGCATCGTAGACATTCATCTGACAGCCGTATGACTTGATGTGCAGCTTTCGCGGCGTGTTCATCGAAACCTTGTGATAGCGGCCTCAGCCAGTGCGGCGGTTCAGAAGCCCGCATCTTTTGTGCGGCGAGTCCGGAATGCGGACTTCTGAACCAAAGCCACACTGGAACAATAACTTGCTGGTGTCCTTCGATTCCGAAGCTCGCGGACGAACGAGCAGCGGAATGATGCGAGCTTCGGAATCGGGACACCAGCCTGTTGCCGCCTCAAATATAGGTAAAAGCCGCCGGAATCCAGCTATTAGCCCGTTTTGGGGCGTTTCAAATCGAGGCGACTACCGGCACGTTCAGCGTGGCCGGTTGTGCGAGCAGGCCAGGCAATGCCCGCATATCGTCGATAACGACCGTCGCTCCGGCCGTCCGTAAATTGGCCTCGTCGCCCGCCCGGCAGTGGCTGCCGCCGGTGAAGCCGATAACGGTCATTCCGGCCGCACGTGCGGCTGTTACGCCTGAAACGCTGTCCTCGACCACGAAACATCGCGCCGGTTCGACGTTCATTTGATCGGCCGCAAACAGGAATAGATCCGGCGCGGGCTTGCTCTGTTTGACCTGCGATGCCGAGAAGATGTGGGGCGCGAAGCGCGTATAAAGACCGGCGCGCGACAGCGTGGTGAAGATTTTTTCATGGGCGCCGCTGGAGGCCACGCACATCCGCACATTGATCGCATCGATGGCGCCATGGATATGCGGAATGGCCTCGGCTGCTTCGGCAAGCGCCTGCAACAGAAGTTCGCGTCGCTCGGAATCATAAGCCTCCGGCAGCGAGTGGCCGAGTTCTCGTTCGACGTCGAGGTTGCTGTCGCGAGCGGAGCGGCCAAGGAAGCGCTCGCGGACCTGCTCCGCGGTGATCGGGTAACCGTGGCGCGTCAGCACTTCCGCGTGCACGCGGCACGAAATGACTTCGCTGTCGACGAGAACACCATCGCAATCGAAAATGATCAGGTCGTAGGGGGAGCTGGACTGACTCAAGTTTTGTCGTCGTCCAGTGGCACGCAATAGAGCTCCAGCCGATGATCGACCAGCTTGAAACCCAGTTTACGAGCGATCTCTGCCTGCAGCTTCTCGATTTCCTCGGAGGTGAATTCGATCACCTTGCCGTCACGCAGGTTGATGAGATGGTCGTGGTGATTGTCGGGCACCTGCTCATAGCGCGCACGGCCTTCGCGGAAGTCGTGCCGCTCGATGATGCCGGCATCCTCGAACAGTTTAACGGTGCGATACACGGTCGAGATCGAGATCTTGTCGTCAATCGCAACTGCGCGGGCATAAAGCTCCTCAACGTCGGGATGATCCAGCGATTCGGCCAGCACACGTGCAATGACACGCCGCTGCTCGGTCATACGCATCCCCGCCGCAGCGCAGCGTTTCTCGATGTCCGTATAGTTGCCGGAAGGCATGGATTTCAGGGCCGTCATATTTCAGTTCCGGGTGGATGGAGACTGTTTTGCCATCAGCCTGAGTCTACGACAAGTCTCGTTGCATCACCACGGCATTCAATTGTTCCCCGCTGGCATCCCTGTAATAGCGCTCGCGCCGACCGACGACGCGAAATCCGGCCCGTTCATAGAGGGCGCGTGCGGGGCGGTTATTTTCTTCAACTTCAAGAAATACCTTTTTCAGGCCGTGCCCTGTCAGATGCCCGAGATGCGTTCGCAATAAATCGCGGGAATAGCCGTGCCCGCGTTGATTCGACGCAATGGCAACGGAAAGGATCTCAGCCTCGTCCGCAGCGGTCCGCGACACGATGAAGCCGATGATCGTGCGTCCTAGCCGCAGCCGGTGCGCGAGGGTATTACGCTCGATCAGGATCTGCTCAAATTCGTCGGCACCCCAACCACGGTGAAACGATGCGTGGTGCAGCTGCGATAGTCGCGGCGCATCGCGGAGGTTTGCAACCTCGACGACAGGAGCGGGAGCTTTAAACAACCGCGGAAGAATCCGCGAGAGAACGTTAGTGAGATGCGACATCGTCAGATTTGCGGCCCACTCTGCGCTTGCGACGAGCTTGCCTTCGGCTTCGCATCGGGCGGACGCAGGTAAAACGGCTTCGCAGGTGATTCATCCGGCTCAACGGCTGCGCCGAGCCACGCAACCCACGTAATGTCCGGACCTGGCTGGTTATCGACCGATGATGGCGCCAACTGATTGTGTGGCCAGCGGTCGGCAAGCAATTGTGCAGCGTTGCCAACCATGCGGAGTGCACCAAACCGCGCCGCTGCAAACGTCGCTTCGATCGGCGCGACGGCGGGCTTCATCAGCGTGGCGCCATTGCCGGCAACAACCTGAAAATAAACATGGTCGTGGCGCGCATCGATCGCTGAAATGATCGGTTGTTCCTGCGCTTCCGCGACCAACGGCGCGACATAGGCGGACAGCGTCGTCAGCCCCACGACGGGCTTGCCGGCGGCAAGTCCAATGCCGCGTGCGGCTGAGAGCCCGACGCGCAAGCCAGTAAAGCTGCCAGGGCCGGTGGTGACAGCGATACGGTCGAGATCGAGATAGGCGATGCCGGAATCCGTCATCACGCGCGCAATCAGGGGCATCAGCGCTTCGGCGTGGCCGCGTTTCATCGCCTGCGTTTCCTGCGCGATCAAGGTCTGGGTGTTCGTGTCCAGAACAGCGGCGGCGCAATAGTCGAGCGCAGTGTCTATGGCGAGAATAAACATGGAACCCGTTCTAGCACTGCTGGAATTGAAAATCTTTTCGCTTGATTTGAAATGACCCGAAAATCGCCGAATAAAAACGGCCGGGACGTGCCCGGCCGTGATGTCTCAACAGATGGTAAGTCCAACTTTGCGGTTACATCGGCCGGACTTCAACCACGTCGGGAATGAAGTGCTTCAGCAGGTTCTGGATTCCGTGCTTGAGAGTTGCGGTGGACGACGGACAACCGGCGCATGAGCCCTTCATATCGAGATATACGATGCCGTCTTTGAAGCCGCGGAACGTAATGTCGCCGCCGTCGCCTGCGACAGCGGGGCGAATGCGGGTCTCGAGCAGATCCTTGATGGTGTCGACGGTCTCGGTGTCCGCCTCGTCAAAGAACTCGTCTGCGTGGGCTTCCTCGGGCTTGTCGCCATCCGCCAGCAGTGGCGCGCCGGACATGTAATATTCCATGATGACGCCGAGGATCGCCGGCTTGAGGTGCTGCCAGTCGCTGTCGTCCTTGGTCACGGTCACGAAATCGGAGCCGTAAAACACGCCGGTCACGCCGGGGATGCTGAACAGCCGTTCCGCGAGCGGGGAGCGGGCGGCCGCCTCCTGGCTGGTGAATTCCATGGTGCCGCTGTCGAGCACGGTCCGCCCTGGAATGAACTTCAGGGTGGCGGGATTGGGTGTTGCTTCAGTCTGGATAAACATTTGATTCTCCGACACATCACCGGTTCAAGGCCGGCGCGAACGGGATGGGTGAACGGTTCCTCTAGCAGATGGCGCCTGAAAAAGCACGATCAAGAGGTGCGGAGCAGGGCTGTCTGCGGGGCTGCGTTATCTCGGTTCAGGACAGGGCGTCGAGGTCGCTGTCGCTCAAATTGCCGGGGACGATCGCGATGGGAACCGGGAAGTTCCCAGCCGTTTTCGCCAGCATGGTGATGATTGGGCCGGGTCCCTCGGCGCCGGCACTGGCCGCGAGGACCAGCATGGCGATGTCGACGTCCTTGTCGATGACGTCGAGGATCTGCTCGGCGGGATCGCCCTCCCGGATCACGCGTTCCGGTGTGATGGCGGCGATGCCGTTGGCGCGTCCCGAGGCGCGATCGAGGGCAGCATTCGCTGTTTCCTCCGCTTCCGCACGCATGATGTCGGCAACGCCGAGCCATTGTTGGTTGCGATCCTCGGTGTCGATGACCCTCAGCATCACCACGCCACCGCCGACTCGCACAGCCCAGCGGCTGGCATAGTAGACGGCGCGGTCGCCTTCGGCGCTGTCGTCAACGATGACCAAACATTTCGGCTTGTGGTCTTGTTCGTAGCTTCGTCGTTGGCTGCTCATGCATGTCCCGAATGATGAACCGACTAGTGTCCCGCCTCCGAATAACCGACCAATTTGCGGCGCGCTCGTACGGTTATTCGGAATCGGGACACTAGGTCATGCTGCCACGCGCCGGGTCACGCCGACAAGGCGAGAAGGAACTTGACGTGCCGGTGATTCGCGCCCGCAGAGCGATCTGCGAGCGGCTAAAGCGGCTGGATATCCGGAGTGTTTCAGCGCTTGCGGATGAAGCCGACGACATCCTTCACGGCATTCATGGTCTCTTCCGCGATGACGCGTGCGCGATCTGCACCATCGATCAGGACTGAATCCACATAGGCTGCATCTTGTGACAGCTTCTTCATTTCTGCGCCGATCGGGCCGAGTTTTTCGACGGCCAGATCGACCAGCGTCGATTTGAAGCCGGAAAACTGACCGCCGCCGAATTCGCGCAGCACGTCTGCCTTCGGCTTGCCGGACAGTGCGGCGTAGATGCCGACGAGATTATCTGCTTCCGGCCTGCTCTTCAGGCCTTCTTCCTCGCTCGGCAAAGGCTCTGGATCGGTCTTGGCCTTGCGGACCTTTTGCGCGATGGCGTCGGCATCATCGGACAGATTGATCCGCGAATAATCCGACGGGTCGGATTTCGACATTTTCTTCGAACCGTCGCGCAATGACATCACGCGGGTCGCCGGGCCCGTAATTAGCGGCTCCGGTTGCGGAAAGAATTTCTCATCGAAATTATGCGCGCGGATTGAATCGGCGAAGTCATTGTTGAATTTCTGCGCGATGTCGCGCGCCAGTTCGAGATGCTGCTTCTGGTCTTCGCCGACCGGAACATGGGTTGCACGATAGACCAGAATGTCCGCGGCCATCAGATTTGGATAGGCATACAGTCCAACCGACGCATTCTCGCGGTCCTTGCCGGCCTTCTCCTTGAACTGGGTCATGCGGTTGAGCCAGCCGAGGCGCGCAACGCAATTGAAGACCCAGGCAAGTTCGGCGTGACCCGACACCTGGCTTTGATTGAACACAATGTGTTTTTTCGGATCGATGCCGCTGGCGATGAAGGCCGCAGTGACCTCACGAATATTGCGCGTCAGTTCAGTAGGATCCTGCCACACGGTGATCGCGTGCATATCGACGACACAGTAGATGCAATTGTGAGTGTCCTGCAATTTGACAAAATTGACGATGGCGCCGAGATAATTGCCGAGGTGCAGATTGCCCGTCGGTTGAACGCCTGAAAAAACCAGTTCTTTCGCTGCCATTACCGCCATTCCTGTCCGTCAAGCACGCACTGCGCCCCGTCAATAGCCGGGCGAGGCTTACTCGCGCAAGCCGCCTTCACGCAAACTCTCGATCGCCTCGCCCCAGCTGACGATCCGGAACAGGTCGAGCAGCAGGCCATAGAACGAAACGCCGGCAGCTACCAGGCCACCAAGGATGGTGAGGTTGGCGGCGAAGCCGGCATTGGCCTCAACCGAGGCGACGAAGGATTCTGCGATGTAGAGCATCGCTCCCATGGCAGCAGCGCATGCCGCGATACGCGGCAGGCGCCGCCAAGCCACCGCATCGATGGAAAACCCGAATGTCGTGGCACCGCGCCATGCCAGCACCGCCGCGCAGAACCAGGCGCCGAGTGAAATGCTACCGGCGACACCGGTGACGCCAAAAGCATGGCCGAAGGTCAGTCCGCTTAGCACGGCGACCACCATTCCAGCGATCGTCGCGATGAGCGGTGTCTTGGTATCTTCCCGGGCGAAGAATGCAGGGGACAGCACTTTCACCAGAACGTGTGCAGGCAGGCCAAGCGCAAGGACTGACAGTGCTTGCGCGGTGGCGGCTGTATCTGTGGCGGTGAACGCGCCATGCTGGAACAGCACGCGGATAATCGGCTGGCTGAGCAGGATCAGTCCAAGCGTTGCCGGCAGCACGAGACCGACTGCGAGCTCGAGTGCGCGAGACTCCGCGCGCATCAACGCCTCGTGGTCGCCACTTTGAATAGAGCGAGCCAATTCGGGGACGAGCACGGTTCCCATCGCCACGCCAACCATGCCGAGAGGCAGTTCAATGAGACGATTGGCGAAATAAAGCCATGAGACCGCTGCAGGTGATGACGACGCAATAATGGCGCCGCTGACAATAAGAAATTGCGGGCTGGCATTGGCGATCATCCCGGGGATTCCCTTGCGAAGGAAGCCGCGGATCTGCGGATCGAATGAAATCCGCAAGGGCGTCGCAACGCCCTCACGCCAGGGCCTGCGCTGCACGAGAATGAGCATTTGCAGACATCCGGCAACGCCGACAGCGCCTGCAATGATGGTTGCTGAAAACAGCGGATCGTGCCGCCAGACCAGCAGCACCACAAGCACCACGATCAATGTGAGATTGAACAACACCGGCGAGAATGCCGTGAGCAGATAGCGATGCTCGGCGTTCAGCACGCCGATCATGACGATCGAAGGCCCGACAAACGCGAGGTAGGGCATCATCAATCGCGCATTGTTGATCGCAAGTTGCAGCGACTCCCCGCCCACGAAACCGGGGGCCAGGAGCGAGATGACGAGGGGCATTAAGAGTGTCAGGGCAACCGCGATACAGATCAGGATCAGGCTAACGCAGCCGAGTGCTCGCCCGGCGAAGGCGGCGGCGGCCACTTTGCCTTCGGTTTCGCGCACGCGCAGATAGGTCGGCACCAGCGCCGCGTTCAGCGCTCCTTCCGTGAACGAGCGCCGTGTCACGTTGATGAACTGAAACGCGACCAGAAACGCGTCCGCGACCGCGCCAGCCCCGAGCAGCGCTGCGATCAGGGAATCCCGCAAGAACCCCAGCATCCGCGAGGACAGCGTTCCGGTTGATACGGTCAAAATATGACGAAGCATGCGGGTATTCTTTGGAGCGTTTCGAGAGCCGTTCGATGCCGTGCGCTTGCTGGCGGACGCATTGTCGTGATAGGTCGCCAGATCTTCATGACTGCATGAAATACCAGCTTTTGTTGGTTCCGCCCTCTGCCCAGCAGGAATATAATTAATGACCGCAACAACATACGATGTTCTCGGGATCGGCAACGCTATCGTCGATATTCTGGCGAAAACCGAAGATGGCTTTCTTGCAGAACATGGCATGTCCAAGGGGGCGATGGCGCTGATCGACGAATCGCGGGCTGCCGCGATTTACCAGGCCATGGGGCCGGCCACGGAAATCTCGGGCGGATCGGCCGCGAATACCATCGCCGGTGTCGCGGACTTCGGTGCGCGGGCTGCCTTCGTGGGCAAGGTGCGCGACGATCAGTTGGGCAACGTGTTTAGCCACGATATCCGGGCCACCAAGGTTGCGTTCGAGACCCGCCCGGCTTCGGCCGGCGTTGCCACGGCGCGTTGCTACATCCTCGTCACGCCGGATGGCGAGCGAACCATGAACACCTATCTCGGCGCGGCACAGGATCTGTCGCCTGCGGACATCGATCCAGCGCAGATCGCGGCGTCTTCGATCGTCTATCTGGAAGGCTACCTGTGGGATCCAAAGAACGCAAAAGAGGCCTTTCTGAAGGCGTCAAAAATAGCGCACGAGAACAAGCGCACCGTCGCGCTGACATTGTCTGACGCGTTTTGTGTCGGCCGCTATCGCGACGAGTTTCTCGATCTGATCAAGACAAAGACCGTCGATCTTGTGTTTGCCAATGAGGCCGAGCTGCTGTCGCTCTATCAGACGAATGATTTCAACGGGGCGCTGACACAATTGCGCAGTGATGCTGGTCTCGCTGTCGTGACCCGCAGTGAAAAAGGGTGTGTGGTTATCAGCGGTGACAAGGCGACCGCAGTGCCGGCATCTCCCGTGAAACAGGTGGTAGATACAACGGGAGCGGGTGATCTGTTCGCGGCAGGCTTCCTGTTCGGTCTGGTGCGTGGCTTCAGCCACGAAGATTCCGGCCGTCTGGGCGCACTGGCCGCTGCGGAAGTGATCCAGCATATTGGCGCGCGGCCGCAGACGTCGTTGAAAGCGCTGGCCCAGGCCAACGGATTGCCGGTCTGAGACTTTGTGGTGATGCCCGATCAAATCGGGCATCACGTTGATCGATTGGTCAGTGGTCGCAGGCGCTAAGCCGTAGGCTTCGCGGTATCGAGACCGGCATACACGCCACGCTCGAATGCCGAGAACGCAGCAAGACATTTTGGATCTGCGAAAGGAAAAGCCTGCATCAGGATGATTCCCGTGACATCGCGAGCGGGATCGATCCAGTAGTAAGTGTTGGCCAGCCCCGCCCACGCCAGGCTACCGGCACTGCGCCCTTCCGGCGTTGCAGCCGTATTGATCATGAAGCTGAGGCCCCATTTTTTGGCCATGTCCGGGTAGAAATCGACGTCGTTGCTCACCGCAGGGATCGTGGACGTCATCCTGGTCATATTGAGTTCGCCCATCTGATTTTGGCTCATCAGCTCAATAGTTTCCGGCTTTAAGACCTGATGGCCATTGGCGCGCCCTTTGTTCAGGATCATCTGCGCGAACGAAAGATAGTCGCGGGCGGTGCCGTAAAGTCCAATGCCGCCCATGTGAAATTCCGGCTCCTGTTCGACTTCGAATGGGACGGGCTGTAGCGAGCCGTCAGGCGCCCGTGCATGCATGGCAACGAGCCGTTGCCGCTGAGCCGGCCCGATTTTAAAGGCGGTATCGGTCATGCCGAGAGGGTCGAATATGTGGTCGTGCAGATAGACATCGAGCCTCTTGCCGCTAACAGTTTGCACCGCTTTGCCGACAAGATCGATGTTGCTGCCGTATTCCCAGCGCATTCCGGGATCGGACATGATCGGTGTCCTGAGCGCGGCTTCCTTGCAGGTGTTGATGCTCGGGATGCCGGTTTTCTGCAGGTATTGCACTATATTGGCGTTCCAAAACTCGTAGCAGAACCCAGCCGTGTGGGTCATGAGGTGACGTAGCGTGATGGCCCCTTTGGCTGGCCGCAATCGCGGTTCGCCGCTGGTATCGAAGCCTTCAAGCACTTGGGGATTGGCGAGATCGGGCAGCAATTTCCCGATTGGCTCGTCGAGCGAGAGCTTGCCTTGCTCAACCAACTGCATTGCAGCTGCGGTTGTGATCGCTTTGGTCATGGAGGCGATCCAGAACACGCTGTCGAGTGTCATCGGTAGATCTTGCGATAGATCGCGCTTGCCGAATGCACCTTGATAGAGAACGTCTGTGCTATTTCCGGCAATTGCCACAACGCCGGGAATTTCCTTGGCATCGCTGGCCTGCAGCAATGCTTCATCGATCCGTGCCGAACTTTTCATGACATTTCTCTCTGGGGGCTTTAATCGCAGCTCAAGTTTGGCCCCGAAAATTATCCACGACAAAACAAGAAGACGTTAGGTCGCGGCGATGGGATGCGGTTCGTGGTTCAAGGTCTCTTGTGGCTCGACGTCTTTCAACAAGTGCAAAGTAGAAGAAAGCAAATGTTGCCGCGCATCGCACAGCGGAAGGACTGAGATGATCGCAACCTGGAGTGAGTGGAAACGCTCTCCCAAAGCGACGCGCGGGGAGCGGCGCCGAGCTGTCGCGGCACACGTCGCATCGCTTCGCGGCAGACGAGTGAGTTCAGAAGAGCGAGCGGGTCATTCCGCCGTCAACCGTGACGGTTGTCCCGGTCACATATGACGCGACGGGGGACGCGAGAAACGCGACCACGGCGGCGAACTCCGTCGGAGTTCCGAAGCGGCGCATCGGGATGGCGGCGGTCTCTGCAGCGGGCACGCCGTCGGGATAGATCTTCTGGACTCGCGGCGTTGCGATGCGACCAGGCGCGACACAGTTCACGGTTATGCCGTCCGCCGCCAGTTCATGCGCGATTGTTTTCAGATAGCCGGTCAGGCCGGGGCGGATCAAGCTTGAGAGCGCGACGAGGGAGGTCGGCTCACGTGCGCTGGTCGCCGTGACAGCAATGATCCGGCCTAGATCTCCGCGCCGCAGATGCGGCACGGCGTGTCTGACGATCCGGACCAGCGGAAGCAGGTCGGACTGGACCGCCGCCTCTGCGCTCTGCTCGTCGATGTCCAGCGCGCCGCCCGGCCGGGGGCCGCCAGTATTCCATACGAGCACATCCAGTCCGCCGAACCGTTCCACGGCCGTTTCGACAGCTCGATGTGTCCCTTCCGGCGACGACAAGTCGGCCACTACCGGCACGGCGTCGATGCGAGCCGCTGCGGTTTCGAGGGCTTCCCGGCCGCGCGCAACGGCGACGACGTTCGCGCCTTCCTGCCGCAGGGCTTCTGCGATCGCGAGGCCGAGCCCGGACGAAGCGCCACCGACGAGCGCGGTCCTTCCATCAAGCTGAAGATTCATGGTGTGCGATGTTGCCTTCTGTTAGTTGCGGCTGGTCAGCGCTGTCCCGAAAATTAACCACAATGAGAGGCGAGGCCGCTGCAATGCGATTTGGGGGCGTTGATTTCGGCTTTTCTGCGAGAGAGGAAGTTTGCGTTAACTCCTTTCGCCTTGAATGCGCGGGTCTGAGCCGCCATATGCCTGTTGAAGCATGCCGGCGGGAACCATTCTCACCGCCGTGAATTGGAATGCGGTTGGTGGTTCAAGGTCTCTTGTGGCTCGACGTCTTTCAACAAGTGCAAAGCAGAAGAAAACAATGTTTGCCGCGCATCGCACGGCGGAAGGACTAAGATGATCGCGACCTGGAGTGAGTGGAAACGTTATCCCAAAGCCACGCGCGGGGAGCGGCTTGAAGCACCGATCGGGCCGGGGATTTATGAAGTCAGGCACGCGTCGTCAGGCGCATTGTTTGCGTTTGACGCTGTTGACAATCTCGCACACGCGCTGTCGTCACTGCATACGGGGCCGAAATCCTTTACGTCGTGGTTTGGCCGGCGCGATCCTGTGGCGCTCCCGGACCTCGAGTACCGGACCTGCGCGACGGCGACGCGCGCGGATGCCAAGGCTGCAGCCGAACGCATGATCGGCCGGCGTGAGGCCTACATGAATCACAGCCACGTGGCCTGACGCGAATTTGCGCTGAAACTTGATAAATTGCGCCTATCGGCGCAGCACGCCGATCATACGGCTCGCGAACGCGAGCCGTTCAGCCATCAAAGACATGAAATAAATCAGAAGCTTCTGGCTTAGCAGCGGATTGTCCAGCTTGATGGCCTCGAACGTATCCTGCCGCAGGACATAAAGGACGCTTGCGACCTCAGCTTGAATCGTTGCACTGCGCGGCTGTCTCGCGACAATCCCCATCTCCCCGACGGTGGTGTAGCGTCCCAAACTTCTGACACGCGTGATCCGTTCATCGCCAGATGACACCATAATCCCAACACGGCCGGCCACAATGAAATGCATGGCATCGGCAGCGTCGCCAGCACGAGCGATTACCTCTCCGGTACTGACCTCAATGCGTTGGCAGCGATGCATCAATTCATCTGCGTCGTTCTCATCACCAAGAATCAGAGCCAGCCAGTCGCGAAGGTTGCCTTCTTCTTCTTCCAGACCGCGGTGTTGCTTGATGATCTGGTTCTCGCACCATTCCAGCGCGTGATCGAGCTCGGGAAGGACGTCGATCTCGCCGGAGATGAACTGACTTGATCGCAGGACCTTTTCTGCTGTAGGCGGCAAATGCACCAGGATCAGCTTCACATTGCGTTCAAGAGCGGTTCGCTTGATCTGCGCGAAGCTGTACGCAGCCGATGAATCGATGCCGGTGACCAGTTTGAAATCGAGAATGAGATAGCGGCATTCTGAATGGCGCTGCAGCAGCGCCTTGACGTGCTGATAAAGCCGATTGGCTGAACCGAAGAACAGATAGCTTTGCAGGTTGAGTCCGTGGATTTCCCGGCCATAGCTCGACAGCAACGCGAGCTCCTCACGTGAGCGATCCAGCGAGCTGCGATACTCGGATCCATCGAAGCTATATTTGATCGAACTGACTGACGAGGCACTGAGCGCAAATGTTGCGCAGCCGATGATTGTCCCGATCAGGACGCCGGCAATAAAACCCCACTTGATGATGATCAGAATGATCGTAACAAGGGAGAGGTACTCGATGAGCGAAAGCCGGCGCCGCGATTCAACGATCCAGCGATTGAGCTGATCAGTGCCGAGATACAGCAACAGGCCGCCAAGCACGAATTTCGGCATGTAGCTCAGCATCGCGGGATCCACGATGAGCATAAGGATAGCCACAAGCGACACCATCGAGCCGGCAAGCCGCCCTGTCGCACCGTTATTGAAGCTCAGGACAGAGCGGCTGAGCGAAATGCATCCTGTATAGCCGCCGAATACGCCTGAGAGGATGTTGGCGATGCCGACAGTGTTCAGCTCGCGTTCGAGATTGGCTTCCTGGTGCGTTGCGACTTCAATGCCGGTCGTGTTGAACAAGGTGCTGATGGCGGTGACGAAGATGACTGCGATGAGGTTGCCGAAAAGGCCCGGCAGCGCGTCCAGCGGATAATGCTGAATGTTGTCCAGTGTCCACGGCATCATCAGATCCGCGCGTGGCGGGGAATCGAATGTCCAGCCCAGCGCCTGGGCATCTTTGATCGAAATGCCTGCGATCCAGAACGCGACGTGCGCAACGATCACGCCGCAGGCGAGCACAGCGGGCAGCGCCAGCGGATTACGGGACCGATGCCAGGTCAGATAGATGACTGCGGCCAAGGTACAGCCGGCGAGCAGTTCATACAGCTTCACCGGAGTAGCCAGCGTGTGCAGCAGCGCCATACTCGGGCGATGCCCGGTGATAACGGTCACGCCACCCGATATGATCAGGCACGCCGTGGCGCCGAGAAATCCGCCGACAACGGGGTAAGGCACATAGCGGATCGCGCGTCCGGCCCGGCTGAGCCCTAATCCGCAAATGACCAGTCCTGTGATGATCGTCGCCGCGGAAAGGGTCAGCAGCACTGGCACCAGCAACGGCGCCGAAGGATCTCTTTCCACGATATGTTCGACAAGCGATGCAGAGAGAATGCCGGTGACCGCGGCGGTTGAGCTTTCCGGGGCGCCGATCGCGAATGGGAAAGAGCTTCCAAATGCGATAACGGCAGCAAGGATCATCGTGGAGATGAACGTCGCGGCGATTCCATAAGGCAGGTAAGGAGCGAGCGGTCCGCTGAAAATCAGCACCGAATAGGACAGCCCGAAGGAGACGGTGAGGATACTGGGTGCGGCACTGCCGAGCACGTCATTCAGCCGCGCGCGAATACCCAGATCGGGGCTGGAAACCGGATTTGCGAATTTCATCAATGTACGAAAAGCGTGAAAAACAAGCTCTTCTCGTAGACGACCGGTGCGTGACTGCACAAGATTATTTTTGTGACAGACCTTTTGCGCGGAATGAGAATGCCCAAGCTAACCGGGCGTCTTTGCAACCATCTTAAAAAGAAAAAGCCGCCCTATTCTGTTGGGCGGCTTCCTTGTAACTGCGAGTAACTGAAATTAGCGGCCGGTGAACTTCGCCGGGCGCTTTTCCAGGAATGCGCTGACGCCTTCCTTGAAGTCTTCGGCGCGACCGGCGATCTGCTGCGAGCGCTTCTCAAGATCGATCTGTTCCTCGAACGAATTGTGCGGACTTTCCCAGTAGAGATTGCGGATCAACGACAGAGCCACGGTCGGGCCATTCGCAAGATCGTGTGCGACCTTCTTGGTCTCTTCAGCCAGCGCGGCATCGTCGACAACGCGGTTGATCAGGCCCCACTCCAGCGCCTTTTCAGCCGGGAGCCGTTCGCCGAGCAGGGAAAGTTCAACAGAGCGCGCCTTGCCGATCAGGCGCGGCAAAATCCATGTTGAGCCGCAATCGGGGACAAGGCCGATCCGCCGGAACGCCTGCAGAAAGTAGGATGACCGCGCGCACAGGATGATATCGCCCATCAGCGCAAAGCTCATGCCGGCACCAGCGGCTGGCCCGTTGACGGACGTCACGAGTGGGCAATGCAGATCGCGCAGACGGCGCAGGAACGGATGAAACGCGGTTTCCAGTGTGGCTCCCGCATTGCGCCGTACCGGATTCTGTTCCTTGTTGCGGCCCTGCAGGTTGGCGCCGGTGCAGAAGGCTTTTCCCGCTCCGGTCAGCACAAGGCAGCGGATGTCGTCGCGCTTGTCGTGAACAACATCGAGAGCCTCACTGAGCCCTGCGAGCATGTCCGTCGAGACCGCATTCATCACCTCCTGATGGTCGAGCACCAGTGTGGCAACGGGGCCGTCGAATTCCAGTCTGCAATTGGTGAACTGCATGCGTTCCTCGCTCGAATGAATTTTGTATTCTCATTTTACGCGCAAACATTTCGCTGCGCGGAATGAGCAATGTTGCTTTCAAGCGCAACTATCCGGCAATCCGCATGAGCTGTAAACGGCGGCGCAGACGGAGATGTCGATGTCGGATCAGCCATGCGACGCATCAGCCGATTTCGCAGGGCGGAAAGAGGTGTGCTCTCGAAAAATTTCCAGCGCCGTGTAGCCGGCAACTCTTAAGTAGCGAGCTACTGCATCCTGCGTCGCGATATCACGCTATTCCGGGAGCGGAATGAACTCGTGTTCGTTCGGCACATGTGCGAAACGCCCGGCTTTCCAGTCGGCCTTCGCCTGTTCAATGCGATCTTTGCTTGAAGAGACGAAATTCCACCAGATGTGCCGGGGCCCTTCGAGCGCGGTGCCACCCAGGAACATCATGCGGGTCGGGCGCGTCGCCGTGACTTTGATGCGGTCTCCTGGGCGGAAGATCAACATCTGCGGGCTGGCAAAGGTTTCGCGTGCGATTTCCACCTCGCCTTCGACAACATAGATCGCGCGCTCTTCATGATCGTCGTCGAGCGGCACGCTCATGCCGGCATCGAGCGCAACTTCGACGTAGAACCACGGCGATACCATCTCGACCGGTGCCTTCACGCCGAATGCGGAGCCGGCAATGATCCGTGCCTTGAAGCCGGTGTCCTGCACGGTCGGCAGGCTCTCCGCGCTGTAGTGCTGAAACGATGGGGCGATCTCCTCCTTGCCGGCGGGAAGCGCGATCCAGCTTTGCAGGCCGAGCATGCTCTGGCCGTTGGCGCGCTGAACATCCGGTGTGCGTTCCGAATGCGCGATGCCGCGTCCGGCCGTCATCAGGTTCATCGCGCCCGGCTGAATCTCCTGAATGTTGCCCTCGCTGTCGCGATGCATGATGCTGCCGTCGAATAGATAGGTGACGGTCGCGAGGCCGATGTGCGGATGCGGCCGCACATCCATGCCTTTGCCGGCTACAAACTGCACCGGGCCAAAGTGATCGAAGAAAATGAAAGGTCCCACCATCTGTCGCTTGCCGTGGGGCAAAGCGCGGCGGACAGCGAAGCCATCTCCGAGATCGCGCGTCCGCGGAACGATCATCAATTCCAGCGCGTCGCAGGACTGCGCATCGCCAAGGATCGGGTCGTTTGATGGCATCCAGCTCATGATGGCCTCCTGCGGAAAAGGTGCAATAATCAGTTCGCGTCGCCCGCGATCGAAAGCGCACGAGCGGGGATCAGTTTACGAATTGTCGATGACGAGGCAACAACGCCCTTCTCGGCGTAGGCCTCGTGATTCTCTTCGATCTTGTCGAGCGCGTAGAGATAATTGACCATCAGCCCGTGCGACTGCTGCATGCCCTTGTCCGAGCGATCGCCAAGGAAGTTCAGCCGCTCCAGTCGCGCGCCATTGCCGAGATGGAAACGCGCGACCGGATCGACCAGCTGGCCGCGCGGGCTCTTGGCCTCGAGGAAATAATATGCAGCAAGCGGCATCAATGCGCCTTTGACGCGTTCGGCAGTCTCATGATCATCGGCCCAGCCCGGTGTGTCGAGTTCGTCGAGAGCGGCACGGGTGCTAGCGTCGAGCAATGTAGAATTCTCATTGGTGCGCTCGCGCTTCAGCCATCCAGCGAAGCCCGGCACCGGTGAAAGGGTCACGAAGGTCTGCACGTTCGGCAGTTCGCGCTTGATGTCTTCGACCACTTGCTTGATGAGGAAATTGCCGAAGGAAATGCCCGCGAGGCCCTTCTGTGTGTTGGAGATCGAGTAAAACACCGCCGTGTTGGCGCTCGTCGCGGTGATTGGCGTCCGCGATAAATCCAGCAAGGGCGCAATCGCACCGGGAATGTCGCGTGTCAACGCCACTTCAACGAAGATCAGCGGTTCATCGACAAGCTGCGGATGGAAGAAGCCGTAGCAACGCCGATCGCTGGGCGCGAGGCGGCTGCGCAAATCGTCCCAGTTGCTGATGGCGTGGACCTGCTCGTAACGGATGATCTTTTCGAGGATGTTAGCGGGCGTGGTCCAGTCGATCCGTTGCAGCACGAGAAAACCTCTGTTGAACCATGACGCGAACAGATGCACGAAGTCGTTGTCGACATGCTTGAGCGCGGGGTGATCCGAAATATGGGCCAGCAACGCCTCTCGCATCTGGACCAGTGACGCAGTGCCGCCCGGTGCGAGGTTGAGCCGTCGGATCAATTCCTGACGGCGCGGCTCAGCCGCCTTCAGGAGCTTGCCGATGCTGTCTGGTGACGCATTCTTGTCGCGCACCGCCGCCAGCGCCTCGTTGAGCTGCGGCATGTCCGGCCCGAACAGATCAGCAAGTGCATTGAGAAAAGCGAGCTTGTCGGCGTCGTTGGCCGCCGCATAACCCGCCAGCAAGGTGCTGGCGAGCGCCACGCCGGTGGCCTCTCCGCGTCGGGACAGCAGCGTTTCGCCGAGGCTGATCAACTCGGCTTTGGACATTGCACGCGAGCCGTTCGACAGGCCGAGCAGGCTGCGACCGCGCTCGGTCAACGTGTTGATGAGGTCACTCAGGAATGCGGGTGCGCGGTCGAAACCCAGGGTCGCCATCTGTTCAAACCTGTCTTAAATTTTGTCGTCACATCGCATCGGTCTGGGATAACCGATCATACACGACATTAGATCGTGAGCGTGCCGGTTTCCAGACAAGCGAAAGACTTTAGTCTGTTGCGATGAGAAGAAACAATCACTGACGCGCGAGGCGAATGGCCGCGTCCGCCCGATCGAACGTCTCTAGCGCCAACACCGCATCGGCAAAGCGATCTGCTCCTGCATTGAGCACGGGGCGCGCAAGTTGCAGGAATTTCTGCCGCATCGCCTGGGCATCCGGAAACAGCGAGGGTTCTCCGGATGGATCGGGAATGAGCCGTTCAAGCTTTCCTTCGCCGCTGACGATGCTGACGCGCGCGCCAAAAGGATGGCTGCGCCCGATCTCAAGGCGATCGTCCTGCACCACGTCGATCTTGTCGGCTAGCGCCTCGATTGCAGGATCGCCAAGGCGCTCGTAATCGTCCCAGCCGAAGCTGCCCTGTTCGAGGGCAAGGGCGCCGGTGAAGTACATCGAAAACTGTCCGCCCACTACGTTCTTGGGGCGGCGTTTGGTGGCGGCATCGCCGGTCAATGTGATGCCGTTGCGGTGCAGGCCGATCTCGACGCGCTGGATGTTCTCTGGCGTGAGGTTGTGTTCGCGGCGCATGGCGATCAGGGCGTCGATGGCCGCATGAGTATAGCGGCAGCTTGGATACGGCTTCACGCCGATCTTCATGGTTTCGTACACCTGACCGAGATCCGCCACAGCCTTATCCGGATGCGCGTTGTCGCTGTAGCCAACCAGCAGTCCGTGCTTGCCTTCGACGGATTCCGTCGAGCCGATGAAGCCTTCGCGAGCGAGGGAAGCAGCGACAACGCCGTTCATTGCAGCCGCGCCGACTTGATAACGCTTGTTCCAGGCTCCATTGAGCAGAAATTGCAGTGAGCCCGCGGCCTGACTTCCGGAGACGCCGAAGGCTGCGATGATCTGGTCGGCAGAGAGACCATAAAGTTTAGCGGCAGCGGCGGCTGCACCAAATGTTCCGGCCGTCGCTGTCGGATGAAAGCCTCGCGCATAATGCGATGTCGGGTCGAGCGCGTTGCCGAGGCGACAGCACACCTCATAGCCGGCGACGATGGCGGTGAGCACGTCACGGCCGCTTGCACCAGTAATCTCTCCAACAGCAAACGCGGCGGGCACAACGGGTGCGCTCGGATGCAGCGAGGAGTCGGCGTGGGTATCGTCAAAATCGAGCGAGTGGCCAAGCGCACCGTTCAGCAAGGCCGCAACGGCTGGTGTGTAAGTGCGGCTGTCGCCGCACACGGTGGCCTCACCCTTCGAATCGAGCCCGAGTGTCGCAAGCATTGCGAGCAGAGAGGGAGTCGATTCCGCATCTCGCCGCGCCCGCACGGCGCTCCCAAGAAAATCCAATGTCAGGGTTTTTGCGCGCTCCAGCACGTCAGCCGGGATGTCATCATACTTGAGATTGGCGACATAGGCGGCGAGCGTTGCGGTTTCGTTGGCCATGTGGATTCCTTGCAATGGAAGCGGCAGGCTAAGCGCTGCGCACGTGCTGTTCAAGTCGTGAGATCGCGAAGCTCCAATCTCGAAAAGACATGGCGTCGCAAGCGGTTGGTCAGATGCGACAAGTGTGACGCGCGGCGCGGCGGCCGGCCTCTATGACGGCCGGATCACCCTGAATGAGCAGTAAGACCAGCGGCCCTCCAGAATGACCATCAGTTCGGCCGCGCGTTCAGGAAATCCGATTGCGCGCGCTAGGCGTGGCGTTGTCGCTGAGCCTTGGCCGACCGAAGAGCCTGCATAAATAAATGCCTTAAGAGACATAACAGAGCGCCTATATTTGAGCTCGATCTCCCGGCTCGATTTTTTATGGCGCAATGATCCATCCTGCCGATGTCGTTATCGATACTCGGTGGTGGCCATGTTACTAACGTCTTCTTCACGCGCGAGCGATCGCATCATTGAGCCGATGATTGCGCTCGCCGGATGCTCCAAACAGGACCAAATTCTCGTAGCGGGCTCGAGAGCCATTGAGTTGATGCTGGATCTGCATCACCGCGGCTATCTTCATGCGGCCGCGACTGCCAATTGTGGTCGGCCGGCAGCGCAGTATGACGTCGCGCTGGTGGATTGGCGGCGCCGCCCGTTCAGGACCCTTGAGCAGACGCTGGACTGGCTGCTGAGTTTCTTGAGTCCCCGTGGGACACTCTTGATTTGGGTTGATCCGCAGAAACCTGCAGCGATCCAAAACATCCATCTCGCACTGGAAAAGCGCGGCTTCGTGGTCGAAGGCGATACGATCCATGAGTGCGGCTGTGCGGTCTCTGCACGGCGACGCGAGACGGCAGCCCCATTGCGGAAAGCGGCGTAAGTGCTGTTCGCAATGGTTGCTGAGAGTGGCTTCCTGCGCCGTCCAGATCGCCGATCGTTCGTTAACGATTACTCGCTCGCGAAGAGATCCTTATACTGCCGGGGCTGGGAGCGGAGATATTGGCTGGGAACGCGAACCTTCGCACCCAACTCCGCTGCGGCATGCCACGGCCACCGTGGATCGTAGAGGATCGCACGCGCCAGTGCGATCATGTCGGCGTCCCCTGTTGCGACGATCGCCTCGGCCTGTTCGAAGCCGGTGATCAATCCGACCGCAACGACGGGCATGCGCACCGCGGCTTTCACAGCGCGTGCGAGCGGCACCTGATAACTTGGCCCCACAGGGATCTGCTGCGCAGGGTGCAGGCCGCCGCTTGAAATATGGATCGCATCGCAGCCGTGGGCTTCCAGCATCTTTGCGAACGCGACGGTCTGGTCAGCGTCCCAGCCGCCTTCCATCCAGTCGGTCGCCGACACGCGCATGGTGACGGCTTTTCCCGCCGGGAAAGCGGCGCGCACCGCATCGAAGACTTCGAGCGGGAAGCGCATGCGGTTTTCCGGTGAGCCGCCGTATTCGTCGTCACGCCGATTGGACAGCGGTGACAAGAACTGGTGCAGGAGATAGCCGTGCGCCGCATGAAGCTGAACGGCGTCGATGCCAAGCCGTGCTGCGCGGCCTGCGGATGCCGCGAAGGCGTCTCTCACGCGACGGAGCCCGTCCCGATCGAATGCCATCGGCGCAACATTTCCTTCGGCAAACGGCACGGCGGAAGGCGCTTCCGTCTGCCAGCCGTGGGGCACGCCAGGAGCGATCTGCGCGCCTCCCTTCCACGGCACTTCCGTCGAAGCCTTACGGCCGGCGTGGTTGAGCTGGATGGCGATCGGCATGTTTGACCAACGGCGAATGCCCTCCAGCGTCCTGCCCATGGCGGCCTCTGTTTGATCATTCCAAAGCCCGACATCCGCCCAGGTGATGCGGCCTTCCGGAAGAACTGCTGTGGCCTCGATCGTCAGCAACGCCGCACCGGAGAGAGCAAGTTGACCGAGATGGATCAGGTGCCAGTCATTCATGCAGCCGTCTTCGGCCGAGTACTGGCACATGGGTGCGATCACAATCCGGTTCGATAAAGCAAGGTTGCGAACCTTGATCGGTTTGAAGAGGGCGGGCAGGGACATGACGATCTCCTTTGTGCAGAGGCGATAGATCTATAGCACCGAAAGCGTCGCGCTAAAGATCCATGCTTTCCTCATGCAGCAAAGTTGATGCTCTCAAGACAATTGAGGCGCCGGTCGGATTGCCCCGCCGGCGCCTCAAGAAAGAGCACGGTTATGTGATCACGCTACCTGACGGTTCGGATCAGCAAGCTCACGTGCAAGCTCTGTTGCCCCTACATAGTCGGTCTTGCCAGACCCCAGCAGCGGGATCTTGTCGACGGTGCGAATGTCGGATGGCACCGACAATTCGGAAGCCCCAATGCTTTTTGCATGCCGCTGCAAGGCATCACGCGCAGCATCAGTTTGCGTCGTGAGAAGCACAACGCGTTCGCCCTTTCGCAGGTCGGGAATTGAGACAGCAACCGACATGGCCTGAGGCCAGATTGCCGACGCCATGGCTTCAACGGCCGAGAGTGAGACCATTTCGCCTGCGATCTTCGCGAAGCGCTTGGCGCGCCCCTTGATGGCGATAAATCCACCGGCATCGATCGTCACGATGTCGCCTGTGTCGTGCCAGCCATCCACAAGCGGCTCCAGTACTCCCGGATTCTCAGCGCGTAGATAGCCCAGCATGACATTCGGTCCACGGACCGACAGACGACCACCTTCGTCGATGCCGGGGACGGCCTCAAGTTTGTATTCCATCAACGGCGATAAACGTCCGACAGATCCAGGCCGATTGGCCATCGGTGTATTCATCGCAAGCACGGGAGCGGTCTCCGTCACGCCATAGCCTTCAAGGATCCTGATTCCGAAGCGCTCCATGTAAACTGCGCGCGTTCGGTCCTTGACAGCCTCGGCACCAGCCAGCACCAACCGAAGTGTACGGAAATCATAAGGATGCGCCGATCGCGCATATCCCGCGAGAAATGTGTCTGTTCCGAACAGGATCGTTGCGCCAGTCTGATAGATCAGCTCCGGCACAATTCGATAATGAAGCGGCGACGGATACATGAAGATTGGAATCCCTGCCAGGAGAGGCATCATCAACCCTCCAGTCAGCCCGAATGAGTGAAACACCGGCAGAACGTTGAACACTTTATCGTTGGCATTGGCATCGACTCGTGCGAGTGACTGTGCAGCGTTTGCCAGTATATTTCGGTGCGACAGCACAACGCCCTTCGGAGTGCCCTCAGAGCCGGACGTAAACAGGATCACGGCCGGATCGTTCGCCTGGCGCGTCACGCGGGGTTTGACACCATCCAGCAAACCACGAATTTTATCCATCGTGCCGATCTTCGATCGAATGCCTTCGAGGTAAACGATCTGGGCTTCGCTTCCGATCGCTGCGATCAATTTCTCGAGCTTGCCTTTCTCAATGAAAGCACGGGAGGTCAGAACGACGCGGACCTGTGCTGCTTTCATCGCGCTGAGAATGCTCACGCTGCCAGCGGAGAAGTTCAGCATGGCCGGCACACGACCGATCGTCTGCAATGCCATCAGCACCACGGCAACCCCGGCGGAATTCGGCAGCAGGACGCCGATGTTTTCGCCTACGCCAGCCAGCGGTTCAAGCTTCCGGCTTAGAACCTGCGCACCAAGCAGCAGCTTCTTGTAAGAGAGCTCTGTCCCGAGCGCGTCCGCAATAATGGGCTTGCCTGTGTCGTGGTTTTTGTACGCATGCGCAACACCTTGAAAGAGTGTCTGATCGAGCATCGCCGTCTGCACCATGCCATCGATCATGACATCTTGAAGTGCGGCACCGGCGGCATTGCGGCGAGCCTTGCCGCGCAGGTCCGGATCGACCTTCAATTTGACCGGCGGAAGGAATGAGATTGTAATTTTCGGAAACCAGACGCGCTTGATCTGTCCGGTTTTCAAATAGCTAAGATGTGAGCGTTGAGCACCCTCGATGCGAACCGGAACGATAACCGCATCGGACTTGTCGGCGATCATTGCTGTGCCGTCGTAAACCTTCATCAGTGCGCCGGTCACGGTGATGCGCCCCTCAGGGAAGATCACGACAGGCTCACCCGACGACACCAGCTTGATGAGATCACGCGCAGCGAGCGGCTTGGTCGGGTCCATTGTGTAGTGGCGGATCAACTTCAAGAACGGCTTCGCCCACCACGCCTGCGCAATTCCGGTGTCGACCGCAAACGCTGCTTCGATCGGCAATACGGCATGCAGCAGCGGGCCATCGATCAGGCTGACATGATTGGGCGCGATCAGCATCCGCGTGCCAGCGGGGGGCAGATGTTCGAGCCCACGCACTTCAACGCGGAACAGCGCCTTGAACAACAATGCGCCGAGATCGCGGACGCCTTCCTTGCCCCACTTCGTCATGACGAACCATGTCATGAGCAAGCTTGCTCCCGCCAAGAAAAAGAACAGCCATGCAACCGTCATTCCAATGGCCTGAAGCAGCGCGACCACAAGCGAGGCTACAACCATAAAGGCGGCCGACATGACGTTACCTGCTGCGATTACGCGTGCGCGTTCCGCAGGGGCGGACCAGGCCTGAACGGCAGCAAACGCCGGCACGACAAACAGCCCGCCGCCGATCGCGAAGACGAAGAAGTCAAGCAGCATGCGGATGCCAGTGAAGCTCGCAACGAACTGCAGGGGATGAATGCCATCGGCAGGCGTCATGTGGCCGATGGTCCAGGCAAGGTCGAACCCAATGAGTCCCATGACGATGCTGCCAAGCGGCACCAAGGCGACATTCGGCCGTTCGTGGCTCAACTGCGCTGCAAGCAGCGAACCGGAGGCGATGCCGATCGCGAACACCGTGAGGCAGAGCGTGACGACGCCCTCGGTGCCGCCGACGGACTTTTTGACGACGACCGGCAGAAGGGACAACACGACCGCGCCCACGAGCCAGAACCAGGACACAATGATCGTGCCGTCCCAGAGCCGTGGATGGGCCTTCAGCGACCGCAGGAGCCGATAGGTCGAAATCAACGGATTGTGCGTGATGACAAGGTCCGGGGCTGCAGGCGCCGTGACCGGGATTTGCCGGGCGGAAAGCCAGCATGCGATTGCGAGAAGGACGATCGCACCGGAAATCCAGCCGGGATGAGCCGACTCTGCGACGAACATCCCGCCGCCGATGGTACCTCCCAAAATGGCAAGGAAGGTTGCGCCTTCCACAAGCGCGTTGCCGGTCGCGAGTTCACCGGTTTCGAGCTGATCGGGAAGGATTCCATATTTCACCGGCCCGAAGAGTGCTGCGACGATGCCGAACAAGCCGAGTGCAACAAACAGCAAAGGTATGGAGTGCAGGAAGAAGCCAGCGGCAGCAAAGCAGGCGGCAAAAATTTCGGCAAACTTCACGCGTTTGGCGATCGTTGCTTTGACGTATTTGTCTGCGAGCTCGCCGCCGAGAGCGGACAGCACGAAGAAAGGGAAGATGAAGACCGCGCCGGCGACGGTCACCAGGGAGTCGCTGTGGCCCTCGGTTGCCGCGCCAAAAAGAATGAGAATGACGAGCGCATTCTTGAGGAAGTTATCGTTCAATGCGGAGAAAAACTGCGCCCAGAAGAGTGGAGCAAAGCGGCGCGAGGACATTAAATTCAAAAGCATGATGAACCCCAGGTTCTAAGAACTTTCGTCAATAACCGGCTAATCCCACTTGGTGCGGCTAGCCGGCTGAATAAAAAGGGGAATCGACATCTTTGTAGACGTCGGCTCCAACCCGCGCGTTCAAACCTGTGCGTCGGAACGCAGCAATTTCTCGGTGCGGGCCTCCTGGATGCGATTGAACATCCGTCCCGCTTCGTGCACATCACGAACGTTCTTGGATACGGTGAAACACGATTGAACCACCATCACCAAGCCCATTGCGAAATAGCCGCGGACCCACCAGTCGAGTGGGAGATAGGCGATCCCGCCGCCGACCATCAGCAGAGAGCCTGCGAGAGAAAGGTAGGAGAACGTAACCCAGGCATTGGTGGGGCGCTCGACATGCGGAAGATTTTCCATGGACATGATAAGTGATTCCTTGTCAGTTTTCGGTTGAATGAGCGAATTCGACGGAAGGCGTGCTGGAAGCCATGAGGCGAAGCCGGGTCATGACGTCGGAGGGACGAACGACAGTCGGGGCGCCGAAGCCGAGATCGGACATTTGCTCGATCAATTGATCGGCGGGCGACGCCATCTCTTCGCGGATTGCTTTGGCGTTATGGTTATCAGACTCGATACGAGCGAGCGTATCTTCCGCCTCGGCAAACCGATCGAGCCCCGTTGTGGAATTGGGCGCAACTGAATTCAGTGCAGCCCCGACGCGGGCAAGCCGCCGGCCTCGGTCGAGATCCGCCAGACGACGACGCTGAGCATCGACCTCACGGCGAGCGAGTACGACTTCCGCGGTGAAGCGCAGTGACGCGTTATGCGATGCCTCGATTTCAGTCGCGAGGGCCGCGATCGCCAGAGGCTGCGATCGCCAGGTCTTCACGATTGCTTTTAACGGAAAGCACAGCCCGGTGCTCGAGATCGGTGACTTTCTGCATCAGGCTGGTCCGTCGCCGCTCTTCTCGCTCTTCTTCGGCGATGGCAACCGCGAGCGCGCGTCTTGCCGAAACACGCGCTGCGCCGGCGGCATTGATAGAGCGATCCAGGCTGGACAGCGTTGGACGTTCGCTCCCGCGGATCATCGTTGTGAAAAGGTCGGTCAACAGCGTGACGAAGTGTTGCAGCATGCTAGCCTCTCACGAGAGTTGATTGAGAGACTTGAGCGTCGTGAAGACGCTGAGGATGCCAAATGCGTCTCGGCCTAGGCGGGCATCAAGCGTTTGGCGGCGCGACAGCTTGCGGCCGAACCGGATCTTGGTGTTGCGGCTGGGCTGTTTGGAAAGAACACCGGCGACATCGACTGACGCCGCAAGGCGATCGATGGGACCCATAAAAAACGCGCGGATCGAGAGGCGGACCTTTGAAAGAAAATCTTGCATTGTCGTTATCTCCCAGGCATGAACGTTGTTCAATCGAACGCGGCAATGGATAGTTCCGAAATGAACAATGTTCAAGCGAAATTTCAGCCGAATCCCAAAAAAAGTGGGCGGCGGGACGAACTCATTGAAACGACGAAGGTTTTGATTGCCGAGCGGGGGTTGAGAGCGCTGAAAGTCAGGGACGTCGCCACTGCAGCAGGATGTGCGCTTGGCAGCATCTACAACGACTTTGGCGACTTCGATGGCCTCATTCTGGAGGTCAGCCGGGACACTGTGCGCAATCTGACAAGGGCGCTATCAGAAGCGGACGACGCGTCTCCGGTCCGGCATCTGCACCGCCTCGCCGAGGGATATCTGGATTACGCGACATCGCATCCAAATCTGTTGCGGGCGCTTTTTGAGCATCGCATGGAGGACGACAAACCGTTCCCGCAGGACCTGCTCGATATGGTCCAAACCGCATTCGCGCTGATGTACAAGCCGCTGAGTGTGCTTCTGCCGGACCTGCCTCACGAGCAGGTCGCGATGCTGGCGAAGACGATGTTCTCCGCTGTGCACGGCATCATTTCACTTGGCCTCGAAGAAAGACTAGTTGCCGTCCCGCCAGAGATGTTGCGAATCCAGCTATCGCAATTCGTCACCACGCATTTGGCAGGACTCGGCATCCGCGAATCATGAGCTTGATGGCGGCATCGATTGACACCTGCGCGCCTGATGCGGGCTCGACAACCATCTTGTCAGCTCTGCGGCTGAAAGCTCTGGGCTCAGGGATGCAGCCTGGCCGCACCACAACGGCATGAAGTCCGTACATCCATGCGGTTCAGTTGCTGCCCGCAGCGGAGCAAGCGGAGCCAGGACGAGAGGAAAGGCTGGTACGTCCTTCGCGATTGGACCAAGCTCTCGAACGATCCGCGTTTCGCGAACGCGAGCCGGTCGCCCGGTCAAGACATTCGTGAGCAGAGTCTGTTCTGGTCGAGCAGTTCTTATCACCTCCCGGTACAAAGGAGAGACATTTGCCTCCTCACAGAAGAGAAAGGCGGTGCCGACCTGAACCGCCGATGCGCCTAATGCGAATGCCGCGGCAACCCCTCTGGGATCGCCAATGCCTCCTGCCGCGATGACCGGAACTTTCACAGCATCGACAACTTGCGGCACCAGGGCCATTGTCCCGACCTGCGCATCGACGTCGTCGTGAAGAAACGTACCTCGATGTCCGCCTGCTTCAAGCCCTTGAGCAATGATGGCGTCGCAACCAGCCCCCTCAAGCCACCGTGCCTCTTCGACCGTGGTTGCTGAGGACACGACTTTCGCACCGGTTTTACGCACACGTTCCAGAAGGTGCTCGGGCGGGAGGCCAAAGTGAAAGCTGACGACCTCTGGTCTGATGTCTTCCAGGAGTGCACAATGATCACCCCCGAATACTGGAAAGGGATTGCGAAGGGGATTTGGATCGAAGGCGACGCCGAGCTCGGCATAGTAGGGCTTCAAGCGCTGAACCCAGCCATCCTCGCGCGTCGGATCTACCTCCGGCGATTCATGGCAAAGGAAATTGACATTGATGGGTTTCGATGTCCGCCGTCGTATCTCGGAGACTATATTTCGAGTCTCTTCCGCGCTCAGATGGGAGGCGGGAAGCGACCCAAGTCCACCCGCTTCGGCAACTCCGATAATCATCTCAGCCGTAACAATGCCCAGCATCGGCGCCTGGATGATCGGCAATTCAATTCTAAACAGTTCGGGGATTGGTCGAGGATAGCTGCTCATTTTCTTTCCTCGCGCGACTTGATTGATTAGCCCTTGATGGGATCATCACCGTCCTGCGTTGGCACCGCCATCGACATGCAAGATCTCTCCAGTCGTGAACGGCGCATTCTCAAGATAGAGAACCGCGTCGACGATCTCCTGAATGTCTCCCATGCGGCCCATTGGATGTAGCGCTGCAAGGAAGGCGTGCGTGTCGCTCGAATGCATGGGCGTGCGGATCGCTCCAGGAGCCACCGCATTCACTCGGATACCTTTGTCCGCATATTCGATGGCGAGCGCCCGCGTGACGGCGTTGACCCCGCCCTTGGTGATCGCGGTTAGAGCCGCCGGCACGCTCTTCAATGGCTGCTCGGCCACGAGACTAGAGGTAATATTGACGATATGTCCGCTGGCGCGATGAAGCATCTCAGCTATCGCCTTCTGTGAGACGTGAAAGAAGCCGCCCAGGTTGACCTGTAAGAGCGTCGTAAATTCGCTCTCGGTGTAGTCCGTAAAGGGCTTAGGCAGGAAGGCGCCCGCATTGTTAATCAGCGTGTCCACGTGTCCGAAGCGATCTTTCGCCGTTTCGATGACCCGCGCAGCTATTTCGGGTTGCGAAATATCTCCGGAAACTTCGACCAGATTTGGCTGGCCTGTGGTCGCGACCTTTCGTGAACAAGCAACAACGCGGTAGCCTCTGGCGAGGAATTGCTTGACTATTCCGGCGCCAATTCCCTGAGACGCGCCCGTTACGATGGCAACTTTATCTACTGAACTCATTATGCCGCCTTGCTGAAATGGACCAAAAATCCTTGGGTATGAGTTTGGAAATTTCTCCGAGAGTCGTCTTGGCGTTTTCGGACACAGGCTTCAGCTTTCTGTGACCGCTGCTTCCTTAGAACGGGTCGACCGGCAAGACGAAGACGAAGACGAAGACGTAGCCGACGCCGCGTTCGGTCTTGATGATGCGCGGCGCGCTTGGGTCAATCTCCAGCTTGCGTCTGAGACGTAGAACCTGAACGTCGATACCTCGGTCGAAAACATCTTCGTAAATTCTCGTCGCTTGCAGCAACTGCTCGCGTGAGAGCGGTCATTGTGGTGCTTCGAGGAAGGCGATGAGCAGAACGTATTCGCCCTTGGTCAGTGAAACGGGATTGCCTCTCGGATCGAGCAGGCCCCGTATGCGACGGTCGAGCTGCCAGCCGCCGAACCTGAATCCACCACGTTCCGGGTTGCGCGCGCGGGTGACCTCGCCGATTTTGTGCCGTCTGAGCACGGCCCGCGCGCGCGCGAGCAATTCGCTCGGGCCAAACGGCTTGGTCACAAAATCGTCAGCCCCAAGTTCGAGGGCGACGACGCGATCGGTCTCGTCGCATGGGGCGCTGGTGGTGACGATGATCGGCACGTCGGAACGGGATCGGATGTCCCTGAGCAGAACAAGGCCGTCGCTTTGGCTTGCGTGCAGGTCGAGAATAATCAGGTTTAGATTGCTGCTGGCGAAATGCCGGTTGAGCTCGTGCCCGCGGGCCATGGCACACGCTGGCATATTGTTCTCCTCGAAGAAGGTGGCGAGCAACTGCCGCATCGTCGGGTCGTTCTCGATGAAGAGGACATAGCCTGTATTGCTGGTGACGACGCGCAGGCCGTTATCGTTTTGATTCTGGATCAAGGGTGAAGGGCTCAGCCGCTGCGTCCGCAGACCGTTTTGTTTTCATGGGATCCTGTTCAGCAAGGTCAACGAGGGGCCACTTGAAGTCGCGCGCCATCGTGAGATTTGTTACGAGCCGAACTGTTTCTTATTTTCGGAGAAGCGGTTGATCGCCCGGTAGCGGACGTTCATGACCAATGACAAAGCGGCAAGTCGAGCAGGCGGATGATGAATGTGAGTGTCTGCGGGAAAGGGCGGGACTATTCTCGTGGCGATCCCGTGAAACGCACCCGTGGCTACAACTTCTTTTATAAGACGCCGCATCATATTGTTTTCCCTGAAATCAACCAAATCCGGCCTAGCTTGATGACGTTTTCATAACCGGGTCTTGGCGAATTCGGACACCTGCTTCAACTCTTCGCGAGGAAACGATCCGTGGCGTGCTGGATGATGAGATTTGCTTCATCCATCGCTGCTGCGCCAATGCGAAGCGCGCGCGTGCAGAAATCGGTCGGCGATTCACCAACGATGTCCTGAAATTCGCGGATGAGGTGTGCCTGGTCAGTCAACCCGCAAGCATGAGCGACCTGTGCCCAGGATAGGCCGCTTTGTCGCTCCGCGAGGATTTTTTGAAAGCGTGCGAGGCGCGCAAATCGCTTCGGACTGACGCCAAAAGTGGCATTGAAGATGCGCGAAAGTTGACGCGGATTAGAGGCCAGCTTTTCAGCAAGGGAGTGCATCTGCATCGTTGGATCTTGCCTGAGATGCAGCGCTGCGCGGTTGGCGAGGTTGTCGATACGAGGACGGAGACGTCGAAGCAGAAAAGATTGGATACCGGCAATCCGCTCCGCACCTGTGCGTGCCGCCGCAAGCTGTTCGTCACACATGGCCACTTCCAGAGCGCCAAATAAATCTCCAAGATGGAAATTGGCGTTTGCAAACTCCTTGAGCGGAGCTTTGACGATGCGGCTCGCTGCGTCAGGCCTAAGACAAACAATGATGACGCCAAGTGCGCCCGTGGGTCGCAGGGTTACGGCATGCGACTGAATGTGGGTAGCGCATTTCGTCGGTAGGCGTCCCGTGCGCTGATGGATTGTCGCTGGTTTTCGATATTGACCGATCAAGTGGAGAGAGGTGCCCGGGGCGCACTTGATTGTGATCGTCCTTGCAAAGTCCTCGTCCGGAATATCACAATCCCAAATGGCCTCGATAATATCGGAATACGATGTTGAACGAAAACATCTCAGTTTGCCAATGCCTTGCGCCGGTGCCTCTGCACGGACGTCAATGGAATACTCGACGACATTCATGCCAGCAAAACACTCCCGCAAACAGGTTCAGCAACCAGCCATGAACGTCTGCCGGAAATATTGGGCAAATTAAGATATGCAATACTGAGCGAGCTACGACTGACCGACAAGAATACGAACAGCGGACCTATAGTCGATCGTCCATTTCCGGTAGCAACGATTTTTTCTGAATTTGTTCACGGATCACAGAGTGTCAGCTTCACGGACAAGCAGCTTCTGCGAACGTTGAGCGGTGACACAGAGCCGCAAGAGTTATTGCTCGTGCCACGGGACCTTCAGATTTGGCGAGACCGCTCGCCGTAAGGCTGATCGCGCTGAGCGTCGCTTGCTGATGCTTTGCTTGAGCCCACCGGGAGATGATGAGCCCGCAGCCTTCCGCAATCTCTATAGGTCTGTCCAGACTGCGGACAAGCTCACACGTCCACGTTGGCGTCGAGCGAGTTGTCCTGAATGAACTCGCGGCGCGGCTCGACAATGTCGCCCATCAGCTTGGTAAAGATGTCGTCGGCGGCGTCGACTTCCTTGACCTTCACTTGCAGCAGCGAGCGCGCGTTGACGTCGAGTGTCGTTTCCCACAATTGGCCAGGGTTCATCTCGCCGAGACCTTTGTAACGCTGATAGCTGACACCCTTGCGGCCAGTCTCAGTCACAGCTTCGAACAGTGTGACGGGGCCGTGGATCGGCGTTTCGGTGTCTTTGCGGCGAAGCATGGCGCTGCGCGGATAAGCTTCCTGCAATGTCACGGCATACTCATCGAGTTTGCGTGCTTCGGCGGAGCCGAGCAGAGCATCGTCGATGACGGCGACATCCTTGACGCCGCGGACCGTGCGCTCGAAGAAGTATCCTTCACCTTCGGTAAACCGACCGATCCAACCGCGCTCCACCTCATCGGCCAACGCATCGAGACGCTTGGCGATGTAGTCAGCGGCGGCCGTGGCCGTCTCGGTGTTACCGACGACGCTTGGGCTCAACACACCTGCGATCGCGGCTTGTTCGACGACTTCGCGATTGTAACGGCTATGCAGGCTGTTGAGGACACCGCGGATCACGCGTGCATCATCCACCAGCGCCTGAAGGTCGCGTCCGCTACGATCCTCGCCGGAGGCCAGTTTGAGAACGCAATCATCAAGCCCGGTCTCGATCAGGTAATCTTCCATCGCGCGCTCGTCCTTGAGGTACTGCTCGGACTTGCCGCGGGTCACCTTGAAGAGCGGTGGCTGCGCGATGTAGAGATGACCGGCTTCGATCAATTGCGGCATCTGGCGGAAGAAGAACGTCAGCAGCAGCGTACGAATATGCGCGCCGTCGACGTCGGCGTCGGTCATGACGATAATCTTATGGTAACGCAGCTTCGAAAGATCGAAGTCCTCGCGGCCGATACCCGTGCCGAGCGCCGTGATCAGCGTGCCGATCTGTTCGCTCGAGAGCATCTTGTCGAAGCGTGCGCGCTCGACATTGAGGATTTTGCCGCGCAGCGGCAGCACCGCCTGGAATTCGCGATTGCGGCCCTGCTTTGCGGAGCCACCTGCCGAGTCACCTTCGACGATGAACAGTTCGGATTTGGCGGGATCGCGCTCCTGGCAATCGGCGAGTTTGCCGGGCAGGGAAGCGATATCGAGAGCGCCCTTGCGGCGCGTCAGTTCACGGGCCTTGCGCGCGGCTTCACGCGCCGTAGCTGCCTCGACGACCTTGCCGACGATGGTCTTGGCCTCAGAGGGGTGTTCCTCGAACCAAGCCGCCAACGATTCGTTGAGGACATTCTCGACAACGGGGCGCACTTCGGACGAAACCAGCTTGTCTTTGGTCTGCGACGAGAATTTTGGATCCGGCACCTTTACCGAAAGAACAGCTGTAAGGCCCTCGCGGCAATCGTCGCCGGTGAGCGCGATCTTTTCCTTCTTCGCCATGGCATCGGCGTAGCTCGTCACCTGGCGCGTCAACGCGCCACGGAAGCCCGCAAGATGAGTGCCACCGTCTCGCTGGGGGATGTTGTTGGTGAAGCACAGCACGTTCTCGTGGTAGCTGTCGTTCCACCACATCGCGACTTCGACGGTGATGCCGTTTTGTTCGGCACGCATCACGATCGGCTCCGTGACCACAGGCTTCTTGTTGCGGTCGAGATATTTGACGAACGCCTCGACACCGCCTTCGTAATGCAACTCCTCGCGCCTCTCGACGGCATGGCGCATGTCGGAGAGCAAGATGTTGACGCCGGAATTCAGGAAGGCGAGCTCGCGCAGGCGATGCTCCAGCGTGGCGAAATCGTACTCGACAATCTTGAAGGTTTCAGTCGAAGCCAGGAAGGTGACCTCGGTGCCGCGCTTGCCATTCGCATCGCCGACGACCTTGAGCGGCGCGACGACATCGCCGTGCGCGAATTCGACGTAATGCTCCTTATTGTCGCGCCAGATGCGCAGCTCCAGCTTGCTCGACAGTGCGTTGACAACAGAGACGCCGACGCCGTGCAGACCGCCGGAAACCTTGTAGGAATTCTGGTCGAACTTACCGCCGGCGTGAAGCTGGGTCATGATGACTTCGGCTGCCGAGATGCCTTCACCCTTGTGGATGTCGGTCGGAATGCCGCGGCCGTCATCGCGCACAGTCACCGAGTTGTCGGGATTGAGAATCACGTCAACGCGCGTCGCGTGTCCAGCAAGTGCTTCGTCGATCGCGTTGTCGACGACTTCATAGACCATGTGGTGCAAGCCGGAGCCGTCATCGGTATCACCGATATACATGCCGGGGCGCTTGCGCACCGCATCGAGGCCCTTCAATACCCTGATCGATTCCGCACCGTATTCCGCGCCTGAGGATGGCGCTGGTTCGGCGCTGGCTTGCCGGGCTGGTTCACTCATATTGGGGCCTTTGAAGGTAGGTCGAATCAGGTCGCGCAAACGCGTCCAAGAACGTCGATTTGTGCCATGAAATCAGGTGGCCGCATAGGGCAAACTAGCGCCAGCCAAGTCTTTGAATAAATGGGATTTTTTAATCGATTTTCAAGCCCGGAAACGGCCTTTTGCGGGCGGCTGCGAAAGCATGATTCGAGGGCTGAGTTTTGGGCGTTTTGCAGGCGCGATTTGGCTTCGTATTAGCCCTCGCGGACGCCTGTCATTCGTCGATCGTGCGTGGCACAGCCAGATGGTCGGCTATGCGCGGCGCGTTACGCGTCCACCATCGACATCGAAAATATCGGCATCGATGCCCACGTTCGCGAAAGCCACCGGATCAGCACCTGTCAGCCAGACCTGTGCGCCGAGCTTCGCCAGTTCGGTGAAGAGCGCTGACCGCCGGTTCGGGTCGAGATGGGCGACGACTTCGTCGAGCAGCAACAGTGGAGTGATGCCGGTCATCTCGGCCACAAGATTGGCGTGGGCGAGGACAAGGCCGATCAGCAGCGCTTTTTGTTCGCCGGTAGAGGCGTCGCGGGCCGGCATGTTTTTCGGCGCATAGATCACCTGCAGATCCGTCAAATGAGGTCCGTTGAGCGTCCGGCCGGCGGCAGCGTCCTTCAGGCGGCTTTCACGCAGGATCTCACGGTAGCGATCTTCTACTGCGGTGGCCGTTTCGGTCAGAAGTGCGTTTTCCATCCAGCCATCGAGGGCGATCAGTGCGGATGGAAAAGCCGACTGACTGCCACGCACGGCCAGCATTGCTGCGAGCCGTTGCAGGGTCTGGCCGCGTTGTGCGGCAACGGCGACGGCGAGTTCCGCGGTCTCTCGCTCAATCGCCTCACACCAGTGGGGATCGAAGTTGCGATCTTCCAGCAGCCGGTTACGCGAGCGCAGCGAGCGATCCAGCGCCGACACGCGGCTTGAATGTTCGCTGTCGAGGGCGAGCACGAGGCGGTCGAAGAACCGGCGCCGCTCCGATGCTGCGCCCATGAACAGTCCGTCCATGGCGGGCGTCAGCCACACCATGCGCAGATATTCGCCAAAGGCCGTGGCCGAGGGTACGGGCTCACGATCGATGCGGCAGCGGCGGGTTGATGACGCGCCTTCGGAGGATGGCGCGTCAATCCCGGTGCCGAGCGTCGAGAGGCCGAGTTCGCCCTCGACCATTGCTGATACCGCCCATGAGCCGTCGCCCTGGATATCGGCGACGTCGTCCAGCGTGGCGCGGCGCAGGCCGCGGCCCGGGGAGAGGAATGAAATCGCTTCCAGGCAATTGGTTTTACCCGCGCCGTTGGCGCCCACCAGCACCACAACGTTGCTGTCCGTCTCCAGGCTGGCCGCACGATAGTTGCGGAAATGTGTGAGGCTGAGGCGCAGGATGCGGGAGATTGTCATCGATCAAGAACTCTGTGGCCGTAAAGCCGGCAGCTACGTCCTGAGATGCTCCCAAAGACGTGGATGGCCGGGACAGGCCCGGCCACAACGCAATCTAATCAGCGGGGATGGGAACAGAAAGCCCTCACACCCGCATCGGCATCAGCACGTAGAGCGCGCCTTTGGTGTCCTTGTCCTGCACCAGCGTCGGTGAGCCAGGATCGGCAAGGCGGAGCACGGCCACCTCGCCTTCGATCTGGGCGGCAATGTCGAGCAGATAGCGCGAGTTGAAGCCGATATCGAGCGCGTCGGAGGCGTATTCCACCTCGAGCTCTTCGGTTGCGCTGCCCGAGTCTGGATTGGTGACGGACAGCACCAGCTTGCCTGGAGCGAGTGACAGTTTCACCGCGCGGCCGCGCTCGCTCGAAATGGTCGAAACGCGGTCCACCGCAGCCTCGAAGTCCTTCTTGTCGACCAGGAGCTGCTTGTCGTTGTTCTGCGGAATGACGCGGCCGTAGTCCGGGAAGGTGCCGTCGATCAGCTTCGAGGTCAGCACCACGTCAGCGATGGTGAAACGGATCTTGCCCTGCGAGAGCTCTATCTTGAGCTCCTCATCGTTATTTTCAATCAGACGCTGAACTTCACCCACTGTCTTCCGAGGCACGATAACGCCGGGCATGCCGTCAGCACTCTGGGGCAACGGCAGATCGACCTGCGCGAGACGGTGGCCATCAGTCGCGACAGCGCGGAGCGTTGCGTCCTTCGCTGTGCCTGCGGCGTGCAGATAAATGCCGTTGAGGTAGTAGCGGGTTTCTTCCGTCGAAATCGCGAACTGCGTACGGTCGATCAGGCGCTTCATATCCGACGCGGCGAGCGAGAAGGCGTGCGTCATGTCGCCGGCCGCGAGATCCGGGAAGTCGCTCTCCGGCAAGGTTTGCAGTGTGAAGCGCGAACGGCCGGCGCGGATCGCGAGAACCGATCTATCGCCATCGGCTTCCAGCATGATTTGCGATCCGTCGGGCAGCTTGCGCACGATGTCGTAGAACATGTGGGCTGGCACCGTGGTCGACCCGGCAGTGCCGGTCTCCGCGGCCAGCGTTTCGGTCACTTCGAGATCGAGGTCAGTGGCCTTCAGACTGAGGCGCGATTTTTCGGCGCGGATCAGCACATTGCCCAGGATCGGAATCGTGTTGCGCCGCTCCACGACGCGATGGACGTGACCTAGCGATTTCAGGAGTTGTGCACGCTCGACGGTAACTTTCATGACAAATCCGCCCGATCCCAAGCAAGTGTCTGCGCGTCTGGCCGCAAAACCGTGTCCCCTTTGCGGAAGACGCGCGATGGAGATGCCGGACGGAGGACCCGCCACGGCGACTGACGCCCATGGCCCAGCCAAAAGTTATTTTGGCCGGGTCCATGGGGGACCGCAAGGTGACGTGGATAAGGGCGAAGCGCAAGGGCGAGGAGGCCCTAACTGCGCGTTTCCCCTTTGTTATTCCTGAAGCTGGCGCTTCAGGAGCTCGACTTCATCGGACAGTGTCAGGTCCTTCGAGACCAGGGATTCGATCTTGCGCACCGCATGGAGCACGGTGGTGTGGTCCCGCCCGCCAAACCGGCGGCCGATTTCCGGCAGCGACCGCAGTGTCAGGGTCTTGGCCAGATACATCGCGACCTGACGTGGACGAACCACATTGGCAGTGCGCCGCGACGACAGCAGGTCCGACCGGCTGACATTGTATTGACGGGCGACGACCCTTTGAATGTCCTCGATCTTGACCCGCTTCGGCTCCTGCGGACGGACCAGATCACGAACTTCGCGCTCCGCCATTTCCAGCGTCACCGGAGTGGCGTTGAGCTTGCTATGGGCAAGCAGGCGGTTGATCGCGCCTTCGAGGTCACGGCCGTTATGCGTAATGGTCTTCGCTAGATACTCCAGCACGGGAGCCGGAACATCGAAGGTCGCATGATGCACCCTCGCGGCCGTGACGCGCGATTTCAGAATCTCGAGCCGAAGCTCCTCGCCGAGCGAGCCCATCTCGACCACGAGTCCGCCGGCCAGGCGCGAGCGCACCCGGTCATCCAGGCTTTCCAGATCTGACGGCGGACGGTCGGCCGCGATCACGACCTGACGTCCGGCGTCGATCAGGGCGTTGAGCGTGTGGCAGAACTCCGACTGGGTCGATTTGCCCTGGAGGAATTGCAGGTCGTCGATCACCAGCACGTCGATGCCACGCAATGCTTCCTTGAATGCCAGCGCCGTTTGCGATTTCAGCGCGGCGACAAAGCCGTACATGAATTTTTCGGCGGTCAGATACAGCACCTTGCGATCGGAGCTCGAATTGCCCGCCCACGCGACTGCCTGCAGCAAGTGGGTCTTACCCAGACCAACGCCTGCGTGGATATAGAGGGGATTGAACATCACGGGATCGCCGTGACGGCCTTCCGCAACTTGACGTGCAGCTGCCAGCGCCAGCGTGTTGGAACGGCCCATCACGAACGTCGAGAATGTCAGGCGCGGATCGAGCGGCGAGCCGCCGAGCGCATCGTGACTTGCGGACACCGGAACGGTCGCGTTGGCGCGCAGTTCGGGTGCGGGTCGATTGTCAGTGCGCTCAAAACGGCGCTCCTCGACCACTGTCGGTTTGATGTCCTTCGCCGGGGCCGGTGCACGTACCGCGCTGCGCACGGTGACGTCTACACGGCTGACTTCGGGCAGTTCGGCCTGCCAGCAGCTGAGCACGCGCTCTGCATAATGAGCTTGAATCCAGCTCTTCAGAAACTTGGTGGGAACCGACAGATGCACACTGTCGTCCTGAATGCGCTCGAGATCCATTCGTGCAAACCAGCTGGTGTAGACATCTTCACCGACGTTGGTCCGCAGGCGTCCCTTTACTCGGTTCCAGTGATTTTGTTCGTTGTTTGCGACGTCTGTCATTTGAGCTCTGACTTTTCTAGTTGAATTGGTTTTTCATTGCCGGTGTTTTTTTCCCGACGGCGGTTCCGTCGTTCGCAGACAGCACATCGTTCGGCAGAAC